>NZ_JALJXP010000028.1 GCF_024170165.1 Pseudomonas nitroreducens | reverse complement strand
ATTTGCGGTTCACACGAACTTTCGGTTCGTTACGTCTTCACCGTACAACACGCAAATTGTTTGGGTGTTATATGGTCAAGCCTCACGGGCAATTAGTATCGGTTAGCTCAACGCCTCACAGCGCTTACACACCCGACCTATCAACGTCGTAGTCTTCGACGGCCCTTCAGGGGAATCAAGTTCCCAGTGAGATCTCATCTTGAGGCTAGTTTCCCGCTTAGATGCTTTCAGCGGTTATCTATTCCGAACATAGCTACCCGGCAATGCCACTGGCGTGACAACCGGAACACCAGAGGTTCGTCCACTCCGGTCCTCTCGTACTAGGAGCAGCCCCTCTCAAATCTCAAACGTCCACGGCAGATAGGGACCGAACTGTCTCACGACGTTCTAAACCCAGCTCGCGTACCACTTTAAATGGCGAACAGCCATACCCTTGGGACCGGCTTCAGCCCCAGGATGTGATGAGCCGACATCGAGGTGCCAAACACCGCCGTCGATATGAACTCTTGGGCGGTATCAGCCTGTTATCCCCGGAGTACCTTTTATCCGTTGAGCGATGGCCCTTCCATACAGAACCACCGGATCACTAAGACCTACTTTCGTACCTGCTCGACGTGTCTGTCTCGCAGTCAAGCGCGCTTTTGCCTTTATACTCTACGACCGATTTCCGACCGGTCTGAGCGCACCTTCGTACTCCTCCGTTACTCTTTAGGAGGAGACCGCCCCAGTCAAACTGCCCACCATACACTGTCCTCGATCCGGATAACGGACCAGAGTTAGAACCTCAAGCATGCCAGGGTGGTATTTCAAGGATGGCTCCACGCAGACTGGCGTCCACGCTTCAAAGCCTCCCACCTATCCTACACAAGCAGGCTCAAAGTCCAGTGCAAAGCTACAGTAAAGGTTCACGGGGTCTTTCCGTCTAGCCGCGGATACACTGCATCTTCACAGCGATTTCAATTTCACTGAGTCTCGGGTGGAGACAGCGCCGCCATCGTTACGCCATTCGTGCAGGTCGGAACTTACCCGACAAGGAATTTCGCTACCTTAGGACCGTTATAGTTACGGCCGCCGTTTACCGGGGCTTCGATCAAGAGCTTCGCTTTCGCTAACCCCATCAATTAACCTTCCGGCACCGGGCAGGCGTCACACCCTATACGTCCACTTTCGTGTTTGCAGAGTGCTGTGTTTTTAATAAACAGTCGCAGCGGCCTGGTATCTTCGACCGGCATGGGCTTACGCAGTAAATGCTTCACCCTCGCCGGCGCACCTTCTCCCGAAGTTACGGTGCCATTTTGCCTAGTTCCTTCACCCGAGTTCTCTCAAGCGCCTTGGTATTCTCTACCCAACCACCTGTGTCGGTTTGGGGTACGGTTCCTAGTTACCTGAAGCTTAGAAGCTTTTCCTGGAAGCATGGCATCAACCACTTCATCATCTGAAAGATGACTCGTCATCAGCTCTCGGCATTAAGACCCCGGATTTACCTAAGATCTCTGCCTACCACCTTAAACTTGGACAACCAACGCCAAGCTGGCCTAGCCTTCTCCGTCCCTCCATCGCAGTAACTAGAAGTACAGGAATATTAACCTGTTTCCCATCGACTACGCTCTTCAGCCTCGCCTTAGGGACCGACTAACCCTGCGTCGATTAACGTTGCGCAGGAACCCTTGGTCTTTCGGCGTGGGAGTTTTTCACTCCCATTGTCGTTACTCATGTCAGCATTCGCACTTCTGATACCTCCAGCAAGCTTCTCAACTCACCTTCACAGGCTTACAGAACGCTCCTCTACCGCGCATCTTGCGATGCACCCGTAGCTTCGGTGTATGGTTTGAGCCCCGTTACATCTTCCGCGCAGGCCGACTCGACTAGTGAGCTATTACGCTTTCTTTAAAGGGTGGCTGCTTCTAAGCCAACCTCCTAGCTGTCTAAGCCTTCCCACATCGTTTACCACTTAACCATAACTTTGGGACCTTAGCTGACGGTCTGGGTTGTTTCCCTTTTCACGACGGACGTTAGCACCCGCCGTGTGTCTCCCACGCTGACACTTCCAGGTATTCGGAGTTTGCATCGGTTTGGTAAGTCGGGATGACCCCCTAGCCGAAACAGTGCTCTACCCCCTGGAGTGATACGTGAGGCGCTACCTAAATAGCTTTCGAGGAGAACCAGCTATCTCCGAGCTTGATTAGCCTTTCACTCCGATCCACAAGTCATCCCCTACCTTTTCAACGGGAGTGGGTTCGGTCCTCCAGTCAGTGTTACCTAACCTTCAACCTGCTCATGGATAGATCGCCCGGTTTCGGGTCTATACCCAGCGACTAAAACGCCCTATTAAGACTCGCTTTCGCTACGCCTTCCCTATACGGTTAAGCTCGCCACTGAATATAAGTCGCTGACCCATTATACAAAAGGTACGCAGTCACCTAACAAAGTAGGCTCCCACTGCTTGTACGCATACGGTTTCAGGTTCTATTTCACTCCCCTCTCCGGGGTTCTTTTCGCCTTTCCCTCACGGTACTGGTTCACTATCGGTCAGTCAGTAGTATTTAGCCTTGGAGGATGGTCCCCCCATATTCAGACAAAGTTTCTCGTGCTCCGTCCTACTCGATTTCACTTCAAAGAACCTTTCACATACGGGGCTATCACCCACTATGGCCGCACTTTCCAGAGCGTTCTGTTAGATTCAAAGAAGCTTAAGGGCTAATCCCCGTTCGCTCGCCACTACTAAGGGAATCTCGGTTGATTTCTTTTCCTCAGGGTACTTAGATGTTTCAGTTCCCCTGGTTCGCCTCTTACACCTATGTATTCAGTGCAAGATACCCAGCTTATGCTAGGTGGGTTTCCCCATTCAGAGATCTCCGGATCAAAGTCTGTTTGCCGACTCCCCGAAGCTTATCGCAGGCTACCACGTCTTTCATCGCCTCTGACTGCCAAGGCATCCACCGTATGCGCTTCTTCACTTGACCATATAACCCCAAGCAATCTGGTTATTGTCTCGAACGTGAAGACGACATTCGCCGAAAATTCGCGCTTGAACTCGCAAATTTTACCTTGACTTGAATAATCACCAGTGAAAGAGATTATTCAGTCTACTTCTATCACATACCCAAATTTTTAAAGAACAGTTCTGGCACAAAGACCAGACATCAATGTTCGTTCA
>NZ_JALJXP010000027.1 GCF_024170165.1 Pseudomonas nitroreducens | reverse complement strand
GTGGAGTTTCTCCATGTGAGAGTAGGTCATCGTCAAGCTCCTATCCCAAGACCCCTGGTCAGCATCGCTGGCCGGGGGTTTTGCTTTTGCGCGCGGGAATGTCGGGCCATTGCTGCGTAGGCAATTCATGCATGCCTCTATATGATGCGTGCCTGACTGTTGCGGGGGTGATATGCAGACCTTGCTGAAATTGCTGAGCGATGGCCGCTTTCATTCTGGAGAAGAGCTGGGTGCCCTTCTCGGGGTAAGTCGCAGCGCCGTCTGGAAGCGCCTTGAGGGCTTTGAGCGTGACTACGGCATGGTCGTGCAGCGTGTGCGCGGCCGTGGTTATCGCCTTGAAGAGCCTCTTAGCATCATCTCGCCGAGGTCCGATTCCGGCCTGTGGCCTCTCGATGTCCTGTTTTCGATCGATTCCACTAATGCCGAAGTTCTGCGACGCCTGTCTGCCGGCGCCGCGGCGCCGTTTGCCATTCTGGGTGAGCGGCAGACAGCCGGGCGGGGGAGAAGAGGGCGGCAGTGGGAAAGCCCCTTCGGCGCCAACCTTTATTACACCTTGGGCATCACCGTACGCGGTGGAGCCCAGGAGCTGGAAGGGCTGAGCCTGGTGGTTGGCCTTGCGGTGGCGAAGGCCATCAAGGCGCTGGGTGTGAAGGATGTCGGCCTCAAGTGGCCGAATGACGTCCTGGTGGGTGGCAAGAAGATCGCAGGAATCTTGCTTGAGCTCATGGGAGATCCTGCAGACATCTGCAGCGTTGCCATCGGCATCGGCATCAATGTGAACATGCGCAAGGCGGACGCCATCGACCAGCCCTGGACCTCGGTGCGAGAGGCGCTCGGCAAGCTGGTCGATCGCAACGAGCTGCTACAGGCGCTGGAGTCGCAGCTCGCCGATGCGCTCTCCCGTCATCGCGAGCAAGGCTTCGCTGCCAGCCGCGAAGAGTGGGAGTCCCTTCATCTATGGCAGGGGCGGCAAGTTACGCTGTCCACTGTTGCCAATAATATCGTTGGGCGGGCCCTGGGCATCGACGAGCGGGGCGCGCTGCGTCTCCTGGTGGATGGCGAGGAGCAGAGCTACAGCGGCGGCGAGCTGAGTCTGAGGTTGTCGGATGATTCTTGAGTTGGATTGCGGAAACAGCCTGATCAAGTGGCGTGTTGTCAGAAAGCACGATCTGGTGACCGTCGCCGGGGGCGTGGCTGACTCCGATCAGGCCCTGCTCGCGCAATTGCAGGCGAGCGAGGTGGTGGATATCCGCTACTGCCGTATGGTTAGTGTGCGCAGTGAGCAGGAAACCGACGCCCTGCGAATCGGTCTGGAAAGCGCGTTCCCCATCAAGGTGCAGATTGCCGCTCCTGCAACTGAGCTCAGCGGCGTGCTGAACGGTTATCGCGAGTACCAGCGGCTCGGGATGGATCGCTGGCTGGCCCTGGTGGCTGGCCATTGCCTGGCGGGGCGGGGGTGCCTGGTGCTGGATCTGGGGACTGCGGTCACTTCCGACCTGGTCGATTCGACCGGCAAGCACTTGGGTGGCTACATTGCGCCCGGCATGCCGCTGATGCGTAGCCAGTTGCGCACACATACCCGGCGCATTCGCTACGACGATGAGGCCGCCCATGAGGCGCTGCAGAACCTGCTCCCTGGCCAGGAGACCTCTGAGGCCGTCGAGCGCGGTTGCGTGCTGATGCTTCGAGGTTTCGTGCGCGAACAGATCGAACTGGCCAATAAGCTGCTGGGTGACGATTGCGCCGTTTATCTGACCGGGGGCGATGCCGAGCTCGTCAAGGATGAGTCCGCACGAGCTGTCGTGCTTCCGGACCTGGTATTTCTCGGCCTGGCACTTGCCTGTCCGATCGAGTGAGTCTGATCGATGCGTTGGTTCTTTCTTTTTCTGCTCGCCCTCAACGTCTTCTATTACGTCTGGCATCAGCAACAGGCGCCTCTCCGTCCGAAGGAGGTTGCGCCGCTCAGTCTGTTTCACGCTGAGCAGAAGAATATTCGACTGCTCAGCGAGTCTGCCGAGGCGCCTGCGCGTCGGCAGGCAGACGAGAAGCCGGTGGCCGCTCCAGCCTCGGCTTGCGTATACCTGGGTAGCTTCCCGGCCGAGGACCGTGCGAAACAGCTGGTCCAGCGCCTGCTGAGCCTGGATGTACAGGCCTCGATGCAGACGGTGGATGCTGCGGCTGGTGTCGACTATTGGGTTTATCTGCCGCCCCTGGCTTCGCGACAGGCGTCGTTGTGGCAGCTTCGTGAGCTGCAGGCGCGCAAGATCGACAGCTACATCATCACCGAGGGTGACCTGACTGACGGGATATCCCTTGGGATTTTCCAGAGCAAGGATTCCGCCGACAGCGTCGTCGAACGTCTGAAGACCGCTGGCTACGACGCTCTGGTGCGTGAGTTGGCTCGTTCGCAGCATGATTACTGGGCGCAGGTAGCCGCGGAAAGCGGACGTCTGGTGGATGATTCCCTGGTGCGTCAGCTGGCTCCGGACTTCCCCGAGCTGCAAAAACAAACAATGCCATGTAAAAGCGTTGCAAGCCCTCAATAGTTTGAATAGAATGGCGCCCGCTTCACAGGGGTCGCCTGAAAGGGTCGAGCACTGGAAGCCGTTGTCGAAGAGCTAAGCTCAAGTTTTTTAAAGAAAAACAGTTGACAACGCGGTGGCAGGCTGTAGAATGCCGCCTCACTCGGAGGGGTTCCCGAGCGGCCAAAGGGATCAGACTGTAAATCTGACGTCTCAGACTTCGAAGGTTCGAATCCTTCCCCCTCCACCAGTTTTCAAGCGTGAGCTGCAAGCTCCGCGGGTATAGTTCAGTGGTAGAACCTCAGCCTTCCAAGCTGATGATGCGGGTTCGATTCCCGCTACCCGCTCCAAGTTTGTTGCTTATGTCTTGCTCATGTAGCTCAGCTGGTAGAGCACACCCTTGGTAAGGGTGAGGTCAGCGGTTCAAATCCGCTCATGAGCTCCATCTCGCAAAGGCAGATATGAAAATATCTGCCTTTGTTTTAATGGTGACGTGACTTTCTCAATTCCTTACGGGAGGCGGTCAAGATGGCTAAAGAAAAGTTTGAGCGTAACAAGCCGCACGTAAACGTCGGCACCATCGGTCACGTTGACCACGGCAAAACCACTCTGACCGCTGCTCTGACCAAGGTCTGCTCCGAGACCTGGGGCGGCTCCGCTCG
>NZ_JALJXP010000026.1 GCF_024170165.1 Pseudomonas nitroreducens | reverse complement strand
TGACCCCTGCAGGTTAGAAACTGTTACCCATGTGCCTGAACAAAACTGTCACCTATGTGGGTGAGTCGTACCGGGGCAAGACCTTTGGTTACTTTGGGGCGTTTGCCAAAGTAACTCGCCCGAGGGGGCGAAACACGAAGCCCGAACGCACACCGAAGCGGCGCCGGAACACCCAAGCCGAGGCACCATAAACCGACACCACAAGAGCCAAGACAACCGCCGGCCCTGCCGACGGATCGCGGGCATGGCCCGCTCCTACAGGGGCGCAATACGTAGGGCGCATAACCCGGAACGGGTTATCCGCCGATACCTCGACAGCTGGGCTGGTTCGCGAGCAAGCTCGCTCCCGCAACAGCCGCGCCACATCAACCCGCCCCACCCCACCGCCTGCTAAGGTAATGCTCCATACCCCCGCGGAGCTTTCCATGCTGTACGGCATCCTGCTGATCGTCACCTGGATCATCCTGCTGATCCGCTACCCCTCCCGCGCCCTGCCGATCTCCGGCGCCGGGCTGGTCGGACTGGCCGCGGTGATCGCCATCGCCATCTGGCAGGACAACAGCGACAGCCGCCAACTCCAGCACCTGGAACTGCGCATCGCCTACCAGCCCGACCAATGCCAGCCCGGCCGTCCACTGGCCGTCAGCCTGAAGAACGGCGCCTCGCGCCCGCTGCTGGAACTGCGCTGGAAAGTCGCCGCCTACCGCCCCGGCGACACCACCGACCTCGCCGAAAACCTCTACGAAGCCCCGCGCTACCGTGGCCCCGGCGCGCTGCTGGCCGGCGACAGCTGGAGCGACTGCCTGCCGCTGCCGCCGCTGCGCCCCGGCTACCGCGCCAGTACCCTGGAGTTCCGCGCCGAGCGGGTGAGCGGCCGCTTCGGCAACTGATTCACCTGCCCCGCACATTCCGGTACGGTAGTCCCGCCCACAGCCCAAGGACCGCCAGACCATGCCCCACCCCGTCGCCCTCATCACCGGATGCTCCAGCGGTATCGGCCGCGCCCTCGCCGATGCCTTCCAGGGCGCCGGCTACCAGGTCTGGGCCACCGCGCGCCGCGATGAAGATGTCGCCGCCCTCGGCCAGGCGGGATTTCGTGGTGTGCTGCTGGACGTCAACGACGAGCCCGCCGTCGAGCGCCTCGCCGAGCGGCTGCAACACGAAGCCGGCGGCCTCGATGTGCTGATCAACAACGCCGGCTACGGCGCCATGGGCCCGCTGCTGGACGGTGGCAGCCAGGCGATCCGCCGGCAGTTCGAAACCAACGTGTTCGCCGTGGTCGGCGTCACCCGCGCACTGTTCCCGGCACTGCGCGCACGGCGCGGGCTGGTGGTGAACATCGGCAGCGTCTCCGGCGTGCTGGTCACCCCCTTCGCCGGCGCCTACTGCGCCTCGAAAGCCGCAGTGCACGCGCTCAACGACGCCCTGCGCCTGGAGCTGGCACCCTTCGGCATCGAGGTGATGGAAGTGCAGCCCGGCGCCATCGCCTCCAACTTCGGCGCCAACGCCAGCCGCGAGATGGCCGCGGTGGTCAGCGAGGATTCCGCCTGGTGGCCGCTGCGTAAATTCATTCAGGCGCGCGCCGCGGCCTCCCAGGACAAACCCACGCCCGCCGGCGACTTCGCCCGCGCACTGCTGGCCGCCGCGCAGAAGTCCCCGCGTCCGCACCTGGTGCGCATCGGCAATGGCAGCCGCGCCCTGCCGCTGCTTTCGCGCTGGGTGCCCACCGGCCTGCTGGACAAGGTGCTGAAGAAACGTTTCGGCCTCGACGGGCAACTCTGATGACTTATCAGGTTCGCTACCTCGCCCTCGCCGGCATCCTCGCCGCCTTCTTCCTCAACGTGGTGGCCCGCGGACTGCTGCGAATCGGTGGTGTGCCGGCGACCCTGCTGGTGGCCGCAGTGATCGCCGCCGCCATGGCCTTCTGGTTCGCCCGCCGGCACAAGCGCCTGGCGCAGACCGGCGAGCGCTGGCGGCTGATCGCGCTGTACGGCGGCGGGCTGGCGCTGCTCTACGCCATCCTGGTGGGCATGGCAGCCTGGCAGAACACCCCGAGCCCGGCGGCGCTGCTGATCTATGCGCTCAACTACCTGTGCTACCCGCTGTGCGTCTGGTGGTTCTTCCGTCCCACCGTGCTGGTGCGCTTCCTCCCCGCCGACCGGCGCTGAGCAGGCTTCACGCTTTCTTCACCTGCATTTCATCCGGGCACAACCGGGCTCCGCCTAAGGTGACGCGACCTTAGAGGAGTCCCCATGTCCCTGCCCCCGATTCTCCGTGGCGCCATCGCCGCCGCCCTGCTGACATTCGGCCCGCTCGCCCTGGCCGCCGGCGACACCCCGGCCGACTGGGCCAGGCCGGTGGACAAGTCGTTCAACCTCTACCAGATGTCGCCGACGCTCTACCGCAGCGCCCTGCCCGGCAAGGACGACCTGCCCGAGCTGCAGCGCCTGCAGGTAAAGACCGTGGTGAGCTTCATCAAGGACGACGACCGCGAGTGGATCGGCCAGCAGACCATCGATGCCGTGAGCTTCCCCACCCACGCCGACCGGGTCGATGATGCCGACGTGCTGAAAGTCCTGCGCATCCTGCAACAGGCAGAGCAGAAAGGCCCGGTGCTGATGCACTGCAAGCACGGGCGCGACCGCACCGGCCTGTTCGCCGCCATGTACCGCACGGTGATCCAGGGCTGGAGCAAGGAGGACGCGCTCAAGGAGATGGTCGAAGGCGGCTACGGCACCGAGGACGACATGACCGACGCCATCGCCTACGTGCAGAAAGCCGACATCGGCAAGCTGCAGCAAGCCCTGGCCAGCGGCGAATGCAGCACCTCGGCGCTCTCCACCTGCCATCTCAAGGGCTGGCTGGCAGACACCTTCGGCGAGGAACGCCCGCCGCACCCGGCGCACTGATCGGCGCAACTGTCACACGGTCATGGCGTGAGTGCGCTAACGTGGGCGCAATCCCACCGTTGCCCAGGCCCGCCATGACCAGCTCCCGCTTCAGCGCCGTCACCCACACCCGCTACATCGACCACGCCGGCCTGGATGCCTTCTGCGCCGACTACGACGGCTTTCTGCTCGACCTCTGGGGCGTGCTGATCGACGGTGTCGATGTGTTCCCCGGCGCCCTCGACTGGCTGGCCCGTCGCGCCGCCGAAGGCAAGCCGGTGTGGTTCCTCAGCAACGCCTCGCGCAGCGTCCCGGAGATGGCCGACACCCTGGTGCGCCTGGGCGTCTCCCGCGAGCTGTTCGCCGGCATCACCACCTCCGGCCAGTTGGCCATCGACGCCTTCACCCATGAACGCGAATTCCAGCGCGGCGGCATCTACACCGTCGGCGTGGGCGATGCCCTGACCACCTGGCCGGCGGAAATCCGCGAGCGCTTCTGCGACGACATCCATGCCGCGTCGCTGATCCTGGGTGTCGGCAGCTTCCCGCAGAACGAACTGGAAGAACGCTTTGCCCCGCTGCGCGGCGCCACCGACAAGCCGTTCTTGTGCGCGAACCCGGACCGCGTGGTGGTTTCCGGCGGCCAGACGGTGTTCGGCGCCGGCCGCCTGGCCGAAGCCTTTGCCGAAGAGGGTGGCAGCGTGCACTGGTACGGCAAGCCCGATCCGTCGGCCTTCCGCATTGCCCAGCGGCAGCTGGAGGCACGCGGCGCGAAGCACATCCTGTTCGTCGGTGATTCGCTGGTGACCGACGTCCCCGGCGCCCTGGCCGCACGCATCGACACCCTCTGGCTGGCATCCACCGGCATCCACCGCCAGGCGCTGGGCGTACCGTTCAATGGCGAACTGGACGCGGAGAAGGCCAACGCGCTGCTCGACGGCTATCCAGTTCGTCCGCACTTTGCCGCGCCAGGACTGGTCTGAGTTCAGGACACCCGCCTGAGCCCGACCGCCGATGAACGAGCTGATCGACCTGCTGCAATGGCCAGCCATGCTGGTCACCGTCCTTGCCGCCTGGCTGGTCGGCTCCCGCGACCGCAAGCGGCGTGAGATCGGCTTCTGGGTATTCCTCGCCAGCAACGCACTGTGGATCGCCTGGGGCATCCCGGCCAAGGCCTATGCGCTGGTGCTGCTGCAACTGTGCCTGGCGGCGATGAACATTCGCGGCAGCTACAAGAATCGCCAGCGCGGTGACGCCTGACGGATTGCCGCGAAGACTCCGATAGGCCCTTGGGAAGTCGCCCCCTGTTCGCCGCTCGCCACGGTTGCTCGAATGCCCCACCGCATTCCAGGCATGGCACCCATGGCATCTCCCGTGAAACTGCTCCAGGGCATCCTTCCCCTCACCCGCAAGGGCGCACTGCGCGATGCGCTGGCCGGTATCTCGCTGGCGGCGATGGATATTCCCCAACTGCTCGGTTACGCGCGCATCGCCGGCATGCCGGCGGTCACCGGGCTCTATACCGCACTGCTGCCGCTGCTGGCCTTCGCCTGCTTCGGCGCCTCGCGGCATCTGGTAGTCGCGGCGGATTCGGCCACCGCCACCATCTTCTCCGGCCATCTCGCCGGCCTGGCCCCCATCGGCAGCCCGCAGTACATCGCCCTGGCCGGCACGGTGGCGCTGCTGACCGCCGGCATGCTGCTGATCGCCCGGCTGCTCAGGCTGGGCTTTCTCGCCGACTTCCTGTCGCGCACGGCACTGACCGGGTTTCTGGCTGGCGTCGGTGTACAGGTGGCGTTGTCGATGGGCGGCGACATGCTGGGTATCGTCGTCCCCTCCTCGCCGGTCGCTGAGAAGACGGTGTTCCTCGCCGGCCATCTCAACCAGACCCACCTCCCTACCGCCGCTATCGCCGTCTCGCTGGTGGTACTGCTGCTGGCGGCCAGGTACTGGCTGCCACGCTGGCCGATCCCGCTCCTGGCCATGGTCGGCTGCATCGCCGCCAGTGCCGCCTTCGACTTTGCCGGGCACGGTATCAGCGTGCTCGGCCCGATTGCCGGTGGTCTGCCGAGCCTCTCGCTCCCCGCGCTGAGCTGGCGCGAGATCCAGGAGTTGCTGCCGGTCGCCGGGGCCTGTTTCATCATGATCCTCGCCCAGAGCTCGGCGGCCGCCCGCGTCTATGCCGACCGGCACCGCGAGCACGACGACGAGAACGCCAACATCCTCGGGCTGGCGGCGGCCAACACGGCAGCGGCCTTCAGCGGCGCATTCGTGGTCAACGGCAGCCCGACCCAGACGGCCATGGCCGAGCAGGCCGGCTCGCGCAGCCAGGTGGCGCAACTGAGCTTCGCCCTGATAGTGGCCCTCGTGGCGCTGCTTCTCTTCCAGTGGTTGCAGTATCTGCCGCACTGCGTACTGGCCGCCGTGGTCTTCACCATCGCGGTCGGCCTGATCGATGTGCAGACCCTGCTGGCCATGCGCACGGAAAGTCCGCTGGAGTTCCGCATGGCCCTGCTCACTGCGGCCACCGTGGTGCTGGTGGGGGTCGAGCAGGGCATCCTGCTGGCCATGGCGCTGTCGCTGGTGCACCACGTACGCCGCAGCTACCGCCCGCACACCCTGATGCTGGAGCCGGACGCCAACGGCCGCTGGCTACCGGTGCCGGTACAGTTCGGCAAACAGACGGCGCCCGGGCTGATCGTCTATCGCTTCGGCGCCGACCTGTTCTACGCCAACGACACCTTCTTCACCCGGCAGGTCATCGCGCTGGTGGAACGGGCGCCAGCCGGGTTGCGCTGGTTCGTCGTCGATGCCGGTGCGATTACCGGGCTGGACTACTCCGCCGCCCGTTCGCTGGCCGACCTGTGCGAATGCCTGCGCAAACAGGGTGTGACCCTGGTGTTCGGCCGCGCCAACCGCTTCCTGCGGGCCGACATGAAGCGCCACAACGTGGCCCGCATCATCGGCCACCGGAACATCCTGCCCACCCTGCATCGGGCGTTGGAGATCGCCGGGGTACCGGAGCGCGGTGCTGCGGCCGGCGTGGTGTAAAACCGACCGTACAAAAGGAAACGGGAGCCGCAGCTCCCGTTTTCATTCACCCGATCAGCTCACTGCGCTGTCGCGGCCGCGCCATCGGAGTGTTCCGCGTTGCGGCTCTCGGGGTTGACGATCACGGTGGCAGTGATGCCCGCTGCCAGCAGCACGCCTTCCGGCACTTCGTCGATGTGGATGCGGACCGGCACGCGCTGGGCCAGGCGCACCCAGTTGAAGGTCGGGTTGACGTCGGCCACCAGCTCGCGGCTCTCCGGGTTGTCGCGGTCGTAGATGGCGCGGGCGATGCTCTCGACATGGCCCTTCAGGCGCTCGCCGCTCATCAGTTGCAGCTCGGCCGGGTCGCCGACGCGGATGTGCGGCAGCTTGGTCTCTTCGAAGTAGCCGTAGATCCAGTAGGAGTTCTCGTCGACCACGGCCATCTTCGCCTCGCCGACACGGGCGTAATCGCCACGGTGCACGTTGAGGTTGGTCACGTAGCCGTCCACCGAGGCGCGCACCTGAGTGCGTTCCAGGTTCAGCTTGGCGGCGTCGAGCGCAGCCAGGGCCTGCTGGTAGTCGGCTTCGGAGGCGGCGGCGGTGTTGCTGGCGTCGTCCAGGCTCTCGCGCGAGACCACTTCCTCGTCCATGGCCCGGCGGCGCTTGGCGTTGAGCTGGCGCATCTGCAGGGTGGCCTTGCGCGAGGCGACGGCTGCTTCGGCCTGCTTCACGGCGATCTGGTAGTGGTCCGGGTCGATCTGCATCAACAGGTCGCCCTTCTTCACCTGCTGGTTGTCGCGCACCGGCACGTCGACCACCACGCCGGAGACGTCGGCGGCGACGTTGATGATGTCGGCGCGCACCCGGCCGTCGCGGGTCCAGGGCGTATCCATGTAGTTCACCCAGAGGGCGCGGCCGATCAGCGCGGCGACCGCCAGGATGATCAGGGTCGCCAGCAGGCTGATGATGGATTTGAGAGTCATGGGTGCACGCTCGTTACTTGTAGATAGTGAGAGACAGGCCGCCGAACAGGCAGGCGAACAGGCACACGCGGAACAGCGCCGGGTGCCAGGTGTAGCGGTACAGGCCGATGGAGGCGAAGATCCGGTCGATGCCCCAGCAGATCAGCGCGGCAACCAGGAACATCAGGGTCAGGGTCGGCATGTAGACCCCGTGGAAGGCGATCTCGCGGGGCAGGTCAGGCAGCATGGGTCGGGCTTCCAGAGGTGGTTTCGCCATCGCGCAGCGGCGACTGCGGGTCAAGCAGGCTGCTGCGGATGAAGTGCAGGTAGCTGAGCACGCGGCGCAGCGGCGAGCTTTCGAAGTCCGGGGCGCGCGGCTCGTCGGTGCTCTTCACGCAATCGATGGCCTGCTCGACGGCAGCCAGGGCGCGCTCGCGGTTGGCCTCGCAAGGCTTGACGAACAGGCGGATCAGCGCGCGGCCCATGGTGCGGATCGACTGCCGCCAGGGCGTCGACTCGGCGTAACAGGGCTCGTTCGGCAGGTTCTCCTGCTCCACGCGCAGCTCGATGATCGAATGGCCGACTTCCAGCACCACGAAGGTCCAGCGCACCAGGCGGCGCTGCATCTGCGGGCTGCGTGCAGAGACACCATAGGCCTGGTTGAGCAGGTCGCGGGTGCCGCTTTCGAAGGACGAGACCAGGCCGTCCAGCTTGCCGCTGATGGCTTCCACCACGCGCAGGCGCAGGTCCTTCTCCAGGCGGCGCCACAGCCAGGCGCTGGTGGGCGGCATGATCACCGCGGCGACCACGGCGGCCAGGCTTTGCGACAGCACCAGGGAGATGTACTCGTTGAGCATGCGGCCCGGATCATAGACGGTGAGATTCGCCGGGATCGCGCCGAAGCTGAAGAACACCAGCAGGCCCAGGCCGTAGCCGGCGTACTTGGGTTTGACCGAGAGGAACGCGCCCAGCGCGAATACCGGCGCCAGGGCGAAGGCCAGCAGCGGGAAGCCGTCCAGGTGCGGGAACACGAAGAAGGTTTCGGAGAAGCCGAGAATCGCCGCAAAGAAGGTGCCCACGGCCATCTGCATGGCCATCTTCGCCGGGTCCGGAGCGGCCGACACCAGTGCAGCGACGGCGGCGGCGTTGAGCACGAAGGTGCTGCCGCTGGGCCAGGCGGTCTCGATCCAGAAGATGCCGAATACCAGCACCATCAACGCGGTTCGCCCACCCGCCACCAGCGAGGCGACCAGGTTGGCCTTGGGCGAGAAGCCGTGCTTCCAGTTCTCCCGCTCGTGCTTGTGTGCGGCCAGGGAGGCGTGGGTCAGGGCGTAGTTGTAGAGGTCGTCAGCCAGGCGGTAGAGCAGCTCGCCGGCGGTGTTGAAATCCATCAGCGCGGACGGCTCGTCCTGCTCGGCGAGCAGTTGCGCGCGGCCGGCGCGGATGCACTGCATCATCCGCGTACGGTGGCTTTCCAGCTGGGCGGCGAGGCGCTCGGCGTCGCGGTCGGTGACCGACTCGCCGCGCCACGGGGCGAGCACCTGGGCCAGTTCGTCGAGGCACGGCTGCAACGCGCGCAGCACGGCATCCGCCTCATGTGCCCGCAGACGCGAGAGCAGCTGGTGCAGCGCGTGGTAGCGGGTAGTGAGGACCATGAACTCGTTGTTCAGGCGCGACAGGCGGCCGGAGCGCAGGCGCATGTGCGGGTCTTCGAAACGGGTAGCGCTGCGCAGCGCTTCCAGACCCACGGCCTGGGCGGCGAAGGCGACGTTGGCGGCCTCGAACTTCGGCCGCTCGCCGCCGCCGAGGTTGTCCAGGACGAAGCTGGCGAAGGCGCCGAAACGCTGGTACAGCGCACTGCGCATGGCGGTGCTGGAGGTCTGCGGGAACAGCGTGGCGCTGACCACCATGGAGCAGAGGATGCCGAGGCTGATTTCCAGCACGCGCCAGATCGCCGACATGAACGCGGCCTCCGGGTGCAGGGTGGCGGGCAGGCCGATCAGCGTGGCGGTGTAGCCGGCGAGCACGCAAGCGTAGGAGCGGAAGTCGCGGTAGCGTGCGGCGCCGACGGTGCACAGGCCGATCCACAGCGCCGAGACGAGCAGGAACAGCTCGCGCTGCTGGGCGAAGATGGCGATCAGCGCGACCATCACGCTCAGCCCGACCAGGCTGCCGAGAATCCGGTAGAAGCTCTTGGCGAACACCTGGCCGCTCTGCGGCTGCATGACGATGAACACGGTGATGGTCGCCGTGCTCGGCTGCGGCAGTTCCAGGCGCATCGCCAGCCACAGGGTCAGCAGCGCGGCAAGCAGCACCTTGGCGATGTACACCCAGGTGACGCCATCACTGCGCCCCCACTCCAGCAGCGCGCGACGCAGCGCGTCCAGCGGCGCCAGCTGGCGGGTGGCGGTGCTGCCGTTGTACGAAGAGGGCTCGCCGGCCATCTCAGCGCTCGCCGGCCGCGCGGACGCCGACGGTCTCGGGGACCATCTTCGCCTCTTTCGGGCCTTCCTGCTTGTCCATCAGGCCGCCGCCCAGGGCAACGGCCAGGCCGGCATGGGTGGCCAGGCGCGCGGCGCGCACCTGCTGCTCCACCAGTTGCTGCTGGAACAGGCGGGACTGCGCGTTGAGCACGTTGAGGTAATCGGTCAGGCCGCCACGGTAGGCCTTGGTGGCGATGTCGTAGGTGCGCTGGGCCGAGGCCACGGACTTGGCGGCGAAGCCTTCCTGCAGCTGCATGGAGTGCATGCGGATCAACTGGTCGGAAATGCCCTTGAGGGCATTGATCAGCGTCTGGTTGTACTGCGCCACGGCGGCGTCGTAGCCGGCAGATTCCTGGCTCAGCTGCGAGCGGCGGCGACCGCCGTCGAAGATCGGCAGGGAGATGGCCGGGCCGACGCCATAGGTGAACTTCTCGGCGTTGAGGAATTCCAGCACGCCGCCGCCGACGGCGCTGTAGCCGATGCTCGCGACCAGGTCGACGTTGGGGTAGAACTCGGCGCGGGCGACATCCACACCCTTGGCTTGCGCGGCGACCTTCCAGCGGCTGGCGACCACGTCCGGGCGGTGGCCGAGCAATTCCATCGGCAGCTTGCTGGGCAGGCCCGGACCTTCGGCGAGCTTCAGGCTCGGACGCTGGATCGAGGCGCCGGCGCCGGGGCCTTTGCCGGCCAGGGCGGCGATCTGGTTGCGGGTGAGCTGGATTTCCTCGTCCACCGCTTCGATCTTGCGCTCGGTTTCCGGCAGCGGGACTTCCGCCTGGCTGACTTCGAAATGCGTGCCGATGCCACCGTCGAGACGGCGCTGGGCCAGGGCCAGGATGCCCTGTTGCTGGGCCAGCATGGCCTTGCCGATATCCAGCTTGGCGTACTGCAGCGACAGCTGGATGTAGGCGCGAACGATGTTGCCCTCCAGCTCCAGCTGGGCCATGCGCGCCTCGGCGGCGGTCATCTTGGCGATGTTGACGTAGCGCTCGGTGTTGCTGCGCTCGCGGCCCCAGAGGTCCAGCGAGTAGCTGAAGCCCAGGGCGGCGTTGTTATTGAAGGTGGTGCTGTCGGCCAGGTCGCCGGGACCGTAGAAGTAGTCGGTCGGCCAGCGGTGGCGGGTCAGCGAGGCATCCACGCCGATCTGCGGCGACTCGGCGGACTCGGCGATGCCGGCCATGGCCATCGCCATGCGCACCCGTGCCTCGGCCTGGGCCAGGGTCGGGCTGCCTTCCAGCGCGGTCTGCACCCAGGCATTCAACTGCGGATCGCCATAGGCGCGCCACCACTGCTCGGCCGGCCAGCCAGCTTCCTGGTTGGCGTGCGCGATGGCGGCGTCGGTGGCCAGCTCGGTGTCGCCCAGGCGCTGTTCCTGCGGGGCGATGCCGTCGGTGCTGATACATCCGGCGATTGTTGAAAAAATGACAAAGGAGCCGACGAACGTCAGTCCTTTCACGAGGTGACGCGACACAGTGAGAGCCCTGGAAGGTAGGAGTGTGTTCAGCTTAGTAGAGTGCGTAGAGCCAATTGCGGCGATTGAATTCTAGGGACGGGAAAGGGAACGGATAAGCCGGCTGATTTGTGATTGTTTATTACCAAAAATGAAACAATATGTGTTTTCATCCATGTGACAATAGGCCGCTCCCGCTCTGCTCCGCGCATTGCCCCCCATCAAGGACATGCCGCCGGCGACGACGTATCGCTTATTTGACGTCGCCACCCGGGACAGACGCCCCACTGACGAGGCCCCAATGGACACACTGCAGACCATGCGTGCGTTCGCCTGTGTCGCGGAAACCGGCAGTTTCACCGCCGCCGCGCAACAGCTGAACACCACCACCGCGTACGTATCCCGCGCGGTCGCCAATCTGGAGTCCCACCTGCGGACCCGCCTGCTCAACCGCACCACCCGGCGCATCGCCCTCACCGAGGCCGGCCAGCGTTACCTGCTGCGTTGCGAACAGATTCTTGCCTATGTCGAGGAAGCCGAAGCCGAGGCCAGCGACGCCCACGCCCGCCCCGCCGGCCGCCTGCGCGTGCACTCGATGACCGGTATCGGCCAGCACTACGTGATCCGCGCCATCGCCAACTACCGCCAACTGCACCCGGAAGTGACCTTCGAGCTGACCATGGCCAACCGCGTGCCGGACCTGCTCGACGAAGGCTTCGACGTGGCCATCGTGGTCGCCTCGGAACTGCCCGACTCGGGCCTGGTGTCGCAGCGCATCGGCGAGACCTACAGCATCCTCTGCGCCTCGCCCGACTACCTGGCCCGGCGCGGCACGCCGAAGACCCCTTCCGAGCTGATGGAGCATGACTGCCTGCGCCTGATCAGCCCGGTGCTGCCGCTGGACAAGTGGCTGTTCGACGGCCCCAACGGCCAGGAAATGATCACCCTCGGCCCCTCGCCCTTCCAGGTGAACGTCGGCGACGCCATGACCGAGGCCATCGGCTCGGGCATGGGCATCAGCGCCCTGCCCGTCTACTCGGCCATCGACGGCCTGCGCGACGGCTCGCTGGTGCGCGTGCTGCCGCACTACAAGCTGCAGATCCTCAACGTCTACGCGCTGTACCCGTCGCGCCAGTACCTGGACGCGAAGATCAAGACCTGGGTCGCGTATCTACGGGAAAATCTGCCCGGCGTGCTCCAGGCCGATGGCGCCGGCCTCGCCGATGTGGGACCCTGACCGCCCTTTTCGCCGCGTTTCGCGGGCAAGCTCACTGTGTAACTCCCTACCCCGGTGTTCAGTGAGCTTGCCCGCGAACCCATCTTCCTCCCCGCCGCATACCACCTCGCGTTCGATAATCGCCCGGCGCGCACACCAGCCTTGCGCCGCTCTGGCCCGGCAATGGTAGGGTTAAGCCCCCTCCGTCTCCCAGCCGTCCGAGAGCCATGAAAAAGAACGTCTTCGTCTTCAGCCGCCTTGCCGCGGAACACCTCGACCGCCTGCGCAGCCAGTTCAACGTCACCGTCCTCGACCCCAGGCAGGGCGACGTCGACGCGCAGCTGGCCGCCGCCCTGCCGACCACCCACGGCATGATCGGCGTCGGTCGCCCGCTGGGCGAGAAGCAACTGGCCCAGGCCACGCAGCTGGAGGTCATTTCCAGCGTCTCGGTGGGCTACGACAACTACGACCTGAGTTACCTGAATCAGCGCGGCATCCCGCTGACCAACACCCCGGACGTGCTCACCGAAACCACCGCCGACCTCGGCTTTGCCCTGATCATGGCCGCGGCCCGGCGCACCGCCGAACTGGACGCCTGGACCAAGGCCGGCGAGTGGAAGCGCACCGTGGACGCCCAGCACTTCGGCGTCGACGTGCACGGCAAGAAGCTCGGCATCCTCGGCCTGGGCCGCATCGGCGCCGCCATCGCCCGCCGCGGCCACTTCGGCTTCAACATGGACATCCTCTACCACGGCAACAGCCGCAAGCCGGAGCTGGAACAGGAGTTCGGCGCGCGCTTCTGCGGCTTCGAGGAACTGCTGGGCGAGGCGGACTTCGTCTGCGTGGTGGTGCCGCTGTCGGACAAGACCCGCAAGCTGATCGGCAAGCGCGAGCTGGAGCTGATGAAGCCCACCGGCATCCTGGTGAACATCGCCCGCGGCCAGGTGATCGACGAGGCTGCGCTGGTGGAAGCGCTGCAGGAGAAGCGCATTCTCGCCGCCGGCCTGGACGTCTACGAGAAGGAACCGCTGGCCGAGTCGCCGCTGTTCGCTCTGCCCAACGCCGTGACCCTGCCGCACATCGGCTCGGCCACCCATGAAACCCGTCAGGCCATGGCCGAGTGCGCGCTGGACAACTTCGAAGCCGCCCTGCGCGGCGAACGGCCGAAGAACCTGGTCAATCCGCAGGCCTGGAAGGCCTGATGCGCTTTTCGTAGGAGCGAGCTTGCTCGCGAACGACCCCCGCTGCGGGGCGGTTCGCGAGCAAGCTCGCTCCTACAAGGGCCATCACGCACGCGCCGGCTGCAACACCGGCCTCGGCTTGCGGAATACCAGCACGTTGCCGACCATCACCAGACCCAGCCCGGCCAGCGCCGGCAGGCTCCACTGGTAGCCCTCGGCGAAGGCCGAGACATTCAGCGCCACCACCGGGAACAGGACGGTGCAGTAGGCCGCGCGCTCCGGCCCCATGCGCCCGACCAGCGTCAGATAGGCGGTGAAGCCGATTACCGAACCGGGAATCGCCAGGTACAGCAGCGACCAGACGTACTGCGGGCTGCTGTCGAAAGCCAGCGGCACGCCCTGCACCAGGCAGATCGCCAGCAGGATCAGCGAGCCATAGAGCATGCCCCAGGCGTTGGTCGACAGCGGCCGCAGCCCGGCCTTCTGTTGCAGGCTCGACAACAGGTTGCCCGCCGAGAAGCACAGCGTGCCGAGCAGCGCCAACCCCAGGCCGTAGAAGGTCTCCCGCGTGGCCTGATGCCCGGACAGCTCCGGCCAGAACAGCAGCGCCAGCCCGGCCAGGCCGAATGCGCCTCCGCCGAGCACGTTGGGCGCGATGCGCTGGCCAAAGAAAATCCGTGCATTCAGCGCGTTCCACAGCGTGGCGGTAGAGAACACCACGGCCACCAGCCCGCTGGGAATCCACTGGCTGGCGGTGTAGAAGCACAGGAAGTTCACGCAGAACAGGCACAGCCCCTGGGCGAAGCAGATCACCTGCCCGCGCCGGCCCAGCGGCTGAAGGCGCCGCGACACCAGCAGCAGGGCGAACAGCACCAGCGCCGCCAGGCTGAAGCGGTAAGCGATGGACAGCGGAATGGCGACCACGCCGACCTGCAGCTTGATGGCGATCCAGGTCGTGCCCCAGATAAGCACGGTGAGCAGGTAGAGCGAGAGGTTCATGGCGGTCTCCGGAAATCCTATGGAAACAGTCTCCCGCCAGCCCCCGGCGCCGGCTTGCAGATTCTTGCGCTTATTGCGACAACCGGGCTGGCAAGGCGCGCCCGCGCGGGTAGAGTGAAGGCAACAGAGGAACATCCATGTCAGCCATCTCGCAGCTCGAAGTCTTCCAGTCGATGAACGCCTCGCCCAACGCCCGCCTGGAGCGTTGCGCGGAGCTGGGCGACGGGCTGTCCGCGGCGATCTGGAGCAATAGCCACGATGCCCGCGACTACCACGCTCCCAGCCATCACACGCTGTCCTGCTACCTGAACGACGGCACCGGCACCTTCCGCCGTGGCGCCCCTGGCACCACCGGCGCGCCGGATAAACTCTGCGTGATGCCGGCGGGCGCCGAGTCCGCCTGGATCGTCAACGGCGACATCCGCCTGGCGCACCTGTACATCGATCAGGAACAGTTCGCCCTCGGCTGCATCCGCCTGCTGGATCGCGAGCCGCGCGAACTGCAGCTGCACGAACGCACCTTCCTCGACGACCCGCAGCAGGCGGCGCGCTTCCGCCAGCTGGTGAAGCTCGACTGGCATGAGCCGGGCGAACGCATCCGCACCAGCACCCTGGCCCATGACCTGATCGATCACCTGCTGCTGAACCAGGTCGGCCTGCGCGAAGGCCTGAAGCTCAAGGGCGGACTGGCGCCGTCCATGCGCCGGCGCGTGGCCGACTACATCGAGCAGCGCCTGGACCAGCCGTTGTCGCTGGGCGAGCTGGCGATGCAGACGGCGCTGTCGGAATACCACTTCGCGCGGATGTTCCGCGAAAGCTTCGGCATGCCGCCGCACCAATACGTCCTGGCCCGCCGCGTGGCCCTGGCGCAACGCCTGCTGCGCGACACCCGCCAGCCGCTGAGCCAGGTGGCCCTGGCCTGCGGGTTCTCCAGCGCCAGCCACTTTGCCAACCGCTTCAGGTCGGTGGTGGGCGGAACGCCGGGGGAGTATCGGCAGGCGTTCGAGGACTAGCGATTCAGCCGTGCCGCTGTCGGTGTGCGGTTCGTCCCCCTCGGTCCTACGAAGAACGGCGCTACCTCTCCGTCTTTGGCTTTGGCTTTGGCTTTGGCTTTGGCTTTGGCTCTGAAGTCTTCCAGAGAAATATCCGCGCGCTCCGAATGCCCCGTTCAGAAGGCCGAGTGGAAGCGGAGTTGCAGGGGTTGAGCGGCATGGATGCCGCGAGAGCTGCGATGGGCCAGGGATGGCCCTTCGCAGCGTGCCCCTGGAACTTCGCTGGAGCGAGGGAATTTTTCGCCTAGGCGAAAAACCGGATGTCCGGGGTGTAGGAGACAACCACATAGGTAACAAACGAGTTCAGTCACATGGGTGACACTCGCATCTTCAGATATCGCCT
>NZ_JALJXP010000025.1 GCF_024170165.1 Pseudomonas nitroreducens | reverse complement strand
CGAGCGGAGCCGCCCCAGGTCTCGGAGCAGACCTTGGTCAGAGCAGCGGTCAGAGTGGTTTTGCCGTGGTCAACGTGACCGATGGTGCCGACGTTGACGTGCGGTTTGTTACGTTCAAATTTTTCTTTAGCCACGAGAGTAACCTCTTACTAAAAGAGCTGAATCAAGCTTGTTTTTTGGCCAGAGCTTCGACGACGTTCGCCGGAGCTTCAGCATACTTGGAGAATTCCATGGAGTAGCTAGCGCGACCCTGGGACATGGAACGCACGTCGGTTGCATAACCGAACATCTCGCCCAGCGGAACCTCGGCACGGATAACCTTACCGGAAACCGAGTCTTCCATCCCCTGAATCAGACCACGACGACGGTTCAGGTCACCCATCACGTCACCCATGTAGTCCTCAGGAGTCACCACTTCCACCTTCATGATCGGCTCCAGAACCTTGCCGCCGCCCTTCTGGGCCAGCTGCTTGGTCGCCATGGAAGCAGCGATCTTGAACGCCATCTCGTTGGAGTCGACGTCGTGGTAGGAACCATCGAAGACGGTCGCCTTCAGGCCGATCAGCGGATAGCCGGCGACAACGCCGTTCTTCATCTGCTCTTCGATGCCCTTCTGGATGGCCGGGATGTATTCCTTCGGAACCACACCGCCCACGACTTCGTTGGTGAAGACCAGGCCTTCAGTGATGTTGCCCTTGTCGTCCACGTCCGGAGTCGAGAAACGAATCCAGCAGTGACCGAACTGACCACGACCACCGGACTGACGAACGAACTTGCCTTCGATCTCGATGTTGTCCTTCGAGATGGTTTCGCGGTACGAAACCTGCGGCTTGCCGATGTTCGCCTCAACGCCGAATTCACGCTTCATGCGGTCGACGAGGATGTCCAGGTGCAGCTCACCCATACCGGAGATGATGGTCTGGCCGGTTTCTTCGTCGGTCTTGACGCGGAACGACGGGTCTTCCTGAGCCAGCTTGCCGAGGGCAATGCCCATCTTCTCCTGGTCAGCCTTGGTCTTCGGCTCAACAGCTACCGAGATTACCGGCTCCGGGAAGTCCATACGCTCGAGGATGATCGGCTTCTCGATGTCGCACAGGGTGTCACCGGTGGTGACGTCCTTCATGCCGATCAGAGCAGCGATGTCGCCAGCGCGTACTTCTTTGATCTCGTCACGCTGGTTCGCATGCATCTGCACCATACGACCAACGCGCTCTTTCTTGCCTTTCACGGAGTTGATAACCGAGTTACCGGACTCCAGAACGCCCGAGTAGACGCGAACGAAGGTCAGAGTACCTACGAACGGGTCGGTAGCGATCTTGAATGCCAGAGCCGAGAACGGAGCATTGTCGTCAGCCGGACGCTCGTCTTTCGGAGCATCGTCGCCGTCGTCAATGTGATCCGGGTGGATACCCTGGATCGCCGGAATCTCGGTCGGAGCAGGCAGGAAGTCGATGACGGCGTCGAGAACCAGGGGCACGCCCTTGTTCTTGAACGACGAGCCGCAGACAGCCGGTACGATTTCGCAGGCGATGGTACGCAGACGCAGGCCAGCCTTGATCTCTTCGATCGACAGCTCACCCTCTTCCAGGTACTTGTTCATCAGCTCTTCGTTGGCTTCGGCAGCAGCCTCGACCATGTTGTTGCGCCACTCGGTGGCCAGCTCGACCATATCGGCAGGAATTTCTTCCTCGCGATAGGAAGTGCCTTTGTCGTCTTCGTTCCAGTAGATGGCCTTCATCTTCAGCAGGTCAACCTGACCCTGGAAGTCATCTTCTGCACCGATGGCCAGCTGAACCGGAACCGGGGTGTGACCCAGGCGGTTCTTGATCTGACCGACGACGCGCAGGAAGTTGGCGCCGGCGCGGTCCATCTTGTTCACGTAAACGATACGCGGAACGCCGTACTTGTTGGCTTGACGCCATACGGTTTCGGACTGCGGCTCAACGCCGGAGGTGCCGCAGAACACAACGACAGCGCCGTCCAGTACGCGCAGGGAGCGCTCAACTTCAATGGTGAAGTCTACGTGGCCGGGGGTGTCGATGACGTTTACGCGGTACTTGTCGTACTGGCCGCGCGAACCTTCCCAGAAGGTGGTGATCGCAGCGGAGGTGATGGTAATACCACGCTCCTGCTCCTGCACCATCCAGTCGGTAGTGGCAGCGCCGTCATGCACCTCACCCATCTTGTGGCTGAGACCTGTGTAGAACAGGATCCGCTCGGTGGTGGTGGTCTTGCCCGCGTCAACGTGGGCACAGATACCAATGTTCCGGTAGCGGTTGATTGCTGTGTTACGAGCCATAAAGCCCTCGCAGAAGTAGTGTTGCCGTAATTAGAAGCGGTAGTGCGAGAACGCTTTGTTGGCCTCGGCCATACGGTGTACGTCTTCACGCTTCTTGACAGCGGCGCCTTTACCTTCAGCGGCGTCCATCAGTTCGCCAGCGAGACGCAGAGCCATGGACTTCTCGCCACGCTTGCGGGCGAAGTCCACCAGCCAGCGCATGGCCAGTGCATTACGACGGGACGGACGTACTTCGACCGGAACCTGGTAGGTAGCACCGCCGACACGGCGGGACTTCACTTCGACCAGCGGAGCGATGGCGTCGAGTGCTTTTTCGAAGAGTTCCAGGGGGTCGCCTTTACCGCGCTCTTTGACCTTGTCCAGAGCACCGTAAACGATACGCTCGGCAACGGCTTTCTTGCCGCTTTCCATCACGTGGTTCATGAACTTCGCCAGAATCTGGCTTCCGTATTTCGGATCGGCCAGGATCTCACGTTTGGCCGCTACACGACGTCTTGGCATTGATAAGCCCTCAAACGGTCTTCAGGTAATCCGGGACTCGATGCCCGACCTTACTCTTATCGACTCAGCAAATAGGAAAACAAAATTACTTCGGACGCTTCGCGCCGTACTTCGAACGACCCTGCTTACGGTCTTTAACGCCGGAGGTATCCAGCGAACCGCGCACGGTGTGGTAGCGAACACCCGGAAGGTCTTTTACACGACCGCCGCGGATCAGCACTACGCTGTGCTCTTGCAGGTTGTGGCCTTCACCGCCGATGTACGAGGAAACCTCGAAACCGTTGGTCAGACGAACACGGCACACTTTACGCAGTGCGGAGTTCGGCTTCTTCGGGGTGGTGGTGTATACGCGGGTGCATACGCCGCGACGCTGAGGGCAGTTCTGCAGGGCAGGAACGCCGCTCTTGTCTACCAGGCGCTTGCGCGGCTTGCGCACCAGCTGGTTGATAGTTGCCATCTATAGCTCCACTGATTGTCTTACGACACTTAAAAACGAAAATGGGCAGAGCATGCGCCCTGCCAATTTTCGGGGTACAAGATACTAAAGAGCTTACGGATTCCAGTCAAGACAAAGCCCCGGTTGTCAAGACAACCGGGGCTTCGTTTGAGGCTTAGTTACCGCTCAGGTTGAGCGCTTCGGCCAGTGCTGCTTCGGCCTCGCTCGCGCTCACACGCTGCGGTTTGCCGAGCTCGCGCTGACGCTTGCGCTCGCTGTGGTAAGCCAGACCGGTACCCGCCGGGATCAGACGACCCACGACCACGTTCTCCTTCAGGCCGCGCAGGAAGTCGCGCTTGCCGGTGACCGCCGCCTCGGTGAGGACGCGAGTGGTCTCCTGGAAGGATGCCGCCGAGATGAACGACTCGGTGGACAGCGAGGCCTTGGTGATACCCAGCAGAACGCGCTCGTACTTGGCCGGGAACTTGTCCTGGGTGCCCAGTACTTCGTTCTCTTCCAGCACGTGAACCAGTTCGACCTGGTCGCCCTTGATGAAGGACGAATCGCCCGACTCGGCCACTTCGACCTTGCGCAGCATCTGGCGCAGGATGGTCTCGATGTGCTTGTCGTTGATCTTCACGCCCTGCAGACGGTAAACGTCCTGGATCTCGTTGACGATGTACTTGGCCAGCGAGCTGACACCCAGCAGACGGAGGATGTCGTGCGGGTTGCTCGGGCCGTCGGAGATCACTTCACCACGACTTACCTGTTCACCTTCGAACACGTTCAGGTGACGCCACTTCGGAATCAGCTCCTCGTACGGATCGCTACCGTCGGTGGGAGT
This sequence comes from Pseudomonas nitroreducens, assembly GCF_024170165.1. GTDB lineage: Bacteria > Pseudomonadota > Gammaproteobacteria > Pseudomonadales > Pseudomonadaceae > Pseudomonas > Pseudomonas nitroreducens_C. The sequence continues at coordinate 11,986 of NZ_JALJXP010000025.1, read as the reverse complement.
GATGACCAGGCGACGCTTGCCCTTGGTTTCCTTGCCGAAGGAGATGGTGCCGCTGATTTCCGCCAGGATCGAAGGCTCTTTCGGACGACGAGCTTCGAACAGGTCGGCAACGCGCGGCAGACCACCGGTGATGTCGCGGGTCTTCGAGGTTTCCTGCGGGATACGCGCGATAACGTCACCGATACGCACTTTCGCGCCATCGTTGAGGTTGACCAGGGCGTTCGCCGGCAGGAAGTACTGGGCCGGTACGTCGGTACCCGGCAGCAGCAGATCCTTGCCTGCGGCGTCGATCAGCTTCACGGCCGGACGAATGTCCTTGCCGGCAGCCGGACGATCCTTCGGATCCATCACTTCAATGTTGGTCAGACCGGTCAGTTCGTCGGTCTGGCGCTTGATGGTGATGCCCTCTTCCATGCCCACGAAGGCCACGGTGCCGTCCATCTCGGTGACGATCGGGTGGGTGTGCGGGTCCCACTTGGCGACGATGGCGCCCGGGTCGACCTTGTCACCTTCCTTCACGGAAATCACCGCACCGTACGGCAGCTTGTAGCGCTCGCGCTCACGACCGAAGTCGTCGGCTACCGCCAGCTCACCGGAACGGGAAACCGCTACCAGGGCGCCGTCGGCACGCTCTACGTGCTTCAGGTTGTGTAGGCGAATGGTGCCTCCGTTCTTGACCTGGACGTTGTCCACGGCAGAAGTACGGCTGGCCGCACCACCGATGTGGAAGGTACGCATGGTCAGCTGGGTACCCGGCTCACCGATCGACTGGGCAGCGATAACACCGACAGCCTCACCGATGTTCACGCGGTGACCACGGGCCAGATCGCGGCCGTAGCACATGGCGCAGATGCCGTGACGGGTTTCGCAGGTGATCGGCGAACGTACAACGACTTCGTCGACGCTCATCTGCTCGAGGAAATCGACCCACTTCTCGTCGATCAGGGTACCGGCTTCGACGATCACGTCGTCGCTGCCCGGCTTGAGCACGTCGCGAGCCATCACGCGGCCGAGCACACGCTCGCCCAGCGGCTCTACCACGTCGCCGCCTTCGATGTGCGGGGACATGAACAGGCCACGGTCGGTGCCGCAATCGATCTCGGTCACCACCAGGTCCTGGGCCACGTCGACGAGACGACGGGTCAGGTAACCGGAGTTCGCGGTCTTCAGTGCGGTATCCGCCAGACCCTTACGAGCACCGTGAGTGGAGATGAAGTACTGGAGTACGTTCAGGCCTTCACGGAAGTTCGCGGTGATCGGGGTCTCGATGATGGAGCCGTCCGGCTTGGCCATCAGGCCACGCATACCGGCCAGCTGACGGATCTGGGCCGCGGAACCCCGCGCACCGGAGTCCGCCATCATGTACATGGAGTTGAAGGACTCCTGGTCGACCTGCTTGCCTTCGCGATCGGTCACCTTCTCTTTCGAGAGGTTGGCCATCATCGCCTTGGAGACTTCGTCGTTGGCCTTGGACCAGAGGTCGATCACCTTGTTGTACTTCTCGCCCTGGGTTACCAGGCCGGAGGCGTACTGGCTCTCGATCTCCTTCACTTCCTCGGTGGCGGCATCGATGATGCGAGCCTTTTCGTCCGGGATGACGAAGTCGTTCACGCCGATCGACACACCGGAGATGGTCGAGTAGGCGAAGCCGGTGTACATCAGCTGGTCAGCGAAGATGACGGTGTCCTTCAGACCCACCACGCGGTAGCAGTGGTTGATCAGCTTGGAGATCGCCTTCTTCTTCATCGACTGGTTGACCACGTCGTACGGCAGACCTGCCGGTACAACCTGGAACAGCAGCGCACGGCCAACGGTGGAATCGACGATACGAGTGTTGGCGGTCAGGCTGCCGTCTTCGTTCTTGATCTTCTCGTTGATGCGCACTTTTACGCGGGCGTGCAGGGACACCTGGCCGCTGCGGTAGGCGCGGTCAACTTCCTGCAGGTCTGCAAAAGCCATGCCCTCGCCCTTCGCGTTGATCGCTTCACGGGTCATGTAGTACAGACCCATTACCACGTCCTGCGACGGAACGATGATCGGCTCGCCGTTGGCGGGCGACAGGATGTTGTTGGTCGACATCATCAGCGCGCGCGCTTCCAGCTGGGCCTCGAGGGTCAGCGGGACGTGCACGGCCATCTGGTCACCGTCGAAGTCGGCGTTGTACGCGGCGCAGACCAGCGGGTGCAGCTGGATGGCTTTACCTTCGATCAGTACCGGTTCGAACGCCTGGATGCCCAGACGGTGCAGGGTCGGCGCACGGTTCAGCAGTACGGGGTGTTCGCGGATGACTTCGGCGAGAACGTCCCACACTTCCGGCAGCTCGCGCTCGACCATCTTCTTGGCAGCCTTGATGGTGGTGGCCATGCCACGACCTTCCAGCTTGCCGAAGATGAACGGCTTGAACAGCTCCAGGGCCATCTTCTTCGGCAGACCGCACTGATGCAGACGCAGGGTCGGACCTACGGTAATTACCGAACGGCCGGAGTAGTCCACGCGCTTGCCGAGCAGGTTCTGACGGAAGCGACCCTGCTTGCCCTTGATCATGTCGGCCAGGGACTTCAGCGGGCGCTTGTTCGAGCCAGTGATGGCACGGCCGCGACGGCCGTTGTCCAGCAGGGCGTCGACGGCTTCCTGCAGCATGCGCTTTTCGTTGCGCACGATGATGTCCGGAGCGGCCAGGTCGAGCAGGCGCTTCAGACGGTTGTTACGGTTGATCACGCGGCGATACAGATCGTTCAGATCCGAAGTCGCGAAGCGGCCGCCATCCAGCGGAACCAGCGGACGCAGGTCCGGCGGCAGCACCGGCAGGACGGTCAGCACCATCCACTCGGGATGGTTGCCGGAGCCCTGGAAGGCTTCCATCAGCTTCAGGCGCTTGGACAGCTTCTTGATCTTGGTTTCCGAGTTGGTCTGCGGAATCTCTTCGCGCAGGCGGCCAATCTCGTGCTCCAGATCGATAGCGTTGAGCAGCTCGCGAACGGCTTCCGCACCCATGCGGGCGTCGAAGTCGTCACCGAACTCTTCGAGGGCTTCGAAGTACTGCTCGTCGTTCAGCAGCTGACCCTTCTCGAGGGTGGTCATGCCCGGATCGATCACCACGTAGCTCTCGAAGTAGAGCACGCGCTCGATGTCACGCAGGGTCATGTCCAGCAGCAGGCCGATACGGGACGGCAGGGACTTCAGGAACCAGATGTGGGCGACCGGCGAGGCCAGTTCGATGTGGCCCATGCGCTCACGGCGCACCTTGGCCAGCGCGACTTCCACGCCGCACTTCTCGCAGATCACACCGCGGTGCTTCAGGCGCTTGTACTTACCGCACAGGCACTCGTAGTCCTTCACCGGGCCAAAGATCTTGGCGCAGAACAGGCCATCGCGCTCCGGCTTGAAGGTACGGTAGTTGATGGTCTCCGGCTTCTTGACTTCGCCGAAGGACCAGGAACGAATCATCTCGGGCGAGGCCAGGCCAATACGGATGGCATCGAACTCTTCGATCTGACCCTGGTTTTTCAACAGATTAAGCAAGTCTTTCAAGGCCTTTCCTCCTCACGGACCCGGTGCGACCGGCCTTGACCAGCCGCACCGTTCTGACGTCACGTGTTATTCGGTTTCCAGTTCGATATCGATGCCGAGCGAGCGGATCTCTTTGATCAACACGTTGAAGGACTCGGGCATGCCGGCCTCCATGCGGTGATCCCCGTCCACGATGTTCTTGTACATCTTGGTACGGCCGTTCACGTCGTCCGACTTCACGGTCAGCATTTCCTGCAGGGTGTAGGCGGCACCGTAGGCTTCCAGCGCCCAGACCTCCATCTCCCCGAAACGCTGGCCACCGAACTGCGCCTTACCACCCAGCGGCTGCTGGGTAACCAGGCTGTAGGAGCCGGTGGAACGTGCGTGCATCTTGTCATCGACCAGGTGGTTCAGCTTGAGCATGTACATGTAACCAACGGTGGTCGTACGCTCGAACTGGTTGCCGGTGCGGCCGTCATACAGACGCATCTGACCGCTCTCCGGCAGATCGGCCAGCTTCAGCATGGCCTTGATCTCGCGCTCCTTGGCACCGTCGAACACCGGGGTAGCCATGGGCACGCCGCCCTTGAGGTTGTTGGCCAGAGCGAGGATCTCGTTATCGTTCAGCTCGTCCAGGCTTTCCTGGCGGCCGCCGATCTCGTTGTAGATCTCGTTCAGGAACACACGCAGCTCGGCGATCTTGCGCTGCTCTTCGAGCATGCGGTTGATCTTCTCGCCCAGGCCCTTGGCCGCGAGGCCCAGGTGGGTTTCGAGGATCTGACCGACGTTCATGCGCGACGGTACGCCCAGCGGGTTCAGAACGATGTCGACCGGAGTGCCATGCACGTCGTGCGGCATGTCTTCGACCGGCATGATCACCGAGACCACACCCTTGTTACCGTGGCGGCCCGCCATCTTGTCGCCCGGCTGGATGCGGCGCTTGATAGCGAGGTAGACCTTGACGATCTTCAGTACGCCCGGAGCCAGGTCGTCGCCCTGCTGCAGCTTGCGCTTCTTGTCTTCGAACTTGTCGTCGAGCATCTGACGGCGGTCGCTGATGTAGGCCTGGGCCTTCTCCAGCTGCTCGTTCAGAGCATCTTCCGCCATGCGCAGCTTGAACCACTGGCCGCGCTCGAGGCCGTCCAGGTACTCGTCGGTGATCTCTGCGCCTTTCTTCAGGGCAGGACCGCCGTCGGCCTTGGCGCCAACCAGAGCGGAACGCAGACGCTCGAAGGTTGCGCCTTCGACGATGCGGAACTCTTCGTTCAGGTCCTTGCGGATCTCGTCCAGCTGCATCTTCTCGATGGACAGGGCACGGCTGTCGCGCTCTACGCCATCGCGGGTGAAGACCTGTACGTCGATCACGGTACCCTTGGTGCCGGTCGGCACACGCAGGGAAGTGTCCTTCACGTCGGACGCCTTCTCACCGAAGATCGCGCGCAGCAGCTTCTCTTCCGGAGTCAACTGGGTCTCGCCTTTCGGGGTGACCTTGCCGACCAGGATGTCGCCCGCCTGTACTTCGGCGCCGACGTAGACGATGCCGGCCTCGTCCAGCTTGTTCAGCGCAGCCTCACCCACGTTCGGGATGTCCGCGGTGATTTCTTCTGGGCCGAGCTTGGTGTCACGGGCAACGCAGGTCAGTTCCTGGATGTGGATCGTGGTGAAACGATCTTCCTGGACTACGCGCTCGGACAGGCAGATGGAGTCTTCGAAGTTGAAGCCGTTCCAGGGCATGAACGCTACGCGCATATTCTGACCCAGAGCCAGTTCACCCATGTCGGTGGACGGGCCGTCGGCCAGGATGTCGCTGCGCGAAACCTGGTCACCCTTCTGCACCAGCGGACGCTGGTTGATGCAGGTGTTCTGGTTGGAACGGGTGTATTTGGTCAGGTTGTAGATGTCGACACCGGCTTCGCCAGTTTCGACTTCGTCGTCGTTCACACGAACCACGATACGGCTGGCATCGACGGAGTCGATCACGCCACCACGACGGGCAACCACGCAGACACCGGAGTCACGGGCGACGTTGCGCTCCATGCCGGTACCTACCAGCGGCTTGTCGGCGCGCAGGGTCGGTACAGCCTGACGCTGCATGTTCGAACCCATGAGTGCACGGTTGGCGTCGTCGTGCTCGAGGAACGGAATCAGCGAGGCAGCGACGGAAACGACCTGCTTCGGCGACACGTCCATGAGGGTGACGTCTTCCGGCGCCTTCACGGTGAATTCGTTCAGGTGACGTACGGCTACCAGCTCGTCGATCAGCTCACCCTTTTCGTTCAGGGTTGCCGAAGCCTGGGCGATCACGTGATCGGCTTCTTCGATCGCGGACAGGAAGACGATGTCGTCGCTGACCAGACCTTCCTTCACCACGCGGTACGGGCTTTCGAGGAAGCCGTACTTGTTGGTGCGGGCGTAGGTGGCCAGGGAGTTGATCAGACCGATGTTCGGACCTTCAGGGGTTTCGATCGGGCACACGCGACCGTAGTGGGTCGGGTGTACGTCACGAACCTCGAAGCCCGCGCGCTCACGGGTCAGACCGCCCGGGCCGAGTGCGGAGACACGGCGCTTGTGGGTGATCTCGGAGAGCGGGTTGTTCTGGTCCATGAACTGCGACAGCTGGCTGGAACCGAAGAACTCCTTGATCGCGGCAGCCACCGGCTTGGCGTTGATCAGGTCCTGCGGCATCAGGCCTTCGCTTTCGGCCATCGACAGACGTTCCTTGACCGCGCGCTCTACGCGCACCAGGCCAACACGGAACTGGTTCTCGGCCATCTCGCCAACGCAACGGACGCGACGGTTACCCAGGTGGTCGATGTCGTCGACGATGCCTTTGCCGTTACGGATGGCAACGAGGGTCTTGAGGACCTCGACGATGTCTTCCTTGCTCAGGACGCCGGCGCCTTCGATCTCGGTACGACCGATACGACGGTTGAACTTCATGCGACCAACGGCGGACAGGTCGTAACGCTCGGCGCTGAAGAACAGGTTGCCGAACAGGGTCTCGGCAGCTTCCTTGGTCGGCGGCTCACCGGGACGCATCATGCGATAGATCTCGACCAGCGCTTCCAGTTGGTTGCTGGTGGAGTCGATCTTCAGCGTGTCGGAGATGAACGGACCGCAGTCGATGTCGTTGGTGTACAGGGTTTCCAGGCGGGCAACCTGGGCCTTGGCGATCTTGGCCAGGGCATCGACGGTCAGCTCGGTGTTGCACTCGGCGATGATCTCGCCGGTAGCCGGGTGCACGACAGCCTTGGCCACGGTACGGCCAATCAGGTAGTCGAACGGCACTTCCAGCTGGCTGATGCCGGCCTTCTCGAGCTGGTTGATGTGGCGCGCGGTGATACGACGGCCCGCTTCAACGATGACCTTGCCGGCAGCATCCTTGATGTCGAAGCTGGCGATCTCGCCACGCAGACGCGACGGCACCAACTCCAGATTCAGGGTCTCGCCCTTGATCTCGTAGACGTTGGTGTCATAGAACGCGTTGAGGATTTCCTCGGTGCTGTAGTTCAGCGCGCGCAGCAGTACCGATGCCGGCAGCTTGCGGCGACGGTCGATACGAACGAACACGCAGTCCTTCGGGTCGAACTCGAAGTCGAGCCAGGAACCGCGGTAAGGAATGATGCGAGCGGAGTACAGCAGCTTGCCGGAGCTGTGGGTCTTGCCACGGTCATGGTCGAAGAACACACCCGGGGAGCGGTGCAGCTGGGAAACGATGACGCGCTCGGTACCGTTGATGATGAAGGTACCGTTCTCGGTCATCAGGGGGATTTCCCCCATGTAGACTTCTTGTTCCTTGATGTCCTTGATCGCTTTGTTCGACGATTCCTTGTCGAAAATGATCAGGCGCACTTTCACACGCAGCGGGACCGCGAAGGTCACACCGCGCAGCACGCATTCCTTGACATCAAAGGCCGGCTCGCCCAGACGGTAGCCGACGTATTCCAGGGCAGCATTGCCGGAATAGCTGATAATCGGGAAAACGGACTTGAAGGCCGCATGCAGGCCGATGTCTCGAACCTGGTCCTTGCTCGCGCCGGCCTGCAGGAATTCGCGATAGGAATCCAGCTGGATGGCCAGCAAATACGGCACATCCATGACGTCCGGCAACTTGCTAAAGTCCTTGCGGATACGTTTTTTCTCAGTGTATGAGTAAGCCATCAGCGTTCCCCAGCTTGGTCACCTGCTTGTTTGGCCTCTCCCGCACAGGGGAGCAGCCCAAAAATCGTGCAAACCCTAGGTTTGCGCCGCCACTCGTGGCGGGATTTTCACGTTATGGGGGGCACCTACGGCACCCCACCCATAACGGAAAAAGGCCGGTGGCAATCGCCACCAGCCATCAGCCTGTCGCTTAACGCTCGGGCTGTCGACGCAAGGTACGAACTTACTTGAGCTCGACCTTGGCGCCTGCTTCTTCCAGGGCTTTCTTGGCAGCTTCGGCTTCTTCTTTCGAAGCGCCTTCCTTGACCACGCCCGGGGCGCCGTCAACGACAGCCTTGGCTTCTTTCAGGCCCAGACCGGTCAGTTCACGAACGACCTTGATCACGTTCACTTTCTTGTCGCCAGCTTCGGCCAGGACGATGGTGAACTCGGTTTGCTCTTCAGCAGCGGCAGCAGCCGGGCCAGCAGCGGCAACGGTGGCGGCAGCAGCGGTAACGCCGAACTTCTCTTCCATCGCCTTGATCAGTTCAACGATCTGCATGACGGACATTTCGGATACGGCGGAGATGATGTCTTCGTTGGTCAGAGCCATGACTCTAATTCCTGTATTGGGTGACGGCCTAAGGCCATCGAATTAAACAAAAAAGGTTGAAAGAGGACGCCGAGCCTTAGGCTGCGGTAGCTTCTTTCTGATCGCGAATTGCCGCCAGAGTACGAGCCAGCTTGCTGGTAGCGCCTTGAATCACGCTCATCAGCTGTGCAACAGCTTCGTTGTAGGTCGGCAGGGTCGCCAGCACGTCGATCTGATTGGCTGCGAGGAACTGACCCTCGAACGCGGCCGCCTTGATCTCGAACTTGTCCTGACCCTTGGCAAACTCCTTGAAGATACGAGCGGCAGCGCCCGGATGTTCGTTGGAGAAAGCAATCAGGGTCGGGCCCTTGAACGTGTCGTTGAGCACTTCAAACTGAGTGCCTTCAACGGCGCGCTTGAGCAGGGTGTTACGTACGACTTTCACGTACACACCAGCTGCGCGGGCCTCTTTACGGAGTCCGGTCATAGCGCCGACAGTCACGCCGCGTGCATCAACCACGACAGCGGACAGACCGGCTTTGGCAGCCTCGTTGACTTCAGCGACGATGGCCTTCTTGTCTTCGAGTTTAATTGCCACGGGTTTACTCCTGGATGTTACCGATTCGTCCAGCCGGAGCCGGACGGCGTTTTGGTGTCTGATTCGGTAAACGAATCGGGAGCACCATCTGCGTAGGCTTGAGGTTTAAGGCTTGCGCCGCCTACGGTCTTGGATAGCCCCCGCCAGGCAGGGACCCCAATACCTGCGAGCAGTGGGCGAACCCACTGCTCGACTTAGTTCATCAGCCTTCCAGCGAAGCCTGATCGATCTGCAGACCCGGGCCCATGGTGGTGCTCAGGGTAACGCGCTGAACGTACACGCCCTTCGAAGAGGACGGCTTCAGACGCTTCAGATCGCTCAGCAGCGCTTCCACGTTCTGCTTCAGCTTGACCGGCTCGAAGTCGATCTTGCCAACAGAGGCGTGGATGATGCCGTTCTTGTCGGTACGGAAACGTACCTGACCGGCCTTGGCGTTCTTGACGGCGGTAGCGACGTCCGGGGTCACGGTGCCGACCTTCGGGTTCGGCATCAGACCGCGCGGGCCCAGTACCTGGCCCAGCTGGCCAACAACACGCATGGCGTCCGGGGAAGCGATGACGACGTCGTAGTTCAGGTCGCCGGCTTTCATTTCGGCAGCCAGCTCGTCCATGCCAACCTTGTCTGCACCAGCAGCCAGGGCAGCTTCAACACCAGGACCCTGGGTGAAGACGGCAACGCGTACGGATTTGCCGGTACCGTTCGGCAGAACGGTGGCGCCACGTACGACCTGGTCGGATTTACGCGGATCAACGCCCAGATTGATGGCGATGTCCACGGACTCCTTGAACTTGATGGTCGACAGCTCGGCCAGCAGCTTGGCGGCATCTTCGAAGCCGTATTGCTTACCTGCTTCGATCTTCTCGGCGATAGCCTTTTGACGCTTGGTCAGCTTAGCCATTACACACCCTCCACGTTCAGGCCCATGCTGCGCGCGGAGCCAGCGATGGTGCGTACGGCAGCGTCCATGTCAGCAGCGGTCAGGTCAGCCTGCTTCGCCTTGGCGATCTCTTCCAGCTGAGCACGGGTAACAGTGCCGACTTTCTGAGAGTTAGGACGAGCGGAACCGCTGGTGATGCCAGCTGCTTTTTTCAGCAGGACGGCAGCCGGGGTGCTCTTGGTTTCGAAGGTGAAGCTACGGTCGCTGTAAACAGTGATGATCACAGGAGTCGGCAGACCCGGCTCTTGGCCTTGGGTCTTGGCGTTGAACGCCTTGCAGAATTCCATGATGTTCACGCCGTGCTGACCCAGAGCGGGGCCTACGGGCGGCGACGGGTTGGCCTGGCCGGCCTTAACTTGCAGCTTGATGTAAGCCGTGATTTTCTTAGCCATTTGCTACTCCAAATGCGGGTCAAGCGCCCTTTCGGGCTCCCCGGTTGCTTTCGCGTTTCATCCCAAGGACGACAAAACCCCGCAGCCTAGGGCTGCGGGGTGCGGGATTCATTATGCCAGTTAAACTTTCTCTACCTGGCTGAACTCCAGCTCTACCGGAGTAGAGCGACCGAAAATGAGCACAGCGACCTGGATGCGGCTCTTTTCGTAGTTAACTTCTTCGACGACGCCGTTGAAGTCAGCGAACGGACCATCGATGACGCGAACGGTCTCGCCCGGCTCGAACAGGGTCTTCGGCTTGGGCTTGTCGCCGCTATCAGCGACACGACGCAGGATGGCATCAGCCTCTTTATCGGTGATCGGCGCCGGCTTGTCGGCAGTACCACCAATGAAGCCCATGACGCGAGGAGTATCCTTGACCAGGTGCCAAGTACCCTCGTTCATATCCATCTGCACCAGGACATAACCCGGGAAGAATTTGCGCTCACTCTTGCGCTTCTGGCCGTTCCGCATCTCCACGACTTCTTCAGTGGGGACCAGAATCTCACCAAACCCGTCTTCCATGCCGGCCAGTTTGACCCGCTCGATCAGCGAGCGCATGACATGCTTCTCGTAACCCGAGTAGGCATGCACAACGTACCAACGCTTAGCCACGGAACACCCTTAACCTACGATCATGGAAACCAGCCAACCCAGCAGGGAGTCGAGCCCCCAAAGCACCAGCGCCATTACCAGCACTACTGCCACTACGATCAGCGTGGTCTGAGTTGTCTCTTGACGAGACGGCCATACAACCTTGCGAATCTCGGCGCGAGCTTCTTTAGCCAACGTAAAGAATGCACGCCCCTTGACGGTCTGCAGCGAGACGAAGCCAGCAACAGCCGCCATCACGAGGATACCGAGAACGCGATAGAAGATCGGTTGCGCGGAGTAATACTGGTTGGCAACCACAGCCACCACCACCAGCACTGCAACCACAAGCCACTTCAAGAGATCAAGACGCGACTCTTTGGCTTCTACCTTCGCATTCATCTGCTAGGAATCCCGTTTAAAGAAGTGCCAGATCTTGAGAAATCTGGCAGGCCAGGAGGGAATCGAACCCCCAACCTGCGGTTTTGGAGACCGCCGCTCTGCCAATTGAGCTACTGGCCTAGAACAAAGTCAGGCCGACCATTATGCCGGCCTGAGAGGGAAAGATCAATCGATTATTCGATGATCTTGGCAACCACGCCGGCGCCAACGGTACGACCGCCTTCGCGAATCGCGAAGCGCAGGCCATCTTCCATGGCGATCGGAGCGATCAGGGTGACAACCATTTTCACGTTGTCGCCCGGCATTACCATCTCAACGCCTTCCGGCAGTTCGCAGTTGCCGGTTACGTCGGTGGTACGGAAGTAGAACTGCGGACGGTAGCCTTTGAAGAACGGGGTGTGACGACCACCTTCTTCTTTGGACAGCACGTACACTTCGCACTCGAACTTGGTGTGCGGCTTGATCGTGCCCGGCTTGGCCAGAACCTGGCCACGCTCTACGTCTTCACGCTTGGTGCCACGCAGCAGGACGCCGACGTTCTCACCAGCACGACCTTCGTCGAGCAGCTTGCGGAACATTTCAACGCCGGTGCAGGTAGTCTTGGTGGTCGCCTTGATGCCGACAATTTCCACTTCTTCCTGGATCTTGACGATGCCACGCTCAACACGGCCAGTTACCACGGTGCCACGGCCGGAGATCGAGAATACGTCTTCGATCGGCATCAGGAACGGCTTGTCGATGGCGCGCTCGGGCTCGGGGATGTACGAGTCCAGGGTTTCTACCAG
>NZ_JALJXP010000024.1 GCF_024170165.1 Pseudomonas nitroreducens | reverse complement strand
CCCCTGCAGGTTAGAAACTGTTACCCATGTGCCTGAACAAAACTGTCACCTATGTGGGTGAGTCGTACCGGGGCAAGACCTTTGCCTTCTTTGGGGCGTTTGCCAAAGAAGGTCGCCCGAGGGGGCGAAACACAGAGTTCGCGCGTACGTCAGAGCGACGCGGAAACACATAAGTCAAAGCAGCGATAAAGGATCAACATTCGAGCAGAAAGCGGCGCCGGCCCTGCCGGCGGATCGCGGGCATGGGCTAGGCGCCCCCGCCCGTCCTACAGAGGGGCAGAGGTCAGCCGCGGCGCTTGAGCGTCTCCGACGGCAGCTCGCCGAACTGCAGGCGGTAGCCCTCGGCAAAGCGCCCCAGGTGCAGGAAGCCATAGTCCAGCGCCAGCTCGGTGACATTGCGTACCGGGCACGCCGGATCGCTCAGGCAGGCACGGATGCGCTCCAGCTTGAGCCGGCGGATGTACTGGCGCGGCGTGACGCCGGCGTGCCGCTCGAACAGCGCATAAAGCGAGCGCAGGCTCATGGACGCCTGGCGCGCCAGGGCCTCGACGTCGATGTCCTCGCGCAGGTGGCCTTCGATGTACGCCTCGATACGTTCGAAGGAAGCGCTGGCACCGGCGATGGGCTCGCGACTGACGTTGGTCTTCAGCAGCGTCAGCAGCTTGCTGGCAACGATCTGCTGATAATGCTCGTCGACCCGCGCCACGCGATCGCCTGCCTCGGACTCCTGGCAAACCATCGACAGCAGATTGACGAAACCTTCCAGCTCGCCCAGCCGATAGCGGTTCTCGGTGAAGCGCACGCCGGCGCGCGGAGCGTTCCAGCGCTGCTCGACACAGATGGTTTCGAGCAGGGTCACCGGAATCTTGAGGATGAATTTCTCGCAGTCGTCCGAGTAGGTCAGGTCGACCGGATCGTCCGGGTTGATCAGCAGCAGCTCACCCGGCGCCAGGTAGTGCTCCTGGCGCTGTCCGCGCCAAAGGCAGTGGCCGCTGAGGAGGATCTGCAGGTGGAAGATGCTCTCCAGCGCCGGCGAGGTGACGCGCACCGCGCCGCCGTAGCTGATGCGGCACAGGTCCAGGCTGGCGAAGCGGCGATGGTTGAGGCTGGCCTGGGGATGGCCGTGGGCCGGCAGACGCAGGTCGTGGGTGCCCACATGCTGGTTGACGTAGCCGGACACCGCGTAGGGGTCGGCACGCTCGAACACGCGGCTGCGCTCGCTCAGCAGGCTTTGCATACAGGCACTCACTCTTGTGTTTGGCCGCGCTCTTCGTCGCGGCTCGTGCGCCCAGTCTATGCCGTGGCCCGGAATACGGGCCACGGCCGGGATGGACGGTCGTGCGGGCCATCCAGGTACCAGGCAAGCCCGCGAATCCGCTTCACCCTAGGGGCCGGTACCGGCCGGCGCAATTCGACCTGTGGCTCAGTGTTCGCCAATCGCACGCTTTCGCTACCCACTTATTGCCAGCAGGTGGTGCCGGTCCCCGTGCCGGTATTGCTGCGGGTACCGGCCTGGTCGAGGCTCAGGCTCAGGCACGGCGCATCCTTGGTCTGCGAGCCCGTGGCGGTGGCAGTGAGCGTATAGGTGGTGGCCGTGATGTTGGAAATGGCCAGGCTGTAGTACTGCAGGGCGTTGACATTACTGGTCATGTTCAGCGCGGCAGCAGTGCTGGCATAGGCATTGTTCTGCGAGTAGTAGCGCTCCTGCCGGGCCGCCGCCTCGCTGAGCACGGCCTGGGCCTCGACCCGGTGGCTGCGCTGCACATAACGCTGGTAACTGGGGTAGGCGATGGTGGCGAGGATCGCCACTATCGCCACCGCGATCATCAGTTCGATCAGGGTGAAACCCCTCTCCCGCCGACGTTGGTTCATGCTTTCTCCCTGTCAGTTGGCTGGCTGGACCTGCCAGGTGCGCCGGCCGCTCACGATGCCGGAATTGGTGCGGATGGCATCCGACAGCCCGGTCGTGCTGCTGTCGGAGCCGCTGTAGGTGTACCCACCGGAGATGCTGATGTCGCCGCCCCCGGTGATGAAGGCCGAGAGCGCATCGAAGGTGCCATCGTTGTTCAGGTCGAAGACGTTGTACGGCGTCTGCCCGCCGCGCTCGGGATCGATGGCGTAGCGGGTGCCGGAGAGGCCGGCGGCGCAGGTGCCGGTCTGCGGCGTGGAGCTGCTGAAGATGAGCGCGGAGCCGTAGAGCGTCATGTCGTAGATCTGCCGTTCACCGGCCACCGGGAAGTCGAAGTACCAGCCCCATTTGTTGACGTTGGCGTCGGCGGTGTTGCCGGACGTGTCGTACCAGGCCACTTCGTTGTTGCTCAGGGTGTAGGTCGAGGTGCCGTTGAAGGTCCCCGCGCTGAGCGTCTGCGCCTGCAGGCTGCTGCGCGTGCGCGCCGCCGTCAGTGAGGAGGTGACGGCCTCGCCGGCGACCTTGCGGTCCCAGATGCCATAGACGCTCTGTTGCGCAGTGGAGGTCTTGTCCGCGGTGAGCAGATAGCGGCCGGTGCCGAAGGCGACGATGTAGCCGGTACCGCTGGGGTGGTCGACCAGAGACGGTGCGGTGGTGATCGGCTGGCGCGTGCCACTGGCATTGCGCGCGACATACAGCGGATTGCCGCCGAAGGACACGGCGTAGCGCGCCTCCGAGGCGGTGGTGTTGAGCGGGTCGCCCACACTGGTGTCGATCAGGTCGAAACGCCAGAGGTTGCCCAGCAGGTCGCCGCCGTAGGCATAGTCGGCGATGCCGTCATTGTTCGCGTCGGCCACGTACAGTCGCGACAGGCCATTGTTGAGCCCATCCAGCGCGGCGGTTTCGGCGGCAGTCAGGCTCGGCGTGGCGGTGATCTTCTTCAATAGCGTGCCGCTCTGGATATCGATGATCAGCAGCGAGGCAGTGCTGCTGCCAATGTCGTAGCCGTTGGGCACCAGGGCCACCCACTTGCCGTTGTGCAGGCGCGCAATGGAGGGCCGCGCCGCGGTATAGCCGAGGCTGCTGTCGTTGTCGCTGGTGAACTCCCAGAGCAGCGTGGGTGCAGCGGGGTCGGTGACGTCGAGGGCGAACACCTCGCGGCCGCCGGCACCGAGGCTGCCCAGCAGCACCTTGTGCCAGGCCGAGCCGTAATAGACGTCGGACACCACCGGGGTGCCATCGACGAAATAGCGGTGCTCGGTGCCCTGCTGCTTGCCATAGTCCGGCGCGGTGAGGGCGTTGAGGTTGGGAATCACCGCACTGGGGATGAAGGCGAAGATTTCGGCGCCGGTGGTCGCGTTGAAGGCATGCAGCATGCCGTCGTTGGCGCCGACGTAGACCACCGAGGGCTTCGCTGCCAGCGCGGTGGCGAATGCCGCATAGGTGGTGCTGCCCTCCAGGGCGTCGGCGCGCGAGGACAGGTAGTCGGAGCCGCTGACCAGCACCGGCGCCGAATTGATCATGTCGCCGAGCAGCGTGGTGCGGGTACGGAAGGTGTTGTTCTCACCGCGCAGGAAACCGACCCGCGCCTGCCCCTGGCTGTCCACCACACCGGCAACGGTGCGATTGAGCTGGGTCTGCTGGGCAGCGGTCAGGTTGCTCCAGTTGAAGGCGGTGAGCGCGCCGCTCTTGGCGAACAGGATGTTGCGCGCGCTGGGTGTGCCCAGTTGCGCCGACGCCCGCCACAGCGTGGTGGTAGTCGTGGTAACGGCACCGGAGCTGCTGGTGGTCATGGTCCGCTGCTTCTTCAGCAGGTCGCCGGTCCAGTCGCCGGTGACGAAACTGGTGCCGTAGGTGTAGCTGCCGCTGTCCAGCGACTGCGAGTCGACCGCCACGGCGGCGACCGACGTATTGAGCTGGAGGATGTCGTCGAACGCCGACTTGAGCTGGGAGGCCAGCTTGCCGGGGTTGCTGACCAGGAAGTAATTGTCCGGTACGCCATCGCCGTCGCGGTCCCAGTTGGTGAGGTCGGTCTTGCCGTACTTGGCGGCGTACCACAGGGGGTCCTGCAGGTTGGTCACTGCCGTGGTGGCCGAGGGCGTGAAGTTGCGCGTGTGGTAGGCCGGCCGGCTACCGCTGAGCGCTCCGCTGCTGCCGCTCAGGCCAGGCAACAGCGCGCAGGTGATCGACGAGCAGTCGCCGGGGGATCGGCCATCCGGAGTATCGAGCCGGAAGCGCGAGCTGCCGCTGCCACCGCCGGTGACCTCCAGGTAGACACCGTCCTTCGTGGTGCCGGCCATGGTGTAACCCATGTGCGATTCATCACCGGCCACCGAGTATTCGGTCTGGCTGGTCACATCCACGGTACCGTCGCTCCTGGCCGTCACGGTGTAGAGCACGATGGCGTCCATGTCGTAGTCGCGGCCCTGGGCGGAGTCGTCGTAGACCACGCGGAAGGTGATGGAGGTGAGGTTGCCGGCGCTGTCCTTGGTCAGGGTGTCGATGTAGAAGCCGGTGATCTGGCTGACCACGCTCTGGCTGACGTTCATGCTGAACGGCACCAGGCGCAGCGTGCCCTTGCTGGTCCTGATGCGGATGTTGGGCAGGGTCGAGGACTGCGCGATGGAGAAGCTCTGCACCCGGTTCGAGCCCGCGGTGGTCAGCGCGTTCTGGCTGCCGAAGAAGGACACCGCCGAAGTCGCGTAGCTGCCCTGGCGCGTGGGCTCCTCGGCCAGCCCGCGGATGGTGGCGAAACTGCTGGCGGTCTTGGCGGTGGGCGCTGAGTCATTGGTGCCACCCGACTGGCCGACGTTCACCGAGGCGCTGCCGCCGACCTCGCGGCTCCACAGGTTGGCGCCGATGGCAGCGAAGTCGAAGCTGATGTCGTTGGTCGGCTGGCTGTCGGTACCCAGGGAGCTGCCCGGCACGTCGGAGTCGTAGCTCGGGTTGACGTCACTCATCAGCGTCATGAACGGCCGGGTGCAGGACGGATAGGTGCCATAGGGGTTGGCCCAGCTGGTCAGGCTGGAGAGGCCCAGGCTGGTGTCGGCCGTGCCGGCGGCGTAGGCCGCGGTGGGCGCCTTGCCGGCATAGTAGCGCAGGGTCTCATAGGCCATTTCGCCCAGCGGGTTGCCCCAGTCGACGCACTTGCCGTTGGTCAGCGGGTTGAGGTTGTAGCCGCTGGAATCCGTGCAGCCGGCAGAGAACACCAGGCGGTCGAGGTTGGCGACTATGCCGCTGTTGTTCACGTAGCAGCGGCCGTTGAGGCAGCCGGTGCCGGTGGTGGAATCGGTCAGGAAACGCCCGGTGGAGCTGTTGTACTCGTTGCTGAAGGACGCCGCCGCCTTGCGCACGACGCCGCCGCGCAGGTTGTTGGCATAGGTGCCGGTGACCAGGCCGAAGTACATCTTGTCCGCCGCGCCGTAGTCATGCAGCACGCCGGTGGGCTTGTAGAGGCTGCCGTACTGGGCGCAGTTGCTTTCCAGCAGCCCGGCCACGCACACCTGCACCCTGACGTTGAGGTCGTAGGCGGGAATGATGGTGGTGTCGCTGTTGGTGGTGCTGGTGATGGTGTTGGTGCCCTGGGCCGACTCGCGGGAGACCCAGCCCCAGATCCGGTAGGTGCCCAGCAGCGCCTGCTGCAGGCTGGTGATGATCCGCAGACGCGGCGCGGCGCTGCTGTTGTACGAGCCCAGGGTACTGGAACCGATCGAGGTGTTGGCGAAGAGCACGTACTTGCCATTGGTGGGCACCGGGATCGGGGTGTAGTCCGCCAGGCTGTAACCGTCGCGAGCGACGCTCAGGTATTCCTTGCCCCAGCTGTGTGCATCGTTGGGAATGAAGGCGCGCTCGAGCACCGTGGCGAAGGTGCTGTCAGTGGAGCGGTAGCCACCATAGAGCACCTTGCGCAGCACGTCCTGGCGCGACATGGTCAGGTAGTTCAGGAAGTCGCCGCTCCAGCGACCGACCGCGCTGGTGCACTTCTTGGTGCTGGTGGTGCTGGACGGCGCGAAGGTGCCGCTCAGCACGTCGTAGATGTAGCACTTGTAGGAATCGAAGTAGCCGGTGTAGTCGATGCCGGGCTTGTAGTAGGTGTCCAGTTGACCGTCGCCGTCGATGTCGGAGGCGTCGTTGTAGGCCGGGAAGTAGAGCTTCTGGTCACGGCCCACCACCAGCATGTTCATCGGCGGGGCGATGTTGCTGACGAACAGCGGCGTCTGCGCCAGGGACGCGCCCCAGGCCTGGGTACCGGCCAGGCAGGACAGTAGCAGGAACAGCGTCGCGCGCAGCATTCTCATGAAGCAAGCCATGGCGTCGGCATCCTTGTACGAACGCAAAGATTCACTGGATCACCAGCCCGAAGGTCGAGCGCAGACACAGCGCGTCGGCGCCGCAGGCCTTGCTGGTGGCCGTGCCCTTGTAGGCCTGGGAGTTGACCTCGTAGTAGTAGGTGCACCCCACCTGCCCCTTCGACAGGTAGGAATTCGCGCTGCCACCCGCGCCACCCTTGCAGTTGTTGGAGATGTAGCGCAGGTACCAGCGCGCACTGCGCAGCAGGCTGGTGCCGCCGTCCATTCCGGAATAGAGGTTGGATTTGCTGAAGTCAGTGCTGTAGTTGGTCGCCGCGGCGGTGAAACAGGGCGTGGTTCCCGCCGTGCAGTTGTCCAGTGCGCGGGTGTTCTTGCGCAGGCGCCCCTCCCCTTCGCGCAGCGCGGACTCGGCCGCGCTCATCAGCCGCTGCTGCTCCAGACGATTGCCGGTCATCCGCCCTTCCAGCTGCATGCCGCGCATGCCACTGACGGCGGCCAGGGTGATCAGCAGCAGCATCACCAGCGCAACGAACAACACCGCGCCGCGCTGCCGGCGGGAAGACAGTCGTTTCATGGCATCAGGTTCCTCAACATGCTGGTACCGCTGACGATGCGCCGCACGGGCCCGTCGCCATCGGTGCAGGCCTTGCTGCCGTAGAGGTCCTGCCAGCGCTGGCAGGTGGTGGCAACCAACCCGCCGCTCACCGAACCGCTGCTGGCCAGCAACAGCGCGTAACGCAGGCTGCGCACTGTCTGGCCGCTGGCCGGCGTGGCGACGTACTGCGCCACCTGGCGATTGAATTCATCGCTGCTGCTGTCCACACCGAAGTCGAAACGCAACGCCACCACGTTCTCCACCAGGGAGCTGCCGTTGCAGGTCAGCTGGCCGTTGCTCAGGGTGAGCTTCTCGACCACGTTGTTGCTCGGGCTGTAGTTGCTGTAGGGCTTGTTCACCCCGGCGCGGCTGGCCAGCGATGCGCCGGTGCAGTCGACGTCGGTGGTGTCGCGCGGCTGGTAGCGCAGGCAGACGGTATTGGCATCCACCCGCACCAGCGCCTGGCCGGCGGCGAAGACGCAGCCGTTGCTGGTCTGCGCGGGAAAAGCGGCGGTCATCCGCGAGGATGGCAGACGCCGGTAACCGGCTTTCGACAGGCGCCCGTCGAGCATCTGCTGGGCGTAGCGTGCGCTGTCCTGGTTCTGCGCCTGGCCGTCGAAGTAGCGCGAACGGTTCTGTCCGTCGAGGAACATCTGGGTCACGCCCAGGATCAGGAACAGGCTCAGGCCCATGGCGATCATCAGCTCGATGAGCGTGACCCCGACCTGACTGCGCGCGCCCGGCCCGTGCATCCTAGGGTTCCTCCCGCAGTACGTAGCGGCAGATGGTGTTGTCGCCGGTGGCGCTGGCATCCAGGCACTCGCCCGCCTTCACCCGCCAGGCCAGCTGGATCTCGATGGCCGACCCGCTGTTGCTGCACTTGCTGGTGCCGTTGGTGCGACAGACATAAAACTCGCTGGCCAGGTCCGAGGCGCCCGGCAGCGCCTGGTTCACCCGCTGCGCCCAGCAGGCCAGGCGCTGGCTGGCGGTCAGCGTCGCCAGCGAGGCGCAGCTGCCGGGAGCCGCGGGAAAGGCAGCGCTGGCGGCCTTGTAGTAACCCCAGGCGGAAGGCGGCACTACCTGAGCGGCGCTGCCGTCCTGGGTCGAATAGATGTCCGTGCGCATCATCTCCATCAGCTCATCCGCCAGCTCCGCGGCGTTGCTGCGCAGGATGGTGTCCTGGGCGTAGCCGATGGTTCGCCCCTGCATCGCCAGCATGCCGAGTACGCCGAAACTGGTGACCAGCAGAGCCACCAGGACTTCCACGAGACTGAACCCCGCCATGCGTCGCTTCATCGCGCGGCCGCTCCCTGCAGGCTGATGTAACCGGAGGCGGCCACCTTGATGCTGAACGCCTTGCTGGTGCCGCTGCTGGAAATGCCCACGTCCGCCGCTGCGGCGCTGCCATCGGGCTTGAACGAGAGATTGCTGACGCTGCTGCTCACGCTGAGGCTGCCGGGCAGGTCCAGGCGCTGGCTCACCGAGGTCGTGGTGATCGAGCCACAGTTGCTGGCGCGCACCACCACCCACTGCAGGTTTCCACTGCCGGGGCAAAGCGTGAGGGTCTGGCGGGTATTCACCGCGTCAGCGCGGGAGGCCTGGAGCAGCCGGAAAAGCGTCGAGGCGCCGCTCTGCACCCGGCTGGACTCGATCAGGTAGCGGAAGCCCGGCAGGGCCACGCCGGCGAAGATCGCCAGCAGTGCGACAACCACCATCAGCTCCACCAGGGAGAAGCCTTCCTGGCGTCCGGGACTCCGCCGAACTATCAGGCGGGACAACGTGCATCCAACTGCATGAGGAAACATGGACTTTTCCAACGATGGTCAGGTGGCCGGGCTCCGTGTGGAGTCCCCCTTTTGGGGTGCCAGGACAAAGATTGGCTATTGGTCCGACAGCAATTTCTTCAGAGAGTTGAATCTAATTCGGTGAAACGGAGCGATTTTTCGACCGTTCACTCCCGCTCAGCGACCGTTCATCCTTTTGACGCCAGAGCAACCGACATTGCGTCGAGCTCTGCAGCGCCGGAGACGCCCGCCGGCGGAAGCGCCGCGACCCTGCATCGCGGCCCCTTCAGACGCGTCCGTCAGGTCGCGTCGGCGTGGCTCACCAGCCCCTTGATCAGCACCGCGGCGGTGGCGATGGCGGCGGGCAGCACCAGCGCGGTCAGCACCTGCTCGAAGTTCCAGCCCATGCCCAGCAGCGTGGCGCCGATCCAGGCACCGAGGATGGCGCCGAAACGACCAATGCCAAGCATCCAGGAAACCCCCGTCGCACGACCTTGAGTCGGATAGAAGCGTGCGGCCAGCGACGGCATGGCCGACTGCGCGCCGTTCACGCACATGCCGGCGGCCAGCACCAGGGTCGCCAGCAGTGTGACGGTGCCCAGGCTCTGTCCGACGCAATAGGCGAACACCCCGGCCAGGCAGTAGAAGATGCCGATGACCTTGTGCGGGTTGAAGCGGTCCATGGCCCAGCCCACTGCGACCGAACTGAGCACCCCGCCGAACTGGAACAGCGCGCCGATGAAGGCGGCCTGCTCCATGCTCGCGCCGGCATCGCGCATCAGCGTCGGCAGCCAGCTGGTGAGCAGGTAGACGATCACCAGGCCCATGAAGTAGGTCAGCCACAGCAGCAGGGTTCCCGCGCTGTAGGTGCCGGAGAAGATCACCTTGAACACGTTGCGGCTCTGCACCGTCTTCTGTTCGGGCACGCTGAAGTCACGGGCAGCGACCACTTCGGCCGGCGCGATGGGCGCCAGCACGCGCTTGACCTTGTCCGCCCCGCGATTGCGCACCACCAGGAAACGCGCCGACTCCGGCAGCCACACCAGCAGCACCGCCGCCAGCAGCAGCGGCAGCAAGCCGCCGAGCAGCAGCAGGCTGTGCCAGCCGTAGGCCGGGATCAGTTTGGCGGAGACGAAGCCGCCCGACGCCATGCCCAGGTTGAAGCCGCAGAACATGCTGGTCACCAGCAGCGACTTGAGACGCTCCGGGGTGTACTCCGACAGCAGCGTGGTGGCGTTGGGCATCGCCGCGCCCAGGCCGATGCCGGTCAGCAGGCGCAGCGCCATCAACTGTTCGAGGTTGCTGCTGTAGGCCGAGATCAGGCTGAACAGACCGAAGAGGAACACCGCCACCACCAGCACGCCCTTGCGCCCGAAACGGTCGGCCAGCGGGCCGGAGCCCAGGGCGCCGAACACCATGCCGATCAGCGCGGC
Organism: Pseudomonas nitroreducens; assembly: GCF_024170165.1. Classification (GTDB taxonomy): domain Bacteria; phylum Pseudomonadota; class Gammaproteobacteria; order Pseudomonadales; family Pseudomonadaceae; genus Pseudomonas; species Pseudomonas nitroreducens_C. Next base: position 7,495 of record NZ_JALJXP010000024.1, on the reverse strand, counting down.
GCTCATCACCGGACCGAGGCTGGCGCGGTCGATGCCCCAGTCCTGGGTCAGCGCCGGGGCGATGAAGCCCATGGCGGCGGTATCCAGGCCGTCGAGGAAGACGATGAGGAAGCAAAGCAGCACGATGCGGCACTGGTACAGCGACAGCGGCTGGGCGTTGATGAAGGACTGGACGTCGAGGGTGCCGGCAGCGGGCACGTGGGCGGAACTGGTCATGCGAAGACTTCCTGCGAAGGCGTCGTCGCGGGAAGGCCGGCTTTATCGCCCCGCACTCCCGCAAGCTGGACAGGAATGAGGCGCGAGCCGGTGGACGCACGGACCGGCGGATGGGGCAGGCACACAGGGGCCATGGCTGACGCTCATTGTTGTTATTGCCCGTCCGGCTGGACGGGTCGCTCAACAGTACGAAGAGACGTACAGCCGTTCAATTCGATAATCGCGCCTGTGGGCGGTTAGCGAACAGGGAATGCCGCAGGCCGGCATACGCGCCCCGGCCCTCTCCCCCACTCAATGGAACAGTCGCGTGCCCAGCTCGCGGCTGGCCTCCAGCAGCACTGGGAGGAAGCGCGTTTCCAGCTCCTGGCGCGAGACGCGGCCGGCATGGGTGCCGACGTTCAGCGCGGCCAGCACCTGGCCGGCGGAATCCTTCAGCGGCACGGCAATGGAACGCAGGCCGACTTCCAGCTCCTGGTCGATGATCACCCAGCCCTGCTGGCGGATCTCAGCGATGCTCGCGCGGAGCATTTCCGGGGTGTGCACGGTGCGGCTGGTCTTCACCTGTAAATCGGCGTGGGCGAGGTAATCCTCCAGCGCATCGTCGTTCAGACCGGCGAGGAGGATGCGGCCCATGGACGTGCAGTACGCCGGCAGCCGGCTGCCGACGCTCAGGTCCACCGAGATCAGGCGCTGCGGCGTGGCCGAGCGGGCGATGTAGAGAATCTCGTCGCCCTCCAGCGTGGCCATGGAACAGGCCTCGTGCAGTTGCTCGCTGAGGCGGTCGAGGATGGGCTGGGCGGTGACCGCCAGCGGCGTCGAGGACAGGTAGGCGTGGCCGAGGGTCAGCACCTTGGGCAGCAGCGAATAGGTGCGGCCATCGGAGGTGACGTAGCCCAGCTTCATCAGCGTGTGCAGGCAGCGGCGCACGGCCGCGCGGGGGATCTCGGTGCGGTGGCTGATCTGCGCGATGGTCAGGTGGCGCTTGCGCTCCTGAAACGCATGGATCACCGCCAGGCCGCGGGCCAGCGAGGTCATGAAATTCGGGTCGCCGGTGAAGGCCTCGATGCGCTTGGCGGGCGAAGCGATGATCGGCGGCGCGAGGGGCGGCAGGCTGGCACGGGGGGCGTCGGTCATTGTTGTTGTCCTGGCAGGCGAATGCCGGGCGATTATCGACACGTGCGGGCGATTATCGCAACACAAGTAGCCGATTACCGAACAGTGCTTCTCGTATAGCTCGGAAACTGTCTGCGCACCTCAACCCTCCCCCCCGCCCTCTCCCTGAAGGGAGAGGGAGCCGTCCGTACCGGCTGATGCCATAGTTTCAATCTGCAGCGAACCTATCCCCTCTCCCTTCAGGGAGAGGGTTAGGGAGAGGGCAAGCCCTCGCAGCGGACTAACGGGCGGCGTAGGAGTGGACTCCGTCCGCGATGGTTTCTGAAGGCACCACAGCTTCGCGCCCCCCTGTAGGAGCGAGCCATGCTCGCGATCGCGGGCATGGCCCGCTCCTACAGGTTGAATCCGTCCTTCGCTGAAACAGCGCGGCTACAACGGCTCCAGCTTCAACTGCCGCAACCGGCTCAGCGTGCGCGAGAAGTCCAGCGCCGCGCCGCCCGCTGCCAGGTCCTCCAGCGACACCGAGGCGAACAGCTGCAGCTTGAGCTGGCGGTCATAGGCGATGTCGATGAAGTTGAGGAAGCGCATGCTCACGTCCGGCGGGTAATCCGCCAGCGGGCCGAGGCCGCTCACCGCCATGCGCGGGTAGTGCTCGATCAACCACAGGTAGTCGCTGGCCGAGCGCGGGCGTTCGAACATCTCGCTGAAATCCATCCACGCGCAATGATCATCGTGGGCATGCACCTTCAGCGGGTGGTGGTTGACGCTGAGCACCTCGTCGAACTTCGCGTCCGCCGCCAGCCCCAGCCGCGAGCCGATCAGCTCCAGGTCGTCGGCGCGGGCAGGCCAGAGGAAGCTGCCCCACTCCTCCAGCGACGTGCTGTGCTCGCGGTAGTCCTGCCCGGCGTCCACCGAGATCACCTCGAAGCGTTTTTCGATCAGCTCGATGGCCGGGCGGAAGCGCTCGCGGTACAGCGGATTCGGACAGAGATTTTCCGGCTCGTAGTTGGACGTACAGACCAGACCTACACCTTCGTCCACCAGCACCTTCAGCATCCGCCCCAGGAGCATGGCGTCGCCGATGTCGTGCACATGGAATTCGTCGAAGCACAGCAACCGGGTTTCTTCGGCAATGGCGCGGGCCACGCGCACCAGCGGGTCGGATTGCCCGGTGATCGCCAACATGCGCCCCTGCAGTTCCTGCAGGAAGGCATGGAAGTGCACGCGGCGCTTGGCCTGGGTCGGTGCGGCGGCGAAGAACTGATCCATGACGAAGCTCTTGCCGCGCCCCACGCCGCCCCATAGGTAGACGCCCGCCACCGGCTTGCGCAGGAAGCCGTGGCGGCCGGCGAGGAAGTCGTCGAGCCAGTTGGCGAGGTGGTCCACCGCCGCCATCTGGGCCTCGTCCGCCTTGTAGCCACGCTCATCGAGTGCGGCGGCGAAGTGCCGCCGGACACGGTCGGCGACCGGTTCGGCGGATGTTTCCTGTAGTCGTGTGTCAGAAGTCAAAGAACACCGTTTCCGCATTTCCCTGGACGCGGATATCAAACCGGTAAGCGAGCTTCCCGTCCACCTCGCAACGCTTTGCAATGAGGGTTTGCCGACGTTCGGGCTGCTCGATGAGGTTCAGCACCGGGTCCACGGCGTTCGCCTGAGCCTCGTCCTCGAAGTACAGGCGGGTCTGCAGGTGGATGTTGATGCCACGGGCAAACAGCGAGACGTTGATGTGCGGCGCCATGGGCACGCCGGCGGCGTTTTTCACCACACCGGGCTTGATGGTCTGCACCTGCCATTCGCCGGCGTCGAAGGTGGTTGCCGTGCGTCCGAAGCCGTTGAAGGGCTTCTCCAGGTCGTAGGCAGCGTCATACACACCTTGGTGATCTGCCTGCCACAGCTCCAGGAAGGAATCGCGGATCAGGTGGCCGTTGCCGTCGTACACATGGCCGATCAGCAGGATGTGTTCGCCGGGTGCGCCGGGCTTGGCCATCTCGCTCCAGATTTCCTGGTCACGGCCAGGGTTGCCGGCGGCAGCCAGCGCCAGGCCGATGTGTACGTAGGGGCCGGCAGTCTGCGAGGGGGTTTCCGGCAGCAGTTCGATAGGCATGGTCGGTCCTCCTCAGCGGTTTTCGAAATGGGTCTTGCGTTGGCCGCGCAGCACGATGTCGAAGCGGTAGGCCAGGCAATCCATGGGGTTGGCGTTGCTCATGTCGAGCTTGGCGATCAGCGACTCCACCGCGTCCGGGTTGGCGATGGACTTGACGATGGGGCACATCGGGATCAGCGGGTCACCCTCGAAGTACAGCTGGGTGATCAACCGCGTGGAGATCGACGGGCCGCTGATGGAGAAGTGGATATGCGCCGGGCGCCAGTCGTTCGGGCCGTTGCGCCACGGGTACGGGCCGGGCTTGATGGTGCGGAAGACGTAGCGCCCTTCGCTGTCGGTCAGCGCGCGGCCGACGCCGCCGAAGTTCGGGTCCAGCGGCGCCAGGTAGCGGTCGTTCTTGTGGCGGTAGCGGCCGCCGGCGTTGGCCTGCCACATTTCCACCAGGGTGTGCGGTACGGGCTTGCCGTACTGGTCCAGCACCCGGCCGGAGACGATGATGCGCTCGCCGATGGGCAGGCCACCGTTGTTGAAGTTGAGCAGCAGGTCGTTGTCGTGCTCGCCCATCTTCAGGTGCGAGAAGTCCGGGCCGCTGGTTTCCGAGACCGATTGCGGAATGCTCACCAGCGCCTGGCGCGGGGAGCGGGCGATGGAGGTCTTGTAGTCGGGGGTGAGGGCTTTGGGGTGCCAGTTTCGGTCACGAATGACGAAGCGGCTGTTTTCCGCGTCGGACATGTCGGTCTCCTCTTGTTGGATTTATAGGAGCCTGTTGCATCAGGCAGTGCGGCGGAGTGTCGCCCGCAGGCCCGATAGCGAAAACTGAAAAGATGCCCGCAATCCATAACCTGATGGTTATGGATAAACACCCTCGCGGTACGCTTCGCCGACCTCGCGCAGCACCTCAAGGCACCAGTGCGCACCCAGCGAAAGCGGCAGCGTCGAGTTGCTGCAAACCCCCACTGAACCGCCCGGCTCCTGTACATCCAGAGGCAGTTCGACGATCTCGCCGGAGCGCAGGTCCAGGCGCACCGAATCCAGCGGGGCGATCCACAGCGCGTCGCTGGTCAATACATAACGACGGCTGAGCACCGTGGACAGGGTTTCCAGCCGGCGTCGCGGCTGGCCGAGGCCGCTCTGCACCAGCAGGCTGTCGGCGGACTTGCGGATGGTGGTGCCGGCCAGCGGCAGCACCAGCGGCCAGTCGTCCAGGGCCGAGGGTGGCAACGGGCGACCCTGCAGCGGATGGCCGGCGCGGGCCACCAGGGTCATGGATTCGCTGTACAGGTGCTCGAAGGCCAGGCCCTGGATCTGCGGGCTTTCGGTCATGCGGCCGACCACCAGGTCCAGCTCGCCGACGCGCAGTTGCGAGAGCAGGTGCGCGCTCGGCCCGGTCACCACGCTGACCACCAGCGCCGGGTGGCGTTCGTGCAGGCGCCGTACCGTCTCCGGCATCAGCAGGCTCTCCACGGTGGAGAGCACGCCCAGGCGCACCGTGCTGGAGGCGTATTCGCCGCCGCGCAGGCTGTTCACCCCGTCGCGCAGCGCCTGCACGCAGGGGCCGGCGTAGCGCAGGAAGGCCACGCCCGCCTCGGTCAGGCTGGCGCCGCTCTTGCCGCGTTCGAACAGGCTGGCTTCGAGCAGGTCCTCCAGCTCCTTGAGCGTCTTCGAGATGGCCGGCTGGCTCACCGCCAGGGCGTCGGCGGCACGGGCCAGGCTGCCCTGGCGGGCCACTTCGAGGAAACACACCAGGTGGCGGAACTTGATACGCGAATCGATATTCATGGCGGCTCAACGCGGCTCGCGGAACGCGCGGGGTGAGACCCCGGCATAGCGCTTGAAGAATCGGGAGAAGTAGGCGGGTTCGGAAAAGCCCAGGCTGTCCGACACCTGCTGGATGGTCATGGCTGTGTACACCAGGTTGCGCTTGGCCTCCAGCAGCAGGCGCTGGTGGATCATCTGCAACGCCGACTGCCCGGCCAGGCGCCGGCACAGCGCATTGAGGTGCGCGGCGCTGATGCCCAGCGCCGCCGCGTAGTGCTCGATGGGTCGGTGTTCACGGAAGTCCTGCTCCAGCAGGCGGGAAAACCCATGCACATGCTCGACGCCGCGATCCTGCTGGCTCGCCTGCGCACGCGCCTGTTCCAGCGCGCGGCGGCTGAGCCAGACCAGCAGCATGTTGAGCAACGACTGCAGCATCAGGTCGCGCCCCGGCGCCGGCTCGGCGTACTCGCGCTCGATGGACTCGAAAAGCCCGTCCAGCTGACGCTTGCCCTCGCCCACGGCGAAGCATGCCGGTTGCTCCAGCACCGAGCTTTGCAGCAGGCCGCCGAGCTGCTCGGCCAGCGGCAGGCCCATGCTCAGCACCCAGCCCTGCACATCCTCGGCGAAGCGGAAACCGTGCACCGCCAGCGCCGGCGTGACCTGCAGCGAAGCCTCGCGAACCAGCGTCACCCGCCCCTCCACTTCCAGTTCCGCCGCGCCGGACTGCACATACAGCAGCTGCACCAGATCGCCATGCCGGTGCGGGCGGATTTCCCAGTCGTGCAGGCGGCTGCGCGAAGCGATGGATTCGCAGTGGATCAGGTCCGGCGTCGGCCATGCCGTCGTCTCGCCATACAGGCGGAACACCGGGACCAGCGTGTCAGCACGTTGTTCGATCACCGCCCACATCCATGAAAAGTCCAAGAAGACTGTTGGAAATTACCTTCAAAGGCCGATCCCATCCACAAAAAATGCAGGAGACAAAAACAACAGCGCTCTCCAAGGAGCCACCCCATGAAGACTCAAGTCGCCATCATCGGCGCCGGCCCTGCCGGCCTCCTACTCGGCCAGCTGCTGCACAAGGCTGGCATCGACACCGTGATCCTCGAACGCCAGACGCCGGACTACGTGCTCGGCCGCATCCGCGCCGGCGTGCTCGAACAGGGCACCGCCGACCTGCTGCGCGAAGCCAATGCGGGCGCGCGGATGGACGCCGAAGGTCTGCTCCATGACGGCTTCGAACTGGTGCTCAACGGCCGCCGCGAGCGCATCGACCTCAATGCCCTCACCGGCGGCAAGCAGGTGATGGTCTACGGCCAGACCGAAGTCACCCGCGACCTGATGCAGGCCCGCGCAGCCAGCGGCGCGATGAGCGTGTACGAAGCCGCCGACGTGGAACTGCATGACGTCACCAGCGAAAAGCCCTACGTCACTTTCACTCACCAGGGCGAACGCGTCCGTCTGGACTGCGACTACATCGCCGGCTGCGACGGTTTCCACGGCGTGGCCCGGCGCAGCATTCCCGCCGAGCGCCTGAGCGTCTTCGAGCGCGTCTACCCGTTCGGCTGGCTCGGCCTGCTCAGCGACACCCCGCCGGTCAACCATGAACTCATCTACGCCAGCAGCGAGCGCGGCTTCAGCCTGTGCAGCCAGCGCAGCGCCACCCGCAGCCGCTACTACCTGCAGGTAGGACTGGAAGAGAAAGTGGAGGACTGGTCCGACGAACGCTTCTGGGAAGAACTCAAACGCCGGATTCCCGAAGACGCCGCGCGCCAGCTGGTCACCGGCCCGGCGCTGGAAAAGAGCATCGCCCCGCTGCGCAGCTTCGTGGTAGAGCCACTGCAATACGGCCGGCTGTTCCTCGTCGGTGACGCCGGCCACATCGTCCCCCCCACCGGTGCCAAGGGCCTGAACCTCGCCGCCAGCGACGTCGACGCGCTGCACCGCATCCTGGTGAAGGTCTACGGCGAAGGCCGCATCGACCTGCTGGAGCAGTACTCGCCCATCGCCCTGCGCCGCATCTGGAAGGCCGAGCGCTTCTCCTGGTGGATGACCTCGATGCTGCACCAGTTCCCCGACAGCGACGCCTTCACCCGACGCATGCTGGAAACCGAACTGGACTACTTCCTCGGCTCCGAGGCCGGGCGCACGACCATCGCGGAAAACTACGTCGGCCTGCCGTTCGAGGCAGTGGCCTGACACCTGACTCCCCTGTAGGAGATTCTATGTCTACCCCACCGTATCGGCCGTAGGCCGATACGGCTGTTGAGTCTTCATCAGAGCAAAGGCAATCCGGGCCAGTTT
>NZ_JALJXP010000023.1 GCF_024170165.1 Pseudomonas nitroreducens | reverse complement strand
GGCCATCCCTGGCCCGACAGCGCTCTCGCGACATCCATGTCGCTCAACCCCTGAAACTCCGCTTCAACGAGGCCTCCTGAACGGGGCATTCGGCGCGTGCGGATGGCTCTCTGGAAACCCCAAAATGCAGAGCCAAAGCCCGGGTGAAGGCGTGCTCTTGTAGGAACGGGCCACGCCCGCGATCCGCCGGCAAGGCCGGTGTTTCAAACGGATTCACGACTTGGCCGGGAATGCCGAGATCAACCTGTGGGGGCGCCCCATCGGCGCGATCGCGGGCATGGCCCGCTCCTACAGGGAAACTCGGGCGCTCTTCGTTGGACCGAGGGGGACGCCTGTCCCTGCTCGCGAACCTCACGGCACCATCCTCCTCAGGAAACACTCACTCCGTCTCCCGCCCCAGATGCTCCTTGCGCCACGCCGCCGGCGACACCCCGAACTGCACCGCGAACCAGCGGGTGAAGGAGCTGGGCATCGAGTACCCCAGCAGGTCGGCAATCCGCCCCAGCGAATAGCGCGGGTTTTCCATGTAGCGCAACACCAGTTCGCGGCGGACTTCGTTGATCAGGTCGGAGAAGGTCACCCCGTTGTCTTCCAGGCGCCGTTGCAGCGTGCGCACGTTCAGCCCCAGCGACTGGGCGATCTGTTCGATGGTCGCGCGGCCCATGGGCAGCAGCAGGTAGATGGACTTGCGCACCTCGTTCAGGGTGCTGCCGTCGGTGGCGCCGGGCAGGGAGTCGACGAAGCTGCGCGCATGCCGCGCCATGGCCGGGTCGGCCATGGGGTTGGCGGCATCGAGGTCGGCGGCGGGGATGACAATGCCGTTGAACTCGCTGCCGAATTCGATCTTGCAGCCGAACAGCCGACGATGGACCTGCATGTCCGCCGGGGCGTCGTGGCTGAAGTTCACGCTGACCGGCCGCCAGTGCGGGCCGAGGAGAGCGGCGCAGAGGCGGTAGAGGGTGCCCAGGGCCAGTTCCAGGCCCTGGCGCATCGGCATCGGCGGCACGGTGAGCAGTTCTTCGCGGAGGATCGCCAGCTTGCCTTCCTGGTCGATGTACAGGGCCAGGGACTCGTTGAGCAGGTGGCGGTAGCGAATGATGGTGTCGATGGCCTCGCGCAGCGTCGCCTGGTGCGAGAGCAGCAGACTGATCACGCCAAAGTCGGCGAGCTGGCGGGACTCGGCCATGCGCAGACCGAAGGTCTCACAGCCGCTGATGCGCGCCGATTCCTCCAGCAGGGTCACCGCCGTGGCAACAGGGATGCGCTGCTCCGGGTGTTCGAGCATGGATTGAGACAGGCCCACCGCGCTCAGTTGCTGCTGCGGGTTGAGGCCCAGGTGCCGGGCCACTTCCAGGTAGTTGGTGAGGGCCGCAATGCGAACCATTGGGGTCATGCCGATCGCCTTCTTGTTCTTGTGGTTGCTCCGTGCCGTCGGGGTCCGTGGACGCCCGGTGGCCAGAGTGCACGCTGGCTGGGTCGATGACGTCAGATTCTAGCGACAGCTGTAACCAATCGTGTACGAAAGTTCTCACTTCGGCCAGTGCTCGCGGCGCTCTGGAATGCACCGTACGTCCCGCTATCCGCGGCGGCCGTGGAGCCCGTGGGACATCAGGCTGGCCGGGGCCTGTCATCAAATGCGAAGTACCTGACGCTCAATGCAAAGCACCTTGACCGGGGCATCTCTACTGTCTGTCCAACAAGTTCGAAATCACCCAAAGGTGAACCGGTGAGCAACAACAAGACTTCCACCACCGTCCTCATGGTCCCCGGCCTGCGCGACCACGTTGCCGAGCACTGGCAGACCCTGCTCCAGCAGCGCCTGCCCAATGCCCGCAGCGTACCGCCGCTGACCGAGAACAAGCTGGACCTGAATGCCCGCGTCGAAGCCATCCAGCACGAGCTGGAGAGCATCGACGGCGAGGTGATCCTGGTCGCCCACAGCGCCGGGGTACTGATGGTCGCTCACTGGGCGGCGCGCTACAGCCGGCCGATCAAGGGCGCTCTGCTGGCCACCCCGCCGGATCTCGACGGCGACTGGCCGGCGCACTATCCCAAGCCCGAAGTCCTCGCCGAGATGGGCTGGTCGCCGCTGCCGCTGGAGCCGCTGCCGTTCCCCACGCTGGTGGCCTGCAGCGACAACGACCCGCTGGCGAGCCCCGAGGCCGTGCAGCGCATGGCCCGCCACTGGCGCGCCAGCGTGGTGGAACTGGGCCGGGTCGGCCACCTCAACCCCGCTTCGGGATTCGGCGACTGGCCACAGGCCGACGAGCTGATCCAGCTGCTGGATACCTGATCCGCCCAGAACACTGATCAACCAAGCAACCCCCGGTTCCGGCGCTCGCGCCGGGGCAGGCCCCCGTGCGCCCTGGCGTACGGCCTTCTGGTGGAAAAGAAGGGGCTGCGGGACGGGCCCGGAAAGCGTCCCGACCACAACAAGAAACGGAGCACACGAATGCATCATCAGAGCCACACTCACCGCCCCCTGCAACGCTGCCTGCTGGCGAGTGCAGTCCTCGCCGCCATGGCCGGCCAGCCGCTGCAGGCCTTCGAGCTGGATACCGGCAATCCGGACTTTTCGATCCGCTTCGACAACACCGTCAAGCTCAGCTACGGGCAGCGTGTCGAGTCGCCCAACAGCAAGATCGCCGGCACCGCCAACACCAACGACGGCGACCGCAATTTCTCCTCCGGCACCCCGGTGACCCAGCGTTTCGACCTGCTCAGCGAGCTGGACTTCGTCTACCGCGACAGCATGGGCTTCCGCCTCTCCGCCGCCGGCTGGTACGACCATGCCTACGATGATGTCGGCTCCGACAACCCGTTCCCCGGCCAGGCGGGCAACGCCGGCCACCTGGTCAGCCGCAACGGCACGGTGATCGCCCCGCGCGGCGCGCAGCCGGCCACCCACGGCCTGAGCAACTTCGCCGACCGCTACTACAACGGCCCGTCCGGCGAGCTGCTCGACGCCTTCGTCTTTGCCAGTCATCAGGTCGGCGACGACATGCAGCTCAGCGGTAAGCTCGGTCGCCACACCATCTACTGGGGCGAGACGCTGTTCAGCGCCGCCAACGGCATCAACTACGGCCAGTCGGCCCTGGACCTGGGCAAGCTGTACAACGTGCCCGGCACCGAGGCCAAGGAGCTGTTCATGCCGCGCAACCAGCTGTCCGCGTCGCTGACGGTGAACCCCGAGCTGACCCTGGCCGCGCAGTACTTCCTCGAGTTCGAGAACTCGCGCTTCCCCGAAGGCGGCACCTACATGGGGCCCTACGACATGCTCAACGACGGCGGCAACGTCTTCTGGCTGCCGCTGCCGGCGCTCAACGCCTTCTATGGTGCACCGCGCGGCCATGACCGCGAGCCGGACAACACCGGCGACTTCGGCCTGATGGCCAAGTGGAGCCCGGAGTGGCTCGACGGCACCCTGGGCTTCTACTACCGCAAGACCTCCGACACCCTGCCGGCGGTGCTGGTGGATGCGCCGAACCTGCACAAGCCTGGCCTCGCCGGCCTGCAGGGGATGAACTACGTCACCGCCTACGCCGACGACATCGACATCTACGGCATCAGCCTGTCCAAGGAAATCGCCGGCGTGAGCGTCGGCATGGACCTGAACTACCGCGAGAACATGCCGCTGGCGAGCAACTTCACCACGGTCAACTCCACCCTCTACGCGGCGGCCAAGCGCGGCGCGATCAACGGCGCCAACCTGATCGGCGAGATGCCCAGCGATGGCGACACCGGCCTGGCCCGCGGCAAGACCTTCCACGTCGTGCTCAACGGCCTGGTGACCTTCGGCGCCACGCCGCTGTGGGACGCCTCGTCGCTGGCGGTGGAAGGCACCCTGACGCACCTGATCGACGTCACCGAAGGCGAGCAGACCTTCAAGGGCGACTCCAGCTACCACGGCGTCGACAAGGTCACCACCAACGCCTACGCCATGTCCGCCAACTTCACCCCGACCTGGTACCAGGCCTTCCCGGGCGTCGATCTGTCCATGCCGGTGGCCTACAACGTCGGCCTGCACGGCAACTCGGCGGTGCAGCTGGGCGGCAACGAAGACGCCGGCAGCTACTCGGTCGGCGTGGCAGCGGACTTCCACCAGAAATACCGCCTGGACCTGAAATACGTCGACGCCTTCGGCCCCTTCGATACCTGCGAGAGCGGCCGCGACAACAACACCCCCGGCGCCAACGGCCAGTACCAGTGCATCCCCGGCCAGATCACCTCGCAAGGCGGCCTCGCGCCCCTGCTGAAGGACCGCGGCATGGTCACCGCTTCCCTGAAGGCCACCTTCTGATTTCACCCCAGGCTTCGCTTTCGAAGCAGGAGAAAAACAGCATGAACTTCAAGCCCACCCTGATCGCCACCGCCCTTGGCCTGACCCTCTGCGGTCTGGCCCAGGCCGCCGTTTCCCCGCAGGACGCCGCCCAGCTGGGCAGCACCCTGACCCTGGTCGGCGCCGAGAAAGCCGCCAGCAGCGATGGCTCGATTCCCGCCTATGCCGGCGGCCTGACCACCGCCCCGGCCAGCTTCAAGGCTGGCGACAGCATGCGCCCGGACCCGTACGCCAGCGACAAGCCGCTGCTGGTGATCGACGGCAAGAACGTCGACCAGTACAAGAATGAACTGTCGGCCACCACCGTCGAGCTGGCCAAGCGTTATCCGACCTTCCGCGTCGATGTCTACCCGACCCACCGCAGCGCCGCGCTGCCGGACACCGTGCTGGAGAACAGCAAGAAGAACGCTGTCACCGCGCAGTCCCTGGAAGGCGGCACCGCCATCGACAACGCACTGCCGGGCGTGCCGTTCCCGATCCCGAAGACCGGCGCCGAGGCGATGTGGAACTTCCTGCTGCGCTACCAGGGCGTGAACATCAAGGCCAAGTACGACTCCTGGAACGTCGATGCCTCCGGCAGCGCCAACCTCGCCACCACCGGCCAGGCCTTCATCAACTACCCGGTGTACGAAGACCTCACCCAGCCGGTGAAGGGCTCCGAGGTCTACTACCAGATGAAGCTCTACTACAGCGGCCCGGCTCGTCGCGCCGGCGAGGCGATGATGCTCAAGGACGCCGCCAACCCGCTGCAGCAGCCGCGCCGCGCCTGGCAGTACCTGCCCGGCCAGCGCCGCGTGAAGCTGGCGCCGAACCTGGCCTACGACACCCCGAACCCCGGCATGGCCGGTGCCGGCACCTACGACGACGTGTTCGTCTTCAATGGCGCGCTGGACCGCTACGACTGGAAGCTGGTGGGCAAGCAGGAAATGATCGTGCCCTACAACACCTACCGCCTGACCTACGCCAGCGATATCAAGCCGGTGGTCACGCCCAACCACCTCTCGCCTGACTACGTGCGCTGGGAGAAGCACCGCGTGTGGGTCGTCGAAGGCACCCTGAAATCCGGCGCGCGGCACATCTACGCCAAGCGTCGCTTCTACCTCGACGAAGACAGCTGGGTGGCCCTGGCCTCCGACCAGTACGACGCCCGCGGCCAGCTCTATCGCGGCTCCTTCGCCTTCCTCAGCCAGAGCTACGACAAGCGCATCCCGGACGCCACGCCGTTCATGATCTACGACCTGACTGCCGGCTCCTACAACATCAACGGCGTCGTCGGCCCGTACGGCGGCATCAGCTACATCGACCCGCTGGCCAAGACCCAGTGGTCCCCCGAAGCGCTGGCCGGTAGCGGCATTCGCTGACCAGGGACGCGGCGGCCCGGCTTGAGGCAAAGCGGGGCCGCCGCGGCTCCTGCAGCGAAAGCTGCAGGAACAGATGCGAAGAGAGTTGTGAGGAAAGCACCATGCAGATCCCCTTCAAGCGCCTGATTGCCCTGGGTGCCTTGCTTCTGGCGGGCGGCGCTCAAGCCGGCGGAACGGTCGCAGCGTTCGTCGATGTACTCGACCAGCCGGCGCCCCACAGCGCCGCTCCCTGCCATGTGCCGCTGCTGGCCGTCACCCGCGTCGACAAGCGCCTGGTGAGCGTCGGCCAGCGCGGCCACATTCTCTATTCCGATGACGGCGGCACCAGCTGGCTGCAGGCCGAGGTGCCGGTCAGCTCCGACCTCACCGCCGTGCGCTTCCCCACGCCACAGGATGGCTGGGCGGTGGGACACGACGGCGTGGTGCTGCACAGCGCCGACGGCGGCAAGCACTGGGAGCGCCAGCTCGACGGCCGGCAGATCGGCCAGCTGATGCTCGACTACTACGCCGCCCACCCGCAGCCGGACAACGCCACCTGGCTGGACCAGGCGCGCCGCTACCAGGAGGAGGGCGCCGACAAGCCGTTCCTCGACCTGTGGTTCCGCGACGCGAAGGAAGGCTTCGTGGTCGGTGCCTTCAACCTGATCCTGCACACCCGCGACGGCGGCCGTACCTGGGAACCCTGGAACCACCGCATCGACAACCCGCAGGCGCTGCACCTGACCGCCATCACGGCCAACGGCGATGACCTGTTCATCGTCGGCGAGCAGGGCCTGCTGCTGCGCCTGGATCATCAGGCTGAGCGCTTCGTCGCCCTGCAATCGCCTTATGCCGGCAGCTTCTTCGGCGTCATCGCGCGGCCCGGCCTGGTGTTCGCCTACGGCCTGCGCGGCCACGCGATCCGCAGTCTCGACAACGGCGAAAGCTGGAGCGCGGTGGACACTGGCCTGCCGGTGAGCCTGACCGCCGCCAGCTTCGACGCCAATGGCCGGTTGTATCTGTTCAGCCAGGCCGGCCAGGGGCTGATCAGCGATGACAGCGGTGCCAGCTTCAAACCGCTGGATCTGGCCGAGCGCCTGCCCGTCAATGGCGCCGTGGCCGGACCCGGCCGGCTGCTGCTGGTGGGCACACGCGGCGTACGCGAGAACGCCATGCCGGTGCGCTGAGCGCAGCGGCGTTTCACCCGTTCAAGAACCATAAGAACAAGAGATAGAGAGACAGCCTCATGGTCGACCTGAAGCAAGGCGAGATGCCTGTAGTCCGCGAACTGCGGGACTTTGACACCCACAGCGGGAACCTGCTGGAGCGTCTGGTTTTCAACCACCGCGCGCTGTTCATCGCCTTGATCGCGCTGGTCACTGTGGTGCTGGGCTACATGGCCGTGACCCGTCTGGAGATGCGTCCGGCTTTCGAGAAGATGATCCCGCACAGCGATCCCTACATCCGCAACTACCTGGACAACCGTGCCGCGCTGCGTGGCCTGGGCAACTCGGTGCGGGTAGTGGTGGAGAACCCCAGCGGCGACATCTTCGACCCGGCCTACATCGACAGTCTGCGGCAGATCAGCGATCAGCTGTTCCTCAGCCACGGCGTCGACCGTGCCTGGATGAAATCGCTGTGGTCGCCGGCGGTGCGCTGGACCGAGGTCACCGAGGAAGGCTTCCAGGGCGGCCCGGTGATGCCCGACGGCTATGACGGCAAGCCCGAGGCCATCGGCCAGCTGCGCCAGAACATCGCCCGTGCCGGCATCGTCGGCAGCCTGGTGGGCAACGACTTCCGTTCCAGCATGCTGGTGGTGCCGCTGCTGGACCGCGACTCGGCCACCGGCAAGGGCATCGACTACCGCGAATTCTCCCGCGCCCTCGACGACCTGCGCCTGAAGTACGAATACCTGGGCGACGCCCGCGCCTTCGCCGCCGGCGAGGAGGGCAAGGGCCCGGTGCGCCTGCACGTGATCGGCTTCGCCAAGCTGGTGGGCGACCTGATCGAAGGTCTGGTGCGGGTGATGCTGTTCTTCGGCCTGGCGGTGGTTACCGCCTTCGTCATCATCCTCTTCTACACCCGCTGCCTGCGCAGCAGCCTGCTGGTGATCGGCTGCTCGCTGCTGGCGGTGGTCTGGCAGCTCGGCCTGGTGGCCTGGCTGGGCTACGCGCTGGACCCGTACTCGATCCTCGTGCCGTTCCTGATCTTCGCCATCGGCGTGTCCCACGCCACCCAGAAGATGAACGGCATCATGCAGGACATCGGCCGTGGCACCCACAAGCAGGTGGCCGCGCGCAACACCTTCCGCCGGCTGTTCCTGGCCGGCGTCACCGCGCTGCTGTCGGACGCCGTGGGCTTCGCCGTGCTGATGCTGATCGACATCCCGGTGATCCAGGACCTGGCCATCGCCGCCAGCATTGGCGTGGCAGTGCTGATCTTCACCTCGCTGCTGATGATGCCGGTGGCGCTGTCCTACGTTGGCGTCAGCCCGAAGGCCGCTGCACGTGCCCTGCGTGAGGACCGTCAGGCGGACCAGCATGCCGGCCTGGGCAAGTTGTGGGACCTGCTGGACCGCTTCACCCAGCGCCGCTGGGCCAGCGTCACCCTGATCATCGCCGCGCTGCTGGGCGCCGGCGGACTGCTGGTCAGCCAGCACCTGCAGATCGGCGACCTCGACGCCGGCGCCCCGGAGCTGCGCGCCGACTCGCGCTACAACCGCGACAACGCCTACATCACCAGCCACTACGCGCTCTCCAGCGACCTCTTCGCGGTAATGGTGAAGACCGCCCCGGAAGGCTGCCTGAACTACCGCACGCTGATCCTTGCCGATCGCCTGGGCTGGGCGCTGCAACAGCATGAAGGCGTGCAGGCCACCACCTCGCTGGTCAACGCGGTGCGGCAGATCACTGCCGGCACCTATGAGGGCAACCCCAAGTTCGCCAGCCTGCAGCGCAACCAGGACGTGCTCAACTACGCTGCCCAGCAGGCCTCGGTGAACACCCCGGAGCTGTTCAACACCGAATGCTCGCTGATGCCGGTGATCGCCTTCCTCAAGGACCACAAGGCGCAGACCCTCGACGAAGTGGCCGGCATCGCCGAGAACTTCGCCCGTGCCAACAGCACGCCGGACCGCCAGTTCCTGCTGGCTGCCGGCAGCGCCGGGATCGAGGCCGCGACCAACCGCGTGGTGCGCGAGGCCAACCACCGCATGCTGTTCTACGTCTACGCGGCGGTGGGCATCTTCTGCCTGATCACCTTCCGCAGCTGGCGCGCGACCCTGGTGGCGCTGCTGCCACTGGTGCTCACGTCGATCCTCTGCGAGGCGCTGATGGTGATGATGGGCATCGGCGTCAAGGTCGCCACGCTGCCGGTGATCGCGCTGGGCGTGGGGATCGGGGTGGACTACGCGTTGTATCTATTGAGTGTGCAATTGCAGATGCAGCGCGCCGGGTTGCCGCTGTCGGTGGCCTATCAGCAGGCCGTGGCCTTTACCGGCAAGGTGGTCGCTCTGGTTGGCGTGACCCTGGCGGCGGGTGTCATCACCTGGGCCTGGTCGCCGATCAAGTTCCAGGCCGACATGGGGATTCTGCTGACCTTCATGTTCCTGTGGAACATGCTCGGGGCGTTGATTCTGATTCCGGCGTTGTCGCACTTCCTGCTGGGCGGGAAAAAGCTCTGAGCCAACCGCCAAACGATGGGTCTCCCCTGTAGGAGCGGGCCATGCCCGCGATCCGCCGGCAGGGCCGGCGGTTCCTTCTGTTCTGGTGTTGCCGGTTTGCTGCTTTGGCACGGGTGTTCCGCGTCGCTTTGGTGTGCGCGTGGACTCTGTGTTTCGCCCCCTCGGGCGACCTACTTTGGCAAACGACCCAAAGTAGGCAAAGGTCTTGCCCCGGACATCCGGTTTTTCGCTTAGGCGAAAAATTCCCTCGTTGAAGCGAAGTTTCAGGGGCACGAACTAGGCGTCCCCCGACGAAGGGCCATCCCTGGCCCATCGCCGCTCTCGCGGCATCCATGCCGCTCAACCCCTGAAACTCCGCTTCGACGAGGCCTCCTGAACGGGGCAGTCGGCGCGTGTGGTCATTTCTCTGGAAGTCTTTTGAAAGCCAGAGCCAGAGCCAGAGCGAGGCTTGGGTCCGGCTCTTCGTAGGAGCGAGCTTGCTCGCGAACCGCTCAACGCCGGCACTTACAGGGAAACGCCGAGCCTGAGCCGTAGGAGCGGACTTCGTCCGTGATTGCCTCCAGAGCGCAGAGGACCTCCCGACTTCAATCAAACGCCGGAATCGCCTCCAGCTCATGCAGCAGCCAGTCGGCGAATTCCCGCGCCAGCGCCTGGTTGCCATGGGGCGGGATGATCAGGAAGTAGGGGTGGGGCGCCGGAAAGTCGATGTCGAAAAGCCGCACCAGCCGCCCCTGATGCAGCTCCTCACCGGCAAGAATGTGGTCGCTGATGGTCACGCCCCCACCGGCCACGGCGGCGCGGATGGTCAGGTAGGCGTCGGGCAGGAAGACGTTTTGCCGCGCCTGCAGGCCGGGCACCCCGGCGGCGAGGAAGTAGCGGCTCCAGTCGAAGCCGTCGTCCTCATGCAGCAGCACCTGGCGCGCCAGGTCGCGGGGTTTGCGCAGGTGTTCCTGGGTGTTGAGCAGGCGCGGGCTGCACACCGGGAAGTAGCGGATGTCACCCAGCGCGGCGAAGCGCTGGCCTTCGATGTGCGTTTCGCCGAAGGAGATCACCATGTCCGCCTCGCCCAGGTCGCTGCTCATCGGCAGCAGGTGCAGGGCGACCTCCTGGTAGTTGCGCAGGAATTTCTCCAGCAGCGATGACACCCGCGCCAGCAGCGCCGGGGCACAGGCGATGCGCAGCTCGCCGGCCGGTTCCTCGGTGGGCAGGGCGCGGCGGATGTCGCGCAGCTGGTCGAAGGCGCTGCTGATCTGCTGGCTCAGCTGACGCCCGGCCGGAGTCAGCTTGACGCCCTTGCCCTGGCGCTCCACCAGCGCCATGCCCAGTTCTTCCTCGAGCTTCTTCACCTGGTGGCTGACCGCCCCGTGGGTGACGTGCAGCTCCAGCGCCGCGCGGCTGATGCTGCCCTGGCGGACCAGCGCCTCGAAAGCGCGCAGGGCGATGAGCGACGGCATGCGAAACGCACTGTTCTGACGCATGAAGGACCTTCTTGTGTGAATTTGACTAACGATTCAGGTGGAAATCTATTGAATTGTCGTTAGTTAAATTTGCACAGAAGATGAGCCCAAGCCAACACCGATCAACAAGAAAAAACGGCTGGAGATCCGCCATGCAGCATTTCGTCGACCTGCTCGGCCTGGGCAAGCGCTACGGCAACCTGCAGGTCCTGAGCGACCTCAGCCTGAGCATCCGCCAGGGCGAATTCCTCACGCTGCTGGGCCCTTCGGGCTCGGGTAAAAGCACCACGCTGATGATGCTCGCCGGCTTCGTCGAACCCAGCGAAGGGCGCATCGAGCAGGACGGCCGCGACATCACGCACCTGTCGCCGGACCAGCGTGAATTCGGCGTGGTGTTCCAGGGCTATGCGCTGTTCCCGCACATGAGCGTGGCGCAGAACGTTGCCTACCCGCTGCGCATCCGCAAGGTGCCGGGCGCGGAGATCGAGCGCCGGGTTGCCGAGGTGCTGGAGCGCGTCGGCCTGGCCGGTATGGGCGAACGCGGCATCAGCCAGCTCTCCGGCGGCCAGCAGCAGCGCGTGGCGCTGGCTCGCGCGCTGGTGTTCAAACCGAAATTGCTGCTGCTCGACGAACCGCTGTCCGCCCTCGATCGTCGCCTGCGCCAGGAGATGCAGGGCGAGCTGGCGCGCATGCACAAGGACTTCGGCACCACCTTCGTCTTCGTCACCCACGACCAGGAAGAAGCCCTGGCGCTGTCCGACCGTATCGCCGTGTTCAACAAGGGCCGCCTGGAGCAGGTCGGCACCCCGCGCGAGGTCTACGAACGGCCGGCCAGCCGCTTCGTCGCCAACTTCCTCGGCGACACCAATCTGCTGGAGGTCGGCGTGGTCGGTCGCGAAGCCGAAGCCACGCTCTGCGATTTCCGTGGCCAGCACCTGCGCGTGGCCAATACGCCCAATGCCGGCCAGGGCGGCAAGAGCTGGCTGGCGGTGCGCCCGGAGCACATCGACCTGCGCCCGCTGCAGGACGCCGGCCGCGACAACGGCCTCTGCGCCACCGCGGGTCCTGCGACTTACCAGGGTGCACACGTCAACCTCGAACTGACCCTGGAGCAGGGCGATCGCCTCGACCTGCGCCTGCCGGTATCGCACCCGTTGCTGGGCAGCCTGCGCAGCGGCCAGCGCTACTGGTGCAGCTGGTCGCCGCAGCACTGCCACCTGTTGTCCGCCTGACAAACCCATAACGAAAACAAACGATCGGGGAGCAATCACATGAGCGACTCTGTAAAAGCAGGCCAAGGCTTCATCGAAGACGCCATCGAAATCGCCGCCCAGAAGGGCGAGCGCGCCGGCATCAGCCGCCGCGATTTCAACCGTAGCCTGCTGCTGCTCGCCGCCGCCAGCGCACTGCCGTTCGGCGCCGGTGGTCGGGCTTTCGCCGCCGGCGGCAGCCTGGTGCTGGCCAACTGGGGCGGCGATGCGGTGCCGGCCTTCGAGAAGAGCTTCGGCGGCTTCGACCAGGCTTCCGGGCTGACCCTGAAAGTGGACGGCAGTGGCCCCACCGAGGGCGCGCTGAAGACCCAGGTGAGCAGCGGGGCGGTGCGCTGGGACGTGTGCGACGGCGAGATGTACTCGTCCTACCGGCTGGGCAAGGACAAGTTCCTCACCCCCATCGACTACGGCATCGTCGACAAGTCGCTGATCGGCTACGGCGACGTGCATGACTTCGGCCTCGCCAATTACACCTACAGCTACGTGATCGGCTACGACCACGAGCAGTTCGGCAAGAACCCGCCCAGGTCCTGGGCCGACTTCTGGGACGTGAAGAAATACCCGGGCAAGCGCACCCTCTACAAGTGGATGAGCGCCAACCTCGAATGCGCGCTGCTGGCCGACGGCGTGCCGCCGGAGCAGCTCTACCCGCTGGACGTGGACCGCGCCCTGCGCAAGATTGAGGAGCTGCTGCCGCACATCGCCACCCACTGGTCCACCGGCGCCGAATCGCAGCAGCTGATCCGCGATGGCGAGGTGAGCATGGCGCAGATGTGGCACACCCGCGCCGAGCTGGTGAAGAACGACACCGCCGGCAAGATCGACTGGAGCTTCGACGGCGGCATCGTCTCGCCCTCGGTGTGGATGGTGCCCAGGAACAACCCGGCCGGCGCCAAGGCGGCGATGGACTTCATCGCCTACGCGCTGCGCCCCGAGGTGCAGGCCAAGCTCATGGAGGTCTACAACATGGGCCCGGTGAACCTGAAGGCCAACGACCTGCTCAGCGCCCAGCTGCAGGCGATCAACCCGACTGCGCCGGACAACCTGAAGAAGCAGGTGTCGCTGAACAACAAGTGGCACGCCGAACACTACGGCGAAACTCTGGAGCGCTACCTCGCGCTGATCGGTGGCTGAGATGGGACGTTTCGCACCGAGCGTGCTGCCGGTCTACGGCCTGCTGATCCTGCCCCTGCCGGTACTCGTCGTGGTCGGCTACCTGCTGCCGACTCTCGGCGTGCTCGGCTGGAGCTTCAGCCTGCCGGAGTGGGGCACGCAGAACTACGCGGCCATCGCCGACAACGCCAACCTGCAGGCGGTGATCTGGCGCACCCTGCGCATCTGCCTGCTGACCACCGCGATCAGCGTCGCCATCGCCTACCTGATCGCCTACCGCTGGCGCTTCGCGACGCCGCGCGGCCGCCAGCTGATCGAGCTGTTCGTGCTGCTGCCGTTCTGGCTGTCGATGCTGATCCGCGCCTTCGCCTGGCTGGTACTGCTGCGCAACGGTGGGCTGGTCAGCCAGGGCCTGATGGCCACCGGCTGGTTCGATGCGCCGCCGCCGCTGGTGCGCAACGAGCTGGGCGCATTGATCGGCATGGTGCACTTCATGGTGCCGTACGCGGTGCTGCCGCTGCTGTCCTCGCTGAAACAGGTGGACGACAGCCTGCTGCGCGCCTCCAGCAGCCTGGGCGCCAGCCACTGGCAGACGCTCAAGGACATCTTCATCCCGCTGACCCTGCCGGGGGTGGTCGCCGCGTCGGCCATCGTCTTCGTGTTCAGCCTCGGCTGCTTCGTCACCCCGGCGCTGCTGGGCGGCGGCAAAGCAGCAATGCTCGCCGAGTACATCTACGTGCAGATGTTCCAGCTCTCCAACTGGGGCCTGGGCGCGGCGCTGAGCATCGTGCTGATGCTGCTGGTGGTGGGCTGCGCGCTGCTGTTCGGACAACTCATCGGCTTCCGCCGCCTGCTCGGGAGGACTGAGCTGTGACCCCGCAGGGAACCTTCGTCTCCGCCATGCCCAAGCCGGGCAAGCCGCAACTGCCGCGCCCGCCGCTGGGGCGCTGGCTGTCCTGGGCCGCGCTGCTGCTGTCCGCGCTGTTCCTGCTGCTGCCGATCCTGGTGATCGTGCCGCTGTCGTTCGGCAACCAGCGCTACCTGGCCTTCCCGGATGGTGGCTGGTCGTTGCGCCACTACGCAACGCTGTTCGACGGCGCCTGGCTGGTATCGATTCTGCAGAGCCTTGGCCTGGCTCTGGTGGTCGGTGCGCTGTCTACCGCGCTGGCCTTCCTGTTCGCCACCGGTATCTGGCTGCAGCGGCGCTTCCGTACCGTGCTGACCCTGATCGTGCTGCTGCCGATGATCGTCCCGCAGGTGGTCTCGGCCATGTCGATCTACTACCTCGACGCGCGCCTGGGCATTCTCGACAACCTGCTGGGCGTCGGCTTCGGGCACCTGCTGATGGCGCTGCCGTACTCGGTGATCGCCCTGCTGGTGGCCTATGCGCGGCTCGACCAGAGCCTGTACAAGGCCTCGCGCTCGCTCGGCGCCGGGCTCTGGCCGACGCTCTGGCACGTGCTGCTGCCCAATGTGCGCGGCGGCATCCTCGGCGGCTTCTTCATGGGCTTCGTGATGAGCTGGGAAGAAGTGGTGGTGACCCTGTTCACCAGCGGCCTGAACGTGGTGACGCTGCCCAAGCGCATCTGGGATGGCCTGCGCTACAACCTCGACCCGGCGATCGCCGCCGTGTCCACCCTGATGATCGTCCTCACCCTGGCGGTGATGCTGCTGCGTATGTACCTGGAGCGCCGACAGCCACCGCCGTCCTGATTTCGCTTCAACCGATCCACCTCTGGCTGCCCGATGGCCGCCGTCCGAACTGCCTGTCGCTTGCACCTTGTCCCTGAGGAGGGAATCCCCATGCTTACCGCTTTCCCCGCGCGCACCTACCGTCAACGCGTCGAAGCCGTCAAACGCCGCATGGCCGATCGTGGCCAGGATGCCCTGGTGGTCAACTACCCGGACAACATCAACTACCTCACCGGCTTCGACAGCCTGGGCTTCCTCTGGTACCAGGCGCTGATCATCTCGCCGAAGCTGGCCGAGCCGGTGTTCCTCACCCGCACCAGCGAAGAGCCCTGCACCTGGGAGCTGTCGTGCATCAACGAGGCGATCTTCTATGACATCGCCAAGCAGGACCCGCTGAAGATCGTCGCCGACGTGCTCGCCCAGGCCGGCCTGTCCCAGGCGCGCATCGGCCTGGAAATGACCGCTTCGACCTTCTCCCCGGCGCAGTACAACGCGCTGCTGGGCTACCTGCCCGAAGCGCGCTTCGAGGACGCCGGCCCCCTGGTCGCCGAGAACCGCCTGATCAAGACCGCCGAGGAAATCGAGTACCAGCGCAGCGCCGCGCGCATGGCCGACCAGGGCATGCTGGCCGCTTTCGAGGCGCTGCGTCCGGGCATCTCCGAAGTGGAAGTGGCGGGCATCGTCGCCAACGCCCTGGGCCGCGCCGGCAGCGAGTACTCGGCGATCAGCCCGATGTGCGCCACCGGCCGCCGCAGCACCATGACCCACGCCATGCCGCACCGCCAGACCATCAGCCACGGCGATGTGGTGATTCTCGAACACGCCGGCGTGTGCAACCGCTACCACGCCATCCTCATGCGCACCGCGGTGATCGGCAAACCCAGCCCGCGCGTGAAGGAAGTGGCGACCCTGCTCACCGAGGCCTTCAACGCCGCCATCGAGATCGCCAAGCCGGGCACCCCGGTGGGCGAGGCCAACCGCGTGTGCAACCAGATCCTCGACCGCATCGACCTGTCGCGCACCCGCGTGCACCGCATCGGCTACAGCCTCGGCCTGGCCTACCCGCCGACCTGGCTGGAAGCGATGATGGTGGACGAGGCCGACGACCACGTGTTCCAGCCGAACATGTCGTTCTCTATCGAACCGAACCTGTCCTTGTACAACGAGGGCTTCGGGATCAAGCTCGGCGACACCGTGCTGTGCGGCGAGAAGGGCTCGGCGAGCCTGTCCGAACTGCCGCCGGAACTGACGATCATCGACTGATGGAGGAGCGCTCCCGGCGGCGCTGCGCCGGCCGGGGGCGAGTCCGTGTTGCGTGTCTGCGCCTGCGGGCGCAGTGATGAAGTCCGAGGGTTTCCGATGAGTCACACGATGGATATTTTCTGGCACGACGACGTGCTGCGTCATGACACCGCCGCCGGCGTGTTCGAAGCGCCGCCCAGCGACCTGCTGGCCGAGCAGCTGCTGCATCCGGAGAGCAATCCGCGATTGCTCAACATGCGCGCCATCCTCCAGCGCGGCCCGGTTGCCGACTCGCTGCGCTGGCACGCAGGCCGCCACGCCAGCGAAGAGGAGTTGCTGCGCTTCCACGATGCCGATTACCTGCGCGGCATCTTCGAGGCCGATGCCCAGGGCAAGCGCTTCAGCAGCACCACGCTGATGTCCGCCGGTAGCCTCGCCGGCCTGCTGGCCGCCGCCGGCACCAGCCTTTTGGCGCTGGAAAGCGTGCTGGCCACCGGCAACCCGGCCATGGCCCTGGTGCGTCCGCCGGGCCACCATGCCGCACCGGCCATGGCCGACGGCTATTGCTTCTTCAACAACGTCGGGGTTGCCGCGCGCGCCGCGCAGGCCGCGGGACTGGAGCGTGTCGCCATCGTCGACTGGGATGTGCACCACGGCAATGGCACCCAGGAAGGTTTCTACGACGATCCGTCGGTGTTCACCGTGTCCCTGCACATGGACCATGGCGCCTGGGGCCCGAGTCACCCG
Source organism: Pseudomonas nitroreducens (assembly GCF_024170165.1). Lineage (GTDB taxonomy): Bacteria > Pseudomonadota > Gammaproteobacteria > Pseudomonadales > Pseudomonadaceae > Pseudomonas > Pseudomonas nitroreducens_C. The sequence goes on along the minus strand of NZ_JALJXP010000023.1, from coordinate 6,499 downwards.
CAATCGGGAGCGGCGGACGAGCGCGGCTACGGCGCCGGGCTGGGCAGCAACCTCAACCTGCCGCTGCCCATGGGCTCGGGCGACCAGCTCTATGAAATGGTCTTCAGCCGCTTCGTCGAGCCGGCGCTGCGCGCCTTCAAGCCGGACCTGCTGATCATCGCCAACGGCCTGGATGCCTCGCAGTTCGACCCCAATGGCCGCCAACTGGTGACCATGCAGGGCTTCAACCGCCTGGCCCGCCGCGCCCGCGCGCTGGCCGACGAACTCTGCCAGGGACGCCTGCTGGTGGTGCAGGAAGGCGGCTACAACCCGGCCTACAGCGCCTACTGCCTGCATGCCGCGACCGAAGGCTTCCTTGGCCAGCCGTCCACGCTGCCCGATCCGCTGGCGTACATGCCGGAACCGGCGGCGCGGGTGGAGGCCGATCTCGCCGGGCTGGATACCCGGCTGGCGACGGCGGGGTGGAGGTTCGCTTGAGCCATCAGCTCTGGCAGGGTCGGGCTGACCGGTAGAGCGGATAACGCGCCAGCGTTATCCGCCGCGGATTGCCCGGCGGATAACCTGTTCCAGGTTATGCGCCCTACGCCGGGGGTAGAGGCAGCGTAGGAGCGGACTCCGTCCGCGATCGATTCGCCACCGCTCCCGCCGACCATGGAGCACGGCCAGCCCATCGCGGACAGCGTCCGCTCCTGCAGGCCCTGGAAGCGCCGGTGTGCTCTTTTGTAGGAGCGAGCTTGCTCGCGAACCAACGCCGAACCAGCCCCTTCAGCGATGGTTGCGATAACGCTCGGTCAGCGATTGCACGCGAGCGACGTAGGTTTGCGTCTCGGCGTAGGGCGGTATCCCGTTGTACTTGTCGACGGTCATCTCACCGGCGTTGTAACTGGCCAGCGCCAGCCGCTGATTGCCGTTGAAGCGCTTGAGCAGCCAGGCCAGGTAGCGCACGCCGCCGCGAATGTTCTGCCGCGCATCGAAGGGGTTGCTGACGTTGAAGCGCTCGGCGGTGTCGGGCATCAACTGCATCAGCCCCTGGGCGCCGGCGATGGAAATGGCGTTGGGCTGGAACGCCGATTCGGCATGGATCACTGCACGGACCAGCGCCTGGTCGACGCCGTAGCGAGTCGAGGCCGACTCGATTTCCCGCCGGTAGGAGCGGGTGTCCAGGCGCAGCGTGGCGACGTTGAAGTCCTTCGGCGCCATGCACAGGTAGCAGCCCTTGATGTAGTACACATCGATCACATCGACCCGCGCAGAGATCCCGACCGGGCGGCGGCTGACATACTGGCGCACGCCCTTGTGGACGAAGGTGTACACCCGAACCCGCCCTGCGCCCGGATCGTCCCCGTGCTCGGGCGCTGGTGCGGCCCTGGACCTGGCGCTGGTGCCGGCCTGGCTGGCCTTGCCGTGTTGAAGCGTGCAGCGGGCGCCGGCAACGGCGTGGCTGGTGTGGCTGACGGTCCCGTCGCGGGCCTGGCAGCGGTACAGGGCGCTGGCATACAGCGGCGCGACCAGCAATGCCAGTCCGATGCAGCCAGGAAGGCTCCTGCGAGCCCAGCGCCAGGTGGTGGAACTCATCAAACCGCTCCGCGCCGCAGGCGCCGATCAGGCCGGGGAAGCCTGATCCGGGGATAGGTAAAGGGCCATCAGGGGCGGTCGTATCAGGGGTGGTCCTGGCTGACCTGCCGTTTCGTTTCGCTAGTTATAGCCCTTTCAAACGGTTGTGGAGCTTGGGGGGACGTACGGCTGGCCGGCGTTCCGGAACATCGCTGACCGCGCACGCTGCGCAATAGTCAGCCGCTCCTACGTAGCCTGCGAGTCCGTCGCTCAACCGAGAATGAAATACACCTTGCGCACCGGCGTGAGATTTTCCCAGGTGCCCTTGAAGCCCGCGGCCACCACGAACGAATCCCCTGGCCCGAAGGTCTTCGCCACGCCGTCGGCGTCGGTCAGGCGTACGCTGCCTTCGAGGATGTGGCACAGCTCGTCGTAATCGCACTCGCAGCGTTCCAGGTGCACGCCGGCTTCCCAGATACCGGCGATGGCGTTCTTTTCCGGGGCGCTGAAGTGCCGCCAGCTGCGGCTCCGGTACGGCGCATCGACGATGGCCGGGTCGTTGATTTCGCGCTCCTGCGGGGCGAGCTCGGGGTTGGCGAAGTCGATGACGTGGCGGGGCAGGGTGGACATGAAGTTCTCCATCAGGAATCGAAACCGACGCCAAAGGCATCGCAGGTCTTGAGCAGCAGGTCGCGGCGGCCGGTGCGGTCTTCCTTGGCCAGCGAACGCTGGGCCAGGCGCACACCGAGATAGCGCAGCGGCTCGGGCGGGAAGGGGAAGGGTTTCTGCGAGGTCATGCGCAGTCGGGTGCGTTCGGTGCTTTCGCCGCCCAGCTGGTCGAGCATGTTCAGCGCAGCGAAGCGGCTGGCCGCCACGCCCTGTCCGGTGAACCCCAGCGCGTAGGCGACACGGTTGCCGAGCACGCAACCGGTGAACAGCGTGGTGCGCGCCGAGGTGTCGATGATGCCGCCCCAGGCATGGCTGAACTCGATCGGGCCGAGCTGCGGGAAAGCCTCGCGGAACTGCTCGGCCAGGCGCTGGAAGCTTTCCGGGCGCTGGGTCAGGGCCTCGTCGCGGCGGCTGCCGAAGTGGTAGATGGCGTCGAAGCCGGCCCAGAGGATGCGGTTGTCGGCGGTCTTGCGCAGGTAGTGGAACTGGTTGCCGGCATCGGCGATGCCGTAGCGGTCGACCCAGCCGATGGCGCGCAGCTGGTCGTCGGTCAGCGGCTGGGTGACCAGCGAGTAGTCGTACACCGGGATCACGCTGGAGTTCAGGTGGCTGAGCAGCGGCGGGGCGATGTTGGTCGCCAGGGCGATCTGCCCGGCCTCCAGCTCGCCACGGTCGCAGCGCAGCATCAGGCGGTCGCCGCGCTGGTGCAGCTCGTGCACCGGGGTGTTCTCGAACAGCTCGACGCCTTGCTCGATGCACACTCGGCGCAGCTCCGCGGCCATCTTCGCCGGGTTGAGCAGCGCGTAGTTGGGCTCGAACACGCCAGCCTTGTACAGCGGCGAGTCGAGTTTCTGCGCCAGCTCCGCGCCTTCGAGCCACTCGCAGTCGATGCCGAAGCGCTGGTAGTTGCGTTGCATGCCGCGCAGGCCTTCGACCTGCCAGGGCTGCAGGGCGACGCTGAGCTTGCCGCGACGCTCGAACTCCACGTTCATGCCGAAGCGCTGCAGGTCCGCCTCGAACTCTTCAAGATTCTGTCGGCCCAGGCGCACCAGGGTTTCAGCTTCTTCCGGCCAGCGGCGCAGGGCATTGCCTACACCGTGGGAAATACTCGGCGCGCAGAAGCCGCCATTGCGCCCGCTGGCCTCGCCACCGCAGCGACGCGCCTCGACGATCGCAATGCTCGCGCCGGGCCAGCGCAGGCGGGCGTGCAGGGCGGTCCAGAGACCGGTGAAGCCGCCGCCGACCACCACCAGGTCGAAGCGGCGATCTGCTTCCAGCGCCGGTGCGGCGGGAGCAGGATCGAGGGTGTCGAGCCAGAAAGGTCTGGGAGTGGCGTGCGCAAGAAGGGCGGATGTCATCGGAAAACTCCGGCAGAATGTCGGAAGAAAAAGCGGTCTTCGGGCCGCGTCCGAGTTTTGTAATCGCTCCGGGGTGCCCAGGCATACGGCTTGCCGCTCTTTGCGGGCACGCCCGGAACAGAACGAGCCGGCCGAGACTGGCAGGGGAATGCGATGAGTGAAGAACAGGGCTGGAGCGCCACGCTCGAAGACACGCCCTACCAGCCCGACCCGGCCAGCGCCGCAACCCATGCCGTCGTGATGCGTTATCACCAGGCCTGGCGCCGCCACGACATCGAGGCGCTGATGGCGCTGTTCGACCCGCAGGTGGAGTACAACGATTTCTTCCAGGGTCGTCGGATCGCGCCGCACGAACTGCGCGACTACCTGCAGACCAGCATGCCGGCGGCAGGGGATGAATCGCAGGTCTATGCCGACCGCTTGCGGGTCGACGGCGATACCGCCTTCCTGCAGTACCAGGTGACCCTGCGCGGCACCCAGGGGCTGGTGTCCTTCCGCGCCACCGAAGCCTATACCGTGCGCAGCGGGCGGATCATCCGGGTCAACGAGCATGCCGCGCTGGTCGGCCAGCCGGAGAAGACCGCCAGCGAACCGCAGCCGCGCATGGCCGACAGTCGCCTGGGGCTTTCCGCGCGGCAGCTGAGCCTGCTCGGCGGCGACATCCAGCAGTACTTCCAGCAGACCCGGCCATTCCTCAACCCCGACCTGGACATGCCCCAGGTCGCGGCGGCCACCGGCTACACGCGCAACCAGATTTCCTACTTCCTCAACCAGGTGCTCGGCCTGAGCTTCTACCAGTACCTGAACCAGCTGCGCCTGCGCCACCTGCTCGGCCAGCTCGACGGCGCCACCAGCGTCACGCGCATCGACGAACTGGCGAGGGCGGCGGGGTTCCGCTCGCTGTCGACCTTCTACCGCTGCTTCCGCGAGGAGACGGGACTGTCGCCCAAGGCGTATCTGGAGCAGAAAGCGACTTCGTGAGCGGATCGCTTTTGTAGGATGGCGTGGAGCGAAGCGATACCCATCAATCGCTGGCGACCCTGGCGATGGGTATCGCAGGCTCCACCCATCCTACGCGGTGCCAAATGCTCGGCATGGCCGCTCCGCGCGTGCCCGCATGCACGGCGCCCGCGTTATCAATACCGCGCCCATTTCCCTATGCTCGGCCCACAAGCATTCCAACAAGCTCAGGAGACCTTCGCATGCGCGACCAGCTCTATATCGATGGCCAGTGGCAGGCACCCGCGCAGGGTGGCCGCTTCGAGGTGTACGAACCCTCCAGCGAGGCCGTGCTGACCGAAGTCGCCGCTGCTACCGGGGAAGATATCGACCGTGCCGTGCAGTCCGCGCGCCGGGCCTTCGACGAGGGCGAGTGGGGCCGCAGCTCGGGCAAGGAACGCGCTGGCTACCTACGCGCCATTGCCGACAACCTGCGTGGCCGTCGCGAAGACCTGGCCCGCCTGGAAGTGCAGGACAACGGCAAGCCGCTGCCCGAGGCGCAGTGGGATATCGACGACGCCATCGGCTGCTTCGACTACTACGCCGAGCTGGCCGAAGGGCTGAATGACGAGGGCGAAGTGGTCGCGCTGCCCGACGAGCGTTTTGCCTGCCGCGTGCTGCGCGAGCCGGTGGGCGTGGCCGGGCAGATCATCCCGTGGAACTACCCGCTGCTGATGGCCTCGTGGAAGGTTGCGCCGGCGCTGGCTGCTGGTTGCACCGCTGTGCTCAAGCCGTCCGAGCTGACGCCGTTGACCTCCCTGGAGCTGGCCGCTGCCGCCGATGCCGTGGGCCTGCCCAAGGGTGTTCTCAACGTGGTCACCGGCCTGGGCCGTGACGCCGGCTCGCCGCTCTCGGCCCATCCGGGCGTGGACAAGCTGGCCTTCACCGGTAGCGTGCCGACCGGGCGCGCGATCATGCAGGCAGCGGCCCAGGACATCAAGAACGTCAGCCTGGAGCTGGGCGGCAAGTCGGCCTTCATCGTCTTCGACGACGCCGATGTCGAGGCGGCGGTGGAGTGGATCCTCTTCGGCATCTTCTGGAACCAGGGCCAGGTGTGCAGCGCCACCTCGCGCCTGCTGGTGCAGGACGGTCTGCATGACCGGCTGATCGAGCGCCTGGTGGAAGAAACCCGCCGCATCACCATCGGCAACGGTCTGGAGCCGGGCGTGCTGCTCGGCCCGTTGGTCAGCGCCGGCCAGCACGCCAAGGTGCTGCAGGCCATCGAGGCCGGCGTGCGCGATGGGGCGAAGTTGGCCACTGGCGGCAAGCGCCCGGTGCATCGGGACCAGGGCTGGTTCGTCGAACCCACGGTTTTCATCGACGCGCCGCTGGAAAGCGCCGTGTGGCGTGAGGAAATCTTCGGCCCGGTGCTCGCCGTGCGCCGCTTCAAGGATGAGGCCGAGGCGCTGCGCCTGGCCAACCACAGCCAGTTCGGCCTCGCGGCAGCAGTGATGTCCGCCGACCCGGCGCGCTGCCAGCGTGTCAGCCGCGGCCTGCGTGCCGGCATCGTCTGGGTCAATTGCTCGCAGCCGACTTTCACCCAGGCGCCCTGGGGCGGCTACAAGCAGAGCGGCATCGGCCGCGAGCTGGGGGTGTGGGGACTGGACAACTACCTGGAGACCAAGCAGGTCACCGAGTACCTCAGCGACCAGCCGTGGGGGTGGTATATCAAGTGATCTGATGGGACGGCGAATAACCTGCTCCAGGTTATTCGCCCTACGCCGACATTCCCCTGTAGGGCGCATAACGCGCCAGCGTTATCCGCCGTTGGCTGCGTTGTCGTTCGTTCTTCTGCGCCGCTTCGGTGCGCGCGCGGATATCGTATTTCGCCCCCTCGGGCGAGTCACTTCTTCCAAACGCCGAAGAAGTAACCAAGAAGGCTTGCCCCGGACATCCGGTTTTTCGCTTGGGGCGAAAAA
>NZ_JALJXP010000022.1 GCF_024170165.1 Pseudomonas nitroreducens | reverse complement strand
GCGATATCTGAAGATGCGAGTGTCACCCATGTGACTGAACTCGTTTGTTACCTATGTGGTTGTCTCCTACACCCCGGACATCCGGTTTTTCGCTTGGGGCGAAAAATTCCCTCGTTGAAGCGAAGTTTCAGGGGCACGCGTCGAAGGGCCATCCCTGGCCCATCGCCGCTCTCGCGACATCCATGTCGCTCAACCCCTGAAACTCCGCTTCAACGAGGCCTCCTGAACGGGGCATTCGGAGCGAGCGGATATTTCTCTGGAAGTCTCATCAGAGCCAAAGCGGTGCTGAGCCTGTAGGAGCGAGCTTGCTCGCGAACCGCCCAATAACGGTTTTCCATGTAGGAGCACCGCCTGCGGACAGCTCTGCAAGAAACGGATAGCACTCTGCACAAAGCGGATATTGCCCTGAGAAACCCAGCCCTAACCTGAGCCTGCCTGAACAATAACAACGGAGGCCCCGGCCATGTCCCTGGGTATCGACTACCTGCGTTCGCTGCTTGAGGAAGACCCTGCCAAAGGCGTCTATCGCTGCCGGCGGGAGATGTTCACCGACCCGCGCCTGTTCGACCTGGAGATGAAGCACATCTTCGAAGGCAACTGGGTCTACCTCGCCCATGAAAGCCAGATCCCCGAGAAGAACGACTTCCTCACGACCCTGATCGGTCGCCAGTCGGTCTTCATCGCGCGCAACAAGGACGGCGTGCTCAACGCCTTCCTCAACGCCTGCAGCCACAAGGGCGCCATGCTCTGCCGGCACAAGTCCGGCAACCGCTCCAGCTACACCTGTCCGTTCCACGGCTGGACCTTCAACAACTCCGGCAAGCTGCTCAAGGTTAAGGACCCGGCCGAGGCCGGTTACCCGGAAGGCTTCAACTGCGAAGGCTCCCATGACCTGACCAAGGTGGCGCGCTTCGAGTCCTACCGCGGCTTCCTCTTCGGCAGCCTGAAGGCCGAGGTCAAGCCGCTGGTGGAGCACCTGGGCGAGTCGGCGAAGATCATCGACATGATCGTCGACCAGTCCCCCGAAGGCCTGGAAGTGCTGCGCGGTTCCAGCAGCTACATCTACGAAGGCAACTGGAAACTCACTGCCGAGAACGGCGCAGACGGCTACCACGTCAGCTCCGTGCACTGGAACTACGCCGCCACCCAGAACCAGCGTCAGCAGCGTGAAGCCGGCGAAGAAGTGAAGACCATGAGCGCCGGTGGCTGGGCCAAGCACGGCGGCGGCTTCTACTCCTTCGACCACGGCCACCTGCTGCTCTGGAGCCGCTGGGCCAACCCCGAGGCGCGCCCGGCCTTCGAGCGCCGCGACGAGCTGGCCCGCGACCATGGCCGCGCCCGCGCCGACTGGATGATCGAGAACTCGCGCAACCTCTGCCTGTACCCCAACGTCTACCTGATGGACCAGTTCAGCTCGCAGATCCGCATCGCCCGGCCCATCGACGTCAACCGCACCGAGATCACCATCTACTGCATCGCGCCGAAGGGCGAGAGCAGCGAGGCGCGTGCCCAGCGCATCCGCCAGTACGAGGACTTCTTCAACGTCAGCGGCATGGCCACGCCGGATGACCTGGAGGAATTCCGCTCCTGCCAGCAGGCCTACCAGGGCAGTGCCGGCGGCTGGAATGACATGTCCCGCGGGGCGAAGCACTGGATCGATGGCGCCGACGACGCGGCGCGGGAGATCGAGCTGGCGCCGGCGCTGTCCGGCGTGCGCACCGAGGACGAGGGCCTGTTCGTGCTGCAGCACCAGTACTGGCAGCAGACCATGATCGACGCACTGGCCGCCGAGCAGGCCAAGCGCATCGCCGTGAAAGAGGAGGGCGTGTGATGAGCCGCTACGAGAGCGTCCGCGACTTCCTCTACCGCGAAGCGCGCTACCTCGACGACAAGGACTGGGATTCCTGGCTGGAGTTGTACGCCGCCGACGCCACCTTCTGGATGCCCTCCTGGGACGACCGCGACCAGCTCACCGAAGACCCGCAGCGGGAAATCTCGCTGATCTGGTACGGCAGCCGTGGCGGCCTGGAAGACCGCGTCTTCCGCATCAAGACCGAGCGCTCCAGCGCGACCCTGCCGGACACCCGCACCTCGCACAACCTGAGCAACATCGAGGTGCTCGGCGAAGCCGACGGGCAATGCCAGGTGCGCTTCAACTGGCACACCCTGAGCTTCCGCTACAAGACCGTCGACAGCTACTTCGGCACCAGCTTCTACACGCTCGATGTGCGAGGCGAGCAACTGCTGGTCAAGGCGAAGAAGGTCGTGCTGAAGAACGACTACGTCCGCCAGGTCATCGACATCTACCACATCTGATTCCGCCGTCAGGGCTGTGCGTTGCGCGCGTGGATTCACCGCGCGCGACGCCGCCTGCGCGGCGCCGAGGTGCACGCCATGAACCACAAGATCGCCCTTAATTTCGAAGACGGCGTTACCCGCTTCATCGACGCCAGCCCCCGCGAGACCGTGGCCGATGCGGCCTACCGCCAGGGCATCAATATCCCGCTGGATTGCCGCGACGGCGCCTGCGGCACCTGCAAGTGCTTCGCCGAAGCCGGCCGTTACGACCTGGGCCAGGACTACATCGAGGACGCGCTGACCGAGGACGAAGCGCAGCAGGGCTACGTGCTTACCTGCCAGATGCGCGCGCAGAGCGATTGCGTGGTGCGCGTGCCGGCCTCCTCGCAGGTCTGCAAGACCGCCCAGGCCAGTTTCGAGGCCAGCATCAGCACGGTGCGGCAGCTCTCCGAAAGCACCATTGCGCTGTCGATCAAGGGCGAGGCCCTGAGCAGGCTGGCGTTCCTGCCGGGGCAGTACGTCAACCTGCAGGTGCCCGGCAGCGAGCAGAGCCGCGCCTACTCCTTCAGCTCGCTGCAGAAGGACGGCGAGGTCAGCTTCCTGATCCGCAACGTGCCGGGTGGCCTGATGAGCAGCTTCCTCACCGGCCTGGCCAAGGCCGGCGACGCCCTGTCCCTGGCCGGCCCGCTGGGCAGCTTCTACCTGCGCGAGATCAGGCGGCCGCTGTTGCTGCTGGCTGGCGGCACGGGACTGGCGCCCTTCACCGCGATGCTGGAGCAGATCGCCGAGCGCGGCAGCGAGCATCCGCTGCACCTGATCTACGGCGTCACCCACGACTTCGACCTGGTGGAGATCGACCGCCTTGAGGCCTTCGCTGCGCGCATTCCCAACTTCACCTGGAGTGCCTGCGTGGCCAGCCCCGAGAGCAGCTACCCGCAAAAGGGCTACGTCACCCAGCACATCGAGCCTGCGCACCTGAACGATGGCGAGGTGGACATCTACCTCTGCGGCCCGCCGCCGATGGTCGAGGCGGTCAGCCAGTACATCCGCGAGCAGGGCATTACGCCGGCGAATTTCTATTTCGAGAAGTTTGCGGCGAGTGCGGCCTGATGGCGCTCCGCCGGTAAAGCCCCTCTCCCTAACCCTCTCCCTGAAGGGAGAGGGGACCGTTCGGTGCAGGATGAAACGATGGCGTCAGCCGGCACAGACAGCTCCCTCTCCCTTCAGGGAGAGGGCAGGGGAGAGGGTGGTGGACCAAACGAAGATGCCAAAAGAGGTCACCATGAACCGATTCAATAACAAAACCGCCCTCGTCACCGGCGCCGCCCAGGGCATCGGCCGGCGCGTCGCCGAGCGGCTGGCGGAAGAGGGCGCGAGAGTCATCGCCGTGGACCGCTCCGAGATTGTCCACGAGCTGCAGGACGCCCTCGGCCAGCACGGCGAAGTGCTCACCCTGACCGCCGACCTGGAGCGCTTTTCCGACTGCCAGGGCGTGGTCGCCCAGGCCATCGAGCGCTTCGGCCGCCTCGACATCCTGGTCAACAACGTCGGCGGCACCATCTGGGCGAAGCCCTTCGAGCACTACGCCGAGGACGAAATCGAAGCCGAGGTGCGCCGCTCGCTGTTCCCGACTTTGTGGTGCTGCCGCGCCGCGCTGGTGCCGATGCTGGAGCAGGGCGCGGGTGCCATCGTCAATGTCTCGTCCATCGCCACCCGTGGGGTGAACCGCGTGCCCTACGGTGCGGCGAAGGGCGGGGTGAATGCGCTGACCGCGTGTCTGGCCTTCGAGACCGCCGAGCGCGGCGTGCGAGTCAACGCCACCGCGCCCGGCGGCACCGAAGCGCCGCCCCGGCGCATCCCGCGCAACGCAGCGCAGCAGAGTGAAGAGGAAAAACTCTGGTACCAGCAGATCGTCGACCAGACCGTCGCCAGCAGCCTGATGAAACGCTACGGCAGCATCGACGAACAGGTCGGCGCGATCCTCTTTCTCGCCTCCGACGAAGCCAGCTACATCACCGGCGTAACCCTGCCGGTGGGTGGCGGCGACCTGGGCTGAGGCGCCGCGATGAGGCACTTACGGCAGGTTCGCGCCGATCAGTTGCAGGCAGCGTTGCAGCGGCGCACTGACGTCGCCGCGGCGCTGGCTGAGGATGATCGGCGAGACCGCCTCGGCGTCGGTCAGCCTGGCGTAGCCGATGTCGGCGCGGTGCTGCTGTTGCACCGACGCCGGCACCAGCGCCACGCCCAGGCCGGCGGCGACCAGGCCGATGGCGGTCTGCAGCTCATTGGTCCATTGCGAAACGCGCACGCTCAGGCCGTGGTTGGCGAACAGCGCCAGCACGTGGTCGGCATAGCTGGGGCGCGGGTTGGCGGGGTAGAGCACGAAGTCCTCGCCGGCCAGTTGCTCCAGGCTCAGCGGCGCGCCGAGCAGGCGGTGCCCGGCGGGCAGCACGGCGACCATCGGCTCCTCGCGCAATACCTGCTGGGTAATGGCGGGATCGTCGATGCGGATGCGCCCGAAACCGATGTCGATGCGCCCGCTTTTCAGCGCCTCGACCTGCTGCACCGTGGTCATTTCCTGCAGCCCCAGCTCCAGAGCGGCGTCGCCGCGCAACTCGCGGATCAGCTCGGGCAGGCCGTCGTACAGCGTCGAGGGCGCGAAGCCGATGCCGAACCACTGGCGTTCGCCCCGACCGATGCGCCGGGTGCTCTGGCAGATGCTCTCCAGCTGTGCCAGCAGGGTGCCGGTCTGCTCGTGGAAGTAACGCCCGGCGTCAGTCAGGCGCAGCGGTCGGCCACGCTCCAGCAGTGGCACGCCGAGCAGTTCTTCGAGCTGCTGGATCTGCCGGCTCAGCGGTGGCTGGGCAATGTGCAGGCGCTCGGCGGCGCGGGTGAAGTTGAGGGTGCCGGCCACTTCGCGGAAGTAGCGCAGGTGTCGCAGCTCCATGATACCTCCAGGGTATGCAACCAGACGGCAACGATATTGGACTGCCCTGCAGGCCAGACGCAATCCTTCTTCATCCGTCAAAAGACCTTCCGGGTATCGCTGCAGAGCAGCCCGGCCCATTCAGAAATCCCGGAGCGGAACGCCGTCCATGAGTAGCCCCGTCATCGAACGCATCGAGTCGATCATCGTCGACCTGCCGACCATCCGCCCGCACAAGCTGGCCATGCACACCATGCAGCAGCAGACCCTGGTGATCATCCGCCTGCGCTGCTCCGACGGTGTCGAAGGCATCGGCGAAGCCACCACCATCGGCGGCCTGGCCTACGGCAACGAGAGCCCGGAAAGCATCAAGGCCAACATCGACGCGCACTTCGCGCCGCTGCTCAAGGGCCAGGACGCCAGCAACATCAATGCCTGCATGCAGCGCCTGGACAAGTCGATCAAGGGCAACACCTTCGCCCGCTCCGGTATCGAAAGCGCGCTGCTGGACGCCCAGGGCAAGCGCCTCGGCCTCCCGGTCAGCGAGCTGCTCGGCGGCCGCGTGCGCGACAGCCTGGAAGTGGCCTGGACCCTGGCCTCCGGCGACACCGCCCGCGACATCGCCGAAGCCGAGCAGATGCTGGAAATTCGCCGTCACCGCATCTTCAAACTGAAGATCGGCGCCAACCCGCTGGAGCAGGACCTCAAGCACGTGGTGGCGATCAAGAAGGCCCTGGGCGAGCGCGCCAGCGTGCGTGTGGACGTCAACCAGGGCTGGGACGAATCCCAGGCCATCCGCGGCTGCCAGGTGCTCGGCGAGAACGGCATCGACCTCATCGAGCAGCCGATTTCGCGGATCAATCGCAGCGGCCAGGTGCGCCTGAACCAGCGCAGTCCGGCGCCGATCATGGCCGACGAATCCATCGAAAGTGTTGCCGACGCCTTCAGCCTCGCCGCCGACGGCGCAGCCAGCATTTTCGCCCTGAAGATCGCCAAGAACGGCGGCCCACGCGCCGTGCTGCGCACCGCGCAGATCGCCGAAGCCGCCGGCATCGCGCTGTACGGCGGGACCATGCTCGAAGGCGCGGTCGGCACCCTGGCCTCGGCCCACGCCTTCCTCACCCTGGAGAAGCTGACCTGGGCCACCGAGCTGTTCGGCCCGCTGCTGCTCACCGAGGAAATCGTCACCGAGGCGCCGGTCTACCGCGACTTCCAGCTCCACGTGCCGCGCACGCCCGGCCTGGGCCTGACCCTCGACGAAGAGCGCCTGGCGCGCTTCCGCCGTACCTGATTCGAAACCCTTTCCGACTGCCCGATAGAGGAGAACCCCCGATGCTGTTCCACGTGAAGATGACCGTGAAATTGCCCGTCGACATGGACCCGGCGAAGGCCGCCCAGCTCAAGGCCGACGAGAAGGAACTGGCCCAGCGCCTGCAGCGCGAGGGCAAGTGGCGCCACCTGTGGCGCATCGCCGGGCACTACGCCAACTACAGCGTGTTCGACCTCGCCAGCGTCGAGGAACTGCACGACACCCTGATGCAGCTGCCGCTGTTTCCGTACATGGACATCGAGGTCGACGGGCTCTGCCGCCATCCGTCCTCGATCCATTCCGACGACCGCTGATTTTCCCTTTCGCACACCTCACAAGAACAAGACTTGAGGATCGCATCATGACCGTGAAGATTTCCCAGACTGCCGACATCCAGAAGTTCTTCGAAGAAGCCAGTGGCGCCCTGAACGATGCGGGCAACCCGCGGGTGAAGAACCTCGTCCTGCGCATCCTGCAGGACACCGCGAAACTGATCGAAGACATGAACGTCACCCCCGACGAATTCTGGAAAGCGGTGGACTACCTCAACCGTCTTGGCTCGCGCCAGGAAGCCGGTCTGGTCGTTGCCGGCCTCGGCGTCGAGCACTACCTCGACCTGCTGCTGGACGCCCAGGACGAAGCCGCCGGCATCGGCGGCGGCACCCCGCGCACCATCGAAGGCCCCCTGTACGTGGCCGGCGCGCCGCTGTCCGAAGGCGAAGCGCGGATGGACGACGGCAAGGACGCGGGTACCGTGATGTTCCTCTCCGGCCGCGTGTTCGACCCGCAGGGCAAGCCGCTGGCCGGCGCCGTGGTCGACCTCTGGCACGCCAACACCAACGGCACCTACTCCTACTTCGACAGCACCCAGTCCGAGTTCAACCTGCGCCGGCGCATCGTCACCGACGCCGAGGGCCGCTACAAAGCCCGCAGCATCGTGCCCAGCGGCTACGGCTGCCCGCCGGACGGCCCGACCCAGGAACTGCTCGATCAACTGGGCCGCCATGGCCAGCGTCCGGCGCACATCCATTTCTTCATTTCGGCGCCGGGGCATCGTCACCTGACCACGCAGATCAACCTCGCCGGTGATCAGTACCTGTGGGACGACTTCGCCTACGCCACCCGTGACGGGCTGATTGGTGAGGTGCGTTTCGTCGAGGACGCGGCCGCCGCCCAGGCGCGCGGCGTGGACGGACGCTTCGCCGAGATCGAGTTCGACTTCCAGCTGCAGCAGGCGGTTTCCGCCGACGCCGAAGACCGCAGCAACCGCCCCCGCGCGCTGCAGGAAGCCTGATTCCCGCCAACGCTCCGACTTTGCCGGTAACCCCGACGTAGGGTGGAGCGGAGCGATACCCATGCTGTCGGCGCACGGATTGATGGGTATCGCTGCGCTCCACGCCATCCTACTCAGAGCACCCTGATGCTCCGCAGCTCGGACTGTCGCAGGCATGGCCAGCTCCTACAGGGGCTGGCCTGCGCGCTCCTTGTAGGAGCGAGCCACGCTCGCGATCGCGGACAAGGTCCGCGTCCACTCAAGCACTCCTCACGCCGCGAAAACCAGCCGTTAGCCTCCTAAGAGAAGTGTTCGATATTCGCACCAATAGTCGATTATCGCATTGTTCGCCCATCCCCCCGACGGTACTGTTTTCCCATCGGCACCCCCTACACAACGAGACCGACCATGGCTGAACTCCTGACTCTCCGCGAAGCGGTCGAGCGCTTCGTCAACGACGGCGATACCGTCGCGCTCGAAGGCTTCACCCACCTGATCCCCACCGCTGCCTCCCACGAGCTGATCCGCCAGGGCAAGAAAGACCTGCACCTGGTGCGCATGACCCCCGACCTGGTCTACGACCTGCTGATCGGTGCCGGTTGCGTGCGCAAGCTGACCTTCTCCTGGGGCGGCAACCCCGGCGTCGGTTCGCTGCATCGCCTGCGTGATGCGGTGGAGAAGGGCTGGCCGCGAGAGCTGGAGATCGACGAGCACAGCCACGCCGACCTTGCCAACTCCTACGTCGCCGGCGCCTCGGGCCTGCCTTTCGCCGTGCTGCGCGCCTACGCCGGTTCCGACCTGCCGAAGGTCAACCCGAACATCAAGTTCATCAATTGCCCGTTCACCGGCGAGCAACTGGCCGCCGTACCGTCGGTACGCCCGGACGTCACCGTGATCCACGCGCAGAAGGCCGACCGCAAGGGCAACGTGCTGCTGTGGGGCATCCTCGGCGTGCAGAAGGAAGCCGCCCTGGCCGCCAAGCGCTGCATCGTCACCGTGGAAGAAATCGTCGACGACCTGAACGCGCCGATGAACTCCTGCGTGCTGCCGACCTGGGCGCTGTCCGCCGTCTGCCTGGTGCCCGGCGGTTCGCACCCGTCCTACGCCCACGGCTACTCCGAGCGCGACAACCGCTTCTACCAGGCCTGGGACCCGATCGCCCGCGACCGCGACACCTTCAACGCCTGGATCGATACCTACATCCGCGGCACCCAAGACTTTGCAGAGTTCCGAGCCAAGCTCGCGGAGGCCAAGTAATGAGCGCCTACAGCACCAATGAAATGATGACCGTGGCCGCCGCCCGCCGCCTGAAGAACGGCGCCGTCTGCTTCGTCGGCATCGGCCTGCCATCCAAGGCTGCCAACCTCGCGCGCCTGACTGCATCGCCCGATGTGGTCCTGATCTACGAATCCGGCCCCATCGGCGCCAAGCCCAGCGTGCTGCCGCTGTCCATCGGCGACGGCGAACTGGCCGAGACCGCCGACACCGTGGTGCCCACCGGCGAGATCTTCCGCTACTGGCTGCAGGGCGGGCGCATCGATGTCGGCTTCCTCGGCGCGGCCCAGGTCGACCGCTTCGGCAACATCAACACCACCGTCATCGGCGACTACAACAAGCCCAAGGTGCGCCTGCCCGGCGCCGGCGGCGCGCCGGAGATCGCCGGTTCCGCCAAGGAAGTGCTGATCATCCTCAAGCAGTCGCACCGCACCTTTGTCGACAAGCTGGCGTTCATCACCTCGGTCGGTTTCGGCGAGGGCGGCGATCATCGCCAGCAGCTCGGCCTGCCCGGCAAGGGCCCGGTGGCGATCATTACCGACCTGTGCATCATGGAGCCGGAAGCCGGTAGCAACGAATTCATCGTCACCACCCTGCACCCGGGCGTGACCCGCGAGCAGGTGATCGAGAACACCGGCTGGGCGATCCGCTTCGCCGAGCAGGTGACCGAAACCGTCGCGCCGACCGACGTGGAACTGGAAGCCCTGCGCGCCCTCGAAGCCCGCACCGCCGCCGCCCACGGCCAGCTCGGAGGTGAGGAATGAGCCGCGAGGTCTTCATCTGTGACGCCGTGCGCACGCCCATCGGCCGCTTCGGCGGCTCGCTCTCCGGCGTACGCGCCGACGACCTCGCCGCAGTACCGGTGAAGGCGCTGGTGGAACGTAACCCGCAAGTCGACTGGGCCGCGCTGGACGAGGTGTACCTCGGCTGCGCCAACCAGGCCGGCGAAGACAACCGCAACGTGGCGCGCATGGCGCTGCTGCTGGCCGGCCTGCCGGAAAGCGTGCCGGGCGTGACCCTCAACCGACTCTGCGCCTCGGGTCTGGACGCGGTGGGCACTGGCTTCCGCGCCATCGCCAGCGGCGAGGCCGAACTGGTCATCGCCGGCGGCGTGGAATCCATGTCCCGCGCACCCTATGTGATGGGCAAGGCCGACAGCGCCTTCGGCCGCGGCCAGAAAATCGAGGACACCACCATCGGCTGGCGCTTCATCAACCCGCTGATGAAGGCGCAGTACGGCGTGGATGCCATGCCGCAGACCGCCGACAACGTGGCCGACGATTACAACGTCAACCGCGCCGACCAGGACGCCTTTTCCCTGCGCAGCCAGCAGCGTGCCGGCATCGCCCAGGCCAGCGGTTACTTCGCCGAGGAAATCGTCCCGGTGGTGATCAAGGGCCGCAAGGGTGAGACCGTCGTGGACACCGACGAGCACCCGCGCCCGGACACCACCCTGGAAGCGCTGGCCAAGCTCAAGCCGGTCAACGGCGAAGGCAAGACCGTCACCGCCGGCAACGCTTCCGGCGTCAATGACGGCGCCGTGGCGCTGATCCTCGCCAGTGCCGAGGCAGTGAAGAAACACGGTCTGACGCCGCGTGCGAAAGTGCTCGGCATGGCCAGCGCCGGCGTCGCCCCGCGCGTGATGGGCATCGGTCCGGTGCCGGCGGTGCGCAAACTGCTGGAGCGCCTGAACCTGTCGGTGGACCAGTTCGACGTCATCGAGCTGAACGAAGCCTTCGCCGCGCAGGGCCTGGCGGTGACCCGTGATCTGGGTATCGCCGATGACGATGCGCGGGTGAATCCCAACGGCGGCGCCATCGCCCTCGGCCACCCGCTGGGCGCCAGCGGCGCGCGTCTGGTGCTGACCGCCGTGCATCAACTGCAGAAGTCCGGCGGCAAGCTCGGCCTGTGCACCATGTGCGTGGGCGTAGGGCAGGGCGTGGCGCTGGTCGTCGAGCGCGTGTGATCCGCTGCTTTTCGTAGGAGCGAGCTTGCTCGCGAACAAACCCCGCAGTGGGGGCCGGGTTCGCGAGCAAGCGCGCTCTTACAGACAGCAGCTCTCCGGTCATACTGTCCCGACTACGCCCGCCGATCTCCGGAGCCACCCCAGTGAGCAGCAACCTTCTGTTCGACGCCTACTTCACCCAACCGGCCATGCGCGCGATCTTCAGCGACCACGGCCGGGTGCAGGGCATGCTCGACTTCGAGGCCGCGCTGGCCCGTGCCGAGGCCCGTGTGGGTGTGATCCCGGCGAGCGCCGTGGCGCCCATTGCCGCCGCCTGCCGTGCCGAACTCTACGATTTCCCTGCACTGGCCCAGGCCATCTGCAGCGCCGGCAACTCTGCGATCCCGCTGGTGAAGGCGCTGGGCAAGCGCATCGCCGCCGAGGACGCCGAAGCCGAGCGCTACGTGCACCTGGGGGCCACCAGCCAGGACGCCATGGATTCCGGGCTGGTTCTGCAACTGCGCGCCGCCGTCGAGCTGCTGGAAGGCGACCTCGCCCAACTGGCCGACGCGCTCGCTGTACAAGCACAAGCCCACGCCGGCACGCCCATGGTCGGCCGTACCTGGCTGCAGCACGCCACGCCCGTCACCCTCGGCATGAAGATCGCCGGCTGGCTGGGCGCGATCACCCGCCATCGCCAGCGTCTGCACGAACTCAAGCCGCGTCTGCTGTGCCTGCAATTTGGCGGCGCCTCCGGCAGCCTTGCCGCACTGGGCGAGCAGGGTTTTGCCGTGGCCGATGCGCTGGCTGAAGAACTCGATCTGCAACTGCCCGAGCAACCCTGGCATACCCAGCGCGACCGCCTGGTGGAGTTCGCCAGCCTGCTCGGCCTGATTGCCGGCAGCCTCGGCAAGCTGGGCCGCGACCTCAGCCTGCTGATGCAGACCGAAGCTGGCGAAGTCTTCGAGCCTTCCGCGCCGGGCAAGGGGGGTTCCTCCACCATGCCGCACAAGCGCAACCCGGTGGGCGCTGCCGTGCTCATCGGCGCGGCCACCCGCGCGCCGGGACTGGTGTCGACCCTGTTCGCCGCCATGCCCCAGGAGCACGAGCGCAGCCTCGGCCTGTGGCACGCCGAATGGGAAAGCCTGCCGGAGCTGTGCTGCCTCGTCTCCGGCGCACTGCAACAGGCGCTGAGCCTGGCGCCGGGGCTGGAAGTGGATGCCGAGCGCATGCTGGCCAACCTTGACCTGACCCGTGGCCTGGTGCTCGCCGAAGCCGTGAGCATCGCCCTGGCCCAGCGCATCGGCCGCGACGCCGCGCACCATCTGGTGGAGCAATGCTGCAAGCAGGCGGTGAAGGAGGGCGCGCACCTGCGCACGGTTCTCGGCGCCAATGCCGAAGTCGCCGCCCAACTGACTGCCGGGGAGCTGGATCGCCTGCTCGATCCCGCCCATTACCTGGGCCAGGCGCGCCGCTGGGTCGAGCGCGCGCTGGCCGAACACCACGAACTTTCTTCGCGCTAGGAGCCTTGCATGCCTGCCGTACGACTCGCCGATGGCGACCTGAATTACTTACTTGAAGGGCCGCAACTCTCAGGCCCCGCCGACGCTCCGGTTTTGGTGCTGTCCAACTCCCTGGGCACCGACCTGCACATGTGGGACGCGCAGGTCGCGGCCTTCGCCGAGCACTTCCGCGTGCTGCGTTACGACACCCGTGGCCACGGCGCTTCGCTGGTCACTCCCGGCCCCTACAGCATCGAGCAGAACGGCCGCGACGTGCTGGCCCTGCTGGATGCGCTGGACATCCCGCGCGCGCACTTCTGCGGCCTGTCCATGGGCGGCCTGATCGGCCAGTGGCTGGCCATCCATGCGCCGGAGCGCATCGAGCGCCTGGTGGTGTGCAACACCGCCGCCAAGATCGGCACTCCGGAAATCTGGAACCCGCGCATCGAGACCGTGCTCAGCGGCGGCGCCGAGGCCATGCGCAACCTGCGTGATGCTTCGATCTCGCGCTGGTTCACCGCCGACTTCGCCGAAGCTGAGCCGGGCAAGGTCGAGCCCATCGTCGGCATGCTGGCGCAGACCTCGCCGGAAGGTTACGCAGCCAACTGCGCGGCCGTGCGCGACGCCGACTTCCGTGGCGAGATCGGTGCGATCACTGCGCCGACCCTGGTGGTCTGCGGCTCCGCCGATCCGGTGACCACCACCGAGGACGGCCGCTTCCTGCAGGCGCGCATTCCCGGCGCGGAGCTGGTGGAATTCCGCGCCGCGCACCTGTCCAACGTGCAAGCCGGCGATGCCTTCAGTCAGCGTGTGCTGGACTTCCTGCGCGCCTGATTGCTTTGCTCTTTGTAGGAGCGAGCTTGCTCGCGAACCTCGGCCTCGCAGCGGGGATGGTTCGCGAGCAAGGGCTAGGCGCCCCCCTCGGTCCTACAAGTTGAATTCGGAGTTAACTGATGGACGAGAAAGAACGCTACGAAGCCGGCATGCAGGTCCGCCGCGCGGTACTGGGCGATGCCCACGTCGACCGCAGCCTGCAGAAGCGCAACGCCTTCAACGAAGAGTTCCAGGAAATGATCACCCGTCATGCCTGGGGTGACATCTGGACCCGCCCCGGCCTGCCGCGCCACACCCGCAGCCTGATCACCATCGCCATGCTGATCGGCATGAACCGCGAAGGCGAGCTGACGCTGCACCTGCGCGCTGCGCGCAACAACGGCGTGACCCGCGAAGAGATCAAGGAAGTCCTGCTGCAGAGCGCGATCTACTGCGGCATCCCGGCCGCCAACGCCACCTTCCACCTCGCCGAGGCGGTGTGGGACGAACTGGGCACCGAGTCGCTGGGCGACCACTGATCAGCACCGCCCGGACCACGCATCCGGGCGGTGACTGATTGGCTGATGCTCGGTCCGCTCTGCGACCTGATCCTGTAAGAGCGCCCCATGGGCGCGATCGCGGGCATGGCCCGCTCCTACAGGTATATCGCGCTCTTGAAGGATGGGTGGAACGAAGCGATACCCAGGCTGAAAGGCCTCAGCTCCCCAGCTCCTTGCGATCCCTGAACAGCTCCAGCGCCTGCGGGTTGGCCAGCGCGTCGGTGTTCTTCACCGGCTCGCCGTGCACCACATTGCGTACGGCCAGTTCGACGATCTTGCCGCTGAGGGTGCGGGGGATGTCGCTGACCGCGAGGATCTTCGCCGGCACGTGGCGCGGGGTGGTATTGCTGCGGATGGTCTGGCGGATGCGCTCCTGCAGCGTGTCGTCCAGCTCCACGCCGTCACGCAGGCGCACGAACAGCACCACGCGCACATCGCCCTGCCACTCCTGGCCGATGGCGATGGACTCCAGCACCTGCTCGACTTTCTCCACCTGGCGGTAGATTTCCGCGGTGCCGATGCGCACGCCGCCGGGGTTGAGCACGGCATCGGAGCGGCCATGGATCACCAGCCCGCCGTGTTCGGTTTCCTCGGCGTAGTCGCCATGGGCCCAGACGCCGGGGAAGGTGGCGAAGTAGGCGTCGAGGAATCTCTCGTCGTCCTCGTCGTTCCAGAAACCCACCGGGATCGACGGGAAGTGCCGCACGCAGACCAGTTCGCCTTTCTCGCCGTGCACCGGCTTGCCGGCCTCGTTCCAGACCTCCACCGCCATGCCCAGCGCCTTGCACTGGATTTCCCCGCGCCACACCGCTGCGGTGGGGTTGCCGATGGCGAAGCAGGACACGATGTCGGTGCCGCCGGAGATCGACGACAGGCAGAGGTCGCGCTTCACCTCGCGGTAGACGTAGTCGAAGCTCTCGTGGCCCAGTGGCGAGCCGGTGGAGAGCAGCGTCTTCAGACGTTCCAGCGAGTGTGTCTGGCGCGGTCGCACATTGGCCTTTTCCAGCGCAGCGATGTACTTGGCGCTGGTACCGAAGACGCTGATGTTCTCCGCGTCGATCAGGTCCATCAGACGCTCGGGGCCGGGGTGGAAGGGCGAGCCGTCGTAGAGCACCAGCGTGGCGCCGACGGCGAGGCCGGAGACCAGCCAGTTCCACATCATCCAACCGCAGGTGGTGTAGTAGAACAGCGTGTCGTCGTGGCTCAGGTCGACGTGCAGGCCGTGTTCCTTGAGGTGCTGCAGCAGTACGCCGCCGGCGCCGTGGACGATGCACTTGGGCACGCCGGTGGTGCCGGAGGAGTAGAGGATGTACAGCGGGTGGTCGAAGGGTACCGGGGTGAACACCGGCTCGCCGCCGCTGTGGAAGAAGTCCTGCCAGAGGCTGACCCGCGCCGGCGTCTGGAAGTCGCTGCGGCGGGCGTGGCGATTGGCGTAGGGGACGATCAGCAGCTGCTCAAGACCGGGCAGCTGGGCGAGGATTTCGTTGAGCTTGGCGCTGAGGTCCAGCACCTTGCCGGCGTAGCGGTAGCCGGCGCAGGCGATCAGCACCTTGGGCTCGATCTGGCCGAAGCGGTCGATCACGCCATGGGTACCGAAGTCCGGCGAGCAGCTCGACCAGGTGGCACCCAGGCTGGTGGTGGCGAGCATGCCGACCACAGTCTGCCAGGTGTTGGGCATGAACGCCGCGACGCGGTCGCCGACGCCCACGCCGGCCTCGCGCAAGGCTTGTTGCAAGCCGGCGACCTGGGCTGCCAGTTCAGCGTGGCTGATCACCTCACGGCGCTCATCCTCGCTGATGGCGATCAGCGCCGGCTGGTTGTCGCGGCGGCGCAGCAGGTGCTCGGCGAAGTTCAGGGTGGCGCCGGGGAACCAGCGCGCATCGGGCATTTCCGGGCCTTCCTCGAGGACCGCGGTGGGCGCCTCGTGGAATTGCACGCCGAAGGTGTCGACGATGGCCAGCCAGAAGGCTTCGCGCTCGGCGATGCTCCAGGCGTGCAGCGCGGCGTAGTCAGGCAGGTCGACGCCGTGCTGCTGCGCTACCTTGCGGCGGAAGGCGTCCATCCGGGTGGCGGCGATGCGTTCGGGGGAGGGGGTCCACAATGGGTTCATCTTGGGCGTCCGTCCGGTTTTCTTTCGGACCAGTGTGGCACGGACGCGGGGATGTAGGAGGCGCAGAAAGCTTTTGTGGGAACGGTGAGGGATTCACTGTAGGAGCGAGCTTGCTCGCGAACAATTCCCTCAGTGGGGCTGGTTCGCGAGCAAGCTCGCTCCTACAAAGAGCACTCAGCGCTTGGACAGCTGCGCCTTGGCCACGCGCGAGCCGTTGGGCTTGTCGAGCACGGCGCAGATGCGCTGGCCGGCGTCGATCAACTGGTCCAGGTCGATGCCGGTGTGGATGCCCAGGCCGTTGAGCAGGTAGAGCACGTCCTCGGTGGCGACGTTGCCGGTGGCGCCCTTGGCGTAGGGGCAACCGCCGAGGCCGGCGACCGAGCTGTCGAATACCGCGATGCCTTCCAGCATGCTGGCGTAGATGTTCGCCGTGGCCTGGCCGTAGGTGTCGTGGAAGTGCCCGGCCAGTTGCTCGCGCGGCACGCGCTGGCCGACGACTTCGAACAGGTGGCGGGTGGCGCCAGCGGTGCCGACACCGATGGTGTCGCCCAGGGAGACTTCGTAGCAGCCCATGGCGTGCAGCTCCGCGGCGACGGCAGCGACCTGTGCCGCGTCCACCTCGCCCTGGTAAGGACAGCCGAGCACGCAGGAGACGTAGCCGCGCACGCGTACGCCGTGATGGCGCGCCGCTTCCATGATCGGCACGAAGCGCTCCAGGCTCTCCTGGATCGAGCAGTTGATGTTCTTCTGCGAGAAGGCCTCGGAGGCGGCGGCGAATACCGCGACTTCCTTCACCTGCGATTCCAGCGCGGCTTCGAAGCCCTTCAGGTTCGGCGCCAGCGCGGCGTAGGTGACGCCAGCCTTCTGCTGGATGCCGGCGAAGACTTCCGCCGAGCCGGCCATCTGCGGCACCCACTTGGGCGAAACGAAGCTGCCGACTTCGATGTAGCTCAGGCCGGCGGCGGTGAGGTCGTCCACCAGGCGCACCTTGTCGGCGACGGCGATCGGCTGTTTCTCGTTCTGCAGGCCATCGCGCGGGCCGACTTCGACCAGGCGGACGGATTGGGGCAGGGTCATTTGCGGTCCTCGTGGTGTTTTGTGGAGGAGGGTGCGTGATGCTCCGCACCCTCTCCCTGACCCTCTCCCTGAAGGGAGAGGGGACTGTCCTGAGCGGCGGGAGGCTTCCGGTTCACACGGAAGGTCCGCGTGGCACGGATACTCCCTCTCCCTTCAGGGAGAGGGCGGGGGAGAGGGGCTTTCGGTTGTTACGCCGATGCCTCTTCCAGCTCCACCAGGGCGGTGCCTTCCGACACCAGCTCACCTTCGCTGCAATACAGCGATTTCACCACGCCGGCGTGCGGCGCGCGAATGCTGTGTTCCATCTTCATGGCTTCGAGCACCACCAGGGCGGCGCCGGCTTCGACGCTCTGGCCGGGTTCGACCAGGATGCGCACGATGCTGCCGTTCATGGGAGCGCCCAGGCCACCCTGGTGCGAGTGCGCGGCTTCCGCCTCGGCGATCGGGTCGAAACGCTGCACGCTGACCAGCTCGCCGTTCCATTCCAGGTAGAGGCTGCCGCTGCGGCGGATGACCTGGTGGCGACGGCGAACTTCACCGTCCTTCACCTCCAGCCACTGTCCGTCGAGCCTGGCGATACGCTGGCCGTCGGCATGACGCAGGCGCACGACATGGGACTCGCCCTTGGCCAGCAGGTGCAGGTCGGTTTCCCCCGGCAGGCCGCTGCGCCAGCCGCTCTGGGCGGACCAGGGCGAATGGGCGTCGTCGGCGCGCACGCGGGCAGCCTCGCTCTGCACCCAGGCTTCGGCGGCAAGCTGCCAGAAGCGCTCAGGCAAGGCGGTGGCCGCGGGCAGCAGGTCATCCTGGTAGCGGCCGATGAAGCCGGTATCCAGTTCGCCCTCGGCGAAGGCCGGGTGGGCCAGCACGCGGCGCAGGAAGGCGAGGTTGGTCTTGAAGCCGCCGACGGCGGTTTCGCCGAGCATCGACAGCAGGCGCTGGCGCGCTTCCTCGCGGTTCTCGCCCCAGGCGATCAGCTTGGCCAGCATCGGGTCGTAGAACGGCGAGATGTCGTCGCCCTCGCGGATGCCGCTGTCCACCCGGCGACCGGGGCCGGCAGCGGGTTCGCGGTACAGCGCGAGGTGGCCGCTGGCGGGCAGGAAACCGCCTTCGGGGTCTTCGGCGTAGAGGCGTACTTCGATGGCGTGGCCGATCAGCGGCACCTGTTCCTGGGTGATCGGCAGCGGCTCGCCCCGGGCAACGCGAATCTGCAGGGCGACCAGGTCGAGGCCGGTGATGGCTTCGGTGACCGGGTGCTCCACCTGCAGGCGGGTGTTCATCTCCATGAAGAAGAACTGGCCGCTGCCTTCGTCGTAGAGGAATTCCACGGTGCCGGCGCCGACGTAGCCGATGGCCTGGGCGGCGCGCACGGCGGCTTCGCCCATGCCCTGGCGCAGTTCCAGGGAGAGGCCCGGAGCCGGCGCTTCTTCCACCACTTTCTGGTGGCGGCGCTGGATCGAGCAGTCGCGTTCGTTGAGGTACAGGCAGTGGCCGTGCTGGTCGGCGAACACCTGGATTTCCACGTGGCGCGGTTTGGTCAGGTACTTCTCCACCAGCATGCGCGAGTCGCCGAAACCGGACTGCGCTTCACGCTGGGCGGATTCCAGCGCTTCGGCCAGTTCGGCCTCGCGCTCGACCACCTTCATGCCTTTGCCGCCACCGCCGGCGGCGGCCTTGAGCAGCACCGGGTAGCCGATGCGCTCGGCCTCGCGCTGGAAGGTCGCGTAGTCCTGCGCTTCGCCGTGGTAGCCGGGCACCAGTGGCACGCCGGCAGTTTCCATCAGTGCCTTGGCGGCGGACTTGCTGCCCATGGCGTCGATGGCGCTGGCCGGTGGGCCGAGGAACACCAGCCCGGCTTCTTCGCAGGCGCGGGCGAAACCGGCGTTCTCCGAGAGGAAGCCGTAGCCGGGGTGGATGGCCTGGGCGCCGGCGGCTTTCGCAGCGGCGAGCACGGCGTCGGCGCGCAGGTAGCTTTCAGCCGGTTTGGCGCCGCCCAGGTCGATGGCGATATCTGCCTCTTCGACGTGGCGGGCGTTGCGGTCGGTGGCGCTGTGCACGGCCACGGTGGTCAGGCCCAGGGCCTTGGCGGTGCGCATCACGCGGCAGGCGATCTCGCCACGGTTGGCCACCAGCAGGGTATCGATCTTCTTCATCAGACTTGCTCCTGCCAGGCCGGCTTGCGTTTTTCCAGGAAGGCGCGCAGGCCTTCCTGCCCTTCGGGGCTGGTGCGGATGCGGGCAATGGCGGCTTCGGTGTAGCGGCGGCGCTCGGGGGTGAGTTCGCCGGCGCCGATTTCGTGGAACAGCGCCTTGCAGGCCACCAGGGCCGCCGGGCTGTTGTTCATGAGATTGGCGATCCAGGCGTCGGCTTCGTCATCCAGCTCGGCGGCCGGGTAGTGCTCGTCCACCAGCCCCAGCTCGCGGGCGCGCACGCCGCTGAAGCGTTCGGCGGTCATGGCGTAGCGGGTGGCGGCACGCTGGCCGATGGCCTTGGTGACGAATGGGCCGATGGTCGCCGGGATCAGGCCGATGCGCACTTCGGACAGGCAGAACTGCGCGTCCTCGGCGGCCAGCGCCATGTCGCAGCAGGCCACCAGTCCGACGCCGCCGCCGAAGGCCGCGCCCTGGACGATGGCGAGGGTCGGCTTGTTCAGCTGGTGCAGGTTGTAGAGCAGTTCGGCGAGCTGCTGGGCGTCGTTGAGGTTGCCCTGGTAGTCCAGCTGCACGGACTCCTGCATCCAGGAAAGGTCCGCGCCGCCGCAGAAGTGCCGGCCAAGGCCGCGCAGCACGACCAGGCGAACGCGCTCGTCATTGGCCACGGCGGCCAGTGCCTGGATCAGCTCGGCGATGGTCTGGGCGTTGAAGGCGTTGTTCTTCTCCGGGCGGTTCAGCCAGAGGCTGGCGACGCCGCGCGGGTCGATATCAAGCTCAATGTTCTGATAGTCGGTCATGGCAGCGGCCTTACATGCGGAAGACGCCGAAGCGCGTGGCTTCGACAGGCGCGTTGAGCGAGGCGGAGAGGGCCAGGCCGAGCACGTCGCGGGTCTGGGCCGGGTCGATGACACCGTCGTCCCACAGGCGCGCGCTGGAGTAGTAGGGGTGACCCTGGCGCTCGTACTGTTCGAGGATCGGCGCCTTGATCTTCGCCTCGTCCTCGGCGGACAGCGCATTGCCTGCGCGTTCGGCCTGCTCGCGCTTGACCTGGGCGAGCACGCCGGCAGCCTGCTCGCCACCCATCACGCCGATCCGCGCGTTGGGCCACATCCACAGGAAGCGCGGGTCATAGGCGCGGCCGCACATGCCGTAGTTACCGGCGCCGAAGCTGCCGCCGATGATCACGGTGAACTTCGGCACCTGGGCGCAGGCCACCGCGGTGACCAGTTTGGCACCGTGCTTGGCGATGCCGCCGGCCTCGTACTTCTGGCCGACCATGAAGCCGGTGATGTTCTGCAGGAATACCAGCGGGATGCCGCGCTGGCAGGCCAGTTCGATGAAGTGCGCGCCTTTCTGCGCGGCCTCGGCGAAGAGGATGCCGTTGTTGGCGAGGATCGCCACCGGGTAGCCGTGCAGGTGGGCGAAGCCGCACACCAGGGTGGTGCCGAACAGCGCCTTGAACTCGTCGAATTCGCTGCCGTCGACCAGGCGGGCGATGATCTCGCGCACGTCGAAGGGCTGCTTGCTGTCCACCGGGATCACCCCGTACAGCTCGTCGCTGGCGTACAGCGGGGCGCGCGGGGCGCGGATGTTGAGCTGGCCCTGCTTGCTCCAGTTGAGGTTGGCGATGCAGCGGCGGGCGATGGCCAGTGCGTGCTCGTCGTCCTCGGCGTAATGGTCGGCCACGCCGGAGGTCTTGCAGTGCACGTCGGCGCCGCCCAGGTCCTCGGCACTCACCACCTCACCGGTGGCGGCCTTCACCAGCGGCGGGCCGGCGAGGAAGATGGTGGCCTGGTTGCGCACCATGATGGTCTCGTCGCTCATGGCCGGCACGTAGGCGCCGCCGGCGGTGCAGGAGCCCATCACCACGGCGATCTGCGGGATGCCCTGGGCGCTCATGTTGGCCTGGTTGAAGAAGATGCGGCCGAAGTGCTCGCGGTCGGGGAACACCTCGTCCTGGCGCGGCAGGTTGGCGCCGCCGGAGTCCACCAGGTAGATGCACGGCAGGCGGTTCTGCTGGGCGATGGTCTGGGCGCGCAGGTGCTTCTTCACGGTCAGCGGGTAGTAACTGCCGCCTTTCACCGTGGCGTCGTTGCCGACGATCATGCATTCCACGCCTTCCACGCGGCCGATGCCGGCGACCACGCCGGCGGCGGCGACGTCTTCGCCGTACACCTCATGGGCGGCGAGGGCGGAGACTTCGAGGAACGGCGAGCCGGCGTCGAGCAGGCGGTTGATGCGCTCGCGCACCAGCAGCTTGCCGCGCGCGGTGTGCTTGGCCTGGGCGGCAGCGCCGCCGCCTTCATGGACGCGGCCGAGAACGGCGCGCAGGTCCTGGACGTTCTCCAGCATGGTCGCGGCGTTGGCGGCGAATTCCGGGGAACGGGTATTGAGTTGGGTGCCGAGGATGGTCATAGGGTCTCCACGAGCGGAAAAGACCTGTAGGAGCGAGGGGGGCGCCTAGCCCTTGCTCGCGAAGCTCTGCATGGGGCGGTTCGCGAGCAAGCTCGCTCCTACAAAGGCAAGGGCGTCAGTGTTCAGCGGGTCTCGTTGAACAGCTCGCGGCCGATCAGCATGCGGCGGATTTCGCTGGTGCCGGCACCGATCTCGTAGAGCTTGGCGTCGCGCAGCAGGCGGCCGGTGGGGAATTCGTTGATGTAGCCGTTGCCGCCGAGGATCTGGATGGCGTCCAGGGCCATCTGGGTGGCGCGCTCGGCGGTGTAGAGGATCACCCCGGCGGCATCCTTGCGGGTGGTCTCGCCACGGTCGCAGGCCTGGGCCACGGCATAGAGGTAGGCGCGGCTGGCGTTGAGCTGGGTGTACATGTCGGCGACCTTGCCCTGGATCAGCTGGAACTCGCCGATGCTCTGGCCGAACTGCTTGCGGTCGTGGATGTAGGGGACGATCACGTCCATGCAGGCCTGCATGATGCCGATCGGGCCGCCGGCGAGGACCACGCGCTCGTAGTCCAGGCCGCTCATCAGCACCTTCACGCCGCCGTTGACCGCGCCCAGCACGTTCTCTTCCGGTACTTCCACGTCATCGAAGAACAGCTCGCAGGTGTTCGAGCCGCGCATGCCCAGCTTGTCGAACTTGCTGCCACGGCTGAAGCCCTTCCAGTCGCGCTCGACGATGAACGCGGTGATGCCGTGGGCGCCTTTCTCCGGCTCGGTCTTGGCGTAGATCACGTAGGTGTTGGCGTCCGGACCGTTGGTGATCCAGGTCTTGCTGCCGTTCAAGACGAAGCGGTCGCCGCGCTTCTCGGCGCGCAGCTTCATCGACACCACGTCGGAACCGGCGTTGGGTTCGCTCATGGCCAGCGCGCCGATGTGTTCGCCGCTGATCAGCTTGGGCAGGTACTTGGCCTTCTGCTCGGCGTTGCCGTTGCGCTTGATCTGGTTGACGCACAGGTTGGAGTGGGCACCGTAGGACAGCCCGACCGAAGCCGAGCCACGGCTGATTTCCTCGATGGCGATGACGTGGGCCAGGTAGCCCATGTTGGCGCCGCCGTATTCCTCCGCGACGGTGATGCCGAGCAGGCCCATGTCACCGAACTTCTTCCACATGTCCATGGGGAACAGGTTGTCGGCATCGATCTGCGCGGCGCGCGGGGCGAGTTCGCTGGCGACGAAGCCCTGCACCTGCTCGCGCAGCATGTCGATGGTTTCGCCGAGGCCGAAGTTGAGGGAGGGGTAGCTCATGGGGTCACCTGTTGTACTTGTAATCGGATGAGGGAGAGCGGGCAGTGCGGCGAGGTCAGCTCGGGACGCGCTGCTTGCGGGGTTTGTCGGTCTCGGCCATGGCCGCCAGGCAGCGTTCCTCGGCCGTGTCCAGTTCCAGTTTCATCTGCTCGATGTCGAGCAGCTGCTGTTCCAGCTGCGCGCGGCGCGCGGTGATCTTGTCGAGGAAGGTCTGCAGCTGCTTGGTGTTGCCGCTGCTGGGGTCGTAGAGGTCGATCAGCTCCTTGCACTCGGCCAGCGAGAAGCCGATGCGCTTGCCGCGCAGGATCAGCTTCAGGGCCACCAGGTCCTTGGCGCTGTAGATGCGCTCCTGGCCGCGGCGCTCGGGGCTGAGCATGCCCTGTTCCTCGTAGAAACGGATGGCGCGGGTGGTGACGTCCAGTTCGCGGGCCAGCTCGGAGATGGTGTAGGTCGTGGGCATGGGAATGTTCTTGCTCGGTCGTTTACCTTTACGTTAACGTAAACCTGCCTTGGGTCACTGTCAATACAACTCGGAGGCGGCGCAGGAGGGTTTGCTGGCGCGGGAATTGCGTTGCGATCGCGATGAACCTTCCTACTAGGGGCTTCCCCTTTACTGACGCTGCCTGCGGGTGTACACAGCCCTGACCAGCCTGCGAGTTCCGTGCCCTCAAAGAGGGCGCGGAACCTACCGGAGCGATGCATGACGACAAGAACAATAAGCAGCGACCTGCTGCGTGAAGCCCACCTGGCCCGTGAACGCCTGCAACAGGAAGGCGAAGTCCCCAGCGGCGTGCTCCGCGAGGAAATCGACGCCTCCTGGCGGCGCAGCGTGGGCCACGGCCTGGATTGCGCCAGCGGCACCGAGCACGGTCTCGACACGCGGGTCAAACCCGACGTGCTGCTCGCCGGCAACCGCCTGCTGCTCGACGCCGCCATCCCCGAACTCGACTACCTGCAACAGCGCCAGGGCCACGATGGCGTGATCATCCTGGCCAACGCCGACGCCACCATCCTCTCTGTCGAAGGCGCCCGCGAGCGCATGCAGAGCAAGGGCCTGGCGGACATCGTCCAGGGCGCGTGCTGGAGCGAAGCCTCGCGCGGCACCAACGCCCTGGGTACTGCGCTGGTGGAGAAGCGCGCCACGCAGATCGACTGCGGCGAACACTTCCTCGACCGCCTGAGCCGCTTCTCCTGCACCTCGGTGCCCATCGAAGGACCGCAGGGCACGCTGCTCGGAGTGCTCGACATGACCCGCGAAGGGCCGCTCTCCGGCCCGCGGGAAAGCCTCTCGCTGCTCAGCCTCGCGGTGTTCCAGATCGAGGCGCGGCTGTTCGCCGTCAGCCATCCGGGGCAGGTGGTGATCGCCTTCCATTACCGCCGCCAGTACCTGGATTCCGCCTGGCAGGGCCTGCTGGCGCTGGGCCTGGACGGCAAGGTGCTGGCCGTCAGCGGCCAGGCCTGCCAGCTGCTCGGCGCCCATCGCGAAAGCCTGGTGGGCCGGCGCAGCGAAGACTTCCTCGGGCTGCGCGGCGACCAGTTGCTCGGCCGCCTCTACCAGGGCGGTGTCGGCAGCCTGCAGACGCCCAAGGGCGAGCTGTTCTACAAGACGCTGCAAGCGCCGCTGCGCAGCCACGCGGTGCCGGTCAGCGCCCGCGCGCCGCGCCCGGCCGCCGGCCCCGAGCTCGAAGCCCTGGCTGGCAGCCACCCGCGCTACGCCCGCGCCCTGCGCATGGCGCGCCAGGGCCTGGTGAACGAACTGCCGGTACTGCTGCTGGGCGAAACCGGCAGCGGCAAGGAAGTGGTTGCCCGCGCTCTGCACCAGGCCAGTGCGCGCAGCGACAAGCCCTTCGTCGCGGTGAACTGCGCGGCGATTCCCGAGGGCCTGATCGAGTCCGAACTGTTCGGCTACCGCGACGGCGCCTTCACCGGCTCGCGGCGCGGCGGCATGGTCGGCCGGCTGCAGCAGGCCCACGGCGGCACGCTGTTCCTCGACGAGATCGGCGACATGCCGCTGGCCCTGCAGGCGCGCCTGCTGCGCGTGCTGCAGGAGCGCAAGGTGGCGCCGCTGGGCGCTGGCGAGGAACAGGACATCGACGTCGCGCTGATCTGCGCCACCCACCGCGACCTCAAGCGCCAGGTGGAGGAAAAGCACTTCCGCGAGGACCTCTACTACCGCGTCAACGGCATCAGCGTGAAACTGCCGGCACTGCGCGAGCGCGACGACCTCGCCGAGCTGGCCGCCAGCCTGCTGGCCCGCCTGGGCGCGCCGAAGGTGAAGCTTTCCGCCGAGCTGCTCGGCCTGCTGCGCGAGTACCACTGGCCGGGCAACATCCGCCAGCTGGAGATGGTCCTGCGCACCGCGCTGGCCATGCGCGAGGAGGGCGAGACGGAGCTGAGCCTCGACCACCTGCCCGACAGCACCCTGGACGAGCTCGCCGCCGGCGAGCGCCCGCAGAGCGGCAGCATCCGCGAGAACGAACTGGAGCTGATCCGCCAGGCGCTGGAGCGCCACCAGGGCAACGTCTCCGCCGCCGCCGACGCGCTGGGCATCAGCCGCGCCACGCTGTACCGCAAGCTCAAGCAACTCAAGGTGGGCTGATGTTCTTCACCCGCCTTAT
The DNA here is from genome assembly GCF_024170165.1 of Pseudomonas nitroreducens. Taxonomy (GTDB): domain Bacteria; phylum Pseudomonadota; class Gammaproteobacteria; order Pseudomonadales; family Pseudomonadaceae; genus Pseudomonas; species Pseudomonas nitroreducens_C. The sequence goes on along the minus strand of NZ_JALJXP010000022.1, from coordinate 19,734 downwards.
CGACAGCGATGACCCGCAGCAACTCAAGGCTTCGCTGCGCTGGCTGTACGGCTTCGTGCGTCCGCACAAGGCGGCCATCGCCGGCCTGCTCGGGTTGTCGTTCTGCGCCTCGATCCTGGTCCTGGCGCAGCCCTGGCTGACCAAGACGCTGATCGACGACGGCCTGCTGGCCAAGGACTTCCCGGTGCTGGTGATGGTGGCCGGGGCGATGATCGTCGTCGGCCTGCTCGGCACGGCGCTGTCCGGCCTCAACCGCTACCTGCACACGCGCCTGTCCGGGCGCATCCTGTTTTCCCTGCGCGACGCGCTGTACCGCCATTTGCAGACCCTGTCGCCGAGCTTCTTCGGCCGCCGCCGCATCGGCGACCTGATGTCCCGGCTCGACGGCGACGTCGCCGAGATCCAGCGTTTCGCCGTGGACTCGCTGTTCTCCGCGGTCTCCAGCGTGATCGGCCTGGTCGGCGCGCTGGCGCTGCTGCTCACCCTGTCGTGGAAGCTCTCGCTGCTGGTGGCACTGCTGATACCGCTGGACGTGCTCTGGCTGCGCTGGATGCGGCGCAAGGTGGAGCGCGAGGCGCGCGGCCTGCGCGAGCGTTCGGCGGACCTGTCGTCGTTCTTCGTCGAGACGCTGCCGGCAATGAAGTTCATCCAGTCCGCCGGCCAGCAGTCCCGCGAATCGGGGCGCCTGGAAGGACTGGGGCAGGGCTACCTCGGCCAGTTGCTGCGCCTGCAACTCACCGAATTCTTCACCCAGGCGGTGCCCGGCACGCTGATGTCGCTGTCCCGCGCCTGCGCCTTCCTGGTTGGCGGTTACTGGGTGGTGCAGGGCACCTGGCAACTGGGTTCGCTGATCGCCTTTTCCACCTATCTGGGCATGGCCATCGGGCCGGTGCAGAGCCTGCTCGGCCTGTACGTCGCGCTGCAGCGCATGACCGTCAGCCTCGGCCGCGTGATGGAGCTGCGCGGCGAAGAGGCGACCATCGTTTCACCCGCTGCGCCCAGGCCGATGCCGTCGGTGGGCGAGCTGCGCCTGGAGAACCTGCACTACGCCTGGCCGGGCCGTGTGCAGCCGGTTCTGCAGGATGTGCAGGCGGTGATTCCCGCGGGCCTCAAGGTCGCGCTGAGCGGCCCTTCCGGGGTCGGCAAGAGCACCCTGATCGACCTGCTGCAACGCTTCTACGACCCCGACCAGGGGCGCATCCTGCTCGACGGCGTGGACCTGCGCGAACTCGACCTGCACGCCCTGCGCCGGCGCGTGGCGGTGGTCAGCCAGGACATCGTGCTGTTCCGCGGCAGCCTCGCCGACAACCTGGCCTACAGCGCGCCCGAATCGAGTCGCGAGGCCATCGACAGGGCCGCCCGCGCGGCACAGCTGGACAGCCTGATCGCCAGCCTGCCCGAAGGCCTCGACAGCCCTCTGGGCGAGCGTGGCCAGCAGCTGTCCGGCGGGCAGAAACAACGCATCGCCATCGCTCGCGCATTGCTGCAGAATCCTCTGATCCTGGTGCTGGACGAAGCCACGTCGCAGGTGGACGAGAGCACCGAGCGCGAGGTCATCGCGGCCATCGACCAGTTGTTCGCCGGGCGCACGCGCCTGCTGATCAGCCACCGTACTTCGACCCTGGCGGCCGCCGACCTGCACCTGGAATTGCAGGACGGGCAGATGCGAGTGCGTGAGGCGCAGCCGGTGCAGCGTCATGAGGCCTGAGTTGTTGGTCGGCGTGGTCGATAGTGGTTTTGCCGACGCGCAGTCCGCGAGCGTCAGCGTTGCGCGGCGGTTCTTCCTCACGGATGACGGCCACGCTGACGGCGAGCCTGTGGCGGATGCTTTGGGCCACGGCAGCGTCGTCTGCGCAGCCATGCTTTCCCATGCGCCGGATGCTCGCCTGTGCGTCGCCCAGGTCTTCGATGAGCGCGGCGTGACCAGTCCGCTGCAGATCGCGGCCGCGCTGCACTGGCTGGGCGAGAAGGGCGTGCGGGTGATCAACCTGAGCTTGGGCGTGCGTCAGGACAGGCCGATCCTGCGCGAGGCTGTGGCGGAGCTGATCGAGGCCGGTGTGCTGGTCTGCGCGTCCAGCCCCGCGCGGGGCGAGCCGGTATTTCCGGCGGGCTATCCCGGTGTGATCCGGGTGACCGGCGATGCCCGCTGCAGTGAAGGCGAGTGGTCCTGGCTGGACAGCCCGCAGGCCGATTTCGGTGCGGCGGTGAAGGTGGCAGGGCGCTCCGGGGCGAGCCTGGGGTGTGCGGCTTTCGCTGGGCATCTGGCGGCGTTGCTGGCGGAGCGGCCGGAGCTGTCGAATGTGCAACTTATCGAGTTGATGCGTGAGAGGGCGGCTTTTCGGGGGATCGAGCGGAAGGTGGGGTTGTGAACGGCAAGCCCATCCTGATCCTCGGCGCCGGCCCTGCCGGAGCGGCGGTCGCCCTCGGCCTGCGTCGCCTTGGCCATCCCGTCAGCGTGATCAGCGAATGGCGTCGCTTCGCTGCCGTCGAAGGCGTCTCCCAGCGCGTACTGGAAGGCCTGCGCAACTCCGGTCTGAAGCACGCGCTGGAATGCGCCGCGCCGCCGTCGCAACGGCGCGTGCTCTGGAATGGTGTGGAAAGCGCCCAGAACATCGAATGCGTCCTCGACCGCCCGCGCTTCGACGCGGGGCTGCGCGAGGACCTGAAGCAGGCCGGTGTCGAGCTGGTCGAAGCCCAGGTGCTGGCGGTGGCAGAAGAAGGTGCCGGCTGGCGGGTGAAGCTCGAAGGCGGCCGGGAAGTGCAGGGCGCTTTCCTGGTTGAGGCCCGGGGCCGGCAGGCGCCGCTGAGCCAGAAGGGCAGCAAGGCCCGGCGCGGCCCGGAAACCCTCAGCCTGCTCAATCGCTGGCAGGGCGAGCCGGGCCCGCTGGCGACGGCGGTGGAAAGCCTGGCCGACGGCTGGGCGTGGATGGCGCGGCTGGAGGACGGGCGCTGCTACTGGCAGCTCACCCTGGATGTCGCCAGCAGCCATCTGCCGCCCCGCGAGCAGTTGCTGGAGTACTGCCGTGAGCGCCGTGTCGCATCGACGCTAACGCAGCCGTTCTTCGGCGATGCCGAGGAGCGCGAGTTGGAGCTGCACGCCCGCAGCAGCACGGCGATCCTCTGCCTGGAAGCCTGTGGTGATAACTGGATTCGCGTGGGCGATGCGGCGATGGCGGTGGACCCGTTGTCCGGCAATGGCATCTTCCAGTCGCTGTCCTCGGCGCTGCAGGCGCCGCTGGTGATCAACACCTTGCTGCGCGCGCCGGAGCGGGCGGAACTTGCCAGGCGCTTCCATCAGCAGCGGGTCGAGCAGTTGTTCCTGCGCTTCGCCCGTGTCGGCCGTGACTTCTATGCCAGCGAAACGCAGTGGGCCGATCTGCCGTTCTGGCAGGCACGCCGTGCCTGGCCGGATGAGCAGCCGAGCCACATGCCGGCGGACTTCGCCAGCCTGCGTATCGAGCGCGCTCCCGTGTTGAAGGGCGAGTTCGTCGACGAGGCGGAGGTGGTGGTCAGCGCCGACCAGCCGCTGGGCATCTGGCACCTCGATGGCCTGGAACTGGCGCCCTGGCTGCGGCGGCTGCGTGCGGAGCCAGAGGCGCAGGTGCTGGCGGATTTGCCGCCGGAGCGACGCCGGGCGTTTCAGGGGTGGCTGCTCGCCCAGGGCTATCGTCCGCGATCCTGATCTAACCGCCCCGGCGGATAACGCCGCTGGCGTTATGCGCCCTACGGCCCCATCGGACGTTCGCCTTTGCGCTCGTCGTAGGATGGCGTGGAGCGTAGCGATACCCATCGCTTAACTTTCCGATCCGCTCGATGGGTATCGCAAGCTCCACCCATCCTGCTCGGGTGCTCGCCGGGGGCTTTGGCGGTGGGGCTGGCGGTTGCCCCGAGGCTATCGGTCGCAGCTTTAACCGCATCACGGATTTTCGAGGCTGCACTGGGCGATGATGCCCGGCTGACCGATGGAGAATCCCATGGCCTTCCTGCGCTCCGCTTTCGCCCTGTCGCTGATCCTGCTGACGCTCTTCGACACTTCGCTCGCGGCCTCGACGTCGGCGACCGATAGCGCCAGCGCGGAGCGTTTCCTGCGGCAGATCTACGCCAGCTATACGCCGGACGGCCCGGGCGTGCCGAACCCGACATTGAAGGAAGAGGACGTCTACGATGCCTCGCTGATCGCACTGATGAAGGCGGACCAGGATGCCGCCGACGGTGAACTGGGCTACCTCGGTGGCGACCCGTTGTGCGATTGCCAGGACTGGGGCGACATCAAGGTGAAGTCGCTGGACTTCGACACGGTAGACGACGATCGACTCAAGGCGCGGGTAGTGCTCAAGGATGCCCTGACAGGGGAGGACCGCGATCTCGGCCTGCTGTTGCATCGCACGGCTGGCGGTTGGCTCGTCGAGGACTGCTTCAACGAGCAGGGCAGCCTGGCCGAGAATCTGCGGCATAGCACCCGGGAGCTTCTGCAGTTGAAGCAGGGCGCGACAAAACCCTGATTTTACCTGTAGGAGCGGGCCATGCCCGCGATCGCGCGCATGGCGCGCTCCTGTAAAGGGCAGCGGCGCGCAGGCCGCATGAGCAATAAAAAAGGCCCCTCGAAGGGGCCTTTTTGGTGGGGCGACTTACTTGCGGTCGATCCACACGGTCTGCGGGTTGGTGAACTCGCGCAGGCCGAAGTGCGACAGCTCGCGACCGAAGCCGCTCTTCTTCACGCCGCCAATCGGTACGCGGGGATCGGAAGCGGAGAAGCCGTTGATGAACACGCCACCGCTGACCAGGCGACGGGCCATGTGCTGGGCCTTGGCCTTGTCGGCGGACCAGATGGCGCCGGAGAGGCCGAACTCGCTGTCGTTGGCCAGCTCCAGGGCGTGCTCGGCGTCACGGGCGACGATCAGCGAGGCGACCGGGCCGAAGATTTCCTTCTTGAACGCGGTATTGCCCGGCTTCACGTCGGCCAACACGGTCGGCGCGTAGTAGTTGCCTTCGCCGTCGAGCTTGTGGCCGCCCAGCAGCAGGGTGGCGCCATCGGCGATGGCCTGTTGCACCTGGCCGTCCAGCTCGTCGCGCAGGTCGAAGCGGGCCATGGGGCCAACGAAGGTGTCGTCCGCCAGCGGATCGCCGATCTTCAGTGCCTTGACGGCGGCCAGCAGTTTTTCGGTGAAGGCCGGGGCGATGGATTCTTCGAGGATCATGCGCTTGGCGGCGATGCACACCTGGCCGCAGTTGCCGAAGCGGCTGGCGACAGCGGCTTTGACGGCGGCGTCGAGGTCGGCGTCGGCGAGCACGATGAAGGCGTCGGAACCGCCCAGCTCCAGCACGCACTTCTTCAGTGCGGCACCGGCCTGGGAGGCAATGGCGGCGCCGGCGCCGACACTGCCGGTGACGGCGATGGAGGCGATGCGGTCATCGGCGATGGCCTTGGAAACCAGCGGCGGCTCGACGTTCAGCACTTCGAACACGCCTTCCGGCAGGCCGGCCTGCAGCCAGGCGTCGCGCAGCTGATAGGCGCAGCCCATGACGTTCGGCGCGTGCTTGAGCACGTAGGTGTTGCCGCCGAGGATGATGCTCACCGCGCCGCGCATCACCTGCCAGGTCGGGAAGTTCCACGGCATCACGGCCAGCACCGGGCCCAGCGGCAGGTAGGAGATGTACGCGCCTTCGATGCTGGTCTTCTCGTCTTCGAGCATGGCCGGGCCGTTGTCGGCGTACCACTCGCAGAGGTTGGCGCACTTGTTGATCTCGCCACGGGCCTGGGTGACCGGCATGCCCATTTCCTGGGCTTCCATGCGGGCCATCGGCTCGACGTTGGCGCGCAGGACTTCGGCCATCTTGCGCAGCACGGCGACACGTTCGGCGATGCTGGTATCGCGCCATTGGCGGAACGCGGCATCGGTGCGGGCCAGCGAGGTTTCCAGCTGGGCGGCGTCTTCGAAGGTGTAGCGGGCCAGTTCCTGGCCGGTGGCGGGGCTGCGGGAGATGGCAGCGGGGATGGCGGCGATCTGGTTCATGGTGAGTCCTGCTTGTTCTGTTTGAGGCGCAAGGCCGGTCATTCGTCCGGGCGGGTGGCTCCGGGATGGCGCAGAAATTAAGATGCGCAACCATTCATGTAAAATGAATAATCAAGAAAGACTCTTTCTCTCGGAGAGAATCATGGACCTTACCCAGCTGGAAATCGTCCGCGCCGTCGCCACCGAGGGCAGCATCACTGCCGCCGCGGCCCGTCTACATCGCGTGCCTTCGAACCTGACCACGCGGATCAAGCAGCTGGAAGCGGAACTGGGCACGGAGCTGTTCATCCGCGAAAAGCTCCGCCTCCGTCTGTCGCCGACCGGCCGCAGCTTCCTCGAATACGCCGAGCGCATCCTCGATCTGGTGGAGGAGGCCCGGCAGGTGGCGGTGGGCGCCGAGCCCCATGGCGGCTTCTCCCTGGGCTCGATGGAGAGTACGGCGGCGGTGCGCATCCCGGAGATGCTGGCGCGCTATCACCAGCAGTGCCCGAAGGTGCAGCTGGACCTCTCCACCGGCCCCTCGGGCGAGATGATCGACGGCGTGCTCTCCGGCCGGTTCATCGCCGCCTTCGCCGACGGCCCGGCCAACCACCCGCAGCTGGACGGCAAGCCGGTGTACCGCGAGGAGCTGGTGCTGATGAGCGCCAGGCACCATGCGCCGGTGCATGATGCGCGCGACGTGGCGGGTGAGACGGTGTTCGCCTTCCGCGATACCTGCTCGTACCGCAAGCGCCTGGAAGGCTGGTTCGCCGAGCATCGCGTGGTGCCGGGCAAGATCATGGAGATGGAGTCCTACCACGGCATGCTTGCCTGCATCGCGGCGGGCGGCGGCGTGGCGATCATCCCGCGGGCGATGTTCGAGAGCCTGGCCGGCGGGCGCAATGTGGCGATCCACCGCCTGGCGCCGCAGCATGCCGACGCGACGACCTGGCTGTTCTGGCGACGCGGCACCGACACGCCGGCGCTGCGGGCATTTATCGGACTACTGGACGCACCCGTGGCCGAGGCCGAAGTGGCCTGAGGACGGGGCTTTGCCAGGGGCGTCTCGCGGGTGTTACGTAACGCCGCTGAGACAGCGGTTAAAAATTCACCAGCGCCTCTTGCAGCGGCCTTGCGCTGCGCTAACGTGAGTCTCTCTGTCCGTCGTGCGAAGGCGGAAAACGCCCTTCGCGGCAGGGCGTTTTCCCCGCTGGCCTTCTGCCCGGAGCGCATGATGGAGACACGCAGCAAGAGACGACGCGCCAACGCCTTACAGATCACTCTCATGGGCGCGGGGCTGTTGCTCTTCGCCCTGGCCCTCGCGGTCGCCCTGGTCGGCCTGTGGCCGCAGGCCTACCCGCAGTTCCCTCCCGCCGGCGAGGTCGGTGACCCCGGCGTGCAATGCCTGATCGGCTGGTGCCCGGGACCGGATGCCCGGCTGCTGGTGATGGTCATGGTCGCCGGCGCGCTCGGCAGTTTCGTCCATGTGGCGAAGTCCTTCGGCGACTTCGTCGGCAACGACCGCTTCATGGCCAGCTGGATCTGGTGGTACCTGCTCAAGCCGTGCATCGGCATGGCGCTGGCACTGATGTTCTACCTGATCGTGCGCGCGGTGTACCTCACGGCGAGCGGCGCCAACGGCCCCGCCAGCGTCAATCTCTACGGGCTGATGGCCATGGCCGCTCTGGTGGGGATGGCATCCAAGCAGGGCACCGACAAGTTCGCGGTCCTCCTCGATGCGCTGTTCCGCACCCGCCATCCTGCCGGTGACGCGCGGCGCAAGGACCCGCTGGAAAACCCCCTGGCGGTCATCACCGAAGCGCAGCCGCCGGTCCTCGACGCCCAGTCGCTTTACGTCACCCTGCGCGGCAAGGGTTTCAGCCGTGGCGCGCGGGTGCAGGTGAATGGACAGGAGCGCGAGACATCGCTGGCCGACAGCTCGCGCCTGGCCTTCCAGCTGTTGCCCGAGGATGTGGCCGTTGGCGGCAGCCTGGCCGTGGTGGTGGTCAACCCGCCGCCGGGCGGCGGGCCTTCCGCGTCGCTGATGCTGGAGGTGAGCGCGCCGCCGCAGGTCGAAGCGGAAGCAGAACCGCCGCATGCCGATCCGGTGGCCATGGTGGTGGCGTCGGCGGAAGAAGATTCGGCGGTGGCGTCGCTGCACTGAGTCACGGGCGGCTTTGGCCTTTGTAGGAGTGAGCAAGCTCGCTCCTACCCCAAGGTGGGAGGTACGAAAATGAAAAAGGCCCCGGAAGGGGCCTTTTTCATGGGTGTCGGGCGGCTCTTCAGGCGCTGCTGTTCACCGTCTCGCGCTTGGGCGAGCGGCTCGCTGGCGCGTGGTGCTCGTCATGGTCGTGATCGTCAACGACCACCTGCACCTCGTTGCCTTCGGCGTCATACAGCTTGCCGTTCTGGAAGTAGTCACCCTCGTTCAGCGCGGCGATGTCGCGGTAGCGCAGGGTGCGCTCCTCGGCGGCGACGAACACCGACTGCTGGTTGGAGTTGCCGGTCTTGAGGTGGTTGAACAGCAGGTTCAGGCCGATGGCCATGATCGCCGCCGAGCTGATGCCCGAGTGGAAGATGGTGGCGAACCAGCTGGGGAAGTGCTCGTAGAAGCTGGGAGCAGCGATCGGGATCATGCCGAAACCAATGGAGGTGGCGACGATGATCAGGTTCATGTTGTTGCGGTAGTCCACCTTGGACAGGGTGCGGATGCCGCTGGCCGCCACGGTGCCGAACAGCACCACGCCGGCGCCGCCGAGCACGGAGGAGGGCACCGCGGCAATCACCCGGCCCATCACCGGCAGCAGGCCGAGGGTCACCAGGATCAGGCCGCCGGTGGCCACCACGTAGCGGCTCTTCACGCCGGTCACGGCCACCAGGCCGACGTTCTGGGCGAAGGCGCTCTGGGTAAAGGAGCCGAAGATCGGCGCCAGGATGCTCGACGCCATGTCGGCACGCAGGCCGTTGCCCAGGCGCTTGGAGTCGACCTTGGTGCCGATGATCTCACCGACGGCGAGGATGTCTGCCGAGGTTTCCACCAGGGTCACCATGATCACGATCAGCATCGACAGGATCGCGGCGATATGGAACGTCGGCATGCCGAAGTGGAAGATCGCCGGGAAGGCCACCATCGGGCCTTCGGCCACGCGGGAGAAGTCGGTCATGCCCAGGGCGGCGGCGATGATCGTCCCGATCACCATGGCCAGCAGGATCGACAGGCGCGAGATGGACGCGCTGCCCAGCTTGCTCAGCAGCAGGACGATCACCAGGGTCAGTGCGGCCAGGCCGATGTTGGCCATGCTGCCGAAGTCCGGTGCCTTGGGGTTGCCGCCCATGGCCCAGCGCGCCGCTACCGGCATCAGCGTGAGGCCGATGGTGGTGATGACGATGCCGGTGACCAGCGGCGGGAAGAACTTGGTGATGCGCGAGAAGATCGGGGTGATCAGGAAGCCGATGAACGAGGCCGCCATCACCGCGCCGAGCACGGCGTTCAGGCCGCCGCCCTCATAGCCGCCGCCGAGGATGGCGATCATGGTGGCGACACCGGCGAAGGACACGCCCTGCACCAGCGGCATCTGCGAGCCGAAGAAGGGGATACCGAGGGTCTGCAGCAGGGTGGCCAGGCCACCGGCGAACAGCGAGGCGGCGATCAGCAGGCCGATCTCGCTGGGGGAGAGCCCGGCCGCCTGGCCGAGGATCAGGGGCACGGCGACGATACCGCCGTACATGGTCAGAACGTGTTGCAGGCCGTACGCCAGGTTGGCGCCGATTCCGAGGTTCTCGTCTTCCGGTCGTGCGCCGGCGGACGCTACAGCTGAACGATCATTCATGGCTGAGGACTCGCTTGTTTTTGTTGTGGGGCCACTGTAGACAAAGTCCGTGGTGAATATCCACTGTTTTGTATACATGTTTGCGGCCGATGGTCCGGAATCTGACCGGTCGGTTATGTGTTTTTTCGGGGTGGATGGCTCTGCAATCGGTGTTATGCATGAATTCCTGACCCGGAGTGCGTTGCACAAAATGTGTGCATGTCTGAATCCAAAAGCACCAGTTGGCTGCATGCAAAGTGCCGAAAGGCTCATGCCGGCCACCTGTACACAGGTCATCGCAAAATGCGCGCCAGTGATGCGCCGTGCTCGCCGTCCTCCCCGGCCAAGGCTGCTCCTGCTATAACCGTCCGCCTGGTTCAAGTCGGATGTCGAAAAGCGATGGCCCTCCCTCCGCTGCACAGTTTCAGGGTGTTCGAAAGCGTGGCCCGTCTGGGCAGCCTCGCCGCGGCTGCCGTCGAGCTGCACGTCACCACGGGCGCGGTCAGCCAGCAGGTCAAGGCGTTGCAGGCCAGCCTGGGCGTGGAGCTGTTCGAGAAGCGCGGCCGCCAGTTGGTGCTGACCGCCAGCGGTCGTGAGCTGCAGAAGCGCGTGGCCAGCGCCATGGGCGAGATCACCGAGGCCGTGCAGGCGTTGCAGGCGGGAGTCCGGCTGGAAGAGGACCGGGTGGACATCTGCCTGTCGATCCCGCCGGCCGAGGGCGTGGAATGGCTGACCCGGCCGCTGTTGCGCTTCATGGAGGAGTCGCGCTCGGTGCGGGTCAGCGTGATCACCGCGCCGGGCATGCCGCAGGTGGACTGGCGCCGTGCCGACGTGGCGGTGATCTACGGCACGCCGCCGTGGCCGGGCGTCTGGTGGCGTTTGCTGCATGGCATTCGCATGACGCCGGTGTGCAGCCCGCAATACCTGCGCGGGCCGCTGGCCATCGTCGAGGCCGCCGATCTGGCGCGGCACCGGCTGCTGCATGAGGACGACGGCAGCCAGTGGCAGCAATGGCTGGCCGAGGCTGGATGCAGTCGGGGTGGTGCCGAGGACATCCATTTCGAAGACTTCGGCATGGTCCTGCAGGCAGCGCGTGATGGTTTCGGCGTAGCGCTCAGCGATGAGACGGTGTCACAGCGTGACCTCGACGAAGGCCGGCTGGTGCGCCCGCTGCCGATCTCGGTGGCGGCGGTGCACAACTACTACGTGGTCTGCCCCGAGGCGAAACGCGAACGCCCGGAGGTCCGGGCGTTCATCGAGTGGTTGCTGTCGATTGGGGAGTAGGGGGTGACGGGCTCGACATGGGCCTGTAGGAGCGAGCTTGCTCGCGAACCAGCGCCTACCTGGCGCGCCAGTGCAGATCGATCGGCCGTTGTTCGCGAGCAATGACGATGGCTTCCCCCTCGCTCCTACAAGGATCAGGTGACTCCGTGCCTGGGTTTCCCTCTCCCTAACCCTCTCCCTGAAGGGAGAGGGGATATCCGTGTCTTGCGATCTCCCGTGATCGCCGGCGAGCGAAGTGCTTGCCATGCGCGCCGAACGGGCTCCCTCTCCCTTCGGAGCGGGGCGCGCAGCCAGGGCGGGGGGAGAGGGCCGGGCGTGCGCCGAGCGCCACCTGGAGCCATCAATACCCGTAACCGCGCCCATCGGTGAACTGGATGTCGGTGAGGATGCTGATGTCCTTCTCCACCTTGTACAGCTCCGAGCTCTTGATCAGTTCCGGGTCGCTGAAGGCTTCGCCCTTGGCGCGCCCGGCCTGGATCTGCTGCATCTTGTCGCGCACCGCGACGACGTCGGCGTAGGTCATCGCCGGCACCTTGCTCGGGTCCTCGTCGGCGTGGGCGCCGTAGAGGGTGGTCTGCGGGTTGATCACCTTCAGCGTGGAATCCAGCGAGGCGACGTAGTCCTTGAGGTTCCCGGCCAGCAGCCAGGACGGGTAGAGGTGGTCGCCGGAGAGCAGGATGTTGTGCGCCTCGTCGTACAGCGCGACTTCGTCCGGGGTATGCCCAGGCATGCTCAGCAGGCGCAGCCTGAGGCCGCCCAGGTCGATCACCTCGTCGGGCTTCACCAGCCGCGAGACCTTGAAGGGCGGCAGGGTCATGTGGTCGATGTTGCCCAGGTAGACCGGCTCGGGTACGTGGTAGAGGCCATCGGCGCGGCGGAATTTCGCGGTGAAGGGCGTATCCACCAGGTAGATGCTCTGGAAGTTGTGCAACCCGCCCAGGTGGTCGAAGTGCAGGTGCGAGGGCAGCACGGAAAGCGGCTTGTCGGTGATCTGCCGGGCGACCTGGGTGATGTCTTCCTTCTGGTTGGCGCCGGAGTCGAACATCAGCGCCTGGTTCGCGCCCACCAGCAGGTACGAATAGTTCTTCTGGTAGTAGTTCGGCTCGCCGATGGCGTAGAGGAAGTCCGTCAGCTTGTGGACCACGAAGGCCGGCGCTTCGGTCTTGGGAGCTTCGGCCTTGGGCGCGTCAGCGGCGGTCGCGGCGAAAGGCGCGCCGAGGAGGGTGGTGGAAGCCAGGGCCAGGACTTTGATCAGCGTGCGCATGGGGCGCGAACCTCTTTCTCGTTGTTGTCGGGGGCGGTGGGTTGTCCGCCGGCCCATCTCACCGCTGGCGAGGGCGTACTTCAATGCACGATTTCTGCGGCCCGACAGTTCAGTTCAGCTAAAGCCTGGGGTATTAGCGAGGCTGATTTCTGTGGCTCTGCATAAGCTGGGCTAATTGTTCATTCGGGGATTTCATGGCAGCGATGACGCCATGCCGGTAGAACTGTGCGGGTCGGGCGCGCCGTTCGTGCCCCATTCCCACCGATTCCGGAGCTATTCCAATGAAGTCCAGATGGACCACCTTGCTGTGTGTGCTGAAAACCTTGTCCGTCGCCTGGGGCGACTACAACAGGCGCAACTTCGTCCGCCGTTGAGGCGGGCGATTCGCCAGACCGTTCCACCTCGTTTCCGATGCACCTCAAGGATTCCGCCATGCAAGCCGTCACGCCGCAAATCACTCCCGCCATCGCCACCCTCGCTCCCGGCTTTCGTGCCCTGAGCATCACCGTGGAAGCCGCGCCTATCCTCCACCCGGAAGTGGCGGAGCAGGCCCTGCAGCGAGCCTGCGCGGCACTGGCGGCGGGCCAACCGGCCTGGGGCGATGCGCATCTGGCGGCCTGGGCCGAGGTGTTCCGTCGCTTCGGCGCCAAACCCCAGCGCACGCCCTGTTCCGCGGAGGCGCTGCGCAAGCGCGCATTGCGTGACGGCAGCCTGCCGAGCATCGATCCCGTGGTGGACCTGTACAACGCCATCAGCGTGCAATTCGCCATTCCCGTAGGCGGCGAAAACCTCGCCGCCTACACCGGCACCCCGCGCCTGGTGATCGCCGATGGCAGCGAGACCTTCGACACCATGAAGGACGGCGCCCCGGCCCATGAGTCGCCCGAGGCCGGCGAAGTCATCTGGCGCGATGAGATGGGCGTCACCTGCCGTCGCTGGAACTGGCGCCAGGGCGTGCGCACCCGCCTGGACGCCGAGGCGCAGCATATGTGGTTCATCCTCGAAAGCTTGCCGGAGATGCCGCTGGAAGCCTTGCGCGAAGCGGGCGACCAGCTGGTTGCCGGGCTGCTGGCGATGATGCCAGGTGCCCGTGTCGAGACGCTGCTGGTGGAAAGTCGAGCCTGACCCGTTACTGCATGAGGCTCTGCAGGTACGCGCAGAACATGTCCGCCATGGCCGCGCTGAACGCCTGGATTTCCTCCGCGCTGCGCGGGCTCTCCGAGAACTGCTTGCCCACCGAGCCCAGCGTCGTGGTGATCAGTTCGCGGGCCAGCGTGCGCTGTGCATCGCTGGCGTCGGGCAGGACCTCGGCGATGAATACCTGGAAGATGCCTTCGCTGGCGGCCTTGGCTTCCCTGGCCTCGGGGGCGTCGCGGTAGAGCGGGGCAGCGTCGCTCAGGGCAATCCGCATGCGCGCTTCCTCGCACTCGGAGCGGATGAAGGCGTGCACCAGGTTGCGCAGGCGTTGCAGCGGCGCCTGGGTGGCATCGCTGAGCAGGCCGCAGAGCAGCTCGGTGGTCTGCCGCCACTCGTCGCTCTGCAGGCGGAAGAGGATCGCGGCCTTGTTCGGGAAGTACTGGTACAGCGAGCCGACGCTGACCCCGGCGCGCTCGGCGACCCGCGCGGTGGTGAAACGCTGGGCGCCTTCCTTCTCCAGAACCTGAACAGCGGCATCGAGAATGGCCGTCACGAGGTCGTTGGAGCGCGCCTGTTTCGGCTCCTTGCGCGTGGAAATACGCGGGCTGCGGCGTTCGCTCATGGCTGGCTCCGGCAATGCGAATAGTAAAACCTGACGAAAAGATCGCATTCTAGTCGGGCGCTGTTTCGCACTCAAATTCCACACGGGAAACCCAGCATGACGACCCTCACTACCGCCCCCATCGCCCCCCTGCTGCAGCACCTGTTCGAAGAGGCTGACGCCGCCTCGCCGCAGTCCAGCCCGGCTTTCGCCAACCTCGACCCAGCCGCGCTGACCCGCCTGATGCAGAGCAAGACCCAGTACCGCGAACTCTACGGCCAGCTCAAGGACCAGCCGCTGCCGGTCTCGCGGGAAACCGGCGCGCTGCTGTACATGCTGGCGCGCGGCATCGGCGCGAAGCACATCGTCGAGTTCGGCACCTCGTTCGGCATCTCCACCCTGCACCTGGCCGCAGCGCTGCGCGACAACGGCGGCGGCCGGCTGATCACCAGCGAGTTCGAGCCGTCTAAAGTGGCGCGGGCGCAGGCCAACCTGGCAGCTGGCGGCGTCGCCGACCTGGTGGAGATTCGCCAGGGGGACGCACTGCAGACCCTGGCCCGCGACCTGCCGGAGAGCATCGACCTGCTCTTGCTCGACGGCGCCAAATCGCTCTACCCGGAAATCCTCGCGCTGGTGGAAAGTCGCCTGCGCCCCGGCTCGATGATCGTCGCCGACAACGCCGACTATTGCCCGGAGTACCTGGCCGAAGTTCGGATGCCGGGCGGGCGTTACCTGTCGATTCCCTTTGCCGATGACGTGGAACTGTCCATGTGCCTGGGCTGAGGCGCCGCGCTCAGCCGTGCTCCAGCGCCTGCAGCATCTGCTCGCGCAGCCAGCGATGCGCCGGGCGGCTGGCGTGGCGCGGGTGGTAGAGGATGCGCAGGCTGTAGCGCGGCAGCTCGATGGGCGTGGGATAGAGCGCCAGCGCGCCGTCCGCATTGAGCTGTTGCGCCACGCGGCGGGGCAGGGTGAGCAGGTAGTCGGAGACGGCGACCAGGCTTGGTGCGGCCAGCAGGCTGGGCAGTTGCACCGCCACGTCACGCTGGATGCCCTGGCGCGCCAGGGCGCTGTCGATCACGCCGACGGCATCGCTCCAGGGCAGCACCACCACATGCCGCTCGGCGAGGTATTGCTGCAGTGAAAGCCCGCCGCCGATCCGCGAGTGCCCCTTGCGCGCGACCACCACGTAGTCGTCGCTGAAGCACTCGATGGCTTCCAGGGTGTCGTCTGCGGCGCGCTCGTGGAGAACCCCCAGGGCGAAGTGCACGCGGCCTTCGCGCAGGTCGTCGAGCGAATCCTGCTGGGTGGCGTAGACGACCTTGATGCGCAGGTGCGGTGCGAGTGTTTCGGTTCGCGAGATCAGCCGCGGCAGCAAGGTGAAGCTGGTGTAGTCGGTGGCGGCGAAGACGAAGGTCTGGGTGGTGCTGGCCGGGTCGAAAGGCGCGGCGCTGGACAGCCGCTCGGCGAGCAGCGCCAGGGCCTCGCCAATGCCTTCGGCCATCAGCTCGGCCTGGGCGGTGGGCTGCATGGCGCTACCGGCGCGGACGAACAGCTCATCGCCGAGGGTGTCGCGCAGGCGGCCCAGCGCGTGGCTGCAGGCGGAGGGACTCATGGCCAGTTCGTCGGCGGCGGTCACCACGCTGCGGTGGCGGAACAGGGCGTCGAACACCAGCAGCAGGTTGAGGTCGAGGCGGCGCAGGTTGGCGTGCACGCTGTTCAGTATCCGGTGAAGAAAATGCAGTACGTGCATTCTGCGCTTTCATTATCCTGCTGTCTCCGATCCACCTGATTCGCCGGACCATCACCATGAACCAACCGACTTTCCGCATCGCCACCCTGGCCGACACCGACCGCTGCTTCGAGATCGAGATTTCCGCCTACGAAGGCGACGAGGCCGCGACTCGGGAGAAGATCGCCACGCGCATCGCGCAGTACCCCGAGGGCTTCCTGATCATGGAGCAGGATGGCGAGATCATCGGCTTCATCAACAGCGGCTGCGCGGTCGAGGTGGTGATGTCCGACGAGGAGTTCAAGGAACTCATCGGCCATGACGCGGCGGCGCCCAACGTGGTGATCATGTCGGTGGTGATCGACCCGGCGCAGCAGGGCAAGGGCTATTCGACGCTGCTGATGCGCACCTTCATCGAACGCATGGCCGGCCTCGGCAAGCGCACCATCCACCTGATGTGCAAGGACCGCCACGTGCCGCTCTACGAGCGCTTCGGCTACCGCTACGTGAAGCCGTCGGCGTCCGACCACGGCGGCATGGCGTGGCACGAGATGGTGATGGAGTTGCCTGCCGCCTGATCGCTGAAGCGTCAGCGCTCCGGGCGGTCGTTCACCCGGTCGCGGGTGGCGCGCTCGGCCAGCAGGTCGAAGGTCTCCGGCAGCAGCGCGGCTTCGCCCTGTTCGTCGAGTAGCTGGCGGAACACCAGATGGTCCGGGAAGCTGCGGCTGATCAGCGTGAGCAGTTCGGTACCGCGCTCGGTCAGCTCGAAGTTGTTGCCGGTGCCACCGTGTTCGCGCGGGCGTTCCTGGATATAGCCATTGGCGAACAGGTCGCCCTCCAGGTCGCCGGCGACCTTCTTCAGGTGATCGACGCTGCCGTCTACCGGCTCGCCCTGCAGCCGGTGCTGCTCGGCCACTTCCTCGCCGCACTCGCGGGCCTTGTAGGGTTGGTCGGCGCATTCCTGCGCGCGCAGCAGCAGGCGTTCGATCAGGTCCCAGTCATAGCTCATGGCGTGTCCTCCGGGGTCATCAATGCAGGGCCTTCCTGAGTTGCGACCTGGCCGGGCGGGGAGGGTTCGAACTTCCTGCGCAGCGGTGCCGCCGACCCGTCGCCGCCCAAGCATCGACGGCGTCGAGTTTCACTATCGATGCAATCGAGTGGTGCGCCGGCCGGGCGCGGCTGACTATCTGTCCCAAGAGCTTGTCGAACCGAGCAAGGGACAGAAACGATGAACACACAGCGCCCCACACCCAATCGCCTGGCCGCCCGCATCTCCCTTGGTCCGCTGCTGCTGGCCGTGGCCAGCCTGACCGGCTGCGCGGCGACCTCGGAAACCCGGCTGAGCTGGGACAGCCTTGGCGGCACCACCGCCCAGGACAGCAGTGCCTATCTGAGCTGCGTCGACGGTCGGCTCACCCCCGGCACCGCCACCTTCGTCAGCGACAGCGGCAGTACCCGCCAGTTGCTCACCGGCAGCGCCGATCCGCGGCAGGCCAGCGGCATGGTCCAGGTGACGCCGATTGCCGGCGGCAACCACTTCAGCGCCTACCAGCGCAGCGCCTGGCAGGACAAGGGCGAACTGCTGGATGCCGCCTACCAGTGCGCCCAGCACAGTTGAATCGTCTTCGAGCGGGCCGCTCCCCCCAGCGACCCGCCCAGCGCCGGCAGGCGGCGAATAGCCTGCGTCAGGGTCTGCCTCCGGGCCGTCGCTGATTCACTCTCCAGGGGCGCTCCCCCCAGCGCCCGACTATCGCCCGGCGAGTCCCCCCACTCGGCGGGCGTTTTTTTTAATTTACGACTGTTGTGTATTCTGATCGGGCATGCCAGTGTGTGCGCCCTGGCGGCTGTATTCGCCCTTCACAGCCTGTTGATGCGCATCCGGTTTGTCCGCCGGGCGCTGAACGCTGCCGCCAGCCGACGGTACACTCACTCCCGTCGCGTAACAGAAGTACAAGAGAATCGAGATGAACACGCATTTTCCGACTTGCGCCGTCTGGGTCCGTCGCGACGCAGACCTGCCCCTTCCCACCACCCTTCAGCCGACGGTGAAAGCATGATCGAGGTAACCGAAGTTTCCATTGCGCAGCTGCGTGAAGCCCTGGAGTCGGGCCGCACCACCGCGGTCGAACTGGTCAAGGCCTACCTCGCGCGCATCGACGCCTACGATGGCCCGAGCAAGCTCAATGCGCTGGTCGTGCGCAACACCGAGGCGCTGAAGGAAGCCGAAGCCTCCGACGCCCGCCGCGCCCGTGGCGAGACCCTCGGCCCGCTGGACGGCATCCCCTACACCGCCAAGGACAGCTACCTGGTCAAGGGCCTGACCGCCGCCTCCGGCAGCCCGGCCTTCAAGGACCTGGTCGCCTACCGCGACGCCTTCACCGTCGAGCGCCTGCGCGCCGGCGGCGCCATCTGCCTGGGCAAGACCAACATGCCGCCCATGGCCAACGGCGGCATGCAGCGCGGCGTCTACGGCCGTGCGGAAAGCCCGTACAACCGCAAGTTCCTCACCGCGCCCTTCGCCTCCGGCTCCTCCAACGGTGCCGGCACCGCGACCGCCGCGAGCTTCTCGGCCTTCGGCCTGGCGGAGGAAACCTGGTCCAGCGGTCGTGGTCCGGCCTCGAACAACGGCCTGTGCGCCTACACCCCGTCCCGTGGCGTGATCTCGGTGCGTGGCAACTGGCCGCTGACCCCGACCATGGACGTGGTGGTGCCCTACGCGCGCACCATGGCCGACCTGCTGGAAGTGCTCGACGTGGTCGTCGCCGAAGACGCCGACAAGCGTGGCGACCTCTGGCGCCTGCAGCCGTGGGTGCCGATCCCCGCCGTCGCCGATGTGCGCCCGGCGTCCTACCTGGACCTCGCCGCCGGCCCCGAAGCCCTCAAGGGCAAGCGCCTGGGCGTGCCGCGCATGTTCATCAACAAGGACGAACTGGCCGGCACCAGCGAGAAGCCTGGCATCGGCGGCCCGACCGGCCAGCGCATCAACACCCGTGCTTCGGTCATCGACCTCTGGGAACAGGCCCGCAAGGCCCTGGAAGCCGCCGGCGCCGAAGTCGTCGAAGTGGACTTCCCGCTGGTTTCCAACTGCGAGGGCGACCGTCCTGGCGCGCCGACCGTGTTCAACCGTGGCTTCGTCACCGAGCAGTTCATGCATGACGAACTGTGGGAGCTGTCCGGCTGGGGCTTCGACGATTTCCTCCGCGCCAACGGCGACCCCAAGCTGAACAAGCTGGCCGATGTCGATGGCCCGCAGATCTTCCCGCACGACCCGGGCACCCTGCCGAACCGTGAGGACGACCTGGTCGCCGGCATGGACGAGTACGTCAACATGGCCAAGCGTGGCCTGAAGACCTGGGACCAGATCGAGTCGCTGCCCGACGGCCTGCGCGGCCTGGAGAAGACCCGCAAGCTCGACCTGGAAGACTGGATGGACGGCCTGAAGCTCGACGCCGTGCTGTTCCCCACCGTGGCCGACGTCGGCCCGGCTGACGCCGACGTCAACCCGGAATCGGCCGACATTGCCTGGAGCAACGGCATCTGGGTCGCCAACGGCAACCTGGCGATCCGTCACCTGGGCGTGCCGACCGTCACCGTGCCGATGGGCGTGATGGCCGATATCGGCATGCCGGTGGGCCTGACCTTTGCCGGTCGCGCCTATGACGACTCCGCGCTGCTGCGCTTTGCCGCGGCCTTCGAAGCCACCGGCTCCAGGCGCCTGGTGCCGCCGAGCACGCCGCCGCTGGCCTGATCGGCTGGTTGCGGTCGGCAGAAAGAAAACCGCGCCCATGGGGCGCGGTTTTTTTATGGTTGGCTCTGGCGTCTCCCTGTAGGAGATTCTATGTCTACCCCACCGTATCGGCCGTAGGCCGATACGGCTGTTGAGTCTTCATCAGAGCAAAGGCAATCCGGGCCAGTTT
>NZ_JALJXP010000021.1 GCF_024170165.1 Pseudomonas nitroreducens | reverse complement strand
GCCAGGGATGGCCCTTCGCGGCGGGCCCCTGAAACTTCGCTTCAACGAGGGAATTTTTCGCCTAAGCGAAAAACCGGATGTCCGGGGCAAGCCTTTTGGTTACTTTTCGGCGTTTGGAAAAGTAACTCGCCCGAGGGGGCGAAACCGAATGCATCCGCGCACGCCGAAGCGGCGCAAAACTCCTAACCCGAAGCAAAAGCATCGCGGACAAAGTCCGCTCCTACGCAACCATGAACTCCGTCACCGACCTGTAGGAGCGAGCGGGACGCCATCGTTATTGCTCGCAAACCGCCAGCCGGCCACGCCGGCATCGCCAGCACAAACGCTGATCACCACGGCGCCGGCCCGCCAAACAGCTGCCCCTGCACGCCCTGGATCCCCATCTCCTTCAGCACGCGGAACTCCCCCGCCGTCTCCACGCGCTCGGCGATCAGCGGCAGGTCGATGCTGTGCGCCGCGCGCTGCATGGCCTCGATGAACAGCCGCTTGTCGTTCTCCTGATCGATATGGCGGATATGGCTGCCATCGACCTTGAGGTACGCCAGCCCCAGCCGCGCCAGGTTGCCGATCATGCTGAAGCGCCCGCCGAAATGCTGCAGGCTGAGGCGATAACCCAGCTCGCCAAGGCGGCGGGTCAGCGCTTCGAGCACCGGTTGCGCCGGCAACTGGTCTTCTTCCAGCTCCAGGGTCAGGCGCCCGGCGAATTGCGGGTGCTGGCGCAGCAGGTCGAACACACGGGTGGTCGCCCATTCATCGCGCAGCAGCGCAGCGGACAGGTTCAGCGCCAGCGGGCGGTTGTGTTTGGCCATGTCGGCCAGCACGCTTTCGAGCATCAGCAGGTCCAGCCGCGCGGTCCAGCCGAAGCGGTCCAGCCAGGGCAGGAAGCGCCCGGCGGCGATGCTGCCGCCCTGCCCGTCCGGCAGGCGCGAAAGCACCTTGTAATGCAGCACCACCTGCGGGTCGGCGCAGGACACCACCGCCTGGAAGTGCAACTGGAAACGCTTGTGCATCAGCGCCTCGTCCAGCAGTTGGTGCCAGCTGTGGCGCTCCTCGGCAACCGGCTTGGCGCCACCCTGGAGGAAAGCCCAGCAGCTGTCGTTCTGCCGCTCGGCCTGCACCAGCGCCTCGTCCGCGCGCTGCAACAGCACCTGCGCCGACTCACCGGAAACGAACGGCACCAGCCCCAGGCAGGCCACCGGGCTGACATCGCTGGCACCGGTGGTGACCAGCGCAGCAAGCATGCCTTCAAGGCGCATTGCCAGCGCTGGCGCGTCCTCGGGCATCAGCCCCGGCGCCAGCATCACGAACTCGCCGCCACGGCTGCGCGCCAGGGTCAGACCGGCGCCCAGGCCCTGCCCGGACAGGCGCAGCTGGTCGGCCACCGCCTTGAGCAACTGGTCGACGCGCTGGCCACCCAGGCGCTGGTTCAACCCGGCCAGATCGTTGACCCGCAGCACCAGCAGCACGCCGCTGCTGACCTGGTCCTCGGCACTCAGCCGGTTGTTCAGCTGCATGTCGAAGAAGCGTCGGTTGCCCAGCCCGGTCAGGCTGTCCTGGTAGGCCTCGTCGCGCAGGCGTTCGCTGCGCTGGGCCTGCTCCTGGAACAGCGCCTTGAGTTTCTCCACCATCTGGTTCATGGCCTGCACCACGCGGCGCAGCTCGGGGGTGCGCGGCAGTTCCGGCAGGCTGAGGAATTCGCGACGGGCGATGGCGTGGGACTGCTCCACCATATAGTCCAGCGGCTTGAGCTGGCGGCGCAGCAGGAAGGCGCCGAGCACGGCGCTGGCGATGCCGCACAGCACCAGCCAGAGCAGGCTGCCCAGGGCACTCTGCCAGAGCTTGGCGATGGCGAACATCGGGTGGCTGAGCACCTCGACCCGCGCTGCCTGGGTCCAGCCGCGGCTGACAATGGCGTCGCCACCGGCCGAGTGCAGGTTGATCAGCGCGATGAACCACTGCGGCACCTTGGCCGCCACCGCGTCGGGCACCCCGGTGCGCTCCACCATGACCTTGCCGGTGGCCAGGTCGATCACCCGGATGCTCTCGAAGTAGCCGCTGTCGAAGATCGAGCTGACCATCAGCTCGACCATCGCCGGGTCATCGATGTTCGGCGTCAACGACAGGCCCAGCGCGGTGGCCGCGTCCTGAGCGTGGGAGCGCAGCTGGTTGCCGTACTGCTCGCGCGAGCTTTCCAGGCCGACCATGAAGCTGCCGCTGAAGGCGACCACCAGGAACAGGCAGATGGCGATCAACAACTGTTTGAACAGGGACATCGTGTCTCCAGGCTCCCCCCGCGGGAGCTATGCGTGTCGGTGCAGCTATGGATTCCGCGGCTACTCGTCCAGAGGGAAGCCTTCGGCCTTCATCTTCTTCAGCAGGTCCTGCCAGCGCGACAGGCGCTTGCTGTCGCCCACCTGCTTGCCGCCGCCCGCGCCATTGCCGGCGAGCCACAGGCCCTCGCCGTTGAACGCGTAGACCGGCTGCAGGTCGCTGCGCTGGCTGGCCGGCAGGATGCTGCCGATCAGGTTGTCCAGCACCAGCGGCACGGCGTCGGGCCGTGGGTAATACGTGAGCACCATGTGCGCCTGGTTCAGGCGCAGCGCCTTGACGTAGGTAATGCGCAGCTTCTGTGCCGGCACGCCCAGGTGTCGCAGGCTGATGTACTTGGCGATGGCGAAATCCTCGCAATCGCCGGCCCCCTTGAGCAGCGCCTCCACCGGCGTGGCCCAGTAATCCACTTCGTGCCAGAGGCTCAGGTCATCGGTGAAGCGCAGCTGGTCGTTGAAGAAGCGATTGACCGCCTGCAGCTGGTCGCGTTCCGAAGAAGCGGACTGCTGCGCGAGCAGCTTCTGCCAGGCATCGATGCGCACCTGGCCATCCCCCAGCGGCCCGTAAAGCCGAGTGGATTGCTGGCTGATCAGGTTGAAGTCCCACTCGACCTGCTGCGCCCCCGCCAGGACGCCGAGCGACGTCACCAGCACCAGGACCAACGGCCCCGGCCAGCAACGACGCAACACCCTGGAACAACGGCTGAGCACGATCGCGACTACTCGACTGCGAGCGCCGGCAACCAGCTGCGGGCGCAGGGGTGGCATGGTGCAGACTGAGCGCGAAAAAAACAATGGCACAATGCAATCATCGCATTGTGCCATCCAGGAGAAACGCGGTCTGGCGGGGACAGGCCGCGCGGGTCAGGAAGGGATCAGCTCTTCTGCGGCGGGGTGACGATGTCGAACCAGAAGTTGAAGTCTTCCAGCATGCCGAACAGCTTGGCCAGCAGCAGCGGGTTGCCCGAGCTCTTGAGCTTGCCCTCGAACACCAGACGCACCGGCGAGACCTGCTTGAGCATCAGGCGGTTGAGGTCGGCGCGGTCGATGGTCACGGTCTGCCCGGCGTTCTCGCTCTGCACGCCCCTGATGTTGTTCAGGTGCGAGTTCTTCAGCTCCAGCAGGTACTGCTCGTTCTTGTCCGGCAGCACCAGGTTGATGGCGAAGTCCTCGCCCTCGGCCTTCTCGGCGTTCAGGCGCACGCCGAGGTAGTCGAACAGCAGGCCGGTATCCATCGCCGCCAGCGCATCGGGGCTGCCCGATTTCATGGTCGGCATGTCGCGCGGCACGCCATTGCGCAGTTCCTGCGCGGCCGTCAGGTAGCTGTTGCGCCAGCCGGCGTTCTCCGCCTGGTAGCCGAGCTGCTCCAGGGCATCGGCCTGCAGGTTGCGCGCGGCCTGGTTACCCGGATCGGCAAAGACCAGCTTGTTGACCACTTCCACCACCCAGCGGTACTCGCCCTTGTCGAACGAAGCCCTGGCCATCTGCAGCAGGTGATCGGCGCCGCCCATGAACTCGACGTACTTCACCGCCGAGTCCTCCGGCGCCAGCGGGTTCAGGGTCGCCGGGTTGCTGTCGTAGTAGCCCAGGTACTTGTTCACCACCGCGCGCACGTTGTGGCTGACACTGCCGTGGTAGCCGCGGTTGAACCACTCGTTGGCCAGCTCCGGCGGCACTTTCAGGCGCTCGTGGATCTGATTGATGGTCACCCCGTTGTTGGCCAGGTGCAGGGTCTGGTCGTTCAGGTAGCCGTACATGTCACGCTGCTTTTCCAGGGTGCGGACGATGTCCTCGTGCCCCCAGCGCGGCCAGTTGTGCACGGCGAACATCACCTCGGCCTTGTCACCGAAACGGTGCAGCGCCTCGTTGATGTACTTGCTCCAACCCAGCGGGTCGCGGGTCTCGGCGCCGCGCAGGGTGTAGAGGTTGTGCAGGGTGGCGGTGACGTTCTCGGCCATCAGCAGCGCCTTCTGCTGCGGCAGCCAGACGTTCATCTCCGCCGGCGATTCGGTGCCCGGGGTGTTCTGGAAGGTGAAGGGCACGCCATCGATGTCCATCTCCACCAGCGAACCGTCGACGGTCTTGGTCGGCGCGATGATGGTCATCGGGCCCTTGGCGACGGCCTTGCCGATGGCCATGTCGACGTGGCCTTCCGCGCCCTGCGGCAGCATGGTGCCGTACTGGTAGGTGGCGCGACGCAGCATGGCGTTGCCGGCCAGCACGTTCTCCTTGATCGCCGCCTCCATGAAGCCCTTGGGCGCGATGATCTGCACCTCGCCCTTGTCGACCTGCTCCTGGGTCACCAGCCCCTTCACCCCACCGAAATGGTCGATGTGCGCGTGGCTGTAGATGATCGCGCGGATCGGCTTCTGCCCCAGTTCCTGGCTGACCAGGGCGTAGGCAGCCTTGGAGGTCGCCGGGGTGGTCAGGGTGTCGATGACGATCCAGCCGGTCTTGCCTTCGATGAAGGTGGTGTTGGCCAGGTCAAAGCCGCGCACCTGGTAAATGCCGTCGGTGACCTTGAACAGACCGTAGCTCAGGTTCAGCTGGGCCTGGCGCATCAGGCTCGGGTTGACGCTGGCGACGTCCCTGGCGGCCTTGAGGAAGTCGTAGCCGCCCAGTTGCCAGGCGACGCTGCCGTCCTCGTTCTTGATCACCAGGTTCTCGGGGCGCTTGATCAGGCCCTTCTCCACCCGCTCGAAATCGGCGCGGTCACTGAACGGCAGCGACTGACGCACCTGCTCCTGGGCGGTCTGGGTGAAGGAAGTCGGCGGCTTGGGCTGTTCGGCGGCGAGCAGCAGGCCAGGGCAGAGGCTGGCGAGCAGCACAGCAGCGGAAAGACGGGACATCGGAGAGCTCCGGTAATTGTAGTTGTGCTCGCACTATGCCGGCCGTCGCGCTAATAATTCCAATGCATTCCAATTTCACAATCAATGCAGGAAGCGCATGAGCGATCTCCGTCAGCTACGCCACTTCGTCGCCCTTGCCGAGCACGGTCACTTCGCCCGCGCCGCCGATGCGGTGAATCTCAGTCAACCCGCTCTGTCACGCAGCATCCAGGCGCTGGAAGGCCAGCTGAACTGCCAGCTGGTGGACCGCAACCCGCGCGGCGTCACCCTTACCGCCCACGGCCGGCTGGTGCTGGAGCATGCGCGCCGGTTGCTGGCCGGTGACCGTGCGCTGAAGAATGCGGTGCTGCAACTGGCCGACCTGGAAACCGGCGAACTGCGCCTGGGCGCCGGCCCCTTCCCCGGCGCGCGGCTGATGCCGCAGGTGCTCGCGCGCTACAGCAGCGCGCACCCGCGAGTGTCGATCCTGCTGTCGATCGAGAACTGGAGCGAGCTGCACCAGCGCCTGCTGGACGACGAGCTGGAACTGTTCATCGCCGACTACCGCGAACTCGAAGGCGACAGTCGCCTCGACATCCTGCCGCTGCGGGTGCACCGCGGCGTGCTGTTCTGCCGGCCAGGGCATCCGCTGATCGGCAGCGTACCGTCGGTGGAGCGCGTGCTCGACTATCCGCTGGCCGGACCGCGCCTGCCTCGCGACGCCCACCAGGGGCTGGCGCGCACCCTCGGCCGCGAGCAGCCGCTGAGCGTGCAATGCGATGACGTGCTGATGCTCAAGGAGCTGGTCAAGGGCAGCGACGTGCTCTGTCTGGCCACCTGGGATGTGGTGGCCGCGGAGGTGCAGGCCGGCAGCCTGGCAGTACTGCCCTGGCCGGGCAGCGGCGAAATCGCCGGGCGCGGCTCCGCCTATGCCCTGGTTCGCCATGCCAGCCGCAGCCTGTCGCCTGCGGCCAGCCAGTTCGTCGAGTTGTTGCTGGAGGAAGACGCGGCGTTCAACGCCGCGTCGTGAGCGCTTTGGGTGGGCTGGCGTGGAGCCAGGCGATATCCATCAGGACCCTGCCTCAACGGCGCCAGCCCTGGTACGGGCCACCGTAATAGGCCGGCGGCGGCGCCGGACGGTAGTAGTGCGGCCGGTCGTGCCAGCCACGATCGTGGTCATGCTCGTAGACCACGCAGCCGGTCAACGGAAGGATCATCAGTACAGCAGCGAAGAAACGACGCATGGCGCCTCCATCAGGCGAGCCGGCCGCCCCGCCGGGATGCGGGGCGTACATTCTTCCGGTCTCACAAGATCAGACACATCTGTCAGACAGCGGTGCCGCGTCGAAAGGTAAAGCTTGGGTAAATCAGCCGTTTACCGTGGCCAGCCGGCGAACCTTGCGGCTCTGCAGGTGCAGCACGCCGAACAGCAGTACCTGCACCTGCTCCAGCCAGGAGCGCCGGCGCGCCAGCAGCAGCACCTCGCCCACGTGCACCACCAGCAGGATTGCGGACAGCCACAGCAGCGGGCGATGCAGCTCGCCGAAGGGATAGATCAGGTTGAGCACGGCGGCGACCCAGAACATGGACAGCGCGCCCTTGGCGAAGCTCAGCAACTCGGACATGGCGATGGATTCCTCGAGGATGAAGGTCGCTGCAGTCTGCCGCCCGGCGCGTCCGGCACGCTCCTGCCTTTCGACTGGCCCCGCGCACCAGGATGCGGCGTGACGCTTCATTTGAGGGCGGACGAACGCCCCGGCATGCAGCGAATTATCCGCCGCGATCCAGCGCAGCCCTTCTGTCCCGGCACTTTCGCCAACTTGGCACGCCGCTCGCTTTGCAAGTGCTGTGCAGGAGAGATCCGAACCATTCGGACAGCGGCACCACAATCTGACAATGGATGACTAGGGTTCCGGCTCGCGCAGCGAGTGACTGGTCCGAGAGTCATCGACCTCCAGCGAGGTTACACGGCGGGACAAAAGCCCGGGAGACGAGAGCGACAAGTGCCGCCCGACTCCTGCCTGCCCGCCAATCGACTGGAGATGCTCCATGCGCAAGCCCCTTCTGACCGCCCTGTTCGCCGCCGGCCTCGCCGCCTTCAGCCTCTCCGCCCCTGCCGCCGCGAAGAACAGCTTCAACCTATGCTGGACCCTCTACGCCGGCTGGATGCCCTGGGAGTACGCGGCCAGCCACGGCATCGTCGACAAGTGGGCGAAGAAGTACGGCATCGAGATCAAGGTCACCCAGCTCAACGACTACATCGAGTCGATCAACCAGTACACCGCGGGCCAGTTCGACGGCTGCACCATGACCAACATGGACGCCCTGACCATCCCCGCCGCCGGCGGCGTCGACTCCACCGCACTGATCGTCAGCGACTTCTCCAACGGCAACGACGGCATCGTCATCAAGGGCGAAGGCAAGACCCTGGCCGACCTCAAGGGCATGAACGTCAACCTGGTGGAGCTGTCCGTCTCCCACTACCTGCTCGCCCGCGCCCTGGAGAGCGCCCGCCTCAGCGAGAAGGACGTGAAGACGGTGAACACCTCCGACGCCGACATCGCCGCCGCCTTCAACACCGACGACGTGCAGGCCGTGACCACATGGAACCCGATGCTCGCCGAGGCCCGCGCCAAGCCGGGCACCACCGAGGTGTTCAACTCCAGCCAGATCCCCGGCGAGATCATGGACATGATGGTGGTCAACAGCGCTGTCCTGAAGGACAACCCCGCCCTGGGCAAGGCGCTGACCGGCGCCTGGTTCGAGACCGTGGCGCTGATGCAGGGCGAAAGCGCCGAGACCCGCGCCGCGCTGGAACACATGGCCAAGGCCTCGGGCACCGACCTGGCCGGCTACCAGAGCCAGCTCGCCACTACCAAGCTGTTTGCCACGCCCAAGGAAGCACTGGCCTTCGCCACCAGCCCGAAACTGCCGGCGACCATGGACAAGGTCGCGGCCTTCTCCTTCGCCCACGGCCTGCTCGGCGAGGGCGCGAAAAGCGCCGAAGCGGTCGGCATGAGCTTCGCCGCCGGCCTCACCACCGGTGACGCGCAGAACCTCAAGCTGCGCTTCGACCCGACCTACGTGCAGATGGCGGCGGACGGCAAGCTCTGAGGCGCCTTCATATGGCATCTCATTTCACTCCTGAAGCCCCTCTCCCCCGCCCTCTCCCTGAAGGGAGAGGGAGCTGTCCGTGCCGGCTGACGCCATGGTTTCAACCTGCACAGAACGGTCCCCTCGCCCTTCAGGGAGAGGGTTAGGGAGAGGGCGCTTCACACGGAAAACCACTGGTACGACCCATGCGCCTGATCAACCGAACCCCCGACCGCAGCGGCCGCCTGTTCCTGGTGCTGCTGCCCTTCGCCCTGCTGCTGTTCGCCTACTTCGCAGGCTCCACCTCGCGGCTGGCGGAGAACCCCAACGACAAGCTGCTGCCCAGCGCCGCGCAGATGGCCGACGCGGTGAACCGCCTGGCCTTCAGCGAAGACAAGCGCACCGGCGAAGTGCTGTTCTGGCAGGACACCGGTGCCAGCCTGCAACGCCTTGGCATGGGCCTGTCCATCGCCGCCCTGCTCGGCCTGGTGCTGGGCATCGCCGCCGGCAGCGTGCCGCTGTTCGGCGCGCCGCTCTCGCCGCTGCTCACCGTGCTGTCGATGATCCCGCCGCTGGCGATCCTGCCGGTGCTGTTCATCGTCTTCGGTCTCGGCGAGCTGTCCAAGGTGGTGCTGATCGTCATCGGCGTCGCCCCCTGCATCGCCCGCGACATCGAACAGCGCGCCCGGGAAATCCCCCGCGAACTGCTGATCAAGGCGCAGACCCTGGGCGCCAGCACCTGGACGCTGATCCTGCGCGTGGTGCTGCCGCAGCTGATGCCGCGCCTGCTGATCTCCCTGCGCCTGATGCTCGGCTCGGCCTGGCTGTTCCTCATCGCCGCCGAGGCCATCGCTTCCACCGACGGCCTGGGCTACCGCATCTTCCTGGTGCGCCGCTACCTGGCCATGGACGTGATCCTGCCCTACGTGGTGTGGATCACCGCGCTGGCCTGGCTGATGGACTGGGCGCTGCGCGCGCTCACCCGGCGCGCCTTCCCCTGGTATGAAGGAGGCAGGGCATGAGCTTCATCCAGGTGAAGAACGTCTGGCAGGAATACGACGGCAACGTGGTGCTCGAACGCCTGAACCTCGACGTGAAGGAAGGCGAGTTCTGCACCCTGGTCGGCGCCTCCGGCTGCGGCAAGTCCACCTTCCTGCGCCTGCTGCTCGGCCAGGAGCGTCCCAGCCGCGGGGAGTTGTTGCTCGAAGGTCAGCCGCTGGCCGCCGAGCCCGACCCTAGCCGTGGCGTGGTGTTCCAGCGCTACTCGGTGTTCCCGCATCTATCCGTGCTCGACAACGTCGCCCTCGGCCTGGAATTGCCACGCTCGCCGCTACTCGGCCGGCTGTTCGGCAGCGCCAAGCGCGAGGCCCGCGAGCAGGCCGCCGAGCTGCTCCAACGCGTCGGCCTTGGCCATGCACTGCAGCAGTACCCGAGCGCCCTGTCCGGCGGCATGCAGCAACGCCTGGCGATTGCCCAGGCGCTGGTGATGAAGCCACGCGTGCTGCTGCTCGACGAACCCTTCGGCGCGCTGGACCCGGGCATCCGCAAGGACATGCACGCCCTGCTGCTGGAGCTGTGGCAGGAAACCCGGCTCACCGTGTTCATGGTCACCCACGACCTCGCCGAGGGCTTCAGCCTGGGCACCCGCCTGCTGGTCTTCGACAAGGTCCGCCACGACCCGCAGGCGCCCACTGCCTACGGCGCCCGCATCACCTACGACATCCCGCTCAACGCCGACCGCCGCGCTGCCCGCGCCGCCCTGCCGGCCACGCTCGCCGCGCGCCTGCAACCGGCCGCCGAGCCCGCGATCACGCCGGCCTACCAAGGAGCCCGCCATGAACGAACTGCGCACCACCCTCTATGAAGAAACCGTCCCCGGCGGCGGCCACACGTCCTTCGTCCTCAAGCGCGGGCAACTCCTGCGCCTGACCGACCTGGAAGGCGGCGGCAATGTCAGCGTGCTGCTGTTCAACGCCGCCGAGAAAAGCGAGCGGCTGAACCTGCCCGACAGCCTCAAGTGCCAGCACACCGCACGCCTCGGCGCCGGCCACTGCCTGTACTCGGACATGGGCCGCGTGCTGGCCGCCATCACCGCCGACACCTGCGGCTGGCACGACAGCTTCGGCGGCGTGCTCAACGCCGCTGAAGTGCAGGAGAAATACGGCGCCGGCCGCTACCAGGAACTGCGCAACGGCTTCCACCGCAACGGCGTGGACAACCTGCTGGTGGAAATGGGCAAGTGGGACATGCGCCTGCAGGACCTGCTGATGTGCCTGAACCTGTTCAGCCGCGTGGACGTCGACGCCGACGGCTGCTTCCGCTTCGCCCAGGGCAACTCGAAGGCCGGCGACTACGTCGAGCTCTACGCGCCGATGGACACCCTCGTCGTGCTCACCGCCCTGCAGCACCCACTGGACCCGAACCCGCAATACGCGCCCAAGCCCATCGGCCTGACCTGGCAGCAGGTCGCCGCCGATGGCATCAGCGTGCTCTGCCGCACCTCGCGCGCGGAGAACGGCCGCGGCTTCCACAACACCGAACGCCAGTACCTGTAAGGAGCGCGAGCATGCCCATCGTCCCCAGCGACAAACACCCCGAAGCCTGCGTCTCGCGCACCCTGATCCCCGCCGGCGAACCCAGCCTCACCGAGCTGAAGGCCGGGCAGACCCTGCGCATCCTCGACCTGGAAGGCAACCAGGCGGTGGACACGCTGTTCTTCAGCGCCGCCAACCCGCGCGAGCGCTACGACGTGCAGCGCACCCTGCGCAAGCAGGGGCAGGTCTACCTCAGCGCCGGCAGCGTGCTCTGGTCCAACCTCGGCAACCCGATGCTGACCCTCACTGCCGACACCTGCGGCCGCCACGACACCCTCGGCGGCGCCTGCGCCCAGGAGAGCAACACCGTGCGCTACGCCCTGGACAAGCGCTACATGCACAGCTGCCGCGACAACTTCCTGCGCGCCAGCCTGCACGACGGCCGCCTGACCAAGGCCGACATCAGCCACAACATCAACTTCTTCATGAATGTGCCGGTCACCGCCGAAGGCGGCCTGACCTTCGAGGACGGCATCTCCGGCGCCGGCAAGTACGTCGAGCTACTCGCGCACATGGACGTCATCGTCCTGATCTCCAACTGCCCGCAGCTCAACAACCCCTGCAACGGCTGGAACCCGACCCCGGCGGAGTTGCTGGTATGGGACTGACCTTACGCGTGCGCCAGTGGCTGTTCGCGCTCTGCCAGAGCCGCAGCGCCCAGTGCAGCCCGACGCTCCGAACAGCCCCCTCTCCCGCTTGCGGGAGAGGGCGGGGGGAGAGGGAACGCCCAGCGCCATAGCAAGGGCCCCTCTCCCCAACCCTCTCCCTGAAGGGAGAGGGAGCAGTACGCAGCAGGGCCCAGGCCCCGGCGGTGGACGGCCACCGCCAGATACGAATTCGACAGGACGACCTGTCCCGCATGGGGAAGCCTCCATGTTCGACAAACTGCTCATCGCCAACCGCGGCGCCATCGCCTGCCGCATCCTGCGCACCCTGCGAGAGCTGCACGTAGACGGCGTGGCCGTCTACTCCGAAGCCGACGCCGCCAGCCTGCATATCCAGCAAGCCGCCCAGGCCATCAGCCTTGGTGAAGGCCCGGCGTCGAGCACCTACCTGGTGGTCGAGAATATCCTCGCGGCCGCCCGCGACAGCGGCGCGAAAGCGATCCATCCCGGCTACGGTTTCCTCTCCGAGAACGCCGCCTTCGCCGAAGCCTGCGAGGCTGCCGGCATCGCCTTCGTCGGCCCGACGCCGGAACAGCTGCGCCTGTTCGGCCTCAAGCACACCGCCCGCGCGCTGGCCCGCGAACAGGGCGTGCCGATGCTCGAAGGCACCGACCTGCTGGAAGACCTCGACGCCGCCCTGCGTGCCGGCGAGCAGGTCGGCTACCCGGTGATGCTCAAGAGCACCGCTGGCGGCGGTGGCATCGGCATGCGCGTGTGCCGCTCGGCGGACGAACTGCGCGACGCCTTCGACGCCGTGAAGCGCCTGGGGCAGAACAACTTCAGCGACTCCGGCGTGTTCATCGAGAAGTACATCCAGCGCGCCCGCCACCTGGAAGTGCAGGTGTTTGGCGATGGCCAGGGCGAGGTGATCGCCCTCGG
Organism: Pseudomonas nitroreducens; assembly: GCF_024170165.1. Classification (GTDB taxonomy): domain Bacteria; phylum Pseudomonadota; class Gammaproteobacteria; order Pseudomonadales; family Pseudomonadaceae; genus Pseudomonas; species Pseudomonas nitroreducens_C. The sequence continues at coordinate 42,449 of NZ_JALJXP010000021.1, read as the reverse complement.
CGTGCGCGACTGCTCGGTGCAGCGGCGCAACCAGAAAGTGCTGGAGGAAACCCCGGCGCCCAACCTGCCCGCCGGCATGGCCGAGGCTCTCTGCGCAGCGGCGATCCAGCTGGCGAAAGCGGTCAGCTACCGCAGCGCCGGCACCGTGGAATTCGTCTACGACAGCGAAGCGCAGCGCTTCTATTTCCTCGAAGTGAATACCCGCCTGCAAGTCGAACACGGCGTCACCGAGCAGGTCTGGGGCGTCGACCTGGTGCGCTGGATGATCGAACTGGCCGCCGGCGACCTGCCGCCCCTGGGCGAGCTGGCAGCCTCGCTGAAACCCAGCGGCCACGCCATCCAGGCGCGCCTCTATGCCGAAGACCCGGGCCGCGACTTCCAGCCCTGCCCCGGCCTGCTCACCGCCGTGCGGTTCCCGCCGGCCGACGGCAAGGCGCTGCGCATCGATACCTGGGTCGAGGCCGGCTGCGAGATCCCGCCCTACTTCGACCCGATGATCGCCAAGCTCATAGCCTGGGCGCCGACCCGCGAGCAGGCCAGCGCCGACCTCGACCGCGCCCTCGGCGAAAGCCAGCTCTACGGGGTGGAATGCAACCGCGACTACCTGCGGCAGATTCTCACGGACACTCCCTTCGCCAGCGGCTCGCCCTGGACCCGCTGCCTGGAGGGCCTGCGCTACCACGCGCAGACCTTCGAAGTACTCAGCGCCGGCACCCAGACCAGCGTGCAGGACTACCCCGGCCGCCTCGGCTACTGGGCCGTGGGCGTGCCGCCGTCCGGGCCGATGGACGACCGCGCACTGCGCCTGGGCAATCAGTTGCTGGGCAACCCCGAAGGCGCCGCCGCGCTGGAAATCACCATGAGCGGCCCGACCCTGCGCTTCAACACCGACGCAGTGGTCGCCATTACCGGCGCGGCGCTGCCGATCAGCCTGGATGGCGTCGAGCAGCCGATGGACACCTCGCTGTTCATCGCCGCCGGCTCCACCCTCAGCCTCGGCACCGTTGGCGGCGCCGGCACACGCAGCTACCTGTGCCTGCGCGGCGGCCTGCAGGTGCCGGACTACCTGGGCAGCAAGAGCACCTTCACCCTCGGCCAGTTCGGCGGCCACGGCGGCCGCGCCCTGCGCGCCGGCGATGTGCTGCACCTGGTCGAACTGGCAGACGACAGCCACGGCGCCAGCCTGCCTGCCGAACTGCGCACCGAGCTACCGGCCGTGCGGCAAATCCGCGTGGTCTACGGCCCCCACGGCGCGCCGGAATACTTCACCCCGGCCTACATCGAGACCTTCTTCGCCACCGATTGGGAAGTGCACTTCAACTCCAGCCGCACCGGCGTGCGCCTGATCGGCCCGAAGCCGGAATGGGTGCGCGAGAGCGGCGGCGAGGCCGGCCTGCACCCGTCGAACATCCACGACAATCCCTATGCCATCGGCGCGGTGGACTTTACCGGCGACATGCCGGTGATCCTCGGCCCGGACGGTCCCAGCCTGGGCGGCTTCGTCTGCCCGGTGACAGTGATCGAAGCCGATCTCTGGCAACTCGGCCAGCTCAAGGCCGGGGACAAGGTGCGGTTCCTGCCCGTCGACATCTCCACCGCCCGCGCGCTAGCGGCTCTTCGTAGGACCGAGGGGGGCGCCTCAGCCCTTGCTCGCGAACCGCATGCCACCAGAATGCCAAGCGAAACTCCGTTCGCGAGCAAGCTCGCTCCTACAGGTGTACAAGCCAGCTCTGCAGCCACTGGACTCACCTCCCCCATCGTCCTCGACCTCGGCCAGGACGACACCCGCCTGGTCGCGCGCCTCTCCGGCGACACCCACCTGCTGCTGGAAATCGGCCAGCCCGAACTGGACCTGGTCCTGCGCTTCCGTGCCCACGCGCTGATGCAGGCGCTGGAGGCGAAGGACTTGGCCGGGGTGATCGACCTCACCCCCGGCATCCGCTCGCTGCAGGTCCACTACCAGCCGGAAACCCTGCCGCTGCAGAGCCTGCTGGAAACCGTCGGCGGCCTGTGGGACGCCGTCTGCGCCGCGCAGGACCTCAAGGTACCGTCGCGCATCGTGCACCTGCCGCTGTCCTGGGACGACCCGGCCTGCCAGCTGGCCATCGAGAAATACATGACCACTGTGCGCAAGGACGCGCCCTGGTGCCCGAGCAACCTGGAGTTCATCCGCCGCATCAACGAGCTGCCCGACCTGGAGGCGGTGTACCGCACCGTGTTCGAGGCCAGCTACCTGGTGATGGGCCTGGGCGACGTCTACCTCGGCGCGCCGGTGGCCACGCCGCTGGACCCGCGCCACCGCCTGGTGACCACCAAGTACAACCCGGCGCGCACCTGGACCGCGGAAAACTCCGTGGGCATCGGCGGCGCCTACATGTGCGTCTACGGCATGGAGGGCCCCGGTGGCTACCAGTTCGTCGGCCGCACCCTGCAGATGTGGAACCGCTACCGCGAGGTCGCCGCGTTCGACGGCAAGCCCTGGCTGCTGCGTTTCTTCGACCAGGTGCGGTTCTACCCGGTGTCCGCCGAGGAGCTGTTGCGCATCCGCCGCGACTTCCCGCTCGGCCGCTACCCGCTGCGCATCGAGCACAGCGAACTGCGCCTGGCCGACTACCAGCAGTTCCTCGCCGAGGAAGCGCAGAGCATCGCCGCCTTCCGCAGCCATCAGCGCGCCGCCTTCGATGCCGAGCGCGAACGCTGGATCGCCTCCGGCCAGGCGCACTTCGAGAGCGAGGAAGCTGCCGTCGACACAGGCGAGGACGCCCCGCTCAGCGCCGGCCAGCACGCCGTCGAAAGCCACATCGCCGGCAACCTCTGGCAGGTGCAGGTGGAAGCCGGCGCCAGCGTGAAGGCCGGCGACATCCTGGTGATCCTCGAATCCATGAAGATGGAAATCCCCCTCACCGCCCCGCGCGACGGCGTGGTGCGCGAGGTCCGCGTGCAGCCCGGCTCGCCGGTGCGCGCCGGGCAGCGGGTGGTGGTGATGGAGGAGGCATGAGCATATCTGCCAAGAACACAGAGCCCCTCACCCCAACCCTCTCCCGCAAGCGGGAGAGGGAGTCGTTCGGAGCGAGAGGCAACTTCCGACTTCTCCTGAAAACTCATCGTTAGACCGCGCGCCGGACCGCTCTTCCCCCTCTCCCTTCAGGAAGAGGGCCGGGGAGAGGGCAGCCGCCCAGCACAGGAATCCCAACCATGCCCAGCACCTTCGACCTCCGCCTCGCCAGCCTGCGCACCGCCTACCGCGAAGGCCGCGCCACGCCGCGCCAGCTGATCGCCGAGCTGCGCAACAAGGCCGCCGCGCTGAACCCCGACTACCACCTGTTCATCCACCTGCTCAGCCTGGAAGAACTGGAGCCTTACTTCGCCGCGCTGGAGGAGAAGTCCCCCGAAGCGCTGCCGCTCTACGGCATCCCCTTCGCCATCAAGGACAACATCGACCTCGCCGGCATCCCCACCACCGCCGCCTGCCCGGCCTTCGCCTACACACCGGAGGTCTCGGCGACGCTGGTGCAGCAGCTGGTCGACCTGGGTGCCATCCCGCTGGGCAAGACCAACCTCGACCAGTTCGCCACCGGCCTCAACGGCACCCGCTCGCCCTATGGCGAATGCCGCAACAGCGTGCTGCCGGAGTACCCCTCGGGCGGCTCCAGCGCCGGCTCTTCGCTGGCCGTGGCGCTGGGCGTCGCGAGCTTCGCCCTGGGCACCGACACCGCCGGCTCCGGCCGCGTGCCAGCGGCGCTCAACGGCCTGCTGGGGCTCAAGCCGAGCAAGGGCCTGCTGTCCAATACCGGTCTGGTGCCGGCCTGCCGCACCCTGGACTGCATCACCTACTTCACCGCCAGCGCCGCCGAGGCCAGCGAGCTGCTGGGGCTCACTGCCCGGCTCGACCCGCTGGACGGCTACAGCCGCGCCAATCCCGCCTGGAACGACGCCAGCGCCTTCGGTGCGCCCAAGTCCTTGCGCTTCGGCGTGCCCCGTGCCGACCAGCTGGAATTCTTCGGCTGCCACGAAGGCCCGGTGCTGTTCACCGACGCCCTCGACCAACTCAAGGCGCTGGGCGGCGAGGCTCGGGAGATCGACTTCGCCCCCTTCCTCGAAGCCGCGCGCCTGCTCTATGAAGGCCCATGGGTAGCCGAGCGCTACAGCGTGGCGGGCGAGCTGATCGAGCGCGACCCGCAAGCCGTGCTGCCGGTAATCCGCGACGTGCTGGCGAAGGCTCCCGGCGCCACCGCCGTGCAGGCGTTCCGCGCGCAGTACCGGTTGCAGGAACTCAAGGCGCAGTGCGACGCGATACTCGCCGACCTCGACTGCGTGCTGACGCCCACCATCGGCCGCCCGGTGACCCTCGACGAACTGCACGCCGAACCGGTGCAGCGCAATGCCGAGCTGGGCTACTACACCAACTTCATGAACCTGCTGGACTACGCCGCCGTCGCCGTGCCCAGCGCGATCATGGTCAACGGCCTGCCTTGGGGCGTGACGCTGTTCGGCCGCGCCTTCACCGACCAGTACCTGCTCGGCGTGGCCGACGCCCTGCAGCGCCGGCACAACCTGCCGCTTACCGGCGGCAATGCGATCGTCCCGTCTTCCTCCGCCACCCCGGCGCGCAACGACCGTGCACGCCTGGTGGTGTGCGGCGCGCACCTCGATGGCCTGGCGCTGAACTGGCAGCTACGCCAGCGCGGTGCGCGCCTGCTGCGCGCCACCCGGAGCGCCCCGGCCTACAAGCTCTACGCCCTGGCCGGCGGCCCGCCGCTGCGCCCCGGCATGCTGCGCGTGGCCGACGGCGGCGTGAGCATCGAAGTGGAAGTCTGGGAGCTGCCCAGCGCCGAACTGGGCTCCTTCCTCACCGGTATCCCGGCGCCGTTGGGGCTGGGCAAGGTGCAGCTGGGGGACGGCAGCTGGGAGACCGGTTTCATCTGCGACGCCTGGGGCCTGGACGACGCCGAGGACATCAGCCATTTCGGCGGCTGGCGCGCCTGGCTGCAGAGCCGGAGCTGATTGTTGCAGGGTCTCGTAGGGCGCATAACGCGCCAGCGTTATCCGCCGCGCAAGGTCGGCGGATAACCTGTTCCAGGTTATTCGCCCTACGTATCTGCGACGCGCCGCAACCCGATCCACGCGCAGGAGCGGACTCCGTCCGCGATGGCCCGTCCCGGCGCAAATGGTTATCGGGATACCCATGGAACCCCGCCCCGCCACCAGCTAGAGTCGAAGCATCACCCGCCGCAAGGACCGGTCATGCCCGACCTCAGCCACCAGCAGGCGCAGCACCGCGTCGACGATATCCTGGCCTTCGACCGCGAGCTGCGCCGCCTGCACGACGAAGGCGCCCTCGTCCTCGATACCAACCAGCGCGACCGCCTGCATGACCATCAGCAACGCCTGCTCGCCGACTACCGCGCGCGCTTCGACATCGACCGCGACAGCCAGGACCACCGCCTTTCCCTGGGGATGCGCATCGCCTCATTCCTTGGTGCGCTGGCCCTGGCGGCGAGCCTGTTCTTCCTGTTCTACCAGTTCTGGGGGCTGTTCGCGGAAACCGCCCAGGTCGTCACGCTCATCGCCGCCTCACTGATCAGCCTGCTGCTGACCCTGTTCCTGCAACGCCGCGATGCCTCCGGCTACTTCGCCAAGCTCGGTGCCATGCTGGCCTTCGCCTGCCTGGTGCTGAACGTCGTGATGATCGGGCAGATCTTCAACCTCACGCCCTCGGACAAGGCCCTGCTGCCCTGGGCCGCCTATGCCCTGCTGCTGGCCTACACCTGCAATACCCGCCTGCTGCTGGCCACGGCGCTGATCTGCGTGATGGGCTACGTCGCCGCGCGGGTCGGCACCTGGAGCGGCGTCTACTGGCTGGATGTGGGCGAGCGCCCGGAGAACTTCTTCCCCGCCGCGCTGCTGATCTTCCTCGTCCCCTCGTTCATCACGCAGCAGCGCTTCGACGGTTTCGCCGCGATCTACCGGGTATTCGGCCTGCTCGGGCTGTTCCTGCCGATGCTGGTGCTGGCCAACTGGGGCGGCAGCAGCTACCTGCCGCTGGGCTTCGCCACGGTGGAGAACCTCTACCAGGTGCTCGGCTTCATTGCCTCGGCGCTGGTCATCTGGCTGGGCGCGCGCCGCGAGTGGCCGGAAGTGGTGAACACCGGGCTGACCTTCTTCGTGATCTTCCTCTACACCAAGTTCTTCGACTGGTGGTGGGAGGTGATGCCCAAGTACCTGTTCTTCCTCGTGCTGGGCCTTTGCGCCGTGCTGATCCTGCTGGTGCTGCGGCGCCTGCGCCGTGCCCACGGCCTGCTGGGAGGGACCTCGTCATGAACTGGACGCGCCCCCATGCCCTGGTCGGCGGCGTCGGCCTGATCCTGCTGGTCAACGCCGTGGCCCTGGGCGGCGTCGCCTGGAACCGTTCGGCCGAGCCCGAGAGCAGACTGCCCCTGAGCCAGCGCGAGCTGATCCGCAACACCACCTGGCACAACGAGAACAGCGGCCTGAGCCTGCGGTTGCGCTGGCGCACCCCCACCCGTGATGAAGGCACCCGGCACAACCGCGGCTGGCTGCCGGCCATCGACGGGCAGAAGATGGCCAGCCTGGGCTTCAGCATGCCCGCGCAGGTGGACGACGACAGCGCCCGGCGCTTCGGCCGCCAGCAGTCGCGCGACGCCCTGCTGGTGCTGGAACTGGCCGGCCCGCTGTACGAGCGCGAAGTGCAACTGACACGCAAGCGCCTCGACGAGGCCCGCCAGGCCGCCGACGCCGCGCCGCAGAATGCGCGCCTGGCGGACGAGCGCGACTTCATCCGCCGCGAACTGGACAGCGAAGAGAAGAGCGACACGCGCCTGCTGCTCAAGGACGTCGGCCTGGACCTCCAGGCTCTGCGCAGCCGCTATCCCGACCGCGAGCGCTACCTGATCATCCATGGCCGCGTGCGCCCCATCGCCAACTACTACCAGCACATCTGGACGCTGGGCGGCACCGCCAGCGACATCGGCTCCGACAGCATCAACGTGCCCTACCAATGGCGTGAACGCCTGGACGAGATCACCGCGCAGCCGCACCGGACGGCGGATGGCCTGCCCCAGCCCTTCGTCGCCGACGTCGCCTTCGGCCGGCGCCTGGAGCCCTGGATCGAACGCATCGACATCCCCTGACCGGCAACCGCCGCGCCGATCCGAATCCGCTTGCGCGATACGGGTCGGCGCTGCACCCTGTGCGCCCGCCTCACCGCCGACATCCGCCCTGACCGGCCATGAACGACATCACTCCCGACCCCAGCCGCTGCCCGCTCTGCGGCCAGTCCAACCGCTGCACCCAGGCCGATACGACGCTGCAGGGCCAGGACTGCTGGTGCTTCAGCGCGCCCATCGAACGTGCGGCGCTGGAGCGCATCCCGCCGGAGCTGGTCGACCGCGCCTGCCTGTGCCCGCGCTGCGCCGCCGGGCTGAAGGACGCCGGAAACGCCTGATGCGTCTGGACCGTTTCATCGCCAACCTGCCTCACCTGAACCGCCAGCAGGCCCGCCAGCTGCTTGCCGAGGGCCGCCTGCGGGTGGATGGCCAGGTGGTACGCGATGGCCGCCACGAGGTGCGCGAGTTCTCCCGCGTGGAGTTGGACGATGACCTGCTGCAGGCCGGCAAGCCGGCGCGCTACTTCATGCTGCACAAGCCCGCCGGCTGCGTCAGTGCCACCCGCGACGCCGAGCACCGCACCGTGCTCGACCTGCTGGACGAGCCGGACAAGCACGAACTGCACATCGGCGGCCGCCTGGACTACAACACCACCGGCCTGCTGCTGATCACCAACGACGGGCAATGGTCGCGGCGCATGACGCTGCCGGGACGCAAGCTGCCCAAGGTCTACTACGTCGAGACCGAAGACCCGATCGAGGAGCGCTACATCGCGACCTTCGAGCAGGGCCTGTACTTCGCCTTCGAAGACCTCACCACCCTGCCCGCACAACTGCAGATCCTCGACACCCATGCCGCGCGCCTGACCCTGCACGAAGGCCGCTACCACCAGGTCAAGCGCATGTTCGGCCACTTCCAGAACAGGGTGACGCGGCTGCACCGCGAAAGCATGGGCAGCCTCGCCCTCGATCCGGACCTGCAGCCCGGCGAATACCGCGCACTGAGCGCCAGCGAAATCACCGAGCTCGACCTGTAGGAGCGGACTCCGTCCGCGCTTGGCATCCGCGCTGAAGAAATCGCGGATGAATGCGCTCCTACAATCCACGCCTCATCCAACGTTCCGAAAAGTCCTACGCGCGCCGTTCAGCCCGGCGGTTTGCAGCCTTCGTCACCGCTTGGCTAAGCTCCCAGCCATGCCGCTTTCCAAGGAGAGGTAATGAAGAAGCTGTCGGTTGCCCTGCTGATCGCCCTGAGCGCCAGCGTCGCCTTTGCCAATCCGGGCAAGCCCTCGCCGCTCTCGGACCTGCAGGCCGCGCTGAAGACACTCAAGCCCGGCCAGTTCCTCTGGTACCCGGAGATCTCCCCGGCGGGCCCGGTGACCCTGGTGGTCAGCCTCACCGAGCAGCGCGCCTACGTGTACCGCAACGGCATCGCCATCGGCGTGGCCACGGTGAGCACCGGCAAGAAAGGCAAGGAAACCCCCACCGGCGTGTTCTCCATCCTGCAGAAGAAGGTCGAGTACCACTCCGACCTCTACAACAGCGCACCCATGCCCTACATGCAGCGCCTGACCTGGGACGGCATCGCCCTGCACGCCGGCAACCTGCCGGGCTACCCGGCCTCCCACGGCTGCATCCGCCTGCCCATGGCGTTCGCCAAGAAGCTCTACGAAGTCACCGGTTTCACCTCCACCACGGTGATCATCTCCGACGCCAAGAGCTCCCCCGTGGAGGTCTACCACCCCGGCCTGCTCGCGCCCATCGTCAGCGATGGCCGCCCCGCCGGCCCGCACGACGACAGCGGCATGGTGGTGCCCTTCTGGAGCGACCCGGGGGCGGAAAAAGGCCCGGTCTCCGTACTGGTCAGCCGTGCCGACCGCCGCCTCTACGTCTACCGCGGCGGCCTGCAGATCGGCACCGCACCGGTGGCTTTCGAACACCCGGAGGAAAAGACCGGCGTCGCCGCCTTCTCCCTGATGGAGAAACCCTCCCAGGCCGAGATCGACAGCGAAAACCCTAACCTGCGCTGGACCAGCGTGCAGGTCAGCGACCCGCAGCGTGGCCTTTCACCCGCCGAGCAACTGGGCAAGTTCAGCCTCGACCGCGAGTTCCTGCGCAACCTGCTGGCCAGCATGGACGTGGGCAGCACCCTGGTGATCACCGACCTGCCCTCCACCCGCGACATGCGCAGCAGCGACCCCGGCTTTACCGTGATCACCACCAACGACCGCAAGGCCGAACAGAAACCGGTGAAGAACCAATCGCTGGAATGAGCAGGGCCTGCGTAAGACAGATTCCGCCCCTCCGGATTTCCCCTACAACGCCCTCATCTTTCTATGGCATCCCGCGGATGCCTTCCTCGCTAATCTGTGGTCCTCACCAGCGGACAGACGGTCTCAAGCCAACCGTGCAAGCCGCCGAAGAATCTCGCAACACGAAGAGTCAAGGCGCCTGTCCGCGGTGAGATCTCTTCGGCGTCCTTCCCCCGACACCGGCGCTGAGCAGCAGTTTATCGCGCCGGAAAGTTCGTATTTACCGACGGGCGGAACCATACTTGATTAAAAAACAGACACATCACTGGTCAAAAATCGCGCACAATGCGGCGTTTCCCAGAAAAAACCATATCGATTCAACGGGAATGTTGTATTCATGCTGACTTTTTTGAAGTTACGGGGGTTCTTCCGGATTTCGCTCGCCAGTGCCGCGCTCTTCGCGATCGGTAGCTGGCAGGCCGTGTCCGCTGCCGCCCTGCCCAGCGCCGAGGAACTGCACCGCCTCGCGCCGGCTACCAACACCGAAACCCTGCGCCTGGCGCTCAGCGCATTGCAGTGCGCCAGCACCCAGTTGGGTGGCCAGAACCGCCTGCTGACGGTGATCGACTATTCCAAACCGTCCCGCGACAAGCGCCTCTGGGTCTTCGACCTGAAGCAGCGCAAGCTGCTCTTCGAGGAGTGGGTCGCGCACGGCAAGAAGAGTGGCGACGACATGGCCACCTCCTTCTCCAACCGCCCCGAGAGCTTCCAGTCCTCGATCGGCCTGTACCAGACCGGCCAGACCTACAACGGCAAGCACGGCCGCTCCCTGCGCCTGCTGGGCCTGGAGCCGGGCTTCAATGACAACAGCGAAGAGCGCGCCATCGTCATGCACGCCGCCGCCTACGCCGACCCCAAGGTCGTCCCCGGCCTCGGCCGCCTCGGCCGCAGCCTGGGCTGTCCCGCCGTGCGCCCGCAGGTAGCGCAGAAGCTGATCGACACGGTAAAGAACGGCAGCTACGTGTTCGCCTACTACCCGCAGCAGCGGTACCTGAAGACCTCGCAGTTCCTCGCCGGGCAGAGCTGCACCGTGGCCAGGAATCCGCAGATCAACCGCTACGCCACCAACCTCGCCAAGCGCTGATCGCAACCCGCAAACGCAAACGCAAACCGCCGGCATCAGCCGGCGGTTTGCGTTTCAGAGCCCTGTGCAGCCCAGCTAGGCCTTCACCCCGTCGAGAATTTCCAGAATCGCCCGCACGTCCACGGTATCCATCTGCTCCGGATTGAGGAAGCGCTCGCCGTACTCGCGGTACACACCCTGGCTGATGAACAGGCGGAACAGGTCGGCGTCGATGTGCTGGTCGCGGGCCATGAAGGCGAGGATCTTCAGCGATTCGGACAGCGTCTTCGGTGCCTTGTACGGGCGGTCCGCAGCGGTCAGCGCCTCGAAAATATCGGCTATCGCCATCACCCGCTCGGGGATGCTCATCTGCTCGCGGGAGAGTTTGCGCGGGTAGCCGGTGCCGTCCATTTTCTCATGGTGGTTGGCCGCGATGGTCGGCACGCGGCGCAGGTTGCGCGGCAGCGGCAGGGTAGTAAGCATCATCAGCGTCTGCACGATGTGCTCGTTGATCTTGAAGCGCTCCTCGTCGTTCAGCGTGCCGCGGCGGATGCCCAGGTTGTACAGCTCGCCATAGTTGCTCGCATAGGGCGGCAGGCGCATGTCGAAGCCCCAGATATTGCGCGGGTCGTCCTTCGTCACCGGTGGTTTGCGCTCGCCCCACATTACGCGGTGCTCGGCCTTGTCGGCGAGGAGGAACTCCTCGGCCGGCAGCGGTTGCGCCGGTCGCCCCTGCAGGCGCTCGGCCTCGTCGTGGGATATGCCCAGGCGGTCGTCGAAATAGCGCAGCCAGCGGCGCTCGCCGATCTGCCTGAGGCGTTCGATGTCCTCGTCCTTCATGAACTCACCGCCGACGTTGGCCTGGGCGACGAAGGCATAGTCGTCGCGCAGCGATTCGTGCAGTGCGTCGCGGCGGGCGGCGAGCAGGCCGATGTCGCTGCCTTCGGCGATGCCGCGCCAGTAGTCCAGTTCGATGTCGCGCCAGATCACCTCGAAGCGCGTGCGCACTTCGTGCAGGCGGTTGTACAGGGTCTCCAGCTTGGTCGCCTTGTCCACCACGTACTCGGGGCTGGTGATCTTGCCGCAGTCGTGCAGCCAGGCGGCGATCTGGAACTCGTAGCGCTCCGCATCGCTCATGGTGAAACCGGCGTACTCGCCATCGTGCGATTCGATGACCTTCTGCAGCAGCAGGTCGGCCAGTTGCGGCACGCGCTCGCAGTGGCCGCCGGTATAGGGGCTCTTGGCGTCGATGGCGTCGGCCAGCAGCTTGATGATCGCGTCCAGCAACCGCTGCTGGGCTTCGATCAGCTGGCGGGTCTCGATGGCCACGGCGGCGGCGCCGGATAGCTCTTCGACGAAGCGCTTGAACGGCTTGCGCGGCTGGCGGCTGTGGACGCCTTCCTGGGCCAGTTGCAGGACCAGGATGCCCAGCAGCTCGTCCGAACGGTTGCGCAGGGAAACCTCCAGGTACTGCCCGCGATTGGCCAGCGCAAGGTCTACCCGCTCGGCCAGCTCCGCCTCGGTGAAGCCTTCGATCAGCATGGATTGCGGGTACTGCTCACCGTTCACCGAGCAGGCCAGGCGCAGGCGGCACTCCTCGTCGTCGAGCAGGTAGACCGCGCCCCCCATCACACCCGTGGCTTCCACCAGACGCGAGAGCACGCCTTCGAGCATGCTCTCCAGGCGCGTTTCGCGGCTCAGGGTCAGGGTGATCGCCTGGAAGTTGTGGATGGTGCGCGACATGCTGCCCATCACGCTGCTCAAATCGCGAACCTCGGCGATCTTCGACTCCACGCCCACCGGCCGTGCGAAGTCGAAGGCCGCCAGCGCGCCGACCTGATCGGCCAATGCGGTCAGCGGGCGGGCGATGCGCCGGCCGATGTACCAGCCGATCAGCAGCAGGACCAGCAGCAGGGTGCCGCTCCACAAAGCCTGGTTGAACAGCAGCTGCCGTGCGCCGGCCAGCAACTCAACCGCGGGAATGGCGATCAGTACCTTCACCTCGTTGCTGGTGAAGTTCGACAGCGGCACCCAGATGCCGTACCAGTCATCACCATTCACCCGGTAAGACTGAGGCGTACCGGAGGGCACCTTCTCGGCGTTGAGCTCGCTCAGGGCCGGCACCTTCAACTCGGCCAGCGTGGCCAGGCGCAACTCCTTGCCCTCGTGGATCATCAGCCGGGCCAGGTCCGGGTAGGCGATCACCGTACCCTTGCCGTCGACCACCGCCAGTTCCGTATTGGCGGTCTGGCGCAGGTCGCCCATCTCGCCACCCAGGTCGTTGACCGAGGCATCCATGCCGATCACCGCAGCGCCGTCGACGCTGCGGTGTGCCAGGGTCAGGCCGATCTCGCGGGTGGTGAAGAACACGTAGGGCTGGGTCAGCACTGTCTTGCTGGTGAGGCGCGCCTCGTTGTACCAGGGCCGCTGACGGGGGTCGTAGTTGTAGTCGGGCCGTTCCTGCACACGCAGCAGGCGCAACTCGCTGTCATAGAAACGCCACTCGCCGAGCAGCCCGCCCTGACCATTGAGGGTCTGGCTCTGCACCAGGTACTTGGCTGCGTCCGGCGCTTGCAGGGTCTGCCGCACCTCCGGCACGCGCAGCGCGCGGATCAGCAGGAACTCACCGTTCGGGTAGCCGATGTACACCGCGCTCAGAGTGCGATTGGCGCGTAGGTTCTCCACCAGCATCGGCAGACGGTCGAGGCGCGCGGGCAGATTATCGGTCTGCGAGATGGGGTCGTGAGTCAGCAGGCGCAGCGCACTTTCCGCCGGGTCGATCAAGCGCCGGATACGTTCGTTGATGGTCGCCCCCAACTGGCTGGCCGACTCCCCGGCCGCCGTCACCAGCGCGCCTTCCACACCGCGATATCCCTGGATCAGCAACGCCCCCGCCAGCACCAGCATGCTGGCGATGATGGCTCCGGCCACCAGCAGTTGCAGCGGAATACCCCGTTCGAATGCCTTCATCCTTTACCAGCCTCTGTCCGTGGAGCTGTAGCGATAGCCGCTGTCGAGCAGTCCTTCCGCCTGTTGCTGCGGTGCATTCCTACGCATGATCCGGGCCAGGGTGCCATCCAGCCACAATGTCTCCATCAGGCGCATCCATTCGGCGCTTTGCGCCGGGGTGAAGCGCTTGCGCGAGAGCATCAGGTTGTGGGGGGTCGCCGGGCCCGGCATCACATCTATCACATGAAAGCGTTCCCGTTGACGACGATCGCTCACCGCGCCCTCGAGATTCATCTCGTGGCCGATCACCCCCTCCACGTCACCGTTGAGCAACGCGCTGAAACGGGCCGCGTCATCCTTGTATTCCACGACCCGGCCTTCGGCCCTGAGGATGCGCAACATGCCGTCGATGTAGGCGCCATGGCGGTAGCCGGCGATCACTCCCAGGCGCGCACCGGGCATGTCGTGGAAGGTATCCAGGCTGGTCATCTCGCCCAGGTCGTCGCGCACGATCAGCTTGTTGCGCATGTACAGATAGGGCAGCAGATAGGTGTAGCTGCGCCGCTGCGGCGTGGCGACGCCACTGGTGCCCATCTGCAGCTCGCCGCTCTCCAGCCTGCTCCATATCTCGTCGCGCGAGCGGACGGACGTCTCGAACTGGCAGCCAGTGCGCTTGCCCAGCTCGGCGATCAGGTCCGGATCGATGCCGGCATCATCATGGAAAAACACCACGTTGCGGGTGTAGGCGACAGAGATCGGCTGGTCGCAGCCGTAGCGATCCTCGGCCATGGCTTCCGCACACGGCCAGGCGGCCGGAGCCAGGACCAGCAGGGAGACGAACTGTCGGTGAAGTGCCATGGACCCGCTCCGCACGCGGTATCGGCCTCAGGGGGAGCACGGCAGGATCGCTCGTCTTCGGCAGGGGGCTTTACAGCTATCACAAGAGTGTAATCCGGCTTCACCAAAGCGCCGGACAATCGCGCAGAGAAATGTCATTTCGTCGGAATCCGCATCGCCGATGTGACTCAGGCGCCCAGTGGCGGTTGCGCCGCCTGAACGGTGCTGCTTAACTCTGGCTCAAGCGTGACCCATGAGTCACACGCTGCATCCAAGAGAGCTTTTCGCGGCGCGCAGTTCCCCAAGCCGCCCCTTCCCCGCCTGATCAAAAGTCCGAATCCGCGCCTGAAACGGTGCCGGAAATCGTGCCTATTGATGCTCCAACTAGTTGAAAATTAAGAGATTGTTAACTTTCGTCGAGTGACATGAAGCTGTCACGTCAAGACGCTTTCCTCTGCCTGGGTACCTTCTTCGCATCCGATGGTGGATGCGCACCATGACCTGCGTCTGGAGGAATACGACATGAGGCCGGAAACCGCCGTCGTCGAGATTCAGCAACATCGGGTACACACGGAGTTTCACGCCAACAGGGAAGCTCGCCAGACCATCATCCTGGTCAACGGCTCGCTGGCAACCACCGCCTCCTTCGCGCAAACGGTGAAATACCTGCAACCGCACTTCAACGTGGTGTGCTACGACCAGCCCTACGCCGGCCGGTCGAAGGCCCACAACGACTGCCGCGAGTTCATCACCAAGGAATACGAGGCGCAGCTGCTGCTTGGCCTGATCGAGCACTACCGCGCCGACGTGGTGATGTCCTTCTCCTGGGGCGGTGTCGCCACCCTGCTGGCCCTGGCCGAGCGCCCGGCGCGGATCCAGAAGGCCGTGATCAACTCCTTCTCGCCGCTGCTCAACGCCTCGATGCTCGACTACCTGCACCGCGGCCTGGACTACCTGTCCGCCTGCGACCGCACCAACATCGGCAACCTGGTCAACGACACCATCGGCCGCTACCTGCCGCAGTTGTTCAAGCGCTACAACTTCCGCCACGTCAGCGGCCTCGACGAGCACGAATACCAGCAGATGCACTTCCACATCTGCCAGGTGCTCAAGCTCAGCGCGGAAAGCTACATGGAGAAATTCGCGGCCATCGACATCCCGCTGCTGTTCATGAACGGCGAGCTGGACATCTACACCACCCCGGCCGAGGCGAAGCTGTTCCAGCAACTGATCCGCGACTGCGAATTCCGCACCATCCGCAACGCCGGCCACTTCATCGACGTGGAGCACAAGAAGGCCTGGCAGGATACCCAGGACGCCCTCCTGACCTTCCTCCAGCCCCAGCGCCACCCGGTCCTGGCCAACCCCTACCTGCCCAGCAGCCAGGGCGTACCCATCGCCGCCATGGTGGGCTGATGCAGCCAGCGCACACAGCCGGGGGCCGGCCCCAGACCTTCCGCCCCCGGTTTTTCATTGCGCAGATTTCGTAGCAGAAGCGGCACCACCCGCGCAGCTCGCCGGTCAAGGCTTCACTAAGCCCCGCCCTTCTGGTAAAAAGGCACCCCCAAGCGGGCGTCGTATAATGGCATTACCTGAGCTTCCCAAGCTCATGACGAGGGTTCGATTCCCTTCGCCCGCTCCATATCACACCCTGAAACCGCTCTATCTCGCGGGTTTCAGGGCGATCATGGTGGGGGTTCTGATTAGGTCAGTCACGAAATCAACCATTTCGAGGACTGCCCCATGTCACAGCGTACCGCTAACACCCCCCACATGATCTTCAGCCGCGACCGCGGCTTCCAGTACGTCCGTAGCCTCCCCAGGGCTCTCCTCACGGACTCTCGCCTTCCCAAACAGATCCGCTGGCCTCTCGGCCAGAACCATGAGATCGCGCGGGATATTGCGCGCCAACTCAATGAGGCATTCGACGATTTGCTGCAGTTGATCGCCCAGCGCCACCTCGGCGCCGATTACCTGCTGCAGTCACTCGGCCAGATGTATTTGCAACACCAGCGTGTGATGCAAGACATGCGCTTGCCTCTGGGAACCTTGATTACCCCCAACGCCCTGGCAAAGGAGTCTCTGGAGCTGGGTTATGAACGCTTGGCCGATCAAGAGGCTTTGGCCACCGTTCTCTTCGCCGACGCTCAGGGGAATTACACCTTCGCCTTGCTCAACAAAGGGTATGCGGAACGACTGGACATGTTGCCGTTCGATCGCTACGACATCGCCTTGGGAACCAGCGATCTCGCGGCAGCGCGCTGGAAAGCGGCGTTCTTGCTGGAGGCGCTGGAACGTCTCAAGCATTGGAAGCGCGATGGCTATATGCATGTGCTGCATCCGTTGCTTACTCGTACCTTGGCGTGGGAACAGTTTGTTCGCTTCGGCACTGGCGATGCCCTTGTTGCAACTCGGCTGGCACTGGCTTGCCGGTATAGCCGCCCTTCTGGCGCTCATTGCCTTGGCTCTCGGCCAGATACGCAGTAACTAACCGCGGAGATACAAACATGACTACCCAGCTTCCCGCATTGCGTGACAAGCACATCGTCATCCTTGGCGGCTCATCCGGCATCGGCCTAGAAGTGGCCCGGCAGGCTCTGACCGAGGGTGCCAGCGTGACCATCGCTTCAAGCAACCCATTGCGCCTTGAAAGTGCCCTGGCCCGACTTGGCAAAGGTGCCTGTGGCCGCTTGCTTGATCTCGCCGATCATCAAGCCATTGCGGCTTTCTTCACGGAAGTCGGGGCAATTGACCATCTGGTCTACAGTGCCGGCGACCGCTTGCTGTTGAGCCCGCTGGCCGAACTGGATTCAGTGAATGCCCGGCACGCCTTCGAACTGCGTTTCTGGTCGGCACTCGTGGCGATACGTCATGCCGTGAGGTGGATTCGTCCTAATGGGTCAATCGTGCTTTCGGGCGGTATCGCCGGCATCCGACCCAGTTCAGGTTGGAGCCTGGCCGCCAGCGTTTGCGGCGCCATCGACTCGCTCGTGAGGGCCCTGGCCTTAGAGCTAGCACCGTTACGCATCAACGCCGTGGCGCCCGGTCTGGTGCGTACCGAGTTGTGGCGCGACATGGGAGAGAGCGAACGGCAGGCGCTTTACCAAAGCGTTGCCGCTCGCCTGCCGGTCGGGCGAATAGGCGAAGTGGAGGACGTCGCCGCTGCCTACCTGTTCCTCATGCGCAGTGGCTGCGCCAATGGCCAATCGCTGGTGGTGGATGGCGGCAATGTGCTGGTGTGATGGCTCAGGCTTGTAGCGCCTCACCAATCGCGTGGTAATGCCCGCCCGCCACGTGATGCAGGCTGCGCAGGCTCGGGTCGAGCTGCGGTTGAGCAGACAGTGTTCCTTGAACTCCCAGCCAGCGCCGTCGAAACCAAGTAGGGCGGAAGTGTCTGCTTTTGGCCGATTGCAGCCCCTGGGCAAAGGCAGCTTCCGGCCAGAAACAGATATCGATCTCGATGAATAAACGATACCGCCCCATAGCAGCCGATAGCCGAAGCGCTCAATCGTATTATTAAGCCGTTGCGGCATGCTTGAATCTGGCGGTGAAACACCTTAATTCAAGTCGGTGGCAAATGGCCCCTATCCCCGGAGGGGTTAGAGCAGCGCTGGAGGAGCGCGCCCACATCCCGTGCGCTTACTCTTGAGATGCTGATCTGTTTTGAAAGGTGGTGTAGCGTCATCAAATGACGTTACAAAATTTGTCATTTGAGGTGCTGGACATGAACCCTTCGATTGAGTTGACGGCTGCGCCGGGGAAGCGCGAGCGGGAGGGCTATGAAGCTTTCTACCGTTTGGCGCATAGCCTGAGCGAGAAGTCCGAAGCGGATCGCATAGAGGCCATGACGGCGGGCTTCAATACGCAATGGCTGTTTGCGGTGCAGCGTGCCTTCGACGTCAACAAGATTGGCTTAGCCAGGCTGCTTGAGGTTTCGCCCTCAACGATCGACCGTACCGTTAAGGGGGGGAGCACGCTTGGTGTCGTGGCGTCAGAGCGCCTGGACAGGTTGGCGGAGGTCTCGTTGCTTGCCGAGTCGGTGTTCGAGGACAAGGGCGTGGCGACGCGCTGGATGTCGACACCTAACAGTGCCCTAGGGGGCTCAACACCGTTTCAGCGTTGCCTGACCGAACTCGGCGCCCGCCAGGTTCGGCGAATTCTGCATGCCATCGAATGGGGCGGTGTGGCCTGATGCGAGCTTGGCGGATCTGCAAGACATCGCGGGCAAATGACCTATGACACCAGGATGTTTACGCTGAAGAAGTGATGGGTTGCGAGTTCGTAGTTTGTCGTGGTGAGTGGCCGGATGCCTGATGCCGGAGTTCAAGAGCATCGCCAACTTCCCCAAGGACAACGGCAAAGCCATTCGTGGTGTCTGCCGGCAGTTCGTGGTGCAGTGCCTGCAGCTCGATTTGTTCTCCGAAGCGCTGGTGGTTATGGGATCGGGAGGACAGGCACCAGATGATCGTTGTTCTCCATAGTTTTTAACATGGGTATGGGGAGGGAGCTGTCTCCTATGAGAGGCAGCTATTGGCCGATTGCGGATCCAGGTTTGTCTTGCTAAGACGAACCAGGATCATGGTTAGCAGCTTATCCATTATCGGCTGCCCACGGTCGCCAGCATCAGACGCGCTCTTGCCGTAGCTCGATGACCACGGGGGAGAATGCCAATGTGAAACGATGATGAAAGCCGCATGTTTGGCCGCAACTAAAGACCCCCTTAATGCCAATCGCCGCCGTGTGTGTCACTCCGTGGTCTGACCGAACAATGCCTTTTGCCAGTGCTGCTCGCTGATAATCGCAAGCGGCGAACCACCCTCTCTCAACTCCACAGCTTTTTTGATTTTTGTGCCGTAGGTGCTGTGAAGCCATTGGTCGTTACCGATCTCACCCACTACCAGATAGTGAATTTTTTTGCTGATACCGGGAGCTATCTCTCCTCCCCGATCGAGCACCAACGCCTCGCAGTCCTTCCTAGGTCCGTAAGCCATAACGCCAGTGAATACGAACAGTCGCCCCGCCCACACCATCTCCGGTGCCGGGTAACTCAGAGGCAGCCCGTTTGGACGCACAAAACTGTTATCACTCGCCTTCGGCTTAGCTGCGGAGAGCCCTGCGAACGACCGGAGCATCTCGAGCAAGTCTTTAGACTCCTCAGCGTCCAACACGCCGTCAGCAAGCATGTCAGACAGCCGTCGATACAACAGGTTGATCACTGGATCGTCGAGATGAGCGAGGTTTGTCGCGATCCAATTTTGGAGGAATTCAGCCTCCATCTGATTAATGTGCCCATCAGCTGTAATTCCTGCGGCCAGCCCCACCAAAGCGTCCGCAGCTCTGCGGTCGATACGAGCCTCGTGATAGAAGCGGCTTCCCTCAAATTCCCGGTGCAAATCAACCATCAGATCCATCCTCATCTTCAGTGCTTCCAGGGCCTGCGAGCTTCGAAAGGTCAGCCGTGAAGATCACGGTCATTTCTGTCTTGGAGCAGACCAACCTCAGCTCCTAGGAAATGTCGAGATCGAGATCTTCTCCACGTAGCCCCTGCCATTCCGCCAAGTACCTGAACGAGCCGTACTTCTCGAGCTTCTTCAGGCGTTTTGCGACACCTCCTTTCCAACCAAGCGGGGGCAGCTCGCCCAGCAAACATTTAGCTGCGAGCTCCTCTTCAGCAACGGCTCGACGTCGACCAATCTCCCAGCAGTGGATCAAGCCCTTGTCTTCCTGTAACCAGGCTTCTTCACGCGTTAGATTGGGACGTAAAGGCTCTTCTATCGATCGTTTGAGCGGTTTCATCTGCAGACCATCCTTGTTGCGTTATTGGGGCTAACAGGTTCGCTACTCGCTTTCTTGCCCCAGTCTCGCAGCGACCTTCCGAGCGCTTTCAACATCGAGATAGGTTGAGGCGTATGAAGCGGCGAGCAGCTCTGGAGGAAGCACCCAGTCCCATTTCTCGCACATCATGTTTTGCACGTCAGATAGCAGCTCCGGGAACGGCGGAACAGGTGCCTCAGCTATGAGGCGCAACGCCTCTTGGACACGCCCCACACTGCCATCAACCTCAAGCACCAGCCCTGCTCTCTCGCATTTCAAACCTTGCCGTTCGAGCAGTATTGCCAGGGCGTCATTCGTCCAATCGCCGTGCCAAGTAAACACCGCGGTTTCGGCGCCAGCATCAACCAGTCCACGACTCGCAAGTCCAAGATCACTGAAGTAACAGCGCGCCTCGCCCAAAAGGAGCTGTCCCGTCGTATCCACGAACGGACAGGGAGCTTCTTCGCTTAGGAGTTGCCTCATCTCTTGGCGAACATGGTCGTGAACGCGCGCTCCGATACCGTCAAATACGGGAGGGGCGCCTCCTGGTGATGGCCGTACAACTACCACTTTTGCGTTTGCGTCGACATCCGTCACTTGCCACCTGCGTCCCGCAAAAATAATGCGTTGCTCAACAGTCAGCGGACGGGAGACAGGTAAAGACCCAAGCGCCTTACCGTCGCAGATGAGCCGGAACTCCTCATCGCTGATAAAGGCACTGTAGAAGTCATAGTGATTGATGAACCGCTCTCCTGACTCTCCAGGTAGGAGCAGGCCAGAGGACTCTTGGACGACGAGATCGTGTTCACCCATGGCCCGCAGCAGCATCAGGAAGTCGGGCTGAGCTACCGTCGAGAATGGCCCTGTAGCGACGAGGCTGCGCCAGAGTTCACCTGCTGTTGCCCCTCCGCGTTGAGCAATGATCGACAGGATCTGCTGAACGAGAGTCGAGTAATGGCAGCCCTGCACTTTGGGAGGCTCAAACCAGTTAGCCATGAGCAGACGTATCATCGCGACGCTCTGCACTAGCCCCTGACGCAACCGATCAGACAGTGACGAGTCATCGCTCAATGAGCGCTCTTTGCAGTAGCTACGAAGGATGGCTGACTCGCCCTGCCGACGCCCTGAGCGGCCTAGCCGCTGACGCAGGCTTGCCACGCTCGGTGGCGATCCAATTTGCCCGACAGTGCGAATGCTCCCGATATCAATACCCAGCTCAAGGGTCGTGGTGCATACCGCCGTTGCCGGGAGATTGCCAGCTTTCAGGGCCTTCTCGGTCTCCTCTCGGACATCCTTGGAGAGGTTGCCGTGGTGGGGCCAAAACTCGTTCGGAACCCCGTCTCTTTCGCACAACCGACGCAACTGGTCGGCGTACCACTCAACGTTTCCGCGGCTGTTGGGGAAGACGAGATTGTTACTCCCTCGAAGCACTTGGTACAGGTGCGCAGCGATCGCCTGCCCTACGCCCGAGACATCGTCCTGCTGTGTCTCTTCACTATTTGCTGTCTCTTGCTGCGAGAGCGCCTCAACGTACCCTCTGACCTGAACTTTAAGTACCTGCCCAGAAGTCTTTGATTCGATGATCTCAACGCCCTGCTCTTTTCCAGGGCGCAGGAAAGAAGATGCCAACGCCATGTCGCCCAACGTTGCCGAGAGCCCCACTCGGGGCACGGTTCGCTCCACAACCAGTTCAACCCTATGGAGCAGCGACTGAAGCTGCTTACCTCGCTCGCTTCCGATAAATGCATGCAGCTCATCAACGACTAGATACCGCAGGTTGGCGAAAACGCCTGCGAGACCCGTCCCTCGATTCACAAACATCGCCTCGAGCGATTCGGGCGTGATCAAGAGGACGCCGCGAGGAGACTTCAAGAAGCGTTGCTTACGACTCGCAGAGATGTCGCCGTGCCAGGCAATGACAGGGATATCCAGCTCTTGGCAGAGGGCCTCAAGCCGGCCCCATTGATCGTTGATCAGCGCTTTCAAAGGACTGACGTAGATAACAGAGCCTGCAGGGTCATCATGCTTCAGCAGGTTCGTGAGGATCGGAAGGAACGCTGCTTCGGTTTTACCTGCCGCAGTCGAAGCCGCAATGATCACATCGCGATCAGCGTCCAGAAGCGCAGGAATAGCTCGCTCCTGCGCATCTCGCAGTGACGTCCACCCCTCTCGCCAGACCCAACGTTGAATCGCTGGATCTAGCAGACCGAAGCCAGCAGAGTCAGAGTTTGAAGGTGGCAAGCTCATCGTCGGGATCTACCTGCGTGTCAGCTGCACCGCCCTCGTCAGTAGCTACCTCGATCGCACCGAGGAGACTCCTCCAATCCGCGCCTGGGTTTTGTTCCAGTACCGCAAGAAGGTTGATGAAGGCTGTGATCGTCGTCCGCGGCGTACGGAAGTAAGCGTCACCGAGCCGCTGATTGCAGTGAGCCATGAACGCGGGCAGAGCCTCGTCAGGCAGCAGATATCGCGACTGCTCACCGCCAGCGTAAACATGCCGCAACTTCTGCAGCAGAACGTAGAAATCCTCTGGCGACAGACTGGCCAGCCGGATGACTGGCCCGGACAGGTCGACCAGGCCGGATTTCGCGAAAGAGTTCTCGGCTAGGCGCGACTGCAGCGCAGGATAGCTGTAGAGCCCGCGCCGGGTATCCATCAGGAACTCTGGCGTGCCGCCAAGCACGAACCCAAGACCTTCTGCAGCGCCCTGGAGGGAGTCATTCAGGATCCGCAGGATCTGCTCGTAGTTGGCGTTTCGCGCCTGCGTATTCGAGAGCTTGTACAGGTTCACAAGCTCATCCAGGCAAACCATCAAGCCGCTAAATCCCGCGAGCCTCACAAAGCGCGAAAGGAGCTTGAGCTGATCATAAACGGATGCGTCATCGATGATCGTGCGAACGCCGAGGGCAGCCCGGGCATCTGTTTTCGTGGTGAACTCACCGCGCAGCCAACGAATGGCATCGGCTTTAAGTTGCTCGTTCCCTTCTTCAAAGCCTCTGCAGTAAGCCGCGATCACATCGGCAAAATCGTAGCCATTTACCATTTCGGTGAGCTCGTCGAGATGCGCGCGAATGACCTCTTCGCTGCTCTTTCCTGAGCTCTTCGCCTCTGTCTTTGCCTGAGCGATGAACTTCTCCACGATGCCCTGCAGTGCACCACCGTCGGGTTTGGTGCGCGTGGACATGTTCTTGGCGAGCTCGGCGTAGAGCGAACGCGCCTGGCCTCCAGTGGCGTGCAGACGCCGATCAGGGTTGAGATCCGCGTGCATCGTCACGAGCTTCCGCTCCATCGCAATGGCGCGAACCAGGTTCAGGAAGAACGTCTTACCTGCACCGTACTCCCCTATTACGACTCTGAAGGCAGAGCCCCCATCCGATAGTCGTTCGACGTCGCGGATCAGCGATTCAAGCTCACCGACACGCCCTACCTGGATGAGATGCTGGCCGACGCGGGGAACCACGCCAGCACGAAGAGACTGAATGACTGCGTCACGATCTTTAGCTCTGATGGTGCTCATACAGTTAGCTTTTCCCTGATCTCTGAGTTGATCTCGACAGGCTCCTCACCTTCCGTGAGCGGCATGTCAAACAAGTCGAATGCTGCGTCGTTGACGTGCTCTAAAGCACCATCAAGCATCAGCTCCATGTCCGCGGCCGCGGCTTCAAGTTCGTCTCGACTCCACTCGCTGCGCGAGACAAGCAAGCGAAGGAATGCAGAGTGCTCGGCGTCGAGGTTCCAAAGACTTGTATCGCCCGAAGACTCCTCCTCCACCGTAGGTTCCTCGGGCTCGACAACTTGCTCCTCGACGAACACCTGAGCGAGGAGCTTGGAGACTTGCTCCGTCTCCCTCTGCAGTGCAGCAATTCGATCCTGGTCGAGAACAAAACCACCTCCTGCTGTCGGCGCCGGCTCAACTGCTTGAGGCGACGGTGCAGTAGACGGAGTGCTACCAGGCTGGCTGCTTGCTGCGATATGCAAGTCGCTATAGAGCAACTGGGCATCTAGCTGCAGAGATTTATAGACACGCTCTAGCAGCTTCACTTCCGCCGGACTCACTTCCCCATCGGCCTGAGCAAGGTGCGCTAGGAAAGCAACAATCGCTCGTTTCGCCGACGTGTCTAAAGGATCCAGGCGTTTCTTGAGGCTCTGCAGAGTCGGCGGCTGATTCAATTGGAGGCGCAGGTGCGCTTTCAGACGCTTGCGATGAGCGCTGCTCAAGTGGCTCCAGGAATCGATGTGGCGCGAGAGCAGCATGATCTCTTGAGGCGATGTCTCGCCATCAGCGGCGGCAACAGCACAGGCAAGATCAAGGGTTACCGATGCGGCACCGTACGCAGGAGATGATCGCAGGTCACCGTCCTCAGGCTGCGTAGCAAACAGCGCAATCGAGTCTTCTGACTTGGGAATTCGGCTCCCCACGAGAACGTCGGGTTGTAGGCCTATGTGCAGAGACTCAAGCGCCCGCGCAAACGCTAAGACTTTGTCCCTTGAAAGCGCGCCTGCGCTCTTGAGACGGCCAGACAACTCACCAAAACTCATGACGAGCAGTCCATCACCGATCCGTTCCTTCAGCGACTCAAGCTCAGCACGGGAGGTCTCCGGCCACAGTGCAATCGGAAGCTGAAGCACGCCCTCCAGCGCATCAGGATAGTCGGGATTTCGCCCCAGGTACCGACTGTACGAATCCAGTTCCGCCGTGCACTCATCAGTGATCTTCTGCAGCTTATTTCGAGGGCCACTCACCGCAGTCACGTCGGGAAGATTTTCGGTACCGGGAACCTTCAGCGGCTGCAAAGTGCCGGACGCGGGCCGGTACTCGACTTTCACTCGAGTCTTGTTCTGAGGCAGAACGATCCCAGCACCGTGGGCCTCCTCGTACCTCATCTTGAACAGCTTGGCGAACTCCGACTGGCAACGAGTAGCAGGTGTGCGTAGGCCAATGTTGACGTCAGAGAGCACCCAAGCGAGAGCCCATTCTGCCGGCACTGGCTGCTTATCCATCGCCAGCTGGCCTAGCCCCACTCGGAGCTCCATCGCCATGTCGTAAGACGACCGATCTACCTCCGGAGGCTTCTCCAGGTAACGCTTCTCTCGGAAGCCTTCTGTCGTCAGGAACTCCAAGAACCTTCGGGCATACCCCTGGAACGAGTAGTTGTCCTGATAGATGGCCCGTAGCCGTTCAACTTCAGCAATGATTGCCGGTATTTCTGCTGCGGCTTCCGGATCGCTTTTCGCATCAACGAAGGCGCGCCGCTCCAGCCCATAGAAGAAGATGAACACGTAGCCAATGTTCGCGTGTGGCGCCTTCCTACCACTGGACAGCCACTGCAGATATGCGCGCCTCGCCTCGGGCGAAAGGCTGTCGTACCTCGGCCAGTAATAGGTCAGGCGCTCGGCGATATCGACGATTCGACGCGCTACAGGAAGGCTTGGATCGATCATCGACGGCTCGGTCTCGCCGTACGACAGCCCCGTGGTAGTTCCCAGGTAGAACATCCCTCCAGGAATCTTCTCACCCGCAATTTCCATCGCTTCGCCTGCCGGCACCCAATGGGGCTCTATGTCCTCAATCTCTGCTGGACGATCAGGAATCTGGTACGACGACGGCTTGCTGGACCCAATCGATATCGTGAAGAAGTGCGATAGGTCTTTCTCCGGCGGCGGTGGCGGATCAAACCGTGCGGACGTTGAAGCAGCCCGAACGTTAGGTCGAGGCGTCACAGTGTTCGGAGTTTCACGCTTGCTAATCTCACTCCGAGGAATTTCGGCCGCCTGACCTAGGGAAGTTGCAGCAACTGGTGTATCGGTTTTGATTGGGCTGGTGGCGAGCTGAGGCTGGGCTTTCTCGGCCGGCGCCGGCGAACTAACCCGTACTGGTACAGAAGCAGCTTGAACGACACCAGGAGGCGCCTCAGAAATGGTGTCGTCAACCTTTTGGGATCCGTTTTTAGTGCTCTCGGCTACTGCAGCTTGCGGAGTCTCAGGAGCAGGCTCCGGCTCATCAAGCGACAGATTGAAAAACGCCGAAAGGTCAATTTCAGTACGAGGAGCTACTTGCGCCTTCTTAACTGCAGGGGTTGGCTTCGTGACACGAGGGTCTGCAGCAACCGGAGTAGCAGGCTTAGTTGGCTTGGCAGACTTGGAAGGCCTCGCAAGCTTTGCGGGCTTAGTGGGCGCAACCTGATCAACCTTGGCTTTAGGCGCGCGACTAGCGAGAGGCTTCGAGTCAGCGACAAGCTTGGCAATTAGCCAAATGATTCCCCCAAATACCAGCGCGATGCCGATGAGAAACCATACGGTCTTGGGAATCGATGCAATGATCACGACGAAGACGGCGGCTAAAACTAAACCGCCAGAGACGTTCGTCTTCTTCCCTCTGCGCTTCCTTGCCATGAGCCCTAACCCATCCTAGATCCGATACTGGCAGATCGTCAGTATCGGCAATTTGAACTCAGTCGCCAACCATCAGGAGACGCCCGGCAAATTGATCTTGATCGCTTATGAAACGAGCCGAATAGGACCGGCTTGGGAGGCTTTCGGAGATATCAACACGACATCCTCGTCTTGGCCCTCTCCATCGGGTCGCGGCCTTCAATCGGGGAGCGCCGCGACTGATCGGTGGGCATAGCCACAAGGATTGGCTACCTACGTTGCACGCGATGATGTCAATATGATGACGCGCATGGAATCAAAGACGCTCGAAGCAGGCAATGAGGCGCAGCCGGATGCCGTGCTTCTACAAAAAAGGATGTATGGTTTTGGTTTCGATTCAGGTGCGTGGTGAGGACAAGACCGCAGAGATCACCAATTGGTGGATCTGGAGCGATAAGCACGAAGGTCTGCAACTGAGGTGCTCTTATCTTAAAAAGGGCAAGGCGGCACACGCATACGCACTTAATGATTGCATTATCTCGCCCTGCCGTGAGCTCGGCAAAATGTTGCTGATCGAACCCGGTAGCACGATTGTCACTCCCGCCGCCAAGGCGACTATCTACGGCGAACGCTATGCCGTGGTGTTTTATCAAGACTCGGGGCAGCCTTACGTCCGCAAGATGGACGGCATCAGCTTTGCCGAACCGACGGCGATGAAGGATGCACCGGTCTTTCACTATTTCTCAGCGGTAGCCAAAGCCCGACAGGATCGTGCCGAATCGGAGAGTGACCGTAAGATCGCCGCCAATATCGTGCTCCAATTGGAAAAGCTGCCCGCTAGTGCCGACACAGCCTTACAAGCCTATTGCACTGGGCGCATCGGCACGTTAACGCCGGGACAGGGACTGATCTATCCGTTCGGGTTGAACGAGAGCCAGCTCGCTGCAGTCGAGCAAGCCTTCCATGCGCAAGTCAGTGTGATTGAAGGCCCGCCGGGGACCGGTAAGACCCAGACCATTCTCAATATCCTCGCCAATATCCTGTTGCGTAGACAGACGGTTGCGGTGCTATCCAACAACAATGCGGCGGTGGAAAACGTCTACGAGAAGCTGGAGAAATGCGGGCTGGGGCACCTGATCGCCAAGCTCGGCAATAAGGACAACCGCGAGGACTTCTTCGCTGACCTACCTCCCTGGCCATCGAGCGAGTCTGAGCCCGCACCGACGCTGGACGAAATTCAAACCTTGCTGGCCCGTTTGAAGCAACACTTGCACAACCACAATCGGGCGGCACAACTGCAAGTCGAACTCGACGAGCTAATCATCGAGCGGCGTTACCTGCAGCAGTGGCAGGCAGACAACGGCATACAGGCTGCCACCTCGCTGGAGAGGTACGGCTTGTCGCCGCGCAAAACTGCGGACCTGATGGCCTACTTGGCTCATCTAGGTGAGCAGCGCATTCGTCTCAAGGACCGCATCGAGCTGCTGTTCAACTTCAGGATTTTCCGCACCAAAGCATTTGCGCAGGGTGATGCGCGCTTGTCTGTCTTTCATGCCCTACAGATGCACTACTACGACAAGGCGTTGCAAGACACGGAAGCCGAGTTGCAGGCGTGCCGCGATTCGTTGGAGCGCGGCAACTTTATGGCGTTGCTGGATGAGCTGAAAACGGCATCGATGCGCCATCTGAAGCAGCAATTACAGCGCCAGGCGCCGCCGTCGGTCAGCTTCGATGTCAAAACGTACCGTCAACAGTTCGATGCCTTCCTCCAACGCTTTCCGATTCTCGGCAGCGGCACTCACTCCATCGTCAATTCGATCGCGCCAGGAGCAATCCTCGATTACGTGATCATCGACGAAGCCTCGCAGCAGGACATCGTGCCGGGCATTTTAGCCTTGGGCTGCGCGAGAAATCTGATCGTCGTCGGCGACAACCGCCAATTGCCGCATATACCCGTGATACTGGGCCTGCCGGCGCCCGCCGAGGCCTACGAGTGCGAGCGCTACAGTCTGCTCGATTCATGCATCGAAGTGTTCCAGGATGCACTGCCCAAAACGCTGCTGAAAGAGCATTACCGCTGCCATCCTAGAATTATCCAGTTTTGCAATCAGCAGTTCTACGAGAATGCACTGGTGCCTATGACGGAGGACAAGGGCGAAGCTCCACTGCGCCTGGTGGTGACTGCCAAAGGCAACCACGCTCGCCAGAACACCAACCTGCGAGAGCTGGACTCCCTGCTCAAGTTGCTCAACGACGAGGAAGAGGAGAAGCCGGTCGCGCTGCACGATGACGGACGGGGCTTCATCGCACCGTTCAGGGCACAAGTCAACCTCTCCGGAACGCAACTGCCACCGGATTTTGTCAGGGACACAGTGCATAAGTTCCAGGGCAGAGAGTGTGACGAGATCGTATTCTCCACCGTGCTGGACAAGAAGCGCTACAACCAAGTGCGTAAACGCCTAGATTTCGTCGATGACCCAAGCATGATCAACGTGGCGGTGTCGCGGGCCAAGCACCGCTTCACACTAGTAACAGGCGACGAGGTATTCACGGGTAACAACGGACACATCGCGGCTCTGATGCGCTACATCACCTATTACGCGCCGGAGGAGCAGATCGTGCGCGCCCCCGTGGTGTCGGCATTCGACTTGCTGTATCGGGAGTTCAACCTGTCCCTGGCGAGCCTGGACGCCCGTCTGCGGCCTGAAGATTCCCGCTACAAGTCCGAGCAGATAGTGGCGCAACTGCTGCGCGATGCACTGTCCATCCCAGCGTGCCACTCTCTGATGTCCCACTCGCAGATAAAACTAGATCAGATCGCTTCGCCGAATAACCCAGCCTGGACAAACATCGAACGGACCTTCATGGCGCGCGCCAGTTGCGATTTCGTGATCTATTACAAGGTAGGTAAGACCCCCGTGGGGGTGATCGAGGTCGATGGTGGCTCCCATGACCGCCCCGACCAGGCGGCGCGGGACGCCTTGAAAAATGGCATTCTAGAGAAAAGCGGCATTCCCATTCTGCGCCTGCGCACGGTCGAGAGCCGGATCGAGGAAAGAATCGACAGTTTTATCGCTCAGTGGGTTAGTCCTAGGCCTGGGTATAAGGCGGAAGCGCAATGACCGGGGCATGCCCCGCGTTGGCGAAGATACGTTCAGCCTTGAACAGACCGGCCACCGTGCAGTGGCGCAATACCTCATTGCACAGCCTGCGGAACAAATCGATAGCCGACAACGGCCCGCAGCCCGACCTGTCAGTACAATCAGGAGGAGCTAAGGCAGTGCCCGTCGATCCGGCAGCTCCACGATTTCAGCGCCATTTTCTCGCACTTCTCGCATGACGCGAATCCAATGTTCTGGGCATTGTCCTCGATATAAGATCGAGAGCAATTGTAAAGGTGGATGAAAGACTATGACGCGTGCAGATACTGCAGACACCGACTCCACACTTGGAGAGTTCTTAGATCTTCTGGCTGCGGATATCGCTAGCCATCCCGACCGATTGCAAGTCGTTTACACTGAGATAAGAAAGCACGCGCAGTGCTTGGTTGAAGGCATTGAGGTAGATCTTGACTTGCCACTTAGTGAGGATGATGAGTGAGTTGAGTGCAGTTCAGCATTACTGCAGCAGACTTCGCAAATTGCTTCGCTGTGCCATTTTTACCAAGCCAATGGCTGGATGATTGCTTACGGAAGCCGGGAGACCAACCTCAGCGAGCAGGTCAGGTAGCGACATCAAACGATGTGCTTCCTCTCTTAGTTGTTCAAATGCCTCATCTGCAGAAATCCATCGTGATACGGCTGTGCAGACCTGTCGCCAATCAATAACTCCACCTCGCTCAATCGGTTGAGACCAGCGCGTCGATCGACTAATGCCCTCTTCGTCCATAACCATCGGGGCTAAGTCATAGATGGGGGCTAGGCGTAGTACTGGGGCGCGAATCACCGATGTGTTGCGGCCATGGTTGTCGCTGTTCCCTAAAACAACGTTGATCAGATCGCGCCGCACATACTCGAAGACAAGTTTTGGAATCTGCGCTGCTTGTCCTGCCGCAAGCCAAAGCTCTGCTAGCGAATCGAGTACCGAGACATGATCCAGACGGGTGCCTGGAACTGTCACGCCCATGATGGAGTAGATCGACTCGACTGGATGCCTGAGAACTTGCCCCGCTGTCGCATTTCGATCAAAGCGCCTCATCCACAGGCTGGGCTCAGGGCCTTCCTCTAGCCGCATATCGTCAGTGTAAGCCGTTTCTATTCCGAGCTGATGCAGGGCTTTGTAGTAGCAGTACTCCGCTCGAAGAATGTCCCGATCCGTGGCCGTTTTGCGGTTGCGAGCAAATTTGACGAGCCAGTGGTTTCTCGCCTCTGCATCGTTAACCAGCCCATCTGTACTGAATTGATCGTCGGAGACCTCCGCCAATAGCAGCTTAGGCGCTTCACCATTTGCTCCTAGACCGCATGCTAGGACGCTGTCTGGCAGCGCCCACGGAGTACCCCATTGGATGATCTCTTCACGGCGATACGTCGGCTGTGGCAACCCTGGGTTTGGCTCAGAAGGTTTCACCCGGAGGTGGCCTATCGAGTGGGCTGCATAATGCTGCAGTAGGAATACGTCTGTTGATTGTGTCTGCCGCGCTACCTGGTGCGACAGGTTGAGCAATGTTCTGCGCGACGCTCCAGATGGAACCAGATCGTGAAGGAACGCAGGGGCGCTTCTTTCAACATGGACATCCCAGTCCAAGGGGAGGTTTGCGCTGACAGTCGCAGCAGGGGGACTCGCATCGCTCGCGAACTCTATGAGGTATTCGGGCAGGTAATGAAAGCTGCACAGCCCCATCAACCCTCGCTGCGAGTCCAGTGTGATTCTCATCGCGTCATGCCAATTGCCGTTCAGAAACGCCTGCAATGTCAGATGGCTCATCAGCCCTCCTTAGCGATCTGCTGAGTGGTTGGGCGGCACTGCCATTGTTCGGATATGGCGCCAACGCAGTCCTTTGGGGGATCGCTGCATTTGCTCCTTGGCCTTGGCTGCAAATTTTCGCTGTCGTGGGGCTAGACTATATCTGAAATTCGGATACTCTAGCGCAGTGGCTGAGCTAATCAGCTCCTGATAACCTCCGCATCCATATCTCTTGGGATAGCCGGTTATTATGGGGGGAGAGAGAAATGGCTCCATTTCCCTTCGCCCGCTCCAGAACACCCTGCCGAACCCCTGAAATGCCTAGCGTTTCAGGGGTTTTGCGTTTTTGGGGGGCGGGAAGGTGTCGAAAAAGTGTCGAGACTGCACGCTTGCCATCATGGAAGGAGGCACCGCATGCGATACCCCTGTGGTAACCCTGTGAGGATTGGCGATCCTGTGCTGATCGAGTCTGGCCGGACGCCGGGAGTGATTGAAGCAGTCATCGAGACGGCTGAAGACATGCGCGAATGGCATGTCGACGAACCTGGAGTTCTAGTCAGGGCGGAACCGTTTGGCCTCGTGTTCTGGCCTGCGAGCAACAGCGCCCCTGTGATCCTGGCAGCCAGGTAAGCTCAGTGACTGGCGCTCTGTGCGGCTCTTCTCCAGGATGGCTCACAGAGAATTAGCGAAGCTGCCCTGTTGCCCGCAAAGGAACGCAGTATGTTGATTGATGCAACGTTCGTGGACCCTCTTAAAGAGTGCGGCTCATTCGGCGAGACAGTCCAAGCTGCTCAGCAGAAGAACAAAGAAATCGATGCTTCAGGTATCAACGGAAAAATCTTCCACCAGTACGCTTTCAACGGAAGAGAGCTCGTCATCGACGCGGGCGACAACACCTATCTTCACATCTTCTCTGATAACGGCATCGTCAAATGGGAAGTCCAATCAACGCCCCTGTCGATCAACGCCCTCTCTCTGAACGAGAGAATCGCCTTTCGAATCCCCAGCGGCGCAGTGATTCCTTGGAGTTGGAAAGAGACACTCGAAGAGTTTCAAGGAAAGCAGTTCGCCATTTCAGCAAGCGATCAGCATCTGTTTCTTTTTTGGCGTGGAGGCAAAGAGCATATGATTTCGTTGCTAAGAAACACGTCAAATGACGAAATCTACATGTTGATAGATGAAGCGTAGCTTTTGCGGTTTTTTCGCCTGTCCCATCGCTTCAAATTACAAAGGCTCGATTCTCCTCACTCGCTCCAGCCCCTAGCGACCCCATGAAACTATCAGCATCTCTGAGAGGTTGCTCCCTCGAGGCTGAGACGGTGTGCAGAAGTGTCGACACTTGGCTCTCGAGCAATGTCAGAATCCCTCTTCCGCCACTGTAGAAATGGAAGGCTCCAATGCTCGGACGCATTGCCACTGTCTGTTTCGTCATCATGCTGCCATTGAGCTCAGTCCTCGCCGCTTCAGACCCGGACTGCCCGTCTCAAGAATCTGCAATCGCTGAACTCAAGTTGATTTTGAAGAACGATCCGGCAGCCCTGGCAGTAGAAACATCAAAGAAGAAGCCTCCCTACTTCCTGGCCGTCCAGGGCTACGCGACGGAAGTCCCTGGGATTGCAGAGAGCGAGCTGCGATGTGTCTATCTACATGCCTCCGTAAAGTCTCTCCCCGCTACCTCCGATGTCCTTTGTACCGATGAGATTGTGGCGCTTCAGCCTATAGCCAGAGACTTTGCAGCCAAATACAACTCAGCGCTGAAGCAAGCACTCAGCCTGCAGTGTCCCTGACATCGGACTAACGGACTGACTATCAGGGGCACATGCGTCAGCTGCACGACCAGCGAAAGCCGACCAACTCTCACCGTTGGCTTTTTTCGCCCTGTCAGGGTCTTGTAAACTCCGTGGCACACCTACATCCCCGGACCCCGCCGCATGCCCGCCCTCGTCCCGCACCGGCAATCCCTGTCCTGGCTCCTGCTCCCCCTCCTCCTTCTATTGATCCGCCCTGCCTGGGCCGATCAGGTGGTCGACGCTGCCAGCGTCACCACACAGCCGCTCACGCTGACCACCTACGTCTCCGTCCTCGAAGACCCGACCGGCAAGCTGACGCTGGCAGATGTGCAATCCCCCGAGCAGCAGGCGCGTTTCAAGGGCGACCAGCCGTCGGGAAGTGCGCTGGCGATGGGTTTCACTCGTTCGGCGTTCTGGTTGAAGGTGCAGCTGAGCAACTCCAGCGACGCGCCGTTGCAGCGGTTTCTGGTCGTGGAGAACCCTCGGGTGTCCCACGTGCAGGCGAACATCCCGCAGGCGGATGGCTCGTTCAAAACCATCAACACCGGCAGCGATGTGCCGCAGTCGAGCAAGGTCTACCCGAACCGCAATTTCGTCTTCCCGCTGAACCTGCCGGCGCAATCGGAGCAGGTGGTGTACCTGCGGGTGGAGTCGAGCATCGGTTTGCTGGTGCCGTTGCAGTTGTGGCCGGTGAAGGCGTTCCACGCTTACGAACGCGACGATTACACGGGCAAGGCGTGGTACTTCGGCATCGCCATGGCGATGATCCTGTTCAACCTGATGCTGCTGTTCGCCCTGCGCGACCCGATCTACCTGCTCTACGTGGTATTCGTCAGCTGCACGGCCTCGGCGCTGGCGATCAAGAACGGCCTGGCGCCGGACTGGTCGATCTTCGGCGTGCCGCTCAATTCGAACATCGTCTACTACTCGGGCGTGTCGCTGGCCCTCGCTGCGCTGCTGCTGTTCGCGCGGCGGATGATGCAGCTCGAGCGCATCCTGCCGCGCCTGGACTGGGTGCTGCGCGGGATGATCGTGCTGTACCTGCTCAGCCTCGTCGCCTATGCGTTCGCGCTGCCCTATGTGTCCCGCGCGGGCATCCTGCTGAACTTTGCCACGGCAGTGGTGCTGCTGGCCGCGGCCATCGTCTGCGCCTTCAAGCGCCAGCGCAGCGCGCTCTTCTTCCTGGCGGCCTTCGCCCTGCTGATGCTCGGTGGGGCGATGACCTCGCTGCGCGCCATGGGCATCGTGCCGACCAACCTGTTCACCGTGGACGGCCTGCAGCTGGGCTCGGCAATGGAGATGATCGTGCTGGCCTTCGCCCTCGCCGATCGCTTCAACGTGATGCGCCGGGAGAAGGCTCGGGTGCAGGAGGAACTGATCCAGGCCCAGCAGCAGCTTGTGGATAACCTGCGCAGCTCCGAGCACGAACTGGAACTGCGCGTCGCCGAGCGCACCGACGAGCTGCGCGAGCTGAACAACCAGCTGGAAGCCATGAGCCTGACCGACGCGCTCACCGGCATCGCCAACCGCCGTCGCTTCGACCAGGTGCTGGAACAGGAATGGGGGCACGCGCGCCGCTCCGGCGAGCTGCTGGCCCTGGCGATCGTGGATGTGGACTGGTTCAAGCGCTACAACGACCACTACGGCCACCCGGCCGGCGACGCCTGCCTGCGGGACATCGCCCAGGCACTGGCGACGACGGTCAACCGCTCCACCGACCTGGTGGCGCGCTATGGCGGCGAGGAGTTCGTCTTCCTTGCGCCGATGACCGATATCGCCGGTGTGCGCGGCATGGCGAACAAGCTGCTGCAGGCGGTGGAGAACCTAGCCCTGCCCCACGAGCTTTCGCCGCTGGGGCGGGTGAGCGTGAGCATCGGTGTCGCGGCTTCGCTGCCGGGCAAGGAAAGCTCGGCAGATGCACTGGTAGAACGAGCAGATGCGGCGCTGTACGAGGCGAAGAAGCAGGGGCGGAATCAGGTGACGAGAGGCTAACCCCACCGTCACCTGAGAGTCAAAGAGGTGTCGCCAGGAAGAAGTTTCCGAAGTCTTTGGACGTCTGAATGGAGAGCTTCACGTTCCCGTAGGAGCGAACCTGACCGTCGATCATGGCAGAGATGCCATTGAGCACCTCTCGATACTCGACATTGTTGGTCGCCGCTGTCATGGCGGCGGCGCCAAGCATCAGCACATCCACCCCCGATGCCGGGCTACCATCTCCGCTGCCGATCGCCACGACTTCGAGTACCTCTCCGGACTTCGAAAGGGAAGCCAGTACCGATACATACGGACCGACGTTCGCTTTCCAGGAGTCATTGACCGCCCCGCTCTGAACATCTGCCTTGGTAATCCGATATCCCTTGTTCAGGCTGGTCAGCAATTCACCCAACCGCTGCGCATACTGCTGTTGTGCGACATGCCCAGGGTCTTGCGTGCCGGCTCTGCGGCTACCTGCAGAGGAGGACTCTCTTCTTTCGCAATCTCTGCAGAGTTCTCCTGCTGGCTCTGATCACTGATCAGTCCGATAGATGACGCCACAGCAATTGCCAATATCGCCACCACAAAACCTAGGCAGGCACCGGCGATATTGCGCAGAAACCAGTTATGACCAGCACGCTTCATCCGACCGCCAAGCCATGCCCATACAGCCGCCAGAGATCCGAAGAACAATGCCAGGATGAATACATTTTCCATTTCTAAAGCTTCCTTAGGAACGATACTCGAATTGCATCGATGGGGGCCGCAGGCGGACCGGGAAGTAGATCATTGGGCCAAGACGGAGCCAGTTTCGGATCTGGCGCTTTCACTCAGAATCCGCCGGTACTCGCTCTGATACTGCTCATACGGCAGATTGCGCTGCTGCAGTTCAGCGAGCTTCTGCTCAAGGGATGCCTGTTCGGCCGCCTTCGTCGGTGGAATCGGCGCAGGTTCGGATCGGGCAATGGAACTGGCGCCACGCACGTCCGCAACGATGGACTGCGACAACGCTTCCAGCTGCTTGTCCGTCATCGCCGAGAGTATGCCTTCCCACGCACTGGACGACGTGTCGTAGTTGCGCGAGCCCATGAGCTTGCCGGTCTGTGCGTCAAGGTATTGCACCTCGGAATTGACCCAGGCATTACCGACCATCACGCCAAGATTCACCCGCTCCCCGGTGGTCAGGTAACGGAAGTTCGTGACGTTGATCTGGACCAGAGTGGCGGGCGCCTGCGTCAGGCGCGCTTCTCCCACCTGTTCCGAATACTTCAGGCCCGCCGCCGCAGCCTGGCGTTGCATGGCATTCATCCAGACGTTGCGCAGTACGCCCCACTCCGCATTGTTCTGCACCCGCTCGGTGCCCGTGATGTTGAGCACGATGGCGCCACGCGTGTCGGAGTAGAGCGCCAGCGGTTCCTCGGCAGACTTTTTCACGTGCGCGGAACACCCCGTCAGCAACACCATGAGCAATGCAGCGATCAGCCTCATACGACCTCCTTGTCAGCGATGAGCTCATTTTGACATCAGTCGGCCACAGAATGGAAAGGGGCGGATGCACTATCCGCCCCTTCGCTCACTCAGGCCCCCGCCTTCGCCCCATCCCTCTCCTTCAGCAACGCCTGAATCACCTGCTCCTGCTCCTCATACCCACCCTCGCCGATCGACAGGTGGCGAATCCGCCCCTGGGCGTCGATGAAGTAGTGCGCCGGCCAGTACTGGTTCGCGAAGGCGTTCCAGATCCGGTACTGGTTATCCAGCGCAACGGGGTAGTGGATGTCGTGCTGCTTCACCGCCTCGCGGACATTGGCCGGGACGCGTTCGAAGGGGTATTCCGGAGTATGCACGCCGATCACCACTAGGCCCTGGTCGGCGTACTTCTTCGCCCAGGCGTTCACGTACGGCAAGCTGTGCTGGCAGTTGATGCAGTCGTAGGTCCAGAAGTCGACCAGAACCACCTTGCCGCGCAGGTCGCGCAGGTTCAGTTCGGGGCTGTTGACCCATTCCACCGCGCCCTGCAGTTCCGGCGCCGGGCCGAGGTCGGGCAGGCGTTCGGCGCCGTGGGCCATGTCGCCGGGCATCAGTTGGCTGATCAGCGCGGGCACGCCGTCGATGACCTTGCGCTCCAGGCTGTTCACCAGCGTGGATGAGCTGCCGGAAGCCAGTTGCGCACTGGTGCCGCTGGCGATACCGACCACGGCCAGCAGGGCGAGTACGCCGGTGGCGCGGCGCAGGCCTTCGATGACGGCCATGCGCGGGCGCAGGTGCTGCATCAGCCGACGGCCGGCGAAGAGCACAACGCCCAGCACGGTGGCGCTGCCCAGGCCGTAGGCGAACAGCAGCAGGCTGGTCTGCGCGCTCGGGCCTTGCAGCATGGCGCTGGAGAGAATCAGCCCCAGCACCGGCCCGGCACAGGGCGCCCACAGCAGGCCGGCGGCAAAGCCCAGCACCCACGCGGAGAGTGCCGGCGGCAGGCGGCGAGATTCGCCGTGCAGGCGATCGCCGATCCACGCCCAGGGCTTGGCCAGCCAATCACTGAAACGCGGCCAGAGCAGCGCAACGGCGGAAACCGACAGCAGCGCGAGGGCGAAGTAACGGCCCCACTCGCTGGCGGCAATCACCCAGTTGCTGGAGACCGTCGCCAGGCTCGCCAGCACGGCGAAGCCGCTGGCGAGGCCGAGCAGCGTGACCCACGGCGACCACGCCGGGCCGCCGGCGCGCTGCAGCAACAGGGGCAGTACGGGAAGGATGCAGGGGCTGAGCAGGGTCAGCGCCCCGCCGAGAAAGGCGATGAGCAACATGGGCACCTCGGTGGGCCGTCGGCCCGTGGGGTTCACGCTTGGGATAAACGCCGGGGAATGAATGCCGCGGCCGTTCATGGCCGCGGCTTCAGGGGAATCAGCCGCCTTCGTTGCAGTCGGTGGCGAACTTGCGATAGGCCAGGCTGTGCGGCTGGCCGCTGGAATCCAGGTAGTCCATGCGGGCGTTGACGATGCCGCAGTCGAACGGCGAGGCGTTCTCTTCGTGGATGGCCAGGACGCGCTTCACGTCGAGTTTCTGGCCGTAGTGGTAAGGCTCGGCGGGCTGGGTGTCGGCGGCCTGGGCGCTGAAGCTGGCGAAGGCGGCGACGGCTGCGAAGAGGCAAGCGTTGGCGAGTTGGATGGCTTTCATGGGAGTTCTCCTGTCCTGTGTCGGGTTTGGCCGGCGTGGGCTGTGTGCCTCGCCGTTGGTGCCCATTTCACGTTCAGGAGGTATCGGGCTTGTGTCGCGCAACGCCCGGGTTTGCCGCGCCGGGTATCGGCGGCGGCTGTAGATACAGTGGAATACAAAGCACGGCAGGCAAGCGCGGCGCTGCGCTATAAACTCGCCTCAACCCACTACGAACGAGGCACCGGCATGGACCATGTCGATCACGTACTGATCGTCGACGACGACCGCGAGATCCGCGAGCTGGTCGGCAACTACCTGAAGAAGAACGGCCTGCGCGTGAGCCTGGCAGCGGACGGCCGGCAGATGCGCGCCTTCCTCGATGGCAACAGCGTCGACCTGATCGTCCTCGACATCATGATGCCCGGCGACGACGGCCTGAAGCTGTGCCGCGAATTGCGCGTGGGCAAGCACAAGTCCACCCCGGTGCTGATGCTCACCGCGCGCAACGACGAGACCGACCGCATCATCGGCCTGGAAATGGGCGCCGACGACTACCTCACCAAGCCCTTCTCCGCCCGCGAGCTGCTGGCACGGATCAACGCCGTGCTGCGCCGCACCCGCATGCTGCCGCCGAACCTGCAGGTCAGCGAGGCCAGCCGGCTGATCGGCTTCGGCCGCTGGAAACTCGACACCACCGCGCGCCACCTGCTCGATGAAGACGGCACCCTGGTCGCCCTGAGCGGCGCCGAGTACCGCCTGTTGCGCGTGTTCGTCGATCACCCGCAGCGCGTGCTCAGCCGTGAGCAACTGCTGAACCTCACCCAGGGCCGCGAGGCGGACATCTTCGACCGCTCCATCGACCTGCTGGTCAGCCGCCTGCGCCAGCGCCTGCTGGATGACGCCCGCGAGCCGGCCTATATCAAGACGGTGCGCAGCGAAGGCTACGTCTTCGCCCTGGCCGTCGAACTGCTCGAGCCCAACGCATGAAATCCGTCCTGCACTGGCCACGCACGCTGGCCGCGCGCCTGGCGCTGATCTTCCTCGCCGGGCTGGTGTTCGCCTACAGCCTGTCGTTCTGCTCGCAGTTCTACGAGCGCTACCAGAGCGCCCGGAGCATGATGCTGGGCAACCTGGAGACCGACGTCAGCACCGCCGTCGCCCTGCTCGACCGCCTGCCCAAGGACGAACGCGAGGCCTGGCTGCCGATGGTGCAGCGGCCCAACTACCGCTACCGGCTGGATGGCGGTGAACCGGGCGAGCCGATGAACATGGCGCAAGCGCCGATGGCCGCGACGTCCATCGCCGATGCCATCGGCCCGCGGTACGCGCTGCGCTTCGAGGACATTCCCGGCTCCATTCCGCACTTCCAGGCGCACCTCAAGCTCGCCGACGGCATGCCGCTGACCATCGACGTGACGCCCAAGGGCGTGCCTGTGGCGCAGTGGCTGCCCTGGGTGCTGATCGTGCAACTGGCGCTGCTGCTGTTCTGCACCTGGATCGCCGTACGCCTGGCGATCCGCCCGCTGACGCGTCTGGCCCAGGCCGTGGATCACCTCGACCCGGACGCCCCGGCGCCCGAGCTGGACGAACGCGGCCCCAGCGAAGTCGCCTACGCTGCCCGTGCCTTCAATGCGCTGCAGGGCCGCATCGGCTCCTATCTAAAGGAGCGCATGCAGTTGCTCGCCGCCATCTCCCACGACCTGCAGACACCCATCACGCGGATGAAGCTGCGCGTCGAGCAGATGGACGACTCGCCCGAGCGCGAGCGCCTGTGGAGCGACCTGGAGGAGATGCAGCACCTGGTCCGCGAAGGTGTGGCCTACGCGCGCAGCATGGACGGCGCCAGCGAGGCGGCGGTGAAGGTCAACCTCGATTCATTCCTCGACAGCCTCGTCCTCGACTACCAGGACAGCGGCCAGTCCGTGGAGCTGCAGGGCAACAGCAACGCCGTGCTGGAAACCCGTCCCCACGCGCTGCGCCGGGTGCTCACCAACCTGGTGGACAACGCCCTGAAGTTCGGCGGCTCCGCCCAGGTGGAAGTCGAGCGCAGTGCCCAGGGCGTCGTGTGCGTTCGTGTACTCGACGACGGCCCTGGCATTCCCGAGGAAGAACTCACTGAAGTGGTGAAACCCTTCTACCGCGTGGAAAGCTCGCGCAACCGCAGCACCGGTGGCACCGGCCTCGGGCTGGCCATCGCCCAGCAGCTGAGCCAGGCGCTGGGCGGCACGCTGAGCCTGTCCAACCGCACCAGCGGCGGCCTGTGCGTGCAGCTGGAACTGCCGCCCGCCAAGTAACCTACAGAGAGATACAAGACGGCCTTCCCCGGACACATCCGGGATAAGGCCCGACGTCAGGATGGCTCCACGAACAGCGGCGGCACCCCGCCCGCCGCGTTCCCCCAAAGGAGCCCGCCATGACCCGTCCCGCCGAACCTGCCCGCCTGCATGGCTGGCGCCTGTTTTCCCTGCTATCGCTGCTGGTGCTGATCGCCGCCGCGCTGGCCCTGTGGTCACAGCCGCAAGGGGTGGAAGCGCTGCGCAGCTCGATCCGCGTCACCGCCCGCACCTCCTTCGCCCTGTTCCTCGCCACCTTCCTCGCTTCATCCTTGTCAGCGCTGGTGCCGAGCGACTTCACCCGTGGCCTGCTGCGCGAGCGGCGCTTCCTCGGGCTGGCCTTCGCCTTCTCCCACGCCGTGCACGCGGTGCTGATCATCCTCTACGTGAAGTGCTTCCCCGAGACCTTCTGGCACGGCCGTAGCGTCGCCGCGAACATCCCCGGCTCGGTCGGCTACCTGTTCATCATCCTGCTGACCATCACCTCTTTCCCCTACGCGGTGAAGCTGCTCGGCGCCCGCGTCTGGAAAGGTCTGCACAGCACCGGCACCTGGGTGATCGCCGGGGTTTTCCTGCTGTCCTTCTACAAGCGCCTGCCGATGGGCTCCTGGTACCCGCTGGGCTTCGGCCTGATCTTCAGCGCCATCGCCTTCAAGCTCATCGCCAAGCTGGCCGTCCGCCTGCGTCGTAACGCCCGCCCCGCGCTGCCGAACGCCTGATCCCGACTTCCTCCACGACCGATTGCCCACACCATTGCCCACGAGGTGCGCCATGACCCTGC
Organism: Pseudomonas nitroreducens; assembly: GCF_024170165.1. Lineage (GTDB taxonomy): Bacteria > Pseudomonadota > Gammaproteobacteria > Pseudomonadales > Pseudomonadaceae > Pseudomonas > Pseudomonas nitroreducens_C. The sequence continues at coordinate 1,049 of NZ_JALJXP010000021.1, read as the reverse complement.
TGACCCTGAACCCGCTCAAGACCGTCTTCGACCAACTCGACCGCCTCGCTGCCTGGGGCTGGGACATTCCACTGCGGCTGTTCCTGGCCTGGGAATTCTTCGAATCGGGCCTGGAGAAATGGCACGGCGACAACTGGTTCGAACAGATCCACGCCAGCTTCCCCTTCCCCTTCAACCACTTCTCCGCCGGCTTCGACTGGCAGGTATCGATGTGGGCCGAGCTGATCGCACCGGTGATGCTGCTCCTGGGGCTGGCCACCCGCTTCGCCTCGTCTTCGCTGATCGTGGTGACCCTGGTCGCCATCGCCGCGGTGCACTGGCCGGCGCAGTGGTCGAGCCTGGCGGAACTGGCCCAGGGCTACTCGATCACCGACCATGGTTTCGGCAACTACAAGCTGCCGCTGATCTACCTGGTGGCGTTGGTGCCGCTGGTGTTGAAGGGTTCGGGCGCGCTGAGTGTGGATGGGGTGGTGCGGCGCTTCCTGGGAGCTGCGCGGAAAGTCTGATCGGCTAGCGACTCGTCTGTTCAACCAGCGACGCCCTCCCCCTTTGGAGAGGGCGTTTTTGTTTGTCTGCGGGAAGCCCGTGCCTGGAGTTGAGCGCGGACTTTGTCCGCTGTTCGCGGGCATGGCCCGCTTCTACAAGGTGCGTATGACCCTCGGGCTTCCCGCCGCGCAGCTGAGACCGTAGGGCGCATAACGCGCAAGCGTTATCCGCCGTCGTGGTATCGGCGGATAACCCGTCCCGGGTTATTCGCCCTACGCAAATCGATGGGTATCGCTGCGCTCCACACCATCCTACGCATGCGTTTTCCGGAGAAAACGGCACAGCTCGGTTCGCGAGCAAGCTCGCTCCTACGAAAAGCCAATGCCTCACCCCGCCCAGGCTCTGGCTCCGGCTCCGGCTCTGGCTCTGGCTCTGAAGACTTCCAGAGAAGTATCCGCACACGCCGAATGCCCCGTTCAGGAGGCCTCGTTGAAGCGGAGTTTCAGGGGTTGAGCGACATGGATGTCGCGAGAGCGCTGTCGGGCCAGGGATGGCCCGTCAGC
>NZ_JALJXP010000020.1 GCF_024170165.1 Pseudomonas nitroreducens | reverse complement strand
GTTGACGGGCCATCCCTGGCCCGACAACGCTCTCGCGACATCCATGTCGCTCAACCCCTGAAACTCCGATCACCTTCGGCCTCCTGAAAGGGGCAGTCCGGAGCGTGCGGGTATTTCCCTGGAAGACCTCAAAAGCAAAATGCGAGGGCCAAGGTTTCCGTAGGGCGGATAACCCGGAACGGGTTATCCGCCGATGCCACAACGGCGGATAACGCTGACGCGTTATGCGCCCTACAGCCTGTTCGCGAGCAAGCTCGCTACTACGAAGAGCCGAATATCCCAATCCGCAGCTCTGGCTCTGGCTCTGGCTCTGGCTTTGGCTTTGGCTTTGGCTTTGGCTTTGGCTCAGAAATGTTTCCAGAGAAACACCAGTGCACTCCGACTGCCCCGTTCAGGAGGCCTCGTTGAAGCGGAGTTTCAGGGGTTGAGCGGCATGGATGCCGCGAGAGCCGTGATGGGCCAGGGATGGCCCTTCGCGGCGTGCCCCTGAAACTCCGCTTCAACGAGGGAATTTTTCGCCTAAGCGAAAAACCGGATGTCCGGGGCAAGCCTTCTTGGTTACTTCTTTGGGGGCGGCCTTCCGACGTTTGGAAGAAGTGACTCGCCCGAGGGGGCGAAACAAGATGCACGGGCGTACGCCGAAGCGACGCTAGAACGCCCAAGCCAAAAGCATCGCGGCTGTGCGACCGCTCCTACGCCGATTGCGTTATCCTGCGGCCCAACCTGTCCCCTCCCAGGAGCCGTCATGCCGTCGTACCGCCCGTTGCTGCCCCTCTCCCTGGCCCTGCTCGCCGGCTGCGCCGGGCAGACCAAGCCCGTGGTCACCCTGGAAGACGCCAGCGACTGCAAGCCGCTGAAGCTTCACACCGGCCAGGAGCTGGTGCTGATCCTGCCGAGCAACCCCACCACCGGTTTCCGTTGGGAACTGCGCAACGCCGCCAACGGCCTGCTGCGCGCCCTCGGCCCGGAGGTCTACAGCAATCCGGAAGACGCCGGCCTGGTCGGCAGCGCCGGCGAATCCACCTGGCGCTTCCGCGTGACCGCCGCCGGCGAGGACAAACTGGAACTGGCCTACCGCCGCCCCTGGGAAGCCGAAGTAGCCCCGGCGCAGACCTTCGTCTGCCCGATCACCGTCAAGTAACCCGGGACCAGCAAGGCGCCATAAGCCGCTCGCCCTGGCGCCTTCGGCCTGTGGGCAGGGCACCTCGCTGCGGCACAGTGGGCGTTCATTTCCTCGGGAGGGAACCCCATGCGCTGGGCACTCTTGGCACTGATCGGCGGTGCCGCCTACCTGTTCGCCGTCACCTTCGACCTGCCCACCCTGCGCATGCTGTGCAAGCCGCTGCCGGTGCTGGCCATGCTGTTGTGGATTCTCGCCACGCCCGCCGACGGCTATCGCCGCTGGGTCGCCATCGGCCTGGTGCTGTCGATGCTCGGCGACATCCTGCTGGAATGGCCGATCAACGCCTTCGTGCCCGGCCTCGCCGCCTTCCTGCTGGCACACCTGGCGTACCTGGTCGCCTACCTGGGCGATACCCGCCGCTTCGCCCCGCTCGGTCTGCTGGTCGCAGGCGGCGTGGGTGGCGGCCTGTTCGCCCTGCTCTACAGCCGCGGCCTGGGCCCACTGCTGCTGCCGATTGCGCTGTATAGCCTGACCATCAGCGCCATGCTCTGGCGCGCCATTGCCCGCCTTGGCGTGCCCTCCATCGCCCATGCCAGCCGGGTGTTCGCCGCCCTGGGCGCGCTGCTGTTCGTCAGCTCCGATTCGATGATCGGCATCAGCCGCTTCGTCGCCGCTTTCGACGGCTCCTCCTACGCCATCATGCTCACCTACTGGCTCGGCCAGTTCGGTATTGCCGCGTCCGTCACTTCCCGTCATATCGCTCTGCCATACTCGGAAGGACACTCCACTTCCCGGGCCTGACATGCTGCGAATCGCTTCACCGCTGCTGCTCCTCTGTTCGGCGCTGGCCAGCGCCGAACCCCTGCGCCTGGCCGGCGACGACTGGTGCCCCTATCTCTGCCCGGGCGATCCGGACAAACCCGGTTATCTGCTCGAGGCCCTCGACCAGTTGCTGCCGCAACCGCCGCGCTTCGAGCCCCTGCCCTGGCCTCGCGCCCTGCAGATGGCCCGCGAGGGCCTGGTGGACGGCGTGGTCGGCGCCTACAGCGAAGAGTCCGCGGACCTGCTGATCGGCGAGGAACCCATCGGCTGGGTGACCATGCGTTTCTACGTGCGCAACGACAACCCCTGGACCTGGCAGGGTCCCACCTCGCTGAGCAGCCAGTCCATCGGATTGGCGCAAGGCTATTCCTACGGCAAGGAACTGGACGACTGGCGTGACGAACATCTCGCCAACCACGAGCAGGTGCAGGTGCTCAGTGGCGAGAAGGTGCTCGAACGCAACATCCAGAAGCTGCTGCTCGGGCGTATCACGGTGCTGCTGGAAGACAGCCAGATCGTCGAGCACTACCTGCAGCGCCACGGCCTCCTGGAGCGCATTCAAGCGGCCGGCGAGCTCGCCGATAAACGTCCCATGTACGTTGCGCTCAACCCGCGTCTGGAAGGCGTGCAGGAGCGCCTGACCGACCTCGACGAGGGCCTGCGCGAACTGCGCCGCAACGACCAGTGGAAACCCCTGATGCAGGGTTACGGCATCGCCGTTGACTAGTCCTGCGAAGGCGTGAGAAAAGTCCGGCAGAGCCCTCTGTCATCGGCTATAGATCAATCAATAAGAGACTGGGAAAAGGGGAGCTCCATGCGTGCAGTAGTTCGCTCGATGTTGTTGCTGGGAGCCTGCCTGACACTCTCGGCCTGTGGCAGCCTGTTGCCCAGCGAACGCGCGGAAGTGCAGTCACCATTCCTGGATTACCAGGATGCACAGAGCCGCTACAACCAGGTCGATCCTGGCAAGACCACCAAGTCGCAGCTCTACGCGCTGGGCTTCGATCCGCTGTCCCAGGGCAACGCCAAGATGCTTTCGTTCATCGACGTGCGCCTGCTCTTCGTACAGCCCAACATCCCCATCGACTACCTGCCAGACGGCCTGGTGACCTGCCTGCAGGCCAAGGATCGCTGCGTCGGCTACGCCTTCGACTTCAACAAGACTGACAGCCAGCGTGTGGGCAGCTTCTGGGCCGACATCTTCAACTTCCGCAAACGCCGCCAGGTGCAGGGCTGGTCGTTCCGCCCGGTGTTCGTGCTGATCGACGACGTGGTGGTGCACAAGACCAGCAACGGCGAGCCGAACATCCGCCGCATGGAAGACAAGAAGAATCCCCTCGGCCCGCTGCAGGGCGCCGGCGAATACTTCTCCGACCAGCTCAAGTGACCCTTATCGGCTGAAGCTTGGGCGCACCCGGCGCCTCGGCTACAATGCGCGCCCCGGCAAACCGGGCGCGCCGCGCCTGGTCGCCTGTTCAGCGTAACGAGGCCCCATCCAGCGTGAGCGAATCCGACCGCATCTTCGCCCAGCCGCAAACCCAGGTTCCCGACTTCACCTTCAACGAGGACGTGGTGCGCGTCTTCCCGGACATGATCAAGCGATCGGTGCCGGGCTACCCCACCATCGTCGAGAACATAGGTGTGCTCGGCGCGCGCTTCGCCGCGCCGAACAGCGTGCTCTACGACCTTGGCTGCTCGCTCGGCGCGGTGACCCAGGCGCTGCGCCGCCACGTGAAGACCGAAGGCTGCCGTGTCATCGGCGTCGACAATTCCGCGCCGATGATCGAACGCTGCGGCGAATACCTGCGCGCCCAGGACGCCATGCACCAGGAACTGCTGCCGGTCGAACTGATCGAGGCGGACATCCTCAGGCTGGACCTCAAGCCCTGCTCGCTGATCGCACTGAACTTCACCCTGCAGTTCATCGCCCCCGAACAACGCCTGGAACTGCTCAGCCGCCTGCGCAGCGCCCTGCTGCCCGGCGGTGCGCTGATCCTCTCGGAAAAACTGCGCTTCGCCGACGAGCAGGAGCACGAGCTGCTCACCGACCTGCACATCGACTTCAAGCGCGCCAATGGCTACAGCGAACTGGAAATCGCCCAGAAGCGCACCGCCATCGAGAACGTCATGCGCCCCGACACCCTGGAGACCCACCGCGAGCGCCTGCTGGCCGCCGGCTTCTCCAAGGTCGTGCCCTGGTTCCAGTGCCTCAACTTCGCTTCCCTGATTGCCCTGCCATGATCGAACGCTTCGACCTCGACCGCCTGCGCCTTGAACTGGCCGGCACGCCACTGGAATCCTGGGCCGGCTCGCTGCCCGCACAACTGGCCGGCAAGGTCGACGATGGCCATGGCGATCTCGAACGCTGGCTGGCCGCGGTGGATCGCCTGCCCGAGCTGCAGGCCGCCGCCGTCGAGCTGCGCGAGCGCTTCAACCTCGAAGGCGACTGCGACGAGGACACCCGCGCGCAGCTCAAGCTCGCCCTGCAAGGGCTGATCCCGTGGCGCAAGGGGCCGTTCAACCTGTTCGGCGTGCACATCGACACCGAATGGCGCTCGGACTGGAAGTGGGAGCGCGTGTCGCCGCACATCGATCTGGCAGGAAAACGCATCCTCGATGTTGGCTGCGGCAATGGCTACTACCAGTGGCGCATGCTCGGCGCTGGCGCACGCAGCGTGGTTGGCGTGGACCCGAACTGGCTGTTCTTCTGCCAGTTCCTCGCCATGAAGCGCTACCTGCCGGATCTGCCGGCCTGGCACCTGCCTTTCGCCCTGGAAGACCTGCCCGAGAAGCTGGAAGGCTTCGACACGGTGTTCTCCATGGGCGTGCTCTACCACCGCCGCTCGCCCATCGACCACCTGCTGGCGCTCAAGGATTGCCTGCGCCGTGGCGGCGAACTGGTGCTGGAAACCCTGGTGGTGGAAGGCGACGTGAACAGCGTGCTGGTGCCCGAAGATCGCTACGCGCAGATGCGCAACGTGTGGTTCCTGCCGTCGGTGCCGGCGCTGGAGCTGTGGCTGCGCCGTGCAGGCTTCACCGACGTGCGCAGCGTCGACGTGAGCCGCACCTCGGTAGAGGAACAGCGCGCCACCGAGTGGATGCGCTATCAGTCGCTGCCGGACTTCCTCGATCCGGACGACCACAGCCGCACCCTCGAAGGCCTGCCGGCGCCGCTGCGCGCCACGCTGGTGGCGCGCAAGCCCTGATTTGCCTGTAATGCGATAGAGGCATAGCTCGCTTACATCAAGCTCTGTGCAGCTGCCTGCCCTCTCCCCACGCCCTGGCTGCGCGCCCCGCCCCGAAGGGCGAGGGAGCCACTCGGCGCTCCCGGTCAGGACGGAGCCAGCCAGCTAGCACAAGGCTACCCGTCCGCACCGGACAGTCCCCTCTCCCTTCAGGGAGAGGGTTAGGGAGAGGGAAATTCTCTGGCTCGAATTACCCGATGAAGCTCTTCCCCCAGTCAGCGATTCGCCGCCGCCACGATCAGCGCCTTCATCTCGGCAACTGCCTGCTTGAAGCCCACGAACAGCGCATGGGCAACGATGGCGTGGCCGATGTTCAGCTCGTTGATCCCGGCGATGGCTGCTACCGGCTCGGCATTGTGGTAATGCAGGCCGTGACCGGCGTTGACGATCAGGCCGTGGGACAGGCCGAACTCCACGCCATCGCGGATGCGTGCCAGCTCATGGGCGCCTTCGGCGGGGTTGTGGGCGTCGGCGTAACGACCGGTGTGCAGCTCGACGGCCGGGGCGCCAACCCGAGCCGAAGCCTCGATCTGGCGCTGGTCCGGGTCGATGAACAGCGACACCTCGCAGCCAGCGGCCGCCAGGCGCTGCACCGCTTCGCGGATGCGCGCTTCCTGGCCGGCGACGTCCAGGCCACCCTCGGTGGTCAGCTCCTGGCGGGTCTCCGGGACCAGGCAGACATGGGCAGGGCGGATGATCTCGGCGAACTTCATCATCTCCTCGGTGACGCCCATCTCGAAGTTCATGCGGGTCTGCAGGACTTCGGCCAGCACGCGCACGTCGCGGTCCTGGATGTGCCGGCGATCTTCGCGCAGGTGCACGGTGATGCCGTCGGCGCCGGCTTCCTCGGCGTCCAGAGCAGCTTTCACCGGGTCGGGATAACGGGTGCCGCGGGCCTGGCGCAGGGTGGCGACGTGGTCGATGTTCACGCCGAGCAGGATACGGTTGGCTTCAGTCACGGGAGTTGTCCTTGCGATTCATGAAGAGCTCGCGGCTGACCAGCGGTCGGCCGCCAAGATGGGGTGCCAGGGCCTGGCGCATCAGGCGCTTGGCCGCTGCCAGGGCGCCAGGGGCGTTCCAGTCGGCTTCTGCCATGGCCAGCAGGTCGACGCCATGGAACAGCCCCGGCTGCAGGCTGCCGACCGGTTCCAGTCCAGAGTCAGGCAGCAGGCGGTAGAGTCCGTCGGGCGCCACAGCCTGGCCGACGATATCGGTGTCCAGGGAAAAACCATAGCCCAGGTCGTCCAGCAGCCGCCATTCGAAAGAGCGCAGCAGCGGCTCCAGCGGACTGCCGGCAGCCAGCAGTGGCAGGGTCGCACGGTAATGTTCGAACAGCGCGGGATGCGGATCTTCCACGGGCAGCAGGCGGACCATCAGCTCGTTCAGGTAGAGGCCGCTGAACAGCGCTTCGCCACTGAGCAGGTTGGGAATGCCATTGGGTTCCAGGCGCACGACATTCTTCAGGTCGCTGCGCCCGCGGAATTCGCCTTCCAGCGGCACGAACGGCCGCGCCAGCGCACCAGCCTTACCCCGCGCACCGCGAAGAACGGCGCGCAGTCGTCCTTGCGGGGTGAAGAAATCCACCAGCGCGCTGGTTTCCTTGTAGGGACGGCTGTGCAGGACGAAAGCGGCTTGGGCAGTAGAAGCGAGGCTCATGGCACTGCGCCTGGAGTGGGAGTCGGGAGGCGGGCGCGCTCAGGCACCCGAAGGGTACGCCCCGCGAATGCTCGCGGGGTGCTGAAGGTCAGAGGTCGCCGTAGCCCAGAGAACGCAGTGCGCGCTCGTCGTCGGACCAGCCGCCTTTCACTTTCACCCAGAGATTGAGCATGACCTTGGAGTCGAACAGCACTTCCATGTCCTTGCGGGCGTTCTGGCCGATGCTTTTGATGCGATCGCCCTTGTCGCCGATGATGATCTTCTTCTGGCCGTCGCGCTCCACGAGGATCAGCGCGTGGATGTGCAGGATCGGACCGTCCTGCTTGAACTCTTCGATCTCCACGGCGACCTGGTACGGCAGCTCGGCGCCCAGCTGGCGCATGATCTTCTCGCGCACCAGTTCGGCGGCGAGGAAGCGGCTGCTGCGGTCGGTGATCTGGTCTTCCGGGAAGAAGTGATCATTCTCCGGCAGGCGCTCGGCCACCAGGCCTTCGAGCACGTCGAGGTTCTGCCCGTGCTGGGCGGAAATCGGCACGACTTCGGCGTTGGGCAGCTGCTCGGCCAGCCACTGCAGGTGCGGCAGCAACTCGCCCTTGTCTTCCATACGGTCAACCTTGTTCACCGCCAGCAGGACCGGGCAGCTCACGTACTTGACCTTGTCGTAGACCATCTGGTCTTCGTCGGTCCAGCGGTTGCGGTCGACGACGAAGATCACCACATCGACGTCCTTCAGCGCGGCGCTGGCCGAACGGTTCATATAGCGGTTCAGTGCCTTGTCGTTGTCCTTGTGCAGGCCGGGGGTGTCGACATACACCGCCTGCACATCACCCTCGGTCTTGATGCCCAGCAGGGTGTGGCGGGTGGTCTGCGGCTTGCGCGAGGTGATCGCCAGCTTCTGCCCGAGGATGTGGTTGAGCAGGGTCGACTTGCCTACGTTGGGGCGGCCGACGATGGCGACGTAACCGCAACGAACGGTTCCTGCTTCATCGTGCTCGGATGGGTCGTGCTGGTCTTGCTCGTGCTCACTCATGGCCATTCTCCACGCCCAGGGCTGCCAGTGCGGCGGCGGCGGCCACCTGCTCGGCGATGCGGCGGCTGCCGCCGTGACCGTGGGTCTTGTCGTTCAGCAGGGCCACCTCGCACTCCACGAAGAAAGTGCGGCAATGCGGTTCGCCCTGGATATCCACCACGTCGTAACGCGGCAATTCGCACCCACGGGACTGCAGGAATTCCTGCAGGCGGGTCTTGGGGTCCTTGTTGGTATCCACCGGGGTCAGCTCGCGCAGCTGCGGGCCGAGCCAGTCCATGATCCGCTCGCGGGCGGAATCCATGCCGGTGTCCAGATAAATGGCGCCGATCAGCGCCTCCATGGCGTCAGCCAGGATCGACTCGCGACGATAACCGCCGCTCTTCAGCTCACCCGAGCCCAGTCGCAGGTAATCCCCGATCTCGAAACCGCGGGCCAGCAGAGCCAGGGTCTCGCCTTTCACCAGTCGCGCGCGCAGGCGCGACAGCTGGCCTTCACGGGCCTGGGGGAAGTGGGTGAACAAGGCTTCGCCGATGACGAAGTTGAGGATGGCGTCACCGAGGAACTCCAGGCGCTCGTTGTTGCGTCCGGCGAAACTGCGATGGGTCAGCGCCAGGACCATCAGGTCCTGGTCGCGGAAGGTGTAGCCAAGCTTGCGCTCGAGTCGATCCAGACTGTTGTTACTCACGGCATTCGTACACGGAATTCTTTGTCAAATTTGACCACCAGGTCGATGTTCTGCACCAGTGGCTCGCGTCTTTCGTATTTCAGGTGGGCGCGGAACTCGTTGTTCTCAAGTTTCACGTCCAGGGCATCTTCCAGCTTCAGATCCCGAATCCCGTTGATCGTCAGCGCCTTGCTCACATAGGCGTAGAACTCCGGAACCGAGCGCACTTCCGCGGCCTTATCGGTCTCCACCGAGGTGATGGCCTTCTCGATGGCGTAGTAGTCCATGTAGTGCGGGAAGATCTTGAACGCAGCGCTGGCAAAGAATGCCACGACGGCGAGTACGGCCAGCCAACCCAGCAACGACATTCCCTTCTGCGAACGTGCGTACGTCATATCGACCTCATGTCGGTATCTTTCTTATTTGCCCGCCAACCGCGGCAGGTCCAAGTGAAGCGGGGCCGCCTCGCTCCCCGCGTGCAGCCCCGCCCGTTTTCAGCACCGATCCAGCCCTGCAGGCCTGGAACGTCTCACCAGTTTAGTGAATCACACCAACTCGCGAGAAATTCGGCAGATTGCGCATCTTCGGATCCGGCCAGCTCATCCAGACCGCAAAGGCCTTGCCGACGATATTGCGGTCCGGAACCATGCCCAGCAGGTCCTTCGGAATCTTCGGATCGTTCCAGTAGCGGCTGTCGTTGGAGTTGTCGCGGTTGTCGCCCATCATGAAGTAATGGCCGGCCGGCACTTTCCACTGCTTGCCCGGCTCGATGCGGAAGCGGGTCATTTCCTTGCGGATCATGTGCTCCGCCGCGCCCAGCTTCTCCTGGTACAGGGTCACGCTGCCGAGGGTGCCCGGCTCCTCGCCCACCAGCGATTCGGCCACGGCCTGGTCGTTGATGAACAGGCGCTTGTCGCTGGTGTAGCGGATGGTGTCACCCGGCACGCCGACCACACGCTTGATGTAGTTGATGTTCGGGTCGCTGGGGTAGCGGAACACCATGACATCGCCACGCTGCGGGTCACCCACGGGGATCACCTTGGTGTCGAGCACCGGCAGGCGGATGCCGTAGGCGAACTTGTTCACCAGGATGAAATCGCCCACTTCCAGGGTCGGCTTCATCGAGCCCGACGGGATCTGGAAGGGCTCGACCAGGAACGAACGCAGCACCAGCACGATGAACAGCACCGGGAAGAACGACTTGCCGTACTCGACCAGTACCGGCTCCTTGTTCAGTTTCTCCAGCACTTGCGGGTCAGCTTCGCTGACCGAACCTTCGTAGGCGGAAATGGCCGCCCGGCGGCGCGGTGCGAACAGCACCAGGTCCACCAGGGCGAGAACGCCGCATACCGCAACGGCAATCACCAGCAACAGCGGGAAATTCAGGGTCATAGGGTTCAACTGTCCACTTTGAGCACAGCGAGGAAGGCTTCCTGCGGAATCTCCACGCTACCGACCTGCTTCATCCTTTTCTTACCGGCCTTCTGCTTCTCCAGCAGCTTGCGCTTACGGCTCACGTCACCACCGTAGCACTTGGCCAACACGTTCTTCCTGAGCGCCTTGACCGTCGAGCGAGCGATGATCTGCCCACCGATGGCCGCCTGAATCGCGACGTCGAACATCTGCCGCGGAATCAGTTCCTTCATCTTCTCCACCAGCTGACGACCCTTGTACGGGGCGTTGTCGCGGTGAACGATCAGGGCGAGGGCGTCAACCTTCTCACCGTTGATCAACACATCGAGGCGGACCAGATTGGCCGGCTCGAAGCGGTCGAAGCTGTAGTCCAGCGAAGCATAGCCACGGCTGGTGGACTTCAGGCGGTCGAAGAAGTCCAGCACCACTTCGTTCATCGGCAGATCGTAGATCACCTGGACCTGGCCGCTGAGGAAGTGCATGTCGCGCTGGACGCCGCGCTTCTCGATGCACAGGGTAATGACGTTGCCCAGGTGCTCCTGAGGCACAAGAATGGTCGCGCGGCAGATCGGCTCGCGCATTTCGTCGATGGACGAGAGGTCGGGCAGCTTTGACGGGTTGTCGACGTAGAGGATCTCGCCGTTCTTCTGCACGATCTCGAAGATCACGGTCGGTGCGGTGGTGATCAGGTCCAGGTCGTATTCGCGCTCCAGGCGCTCCTGGATGATCTCCATGTGCAGCATGCCGAGGAAGCCGATGCGGAAGCCGAAGCCCAGGGCCTCGGAGCTTTCCGGCTCGTACTGCAGCGCGGCGTCGTTCAGGGTCAGCTTCTGCAGGGCTTCGCGGAAGTCCTCGAAGTCATCGGAGCTGACCGGGAACAGGCCGGCGTAGACCTGCGGTTTGATGCGCTTGAAGCCCGGCAGCACGTCCACGTCGGGGGTGTTGTTCAGGGTCAGGGTATCGCCCACCGGCGCACCGAGGATGTCCTTGATGCCGGCGATGATGAAGCCCACTTCGCCGGCCTTGAGATCCGGAGTCTCGGTGTGCTTCGGAGTGAAGACGCCGACGCTGTCCACCTGGTGGACCTTGCCGGTGGACTTCACCAGGATCTTGTCGCCCTTCTTGACGCGGCCGTGCTTCACACGCACCAGCGAGACCACGCCCAGGTAGTTGTCGAACCAGGAGTCGATGATCAGCGCCTGCAGCGGCGCGTCGATCTCGCCTTCCGGAGCGGGAATGGCGGTGACCAGGCGCTCCAGCACATCTTCCACACCCATGCCGCTCTTGGCCGAGCAGGCAACGGCGTCGGTGGCGTCGATGCCGATGATGCTTTCGATCTCGTCCTTCACGCGGTCCGGATCGGCCTGCGGCAGGTCCATCTTGTTCAGCACGGGCATGACTTCCAGGCCCTGCTCGATGGCGGTGTAGCAGTTGGCGACCGACTGCGCTTCCACGCCCTGGCCGGCGTCCACCACCAGCAGCGCGCCTTCGCAGGCGGCCAGCGAACGGCTGACTTCGTAGGTGAAGTCGACGTGGCCGGGGGTGTCGATGAAGTTCAGCTGGTAGGTCTTGCCGTCCTTCGCCTTGTAGTGAAGGGTGACGCTGTGCGCCTTGATGGTGATGCCGCGCTCACGCTCCAGGTCCATGGAGTCCAGTACCTGGGCCTCCATCTCGCGGTCGGACAGGCCGCCGCACATCTGGATGAAGCGGTCTGCCAGCGTCGACTTGCCATGGTCGATGTGGGCGATGATGGAGAAATTGCGGATATGACTCAGGTCACTCACGGCGAACACACTCGGAAGGCTGAAGGCGGCGGTCCGCCGAAAAATAGCGGGGGAGTTTACCTGACTACAGCCTGATGCGTCACGCCGCGCCGGACGGTCAGGCATGAAAAAGGGCGACCGGAGTCGCCCTTTTCTGGTGCGCCGACCTTATTCGGTCAGCTTGAAGGTGATGAAGCTCGCACGTCCCTGGCGCAGCACGCGCATGGAAATCGAACGATCCTTCGGCAGCGCCTTGGCGATCTCGCTGAAGGTTTTCGAGGAATCCACAGCACGGTTGTTCAGGTGGGTGATGACATCGCCCGGACGCAGTCCGATCATGCCCGCCGGACCGCCCTGCACTTCCTTGATGACCACGCCGCCCTTGATATCCAGGGACTTGCGTTGCTCGGCGGTCAGCTCGGCCACGGTCACACCCATGCGGTTGCTGCTACGCTCGGCGCCCTTGCCCTCGACGGCAGCGACGGCATCGTCGTCGTCCGGCAGGCTGCCGATGGTCATGTTCAGGGTCTGGCGCTTGTTGTCACGAATGACTTCCAGAGCCGCCTTGTCGCCCGGCTTCATGTTGCCCACCAGGTGCGGCAGGTCAGCGGATTCGTTGATGGTCTGGCCATTCAGGCTCAGGATCACGTCACCTACCTGCAGGCCGCCCTTGGCTGCCGGGCCGTCCTCCACCAGCTGTGCAACCAGCGCGCCGGCCGGCTTGTCGAGGCCGAAGGACTCAGCCAGGTCCTTGTTCACTTCCTGGATCACTACGCCCAGCCAGCCGCGATTGACCTTGCCGCCAGCCTTGAGCTGATCGGCGACGTTCAGCGCCACATCGATCGGGATCGCGAAGGAAAGCCCCATGAAGCCGCCGGAACGGGTGAAGATCTGCGAGTTGATGCCTACCACTTCGCCCTGCAGGTTCAGCAGCGGACCGCCGGAGTTGCCCGGGTTGATCGCCACGTCGGTCTGGATGAACGGCACGTAGTTCTCGTTCGGCAGGCTGCGGCCCTTGGCGCTGACGATACCGGCAGTCACCGAGTGGTCGAAGCCGAACGGCGAACCGATGGCCAGCACCCACTCACCGACCTTCAGCTTGTCGGAGTCGCCCAGCTTGAGCGTCGGCAGGCCCTTGGCATCGATCTTCAGCACGGCCACGTCGCTGCGCGGGTCGGCACCGACCAGCTTGGCCTTGTGCTCGCTGCGGTCGGACAGGCGCACGAGGATCTCGTCGGCGTCGGCCACCACGTGGTTGTTGGTGAGGATGTAGCCATCATCGGAAATGATGAAGCCCGAACCCAGCGACTGGGCCTCGCGCTGCTGGCCACGGGGCGTCTGCCCCTGGCCGCCCTGGCCGCGGGGAATGCTGCGCTCGAAGAATTCGCGCAGGCCCGGCGGCAGGCCGTCGAGGTCCGGTATGCCCATCTGCGCGTTGGAGCGGTCGGGAAGTTTCTGGGTGGTACTGATGTTGACCACCGCCGGCGAGGCCTTCTCGACCAGCGGAGTGAAGTCCGGTAGTTCAGCCCGCGCGGTGACCGACAGGCTCAGGGCCAGCAGGGCGACCAGCGCAGCCATGCTGCGTTTCAGGGTTTGCATTGACTACAGCTCCCGTGATGTTGATTGGGAAGATCACTAAACAGGGCCGGGCGGCCCACCGACCAGCGCACGCAGCACAACCGGTTGCATCGCCGGATCATCCGTATGGCGTCGCGCATGGCGACGCACCAGCAGCCAGGCCAGCAGGAAACCCGCCAGCCCGGCCACGATGATGAGAGGTTCCCCCAGATCGAGGCGCGCCGCCAGTAGCGCCAGCGCGAACAGCCCGATCAGCGGGGAAAGATAGAAAAGCAGGGCGCTTCTCAGCAGAAGGTGTTCATCCACGCCCAGCAGGATTTCATCGCCAGGCTTAAGATTCGATGAAGCCAGGTTCGGCGAGATCAGCGCTTGCACTCGGCTGCGTCCCTGGGTAACACCCAGTCGCTCCAGGAGACCCTGGCCGCAACCGGCGTTGACCGAACATCCCGAGCAGGTGGAGCGGCGCAGCGTTTCGACCTGGACCGTTCCAGACTCGACCGCAACCACTCTTCCCCGCTCATGGATCACTGTGGCTGGGCTCCCGTTGGCCGCATGGACAACGCCACGCGCTCGGCCGTGCCACTGGGTATCTCGCCGACCACGGTCACCATGGTGCCGCCATCGTCACTGGCGAACCGCCTCGACACCACGGTGGTCGGGCCCAGCTGGGTGCGGGCATCATCGACCTTGGCGCCGTGCAGCGGCTCGAGGAAGACCGAGAAACGCGCCAGTCCGTCGCCGTAGGCCAGGCACAGGACCTGATCATTGGAGACCGGGCTGCGCTCCTGCAACGTACTGTTCAGGGTAAAGCCCGGCGGCACCCATTCCGAATGCCAGTTGGTCTTCACTTCGGCAACCTTGGCTTCCTTCACCGGCTTGCAGGCCGCGCTCGCCTGCAACTCGCCGTCATCCGGCGCTGCCATGTCGATGCGGGTGAACTGCAGGCGCTCGATGATCTGGCCCTTGTCGTTGAGCAGCAGGGACTTGAGCGGCAGGCCCGTCTCCTTGTCCACGTGCAGCTCGAAGCCATAGCGATGCTGGTCACGCGGGATCACCGCCAGCACCACCGCCGGACGATCGGCAATGCGCGACTCGCCGGCGACGCGAACGTCGTAGTAGGTGGACAGATCCGTCGGGTTGAGCTTGCGTGCCGGCCACATCTCACCGGTCGACACCTGCCCCGACATGCCTCCACCTACGCACTGGGTGGCGCCATCGACGCGCACCACTTCCTGGCGCGGTCCATCGACCTGAACCAGGCGCTCGCGTACCGAGCCATCACTCTCCACACGATGCCAGACATCGTGGGTAGTGAAGGCTCCGCTGCGTTCGTAGATGAAAGTGCCCTGGAAGTTCTGTTGCTGATCAGCCTCGGAGAGGCGCTTGATCCAGTCCAACGCATCGGCGGCCTGGACTGGCAATGCCAGCAGACCGCCGAGGAAGAACAACAGTGCTGTAGTCGCGCGCATGTCGCTCCTTAAGGTCGCAAATCAGCGGCTTTCCAGGCTCGCGGCGCGTGCGTAAGGCAGGGCGCTGTCGGTGCCGCTGACGGCGGACTGCTGCGCGTGTTGACGCAGGTAACCCGGAAGACGCTGCTCGTGCCAGGTGGTCTGCCCACCCTGGGCATTGGTGATCACCTGCGGCGCCTCGTCCTGAGTGTAGCCTGCCAGTACCGCCGGGCCTTGCACTTGCGGCAGGGCGATCTGCGGAGTGGCGCCTTGCTGGGCAAGGCCGTTGGCGACACTGTCATCCTGGTGGTACATGCGCACACCGGCCAGAACAGCCAGGGTCACCGAAGCGGCGACCGCCAGACGGCCGACGTTACGCCACGGATTGCGACTGCGCGGCGCCGGGGCGGCTTCATCGGCCAGCGCGGCGGACACGGCGGCGGCAATGTCCAGCTTGGGCATGGCCGGCTCGCGGTGCATCACTGCACGGGCCAGCTGGTAACGGGACCAGGTGGCCCGCAATTCGGCGTCCTCGCCGCAGGCTGCAAGCACACGCCGCAGCTCAAGCTCATCCGCTTCGTTATCCATTACCGCGGACAGCGACTCCTGCAGGGCTTCACGACTCATAGCGGTACCTCTCTTGGCTTCTGCCGCTGTATCAGACTTCATCATGCAACAAAGGCTGCAAAGCTTTGTCGATCGCTTCCCGCGCACGGAATATCCGTGAGCGGACGGTCCCCACCGGACACTGCATCACGGTGGCGATATCTTCGTAACTCAGGCCTTCGAACTCGCGCAGGGTCAAAGCCGTGCGCAAATCATCGGGCAGCTGCTGGATGGTGCGATGGACGGTTTCCTCGATCTCATCCCGCAGCATGGCTCTTTCCGGCGACTCGATGTCCTTCAGGGCGTGATCGCCGTCGAAGAACTCCGCGTCCTCTGCCGTGACATCGCTGTCCGGCGGCCGCCGACCGCGCGCAACCAGATGGTTCTTCGCGGTGTTGATGGCGATACGGTACAGCCAGGTATAAAAGGCACTGTCGCCGCGGAAGTTGCCCAAGGCGCGATACGCCTTGATGAATGCTTCCTGTGCAACGTCCTGGGCTTCCTGGGCGTCGTGCACGAATCGCACGATGAGCCCCAGAATCTTGTGCTGGTACTTCAGCACCAGCAGGTCGAATGCCCGTTTGTCTCCGCGCTGTACCCGTTCAACCAGTTGCTGATCCTGTTCCTGGGTTAGCATGAATGCTCCTCTGAAAACCTGGAGGAGCTTCGAGCACCCTGGTAAATCGTCCTGCCAAGATAGACTCGGGTCTTTTGCAAAAGTTCTCCCCTCCAAGCATGCGCCGCACAGTTTTTTCACATTGGCGGCAATCGGACCCCGACATGCGTCCGAAGCCCGTCAAATTCAACTGTACCGGGCGGAACACCCGCTCCCCTTCCGCGCAATGTCAATCTGCACGCAAAGTTGATTGGGTATTCCGCGTTCGAACCGGAACGCCTGAAAAAGTTCCGGTGATTTGCCGTGATCGTTCAATGATTCCGACGCAACCCCAGGCGCCTGCCGGACCGGCTTGAGCGGGGAAGAAAGCTTCCCGCCCTGCGACTGCCGCCCCACCGCACGCGCCTTCGGTGTCATCGGTTCGCCAGTATTGTGCCGTGGCCCCCTTCTATATACTAGGGCGCCATTTTGTGGAGCCGGGTATGAGTCAGCATTTCCAGCACGATGTCCTAGTGATCGGCAGCGGGGCCGCCGGCCTGACGCTGGCTTTGACGCTGCCTTCGCACCTGAGGATCGCCGTGCTGAGCAAGGGCGAACTGTCCCAGGGCTCCACCTTCTGGGCCCAGGGCGGCGTCGCTGCCGTGCTGGATGACACCGATACCGTCGAGTCCCACGTCGAGGACACTCTGGTCGCGGGCGCCGGCCTGTGCCGCGAGGACGCGGTGAAATTCACCGTCGAGCATAGCCGCGAGGCGATCCAGTGGCTGATCGAACAGGGCGTGCCCTTCACCCGCGACCATGAACCGGGCCGCGAGGACGGTGGTTTCGAATTCCACCTCACTCGTGAAGGCGGCCACAGCCACCGCCGCATCATCCATGCCGCCGACGCCACCGGCGCCGCGATCTTCAACGCCCTGCTGGAACAGGCCCGCCAAAGGCCGAACATCGAACTGCTGTCGCAACGGGTCGCCGTCGACCTGATCACCGAGCAGAAACTGGGGATGGACGGTCAACGCTGCCTCGGCGCCTACGTGCTGGATCGCTCCACCGGCGAAGTCGACACCTTCAGCGCGCGCTTCACCGTGCTCGCCTCCGGCGGCGCCAGCAAGGTCTACCTCTATACCAGCAACCCCGACGGCAACTCCGGCGATGGCATCGCCATGGCCTGGCGCGCCGGCTGCCGGGTCGGCAACCTGGAGTTCAACCAGTTCCACCCGACGTGCCTGTACCACCCGCAGGCCAAGAGCTTCCTGATCACCGAGGCGCTGCGCGGCGAAGGCGCCCTGCTCCGCCTGCCCAACGGCGAGCGCTTCATGCCGCGCTTCCACACCCTGGGCGAGCTGGCCCCGCGCGATGTGGTGGCCCGCGCCATCGACCACGAGATGAAGCGCCTGGGCATCGACTACGTCTACCTGGACATCAGCCACAAGCCGGCCGAGTTCATCCGCGAGCACTTCCCTACCGTCTACGAGCGCTGCCTGGACTTCGGCATCGACATCACCCGCGAGCCCATCCCGGTGGTGCCGGCAGCGCACTACACCTGTGGTGGCGTGCTGGTGGACTCCCAGGGCCGCACCGACGTACCGAACCTCTATGCCATCGGCGAGACGACCTTCACCGGCCTGCACGGCGCCAACCGCATGGCCAGCAACTCGCTGCTGGAATGCTTCGTCTATGCCCGCTCCGCCGCCGCCGACATCCTCGCCGAGCTGCCCAAGGCGCAGACGCTGGTTGCGCTGCCCTGCTGGGACGCCAGCCAGGTGACCGACTCCGACGAGGACGTGATCATCGCCCACAACTGGGACGAACTGCGGCGCTTCATGTGGGACTACGTGGGCATCGTTCGCACCAACAAGCGCCTGGCCCGTGCACAGCACCGGGTGCGCCTGCTGCTGGACGAGATCGACGAGTTCTACTCGAACTACAAGGTCAGCCGCGACCTGATCGAGTTGCGCAACCTGGCCCAGGTGGCCGAACTGATCATCCTCTCCGCCATGCAGCGCCACGAGAGCCGCGGCCTGCACTACACGCTGGACTATCCGGAGCTGTTGCCCGAAGCCCGCGACACTATCCTGGCGCCGTCCACCTATTGCGACTGAAGCGCAGCCGCACGCGCAGGCGCCGGTGCAACTCCGGCGCCAGGGCATCGGCCGGCACGCAGACGCTGCGTGCCAGCCAGTCGCCGGGGCGGCGGAAACGCAGGACGATCAACGAGGGCAGCGCCAGACTGTCCGGCAGCAACTGCACCGGTTGAAAGCCTTCCCGCTCGCTCCACAGCTGCCAGCCCTCGGCGTTGTGGCGCAGCGCACGCACCGAATCCGGCGCACGCAATAGAATCCGCCCAGGCACAACCCAACAGGCATGCAGCAGGCAGAGGCTCAGGCCGAGCGTTTTCCAGTGAAGGGGAGTCTCCGCGAGCAGCAGCGCCAGGACGGCGCAGCACTGCGCGGCGAGGTAGGCCGCCAGCAGACCGTTGGACGGTTGCCAGCGGCACTCGAAGGGGTCACTTCGGCTGGACACGGTCCAGGATCATCCGAACGATGATGCGCAGGTCGGCATCTTCCGGCTCGCCGCGCTGCATGAACCAGCCGAACATGTCCTGATCCTCGCACTCCAGCAGCTTGCGGAAGCGCGCCTGATCGTCGGCGGGCAGCCCCGGGTAGACTTCCTGGACAAAAGGCACCAGCAGGACGTCCAGTTCCAGCATGCCGCGGCGGCTGTGCCAGAAAAGGCGTTTGAGTTCGGTTTCGTCGTTCATCTGCGGGTTCCCTCGAATAACTGCGAGCAAATACATCGGAACGCTCGCGAAGTCGACGGACGGCGCGAGCCGACCGGCATTATACGCATGCTCGGCTCACCCGGCACCCGCTGACAAGGCTGGGCCTGAGCTCTATCATGAGGCCCCTAACTTTCTTCCAGCGAATCGTGATGACCGACTCTGCTTTCTACACCGAACTCAATCACGAAGGGATTCTCGCCGTCCGTGGCGCGGACGCCGCCAAATTCCTCCAGGGCCAGCTGACCTGCAATCTCAATTACCTGAACGCCGAATACGCCAGCCTCGGCGCCCGCTGCACGCCCAAGGGCCGCATGACCTCCAGCTTCCGCATCCTCGCCGAAGGCGAAGGCTTCCTGCTGGCCATGGCCGGCGACCTGCTGGAAAGCCAGCTGACGGACCTGAAGAAGTACGCGGTGTTCTCCAAGGCCACCCTGTCCGATGACAGCACCCAGTGGGCGCGCTTCGGCCTGAGCGGTGCTGATGCCGTCCTCGCCGAACTGGGCCTGAGCCTCTCCGGCGCGGCCGACCAGGTCGCGCGGGCCGAGGGCCTGATCGCCATCGGCCTCGGCCAGGGTCGCGTCGAACTCTGGGTATCGGCCGAACGCGCCGCCGCCGTCGCCGACCTGCTGCAGGCCCGCCTGCCCCACGCCGAACTCAACGACTGGCTGCTCGGCCAGGTCCGCGCCGGCGTCGGCCAGGTCTTCGGTGCCACCCGCGAGCTGTTCATCCCGCAGATGATCAACCTGCAGGCCGTGGGCGGCGTGAGCTTCAAGAAGGGTTGCTACACCGGCCAGGAAATCGTCGCGCGCATGCAGTACCTCGGTCGCCTCAAGCGCCGCCTGCAGCGTCTGAAACTCGATAGCGCCGAACTGCCGGAGCCGGGCCGCGAGCTGTTCTCGCCGGTGCACGCCACCAGCGTCGGCGAAGTGGTACTGGCCGCCCGCGCGGCCGATGGCGTGGAACTGCTCGCCGTGCTGCAGGACGACGCCGCTGCCGATGGCAACGTGCGCCTGGGCGAAGACCAGCCTCTGCGCCTGCTGGATCTGCCTTACGTTCTGGACAGCGACCGCGAGATCCAGCGCTGAATTTCGTGCCGGGCGGGGAGCCCGGCTTTCCCTGAAGGACACTTCATGAGCAAGCTTGCCGAAAAAGTACAACAGGAACTGCTGCGGGCCATCGACAACGATGAGCTGGTGCTGCCGACGCTGCCGGAAGTCGCCCTGCGCGTCCGTGAAGCGGCGGAAGACCCGGACATCAGCATCCAGGATCTGGCCAAGGTGATCGGCAACGACGCCGCCCTGACCGCACGCATCATCAAGGTGGTGAACAGCCCGCTGCTGCGCACCAACAAGGAAATCACCGATCTGCAGATGGCGATCAGCCGCCTGGGGATCAACTACACCTGCAACCTGGCCACGGGCCTTGCCATGGAGCAGATGTTCCAGGCCACTTCCGATGTGGTCGACCGCAAGATGCGCGAGGTGTGGAACAAGAGCACCGAGATCGCCGGCATCTGCCATGCCCTGTGCCGCCACTACACCCGCCTGGCGCCGGATCAGGCGACCCTGGCCGGCCTGGTGCACCAGATCGGCGTGCTGCCGATCCTCACCTACGCCGAAGAACACAGCGAGCTGCTGGCCGACTCCATCAGCCTCAATCACGTGATCGAGCGCATCCACCCGGTCATCGGCGACCGCATCCTCAAGGCCTGGGACTTCCCGGCGCTGATCGCCGCCGTACCGGGCCAGCACCTGGACTTCAGCCGCGACTCGGCCAAGGTCGACTACGTGGACATCGTCCAGGTTGCCACCCTGCAGAGCTACCTCGGCAGCCAGCACCCCTACACCGAGCTGGACTGGGCCACCATCCCGGCCTTCGCCAAGCTGGGCCTGGACCCGAAGGCCGACGTGAAGGAAGACGAAGATCTCTCCGCTGCGATGGAAGCGGCGATGAGCATGCTGCAGTAACGACTGGCATCCGCGCCGCCGCGATGCTTTTGCCCCACACCGAAACCCGCCCTTACCGGCGGGTTTCGCGTTTCTGGCTCAGGCGTTTTCCGCCGGGAAGGTCACCCGCACCAGCAACCCGCCCAGTTCGCCCTGGCCCAGTTCGATACGAGCGCGGTGCGCGCTGCAGATCTCGCCGACGATGGCCAGACCCAGCCCAGTGCCTTGCTGGCGACGGCGGTAGAAGCGGCGGAACACCTTGTCGCGCTCTTCCGCAGGGATGCCGGGGCCGTCGTCCTCGACTTCCAGTTCCGCGGGCGAGCGCACGCGGATGATCACGTTGCCGTCCGCCGGGGCGTGGGCGATGGCGTTGTCCACCAGATTGCTGAGCAGCTCGTTGAGCAGGGTCGGATCGCCCTTCACCCAAGCCGGCTGGTCCGCCTCCAGCGCCAGCGCCACGCCGCGCGAATAGGCCAGCGGCGCCAGCGCAAGGCCCAGCTCGCGGGCCAGCTGGCTCAGTTCGATGCTTTCCCCCGCGCCCTCGGCGATGGCGCGGGCACCACTTTCCACCCGCGCCAGGGACAGCAACTGGTTGGCCAGCCCGGTGACCCGGTCGGTGTTCTGCACGGCATCTGCCAGCGTCGCGCGCCATTGCTGCGGGTCCTGCTCGCGCAAGCCCAGCTCCAGCCGTGCCTTGAGCGCTGCCAGCGGGGTGCGCAGCTCGTGGGAGGCCTCGGCAATGAACTGCGACTGGCGGTCGAACAGCCCGCGCAGGCGCACGGTGAAATGGTTGAGCGCCGCCACCAGCGGGCGCAGCTCCTTCTGCACGCGGACTTCCGGCAACGGCCGCAGGTCGTCCGGCTGGCGTTCTTCCACCGCTTCGCGCAGACGGTCGAGCGGGCGCAGGCCGGCACTCACCGCGTACCAGACCATCATCAGCGCGGCGATGGCCGACAACGCGAGGTTGAGCAGGGTGTCGGCGAGCAGGTTGCGCGCCAGCCGCTCGCGGGCGCCCAGGGTTTCGGCGACGCGGATTTCCGCCATGCCGTTGACCGTCGGCTGGCTCACCGGCTGCAACAGGCTGACCACGCGCACGCCCTGCCCTTCGTAGGTCGCGTCGTAGAACTTGGCCAGCGCCGGGTAATCGTCGGTGCGCGGCGTGGTCGGCAGCGGCGCGGGGAGGTTCTCGTAGCCGGAGATATTGTTCCCCTGCGGGTCGATCACCTGGTAGAAGATGCGCCCGGCGCTGTCGTACTCGAAGCTGTCCAGCGCCACATAGGGCACGTTGGCGCGCAGGGTGCCATCGCTGGCATAGAGGCCATCGGCGATGTCCCGCGCCGAGGCCAGCAGGGTGCGGTCATAGGCGATGTCCGCCGCGTGCCGGGCCCGCCAGTAGGTGGCCGCGCTGCCGATCAGCAACAACACCAGCAGCAGGCCGCCCAGGCGCCAGAGCAGGCGCCCGCGCAAACTGCCCGTGCCGGGGAACACCCAGCGCCGTTCAGCCATCCCGGGCCTCGAGCAGATAGCCCAGGCCACGGAAGGTGACGATGCGCACCGAGCTGCCTTCGAGCTTCTTGCGCAGGCGGTGCACGTAGATTTCGATGGCGTCCGCGCTGGCATCCTGATCCAGGCCGAACACCTGCGCCGCCAGTTGCTCCTTGCTCATCACCCGTCCCGGACGGGCAATCAGCGCCTCCAATACGGCCTGCTCGCGGGAGGTCAGGTTCATCGCCTGCTCGGCCAGGGTGAAGCGCCGCGCGCCGAGGTCGTAGACCAGCTCGCCACAGCGCTGCTGCTGTTCGCCACCCAGCACACTGCGGCGCAGCAAGGCCTTCACCCGCGCTTCCAGCTCGGTGAGTTCGAAGGGTTTGGCCAGGTAATCGTCAGCGCCCAGGTTCAGCCCGTGCACGCGGTCGCGCACCTCACCACGGGCGGTGAGCATCAGCACCGGCAGGGTCTTGCCGCGCTCACGCAGACGCGCCAGCACCTGGAAGCCGTCCAGCCGCGGCAGGCCGACATCGAGGATCGCCAGCGCGTAGTCCTCGCTGGCCAGGGCCAGGTCGGCGGCCACGCCGTCCTGCAGCAGGTCCACGGTCCAGCCGGCGCCCTTGAGCGCCTGGGCGACGCTTTCACCGAGTTGCGGATGGTCTTCAACCAGGAGAATTCGCACGGGTTTCTACCCCTCGGACTACAGGTTCGGGCCGGCAGTTTACCCATCCGCGCGCCGCTGTGAATGGGGGAAATTCGCTGAAATCACTGCGAAAGGTGACTGAAAGCCTGGCGAAAGCTTAGCCCGTTAGCATCGCCAACGAGCCGCCTCCCAACCCCGAATATTTCAGCGCCGACTGCCCAGGCGCAACGGCGGGAGCAGCGGACTCGACGACGGCGAAGACCGTCAACAGAGCGAAAGGCGGCGTGGTGCCCTTTCGCGACAACAACAAGAACGGAGACCACAGATGCCCACCGCCCGGCCTTTGGCTGCACCGGCTTTCGCCAAGCCCAGTTCCCGCTGTCTGACCCCCGCCCTACTGGCTTTCGCCGGGGTCGCCCCGCTGTGCGAAGCCGCCGGCTTCGTCGAAGACAGCAGCGCCACGCTCAGTACCCAGAACATCTACTTCAACCGCGACTTCCGCGACGGCGACGGCCAGTCCAAGCGCGAAGAATGGGCGCAGGGTTTCATCCTCGACTTCCAGTCCGGCTACACCCCCGGCACCCTCGGCGTCGGACTCGATGCCATGGGCATGCTCGGCCTGAAACTCGATTCCTCGCCGGACCGCACCGGCACCGGCCTGCTGCCGACCCACGACGACGGCCGCGCCGCCGACGAGTACAGCAAGCTGGGCCTGACCGCCAAGTTCAAGGCCTCCGAGACCGAGCTGAAAATCGGCAGCCTGATCCCCGACCTGCCCACCCTGCAGCCCAACGACAGCCGTCTGTTCCCGCAGACCTTCGAAGGCGGGCTGCTCAACTCCACCGACCTGCCGGGCCTGAACTTCACCGGCGGGCGCCTGGAGAAAGTGAAGGACCGCGACTCCACCGACTGGCAGGACCTCGCGCTGAACAACAAGAACCGCCGCTTCTCCGGTGGCAGCGCCGAGGGCAGGCACTACGACCTGGCCGGCGGCGACTACCAGTTCACCGACAATCTCACCGGCCGCTATCACTACGCGCAGCTGGACGAGGTGTACCGTCAGCACTTCGTCGGCCTGCTCGCCAGCTACCCGCTGGGCCCGGGCAAGTTCAGCGCCGATGTGCGCCTGGCCATCAGCGACGACCAGGGCGAGGCGCGCGGCGGCGAGATCGACAACCGCGCCTTCAACGGCATGCTCGGCTACGCCCTGGGCGCCAACAAGTTCAGCCTCGGCTGGCAGCAGATGAGCGGCGACAGCGCCTTCCCCTACATCGACGGCAGCAACCCCTACCTCGTCAACTTCGTCCAGGTCGGCGACTTCGCCGAGACCGACGAACGCTCCTGGCAGGTCCGCCACGACTACGACTTCGCCAAGCTCGGCATCCCCGGCCTGACGCTGATGAATCGCTACATCAGCGGTGACAATGCCAAAATCAACGGCATGGACGGTCACGGCAAGGAATGGGAGCGCAACACCGACATCAAGTACGTGATCCAGAGCGGCCCGCTCAAGGACGTCGCGGTGCGCGTGCGCAACGCCACCTACCGTTCCAGCTTCGCGCGGGACGCCGACGAGACGCGTATCTACCTCAGCTACTCCCTGGCGATCTGGTAAACCGACAACAACAAGAGAGGCATCGCACCATGTCCACCGTCCTGCGCAACCTGACCCTCGCCGGCGCCACCCTGCTCGCCGCCAGCCAACTGATGGCCGAGCCCAAGCGCCCGGAATGCATCGCCCCGGCCTCCCCCGGCGGCGGCTTCGACCTCACCTGCAAGCTGGCGCAGAGCGCCCTGGTGGACGAGAAGCTGCTGACCAAGCCGATGCGCGTCACCTACATGCCCGGCGGCGTCGGCGCCGTGGCCTACAACGCGGTGGTCGCCCAGCGCCCGGCCGACGGCAACACCATCACCGCCTTCTCCAGCGGCTCGCTGCTGAACCTGGCCCAGGGCAAGTTCGGCCGCTTCGACGAGAACGCCGTGAAGTGGCTGGCCGCCGTGGGCACCAGCTATGGCGCCATCGCCGTGCCCAGCGACTCGCCGTACAAGAACCTCGGCGACCTGGTGGCCGCGCTCAAGGCCGACCCGGGCAAGGTGGTGATCGGTTCCGGCGGCACCGTCGGCAGCCAGGACTGGATGCAGACCGCGCTGATCGCCAAGGCCGCCGGCATCGATCCGAAGCAGCTGCGCTATGTCGCCCTGGAAGGCGGCGGCGAAATCGCCACGGCGCTGCTGGGCGGGCACATCCAGGTGGGCAGCACGGACATCTCCGACTCCATGCCGCACATCCGCGCCGGCAAGATGCGCATCCTCGCGGTGTTCTCCGAGGAACGCCTGAAGGATGAAGGCATGGCCGACATCCCCACCGCCAAGGAGCAGGGCTTCGACATCGTCTGGCCGGTGGTACGCGGCTTCTATGTCGGGCCGAAGGTGAGCGATGAGGACTACCAGTTCTGGAAGGCCTCCTTCGACAAGCTGCTGGCTTCCGAAGACTTCGCCAGGCTGCGCGACCAGCGCGAGCTGTTCCCCTTCGCCATGACCGGCCCGGAACTGGACGCCTACGTGAAGCAGCAGGTCGCCCAGTACAAGCAGCTGGCCCGCGAGTTCGGCCTCATCCAGTAACTCCCCGCGCGGCGCCGCCTTCCGCGAAGGCGGCGCCAGGAGACTCCCCATGTCCCGTACCAGCCTCTTCCAGCGGCTGTTCGCCGGCGCCTGGCTGTTCGCCTGCGTCGCCTTCGCCCTGATCGCCTGGCAACTGCAGGCGCCCTTCTCCTACGAACCGGTCGGCCCGCGCGCCTACCCGCTGCTCTGCCTGGGCCTGATGGCCGTAGGCCTGGCCTGGCTGATCGCCCGCCCCACGCCGATCAAGGGCGAGGAAGACGAGCCCGCGCTGGAAGGCGCACTGCTGGCCAAGGTGGTGCTCTGCGTCGTCCTGCTGGCGGTGTATGCCGGCCTGTTCGAGCCGCTGGGCTTCATCCCGGCGAGCGCGCTGGTCGGCACCTTCATCGCACTGATCTACGGCGGCCGCCCGGTGCCCAGCGTGATCACCGCGACGCTGCTCGCCATCGGTCTCTACGTGCTGTTCGACCGCACCCTGGACGTCCCGCTGCCGCTGGGCATCCTCGATCCCCTGCTCTGAGGAAATCGTCATGGAAACTTTGAGCTACCTCGGGCAGGGCTTCGGCGTCGCCCTGACCCCGTACAACTTGATCACCGCACTGATCGGCACCCTGATCGGCACCGTCGTCGGCCTGCTGCCGGGCCTGGGCCCGATCAACGGCGTGGCGCTGCTGATCCCGGTGGCCTTCGCCCTCGGCCTGCCGCCGGAATCAGCGCTGATCCTGCTGGCCGCCGTGTACCTGGGCTGCGAATACGGCGGGCGGATTTCCTCGATCCTGCTGAACATTCCCGGTGAAGCCTCCACCGTGATGACCACCCTCGACGGCTACCCCATGGCCCGCAATGGCCTGGCCGGCGTGGCCCTGTCGCTGTCGGCGTGGAGCTCCTTCATCGGTGCCTTCATCGCCACCTGCGGCATGGTGCTGTTCGCCCCGCTGCTGGCGAAATGGGCGATCGCCTTCGGCCCGGCGGAATACTTCGTGCTGATGGTCTTCGCCATCGTCGCCCTCGGCGGGCTGGCCGGCGACCGGCCGCTGAAAACCCTGCTGGCGGCGCTGCTCGGGCTGTTCCTCTCCAGCGTCGGGATCGACGCCAACAGCGGCGTGTACCGCTTCACCTTCGACAACATCCACGTCTCCGACGGCATCCAGTTCGTCGTGCTGGTGCTGGGCCTGTTCTCGGTGAGCGAAATCCTCCTGCTGCTGGAGAAGACCCACCACGGCCACAAGATGGTCGAGGCCAGCGGGCGCATGCTGTTCAACATGAAGGAAGCGGCCTCGGTGGCTGCGGTCAACGTGCGCTGCGGCCTGCTCGGCTTCATCATGGGCGTGTTGCCCGGCGCTGGCGCGACCCTGGCCAGCGCCGTGGCCTACATGACCGAGAAGAAGATGGCCGGCGAGACGGGCAAGTTCGGCAAGGGCGACCTGCGCGGCCTGGCCGCCCCGGAAACCGCCATCGGCGCTTCCGCCTGCGGCGCGCTGGTGCCGATGCTGACCCTCGGCGTACCCGGTTCGGGCACCACCGCGGTGATGATCGGCGCGCTCAGCCTGTACAACATCACCCCGGGCCCGCTGCTGTTCCAGGAACAGCCGAACATCGTCTGGGGCCTGATCGCCTCGCTGTTCATCGCCAACGTCATGCTGATCATCCTCAACGTGCCGATGGTGCGGGTGTTCACCCGCATCCTCTCGGTGCCGAACTGGGCGCTGGTGCCGGGCATCGCGATCATCACCGCGATCGGCGTCTACGCCGTACACGCCACCACCTTCGACCTGTTCCTGATGGTCGCCATCGGCATCCTCGGCTACATCCTGCGCAAGCTGGACTTCCCGCTGTCGCCACTGCTGCTGGGCTTCATCCTCGGCGGGCTGATGGAGCAGAACCTGCGCCGCGCGCTGTCCATCTCCAATGGCGAACTGGGCATCCTCTGGTCCAGCCCCATCGCCATCGGCACCTGGGCGCTGGTCGCGCTGATGCTCGGCCTGCCGCTGTACCGCGCCTGGCGCAAACGCGCCCGCCGCTCCCGCGAAGCCGTGGCTGACGCCGCGTAAAGCAAACCACGCTCGCCGCGTCGAGACGCGCGGCGATTTTCAAGGCCCGCCTTTGTGCGGGCCTCTTTTTTTGTTGCGATCAGGAGGCACGGGAGACGCGCAGCGAGACAGTCCAGCGCTCGCCGCTGACCGGTTTGGCGCAAACGACTTCGACGACCTTGCGCCTAAGCTCGGCGCGAACAGGCGAATCTCACCCCAGCGGGTGTCCAGCGGCACTGAACAGCGGGCAACAAGGGTCTTGAGATTGGGTTCGGCCACCGTCCAGGCGGTGTCGTCGCGGGCGTTCTCGGTGGCGACGAAGGCACGGGCCGCCTGGTCGATTTCGTACAGGTCGTGAATCGACTCGCTGGAGCGGAAGTCTTCGAGCGGGGAACCGGCGGCGAGGCAGTTCATGCCGAACACCAGGCTCGGCAGGAAAAGCAGCCACGCGCGCCGGAGCATTGGTATCACACCGGAGGCAACGACCAGTCGATAGGCGTCAGGCCGTGCTGTTCGAGGAACTTGTTGGTTCGACTGAAGTGGCCGTTGCCGAGGAAGCCGCGGTAGGCCGAGAGCGGCGACGGGTGCGCGGACTTGAGCACCAGGTGCTTCTGTGCGTCGATCAGCTTCTGCTTGCTCTGCGCATGGGAGCCCCAGAGCAGGAACACCAGGTTCTCGCAGCGCTGGCTGACCACTTCGATCACCTTGTCGGTGAACGGGCCCCAGCCCGCCTGGGCGTGGGAGCCGGCGCGGGCCTGCTCGACGGTGAGCGAGGTGTTGAGCAGCAGCACGCCCTGCTCGGCCCAGTGCTGCAGGTAGCCGTGGCTGGGGATCGGCAGGTTGAGGTCGCGTTGCAGCTCTTTATAGATGTTCTGCAGCGACGGCGGCGTCGGCACGCCCGGCTGTACCGAGAAGCACAGGCCGTGGGCCTGGCCGGGGCCGTGGTACGGGTCCTGGCCGATGATGACGACCTTGATGCGCTCCAGCGGCGTGGTGTTCAGCGCGTTGAAGATCAGCGGACCGGGCGGGAAGATCACCTTGCCGGCGGCCTTCTCCGTGCGCAGGAACTCGCCCAGCTGCTTCATGTAGGGTTTTTCGAACTCCTCATGGAGGGCTTCTTTCCAGCTGGGTTCCAGCTTGATCCGGTCGTCGTGGGTCATGGTGCGTCTGCCTGGTGAAACGAACCGGCACGCTAAGCAAGCGCCCCGGCCAAGTCAAGGCGACTTGTGCCGCACCGCCCAGGAGCCCGGCAAACGCGGCGCACCACTGCCCAGGCCAGCAATAATCCACGCCGCGACGGCGACCGTCAGGCCCAGGTGGAACAGCTCGCGGCGCGGTACGCCAGCCAGTTCGCCACGGGTACCGATCAGCAGCCCGCTGCCGATGAACAGCAGCGCGCCGAACAGCGCCGGCAGGTAGCGACGGGAACGGCCGGGCCAGGCGATCACCAGCAGCGCGATCAGGTTGCTGACCAGCGTGATTTCGGACGGCAGCACCAGCAGCGCGATACAGCCCAGCAGCACCAGGAGTTGCCGCCCTGCCCCGCCAGGCGACGCCCCCAGCGCAATCAGCGGCAGCCCCACTGCGCCAGACAGCACACTCGCCAGGTGGTGCGCCTCGGCCATTGCACCAAGGCCGCCGTATTCCAGCGCACCCAGCAACGCCGCAACGCCCATGGACAGGAAGCCCAACACCCGCCAGCCCTGGCGCTCGCGCAGGGCGAGCCACGCGGCGATGGCGCAGGCCAGGGTCAGCAGCAGTTCGACGATCACGGGCAGCATGGGCAAATCCTTCTTCTTGTCATCGCCGCAGACTAGCGAGCCGCCGGACCACTCGCACGGTCGAGCGCGACAGCGCAGCGGACGAGCTGCGCCATCCTCATCCCTGGTGCAACGCGCGGTAGTGACTGGGCGCCATGCCCACCACGCTCTTGAACAGCCGCGAGAAGTAGTACGGGTCGGTATAGCCCAGTTGCTCGGCCACCTGGCGCACCTCCAGGTTGCCCTGATCGAGCAGCCGGCAGGCGTGGGTCATCTTCAGCCGGATGAAATCCTGGATCGGCGCCTGGCCGGTCAGCGCGCGGTAGGTCTTGGCGAAGTGGAAGCGCGACAGGCGGAACTGCGCCGCCAGCTCGTCGAGGTTCAGCGCGTCGTGCAGGTGCTCGCGCATCATCGCCTGCACTGCCTCCACATCCAGCACCCGCCCGGACTTCAGCCGTGCCCGTGCCGGGCGCAGGGCCAGGGAGGTCAGCAGGCTCTGCAGCAGATGGGCGGCATGGATGAAGTGCGGCAGGCTCAGGCCCTGCCGGCGCAGCGCCAACAGCGCATCGAACTCCCCGAGCAGGCGCGGCTGCACGCCTACCCGCAGGCGCGGCGACTTGCCCAGCGGACGCAGGAAGTCCTCGGCCAGCCGGCCTTCCAGGTGCACCCAGAAGATCGACCAGGGCTGTTGCGGATCAGCCCCGTAGGCATGGGAGCGGCCCTTGGGCAGCACCAGCAGGTCGCCACCGGCGACCTCGAATCGTCCATCCGCCGTTTCCAGCCAGCCCTGCCCTGCGCTGCAGTAGATCAGCAAGTGATCATCGGGCTCCTCGCGCTCCATGCGATGCCCCACCGCGGCCGGGTAATAGCCCAGGGCCAGTGGATAACAGGCCTGGCCGAGCGGATGGCGATCCAGCGCGCGGCGCAGGCGCGGTGGCGTGATGAAGCGTACGCCCTGCTGCGGCAGCGGCCAGGTGGAGATCAGTGG
The DNA here is from genome assembly GCF_024170165.1 of Pseudomonas nitroreducens. GTDB lineage: Bacteria > Pseudomonadota > Gammaproteobacteria > Pseudomonadales > Pseudomonadaceae > Pseudomonas > Pseudomonas nitroreducens_C. The sequence goes on along the minus strand of NZ_JALJXP010000020.1, from coordinate 27,672 downwards.
GCGGGACATGGACAGGATTCCGGCAACAGCAATACCAAGATCGTCCATCCCCAGCACAAGATCGTCAATCCACAGCGGCCGGTGCAACGGCTATAACCCCAAGGCCGATCTCGAAAAGGCTCTTTACCCAGGAGCCGCCTTACCGAAAAGAAACGCGCCACGAGCGCCAAGCTGTAGCCGACAAGAACAAACAGAGGTAGCTGCATGCATTTCGATCTGTCCGAAGAACAACGCCTGCTGGTGGAGAGCGCCCGCGCCTTCGCCAGCCGCGAACTGGCGCCCCGCGCCGCCGACTGGGACCGCCAGCACCATTTCCCGGTGGAAGTGATCCGCCGCGCCGCCGAGCAGGGTTACCTGGGCCTGTACATCGCCGAGGAAGACGGCGGCCTGGGCCTGTCGCGCCTCTCTGCCTCGCTGATCTTCGAGCAGCTGGCCGCCGGCTGCGTCGCCACCACCGCCTACATGACCATCCACAACATGGCCAGCTGGATGCTCGCCAGCTTCGCCGATGCCGCGCTCAAGGAGCAGTGGCTGCCGGGACTGATCGGCGGGGAGCTGCTGGCCTCCTACTGCCTCACCGAACCGGACGCCGGCTCCGACGCCGCGCGCCTGCGCACCCGCGCCAAGCGCGACGGTGACGACTATGTGCTGGATGGCGCCAAGACCTTCATCTCCGGCGCCGGCTCCACCGACGTGCTGATCGTCATGGCGCGCACCGGCGAGGATGGCGCCAAGGGCATCTCCTGCTTCCTGGTGCCGGCCAACGCCGAAGGCATCCGCTACGGCCGCAACGAGGACAAGATGGGCTGGAAGGCGCAGCCGACCCGTACCATCACCTTCGAGGGTGTGCGCATTCCCGCCGGCAACCGCATCGGCCCGGAGGGCCAGGGCTTCGTCTACGCCATGAAAGGCCTGGACGGCGGCCGCCTGAACATCGCCAGTTGTTCCCTCGGTGCGGCCCAGGCGGCGCTGGAGCAGTCGCTGCGCTACGTCGAGGAGCGCAAGCAGTTCGGCAAGGCACTGGCCGAGTTCCAGGCCCTGCAGTTCAAGCTCGCCGACATGCTCACCGACCTCACCGCCAGCCGGCAGATGGTGCGCCTGGCCGCGCACAAGCTGGACCACAAGGACGGCGAGGCGACCCTCTACTGCGCGATGGCCAAGCGCTTCGCCACCGACCGCTGCTTTGCCCTGTGCAACGAGGCGCTGCAGTTGCACGGCGGCTACGGCTACCTCAACGACTATCCGCTGGAGCGCTGGGTGCGCGACAGCCGCGTGCACCAGATCCTGGAAGGCACCAACGAGATCATGCGGGTCATCGTCGCCCGGCGCCTGCTGGAACAGGGCGGGATGCTGGATCGCCTGCTCTGACGCTCCTGCGAAGATCAACAGAACCGTAGGGCGCATAACCTGGAACAGGTTATCCGCCGCCCCTGGGATGGCGGATAACGCTGGCGCGTTATTCGCCCTACGTATCGATCCACGCGATTCACTGGAAAAACCGCCCGCCCGCGCGGGCGCAATCGAACAGATCGGACATGGACGCGCGCCGTCGCGCACGCCTAGAGTCCATGCCCATACGCCCGCCCGCTGGCGGCACCGACCAGGAGATGCCCATGAGCAACGCCCTCGAGCCCTACAAGCCCGGAGTCTTCGACCTGACCCACAAGCTGACCGTGGAAAAACACGGCCACACCGCACTGATCACCATCAACCACCCGCCGGCCAACACCTGGGACCGCGACTCGCTGATCGGCCTGCGCCAGGTGGTCGAGCACCTGAACCGCGACGACGACATCTACGCCCTGGTGGTGACCGGCCAGGGTCCGAAATTCTTCTCCGCCGGCGCCGACCTGAACATGTTCGCCGACGGCGACAAGGCCCGCGCCCGCGAGATGGCCCGCCGCTTCGGCGAGGCCTTCGAGACGCTGCGCGACTTCCGTGGCGTGTCCATCGCCGCGATCAACGGCTACGCCATGGGCGGCGGCCTGGAATGCGCGCTGGCCTGCGACATCCGCATCGCCGAGCGCCAGGCGCAGATGGCCCTGCCCGAAGCCACCGTCGGTCTGCTGCCCTGCGCTGGCGGCACCCAGGCGCTGCCCTGGCTGATCGGCGAAGGCTGGGCCAAGCGCATGATTCTCTGCGGCGAACGGGTCGACGCGGAAACGGCGCTGCGCATCGGCCTCATCGAGCAGGTCGTCGACACTGGTGAAGCGCGCGGCACCGCCCTGCTGCTGGCGGCCAAGGTCGCGCGGCAGAGTCCGGTGGCGGTGCGCACCATCAAGCCGCTGATCCAGGGCGCCCGCGAACGCGGCCCGACTACCTGGCTGCCGGAGGAGCGCGAGCGCTTCGTCGACCTGTTCGACGCCGACGATACCCGCGAAGGCGTCAATGCCTTCCTCGAGAAACGCGATCCGCACTGGCGCAACCAATAAGGGCCCGACGATGAATGTGATGTTCGAAGAACGCCCCGGCCTGCACGGCTTCCGCATCGGCGTGGTGACGCTGGACGCGGAGAAGAGCCTGAATGCCCTGAGCCTGCCGATGATCGAGGCCATGAACCACCAGCTGCGCGTCTGGCAGGACGACGCGCAGATCGCCTGCGTGGTGCTGCGCGGCAATGGCGGCAAGGCCTTCTGCGCCGGCGGCGACGTACGCAAACTGGTCGATGCCTGCCGCGAGCAGCCAGGCGAGGTGCCGGAACTGGCCCGGCGCTTCTTCGCCGACGAGTACCGCCTGGACTACCTCATCCACAGCTATTCCAAACCGCTGATCTGCTGGGCCCACGGCTACGTGATGGGCGGCGGCATGGGCCTGATGCAGGGCGCCGGCGTGCGCATCGTCACCCCGAGCAGCCGCCTGGCCATGCCGGAAGTGAACATCGGCCTGTACCCGGATGTCGGCGCGAGCTGGTTCCTCGCCCGCCTGCCCGGCCGCCTGGGCCTGTTCCTCGGCCTGACCGCCACCCAGATGAACGCCCGCGACGCGCTGGACCTGGACCTCGCCGACCGCTTCCTGCTCGACACCCAGCAGGAAGACCTGATCGAAGGCCTGGTGCAGCTGAACTGGCGCGAACAGGCCGACGTGCAGCTGCACAGCCTGCTGCAGGCGCTGGAGCACGAAGCCCGGGGCGAGATGCCCGAAGCCCAGCTGTTGCCACGCCGCGCACGCCTGGATGCGGTACTCGACAGCGCCAACATCGCGGAAGCCTGGAATGCACTGACTGCGCTGGTCGGCGACGAGGACGCGCTGATCGCCCGCGGGGCGAAGACCCTCGCTTCGGGCTGCCCGCTGACCGCTCATCTGGTCTGGGAGCAGATCCGCCGCGCGCGCCATCTGTCGACTGCCGAGGTGTTCCGCATGGAGTACGCGATGAGCCTGAACTGCTGCCGTCACCCGGAATTCCCGGAGGGCGTGCGGGCCCGGCTGATCGACAAGGACAACACCCCGCACTGGCACTGGCCGGATATCGCTGCCATACCTGATGCTGTGGTGAATGCGCACTTCGACGCGACCTGGGAGGGCGAGCATCCGCTGGCGGACCTGTAGGGTCCCCTCCCTGTAGGAGCGAGCTCGCTCGCGAACGGCTTCGCTGCGGGGCCCGTTCGCGAGCAAGCTCGCTCCTACGAAGAGCCATAGCGCTGGAGTGCCTGTCGTCTTTGAACAGGAGGAAACCAGCATGCAAACCATCGCCTTCATCGGCCTCGGCCACATGGGCGCCCCCATGGCCGCCAACCTGATCAAGGCCGGCTACCTGCTGCGCGTGTTCGACCTGGTGCAGAGCGCCATCGACGGCCTGATCGCCCAGGGCGCCAGTGCCGCGCGCAGCGCCCACGACGCGGTGGATGGCGCCGACGTGGTGGTCACCATGCTGCCGGCCAGCCAGCACGTCGAGGGGCTCTACCTCGGCAACGAAGGCCTGCTCGAACACATCGCCCCCGGGACCCTGGTCCTGGAGTGCTCGACCATCGCCCCAGCCTCCGCGCGCAAAGTCCACCAGGCCGCCGCCGAGCGCAGGATTCCCATGCTCGACGCTCCTGTATCCGGCGGCACCGGCGGCGCCATCGCCGGCACCCTGACCTTCATGGTCGGCGGTGACGCCGAGGTGCTCGAACGCGCGCGCCCGGTGTTCTCGGCCATGGGCCGCAATATCTTCCACGCCGGCGGCGACGGCGCCGGGCAAGTGGCCAAGGTGTGCAACAACCAGCTGCTCGCCGTGCTGATGATCGGCACCGCCGAGTCCCTCGCCCTGGGTGCCGCCAATGGCCTGGACCCGGCCGTGCTGTCGGAAATCATGCGGCGCAGCTCCGGTGGCAACTGGGCGCTGGAGGTGTACAACCCCTGGCCCGGCGTGATGGAGAATGCCCCCGCCTCGCGCGGCTATACCGGCGGCTTCATGGCCGCGCTGATGACCAAGGACCTGGGCCTGGCGCAGGAGACCGCGCAGGTCAGCGGCAACAGCACGCCCATGGGCAGCCTGGCGCTGGCGATGTACCGGCTGCTGGTGAAACAGGGTCATGGTGAGCAGGACTTCTCGGTGGTGCAGAAACTCTTCGATAACTGAAGGCCGGATATGGCTGGCGGACAACGCAATCGACCAGACTGGCAGCACCTCCGGTCGCAGATGCCGCCATCCGTGAAACGCTTTTTGCTGCACTACCGCTTCCGCCTGCTGCTGGGCAGCATCATCCTCCTGCTGGGCGTGCTGGCCTTTCCCGCGCCGCCCTTGCTGCTGAAGCTGGGCAGCCTGATGCTGATGGTGCTGGCTGCGCTCAACACCCTGCGCAGCCACAGCCGTCTGTTCCTGTTCACCAGCCTGACGGGCATCGTCAGTCTGTGCATGCTGTTCATTCCAGAGCACTGGGAACGGTCTCCCCTGCTGCACCAGGGCATTCCGCAGATGAGCTTCTACCTGCTTCTGGTGGTGGCGCTGTTCCGCCGCGTGACCCAGGAGCGTCCGGTAACCGGGGAGCTGCTCTATGGCCTGTGCTCGCTGTACCTGAACTTCGTGCTGGTGTTCGCCTTCACCTTCAACCTCATCGAACAGTTGCGGCCGCACAGCTTCGCCGGCGCCGGTCCGTTGCACCTGGACAGCTTCATCTACTTCAGCATGATCACCCTCACCACCATCGGCTATGGCGACATCGCCCCGGTACTGCCGCTGGCGCGCCTGCTGGCCGGCGCGGAGGCCATCATGGGAGCGCTGTTCATCGCCCTGGCCGTCGCCCGCGGGCTCAGCCTGATGAGCGATCAGCACGAGGAATTGTGAAGCCAGGCTTACGAGTGCATGGCGGCAGCAGGCGTTTATCCGAAGCCGTGCAACACCGAAGATGAATCACCTGCCGGCCATGCTTCCCGGGCGCGGCACTCCCTCCCACGAAAAGGTGATTCCATGAACATTGCCCTGATCGGCGCCACCGGCCACGTCGGCCACTATTTCCTCGAAGAGGCCCTGCGCCGCGGCCACCAGGTCACCGCACTGGTACGCGACCCGGCGAAGCTGCCGGCACGCGATCACCTCGAGGTGGTCCAGGCCGACGTCTGCGACCCCGCCCAGGTCGCCCGTGCCGTGGCTGGCCAGGACGCCGTGGTCAGCGCGTTCAATGCAGGCTGGGGCAATCCGGATATTCGCGAGGCCCACGCCAGCGGCAGCCGCGCCATCCTCGACGGCGTGAAGGCTTCCGGCGTGCAGCGTCTGCTGGTCCTCGGCGGCGCCGGCAGCCTGGAGATCGCCCCCGGCCAGCGCCTGGTGGACAGCCCGGAGTTCCCCGAACAGTGGAAGCAAGGCGCGCTTGGCGCCGCCGATGCACTGGACCAGCTGCGCGCCGAGAAGACGCTGGACTGGGCCTTCCTCAGCCCGGCGATGCTGCTCGACGGCGAGACCCGCACCGGCAGCTTCCGCCTCGGTAGCGACCAGGTGCTGTTCGATGGCAACGGCGAGAGCCGCATCTCCCTGCCGGACCTGGCGGTGGCGATGATCGACGAGGCCGAGCAGGCCAACCATCACCAGCAGCGGTTTACCGTGGCTTACTGACCGCGACGCTGGCGCCGATCTGCAGGAGCGTCCCATGGACGCGATCGCGGGCATGGCCCGCTCCTGCAGGGGGACCGGTGCCGGACCCCGGTGGAGCGTAAAAACGAAACGGGCCACCCCATGGGGTGGCCCGTTTTCGTGTGGCTCCGCGCGGCGGTCAGCGCTCGCGCAATGCCTCCGCCTTGGCCCGCAGGATCGGCTTGAGCAGGTAGCTGAGGATGCTCTTCTTACCGGTCATGATGTCCACGGTGGCGATCATGCCGGGGATGATCAGCAGCGGCTTGTCGTCCGTGCCCAGGTGGCTTTTGCGAGTGCGCAGCTTGATCAGGTAGAAGCTGTTGCCGTCGTCGTCGGTGACGGTGTCGGCGCCGATCTGCTCCAGGTCCGCCTGCAGGCCGCCGTAGATGGTGTAGTCATAGGCAGTGAACTTGACCATGGCGTGCTGGCCGGGACGCAGGAAGGCGATGTCCTGCGGACGGATACGCGCCTCCACCAGCAGGGTGTCGTCCAGCGGGACGATTTCGATCAGGTCGCTGCCCGGCTGGATCACGCCGCCGATGGTGTTCACCAGCAGCTGCTTGACGATGCCGCGCACCGGCGAGGTGACCAGGGTGCGGCTGACGCGGTCTTCCAGCGCCTTGCCGGTAGCCGTGGCCTTGCTCAGTTCGGTGCGGGCCTCGTTGAGTTCCTTCAGCGCGTCGCTGCGGAAGCGCGACTGGGTCTCGGCGACCTTGCGCTCCACTTCCTTCACGGCCGCTTCGGCGCGCGGGATCGCCAGTGTCGTGGCGTCGAGCTGACCACGGTTCTCGACCTCACCGCGCTTGAGACGCAGCAGCTCCACCTGGGACATCGCGCCCTGGGCCACCAGCGGCTCGGACATGGATATTTCCTGGCGCAGCAGGTTCAGGCTGTTGCGGTACTGCGCCTGCTTGGAGACGAACTCGCGCAGTTCCTGCTGCTTCTGCACCAGTTGCTGCTGCAGGCCGTCGGTTTCGTCCTTGAGCTGCTGCTGGCGACTGTGAAACAGCGCTTCTTCGCTGCTGGCCTGGCCCGGCGCCTTGGCGCGCACGTCCTCGGGGATGTTCAGCGCTCGCTCTTCCACCTCGGCGGACAGGCGCTCCACACGCAGGAACATCGCCAGGCGGTCGGCCTCGGTCTCGCCGACGTTGGACTGGAAGCGCGTCGGATCCAGGCGCATCAGCTGTTCGCCAGCCTGCACGACCTGCCCTTCGTGGACGAAGATCTGCGAGACGATGCCGCCTTCCAGGTTCTGGATCTTCTGCACCTTGGACGAGGGAATCGCCTTGCCTTCGCCGCGGGTGACTTCGTCGATCTGCGCGAAGTGCGCCCAGAGCAGCAGGAAGGCCACGAAGCCGATGAGAATCCAGATGGTCAGGCGTACCACCCGCGGCGCGTCCTCGATCAGCGCCTTGCTGACCTCCGGAAGCGGTTGCCCGGAGAGGTTGTCGCCGCCCTTGAAATAGCCACGGACAGAGTGGCGGATACTGCCCAGAGGATTAAGCGACACTGATCTGCCCCTTCTTCAGTGCATCCATGACCACGTCCTTCGGACCGTCGGCGATGATGCGGCCCTTGTCGATGATCACCAGGCGATCCACCAGGCTGAGCATGGAGGCGCGGTGGGTGACCAGCAGCAGTGTCTTCTCGCCCATGATCGCTTGCAGGCGCTGTTTCAGACGCTCTTCGCCGGCGTTGTCCATGGCGCTGGTGGGCTCGTCCAGCAGCAGGATCGGCGGGTCGAGCAGCAGTGCGCGGGCCAGGGCGACGTTCTGCCGCTGGCCGCCGGAAAGGTTGTGGCCGCGCTCGCCGACCTGCAGTTCGTAGCCCTGCGGGTGCAGGCGGACGAACTCGTTCACACCGGTCAGTTCGGCGACTTCCAGCACACGCTCGTCATCGATGTAGCGCGCGCCGCTGACCAGGTTGTCGCGCAGGGTGCCGCTGAACAGGCTGATGTCCTGCGGCACGTAGCCGATGTTGTGGCGCAGCTCGCTGATGTCCAGTTGGCGCACGTCGGCGCCGTCCACCAGCAGGTTGCCGTTCTCGGGCTGGTGCAGGCCGACGATCAGCTTGGCCAGGGAGCTCTTGCCCGAGCCGCTGCGGCCGATGATGCCGATCTTCTCGCCGGCGCGGATCTGCAGGTTGATGCCGTGCAGCGCCGCCACCTGCTGGTTCGGGTAGGCGAAGTCGAGGCCGCGCATTTCGATGCCGCCGCGCAGTTGCGAGCGGGTCAGCGGGCGTTCGTCGGCGTTGCGCTCCTGTGGCAGCTCCATCATCTGGTTGGTGGTGGCCATGGACAGGCGCGCCTGCTGGTAGCGCTGGATCAGCCCGGAGAGCTGGGTCAGCGGACCGAGGGCGCGGCCGTTGAGCATGTAGCAGGCGATCAGGCCGCCCATGGACAGGTCGCCGGCGATGATCAGGTAGACGCCGCCGATGATCATGATGACCCCGGCCAGCGCCTGGATCAGCACAGTGATGTTCATCGCCAGGGTCGACAGCAGCTTGACCCGCAGCTCCAGGCGGCTGAGGGTGCCGATGGTCTGTTCCCAGAGGTACTGGCGCTCGCTTTCGGCGTTGTTGACCTTCACCGCGTCGAGGCTGGCGAGGGTCTCGATCAGGCTCGACTGGCGCTCGGCAGCCAGCGCCATGGTGCGGTTCATGGTCTCCACCAGCGGCTTCTGCAGCAGCCAGCCCAGGCCCGCGGCCAGGGGGAAGGCAATCAGCGGAACGAACACCAGCGGCCCGCCGATGATGCCGATCACCAGCAGGATCAGCAGGGTGAAAGGCATGTCGATCAGGGTGGTGAGCGTGAGCGAGTTGAGGAAGTCGCGCAGCGTCTGGAATTCGTGGATGTTCTGGGCGAACGAGCCGACCCGCGCCGGGCGGTACTTCATGCTCATGCCGACGATGCGCTCGAACAGCGTCGCCGAGATGATCAGGTCGGTCTTCTTGCCGGCCAGGTCCAGGCACAGGCCGCGCATGGTCTTGAGCAGCAGGTCGAACAGGTAGGCGCCGCTGATGCCGATGGCCAGCACCCAGAGGGTGGCGGCGGCCTGGTTGGGCACCACACGGTCGTAGACGTTCATCACGAACAGCGGCGCAGCCAGGGCGATCAGGTTGATCAGCAGGCTCGCGGCCACGGCGTCGACGTAGAGCCAGCGCGAGCGCTTGAGGGTATCGCGGAACCAGCTCTTGGCGCGCGGGATCAGCTCGCCGTGCTGCAGGTCGAACCTGTGCTGCGGCTGAGCGAAGAAGGCCTGGCCGGCGTAGTCCTCGCTGAGCAGCTCGCGGGTGACGCGCACTTCGCCGCCGTCGCTCTCGGACAGCAGCAGGCGCGCATCGCCGTTGTTCTCCCAGCCCAGCAGCACCGCGCAGCGCCCTTCGCGCAGCAGCAGCATGGCGGGCATCGCCAGTGCGGGAATCTGCTCCAGCTTGCGCTGCAGCAGTCGCCCCTGCAGGCCGGCACGAGCCGCCGCACGGGGCAGCAGCTCGGCGGACAGGCGCTGGCCGGGCAGCGGCAGGCCGCTGGTGAGCATGGCGCGACTGGCCGGTTTCTGGTGCAGCTGACAGAGCGTCAGCAGGCTGTCCAGCAGCGGGTCATCCAGCAGACCGCGCGGATCGTGGCTTAGGGGTACTTCGCTGACTTCTTGATCCACGCGGATGCTCTCTCGGGCTGGTTAGTTGAGGCCGGGCAGCTGGACTTTCGGCTTGATGTCTTCGGAAGCCACCGCGGCCATCGGCGCGACCACGCCCTGGCTCTTGAGCAGCTCGCCCAGGGTGGCCTTGATGCGGTACTGGGTGAACAGTTCGGTGTACTTCAGGTCGACCAGACGGCGCGAAGCGTTGAACAGTTCGTTCTCGCTGTCCAGCAGGTCGAGCAGGGTGCGCTCGCCGATGGTGAACTGCTTCTGGTAGGCCTCGCGCACACGGGTGCTGTAGTCCACGTACTGGCGGGCGATCGGCAGCTGGTCGCGGGCGTTGTTCAGGGCGTTCCAGGACAATCCGAGTTCCTCGTTCAACTGGCGCAGGGCATTGTTACGGATATCCAGGGCCTGGTTCGCCTCATACGACTTGGCTTCCAGCTCGGCCTTGTTGCTGCCACCGGCAAACAGGTTGTAGCGCATGCGCAGCATGGCCTGCCATTCGTTGTTGTGGCCTTCTTCTCCGTCGAGGTTGTTATCGGCACCTCGGGAAAGTTCTGCATCGAATCTCGGATAGAAGGTCGATTTCGCCGCGTCGTACTGCTTCTCGGCGGCGGCCACGTCGGATTCCGCGGAGCGCAGGATCGGGCTGTTCTCCACCAGTTGGCGACGGGCGGCCTGCAGGTCTTCCGGCAGCTGGCCGACAAGACCGGTCGGCTCGCTCAGCTCCACCGGGTCGCTGCCCACCACGCTGTAGTAGTTGGTGCGGGCGTCGGCCAGGTTGGTCTTCTCGGTCATCAGGTTGTTCTGCGCCTGGGCCAGGCGGGCTTCGGCCTGGTCCTGGTCGGCGAGACGGCCGACGCCGCGGGAGCTGCGCAGGCTGATCTGGTCGTAGACACGCTGGTGATTCTTCAGGTTGTCCTCGGCCAGGCGAACCATTTCCTGGCGACGCAGCACGTCGGTGTAGACCTGAGCGACGTCCAGCGCGGTGCGCTCGGAGGTACCCAGCAGCGCGTAGGCGCGGGAGTTGACGTTGGCCTGCTGGCGGCCGACTTCGCTGGAGGTGGCGAAGCCGTCGAACACCATCTGGCGCAGCGCGAGGTTGGATTCGCCACGGTTCAGGGTGTCCCAGTGGTCGCCCTGGCCACGGGTGGTGGTGTTATCCGAACCCTCACGGCCGTAACCGGCGGTCAGGTCGACGGACGGCAGGTAACCACCCTTCGCAGCGCGCAGTTGCTTGTCCGCAGCGAGACGCGAGTTCACCCCGGCCTGGATTTCCGGGTGGTACTCCAGGGCCTTCTGCATGGCCTGGTTGAGGGTGTCGGCCTGCACCGGCAGGGCAACGGGAATGACGAAAGCCAGGGCGAAGGGCACGGCTTGAGCGAATCGCATGCGCATGAGGAAAACATCCTTATCAGTGAGATAGCCGCAGCGATTCGATTGCCGCGAAGTAGCGTCAAAAGACCGGCGAATAGCTGCAAGGAAAGCATCAAAAAGCGTGATGAATTTCACGCTAAATTTTTTTAGGCGGCGCACCGATATCAAAGTGACATCGATTTGCCAATTGTTTAGGATGGCAATCGAATGGTCAATACATTGGCATATACGTAATTTCGATACGCTATAAGCCAAATGATTGACGCCAAATTTTTTGCTCTTAAAGACAAAGGAATGCCTCCTGAGCCGACCTCACCTGCGGCCGGTCGGCAACCAGGCAAGCCTCACCAGGAGAAGTGCATGAGCAGCGTCGTCGCCGTCGTAAAAAGCATCATCGGCCAAGTGATTGCGGTATCCCCCGAAGGCGCCCAGCGCGTCCTGGTCGAAGGTGACCGCATCTACCAGGGCGAGCAGCTGCTCACCGGCGCTTCCGGCGCGGTGACGCTCGACGTCGGCAAGGGCAAGCTGGTCGACCTGGGCCGCGACAGCCAGTGGAGCAGCGCCGACCTGCCGCAGGCCGAGGCGCATCACGCCGCCGCGCAGCCGGTCAACGCACCGAGCACCGAAGACCTGCAGAAAGCCATCGCCGCCGGCCTCGACCCGACCCAGGCACTGGCGCCCACCGCAGCGGGCCCGACTGCCGCGCCTTCGGCCGCTGGCGGCAATGCCGGCGTTGGCGGCGGCCACAGCTTCGTGGTGCTGGATGCCACCGCCGGCCGCGTCGACCCGAACATCGGCTACAGCACTTCCGGCCTGGACAACGGCGGCGCTGCCGGTGACGAGCGCCAGAACGAACTGCCGGCCAACCTCGCGCCGCAATTCGAAGACGGCGGCAACGGCGTGCTGAACCTCACCACCGCCGAAGACACCCTGCTCACCGGCGCCTTCTCCGCCCGCGATCCGAATGGCGACCTGATCTCCTACAGCGTCGGCCAGGCGCCGGCCAACGGCCTGCTGGTGCTCAACCCCAACGGCACCTGGCAATACAACCCCAACGGCGACTACAACGGCGCCGACAGCTTCACCGTGATCGTCACCGACAGCCGTGGCGCGTCCAGCACCCTGGTGGTGAACGTCGGTATCACCCCGGTGAACGACGCCCCAGTGGCCACTGGTACCTATACCAGTACCATCACTGACACTGCCGCCAACGACAGCTTCGCCGACATCAAAGGCCAATTGAGCGCCACCGACGTCGACGACACCAACCTGACCTGGAGCGGCAGCGCCAAGGGCGCCTATGGCGAGCTGACCGTCAACGCCGACGGCAGCTACACCTACGTGGTCGACGCCAATGCGGTGAACGCCCTGCCACTGGGCCAGAACCCGAGCGAGAGCTTCACCGTCACCGTCACCGATCCGTCCGGTGCCACCGCTACCCGCGTCATCACCATCAACGTCCAGGGCGCCAACGACACCCCGGTCGCCCAGGATGGCCAGGCCAGCGGCAACGAGGACAGCGTGATTGGCGGCCAACTGCTGGCCACCGACCGCGACACCGGCAGCAGCCTCACCTTCACCACCAACGGCAATCCGCCGGCGGGCTTCACCCTGAAGCCGGACGGCAGCTGGACCTTCGATGCCAAGGACCCGGCCTACCAGCACCTGGCCGAGGGCGAGACCCAGGTCGTGCAGGTGCCCTACACCGTCACCGATGAGCATGGCGCGACCAGCACCGCCACCCTCACCGTGACCCTGACCGGCACCAACGACGCGCCGGTCGCCCTGCCGGGTGCAGCCACCACCGAAGAAAACACCGTGCTCAACGGCCAGGTGCCGGCCGCCTCCGACGTGGACGGCAACGTCGCCGGCTACCAGCTGACCACCGGTGTCGGCAACGGCAATGGCAACCTGACCTTCAACCCGGACGGCAGCTACAGCTTCAACCCCGGCAAGGACTTCGACAGCCTGGCCCAGGGCGAGACCCGCGACGTGACCTTCACCTACCAGGCGAAGGACAACAACGGCGCGCTGAGCGACCCGCAGACCATCACCATCACCGTCACCGGCACCAACGACGCGCCGGTCGCCCTGCCGGGCGCAGCCACCACGGAAGAGAACACCGTTCTCAACGGCCAGGTGCCGGCCGCCTCCGACGTGGACGGCAGCGTCGCCGGCTACCAGCTGACCACCGACGTCGGCCAGGGCAACGGCAGCCTGAGCTTCAATCCGGACGGCAGCTACAGCTTCAATCCCGGCAAGGATTTCGACAGCCTGGCCCAGGGCGAAACCCGCGACGTGACCTTCACCTACCAGGCGAAGGACAACAACGGCGCGCTGAGCGACCCGCAGACCATCACCATCACCGTCACCGGCACCAACGACGCAGCGGTGATCACCGGCCAGACCAGCGGCAGCGCCGATGAAACCAATGCCCCGGTCACCATCGATGGCAAGCTGGACATCAGCGACGTTGACGGCCCGGCCAGCTTCCAGGTCCAGACCGGCACCGCTGGCGACTATGGCAAGTTCAGCGTCGCCGCAGACGGCAGCTGGACCTACGTCACCAACGAGGCCTTCAACGCGCTGAAGGACGGCGAGCACCAGACCGAATCATTCAAGGTCCTGGCCGCCGATGGCACCAGCACCACCGTCACCGTGACCCTCATCGGCACCAACGATGCGCCGGTCGCCTCCGCCGACACCGCCACCACCGAGGAGAACGCCGTTCTCAACGGCCAGGTTCCGGTCGCCACCGACGTGGACGGCACCGTCGTCAGCTACCAGCTGACCACCGACGTCGCCCAGGGCAAGGGCTCGCTGACCTTCAACGCCAACGGCAGCTACAGCTTCAACCCGGGCACCGCGTTCGACCACCTGGCCGCCGGCGCCCAGGAGACCGTGACCTTCACCTACCAGGCGAAGGACAACAACGGCGCGCTGAGCGATCCGCAGACCGTCACCATCACCGTCACCGGCACCAACGACGCGCCGGTGGCCTATGCCGACGGCGTCACCACCGAAGAGAACACCGTCTTCAACGGCCAGGTTCCGACAGCCTCCGACGTGGACGGCAGCATCGCCGGCTACCAGCTGGCCAGCGGCGTGGGCGCCAACAACGGCACCCTGACCTTCAATGCCGACGGCAGCTACAGCTTCAACCCCGGCAAGGATTTCGACGGCCTGGCCGAAGGCGAATCCCGCGACATCACCTTCACCTACCAGGCGAAGGACGACAACGGCGCCCTGAGCGACCCGCAGACCATCACCATCACCGTTACCGGCAGCAATGACGCGCCGGTCGCCAGTGCCACCACCGGCGCGGTGAAGGAAGACGCGCAGATCAGCGGCCAGCTCGCCGCCACCGATGCCGACAACGGCGCCCAGCTCAGCTACGCCCTGGACAAGACCGCTCCGGCCGGCTTCAGCGTCGACGCCGACGGCAAGTGGACCTTCGATGCCAGCGCCAGCGAGTACCAGCACCTGAAAGCCGGCGCCACGCAGACCGTCAGCATCCCGTTCACCGTCACCGACGAGCACGGCGCCACCAGCTCCAGCAGCCTGACCATCACCATCACCGGCACCAACGATGCGCCGGTGGCCAATGCAGCAGCCGCCAAGGCCACTGAAGACAAGCTCAGCTTCGGCAAACTGACCGCCAGCGACGTCGACGACGGCGCCAAGCTCAGCTTCAGCCTGAATGACAAGGCGCCGGCCGGCTTCACCCTGTTCAAGGACGGCACCTGGGCCTTCAGCGGCCTCGACTCGGCCTACCAGAGCCTCGCCGTCGGCGAAACCAAGGTGCTGTCGATCGACTACACCGTCACCGACGAACACGGCGCCACCAGCTCCAACACCCTGACGCTGACCGTCACCGGCACCAACGACACGCCGATCGCCCTGCCCTCGCTGCTCAATGGCGTGAAGGAAGATGCGCAGATCAGCGGCGAGCTGAAAGCCATCGACGTGGACAACGGCGCGCAGCTCACCTACAGCCTGAACAAGGCCGCTCCGGCGGGCCTGATCCTGGGCAGCGACGGCAAGTGGAGCTTCGATGCGAGCGATGCCGCCTACCAGCACCTGAAAGCGGGTGCGACCCAGCTCATCAGCGTGGGTTACACCGTCACCGACGAACACGGCGCCAGCACCCAGAGCGTGCTGGTGATCACCGTCACCGGCACCAACGATGCGCCCATCGCCAACGCGGCGCCCCCTGTTGCCGCCAACGAAGACCAGGTCAGCCAGGGCAAGCTGACGGCCACCGACGTGGACGACGGCGCCAAGCTGAGCTTCAGCGTTTCCGGCAACCCGCCGGCCGGCTTCACCCTGAAGACCGACGGCAGCTGGACCTTCGACGGCAAGAACCCGGCCTACCAGTCCCTCGCCGAAGGCGAGACCAAGAACATCCAGGTCAAGTACATCGTCACCGACGAACACGGTGCCACTGACACCCAGACCCTGACCATCACCGTCACCGTCACCGGCAGCAACGACCCGGCGGTAATCGGCGGCGTGGCCAGCGTTGATGTCAACGAGACCAATGCGCCGGTCACCACCGGCGGCCTGCTGACCGTCAGCGATGTCGACGGTCCGGCCAGCTTCCAGGCGCAGAACAACGTCGCCGGCAAGTACGGCACCTTCAGCCTGGGCAGCGACGGCACCTGGACCTACACCGCCAAGGATGCCTACAACGAGCTCAAGCAGGACGAGAAGCTGACCGACAGCTTCACCGTCAAGGCGAGCGATGGCACCAGCGCCACGGTCACCGTGAACATCATCGGCACCAACGACGCGCCGGTGGCATTCGGCGACAGCAAGACCACCGGCGAGAATGCAGCCTTCACCAGCCAGGTTCCGCTGGCGACCGATGTCGACGGCAGCGTCGTCGGCTACGAACTGGCCACCGGCGTCGGCCAGGGCCATGGCAGCCTGACCTTCAACGCCGACGGCAGCTACACCTTCGAACCGGGCACCGACTTCGACCATCTGGCCGCCGGCGAAAGCCAGGACGTCACCTTCACCTACCAGGCGAAGGACGACAACGGCGCGCTGAGCGACCCGCAGACCATCACCATCACCGTCACCGGCAGCAACGACGCCGCGGTCATCAGCGGCCAGACCTCGGTCAGCGTCTACGAGACCAACGCACCGGTCAGCACCAGCGGCCAGCTGGCCATCAGCGATGTGGACAGCCCGGAAACCTTCCAGGCGCAGAGCAACGTCGCCGGCAAGTACGGCACCTTCAACCTGGGCGCCGACGGCCAGTGGACCTACACCGCCAAGTCCGCCTACAACGAGCTGAAGGTCGGTGAGACCCTGGTCGACACCTTCGCCGTGAAAGCCGCCGATGGCACCGCCTCCAGCGTCACCGTGAACATCGTCGGCACCAACGACGCGCCGGTCGCCTACCCGGCCACCGCCAGCGCGGTCGAAGGCGGCATCAAGGACCCCGGCGTCGTGGCCGGCGCCACCGACGGCTCGTCCGTCACCCTGACCATCACCACCACCCAGCCGGGCGAGGCGGTCAGCTTCAACTGGAAGTTCAGCACCAACGACGAATCGGCCTTCAACGATTTCGCCTACGTGCAGGTCAACGGCCAGAAGGTGCAGCTGCTTTCCAGCGTGGCTCTGGTCGGCGACGGCGGCAGCTCGGGGCTGCAGACCTTCCAGCAGGTGTTCGACAAGCCGGGCACCTACACCATCGTCCTGGGCGTTTCCGATGCCGTCGACAAATCCGTCGACTCGACCCTGGTGCTGAGCAACCTGCCTTCGCAGGCGAGTGTCGGCAACGTGGTCGGCCAGGTCACCCACATTGGCAGCAACTGGACCCTGACCACCAGCGGCGCCAACAACACCACCCTGACCAACCAGCTCAAGCCGGTCAGCGAGATCACCGGCAAGCTGCAGGCCACCGACGTCGACCACGACGCCCAGCTGACCTTCAGCACCGCGCAGAACACCGCCGGCTTCACCCTGAAGTCCGACGGCAGCTGGCTGTTCGACGCCAAGGACCCGGCCTACGACCACCTCGCCCAAGGCGAGACGCAGACGCTGGCGATCAACTACACCGTCACCGACGAACACGGCGCCACCGGCACCAGCACCCTGACGCTCACCATCACCGGCACCAACGACGCACCGGTCGCCGGGGTGATGAAGGAAACCGTCTACGAAGACAGCAAGATCGGTGGCCAGCTCGCCGGCAGCGATGTCGACGACAACGCCGCGCTCACCTTCGCCACCACCGGCAACCTGCCGGCGGGCTTCAGCAGCGACAGCAGCGGCAAGTGGAGCTTCGACGCCAGCAACGCGGCGTACCAGCACCTGGCCGTGGGCGCGACCCAGGTCTTCACCGTCAACTACAGCGTCACCGACCAGTACGGTGCGAAGAGCAGCAGCACCCTGACCATCACCGTCATCGGCACCAACGATGCGCCGCAGGCCAAGGCCGCCAGCGCTTCGGTGAATGAAGACAAGATCAGCGGCGGCACGCTCACCGCCACCGACGTCGACGATGGCCACGCGCTGTACTTCAGCCTGAAGGACGCGGCGCCCAGCGGCTTCACCCTGAACGCCAACGGCACCTGGAGCTTCAACGGCAACCACGCCGACTACCAGAAGCTCGGCGCCGGTGAAACCCTCGAGCTGCAGATCAAGTTCATCGTCACCGACGACAAGGGCGCCACCGACGAGAACGTCCTGACCCTGACCGTGAACGGCAGCAACGATGCCGCGATCATCAGCGGGGCGAAGATCGTCAACGTCTACGAGACCGACGCGCCGATCACCACCACCGGCAAGCTGGACGTCAGTGACGTCGACGGCCCGGACACCTTCCAGGCGCAGACCAACGTCGCCGGCAAGTACGGCACCTTCAACCTGGGCACCGACGGCGCCTGGACCTACGTCGCCAGGGACGCCTACAACGAGCTGAAGCCGGGCCAGATCCTGACCGACACCTTCACCGTGAAGGCCGCCGACGGCACCAGCTCCAGCGTCACCGTGAACATCCTCGGCACCAACGATGCGCCCACCGCGTACGATGACAGTGTCACCATCGACGAGAACGGCCGCGTCAACGGCAAGGTCCCGGCCGCTACCGATCCGGACGGCAGGGTATCCAGCTACCAGCTGGTCACCGACGTCGGCCAGGGCAATGGCTCGCTGAACTTCAACTCCAGCGGCACCTACCACTTCGAACCGGGTAGCGACTTCGACCACCTGGCCGCCGGTGAGAGCCAGGTCGTCACCTTCACTTACCAGGCGAAGGACAACAACGGCGCGCTGAGCGATCCGAAGACCATCACCATCACCGTCACCGGCAGCAATGACGCCGCCGTCATCAGCGGCGTGAAGTCCAGCAGCGTCAACGAGACCGACGCGCCGGTCAGCACCGGTGGCAAGCTCAACGTCAGCGACGTCGACGGCCCGGAAACCTTCCAGGCGCAGAGCAACGTGGCCGGCAAGTACGGCACCTTCAACCTCGGCACCGACGGCAACTGGACCTACGTCGCCAGCAGCGCCTACAACGAACTGAAGGTTGGCCAGACCTACACCGACACCTTCACCGTGAAGGCCGCCGACGGCACCAGCGCCACCGTGACCGTGAACATCGTCGGTACCAACGACGCGCCGGTGGCCTTCGATGGCACCGCAACCACCGGGGAGAACACGGTCTTCAACGGCCAGGTCCCGACCGCCACCGATGTCGACGGCACCATCGCCAGCTACCAGCTCGCCAGCAACCTCGCCGCCGGCAAGGGCACCCTGACCTTCAACGCCAACGGCAGCTACAGCTTCAACCCGGGTAGCGCCTTCGATCACCTGGCTGCCGGCCAGAGCGAAACTGTGTCCTTCACCTACCAGGCCAAGGACAACAACGGCGCGCTGAGCGATCCGCGGACCATCACCATCACGGTCAACGGCACCAACGACGCCCCGGTCGCCTACGCCGACAGCCAGACCACCGAAGAGAACACCGTTCTCAACGGCCAGGTCCCGACTGCCACCGACGTTGACGGCACCGTCGCCAGCTACCAGCTGACCACCAACGTGGCCGCCGGCAAAGGCACCCTGACCTTCAACACCGACGGCAGCTACAGCTTCAATCCGGGTGCTGCCTTCGATCACCTGGCCGCCGGCCAGAGCGAAGCCGTGACCTTCACCTACCAGGCGAAGGACAACAACGGTGCGCTGAGTGACCCGCAGACCATCACCATCACCGTCAACGGTTCCAACGACGCAGCGGTGATCACCGGCCAGACCAGCGGCAGCGCCGACGAAACCAACGCCCCGGTCACCATCGACGGCAAGCTGAACGTCACCGACGTCGACGGCCCGGCCAGCTTCCAGGTCCAGACCGACACCGCCGGCAACTTCGGCAAGTTCAGCGTCGCCGCTGACGGCACCTGGAGCTACGTCACCAACGAGGCCTTCAACGAACTGAAGGACGGCGAGCATCAGACCGAGTCCTTCACCGTCCTGGCTGCCGACGGCACCAGCACCAGCGTCACCGTGACCCTCATCGGCACCAACGACGCGCCGGTCGCCTACGCCGACAGCAAGACCACCGAAGAGAACACCGTTCTCAACGGCCAGGTTCCGACTGCCACCGACGTTGACGGCACCGTCGCCAGCTACCAGCTCACCACCAACGTGGCGGCTGGCAAAGGCACCCTGACCTTCAACAGCGACGGCAGCTACAGCTTCAATCCGGGCGCTGCCTTCGATCACCTGGCCGCCGGCCAGAGCGAAGCCGTGACCTTCACCTACCAGGCGAAGGACAACAATGGCGCGCTGAGCGATCCGCAGACCATCACCATCACCGTCACCGGCAGCAACGACGCAGCCGTCATCGGCGGCTTGTCCACGGCCAACGTGTACGAGACCGACGCCCCGGTCACCACCAATGGCCAGCTGAGCATCAGTGACGTCGACAGCCCGGAAAGCTTCCAGGCACAGAGCAGCACCGGCCAGTACGGCACCTTCAACCTCGGCAGCGACGGCGCCTGGGTCTACACCGCCAAAGAAGCCTACAACGAGCTGAAGGACGGCCAGACCCTGACCGACACCTTCACCGTGAAGGCCTTCGACGGCACCAGCACCACCGTCACCGTGAACATCGTCGGCACCAACGACAAGCCGGTGGCGTTTGCCGACACCGTCAATACCGACGAAAACGCCGTGTTCAACGGGCAAGTCCCGGTCGCCACCGATATCGACGGCACCGTCGCCAGCTACCAGCTGACCACCAACGTGGCCGCCGGCAAAGGCACCCTGACCTTCAACACCGACGGCAGCTACAGCTTCAATCCGGGTGCCGCCTTCGACCACCTGGCCGCCGGCCAGAGCGAAGCCGTGACCTTCACCTATCAGGCGAAGGACAACAATGGCGCGCTGAGCGATCCGCAGACCATCACCATCACCGTCAACGGCTCCAACGACGCAGCGGTGATCACCGGCCAGACCAGCGGCAGCGCCGATGAAACCAACGCCCCGGTCACCATCGACGGCAAGCTGGACATCAGCGACGTCGACGGCCCGGCCAGCTTCCAGGTGCAGACCAACACCGCCGGCACCTTCGGCAAGTTCAGCGTCGCCGCTGACGGCACCTGGAGCTACGTCACCAACGAGGCCTACAACGAGCTGAAGGACGGCGAGCACCAGAGCGAGTCCTTCACCGTCCTGGCTGCCGACGGCACCAGCACCAGCGTCACCGTGACCCTCATCGGCACCAACGACGCGCCGGTCGCCTACGCCGACAGCAAGACCACCGAAGAGAACACTGTTCTCAACGGCCAGGTTCCGACTGCCACCGACGTTGACGGCACTGTCGCCAGCTACCAGCTGACCACCAGCGTGGCCGCCGGCAAAGGCACCCTGACCTTCAACACCGACGGCAGCTACAGCTTCAATCCGGGCGCTGCCTTCGACCACCTGGCCGCCGGCCAGAGCGAAGCCGTGACCTTCACCTACCAGGCGAAGGACAACAATGGCGCGCTGAGCGATCCGCAGACCGTCACCATCACCGTCACCGGCACCAACGACGCCGCCGTGATCACCGGCCAGACCAGCGGCAGCGCCGACGAAACCAACGCCCCGGTCACCATCGGCGGCAAGCTGAACGTCACCGACATCGACGGTCCGGCCAGCTTCCAGGCGCAGACCAACACCGTTGGCACCAACGGCAAGTTCAGCATCGCCACCGACGGCACCTGGACCTACGTGGCCAATTCCGCCTTCAACGAACTGAAGTCCGGCGAACACCTCGTCGAGACCTTCATCGTGAAAGCGGCCGACGGCACCAGCAGCAACGTGACCGTCACCATCAACGGCACCAACGATGCGCCGGTTGCCTATGCCGATACCCAGAGCACCGGCGAGAACACCGTGTTCCAGGGCCAGGTTCCGGTCGCCACCGACGTCGACGGCACCATCGCCAGCTACCAGCTGGCCACCGGTATCGGCGGCGGCAAGGGCTCGCTGACCTTCAACAGCGATGGCAGCTACACCTTCAACCCGGGCACCGCCTTCGACTACCTGGCGGCGGGCCAGACCCAGGACGTCACCTTCACCTACCAGGCGAAGGACAACAACGGCGCACTGAGTGACCCGAAGGCCGTCACCATCACCGTCACCGGCACCAACGACGCCGCCGTGATCACCGGCCAGACCAGCGGCAGTGCGGACGAAACCAACGCCCCGGTGACCATCGGCGGCAAGCTGATCGTCAACGACGTCGACAGCCCGGCGGTCTTCCAGGCGCAGACCAACACCGTCGGCACCAACGGCAAGTTCAGCATCGCCACCGACGGCACCTGGACCTATGTGGCCAACTCCGCCTTCAACGAACTGAAGGCTGGCGAACACCTCACCGAGACCTTCGTCGTGAAAGCCGCCGACGGCACCAGCAGCAACGTGACCGTCACCATCAACGGCACCAACGATGCGCCGGTTGCCTACGCCGATACCCAGAGCACCGGCGAGAACGCCGTGCTCCAGGGCCAGGTCCCGGTCGCCACCGACGTCGACGGCACCATCGCCAGCTACCAGCTCGCCACCAACGTCGCCGCTGGCAAAGGCACCCTGACCTTCAACGCAAACGGCAGCTACACCTTCAACCCGGGCACGGCCTTCGATCATCTGGCCGCCGGCGCTCACGAAACCGTGACCTTCACCTACCAGGCGAAGGACAACAACGGCGCACTGAGCGATCCGAAAACCATCACCATCGACGTCACCGGCACCAATGACCGCCCGGTTGCCGTCGACGGCACCGCGTCCACCGGAGAGAACACCGTTCTCAACGGCCAGGTCCCAACCGCCACCGACATCGACGGCACCGTGGTCGGCTACCAGCTGACCACCGATGTCGCCCAGGGCAAGGGCAGCCTCGTCTTCAACGCCAACGGCAGCTACACCTTCAACCCGGGCACGGCCTTCGACCACCTGGCCACCGGCCAGAGCGAAACCGTCACCTTCACCTACCAGGCGAAGGACGATGCCGGCGCGCTCAGCGATCCGAAGACCATTACCATCACCGTCAATGGCAGCAACGACGCCCCCAATGGCACCGACAACACCATCACCCTGAACGAAGACAGCAGCCGCAGCTTCACTGCCGCCGACTTCGGCTTCAGCGACGTGGACGCCGGCGACACCCTGAGTGGCGTGCGCATCGACAGCCTGCCCACCAATGGCACGCTGAAGTTCAATGGCAACGCCGTGAGCGCAGGCCAGGTGATCGACGCCGCCGACCTCGGCAAGCTGGTATTCACCCCGGCCGCCAACGCCAACGGCAACAACTACGCCAACTTCACCTTCTCGGTGAAGGACAGCAGCAACACCTACGACACCACGCCGAACAAGATCACCTTCAACGTGACGCCGGTGAACGACGCCCCGGTGGCGGTGAACGACAACTTCACCGTCAGCGGCCTGAAGGGCAACTACTGGGGCTACAACGAAGGCCCCGATGGCACCAACCTGATCAGCCTGAGCCAGGTGACCAGCTTCATGGCCGGGCACAACCCGAGCGCCACCTTCACCTCCACCACGCTGAACTACAACCTCAGCGGCGGCGACCTGGGCGGCGACGGCAACCTGCAGAAGTTCCTCGGCAACGACGCCGGCTCGCTGAACACCGACCCGGCGAACACCTCCGATGCGATCATCCAGCTGACCGGCGCGATCAACCTCAACGCCGGCAACTACCAGCTGCGGGTCAACGCCGACGATGGCTTCAGCATCAAGATCGATGGCGTGGAAGTCTTCAAGTACGACAACATCCAGAGCCCGACAGGCCGTGAATCGGCGGTGTTCACCATCGCCCAGAGCGGTAGCCACAGCATCGAGATCGTCTACTGGGATCAGGGTGGCCAGGCCCAGCTGCAGGTGGAAATGCGTCCGCAGAACGGCACCTACGCCACCGTCGGCGGCACCGCGCTGACCCACACCGTGGGCGAGCTGGTGACCAACGAGGACACCGCGCTGACCATCGCTCCGCAGACCCTGCTGGGCAATGACAGCGACGTGGACGGCGACAGCCTGACCATCGTCAGCGTGCAGAACGCGGTGAACGGCAGCGTGAAGCTCGAGGGCGGCAACGTCGTCTTCACCCCGGCCAAGGACTTCAACGGCAGCGGCAGCTTCACCTACACCATCAGCGACGGCCACGGCGGCACCAGCACCGCCACCGTCACCGTGGGCGTCAACGCGGTGAACGATGCGCCGGAAGCCAAGAACGACCTGCAGACCACCGGCGAGAACAGCACGCTCAACGGCCAGGTCCCGGCGGCTACCGACATCGACAGCGCGGTCAACCCCAACGGCTATGCCCTGGTACAGAACGTCGGCGCCGGCAACGGCACCCTCACCTTCAACGCCAACGGCAGCTACGTGTTCAACCCGGGCACCGACTTCGACTCGCTCAACGTCGGTGAATCGCGCCAGGTGACCTTCACCTACACCGCCAAGGACGCCCAGGGCGCCGTCAGCGCACCGGCCACCGTGACCATCACCGTGACCGGCAGCAACGACCTGCCCACCGCCACCGCCAGCAGCGTGACCCTGAACGAAGACGGCAAGCGCAGCTTCAGCGCCAGCGACTTCGGCTTCAGCGACAAGGACGCCGGCGACACGCTCAAGGCGATCCGCATCGACAACCTGCCCACTGCCGGCAGCCTGACCCTCAATGGCCAGTCGGTGACCGCCGGCCAGGTGATCGCCGTCAGCCTGCTCGCCAGCCTGGTCTACACCCCGGTGGCGAACGCCGCGGGCAATGCCTACGCGACCCTGAAGTTCTCGGTGCAGGACAGCCACGACGGCTTCTCCAGCTCGTCCAGCACCCTGACCTTCAACGTCACCCCGGTAAACGATGCGCCGCTGTCGGCGGACGCTTCGGCCAGCATCTACGCCGGCAAGACCTACACCTTCGGCACCAAGGACTTCGCCTTCAGCGACACCGCGGACTCCGCCAACGGCCAGAACCACAGCCTGCAGAACATCCTGATCAAGGCCCTGCCGGACTCCGGCACCCTGCTGCTCAACGGCCAGGCCATCAGTGCCGGCAAGGCCGTCAGCGCCAGTGACATTGCCGCCGGCAAGCTGACCTTCGTACCGGACGCTTCGGGTTCCAACGCGCACTTCAGCTTCGCCGTGCAGGACAGCGGTGGCGTGGCCAACGGCGGCGTCGACACTTCGCCGACCTACGGCTTCGACATCCACGTCGGTCAGGTGCAGATCCCGTCCACCAACCCCAACGGCGACAACACCCTCACCGGCGGCTCGGGCGATGACGTGATCCTCGGCGACGTCGGCGGCATCAAGACGCTCACCCAGGGCGGCACCAATTACAACATCGCCCTGGTGGTCGACACCTCCGGCAGCATGGCCTACAACCTCGCCGGCCAGTCCGGCGCGGCCTACGCCAACTCGCGGATGAAGCTGGTGAAGGATGCGCTGATCAGCCTGGCCAACGAGCTCAAGGGCCATGACGGGATCATCAACATCTCCCTGATCGGCTTCCAGAGCACCGCCAGCCTGAAAGTCGACATCGCCCACCTGTCCGACGCCAACATCAACCAGTTGGTCAACGCCATCGGCCAGTCCCAGAACCAGGGCCTGCAAGCCGTCGGCGGCACCGACTACCAGGAAGCCTTCGGCCAGGCAGTCAGCTGGTTCAACACCCAGAAGAACGGCTACGAGAACATCACCCTGTTCCTCACCGACGGTGACCCGACCGAGTCCAGCGGCAACGGCTCGCTGATGCAGAACACCACCCAGGCCTTCGCCAGCCTGTCGGCGCTCAGCGAGGTCCGCGCCATCGGCATCGGCACCAGTGTCAACGAGAGCACGCTCAAGTACTTCGACAATACCAATGTCACCGGCATCGGCACGGTCTACAGCACCGCGACCAACACGCTGTTCACCTTCGACAACAACAGCGCGCTGCCGGGCTGGACCCTGAGCAAGAGCTCTACCGGCTCGGTCGGCATCTCGGGCAACAAGCTGAACATGACCGACACCAGTGCGGCCGGTTCGAGCACGGCTATCACCTCGGACCTGACCGTCGCCAAGAACACCACCTCGAGCTTCAGCTTCGACTTCACCGAGAGCATGCGCAGCGGCGACACCTTCACCTGGACGCTGAAGCAGTACGTCGACGGCGCCTGGACGCAGGTAGAAACGCACACGCTGACTTCCACGTCGAGCAACACCACCTACACCACCGACAAGACCGTGGGCGAAGGTACCTATCGCATCGACTTCGTACTGACCGACAACACCACTTCCGGCACCGCGAGCATCACCCTCGACAACCTCAAGCAGATCGTCAACACCTATGCCCCGGTCGGCCAGGTGGACATCGTCAAGCAGGCCAGCGACCTCACCGCCGCGCTGCATGGCGGCTCCACCTCCACCGAACTGGCGCCCTCGGGCCATGACACCATCACCGGCGGCGCGGGTGACGACATCATCTTCGGTGACACCATCAACACCGATAACCTGCCCTGGGGCGTCAACGGCAACCCGGCCAAACCGGCCGACATGCCGGCGGGCTCGGGTGTCAGCGCACTGTCGGCCTTCCTCGAGCTGAAGAACGGCCACGCCGCCACCAGCGACGAGATGTACGACTACATCAAGGCCAACCACGCACTGTTCAACGTCGAGGGCGATACCCGTGGCGGCAACGACCACCTGTATGGCGGCGATGGCAATGACATCCTCTACGGCCAGGGCGGCAACGACTTCCTGTTCGGCGAGAATGGCAACGACATCCTCTTCGGCGGCACCGGCGACGACCAGCTCACTGGCGGCAAGGGCGACGACATCCTCACCGGCGGTGCAGGTGCCGACACCTTCATCTGGAAGGCCGGGGATCTCGGCAACGACACCATCACCGACTTCAAGGCCGGTGAAGGCGACCGCATCGACATCAGCGACCTGCTACCGGAGACCGCGCACAACGACATCCTCAGCTACCTGAAGGTGGACACCACGACCTCGACCCTGCAGGTGAGCACCACCGGGCAGATCAACAATGGCGGGGCCGCAGACGTCACCATCAAGCTGAGCGGGGTCGATCTCTCCGCCTACGGCTCGACTTCCACCGAGATCGTCAACAAGCTGGTGGCGGGTTCCGACCCGGTGGTCAAGACTGAGCATCACTGATCCGCGGTTGCCGCCAGGCTTCCAAACGGTCAGGCTCTGACACGACGACAGCGGGGCTACCCTTCGGGGTGGCACCGCTGTCGTTCCTTCACATCACGAGAAATGGGGACGGTCGATGCTGTACATCCAGCGCAACGCCGAGGGGAGAATCTCGCGCGTCGAGGACGCCGAGTTCGACGGAATGACCGGCACCCTGCCGGCGGACCACCCGGACATCCAGGCCTGGGCGGCCGAAAGCAGCCTGCTGCAACTCAAGCAGAGCGACCTGGACATGATCCGGGTACTGGAAGACCTGATCTCGGTGCTGATCACCAAGGGCGTGATCCGCATCACCGACCTGCCGCCGGCGGCGCGCTCCAAGCTGCTCAACCGGACCCAGGCGCGTGAAGCCCTGGGCGGGCTGACCCGGCTGATCAATGACGACGAGGAAACGGGGCTGATCTGAGCCCCGTTTTTCTTTCAGGACCTGTAGGAGCGGCCATGACCGCAATCGCGTCCATGGGGCGCTCCTAAAGGCCGGCACTGTCGTTTCGGTATACGTAGGAGCGGACTTTGTCCGCGATGCTTTGGGATTGGGTGTTCTGCGCCGCTTCGGCGTGCACGCGGACTTCCTGTTTCGCCCCCTCGGGCGACCCCTGAAACCCCGATCACCTTCGGCCTCTTGAAAGGGGCACTTCGGCGCGGCGGGTATTTTTCTGGAAGACGTCAAAACAAAGTGCAGGAGCCAAGAGCTGTTCGCGAGCAAGCTCGCTCCTACGAAGAGCCGCACACCCGCCCCAGTTCCAGATTTGGCTTTGGCTCTGGAGGACTTCCAGAGAAACAGCCGCGTACTCCGACTGCCCCGTTCAGGAGGCCTCGTTGAAGCGGAGTTTCAGGGGTTGAGCGACATGGATGTCGCGAGAGCCGCGATGGGCCAGGGATGGCCCTTCGCGG
>NZ_JALJXP010000019.1 GCF_024170165.1 Pseudomonas nitroreducens | reverse complement strand
CAAACTGGCCCGGATTGCCTTTGCTCTGATGAAGACTCAACAGCCGTATCGGCCTACGGCCGATACGGTGGGGTAGACATAGAATCTCCTACAGGGCAGCGCCGGAGTCAGGCCGCCTCGGTCTGTCGCGCCTTCTTCTGCTCCAGCTCACGCACCAGTGGTAGCACCTTCTCGCCGAAGTAGCGCACTTCTTCCTGGAAGTGCAGGAAGCCCGCCAGCACCAGGTCCACGCCCACCGCCTTGAGCGCGACGATGCGCTCGGCGATCTGCTGCGGCGTGCCGATCAGGTTGGTCTTGAAGCCGTCGTTGTACTGCACCAGGTCCTCGAAGCTGGATTTCGCCCAGTTGCCTTCGCCTTCGGGCGAGGCGGCGCCAGCCTGTTTCGCGGCGTGACCGAAGGCGTTCACCGCTTCCGGGTCGGCCTTGTCGATGATCTCGGCGAGCACCGCGCGGGCTTCCTCCTCGGTATCGCGGGCGATGACGAAGGCGTTCACCCCGACCTTCACCGCGTGCCCGTTGGCCGCGGCCTTTTGGCGGATGTCATCCACCTGCGCCTTGATCCCCTCCACGCTGTTGCCGTTGGTGAAGTACCAGTCGGAGACCCGTGAGGCCATGTCGCGCGCGGCCCGCGAGCTGCCGCCCTGGAAGACTTCCGGGTGCGGGCGCTGCAACGGCCGGGGCTTCAGGTTGTAGTCGTGGAAACGGTAGAAGTCGCCGTGGAAGCTGAAGTTGTCCTGGGTCCAGATGCCCTTCAGGGCGCGAATGAATTCCTCCGAGCGGCGGTAGCGCTCGTCGTGCTCCAGCCAGGGTTCGCCGATGGCCTGGAACTCGCCCTTGAACCAGCCGCTGACGATATTCACCGCGATGCGCCCGCCGGTGAGCTGGTCGATGGTCGCCAGTTGCTTGGCCGCCAGCGCGGGCGTCCACGGGCCGGGGAGGATGGCAGCGATCACCTTGAGCTTTTCGGTGGCGGCCAGCAGCGCGTGGCTGAAGGCCACCGACTCGTGCTGGTACTCGGCGCCGTAGCCGGCAGTGAAGCGGATCTGCGTCAGCGCGTAGTCGAACCCGGCCTCCTCGGCGATGCGCGCGAGCTGGCGGTTGTAGTCGATGTCCCAGTGAGTGCGCTGCTCGATCTTGCTGACCACCAGGCCGCCACTGACGTTCGGGACCCAGTAGGCGAAGCGGATCGGTTGTTGGCTCATGGTTCGGGCTCCTCGGGGCTGCACAGCGGCGAAGGTGCCGCAGGCTGTGCAGAGCGAAAGCCATGCCACGCGGGGAAATTCCCGGCGGATCAGCAGCTTGGCATCGGGTGCGGACAGCGGCGGGTGTTCCGTGCGGCGCAATGCTGCTGGGCAAGTGTTGACGGGGCAACAGTGGCGGGTGCGACAACCGGCCCCTGAGCAGACGCCGGCAAGGCTGTCAGAATCCGAAGTTCACCCGCTCACAGAAGCGGGCACCTCCTGCGTGCGAATCCATAACAGAACAAATCCAGGGGGCAGCATGGCCATCACTTCCAGCGATATCTGCAACGCCGCCGACGGGCTGTCCGGCTTCGTCGGTTTCAACCTCAAGACCGGCAAGTACATCGTGCGTTTCAGCGAGGATTCCTTCGGCATGGACGTGGCCGAGGACAGCATCCGTCCCGCCTGCGAGTTTGTCTGGGCGCAGAAGAACGGGGTGGTCATGACCCTGAGCCGCGAGTGCCTGCAGATCCTCGCCGAGCAGAACATCCACGACCGCCTGAATCTCAACGAGGCGCTGTTGACCTACCTGCGCCGCACCGACCTGCCGGAGATCGCCGCCGAACGGCATCTGAAGTGACGCTGCACTTTCAGGATTCGCAGGAGCGGACTCCGTCCGCGACAGCTCCACATCGCGCCGGAAGCCAATCGCGGACGGAGTCCGCTCCCACGTTCATTGCCGCTTACTGCGCCAGCTCCTTGCGCAGGTCCGCCACCTGGCCGGCGGTCACCGGCGCCGCCGCGTTGCCCCAGGCGTTGCGCACGTAGGTCAGCACGTTGGCGACCTTCTCGTCATCGAGGTTCCAGGCGAACGAAGGCATGGCCGGCGAGGTGGGTGCAGCATCGGTGCCACCGGCCCGGCTGCCGGCCAGCACCACGCGGATCAGCGAGGTCGGGTCGTCGTTGTTGACCAGCGGTGCGGCGGCGAGGGTCGGGAACAGGTTCTTCACCCCGGCACCGTTGCCCACGTGGCAGGCGGAGCAGCGGTCGGCGTAGATCGCCTTGCCCGCGACCATCGCTGCGTCGCTGGCCGCCAGCGGTGTCGTTGCCGATTTGTCGGCCGCGCCGTCCTTGAGGTACACCGCCACGGCCAGCAGGTCTTCGTCGCGCCAGTGCTGGGTCGAGTTCTCCACCGCTTCGGCCATGGGGCCGGAGGCGATGTCGAAGCGGTTGGCGCCGGTCTTCAGGTATTGCACGAGGTCCTCGGTGCTCCACTGGCCGATACCGCTGTGCGGGTTGGCGGTGATGTCCGGGGCGACCCAGCCCTGCAGGTTGGCGCCGGCGAGGAAGCGCTCGTTGTCGTCACCGCCGATCAGGTTCTTCGGCGTGTGGCAGGTACCGCAGTGGCCCAGGCCTTCCACCAGGTAGGCGCCGCGGTTCCACTGCGCCGACTTGTCCGGCGAGGGCACGAATTCGCCCTGGGTGAAGTTCAGCCAGTTCCAGCCGATCAGACTGGTGCGCACGCTGAAGGGGAAGGGCAACTGGTTGCTTTCCACCGGGTTGCGCACCGGCTCCAGGGTTTGCAGGTAGGCCCAGAGCGCCAGGTTGTCCTCGCGGCGCACCTTGGTGTAAGCGGTGAAGGGCATGGCGCCGTACAGCCGCTTGCCGTTGCGCCCGTGGCCGGTGGACATCACTGCCTGGAAGTCGTCGAAGCTCCACCGGCCGAGGCCGGTTTCCGCATCGGGCGTGATGTTGGCACCCACCAGCTTGCCGAACGGCGTCTCGATGGCCACGCCACCGGCGAAGGGCGCCTGGCCGGGCACCGTGTGGCAGGCGGTGCAGTCGCCGAGCACGGCGAGATAGCGGCCTTTTTCCACCAGGTTGTAGGAGTCCGCTGCCGTTCCGGCGAAGGCTGGCTGCAGGTTGAGGCCGAGCAAGGCGAGGGTGCCGAGGGAGAGGAGAGTCTTCATGCGCTGATCATCTCCCCAGGGCGTTTCAGGTACAGCCGGCGGATCGCATCGGCGGCCTTGAAGGCCAGTGCGCCGACGGTGCCGGTGGGGTTGTAGCCGGGGTTCTGCGGGAAGGCCGAAGAGCCGACCACGAACAGATTGGGCACGCCCCAGACCTGCAGGTGCTTGTTCACCGAGCTGTTCTTCGGGTCGGCGCCCATGATGAAGCCGCCGACGATGTGCGAGGACTGGTACGAGGTGTTGGACCAGGGGCCCTTGCGCGGCGCCGGGACTATCTGCTGCGGATTCATGCTGCGGGCGATCTCGGCGACCTTGTCGGTGCAGTACTGCGCCATGCGCAAGTCGTTCTCCGGGAAGTCGAAGGTGATGCGCAGCAGCGGACGGCCGTGGGGATCGTTGTAGTTCGGGTCCAGCGACAGGTAGTTGCCGCGGGTGGTGTAGCTGCTGGCTTCGCAGCCGATGGACATGTTGCTCAGGTAGCTTTCCACCGTGGCCTTCTTCCACTTCGCGCCCCAGGTCGGGGTGCCCGGCGGCGTCGGGCGCGAGTCGATGGGCGCGGCGCCGATGGGCGTCACGCGGGTGCTGCCGCCGCCGACGAAGCCGAGCCCGGAGTGGTCGAAGTTGTCGTTGTTGAACTCGTCGATGCCCATGCCGATGGCGCCGCCACCGATGAAGGGGTTGAAGTTCTTGTCCTTGAAGAACAGCTTCACGCTGTTGGCCGTCTGGTAGGCGAAGTTGCGCCCGGTGGTGCCGGTGTTGGCGATCGGGTTGTACGGCTCACCGACCCCGGAGAGCAGCATCAGCCGCACGTTCTCGAAGATGAACGCGGCGACCACCACGATGTCTGCCGGCTGTTCCCATTCCTCGCCACTGGAGTCGACATAGACGATGCCGGTAGCGCGGCTGCCCGTGCTGTCGAGGGTGACCTTGAGCACTTCGGAGTTGGTCATGGCGCTGAAGTTGGGCTTGCGGATCAGCGCCGGCATCACGTTGACGATGGCGCTGGCCTTGGAATAGTTGGCGCAGCCGTAGTTGGTGCAGAAGCCGCAGAAGGTGCACGGCCCCATGGTCACCCCGAGCTGGTTGGTGTAGCCCTGGGAGGCCAGCGCCGAGGGCACCGGGAAGGGCTTGTAGCCCAGGTTGCGCGCGGCCTCGGCGAACAGGGTCGGGGCGTAGGTCTGCGCGGTGGGCGGGTTGGGGTACTCGCGCGAGCGCGCGCCTTCGAAGGGATTGCCGCCCTCGACGAGGCTGCCATTGAGGTTGCCGGCCTTGCCGGAAACCCCGGCCAGGCGCTCGAAGGCGTCGTAGTGCGGCTCCATTTCCTCCCAGGTGGTGCCCCAGTCCTGCAGCGTCAGCTCCTCGGGCACTTCCTTGCCGTAGCGCTCCTTCAGGTGGCTGGCCAGGCGGAATTCCTCGGGCTGGAAGCGGAAGGTGATGCCGGCCCAGTGGTTGCCGGCGCCGCCGGTGCCGTTGCCGGGGTGGAACGAGCCCCAGGAACGCATCGGCAGGGCCGTTTCGGTTTCCTTGTTGCGCATCGTGCAGGTGTTCTGCCGGGTGCGCAGCATCAGTTCCTGGCGACGGTTGTAGCGCAGCTCGTCGGCCGCCGAGGCGAGGTTGAAGTCGGCGGCGGTGTCGCGCCAGGGCCCGCGTTCGAAGCCGATGACGTTGAGGCCGGCGTCGGCCAGTTCATGGGCGATGATGGAGCCGGCCCAGCCGAGTCCGACGACCACCACATCGGTGGCGGGTAGTTTCTTGGCCATGCTGTGGTTATCCCTTTTTCGTCCAGGCGGAGCTGCCGATGATGGAAAGCGGCACGAGGTCCAGCTTCTGGTTGTGCAGGGCGATGTAGTCGCGGTAGTCGTAACGCGCGCCAGGGAAGCCGAGCATCTTCCACGACACCATGTCGCGGTTGCCGCCATAGATCGGGTCGGCGAAGAAGCCTTCCATGGTGTTGTCCAGCACCTGCTGGAAGAACAGCTTGGCGTCGATGCCATCGAGGGTGATGGCGCCTTTCTCCAGGTCAGTCAGCACCTGGTCGCGCTGCTCGCCGGGCAGGGCGCTGAAATGCTTCTGGAACCTGCCCTGGCAGTACTTGCCCAGCGCGGCGAGGCCGATGCGGTAGCGCTCGCGCGGCACCAGCGGCGACTGGTCGGCCTGGGCCGGCGTGCCGGGGGTGAAGGGGCCGGTCATGTACAGGCGGCCGAAATCGCCGTAGTCGCTCACCAGCTGGCGGTCGATGAACACCGCACAACCGGCGTCCTTGCCGCTGACGCTCAGCTCGTCGGCGGGGATCAGCTGCTCGACTATCGCTTCCAGCTCGGTGGCTTCCTCGGCGGTGAAGAACTGCCAGCCCGGACTGTCGTAGTGCAGCGGGCCGTTGTGGTCGAAGGGCAGCCATGTCGGCGTGCCGATCACGGTGGCAGCCTGGGCGCTGGCGGCAGCGCCGACGGCGAGGGAGGCGGCGGACGACTTCAGCAGCTGGCGCCGGGTGAAGCCCTTGGGGTGTTCGGTCATTTCGGCTCCTGAGGCAATACCTGTCCGCTCGTTGTCGAGGGGGAAGGGACGAGTCTTGCCAGGTCAGTTCACGGTGGTGCGCTCTGTGCCGGGGCAGTCGAGCGGAGCGGGGGTGCGAAGTCGGCCCGCAAGGGGCGCTGTGCGGATCGGCTGGCCGGGAATGGTCCCTGGCCTGTGCCGAATCAGCGCTTCGTCTTTTCCACGCGCGTTTTTAGACTAGAGGCCGTAACAAAATGTTGCAGGTTTTTTCGCGGTAAAGGTTTGTTGTGGATTTTGAGAAGATCCGCGGGCCAGACGCTGTGCCGCGGACTGGCGAGCTACGCAGGAGCGGACTCCGTCCGCGATAGCTCCACATCGCGCCGGAAGCCAATCGCAGACGGAGTCCGCTCCTACGCCCAGGTCATGCCGTCGTGGGGTTTAGAGGAACATCCCGCCCGAGGCTTCGATGCGCTGGCCAGTGATCCAGCGGCCGCCGTCGGAGAGCAGGGCGGTGATCGCCGAGCCGATGTCGTCCGGCAGGCCGACTCGGCCCAGTGCGGTGTTGCCGGCAATCTGTTTGTTCAACTCGGCGTCGTCGCGCACACGGCCGCCGCCGAAGTCGGTTTCAATGGCACCGGGGGCGAGGATGTTCACGGCGATGCCTCGCGCGCCCAGCTCCTTCGCCTGGTATTTGGTCAGGGTTTCCATGGCGCCCTTCATGGTTGCGTAGGCGGCGTAGCCGGGCAGCGCGAAGCGCGTCAGGCCGCTGGAGACGTTGAGGATGCGGCCGCCGTCGGCGATCAGCGGCAGCAGCTTCTGAGTCAGGAAGAACGGGCCCTTGAGCTGGATGTTCAGCAACTGGTCGAACATCTCTTCGCTGGTCTCGGCGAAGCTGCCGTAGAGGCCGATGCCGGCGTTGTTCACCAGGAAATCGAAGTGCTGGCGGCCGAAGGTCTCGCCCAGCGTAGTGCGGACCTGCTCGGCGAAGGCGGCGAAGCTTGCGCTGTCGGCCACGTCCAGTGGCAGCATTACCGCGCGGCCACCGTGCTGCTCGATTTCGGCGGCAACGGCCTGGGCTTCGTCGGCCTGGCTGCGGTAGGTGCCGATGATGTCGGCGCCGGCAGCGGCGAGGTGCAGGGCGGCGTTGCGGCCAAGGCCACGGCTGGCGCCGGTGATGAGAGCAATCTTGCGGGTCATGGCGAAGCTCCTGTCTGGTAAGGGGAGAGCGGTTGGGAGTGAGGGAAAGCTTATTGTTCGATTGGCTGGTGATAAACCGGCGAGAATCGGAAATACTGGTCGGCACCGCCGAACAATAAGCGGCGCATCCCAGAGAGAACCGCCCATGATCCGCCCCGACCTGCTGCGCACCTTCGTCCGCGTCACCGAGCTGGCCAGCTTCACCCAGGCCGGCGAGCAGCTCGGCCTGCCGCGTTCCACCGTGTCTGAACACATCCAGGCGCTGGAGGAACTGCTGGGCACACGCCTGCTGCAACGCACCACCCGGCGTGTCACTGCAACCCAGGACGGCCTGGTGCTCTACGAGCGCAGCAAGGACATGCTGGCCCAGCTCGACGAGTTGCAGGGCCTGTTCCGACAGGAAGACGAAGCCCTCGGCGGCCGCCTGCGGGTGGACATGCCGACGGTGATGGCGCGCAAGCTGGTGATGCCGCGCCTGGGCGAATTCCTCGCGCGGCATCCGGCGCTGGAGCTGGAGGTGAGTTGCACCGACCGCCGCGTCGACCTGGTGCGCGAGGGCTTCGATTGTGTGGTGCGGGTCGGGTCAGTGAACGATCCGTCGGTGGTGGCGCGCAGCCTCGGGCAGTTCCCGCAGGTGACCTGCGCGAGCCCGTCCTATCTCGCCGAACACGGCGTGCCGCAGACACTGGACGACCTCGCCGGACACCAGCTGATCCACTACGTGACGGTACTGGGCGCGCGGCCTCCGGGCTTCGAGTACCTGCACCACGGCGAGGTGCGCTTCGTGCCGATGGGCGGGGCGCTGTCGGTGAACAACGCCGAGGCCTACGAAAGCGCGGCCATGGGTGGGCTGGGGATCATCCAGGTGCCGATCCATGGCGTGCTCGATGACCTGGAGGCAGGGCGCCTGGTGGCGGTGCTGGAGCACATCCCGTTGCCGCCCATGGAAATCTCCCTGCTCTACGCCCATCGCCGCCTGCCGCAGCGGGTGCGGGCCTTCATGCAGTGGCTGACGCAACTGCTGGGCGAACCCGGTGTGTTGGGCTCGCCGGTGGCCGCGAAGACCTAGCTGGCCCAGGCGGAATTCAGGATCACCTCGCAGAAGTTGCCGCGCACGAAGTCCGCATCCTTCATCGCCAGCACGTCGGCCTTGACGTTGCCGAAGGTGGTTTCCGGCTTGCCTTTGATGCCTTCGTAGAAGGCCTGCAGGATGTCCTGCTTGAACTGCCCGCCGCGTGGGTGGGCGGCGACCACGGCGTCGCGCTGGGCGTCGGGGAACTGCGGGTAGGCGATGCCCAGCACGTCCATTTCCACCCCGGCGGTGACCAGGGCGATCTCCGGCTTCATGTGCTGCGGAATGCCTGGCGTGGTGTGCAGGGCGATGGCTGTCCACACCGTGTCGATGTCGCTTTCGGCGATGCCATGGCTGCGCAGGAATTCCGCGGCGCAGTCGGCGCCATCCACCTCGAAGCGTTCGCACTGGCTGCAGTAGCGCGGCATCAGGCCCATGTCATGGAACATCGCGCCAGCGTAGAGCAGCTCGGCATCGTACTTCAGTTCCTTGCGCGCGCCGGTCAGGGCGCCCCAGTAGTAGACGCGCGAGGAATGGTGGAAGAGCAGCGGGGTGGCGTTGTCGCGGACCATCTCGGTGATGGCCTTGGCAAGGGCGCTGTCGGGGACTTTGACGCCGTTCAGGTCGAGGCTCATGGCGGGCTCCTGGGCTGGGATTTCAACGCGCGGTGCGGGGTGCGTCGCGCTCCCTGCCATTGGAAATCCGCAGCCTTCGAGGGACAACGAGGGCGGGGGAGCGAATCCGGACAGCCGTGCGTCCTTTGCTGCCAGCAGCCTGTAAACCTCTGAAATCGAGCTCACCTGCAGGAGCGCGCCATGCGCGCGATCGCGGGCATGGCCCGCTCCTGCAGGGGGCGCCGATGCTGGGCGAAGATCGTAGGGCGGATAACGCGCCAGCGTTATCCGCCGCGAGGCAATCGGCGCATAACCCGTTCCGGGTTATGCGCCCTACGGTCCTACCGTTCGAAAGCCTCGGCGTGGGGCGTCTGCCCTAGACGAACTGCGCCGCCGCGTAGCCCGAGGCCCAGGCCCACTGGAAGTTGAAGCCGCCCAGGTGGCCGGTGACGTCCAGCACTTCGCCGACGAAGTACAGGCCGGGGGATTTCAGCGATTCCAGGGTTTTTGAGGACACCTCGCGGGTATCGACGCCGCCCAGGGTGACCTCCGCCGTGCGGTAGCCCTCGGTGCCGGCGGGCACCAGCTGCCAGTCGCCCAGGCGCTCGGCGATCACCTTCAGCTCGGCCGGCGTGTACTGCTTCATCGGCTTGGAGACGAACCACTGCTCGGCCAGCAGGCCGGCCATCTTCTTGGTGAACAGCTCGCCCAGCAGCGTCTTCAGTTCGCTGTTGGGGCGCTCGCGCTGCTGCTCGACGAGCCAGACGGGCAGGTCGATGCGCGGCAGCAGGTCGATGCTGACGGTGTCGCCGGGCTGCCAGAACGAGGAAATCTGCAGGATCGCCGGGCCGCTGAGACCGCGGTGGGTGAACAGGATGTTCTCGACGAAGCTCTGGCCGTTGCAGCTGACGCGGCAGTCCTCCACCGAGGTGCCGGACAGCTCGGTGCACAGCGCCTTGAGCTGCGGGTCGGTGAGGGTGAAGGGCACCAGGCCGGCGCGGGTCGGCAGTACGCTGTGACCGAACTGGCGGGCGACCTGGTAGCCGAAGCCGGTGGCGCCCAGGGTCGGGATGGACAGGCCGCCGGTGGCGATCACCAGGGATTCGCAGCGGATCAGGCCAAGGCTGGTCTGCAGCTGGTAGCCGCCTTCGTCGAGGCGGGCGATCTCGCTGACCGAGGTGTCCAGGCGCAGGTCGACGCCGGCCTGCTCGCACTCGTCCAGCAGCAGGCCGAGGATGTCGCTGGACTTGTTATCGCAGAACAGCTGGCCGAGCTTCTTCTCGTGGTAGGGCACGCCGTGCTTGGCCACCAGGGCGATGAAGTCCCACTGGGTGAAACGCGCCAGCGCGGACTTGCAGAAATGCGGGTTGTGCGAGAGGAAGTTGGCCGGCTCGCAGTACATGTTGGTGAAGTTGCAGCGCCCGCCACCGGACATGAGGATCTTCTTGCCGGCCTTGTTGGCATGGTCGATCAGCAGGACCTGACGACCGCGCGCGGCGGCGCTCATGGCGCACATCAGTCCCGCGGCGCCGGCGCCAATGATGATGACCTGGGAGGTGAGCACGGTGGATTCCTCGTGGACGAGCGCCCGGGCGGCGCAAAAGCCGCGCATCTTACCCCAAGGGTGGCCGTACGGGCTGCCTGCAGCCGACCGGGTGTCGACTGCCAATCCTTCACGCGACAGGCTTCCCGACCGGCGCCGGGCACGTCGGGATATCCCCGCGGCGCTTTTGTCCGGATAATGCCGGGCAGTTCGCTTTCTCCTTTTTCGTGGTAATGCCCGCATGGAAATCAAGGTCAATTTTCTCGACAACCTCCGACTCGAAGCCAAGTTCGACGACTTCACGGTGATTGCCGACCAGCCCATCCGCTACAAGGGCGACGGTTCGGCACCGGGTCCGTTCGACTACTTCCTGGCTTCCTCGGCGCTGTGCGCGGCCTACTTCGTCAAGCTCTACTGCCAGACCCGCGACATCCCCACGGACAATATCCGTCTGTCGCAGAACAACATCGTCGACCCGGAGAACCGCTACAAGCAGATCTTCAAGATCCAGGTGGAACTGCCGGCGGACATCTCCGAGAAGGACCGCCAGGGCATCCTGCGCTCCATCGACCGCTGCACCGTGAAGAAGGTGGTGCAGACCGGACCGGACTTCGTCATCGAGGAAGTCGAGAACCTCGACGCCGACGCCCAGGCGCTGCTGATGCCGAGCACCGCCGCCGGCGCCAGCACCTATATCCAGGGCAAGGACCTGCCGCTGGAGCAGACCATCGCCAACATGTCGGAAATCCTCGCCGGCCTGGGGATGAAGATCGAGATCGCCTCCTGGCGCAACATCGTGCCCAACGTCTGGTCGCTGCACATCCGCGATGCGCAGTCGCCGATGTGCTTCACCAACGGCAAGGGCGCTACCAAGGAAAGCGCACTGGCCTCGGCGCTGGGCGAGTTCATCGAGCGACTGAACTGCAACTTCTTCTACAACGACCAGTTCTGGGGCGAGGAGATCGCCAACGCGCCGTTCGTGCACTACCCCGACGAGCGCTGGTTCAAGCCGGGTGCCAAGGACGAGTTGCCGGAGGAGATCCTCGACGGGTATTGCCTGGAGATCTACAACCCGGATGGCGAGCTGCGCGGTTCGCACCTCTACGACACCAACTCGGGCAACACCGAACGCGGCATCTGTTCGCTGCCGTTCGTGCGCCAGTCCGACGGCGAGACGGTGTACTTCCCGTCCAACCTGATCGAGAACCTCTACCTCTCCAACGGCATGAGCGCCGGCAACACCCTGGCCGAGGCGCAGGTGCAGTGCCTGTCGGAAATCTTCGAGCGCGCGGTGAAGCGTGAAATCCTCGAAGGCGAACTGGCGCTGCCGGACGTACCGCAAGAGGTGCTGGCCAAGTACCCGGGCATCGTCGCCGGCATCAAGGGCCTGGAGGAGCAGGGCTTCCCGGTGCTGGTCAAGGATGCTTCGCTGGGCGGCGAATTCCCGGTGATGTGCGTGACCCTGATGAACCCGCGCACCGGCGGCGTGTTCGCCTCCTTCGGCGCCCACCCGAGCTTCGAAGTGGCGCTGGAACGCAGCCTCACCGAGCTGCTCCAGGGCCGCAGCTTCGAGGGCCTCAACGACCTGCCCAAGCCGACCTTCGAAAGCCAGGCGCTGACCGAGCCGAACAACTTCGTCGAACACTTCATCGACTCCAGCGGCGTGGTGTCGTGGCGCTTCTTCAGCGCCAAGGCGGATTACGAGTTCGTCGAGTGGGACTTCTCCGGCCATGGTGAGGATTCGAACCTGCAGGAAGCCCGGACTCTGTTCGGCATCCTCGAGGAGCAGGGCAAGGAGGTCTATATGGCCGTCTACGAGCACCTGGGCGCCACCGCCTGCCGTGTCCTGGTGCCGGGCTACTCGGAAATCTACCCGGTGGAAGACCTGATCTGGGACAACACCAACAAGGCACTGGCGTTCCGCTCGGACATCCTCAACCTGCACAGCCTCAACATCGTCCGCCTCAAGTCGCTGCTCAAGCGTCTGGAAGCCTGCGAGGTGGACGAGTACACCGACATCACCACGCTGATCGGCATCGAGTTCGACGACAACACCGTCTGGGGCCAGCTGACCATCCTTGAGCTGAAGCTGCTGATCAACCTCGTGGCGAAACGCTTCGAGACGGCCAAGGAACTGGTGGAGATGTACCTCCAGTACAACGACAACACCGTCGAGCGCGGGCTGTTCTACCAGGCGCTCAACGCGGCGCTGGACGTGCACCTGGACGAGGAACTGGAGATGGCCGACTTCGAAGCCAACTTCCGCCGCATGTTCGGCAATGAGCGCATGGACGCGGTGCTCGGTTCGCTGGACGGCAGCGTGCGTTTCTATGGCCTGACGCCCACCAGCACCAGGCTGGAAGGCCTCGACAAGCACCTGCGCCTGATCGAGAGCTACAAGAAGCTGCACCAGGCACGGGCTCGGGCGGTTGGGCGCTAATCCCTCTCCCTAACCCTCTCCCTGAAGGGAGAGGGGACTGTCCGGCGCGCTCTGATAGCACCTCGCTCGCCGGCTGCCGGTGAGTCCATATCTCGCGCCGATCGGCTCCCTCTCCCTTCAGGGATAGGGCGGGGGAGAGGGGCGTGAGCACAGCGCAGGACTTTACAGGGAGTCAAAAGGCGTCCAATCGCTCGCGGCACTTACCCTGATTCCGCACCCCGCACCCCGCACCCCGCTGCCACATGCCGCCCGACCGGTCGTCCGGTGCAATGCGAAAGTCCGCCTAGACTTGTCGATTCCGCCGTCGCCCAGGCGACCAAGCTGCATGGCGGTCATGCCGACCGCGAGAATCAGGAGAGTCACGATGTCCAGCCTGCAACGCGTCACCCCCTGCCTGTGGTTCGACGGCAAGGCCGAGGAGGCGGCCGAGTTCTATGTCGCCATCTTCCCCAATTCGCGGATCGTCCAGACTGCCTACTACCCCGAAGCCGAGAAGGACCGCCATGGCGGTGTGCCCGGTTCGGTGCTGACGGTGGAGTTCGAGCTGGATGGCCAGACCTTCATCGCGCTGAACGGCGGACCGGCCTTCAACTTCACCGAGGCGCTGTCGCTGCAGGTGATGTGCGATAGCCAGAAGGAGATCGACCATTTCTGGGACAAGCTCGGCGCCGGCGGCCCGGTGGAAGCGCAGATCTGCGGCTGGCTGAAGGATCGCTACGGGGTGTCCTGGCAGATCTGCCCGCGCCACGTCGGCGACATGGTCGCCGACCCGGACAAGGCCAAGGCCAGCCGCACGCTGCAGGCAGTGATGGGCATGAAGAAGCTGGACATGGCCGCCATCGAGCGCGCCCATGCTGGTAACCAGGCGCGGTAGTTGAGCGAGGAGGGTGCGCGGCATGTTCAGCCATATCACCGTCGGCACCAATGACCTGCCGCGCGCCATCGACTTCTACGGCAAGGTGCTCGGCCCCCTGGGGATCGTCCTCAAGGCGCAGCGCCATGCGCCTGAGCGGGCGATCTTCGCTCACCCGGACAGTGACGTGGTGTTCTGTGTCTATGAGCCCATCGACGGCCAGCCCGCCTGTATCGGCAATGGCAGCCTGGTTGCCTTCGAGGCGCGCACCCGGCACCAGGTCGACAGCTTCCATGCCCGCGCCGTGCAGCTGGGTGGTGTCGACGAAGGGGCGCCGGGCCTGCGCCTGAATTACTCGCCGACCTACTACGGGGCCTATGTGCGCGATCTGGATGGCAACAAGCTGTGCTGCGTCTGCCATCTGGAGGAGTGAGGCGGCACGAGAGAAATTTCGAACCTGCCCGCGCAGCGGCGCGTCCAACTCCCTGAACGTCGCAGTCAGCCGGCACGCACCGATTGCCTGACTGCGACGCCGCCAAGCGGCGAGGGTGCGCTCGCCGGACAGGGAGAATCTGCGATGGTCACTCACTACAAGGTCAAGGGGCACCTGGCTTGCGGGCACGCGGGCAAACACCTGGAATCCACCACCGAACTGAACCGGGTGAAATGCCGGAGCTGCCGCAACACCGAGGTCTACAAGGAGGCCCGCCGCGATGCGCGCAACGCCGCGCGCCGTGCCCAGCGCAAGGCCCGCGCCGCCGCCGTGCACAACGACTGGCGCAGCTTCTGGGAAAAACGCCTGGCCGCCATGCCGGGCAGCCAGCGCCTGCCGCGCGGGTTCCACGATCAGCCTTGCGTGGGCGCTGCCTTGGCCGCTGCTGCCTGAGCCGGGTCTGAGGGAGGGCGAGGCCGTTGATCCCGGGGCTGTCGATCCTGAAGGGCCCGGGTGCATGTCCGAGCCTTGTGCTCGGGAAAGTCGTGCTAGCATCTGCCCCGGCCCCGAATCCTCCCGCGGCGCTGGCAACCCGCCGGCGCCGCCATCCCTCACAGAAGGACCCAAGCAATGGCTCAAGTCACCCTCAAGGGCAACCCGGTTTCCGTCGACGGCAAGCTGCCGCAGAAAGGCGAACAGGCTCCGGCCCTGTCGCTGGTCGCCGGCAACCTGTCCGACGTCACCCTGGAAACCTACGCTGGCAAGCGCAAGGTGCTGAACATCTTCCCCAGCGTCGATACCCCGACCTGCGCCACCTCCGTGCGCAAGTTCAACGCTGAGGCCAGCAAGCTGGCCAACACTGTCGTACTGTGCGTTTCCGCCGACCTGCCGTTCGCCCAGGCGCGCTTCTGCGGCGCCGAAGGCCTGGAGAACGTGGTGAACCTGTCCACCCTGCGTGGCCGCGAGTTCCTCGCCAACTACGGCGTGGCCATCGCCGACGGCCCGCTGGCCGGCCTGGCTGCCCGCGCTGTCGTGGTGCTGGACGAGCAGAACAAGGTGCTGCACAGCGAGCTGGTCGGCGAGATCGCCGACGAGCCGAACTACGCCGCCGCCATCGCCGCCCTGGCCTGATGCTGCTGCGCTCGTAGGGGCGCCGGGCCAGTCCTCCAGGACAGGCTCCAATGGCGCGGGAACCTCCCGCGCCATTTCCGGGTCGCAATGCCCCGGCAATTCGTAACTCCCGGTAAATCAAAGGTAAATAGCGGGTAAAGAGACTTTGCCTGCGGCGTTGCTGTGCTTATCGTTCAGCCTCGCTATTCTCACTTTTTTGCGCCAAGCCCCTTTTCAACAAGACGAAGCCCCATGACTGCAAGCAACGGATCGCCCTCGAAACTTCGCACCCTGCGCCCCTGGCTCATCACCGCGCTGCTGTTCGCCGCCGTGGTGGGGCTGATCATGTGGCTGCACTCGACGTCTTCGGGAGCACCGGCGGCCCAGGGTGGACGTGGCGGGCGCCCGGGTCCTGGGCAGATGGCCGCGGGGCAGGGCGGCACGGCGGTGACCGTCAGCGTCGCGCCGGTGGTCAAGGGTGACCTGCCGGTGCATTACCACGCACTGGGCACGGTGACGGCCTACAACACCGTCAACGTCCGCGCGCGGGTCAGCGGCCAGCTGGTCAAGGTGCCGTTCCAGGAAGGTCAGGAAGTGAAGGCCGGCGATGTGCTCGCGGTGATCGACCCACGTCCGTTCCAGGCCGCGCTGGATCAGGCCCAGGGCACCCTGCTGCAGAACCAGGCGCAACTGAAGAACGCGCAGATCGACCTGGCCCGCTACAAGGGCCTGTATGCCGAGGACTCCATCGCCAAGCAGACCCTGGACACCCAGGAAGCCCAGGTCCGTCAGTACGAAGGCACCCTGAAGACCAACCAGGGCCAGGTCGCCGACGCCAAGCTCAACCTCGAGTTCACCCAGGTGCGCGCGCCCATCGCCGGTCGCGTCGGCCTGCGCCAGGTGGACGTGGGCAACCTGGTCACCTCCGGCGACACCACGCCGCTGGTGGTGATCACCCAGGTCAAGCCGATCTCCGTGGTGTTCAGCCTGCCGCAGCAGCAACTGGGCACCATCGCCCGCGAGCTGTATGGCAACCAGCCGGTGCCGGTCGAGGCGCTGGATCGCAACCAGAACCAGACCCTGGCCACCGGCGTGCTGAAGACCCTGGACAACCAGATCGACACCACCACCGGCACCGTCAAGCTCAAGGCCGGCTTCGAGAACGCCGACCACAAGCTGTTCCCCAACCAGTTCGTCAACGTGCGCCTGCTCGCCGAAACCCTGCCGGGCGTGCTGACCATCCCGGCCAACGCCGTGCAGCGCGGCAACGACGGCACCTACGTCTATTTGGTGGGGGAGGAGAGCAAGGCCAAGCGCCAGCTGGTCACCCTGGGCACCAGCGAGAGCGAGCGCGTGGTGGTCACCGAGGGCCTGAAGGAAGGCGACCGCGTGGTCGTCGAGGGCACCGACCGCCTGCGCGACGGCACCCGCATGAATATCGCCACCTCCGACGAGAAGGCCCGTGCGGCCGCCACCGAGG
Organism: Pseudomonas nitroreducens; assembly: GCF_024170165.1. Classification (GTDB taxonomy): domain Bacteria; phylum Pseudomonadota; class Gammaproteobacteria; order Pseudomonadales; family Pseudomonadaceae; genus Pseudomonas; species Pseudomonas nitroreducens_C. The sequence goes on along the minus strand of NZ_JALJXP010000019.1, from coordinate 103,752 downwards.
AGGGCGACAAGTCCACCGCCAAGCCCTTTGGCTCGGACACCCCGGTCCAGGACAGCGGTAAGAGCGAATGAACCCGTCCCGCCTGTTCATCCTGCGGCCGGTCGCCACCACGCTGCTGATGGTGGCGATCCTGCTGTCGGGGATCATCGCCTACCGCTTCCTGCCGATCTCGGCCTTGCCGGAAGTGGACTACCCGACCATCCAGGTGGTGACCCTGTACCCCGGCGCCAGCCCGGACATCATGACCTCCTCGGTGACCGCGCCGCTGGAGAACCAGCTGGGGCAGATTCCCGGCCTGAACGAGATGTCCTCCACCAGCTCCGGTGGCGCCTCGGTGATCACCCTGCAGTTCAGCCTGCAGATCAACCTCGACGTCGCCGAGCAGGAAGTCCAGGCGGCGATCAACACCGCGCAGAGCCTGCTGCCCAAGGACCTGCCGAACCAGCCGGTGTACAGCAAGGTGAACCCGGCGGACGCACCGATCCTGACCCTGGCGGTGATGTCCCCGGACATGCCGCTGCCGCAGATCCAGGACCTGGTGGACACGCGTCTCGCGCAGAAAATCTCGCAGATTTCCGGCGTTGGCCTGGTCAGCATCAGCGGCGGCCAGCGCCCGGCCGTGCGCATCCGCGCCAACCCTGGTGCGCTGGCGGCCGCCGGCCTGAGCCTGCAGGACCTGCAGACCACCGTCACCAACAACAACCTCAACGGCCCCAAGGGCAGCTTCGACGGTCCGACCCGCTCCTCGACCCTGGACGCCAACGACCAGCTCAAGTCCGCCGACGCCTACCGCGACCTGATCATCGCCTACAAGAACGGCTCGCCGCTGCGCGTGCGCGACGTGGCCAGCGTCGAGGATGACGCCGAGAACGTGCGCCTGGCCGCCTGGGCCAACACCTCGCCGGCGGTGGTGCTGAACATCCAGCGCCAGCCGGGCGCCAACGTCATCGAGGTGGTCGACAGCATCAAGAAGATGCTCCCGCAGTTGCAGGCGACCCTGCCCGGCAGCCTGGAAGTGACGGTGCTCACCGACCGCACCACGACCATCCGCGCCTCGGTGGCGGACGTGCAGTTCGAGCTGTTCCTCGCCGTCTGCCTGGTGGTGATGGTCACCTTCCTGTTCCTGCGCAATATCTCCGCGACGCTGATCCCCAGCTTCGCCGTGCCGTTGTCGCTGATCGGCACCTTCGGCGTGATGTACCTCGCAGGCTTCTCGATCAACAACCTGACGCTGATGGCGCTGACCATCGCCACCGGCTTCGTGGTGGACGACGCCATCGTCATGGTGGAGAACATCGCGCGTTACCTGGAGAAGGGCGACCCGCCACTGGAGGCTGCGCTCAAGGGTTCCAAGCAGATCGGCTTCACCATCATCTCGCTGACCTTCTCGCTGATCGCCGTGCTGATCCCGCTGCTGTTCATGGGCGACGTGGCCGGGCGGCTGTTCCGCGAATTCGCCATCACCCTGGCGGTGGCGATCCTGATCTCCGGCTTCGTTTCCCTGACCCTGACGCCGATGCTCAGCGCCAAGCTGCTGCGCCACGTCGAGCCGGAGAAGGAAGGGCGCTTCGCCCGCGCCGCCGGGCGCTTCATCGACAACCTGATCGAGCGCTACGCCGCCGCCCTGCGCGTGGTGCTGCGCCATCAGCCGCTGACCCTGCTGGTGGCCATCGGCACCGTGGTGCTCACCGCGGCGCTGTACCTCTTCATGCCCAAGGGCTTCTTCCCGGTGCAGGACACCGGGGTGATCCAGGGCATCGCCGAGGCGCCGCAGTCGATCTCGTTCCAGTCCATGGCCAGCCGCCAGCAGGACCTGGCGAAGATCGTGCTGAAGGATCCGGCGGTGCAAAGCCTGTCCTCGTTCATCGGCGTCGACGGCACCAACGCCACCCTCAACACCGGGCGCCTGCTGATCAACCTCAAGCCGCACGCCGAGCGTGACGTGACCGCCAGCGAGGTGATCCATCGCCTGCAGCCGGAGCTGGACCAGATCGCCGGCATCAAGCTGTACATGCAGCCGGTGCAGGACCTCACCATCGAGGACCGCATCGCCCGCACCCAGTACCAGTTCACCCTGCAGGATGCCGACCCGGAGGTCCTCGCCGACTGGGTGCCGCGCCTGGTGGACCGCCTGCAGCAACTGCCGGAGCTGGCCGACGTGGCTACCGACTGGCAGGACAAGGGCCTGCAGGCCTACATCAACATCGACCGCGACACTGCTTCGCGCCTGGGCGTGAGCCTGTCGAACATCGACAGCGTGCTGTACAACGCCTTCGGCCAGCGGCTGATCTCCACCATCTTCACCCAGGCCACGCAGTACCGCGTGGTGCTGGAGGTGGCGCCGGAATTCCAGATCGGCCCGCAGTCGCTGGAGAACCTCTACGTGCCATCCAGCGACGGTACCCAGGTGCGCCTGTCGAGCCTGGCCAAGGTCGAGGAGCGCCACACCCTGCTGGCGGTCAACCACATCGCCCAGTTCCCGGCCGCGACCATCTCCTTCAACCTGGCCAAGGGCGTCGCCCTCGGCGAGGCAGTGCAGGCGATCCGCGACGTCGAGGCGCAGATGGAAATGCCCGTCAGCCTGCAGGGCAGTTTCCGTGGTGCGGCCCAGGCGTTCGAGGCCTCGCTGTCCAACACCCTGCTGCTGGTACTGGCTTCCATCGTCACCATGTACATCGTGCTGGGCATCCTCTACGAGAGCTTCATCCACCCGGTGACCATTCTCTCCACGCTGCCCTCGGCGGGCGTGGGCGCGCTGCTGGCGCTGATGCTCTCGGGGCAGGACATCGGCATCGTGGCGATCATCGGCATCATCCTGCTGATCGGCATCGTCAAGAAGAACGCGATCATGATGATCGACTTCGCCCTGGACGCCGAACGCAACGAGGGCAAGCCGCCCCATGAGGCGATCTACCAGGCGTGCCTGCTGCGCTTCCGGCCGATCCTGATGACCACCATGGCCGCGCTGCTGGGCGCGCTGCCGCTGATGCTCGCCGGCGGTGCCGGCGCCGAGCTGCGCCAACCGCTGGGCGTGACCATGGTTGGCGGCCTGCTGGTCAGCCAGCTGCTGACGCTGTTCACCACGCCGGTGATCTACCTGTACTTCGACCGCCTGGCCGCGCGCTGGGCCAACTGGCGGCAGCGCCACGGCCTGGACGTGAACAGCATCGACCCGGCGGAGCGTGGCTGATGGGCGGCTTATCGCGCCTGTTCATCCTGCGCCCGGTCGCCACCAGCCTGCTGACCCTGGCGCTGATGCTCGCCGGCATCCTCTCGTTCAGCCTGCTGCCGGTGGCGCCGCTGCCCAACGTCGACTTCCCGACCATCCTGGTGCAGGCATCCTTGCCCGGCGCCAGTCCGGAAACCATGGCCTCCACGGTGGCGACGCCGCTGGAGCGCTCGCTGGGGCGCATCGCCGGGGTCACCGACATGACCTCCAGCAGCTCCCTGGGCAACACCACCATCATCATCCAGTTCGACCTGTCCAAGGACATCGATGGCGCCGCACGCGAGGTGCAGTCGGCGATCAACGCGGCCATGAGCCTGCTGCCCTCGGGAATGCCGAACAACCCGACGTACCGCAAGGCGAATCCGTCGGACATGCCGATCATGATCCTCACCCTGACCTCGGATACCTATACCCGCGGGCAGATGTACGACCTGGCCTCGACCATCGTCTCGCCCAAGCTGGCGCAGGTGAAAGGGGTGGGGCAGGTGAGCATCGGCGGCTCGTCGCTGCCGGCGGTGCGCGTCGATGTGAATCCGGACCAGCTCAGCCACTACGGCATCTCCCTGGACACGGTGCGCAACGCCATCAACAACACCAACGCCGACGGGCCCAAGGGCTCGCTGGAGTTCGGCGAGCGGCACTGGCAGGTGGACTCCAACGACCAGTTGCGCAAGGCCAGCGAGTACGCCCCGCTGATCGTCCACTACAACGCCGACACCGGTGCGGCGGTACGCCTGCGCGACGTGGCCAAGGTCACCGACTCGGTGGAAGACACCCGCAACGCCGGCTTCTCCGACGACCTGCCGGCAGTGCTGCTGATCATCACCCGTCAGCCTGGCGCGAACATCATCGAGGCCACCGACGCCATCCACGAGCAGCTGCCGATCATCCAGGACGTGCTCGGCCCGCAGGTGAAGCTGTCGGTGATGGACGACCGCAGCCCGTCGATCCGCTCCTCGCTGGAAGAAGCCGAGCTGACCCTGATCATCTCGGTGATCCTGGTGATCCTGGTGGTCTACCTGTTTCTGCGCAACGGTCGCGCCACGCTGATCCCCAGCCTGGCGGTGCCGGTGTCGCTGGTGGGCACCTTCGCGATCATGTACCTGTGCGGCTTCTCGCTGAACAACCTGTCGCTGATGGCGCTGATCATCGCCACCGGCTTCGTGGTGGACGACGCCATCGTCGTGGTGGAGAACATCGCCCGGCGCATCGAGGAGGGCGACCCGCCGATCCAGGCGGCGATCCGCGGTGCGCGGGAAGTAAGTTTCACCGTGCTGTCGATGACCCTGTCGCTGGTGGCGGTGTTCATTCCGCTGCTGTTGATGGGCGGCATCACCGGGCGGCTGTTCCGCGAATTCTCGGTGACCCTGGCGGCGGCCATCCTGGTCTCGCTGGTGGTCTCGCTGACACTGACGCCGATGCTCTGCGCACGCCTGCTCAAGCCGGTGGAGCGCGGACCGAAGAAGGCCTCGGTGGAGCGCCAGAGCAACCGCTACTTCGTCGCCTTCATGCAGCGCTACCGCGCCAGCCTGAGCTGGGCGCTGGAGCATTCGCGGCTGATGGTGATGATCATGCTCGGCTGTATCGCGCTGAACCTCTACCTGTTCGTGGTGGTGCCCAAGGGCTTCCTGCCGCAGCAGGATTCCGGGCGCCTGCGCGGCTTCGCGGTGGCCGACCAGAGCATCTCGTTCCAGGCGCTGGACAAGAAGATGGCGCAGTTCCGCAAGATCCTCTCCGAGGACCCCGGCGTGGAGAACGTGGTGGGCTTCGTCGGCGGCGGCAAGTGGCAGTCGAGCAACACCGGCTCCTTCTTCGTCACCCTGAAGGACATCACCGAGCGCGACTCCGCCGAAACCATCGTCAACCGCCTGCGCAAGAAGCTGGCGCAGGTCCCCGGCGCCAACCTGTTCCTGGTCGCCGGCCAGGACGTGCGCATCGGTGGCCGCCAGGGCAATGCGCAGTACGACTTCACCCTGCGCAGCGATGACCTCAACCTGTTGCGCGAATGGGCGCCGAAGGTCGAGGCGGCGATGAACAAGGTGCCGCAGATCGTCGACGTGAACAGCGATGCCCAGGACAAGGGCGTGCAGAGCCGCCTGGTGATCGACCGCGACCGCGCGGCGAGCCTGGGAGTGAACGTCGCCGAGGTGGACGCGGTGCTGAACAACTCCTACGGCCAGCGCCAGGTCTCGACCATCTTCAACCCGCTGAACCAGTACCACGTGGTGATGGAAGTCGCCCAGCCGTACCAGGAAACCCCCGAGGAGCTGCGTCAGGTCTACGTGATCAACAGCGAAGGGCAGCGCATTCCACTCTCGGCCTTCACCCACATCGAGCCGAGCCGCGCGCCGCTGGAGGTCAACCACCAGGGCCAGTTCGCCGCCACCACCTTCTCCTTCAACCTGGCCCAGGGTGCGCAGATCGGCCCGGCCCGCGACGCGATCCTGGCCGCGGTGGAGCCGATCCACCTGCCGATGGAAATCCAGGCCACCTTCGAAGGCAACGCCGGCGCGGTGCAGGACACGCAGAACGACATGCCCTGGCTGATCCTGCTGGCGCTGATCTCGGTGTACATCGTGCTGGGCATCCTCTACGAGAGCTATGTGCATCCGCTGACCATCCTCTCGACGCTGCCCTCGGCGGGCGTCGGCGCGCTGCTCACGCTGATGCTGTTCCGCACCGAGCTGTCGCTGATCGCGCTGATCGGGGTGATCCTGCTCATCGGCATCGTGAAGAAGAACGCCATCATGATGATCGACTTCGCCCTGGACGCAGAGCGCACTCTGGGACTGTCACCGCGTGAGGCGATCCTTGAGGCGTGCATGAAGCGCTTCCGGCCGATCATGATGACTACCCTGGCCGCGATTCTCGGTGCGTTGCCGCTGATCTTCGGCATCGGCGGCGATGCCGCGCTGCGTCGTCCGCTGGGCATGACCATCGTCGGCGGGCTGATCGGCAGCCAGTTGCTGACCCTGTACACCACCCCCGTCGTCTACCTCTACCTCGACCGCCTGCGCCATTGGGTCAACAAGAAGCGCGGCGTGCGCACTGATGGCGCCCTGGAGACACCCGTATGATCCGTTCCCGTTCACTTCTCCCCTTGGCGCTGGCCGTGGCCCTGGCCGGTTGCGCCATCGGCCCGGACTACCAGCGCCCCGAGCTGACGGTGCCCGCCAGCTTCAAGGAGGGCGAGGGCTGGCAACTGGCGAAGCCGCAGGATGGCTTCAACCAAGGCGCCTGGTGGGAACTGTACGGCGATGCCACGCTGAATGACCTGCAGACCCGCCTGGTGGCGGCCAACCAGACCCTGGCGCAGTCGCTGGCGTCCTACCGCCAGGCCCAGGCGCTGGCCAAGGGCGCGCGCTCCTCGTTCTTCCCCAGCATCACCGCCGACGCCGGCAAGACCCGCTCCGGGCAAGGCACCGGCAGCGGCGGCAGCGTGCGCTTGCCCGACGGCTCCACGGTGGCCAGCGGCGGAAGCAGCAGCTCGATCAGCAACAGCTACTCGGCGAGTCTCGGCGTGAGCTGGGAGCTGGACCTGTGGGGCAAGCTGCGCCGCCAGCTGGAGGCCGACAACGCGAGCATGGACGCCAGTGCCGCCGACCTGGCCAACTCGCGCCTTTCCCTGCAGTCCCAGCTGGCCCAGAACTACCTGCAGCTGCGGGTGATGGACCAGCAGATCAAGCTGCTCAACGACACGATCACGGCTTACCAGCGCTCGCTCAAGCTCACCGAGAACCAGTACAACGCCGGCATCGTCACCAAGGCCGATGTCGCCCAGGCGCGTACCCAGCTGAAAAGCACCGAGGCCCAGGCCATCGACCTGAAGTACCAGCGCGCGCAGCTGGAACACGCCATTGCCGTGCTGGTCGGTCTGCCGCCGGCGCAGTTCTCCCTGGCCGCCGTGGACGGTGTGCCTAACCTGCCGAACGTGCCGGCACTGCTGCCCTCGGAGATACTGCAACGCCGCCCGGACGTGGCCTCCGCCGAGCGCCAGGTGATTTCCGCCAACGCCAAGATCGGCGTGGCCAAGGCCGCCTGGTTCCCCGACCTGACCCTCACCGCCGCCGGTGGCTACCGCAGCGGCAGCTTCCAGAACTGGATCGAGACACCCAACCGCTACTGGTCCATCGGCCCGCAGTTCGCCATGACCCTGTTCGATGGCGGGCTGATCGCCTCCCAGGTCGAACAGGCCGAGGCGAGCTACGACCAGACCGTGGCCAGCTACCGGCAGACCGTGCTGGACAGCTTCCGCGAGGTCGAGGACTACATGGTCCAGCTCAAGGTGCTGGAAGAGGAAAGCGGCGTGCAGCAGGAAGCGCTGGACTCCGCCCGCGAGGCGCTGCGCCTGACCACCAACCAGTACAAGGCCGGCACCATCGACTACAGCAACGTGGTCACTACCCAGACCAGCGCGCTGTCCAACGAGCGCACGCTGCTGACCCTGACCGGCAGCCGGCTGACCGCCAGCGTGCAGCTGATCGCTGCCTTGGGCGGTGGCTGGGATGCGGCGAAGATCGCCGAGGAAGGACAGGCGACGCGGGACTGAATCCGCGTCGTTGCCGCAGTCAGTCTTCGACCAGGGCGCTCAGGGGAATGTGGAAGCGGTTTTCGCCGTCCAGCGATCTGATGCCCCGGGGCTGAGCGGTGCTCACCAGTGCGCTGCCGTCCAGGCGCTCCAGCACTTCGCAGTCGATCCGGCCGACGGCCGGGAGGCGGTCGTCTGCGCTGCCCGTGCGCAGGCTGGCGCGTGGTTTGAGGAAGCGCCAGTCGCGCCCGCAGGCATCGATCAGGCGGCATTCGGCCCAGCCCGGGAAGCATTCTTCGGTGTAACGCACGATCTCGACCAGCAGGCTGGGCATCTTCAGGTTCCGGTAGCGGGAAGGGGCGTCAGCCGTTGAAGCGACGAGCGGTGGTGAAACTGCGTTCCCAGTAGTTGTTGTCCAGCGAATCCATGCGGATCCGTTCGCCGGAACTGGGGGCATGGATGAACTGGTTGTTGCCGATGTACAGCCCCACGTGACTGATGCTGCCGCGCCCGTTGCGGTTGAAGAACACGGCATCGCCCGGCTTGAGCTCGGCGCGACCGATCCGCTGGCTGCCGCTTTCGATCATCTGGCCGGTGGTGCGCGGCAGCTTCATGCCGGCTTCAGTGCGGAACAGGTAAACCAGCAGGCCGCTGCAGTCGAAGCCGTTGGCCACGGTGGTGCCGCCATGGCGGTAGGGCACGCCGATCAGTTGGTGGGCACGGGCCACCACTCGCGAGTTGGTGGCAGCCGTCGCCTTGCGCAGGCCCGATTTCAGCGGGCTATTCATGTCACCGTGCAGGCGCACGTTATTGCGGTTGACCCGCTTGCCATGGAGCGGATGCGGGAGGCCGGCGCTGGCCTTGTGCGGCGCGGCGCGCTGGGCTTCGCGAGCTTCGGCGTGGGGAACGGTCAGAAAGAGCAGCAGGGCCGCGCTCAGCAGGGGAAGGAAACGCATCTTGGCTACATCGTGTGGTCAGGTGGTGGAACGGGGCGCCATCTTAGGAATCTCCTGCGTCGGATGAACGAGGGTAAGTTGCAAGGCGCTGTAGGGGTTTTCCGAATGTGTGCCGGACTGGTGACCCGACTGCGTTTTTTTGCCGGATCAGCCGCTGAAGCGTCTTGCGGTAGTGAAGCTGCGGCGCCAGTAGCCGTTTTCCAGCGAGTCGATGCGGATGCGCTTGCCGGTGCTGGGGGCGTGGATGAAGCGGTCGCCGCCGATGTACAGGCCGACATGGCTGCTGCTGCCTTCGCCGTTGTGGTTGAAGAACACCGCGTCGCCCGGCTGCAGTTCGTCCCGGCTCACTACGTTATGGCGCTGGGCGATCATCGAATGGGTGGTACGCGGCAGTGTGCGGTGGGCGATGCTCTGGTAGAGGTAGACCAGCAGTCCGCTGCAGTCGAAGCCGTCTTCCTCGGTCTGGCCGCCCCAGCGGTACGGCGTGCCGAGCAACTCGTGGGCGCGCGCGATGAGGCGCGAGGTTTGCGCCGGGCTGCGGATTCGACGAGCGGCTGATGGCGGTGGGGCGGCCGAGCCGCTGGCGGGCAGGACGCTGCGCTCGACGGCGGCCCGGTCGTAGCGCCGCCAGTCGGGCGGGTCGAAGTCATCGGCCAGGGCCGCCGGCGCTCCGAGGGTGCAGAGCAGGTAAAGAGGAAGCCAGCAGAGTGGGCGCACGTCGGATCACCTCGGGGTGAACGCTGGGGACGGGCGCCATCCTAGGAATGGCTAGTGAAGGTCTATGTAGGAAATATCTAATAGATCTGAAGGTGTATTCCACGATGAAGGGTCGATCACCCCTCAGCGCGCGAACAACTGGCCAATGTCCTTGAAAGCCTTGAACTCCAGGGCGTTGCCGCAGGGGTCGAAGAGGAACAGCGTGGCCTGTTCGCCCACCTGGCCCTGGAAGCGCACATGGGGTTCGATGACGAACCGTGTGCCACGCGCGCGCAGCCTTTGCGCCAGCCGCTCCCAGTCGTCCCACGGCAGCACCACGCCGAAATGCGGTACCGGTACGTCGTGCCCATCGACGGCGTTGGTGTGCGCCGCCTCCTGGCTGGCGGTGCGTGGGTGCTCGTGGATCACCAGCTGGTGGCCGAAGAAGTCGAAGTCCACCCATTGGGCGCTGCTGCGCCCTTCGGCGAGGCCGAACACCTCGCCGTAGAAACGCCGGGCCAGGGCGAGGTCGTGGACCGGAATGGCCAGGTGGAAAGGTGATAGCGCCATGGACGTACTCCCTGTCAGGTTCAGGCCGTCACGGCCAGCAGGCGGCTGATGGTGGCCTTCGCCGCGTTCAGCTGGCCCTCGCGGGCGAGGCGGGTGAAGTCCAGCAGGGCGTGTTCGTGCTCGGCGAGATCGTCGAGGATATCGCGGTCATCGTCGTCGCCCTCGATGGCCAGGCTGTCGTAGCGCCGGACATAGGGTTCCACCAGCACTTCGAGTTTTTCCAGGGTCTGCGGCCAGTCGAGCCCGAGCCAGTCGGCGGCGCGCTGGCGGCCCTGGGCAGCGGCGTGCGCGGTGTCACCCAGCGGCAGGCCATGGCGTTGCAGCAGCCGCGCCATGCGCAGGCCGGTCTGGCGTTCCAGTCGCGCCAGCAGGAGCATCGAGGAGGCCCCCTCCGGCAGTTGCTCGGCCAGGCCGAGGAAGAAGTTTTCACCGCGGACTTCGCCCAGGTAGGCGGCCTGCAGTTCACTGGCTTGTCGGTGCATGCGTCGGTCCCCCGTGCTCAATGGGGACCAGCCTAGACGATGTGCGCCGGGCATCGAACCCGGCATGTCGTGTCTGGGCCAGAAGGGGTCGCTCAGCGTTCGAATCCGTAGTCGCGCTCGACGCGGCTGATGCGCACGCGGAACGCGCTGTACCAGTCGCGGCGGCCGGCCTGCTGGGCCATGCGGTGTTCGGCCTGCTGCTTCCACTGGCGGATGGCGGCTTCGTCGCGCCAGTAGGACACGGTGATGCCCAGACCGTCAGCGCCACGGGCCGACTCGACGCCGAGGAAGCCATCCTGTTGCGCGGCCAGTTCCAGCATGCGTTCGGCGGTGGCGCCGTAGCCTTCGTCCAGCTCGCTGCGGTAGGAGGTGAAGGTCACGGCGTAGTAGGGCGGTTGCGGTGTGCTGGCGATCATGCGGGGCTCCCTGCCTGGATGGTTGCTCGGCTGGATTCTCTGTTGGATTGGTGGCGGAAAGCGGCGGACAGGAACGCTTCGGCCAGCGGCACGGCGATGCCGGCCAGGGCCTTGCGCTCGGGCTGGAACAGGGTGGCGACGAAGAACGGATGGTCGGTCGCTTCCAGTGCACGGACGCTGCCATCCTCGCCATGGGCACAGGCGCGCAGCGAGCCGCTGAACAGCTTGTCCTGGAACTGCGGGTTTACCCCGTAGCTGCAGCGATAGCCCTCGCGGATTTCCGGCAGGCCGTAGATCGCCGCCAGCTGCGTGCCGGCGCCGAGACGGATGGTTTCGCTGACCTCCACCAGTGAACAGGGCAGGGCGTGGACCACCGGTCGGGCCGCTTCCGGGTCCATCTCGGCGTGGGCCGCGTCGCTCCAGCCGAGGACGTTGTGGGCGCGCTCCAGCAGGGCGTGCTGGAAGCCACCGCAGGTACCGAGGAAGGGCACCTGTTTTTCGCGGGCAAAGGTGATCGCCCGCAAGGCGCCTTCGGTGTCGAGGTAAGGGCTGCCGGGGATGGCCCAGAAGCCGGAGTAGGGCTCCAGATCCAGGCCCTGGGCGAGGCGCGGGGTGTCCAGCCAGTCCACGCGCAAGGTGCCCGAATGCGGCAGCAGCGATTGCTGCAGGGCCAGGGGAATCGCCCAGTGGGCGGTGACGCGGCTGTCGCGGTCGCCGATCAGGCCGATGCGCAGTGCTTTACGACGTTTTCCCATCCTGTGTTCCCCCTGGCGTCGTGGCCCATTGGCGGGCCCATGGGCGGCAATTTATAGTTGCGCAGGTGCAATCGAAAATGGGCGGTTGCGCAACCTTGGAGTGCGTCGATGCAATACCGTCTGGAATACGCCGATCTGGCCCTGGTGCTGGCGCTGGTGCGGGGTGGCAGCCTTGCCCGTGCTGCGGAGTTGCTCGAGGTAGACGTCTCCACCGTGTTCCGCGCCGTGCGCCGGCTGGAGAAGGCGCTGGGCACCGCGCTGTTCGAGAAGGGCCGCAACGGCTACCTGGCCACGGCCACCGCACAGCAACTGGCGACCCAGGCGGAGCTGGCCGAACAGGCGCTGGAAGCGGCGCGCCTGGGGCTTGAGCAGGGCCACGACGTGCTCAGCGGCACCGTGCGCCTGACCTGTTCCGACACCGTGCTGCAAGGCCTGCTGCTGCCGGCCCTGGCGCGTTTCATGAAGCGCTACCCGGCGCTGAACCTGGAGCTGACCACCTCCAACGCCTTCGCCAACCTCAGCCGCCGCGACGCCGACATCGCCCTGCGCCTGACCAATGCGCCGCCGGAGCATCTGGTCGGACGCAAGCTGGGCGAGGTGCACTACGTCCTCTGTGCCCACCGCGACTATCTGGCCGAGCAGGGCGAGCGCCCCTGGCAGGACATGAGCTGGATCGCCCCGGACGACTTCCTGCCCGATCACTCCAGCGTCGCCTGGCGCCGCCAGGCCTTCCCGACGGTGCTGCCGGCCTACCGCTGCAACAGCATGCTCTCGGTGCTCGACCTGTGCCGCGCCGGGCTTGGGCTGGCCGCGCTGCCGGCTTTCCTGCTGCGCCCGGACGATGGGCTGCAGGTGCTGGAGCCGGAGCTGCCCGGCTGCAGCATCCATCTCTGGCTGCTGACCCGCCCGGACTGCCGGGCGCTGCGCGCAGTGGTGACACTGTTCGAGGAACTGGCCGGAAGCATTCGTCTGCCGGCCTGAATGAAAAGACCCCGCCGGGAAGCGGGGTCTTTTGTCTGTATCAGCCACTACCAGTGACGATAGTGTCCCGGCGGGCCGTAGTAGCCGGGGCCGTAATAGCGTGGTGGGCCGTAGTAGCGGGGCGGCCCGTAGTAACGCGGGCCGGGTACCACGACCACCGGGCGATAGACCGGCTGGTACACGGGTTGATAGACCGGCGCGGGCTGGTAGTACACCGGTTGCGGCGGGTAGTAGGCGACCGGGGGCGGCGGAGCGTAATAGGGCGCCGGCGCGGGTTGCGAGCCGGCGACCACTGCACCCCCGACGACGGCGCCGACCACCGCGCCGATCGCTGCGGCATCGGTGTTGCTGTTGGCCGCGGCCTGGCCGGCGAGGGCAAGGCCGGCGCAGAGCAGGGCGATCTGGGGGAGACGGTGAAGCATGATGCACCTCCTGAGGAACCCGGCGAGGAACCAGGTATCTATGAGACATCGGCCTCGAGAGAATCGTAACGCCGCCGGTGTAAAGGTTGTGTAAATGGCGCCGTACGGCTCTGCGACGGGCATTGCATGTATCAGCCTGCAATACATCCATCGCGCTGCCGCAGCCTTCGGGCTGGTAAGGTGGCGCCTTTCGCGTTTTTTCCATGAAGAACCAGGGAGACCTTCCATGCCCTTCAACCGAGTGACTCTCTTGTCGCTTCTTGCTGTCGCCGCGCTCGCCGGTTGCAGTTCCAAGGATTCCTCGTCCGATGCCGCCCAGCCGGCCGCGGACGATTCGTCGGCCATGACCGGCACCTGCAACGCCAAGGCGGTGCAATCGCTCATCGGCAAGGTCGTCAACCCGACCCTGACCGAGGAAGCCCGCCGCGACGCCGGTGCCAGCGTCGCCCGCGTGCTCACCCCGCACCAGCCGGTGACCATGGAATACAACTCGCAGCGCCTGAACATCGATGTCGATGACAATCAGGTGGTCAAGCAGGTTTCCTGCGGCTGAGTCCGGCCCTCGTCAACGGCCATGAAAAAGCCCCGCCTGCGCGGGGCTTTTTCATGGGGCGTCATCAGTCGTCCTTCGACGGTTTGGCGCTGGTTTCCAGGGCTTGGGTGGTCAGGGCGATACATTCCTTTTCATTCCCGGCGGCCTGCGCCTGCCTGGCCTTGTCGATGGCCTGCTGGAGCGCGGAGTTCTTGCCCTGGCTGACGTCCTGGTTGCCATCCTTGGCCTGCTCGCTGAGCAATTGCAGGTTGGCGGTGCAGAGGCTGTCGTCGGCAAAGGCCGGCAGGGCGAGCAGACCGGCCAGCAGGAGGGCGTACTTGATCATGCTTGTGACTCCAGGAATGGGATGAGGCCCGAAAGTAAAGGCCACACCGGCCGGCCCTCAACGGCGGGGCGGGGGTAATGGGCGGAGCTGGCGGACGCTGTGAAGTCGGTCCGCCTTCCCTGGGTATCTGCCGAGCATGAAAAAGCCCCGCCTGGGCGGGGCTTTTTCGTTTCCAGAGCCTATCAGCGGTTAGCGGGTTTGTGGATCACCCGCAGGGCCTGGGTGGTCTGGTTGACGCACTCCTCGTAGTTGCCGGCCTTTTTCGCCTCTTCCGCCTTGGCGATGTAGTCGTGGACGACGTTCACCTTCACGCCGCTGGCGTTGCTGCTGGCGGTCTTGAGAAAGTCGTTGAGCTGCTGCAGGTTACCGTCGCACAGGGCGCTGTCGGCGAAGGCCGGGACGGAAAACACCATGGCCAGGAGCAGGGCGTACTTTTTCATGCAGGTTCTCCTTGCATTTCGAATGCCGTATCGAAGAAATTCGAAATTACGTTAGCTTGCTAACAATCGACAAGGGTTCGCCCGGCGAATTCAATTTGTTTCTGACATCGATCAGACAATATGGGATGAACCAGCGTCGCTGGTCAGATCGCCCTGAGCTCACGTTTCAGAAGGCGCTGAACCTGCGTTCCAGTCCCTGGCTGCGGAACTGCTCGATGACGTAATCGACGAACACCCGCGTCTTCGCCGGCAGCAGTTTCTGCGCGGCGTAGTAGAGCGCCGTGTTGCCTGCGTCCACGTACCAGTCCGGCAGTACTCGCACCAGCCGGCCGCTGTCCAGGTAAGGCACGGCGTGCTGCATGCTCACCAGGGTCACGCCCAGCCCCATGAGCGCGGCGACGCAGGCCGCTTCCGGGTCGCTGAAGGTCATGCGCTCCTTCAGCGCGATCGGCGCCTGGGCCTGCTGGCGGTTGGTCAGCGGCCAGGGCCGCACGCGCCCGGTCTGCGGCGAGCGGATGCGGATGCCTTCGTGGCTGGGCAGGTCAGACGGGTAGCGGATCGCCGGGCGACCCTGGAGATAGGCTGGCGCGGCCAGCAGCACCAGGTGCGCCGGGCACAGCTTGCGTGCCACCACCCCAGGCGGCAGTTCGAAGCCGCCGCCGATGGCCGCGTCGAAGCCTTCGGCGATGAGGTCGACCTGGCGGTTGTCGAAGTGCCAGTCGGGGCGGATCGCCGGGTAGCGCCCGAGGAAGTCGCCCAGCAACGGCAGGATGTAGTCGCGACCGAACACCAGTCCCATGCTGACCTTCAGTGCACCGCTGGGCTGGCCGTCGGCGCTGGCCAGGTTGGCGATGGCGCTTTGCAGGCTGGCCAGGCCGCCGCTGGCTTCGTCGAGAAATCGTTCGCCGGATTCGGTCAGGGTCAGGCTGCGGGTACTACGCTGGAACAGCCGCACGCCCAGGTTGTTCTCCAGCCGCGCCACGTTCTTGCTCACCGCCGCCGGCGTCAGCCCCAGGTGTCGCGCGGCGGCGGCGAAGCTGCCGGCCTCGGCGCTGCGGACGAAGCATTCGATACTGATCAGGCTTTCCATGGGTGGTATTCCGGACGTTTGGTATCGACTGAATATAGCGATTACTGGCTACCGGGTCAGGAGTGCAAGCGCGAAACTGGCCCCGTCGAATTGACTCCCCCACTTGATTCCTGGAGACACGCAATGACCACTACACAAACCCACCAACCCCTCGCCGGTAAAGTCGCATTCGTACAGGGCGGTTCCCGCGGCATCGGCGCCGCCATCGTGCAGCGCCTGGCCCGTGAAGGCGCCGCTGTGGCCTTCACCTACGTCAGCTCGGCGCAGAAGGCCGAAGACCTCGCCGCCAGCATCCAGGCCGCCGGCGGCCGCGCCCTGGCGCTGAAGGCCGACAGCGGCGACGCCGCATCCGTGCAACAGGCCATCGACACCGCGGCCCAACGCCTGGGCGGCATCGACATCCTGGTGAACAACGCCGGCGTACTGGCCATCGCTCCGGTGGAAGAATTCAGCCTGGAAGACCTCGACCGCACCCTGGCAGTGAACGTGCGCAGCGTCTTCGTCGCCACCCAGGCCGCCGCACGGCACATGGGGCAGGGCGGACGCATCATCACCATCGGCAGCACCAACGCCGATCGCATGCCCTTTGGCGGTGGTGCCGTCTACGCCATGAGCAAGTCGGCCATCGTCGGCCTGACCAAGGGCCTGGCCCGTGACCTCGGCCCGCGCGGTATCACCGTGAACAACGTGCAACCCGGCCCGGTGGACACCGACATGAACCCGGCCGACAGCGATTTCGCGGCCTCGCTGATGGACCTGATGGCGGTCGGCCGTTATGGCCGTGCGGAAGAGATCGCCGCCTTCGTCGCCCACCTGGCCGGTCCGGAAGCGGGCTACATCACCGGTGCCAGCCTGACCATCGACGGCGGCTTCGGGGCCTGATCGACTTTTGGTAAAGACGGCGCGGCCGGGCTCAGGCCCGGTCGCGACTCTGGATGTTCCAGTGCCCGGAGGTGGCGGCGAGTTTTTCCGAGAGCATCTCCACCTGTTCATAGAGGCGCAGGGTGAGCCAGTAGAAGCCCTGCTTCTCGAAGGAGTCGGTCAGGTTGTGCGGCCGCACCGGGAGATTTTCCAGGCCCTGGCAGGCCTGCACCAGCTTGCTGGTGCGACTGAACTTGAGGGCATGGGCCGATTGCAGCAGCAGGCGGCCGATGATCTGCCGGTGCGAGTCGAGGCTGGCCGGCACCGGTTCTATCTCCCCGGCTTCGGCGGCGAACTGCCGGGAGGCGATCAGCGATTCCAGGGTACCCATGATCGCGCGGTGGATACGCTGGAGCATCTCCAGCTCGCGCAGCGGCATGCCGGTCTCCCGCGACACCGGCCCCAGGTGCGCGCGTGACGCCACCAGGCGGTGGTCCAGCTCTTCCAGCTGGCGGGCGAAATGGTCGGCGGTGAAGTCGTGGTTGGATGACAACTGCCCGTACATCCGCGCGCAGGCCCGCAGGTTGTCCGAGAGCAGGTAGCGCCAGACGTAGACCGCCCGCAGCGGGTAGATCTGCGAGAACAGCAGGGCCAGCGCGACACCGATCAGCACGTTGGCTGAACGCCACAGCCCTTCGGTGAACCCCGTCTCACCGGGGCCGGCGACAATGCACATGGTTATTCCCGCCAGCAGCGCGACGTAGCCGGGGCGGCGAATCGCATAGAAGGCCGAGGCCGCACCCAGCACCGACATGGCCAGGTAGGTGAGGGTGAGCGAACGGGTCTGGTCGTAGATCGCGATCACGCACAACCCCAGCGCCGCGCCGACCAGGGTGCCCATCACCCGCTCGTAGGACTTGCCGCGGATCGTCCCCTGGTGCACCAGCCCGCCCATCACCACCAGCACTGTCACCGAGGCCCAGAGACCATGGGGTAATTTCAGCGCACTGGTCAGCAGCATCGAGGCGAGCAGCGCGAGGCCGACGCGCACGCAGTGAATCCAGGCGGCGTAGCGGTAGCGGGTGTAGGGGTTGGCCAGGCGGCGGAACGGCAGGGTAAGGATCGAGGGTTGCTTCGCCAAGGGAAGCGGCTCCTGTGCGGGCGGTGGCGATGCTGCAAGGTTAGTCGCTCCCGGCCCGTATGGGCGGCCCTGGATCAATCCCACGGTTATTGCTGGCCGACGAAGTAGTAATCGCGCTCGCCCACGCGGAAGTGCTGCAGCACGCTCAGCGGCGCCTGCGGCACCGTCGTGCTTTCCAGCAGGGCGATGTGTTCGTCCGGCTGGCCGAGGAAGTTCGTCAGCTCCTCGCGGGTCTGAAGTGCCGGCAGCAGGCTGCGGCTGTAGAACACGCTGGCACCGGCGAGGCGCTCGCTGGGCTGGAACAGCGCCACCTGACGCCCGGCCATCTGGTGCTGGCGAATCCGCTCGGTCAGCGGCAGGAAGGATTCCTTCTGGTCGGCGCGGGGTTCGACCCAGATCGCGTAGCCCAGGTAGCAGACGGGGACCAGCAAGGCCAGGAACACCGCGGCGTGGCGCATCCTTTGCGAGGTCCGGGCATGCCAGCGCGACAGCAGGACATGCGCATATTCGGCGGCGATCACCGCGGCGGCCGGGGCCAGCGCCATCAGGTAGACCATGCGCTTGCTGGAGGCGAGGGTCAGCAGGGCGAACTGCGCCGCCAGCCACAGGACGAAGAACAGCAGGTAGCGGTCCTGCACCAGCTGTTTACGGAAGTGCCAGAGGCCGAGGTAGAGCAGGATGTTCCATGGCAGGAAGGCCTGCGGCAGACGGATCAGGTAGTAGTAGAAGGGTTCGAAGTGCCCGGCTTCGCTGAACGAGCCGCTGAAGCGTCCGACGCTGTTGGTCCAGAGGATTTCCTGCAACGCCAGGCTGCCGCCGTCGCGGTAGAGGAACAGCAGCCAGACCAGCAGCGGTACCAGTCCCGGCAGCGTCCACAGCAGCGGGCGCAGCCAGGAGGCAACTTGCAGCCGGCGCTGCTTCAGGCTGTCGCACAGCAGGCAGGCGAAGATCACCACCCCTGGCAGTGCCAGCCCCAGTACGCCCTTGCTCAGGGTGGAGATGGCGATCCCCAGGGCGAATGCCAGCCAATCCCGGATACGCCCCGGCGGTTTGAGCCAGGCCTGCAGGAAGGACAGCAACGCCAGGGTCACGCCCAGGGTGAGCAGGGCGTCTTCGCCCACCTGGCGGGCATTGGCCCAGAAACTGGCCAGGGTCATCAGCATGAGCGCGGCGAGCAACGCCAGCGTTGCCGGCCGGCCGATGCGCCGGAGTGTGCCGTAGAGCAGCAGCACGCTGAACAACCCGGCGAGCGCCGAGGCCAGCCTGACGGCAAAAGTGGTGGGGCCGGACAGGCGGATGGCGGTGACGTCCAGCCACAGGCTAAGCGGCGGTTTCTCCAGGAACGGCACGCCGTTCAGGCGCGGCGTCACCCAGTCGCCGTCCAGGTGCATTGCCATCGCGATGCCGGCCACTCGCGGTTCGGTGGAACCCTGCAATTGATGATTGCCCAGCGCGCAGAAGAACAGCAGGCCGCCCAGCACGAGCAGAAGGATAAGGTGACGGCGTGGCTGGGGCATGGCGGGTCCGGGGTGGGGCTTGTTGCCTGCAGGTATAGGCGACATTTCGTTAACGCGGAATTAACCTTGGCGGTGCTTCACTGCATCCCTCGCCCGGTATTCCCCTGGGGGTTGCCATGTCCGCTCGCCTGCCTGCGTCCCGTCCTGCCTTCCTGCGCCGTCGCTACCTGCTGCTGGCGCTGGCGGTGCTGATCCTGGTGGTTGTCTGCCTGGCGGGGTTCATGGCGCTGGTGCCGCCGTCGCCCTACACGCCGCTGGCCGAGCAGAACCCTGCCAAGGTCACGTTGCTGGCGCTGGGCGACCAGGGCAGCGGCGACCTGCAGCAATGGCGTGTGGCCGAGGGCATGGAGCGGGTGGCCGAGAACGAAGGCGGGCTGAACATGGTCCTGCTGCTGGGCGATAACTTCTACGGCAAGGCCCTGAGTGGCGTCGACGACCCGGCCTGGCAGCTCAAGTTCGAGCGCGTCTACCACGGACGCTGGCTCAGCCACGTGCCTTTCTACGCGGTGCTGGGCAACCACGACTACCCCGATTCCGCCGCCGTCGAACTGGACTACGCACGCCAGCGCGTGGGTTCCACCCGTTGGCAGATGCCGGCGCCTTTCTACACCCGTGATTTCGGTGAAGTGGCGGGGCGCCCGCTGCTGCGTGCGGTGTTCCTGGATACTTCCGAGGATGCTGCCGGGCGCCTGCGCCAGGCGGACTTCCTGGAGCGGGCCTTCAGCCGGCCGGGTGCTGCCCCGTTGTGGAAGATGGTGGTAGCGCACCACGCGATTCGCAGCAGCGGCGGCAAGCACGGCGACGATACCCAGCTGCTGCAGCAATTGTTGCCGGCGATGCAGCGCAGTGGCGTGGACCTTTACCTGTCCGGCCATGAGCACAATCAGGAAGTGGTGGTCCGTCCCGGCGAGCCGGCCTGGCTGGTATCCGGCGGTGGTGGCCAGAGCCTGGATGGGCTCAGGTCCGGTGCGCCAGCCGAGGACACGCTGTTCGCCGCCGAACAGCATGGCTTCGCCAGGCTGGCATTCACCGCGCAGGGCCTGCGGCTGACTTACTATGATCCCGAGGGCAGGCGCGAGCAGGGCTTCCTCTGGGCGCGGGACTGCCCGTGGATGGCCGAGGGCTGTCTGAAGCCGGACGACACGGCGCAGTTGGCGACGAACAGGGCCACTGGCCAGTAGTTGCAGCAGGGGGTATTTCGTTAGAATCCCGGACTTTTGCGTGCCTGGACCGCGAGAGTCCAACAGAGAGCCCCCATGCTTGCCGGTAGTTACGATCCCTCCCTTGTCCTGATTTCGCTGTGCGTCGCCATGCTGGCGTCCTACACCGCCCTGGACCTGGCCGGGCGCATCGCGACCACCCGCGGCTGGCCGGTGCTGCTGTGGATCGGTGGCGGTGGGGTGGCCATGGGCATCGGCGTGTGGTCGATGCACTTCATCGGCATGCTCGCCTTCAGCCTGCCTATCCCGCTGGGCTACGACCTCACCCTGACGCTGCTGTCGCTGGCCATTGCCGTGCTCAGCTCGGGCTTCGCCCTGGCACTGGTCAGCCAGGACCGCCTGCCGCTCTGGCAACTGGTCTGTGGCGCCCTGGCCATGGGCGCCGGGATCAGCTGCATGCACTACCTGGGCATGTACGCGATGCTGATGCAGCCGGGTATCGACTACGACCCGACGCTGTTCGGCCTGTCCCTGCTGATCGCCGTGGCGGCTTCCGGCGCCGCCCTGTGGATCGCCTTCAAGCTGCGGCATAACACTCCCTTCGTGCGCCTGGCCCGCGGTGGTGCAGCGCTGGTGATGGGTGTGGCCATCGTCGGCATGCACTACACCGGCATGGCCGCCGCGCGTTTCCCCGAGGGCAGCTTCTGTGGCGCATCGCCCAGCGGGCTGAACAGCGACTGGCTGGCGCTGCTGATCATCATCGTCACCCTGGCGGTGATCGGCATCGCGCTGCTCACCTCGGTGCTGGACGCACGCCTGGAGTCGCGCACGGCGCAGCTCACTTCGTCGCTGGCCCAGGCCAACCAGGAGCTGACCCAGCTCGCCCTGCACGACAACCTCACGCGCCTGCCCAACCGAATCCTGCTGGAAGACCGCATCGAGCAGATGATCGGCAAGGTGCAGCGCAGCGGCGGGCACTTCGCGCTGATGTTCCTCGACCTCGACGGCTTCAAGCCGGTCAACGACGCCTTCGGCCACCATGTCGGCGACCTGTTGCTCAAGGCTGTGGCCCAGCGCCTGCGTGACAGCCTGCGCAGCGAAGACACCGTGGCGCGCATCGGCGGCGACGAATTCGTGGTGCTCGCCGAGCTGGCCGAGGCCGAGGACGCGGTGACCGTCGCTGGCCAGCAGATCAGCCTGCTGGCGCAGCCGTTCCAGGTGGCCGGCCAGGAGCTGCGCATCGCGGCCAGCATCGGCATCGTGGTCTATCCCGGCGACGGTGCCAGCCAGCATGAACTGCTGCGCAACGCCGACGCGGCGATGTACCACGCCAAGGGCAACGGCAAGAACGGCTACAGCTTCTTCGAGCAATCGATGAACACCAACGCGCGCAATCACCTGCAGCTGCTGCACGACCTGCGTGCGGCCCTGGAGCGCCGCGAGTTCACCCTGCATTACCAGCCCAAGTTCGCCGCCAGCGGCGAGCCCATCGGCGCCGAGGCGCTGCTGCGCTGGCAGCATCCGCAGCGTGGCCTGCTGATGCCCGACACCTTCATCGCCCTGGCCGAGCGCACCGGTCTGATCATCCCCATCGGCGACTGGGTGCTGGACGAGGCCTGCCGGCAGATGCGCCAGTGGTACCTGCAGGGGCATGAAAGCTGGCGCGTGGCGGTAAACCTCTCGGCGCTGCAGTTCTGCCATGCCGCCCTGGTGGATTCCGTAGCCGATGCGCTGCAGCGCCACCAGTTGCCGGCGCGTTGCCTGACCCTTGAGATCACCGAGACCACCGCCATGCGCGACGCGGATTCCAGCCTGGAAATCCTCGGCAGGCTGTCGGACATGGGTGTCGACCTGTCCATCGACGACTTCGGCACCGGCTACTCCAGCCTGCTGTATCTCAAGCGCCTGCCGGCCAACGAGCTGAAGATCGACCGCGGCTTCGTCCGCGACCTGGAGCAGGACAGCGACGACGCCGCCATCGTGTCGGCCATCGTCGCCCTCGGCCAGGCGCTGGATCTGCGCATTGTTGCCGAAGGGGTGGAAACCTCGGGCCAGCAGAACTTCCTCACCCGCCTGGGATGCGACTCGCTGCAGGGCTTCCTGCTTGGCAAACCGGTGCCGGCCGAGCAGTTCCTCGAGCGCCTCAGCGCCCCGGCCTGAGGCCGTCAGTACTCCGGTGCCACGGCCGCCAGTTGTGCGCACAGCTCACGCAACTGCTCGCACAGGCTGCGCCCGGCGCTGCCCAGCTCCGGGCGGGCGTAGAGCGCCAGTTCAAGCCCTTCGATGGGCGCGAAGCCTTCCTCGGCGGTCAGCACGCGGTGGCCGTCGTGGCGGCCGCGCAGCGGTAGCAGGCTGACGCCCATGCCCGCTGCCACCGCCGCTGACAGGCTCGCCAGGCTGGCGCTGCTGTAGCTGATGCGCCAGCGCCGGCCGCTGGCTTCCAGGGCGTGGATCATCTCCTGGCGATACAACGCCCCCAGCGGGAACACCACCAGCGGCAGCGGATCACGCGCGGCGGCCGGCGTGGCGGCGCTGTCCTGCCAGGCCAGGGGTTCGGGCCAGTGGGCGAGGCAGTCGCTGTCCGCGCCCCATTGCTTGACCAGCGCCAGGTCCAGCTCGCCACTGCGGTACTGGCGCAGCAACTCCTGGCTGAGGCCGCTGGAGACTTCCAGGCGCAGCCGCGGGCGTTCCGCGCTGAAGGCTGCCAGCAGCGGCATCATCCGTTCGCCGGCGAAGTCCTCCGGCATGCCCAGGCGCAGCACGCCCTCGCTGTGCTCGCTGCTCAGCGCTTCACGCGCCTCCGAACCCAGTTCGAGGATGCGTCGCGCATAGCCCAGCAGCTGTTCGCCCTGTTCGGTGGGCAGCACCTGGCGCTGGCTGCGATCCAGCAGGCGGCAGTCCAGGCTCTGCTCCAGGCGCAGGATCTGCTGGCTGACGGTGGACTGGGTGAGGTGCAGCAGCTCGGCGGCGCGGGTGAAGTTGCCGGCGTCCACCACCATCACGAAGCTGCGCAGCAGGTTGGGATCAAGCATTTCGTTTCCCACTGGAAGTCATGTTTCTATTTAATTTCAGCATAGAACATCCCTTCGTCATACTGCCGGCGTTGATTCGAGGCACGACAGCCAACACGGGGAAGCGCCACATGGACATGCCAACTGTTCAGACCGAGCAGGCTATTCAGACCGAGGCTGTGCACAGCCGCGCCGCTGCGGATGCGTTGCTGGGCGCTGCCAGCGCGGGCCGCGAAGCCGAGGTGGCGACGCTGCTGGCACGCGGCGTACCGGTGGACGTGGCAGACGGGCAGGGCAATACGCCGCTGCTGCTGGCCACCGCGCACAATCGCGTGGCAGTCGCGCGGCTGCTGATTGCCGCCGGCGCCGACGTCAACCGGCAGAACCGCATCCACGACAGCGCCTACCTGCTGGCCGGTGCGGCGGGGCGCCTGGAAATACTCCAGCTCACCCTGGCCCACGGCGCCGACCTGCGCAGCACCAACCGCTACGGCGGCACGGCGCTGATCCCGGCTTGCGAGCGCGGCCATGTGGAGGTGGTGGCGACGCTGCTCAAGGCCGGCGTCGATCCCGATCACGTCAACAAGCTGGGCTGGACCGGGCTGCTCGAAGCCATCCTGCTCAGCGACGGCGGCCCGCGTCACCAGGCCATCGTCAAGCAACTCATCGAAGCCGGGGCGAACCTGAACCTGGCCGACAACGACGGCATTACGCCGCTGCAACACGCCCGCCAGCGCAACCAGACCACCATCGCCAGGATGCTGGAAGTCGCCGGCGCGCATTGATCTACTGGAAACTGCCATGTCACACGAAGTCTTCATGCGCGAGGCCCTGCAACTGGCCCGCGACAACATCCAGGCCGGCGGCCGCCCGTTCGGCGCCGTGCTGGTCAAGGACGGCCGGGTGATCGCCCGCGCCGCCAATTCCATCCATGTGGATTTCGACCCCACCGCCCACGCCGAACTGCTGGCGATCCGCCGGGCCTCGGCGGTGCTGGGCCTGTCGCGGCTGGACGGCTGCGTGATCTACGCCAGCGGCCACCCGTGCCCGATGTGCCTGGCAGCCATGCACCTGTGCGGCGTCGAGGGCGCGTACTTCGCCTACTCCAATGACGATGGCGAGCCGTTCGGGCTGTCGACTGCCGTGGTGTACCAGCAGATGACCCAGCCGCCGCAGTGGCAGGCGGTACCGCTGCGGGTTCTGCGTCCGAGCGGTGAAGAGGGTCTTTACAACCATTGGCAGGAGCAGCGCTCGTGAGCCGCGGCATGACCCTGCCGGCGCAGGGCGAAGCGGCGGAGCAGAGCAGCCACGCCGGCTGGATCGGCCTGCTGGTGATAGTCGCGCTGGGCATCAACCTGCGGCCGATCCTCACCTCCATCGGCCCGCTGCTGGCCGATATCCACCACGCCACCGGCCTGGGCTTCCAGGGCCTGTCGATGCTGACGGTGCTGCCGGTACTGTGCATGGGCCTGTTCGCCCTGGGCCTGCCCTGGGTCGGCCCGCGCCTGGGCGAGAGCCGCGGCATGGTGCTCGGCCTGCTGGCCATCGGCGCGGCCTGCTTCTGGCGGCTGCTGCTGGACAGCGGCTTCGCGCTGATCGCCAGCGCGGTGCTGGCGGGCTGCGGTGTGGCGGTGATCCAGGCGTTCGTGCCGGGCGTGATCAAGCGCTGGTTCCCGCACAAGGTGCCGTCCGCCATGGGCCTGTACTCGGCCTCGCTGATGGCCGGCGGCGGAAGCGCGGCGGTACTCGCCCCCGTGGTGTCGGAGCACTTCCACCGCTGGCAGGACGGCCTCGGCGCCTGGCTGTTGCTGGCTGTCGTCGGCCTGCTGCTGTGGTCCGTCGCCCGCCCGCGCGAGACGCCGGTGGCCACGCTGCCCCGGCAGAAGGTGCAGCACTATTTCGGCAGCCGCCGCGCCTGGCTGCTGGCCCTGTACTTCGGCCTGATCAACGGCGGCTACACCAGCATGGTGGCCTGGCTGCCGGTGTATTACCGCCAGCTCGGCTGGACGGCCCAGGCCAGCGGCCAGCTGATCGGCCTGATGACCATCTTCCAGGTGATCGCCGCGCTGACCATCCCGCTGCTGATTCGCCGTTCGCTGGACCGTCGTGGCTGGCTGTGCCTGTGCCTGCTGATCCAGCTCGCCGGCTTTATCGGATTGATCTGCGCGCCGTTGCACCTGCCGGGCATCTGGGTGGCGATGATCGGCTACGGCCTGGGCGCGTGCTTTGCCCTGAGCCTGACCCTGACCCTGGATCACCTCGCCGATGCCGGCGCGGCCGGGCGCCTGGCGGCCTTCGTGCAGGGCATCGGCTTCATCGTCACCGGCATCGTGCCCTACGTCACCGGCTGGCTGCGCGACAGCACCGGCAGCTTCCAGGCGTCCTGGGTTTTGCTCGCGGTTTCAGTGGTGCTGATGCTGGGCGTGACCTTGCGCTTCTCGCCCAAGGGGTATGCGCGGGCGATGGAGCGATAGGCGAGGTTCGGCGTTGTCGGATACCCATCGCGGACGGAGTCCGCTCCTACGAAAGGTGAAGACCTGTGTAGGAGCGGACTTCGTCCGCGATCGTTTCAGGCGCGTGACAGGGTCAGACCGACGTAGCGATATAGATGCGGTAGGCGATGATCGACAGCATGCTCAGCGTGCCGACCCACATCAGGAACACGCCCACCGGGCGCTGGCGGATGGTGAAGCCGATGCCCAGCATGAACATGCCGAAGACGATGATGCCGAGGGTGATGAAGAGGGACGTGGGGTCCAGCGGGATGAAATGGGCAGTGGCGTCCACGGCATGTCCTTGTCTGAAAGATCCGATATGGAAAGTCTAGGCCAGAGCAGGACCGAACTCCTTTGATCCCTGGCAAGCCGCTCGGGATCATAGCGACCCGGAGCGCTCAGCCCAAGCTCAGGTCTCCAGCAGGAGCCGGCCCTTGTCTGTGAGGGCAAGCTGAAGGCCGCGCCGTTCGGCGAATCCGAGGTGAATCAGCAGTCGTTTCAGCGCAGGGTGGATGACGTCGCCGCGCCTGATGCCGCGAAGCAGCTGGCACAGTTCGGCGTCACGGGTGGGTGATGGACTTTTCTCGACCTCTTTGTTGAGCACTGAGCGGGCTTCCCTGATTCCTGATGTCAGTGAATTCTGAATTCGAATCAGCTTCAGCTTATTTTCGTTTGCTATCGGAAAATACTGATCGATATCCAGGTTTCTGACAGATTCTCGAACTCACTTCCCTGGGCGCGTGCCTTGGTGCGGCAGAAAGTGACGGCTTGCGCGGGAAATCCACGGCGGCGGGCATAAAAAAGCCCCGCGGTCCGGAGCGTCAGACCGCAGGGCCAGAAGGTCGGGAGATTCCCGACCGGGGAGGACCGATCAGGCCGCCGGCGTCGGCTGCCAGCCGCCGCCAAGGGCCTTGTAGATCGCCACGATGCCGCGGTACACGTCGACTTCCGCCAGGGCCTGGGCATCCTCGGCGGCCAGCTGTTCGCGTTCGGCGTCCAGCAGGTTGAGGAAGTCCACGGTGCCCTCGCGGTACTGCAGGCCGGCTTGTTGCGCGGCGTTGCGGCTGGCTTCGGACTGGCGCACCAGCGACACCAGGCGCTGCTGGCGCTTGCCGTAGTCGCTGAAGGCGTTCGACGACTCTTCCAGGGCCAGCAGGACCTGCTGCTCGTACGTCGCCAGGGCGCCGTCGGCGTCGGCCTTGGAGGAGCGCAGGCGGGCCCGCACGCTGCCCAGGTCGAAGGCCGCCCAGGTGATGCTCGGGGCCACGCCCCAGGCGCTGGCGGCGGAGGAGCCGATCTGCGAACCACGGCCGGCGGTGTAGCCGAGGAAGCCGCCGAGGCTGACTTTCGGGAACAGGTCGGCGGTGGCTACGCCGACATCCGCGGTGGCGGCCGCCAGGCGACGTTCGGCAGAAGCGACGTCCGGCCGGCGGCGCAGCAGCTCGCCCGGATCGCCAATCGGCAGGGCCTTGGCGATGGCCGGCAGTTTCTTCGGCGACAGGTCCACGCTCAGCGCATCCGGGCGCTGGCCGAGGAGGGTGGCGATGCGGTTGCGCTGGCGCACTTCCTCGGCCTGCAGTTGCGGCACGCTGGCTTCGGTGGAGGCCAGGCGCGCTTCGGCGCGCTGCACGTCCAGCTCGCTGCCGACACCGGCGTCGCGCAGCTGGATGGTCAGGTCGCGGGACTCACGCTGGTTGTCCAGGTTGCTTTTGGCAATGCTCTCGCGCAGTTGCGCGCCGCGCAGCTGTCCATAGGCATCGGCCAGCTCGGCGATCAGGCTGACCTGCAACTGCTGCAGGTCGGCAACTATGGCTTCGCTCTGCGCGTCGCTGGATTCCAGCTGGCGACGCACGCGGCCGAACAGGTCGACTTCCCAGATCATGTCCAGGCCCAGGTCGTAGCGCTCCTGGTTCACCCGGTCCTCGGTCTGGCCGGGCACCTGGCCCTTGCCAACCTGGCCTTCGGCGCGGCTGGTGACCGTGGGGAAACGGTCATTCGCCACATCGTCGCGGATCGCCCGCGAAGCCAGCACGCGGGCATAGGCCACGCGCAGCTCGCGGTTTTCCTTGAGGGACTGGTCGACCAGCTGGGTCAGCACCGGGTCGTCGAACTGCTTCCACCAGGCGTCTTCGAAACGGGTGCGGTCGTAGTTCTGTGCCTGGGTGTTGCTGTCCAGCTGCGCCGGCGCGGTGTCCGGCTTGTGGTAGTCGGGGCCGACCATGCACGCGCTGAGGGCCAGCGCGAGCAGGGAGGGGACGAACAGTTTCACGGCACTCTTGCTTACCGCACGGATGGTCATGACGCTCATGCCTGGTGGGCCTCGCTGTTGTTAGGTTGGCTCTGGGCGATGCGCGCTTGCTGCTCCTGTTTCTTCGCTTCACGGGCTTCCATGAAACGGCGGATCAGCACGTAGAAGACCGGGGTCAGCAACAGGCCGAAGAAGGTCACGCCGAGCATCCCGGAGAACACCGCGACACCCATGGCATGGCGCATTTCAGCGCCGGCACCGGACGACAGCACCAGGGGCACCACGCCCATGATGAAGGCGATGGAGGTCATCAGGATCGGCCGCAGACGCAGGCGGCAGGCTTCCAGCACCGCGCTCAGGCGGTCCATGCCTTCGTCCTGTTTGTCCTTGGCGAACTCGACGATCAGGATCGCGTTCTTGCACGCCAGGCCCACCAGTACGATCAGGCCGATCTGGGTGAAGATGTTGTTGTCGCCACCGGACAGGATCACGCCCGCGATGGCCGACAGCAGGGTCATCGGCACGATCAGGATCACCGCCAGCGGCAGGCCCCAGCTCTCGTACAGTGCGGCCAGCACCAGGAAGGCGAGCAGCACGCAGAGCGGGAACACGTAGATCGCGGAGTTGCCGGCGAGGATCTGCTGGTAGGTCAGCTCGGTCCATTCGTAGGTCATGCCATTGGGCAACTCCTGCTTGAGCAGGCGCTCGATGGCGGCCTCGGCCTGGCCGGAGCTGTAGCCCGGTGCGGCGGCGCCGTTGATCTCGGCGGTGATGAAGCCGTTGTAGTGCATCACGCGGTCGGGGCCGGAGGTGTCGCTGATCTTGATGAAGGTCGCCAGCGGGACCATCTCACCCAGGTTGTTGCGCACCTTCAGCTGGCCGATCTGCTCGGGTTCGAGACGGAACTGCTGCTCGCCCTGGACGTTCACCTGGTAGGTGCGGCCGAAGCGGTTGAAGTCGTTCGCGTACAGCGAGCCGAGGTAGACCTGCAGGGTGTCGAAGATGTCGCTGATCGCCACGCCGTGGGTCTTGGCCTTTTCGCGGTCGATGGCGGCATCCACCTGCGGCACGTTCACCTGGTAGCTGGTGAACACCGACATCGGGTTCAGCTCCGGCAGCGCGCGGGCCTTGTTGAGGATGTTCTGGGTCTGTGCGTAGAGCTCCTCGTAACCGGCGTTGCCACGGTCTTCGATCTGCAGGCGGAAGCCGCCGATGGTGCCCAGCCCCTGTACCGGCGGCGGCGGGAAGATCGCGATGTAGGCGTCCTGGATATCCGCGAACTGCTTGTTCAGCTCGGCGGCGATCTCGTTGGCCGACATGCCCGGACCTTTACGCTCGCTGAAGTCCTTGAGCGGGGTGAAGACGATGCCGCTGTTGGGGCTGTTGGTGAAGCCGTTGATCGACAGGCCCGGGAAGGACACGGTGTGCTCGATGCCCGGGTGCTTGCCGGCGATTTCCGACATGCGCTTGATCACCGCTTCGGTGCGGTCCAGGGTGGCGGCGTCGGGCAGTTGCGCGAAGGCCACCAGGTACTGCTTGTCCTGCTGCGGCACGAAGCCGGTGGGGGTGCTGGAGAAGCCCAGGTAAGTCAGGCCGATCAGCCCCGCATAGAGCAGCAGCGCGATGGAGCTGCCACGCAGGACGCGGGTGACGGTGCCGACATAGCCGTGGCTGGCGCGGTCGAAGAAGCGGTTGAACGGACGGAACAGCCAGCCGCCGAGCAGCTTGTCCAGCAGCACCGAGAAGCGGTCCTTCGGCTCGTGGTGCCCCTTGAGCAGCACGGCGGACAGCGCCGGCGACAGGGTCAGCGAGTTGAACGCGGAGATCACCGTGGAGATCGCGATGGTCAGGGCGAACTGCCGGTAGAACTGCCCGGTGAGGCCGGATATGAACGCGGTGGGAATGAACACGGCGCACAGTACCAGCGCGGTGGCGATGATCGGCCCGGTCACTTCCTTCATGGCGCGCTTGGTCGCCTCGATGGGCGTGAGGCCCAGGCCGATGTTCCGCTCGACGTTCTCCACCACCACGATGGCGTCGTCCACCACGATGCCGATGGCCAGTACCAGACCGAACAGCGACAGCGCGTTGAGCGAGAAGCCGAAGGCGTGCATCACCGCGAAGGTACCGATCAGCGACACCGGCACCGCGGCCAGCGGGATGATCGAGGCGCGCCAGGTCTGCAGGAACAGCACGACCACCAGCACCACCAGGATCAGCGCTTCGAACAGGGTGTGCACCACGGCCTCGATGGAGCCGCGCACGAAGATGGTCGGGTCATAGACGATGGAGTAGTCCACGCCCTGGGGGAAGTCCTTCTTCAGCTCGGCCATCTTCTCGCGCACCAGGTTGGAGATGGCGATGGCGTTGGAACCGGGACGCTGGAAGATCGGGATGGCGACCGCCGGCTGGTTGTCCAGCAGCGAACGCAGGGCGTACTGGCTGGAGCCGAGTTCGACGCGGGCGATGTCCTTCAGGCGGGTGATCTCGCCGTCCGGGCCGCTGCGGATGATGATGTTCTCGAATTCTTCCTCGGTGACCAGGCGCCCCTGGGTGTTGATCGACAGCTGGAAGCTGGTGTCGCTCGGCGAGGGCGGTGCGCCCAGGGAGCCGGCGGCGACCTGGCGGTTCTGCTCGCGGATCGCGGCGACCACGTCGGTGGCGGTCAGGTTGCGCGAGGCGACCTTGTTCGGGTCCAGCCAGACGCGCAGGGAGTAGTCGCCCATGCCGAACAGCTGCACGTCGCCCACACCGTCCAGGCGCGCCAGCTCATCCTTGATATTGAGGATGGCGTAGTTGGACAGGTAGAGCATGTCGTAGCGGTTATCCGGCGAGGTCAGGTGCACGACCATGGTCAGGTCGGGCGAGGCCTTGTCGACGGTGATACCGATCCGCGTGACTTCCTCGGGCAGCTTGGGCTGCGTGCGGGTCACACGGTTCTGCACCTGCACCTGCGCGTTATCCAGGTCGGTGCCCAGGGCGAAGGTGATGGTCAGGGTCATCTTGCCGTCGGCGGTGGATTGCGAGGACATGTAGAGCATGTTCTCGACGCCGGTGATGGCCTGTTCCAGCGGCGCGGCGACGGTCTCGCCGATCACCTTGGGGTTGGCGCCGGGGAAGTTGGCGCGCACCACCACGGTGGGCGGCACCACTTCGGGGTATTCGCTGATCGGTAGCTGGAACAGCGAGATGGCCCCGCCGATCAGGATGATCAGCGAAAGCACGGCGGCGAAGATCGGCCGCTGGATGAAGAATTGCGAAAAGTTCATGGCTGGTTCCTGTCGCGAACGCTGCGGTTCGCCAAACCCGGGACAAAGGTCACCCAAGGCCCTGGTGGGACAGGGCCTGGTACATCAGTTCATGGATTACGGGTTGGGGTCAGCCGCGCGGAGCACCCGGCTTGGAGGATTTCTCGGCGACCTTCGGCGCTTCGAAGCTCTCCAGCGCACGACGCTGGCTTTCGAGGTTGGCGAGGGTTTCCTTGCTGGCCATCTCGACACCCTGGGCATCGACCTGGGCGCCCGGGCGAACCCGTTGCAGGCCGTTGACCACGATGCGGTCACCCTTCACCAGGCCGCTGCGGACGATACGCAGGCCTTCGAGTTTCGGGCCCAGTTCGATGCCGCGGTATTGCACCTTGCTGTCCTTGTCGAGCACCAGCACGAACTTCTTGCCCAGGTCGGTACCGACCGCTTCGTCCTTGATCAGCGCGGCGGGGTAGGTGCCGCTGCCGACCAGCTTGATGCGGGCGTACAGGCCGGGGGTGAACTGGTTGGCGTCGTTGTCGAACACGGCGCGGCCGCGGATGGTGCCGGTCTTGGGGTTGACCTGGTTGTCGAGGAAGTCCAGGCGGCCCTGGTGGGGGAAGCCGTCCTCGCCGGTCAGGCCCAGGTACACCGGGCTGCTGCCGCGAGCGTCCGGGCCGCCCTTGCGGGCGAGGTCGACGTACTTCAGGTAGACGCGCTCGTCGGCGTCGAAGTAGGCGTAGACCTTGTCGGTGGAGACCAGGGTGGTCAGCACGCTTTCGCCGCTGTTGACCAGGTTGCCGGCGGTGACTTCGGCGCGCGAGACGCGGCCGTCGATGGGCGCGGTGACCTGGGTGAACGACAGGTTCAGGCGGGCGTTGTCCAGTTCCGCCTGGGTCGCGGCGACCACGGCTTTCGCCTCGGTGGCGGCGGCGGTGCGGGCGTCGGCGAGTTCCGCGGAAATGGCGTTGGTGGCGCGCAGACGATCACCGCGGGACGCTTCGTTGACGGTACGGGTCTGGTTGGCGCGAGCCTGTTGCAGCTGGGCTTCCAGGCGGTGCACCTCGGCCTGGAACGGCCGCGGGTCGATCTGGAACAGCAGGTCGCCTTTCTTCACCAGTGCGCCCTCACGGAAGGCGACGCGGTCGATGTAGCCGGAGACGCGCGGACGCAGTTCGACGGACTCCGGAGCCTCCAGGCGGCCGGTGAACTCGTCCCATTCGTTGATCGGTTGCTCGATGACATCCGCCACGCTGACCTTGGGGGCGGCCATGTTCTGTGCCGCCTCCTGGCCCTTGCCGCAGGCGCTGAGAACCAGCACGGCGGCCAACGCCAACGGAATACGCAAGGTGTTCAGATTTCGCTCCATGGAAAGGACTCCGGCGATCTAATTGGTTTTGGGATTTCTGATGGAGCGGAGTCTGCGCAACGGGGCGCCCGGGAACTAATCGAACGAGCAGATTTTGATTATCACGCGCAGTGATAAATGCTTTTGCACTATGCGCAGGAATAGATAGAAGGAGTGGGCACGGGGTTTGCCGCTTTTAGCTCCCTCTCCCTTCAGGGAGAGGGTTGGGGAGAGGGGCTCGCCCCACGCTGATGCTTGGCTGAAACGACCTATTGTAGGAGCGAGCTTGCTCGCGAACCCGCATTGCACGGTGCTTGGAGTCGCGTAGGGCGAATAACGCTCCAGGCGTTATCCGCCGTGTCGTTGCCGGCGGATAACCTGTTCCAGGTTATGCGCCCTACGGTGGAGCCCACTGTGGGCGTCAGAGACTGTCCGGGTCACCCACGAACATGGTGATGCGCGAGCGCAGCCAGCGTTCGGCCGGGTCCTGGTCCTGGGCACCGCGCCAGACCATGGACAGCTCGGCCAGGCGCGTGGGGAAGGGCGGTTCCTCGGCGCGCAGGCCGCCGGCGGCGGTGAGGGCCAGGGCGACGTACTCGGGCACGGTGGCGATGATGTCGGTGCCGGCCAGCAACTGCGCAAGACCGACGAACTGCGGCACGGCCAGCACCACCTGGCGCTTGCGGTCCATCTCGGCGAGGGTCTGGTCGACGAAGCCGTCCAGGTCGCCGGCATAGGACACCAGTGCGTGCGGGCGCGCGCAGTAGTCATCGAGGGTCAGCGCGCCGGGTATCGAATCGGCACGCAGGATCTTCCAGGTGCTGCGGCGCAGGGTCTTGCGCTTGGCGTTGGCCGGCAGCTCGTCGGTGTAGCTCACGCCCACGGAGATTTCCCCGGAGGACAGCAGTTGCGGCATCAGCAGGTAGTTGGCGCGGCGCACCACCAGGGTGATGCCCGGCGCCTCGGAGCGCAGGCGACGCAGCAGCGGCGGCAGCAGGCCGAACTCCACGTCATCGGAAAGGCCGATGCGGAACACCGCCTTGCTGGTGGCCGGGTCGAAGTCGGCGGCGCGGCTCAGGGCGGTGGAGATGGAGTCCAGTGCCGGCGAGAGGTGGCCGAAGATTTCCTGCGCCCGTGCGGTGGGTTCCATGCTGCGCCCGGTGCGCACGAACAGCGGATCGTCGAACAGACCGCGCAGGCGCGCCAGGGCCGCACTGATCGCCGGCTGGCCGAGGAACAGCTTCTCGGCGGCGCGGGTCACGCTGCGTTCATGCATCAGCGTCTCGAAAACGATCAACAGGTTGAGATCAACCTTGCGGAGGTCGTTGCGGTTCATAGGGACTCCCTGGCGATGGGGGAAAAGTGGGGCCGAGCGTGTCCTGAGTCAAGTCTGTCAGATAAGTCCTTGATCAATTTCCACTTTTTTAATGAGAATCTCGCCCCGGCAGTGTGGTCAGACTCTGTAGGAACAGAGCCGCCCCGGTCCCTCCCGCAGCCCCGTCGCAGAGCCTTGCAGCCGCGCCGGACAAGGCTTTCAACGCGGGCCGAATCATCGGCGTTTATGTCAATTATCAATGGTGAACGGTGGCGTCACCCCTAAAGCCCGGATAGAGTCCGTGGCTATGAGCACTACTAAGGCGAGGTATGTGATGTCCCGCATGATCCGTTTCCACCAGTTCGGTGACGCCTCGGTCCTGAAGATCGAGGAAATGCCGACCCCGCAGCCGGGGCCGGGTGAAGTGCTGGTCCGTACCCAGGCACTGGGCGTCAGTTGGCGCGACGTGCTCTGGCGGCAGAACCTCGCCCCGGATCAGGCCAAGCTGCCGGCGGGCATCGGCTATGAACTCTCCGGCATCGTCGAAGCCGTGGGCGAGGGCGTTGAAGACCTCGAGCCCGGCGTGGCGGTGGCCAGTTTCCCGGCGAACTCGCCGAACCTGTACCCGGCCTGGGGCGACCACGTCATCGTGCCGCGCACCTCGCTGACCCGCTATCCCGAGGTGCTGACCCCGGTCGAAGCCGCCGTGCACTACACCGGCCTGCTGTATTCCTACTTCGCCCTGGTGGAGTTGGCACAGATCAAGCCCGGCCAGCGCGTGCTGATCACCGAGGCCGGTCATTGCCTCGCTCCGCAGGCGGTGCAGCTGGCCAAGGCGCTCGGCGCCCAGGTGATCGCCACCACCAGCCACGAGGAAACCCGCGAGTTTCTGAAGGGCCTGGGTGCGGACAAGATCATCTACACCGAGGAGCAGGACCTGGTGCTGGAAGTCGAGCGCTTCACCAAGGGTGAAGGCGTGGAGATTGTCCTCGACCAGTGCGCCGGCCCGCAGATGAAACTGCTGGGTGACGTCGCCGCGCCGCGCGGCAAGCTGATCCTCTACGGCATCAATGGCGGCAACGACGCCGCCTTCCCGGCCTGTGCGGCGTTCAAGAAGCACCTGCAGTTCTACCGTCACTGCGTGCTGGACTTCACCGGGCAACCGGAGATCGGCCTGACCCGCAACGACGAAGCCGTGCAACGGGCGCTGACCGCGATCAACCAGATGACCGCCGACCAGCTGCTCAAGCCGAGCATCGACCGGGTGTTCGACTTCGCCCAGTACCGCGACGCCAACTACTACATGGAAACCTGCCCAGGCGGCGGCCGTGTGGTGATGAAGATGCCGGAGTGATCCGACATCGGTAGCTGAAAAAAGCCACTCTTCGGAGTGGCTTTTTTATTGCCTGCGAAGCAGTCGTTGCGCTACGCAGCGGCTTGGAAACGATCGCGGACAGAGCCCGCTCCTACGCTCCGGGTAAACACCGTGTAGGAGCGCGCCATGCGCGCGATCGCGGGCATGGCCCGCTCCTGGAGGATTGCTCCGTTGCCACCAACCTACGTAGGAGCGGACTCTGTCCGCGATTGCTCACCGCCGGCATTACAGCCATCCTGCGTTGCGCCTGTCGGTCGCAGACCTGCGGAATAGAGCCTTCTATACACCGCTACATCCCCCGCAGTATCAGGCAAGCCTCGGGAGAACCAGGCAAACCGCTCGGCGCCTTCCTCGCGTATTGTCGCGGCACCTGCCGGCCCTGCGCCTAGGCTGAATCCATTGCGTGTCGGAGCCGCTGTGCTTCGCCTCCATCCATCACCCGCATGAAGAGGTGAATCCCCTGATGATTACCGTGAACCTGAACGGCAAGGACCACGAGCTCGACGCCCCCGGCGAGATGCCGCTGCTCTGGGCCATCCGCGATGTCGCCGGGCTGACCGGCACCAAGTACGGCTGCGGCATGGCACTGTGCGGCGCCTGCACCGTGCACATCGACGGCCAGCCGACGCGCTCCTGCGTCACCCCGCTGGCGGCGGTGGCCGGCAAGAAGATCACCACCATCGAGGCGGTGGCCGAGCAGGCCGCCGGCAAGGCGGTGCAGGAGGCCTGGCGCAAGCTCGACGTGGTGCAGTGCGGCTACTGCCAGTCCGGGCAGATCATGTCGGCCACCGCGCTGCTGGCCTCGAACAAGCAGCCCAGCGACGCCGACATCGACGCCGCCATGAGCGGCAACATCTGCCGCTGCGCCACCTATGCGCGGATCCGCGCGGCCATCCACGACGCCGCCCAGACCCTGGCCTGAGGATAGAAGTCATGCTCGAACCCCGTACCGACGAACAGCCGGCGCAGCCCGGCAGCATCCTCAACGTCAGCCGCCGCAGCTTCCTGCGTGGGGCCGGCGGCCTGGCCCTGGGCATCTACTTTGCGCCGCTGCTGGGCAAGCTGGGTGACGCCCAGGCGGCCAGTGATTTCGAAGCCAACGCCTTTGTGCGCATCGCCCCGGACGGCACCGTCACCGTGATCGCCAAGCACGTGGAAATGGGCCAGGGCAGCTACACCGGCCTGGCCACGCTGGTCGCCGAGGAACTGGACGCCGACTGGAACCACGTGCAGGTCGAAGGCGCACCGGCGGACGCCAAGCGCTATGCCAACCTGGCCTTCGGCAACCTGCAGGGTACCGGCGGCAGCAACGCGATGGCCAACTCCTTCGAGCAGATGCGCAAGGCCGGTGCCAGCGCCCGCGCCATGCTGGTCGGTGCGGCGGCGGAGCAGTGGAAGGTGCCGGCAGCGCAGATCGAAGTGCACGACGGCGTCATCAGCCATCCGGCTTCCGGGCGCAAGGCCGGCTTCGGCGAACTGGCCGAGGCGGCGGCGAAGCAGCCGGTGCCGGCGGAGGTGAAACTCAAGGACCCGAAGGACTTCAAGCTGATCGGCCAGGTCAAGCTGCCGCGCAAGGACAGCCCGTCCAAGACCGACGGCACCGCGCAATTCACCCAGGACGTGCACCTGCCGGACATGCTGGTGGCCGTGGTCGCCCACCCGCCACGCTTCGGCGGCGTGCCGGCGAAGGTCGATGCGAGCAAGGCCAAGGCCGTGCCCGGCGTGGTCGACGTGGTGCAGTTCCCCGGCAGCGAGCGGCGTTTCGCCGGCGTCGCGGTGCTGGCGAAGAACACTTGGGCCGCGCGCCAGGGCCGTGACGCGCTGCAGGTCGAGTGGGACGAAAGCAAGGCCTTCAAGATGGGCAGCAAGGAAATCTTCGCCCAGTACCGCGACATGGCTAGCAAGCCGGGCCTGGTGGCGCGCAACGAAGGTGACATCGGCAAGGCGCTGGAGAAGCCGGCGCACCTGATCGAGGCGGAGTACCAGTTCCCCTATCTGGCCCACGCCGCCATGGAGCCGCTGAACTGCGTGGTGTTCCTCAAGGAGGACGGCTGCCAGATCTGGAACGGCGAGCAGTGGCAGACCGGCGACCAGATGTCGGTGGCGCAGCTGCTGGGCATGCCGCCCGAGCAGGTGAGCATCACCCAGCTCTACGCTGGCGGCAGCTTCGGCCGCCGGGCCAATCCGCATTCGGATTACGTGCTGGAAGCGGTGGCCATCGCCAAGGCAGCCCGCGAGCAGGGCGTGAAGGTGCCGATCAAGATGGTCTGGACTCGCGAAGATGACACCCGCGCCGGCTACTACCGTCCGGCCTTCCTGCACCGCGCACGGCTGGCGGTGGATGCCCAGGGCAACCTGGTGGGCTGGGAGCAGCGACTGGTGGGGCAATCCTTCATTGTCGGCACGTCGTTCGAGAAGTTCATGGTCAAGGACGGCGTCGACAAGATCGCCGTCGAGGGGGCCGCCGACCTGCCTTACGCTGTGCCGAACCTGCGCGTCGAACAGGCGCTGGCGGAGAACGTTACGGTGCCGACCCAGTGGTGGCGTTCGGTGGGTCACACCCACACGGCGTTCTCCACCGAGACGCTGGTCGACGAAGCAGCCATTGCCGCCAGGCAGGACCCTTACGAATTCCGCCGCAAGCTGCTGGAAAAGCACCCGCGTCATCGTGGCGCGCTGGAGCTGGTGGCACAGCGGGCGAATTGGCTCGCGCCGCTGGAAAAAGGCAAGGACGGTGAGCAGCGCGGCCGTGGTATCGCCGTGCACGAGTCGTTCGGCAGCTTCGTCGCCCAGGTGGTCGAGGTGACCTACAAGGCGGACAAGAGCTTCAAGGTGGACCGCGTGGTCTGCGCAGTGGACTGCGGCCTGGCGATCAACCCGGACGTGATCAAGGCGCAGATGGAGGGAGGCATCGGCTTCGCCCTGTCGGCGGCGCTGCACAGCGCCATCACGCTGACCGACGGCAAGGTCGACCAGTCCAACTTCCACGACTTCCAGGTGCTGCGGATCAACGAGATGCCGGTGGTGGAGGTGCACATCGTGCCGTCCGCCGAACCGCCGACCGGTGTCGGTGAGCCGGGCGTGCCGCCCCTGGCGCCGGCGCTGGCCAACGCGCTGTTCGCGGCGACCGGCAAGCGTATCCGCACGCTACCGATCGGCAATCAGTTGCAGGCGTGAGGTTCGAAGCCTGAAGCAATAGCCCCGCGAATGCGGGGCTATTGCTTTGCAGGGTCTACGCTGAAAGAACCGCCGGGGCCTGCTCGCAGATCAGTTCGCGCAGCGCCCGGCGCTCCGACGGCGGCGTGGCGGCACGGAGCAGGGCGAGGCCACCGTCCTCGTCGGGGATGGCGATTTCGGTCTCGAAGTGCAGTTGCACCTCGTCCAGGGTGATGTAGGTGATGCGGTAGGCCTCGTCTAGGCTTTGCAGGGTGCTGGACATGGTCGCAGGCTCGATGTGGGAGGGCGCAGGGCCGATGGAGGCATCCTCGCGCTGTGCGGGCCAGCTCGGAAGTGAAACACCGTGATGGTGAACATCACCAAAGGCGATGGTGCCGGCGAGATTTTCCGGCATCTGTCATGCAGGACGAGTATCCTGCGCGGGCGTGCCCACACCGGGCACTTTGTAAATCGAACTGGAGCAGTGACATGAGCCGCGACAAGCAGCTTTTCCCGGAAGACGAAATCGGCGATGCCCTGTGGGCCCTGCAGGAAGACGGCGAAGACCTCTCCCTCGAGCATGAGGTGGAGTTCGCGGTGATCTTCCCGGACGAGCAGTCCGCCCTGGACTTCGCCATCATGCTGCTGCAGAACGGGCAGAAGGTGGCGTACTCCGAGTACGACGGCAACGACAAGCTGCCCTGGCAGGTCCTGGCCTACCCGGTGATGGAGCTCTCCCACGAGCACATCAGCGGCTACGCGGCGCTGCTGTCCGAGCACTCCGCTGACCTGGGCGGTCAGATGGACGGCTGGTCGGCGCTCTGATCGGCTGACGCTGCACGAGAAACGGCGCCTTCGGGCGCCGTTTTTGATTGCCGTAAGCGCACTGGGACGGGCAGGGATAACCCCGTAGGGCGCATAACGCGCCAGCGTTATCCGCCATGTGGGTGCCGGCGGATAACCTGTTCCAGGTTATGCGCCCTACGGTCCTGCAATCTTTCGCGGATAATGTCCGCCCCCACACCAGCGGATGCCACGGAGTCGAATTGTAGGATCGGGCCATGCCCGCGATCGCGCGCATGGCGCGCTCCTACAGGGGAGCACCGCGTTCGCAGGAAACGACCGTGCCAAATGAAAAGGCCCGCGCGAAGCGGGCCATTTCACGGCGGTGGACGGCTCACTCCGGCAACGGCGCCTGTCGCGCCACCTGGCGCAGCGCCTGCTCGTAGTAGTCGGTGCTCTGTGCCCCGGAGATCAGCTGGCGACCGTTGAGGATCACCGCCGGTACCGCGCGGATGCCATGGCTGGTGTAGAAATCCTCTTCGGTCACCACCTCGTCGGCGTAGGCGTCGCTGTCGAGGACTTCCCGGGCGCGCACGGCGTCCAGACCAACGCTGACGGCCACTTCCAGCAGCACTTCCGGGTCGCTCGGGTCGCGGCCTTCGCCGAAGTAGGCCTGCAGCAGCGCCTGCTTCAGCGCAATGTCGCGGTGGGATTCCCCCGCCCAGTGCAGCAGGCGGTGGGCGTCGAAGGTGTTGTAGATGCGGCTGCGCTTCTTCAGGTCGAAGTGCACGCCGACTTCCTCGCCCATGGAGCGCAGATGCTCCTGATTGCGGGCGATGTCCTCGGCGCTGCTGCCGTACTTGCGCTGCAGGTGCTCCACCAGGTCTTCCCCTTCGGCGGGCATGTCGGCATTCAGCTCGAAGGGCTTGATGCGCAGTTCCACGGTCAGTTCGCCGTCCACCCGGCGCATGGCTTCCAGCAGGCCGTTGAGGCCGATGGCGCACCAGGGGCAGACCACGTCGGAGACGAAATCGATGGTGATGGCGTCGCTCATGGGGCGAACTCCGGCAAATGGGCGAGCTTCCAGCATGGACCCGGAAGGGCATTGTGATCCAGTGGCGAGACGGCCGGGAGTGTTTCTGCAGGTTCGCCGGGCGCCGGCTCGGCATGCCCGAGACGCCGGCGGCCGGGGCTGGAATGGGGTGCGACGTCCTTGTCGCGATGGGGAAATCAGAAGTCCACGGTCATCGACAGCTTCAGGGTGCGCGGGTCGCCCTGGGTCAGGTAGCCGCCGATGGTGGAGGCCCAGTAGGCCTTGTTGGCGACGTTTTCCAGGTTGGCGCGCAGGGTCACGTCGCGCTCGTCCACCTTGAAGGCGTAGCGGGCACCGAGGTCGAAGCGGGTCCAGGCCGGGATGCTCAGGTCGTTGGCGGCGTCCAGGTACTGGCCGCCGGTGCGCAGCACGCGGCCGTTGAGGGCGGCGCCCTGGATGCCGGGGACGTCCCAGTCGGCGCCCAGGTTGTACTGGAAGGTCGGCACGCCCACGGCGCGGTTGCCGTCGGTCTTGCCGCCAGCGGTATTCTTCAGCTCGGTGTCGATCCAGGTGCCGCCGGCCAGCAGGCGCAGGCCGTCGACCGGTTCGCCGAAGAGGTTCAGCTCGATGCCGCGGTTTTCCTGCTCACCGTCGACGCTGAAGATCTTCGAGTCCGGGTCGGTGGTGCTGAAGGGCTGCTCGATGCGGTAGAAGGCCAGGTTGCCGCCGTAGCTGCCGAAGTCCAGCTTGGCGCCGACTTCCACCTGCTTGGAGCGGTTCGGCGCGAAGACTTCGCCGAAGTTCGAAGCGCTGCTGGGCGCGGTCGGGCCGGCGGCCAGGCCTTCGATGCGGTTGGCGTAGAGCGACAGGTACTCGGTGGGCTTCACCACCAGGCCATAGACCGGCGTGGTGATGGATTCGTCGTAGCTGGCGGTGCGCTTGCCGACGTAGTTCCAGCCGTCGGTGCCGATGCTCTGGCGGCGCACGCCGACGGTCAGCAGCACGCGGTCATCGAGGAAGCCCAGGGTATCGGCGGCGGCCACGCTCCTGTTCCGCGTCTTGCCGACGATGCCCGGATCGCTGTAGTCGCCGCCGGCCAGGGTCGGTGCGGGCTTGGGCGTCTGCACCGGGTTGTAGAGGTCGGTCGGGTAGCGCTTGGTGGCCATGGTGTAGGCGCTGCGCTGCTCGGCCCAGATGCCGGCGACGCTGAAGTTCATCTGGTGGCTGACCGGGCCGGTGGCGAAGTGGCCGTTGAGGCCGGCCATGGCGCTCTTGTTGTCCTCGTCGTGGGTGGCATCCATGGTGCCGCCGCCCGCGTCGCCGCTGTTGTCGTTGAGGGTCAGCGCCGAATAGGCGCCGTTCTCGCGGGTGTGCTTGGCGCCGCCGGAAAGGTAGGCCGTCCAGCTGTCGTTGAGGTCGTACTCGGCGCGGAACATGCCGAAGCTGTCTTCGAGCTGCGAGTAGCTCCAGGACTGGCCGTAGTTGTGGTCGGCGTCCGGGGCATGGGGGATGCTGGTGACGCCGCTGCCGACGTAGACCACCGGGCGGCCCTGGTTGATGCGCTGCTTCTGGTAGCCGAAGTCGGTGTTCAGGCGCAGGCGCTCGCCACGGTAGTCGAGGTTGACGGTGGCCAGCTTGTAGCGCTGGTTCTCGTCGTCGACGCCGGTCTCGCCTTCGCGCTGGGCCAGGTTGACCCGCGCGCCGAAGCGGTTGTCCTCGCCGAAGCGCTGGCCGAGGTCGAGGTGTTCGCCGATCTGGTTGTCGCTGCCGTAGCCCAGGGTCACGCTACGGGTGGGGGTGTCCTCGGCCCGCTTGGTCTGCAGGTTGACCGCGCCGCCGATGCCGCTGCCGCTGGGCGTCACGCCGTTGATGAAGGCGTTGGGGCCCTTGAACAGCTCGACGCGCTCCAGCGACTCGGTGCCGATGATCTGCCGCGGGGTGACGCCGTACAGGCCATTGAGCGAGACGTCGTCGGTGCTCAGCGGCAGGCCGCGGATGACGAAGATCTGCGAGAAGTTGCCGTAGCCGTTGCCCTGGCGCACCGAGGCATCGTTGAGCAGCACGTCGCCGACGGTCTGCGCCTGGGTGTCCTGGATGGTCTTGGCGGTGTAGCTGGCGAAACTGAAGGGCACGTCCTGGATATCCTGGTTGCCCATCATGCCCAGTTGCGCGCCGCGGGCGACCTGGCCGCCGGCGTAGGCAGGCGGCAGGTCGCCGGGCTGCTGCGCGGCGCCGCTGACGGTGGTGGAGTCCATCTCCAGGGCGCCGCTGTCATCGGGGGCGGCTTCCACGCCATAGCCGCTGCTCTTGCGTACCAGGCGATAGCCGCTGCCTTCGAGCAACTGTTCCAGGCCCTGCTCGGGGGCGAAGCTGCCTTTGAGACCGGCACTGTGCCGGCTGTTCAGCGCCTGCGCCTCGAACGCCAGCGGCACGCCGGCCTGGGCAGCGAAGCGCGCCAGCACCTCGCCCAGCGGGCCGGGGGCGATGTCGTACTGGCGCTGCTGGCTGGCGGCTTCGGCGGCCAGACCGGGCAGCACGACGCCGCCGGTCAGGGCCAGGCCGACGGCCAGGGCGAGGGAGTGCGGGCGAAGGCGGGAGCGGAGGAGCATGGAGTGTTCCTGTCGGCAAATGGAGGTTGTCTTCCTCTTCACCGGGCGAGATTGGAAAAGGTGTCAGGGGTGGGCGAAAAAATTTTCAGGCAATGCTTTTTGTAGGACCGAGGGGGGCGCCTAGCCCTTGCTCGCGAACGGACTTGGCGGCGGCGTCGGCGTCGGCGTTGGGCGGTTCGCGAGCAAGCTCGCTCCTGCAGGTTGGACATCTCGGCGCGGGGCGGCCCTCTCCCTAACCCTCTCCCTGAAGGGAGAGGGGATATCCGTGCCTTGCAATCTTCCGTGATTGCCGGCGAGCGAAGTGCATGCCATGCGCGCCGATGGAGCCCCCTCTCCCTTCGGAGCGGGGCGCGTAGCCAGGGCGGGGGGAGAGGGGGAAGATTCCAGGTACGGAGCTCCGGCTGGAAAAACCGTCCGTTCGTAGGGCGCATAACGCGCCAGCGTTATCCGCCATATGCGTGCCGGCGGATAACCTGTTCCAGGTTATGCGCCCTACGGTGGTGGTCGGTCACGCCGGCTCCACTGTGACCCAGTAGCGCGTCATCCGCCGCAGCTTCACCGGCAGCATGTCCGCCAGCAGCGCAAGGCCGGCATCGCTGTCGCCCAGCGGGATCGCGCCGGTCACGCGCAGGTTAGCCAGGCGCGGGTCGCAGCGCAGGAAGCCGCTGCGGTAGCGGCCCAGTTCACCCAGCAGGTCGTCCAGGCGCATGCCCTGGGCCAGCAGCATGCCGTTCTCCCAGGCGCTGGCGTTGGCGTCCGCCGTCTGCAGCGACTGGAAGCCCTGCGCGCCGAACACCAGTTGCTGGCCGGCGCCGACCGTCTGGCTCGCATGGCCCGGCAGTTCGACATTCACCTCTCTGTCGAGCACCGCGACGCGGCACGCATTGCCCATGTCGCGCAGGCTGAAGCGTGCGGCCTCGGTGCGCAGCAGGCCGTGGCGGCTGTCGACGAGGAAGGGGCGCGGGTCGGGCAGGGCGTCGACGAGGATTTCCCCTTCGAGCAGGCTCAGGCGCCGTTCGCGGGCGTTGAAGGCCACGTTCACCGCACTGTCGGTATTCAGGGTGAGCTGGCTGCCATCGGGCAGGCGCAGGTGCTTGCGCTCGCCCACGGCGGTGCGCAGGTCGGCGTTCCACTCCGCCCAGGGCAACTGCCGCGCGGCCAGCCAGGCGGCCGGCGCCACGGCCATCAGCACGCCCAGTCGGTTGAGCATCTGCCGGCGGCTCAGGCCGCTGCGCTGCAGACTCTGCCGGCCGAGGCCCGGCGGCAGCTGGCGCAGGCCCAGCAGGGCCTCGGCGCGGCGCCAGGCTTCGGCGTGCTGGGCGCTGCGCGCACGCCATTGCTCGATGGCCTGCAGGTCGGCGCTACTGACGGGATGTTCGTTGAGGCGCACCAGCCAGTCGGCGGCTTCGCCGAGGATGCCGGGGTCCAGCGGTTGTTCGCGCATCAGGCGACGCTCAGGCAGGCGATGAAACCGGCGCGCATGTAGCGCTTCACGCTGGCCAGGGAAATGCCCAGGCGCTCGGCGATCACCGGGTAGGTGAGGCCGTCCAGCTGCGACAGCAGGAAGGCTTCGCGGGTCAGCGCCGGCAGCTCGCTCAGGGCAGCGTCGATGCGCTCCAGCGCTTCGAGGATCAGCTCGCGGGTTTCCGGGCCGGGGGCCAGCTCTTCGGGCAGCGCGGCGACACTTTCCAGGTAGGCACGCTCGATCTCCTGGCGCCGCCAGCGGTCCACCAGCAGGCCCTTGGCGATGTGGGTGAGGAGCGCGCGCGGACGTTCGCCGAGGTCCTCCAGCGGCCGCCGCAGCAGTCGCAGGAAGGTGTCATGGGCGAGGTCGGCGG
The DNA here is from genome assembly GCF_024170165.1 of Pseudomonas nitroreducens. Taxonomy (GTDB): domain Bacteria; phylum Pseudomonadota; class Gammaproteobacteria; order Pseudomonadales; family Pseudomonadaceae; genus Pseudomonas; species Pseudomonas nitroreducens_C. The sequence goes on along the minus strand of NZ_JALJXP010000019.1, from coordinate 59,174 downwards.
CATCCCAGGCATTGCCCAGCCTGCCGCGCAGCCACTGCTGGAGCCAGCCGTTGTGCTCGTTGTAGAGGGTGTGCAGATGCTGCGGGGATGGGGTTTCGACGAGGGCCACGGTGCGTGCGTCAGATTTTCATTTGAGAATGCCTATCATTTTATGGTTTTCCCGCGGCGCAGCGCAATGCCAGGGCGGCGCAGCCGGTCGGACGACTTCGCCCGCGACCCTGCGACACTGGAATTGCCACGAAGACGCGCTACCTTGAGCCTGTTGCGTACAGAAATTTCTGACGCCGCACTTCTCCCGCCGTCCCGCGCAGGCAACGGACCCGCAGCAGCAGGCCCGGCAGTCACCCAGCAGATACGGAGCACACCATGGCTCGCACCACGCCCATCGAGCTTTACCGCAATATCGGTATCGTCGCCCACGTCGACGCCGGCAAGACCACGACCACCGAGCGCATCCTTTTCTACACCGGTGTGAATCACAAGATGGGCGAGGTGCACGACGGCGCGGCGACCATGGACTGGATGGTGCAGGAGCAGGAGCGCGGCATCACCATCACCTCGGCGGCGACCACGGCGTTCTGGCAGGGCTCGTCCAAGCAGTACCCCAACAAGTACCGCTTCAACATCATCGACACCCCCGGCCACGTGGACTTCACCATCGAGGTGGAGCGCTCCCTGCGCGTGCTCGACGGCGCGGTGGTGGTGTTCAGCGGCGCCGATGGTGTCGAACCGCAGTCCGAGACGGTCTGGCGCCAGGCCAACAAGTACCACGTGCCGCGCCTGGCCTACGTCAACAAGATGGACCGTCAGGGCGCCGACTTCCTCCGCGTGGTGGCGCAGATCAAGCAGCGCCTGGGGCATACCCCGGTACCGATCCAGCTGGCCATCGGCTCGGAGGAAACCTTCTCCGGGCAGATCGACCTGGTGAAGATGAAGGCCATCGTCTGGAACGACGCCGACCAGGGCACCAGCTACACCGAGGAACCGATCCCGGCCGAGCTGCAGGCGCTGGCGGACGAGTGGCGGGCGCACATGGTCGAGGCCGCGGCCGAAGCCAACGACGACCTGATGAACAAGTACCTCGAAGGCCAGGAGCTGACCATCGAGGAAATCAAGGCCGGCCTGCGCCAGCGCACCCTGGCCAACCAGATCGTCCCGGCGGTGCTGGGTTCCTCGTTCAAGAACAAGGGCGTGCCGCTGGTGCTCGACGCGGTCATCGACTACCTGCCGGCGCCCACGGAAATCCCCGCGATCAACGGCACCGACCCGGACGACGAAGAGAAGCACCTGGAGCGCCACGCCGACGACAGCGAGCCGTTCTCCGCGCTGGCGTTCAAGATCGCCACCGACCCCTTCGTCGGCACGCTGACCTTCGCCCGCGTCTATTCCGGCGTGCTGAGCAGCGGCGACGCTGTGCTCAACTCGGTGAAGATCAGGAAGGAACGCGTCGGCCGGATGGTGCAGATGCACGCCAACCAGCGCGAGGAAATCAAGGAAGTGCGTGCCGGCGACATCGCCGCGCTGATCGGCATGAAGGACGTCACCACCGGCGACACCCTGTGTTCCATCGACAAGCCGATCATCCTCGAACGCATGGACTTCCCCGATCCGGTGATCTCCGTAGCCGTGGAGCCCAAGACCAAGGCCGACCAGGAGAAGATGGGCATCGCCCTGTCCAAGCTGGCCCAGGAAGACCCCTCGTTCCGCGTCAAGACCGACGAGGAGACCGGGCAGACCATCATCTCCGGTATGGGCGAGTTGCACCTGGACATCATCGTCGACCGTATGCGCCGCGAGTTCAACGTCGAGGCCAACATCGGCAAGCCGCAGGTGGCCTACCGCGAGGCGATCCGCAGGAAGTGCGAGATCGAAGGCAAGTTCGTCCGCCAGTCCGGCGGCCGCGGCCAGTTCGGCCACTGCTGGATTCGCTTCGAGCCGGGCGACGAGGGCAAGGACGGGCTGGAGTTCGTCAACGAGGTGGTCGGCGGGGTGATCCCGCGCGAGTTCATCCCGGCCATCCAGAAAGGCATCGAGGAACAGATGCAGAACGGCGTGCTTGCCGGTTACCCGCTGATCGGCCTGAAGGCCTCGGTGTTCGACGGTTCCTACCACGACGTCGACTCCAGCGAGATGGCGTTCAAGATCGCCGCCTCCATGGCTACCAAGCAGCTCTCGCAGAAGGGCGGCGCGGTGCTGCTGGAGCCGGTGATGAAGGTCGAGGTGGTGACGCCGGAGGATTACATGGGCGACGTGATGGGCGACCTGAACCGCCGGCGCGGGCTGATCCAGGGCATGGAAGACACGCCGGCGGGCAAGGTGATTCGCGCCGAGGTGCCGCTGGGCGAGATGTTCGGCTACGCCACGGACGTGCGTTCGATGTCCCAGGGGCGGGCGAGCTATTCGATGGAGTTCACCAAGTACGCCGAGGCGCCGGCGAACATTGCCGAGGCGATCATCAAGAAGTCCCAGGGGTGAGGGTTGCCTGAGCGGACGACGGCGCCTTCGGGCGCCGTTTCTTTTTTGCAGTTGTTGCACAGCGGCCGGCTGAGCCCGGTACTCCCTGTAGGAGCGGGCCATGCCCGCGACCGTCGGCAGGGCCGGCGTCTACCCTTTGCTCCGGCGCTGCAGATTTGCTGCTTCGGCCTGGGTGTTCCAGCGCCGCTTTGACGTGCGCGCGGGCTTCGTGTTTCGCCCCCTCGGGCGAGTTACTTTCTCAAACGCCAGAAAGTAACCAAAGGGCTTGCCCCTGCCATCCGGCTTTTCGCTTCGCGAAAAGTACCCTTGGTTCTTCGGAGTTTCAGGGGCCCGCGTTGACGGGCCATCCCTGGCCCGGCAACGCTCTCGCGACATCCATGTCGCTCGGTCCCTGAAACTCCGATCACCTTCGGCCTCCTGAAAGGGGCACTTCGGCGCGTGTGGATAGTTCTCTGGAAGACATTAAAAGAAAGTGCAGGAGCCAAAAGCTGTTCGCGAGCAAGCTCGCTCCTACGAAAAGCCCAATCTGCCAATCCCTGGCTCTGGCTCTGAAGGCTTCCAGAGAAATACCAGCGCACTCCGGCCTGCCCCGTTCAGGAGGCCTCGTTGAATTGGAGTTTCAGGGGTTGAGCGACATGGATGTCGCGAGAGCCGCGATGGGCCAGGGATGGCCCTTCGCGGCGTGCCCCTGAAACTTCAATTCAATGAGGGAATTTTTCGCCTAAGCGAAAAACCGGATGTCCGGGGCAAGACTTTTTGGTTCCTTTTGGGGCGTTTGCCAAAAGGGACTCGCCCGAGGGGGCGAAACACGAAGCCCGCGCGCACGCCGAAGCGACGCAGAAATACCCAAGCTAACGCAGCAATACAGGAACAACATCGGAGCGGAGGAAGGCGCCGGCCCTGCCGTCGGATCGCGGACATGGCCCGCTCCTACAGGGAGACGCCGAGGCGTGCATCACTCCGCCAACGGCAACTCGAAACAGAACATCGCCCCGCACGGCTCGACGTTCTCCGCCCAGATGTCCCCGCGATGCCGCGAGACGATGCTCTGGCACAGCGCAAGACCAATGCCATTGCCGCTCACCTTCGAGGTGAAGAAGCCATCGAACAACCGCTCCTTCGCCCCGGCATCGATTCCGGGGCCCTGGTCGAGGACTGACAGCCGTGCATTGCTCCCTTCGCGGGAGGTGCGAATACGCAGTAGGCGACGCTCCTCGGGGAGGTTGAGCATCTCCTCGATGGCATTGAAGGCCAGGTTGAGGATCACCTGGCCGACCAGCACCTTCTCGCAGCTCACCCAGAGCGGTTCGGCGCAGCGCTCCAGCTCCACGCGGACGTTGCTCGGCTGGGCCTTGAGGCTGATGAAGTAGAGCGTTTCGCCGAGCAGTTCGTTGAGGTCGATGCGCTGTTCGGCCTGCTCCAGCTTCACCACGTACTCGCGCACGCTCTTGATGATCAGCGAGGCGTGCTCGATCTGCCGCACCGCGCTGTCCAGGCCCCAGGCGGCGGAGGCTTCGGCCTTCTGTTCGCGGTCCAGGCGGATCAGCGCGCCCTCGATGAAGTTGCGCGTGGCTGCCAGCGGCTGGCTGAGTTCGTGGGCGATCGCCAGGGCCATCTCGCCCATGGCGTTGTAGCGCGCCAGGTACTCCAGCTTCTGGTCGCTCTGGCGCTGCGCCTGGGCCGCGCGGACCTGCTCGGTGACGTCGCGGAACAGCAGCAGGTGGCCGACCAGGTCGTCCTCGATCTCGATGTAGCGGCAGGTCGCATGGTGCCAGCGCCACTCGCCGTCCAGGCGCTGCAGCTGGTAGCTGACCGAGTAGGGCTCGCGGCTCGGCGGCTGCATGGCGAGGTGGTGCTCCAGGCGCGGGCGCGTGGCGCTGTCGCAGCGGCCGAGGAAGTTGTGTGCCAGCCAGTCGTCCTGGCTGCCGCCGAGCAGGGGCAGGGCGGATTCGCTCAGGAAACGCAGGTTGCCGTCGGCATCCAGCACGGCCACGCCTTCGGCAAGGTCCTGCATGAAGGCCTTCAGGCGGCTCTCGAAGCGCTGCAGGTCGCGCTCGACCTGCTTCTCCTTGGAGATATCGCGGAACTGCACCATCAGCACGTCGCGCTCCTGCAGGTGCACGCGGGTGGCGACGGCTTCGGAAAGGATCTCCACGCCCTGCTTGGAGCGGTAGCACCACTCGATGGTGCGCTGGCCGGTGCGCGCGGCGCCCTCCAGCCAGCGCAGGCCGACCGAGCGGCGGTACTGCGGGGCCTTGGCGGTCATGTCCGGGGCTTTCAGCGGAACAAGCTCGGCGAGGGTGAAGCCGAGCACGGCCAGGGCGGCGTTGTTCGCCCAGAGGATTTCCTTGGTCTGCACGTCGTGGAGGATCACGCACAGCGGCATGGCCTGGAGCAGGGCGAGGAAGTCGTCGGGCCTGGGCTGGAACATCGGTTCTGTCTCGGTAAGCAGTGGCGTCTTTATACCGCGCAGCGTAGCGCGATGGGACTGCGGAGTAACCCGGCGCCGACTAGGGGATTTCCTTAGGCGTGGGGCTGCACGCCCCAATGGTTGGGCGGGCAGGGCGGTTCATACACTGGCCCCACGACGACCGACCCGCATCGAACGGGCCGGCCCTACAAGAACAACCGGAGATGACGCCATGCTGCGTGCCGCTGCTGCCAAACCGCTCGATGCGGACGGCCGTGCCCTCGAATTCCAGCGCGTACTGGAGGAAGTCCGCCAGCGCCGCGAGGAGTTCGACACCCGCTCCCATGTGCCGCGTGACATGGTCGAACGCTTCCGCGACGTGGGCATCTACCGCGCCGCCACGCCCAAGTGCTTCGGTGGTGACGCGCTGCCACCGGCGCAGTTCCTGCGTCTGGTCGAGCGCATCGCCGAAGCCGACGGCTCCGCCGGCTGGGTTGCCAGCTTCGGCAGCGCCAGCACCTACCTCACCGCGCTGCCGCGCCATACCCTCGCCGAACTCTACGCCGACGGCCCGGACCTGGTGTTCGCCGGCGGCCTGTTCCCGATCCAGCCCGCCACCCAGGTGGAAGGCGGCTGGCGCGTCAGCGGCACCTGGAAATTCGCCAGCGGCTGCAAGGGCGCCGACGTGCTCGGTGTCGGTATCGGTATCGGTGGCCCGGGCGGCAAGCCGCGTACCGCGGTGCTGCGGGCCAAGGATGTGGAGATCGTCGAGAACTGGAACGTGGTCGGCCTCAAGGGCACCGGCAGCCACGACCTGAAGCTGGACAACGCCTTCGTCGCCGACGACTGGACCTTCATCCGTGGCGGCCAATCGAACATCGACGAGCCGCTGTTCCGCTACCCGACCATCGCCTATGCCGCCCAGGTACTCGCCGTGGTGAACCTCGGCCTGGCTCGCGCGGCGCTGGACGAGATCACCCGGATGGCCTCGTCCAGCGGCGTGACCGGCGCGCCCAAGCTGGGCGACCGCGCCTACGTGCGCATCGAGATCGGCAAGGCCGAAGCCGAGCTGCAGGCCGCCCGCGGCTTCTTCTATGACGCCACCGAGGCGGTCTGGGAATCCATTCTCGCCGGCGATGCGGTCAGCCCGGAGCAGGTCAGCCAGCTGCGCCTGTCCGCCGTGCACGTGTCCCGCGCCGGCGCCGACGTGGTGCGCCGTGCCTACACCCTGGCCGGCACCACGGCGATCTACATGCACCACCCGCTGCAGCGCTACCTGCGCGACGCCATGGTGGTCACCCAGCACGCCTTCTTGAGCGATGGCATGTACGACGGCGCCGGCGCGGTGCTGCTCGATGTGCCGCCGTTCCCCGGCTACATCTGATTTCGACTCATAAAAATTAAGGACCGAGCCATGACCCGTCCCACCACCGAACCCTTGCGCGTACTGTTCTGCATCGGCATCGCCCAGCCGTTCTTCGACCTGCCCACCGGTGAAGGTATCACCGTGTGGAAGGGCTTCTCGCAGATGATGGGCGACCTCGGCGCGCTGCCCGGCATGAACGTGCTCGGCGTGCTGGATGACGACCGCCTGATGGTCGGCCCGTCCACCACCTCGCCCTGGACCGTCTACATCATGGCCGACGTGGACTGCCACCAGACCGTGATCGACGCCTGCAACCTGTTCCGCACCACCCCGGTGGGCGAATACAGCCTGTGGAAGTACGCCAAGGTCGAGGCGCGCATCGGTCGCCCGCTGACCATTCCCGAAGCCGCGCGGACCTGAGCCATGAGCAGCCTGAGCATGGCCGAGCTGAACCGCCGCCTTGAGACCCTCGAAGGGGAAAGCCAGGTGCGCCGGCTGATGGCCCGCTACATGGACCTCTGCGACGTACCGCACGCGCCGGTGGCGATGAGCGAGCTGGCCGAGTTGTTCAGCGAGGACGCGGTGTGGGAGGGCATCGGCTCTTCCACGGCGCAGACCTTCGGCCATCACCAGGGCCGTGAAGCCATTGCGGCGTTCGTCTTCGGCTACCTGCCGCCGTCGCCGCACTTCACGCTGAACCTGCACTTCCTCACCAGCGAGTCGATCCGCGTCGACGGCCGCACCGCACGTGGGCAATGGATCATGCAGCAGCTTTCGACCTACGCCGAGGGCCACACCGAGCTGTTCGGCACGCGCCTGGACATCGACTTTCGCGAGATCGACGGTCGCTGGCAGATCAGCCACTTCCGCACCCAGCGACTTTCGCAACGCATGCTGGAGGGCCGTCCATGAGCACCTTCGTCAGTGAGTTCCTCCTGGGCAGCGGCGGCAAGCGCGTCGCGGTCAAGGACAGCATCGACATCGCCGGCTACCCGACCCGGTGCGGCACCCGCGCACTGGCCGACGCCGCGCCGGCCGAGCGCAACGCCTTCGTGGTCGACGCCGTGCTCGATGCCGGCTGGCAGATCGTCGGCAAGACCAACCTTCACGAACTGGCCTTCGGCGTCACCGGCATCAATGACTGGACCGGCACGCCGATCAACCCGATGGCGCCGGACCGTGTGCCGGGCGGCTCGTCCAGCGGCTCCGCATCGGCTGTGGCAGCAGGGCTGGCGGACATCGCCCTGGGCACCGACACCGGCGGCTCGGTCCGCGTGCCGGCGGCCTGCTGCGGTATCGCCGGGCTGAAGCCGACCTTCGGCCGGGTCAGCCGCGACGGCGTGCACCCGGCGCAGAGCAGCCTGGATTGCGTCGGCCCGTTCGCCGCCAGCATGGCCGACCTGATCGCCGCCATGCAGGTCATCTGCCCTGGTTTCGGCGAAGTGCAGCTGCCGGGCGAGGGCGCCCGCGTGGCCTTCCTCGAAGTACCGTCGGCGCCACACATCCAGGCCTGCCTGGGCGCTGCCGCCGACCGTGCCGGCTGGCGCCGCAGCCACCTGTTCCTCGGCGAGTTCGAGGCGGCCTTCCAGGCCGGGCTGGTGGTGATCAACCACGAGAACTGGGCTGCCTATGCGGCGCTGACCGGCAAGGGCCTGATCGGCGCCGACGTCGAGCAGCGCCTGCTGCTGGCCAGCCGCACCACCGACGCCGAGCGCGCCGAGGCGGAGAAGGTGCGCGACGGCTTCACCCGCGCCATCGACGCCGCCCTGGAGGACTTCGAAGTCCTGCTGCTGCCGACCATGCCCGACCTGCCGCCGCTGCTCAGCGATGCGCGCAACGGCAAGTCCGTGGCCGGCATGACGCCGCTGGTACGGCCTTTCAACCTGAGCGGACACCCGGCGCTGACCGTGCCCGTGGACCTGGATTGCGGCGGGCTGAAAGTCGGCCTGCAGATCGTCGGCCGCAAGGGCGACGACGAACGTGTGTGTGCCTTCGGCGCGCAACTCGAACACAGCCTGGCTGCCACGCGGCCTGCGCAAAAACATAAGAAATCGGCATGAGGAGAGGGGCATGAGCGCTCACGAATACCGGCTGATCGCCCGGTCGCGCAGCGTCGAAGAGCTGGTCGGCGACGACCGCGTCGATGTTTCGCTGTACAACGACCCGCAACTGTTCGAAGCGGAGATGGACAAGATCTTCTACCGCACCTGGGTGTGGGTCGCCCACGAAAGCGAAGTGCGCAACGCCGGCGACTTCAAGACCACCAGCGTCGGTCGCCGCCCGGTGATCGTGGTGCGCGACAAGAAGGGCAACATCAACGTCCTGGAAAACCGCTGCCGCCACCGTGGCGCCACCGTGTGTGAGAAGCACAAGGGCAACGCCACCGGCTTCACCTGCCCGTACCACAGCTGGTCCTACGCGCTGGACGGCAAGCTGCGTGCGCTGCCGTACCCGGACGGCTACGAGGACATTCTCGACAAGTCCGAGCTGCCGCTGACCAGCCTGCGCGTGGAAAGCTACGCCGGCATGGTGTTCGCCACCTACAACGACGACATCGAGCCGCTGGAAGACTTCCTCGGCGGGGCGAAGCACTGGATGGACCTGTTCATGAAGCAGGGCGCCGGCTACCCGATCAAGACCCAGGGCGAACACAAGTTCACCTTCCGCGGCAACTGGAAGATCCAGCTGGAAAACACCACCGACGGCTACCACTTCCCCATCGTGCACAAGTCGTTCATGTCCTCGGTGGATGAAGAGACCGAAGAGATGCTCTCGTTCATGAGCGACGAGCAGGCGGTCACCCACGCCCTGGGCAACGGCCACAGCGTGATGGTGATGGTCCCCGAGCACGTCGATCTGGACCACGACGACGGCACCGAGCAGCTCCAGGAGCGCTTCGCCCACGTCACCGAGGAACTGTCGAAAACCATGCCGCCGGAACAGGTGCGCCGCATCGTCCGTTCGCTGCATGGCGCCGGCTTCAACCTCAACCTGTTCCCCAACGTGGCGATGTCGATGTCGTTCTTCCGCGTGCTGCGGCCGATCTCCGTCACCGAGACCGAGATTCGCCACGTCGCGCTGGGCATGGACGGCGGCCCGGAAATCGCCAACCGCGAGCGCATGCGCATCCACGAGCACTTCCAGGGCCCGTTCGGCTTCGGCAGCCCGGATGACGCCGAGGCCTGGGACCGCGTGCAGCGTGGCTCCTATGCCGGCGTCGACGCGCCGATCCTGGTCAACCGTGGCCTGAACCGCGAAGTGGTCGCGCAGAACGGCGACAAGGTTTCCCACGCCACCGACGAAGGCGGCATGCGCGAGGCGTACCAGATGTGGAAAAGGATGATGAGCCAATGAGCAACGACACCCTGAACGGCTTCTCCGGCCCGTTGGCCCAGGCCATCGAATTCGTCTGGCGCGAAGCCGAGCTGCTCGACCGCAAGGACTACGCGCAGTGGTCGCAGCTGTGGAGCGAGGACGGCGTCTACGTGGTGCCGATCGACGGCGAGGACGATGACTTCGCCTCGCGCCTGAACTACGTCTTCGACGACGCGCGCATGCGTGCCCTGCGTATCGAACGCCTCACCGGCGGCCATTCGCCGTCGGCGGTGGACGCGGCGAAGACCGTGCGCAGTGTCTCGCGCTTCACCCTGGTGGAAGCGGCAGGCGATCTCGTCGAAGTGAACTCGGCGCAGGTGCTCTACGCCTACAAGCGCGGCGTGGCGACTCCGTTCATTGCCGACCTGAACCACCGCATTCGCCTCAAGGACGGCCAGCCGCGACTGGAGCGCAAGGTGATACGCCTGATCAACGCCGAAGACGCGCTCAACGCGCTCGGCTTCCTGCTCTGAGGGCCGCGCCATGCAACGAGTAGCTCTGGTAACCGGCGCCGCACGCGGTCTGGGTGAAGTCATCGCGCGTCGCCTGCACGCCTCTGGCCTGCGCGTAGCGCTGGCCGATCTGAACGAAGAAGCGGTGCAACGCCTGGCCGACGAGCTCGATCCCGAGGGCCGCACGGCTGTCGGGTTGAAACTGGACGCGCGGGAGAAGGCCGATTTCGAGCGCGCCCGTGACCGGCTCGCCGAGCGCTGGGGCGGCACCGACATCCTGGTGAACAACGCCGGGATGTCGAAGGTAGCCGCGCTGATGGACATCAGTCCGGAGGACTTCGACGCCTCCATGGCGGTGAACCTGCGCGGCACCTTCGTCGCCTGCCAGGTGTTCGGCACGCACTTCGCGGCGCGCGGTTACGGCCGCATCGTCAATATCGCCTCGCTGGCCGGGCAGAACGGTGGCACCGCCACCGGCGGCCACTACGCCGCGGCCAAGGGCGGCGTGGCGACCCTGACCAAGGTGTTCGCCCGCGAACTCTCGGGGCAGGGCGTGACCGTCAACGCCATCTCGCCGGGGCCGCTGGACTTGCCGGTGGTCTACGAAAGCGTGGCGCCCGAGCGCCTGGAGATGATCCTCAAGACCATCCCCACAGGCCGCCTGGGCGACCCGACCTTCATCGCCGACAGCGTGCTGCTGCTCTGCGCGGAGAACGCCGGATCGGTGACGGGCGCCTGCTGGGATATCAATGGCGGGTTGTTCATGCGCTGAGGCTTCGGGCTGCGTGATCGGCGGATAACGCTGCGCGTTATCCGCCCTGCGCTCGGTTCTGGCTTGGGTGATGGGCTTCAAGCCCCCTCACCCTAACCCTCTCCCGAAGGGAGAGGGGACCGTCCGGAGCAGGATGAAGCCGCATCGTCAGCCGGCACATTCTGCTCCCTCTCCCTCCGGGAGAGGGCTGGGGTGAGGGCAGTGCCCTTGCTCCGAAACCAATCAATCGGAGAGAGGAAATCTCTCTCCGGAGCAACATCGACAACCCGTCCGCTCGTGAAAAAGAGGCCGGAAAGGGGCCACAGAGCCCGCACTCAACGCCTTGCAGGTAACGCCATGATGAAGGTCAGAATCGAAAGGATCGTCGAGGAAGCACAGGACATCCGTTCCTTGCGCCTCGTACGTTGTGATGGCCAGCCGTTCGACGCCTACGAGCCGGGCGCCCACGTCGACGTCACCGGTCCCACCGGGGTGACGCGCCAGTATTCGCTGTGCAGCCCGCCGGACGACCGCGCGGCCTACCTGGTGGCGATCAAGAAGGAAGGCGCCTCCCGTGGCGGCTCCAGCGCGCTGCACGAAGTGCGCGAAGGCATGGAGCTGGACATCGGCGCGCCGCGCAACCTGTTCCGCCTGGCGCCGGAAGCCCGCGAGCACGTGCTGTTCGCCGCGGGCATCGGCGTCACGCCGCTGCTGAGCATGGCCTACCGGCTGAACGCCAAGGGCGAGGCGTATCGCCTGCATTACTTCGCCCGCTCCGCCGAGCACGCGGCCTTCGTCGAACTGCTGGCCAGCGAGGCCTTCGCCGGCAAGGTGGAGCTGCACTACGGCGTCGAACCCGCCGACCTCGACCGCGTGCTGGGCGAGTGCCTGGAGCGCGCGCCGCAGCAGGCCCACGTCTACACCTGCGGCCCGGCGCCATTCATGAACAAGGTGGTCGAGATCGCCGCGCGCAGCCGCCCGGAAGATGCCATCCACCTGGAACACTTCCAGGCCGATCCGGCCGCCAACGCGGCGCCGGCCGGTTCCTTCGAAGTGGAGCTGGCCAGCTCCGGCGTGGTGCTCCACGTACCGGCGGATTCGACGCTGGTGGATGTGCTCCAGGCCCACGGCTGCGACATCGATACCGAGTGCCGCGAAGGCATCTGCGGCACCTGCATCGTCGAAGTGCTGGAAGGCGAGCCGGAACACCGCGACAACTGCCTGTCGAACAAGGAAAAGGCCGCCAACAAGCAGATCTGCGCCTGTGTTTCGCGGGCGAAATCGGCGCGGTTGGTGCTGGACCTGTAATCCGAACCACTCTTGTAGGATGGGTGGAGCGCAGCGATACCCATGTTGCTGGTGCGCGGAATGATGGGTATCGCTGCGCTCCACGCCATCCTACGTGGCGTTTCCTGGGGGCTACGGAGCCCAGTGTAGGAGCGGGCCATGCCCGCGATCGCGCCCATGGGGCGCTCCTACAGGGAGGCAGTGCGATCCCGGAAGATGTCGGCGTCGGTTCGTGTATGGCACAGCTGGCAATTCGTCTGGCAGACAGCGACACTCGCGCGCCGCCGGCACTTGCTAGCCTCCGGCAATAGCCCCTCGTTCGGAGTCCCCATGCCTGCGCTGATCGCGCGCCTGGCGCTCGGTTGCCTGCTGCCGGTCGCCGTCCTGCTCGGCCTCGGCGCCATGCCGGGGCTCGGCTATGCCTGGGATTTCGCCAATGCCGCCGGGCTGCTCGGCGCCTGTCTGTTGGGGCTGTTGTTCGTCATCGGCGGCCGTCCGCAACCGCGCCCGCTCTACGAGGGCAAGTTCTTCCTGCGCCTGCACCGCGACCTGGGTTTTGCCGCCGTTACGTTGCTGCTGGTGCACATCGCTGTGCTGCTGGTTGACGAGCCGCTGCTGATCGAGGACCTGCTGCCGTCCGCGCCCGGCTACATGCTGGCCGGGCTGGCATCGGCAATCCTGATGCTGGTGCTGGCGGTTTCCAGCTTGAGCCGCGTTCGTCCGCGCTGGAGCAGCAGTGCTGCCTCGTTCCGCCGCTGGCATTACGGCGGCAGCCTGGTCGCCCTGTTGCTGATGGCCGTGCACGTGCTCGGCGCGGGCTACTACAGCGGCGGCCTGTGGAAGGGGGCGCTGCTGGTGGCGCTGATGCTGGTGGTGGCCATCTGGCCACGCCTGCCCAAACCGGCCAATGGCGTCAGTGGGCGCAAGCGCAACACGGCGCGGCGGGCTACCTGGTTCGCGCTGGCGGCCAGCGGGGTGATCATTGGCCTGTCGGCGCTCTACAGCCTGCTGGCGAATCTGGAGATGCCGCTGTGAAGCGCGTCGGGATCGGACTGTCGGTCGCCGCCGTGATGGCGCTGTCGGCTGGCGCGTGGTTCGCCCACGGGGACTGGCAACGCAGCCGGCCGCTGATGCCGCTGGCGTTCCCCCACGAGCCGCACGCCTCGGTGAACTGCATCACCTGTCACCATGACTACAAGGACCAGTCGCCCTCGGTCTCCGGCAACCGTACCTGCATTCTCTGCCACAAGCAGAGCCCGGAGCTGGCCGTGCGCATCGAGGCGGATTTCCACCAGCTCTGCCAGAGCTGCCACCTGCAGCGCCTGCAGGCGTTCCATGCCAGCGGGCCGGTACGCAGCTGCCTGGCGTGCCATCGCGATACAACCGGAAAATCCAACCCGTAGGGCGCATAACGCCCGAGGCGTTATCCGCCATCGCGGCGGATAACCCGTTCCGGGTTATGCGCCCTACGATGGTTCTTGCGCAAAAGAAAGCCCGGCATTCAGCCGGGCTTTTTTTCAGCTGCGATAAAGAACCGGCCGCCGCAGGTGCACATAGCTGTAGCCCTCGCGTGCCAGGGCTATACGTTGCGGGTCCAGCTCGGCTACCAGAAGCTCTTCGCTGTGTTTGGCCTTGGTCAGCACCTGGCCATCCGGGGCGACGATGCTGCTCAGGCCGCAGTACTCGATCTCACCTTCACTGCCGACGTAGTTGGCGTAGGCGAGGAATACCTGGTTCTCGAAGGCGCGGGTCGGCACCAGGACCTGGGCGACGAACTCGTAGGGGCGCATGTTGGCGGTCGGCACCAGCACCAGGTCGGCGCCGGCCATCGCCAGGCTGCGCACGTTCTCGGGGAACTCGACGTCGAAACAGATCAGCAGGCCGACCTTCCAGCCGTCCAGCTCGAAGATCGCCGGCGCCTCGTCGGAGGCGCTGAACTGGCTGCGGTCGAGGTCGCCGTAGAGGTGGGTCTTGCGGTAGTTGGCGCGGCGTTCGCCCTGGCGGTCGATCAGTTGCACGCTGTTGAAGATGGCGTCGCCGTCACGCTCGGGGTAGCCGTAGAGGATGCCGAGCTTGTGCTCGCGGGCGATCCCGGCGATGCGCAGGGCGGACGGGCCGTCACAGCTTTCCGCCAGTTCGGCGACGCGCTGGGCGCCGATGTTGTAGCCGGACAGGTACATCTCCGGCAGCACCAGCAGGTCCGCACCGTTCTGCACCGCCTGCTGCGCGGCCTGCTCCAGACGGCGCAGGTTGCCGGCGACGTCGTCGGGGCCGGGTGGGCACTGGTAGAGGGCGAGGTACATGGGCTTCTCCTTGGAAACGTGCAAGGCCGGGATCAGGCAGTTTGCACCCGATCCCGGCCTTGCGCGAGCCGCTGTTCAGTCAATGGCGGGGAATGCTGCGGATCAGTCCGGCAGCTCCATCGGGCCCAGTTCGGCGAAGCGGTCGCCGGGGCCGGGGTTGTCCGGATGGGTGGCGCCGCCGAAGTGCTTCATGATGCCCCACACGGCGTTGAGCGAGGTCTGTACCGCGCCTTCCACCCAGGCCGGGGTCCAGGACACGTCGTCGCCGGCGATGAAGATGCCGCGCTGCTCGGCGGGCATGTCGTCCTGCATGAAGTGCGCGTACATGCGCTGGTTGTAGCGGTAGTGGCCCGGCAGCGCGCCCTTGAAGGCACCGAGGAAGTGCGGGTCGGCCTCCCAGGACACGGTGATCGGGTTGCCGATGATGTGGCCGGCGATGTCGACCTTCGGGTAGACCTTCTTCAATGCATCCAGCGCAAGCTGCACGCGCTTCTCCACCGGGTGCGGGAGCATCTTCATGGCGTCGCTCATCCAGGAGTAGGACAGGCAGATCACCCCCGGCTTGTCGTCGCCGTTGTCGAACAGGTAGGTGCCACGGGTGAGGCGGTCGGTGAGGGTCATGCTCATCACGTCGCGGCCGGTCTGCGGGTCCTTGTCCTTCCAGAACGGCCGGTCGACCATCACGAAGGTCTTCGACGACTGCATGTAGCGGGTGCGGTCCAGGGCCATCCACATCTTCTGCGAGAACAGCGCTTCCTCGCACTCGATCTGGGTGGTCAGCAGCCAGGTCTGGCAGGTCGCCAGGACGGCCGCGTAGTGGCGGGTGTCACCCCAGTAGTCGGTGACGGCGAAAGTGCCGTCGGCGGCGCGGGCGATCTTCTTCACGCCCGGACGCGGCGCGCCGTTGTGCAGGCTGGCCAGGGATGTACCGGCCGGCCAGTGCGCGCAGTTTTCCGGCACATGGCTCCAGATGCCGCGCGGCACCTGCTCGACGCCACCGACCACCAGATGCTGGTGATCGTCGCAGTTGGTCATCACCACGCGAAAGATTTCCAGCATGGAGTTGGGGAAGTCCGAGTCCCAGCCGCCGGTGCCGAAACCGACCTGGCCGAAGATTTCCCGGTGGCGGTAGGACAGGCGCGAGAAGGCCTTGGAGGTGGCGACGAAGTCGTAGAAGGTGCGGTCGTCCCATTTGGGCACCAGCTCGCCCCACAGAGCTTTCAGCTTGACCGTGTCGCGCTCGCGCAGCGCGTCCTGGACCTCGGAGAAGCGCGCGCCGTCTTCCAGCGCCTCGGCCCAGGCCTGGGCGACTTCACGGAAGATTTCCGGCAGGTCGGCCATCTTCTCGGCGTAGTGGCTGGTGCCTTCCAGGTCGACCACGGTGCTGCCCGAGGCCGGGGTCAGCGGGTTGGGGAAGGGTTTGGTTTCCAGGCCGAGCTTGTCGACGTAGTGGTAGAAGGCGGTGCTGGAGACTGGGAAGCGCATGCCGCCCAGCTCGGCGATGATGCCGTCGGCGCCTTCGAAGGTCTCCGAACGTAGCCGGCCGCCCATCTTCGAGGCCTCGTAGACCACCGGCTTGAGGCCCATCTTCATCAGCTCGTAGGCCGCCACCAGGCCGGAAATGCCCGCGCCGACGATGGCCACTTCCTGGCCGTGCTGCTCGGCAGGGATGCTGCCCAGGCCGGCGGGGTGCTCGATCCAGTCGTCGAAGGCGAAGGGGAAGTCCGGGCCGAAGATGGTCACCGGTTTCTTGCCGGGAGTGTGGGGGTGGCGGTTCTTGTGCATGGGGGCTTCCTTCTTGTTCGACGTGCCAGTTGTTCTGCGTGCTGGCTTGTGTCACCAGCTTGGCAAGGCTTTGCGCAGCCCGCAGAAGCCAGTCGATGGATGGCGCGCGGGCAAAGAAATGGCGAGCTGATTGGGCTCGCCGTGACGTCCACTATTGCAAAGGCCGTCGTTGAAATGAACCTGACAATCTGCAAGATTGGCGAGAGCTTTCAGGCAGATTGATCAATACGATGAGCAATATGACGAAAAATGCCGACGCGGCCTTGTTGAACCTGCTGCGCGCCAATGCCCGCGAGTCGATCTCCGAGCTGGCGCGCAAGCTCGGGGTGTCGCGCTCCACGGTGCAGAGCCGCATCGAAAGGCTGGAGCAGCAGGGGGTCATCAGCGGCTACTCGATCAAGGTATCGGACAGCTATGCGCAGTCGCTGGTGCGCGCCCACGTGCTGGTGACGGCGTTGCCCAAGCTGTCGCACCCGGTGGTGCAGGCACTGGAGAAGATTGCCGAGGTGAAGACGCTGCATTCGGTGAGCGGCAACTTCGACATGATCGTGATAGTCGAGGCGCTGTCGATCCGCGACCTGGACGCGGTGCTGGACCGCATCGGCGCGCTGGACGGGGTGGAGCGGACGATGTCGTCGATCATTCTGTCGACGCGCATCGATAGGTGAGGGGTGTGCGTTCCCGGTAGAGGGCGGGCTTTGCCCGCCTGTCGCGGGCAGGGCCGGCGTTTGCGAGGGTTCGCGAGCAAGCTCGCTCCTACGCAGAGCACTCCGGAGCCGGGGCGGAACTGTAGGAGCGAGCTTGCTCGCGAACCGCCCAGCGCCGATGCCGCCCGCGAGAGCGGGCGACCGGCTGGAATCAGCCCAGGTCTTCTTCCAGGGCCAGCAGCTCTTCCACGCGCTGGCGACGGCGGATCAGCTTGGCTTCGGCGCCTTCGAGCAGCACTTCGGCGATCAGCGGGCGGCTGTTGTAGTTCGACGACATGGACGCGCCATAGGCGCCGGTGTCTTCGATCAGCAGCAGGTCGCCGACCTGGGCGCGCGGCAGGGCGCGGGGGATGACCACGCCGCCGTCGCCCTGGGTGAACACGTCACCGGACTCGCACAGCGGGCCGGCCACCACGGTGTCGATCACCTCGCGACTGGCGACGTCGCCGGCCAGCACGCGGATGCCGTGGTAGCTGCCGTACATGGACGGGCGCATCAGCTCGTTGAAGCCGGCGTCCACCAGCACGAAGTGGTTGCGGCCGGCGTCCTTGGTGGCGCGCACTTCGCTGAGCAGGCAGCCGGACTGGGCGACCAGGTAGCGGCCCGGTTCGATCTCCAGGTGCAGCTTGTGGCCGACCACGGCCTCGGCGGCCTTGCGCGCCTTGTCCCACAGCTGGAAGTAATGCGCGGTGTCCACTTCCGGGTCCCCAGCGCGGTAGGGGATGGACAGGCCGCCGCCGGCGGAGATGCCGGACAGGTCGTGGCCGGCGTCCTTCACCTGTTGCACCAGACCGAGCATGGCTTCGCCGACCTGGGCCAGGTGGCCGTAGTCGACGCCCGAGCCGATGTGCATGTGCAGGCCGACCAGACGCAGGCCGCGCTCGCCGATCACGTCCAGGGCGGCACGCAGGTCGCTGTGCCAGATGCCGTGCTTGGAGTGCTCGCCGCCGGTGTTGGTCTTGTTGCTGTGGCCGTGGCCAAAGCCGGGGTTGATGCGCAGCCACACCGGGTGACCGGGGGCGACTTCGCCCAGCTGGCGGAGCATGTCGATGGAGCCGGCGTTCACCGGGATGCCGTGCTCGACCACGGTTTCCAGGGTAGCGCGGTCCAGCAGGTCGGCGGTGAAGACGATCTCGGATTCATCCTCGCGGCACGAGTAGCCGGCGGCCAGGGCACGCAGCAGTTCGCCCTGGGACACCGCGTCGACCTTCACCCCCTGTTCGCGCATCAGGCGCAGGATGTGCAGGTTGGAGCAGGCCTTCTGGGCGAAGCGGATGATGTCGAAGCTCTTCAGGCGCTCGATCTGGCCGCGGATGGTGGCGGCGTCGTAGATCCACAGCGGGGTGCCGAATTGCAGGGCGAGCTGTTCGGCACGGGGCAGGGCGAGGAAAGTCATGAATGGGCTCCGAAGATAGATGGCGCTAGTCTACCGGCCATTTACGGAGCTGAATAATGCCGCTTGTTATTGGGTCAATTCAATTTTGATATAGGGTGCAGCCCACGCCGGCTTCGCGCAGGCGCTGCACCAGTACGCCGGCCTCTGCCTGGAGTGCCGCCACGAAGCGCTCGCGCAGCGGCGTAGCGGGGCGGTAAAGCGGTTTCGCCACGCTGACCTGGAACGGCAGCGAGAAGGCCAGCGGGCGCAACTGGATGCCCTGGCCCTGGAACATCAGCGCGGTGATCGGGTTGACCACGGCCAGGCCCAGGCCGGCGCGGACCATGCTGCATACCGAGACGGCGCTGTGGGTTTCCACCTGCATCTGCCGCTGCACGCCGGCGCCGAGGAACACGGCGTCGATCAGATGCCGGTAGCGGTCGCTGGTGGCCAGGCTGACGAAGGGCTGGCCGGCGAAGTCCGCCGCCTCCAGGCGCTCGCGGGCCAGCAGCGGATGGCCGTCCGGGAGGATGCATACCTCGTCCACCGCCAGCAGCGGCTGCAGCTCGGTGCCGCGCGGGGCGTCGTCGTTCTCGATCAGGCCGATGTCGTGGTGCTGCGCGCTGAGCGCCTCTTCCAGGTGCGGTGATTCGAGCGCCGCCACTTCCAGGCTGATCGCCGGGTTCTCCCGGCTGAAGCGCTTGCAGGCTTCCGGCAGCAGCGCCTGGGTCAGCGCCGGCAGGCAGCCGATGGAGAACTTGCCCTCGGCGAACTGCCCGAGGCTGTCGGCGAAGGCGACAATGCGGTCCAGCCCGGTGAAGGAGCGCTCCACCTCCTCGAACAGCATCAATGCGCGCGCCGTCGGCGCCAACCGCCCGCGCTCGCGCAGGAACAGCTCGAAGCCGACCAGTTGCTCCAGCCTGGCCAGCTCGCGGCTGACGGTGGGCTGGCTGGTATGCAGGAACGCCGCCGCGCGGGTGACGCTGCCGGTGGTCATGACCGCGCGGAAGACTTCGATGTGGCGGAGGGTGATCATGCTGGGCCCGATGCTGGAGTGCGGGGGCATTGTGGCGTTGTTCGGGGTGGTGCACCAGTGCGGGCTGGCGTGGCATGTCAGTGCGGACTTTGTCCGCTTTTCGCGGGCATGGCCCGCTCCTACATGGGCAGTCTCCAGCCGGCCTGTAGGAGCTGGCCATGCCTGCGACAGCCCAGCGCTTAAGCATCAGGATGGAATCATGTAGGGCGTTATCCGTATTTCGCCGGCAGCGTCGGCGTCAGATGTGTTCGCGAGCAAGCTCGCTCCTACGAAGAGCGCGCGGTACAAACCCGAACCTGTAGGAGCGAGCTTGCTCGCGAACCGCTTGGTGCTGCAAAGAGTGCATCAATGGAAATCCCGGCTCCGCACATCCAGGCCTTCCAGCAACTCGCTCAGATCCGTCAGCCGCCCGGCGATCACATGGCGCACGCCGTCCTTGGCTTCCAGGGTGCCGTCCACCTGCATCAGGCGGGCGCTGAGGAAGGGGCGGCGCTGCTGTTCGGCGAGGTCGCGCCAGACGATCACGTTGACCATGCCGAATTCGTCTTCCAGGGTGACGAAGGTGACGCCGCTGGCGGTGCCGGGACGCTGGCGGCCGACCACCAGGCCGGCGACGCGTACTGGGCGGCCGGTTTCCAGTGTGGCCAGTTCCCGCGAGCTGCGGCAGCGACGCGCCTTGAGGGCGCCGCGCAGTAGGGTCATGGGGTGCGGGCCGAGGGTGGTGCCGAGGGTCGCGTAATCGGTGAGCAGGTCTTCGCCGCGGCTGGGCAGCGGCAGGCTGATCGGCGCTTCCTCGGTGGCCTGGCCGGCGAACAGCGGCAGTTGCGGCTCGACCCCGGCAATCGCCCAGCGTGCCTTGTGCCGATGACCGGCAAGGCCGCGCAGGGCGCCGGCGTCGGCCAGCTGTTCGCGGGCGCGGCCGTCCAGATGGGCGCGCAGACAGAGGTCGGCGACATCGGCGAAGGGGCGTTGTTCGCGTGCCCGGGCGATGGCATTGGCGACTTCCTCGCGCAGCCCGCGCACCATGCGCAGGCCGAGGCGGATCGCCGGCTGGCGTTGGGCGACAGGCTCCAGGGTGCAGTCCCAGTGACTGTGGCGCACATCCACCGGGCGAATCTCCAGGCCATGACGGCGGGCGTCCTGCAGTAGCTGGTCGGGACTGTAGAAACCCATGGGCCAGCTATTGATCAGCGCGCAGGTGAAGGCCGCCGGCTCGTGGCATTTCAGCCAGCAGCTGGCGTAGGTGAGCAGGGCGAAGCTGGCGGCGTGGGATTCGGGGAAGCCGTAGCTGCCGAAGCCCTTGATCTGCTCGAAGATGCGCGCGATGTATTCCTGCGGGTAGCCCTTGGCGGTCATGCGCTCGAACAGCCGCTGACGGTGCGGTTCCAGACCGCCGTGGCGTTTCCAGGCGGCCATGGAGCGGCGCAGGTGGTCGGCCTCGCCGGGGGTGTACTCGGCGGCGATGATCGCCAGCTGCATCACCTGTTCCTGGAACAGCGGCACGCCGAGGGTGCGCTCGAACACTGGCTTGAGCTCCTCGGAGGGATAGTCGACCGGCTCCTCCTTGTTCCGCCGCCGCAGGTACGGGTGGACCATGTCGCCCTGGATCGGCCCGGGGCGGACGATGGCCACCTCGATCACCAGGTCGTAGAAGGTCCTGGGCTTGAGTCGCGGCAGCATGGCCATCTGCGCGCGGGACTCGATCTGGAACACGCCCACGGTGTCCGCGCGGCTGATCATTTCGTAGGTCTTCACACACTCCTGCGGCAGCGAGGCCAGCGTGAAGCGTTCCCCGCGATAGCGTTCTACGAGATCGAAGCAGCGGCGCAGGGCACTGAGCATGCCGAGGGCGAGCACGTCGACCTTGAGCAGGCCGACGGCGTCGAGGTCGTCCTTGTCCCACTGGATCAGGGTGCGCTCGGGCATTGCCGCGTTCTCCACCGGCACCAGGGTTTCCAGCGGCTGCTGGGAGATGACGAAGCCGCCGGGGTGCTGCGACAGGTGCCGGGGGAAGCCGACCAGTTGCCCGGTCAGGGCCAGCACGCGGCGCAGGATCGGGCTTTCCGGGTCGAAGCCGGCCTCCAGCAGGCGCTCGGGCGGCGGCGCTTCGCGGCTCCAGGCGCCGCAGCAGTCGGCCAGCGCGCCGACCTGGTCCGGCGGCAGGCCCAGCGCCTTGGCCACGTCGCGCACCGCGCCGGCGCCGCGGTAGGTGCTGGCCACGGCGGTGAGCGCGGCGCGGCTGCGGCCGTAGCGCTGGAACACGTACTGAATGACTTCCTCGCGGCGGTCGTGCTCGAAGTCGACGTCGATGTCCGGCGGCTCGTTGCGCTCGCGGGAGATGAAGCGTTCGAACAGCAGCTCGGAGGTGGACGGGTCCAGCTCGGTGATACCCAGAGCGAAGCAGACCACCGAGTTGGCCGCCGAGCCGCGTCCCTGGCAGAGGATGCTCTGGCGGCGGGCGAAGGCGACTATGTCGTGGACGGTGAGGAAGTAGCTGTCGTACTTCAGCTCGGCGATCAGCCCCAGTTCTTTCTCGACCTTCGCGCGATTTTCGTCACTGACCCCATCCGGCCAGCGGCGCCGGATGCCTTCCTCGGTCTTCTCGCGCAACCAGGTGGTCGGTGTATGGCCTTCGGGCACCAGCTCGCGTGGGTATTGGTAATCGAGGTGATCAAGGTCGAAGGAGCAGCGCCCTGCGATCTTCAGTGTCTCCGCCAGCAGCCCGGCCGGGTAGATCGCCGCCAGCGCCTCCCGCGGCCGCAGATGGCGTTCGCCATTGGGGTAGAGGTGCTGGCCGGCCTCGTGTACCGGCAGGTGCTGGCGGATGGCGGTCATGCAGTCCTGCAGGGCGCGGCGACCGCGGGCGTGCATGTGTACGTCGCCGCAGGCCACGGCGGGAATCTCCAGGCGTGCGGCCTGTTCCTGCAGGCGACGCAGCTTGCCGGTGTCGTCCGGGCCCTTGTGCAACTCGATGCCCAGCCACAGGCGCTCGGGGAACAGCCCGCGCAGCCAGAGGCCGTCGTCGTCCTTGTCGTCTCGCGGCAGCCAGATCGCCAGCAGATGCTCGAGGTTGCCGTCGAAGTCCGCGCGCACCAGGCGATAGCTGCCTTTCTCGGCGCGGCGGCGGGCGTGGGTGAGCAGGCGGCAGAGGTTCTCGTAGCCGGCCAGGTTCTCGGCCAGCAGCACCAGTTTCGGGCCTTGCTCGATGCTCAGCTCGCTGCCGGTGATCAGCGCGATCTCGTGCGTCTTCGCCGCCTGCCAGGCGCGGACGATGCCGGCCAGGCTGCATTCGTCGGTGATTGCCAGCGCCTGGTAGCCGTGTTTTTTCGCCCTCGCGAACAGCTCGTCGGCGCTGGAGGCGCCGCGCTGGAAGCTGAAGTTGGACAGGCAGTGCAGCTCGGCATAGCCGATGCCTTCGGCCGACGCGCTCATGCAAACCAGCCGTGCAGCAGCAGAGGGCCGTCGCCACCCACCGGGCGGAACACCCAGGCGCGCTGGCCGCTGCGGGTGCGCACCTGATAGTAGTCGCGGCGGATGTCCTCGCCGTCCCACCAGCCGGACTCGATGCGCTCGGGGCCGGCCAGCAGGGCCGGGGCGAACTCGCGCAGCGGTTGGGGCTCGGCCAGCAGCCAGCCGGGGCGCGGGGCTTCGGTGATGGCCTGAAGCGGTGTGGAGCTGCCTTGCCAGGCGCGCTCCGGACGATGGTCGGCGCGGCCGCCGAGGCTGTGTACGGCGTCGTCACCCAGTCGCGCGCGCAGGCGTTCGCGCAGCTGTTCCCAGGGCAGCGATTGCTGCGGGCGGTCGTCGAACAGCTCGCGGTGCTGCGGGACGAAGGGCGGCAGGTCGTCGGCCAGCAGCCGCACACTGTGCACCGGCGCGCGCAGTTGCAGCTGCTCCAGGCGGCCACGGGTCAGTTCGAAGAGCATCGCTGCCTCGCGCTCGGCGCTGAGCAGGCCGACCGGCATCTGCGTGTCGCTGCCTTCGTGGTGCTCCAGGTGCAGGACGAAACGCTGCACACCGCTGTCGCGCCCGGCGAGGAAGGCGGCGAGGTCGGCGGTCAGGCGGCGCAGCGGGAACAGCAGCGCCTGGGTGGATTCCACGTCGAAGTTCAGCTCGATGCGCGACTCGAAGCGGTCCGGCGGCCGGTAGAACTCCAGGGCCAGCGGGCGCTGGCCGAGCAGGGTGTCGACCTGCCGCAGCACCTGTGGCGGAAAGCGCCGGGCCAGGCTCTCGCGGGGCAGGGCGAGCAGTTGCTGCAGGCTGCGCAGGCCCATGCGCCCCAGCGAGGTGGCGGCGTCGCGCTCCAGGCCCAGGCGCTCCAGCGGCATCCGGCCCAGGTACTGGCGCAGCTGCTGGTTGTCGTGGATCGCCAGGCCGTCGTGGCCGTTGGCGAGGATGCGCGCGGCGGCCGGGTTGGGCGCGGCGGTGATGCGGTGGCGGAAGCCCAGCCCGTTCAACTCCTCGCGCAGGCGCGCCTCGAAGCGCGGCCAGGGACCGAACAGTTGCAGGCTGGACTGCACCTCCAGCAGCAGCGCACGCGGGTAGTGCTGGCTGACCTGCGAACTGAAGCCATAGGCCCAGGCGGCCAGCAGGTTCTGCCAGCGCTGCACTTCGCGCAGGTCGTATTCGGCGCTGGCGAAGTCGCGGCTCAGCGCCTGGGCGGCGGTGAGCGACTGGCCGGGCTTGAGGCCCAGCGCCCGCGCGGCCGGGTTCACCGCCTGCAGCACGCGGCGCTGGGGCGGCCCGGCGAGCAGTGCCAGGGCGGCGTCCGGCTCGGGACGGCCGCGCAGCACGCCGTCCATCGCCAGTTGCGGCAGGAGAATGCAGGCCCAGAGCATGGCGGCCTCAGTGCCAGGGCAGCGCGATGGGCCGCGCCGGCGCCAGGCCGCCGCGGCACTTGAGCACGCGCAGCTGCGCCGGGTTGGCGTCCAGCGCCAGACGCAACGCGGCGGGCGACGGGTTGAGTGCCTCGCGCTGTGAGCGGTAGGCGATGGCCAGGGTCTGCCCGGTTTCGGCGGCGACTTGCAGACGGCGCAGGGCACGGTCGTCGGCCTGCTGCGGCCAGCACAGTACGGCGCCGCAGCTGCCCGAGCGCAGGCACTGTTCGGCAGCCCAGAGCGCATCGCGGCCGGTCGCCTGGACGATGGCCAATTGATCGATTGAGACGCCGGCAGCCTGCCAGGCAGCCGGGTAGGGTACATGGGGAGGCGCGACCAGTACGATGCGTTCGCCTGCTGCGCTGAGCCGCGCCAGGGTCGGCCAGACCAGTTGCAGCTCGCCGGTGCCTTCGGCGGCCAGGAGGATTTCGCTGAGCGCCGCTTCCGGCCAGCCGCCGCTGGGCAGGGCGGCGTCCAGCACCGCGTGGCCGGTGGGCTGCTGGCTGGGCGGCAGGCCCTGGGGCTGGCCCTTCCAGACCTGCCGCTGGTGAAACAGGGTGTCGAGCGCGACCACGCTGCCCATCACGGCCTCCCGGCCGGCAAGCGGCGACGGTCATGCGCCCGGCGAGAGGGCCGGGGGAGGGAAATGGGGTGGAGGCGCATGGGATGGCTCGGATAAACTGTATGGATATACAGTTTATCCGGTGGGATGGTGCCGTCAATGGTGGTTGGACTGACGGACGTTGGGGCTCACTGTAGGAGCGGGCCATGCCCGCGATCTGTCGGCAGGGTCGACGCCTTCCTCCGCTCCGCTCCGATGTTGATCCTGTATTGCTGCGTTGGCTTGGGTATTTCTGCGTCGCTTCTGCGTACGCGTGAACTCCGTGTTTCGCCCCCTCGGGCGAGTTACTTTTCCAAACGACGGAAGGCCGCCCCCCGAAAAGTAACCAAAAGGCTTGCCCCGGACATCCGGTTTTTCGCTTAGGCGAAAAATACCCTCGTTGAAGTGCAGTTTCAGGGGCACGCGTCGAAGGGCCATCCCTGGCCCATCGCCGCTCTCGCGACATCCCTGTCGCTCAACCCCCGAAACTCCGCTTCAACGAGGCCTCCTGAACGGGGCATTCGGCGTGCGCGGGTATTTCTCTGGAAGTCTTCAAAAGCCAGAGCCAGAGCGTCGCTCTTCGTAGGAGCGAGCTTGCTCGCGAACCGCACGGCACAAGATCAAAAGGGATTTCCGCCTGCGAGGGTTACAACAACAGATACCCCTGCGGCGCCTTGAACCGAGGCGGATCGGCGATGAACTTCAGCCGTTCCGGCTTCCACCACCCCGGCAGCAACTTCCGCACCGCCGGCTGGTTGAAGCGGTCGTCGAGCAGGTAGATCACCCCCGAGTCCGTCGGCGTACGAATCACCCGCCCGGCCGCCTGCACGACCTTCTGCAAGCCGGGGAACAGGTAGGTGTAGTCGTAGCCGTCGCCGAACATCCCCTGCATGCGCTGCTTGATCTCCTCGTTGACCTCGTTCACCTGGGGCAGGCCCAGCGTGGCGATGAAGGCGCCGATCAGGCGCTCGCCCGGCAGGTCGATGCCCTCGCCGAAGGCGCCGCCAAGCACGGCGAAGCCGATGCCGCGCGAGGAAGTGGTGAAGCGGTCGAGGAAGGCCTGGCGTTCCAGTTCGTTCATGCTGCGCGACTGAGCCCAGTGCGGGATGTCCGGGTGCTCGGCGGTGAAGCGCTCCAGTGCCTGCTGCAGGTAGGCGTAGCTGCTGAAGAAGGCCAGGTAGTTGCCGGGGCGCGCGCGGAACTGCCGGGCCATCAGGGTGCTGATCGGCGTGAGGCTGGCCTCGCGGTGCTGGTAGCGGGTGGACAGGTTGCTCAGCGCGTGGACTTCCAGCTGTTCGGCGTGGAAGGGCGATTCCACCTCGCGCCAGCCGGTGTCTTCGGGCAGGCCGAGCAGGTCGGCGTAGTAGTGCGCCGGGGTCAGGGTGGCGGAGAACAGCGTGGTGCTGTGGGCCACCTTGAAGCGTTCGGCGAGGAAGGGCGCCGGCACCACGTTGCGCAGGCACAGGGTCGAGAGCACGCGGCGCGCGCTGACGTCGTGGCGGGTGATGTCGAACAGCGAGTGCGGCCCGTAGGCCTCGGCCAGCCGGCAGAACAGCATGGCGTCGAGGTAGAAGCTCAGCAGCTCGGCCTCGTTGCCGGTGGGCTGGTCGGTGAGGTGGTCGGTGATGGCGCTGACGGCCTTCTGCAGCGCGGCGATGAACAGGTCGGGGATGGTCGGGTAGATCTGGTAATCGACATCCTGGTCCTGATGCAGCTGGTTCCAGTGCCGGCCGACGCGTTCCAGCGCGCTTTTCAGCTTGGCCGGTGCGACCTTGCGCAGGGCGTTGAACTCGCCCTGGTCCAGCTCGGCGCTGTACATGCCGCGCCCACGCTCGATGAGGTTGTGCGCCTCGTCCACCAGCAGGGTGACCTTCCAGTCGTTGAGCACGGTGAGGCCGTAGAGCAGGGCGGTCATGTCGAAGTAGTAGTTGTAGTCGCCCACCACCACGTCGGACCAGCGGCACAACTCCTGACTCAGGTAGTAGGGGCAGACCTGGTGCTCCAGCGCCACCTGGCGCACCGCTTCCTGGGTCAGCCAGCACTGCTTGAGCGCGGCCTCGCGGGCGGCGGGCAGGCGGTCGTAGAAACCCTTGGCCAGCGGGCAGGATTCGCCGTGGCAGGATTTGTCCGGGTGCTCGCAGGCCTTGTCGCGGGCGACGTGCTCCAGCACCCGCAGCGGCTGCGCGGCCTCCTGCTGGCGCAAAGTGGCGAGGGCGTCCAGCGCCAGGCGCCGGCCGGGAGTCTTGGCGGTGAGGAAGAACAATCGGTCCAGCTGCTGGCCGGGGAAGGCCTTGAGCTGCGGGAACAGCGTGCCGAGGGTCTTGCCGATGCCGGTGGTGGCCTGCGCCATCAGCGTCTGGCCGTCGCGGGCGGCGCGGTAGACCGACTCGGCGAGCATGCGCTGGCCCTGGCGGAAATCGGCGTAGGGGAAGCGCAGCGCCTCAAGCCCCTGGTCGCGTTCGATTCGGTGGGCGCTTTCCTGCTCGGCCCACTTTACGAAGCGCTGGCATTGCAGCTCGAAGAAGGCGCGCAGCTCGGCGGCGGCGAAGCGCTCGCGGAACTCGGTTTCCTTCTGGGTGATGACGTTGAAGTAGACGACGGCCAGATCGATGGTGTCGATCTCCAGGGTCTGGCACAGCAGCCAGCCGTACACCTTCACCTGCGCCCAGTGCAGCAGCCGGTGGTTCTGCGGGATGCGCGCGACGTCGCCGCGGTGGGTCTTGATCTCTTCCAGCAGGTTTTCGTTCGGGTCGTAGCCGTCGGCGCGGCCGCTGACCACCAGCCCCGGATATTCGCCGCGCAACGGCAATTCGGCGATGTAGCCCAGCCCGCGCCGGGAGACCACCGTGGCGTGCCCGGCCATGCCTTCCTGGGCGGTGGGCGCGGGGGTGAAGCGCAGGTCGAGGTCACCTTCCTTGGCGGTGAATTCGCACAGCGCGCGCACGGCGATGGCGTAGCTCATTCGGCCTCGTCCGCCTCGCCCTGCCAGCGCACGTAGCAGACTTCCACCGGCATGCCGTGCTCGGCGCAGAAGGCCAGCCAGCGCTTCTGGTTGTCCTGCAGGCGGTCGCCGGGGCCTTTCACCTCGATCATCCGGTAGCGCGCCTCGGCGGGCCAGAACTGGATCAGGTCGGGCATGCCGGCGCGGTTGGCCCTGGGGTCGGCCAGCAGGCGCTCGAACCACAGCTTCAGGTGCGCCGCCGGCAGGCAGTGCAGGGCCTGCTCCAGCAGGTTCTCGTCCAATAGCTCCCAGTGCACGAAGGGCGAGAGGATGCCGGACTTGGCGGCCCAGGTTGCGCGGATCGCCGCGAGATAGGCATCGCTGTCCAGCAGCGCCAGGCGTGCGCCGAAGGCTTCGGCGCGGCGGCTGACGAAGTCGCTGCGGTTGAGGTCGCTCGGCCCGGCCTGGAAGGGGTGGAAGAAGGCGCCGGGCAACGGGGCGAAGATCACGTCCCAGCAGAGCAGGCCGAACAGGCTGCAGACCAGTGCGTTCTCCACATAGTGCACCGGGGCCTCGTTCTCATTAAGCACGGCCTGTACGGCGAACTCGACGTTGACGTCCGGGCGCGGCAGCTCCAGGTCGATGCGCAACGGCGGCGCGGGCTTGGCGGTTTTTTCCTTCGGCAGGCCGAGCTGGCGGACCAGCCGGCTCAGCGCGCGCTCGACCAGTTGCAGCTCGCCGTCGCTCTCCGGCGCGGCCAGGGCGGCTTGCACCAGGGCGTGGGCCTCCTCGAAGCGTTGCAGGCGTTCCAGCACGCGAATCTGCCGCTGCCGTGAGCCCCCGGCTACGGTGCACTGGTACAGCGCCAGGGCAGCGTCCAGTTCGCCTTCGCGCTCCAGCTGGTAGGCCATGCGGTACAGCAGGCGGCCGTGGCGGGCTTGCAGGTAGGGGTTGTCGCTGCGGAAGTCGCCCAGCTCGGCCAGCAGCTCGGCGATGGGCTCGCCGGTTTCGAAGCGCACCGCGCCGTTCCACAGGTGGATGTAGGCCTCCAGGTCGTCCCGACAGCGGAAGGCGCGGGAGTCGGCGGTGAAGGGGACGGTTTCGTAGCGGAAGATGCCGAGGTCGGCGAGGACGAACTCGGACCAGTCCTGCTGCAGATTGCCGAAGAACAGCAGGCGCAAGCGGTCGCAGAGTGGCGTCGCCATCAGTGTGTAGAGCTGGTCGAGGTCCGGGTACCAGCCGGCGAAAGGCTGCACCTGACCGTGGTAGGCGTGCAGGTGCTCGTAGAGCTCGGCCTTCTTCAGCGCGCCGCGCGGCAGGTCGGCGCGGAAGCGCGCGAGCAGTTCGTCCTTGAGCAGCAGCGGCAGCAGTTCCTCCAGCGCCAGAGGACAAGCATCGTCCAGCCAGCCCAGCTCCAGCAGCGGCGCGGCAGCGCTGGGGATGTCGCCGATCTCCGCGTAGCTCAGCTTGCCGGCGCGAAAGTGCGGCCCCTTGCGCATGACCAGCCGCACCAGCAGCGCCCGCGAGGGCAACGGCAGCTCGCGGAAGTCGGCGATGAACCGGGCTTCCTCGGCGTCGAGCAGGTCGGCGTAGCGTTCGTCGATCCAGTCGAGGGCGCGGTGGAAGTTGGTCAGGTAGTAGAGGTTGGGGTCGAGCGGCACGGACATCGGTTGGCACTGGTTTTACATACAGTGGCAAGGATGGCGTGATGGGGGCCTGGCCGCAAGGGTTGGTTCGGCCTTTCATCGGGAGAAGTCGGGCTTTTCTGTAGGAGCGAGGGGGACGCCCAGTTCTTGCTCGCGAACCGCAAAGGCGACCACATGACCCGACCTACACCCAAATCGCAGATCACCCCGGAACTTTACCTGCGCCCTAGGGGAAATCTCCCTGCCTCCAACCTGATACCCAACTGTTAGCGTTGCCCGTTCCTGCCCAACGGGCGCAACAACGGATGGTTGCCCATGGCCGCCTCGAACCAATGGAAGATGTCTGCGCTGGCCTACTTCCTCGATTTCTTCACCGCTCCGCTGTTCATCCTCATCGCGCTCTGCCTCGGCCCGATCCACTTTGGCCAGCTATTGGCGGGCCTGTTGGTCTGGTCGCTGCTGGAATACCTGGTTCATCGCTTCCTGTTCCACTCCCTCTACCGCCGCGAGCACTGGACCCACCACCTGGACCCGCTGGACTACATCGGCATCTCCAGCTGGAAAACCAGCGCGGTCTACGCCGGCCTCCTGCTTCTGGCCTGGCTCACCCAGCTGACGTCCGCCTTCGCTGGCCTGGTGATCGGCTACTTCCTCTACATCGCCCTGCACTACGTCATGCACCGGCCCAGCCACTGGGCTTATCGCTTCATCCCGCACCTGGTGGCCAACCACGACCTGCACCACATCAAGGGCATCGAAAAGAACTTCGGGGTCTCTTCGCCGCTGTGGGACTTCGTGTTTGGCACCTATATCGCGCAGGTTCCTGAAGTGGCGGAGCGGCTTGAGGCGAAGCAATGACATTCCATCGATTTCGGCGGCTTGCACGCCGGGAATTCAAGACGCCGTTTCAGCGAAAGAGCCAATTGCTCCCATTGCCAGGGAGCCAGGAGATTCAAGAATGGACGCGTTCAAACATTGGTATGAGCAGCTTCAACAAGCGGCCACGGAGCTTGGCCAGCCTTATATCGACGTGATCCTGGACCAGACAGGCGGCGTATGGGGATATCCCCCCTACGCCCTGGTGCCGCGTATTCATCCCGCGATGCCCTGG
This sequence comes from Pseudomonas nitroreducens, assembly GCF_024170165.1. Lineage (GTDB taxonomy): Bacteria > Pseudomonadota > Gammaproteobacteria > Pseudomonadales > Pseudomonadaceae > Pseudomonas > Pseudomonas nitroreducens_C. Next base: position 28,676 of record NZ_JALJXP010000019.1, on the reverse strand, counting down.
TATTCCCTGTTCACCGGCACGCCGGAAGAGCACTTGCTGCAACAGGCACCGTTGCTCATGCGCATGGATCTTCAAACATGGCAGCACAAAGCCCTGCTGGAGGATCTGTTCGAAGGCTGGCGGCTGGAGTCGCGCCTGATGCTGCTGCTCTCGCCCTTGCCGTTCGAAGCGTTGAGCCAGCGGCTGACAGCACTGCTGCAAATGGAATTGGGTGGGTGTGGGGGAATTCTGCGCTTTTACGATCCAAGGATATTTCCCGAACTGCTCAGCGGCATTCTTACCGATGAGCAGAGCGCCCCATTCCTGCAAACCGCCAACTTCTGGGGCTGGCTCGACCGCGACGGTCAGCAGTGGTGGCTGAAGGGCGACTGCCATCCCCGGCAAATGGGGGGCGAATTGCCCCCGGTCTTGAGGGTCACCGATGCGCAGTACGAACTGATCGGCTGCATCAGCGATGCGAACCAGCTCCTCGATGACCAGCGCTTTGCCTCATTGGGCGACAGCCTGGAGCAGCGTTTCGCCGCGCTGCATGCGCTGGCCCGCGAGAAAAGTGCAGCCAACGACTTCGGAATGTTTCCCGACTACGTGATGCAGCAGTTAGCGAGGAAGGAATGATCTATTAAGCGCGCGAAATAATAAGTTTGCTCATTTGAGCGCAGAACTTTCATACAAGGCCAGATTGTTGAAGGGAGGGAATTTGAAGTGGTCAGGATTTCAAAGCGAACATGGCAATGGTTTTGTGGTTTGGCGACATTGACATTGTTGGGTTGCTCTTCGGCCAAGGAGGAAGTGGCGGCAGGGAATATTGCGGCGGTGAATCATGTGGAGGGTACGGCCATTAACTGGTTTTCCGTCAATGGTTATCGGGCTTCGGGCGGTGGGGGGCGGCAGTGTTGCGTTATCTTGCCTACCCACTGGCGGCCCGGCTTGATTGCCAATATTGAGTGGGAAATGGACCCTGATACATCGGTAAAGTTGCCATCTGTTACATCCAGTGAGTTTCAGGCGGCGTATGCAAGGCACGCTGCAAATTATCAACACCACAGTGCCAGTGTGGAAATTCCAGAATGGCCTGGGACCGAAACTTGTGATTTGAAAGTCCACTTTCTGCCTTGCAATAAAGTCAAGGTAACGACTTCCTGCTGGGGATACGGTTCGCCAAATAATCCGATCAAGGAGCCTCTTGAAATGAAGGAGCCTGCATCATGCCCGAAATAAATTCCAAGGCAGCCAAGGTGTCCGCGCCACCGGTATTCCCGGTGGGGGGTTGCCGTTTGGCCCTAGATGAAAAAGCACTGCGCGCAGTGCTTTTTCATGCAAGGCCCGACTGATGATAAGAGGGAATTGAAGTGGTCAGGATTTCAAGGCGAACGTGGCAATGGTTTTGTGGGTTGGCGGAATTGACATTGTTGGGTTGCTCTTCGGCCAAGGAGGAGGCGGCTGCTGGAAATATTTCCGCCATCAATCATGTGGACGGGACGGCTATTAATTGGTTATCGGTCAATGGGTATCGCGCTGATGGCGGAGGAGGCGATTCGTGTTGCATCGTCATGCCAATCAAATGGCGCCCCGGCCTGATTGCCAATATTGAATGGGAGGTTGATCCAGATGCTTATGGCCCTACTCCGCCATTAGGGACAGATGAGTTCAGAGATTTCATGGCAAAGCATAGAGCCAATTATCAACTTCATAAGGTCAGTGTAGAGATTCCAGAGTGGCCTGGTACGGAGCGTTGTGGCTTGAAGGTGCATTTTCTCCCTTGTGGTCAGATAAAAGTTACCACCTCTTGCTGGGGATATGGCTCGCCAAATAATCCTATTAAGGAACCTTTGCATATGAAGGACCCAGCGTCATGCCCGAAATAAATTCCAAGGCAGCCAAGGTGTCCGCGCCACCGGCATTCCCTGTGGGTGTTTGCCGTTTGGCCTTGCATGAAAAAACACTGCAAACAGTGGTTTTTCATGCAGGGCCCGATTGTTGATAAGAGGGAATTTGAAGTGGTCAGGATTTCAAAGCGAACGTGGCAATGGTTTTGTGGATTGGCGGCATTGACCCTGTTGGGTTGCTCTTCGGCAAAAGAGGAAGTGGCGGCAGGGAATATACAAGCGGTCAATCATATGGAAGGGACGGCGATCAACTGGTTATCCGTGAATGGTTATCGGGCGGACGGCGGTGGGGGATATAGCTGTTGTGTTGTTCTTCCTGCCAAGTGGCGGCCCGGCTTGGTTGCCAATATTGAGTGGGAAGTTGATCCGGATAGATGGGCGAAGCTCCCTGAGTTTACGGACCCCAACTACGAGTCTGCGTATGCCAAGCATAAGAAGAATTATCAGTTCCATAAAGCTAGTGTGGAGATTCCAGAATGGTCAGGGACTGAAACCTGTGACCTGGAAGTTCATTTCCTGCCCTGCAATCAGGTCAAGGTAACGACCGCCTGTTGGGGCTATGGCTCACCGAATAATCCCATCAAGGAACCTTTGCATATGAAGGAGCCAGCGTCATGTCCGAAATAAACTCCAAGGCAGCCAAGGTGTCCGCGCCACCGGTATTTCCGGTGGGTGGGCGTTTACCGGGCACGACTCAGGTGGTGCTGGAGAATTATTACCAACAAACCAGGGAAGAGAGTGTTTACAAGCAAAGCCGGGATGAACACGGTTGCCGGCGATGGTCGGCGTGCTGCCATACCTTGCACATCAGCCTGTTTTTCGACGGCACCAATAACAATGACAACAATGATACCAATGCCGGGCATCCGACCAATATCGCGCGGCTTTTCCATGCTTCCATGCGAGGTAAGGAGGCTTCGGATGGTGGACATTTTTCCTACTACATGCCGGGTGTCGGCACGGCTTTCCCGGAAATTGGTGAGTTCGATTACAGCGACGATGGGCTGAGGTTCGCTACTGGGGGCGAAAATCGCATCAACTGGGCTTTGGTCTCGGTGGCCCATGCCTTGACCTATGCCATCGATCAACAACGGGTCATCACGACGGAAGCCAGGGCCAAGGCGGTGGAAAGCATGGCCACCTATCCCGCCCCACTGATGATTGCGCTGGGGGGCGGGCGTCGGCGGAAGGTCATGGGTGATCTGCTGAGCGATTTGAAGGTGCTGTTGGAGACCAAGCCTCCTCAGCCCAAACCGCTGGCGGTGAAGTTGTATGTGTACGGCTTCTCCCGCGGGGCGGCGGAGGCGCGGACCTTTGTCAACTGGTTGAGCGAGTTGTTCGACACGCCCGAGGGGGCGGACAAGCCCGAGCAGAAGCTGATCGGCCTGCCGGTCAGCGTGGAGTTCCTCGGGCTGATGGATACCGTGGCCTCGGTGGGCATTGCCCATGTGGCGCCGCTGTTCGCCGGGCATATGGACTGGGCCGACGATACGCAATTGCTGCCCAGCGAGGACAAGCTGCCCGGCTTTGTCAGGCGCTGCCGGCACTTTGTGGCCGCCCATGAGCAGCGTTCGTGCTTCCCGCTGGATTCGTTGCGCAACGAGGAGGGCGAGTACCCGACGATGGTCGAGGAGGTGGTCTACCCCGGCGTGCATTCGGATGTGGGCGGCGGCTATCAGGTGGGTGAACAAGGCAAGGCGCGGGGTGGTTCCAAAGAGTTGCTCTCGCAGATCGTCCTGCATGACATGTACGCCGAGGCATTTGCGGCTGGAGCACCGCTGCAGGTGCCGGAGGGTATGTTGCCTGCGAGATTGCAATGTGAGCGCTCATGGCGGGCGATGGAGCCAGGCACACGAGATGAGTTCTTTATCGGCGATCAAGTCATCGAACGCTTCAACGCCTGGCGCCACACCGTGCCGGGTGTGACCACCGTGCCGCCCGACACACCGCCCTGGGAGTACAAGGCGCAGCCGCTGAACCTGACGCTGGAGCAGGTGCTGGCCCGGCAGCTGTACTGGATCACCGGCTGGCGCATCGGCCGCTTCGCCAACGGCAGCTACAAGACCCAGCCGTTCTACACCCTGGCGGTGCAGCACGATGACGAGCGGATCAAGAACGACAGGGCGGAGTATGAAGAAAAGCTGCGCAAGTCGCGGGATGCGCGCGTACTGCGCCCTGCGGAGGCAACCAATCATCCCGGCCCGCCGATCTACGAGCCGCAGGTGGACCAGACGCAGATGGGCCAGGCCGCCGAGGAGTTCCGCTACGACTACTCGGGGGAGAAGCGCGAGCAGACCAGCGGGTATGGCGAACTCCTCGATGTGTGGCTGCGCGACACCATCTACCTGCTCAACGACGATGACGAGCAACGCGACCATGAGGAGATCAAGCTGGCCGGTGAGCAATGTTGCCGGAAGCTGTTCCTCAATGACTGGGGGATGCCCACCAGTGACCCGACCTTGGCGCTGGTGGTGGCGCTGTTCGATGACCAGGTGCACGACTCGCGCGCCTGGTTCATGCACGACAAGCTGAAGTCGCGGGAGATGTGGGGCGGCTACTTCTTCTACCGGATGGTCTATTTCGGCGGCGACAGCAGCCGGCGGATGACGCTGGTGATGGCGGCCGGCAAGCTGATCGGGTTGACGATGATCGCCGGGGTGACGGTGTACGGCATCCGCCTGATGCGCGGCAACGCCCTGAAGGCCGCCGCCGCTGGGGTGACCGGGGCAGCGGCTGGCGTGCTGCTGGCGGGCGTCACCTATCAGGTGATCGACAAGACCACCGGCCTGGCCTTGCCCTTCCTGCCGGATGCCGCCGAGCTGCTCAAACCCACCGACCATATTGGTGCGGTAGCGGCGCAGCTGAAGCGCCGTATCGCCGTGGAAGACTATGCCGCGCGCATGGCGCGCAGCCGTGAGTACCTGCGGCAGACGGGCAGTCTGTTCGAGCTTGCGCAGGAGACGCTGCGTTGATGACCCAGCAGAGCGAATAACCGTTCACGGTTATCCGCCATATTGGTGCCTTGGTGCGGTGACGTGGCGGATAACGCCGTAGGCGTTAAGCGCCCTACGGGTGATTCAGTCGGAGCACTCGTTCGTAGGGCGAATAACCGTTCACGGTTATCCGCCGTTCTTGCGTCATGCAGCGGTAAAACGGTGGATCAATCCAACCGGAACACCAGCGCCTTCAAGCCGCTGTCTTCCTCGATGTCGGCGAACTCCGGCGGGTTTTCCAGGCGCTCGATGAAGCGCAGCTGCGGCGCCTCGGCGGCCATGCCCTGGAGCAGGAAGTCGACGCCCACGCCCGGGTCGTTGACGCAGGCCAGTACGGTGCCGGCGCCGTCCAGCAATTCCGGCAGGCGGCGCAGGACGCGGGCGTAGTCCTTGTCGAGGACGAAGCTGCCTTTCTGGAAGCTCGGCGGGTCGATGATGATCAGGTCGTACGGGCCGGATTTCTTCACCTTGCCCCAGGACTTGAACAGGTCGTGGTCGAGGAAGCTCACCCTGGACAGGTCGTGGCCGTTCAGGCGGTGGTTGTCGCGGCCCCGGCTGAGCGCGGCGCGGGCCATGTCGAGGTTGACCACCTTCTGCGCGCCGCCGGCCATCGCCGCCACGGAGAAGCCGCAGGTGTAGGCGAACAGGTTGAGCACACGCAGGCCTGCGGAGTTGGCCTGCACCCACTGGCGGCCGTAGCGCATGTCGAGGAACAGGCCGTTGTTCTGCTTGCGGCCCAGGTCCAGCTGGTAGCGCAGGCCGTGTTCGCTGATCTGCCAGCCGTCGAAGGCCTCGCCGTGGAGCACTTCCATGGAGCTTTCCAGGGTGTAGCGGTGCTGCAGCATCAGGCTGCGGGCGCCGCTGGCGCGCCAGATGTCGCCTTGCGCCAGCTCCAGCAGCATCGCTCGCAGTGCAGCCAGCTCATCCTCGGCTGGCTCGCGGAACAGCGACACCAGCAGCACGCCTTCCAGCCAGTCGGCGGTGAGCTGCTCCAGCCCCGGCCAGCGGCGGCCGCGGCCATGGAACAGGCGGCGGGTTTCCGCAGGGGCGGGGTTGAGGGCGGTGAGCAGTTGCTCGCGCAGGGTGGCGATGGCTTCGGTGTTCATCTATCCGGGCTTTCTGAATTCAGGCGATGGGAGCAATTCGGGGCGGCGATTCTACGCGCTCAGGCGCCATGGCGCTGCACCTGCAGTTTTTCCTCCGGGCGCGGGGCGACGAAGTAGCGATTGAGCGCCTCGTAGCCGGCCGGGTCCAGCGGCGCGGCCAGCGGGGCGACGGCGTGGCGCGCCAGCAGGCGGTTGCGGCAGGTGGCCGGGTCGATATCGAGAAAATGCAGGCAGTGCGCCGCGCCGGCCTGCTGCGCCAGGTCGATCAGCCAGCGGCGATCGGCCAGAGTGTTGGCGGGGATGTCCAGCACCACGCTGGTGCCAGCGCGCAGCAGGCCGACCACGTGCGGGCCCATGACCTTGCGCACGCGGCGGGCGTAGAGCTGGTAGTCATCGGGATTGCTGATGCCCCAGGGGAACAGCTCGGCCAGCCACTGTTCCTCGGCCAGCATCACGGTGCCCGGCGCCTCGGCCAGTTCGCGGGCCAGGCAGGACTTGCCTGACGCCGCCTTGCCGCACAGCAGGTGCAGCGTGCCTGTCTGTGTGCTCATGGGGTGGCCTCCAGCAGGTCGGTGCCATAGGAATTGTCGACCGCGCAAAGCCAGGCGCCGTTGGCATCACGGCGGAACACGTAGGTGGCGCGACGGCTCAGCTTGCCGTGGCTGGTGTCGAGCAGGGTCTGTGCGACCACCAGGGCGGTGTCGCCGGTTTCGAGGATTTCCAGGCGCCCCTGGCGCACCCGCAGGTTGTGCCCGAAGTGCTCGGCGATGGCGACGAAGGCCTGGCGGATCTGCGCCTTGCCGCGCGCCAGCAGGCCGGGCTTGACCACCAGCAGGGCGTCTTCGCTGTAGAACCCGAGCAGTGCGTCGAAATCCTCGCGGCCGATCGCCTCGTCGGCGGCCTGGATAAGCGCTTGCAGGGGGTGCGGTGCCGCGGAAAGCGTAGGGGAAGGTGCCTGGTCCATCAGTGTCTCCTCGATCGGGAGCCTCGGACGGCGGGCATTAAAAAACCCGCCGGGAGGCGGGTTTGGTTGTTCGCGGAATGCGCTAACCCACCATCGGAGCGATGGTGGTAATAATCGGCTGGAAGGTGCGGTTGGCGGCATTCATGCTTCAGAAGCTATCAGAAGTTTCATACGTCGCGCCAGCGCTCTTTTTTGCTGGCGGCATGGCATGATCGCGCCGCGCCACTGTCTGAGCATCGTGTCTTTCTCCAATCTGTCGCGGAATCCTTTCATGCCATCCCTCCTTGCAACCCGCCTCCTGCGCGCTCTGGCGCTGCTCGCCGGGTTGGCCGCGTCCGTCGATGCCCTTGCCGCGACCTGCCCGCCGGGGCAGCGCCAGGTCTGCCTGGACACCTGCACCTGCCTGCCGGACCTGGGTGCGGTGCTCGGCCCGGTGCTGTCGGATACCCGCAAGATGGCTGCCCAGGCGCTGGGCGTGTGGCTGCAGCAATCCCGCGATCAGGCGGCGCAGGGCGGCACCGAGCCGATCCCGCTGGAGATCCGTGCCCAGTTGCAGCCGTACTTTGCCGACGACGTGCTGATGGCCGCGCGCTATTCCACCGGCGCGCTGGACGAGCTGAACGCTGCCCAGGCGATCATGCAGAACCCCGATACCGAGGCCGTTACGCTGGTGGACGTGATCGTCTTCCGCCGCGAGGAAGACGCGCAGAAGGATGTCGCCCTCTGGGCCCACGAGCTGTGGCACGTGAAGCAGTACCAGGAGTGGGGCGTGCAAGGCTTCGCCACGCGCTATTCCGAGGACTTCGACGCGGTGGAGGCGCCGGCCTACGAGATGCAGCGGCGGGTCGCCAAGGACCTGCGCGACGGCAAGATCACCGCGCAGCAGAACTGACCTCAACGGCTGGCGCTGGCCTCCGGCGCCGGCGTGCCGCCGCCGAGCGCCTTGCACAGGGCGATCAGCGTCAGGCGCAGCTGGGTATCGCTGTCCACCAGGTCGCGGCGCGCTTGCAGGTAGGCGCGCTGGGCGTCCAGCTCCACCAGGAAGTCGGTCATGCCGCCGGCATAGCGCGCCCTGGCCATGCCGTAGGCGACGTCGCTGCTGTGCAGTTTTTCCTGCAGGCGCTGGTTGCGCTGGCGTTCGGCGCCGTAGTGGCTGAGGGCGTCGTCCACTTCCTGCCAGGCCTTGAGCACGGTCTGCTGGTAGGACACCGCGGCTTCCTGCTGTTCCAGCTTGCGCAGGTTGATCTGCGAGCGCCGCCGGCCGTTGTCGAAGATCGGCAGCGACAGGCTCGGGCCGACGCTCCAGGTGCGGCTGCCCCAGTCGCTGAACTTGCCGTCGTCCGCCGACTCGTAGCCGAACTTGGCGCCCAGGCGGATGGACGGGTAGAGGTCGGCCACTGCCACGCCGATGTTGGCGGTGGCAGCGTGCAGCTGGGCCTCGGCGGCGCGGATATCCGGGCGGCGACGGGCCACTTCCGAAGGAAGGCCGAGACTGAGGTCCGGCGTTTGCGGGGCGCTTTGAGCAACGGGTTCAAGGTCGTCGCGCAGGCTGCCCGGCTCGGCGCCGATCAGTACGCCGATCTGGTTGATCGCCGCGCTCTCGCTGGCGAGCAACTGCGGCAGGCTGGAGCGCAGGTCGGCGAGCTGGCCGCGCTGGCGTTCGACGTCGAAGTCGTCCACCAGTCCGCCGTCGGCGCGTACCTGGATCAGCTGCAGGGATTGCTCGGTGGCGCTGATGTCCTGGTTGGCCACGGCGATCTGCTGCTGCACGCCGCGCAGCTCGAAGTAGGCGCGGGCCAGTTCCGCCGAAACGCCCAGGCGGGTTTCCTCGAACATCGCCTGCTGCGCCGCCACGCTGGCGTCGGCGGCCTCGATGGAGCGGCTCACGCGGCCCCACAGGTCCGGCTCCCAGGAGGCGTCGAAGCCGGCCTGGTAGAGGGTGAAGGGCTCGGCCAGCACCTTGCTGATCTCACTGCTGTCCGCACCGGGGGCGATACGCTCGATCATCAGCGCGTTGGCGCCGTTCTCGCTCATGCGCTGGCGGGTCACGCCGCCGGAGGCGTTGACGTCGACGCCACGCTGGGCCGCCACCATCTGCCGCTGCATGCGGCTCTGGGCGAAGCGCAGCACGGCGCTGTTGAGATCGGGGCTGGCCTTGTCGGCACGGCGCTGCAGGTTGTTCAGCACCGGGTCGTTGAACAGCGTCCACCAGTCTTCGCCAAGGCGCACATTGCCCTGTGCCGGATGCAGCTGCGCGTCGCCGGCATGCGCGGCCTGCCAGCTGGCCGGCGTCCGGGGCTGCGGCGCTTCATAGTCGGGCCCGACCGCGCAGCCGGCGAGGCCGGTGCCGAGCAGGGCGAGGGAGACGAGGCGAGACGTGCGGTTCATCGATGGCACCTTTTCAGAATTGCACCTTTTCAGATTCGCCGGGCGCTAGTCATCGGACGAGCCCTCGAAACGCCGTGCGACGTAGCCCAGCAGCAGGCCTGCGGCAATGCCGACGAGGCCCAGCGTCAGGCCCATGGAGCGGTTGCTGACCATGCCGACGTTCTTCACATGGGTCGGCAGACCGAGCAGGCCGATGAAGAACAGCATCGCCAGCGACAGGGCGATCAGGTAGATGCCGCCGGCCCGCCAGGTGTCGGTCGGGATGCCCTTGCGGCGGCAGTACAGGTAGCCCAGCCCGAACGGCAGGGCGAGTTGGGTGACGGCGAAGACGATGAACTGGCTGGTTTCGCTCATGGGCGGCGGCTTCTGAAGTGGGGTTCCGGGTCAGGGTATTGCATCGCGGGGACATCTCCAGTGATCGACTACGCAAGCCGGTGGCGGAACAGCCACGAGGCGAGCGGCAGGGTGACGCCGGCCACCACCAGCATGGGAATCAGGTTGTGCCAGACATCGGCCAGAGTCGCGCCTTCGAGGTAGACGCGCTGGATCAGGTCGATGCCGAAGCGCAGCGGGTTGGCGTAGGTCACCATCTGCAGGAACTCGGGCATGTTGCGCACCGGCGTGGCGAGGCCGGAGAGCAGCGTCAGCGGCATGATCAGCACGAAGGTGTAGAGCATCGCCTGCTGCATGTTCAGCGACACCGCGCTGATCGACATGCCCAGCCCGACGCAGGCGATGGTGAATACCGTCAGCCCGCCATAGAGGTTGAGCAGCGAGCCGGCCATGGGTATTCGGAACCAGAACAGCGCCATCAGCAGGACCAGCGTGGCCTGCAGCATGCCGATCAGCAGGGGCGGGATGGCCTTGCCGAGCATGATTTCCAGCGGCGTGTAGGGCGTCACCAGCAACTGGTCGAAGGTGCCCTGTTCGCGTTCGCGGGCCACCGAGAGCGCGGTGAGCATCAGCGTCTGCATCATGCTCAGGGTGGCGATCAGCGCGGGGATCAACGGCCAGCGGGTTTCCAGGTTGGGGTTGTACCAGGAGCGGCTGACGACGCTGATGGGCGCCGCAGCCAGGCCCTGTTCCTGGTTGAACTGCTGAACCACCACCGCCAGCCCGGCGGCGGCGGAGCCGGCGGTGTTGGAGTTGCGCCCGTCGAGGATGACCTGGATCGGCGCCGGGTCGCCCTGCGCCAGGCGGGTCTGGAAGTCCGAGGGGATGTGGATCACCAGCAGCGCCTTCTGCTCGTCGATCACCGTCTGGATTTCCTCCACGCGGGTCAGCGTTGCCACCCGGTGGAAGATGCCGCTGCCGTCCAGGCGCGAGGCGAGCTGGGTGGAGGATTCGCTGTGGCTCAGGTCGAGGATGGCGTAGGGCGCGTCGTTGAGGTCGAAGGTCACCGCGTAGCCGAACAGCACGCTCTGCATCAGTACCGGCGCCACCAGCACGATGCGGTTGGCCGGGTCCTTGAGGATCACCAGCAGTTCCTTGCGCCACAGGTTGAGGATGCGCCAGAGAAATTCCATGGGAGTCAGTCCAGCCGCTTGCGCGTCACCAGCCGCGCCAGGCCCAGCAGGGCGACGGCGTAGGCGGCGAGCATGGCGCAGTTCTTGAAGATCATCGGCCAGAAGTCGCCGGCCAGGAACAGGGATTTCACCAGTTCCATGAAGTAGGTCGCCGGCAGCAGGTTGCCGATCACGCGGATCGCGGTGGGCACGTTGCGCAGGTCGAAGATGAAGCCCGAGAGCATCATCGCCGGCAGGAAGCTGGCGAGCAGGGCGATCTGGCTGGCGAGGAACTGGTTCTTGGTCACCGCCGAGATCAGCAGGCCGATGCCCAGCGCCACCAGCATGTAGAGCATGGAGGCGATCACCAGCACGAGGAACGAGCCGTAGATCGGCACGTGGAACAGGAAGCGCGCGGCGAGCAGGCACAGGGCGAGGCCGATCATGCCGATGCCGAAGCAGGGGATGATCTTCGCCAGGAGGATTTCCACCGGCCGCACCGGCGTGACGAACAGCGCCTCCAGCGTGCCGCGCTCCCACTCGCGGGCCATCACCAGGGCGGTGAGGAAGGCGCCGACCAGGGTCATGATCAGCACGATCAGCCCCGGCACCAGGTACCAGGTGCTGGTGTTGGCGGCGTTGAACCACATGCGCTGGACGATGGTGACGGCACCTCCTTGGGCAGTGCTGCCGGCACTGCGGTCGGCCTGCTTCTCGGCGTAACCGGCCAGGGCGCTGCTGACATAGGTGGAGACGCTGGCGGCGCGGGTGGCGTCGGAACCCTGCACCAGCACCTGGATCTGCGCGTGGCCGTCGTTGAGGTTGCGGGTGAAATCGGAAGGGAATTGCACTACGGCATCCACCTCGCGGGCGCGCATCAGTCTCTCGCCTTCGGCAAAGGAGCGCACCAGGTGTGGTTCCAGGTATTCGGTGCGGCTGATCCCGGCCGCCACGTCACGGGCTACCGGAGACGGATCGTCGAGGACGATGGCGACGATGGCGCGCTTGACGTCCAGCGACAGGCCGTAGCCGAAGATCAGGATCAGCGCGATGGGCAGGCCGATGCCGATCAGCAGGTTGCTGCGGTCGCGCACCAGCTGCCGCACTTCCTTGCGGGTCAGCGAGGCGAGGCGCCGCCAGAAGCCGCCGGCGCTCATGCCGCGCCCGCCTTGGCGTGCTGGCGGTTGCTCTCGACGATCTCAATGAACGCCTGCTCCATGTTCAGCGTGCTGCCCTTGCCGCCGGCCTGCTCGCGGACTTCCTGCGGGGTGCCCATGGCCAGCAGCCTGCCGGCATCCTGGATGACGATGCGGTCGCAGTACTCGGCCTCTTCCATGAAATGGGTGGTGATGATGATGGTCGTGCCCGCCGCCGCCAGCGCCGTGATGCGCTGCCAGAAGCCGCGGCGGGCGAGGGGGTCGGCGCCGCTGGTGGGTTCGTCGAGGAAGAGGATTTCCGGCTCGTGGAGCAGCCCGACCGCCATCGCCAGGCGCTGCTTGAAGCCGCCGGGCAGCTGGCCGCTGGGCGAGTCCTCCTGGCCGCTCAAGTCGAACTGCCGGGATACCGCGTCCATCCGCTGGCTCAGGCGCTTGCCACCCAGGCCATAGGCGCCGCCGAAGAAGCGCAGGTTCTCGGCCACCGAGAGGTTGCCGTAGAGGGAGAACTTCTGCGACACGTAGCCGACCTTGCGCCGTGCCTGGGCCCGCGCGTGGCGCAGGTTGACCCCGGCCACCTGCAGCGTGCCGCTGGTGGCCGGCAGCAGCCCGCAGAGCATGCGGAAGGTGGTGGTCTTGCCGGCGCCGTTGGGCCCGAGCAGGCCGAAGATTTCCCCGCGGCGCACGCTGAAGCTGGTACTGGCGACGGCGGTGAAGTCGCCGAACTTGCGCACCAGGTCCTTCACTTCGATTACCGCTTCGTTGCTGTCGTCGTGGCGGTGCGTACCGGCCTTGAGCGATTCCATGTCCACCGCCTCGGCGTCGCTGCGGGCGCGCAGGAGGAACATGAAACCGTCCTCCAGGCGCGCGTCCACCTGGCGTACCGGCGCGCCGTCGAGCAGCTGGTCGAGCTTGCCCTGGTCGGCGTCCGGCTGGCGGATGAAGCGCACCTCGCCGGACTGCGGCACCGCGTCGACGATGTTCTGATGGTCGTCCAGCAGCCGCGCCTGCAGGGTGCGCGCGGGCTCGTCGGCGGGCGGGGTGGCGATGAAACAGAGGTTGTCGGCGTGCTCGCGGATCGATGCCGGGTCGCCCTTGGCCATCAACTGGCCCTGGTGCAGCAGGAAGACTTCGGCGCAGCGCTCGGCCTCGTCCATGTAGGAGGTGGAGACCAGCACGCTGAGCTGCTCCTGCTCGATCAGTTGCTGGATGATCTCCCACAGCTCGCGGCGCGACAGCGGATCGACACCGACGGTGGGTTCGTCGAGCAGCAGCAGGTCCGGCGAGCGTACCAGGGTGCAGGCCAGCCCCAGCTTCTGCTTCATGCCGCCAGAGAGCTTGCCCGCCGGGCGCTCGGTGAAGCGCGCCAGGTCGGTCATCTCCAGCAGGCGCTGGTAGCGCTCCTGGCGCTGCTGGTGCGGCACGCCATGGAGATCGGCGTAGAGGTCGAGGTTCTCCTGCACGCTCAGGTCCTCGTAGAGGCCGAAGCGCTGCGGCATGTAGCTGATGCGGTCCTGTACCTGCTGCGGGTGGGCGTGGACGTCCACGTCGAGCACCGTGAGCGTGCCGGCATCGGCCTGCAGCAACCCGGCGACCAGACGCAGGAAGGTGGTCTTGCCGGCGCCGTCCGGGCCCACCAGCGCAGTGAGCTGGCCGCGCGGGATGTCCAGGCTGATGTCCTTGAGCGCCTGCACGGTCTTGCCCGACTCTTTCACCAGAAAGTGCTTGGCCAGGCCCTCGGCGCGGATGACGGGACCTTCGTTGTGGCTTTGCTGAACAGCCGCCATCAGCGCGGCTCGTCGGCGAAGCGCACCGTGGCCGGCATGCCCAGGCGCAGGCGGTTGTCCGGGTCGGCCACCAGCACGCGCACCTCGTAGACGAGGCTGGTGCGCAGCTCCTCGGTCTGCACCGACTTGGGCGTGAATTCGGCCACCGAGGAAATGAAGCCGATATGGCCGTCGATGGCCTGGTCCGGGTGGCTGTCGGTGAACACCTGGGCTTTCAGTCCGGGCTTGATGCGGCCCAGGTTGGTTTCGCTGACGTAGGCGCGAATCCATTTCGGATCGGTCAGCGCCAGGGAGTACACCGGGCGCTGCGGCGAGGCCATGTCGCCGGGCTCCAGCAGGCGCGAGCGCACGGTGGCGTTCTGCGGCGCCTTGAGGTCCGCTTCGTCGAGGTTGTGTTGCAGCAGCGCCACGTCGGCGCGGGCGGCGGCGAGCTGGGCCTCGGCCTGGGCGATGTCCTCCGCGCGCGGGCCGATCTGCGCCAGGCGCAGGGATTTCTGCCGGTCTTCCAGTTCGGCCTGGGCGACCTTCTGCTGCGAGGTGGCGCTGTCGATGTCCTGCTGGCTGACCGCGCGGCCGCCGGGGCTGTTGGCGCGGATGCTTTGCAGCCGGCGCAGCTGGGTGTTGGCGAGGTCGAGCTGGGCGCGGGCGGCCTTGTCCTGTGCCTTGGCGCGGTCGATGTCCTCGGGGCGCGAGCCGTTCTTCAGGCGCAGCAGATTCTGCTCCTGCGCGGCGATCTGTGCCCGGGCCTTGTCGATCTGCAGGTGCAGGGCGCGGGTGTCCAGGCTGGCCAGCACGTCGCCGGCCTTCACCGTGTCGCCTTCCTCGACATTCATCTTCGCGATGCGCTCGCTGCCGGTGAAGGCCAGCGACACCTGGCGGATGTCCACGTTGCCGTAGAGCACCAGGCGTTTGTCATCACTTGTGCGGGACTGCAGGTACCACCACAGTCCGCCCCCCAGCAGCAGTGCAACGAGCACCACCAGCACCAGCTTCTTAGGCATTGCCCCATCCCTGATTCATGACAGCCCGGTGAAGGATAGACAGTTCCACAGGGGTGGCGCGGACCTGTGTCAACGCTGCAACGCTCTGTCGGGGACGCGTGGCGCCAGCAGTGACCGTTCGGCGGATGCGAATGACCTGCGTTTCAACTCGTCAGAGGGCCGTCTATACAGAATTCAGTAGCCGTCACACGCAGCGCAGTTCCGACCTTTCGGGAGACGGCTGGAGGCCCCTTGCGGGGCCTTCGGTCAACAGCTCATCACCGTTGGGGTCAATCATGTCCAGACTGCGCCTGCCGCTTGCCGCGTTGTGCCCGCTTGCCGTGTTTCCCTTGGGGGCCGCGCTTGCCGCACCCCTGCAACCCCCGCCGGAATTCAGTTACGACGCCAACGGCACCACCACGGCAACCCTCACCGCCGAGCGCCGCGAAGTACCGGTGGGCGATGCGCGCTACGACACCCTGATATTCAACGGCAGTTACGACGCGCCGTTGCTGCGTCTCAAGCCCGGCGGAACCCTGGCTCTGCGGTTGGATAACCGCATGGACGACATCACCAATCTGCACTTCCACGGCATGACCGTCTCGCCGCTGGACGAGGGCGATAGCATCTTCCGCGAAACCCGCCCGCACCAGGTCGGCGTGTACAACATCAAGCTGCCGGCCGATCACAGCCCCGGTGCCTACTGGTACCACAGCCACTTCCATGGCGGCGCGCAGTACCAGGTATCGGCAGGGATCGCCGGGCCGATCATCGTCGACGGCATGCTCGATCCATTCCCGGAACTCAAGGGCATCCGCGAACGCGTGCTGGTGCTGCGCAACTTCCAGAAAACCCTGACCGGACGCAACGCCACCGAGGTCATCACCAGCGCGCCGTCGATTCGCACCATCAACGGCCAGGCCGAGCCGACCATCGATATCCGGCCCGGCGAGACGCAGCTCTGGCACTTCCTCAACATCGCGGCCAACCAGTACTTCCGCATCAGTATCGACGGACAGGAGATGCAGATCCTCTCCCGCGACGGTAATACGGTGACTCGCCGTGTCGATGCGAAAGAGGTGCTGATCGGCCCGTCGGCGCGCTTCAGCGTATTGGTGGTGGGGCCGTCGGCAGGGCGCCATGACGTAACCATGGGGGCCGCCAATACTGGGCCGGCAGGGGATACCTACCCGGCTGCGCGACTGGCGATCCTCGAGTCTTCCGGCGAGCCGGTGGCAACAAAGCAGATCACCAGCGCCTATCCCCCGGCCGAGGATTTCCGCCAGGAGAAGGTCGCCAAGGTGCGCCAGTTCGCCTTCCAGGATTCGGACAGCGACGACAACACCTTCCTCATCAATGGCACGCGCTTCGATGCCGGCAAGGTCAACACCACAGTGAAGCTGGGAGACCTTGAGGAATGGCGGCTGTACAACCCGTCCCAGGAACTGCACCAGTTCCATATCCACCAGGTGGATTTCCAGGTCACCGAAATCAATGGCAAACCGGTGCGCTTCAGCGGCTACCGCGACAACGTGTACATCCCCGCCACCGGCTCGATCACCCTGCGCATCCCGTTCCGCGATCCGGTGATCCTCGGCAAGTTCGTCTACCACTGCCACATCCTCGAGCACGAGGACGGCGGCATGATGCAGGCGATCCAGGTGGTAAAACCCGAGGACTATGAGCAGGCGGTCAAGCTCGAACCTCTGGGGGGTATCTACGGCGACAACCAGATGTGCGCCTATCTGCGAAACACCGGGCGGGAGGCTGACAAGGCCAACCCGCTGGCCAAGTGACGGGGGCGCCGCCATGACTTCCAATCGCCTGACCCTGCCGATCCTCGGAGCACTGCTTGCCACTCCCGCCGCCCAGGCCGACGACGGCCAGTACCCCAACGTCGGCCTGGATTACGACGCCACCTTCCAGTACGACTACAGCCGCGCCGATCACTCGCAGCCCGGCGGTCGCGAGACGCTGGACGGCTACCCGGACATCAACAGCACCTTCTACTTCCGCTTCAGCCGTGATGCACAGATTCGCTTTTCCACCGAGATCAATCCGATCGACCCGCCCAACAATGGCGAGAAGCGCTTCTTCGAAGACGTCGGCATGGTCATCAACGAGCTGAACTACTACCAGCAGTTCGACAAGCAGGCCTTCGTCGTCGGCAAATACCACGTGCCCATCGGGCGGGCCATGGATCAGGCGCCGGGGCTGTATACCAGCGACTTCGTCGACACCTACGACATGGACGGCATGCTCGGTGGCACCTATTCGTACCGCTTCTTCAGCCAGAGCCTGGGCAACATCGAGCCGAACCTGAGCCTCTACAGCGCCGACAACTCCTACCTGGGGCGGCCGTATTTCCGCCATGGCGAGATGCTCAAGAAGAGCGACGGCGGCCCGGCCAATACCGGCAAGCTGGACTCCTACGCGCTGATGGTGAACTGGCTGGCGATCCCGGCCATTCCTTACCTCGAACTGCAGGCCGGCTATGCGCGCAGCCGCGAGGGTGACGAGGTGACGGGGCAGGGCACGCCGGACGACGAGATCATCCGCCTGGCCTCGGCGCGTTACATCTGGGCCTTCCATGGCAACACCCTGGGGCCGACCCTGGGCGAGAAGTACATGGATCTGGTGCCCTTCATCGAATACGCCGACGTCGACAACGAAGACGCCATCAAGGGCAACGACACCAGGTACCTGACGACCTCGCTGACCTTCGACTGGGGCCTGTGGGCCTTCGGCCTCACCCGCACCAACAAGAGCTACCGCCTGAGCGACACCCCGGACGACTACCTCAACGAGTTCAGCGTGGTCTACAACATCACCGGGCAGCTCAAGCTCGACGTCTCCGCCGGCACGCAGAAACAGCAGGGCGAAAACTCCAACATTGTCGGCCTGGCGCTGACCTATTCGGGAGGTTACTGAGCATGCGCTGGATCTTGATTCTGGCGCTGTACGCCGGAGTATCCGTGGCGGCCACCCGTAGCGATGTCGGTGGGCCGTTCAACCTGACCAACCAGGACGGTCAGCGCGTCACCCAACGCGACTATGAAGGGCGGCCGGCGCTGCTGTACTTCGGCTTTACCTCCTGCCCGGACATCTGCCCGACCGACCTTGCGAAGATGGCGCGCATCGCCCACGCCGTGGAGGAGGAGAAGGGCATCAAGCCGAGGCCGATCTTCGTCACCCTCGACCCCGAGCGCGACACGCCGCAGCAGCTCAAGGGCTATGTCGGGCACTTCGATCCGGAGTTCGTCGGCCTGACCGGCACGCCGCAGGAGATCATCGCGATCACCGACGAGTACCACGTCTTCTACAAGAAGGTGCCCTATGGCGACAAACCCGGCGACTACACGGTCGACCATTCCACCTTCCTCTTTCTGCTGGACAAGGATGGCAGCTACCTGGACCACTTCAGGCGGGGGATGGCGGAGGACGAAATCATCCAGCGGGTGGGGGCGAAGTTGACGCCCTGAAAGCAGTTCCGCGCCCTACAGGAAGCGGTGCGCCATGACAGTTCGTCAGCTGCGGTTCCGCCCGTCGCGGGGACTGTTAGCGTGGAGAAACATCCCCTGTGGAGGTCTCGCCATGAACAACGTGGGAAACAGCCTGGGCGGGCACCCAACCTCCTGGCACCTGCGCGCCCAGCGCCTGCAATGGTTCGGCCTGGTACTGCTGTTCCTGGCTGTGGGCCTTGCCGCACTGACCGACTTCCTGCAACGCGAGGGTGGCGTGGCAATCATCAGCGCTTTCGCCGTGGTCGGCGTGCTGGCGCTGGTGGTGGCGCGGGTCATTCTGAGGCGGCACAAGCCTGTGTAGGAGCGGGCTCCCTGAGGTTCCGGGGTTGTCGTCGGTTCGCGAGCAAGCTCGCTCCTACGAAGAGCGTAACGCCGGCACCTGCAGGAGCGAGCCTGCCCGCGAACCCGCCCAGGTCAATGTTTGCCAGCGGGCTCCGCCTCAACGCCGGGGGATGGACTGCACCTGCGGCTGCATCTGCTGCTGCGGGATGTTGCGGTAGCCCATCTGGCCTTCGTCCATGGGCGGCGGGCGAGGTGCGTCGTGGTCGTTGTGGCTGCCGCAGGACGAGCCGCCCAGCAGCACGGCCAGCACGCCGATCATGAGTAGAAAGGTGGTTTTTCCCATGGCGGTTGCTCCCCGGTGTTCCTTCCTTGCAGTGAAAGCGAAAACCCACCCGCGAGCCGGCTGATCGGACGAATGGGGGCCGCCGGAACCGGCTCGCCGGCTTCCCTGGCAATCGCTTGAAATCCCGCCGTTTTCGCGCAGTTACGATCGTGCAGACTGCCATGGATCAACCATACTCAGGCGACTCGCTCCGGCGTTGTGCTCGGGGGAATCAGGAGGGCGGGATGCTCGATTACTTTGCGCTGGGGGTACTGATCTTCGTCGGATTGGTACTGTTCTACGGGATCATCGTGCTGCACGACATCCCTTACGAGATTGCGGTACACCGCAACCATCCCCACCAGGACGCCATCCATGCGGCCGGCTGGGTAAGCCTTTTCACGCTGCACGCGTTGTGGCCGTTCCTGTGGATCTGGGCCATGTTGTACCGCGAGGACCGGGGCTGGGGCTTCCACCACGGCAAGACGCCGGCGCAGGAGGCCGAATACCTCGAACAGCAACTGGCCGAGCTGCGCCAGCGCCTGGAGGTGCTGGAAGGCCGCCAGAATGCCGCCGCCGCACCGGCAACCACTCAACCGGGCGGGGAGGGCTGAGCCATGGACCTGTTGCTGGTTCTCACCTACACCGCCATCTGCATCGCCATCTTCAAGATCTTCCGCATCCCGCTGAACAAGTGGACGGTGCCCACCGCCGTGCTGGGCGGCATCGTCATCATCGGCGCGCTGATCTTCACCATGAACTACAACCACCCGTATTCCGAGGTGGCGCGTTCGTACTTCATCACCACGCCGGTCATCCCTGTGGTCACCGGGCAGGTGGTTGAAGTACCGGTGAAGGGCAACGAGCTGATCGAGAAGGGAACGGTGCTGTTCCGTATCGATCCCAAGCCGTTCCAGCTGCAACTGGACTCGCTCAAGGCACAACTGATCTCGGCGCGCGCCGACCAGGCCCGCGCCCGCGAACTGGCCGTGCGCAACGTCGGCAACAAGCGCGACGTGGACCTGACCACCGCCCGCGTCGATGACCTCAATGCGCAAGTGGCCCTGGCCCAGTTCAACCTCGACAGTACCGTGGTGCGCGCGCCCTCGCGGGGCTTCGTCAGCCACGTGTCGCTGCGTCCGGGGATGATGGCCAGCCGCTTGCCGCTGCGCCCGTCGATGGTCTTCGTGCCGGACGAAGGGCCGTACTTCACCGCCTGGATGCGCCAGAACAGCCAGCTGCGCCTGACCGTGGGCGACGAGGCCGAGGTGGCCTTCGATGGCATTCCCGGCGAAGTGTTCGCCGGCAAGGTCAAGCAGGTCCTCCCGGTGATCGGCGAGGGCCAGGTGCAGCCGTCCGGCACCCTGATCAGCTACAGCGGCTCGCCGCCGCCCGGGCGGGTGCCGGTGATCATCGAGATCACCGACCCGAAATACGCCCCCTACGCCTCGGTGATGCCCGGTGGCGCCTATGGTCAGGCGGCGATCTACAGCGAGCATTTCCACCATGTGGCGATCATGCGCAAGATCCTCCTGCGCATGGCGGCCTGGATGAACTACATCTTCCCGTTCCACTGATTCGCGGCATTGCGGCGCCCCCACGGGGGCGCCTGCGCGTGGGCGTCCGTCCGCGCGCGAACAACACGGGGGAGGGGGTAGCGCAGTCTCCTGCCGTACAACGTGGCGACATCGATATCTCAACCGGAGAACCCTATGAAGTCCACTGTCGCGTTGTTGTCCCTGCTGCTGTTGCCGTTACTGCAAGGCTGCGCGGAAAAGCAGGTGCAGCCGGAGGAATACTCCGGCTTCCTGTATGACTACTCCCGACTCACCGAACAGGAAAACGCCTCGGGCACCAAGGTCCTGGCCTGGATCGATCCCAGGCTGAACCTGATGAACTACCGCAGCATCGTTATCGAGCGTTCGCAGTTCTACCCGACGCCCAAGGCCACCGATCAGCTCTCGCAAGCGACCATGACGCAGATCACCGACTACTACGACAAGGCACTGCGCCGCGAGCTGGGCCAGGTGCTGCAGGTCGTCGACAAGCCCGGCCCGGGCACCCTGGTGCTGCGCCCGGCGATCACCGCGGTGAGCAGCCACACCCAGTCGCTCAAACCCTATGAAGTGATCCCGATCGCCCTGATCGCGGCCGGCGTCAGCACCGCCACCGGCATCCGCGACCAGGACACCCAGATCGCCACCGAAGCCGCGATTCTCGACGGTCCTTCCAGCCGCGTGGTCGCCCAGGTGGTGCGCAAGGGCACCGGGCATGCGCTGGAAAACGACAGCCAGGCCATGGCTGCCAGCGACTTCAAGGGCGTGCTCGACGGCTGGGCCCGCGACATGCGCCTGACCTACAGCAAGCTGCGCGAACTCAAGTAAGTCGCCAGTCAAGGGGATAGGGCTGCCGGTTGGCGGCCCTTTTCTTTTGCCCCAGCTTGCCTGCTGCGCACGGGCTCGAGCGAGCCTTCCACGCTGGCGTTGGGCCTTAGGAGCAACTGGCTTTCTCTGAAGGTCCGTACCAGGGCTTCCCCTCTCCCTAACCCTGTCTGCGCGCCCCGCTCCGAAGGGAGAGGGGACCGTATGGTGCAGGTTGAAACCAAAGTGTCAGCCGGCAGGGACGGCTCCCTCTCCCTTCAGGGAGAGGGCGGGGGAGCGGGGACGCATCGACACGGATTTACCTGAGAACAGATCGCGGCTCCTGCCGCGCAACCCCATGTACTCCAGGCGGCGCCCGGCCTGGCGCCGCGTCGGCCTGTCATGAAATGAAAAGCCCCTGTCGCACCATGTGAAGCCGCCTGCCGGCCCCCTGCCTATTGTCCGCTCAAAGGGCGCTTGCCTGCTCCAAACGAAAGCGCCCACAACAACAAGACAACTGGAGATTCCGGCCATGGCCAAAGCCGTTCGTTTCTATGAGACAGGGGGACCCGAAGTCCTGCGTTACGAGGACGTGGAGGTCGGCGAGCCCGGCCCGGGGCAAGTGCGCATCCGCCATGTGGCGGTGGGCCTGAACTATGCGGATACCTATTTCCGCAATGGCACCTACGCCGTTCCGCTGCCCAGCGGCATGGGCGTGGAAGCCGCCGGCGTGGTGGTGGCGGTGGGCGAGGGCGTGAGCAACGTCGTCCCCGGTGACCGCGTCACCTATACCGGTTTCATCAACACCCTCGGCGCCTACAGCACCGAGCGCCTGGTGCCGGCGGCGCCGCTGATCCGCCTGCCGGAGAACATCGCCTTCGAAACCGCCGCCGCCATGACCATGCGCGGCCTGACCTCGGCCTACCTGCTGCGTCGCATCCATGACTTCAAGCCGGGCCAGAGCATCCTGCTGCACGCCGCTGCCGGTGGTGTCGGGCTGATCGTCGCGCAGTGGGCCAAGCTGCTCGGCCTGCGCGTGATCGGCACCGTATCCAGCGACGCCAAGGCCGAGATCGCCTTCGCCCATGGCTGCGAGCACGTCATCAACTACAGCCGCGAAGGCGTCGCCGAGCGCGTACGCGAACTGACCGATGGCCGTGGCGTGGACGTGGTCTTCGACAGCGTCGGCAAGGACACCTTCATGACCTCCCTGGAGTCGCTCAAGCGCCGTGGCCTGATGGTCTGCGTCGGCACCGCGTCGGGGCCGATCCCGCCGTTCGACCCGGTGCTGCTGGCCATGAAGGGCTCGATCTTCCTCACCCGCCCGGCCCTGGCCGACTACATCGCCGACCCGGCGGAAAAGGCGGCGCTGCTGGACGAACTCTTCACCCACGTGGGCAACGGCGATATCCGCATCGAGATCAACCAGCACTACGCGCTGGAAGATGCCGTGCAGGCCCACCGCGACCTCGAATCGCGCAAGACCACCGGCTCGTCGATCTTCGTCATCTGAGGGCGCCGCCATGCACGTAGAACGTCTGACCTGCAGCATCGGCGCCGAAATCTCCGGGGTGAACCTGGGCGACGCCTCCCGCGATGAAGGCCTGTTCGCCGAGCTGCGCGAGCTGCTGCTCAAGCACAAGGTGCTGTTCCTGCGTGACCAGGACATCACCCGTGCCGAGCACGTGGCTTTCGCCCGCCGCTTCGGTGAGCTGGAAGATCACCCGGTGGCCGGCAGCGACCCGGAGCACCCGGGTCTGGTGCGCATCTACAAGACCCCGGACCTGCCCAACGACCGCTACGAGAACGCCTGGCACACAGACGCCACCTGGCGCGAGGTGCCGCCCCTGGGCTGCGTCCTGCGCTGCGTGGAGTGCCCGCCGGTGGGCGGCGACACCATGTGGGCGAACATGGCCCTGGCCTACGACATGCTCCCGGCCGAGATCAAGGAGCGCATCGCCAAGCTGCGCGCGCGCCACAGCATCGAAGCCAGCTTCGGCGCGGCGATGCCCATCGAGAAGCGCCTGGCGCTCAAGGCCCTGTACCCCGACGCCGAACACCCGGTGGTGCGTACTCACCCGGAAACCGGCGAGAAGGTGCTGTTCGTCAACGCCTTCACCACCCACTTCAGCAACTACCACACGCCGCAGAACGTGCGCTTCGGCCAGGACGCCAACCCCGGCGCGGCCGACCTGCTGCGCTACCTGGTGAGCCAGGTGTACATCCCCGAATTCCAGGTGCGCTGGCGCTGGAAGAAGAACGATGTGGCGATCTGGGACAACCGCTGTACCCAGCACTACGCGGTGATGGACTACCCGCCCTGCGTGCGCCGCATGGAACGCGCCGGAATCATCGGCGACAAGCCGTTCTGATCCCTGAAGAAAGACTTCTGACAAGAACAATTACGGAGACCGACATGCAATTCTTCGACGATTCGCTGCACCCCGAGAACCAGGACAAGGTGGTCATCACCACCGCTCCCTACGGCCCCGAATGGATGCCCGAGGACTTCCCCGAAGACATCCCGGTAACCATGGACGAGCAGGTCCAGAAGGCCGTTGACTGCTACGAGGCTGGCGCCACCGTGCTCCACCTGCACGTGCGGGAGCTGGATGGCAAGGGCTCCAAGCGCCTGTCCAAGTTCAACGAGCTGATCGCCGGCGTTCGCGAAGCCGTGCCGGACATGATCATCCAGGTCGGCGGCTCGATTTCCTTCGCCCCGGAAAGCGACGGCGAAGCGGCCAAGTGGCTGTCCGACGACACCCGTCACATGCTCGCCGAGCTGACCCCCAAGCCCGACCAGGTGACGGTGGCGATCAACACCACCCAGATGAACATCATGGAGCTGCTCTATCCGGAGTACCTCAAGGGCACCTCCCTGGAAAACCCGCTGTACCAGGCGGCCTACAGCGAGATGACCGTGCCGGCCGGCCCGGCCTGGGTCGAGGAACACCTCAAGCGCCTGCAGGCTGCCGGCATTCAGCCGCACTTCCAGCTGACCGGCATGCACGCCCTGGAAACCCTCGAGCGCCTGGTGCGCAAGGGTGTCTACAAGGGCCCGCTGAACCTGACCTGGATTGGCATCGGCGGCGGCTTCGACGGCCCCAATCCGTTCAACTTCATGAACTTCGTGCACCGCGCACCGGACGGCGCCACCGTCACCGCCGAGTCGCTGCTCAAGAACGTCCTGCCGTTCAACATGATGGCCATGGCCATGGGGCTGCACCCGCGTTGCGGCATCGAGGACACCATCATCGGCCAGCACGGCCAGCGCATGACTTCGGTGGAGCAGATCCAGCAGTGCGTCCGCGTCGCCCATGAACTGGGCCGCGAGGTCGCCAGCGGCAAGGAAGCACGCGCCATCTACAAGATCGGCGTGCAGTACGACAGCGTGGAAGAAACCCTGCGCATGAACGGCATGGCGCCCAACCGCCAGCCGGGCCAGAGATCGGTCCCGCTTCGCACGTGACTCTCTCTTAGTAATAAGGGTGGCGCGGTCTGCCAGCACCGCGCCACGGCTTTTATCCCAGAACAACAAGAATCCATTGACCCACCTGGAGAGCTAGCACCATGGCCATCCACTCCGTCGCCCTGGGCGACATTCCTGCCACCGTGCCCAGCGTGCCACGCCGCTATGCCTGGGTGGTGTTCGCCCTGACCTTCGGCCTGCTGATCTCCGATTACATGTCGCGTCAGGTGCTCAATGCCGTCTTCCCGCTGCTCAAGGTCGA
This sequence comes from Pseudomonas nitroreducens, assembly GCF_024170165.1. Classification (GTDB taxonomy): domain Bacteria; phylum Pseudomonadota; class Gammaproteobacteria; order Pseudomonadales; family Pseudomonadaceae; genus Pseudomonas; species Pseudomonas nitroreducens_C. The sequence goes on along the minus strand of NZ_JALJXP010000019.1, from coordinate 3,694 downwards.
ATGGGCCCTGAGCGATGCGCAGCTCGGCCTGCTCAGCGGCATCGTCGCGGTGATGGTCGGCCTGCTGACTTTCCCGCTGTCGCTGCTCGCCGACCGCTGGGGCCGCGTACGCAGCCTGGCGCTGATGGCCATGCTGTGGAGCCTCGCAACGCTTGGCTGCGCCGTGGCCGAGACCTTCCCGCAGATGTTCGCCGCGCGCTTCTTCGTCGGCGTCGGCGAGGCCGCCTACGGCAGCGTCGGCATCGCCGTGGTGATCTCGGTATTTCCGGCGCACCTGCGCGCCACCCTGACTGGTGCCTTCATGGCCGGTGGCATGTTCGGCTCGGTGCTCGGCATGGGCCTGGGCGGTGTGCTCGCCGCGCACCTGGGCTGGCGCTGGGCTTTCGCCGGCATGGCGCTGTTCGGCCTGCTGCTGGCGCTGCTCTATCCGCTGGTGGTGAGCGAGAAGCGCATCGCCCCGGTGGCCGCCGCCGAGGCGCCGCGCCAGGCCGGCGGGCGCTCGCTGCGTAGCCTGTTCGGCAGCCGCTCGGTGATCGCCGCCTACCTGGGCAGCGGCCTGCAGCTGTTCGTCGCCGCCGCCGTGATGGTGTGGATTCCCAGCTACCTGAACCGTTACTACCACCTGGACACCGGCAAGGCCGGGATGATCTCGGCGGTGATCGTGCTGGTCGGCGGCAGCGGCATGGTGCTCTGCGGCATCCTCTGCGACCGACTTGGCCGCAGCAACCCGCCGCGCAAGATCATCCTCGCCATCGGCTTCTGCCTGGCCAGTTGCCTGCTGCTGTCGGTGGCTTTCCACCTGCCGCCGGGTACCGCGCAGCTGAGCCTGCTCGCCCTCGGCATGCTGGTCGCCGCCGGCACCTCCGGGCCGTCCGGCGCCATGGTCGCCAACCTCACCGCGCCGGCCGTACATGGCACCGCCTTCGCCACCCTGACCCTGGCCAACAACCTGCTGGGCCTGGCGCCCGGGCCGCTGCTCACCGGTGTACTGGCCGACCACATTGGTCTGGACCGTGCCTTCCAGCTCATCCCCTTGCTGAGCATTCTCGCCGCGCTGGTCTTCCTCTACGCCCGGCGCCACTACCACAGCGATATCCGCCGCCTGCGCGGCGAAGAGGAGGGCGCCTGATGCCGACTCTCAATCTGGACATGACCTTCGACTTCATCTGCCCCTGGTGCCTGATCGGCAAGCGCAACCTCGACGTCGCGCTGCGTTTGCTGGCCCGCCAGCGTCCGGAGCTGGACGTGCGGGTGAACTGGCTCGGCCTGCAGCTGCTGCCGCAGATTTCCATGGAAGGCGAACCCTTCGCCGAGTTCTACCAGCGCCGCCTGGGCGGCAAGCGTGCCGTGCGTGCGCGGATGGGGGAAGTGCGTCGCGCGGCAGAGGGCGCCAGGGTCGACCTGGACCTCGAACGCATCCTCACCATGCCCAATACCACCTATGCGCACCGGGTATTCCAGCGCGCCGTGCATGTGGGCAGCGAGAACCAGAAGGAGCAGCTGCTGGAGATGATCTTCCGCGCGCACTTCCAGCTGGGCCAGGACATCGGCAATCGCGACACCCTGTGCCGCCTGCTGCGTGCCTGTGATTTCAACGTGGCCGACTTCGACGACGCCCTGGCCGACGGTGCGCGCCAGTTCATCGGCCGCCGCGTGGCCCTGGCCGATTCCAGCGTGCCGATGTTCCTCCTCGAAGGCCGTGCCTTCGCCCTCGGCGGGCAGAGCCCCGAGCAGCTGCTGGCGGCCCTCTACCGGGCGCTGGAAAGGCAGTTCCCGGAGGCGATCCCGGCATGAGCTGCTCGATCCGTATTCCCGCCGACCGCCTGCCGGCGCGCGGCGGCCGCAGTCTGCTGCATCACGAGCAGGGCATCATCCTGCTCTTCGATATCGACGGCGAACTGCATGCCATCGATGACAGTTGTCCTCACGCTGGTGCTTCGCTGTTCAGTGGCCGCCTGGACGGCCGCTGGCTGCAATGCCCGGCCCACGGCCTGCGCTTCGACGTGGCCAGCGGCTGCCCGGCAGGCATCAAGGGCTTCGGCCTGCGCCGCCACGGCATCTCCTGGATCGCCGGCGAATGCCATGTAGTGATCGGCGAGCAGGAGGCGACGGCATGAACACGCTGACCATCTCCGCCCTCGGTAGTCGCAGCCGTACCCTGCTGCCGGGCCTGCTGGTCAGCGCCATGGTGGCGGCCGCCGCGACCTTTCTTTCCGAGCATTACGGCGCGCCGGTGATGCTCTTTGCGCTGCTGCTCGGCCTGGCGATGAACTTCCTCTCCGCCGACAGCGTGTGCAAGGCCGGCATCGAGTTCACCGCCCGCGAAATCCTCCGCCTGGGCGTGGCGCTGCTGGGTATCCGTATCACCTTCGGGCAGATCGCCGAGCTGGGCTGGCAGCCGGTGATCATGGTGGTGGTACTGGTGACGGTGACCATCCTGGTCTCCATCGCTGCGGCCCGCGCCATGGGCTTCAACTTCCTCTTCGGCCTGCTCACCGGCGGCGCCACGGCCATCTGCGGCGCCTCGGCGGCACTGGCCCTGGCGGCGGCCTTGCCGGCCCACACGCAGAAGGAAAAGGCCACGCTGTTCACCGTGCTGGGTGTGTCGGCGCTGTCCACGCTGGCGATGATCCTCTACCCGATGATCGTCAAGTCTCTGGGACTGCCGCCGCTGCAGGCGGGCATCTTCCTCGGCGGCACCATTCACGATGTGGCCCAGGTGGTTGGCGCCGGCTACAGCATTTCCAAGGAAGTCGGCGACAGCGCCACGGTGGTCAAGCTGATGCGTGTGGCGATGCTGCTGCCGGTGATCCTCTGCGCGGCGATGATCACCCGTGCCCGCGGCGTGGAGCCGGGGGACAAGCGTCCGCCGTTGCTGCCGTGGTTCGCCGTGGGCTTCGTGCTGCTGGCGGCGGTGAACAGCACCGGCTGGCTGGCGCCGATGGTGCAGCAGGCGGGCGGCAAGCTGTCGCAATGGTGCCTGGTGATCGCCATCGCCGCGCTGGGCATGAAGACCCAGCTCAAGGCGCTGGCGACGGTGGGGATCAAGCCGATCCTGCTGATGCTGGGGGAGACGGCGTTCCTGGCGTTGCTGGTGTTGGGGATGTTGCGCTTCGCCGGTTGATTCGTGCGTTGCGGATGACCATCGCGGACGGAGTCCGCTTCTACGCGCCGATTGGCGTTTCCGCTCACACCGGAATTGCGGTGGCGTACGAACGTAGGATGGCGTGGAGCGCAGCGATACCCATCGATAGCCGTGCGCCAATGGCAGTGCGTAGGGCGCATGACGCGCCAGCGTTATGCGCCGTGTGGCTATCGGCGGATAACCCGTTCCGGGTTATGCGCCCTACGTATAGGCACCGGCTCTGGCACTGCCCCTGGCTCTGGCTCTGGCTCTGGCTTTTAAGGTCTTCCAGAGAAATATCCGCACGCGCCGAGTGCCCCTTTCAGGAGGCCGAAGGTGATCGGAGTTTCAGGGGTTGAGCGACATGGATGTCGCGAGAGCGGCGATGGGCCAGGGATGGCCCTTCGCGGCGGGCCCCTGGAACTCCGAAGAGCCGAGGGTACTTTTCGCGAAGCGAAAAGCCGGATGGAGGGGCGTGTAGGAGACAACCACATAGGTAACAAACGAGTTCAGTCACATGGGTGACACTCGCATCTTCAGATATCGCCTACTTCGCTCCCTTTCGTCCAG
>NZ_JALJXP010000018.1 GCF_024170165.1 Pseudomonas nitroreducens | reverse complement strand
AAGGCCGACATGGTTGACGACGCCGAGCTGCTGGAACTGGTCGAAATGGAAGTTCGCGATCTGCTGAACACCTACGACTTCCCGGGCGACGACACTCCGATCGTGATCGGTTCCGCTCTGATGGCCCTGAACGGCCAGGACGACAACGAGATGGGTGTTTCCGCCGTGCGCAAGCTGGTAGAAACCCTGGACTCGTACATCCCCGAGCCCGAGCGCGCCATCGACAAGCCGTTCCTGATGCCGATCGAAGACGTATTCTCGATCTCCGGTCGTGGCACCGTGGTAACTGGCCGTGTTGAGCGTGGCATCGTCAAGATCCAGGAAGAAGTGGAAATCGTCGGTATCAAGGCGACCACCAAGACTACCTGCACCGGCGTTGAAATGTTCCGCAAGCTGCTCGACGAAGGTCGTGCTGGTGAGAACGTCGGCGTTCTGCTGCGTGGCACCAAGCGTGAAGACGTAGAGCGTGGCCAGGTTCTGGCCAAGCCGGGCACCATCAAGCCGCACACCAAGTTCGAGTGCGAAGTGTACGTGCTGTCCAAAGAAGAAGGTGGTCGTCACACCCCGTTCTTCAAAGGCTACCGCCCGCAGTTCTACTTCCGTACCACCGACGTAACCGGCAACTGCGAACTGCCGGAAGGCGTTGAGATGGTAATGCCGGGCGACAACGTGAAAATGGTTGTCACCCTGATCGCTCCGATCGCCATGGAAGATGGCCTGCGCTTCGCGATTCGCGAAGGCGGCCGTACCGTTGGCGCCGGCGTGGTTGCCAAGATCATCGAGTAATCGCTGATCCGCTCCAGGAAAAGGGACCCTTCGGGGTCCCTTTTTCGTTGAGTTGGTTAAATATTGACACCCCTCAGACGCATCCGTACAATTGCGCCTCCTTTTAACGGGCGGAGTCCGTCCGTTGGGAATGGCAACTTGGAGTCTGAGGTCAAATGCAAAATCAACAAATCCGTATTCGGTTGAAGGCTTTTGATCACCGCCTGATCGACCAATCTACCCAGGAAATCGTGGAAACCGCGAAACGTACTGGGGCTCAGGTGCGTGGTCCGATTCCTCTGCCGACCCGCAAGGAACGTTACACCGTGCTGATTTCCCCGCACGTCAACAAGGACGCTCGTGACCAGTACGAAATTCGTACCCACAAGCGTGTTCTCGACATCGTTCAGCCGACCGACAAAACCGTCGACGCGCTGATGAAGCTCGACCTTGCTGCTGGCGTCGAAGTACAGATCAGCCTCGGCTAATGCCTTCGGCATTGGTCGTGTAACGCTCTGAAATGGGCGGCCATAGCGGGTGAAAGCCCCGTACACTAAAGAGGTTCTAAAGATGACAATTGGTGTTGTCGGTCGTAAGTGCGGCATGACCCGCATCTTCACCGAAGATGGTGTCTCCATTCCGGTCACGGTCATTGAGGTCGAGCCGAATCGCGTCACCCAGTTCAAAAACGAAGAAAGCGATGGCTATCGCGCTGTGCAGGTAACTGCTGGCGAGCGTCGTGCTTCTCGCGTGACCAAGGCGCAAGCCGGTCACTTTGCCAAGGCGAATGTCGCCGCCGGTCGCGGCGTGTGGGAATTCCGTCTGGGCGAAGAGGAGTTCAAGGCAGGCGATTCCATCTCTGTCGATCTGTTCCAGGCAGGCCAGCTGGTAGACGTTACCGGTGAGTCCAAGGGTAAAGGCTTCGCCGGTACCATCAAGCGCTGGAACTTCCGTGGTCAAGATAACACCCACGGTAACTCCGTTTCCCACCGCGTCCCGGGTTCCATCGGCCAGTGCCAGACTCCTGGTCGAGTGTTCAAGGGCAAAAAAATGTCGGGCCACATGGGTGCTGAGCGCGTAACCGTTCAATCCCTTGAGGTCGTGCGTGTCGATGCAGAGCGCAATCTGCTGCTGGTCAAAGGTGCCGTTCCCGGCGCTACCGGTGGTGATGTGCTGGTGCGTCCGGCAGCCAAGGCTCGCGGTTAAGAGAGGAAGCTGAGATGCAACTGAATGTAAATGGCGCTCAGGCGATCGAGGTTTCCGAGCGTACCTTTGGTAGCGAATTCAACGAGACCCTGGTTCACCAGGCAGTCGTAGCCTACATGGCTGGCGGCCGTCAGGGCACCAAGGCTCAGAAAACTCGTTCCGAAGTCTCCGGTGGTGGCAAGAAGCCGTGGCGTCAGAAGGGCACTGGTCGTGCTCGTGCTGGCACCATCCGTAGCCCCATCTGGCGTGGCGGCGGCGCGACCTTCGCGGCCAAGCCCCAGGATCACTCCCAGAAGCTCAACAAGAAGATGTACCGCGCTGCTCTGCGCTCCATCCTCTCTGAGCTGGTTCGTCTGGACCGTCTGGTTGTCGTTGCCGACTTCGCTGTCGATGCACCGAAGACCAAAGGTCTGGTCAGCAAGCTGGAAGGCCTGGGCCTGAAAGATGTACTGATCGTCACCGAAGGCGTCGATGAGAACCTGTACCTGGCAGCTCGCAACCTGGCCCACGTCGATGTACGTGACGTCCAGGCTTCCGATCCGGTCAGCCTCATCGCCTACGACAAGGTGCTGGTCACCGTGTCCGCCGTGAAGAAGTTCGAGGAGCTGCTGGCATGAACCAGGAACGCGTATTCAAAGTGCTGCTGGGCCCGCATATCTCCGAGAAGGCCACTGGCCTGGCGGACGGCAACAGCCAATTCGTTTTCAAGGTTGCCACTGATGCAACCAAGCTGGAAATCAAGAAGGCCGTAGAAAGCCTGTTCGGCGTGAAAGTACGTCGCGTCACCACCCTGAACGTTCAGGGTAAGACCAAGCGTACCGTTCGCGGCCTGGGCAAGCGTAACGACTGGAAAAAAGCGTACATCGCTCTCCAGCCGGGCCAGGATCTCGATTTCGCAGCTGGCGCTGAGTAAAGGGGTGCATCATGGCAATCGTTAAATGCAAACCGACTTCCGCTGGTCGTCGTTTCGTCGTCAAGGTAGTGAACCAGGACCTGCACAAAGGTGCTCCGTTCGCTCCCCTGCTCGAGAAGAAGTCCAAGTCGGGCGGCCGTAACAACAACGGTCGTATCACCACCCGTCATATCGGTGGTGGCCACAAGCAGCACTATCGTCTGGTCGACTTCCGTCGCAACAAGGATGGCATCCCTGCCATCGTTGAACGCGTCGAATACGATCCGAACCGTACTGCTCACATCGCTCTGCTGAAATACGCGGACGGCGAGCGTCGTTACATCATCGCCCCCAAAGGCGTGGTGGCTGGCGATCAACTGATCTCCGGTATCGGCGCTCCGATCAAGGCCGGCAACAACATGCCGCTGCGCAACATTCCGGTGGGTAGCACCATCCACGGTATCGAACTGAAGCCTGGCAAAGGTGCTCAGATCGCTCGCTCCGCTGGCGCTTCGGCTCAGCTGGTTGCCCGTGAAGGTGCCTACGTAACCGTACGTCTGCGTTCCGGTGAGATGCGCAAAGTCCTGGCTGACTGCCGTGCGACCCTGGGCGAAGTCTCGAACTCCGAGCACAGCCTGCGTTCGCTGGGTAAGGCCGGTGCCAAACGCTGGCGTGGCGTTCGCCCGACCGTTCGTGGTGTTGCCATGAACCCGGTCGACCACCCGCACGGTGGTGGTGAAGGTCGTACCTCTGCTGGTCGTCATCCGGTGTCGCCGTGGGGTCTTCAGACCAAGGGTAAGAAGACTCGCGCGAACAAGCGTACCGACAACATGATCGTCCGTCGCCGCAAGTAAATAGAGGGATACGACAGTGCCACGTTCTCTGAAAAAAGGTCCTTTTATCGATCTTCACCTGCTGAAGAAGATCGAAGTGGCGGTGGAAAAGAACGACCGCAAGCCGATCAAGACCTGGTCGCGCCGTTCTATGATCATGCCGCACATGGTTGGTCTGACCATCGCTGTCCACAACGGCCGTCAACACGTGCCGGTTCTGGTCAACGAAGACATGGTCGGTCACAAACTCGGCGAGTTCGCTGCTACCCGCACTTATCGTGGGCACGCTGCGGACAAGAAAGCCAAGCGTTAAGGGGTAAGGAAGATGGAAGTAGCCGCTAAGCTCTCGGGCGCTCGTATCTCCGCCCAGAAAGCCCGCTTGGTCGCCGACCAGATCCGCGGGAAGAAGGTGGGCGACGCGCTCAACCTCCTGGCTTTCAGCAACAAGAAAGCCGCCGAGATCATGAAGAAAGTGCTGGAGTCGGCCGTTGCCAACGCCGAGCACAACGAAGGCGCCGATGTAGACGATCTCAAAGTCTCCACCGTCTTCGTCAACGAAGGTCGTTCGCTCAAGCGCATCATGCCGCGTGCCAAAGGCCGTGCTGATCGCATCGTCAAGCGGTCTTGCCATATCACTGTCAAGGTTGCGGACAAGTAACGGAGTCGATCAGATGGGTCAGAAAGTACATCCCAATGGCATCCGCCTGGGTATCGTCAAGGAGCACACCTCCGTTTGGTACGCAGATAAGCGCACTTACGCCGATTATCTGTTCGCCGACCTGAAGGTACGTGAGTATCTCCAAGACAAACTAAAAAGCGCGTCCGTCAGCCGTATCGATATCCATCGTCCGGCTCAGACTGCACGTATCACCATCCACACCGCTCGTCCCGGCATCGTGATCGGCAAGAAAGGTGAAGATGTTGAGAAGCTGCGTCAGGACCTGACCAAGCAAATGGGTGTGCCGGTGCACATCAACATCGAAGAGATCCGCAAGCCGGAACTCGACGGTATGCTGGTTGCGCAAAGCGTAGCTCAGCAGCTGGAGCGTCGCGTTATGTTCCGTCGCGCCATGAAGCGCGCTGTACAGAACGCCATGCGCATTGGTGCCAAAGGCATCAAGATCCAGGTAAGCGGTCGTCTGGGCGGCGCTGAAATCGCTCGTACCGAGTGGTATCGCGAAGGTCGTGTGCCCCTGCACACCCTGCGTGCCGATATCGACTATGCAACCTACGAAGCGCACACCACCTACGGTGTGATCGGTGTGAAGGTTTGGATCTTCAAAGGCGAGGTCATTGGTGGCCGCCAGGAAGAGCTGAAGCCGGTAGCGCCCGCTCCTCGTAAAAAAGCTGCTAAGTAAGGAGTACGCAAATGCTGCAACCTAAGCGTACGAAGTTCCGCAAGCAAATGACCGGTCACAACCGTGGCCTGGCTCATCGCGGTTCTAAAGTCAGCTTCGGCGAGTTCGCCCTCAAGGCAACCAGCCGCGGCCGTCTCACCGCGCGTCAGATCGAGTCCGCACGTCGTGCGCTGACCCGTCACGTTAAACGTGGCGGCAAGATCTGGATTCGCGTATTCCCCGACAAGCCTGTTACCAAGAAGCCCCTGGAAGTACGTATGGGTAAAGGTAAGGGCGGCGTCGAGTACTGGGTAGCCCAGATTCAACCGGGCAAGGTCCTGTACGAGATCGAGGGTGTATCCGAAGAGCTGGCGCGTGAGGCATTCGCCCTGGCTGCTGCAAAGCTGCCGCTCGCCACCTCCTTTGTTAAGCGGACGGTGATGTGATGAAAGCGAATGAACTTCGTGAAAAATCCGTTGAGCAGCTGAACGAGCAACTGCTCGGCCTGCTGCGCGACCAGTTCAATCTGCGCATGCAGAAAGCAACTGGCCAGTTGGGGCAGTCTCACCTGCTCTCGCAGGTTAAGCGCGACATCGCTCGCGTGAAAACTGTGCTCAACCAGCAAGCAGGTAAGTAATCATGGCTGAAGCTCAGAAAACCGTCCGTACGCTGACTGGCCGCGTCGTCAGCGACAAGATGGACAAGACCATTTCCGTTCTGATCGAGCGCCGCGTTAAGCACCCGATCTACGGCAAATACGTGAAGCGTTCGACCAAACTGCACGCACACGACGAAACCAATCAGTGCCGCATTGGTGACCTGGTCACCATTCGCGAGACCCGTCCGCTGGCCAAGACCAAGGCCTGGACCCTGGTTGATATCGTCGAGCGCGCGGTTGAAGTCTAAGGGTCGGAGATAGAAGATGATTCAGACTCAATCCATGCTCGAAGTCGCTGACAACAGCGGCGCGCGTCGCGTAATGTGCATCAAGGTACTCGGCGGTTCCCACCGCCGTTACGCCGGCATTGGCGACATCATCAAGGTCACCGTCAAGGAAGCAATTCCGCGTGGCAAGGTGAAGAAGGGCCAGGTAATGACTGCCGTGGTCGTTCGTACCAAGCACGGCGTACGTCGTACCGACGGTTCCATCATTCGCTTCGACGGCAACGCCGCCGTCCTGCTGAATAACAAGCAGGAGCCGATCGGCACCCGTATCTTCGGGCCCGTGACTCGTGAACTTCGTACCGAGAAGTTCATGAAGATCGTCTCCCTTGCCCCAGAAGTGCTGTAAGGAGTAGCCGTCATGCAAAAAATTCGTCGTGACGACGAAGTCATCGTCATTGCCGGCAAGGACAAGGGCAAGCGTGGCAAAGTGATCAAGGTTCTGGCTGATGACCGTCTGGTCGTTGGCGGTGTGAACCTGGTCAAGCGCCACACCAAGCCCAACCCCATGCTCAACCAGCAAGGCGGGATCGTCGAGAAGGAGGCGCCTCTGCACGTCTCCAACGTCGCCATCTTCAACGCTGAAACCAACAAGGCTGACCGCGTTGGTTTCAAAGTCGAAGACGGTAAGAAGATTCGTGTCTTCAAGTCGACCCAGAAACCGGTTCAGGCTTGAGGGAGCTAGGTAGATCACCATGGCACGATTGAAAGAAATTTATCGGAAGGAAATCGCTCCCAAGCTGAAGCAAGAGCTTCAGCTGGCGAACGTGATGGAAGTTCCGCGCGTTACCAAAATCACCCTGAACATGGGTCTTGGCGAAGCTGTTGGTGACAAGAAAGTCATCGAGAGCGCCGTAGCTGATCTGGAAAAGATCGCGGGTCAGAAGCCGGTTGTGACTTACGCTCGTAAGTCCATTGCTGGTTTCAAGATTCGTGAAGGCTGGCCGATCGGTGTGAAAGTCACCCTGCGTGGCGATCGCATGTACGAGTTCCTGGACCGTCTGCTGTCGATCTCGCTGCCGCGCGTTCGTGACTTCCGTGGTCTGAACGCCAAGTCCTTCGACGGCCGTGGCAACTACAGCATGGGCGTCAAAGAGCAGATCATCTTCCCGGAAATCGATTACGACAAGATCGATGCCCTCCGCGGTATGGATATCACTCTGACCACCACCGCGCGTTCGGATGATGAGGGTCGTGCACTGCTGCGCGCCTTCAAATTCCCGTTCCGCAACTGATTGGAGTAGGACCATGGCTAAAGAGAGCATGAAGAACCGTGAGCTGAAGCGTCAGCAAACGGTAGCCAAGTACGCCAAAAAGCGTGCCGAGCTGAAAGCGATCATCGCTAATCCGAACACTTCGGCTGAAGATCGTTGGAATGCCCAGGTCGCCCTGCAGAAGCAACCGCGTGACGCGAGCGCCAGCCGCCTGCGTAACCGTTGCCGCCTGACCGGTCGTCCGCACGGTTACTACCGCAAGTTCGGCCTGAGCCGTAACAAGCTGCGTGAAGCAGCCATGCGCGGTGACGTACCGGGCCTGGTGAAAGCCAGCTGGTAAGTGCTAGACGGGGTCGGCAACGGCTCCGTTGATCGCTTTGCGAAGCAAGCCCCCTTGTGGGGCTTGATTCGTTTTTAAGCGATCTCTAGAATACCCGGCTCCCCCGAGTCCGGGTTTTAGTTCGTCCGGCGTTTTGAGGGCGAGTTGTGAAGTTGAAGGCTTATCTTTTGTATCAGGAGCATTAAGCCCATGAGTATGCAGGACCCGTTAGCAGACATGCTAACTCGCATCCGTAATGCCCAGATGGCTGAGAAGACCGTCGTGAGCATGCCGTCTTCCAAGCTGAAAGCGGCAGTCGCCAAAGTCCTCAAGGACGAAGGCTACATTGCGGATTTCCAAGTCACCGCCGAGGCCAAGCCTCTGCTGTCGATCGAGCTGAAGTACTTCGAAGGCAAGCCTGTCATCGAGGAAGTGAAGCGAATCAGCCGTCCTGGCCTGCGCCAGTACAAATCCGTAGACCAGCTGCCGAAAGTTCGTGGCGGCCTGGGCGTTTCGATCGTCTCCACCAACAAAGGTGTGATGACTGACCGTGCTGCCCGTGCCGCTGGCGTCGGTGGCGAAGTGCTCTGCACTGTGTTCTAAGGGGAATCAGCATGTCTCGCGTTGCTAAGAACCCCGTCATTCTGCCCGCCGGCGTTGAAATCAAGCTGGCTGGTCAGGAACTTTCGATCAAGGGTGCCAAAGGCGCTCTCGAGCTGAAAGTACATCCGTCCGTCGAAGTCATTCAGGACAACGGTGAGCTGCGTTTCGCTGCGCGTAACGGCGACCAGCAGACCCGTGCCATGGCCGGTACCACCCGCGCTCTGGTCAACAACATGGTAATCGGCGTCAGCCAGGGCTTCGAGCGCAAGCTCCAGCTGGTTGGTGTTGGTTACAAGGCGCAGGCCAAAGGCCAAGTGCTGTCCCTGGCTCTCGGCTTCTCCCACCCGGTTGATTACGAACTGCCTGCCGGCATCGTCGCAGAAACCCCCAGCCAGACCGACATCCTGATCAAGGGTATCGACAAGCAGCTGGTCGGCCAGGTTGCCGCGGAAATCCGCGACTTCCGTCCGCCGGAGCCGTACAAAGGCAAGGGCGTGCGTTACGCCGACGAAGTCGTCCTTCGTAAAGAAGCCAAGAAGAAGTAGGGCATAGCAAATGAGCGTCAAGAAAGAAACCCGTCTGCGCCGCGCTCGCAAGGCTCGCCTGAAGATGCGCGAACTGGAAGCCGTACGCCTCTGCGTGTACCGCTCCTCCCAGCACATCTACGCCCAGGTCATTGCAGCCGACGGCGGCAAGGTCCTGGCCAGCGCCTCGACCCTGGACAAGGAACTGCGCGAAGCTGCCACCGGCAACGTCGACGCAGCCAAGAAAGTTGGTCAACTGGTCGCGGAACGCGCCAAGGCTGCCGGCGTCACTCAGGTGGCGTTCGACCGTTCTGGCTTCAAGTACCACGGTCGTATCAAGGCCCTGGCTGATGCCGCTCGTGAAGGCGGTCTGGAGTTCTAAGTTATGGCAAACAACGATCAAAAGCGCGACGAAGGCTACATCGAGAAGCTGGTTCAAGTGAACCGCGTCGCCAAAACCGTAAAAGGTGGCCGTATCTTCGCCTTCACCGCGCTGACCGTGGTTGGCGATGGCAAGGGCCGTGTTGGCTTCGGTCGTGGCAAGGCGCGTGAAGTGCCTGCCGCTATCCAGAAGGCAATGGAAGCTGCTCGCCGCAACATGATCCAGGTTGATCTGAACGGCACCACCCTGCAGTACCCGACCAAGTCCGCTCATGGCGCCTCCAAGGTGTACATGCAGCCGGCTTCCGAAGGTACCGGCATCATCGCCGGCGGCGCCATGCGTGCTGTCCTGGAAGTTGCTGGTGTGCAGAACGTTCTGGCGAAGTGCTACGGCTCCACCAACCCGGTGAACGTGGTCTACGCAACCTTCAAGGGCCTGAAGAACATGCAGTCCCCTGAGTCGGTAGCGGCCAAGCGTGGCAAGAGCGTCGAGGAGATTCTCTAACCATGGCAACTGTCAAAGTTACCCTGATCAAGAGCCTGAACGGCCGTCTGGCCAATCACAAGGCTTGCGTCAAAGGCCTCGGCCTGCGTCGCATTAATCACACCGTCGAAGTTCAGGACACTCCTGAAAACCGCGGCATGATTAACAAGGCTTACTACCTGCTGCGTGTGGAGGGTTAATCCATGCAACTGAACGATCTGCGTTCCGCGCCGGGTGCCCGTCGCGAAAAGCACCGTCCGGGCCGTGGCATCGGTAGCGGTCTGGGCAAGACCGGTGGCCGTGGTCACAAAGGTCAAACCTCCCGCTCCGGTGGCTCCATCGCTCCGGGCTTCGAGGGTGGTCAGCAACCGCTGCACCGTCGTCTGCCGAAGTTCGGCTTCAACTCGCTGAAAGCCATGGATCGCGCAGAAGTGCGCACTTCCGAACTGGCCAAGGTCGAAGGTGATGTCGTAACCGTGCAGTCCCTGAAGGATGCCAACGTGATTAACCAGAACGTACAGCGTGTGAAAGTCATGCTGTCGGGCGACGTTACTCGCGCAGTCACCCTGAAAGGCATCGGCGCCACCAAGGGCGCTCGTGCGGCTATCGAAGCAGCTGGCGGCAAAATCGAGGACTAAATGGCTAAGCAAGGTGCTCTCTCTGCGCTGAGCAACGGTGGTGGTTTGTCCGAGCTCTGGGCACGTCTGCGTTTCCTGTTCCTGGCGATCATCGTCTATCGGATCGGCGCGCATATCCCAGTCCCGGGCATCAACCCCGATCGCTTGGCGGCACTGTTCCGGCAGAACGAGGGGACCATTCTTAGCCTCTTCAACATGTTTTCCGGCGGCGCGCTGGAGCGCATGAGTATCTTTGCACTGGGGATCATGCCGTACATCTCGGCATCGATCATCATGCAGCTCATGACCGCTATCAGCCCGCAGCTGGAGCAGTTGAAGAAAGAGGGTGAGTCTGGGCGTCGCAAGATCAGCCAGTACACCCGCTACGCAACTCTCGTCCTGGCGCTCGTCCAGGCCATTGGCATGTCCATTGGTCTGGGTAGCCAGGGCGTGGCCTTCTCCAACGACTTCGGCTTCTACTTCGTGTCGGTCACCACCTTCGTGGCGGGTGCACTGTTCATGATGTGGCTGGGTGAGCAGATCACCGAGCGGGGTGTCGGCAACGGCATCTCCATGTTGATCTTCTCCGGTATCGTCGCAGGCCTGCCCCGAGCAATCGGTCAGTCCTTCGAGTCCGCGCGTCAAGGTGACATCAACATCTTCGCCCTGATCGCCATCGGCCTCCTGGCTGTGGCAATCATCGCGTTCGTGGTGTTCATCGAGCGGGGTCAGCGCCGTATCGCCGTGCATTACGCCAAGCGCCAGCAAGGTCGCAAGGTGTTTGCCGCCCAGACGAGCCATCTGCCGCTGAAAGTGAACATGGCGGGTGTAATCCCCGCGATTTTCGCCAGCAGCATCCTGCTGTTCCCGGCATCCCTGGGTGCCTGGTTCGGTCAGTCGGAAGGCCTGGGTTGGCTGCAGGACGTCGCGCAAGCGATCGCTCCTGGTCAGCCGCTGAACATTCTGCTGTTTAGTGCAGGGATCGTTTTCTTCTGCTTCTTCTACACAGCGCTGATGTTCAACCCGAAGGACGTGGCGGAAAACCTCAAGAAGTCCGGTGCATTTATTCCGGGTATTCGTCCGGGTGAACAGTCGGCTCGCTACATCGATGGCGTTCTGACCCGTTTGACCATGTTCGGTGCCCTGTACATGACGGCTGTGTGCCTGCTGCCCCAGTTCCTGGTCGTAGCTGCCCACGTACCGTTCTACCTTGGCGGGACCTCGTTGCTGATCGTGGTCGTGGTTGTGATGGACTTTATGGCTCAAGTACAATCGCACCTCGTTTCGCACCAGTACGAATCCCTCATGAAGAAAGCCAACCTGAAGGGCTATGGCAGCGGTCTGCTGCGCTAACCCGTAAGGTTCGAGGAGTCACTGATGAAAGTTCGTGCATCGGTTAAGAAGCTGTGCCGTAACTGCAAGATCGTCCGTCGCGAAGGCGTCGTTCGTGTGATCTGCAGCTCGGAGCCGCGTCACAAGCAGCGCCAAGGCTGAGTGTGAACCACGCGTTATAACCCGGCAGCTAGTGTGCTGCCGGGTTGATTATTTGTTTTTACAGCGCTAATATCCGCGCCCTTTCTTGGCTCCCTGGGCGCCGGGTAGCTGTCAATTGGAGTTTTTCTGAATGGCCCGTATTGCAGGCGTAAACATTCCGGATAACAAGCACACTGTTATCTCGCTGACCTACATCTATGGTGTTGGTCGCACTACCGCACAGAGCATCTGTGCAGCCACCGGCATCAGCCCGGCTGTAAAGATCAAAGAGCTGAGCGAAGAGCAGATTGATTCGCTGCGTACCGAGGTGGCCAAGCTGACCACCGAAGGTGACCTGCGTCGCGAAATCAACATGAACATCAAGCGTCTGATGGACCTCGGTTGCTACCGCGGTCTGCGTCATCGTCGTGGTCTGCCGGTTCGCGGTCAGCGCACCAAGACCAACGCGCGCACCCGTAAGGGCCCGCGTAAGCCGATCCGCAAGTAATCGCTTAGGAATCTAGTCATGGCAAAACCTGCTGCTCGTCCTCGCAAGAAAGTCAAAAAGACGGTGGTCGACGGGATCGCGCATATCCACGCGTCCTTCAACAACACCATCGTTACCATCACTGATCGTCAGGGCAACGCTCTGTCCTGGGCTACCTCCGGTGGTTCGGGCTTCCGCGGCTCGCGTAAGAGCACCCCGTTCGCTGCCCAGGTAGCGGCCGAGCGTGCCGGCCAGGCTGCTCTGGAATACGGTCTGAAGAACCTTGACGTAAACGTCAAAGGCCCGGGCCCGGGTCGCGAGTCGGCTGTTCGTGCGCTGAATGCCTGCGGTTACAAGATCGCCAGCATCACCGACGTAACCCCGATCCCGCATAACGGCTGCCGTCCGCCGAAAAAGCGTCGCGTGTAATAGGAGACAGTGAGAAATGGCTCGTTACATTGGTCCCAAGTGCAAACTGTCCCGCCGCGAAGGCACTGACCTCTTCCTGAAGAGCGGCGTTCGCGCTCTCGACTCGAAGTGCAAGGCAGAACAAGTTCCCGGTCAGCATGGCCAGCGTCGTGGTCGCCTGTCCGACTACGGTCTGCAGCTGCGCGAGAAACAAAAAGTTCGCCGCATCTACGGCGTTCTGGAACGTCAATTCCGTGGCTACTATCAGGAAGCGTCCCGCCGCAAGGGCTCCACGGGTGAAAACCTGCTGCAGCTGCTTGAGTGCCGTCTGGACAACGTCGTCTACCGTATGGGCTTCGGTTCCACTCGTTCCGAATCCCGTCAGCTGGTGTCCCACAAGACCATCAGCGTCAACGGTCAGACCGTAAACGTACCGTCCTACCAGGTCAAAGCTGGTGACGTGGTTGCTGTTCGCGAGAAATCGAAGAACCAGCTGCGTATCGCCCAAGCTCTGGACCTGTGCGCCCAGCGCGGTCGCGTTGAGTGGGTCGACGTGGACACCGACAAGAAAGCTGGCACCTTCAAAAGTGTCCCGGCTCGTGCCGATCTGTCCGCCGACATCAACGAAAACCTGATTGTCGAGCTCTACTCCAAGTAAGGGCTAGAAAATAGGTGCATCCATGCAGAGTTCGGTAAATGAGTTCCTGACCCCCCGCCACATCGATGTGCAGGTGGTCAGCCAAACCCGCGCCAAGATCACTCTCGAGCCTCTCGAGCGTGGTTTCGGCCATACCCTGGGCAACGCGCTGCGTCGCATCCTGTTGTCCTCCATGCCTGGCTGTGCAGTAGTCGAGGCCGAGATCGACGGCGTACTCCACGAGTACTCCGCCATCGAAGGTGTGCAGGAAGATGTCATCGAGATCCTGCTCAACCTGAAAGGCCTGGCCATCAAGCTGCACGGCCGTGACGAAGTGACGCTGACCCTGGCGAAAAAGGGCTCGGGTGTGGTGACCGCTGCCGATATTCAGCTGGATCATGATGTCGAGATCGTCAACGGTGACCATGTTATCGCCCACCTGGCCGATAACGGCGCGCTGAACATGAAGCTGAAAGTCGCTCGTGGCCGTGGCTACGAGCCGGCTGATGCCCGTTCGAGCGATGAAGACGAAAGCCGCAGCATTGGCCGTCTTCAGCTCGACGCCTCGTTCAGCCCCGTACGTCGTGTTGCCTACGTGGTCGAGAACGCCCGTGTCGAACAGCGTACCAACCTGGACAAGCTGGTCCTCGATCTGGAAACCAACGGCACCCTGGACCCTGAAGAGGCTATCCGTCGCGCCGCTACCATCCTGCAACAGCAGCTGGCAGCGTTCGTGGACCTCAAAGGCGACAGCGAGCCTGTTGTTGAAGAGCAGGAAGACGAGATCGATCCGATCCTGCTGCGTCCGGTCGATGACCTTGAGCTGACCGTCCGTTCGGCAAACTGCCTGAAGGCAGAGAACATCTACTACATCGGTGACCTGATTCAGCGCACCGAAGTAGAGCTGCTCAAAACGCCGAACCTGGGCAAGAAGTCCCTGACCGAAATCAAGGACGTTCTGGCCTCTCGCGGTCTGTCCCTCGGTATGCGCCTCGACAACTGGCCGCCGGCAAGTCTCAAGAAAGACGACAAGGCTACTGCCTGATCGTCGTAGCTACCGAACGTAAAGTTTGGAAAGGAATTGAACCATGCGCCATCGTAAAAGTGGTCGTCACCTGAGCCGCACCAGCGCGCACCGCAAGGCTATGTTCCAGAACATGGCTGTGTCGCTCTTCGAACACGAACTGATCAAAACCACCCTGCCCAAGGCCAAGGAACTGCGTCGCGTTGCCGAGCCGCTGATCACCCTGGCTAAAGTGGATAGCGTTGCCAACCGTCGTCTCGCTTTCGACCGTACCCGTTCGAAAGAAGCCGTAGGCAAGCTGTTCAACGAACTGGGCAAGCGCTACGCCAACCGTCCGGGCGGCTACCTGCGCATCCTGAAGTGCGGCTTCCGCGCCGGCGACAATGCCCCCATGGCATACGTCGAACTGATTGACCGCGCTGTTGGCGGCCAAGCAGTAGAAGCTGCAGAGTAAGGTTAACGCCTTATAAGAAACCGGGCCTTGTGCCCGGTTTTTTATCGCCTATTGAAAAGTTTTTATCTATCGATCAGCTCGAATCAATAAATTGGCTGATTCAGTCTCTTGTCACCGATCCTTAACGGCGTCGACTTCTACTGCTTGCTGAGCTGGATCAACAGCCGCAATGCCGCTGGAGGCGCTTAATTGTCCGATTGGGATGTCGGGCCAGGCTCACCACCTTCGTGAGTCGCTGGCTTTTGCACACCCCGCCGTTGAGGAGAGTAACGATGAGCGACAACACCCGCCTGACGACTGCTGCCGGAGCGCCGGTCGCCGATAACCAGAACGTCCAGACTGCCGGCCCGCGGGGCCCGATGCTGCTGCAGGACGTCTGGTTCCTGGAGAAGCTGGCGCACTTCGACCGCGAAGTGATTCCTGAGCGCCGCATGCATGCCAAGGGCTCGGCCGCCTACGGCACCTTCACCGTCACCCATGACATCACCCGCTACAGCCGCGCCAAGCTGTTCTCCGAGGTCGGCAAGCAGACTCCGCTGTTCCTGCGCTTTTCCACCGTCGCTGGTGAACGTGGCGCGGCGGACGCCGAGCGCGATATCCGCGGCTTCGCCCTGAAGTTCTACACCGAGGAAGGCAACTGGGACCTGGTGGGCAACAACACCCCGGTCTTCTACTTCCGCGACCCGCTGAAATTCCCCGATCTGAACCACGTGGTGAAACGCGACCCGCGCACCAACCTGCGCAACGCCACCCTGAAGTGGGATTTCTTCTCGCACCTGCCTGAAGCGCTGCACCAGCTGACCATCGACTTCAGCGATCGCGGCCTGCCGTGCAGCTACCGTCATGTCCATGGCTTCGGCAGCCACACCTTCAGCTTCATCAACGCCAGCAATGAGCGCTTCTGGGTCAAGTTCCACTTCAAGACTCAGCAGGGCATCGAGAACCTGAGCAACGAGGACGCCGCCAAGCTGGTCGGTGCCGACCGCGAAAGCTCGCAGCGCGACCTGTACGACGCCATCGAACGCGGCGATTTCCCGCGCTGGAAGATGTACGTGCAGGTGATGCCGGAGAAGGAGGCGTCGACCTACCGCTACAACCCGTTCGACCTGACCAAGGTCTGGCCACACGGCGACTACCCGCTGATCGAAGTCGGCTACTTCGAGCTGAACCGCAACCCGGCGAACTACTTCGCCGAGGTCGAACAGTCCGCCTTCAGCCCGGCGAACATCGTCCCCGGCATCGGTTTCTCCCCGGACAGAATGCTCCAGGGTCGCCTGTTCTCCTACGGCGATGCTCACCGCTACCGCCTGGGCGTGAACCACCACCAGATCCCGGTGAACGCTGCGCGCAACAACCCGCGCATCTACCACCGCGACGGCGCCATGCGGGTGGACGGCAACAACGGCGACATGACGGTCACCTACGAGCCGAACAGCTTCAACCAGTGGCAGGAGCAGCCGGACTATTCCGAGCCGCCGTTGACCCTGGAAGGTAGCGCGGATCACTGGAACCACCGTGTCGACGATGACTACTACAGCCAGCCAGCCGCTCTGTTCCGACTGTTCGACGAAGCCCAGCGGCAACGCCTGTACGAGAATATCGCCGGCGACATGGCAGGCGTGCCGGAAGCCATCCAGCGTCGCCAGCTCGCGCTGTTCTTCAATATCGACCCGGCCTACGGCGAAGGTGTCGCCAAGGCGCTGGGCCTGAAGCTCGACTAAGCTCAAAATGCACTACCAGCCGCCCTCTTCGGAGGGCGGCTGCGTTTCCGGTGCTTGACCTCGGTCATGGCCAGTCGCGACCATAGCGCCGTTTAATTCGCTGTCACGTCCCAGGGAGAAGGCTGATGCAAGGCCACGCCGAGGTTATCGATTATCTCAACACGCTGCTGACCGGTGAGCTGGCCGCTCGCGACCAGTACTTCATCCACTCGCGCATGTACGAGGACTGGGGCTTCACCAAGCTCTACGAGCGCCTCAACCACGAAATGGAAGAGGAAACCCAGCACGCCGACGCACTGCTGCGCCGCATCCTGCTGCTCGAAGGCACCCCGCGCATGCGCCCGGACGACATTCACCCGGGCAAAACCGTGCCGGAGATGCTGGAGGCCGACCTCAAACTGGAGCGTCACGTACGCGCCGCGCTGGCCAAGGGCATTGCCCTGTGCGAGAAGCACAAGGACTTCGTCACCCGCGACATCCTGCGCGTGCAGCTGACCGATACCGAGGAAGACCACGCGTATTGGCTGGAGCAGCAACTGGGCCTGATCCAGAAGATGGGCCTGGAGAACTATCTGCAGTCGCAGATCTGATCCGCGTCTTGTAGGAGCGCGCGCAGCGCGCTGGTCGCGGGCATGGCCCGCTCCTACAAGCGGCCAACAAAAAGCCCCTGCGCCGATTGGCAACAGGGGCTTTTTTCATGCCGGCGCGGATCAGGCCCGGTCGCGCTCCAGCAGCGGCTTGAGGAAGTGCCCGGTGTGCGACACCGGCAGTTCCGCGACCTGCTCCGGGGTGCCGGTGGCGATGATCTGGCCGCCCTTGGAGCCGCCCTCGGGGCCGAGATCGACCAGCCAGTCGGCGGTCTTGATCACATCCAGGTTGTGCTCGATGACCACTACGGTGTTGCCGTGGTCACGCAGGCGGTGGAGCACGTCGAGCAATTGCTGGATATCCGCGAAGTGCAGGCCGGTGGTCGGCTCGTCGAGGATGTACAGGGTCTTGCCGGTATCGCGCTTGGACAGCTCGCGGGACAGCTTCACCCGTTGCGCCTCACCACCGGACAGCGTGGTCGCGCTCTGGCCGAGCTTGATGTACGACAGGCCGACATCCATCAGCGTCTGCAGCTTGCGGGCGATGGCCGGCACGGCGTCGAAGAACGCGCGGGCGTCCTCGATGGTCATGTCCAGCACCTCGGTGATGCTCTTGCCCTTGTAGCGGACTTCCAGGGTCTCGCGGTTGTAGCGCTTGCCCTTGCAGACGTCGCAGGGAACGTAGATGTCCGGCAGGAAGTGCATCTCCACCTTGATCACGCCGTCGCCCTGGCAGGCTTCGCAGCGGCCGCCCTTGACGTTGAACGAGAAACGCCCCGGACCGTAGCCGCGCGAACGAGCTTCCGGCACGCCGGCGAACAGCTCGCGTATCGGCGTGAACAGCCCGGTGTAGGTCGCCGGGTTGGAGCGCGGGGTGCGGCCGATCGGGCTCTGGTCGATGTCCACCACCTTGTCCAGGTGTTGCAGGCCGTCGAACGAGTCGTAGGGCGCGACTTCCAGCGTGGTGGCGCCGTTGAGCGCGGTGGCGGTGATCGGGAACAGGGTGTTGTTGATCAGCGTCGACTTGCCCGAGCCGGAGACACCAGTGATGCAGGTGAACAGGCCGACCGGGATTTCCAGGTTGACGTTCTGCAGGTTGTTGCCGCGCGCGCCCTTGAGCTTGAGCAGTTGCTTCTTGTTGCGCGGGGTACGCTCGGCGGGCACGACGATCTTGGTGCGGCCGGACAGGTAGGCGCCGGTGACCGAGTCCGGGTGGTCCATGACCTGTTGCGGCGTGCCCTCGGCGACGATCTGGCCGCCGTGCACGCCGGCGCCGGGGCCGATGTCGACGACATAGTCGGCGAGGCGGATGGCGTCCTCGTCGTGCTCGACCACGATCACCGTGTTGCCCAGGTTGCGCAGGTGGGTGAGGGTGCCCAGCAGGCGCTCGTTGTCACGCTGGTGCAGGCCGATGGAGGGCTCGTCGAGGATGTACATGACGCCCACCAGGCCGGCGCCGATCTGGCTGGCCAGGCGGATGCGCTGGGCCTCGCCGCCGGACAGGGTGTCGGCGCTGCGGTCCAGGGTCAGATAATCCAGGCCGACGTTGACCAGGAACTGCAGGCGCTCGCGGATCTCCTTGAGGATCTTCGAGGCGATCTCGCCGCGGCGGCCGGTGAGGGTCAGGCTCTCGGCATACTCGCAGGCGGTGCCCACCGGCATCGAGGTGATCGCCGGCAGGGTCTTGTCGCCCACCCATACGTGGCGCGCTTCGCGGCGCAGGCGGGTGCCGTGGCAGTCCGGGCAGGGCTGGGTGCTGAGGAACTTGGCCAGCTCCTCGCGCACGGTGGCCGACTCGGTCTCGCGGTAGCGGCGCTCCAGGTTCGGCAGGATGCCCTCGAACGGGTGTGCGCGCTTGACGATGTCGCCACGGTCGTTGAGGTAGCGGAATTCGACGTTCTCGCGCCCCGAACCGTTGAGGATGAACTTCTGGTGCTCCGCGTCGAGGTCCTGGAAAGGCTCCTCCAGGCTGAAACCGAAGTGCCCGGCCAGCGAGCCGAGCATCTGGAAGTAGTAGACGTTGCGCCGGTCCCAGCCGCGGATCGCGCCTTCGGCCAGGGTCAGCTCGCCGTTGACCACCCGGCGCGCGTCGAAGAACTGTTTCACACCCAGGCCATCGCAGGTCGGGCAGGCGCCGGCCGGGTTGTTGAAGGAGAACAGCTTGGGCTCCAGCTCGCTGATGGAGTGGCCGCAGATCGGGCAGGCGAAGCGGGCGGAGAAGATCATCTCTTCGCCTTCTTCATCGTCCATCGGTGCAACCAGCGCGATGCCGTCGGCCAGGTTGATCGCCGTCTCGAAGGACTCCGCCAGGCGCTGTTGCAGGTCGCCACGCACCTTGAAACGGTCGACCACGATGTCGATGGAGTGCTTCAGCTTCTTGTCCAGCTTGGGCACTTCATCCAGCTCGTAGAGCTTGCCGTCGACGCGTGCGCGGACGAAGCCCTGGGCGCGCATCTCCTCGAACACCGCCAGGTGCTCACCCTTGCGTTCGCGGATCACCGGGGCCAGCAGCATCAGCTTGCGGCCTTCGGGCAGCGCCAGTACCTGGTCGACCATCTGGCTGACGGTCTGCGCCTCCAGCGGGATGTCGTGGTCCGGGCAGCGCGGAATACCCACGCGGGCATAGAGCAGGCGCAGGTAGTCGTAGATCTCGGTGATGGTGCCCACGGTGGAACGCGGGTTGTGGGAAGTGGATTTCTGCTCGATGGAGATCGCCGGCGACAGACCTTCGATGGTGTCGACGTCGGGCTTTTCCATCATCGAGAGGAACTGCCGGGCATAGGCCGACAGGGATTCCACGTAGCGGCGCTGGCCCTCGGCGTAGAGGGTGTCGAAAGCCAGGGAAGATTTGCCGGAACCCGACAGGCCGGTGATCACGATCAGCTTGTCGCGCGGCAGGGTCAGGTCGATGTTCTTCAGGTTGTGGGTACGTGCCCCACGGATGAGGATCTTGTCCACTGCGGCCTCGCATGGCGGGCGAAAACTATCGATTATACGGGGCGATTCCGGCACCCGGCAAAGTAGCGCGTGTGTGCCCTTGGACCGTTGGGCTGGTAGAATGCGCGGCTATTTTTCGGCGTTGGCGACAACCGGCCCTGCGAGGCCCGGATGGCGCGATGCCACGGGGGCAATCCAGCGCATTCCCGTTTTTTGTCTTTTCATGAGGGGCCTATGCACGATTCCCACACTGAGCGCATGAGTGGCACCGAAACCCGCGCGGCCGCCGGCCTGTCCCTGGTCTTCGCGTTCCGCATGCTCGGCATGTTCATGGTGCTGCCGGTGCTCGCCACCTACGGCCAGGACCTGGCCGGCGCCACCCCGGCACTGATCGGCCTGGCCATCGGCGCCTACGGCCTGACCCAGGCGATCCTGCAGATTCCGCTGGGCACCCTGTCCGACCGCATCGGCCGCCGGCCGATCATCGTCGTCGGCCTGCTGGTGTTCGCCGCCGGCGCCGCGCTGGCGGCCAACGCCGACTCCATCTGGGGCATCATCGCCGGCCGTGTCCTGCAGGGCGCCGGGGCGATCTCCGCGGCGGTGATGGCGATGCTCTCCGACCTCACCCGCGAGCAGCACCGCACCAAGGCCATGGCCATGATCGGCATGAGCATCGGCGTCTCCTTCGCCGTGGCGATGGTCGCCGGCCCGGTGCTGACCCACTGGTTCGGCCTGCACGGGCTGTTCTGGTTCACCGCCGGCATGGCCCTGGTGGGCATGCTGATCATCCTGTTCTTCGTGCCGACGCCCGACCACCGCATGCAGCACCGCGAGTCCAGCGTGGCCAAGCAGTCGCTGCTGCCGACCTTGAAGAACGGCGAGCTGCTGCGCCTGGACGCCGGCATCCTGGTCCTCCACGCCATCCTCATGGCTAGCTTCGTCGCGCTGCCGCTGGCGCTGGTGGAACGCGCCGGGCTGCCCAAGGAAGAACACTGGTGGGTCTACCTGACCGCGCTGCTGGTGGGCTTCTTCGGCATGGTCCCGTTCATCATCTACGCCGAGAAGAAGCGTCAGATGAAGCGCGTGCTGACCGGTGCCGTGGCGACCCTGATGCTCTGCGAACTGTTCTTCTGGGAGTTCGGCAACAGCCTCAAGGAACTGGTGTTCGGCATCATCGTCTACTTCACCGCGTTCAACCTGCTGGAGGCCTCGCTGCCTTCGCTGGTGAGCAAGGTGTCGCCGGCCGGCGGCAAGGGCACGGCGATGGGCGTGTACTCCACCAGCCAGTTCCTCGGCGCCGCCGTGGGCGGCATCCTGGGCGGCTGGATGTTCCAGCACGGCGGGCTCGACGGGGTGTTCATCGGCTGCGCGGTGCTGGCTGCCATCTGGCTGGCGATTGCTGTTACCATGCGTGAACCGCCTTATGTAACGAGTATTCGCCTGCCTCTGTCTGACGAGGCGCTGCGCGATGCTTCGTTGGCTGAGCGTTTCAAGGCATTGCCCGGTGTGAGCGATGTGATGGTGGTCGCTGAAGAAGCGGCCGCTTATGTCAAAGTGGATTCCCAACAAGTTGATCGCACGTCCCTCGAGCGCCTCGCCGGCGCCGAGCAGGCGACGTGCTGAAGCCTTTAGGAGAGCGTCATGGCCCGTGGGGTTAACAAAGTCATTCTGGTCGGTAACGTCGGTGGCGATCCGGAAACCCGCTACATGCCCAACGGCAACGCGGTGACCAACGTCACCCTGGCCACCAGCGAGAGCTGGAAGGACAAGCAGACCGGCCAGCAGCAGGAGCGTACCGAGTGGCACCGCGTGGTGTTCTTCGGTCGCCTGGCGGAAATCGTCGCCGAGTACGTGCGCAAGGGTTCGCAGATCTACGTCGAAGGCAGCCTGCGTACCCGCAAGTGGCAGGGTCAGGACGGCCAGGACAAGTACACCACCGAAATCGTGGTCGACATCAACGGCAACATGCAGCTGCTGGGCGGCCGTCCCGGCGCCGGTGGTGACGATGCACCGCGCGCACCGCGTGAGCCGCAGCAGCGTCCGCAGCAGGCCCAGCGCCCTGCGCCGCAGCAACAGTCCCAGCCCGCGCCGCAACCGGCTCCGGACTACGACAGCTTCGACGACGACATCCCGTTCTAAGCCGAACGGATCGTCACCAAGAGCGCAGCCTTCGAGCTGCGCTTTTGCGTTTCTGGGACGCTCGTTTTGGCGAGTCTTAGTAACGGTCTTTCTCGAAAGCGAGTATTTAATTAGCTAGCTAATTAAATGATTCTGGCTTTGCCTTGATGTACGGCAAAACCGGAGAAGAAAAGACATGAGCATTACAGTGACCGAGCGTGACGATGACCATAAATCCCGCGAGTTCCGCGCCCTCGGCGGGCGTTGCTGGGATGTACACCAGGAAGGCCAGCTGGTCGGCATCTTCCACACCGAAGGCGAGGCGCAGGCCTACCGCGTTTCCCTGGAGCTGGAGGCGCGCTACCGCCACGCGGCGGACTTCTAAAGCATGAAAAGCCCCGAGGCGACGGCCGCGCCACGGGGCTCAAGAGTTCGGATTGTCGGTGGGCGGATAACCTGGAACAGGTTATCCGCCGCCCCTTTTCGGCGGATAACGCTGGCGCGTTTTGCGCCCTACGTGCTGCCGAGACGTCTGTTCGCGAGCAAGCTCGCTCCTACAAAGAGCGCTGTCAGAACTGGTAGTTCACCGTCGCAGTGACGTTGCGCTTCTCGCCGAAGTAGCAGAAGTCCAGGCTGTAGCAGGACGCCACGTAGTCCTTGTCCAGCAGGTTGTTGGCATTGAGGCTGACATCCAGGCCCTTGAGGCCGACGCGGGACAGGTCGTAGCCGATGCGTGCATCCACCAGGGTGTAGTCCGGCACACGCAGGGTGTTTTCCTTGTCCGCCCAGGTCTCGCCGACGTAGCGGGCGCCGCCGCCAAGAGTCAGGCCGTCCAGCGGGCCGGCGTTGAAGCCGTAGTCGGCCCATAGCGAGGCCATGTGCTTGGGCGCCTGGTTCGGGGTATGGCCCTGGTTACCGTCCAGGGATTTCGTGTAGGTGATGTCGGTGTAGGTGTAGCTGCCGAGCACCTTGAGGTTGTCGGTGAGCTGGGTGTGCGCTTCCAGCTCCAGGCCCTGGGAGCGCACTTCGCCCACGGAGGTGTAGAAGTTGTCCTGCGGCTCCTTCGACGCGACGTTCTCCTGGGTGATGTGGAAGAGCGACGCGGTGTACAGGCTGCGGCTGCCCTCGGGCTGGAACTTCAGGCCGGCTTCCCACTGCTTGCCCTCGGTCGGCTCCAGCGGCGTGCCGGACTGATCGGAGTAGGCGTTGGGGTTGAACGACTCGGAGTAGCTGATGTACGGCGCGACGCCGTTGTCGAACAGGTAGAGCGCGCCGATGCGCCCGGTGAATTTCTTCCAGTCGTCGTCGGCCTTGCTGCCGCTGCTGCGGTTCTTGTCCTCGACCGTCACCCAGTCCTCGCGCATGCCGAGGGAGAAGCGCCAGTTGTCGATGTCGATCAGGTCCTGCAGGTAGACGCCGGTCTGTTCCAGGCGACGGGTGTGGTTGTCGTCCGGGTAGTAGCTGATGGTGTCGTTGCCGTAGTGCGGGTCGAACGCGTCCAGCGGCTGCGCCGAGCCGGAGCGCCAGTCCACGCTGGTGCGGCGGCGCTGGTAGTCCAGGCCCATCAGCAGGGTGTGCTTCGCCGCGCCGGTGCTGAACTCGGCCTGCGCCATGTTATCCACGATGTACGCCTGCAGGTGCTCGCGGGCACCGGAGAAGTAGCGGTTCAGGGTGTTCTCGTCCGGCGCTGTCCAGCCGTAGGCATAGACCTGCGAGAGATCGACATCGGAATCCAGGTAGCGGAAGTTCTGCCGCGCGGACCACACGTCGTCGAAGCGGTGCTCCAACTGGTAGCCGAACATGCGCTGGGTGCGGTCGAAGTCGTCCTGGCTCGGCTCGCCGTCGAAGAACTCGCGGGAGATCTTCTGGCCGTTGTGGTGGAACAATGCGCCGTCCGCCGGCACGCCGCCGTGGTAGCCGCCGTTCGGGTCGTGCTGCAGGTAGCCCTGCAGGGTCAGGGTGGTGTCTTCGGTGAAGTCGATGGCCAGGGTCGGGGCGATGGCGTAGCGCTCTTCCTTGACGTGGTCGAACTGGGTGTCCGAACCCTTGCCCAGGCCCACCAGGCGGTAGGCGATGCGCTTCTCCTCATCCAGCGGGCCGCTGAAGTCGAAGCCCATTTCCTTCTGGCCCATGTTGCCGACGGTGCCGGTGATCTGGTGGTAGTCCTCGTACAGCGGCTTCTTGCTGGTCAGCGCCACCAGGCCGCCGGGCAGGCTGCGGCCATAGAGCACCGAGGACGGGCCCTTGAGCACGTCGATGCGTTCGAGGAAGTACGGGTCGATCTGCATCGAGCTGAAGGTGCCGCTGTCGCCCATGGCCTTGAGGCCGTCGAGGTAGATGTTGTCCACGCTGTTGTCGGCGAAGCCGCGCATGACGATGTAGTCGTAGCGGTTCGAGGCGCCGACCTGGCCGGTGAAGATGCCGGGGGTGTAGCGGATCGCCTGCTGCACGGTCTTGGAGGCGGTGTCGTCGATCTGTTCGCGGGTGATCACCGAGACGCTCTGGCTGGTTTCCAGCAGGGACTTGGAGGTCTTGGTGGCGATCTGGCTGTGGGTCGCCAGGTAGCCGTCTTCCTCGCCCAGCGCGTTGCCGAGGGCGAACACATCGCTGGACGGCATGGCCAGCACGTCGCTTGGCGCGGCGGCGCGCAGCACGTAATTGCCGTCGCCCTGGTCGGCGGCTTCCAGCGGAGTGTCCGCCAGCAGGCGCGAGAGGCCCTGATCCACCGAATAGGTACCGTTCAGCCCGGCCGAGTTCAGGCCGCGGGTCTGCTCCGGCGTGGCCGACAGGGTGATGCCGGCCTCGCGGGCGAAGCTGTTGAGCACCTCGTCCAGCGGTCCGGCCGGAATCGCGTAGGCGCGGCTGCTGGTGATGGCGGCAGCGTCTGCGGCGAAGGCGCCCAGCGGCAGGCTGGCTCCCAGGCTGGCGCAGAGCAGCGCGCCGCGCACGGCATGGGCCAGCCGGCTGGCGCGGGGCAGGGCGGGGGAGGGCATCGGGAGGTGGGCGGCTGGCATGCTGGGGCTTCCGTGGACAAGGGAAATGATCGGGGTATTCCTCCTTGCCGGACCGGGCGATGAAACCCGACAAAAATAATTCTCGATTGCGAGGAAATATTATCTGGCACGGATCTGGTTCGTTGCTCAATGAGGAGCCCCTCTCCCCAGCCCTGGCTGCGCGCCCCGCTCTGAAGGGAGAGGGAGCATCCGTGCCAAGCGGCGCACCCTGGCCATCCTGATGCCACGGCTTGAGGAATATTCCGCAGTAACAGATCGCGCCGAACGAGTCCCCTCTCCCTTCAGGGAGAGGGTTAGGGAGAGGGTGCTGGTGCAAACGCCGATCTCCCCACTCAGCCCCGCGCTCTCACCGTCACCCACCAGTCGGTGCGCTTCTCCACCCGCACTGGCAGGGTCTGCGGCAACAGGGCCAGCAGCTTGTCGGTGTCGTCCAGGCGGAAAACGCCGGAGAGACGCAGGTCGGCCACGCTGGCATCGCAATGCAGATGCCCGTGACGGTAGCGGCCGATCTCGGCGAGGAAGTCCGCCAGGCGCATGTCGCGGGTGACGATCAGGCCGTCGGCCCAGGCGGCGCTGTCCATGTTGCTGCGTTCGGCCAGCAGCGCGCTGTCACCGTTGATCTCGTAGGTCTGCCCAGCTTCGGCGATGGCGGTGGTCTGGCCGCGCACGCGCGGGGCGATGGCCACCGAGCCTTGCTCGACGCTCAGGCGGGTGGAGCGCTCATCCTGGCGCAGCACGAATCGAGTGCCCAGGGCTTCGAACAGGCCATCGCGATTGCGCACCCGCAACGGGCGCGCGGCGTCCTGGGCGGTGCTGACGAGAATCTCGCCGCGCTCCAGTATCAGCAGGCGCTGGCGCGGATCGAAGCGCACGTTCACTGCGCTGTCGGTGTTCAGTTGCAGCAGGCTGCCGTCAGCCAGGGTGAAGCGCTGGCGCTCGCCGGTGGCGGTGCTGTAGTCGGCCATCCAGCGTTGCCAGGGCGTGATGTCGCGGGCCAGCCACAGCGCGGAAGCGCCGAGGGCGAAGGTCGAGAGCAGCTTGAGTGCCTGGCGCCGCTGCAGGCGCTGGCTGGTGCTTTCCAGCGTCTCCAGCGCCACGCGGGCGCCGGGCACGGCCTGGTAGCCGGCAGCCAGCTCGCTGTTCAGCGCCTGTACCCGCAGCCAGGCGGTTTCATGTTCGGGGTTGGCCTGGCGCCAATGATTGCAGGCGCTGAGCAGCTCGGGATCGGCATTGCCGCTCAGGCGCAGGGTCCACTGGATGGCCTGCTTCACTACCCGGGGATCGGGCGTGGCGCTGGCGCCGCTCACTCGGCGTACCGCAGCTGGTAGCAGTGGAACAGCGCTTCGGCGATGTAGCGCTCCACCGAACGCACCGAGACGCCCAGTTCCTCGGCGATCTGCGCATGGGGCAGGCCTTCGCACTGGGCCAGCAGGAAGGCGCTGCGTACCTTTGGCTTGAGGCCGTCGAGCAGGCGGGCGATGTTCTCCAGCAGTTGGAGGATGGTGTGCCGGTCTTCCGCCGACGGCACCTGCGCTTCCGGCAGATGGGCGATGGAGTCGAGGTAGGCGCGCTCCAGCTCCTGGCGTCGCCAGTGGTCGATCACCAGGCCGCGGGCGACGGTGCGCAGGAAGGCGCGCGGGGTATGCAGTTCGGCGCGCTCGGGCCTGAGCAGTACGCGCAGGAAGGTGTCCTGGGCCAGGTCGGCGGCATCGGCGGCATTGCCCAGCCGGCCGCGGAGCCAGTTGTGCAGCCAGCCGTGATGGTCGCTGTAGAGCGACTGGACGTCGAAGGTCGAGGACATGGGCACGCAGAACGTTGCAAATGATAATTTGTCGCATTTTCAACAAGGCGATGGCCATTTGCAAGATGTGTCTGAACTCCCGGCGTTCTCTGTAGGAGCGGGCCATGCCCGTGGGGCGTTCCCACAGGTCGCTCGGTTCGTAGGATGGGTGGAGCTTGCGATACCCATCAGCCTGACTGCCAGGCCAGCGATGGGTATCGCTTCGCTCCACGCCATCCTACGTGGACGTCAACGGGCGATTTCGGTGTGAGAGGCAGGGCCGTCAGCGATACCAGCGCGGCGTATACACCCAGTCGCCGCCGTCAGCGCGGGGGAAGCGTCGGGTCAGGGAGGAACCGATGATTACCAGCGTGCGCATGTCGACCATCTCCGGCACCAGCTCGCCAAGGGTGACGACGCGCAGGGCTTCCGCCGGGCGGCCGATGTCGCGACCGAGCACCACCAGCGTTTCCGGCGTGCGGTGGCGGCGGACGATTTCCAGCGCGCGCCCCAGCTGCCAGGGGCGGGCCCTGGAGATCGGGTTGTAGAACGCCGTGGCCAGGTCGGCAGCGCCGGCATGGTCCAGGCGTTTCTCGATGGTGTCCCAGGGCTTGAGGTTGTCCGACAGGGAAATCAGACAGAAGTCATGCCCCAGCGGCGCGCCGGCCTTGGCGGCAGCAGCCAGCGCGGCAGACACCCCCGGCAGTACCTCCAGCTCCACGCCATGCCAGTGCGGATCGCTGCTCTCGTGCAGGGCTTCCATCACTGCGGCAGCCATGGCGAAGACGCCGGGGTCGCCGGAGGAAATCACCACCACGCGCCGACCGCTGGCGGCCAGTTCGAAGGCGTGGCGGGCACGCTGCATTTCCTCGCGGTTGTCGGTGCAGTGGCGCACCTGGTCGTCGCGCAGTGGCTCGGCCATCTTCACGTAGGTCTCGTAGCCGAGCAGGTCCTGGGCTTCGTCCAGCGCACGACGCACGGCGGGGATCATGAAGTCGCTGGCGCCGGGGCCAAGGCCGATCACGCTGAGTCGTCCGCGCGGCTGGCCAATACCTTCGGCTTCAGCTGGCTTGGCGGCGCGGTGCAGGTGGAAGGAGTCGCCATGCAGCACCGCCGGCGGCAGCTCGTCATCGCTGTGGATAAACCGCAGTGGCACGCCCAGCTCGCGGGCAGCCTCGGTCAGCGCCGGATCGGCCATGCGGCAGCGCGGTGCGACCAGCGCGCCCAGCGATGCCTCGGCCAGCCCGGCCTGCGCCAGGCCCTGGCGGATACGTTCGGGCAGCTGCGAATCGACCAGCGAAACATGGGCGAGGACGACGCGCGGATGGATGCGCAGCTCGTTCTGCGCGACGCCCTCGGCGCGGACGTCGATGCGCAGGGTGTGCGCGGCATCGTCGGCCAGCGGCAGGTCCAGTTCGTCCAGCCAGGGCGCATCGCCTTCGATGCGCAGGGTGTCGCCGCCCAGCAGGTCGGAGACGAAGCGCTTGCCCTGCTCGATGTCCGCCAGCACATAGCCCGGCGGCGGGTCGAGCAGGCAGGCGCCGAAGCGCAGCTCGCCGCTGGTAGTGATGGCCGGCGCCACTTCCAGCGCGACGGCCAGCTCGCGGGCCATGCGGTTTACCCCACCGAGCCCGCCGAGCAGCGGCACCACGGCGCTGCCGTCTTCGGCGACGACCAGTACCGGCGGCTCCGCACCTTTCTCGAGCAGCAGCGGGGCGAGGGTGCGGATGACGATGCCGGCCGCGCACAGGGCGATGATCGGGGTGTCGTCGCGGTAGAGCTGGCGCAGGGTATCGCCGAAGTTCGCGTAGGACTCATCGGCGCCTTCGACACGGTCCTTCAGGCCCAGCACACGCGCCTGTGGATAAGTGCCCTGCAGGCGTCGGGCTGTGGTCAGCGCGCCCTGGCCGAGAATGACAATGGCAGCGCGCATCAGCCGTTCCACCGCTGGCCGGGGATGACGATCATCGAGAAGTACGGCGAGGCCATCGGGTCGACGTCGTCCAGCGCAACGATGCGCTGCTCGCGCATCGTCGCCCGCTCGACATAGTGGGCGCCGCCGTCGCGGCCCAGTTCGCGCAGCACGCGGCGGACCTTGTCGAAGTTGCGGCCGAGCTTCATCACCACTGCCGCATCGGCGTCGGCCAGGCGGCGCTTGAGTTCGTCCTCCGGCAGCACGCCGGAGAGTACCGACAGGCTCTGGTTGCGATACACCAGCGGCACGCCGAGCACCGCTGCGCTGCCGAGCATCGAGCAGACGCCGGGTACGACTTCGGTGTCGTAGCGGTCCGCAAGACGGTCATGCAGGTACATGTAGGAGCCATAGAAGAACGGATCGCCCTCGCAGATCACCGCCACGTCGCGGCCGGCATCCAGGTGCGTCGCCACCTGCTCGGCGGCGGTGTCATAGAAGTCACTGATCACGCCTTCGTAGGTCAGCGGCGGCTCCAGCTTCTCGGTGGTCACCGGGTAGACCAGCGGCAGGCGCTGCTGCTCGTCGAGCAGGTGCTGCTCGATGATGGCGAAGGCGTTGCCGCCCTGGCC
Organism: Pseudomonas nitroreducens; assembly: GCF_024170165.1. Classification (GTDB taxonomy): domain Bacteria; phylum Pseudomonadota; class Gammaproteobacteria; order Pseudomonadales; family Pseudomonadaceae; genus Pseudomonas; species Pseudomonas nitroreducens_C. The sequence continues at coordinate 107,112 of NZ_JALJXP010000018.1, read as the reverse complement.
GGCATGGTGCTTGGCCTTGGCCACGAAGTAACCGATCACCGGGGCGGCGCGCAGCAGGCGCAGGGCCTTGAGGGTCAGCAGTTCCGGGTCGCCAGGGCCGACGCCCAGGCCGATCAGGCGGCCGCTCATCATTCCACCTCCGTGGCCAGGGCGTTCACCGCGGCGGCGGCCATCGCGCTGCCACCGCGACGACCGCGGACGATCACGTAGGGCACGCCGCGACTGTCGGCGGCGAGGGCGTCCTTGGATTCCATGGCGCCGACGAAACCCACCGGGAAGCCGAGGATCAGCGCCGGCCTCGGTGCGCCGGCATCGAGCATTTCCAGCAGGTAGAAGAGCGCGGTCGGCGCGTTGCCGATCACCACCACGCTGCCTTCCAGGTGCTCGCGCCAGTGCTCCAGCGCCACCGCCGAGCGGGTGTTGCCCCGCTCGCGGGCGAGGTCGGGCACGTCCGCATTGTTGAGGGTGCAGATCACCTCGTTGTGTGCCGGCAGGCGCGCGCGGGTGATGCCCTCGGCGACCATCCGCGCATCGCAGAGGATCGGCGCGCCGGCGGCCAGTGCGGCACGGCCGATGGCGCCGGCGCCGGCGGAGAAGCGCAGGTCCTGCACGACGTCGACCATGCCGCAGGCGTGGATCACCCGCACGGCGAGTTTCTCGAGGTCGGCAGGGATGCCGGAGAGGTCGGCTTCGGCACGAATGGTGGCGAAGGACTGGCGGTAGATCGCCTGGCCGTCGCGAATGTAATCAAGCATCGGTGAGGGCTCCGGGTGCGGCCAGCAGGTCGCCGGCGGCATCGAGGGAAAGGTTGCGCGCCAGCGGCTGGCCGAAGCCGGCCACGCCATCGGCGCGACGGAACAGGTCGTAGCGGCCGTCGGCGACGGCCAGCAGGGTGTAGGGGGCGATGTGGGCGGCGGCGCAGGAGCGCGGGCAGCCGCACAGGTGCACGCCGGCCGGCGGCGCGTGGCGCAGACGTTCGGCCAGGCGCAGGGCATCGGCCTTGGTATCGGCCAGCCCGCGGGCGCAACCGCTGGAACCGCTGCAGGCGACGAGGCGCGACAGCGGCTGCGCGGCGTCGATCACCAGGCCGAGGTTGGCCAGCGCGCCGAGCACGACGACGGCGTCGGTTTGTGCCACGTCAGGGAGGATCAGACTTTGCCAGGGCGTCAGACGAATCTGTCCGCCGCTGAAGCGCTCGGCCAGATCGGCGAGGCCGAACAGCGTCGTGCTGTCCAGGCGTCCGAGGACGAATCCGGCACCCACCATGACGTGTTCCGGCTGGCGCTGAGAACGAATTCCGAGATGGCCGAAAGCCGTCGGTGCAGGCCGTCGCCAGTTATCCACAGCCGGCCCGAGTTGCAGCGGGAAGGGCAGGCGTTGCTGCAGGCGCTCCAGCAGCACTTCGTCGCGGAGCATCTCGCGCAGGTGGCGCATGCGCGTCTGGCCGTCGCCGGCGAGATCGAGGAACAGGTGCAAAAGGGTTTCCACCAGCGCCGGCACCTGCTCGGCGGATACAGCGGCGAGGGCGGGGCGATCACTCTCGCGCTGCGGCGGATAGCCGGCCAGGCCGAAGGCGAACAACGGCGCCGCATCGTCGGACATGGCCGACAGCCAGAGATCGTTGGGGTGCTCCAGCATCGCCAGCGCTTCGCCGGCGTCCAGTTGGATGCCGAACTTGGGTGACAGGCCGTGGAAGCGCGGGGTGCGCTCCAGCAGGTCGAGCAACTGACGGGCCAGCGGGCTCGCATCGACAGCACGGCCAGTGCCCAGGCCCATTGCCGGGCTGACCAGCAGGTTGCGCACGTCGTCCGACGCCAGCTCACGCGGGCCGAGGCCGGCGGCCAGCAGTTCGCGGCTCAGCGCATTTTCGGCGCCGGCAGGCACGCCGCGAATCTGCAGGTTGGCGCGGTTGGTCGCTTCCAGCACGCCGTCGGCATGCCGTTCGGCAGCCATCGCGATAGCGCGCGCGGCGCTGGCGTCGAGCTGCCCACAAGGCAGCTTGATGCGGCAGATGCCGCCATCGCGGGAGGCGACGATGCGCAGCAGGCCGGGGCAGGCATGCGGACGGACGGGCAGGGCTGAAGGGTCTTGCACGGTGGTCACCAGGGCTGGGTCGCGGTGACCTGCGAATCCCCCACAGGGGACTTCACGACACCGATACACCCCGCTCGATGTCTGCACGCGCGACTGGTTTCGTCGGCAGGTCTCCTGGCTGGCAGGTCCTCATCCAGCGCGGCCTTCCCGGTTGCCCAGTGGCCTGGCCGGCGCCACGGAACCTCGTTCTCGTGTCGCCGCATTGCGCGGACTCGCTGCTTACAGTTGCGGGGGCAGCCACGGCTTAACCGTGTTCCCTCTTCGGCTCTGAGAAACCTCACCGTAAAGGCGAAGCGTCCTACGAGCACCGACGAAGCGGGTATTATGCCTGCTTTGCCCGAGGTCAGGAAAAGCCTGCCCGTCGGATCGATCGTCGCACCCCTGAGGACATTTCATGACGCCCTGGCTGACCATCGTCGGCATCGGCGAGGACGGCTATGCCGGCCTCGGCAAGGCTGCGCGCCGCGCCCTGCTCGCCGCCAGCGAAGTGATTGGCGCGCCGCGCCAGCTGGAGTTGCTGCCGCATTGCCTGGGCGCCCGGCGCCGGGCCTGGCCGAGCCCGTTCAGCCTGGAACCGGTGTTGCGCCGCCGCGGCGAACCGACCTGCGTACTGGCCAGCGGCGATCCGATGCTGTTCGGCGTCGGCGCGAGCCTCGCCCGTCAGATTCCGTCCGAGGAAATGCTCGTGCTTTCCGCACCTTCCTCCGCCTCTCTCGCGGCGGCGCGGATGGGCTGGGCATTGCAGGACTGCGCGCTGTTGTCGCTGGTGGCGCGCCCATTGGCCGCACTTCATGCGCAGATCCATGACGGCGTGAAGCTGCTGATCCTCAGCAATGACGGCGACAGCCCGGCGGCCATTGCCGCGCTGCTGCGCGAGCGGGGTTTCGGCGCGAGTCGCCTCAGTGTGCTGGAGCACCTGGGCGGCGAGGCTGAGCGCCGCATCGACGGGCTCGCCAGTGACTGGTCGCCGAGCCAGACCGCTGCGCTGAATATCGTCGCGGTGCATTGCGGGGCTGGCGCCGACGCGGTTCGCCTGCCATTGACCAGCGGCCTGCCGGACGACGCCTATCGCCACGACGGCCAGCTGACCAAGCGTGACGTGCGTGCCGTGACCCTGGCGCGATTGGCGCCCAAGCCGGGTGAGCTGCTGTGGGATGTCGGCGCCGGATGCGGCTCTATCGGCATCGAATGGATGCGCGCCCATCCAAGCTGTCGCACGCTGGCCATCGAGGCCAACGATGGGCGCCAGGAGCACATCCGTTTCAACCGTGACGCCCTCGGTGTGCCGGCGCTGCAGCTGGTCTGCGGCGCCGCGCCGGATGCGTTGCAGGGGCTGGAGCGCCCCGACGCGATCTTCATCGGCGGCGGCGTGACCCTGCCCGGCGTATTCGAGCAGTGCTGGGAGCAACTCAAGCCCGGCGGCCGGCTGATCGCCAACGCCGTCACCCTGCAGAGCGAGTCGATGCTGCTGAGCTGGCGCGCCCGCATCGGCGGCGAGCTGACCCGCCTGTCGGTGTCCCAGGCCCAGCCGCTCGGCGGCTTCGATACCTGGCGCGCGGCGTTGCCGATCACCCTGCTGGAAGTGTGGAAGGAATGACCTGTTCTGTTCGTCCGATCGTCAGGGCGCAATGGGGCCTGGCCAACCGGAACAGCATGGGTATCGCTCCGCTCCACCCATCCTACGATGCGCTTCGCCATGCGTGACGAGACCTCCGAAGAACCCCGCCCGTTGCGCAGCGGCTACACCACCGGCAGCTGCGCCACCGCCACCAGTCTGGCGGCAGCGCGCCTGCTGCTCACCGGTGAGGCGCTGGATGCGGCGCAGATCGCCCTGCCGAAAGAGCGCAGCGCGACCCTGCGCCTGGAGTTCTGCCGGCTCACCGCCGAGGGCGCCGAAGCCGGCACGCTGAAGGATGCCGGCGACGACCCGGACGTGACCCACGGTGCGCTGGTCTTCGCCCGCGTCGCGCTGAGCACTGAGCCCGGTGTGCGTTTCCGTGCGGGAGAAGGCGTCGGCACCGTCACCAGGCCGGGGTTGGTGCTGGCGGTGGGCGAGCCGGCGATCAACCCGGTGCCGCGGCAGATGATGCAGGGCAACCTCGCTGCGTTGGCGGCCGAGTGCGGCTATGCCGGTGGCTTCGAGGTCACGATCAATATCGAGGGCGGCGCCGAGCTGGCGCTCAAGACCATGAACCCGCGCCTGGGCATCCTCGGCGGTCTGTCGATCCTCGGCACCACCGGCATCGTCCGACCGTTCTCCTGCTCGGCGTACATCGCCTCGATCCAGCAGGGCATCGACGTCGCCCGCGCCAACGGCTTCCGCCACCTGGCTGCCTGTACCGGCAACGCCAGCGAGGATGCCATGCGCCGTCGCTACGGCTTCGACGACACCGCGCTGATCGAGATGGGCGACTTCGCCGGCGCGGCGCTCAAGCACTTGCGCAAGGTGCCGGTGGAACGCTTCAGCGTCTGCGGCGGCTTCGGCAAGATCAGCAAGCTCGCCGCCGGTCACATGGATCTGCACAGCCGCCACTCCAGCATCGACCTGCCGCAGCTCGCCGAGTGGGCGGCGCAGATCGGCGCGTCGGCGGAGCTGCAACAACGCATGCGCGAGGCCAATACCAGCCAGCAGGCACTGGCGCTGTGCCGCGCCGAGGGCATTGCCCTCGGCGATGCCGTTTGTGCCCGCGCGCTGGCCTTCGCCCGGCGTATCGTGCCCCTTGAAGTGACGCTGGAAGTCTTTGCCATCGACCGCCAGGGCAACCTGGTGGGCGAGGCGCTGGAGGTGCGATGATACGTGTCCTGCTGCTGGGGGGGATTGGCGAAGCGCTGGCCATTGCGCGGCGTCTGGGGCGGTCACACCTGTACAGCCTCGCCGGCCTCGGCAAGGTGCCGGATGACCTCGCCTGCGAAGTGCGGGTGGGCGGTTACGGCGGCGCCGAAGGCCTTGCCGATTTCATCCGCGAGCGCGGCTTCGACCTGTTGCTCGATGCCACCCACCCCTACGCTGCGCAGATCAGCGTCAACGCTGCCCGCGCCGCGCAATTGGCTGGCGTACCCTGTTGGGCGCTGCGTCGTCCCGGTTGGCAGGCCGGTGCGGATGACGACTGGCGCGAGGTGGCCGGCTGGCCGGCGCTGATCGCGGCGCTGGAAGTGTTCAGGCGCCCGCTGTTCACGATGGGCCGTGAGCCGCTGGAACATCTCGAAGAAATCCCCGCCCACCAGCACTGGACCGTGCGCTGCCTGCAGAGCCTGCCCGGCAACGTGCGCGCCGAAGTGCTCGGCGCGCGCGGGCCGTTCACACTGGAGGACGAGCGCGAGCTGTTCACCCGTCTGGGCACCGACGTGCTGGTCAGCAAGAACAGCGGCAGCCAGGCCACCGAACCGAAGCTGCAAGTCGCCCGCGAGCGCGGTGTGCCGGTGCTGATCCTGGCGCGGCCGGAGCTGCCGGCAGTGGACCGGGAGTTCGCCAGCGTCGAGTCGCTCTGGCAGGCGCTGGAGCCCCTCGCGGCCGATTGAAGGAACGTCCCGTGCAGCGCGTGTTCACAGCTTCGTAGCGGTTCGCGGGCAAGCTCGGTATGGCGTCAAGACCGGGCTTCTCCGCCGTTCCGCCAGCCTCTATGCTGGGCCCCGGTTTTCACAGGGAGTGACACCATGCTGCGAATACTCGGCCGCGCTTCATCGATCAACGTGCGCAAGGTGCTCTGGACCTGCGCCGAACTGAACCTGCCCTACGAACGGGAAGACTGGGGCACGGGTTTTCGCTCCACCGCCTCGGCGGAGTTCATTGCGCTCAACCCCAACGCCATGGTGCCGGTCCTGGTCGACGGCGACTTCGTGCTCTGGGAATCCAACGCGATCTGCAGCTACCTCGCCACCCGCTATCCGCTGGACGAGCTTCTGCCCACGTCGCCCCGCGAGCGGGCCTTGGTGGAGCAGTGGATGGGCTGGCAGGCCACCGAGCTGAACAACGCCTGGCGCTACGTGTTCATGGCCAGGGTGCGCAATAGTCCCAGCCACACCGATGAATCCGCCATTGCCCTGAGCGAGGCGCAGTGGAACCACGGCATGGCCCTGCTGGACCGCCAGCTGGCGCGCACGGGGGCGTTCGTCACCGGCGCCTGCTTCAGCCTGGCCGATATCGTGCTCGGCCTGGCGGTGAACCGCTGGTACCTGACACCGATGCAGCGCCCGGAACTGCCGGCTGTGGCGGCCTACTACGAACGGCTGAGCGAGCGGCCGGGGTTCCTGCAGCTCGGGCGCAACGGGGAGCCTTGAACGGGGGCATTTGGCGTCGCGGATCGCCCCCCAGCCAGGTTTGGGGCGAGGGCCCTTAACGGCCGAGCGCTGAAAGATCGCCGATCGGCCGGTATTCGGCGTCGAGCTCTTCCGCCAGTTTCCTGGCCCTGCCCAGTCGCACGCTACCGCCTTCGGTATCCACCAGCAGCGTCGGGCAGTTCAGCGGCTGCAGCGCCGGCCAGTCGCGCAGGCGGCCGTCGGTCAGCACCAGCAGGCGCTGGCGCTCATCCGGTTTCTGTCGCTGACGCTGGTCCAGCCATTCGCGGGCTTGCTGCAGCGCCTCGATCAGTGGGGTGCCGCCACCGGCTCCGAGGTGTTCCAGCCATTCCTGCAATTGTGCCGACGCCTTCTGGCCCTGCCACAACCAGCGCGGTTGGGTGCCGGTAGCGTGCAGCACGGCGAGGCGCGCGCGTTGCCGGTAGGCCTGTTCGAAGGTGTCGGCGAGCAGGCCCTTTGCGCGGGCGAGCGCGCCGTGGCGGCGGGTACTGGCGGAGGCGTCGACTATCACCATCCAGAGTTCGCCGGGCTTGCGGCTGCGGGCGCGCAGCACCAGGTCGGCGCGGCGTTGCGGGCGGCCGTTGCGCAGGCTGGCGGGCCAGTCGATTCGGCCGTGCGCGCCGTTCTGGCGGGCGCCGCTGCGGCCGCCGGCGAGTTGGCCGGGTCGGGGGTTGGCATCCGCGCCTGGGGCCGGGCGCGGGCGGATGCTCAGGGCTTTTTTGGCCAGCCCGTCAGTTGCCGGCGTTCGCCCATGGCGACGCTCTGGGCGGGCAATTCGCCCCACTGGCCTTCGCCGTTGGAAGCATCGGATGGCGCCTGCGGCTGGCTGGAAGAAGACTGCGGCGGCGTGTGCGATTGCGGCGGCGCGTGGCGACGGCGATGGGCGAGGGCGAAGTGCTCGACTGCATCGATGTCCTGCGCCCCGATCGCGTTGGCACCGCGCCAGGCGGCATGGGCGCGGGCAGCACGCAGCCAGACGAGGTCGGCGCGCAGACCGTCGACGCCGGCGGCATGGCAGCGTTCGGCGATGGTCTCCAGCGCGGCATCATCCAGGGGAATTGCAGTCAGTTGCTGGCGGGCATCGCCGCAGCGTTGTTGCAGGGCTTGCTGCGCGCCTTGCCAGTGCGCGAGGAACGCCTGCGGGTCGGCATCGAAGGCAAGTCGACGGCGGACGATCTCGGCGCGCTCGCTCGGTGCCGGAGCACCTTCCAGCTGCACCTTGAGGCCGAAGCGGTCCAGCAGTTGCGGGCGCAGCTCGCCTTCCTCGGGGTTCATCGTGCCGATCAGCACGAAGCGCGCCGGGTGGCTGTGGGACAGTCCGTCGCGTTCGATCAGGTTGACCCCGCTGGCGGCCACGTCGAGCAGCAGGTCGACGAGGTGGTCGGGCAGCAGGTTCACTTCATCCACATAGAGTACGCCGCCGTGGGCGTGGGCCAGCACACCGGGGGAGAACTGCGCACGGCCTTCGCCCAGCGCGGCGTCCAGGTCGAGGGTGCCGACGATGCGTTCCTCGCTGGCGCCCAGCGGCAGGGTGACGAAGCGCCCGCCGTCCAGCACATCGGCCACGCCGCGCGCCAGGGTGGACTTGGCCATGCCACGCGGCCCTTCGATCAGCACGCCGCCGATGGCCGGGTCGATGGCTGCCAGGCACAGGGCCAGTTTCAGCTCATCGGCGCCGACGACGGCTGCCAGTGGGAAATGGGGAAGGGCGCTCATGGGGATTTCCTGCGGATTTCGTCCGTGCATGGTAGCGAACCGGACGAAGGAGGTGCGACCAATGTCCATCGGATCGATAGACTCAAGTCATTGATCGACGCTGCGCGATGCAGTACCTTGGCTCCACTTCCACGGAGAACATCATGCCGTCCAGCCTGTCCATCCAGTCCCTCGCCCGCCTCGGTGCCATTGGCTCCGTAGATGCTCGCGCGCAGGTTCTGGCCGCTGCTGCCGGCTATTTCTTCTATGGGTATTGGTTTAGCCAAAGGCGCGCCTGATACCCCACAGGCGCCCTAGCAAGCAGGGTCGCCAACCAGACAGTTTCCCAAAACCCCGGTCGGCAACCCGACCGGGGTTTTTGTTTTTCCGGCCCACAAGGCCAACACATTGCCAACGAATTGAATCGGGCCAACACGCCCGGACAGAGGATCCAGACATGACCGCCTACACCACTGATTACCGCTATTACCGCAACTCCGACTGGCGATTTAGCAGCGCGCTGCGTGCCACCCAACGAGCCTTGCCACGAACACCTAGATAGAGCGCCGAGCGCGGAAAGACTACCGCGCCGGCCAAGGATGCCAGTCAGATGAATGCTTCCACCTCCGCCCTGATCCGCCCCGAACACGCAGCCTCCGCCGAAGTCCTCGACCTGCCGCTGCCCTCTGCCCGCCGCCGCGAACAACCGCTGCCGAGCCCCGCCGAACTGCGCCAGCACCTGCCGCTGTCCGCCGCCATGGCCCACCGCGTCCGCGAAGGCCGCGAGGCGATCCGCGCTGTCCTCGATGGCCGCGATCCGCGCCTGCTGGTCGTCATCGGCCCGTGCTCGCTGCACGACCCCCTCGCCGCCCTCGAATACGCCGACCGCCTCGCCGAACTGGCGCCGCAGGTGAGCGACCAGCTGCTGCTGGTGATGCGCGCCTACGTCGAGAAGCCGCGCACCACTATCGGCTGGAAAGGCCTGGTCTACGACCCGCAGCTGGATGGCACTGGCGACATGGCCGGCGGCCTGGAACTGTCGCGCCGGCTGATGCTGGGCATGCTCGAGCGTGGCCTGCCGATTGCCACCGAACTGCTGCAACCGCTGGTGGCCGGCTACTTCGACGACCTGCTGGGCTGGGCCGCCATCGGTGCGCGCACCAGCGAATCCCAGGTGCACCGCGAGATGGTCAGTGGCCTCGATCTGCCAGTGGGTTTCAAGAACGGCACCGACGGCAGCATCGGCATCGCCACCGACGCCATGCGTTCGGCGGCACACCCGCACCAGCACTTCGGCATCGATGCGCTGGGTCGCCCGTCGCTGGTGCAGACCCAGGGCAACCCGGACAGCCACCTGGTGCTGCGCGGCGGCCATGCCGGCCCGAACTTCGACGCGGCCAGCGTGCAGCAGATTCGCCAGGGGCTGGAGAAGCTCGGCCTCGAGCCGAGCATCATGGTGGACTGCAGCCACGCCAACAGCGGCAAGGACCCGCTGCGCCAGCCGGCAGTGCTGGACAGCGTCCTCGACCAGCGCCTGGCCGGCGACGCTTCGCTGCGCGGCGTGATGCTGGAGAGTCATCTGTTCGACGGCTGCCAGCCGTTGTCCGGCGAGCTGCGCTACGGCGTCTCGATCACCGACGGCTGCCTGGGCTGGAGCGGCACCGAGGCGCTGCTGCTGAATGCGGCGGAGCGGCTGCGTCGGGGCTGAGCCTGCCTTTCGTAGGAGCGAGCTTGCTCGCGAACCCGCCTCCGCTGCGGGGCAATGTTCGCGAGCAAGCTCGCTCCTACACGCAAACCCGTCACACCGTATTCGATGGAGACGCAGGAGCGGACTCTGTCCGCGATAGGTCTGCATCGAGCTGGACACCATCGCGGACGAAGTCCGCTCCTACGCAAGTTGGAAATACCTCACTGCTCCTCGCTGTTCACCAGCAGATTCTCCAGCGCCTCGCGGTATTCCCCCGGCTCTTCCCACAACCCGCGTTGCTGGGCTTCCACCAGGCGTTCGGCGATGTCGCGCAGGGCTTCGGGGTTGTGCTGGCGGATGAATTCGCGGGTGTCGTCGTCCAGCAGGTAGGCGTCTGCCAGCAGGCGGTACTGGTGGTCGTCCACCAGCTCGCTGGTGGCGTCGAAGGCGAACAGGTAGTCCACCGTCGCGGCCAGTTCGAAGGCGCCCTTGTAGCCGTGGCGCTTCATGCCGGCGATCCATTTCGGGTTCACCGCGCGGGCGCGCACCACGCGGCCGAGTTCTTCCTTCAGGGTGCGGATGCGCGGGTTGTCCGGCTGGCTGTGGTCGCCGTGGTAGCTGGCCAGCGATTGGCCCTGGATGACCTCGGCGGCGGCGAGCATGCCGCCCTGGAACTGGTAGTAGTCGTTGGAATCGAGGATGTCGTGCTCGCGGTTGTCCTGGTTGTGCAGCACTGCCTGCAGGCCGGACAGGCGCTGGGCGAAGCGTGCGCGCGCCGGGGTACCGTCGTCGCTGGCGCCGTAGGCGTAGCCGCCCCAGTTCAGGTAGGCCTCGGCAAGATCGGCGCGGCTGTCCCACTGGCGTGATTCGATCACGCCCTGCACGCCGGCGCCGTACGCACCGGGCTGGGCGCCGAAGATGCGCCAGCCGGCCTGGCGGCGGGCTTCATCCAGTTCCAGTCCCTCGGATTGCAAACGTGATTGGTCGGCCCGCACGCGTGCGGCCAGCGGGTTCAGGTCGTCCGGCTCGTCCAGCGCGGCAATCGCCTGCACGGCGGCGTCGAACAGCCGGATCAGGTTGGCGAAGGCATCGCGGAAGAAGCCCGAGACGCGCAGCGTGACGTCGACCCGCGGGCGGTCGAGCAGGGTGATTGGCAGGATCTCGAAATCTTCCACGCGCTGGCTGCCGGCCTGCCACACCGGGCGCACGCCGAGCAGCGCCAGGGCCTGGGCGATGTCGTCGCCGCCGGTGCGCATGGTCGCGGTGCCCCACACCGACAGGCCGAGCTGGCGCAGGTGGTCGCCGTGGTCCTGCAGGTGGCGTTCGAGCAACCGGCTGGCCGACTGGAACCCCAGGCGGAAGGCGGTGGGCGTGGGCAGGTTGCGCACATCCACGGTGAAGAAGTTGCGCCCGGTGGGCAGCACGTCGACCCGCCCGCGACTGGGCGCGCCGCTGGGGCCGGGCGGGACGAAGCGGCCGTCGAGACTGGCGAGCAGGTGAGCGATTTCGCTGGCGCCACAGGCGTCCAGGGTCGGGGCGATCTGCTGGTGCAGTTGCGCGAGGACCGCCGCGCTGGCGCTGCCGGGGGCGCTGACCGAGCCGTCGATCAGGCGCAGGGCAAACAGCTCCAGGCGCTCGCGGGTGTCGCCGTTGCTGCGCCAGGGCTCGTCGCTCACCGCGAGCAGCGCGTCCGGACGCGGACCTTCCCAGGCCTCGGCGAAGGCTTCGTCGAGCGGGTCGCGCCCCAGCTGCAGGTCCTCGCTCAGCGCGCGCAGCAGGCTGGCGTTGCCACCACGACCATCTCCACGCGGAAGGCGCACCAATGACAGCAGCGTGTCGCGGCGCAACTCGCCTGCGGGCGACTCGCCGAACACATGCAGGCCGTCGCGAATCTGCGATTCCTTGAGGTCGCAGAGGTAGGCGTCCAGTTGCGGCAGCCAGCTCTCCGCATCGTCGCTCAGTTGCAGACCCAGCTCGCGGTCCAGCGAGGTTTCGCGCACCAGCGCGAGGATGTCGCCGCGCAGCTCGGTGGCGCGGCGCGGGTCGAGCAGGGAGGCGTCGTAGTACTCGTCGGCCAGGCGTTCGAGGTCGCGCAGCGGGCCGTAGTTTTCCGCACGGGTCAGCGGCGGCATCAGGTGGTCGATGATCACCGCCTGGGCCCGGCGCTTGGCCTGCGCACCTTCGCCGGGGTCGTTGACGATGAACGGGTAGAGGTTCGGCAGCGCGCCGAGGATCGCGTCCGGCCAGCACTCCTCGGAGAGCCCGACGCCCTTGCCTGGCAGCCATTCGAGGTTGCCGTGCTTGCCGACGTGGATCACCGCGTCGGCGCCGAACACCTCGCGCAGCCAGAAGTAGAAGGCGAGGTAGCCGTGGGGCGGCACCAGCGACGGGTCGTGGTAGATCGCCGCGGCGTCGAGCTGGTAGCCGCGCGCCGGCTGGATGCCGACGAAGCCGAGGCCCAGGCGCAGGCCGGCGACCATCAGGCGGCCGCTGCGGAACATCGGGTCCTGTTGTGGCTCGCCCCAGCGTTCGCGCACGGCTTGCTGGTTGGCTTCGGGCAGGCGCGCGAAGCAGGCGAGGTAGTCGTCCAGCGCCAGGCTCTGCGCGCAGGGGCGCAGGTCGAGGCTGTCGAGGTCGTTGCTGACGCCGCCGAGCAGTTGCTGGATCAGCGTGGTGCCGGATTCGGGCAGGCCGGCGACGGGATAACCCTGACTCTCCAGCGCGCGCAGGATGTTCAGCGCGGCCGCCGGCGTGTCGAGACCGACACCGTTGCCGATGCGCCCGTCGCGGGTCGGGTAATTGGCCAGGATCAGCGCCACGCGCTTGTCGGCGTTGGCCTTGCGCGCGAGCAGCATCCAGCGTCGCGCCAGCTCGGCGATGAAGTCCATCCCCGGCAGGTGCGGCAGGTAGCAGACCACGTCGCTCTGGCTGCGCTCGCTGCGCCAGGCCAGGCCCTTGAAGCTGATCGGCCGGGTGATGATGCGGCCGTCCAGCTCCGGCAGCGCGATGTGCATGGCCAGGTCGCGTGGGCCGAGGCCCTGCGGGTTGGCGCGCCAGAGGTCGAAGTTGTCCAGCGAGCAGATGGCTTGCAGCACCGGCACGTCGCGTCTGAAGGGCCGCTCCTGCGGTGCTTCGGGGTTCGACTGGGCGAAGCCGGTGGTGTTGATGATCAGCTCGGCGTCGGCGCTATCCAGCAGGCTTTCCACTGCCTCCAGGCAGGTGGCTTCCTTGAGACTGGCCACGGCGATGGGCAAAGGGTTGATGCCCAGGGCCTGCAGGCGTTCGCAGAAGGTGTCGATGAAACCGGTGTTCGCCGCCTGCAGGTGGGTGCGATAGAACAGCAGCGCGGCGACCGGGCACTCGGGGTTCCAGTCGGCCTGCCAGCGGGCGAGGTCGCAACTGCCGAGCCCGCAACTACCAAGCAGGGGGTGATAGACCGCCACGCGCGGCAGCGTGCGGGGTTCACTCCAGGCGTAGTCGCGTTGCAGATGACGGTTGGCCAGGCAGGCGAAGAACTGCCGGGCGTTGTCCATGCCGCCCTGGCGCAGGTACTGCCAGAGGCGCTCGGCATCCTGCGGGGGGACGCTGCACAGGGCGGCGAGTTCGGGGTCGGGCTTGTCGTCACCGGGTACCGCGATCAGCGTGACGCCGCGCTCGGCCAGCGCCGCCAGTTGCTCCATGCCGTAGCGCCAGTAACCGACGCCGCCGTGCACCGAGATCAGGATGACCTTGGCGTGCTGCAGCACCTCGTCGACGTAGAGGTCCACCGAGGCGTGGTTCTGCAGCTGCATGGGGTTGGCCAGGCGCAGGCTCGGGTAGTCCTCCGGCAGCTCGCGGGCGGCCTCGGCGAGCAGCGCCAGGTGTGAATCGCCGCTGCAGAGGATCACCAGTTCGGCGGGCGTCTGGGCCAGGTGGGCGATGCCGTCGTCGGGGACGAAGCCGCCGGGTTGGGTGCGCAGCAGGTGCATGGATCGGGCCTTGTCGCTCGGTGGTAACACCCTCTCCCCAGCCCTCTCCCTGAAGGGAGAGGGGGCAGTTCGGCGTTTGCGGGTAGCGTTGCGTTACGCCAGGGCGGTACGCAGCTCGTTGGCGATGGTGGCCTGGTCCAGTTCCTGACCGATCACCACCAGGCGGGTGCCGCGGGTTTCGTCGCTGCGCCAGGCGCGGTCGAAGTGTTTGTCGAAGCGCTTGCCGACGCCCTGTACCAGCAGGCGCATGGGCTTGCCGGGGATGGCGACGAAGCCCTTGATGCGCAGCACGGCGTGGCGCTCGACCAGCGCGTTCAGTGCATCGAGCAGGGCGCGCTCTTCCACTTCCGGCAGGTCGACATGGAAGGAGTCGAATTCGTCGTGGTCATGATCTTCATGGCCTTCGTGGTCGTGGTGGGTCGGGCGGCTGTCGATGTGCAGTTCGGCCTCGGCGTTCAGCCCCAGCAGCACCGAGAGCGGCAGCTGGCCGGAGTTGGCTTCGACGATCTTCACCGCTGGCGGCAGCTCCTCGGCAACTTCCGCGCGCACGCGGGCCAGCGCTTCGGCGTCGAGCAGGTCGGCCTTGTTCAGCACCACCAGGTCGGCACTGGCCAGCTGGTCTTCGAAGAGTTCGTGCAGCGGCGATTCGTGGTCCAGGTTCGGGTCCTGCTTGCGCTGCTCGTCCACCTGCTCGGGGTGGGCGGCGAAGGTGCCGGCGGCCACGGCCGGGCTGTCGACTACGGTGATCACCGCGTCGACGGTGCAGGCGTTGCGGATTTCCGGCCACTGGAAGGCCTGCACCAGCGGCTTGGGCAGGGCCAGACCGGAAGTCTCGATGAGGATCTGGTCGAGGTCGCCACGGCGCGCCACCAGCTCGCGCATCACCGGGAAGAACTCTTCCTGCACGGTGCAGCACAGGCAGCCGTTGGCCAGCTCGAAGACGCGGCCGACCGCTTCTTCTTCGCTGCAACCGATGGAGCACTGCTTGAGGATTTCGCCGTCGATGCCCAGCTCACCGAACTCGTTGACGATCACCGCGATGCGGCGGCCTTCGGCGTTATCGAGCATGTGGCGGAGCAGGGTGGTCTTGCCGGCACCGAGGAAGCCGGTGACGATGGTGACGGGGAGTTTGGCCAGGGTTTTCATGCGCGCCTCGCAAGCGAAATTGGGAGGGCGGATGAAGGGCGCGCGCGCGGGTTCGCCGCGCAACGAAGGTCGCCACCGGATCACCCCGCCCGGTTGTCTGTTGATAACGAACCAGTTCTGGATCTCGCGAGCTAGAGCCAGGCAAGGCGGAGGGTCGCTGGGGACGCGGAGTTGACTGTAGTCAATGAGCAGTCCACGGCGATCCTCCAACGCAGCATGGCCGACGCGCAGCAGATCGAAAACCCGTCACGAGGCAGGTCTCCTGGCTCACAGCCCTCTATCGTCTCTTCGCCTTCCCGCCCGAATCGGCAGTGGCGCGTGAAGAGACAGGCTGTTCACAGTTGCGGGGGCAGCCGTGGCGCATCCGAAGATTTCCACGTTCCCTCTTAGCTCCGGCCAGCGCCGGAGAACCTCGAAGGGGGGAAGGCTACGCAGCGTGGCCGGGGCGGTCAATCGCCGGGGATCGGTTGCTGCACAGTTGACGCTGCGGGACGACCGTGGTCAGCTAGCGCGGTTTCAGGTGTCTCGCGCCGACGCGCGCGAGGTGAAACGGGAAGCCGGTGCGTCCGCAAGGACCAGTCCGGCGCTGCCCCCGCAACGGTAAGCGCATCGAGGGTCGTCAGTAGCCACTGTGCCAAGGCATGGGAAGGCTGACCCGTCCGGCGAGAGTCTCTCGCCGGCGTCGCAAGCCCGGAGACCGGCCTGGAATCCTCACATTTTGGCAACCCGCGGTGGGCGGGCGCAGGCCGTGGCGCGACCGATCCGGCGCGTTCGAATGCGTTCAACCTCTGCGTTCTCACTCTTTTCAGAGGGAACGTTCATGTCCAGCAGCATCCTGACGCAACAGGCGTCGAGCACCTCCATCCCCCTTTCCAAGCGCATCAGCCTGGCCGTCGGCGCCAGCCTGCTCGGTGCGCTGCTGGTGTATTTCGCCGGCTTCTCGCACATCGACGCGGTGCACAACGCCGCCCACGATACTCGCCATAGCGCAGGCTTCCCCTGCCACTGATGCGGTTCTGAGTTCGATCGGCTGCGCGTCGGCCAGGCTGCGTTGGAGAATCGCCGTGGACTGCTCATGGACAGCAGTCCACTCCGCGTCCCTGGCGATCCTCCGCCTTGCCTGGCTCTAGCTCGCTCGATTCGATGGCTCGGAGAAGGAAAAGGAAAGAACTCATGATCAAACGTATTGCCCAGACCGCCGGTTTCGCCGGTCTGATTGCCGCGCTGGTGCTGACCGTGGTCCAGCTGCTGTGGGTTTCCCCGCTGATTCTGAAAGCGGAAACCTACGAGAAGGCCGAGCCGGCCGTCGCGCTGGTCGAGGAGCACGCCCACGAGCATGCCGATGGCGCCGCCGCCGGCCATCACCATGATGCGCAAGCCTGGGAGCCGGAAGACGGCTGGCAGCGCATCCTCTCCACCACCGGCGGCAACCTGGTGGTCGCGGTGGGCTTCGCGCTGATGCTGGCCGGCCTGTTCACCCTGCGCGAGCCGGGCAGGACGTCCGAAGGCCTGCTCTGGGGCCTGGCCGGTTTCGCCGTGTTCACCCTCGCGCCATCCCTCGGCCTGCCGCCGGAAGTCCCCGGCACCGCTGCCGCCGACCTGAGCCTGCGGCAGACCTGGTGGATCGGCACCGCTGCCGCCACCGCCGCCGGCCTCGCGCTGCTGGTGTTCGGCCGCCACTGGGCGCTGCGCATCGTCGGCCTGGCACTGCTGGTCGTGCCCCACGTGATCGGCGCGCCGCAGCCGGAAGTGCATTCCAGCCTGGCGCCGGAAAGCATCGCCCACGAGTTCATCGTCGCCTCGCTGGTCACCAATGCCGTGTTCTGGGCAGCCCTGGGCCTGGTCGCCGCCTGGCTGTTCCGCCGCTTCGCGCCGTCGACCTGATTCGCCGCTATGCTCGACCCCGCAGCCGGCCCGGCCGCCTGCGGGGTTTTTATTTTGATCTGCAAGGAGAGCGAGCATGACGCTGGTTGCCGGCCTCGGTTGCCGCCGGGGCTGCCCTCTGGAGGAATTGCGCGCGCTGCTGCGAGCTACCTTGGCCGAAGCAGGGCTCGACGAGTCGAGCCTCACCGCGCTGGCCAGCGCCACGCTGAAGGCTGACGAAGAGGGGTTGACCGCCCTGGCCGCCGCCCTCGATCTGCCGCTGGCGCTGTTCACGCCGCAACAGCTGGCGACCTGCGAGAAGCGCCTGGGTGACCCTTCCGAAACCGTGCGCGCGGCCACCGGCAGCGCGAGCGTGGCCGAAGCCGCCGCATTGCTGCAGGCCGAGGTGCAAGGTGGTGCGCCGTCACGCCTGCTGGTGGGCAAACGACGCAGCGATCAAGCTACCTGCGCACTCGCCTTCATTCCCGTCGAATCCGCACAGGAGCCGTCATGACGGTCTATTTCATTGGCGCCGGTCCCGGCGATCCCGAACTCATCACGGTCAAGGGCCAGCGGCTGATCCGTACCTGCCCGGTCATTCTCTACGCCGGTTCGCTGGTACCGCCGGCCGTGCTGGAAGGGCATAGCGCCGAGCGCGTGGTGAATACCGCCGAACTGAACCTGGACGAGATCGTCGCGCTGCTGGCGCAGGCCCACGCGGAGGGCAAGGACGTCGCGCGGGTGCACTCCGGCGATCCCTCGCTTTACGGCGCCATCGGCGAGCAGATCCGCCACTTGCGCGAACGGGGCATCGCCTACGAGATCGTCCCCGGCGTCACCGCGACTTCCGCCTGCGCGGCGATTCTCGGCTGCGAACTGACCCTGCCGGATATTTCCCAGACGCTGATCCTGACCCGCTATGCGAGCAGAACACGTATGCCCGAAGGCGAGTCGCTGGCGGAACTGGCGCAGCACCGCGCGACCCTGGCCATTCACCTGGGCGTCGGTCAGCTGGCGAGTATCGTCGCCGAACTGTTGCCGCACTACGGCGCGGACTGCCCCATCGCGGTGATCCATCGCGCCAGCTGGCCGGACCAGGACCAGGTCACCGGCACCCTCGGTGACATCCTGCCCAGGGCAGAGGCCAAGGGCTTCAAGCGCACGGCGCTGATCCTGGTGGGCAAGGTGCTGGGGGCGGAGGGTTTTGCCGATTCGTCGTTGTACAGCGCGGGGCATGCGCACCTGTATCGCCCCTAGAGCGCGGGCTTTTTGCTTCCTGTAGGAGCGAGCTTGCTCGCGAACAGAGCTTCCTGGAGGGACCAGGGCTGGGCCGTTCGCGAGCAAGCTCGCTCCTGCGAAGAGCCGCTCAGGCCAGCCATTGATCGCCGCGTGGCAGCATCCCGCGTCGCAGGTACCAGCGCACCCACAGGTGCACGCCGAGCGCGGCGCTCACTGTGAGCAGGATCATCAGGCCTTCCGCTTCCATGACAGCTTCCCTCGTCCGGGTTTCCTGCCTGACAGGGTAGGCCTGCGACAAAGCGCCGCACAGGTACAGATCGTTTCCGAATGTGCGGATCAGTCCGGCTGCCGCTCTACAGCGAGTGAATGATCCGCCCGAGGGTTTCCATGGCCTGTTCGCTGGCGGTGGTCCACGGGTGGCCATAGTTCAGGCGCAGGCAGTGGCCGAAGCGCCGCGTCGCCGAGAAGATCGGCCCCGGAGCGAGGCTGATGCCCTGGGCATGGGCGAGCTGGAACAGCTTGAGCGCGTCGATGTGCTCGGGCAGCTCCAGCCACAGGAAGTAGCCGCCGCTGGGCCGGGTGACGCGGGTGGCGGCGGGGAAGTGCCGGGCCACGGCGGCGAGCATCGCGTGCTGCTGGCTTTCCAGCGCATGGCGCAGTTTGCGCAGGTGGCGGTCGTAGCCGCCGTGCTGCAGGTAGTCGGCGATGGCCGCCTGGGCCGGCACCGAGGCCGACAGGCTGGTCATCAGCTTGAGCCGCTCGATCTGCTCGGCGTAGCGCCCGCCGGCGACCCAGCCGACCCGGTAGCCCGGCGCGAGGCTCTTGGAGAAGGAGCTGCAGTGCATCACCAGCCCTTCGCTGTCGAAGGCCTTCACCGGTTTGGGCGCCTGGGCGGCGAAGTACAGTTCGGCGTAGACGTCGTCCTCGATCAGCGGCACCTGATGCCGGGCCAGCAGCGCGGCGAGGGCGCGCTTCTTGTCTTCGGCCATGCTCGCGCCCAGCGGGTTCTGGAAGTTGCTCATGAACCAGCAGGCCTTGATCGGCAGGCGCGCCAGGCTGTCGGCGAGCACGTCCAGGTCGATGCCCTCGCGCGGGTGTACGGGGATTTCCACCGCCTTGAGCTTGAGGCGTTCGAGCACCTGCAGGCTGGCGTAGAAGGCCGGCGCCTCGATGGCGACCAGGTCGCCCGGCTGGGTGACCACCTGCAGGCACAGGTTCAGCGCTTCCAGCGCGCCGTTGGTGACCACCAGTTCTTCCACCGGCAGCGGCATGCCGCCGACCATGTAGCGCAGGGCGATCTGCCGGCGCAGCGCGTGGCTGCCGGGGGCGAGGTCGGCGACCACCGAGCGCGGGTCCATGTCGCGCACGGCGTGGGCCATGGAGCGTGCCAGGCGCGGCAGGGGAAACAGTTCCGGCGCCGGGAAGGCCGAGCCGAAGGGCACGGTATCCGGGTCCTTGATCGAGCTGAGCACCGAGAACACCAGTTCGCTGACGTCCACCTCGGTGGTCTGCGCGTCGTGGCGGGCGATTTCCGGCTCGGCCAGCGCGCGCTGCACGTGCTCGCGGACGAAATAGCCCGAGCGCGCACGGGCGACGATCAGCCCGCGGTCCTCCAGCAGGTAATAGGCCTGGAACACCGTGGAGGCGCTGACCCCGTAGGTGCGGCTGGCGTGCCGCACCGAGGGGACTTTCTGGCCGGGGGCGAGCACGCCGCTGCGGATCAGGCCGGCGATCTCGTCGGCGAATTTCTCGTAGCGCTTCATCTTGTCCTGCACGGCGGCCTGGGGGGCGGAAGAATCCGCCCACTCTAGGCGCTGCGCCGAGGTCACGCCAAGCTCCCGAGCCATGCTCAGCGCCTCGGCGAGACGAAGGTGCTGGCGGCGTCGATGGACTCGTTGCCATCGCTGACCTTGAAGTGCAGCGGCACCGAACCACCGGCGCTGCTCTGCGCCAGGCTGGCCACCGAGACGGCGAAGTCGCGGATCTCGCCCGGCTGCAGCATCAGCTCCGGCACGCCCTGCAGGCGGTAGCCGGCGCCATCGGCAAGGCTCAACTGGTAGTGCTGCGGCTGCTGGGTCTTGTTGATCAGCTTGAGGTTGTAGATGTTCTCGATCTCACCGACGGCGTTCTCGCGGAACAGGCCGCGGTCGCGGGCCACGTCGAGGTTGATCAGCGGCCGCGCTTCCAGGGCCCAGACGAAGGCGCCGATCATCACCAGCAGCACCGCCGCGTAGCCGATCAGGCGTGGGCGCAGCAGGTGGGTCTGGCCGCCCTCCAGCGCGCTTTCCGAGGTGTAGCGCACCAGGCCACGGTCGTAGCCCATCTTGTCCATCACCGAGTCGCAGGCGTCGATGCAGGCGGCACAGCCGATGCAGGCGATCTGCAGGCCGTCGCGGATGTCGATGCCGGTGGGGCAGACCTGCACGCACTGCTGGCAGTCGATGCAGTCACCCAGGCCGAGGGCCTTGGGATCGGCGTCCTTCTTGCGTGCGCCGCGGGATTCGCCACGCGCCGCGTCGTAGGAAATGATCAGGGTGTCCTTGTCGAACATCACGCTCTGGAAGCGCGAGTACGGGCACATGTGGATGCACACCTGCTCGCGCAGCCAGCCGGCGTTGGCGTAGGTGGCGGCGGCGAAGAAGGCGACCCAGAAGGTGCTTTCCAGGTCGAGCCTGAGGGTGAACAGGTCCGCCACCAGTGGCCGCACCGGCGTGAAGTAGCCGATGAAGGTGATCGCCGTGACCAGGCTGATCAGCAGCCAGAGGCCGTGCTTGGCGCCCTTGCGCAGGACTTTCTCCGCATTCACCGGGCCCTGGTCGCGCTTGATGCGCTGATTGCGGTCGCCCTCGGTGACCTGCTCGGCCCACATGAAGACCCAGGTCCACACGCTCTGCGGGCAGGTGTAGCCGCACCAGACGCGGCCGGCGAACACCGTGATGAAGAACAGGCCGAAGGCGGCGATGATCAGGATCGCCGAGAGCAGGATGAAATCCTGCGGCCAGAAGGTCGCGCCGAAGATGTAGAACTTGCGCTCGGGCAGGTCCCAGAGCACCGCCTGGCGGCCGTTCCATTGCAGCCACAGGGTGCCGAAGAACAGCAGGAACAGCAGGCCGCCGCCCAGGCGCCGCAGGTCGCGGAAGCGTCCGGCGAAGCGCTTGGTGTAGACCGTCGGGGTCACCGCCGACAGCGGTTTGGGCGGCGGGGTGAAACGTTGCGGTGCGTCGATCTCGATGATCTTCGCTTGGATTCTTTCGCTCATTGTCGTGGCCCATCAGGCAGAAGAGGCGCCGCGACTGTACGAATCGGTCTGCACCCGAAACAGATTCAGGTTCGCCGGAAAAAACCATATCAGATGGCGCAGAACGCTCCGGCCCGCGCTGCTGGCGGCCTGGCGTGCTGCGCGATGGGGCGGCTGATCGGGCCTGTTGCGGCAACCGGTCGCAGGCCCGCAGGGGCAGGCGCCGGGCGCATCTGATCCGGTTTTTCCCGCGCGATCTGCCGCTGTTTTGCGCAGCAGGCGCCGGCCACTATTCGGTCATCCCTGAAGTAGCGCGCTCGACGACAGAAGCAGGCCGCTACGCAACGTCCCCAAGGTGGCCTGGCGATGTACCGATACGATGATTACGACCGCGCCCTGGTGCGCGAACGGGTGGCGCAGTTCCGCGACCAGGTGCAGCGGCGCCTGAGCGACGAACTGAGCGAAGAGGAATTCCTGCCGCTGCGCCTGCAGAACGGCCTGTACCTGCAGAAGCACGCCTACATGCTGCGGGTGGCGATTCCCTACGGCACGCTGTCCAGCGAGCAGATGCGCACCCTGGCCTGGATCGCCCGCGAGCACGACCGCGGCTACGGCCACTTCACCACGCGGCAGAACATCCAGTTCAACTGGGTCGAGCTGGCGCGGGTGCCGGACATCCTCGAGCGCCTGGCGGAGGTCGAGATGCATGCCATCCAGACCTCCGGCAACTGCGTGCGCAACATCACCACCGAGGCCTTCGCCGGTGTCGCCGCGGACGAGTTCCTCGACCCGCGCCCACTGGCGGAAATCCTCCGCCAGTGGTCGACGGTGAACCCCGAATTCCTCTTCCTGCCGCGCAAGTTCAAGATCGCGATCTGCGCCGCCGAGGAGGACCGCGCGGCGGTGATGATGCACGACATCGGCCTCTACCTGCGCCGCGCCGAAGACGGCGAACTGCGCCTGAAGGTTTTGGTCGGCGGCGGGCTGGGGCGCACGCCGATGCTCGGCCAGGTCATCCGCGAGGACCTGCCCTGGTGGCACCTGCTGTCCTACGTCGAGGCTGTCCTTCGCGTGTACAACCGCCATGGCCGCCGCGACAACAAGTACAAGGCGCGGATCAAGATCCTGGTGAAGGCGCTGGGCATCGAGGCGTTCTCCCGCGAGGTGGAGGAAGAGTGGCAGCACCTGCGCGATGGCGAGGCACAACTGACCCTCGATGAGTACCAGCGCGTTGCGGCGGCATTCGATCCGCCGGTCTACGCGTCTGCCGACGAACTGGCCTACGGCACGGCTCTGGCCGCCGATGCCGACTTCGCCCGCTGGGCCTCGCGCAATGTGCGTCCGCACCGCGTACCGGGCTATGCCAGCGTGGTGCTGTCCACCAAGCCGGGCGCCGAGGCGCCGCCGGGGGATGCCACCGCCGGACAGATGGAGCTGGTGGCCGACTGGGCCGAGCGCTTCGGCTTCGGCGAAATCCGCGTCGCCCACGAACAGAACCTGGTCCTGCCGGACGTGCGCAAGTCCGACCTCCACGCGCTCTGGCAGGAAGCCCGCGGGGCTGGCCTGGGTACGCCGAACCAGGGGCTGCTGACCGACATCATCGCCTGCCCCGGCGGCGACTTCTGCGCGCTGGCCAACGCCAAGTCGATCCCCATCGCCCAGGGCATCCAGCAGCGCTTCGAGGACCTCGACTACCTGCACGACCTGGGCGACCTCAGCCTGAACATTTCCGGCTGCATGAACGCCTGCGGCCATCACCACATTGGCAACATCGGCATCCTCGGCGTCGATAAGAACGGCAGCGAGTGGTACCAGATCACCCTGGGCGGCGCGCAGGGTGTGAAGAGCGCGCTGGGCAAGGTGATCGGCCCGTCGTTCAGCGCTGCCGAGGTGCCGGATGTGATCGAAGCGCTGGTACACACCTATGTCGAGCAGCGCGGCGCCGGCGAGCGCTTCGTCGAAACGGTCGAGCGCATCGGCCTGGAGCCGTTCAAGGCGCGGGTCTACCGCCAGGCGGAGGTGCCGGCATGAAGAACCTGATTCGTCTGCGCGATGGCGTGGCGGAAGTGGCGCCGGGCGATCCCTGGACCTTGCTGCGCGAACTGCCGGAAGTATTGCCCGAGGGCCGACTGATCCTGCCGCTGAAGGACTGGCTGGCGCTGGAGTCCGGCTCCGGACACGGCGTCTGGCTGGCACCGGAGGACGACCCCGAGGAACTGATCTGGCGCCTGAAGGAGCCGGCGCTGATCGCCATCGACTTCCCCAGCTTCCGCGATGGTCGCGGCTACAGCCTGGCCTATCTGCTGCGCAGCCGTCTGGGCTGGCGCGGCGAACTGCGCGCCGTCGGCGATGTGCTGCGTGACCAGTTGGCGCATATGCGCCAGTGCGGTTTCGATGCCTTTGCCGTGCGCGAGGACAAGCCCGTGGAAGATGCGCTGAAGGGCCTGGCGGGCCTGAGCGTGCTCTACGGCCGCTCGGTGATCGAGCCGCGCCCGTTGTTCCGCCGCCGCTCCTAGAGCAGCGCCGCCACGTGCGGCCGAGTCTGCAGCGGGTCGGCCAAGCTTGACGCTGTGCCGGGGCACAGGAAAAATGCGGGCATCATCCCCGGCGCCGTGCGTGCCGGCGGTAACCCACGGATTCGAGTGACCCCCAGAATATGCGCATGCGCCTGATGCTGTTGGGTGGCGGTAATGCCCTTGGACAGGCGCTGATCCGCCTTGGTGCCGAGGAAGACATCGGCTTCCTCGCCCCCCGGCCGCCCGAACAGGGCTGGGACGCTTCCAGCCTCACCGTCCTGCTGGACGAGACCCGCCCCGACGCGGTGATCAACCTCGCCTACTACTTCGACTGGTTCCAGGCCGAGGCTGTCGACGCCGCCCGCCTGGCCAGCCAGGAGCGCGCGGTGGAGCGTCTGTCCGAACTCTGCCAGCACCACGAGATCCTGCTGATCCAGCCGTCCAGCTACCGCGTGTTCGATGGCGCCCGCGCCACCGCCTACAGCGAGAAGGACGAGCCGCTGCCCCTGGGCCCGCGTGGCCAGGCGCTGTGGCGCATGGAGCAGTGGGTGCGGGCGACCTGTCCGCGGCATGTGCTGCTGCGTTTCGGCTGGTTGCTGGACGACAGCGCCGACGGCGTGCTCGGCCGCTTCCTCGGGCGTGCCGAGAAGGAGCAGGTGCTGTTCCTCGCCGACGACCGCCGCGGCAACCCGACCCCGGTGGACGACGCCGCGCGGGTGATCCTCTCGGTGCTCAAGCAGCTCGACTGCCAGGCGCCGCTGTGGGGCACCTACCACTATGGCGGCCTGGAAGCCACGACCACCCTGTCCCTGGGCCAGGTGGTACTCGGCGAGGCCCGCGCCTTCCATACCCTGGCCGTCCAGGAACCGAGCCCGCAGGCCCACGCCGCGCGCCCGGACGCCGGCGACGAACCGCAGCATGCGGTGCTCGCCTGCAAGAAAATCCTCCATACCTTCGGTATCAAGCCGCGCGCCTGGCGCGCCGGCCTGCCCGCCCTGCTGGATCGCTATTACCGCCATGTCTGATCGTCTTTCCCCCTCCGCGCAGCCCATCCTCATCACCGGCGGCGCGGGGTTCATCGGTTCCCACCTGGCGGACGCGCTGCTGGCGCAGGGCTTTGCCGTGCGTGTGCTGGACGACCTGTCCACCGGCAAGCGCGAGAACCTCGACAGCCGCGTCGACCTGATCGTCGGCAACGTCGCCGATGAAGCCGCCCTGCGTGGCGCACTGAGCGGCTGCCAGGGCGTCGTGCACCTGGCGGCCATCGCTTCGGTGCAGGCTTCGGTGGAAGACCCGGTGGGCACCCACCGCGCCAACTTCATCGGCACCCTGAACCTCTGCGAGGCCATGCGCCAGGAAGGCATCCACCGGGTGCTGTTCGCTTCCAGCGCGGCGGTCTACGGGCAGAACGGCGAAGGCTCCGCCATCGACGAGGACGTGGTGAAGGCGCCGCTGACGCCCTACGCGGCAGACAAGCTGGCCAGCGAGTACTACCTGGACTTCTACCGTCGCGAGCACGGCCTGGAGCCGGCGATCTTCCGCTTCTTCAACGTCTACGGCCCGCGCCAGGATCCGTCCTCGCCCTATTCCGGAGTGATCAGCATCTTTGCCCGGCGCGCCGAGCAGGGCCTGCCGATCACCGTGTTCGGCGATGGCGAGCAGACCCGTGATTTCATCTACGTCGGTGATCTGGTGAAGCTGCTGATGACTGCGCTGCTGGCCGACGACGTGGCCGAGTCGGCGATCAACGTCGGGCTCGACCAATCCACCAGCCTCAATCAGTTGCTGGCCGAGATCGGCAAGCTCACCGGCGGGCTGCCGGAGATTACCTACCTGCCGGCGCGCCACGGCGATATCCGCCATTCCCGCGCCGACAACCGCCGCCTGCTGCAGCGCTACCGCCTGGACGCGCCCACGCCGCTGGCGGAAGGCCTGGCCCAGTTGATCACCACCAGGGTTTGTTGACCGCCAGGTAGAAGATGCCGGCCAGCGAGCCCAGTGCGAGAACGCTGAGCAGCGCCTTGGCTGGCTTCGACGTGCTGCGCAGAGCGAAGGCCGCCAGCACGATGTAGAGCACCAGCAGGCCGAGCTTCACCTGCAGCCACACCGGCAGCGGCCAGGGCATCGCCAGGTGCACCAGGCCCAGGGCGCTGAGCAGCAGCAGGGTGTCGATCAGATGGGGCAGTCCGCGCTGCCAGCCCGACGGGCGCCTGCCCCACCAGCTCAGCCCCAGGCGTAGCAGGAAGAGCAAGGTGCTGAGGATCGCCAGGCTGACGTGCAGTGCTTTGAGTTCGAGGTACATAGCGGTTCCCTGAAAGTGAAAAAGGCGCCCTTGGGCGCCTTTTTCATGTGTGCTCCGTCAGAAACGGTAGCCGAAACCGACCATGTAAACCCAGGGGTCGACGTCAACATCGACCTTGGTTTTCTGTACGCCCAGCGCGGACGGCCCGTCGACGCTGGCCTTGGTGTCGATGTCCATGTACCAGACCGCGGCGTTGACGAAGGCGTGTTCGTTGAGCATGTAGTCCATGCCCAGTTCGGCGGCCAGGCCCCAGGAATCCTGCAGCTTCAGGTTGCTGAAGCCTTGGTCCTTGCGGGAGCTGGTCAGGTCTTCGTCGAAGAAGGTGGTGTAGTTGATACCCAGACCGCCATACGGCTGGAAGGCGGAGCTCGTACCACCCATGGGGTAGTACTGCAGCAGTACGGTCGGCGGCAGCTGCTTGATGTCGGCCAGCTTGCCGTCCAGACCGCTCAGGCCGGTGGCCTTGTTCAGGCCCTTCACGTCGACCTGGTGCTTGAACGGAGTGGCGGCGACCAGCTCGATACCGATCTTGTCGGTGAGCAGGTAGGCGAAGGTCAGGCCCAGCTGGGTGTCACTGTCGACGGTGGCCTTGGTGCCACTGACCTTGGTGCCGTCGAGCTTGACGTTGGAGCTGCTGTCATCGGGCGCCACGGTGGCAAAACCACCACGTACCAGGAAGTCGCCGGCCTGGTGGCCGCGAATGTCGGCGGCCTGGGCTGCGACCGGCGCTGCGACGGCAAGTGAGAGAAGCGAAGTGGTTAGCCAGGACTTACGCATGATGAGCTCCAATATCTCTTTGGTATAAGTGTTGGTGCCCAGAATAGTAGACAGCGCTAAAAGCGTACTTTTGACCTGGCTCAATAAAGCCCACAAGCTTTGTAGGAATCGAGGGTGCGGCAAAGCGCCGCGCCCACTCACTGGCCGGTGTATTCGTAGGGTTCGATGCTGCTGGCCTGCATCTGGTAGCCGGCCTCGGCGAGGTCGCTTTCCACCGCCTTCACGCTCATCCTGCCGATGATCCAGAACGGCTGGTAAAGCTCGTCGACTTTTACGCCCTTGCCGCCTCGAACATAGACGATCTGGTTGGACGGCGGCGCCGGTACGTGGATGCAGGCGCCGTAGTAGGGCACCAGCAGGAAGTCACGCACGGTCTGGCCGTCTTCCTCCACTTCCAGCGGCACGATGTAGCCCGGCATCTTCACTTCCTCGCCATCCAGCTGCTGTACCACGGGTGCGTTGGGTATCTGCTGCTTCACCGCCGGGCCACTCTCCGAATTGAGTACATCGGAAAGCTTGGACATATCGTGCAGCGGCACCGGCGGCGGGGGCGGCGGCGCGCCCTCGGGGATCAGCTCGGGCCAGCTCAGCTCACGCGGCGCCGCCCAGACGGTGGCGCTGGTGGCGAGGAGCAGGAGGAACAGCAGGCGGCGCAGGGGGCTTTCTTTCATGGGGCAGGCTCAGAGGCGAATCGACAGGCCATCGGCCAGCGATTGCCGATAGGCACGCCACGCCGGCACACAGCCGATCAGCAGCGCGGCCAGGAGTATGCCGCCCAGCAGTGACCATTCATAGGCGCTGGGCAGCGCCAATGGCAGGAAGATGCCGTAGTTCGCCTGTACGTACGCCTGGCTGCCGGCGATGCCCGCGTAGAGCAGCCCGACGCCCAGTGCCACGCCCGCCAGCGCCAGGGCGAAGGCTTCCGCCACCAGCAGGCTGAAGATGTGCCAGGGCCGCGCGCCCACCGAGCGCAGGATGGCCATCTCGCGGCGGCGTTCGTTGAGGCTGGTGAGGATGGCGGTGAGCATGCCGATCAGACCGGTCAGCACCACGAACAGCGAGACCACGAACAGCGCTTTCTCCGCCGTGCCCATCAGTCCCCAGAGCTCCTGAAGCGCCACACCCGGGAGGATAGCCATCAGCGGCTCGCCGTCGTATTCATTGATCTGCCGCTGCAGGGTGAAGGTCGCCACCTTGCTCTTCAGGCCCAGCAGGAAGGCAGTGATTGCCTTGGGCTGCAGGTCCATGCCGCGGGCCTGGTCCTCGCTGATGCGATCGGCGCCGCGTGCCGGTACGCCGTTCTTCCAGTCGACGTGCAATGCCTCCATGCCTTGCAGCGAGATGTGCAGGGTGCGGTCCACCGGCGTGCCGGTGCGCTTGAGGATGCCGACCACGGTGAACGGCTTGTCGTCGTGCTTGACCAGGCTGATGGTGCTGACGCCGTGGGCCAGGACGATCCTGTCGCCCAGCTTGTAATGCAGGGCCTGCGCGACTTCCGCGCCGAGCACCACGTCGAACAGGTCCTGGCCGAACGGTTTGCCCTCGGCGAGCTCCAGCGTCTGCCCGCGGCCGAAGCGGTAGTGCTCGAAGTAGCCGGTGTCGGTGCCCATGACGCGGTAGCCGCGGTGCGAGTCGCCCAGGGAAATCGGGATGGCCCACTTCACCAGCGGGCTGTGGGTCACCGTCTCGTAGCTTTCCCAGCGGATGTTGTTGGTGGCGTTGCCGATGCGGAACACCGAGTAGAGCAGCAGGTTCACCGAGCCGGAGCGGGCGCCGACGATCAGGTCGGTGCCGGAGATGGTGCTGGCGAAGCTGGCCTTGGCCTCGGTGCGCACGCGCTCCACCGCCAGCAGCAGGCAGGCGGAGAGGGCGATGGCGAAGATGGTCAGCAGCGCGGTGAAGCGGCGGTTGGACAGGCTGGCGAGCGCCAGGCGCAACAGGTACATGCTCAGATTCCCGGAGCGCGGGCGGCGCGGTTGAGGTCGGTCAGCGACAGGCTGCGATCGAACAGGGCAGCCAGGCTCTGGTCATGGCTGACGAACAGCAGGCTGGCGCCGGCCTCGCGGCATTCGGCGAACAGCAGCTGGAGGAAGGCTTCGCGGGCGTCGGCGTCCAGCGCCGAGGTCGGCTCGTCAGCGATCACCAGCTCCGGCTGGCCGATCAGCGCGCGGGCGGCGGCAACGCGCTGCTGCTGGCCGATCGACAGGCTGTCGGCGCGGCGCTCGATCAGCGCCGCATCGCCCAGCCCCAGGTGCCCCAGCAGCGCCTCGGCGGCCTTGGCCACGCTGCCGTGGCGCAGGGTCGCGCGCTCGGCACGGCTGTGGGAGAAATGACAGGGCAGCTCGACGTTCTCCCGCACCGAGAGGAACGGCAGCAGGTTGAACTGCTGGAAGATGTAGCCGGTGTGATCGACGCGAAAATGATCGCGACGCGCCGACTTCATCTGCGCGATGTCCTCGCCCAGCAGCTTCACGCTGCCGCGCTGGGGGCGCTGCACGCCGCCGAGCAGGCCGAGCAGGGTGGTCTTGCCGCTGCCGGACGGACCCTTGAGGAACAGGGTCTCGCCACGGGCCAGCGCAAAGGCGGGGATGTCCAGCAGCTCCGCCTGGCCGGGCCAGGCGAAGCCGAGGTTGTTGAGTTCGAGCAGTGCGGTCATTTCAACGGGTCGGTATCAGAAGTTCAGGGACGGGTTGGCGGCGGTCAATTCTGCACCTTGCTGGCCGCTCGGGCCGATCAGTTGTACCTGAATCTTCTGGGTCGCCGGGAATCGCTTGAACAGCGGTGCGAAATCGAGGGTGGCCAGGTCCTGCGGCTGGGCGCAGGTCAGCTGGTAGTGGGCGTCGATGTCGGCGTGGTGGTGGCCTTCGTGTTCATCGTGGTCGCCATCAGCATGCTCGTGATCGTGCTCATGATCGTCGTCGGCCTTTGGCGCATCGCCGAACAGCGGGCTGGAAAGCTCCACCGACTGCACGCTGCACTGGGCCGAGGCGGGCAGGGCGAGCAGTTGCAGCGGCTGCTTGAGCTGGGCCTGCACGGCGGCCACCGTGGCCTTGTCGGCTTCACTGGTGGCGGCGTGCTCGAAGCCGACGAAGTTCATCGCCGGGCTGTCCATTTCCAGTTCCAGGGTCTTGCCGTCGAGGGCGACGTTGAGCTGGGCGACGCCATGCTCATGCTTGCCGAGGCTGCCATGTTCATGTTCGTCGTGGGCTTGGGCGGCGAGGGGCAGCAGGGCGACAGCGAGGAGCAGGGGGCGCATGGGGAACTCCGGTTCGTTGAATGATTTTGTTACGTTATAACAGATGAATTATTAACGCCAGCTTAGCGTGCGTTTGGCGCGAGGGCCGCGCCGTGGGAGCATGCGCGAAAGGCCGCGAGGAGAAGGGCGATGCTGAGAATCAAGGGCACCATCGGCGACTGGCCGGTGGACCTCACCGTGGAGATGGACGCCGCCGACTGGGCGCGGCTGGCGCAGAACCTGCCGGCCGCCGCTGCCGCTGTGGCGCCGGTGGCCGCAGCCGCACCGGCGCCGGCAGCGGGCGCGCCGGTGGATCAGCTGTGGCTGGCGGCGCAGGACCTGCTGCGCCGCAGTGGCAGCAGCGAAGGGCCGCAACTGCTGGATGAGCTGGCGGCGCTGGCGGGCAGTTCCGGGGCAGCGAAGGGATTGCTGGTGCGTCTGCGGCACAGCCCGAAGGTGAAGATCGAGGTGCGCGAGGGTGTGCAGGTCTTCAACTGGATCGACGGGGAATAACGAATCTGCCTGTAGGAGCGGGCCATGCCCGCGATCGCGCCCATGGGGCGCTCCTACAGGTGAAAAAGTACCGCGAAGCGATCAGTAGAGAACGTTCGCCAGCTTGCGCCGGTAGGCGAGCACCAGCGGGTGGTCGTTGCCCAGCAGGTCGAACACCTGGACCAGCGTCTTGCGCGGCAGGTCCTCGCCGTAGCCGCGGTTGCGCACGAACAGCTTGAGCAGGGCGTCCAGCGCCGCCTCGTACTGCTGACGGGCCAGTTGCTGCACGGCCAGCTGGTAGGTGGCTTCGTCGTCGTTGGCGTCGGCGGCCAGACGGGTCTTCAGCGTGGCGGCGTCGGGCAGGTCAGCCGCCTGGCGCAGGAAGGTCAGCTGGGCCTTGGCGGCGGCCAGTGCCTGCTTGTGGTCGTCGCTCTTCACCGCGTCGAGCACGGTCTCGGCTTCCCCCAGCTCGCCGCGCTCGGCGAGGCAACGGGCGTAGAGGATCAGCGCAGCGGCGTTGGTGTTGTCTTCGCCCAGCAGCGCCTTGAGTTGCGCCTCGGCTTCGGCGAAGCGGCCTTCGTTGAAGGCAGTCTGCGCCAGCTCCAGCGGGTTGCCGGCGGCCGGAGCGGGCGGCTGTACGTGCTGTTCGAGCATCTGGCGGATCGCCGATTCGGGCTGCGCGCCGGCGAAGCCGTCCACCGGCTGGCCGTCCTTGAACAGCACCACGGTGGGCAGGCTGCGAATGCCGAAACGCATCACGATGTCCTGCTCGACGTCGCAATTGACCTTGGCCAGCAGCAGTTCGCCCTGGTAGGACTCGGTGATCTGCGCCAGCAGCGGCATCAGGGCCTTGCACGGGGCGCACCAGTCGGCCCAGAAGTCCACCAGGACCGGCTTGTGGAAGGAGTTCTCGATGACGACCTGATCGAAGTTGGCGATGCTGGCGTCGAAGATGTAGGGCGTATCGCTCATGGGGAATCTCGAATCGAGTGGGGCGATGAAGGTGGTTGCCACTATAAGTGGGGGCGCTCTGGAACGGAAACAACCCACACGGCCGGGCTTCGGTGATCCCTGCAGGAGCGCCCCAGGGGCCCGCTCCTGCAGGGGTGAACCGCTCACGCAATGAGCGTAGGAGCGGACTCCGTCCGCGATCGTCCCGCCCGAAGGGGCGATGTCACCCGCGCCGCGCGTGATAAAGGCTCACATGGCGGAATTCGGCCGGCTCGGCCAGGTCCGGCCAGGTGCAGCCGTCGAGAATCCCCAGGCGCTCATACAGCGGATGACTGAAGTCGCGCACCCGCGAGTCGGCCACCAGGGCTTCGCGGCCACGGCTGAGGAATTCGTCCAGCAGCGGCAGGTTGGCGCGGTCGTAGAGCACGTCGGCGACGATGATCAGGTCGTAGCGGTCCTCCTCCTGGAAGAAGTCCGCCGAGTAGGTCAGCTCCACGCCGTTCAGCTCGGCGTTGGCGCGACAGGCGTCGAGCGCCAGCGGGTCGAGGTCGCAGGCCACCACTTCGGCGGCACCGGCCTTGGCCGCGGCAATGGCGGCGATGCCCGAGCCCGCGCCGAAATCCAGCACGCGCTTGCCGCGCACCCAGTCAGGCTTTTCCGCCAGCCAGTGCGCCAGCACCAGGCCGCTGGCCCAGCAGAAGCACCAGTAAGGCGGTTCTTCGAGGATGCGCCGGGTTTCGTCGGGGCTGAACTCGCGGTCCATGTTCTGCGCGTCGATCAGCCAGAGGCGGATGTCGGTGCCGGGCAAGGTTTCGGCGGACAGGCGCGCGTCGCCGAGCAGTTCACCGAGGGCTGTCTGCAGGGACAGCGGTGGCGTCACGGCGCGCGCTCCAGGCGCAGTTCGCCGAGGGCGCGGGTTTCCGGCTGGGTGATGCGCACCGGCGGCAGGCGCCAGGCCAACTGGCCGGACTGCGAGACGCGGCCGTGCAGTTCGACGCGGGCGCCGGCGGGGAAGGCTTCCGGGTTGAACACCACGCGGAACGGCAGGGCCTGGCCGGTGGCGATCATCTTCTCGCTGGAGAGCAACTGCTGCGGGCGGTCCCGCTGGTCGATCACCAGCAGCGCCAGCTCCACTTCGCTGCCGGCCGGCAGGAAGCCCTGGGAGCTGCTGAGCTGGCCGCTGAGGGCGCGCAGGTTGGCTGGCACGGGCTCCTCCAGCGGGGAGGTCGATTGCTTCGTGACGGCGGCCGGCTGGGTGACCGGCGCGGGCTTCTCGCTGGCGCAGGCGGCCAGCAGGACGGTAAGGGACAGGCAGAGCAGGCGGGCGAACATGGCGGGCTCCATCGCAACAGATTCCAGGCGGGCGCCTGTATAGCCTAATGCCTGCGGCCTGTCTCGTGGGAGCGGGGTTTATTCGGCCAGTCGATGCGCTACCATGAGCCTCTTACCTTTTCTGACTGCCCAAGACTCGCCATGCACTGTCCTTTCTGCGGCGCCCACGACACCAAAGTCATCGATTCGCGCCTGGTCGCCGAGGGCGACCAGGTCCGCCGGCGCCGTGAGTGCCTGGCCTGCGGCGAGCGCTTCACCACCTTCGAGACCGCCGAGCTGGTCATGCCGCGCCTGATCAAGCAGGACGGCAGCCGCCAGCCCTTCGACGAGGACAAGCTGCGCGCCGGCATGCAGCGTGCGCTGGAAAAGCGTCCGGTGAGCATCGAGCGGCTCGAGGAGGCGATGGCGCACATCAAGCACAAGCTGCGCGCCACCGGCGAGCGCGAGATCAAGTCGCGGGTGCTGGGCGAGCTGGTGATGGCCGAGCTGCAGAAGCTCGATGAAGTCGCCTATATCCGCTTCGCCTCGGTCTATCGCCGCTTCCAGGACCTCAACGAATTCCGCGAGGAAATCGAGCGCCTGGCCCGCGAGCCGTCGAAGGAATGAGTGGCATGGATGAGCTGTGGATGGCCCGCGCCATCGAGCTGGCGCGCAAGGGCTGGTACACCACCCATCCCAACCCGCGTGTCGGCTGCGTCATCGTCCGCGATGGCGAGGTGGTCGGCGAAGGCTGGCACCTGCGCGCCGGCGAGCCCCACGCGGAAGTCCACGCCCTGCGCCAGGCCGGCGACAAGGCCCGTGGCGCCACCGCCTACGTCACCCTGGAACCCTGCAGCCACTTCGGCCGCACACCGCCCTGCGCCGACGCTCTGATCGGCGCCGGCCTCGCCCGCGTCGTCGCCGCCATGCAGGACCCGAACCCGCAAGTCGCCGGCAGCGGCTTGCGGCGTATCGCCGAAGCGGGTATCGAAGTGCGCTCCGGCGTGCTGGAAAACGAAGCCCGCGCGCTGAACCCGGGTTTCCTCAAGCGTATGGAAACCGGCCTGCCCTTCGTCCGCGTGAAGCTGGCGATGAGCCTGGACGGCCGCACCGCCATGGCCAGCGGCGAGAGCCAGTGGATCACCGGCCCGGCGGCGCGCCGTGCCGTGCAGCGACTGCGCGCGCAGTCCAGCGTGGTGCTCTCCGGCGCCGATACCGTGCTGACCGACGACGCCCGCCTGACCGTGCGCCCGGACGAACTGGGCCTGGACGCCGAACAGACCGACCTGGCCGCCCAGCGCCAGCCGCAGCGCGTGCTGATCGACGGGCGCCTGCGCGTGCCGTTGACGGCCACCTTCTTCCAGGCCGGTCCCGCGCTGGTGGTGAGCACCCGGGACGACCCGAACTACGCGGTGGTCGGCCATGAACTGCTGAACCTCGCCGGCCTCGACGGCCAGGTCGACCTGCTGGCGCTGCTGAGCGAACTCGGCCGCCGTGGCATCAACGAGGTGCTGGTGGAAGCCGGCCCGCGCCTGGCCGGCGCTTTCGCCCGCCTCGGGCTGGTGGATGAATACAGCATCTTCATGGCGCCCAAGCTGCTCGGCTCCTCGGCGCGCCCGCTGCTGGAGCTGCCGCTGGAGCGCATGAGCGAATCCCGCGAGCTGAAGATCGTCGACATCCGCGCGGTGGGAGACGACTGGCTGGTCACGGCCAGACCGCTGTGATGCCGCGCTGGCGCCACTGACTTCGGCTTGTCGCCGGGCGCGGAGCGATCAATAGGAAGCTTCCGAGTTGCCCCGGCCTGTGGTAAAACGCCACACGCGGTCGATGCTGTAACGACCGCGATTGACGTTCTCAGGGCGGGGTGCAAGTCCCCACCGGCGGTAATGGCGCGCAATGCGTCTAGCCCGCGAGCGCCTGTCCAGACCGGTTCGCCGGATGGCCAGGGTCAGCAGACCCGGTGTGATCCCGGGGCCGACGGTCATAGTCCGGATGAAGAGAGAACGGGATGAGCCATCGGGGCGTGCCTGCGCGCGCCCGAGAAATCCCTTCGATCGATACGCCCTGTTTTTTAACCAAAACAGGAGTTCGCCACATGCATCATCTTTCCCAGTTGGCTACGCGGCCTTGCCGGCCAGCGGCCTTCGCCGTGCGGGAGGCCTCATGTTCACCGGCATAATCGAATCCATCGGCACCATCGCATCCATCACCCCGAAAGGCGGTGACGTGCGCCTGTACGTGAAGACCGGCAAGCTCGACCTCGCCGACGTCAAGCTCGGCGACAGCATCGCGGTCAACGGCATCTGCCTGACCGCGGTGGAGTTGCCCGGCGACGGCTTCTGGGCCGACGTCAGCCGCGAGACCCTGGCGCGCACCGCCTTCGCCCAGCTCAAGATCGGCAGCCGGGTGAACCTGGAGAAGGCCCTGACCCCGACCACCCGCCTGGGCGGCCACCTGGTCAGCGGCCACGTCGACGGCGTCGGCGAGATCGTCAAGCGCGAGGAAAACGCCCGCGCCATCCAGTTCACCGTGCGCGCACCGCGTGAGCTGGCCAAGTACATCGCGCTCAAGGGCTCGATCACCGTCGACGGCACCAGCCTGACGGTGAACGCGGTCAACGGCGCCGAGTTCGAGCTGACCATCGTCCCGCACACCGTGCAGGAGACCATCATGGCCGACTACCGCGGCGGTCGCCTGGTCAACCTCGAAGTCGACCTGCTGGCGCGCTACCTGGAGCGTCTGCTGCTCGGCGACAAGGCAGCGGACCCCGCCGCCGGCGCTGGCGGCATCACCGAAGCATTCCTGGCCGAAAACGGCTTCATGAAACACTGATAAGGCTCTTCCCCGTATGGCACTCAACAGCATTGAAGAACTGCTCGACGACATGCGTCAGGGCAAGATGGTCATCCTCATGGATGACGAGGACCGCGAGAACGAAGGCGACCTGATCATCGCCTCCGAGTGCGTCCGCACCGAAGACATCAACTTCATGGCCCGCTTCGCCCGCGGCCTGATCTGCATGCCGATGACCCGCGAGCGCTGCGAGCGCTTAGGGCTCCCGCTGATGGTGCAGCGCAACGGTTCCGGCTTCGGCACCAAGTTCACCGTCTCCATCGAGGCCGCCGAAGGCGTCACCACCGGCATCTCCGCCGCTGACCGCGCCCGCACCGTGCAGGCCGCCGCGGCGAAGAACGCCGTAGCCGCCGACATCGTCAGCCCCGGCCACATCTTCCCGCTGATGTCGCAACCCGGCGGCGTGCTGGCTCGCGCCGGTCACACCGAAGCGGCCTGCGACCTGGCGCGCATGGCCGGCTTCGAGCCGTCCGGGGTGATCTGCGAGATCATGAACGACGACGGCACCATGGCCCGTCGCCCGGAGCTGGAAGAATTCGCCCAGCAGCACGGCATCAAGATCGGCACCATCGCCGACCTGATCCACTACCGCCTGATCCACGAGCGCACCGTCGAGCGCCTCGCCGAGCAGCCGCTGGATACCGAACTGGGCCAGTTCAAGCTGATCACCTACCGCGACTCCGTGGAAGGCGACGTGCACCTGGCGCTGACCCTGGGCAACGTCTGCCCGGAAGAGCCGACCCTGGTGCGCGTGCACAACCCCGACCCGCTGCGCGACCTGCTGATGGTCAACCAGGCGGGCCGCTGGAGCCTGCGCGCGGCCATGGCCAAGGTGGCCGAGGCCGGCACCGGCGTGGTCCTGCTGCTGGGCCACCAGGTTGGCGGCGATGACCTGCTGGCGCATGTGCGCGAGATCACCAACACCCCGGCGCCGGTGCAGAAGCCGACCACCACTTACAGCACCGTGGGTGCCGGTTCGCAGATCCTGCGCGACCTGGGCGTGCGCAAGATGCGCCTGATGTCGGCGCCGATGCGCTTCAACGCGATATCCGGTTTCGACCTGGAAGTTGTAGAATACCTGCCCGCTGAATGAACCTCGCCGCCGTGCCCTGGCACGGCGGTGCCGTTCTTCTACCCTATTTGCGGAGCGCCACTGTGACGCTCCGGCTCTTTAACAGTGAGACTTGTCCATGACCCTGAAGACCATCGAAGGTACCTTCATCGCCCCCAAAGGCCGCTTCGCCCTGGTGGTTGGCCGCTTCAACAGCTTCGTGGTGGAAAGCCTGGTGGAAGGCGCCATCGACGCGCTGGTGCGCCACGGCGTCGCCCAGAGCGACATCACCGTGATCCGCGCTCCGGGCGCCTTCGAAATCCCGCTGGTAGCGCAGAAAGTCGCCCAGCGCGGTGAGTTCGACGCCATCATCGCCCTCGGCGCGGTGATCCGTGGCGGCACCCCGCACTTCGAATACGTAGCGGGCGAATGCACCAAGGGCCTGGCACAGGTTTCCCTGCAGTTCGGCGTGCCGGTCGCCTTCGGCGTGCTGACGGTCGACTCCATCGAACAAGCCATCGAGCGCTCCGGCACCAAGGCCGGCAACAAAGGCGCCGAAGCTGCCCTGTCCGCCCTGGAAATGGTGAGCCTGCTGTCGCAGCTGGAGGCCAAGTGAGCACCCAGGACGGCAGCAACACCCCGGCCAAGCCCGCCAAGCCGAACAAGATCGCCATGCGTCGCAAGGCCCGCAGCCTTGCGGTGCAGGCCCTGTACTCCTGGCAGATGGCTGGCCAGCCGCTCAACGAGATCGAGGCGTCGTTCCGCACCGAGAACGATTTCAGCGATGTCGACGGCGCCTACTTCCACGAGATCCTGCACGGCGTACCGCGCCTGAAGACCGATCTGGACGAGGAGTTCACTCCCTGCCTGGACCGCGCCCTGGAAGAGGTCGACCCGGTGGAGCTGGCCATCCTGCGCCTGGCTACCTACGAGCTGCGCAACCGCCTGGACGTACCGTACAAGGTCGTCATCAACGAAGGCATCGAGCTGGCCAAGACCTTCGGCGCCACCGACGGGCACAAGTTCGTCAACGGCGTGCTGGACAAGCTCGCTCCGCGCCTGCGCGCCGCCGAACTGCGTGGCGCCAAGCGCTGAGGCATGGGTGAGTTCGAGCTGATCCGTCGCTACTTCGCCTCGGCCGCCTGTGCGGCCGGCGGCGAGGCAGTGGCATTGGGGATCGGCGACGACTGTGCGCTGCTTGCGCCCAAAGCCGGCGAACAGCTGGCGATCTCCACCGATACCCTGGTCGTCGGCGTGCATTTCCCCGCCGCCTGCGATCCCTTCCTGCTCGGCCAGCGTGCCCTGGCGGTGTCCGCCAGCGACCTGGCAGCCATGGGCGCCGCGCCCATCGGCTTCACCCTTGCCCTGACCCTGCCCGAAGCCGATCCGGCCTGGCTGGAAGGTTTCGCCCGTGGCCTGAACCAGAAGGCGCAGGAATGCGCGCTGGCGCTGATCGGCGGCGATACCACCCGTGGCCCGCTGGCGATGACCGTCACCGTGTTCGGCGGCGTGCCCGCCGGGCAGGCGCTGACCCGCGCCGGTGCGCGGCCGGGCGATCTGCTCTGTGTCGGTGGTCCGCTGGGTGAGGCGGGCGGCGCGCTGCCGCTGGTGTTGGGCGAGATGACTGCCGAACCGTCCGTCGCCGAGCCGCTGCTGGCGCGCTACTGGTCGCCGCAGCCGCAACTGGACTTCGGCCAGGCGCTGCGCGGCAAGGCCACGGCGGCGCTGGATATTTCCGACGGGCTGCTCGCCGACTGCGGGCACATTGCCCGCGCCTCGGGCGTGGCGCTCATCGTCGAAGCCGACAAACTGCCCGAGAGCCCCGCGCTGGAAGCCCTGCTGGGTGCCGAGCGCGCCCAGCAGCTCAAGCTGGGCGCCGGCGACGACTACGTGCTCGCCTTCACGCTGCCAGCGGAGCATCTGCCGGCACTTTCGGCGAACTGGCCGGCCCTGCGCGTGGTCGGTAGGGTGGAAGCCGGATCGGGCGTGCGCGTGCTCGATGGCAGTGGTGCCGACATCACGCCGCGTCAGGGCGGCTACCTGCATTTCATGGAGTGACCGTGACAGAACACCCCAACCAGGCCCCGGCCCAACCCGTACCCCATTCGGTATGGAGCAATCCCTGGCACTTCCTGGCCTTCGGCTTCGGCTCGGGCACCCTGCCCAAGGCGCCGGGCACCTGGGGTTCGCTGGTTGCGCTACCCTTCATACCACTCTGGCAGATGCTGCCGGACTGGGGTTACTGGCTGATGCTGGGCGTCACCATGCTGTTCGGCTTCTGGCTGTGCGGCAAGGTCGCCGACGACCTGCGGGTCCATGATCACGAAGGGATCGTCTGGGACGAGATGGTCGGCATGTGGATCACCCTCTGGCTGGTGCCGGAAGGCTGGTGGTGGTTGCTGGTCGGTTTCGTGGTGTTCCGCATCGTCGATATTTCCAAGCCCTGGCCGATCAGCTGGATCGACCGCAACGTCCACGGCGGCGTCGGCATCATGCTGGATGATGTGCTGGCCGGCGTTTTCGCCTGGCTGGTGATGCAAGGCCTGACATGGGGTTGGGCCCACTGGCTGATCTGAGGAAGATCGATGCGCCGACTGCTGTGCCTGCTTCTCTGCCTGTGCTGGCTGCCGGCGATCTCCCCGGCTTCGGCTCTGGCCGCTGACAAGACCACCGAAGTGCCCGCCGGACTGCCCACGGAAGTCCGGGTGGTCAGCGAGGTCTGGGTCAACTACAGCCAGGCCGACGGCCGTGGCCTGGCCTGGGATCTGCTGCGGGCCATCTACGAGCCCGAGGGCGTGCGCCTGAGCCTGCGCAGCGAGCCCTACGTGCGCTCGGTCGGGCTGGTGCAGCGCGGCGAGGCGGACGCCTGGGTCGGCTCCTACCGCAACGAAATCGACCACATCATCTATCCGCACTGGCCCTATGACGTCGATCCCATCGGTGCGCTGGGCCTGAAGACTTCGCCCCAGCCGACCCTTGCCACGCTGGACGGCTATCGCCTGGCCTGGATGCGCGGCTATGCCTTCGACCGCTACCTGGACCACCTCAAGCA
Source organism: Pseudomonas nitroreducens (assembly GCF_024170165.1). Lineage (GTDB taxonomy): Bacteria > Pseudomonadota > Gammaproteobacteria > Pseudomonadales > Pseudomonadaceae > Pseudomonas > Pseudomonas nitroreducens_C. The sequence continues at coordinate 67,346 of NZ_JALJXP010000018.1, read as the reverse complement.
ACGCAACGAGCTGCAACGGCGCAGCTCCGCCCTGCCGATGCTCGACGGCCACCGTATCGATTACTTCATCGACGCGCGGCCCGAACTGGAAGAGATGGTCGAGGCCAGGGGCGTTGATGCCAGCGTCTACCACATCACCGATGTCGGTTCGATTCCGCTGTATCTTGGCTTCGCCAACAATGACCGTGGGCGGGCATTGGCGAGACTCTATGATTCACGCATGCAGGTGCTCTACCGCAGCGGTGAGCTGGAACGCATCTTCGCCCGCTGGCACTGGCCCTACGCCCCGCTGAAACCGCTGCTGCCGCCCAAGGAGTGACCGCCATGCGCCTGTCCGCCCTGATCTGCCTGTCCCTCTGCTCCTTCGCCGCGCTGGCAGCGCCGCAGGTGCAGGTGGTGGGGTTGTTCCCTGGCGCGGCAGTGCTCAGCATCGACGGCCAGCGCAAGCTGGTGAAGGTCGGCCAGACCGGCCCGGAAGGCGTGCAGGTGGTCAGTGCCGACAGCCACAAGGCGGTACTGCGCGTGGGGGGCGTCGAGCAGACCTATGAGTTGAGCCGCGAGTACAACACGGCCGGCTATGCCGCGCCGGCCGCGCGCACCGAGACCAGCATCGCCCGCGGTACCGGCGGCCATTACTGGGTGGCTGGCACGATCAACAACCAGAATGCGCAGTTCCTGGTGGACACCGGCGCGACCTCGATCGCCATGAACGAAGGTCAGGCCCGGCGCCTGGGACTGGATTACCGCGCCGGCGGTACGCCGATGATGGCCTCCACCGCCAGCGGCACGGCCAAGGGCTGGCGGGTGACTCTCAATAGCGTGAAGCTCGGCGGCGTCGAGGTGCTGGGGGTCGAAGCGGTGGTCCTCGAAGGCGACTTCCCCACCGACATCCTGCTGGGCATGAGCTACCTCAACCGCGTCGGCTGGCGCGAAGACCAGGGCATGATGTACATCCAGGCCAAGCACTGAGCCGCCAGTCTGCAGTCCCCGTGACTTCTATCAACAGCATCGATGCTTATCTTGCAGAATTCGCAATGACGGTGCGGCCGGCGCAGCTGTTACAATCCCGGTCCTCCTTCCTTAGATAAATCTTTCAGGAGTTTCCGGTGTCTGTCGTTTTCGTCGCCGCCTCCAAGCTGCCCACCCCCTTCGGCGAATTCACCATGCATGGCTTCCTCGACGAGGAAACCGGCAAGGAACACGTCGCCCTGACCATGGGCAAGCTCGACGACGGCCAGCCGGCGCTGGGGCGTCTGCATTCCGAGTGCCTCACCGGCGATGCGCTGTTCAGCCTGCGTTGCGACTGCGGTTTCCAGCTCGAGGGCGCACTGTCGGCCATCGCCAAGGAAGGCCGCGGCGTCCTGCTGTACCTGCGCCAGGAAGGCCGTGGCATTGGCCTGCTCAACAAGATCCGCGCCTACGCCCTGCAGGATGAAGGCGCCGATACCGTGGAAGCCAACCTGGCCCTGGGCTTTGGCGCCGACCAGCGTGATTACGCCATGTGCCTGCCGATGCTCAAGCACCTGGGCGTCTGCTCGCTGCGGCTGATGACCAACAACCCGCGCAAGGTGAAGGCGCTGGAAGGCTACGGCCTGACCGTTGCCGAGCGCGTGCCGCTGCAGAAGGGCCTGAACCCGCACAACAAGCGCTACCTGCAGACCAAGGCAGGCAAGCTGGGCCACATGCTGGGCAACATGCACCAGGGCGAAGCCGAGGCCGAGGCATCCGCTTCGTGAATCGCGCCGCTGCCCGGCGCCGGCTGAATCTGCTCTGGTGGTTGCTGCTGGCGCTCGCGCTGGCGCCGCAGCACCTGATGCTGGCGCTGGTGGGCGATGCGCCCGGGCCGGAATCCCTGGCCACGCCGGTGTTCGTCGTCGGCCTGCTGTCGATGTTCCTCACGCTGCCGCTGTTCCGCCGCTACAAGCATGCGCTGATTGCCTCCGGCAAGTCCCGCGACGGCGCGGGTGAGCCCGCCGCCTGGCAGGCGCTGGGCGCCGCACAGCGCCGTGGCGCACTGGTCGGCAGCCTGCCGGCGTGGATCGGTGCCCTGGCGGTGCTGGTCGACCTGCATGGCGTGCCTGTCCTGCTGCTGGGCTTCGCCAGTCTGGTCATCCTCTGGCTGTACCGTCTGCCACGCCAGTTGGCCTGATGCGCCGTTTCCTCTGCCTTCTCCTGCTGCTTGCCGGTCTGCCCGTCGCGGCGGCGGAGCGGGTGGTCAGCCTGGCGCCGTCGCTGACCGACATGGTCCTCGAACTGGGCGCCGCCGACCGGCTGGCTGGCCTGCTCGATGGCGGGCCGCGTCCGGAATCCCTGAACCGCCTGCCGTCCGTCGGCCGCTACGGCCAGGTCAACCTCGAACAGATTCTCGCCCTGCAACCCGACCTGCTGCTGGTCTGGCCCGGCGCCGTGCCCGAAGCGCAGCTGCGACGCCTGAAGGCCGTGGGCATTCCGGTTTATGTGGCTGATCCGCACCGGCTGGAGGATATCTCCCGGCAGCTCCGTGAGCTGGGCGAGCGCCTGGGGCGTGCGGAGAAGGGGCGTGAGCTGGCGCAAGCGTTCGATGCGCGCATGGTGCAACTGCGCGCGCAGTACCGCCGCGAGCAGCCACTACGGGTGTTCTATCAGGTGTCGGACCGCCCGCTCTATACCGTTGGCGGTCGGCAGATCATCAGCGAGGCGCTGGAGGTCTGTGGGGGGCGCAACCTGTTTGCCGACCTCGACCTGCCGGCGCCGCAGGTCGGCCTGGAGTCCGTGCTGGCGCGCGATCCGCAGGTGATCCTGGCGGCCAGCGAAGACCAGCTGCGCAGCTGGGCCGGCATGCAGCAGATGAGTGCCACGCGGCTCGGGCAGCTCTGGCTGGTGCCGGATCGCAACCTGGAGAAGCCGAGCTTCGCGATGCTCGACGCCACCGAGAAGCTCTGTCGATTGCTCGCCAAGGCGAAAGAGTAACCCTGCAGGAGCGGGCCATGCCCGCGATCGCGCCCACGGGGCGCTCCTACAGGGAGCTGTTTCGCCACGACCTGGTTGAAGCCAGGCCGGTAGCTGACTCGATCAGAAGCCTTCCAGCACGATCTTGCCCTTGGCCGTATTGCTTTCCAGCAGCGCATGGGCACGACGCAGGTTGGCGGCGTCGATGCGACCGAAATGCTCGCCCAGGGTGGTCTTCAGCACGCCGCTGTCGATCAGCCCGGCCACGCGCTGCAGCAGCTTGTGCTGCTCGATCATGTCGTCGGTCTGGAACATCGAGCGGGTGTACATGAACTCCCAGTGCAGCGACAGGCTCTTCTGCTTGAGCAGGCGCACGTCGAGGTTCTGCGGGTCGTCGATCAGCGCCAGGCGGCCCTGCGGACGCAGGCTGGCGACGATTTCGGCGAGGTGCTCCTCGGTCTGGTTGAGGCTGGCCACGTGGGTGACTTCGCCGACGCCGATGCGCTTGAGTTCTTCGCTCAGCGGCTGGCGGTGGTCGATCACGTGGTGCGCGCCGAGGTTGCGCACCCACTCCTGGGTTTCCGGACGCGAAGCGGTGCCGATCACGGTCATGCCGGTGAGCTGGCGCGCCAGCTGGGTGAGGATCGAGCCGACGCCGCCGGCAGCGCCGACGATCAGCAGGCTCTGCCCGGCACTGGCCTTGCCCTCGGCCACCTGCAGGCGGTCGAACAGCAGTTCCCAGGCGGTGATGGTGGTCAGCGGAAGGGCGGCTGCGTGGGCGAAGTCCAGGCTCTGCGGCATCGGGCCGACGATGCGCTCGTCCACCAGTTGCAGTTCCGCGTTGCTGCCCGGGCGGGTCAGGTCGCCGGCGTACCAGACCTTGTCGCCCGGCTTGAACAGGCTGACCTCGCTGCCCACCGCGCGAACCACGCCGGCGGCGTCCCAGCCGAGCACCTTGTGCTGGCCTTCGGCGGGCTGGGCGCGCTGGCGCACCTTGGTGTCCACCGGGTTGACGGAGATGGCGTGCACTTCCACCAGCAGGTCGCGCGGGCCGGGCGTCGGCTCGGGCAGCTGGATGTCGAGCAGGGAATTGGCGTCGCTGCTGGGCAGGCTCTGGGTGTATCCGATGGCTTTCATGGGAATTCCTTTGCGCTTTGAACGATCAGTCGATGCGGTTCATCAGGCGGATATCGAGTTCCGCCAGGTCGGGTTGGGCGGCCTTGACGAAGGCCTGGAAGTGCGGGCTGGCCTCGTGCTCGGCCAGGGCTTCCTCATCGCGCCACTGCTCGATCATGTAGATCAGTTCGGCGTCCTTGAGGTCGCGGTGCAGGTCGTACTGCAGGCAGCCGGCCTCGGCGCGCGACGGCGCGAGCATGCCGTGCAGGCGCTCCTGCAGGCTGTCGGCGCGGCCGGGCTTGGCGCGAATGATGGCGATCAGGGTCAGGCTCATCCGGGTGTCTCCAGGTAAGGGGCAGGGCGAGAAAGCTGAGGGCATGCTGCTCTCTTTCGCCGGGAAGAAAAACCGCGTAAGTAGAGAGTCTCTTTCAAAGGATTTTTGAAAATGCTGCGTTTCGACGACCTGCAGATCTTCGTCCGCACTGCCGAGCGCGGCAGCCTCTCGGCGGCCGCCCGCGAGCTGGAGCTGTCGCCGGCAGTGGCCAGCGCGGCGCTCAAGCGCCTGGAGAGCGAGCTCGACGTGCGCCTGTTCGCCCGCTCCACCCGCAGCCTGCGCCTGACCGCCGAGGGCGAGTTGTACCTCGCCCACGCGCGCGCCGCGTTGCAGAGCCTGGACGACGGCCGCCAACTGCTGGCCGGCGGCAAGAGCGAGATCGCCGGCAACTTCCAGGTCTCGGCGCCTTCGGATTTCGGTCGCAACGTGCTGCTGCCCTGGCTCGACGAATTCCAGGCGCTGCACCCGCGGATGAACCTGCGCCTGCTGATCAGCGACCGCCAGGCTGATCTCTACCGGCAGCCGGTGGATGTGGCCTTCCGTCTCGGCCTGCCAGGCGATTCGAACCTGGTGGCGCTGCCGCTGGCTCCGGACAACCGCCGCGTGCTCTGCGCCGCGCCGGAGTACTTCGCTCGCCATGGCAAACCGACGCATCCGGACGAGCTCCAGAAGCACAATTGCCTGCTCTACATGCTCGGCGGGCGCGCCCACGAGCGCTGGAGTTTCAGCGACAGCCGCAAGCGGCACGTGGTGACGGTGCGCGGCGACCGCCTCTGCGACGATGCCGATGTGGTGCGGCGCTGGGCCGCGGCGGGGCAGGGGCTGGTCTACAAGTCCTGGCTGGACGTCGCGGCTGACGTGCGTGCCGGCCGGCTGGAAGTGGCGCTGACGGACTACCTGGGCGAAGCCACGCCGATGAACCTGTTCTGTACCCACCGCGCCCAGCTCAGCCGGGCGGTGACCCAGCTGCGCGAGTTCGTCCAGTTGCGCTGCGCCGAACTGATGCGCGAGCGCCCCTGGTCCTGAATTCCGCTCAGAGCGGCGTGTAGCGATGGATCGCCGCGTGCAGGCCCCAGGCGCTGGCGATGGCCAGCAGTACCATGGCGGTGGGCAGCAGGCTCCACCAGATGCGCGGGGCCAGGGCCGGCAGCTCGCTGCGGCGCTGGCTTATCCACAGGCTGGCAGCGCACACCGAGGCGCCGAGCAGGGCGCCGGCGATGATGTCGCTTGGCCAGTGCGCGCCCAGGTACACGCGGGACATCGCGATGCTGGCGGCGGGGATCACCGCCAGCAGCATCCAGGCCAGCCGCACGCGCGGGGATTTCTCCCTGCTGGCCAGCACGCCGAGCACCAGGAAGAAGGCGAACGAGGCCGAGCTGTGGCCGCTGGGCATGCTGAAGGCGGACAGCGGGTCGGCAATCACTTCCGGGCGTGCGCGGCTGAACAGGTGCTTGAGCGTGGTATTGAGCAGCGCGGTGCCGACCATGGTGCCAGCGGCGAAGAACGCATGGCGCCACAGCCGCAGCGTGGCCAGCAACACCGCCAGCAGGGCGCCGGCGATGAACTGGGTGCGGAAGTCGCCGACGCGGGTAACGGCCACCATCACGTGGTCCAGCCAGGCGTGGCGGTGTTCCTGCACCAGTGCCATCAGGCCCTTGTCCAGGGCATCCAGATGGGGCCAGCCGATCAGCATGGCGATCAACAGGACGAAGCAGCCAATGGCGCCGATCAGTGCGGCGTTGCGCTCCTTGCGCAGCTCGGCGTGGATGATCAGGGCGAATACCGCGGCGATACAGGCGGCGACCACCCCGGCCTCCGGCCAGAAGCCGTCCGGCAGTGGCAGGCGCATGGCCGCACCGGTGGCCCAGCCGGGCACCAGGTAGGCGATGGACCAGCCGGCCGCGGCGATGACGGACACCGCCAGGAAGCGCCCGAAAGGCATGTCGAGCATGCCGGCGATCATCGGCAGGAACGGCCTTAGCGCGCCGATGAAGCGGCCCACCAGCAGGCTGGCGACGCCATAGCGGTGGAAGAAGCCTTCGGCGCTGGCCATCCACTCCGGATGGTGGCGCAGCACCGGCAGGCGGCGGATATCCTGGTGGAAGTGGCGGCCGATCCAGTACGACGACAGATCGCCGAGCAGGCCGCCGAAGAACGCCAGCGCCAGGGTTTCCCCCAGCCCCAGGGCGCCGCTGCCGGCCAGCACGGCGATGGCGAAGAGCATCACCACGCCGGGCAGGATGATGCCGATGACGGCGGCGCATTCGAGGAAGGCGACCAGGAACAGGACCAGGGCGAGCCATTGCGGATGGGTGGCCATCCAGGTGTTGAAGGCGGCGAGATCGATCATCGGAAGGTGGCGTCCTGGGTTCCGAGCAGGTGGTAGTCGTGGCCTTCGACCTGTCCGCGACGCAAAGGGTTGCGTGTGCAGAAACTGGCGAAGGCGGCATCGACGAAGCGGTATTGCAGGTGTTCGTCGCGGCCGTGGGGAATGCCCAGGCGCGCGGCCTGGATGACCAGCGAGGGCGTCTCATCAATGTCGTCGACGAACAGCCGCTGCGGGTCGAAGCGCTGGGCGTCCCAGTCCGGCACCTTCAGGCCCATCGAGCGGCAGAGCAGGGTCTGGCCCGAGCACAGTTTGCCCAGTGGGCGTTCGCTGCCGTCGGCGGCGGGGTTGAGCTGGCGCATGCAGGCCAGGGCGGCGTCGCCGGAGATGCGGTCCAGCCAGGGGTAGCCGGATTTGATCAGCACCGCATTGCCCGCGCCGCCGGCGCTGAAGTTCAGCGAGTCGCCGCCGCGGGCGTAATACATGTAGATGTGGCCGCCATCGAGGAACAGCGCCTTGCGCTTCTCGGTGTAGCCCAGCGAGGCGTGGCTGCCTTTCTCGTCCAGGTAATAGGCCTCGGTCTCGATGATCCGCGCCGACAGCCACAGCTCGCCGACCCGGTGGCGGATCACCTTGCCCAGCAGCTCGCGGGCGACGGTGAGTGCGTCGCGGTCGAAGAAGGCGTCCGGCAGCGGGTTCGCATCGGACCAGGGCAAACTAAGGTTGGGTTCGGCGGGCATCGGATTGTCGCGGTTCTCGGGCCGGTCTTAGGCTGGGGGATCATAACAACAAGATTCTTAAGCATGGCTGAACGGATCCGGGCCGACAGCGCCCACATCACCCCCAGCGCGCACTACACCGGTTACGTCTGGTATCGCCACCAACTGGCCGACCCGGCCTTCGCCACGGCTTTCGGCCGCTGGGTGCACGGCTGCGTGGCGCCGATCAACTGGGGCGCGCGGATTGGGTTCGGGCTGAATATCGAAGACTTCCTGTTACAACGTCACCTGCTGATCGATGCCCGGCTGACCCAGGCCATCGAATTGCGTGGCGTTACGCAGGTGGTGGAGATCGCCTGCGGGCTGTCGCCCCGTGGCCGGCGCTTCCGTGAACGCTATCCCCAGCTGACCTATCTCGAGGCCGACCTGCCGCCGATGGCTGCGCGCAAGTCGGCGCTGCTGCAGGAGCAGGGCTGGCTGGACGGCAGGCACCGTGTGCGGACCGTGGATATCCTCGCCGAACAGGGCGAGCAGAGCCTGGCAACGCTGTTCTCCGAACTGGACCCGGATCGCCCCGTGGCGGTAATCACCGAGGGGCTGGTGAACTACTTCCAGCGCCCGGTGATCGAGGGCTTCTGGCGCCGCCTGGCCGCTGCCCTGCGGGTGTTCCCGGAGGCGACGTACCTGACCGAGTTGTACCCCGACCTGCGTGAACACCCGCGCTACCGGCAGATACGCTGGGGTGTCGGGCTGATCGGCCGGCTGACCCGTGGCGGCTATCCGCTGCATTACCGAAGCACGGCCGAGATCGAGCAGGCCTTCAGCGGCTGCGGGTTCGGGCAGGTGGCCGTGCTCGATCCGCAGGTGGATGGTGCGGGGCTGGGCTTGCCCAGGGGGCGGATGCCTAGCCTGGTGCGGGTGATCGAGGCGCGTATCTAGATTCTGAGCCGGGCGGTTCGCGAGCAAGGACTAGGCGTCCCCCTCGGTCCTGCAGGTTGCCGGATACGCTGGAGCTGCTTTTTGTAGGAGCGAGCTTGCTCGCGAACAGTGCCATTACCTGACGCCAGTGCCAGCGCGTCCCCTCACCCCAGCCCTCTCTCTTCAGAACGGGGCGCGCAGCCAGGGTTAGGTCGTAGGGCGCATAAAGCGGAACGCTTTATCCGCCATTTCTCTGCGGTTGACCCGGCCATTGGCGGATAACGCCCGAGGCGTTATGCGCCCTACGGGGATTACTTGTCAGGCTGCGAAGGCCCCCTGCTGCATCGGCACCACCATCGCCGCCAGCTCTGCGCTGGCCTGCGGGTCGCCGTGGGCGAAGATGAAGGCCAGGCCGTCGCCGCTGTAGCGCAGCGGCAGGATATCCAGTTCCGGCAGGCCGGCGGCAGCCAACTTCCAGCCGCGCGCCGGCCGGCCGGCCGGTAGCTCGACGCGGATCAAGCCGCCGAAATACCCCAGCTCCGCCAGCTCGCAGCGCCATTCGCCACCCTCGCCATTGCGCAGCACGGCGCGGGTGTCGGCTGGCGCCAGGCGCGCCTCGAAGCGGCGCTCCAGGTGCAGCAGTTGCTGGCGCTGGAAGCGCGTGCTGCCGGCGGCGCTGCGCGGCAGCGGTTCGCCGCGCAGGAAGGGGTTGTACAGCCGCGCACAGGCCTCGCGGCGCTCGAACTGGGCCAGGTGGTCGGCGTTGTGGATCAGCGCGAACTCGGCGTCCGCGCAGGCGTGGGCGAATTCGGCGTGCTCCCAGGGCTGGGTGAAGTGGTCGTACTCGCCAGCCAGCACCAGGGTCGGGCACTGCGGGTGGCGGTCGAAGCCGCCGAAGGCCAGCAGGCGCTGGCTGTTCTGCCGGTAGCGCTCGATTTCCGCCGGGGTCAGGCGCTGCAGCTGGCGCAGCAGCGCCTTGCGGAACACCGGGGAAACCCCGGTATCGGCCAGGCGCAGCGGGTTGATCAGCCCGGTCAGCACGCCGTGGGCGAAAGGCGTCTGCTCGCCCAGTTCCAGGCGCGCCAGGGCTTCCACCAGCAGCGCGCGGGCGCCGGGTCGGCCGAAGGCGGTGATGCCGGCCAGCAGCAGGCGGCCGCAGCGCGCCGGGTGGCGGGCGGCGAACAGCGCGGCCAGCGCCGAGCCGTAGGACAGCCCGATGGGCATCAGTGGTGGCAGTTGCAGGGTTTCGGCGAAGGCGGCGATCAGGTCGGCCAGGTCCTCCAGGCTCAGCTGCGGTGCCAGTTGCAGGTTGCCGCCCTGGCTGGGCAGGTCGAGCAGGATCACCGGATGCCCGGCGAGCAGCTCCGAGACCTCGCTGGCGAAGGAGCGGAAGCTCTGGAACGCGCCGCCAAGCAGCAGGACCGGCGGGCGGGGGTCATCCTCTTGCGAAGAGAAGGCCTGGTAGTGCAGTTGCCAACCGTCCAGTTCCAGTACCGCCGGGGCGGCGGTCAGGGACTGGGCGCTGTAATCGGTGCGATAGCGCATGGCAGTTCTCCGGCGGTGGACCGCCTCTTGTTGTTCTTCCCTGGCCTGATTCCCTGGCATGCGAGCACGGCGGGGGCAACTAGCCGCGTGGTCCGTTGCCCTTTATTCATGGCCAAGGAAAAGTGGCAACGGCCCCCGAGCAAGGTAAACAGCGGATACGAATTTGTTTACCCAACCTTCGGGCGGCAGGGAGGGGCGGGGAGCGGCGGATGTAACCGGCGGGCGGGGGATGGCGGGCGGAGGCGTTACGCGAAGCACGTCTCCGACCGGCCGGCTGCTGTGGCTGGCCGCTGGGGGCGTGGTCCCGTTATACTTGCGCATTTCCCTCACGCAGACGCGTTAGATCATGACCGAGTCCGTTCTCGACTATATGAGCCGCCTGGGCCGCGCCGCCCGTGAAGCGTCGCGCGTTATCGCGCGCGCCACGACCGCGCAGAAGAACAAAGCCCTGCTGGCCGCCGCCGATGCCCTGGACGCCGCCCGCGCCCAACTGACCGAAGCCAACGAACAGGATCTGGCCAATGGCCGTGCCAACGGTCTGGAGCCAGCCATGCTCGACCGCCTGGCCCTGACTCCGGCGCGCATCGACGACATGATCGAGGGCCTGCGCCAGGTCGCTTCGCTGCCGGACCCCATCGGTGAGATCCGCGACATGCGCTACGTGCCGTCCGGCATCCAGCTGGGCAAGATGCGCGTGCCCCTGGGCGTGGTGGGGATCATCTACGAGTCCCGTCCGAACGTGACCATCGACGCCGCCAGCCTGTGCCTGAAGTCGGGCAACGCGACCATCCTGCGCGGTGGTTCGGAGGCGATCCACTCCAACCAGGCCATCGCTGCGTGCATCCAGACCGGCCTGGCCGAAGCGGGCCTGCCGGCCAGCGTCGTGCAGGTGGTGGAAACCACCGACCGCGCCGCCGTGGGCGCGCTGATCACCATGCCCGAGTACGTCGACGTCATCGTTCCGCGCGGCGGCAAGGGCCTGATCGAGCGCATCAGCCGTGACGCCAAGGTGCCGGTGATCAAGCACCTGGACGGCATCTGCCACGTCTACATCGACGTCGCCGCCGACCTCGACAAGGCCATCCGCGTCGCCGACAACGCCAAGACCCATCGCTACGCGCCGTGCAACGCCATGGAGACGCTGCTGGTGCACGCCGGCATCGCCGACCGCGTGCTGCCGCCGCTGGCCGCCATCTACCGCGACAAGGGTGTGGAGCTGCGTGGCGACGCCGCCACTCGCGCGCTGCTGGGCGCCGACGTGCTGGAAGCCACCGAGGAAGACTGGCGCACCGAGTACAACGCGCCGATCCTGTCGATCCGCATCGTCGACGGCCTGGACGCGGCCATCGAGCACATCAACACCTACGGCTCGCAGCACACCGACGCGATCGTCACCGAGAACTTCACCGATGCCCGCCGCTTCCTCACCGAAGTGGATTCGGCCTCGGTCATGGTCAATGCCTCGACCCGCTTCGCCGATGGCTTCGAGTACGGCCTGGGCGCGGAGATCGGCATTTCCACCGACAAGCTGCACGCCCGCGGCCCGGTCGGCCTGGAAGGCCTGACCAGCGAGAAATACGTGGTGTTCGGCGACGGACACGTGCGGACCTGATGAACAAGGCGCGTTCCCGTCGGGTCGGTCTGTTCGGTGGCACCTTCGACCCGGTGCACATCGGTCACCTGCGCAGTGCGCTGGAGATGGCCGAGCAGTTCGAATTCGACGAGTTGCGCCTGATCCCCAACTTCCGCCCGCCGCACCGCGACACCCCCCAGGTGAAACCGGAGCAGCGGCTGGCGATGGTCGAGCTGGCGGTAGCCGGCGTGGCCCCGCTGGTGGTCGATGACCGCGAGCTGAAGCGTGACAAACCCTCCTACACCATCGACACCCTGGAGTCGCTGCGTGGGGAGCTGGATGAGCAGGACCAGTTGTTCCTGCTGGTCGGCTGGGACGCATTCTGCGGCCTGCCGACCTGGCATCGCTGGGAAGAGTTGCTGGAGCACTGTCATATCGTCGTGCTGCAGCGCCCGGATGCCGACAGCGAGCCGCCGGAAGACCTGCGCGACCTGCTGGCGGCGCGCAGTGTTGCCGACCCGAAGGCGATGACCGGCCCCGCCGGGCAGATCACCTTCGTCTGGCAGACGCCGCTGGCAGTATCCGCCACCCAGATCCGCCAACTCCTGTCGCAGGGGCGCTCGGTGCGCTACCTGGTGCCGGACGCGGTATTGAACTATATCGAGGCGCACGGCCTGTACCAGGCGTCTCACTGATCAAGCTAGAGAGTCATACATGCAAACCGAACAACTGGTCGAACTGACCATCGCCGCCCTGGAAGATCTCAAGGCGCAGGACATCACCGTCATCGACGTGCGCGAGAAGACCAGCATCACCGACGTCATGGTCATCGCCACCGGCGCCTCCAGCCGTCAGGTCAAGTCGTTGGCCGACAACGTCCTGGAAAAGGTCAAGGAGCAGGGCGTGCGCCCGATCGGCAGCGAAGGCCAGGAAGGCGGCGAGTGGGTCCTGATCGACCTCGCCAACGTCGTGGTCCACGTCATGCAGCCGGCTACCCGCCAGTTCTATGACCTGGAACGCCTGTGGCAGGGCGCCGAGCAGAGCCGCGCACAACACAGCGCCGAGTAAGCCTGTCGTGCGTCTGCGTCTGATCGCGGTCGGCTCGCGCATGCCGCGCTGGGTGGAAGAGGGCTGGGCGGAGTACGTCAAGCGCCTGCCCTCGGAGCTGTCCCTGGAACTGGTGGAAATTCCGCTCAACACGCGTGGCAAGAATGCCGACGTGGCGCGGCTGATCCGCCAGGAAGGCGAGGCCATGCTGAGCAAGGTCCAGCCCGGGGAACGCATCGTCACCCTGGAAGTCGAAGGCAAGCCCTGGAGCACCCCCCAGCTGGCGCAGGAACTCGACCGCTGGCGCCTCGACGCGCGCACCGTCAACCTCATGGTCGGCGGGCCGGAAGGCCTGGCGCCGGAGGTCTGCGCGCGCAGCGAGCAGCGCTGGTCGCTGTCGCCGCTGACCCTGCCGCACCCGCTGGTGCGGATCCTGGTCGGCGAGCAGATCTACCGCGCCTGGACGGTTCTGTCCGGGCACCCCTACCACAAGTAGTCGTAGCCGTTTTCGATGCCGCAGCCGATACAGCTCAAGGACCACGAGAAGGACGCCCGTCTGGTCCGCGCCCGCGTCATCGTCGGCGGGGTGGCGATCTTCCTGCTCGCGCTGGTGCTGGTGGCGCGCATGTATCACCTGCAGGTGACGCAGTACGACTATCACTCGACGCTGTCGGAGAACAACCGCGTCCACGTGCAGCCGATTCCGCCCAATCGCGGGCTGATCTTCGACCGCAACGGGGTGATCATCGCCGACAACCGTCCCAGCTTCAGCCTGACCATCACCCGCGAGCGCACCGAGAACCTGCAGGACACGCTCAAGACCCTGGTGGAGATCCTCGGCCTCACCGAGGAGGACAAGGCGATCTTCGAGAAGCGCATGAAACAGGGGCGCCGGCCGTTCGAGCCGGTGCCGATCATGTTCGAGCTGTCCGAGGAGCAGATCGCCCGCATCGCGGTGAACCAGTATCGCCTCAACGGCGTCGACGTGGCCGCGCAGTTCGTCCGCCACTACCCGTTGGGCGAGCACTTCGCCCACTCGGTCGGCTATGTCGGGCGGATCAACGAGGCGGAACTGAAGAAGCTCGACCCGGTGGCCTATTCGGGCACCCACCACATCGGCAAGACCGGCGTGGAAAAATTCTACGAGGACGCACTGCACGGCACGGTGGGCTACGAGGAAGTCGAGACCAACGCCCGCGGCCGCGTCCTGCGCGTGCTCAAGCGCACCGAGCCGGTCTCCGGCCGCGATATCGTGCTGAGCATCGACAGCAAGCTGCAGGCCGCCGCGGAAACCGCACTGGCCGGCCGGCGCGGCGCCATCGTGGCGATCCAGCCATCCACTGGCGAAGTGCTGGCCATGGTCAGCCAGCCCGCCTATGACCCCAACCTGTTCGTCACCGGCATCAGCTTCAAGGACTATGCGGCGCTGCGCGATTCCGAGGACCGCCCGTTGTACAACCGCGTGCTACGCGGCCTGTACCCGCCGGGCTCGACGGTAAAGCCGGCGGTGGCCATCGCCGGCCTCGATGCAGGCGTCGTGACGCCCACCAGCCGAGTGTTCGACCCCGGCTATTACCAACTGCCGAACTACGACCACAAGTACCGCAACTGGAACCGCATGGGCGACGGCTGGGTGACCCTGGAGACCGCGATCATGCGCTCCAACGACACCTACTTCTACGACCTCGCGCATAAGCTGGGGATCGACCGCCTGCACGACTACATGAGCGAGTTCGGCTTCGGCCAGCGGGTCGCCCTGGACATGTACGGCGAAGCGGAAGGCCTGATGCCGTCGCGCCAGTGGAAGCGCGCGCTGCGCCGACAGGCCTGGTTCCCCGGTGAAACCCTGATTCTCGGCATCGGCCAAGGCTACATGCAGGCCACCCCGCTGCAGCTGGCGCAGATGACCGCGCTGCTGGCCAACAAGGGCAAATGGATCCGTCCGCACCTGGCCAGGACCATCGACGGCAAGCCGCCGGTCGACGAGGACCCGATGCCGGATATCAAGCTCAAGGACCCGAACAACTGGAACCTGGTGGACTACGGTATGCAGCAGGTAGTCCATGGGGCTCGCGGCACCGCGCACAAGGTCGGCGCCACGTCCGTCTACCGCATCGCCGGCAAGTCCGGTACCGCGCAGGTCGTCGCGATCAAGCAGGGCGAGAAGTACAACCGCTCCAAGCTGCTCGAGCGCCACCGCGACCATGCCTTGTTCGTCGGCTTCGCGCCGGCAGACAACCCGCAGATCGCCGTGGCGGTAATGGTGGAGAACGGCGAGTCCGGCTCCGGCGTTGCTGCCCCCGTACTCAAGGCCGTGACCGACGCCTGGTTGCTCGACGAGACCGGCAAGCTCAAGGCCGAATACGCACCGCAGACCACGGCGGAGGCGCCCAAACCATGACCATGAACGGAAATTTCGACCGCACGCTGTCCAGCGAAGACGTGATGAAGCGGCGCTCCAGCCTGTTGCAGCGCCTGCATATCGACGGCCTGCTGCTCCTGCTGCTGGTGACCCTCGGCTCGGTCGGCCTGTTCGTCCTCTATTCCGCAAGCGGCAAGAGCTGGGACCTGCTGATCAAGCAGGCCTCGTCGTTCGGCCTGGGCCTGGGCGCGATGTTCGTGCTGGCGCAGATCGAGCCGCGCTTCCTCGCCCGCTGGGTGCCGCTGGGCTACCTGATCGGCGTGGCGCTGCTGGTGGTGGTGGACGTGATGGGCCACAACGCCATGGGCGCGACCCGCTGGATCAACATTCCAGGGGTGATCCGCTTCCAGCCGGCGGAATTCATGAAGCTGCTGATGCCCATGACCATCGCCTGGTACCTGTCCAAGCGCTCGCTGCCGCCGGGCTTCAAGCACAGCGTGGTGGGCCTGGCGCTGATCGTCGTGCCCTTCGTGCTGATCCTCAAGCAGCCGGACCTGGGTACCGCCATGCTGGTGCTGGCCTCCGGCTCCTTCGTGCTGTTCGTCGGCGGGCTGCGCTGGCGCTGGATCATCATGGCCGTGTCGGCTGCGGTGCCGGTCGCCGTGGGCATGTGGTACTTCGTCATGCACGACTACCAGAAGCAGCGCGTGCTGACCTTCCTCGACCCGGAAAGCGATCCGCTGGGCACCGGCTGGAACATCATCCAGTCCAAAGCGGCAATCGGTTCGGGCGGCGTATTCGGCAAGGGCTGGCTGCTGGGCACGCAGTCCCATCTGGATTTTTTGCCCGAAAGCCACACGGACTTTATCATTGCCGTGCTCGGCGAAGAGTTCGGCCTGGTTGGTGTCTGCCTCCTGCTGGTGCTGTACCTGCTGGTGATCTACCGGGGGCTGGTGATCACGGCGCAGGCACAGACGCTGTTCGGCAAGCTGCTTGCCGGCAGTATCACCATGACCTTCTTCGTGTATGTGTTCGTCAACATTGGTATGGTCAGCGGACTGTTGCCAGTGGTGGGGGTACCGCTGCCCTTTATCAGTTACGGCGGAACTTCGCTGGTGACCCTGATGTCAGGGTTCGGCGTTTTGATGTCGATTCACACCCACCGGAAGTGGATCGCCCAGGTTTGATGACAAGAGTGAAGAAAGGAATGCAAGTACTGCGCGCCTGGGCTGCCAGGGGGGTGCATTGGGTCGGAATCGCGGGGGCGATCGGCATGTCCGGCGCTGCTGGCGCGGGCGACTACGATGGTTCGCCCCAGGTCGCCGAGTTCGTCAGCGAAATGACCCGTGACTACGGCTTCGCCGGCGAGCAGCTCATGGGCCTCTTCCACGACGTGGAGCGCAAGCAGTCCATCCTCGACGCCATCTCGCGCCCCGCCGAACGGGTGAAGACCTGGAAGGAATACCGCCCGATCTTCGTCACCGACGCGCGCATCAACCGCGGCGTGGACTTCTGGAACCAGAACGCCGAGGCCCTGGCCCGCGCCGAGCAGGAATACGGCGTGCCGGCCCAGTACATCGTCTCCATCATTGGCGTGGAGACTTTCTTCGGCCGCAATACCGGCAACTTCAAGGTGATGGACGCACTGTCCACCCTGGGCTTCGACTACCCGCCGCGCGCCGACTTCTTCCGCAAGGAGCTCAAGCAGTTCCTGCTGCTGGCCCGCGAACAGCAGGTCGACCCGCTCAGCCTGACCGGCTCCTATGCCGGCGCCATGGGCCTGCCGCAGTTCATGCCGAGCAGCTTCCGCGCCTATGCCGTGGACTTCGACGGCGACGGCCACATCAATATCTGGAGCGACCCCACCGATGCCATCGGCAGCGTCGCCAACTACTTCAAGCAGCACGGCTGGCATACCGGAGAGCCGGTGGTGTCGCAGGCGGAAATCGGCACCTCCACCGCCGAAGACGCGCTCACCCAGGGCCTGGAGCCGCAGATGAACCTCGGTCAGCTACGCTCTCAGGGCTGGCGAACCCATGACGTGATCCGCGACGACCTGATGGTGACCGCCATGCGCCTGGAAGGCGCACAGGGCACCGAGTACTGGGTCGGCCTGCCGAACTTCTACGTGATCACCCGTTACAACCGCAGCGCCATGTACGCCATGGCGGTCCATCAGCTGGCCGGCGAGATCGCCAAGGCACGAGGTGTCCATTGAGCAAGCGAATCGCAAGTCCCGGCCTCTGGTCGCTGGCCGCCTGCGTTGGCCTGAGCACCGTGTTCCTCGCCAGCTGTACCGGCAACCGTGCGCCCCAGCAGCAGCCGGTGGCCAGCAGCGGCATCTCCGGTCCTTATGATTACAACCGCCCGCACCGCGACGGTGCGCCCTGGTGGGACGTCGACGTCTCGCGCATCCCCGATGCCGTGCCGATGCCGCACAACGGGCCGTTCAAGAACAACCCCTACACCGTGCTGGGCAAGACCTACTATCCGCTGAACAACGCGAATACCTACAGCGTGGTCGGCACCGCGTCCTGGTACGGCACCAAGTTCCACGGCCAGGCCACCGCCAACGGCGAGCAGTACGATCTGTACGGCATGACCGCCGCGCACAAGACCCTGCCGCTGCCCAGCTACGTCCGCGTGACCAACCTGGACAACGGCAAGAGCGTCATCGTCCGCGTCAACGACCGAGGCCCGTTCTATTCCGACCGGGTGATCGACCTGTCCTTCGCCGCCGCCAAGAAGCTCGGCTACGCCGAGACCGGCACCGCCCACGTGAAGGTCGAGGGCATCGATCCCGACCGCTGGTGGGCCTCCCAGGGCAAGCAGCCGCCGATGATCATGGCCCTGCCGAAGATGGCTTCGCAGCCTGCCGCGCAGCCGCAGGCGGTCGCCATGGCCCAGCCCATCGAAACCTACACCCCGCCGCCGGCGCAGCACGCCGCGCCTGTGGCACCGGTCCAGATCGACTCAAAAAAAAACGCTTCATTACCAGCCGATGGCCTGTATCTCCAGGTGGGTGCCTTCGCCAACCCGGACGCTGCGGAGCTTCTCAAGGAGAAGGTCGGCGGCCTGACGGGGGCGAAATCCTTTATCAGCTCGGTCGTGGTCAACCAGCAGACCTTGTACCGAGTGCGCCTGGGACCGATCGGAACGCAGGATGAAGCAAGCCGGATGCAGGACAGCATCCGCGTGGCCAACCTTGGCCAACCCAAGCTCGTGCGCCTGGACTGAGATTCCACCGCACGGGCCGCAGCGGCACGCAGAGGCCGCGGCAACGAGTGTCCCCCCAGGGGATTGTTTGACCATTAGTGAACCCCAGAGAGACGGATGAACATCTTCAACTTCGCCAAACGCCTGTCCTTGCTCGTGTTGTTCAGCGCCCCCGTGGCCAGCTGGGCAGCGGAAGTCGTTCCCGCCGCCCCGCAGCTCGCCGCCAAGGCCTGGGTGCTGATGGACGGCGCCAGCGGCAACATCCTGGTCGAGAACGCCGGTGACGAGCGCCTGCCGCCCGCCAGCCTGACCAAGCTGATGACCGCCTACATCGCCACCAAGGAAATCGAAGGCGGCCGCATCGCCGAGTCCGACCTGGTCACCGTCAGCGAACACGCCTGGCGCACCGGCGGCTCGCGCATGTTCATCAAGGTCGGCTCCCAGGTTTCGGTGAGCGACCTGCTGCACGGCATCATCATCCAGTCGGGCAACGACGCCTCCGTCGCCCTGGCCGAGCACATCGCCGGCAGCGAAGACGCCTTCGCCGACATGATGAACACCACCGCGCAGAAGCTGGGCATGACCAACTCCCACTTCATGGACGCCACCGGCCTGCCCAACCCGGACCACTACTCGTCCGCCAAGGACATGGCCACCCTGGCCCGCGCCATCATCTACGGCGAGCCGACCCACTACGCCATCTACGCGCAGAAAGAGTTCTTCTGGAACAACATCAAGCAGCCCAACCGCAACCTGCTGTTGTGGCGCGACAAGACCGTCGATGGCCTGAAGACCGGCCACACCGACGAAGCCGGCTACTGCCTGGTGGCTTCCGCGGTGCGCGACGGCCAGCGCATGATCGCCGTGGTGTTCGGCACCAACAGCGAACAGGCCCGCGCCGCCGAGACCCAGAAGCTGCTGACCTACGGCTTCCGTTTCTTCGAATCGCAGACCTTCTACAAGAAGGGCGCCGAGCTGACCAAGGCCATGGTCTGGAAAGGCTCCGAGCACGAAGTCAAAGCCGGCCTGTCCGAAGACCTGACCATGACCGTGCCGCGCGGCCAGCTCAAGCAGCTGCAGGCCAACATGGTGGTCGAGCCGAACCTGATGGCACCGATCCAGCAGGGCCAGGTGATCGGCAAGGTCGAGGTCAAGCTGGGTGACAAGGTCGTCCGTACCTCCGACCTGGTCGCGCTGAATGCCGTGGAAGAAGGCGGCTTCTTCCGCCGTATCTGGGACAGCATCCGCCTGTTCTTCTACGGCCTGTTCAACTGACCGCCCGTCCCGGTCTTGTACTTTTGTATACAAGACCGGGATTGACCCGCCCGCGCAGTCGCAAACTCGGGTAAAATGCCCGCCTGCGACTGCCTGGTCCCCTGTGGCCCGGCGGCCGTCGTCCGATCCACCCGGAGCGCCCCCATCCCGGACGCTCATGCGGAGGCGGGCCACACGCCCGCGAGAGCCATGACTGATACCCCTGATTCCGTCGACACCAGCGAACAGCCCGCACCGAAGATCGAGTTCCCCTGCGAACGCTACCCGATCAAGGTCATCGGCGACGCCGGCGAAGGCTTCCCCGACCTGGTCGTCGAAGTCATCCAGCGTCATGCTCCGGACCTCGACATCACTACCCTGGTCACCCGTGACAGCCGCAACGGCCGCTTCCTCTCCGTACAGGTGCTGATCACCGCCACCGGCGTCGACCAATTGCAGAACATCCATAAAGACCTGCGCGCCACCGGCCGCGTCCACATGGTGCTCTGATGGGCGAAACGCTGGGCTTTCGTGAGCTGGGAATCCTTCCTTACGAGCCGACCTGGCACGCCATGCAGCGCTTCACCGCCGAGCGCGAGCCCGTCACGCCCGATGAAGTCTGGCTGCTCGAACACGAGCGGGTGTTCACCCAGGGCCAGGCCGGCAAGGCCGAGCACGTGCTGTTCCCCGGCGACATCCCGGTCGTCCAGGTCGACCGCGGCGGCCAGGTGACCTACCACGGCCCCGGCCAGCTGGTCGCTTACCTGATGCTCGACGTGCGCCGCTCCGGCATTGGCGTGCGCGACCTGGTTTCGCGCATCGAGCAGAGCCTCATCGGCCTGCTGGACAGTTACGGCGTCACCGCTGTGTCCAAACCCGACGCTCCGGGCGTCTATGTGGACGGCGCGAAGATCGCATCCCTCGGCCTGCGTATCCGCAACGGCCGTTCCTTCCATGGCCTGGCCCTCAACGTGGACATGGACCTGGAACCCTTTCGACGCATCAATCCCTGCGGTTACGCAGGCATGGCCATGACCCAGCTGAGTCAGCTGGCCGGCCCCATCGCATTGGCCGATGTGCGCGAGCGCCTGCGTGGCGAACTCGTCGAACGCCTTGGCTACGCGGCACAGAAGACCCTAACGGGCGGGATCCAACCTAGATGAGCACTGTTGTGGAGAATTCCGGCCAGGCTGCTCCGGCCGCCAAGCCGGGCAAGGTGGAAGTCGGCGTCAAGCTGCGCGGCGCCGAGAAGGTCGCGCGCATTCCGGTGAAGATCATTCCCACCGACGAACTGCCGAAGAAGCCCGACTGGATTCGCGTGCGCATCCCCGTTTCCCCCGAGGTCGACCGCATCAAGCAACTGCTGCGCAAGCACAAGCTGCACAGCGTCTGCGAAGAGGCCTCCTGCCCGAACCTGGGCGAGTGCTTCTCCGGCGGCACCGCGACCTTCATGATCATGGGCGACATCTGCACCCGTCGTTGCCCGTTCTGCGACGTCGGCCACGGCCGTCCGAAGCCGCTGGATGTCGATGAGCCGACCAACCTCGCCATCGCCATCGCTGACCTGCGTCTGAAGTACGTGGTGATCACCTCGGTGGACCGCGACGACCTGCGCGACGGCGGTGCCCAGCACTTCGCCGACTGCCTGCGCGAAATCCGCAAGCTGTCCCCCGGCGTGCAGCTGGAAACCCTGGTCCCGGACTACCGCGGGCGGATGGACATCGCTCTGGAGATCACCGCCAACGAGCCGCCGGATGTGTTCAACCACAACCTGGAAACCGTGCCGCGCCTGTACAAGTCGTCCCGTCCGGGCTCCGACTTCGAGTGGTCGCTCGACCTGCTGCAGAAGTTCAAGCAGATGGTCCCCCACGTACCGACCAAGTCCGGCCTGATGCTCGGCCTGGGCGAGACCGACGAGGAAGTCATCGAAGTCATGCAGCGCATGCGCGAGCACGACATCGACATGCTGACCCTCGGCCAGTACCTGCAGCCCTCGCGCAACCACCTGCCGGTGCAGCGCTTCGTCCACCCGGACACCTTCGCCTGGTTCGCCGAGGAAGGCGAGAAGATGGGCTTCAAGAACGTCGCTTCCGGCCCGCTGGTACGCTCCTCGTACCACGCCGACCAGCAGGCGCACGGTACCAAGATCGGCTGAGCAGACGCTCTCTGAGAAAAGGCGCCCTAGGGCGCCTTTTTTCGTTTCGATGGGTCAGTGCGAGTTGCGCAACTGCAGCAGCAGAGGTGCGGTGGGGTAGCCATCGGCTGGCTGGCCGGTGGACTGTTGGAAGGCTCGGATGGCCTTGCGTGTGTTGGCGCCAATGATGCCGTCTACGGTGCCGGGGGCCAGCCCCCGGTCAGTCAGTAGCTGCTGGAGCTCAATGCGCTCGCTGCGGCTCAGCGGGGCGTCTTCCACCGGCCATCGCCCGGCCAGTTGGCCGCCACCCTTGAAGCTGTCGGCCAGCAGGCCCACGGCCAGGGCGTAGGAGGTGGAATTGTTGTACTTGAGGATGGCGCGGAAGTTGTCCGTTACCAGGAATGCAGGGCCTCGATAGCCTGCTGGAAGCACCAGCGAGACACTGGCCTGCGGGTCCGAGGGCAGGGTGCCGCTGGCGGGTCGCACGCCCAGGCGCAGCCATTCGGCCATGGGTTTGCGGATGCTCATTTCCGCCAGGGCGTAGTCGAAGCCCTGCGGCAGGCGTACCTCGAAGCCCCAGGTCTGCCCGCGTTGCCAGCCGGACGTCTTCAGGTAGTTGGCGGTGGAGGCCAGGGCGTCGGGAGATGAGCCCCAGATGTCGCGCCGGCCGTCACCGTCGAAGTCCACGGCATATTGGTTGTAGGTGGTCGGGATGAACTGGGTCTGGCCCATGGCGCCTGCCCAGGAGCCAATCATGTTGCTGGCCGGCACGTCGCCGTGCTGGAGGATCTGCAGTGCGGCGATCAGCTGGTCTCGGCCAAAGTCCGGGCGGCGGCCTTCATAAGCCAGGGTGGCGAGGGAGCGAATGACGTTCTTGCTGCCCATCTGCTGGCCGAAATTACTCTCCATGCCCCAGATCGCCACGACGGCTTCGCGGTCCACGCCGTAAGCGCTGTCGATGCGTTGCAGCACCTCGACATTCTGTAGCAGTCGGTCCTGGCCATTGCGTACCCGTGCGGGGGACACAGCGCTTTCCAGGTACTGCCAGACTGGGCGGCTGAACTCAGGCTGGCTGCGGTCGGCGGTGACGACCGAGTCGTCTGGTTCGATACCTTCGAAGGCAGTGTCGAAGGTCTGCGCGTTGATGCCGGCGGCCAGCGCCTGCGCGCGGAAGCCGTCGCGCCACTGGGCGAAGCTCTGCGTGGGTTGTGCATGTTCAACGGCGGCGCCCTTGGGCGGCGGCTCGGTGCAGGAGGTCAGCAGGCCGAAGCTGGCCAGGGACAGGGCGGCGACGAGCAGGCAGCGTTGGCCGACAACAGGTGAAACAGGCTTGCGCATTGCTCTCCTCGGGAACTGGCAGCAGAGGGGCCACCTTAACATGGTCACTGTGACGCGTCTGCGTTGGACAGAAGCGGCGGGTGTGCAGATTCGATGACGCGAGTACGCGAAAATTCCCCGGACAGCAGGGCAGCCGTCGGGTGGTGCGGCATGCTGTCCTGTGCAGGCGCGCCTCATGCGCTTCTGAACAGCGGCCTGCTCCTGCAGGGAGCAGCAGCTACTGCCTGGGCTTGTTGCCCGTTTCCTGATCGACCTTCGGCGCGCTCTGGTTCAGTTCCTTGAGCATATCGTCATAGGCGGCGCAGTCGTCCGGGCGCTGTTCGCTGGAGCGGGACTTCTTCATCTCGGCGAGCTTTTCGTTGAGCTTCTGCGCACGCTGGGGATCGCTGCGGGTGACTTCGGTGACCTTGGCGGCGACTTGCTTGCCCTTGGCTTCGGCTTCCTGGTCGGAGCAGAACGCGTGGGCGGACAGGCTGAAAGGGAGGGCGAGGATGGCGACTAGCAGGGACGCTTTCATGGTGGACCTCCAGGGCTTGGCTGTCCGGTTGAAAGCGAAAGGCGGGGGTGGTTCAGGTTTTCTGCGGATTTCAGGCCGCCAGAAGCGAAGAAGCCTCCCAATTTCGGGAGGCTTCGCGGCGGTAGCTGCCTTTGCCTTTGAGCGGCTGTTCCTGGCGGCTGCGGAACAGCGGTTGTGCGACCAGGGACTTGGCCTTGTTCGGCCGTTTGGTTTTCTTCGCCATCTGTCTTTCCTCGTTGAGACCGGCGCCGTTGCCGGCGCGCGCATCTTCCGCCCATCTGGCGCGAGTGTCCAATGCCTTTGGTCAGTCGGCGAGCGGGCCAAGGCGTGGGGTGGCCTTTCGGGGCTAATCTGGGCGACGGACCTTTCTGACAATACGGACAAGAACGAGGACAAGGGCGATGAAATTTCTCTGCATGATCTACTTCGACGAGCGCAAGGCAGCCGAGCTGCCGGAGGCCGAGCTGCGCGGCATCGTCGACGAGTGCATGACCTACAGCGAACAACTGCGTCGCAGCGGCAACTACATTGCCGCCAATGCTCTGCTGCCGACGCCTACCGGGCGTACGCTGCGCGGGCAGGGCGACAAGCTGGCGGTGACCGACGGGCCCTTTGCCGAGACGCGCGAGCAACTGGGCGGCTTCTACCTGATCGAGGCGCAGAGCCTGGAGGAGGCTGAGCGCATCGCCGCGAAGATTCCGCCGGGGCGGCTGGGCTGCGTGGAGGTGCGCCAGGTGCGCAAGTGGGAGTGAGCTGGCGCTCAGGGGGTGGCGCGGTTCGTGAGCAGGCTTGCTTCCTACGCGTAAGAGGAATGGCGAGCTGACCTGCAGGAGCGCGCGATGCGCACGATCGCGGGCATGGCCCGCTCCTACAGGGGAATGGCTGTCAGGCCGAAGGCAGGCTGATGCGCTGCCCGGCGACCAGCAGGGCGAGGCGGGCGAGGCTGTTCCAGACGTTGCCGGGGGCCTGGCCCTTGATCTGTGCGTCGATCAGTTGGGCATCCTGCAGCATCTGGTTCCAGCGCTGCGCGGTGTGTCGCTGCAGGGCCTTGCTCATCAATGGGCGGCGCTTGTCCCAGATGGGCGGGCGGGCCTGGCTGAAGGCCTTGTCCAGCGGGACGCCCTGATTGAATTGCTGGGCGAGGCTGGCGAGCACGCGGACTTCCCGGGCCAGGGCCCAGAGGATCACCGGTGGCTCCACGCCTTCGCCGCGCAGGCCTTCGAGCATGCGCAGGCAGTGGGCGGCTTCGCCGTTGAGGGCGGCGTCGATCAGGCCGAAGACGTCGAAGCGCGCGCTGTCCGCCACGGCGGCCTGTACGGTGTCGGCGTCGATCTGCTGGCCGTCGGCGAGCAACTTGAGCTTTTCGATTTCCTGGGCGGCGGCCAGCAGGTTGCCTTCGACGCGCGCAGCGATCAGGTCAACGGCTTCCTGGCTGGCAGCGAGGCCGGCCTGGGACAGGCGCTGGCGAATCCACTGCGGTAGCTGGTGCACGTCGATCGGCCAGATCTGGATGAACTGGGCAGCATCGCCGTCGATCAGGGCCTTGGCCCATTTGGTCTTCTGCGTGCTGCCGTCGAGCTTGGGCAGGCTGACCAGCAGGACAGTGTCTTCCGGCGGGCGCTGCAGGTATTCCTGGAGGATCGCCGCGCCCTTGTCTCCGGGTTTGCCGGAAGGCAGGCGCAGCTCGATCAGGCGCTTTTCGGCGAACAGCGAGAGGCTGGCGCCGGCTTCGAGCAGCTGACCCCAGTCGAAGTTGGCTTCGGCGTTGAACACCTGGCGTTCGCCGAAATCGCGCTGGCGGCAGGCGGCACGGATGGCGTCGCAGGCTTCCTGGCAGAGCAACGGTTCGTCGCCGCTGACCACGTAGACGGGCGCGAGGTTGCCTTGCAGCTGCTTGGCGAGTTGTCCGGGATTGAGCTTCATGATGAGAAAGGGGCCGGTTTGGCCGGCCCCTTGTCGCTTACTGCGCTTTCGGGAATTCGATCGGGGATTGCTGCGGCTGAGACTTCGCAGCCTCGTCCGCGGCCTTCATCGCGTCGGCTTCGGCCTTGGCCTTGGCTTCGGCCTTGGCCTGCAGGTCGTTGAGCTGGGCCGGGGTGATCATTTGCAGGCGCATGGCCATCTGCCGGACCAGATCACGACGCATCTCTTCACGAATCTGCGCGGCTTCCTGATCGGAGCCGATCAGGTTGTTCTCGTCCTGCACATAAACCTTGCGCACCTGAACCTGGCTGGCGAGCAGCAGCAGGTTGTCGGTACCACGGATCTCGTAGTCCAGGGTGTTGGTCAGTTCGTTTTCCGCACTGCGCGCCGAGCTGGTGTAGCTGACGCTACGCTGGGTCACATCTTCGCGGGCGAGAATCAGGTGGTACGGCGCACGCGAGATGACTTTCACGCCACTGCCTTCAAGCAGCTGCTTGAGCTGGGTAACGGTTTCCCCATAGGCGTTGCGCGCACTCACGTCGATTTCCTTGAGCGCAAAGTTCGTATCGCCCAGGCCACGCAGTTGGAAACCGCAGGCGCTCAGCACGCTGGCCAGGCCGATCAGCGCGAGGCTGGTCAGGATACGTTTCATCAAGCTTCCCTCACTCCTGTTGATCCGGTATGCCCGTGGCGAAGGTGCCACGGGCGAATGGGTCTTTTCCAGCGTTGCTTTTAGTTGGCGACGATATTGACCAGCTTGCCAGGCACCACGATGACCTTGCGGATGGTCAGGCCGTCGGTGAAGCGCAGCACGTTTTCGTTGGCGCGGGCGGCCGCTTCGACGTCCTCGCGGCTGGCGCTGGCGGGCATTTCGATGTGACCGCGCAGCTTGCCGTTGACCTGTACCACCAGCTGCAGGCTGTCCTGCACCAGGGCGGCTTCGTCGACCTGCGGCCAGCTGGCGTCGATGACGGCGCCGTCCTTGCCCAGCTCCTGCCAGACCACGTGGCAGATGTGTGGGGTGATCGGGGCGAGCAGCAGGGTGACGGTTTCCAGGCCTTCCTGCAGCAGGGCGCGGTCAGCGGCGGATTCGGCCGGGGCCTTCTCCAGCACGTTCATCAGGGTCATCACGGCGGCGATGGCGGTGTTGAACTTGTGGTGCTGGCCTACGTCCTGGCTGGCCTGGCGGATGGCCAGGTGGATGGCGCGGTGAATGGCCTTCTGTGCGTCGTCCAGCGCGGACTTGTCCACGGCGCCGGCGGGGCCTGCGTTGACGTGGGCCTGGGCCAGACGCCAGACGCGGCGCAGGAATCGGTTGGCGCCCTCGATGCCGGAGTCGGACCATTCGCAGCTCATGTCCGGCGGCGAGGCGAACATCATGAACAGGCGGCAGGTGTCGGCGCCGTAGGCGTCGATCATGGCCTGGGGGTCCACGCCGTTGTTCTTGGACTTGGACATCTTCTCGGTGCCGCCGATTTCCACCGGCAGGCCGTCGGTCTTCAGGCGTGCGCCGATGACCTTGGCCTTGGCATCACGCTCGACTTCCACGTCGGCCGGGTTGAACCATTCCTTGCCACCGTTGGCGGCGACGCGGTAGTAGGTCTCGGCAACCACCATGCCCTGGGTCAGCAGGTTCTTGAACGGCTCGTCGGAGTCGATCAGGCCTTCGTCGCGCATCAGCTTGTGGAAGAAGCGCGCGTAGAGCAGGTGGAGGATGGCGTGCTCGATGCCGCCGATGTACTGGTCGACCGGCAGCCAGTAGTTGGCGGCCTTCTTGTCCAGCATGCCGTCTTCGAACTGCGGGCAGGCGTAGCGGGCGAAGTACCAGGACGACTCGACGAAGGTGTCCATGGTGTCGGTTTCGCGTTTGGCCGGCTGGCCGCATTTCGGGCAGCTGCACTCGTAGAACGACGGCAGTTTGGCCAGCGGCGAACCGGCGCCGTCCGGCACCACGTCTTCGGGCAGGACCACCGGCAGCTGGTCGGCCGGGACCGGCACGTCGCCGCAGGTGTCGCAATGGATGATCGGGATCGGGCAGCCCCAGTAGCGCTGGCGGCTGATGCCCCAGTCGCGCAGGCGGAACTGGGTGCGCTGCTGGCCGAGGCCCTTGGCGTCGAGGTCGGCGCCGATGGCGTCGAACGCGGCCTGGTAGCCGAGGCCGTCGTACTTGCCGGAGTTAACGGTGATGACGCTCTCGTCCTTCAGGCCGTACCACTCTTTCCAGACGGTCGGCTCGAAGTCGTTGTCGGCACCGACCTGGGCGATCACTTGCTGGATCGGCAGGGCGTATTTGTTGGCGAACTCGAAATCGCGCTCGTCGTGACCCGGCACGGCCATCACGGCGCCTTCGCCGTAGGTCATCAGGACGTAGTTGGCGATCCATACCGGCAGTTTGTCGCCGGTCAGCGGGTGCTCGACGAACAGGGAAGTGGCGACGCCTTTCTTCTCCTGGGTGGCGATGTCGGCTTCGGCGACGCCGCCGCGCTTGCACTCGTCGATGAACGCCTGCAGCGACGGATCGCGCTCGGCGGCCAGGGTGGCCAGCGGGTGCTCGGCGGCCACGGCGACGTAGGTGGCGCCCATCAGGGTGTCAGGACGGGTGGTGAAGACCTTCAGCTGGCCGGCTTCGCCGATGGAAGCCTGGTCGTAGGGGAAGGCGATCTCCATGCCGCGGGACTTGCCGATCC
Source organism: Pseudomonas nitroreducens (assembly GCF_024170165.1). GTDB lineage: Bacteria > Pseudomonadota > Gammaproteobacteria > Pseudomonadales > Pseudomonadaceae > Pseudomonas > Pseudomonas nitroreducens_C. The sequence goes on along the minus strand of NZ_JALJXP010000018.1, from coordinate 39,409 downwards.
AGTTGCGCTGCATGGTCTTGACCTGTTCCGGCCAGCCCGGCAGGTCGTCGAGGCTGGACAGCAGCTCTTCGGCGTAGGCGGTGATCTTGAAGTAGTACATCGGGATTTCGCGCTTCTCGATCAGCGCGCCCGAACGCCAGCCACGGCCGTCGATGACCTGCTCGTTGGCCAGTACGGTCTGGTCCGCCGGGTCCCAGTTCACGGTGCCGTTCTTGCGGTAGATCACGCCCTTCTCGAACAGGCGGGTGAACAGCCACTGCTCCCAGCGGTAGTAGTCCGGCTTGCAGGTGGTGACTTCGCGGGACCAGTCGATCGCCAGGCCCAGGCTGTTGAGCTGGGACTTCATGTAGGCGATGTTGTCGTAGGTCCAGGCCGCCGGTGCGACGTTGTTCTTCATCGCGGCGTTTTCCGCCGGCATGCCGAAGGCGTCCCAGCCCATCGGCTGCAGGACGTTCTTGCCCTGCATGCGGTGGTAGCGGCTGATCACGTCACCGATGGTGTAGTTGCGCACGTGCCCCATGTGTAGCTTGCCGCTCGGATACGGGAACATCGACAGGCAGTAGAACTTCTCCTTGCCGGCGACTTCGTCGACGCGGAAGGAGTTGTGTTCGTTCCAGAAGTTCTGGGCCTGGGATTCGATCTCGAGAGGCTGATATTGCTCGTGCATGGCGCGATTTGAACCTGTACGGAAAAGAATTGTGCAGCCAGGAAGGTCGAGTGGCCCTTGCGCTGAACCGACCCCTGGGAAGACACGGGGCAGGCGGCTACAGAAAGCCTCGTAGCATACATGACCCCCACCCGAGCCGGTAGCCCGCGCCGTTTGTCGCGCGCTCGGTGTGGCACGGGGTGGGCCGCTAAGCTTTGCCTGAGGGCGGGAGGTTTCCGCCTGTCTTGAGGTGACTGATGGCTGAGCTGCATCGCGCAAGTGCTTCGGGTTCCGGTCTGTATGAACGGTTGTTGCAACGGCTCGCGCTGGCCCTGGATGAGGCTGATACCGCAGAGCGACTACGTGATGAATGCCCCGTGGAACTGGAGTTGCGCGGTCTGAGCAGTGCAGAGATGGAGTTGATCCGGGCGTATCTTGATCAGGATGTGAACTGGCTGCGTGGCTGGCATGCCGCAGCGGAGGAGCTTGCGCTGCTGGAGCGTGCCCCGGCCCGTGTGCCGCGGCATGTGCGCCAACCGGCGCCGCCCAGCCGCCCGCGCCTGGTGGCGCGCCCGCAGCAGCTGCAATGCGCCTTGTGCGGCTCGCCGGTGGCCTGGAGTCGCAATCAGGGCGTGTTGCCCTGCACGTCCTGCGGTTCGCAGTTGTTCCGCAACGCCAAAGCACGCTGATATCCCTTCGATCCGTTAGGCTTGGCGCCTCGACAAGGAGTCGCCAATGCCTGTCCGCTTCATCCTCAAACAGATTTTCATGCCGCCGGGAGTGCTGCTGCTGTTGCTCCTGCTGGGCTTCGTACTGCGCCGGCGTTATCCGCGCTTGTCGGTGTGCTGCTTCTTTTCCGGTTTCCTCGGCCTGCTGGTGATGAGTCTGCCGGTGACGGTGGAGTGGGGCGCGCGCCAGCTGGAGCCGCAGCAAGCGCTGCAACAGTCGGAGTGGGCGGGGCTGGCGCAGCGCGCCGAGGCCATCGTGGTGCTCGGCGCCGGCCGGGTACGCGGCGATCGCGCCTGGGATGAGGACCAGCCCGGCCTGATGGCCCGCGAGCGTATTCGCTATGCCGCACGCCTGGCCAGGGCCAGCGGCCTGCCGGTGCTGACCTCCGGAGGTCTGCACTACGGCACGCCACCTTCCGAGGCACGGATCATGGCGCAGAGCCTGCTGGACGATTACGGCGTGCCAGCGCGCTGGGAAGAAGGGCGCAGCCGCACGACCTGGGAAAATGCGCAGTTCAGCGCCGACATGCTGCGCGAGGCGGGTGTCAGACGGGTGGTGCTGGTCACCAGCGCCATTCACATGCCGCGCTCGATCTGGAGCTTCGAGAAGGTCGGACTGGAAGTGCTGCCGGCCCCCTCGGGCTATATCGGTACGGACGATGTAGTGCCCATGGGCGGCTGGCTGCCGGAAGGGCGGGCGATCTGGCAGAGCGGGCAGTTGCTCAACGAGGGGATCGGGTTGGTGGGGTATCGGTTGTTTTACCGCTAGCGGGCTTTTGCAGGAGCGGGCTCTTGTAGGAGGGAACTCCGTCCGCGATGGCATCCGGCGCGATGCGGACCTATCGCGGACAGAGTCCGCTCCTACGGAAACTCCAGCACCCAGAATGAAAAAGGGCCTCGCAATGAGGCCCTTTTCGTTGGAATCAGCCGAACAGTCGGCGCTCTTCCGGGTGCGTACGGCGGCGTACCAGCGCCCACACCAGCAGCACGGCGCTGAGGATCGCCAGCGGCCAGACGCGCCACTTCAGGTACGGCGTCAGGCCCTGCATCGGCACCACTTCGCCGCGCAGCACGCCTTGCTGGAACTGGGGAATCTGCACCGCCAGCTTGCCGAACGGGTCGATCAGCGCGGTAACGCCGTTGTTGGTGCCACGCACCATCCAGCGGCCGGCTTCCAGGGCGCGCATCTGCGCCATCTGCAGGTGCTGCAGCGGCCCGATGGAGGTGCCGAACCAGGCGTCGTTGCTGATGGTCAGCAGCAGCTGGCTCTGCGCTGCGAGTTCGGCGGCGAATTCCGGGTAGACCACTTCGTAGCAGATGTACGGCGCCACGGAGTAACCCTTGGCCTTGAGCAGCGGCTGGTCGGCCGGGCCGCGGGCGAAGTCGGACATGGGCAGGTCGAAGAAGGTGATCAGGCCGCGCAGCAGGTCCTGCAGCGGAACGTATTCACCGAAGGGCACCAGTTTCTGCTTGAGGTAGTTGCCGCTGCCGTCGCCGACCACGGTGATGCCGTTGTAGTAGCGAATGCCCTCGGTGCTCTTCTCGCGCACCGGTACCCCGGTGATCAGCGCGGCCTTCTTGGCAGTGGCGACGCCGTTGATCATCTCCAGGTAGCCGGTGGCCTGGTCCTTGAGCACCGGCACGGCGGTTTCCGGCCAGACGATCAGGTCGACGTCGTTCTGCTCGGCGGTCAGGTCGCGGTACAGCTCCAGCTGGTGGGTGATGGCCTTGGGGTCCCACTTCATTTCCTGGGCGATGTTGCCCTGCAGCGCGGCGACCTTCAGCGGTGCGCCGGCCGGGGTGGTCCAGGCGTGGCCCTTGTAGCCCAGGCCGACGGCCCAGGGCGCGATCAGCAGGATCAGGCCGGTGACCAGGCGCGCCGGGCGACGGGTCAGGGCCGGGATATTGATGATCAGCGCGCCGCTCAGGGCGATGGCGAAGGACGCCAGCCAGACGCCGCCCAGCGGGGCGAGGCCGGCCAGCGGGCCGTCCAGCTGGCTGTAGCCGGCGTAGAGCCAGGGGAAGCCGGTGAGGAACCAGCTGCGGAACAGTTCCAGCACCACCCATAGCGCGGCGAAGGCCAGCGCGTCGCTGACCGGCGCATTGTTGCGCCGGAAGAACTTCGCCCACACCCAGGCTGGCAGGGCGAAGAAGAACGCCACGCCGGCACTGAAGCCGCCGACCAGGAAGCCGGCCAGCGGCCCGGACGCGCCGCCGAAGTTGTGGATGCTGAAGTAGATCCAGCTGGTGCCGGCGATGAAGGCGCCGAAGCCGTACCACCAGCCGCGCCAGAGCGCCGAGCCCGCAGTGGTGCCGCGCAGGCCGAGGTAGAACAGGGCCAGCGAGAGCACCGCCAGCGGCCAGTAGCCGAACGGGGCCAGGGTCAGCGGGGTGAGCGCGCCGGCGGCCAGGGCGAGCAGGTGGCCTGGCAGGCCGGGGCGGGTGATCCAGCGCATCGGAAATCCTTGTTGCGGTTAAGCGATGCGCAAGAGTAATGGAGAGACGAACGGTAGGCTATGGGGATGAAAGCCAAAAGCCATGAGCTGACTGCGGCGGGATGTTGCAGGACGCGGAGGGTTTTTCTGTAGGAATTCAGCGAGGGGTGTTTTGTGCGTACCTGTAGGAGCGGACTTTGTCCGCGATCGCGGGCATGGCCCGCTCCTACAGGGTGCGTCGTGGCTCAGTCCTGCAGCGGGGTGAGGCGCAGCAGGTGCAGCCGGCGGCTGTCCGCGTTGAGCACGCGGAAGCGGAAGCCGCCCAGTTCGGTGGTTTCATTGCGCTTGGGCAGGTGGCCGAAGGCGCTCATCACCACGCCGCCGACGGTATCGAATTCCTCATCGGAGAATTCCGCGCCGAAGAAGTCGTTGAAGGCTTCCACCGGGGTCAGCGCCTTGACGATGAAGTCACCGCTGGGCAGCGGCTTGATGTAGCTGTCTTCCTCGACGTCGTGCTCGTCCTCGATGTCGCCGACGATCTGCTCCAGCACGTCCTCGATGGTCACCAGCCCTGCCACGCCGCCGTATTCGTCGATGACGATGGCCATGTGGTTGCGGTTGGCGCGGAACTCGCGCAGCAGCACGTTCAGGCGCTTGGACTCGGGCACGAAGGTGGCCGGACGCAGCAGGTCCTTGATGTTGAAGGCGTGGTTCTGGTCATGAAGGATCAGCGGCAGCAGGTCCTTGGCCAGCAGGACGCCCATGATGTCGTCCAGGCTCTCGCCGATCACCGGGTAGCGCGAGTGCGCGGCATCGATGATGGCCGGGAGGAAGTCGACAGGCTTCTGCGTCGACTTGATGGAGATCATCTGCGAACGCGGGATCATGATGTCGCGGACCTGGAGGTCCGCCACCTGGATCGCGCCTTCGACGATCGACAACGCTTCGCTGTCCAGCAGCTTGTTGTCGTGGGCTTCGCGCAGCAGCTCAAGCAGCTCCTGGCGGTTTCTCGGCTCATGGGCAAAAGCCTGGGTGATCTTGTCCAACCACGACTTGTGCCCATTGCTCGATCGGTCTTCGCTCATCTTTTCCTTGCTCGGTGGCTTTTATTCTTCGTCGGCCGCATACGGGTCCGGGTGACCCAGTTCAGCCAGCAATTCGCGTTCCAGGCTTTCCATTTCCTCGGCTTCTTCGTCTTCGATGTGATCGTAGCCGAGCAGGTGGAGGCAGCCATGGATGACCAGGTGGGCCCAGTGGGCCTCGGCGGACTTGCCCTGTTCGGCGGCCTCGCGGGTGACTACGGGGGCGCAGATCACCAGGTCGCCGAGCAGCGGGATGTCCAGCAACTCATCGGGAACATCGGCGGGGAAGGACAGAACGTTGGTCGCGTAGTCCTTGTGTCGCCAAGTCTTGTTCAGTTCGCGCCCTTCGGTTTCGTCCACCAGGCGAAGGGTGAGTTCCGAATCATTCTGGCGCTGGCGCAGGGCCAGTTCGCACCAGTGGCGGAATTGCGCTTCGCTCGGCAGGCCGGCCGCTTCGCAAGCGACCTGCAGGTCCAGTTCAAGCATGCTTGTTGCCCTGGCCTTCTACGCCGGTGAGGCGGTTCTCATAGGCGTCGTAGGCATCGACGATGCGCTGCACCAGCGGGTGGCGCACGACGTCCTTGGACTTGAAGTGGGTGAAGCTGATGCCGGGGACGTCGCGCAGCACTTCCATCACGTGCTTGAGGCCCGAACGGGTGCCCTTGGGCAGGTCGACCTGGGTGACGTCGCCGGTGATCACCGCGGTGGAGCCGAAGCCGATCCGGGTGAGGAACATCTTCATCTGTTCCATCGTGGTGTTCTGGCTTTCGTCGAGGATGATGAAGCTGTTGCTCAGCGTGCGGCCGCGCATGTAGGCCAGCGGCGCGACTTCGATCACCTGGCGCTCGATCAGCTTGGCCACGGTCTCGAAGCCGAGCATTTCGTACAGTGCGTCGTACAGCGGGCGCAGGTAGGGGTCGATCTTCTGCGACAGGTCGCCGGGCAGGAAGCCGAGCTTCTCGCCGGCCTCGACCGCCGGGCGCACCAGCAGGATGCGGCGGATCTGCTCGCGCTCCAGGGCGTCCACGGCGCAGGCCACGGCGAGGTAGGTCTTGCCGGTGCCGGCCGGGCCGATGCCGAAGTTGATGTCGTGGTCGAGGATCGCCTTCACGTAGCGCTGCTGGTTGGCGCCGCGCGGGCGGATGTGCGCCTGGCGGGTCTTGAGCGTGACCAGCGGGGCGGCGGGCTCGACGGAGAGTTCTTCCAGGCCGGACTCCTGCAGGAACAGGTGGACCAGGTCGGGGGTCATCTCGGTGCCGTTCTGTACTTCGCGGTAGAGGCGTTGCAGGAGGTTTTCGGCCGCCTGGGTGCGCTCGGGGTCGCCGACCAGTTCGAACTGATTGCCGCGGTTGCGGATCTCGATGCCGAGGCGCTTCTCGATCTGGTGCAGGTGTTCGTCGAACTGGCCGCACAGGTTGGCGAAGCTGCGGGCCTCGAAGGGCTCGAGCATGAAACGATGAATATCCAGGGGGGCGTTCAAGGTGTTGTCTAAGTCGCCGTGCTTCAAAGGGAGATGGTCGAAGAATAACCCCACGCGACCGAGGACGAAAGTTCAGTCGCCATCGGGGTCTTCAACGGTCGTTTGTCAGTGTCCTGCTTCCACTGTCAGTGGCGGGCTTCCACCAGGGTGGCGCGCAGGGAGTTGGGCAGCGCTTCGTAGATTTCCACGTCGACGAACTGGCCGATCAGGCGCGGATTGTCGCAGCGGAAGTTGACCACGCGGTTGTTCTCGGTGCGCCCCTGCAACTGGCCGGGGTCGCGCTTGGCGTAGTCGGTGACGAGGATGCGCTGGATGCTGCCGACCATCCGTCGGCTGATCTCGAAACCCTGGTGGTTGAGGCGGCTGTTAAGCGTCAGCAGGCGTTGCTTCTTCACTTCGTCCGGGGTGTCGTCGACCAGGTCGGCGGCCGGGGTGCCCGGGCGCGAGCTGTAGATGAAGGAGAAGGAGTAATCGAAGCCGACGTCCTCCACCAGCTTCAGGGTCTGCTCGAAGTCCTTCTCGGTCTCGCCGGGGAAGCCGATGATGAAATCCGAGCTGATGCAGATGTCCGGCACCGCGGCCTTCAGCTTGCGGATGCGCGACTTGAACTCCAGCGCGGTATGGTTGCGCTTCATGGCCGCGAGGATGCGGTCGGAGCCGGCCTGCACCGGCAGGTGGACGAACTTCACCAACTGCGGCACTTCGGCGTGGGCGGCGATCAGCGAGTCGGAGAATTCCAGCGGGTGCGAGGTGGTGTAGCGGATGCGCTCGATGCCATCGACCTCGGCGACCACGCGGATCAGCTCGGCGAAGTCGGCGATGCGCCCGTCATGGGTCGGGCCGCGGTAGCCGTTGACGTTCTGGCCCAGCAGGGTGACTTCCTTCACGCCGTTCTCGGCCAGGTGGATCACCTCGGCGAGCACGTCGTCGAACGGGCGGCTGACTTCCTCGCCGCGGGTGTAGGGCACCACGCAGAAGGTGCAGTACTTGCTGCAGCCTTCCATCACCGAGACGAAGGCGGTGGGACCGTCGACGCGGGGCTCGGGCAGGCGGTCGAACTTCTCGATTTCCGGGAAGGACACGTCCACCTGCGGTTTGCGGGTGGTGCGGGCGGCGTCGATCATTTCCGGCAGGCGGTGCAAAGTCTGCGGGCCGAACACCACGTCGACGTAGGGCGCACGCTCGCGGATCGCCGCACCTTCCTGGCTGGCCACGCAGCCGCCGACGCCGATCACCAGGTCGGGGTTCTGCTGCTTCAGCGTGCGCCAGGCGCCCAGTTCGGAGAACACCTTCTCCTGGGCCTTTTCGCGGATCGAGCAGGTATTGAGGAGGATGACGTCGGCGTCTTCGGCCTTTTCGGTGATTTCCAGGGCCTGGTGTTCACCCAGCAGGTCGGCCATGCGCGAGCTGTCGTACTCGTTCATCTGGCAGCCGTGGGTCTGGATGAAAAGCTTCTTGGCCATGGAACCTGTCTTGTTCTGGTTAAAAAATGACCGGGCATTATAAGCCCCGGGGCAGACATCTACCAGCGGCGGGCTTGAGGGCGGCTGTCTGTGCTATGCTGCGTGCCCTTTTTGCAAAGCTGTCATCCTTCGTTCATGAGCAAGCGCGAGAACCCGATCTACAAGGTGGTCTTCCTCAACCAGGGCCAGGTGTACGAGATGTATGCCAAGCAGATCTACCAGAGCGATCTGTGGGGTTTCCTGGAGATCGAGGAGTTCGTCTTCGGCGAGCGCACCCAGGTGGTGGTGGACCCCAGCGAGGAGAAGCTCAAGGCGCAGTTCGACGGCGTCATCCGCAGCTTCGTGCCGCTGCATTCGATCATCCGCATCGACGAAGTGGAGCGCCTGGGCACCGCGAAGATCAGCGAGGCCAAGCCCAGCGGTAACGTGATGCCGTTCCCCATGCCGATGCCGAGCAAGGACAACTGACGCTCGGCTTTTCTGCAGGAGCGAGCTTGCTCGCGAGCCGCCCAGCACTGACGTCAGCCGGCTAGCCCTGTTCGCGAGCAAGCTCGCTCCTACAGCACATGGGCGCGGGGAGTAGATCAGGGTAGCGGCGAGAACGGCGAGTTGCCGGCGGTCTGCAGTTCGATCAGGTAGTTGCGGAAGATCTGCCCAAGCACCTTGGTGGCGATGTCCAGTTCGTCCTTGTTCATCTGCTCGGCGACCAGGTCGGCGCTGTCCATGGCGTCTTCGGCGCCATTCACCGCGGCCATCTTCAGCACGATGTAGGCCTGCACGTTGTTGGCCTTCACGCCTTCGCCGCGGAAGAACATGGTGCCCAGGCGCAGTTGTGCGTCGGCGTGGCCTTGCAGCGAAGCCTTCTCGTACCAGTGCAGGGCGGCCTGGAAGTCGCGCGGGGCGCGTTCGCCGGTATAGAAGAATTCCCCCAGTTCGAACTGTGCCTGGGCGTCGCCGGCGTTGGCGGCCTGCTGGCAGCTGGCCAGGGCCTGTTGCAGCTGCTCGGGCACGGTGTTCAGGGTGCAGCGTCCGGTGGCTGGAATCAGCAGCGAGTTGCCGCCCGCCTGAGTGAACAGGGGCAGTGCGAGCAACAGGCAGCCCAGCAGGGTGCGACCGGAACGGTACATGGGGAGAAACGGCCTCCAGGATCGGGGCGGGTAAAACCCGGCCAGCGAAATGCGCCAGCCTTCACATTATGAAATAAGCGGGCGCTTCCTTACAAAGTCTTTACCTTCTTTTCTGTTTTTTTACTGGAAATGGCAAGTTGGTCGGGGTGGGCGTAACGCGGGGATAAAGCCCTGAAAGCATCGGGGCAGAGCGGAAGGCGCCCGGCTGGGCGCCTTCGCGAGGGACTGCCTGAAGCAGCTTACTTGAGGGCGGCGAAGGCGCGCTCGGCGGCGTCCAGGGTCAGCTTCAGCTCGGTTTCGCCGTGGGCGATGGAGGTGAAGCCGGCCTCGAAGGCACTCGGGGCCAGGTAGATGCCGGCGTCCAGCATCAGGTGGAAGAAGCGCTTGAAGCGTTCCGCGTCGCTGGTCATCACGTCGTCGAAGGTGACGATGGCATCGGCGCCGGTGAAGTACAGGCCGAACATCGCGGCACCCGCCTGGGTGGTCACGAAGGGAATGCCGGCGGCGTCGGCGCGCTCCTGCAGGCCCTGCAGCATGCGGGTGGTGTAGGTGGTCAGCTCGTCGTGGAAGCCGGGACGACTGATCAGGCGCAGGGTGGTCAGGCCGGCGGCCATGGCCAGCGGGTTGCCCGACAGGGTGCCGGCCTGGTAGACCGGGCCGAGCGGGGAAATCTGCTCCATGATCTGGCGCTTGCCGCCGAAGGCGCCCACCGGCATGCCACCGCCGATGATCTTGCCGAAGGTCGACAGGTCCGGGGTGATGCCGTAGTGCGCCTGGGCGCCGCCCAGGGCCACGCGGAAGCCGGTCATCACTTCGTCGAAGATCAGCACCACGCCGTGCTTGTCGCACAGGCTGCGCAGGCCTTCGAGGAAGCCCGGTGCCGGCGGCACGCAGTTCATGTTGCCGGCGACCGGCTCGACGATGATGCAGGCCACGTCCTTGCCGACTTCGGCCAGGGTCTTCTCCACCGCGGCGATGTCGTTGTAGGGCAGGGTCAGGGTGTGCTTGGCGAAGGCCGCCGGCACGCCCGGGGAGTTCGGTACGCCGAAGGTCAGGGCGCCGGAGCCGGCTTTCACCAGCAGGCTGTCGGAGTGGCCGTGGTAGCAGCCTTCGAACTTGATGATGCTGTCGCGGCCGGTGTAGCCGCGGGCCAGGCGGATGGCGCTCATGGTGGCTTCGGTGCCGGAGCTGACCATGCGCACCATGTCCATGGAGGGCACCAGCGAGCAGACCAGGTCGGCCATTTCCACTTCCAGCGCGGTCGGTGCGCCGTAGGACAGGCCGTGATCGAGCTGCTTGCGCACGGCATCGAGAACGTCCGGGTGGCTGTGGCCGAGGATCATCGGGCCCCAGGAGCCGACGTAGTCGACGTAGCGCTTGTCATCTTCGTCCACCACGTAGGCGCCTTCCGCGTGCTTGAAGAACAGCGGGGTGCCGCCGACGCTCTTGAACGCGCGCACCGGCGAGTTCACGCCACCGGGGATGTGTTTCTGGGCATTGGCGAAAAGCGTTTCGGAACGGGACATGCTGTACCTCGCGAAGCTGTGAAGGGCCGGGCGCGTGGGCGCTCAGCGGGTTTCGAAGAGTTGGCTGAAGGCGCGTGCGCGCTGCTCGACTTCGGCCGGTGAGTCGGCGGCGAACAGGGCGTGGATCACGGCGATCATGTCGGCGCCGCGGGCGATCAGCTCCGGCGCGTTATCCAGGGTCACGCCGCCGATGGCCACCAGCGGCACGTTGAAGCGGGCCTTGGCCTGTTCCAGCAGTTCAACGCTGGCGGCGGAGGCACCGGGTTTGGTCCGGGAGGCGAAGAAGCGGCCGAAGGCGACGTAGCTGGCGCCCTCGGCGATGGCTTTCTCGGCCATCTCGAGGCTGGCGTGGCAGGTGCCGCCGATGACTGCGTCGCGGCCGAGCAGGGCGCGGGCGGCGGCCAGCGAGCCGTCGGTCTGCCCCAGGTGCACGCTGACGCCCAGGCGTGCGGCCAGTTCGGCGTCGTCGTTGATCAGCAGCGTGGCGCCATGGCGAGCGCAGAGGTCGCGCAGGGCCTCGGCTTCGCGCAGGCGGCGCGAGGCGTCGTCGGACTTGTCGCGGTACTGCAGCAGTCTGGCGCCGCCCTTCAGGGCGGCTTCGACGTAGGGCAGCAGGCGGCCGCCGTCGAGCAGCTGGCTGTCGGTGATGGCGTAGAGTCCGCGCAGTTTCATCACTACCTCGATTTCACGCGCCCGCTGCGGCGGGCGCCTTGCGTATTAAGAGCAGAAGTCCAGCGGCAGGCGGCGCGGCACGTACTGGCCGTGACCGGGCGCTTCCGCGTCGCGCAGGGTGCGCCAGGTGTAGTCCAGTGCACTGCGCACCGCGCTCACCAGTTCCTCGCCCAGGGCCAGGCGGCCGGCGAGGGTGCTCGCCAGGGTGCAGCCCGAGCCGTGGTAGCTGCCGGGCAGGCGCTGGCAGGTGAAGGTGTGGCGCTGGCCGTCGCGGGTGTACAGGCGATTGTGCACCTCGGACTCGTCGCCATGGCCGCCGGTGATCAGCAGGTTCTGGATATAAGGCAGCAGCTTGTCGGCGCACTCGTCCGCGGTGCCCTCGGGCAGTTCGGCGAGAATGCGTGCTTCGGGCAGGTTCGGCGTGGCCACGGCGGCAATCGGCAGCAGGCGTTCGCGCATGGCGAAGCCGACGTCGTCCTTGCCCAGCGAGCCGCCGCCACCGGCGCGCAGCACCGGGTCGCAGACCAGCGGGATGCCCGGCAGGGCCTGCATGATCTCGACGACCGTGTCGACCATCTGCACCGAGCCGAGCATGCCCAGCTTGACCGCGGCCACCGGCAGGTCGGCGATCACGGCGTTGGCCTGGGCCAGCACCCACTCGCGGTCGAGCACGCGGAAGTCGGAAACGTTGACGGTATCCTGAACGGTCAGCGCGGTGACGGTGGGCGCCGCGTGGCAGCCTTGGGCGATCAGGGCTTCGATATCGGCCTGCAGGCCGGCACCGCCACTGGGGTCGTGGCCGGACAGGCAGAGCACTACGGGACGGGATGCAGGTGTTTTCATGGCGCGGGAGCTTATCACCAAATCACTGTGCTGAGCTGACCGAACGGTCCAATGCGCATCGCCCGGCCGCGCCCTGCCCGAATGGTCGAATGCCACGGGCCACAAGGCCTGTGCTAGAGTTCGCCGATTCCAACACAACGCCATCACAGGGCGCCAAAGCGGGAGATGGGGATCTCCGGCGCGGCTGTCGGTGGCACTGCGGGGCACCATGCGGCACTGGCTGATCTTCCTGATCCTTCTCATCCTCTCGCCAGTGGCGAGCGCCATCAGCTTTGACGAGCATGTCGGGCAACTGCCCCTGGGGCGGGCGATGGATGTCTTCGAGGACGTGCGCGGCACGGCCGATATCGCCGAGATCAGTTCGCCGGCGCTGGCCGCCAGTTTCCGCCACCATGAGCGCGATGTGCTCAATGCCGGTTATTCGCGCTCGGTGTTCTGGCTGCGCCTGGATCTGGACTACCAGCCGCAGGCCTCGCACGACCCGGCCAACTGGCTGCTGGAACTGGCCTATCCGCCGCTGGACAAGCTCGACCTCTACCTGCCCGACGGCCAGGGCGGCTTCAAGCTGGCCCAGCGTACCGGCGATACCCTGCCGTTCGACAGTCGGCCGATCCGCCAGAACAACTACCTGTTCGACCTCAAGCTGGAGCCGGGCAAGCCGCTGCGCGTCTACCTGCGCCTGGAAAGCCAGGGCTCGATCCAGGCGCCGCTGACGCTCTGGTCGTCCAAGGCCTACCTGGAAGAACAGCCGGGGCGCATCTACGTGCTGGGCATCATCTATGGCGTATTGCTGGTGATGCTGATCTACAACCTGTTCATCTTCCTCAGCGTCCGTGACACCAGCTACCTCTACTACATCCTTTATATAGCCTCGTTCGGCTTCTACCAGGTCTCGGTCAACGGCGCGGGCATCGAGTACTTCTGGCCCGATAATCCCTGGTGGGCCAACGCCGCCACGCCGTTCCTGATCGGTTCGGCGGGCCTGTTCGGCTGCCAGTTCGCCCGCAGCTTCCTGCATACCCGCGAGCACAGCCTGTGGATCGACCGCATCCTGCGCGTGCTGATGGGGGTTGGCGCACTGGTGATGGTGCTGGCGCTGACCGTCAGCTACGCCATCGCCCTGCGCCTGGCCACCTACCTGGCGCTGGCCTTTACCGTGGTGATCTTCACCGCCGGCATCGTCGCCTGGCTGCGCGGCATGCGCGTGGCGCGTTACTTCATCTTCGCCTGGAGCGCCTTCCTGCTGGGCGGGGTCATCAACACGCTGATGGTGCTGGGCTTCCTGCCGAACATCTTCCTCACCATGTACGCCAGCCAGATCGGCTCGGCGCTGGAGGTCGGCCTGCTGTCGCTGGCGCTGGCGGATCGCATCAACGCCATGAAGGAGGAGCGCACGCGCATCCTTCAGGAAACCAGCCGCAAACTGGAGCAGCTGAACCTGGAGCTGGCCAGCAGCAACCGCCTCAAGGACGAATTCCTCGCCACCGTCACCCACGAACTGCGTACGCCGATGAGCGGGGTAATCGGTTCGCTGGAGCTGATGCAGACGGTGCCCATGGACATCGAGCTGGCGCAGTACCACAAGACCGCCACCGGCTCGGCGCGCGACATGATGCGGATGGTCAACGACATTCTCGCGCTGATCGAGCTGCAGGCCGGCAAGCTCTACCCGCGCCGCGAGCCGTTCAGCCTGCGCGGCCTGTGCGATGGCCTGCGCGCGCAGTACGCGCCGCGCGCCGAAGAGCGCGGGCTGCGCTTCGTCCTGCAACTGGACGAGAGCCTGCCCGATACCCTCGAGGGCGATGCCGGCAAGCTGACCCAGGCGCTGGGCTACCTGATCGACAATGCCATCAAGTTCACCCACCAGGGTGGTGTGCACCTGCGGGTGGGTGGTGCGCCGAACAATGAAGGCCTGGCGCTGCGCATCGAAGTGCAGGACAGCGGCATCGGTTTCTCCACTCCGCCGGATGGCGCGCTGTACCAGCGCTTCTTCCAGCTCGACGGGTCGCTGACCCGCGAGTACGGCGGCCTCGGTATTGGCCTGGCGCTGACCCGCAAGCTGGTCGCGCTGCTGGGTGGCGCGCTGACCCACGAATCAGAGCCGGGGCAGGGCAGCCGCTTTGCCCTGGAGCTGCAGGTCGGCCAGCCGGTGCAGGGCATCGCCCCGCCGCCGCGTCGCGCGGGTGGCCAGGTGCTGCGCAGTCCGGACCAGTGCACCGTGCTGGTGGTCGAGGACAACGCCATCAATCAGCTGGTGATCCGCGGCATGCTGCTCAAGCTCGGCTACCGCGTGCGCACGGCCGACAACGGTGCCGAGGCCATCGAGTTGCTTCGCCGGGAGGCCATCGACACCGTGCTGCTGGATTGCCAGATGCCGGTAATGGACGGCTTCGCCACCTGCCGGGCGATCCGCACGCTGCCGCGTTGCGCCGACCTGCCGGTGCTGGCAATCACCGCCCACAGCCACAGCGGCGACCGCGAACGCTGCCTGGCCGCGGGAATGAGCGACTACATGGCAAAACCGGTGAAGTTCGAGGAGCTGCAGGCGCTGTTGCATGATTGGCTGCTGTGCCAGCCGGCGCTGCCCAGTCCCGCCTGACGCGACAGATCAAGAGCCCCTCTCCCTGAAGGGAGAGGGGACAGTTCGGAGTGAGCGAATAGTCCTGCATTCACCGGCTGACGCGGTCCTATCCTTTTGCGCCGAATAGCTCCCTCTCCCTTCAGGGAGAGGGTGGGGGAGAGGGCCTGCCCGAGCGTAGAGGTATCCGTAGTAGCGGGCAGCCCCTCTATCGGCCCAAATGAAAACGCCGCGCTACCTTCCGGTAGCGCGGCGTTTGTTCTTTAGCGGGCTGTCAGGTCAGACCTTGACGACCCAGCCTTGCGGGCCTTCCACGTCACCCTTCTGGATGCCGGTCAGCTCTTCGTAGAGGCGACGGGTCACCGGGCCGACGTCTTCGCGGCTGAAGAATACGTGCAGGTTGTCCTTGTACTGGATGCCGCCGATCGGGGTGATCACCGCTGCGGTACCGCAGGCGCCGGCTTCCTTGAAGCGGGCCAGGTCGTCGATCTGCACGTCGCCTTCGACCACTTTCAGACCCAGGCGCTGTTCGGCCAGCTGCATCAGCGACAGGCGGGTGATGCCCGGCAGTACGGAGCTGGAGCGCGGGGTGACGAACTCGTTGTCGTGGGTGATGGCGAAGAAGTTGGCCGAGCCCACTTCCTCGATGCGGCTGTGGGTGGCCGGGTCGAGGTAGATGCAGTCGGCGAAGCCTTCTTTCTTGGCCTGGGCGCCCGGCATCAGGCTGGCGGCGTAGTTGCCGCCGACCTTGGCGGCGCCGGTGCCGTTGGGGGCGGCGCGGTCGTAGGTGGAGATCACGAAGTCATGGGGCTTCATGCCGCCCTTGAAGTAGGCGCCGACCGGGATGCAGAACACCGAGAAGATGAATTCCGGAGCCGGGCGCACGCCGATGTTGTCGCCCACGCCGATCACGAACGGGCGCAGGTACAGCGCGCCGCCGGAGCCGTAAGGGGGGATGAAGCGCTCGTTGGCGCGCACGACCTGCTTGCAGGCTTCGATGAACTGCTCTTCGGACACCTGCGGCATCAGCACGCGGGCGCAGCTGCGGGCCATGCGCGCGGCGTTCTGGTCCGGGCGGAACAGGTTGATCGAGCCGTCCTTGCAGCGGTAGGCCTTCAGGCCTTCGAAGCACTGCTGGCCGTAGTGCAGGGCGGAGGAGCCCTCGCTGATGTGCAGGGTGTTGTCTTCGGTCAGCTTGCCGTCGTCCCACAGACCATCGCGCCAGTGGGAGATGTAGCGGAAGTCGGTCTTGATGTAATCGAATCCGAGCGTGGCCCAATCGATGTCTTTCTGTTCCATGGTTGCCTCATTCAATGGGATTACCTGCGGCTGTCGCGAGCCTGCGAGGCCGGCGAACATCCGGGCAGAAGGTTTGGCGGGCTCTGGCGGCGGGCTGCCTGAATCGCAAAGGGATTCGGGCGTGCGGCGGGAACGATCGTTCTCCGCGGGATGGTCACCGCCAGGACTCCATCAAGACTTGCCATGATACCGGCGATAGGCGCGGCTGTGGGCCCCTGCCGGCGAATATCGCTGCCATCAGTCGCATCGGGAATGCAGCGACACGGGCGCCGGCGCGCGGGGTGCCGCTGTGCGGTTTCGCGCCGGGGCTGCCGTTTTCGTTGAAATCATCCATTCACATGAATGTCATTTCATATGATGAATTATCTTCAGGTTATTTCGCCGGGCTGGTGGCGCTCTGTGGGAACAGTGAGCGGCTGATGAAGCGCGCGGTTTCATGCAGGCTGGTCCCGATCTGCTCCAGCTTCTCGCGGTCGTGCTGGGCGCTGATGCCGATGCCGGAAATGATGAAGCGTGGCTGGCGGTCGTGGTCGATGATCGCGCTGGCAACCATGCTGACACCGCGATACAGGTGGTCCTGGTCGATGGCCCAGCCGCGCTCCAGGGTGGCGGCGGCGTCGCGGCGGTACTCCTCGAAGCTCGGCGGATTCTCCCAGCGCACGCGGGTCAGGCGGCGTCGCAGTTCATCCTCGGGAAGGTTGCGCAGCCCGGCGATGCAGCGCCCGGCGGCGCCTACCAGCTCCGGCAGGCGCGAGCCCACGGCGACGTTGACATGCGCCACGGTCGGCGCGGACACGGCGATCACGCGGATGTGCGCATCGTCGGTGACCTGCCAGAGGCTGATCAGGATGTGATGGCTGGTGCTCAGGCGCTCCAGTTCCGGCTGGATCAGGTCGGCGTAACTGCGGCCGATGAAGCTCACCGCCAGCTCCGACAGGCCCAGGCCCAGGCGGTAGGTCTTGGTCTCGTTGTCGAATGAGGTCAGCTGCTCGTTGCTCAGCGTGCGCAGGATATTGAAGGTGGTGCTCGGGCTGATGCCGGTGGCGCGGGCGATGGCGGTCGCGCCCTCGGGGCCTTCGGCGTTGGCCAGGTGGCGGAGGATCTGGATGGCGTTCACCACGGCGCCGACATCCTTGGCGCTGCCGGTGCGTTTGCTGCTGGCTTCTTCGACGGTCTTTTCAGTGGTCATATTCTGTATTCTGATTGACATTCAGTATCGTGAATGTATTCTGACCCTGCGACGCCTGCAACGGCTTCCGTGAAGCTGGCTTGGCATGGGCGGTAACGCACTTTGCAACAAAGGCAGAACAAGAACAAAGGAGAAACCTCGATGGTGGATTTCCCCGACCGCAACATGCCAGGGCCAGAGGCGCAGTACCTCGCCTTCCTTGCCCAGGGCCGCTTCATGTTGCAGCGCAGCGCCTCCACCGGCCGGCACGTGTTCTACCCGCGCACCCAGGTGCCCGGCAGCGGCGAAACGGACCTGGAATGGGTTCCCGCCAGTGGCCTGGGCACCCTTTATGCCCTGACGGTCAACCGCGCCCGCAGCGGTGACTACAACATTGCCCTGATCGACCTCGACGAAGGCGTGCGCATGATGTCGCGCATCGAAGGTCACCTCAGCCTGCCCATCGGCACCCGCGTCAAGGCGCGCATCGCCCGGCAGGACAGCGGCCCCGCCGTCGTCTTCGAGCCCCTGACGGAGGCACAGTCATGAGCCAGGTCCTGCGCGGCAGGACCGCCATCGTCGGCATCGGCAGCGCCGGTATCGGTGAAGCCCACGGCTACAGCGCCATGGAATTGCTCGGCCAGGCTTCGATGAAGGCCATCGCCGATGCCGGGCTGAAGCTCTCGGACATCGACGCGGTGTTCTCGGCCACCAGTTCTCATGCCTTCCCGACCCTCTCGGTCTGCGAATACCTGGGTATCAAGCCGAAGTTCGTCGACGGCACCAATGTCGGTGGCTCCAGCTTCGAGCTGCACCTGCTGCAGGCGACCCTGGCCCTGGAGGCCGGCCTGTGTGACGCGGCGCTGATCTGCTATGGCTCCAACCAGCGCACCGCTGGCGGCAAGCTGGTGTCGATGAGCGAGCCGCAGTGGCACGAGACGCCCTACCAGCCGCGCCACCCGATCACCGCCTACGCCCTCGCCGCCAGCCGCCACATGCATCAGTACGGCACCACCCGCGAGCACCTGGCCGAAGTGGCCGTGGCCGCGCGCGGCTGGGCCAACCTCAACCCCGAGGCCTTTGCCCGTGGCCCGCTGAGCATCGATGACGTGCTCGCCGCACGGATGGTCAGCGACCCGCTGAGCAAGGCCGACTGCTGCCTGGTCACCGATGGCGGCGGCGCCTGCGTGATGGTCCGCGCCGACCGTGCGCGCGACCTGCCCAAGGCGCCGATCTACTTCCTCGGCGCCGCCGGCGCGCAGTGGCACCGCTCCATCGTCGCGATGCCCGATCTCACCGTCACCGCCGCTTCCGAGAGTGGCCCGCGGGCCATGCAGATGGCCGGTGTGACGCACGCGGACATCGACCTGGTGATGGTCTACGACGCCTTCACCATCAACACCCTCCTGTTCCTCGAAGACCTCGGCTTCTGCCCGAAGGGCGAGGGCGGCCGCTTCGTCCAGGGCGGGCGCATCGCCCCCGGCGGCGAGCTGGCGGTGAACACCAACGGCGGCGGGTTGTCCTGCGTGCATCCGGGCATGTACGGCATGTTCCTGATCATCGAGGCAGTCACCCAGTTGCGCCGCCAGGCCGGTGATCGCCAGTTGAAAAAGGCCGACGTGGCGCTGCTGCACGGCAACGGCGGCACCTTGTCCAGCCAGGTTACGGCACTGCTCGGCACCCAAGCGGTGCTTTGACATTCGGGCACCACGCTCCCGGTGGCTGCTTCGCGCAGCCCGCCGTGGACGCGCTCGCCCTCGCGCCGGCCACAAGCGCCCGGCACCCGCAATTTGTTCAGGTGGAACGTCATGTCAGTGAGTCACTTGCAACACACCGTTTTCTCCAGCCTCACCCCCCTGGTGCAGCCGCGCTCGGTGGCCGTGGTCGGCGCCTCCAGCGACCCGCACCGCATTGGCGGCCGGCCCATTGCCTACATGCTGCGCAACGGCTTTTCCGGGCGCATCCTGCCGGTGAACCCCAACCGCACCGAGATCCAGGGCCTGCCCGCCTTCGCCAGCGTCGACGCGCTGCCCGAGGCACCGGATGTGGCGATCATCGCTGTGCCGGCGCCGCAGGTGCTGGAGACCGTGCAGGCGCTGGGCCGCAAGGGTGCGCGCAGCGCCATCGTGTTTTCCTCCGGCTTCAGCGAAGTCGGCGAGGAAGGCGTGGCCATGCAGGACGCCATCGTCGAAGCCGCCCGCGCGGCGAACATGCGCCTGCTGGGGCCGAACGCACTGGGCGTGTTCAACGCCAACCTGGGCTACTACGCCTTCTTCTCCACCAGCCTGGAGCGCGGCATTCCGCTGGCCGGGCGGGTCGGCATCGCTACCCAGTCCGGCGCCTACGGGGCGCACCTGCTCGGCCTGTCGCGGCAGCGCGGGCTGGGCACGCCGATCTGCGTCGCCACCGGCAACGAGGCCGACGTCACCCTGGGCGATGCCATCGGCTGGCTGGTGGAGTCGCCGGAGATCGACGTGGTGATGGCCTACGCCGAATCCATCCGCAACGTCGACAGCTTCCTCGCCGCCCTCGAAGCGGCCCATCGCGCTGGCAAGCCGGTGATCCTGCACAAGGTCGGGCGCAGCGAGCTGGGCGGTCGCGCGGCCATGTCGCACACCGCTTCCCTGGCCGGCGATGACAAGGTGCTCGACGCTGTGCTGGCCGACTACGCGGTGGTCCGCGCGCGCACCACCGAGGAGCTGGTGGACATCGCCTACCTCGCCACCCAGCGCATCTACCCGGTGAACAACAGCCTGGGGATGATCACCGTCAGCGGCGGCGCCGGGATCATCGTCAGCGACGCCGCCGAGGACGTCGGCCTGGCCATGCCGCCGATGCCCGAAGCGGCCCAGGTACGCCTGAAGCAGCGCCTGCACTACGCCTCGCCGCTCAACCCGGTGGACTGCACCGCCCAGGCGCTCAACGACCTGAGCCTGGTGCACGACTTCACCGAATCCATGGTGGTGGACGGCGGCTACCGCTCGCTGATCGCCTTCTTCACCCAGGCCGGCACCGCCGCCTCCATCGGCCCGCGCCTGGCCGAGCAGTTCGCGCGGATCAAGGCCGATCACCCGGACCGCCTGTTCGTCGTCTCGGTGATGGGCGAGGGCGAGGAGCTGGCGCCGTACCAGAAAGCCGGCTTCGCCCTGTTCGAGGACCCGACTCGCGCGGTGCGCGCGATCCAGGCCATGGGTCAGCTGGGCGAGGCGTTCGCTCGCCCGCTGCGCAAGATTCCCGTACCCGGCGGCGTCGAGCTGCCGGCCAGCACGCCCGGTGAGGCCGAAGCCAAGCAGTTGCTGGCGCGCGCAGGTATCGAATCGGCGCCCGAGCGAGTGCTGCAAAGCGCGGCGGAAGCTGCTGATTTCGCCGCGCAGATCGGCTTCCCGGTGGTGCTGAAAATCGCCTCGGCGGACATCCTGCACAAGTCGGAAATCGGCGGCGTGCTGCTCAACGTTGACAGTGCCCAGGCCGTGCGCGAGGGCTATGAGTTGCTGCTGCAACGCGCGGCCGACCATGCGCCGAAGGCCCGTCTGGATGGTGTGCTGGTGGCCCGTCAGCTGCAGGGCGGCGTCGAGTGCTTCATGGGCATCCAGCGCGACCCGCAGTTCGGCCCGGTGGCGGTGTTCGGTCTCGGCGGCATCTTCGTCGAAGTACTCAAGGACGTGGTGTTCCGCCGCTGTCCGTTCGGCGTCGACGAGGCCGAGCAGATGATCCGCAGCATCAAGGGGGCACCGCTGCTGCTGGGTGCCCGTGGTCGTCCGGTGACCGACATCAAGGCGCTGTCGCGGGTGCTCGCGCAGCTCTCGCAATTCGCTGCCGAGGCCGGCCCGCGCCTGCGTTCGGTGGACCTCAACCCGGTCTTCGCCATGCCCGAGGGGCAGGGCGCGTGGGCCGCCGACGCGGTGCTGGAAGTGGAGGAGGTGGCCCATGGCGCTGAATCCTGAGCACCTGCTGAACTACCCGATCCCCGAAGTGCGGCAGCGTTTCAGCCGCCACGACAGCGCCTTCTACGCGCTGTCGGTGGGCCTCGGCGCCGACCCGATGGACGAGCACCAGCTGACCTTCGTCGACGCCAACCGCGACCTCCAGGCGCTGCCCTGCATGGCTGTGGTGCTCGGCCATCCCGGCTTCTGGCTGGGCAACCCGGACACCGGCGTCGACGCCCTGCGCCTGGTCCACGGCGAGCAGAGCATCGAGTGGCTGAAGCCACTGCCGGTGGAGGGCGAAGTGATTGGCCGCACCCGCGTCACCGGCCTGGTCGACAAGGGCGCCGGCAAGGGCGCGCTGCTTTACAGCGAGAAAGTCGTCAGCGACGCGCAGAGCGGCGAGGTGCTGGCGATTGCCCGCGGCACCACCTTCCTGCGCGGCGACGGCGGCTTCGGCGGCGACAGCCAGTCGCTGAGCCAGCCGCACCGCCTGCCCGAGCAGGCGCCGGACCTGGTCATCGACCTGCCGACCCGTCCGGAACAGGCGTTGCACTATCGCTTGAACGGCGACGACAACCCCATCCATGCCAGCCCGACGGCGGCCGCTCGCGGTGGTTTCCCGCGGCCGATCCTGCATGGCCTGTGCACCCTCGGCGTGGCCTTCCACGCGCTGCTGCGCGGCTTCGCCGACTACCGCGCGGAGCGCTTCGCGCACCTGCAGGTGCGCTTCTCGGCGCCGGTGTTCCCGGGCGAAACCCTGCGTACGGAAATCTGGAATGACGGCTCCTTCCGCACCCGCGTCGTCGAGCGCGACGTGGTGGTGCTGGACAACGGCCGCGTCAGCCTGACCCCGGAGATTGGAGAACCAGCCGGGCGGGCCTAGCGCGACGACGACCTCAACCAACCTGCGAGAACAACAACAATGAACGCACCCGACAGCTTGGCCCAGAGCGCCGCGATACCGCGGCGGACCCTGGTGATCGCCTTCTTCTTCTGCTTCCTGGGTCTGCTCGCCGACGGCGCTGACCTGATGTTCCTCGCCTACAGCCTGAACAGCCTCAAGGCCGAGTTCGGCCTGTCCAACTTCGAGGCCGGTTCGCTGGGCAGCATCACCCTGGCCGGCATGGCCATCGGCGGTATCTACGGCGGCTGGGCGTGCGACCGCTTCGGCCGGGTGCGCGTGGTCACCTGGACCATCCTGGTGTTCTCCGTGGGCACCGCGCTGCTGGGGATGGCCCACAACTTCTGGGCCTTCGCGCTGATCCGCTTCGTCTCCTCGCTGGGCCTGGGCTCGCTGTTCGTGGCCTGCAACATCCTGATGTCCGAGTTCGTCACCGCCAAGTACCGCACCACCATCCTGGCGACCATGCAGGCCGGCTGGACCGTGGGTTACCTGGTGGCGACCATCCTCGCCGGGCAGATCATCCCGGACTACGGCTGGCGCGCGCTGTTCTTCACCGCCATCGGCGCGGCGCTGATCTGCCTGGCGCTGCGCCCCTGGGTGCCGGAGTCGCCGTCCTGGCTGGCGGCCCGTGCGCAACGGGCGAAGCAGGCCAGCAGTCGCCAGCAGAGTGCCCCCAGCGGCGGCATGCGCCAGCTGCTGGTCGATCCGTCGACGCGGCGCATGTTCCTGCTCTGGAGCATCACCTCGTGCTTCCTGCTGTTCGGCTACTACGGCACCAACAACTGGATGCCCTCGTACCTGGAGAGCGAGCTGGGCATGAACTTCAAGTCCATGACCGGCTACATGGTCGGCACCTACACCGCGATGATCCTCGGCAAGGTGCTCGCCGGCATCGCCTCGGACCGCTTCGGCCGCCGCGCCACTTTCGCCGCCGGCGCCATCGGCACCGCCATCTTCATGCCGGTGATCGTGTTCTGGCACACGCCGGACAACATCGTCTGGATCCTCGCGCTGTTCGGCTTCATCTACGGCGTGCCGGTGGGTGTGCTGGCCACCTACATGACCGAGAGCTTCTCCACCCAGGTGCGCGGCGCCGCCGTGGGCACCTCCTACAACCTCGGCCGCATCGGCGCGGCGGTGGCCCCGGCGGCCATCGGCCTGCTGGCCTCCCACGTGTCCATCGGCGCGGGCTTCCTGGTGATGGGCATCACCTACGTCATCACCGGCCTGATCCCCGCGCTGATGATCCCCAACCGCCTGTATGACCCGAACCGCGAGGCGCGCAGCCCGCAACCCGCCGCCGCCCCGGTGCGCACGGCGGTGCAGGGAGCCGCCCGTCCTCTGGGCCAACCCGTCACGGAGGAAAGCGTTCGATGACCGATCTGACTGCCACCGCCACTCCACCTGTGGAGAGCGGACTGGAGATGTTCCCCAGCGACCGCTTCACCTTCCAGGAATTCCTTGGCCTGGAGCGCTGGATCGATGGCGACGTGGTGCGGGTGCGCCTGCCTCACCGCCCGGAGCTGATGAACTACATCGGCAGCTTCCACGGCGGGGTGCTGATGAGTGTGCTCGACGCCGCCATGGCCGGGGCGATCCGCGCGCAGATGCCGGGTTGCTCGATGGTCACCATCGACATGGCCACCCATTTCATGGGCAGCACCAGCGGCGAGATCAACGCCGTCGGCCGGGTGCTGCGACGGACCCGCACGCTGTGCTTCTGCGCGGCGGAAATCTTCGACGAGGCCGGCGAGCTGATTGCCAGCGCCACCGGCAGTTTCAAGTACCGGCCCGCTGCGGCCGGCACTGTTCAACCGACACGGGAATGACGAAATGACCGACAACACCGCGATGGCCGAGGAGCGCGAAGAGCGCCTGCGGATGATCCGTGACAGCGCCGCCTCCCTGGTGCCGCGTGGCGGCGACCTGGGCCGGGTGCGCCGCCTGCGCTTCCAGCAGCAGGGCCTCGACCGCGACGCCTGGGCCGAAGTCTGCGCCATGGGTTGGCCGGGCCTGCGCCTCGCCGAAGAGCTGGGCGGCAGTGGGCTGGGCATGGGCGAGTACACGGCGCTGCTGGAAGAACTCGGCCGCGGCCTGCTGCCCGAACCGCTGATCGAGGCGAGCCTGGTCGCTCCCTTGCTGCCCGCTGAAGAGCGCGATGCGCTGCTGGCTGGCGAGCGGCTGATCCTGCCCGCTGGCATTGGCTATGAAGCTGGCGCTGCCTTGCCGGTGCTGCATGACGGCCAGCTGCGCGGCGAGATCGCTCATGTGGCACTGGGCGCTGCCGCTGATGCCTGGCTGGTGGCATGCAATGCGGGCCTCGCCCTGGTGCAGCGCAATGCCGAGGGCCTGAGTGTTCACCAGGAGCCGACTCAAGACGGCGGCCACCTGGCGCGCCTGCGCTTCGACGGCTCGCCGGCGCAACTGGTCGAAGCCTCTCCCGCTGCCCTCGACGAATCGGCACTGGCTTGCGCGGCCTATCTGGTCGGGCTGATGGACGCAGCCTTCGAACAGACCCGCGACTACCTCGGTGTACGCCGCCAGTTCGGCCGCGAGATCGGCAGCTTCCAGTCGCTGCAGCACCGCATGGTCGACCTGAAACTGCAGATCGAACTGGCCCGCGCCATCGTCGGCGAAGCGGCCACCGCGCTGGACGAAGGCGCGCCGGCCGCACAGGTGCAGCGCCTGGTGTCCACCGCCAAGGTGCGCGCCGCCGAAGCGGCCATGCTGGTGACCCGCCAGGCGATCCAGCTGCACGGCGGCATCGGTTACACCGACGAGGCCGACATCGGCCTGTTCCTGCGCCGCGCCATGGTGCTGCTCAACAGCCAGGGTTCGCTGGCCTTCCACCGGTCGCGCTATATCGGCCTGCTGCACGGGGAGGTGGCGTGATGAGCGAGATGCTTTTGCAGGAAACGCTCGGCTCGGTGCGCCTGCTGCGCTTCAACAATCCGACGCGGCGCAATGCGCTGTCCCCCGCGCTGCGCGCCGAGCTGCTCGAAGCGATACGGGAAGCGGATGCCGATCCCGCCGTGCGCAGCGTGGTCCTCACCGGTTCCGCGGAAGTCTTCAGCGCTGGCGGCGACCTCAGTGACATGCACGTCACTGACCTCAACGCCGGCCGCGTACGCATGCAGAAAAACGCCGACCTGATCCGCCAGATGCTGCGCATGGGCAAGCCGATCATCGCCGCCATCGAAGGCTGGGCGGTGGGCGCCGGGCTGTCGGTGGCGCTGGCCTGCGACAGCCTGGTATGCGGTGGCACGGCGCGCTTCGCAGCCGGGTTCGGCAAGGTCGGACTGATCGCTGACCTGGGCCAGCTGCACACCCTGCCGGCGCGTATCGGTGTCGGCCGCGCGCGGCAGGTGCTGATGTTCGGCCAGGTCATCGAGGCCGAGGAAGCGCTGCGCATCGGTCTTGTCGACCAGCTCTGCGCACCGGGCGCTGCGCTGGACGCGGCCCTCGCGCTGGCCGCGAAGGTGGAGCAGCAGGCGCCCCTGCCGCTGGCCCTGACCAAGGCCCTGCTGGCCGATGGCCTGGAGCTGCTGCTCGAACGCGAAGGCGATTTCCAGAGCCAGCTGTTCCTCAGCGCCGACCATGCCGAAGGCAAGGCGGCCTTCCTCGACAAACGTTCCCCGAATTTTCGGGGCCAGTAATCCAGAGAGCCGTGACATGACCGATTACAACGCCCTGAGCGACGACGAATTCCGCCTTCAGGTGCGCGACTGGGTCGCCGCCAACTACCCGCAGCGCATCCGCAACCCGGCCCACCGCCTGGGCCGCGACGACACCTGGGAGTGGTACCAGGCGCTGTCGAAACAGGGCTGGCTGTGCCCCGGCTGGCCGGTGCAGTTCGGTGGCATGGGCCTCGCCGCCGGCAAGCAGCTGATCATGATCGAGGAGATGGAAAACTACGGCTGCGCGCGCCTGCCCGACAGCGGCATCACCATGCTCGGCCCGCTGCTGATCCGTTACGGCAGCGATGCCCAGCGCGAGCGCTTCCTGCCGCGCATCCTCAGCGGCGAGGACATCTGGTGCCAGGGCTACAGCGAACCCAATGCCGGCTCCGACCTCGCCAGCTTGCGCACCGAGGCGCTGCTGCGCGACGGCGAGTGGGTCATCAATGGCCAGAAGACCTGGACCACCATGGGCACCGAGGCCAACTGGATCTTCGTGCTGGCGCGCACCGAGCGCAGCGCCAAGGCGCAGCAGGGCATCAGCTTCCTGCTGGTGCCGATGGACAGCCCGGGCGTCGAGGTGCGGCCGATCCTCAACCTGGAACTGCAGGGCGAGTTCTGCGAGGTGTTCTTCAACGACGTGCGCGTGCCGGAAGAGAACCTCGTCGGCGCGGTCAACCACGGCTGGGGCATGGCCAAGGCGCTGCTCGGCTTCGAGCGCATCTTCCTGGGCTCCCCAAAGCAGGCCACCTTCGCCCTCGAGCGCCTGGTGCGCCTGGCCCGTCACCAGGGCCTGTGGGGCGACCCGGTGTTCGCCCAGCGCTTCGCCGCACTGAGCATGGACCTGGACTGCCACAAGGCGCTCTACGAGCGCTTCGCCGAACGCCTGCGGCGCGGCGAGGAACTCGGCGCGGACGTTTCCCTGCTGAAGATCCACCAGTCCGAGCTGTACCAGCGCATCAGCGAGCTGGGACTGGAGATCGCCGGGGCGGATTCGGCGCTGCTCAACCCCTTCGCCGACGATGCCGAGCTGCACCCGGCGGGCATCTTCATCCAGTCGCGGCCGACCACCATCTACGGCGGCACCAACGAAATCCAGCGCAACATCCTGGCCAAGGCCGTGCTCGGCCTGCCGAGCTGATCGTGCGCGCAACGAACTCCCCGATCGAACGAACAGTAAGGAATCAGCAATGACCCAACGACTCAACGAAGGCAAGGTAGCGATCGTCACCGGCGCCGGTGGCGGCATCGGCCGCGAGATCGCCCTGGCCCTGGCCGACAGCGGCGCGCGGGTACTGATCAACGATATCGGCGTGTCCCTGCAGGGCGAGGGCGGCTCGGCGTCCCCGGCCGAGGAAACCCTCGGGCTGATCCGCCAGCGCGGCGGCGACGGCGCCATCAACACCGACAGCGTGTCGGACTGGGACAGCGCCCGGCGCATCGTCGCCAGCGCCATCGACGCCTTCGGCCGCGTCGACATCGTGGTGAACAACGCCGGCATCCTGCGCGACACCATCTTCCACAAGATGAGCGCCGAGGACTGGCTGTCGGTGATCAACGTGCACCTCAACGGCAGCTTCTTCGTCAGCCGCGCCGCCGCCGAGCACTTCCGCGCGCAGAACAGCGGCGCCTTCGTGCACATGACCAGCACCTCGGGGCTGATCGGCAACTTCGGCCAGGCCAACTACTCGGCGGCCAAGCTCGGCATCGTCGCCCTGAGCAAGTCCATCGCCCTCGACATGCAGCGCTACAACGTGCGCTCCAACTGCATCGCGCCCTTCGCCTGGAGCCGCATGACCGACTCGATCCCGGCCGAGACGCCGGAGCAGAAGGCGCGGGTGGAGAAGCTGCAGCGCATGACCCCGGACAAGAACGCGCCGCTGGCCGTCTACCTCGCTTCCGACGCCGCCTGTGCGGTCAACGGCCAGGTGTTCGCCGCGCGCAACCACGAGATCTTCCTGATGAGCCAGAGCCGCCCGCTGCGCAGTGTGCACAGCGAGAACGGCTGGACTGCGCAGAGCATCGCCGAGCACGGCATGCCCGCGCTGACCGGCAGCTTCATGGACCTGGCGCGCAGCCCGGACGTGTTCTCCTGGGACCCGATCTGACTCGGCGGAGGGCAGGCGCATGTTCAAGACCCGATTCACCGAAACCTTCGGCGTCGAACACCCGATCATGCAGGGCGGCATGCAGTGGGTGGGGCGCGCCGAGATGACCGCGGCAGTGGCCAACGCTGGCGGGCTGGCGACGCTCTCGGCGCTGACCCAGCCGACCCCGCAGGCGCTGGCCGACGAGATCGCGCGTTGTCGCGAGCTCACCGACAAGCCTTTCGGCGTCAACCTCACGCTGCTGCCGACGCAGAAGCCGATCCCCTACGCGGAGTACCGCGCGGCGATCATCGAGGGCGGTATCGGCGTGGTCGAAACCGCTGGCAACAACCCCGGCGAGCACATCGCCGAGTTCCGCCAGCACGGCATCAAGGTGATCCACAAATGCACCGCCGTGCGCCATGCGCTCAAGGCCGAGCAACTGGGGGTGGACGCGGTGTCCATCGACGGCTTCGAGTGCGCCGGCCATCCGGGCGAGGATGACATTCCCGGCCTGGTCCTGCTGCCGGCGGCGGCCAACCGGCTGCGCGTGCCGATCATCGCTTCCGGTGGCTTTGCCGACGGTCGCGGGCTGGTGGCGGCGCTGGCGCTGGGGGCCGATGCGATCAACATGGGCACACGTTTCCTCAGCACCCGCGAGTGCCCGGTCCACCCGCAGGTCAAGGCGGCCATCCGCGCGGCGGACGAGCGCTCCACGGACGTGATCATGCGTTCGCTGCGCAACAGCGCGCGGGTCGCGCGCAACGCCATCAGCCAGGAAGTGCTGGCCATCGAGGCGCGCGGCAATGCCACCTACGCCGACATCGCCACGCTGGTCAGCGGCCTGCGCGGGCGCACCGTCTACGAACAGGGCGACACCGACCTGGGAATCTGGTCGGCGGGCATGGTTCAGGGCCTGATCGATGACGAACCCGGCTGCGAGGAGCTGCTGCGCGACATCGTCGAACAGGCGCGCCAGCTGATCCGCCAGCGACTGGAGGGGCTGCTCACCTAGTGATTCTCAATGTGGCGGCGTGGGAGCAAGCGCGAACTTCTGGGGGACTGTGCCGCGGCTCTCCCTCTCCCTAGCCCTCTCCCTGAAGGGAGAGGGGACCGTTCGGTGAAGGCTGAAACCACTGCATCAGCCGGCACGGACAGCTCCCTCTCCCTTCAGGGAGAGGGCGGGGGAGAGGGCAGGCCCAGGCGCAGACTTTCAGGCACAGCGCCGCCGCCTTCACCTCACCTGACGAAGAGACAACAACAATGAAAAATCTTCCCGTACGGGCGCTCGTTTCGAGCATCGCCTGCCTGCCCCTGTTCGCCCACGCGGACTTCATCGCGGACAGCAAGGCCAACCTGGAACTGCGCAATTTCTACTTCAACCGCGACTACCGCCAGAGCAATGCGGCGCAGTCGAAATCCGAGGAGTGGGCGCAGGGTTTCCTGCTGCGCTTCGAGTCGGGCTACACCGAAGGCACGGTGGGGGTGGGCGTCGATGCCCTCGGCCTGCTGGGGATCAAGCTGGACTCCAGCCCCGACCGCACCGGCTCCGGCCTGCTGCCGTACTCGGCCAGCGACAAGCGCGCTGCCGACGACTACAGCTCCCTCGGCCTGACCGCCAAGCTGCGCGCCTCGAAGAGCACGCTGAAGGTCGGCACCCTGCTGCCCAAGCTGCCGGTGGTGCAGTACAACGACACCCGCCTGGCCCCGCAGACCTTCCAGGGCGGCCTTGCCGAGGTCAACGAGATCGACGGCCTCAGCGCGCAGCTCGGCCAGCTGCGCCAGGTGAAACAGCGCGACTCGACCAACGACGAAGACCTGTCGATGACCCGTGGCAACAAGCGCAACATCGTGCTCGGCAGCCACACCAGCAGCGACCGCTTCAACCTCGCCGGCGGCACCTACCGCTGGACCGACAGCCTCAGCACCAGCTACCACTACGGCGGCCTGGAAAACTTCTATCGCCAGCACTACCTGAGCGTGGTGCACACCCTGCCGATCGCCGACGGCCAGTCGCTCAAGTCGGATATCCGCTGGGCGCGCTCCACCGATGACGGCGGCAGCAATGTCGACAACCGCGCACTCAACGCGCTGTTCACCTACCGCATCGGCGGCAGCGGCTTCGGCGTCGGCTACCAGCGCATGTCCGGCGACACCGGCTTCGCCTACCTCAGCGGCACCGACCCGTACCTGACCAACTTCGTGCAGATCGGCGACTTCGCCAACAAGGACGAACGCTCCTGGCAGGCGCGCTACGACTACGACTTCGCCGGGCTCGGCCTGCCCGGCCTGACCTTCATGACCCGCTACCTGCAGGGCGACCACATCGACCTGCTGAACGGCCAGGGGCGCGGCAAGGAATGGGAGCGCGACACCGACATCGGCTACGTGGTGCAGAACGGCCCGCTGAAGAACCTCGGCTTCAAGGTACGCAACGGCGCCTTCCGCAGCGACTTCGGCAACGACATCGACGAGACGCGGGTGATCGTCAGCTACCAGATGCCGCTCTGGTAAACCGCCGCTGTTATTGCATCGTGCGGGGGGTGGCGGTTTGGCCAGAATCGCTCCGTCCGTGGCGGGAATGTCCCTTTCGGCAAAGGTCTGAACCGTGATTCACTGAATTTCATGCAGTGAATCCGGATTCAGATCATGGCTTACCGACACTCCCCAGCGCGGCTGCAAAAAGACGGCGAACTGCGTGAGCGCATCCTCGAACTGGCGCTGGCGCGGGTGGCCGACGGTGGTTTCGCCGCCCTGACCATGCAGGGCCTGGCGGACGACGCCGGTATCGCCACCGGTAGCCTGTACCGGCATTTCAGCGGCAAGGGTTCGTTGGCCGCCGAAGTGTTCGCCCGCGCCAGCCAGCACGAAGTCGATACCCTCGGCGAGCTGCTGAAAGCTCCCGGTAACGCCTCCGAACGCCTGAACCTTGGCCTGCAGCAGTTTGCCGCGCGCGCCTGGGGCAGCCGGCAATTGGCCTTCGCGCTGATCGCCGAGCCGGTCGATCCGGAGGTCGACGAGCAGCGCCTGATCTACCGCGAAGCCTACGCTGCACTGTTCGTCACCTTGCTGGAGCAGGGCATCGCCGCCGGCGAGTTCCAGCCCCAGCCGGTGCAGCTGACCGCCGCCTGCCTGGTCGGCGCCATCGCCGAAGCCCTGATCGGCCCGCTTTCGCCGCCTGCCCGCGCCGCGCGGGATGCCGGCCAGTCCAGCGTTTCCCTGGAGGACGTCAGCGACGCCCTCGCCAGCTTCTGCCTGCGCGCCGTCGGCGCGTCCACCCCAGCCTTGCCCACCACTGCCTCGCCCACGCCTGTTATGGAGGACCAGCCATGATCCCGCACCAACTCGCCGAAACCCACGAAGTGACCAACCAGGTACCGCCGCTGGACGGCGCCAACCTCTATCGCGTCGACGTGCCGCTGCAGGAGTGGGTGCGCCGCTACGGCGGCGGCTGGGCCGAGCAGAAGCTCGATGCCTATGGCGCGCTGGCCGGCGGACCGCTGATGGCAGCGGGCTTCCTGGCCAACGAGAACAAGCCGGTGTTCAAGTCCCACGACCGCTTCGGCCACCGCGTCGACCTGGTGGAGTTCCACCCGGCCTACCACGAGCTGATGCGTGCGGCCATCGAGGCCGGCCTGCCGTCCATGCCCTGGACCGACCCACGCGCGGGCGCCCATGTCGCCCGCGCCGGCCTGAGCTACCTGCACAGCCAGGCCGAGGCTGGCAGCGGCTGCCCGCTGACCATGACCTTCGCCAGCGTGCCCGCCCTGCGCCTGCAGCCGGATCTCGCCGAGAAGTGGCTGCCGAAGATCCTCTCCACCGAGTACGACCCGCGCAACCTGCCCATCGAGCAGAAGACCGGCGCCACCATCGGCATGGCCATGACCGAGAAGCAGGGCGGCACCGACGTGCGCGCCAACACCACCCGCGCCTACCCGGTGGGCATCCCCGGCCCGGGCCAGGCCTACGAACTGGTCGGGCACAAATGGTTCTGCTCGGCGCCGATGTGCGACGCCTTCCTTACCCTGGCCTACACCGACAAGGGGCTGACCTGCTTCCTGCTGCCGCGCCACCGCCCGGACGGCAGCCGCAACGAGTTCTACATCCAGCGCCTGAAGAACAAGCTGGGCAACTGGTCCAACGCCTCCAGCGAAGTGGAATACCGCGGCGCGCTGGCCTGGATGGTCGGTGAGGAAGGTCGAGGCGTGCCCACCATCATCGAGATGGTCGCCATGACCCGCTTCGACTGCATGGTCGGCTCCAGCTCGCTGATGCGCCAGGCGCTGACCCAGGCCGCGCACCACTGCGCCTACCGCCAGGTTGGCGGCCGCGTGCTGGCCGAGCAGCCGCTGATGCAGAACGTGCTGGCCGACCTCGCCCTGGAAAGCGAAGCCGCGCTGGCCCTGACCATGCGCATGGGCCGCGCGCTGGACAATCTGCACGACGAACAGGAAGACAAGTTCGCCCGCCTGGTCACCGCCGTCGGCAAGTACTGGATCTGCAAACGCGCTCCCGCGATGATCAACGAGGCCGCCGAATGCCTGGGCGGCGCCGGCTACGTCGAGGACACCATCCTCCCGCGCCTGTACCGCGAAGCACCGGTCAACTCCACCTGGGAAGGCTCGGGCAACGTGCAGTGCCTGGATGTGCTGCGTGCCCTGTCGAAGGAGCCGGGCGTACTCGACGCACTGTTCAGCGAACTGGGCGACGGCCACGGCGACGCGCGCCTGGCGTCGTTCATCGGCAACCTCAAGGCTTCCTTCGCCGACACCCAGGACATCCAGTACCGCGCCCGCCAGCTCACCGAAAACGTCGCCATCGCCCTGCAGGCCAAGCTGCTGCTGGAAGCGGGCAATTCGGTGGTCTCCGACGCCTTCATCGCCAGCCGCCTGGACGACGGCGGCCGCGTCTACGGCACCCTGCCGCGCGGGGTAGATGTGGAAGCGCTGGTGGCGCGGGCTACGCCGCATCTGGTGTGAGGAAATTTCGGTAGAAGTTTTCGGGTTGAACCGTCGCTAGCCGATCAATAGGTTGCAGGAGGAGTGTTCTTCGCCGGTGCCGGGATGAGCCTCGCAGGTCTTCATTTCGGTACGGGCAGCTCAGTGCTGAGATTGCCTTGGTCTATGGCTGCAACTAAAATTAGTTGCAGCTGGGAGAGGGGAATGTCTCAGCACGAGAAGCTGCTGGCCAAACTGCTGAACAGGCAGGTCGTGTTCACCTGGCAGGAGTTGGTAGCGCTGCTGTGCGGGCTGGGTTATCGCAAGCTCGAAGGTGAGGGAGGCCGGGTCAAGTTCGACAACGGCGACCCTCGCGCGATGATCAACCTGCACAAACCTCATCCAGGCAATGAATTGAAGGCCTATGCCAGGCGCCAGGTGATCGAGCACCTGAAAAGCGGAGGACTGATCCGATGAACAATCTGCTGCAGCACCGGGGCTACTACGGGTCCATCGAGGCCAGCCCGGAAGACAACTGCCTTTTTGGCAAACTGCTGTTCATCCGCGCCCTGGTCAATTACGAAGGCGAAACCGTCGCCGAGCTGGCTGGCTCGTTCAGGGCTGCGGTCGACGACTACCTGGCGGGCTGTGCTACGCGCAGTGTTGATCCGGAGATTCCCTGCAAGGGCTCCTTCAACGTACGCGTGGGCCACGAACTGCACATGGCGGCGAGTATCGCCGCCATCCAGCAGAACATCACGTTGAACGACCTGACGCGCCGCGCGCTGAGTGAGTACATCGAGCAGCACGCCTGACCGTTACTTGCAGGTTTTGCAGGACGTGCCACACGCTTGGGACGCCCCGACAGGCGATGTACGAAAATGGAATGCAGTCGATTCCTTTCGGCTGTCATCCGCACTCGCGGTCGCGGATTCTGTCATAGGCTTTCTTCAACCCTTCCGCTCATCCTGCCGACACGGAATCTGTCATCCCTTTCTGTGACGGAAGCAGGCAAGATGGAGCTGATCGTTCAGACAGGATGCCCACCATGAGTCTTACGACTGGCGACGAGTTCTTCGTCGCGCAGACCGCCGAAGAGGCCGTCGATCGACTGGCCGTGCTCCACGAGCGCGCCACCGGCGCCCTGAACCAGGCGCTCAAGCGGTACCTGAAGGACCGCGAAGTCCCCGACGCGCAGCAGCGCGAACAATTCCGCTACCCGCTGCTGCGGGTGACCTACCTGTGCCAGGGCGAAGTGCCCTCGACCACCCGCGCCTACGCCAAGGTCCAGGTGCCCGGCACCTACGCGGTGACCATCACCCAGCCCAAGGCCTTCCGCAAATACCTGCTGGAGCAGCTGCGCCCGCTGATGGAAGACTTCACCGTGCGCGTGGAAGTCGGCGTCAGTGCGCAGAACATTCCTTACCCCTACGTGGTGGAGGGCGGTGACGAGCTGGGTGGTTCGGGCGTGACCGCTGCCGAGCTGGCGCGGGTGTTCCCCAGTACCGATCTGTCAGCTACGTCTGATGGCGTGGCGGATGGCCTGTACGAATGGGAGAACGCCGACCCGATGCCGCTGGCGCTGTTCGATGCCGCGCGCACCGACTTTTCCCTGCGCCGCATGGTGCATTACACCGGCAGCGACTGGCGCCACGTGCAGCCGTGGATTCTGCTGA
Organism: Pseudomonas nitroreducens; assembly: GCF_024170165.1. Taxonomy (GTDB): domain Bacteria; phylum Pseudomonadota; class Gammaproteobacteria; order Pseudomonadales; family Pseudomonadaceae; genus Pseudomonas; species Pseudomonas nitroreducens_C. The sequence goes on along the minus strand of NZ_JALJXP010000018.1, from coordinate 5,155 downwards.
CCAACTACCACCGCTACGTCGACCAGTTCATCCACCTGGGCCTGGAGCGCCTGCGCGACGACCCGCGCTTCGTGCGCATGGTCCTGCCGGGCAACGTGATCATCGAGCGCGGCACGGACGAGGGCGAGGCCAACGCCATCGTCGCCAGCGTCGAATGGCACCGCTTCCAGATGCCGGCCTACCACCTGATCGCCGAGGACGGCGACGGCGTGACCCTGGTGAACATCGGCGTCGGCCCCTCCAACGCGAAGAACATCACCGATCACCTCGCTGTGCTGCGTCCGCACTGCTGGCTGATGGTCGGCCACTGCGGCGGCCTGCGGCAGTCGCAGACCATCGGCGACTACGTGCTGGCCCACGCCTATATGCGTCGCGATGGCATCCTCGACCGTGTGCTGCCGCCGCATATTCCGATCCCGGCGCTGGCCGAAGTGCAGCTGGCGCTGCAGGAAGCCGCGGCGCTGGTCACTGGCGAACGCGGTGACCAGCTCAAGCGTCGTCTGCGCACCGGCACCGTGCTCACCTACGACGACCGCAACTGGGAGCTGCACTGGGCCCAGGAGCGCCCGCTGATCAACCTGGCGCGGGCCATCGCGGTGGACATGGAAAGCGGCACCATCGCCGCGCAGGGTTACCGCCTGCGGGTGCCTTACGGCACGCTGTTGTGCGTCTCGGACAAGCCACTGCACAGCGAGATCAAGCTGCCCGGCGCGGCCACCGCCTTCTACCAGCGCGCGGTGAGCCAGCACCTGTCCATCGGCGTTGCCGCCGTCGACCTGCTGCGCACCCAGCTCAACTCGCTGCACTCGCGCAAGCTGCGCAGCTTCGACGAGCCGCCGTTCCGCTGATCTGTGACAGGGCGCGGAGCGGCCACCAGGGAGATGGTGGTCGTCTTAGCTGCATCACGAAAGCAGCGCAGGGCGCATAACGCGCCAGCGTTATCCGCCGTGGAGGTTGCGGCGGATAACCTGTCCCAGGTTATGCGCCCTACGCTGCTGAAGAAAGCCGATGGAGAGCGTTGCCGATGACCGATCCTCGCAAGACCCCGGCGGGCCGTGTGCTCGCCCTGCTGGACCTGACCTCGCTGAATGCCGGCGATGACCTGCAAAGCACCGTGGACCTCTGCCGCCGAGCGCTGACGCCCTACGGCGAAGTGGCGGCGGTGTGCGTGTGGCCGAAGCTGACGCACGTCGCCCGGCGTACGCTCAATACCCTGGGCGGCCGCGATGTGCGGGTCGCCAGCGTGTGCAACTTCCCCACCGGCGACGCGCCGCTGGCCGACGTGGTGGAGGAGGTGCGCAAGACCCTCGCCGAGGGCGCCGACGAAATCGACCTGGTCTACCCCTGGCGCAAGCTCAAGGCCGGCCAGGAGACCGGTGCGGTGGCGCTGATCCGTGCCTGCAAGACGTTGTGCGGGCCGTACCATCGGCTCAAGGTGATTCTGGAGACCGGCGAACTGGCCGACCCGGAACTGATCCGCACGGCCTGCCGCGAAGCCATCGCCGGCGGCGCCGACTACCTCAAGACCAGCACCGGCAAGGCGACGCTGCACGCCACGCCCGAAGCCGTGCGGGTGATGCTCGAAAGCATCGCGGAGGAGGGCGGCAAGGTCGGTCTGAAAGTCTCTGGCGGGCTGCGCACGCTGGCTGATGCGCAGGTCTACCAGAAGCTGGTGGAGGAGCGCTTCGGCGCCGCCTGGATCAAGCCGGAGCACCTGCGTTTTGGTGCGTCCGCGCTGCTCGATGACCTGCTGCGCGAGTTGAGTGGCTCAGCGGAGCCGGTCTCCACGCGGAGCTATTGATCGCACCGCGTTGACGCCGCCGAGGGCGAGCCTAGAATGCTCGCCTTTCGCGCAGCGGGGAACCGTGGCGCGTCCCTCCGGTCGGACCCTCGCCGACCTTTTTCGCTGGTGATCCCATGCCGTTCCGCGCCCCTTCGCACCTCACCAACCCACTGCGCCGTTTCGCCCGCCGACTGGTGGAGAACGGCACGCCCGAAGTGGCCGCGCCGCTCCCTCTGCCCGACAGCATCGCCGGCGAGCCCTGGTTCTCCGTGGGCAAGGCGGTGGCAGGCTTGGGCGGCGAGCGCGTGGATGGCTGGTGCCTGGAGGAGTGGCCGGGCCTGGCCCTGCGCGCCCGTTTCAGCGCCTGCTGGCGCGACGCCCAGGGCCGCCTGTGGAACGTACTGCCGGGCGGTGAAGCCATCGCCTTCCTGCCGGACCCGAAGCGCCGCTACGAAGGCGTGCCGCTGGCCGAGCAACTGCATGCGCTGGAACGGGACGAGCTGCTGGAGGATTACCTCTGGCTCAGCCGCGAGCTGAGCAAACCGCAGCTGGACGACGAACGCCGGGAAGTCCGCGAATCCATGCACCAGCGCCTGGAAAGCTGGCTGGAGCTGGGTGGCTGCGGCGACAAGCCGTGCCCGTGCAACAGCGGCAAGCGCTATCGCAACTGCTGCAGCAAGCGGGTGCGGGAGAACTGATACCTACCCTTGTAGGAGCAACTGTCTTCTTCTGAAAATCCGTGCCTGGGTTCCCCTCTCCCCCGCCCTCTCCCTGAAGGGAGAGGGAGCTGTCCGTGCAGGCTGACACTTCGGCTTCAACCTGCACCAAACGGTCCCCTCTCCCTTCAGGGAGAGGGTTAGGGAGAGGGCAAGCCCACGCGCAGGATTTCATGTAGGGCCATGCCCGCGATCGCGCGCAGGGCGCGCTCCTACAGGGAACTGTCCGGCATCGGTGGAACGAGCCATTGCTCCCCCGGCTTCGGCGCGCAGAAGCGCTCCGCTGCCACGCCGCGCTGCTGCAGCGCCGCCGCCAGGTCACTGACGGGGGTGAACTGTCCTTCGTCACTCAGGCGGAAGGTGCCGAAATGGATCGCCATGCTGCACTGCGAGTCGAGGTGCTGGTGCGCCTGCACCGCGTCGTCGGGGTTCATGTGGTGGTGGCGCATGAACCAGCGCGGCTCGTAGGCACCGATGGGCAGGGCGGCGAAGCGCATCGGGCCGAAGCGCTGATGCATCAGGCCGAACTCCTCGCCCAGCCCGGTATCGCCGGGGAACAGCAGCGGGCCGTCCGGCGACTCCAGCACGAAGCCCATCCACAGTGTGCGGTTGGTGTCGCGCCGCGAGCGTGCCGACCAGTGCTGCGCCGGCACCCCGGTGAGCAGCATGCCTTCGGGCATCGGCAGGCTCTGCCACCAGTCCAGCTCGGCGATGTCGGTGAAGCCGCAGGCGCGGATCAGCTCGCCATTGCCCAGCCCGGTCACCACCTTCGCCAACGGGAAGCGCCGCGCCAGCTCGCGCAGGCTGTGGATATCCAGGTGGTCGTAGTGGTTGTGGCTGACCAGGATCAGGTTGATCGGCGGCAGCTGGTCCAGCGCCAGGCCCGGCGGATGCACGCGCTTGGGGCCGACGAAGCTGAACGGACTGGTGCGCTCGCACCACAGCGGATCGGTCAGGATGTTCAGACCGCGGTGCTGGATGAGCAGGGTGGCGTGGTTGATGTAGGTGATGCGCAGTTCGTCGCCTTCGACGCGAGCCGGCGTTTCCGGGCGGGAGTCGGGGCCGGGCTGGGCCAGCCACTCCGGCTGGCGGCCGCGCTCGCGCTGCCATTTGAGGAAGGCGCGCAGGCCGTTGTGCGGCTGGCGGTCGAGGTTGTGGAAGCGGATGCCGTCGAAGTGTGCAGTCTGCGGGCCGCGGTAGCGGGCGCCGAGGCGGCCGCTGAGGTTCTGCAAGGTGATCAGCCAGGTGGGGTGGCTCATGGGCATGCTCGTGCGCGCTCTTGCGATGAGTACTCGGCACAACCTAGCATGCCGGGATTCGCCGTACCCCTAGCCCTCGGTTACCAGTCTTTTCGCCATGCCCCGTCCTCCGCGCCCTGCCAATCGCCGCCCCGCCTCTCGTCCCGCGCCTCGCCGCGTGGCCAAGGCGCCGCCGGCGCAACCGAAGCTGATCCTGCTGAACAAGCCGTTCGACGTGCTGACGCAGTTCAACGACAGCGACGGCCGCGCCACGCTGAAGGATTTCGTCGATGTGCCCGGCGTCTACCCGGCCGGTCGGCTGGACCGTGACAGTGAAGGCCTGTTGCTGCTGACCAACGACGGCCGCCTGCAGGCGCGCATCGCCGATCCGAAGCACAAGCTGCCGAAGACGTACTGGGTGCAGGTGGAGGGTGAGCCGAGCGACGAACAGCTCGACCAGCTGCGCAAGGGGGTGCAGCTCAATGACGGCCCGACCCTGCCGGCCGAGGCGCGGCGGCTGGAGGAGCCGCAGCTGTGGGAGCGCGACCCGCCGGTGCGCTTCCGCAAGTCGGTGCCGACAGCCTGGCTGGAGCTGGTGATCCGCGAGGGTCGCAACCGCCAGGTGCGGCGGATGACGGCGGCAGTCGGCCTGCCCACGCTGCGCCTGGTGCGCGTGCGCATCGGGCCGTGGCAGCTGGACGGGTTGCAGCCGGGGCAGTGGCGGGAAGTCAGCCCCGAGCTCTGAGGCCCGGGGCAGGTGTCAGAAGCCGCCTTCGAGCCCGGCGACGACCACGGACTTGATCAGGAAGCCGAGGACGCCCAGGCCCAGTGCGAAGAACAGCACCATGGTGCCCATGCGGCCGGCCTTGGACTTCTTGGCGAGGTCCCAGACGATGAAGGCCATGAACAGGATCAGGCCGGTCACCAGGCCATACATCATCCAGTCTTCGAAACTTTCGTTCATTACAGCTCCTGCCCGGTGCGGAGGGTGTCCGAGGGACGCCGGGGCGCGGTGGTGGTGAAGAAGGCGCGCATTATACGCATGCGGCGCTGTGTCGTTCAGAGCCGTTCATAAAATGATCAGTTCCTGCTGCGGGATGGACGGATCGCCCCGGAAATTGCCGTGGCGCGGCGGCTGGCGGGGGAAATCTGCGGTATCGATTTCGTTTGGCGGGAGGCAGGGTGCGGTGCTGTGTCGCAGGAGGTGTTTTCGCCAAAGCGGGGGCTGCGCTCTGTCTGGGTGTACTGCGTCGCTTCGGCGTGCGCGCAGACTTTTTGTTTCGCCCCCTCGGGCGACCTTCTTTGGCAAACGACCCAAAGAAGGCAAAGGTCTTGCCCCGGTACGACTCACCCACATAGGTGACAGTTTTGTTCAGGCACATGGGTAACAGTTTCTAACCTGCAGGGGTCACCTCACG
>NZ_JALJXP010000017.1 GCF_024170165.1 Pseudomonas nitroreducens | reverse complement strand
CGGCTTGGGCCCGGGGGCGGCGGTTTTCACCGGCGCCTCTATGTTTTTTTTCACATAATCGCGGCCCCGGGCCCCCCCCCCCCCCCCAATCCCATTTGGGGGGGCGGCCGGGGGGGAGGGCAAATCCAAGGCACGATCTATCAGAAGAAGGCAGTTGCTCCTACGAAATGTGGCGGCGCTTTGCCGTGCGGTTCGCGAGCAAGCTCGCTTCTACAGTTCCGGCAGGCACTGGAGCGTTCTTCGTAAGAGCGAGCTTGCTCGCGAATCTGCAGGCGTCAATCGCGCAGCGGCGACTGCGGATCGAGCAGCGAAGTGCGGATGAAGTGCAGGTAGCTGCACACCCGGCGCAGGGGCGAAGAATCGAAGTGCGGCGGGCGGCGATCATCCGTGGTGCGCGTGGCGTGGATGGCGTGCTCCACCGCTGCCAGGGCGCGCTGGCGGTTGCTCTCGCTGGGCTGGATGAACAGGCGGATCAGCGCCCGGCCCAGCGCGCGGATCGCCCGGCGCCAGGGCATGCGCTCGGCGTACCAGGGCTCTTTTGGCAGGGCGGCCTGCTCGCGGCGCAGTTCGATGATCGACAGGCCGATCTCCTGCACCTGGAAAGTCCAGCGCAGCAGGCGTCGCTGCACGTCCGGGCGGCCTGTGGATAACCCATAGGCCTGGTTCAGCAGGTCGCGGGTGCCACTCTCGAAGTTCGACGACAGGCCCTTCAGCGGATCGCTGATCACCCGCACCACGCGCAGGCGCAGCTCGGCCTCCAGGCGCTCCCACAGCCACGGCCGGTTCGGTGGCAGGATGACGATCGCCGCGACCACCGCCATGCCCATCGACAGCAGCATCGCCAGGTATTCGTTGATGAAGGTGTAGGCGTCGTAGCGCGCCAGGTTGGCCGGCAGCGAGGCGATGCAGAACCACACCAGCAGGCCGACGCCGTAGCCGCTCCACCTGGGTCGGGTGATCAGGAAGGCGCCGAGGGCGAACACCGGCGAGAGCACGAAGCACAGCAGCGGGAAGCCGTCGATGTGCGGCAGCACTCGGAAGGTCAGGATGAAGCCGAGCGTGGCACCGAGCAGCGTGCCGAGGGTCAGTTGCAGCGACAGGCGCTTGGGATTGGGCGAGGCGGAGGAAAGTGCGGCAATCAGCACCGAGGTCAGCGCGAAGGTGGCGCCGCTGAGCCAGGAGGTCTCGATCCAGAACACCCCGCCAACTATCACCAGCAGCGCACAACGGAACCCCGCGACAGCAGCGGCGAGAGCATTGGCCTTGGGCGTGAAGCGCTCCTTCCACTGCTCGCGCTCGTGCTTGTGCGCGGCCAGCGAAGCGTGGGTCTGGGCGTAGTTGTGCATATCGTCGGCGAAGCGGTAGAGCAATTCGGCGGCGGTCTCGAAATCCAGCTGGTCGGCTTCCCGCGGGCAGGTGTGGCCGAGGCTGGCGCGGGCTTCGCGAATGCGCGGCATCAGGTGGTGCTTGCACAGTTCCAGCTGCACGCTGAGGCGCTCGGCATCCGCCTCGCTGAGCGGCCGGCCGTGCCAGCTGGCAAGCAGTTCGCTGACGTCGATCAGGCACGGCATCAGCACTTCCAGCACGTTGCTGGCCTGGCGTTCGCGCAGCCGGTCGAGCAGGCGCTGTAGCGCGTGGAAACGCGTGGTCAGTTGCATGAACTCGCTGTTCAGGCGCGCCAGGCGGCCGCTGCGCAGGCGCATGTGCGGGTCTTCGAAGGCGGTGACGTTGCGCAGGCTTTCCAGCCCGACCACCTCGGCGGCGATGCGCGCGCTGGCCTGCTCGAAGCGCTCGCGCTCCAGCGTGCCGCTGAGGCCGGCGCTGGCGAGGCCGGCGAAGTCGCCGAAGCGGGTGTTCAGCGCGTTGCGCAGGGCGGCAGTGCTGGTCTGCGGCAGGACCACTGCACTGACCACACCGGTGCAGAGAATCCCCAGGGTGATCTCGATCACCCGCCACAGCGCCTGCATGAAGGCGCCTTCGGGGTGCAGGGTGGCGGGGATGCCGATCATCACTGCGGTGTAGCCGGCGAGCAGGCAGGCGTAGGCGCGGAAGTCGCGGTAGCGCGCCGCGCCCGCGGTGCACAGGCCGACCCAGATCGCCACGCAGAGCAGGAACAGCACACGCTCCTGGGCGAACAGGGCGATGAAGGTGACCATCACCGTGAGCCCGGCCAGCGTGCCGAGGATGCGGTAGAAACTCTTCGCCAGCACCTGGCCACTCTGTGGCTGCAGCACGATGAAGGCGCTCACCAGCACCGTGTTGGGCTGCGGCAGCTCCAGGCGGTAGGCCAGCCACAATGCCGTGAAGGCGGTGATCAGCGTCTTGAGGATGAACATCCAGGTGACGCCGTCGGTGTGCGCCCAGTCGGACAGGGCGAAGCGCACCGCGGCGGCCTTGGGCAGGCGCACGGACAGACTGCTCATCGGGCTTATCTCGGCAGGCGGAGGCGGTGGTCGTACTGGGCCGGGTCTTGATAACCCTGTAATTGGCAGGCGGAGCGAAGGGGTGGCAGCACGTTGCACGAAAGGCGGAGCACGGGTGCGAATCCTGGGGTGTCGCGGCGGGCCGCGTTGGGGAGGGCGATTCTAGAAGTGCGCCGGGGGGCAGGATAAGCTGACGGTTGGATGAATTATTGTTGCCTGAAAGGACAATAATCCCGTCGCGACAGGTATGCGACAATTCGCCGCCTGTCATGAGTCTGTAACAAGGCGTTGCTCGCCCGAGCGCCGTTGCAGAGGCCGCCCACCGTGGCGTGGACAGGCTCTTCTGGAGAAATGATGGACCTGCTGCACAACATGCGTGCCTTCGTCTGTGTCGCCGAGACCGGCAGCTTCACCGCCGCCGCCCAGCGCATGGACCTCACCACTGCCTACGTCTCGCGGACGGTGGCCAAGCTCGAAGCGCACCTGCGCACCCGCCTGCTGCACCGCACCACCCGCCGCATCGCCCTCACCGAAGCCGGCCAGCGCTACCTGCAGCGCTGCCAGCAGATCCTCGGCTACATCGAGGAAGCCGAAGCCGAGGCCGGCGACGCCCACGCCCGGCCCCATGGCAAGGTGAAGGTGCATGCCATGACCGGTATCGGTCAGCACTACCTGATTCGCGCGATCTCGCAGTACTGCGAGATCTACCCGGAGGTCACCTTCGACCTGACCCTGGCCAACCGCATCACCGACATCCTCGACGAGGGCTACGACATCTCCGTGGTCATCGCCCAGGAGCTGCCCGATTCTGGCTTCGTCTCCAAGCGCATCGGCAAGACCTACAGCGTGCTCTGCGCATCGCCCGACTACGTGGCGCGGCACGGCCTGCCGAAGCAGCTCGGCGAGCTGACCGATCACCGTTGCCTGCGCCTGGTGAACTCGGTGATGTCGCTGGACAAGTGGCTGTTCGACGGCCCCGATGGCCAGGAAATGGTCGGCATCAACCAGACCCATTTCCAGGTCAACACCGCCGACGCCATGACCGAGGCGGTGCGTGCCGGCATGGGCATCGGTGCGCTGCCGGTCTACTCAGCCGTGCAGGGTTTGAAGGACGGCAGCCTGGTGCGCGTGCTGCCCGACTACAGCCTGTTCCACCTCAACGTCTATGCGCTGTATCCGTCGCGCCAGTACCTCGACGCGAAAATCCGCACCTGGGTGGAGTTCCTCCGCGACTGCGTGCCCGGCATGCTCGAAGAGCACGAGCGGATGATGCTCGAACACCGCACGCGGCTGCCCGTCTGACCCGCTATCCCGCAGTCTTGAGCCCCTGAGTTCCACCGCGCCCGGCATCTGCCGGGCGCGTCTTTTCGTACCTTGCGTTCCGCTATGTCGAACGCCGCTTTGGGAAAAGACGAATTCTCCGAACGCCGGCAATTGCGTCAGTCTCCTCGCGAGCCTGCCAGAAGGCTCACCTCGCAAGCACAAGAACAAATTGAGGGTGACGCGATGTTTGGAATGAAGGGGCGGGCGTTGCTCGCCGTCCTGGCGTTGGCCTGCGGTTCTGCCAGTCAGGCTGCCGATGCACCGCAGACAGCCGGCGAGCCGCGGCCTGCCAATGAACCGATAGTGATCAAGTTCGCCCACGTGGTCGCCGAGAACACGCCCAAGGGGCAGGGCGCGCTGATGTTCAAGCGTCTGGCCGAAGAGCGCCTGCCCGGCCGGGTGCGCGTGGAGGTCTACCCGAACTCCTCGCTGTACGGCGATGGCAAGGAAATGGAAGCGCTGCTGCTGGGTGATGTACAGATGCTCGCGCCGTCCCTGGCCAAGTTCGAGCAGTACACGCGCAAGGTGCAGATCTTCGACCTGCCGTTCCTCTTCGACGACATCGATGCCGTCGACAACTTCCAGCGCAGCCCGCAGGGCCAGAGCCTGCTGACCAGCATGCAGGGCAAGGGCATCCTCGGCCTCGCCTACTGGCACAACGGGATGAAGCAGCTGTCGGCCAACCGCCTGTTGCTGGAACCCGGCGATGCACGCGGGCTGAAGTTCCGCGTGCAGGCTTCCGACGTGCTCAACGAGCAGTTCCGTACCCTGCGCGCGATCTCCCGCAAGATGTCCTTCGCCGAGGTCTATCAGGGCCTGCAGACCGGCGTGGTCAACGGCACCGAGAACACCTGGTCGAACTACGAGAGCCAGAAGGTCAACGAGGTGCAGAAGTACTTCACCGAGTCCAACCACGGCCTGGTGGACTACATGGTGATCACCAACGCCAGGTTCTGGAACGGCCTGCCGCCGGACCTGCGCGGCGAGCTGGAGAAGATCATGGCCGAGGTCACCGTGAAGGTGAACCAGGAAGCCGAGCGGCTGAACCGCGACGCCCGCCAGCGCATCCTCGCCAGCGGCACCAGCGAGATCCATCCGCTCACCGCGCAGCAGCGCGCCGACTGGCGCGAGGCGATGCAGCCGGTGTGGCAGAAATTCCGCGACAACGTCGGCGCCGATTTCCTCCAGGCCGCCGAAGCCTCCAACCGCCCCCATTGATCCGTCCGGCCCCGCCGGCTGGCGGGGCTTTCTGGAGCCTTTTCCATGAACCGACTCGTGCGCGTCTGGAACCACTTCGAGGAAGGCGTCATCGCCTTCCTGCTGGCGGCCATGACCCTGGTGACCTTCGTCTACGTGGCGATGACCAACGTCTTCACCCTGTTCTATGACCTGGGCGACCGCCTGCCGTCGATCCAGGGGCCGTTCTATGCCATCGGCGATGCGATCCTCGGCGTCGCCCAGGACATGTCCTGGAGCAACGCGCTGACCAAGGCGCTGTTCGGCTGGCTGATTTTCTTCGGCATCGCCTATGGCGTGCGCACCGCCGGCCACCTGGGCGTGGACGCGCTGGTGCGGCTGGCGCCGCGCCCGGTGCAGCGCTGCATCGGCGTGCTCGCCTGCCTCTGCTGCCTGGGTTACGCCGGGCTGTTCATGGTCGCCAGCTTCGACTGGGTGAAGACCCTGTTCATCGCCGGCATCGGCGCCGAAGACCTCGACCACTTCGGCATCCTCCAGGCCTACATCGCGGTGATCGTGCCCATCGGCTTCGGCCTGGTGCTGCTGCGCTACCTGGAGATCCTCGTCAACCTGTTGCGCGGCCGCCAGCTCGGCCTGGGCCTCGCCGACGAGGCCGCGGAAGCCTCCAAGCTGGCCGGCGAAGAAGCCGCGGAGAGCCGTCCATGACCGTGATGATCCTGTTCCTCCTGCTCTTCGTCTTCATGTTCATCGGCGTACCCATCGCCATTTCCCTCGGGCTTTCCGGCGCGCTGACGATCCTGCTGTTCAGCCCGGACTCGGTGCGTTCGCTGGCGATCAAGCTGTTCGAAACCTCCGAGGCCTACACGCTGCTGGCGATCCCGTTCTTCCTGCTTTCCGGCGCCTTCATGACCACCGGCGGCGTGGCCCGCCGGCTGATCGACTTCGCCAACGCCTGTGTTGGCCACATCCGTGGCGGGCTGGCGATCGCGGCGGTGCTGGCGTGCATGCTGTTCGCCGCGCTGTCGGGCTCCTCGCCGGCGACCGTGGCGGCGGTGGGCTCGATTGCCGTGGCCGGCATGGTGCGTTCGGGTTACCCGCGCGAATTCGGCGCCGGGATCATCTGCAACGCCGGCACCCTGGGCATCCTGATACCGCCGTCGATCGTCATGGTGGTGTACTCGGCGGCCACCGAGACCTCGGTGGGCAAGCTGTTCGTTGCCGGCGTGGTACCGGGTCTGCTGCTGGGCGTGATCCTGATGGTGGTGATCTACATCGTCGCACGGGTGAAGAAGCTGCCCGCGCAACCGCGCGCCAGCCTGCGTGAATGGTTGTCCGCCGCACGCCGTGCGATCTGGGGCCTGTTGCTGCTGGTGATCATCCTCGGTGGTATCTATTCCGGGCTGTTCACGCCCACCGAGGCGGCGGCGGTAGCGGCGGTCTACTCGGCCTTCGTCGCGCTGTTCGTTTACAAGGACATGCGCCTGCGCGATTGCCCCAAGGTGCTGGTGGACTCCGGGCGGCTGAGCATCATGCTGATGTTCATCATCGCCAACGCCATGCTCTTCGCCCACGTGCTGACCACCGAGCAGATCCCCCAGCAGATCACCGAGTGGGTGATGCAGGAAGGGCTGACGCCGATCGGCTTCCTGCTGATGGTCAACGTGGTGCTGCTGGTGGCCGGCAGCTTCATGGAGCCCTCGGCCATCGTGCTGATCCTCGCGCCGATCTTCTTCCCCATCGCCATGCGCCTGGGGATCGACCCGATCCACCTGGGGATCGTCATGGTGGTGAACATGGAAATCGGCCTGGTGCACCCGCCGGTAGGACTCAACCTGTTCGTCACCTCGGCGGTTACCGGCCTGCCGCTGGGCGCGACCATCCGCGCGGCGCTGCCGTGGCTGATGATTCTGCTGTTATTCCTGATCCTGGTGACTTACGTACCCTTCATCTCGCTGGCGCTGCCCCACGCCCTTGGCATGTGACAGGTTGTCGCGGCCCCATGAGTCCGTTGCCAAAACAACGGCTTATGGGGCTCATCACTACGACTAAGGATTGGTAAGACCATGGTCGTATGGTTCGGGAGAGGGTGTCGCCGTTACAACTTAGGGCAACAAAAACAACACTCTTCACCGAGGTAAAACGCCATGACAGCGGCATCCGTGTACCCCGTGCGTCCCGAAGTGGCCGCGACCACTCTGACCGACGAGGCCACCTACAAGAAGCTGTACCAGCAGTCGGTGGTCAACCCCGACGGCTTCTGGCGCGAACAGGCCCAGCGCATCGACTGGATCAAGCCGTTCACCAAGGTCAAGCAGACCTCCTTCGATGACCACCACGTGGACATCAAGTGGTTCGCCGATGGCACCCTGAACCTCTCCTATAACTGCCTCGACCGCCACCTGGCCGAGCGCGGCGACCAGCTCGCCATCATCTGGGAAGGCGACGATCCTTCCGAACACCGCGAAATCACCTACCGCGAGCTGCACGAGCAGGTCTGCAAGTTCGCCAACGCCCTGCGCGGCCAGGACGTGCACCGTGGCGACGTGGTGACCATCTACATGCCGATGATCCCGGAAGCCGTGGTCGCCATGCTGGCCTGTGCCCGCATTGGTGCGATCCACTCCGTGGTGTTCGGCGGTTTCTCCCCCGAAGCCCTGGCCGGCCGCATCATCGACTGCCGCTCCAAGGTAGTGATCACTGCCGACGAAGGTCTGCGCGGCGGCAAGAAGACCCCGCTCAAGGCCAACGTCGACGACGCCCTGACCAACCCGGAAACCAGCAGCGTGCAGAAGATCATCGTCTGCAAGCGCACCGGTTCGGACATCAAGTGGAACCAGCACCGCGACGTGTGGTTCGAGGACCTGATGAAGGTCGCCGGCTCCACCTGCGCACCGAAGGAAATGGGCGCCGAGGACCCGCTGTTCATCCTCTACACCTCCGGTTCCACCGGCAAACCCAAGGGCGTGCTGCACACCACCGGCGGCTACCTGGTCTACGCCTCGCTGACCCATGAGCGGGTGTTCGACTACCGTCCGGGTGAAGTCTTCTGGTGCACCGCCGACATCGGCTGGGTCACCGGTCACACCTACGTCGTCTACGGCCCGCTGGCCAACGGCGCGACCACCGTGCTGTTCGAGGGTGTGCCGAACTACCCGGACATCTCCCGCGTCGCCAAGATCGTCGACAAGCACAAGGTCAACATCCTCTACACCGCCCCGACCGCCATCCGCGCCATGATGGCCGAGGGCAAGGCCGCAGTGGAAGGCGCCGACGGCTCCAGCCTGCGCCTGCTGGGTTCGGTGGGCGAGCCGATCAACCCGGAAGCCTGGCAGTGGTACTACGAGACCGTCGGCCAGTCGCGCTGCCCGATCGTCGACACCTGGTGGCAGACCGAGACCGGTGCCTGCCTGATGACCCCGCTGCCGGGCGCCCACGGCCTGAAGCCGGGCTCCGCCGCCAAGCCGTTCTTCGGCGTGGTGCCGGCGCTGGTGGACAACCTGGGCAACATCCTGGAAGGGGCCACCGAGGGCAACCTGGTGATCCTCGACTCCTGGCCGGGTCAGGCGCGCACCCTGTACGGCGACCACGACCGCTACGTGGACACCTACTTCAAGACCTTCAAGGGCATGTACTTCACCGGCGACGGCGCCCGTCGCGACGAGGACGGCTACTACTGGATCACCGGCCGCGTGGATGACGTGCTCAACGTCTCCGGTCACCGCATGGGCACCGCCGAGATCGAGAGCGCCCTGGTCGCCCACCCGAAAGTGGCCGAGGCCGCGGTGGTTGGCGTACCGCACGACATCAAGGGGCAGGGCATCTATGTCTACGTCACCCTGAATGCCGGTGAGGAAACCAGCGAGCAACTGCGCCAGGAACTGCGTGCCTGGGTCCGCAAGGAGATCGGTCCGATCGCCAGCCCGGACGTGATCCAGTGGGCGCCTGGCCTGCCGAAGACCCGCTCGGGCAAGATCATGCGCCGCATCCTGCGCAAGATCGCCACGGCCGAGTACGACACCCTGGGTGACATTTCCACCCTGGCCGATCCGGGCGTGGTGCAACACCTGATTGAAACACACCAGGCCATGCGCGCGGCCTGATCCGACGACCGATAAAAAACGCCCCGTTTGCCGGGGCGTTTTTCATTGCTGCGTTTTTATGCCGGCCCGCCCGCGCCGAAGCCCTCCTGGAGCATCAACGTAGGATGGTGTGGAGCGCAGCGATACCCATCGATCCCAGCACCGGCAGGATGCGGTTCGCGAGCAAAGTCGCTCCTACGAAGAGCGCTCTGGTGTGTAGGAGCGAGCTTGCTCGCGAACAGATCGTAGGGCGGATAACGCGCCAGCGTTATCCGCCGTTGTGGCATCGGCGGATAACCCGTTCCGGGTTATGCGCCCTACGTGTTGCGTTACAGAGTCCAAGGCGGCGGAGTCCGCCGCGAGGGATTTCGCGGACAAGGTCCGCTCCTGCGAAAAGCCATGCCGTACCGCACCGCTCTGCCCTTGGCTTTGGCTCTTGATGTCTTCCAGCGAACTATCCGCACACGCCGAGTGCCCCTTTCAGGAGGCCGAAGGTGATCGGAGTTTCAGGGGTTGAGCGACATGGATGTCGCGAGAGCCGCGATGGGGCAGGGATGGCCCTTCGTGGGGGGACGCCTGGTTCGGGCCCCTGGAACTTCGAGGAACCGCGGGTACTTTTCGCGAAGCGAAAAGCCGGATGCCAGGGGCGAGACCTTTGCCTACTTTGGGTCTTTCCAAAGTAGGTCGCCCGAGGGGGCGAAACACAATATCCGTGCGCACACCGATGCGGCGCAGAAATGTCCAAGCCAAAGCAGCGTCATGGGGAGCCCGTGCGGACAATCGAGCCAGGGCGTGCGCCGGCCCTGCCGGCGGATCGCGGGCATGGCCCGCTCCTACAGTGTGCTTCCTGCCCACCGGTAACATTTCCCTGCGACAAAATGAGGCGCCGGGAAACATTTCGCACAGTCTCGGTGCGTCTTTTCTGTCTGCGCAGAATGAGTCAATATCGCGCACCCCGCGCAGGGTCTGGGTTCTGATATTTATGGCCCAATTACTGCAAGTAAATTGGGTTTTACTACCTGCTTTCGGATCACGTAAAATCCGCGCCGTCAAGCTGCCGGAGCTCTGTCTCCGGCGCTTCTATAATTACTTGTCGCATTGAAGAAATAACCGCTCCGGGGCTGTCGCTAGAATGCCGCTCACCCCGGTAGGCGCGCTTTTCACAAGAATCGCGCCGGCAATGCGCAGACGAACAATAACCTTCACTTCTGCACGGGCAGCCTGGGACAACCCCTTTCTCCTGCCAATCGAAGTCCTACCCTCGAAGGAGTTACTGATGAAGAAGTTTGCACTTCTCGGTGCGCTGGCCCTGTCCGCGCTTTCCCTGGTTGCCCACGCTGACGACAAGCCGGTCCGCATCGGCATCGAAGCCGGCTATCCGCCTTTCTCCTTCAAGACCCCCGACGGCAAGCTCGCCGGTTTCGACGTGGATATCGGCAACGCCCTGTGCGAAGAGATGAAGGTCAAGTGCACCTGGGTCGAGCAGGAGTTCGACGGCCTGATCCCGGCACTGAAGGTCCGCAAGATCGACGCGATTCTCTCGTCCATGACCATCACCGACGAGCGCAAGAAGTCCGTCGACTTCACCAACAAGTACTACCACACCCCCGCGCGCTTCGTGATGAAGGAAGGCGCGACCCTGAACGATCCGCTGGCGGACCTGAAGGGCAAGAAGGTCGGTGTGCTGCGCGCCTCCACCCATGACCGCTACGCCACCGACGTCCTGGCCCCGGCCGGCATCGAAGTCGTGCGCTACAACTCGCAGAACGAAGCCAACATGGACCTGGTCTCCGGCCGCATCGACGCGACCATGGCCGACTCGGTCAACCTCGACGACGGCTTCCTGAAAACCGACGCCGGCAAGGGCTACGCCTTCGTAGGTCCGGAATACAACGATCCGAAGTACTTCGGTGGTGGCGCCGGCATCGCCGTGCGCAAGGGTGATACCGCCCTGGCCGAGAAATTCAACACGGCCATCGCCGGCATCCGTGCCAACGGCAAGTACAAGGAAGTACAGGACAAGTACTTCAAGTTCGACGTCTACGGCGAGAACTGATCCACGTCCAGAAGTGGCACAGACCCAGGCCTGATCCTGAAGTTTGTGCCACTTTTTTATTGAGGGTGAGCCAGCACCTGCGCTCGCCCTGAACGTCCGTGTCGTTGCGGGCGGCGTCCGGTTTCACGAGGTACGAAATTATGCTCAATGGCTACGGAGCCACCATCGTCGATGGTGCCTGGCTGACGCTTCAGCTGTCCCTGCTGTCGATGGCCCTGGCGATCGCGCTGGGCCTGCTCGGTGCAGCCATCCGCCTGTCGCCGGTGAAATGGCTGGCCTGGTGCGGCGACCTCTATTCCACCGTGATCCGCGGCGTACCGGACCTCGTGCTGATCCTGCTGATCTTCTACGGCGGCCAGGCCGTGGTGAACTGGATCGCGCCGATGGTCGGCTATGACGACTACATCGACCTCAACCCCTTCGCCTCCGGTGTCGGCACCCTGGGCTTCATCTTCGGCGCTTACCTGTCCGAGACCTTCCGTGGCGCCTTCATGGCCATCCCGAAAGGGCAGGGTGAGGCTGGCTTCGCCTACGGCATGAGCGGGCTGCAGGTGTTCTTCCGTATCCAGGTGCCGCAGATGATCCGCCTGGCCATCCCCGGCTTCACCAACAACTGGCTGGTGCTGGTCAAGGCCACCGCGCTGATCTCCGTGGTCGGCCTGCAGGACATGATGTTCAAGGCCAAGCAGGCCTCGGATGCCACCCGCGAACCCTTCACCTATTTCCTTGCCGTGGCGGCGCTGTACCTGGTGGTCACCAGCGTCTCCCTGGTGCTGCTGCGCATGCTCGAACGCCGCTATTCGGTCGGCGTGAAAGTCGCCGAGCTTTGAGTCCGGGAGCCCTCGCATGATCTTTGATTACACCGTCATCTGGGACAGCCTGCCGCTCTACTTCAGCGGCCTGCTGGTGACCCTCAAGCTGTTGGCGATCTCGCTGTTCTTCGGTCTGCTGGCGGCGGTGCCACTGGCGCTGATGCGCTGCTCGAAGAACCCGGCGGTGAACCTGCCAGCCTGGCTCTACACCTATGTCATCCGCGGCACTCCGATGCTGGTGCAGCTGTTCCTCATCTACTACGGCCTGGCGCAATTCGAGTTCGTGCGTGAAAGCGCGATGTGGCCGCTGCTGTCCAACGCCACTTTCTGCGCTTGCGCCGCTTTTGCCATCAACACCAGCGCCTACACCGCCGAGATTCTCGCCGGCAGCATCCGCGCCACTCCGCATGGCGAGATCGAGGCGGCCAAGGCCATGGGCATGTCGCGGATCAAGCTGTACCGCCGCATCCTGCTGCCTTCGGCCCTGCGCCGTGCGCTGCCGCAGTACAGCAACGAAGTGATCATGATGCTGCAGACCACCAGCCTTGCGTCCATCGTCACCCTGGTGGACATCACCGGCGCCGCGCGCACCGTGTACTCGCAGTACTACCTGCCGTTCGAGGCCTTCATCACCGCCGGCATCTTCTACCTGATCATGACCTTTACCCTGGTGCGCCTGTTCAAGCTGGCCGAACGCCGCTGGCTGGCCTATCTCGCGCCGCGCAAGCACTGAGGAATACACCGTGGAACGTATCGATCATCTGCTGCCGTGGAGCAGCCTGGGTAGCGAGCGCCGCCTGAGCGTATTCCGCTATGGCAAGGGCCCGCGCAAGGTCTACATCCAGTCCAGCCTGCACGCCGACGAGCTGCCGGGCATGCGCACCGCCTGGGAACTCAAGCAGCGCCTGGCTGACCTGGAGTCGCGCGGGCAGCTGAACTGCGTCGTCGAGCTGGTGCCGGTGGCCAACCCCATCGGCCTGGGCCAGACCCTGCAGGCCAGCCACCTGGGTCGTTTCGAGTTCAACAGTGGGAAGAACTTCAACCGCGATTTCGTCGAGCTGTCGGCTCTGGTTGCCGAGCGTGTCGGCGACCAGCTAGGAGCCGATGAAGCCGCCAACGTCGAGCTGATCCGCCAGGCCATGCGCGACGGTCTCGACGCGCTGCCGCCGGCTTCGTCCGAGCTGCAGGGCATGCAGCGCATCCTGCTGCGCCACGCCTGCGATGCCGAGGTGGTGCTCGATCTGCACTGCGACTTTGATGCCGCCATCCATGTCTACGCGATCCCGCAGCACTGGCCGCGCTGGAAGTCCCTGGCCGCGCGCCTGAAGGCAGGCGTCGCGCTGCTCGCCGAAGATTCCGGCGGCAGCTCCTTCGACGAATCCTGCTCGCTGCCCTGGTTGCGCCTGGCTCAGGCCTTCCCGCAGGCGGCAATCCCGTTGGCCTGCCTGGCGACCACCGTCGAGCTCGGTGGCGTGGGTGATACCCGCGTCGACCAGGGGCAGGCCAACGCCGAAGCCATCCTCGGCTTCCTCGCCGAGCAGGGCCTGATCGCCGGCGACTGGCCGGCGGCGCCGGCCGAATGCTGCGAAGGCATGCCCTTCGAAGGCACCGAATACCTCTACGCACCCCACGTTGGCGTGGTGAGTTTCCTGCGCAAGGCGGGGGAGTGGGTGGAGAAGGGCGACGCACTGTTCGAAGTGGTCGACCCGCTGAACGATCTGGTCAGCACCGTGCGCGCCGGGACTTCCGGCGTGTTGTTCGCCATCGAGCGTGGGCGCTACGCCCAGCCAGGGCTTTGGCTGGCCAAGGTGGCCGGGCGTGAGCCGTTCCGCAAGGGCCGGCTGATCAACGACTGAATTCGAGAACCGACACCATGTACAAACTGGAAATCCAGGACCTGCACAAGCGCTACGGCACCCACGAGGTGCTCAAGGGCGTCTCCCTGGCGGCGAAAGCGGGCGACGTGATCAGCATCATCGGCTCCTCCGGCTCGGGCAAGAGTACTTTCCTGCGCTGCATCAACCTGCTGGAGCAGCCCCACGCCGGCAAGATCCTGCTCAACGGCGAGGAGCTCAAGCTCACCCCGAACAAGGACGGCGCCCTCAAGGCCGCTGACGCCAAACAGCTGCAGCGCATGCGTTCGCGCCTGTCGATGGTGTTCCAGCACTTCAACCTGTGGTCGCACATGAGCGCCCTGGAGAACGTCATCGAGGCGCCGGTCCACGTGCTGGGCGTGTCGAAGAAGGAGGCGCTGGAGAAGGCCGAGCATTACCTGGCGAAAGTCGGCGTGGCGCACCGCAAGGATGCCTACCCGGCGCACATGTCCGGTGGTGAGCAGCAGCGCGTGGCCATCGCCCGTGCGCTGGCGGTCGAGCCGGAAGTGATGCTGTTCGACGAACCGACCTCGGCGCTCGACCCCGAGCTGGTCGGCGAAGTCCTGCGCGTGATGCAGGACCTGGCCCAGGAAGGCCGCACCATGGTGGTGGTGACCCACGAGATGGGCTTCGCCCGCGAGGTCTCCAACCAGCTGGTGTTCCTGCACAAGGGGTTGGTGGAAGAGGCGGGCTGCCCGAAGGAAGTCCTGGCCAATCCGCAATCCGAACGCCTCAAGCAGTTCCTTTCCGGCAGCTTGAAGTAAGCTGTCCGTTACAGTCGCCTGGTGACCTGATCGCATGACCGCACAACGCATCGGATTCCTCCTCTGGCCGCACACGCGGGCGCTGACCCTCGGTCTGGCCGAGGAGGCCCTGCGGGTCGCCCGCCGGCTGCACCCCGAAGCGCTCTACGAACCGGTGTTCATGAGCGCCGAGCCGGTGGCCGAGGCCGATGGCTGGCGCCTGCCGGGGCAGGCCTGGAATGGTGCGCTGGAGCAATGCCAGCGCATCTTCCTGGTCGCCGACGAGATTCCGCAGACGGTCCCCGCGCCGCTGGCCGCCGCGCTCAAGCAACTTTCGCGCAGCGGTGTAAGCATCGGCGCGCTGTCCGCCGGCATCTACCCGCTGGCGCAACTGGGCCTGCTCGACGGTTATCGCGCCGCCGTGCACTGGCGCTGGCACGACGACTTCACCGAGCGTTATCCCAAGGTCATCGCCACCAACCACCTGTTCGAGTGGGACCGTGATCGCCTGAGCGCCTGCGGCGGCATGGCGGTGCTCGATCTGCTGCTGGCCGTGCTGTCCCGCGACCATGGTGCGGAACTGGCTGGCGCGGTTTCCGAAGAACTGGTGGTGGAGCGCATCCGCGAAGGCTCCGAACGCCAGCGTATCCCGCTGAAGAACCGCCTCGGCTCCAGTCACCCGAAGCTCACCCAGGCGGTGCTGCTGATGGAGGCGAACATCGAGGAGCCGCTGACCACCGACGAGATCGCCCAGCACGTCTGCGTCTCGCGCCGCCAGCTGGAGCGCATCTTCAAACAGTACCTGACCCGCGTGCCCAGCCAGTACTACCTGGAGCTGCGCCTGAACCGCGCGCGGCAGATGCTCATGCAGACCAGCAAGTCGATCATCCAGATCGGCCTGTCCTGTGGCTTCTCCAGCGGCCCGCACTTCTCCAGCGCCTACCGCAACTTCTTCGGCGTGACCCCGCGCGAAGACCGCAACCAGCGCCGCGGCCAGAGCGCCGCCGAAGCCGCACCGGTGGCCACTGAGCGCGGCTGATGCTGCGCTTCGCGTAGGGCGAGTAACCTGGAACAGGTTATCCGCCGCTGTGGTTGCGGCGGATAACGCTGGCGCGTTATGCGCCCTACGAGTCTGAGCGGCCCTTTGTAGGAGCGAGCTTGCTCGCGAACGATCCTGCCGGGTGCGTCGGTGCAAAGCAGTTCGTGAGCGAGGGCTGGGCGCCCCCTCGTTCCTGCGAAAATCCGCTCTCAGCCTGGTTTCCGACCGTTCGTTCGCGCAGCGAACAAATTCCACGCCTCCTTGTACCCGCAGCAGGCCGCAGGCCTTACACTGCGCCTTCCCGACGCTTTCTGTCGCATTTCCGTAAGCCTCGGCAATTCGCGGGTTGGCGCTATAACAAGTTGTCGCATGGCGGCAATGACGACCCGCTGTTCGTCCCTACAATCCATTCATCGATAGCCGCCTCAACCAGGCAGGAGAACACCGATGTCCGCTCCGCAAGCTCAGGTCCAACGCTCCGACTTCGACCAGGTCATGGTTCCCAACTATTCGCCGGCTGCCTTCATTCCGGTGCGTGGCGAGGGTTCCCGAGTCTGGGATCAGAGCGGCCGAGAGCTGGTGGACTTCGCCGGCGGCATCGCGGTCAGTTCTCTGGGTCATGGCCATCCGGCGCTGATGCAGGCGCTGACCGAGCAGGCCGGCAAGATCTGGCACGTCTCCAACGTCTTCACCAACGAGCCGGCCCTGCGCCTGGCCAAGAAGCTGATCGACGCCACCTTCGCCGAGCGCGTGTTCTTCGCCAACTCCGGCGCCGAGGCCAACGAGGCCGCGCTGAAGCTGGCGCGCCGCTACGCCCACGACGTCTACGGCCCCGAAAAGTACGAGATCATCTCGATGGTCAACAGCTTCCACGGCCGTACCCTGTTCACCGTCAACGTCGGTGGCCAGGCCAAGTACTCCGATGGTTTCGGCCCGAAGGTCGAAGGCATCACCCACATCCCGTTCAACGACCTGGAAGCCCTGAAGGCCGCCATCTCCGACAAGACCTGCGCCGTGATCATCGAGCCGGTGCAGGGCGAGAGCGGCGTGCTGCCGGCCGACCAGGCCTACCTGGAAGGCGTGCGCAAGCTGTGCGACGAGAACAACGCGCTGCTGATCTTCGATGAAGTGCAGAGCGGCTTCGGTCGTATCGGCTACCTCTACGCCCACCAGTACTACGGCGTGAACCCGGACATCCTCTCCAGCGCCAAGGGCCTGGGCGGCGGCTTCCCGATCGGCGCCATGCTGACCACCGCGAAGATCGCCGAGCACCTGGTCGTCGGCACCCACGGCACCACCTACGGCGGCAACCCGCTGGCGTGCGCCGTCGCCGGTGCAGCCTTCGACGTGATCAATACCCCGGAAGTGCTCGCAGGCGTGAAAGCCAAGCATGAGCGCTTCAAGGTCCGCCTGGAGAAGATCGCCGCCGAGTACGGCATCTTCACCCAGGTGCGCGGCATGGGCATGCTGATCGGCGCGGTGCTCAACGATGCCTTCAAGGGCAAGGCCAAGGACGTGCTCAACGCTGCCGAGAAGGAAGGCGTCATGGTCCTGCAGGCCGGCCCGGACGTGGTGCGCTTCGCACCCAGCCTGGTGATCCCGGACGCGGACATCGACGAGGGCCTGGATCGCCTCGAGCGCGCCATCGCCAAGCTGACCCGCGGCTGATCCCCCGGCTACGCTGAACCGGCGGGGCACACGCCTCGCCGCTCAACCGGCCGGATCGCCCCAGCCGGTTCTTCGAATGCCCCTGTGAGCGCGGCACAGGTCGTGTCGCGCCCATGATTCATCAACCAAGAATCACAATTTTTGTCTGGTTAGAGGAGTGACGCCATGCTGGTGATGCGCCCCGCCCAAGTGGCCGACCTGCAGCAAGTGCAGCGTCTCGCCGCGGACAGCCCGGTCGGCGTCACGTCGCTGCCGGACGACGCGGAACGCCTGCGCGAGAAGATCCTCGCCTCGGAGGCCTCGTTCGCCGCCGAAGTGAGCTTCAACGGTGAAGAGAGTTACTTCTTCGTGCTCGAGGACAGCGAGACTGGCCGCCTGGTCGGCTGCTCGGCCATCGTTGCGTCTGCGGGCTTTTCCGAGCCGTTCTACAGCTTCCGCAACGAGACCTTCGTGCACGCTTCCCGCGAGCTGAAGATCCACAACAAGATCCACGTCCTCTCGCTGTGCCATGACCTCACCGGCAACAGCCTGCTGACCAGCTTCTACGTCGAGCGCGAGCTGGTGAACACGCCGATCGCCGAGCTCAACTCCCGAGGCCGACTGCTGTTCATGGCCAGCCATCCGGAGCGCTTCGCCGACGCGGTGGTGGTGGAGATCGTCGGCTACAGCGACGAGCAGGGCCAGTCGCCGTTCTGGAACGCCATCGGGCGCAACTTCTTCGACCTCGACTACACCGAGGCCGAAAAGCTGTCCGGCCTGAAGAGCCGCACCTTCCTCGCCGAGCTGATGCCGCACTACCCGATCTACGTACCGCTGCTGCCGGATGAGGCGCAGGAGGCCATGGGGCAGGTGCATCCGCGTGCACAGATCACCTTCGACATCCTGATGCGCGACGGCTTCGAGTCCGAGAACTACGTGGATATCTTCGATGGCGGCCCGGCGCTGCACGCGCGCACTTCGAATATCCGCTCCATCGCCCAGAGTCGCCAGGTGCCGGTGCGCATCGGCGCGTCGGGTCATGGGAGCCGCAGTTATCTGGTCACCAACGGCCAGTTGCAGGATTTCCGCGCCATTGTCGCCGAACTCGACTGGGTGCCGGGCAAGCCCGTCACCCTGAACCAGGAAACCGCCGATGCCCTGGGCATCGGCGAGGGCGCCAGCGTGCGCCTGGTTGCGATCTGAGGGGAGAGAGCATGATCGTCCGTCCCGTAACCAGCGCCGACCTGCCGGCTCTGTTTGACCTGGCGCGCAGTACCGGCACCGGTCTGACCACGCTGCCGGCCAACGAGCAGCGCCTGCAGCACCGCGTGAACTGGGCCGAGAAGGCCTTCCGTGGTGAGGCCGAGCGCGCCGACGCCGACTACCTGTTCGTGCTGGAAAACGACGAAGGCAAGGTCGTCGGTATCTCTGCCGTGGCTGGTGCCGTCGGCCTGCGCGAGCCCTGGTACAACTACCGTGTCGGCCTGACCGTCAGCGCCTCCCAGGAGCTGGGCATCCACCGCGAGATTCCCACGCTGTTCCTGGCCAACGACCTCACCGGGCAGTCCGAGCTGTGCTCGCTGTTCCTGCATGCCGACCACCGCGCCGGCCTGAACGGTCGTCTGCTGTCCAAGGCGCGCTTCCTGTTCATTGCCGAGTTCCGCGAACTCTTCGGTGACAAGGTGATCGCCGAGATGCGCGGCATGTCCGACGCCGCCGGGCGCTCGCCGTTCTGGGAAAGCCTGGGCCGGCACTTCTTCAAGATGGAATTCAGCCAGGCCGACTACCTGACCGGCGTGGGCAACAAGGCTTTCATCGCCGAGCTGATGCCCAAGTTCCCGCTCTACAGCTGCTTCCTTTCCGAGGATGCGCGGGAGGTGATCGGTCGCGTCCACGCGGACACCGAGCCGGCACTGGCGATGCTCAAGGCCGAGGGCTTCAGCTACCAGGGCTACGTCGACATCTTCGACGCCGGCCCGGCCATCGAGGCGCCGACCGAGAAGATCCGCGCCATCGCCGACAGCCAGAACCTGGTGCTGGCCATCGGCACGCCGGGCGACGACGCCGAGCCTTTCCTGATCCACAACCGCAAGCGCGAGGAGTGCCGCATCACCGCCGCGCCCGCGCGCCTGGCCGCCGGCTCGCTGGTGGTCGATGCGCAGACCGCCAAGCGCCTGCGCCTGTCCGCCGGGGCTTCGGTCCGCGCGGTGCCTCTCTCCGGAAAACGCAACTGACGCCGCCCGGCGTCAGGGGAGCCTGATGATGAATACCCACTACATTGCCGGCCAGTGGCTGGCAGGCGAAGGCGAGCCTCTGGAATCGCTGTGCCCGGTCAGCCAGACCGTGGTCTGGTCCGGCCGTGCCGCTTCGCAGCCGCAGGTTGCCGCCGCCGTTGCCGCTGCGCGCCATGCCTTCCCGGCCTGGGCCCGTCGCCCGGTGGAGGAGCGCATCGCCGTGCTGGAGCGCTTCGCCGCCGCCCTCAAGGGCCGTTCCGAGGAAATGGCCCGCGCCATTGGCGAGGAAACTGGCAAGCCGCTGTGGGAAGCCGCCACCGAAGTGACCAGCATGGTCAACAAGGTCGCCATCTCGGTCCAGGCCTTCCGTGAACGCACGGGTGAGAAGAGCGGCCCGCTGGCCGACGCCACCGCCGTACTGCGCCACAAGCCCCATGGCGTGGTCGCCGTATTCGGCCCCTACAACTTCCCCGGCCACCTGCCCAACGGTCACATCGTGCCGGCGCTGCTGGCAGGCAATGCCGTGGTGTTCAAGCCCAGCGAGCTGACCCCGAAGGTCGCCGAGCTGACCCTGCAGGCCTGGATCGAGTCGGGCATTCCTGCCGGCGTGATCAACCTGGTGCAGGGCGCCCGCGATACCGGCGTGGCACTGGCTGGCAATGACGACATCGACGGCCTGTTCTTCACCGGCTCCAGCCGCACCGGCAACCTGCTGCACAGCCAGTTCGGCGGTCGTCCGCAGAAGATCCTGGCGCTGGAGATGGGCGGCAACAACCCGCTGATCGTCGACGAAGTGAAGGACGTGGACGCCGCCGTCTACACCATCATCCAGTCCGCCTTCATTTCTGCCGGCCAGCGCTGCACCTGCGCCCGCCGCCTGCTGGTGCCGCAGGGCGCCTGGGGCGACGCGTTGATCGAGCGTCTGGTGGCCGTGGCCTCGACCATCAAGGTCGGCGCTTTCGATGAGCAACCGGCGCCCTTCATGGGCTCGGTGATCTCCCTGGCCGCCGCCGAGCACCTGATCAAGGCCCAGGAGCAACTGCTGACCAAGGGCGCCAAGCCGTTGCTGGCGATGACCCAGCCGCTGGCCACCGCCGCGCTGCTGACCCCCGGCATCCTCGACGTGACCGCCGTCAGCGAGCGCCCGGACGAAGAGTTCTTCGGCCCGCTGCTGCAGGTGATCCGCTACGCCGACTTCGACGCCGCCGTGCGCGAAGCCAACGCCACCCAGTACGGACTGGCTGCCGGCCTGCTGTCGGACTCACGCGAGCGCTATGAGGACTTCCTCATCGAAAGCCGCGCCGGCATCGTCAACTGGAACAAGCAGCTGACCGGTGCCGCCAGCAGCGCACCGTTCGGCGGTATCGGCGCCTCCGGCAACCATCGCCCGAGCGCCTACTACGCCGCCGACTACTGCGCGTACCCGGTCGCCTCGCTGGAAAGCGACAGCCTGAGCCTGCCTGCAACCCTGACTCCGGGAGTGAGCCTGTGATGACCGCCTATGAGATGAACTTCGACGGTCTGGTCGGGCCGACGCACAACTATGGCGGCCTGTCCTACGGCAACGTCGCCTCGCAGAGCAACAGCCAGGCGGCGTCCAACCCGCGCGAAGCGGCGAAGCAGGGCCTGTCGAAGATGAAGGCGCTGATGGAGATGGGCTTCAAGCAGGGCGTATTCGCCCCGCAGGAACGCCCGGCCGTTGCCTCGCTGCGCGCCCTGGGCTTCTCCGGCACTGATGCCGAGGTGGTCGCCAAGGCCGCGAAAGACGCCATGCCGCTGCTCGCTGCGGTCAGCTCGGCGTCCTGCATGTGGACGGCCAACGCTGCCACCGTCAGCCCCGGTGCCGACACCGCCGATGGCCGCGTGCACTTCACCGCAGCCAACCTGAACTGCAAGTTCCACCGTTCCATCGAGCATCCGCAGACCAGCCGCATCCTCGCCGCGATGTTCAACGACGAGAAACACTTCGCCCACCACGCCGCTCTGCCGGCAGTCGCCCAGTTCGGCGACGAGGGCGCGGCCAACCACACGCGTTTCTGCAAATCCTATGGCGAAGCCGGTGTCGAGTTCTTCGTGTTCGGCCGCAGCGCCTTCGACAGCCGCTTCCCGGCACCGCAGCGCTACCCGGCGCGGCAGACCCTGGAAGCCTGCCAGGCGGTCGCCCGCCTGCACGGCCTGAGCGATGACGGCGTGGTCTACGCCCAGCAGAACCCGGCGGTGATCGACCAGGGCGTGTTCCACAACGACGTGATCGCGGTCGGCAACGGCGAAGTGCTGTTCCACCACGAAGACGCCTTCCTTGACACCGAGCGCGTGCTCGCCGAGCTGCACGACAAACTCGGCCGCCGTGGCGGCCGCTTCCGCGCCGTGTGCGTGCCGCGCGACCAGGTCACCGTCGAGGACGCGGTGAAGTCCTACCTGTTCAACAGCCAGCTGCTCACCCGCGCCGACGGCAACATGCTGCTGATCGTCCCGGAGGAGTGCCGCAAGAACGAGCGTGTCTGGAGCTACCTGTCGCGTCTGACCGCCGAGGACGGCCCGATCCGCGAGGTGAAGGTGTTCGACCTCAAGCAGAGCATGCAGAACGGCGGCGGCCCCGCCTGCCTGCGCCTGCGCGTGGCGCTGAACGATGCCGAGCTGGCGGCGGTCAACCCGGGCGTGATCATGACCCCGACCCTGCACGACACCCTGGTCACCTGGGTCGACAAGCACTACCGCGATCGCCTGGCCGAAACCGACCTGGCCGACCCGCAACTGCTCGTCGAGTGCCGGACGGCGTTGGATGAATTGAGCCAGATCCTTAAACTGGGCTCGGTTTATCCCTTCCAGCAGATTTGAGTGACTGACATGACCGAAAGCCTCCCGCTGATTCTCGAAGACAACAAGGGCGAGCGCCGCGAGACCCACACTGCGCGCCTGGCTATCCGCCTGGAAGGGCGCGAGCTGTGGCTGGAGGCCGACGGCAAGGGCGGCCTGACGATCTACGCCGACTCCCATGAGGACGACGCCGAGATCCCGCTGCTGGTGGTGCGTCCGCAGGCTGTGAACCAATTGGGCCTGAGCCTTGAACTGGAAGCCGCCGAAGTCCACGAACATGGTCCAGACTGTGGATGTGACCATCACCACTGATCGCGGAGTCCGCGGCCGTTCCGGCCGCGGGGAATGATGGAGGCGTCCGCATGCTAGCTCTGGGCAAACTGCTCGAACTGACCCTCGCCGGCCGTGAGCCGACGGAAAAGATCCAGCTCACCGCCGACGGCACCCGTCTGCACTGGCTGGCTGAAGGCGCCCTCGAAATCACTCCGCCGGTGGCGCGCGACAATGGCCGCGACCTGCTGCTCTCGGCAGGGATCCACGGCAACGAGACCGCTCCCATCGAACTGCTCGACCGGCTGGTGCACCGCATCGCCCGTGGCGAGCTGAAGCCGGCGTCGCGGGTGTTGTTCCTGCTCGGCAACCCCGAGGCCATGCGCCGTGGCGAGCGTTACCTGGAGCAGGATATCAACCGCCTGTTCTGCGGTCGCCACGAGGAGGGCAGCGGCAATGAGGCCCTGCGTGCGTCGGAGCTGGAGCGTCTGGCTGCCGCGTTCTTTGCCCGCGAGGGCCGTTCGCGCCTGCATTACGACCTGCACACCGCCATCCGTGGCTCGAAGATCGAGCAGTTCGCGCTCTACCCCTGGGCCAGTGGCCGCGAGCACTCCCGCGACGAACTGGCGCGCCTGCGCAGCGCCGGCATCGATGCGGTACTGCTGCAAAGCAAGCCGGGCATCACTTTCAGCGCCTACACCTACAGTCAGCTCGGCGCCGAGGCGTTTACCCTGGAGCTGGGCAAGGCGCGGCCATTCGGGCAGAACCAGGCGGTGAACCTGGATCGCCTCGAAGCCATGCTGCAGGGCGTGATCAGCGGCCAGGAAGCGGACGGCGCGCAGCTCGACGGCCTGCAGCTGTTCGCGGTCTCCCGCGAAGTGATCAAGCACAGTGACCACTTCCGCCTGCACCTGGACGACGCGGTGGACAACTTCACCGAGCTGGACCACGGCTTCCTGCTCGCCGAGGACATCGGCGGTACCCGCTGGATCGTGGAAGAGCAGGGCGCGCGGATCATCTTCCCCAACCCGCGGGTGAAGAACGGCCTGCGTGCCGGCATCCTGGTCGTTCCCACCGAGCTCTGATCTCCCCGGCGCGCGCCCATCGCGCGCCTTGTTTCCCCTCTGGCGAGCGCTTAGCATCGGCCCTTTCCGCCTGATGCCCGAGGAGCCTTGCCATGTCCATCATCGACCTTCGCAGCGACACCGTGACCCTGCCCACCGCCGGCATGCGCGAGGCGATGGCGCGGGCCGAACTGGGCGATGACGTCTACGGCGAAGACCCGACGGTGAATCGCCTGGAAGCGACCCTGGCCGAGCGCCTGGGCTTCGCCGCCGCGCTGTTCGTGCCCACCGGCACCATGAGCAACCTGCTCGGCCTGATGGCCCATTGTGGCCGGGGCGACGAGTACATCGTCGGCCAGCAGGCGCACACCTATAAATATGAAGGTGGCGGCGCCGCGGTACTGGGCTCGATCCAGCCGCAGCCCATCGATGGCGAAGCCGACGGCTCGCTGGACCTGGCCAAGGTCGAGGCGGCGATCAAGCAGGACGACTTCCACTTCGCCCGCACCCGCCTGCTGGCGCTGGAAAACACCATGCAGGGCAAGGTACTGCCGCTGGCCTATCTGGCCGCCGCACGGGAAATGACCCGCCGCCGCGGCCTGGCGCTGCACCTGGACGGCGCGCGCCTGTACAACGCGGCGGTGAAGCTGGGCGTTGACGCCTGCGAGATCACCCGCCACTTCGACTCTGTTTCGGTGTGCCTGTCCAAGGGTCTCGGTGCGCCGGTGGGGTCGGTGCTCTGCGGCGATGCCGAGCTGATCGGTCGCGCGCGCCGGCTGCGCAAGATGGTCGGCGGCGGCATGCGCCAGGCCGGCGGCCTGGCTGCTGCTGCGCTGTATGCGCTGGACCATCAGGTCGAGCGTCTGGCCGAGGACCACGCCCATGCCGAAGCGCTGGGCCGTGGCCTGGGCGAACTGGGTTACACCATCGAACCGGTGCAGACCAACATGGTCTACGTCGGCATCGGCGAGCAGGCCGGTACCCTGGGCGAACACCTCGCCGAGCGCGGCATTCGCGTCAGCCCGGCGGCGCGCCTGCGCCTGGTCACCCACCTCGATGTGAAAAGCGCCGATATCCCGCGTATCGTCGAAGCTTTTGCCGCCTTTCGTCGTTCCTGACAGAAATTATTGCGCGATAGGGGTTAACTATCGCGCAAAGACACTACAACCTTGATGCGGGGCCGATATAATGCGGCCCTTTGCCGGCGATTCGTGGCCGCATTTTTCCGTGGAAGAACCTATGAAAAGCGCTGAAATCCGTGAAGCCTTCCTCCGCTTCTTCGAAGAGAAGGGGCACACCCGCGTAGCGTCCAGTTCGCTGATCCCTGCGAACGACCCGACCCTGCTGTTCACCAACGCAGGCATGAACCAGTTCAAGGATTGCTTCCTGGGTCTGGAAAAGCGCGCCTACACCCGCGCCACCACCAGCCAGAAGTGCGTGCGTGCCGGCGGCAAGCACAACGACCTGGAAAACGTCGGTTACACCGCGCGCCATCACACCTTCTTCGAAATGCTGGGCAACTTCAGCTTCGGCGACTATTTCAAGCGCGACGCCATCACCTACGCCTGGGAATTCCTGACCTCGGACAAGTGGCTGAACCTGCCCAAGGAAAAGCTCTGGGTCACCGTCTACGCCAGCGATGACGAGGCCTACGACATCTGGACCAAAGAGGTCGGCATTCCGGCCGAACGCATGGTCCGCATCGGTGACAACAAGGGTGCTCCCTACGCTTCGGACAACTTCTGGGCGATGGGCGACACCGGTCCGTGCGGCCCGTGCACCGAGATATTCTTCGATCACGGCGCCGACATCTGGGGTGGCCCGCCCGGCTCGCCGGAAGAAGACGGCGATCGCTACATCGAGATCTGGAACAACGTCTTCATGCAGTTCAACCGCACCGCGGACGGTGTCATGCACCCGCTGCCGGCGCCGAGCGTGGACACCGGCATGGGCCTGGAGCGCATCAGCGCCGTGCTGCAGCACGTCCACTCGAACTACGAGATCGACCTGTTCCAGAGCCTGCTGAAGGCCTCGGCCGACGCCATCGGTTGCGCCAACGACGACGCACCGTCGCTGAAAGTGGTTGCCGACCACATCCGCTCCTGCGGCTTCCTGATCGCCGACGGCGTGCTGCCGTCCAACGAAGGCCGCGGCTATGTGCTGCGCCGCATCATCCGTCGCGCCTGCCGCCACGGTAACAAGCTGGGCGCCAAGGGCACCTTCTTCCACAAGATCGTCGCCGCCCTGGTTGGCGAGATGGGCGAAGCCTTCGTCGAGCTCAAGCAGCAGCAGGCGCACATTGAGCGCGTACTGAAGACCGAAGAAGAGCAGTTCGCCAAGACCCTGGAGCAGGGCCTGAAGATCCTCGAGCAGGACCTGTCCGAGCTCAAGGGCAGCGTCATTCCCGGCAACGTGGTGTTCAAGCTGTACGACACCTACGGCTTCCCGGTGGACCTGACCAACGACATCGCCCGCGAGCGCAGCCTGACCCTCGACGAGGAAGGCTTCGAGCGCGAGATGGAGGCCCAGCGCGAGCGTGCCCGTTCCGCCAGCGCCTTCGGCATGGACTACAACAGCCTGGTGAAAGTGGAGGGCGACACCCGCTTCCTCGGCTACCAGGGCGTTTCCGGCGCCGGCCAGATCATCGCCCTGTTCAAGGACGGCAAGGCCGTCGAACAGCTGGGTGAAGGCGAGGAGGGTGTGGTCGTCCTCGACCAGACTCCGTTCTACGCCGAGTCCGGTGGCCAGGTCGGTGACAGCGGCTACCTGCAGGGTGCCGGCGTGCGCTTCGACGTGCGCGACACCACCAAGGCCGGCGGCGCTCACCTGCACCACGGCGTGGTTGCCCAGGGCAGCCTGACCGTCGGTGCTGCCGTGAAGGCCGAAGTCGACGCTTCCGTGCGCCAGGCCACCGCGCTGAACCACTCGGCTACCCACCTGCTGCACGCCGCGCTGCGTCAGGTACTGGGCGATCACGTGCAGCAGAAGGGCTCGCTGGTCGACAGCCAGCGCCTGCGCTTCGACTTCAGCCACTTCGAGGCGATCAAGCCCGAGCAGCTGAAGCAGCTGGAAGACATCGTCAACGCCGAAATCCGCAAGAACTCCGAGGTCGAGACCGAAGAGACCGACATCGAGTCCGCCAAGAACAAGGGCGCCATGGCGCTGTTCGGCGAGAAGTACGGTGATCAGGTGCGCGTGCTGAGCATGGGCGGCAAGTTCTCCGTCGAGCTGTGCGGCGGCACCCACGTGTCCCGCACCGGCGACATCGGCCTGTTCAAGATCACCAGCGAAGGCGGTGTGGCTTCCGGCGTACGCCGTATCGAAGCAGTCACCGGCGGCGCTGCACTGGCCTACCTCAACGGCGCCGAAGAACAGCTCAAGGAAGCGGCCGGCCTGGTCAAGGGCAGTCGCGACAACCTGCTGGACAAGCTCTCCAGTCTGATCGAGCGCAACCGTCAGCTGGAAAAGGAGCTGGAGCAGCTCAAGGCCAAGGCCGCCAGCGCGGCCGGCGACGACCTGGCGGGCTCCGCCGTGGAAGTCGGTAGCGTGAAGGTGCTGTCCTCGCGTCTCGACGGGCTGGACGGCAAGGCGCTGCTGGCGCTGGTCGACCAACTGAAGAACAAGCTGGGCAGTGGCGTGATCCTGCTGGGCGGCGTGTTCGAAGAGAAGGTCGTGCTGGTCGCCGGCGTGACCCAGGACCTGACCGCCAGGCTGAAAGCGGGCGATCTGATGAAGCAGGCCGCTGCGGCCGTGGGCGGGAAGGGCGGTGGTCGCCCGGACATGGCCCAGGGCGGTGGCGTCGATGCCGGCAAGCTGGACGAAGCTCTGGCGCTGGCAGTCAAGTTTGTCGAACAGGGCCTCTAAAGGCCCTGAAATACGGGGCCCGCAGCGCGTCCGGCGGGCCTTGGCAGCATGCGGTGATGCATGTTAAATGGGCGCCCTTCAGGAATCAGGCGGCTTTTGAAATGGCTTTGATCGTACAGAAGTTTGGAGGGACCTCCGTCGGCACCGTCGAGAGAATCGAGCAGGTAGCCGAGAAGGTGAAGAAATTCCGTGAAGCGGGCGACGACATCGTCGTGGTGGTGTCCGCCATGAGCGGCGAGACCAACCGCCTGATTGGTCTGGCGAAACAGATTATGGACCAGCCGATTCCGCGCGAGCTGGATGTGATGGTTTCCACCGGCGAGCAGGTGACCATCGCCCTGCTGAGCATGGCGCTGATGAAACGCGGCGTGCCGGCCGTTTCCTACACCGGTAATCAGGTCCGTATCCTGACCGACAGTTCACACACCAAGGCGCGTATTCTGAGCATCGACGATGCGAACATTCGCGCAGATCTGAAAGCCGGCCGTGTGGTTGTGGTCGCAGGCTTCCAGGGGGTGGACGAGCAGGGCAACATCACTACCCTCGGCCGTGGCGGTTCCGACACCACCGGCGTAGCCCTGGCGGCGGCACTGAAGGCCGACGAGTGCCAGATCTACACCGACGTCGATGGCGTCTACACCACCGACCCGCGCGTCGTGCCGCAGGCGCGTCGCCTGGACAAGATCACCTTCGAAGAGATGCTGGAAATGGCCAGCCTCGGCTCCAAGGTGCTGCAGATCCGCTCGGTGGAATTCGCCGGCAAGTACAACGTCCCGCTGCGCGTGCTGCACAGCTTCCAGGAGGGTCCGGGCACCCTCATTACCCTTGATGAAGAGGAATCCATGGAACAGCCGATCATCTCCGGCATCGCCTTCAACCGCGACGAAGCCAAGCTGACCATCCGTGGCGTACCGGATACCCCCGGCGTTGCTTTCAAGATTCTCGGCCCGATCAGTGCCGCCAATGTAGAAGTCGACATGATCGTGCAGAACGTCGCGCACGATAACACCACCGACTTCACCTTCACCGTGCACCGCAACGACTACCAGGCCGCCCTGGAAATCCTCAAGCAGACCGCCACCACCATCGGTGCGCGCGAAGCTACCGGCGACACCAACATCGCCAAGGTTTCCATCGTCGGTGTCGGCATGCGTTCCCACGCCGGTGTCGCCAGCCGCATGTTCGAGGCCCTGGCCAAGGAGACCATCAACATCCAGATGATCTCCACTTCGGAAATCAAGGTTTCCGTGGTCATCGAAGAGAAGTACCTCGAGTTGGCGGTCCGTGCCCTGCACACCGCTTTCGAACTCGACGCCCCGGCCCGACAGGGCGAGTAAGGCGGGATTTACCGAAAGGCGCGGCTACCCCGCGCCTTTTGTCGTTTTTGACCGGCTGTCAGGAACTTTCTTTCCGGCAGGACTGGTCAATACTTGGGTGAAGGATTCGCGCACTTGATCTATACGAATCTGCCACCATTTCTTTTTTTGCAGACTGCTTATCCCGTAACACGTAAGGAGAAAGGAATGCTGATTCTGACACGCCGGGTCGGAGAGACCCTGATGGTCGGTGATGACGTCACCGTGACTGTACTGGGCGTCAAAGGTAATCAGGTGCGTATCGGTGTGAATGCGCCGAAGGAAGTTGCTGTGCACCGTGAGGAAATCTACCAGCGCATCCAGAAAGAGAAAGACCAAGAACCAAACCATTAATTTTTCTAAAATTTTTCTTTGCAAACGGGGAAAACATGGATATCATGCGCCCCGTGTTGCGGAGAGGTGGCCGAGTGGCCGAAGGCGCTCCCCTGCTAAGGGAGTACACCTCAAAAGGGTGTCGGGGGTTCGAATCCCCCCCTCTCCGCCATTGCATCCTCTGGTGCGATGAGTTGTCCGGTTACGTAAGTGACTGAAAAGATTGAAAAATCTTGTTGACAGGTCGGAAAAATCGCCCTAGAATTTGCGCCCTCATCAGCGCACTCATAGCTCAGCTGGATAGAGTACTCGGCTACGAACCGAGCGGTCGGAGGTTCGAATCCTCCTGAGTGCGCCATATAAGAGGCAACGCGAAAGCGGGGCTTCAGTGGCGAAAGGGCTGAAAGGCCATTAGCTGCAACCAGTTGGTGAATCTGGTTAAACTTTGCCAACGACGCACTCATAGCTCAGCTGGATAGAGTACTCGGCTACGAACCGAGCGGTCGGAGGTTCGAATCCTCCTGAGTGCGCCATATACGAAAGGGCCTGCAGAAATGCAGGCCCTTTTTCTTTGCCTGCAAAAAAGCTTCCATTCGAAAAACATGGGCGGCGTAATCAGCGTTTCGCCTTGCCCATCACGCAACCATCCTCGTCAAAGGTCACGGTACGTGCGCCGTGCTGCTTGTCCGCCTCGTAGTGATAGCGCAGCGTCTCGTTGTGCTGGCTGGTCCTGTCGGGCCTCCCCAGCGCACTCTCCACGTCTCTGCGCGTCATTCCCGTCCTTACGCGCCCCTCGATGATCGCCTTGCGCCGTGCGCTGCCGGTGACGCGGTTGCCGCAGCCGTTCTGCTGTTCGCCGACGACCACGACGGACTCGCGCTCGGCTTCCTTGCCCTGGCCCTTGCTGCGCGCCCCGGGTTTCTGTGCCACGGTTTCCTGCGGGATCGCCATCGGTACCGGCTCGCCGCTGCCCGGTGTGGGGTTGTTCGCTTCCTGGATTTCCTGCTGCCTTTCCGTGGGGCAGCCATACTGACTGAACAGCACGCTGCCGTCGGCCGCCGTGCAGCGGAACACCGAGGCCGCCTCGCTGGTCGGAACCAGTGGAATCAGGAGTGAGCAGAGCAGGGTGGGCAGGCGCATGGTTTGCTCCGTGATGGCGGGCCTGCCTGCAGCCTAGGAGTGGAAATTGTCAGTCGGAGCCGGGTGTCCTGTGGGAGCTTTCGGGCGTCGAACCGGGCAGTGATTCAGCGCTGAACTTTCGCCTGCAAGCGATTGTTCTGGCCGCCATTTTGTAACGCCTAATACACCCCGGAGTGTTATCATTTCCCGCATCTGCCCTCGATGGGCGCATGGGACACCACCATGGACTTACCCAGTAGTTACTCAGAACCCCGATTGCGTACACACGACCTGATGTATTGATCCCCTCTGGCCCGTTCTGCCACTGGGGGTGGAGCGTGCTATGACCGAAGTAGAAGCCAAGAAGCCGCAGGAAAGCCTGCAGGACCGCCTCAACCAGGTGGTCGACCTGCTGCACAAGCACAAGCTGATGGAAGACCTGACGCACCGTCAGGAAGGCCAGCATCAAGACCTCGTCGAAAACCTCGTGCACCGCCAGAACCTGGCGGAACTCCAGCGCAAGCTGGAAGAGCTGCACCCGGCCGACATCGCCCACATCCTCGAATCCCTTCCGCTGGATGACCGCCTGACGGTCTGGCAACTGGTCAAGGCCGAGCGCGACGGCGACATCCTCCTCGAAGTGTCCGACTCCGTGCGGGAAACCCTGATCGCCGACATGGACGATCACGAGATCCTCGCCGCGGCCAGGGACATGGACGCCGACGAACTCGCGGACCTCGCGCCGGAATTGCCGCGCGATGTAGTCCACGAGCTGATGGAAACCCTCGATCAGCAGCAGCGCGAGCGCGTGCGTTCGGCGCTGTCGTACGAGGAAGACCAGGTCGGCGCGCTGATGGACTTCGAGATGGTCACCATCCGCGACGACGTCAGCCTGGAAGTGGTGCTGCGCTACCTGCGCCGCCTGAAGGAACTGCCGGGCCATACCGACAAGCTCTTCGTGGTCGACTACGACGGCGTGCTCAAGGGTGTGCTGCCGATCAAGCGCCTGCTGGTGAACGACCCGGACAAGGACGTGGCCGAAGTCATGGCCACCGACCCGGTGACCTTCAGCCCTGACGAGGACGGCTACGATGCCGCCCAGGCCTTCGAGCGTTACGACCTGATTTCCGCCCCGGTGGTGGACAAGAACGGCAAGCTCATCGGCCGTCTGACCATCGACGAGATGGTCGACCTGATCCGCGAGGAAAGCGAAAGCGAAGTCCTCAACATGGCCGGTCTGCGCGAAGAGGAAGACATCTTCGCCTCGGTCTGGAAGTCGGTTGGCAACCGCTGGGCGTGGCTGGCCACTAACCTGGTCACTGCCTTCATCGCCTCGCGGGTGATCGGCCTGTTCGAGGGCTCCATCGAGAAACTGGTGGCGCTGGCGGCGCTGATGCCCATCGTGGCCGGCATTGGCGGTAACTCCGGCAACCAGACCATCACCATGATCGTCCGCGCCATGGCACTGGACCAGATCCAGACCAGCAGCGCCAACCGCCTGCTGCGCAAGGAGCTGGGCGTGGCGCTGGTGAATGGCCTGCTGTGGGGTGGGGTGATCGGCCTGGTCGCCTTCTACCTGTATGGCAACTGGGAACTGGGCGCGGTGATGACCGGCGCCATGACGTTGAACCTGCTGCTGGCAGCCATGATGGGGGTGCTGATCCCGATGACGCTGCTGCGCCTGGGGCGCGACCCGGCCATGGGCTCCAGCGTGATGATTACCGCCATGACTGACAGCGGCGGCTTCTTCATCTTCCTCGGGCTGGCCACGCTGTTCCTGATGTAACGCCAGCTCCGCCGAAAAGCCGCCCGCGAGGCGGCTTTTTTGTGCCCGGCGTCCTGAGCGGCAGGTACGAAATCGCGGGCATGAAAAAGCCGGCTCAGGGCCGGCTGTTTCGACTGTCGCGAACGAATCAGGCGTCGTTCTGTGCCATCTCGGCATCGTGCGCGATCAGGGCGATCAGGGCGTTCTGCTGGCGGTGGGTCAGCTGGCGGAAGCGCTGCAGCAGTTCGCGTTCGTGCAGGCTGAGCTCCGGGCTGTCCAGGCGGATGCCCAGGTTGTCCTGCAGGGCACCTTCCTGCAGCAGGCTCTGTTCGAGACGCGCAATGATCTCGGAGTTCATGCTGCGGTGGTGGCTGCGAGCGACGTCGGCGATACGCTCACGCATGCCTTCGGGCAGACGTACGACGAACTTGTCAGCGGTACGGCTGGAGTAGGAGGGGGTTGCCTGTTTCAATGGGCGCATACTTTAAACCTGTAAGTCAGGGAGGCCGATGCCATGGGTCAGCGTTCGTTCAGGCCCTTTGACAGCGATTTCCAGTGGCCGTTCAGCGCGTCGTCAAAGCTTTTGAAAAATATTCAATAACTTGACGTCAAACCTTCGGCATATTGTGTCTCGTGTGCAGGCTAAATGCCAGCACCAATCGTCCGAAATGAGACCGCCTAGGCAGACCCTTCTTTGGATGGGAATTGAAGGGAAAGCTGGCGAAGTGCCCGTTCCCGTCAGCGTAGTCGATATGTACCGAGCGCCTGCCTGCCGTTGGGCGGCTTGATGAGGGCACTTCGTCGCGGATTGCCATGATGGCACAGCGCTGGGGGTGAGTCAGGAGCGGAGGGAGCGGGCGGGCATCGATATCGGGATTTCACTGATATCGCACAAGGCTCGGAGTATTATCCGCCCCGCGGATCAGAATTGAAGTAGCGCCGAGCCGCCGGCGCACCGAGAGTCTCATGACCCCAGGCAGACTGATTTTCCTGATGGGCCCTTCGGGTTCCGGCAAGGACAGCGTGTTGCAGGCCGCCAGCGCTCCGCTGGCCGCGATGGATTGCCGGATAGTCCGGCGCGTCATCACCCGTTCCGCCGAGGCGCGGGGTGAAGAGGCGCATTCGGTGAGCGTCGACGAATTCACCGATCTGGAGCGCTCCGGGGCCTTTGCCATGAGCTGGCGCGCCAATGGCCTGCATTACGGCATTCCCCGCGAGATGGACGACTGGCTCGCCGCCGGCCATGACGTGCTGGTCAATGGTTCGCGCAAGTACCTGCCCGAGGCTCGGCGTCGTTATCCGCGGCTGATCGCGGTGCTGCTGAAGGTCGATGCGCAGGTACTGCGCC
Organism: Pseudomonas nitroreducens; assembly: GCF_024170165.1. Taxonomy (GTDB): domain Bacteria; phylum Pseudomonadota; class Gammaproteobacteria; order Pseudomonadales; family Pseudomonadaceae; genus Pseudomonas; species Pseudomonas nitroreducens_C. Next base: position 115,989 of record NZ_JALJXP010000017.1, on the reverse strand, counting down.
AGCGCCTGCTCAAGCGCGGGCGGGAGACGCTGGCGGAAATCGAGGAGCGCCTGGCGCGCAATGCGCACTTCGCCGATGGCCTGCCCGGGCCGCTGGTGGAGCTGGACAACTCGGTGTCGCTGGATGTCACGGTCGGCCACCTGCTGGACCTGCTCGCCCCGCCGGACGCCCAGGCCAGCTGAGGTCAGTCCAGGCTCAGCGACAGGCTGACGCCATGGGGCGCGAAGCCCATCGCCGCATAGAATCGGTGCGCCATTTCCCGGTCCTGATGACTGGAGAGCGCCAGCTTGTAGCACTTCCAGTCCCGCGCCCATTCCACGGCCCGGCCGATCAGTGCCTGGCCGATGCCCTGGCCGCGTGCGCGGCTGTCCACCACCATGTCCTCGAGGATCGCCGAGCGGGCAAAGCCGTGGGCGATGTGTTCGATCAGGTGCAGGGTGCAGGTGCCGAGCAAGGCTCCGTCGCGCTCGGCGATCAGCGTCACCCGCGAGGGCTGCTGGTTGCTCAGGGCGAGCGCGAGCAGGGCGGTATCGGGTAGCGGATCGCGCGCACCCAGTTGCTGCAGCAGCGGAGCGAGGGACGCCGCATCCTCGGCCGTGGCGACGCGCACATCGAAGGTGGCGAAGGGGGAATCGGGCAGGGCGCCGTCGTCTGTGGTCATGGTGATTCTCCGGCTGACGGCAAAATTATGGACCGCGCCGGTGGCGGTGGCATGACAAATCGCTTGTCGGTGGTTAACATGCCGACCCGATTGTCCCGGTAGCTCAATTGGATAGAGCGTCCCCCTCCTAAGGGGAAGGTTGGAGGTTCGACCCCTCTCCGGGACACCAGCACGCCAAGGCCCGCATCTGCGGGCCTTTTCTGTTTCTGGCCAGGGTGGCCGTCACGGCGAATAGGTCACCCGGTTGCGCCCGTTGTGCTTGGCATCGTACAGCGCCTGGTCGGCCTTGATCAGCGCCTGGCTGAGGGTGCCGTCGGCGCTGAGGTGGGCCAGGCCCAGGCTGATGGTGACATTGGGGGTGCCGGGCAACTCGGCGGTCACGCGGCGCAACTGCTCGACCCGTGACTGCGCATCCTCCACGCTGATCCCCCACAGGTACAGGCCGAACTCCTCGCCGCCCAGGCGGGCGAACTCGAAGTCCTGCATTTCGTCCTTGATGGCTCGTGCGACGCGGGTCAGTACTTCATCGCCGATGTCGTGCCCGTAGGTGTCGTTGACCCGTTTGAAGTGGTCGATGTCGATCATCGCCAGGTAGCGCTGCTCGCCGTCGCTTCCCAGGCGCTGGCCGACGCGGGTCATGAAGGAGCGGCGGTTGGGGATGCCGGTGAGCATGTCGAGGTAGGCCTGGTCCAGCAGCAGCCGGGCCATGGCGTAGTTGTACAGCTTGGCCTTGCTCAGGTGGTTGAAGATGTAGACCGACAGTGCGCTGATGAACAGCGGGTAGCAGACCAGCATGCTGCGCCGCGCATCCAGCGCCGGCACGTCGCCCAGCAGCGGGTTGAGGACGATCCAGGTCACTGCCAGCACGCAATAGAAGGCGACAGGGTTCAGTGGCATCGCGGTGGCGCTGTAGAGCACCGTGGCGGCGGCGATCACCAGCCAGGCCGGACGCAGTGGCTCCGGCAGGCCATCGATCACCAGGCGCGCGCCCAGGCTGAAGGTGATCACGAAGGCCAGGTTGAGCCAGTAGAAGTGCGCCGCCTTGCGCACGAAGCTGGCCAGCACGGTGATGAGGAAGAACACGCCGAGGAAGAGCACCGAGACATAGGTGAAGCCCTGGCCGGCCTGGAAACTGACGATCAGGTCGAAGAGCAGCCACATGGCGGCGCTCAGGGCGAAGATCAGCAGGCTGAGCCCGTGGAGTCGTTCGAAATCATGCTGGAGGAATTCGGCCCTGATCCCGGCCGGAACGCTTTGCTTGAGAATTTCGGATTCAATCGTCTTGAACATGAACCGCCCTGTGCGCGTGTGGGTCGCTCGCGCGAGCATAGCCCAAGCCGATGCCCGCCGCGCTAGCGTGCGGCGGGCATCGGGTGCGGGCTGTTTCAGGGAGTCGCGGCGCCGCCGGGATGGGCGCGCTGGTTGTCCAGCAGCAGCTTGCCCCAGGGTCGGTAGCGCACCTCGAACACGGCACTGGCGTGGCAGCCGGTGGATGCATTGGATGGCGCGGCAGGCTCGGCGCGGAAGGGCTGGCCAGCGGCGCTGGTCTGGCGGAAGGCTTCGCGGACGATGCCGACCGAACAAGGCAACGCGGCGGCATAGGCCAGGCGTACGCGTTCAGGTAGCGCGCCGGTGCCGGCGCCGTCCTGCCACCAGACCTGCACGCCGAGCCCGGCGATCTGGCCCAGCCAGTCGCCATACACCTGTGGCGCGAGCTTGCCGCCGGAGAAGGCGCTGAGTTGCAGCGGCGCCTTCAGCTGGTTGGCGAAGTCCTTCAGCTGGTGTTGCAGGGCCTGGCGGCGTTCGATGGCCTGGTAGTGCCAGTCGTCCAGCTCCATCGGCAGATACCAGGCGGCGACGGGCAGTTTCCACTGCTCGCTCACCTGCCGTTGCTGTGCCAGGGAGCGGCCCAGTTGATGCTGCCAGTAGGCCTCCAGGCCGGGCGTGTCCAGCTCGCTCTGGCGCTGGTAGTAGGCCGGGTCCATGTACAGGCCGAGGACCAGTTGCAGGCCATTGTCGTGGGCGCTTTTCAGGGAGCGTGCGAGCCAGCCGTTGGCGCCGCCGAAGTCGGAGTCGCCATAGGCGGTCCATTGCACGATCAGGGTCTTTGCTCCCTGGGCCGCGCTGGCGCGCCAGATCTGCTGCCACTGAGCATCGCTCAGCGCGGCATCGGCATTCAGTGGCTGGTAGAAGAGACGGTCGTCGGCGCTTGCCGCGACGGCGGAGCAGAGCAGGACGAGGGCGAACATCAGGCGGCGCATCAGAAGTTCACCTCGAGTCCCACCAGCCAGCCGTTGGCCTGTTCATAGAGATTGCCCGCCATGCCCACCTGGTACTCGGTGCGCACCGTGACGTGGGCGCGGTAGGCGTTGTAGCGATCCTCGCCATACCAGTACTGCCAGCGCAGGCCGACGCCGCTGCGCAGGTCCTGGCGCCAGTCGTTGCTCGGGTCCTGCGTGGAGAACTCGGCAAAGCCGTACGGCATGATCGTCTGCGGCGAGTCCACCGGCAGCTTCCAGGTGTGGCCCTGCTGGTAGCGCGAGGTCCACTGATGGTCGCCGGCGTGGGTCCACCAGGCGAAGTCGGTGTAGAGGAAGCGCTCGTCCCAGTCATTTTCGTCCACGCGCCAGTCGTTGCGGTACTCGCCCTGGTCGAGGAAGGAAGCGGTGGCGCGCAGCAGGAAGTCGGTGGAGGTCTGGCCGTACTTGTCGCGCTGGCGCACGTAGCGCTCGAACTTCTCGGGGGTGCCGATCTCGTGCAGGCGGATGCCGTCGAAGGCGTAGTCGGAATCGCCGTCGTCCTTCACGGTGTTCTGCTTGTACAGCTCGCTGTAGAGGTTGAGGTTGTAGTCGCCGAAGGGCTTGTAGCGCAGGCCGAAGCCCGCGGCGAGGGTCTGGGTGTACTGCTTGCGTCCTTCGTTGCCGGCGATCGCCCGGCCATACACCGAGAGAGTGCTGCCGTTGCGAGTCGGTTCCTCGCCCAGCGCGTGGTCCCAGATGAAGGTCTGCAGGTTCTGCGATTGCGCGCGGCGACGGTTGCCGGTCTGGTTGTCACCATTGAGGATCGGCACCGTGGTGACGCCCGCCGGCGACCAGGTGCTGGCGATGGTCAGGTTGTCGCGCTGGGACATGACCTGGTGTGCGCGGCGCTGGCGGAAGCGCCGGGCTTCCAGGCTGCCGTACTCGTCGTCGGCGGCGACCGGGTCCTGCTCCAGGTCGATCACCCGGCGCAGTTCGCGGCGGGCGGCGAAGCTGTCCTCGGCCTCGTCATAGCGCCAGGCGAGGGTTTCGCCCAGGCGGAAGTCCTCGGGGTAATCGCGGGTGGCGCGCTCCAGGTAGGGGATCGCGGTGCGCCGCTCCTCCGGCGTGTCGGTGCCGGCCAGGCGCATGCCGTAGTCGGCGCGGAAGCGCGGGTTGTTCGGTTCGCGACGTACCGCCTCGGCCAGCCAGAGCTTGCTCTGCTGCTTGTCGCCAGCCTTCTGCGCACTGCCGGCGGCGTTGTAGAAGTGCTGGCCGTTGGGCTGGTGCTGCAGGGCTTCGCGGTGCCGCGAAAGGGCTTCGGGGTAATCGCCACGGGCGTCGGCAATGTTGGCGCCCAGTGCCCAGTCGTCCGCGCTGCCTTTCTTCGCCTGCTGCCAGTAGCGCTCGGCGCCGGCATTGTCGTTGCTCAGCAGCGCCGCGCGGCTGGCGGTCAGGCGGGCGTTGTCATTGAGTTCGCCGGCCGGCAGGTTGTTGAAGATGCGCAGGGCGCCGGCCGGGTCGCCGGCGGCTTCCAGTGCATAGGCCAGCGGTAGCTGGCTTTGCTGGTCGCCGTGAGCGATGGCGGCCTGGTAGTAGACCACCGCTTCGCCGGGCCGCGCGGGCATGGAGCAGCGGCCCAGGGCACGCAGCTCGCCGGGGGTGTTGGAGTCGGGGCTCAGGTAGCGCTGCAGGGCGTCGCAGCGCCCGGCTTCGGCCAGGCGGCCGAGCAGGTAGCCGCGCGAGACGGGGTCGGCTTTGGGCAACAGGGCTTCGATGCGCGCGACATCCAGAGGCGTGTCACCGCGTGCGTGGATGCCGGCCAGGCGCTGCAGCAGCGTGGGCGGCAGGTTGCCCCCGCGGCGGTCGTAGGCGCTTTCCAGCAGTTGCTTGGCGCGCTCGGTGCGCCCGGCGTTGAGGGCGAGGTAGCTGGCCTGATCCAGCGCCTTGAGGTCGCCGGTCTGACGGTAGCGCTGCTCCCATAACGCGGCGGCTTCGCCGGTGCGACCGCGGGCCTGCAGAAGCTCGGCACGCTGGCGCACGGTGTCGGGTGTCTGTGGTTGGCGCGATAGCCAGGCCAGCGCCAGATCGGTGCGCCCCTGGCGTCGCCAGGAGTCCACCAGTTGGTCGCGCCGGGCGGTGTCCCAGGGTTCGGGCAGCCGGGTGTTCTCCAGCAGCTCGGTGGCGTCCAGGCGCTGGGCCAGTACCAGCCAGGTCTTCGGATCGTCTGCCGGTTTGCACTGCTGCAGCTTAGCCAGCGCTGCCGCCTGGTCGTGGTGTGACAGCCATTCGGTGGTTTCCAGGCATGGCCTGTTCTGCTGGTCACTGAGCCTGGCGACCAGCGAGGTGTCGGCGCTGTCGCGGGCGACCTCCAGCAGTTGCGCCTGGCGTGTCGGGTCATTGCGGTCCTGCTCCGGCAGGGTGAGCAACCAGCGCTTGGCGACTTCGGTCTGCTCGACGGCGATGGCGCGGTCGATGATCGCCAGCCTTGCCTGGCGCGCGGCGTTGGCGTCGGGCGCCTGCTGGATCAACTGCTCCAGCGGCTTTTCCTCCAGGCGCTGGGCGTACGCATTGGCCAGGCGGCGCCAGTCGTCCGCGGAGAGCTGATGGGTGGCGGCCAGCGGTGCCAGCTGGGCGATGGTGGTGTCCCAGTCGCGCAGTTGCTCAGCCCAGTTGGCGCGGGCCTCGCGCAGGACGCGGCCATCGCTGCCCGGCGGCACGGTGCCGAGCCATTCCAGCGCCCTGGCGGCGCCCTGGGTCTGGCCAAGCTTGAGGCTGTAGGCCTGCCACAGGCGCACGCGCGCGTTGGCGTCGGCATGGGCCAGCCACTGGTTGACCTGGGCTTCGGGGGGCGGGCCGTTCTCGATCAGGTCCAGGCGCAGTTCGGTCAGGGCCTGTGCGCCGGCATCGGTGCCGGCCAGTGCCTGGGCTTCCTTCTCGGCATCGTCGAAACGCTGCTGCTTGGCCAGGGACTGGATCAGCAGTGAGCGTGCCTCTGTGTTGTTCGGGACGCGGTCGAGCAGGTGGCGCATCAGGCGTTCGACTTCCGCCCAGTTGCTCTTCTTCGCTTCCTTGTAGCCCTTGTCGAGGTAGGGGAAGCTGCGGAAGCGCTGGAACTCCGTGAGCTGGTCATCGGCGGCCTGCGCCAGCGGGGCGGCGATGCTCGCCAGGATCAGGCCGTAAAGCAGGGGTTGTTGCGGTTTCACACGGCCTCCCGGGCAATGCGATAGGCCTCGTGCTGTTCGCTGGCCTGTTCCTTGAGCGCTTCCTCGAGCACCTGCTGGGTGATCATGCCGCGCTTGATCAGGTGTTCGCCGAGGGAGTCCTGTTCGGGATCGAAGTCGATCAGGGCCTGGTTGAACAGACTTGGCGGGACCATGCCGCGTACCTGCAGCAGGGTGCCGAACATCACCAGGTGGCCGCAGATGCGCTCCATCAGGGTTTCGTCGCCCTGGTGCTGTTTCAGTACCTCGAGGATGGTGCGGGTTTCCTCGCTCTGATTACGCCCGCCATACCAGGAGCGCAGGCCGAGGGTCACCCGACCCTGGGGCGCCAGGACGCCACGCACGGGGCGTTTCAGATGGCGGCTGATGGCGCCGAGGGAAACCTGGCTGATCTGCTGCTCGCTGGCCAGAACCAGGGTGTTGCCCTCGATGGCCACCGGCAGAACCGCATAGCGCAGCGCCAGCTTGCGCGGCAGTGCTGCGATCAGTTTCTCATCGAGGGTGAAGGGGTTGAGCGGCGCCCATTCCTCGCCCAGTTCTTCGGCGAGGGTGGCCACCAGCTGGGTGCTGGTGATCAGCTCGCGCAGCAGCAGCTCGCGGCCCAGGCGGCGGCGGATCGGGCTGGTCAGCGCCGATTGCAGCTGTGCTTCGGTGATCAGTCCCTGCTCGATCAGGCGCTGGCCCAGCGGCGTGCGCTGTGGGCCGGCGAGGGCGGGGAATTCGTGGGTGGTCTTGTCCCAGGCGACCCGGCGCGAATCGCCCATCTCCATCACCTGTTTGAGCGCGCGCAGGTTGGCGAAGAAGTTGACGAAGTTGCTCCACATCATCCGCGGCGCCGACAGCAGCCCCTCGAAGATGCCGTAGAAACGGGTGACGAACCAGAAGCGCTGGAACAGCCGGTTGAGCAGCATCAGACCGTTGAGGAACAGCAGGACCACCAGCAACTGGCTGCCCTCGAGGATCGACGGAAAGCGCCAGGCGTTGGGTGACAGGCTGGTGATCAGCCACATGGTGATCAGCACCAGGAACAGCAGGTTGACCAGGAAGCTCAGCAGGTAGGCGATCAGCCCGCGGCGGTCGCGCCAGAGGAAGTAATTGAGCATGCCCTTGCTGCTCCAGCCCAGGTTGCGCGTGCCCTGGAAAACGATCCCGGTGATCCATCGGGACTTCTGCCGGATGGCGTGCTGCCAGGTGCGCGGAAAGTGTTCGCGCACGCAGATGACCTGGGAGAAGCGCCGGTCCATGCCCGGTACCCAGTCGCTCTTCAGCGCCAGCTGCGGGTCGGTGATGGAGTAGCGGGCGAAGATGCACTTCATGCCCTTCTGCTTGAGGCGGAAGCCGATGTCGTAGTCCTCGGTGAGACTCTGCACATCGAAGGCGATGCCGTCGCCGTCTTCCAGCAGCGCGGCGATGGCGCGACGGCTGAAGCAGGTGCCGACGCCGGCGCTGGGCACCTGGCCGGTCAGCGCCTCGCGCACCGGCACGTCCTTGCCGTGGTTCTCGGCGAACTCGTCGACGTAGTGGCCGGCGGTGAAGCCGGTCCATTCCGGGGCGTAGGGGTAGACCGGGATCTGGATCAGGTCCTTGGCCGGCAGCAGGTAGTTGAACAGGCGCAGTTCCAGCGGCGAGATGACGTCTTCGGCGTCATGCAGGATGAAGCCGGAGAATTCGATGCGGGCGTCGGCCTCGAAGCGCAGGATGGCGTCGATGATGTTGTTCAGACAGTCGGCCTTGCTGGTGGGGCCGGGGCGCGCGCAGACCACCTTGTGCACGTTGGGGTAGTGCAGGCACACCGCGTCCACGTCCGCCTGGGTCTGCGGATCGTTCGGGTAGGTGCCGACGAAGATCTGGTAGTTCTCGTAGTCCAGGGTGGAGGCCGCCAGGCGCGCCATCTCGCCCACCACGCCGACCTCGTTCCAGGCCGGCACCATGATCGCCAGCGGCTTCTCCGGGGCGGCGAAGAGGCGCTCCTCGTCGGCCCGGTCGAAGCGGTTGTAGATACGGAAGCGGCGCACCAGCACCCGGCCCCAGTACACCAGGTCGATGAACAGGTCATCCAGGCCGAGCAGGAACATCAGCGCGGCGAGGATGATTGCCAGGTACTTCAGGGCATAGAGAACGTAGGTAAGGACATCGACCAGTTCGAGGCTCATTCGAACTCGCTTGGCGTGCGTGATTCACCGAACCAGGACAGCAGCCGGGCGACGATCTTCTCGCTGGCATGGCCGTCGCCGTAGGGACTGAATACCCGGCTCATCTGCTCGTAGACTTCCTCGTCGCGCAGCAGATGGCTGGCTTCGCTGACGATGCGCCCGGTGTTGGTACCCACCAGTACCACGGTGCCGCCTTCCAGCACGGCCGGGCGCTCGGTGACACGGCGCAACACCAGCAGCGGTTTGCCCAGCGCCGGGGCTTCCTCCTGGATGCCGCCCGAGTCGGTGAGGATGATGTACGCGCGGTCCATCAGCCAGACGAAGTGCTGGTAGTCCTGCGGAGCGATCAGGTGGATGTTGGGCTTGTCCGAGAGCAGGCCGTAGACGGCTTTCTGCACCTGCGGGTTGAGGTGCACCGGGTAGACGAAGTCGACGTCGGGGAAGCGCTGGGCCAGCTCCGCCAGGGCCTGGCAGATGCGCTCGAAGCCCTTGCCGAAGTTCTCCCGGCGGTGGCCGGTGATCAGCACTACGCGGCGGTCGCCGGTGAATTTGGCCAGGGGCGAATCGATGGCGGGTTTCCAGTGGGTTTCGTGCAGGTGCTCGCGCATCCACAGCAGGGCATCGATCACCGTGTTGCCGGTGACTTCGATCTGGTCGATGTTCACCCCTTCGCGCAGCAGGTTGTCCCGCGAGGCCTTGGTCGGCGGGAAGTGCAGGTCGGCGATCACCGCGGTGAGGCGGCGGTTGGCTTCTTCCGGCCAGGGCTGGTGGATGTTGCCGGTGCGCAGGCCGGCCTCGACGTGGCCCACCGGAATCTGTCGGTGGAAGGCAGTGAGGGCGGCGATGAAACTGGTCGTGGTATCCCCATGGACCAGCACGATGTCCGGGCGATGGCGGTCGTAGCTGTCGTCCAGCTTGCCCATCATCTGCAGCGACAGGCTGTTCAGCGTCTGGCCCTGGGTCATGACGTCGAGGTCTTCGTCCACCTCGAGTTCGAAGGAGTCCAGCACTTGCTGTAGCATCTCGCGATGCTGGCCGGTGGAGCAGATGCGCAGCTCGATTTCCGGGGTGCGGCGGAGGACGCGGGCGAGGGGGGCCATCTTGATGGCTTCCGGACGGGTTCCGAAAACCATGGTGACTTTGTACTTCATCAATTGCTCCTTGGGCGCACCCTTGTGAGGCCGCCTTCGGTTTTCCATGTGGGATTTTTTCCAAGGGCAATGAAAGTCGCTCAACTCCGGGCTGTCCAGCAGCAACTGGTGTTGCCAGTGATACAGGTCAGGTACATTGACCTTTTTGGATGTTTTGTCGCCTGGCTGCAGGCCGCGTTGTCAGTGGGCTGGCGCCGGTTTGCCGGCAGCGCCGAGAAAAAATGTTGATGAATTTTTCGAAAAGGCGGAACGGTCGATGTTGAGCGCGGAATTGAAGGCGTTCTACCGGGTGGCGAAGCTGGGCAGCATCACCCAGGCGGCGAAGAAACTCGGCCTCAGCCAGCCGACCGTGACCACGCAGATCCGCAACCTGGAAAGCCAGTATGCGGTGGAGTTGTTCTATCGCGGTGGCCGTCGCCTGACCCTGAGCGACGAGGGGGCGCGCCTGCTGCCGATGGTCGAGGCGCTGCTGCAGCAGGAAGCCGACATCGAGTTCTACCTGCGCAACTGCGGGCAGATGCAGGGCGCGCTGCGCATCGGTGCCACCTCTCCTTATTACGTGCTCGGACTGATCAAGAATTTTCGCGAGCGCTTCCCGCAGATCGAGGTGTCGGTGGAGATCGGCAACTCCCAGCAGGTGCTCGAATCGCTGATCGAATGCCGGGTGGACCTGGCGGCTTCCTCGCAGCAGGTCGACGACGCGCGCCTGACCCGCGTGGTGCTGGGCAGCGACCCGCTGGTGCTGGCGGTGCATCGCAGCCACCCGCTGGCGGCGCTGCAGTCGGTGAGCCTGGGCGACTTGCGCAGCCATTGCCTGCTGATGCGCGAGGCGGGTTCCACCACCCGCCAGCTGACCGAGGCGATGTTGCAGCAGGCGGGGGTGACGCCGGCTTCGATGCTGGAGATCGGCAGCCGCGAATCGATCCGCGAGGCGGTGATCCGCAACCTGGGGGTGAGCATCATCGCCCGCCAGGAAGTGCCGGATAACCCGCAGCTATGCGTGCTGGAGATAAAGGGCGCGAGCCTGATCGACGAGTACCTGTATTGCCTGAAGGATCGGCGCCAGGCGCGCCTGCCGAGCGCGTTCCTGGCACTCGCGCAATCCTAGAAGTCGACTCCCTGCAGGAGCGGGCCATGCCCGCGATCTGTCGGCAGGGCCGACGTTGCCAGTCCGTTCGCGAGCAGGCTGAGCGCGGCAACGTAAACGGCAATGGCAACCGTGCAAGAGGGCGGCAAAGCGCAGCGGCAAGCTTGCCGCCTTGCCCCCGGCGGCAAGGAAACCGATTGCCGCTTTGCCGCTGTTTGCCGCTCCTTGCCGCTCTCTGGATGCCACCAAGCTCTTGATTATCAAGGGAATGAGAATGTGGCACGCACCTTGCTGAAGTGTTGGCAAGCCCACACCGGCAAACAGGTTCGTGACCATGAGCATCAGCTTCGACAAAGCCCTCGGCATCCACCAGCAAGCACTGAGCTTCCGCTCCCAGCGCGCTGAAGTACTGGCCAATAACCTGGCCAACGCCGACACGCCCAACTACAAGGCGCGCGACCTGGATTTCGCCTCGGTGCTGGCGGCCCAGTCGGACAAGATGAAGAACGGCACCTTCAGCGCGACCCTGACCAACGCGCATCACATTGCCGCCGATGGTTTCGGCATCGGTGACGAGTCGCTGAAGTACCGCATCCCGAACCAGCCCTCGGTCGACCAGAACACCGTCGATGAGCAGATGGAACAGGCCAACTACGCAGAGAACTCCGTGCAGTTCCAGGCCTCGTTCACCTTCCTCAACAGCAAGTTCAAAGGGCTGATGAACGCCCTGCGCGGGGAGTAATCGCCATGTCGCTCGCCAGTGTCTTCAACATCGCCGGTACCGGCATGAGTGCCCAGACCACCCGTCTGAACACCACCGCCTCGAACATCGCCAACGCCGAGAGCGTCTCCTCGAGCATCGACCAGACCTACCGCGCCCGTCACCCGGTGTTCTCCACCATGCTGCAGAACGCCCAGGGCGGCGACCAGGGTTCGCTGTTCGGCGAAACCGACCAGGCCGGTTCCGGCGTGCAGGTGCTGGGCGTGGTCGAGGACCAGAGCCCGCTGGTGCCGCGCTACGAACCGAACCACCCGGCCGCCGACAAGGACGGCTACGTCTACTACCCCAACGTCAACGTGGTGGAAGAGATGGCCGACATGATCTCCGCCAGCCGTTCCTTCCAGAGCAACGCGGAAATGATGAACACCGCCAAGCAGATGATGCAGAAGGTCCTGACCCTGGGTCAGTAAGCGCAGAGGACGCCCCATGAGCATCAATACCGATAACAGCACCACGAGTTCGATCCTGTCCTCGCTCAACTCCGGGTCTTCGAGTTCGTCGACCACCAGCGAGACCGGGACCAGCGCGCTGGGCAAGGACTCCTTCCTGCAACTGCTGGTCACCCAGCTGAACAACCAGAACCCGCTGGACCCGCAGGACAACACCGAGTTCGTCTCCCAGCTGGCGCAGTTCAGCAGCCTGGAGAGCATGCAGAACCTGGATACCACCCTGGGCACCTTCTATTCGTCGTTCCAGTCCTCGCAGGCCCTGCAGGCTTCTTCGCTGGTCGGTCGCTCGGTGATCGTCAACTCCAGCAAGGTGCAGGTCGACGATCCTAGCGCCGGCGTCAACGGCACCCTGGTGATGCCGTCCGGCGGCGATGGCGTGACCCTGAAGATCTACGACGACTCGGGCGACCTGGTGCGCACCGTCGACATGGGCACCCAGAAGGCCGGCAACATCGACTTCAAGTGGGACGGCAAGGACGACAGCGGCGAGCTGGTGGGTGCCGGTACCTACACCGTCAAGGCCACTGCCAGCCTGGACGGTACCAGTACCGCCCTGACCACCTACCTGCCGGCCACGGTCAACAGCGTCACGCTGGGCCAGAACGGCGGGGAAATGTCCCTGAACCTGGCTGGCATCGGCGCGGTTTCCGCCTCCAGCATTCAGACCATCGGAAAATAACGCCGCGTTTCGGCACAGGAGCAACACATGTCTTTCAATACCGCCCTGAGTGGACTCAACGCCGCGTCGATGGACCTGAACGTCACCGGCAACAACATTGCCAACGTCGGCACCACCGGCTTCAAATCCTCGCGGACCGAGTTCGCCGACCTCTACGCCTCCTCGATGCTCGGCACCGGCCGCATCGCCGTGGGTAACGGCGTGGTCACCCAGGCCGTCTCGCAGCAGTTCACCCAGGGCAACCTGAGCACCACCGGTCGCAGCCTGGACCTGGCGGTGAGCGGCAACGGCTTCTTCATGACCAGCGACAACGGCAGCCGCGTCTACACCCGCAACGGCACCTTCAACACCGATGCCAGCGGCTACATCGTCGATGGCTCGGGCAATCGCCTGCAGGGCTATGGCGTCAACGGCAACGGCAACATCGTCAACGGTGTGATCACCGACCTGAAGGTCGACACCGCCAACCAGCCGCCGAGCCCGACTTCGAAGATCACCTCGACCCTGAGCCTGAACTCCAACGCCACCACGCCGACCACCACGCCGTTCGATGCGTCCGATTCGGACAGCTACAACTGGTCGACCTCCGTGGACATCTACGACTCCCAGGGCAACTCGCACACCATGACGAACTACTTCGTCAAGGACAGCGCCAACAACTGGAGCATGTACACCCTGGTGGACGGGCGTAACCCGCAGACCCCGACCAGCACCACGCCGCTGAGCAGCGACATCACCTTCAACAGTGCCGGCCAGCTGACGGGCATCACTTCCACCGGCATGACCGTCAATGCCGACAACACCATGACCCTGACGGGCTGGACGCCGGCGGCCGTGACCGACTCCACCACCAACCCGGTGACCTGGGGTGCCAACGGCGCGGCGGGTACCACGGGCGGTATCAGCATCGACCTGACCAAGACCACCCAGACCAACGGCTCCTTTGCCGTCACCGCGGTGACCCAGGACGGCTACGCCACCGGCCAGATGTCCGGCCTGTCGTTCGCCGAAGACGGCCAGATGTACGCCACCTACACCAACGGCCAGTCCAAGGTGATCGGCCAGGTGATCCTGGCCAACTTCGCCAACACCCAGGGCCTGACTCCGGTGGGCAACACCGGCTGGAAGCAGTCGCTGGCCTCGGGCGAGGCGGTGATCGGCACCCCGACTTCCGGTACCCTCGGTTCGGTCGGCTCGGGCACCCTGGAAGACTCCAACGTCGACCTCACCGCGCAGCTGGTGAACCTGATCGTGGCGCAGCGCAACTACCAGGCGAACGCCAAGACCGTGCAGACCGAAAGCACCATCTCCGACACCATCATCAACCTGCGCTGATGATGATGTTCTGCCGGCAATTTCCACCGGCAACGTCCCTTTGCCGCAGGCGGCAGTTAGTCGCCGCCTGACGGCCATCGAGGCTCCTTCGGGAGCCTTTTCTTTTTGATATTCCCAGGAATATCAATGTCTTGAGCTTGATTTTGCAGTTCTGGCACAGCCCTTGCTGAAGTCACTCCAACACCGCCGGGAATCCGACTCGGCACTGGAGGAATGCCTTGGACAGAATGCTGTATGTCGCCATGAGCGGCGCGAGCCAGAACACCAAAGCCATGCAGGCTCACGCCAACAACCTGGCGAACATCTCCACGACCGGCTTCCGCCGCGACTTCGAGCAAGCTCGCGCCATGCCCGTGTTCGGCGACAGCTTTCCGGCGCGCGTCTTCGCCATGAGCGAGCGCCCGGCGACCGACTTCACCACCGGCTCCCTGCAGGAAACCGGGCGTGACCTCGACGTGGCCGCCAAGGGCGATGCCTGGATCGCCGTGCAGGCGCCGGACGGCGGCGAAGCCTACGTGCGCACCGGCAGCCTGGAAATCGACGCCCTCGGCCAGCTGCGCACCAGCGACGGCATGCCGGTGATGGGCAACGGCGGGCCGATCGCGATTCCGCCGGAAGAAAAGATCGACATCGGCGAGGACGGCACCATCACCATCCGCGGCCAGGGCAACAACCCCAACGCGCTGGCTACCGTCGACCGCATCAAGCTCGTGACCCCCGATGCCAAGCAACTGGAGAAGGGCAGCGACGGCCTGATCCGCATGAAGTCGGGCCAGCCCGCTCCCCAGGTCGATGCCAATGCCAGCGTGCAGTCCGGCGTGCTGGAAGCCAGCAACGTCAATGCTGTCGACGAGATGACCTCGATCCTGGCGCTGTCTCGCCAGTTCGAGTTGCACGTGAAGATGATGAAGACCGCCGAGGAAGACTCCCAGTCCATGGCGCGTGTTTTGCAGTTCAGCTGATAAGAACCTGATTAACCGTCCGCAGCGCCACGAATCCGGCGCCCGAGGAGAACGACATGCTTCCGGCACTTTGGGTCAGCAAGACCGGTCTGTCCGCCCAGGACATGAACCTGACCACCATCTCGAACAACCTGGCGAACGTGTCCACCACGGGCTTCAAGCGCGACCGCGCGGAGTTCCAGGACCTGCTCTACCAGATCAAGCGTCAGCCCGGCGCCAATTCGACCCAGGACACCCAGCTGCCTTCGGGCCTGCAATTGGGTACCGGTGTACGCATCGTCGGCACCCAGAAGAACTTCACCGCCGGCAGCCTGCAGACCACCGACAACCCGCTGGACATGGCGGTCAACGGTCGCGGCTTCTTCCAGGTGCTGACTCCGGACGGCACCGTCGCCTACACCCGCGACGGCAGCTTCCACCTGAACTCCGACGGCCAGATCGTCACCTCCAACGGCAACGCTCTGGAGCCGGCCATCGTCGTCCCGGCGGAAACCCAGACCTTCACCGTCGGCAACGACGGCACCGTCTCGGTCACCGTTGCCGGCAATGCCACGCCGCAGATCATCGGCAATATCCAGACCGCCGACTTCATCAACCCGGCCGGCCTGCAGGCCACCGGCAACAACCTGTTCCTGGAGACCGCCGCCAGCGGCGCGCCCCAGGTCGGCACCCCTGGCCTGAACGGCCTGGGCACCGTGCTGCAGAACACCCTGGAGAACTCCAACGTCAGCGTGGTGGAAGAGATGGTGAACATGATCACCACCCAGCGCGCCTACGAGATGAACTCCAAGGTGATCTCCACCGCGGACCAGATGCTCTCCTTCGTTACGCAGAACCTGTAAGCCCTGATCCCGTAGTCGCTCTCCCCGAGAGGTAGCTGTAGATGAACCGTTCCCACCTCCTTCCGCTGCTGGCCATCGCCGCGTTGGCAGGGTGCGTGAGCCCTCCGCCCAAGCCGGACGATCCCTATTACGCTCCGGTGCTGCCGCGCACGCCTGCGCCGGCCGCCCAGAACAATGGATCGATCTACCAGGCAGGGTTCGAGAACAACCTCTACGGCGACCGCAAGGCCTTCCGCGTGGGTGACATCATCACCATCACCCTCAACGAGAAGACCCAGGCCAGCAAGAAGGCCAGCTCGGACATTTCCAAGAACAGCAAGAACAAGCTCGGCCTGACCTCGATGTTCGGCAGCAGCCTGACCACCAACAACCCGGTGGGCAGCGGCGACCTGAGCCTCTCCGCCGAGTACGCCGGCGACCGTGAAAGCAAGGGCGACAGCCAGGCCGGACAGAGCAACAGCCTGACCGGCTCGATCACCGTCACCGTGGCCGACGTCATGCCCAACGGCATCCTTGCCGTGCGTGGCGAGAAGTGGATGACCCTGAACACCGGCAACGAGCTGGTGCGCATCGCCGGCCTGATCCGCGCCGACGACATCGCCACTGACAACACCGTTGCCTCCACCCGTGTGGCCGATGCGCGCATTACCTACTCGGGCACCGGTTCGTTCGCCGACGCGAGCCAGCCGGGCTGGTTCGACCGCTTCTTCCTCAGCCCGCTGTTCCCGTTCTGAGGGTGATGACGATGACTGTCGTTCGCAAGGTATCCCTCGGCCTGACCCGCGCGCTCTGCCTCGGCGGCGCGCTGCTGGCCTGCGCGCTGTTCGCCGTGCCGGCCGCCCATGCCGAACGGCTCAAGGACATCGCCACCATCCAGGGTGTGCGCAACAACCAGCTGATCGGCTACGGCCTGGTCGTCGGCCTCAATGGCACAGGCGACCAGACCACCCAGACGCCGTTCACCCTGCAGACCTTCAACAACATGCTGGCGCAGTTCGGCATCAAGGTGCCGGCGGGTTCGGGCAACGTACAGCTGAAGAACGTCGCGGCGGTATCCATTCACGCCGACCTGCCGCCGTTCGCCAAGCCGGGCCAGGCCATCGACATCACCGTGTCCTCTATCGGCAACGCCAAGAGCCTGCGCGGCGGCAGCCTGCTGATGACCCAGCTCAAGGGCATCGACGGCCAGACCTACGCCATCGCCCAGGGCAACCTCGTCGTCGGCGGCTTCGACGCCGAAGGCCGCGACGGCTCCAAGATCACCGTCAACGTGCCGTCGGCCGGCCGCATTCCCGCTGGCGCCACCGTCGAGCGCGCGGTGCCGAGCGGCTTCGACCAGGGCAACACCCTGACCCTGAACCTCAACCGTCCGGACTTCACCACCGCCAAGCACATCGTCGACCGCATCAACGAACTGCTCGGCCCGGGCGTCGCCCAGGCCGTGGACGGCGGCTCGGTGCGCGTCAGCGCGCCGCTGGACCCGAACCAGCGCGTGGACTACATGTCCGTGCTGGAAAACCTCGACGTGCAGGCCGGCGAAGCCGTGGCCAAGGTCATCATCAACTCGCGCACCGGCACCATCGTGATCGGCCAGAACGTGCGCGTGTCGCCGGCCGCCGTGACCCACGGCAGCCTGACCGTGACCATCACCGAAGACCCCATCGTCAGCCAGCCGGGCCCGTTCTCCAACGGCCAGACCGCCGTGGTGCCGCGCTCCAACGTGAGCGCCAACCAGGAAGCCAAGCCGATGTTCAAGTTCGGCCCGGGCACCACGCTGGATGAAATCGTACGCGCCGTTAACCAGGTGGGCGCCGCGCCCAGCGACCTGATGGCGATCCTCGAAGCCCTGAAACAGGCCGGCGCGCTGCAAGCCGACCTGATCGTGATCTGAGGACGCCGCCGTGGATGCCCGACTGCTTTCTGCTGGTACCTCCAACACCGACTCCGGTTCCTATTCCGACCTCAATCGCCTGTCGGCGCTGAAGACCGGCGCGAACCGCGACAGCGCGGGCAACATCCGCAAGGTCGCCCAGGAGTTCGAATCGCTGTTCATGAACGAGATGCTGAAATCCATGCGCTCGGCCAACGAGGTGTTCGCCAAGGACAACCCGATGAACAGCGAGGCGGCCAAGCAGTACCAGGACATGTACGACCACCAGCTGTCCGTGTCCCTGGCCACCCAGGGGCACGGCATCGGCCTGGCCGACGTGCTGGTCAAGCAGATGGAAAAGATGCAGGGCGTGCGCCACACCGGCAACAATCCCTTTGCCCAGGCCGGCGCGCAGACCACTACCGACGCCACCCAGACCGCGGCGGCCACGGCCGCGGCGTCCGACCGGCAGAAGACCCCGAGCGTGTTTGCCGCCAACGGCAAGGCCTTGCCGCAACCCGAAGCCGGCCGCGACGATCGCCAGGCGCTGAATGCCCGCCGCCTTGCGCTGCCGGGCAAGCTCGCCCAGCGAATCGCTGCAGGCCTGGTACCGGGCGCCGACAGCTCCGTGGCCTCCAGCGCCAACCAGCCGGCACAGCTGGCCAGCAACGACTGGCGCGGCAGCCAGGCTTATACGAAGCAGATCGACACCACTGTGCCGGTGGCCGATATCGATACCTCGGCGATCTCCACCAAGCCGGGCAAGTCGATGTTCGCCTCGGCCGACGACTTCGTCAGCACCATGCTGCCGATGGCCGAGCGCGCCGCCAAGCGCATCGGCGTCGACCCGCGCTACCTGGTGGCCCAGGCCGCGCTGGAAACCGGCTGGGGCAAGAAAATGATCGCCCAGCGCGACGGCAGCAGCAGCCACAACCTGTTCGGCATCAAGACTGGTTCGAGCTGGAAGGGCGACTCCGCCCGCGCCACCACCACCGAATTCGAGCAAGGCAAGCAAGTGAAGGAAGTGGCTTCGTTCCGTGCCTACAACTCCTTCGAGCAGAGCTTCCAGGACTACGTCAGCTTCCTGCAGAACAACGACCGCTACCAGGGCGCGCTGGATTCCGCCGCGCGCCCGGATCAGTTCATGAAGGAACTGCAGCGCGCCGGCTACGCCACCGACCCGCAGTACGCGCGCAAGGTGAACCAGATCGCCAAGCAGATGCAGGTCTACCAGACCGTCGCGATGGCCGACGCCCCGACTCGCACACTGTGAAGCCCTGTACAAAGGACTGCGCTAAGGAAAGACCATGAGCCTCTTATCCATCGGACTGTCCGGCCTCAACGCCTCGCAAGCGGCGCTGAGCACCACCGGCAACAACATCACCAACGTCAACACGGCGGGCTACACCCGTCAGTCGACGTCGCAGGTGACCTCCGCCGAGCAGTTCGCGGGGCAGTACTACGTCGGCACCGGCACCACGGTGCAGGACGTCCGCCGGATGTACAGCGAGTTCCTGGCCAACCAGTTGCGCGGCGCCACCTCGGTGGACAGTGATGCGCAGACCTACCTGTCCCAGGTCAACCAGATCGATTCGCTGCTGTCCGACAGCACCACCGGTCTGTCCAAGGTCATGCAGAACTTCTTCGCCTCGCTGCAGACTGCCGCGGCGACGCCGACCGATGCGGCCTCGCGTCAGCTGGTGCTGACCCAGGCCGCGAACCTGGCGCAGCGCTTCAATTCGATTTCCACCCAGCTGGGCACCCAGAACAGCTACGTCAACACCCAGATGGACAGCCTGGCCGGGCAGGTCACCGACCTGGCCAAGACCATCGCCCAGTACAACCAGGCGATCATCGCGGCCGAGGCCGGCGGCGCCAGCGCCAACGACCTGCAGGACAAGCGCGACCAGGCGGTGCTGCAGCTTTCCGACATGATCGGCGTGAGCGTGGTCAAGCAGGGCAGCAGCCTCAACCTCTACCTGGGCTCCGGCCAGCCGCTGGTGGTGGGCGCCAATGCCTCCACCCTGACCGCCGGCCCGAGCGCCAACAACCCGTCGCAGTTCAGCCTCAGCCTGAGCTCCGGCAGCTCGACCATGGATGTCACCTCGGTGGTCACCGGCGGCCAGATGGGCGGCCTGCTGCGCTATCGCAGCGATGTGCTGAATACCACCCAGAACGAACTGGGGCGCATGGCCATCGTCCTTGCCGATACCTTCAACAGCCAGCTCGCCCAGGGCCTGGACCTGAACGGCAACTTCGGCGCGGAACTGTTCAAGGACATCAACGACGCCAGCGTCATCGGCAACCGCAGCCTGGCCAACACCCACAACACCGGCACCGGCAACCTCAACGTCAACATCACCGACAGCAGCGCGCTGACCACCAGTGACTACGAGGTGACTTTCACCTCTGCCACCGGCTACACCATCAAGCGCTCTTCCGATGGCACGGTACTGGGCAGCGGCGACCTGACCGACAATCCACCCAAGGAATTCGACGGCTTCAGCATCAGCCAGCAGAGCGTCGGCACGGTGCAGGCAGGCGATCGCTTCACGGTGATCCCGACCCGCACCGCGGCCTCGGATATCTCGGTCACCATGACCGATTCCAACCGCCTGGCCTTCGCCTCGCCGGTAGTCGCCAGCACCACCACCGGCAACACCGGCAGCGGCACCATCAGCGGCACCACCCTGACCAGCGAACTGGATGCCAGCAATGGCACCGCCATGGCCGCCGCGATCAAGGCCGGCCTGCCGGTGAAGCTGGTGTTCGACGCCGCCAGCGGCGGCACCCAGGGCTACACCATCTACGATTCGGCGGGCAATTCGCTGGGTACCGGCAACATCGTGCCGGGCCAGAGCAACGACATCAGCATCACCGTGCCGGGCACGCCGTCGTTCAGCTTCCAGGCCACCATCGCCGGCTATCCGGGGGAGGGCGACAGCTTCGGCGTGGCCTTCAACAGCAACGGCGATGCCGACAACACCAACGCGCAGAAGCTCATCGACCTGCAGACCACCAAGACTGTCGGCAGCGGCACGGGCAGCGGCAGTGGCATGAGCCTGACCGGTGCCTACAGCAGCCTGACCGAGACCGTCGGCGCCACGGCCAACCAGGCCAAGCTCGACGCCACCGCCACCGAGGCGGTGCTGACCCAGGCGCAAGGCAGCCGCGACTCGCTGTCGGCGGTGAACCTCGACGAAGAGGCGGCCAACCTGGTGAAGTTCCAGCAGTACTACACGGCCTCCGCGCAGATCATCAAGACCGCGCAGACGCTCTTCGACACCCTGATCAACAACATCTGAGGAGGCTGAGATGGTAGTGCGAATTTCCACCCCGCAGATCTTCAATTCCAACATCGACAACTACAACCGCGGCTACGCCAGCCTCTCCAAGCTGCAGGAACAGATCTCCAGCGGCACGCGCATCCAGACCCCGGCGGACGACCCCGTCGGCGCCGCGCGCCTGTTGCAGCTGGAACAGCAGCAGGCGCTGCTGACCCAGTACAGCGGCAACATGACCTCCGCGACCAACAGCCTGAACCAGGAGCAGAGCGTCCTCGACTCCATCACCACCGCCCTGCAGCGCGCCCGCGAACTGACGCTGCGCGCCGGCGACGGCTCGATGACCGACGAGGACCGCGGCGCCATCAGCGATGAACTGGGCGAGATCCAGAACCAGCTGCTGACCCTGATGAACAGCAAGGACGCCAGCGGCAACTACCTGTTCTCCGGCAGCAAGAGCACCGTGCAGCCCTTCGTGCAGAACGCCGACGGCAGTTTCAGCTACCAGGGCGACCAGAGCTCGCTCAAGCTGCAGATCTCCGACAACCTGACGATGTCGACCAACGACAACGGCTGGAGCATCTTCGAGATGGCGGCCAACGCCAGCCGAACCACCAGTGCGCTGACCAGCAACCCCAACGCCGATGGCGTGCAACGTGCCTTCCTGTCCCAGGGCAACGTGACCAGCGACAGCAGCTACAACGCCAGTTTCCGTGACGGCGCGCCCTACACGCTGAACGTGCTCAGCGGTACGCAGTACCAGATCCTCGACAAGGACGGCAACGACGTCACCAGCGACGCCACCACCAACGGTACCTACGACTCCACCTCCACCGACAGCAACGCCATCAACTTCCGGGGTGCGCAGTTCCAGCTCGACGTATCGCTGCCTTCCAGCGACGACGCCAGCACGGTGGACAGCCTGGTCAACGGCTATAGCTTCAGCTTCGGCACCGCGCCCGACACCCTGTCGGTCAAGCGCAGCGCCACCAACACCTCCACGGCGCAGATCACCTCCACCTCGGTGAGCAACAACACCGCGTACACCACGCAGTTCCCCAGCAGCGGCGTGCAACTCAAGTTCACCAGCGCCACCGACTTCGAGGTCTACGCACTGCCCACCAGCCAGGGGGCCACACCGCTGTCCACCGGTACGCTGGGCGCGACCTTCCCGCAGACCGTCATCGTGGCCGGCGTGGACATGACCATCAGCGCGGCGCCGGCGGCAGGCGACCAGTTCGGCGTCACCGCCAGCTCGCCCGAGCGGCAGAACATCCTCAACACCATCGGCAACCTGCGCACCGCGCTGGATACCTCCACCAGCGGCGACCCGCAGGCGCAGCTGAACATCCGCAACATGGTGGCCACTGCGCTGACCAATCTCGACAAGGCCAGCGACCAGGTGTTGGCGACCCAGTCGTCGATTGGCGCGCGGCTCAACACCATCGATGTGCTGAACCAGGAAAACCAGAGCCTGGCGCTGACCAACACCACCACGCAGTCGTCGATCCGCGACACCGACATGGCCGCGGCGACCTCGCAGCTGGTGCTGCAGCAGACCATGCTCGAAGCCGCCCAGGCGGCCTTCGCGCGGATCAGCCAGCTCAGCCTGTTCAACAAACTCTGATCATTCCGGCCCGCCCGACAGCGGCGGGCCCCACTCGGGAAGAACCACACATGGGTGATATCAACTTCAGCGCCAAGGGCCGCCAACTGATCGAGATGTACGGGCAGATGGCGCGCGAAGGCTACGATCGCAACGATGAGCAGCACGTCGACGTTGCCTTCAGCGATTTCGAGCTGCGCCCGTTCCGCCCGCAGATCCGCGAGATCCTGCAGAACCATGCCATTCGCAACGTGCTGGACTATGGCTGCGGCGGTTCCGACTGGACCCAGCCCGGCTTCGACGACAACGGCCAGTCCGCGATGCAGTACTTCAACCTCGAGGCGGCCTACCGCTACGAGCCGGCGCGTGGCATCGACGAGCGACGGAAAGTCGACTGCGTGGTGTCCTTCGACGTGCTCGAACACGTCTTCGTCGCCGACGTGCCGAAGGTCCTGCGTGACATCTACTCCTGCGCCGACCGCCTGGTGATTCTCAACGTCGCCTGCTATCCGGCCCAGGCGCTGCTGCCCAATGGCGAGAACGCGCACATCACCGTCCGCCAGCCGCTCTGGTGGAAGGGCATGCTGGATTGCATCACGCCTGAATTCCCGGGCATCACCACCTGCCTGATCTGCTCCACCGCCTGGCGCCAGGCCACCGGCTTCCCGCAGTGGAGCGGTGACATGTGGCAGGCCAGCGAGACGTTTGTCATCGCCAACTGATGGCGCAGCGCCTGGTTCTTCGTAGGAGCGAGCTTGCTCGCGAAAGGGCGCCTGGTGCGGGTTCAGGAATTCGCCAAGTAGGATGGCGTGGAGCGTAGCGATACCCATCGATGCTGGTGCGTGGGTGGCAGCGTGGGTAGTGCTGCTCTGCCCCGTCCTGTTATGGGGGAAACGCCTGAGGTGCTTGGCCTTGGGTACTTCTGCGCCGCTTCTGTGCGCGCGCGGACTTCGTGTTTCGCCCCTCGGCGAGTCACTTCTTCCAAACGCCGAAGAAGTAACCAAGAAGGCTTGCCCCTCCATCCGGTTTTTCGCTTAGGCGAAAAATTCCCTCGTTGAATCGAAGTTTCAGGGGCACGCGTCGAAGGGCCATCCCTGGCCCATCGCCGCTCTCGCGACATCCATGTCGCTCAACCCCTGAAACTCCAATTCAACGAGGCCTCCTGAAAGGGGCCGTCCGGAGTGCGCGGACGTTTCTCTGGAAGTCTTCAAAGCCAAAGCCGAAGCCGAAGCCAAAGCCAAAGCCGAGCCGCTGGCGCGGCGCTGCTCCCGTAGGAGCTGACCTTGTCCGCGAAATCCCTCGCGGCGTACTCCTTGGCCAAAGGAGTTCGACGCAGGTCGATGCCACCTGTAGGACCGAGGGGGGCGCCTAGCCCTTGCTCGCGAACCACCCTCACTGCGAAACCCAGTTCGCGAGCAAGCTCGCTCCTACGAAAAGCCCATAAAAAAGCCCGGCAATCGCCGGGCTTTTTTCGTGGTCGCGATCTGTCAGTCCAGGCGCTTGAACACGCAGAAACCGCGATGGTGGACCTTGTCGTCGACCAACTGGCCCTGGTACAGCAGGAAGAAGCCCTGCTCGTAGAAGTGGCGCATGTTGGCGAAGAACTTGGTGTCGTTCATCCGCAGGTCGTTGCTCTCGATCACCACGATGCCGCCTGGCTTGAGCAGGCTCTTGAGGTCGGCGACGTAGTCGGGCATCGGCTTGCCGATCCATACGTGCACGGCGAAGGAGAAGATCACGTCGAACAGCTCCGGATTGCTGGCGCGCAGGTCTTCATAGGTGCAGGTGCGGAACTCGCAGTTCTCCACCTTGTGATGCTGCGCCAGGCGGTCGGCGATGCGGATCAGCGAGTCGTTGTTGTCGAAGCCCAGGTAGCTGCCGACCTGCTGCGCCACCTCGATGCCGAAGCAGCCGATGTTGCAGCCGATGTCCAGCACGCGGTCGGTGGGGGTGAGCCATTTTTCCAGCGCGTAGCGGTTCATCCGGAACAGGGTCGGGCGGGCGCCCGGCAGGTCCCAGCCTTCATGGCCCTGGTACAGCTCCTTGTTGGCGCCGAAGACCTGGGATTGCGAGAAGAAGTTCTCGTGCACGTCCAGCTTGCAGTCGCGCCACTGGCTGTCTTCCGGTGCGGCATCGGGGCTGCGCAGGTAGCAGAGCACGTCGTTGCCGTCGACCAGGTTGAGCTGCTCGCGCAGGTTGTGCTCGGCCCAGACTTCCAGCACGTCCGGCGAGGTCGGCACGGCGGCGCGGCGGATTAGCACCGGCGCGTGGCGGCCTTCGTACTGCAGGAAGCCCTGGTAGTAGAAGTAGCCCATGCGGATGTAGGGCACGTGTTCATAGGGCGCGGCGTAGATGATGCCGCTGCCGGATTCGAAGAACAGCGGGGCGATCTTCTGCACCAGGTCCTTCGGGTCGAACAGTGCCTGCAGGTTCAGGGTGCCGGCCTCGATACGCTGCCAGCCAGTGACCGCCAGCAGATCGTCGCGCTGGCTCGGGTTGTTCTCCATGATCGCCTTGGCGCCCGGCGGGCCGCCGACAGTGGCCGCGTGGCTGGAGCGGGCGAATACCCGGGCCTTGCCGAAGAAGCTGCTGGCCTCGGCCTGACGCATGCCCTGGAGCATTTCCAGCTGGGCCAGCAGGTCCGCGGTGTCGGCGCGCTTCTCGTAGGTGGAGAGGCTGGCCAGCCAGTGGTAGGCCTCCTCCAGGTGACCCTGGAACAGCGCCAGGGTCGCCAGGGTGTTGCGTACCTCGAAGTCTTCCGCATCCAGTTGCACCGCCAGGTGCAGGTAGGGGTGGGCCTCGTCGTAGCGACGCAGGCGCACCAGCAGGCGGCCGAGCAGGCTGTTCACCGCGGCGTTGTCAGGCACCGCCTGCTGGATATGCAGCAGGTGGTCGAGGGCTTCGTCGTTGTTCTGGCCGAGCTCGCCCAGGGCGATGGCCAGGCTCAGGCGCACCGGCAGGTCATCAGGACGTTCGCCGTGCAACTCGCGGAAGGCGGCGACGGCCGCTTCACGCTGACCGCTTTGTTGCAGTTGCTGAGCCTGGGCAATGCGGGCTTCAAAAGGTTGGGACACTGGGGTTCTCCTCCAAGCGGAGTCGCTGGCGATCAGGGTTGGCAGGCGCCGCACGGGCGGGCCGGTTGAAAGGTGTTGGCGCGGAGGGCGTTCATAGCACGCCACTCCCGCGCATGCGCTGCACGGCCTGGTCCAGGGCTTCGCCCCAGCGGCCCAGCTCGCGGTTGCGGATCAGTTGTACGGATGGGTACCAGTAGCTGGTCGCATCGTCGACGGCCCAGCGCCAGTTCGGATTGAGCTGGAGCAGCACGAAGGTCGGCACGCCCAGCGCCCCGGCGAGGTGGACGGTGGTGTTGTCGATGCTCAGCACGGCGTCCAGCGCGGCCAGTTGGCTGGCCTGGGCATCCATGTCCTTGAGCGGATTGACCGCGGCGTCATGGTGGATATGCAGCCCGAGGCTCTCGGCTTCGGCGCGCTCCGGCTCGGTATTGCCGTACTGCAGGTTGATCAGCTGTACGTTGTCCAGCTTTGCCAGTTGCGCCAGTTCCTGCATCTCGATGCGGCGGCTCTGCATGTCGTTGGCAGTATCGGTGCCGCCACGCCAGGAAATGCCCACCAGGCGTTTACCGGGGAACAGACGCTGGTACTCGGCTCGTTTGGCCTGGGTCCGCTGCTCGTCGGCCTTGAGGAAGGCGCGGGTACCGGCGAAGGAGGCGAGGGTAGGGCGCAGGAACTCGCCCAGGCTGCCCATGGGAATCTGGTAGTCACTGCGTGGCCAGGTCTGCCGGTGCATCATGCGCTGGCCGTTGTGGACCTGGCCGGTGCTTTCGCGCTGGATGATCGACAGGCCCGGCATGCTGCGCTGCAGCAGTGGGCAGAGACGGTCGTAGGTCTCGACATGCACCTGGCCGCCCAGCTTGAGCAGGTCCGGCAGCATGCTGACGAACATGACGTGGTCGCCGATGCCTTGTTCGGCCCAGACCAGCAGAGTCTTGCCTTCCAGCGGCTCGCCGCGCCAGCGCGGGGTGTTGAACTCCTGGTAGTGCTCCTTCAGCGAGGTCTTCCAGCGTGCCTCGTAGTGAGGCCAGGCGACATCGAACTGTTTGAGGCGCAACTGCAGCAGCGACAGGTTGTTATGCGTACCCGAATGTTCCGGCATCTTCTCCAGCGTCTGCATATAGAGACGGTAGGCGTCCTGGTAGCGCGCCACCTGCTCCAGCGACAGTGCCAGGTTGAAGGGGCCGAACAGGTAGTTGGGGGCCAGTTCCAGCGTGAGCTGATGGCAGGCGACGCTGTCATGGAAGCGCCCGCACTCGAAGTACAGGGTGCCCAGCAGGCCGAGCAGGATGCTCTGCTGCCAGGTCTCCAGCGGCTTTTCCAGCGCCTGGGTATAGAGCGCCTCGGCTTCGTCGAAGCGCTTGCGCAGGCTCAGCGCGGCGCAGTACAGGGCCATGCGCGGCAGGCTCGGCGAGGCCTGGTACCAGCGCTCGGCACGTTCAAGGTTCTTTATGAACAGCCGATGAGTACGCATCGTGTCGAGCAGTTCTTCATCGACCTTGGGGTCGGTGGTCATGTCCAGCGCGCGCTCGGCCCACGGCTCCGCCGATTGCGGGTCCTGCAGCTCCAGGTGCAGGCGGGCGATCTTGGCGTGGACCATGGCGGTGTTCGGCACCAGCTTCGCCAGCGCTTCATACAGGCGGATCTGCTCGGCGCGATCTTCGCGGTCTTCGGCAATCTGCAACGCCTGGCTGAGGCGCTGGATCTCGGATTGAAGCTTGTGGTTGGACATGTAAGGCCTGCGTGTGACGGAGCTTTGGCGCGTGCGGGTGGGCTTTGCAAGAACGAGGCCAGCCGCGGCCTACAGAGCGGCCTGAAGAAAATTCGAAAAAAAAGTTAAAGCCCATCCGACTTGGGACGATAACCCTAACGAAGGTTCTCCACGCCATTTCGAATCAAACGGGCAGGGAGGCCACTTAGCCCTAACACGAGGAATTCGTCATGGCTCTTACCGTCAACACCAACATCGCCTCGCTGTCGGTTCAAAAGAACCTGACCAAGGCCGCCAACAACCTGAACACTTCGATGACCCGTCTGTCCACCGGCCTGCGTATCAACAGCGCCAAGGACGACGCCGCCGGCTCGCAGATCTCCAACCGTCTGACCAGCCAGGTCAACGGCCTGAACGTAGCCGTGAAGAACGCCCAGGACGCCAACTCCATCGCCCAGGCCGCCGAAGGTGCTCTGCAAGAGTCCACCAACATCCTGCAGCGTATGCGTGAACTGTCCCTGCAGTCCGCCAACGGCTCCAACAGCAGCGAAGACCAGACCTCGCTGAACCAGGAGTTCAAGTCGCTGACCGCTGAACTGACCCGTATCTCCAAGACCACCACCTTCGGTGGCGGCACCTCCGGTATCAAGCTGCTCGACGGCACCGCCGGCACCAACGGCACCCTGACCTTCCAGGTCGGCGCCAACGCCAACGAAACCGTCAGCTTCACCCTCAGCGACATGAGCGCCACCGCGCTGAAAGGTTCCTCGCAACTGGCTTCCGGCACCCTGGACCTGTCCACCGTGCTCAGCGGCTCGGGCGGCGTTGCAGCCACCGCCGGTTCGGTCACCGTCAACGGTACCCAGGTCAGCTACGCCAAGGGCGCCAGCGCCAACGACATCGTCTCGGCGATCAACACCAACATCAGCGGCGTAGCGGCAGTAGCCGGCGCAGCTGGCAGCGGCGGCACCACCACCACCATCTCGCTGACTTCCGGCAAGGACTTCACCGCAGGTGTGGGCACCGGCGCCGGCAGCGCGCACGCTGTGGTCACCTCGAACTCCACCATCCAGGCGCTGGACATCGCGACCGCCAAAGGTGCCCAATCGGCTACCCAGGTGATCGACGCCGCCCTGAAGCAGATCGACAGCCAGCGTTCCTCGCTGGGTGCCATCCAGAACCGTCTGGACAGCACCATCTCGAACCTGCAGAACGTGTCCGAGAACGCCACCGCTGCACGCAGCACCATCCAGGACGTGGACTTCGCCGCAGAAACCGCGGAGATGACCAAGCAGCAGACCCTGCAACAGGCCGCCACCGCGGTACTGGCCCAGGCCAACCAGCTGCCTTCCGCTGTCCTGAAGCTGCTCCAGTAAGGGGTAGCCGAAAGGCGAAAAATGGAAAGGAAGGGCGCCCGGCGCCCTTCCTTGCTTTGCATTCGGAGGGTAATACCTGATGGATACCAGCCTCGGAATCAACACCCTGCGCCCGGCCGACAACGCCGCCGCGGGCAGCAAGCCGGCCAGCGGCAACAGCTTGCCGCAGAGCGCCAAGGAATCGCCGGCAGCCAACAACCGCCGCAGCCTGAATGAAGCCGTCAGCCGTCTGCGTGAGCAGGCCCAGTCGGTGCAGCGCAACCTGGAGTTCTCGGTGGACGACGCCAGCGGCGAAACCGTCGTGAAAGTCGTGGCCTCCGACACCGGTGAAGTGATCCGGCAGATTCCTTCGGAAGTTGCGCTCAAGTTGGCAGAAAGCCTGAAGGAAGCGGGTAATCTGCTGTTCAGTGAACGCGCCTGAGTGCTCTGCAGGGCTCTGGCGCGATTCTTGAATGAAGCGTCACAAGACGCAGGCGGCAATCAGAAAACCGCCAGAAATTTGGACAGGAGGGTAGGCAAATGGCCGGGACTTCGATCAATGGCGTAGGGTCGGGATACGACATCGACTCCATCGTGACGGCTTTGGTGAATGCGCAGAAGGCGCCGAAATCGAACCAGATCGCCACGCAGAAGACCGCGACCAATACCACGCTGTCCGGTATCGGCTCGCTGCAGAGTGCCCTGGATACCTTCCAGACCGCCATGGGCAAGCTCAACGACGCCAGTTCCTTCGCCGGTCTGGCCGTGAAGTCGTCGAACACCGATGCGCTGACCGCCACCCTGGGCACCAATGCCGCCGCCGGCACCTATGCCATCGAAGTGGAAAGTCTGGCCACCAGCTCCAAGGTCGCTACCCAGTACATCGACAAGTCGGCCAGCTTCGGCGCCGGCAAGCTGACGATCACCCAGGGCAGCAGCACCTACAACGTCAACGTCAAGGCCGGCGCTTCCCTCAGCGACATCCGCGACAGCATCAACACGCAACTCAAGGATCAGGGCCTCACAGCCAACATCATCACCGATGCCAATGGCCCGCGTCTGGTTCTGGGTTCCAGTGTCACCGGCTCAGGCAGCGATATCAGCGTATCCACCAGCGGCGACTCGAGCCTCGATGTGCTCAAGATCGACGGCGCTGGCACCAAGGCCTCGGCCACCGCCGGCGGCTACGTCAGTGCGCCCGCGGCGAACGCCAAGTACACCATCGATGGCCTGGAAATGAGCAGTTCGGTGAACAAGATCTCCAGCGCCATCAGCGGCGTGGAGCTCAACCTGGTGGCTGCCGGCAAGTCGACGGTCACCGTGGACACCAACACCGATGGCCTGAAAACCTCCGTCCAGTCCTTCGTCTCGGCGTACAACGCCCTGATCACCAGCATCAATTCGCTGACCAAGGTCACCAACACCACCGACGCCGACGGCAACCCGACCACCTCGGCCGCCTCGCTGGCCAGTGACTCGATGACCCGCAACCTGCTCAACACGCTGCGGACCCAGCTGGTCGGCTCCTCCACCGACGGTGGCAGCATCAAGCTGTTGTCGCAGCTGGGGATTTCCACCAAGACTGATGGCACCCTGGACGTCGACGACACCAAGCTCGACGCCGCCCTGGAAAAGAACTTCGCCTCGGTGCAGGGCTTCTTCACCGGCGACGGCGGCCTGCTCAATCGCATGAGCAGCAGCATGGACCTCTACACCAAGACCAACGGCCTGCTCGACCAGCGCACCTCCGCACTGAACGCGACCCTGAGCGACCTGGCCGACCAGTCGACCAAGCTCGATACCCGCATGACCAAGCTGACCGAGACGCTCATGGCCAAGTACACCGCCATGGACACCCTGGTGGCCCAGCTCAACGCCACCAAGTCCAGCGTGCTGACCACCCTCAACGCGCTGAACAAGACCAGCAGCTCCGACAGCTGATCCCGGGCGGCGCCGCTCTGCGGTGCGCTTGTGCGGCAGTACGCCAGTGCAGATTTTTGTCTAAAGCTTTTCCCGCCCGCGCCGATACTTTGAATATCGACGATTTGATCGTTCAGCGAATCAAGGGGAAATCAGATGAACGCTTCGGCCGCACTGCGTCAGTACCAGAACGTGAACAACCAGTCGCAGGTGCACGACGCCTCTCCCCATCGCCTGATCCAGATGCTGATGGAAGGTGGTCTGAGCCGCATCGCCCAGGCCCGCGGTTCGATGGAGCGCGAGCAGTTCGCCCAGAAGGGCATGCTGATCGGCAAGGCCACCGCCATCATCGGCGGCCTGCGCGAAGCCCTGAACTTCGAGGCGGGTGGTGAGTTGGCGGAAAACTATGCCAACCTGTACGACTACATGAGCCGTCGCCTGGGCGACGCCAACCGCAGCAATGAACTGGAAGTCCTCGACGAGGTGTCGGGTCTGCTGCGCACCATCAAGGAAGGCTGGGACGCGATTCCGCAGTGATCGCAGCTCGCCAGGAGATACCGAACATGACCCTCGCCGTCCAGCAGATCGAACAGACCCGCCTTGCTCTTGGCGCGGCGCTGGCCCAGGAAGACTGGGAAGCCGTCGCCCAACTCGACCTCCAGTGTCGTGAGCATGTCGACGCCGCCATGGTCGAGCCGATGGACGATGACAGCGATCTCAAGCGCAGCCTCGAAGGCTTGCTGGCGCTCTACCGCGAACTGGTCCAGGCGGTCACCCGGCAGCGTGAAGAAGTGGCTACCGAGATCGTCCGCGTCAACCGTTCTCACCAGGGCGCCAAGGTTTACCAGATGTTCGGCTGATCCATCCGGATCGGCTCTCTTTCGGCGGTGATCGGCCTGGTGCCGGTGGCCGCCGCCTCCGCTTCGAACTACGCTCCATTTCAATTGCCATGACAGGGATCAACACCCTTCGTCGGGCCGCACCAAAAAAAACACGCCATAAATTTGACTCTAGCCACAATTTTGACTTAACTAGTGGCCAAATGCTGGCTAGCATGAGGAATTTGTGCTGTGGCCAGATCGTGTCAGCCGCCGTAGTACGGCCTTCAAGCCCGGGATGACAAGCTAAGATGTGGCGCGAAACGAAAATCCTCGTGATCGATGACAACCAGGACCGTTGCCGGGACCTCTCGGTGATCATCAGCTTCCTGGGTGAAGACCAACTGTCCTGCAGCAGCCGTGACTGGCGACAGACCGTCGACCCGCTGCCCAACGGCAGCCGCGACGTGCTCTGCGTGCTGGTCGGCGCCGTGGAGAGCAAGGGCGGCGCGCTGGAGCTGCTCAAGCAGCTCGCGGCCTGGGATGAGTACCTGCCGGTGCTGCTGATGGGCGAGCCGGTACCCAACGAATGGCCCGAGGAGCTGCGCCGCCGCGTGCTGGCCAGCCTCGAGATGCCGCCCAGCTACAACAAGCTGCTCGACTCCCTGCACCGTGCCCAGGTCTACCGCGAGATGTACGACCAGGCCCGCGAGCGCGGCCGCCAGCGCGAGCCCAACCTGTTCCGCAGCCTGGTCGGCACCAGCCGCGCCATCCAGCAGGTGCGGCAGATGATGCAGCAGGTCGCCGACACCGATGCCAGCGTGCTGATCCTCGGCGAATCCGGCACCGGCAAGGAAGTGGTCGCACGCAACCTGCACTACCACTCCAAGCGCCGCGATGCGCCCTTCGTGCCGGTCAACTGCGGCGCGATCCCGGCGGAGCTGCTGGAGAGCGAACTGTTCGGCCACGAGAAGGGGGCCTTCACCGGCGCCATCACCAGCCGGGCAGGGCGCTTCGAACTGGCCAACGGCGGCACCCTGTTCCTCGACGAGATCGGTGACATGCCGCTGCCGATGCAGGTCAAGCTGCTGCGCGTGCTGCAGGAGCGCACCTTCGAGCGCGTGGGCAGCAACAAGACACAGAACGTCGACGTGCGCATCATCGCCGCGACCCACAAGAACCTCGAGAAGATGATCGAGGACGGCAGCTTCCGCGAGGATCTGTACTACCGCCTCAACGTCTTCCCCATCGAGATGGCCCCGCTGCGCGAGCGCGTCGAGGACATCCCGCTGCTGATGAACGAGCTGATCTCGCGCATGGAGCACGAGAAGCGCGGCTCGATCCGCTTCAACTCCGCCGCCATCATGTCGCTCTGCCGCCACGACTGGCCGGGCAACGTGCGCGAGCTGGCGAACCTGGTCGAGCGCCTGGCGATCATGCACCCGTATGGCGTGATTGGCGTGGGCGAACTGCCGAAGAAATTCCGTCACGTCGACGACGAGGACGAGCAGCTGGCGACCAGCCTGCGCGAGGAGCTGGAAGAACGCGCGGCGATCACCGCCGGGCTGCCGGGCCTCGACTCGCCGGCCATGCTGCCGGCCGAGGGCATCGACCTGAAGGACTACCTCGCCAACCTCGAGCAGGGGCTCATCCAGCAGGCGCTGGACGACGCCAGTGGCGTGGTCGCCCGCGCTGCCGAACGCCTGCGCATCCGCCGCACCACCCTGGTGGAGAAAATGCGCAAGTACGGCATGAGCCGCCGCGAAGAGGAAATGGCGGAGGATTGACGCCTCCGCTGTGCTCGTTTTTTCAAGTCATTGAAATATAACGAGTAAATTTTAGGCACGGGGTTTGCTAAGACTCATCCGACCGACAGATTCACGCCGTCGGACGGATGAGGAAAACCCGCATGATGCCCGCCACCAACCGCCAGACTGAACTCGCTTCCCAGCTGCCCGCAGAATCGCTGCAGGTGCCGGTGGAGCAGCAGAGCCGCGCCCATCTGGAACAGACTTTCGAGCTGTTCAGCCAGATGTCCAGCCAGCTCAACCAGTCCTACAGCCTGCTGGAAGCCCGCGTCACCGAGCTCAAGGGCGAGCTGGCCCTGGTCAGTGCGCAGCGCATGCAGGAGCTGGCGGAGAAGGAGCGTCAGGCCAACCGCCTGCAGAGCCTGCTCGACGTGCTGCCTGGCGGGGTCATCATGATCGACGGTCAGGGCGTGGTGCGCGACGCCAATCCGGTGGCAGTCGCGCTGCTGGGCAAACCGCTGGTGGGCATGCTCTGGCGTGAAGTCATCGCCCGCAGCTTCGCCCCGCGTGCCGACGATGGCCACGAAGTTTCCCTGCGCGATGGGCGCCGCGTGTCCATCGCCATCCGCCCGCTGAACGGCGAACCCGGCCAACTGATCCTGCTCAATGACCTGACGGAAACCCGTCGCCTGCAGGACCAGCTCGCCCGCCATGAGCGGCTGTCCGCCCTGGGCCGCATGGTCGCTTCCCTGGCTCATCAGATTCGCACTCCGCTGTCCGCCGCCATGCTCTATGCCGGCCACCTGAGCGAAGGCGAGCTGCCGGTCGAGCAGCAGCAGCGTTTCGCCGGGCGTATCAAGGAACGCCTGCACGAGCTGGAAAGCCAGGTGCGCGACATGCTGGTGTTCGCCCGCGGCGAGCTGCCGCTGCCGGACCGCATCGCCCCCGGTCAACTGTTCAGCAGCCTGCGTGCTGCTGCCGAATCCCACGTGACCGGCCTGAACCTGCGCTGGCAGTGCGACGCCCGCGTCGGCGAGCTGCTGTGCAACCGCGACACCCTGGTCGGCACCGTACTCAACCTGGTGGAAAACGCCATCCAGGCCGCCGGCCGCGAGGTGCGCCTGAAGGTGCACCTATACCAGCGTGACAACAGCCTGCGCCTGTCCATCAGCGACAACGGCCCGGGCATGAGCGCGGAAACCCTGGCGCGCCTGGGCGAGCCGTTCTTCACCACCAAGACCACCGGCACGGGCCTCGGCCTCGCCGTGGTGAAAGCCGTCGCCAAGGCCCACCAGGGCGAGCTGCGCCTGCGCTCGCGCCCCGGCGTCGGCACCTGCGCCACCCTGATCCTGCCGCTGATCCTGACTCAACCCGTCGTCCACGAGGAGTGATTTCCATGGCCGCCAAAGTCCTGCTGGTCGAAGACGACCGCGCCCTTCGTGAAGCCCTCTCCGACACCCTGTCGCTCGGCGGGCATGACTTCGTCGCCGTCGATTGTGCCGAGGCCGCGCTGCCGGCACTGGAGAAGGACAGCTTCAGCCTGGTGATCAGCGACGTGAACATGCCGGGTATGGACGGGCACCAGCTGCTCGGCCTGATCCGCAAACGCTACCCGCCATTGCCGGTGCTGCTGATGACCGCCTACGGCGCCGTCGATCGCGCCGTGGACGCCATGCGCCAGGGGGCTGCCGATTACCTGGTCAAACCGTTCGAGCCGCGTGCGCTGCTGGAGCTGGTGGCGCGCCATGCGCTGGGTGCCGTTCCCTCCAGCGTCGGCGAAGGTCCGGTGGCCCTGGAACCGGCCAGCCAGCAATTGCTGGAACTGGCCGCCCGTGTTGCGCGCAGCGATTCCACCGTGCTGATTTCCGGCGAGTCCGGTACCGGCAAGGAAGTCCTGGCGCAGTACATCCACCAGCAGTCGCCGCGGGTTGGCAAGCCCTTCGTCGCGATCAACTGCGCGGCGATCCCGGACAACATGCTCGAGGCCACCCTGTTCGGCCACGAGAAGGGCGCCTTCACCGGCGCCATCTCTGCCCAGCCGGGCAAGTTCGAGCTGGCCGATGGCGGCACCATCCTGCTCGACGAAATCTCCGAAATGCCGCTGGGTCTGCAGGCCAAGCTGCTGCGCGTGCTGCAGGAGCGGGAAGTGGAGCGCGTCGGCGCGCGCAAGCCGGTCAGCCTCGACATCCGCGTGCTCGCCACCACCAACCGTGACCTGCTGGCGGAGGTCGCCGCCGGACGCTTCCGCGAGGACCTCTACTATCGCCTGTCGGTGTTCCCGCTGGCCTGGCGCCCGCTGCGCGAACGTCCCGCCGACATCCTGCCGCTGGCCGAGCGCCTGCTGGCCAAGTACGCCCGCAAGATGAACCATGCGCCGGTGACCCTGGCCGACGACGCCCGCGCCGCTTTGCTGGCGCATCCCTGGCCGGGCAACGTGCGTGAGCTGGACAACGCCATCCAGCGTTCGCTGATCCTGCAGCAGGGCGGCCAGGTGCAGGCCGCCGACCTGTGCCTGACCGCGCCCATCGGTCTTGCCCCGCGTCCGCTGCTGGCGGCCGTTCCGGCTCCTGTTGCGCCGGCGGTTCCGGCCAGTGTCGAAATTCCGTCGCCGACCTCCACCGAGGCCGGGCAACTGGGTGAAGACCTCAAGCGCCGAGAGTTCCAGATGATCATCGACACCCTGCGCAGCGAACGCGGCCGCCGCAAGGAAGCCGCCGAACGACTGGGCATCAGCCCGCGTACCCTGCGCTACAAGCTCGCGCAGATGCGCGACGCCGGCATGGACGTGGAGGCTTACCTCTACGCCAGTTGAGCCACTGACAGACAACCCCTCTTGGCCCGCATTCGTGCGGGCCTTTTCTTGGTCGGCCCCGGTGTTTTCGCTGGCATGTTTAAGCCGCGGCCTGACTGTGCTCCGCAAGAGAATCGCCGAGCTTTCTTCCTGGTCGATCGACAGGAGGAGTGAGCGGTGGATGAGGTGGAGTTCGCGCGTCAGTTGCGGCGCCGGCAAACCGACGCTGAGTCCAGAATGTGGGGATGTCTGCGGGATCGCAGATTCCTCGGGCTGAAATTCAGGCGACAGGTGCCCTCTGGTCGGTATGTGCTGGACTTCTACTGCCATGAGCTGCGGTTGGCCGTGGAGCTCGATGGTGGGCAGCATCTGGACTCCGCCCATGACGTTGAACGGGATGCCTGGCTAGTGGAACAGGGGATTCGGGTAATTCGCTTCTGGAATCATGATGTTCTCTTGAGAGTTGATGTTGTGATGGAGGGACTTCGATTGGCGGTTGAGTCCGGCGCGGGCTGATTGCCCTCACCCCAACCCTCTCCCGGAGGGAGAGGGGGCTGTCCTCTGCCAATTGGATACCTGGCACTCTTCCTGATGCTGCGAGGCGTCCGGCTGAATACCGCTATTACCACTCGCGCTAATCTGCCCCCTCTCCCTCTGGGAGAGGGCTGGGGTGAGGGGCTCTGCCTCTCGCACCGAAAGCCCCCGGCTAGTCAGTTGCCAAACTGGCCTGGAATCCCCATTCCAGAGCTAGCCTCCGCATTTTTCCTACGCCCCGAAAAACTGGCACCCAAGTTGCAATCACCTCTGCAAAGCGCCGCGCAGTGTCAAAAAACCGCGGCCAGTCGGAGGGGTAAGTGATGAGTCAGGGTATCGAGTTCAATCGTCTGCTGCTGGAAATGCGCTCCATGCAAATGGAGGCCATGGCCAAGGCGAAGACGCAGGCCGCACCGGCCGAGCCGGGGGCGCCGAGCTTCTCGCAGATGCTCGGACAGGCCGTGGACAAGGTGAACGGTACCCAGCAGGCCGCCTCCGACCTGTCGACCGCTTTCGAGATGGGGCAGAGCGGTGTCGATCTCACCGACGTGATGATCGCTTCGCAGAAGGCCAGTGTTTCTTTCCAGGCGATGACCCAGGTACGCAACAAGCTCGTCCAGGCGTACCAGGACATCATGCAGATGCCGGTTTGAGCGGCGAGGATCGTAGGTAATGTCCCAAGCCTCCGTTGTTGACAGTCAGGTTCCGGCCAAGGTCGGCGCCGACGCGCCGAAGAAGCCGCTGCTCGGCCTGACTTTCCTCGAGAACCTCGCGGACATGCCGGTGCTGCGCCAGGTCGGCCTGCTGGTCGGTCTCGCCGCGAGCATCGCCATCGGCTTCGGCATGGTCCTGTGGTCGCAGCAGCCGGACTACAAGCCGCTGTACGGCAGCCTCAACGGCGTCGACGCCAACAAGGTGGTCGAGGCGCTGTCCGCCGCCGACATCGGCTACAAGATCGAGCCCAACTCCGGCGCGCTGCTGGTGAAGGCCGATGACCTGGGCCGTGCGCGCATGAAAGTCGCCGGCGCTGGCCTGGCGCCGACCGACAACAACGTCGGCTTCGAGATTCTCGACAAGGAGCAGGCACTGGGCACCAGCCAGTTCATGGAAGCGACCAATTACCGTCGCGGCCTGGAAGGCGAGCTGGCGCGCACCGTCTCCAGTCTGAACAACGTCAAGGGCGCCCGCGTGCACCTGGCGATCCCGAAGAGCTCGGTGTTCGTCCGTGACGACCGCAAGCCCAGCGCCTCGGTGCTGGTCGAGCTGTATCCGGGCCGTAGCCTGGAGCCGAGCCAGGTGCTGGCCATCGTCAACCTGGTCGCCACCAGCGTGCCGGAACTGGATAAATCCCAGGTCACCGTGGTCGACCAGAAAGGCAACCTGCTCTCCGACCAGCAGGAGCTTTCCGAGCTGACCATGGCCGGCAAGCAGTTCGACTTCACCCGGCGCATGGAAACCAACTTCACCCAGCGCGTGCACAGCATCCTCGCCCCGGTGCTGGGTAGCGGCCGCTACAAGGCCGAGGTCTCCGCCGACGTCGACTTCAGCGCGGTGGAGTCCACCTCGGAGTCGTTCAACCCCGACCAGCCGGCCCTGCGCAGCGAGCAGAGCAACAACGAGGAACGGCAGAACAGCAACGGCCCGCAGGGCGTGCCGGGTGCGCTGTCGAACCAGCCGCCGGGCCCGGCCAGTGCGCCGCAGACCACGGCGCAGAACAAACCGGCGGACTTCGTCGCACCGGGCCAGCCGCTGAAGGACGCCAACGGCCAGCCGATCATCGATCCGAAGACCGGCAAGCCGGAACTGGCGCCGTACCCGACCGACAAGCGCCAGCAGAACACCCGCAACTACGAGCTGGATCGCTCGGTGAGCTACACCAAGCAGCAGCAGGGTCGCCTGCGTCGGCTTTCCGTCGCGGTGGTGCTGGATGACCGCATGATCGCCGATCCGAAGACCGGCGAAGTCAGCCACCAGCCCTGGACCGCCGACGAGCTGGCGCGCTTCACCCGCCTGGTGCAGGACGCGGTAGGCTATGACGCCAGCCGTGGCGACAGCGTCAGCGTGATCAACGCGCCGTTCGCCCCGGAACTGGGTGATGAAATCGCGTCGCCGCCGTTCTACTCGCAGCCCTGGTTCTGGGACGTGGTCAAGCAGGTGCTGGGCATCGTCTTCATCCTGGTGCTGGTGCTGGGCGTGCTGCGCCCGGTGCTGAACAACCTGTCGGGCAACAAGAGCAAGGCCCTGGTGGCCGGTGGCGCAGCAGGCGAAGGTGGCCTGGGCGAGTTGGGCGGTCTGGAGGGCGAGCTGTCCGAAGACCGCGTGAGCCTCGGTGGCCCGGCCAGCATCCTGCTGCCCAGCCCGTCCGAGGGGTACGATGCACAATTGAATGCGATCAAGAGTCTGGTCGCCCAGGACCCGGGGCGCGTTGCCCAGGTAGTGAAGGACTGGATCAATTCCGATGAGTGAAGCGCGCATGAACGCCAAACTGAACAAGGTCGACAAGGCTGCCATCCTCCTGCTCTCCCTGGGTGAGACCGATGCCGCGCAGGTGCTGCGCCACATGGGCCCGAAGGAAGTGCAGAAGGTCGGCGTGGCCATGGCGCAGATGCGCAATGTGCACCGCGAGCAGGTCGAGCAGGTGATGGGCGAGTTCGTCGAGATCGTCGGCGACCAGACCAGCCTGGGCGTCGGCGCCGACAGCTACATCCGCAAGATGCTCACCCAGGCCCTGGGCGAGGACAAGGCGAACAACCTCATCGACCGCATCCTGCTGGGCGGCAACACCAGCGGCCTGGACAGCCTGAAGTGGATGGAGCCGCGCGCCGTGGCCGACGTGATTCGCTACGAGCACCCGCAGATCCAGGCCATCGTGGTCGCCTACCTCGACCCGGACCAGGCCGGCGAAGTGCTCAGCCACTTCGACCACAAGGTGCGCCTGGACATCATCCTGCGTGTGTCCTCGCTCAACACCGTGCAGCCGTCCGCGCTCAAGGAACTGAACCTGATCCTGGAGAAGCAGTTCGCCGGCAACGCCAACTCCACCCGCACCACCATGGGCGGCGTGAAGCGCGCGGCAGACATCATGAACTACCTCGACAGCTCGGTCGAAGGCGCGCTGATGGACGCCATCCGCGAAGTCGACGAAGACCTGTCCGGCCAGATCGAAGACCTGATGTTCGTCTTCGACAACCTCGCCGACGTCGACGATCGTGGCATCCAGGCGCTGCTGCGCGAGGTGTCCTCGGACGTGCTGGTGCTGGCCCTCAAGGGCTCGGACGAAGCGATCCGCGAGAAGATCTTCCGCAACATGTCCAAGCGGGCCGCCGAGCTGCTGCGCGACGACCTGGAGGCCAAGGGCCCGGTGCGCGTCAGCGAAGTGGAAGGTGCGCAGAAGGAAATCCTCACCATCGCCCGGCGCATGGCCGAGTCCGGCGAAATCGTGCTGGGTGGCAAGGGCGGCGAGGAGATGATCTGACGTGGTACCGCCGGCGAAGGATGAAGACAAACTCAGCGAACTGATCCGCGCACGCGACGTGGCGAGCTTCGACCGCTGGTCGATGCCCAGCTTCGACCCGGCGCGGCCGGCCCCCGAACCCGAGCCGGAACCCGAGCCGGAGATCGAGGAACAGCCGCAGATCGAGGAGGTGCCGGAGGAAGAGGTCAAGCCGCTGACGCTCGACGAACTCGAGGCGATTCGCCAGGAGGCCTACAACGAGGGCTTCTCCACCGGCGAGAAGGACGGCTTCCACGCCGGCCAGCTCAAGGCGCGCCAGGAAGCCGACGCGGCGCTGCAACCGCGCCTGCAGAATCTCGAAACCCTGATGTCGCACCTGCTCGACCCCATCGCCGAACAGGACCAGATGCTCGAGCAGGGCATGCTCAACCTGGTGACCCACGTGGTGCGCCAGGTGGTCCAGCGCGAGCTGGCCACCGATTCCAGCCAGATCCGTCTGGTGCTGCGCGAGGCGCTCAAGCTGCTGCCCATGGGGGCCAGCAACATCCGCATCCAGGTCAACCCGCAGGACTTCGAGCTGGTGAAGGCCCTGCGTGATCGCCACGAGGAAAGCTGGAAGATCATCGAGGACGACGGCCTGCTGCCCGGCGGCTGCCGCATCGAGACCGAACATTCGCGCATCGACGCCAGCGTCGAGACGCGCCTGGCCCAGGCCGTGAAGCAGCTCTTCGAGCAGCAGCGCGACCAGGCGACCCACGCCCTGGAGCCTGACCTGCAGGTGAACCTCGACGCCGGCCAGGACGGCACCGATGCGCCTTGATCGCGTCAGTTTCGCCCGCCGTCTGCAGGGCTACAGCGAGGCCGTGAGCCTGCCCAGCCAGCCGGTGGTGGAAGGTCGCCTGCTGCGCATGGTCGGCCTGACCCTGGAGGCCGAGGGCCTGCAGGCCGCCGTCGGCAGCCGCTGCCAGGTGATCAACGACGGCGGCTATCACCCGGTGCAGGTGGAAGCCGAGGTCATGGGCTTCGCCGGCAGCAAGATCTACCTGATGCCGGTGGGCAGCCTCGTCGGCATCGCCCCTGGCGCCCGCGTGGTGCCGCTGCCGGATTCCGGCCGCCTGCCCATGGGCATGTCCATGCTCGGCCGGGTGCTCGACGGTGTCGGTCGCGCGCTGGACGGCAAGGGCGGCATGCGCGCCGAGGACTGGGTGCCGATGGACGGCCCGATCATCAACCCGCTGGCGCGCGATCCGATCCATGAGCCGATGGACGTCGGCATCCGCTCGATCAATTCCCTGCTCACCGTCGGCCGAGGCCAGCGCCTGGGCCTGTTCGCCGGTACCGGCGTCGGTAAATCCGTGCTGCTGGGCATGATGACCCGCTTCACCAAGGCCGACATCATCGTGGTCGGGCTGATCGGCGAACGGGGCCGCGAGGTGAAGGAATTCATCGAGCACATCCTCGGCGAGGAAGGCCTCAAGCGCTCCGTGGTCGTTGCCTCACCGGCGGACGATGCGCCGCTGATGCGCCTGCGCGCCGCGCAGTACTGCACCCGTATCGCCGAGTACTTCCGCGACAAGGGCAAGAACGTCCTGCTGCTGATGGATTCCCTGACCCGTTATGCCCAGGCCCAGCGCGAGATCGCCCTGGCCATCGGCGAGCCGCCGGCGACCAAGGGCTATCCGCCGTCGGTGTTCGCCAAGCTGCCGCGTCTGGTCGAGCGGGCCGGCAACGGCGAGAAGGGCGGCGGCTCGATCACCGCTTTCTACACCGTGCTCAGCGAAGGCGACGACCAGCAGGATCCGATCGCCGACGCTGCGCGGGGCGTACTCGACGGCCACTTCGTGCTGTCGCGGCGGCTGGCCGAGGAAGGCCATTACCCGGCCATCGACATCGAAGCCTCGATCAGCCGGGTAATGCCCCAGGTCACCACCCCCGAGCACATGCGTGATGCCCAGCGCTTCAAGCAACTCTGGTCGCGCTACCAGCAGAGCCGCGACCTGATCAGTGTCGGCGCCTACGTGGCCGGCGGCGATCCGGAAACCGACCTGGCCATCCAGCGCTTCCCGATCATGCGCCAGTTCCTCCGCCAGGCCCTGGACGAGAGCCAGAACCTCGACGACAGCCGCCTGCTGCTGGACGCCGTGGTCAGTGGCAAGGCCGGCTGATGAGCATGATTTTCCGCGCCGAGCTTTTCGCTCCCTCTCCCTTTGGAGCGGGGCGCGCAGCCAGGGTTGGGGAGAGGGCCGCACGGCAGAGGGCTTACCCATGAACCGCCGCGCCGAACGCCTCGCCCCGGTGGTGGACATGGCGCTCAAGGCCGAGCGCGAGGCCGCGCGCCAGCTCGGCCAGCTGCAGGGCCAGTTGCAGCAGGCGCAGCGCAAGCTCGCCGAGCTGGAACGCTACCGCTACGACTACCAGCAGCAATGGATCAGCAACGGCCAGCAGGGTGTCAGCGGTCAGTGGCTGATCAACTACCAGCGCTTCCTGGCGCAGCTCGAAGGCGCCGTCGAACAGCAGAATCGCTCGGTGGCCTTCCATGAGACCAATGTGGGCAAGGCCCGGGTCATCTGGCAGGAGAAATACGCCCGCCTCGAAGGCCTGCGCAAGCTGGTCGAGCGCTACCGCGAGGAAGCGCGACTGGCCGCCGACAAGTACGAGCAGAAGCAGCTCGACGAATTCGCCCAGCGCCTGAAACCTTCCCCCGATTGACTGGCCAGCGGCCGCATCGATCGCCGTGCTAGGCTCCAGGCAGCCTCCTCCAGTGGGACCACTCCATGCCGTTGCCTGCGCCTGTGCCTGTGGATTTCGAACGTGTCCTGCGCCTGTGGCGCCTGGTCTCCGAAGGGGAGCCGATCATCACCCCCAGCAGCCATCTGCTGCCGGTTCGCTGGCAGGGCCGCGCCGCGATGCTCAAGCGCGCACTGGACGTCGATGAGCGCCTGGGCTCGAAGGTGCTCGACTGGTGGGATGGCGACGGTGCCGCGCTGGTCTATGCCTACGACGGCGATACCGTCCTCATGGAGCGCGCCGAGGGTTCGCAGTCGTTGATGCAGATGGCGCTGAACGGCGAGGACGACCAGGCCAGCCGGATCATCTGCGGCGTCGTGCGCAAACTGCACCAGCCACGGGAAAAACCCTTGCCGGAAGTGATCGGCCTGCGTGAGTGGTTCCGCGACCTGACGCCGGCTGCTGCGCGTTACGGCGGCCTGTTCCCGCGCTGTCTGGAAACCGCCGAGGCCCTGCTGGCCAGCGAGCATGACCTGCGCGTGCTGCACGGCGACATCCACCATGACAACATTCTCGACTTCGGCGAGCGTGGCTGGCGCGCCATCGACCCCAAGCGGCTTTACGGTGAGCGGCTGTTCGACTACGCCAACCTGCTGTGCAATCCGGACCTGCCGACCGCCCGCGAGCGCGTGCGCTTCCTGCGTCAGCTGGACGTGATCGTCGAGTGCGCCCGTGTCGATCGCCGTCGCCTGCTGGAGTGGGTGCTGGCTTTCGCCGGACTGTCCGCCGCCTGGTTCCTCGACGACGGCATGGCCGCCGACAGTGACCTGGCCGTGGCACAGCTGGCCGCTGCCGAACTGGACCGCATGGCATGCTGCGCCTGAACCGAGCACTGTTGCAGGCGCATCCACGGCTGATCGGCTCGGTCGTCGTCGGAGTGCTGGTGGCGACCGCGTGCTATCCGTTAACGCCCATGACCCGTGTGCTGCTGGGCTGGAACTGCATGGCCTGGCTCTACGTGCTGCTGATCGGCTGGCTGGCTCTGCGCGCGGCGCCGGCGGAGGTGCGCCGGCTGGCCGAGATCGAGGACGAGAACGCCGAAGCGGTACTGGTGCTGGTCACGGTCGCCGCGGTGGCCAGCCTGGGCGCCATCATCGTCGAACTGGCCACCGCCGGGCACGCCAGCGGCAGCGAGAAGATCCTCCGCTACGCCTTCACCGCCAGTACCGTGCTCGGTTCCTGGTTCCTCATCGGCACCATCTTCACCATGCACTACGCTCGCCAGTTCTACTCGGCCAATGCCAGCGAACCGATGCTGCGCTTCCCCGAGGGCGAGAAGAACCCGGATTACTGGGACTTCCTCTACTTCTCCTTCACCCTCAGCGTGGCGGTGCAGACCTCCGACGTGGAAGTCGCCTCGCGGGCGATGCGCAAGGTGGTGCTGGCGCACTCGGTGATCGGCTTCCTGTTCAACACCGCGGTCCTGGGGCTGGCGATCAACATGGGCGCCGGACTGGTCGGCTAGCTGTCGCGATCAGGCGTGCAGGGTCTCGAAGGCCAGGCGCACGGCCAGCACGACGAAGGCGAGGGTGAAGCTCCAGCGGATGCCCTGCATCACCGCGGGCCGACCGATCACCTGGTCGCGCACCCAGGCCGCCAGCAATCCGTAGCCGACGAACACGACGAAGGTCATCAGCGCGAACACCAGGCCGAGGAGCAGGAACAGCGCCCGCGCGTCCTCGCTGCCGGCCGGCACGAATTGCGGCAGGAAGGCCAGGAAGAACAGCCCGAGCTTGGGGTTGAGCAGGTTCAGCCAGAGCCCGGTGCCGACCAGTTGCGCCGCGCTGCGCGGGCTGCCGGCGGAGTCCAGGGCCAGCGCGCCGCTGCCGCGAAACACCTGCCAGGCGATGAACAGCAGGTAGGCCGTGCCCAGCAGCCTGACGCTCTGGAAGCTGGCCGCGCTGGCCTGGAGGATCACCGACAGGCCGAAGGTGGCGAGCAGCAGTTGCGGGATCATCCCCAGCGTGCAGCCCAAGGCTGCAATGCCGGCTGCGCGGGCGCCGAGCCCGAGGCCGACGGCCAGGGTGTAAAGCACGCCCGTGCCGGGCAGCAAAACGACGACGAACGCCGTCAGCAGGAATTCTGCGTTCATTCCCGTGGGTTTCCTGTGTGACAGAGGGGCGGCCGTGGGGCCGGTGCAATCAGGGCGTGGGTTGCAGCCTGAGCGATGAGCGCCACTGCCCCGGCGTCAGCCCGAGCTGGCGGGCGAAGGCGCGGGTCATGTGGGGCTGGTCGGCGAAGCCGGCGAGCTGGGCGGCGTCGGCCAGCGTGCGGCCCTCGCCGATGGCCTTGTGGGCCTGGCGCACGCGGTACTGCAGGAGGTAGGCATGGGGCGTCGTGCCCAGCTCGCGGCGGAAGCGGCGCAGCGCGGCATAGGGCGTCAGCCCGGCGATGCCGGCCAGTTCCGCCAGCG
Source organism: Pseudomonas nitroreducens (assembly GCF_024170165.1). Lineage (GTDB taxonomy): Bacteria > Pseudomonadota > Gammaproteobacteria > Pseudomonadales > Pseudomonadaceae > Pseudomonas > Pseudomonas nitroreducens_C. Next base: position 71,066 of record NZ_JALJXP010000017.1, on the reverse strand, counting down.
CGGGGGCGTTGCGCGGGTCGTCGTGGATTCGTTCGAGCATGCGCGCCACGCTGCGCGAGTGCAGGGCGGTCGTCCTGGTGTCAACGGGCTGATCGAGCAGTTCACCGAACAGGTCGAGCACGCCTTCGCTGGCTTCATCTGCGCAAGCCCTCGGCAGGCGCTGCAACAGGCCGGCAATGCGCCGGGCGAGCTGCGGGTCGGCGAGGGCCGGCAGGGCGAACTCCCGGCTTGCGAGTTCAGCGCCGGCCAACTGTGCAATCAGCGTCGGCTCGACGTACAGCATCCACCAGCGACGCGGCTCGCCACGCAGGGGGATGCCGTCATGCAGCTCGTTGGGGCTGACAGTGATGATGTCGCAAGGTTGCGCCTCGACCTGGCCCCGGCCACTCCATGAGCGGTGCCCGCCTTCGAGCATCACGCCGATGCCGTACTCGTCGTGGGCGTGGCGCGGGAAGCTGCGCTGCGTGAGGATCTCGACGGCGCGCAGGCCGGGCAGGGCGGCGGTGGTGCAGTTCACTCGGTGCAGCATCGGGTCAGGCCTGCGAGTGCGGAGAGGTGACAGGCAGAGTAGCCTCTGGCGCAGCGCCGATCTTGAATGAAATTGACTTTCTCGGTGCCGGGAGCTGTCGGCGCGCGATCCCCCTCTCCGGCCGGGAGAGGGTCAGGGGCTTGGGTGCAGGTGCCTCAGAAGAACGGCCGCGAAGCCTTGAACATGAACGCCGAGTCGCAATAGGCGTTGTGTCCGGAGTAGGCGCTGCAGTCGCCGCCGGTCAGGCTGCTGCCGCTGTAGGAGAAGTTCAGGTCGATGCCGTTCCACGGGCGGCTGAAGTTCACCGACCAGTCACCGAATTCGCTGACGCTGCCCCCGCTGTCCAGGCTCACGGGGGAGGCGAGGTTGTAGGCGGAGTACTTGAAGGTCACGTCGAAGCCCAGGTCAGGCTGCACGCCCAGGTCGGTGAACAGGGTGGTTGTGCTGCGCCCGGCCTGGGCGCTGTAGGCCGCGCCGAGACGGCTGCCGAATACCGACAGGCCACCGTACAGGGCCTGGCTGTCGTAGTCGGGTTGTTCCGGCCGGGTGTAGCGCAGGGTGCCCACTTCGTAGCCCAGCTTGCCGTCGCCCAGCGGGTGCTTGAAGCCGGCGTAGCTGTCGATCTCCAGCGGCTTTTCCTGCTCGATGTTCGAGGTCCAGCTGCCCACGTACCAGCCACTGTCGTGGGTGATGTCGAGGCCGCCCTGGGTGCTGTTGGCCTGGCCCGGCTGGACCAGGCCCTGGGCCATGCTGCGGGTCGGTGAGTTGGCGAACTTGAGTTCGAAGTCGCCCAGCTCGCGCTGCATCACCTGGGCACCTGCGTACGGCACCGCGCACAACACGCAGGCTGCGATGAGAATGGACTTGTACATGCTCCCCCCTTCTTGCCGGGTGCGACCCTTCCAAGGCTTCTTGCGAGCCTTCGTTCTGTGTCGCACGGGTGAAAGGGTAAAGGCATTCGCCGTGCCTGTGACGACCGGTGGTCCATTAATCGACCTGTATGGCGATCGTTCGACCGGTCTGGCGAGGCGGTTTCCCATCGCTCGCCGAGGTTGCCGCTGTCATCGCTAGCTGCTACATCTTCAAGCTCGTGCGCGACCATCGATCGATAAGGAGAATCCCATGGCCATCACATCCGTTCCCTCCGCTGACGGGCAGGAGCTCACCATCGTGGTCCAGGGGCGTTTCGATTTCGGCGCACACCAGGAATTCCGCAACGCCTACGAACGCGTCGAAACCACCCCCAAACGCTATGTGGTGGACCTGAAGGGTGCCACCTACCTCGACAGCTCGGCGCTGGGCATGCTTCTGCTGCTGCGCGACCACGCCGGCGGCGAGAGCGCGCAGATCAGCCTGGCGCACTGCAATCCGGACGTGCGCAAGGTGCTGGCCATCTCCAACTTCGAGCAGCTGTTCAGGATCAGCTGACCCGGCTCGCCCTGCGGTGGCAACGGCCATGTCCGAGCTCCTCACCGTCCTGATTGCCGACGACAACGCGGCCGATCGCCTGCTGCTGTCGACCATCGTCAGCCGCCAGGGGCATCGCGTGCTCACCGCCGCCAACGGCCTGGAAGCGCTGGCGCTGTTCGCCCAGGAACGCCCGCAGCTGGTGCTGATGGATGCGCTGATGCCGGTGATGGACGGCTTCGAGGCGGCGCGGCGGATTCGCCGGCAGGCGGGCGAGGAGCTGGTGCCGATCATCTTCCTCACCTCGCTGAGCGAGCCCGAGGCGCTGGTGCAGAGCCTGGAGGCGGGCGGCGACGATTTCCTTTCCAAGCCCTACAACCGCGTCATCCTCGAAGCCAAGATCCGCGCCATGGGGCGCCTGCATCACCTGCAGCGGATGGTGCTGGAGCAGCGCGACCTGATCGCCCGGCACAACGAACACCTGCTCAATGAACAGCGGGTGGCCAAGGCGGTGTTCGACAAGGTGGCGCACTCGGGCTGCCTGAACGCGGCGAACATCCGTTACCTGCAATCGCCCTTCGCGCTGTTCAACGGTGACCTGCTGCTGGCGGCGTTCAAGCCCTCCGGCGGCATGCACGTGCTGCTCGGCGACTTCACCGGCCACGGCTTGCCGGCGGCCATCGGTGCCATGCCGCTGGCCGAAGTGTTCTACGGCATGACCGCCAAGGGCTATCCGATGGCGGACATCCTTCGCGAGATGAATGCCAAGCTCAAGCGCATCCTTCCAGTGGGCGTGTTCTGTTGCGCCGCGGTGCTCAACCTGAGCTTCCAGCGCGGCCTGGTGGAGGTGTGGAACGGCGGCCTGCCCAATGGCTACCTGCACCGCCACGCCAGCGGCGAACTGCAGCCACTGGTGTCGCGCCACCTGCCGCTGGGGATTCTCGATGCGTCGGCCTTCAGCGACCATTTCGAGGTCTACGCGATGGAGGAGGGCGACCGTGTGTTCCTCTTCTCCGATGGCGTGCTGGAGGCGCGCAATGCCGCTGGCGAGGCGTTCGGCGAGGAGCGCCTGCTCCAGGTGTTCAGCGAGGGTCTCGCGTCAACGCGCCTGTTCGACGGCATCCAGGCCGCGGTGGCGCGTTTTCGCGGTGAGGCCCAGGATGACGTCAGCATGCTGGAGATCGCGCTGGTCCCCGAGGGCTCGCTGCAGCGCCCGCCGCTGGCGTTCTCCGACAATGGCCTGAGCAGCCCGCTGGACTGGTCCGCCAGCTTCGAATTCCGCGCGCCGACCCTGCGCAACTTCAATCCGCTGCCCTTCCTGCTGCAACTGCTGATGGAAGTGCAGGACCTGCGCCCGCGCGGTGGTGCGCTGTACACCGTGCTCGCCGAGCTTTACTCCAACGCCCTGGAGCACGGTGTGATGGGTCTGGACTCCTCGCTCAAGTGCGACGCCGCCGGCTTCGCCCGCTATTACCAGGAACGCAGCAAGCGCCTGGTCGCCCTGCGTGACGGCTTCGTGCGCTTCCATCTCGACCTCGCACCCCACGGCGATGGCGGGCGCCTGCTGGTGCGCGTGGAGGACAGCGGCGACGGGTTTGACGTGGGGGCGGTACTGGCTTCGCAGAAGGCCGCCGGCAGCCTCTGCGGGCGCGGGCTGACGCTGGTGCGGCAGCTGTCTGACCGCTGCCAGTGGTCCGGCGATGGGAAGACGGTCTCCGTGGAGTTCTTCTGGTCGGCTCAGGCATAATCGGAACCTACTTGTCCCCCCCGCAGGGTGGCGAGCCACCCTTCAGGGAGTGCCCAATGTCCGAGCCGCATCTCGATGGCGCCGTGCTGAGCAATTTGCTGTCGATCATGGAAGACGAGTACCCGCTCCTGGTGGAAACCTTCCTCAGCGACTCCGAGGAGCGCCTGCGCAGCATCCGCGGGGCCTTCGCTGCCAGCGATGCGCCGGCGCTGCGCCACGCCGCGCACAGTTTCAAGGGCAGTTGCGGCAACATGGGCGCCTCGGTGCTGAGCAGTCTGTGCAAGCGCCTGGAAGAGGCCGCACGGCAGAACGACCTGACTGGCGCGCAAGGCCTGATCGGCAAGGTCGAGCACGAATTCTCCATCGTCCGCACCCTGCTGTTGCCCGGTCACCCCTGACCTTTTCCGAGTTGGCCCGCACCTTGCTATCTCCGTGTTGGATAATCACATCAACGGAGAACTCCGATGGCTGTCGCCCCGGATATTTTATTGACGTCGACGCCTGACACCCGGCCCAAGGCGGCGCTCTCCAGGTCTGCGCAGAATTCGTCCGGCACCAGCAGCGACAAGGGTTCCAGCTTCGCTGACGTCTACGCCAAGGAGCAGCGGCCAGCCGCCAGTGAGCGGGCCGACAAGCCGGTGAAGGCGAAGACCGACAAGCCGCGGGACAGTGCCGACAAGGACACCGCGAGCAAGGACTCCAGCGCGCCGGCTGCCGCCGACCAGCCAAAGGTTGCCGAGGACGGCAAGGCCTTGCCGGCCGATGGCGCGAACAAGGCGGACGATAAGGTGGCGGACAGCGACACCAAGTCCGACGCGACCCTCGACCCGCTGCTGATGCTCGGCATGACCGGCCAGCTGCCGGAGCCCGAGGCGCCGCCGCTGGTGGTCAGCACCGGCACCAGCCAACTGACCGATGCCAGCAGCGACGGCGACCTGCAGAAGCTCAACGAGATTCCGGGGGTGAACCTGACCCTCGCCGTGGGCGCCGACGACCAGGCGCAGCAGGCGCAACAGACCCAGCTCACCGGCCACCTCGCCGCCAGGGCGGGGGACAAGTCGCTGGATGCCAGTGGCAGGAATGACCTGTCTGCCGCCCTCGCGGCGTTGACCTCGGACTCGGCCGCCAAGGGCTCTGAAACCCAGCTCGCCGAAGGCGCGCTGAAGGATGGCGCCGACCTCACCCAGCAACTGGCGGACGTGCAGACCGACGCCAAGCCGGAGATGCCGCGCAACGAAGCCTTCGCCGCACGCCTGGAATCCCTGACCCAGGCGCTGAACACGCCGCAGGCCATGACCAGTCGCCCGGTGAACCCGCTGGTGCCGGGGCAGGCGGTGTCCGTGCAGCAGAACGGCTGGACCGATCAGGTGGTGGACCGGGTGATGTGGATGTCCTCGCAGAACCTCAAGTCCGCCGAGATCCAGATGGACCCGGCCAACCTCGGTCGCCTGGAAGTGCGCATCCACATGACCGGCGACCAGACGCAGGTCAACTTCGTCAGCGCCAACGCCAACGTCCGCGAAGCGCTGGACAGCCAGCAGCACCGCCTGCGCGAGATGTTCAACCAGCAGGGCATGCAGCTGGACGTGAACGTTTCCGACCAGTCCGCCCGTGGCTGGCAGCAACAGCAGCAGGGCGACGGTCGTGGCAGCTCGCGGGGCGTGGCGGGTAACGGCAGCGGTGACGACGAGCCGATGATCAGTGGCGTGTCCGAGATCCGCCCGCAGACGACGGCGCAGGGCAGGGGATTGGTGGATTACTACGCATGACCGGGCGTTGGGGGGGGCTTGAAAGAACCCTCTCCCCAGCCCTGGCTGCGCGCCCCGCTCCGAAGGGAGAGGGAGCAGCCCGGAGTCGTTGGGTAGCTCAGCGCTTCGCTTGATGCCGTTCAGTCCCCTCTCCCTTCAGGGAGGGGGTTAGGAAGAGGGTATAAGCCCGAACGCCAGGTTTTCCCTTGCTCGCGAACCGCCTCAATACCCGACCTGTCCGGCTCGGAGGAAAATTCTTACTCCTCCCCGTGACATCCTCCGTCTAGCCTGTAATATCCGCGGCGTCGCCAGTAGGACTCTTGCAAACTGGCACAGCCCTTGCTGCTACCCCGGTATCAGCGCATCGCGCCGCAAAAGTGACGGATTATTGGCATGGCCAAGAAAGAACAGACGCCTTCTCTCCCCGATGGCCAGGCGCCCGGCAAGGGCAAGCTGAAGCTCATCATCATCATCGTGCTGGCCTTCCTGCTGGCGGTGGGGGCGTCGGTGGGCGGTACCTGGTTCTTCCTGCACAAGAGCGCCAAGCCCGACGAAGCCGAAGCCAAGGCCGCGGAACACGCCGAGCCGACGAAGAAGCAGGCGGTCTACGAGATCCTCGCGCCGTCCTTCGTGGTCAACTTCAACCAGAACGGCCGCCAGCGCTATCTTCAGGTGGCCGTTGCCCTGATGGGCCGCGACCAGGCGCAGATGGATGCCCTGCGCGAGCAGATGCCACTGGTACGCAACCAGCTGGTGATGCTGTTCTCCAGCCAGAATTTCGACAATCTGGTGACTCCGGTCGGCAAGGAAATGCTCCGCCAGCAGGCCACGTCCAGTCTTCAGGAACTGGCGAAGAAGGCGACCGGTCAGTTGACCGTGGAGCAAGTGCTTTTCACCAATTTCGTATTGCAGTAGGTACCCGCCATGGCCATGCAGGATCTACTTTCCCAGGACGAGATCGACGCGCTGCTGCACGGCGTCGACGACGGCCTGGTGGAAACCGAGTCCGACGTCGAGCCGGGGGCGATCAAGTCCTACGACCTGACCAGTCAGGACCGCATCGTCCGGGGCCGCATGCCGACCCTGGAGATGATCAACGAGCGATTCGCCCGTTACACCCGCATCAGCATGTTCAACCTGCTGCGCCGCTCGGCGGATGTCGCCGTGGGCGGCGTGCAGGTGATGAAGTTCGGCGAGTACGTGCACTCGCTGTACGTACCCACCAGCCTCAACCTGGTGAAGATGAAGCCGCTGCGCGGCACCGCGCTGTTCATCCTCGACGCCAAGCTGGTGTTCAAGCTGGTGGACAACTTCTTCGGCGGTGACGGTCGTCACGCCAAGATCGAGGGCCGCGAGTTCACCCCCACCGAGCTGCGGGTGGTGCGCATGGTCATCGAGCAGGCCTTCGTCGACCTCGCCGAGGCCTGGCATGCGGTGATGCCGATCAACTTCGAGTACGTGAACTCCGAGGTGAACCCGGCAATGGCCAACATCGTCAGCCCCAGCGAAGTGGTGGTGGTCTCCACCTTCCACATCGAGCTGGACGGTGGCGGCGGCGACCTGCACATCACCCTGCCTTACGCGATGATCGAGCCGATCCGCGAGATGCTCGACGCCGGCTTCCAGTCCGATGTCGACGACCAGGACGAGCGCTGGATCAATGCCCTGCGCGAAGACATCCTCGACGTCAGCGTGCCGGTGGGTGCCACCGTCGTGCGCCGCCAGCTCAAGCTGCGCGACATCCTGCACATGCAGCCGGGCGACGTGATCCCGGTGGAGCTGCCCGAATACATGATCATGCGCGCCAACGGCGTGCCTTCCTTCAAGGTCAAGCTGGGTTCGCACAAGGGCAACCTGGCCTTGCAGATTCTCGATCCTCTCGAGCGCTTGCGCTGAGCGGATCCCACGAGGACCCACCATGTCTGATGAAGAAAACGTGACCCCCGAAGAACAGGCGCTGGCCGATGAGTGGGCTGCGGCCCTCTCCGAATCCGGTGACGCCAACCAGGACGACATCGACGCGATGATGGCCGGCGCTGCGGCTCCGGCCGTGCCTGCCGCACCACGCGCACCGATGGAAGAGTTCGGCATGGCGCCCAAGACGCCGATGATCGCCGGGCTGGAAGGCCCCAACCTGGACGTGATCCTGGATATTCCGGTGACCATTTCCATGGAGGTCGGGCATACCGACATCAACATCCGCAACCTGCTGCAACTCAACCAGGGCTCGGTGATCGAACTCGATCGCCTGGCTGGCGAGCCGCTGGACGTGCTGGTCAACGGCACCCTGATCGCCCACGGCGAGGTGGTGGTGGTGAACGAGAAGTTCGGCATCCGCCTCACCGACGTGATCAGCCCCAGCGAACGCATCAAGAAGCTGCGCTGACATGGGCCGCCTGCTCGCGAATCTCGCCGTCCTGCCGCTGGCCGGGCTGTCCTTCTTCGCCCTGGGCGAAGAGGCCAAGGCGCCGGCATCCAATCCGGCCATCGTCCACGCCAGTTCCACGCCGAGCATCATCACCGGCAGTGCCGGCGCGCAACTGATGCAGTTGCTGCTGGGCCTGGTGCTGGTGGTCGGGCTGATCTTCCTGCTGGCCTGGCTGGTGCGCCGGGTGCAACAGGTGGTGCCGCGCGGCAACCAGGCGATCCGCCTGATTTCCAGCCAGTCCCTCGGTCCGCGGGATCGCCTGGTGCTGGTGCAGGTCGGCGAGGAACAGGTGCTGCTGGGCCTGACGCCCGGTCGCATCACCCCGCTGCACGTCATGCGCCAGCCGGTGCATGCCGCCGAATCGGAACCGGCGCAGCCGGAATTCGCCCAGCGTCTGCTGGAATTGCTGAACAAGGACAAGGGCCGCCCGCAGTGACCCGTTCGCCTACTCTCTCCGCTCTGATCGGTGCGCTCAAGGCAGTCGCGCCGCTGCTCCTGGGCCTGCTGGCGCTGATGGCGCCGCCGGCCTTCGCCGCCGATCCGACGCAGCTGACGGCGATCACCGTGACCACCAACCCGCAGGGGCAGCAGGAGTACTCGGTCAGCCTGCAGATCCTGCTGATCATGACCGCGCTGAGTTTCATCCCGGCGTTCGTCATGCTGATGACCAGCTTCACCCGGATCATCATCGTCTTCTCCATCCTGCGCCAGGCGCTGGGCCTGCAGAGCACGCCGTCGAACCAGGTGCTGATCGGCCTGGCGATGTTCCTCACCCTGTTCGTCATGGCACCGGTGTTCGACAAGATCAACACGACCGCGCTGCAGCCTTACCTGAGCGAGCAGATCCCCGCGCAGGAAGCGATCACCCGCGCCGAGGTCCCGCTCAAGGCCTTCATGCTGGCGCAGACCCGGCAGTCGGACCTGGAGCTGTTCGTCCGGCTGTCCAAGCGCACCGACATCGCCAGCGCCGACGCCACGCCCCTGACCATCCTGGTGCCGGCGTTCGTCACTTCGGAGTTGAAGACTGCCTTCCAGATCGGTTTCATGATCTTCATTCCGTTCCTGATCATCGACCTGGTGGTGTCCAGCGTGCTGATGGCGATGGGCATGATGATGCTCTCGCCGCTGATCATCTCGTTGCCGTTCAAGATCATGCTGTTCGTCCTGGTGGACGGCTGGGCGTTGATCATCGGCACGCTCGCCGGCAGTTTCGGGACGGTCTAGCGATGAACCCCTTTGCTGAACGACAGGAGCAGCCATGACCCCCGAAGTCGCCGTCGACCTGTTCCGTGAAGCGCTCTGGCTGACTGCCGTGATGGTCGGCATCCTGGTGCTGCCCAGCCTGCTGGTGGGCCTGATCGTGGCGATGTTCCAGGCCGCCACGCAGATCAACGAGCAGACCCTGAGCTTCCTGCCACGCCTGCTGGTGGTGCTGCTCACCCTCATCGTGCTGGGCCCCTGGCTGCTGCGGCAGCTGATGGAATACACCCAGTCGCTGATCGCCAGCATCCCGACGCTGATCGGCTGATGCTCGAGCTCAGCAACGCGCAGATCGGCGGCTGGATCGGGGCCTTCCTATTCCCGCTGTTCCGTATCGCCGCCATGCTGATGGTGATGCCGATCATCGGTACCCAGCTGGTCCCGACCCGCGTGCGTCTGTACCTGGCCGTGGCCATTGCCGTGGCGCTGACGCCCAACCTGCCGCCGATGCCGCAGGTGGATGCCTTGAGCCTCAAGGCGATGGTCTACATCGCCCAGGAAATCCTCGTCGGCGCCATGCTCGGCTTCGTCCTGCAGCTCATGTTCCATGCCTTCGTCATTTCCGGGCAGATCATCTCCATGCAGATGGGCCTGGGCTTCGCGTCCATGGTCGACCCCACCAACGGCATCTCGGTGCCGGTGCTGGGACAGTTCTTCACCATGCTGGTGACCCTGCTGTTCCTCTCGATGAACGGCCACCTGGTGGTGTTCGAGGTGCTGGCGGAAAGCTTCACCACGCTACCGGTGGGCGAAGGGCTGTCGAGCAACCACTTCATCAGCGTGGCCGGCAAGCTCGGCTGGGTGCTGGGCGCCGGCCTGATGATCGCCTTGCCGGCGATCACCGCGCTGCTGGTCATCAACCTGGCGTTCGGCGCGATGACCCGCGCGGCGCCACAGCTGAACATCTTCTCGATCGGTTTCCCGCTCACCCTGATCATGGGTTTCGTCATTGTCTGGATTGGCAGTGCCGAGATACTCACCCAGTACCAGGCGCTGGCCAGTGAAGGCCTGCGCCTGCTTCGCGAACTCGTGGGGGCCCGCTGATGGCCGAGAACGACAGTAGCGAAGACAAGACAGAGGAACCCACAGAGAAACGGCGCCGGGAGGCGCGCGAGAAGGGCCAGCTCCCCCGGTCCAAGGAGCTGAACACCCTGGCCGTGCTCCTGGCCGGCGCCGGAGCGCTGCTGATGTTCGGCGCCAGCCTGGCCGATGCGCTGATGCGCCTGATGCGCGGCAGTTTCGAACTGGACCGCGCCACGGTGATGAACAGCGAGAGCATGCTCAACCTGTTGATCGCCGGCGGCAAGATCGGCGCCGATGCGGTCTGGCCGATCCTTGCCGTGCTGCTGCTCGCGGCGCTGGTCGGCCCGGTCGCGCTGGGCGGCTGGCTGTTCTCCGCCGAGGCGCTGGCGCCCAAGTTCAGCCGGATGAACCCGCTGGCCGGGCTCAAGCGCATGTTCTCGTTGCGCTCGCTCACCGAGCTGCTCAAGGCACTGGCCAAGTTCGTGCTGGTGCTGATCGTGGCGATCCTGGTGCTCAAGTCCGATCAGGACGACCTCCTGGCGATCTCCCATGAGCCGCTGGAGCAGGCCATGGTGCACAGCGCCCGGATCGTCGGCTGGAGCGCCTTCTGGCTGGCCTGCAGCATCATCTTCATCGCCGCCGCGGACGTTCCCTTCCAGCTCTGGGACAACCGCAAGAAGCTGATGATGACCAAGCAGGAGGTCAAGGACGAGTACAAGGACTCCGAGGGCAAGCCGGAGGTCAAGGCCAAGGTCCGCCAGATGCAGCGCGAGATGGCCAACCGGCGGATGATGCAGGCGGTGCCGCAGGCCGACGTGGTCATCACCAACCCGACCCACTTCGCCGTAGCCCTGCAGTACGACGCCGAGAAGGGCGGCGCGCCGCGCCTGCTGGCCAAGGGCAACGACTTCATGGCGCTGAAGATTCGCGAGATCGCCCAGGAGCACAAGGTCACGGTGCTCGAATCGCCGGCGCTGGCGCGGGCGGTCTACTACTCCACCGAGCTCGACCACGAGATTCCTGCTGGGCTCTACCTCGCCGTGGCCCAGGTGCTGGCCTACGTCTACCAGCTCAAGCAGTACCGCGCCGGCAAAGGCAAGCGCCCGGGACCGATGCCGAACCTGCCGATCCCGCCGGACCTGCGCCGCGATGAGTGACCCGCAGGCGCCAGGCGTGCAGTAGGATGGTCGGCTCGTGCCCGGCGTCGAAGGCTCCGGGCGGCCTGTTCAGCCGAGGAAACGTTTCATGCTTCGGGACTCCTTCGCCGGCCTGCGCTTCGCGTTCTGGCTGTTGCTCTGTCTCTTCACCTGCTTCCAGCCCGTCTGGGCAGACTCGCCAGCCGACGGCGGTGTACTGCTGCCGCTGAACGAGCGCGTGGTGGACGTCACCGGCACCCTCGATCCCGCCGCCAAGTCCCATCTGATCGACAAGCTCAAGGCCCTGGAAGATCGCCGCGGTGCGCAGATCGCCGTGGTCATGCTTCCAACCGTCGGCACGATGGGCATCGAGGCCTTCTCCCACAAACTCTTCAACCTCTGGAAGCTCGGCCGCAAGGGCGTCGACGACGGCGTGCTGCTGGTGGTGGCGAAGGACGACCACCTGATGCGCATCGAGGTCGGCTATGGCCTGGAGGGCGCGATTCCCGATGTGCTGGCCGGGCGCATCATCCGCGAGCGCATGGCGCCGGCCTTCCGTCAGGACGACTATGCCGGCGGCATCGAGTCGGCGGTGGATGCGCTGATCCTGCTGGTCGATGGCGAGGCGCTGTCGGAGCCGACGCCGGAACCCTTGAGCTTCCCGCTGGAGGCCTGGCTGCTGCTGGCGTCCTTCGTGGCCGGTGGGGTGGGTGGCGTGCTGCTCGTCGCACGGCGGATGGGCTGGCGCGGCGCTCTGGCGTTCTGCGCGGTGGTGGTCGTGCTGGTGGCACTGCTGGCGGGCGGTCAGGATGCGCTGGGAGTGGTTGCCGTCACGCCGATCTGCTTGCTGGTCGGCGGCGCTACCTTCGGCGCGTTGTGGACGGCGCGGGTGGTGTTCTACAGCGTGCTGGGGCTGATCGCCTACTGCATCCTGCTCGGCTTCCTGACGCCGCGCTTCGGCGGCCTGCTGTGGGTCTATGCGCTGGCGGCTCCGCTGGGTGTGGCGATGGTCATCGGCCTCTGGTGGCTGCTGGTCTCGATGATGCGCGAGGTCTGGCGCGGGCCGCGCAAGCGGCGCAAAGGCCGCAAGGCCAGCCAGGCGGCAGTCGGGCATAAGGCTTTCTACTGGCGCCTGGGGGTATTCATCGGCCTGTACCTGCTGATCGGCTGCTTCGCCGGTGCGCTGGCGGCCCCGCTGAACTGGCTGCTGGTGCTGCCCTTCATGTGCCTGCCGGGGCTGGTGGTGTTCGCCGCGGGGCAGGGCGGCGCGGGCAGCAGTTCGAGCTCGGGCGGCAGTTCTTCGAGCGGATCGTCCGGTGGCAGTTCGGGCGGCGGGTTCTCCGGCGGCGGTGGTTCCAGTGGCGGGGGCGGTGCGTCCGGGAGCTGGTGACCGGCCTTAAGACAGGGGAACCTTTCGCCGGGAAGCACCGGTCGAACCTTCGAGGCGAGGGCGCCAGCCCTCGCGCGCCGGGACGCTGCACGGAGAAGGACGATGAGCGAAAGGGGCTGTTTCAGGGTTCTGGCGATGGCCGTGGGGATTGGCCTGTGCGGCGCTTGCGCGCCCGACACGCCGACGACGCAGTACCGCCTGCAGGTCTGCGGCACACAGCATGAGGCCCAGGTGACGGATCGCTGGTGGGGCTCGCTCTACGTCGCCCAGCTCAGCGGCGACAACCAGCTGGTGGTCGGCGTGCCGCTGGCGGTGCAGGGGCAGGGCGGTCACCCGGCGACGCTCACTGCGCAATTCCACCTGACCACCGCACAGGACCAGTTGCGCCGTGACCCGTCGAAGCTTTCCGGGCGCTACGCCATCGCTCCGCAGCGTGAGGGCCGGGCGAGGCTGAGGGAGGGCGCGGCGGTACTCTTCCAGGAGATGCCCGAAGACGCCCTGCGGGCCAGTCATGGCGAGCTGGTGATCGACCGCGTGGAGATCGTTCGCAGCGAGGACGACACCGAGTACGGCGTGATGTCCGGCCACTACCGTTTCGAGGCGCGAAGCGACGCAAACCAATCCACCTGCGCGGTGGCGGGCAGCTTCAAGGACGGCACCTTCAAACTGGTGAGAGACAGTTCCTGAAACCGTTTCGAAGAAGTTGGAACGCTTCCTGCAAAACCCTGTGCGGATGCCCGGTTGGGCGTCAAAAGTTTGATCCGGTGGCCGCCTCGGTCACCAACGCGCAGGGGAAATTCGGGTGGATCGTACGCAACTGATCGGCACTGTTCGCAGCAATCTGGTAGGGCTAAGCCGGGGCAACCTCGGTGTGCCGCTGCTGTTGCTCGCCATGCTGGCGATGATGACCCTGCCCATCCCGCCGTTCCTGCTGGATGTGCTGTTCACCTTCAACATCGCCCTGTCCATCGTCGTCCTGCTGGTCAGCGTGTACGCCCTGCGCCCGCTGGACTTCGCCGTGTTCCCGACCATCCTGCTGGTCGCCACCCTGCTGCGCCTGGCGCTGAACGTCGCGTCCACCCGCGTCGTGCTGCTCCACGGCCACGACGGCCACGCGGCCGCGGGCAAGGTGATCCAGGCGTTCGGCGAAGTGGTGATCGGCGGCAACTACGTCGTCGGTATCGTGGTCTTCGCGATCCTCATGATCATCAACTTCGTGGTGGTCACCAAGGGTGCCGGCCGCATCTCCGAGGTGAGCGCGCGTTTCACCCTCGACGCCATGCCCGGCAAGCAGATGGCCATCGACGCCGACCTCAACGCCGGCCTGATCGAGCAGGCGGAGGCCAAGAAGCGCCGCGCTGAAGTGGCCCAGGAGGCCGACTTCTACGGTTCCATGGACGGTGCCAGCAAATTCGTCCGCGGTGACGCCGTCGCCGGCCTGCTGATCCTCTTCATCAACCTCATCGGTGGCGTGGCCATCGGCATGATCCAGCACGCGATGAGCTTCGGCGACGCCGGCAAGGTCTATGCCCTGCTGACCATCGGTGACGGTCTGGTGGCGCAGCTGCCCTCGCTGCTGCTGTCGACCGCCGCCGCCATCATGGTGACCCGTGTCTCCAGCTCCGAGGACATGGGCCAGCAGGTCAACCGGCAGATGTTCGCCTCGCCCAAGGCGCTGGCCATCTCCGCCATCATCCTGATCGCCATGGGCCTGGTCCCGGGCATGCCGCACGTGTCCTTCGTCGGCCTCGGCGGCCTGGCTGCCGGCGGCGCCTGGATGATCTGGCAGCGCCAGCGCAAGGCCACCCAGAAGGCCGAACAGGAAGCCCAGACCCAGCAGGAACTGCTGCCCGCCCAGCGCGCCGAGCAGACCAAGGAGCTGGGTTGGGACGACGTGACCCCGGTGGATATGGTCGGCCTGGAAGTAGGCTACCGACTGATTCCGCTGGTGGACCGCAACCAGGGCGGCCAGCTGCTGGCGCGGATCAAGGGGGTGCGCAAGAAGCTGTCCCAGGACCTGGGCTTCCTGATGCCGTCGGTACACATCCGCGACAACCTCGATTTGCTGCCCAACGCCTATCGTCTGACGCTCATGGGCGTCAGCGTGGCGGAAGCCGAGATCTATCCGGACCGCGACCTGGCGATCAACCCCGGCCAGGTGTTCGGCACCCTCAACGGCATCGCCGGCAAGGACCCGGCCTTCGGCCTGGAGGCCGTCTGGATCGAGGCCTCGCAGCGCGACCAGGCGCAGTCCCTGGGCTACACCGTGGTGGATGCCAGCACCGTGGTCGCCACCCACCTGAACCAGGTGCTGCACAAGCACGCCCATGAGCTGCTCGGCCATGAGGAAGTCCAGCAATTGATGCAGCTGCTGGCCAAGACGTCGCCCAAGCTCGCCGAAGAGCTGGTGCCAGGGATGATTTCCCTGTCGACGCTGCTCAAGGTCCTTCAGGCGCTGCTGCAGGAACAGGTGCCGGTACGTGACATCCGTACCATCGCGGAAGCCATCGCCAACGTGGCGGTGAAGAGTCAAGATCCCGCCGCGATGGTGGCGGCAGTTCGCGTCGCGCTGTCCCGCGCAATCGTGCAAACCATTGTGGGACTAGAGCCGGAGCTGCCTGTGATCACTCTGGAACCCAGGTTGGAACAGATATTGCTCAATAGTCTTCAGAAGGCCGGACAGGGCTCCGAAGAAGGCATGTTGCTGGAACCCGGAATGGCCGAAAAGCTGCAACGCTCGATGGTTGAAGCGGCGCAGCGTCAGGAGATGCTCGGCAAGCCGGCGATTCTGCTGGTGGCAGGTCCCATCCGCGCGATGATGTCGCGATTCGCCCGGATGGCGGTTCCCACCATGAACGTGCTGGCTTACCAGGAAATCCCCGACAACAAACAAGTCACGATCGTTGCCACCGTTGGGCAGAACTGATTGAGGTCCGAGGCCATGCAGGTAAAACGCTTCTTCGCCGCTGATATGCGTCAGGCCATGAAACTGGTCCGTGACGAGCTGGGCCCGGACGCTTCGATCATTGGCAATCGCCGTGTCGCTGGCGGCGTTGAGCTGACCGCGGCGCTGGATTACCAGGCCCCGGTAGCGGCCAGCAAGCCGAACCCGGCACTGGAAGCCGAGCTGCGCAAGACCCAGGCGAAGATTGCCCAGGCCAGGGCCGATCTGTCGGCTCCCAGCCGTGCCAGCGATGGCGTGCGCGGCGACCGTCAAATGTACGGCACCGAGAAACCGCGTCGCAGCGCCGCCGAGACCCTGGCCGCCGCCATGGACGCACCGGTTGCCCCGGCGCCGGCCGCTGCCGGCCAGCAGGCGCTGGAAGCCATGCGCTTCGAACTCAACGGCCTGCGCGAACTGATCGAAGTGCAGCTGGGCTCCATCGCCTGGAACCAGCTGCAGAACCAGCGTCCGAAACAGGCCGGCCTGTGGCGTCGCCTGCAGCGCATGGGGCTGCCGGCCGACCTGTCGCGCAACCTGCTGGAGCGCGTGGCTTCCATCGCCGATCCGAAGCAGGCCTGGCGCATGCTGCTGGCGCACCTGGCGCGCTCGATCAACACCCCGGAAATCGACCTGCTGGAGCAGGGCGGCGTGGTTGCCCTGGTCGGCCCGGCCGGCATGGGCAAGACCACCACCCTGGCCAAGCTGGCGGCGCGCTACGTGCTGAAATACGGCGCGCAGAGCATCGCCCTGGTGTCCATGGACAGCTTCCGTATCGGTGCCCAGGAGCAGATCAAGACCCTGGGCCGCATTCTCAACGTGCCGGTGACCCTGGTCGATCCGGGCCAGTCGCTGATCCAGGCCATGGCCCCGCTGGCACGCAAGCGCCTGGTGCTGATCGATACCGCCGGCCTGCCCGCCAACGATCCGGCACTGCGCATGCAGCTCGAAGCGCTGTCGTCGCTGAGCCTGAACGTGAAGAATTACCTCGTGCTGGCCGCGACCAGCCAGAGCCAGGTGCTCAAGTCCGCCTGGCAGAACTATCGTTCCTGTGGGCTGGCCGGGTGCATCCTGACCAAGCTGGACGAAGCGGGAAGCCTCGGCGAAGCTCTGGCTCTGGCTATCAGCCAGCATCTACCGGTAGCCTATCTGGCTGACGGGCCGAAGATCCCGGATGACCTGCATGTGGCACGCGCGCACCAACTGGTCAGCCGTGCGGTGAGCCTGCAGTCGCCCGAAGAGCCCTGCGAGGATGCCATGGCGGACATGTTCGCCGGCCTTTACCAGCAGCCGGTGCGTCGCGCCAGCTGAAGATTGTGAGCCCCGGGTGGGGCGTGGGGCGGCCGGTTGGGCTGCCCAAGCGATGCGGATGCTCTGTTAGCAGATCCGCGAGCGCCGGAGGCGGTGGAGCACTGCAGCCGGATTAGCCGAAACGCCGATGCGTGACGGTCGAACGACGAGACAAGGTATTGATATGGGTATGCATCCCGTTCAGGTAATCGCAGTCACCGGTGGCAAGGGTGGCGTGGGCAAGACCAACGTGTCGGTGAATCTGTCGCTGGCGCTGGCCGATCTCGGCCGCCGCGTCATGCTGCTGGATGCCGACCTGGGCCTGGCCAACGTCGACGTGCTGCTGGGACTGTCGCCCAAGCGCACGCTGGCCGACGTCATCGAAGGCGAATGCGACCTGCGTGACGTGATCCTCCAGGGCCCCGGCGGCATTCGCATCGTCCCGGCGGCCTCGGGCACCCAGAGCATGGTGCACCTCACGCCGATGCAGCACGCCGGCCTGATCCAGGCCTTCAGCGACATCAGCGACAACATCGACGTGCTGGTGGTGGACACCGCCGCCGGCATCGGCGACTCGGTGGTGAGCTTCGTGCGTGCCGCCCAGGAAGTGCTGCTGGTCGTCTGCGATGAACCCACGTCCATCACCGATGCCTATGCTTTGATCAAGCTGCTCAACCGCGATTACGGCATGACGCGTTTCCGCGTGCTGGCGAACATGGCCCACAGCCCCCAGGAGGGCCGCAACCTGTTCGCCAAGCTGACCAAGGTCACCGACCGTTTCCTGGACGTGGCGCTGCAGTACGTCGGCGCCATTCCCTACGACGAGTCGGTGCGCAAGGCCGTGCAGAAGCAGCGTTCGGTGTATGAGGCGTTCCCGCGCAGCAAGGCTTCCCTGGCCTTCCGTGCGGTGGCGCAGAAGGTCGACAGCTGGCCGCTGCCGGCCAACCCACGAGGGCACCTGGAGTTCTTCGTCGAGCGCCTGGTGCAACATCCCACGGGTTCGGCCGTATGACCGCGGCCTCCGGAGCGCGTATGTACAGCAAGGCACAGGCGCACAACTCCCAGGAACTGCTGATCCAGAAACACGCCCCGCTGGTGAAGCGCATCGCCTACCACCTGCTCGGCCGTCTGCCGGCCAGCGTGCAGGTGGAGGACCTGATGCAGGCCGGCATGATCGGCCTGCTGGAGGCTGCGAAGAAATACGACCAGGGCAAGGGCGCGAGCTTCGAAACCTACGCCGGCATCCGCATCCGCGGCGCCATGCTCGACGAGGTGCGCAAGGGCGACTGGGCCCCGCGTTCGGTCCACCGCAACACCCGCATGGTCAGCGACGCCATCCGTGCCGTCGAAGCGCGCACCGGACGCGACGCTAAAGATCAGGAGGTTGCTGCCGAACTCAATATGAGCCTCGAAGATTATTACGGCATCCTCAGCGACACCCAGGGCAGCCGACTGTACAGCTTCGATGACATGTTGCAGGACGGCGACCAGGGCGGCGGCTTCGCCGAAGACGCTTCGCACCACGACAACGAGCCATCCCACGGCCTGGAAGACGAGCGCTTCCAGGCGGCCCTGGCCGACGCCATCACCAAGTTGCCCGAGCGTGAGCGACTGGTGCTGGCGCTGTACTACGACGAGGAACTCAACCTCAAGGAGATCGGCGAAGTGCTGGGCGTCAGCGAATCCCGCGTCAGCCAGCTGCACAGCCAGTGCGCCGCGCGCCTGCGTTCGCGCTTGGCGGAGTGGCGCGCTCGCTGAGCATCGGGTAGTTTCGCGTCGGCTGCTCCTGAGAGGCAGTGCTGAAGGGATTTTCCTTAGGCAAGTTATAGGCTTACGAATTCTTGGGTGACGTTCCTTTGACGCGCCCACAGCGAAGAGCGCACGACGCTCGATGAATTGACGGCACGCCCGCCAGGGCGCGTTTGGTATCGATGGAGGCAGGTTTGGACAAGAACATGAAAATTCTCATCGTGGACGACTTTTCCACGATGAGGCGCATCATCAAGAACCTCCTGCGGGACCTGGGGTTCACCAACACCGCAGAAGCCGACGACGGCACCACTGCGCTGCCGATGCTGCACAGTGGCAACTTCGACTTCCTCGTTACCGACTGGAACATGCCCGGCATGACCGGCATCGACCTGCTGCGTGCGGTCCGCGCCGACGAGCGTCTGAAGCACCTGCCGGTATTGATGGTCACCGCCGAAGCCAAGCGCGACCAGATCATCGAAGCGGCCCAGGCCGGGGTCAACGGCTATGTGGTCAAGCCTTTCACCGCTCAGGTGCTGAAAGAAAAGATCGAGAAGATTTTCGAGCGGGTCGGCAGCTGAGGCTGACCAAGAGGGCGTCATGGATTTCAACGAATCCGCGGGTGACTTCGAGTCGACCCTGAAAAAACACGCGCGCGAATTGGTCGACTGCCTCGAGCAGGGCGACGTACAGACCGCCGTGCAGCTGATCTCCGAGCTCAACCAGGCGCGCGATCGCGGGCTCTACCAGGAGGTGGGGAAACTCACCCGTGAGCTGCACAACGCCATCGTCAACTTCCAGATCGACCCCAGCTCGCCGCGCGCCCAGGAAGTCTCGCAGATTGCCGACGCGACCGACCGCCTGTCCTATGTGGTGACGATGACCGAGAAAGCGGCCAATCGCACCATGGACCTGGTGGAAGAGTGCACCCCGGTGGTCATGCACATCGAGACCCAGGCCAAGGAGCTGCAGGAAGACTGGTCGCGTTTCATGCGTCGCGAGCTGGGCCCCGAGGCCTTCCGTGACCTGGCCAAGCGTGTCGAGCAGTTCCTCTACATCAGTGCCCAGGACAGCCGCAAACTTTCCGCGCACCTGAACGACATCCTGCTCGCGCAGGACTTCCAGGACCTTACCGGGCAAGTGATCAAGCGCGTCACCAAGCTGGTGACCGAGGTCGAGTCGAACCTGGTGAAGCTGGTCTGGATGGCGGGGCAGGTCGATCGCTACGCCGGCATCGAGCATGACCACGAGAGCATGCGCGACGCGGTGGAAAAAGAAAGATCGTCCAAGGGTGAAGGTCCGCAGATTGCTGCCGATACAAGAAAGGACGTCGTATCCGGTCAGGACGATGTCGATGACCTGTTGTCCAGCCTTGGTTTTTAAGCGTCCGCTGACGCTGTAGAGGGAGCACCGAATGAGCTTCGACGCCGATGACGAAATCCTCCAGGACTTCCTGGTGGAGGCCGGCGAGATTCTCGAGCTACTGTCCGAACAACTGGTCGAGCTGGAAAGCCGCCCGGATGACATGGACCTGCTCAATGCAATCTTCCGTGGGTTCCATACCGTCAAAGGTGGTGCCGGCTTCCTCCAGCTGAATGCGCTGGTGGAGTGCTGCCACATCGCCGAAAACGTCTTCGACATGCTGCGCAAGGGCGAACGCCGCGTGGATGCCGAGCTGATGGACGTGATGCTGCAGGCGCTGGATACCGTCAACGTCATGTTCCAGCAGGTGCGTGACGCCGAGGAACCGACGCCGGCCACTCCCGAGCTGCTGGCGGCGCTGTCGCGTCTGGCCGACCCGAACGCCGCTCCTGCCGAAGCCCCCGCTCCGGCTGCAGTCGAGCCGGTCGTGGAAGAGGCTCCGGTCGCTGCGGCCGCCTATGGCGACATCACCGATGCCGAGTTCGAGAAGCTGATGGATGCCCTTGAACCCACCGCCGAGGCGCCTGTCGCGCCGGTTGGCAGTGGTGGCGACGACATCACCGACGACGAATTCGAAGCGCTGCTCGACCAGCTGCACGGCAAGGGCCAGTTCAGCGCTGCTGCCAAGGAGCCCGTCAGCGCGGCTCCGGCACCCGTTGCCGAAGCGCCCGCCGCGGGCGCTGGCGACGAGATCAGCGACGACGAGTTCGAAGCGCTGCTCGACCAGCTGCACGGCAAGGGCCAGTTCACCGGTGCGAAGGAAGAAGCCGCCGCTCCCGTCGAGGCTGCTGCTGCCGAGGTCAAGCCCGAGGAAGCTCCGGCTGCCGGCGGCGACGACAACATCACCGACGACGAATTCGAGAAGCTGCTCGACGAGCTGCACGGCAAGGGCCAGTTCACCGGCGCGAAGGAAGAGCCGGTGGTGGCCGCCCAGCCCAAGGCGGCTGCTGCGCCTGCGCCCAAGCCCGCCGCTGCTCCGGCGCCGGCAGCTGCCAAGCCTGCCGCTGCTGCCAAGCCCGCCGCTGCCGCTGCGGAGAAACCGGCCAACGAAGCGGAAACCACCGTGCGCGTGGACACCGCCCGCCTGGACGAGATCATGAACATGGTCGGCGAACTGGTGCTGGTGCGTAACCGTCTGGTGCGCCTGGGCCTGAACAGCGGCGACGAGGCGATGGCCAAGGCCGTCTCCAACCTCGACGTGGTCACCGCCGACCTGCAGTCGTCGGTCATGAAGACCCGCATGCAGCCGATCAAGAAGGTCTTCGGCCGCTTCCCGCGGCAGGTCCGCGACCTGGCGCGCAATCTGAAGAAAGAGATCAACCTCGAGCTGATCGGCGAAGAGACCGACCTGGACAAGAACCTGGTCGAAGCCCTGGCCGACCCGCTGGTGCACCTGGTGCGCAACGCGGTTGACCATGGCATCGAAGGCCCCGACGAGCGCGAGGCCGCCGGCAAATCGCGTTCGGGCAAAGTGGTGCTGTCCGCCGAGCAGGAAGGCGACCACATCCTGCTGTCGATCTCCGACGACGGCAAAGGCATGGACCCGGACATCCTGCGCGCCAAGGCCGTGGAGAAGGGCCTGCTGGACAAGGACGCGGCCGATCGCCTGTCCGAGTCCGACTGCTACAACCTGATCTTCGCCCCGGGCTTCTCGACCAAGACCGAGATTTCCGACGTCTCCGGCCGTGGTGTCGGCATGGACGTGGTGAAGACCAAGATTTCCCAGCTCAACGGCATCATCAACATCTACTCGACCAAGGGCCAGGGCTCGAAGATCGTCATCAAGGTCCCGCTGACCCTGGCGATCATGCCGACCCTGATGGTGATGCTGGGCAACCAGGCCTTCGCCTTCCCGCTGGTCAACGTCAACGAGATCTTCCACCTCGACCTGTCGAATACCAACGTGGTCGACGGCCAGGAAGTGGTGATCGTCCGCGACAAGGCCCTGCCGCTGTTCTACCTCAAGCGCTGGCTGGTGCCGGGCGCGCAGTATGACGAGCCGGGTGAGGGCCACGTGGTGATCCTCTCCGTGGGCACCCAGCGCATCGGCTTCGTGGTCGACCAGCTGGTGGGCCAGGAAGAGGTGGTGATCAAGCCGCTGGGCAAGATGCTGCAGGGCACGCCGGGCATGGCGGGGGCGACCATTACCGGGGACGGGCGCATTGCGCTGATCCTCGACGTGCCGAGCATGCTCAAGCGCTACGCCCGTCGTATCTGACCGCCATGGGCGGGCCGCAGGGCCCGCCCGTGTGATGGAAGAAGTTTTTTTCAGGAGTGTCTATGGCTGTCAAAGTCCTGGTGGTGGACGATTCGGGGTTCTTCCGCCGCCGCGTCTCGGAGATTCTTTCGGCTGACCCGCAGATCCAGGTGGTCGGCACGGCAACCAATGGCCGCGAGGCGATCGATCAGGCGCTGGCGCTCAAGCCCGACGTGATCACCATGGACTACGAGATGCCGCTGATGGACGGCATTACCGCCGTGCGGACCATCATGCAGCGCTGCCCGACGCCGGTCCTGATGTTCTCCTCGCTGACCCACGAGGGCGCGCGGGTGACCCTGGACGCGCTGGACGCCGGCGCCGTCGACTACCTGCCGAAGAATTTCGAGGACATCTCGCGCAACCCGGACAAGGTCCGCCAGCTGCTGTGCGAGAAGGTCCACACCATCGCCAAGAGCAACCGCCGCTTCGCCGCGTACTCTTCGTACTCGTCGAGCCCGGCCGCTCCCGCCTCGACTCCCGCCGCCAGCAGTGCGCGCCCGGCCGCTCCCGCTTCGTCGGGCGCCAGTCACGCGCCGGCCCCGGCGACTTCCGCCGCCCCAAAGCGTAAGCCCTACCGGCTGGTAGCCATCGGCACTTCGACCGGTGGGCCGGTGGCGCTGCAGCGGGTCCTGACCCAGCTGCCTGCCAACTTCCCCGCACCGCTGGTGCTGATCCAGCACATGCCGGCGGCCTTCACCAAGGCTTTTGCCGAGCGCCTGGACAAGCTGTGCAGGATCACCGTCAAGGAAGCCGAGGATGGCGACATCCTGCGTCCCGGCGTGGCCCTGCTGGCCCCCGGCGGCAAGCAGATGATGGTCGACGCCCGCGGTGCGATCCGCATCCTGCCCGGTGACGAGCGCCTGAACTACAAACCCTGTGTCGACGTGACCTTCGGTTCCGCGTCCAAGGCCTATGGCGACAAGGTCCTCGCGGTGGTGCTCACCGGCATGGGCGCCGACGGCCGCGAAGGCGCGCGCATGCTCAAGCAGGGCGGCGCCCAGGTGTGGGCGCAGGATGAAGCCAGCTGCGTGATCTACGGCATGCCCATGGCCATCGCCAAGGCCGGCCTGGCCGACGCGGTGTACAGCCTGGACGACATCGGCCGCCACCTGACCGAGGCCTGCGGCTGATGGATGTCCTCAGCCTGGTCGGCCTGATCCTCGCGCTGGTTGCCATCATCGGTGGCAACTTCCTCGAGGGCGGGCACGTCGGTGCCCTGGCCAACGGCCCGGCGGCACTGATCGTGGTGGGGGGCACCCTGGCCGCCGCACTGCTGCAGACCCCGGTTGCGGTGCTCAAGCGCGCCGTGACCATGCTGCGCTGGATGGTCCTGCCGCCCAGGGTGGACCTGGTCGGCGGCATCAACCATGTGGTCGGCTGGAGCATGACGGCGCGCAAGGAAGGCCTGCTGGGCCTGGAGACCGTCGCCGACGCCGAGCGCGACCCCTATGCGCGCAAGGGTCTGCAACTGCTGGTGGACGGTACCGAGCCCGAGGCCATCCGCAGCATCCTCGAAGTCGATCTGTTCAACCAGGAAAGCCGCGACCTGGCTGCCGCCAAGGTGTTCGAGGCCATGGGCGGCTACTCGCCAACCATCGGCATCATCGGCGCGGTGATGGGCCTGATCCACGTGATGGGCAACCTCGCCGACCCCAGTCAGCTGGGGAACGGTATCGCCGTGGCCTTCGTCGCCACCATCTACGGCGTGGGCCTGGCCAACCTGCTGCTGTTGCCCATCGGCAACAAGCTGAAAAGCATCGTGCTGCGCCAGTCGTGCTACCGCGAGATGCTCATGGAGGGCCTGCTGTCCATCGCCGAGGGTGAGAACCCGCGCTCCATCGAGCTGAAGCTGCAAGGCTTCGTCGGCTGAGGAGGAGGGGATGCGCATGCCTCGCCGCAGACGCCATGAGGAGCACGAGAATCACGAACGCTGGCTGGTGTCCTACGCGGACTTCATCACCCTGCTGTTTGCCTTCTTCGTGGTGATGTACTCGATCTCCTCGATCAACGAGGGCAAGTACAAGATCCTCTCGGAAACCCTGACCGGGGTGTTCAACCAGCCGGACCGCTCGATCCGCCCGATTCCGGTTGGCGAGGAGCGCCCGCGCACCCAGCAGCCGGACCAGTCGCTCAACGAGCCGCAGGACGACGGCCAGGCCCAGAGCAATCCCGACACCCTGCAGCAGATCAGCGACAGCGTGCGCCAGGCCTTCGGCGACCTGATTTCCACCGACCAGCTGTCGGTACGCGGCAACGAGTTCTGGATCGAGATCACCCTCAATTCCAGCCTGCTGTTCCCCAGCGGCGATGCGATTCCCAATGACGCTGCCTTCGAGATCATCGAGAAGGTCGCCAGGATTCTGGCGCCTTACCGCAACCCGGTGCACGTCGAAGGCTTCACCGACAACGTGCCGATCCATAATTCGCAGTACCCGACCAACTGGGAGCTGTCCGCGGCGCGCGCCGCCAGCATCGTCCGCATGCTCGCCCAGGATGGCCTCGACGCCGGTCGGCTGGCGGCGGTGGGCTATGGCGAATTCCAGCCAGTGGCGGACAATGCCACGGCGGATGGCCGCGCACGCAACCGCCGGGTGGTGCTGGTGATCTCCCGCAACCTGGAGGTGCGCCGCAGCATCAGCGGGGTGGGCAGTGGCAAGGCACAGCCGGACCCTGCGTTGCGGCATGCTGGCACGCAATCTGCACCAGTGATTGCCAGCGAGGCGCCCGGCAGTGGCGCCGTCAATTCTTCGTCATCGGCAGGGGACTGAACGATATGAAAACCCTGATCCGAACCACGGCCTGCGGGGAGCCAGCACTATGAAAGTCTGGGCGGTAGCCAACCAGAAAGGTGGCGTCGGCAAGACCACATCCTCCATCGCCTTGGCGGGCCTGCTGGCAGATGCCGGCAAGCGCGTGCTGATCGTCGACCTGGACCCCCATGGCTCGATGACCAGCTACTTCGGCCATGATCCGGACACCCTGGAGCACAGCGTGTTCGATCTGTTCCTGCACCAGGGCAACGTGCCCGAGGGACTGCCCGAGTCGCTGCTGCTGCCCACCAGCCACGAGAACATCCGCCTGCTGCCGTCGAGCACCGCGCTGGCCACCCTGGAGCGCCAGTCGCCCGGGCAGAACGGCCTGGGCCTGGTGATCGCCAAGAGCCTGGCGCAGCTGTGGAACGAATTCGACTACGCGATCATCGACAGCCCGCCGCTGCTGGGCGTGCTGATGGTCAACGCCATGGCGGCCAGCCAGCACCTGGTGATCCCGGTGCAGACCGAGTTCCTAGCCCTCAAGGGGCTGGAGCGCATGGTCAACACGCTGAAGATGGTCAACCGCTCGCGCAAGCAGGCGCTGCCGTTCACCATCGTGCCGACCCTGTTCGACCGCCGTACCCAGGCCTCGCTGGGCACCCTGCGGGTGCTGCGCGATACCTACCCCGACACCCTCTGGCAGGCGTTCATCCCGGTGGATACCAAGCTGCGTGACGCCAGCCGCCTGGGCACCGTGCCCTCGCGCAACGACGGCAACAGCCGTGGGGTAATCGCCTACCGCGCGCTGCTCAAGCATCTGCTGGCCCATGTGCCGGCGAGTCAGGTAGCGTGAGCATGGCGCGCCAGAACGAAAGAATCCGACGGATGCGCTCAAGAGCGGCGCGCCCGCTGCCGATAGGCTGGACAGTCACCTTGCGCGGTTATCCATCATGAGTCGTTCCGCTACCGCCACGCGCCCCCAGCTCGCGCTGCAGTCCTACCTGGACGCGCTGCTGCAGGAGGCCACTTTCGAAGACTTCGCCCCGGAACCGGTGGCGCAGCCTGTCGTTGCACCCGTTGTCCCGACTCCGGTCGCCCCGGTGGCGCTGGTGGTCAGCGAACCCGTCGTTCCGCTCACTGCCGAGCCCCAGGCGGCGGTCGCGCAGGCGCCGGAAACCAGCGTCAGCCTGGATGAATTCGAAGCGGCCGTGCTCGAAGAGCAGGTCCGCGATGCGCGCCTGAACGTGGCCGCCCGTGAACCGGTGGCCCGCGTTCCGGTGGCCGAGCTGCGCCTGCCCGAGCCGGAGGCTCCGCTCAGCGAAGCGCCGGTGGCCGATGAGCCGCCGGCGCAACTGGCCCAGGTCATCGACCTGCACCAGCCCGGCAGCGCCGAGATGCCCGCCGCGCCACTCAAGCTGCTCGACGACGGTCGCCCGGTGTGGGCCGCCGAGCCCTTCGAGTGCCTGCTGTTCGACGTCGCCGGGCTGACCCTGGCCGTGCCGCTGGTTTGCCTGGGCTCCATTTACCCGCTGGCGGGGCACGACCTGACCCCGCTGTTCGGCCAGCCCGACTGGTTCCTCGGCATCCTGCCGGGCCAGAACGGCAACCTGAAGGTGCTCGACACCGCGCGCTGGGTCATGCCCGAGCGCTACCGCGACGACTACCGCGATGGGCTGCAGTACGTGATTTCCGTGCAGGGCTACGAGTGGGGGCTGGCCGTGCATCAGGTCAGCCGCTCGGTGCGCCTGGACCCGTCCGAGGTGAAGTGGCGCAGCCAGCGCCAGCAACGCCCGTGGCTGGCCGGCACGGTGATCGACCAGATGTGCGCACTGCTCGACGTCTCGGCACTTGCCGAACTGATCGCCAGCGGCGCGGCCAAGCGCCTGCAGCACTAACCGAATACGACAGACAACCTCCGCGCCGCAGGCGGCGCGGAACCAGAAGAGGCGAGGGGATATGAAGAAAACGTCAGCGCAAGGTGCCGAAGATCCGATTCTGCAGTGGGTCACCTTCCGCCTGGACAACGAGACCTACGGCATCAATGTGATGCAGGTCCAGGAAGTGCTGCGCTACACCGAGATCGCGCCGGTCCCGGGTGCCCCGAGCTACGTGCTGGGCATCATCAACCTGCGTGGCAACGTGGTCACCGTGATCGACACCCGCCAGCGCTTCGGCCTGGACCCGGCGCCGGTCTCGGACAACACCCGCATCGTCATCATCGAAGCCGACAAGCAGGTCGTCGGCATCCTGGTCGACAGCGTCGCCGAGGTCGTCTACCTGCGCCAGTCCGAGATCGAGACCGCGCCGAACGTCGGTAACGAGGAATCGGCCAAGTTCATCCAGGGCGTCTGCAACAAGAACGGCGAGCTGCTGATCCTGGTCGAGCTGGACAAGATGATGACCGAGGAAGAGTGGTCGGAGCTGGAGAGCATCTGAGGTGCTGATCGCTCTGGTGGTGCTCGGTATCGCCTGCGTGGGCCTGGCGATGGCCTGCGTCTGGCTGTCCGGCCGGCAGCGCGCCCAGGAAGCCCAGGCGGTGCAGCTGGCCAAGCAGCTGGCGGTGTTCGAGCAGCGCCTGAAAGAGCAGGGCAAGCGCATCGAGTCGTACCAGCAGATCAACATCCGCATGGGCGAGGAACTGCGCGAGCTGAACAAGCAGGTCGCGCCGCTGCCCGAGCGCCTGGTGCGCATCGAGCAGCGTGACCCGACCAGCCTGTCCTTCAGCCAGGCGGCACGCCTGGTCGGCATGGGCGCCAGCCCCGAAGACCTGACCCAGAGCTGCGGCCTGTCCCAGGCCGAAGCCGAACTGGTCGCCCGCCTGCATCAGGGCAAGGCGCGGGACTGAAGGCCGCGCCTGTTCTGCATCCGATCCTGCCGTCGCGTTTGGAACCGTCTATCGGGATTCCTGAGTTGTAGGAGTTTCACTACGGCTAATTAGGACTCGTCTGATAAGAATCGCGGCAATTCGTCGCTAAATTGGCCTCGTCAAAATTTTTTCGAGGCCACCGATATGGCGACCATTTCCCGTCGGGCCATGGTGCTGTGCTCGCACCCCGGCCGGCTGCTGAACTACAGCGTGCTGCTCAATCGCCTGGAGTTCTACCACCTGAGTCTGTGCCTGAACCTGGACGAAGTGCGCAAGGCACTTGGTACCCGGCAGCGTTACAGCCTGTTCATCCATGACGACTTCCGACCCGGCCCCAACGAGCTGATGAGCTTGAAGGCGCTGAGCCAGAGCAACACCTTCCGCCAGTTCCTGCTGGTGGGTAACTACAGCGCGGAGGAGCGGCGCGGCCTGATGCAGTGGGCCTGGGCCAACCGCGTGCCGGTGCTGGATGTGCTGGACAAGCCGATCTCGCTGGCGCAGTTGCGCGAGGTGACCGGCAGCATGGTGCTCTACCACAGCGAAGACGAGCAGCCGATCCGCAAGTCGGTGCGCGAGTTCAGCGACTTCGCCCCGGCCGGCGACCTGCCTCCTGCTCGCCGCGGCTGTGAGTGCCGCGGCTGAGGTGGTTCACCGGCGTCGGGAATCAGGCCCTTCCAGCAACAGCGGCATCGCGTCCGGCGGCGTCTCCTGCCGGCCGTTCAGTGGGCTCTTGCCCTTGAGGTACCAGGCAAAGGCGATTATCTCGGCGATGGTGCGGTAGAGCGCCTCGGGAATCGCATCGCCCAGCTCCAGGCGCGCCAGCAGGCGCACCAGTTCGCCGTTCTCGTAGATCGGCACCTCGTGATGGCGAGCGATGGCGAGGATGGTTTCCGCCAGTTCATCGTCGCCCTTGGCGGTCAGCGTCGGCGCACTCTGCCCGTCATAGTTGAGCGCGATCGCCTGGCGCGGTGCTTTTGCGGACTTCTTCATGCGGTCTCGTCCACCCAGCGTTGTTCCACCGCCGTGCGCGTGCCCTGGGGCGGCTTGCCCTGGCGGCAGCTCAGCTCGCCCACGCTGAGGCCTGCGTCGTTCAGGCGCTGGCGCAGGGTGCCCAGTTCGCCGTCGATCAGGCTGGCGGTGGCGGCGCGTTCGGCCCACAGCTGAGTGCCGATGCTGCCGTGGGCCAGCGTGGCCTGGACCTGCAGCGGGCCAAGGCTGTCCAGGTCGAAGGCCAGATCGACTCGCCAGAGCATTTCGCGCGGCTGCTGCTCGCGCTCGCTCGCCGGGCTGTCCTTTTCTTCCTGCTGGATACGCACCTGGATCGGCACCATCTGCTGTTGATGGCGCAGGGGAATCTCCAGCTGCCAGGTATTCAATACGGTGCCGTCGGGCAGCACGTCGCTCTGCGCCAGGCTGCCCAACTGGTGGGTCTGCAGGCGGGAGACTGCAGCGGCGGCCAGCTTGAGCAGCGACTCCAGGTCGCCTTCTTCTTCCAGCTCATTGGCCAGCCGGCTGGGCAGCGGAAAGCTGACCGGTGGCGGTGTGCGCCCACTGGCCTGGCCGATGACGCCCAGCGCGTTGCGGACGAATGCCGGCATGGCCTGCGCCAGATTGTTGGCACCGGCAAGGGCGGTGCCCGGCAGGTTGCCCAGTACCGCGGCCGCCGTACCACCCTGGACGGTTGGCAGAATCTGCGCAATCAGCCGCAGCAGGTTGGCCTTGAGGTCCTGGGGAAAACCCTCTGCGCCGCGCAACAGCTGCCCTTCCAGGAACGCACCGCTTTGCTGGAAGGCCTGGGCGACGCCCTTGGCATCACTGAGCTGGCGGATGTCCGGCAGCGTACCGAGCAGCTTGTCCACCGACTGGCGCAGCTCCGGGCTGATGTCCGGGTTGCTGCCGGCACCTTGCAGCGCCTTGAACAGACCGTCCAGCGGGCCCTGGCGGCTTTGCTGGGCGCCGAGTTGCAGGCTCAGGTCGAGCTGGTCCAGGCGCGCGTTCATCGGCAGGAACTGCAGGGCCTGCTGGTCCTGCACGCGGGCGCTGAGGAGGCTGTTGAGCGGCAGCGGGTTGGGCGACTCGATGCTCAGCTGGCGCCCGGCCAGCGGCGTGTTGAGCAGTGTCACCAGGACCTTGTAGACCACCTGCTCGGCCTTGCCGAAGGCGAGCGGTTGGCTGGCATCCACTTTGCCCTGGATCAGGGTGCCCACCGGCAGGACGTCGAGGTCGAGACTGCCCAGTGGCACCTGGCTGGCGCCACCCAGGCCTGACGAACCGAGGCTGGGCTGGGTCAACAGGGTGGCAGCGAGGCTGGTCGGGTTCAGCGTCGAAAGCTGCAGGGTGCTGCCCTTGGGCAGGGCCTGTGGGCTTTCCGCCACCACCAGGGCCTGCTGGCCGCTGGCCATGGTCAGCCGCAGCAACAGCTGGAAATTCACCTGCCCGTCGCGCACTGCCAGTACTTCGGCATGGGCCTTGTCCCCCGGCGGCAGCAGGTCGCCCAGGCTCTGCGCGAGCTTGAGCGTCAGCTCGGCGGCGCTCTGCGTGCTGCGCAGCGGCGGCGTGGGCGGTAGCGGGCGGGAAGCGCCAATTTCGCTCGGCATCGGGGACCTGTAGGCGGAGTGACGGGATTACGCCCAGTGTATCGGCGGTGCCTGCGGGCACTTTAGACCGTTCAGCCGACGGCGGCCGCTCGCAGCAATTTGCCGTAGTTGTCCGGATCTTTAAGAGAGGGTTAAGGATCGAGCGGCACAATGACAGCAGTGGTAGCCCGCGGGGTGCCGAATCCCCCGTATGGAAAGGACTGCCGCGATTGTTGCCTGCTGGCGGACGCAGCGTTGTTTTGTGCCGATGGGCGGTATCAGAGTACTATTGCGTTTTGATTGCCGCATGGATCGCTGGCTGATTCAGGTGGAATGCAGCAATGACCTTTGCGGAACTGAAACGACTGTGGCGAATCGAGATCCTGGGTGGCGAGCAGAGCCGCTTCAGCTGGACTCGACTGCATCGTCGCTGCCGACAGCGCGCCCGCTATCGTTACATGTTCTGGTTCCGTGTCGCCCAGTACCTGCACTCCAGCCCCGGCGAGTTCTGGCAGAAGCGCGCCCTGCGCATGGGCGATCGCCTGGTCGAACGCTTCGGTATCGAAATTCCGGTCACCATTCCTGTCGGCGAAGGGCTCTACATTCCCCACCTGGTGGGCATCGTGATCACCCGCAAGGCGGTGATCGGCAGGAACTTCAGCATCTTCCAGAACACCACCATCGGCCAGAAACATGACGACAGTGCTCCGATCATCATCGGTGACAATGTCAGCCTCGGTGCCAATGTCTGCATCATCGGCGACGGCCTGCGCATCGGTGACAACGTTTCGGTGGGGGCGTCGGCCTTCGTCAATCGCGATATTCCAGCGAACCACTCCTATATCTCGCGACATACCCACAGTCTGATCGAGCAGAAGGAGCGCTCGCCGATCAGCACCATGCATTCCCGCCTTGCCCGCGACGAAGAGGCGCATCTGTTCGATCACGACGGCGCGGGCGCTCAGCGCAGCGCCTGAGGCGCGTTACACCCTGTCGAAAAACCTGACGTCGGGCGTAGGAACGGCTGTGTATAATGCGCCGCCCGAGGCCGTGCTTGGCGGCCCGCGCGGTATGGCCGCGTTTTTGCACCACTGACTGTTTTCTGCCCGACGGTTGCCGATGCCCTTGACCCATCCCCTCCTCGAAACCGTGGCGCTCGCCTGCGAGCGGGACTGGCGCATGCTGTTCGAGCGTCTCGATCTGCGACTGGGCGCGGGCGAAATGCTACAGATCGTCGGCCCCAACGGCAGCGGCAAGACCAGCCTGCTGCGTCTGCTCAGCGGGCTGATGCAGCCTACCGCCGGCGAGGTGCTGCTCAACGGCAGGCCGCTCACCGAGCAGCGCCACGAACTGGCCCGCCTGCTGCTGTGGATCGGCCACGCGGCCGGCATCAAGGGCCTGTTGACCGCCGAAGAGAACCTCGCCTGGCTCTGCGCCCTGCACCAGCCGGCCAACCGCGACGCCATCTGGCAAGCACTGGAAGCGGTCGGCCTGCGCGGCTTCGAGGACGTTCCCTGCCATACCCTGTCCGCCGGCCAGCAGCGCCGCGTGGCCCTGGCTCGCCTGTACCTCGACGCGCCGCCGCTGTGGATCCTCGACGAACCCTTCACCGCCCTGGACAAGCAGGGCGTGGCGCAGCTGGAAGAACACCTGGCCGGCCATTGCGAACGCGGTGGTCTGGTCGTGCTGACCACCCACCACACCCTGGAGCGCATGCCGCAAGGCTACCGCGCCCTCGATCTGGGCCAGCACGCACGGGAGGTGGCGGAGCGATGAGCAACGTCTTCACCCTGCTGCTCGCCCGCGAAGCGCGCCTGCTGTTCCGTCGTCCGGCGGAGCTGGCTAATCCTTTGGTGTTCTTCGCCATCGTCATCGCGCTGTTCCCGCTGGCGGTCGGTCCCGAATCGGAAATGCTCAAGAACCTCTCGCCGGGCCTGGTCTGGGTCGCAGCCCTGCTGGCGGTGCTGCTGTCGCTGGACGGTCTGTTCCGCAGCGATTTCGAGGATGGTTCCTTGGAACAGTGGGTCCTTTCGCCGCACCCCCTGCCACTACTGGTCCTGGCCAAAGTGCTGGCACACTGGCTGGTTTCAGGGCTGGCCCTGGTGCTGCTGTCGCCGCTGTTCGCCCTGATGCTGGGCTTGCCGGCGCGCTGCCTGCCGGACCTGCTGCTGTCGCTGCTGCTGGGGACGCCGATCCTGAGCCTGCTGGGCGCCGTGGGCGCCGCACTCACCGTTGGCCTCAAGCGCGGCGGCCTGCTGCTGGCCCTGCTGATTCTGCCGCTCTACATTCCGGTGCTGATCCTGGGCAGCGGAGCGCTGCAGGCTTCGCTGCAGGGGCTGCCCACCGCCGGGCACCTGCTGTGGCTGGCCAGCCTGACGGCGTTAGCATTGACGCTGACGCCCTTTGCCATCGCCGCCGGGCTGAAGATCAGCGTCGGCGAGTGAACGAACGATCGCCGGGCTGGGAAGCGGCACCGGCGGCAGACTAGAGCTTTGAATTACAGAGCCTGATGATGAACTGGACTTGGTTTCACAAGCTTGGCTCGCCCAAGTGGTTCTACGAGATCAGCGGACGCTGGATGCCCTGGTTCGCGGTCGCCGCGATCCTGCTGATGGTTGCCGGCACCGTCTGGGGCCTGGCCTTCGCGCCGCCGGACTACCAGCAGGGCAACAGCTTCCGGATCATCTATATCCACGTGCCGGCGGCGTTCCTCGCCCAGTCCTGCTACGTGATGCTGGCCGTGGCCGGCGCGGTCGGGCTGATCTGGAAGATGAAGATCGCCGACGTCGCCGTGCAGTGCGCCGCGCCCATCGGCGCCTGGATGACCTTCGTCGCGCTGGTCACCGGTGCCATCTGGGGCAAGCCGACCTGGGGCGCCTGGTGGGTCTGGGACGCGCGCCTGACCTCGATGCTGATCCTGCTGTTCCTCTATTTCGGCATCATTGCCCTGGGCCAGGCCATCACCAACCGCGACAGCGCGGCCAAGGCCTGCGCGGTGCTGGCCATCGTCGGCGTGGTGAACATCCCGATCATCAAGTACTCGGTGGACTGGTGGAACACCCTGCACCAGCCGGCCACCTTCACCCTCACCGAGAAGCCGCCGATGCCGCCGGAGATGTGGATTCCGCTGCTGATGATGGTCGCCGGTTTCTACTGCTTCTTCGCCGTGGTGCTGATGATGCGCATGCGCCTGGAAGTGCTCAAGCGCGAAGCCCGCGCGAGCTGGGTCAAGGCCGTGGTGGAGCGCGCGCAATGAGTAGTTTCGAGTCCTTCTCCGATTTCCTCGCCATGGGACACCATGGCCCTTACGTGTGGTCCGCCTACGCCATCTGCCTGGTGGTCCTGGCGATCAACGTCGTCTCGCCGATCGTGGCGCGCCGGCGTTACCTGCAAGAAGAGGCGCGTCGTCTGCGCCGGGAGGCCAGCAAGTGAATCCGGTCCGCAAGAAGCGTCTGTACATCGTCCTCGCCATCGTCGCCGGCGTTGGCGTCGCCGTCAGCCTGGCGCTGTCGGCCCTGCAGGAAAACATCAACCTGTTCTACACCCCGACCCAGATCGCCAACGGCGAGGCTCCGCACGACACGCGCATCCGCGCCGGCGGCATGGTGGAGAAGGGCTCGCTCAAGCGTTCGGCGGATTCGCTGGACGTGGAATTCGTGGTCACCGACTTCGCCAAGGAAGTGACGGTGAAATACCGCGGCATCCTCCCCGACCTGTTCCGCGAAGGGCAGGGCATCGTCGCCCTGGGCAAGATCAACGAAGCCGGCGTGCTGACCGCCGATGAAGTGCTGGCCAAGCACGACGAGAAATACATGCCGCCGGAAGTCACCAAGGCGCTCAAGGACAGCGGCAAGCTGGAGCACTACGAAGCCAGCCAGACGGGTAACGCCGCGCCGCAGCAGGGGAGCAACTGACGATGATTCCTGAACTCGGCCACCTCTCGCTGATCCTCGCGCTGTGCATGGCACTGGTGATGTCGTTCTTCCCGCTGGTCGGCGCCTGGCGCGGCGATCGGCAGTGGATGAGCCTGGCGCGCCCGGCAGCCTGGGGGCAGTTCGCCTTCCTGCTGTTCTCCTTCGGCTGCCTGACCTGGGCCTTCCTCCACGATGATTTCTCGGTGGCCTACGTCGCCAGCAACTCCAACAGCGCGCTGCCCTGGTACTACAAGTTCAGTGCCGTATGGGGCGCCCACGAAGGTTCGCTGCTGCTCTGGGCGCTGATCCTCGGCGGCTGGACCTTCGCCGTGTCGGTGTTCTCCCGCCAGCTGCCGGAAGTGATGCTGGCCCGCGTGCTCGCCGTGATGGGCATGATCAGCACCGGCTTCCTGCTGTTCCTGATCATCACCTCCAATCCCTTCAGCCGCCTGCTGCCGCAGGTGCCGGCGGACGGCAACGACCTCAACCCGCTGCTGCAGGACCCAGGGCTGATCATCCACCCGCCGATGCTCTACATGGGCTACGTGGGCTTCTCGGTGGCCTTCGCCTTCGCCATCGCCGCACTGCTCGGCGGCCGCCTCGACGCTGCCTGGGCACGCTGGTCGCGTCCCTGGACCCTGGTGGCCTGGACCTTCCTCGGCGTCGGCATCGTGCTCGGCTCCTGGTGGGCCTACTACGAACTGGGTTGGGGCGGCTGGTGGTTCTGGGACCCGGTGGAAAACGCCTCCTTCATGCCCTGGCTGGTGGGCACCGCGCTGATCCATTCGCTGGCGGTGACCGAGAAGCGCGGCGTGTTCAAGAGCTGGACCGTGCTGCTGGCCATCGCGGCCTTCTCCCTGAGCCTGCTGGGCACCTTCCTGGTCCGCTCCGGCGTACTGACCTCGGTGCACGCCTTCGCCTCGGACCCCGAGCGCGGCGTGTTCATCCTCGCCTTCCTGCTGGTGGTGGTCGGTGGTTCGCTGACCCTGTTCGCCCTGCGCGCGCCGGTGGTCAAGAGCCAGGTCGGCTTCGCCCTGTGGTCCCGTGAGACCCTGCTGCTGCTGAACAACCTGATCCTGGTGGTCACCGCCTCGATGATCCTGCTGGGCACCCTCTATCCGCTGGTGCTCGACGCCATCAGCGGCGCCAAGCTGTCGGTCGGCCCGCCGTACTTCAACGCGCTGTTCGTGCCGCTGATCGCCATTCTCATGCTGGCCCTGGCGGTCGGCGTGCTGGTGCGCTGGAAGGACACCCCGACCCGCTGGCTGCGCAACATGCTCACCCCGGTGCTGATCGGCACCGTGGTGCTGGGCGGCCTCGGCAGCTTCCTGTATGGCGAGCTGCACTGGGAAGTTCTGGCCGTCTTCATGCTCGCCGCGTGGGTGGTGCTAGCCGGTCTGCGCGACTTCTTCGACAAGGTCCGCCACAAGGGTGTGATCGCCGGCGCTGCAGGCCTCAACCGCAGTTACTGGGGCATGCAGCTGGCGCACTTCGGTATCGCCATCTGCGCCATTGGCGTGGTGCTCACCAGCCAGTTCAGCGCCCAGCGCGATCTGCGCATGGCGCCGGGCGAGTCGGTGGAGCTGGCCGGTTACCAGTTCCGCTTCGAGGGCACCCATCACTTCGAGGGGCCGAACTTCACCTCGGACAAGGGCACCATCCGCGTGACCCGCAAGGGCTCGGAAGTGGCGGTGCTGCACCCGGAGAAGCGCCTTTACAGCGTGCAGAACTCGATGATGACCGAGGCCGGCATCCACGGCAGCCTCACCCGCGACCTCTACGTCGCCCT
Source organism: Pseudomonas nitroreducens (assembly GCF_024170165.1). Lineage (GTDB taxonomy): Bacteria > Pseudomonadota > Gammaproteobacteria > Pseudomonadales > Pseudomonadaceae > Pseudomonas > Pseudomonas nitroreducens_C. Next base: position 34,838 of record NZ_JALJXP010000017.1, on the reverse strand, counting down.
GGGTGAGCCGCTGGACAACGGTGCCTGGGCGGTGCGCGTGCACATCAAGCCCTTCGTGCGCTTCATCTGGCTCGGCGGCCTGCTGATGGCCCTGGGCGGCGTGCTGGCGGCGCTGGACCGTCGCTACCGGTTGAAAGTGAAAACGCGTGTACGCGAGGCCCTGGGCCTCGCCGGACAGGGAGCCTGAGTGTGAAGCGTGCGATCCTGCTGTTGCCCCTGGCGATCTTCCTGGTCGTCGCGGTATTCCTCTTCCGCGGCCTGTGGCTGGACCCCAGCGAGTTGCCCTCGGCGCTGATCGGCAAGCCGTTCCCGGCATTCTCCTTGCCCAGCGTCACCGAGCCGGGCAAGACCTACACCGAGGCCGACCTCAAGGGCAAGCCGGCACTGGTCAACGTCTGGGGCACCTGGTGCCCGACCTGCCGCTTCGAGCACCCGGTGCTCACCGATCTCGCCGCCAAGGGCGTGGTGATCTACGGCATCAACTACAAGGACGACGGCGCCGCCGCGCAGAAGTGGCTCAAGGAGCTGCACAATCCCTACCTGATGAACATCGCCGATGCGCAGGGCACCCTGGGCCTCGACCTGGGCGTCTACGGCGCGCCGGAGACCTACATCATCGACAAGGACGGCATCATCCGCCACAAGCTGGTCGGCGCCGTCGACGAGAAGGTCTGGCGTGAACAGCTGGCGCCGATCTACCAGGGCTTGGTCGACGAAGCGGAGGGCAAATGAAGCGTCTGCTCGCTGCTGCAGCGCTGGGGCTGTGCCTCACCGGCATCGCCCACGCCGCCATCGACACCTACGAGTTCGCCAATGACGCCGAGCGCGCGCGCTTCCGCGACCTGACCACCGAGCTGCGCTGCCCCAAGTGCCAGAACCAGGACATCGCCGACTCCAACGCGCCGATCGCCGCTGACCTGCGCAAGCAGATCTACACCCAGATGGAGGCCGGCAAGAGCAACCAGCAGATCATCGACTACATGGTCGACCGCTACGGCGAGTTCGTGCGCTACAAGCCCGAAGTCAGCGAGCGCACCTGGCTGCTCTGGTTCGGTCCTGCCGCACTGCTGGGCCTGGGTGTGATCGTCATCGGCGCCATCGTCGCCCGCCGCCGTCGCCCGGCTGCTGCCACTTCCACCACGCTGTCCGCCGAGGAGCAGGCGCGTCTCGACCAATTGCTGGATAACCAAGACAAATGATCGATTTCTGGCTCGCCGCCGGCCTCCTGTTGCTGGTGGCCCTGGCATTTCTCCTCGTCCCTCTGCTGCGTGGCCGCAAGGCCCAGGCCGAGGAAGACCGCACCGCCCTCAACGTCGCCCTGTACCAGGAACGCCTGGCCGAGCTGGCCAGTCAGCGTGACGCCGGCACCCTGGACGAGGCGCAGTTCGAGGCCGGCCGCGCCGAAGCGGCCCGCGAGTTGCTCTCCGACACCGAAGGCGCCAGCGACGACCGCCGTTCCCGCCTGGGCCGTGCTGCGCCGCTGGTGGTCGCGGTGGTTCTGCCGTTCCTCGCCCTGGGGCTCTACCTGCACTGGGGCGCCAGCGACAAGGTCGAACTGGCCCGCGAGTTCGCCACCGCGCCCAAGTCCATGGAAGAGATGACCTCGCGCCTGGAGCGTTCGCTGAAGGCCCAGCCGGACTCCGCCGAAGGCTGGTACTTCCTTGGTCGTGCCTACATGACCCAGAACCGCGCCGCCGATGCTGCCAAGGCCTTCGAACAGGCCGCGCGCCTCTCCGGCCGCCAGCCGGAAGTGCTCGGCCAGTGGGCCCAGGCGCTGTACTTCGCCGGTGACAAAGCGCTCAGCCAGCAGGTCCGCGACCTCGCCGACGAAGCGTTGAAGAAGGACCCGCAGGAAGTCACCACCCTCGGCCTGCTCGGCATCGCCGCGTTCGAAGACGAGAAGTATGCCGACGCCATCGACTACTGGGGCCGCCTGGTCACCGTGCTGCCGCAGGACGACCCGTCCCGCGACGCCATCGCCGGTGGCATAGAGCGCGCTCGCCAGCGCATGGTCGAGAAGGGCCAGACTCCGCCCGAAGCCCCGGTTGCTGCCGCCACCGCTGGCGTGACCCTGAAGGTGAAGGTCGACCTGACCGACGCCGTGAAGGGCCAGGTCAAGCCGGACGACAGCGTATTCGTCTTTGCCCGCGCGGTGAGTGGTCCGCCGATGCCGCTGGCGGTGAAACGCCTGAAGGTCGCCGACCTGCCCAGCGAGGTGTCGCTCAGCGATGCCGACGCGATGATGCCGCAGCTCAAGCTCTCCCAGCATCCGCAGGTGCAGCTGGTCGCGCGCATCTCCCGCGCGGGCAACGCCACTGCCGGGGAATGGATCGGACGAAGTGCTTCGTTGTCTACTTCTCAGGCGGGCGAGCAGAGCGTGACAATCGACAGCCCGGATCAGAAGTAATCACGACAAGAGAGGGTTGAGCGATGAAGGGCAGATTGCTGGCGCTGGGCGCCATGCTGGTACTGGGTGGTTGCGTGGTGCAGCCGCAGCAGCCGGAGCAGCCGCCTTCGCAGATGCCGCCGCCCTCGCAGCCGAGCAAGCCGATCCCGCCGGCCAAGACCTCCAGCTCGCCGATTACCCCGCAGCCCAGCGCAGCGCCTGCCGCCAAGCGCCCGACCCAGTTCGCCCCGCCGCCCGGCGGCAAGGGCCGCTGGGACGCCAGCCTCGGCGTCTACGTGATCCAGGGCCAGAAGGACCTCTACTATCGCCAGCGCACCTACTACCACTGGGACAATGGCTGGTACTGGGGCGTCGGCCCGCAAGGTCCCTGGACCGAGACCGACAGCAGCGGCGTACCGCCGGGGCTGACGCGCAAGTACGCGCAGTAGCGCAAGGACTGATCCGAGCAAATACCTCCCTGTAGGAACGGGCCATGCCCACGATCGCGCGCATGGCGCGCTCCTACAGTTCGGCTCCGTCGCGTTCATTGGCGTAGGAGCGGATTGCCGCAGGTTCGGGCTCTCAATCAAACGTCCCCATCTCCGTCCCCAGCTCTATCACCTCCACCCGGTTGCGTCCGCTCGCCTTGGCCTTGTACAGCGCCTTGTCCGCCGCCGCGTAGAGCCCCTCATAAGTGCCCGGTATGCCGGCCTCCAGGCAGGCGATGCCGAAGCTCGCGGTGAGGTAGAGCAGGCCGTCCTTCATCGGCAGCGGGGTTTCCTCCAGCAGCCGGCGAACCTTCTCGGCGATGACCCGTGCCTGGGGCTGTGAGGTGTCGGGCAACAGCAGCAGGAATTCCTCGCCGCCCAGGCGCGCCACGCTGTCGCCGGTTCGGGTGTAGTTCCTCAGCAGGCTGGCGGTGTGGCGAATGACCTCGTCGCCCAGCGGGTGGCCGTAGCGGTCGTTGATGAACTTGAAATGATCCAGGTCCACCATGAGCAGGCTGATCGGCGCCGGTTGGCGGGCGGCGCGCGACAGTTCCATGCCTACCAGCTGGTCGAACTGGCGGCGGTTGAACAGCCCGGTCAGGGGATCGTGGCCGGCAAGGTATTCCAGCTGGCGGTTCTTTTCCTCCAGCTCCAGCCGTTGCTGGCGGAGGAACTCGCGCTGGCGCAGGTTGCGCACATGGCCGTGCCAGAGGATGAACGACAGCACCAGGCCGATTCCGCAGATGGTCAGCCCGCCCATCTGGTTCGACAGGCGCAGCTGCGGGCTGGCCTGGGTCAGCGTCATGGTCAGCTCGAAGACGGCCAGCGCGAGGATATAGAGCGTGACGGCCAGGCTCGGGCGCAACAGGATGATCAGCGAGGTGGCCACTGAGGCCATCAGGAAGGGGGTAATGCTGCTGGTGACCTGCTGGTCGGCGCCGGTGATGGCGATGCCGAATCCCAGCAGCAGGATGCTGCCCAGTATCGTCAAGGTCTGCATGTACCACAGCGGCGCGTGGCGTCGGGGCGGGGAGGCCAGCCAGGCGAGGAGGCCGAGCAGGCTGAAGAACACGGCGACCGTGGCGTGAACGCGGATGATGTCCAGCCGCCAGCCGTCGTATTCGGGGCTGGAACCCTGCAGGTTGAGGCGGAAAACCAGGATGTGGACCAGGTCGAAGGGCACCGCCAGCAGGGCGGAGACGTACAGACGCCGCAGGTTTTCCCGGGCGATCGGCAGCGCCAGCGCGTCGTTGACGGCAATGGCGTGGTGCAGACGCTGCAGCAACGTCCTGGACACGGGCTCTGGCCTCCTGCGCAAGTGCCGGCCCTAGCAGGATAGACGCAGCGCCGCCTCGCTGCGGCGTGGATTGAAATCGGCGTGACTTGGCGCGACACCGCGACAGTCACAGCCCGCTACGCTGAAATTTCCAAGCGCGGCAACAAATTGGCCCGGAACATTGTCGGATAGGCCCTCGGCGGGCATAGTCCGCAACCCGGTTTATCCAAGGACGCTGTCATGAATCCCCAGGACGCTGTCATGAATAGAGTGCAACGACTGTCGGCGCAACAGGGCCTGGACGCCGAGCGCGCGCTGCTCGATGCCACCTTCGCCGGTGAGCGCGACAGCGGCCTGCTGTTCTGGAGCCCGCTGGAACAGTCCCTGGTGATGCCGCGCCGGCTGAGTCGCCTGGAGGGCTTTGCCGCCGCCGAGGCCGCCTGCGCCGGCCTCGGCTGGCCGATTGCCCTGCGTGACACCGGTGGCGAGCCGGTACCGCAGTCCGCCGCAGTGCTCAATGTCGCGCTGGTCTACGCGATCCCGCCGGGCGACAACGAGCAGACGCGCATCGAGACCGCGTACCTGCGCCTGTGCCAGCCACTGTGCGACTGGCTGGCGGCCCTGGGCCTCGATCCGGGACTGGGGGAAGTGGACGGCGCGTTCTGCGATGGTCGCTACAACGTCAACCTCGGGGGTCGCAAGCTGGTGGGCACCGCCCAGCGCTGGCGCCGCCGGCCCAGCGACGGGCGTTATGTGGTGCTGGCCCACGGCGCCATCCTGATGGAAAACCAACGCGAGCCGATGGTGGCCGCGGTGAACGCCTTCTACGAGCACTGCGGGCTCGAAGCCCGTGTGCGCGCCAGCAGCCATGTGGCGCTGGATGAGCGCTACGAGCAGCCGTGGAAGCAGGTGGATGCCCTGGCCGGGCAGTTCCAGCGGCACCTGCTGGCCGAGGGCGTGGCGCTGGATGTGTGAAATGAACGACGTGGGTGGATCTTCGCTTCGCCCCAACCCTTCCAAGGAGTCTTGATCGATGGAACATGGGACGAATTACCTGCAGTCGGCAGTGGTCTTCCTGCTCGCGGCGGTGTTCATGGTGCCGCTGGCCAAGCGCCTGCAATTGGGCGCCGTGCTCGGCTACCTGCTCGCCGGGGTATTCATCGGCCCGTCGCTGCTGGGGCTGATCGACAACCCCGAAAGCGTCGCCAGCCTGTCCGAGTTGGGCGTGGTGCTGCTGCTCTTCATCATCGGCCTGGAGCTTTCGCCCAAGCGCCTGTGGGTGATGCGCAAGCAGGTGTTCGGCGTCGGTCTGGCACAGGTGCTGCTCACCGCGCTGGCTATTGGTAGCGTCGCGGTACTGGCCTTCGACCTGCCGGTGAATACCTCCGTGGTGCTGGGCGGTGGCCTGGCGCTGTCGTCCACTGCCTTCGGCCTGCAGATCCTCGCCGAGCGCAAGGAGCTGAACAGCCCGTACGGCCGCCTCGGTTTCGCCATCCTGCTGTTCCAGGACATCGCCGCCATCCCGCTGATCGCCATGATCCCCCTGCTGGGCGCGCGCGCCGATTCGGCGGCACCGGGCGGTGACCTGGGCCACGTGCTGGAAGTGGTCGGCAGCATCGCCGTGGTGGTGATCGGCGGCCGCTTCCTGCTGCGCCCGGTGTTCCGCTCGGTGGCTCGCACCGGCCAGGCCGACCTGTCCACCGCCACTGCGCTGCTGGTGGTGGTCGGCACTGCCTGGCTGATGGAGTGGGCCGGCGTTTCCATGGGCCTGGGTGCCTTCCTTGCCGGCCTGCTGCTGGCGGACTCGGAGTACCGCCACGAACTGGAAGCGCAGATCGAACCCTTCAAGGGCCTGCTGCTCGGCCTGTTCTTCATCAGCGTGGGCATGAGCGCCGACCTCGGCCTGCTCCGGAGCGAGCCCTTCGTGGTGCTCGGCCTGACCCTGTTGCTGGTGGGCATCAAGCTGCCGCTGCTGTTCCTGATTGGCCGGCTGGCCGGTGGCCTGGACAAGGTCTCGGCGATCCGCCTGGGCGTGCTGCTGGGCGCCGGCGGCGAGTTCGCCTTCGTGGTGTTCAAGCTGGCCCTGGCCCAGGGGCTGATGGACGGCAAGCTGCACTCGCTGCTGGTGCTGTGCATCACCCTGTCGATGGCGATGACCCCGCTGCTGGTGCTGGCCCTGGCGCGCAGCATCAAGCCCAAGCCCGCTGTGCTGCGCGAGCCGCCGCCCGAATACCGCCAGTTGCCGGATGACGCACCGCGCGTGGTGATCGCCGGCATGGGCCGGATGGGCCAGGTGGTCGCGCGTATCATGCGCGCCCAGGGCGTGCCCTTCGTCGCGCTGGACACCTCGGTGGACACCATCGAGCTGACCCGCAGCTACGGCAACATCCCGATCTTCTACGGCGACCCGCTGCGCCCGGAAATCCTCCGCGCCGCGCAGGTGGAGAAGGCCGAGTTCTTCGTCGTCGCCACGGACGATCCGCAGACCAACATCGAGACCGCGCGGCTGGTGCGCAAGCTCTACCCGCACCTGAAGGTCATCGGCCGGGCCCGCAACCGCCAGCACGTCTACCACCTGCTGGATGCCGACGCGACGCCGGTGCGCGAGACCTTCCACTCGAGCCTGGAGATGAGCCGCCTGCTGCTCACCGGCCTGGGCCTGACCGAGGAACAGGTCGCCGCGCGCATCCGCCGCTTCAAGCGCCACGACGAGGCGGTGCTGATGGCCCAGTACCGCGTCTACGACGACGACACCGCGGTGATCCAGACCGCCCGCGAGGCGCGCAAGGAACTGGAGACGCTGTTCGAGGCGGATCACCTGGAAGACCAGGGCATAGGTCACCACTGACCGGCCATTCCGCGCATCGATATTGCTGGGGTGCCACGCGCGCCCCGGCGCATCCTCGGGCCTTCGCAAGGGAGGCCCCATCGATGAGCGACTACCGCACTTTCACCCGCGAAGACCGCGACGGCGTTGCCGTGGTGAGCTTCCGTCACCCGCCGATCAACCTGGTCGACCGCGCCATGGTCATCGACCTGCTACACTTGGCCGATGAACTGGAGCGCGACAGCGATACCCGCGTGGTGATATTCCGCAGCGCCAACCCGGACTTCTTTCTGGCCCACTATGACCTCGGCAGCCAGCTGGACGCACCGCCGATGAAGCTGCCCGCCGGCATGGCCAGCCCGCTCAGCGCGCTGTTCAGCCGCTTCAGCCGGCTACCGCAGGTGACCATCGGTGAGCTGCGTGGCCGCGCGCGCGGGGCTGGCAGTGAATTCCTGCTGGCGCTGGACATGCGCTTCGCCTCCCGCGAGCGCGCACTGCTCGGCCAACCGGAAGTGGCAGTCGGCCTGTTGCCCGGTGCGGGCGGCACGGTGCGCCTGGCTCAAATGCTGGGGCGGGGCAGGGCGTTGGAGGTCTGTCTGGGCGGCGCGGATTTCGATGCGGACACCGCAGAACGTTATGGCTGGATCAACCGCGCGCTGGCGGACGCGGAGCTGGAAGGGTTCTGCGAGGCGCTGGCGCGACGCATTGCGGGCTTCCCGGCAGCGGGCATCGCCCATGTGAAGGCGCTGCTGGAGCAGGTGACGGCGGCGGATCAGGCGGCACTGGTGGAGGAGTCGCAGCGCTTCGTCGGTGATATGTCGGCGCCGGAAACGCTGGAGCGGGTGCGCTGGATGATGGACAACGGCGGCCAGCAGGACGGGGAACTGGAGCGCGACCTGGGGGCCGCGCTCGGGGGCTATCCCAAGCGGATCGAGGACTGATTCAGGCGGTTTTCGCCAGGATCGGTTCGTTCGCTACGGCGACCAGTACCGGCCGGGCCAGTTGGTGTTTCACCGCCGGGCGCGGCTGGCGGCTGACCGAGGGGCGACGGTCGGGAATCACCACGGCGGAGCCCGGCGAGCGCAGGGTCAGCACGGCGATGCCACCGGCGAGCAGCGTGGTGGCGAGCACGACGCTGGCCAGGGCGACGTACAGCAGCAGCTCTACCAGGGAGCCAACGAGCAGCAGGAAATCGAGAATGACTTGCATGGTGGTGTCCTCTTGACGATCCGTTGGGGCGACTGTCGCGGGTAGCTCCTTCGCCCCTGCGGCCCAATTGCGGGACCGGCGAATCTCCTGCCAGCGAGTTGATGGGGCCAAGATGCCGTGCGCGGAGAATCAAGAGAACTGAATGCGTCGACTGGTGACTATCGATGTTATCGATAGCGGCTGGAAGCCTCGACTTAGAGAGGCGCCCTGGCTATTCACGGGCGCCTGCGACCTTGGTCGGGTAGACGCTCAGAACTTCTCGCCCGGCTGCAGGAAGCGCCACTGGCCGACGGGCAGCTTGCCCATGGCCACGCCGCCCAGGCGCAGGCGGCGGATCGACAGGGCGTGCAGGCCGACCGCACGGCACATGGCGGCGATCTGGCCGGGGCGGAACTGCTTGCCGGCGAAGCGCAGGCGGGTCTCGCTCTGCCAGCTGACCTTCAGCGGCGGCAGCTCGCGGCCGTCGATCACCATCCCACGGCAGAGGCGCTTCAGGCCGTTGTCGGCGATCTGCCCGCTGACCTCGACCACGTACTCGTGCTCGATGTTGTCCGCCTCGTCCACCAGCCGGCGCTGCACGCCGCGGCTCTGGGTGTAGACCAGCAGGCCACTGGCGTCGGTTTCCAGCACGGTGGTGTTGAACTGGTGGCCGAAGTGCTTGCGCAGCAGGCGCTGCTGCAGGTTGTCCTCGCTCCAGCGCTTGTCCGGCGTCAGCAGTTGCTGGGCGGAGTTGGCGCCGTTGCCGCTGCCCAGGCCGACCGGTTTGTGCACGAGGATGGTCACCGGCGGAATCGGGTCGGGCGAGGCGCCCGGCAGCAGCTCGATGCGCTGGGTGTCGACCTTGAACTGCGGTTCCTCCACGCGCTGGCCATCCACCGTGACCCAGCCACCCTCGATGTACAGCTCGGCGTCGCGGCGCGAACAGGGCAGCAGCTCGGCGAGACGCTTGGACAGGCGGATGGCTTCGGACATTTCGGGCAACCAGGCAGGGGAAAACGTCCATTGTAACCGCAAGCCGGTGGAATGATCCGCGCGGCGTCCGGTCACAAGCTCAGAGCAAGCAACGAGGAAGCGCGATGCGGATCACCCTGATCGACGGCCTGGGCTGGGACCTGGACGAGCACGGCACTGGCGGCCTGATCAACCGGCGCGGCGAGAAGGTACACCTGCGCCAGGGCGACATGGACGGCGCCTGCGGGCCCTACTGCCTGGTGATGGCGATGCTCGCCCGCAACCAGCTGGCACGGCGCCAGGCCAAGGGGCTGGCGCCGGTGGATTCGCGGACCCGCTACGGGCGGCTGATGGAGGCGCTGAATGAGCACGAGACGCTGGTGCGCGTCGGCACCACCGGCGCGGACCTGTTGGAGCTGCTCAAGGTCATCAGCGACAAGGAGTACCGCGTCGAGCGCGACAACGGCACGCGGATGATCGAACTGACCCGCCGGCACCTGGAGGAGAACATCCCGGTGGTGCTGGGCTTTCACGGTCGCAAGGACAGCGATATCCGCCACTGGTGTCTGGCGGTGGGGATGAGCGACGACGCCTTCTTCCTCCTCGACCCGGCCCACGACCTGCAGCGCGGGCTGGCCTGGAATGCAGTGCTCACCACCCAGGCCAACGGTTCGCGCTTCGGTTATCGCTACCTCAATACCAAGGGCACCTGGGCGGTGACACTCAAGGAGATGGTGGCGCTGCTCTGAGCCTTTGCTGGCGAGGAAGGCCTCAGCGGGTGAAGCGGAACAGGTTGTAGCCGCCGAGCTGTTCGGGCACCAGCAGCACGAAGCCGTCATGGGAGTTGCGCACTACGCCGACCACGTCGCTCTCGCGCGCCGCGGCCTGTTCCAGGCCGCTGTAGCCGACCTGTGGGTCTTCGTTCACCGAAGCGCCACCGACGAACACCAGTTGCTTGTCGTCCAGGCGTTGCAGGTAGCCGCTGATTCGCTGCGAGCCGCTGGTCTTCTCCAGGAACAGGCCTTTGGGCGTCTGCCGCACCGAGCACTTGAAGTTCGGATAGCCATACAGTGCCTGTGCTTCGAGCTGGACCGAGCGGCACTTCCAGTTGCCGGTCAGGGCGGCGTCGGTCAGCGGTTCCGGGTCTTCCAGCACGATGCGGTAGAGGTTCAGCGCTTCGTTGCGGGTGGTTTCGTCGTCGCTCTGCTGGAGCTGGTCGAGCAGTTGCTTGACCTGGGCGTCGAGGGTGGTCAGGCGCTGCTGGTCGGCGGCGTTGACCGCCGCCGGCCAGACGATGGCGGCTTCTTCGGCGAAGGCCAGCGGGGAGAGCAGCAGCCCGGCGGCGAGCAGGGCAGCGGTGAGGGAACAGCGTCGGGACATCTTGTGCATTCCATTGCAGGGTGGGGCCCGCAGCTTGCGCCGCGGGCAGGGAGATCAGGGGGCGGGCGGCGTCTCGCCCTGCGTCTCGATCGGTAGCGCCACGGGCGCCTCGCGCTCGCGGACCCAGGACATGAACAGCTCGTAACCCAGGGCCAGTACCACCGGGCCGACGAACAGGCCGATGATGCCATTGCTGAGCATGCCACCCAGGGCGCCGATCAGGATCACTGCCATCGGCACCTTGCTGCCGCGGCCGAACATCAGCGGCTTGAGCACGTTGTCGGAGAGGCCGCCGGCGACGGTCCAGATGGTGAACAGGATGGACACCAGCAGCGAATCGTTGGTCATGAACACGTAGGCCACCGCCGGCAGGGTAACCAGCACCACTGGCAGCTGGGTGATCCCCAGCAGCAAAACGCCCAGGGCCAGCAGGCCGGCGCCGGGGATACCCATGACGATGAAGCCCAGGCCGAGGATCAGCGTCTGGATGAAGGCCACACCCACCACGCCCTGGGCCACCGCGCGGATGGTCGCCGTGCACAGTGCGGCCAGGCCGGGCCCACGGTCGGGGCCGGAGATGCGCACGGCGATGTCGCAGGAGGTCTGACTGCCCAGCTTGCCGTAGGCCATGATCACCCCGGCGATGACGAAGGCGGCAAGGAACTGCATCAAGCCCATGCCGACGCCCGCTGCTTGCCCGGCAACCTTCTTCGCCACGCCCTGCAGGTGCGGTGCCAGCTGGTGCGCGACGCCCATGAAGTCGGTGGCTACGCGGTTCCAGAAGGGATAGACGTACTGCCCGATCACCGGCCAGTTCTGCACCGACTCCGGCGGCAGTGGGATCTGCAGGGTGCGGTTCTGGATCGCGTGGACCAGGTCGCGCACCGAATCGGCCATGGACAGCCCGATCACCACCACCGGCACCAGCAGGATCACCAGGCCCAACAGCACGATCAGGCTGGCTGCGCTGTTCGGGCGCTCACCCAGCCAGCCGCTGAGCAGCTGGTGCAGCGGGTAGAGGGTGATGGCGAGGATCACCGACCAGAGCATCAGGTCGAGGAAGGGATGGAAGATCTGGAAGCAGAACACGGCCAGCAGCAGGATCAGGCCGGCGCGGATCAGCACATCGAGCAGGTTGCGCGACAGCAGCTTTTCCGGAGAGGGCAGCATGGGGAGCTCCTTGCAATGGGGCCGCGTGTCGGCCCAGTCCTGACTATGGGCGGACTCTGCCCGAGTGCAAGGCGCGGAGGCAATATGAGGCGTCGGGAATTGCGAAAGCCTTGGTGTAACGAGGGAGGGAAGCCAGAAAGGGTAACGCGGGGCGGGTGCTGCGGAGGAGGCGGGCAGCCTGCCGGGAGCCGGCAGGCTTGCCTGCGAGTATTACTTCTTGCCGAGGCTGATGTGGCGGCTCGGTGCGCCGTAGTTCTGACCGGTCACGCCCTTGGCGATCTGCTGGATCTCACCGCCGGAGTTCAGGAAGGCGGCGATCTGGGCTTCCAGGGCTTCGCTGGTGGCGGTAGCGGCGGGAGCCTTGGGGGCGGCTTTCTGGCGGGTGGAGGGCTTGGTAGTCATATCTGCCATACCTGTCTGCGCAAATTGGCCGCCCATTGTACATCAAACGAGCAGCTTTCGGGGCGGTTATGGAACGAACGGTCCCATTAGCCTGCCTGAATCGTCCTTCGCGCGGTGCGCTGTCGCGGTGCTACCCTCTGCCCATTCCGGCCGTCCCGAGCCCGCCATGTCCCTGTTGTCGTCCCGCCAGCGCAATGCCCTGCGCCTGGCCCGTTCATTCCTCGCACCCTATCGCTGGCGCGCCCTCGGTGCTCTGCTGGCGCTGCTGTTCACTGCCGCCATCACCCTGTCCCTGGGGCAGGGCATCCGCCTGCTGGTGGATCAGGGCTTCATCACCCAGTCCGAGCAACTGCTCACCCGCGCCATCGGCATCTTTTTCCTGCTGGTGCTGTGCCTGGCGGTGGGCACCTTCGTGCGCTTCTACCTGGTGTCGTGGATCGGCGAGCGCTTCGTCGCCGACATCCGCCAGCGCGTGTTCGATCACCTGATCGAGCTGCATCCCGGTTTCTACGAGAACAACCGTTCCTCGGAGATCCAGTCGCGGCTGACCGCCGACACCACGCTGCTGCAGTCGGTGATCGGCTCCTCGCTGTCCATGGCGCTGCGCAATGTGCTGATGCTGCTGGGCGGGATCATCCTGATGTTCTTCACCAACGCCAAGCTGACCAGCATCGTGGTCGCCTCGCTGCCATTGGTGATCGCGCCGATCCTGCTGTTCGGCCGCCGCGTGCGCAGCCTGTCGCGGCTCAGCCAGGACCGCGTGGCGGACGTGGGCAGCTATGTCGGCGAATCCCTTGGCCAGATCAAGACGGTGCAGGCCTACAACCACCAGGCGCAGGACCGTGCGCGCTTCGGCCGAACCGTGGAGGACGCCTTCGACACCGCGCGCAAGCGCATCATGCAGCGCTCCTGGCTGGTCAGCGTGGTGATCCTGCTGGTGCTCGGTGCGGTCGGCGTGATGCTCTGGGTCGGCGGCATGGACGTGATCGCCGGGCGCATCAGCCCCGGCGACCTGGCGGCCTTCGTGTTCTACAGCCTGATAGTCGGCATGGCCTTCGGCACCCTGAGCGAAGTGATCGGGGAATTGCAGCGCGCGGCCGGTGCCGCCGAGCGCATTGCCGAGCTGCTGCGTGCGCGCAGCGAAATCCATGCGCCGGCCAATGACCTGTTGCAGCTGCCGGAGCGTATCGTCGGCAGCATCGAGATGCAGGGCGTGCGTTTCGCCTATCCGTCGCGCCCCGAGCAGTGGGCCATCGACGGCATCGACCTGCGCGTGGAACCCGGCGAGACCCTGGCGCTGGTCGGCCCGTCGGGCGCCGGCAAGTCCACGCTGTTCGACCTGTTGCTGCGCTTCTACGACCCACAGCAGGGGCGCATCCTGATCGACGGCCAGCCCATCGCCCAGCTCGACCCGACGGACCTGCGTCGCAGCTTCGCGCTGGTGTCGCAGAACCCCGCGTTGTTCTTCGGCACGGTGGAAGAAAACATCCGCTACGGCCGCCCCGGCGCCAGCGATGCGGAAGTCGAGGCCGCCGCCCGCGCCGCCCACGCCCACGAGTTCATCCTGCGCCTGCCGCAGGGCTACCGGACGCACCTGGGCGAGAGCGGCCTGGGATTGTCCGGTGGCCAGCGCCAGCGTCTGGCGATTGCCCGCGCGCTGCTGGTGGATGCGCCTGTCCTGTTGCTCGACGAAGCCACCAGCGCGCTGGACGCCGAGAGCGAACACCTGATCCAGCAGGCGTTGCCGGGGCTGATGCGCGACCGCACCACCCTGGTGATCGCCCACCGCCTGGCCACGGTGCTCAATGCCGACCGCATCGCGGTGATCGAGCAGGGCCGGCTTGTCGCACTGGGCCGTCATGCCGAACTGGTGGTCAGCAGCCCGCTCTATGCGCGCCTGGCCGAGCTACAGTTCGGCCAGGCAGAACCGCTGTAGGAGCGGGCCATGCCCGCGCTGCGCGTCGTCGACGCGCACCCGATCCGGCAACCGGCGGCAGCCAGAACGCGCCAATGCGCGTAGAATGCCCGCCCCGTTCACGAGGTAAGCGTCATGGCAGTCATAGGTCGGTTCAATTCGTTGCAGGTGGCCAAGCACACCGATTTCGGTCTCTACCTGGATGGCGAGAGCCACGGCGAAATCCTGCTGCCCAAGCGCTACGTGCCGAAGAACGAACCCACCGAAGTGGGCGACTGGCTCAATGTGTTCATCTACCTGGACAGCGAAGACCGCCTGATCGCCACCACCCAGAAGCCCAAGGTGCAGGTCGGCGGCTTTGCCAGTCTGAAGGTGGTGGAGGTCAACCGCGTCGGCCTGTTCCTCGACTGGGGCCTGCCCAAGGACCTGCTCCTGCCGCACTCGGAAGAGAAGCGCCCGCTGCAGGTCGGCGATTACTGCGTCGTCTACGTCTACCTCGACGAGCGCAGCCGTCGCATCACCGCCACCGCGCGTCTGGACCGCTACCTGGACAACGTCCCGGCCAACTACAAGGCTGGCCAGCAGGTGGACCTGCTCGTCGTCGAGCGCACGGACCTGGGCTACAAGGCCATCATCGACGGCAAGCACTGGGGCCTGATCCACAAGAACGAAGTCTTCAAGTTCATGCGCAACGGTCTGCGCGAGACCGGCTACATCAAGGAAATGCGCGCCGACGGCAAGATCAGCCTGAGCCTGCAACCGGCGGGCGCCGGCCTGTCCGATGCGCTGAGCGAGCAGATCCTCAAGGCCCTGCGCGAGGCTGGCGGCCAGCTGGCGCTCAGCGACAAGAGCCCGCCGGAACTCATCGCGCAGCAGTTCGGCGTCAGCAAGGGCAACTTCAAGAAGGCCATCGGCGGCCTGTTCAAGCAGGGCCTGATCGTCATCCACGACGACGGTATCGAACTGGTCTGACCGGTTCAGCCGCGCCCGCGGACGATGGATTCGGCCACCGCGCAACGCGGTTCGGCCGGGGCCAGCGAGCCCATGCGCTGCAGGTCGACCGGCGTGCCCGGTTCGGCTTTCAGCTGACGACGCAGGTCGTCGAACACCCGGTCATGTTCCCTGCGAAAGCGCAGCACCGGCCCGCGGCAGACCCGCAGGCCGTGGCGGCGGAGGATGCGCGTGGCGCTGCCGGCAAAATTGAAGGCGAGGTCGCCGGGCAGGTCGAAGCCGTCCTTGAACGGCTGGCCGTCGATCTCGCCGTCCAGTTCGAACTTCACCAGGGCATCGCGGCTGGCGGCGTTCTCCACGCTGTAGCTCAGGCGGATGCGGTATTGCTGTTGATCGATTCCCGCGCTGGAGTGGACGGTGACCTCGGTGGGCGTGGTCATTCTTTTCTCCTTGAAAAGCCAAAGCCCGCGGCTGGAACCGCGGGCGTCGGGAGTCAGCCTCAGAGGCTCAGCTGACCCGCATACAGACCGTAGCCGGCGGCCAGGGTCGCGGCCAGCAGGATGGCGAAGATCAGCCATTCCGCCTTGCTGAACACGCGCTCGCCCCGCTCGCGCTTGGCCATGATGAACAGCACCACGCCCGGGGTGTAGAGCAACGCCGAGAGCAGCAGGTGGTCCATGCCGCCGGCGTACACCAGCCACAGGCTGTAGATGAGGGCGATGGCGCCGATTACCAGGTCCTTGCGGCGCTCGCGCAGCAAGCCGTCATAGCCTTCGCCACGCAGGCTCAGCAGCACGGCGTAGCCGGCGGAGAACAGGTAGGGCAGCAGCGCCATGGAGGCAGCCAGGTACACCAGGCTGGTGTAGGTGCTGGCGGCGAACAGGGTCACCACCAGGAACACCTGCACCGTGATGTTGCTCATCCACAGCGCGTTCACCGGCACATCCTTGTCGCTCTCGCGGGCGAGGAACTTCGGCAGGGTGTGGTCCTGCGCGGCGGCGAACATGATCTCCGCGCTCAACAGGATCCACGCCAGCAGCGCGCCGAACAGCGAGACCACCATGCCGGCGATGATCAGCACCGCGCCCCAGTGGCCCACCACGTGTTCCAGCACGTAGGCCATCGACGGGTTGGGCAGGCCGGCCAGTTGCGCCTGGTTCATCATGCCCATGGACAGCACGTTCACCAGCACCAGCAGCGCCATCACCGAGACGAAGCCGATCACCGTGGCGGTGCCGACGTCCGAGCGCTTCTTCGCATGACCCGAATACAGGTTGGCACCCTCGATGCCGATGAACACCCAGACGGTGATCAGCATCATGTTGCGCACCTGGCTCATCACGCTGTCGAAATCGATGTGGCCGTGGCCCCAGAAGTCGGCGGTGAACAGGTCCATGTCGAACGCCACCAGGCCGATCAGGATGAACAGCACGATGGGCACCACCTTGGCGACCGTGGTGACCTGGTTGATGAAGGCCGCCTGCTTGATCCCGCGCAGGATCAGGAAGTGCAGGCCCCACAGCAGCAGGGACGAGCAGGCGAAGGCGATGAGCGTGTTGCCCTCGCCGAATACCGGGAAGAAGTAGCCCAGCGCGCTGAAGATCAGCACGAAGTAGCTGACGTTGCCGAGCATGGAACTGATCCAGTAGCCCCAGGCCGAGTTGAAGCCGATGTAGTCGCCGAAGCCGGCCTTGGCGTAGGCGTAGACGCCCGCGTCCAGTTCCGGCTTGCGGTTGGACAGGCTCTGGAAGACGAAGGCGAGCATCAGCATGCCGATGCCGCTGATGGCCCAGCCGATCAGCACGGCGCCGGGGCTGGCGCTTTTTGCGACGGTCTGCGGCAGTGAGAAGATACCGCCGCCGATCATGGAGCCGACCACCAGTGCGGTGAGTGCGGCCAGGCCGAGTTTCTGGTTGGGCGATGAAGACATGTCCCAGCCTCCTGAGTAATGGGGAACTCGAATAGTTTCGAGTTCGACCGGAGGCACTCGGCTGACATGAATCAATAGCAGGCTAACGGTTTCTGAATGATTCCTGAACGGAAGCCGTTCTCGTTATGCCAAGAGGCTTTACGCGGCCCGCGGCTGGCAAGCCGCAAGCCGCAAGGGCGCGGAGAAGGAGCGTGCAGCCGCCGGCGCGCGGCTGGGGCTCATCACATCATGTGGCGGAAGCGGTTCCAGGCCTGCTCCATGGAAAGCCACCAGGCCGGCATGGCGCTGCCGAAGCCGGCGATCTCCAGGCGCGGATGATGGCGCACCACCATGTCCAGCACCGGCTCCTGGTCGGGTTTCACATCGACGAAGAACACGTGGCGGCCTTCCTGCAGGTTGTCCTGGAAGCGGCGCACCTCGCCGCTGGGACGCTGCAGGCCGAAGAAGCTGCTTTCCCACAGGCTGAAGCCCAGCAGCACCGCGGCGAGGAAGACCACCGGAATCCAGCCGGCCGCCGTCTGCGTCCAGCCGCTCAGGTAGCCGACCACCAGTACCAGCACGGCCAGCGCGGCACCGATCATCAGGCCGATCTTGCCCCAGTGCACCACGTCCTTCTTCATCATCGAGGGCACTTCGTGGAGGCGGTGCTCCTGCAGTTCCGCGTCGCTGTCGCTGAGCACATGCATCTGTTCGATGCCGATGCCGCTTTCGCTGAGTTCCTGCTCGACCTGCTCCAGATCGTCCAGGTTGTCGCTGATGTAGTAATGCCTGTTCATGACGAACCTCATGCCCCTCGGAATGAAAGTTCCCCCCAGGGTTCGACCGCCATCTGCCGTGAAATTCGGCAAATATCCGTCGTTCGATGGTTGTCGTCGCAGATCAGTCTACCACCGCGGCGCTGCCGGCTCCGGGGTGCTGCCCGGCGGTCGCGGGCTTGCCAGACCGGTTGCAGGGGCCGAGGATGCAGCTCTCATTGGAAGCATGCCGCTTTCACGCAACGGCGAGCGAGGCCGAGATGATCCGCGAGATTCTCAAGATGGGCGACGAGCGCCTGCTGCGCATCGCCCCACCGGTGCCCGAGTCGATGATCGGCAGCGCCGAGCTGCAGCAACTGATCGATGACATGTTCGAGACCATGCACCACGTCGGCGGCGTCGGCCTGGCTGCGCCGCAAATAGGCGTCGACCTGCAGTTGGTGATTTTCGGGTTCGAGCGCAGCGAGCGCTATCCGGATGCGCCAGCGGTGCCGCCGACCATCCTGCTCAACCCGCTGATCACACCCATCGGTGACGAGCTGGAGGAGGGCTGGGAAGGCTGCCTGTCGGTGCCGGGGCTGCGGGGTGTGGTGAACCGCTACCGGAGCATTCGCTACCAGGGGCTCGACCCGCAGGGGCAGCCCATCGACCGTACGGTGGAGGGCTTCCACGCCCGCGTGGTGCAGCACGAGTGCGACCACCTGATCGGCCGTCTGTACCCGTCGCGAATCACTGATTTCAGTAAGTTCGGTTTTACCGAGGTGCTGTTCCCGGGGCTCGATCCGGGCGCGGATGACTGACGGCGTGGAGTCTTTCCTGCAGAGCGCGCCGCCTTTCAGAGAAGCCTGTGGGCGCGCGCCTGCAGGCTTGCTCTGGCGCCAGGGGCGCTCCTGCGAAAGCTGTATTTCCCTCAGCCTTCCTCGTCGAGCTGGTAGCGTGTCGGCACCAGGCTCTCCTTGATCTTGCGCAGATGCGGCTGGAAGTCCACGCCGCGGCGCAGGGTCACGCCAGTGGCGAGCACGTCGAGCACGGTGAGCTGGATGATCCGCGAAGTCATCGGCATATAGATGTCGGTGTCCTCGGGCAGCGGGATGTCCAGGCTCAAGGTGCTGGCGCGGGCCAGCGGCGAGTCGGCGGCGGTGAGGCCGAGCACCGAGGCGCCGTTCTGCCGCGCCAGGTGCGCCACGTCCACCAGCTCGCGGGTGCGCCCGGTGTAGGAGATCACCACGAACAGGTCGCCGGTGTGCGCCACCGAAGCGAGCATCCGCTGCATCAGCACATCGCTCTGCGCCGATACCGCCAGGTTGAAGCGGAAGAACTTGTGCTGCGCGTCCAGCGCCACCGAACTGGATGCGCCGAGGCCGAAGAAGTGGATCTGCCGGGCCTGGATCAGCAGGTCCACGGCGCGGTCGATCAGTTTCGGGTCGAGCACCTTGTGGGCGCTGTCCAGCGAGGCGATGGTGCTGCTGAAGATCTTCCGCGTGTAGGCCTCGGGGCCGTCGTCGGCGGCTACCGCCTGGGTCACGAAGGCCGCGCCGCTGGCCAGGCTCTGGGCCAGCTGGATCTTCAGCTCCGGGTAGCCGCTCATGCCGAAGGAGCGGCAGAAGCGGTTCACCGTCGGCTCGCTGACGCTGGACGCCTGGGCCAGCGCGGCGATGCTGAAACGCGTGGCCTGCTGCGGGTCGCGCAGGATCACCTCGGCGACCTTGCGCTCGGCCTTGTTCAGCTCTTCCAGACGGCTCTGGATCTGCTCCAGCAGGTTTTTCATCCGTGCTCCTTGGCAATCGACGGTTGACCGGTTGGCTACGGTCAGCGGCGCTATCCTAACGTCAGGCCGGCAGTCGACCAACTGTGGCGCGAAGCGGCAAAAATATGTTGTTTAATTACTACATATTTGTCTTAATGCCGGCGTAGAAGGCTAACTATCGTCCAAAATTTGGTTGGTAACAACAAATGCCTGAAGTCCGTGTTCTACCTTGCACCCTTGCGCTGTTCGGCGCCCTGGGTGATCTCGCCCTGCGCAAGCTGCTGCCGGCGCTCTACCAGCTCGACCGCGAAGACCTGCTGCACCGCGATACCCGCATTCTTGCCCTGGCCCGCGATGACGGCGCCAGCGAGGCCCCGCTGGCGACCATCGAGGCTCGCCTGCGCCAGGCCGTGCCGGCAAAGGAGTGGGACGAAACCGTCTGGACCCGCTTCCAGGCGCGGCTGCATCACCTGAGCATGGATTTCCTCGACGCCGGTTCCTATCAGGCGCTGGCCGAACTGGTGGGTGAGGAGAAGACCCTGGTCGCCTATTTCGCCACTGCCGCCTCAGTGTTCGGCGGCATCTGCGAGAACCTCGCCGCAGTCGGCCTCGCGGAGCGCACCCGGGTCGTCCTGGAAAAGCCCATCGGCCACGACCTGGAATCGTCCCGCGCGGTAAACGACGCGGTGGCGCGCTTCTTCCCGGAAAACCGCATCTACCGGATCGACCACTACCTGGGCAAGGAGACGGTGCAGAACCTCATCGCGCTGCGCTTCGCCAACAGCCTGTTCGAGACCCAGTGGAACCAGAACCACATCTCCCACGTGGAGATCACCGTGGCCGAGAAGGTCGGCATCGAAGGCCGCTGGGGCTACTTCGACAAGGCCGGCCAGTTGCGTGACATGGTGCAGAACCACCTGCTGCAACTGCTCTGCCTGATCGCCATGGATCCGCCGGCCGACCTCACCGCCGACAGCATCCGCGATGAGAAGGTGAAGGTGCTGCGCGCGCTGGAGCCCATTGCCCCGGAACAGCTGGCAACCCGCGTGGTGCGTGGCCAGTACACCGCCGGCTACATAGATGGCAAGGCGGTGCCCGGCTACCTCGCTGAGGAAAACGCCAACCCCAACAGCGATGCCGAGACCTTCGTCGCCCTGCGCGTGGATATCCGCAACTGGCGCTGGTCCGGCGTGCCGTTCTACCTGCGTACCGGCAAGCGCATGCCGCAGAAGCATTCCCAGATCGTCATCCACTTCAAGGAACCGCCGCACTACATCTTCGCCCCGGAGCAGCGTTCGCTGATCAGCAACCGGCTGATCATCCGCCTGCAGCCGGACGAGGGCATTTCCCTGCAGGTGATGACCAAGGACCAGGGCCTGGGCAAGGGCATGCAACTGCGCACCGGCCCGCTGCAACTGAATTTCTCCGAAACCTTCCAGACCGCCCGCACGCCGGATGCCTACGAGCGACTGTTGCTGGAAGTCACGCAAGGCAACCAGAACCTGTTCGTCCGCAAGGATGAGATCGAGGCCGCCTGGACATGGTGCGACGGCCTGATCGACGGTTGGGGGCGCCTGGGCGAGGAGCCCAAGCCCTATCCGGCCGGAAGCTGGGGGCCGCAGGCCTCGGTTGCCCTGATCGCACGCGACGGGAGGGACTGGTATGGCGATCTTTGAACCCCAACTGGCTGAAGGCATGGCCTGGAAGACCTGGAACAACGCCGCCGAGCAGGCTCGCGGCCTCGCCGAAGCGGTGGCCGACGTGCTACGCGAGGCCTTGATCGAACGCGGCCGCGCGCTGCTGGTGGTCTCCGGCGGGCGCAGCCCGGTGGCTTTCCTCGAAGCCCTGAGTGGCGCGGTGCTGGACTGGTCGAAAGTGGCCGTCAGCCTGGCCGACGAACGCTGGGTGCCCGAGTCGCACCCCGACAGCAATGCCGGCCTGCTGCGTCGCCACCTGCTCAAGGGCGCGGCGGCCAAGGCGCAGTTCATCGGCCTCTACCAGCAGGCGACCAGCCTGGAAGAGGCGGCCGACAAGGCTGACCGTTACCTGCATGAGCTGATACTGCCCATCGATGTGCTGGTGCTGGGCATGGGCGACGACGGCCACACGGCTTCGTTGTTCCCCGGCAGCGCGAACCTGGTCGAGGCGCTCGACCCGGCTGGCACGCGCCGTTGCCTGCCGATGTGGGCACCGACCGTGCCGCACCAGCGCCTGACCCTGACCCGCGCCTTGCTGCAGGGGGCGCGGGTGCAGATCCTGGCCATCCAGGGCGAGTCCAAGCTCGCCACCCTGAGCCAGGCACTCAGCGACAACGACGACCAGCGCATGCCGATCAATGCGTTCCTGCGTTCGCCTCTTTCGATCCACTGGTGCCCCTGAGGCACGGAGTTACCGCAATGTCTGAACAACACATCCAGCAGATCGATGCCCTCGCGCAGCGTGCACGCATCCTGCCGGTGATCACCATCGACCGCGAGGCGGACATCCTGCCCATGGCGGATGCTCTGGCAGCCGGCGGCATCACCGTTCTGGAAGTGACCTTGCGGACGTCGCTGGGCCTCACTGCGATTCGCCAACTGAGCGAGCAGCGCCCGGAGCTGATCGTCGGCGCCGGCACCGTGCTCGATCCGGAGACCTTCGCCCAGGCGGAAGAGGCGGGGGCGAAGTTCATCGTCACCCCCGGCTGCACCGACGAGCTGCTGCAGTACGCGGTGACACGGCCGATACCGCTGTTGCCCGGCGTAGCCACCGCTTCGGAAATCATGACGGCGTACCGCTATGGCCTGCGCCGCTTCAAGCTGTTCCCGGCGAAGGTCTGTGGTGGCGTGGAGGCGCTCAAGGCATTCGGCGGGCCGTTCCCGGAGGTGCGTTTCTGCCCCACCGGCGGCGTCGGTCCGGACAACCTCAATGACTATTACCGGCTGGCCAACGTGATGTGCGTGGGCGGCAGCTGGATGCTGCCCAAGGCCGCCATCGACAGCGGCGACTGGGCCACGGTCGAGCGCCTGAGCCGCGAGGCGCTGGCGCTACTGGATACACACTGAGCTGTCCTGATCTGGACATGCCCGGCTTTATGCCGGGCTTTTTTATGGGCGGTGGATTGGTCGGTCTGCTCTTCGTAGGAGCGAGCCTGCTCGCGAATGGACCTCCCGGCGGCGCTGATGCTCGGGTTGTTCGCGAGCAAGCTCGCTCCTACAGGTAAGGGATGCCGTTGCGCACGCTGTAGTAGCGCCATATGGGCGCGATCGCGGGCATGGCCCGCTCCTGCAGGGTGGCTCCGCTGCACAACCGCGAATGGTTGTGCAGCGGACGCGCTCAATCCACCCCGACGAACCCGCCGGTCTGGTGCCGCCACAGTCGCGCATACAGCCCGCCATGGGCGAGCAGTTCGGCATGGCTGCCGCTCTCGACCACGCGACCGTGTTCCAGCACCACCAGGCGGTCCATGCGCGCGATGGTCGAGAGGCGGTGGGCGATGGCGATCACCGTCTTGCCTTGCATCAGGGTCTCCAGGCTTTCCTGGATCGCCGCTTCGACTTCCGAGTCCAGCGCCGAGGTGGCTTCGTCGAGGATCAGTATCGGCGCATCCTTGAGCAGCACGCGGGTGATCGCGATGCGCTGGCGCTGGCCGCCGGAGAGCTTCACGCCGCGTTCGCCGACGTGGGCGTCGAGGCCGAAGCGCCCCTCGGCATCGCTCAGTTGCGGGATGAACTCCGAGGCGCGGGCCTTCTGTATTGCATCCTGCAGCTCCGCCTCGCCGGCGTCCGGACGGCCGTAGAGCAGGTTGTCGCGGATCGAGCGGTGCAGCAGCGAGGTGTCCTGGGTGACCATGCCGATCTGCGCGCGCAGGCTTTCCTGGGTCACGTGGGCAATGTCCTGACCGTCGATCAGGATGCGCCCGCCTTCCAGGTCGTAGAGGCGCAGCAGCAGGTTCACCAGGGTCGACTTGCCGGCGCCGGACGGCCCGACCAGGCCGATCTTCTCGCCGGGGCGCACGGTCAGGTCGAGGCCGCTGATCAGGCCGCCGCCCTTGCCGTAGCTGAAGTTCACCTGGTCGAAGCGTACTTCGCCGTGCTTCACCAGCAGCGGCCTGGCGTCGGGGGCGTCGATCACCTGGCGGGGCAGGGCGATGGTCTGCATGCCGTCCTGCACCTGGCCGACGTTCTCGAAGATGCCGCCGACCACCCACATGATCCAGCCCGACATGTTGTTGATGCGGATGACCAGGCCGGTAGCCAGGGCGATGGCCCCCACCGAGATCAGCGACTGGGTCCACAGCCACAGGGCGAGGCCCGTGGTGCCGGCGATCAGCAGACCGTTGAAGATGGTGATGGTGACGTCCATCGAGGTGACCACGCGCCCGGCGCGCTGGGCCTTGCGGGTCTGGTCGTCGATGGCTTCGCGGGCGTAGTCCTCTTCCTGGCGCGTGTGGGCGAACAGCTTGAGGGTGGTGATGTTGGTGTAGCCGTCGACGATCCGGCCCATGAGTTTCGAGCGCGAATCCGAGGCGATCACCGAGCGCTGCTTCACCTGCGGGATGAAGTAGCCCAGCGCGCCGACGTAACCGATGACCCACAGCACCAGCGGGATCATCAGGCGCCAGTCGGCCTCGGCGAACAGCACCAGGGCACTGACGGTGTAGATGAGCACGTGCCAGATGGCGTCGACCACCTGCACCGCGGAGTCGCGCAGGGAGTTGCCGGTCTGCATGATGCGCTGGGCGATGCGCCCGGCGAAGTCGTTCTGGAAGAAGCCCAGGCTCTGCTTGAGCACGTAGCGGTGGTTCTGCCAGCGGATCAGGTTGGTCATGCTGGGGTTGATGCTCTGGTGCACCAGCATATCGTGCAGGCCGTTGAACACCGGGCGCAGGACCAGCGCGACCACGGCCATCCAGATCAGCTCGCGGCCGTGCAGGGTGAAGAAGTCGGCGGGGGCTGTGCCCTGGGCGAGGTCGACGATGCGCCCCAGGTAGCTGAACAACGCAACTTCGATCAGTGCAACGATCAGCCCGACGAAGAGCAGGGCGAGGAAGACCGGCCAGACCTGACGCAGGTAGTAGACGTAGAAGCGGACGACGTCGGAAGGCGGCATGCGCTCGGGGACGTCGCGGAAGGGATCGATCAGACGCTCGAAACGACGGTAAAGCATGATGGCTCTCGGGTTGTGTCGGCGAGCCCGTCCCGGGCTCGCCTTGAATGGCCTCCGTCAGCCGTGTCTGCGCAGAATCACAGACGCTTGGCGGAGAGGATGACCACCGGGGTGGTCGGTACGTCCTGGAACATGCCCTTGTTGCCGGTCTTCACGCCGGCGATCTGGTCGACCACGCCCATGCCGCGCACGACCTTGCCGAACACGGCGTAGCCGAAGTCGCGGGAGCCGTGGTTGAGGAAGTCGTTGCCGGTCAGGTTGATGAAGAACTGGCTGGTGGCGGAGTTGACGTCGCTGGTGCGCGCCATGGCCAGGGTGCCGCGCTCGTTGAGCAGGCCGTTGTCGGCCTCGTTCTTGATCGGCGCCTGGGTGTCCTTCTCCTTCATGGCTTCGGTGAAGCCGCCGCCCTGGATCATGAAGTTGGGGATGACGCGGTGGAAGATGGTTCCGTTGTAGAAGCCACTGTCGACGTAGGACAGGTAGTTCTTCACGGAAATCGGTGCCTTGTCGGCGTACAGCTCGATTTCGATTTCGCCCGAGGTGGTGGACAGCAGGACGTGCGGCTTGTTGGCGTCGGCGGCGAATGCCGAGCCGGCCAGGACCAGGGAGCAGGCAGCGAGCAGGAAGCGTTTGAACAGGGTCATTTGGCGGATGTTTCCTGAGGTTCTAGGGATGGTCGACCTGATCGAGGAAATCGATCAGGGTGGAATTGAATCTTTCCGGCTGGTCCAGCGGCGTCGCGTGGCGCGAGTCCTCGATCACCACCAGGCGCGCGTTGGGCATGCGCCCGACGTAGGCCTGCTTGAGCGAGACCGGGGTGTAGTCGCGGTCGGCGCTGATCACCAGGGTTGGACAGGTTATGCGCGCCAGGCGTTCCTGCACACCCCAGCCGATGATGGCGTGCAGGCTGGAGAGGTAGGCGCGCTTGTCGTTCTGCGGCCAGCGTTGCTGGATCTTGTGGCGCAGGTCGCTCTGTTCGGGCTTGGGGAACAGCATCCTGCCCAGTGCCTTGCCCACGGTGTCCAGGCCCAATACGTGGGCGAGGAACAGTCGGCGCGCCACTTCCAGGTATTCGCGCAGGCTGCGCGGTTTCACTTCCGGCGCGCTGTTGACGATGGTCAGGCTGTTCAGCCGCTCCGGCCAACGGGTGGCCAGCTCGAAGCCGATCATGCCGCCCATGCTGATGCCCACCAGGTGCACGCGGCCCAGGCTCAGGTGGTCGAGCAGGGCGATCACGTCCTCGGCGAAGGTGGCGATGCTGTAGCGCTGGCGCGGTTTGTCCGACTGGCCGTGGCCACGCACGTCGAGGGTGATCACCCGATGATGTTTCTCCAGCTCCGGCACCTGGTATTCCCAGTCGCGGGTGCTGGAGCCGAGCCCGTGCACCAGCAGCACCGGCGTGCCGAATCCGCTTTCCTCGTAGTGCAGGCGGTGACCCGAGTGGTCGAAGAACGGCATGGCGGGCTCCTTGTTCGTGCGGCCTGTGGCTTCAGGCCGGGCTTTCCGGGGCGGCGAAATGGGCGTCGAGGGGCACGTTGGCGAAGGTGGTCAGCAGCTCCACGAGGATCTGCGTGGCCGGGCCCAGGGGCTTTTCCTTGTTCGGGTAAAGATAGAAGCGGCTCTCGCGCACGCCGCCCTGTTTCATCGACAGCGGCTTGAGCTGGCCGTCGCGTAGTTCGCGCTCGATCATGTGCCGCGGCAGCCAGGCGAAGCCCAGGCCGTTGCTGACGAAGGTGGCGGCGGTGGCGAGGCTGCCGACGGTCCAGCGCTGCTCGGCGCCGAGCCAGCCGACGTCGCGTGGCTGCAGGCGGCCGGAGTCACGGATCACCACCTGCATCTGGGTTTCCAGGTCCTGGTGGGTGACCTCGCGTTGCAGGCGATGCAGCGGATGATCGGGGTGGGCGACGGCGACGAAGTCGACGATGGACAGGTCGGCGCCCAGGTGGCCGGGAATGTTCAGGCCGCTGATGGCGAGGTCCGCATGACCCTGTACCAGCGCCTCCTCCACGCCCGACAGCACTTCTTCGCGCAGCAGCACGCGGCAGCCGCGGCTCTGCGGCATGAAGGCCGACAGCGAGCGCACCAGGCGCACGGTGGGGTAGGCGGCGTCGACGACCAGCCGCACTTCCGGTTCCCAACCTTGTTCCATATGGTGGGCCAGCTCTTCCAGCTGGCCGGCGGACTTCACCAGTTGCCGCGAGCGGCGCAGCAGAACTTCGCCGGCTTCGGTGAGCACGGCCTTGCGTCCGTCGATGCGCAGCAGCGGCACACCGAGCTGCTCCTGCATGCGCGCCACGGTGTAGCTGATCGACGACTGCGAACGGTGCAGGGCTTCAGCCGCCTGGGCGAAGCCGCCGTGGTCGACCACGGCCTGCAGGGTTCTCCACTGATCCAGGGTAACGCGGGGCGCTTTCATCCTCGCTTCCTCTTGTCTACTCTGGCGGTCCGCAGAAGACCAACAAGAGACCGCCATGAAAAAATTCTGTTGTGCCGTTCTGGCCATGTTGCCGCTGACCGCCCTGGCCTATCCCATCGAAGTGCAGAAGAGCCTCAACGGCACCGAGATGGATATCGAGACGCAGGATATCGGCGACCAGATGGGAGCAATCCTCCTGCGCAACGGCGGCCAGCAACCGGTGACCTGTACCGCGGTCTTCGTCAACGGTCCAGAGACGCCCCATGTGCGCAAGGCCACCATTGCACCCGGCAAGGAGGCCAACCTGACTTCCAGCTTCAGCCGCGCAGTGATCAAGCTGCGTATCAAGCTGACCTGCAATCCTTCCTGATTCCCCGACAAGACTAGAAGCAGTCAGGAAAGAAATCAATTTATTCGATAATTTGAAGCGAGTATTTACGCTTTTTTATCGATTTGTTCATCTTTAGGATGGCCTCCATCGACACATTCAACGACCGATGGAGGTCCAGTCCATGTCCCGCGTTCTGGTTATCGAAAGCAGTGCCCGTCAGGAAGGTTCCGTTTCCCGCCAGCTGACCCGCGATTTCATCGCCCAGTGGCAGGCCGCTCACCCGGCCGACGACATCCAGGTCCGCGACCTGGCCATCGAGCAGGTGCCGCACCTGGACGCCAACCTGCTGGGCGGCTGGATGAAGCCGGCGCAGGAGCACAGCGAGATCGAACGCGCCGCGCTGGAACGTTCCAACCAGTTGACCGCCGAACTGCAGGCGGCCGATGTGCTGGTCCTGGCTGCGCCGATGTACAACTTCGCCATCCCCAGCACTCTGAAATCCTGGCTCGACCACGTGCTGCGCGCCGGCGTCACCTTCAAGTACACCGAGACCGGCCCGCAGGGCCTGCTCACGGGCAAGCGCGCCTTCGTCCTGACCAGTCGCGGTGGCGTCTATGCCGGCGGCGCGCTGGATCACCAGGAACCCTACCTGCGCCAGGCGCTGGGCTTTGTCGGCATCCACGACGTGACCTTCATCCATGCCGAAGGCCTGAACATGGGCGGAGAATTTGCCGAGAAGGGCCTGGCCAAGGCCAAGGCACAGCTCGCCGCCATCGCCTGATCCTGTTTCCTGCTTGCGCGTCCTCCCGCTCCTGGGCGCGACCGTGGCCGATCTCCTCCCCGGGGGCGGCCATTTTTTATTGGCGAGCTACTTGACCGGATGAAAACACATCCTTCCCGTTCGGGCTGTTCAAAGCATGACCAGCATGCTAAAAGAACCTAGAGCTGATCTAGCCGCTTGAAAAAGAAGGGAAAACCATGACCAAGTCGGAGTTGATCGAGAGAATCGTCACCCATCAGGGGCAGCTTTCCGCAAAGGATGTGGAGCTGGCGATCAAGACCATGCTTGAGCAAATGTCCCAGGCTCTGGCGACTGGGGATCGCATCGAAATCCGGGGTTTCGGTAGCTTCTCGCTGCATTACCGTGCGCCGCGCACTGGCCGCAATCCGAAGACCGGCGAGTCCGTGCGTCTGGACGGCAAGTTCGTCCCGCACTTCAAGCCCGGCAAGGAGCTGCGCGACCGCGTCAACGAACCCGAGTGACCCCGGGGTATCCGTCTTCAAGAAGGAGTGTCCATGCTTCGGGCAAAACGTTTCCTGCTGATTCTGGCGCTGCTGGTCCTGGCCGCCGTCGTCGTGGTTTTCGTCCTGGAAAACCTGCAGCCCGCGCAGCTGACCTTCCTCGGCTGGCAGTCGCCGCAGTGGCCGCTGGTGGTCTTCATCTCTCTTGCCTTCATTGTCGGCGGCGTGATCGGCCTGTTGCTGAGCATTCCCTTCCGCGCCAGGACGCACGTCCGTATGACCGGGCTGCGCTCCGAAGTCAGCCGTTTCCGCAAGGAGAATGACGCGTTGCGTGAAAAGTCGCTGACGGACCATGCCTAGCGTCATCGCCACGCTGTTCTTCTTCTGTGCCCTGGCCATCGGCTGGTGGATGGGGCGTCGCTCTCTTTCCCGAACCCGGCCAGCGCCCGACTCAAACCTCCAGGCGCGCGTCCACAGCATGCACAACCTGCTGGTGCTGGAGCGACATTCCGACGATGCCCTGGAAAGCCTTTCCCAGGGCCTGGTCGTCAGCCCGGAAACGCTTGAAAGCCACCTGCACGTTGGCAATCTGTTCCGCCGCCGCGGCGATATCGAAAAAGCCATCCACATTCACCAGGATCTTCTGGGCCGCGCCGGCGAGGATGGCTCGTTGGTGGCGCAGGTGCGTCTGGAACTGGCCCGCGACTACATTGCTGGCGGCTTGCTCGGCAGCGCCGAAGAGTTGCTCGACGAGCTGACCCGGCAGCGTGATGAGCCCATCTCCCTCGAGGCACTCGATGAGCAGCGGCTGATCTGCGAGCGCGAGAAAAACTGGTCGCGCGCCATCGAGCTGGCTGCCCGGCTGGTGCCCAGTCGGCCCGAGCTGAGCGCCGCGCTGGCCAACTATTACTGCGAGCTCGCTCAGGAGAAAGCCAAGACCGGGGATCGCAGCGCCATGCAGGAACTGCTGCGCGAGGCTCGTCGCGTCGACAGGCGCTGTGTCCGCGCTTTGCTGATGCGGTTGGACTGCGAGTTGTGGCGCAAGGATCCGGCTGCTGCCGTCGCTACCATCGGCGAGCTGGCGAGCGATGCCAAGGCCTTCCTCGGCGAGTGTGTTCCGCTGCTGCGTCGCCACGACGGCCTGGCCCGGCCCGAGGTGCTGGCTTGTTTGCGGGAGCTGGCGGAGGTTGAGGAAGTACCTCCGGCGATCCTCGCACTGTTGGCCGAAAACGAGCAGCCGGGACGTGCTTCCAGTTGGCGTGAAAGCCTGTTGGAGCGGGTGGAGCGCCATCCTTCCTGGCAAGGCGTGGGCGAATACCTGGAAGTGGTGGGGAGCGACACTGAAAAAGATTCTGCGACGGGAAAAATCGCTCCAATAATCATCGGGTTGTATAAGACAATGCCGCGTTATCGATGCGGCAAGTGTGGTTTTGCCGGTCGCGAACTGCACTGGCAATGTCCCAGTTGCCACGCCTGGAATGCGCTGCGGCCGGTCATTACGCCGCTCTGACGCGTTCGCTCAAACATGGAAGACGCCGCGGGCGTCAGGTTCTGCAGGTACCGGATTGAAGGTTCTACTCACGGGCGCGAGCGGTTTTGTCGGCCGCGGCGTACTGGCGCGCTTGTGCCGGGAAGATCATGTGCAGGTTCGCGTCGCCCAGCGTGGCGCCATCGCGCCATACCCCGAAAGCGTCGAAGTGGCGCTCATCGACGGGTTGAGCGTGGCTCAATCCTGGACACAGGCGCTGCAAGGGATCGACGTGGTGATCCACTGCGCTGCCCGCGTTCATGTCATGGATGAGCGGGCTGCGGACCCGCTTGCCGAGTTTCGCGCGGTGAACGTCGAAGCGACCCGGCATCTGGCGCAGCAGGCCGCGGCAGCCGGTGTGAAGCGCTTCGTCTTTGTCAGCTCGATCAAGGTCAATGGTGAGGAGACTGTTCCGGGTCATCCCTTTACTGCCGACGCCGAGCCGAAACCGCAGGACCCTTACGGTCAGTCCAAGCTCGAAGCCGAGCAGGCCCTGTTCGATGTTGCCCGGCAGACCGGGTTCGAGGTCGTCGTGGTGCGCCCGCCGCTGGTCTATGGCCCGGGCGTGAAAGCCAACTTCGCCAGCCTGATGCGCGCCTTGCAGCGTCGCCTGCCGCTGCCCTTCGGCTCCATCGACAATCGCCGCAGTCTGGTCGCGCGGGACAATCTGGTCGATCTGCTGCTGCTTTGCGCACGCCATCCGGCAGCCGCCGGGCAGGTGTTCCTGGTGAGCGACGGTGAAGATTTGTCGACGGCACAGCTGTGCCGTAGTCTGAGCAAGGCTCTGGGGGTTCGCCCGTGGCTGCTGCCGGTTCCCTCCGCGTTGCTGCGCCTGCTGGGTCTGCTGACCGGGCGGAGCCAGCAGGTCCAGCGCTTGCTGGGATCGCTGCAGGTGGATATTTCCACGACGCGCAGTCGACTGGGCTGGACTCCGCCGGTCAGCGTCGAGCAGGCCCTGCGAGCAACTGTGCAGGGATGTGCTCAGGAGTTGGGGCGATGAGCATGGGTATTCTGCTGGCGTCCGTGTTCGTCGCATCCTGGGCGATGACTGCTGGCGTGCGTCGTTATGCACTGGCGCGCAGCATCATGGACATTCCCAATGCCCGCAGTTCACACCAGATTCCCACGCCGCGTGGTGGTGGCGTTGCCATCGTGCTGGGTTTCCTGGGCTGCCTGCCGCTGGCTGGTGTTCTCGGTGCTGTGGACGGGCGCAGCCTGTTGGCCCTGCTGCCTGCCGGGGCCCTGGTGGCGGTCATTGGTTTCCTCGACGATCACCGACATATTCCTGCGCGCTGGCGGCTACTGGGGCATTTTGTCGCGGCGTTCTGGCTGCTTGGCTGGCTGGGCGGGCTGCCTGCGCTGGCTATGCCGTGGGGCACTCTGGATCTGGGGTTGGCCGGCGACCTGCTGGGCGTGGTGTTCCTGGTCTGGCTGCTCAACCTGTACAACTTCATGGACGGCATCGACGGGATTGCCGGCCTGGAAGCCATCAGTGTCTGCCTGGGCGGGGCTCTTTGCGGATGGTTCCTCGGAGGGTCGCAGCTGGTTTGGTTGCCGTTGATCCTGGGCATGGCGACCGCAGGGTTCCTGGTCTGGAACTTCCCGCCGGCGCGGATCTTCATGGGGGATGCCGGCAGTGGTTTCCTCGGCTTGATTCTCGGGGGAGTTGTGCTGCAGGCGGGGACGGTGTCCGCACCGCTGATCTGGAGTTGGCTGATCCTGCTCGGGGTGTTTGTGGTGGACGCCACCTTTACCCTGATCCACCGCCTGATTCGTGGCGAGCGCGTCCACGAGGCGCATCGCAGTCATGCCTACCAGCGTGCATCGCGCCGTTACGGCAGCCACTTGCGGGTGTCGCTGGTGGTCACCGCGATCAACGTGCTGTGGCTCATGCCGCTGGCGTTGCTGGTCGCACTGGGACATGTTTCGGGTTTGCTGGGGCTGATTGTGGCCTATGCTCCCTTGGTGCTTGTCGTAGCTC
Organism: Pseudomonas nitroreducens; assembly: GCF_024170165.1. Taxonomy (GTDB): domain Bacteria; phylum Pseudomonadota; class Gammaproteobacteria; order Pseudomonadales; family Pseudomonadaceae; genus Pseudomonas; species Pseudomonas nitroreducens_C. The sequence continues at coordinate 2,805 of NZ_JALJXP010000017.1, read as the reverse complement.
ATCTGGGCGCAGGTCGTCCGGATGAACAGGATGTGAGCTGAACTCCGCCGGAATTGGTGGTCAATGTAACGGGTGGATGATTTCGTCTGCTCGGGATTTAAGGACAAGCGCTGATGCTCCGAGAACGCCTGCTGAGGCTTCCGAGACGAAACAAACGGTTACTGCAGGTCACCACCGATGTTTTCCTGGTGTGGTTCGCGCTTTGGCTGGCGTTCATCGTGCGGCTGGGTACGGACGATCTGGAATACCCGTTCCGGGTGCATGGCTGGCTGTTCGCGGCGGCGCCAGCGGTGGCTATTCCGCTGTTCATCCGCTTCGGTATGTACCGGGCGGTAATGCGTTACCTGGGCAATGACGCGCTGATCGCCATCTGGAAGGCGGTAACGATCTCTGCGTTGCTGCTGTCGCTGGTGGTCTACTGGAACCGCTCGGTGACCGAAGCGGTTCCGCGCTCGCTGGTGCTGAACTACTGGTGGTTGAGCCTGCTGATGATCGGCGGCCTGCGCCTGGCCATGCGCCAATATTTCATGGGTGACTGGTACAGCGCGGTGCAGGCTGTGCCATTCCTCAAGCAGCAGGATGGGCTGCCCAAGGTCGCCGTCTATGGTGCGGGCTCGGCGGGCAACCAGCTGGTCGCGGCGTTGCGCCTGGGGCGCGCGATGCGCCCAGTGGCCTTCATCGATGATGATGACGAGATTGCCAACCGCATCATCGCCGGCCTGCGTGTCTACAAGCCCAAGCATATCCAGCAGATGATCGACGAGACCGGCGTGCAGGAAGTGCTGCTGGCGATCCCGTCTGCAACCCGTGCCCGGCGTCGAGAAATCCTCGGTCTGCTCGAGCCCTACCCGGTTCACGTGCGAAGCGTGCCGGGGTTCATCGAATTGGCGAACGGCCGTGTGCGAGTCGATGACATCCAGGAAGTGGATATTGCGGACTTGCTCGGGCGTGACGCGGTCGAGCCGCGCAAGGAACTGTTCGAGCACTGCATTCGTGGCGAAGTCGTGATGGTCACTGGTGCCGGTGGTTCCATCGGTTCGGAGCTCTGCCGCCAGATCCTCGGTTCTTCGCCCACCGTGCTGGTGCTGTTCGAGCACAGCGAATACAACCTCTACCGTGTGCACCAGGAGCTGGAAAACCGCATCAAGCGCGAGTCCCTCGCGGTGCAGCTGGTGCCGATCCTTGGCTCCGTGCGCAGTGCCGAGCGACTGCTGGACGTGATGCGCACCTGGAAGGTCGCCACGGTCTATCACGCCGCGGCCTACAAGCACGTGCCCATCGTCGAGCACAACATCTCCGAGGGGGTGCTGAACAACGTGATGGGGACGCTGCATACCGCTCAGGTGGCGGTGCAGGCCGGTGTCGAGCACTTTGTGCTGATCTCCACCGACAAGGCGGTGCGCCCGACCAATGTCATGGGCAGTACCAAGCGTCTGGCGGAGATGATCCTGCAGGCCCTGAGCCAGGAGTCCGCGCCGGTGCTGTTCGGCGATAAGTCCGGCGTGCACCAGGTCAACAAGACCCGATTCACCATGGTCCGCTTCGGCAATGTGCTGGGCTCGTCCGGCTCGGTCATCCCGCTGTTCCGCGAGCAGATCAAGCGTGGCGGGCCAGTCACCGTGACCCATCCGGGCATCACCCGGTACTTCATGACCATTCCCGAGGCGGCTCAGTTGGTGATCCAGGCCGGCTCCATGGGGCGCGGCGGCGACGTCTTCGTGCTCGACATGGGGCAGCCGGTGAAAATCCTCGAACTGGCCGAACGAATGATCCACCTGTCCGGCCTTAGCGTGCGCTCCGAGCGGACGCCCCACGGTGATATCTCCATCGAGTTCAGCGGCCTGCGTCCCGGCGAGAAGCTCTACGAGGAGCTGCTGATCGGCGACAACGTCAGCGCCACCGAGCATCCGATGATCATGAAGGCCAACGAGGAGCTGATGCATTGGGAGAGCTTCAAGCTCGTCCTGGCGGATCTGCTCAAGGCCGTGGATCAGGGCAACTACGCGCGGGTGCGGCAACTGTTGCGGGAAACCGTCAGCGGTTATTGCCCCGAGGGCGAGATCGTCGACCTGATCCATCAGCAGCGACGGATGGAGCCCTGATCCAGGGCTTCTAGCAGGCGCGGTGAATACCGTGTCTGCGAGCTTTGTCAGCCCTTTCTCCGCACTCTGTCGGCGACGCCGGAAACTGCCGCTGACTCTCTAAACCGACGTTCTCATGGGTATTCCTGGCGATATGTTCTTTCAGGCAGCGCGTCCGCGCCTGCCTAAAAGTCATTCATGCAAGGATATGATCCATGAATAAGAAGCTGCTTTCCGTCGCCAGCATGATCCTGTTCGCCAGCCTCTCTTTCGGTAGTGCCGCCCAGGCAGCAACCAGTGCCCAGCCTGCCACCAAGCCGGTGGCTGAGGCGCCGGCTCCGGCTGCCAAGGCGCCCGTGTCCCAGGTCGAGGCAGTGAATATCAACACGGCGTCCGCCGAAGAGCTGCAGAAGTCCCTGAAGGGCATCGGCAAGGTGAAGGCCCAGGCCATTGTCGACTACCGGACCAGCAATGGGCCGTTCACGACGGTGGATCAGTTGCTGGAAGTGAAGGGGATCGGCAAGGGTACCCTGGACAAGAACCGGGACAGGATTTCGCTCTGAGTCTTTGCCTGTCGAAATGAAGAAGCCGGTCAGTGACCGGCTTTTTCATGGGACTGCATTTCTCCAGCCCAATAAAAAAGCCCCCGGCATGTGCCGAGGGCTTTGAATTCTGGCTCCGCGACCTGGACTCGACGGCGTCAGCCGAACGCGCTTCAGCGCGG
>NZ_JALJXP010000016.1 GCF_024170165.1 Pseudomonas nitroreducens | reverse complement strand
AGTCTCCTACCGTCTGGCTTGCAGAAGCGGGTCTTGTCCCTCCACCCCCGACAGGTTCCTACCCTAACGCCATACAAGCGGGCCATGCCCGCGACCCGCCGGCAGGGCCGGCGTTTTGTCTTGCTCTGGTATTGCAGGTTTGTTGCGTTGGATTGGGTGTTCCAGCGCCGCTCCACCCATCCTACGACCGCAGTCTGTCGGCAGCGGTGTAGAGATGGGCAGAGTCGTCCGCGAGGTATTGCAGGCAGGAGAAGACGCCGGCCAGCACCTCCGAAGAAGGATTCCCATGATCGCCAATGCCGGAGAGGAAACCGAGCATTTGGCGCAGCGCGTGATGGCGGCCGTCGGCGGCATCCCGTAATGACAGTGCGGTGATGTCGTCGTTCAGGTGGAGCAGGGTGGGTGCGGCGAAGGTCATGGATTGCATCTCTTGAGATTTGAGTGACCGCGCCCCGACGCCAATCAGGGTGGGCGGACCGTACAGGTTGGCGTACCGTCAAGAGAAAACGGCGCATCCGAAGATGCCCTGCACGGCCCTCCCATAACGCGGGTGCAACCATGCGAGGAGCTGAACCAAGGTTCATGCACCTTCTCTTGAACGGGACGCCAATCCCGTCTGCCCATCTGGGGCAGCGGGGCAACGGTAGGGACTCGGGTAGCGGGTGTCAATCGGACGCGTCCGGCTCCGTCGTGCAGGAGCGGGCCATGCCCGCGATCCGCCGGTAGCGCCGGCGTTTTCTTTTGCTCCGGTGCTGCCGTTCTGCTGCCTTGGCTTGGGTGTTCCTGCGCCGCTTTGGTGTGCGCTCAGGCTTTCTATTTCGCCCCCTCGGGCGACCTTCTTTGGCAAACGACCCAAAGAAGGCAAAGGTCTTGCCCCGGACATCCGGTTTTTCGCTTAGGCGAAAAATTCCCTCGTTGCAGCGAAGTTTCAGGGGCACGCGTCGAAGGGCCATCCCTGGCCCATCGCCGCTCTCGCGGCATCCATGCCGCTCAACCCCTGAAACTCCGCTTCAACGAGGCCTCCTGAACGGGGCAGTCGGCATGCGCGGATGTTTCGCTGGAAATCTTCTGCAAAGCCAAAGCCAGACACGTAGGGCGCATAACCCGGAACGGGTTATCCGCCGATTACCTTGCGGCGGATAACGCTGGCGCGTTATGCGCCCTACGAACCGAGCTAACTTCTGGGGGGCGTAAGGGCTCTTTGTAGGACCGAGGGGGACGCCCAGTCCTTGCTCGCGAACAGCCCAACGTCTGTCCTACACGGTTCGCTGCGCCTTCACGCAACCAAAGCGGGCTTCCTTTGACGGCGAGTAGCCATAGAACGACGTGTAGCACTTGCTGAAATGGCTGGGCGAGACGAAGCCGCAGGCCAGGCCGACCTCGTACATCGGCAGGCTGGAATGCTGCAGCAGGCGGCGGCTTTCGGTGATGCGCAGCTCCAGGTAATAGCGCACCGGCGTAGTGCCCAGTTGCTCCTGGAACAGCCGCTCGATCTGCCGTTTCGAGCGGCCTACGTAGCGTGAAAGCTGGTCCTGGTTCAGCGGCTCCTCGATGTTCGCGCTCATCAGGTTGATCGCCTCGCGCAGCGGCTCGCTGAGCTTCTCGTGCAGTGCCGGGCGGGTGCGGCGGAAGCGCGATTCCTCGAAGGCGAGGATGTCGACGATGGCGTCCACCAGTTCGCGGCCATGGCGGGCGTTGATCCACTCCAGCACCAGGTTGAAGGCACCGGTCGGGCTGGCGGCGGTGAGGCGGTCGCGGTCGGCCTGGTAGCTCTCGCTGGTGACTTCGCTGTGCCGGGCGATTTCCGCCAGCGCCGCGCGGTTCTCCGGGTGGATGGCGCAACGGTAGCCATCCAGCAGGCCGGCCTGGCCGAGGAACCAGGCGCCGTTCCACAGGCCGGCGAGGGCGATGCCCTTGTCGGCGGCTGCCTGTAGCAGGCGGGTCAGCTCCGGGATGGCGCGCAGGTGAGTGCGCAGGCCGCCGCAGACCACCAGCAGGTCCAGCTCGGCGAGCTGCGCCGACGTCAGTGTGGCGCCGGGGCAGATCACCAGACCGAGGTCGCTGGTGACGGATTCGCCGTCGAGGCTGAAGGTCTCGGTGGCGAAGGTCTGCGTGCGGATCAGGTTGGCCGTGACCAGTGTGTCCAGCGCCTGGGTGAAGGCGGGCAGGGAGAAGTGTTCCAGCAGCAGGAAACCCACCCGTGCGAGGCGGCCGGGCTCCCTGGAATCTCCGTCGAGGTAGCGCAGGTTGCGGCCCTGCATGGCCCCACTGAACTGGCGGCGTTCGACCAATCGGCACCTCGTCTGCGTGGGTTGGTGACCGGCTCAGCCGCGCACGGCGCGACGGCCGAGGGCGGATGGGGCGTGGGGCGAACTGCGCCGGCTGGTCTGGCTGAGCAGGATGATGATCACCGTCAGCGCCAGGGTCGAACTCACCTCGATGCGGTGCGTCGGCATGATGAACATCACCGCGAGGATGAAGCTGATGATCCCGATCACCAGCCAGGTCAGCCAGGGGAACAGCCACATGCGGAAAACCAGCTGGTGGTTGCGCCGGCGCAGGATGCCGCGCATGCGCAGCTGCGACACGGCGATGGCGAGGTAGACCAGCAGGGCGATGGAGCCGGAGCTGGCCAGCAGGAACTCGAACAGCCGCCCGGGCGCGAAGAAGTTGAGCAGGGTGGTGAACATGCCGATCAGCGTGCTGGCGATCACTGCCGCGCGCGGCACGCCGGCGGCGGAGGTGCGCTGGATGAAGGCCGGCGCATCGTGGCGCCGGCTCAGGGAATAGATCATCCGCGAGGCGATGTACACCGAGGAGTTCAGGCAGCTGGCCACGGCGACCAGCACTACCAGGTCCATCAGCAGTTGTGCGTTGGGGATGTGCAGCAGCTCCAGCGCGCGCTGGTAGGAGCCGATCTCCACCAGACGCGGATCGTCCCACGGCACCACCGAGATGATCACCAGGATCGACAGCAGGTAGAACACGCTGATGCGCCAGATCACCGAGCGGGTGGCCTTGGCGATGTTTCGGCTGGGGTCGCTGGATTCGGCGGCGGCGATGGTCACTGCCTCGGTGCCGATGAAGCTGAACAGTGTAGTGATCAGCGCGCTGAAGATGGCCGTCCAGCCATTGGGCATGAAGCCGCCGTGCTCGTGCATGAGCTTGCTCAGGCCGCTGGCCTCGCGCCCCGGCAGCAGGCCGAACAGCGCGGCGGCGCCGAGGCCGATGAAGGCGACGATGGCCACCACCTTGAGCATGGCGAACCAGAATTCGAATTCGCCGTACTTGGCGACGCTGAACAGGTTGGTGACGGTGAGCAGCAGTGTCATCGACAGGGCGAACACCCAGGTCTCGACCTGCGGGAACCAGTTGTTGAGGATCACCCCGGCGGCGATGGCCTCGATGGGGATGACCAGCACCCAGAACCACCAGTACAGCCAGCCGATGGTGAAGCCGGCCCAGCGGCCGATGGCCTGGTCGGCGTAGGCGGAGAAGGAGCCGGTATCGGGGCTGGCCACGGCCATCTCGCCGAGCATGCGCATCACCAGTACCACCAGCAGTCCTGAGAGCGCGTAGGCAACGATGGCGGCGGGGCCGGCGGCGGCGATGGCGTGGCCGGAGCCGACGAACAAGCCGGCGCCGATGATTCCCGCGATGGAGAGCATGGTTACGTGACGGGGCTTGAAGCCCTGCACCAGATCGCCATTGGCGCCTTTTGCACTGGGAGCACTCATCTGTCGGCCTTTTATTGAAATTGTTATCCAGGGCGCGGTGACGCGTGGCCGGGTGCGGCAATGCGCTTCACGCGGGGCTCAAGCTAAGGCACCGGGTGGGCGGCGAGTTGCTCGAAATCGCCGTGGGCATGACCAAAAACGACATGGACGGCTGCTGGCATGGTGGCGATGGGCCTCTCTGGAACGAGGGTTCCGTACGCATCGAACGGCCTTGCGCGGCGGCCCGATCGGATCGGCGGTCATGCTCGCTTCGCCCGCCGGCATTCGGGTCTAGGCTGAGTACTTTCGTCTGCCTCAGGTGACCCGCCATGTCCCTCATCCTGTTCGGCCATCCGTTTTCCTCCTACACGCAGAAGGTGCTGATCGCCCTCTACGAGAACGCCACGCCCTTCGAGTTCCGCGGCCTCGGCCCGGATGAGCCGGAGAACGGCGCGCACTGGCTGCGCCTGTGGCCGATTGCGAAGTTTCCGGTGCTGCTGGACGGCGAGCACAGCGTCGCCGAGACCAGCATCGTCATCGAGTACCTGCACCTCAAGCATCCCGGCCCGGTGCGCCTGCTGCCGGACGATCCGCTGAAGGCGCTGGACGTGCGCTTCCTCGACCGCTTCTTCGACTGGCACGTGATGACTCCGGTGCAGCATGCCGTTCTGGGCGCCATGAGCGGCGAAGCAGGCAAGCGCGCCGAAGGCCTGGCCCATGCGGTGAGCAAGCTGGAACTGGCCTATGCCTGGCTGGAGGAGGAGCTGGCCGGGCGCACCTGGGCGGCTGGTGACAGCTTCAGCCTCGCCGACTGCGCCGCGGCTCCGTCGCTGTTCTATGCGGACTGGACCCATCCCATCGGCGACCAGTACCCGACGCTGCGTGCCTACCGCTCGCGCTTGCTGGCGCGTCCGTCCTTCGCCCGCGCGGTGGAGGAGGCGCGACCGCACCGGCCGCTGTTCCCGCTGGGCGCGCCGGATCGGGATTGAGGGCAAAAAAATCCCCCGTGCGCTGCCGCGACCGGGGGATGCAAGACCCGCGCAGGGGGACCGCGCGGGCGAGGTAGACAGGTTGGTTCGATACCGGCGTGAACCTGTAGCAGCGGGCCACGCCCGCGATCGCGCGCAGGGCGCGCTCCTACAGGTCAGCTACATCACTTACAGGCGGATCAGCACCGATTTCAGTTCGGTGTAGTGCTCGATCGCGGCGGCGCCCATTTCGCGGCCGACGCCGGACATCTTGAAGCCGCCGAAAGGCAGCGCCGGGTCCAGCGCGCTGTGGCAGTTGACCCACACCGAGCCGGACTTGATGCGCGGCACCATGCGGTGCACCGCCGCCAGGTCGTTGGACCAGATGCTCGCGCCCAGACCGTAGGGGCTGTCGTTGGCCCGGCGCAGGGCGTCCTCGATGTCGTCGAAGGGCATGGCGACCAGCACCGGGCCGAAGATTTCCTCCTGCACCAGCGGGTTCTTCTGGTCGACGTCGACGATCACCGTGGGTTTGACGAAGTAGCCGGGGCCGAACTGTTCGCCGCCGCAGGCGATGGTGGCGCCTTTGCCTCGGCCCAGTTCGATGTAGTCGAACACGCGCTTCTGCTGCTTGGCGGAGATCAGCGGGCCCATGTCGATGCTCGGGTCCAGGCCATTGCCCAGCTTCATGCCGTTGGCGATGCCGGAGATGTCGGCGATGACGTTGTCGAAGTGCTTGCGCTGCACGTACAGGCGCGAGCCGGCGCAGCAGACCTGGCCCTGGTTGAAGAAGATCGCCTGGGCAGCGCCGGCGGCGGCGGTGGCAAGGTCGGCGTCGGCCATGACGATGGTCGGCGACTTGCCGCCCAGCTCCAGGGTCACGCGGGTCATGTTGTCCATGGCTGCCTTGCCGATTTCCTTGCCCACCGGGGTGGATCCGGTGAAGGTCAGCTTGTCCACCAGCGGGTGGTGCGAGAGGGCGGCGCCGGCGGTGATACCGGTGCCGGTGACCACGTTGAACACGCCGGCCGGGTAGCCGGCTTCGAGCACCAGCTCGGCGAGCTTCAGCGCGGACAGCGGGGTTTCGTCGGCCGGTTTCAACACCACGCTGCAGCCGGTGGCCAGCGCCGGGCCGAGCTTCCAGCAGGCCAGCAGCAGGGGGAAGTTCCAGGCGACGATGGCGCCCACCACGCCGATGGCTTCGCGGCGGATGTAGCCGTGGAATTCGCCGTCGGGCATCAGCGGCATGGACACGTCGACCGTAGTGCCTTCGATCTTGGTGGCATAGCCGGCCATGTAGCGCAGGAAGTCGATGGCCAGCTGCACGTCCATCACGCGGGCGACGGCGGCGCTCTTGCCGTTGTTTAGGCACTCCAGCTCGGCCAGCAGGTCGGCGTCGCGTTCCATCAGGTCGGCGAGCTTCCACAGCAGGTTCTGCCGCTCGCGCGGACGGGTGCGGCTCCAGGCGGAGTCATCGAAGGCCTGGCGCGCGGCGCGCACGGCGCGGTCGACGTCGGCGGGCGTGGCGGCCGGCACCTGGCAGAGCACTTCGCCGGTGGCCGGGTTGCGCAGGTCCATCAGGGCGTCGTCGCTGGCGGAGGTCCAGTCGGCGCCGATCAGCATCTTCGGGGCGCGCTGCAGGAAGGCGCGGGATTCGGGCTTGATGGGCAGGGAAGCGAGCATTGCGGTGGCCTCTTGTTGTCTGTTCGTGCTCCCGGTCCGGGAGGTGCTGAGGCGAACATCGCAACGGCTGTGCCAAGGCTGGTGGTTTATCTCAATTTATTGAATTTAAAGGATTTAAATGAAATTTTCGGCAAGCGGAAATACAGCCGCTGTCGCATTGTGCGACAGCGGCTGAGACGATCCTGGCTTGTTTTCAGATGAGAGTTCGGAGCTGGGCGCTCCCTCTCCCCAGCCCTCTCCCTGAAGGGAGAGGGAGCCGTCCGGCGTCCGACAGCTCCACAGAGTCAGCCGGCGAGCTTCGGGATGTCCGGCAGCTCAGGACAGTCCCCTCTCCCTTAAGGGAGAGGGTTAGGGAGAGGGGCTCTCTGGCGAGGCACAACCCGTCAGTCGGTAATCTCCCGATCCTTGGTCTCCGGCAGGAACAGGATGCCGAGGATGGCCGTCATCACCGCGATGACGATGGGGTACCAGAGGCCGTAGTAGATGTCCCCGGTGGCCGCCACCATGGCGAAGGCGACGGTGGGCAGGAAGCCGCCGAACCAGCCGTTGCCGATGTGGTAGGGCAGCGACATGGAGGTGTAGCGGATGCGTGTCGGGAACAGTTCCACCAGCCACGCGGCAATCGGCCCGTAGACCATGGTCACGTAGATCACCAGCACGGTCAGCAGCACCAGCATCATCAGGTGGTTGATCTTCGAAGGGTCTGCCTTCTCCGGGTAGCCGGCCTCCTTCAGCGAGGCGGCGAGCTGCGCGGTGAAGACTTCCGATTGCACCTTGAACTCCGCCGCCGGCATGCCGGCCCCTTCGAAGCTGGCGATGACCTTGTCGCCGATGTGCACCTGGGCCATCGCGCCGCTCTCGGCCTTGAGGTTCTCGTAAGGGATGGCGCGCTTGGCCAGCAGGCTCTTGGCCATGTCGCAGGAGCTGACGAATTTCGCCTTGCCCACCGGATCGAACTGGAAGGAGCAGGCGTTCGGGTCGGCGACCACGGTCACCGGGTTCTTCTCCTGGGCGGCGAACACGTCCGGGTTACCGTACTGGGTCAGGCCGTGGAAGATCGGGAAGTAGGTCAGGGCGGCGAGGATGCAGCCGGTCATGATGATCTTCTTGCGGCCGATGCGGTCGGACAGGCTGCCGAAGAACACGAAGAACGGCGTGCCCAGCAGCAGCGAGCCGGCGATCAGCAGGTTGGCGGTCTGCGCGTCGATCTTCAGCGTCTGCAGGAGGAAGAACAGCGCGTAGAACTGCCCGGTGTACCAGACCACGGCCTGGCCTGCGGTGCCGCCGAGCAGCGACATGATCACCACCTTGAGGTTGTCCCAGCGGCCGAAGGATTCGGTCAGCGGCGCCTTGGACGCCTTGCCTTCCTCCTTCATCTTCAGGAACACCGGCGACTCGGAAAGCTGCAGGCGGATGTACACCGAGACGATCAGCAGCAGGATCGACAGCAGGAAGGGAATCCGCCAGCCCCAGGCCTCGAACGCCTCGTTCCCCATCACCGTGCGGCAGGCCATGATCACCAGCAGCGAGAGGAACAGGCCCAGGGTCGCGGTGGTCTGGATCCACGAGGTGAAGAAGCCGCGCTTGCCCTTGGGCGCGTGCTCGGCGACGTAGGTCGCCGCGCCGCCGTACTCGCCACCCAGCGCCAGGCCCTGCAGCAGCCGCAGGGTGATGAGGATGATCGGCGCGGCTACGCCGATGGTGGCGTAGGCGGGCAGCAGGCCGACTATAGCGGTGGAGACGCCCATGATGATGATGGTGATGAGGAAGGTGTGCTTGCGCCCGATCATGTCGCCCAGGCGGCCGAACACGATGGCGCCGAAGGGCCGCACCGCGAAGCCGGCGGCGAAGGCCAGCAGGGCGAAGATGAAGGCAGTGGTTTCATTGACCCCGGCGAAGAAGTGCTTGGCGATGATCGCCGCCAGGGAGCCGTAGAGGTAGAAGTCGTACCACTCGAACACCGTACCCAGGGACGAGGCAAAGATGACCTTGCGCTCCTCCTTGGTGATCCCGCTGTGAGGAGCGTTGCCCGCGGCCGGGCTGTATGTCTGCGCCATGTTCGTCTCCGTCTTGTTGTTGTTTTGGGCCGGAGTCCCTCGATTTTCCGTTACCGCACTCGAGCCCAGGGCTGATGTCAGGTCGTACGGATTGCGCAAAGCTTGAAAACAGGCGGCCTTGCGAAAGGCCGCAAGGTCACCTGAAAGCATAATCGTTCTCACGTATTCGGCCACTCGCCGAACCCGGCAAAGCCACGGCTGGCGCGGATTGGCGCCTGTTCTGGACAGATCGGTCGAGGCAAGGTGTCTGGCTGGCGCCTCGTTGATGGGCACTTCCTCGCGAGAGAGACGTGCAATTAGACCATCGTCTATAACGGTCAGGGCTGTCTCAGACTGCTACAGCTGTCGCGATCTGCCACGAGTCCTTGGCTGCGGAGTGCGCGTAGCCTGCTGTTTCGCAAGGACTTTTCCGACTGGCACGCAACGTGAAGCGCTCGGGGTTTCGCCCTGCGCCACGTCGGCGCTGCACAAGGAGGCCTGGCTTGAAGAGGATGCACCTGTCGTTGCCGTGGATCGCGGGGTTGGCCGCCGCGTTGACCTGCCTGCTGTTGTGGCTGCTGCCCGGCGTGGGCAACGCGTTGCTCTGGGGGCTGGCGGGACTGATTGTCTTTGGCGCCATCCGCCAGGAGTGGCGCGCGCCGGCCTGGCCGCTGGCTGTCGGCGCGCTCTGTGGTGCCTGCCTGGCGCTGGGGCTGCACCTGGTCGCCGACCACTTCCAGTTGCGCTACGCGTGGCTCTACAGCAGCGCGGCGCTGCCGGCCTACCTGAAGTTCTCCAACCTCTGGGGCGGTGACGAGGGCACGGTGCTGCTGCTGGGCACCTTCTGCATGGCCATCGCCCTGAAAGGAGCCTCGCTGCCGGGCTGGGCCGGGCGCGGCATGGCGCTGATCGCCGCCTGGTACGTCGCCACCGCCGCCTGGCTCGGGCCCTTCAGCGCGACGCCGGCGGACTGGCTGGCGGCGCAGCCGAGCCAGGGCATGAACGCCCACCTGCAGACCTTCTGGATGTCCCTGCATGCGCCGCTGATCCTCTGCGCCTACGCCTGGGTGCTGGCGCCTGCCGGTGCCGCGCTGGAAGCGCTGGGGCGGGGCGGCCACGCCTACGCCTGGGTGATGCCGCGCTACAGCCGCCGCGCCTGGCTGATCCTCAGCGCCGGCATAGGCGTGGGCATGGCCTGGGCCATGGAGGATTTCACCTACGGCCAGCTGTGGCACTGGGACCCGGTGCAGACCTCGGCCTTCATCATCTGGGCGCTGCTCGGCGCGGTGCTGCACGGTGCCCGCCGCTGGCGTGCGGATGGCTCCTACGCACGCCTGTTGCCGGCGCTCAGCCTGCTGGCGGCGGCCATGGCCTGTGGTGCCATGGCGGTGACCCGCAGCACGGTGCTCGCCAGCTCGCACCGCTACATCGGCACCACTTCCTGGCTCAGCCACCTGGCTTTGGCGGCGATCCTGCTGGCGCTTGCGGCATTTTACCTGCTGGCCGGGTGGCGCTCGCGCAAGGGGGCAGGGCGACGTCGTGGCGCTTCGGACTGGACGCTGGACGTGGCCATCTACCTGTTCGCCGGCACCGGGCTGTTGGCCCTCGGTGCGCTGCTCCAGGCGCATCTCTACGAGTGGCTGGGGATGGAGCGGCCGAGCGAGCTGAAGCCGTTCTTCGAAACCCTGACCGCCTGGGCCACCACCGCCGAGATGGACAGCCTGCGCCGCGCCTTCGACCAGTGGGACGTCAACGGCTACAGCCTGGCGCATTGGGTGGTGCCGCTGCTGGCGGCGCTCGGCCTGATGGGCGGCTACAGCTTCCTGCGCCGTTGCGGGCGACCCCGGCTGGCTTTGCTGGCGACCCTGCTGATGGCGGCCGTGATGCTCTGGACCGGCTGGCACGGCGGTTGGCTCAACGACAGCTACAACGGCGACGGCATGCTCTCGCAGAACATCGTGCGGGTGCTGCCGTGGCTGGATGCGGCGCTGCTGGGCGGCGCCTTCCTGATGGGCAGCTGCCTGCTCTGGGGCCTACTGACGATGTGGCGTAGCCGGCGCCTCGGCAACCTGCGCTACAGCGGCGGGCTGGCGCTGGTGCACGGCGGTGCGGTGATCGCGCTGGTGGGCGGGCTGGCCGCCACGGCGCTGAACAGCTACCAGCAGATCAGCATCCCGCCGGGCACTTCCTTCGAGCAGTGGCACGCGGTGATCGGTGGACTGCAGATGCGCGTCTCGCCGGATGCCAGCCGCCCGGATTTCTCCGGTTACCACGCGGTGGCCAAGGTGGAGCTGCGTGACGGTGACCGCACCTTGGCCGGCCACGCGCTGTTCCAGGACAGCCGCGGCAACCCGCCGGCCTACCAGGGCCCGGTGCGCCAGCTCTGCGAAATCCTCGACTACCACTACGCGCGCTTCGCCTCGGACCGCGGCTACGTGCTGCATCCGTTCATTGTCCGCGGCTGGAGCGGCGACCTGCAGATCTGGGTGCCGGCTTCGGCCCGTCTGCTCAAACAGCCCGGCGACGACATCGAGAGCGTGGTGGTGGTGCGGCGCTTCCCGTTCCTCTCGCTGGTCTGGGTCGGCCTGCTGACCATGCTGTTCGGCGCCTTGTTGCTGCCGGCGGGCGGCGCTTTGCGCCAGCCGGACCATACTGCTTCGCAGGGTGTCTCACGGGCCCTGTCTCAGAGTTAGACAGCAATCGCGAAATGTGACGACGCCAGCCCGGTGTCCTCTGCCGGGCGTGCCTGCAAAGTCCGCCGAAAGCCTGATTCGGCGGGGTTTGCGCAGTAGTGGCACACAACCTGCAAAACCGCTTTCAAGAGCTCGCTCTTAGCCCATCGGTGGGCGCGAATAACCAACAAGAATACCGAGGAGGCCTGACCTTGAAGATGACACGACTTCGGCACTATCTGGGTGCCGGAACCCTGGCCGCACTGGCCCTTGCGCTCCACCAGACGGCCCAGGCCGCACCCGAAGGCCAGGCGATCATCAACGCCAAGTGCCAGGCGTGCCACACGCCCGAAGGCAACAATTCCCTCAGCCGCATCAGCCACCAGCGCAAGACCCCCGAAGGCTGGCTGATGAGCATCGCCCGCATGCAGGTGATGTACGGCCTGAAGATCACCGACGAGGAACGTCGCTCGGTGGTCAAGTTCCTCGCCGACAAGCAGGGCCTGGCGCCCAGCGAGACCGAAGGCGTGCGCTACGCCCTCGAGCGCCGGCTGAACACCGTCGAGAAATTCGATACGAACTTCGAGCAGATGTGCGCGCGCTGTCACTCCGGTGCGCGCATCGCCCTGCAGCGCCGCCCGGCGGCGGAGTGGGAGAAACTGGTGAACTTCCACCTCGGCCGCTGGCCGTCGCTGGAATACCAGGCCCTGGCCCGCGACCGCGACTGGTTCGACCTGGCGAAGAAAGAGATGGTCCCGGAACTGGCCAAGCGCTACCCGCTGGACAGCAAGGCCTGGTCCGACTGGCAGAAGAACCGGCCCAAGGCCGAGTCGCTGGCGGGTGCCTGGAGCTTCGCCGGGCACATGCCGGGCAAGGGCGACCTGGCCGGCAGCATGAACGTGAGCAAGGACGGCGACGACGCCTTCAAGGTCAGCGTGAAGGGCCAGTACGCCGACGGCTCGCCGTTCAGCGGCGAGGGCAGCGCAGTGCTCTACAACGGCTACGAGTGGCGCGGCGCGGTCACCGTCGGTGACGTCACCATGCGCCAGGTGTTCGCCGCACTGAATGGCCAGATGCAGGGCCGCATGTTCGACAAGGCCCACGATGAGCGCGGCCTGGACTTCGTCGCGGCGAAGGACGGCACCAGCCATGTGCTGGGCGTGCAGCCGGCCTACATCAAGGCGGGTGCGGAGACCGAAGTCAGCGTGGTCGGCACCGGCCTGAAGGGCAAGCCGTCGTTCGGCAAGGGCGTGGAGGTGCTGTCGGTTGTCTCCGAGACGCCCGAGCGCGTGACCGTCAAGGTCAAGACCAGCGATGGCGCTGCTGTTGGCGAGCGTGACGTCAGCGTCGGCACCGCCAAGGGCGGCAGCCTCGCGGTTTACAAGGACATCGCCGAAGTGAAGGTGGTGCCGGAGTTCTCCATCGCCCGCATCGGCGGCAATGGCGGCTCCACGCCCAAGGTCCAGGGCAGCTTCGATGCCGAGGCCTGGGGCAAGGGCGCCGACGGCAAGCCGTTCCGCATCGGCGTGTTCCCGGCGCAGTGGTCGGTCGAACCTTTCGATGATCGCGCCAAGGAAGACCAGGACGTGAAGTTCGCAGGCGCGATGGACGCCGCCACCGGCATCTTCACCCCCGGCGACGCCGGCCCGAACCCGGAACGCAAGATGATGACCAACAACGCCGGCAACCTGAAGGTGATCGCCGCGGTGGACGACGCCGGCCAGCCGCACAAGGGCGAAGGGCACATGATCGTCACCGTGCAGCGTTGGAACAACCCGCCGATCCCGTAACCGTCGGTATCGGATGAACTGAGCGCGTGAGGCCCACCCGAGGGTGGGCATAACAAGAAAGTTCCGGGAGGTCGCCATGGGCGCCATCTTGAATCTGGTCGAACGCAACCTGCATGAAGTGCAGGTCGACGCCGACCGCCTGTTGTTCCACATCCCCAGCTCCTCGCTGTTCGCCAGCGACGAGCTGACCGGCGGGATCATCGACGCGCTGCGCGGGCATGCCTGCTCGCCGGACGAGCTGACCCAGCGCCTGGCCGGGCGTTTCGCTGCCGAGGATATCGACGAGACCCTGCGCGAGCTGATCGCGCTGGAGCTGGTCAGCGACGGCTCGCCGCTGACCCCTGAAATCGGCATCAAGAAGGTTGACCGCACCGCGCTCAACACCGTGGTGCTGAACGTCAACACCGGCTGCAACCTCAGCTGCACCTACTGCTACAAGGAAGACCTGGACAAACCCTCCGCCGGCAAGAAGATGGGCGCGGAAACCGCCGAGGCCTCGGTGGAAATGCTGATCCAGGAATCCCCCGACGAGCAGCGCTACACCGTGGTGTTCTTCGGCGGCGAACCGCTGTCCAACCGCCCGCTGATCGAGCACATGGTCGCGTACTGCGAGCGTCGTTTCGGCGAACTGGGCAAGACGGTGGACTTCGTCATGACCACCAACGCCACGCTGCTCACCGAGGAAATCGTCGACTGGCTCAACGCCCATCGCTTCGGTCTGTCCATCAGCATCGACGGACCGAAGACGGTGCATGACCGCAACCGCATTACCGTGGGCGGGCAGGGCACCTATGACGTGGTGCGGCGCAAGGCCGACATGCTGCTGTCGCGCTATACCGCGCGGCCGGTTGGCGCGCGGGTGACCCTGACCACCGGCGTCACCGACGTCGAGACCATCTGGAACCATCTGTTCAACGAGATGGGTTTTGCCGAAGTCGGCTTCGCCCCGGTCACCTCGGGCGACATCAGCAGCTACAACCTCACCACCGATGAGCTGAAGGCAGTCTTCGCCGGCATGAAGGCCCTCGGCCGCCGTTACCTGGACGAGGCGCTGGAAGGGCGCAACATCGGCTTCTCCAACCTGCACCAGCTGATCACCGATATCCACGAAGGGCAGAAGAAGGCCCTGCCGTGCGGTGCCGGCCTGAAGATGCTGGCGGTGGACCACAAGGGCGAGCTGAACCTGTGCCACCGCTTCACCGGTTCTTCGCTGCCGACCTTCGGTAACGTGCATGAAGGGGTGAAGCAGGCCGAGCTGAACGAGTTCCTCTCCCAGCGCCTGGACCGCACCGACACCGGCTGCGCCAGCTGCCATATCCGCAACCTCTGCTCCGGCGGCTGCTACCACGAGAGCTACGCGCGCTACGGCGACCCGGCACACCCCACCTACCACTACTGCGAACTGATGAGGGACTGGGTCGACTTCGGCATCGAGGTCTACAGCCGGATCATGGCTTCCAACCCCAGCTTCATCGACCGCCACATCACTCCGCGGAAGGCGCACTGACATGAAACATCTGAAAGCGATCAACACCAAAGCACAGAAGCTCGAACAGGCCGCCGCCGAGGATCGCATCGAGGACGTGGTGGCGATGAACTCCGTGGCCGGCTGCGCGGCGACCACCGACCCGGGCTGGGAAGTCGACGTGTTCGGCGGCGTGTCCTCGCTCTGCCAGCCGATGGAAGCGGACCTCTACGGCTGCTCCGACCCTTGCTGGTGGCCGGCCCAGGTGCCGGACATGATGAGCACCTATCCCGACTGGAACAAGGATGCGCAGGCCTCGGCCGAGAACTGGCGCAACCTCGGCACCGTATTCCCGGACGACAAATGATCGGCCCAAAGAGCATGGACCAGAAGAACAAGAGGAAACCCTGCATGTCCAGAAAAGCATTCGCCGCCGCGCTCGGCGGCCTCTCGCTGGCCTGCGCGCTGCAAGCTCTCGCCGCCGACGCCGGCGCAGACGTGAGCAAGGCGCTGGAAAGTGGCCACGAGTACCTGATCAGCACCAACTACCCGAACAACCTGCACGTCATCGACATGCAGACCGACAAGCTGTTCAAGACCTGCACCATCCCCGGCGCCTACGGCCCGGGCATGACCCAGCTGTCGCCGGACCGCAAGACCGTCTACATCCTCAGCAACCACTACGCGGACATCTACGGCATCCAGCTCGATGACTGCAAACCGGTGTTCCACGCCACCATCGCGCAGAAGCCGGGCGAGAACGCGCGGGCGATGTTCTCCATGACCGTCAGCCATGACGGCAAGGAGATCTACGCCATCGCCAACCCGACGCTGATCCTTGCCGAGCACTACGAGGTGCAGCAGCCGCGCCTGCAGGTCTATTCCGTCGCCGACGGCATGGACGCCAAGCCGGTGCGCACCTTCCCGGCGCCGCGCCAGCTGACCATCATGCAGAGCGGCGACGACGGCACCCTCTACGTGGCGGGCCCGGACATCTACAAGGTGGACGTGAAGACCGGCAAGTTCGACGTGGTGATCCCCAGCCGAAACTGGAAGCGTCCCAACTACGCGCCGCCAGATGTGCTCTACGTGTGGAACCAGCAGACCTACCCGCGTGACTTCTCGCTGCTCTACACCACGGCGAAGTTCAAGGACGCCAAGCAGGACCCGGCCACGGCGGACTTCCTGTATGGCTTCTTCAACATCGACCTGGCCACCGGCAAGACCGAGACCGTGGATTTCGGCCCGGTCACCGAGGTGTACTTCAGCGGCATCCGTTCGGCCAAGGACCGCAACATCATCTACGGCGTGCTCAACCGCCTGGCCAAGTACGACATCAAGGAGCAGAAGCTGGTCAAGGCGGCGAACCTGGACCACTCCTACTACTGCCTGTCGACCAACAAGGCCGGCAACAAGCTGTACCTGACCGGCACCCTGAACGACGTGGCGATCTTCGATGCCGACAGCCTGGAGCGCATCGGCGACCTGAAGCTGCCCGGCGGCGACATGGCGATCACCACCAGCCAGGCGTTCGTGGCCAACTGATTCGTGGCCCGCTGACCTTCACGCAGCGACAGCAGAATGCCCGGAGCACGCAGGTGCTCCGGGCATTTTCTTTGGGCCGGCCTCAGATTTCCGGCTCGGGACTGAGATACCGCTGTGCACCGCAGCGCGCACAGCGCTGGCAGAGCATCGGCACGCGGCCGACTTCGGTCAGATTCCCTTCATCCCAAACACATCCCAGGAAAAAGCAGCGCAATCGCATGTGTCCTCCTCCGGATCGCTCCGGTGCGTAGACAGGCAGCAAGGTGCAGGTGACGCTCCGGGATTGTTCTTGTGTGGAGACGTCCGCGAGCCTCTCGCGGGCGCTCTGGAATGGGCAACCTAAACTGCCGGATGGCGTCCGCCGCCCGCCGCGCAAGGCTTGCCAGCGACTTCCTGGCCGTTCGTCAGCACCGCAGGGAGGGCCTTGACAGATAATATGATAGGCATAATATTCGCAATCAGATGACGGCCATAATTCAAGTGGCCGGACATTCCAGACGGCCACCCGGCCCACCCAATCCTGCAAGCGGGGCGAGCGCCTCCCTGGAGAAAGAACCATGAATGCCAAATCCGAACTGGGCCGCGCACTGATCACCGGTGCTTCCTCCGGCATCGGCGCCACCTACGCCCAGCGCCTTGCCGCCCAGGGCTACGACCTGCTGCTGGTGGCCCGCGACCAGCAACGCCTGGAGGCCCTGGCCGCGCGCCTCGGTGAGGAATACGGCGTCTCGGTGGATGTGCTGAAGGCCGACCTGACCCGCCGCGAAGACCGCGCCCGCATCGAGGCCCGCCTGGCCGAGGACGCCAGCCTCAGCCTGCTGCTGAACAACGCCGGTGTGGCGCTCAACGGCACGCTGCTGGAAACCGACCTGGACCGGCTGGAAAGCATGATCGAACTCAACGTCATCGCCACCGCGCGGCTGGCCGGCGCTGCTGCCAAGGCCTTCGCCGGGCGCGGTCGCGGCACCATCATCAACGTGGCCTCGGTGCTGGCCCTGGCACCGGAACTGTTCAACGGCAGCTACAGCGCCACCAAGGCCTTCGTGCTCAACCTGACCCAGTCCATGCAGCAGGAACTGGCACCGCTGGGTCTGCGCATCCAGGCCGTGCTGCCGGGCGCCACCCGCACCGAGATCTGGGACCGCGCCGGCACCGATATCTCCGCACTGCCGGCGGAAATGCTGATGGACGTGAACCACATGGTCGATGCCGCCCTGGCCGGCCTGGCCCAGGGTGAAGTGGTGACCCTGCCGGCGCTGCCGGATGCGGGCGAATTCGAAGCCTTCACCGCCGCGCGCCTGAAGATGGCGCCGAACCTGTCGCGCAGCGCCCCGGCGCAGCGTTATGGCGTGGCGCTGGCTTGATCGGGTAACTGAGTGGCGAAAAGCTTGCCCCGGCCTTGTGCCGGGGCTTTTTTATGCGGGTTTGAAATGGCGTGGACGCTTTTCGTAGGAGCGAGCTTGCTCGCGAACCCGCAAGGCACGGTGCTGGGCGATTCGCGAGCAAGCTCGCTCCTACAGTCAGACTCCAGCGCTAGCAGGAGCGTAGGGCGAATAACCTGGAACAGGTTGTCCGCCGGCCCTTGAACGGCGGACAACGCTGGTGCGTTATGCGCCCTGCGAAAGCGCCACATGCGCCGGCTTTGGGAGGCTTACTCCGCCGCGCCGATCTCGCGCTTCAGGTGCCGGCGGGTGCTTTCCAGGATGCGGTCGGACAGCTGCGGATCAGCCACGCTGCGCGACAGCACCAGCGCACCGATCAGGGTGGCGAGCAGGGCCACGCTCTCGTCTTCGGCATGCTCGGTCGGCAGCGCCTTTTCGATGGCGTCGATCCGCGCCTGGACAATGGTGTCGGTGGTGCTGCTGGCATGGCCGCGCGCGCCCAGTTCGGCGGAAATGGTCGGCAGCGGGCAGCCCTTGCCGGGCGTGTTGCGGTGGCCGGGGGAGAGGTACTGGTCGATGAAACCAGGCAGTGGATCGGCCTTCTCGAACTGCTGGTCGACGACCGGGCGCAACTGCTCGGCGGCCTGCTGCAGGGCGATCTCCACCAGCTCGTCCTTGGACTTGAAGTGCGCGTAGAAGCCGCCGTGGGTCAGGCCCAGCGCCTTCATCAGCGTCTGCAGGCCGGTGGCGTCCACGCCCTCGCTGCGGAAGCGCTGCGCCGCCTCGTTGATGATGCGTTCGCGGGTCTGGGCCTTGTGGTCTTCGGAGTAACGCATGACCGGTCTCCTGCGGATCATGGAATGCTGGATGTCATTCTAACGCAGGGCGGGCGCGGTAGGTGATTCAGGGCAGACAGGGCATGCGCTCAAGGATGATCGCGGGCAGAGTCACCCCCCTGTAGGAGCGGGCCATGCCCGCGATCGCGCGCATGGCGCGCTCCTACAAGGATCGTCGTAGGGCGTACCGCCCTACGATTAACGAACGGCTTCGAGCAAGGTCGCCACACCCTGTCCGCCGCCGATGCACTGGGTCGCGATGGCGTAGCGCCCGCCGGTGTCCTTCAGCAGCGCCGCCGCCTTGCCGGTGATGCGCGCGCCGGTGGCGCCCAGTGGGTGGCCGATGGCCAGGGCGCCGCCGTGCAGGTTGACCCGGTCGCTATCCAGCTCCAGAGCGCGCAGGCAGGCCAGCGCCTGGCTGGAGAAGGCCTCGTTGATCTCCACCAGGTCGATGTCGGCCATGCGCAATCCAGCGCGATCGAGCAGCTTGCGGGTGGCGTAGAGCGGGCCCATGCCCATGATTTCCGGCGGGCAGCCGACCACGGCGACGGCCTTTACCCGCGCCAGGATGTCCAGCCCGTTGGCGCGGGCGAAGTCCTCGCTGCACACCAGTACGGCGGCCGCACCATCGGTGAGCGGCGAGGCGGTGCCGGCGGTGACGCTGCCGCCGAAGGCCGGCTTGAGCTGCGCCAGCGCTTCCAGGTTGGTGCCGGGGCGGATGCAGCCGTCCTCGCTGACCACCCCATTGGGCGTGTCGATGGGCACGATCTCCGCCGCCAGCAGGCCCTGCTCGCGGGCGCGGGCGGCCTTGGCGTGGGAGTCCACGGCCATGGCTTCCTGGTCCGCACGGGAGATGCCAAAGCGCTCGGCGACTATCTCGGCAGTCTGCCCCATGGGCATGTAGGCCTGGGGGAACTCCGCCAGCAGGCGCGGGTTGGGCGAGAGGTTGAAGCCGCCCATGGGGACGCGGGTCATGGATTCCACGCCGGCGCAGATGAAGGCATCCCCCGCGCCAAGCTGGATCTGCCCGGCAGCGAAGTGAATGGAGGTCATGGACGAGCCGCAGAAGCGGTTCACCGTGGCGCCGGCCACGGTTTCCGGCAGCCCGGCGAGAAAGCCGGTGATGCGCGCCAGGTTCATGCCCTGTTCGGCCTCGGGGTAGGCGCAGCCCATGATCAGGTCCTCGATCAGCCGGGCGTCGAGGCCGCTGCGCGCAACCAGCCCTTTCACCGTCTGCGCGGCGAGGTCGTCCGGGCGCACGTCGATCAGCGCGCCCTTCTTGGCGAAATGGAACGGGGAGCGGGCATAACCCGCGATGACGACAGAAGTCATGGTCGGTCTCCTGAGGGATCAGCGCCCGAGGATCAGGCAGGTGGTGGAGCCGGTGGCGTAGAGCCGGCCATCCACGTCGTAGAGGCGGCCTTCGGCCAGGGCGGTGGAGCGACCGATGTGCACCAGGGTGCCTTCGGCGCGGATCGGCCCGGTGTCGCGGGTCAGGGCGCGGATATAGCTGATGCGCAGGTCGGTGGTGGTGTAGCCCAGCCCCGGTTCGAGCATGGTGTGCACCGCGCAGCCCATGGCCGAGTCCAGCAGGGTGGCCGCATAGCCGCCGTGCACGGTGCCCAGTGGGTTGTAGTGGCGCATGTCCGGGGTGCCCTGGAAGATGAAGCGACCCTGGCCCCATTCCAGCGGAACGAAGCCGATCAGCGCATTGATCGGCGGGGCGGGCAGCTCGCCAGCGCCAATGCCGTCGAAGAATTCCCGGGGCGTCTTGCCGCGCAACTCCTGCAACGACACCACGCCGGGCTCGGCGAGGCGTTGGCGCATCTGCGCGGCCGCCGCTTCCCAGGCGGCCATCTTCTGTTCACGGGTGAGGGTCAGTTCGGTCATCGCAAGGCTCCGGCAATCGAATATTACGGTCGTCATACTAGCATTGAATGATGATCGGCATATAAGTGGCGGAAGCGCCATCCAGCAGGACTGAAGCGACAAGCAGATGAAGAGAAAGGAGAGGGGACGAGGAGGGCGGCTGGCGGAGCGGACTCCGCCAGCGCGGGGGAGGAGCTTACTCGGCGGTGGCCGTGATGTTGGCCGCGCGCGCCTGGCTGCGCTGGGCCTTGTACTGCAGGGCGACGGCGGGCACCGGCGAGGCGACGCCGGTTTCCACCCAGCGGCGGATGCGCGCGGCGTCGGCCACGTGGGTGCGCTTGCCGAAGGCATCGAGCAGGGCCAGGGCGACCGGACGGCCATTCATCATGGTGACCATTACCAGGCAGTGGCCGGCGTCGTTGGTGAAGCCGGTCTTGGTCAGGCGGATGTCCCACTTGCCGGCGCGCACCAGCGGGTTGGTGTTGAAGAAGCTCAGCGAATAGCTGGGCTTGCTGAAGCGCGCGTCGCTGGTGGCCGTGGTGCTCAGCTGACGGATCTGCGGGTAGGTGTAGGCGGCCTTGGCCAGGCGGATCAGGTCGTTGGCGTCGGAGACGTTGTGGATCGACAGGCCGGTGGGCTCGACGTAGTGGGTGCTGGTCATGCCGAGGGATTTCGCCTTGGCGTTCATCGCCGCGACGAAGGCCTTCGAGCCGCCCGGGTAGTTGTGGGCGAGGCTCGCGGCGGCGCGGTTCTCCGAGGACATCAGGGCCAGCAGCAGCATGTTCTGGCGGCTGATCATGCTGCCCAGGTGGACGCGGGAGAACACGCCCTTCATCTCGGCGGTCTCGGAGATGTCCACGGGGATCAGCTCGTTCATCGGCAGCTTGGCGTCCAGCGTGACCATGGCGGTCATCAGCTTGGTCACCGAGGCGATGGGCACTACCAGGTTGGGATTGCTGGAATAGAGGGTCTTGCCGTTCTCCAGGTCGACCACCAGGGCGCTGCCGGAAGCGAGCACCAGCTCCCTGGGGGAAGCCGCCTTGGCGGTGGAGGCAGCAAAAGTGTTCGATGAACAGACAACAGCGGCACAGGCAAACAGCAGGCTCAGTATCGAACGACGACTAGTCATGGACGGGATTCGCAAGCGTGAGTGGGAATGTATCTACATCCATGTAGGCATTTTCGGCGAATTCTAATGCAAGGTCCGCCATAGCGCACGCGGCGCGGGGCGTCTCAGATTGCGACAGATTGAGACGCGGCGCTGCCCGCTGCGCAGAAGCCGTAAGCCGTGCTGGCAGTCGCGGCGCGGCAGCTTGCCTGAGCTGTTGCGAAATGCAACCGCAAGCGCTTCCCTCAGATCGGCTTAAAACCTTCTCAAAGCCCCGCCGTATATGGCGTTCAGGACGGATGGCACGCTTTGTGACTGACTATCCTCCAATGAGCGGAGACGCCCGGCCCGGCCTGTCGCCGATAGTCAGGGTTGCGTTTACCTTTACGTTAACGTAAACATGCTTCGCAGCCCGCGACCGGCCAGTCAGTCCGGCGGGCAGGTTGGTCCCCGGTGTCTGACACCGCTGCCCGGGCCGATCGTTCAGCGTTGATCCCAGAACAAGCACAACAAGGGAAAGCCATGAACCACCTGAGTTACACCCGCGGTCCGCAGGACAAACCCCTGCTGGCCATGACCGTCGGCGCTGCCTTCGACGCCACCGTCGAGCGTTTCGCTGCGCGTGAGGCGCTGGTCGTGCGTCACCAGAACCTGCGCTACACCTGGGCCGAGCTGGCCGAGGTGGTCAATGGCATCGCCCGCGCTTTCCTCGCCCTCGGCCTGCGCCCCGGTGACCGCATGGGCATCTGGGCGCCCAACTGTGCACAGTGGTGCATCACCCAGTTCGCCAGCGCCAAGGTCGGTGCCGTGCTGGTCAACATCAACCCGGCCTACCGGGTCAACGAACTCGACTACGCGCTCAAGCAGTCCGGCTGCCGCTGGCTGGTATGCGCCGACTCTTTCAAGTCCTCCGATTACCACGGCATGCTCGCCGACCTGCTGCCCGAACTGGGGCAGGGGCGCCCGGGCGAGCTGTCCAGCGACCGCCTGCCGGAGCTGCGCGGGGTGATCAGCCTATCCGACAGCGCGCCATCCGGCTTCCTGCGCTGGAGCCAGCTGGAGCCACTGGGGCGTGGCATCGCCGCCGCCGAACTCACCGAGCGCCAGGCTCTGCTGCAGTTCGACGAGCCGATCAACATCCAGTACACCTCCGGCACCACCGGCTTCCCCAAGGGCGCCACGCTCAGCCACTACAACATCCTCAACAACGGCCTGATGGTCGGCGACAGCCTCGGCCTCACCGAGCACGACCGCCTGGTGATCCCGGTGCCGCTGTACCACTGCTTCGGCATGGTGATGGGCAACCTCGGCTGCCTGACCCACGGCTCCACCATGATCTACCCCGCGCCCAGCTTCGAGCCCGAGGCGACCCTGGCGGCAGTGGCGGAAGAGAAGGCCACCGCGCTGTACGGCGTGCCCACCATGTTCATCGCCGAGCTGGACCACCCGACCCGCCGCGACTTCGACCTGTCGAGCCTGCGCACCGGCATCATGGCCGGCGCCACCTGCCCGATCGAAGTGATGCGCCGGGTCATCGATGAAATGCACATGGCCGAGGTGCAGATCGCCTACGGCATGACCGAGACCAGCCCGGTGTCGCTGCAGACCGGCCCGGAGGACGACCTGGAAACCCGTGTCACCACGGTCGGTCGCACCCAGCCGCACCTGGAAAGCAAGATCATCGACGCCGACGGCCGCATCGTCCCGCGCGGCACCATCGGCGAACTCTGCACCCGTGGCTACAGCGTGATGCTCGGCTACTGGAACAACCCGCAGGCGACCTCCGAGGCCATCAGCCCGGCGCGCTGGATGCTCACCGGCGACCTCGCCGAGATGGACGAAGCCGGCAACGTGCGCATCGTCGGGCGCAGCAAGGACATGATCATCCGCGGCGGCGAGAACATCTATCCGCGCGAGATCGAGGAATTCCTCTACACCCACCACGCCGTGGCCGACGCCCAGGTGATCGGCATCCCCGACGAGAAATACGGCGAGGAACTGGTGGCCTGGGTCAAGTTCCACCCCGGCCACAGCGTCGCCGAGGACGAGCTGCGCGCCTTCTGCAAGAACGCCATCGCCCACTTCAAGGTGCCGCGCCACTTCCGCTTCTGCGACGAGTTCCCGATGACGGTGACCGGCAAGATCCAGAAGTTCCGCATGCGCGAGATCAGCATCGAAGAGGTGCGCAGCCAGCGTGGTTGATCGCTCGACGCCGGCCTGCGCCTTGGCGCGCGCCCGGCTTGCCGGGGCGCCATGGGCGTAGAGAAGGGCACCATCTCCATCCGCCTGGTCAGCGAAGCGCTGGCCGAGTTTCGTCGCGCCGGCCGCGACGACGGTCCGCTATTGGCCGGCGCCGGCATCGCCCTGGAGCTGTTCGGCAAACCCTACGCGCGGGTCTCCAGCCAGGCCTACGCGCGGCTCTGGCTGCGCCTGGCGAAGGAAATGGACGACGAATTCTTCGGCATGAACGCGCGACGCATGAAGTCCGGCAGCTTCAACTTCATGACCGCCGCGGCGGTGCGCGAGCCGACCCTGGAAGCGGCGATGAACGCCGCGCTGCGCTTCATGGGCCTGGTGTTCGACGACTTCAGCCCGCGCCTGACGCGCCAGGAAGGCTTGGCCGCCATCGTCCTCGACGAACCCGAAGGCCCGGCGCCGCGCGCCTTCTGCTACTTCACCCTGTGGCTGATGCTGCACGGCCTGGCCTGCTGGCTGGTGGGGCGGCGGATTCCGGTGCTGGCCATCGAACTGCGTTGTCCGCAGCCGGACTTCATCGCCGACTACCGGGTGATGTTCACCGAGAACCTCAATTTCGCCCGCCGCCAGTCGCGCCTGCTGTTCAATGCCGAGGTGCTCGATCTCCCCGTGCGCCGTGACGAACGCGAGCTGCGGCGCTTCCTCGGTGGCGCGCCAGCGAACATCCTGGTGCGCTACCGCGACCCGCAGAGCCTCGCCGCGCGCACCAAGGCCTACCTGCGCAGCCTCAAGTTCGAACGCTGGCCGGACCTCGACGCCCTCGCCGGGCACTTCTACATGGCGCCCTCGACCCTGCGCCGCAAATTGGCGGCGGAAGGGCAGTCCTACCAGGCGCTCAAGGACCAGCTGCGCCGCGACCTCGCCATCGCCCGGCTGGACAGCGGCGACGGCAACTTCGCCGACCTGGCCGAGGAGCTGGGTTTCGCCGACACCAGTGCCTTCTACAAGGCCTTCCGCAAATGGACCGGATCGACGCCCGGACAGTACCGCGCGCTGATCCGCCAGGAGCCCTGAAATTTAAGGCCCCGGCTCAAGTAGCCGCCTTACAAGCCGATAAATCCTCAAAGAATTGCCTGTTGCTCAAGGACGCCACGCCATGCCCCTTTCCCGCCTTTCGATCCAGTGGAAGATCACGCTGCTGACCGGCCTCTGCCTGCTCTGCATCGTCTGCCTGCTGGTCGGCCTCTCGCTGTTCCGGATGAACCACGACGCGCAGCTGATCAAGGCGGCCAACGCGGACATGCTCAAGGACGCGGCCAAGTCGCGGATGCAGGCGCGCAGCGAGCAGCAGGCAGAGATCATCCAGCGTTTCTTCACCGACGTTTACCACTTCGGCAACCAGTTCTCCCGCCAGGTCGCCCAACTGCGCGAGCAGAGCACCCAGCACGGCGCGGACGCCGCCAGCGTGCGCAAGGACCTCAACCAACTGGTGCGCGACGGCCTGAAGAGCAACCCGAACCTGCTCAGCCTCTACGTGGTCTTCGAGCCCGATGCGCTGGATGGCCAGGACGCCGACTTCCATGACCAGCCCGACGCCGGCAGTAATGAGAAAGGTCGCTTCGGCGCCTATTGGGCGCAGAAGGCCTCCGGCGAGATGACCGGTCTTGCGGTCACCGAAGACATGATCGCCGACACCTCGGCCATGCTCGACGGCAGCCCGTTCAACACCTGGCAGCTGTGCCCGCTGCAGACCCGCAAGGCCTGCGTGCTCAACCCGTATTTCGACAGCGCCTCGGGCACCAAGGTGCTGATGACCACCGTGACCTTCCCGCTGATCGACCAGGGCAAGGTCATCGCGGTGATCGGCATCGACATCAGCCTCAGCCGCCTGCAGAAGCTCTCAGTCGACGGCGACAGCCAGCTCTACGACGGTGCCGGCAGCGTCAGCATCGTCAGCCCGGCGGGCCTGCTCGCCGGCTACAGCAGCGATGAAGCGCTGCTCGGCCAGCCGCTGGCCAAGGCCATTCCCGGCCAGGCCGCCGAGCTGCTGTCCCTGCAGGCCGGCGGTCGTCCGCAGGTGCTGGAACAGGACGGCCAGCTGCGCGTGCTCGAGCCGCTGCTGCCGATCCCGGATGCCACCAAGCCTTGGGCGGTAGTGCTCGACGTGCCGCAGGACGTGCTGCTGGCTCCGGCGCTGGAACTGCAGAAGCAACTGGATGAACGCAACTCCAGCGGCGCGCTGTGGCAGACCCTGTTCGGCCTTGCTGCCGCCATCGTCGGCCTGCTGCTGGTGTGGCTCACCGCCCGCGGCGTGACCCGTCCGATCCTCAATGTCGCCGCCATGCTGCGCAACATCGCCAGTGGCGAAGGCGACCTGACCAAGCGCCTGGACTACGCCGGCAAGGACGAGCTGGGCGAACTGGCCGGCTGGTTCAACCGCTTCCTCGACAAGCTGCAGCCGATCATCCGCGACGTGAAATCCTCGGTGCAGGACGCCCGGGCCACCGCCGACCAGTCCTCGGAAATCGCCAGCCAGACCAGCGCCGGCATGCAGCAGCAGTTCCGCGAAGTCGACCAGGTGGCCACTGCCTCTCAGGAAATGAGCGCCACCGCCCATGACGTCGCCAACAGCGCCGCCATGGCCGCCGATGCCGCACGCGGCGCCGACGGCGCGACCCGTGATGGCCTCAATGTGATCGACAACACCACCCGCCTGATCGACGAACTGGCCAGCGACATGAGCAGCGCCATGAGCCAGGTGGAAGGCCTTGCCGCCAGCAGCGAGCAGATCGGCTCGGTGCTGGAGGTGATCCGCGGCATCGCCGAGCAGACCAACCTGCTGGCGCTCAACGCCGCCATCGAAGCCGCCCGCGCCGGGGAAGCCGGCCGCGGTTTCGCAGTGGTCGCCGACGAGGTGCGCAACCTCGCCAAGCGCACCCAGGACTCGGTGGAGGAAATCCGCCAGGTCATCGAAGGCCTGCAGAACGGCACCCGCGATGTGGTCGGCGCGATGAGCAACAGCCACCGCCAGGCGCAGGACAGCGTGAGCCAGGTCGAACAGGCGGTTGCCGCACTGAAGCGTATCGGCGACGCAGTGGGTGTGATTACCGACATGAACCTGCAGATCGCCAGCGCCGCCGAGGAACAGAGCGCGGTGGCCGAGGAGATCAACCGCAACGTGGCCGGCATCCGTGACGTGACCGAATCGCTGTCGAGCCAGGCGCAGGAATCGGCGCAGGTCAGCCAGTCGCTGAACAAGCTGGCCAATCATCAGCAGGGGTTGATGGATCAGTTCCGCGTTTGACCTTCTGCTACAGGCGAAAAGCCCCTCTCCCTAACCCTGGCTGCGCGCCCCGCTCCGAAGGGAGAGGGGACTGTTGGGAGCGACCGAGAAGATAGGCGTTCTTCCTGCTCCATCGTTTGCCGACTGACGCTGTACTTTCCTCTCGCACCATACGGCTCCCTCTCCCTTCGGAGCGGGGCGCGCAGCCAGGGCTGGGGAGAGGGCCCGTCCAAACGCCGAAACATCCCTGCAGTAGCGGGCTACGCCCGCGATCAGCCGGTGACGGCGGTGCCAGGTCGGGTTCGCGAGCAAGCTCGCTCCTACGAAGAGCGTACGGTGCAAACCTGTAGGAGCGAGGGGGACGCCTAGTTCTTGCTCGCGAACCGCACGGCACCCAACCAACCCATCGCAGACAGCGCGGCACCAACCCTCAAGCCACACCACGGCTGTCCAATCCGCTCATCCAGATTGGCGGCTTTCGACATTGCCCGCGCGCCAGCGCGGCGGGAACATCAGGGGACTCCAGACAAGAACAAACCCAGGAGTTCCGCGATGCGTTCCCATACCGCCGCCACGGCCGAGTTCGACTACCGTGCCACTGCCGATGCCTTCCTGGCCGGCAACCTCGATGCCCTCAACGCCTGTGTCGAATGCTGCGACCGCCACGCCATCCCTGGCCGTGTCGCGCTGTTCTGGGAGGGCAAGGACGGCGACAGCGCCTCCTACACCTTCACCCAGCTCAAGGAGCTTTCCGGCCGCTTCGCCAGCTTCCTCCATGGCCTCGGCGTACGCCCCGGCGACGTGGTGTCCGGCATGCTGCCGCGCACCCCGGAGCTGCTGATCGCCGTGCTCGGTACCTGGCGCCTGGGCGCGGTCTACCAGCCGTTGTTCACTGCCTTCGGCCCCAAGGCCATCGAGCACCGGGTCAAGCTGGCCGGCAGCAAGGTGGTGGTCACCGACGGCGCCAACCGCAGCAAGCTCGACGAGGTGCCCGAGGCGCCCACGCTGGTGACGGTCGGTGGCCCGAAGGGGCAGGGCATCCGTCACGGCGACTACAGCTTCTGGGCAGAACTGGAGCGTCATTCGCCGGACTTCGAACCGGTGCTGCGCAGCGGTGAAGACACCTTCCTGCTGATGTTCACCTCCGGCACCACCGGGCTGGCCAAGCCGCTGGCCGTGCCGCTCAAAGCCATAGTCGCGTTCGTGGGCTACATGCGCGATGCGGTGGGGCTGCGCGAGGAGGACTCGTTCTGGAACCTCGCCGATCCGGGCTGGGCCTACGGCCTCTACTACGGTGTCACCGGGCCGCTGGCCATGGGGCACCCGATCACCTTCTACGAAGGCGCGTTCACGGTGGAGAGCACCTGCCGCATCGTGCGCAAGTACGCCATCACCAACCTGGCCGGCTCGCCCACTGCGTATCGCCTGCTGATCGCTGCCGGCGAGGCCGTGTCGAAACCGCTCAAGGGCCGCCTGCGCGCGGTGAGCAGCGCCGGTGAGCCGCTGACTCCGGAAGTCATCCGCTGGTTCGCCAGCGAGCTGGGCGTGACCATCCACGACCACTACGGCCAGACCGAGCTGGGCATGGTGCTGGCCAACCACCACGAGTTGCAGCACCCGGTGCACCTGGGCGCTGCCGGCTTCTCCATTCCCGGCCACCGCGTGGTGGTGCTGGACGAGCAGGGCAACGAACTGCCCGCCGGCCAGCCCGGCGTGCTGGCCATGGACCGCCGCCAGTCGCCGCTGATGTGGTTCGCCGGCTACCAGGGCATGCAGACCAAATCCTTCGTCGGCGACTACTACCTGAGCGGCGACACCGTGGAGCTGAACGCCGACGGCAGCATCAGTTTCGTCGGCCGCGCCGACGACCTGATCACCACCTCCGGCTACCGCGTCGGCCCGTTCGACGTGGAGAGTGCGCTGATCGAGCACCCGGCGGTGATCGAGGCGGCGGTGATCGGCAAGCCGGACCCGGAGCGCACCGAACTGGTCAAGGCCTTCGTGGTGCTCTGTTCGTCCTACCGGCCGGGCACGGAGCTGGCCGAGGAACTACAACAGTACGTGCGCAAGCGACTGTCGGCGCACAGCTACCCGCGGGAAGTGGAGTTCGTCGACGAGCTGCCCAAGACCCCCAGCGGCAAGATCCAGCGCTTCCTCCTGCGCAACCAGGAGATCGCCAAACAACGCGAAGCGGCCGAGAAAGCGGCGGCTCACTAAGTACAGCGGAGAGACTTCATGCAGATCCAGAACAAGGTATTCCTCATCACCGGCGGCGGTTCCGGCCTCGGCGCAGCCACCGCGAAACTGCTGGTGAGCGCCGGCGCCAAGGTGGTGCTGGCCGATATCAACGCCGAAGCCGGCGCGGCCCAGGCCGCCGAACTGGGCGAGGCGAATGCGCGCTTCATCCGCACCGATGTGTGCAGCGAAGCGGATGGCAAAGCCGCCGTGCAACTTGCGCTGGATGCCTTCGGCGCGCTGCACGGCCTGGCCAACTGCGCGGGCGTGGCGCCGGCGGAAAAGGTCATCGGCCGCAACGGCGTGCACGGGCTGGAAAGCTTCACCCGCACCATCAACATCAACCTGATCGGCACCTTCAACATGCTGCGCCTGGCGGCCGAAGCCATGGCCGGCAACGAGCCGGACGCCGGCGGCGAGCGCGGCATCATCATCAACACCGCCTCGGTCGCCGCCTTCGACGGGCAGATCGGCCAGGCCGCGTACTCCGCTTCCAAGAGCGCGGTGGTCGGCATGACCCTGCCGATCGCCCGCGAACTGGCGCGCTCGGGCATCCGCGTGATGACCATCGCCCCCGGCATCTTCGAGACGCCGATGATGGCCGCGATGCCCCAGGAAGTGCGCGATTCCCTCGGCGCCAGCGTGCCGTTCCCGCCGCGTCTCGGTCGCCCGGACGAGTACGCCGCGCTGGCCCGCCACATCATCGAGAACAGCATGCTCAACGGCGAGGTCATCCGCCTTGACGGCGCCATCCGCATGGCCGCGAAGTAAGCAGGAGGTCAGAGTCATGAACGATCCCATCGTCATCGTCAGCGCCACCCGTACCCCCATGGGCGGCTTCCTCGGCGACTTCAAGGATGTGAATGCCGCTACCCTCGGCGCGGCAGCGATCCGCGCAGCCGTCGAACGCGCCCGCCTGGGCGCCGAAGACGTGGACGAAGCCGTGCTCGGCTGCGTGCTCGCCGCCGGGCAGGGTCAGGCGCCGGCGCGCCAGGCCGTGCTGGGCGCGGGCCTGGCGCGCGGCACACCGTGCTCCACGGTGAACAAGATGTGCGGCTCGGGCATGAAGGCCGCGATGATGGCCCACGACGCCATCCTCGCCGGCAGCGCCCGCGTCGCCCTGGCCGGCGGCATGGAGAGCATGTCCAACGCGCCGTACCTGCTGGATCGCGCCCGCGGCGGCTACCGCATGGGCCACGGCCGGGTGCTCGACCACATGTTCCTCGACGGCCTCGAAGACGCCTATGACAAGGGCCGCCTGATGGGTACCTTCGCCGAGGATTGCGCCGAGAAATATGGCTTCACCCGTGAGCAGCAGGACGACTACGCCATCACCTCGCTGACCCGCGCGCAGAAGGCCATGAGCGAAGGCCGCTTCCACGACGAGATCGTCGCGGTCACCGTGAAGGCTGGCAAGGAGCTGCGCGCCATCAGCGAGGACGAGCAGCCGCCCAAAGCGAAACTGGACAAGATTCCCACCCTGAAACCAGCCTTCCGTGACGGCGGCACGGTGACGGCGGCCAACGCCAGCTCCATCTCCGACGGCGCCGCCGCGCTGGTGCTGATGCGCCTGTCCGAAGCCGAGAAGCGCGGTCTGACGCCGCTGGCGGCGATCCGTGGGCATTCGTCCTACGCCGACGCGCCGAACCTGTTCCCGACTGCCCCGGTGGGCGCGGTCGAACGCCTGATGCAGCGCACCGGCTGGGCGCTGGGCGACGTCGACCTGTTCGAGGTCAATGAAGCCTTCGCCGTGGTCGCCATGGCCGCCATGCGCGACCTGGACATTCCCCACGACAAGCTCAACGTCCACGGCGGCGCCTGTGCCCTCGGCCACCCCATCGGCGCCTCCGGCGCGCGGGTGATCGTGACCCTGCTGTCGGCGCTCAAGCAGTACGACCTCAAGCGTGGCGTGGCCTCGGTGTGCATCGGCGGCGGCGAAGCCACGGCCATCGCGGTCGAGCGCCTGGCCTAAGGAGCGAGAAATGATTCCCAGCGAAGAAGATATCCAGATCCGCGATGTTGCCCGCCAGTTCGCCCAGGAGCGGCTGAAACCCTTCGCCGCCGACTGGGACCGCGAACACCGCTTCCCGGCCGAAGCCATCAAGGAAATGGCCGACCTCGGCTTCCTCGGCATGCTGGTGGCGGAGCAGTGGGGTGGCGCGCAGACCGGCCACCTGGCCTACGCCATGGCGCTGGAGGAAATCGCCGCCGGCGACGGCGCCTGCTCGACCATCATGAGCGTGCACAACTCGGTGGGCTGCATGCCCATCGCCAAGTTCGGCAACGACGAGCAGAAGCGCCAGTTCCTCGTGCCGCTGGCCCGTGGCGAGATGATCGGCGCCTTCGCCCTGACCGAACCGCAGGCCGGCTCCGACGCCAGCTTCCTGAAGACCCGTGCGCGCCGCGACGGCGACCATTACGTGCTGAACGGCAGCAAGCAGTTCATCACATCCGGCAAGCATGCCGGCCTGGTGATCGTCTTCGCGGTGACCGACGCAGCGGCGGGCAAGAAGGGCATCAGTGCCTTCATCGTGCCCACCGATACGCCCGGCTATCGCGTGGTGCGCGTCGAGGACAAGCTCGGCCAGCACGCTTCCGATACCTGCCAGATCGCCTTCGATGATGTGCGCATCCCGGCCAGCTACCGGCTGGGCGAGGAAGGGCAGGGTTACGCCATCGCCCTGGCGAACCTGGAGGGCGGGCGCATCGGCATCGCCTCGCAGGCCGTCGGCATGGCCCGTGCGGCGTTCGAATACGCCCGCGACTACGCCCATGAGCGCGAGACCTTCGGCAAGCCGATCATCCAGCACCAGGCGGTGGCCTTCCGCCTCAGCGACATGGCCACCGAAATCGCCGTGGCGCGGCAGATGGTCCACCACGCCGCCAGCCTGCGCGAAGCCGGCCTGCCGTGCCTGACCGAAGCCTCCATGGCCAAGCTGTTCGCCTCGGAAATGGCCGAACGCGTGTGCTCCGCGGCGATCCAGACCCTCGGCGGTTACGGCTATCTGCAGGACTATCCGGTGGAGCGCATCTACCGCGACGTGCGCGTGTGCCAGATCTACGAAGGCACCAGCGATGTGCAGCGGCTGGTGATCGCGCGGAGCCTGTAAATGGTTCGCCGGCAGACCCCGGCCTGTTCGTTGGACAGGCACTTCAGCAGGGCGGGGTCTGCGGGTGGCTTATCTGGCGGGAAGGATTGCTTTTCGTAGGAGCGAGCTTGCTCGCGAACAATGCTCACAGGGGCTTTTGCGGCTGGGCGATTCGCGAGCAAGCTCGCTCCTGCAAGTCATTCGGACGCCGGGTTCACCCGGTAGGAGCGCGGCGTCCGGGAGTGGCGACCGCAGGATGGCGCGGAGCGCAGCGATACCCATCGATGGGCATCGCTCGAAGCATCAGGCGCGCTCCGCCGCCTCGCGCGCTTCCCGCGCCGTCACCTGCTGGCACAGCTCGATGATCTGCTCGCGCATCCAGCGGTTGGCCGGGTCCTGGTCGGTGCTTTCGTGCCAGTACAGGTGGGTTTCCAGCTTGGGCACGTCGTTCACCGGCAGGTCGACGAAATGCAGGCCGTGGTGGCGGGCGAAGCGCTCCGGTACGGTGACCACCATGTCGGTCTGCTGCACCACGGTCGAAGCCATCAGGTAGTGCTGCGAGCGCAGGGCGATCTTGCGCTGCAGGCCCATCTTGCCCAGCGACAGGTCCACGTAGCCCAGGCCGCTGCGGCGGCTGGAAATCTGGATGTGCGCCACCGACAGGTACTCGTCCAGGCTCAGCTTGTCCTTGGCCAGTGGGTGGCCCTGGCGCATGGCGCAGACGTAGCGGTCTTCCATCAGCTTGACGTGGCGCACTTGCGGGTCGGTGTTCAGTGGCGCATCCACGGCGAAGTCCAGGCGGCCGGCGGCCAGTTCCTTGGTGGTCTCGCGGCGCTTGGAGAGGAAGCTCTCGATGTGCACGTTCGGCGCCAGGCGGCGCAGGCGCTGGAACAGCGGCGGCAGGACGATGGCCTCGGTGAGGTCGGTCATGCTGATGCGGTAGGTCTTGCTCGCCTGGGTCGGCGTGAAGGTGCGGCTCTCCTGCACCGAGACGCGCAGCAACTGCAGCGCGTTGCGCACCGGCCCGATGATGTTCTGCGCCATCGGCGTGGGCACCATGCCCTGCGCGGTCCGCACGAACAGCGGATCGTTGAAGGTTTCCCGCAGGCGGGCCAGGGCGTTGGAGACGGCGGGCTGGGTAATGCCGACTATCTGCCCGGCGCGGGTCAGGTTGGCTTCCGTGTAGATCGCGTCGAAGACGATGAACAGGTTCAGATCGACCTTGCTGAGGTTCATTCCAGGGCTCCGCTTGTATTTGTTCTGCGGCCGATCATACCCGAACGAACGCTCAGGTCCATACGGGTTATGAATGTTCATTGATTCGGATAATAGGCTGGGTAAATGCCTTTCGCTGTTCTAGCATCATCACCACACAAACAACCGCCGCCAGAAGGTTAGCCCCCATGGATTTCGCTTATTCCGCCAAGGTTCAGGATCTGCGTGAGCGCCTCACCGCGTTCATGGAAGCCTACGTCTATCCCGCCGAGAAGGTATTCGAGGAGCAAGTGGCCCAGGGCGACCGCTGGCAGCCCACGCAGATCATGGAAGACCTCAAGGCCAGGGCCAAGGCCGAAGGCCTGTGGAACCTGTTCCTGCCCGACTCGGAGCTGGGTGCCGGCCTGACCAACATGGAATACGCGCCGCTGGCGGAGATCATGGGCCGCTCGCTGATCGGCTCCGAGCCGTTCAACTGTGCCGCACCGGACACCGGCAACATGGAAGTGCTGGTCCGCTACGGCAGCGAAGAGCACAAGCGCACCTGGCTGGAGCCGCTGCTGCGCGGCGAGATCCGCTCCGCCTTCGCCATGACCGAGCCGGGCGTGGCCTCGTCCGATGCCACCAACATGGAAGCCAACGCCGTCCGTGATGGTGACGAGTGGGTCATCAACGGCCGCAAGTGGTGGACCTCCGGCGCCTGCGACCCGCGCTGCAAGATCATGATCTTCATGGGCCTGACCAACCCGGACGCGCCGCGTCACCAGCAGCACTCGATGATCCTGGTGCCCACCGACGCCCCCGGCGTGAAGATCCTCCGTCCGCTGCCGGTGTTCGGCTACGACGACGCCCCGCATGGCCACGCCGAAGTGCTCTTCGAGAACGTCCGCGTGCCCTACGAGAACGTGCTGCTGGGCGAAGGTCGCGGTTTCGAGATCGCCCAGGGTCGCCTCGGCCCGGGCCGTATCCACCACTGCATGCGCTCCATCGGCATGGCCGAGCGCGCGCTGGAACTGATGTGCAAGCGTTCCGTCAGCCGTACCGCCTTCGGCAAGCCGCTGGCCCGTCTGGGTGGCAACATCGACCACATCGCCAACTCGCGCATCGAGATCAACCAGGCCCGCCTGCTGACCCTCAATGCCGCTTACATGATGGATACCGCCGGCAACAAGATCGCCCAGAGCGAGATTGCCCAGATCAAGGTGGTGGCGCCCAACGTTGCCCTGCAGGTGATCGACCGCGCCATCCAGATGCACGGCGGTGCGGGCGTCTCCAATGACTTCCCGCTGGCCTACTGGTACGCCATGCAGCGCACCCTGCGCCTGGCCGACGGCCCGGACGAAGTGCACCGCGCGGCTATCGGCAAGTTCGAAATCGGCAAGTACGTACCGCGTGACGCGCTGCGCAGCAGCCACTGATCGCAAGCTCCCATGAAAAAGGCCCGCTGATGCGGGCCTTTTTCATGGGCGGGTCGTGACGCTTTTTGTAGGCGCGGCCATGCCCGCGATCGCGCGCAGGGCGCGCTCCTACAGGAGGGCGCCTGCTGTAGAGACGTGGGCCGGCTTTTCGTAGGAGCGAGCTTGCTCGCGAACAGCCGCCCCCATGAACAAGGCCAGCTTGCGCTGGCCTTGTTCGTTCATGGCGAGGGAGCCGGTTCCGGCCCATCGGCGTTCGCCCGTTGCTCGATCAGCCATTCCCGCCGCGTGTGCAACTGGGCGGCGAAGGCGCGCGCGGCGGCCTCATGGGGGAAGCGCAGCGCGCGACGACCGAGACGGACCTGCCAATAGGCCCGGCCGCGAAACTCAACGGCTTCGATCCTCACCTCCAGCGCTTGCATGGATCCTCTCCTGGCTGACGACTTCCAGCGGTTCCTCGCTGGATCGGCGGGTCTTGAGCAAGGATAGCAGTATGCCACCCGCCAAAAGGCCGAAGGTTACGCCAAGGGACAGGGCTGCGGGAACCTTGCCGATGAATCCGTGGAGGAAAATCTTCGTGCCGATGAACACCAGGACCAGCGCCAGGGCGTATTTCAGATAGACGAAGCGGTGGATCATCGCCGCCAGCGAGAAGTACAGGGCGCGCAGGCCGAGGATGGCGAAGATGTTCGAGGTGTAGACGATGAACGGGTCCTGGGTGATGGCGAAGATCGCCGGCACGCTGTCCACGGCGAACACCAGGTCGGCCAGTTCGATCAGGATCAGCGCCAGGAACAGCGGGGTGGCGTAGCGCACCAGCTTGCCCGAGGCATCCGGCATCTTCACGAAGAAGTGGTGCTCATGGATGGTGTCGGTCATGCGGATGCGCTTGCGCAGGAACTTCAGCACCGCGTTGTTGGCCAGGTCCGGCTCGGCGTCATGCTTGCTGAACAGCATCTTCACGCCGCTGAACAGCAGGAAGGCGCCGAACACGTACATGATCCACTCGAATTCCTTCACCAGCGCGGCGCCCAGGCCGATCATCAGCGCGCGCATGACGATGGCCCCGAGGATGCCCCAGAACAGGACCTGGTGCTGGTAGCGGCGGGGGATGCCGAAGAAGCCGAAGATCATCGCCATGACGAACACGTTGTCCATGGACAGCGACTGTTCGACGAGGAAACCGGTGTAGTACTCCACCGCACTGGTAGCGCCGAACTCGTACCAGACCCAGCCACCGAAGGCCAGGCCGCAGGCGAAGTAGCCGGCGGACAGCATCAGGCTTTCGCGCACACCGATTTCATGGTGGTCGCGTTGCAGGACGCCCAGGTCGAGTACCAGCAGAAGAATCACGATGGCCAGGAAGGCCAGCCAGAACCAGGTGGCGGTTCCGAGGAATGGTTCGGTCAAAAAGGCGTGCAGAGCTGTCATGTGGCCCCTCCCTTAGTGTCGTTGTCGAAAAGTGACTCCGACATGGCGGTTGGCAACCGTCAGAGGGGCCCGGCGTCACTGGCGGGAAAATAGCAGAGCGGGCGCCGCAGGCAAGCGATGGAACGTAACAAGTTCCTACATTGGCAGGGAGGCACGCCTGCTGCTTGTGGGAAGTCTAGTCCACACCCGTACAGGTAACTCGCACTGAAATAGTAGCTATCAGGAATATTCCTACATTCGTCTCAGGGTTCGATGAACGTGCCCAGGACAGCGGAAACCTAGCATGGCGCAACCAGTAGCCGAACGCCCATTGGCCCGGCGTCCATGCCATTCCTTCCACCAGGTTCAATCATGAGACTCAAAGCCCTTTCTGCCGCATTGCTCATTGGCGCAACGCTTGCCGGCTGCAATTTCCCCTCGCAGGTACCGCAGGCGAAGGCCACCACTCCCGTCAATTGGGTCAAGGTGCCCACGT
Organism: Pseudomonas nitroreducens; assembly: GCF_024170165.1. Taxonomy (GTDB): domain Bacteria; phylum Pseudomonadota; class Gammaproteobacteria; order Pseudomonadales; family Pseudomonadaceae; genus Pseudomonas; species Pseudomonas nitroreducens_C. The sequence goes on along the minus strand of NZ_JALJXP010000016.1, from coordinate 125,769 downwards.
TGCTGTTCATCGAGGACGCGGTGTTGTCGTTATCCCCATCCTTCCAGGGTAAGCGCGCCATGGAGTTCATGCCGTTGATCTGCGGTCTGGCCCGGGGCGAAGTCTCTCAGATTCAAGTCAATGCGCGGTTGGCCGGAATGGGGATCAATGTCGACCGCATTCCACGCCAGAGTCAGGATGCCAGCGCGCTGCTGGTGAATACCGACAGGGCTGCCCAGGCCACTGCCTGTGCGGCCTTCCAGGCCGCTGCTGTGCTGACCGCGGCTGATCCTCAAGAGTTCTACAAGGCCGCTCCCTCCGCCGGCAAGTCCGCGGACAAGGCGACGGAAGAATCGCCTGCTGCTCGGCAGCTCGACACTCAGTTACTGTCACGCATGCTGCCAATCAGAATCGCTCAGTCGCGAGCCAACGCTGAAGTCTTCGCTCTGATCGCCCGGGACCTGCAAGGCAAACCTGGTCTGTCGCCATCCCAGTATCAGGAGCGTGCCCGAGAGCTGTTCGGTCGCCTGGCACCTTCCTATCTGGCACTCGTTCCCGCCAGGATGCCCGGGGCCGACGCGAAGTTTCAGCTGCTCCACGCAGACGCGGACCGGCTGGAGTTCATCAGCAACACCGGTGTGCATTACGACTTCTCCGTCGACAAGGGCCTGGTCCTCACCCAGAAGGGCGTGCTCTGGTACGGCCGGGGGAAGTTGCTGGGCAACGACTACCGTGTTCCGGTCGCGTACTTCCAACCGCAAGTTGCGCAGTTGCTGAACGCGGCGAAGCGCTGACGGGAGCGGGAGATCGATCATGACCGCAGCTTTGCAGAATCCGGTGATGTCCGGTTTCGCCCAGGCGATGCAGCACGCCAATGAGCTGCGCTCGCTGTCGTTCGAATGCCAGAGTCTGTGGCAGATATTTGCCCGGATCCTGGAAGCATTCGACTGCCTGCTGGTTGACCAGGCGCTGGCACTGCTCGAACAGGTCAGCGCCGATACCTATTTCAACGCGATCTCGACAGCCGTCGCGCGCCGCGCCACGGAGCGCTTTCCGGAGCGCTGGCAGGGGTGGTTCTACCTGGGGCGTAATCAGTTGATCGGCAATCACCAATCGCCGGTTGCCTGTTTCGCGCTGGAACGCGCCTGGGAATTTCGACGCTTCGGTGCAGCCACTGCTGGTGCCGGCCAAGCACTGAGCTCGATCCCATGAGGCAATGAAAAGCCCGGCCATTGGCCGGGCTTTTCATTGCCTCATGGAATGGCGCGATCTGGCGGCCCGGTAGTCAGTAAACCCAGACTTCCACGCGGCGGTTTTTTACCCGACCGTCGTTGTCGCTGTTGGCCGCCACTGGCAAGGCGTCTCCCATGCCGCTGATCTCGCGGAACATCACGCCATCCTTTGCCAGTTCACGGCGCACGGCCATGGCGCGCAGCTTGGAGAGCAGTTCGGCGCGGGCCGGGTCCTGCTTCGGATCGCCGAAGCCGACCAGTACCGCCTGTTTGTTCATCTTGCCGTTCTGCTGCAGGTAGGCGAGCAGGCGGTCGATATCGCGCTGGGCCTTGTTGTCCAGGGTGGCGCTGCCTTCGCGGAAGCGGAAGTTCACCGACAGACGCTCGGCGTCACGGGCCAGGGCCTGGTAGTTCTCCGGCATGCTGGCGCGCGGAGCCATCTTCACCGCCTGCACGCGCTGGCCGACGAATCCGCTGGCGCTGACCAGCGCCTGGCCCTTGTCGCCCTGGGCGAACTGCAGTAGGGCGCGGGCCCAACGGTTCGGCTCCTCGGGTTTCATGTAGAGGAACAGGCGGCGCGACAGCGGGTAGTCCTCGGTGGCGATCAGGGTGGTGGAGGGCGGCATGGCCTGGGAATCGCCATCGGCAATGCGCAGTGCCTTGGACTTCTGGATCGACGACAGGCCGACGAAGCCGATGCCCTGCGGGTCTTTGCTTACCTCGGCGGACAACTGGTCGCTGGACTCGAAACGCTGCACGCCGCTGGCCAGCGCCTTGCCGTGGCTGGCGAGCACCAGTTCCTTGAAGGTATCGAAGGTGCCGGAGTTGTCGTCGCGGGAGTACAGGCGGATGGCGCCGCCGCGACCACCGAGTTCCTCCCAGGTCTTGACTTCGCCCGAGAAGATTTTCGCCAGCGTATCGCTGGTCAGTTCGTCCAGCGGGTTGGCCGCGTTGACGATGATCGCCAGGCCGTCGATGCCGATTACCTGTTCGGCCTTGGCGCTGCGCAGGTTGCCCGACGCCGACAGGCCCGCGACCTCGGCATCCTTGATCGGGCGCGAGGCGGCGGCCAGCTCGGCGGTGTTGTCCTTCAGCGCGACGAAACCGGTGCTGGAGCCGTGGGCAGCGAGGTCGATGATGGCCTCCTTGCCGTCCGCGGTGCGGCCAATGATGCGCTGCTCGTTTTCCGCCTTGCCCGGCTTGGCGCTGACCTCGCTGAAGCCTTCGCTGACCAGCAGGCCCTTCACCAGCTCCGGCAGCAGGTGCGCGCCGATGGTGTTGGAGCCCTGGATGCGCAGTACCGGCTCACCGCCCTGGGACGAGGGCAGGGCGGCAAAGGCCGACCAGGGGAACGCGTAGCAGATGAACGCGATGGTGAGCCAGGCGATGGTGACAGGCCAGGGTTGGGCGTCGCTGGGGCTCGACTTGTACTGCATGGGTCAACTTCCATTTGAGACATCGTTGGCGCGGCAGATTAAGTCGGAATCATTGCATCGATATGACGCTTGTCTGCAGGGGCGGGCGCTTGTAGCTGCCTTCAGACTTGACGGGTGGATAGCAGGATATTTCCGATTTCCATGCCTTTCGGGCGGGGCTATACAAGCCGCTTGAACCTGATGTGCCGGAGCACGAAATGGACGACATCTTCGATTTTGCGTCGATTCTGATAAAGCTGGTGCTCATACTTTCGGTCGCCCTCCTGTCCGGCTTTCTGGTCATCGCACCGGACAAGGCCATTGCGCTCGCCCCTTCGATGCTCTTCCTGGGGGGACCGCTGTTCGTCCTGACGATGGTATTGGACCTGGCCGGCCTCCTGCGCCGTCTGAGCGCAGGCCGTGTGGCGACAAGGAACTCGAGTCGTTGGAACCATGACTGATCGTACCTTTGCCGGTGGGGCAGGCGGCTATGCCCAGCGCGGGATCACGTGATGGGAAAATTCTTCAGAGGCATAGGCAAAGGCTGATAACACCAGCGCTCCGGTCGAGCGAAACTTGCGCCGTTTCAACGTCCCGCCGGAATGTGACCATGACTCAAAACCATAGTGCGCCAGCCCCGGTCGATCCTGGGCATCGCTTCAAACCCGTTGATCTGGCACTTCAGATTACCTCCGCTGCTGCCTGGGGGCGTCCGTGGCGGCGAAGCGCGCTGAATCTGCCGGTTCCTCGGGACTTGAAATTCCAGGGCATCAGGCTGCCTCCACAAGCATTTCGTTCCTGGGCGAGCCTTTTGCCCGGATCCAGCAGGCTGGGTGACTCTCCGTCGACCGGCGGCACGCCCGCCCAGGCGTGCGGTCCCGATGCCGCAACGGATAGCGCCAGGCCTCAGGTGATGGGCATTTCGGAGACTCTACGCAGGGATGAGCGGCATGGAGTCGCTGCCACTGAAGGCCCCCACTCGAAGAGAGTGCAGCACGCCGAGTCGCAGGCAGTCGTATCTCCCACCGCTGCAGAACTGTCATTACCGCCAGTGCCCGGCGCGCTCGATCCCTCCGAGCAGGGAGCCCCTGACGCAGCCGCGTCGGAAGCTGTGGTGCAAGTTGCCTCAGTGTACGCGCCTGCTGGCGAGGCCGCCGCCGAGCGGCCGAGCCCTGTGGTAGTTGCCGATGAACATGAATCGGGTACGCCGGCGACAGCCATGCAAGGGGACTCTGGAACGCTGGCTCGGCCACTCGGTCAGGTCACGGCCGGCCTCCCGGCAGATGATCGGGAAGCGAGCGCACCTGACGATGGCGCCTTTGCTTTCGAACCCGTCATCGCAAGCCTGGAAGATGCCTTGGCTGTGCTGGCAGCGGCCAGCGGTACTCACGATCAGGTCCCGATTGCGTCGGCCGAACCAGCCGGAGTCCAGGCCGAATCGGAGGCCCCATACGCATCACCTGCAGTCGCAGTAAGCCAGGCAAGCGACAGCAACTCTGAAGAGGCAGCGCTTCAGGGACACTTTATCCAGAAGGAAACAGTTATGACCGAAGTGTACGTTGAGTTACCTGAAGCCGATGTGCGAGACACGGCTCCCGTTACTTCTGCGGAGTTGCAGGAGGTTGCCGCCGCGCTGAGCGTTCCGCAGAACGAGGCGGACCCGGATGATGTGCTTTCCGATGTCCAGAGCACCTTGAACTCGCTTGCGGGTATGGCCCAGGGGCTGACTCAGCAGAAACAGGCTGCTGTGCGTCTGCAGGAAGAGTTGGAGGAGTTGAACCAGCAGCTACAGGAGCGCGAGCGCTTGGCTGGAGACAAGGAGGAGCGCCTGCAGCAACTGGAGAGTCATCTCAAGGAGGCCAAGACCAACCTGGATCGAATGGCCGCCGAGAATAGCCGACTGTTGGCAGAACGCAGCGAAGCACTCAAGGAACTGGCCCAGACAGTCGATTTAAGAGACAAGGCCACGATCAAGCGGGCTGAAGCTATCCAGTTGGAGCAGCAACGCATCGACGAGCAAGTGGTCAGCTTGCGCAACCGAGTCAATGATCTGGACGAGCGTGAAAGCTTGCTCAAGCGCAAGAACGAAGAATTGAACGTGCGACTCAAGCAACTGCAGAGCGCCAAGGATAAGTTCAGTGCCATCGTGAAGAGCTTCAATGAGACGGTACAGTTCAACAGTACCCTGTCGGCGATCTCCAAGGTGGCAACCGAATAACCGGGGTGGTCGCTGCGTCGGTAGATGCTGCGGCCAATAGCGCTTGTCTCAGTGGGTGCCGGCGCAATGGGCGTATCCAAGCCACAGAATATCCAGTGTCCCCGTTTTGCCGGCCCGGACTTCCGAGGACATCGGAGTCCAGCGTTCCTCTACGGGGCGTCTGCTGCTGTGGTCCTTGGCGCCAAGCCATCCTGGATGCAGCCCGCGGGTCCTTTGCAGTAAGGAGGAGCATGGCCCGCATAGTGCTCATCGAGCCGTCACGCCGCGATTACATTACGCTCCGTCGATTTCTCCGCGAGCAAGGGCACCAGTGCGACCGGCATTTCAAGTTCGCTCGGCAGGCCCTGAATCATATGGACGCAGGTGATTGCGATCTTCTGGTGGTGACACTTGAGTTGGCAGACATCCATGGAATGGAGCTGGTCAACCTGCTACGTCGTGATGGCAGGATCAAGCCAACGACGCCCGTACTGGTTTGCTCCAGCCTGGGCTCTGCGTTGAATATTCAACGAGCGATTCGAGTCGGTGTTTCCGGGTTTCTTCTCATGGACGATCGCTCGACCTTGATCGGAAGGGCTGTCGATGCGGTCCTCGCTGGCGGCAAGGTATTCCCCGAGCATGGGCCGCTGCCGCTGGAGGGCGACCCGAGAGTCGAGACTGCGCTGGTCCTTCCGACTCATCTGATCGCTGTGCTCCATGGTTTGCACCGAGGGCGCTCAGTGGCCTCGCTGGCCGAGGCGCTCGCGCTGTCTGGGGCCAGCATCGGCCAGCACAAAAGGCAGCTGATGCGAAAGTTGTCCGCCGGTTCGCTGGATGAATTGTTCAGCTTCAGTGAGGAAATAGGCCTCCTATAGCCTGCCGGGGCGGCCTTTCCTTCGCACTATTAGTGATGCCTTGGCTGGTTCCTCCGGTTGTCGATGGCGCGGCTTGAAAAGGAATCCCGCCGCTTCGGTCAGAGCATCTGCATAGTTTTCCTTCACGCGTGCAGGAAATTACTGACATCCATGAAGGCTTCAGGTTGTAAGAATTTCATCTGCAACCTGTCTTGCACTTCCGCCGTCTTGGATGCGCGGGACAGCCCATAGGAAATTCCAGTCAGCCGACCAGCCGTTGATTTCGACGCGGCTTCGCTCTCCAGCTCCAGATTTCGTTCGAATGCCCGAGCGAAGCGCGGTGAGGTATGGCTGGCCACCTTCAGGGTAGGACGTTTCATGACTTCAGATGCGAAGGGCTTCGAAGGACATCACGAGGAAGGCTCGTCTTCCATGACTGCCTTTCAAACGGCCGTACACGCAGCCAGACCACGATCTTTCGACAGCACGGAGGTTCCTGGGCCGTCTCGCCTGGCGGACTCGCCGCCCAATGCTGCCGAGAGTGTTTCGCACTCCACCATGTCGTGGGAGAGCGGCCTCCTTCAGGGACGTGAGTCTCTGCGTTTCGCCGCCCCCGCTGATCCGAAAACGGCCAATGCGTTTGAAACTCTCGAGCGGGACCTTGCCGAGCTGGCGTCAACCTGTTCGGGGCTGAGGGAATCCGAATCCTCCCGTGTCGAAGCAACTGATCCAGCAGTGCTGGCGGCCTGCAGAGCGCCCGCTGAGTTGACCGAGGTTGGCTCGGAATCCGCCGGGCCGATCGAACCCCTGTTGTTGCCCGCAGAAAGTCCGGCCGAGCCCCGCCCACCTGTGATGTCCAGCCAGCCAGATCCCCACTATTTCCATGAGGAAGCCCCCATCATGAACGCCCAAGTCCAAACTGCCCAAGCTGACGCCGCTGCCCCTCGTCCAGTGGTGGAGTCCGCAGTGACTGCCTATCAGTCCTCTGCTATCGAAACCGAAGGCGTCCTGCACGACGTACAGTCCACCCTCGATTCGCTGGCCGGCATGGCCCACGACCTGTCGCAGCAGAAGCTGGAAATCGTGAAGATGCGCGAAGTGCTCGAGGAGCGCCGTCTGGCGGCGCTGGAGCGTGAGCGTCAACTGGCGGAGCGGGAGGAGCGGCTGAACCAGCAGGAGCAGCGCGTGCAGGAGGAAAGGCACGGTATCGAGCGAGTCGCCGAACAGAACGCTGCCGTGCTCGTGGAGCGCAGCAGCGCTCTGCAGGCCCTGGCGGAGACCGTGGACAGCCGCGACCGCGCCACGACCAAGCGCGCCGAGGTACTGAACCAGGAGCAGCAAAGTATCGACCGCCAGCAGAACCAGCTGCGTGCACGGGTTCAGGAGCTGGACGACCGCGAGGCTGGCCTGCAGCGTCAGAGCGGCGAGCTGGCGGACCGATTCAAGCAACTGCTCGACGCCAAGGAGCGCTTTGGCGCCATCGTCAAGGGATTCAACGAGACCGTTCGCTTCAACACGACCTACAGTGCCATCAGCAAGACGGTCGGGACCGGTGCGGAAGAAGCCTGATCGCTTGCCTGGAAATGAAAAAGCCCGGCATTGGCCGGGCTTTTTCGTGCAGGCTGATTATTTCAGCTGCAGCCAGATTGGCGCATGGTCCGAGGGCTTTTCCATAGCACGGATGTCGTAGTCCACGCCGGTCTCGACGATGCGGCCGCGCAGGGCCTCGGAGGCGAGGATCACGTCGATGCGCAGGCCGCGCTTTGGGGTGTCCTCGAAACCACGGCTGCGGTAGTCGAACCAGCTGAAGCGGTCGTCCACGCTCGGGTTCTGCAGGCGGAAGCTGTCCACCAGGCCCCAGCCCTTCAGGCGCGCCAGCCATTCGCGTTCTTCCGGCAGGAAGCTGCACTTGCCGGTCTTCAGCCAGCGTTTGCGGTTCTCTTCGCCGATGCCGATGTCGCAGTCCTCCGGCGAGATGTTGATGTCGCCCATCACCACCAGCGGCTGGTCAGGCTGGAAGCGGGTTTCCAGCAGGTCCTGCAGGTCGGCATAGAAACGCTGCTTGGCCGGAAACTTCACCGGATGGTCGCGGCTCTCGCCCTGGGGGAAGTAGCCGTTCATCACGGTGATCGGCTGGCCGTCGGCATCCTTGAAGGTGCCCCAGATGAAGCGGCGCTGGGAGTCCTCGCCGTCGTTGGGGAAGCCGCGTTGCAGCTCCAGCGGCTCCTGGCGGGAGAGCAGGGCGACGCCGTAGTGGCCTTTCTGCCCGTGGTAGTGCACGTGGTAGCCGAGGGCTTCGATCTCCTCGCGGGGGAACTGCTCGTCGGCGACCTTGGTTTCCTGCAGGCCGATCACGTCCGGCTGGTGGCGTTCGATGATCGCCTGGAGCTGGTGGGGACGTGCGCGCAAACCGTTGATATTGAAGGAGACGATTTTCATCCTGGGCGCCCTGGCAAAAGCACGATGCTAGCCCAGGTAGGCCGGCCCTGGCGACCCCGGCGCGGCGCTGCTAGGGTTTTCTGGCTGGACTCATAACCATAAGAAGAGCTCACCCGAAGAGGCGTCCGCATGCCTGATACCCTCGCCGAAGTCCGTCTGCTGGACGGCAACTACAGCCGTGAAGTCCGCTCGCTGCTTTACCACGCCTACCGCCACGAACCCACCTTCGCCTACCTGTTCGAATCCGACCGCGCCGGTTTCGATCAGCGCGTGCGGGCGACCGTCCGCGAGCTGGTCAACCAGCACTTCCTCGAGGAGCTGCCGGCGATCGGTCTGCTGATCGAGGATCGTCTGGTGGGCGTTGCACTGGTGGTTCCACCACAACGTCGCCTGGATGTCACCGAGAGCTGGTTCTGGCGCATGCGCATGCTGCTCACCACCGGCCTGGGCTGCACCCGGCGCTATCTGGACTACCACGCCGCGGTGCTCGGCTGCCTGCCGCCGGGGCCTTACCACATCCTGCCGCTGATCGGCGTGCACCCGGAGTTCCAGGGCAAGCACCTGGGCGAGCAGTTGCTCGATGCACTGCATGCCTGGTGCGCCGAGGACGGTGGTTCCCAGGGGCTGGTGCTGGATACGGGCAATGCCCGCTACCTGGAGTTCTACCGGCGCCACGGTTACGAGGAGCTGGGAGAGGTGGCGCTGGGACCGATTCGGGAGCATGTGCTGTTCCATCCCACCCAGGGGCGCGAGGCAGTGAAAGTTTCTGCGGGATAGCCGGTGCTTTGAATCCTCAGACGCTTCCAGCGGCCTGAAGGAAGGCAACACGGGGAAAACCCGTGCTAGCATTTCGCGCCATGAGAGTTGTCCAAGGATTGCTTGGGCTGCTGCTGGTAATGGCCTTCTGCTTGCAGAGAGCCCTGGCGGCCGAAGCCCATCTCGACGTTCGTGTCACCCCCGCCAACGCTGCGCTCAAGGCCAATATCGAGGCCTATGTGGGCAGCCTTGGCGAGCGTGATCAGGCGGCCCTGCAAAGATTCCGGCGCAACGCCGTGGAGCAGGCGCAGAAGGCCGCCCAGGCTTTGGGCTACTACCAGGCGCGCATCCGTGGCCGGGTGACCAATGACAAGGAGCCCACGCTGCGTATCAACGTGCGTCCCGGCGAGCCCATTCACCTGCGCAACGTCACCGTGCGCGTCGAAGGCCCGGCAGCCAGGCTCAAGAGCTTCCGGGTGCCCGGCGGCGACGCGCTGAAGCCGGGTGCGCAGCTCAATCATGGTGCCTACGAGGACGCCAAGCGGCTGATCCAGAATCAGGCTTCGCGCTTCGGTTTCTTCCGCGGCCAGTTCACCCAGCAGCAATTGCGCATCGACCCCGAAGCCGGCGTGGCGGACATCGAACTGGTGTACGCCAGCGGGCCACGTTATCGCCTGGGCAAGGTCGAATTCGCCGGCGATTTCCCCTTCGACGAGGACCTGCTGCAGCGCATGGTGCCGTTCAAGGAAGGCGCCGACTACGACTCCGAACAGATCGCCGACCTCAACCAGGCCCTGCAGTCCAGTGGTTACTTCGATGGCGTGCGGGTGGATGCCGCGCCGACCAACGCCGATGGCGAAGTGGTGCCGGTGAACGTTCATCTGGAGGCGCGCAAGCCGCGCACCATGGGCCTCGGCCTGGGCTTCTCGACCGACGTCGGGCCGCGCGCGCGAGCGACCTGGACCCGCCACTGGGTCAACCCCCAGGGCCACAGCCTCGGCTTCGAGGCCGAGGTGTCCGCGCCCCGGCAGAACGTCGGCGCCTGGTACGAAATCCCGCTGGACCCGCCGCTCACCGACAAACTGCGTTTCACCAGCGGCTACCAGTACGAAGACCTGGTGGACACCGAAAGCAAGCTGCTGACCCTGGGCGGTGAGTGGCACCACAAGCTCGACAGCGGCTGGCAACGGGTCGTCTCGCTGAACTGGCAGCGCGAGGAGTACAAGCTGGGCGACGATTCGGGGCTGAGCAGTTTCCTGATGCCGGGCATCGGCTACTCGATCCTGGAAGCCGACAACAAGATCGACCCGGGCAAGGGCTATCGCCTGCAATTCGAGGTGAAAGGCGCCAAGGAAGGGCTGCTGGCAGACGCCGACGTCGCCCATATCAACGCCATGGCCAAGGGCGTGACCAGTTTCTGGGGAGGGCAGCGGTTGCTCGGACGCATCCAGGTCGGCGGCATCGCCACCAACGACTACAGCGCGATCCCGCCGTCGCTGCGCTTCTTTGCCGGCGGCGACCAGAGCGTGCGTGGCTACGATTACCAGACGCTGTCGCCGAAGAACTCCGACGGCGACCGCATCGGCGGCCGCTACATGGTCGCCGGCAGCGTCGAGTACCAGTATCCCATCGCCGAGCGCTGGCGCATCGCGGCCTTCGTCGATCAGGGTAACTCGTTCAACTCGCTGGACTTCCCCTCGATCAAGACCGGCGTCGGTATCGGCATACGCTGGATTTCGCCGGTGGGCCCGTTGCGCCTGGACCTCGCCGACGGCCTGGACGAGGACGGCGGCATCCGCCTGCACTTCTCCATGGGGCCTGAACTGTGACCCGCGCGGGCTGGATGCGCACGCTGCGCTGGTGCCTGGCCGGCCTGCTCGGGCTGGTTCTGCTGTTGGTGATCGCTGTCGCGGCGTTGATCGGCACGCCGGCGGGCAGCCGGGCGCTGCTGAGCTGGGTGCCGGGCCTGAGCGTCGATGAATTCGATGGCCGCCTGGCCGGTGGCTTCAGTGCCAAACGCCTGGAGTGGACCGACGGCGCGACCCACCTGGTGCTCGACCAGCCGCAGATCGACTGGTCGCCGGCCTGTCTGCTGCGCATGACCCTGTGCCTGCACAAGGTCGTGGCCAATGAGGTGCTGCTGACCCTGCCGCCGAGCGAGCCGAGCGAAGCCTCCGGCCCCGTTGAGTTGCCCGATCTGAACCTGCCGCTGTCGCTGGAACTGGGCGACATCCGCATCGGCCGCTTCCTGCTCGATGGCCAGGAACAGCTGCGCGACGCCGAACTGGCCGCGCACTGGGACCACGAAGGCCTGCACATCGACTCGGTGAAGCTCGCCCGCGATGGCCTCAGCCTGTCGCTCAAGGGGCTGCTGAAACCCACGCAGGGCTGGCCGCTGGAAGCCGAGGGGACGCTCGGCCTGCCCGCGCCGGGCGAGAAGCCCTGGACCCTGCAATTGCAGGCCAGGGGCGAGCTGATGGGGCATCTCAAACTGCAAGCACAGAGCAGCGGCTATCTGAACGGCAAGCTGGAGGGCGACCTGCAACCGCTGGCGGAGAACCTGCCGGCCACCGCACTGGTCATCGCCGATGGTTTCAAGGCCGACGCCTCGCTGCCCGATACCCTGACACTGAACCAGCTGCGCCTGAATGCCAGCGGCAACCTCAAGGACGGCTACCAGCTGGCCGGCGCCGCCGTGCTGCCCGCCGAGGAAAGCCCGGTGGTGCTGACCCTGCGCGGGCGCGTCGACGCCGAGGGTGCGGACATCGCCGCTCTGGACCTGAGCGCCGCCAAGGACCAGCGCGTGGCGCTGACCGGTCGCCTCGACTGGAAGGACGCCTTCGCCGCCAATGCCCAGCTCGACTGGCTGGACTTCCCCTGGCGCCGCCTGTACCCGGTCATCGACGAACCGCCGGTGAGCGTGCACACCTTCAAGGCCGAAATCAGCTACAGCGACGGTGCCTACCTGGGAAACTTCGACGGCGCCTTCAAGGGGCCGGCCGGTGACTTCACCCTGGCCAGCCCGGTGTCGGGCAACCTGGCGGAAGTCTTCCTGCCGTCGCTGAAACTGGTGGCGGGGCAGGGCAAGGCCGAAGGGCACCTGAAGGTCGGGTTCGCCGACGCGGTGACCTGGGATGCCGCCCTCGACCTGTCCGACCTGGACCCGGCCTACTGGCTGGAAGAGATGCCCGGCCGCCTTGGCGGGCCGTTGCGCAGCAAGGGTTCGCTCAAGGGCGAGGCCTTGAACCTCGACGCCAACCTTGATCTGCAGGGGCGTCTGCGGGGCCAGCCGGCCATCTTCAAGGCGAACGCCACGGCGGCGGGGCAGGCGTGGAAGATCGATGGCCTGGCGCTGCAGTTGGGCGACAACCGCATCAGCGGGCAGGCCGCGCTGGACCAGCGGCTGTCCGGTCGCCTCGACATTGCCTTGAATCGTCTCGGCCAGCTGTGGCCGCAGCTGATGGGGCAGGTCAGCGGTCGCCTCGATCTCGCCGGCACGCTGCAGGTGCCGCAGGGCCAATTGAAACTCGATGGTCAGCGCGTCGCCTACGCCGACCAGGGGCTGCGCGCGCTGGACCTGAGCGCCTCCCTGGATGCCGCCCAGCGCGGCCGGGTGAGCCTGACGGCCCAGGGGCTGCGCAGCGGCGACACGAATTTCGGCGTACTCAAGCTCGACGGCAGCGGCGACCTCCAGCGCCAGCAGCTGACCCTGAACCTGCAGGGCAAACCGGTGGTGCTCGACCTCGGCCTGGATGGCAGCTGGAACGGCAAGGATTGGCGCGGTCGTCTGGCCAAAGGCGACATCCAGAGCGGCGGCCAGGACTGGCGCCTGCAACAGCCGGCGCGCCTGGAACGCCTGGCAGACGGGCGGATCAACCTTGGCGCCCATTGCTGGGCTTCCGGCCCCGCCAGCCTGTGCATGGAAGATCAGCGGCTGATGCCCGACCCACGCCTGCGCCTGCACCTGCGCGAATTCCCGCTGGACAGCCTGGCGCGCTGGCTGCCCGAGGACTTCGCCTGGAAGGGCAAACTCGACGGCGACGTGCAACTCGACCTGCCCGCCAGCGGCCCCAACGGCTCCATCCTGATCAACGCGAACAATGGCACCCTGCGTATCAAGGAGCAGGAGGAGTGGGTCGACTTCCCCTACCAGCGCCTGCAACTGGAGAGCCGCCTGACGCCCCGGCGTATCGACACCAGCCTGCAGTTCCAGGGCGACAAGCTCGGCAGCCTGCAGGCGCAGGTGCAGCTCGACCCACGGCCGAAGAACAAGCCGGTCAACGGCACCTTCAGCCTCAATGGCCTGGATATCTCCCTGGCCCGGCCGTTCGCGCCCATGGTGGAAACCCTCAAGGGTCACCTCAATGGCAGCGGGCAGATTTCTGGTGGACTGCTGGCACCACGGGTGGATGGCGAGCTGCGGCTGAGCGGGGGCGAAATCTCCGGCGGCGATCTGCCGACCCGCTTCGAGCAGTTGCAGGTCATCGCGCGAATCGCCGGTGAGCAGGTTGACCTGAGTGGCGACTGGAAGGCCGGAGAGCACGGCAACGGCAGCCTGTCCGGGCGTATCGCCTGGTTCAGCGGCCTGGATGTCGACGTGAAGCTGCGCGGCAGCCGCCTGCCGGTGACCGTAGAGCCCTATGCCAATCTGGAAGTGGAGCCCGATCTCACGGTGCAGATGGCCGGTGAACGCCTCGCCGTTTCCGGCTCGGTGCAGGTGCCGCGCGGCGCCATCACCATTCGCCAGCTGCCGCCGTCCACGGTCAAGGTGTCCGATGACAGCGTGATCGTCGGCGCGAAGCAGGAACCCAAAAGCGCTCTGGCGCTGAACATGGATATCGACGTCAGGGTCGGCAGCGACAAGCTGACCTTCAGCGGCTTCGGCCTGAACGCGGAGCTGGCGGGCCAGGTGCACATCGGCGACAACATGGACACCCGTGGCGAGCTGCGGCTGAACAACGGCCGCTACCGCGCCTATGGCCAGAAGCTGACCATCCGCCGTGCACGCCTGTTGTTCGCCGGGCCCATCGACCAGCCATTCCTCGATGTCGAGGCGATCCGCAAGGTCGACGACGTGGTGGCCGGTCTGCGCCTGACCGGCAACGCCGAGCAGCCGCGCAGCGAGGTGTTCTCCGAACCGGCCATGAGCCAGCAGCAGGCGCTGTCCTATCTGGTGCTGGGCCGGCCCATGTCCAGTGGCGAGGACAGCAACATGCTCGGCGAGGCAGCCCTGGCACTCGGCCTGGCCGGCAGCGCGCCGCTGACCGGTGAAGTCGCCCAGCGTCTGGGCATCCAGGACTTCCAGCTGGACACCGAAGGCACCGGTAACAGCACCAGCGTAGTCGCCAGCGGACAGCTCTCCGATCGCCTCAGCCTGCGTTACGGCGTGGGCGTGTTCGAACCGGCCAACACCATTGCGCTGCGCTACCTGCTGAGCAAGAAGGTTTACCTGGAGGCCGCCAGCGGCCTGGCCAGTTCCCTCGATATCTTCTACAAGCGCGACTTCTGACGGCAGTCGGCGGTGGTGCCCCGGCACCGCTGCGGACTCGCCCGCGACGGCAACCTGCCAGCCTTCATGGCCCCTTAAGGTACCCGGCACAGACTCCCCAGCGCCGCCGGACGATGTGCGCACAAGGGGAAAGTCATCATGCGCCTGGACCTCATCAGGACCCACCTGCTCGAATTCATCAACAAGGGCTTCCCGGCCCGTCAACTGCGCCGGCTGGCTGCGCGCGACCTGCTGCGCGGTTCTGCCGCCGGGAGGCAGGCGCCCAATGCGCTGGCTGCAGCCCTGCTGGAGTGGTCCGCGCTGGAGCCGACCACCGTGCTGGAGCGCCTGGAGAGCCGGCGCGAAGGCCTCAACGAGACCGAGGCGGGCGAGCGCCGCCAGCGCGAGGGGCTCAACGAGGTCGACCAGGACCGGCCGATAGGCGCCTGGATGCACCTGTGGTACTGCTACTGCAATCCTTTCAACCTGCTGCTCACCGTGCTGGCGACCATTTCCTGGTTCACCGAGGACGTCGAGGCCGCCGTGGTGATCGGCAGCATGGTGGGTATTTCCACGCTGCTGCGTTTCATCCAGGAAAAGCGCTCCAACCGTGCCGCCGAAAAGCTCAAGGCGATGGTCAGCAACACGGCCACGGTGTTCCGCAGTGCCGAGGGCGATGGGGCCGCGCGGCGGGTGGAAGTGCCGATCCGCGAGCTGGTTCCCGGCGACGTACTGTGGTTGTCGGCGGGTGACATGGTGCCGGCAGACGTGCGCCTGCTCAGCGCCAAGGACCTCTTCGTCGGCCAGGCCGCATTGACCGGCGAATCCCTGCCGGTGGAGAAGTTCGCCCAGTTGCGTGACGCCCGCCAGGGCAATCCGCTGGAGCGCGACAGCCTCTGCTTCATGGGCACCACGGTGGTCAGCGGCTCTGCCCTGGCGGTGGTGATCGGCACCGGCACGCGCACCTATTTCGGCTCTCTCGCCGAGCGGGTGATCGCCAGCGACCCGACGCCGACGGCCTTCCAGACCGGCGTCAACCGGGTCAGCTGGCTGCTGATCCGTTTCATGCTGGTGATGGCGCCGGTGGTCCTGCTGATCAACGGTTTCACCAAGGGCGACTGGCTGGAGGCCGCGCTGTTCGCGCTGTCCATCGCCGTCGGCCTGACTCCGGAAATGCTCCCGATGATCGTCACCTCGACCCTGGCCAAGGGCGCGGTGGTGCTCAGCCGGCGCAAGGTGATCGTCAAGCGTCTGGACGCCATCCAGAACTTCGGCGCCATGGACATCCTCTGCACCGACAAGACCGGCACCCTGACCCAGGACCGCATCGTCCTCGAGCGCCACACCGACGCCTTCGGCCAGGTGCAGGACCGTGTGCTGCAACTGGCCTTCCTCAACAGCCACTACCAGACCGGGCTGAAGAATTTGCTGGATGTCGCCGTGCTCGAGCACGTCGAACTGCGCCATGCGCTGAAGGTGGACAGCCGCTACCGCAAGCTCGACGAGATTCCCTTCGACTTCGCCCGTCGGCGCATGTCGGTGGTGGTCAGCGAACGCGAGGACAACCACCTGCTGATCTGCAAGGGCGCGCTGGAAGAGGTGCTCGCGGTCTGCGCCACGGTGGAGACTGCCGGCGGCGTCGAGCCGCTCACCGGTGCGCGCCTGGACAGCATCCGCGCGGTGGCCGACGGGCTCAACCAGGAGGGCCTGCGGGTGGTCGCCGTGGCCACTCGCGAGTTGCCGCCGAACCGCGATGTCTACGGCGTGGCGGACGAGAGCAGCCTCTGCCTGGCCGGCTACATCGCCTTCCTCGATCCGCCCAAGGAAACCACCGCCCCGGCGCTGCGTGCACTGGCGCAGAACGGTGTGGCAGTGAAAGTGCTGACCGGCGACAACGACCGGGTGAGCCTGAAGGTCTGCCGCGACGTGGGCCTGGTGGTCGAGGGCGTGCTGCTCGGCCCCCAGCTGGACGAGCTGGAGGACGTGGAGCTGGGCGAGCTGGCCGAGCGCACCACGCTGTTCGCCAAGCTAACCCCCAGCCACAAGGAACGCCTGGTGCGGGTACTGCGCGAGCGCGGCCACGTAGTCGGCTTCCTTGGCGACGGCATCAACGACGCCCCGGCGCTGCGCACGGCGGACATCGGTATTTCCGTGGATTCGGCGGTGGACATCGCCAAGGAAGCCGCCGACCTGATCCTCCTGGAAAAGAGTCTGATGGTCCTGGAGGAGGGCGTGATCGAAGGGCGCCGCACCTTCGCCAACATGCTCAAGTACATCCGCATGACCGCCAGCTCCAACTTCGGCAACGTGTTCAGCGTGCTGGTGGCCAGTGCTTTCATTCCCTTCCTGCCGATGCTGCCGCTGCAACTGCTGGTGCAGAATCTGCTCTACGACCTGTCGCAGATCGCCATTCCCTTCGACCACGTCGACGACGAACTGCTGCGCCGGCCGCAGCAGTGGAACCCGGACGGGCTGGGGCGCTTCATGGTGTTCTTCGGGCCGATCAGCTCGATCTTCGACATCGCCACCTTCCTCGTGCTCTGGCACGTGTTCGGCGCGAATTCACCGGCGCACCAGACGCTGTTCCAGTCCGGCTGGTTCGTCGAAGGGCTGATTTCGCAGCTGCTGGTGGTGCACATGATCCGCACCCGGCGCATTCCCTTCCTGCAGAGCCGCGCCGCCTGGCCGCTGCTGGGGATGACCCTGGTGATAGTCGCGGTGGCGATCTTCCTGCCCATGGGGCCGCTGGCGCACTCCTTCCGCATGGAGGCACTGCCGCTGGGCTACTGGCCGTGGCTGGTGGCGATTCTGCTGGGCTACATGGCGCTGACCCAGACGGTGAAAGGCTGGTTCGCCCGGCGCTACGGCTGGCAGTGAGCGAAACGGAACCAACGTGCGAACCCGATCGCCTCTGGTCACACAGGCATCGGGTTCAATACACTCAGGTCATCCGTCTTCTCCTGCTGTGAGTCGTGATCTTGCCGTCGCAAGTCCATCGCCTGCCATTGTTCCCGCGTGCGCGCCTGAGGCGCCTGGTCCTGCTGGGCCTGGCGCTGGCCAGCTTGCCGCTGGCCGCCTGCGAGAAGACCCTGCGCTGGGATGACGACCCGCCCTTCAGCATGCAGTTGCCCGACGGCAGCGTCGGCGGGCTCTACGTCGAGCTGAATCGCACCGTGCTGGAGCGCCTGGGCTGCGAGGTGCACATGGTCAAGCTGCCTTGGGCGAGGGCGCTCAAGGAGCTGGAACTGGGCCGCCTCGACGTACTGCCCGGCGCCTTCCGCAAGCCCGAGCGCGAGGCCTACGCGTGGTTTTCCGGCACCGTGCTGCCGCCCTCGCGCAACATTCTTTTCGTGCGTCGCGGGCTCCCGCAACTGGGCAGCCTGCACCAGCTTGCCGATCTGCCGGGCAGTGATTTCCGCCTGGGCGCGCAGATCGACGTGTCCTACGGCGAGCCTTACCGCCAGTTGATGGCTGACCCGGACTACGCCGCGCGGGTGTTCTTCAATCCCAGCCGGACCAATCTCTGGCACATGGTCGACAAGGGCCGCATCGACGGCATCATCGCCGACGAGCACAGCGGCCAGTACGAGCTGCAGCAGCTGGGCCTGGCCGGGCGCATCGAGCCCACCGGCGTGGTGGTGTCAGCGGAGTCGGCGGAAGTCGCCTTCAGCAAGCGCACCCAGGACGAGGAATTCGTCCGTCGCTATGCGCAAACGCTCAAGACGCTGGTGGAAGAGGGCGAGGACCGGCGCATCCTGCAGCACTACGTCAGCAACTGACGGATGCCCGCGTCAGGGCTTGCGCCAGAGGTTGGTGCGCCGCGCCCTGGCTTCGTGTTCCTCGAACTGGTACTGGCCGACTTCCTCGGGCGTCTGCGCGTCGCTCTGCCGCCAGCGCGCCAGGCCGATGCTCAGCTGTGCCCGGCCGATATCCAGGGTGTGACCGCAGTTCGGGCATTCGGCCGGGGTGACCCAGACCGCCGCGCGAAGGCTGCCGTCGGGTAGCGGCTCGGCGTGCTTGAGCGTGGCGCTCTTGCCCAGGGCGAGTTGCACCAGGGCCGCGCGGGAGCGCTGGCCAAAGGGCTGTTCCAGTTCCGGGGCGCTGACGCCGCGCAGGTGGATGGTGGTATCGCCGCCGTCTGCACGCTGGCAGGTCAACTGGTCGCCGCTGAACACGGCCGTCACCTGGCATTCCTCATCCGCGTGGGCGGCGAGGGGAAGGAAGGAAAGTGCGAGCAGTACGGCGGGAACGAATCGCATGGAGCCTCCGGTGGACCCCGTCAGCATAACCGCTGCGAGCGTCCACCGGAGCCCCGTTGCAGAGCTTTTACTGGATCAGCGTCATCACCTGTTCGCTGTAGCGCCCACCGGCGGCCGCACCGGCCGGGAAGATCGCGTCCAGCTCCAGCCGTTCAGCCCGGGTCAGCGTCAGGTCCACGGCGGCGACGTTCTCTTCCAGGTACTTGCGCTGCTTGGTGCCGGGGATCGGCACCAGGTGCTCGCCCTGGGCCAGCACCCAGGCCAGCGCCAGTTGCGAGGGCTTCACCCCGCGGGCGGCGGCCAGTTCGGCGACCTTGTCCACCAGCAGCAGGTTCTTCGCGAAGTTGTCTCCGCTGAAACGCGGGCTGGAGCGGCGGTAGTCGTCCTGCGCGAAATCATCCGGGCTCTTCAGCGCGCCGGTGAGGAAGCCGCGGCCCAGCGGGCTGTAGGGCACGAAACCGACACCCAGGCGTGCACACGCGGCCAGTACGCCGTTTTCCTCGGGGTCACGGGTCCACAGCGAGTACTCGCTCTGCAGCGCGGTGATGGGGTGCACCTTGTGCGCGCGCTCCAGGGTTTGCGCCGAGGCCTCGCTCAGGCCCAGGTAGCGCACCTTGCCGGCCTTCACCAGCTCGGCCATGGCGCCGACGGTCTCCTCGATGGGCACGCCGGGGTCGACGCGGTGCTGGTAGTAGAGGTCGATGTGGTCGGTGCCCAGGCGCTTCAGGCTGCCTTCCACGGCCTGGCGGATGTACTCCGGGCTGCCGTTGGCGCCACGTGCCTGCGGCTGGTCCGGGGTGCGCACGATGCCGAACTTGGTAGCGAGGAAAACCTGCTCGCGCTTGCCCTTGAGCGCGCGGCCGAGCAGCTCTTCATTGGTATGCGGACCGTAGATGTCGGCAGTGTCGAGCAGGGTGACGCCCAGCTCCAGCGCGCGGTGCAGGGTGGCGATGGATTCCTGCTCGTCGCTGCCGGTGGTGTAGAAGTCGGACATGCCCATGCAGCCGAGGCCGATGGCGGAGACGACGGGGCCTTGCGAGCCCAGGCGGCGGGTCTTCATAGCGTGATTCTCCGGGTGGGTAGTGAGACAGGACCATTCTTGTTGTTTGTCCGGCATGGATAAACCGGCGGATTACGGTTTAACTATTTGGCCTGGATGAATAATCGGAGTGCGCCATGGACCGCTTGCAGGCCATGCAGGTCTACACCCGCATCGTCGAACTCAAGGCCTTCGGCAAGGCGGCGGACAGCCTGCAGCTGCCGCGCGCCAGCGTGACCCAGCTGATCCAGCAACTGGAGACGCACCTGGGCGTGCAACTGCTGCGCCGCACCACGCGGCAGGTCAGCGTCACCGCCGATGGCCAGGCCTACTACGAGCGCTGCGTGCGCCTGCTGGAGGACCTGGAGGAGGCGGAGAACTGTTTTTCCGATTCCCCCGACAATCCTCGCGGCAAGCTGCGCGTCGACCTGCCCAGCTCGCTGGGCCGACTGGTGGTTATCCCGGCACTGCCGGAGTTCTGCCGGCGCTACCCGCAGATCGAACTCGAACTGAGCCTGAATGACCGCCAGGTGGACCTGGTGCGCGAAGGCGTGGACTGCGTGCTGCGTGCGGGCGAACTGCCGGACTCCAGCCTGGTCGGCCGGCGCATCGCCGAGCTGGAGCAGCTGACCTGCGTGAGCCGCGCCTACGTGCAGGAGTTTGGCCTGCCCGAGCATCCGGACCGGCTCGAAGGGCATCTGGCGGTCAACTACCAGTCGGCCTCCAGCGGGCGCATCTTCGACCTGGAGTTCCGCTTCGATGGCCAACTGCGCACCCAGCGGCTGCCCAGCCGGATCACGGTGAACAACGCCGACGCCTATATCGCTGCCTGCCGCGCGGGCTTCGGCATGATCCAGGCACCGCGCTACCACCTGCGCGAAGGCCTCGCCAGCGGTGAGCTGGTGGAGGTGCTGCGCGCCTGGCAGCCGCCGCCGCTGCCGGTCAGCGTGTTGCACCCGGTGCGCCGGCAGATGTCGCGGCGCCTGCGGGTGTTCTCCGACTGGCTCGGCGGTTTGTTCGCGGCCGGCATCGATTGAGCCGTCGCTCGTCGGAAAGCCACCGGGCGTGGCTGCCTGAATCACTGTGCTGGCTATGCTCAAGGCCGCCGTAGAGCGGTCCGTAGTCGCTGGAGTTGCGGCGTTTCTTTTCAACCACTCCCTGAAGGAAACGACCTAAATGAGCTTCGTCAAAGCGAAAGATGGCACACAGATCTTCTACAAGGATTGGGGCAGCGGGCAGCCGGTGGTGTTCTCCCATGGCTGGCCGCTGAATGCCGACGCCTGGGACGCGCAGATGCTGTTCCTGGTGCAGAAGGGCTACCGGGTTATCGCCCACGACCGCCGTGGCCATGGTCGCTCGGGCCAGCCGGCCAACGGCAACGACATGGACACCTATGCCGACGACCTGGCGGCAGTGATCGACGCACTGGACCTCAAGTCCGCCACGCTGGTGGGCCATTCAACCGGTGGCGGCGAGGTGACGCGCTACATCGGCCGGCATGGCACCAAACGTCTTTCCGGGGCGGTGCTGATCGGTGCGGTGCCGCCGCTGATGCTCAAGACGGCTGCCAACCCCGGCGGCCTGCCGATCGACGTGTTCGATGGCATCCGCAAGGGCGTGAAGGAAGACCGCTCGCAATTCTTCAAGGACCTGGCGGTGCCGTTTTACGGCTACAACCGGCCCGGCGCGAAGCAGTCCCAGGGCGTGATCGACAACTTCTGGCTGCAGGGCATGACTGGCGGGCACCTCGGGCAATACCTGTGCATCCACGAATTCTCCGAGGTGGACTACACCGAGGACCTGAAGAAGATCGATGTACCGGCGCTGATCCTCCACGGCGACGATGACCAGATCGTGCCCATCGGCGCCGCCGGTCAGCGCTCGGTGGAACTGGTGCAGAAGGGGGAACTGAAGGTCTACAAGGGCGGCCCGCACGGCATGTGCACCACCCTGGCCGACCAGGTGAACGAGGACCTGCTGGGCTTCCTCAATCGCTGAGACCAGCCGTGAGCAGGCTGGCTTCTACCTGTGCCTCGGCGCTTCCCCGGTAGGAGCGAGCTTGCTCGCGAATCCGCCCGTCAACGGCTGTGCTCCAGCACATTGAGCAGCGTCCCCAACGGGTCACGCACGAAGAAACGTCGCACGCCCCAGGGCTCGACGGTCAGTGCGTAGGTGATCTCGTGGCCGGCCGTGAGGGCGCGCTCGTGCACCTCGTCGAGATTGTCCACCTCGATGGACAGGTCGGGCACCGGCGCTCCCGAGCCGCCTTCGCTGGCCAGGCTCATCTGTGCGAGCGCGCTGTTGCCGCTGGCGAGGGTGATCAGCCAGCCGTGGTCCATCACCACGTCCAGGTCGAACAGCTCGCGGTAGAACCGCGCGACGTCGGCAGGCTTGCCGGTGGCGAGGTTGGCGACGATGCGGCGGACGGTCATGGCGGCGCTCCTTGAAGGGTCGCCGCCAGCATAGACGTTCAGTGCGCCGGGCGTGCCGGTGGCATGCGCCGGCGGTGGATGCGGTAGAACTGGTAGAGCACGCCGAGGACGAAAATCAGCAGCGCGACCATCACCGCCGTCTGCACCGGCGGCGAGTCCGGGCCGTGGCCGATGGGGTTGGACGGCGGCAGGCGCGAGAGGGATTCGTTGAGCGTGGGGATCATCATCAGGAAGAAGCTGAAACTCATCGCTGCCGTTGCCAGGTATTCGCCCAGGCCGCCAAGGGCATGGATCCGCTGCGCGTAGCAGCCCACCGCAAGGGCGATCAGGCAGAGGATGCCGATGGCGTGTCCGGCGTTGAAACCGCCGGTGCTGGAGAGGCCGAAAGCCGTCAGCACGCCGAGGATCATCCCGTAGACGTACCAGCGTCCCACCGGGCTGCGTGGGTCGATGCGCCCGGCCTGGTAGAACGCCCACAAGCCGGCGACCAGCGGCACCAGGCTGATGGCGGTATGCACGATACCCAGGGTGGAAAGGGGATTGGCCATGACGAACGCCTCCGCAGTGAGCACAGGGACGCCACGCATCCACGAGCTGTGCCGGGGCACGGAGGGGCGGGTGTGTTGTCAGGTTAGACGCAACCCACGTGGTGACAGGGCTGCGCCGGATTCAACCGACGAACGTCACCGGCGCTGATTGAGCCAGCGCGCCTGGAAGATTCCATCAGGGCGGTGATGACCCGCACCAGTACCTGCGGGATGCCCATCCGCAGGACGATGGCCGAGAACGCGCCGATCATCGGCAGGCGGTCAGGCATGGCCGAGCAGCTCCAGGCGGTCGGCGACATCGCGGGCACGTTCGAGCAGTTGCGTGGCGCTGGCGGCGGGGGCGGCGACACTCAGCAGCAGGCGACCAAGGGCGCGCCCCTGGATACGCTCGATGCCGCCGTGCAGCAGGCTGATGTGGCTGCCCAGGGCCTGGGCGATGGCCAGCAGGTCCGGCTCCTGTTCGCGCACGCCGGTGTAGTGCAGGTCGAGGATGACCTCGTTTTCCGTGGGGTGTTCCAGCCGTGCCAGCAGGTCCGGCGGCAGGTGCTGCAGCGAGCCGAGCAGGGTGCGGCTGACCTCGTGCCGAGGATTGCCGAAGACTTCCCAGACTTCGCCCTGCTCGACGATGCGCCCGCGCTCGAGCACTACCACGCGGTCGCAGATTTCCCGGATCACCGCCATCTCGTGGGTGATCAGCACGATGGTCAGGCCGAGGCGGCGGTTGATGTCGCGCAGCAACGCGAGGATGGCCTGGGTGCTTTCCGGATCCAGCGCCGAGGTGGCTTCGTCGCAGAGCAGGATTTCCGGCTGGTGCACCAGCGCGCGGGCGATACCGACACGCTGCTTCTGCCCGCCGGAGAGCTGCGCCGGGTAGGCGTGGCGCTTGTCCTCCAGTCCCACGAGCTGCAGCAGTTCGTCAACCCGCTCGGCGATGCGCGCCTTGGGTACGCCGGCCACGCGCAGGGGCAGGGCGATATTCTGCGCCACGGTCTTGGCCGACATCAGGTTGAAGTGCTGGAAGATCATGCCGACTCGACGGCGCAGGCCGGCCAGTTGCCGGGAGTCGAAAATGCCGATGTCCTCGCCGTCGATCAGCACCTGGCCGACGCTGGGGTGTTCCAGGCGGTTGAGGGTGCGGATCAGCGAGCTCTTGCCGGCGCCGCTGCGGCCGATGATGCCGAACACTTCGCCACGGCGGACGGCGAGTTCGATGTCGCTCAGTGCCTCCACCGGGCCGTGGTGGCCGGCGTAGGTCTTGCCCAGCCCGCGCAGGGCGATGTGCTGGGTGGCGAGTTGGAGATTGCGGTTGAAGCTGACCATGGTGGGGCCTGTTCGGTAGTCCGGAGCGAGCGGTTTGCCCTCTCCCCAACCCTCTCCCTGAAGGGCGAGGGGCCGTTCGGAGCGTGTTGCCAGTGCGACGTCAGACGTTCATGACGGCGCGCGCTGAAGTTGCCGGTGAGAGCAGAGTTCGCAGGCGACTCGGATAGCGCCCTCTCCCGCTTGCGGGAGAGGGCGGGGGGAGAGGGTGATTCGCCCCGCGCCCGCACCCCCATCAGAAGGCGGGGGCAATCTCACCCTTGTAGCGGGTCAGGATGAACTGGCGGACTTCCGGCGAATTCAGCACCTTGGCCAGTTTCTGGATGCCCGGGTCCTGGATGTTGTCCGGACGGGCGACGAGGAACTCGGCGTAGAGGTCCTTGCCTTTCTCCACGATCAGCGCGCTCTTGGTGTCGATCCCGGCCTCCAGCGCGTAGTTGGCGAAGATGAACGCCAGGTCCACCTGCTTCACCGCGCGGGTCAGCAGGGCGCCTTCGAGTTCGCGGATCTTCAGGTGTTTGGGGTTGTCGGTGATGTCGCGCTCGGTGGACTGCGGGTTGGTCGGGTCCTTGAGCTTGATCAGGCCGCTCTCGGCCAGCAGCACCAGGGCGCGGCCGGTGTTCACCGGGTCGTTGGGGATGGCCACGCTGGCGCCGTCGGGGAGGTCGGCGAGGGACTTGTACCGGGTGGAGTAGGCACCGAAGGGCTCGATGTGGATGCCCACTACCGGCACCAGGTCGGTGTGGCGGGTCTTGTTGAAGTCATCGAGGAAGGGGCGGTACTGGTAGTAGTTGGCGTCGAGGTTCTTCTGCGCGAGCTGCAGGTTGGGCTGGATGAAGTCGGTGAAGACCTTGATATCGAGGTCGACGCCTTCCTTGGCCAGTTGCGGTTTGACGAACTCGAGGATCTCGGCGTGGGGCACCGGGGTGGCGCCGACCACGAGTTTCTCCCCCGCGTTTGCGGAGAAGGCGACGACGGCCGCCAGAATGGCGATGGCCTTTTTCATGGGTGTTGCTCCTTGGCAGTAGTGGGTGGGCCGTCGTGGTGTGGACGTGGGGCCTTGATGGCAGCGGGGCCCGGCTGCCGGCGGGTGGATCGCAAGTGCCGCTCCCGGATGGGGAGTGGGCGGGGAATTCAGCGCCGGGTGTAGCGCGCCACGAGGCGGTCGCCGCTCATCTGCAGGGCCTGCACCAGCAGGATCAGCAGCGCGACGGTGATGATCATCACGTCGGTCTGGAAACGCTGGTAACCGAAGCGGATGGCCAGGTCGCCGAGGCCGCCGCCGCCGATCACGCCGGACATCGCGGTGTAGTCCACCAGCACGATGGCGGTGACGGTCACGGCGGCGATCAGCCCGGTGCGCGCTTCCGGCAACAGGGTGTGCCAGATGATCTGCCAGGTGCTGGCGCCCATCGCCTGGGTGGCTTCCACCAGGCCGCGGTCGACTTCGCGCAGGGCGGTTTCCACCAGCCGAGCGAAGAACGGCGTGCAACCCACCACCAGCGGCGGGATGGCCCCGGCGACGCCCAGCGAGGTGCCGGTGATCAGCGTGGTGACCGGGATCAGCACGATCAGCAGGATGATGAACGGCAGCGAGCGCAGCATGTTCACCACCACCGACAGCGCACGGTACAGGCCGGGCTTCGCATGCAGCTGGCGTTTGCCGGTGAGGTACAGCAGTACGCCCAGCGGCAGGCCCAGCAGCACGGTGAAGGCCAGCGCGCCGCCGAGCATGGCGAGGGTGTCCAGGCAGGCCTGGGCGAGGTCGTGCCAGTCGAGGTTGCGAAACCAGCCGTCCATCATTCCGCGCTCCTTCTGACGGTCGCAGCACGGTGCGGCGCGCGCAGGCGGTCGCCCTGGCCGAACAGCTTGTGGCGCAGGGTGCCGTGCTCGTACTCGCGCTTGAACAGCCCGCGCGCCTGCAACTCGGGCACCAGCAGGTCGACGACGTCGACGAAGGTTTCCGGCGCCACCAGGCTGGAGAGGTTGAAGCCGTCGACGTCGGTTTCCTCGACCCAGGCCTGCAACTGGTCCGCCACGGTCTGCGGCGATCCCACCAGCAGCGGGCCGTCGCCACCCAGGGCGCAGTAGTCGGCGATCTCGGCGGCGGTCCACTGGCGCTCCGGGTCGGCGGCGCTGAAGGCGTCCACCGCGGACTGGATCGCGTCGCTCTGTACGTGGCGCAACACCTGGTCCGGCGCGTACTGGCCGAAGTCGATGCCGGTCCAGCCGGAGACCAGCGCCAGGGCGCCTTCGCGGTCGCTGTAACGGCGGTAGTCTTCCAGCTTGGCCAGCGCTTCGGCGTCGGTCGGTGCGACGATCACGGTGAGCTGGTTCAGCACCAGCACGTCGCTGGCCTGGCGTCCGGCTTCCACGGCGAGGCGGCGCAGGTCGGCGACCTGGTCGCGGAGGATGCGCCTGGTCGGCGCAGCGACGAAAACGCACTCGGCATTGCCGGCGGCGAACGCCTTGCCGCGACTCGACGCGCCGGCCTGATAGAGCACCGGCGTGCGCTGCGGCGACGGCTGGCTCAGGTGGAAGCCGGGCACTTCGAAGTGCTCGCCCTTGTGCTCGATGGGGTGCACCTTGCGCGGGTCGGCGTAGACGCCGCTCGCACGGTCGGCGACCACCGCATCATCATCCCAGCTGGCTTCCCAGAGCTTGTAGCAGACCTCCAGGTACTCCTCGGCCAGGGCATAGCGCTGCTGGTGGTTGAGCTGCTGCTTCAACCCCAGGTTGCGCGCGCCGCTGTTGAGGTAGGAAGTGACGATGTTCCAGCCGGCGCGGCCGCGGGTCAGGTGATCCAGCGTGGAGATACGCCGGGCGAAGGGGAACGGGTGCTCGAAGGACACCGAGGCGGTGATGCCGAAACCCAGGTGCTCGGTGGCCGCGGCCATGGCCGGGACGATCTGCAGCGGATCGTTGGCCGGCACCTGCGCGCCGGCGCGCAGGGCGGCGTCGGCGTTGCCGTGGTAGACGTCATAGACGCCCAGCACGTCGGCGAGGAACAGGCCGTCGATCTTGCCGCGTTCGAGGGTTTTCGCCAGCTCGATCCAGTAGTGGATGTCGGTGTAGCGCGCGGCCTGCTGGTCGCGCGGGTGGCGCCAGAGGCCGGGTGACAGGTGGCCGACGCAGTTCATGGCGAAGGCGTTGAGGCGGATCTGCTTGCTCATCGCGCGTCCTCAGTTCCAGTCGTGGCGCGGCGGGCGCTTGTCGTTGAGCAGCCAGTTGCCGACCAGGTGGTACTTCCAGCGCACCGGGTCGTGCAGGGTGTGCACGCGGGCGTTGCGCCAGTGGCGGTCGAAGCCGTGGCGGGCGAGGGTGGAGCGGGTGCCGCCGAGTTCGAACAGCTTGTTCGAGGCCTCGATGGCGACCTCGGTGGTCAGCACCTTGGCCTTGGCCACGGCGACCGAGGCGCGGGCCACGCTGTCTTCGTCCGGCGCCGGGCGGGCGGCGTCCATCACCTTTCCGGCGCGTTCCAGCAGGGCGTCGGCGGCTTCGATGCGGATGCCCAGTTCACCGACCTGGATGATGGTCAGCGGGTCTTCGCTGGCCTTCTCCACGCCGGCGTCGATCCATGGGCGGGCCTGCTCGCGGACGAAGGCAATGGTATCGCGCAGCGCCGCGCGGGCGATGCCGGCGTCGATGGCGGCGGTGGTGATCTGCGCGAAGGGGCCGGCCAGGGTCGGCACGTCGTAGGAGCGGTGGGTGGGGAAGACGTTGAACGCTGGCACGCGCAGGCCTTCCACCAGCACGGTGCCGCTGGAGGTGGTGCGCTGGCCGATGCTGGCCCAGTCATCGACTATCACCAGCCCTGGCGTGCCGCGCGGGACGAAAGCGAGCTGGGCGTTGTTCTGTTCGTCCAGGCCAAGTACGCCGATCCAGTGGGCGTAGAGCGAGCCGGTGCAGTAGCCCTTGCGGCCATCGATGACCACGCTGTCGCCGTCATGGCGCAGGCGGGTCTGGATGTCCTGGACGTTCTTGCCGCCGGTTTCCGACAGCGCGTTGGCGAAGCGGTTGCCCTTGAGCGCGAGGTCGAAGAAGAAGCGCTTCTGTTCGGCGCTACCCTGCAGGCGGATGTCTTCCAGCAGGCAGTAGTGGTTCTGCGGAATCTGCCCCAGTGACGGATCGGCGGCGGAGACGATGGCGATGACTTCGGCGAGGGTCGCGTAGGACACCTCGGCGCCGCCGAACTCGCGGGGCACGGTGATGCCCCACAGGCCGCTGTTGGAGTAGACCTCGACGATCTCGGGCGGGACTTCGCGGTTACGGTCGCGCGCGGCGGCGCCTTCGAGCAGGAAGGCGGCGACCTTATGGGCGACTTCGATGGCTTGCGCGTCGGAGACGATCCGCTGCGCGTTCGGCTCGCGGATGTCGTAGTGGGCGGATTCGGGGAGTTGTGGCATGGCAGTACAGCGACCTCGGCAGATGATTCGACCCGGCGTTCGGGTCTGTCTGATGAGGTCATTGCACAAGCTGTGCCGGAAATTAAAATCCTTTTAAATCAATGATTTGGTTGTTATTGCCAACAGTTGCGGCGCTGGGTGAACAGCAAAGTGTTGGGTGGGTGTTGCTGGAACAACACTTCAGGAACAGGGTGCAGGCGCGGGCTATGCCCGCGATCCGCCGGCAGGGCCGGCGCTTGTTCTCGGCTTCTGTGGTGCCGGTTTATGTTGCTTCAGCTTGGGTGTTTTAGCGCCGCTTTGGCGTGCGCGCAGATGCTCTGTTTCACCCCCTCGGGCGAGTCCCTTTTGGCAAACGACCCAAAAGGAACCAAAAGGTCTTGCCCCGGACATCCGGTTTTTCGCTTAGGCGAAAAATTCCCTCGTTGAAACGAAATTTCAGGGGCCCGAACTAGGCGTCCCCCCACGAAGGGCCATCCCTGGCCCATCGCGGCTCTCGCGGCATCCATGCCGCTCAACCCCTGAAACTCCGCTTCAACGAGGCCTCCTGAACGGGGCAGTCGGCGCGTGCGGATGTTCCTCTGGAAGCCTTTCAGAGTAGGAGCCAGAACCAGAGCGGCGCATTGGCTTTTCGTAGGAGCGAGCTTGCTCGCGAACCGCCCAACGCCGATTTCCACTGTAGGAGCGGACCTTGTCCGCGAAGTCCCTGACGGATACATCGACAGGTCCGGCGAACGTCGGTGCGATGGACTTAATTGCTGGTCGCAGGCATAGCCCGCTCCCGCAGGTCAGGCGACATGGGCAGCAAAAAACTATCAGGCCAATTCCTGGCAAACATCGATCCAATCCGCCGCCACCAGCTGCGCCATGCGCTGCGGTTCGATCCGCACTGCGCTGTGCACCGCGCCCGCCGCCGGCAGCACTTCGTCGAAGGCCTGCAGCGACACATCGCAATACACCGGCAACGGCGTCGCCAGGCCGAACGGACAGACGCCGCCCACCGGATGACCAGTCAGCTCCACCACTTCTTCGGCGCCGAGCATCTTCGCCTTGGCGCCGAAGGCTTCCTTCAGCTTGCGGTTGTCCAGCCGTGCATCGCCGCGCGCCACCACCAGTACGGTGCGCTCGCCGACGCGCAGGGAAAGGGTCTTGGCGATGCGGCCCGGCTCCACGCCGTGGGCCTCGGCGGCCAGGGCGACGGTGGCGGTGCTGGTTTCCAGCTCGATGATGGCGATGTCGGGGGCCTTTTCGGCGAAGAAGGCGCGAACCGATTCCAGGCTCATGGGGTGATGCTCCGTGTCGTGCGAAAAGGACTGAATCTAGGGAGCGCGGCCGAGGCTGTCCAGTCAGCCATTCGTCTGTTCCCCGGCCGTCGAGCCGGGCTGTGAATCCCTGGCGCGCTCACTGCGTCATCACAATCGCCGGCCTATGCTCAGAAACCCCGTAGCCCTGCGCAAATTTTTTTTGGCTGGCCTGTCGATCTGCTGTCGCGCCCTTCGACTACTCCTCAGGAACCGGAAACAACCGGCCGCCACGCTGGCCCTTACAGAGAATGACAACAAGAGGAGAAAGACCATGCGTTTCATGGTGATCGTCAAAGCCACCGCCGACTCCGAAGCCGGCGTGATGCCCAAGGAGG
Organism: Pseudomonas nitroreducens; assembly: GCF_024170165.1. Classification (GTDB taxonomy): domain Bacteria; phylum Pseudomonadota; class Gammaproteobacteria; order Pseudomonadales; family Pseudomonadaceae; genus Pseudomonas; species Pseudomonas nitroreducens_C. The sequence goes on along the minus strand of NZ_JALJXP010000016.1, from coordinate 95,772 downwards.
AGCTGCTCGCCGCCATGGGAGCCTACAACGAGGAACTGGTGAAGGCCGGTGTGATGCTCGCCGGCGAGGGCCTGCACCCCAGCGTGAAAGGTGCGCGGGTGCGCTTCGATGGCGCGTCGCGGCAGGTGGTCGACGGCCCGTTCGCCGAGACCAAGGAGTTGATCGCCGGCTTCTGGATCATGCAGACCGCCTCGCTGCAGGAGTGCATCGACTGGGTCAGGCGCTCGCCCAATCCCTTCGACGGCGAGTCCGAGATCGAGATCCGGCAGATCTTCGAGGCCGAGGACTTCGGCGCTGAATTCACCCCTGAACTGCGCGAGCAGGAAGAACGCCTGCGCGCGGAAATCGCCAGCAAATCCTGATTGAAGAGGACACTGTCATGTTGATGAATGCCTACCTGGTCTTCGACGGCAACTGCGAAGAAGCCTTCCGTTATTACGCCGAAGTGCTGAATGGCAAGCTGCCGCACCTGATGCGCTTCTCCGACGCGCCGGGCTGCGAGGACATGCCCGAGGCGCTGAAGAACCGCATCATCCACATCCGCCTGGAAGTGGGCGGCCACGTGCTGATGGGCTCGGACGCCTCCCCGCAGTGCGGCCAGTACGAGGGCGTGAAAGGCGTGTCGATCACCCTCAACGTCGACACCAAGGCCGAAGCGCGGCGCATCTTCGAAGCCCTCGGCAAGGGCGGCAAGGTCACCATGCCGCTGGACCAGACCTTCTGGGCCGAGCTGTTCGGCGCGCTGGAGGATCGCTTCGGGGTGCCGTGGATGATCAATTGCGAGAAGGAAGCCTAAACGCGCGGCCGAGACAATCGCGGGCAGAGTCCGCTCCTACACGATGATCAACCCTGGCGTAGGAGCGGACTCTGTCCGCGATCGCTTCACTCCGGCGCGATTCCACCCGCTGCACGAAACCGCTCCGGCGTCGTCCCGGTGAACCGCTGGAATGCCCGGTGGAAGCTGGTGACGTGTTCATAGCCGAGCAGGAAGGCAATCTCCTGCAACGCCATCCTGCTGGCCAGCAGGTAACGCTGGGCCAGCGCCATCCTTACCTCCAGCACTATTCCCTTGAAGGTCAGCCCATGTTCGCGCAGCCGGCGCTGCAGCGTATGCGGTGGCAGGCGCAGCCAAGCGGCGGTCTGCTCCAGGTCCGGGAGTGGGATGCGCGCATTCTGCAGCAGGTAGTAGCGCACATCATCCGGCAGCGCCGGGCCGCGCTCGAAGCTGGCCAGCGTGGCCGCGCCCTGGGCCTGGCACAGCCGGCTCACCGACGGGTTGGCGGTGGAGAAGGGCTGGTCGTGGAAGGCCTTCGGCATCCACAACTCGGCCTGCCCGGCATTGAAGTGGCAGGGGCCGGGGAAGAGTTGGCGATACAGGGCCGCATGGGCCGGCGGCGGGTACGGCAGGTGCAGTTGCATGCCGGTGCAGCTCTCCAGGTCCGGCAGGCGCTGGCACAGCCAGCGCCAGGTGCTGCTCAGCCATTCCTCGCAGAGGGCGATGCGCTCCACCTCGCTGAAGGGCGGTAGCTGTAGCGTCAGGCGGATGTGTTCGCAGACTTCCTCGCGGTGGGTGTGGATCGGGTGCGGCATCAGGCTCGAAGGCTGCCCGAGGGAGATGTCCCAGGAACGCCGCAGGTTGGCCGCGCTGATCAGCGCGTAGCCGATCACCCCCAGGTCATAGAGGTTGTAGCGTTGGCCCAGGCGCAGGAAGAAGTCGCTCGGGCCGAGCAGCCCGGCGGCCTGCTGCAGCAGTCGGTAATAGCGGGCGAAGTTCATCTCGGCGGCGGCCGCTTCGCTGCTGGTGGGCAAGCCGAGGCCGCCGAGCAATGGCGCCAGAGCGGGTAGCACAGGGCGGGCGCGCCACTCGTCGAGGAAGTGGCGGAACAGCTGGCGGGCGGCGTAATCGATGTCGAAGGACGCGGTAGGCATGGTGCAGGCTCAAGCTGTCGTCTGCTGCTAGTGAGTTGTCATCTTATGCTAGTCAATGGCCAAAAGCCGAGCCCTATACTGCCTCCACGGACAAGAACAACAAGGGCCTCCCATGACCGCTCCGGACCGCTTCCGCTCCTCCAATTCCCCCACCGAGCGCTTCGCCGAACTGCTGCTGCACAACGGCCGCTTCTATACCCTCGACCCCGCCCAGCCCTGGGCCGAGGCCGTGGCCATCCGCGATGGCCGGCTGCTGGCGGTGGGTCGCCACGAGGACATGCAGCACCTGATCGGCCCGGAGACCCTGGTGCGCGACCTCGAAGGCGCGTTCTGCATGCCCGGCCTGCACGACATGCACACCCACCCGGACCTGGCGCTGAACCCGCGCTACGCCGACGACCTCGACGTCGGCATCGAAGACCCGACCCCGGAGCAACTGGCCAAAGCTATCCGCGATTACGCCGACAGTCACCCCGGCGACGGCTGGGTCTATGGCCAGTACTGGGTGCGCTACACCTTCCGCGAGGCCGGGCTGAAGCCGGGCCGCGAGTGGCTCGACAGCATCCTGCCGGACCGCCCGGTGGCGCTTCTCGACCGCATGTGGGGCACCATGATGGTCAACTCCCGCGCCCTGGAACTGGCCGGCATCGACGCCAGCACCGCCGACCCGCGCAACGGCTACCTGGAGCGCGACGAGCTGACCGGCGAGCCCAACGGCCTGCTGATTGACGGCGCTTACGCGCTGATCCACGCCGCCATGCCGCCGACCCCGGCCAAGGTGCTGCGCCAGTCCTACCGCGAGGGTGTGCACTTCCAGAGCTCGCGTGGCGTCACGGCGGCGAAGTACCTGCACGTCTGCGAGAACCGTCTGGACGCGCTCAAGTACCTTGACGATGCCGGACAACTGACCCTGCGGGTGGAAGCGGCAATCAGCTGGCAGGACGATATCTTCCCGGTGCGTCGCCGCTGGGAACTGCTCAGCGGCGAGCGCCACTACTACCGCAGTGCACGGCTGTCGGCGAACGCGGTGAAGTTCCACTTCGACGGCACCGTCGAGCCGCGCTCCTCTTTCCTCATTACCCCCTGGCCGGGCGAGGACGCCTGGCGCGGCAAGCTCAACCTGACCCCCGAACACATCACCGACATGGTGGTGGACATGGATAGTCGCGGCATCCGCGTCATCGCCCACTGCACCGGCGACGCGGCGTCTGACGTGTTCCTCGACGCCGTGGCCGAAGCACGCCGCCGCAACGGCTTCAGCGGCGTGCGCCACCAGTGCGCGCACAGCACCATCCTGCATCCGGGCAACCTCAAGCGCTTCCGCGAGCTGGAAGTGATCGCCGAGTTCTCCCCGGCAGCCTGGTACCCGACACCCTTCGCCAGCGGCGCGCGTTCGGGCTACGGCACGGATCGCCTGAAGCGCATCTACGACTTCAAGGGCGTGCTGGCCGCCGGCGGCATCGCGGTGTTCGGCACCGACTGGCCGGTGGCGTCCATCGACCCGTGGCTGGCGCTGGAAACCCTGGTCACCCGGCAGAACCCGTGGAACGACGACCCGGCCTGCTTCGGCGAACCGATCACACTGGAGCAGGCGATTCGCGTGGCAACCCTCAATGGCGCCTATGCCATGGGCCTGGAAAAACTCACCGGCAGCCTGGAAGCGGGCAAGTCGGCGGACTTCATCGTGCTCGACCGAAACCTCTTCGAACAGCCGGCGCGCAACTTCATCCACCGCACCGAAGTGCAGCTGACCTTCGTCGAGGGTCGCCCGGTGTATGACCGCCTCGGCCAGTTCAGCGATACCGCCCTGGCGGCGGTGTGGCAGGGCGAGCCGCCGCGCATCGAAGGCGTCAACGCATGAACGCCGCGAGCATCCCGGTGACGGTGGTCGCCGGCTTCCTCGGCGCCGGCAAGACCACGCTGCTGCGCAACCTGCTGGAGCGCTGCGAAGGCCGGCGCCTGGCGGTGATCGTCAATGATTTCGGCGAGCTGAACATCGACGCCGGGATGATCGCCGAGCAGACCGAGGCGGTGTACAGCCTGGAGAACGGCTGCATCTGCTGCAGCGTGCAGGACGATTTGCTCGCCCAGCTTGAGCGCCTGGCAAACATGCATCCGCCGCTGGAGCAGGTGGTGATCGAGTGCAGCGGGGTGTCCGACCCGCAGCGCATCGTGCAGACACTGGGCTACCCGAAACTGCGCCGGCGTCTGCATCTGGATGCGGTGCTGACAGTGGTTGACGCGGCCCGTCGCGAACCGCTGGAAGGCGAGTACGCACGACTGGAGCGTATGCAGGCGGCGGCTGCCGACCTGCTGTTGCTGAACAAGTGCGACCTGCTGCAGGCCGATGAGCTGGCCGCCCAACGCGAGCGCTTCGGCCGCGGTGCGCGGGTGCTGGAAACCATTCAGGCGCAGATTCCGGATGAGCTGCTGCTCGGCGAACCGTCGCGCAAGTTGCGGCCCCACGGGCAGGACGGTGTCGACCATGGCGAGCTGTTCGACAGCTGGAGCTGGCAGGGCGAGTCGAGATTCGACGGCGCGCGCCTGAAACACTGGCTGGAGACGTTGCCGCGCGGCCTGCTGCGGCTCAAGGGTCTGATCAGACTGGCTGGCAGGGATGAGGCACTTTGGTTGCAGTACGTGGGCGGACGCTACCAGCTGCGCCCGGCGACGGCGGCCGAGGCGGCGCAGGGCTCGCGGCTGGTGTTCATTGCCGAGAAGGATGCGGGGTTGCGGGCGGATCTTGAGGTCGGCCTGCATAGCTGCTCTTCGTAGGAGCGAGCTTGCTCGCGAACAGCCCAGCGCCGGAGTTGCCGGGAAGAGGTTCGCGAGCAAGCTCGCTCCTACAAGGTCTGCTCCCGAGCAGCAGGCAATAAAAAACCGGCCCTCAGGGCCGGTTTTTCATCGCGCACCGAACTCAGCGGTATTCGCAGAGGTAGGCGGTGTCCTGGGCGACTTTCAGCTGGAACTTGCTGTTGGCCGGCACGGTGAAGTGGCTGCCGCCTTCGAAGGTTTCCCAGCTGTCGCTGCCCGGCAGCTTGACGGTCAGCGCGCCGGCGACGACGTGCATCACCTCCAGCTGGCTGGTGCCGAATTCGTATTCGCCGGGTGCCATCACGCCGATGGTGGCCGGGCCTGCGGTCATGTCGAAGGCGATGGATTTGACGGTGCCGTCGAAGTACTCGTTGACCTTGAACATGGGCTTCTCCTGCTAGAGGGGTGAAAAAGGGCTGGCAAGTATGCCCAAGGCCACCGGCCCCGTCACTAGAGCGGCGCAGGCGACTGTGCGGTCAGCGCCAGGTCGGCGCCGGATGGACGGATTCAGCCGGCGACCGGCAGGGTCAGCGGCAGCAGGCGTGCGGTGTTGCGGGCGTCTTCCAGCGCGCGGTGCGGCTGCCCCTGGAAGTGCAGGCCGGCCAGGTGCAGCGCGGCATTCAGGCCCACCGGGCGCTTGAGCTGGCGAGCCTGGGCGAAGCGCTGCTTGAGGTTGACGTGGGGGACGCGGGCCAGATGGCTGTCCAGGTGCTGGCGACGCCATTCCAGTTCCAGCTGGTGGCGGTCGTAGTCGCCCCAGCTGGTCCAGCCGGCCAGGCGCGGGCTGTGTTGCGCCAGCCAGCGCTCGAACTGCGGCCACACCTCGTGCAGCGGGGCCGCCGAATCGACGTTGGCCTGGGTGATGTGGGTGAGCTCACGGCAGAAGGCCGTCAGCAGCGGGCGCCGCTGCGGGCGGACGAATCGCTGGAAATGATCCAGTTCACGGCCATCGGCCTCGGCCACCAGGCTCGCGCCGATCTCGATGATCTCCATTTCCTCGACCGGCCAGCCGCCTTCCTCGGTGGTGGCTTCCAGGTCGATCACCAGCCAGTGGGGCATAGTCGGTGCTCGTGGTTGGGTTCGAATCGAGTATGGAAGGCGTTTGCGGGACCGGCAAACCGCTGTGCTAGGCTGAGCGACTTGATCGGACAAGGGGACTGCGATGGCGAAAGTGGCATTCATCGGCCTGGGTGTGATGGGGTATCCCATGGCCGGGCATCTGGCCCGGGAAGGCCATGAGGTTTGCGTCTACAACCGCACCGCGAGCCGAGCCGCCCAGTGGGTCAAGCAGTTCGGCGGCCGCTCGGCGCCGACTCCGCGTGACGCTGCGCAGTGGGCCGACTTCGTGATGTGCTGCGTGGGTAACGATGACGACCTGCGCAGCGTGGTGCTGGGCGAGGACGGGGCGCTGGCCGGCATGCAGCCCGGCTCCGTGCTGGTGGACCACACCACCGCTTCGGCTGAAGTGGCCCGCGAGCTGGCAGTTGCTGCCGCCGAGCGGGAGGTGGGCTTCCTCGATGCGCCGGTATCCGGCGGCCAGGCAGGTGCCGAGAATGGTGCGCTGACGGTGATGGTCGGCGGCGACGCAAACCTTTACGCCCGCGCCGAGCCAGTGCTCGCCACCTATTCGCGCATGGTTCGGCGCATGGGGCCGGTGGGCAGCGGCCAACTGACCAAGATGGTCAACCAGATCTGCGTCGGTGGCCTGTTGCAGGGGCTGTCCGAGGCGCTGCACTTCGCCCAGAGCGCCGGCCTCGACGGCATGGCGGCGATGGAAGTGATCAGCAAGGGCGCCGCGCAGTCCTGGCAGCTGGAGAATCGTCACCAGAGCATGCTGGAAGGTCGCTTCGACTTCGGCTTTGCGGTGGACTGGATGCGCAAGGACCTGGGCATCGTCCTCGACGAGGCTCGCCGCAACGGCGCGCAACTGCCGGTCACGGCGCTGGTCGACCAGTTCTACGCCGAGGTGCAGGCCGCTGGCGGCGGACGCTGGGATACCTCCAGCCTGATCACCCGCCTTCAGGACTCGCCCGAGGCCTGATCCGTGCTTCTCTCCCTCAGGTGGCGCCATCGGTCGCAGAGATCGTCGTGCGCCGCTCCTGATCGCTTCAGGCGCGGAAGATAAAGTACACCGCGCCCAGCAGGCACAAGCCGGCCCAGAGATAGTCGAGCTTCAGTGGCTGCTGCATGAAGTACACGCTGAACGGCACGAAGACCGCCAGCGTGATGACCTCCTGCATGATCTTCAGCTGCCCCACCGACATCACCGTGTAGCCGATGCGGTTGGCCGGCACCTGCAGAAGATATTCGAACAGGGCGATGCCCCAGCTGACCAGCGCCGCGATGATCCACGGCTTGCTGCTCAGGGTTTTCAGGTGGCCGTACCAGGCGAAGGTCATGAACAGGTTGGAGAGCGACAGAAGAAACGCGGTTTGCAGCCAGACCGGCATGGCAGCGGCTCCAGTAGGGGACTGCGCCTGAGCCTAGTGGAGCGCTGCGCCACAGCCAAGGGGCGGGGATTTGATCAGGTTCTTGTTGCGGGGAAGCGTAGCGCTGCTGGCGCTGGGGTTACTGGGTTTTGCCGGCTGGAAGGGCTGGCAGTGGTGGCAGCAGCAGCCGGTCTGGGCGCAGCTGACGGTGGCGCCGGCGATGACGGCGGGGCAGCGCTGGACACTGGGTGACTATCGCCTGGAGTGGGACGGCAAGTCCTTCGCCTTGCGTGCCGGCGAGCATCCGGCACAGACGCTATGGCAGACCCGCGGCGGCTTCCTCGCTGCCGGCATAGGTCGCGTGGATGCCGAGGAGCATCGTGGTGCGATGTTCGTCCATGAACACCGCGAGCTGCTGTGTCGCCAGCAACAGTTGGCTGCCGTGCACGCTGAAGCAGACAGGTTGCTGATCTCCGGCACCCTGGGTTGCGCCGACGGTCGGCAGGTGCCCTATACCGTTGCACTGCACGCCGATGGCGAGCGCGGCGTGGTGATGGACGTGAGCCTGGGCGATCCGGCATTGAACCGCCTTTACCTGGCCTGGGCGCGGGAGGCCGACGAGCAGTTCCACGGCTTCGGCGAGCAGTTCACCCGCTTCGACCTGAGCGGGCGCCGCCTGCCGATCCTGGTCCAGGAGCAGGGCGTTGGGCGCGGCCTGCAGCCGATCACCCTGGCCGCGGACCTGAGCGCCCGCGCCGGTGGCGACTGGTGGACTACCTACGCGCCGGTGCCTTTCTATCTCACCTCACGGCTGCACGGTTTCTTCAGCGAAGCGGCGGAGTACCAGGTCTTCGACCTGCGCGACGACCAGCGGGTGGCGCTGGAGGTGCATGCTGGCACGCTCCAGGCCCACTTCTATAAAGGCAGCAGCCCCAAGGAATTGATCGAGGCGCACACCTCGGTGGTCGGACGCATGCCGCCATTGCCGGCCTGGACCCAGCAGGGTGCGATCCTCGGGCTGCAGGGCGGCACCGAGCGGGTACGTGGCATCGTCCAGCAGTTCGAACAGGCCAGGGTGCCGCTGGCCGGCGTCTGGGTGCAGGACTGGGTCGGCCAGCGCACCACCAGCTTTGGCAAGCAACTGTGGTGGAATTGGGTGCTGGATGGCGATCGCTATCCGGGCTGGTCCGCCTTCAACGCCGAGCTGCGTGCCAAGGGCATTCGCAGCCTGGCCTACGTGAATCCATTCCTGGTGGACACGGCGGAGAAGGGCGGGGCGATCCGCAATCTCTACCGCGAGGCGCTGGAGCACGGCTACCTCACCCTGGATCAGCAGGGGCAGCCGCTGCTGTTGCAGAACACCAGCTTCAGTGCCGGGCTGGTGGACCTCACCAACTCTCAGGCGGTCGACTGGCTGCGCGGGGTGATGCGCGAGGAAATGCTCGGCGCGGGCTTCTCCGGCTGGATGGCGGACTTCGGCGAAGCCTTGCCCTATGAGGCGAAGCTGGCCTCCGGCGAGCCAGCTTCCGTCCTGCACAATCGCTATCCGGAGCTGTGGGCGAAGCTGAACCGGCAGTTGGTGGACGAGGAGGGCGCCGGGGACCTGCTGTTCTTCATGCGCTCCGCCTACAGCCGCAGCCCCGGCCTGACTACCAGCCTGTGGCTGGGCGACCAGTTGGTGACCTGGGATGCCGACGACGGCTTGCACAGCGCGCTACTGGGATTGCTGTCGGGCGGTGTGTCGGGGTTCAGCCTGAATCACAGCGATACCGGTGGCTACACCACCATCAGCAGCCCGATCAGGAACTACCACCGCAGCGAGGAGCTGCTGCTGCGCTGGATGGAGTTCTCCGCCTTCACCAGCCTGCTGCGCACCCACGAGGGTAATCGCCCGGACGACAACGTGCAGGCCTACAGCACGCCGGCCACTGTGGCGCAGTTGCAGCGCTTCGCCACGCTGTTCCGCGAGCTGGCGCCGTATCGCGCGCGGCTGATGGACGAGGCGGCGCAGCATGGCTGGCCGCTGGTGCGCCCGCTGTGGCTGGAGTTCCCCGCTGATCCGGCCAGCTTGGCGGAAACGCCGACGAGCTATATGCTCGGCGACCAATTTCTGGTGGCCCCGGTGCTGGAGCCTGGTGTGCAGCGTCTGAACGTGGCGTTGCCCGAGGGCCGCTGGATACACCTGTGGAGCGGAGCGACCTTTGAAGTCGCCGCCGGCGGGACGGTTGAGGTTCCCGCGCCGATTGGCGAGCCGGCGGTGTTCTACCGCGCCGGTTCCACCGATGGCGAGCAACTGGTGGCGGCCCTGCGCAAGCAGGGGCTGCTGCGCTCCAGCCCATGATTTCCCTGTCGAGAGTTCATCCATGCAATGCCGTATCGGCTGTGGCGCCTGCTGCATAGCGCCGTCGATTTCCTCGCCCATCCCCGGTATGCCTGACGGCAAGCCGGCGGGTGTGCGTTGCGTGCAGTTGGATGAACGCAATCTGTGCAAACTATTCGGCGACTCGCGGCGTCCAAAGGTCTGTGCGGCCTTCGATGCAGACGCCGATGCCTGCGGCAGCAGCAACGAGCAGGCCTTGCAGATCCTCACCGAATGGGAACGCATCACCGCCGCCTGATGTGACTTGGAAGTCACGTTTTCGCGGTCCATACTGACGCCCCAACCCGCTCAAGACCGCGGATTGCGAAGGGGCGGCGGCATTTGCCATCCCCACAAGATCAAGAATAAAGAGAGGTAAGACGATGCGTGGTGTATTGCGTATGACCCTGCTGGCCACTGCCGTGATGGGCTTTGCCGGTGCTGCCCTGGCGGACGACTGGAAGCTGGAGAAGGACGAGGACGGTGTGAAGGTCTTCCTCAGCCCCGTGGCAGGCTCCAAGTACAAGGCCTACCGTGGCGTCGTCGACATCAAGGCTGATGTGGCCAAGATCAATGCCCTGCAGGAAGACGTGAGCGGCTCCTGCAAGTGGATCCACGCCTGCGCCGAGATGCGCCTGCTGAAGACCGAAGGCGACAATTCCTGGACCTACTCGAAGATCGACATGCCCTGGCCGGTGACCGGCCGCGACGTGGTGATCCACGTGACCACCGAGAAGACCGCCGACGGCGGCATCATTCGTCACCTGAAGGCCGAGCCGACCTACATCCCGGAAGAGAAGGGTGAAATCCGCGTGCCGAAGCTGATCGGCGAGTGGAAACTGGTGCCCAAGGGCGCTGGCGTCACCGAAGTGACCTACCAGGTGCAGACCGAGCCGGGTGGCAGCATCCCGTCCTGGCTGGCCAACAGCTTCGTGGTCGATGCCCCGATGAACACCCTGAAGGGCCTGCGCAGCGCTGCCGAGAAGTAATCGGCGCTGTCTCCCTGCATGAAAAGCCGCCTTCGGGCGGCTTTTTTGTTCCTGTCGTGGTGCGCCGGTGAGGCTCTTCGTAGGAGCGAGCTTGCTCGCGAATTGTCAGAGCTGTGCCGTCTGGCTAATCGTAGGAGCGGACTTTGTCCGCGATGGATTTCAGCGTGCTGCTGGCCCATCGCGGACGGAGTCCGCTCCTACGTAACAGGCAAGTACCGTAGAACACGGGCAATAAAAAAGGCCGCCCGAGGGCGGCCTTTTTTCGTACGTCGTAGCGCTTAGCGGGCCTTGAGGTCCACGAAGTTACGCTCGGTGGCACCGGTGTACAGCTGACGCGGACGGCCGATCTTGTACGGACCGGAGAGCATTTCCTGCCAGTGCGAGATCCAGCCCACGGTACGTGCCAGGGCGAAGATCACGGTGAACATGCTGGTCGGAATGCCGATGGCCTTGAGGATGATGCCGGAGTAGAAGTCCACGTTCGGATAGAGGTTGCGCTCCACGAAGTAGGGGTCGTGGCGGGCGATTTCTTCCAGCTTCATGGCCAGTTCCAGCTGCGGGTCGTTGATGCCCAGCTCCTGGAGGACTTCGTCGCAAGTCTGTTTCATGACCTTGGCGCGCGGGTCGAAGTTCTTGTAAACGCGGTGGCCGAAGCCCATCAGCTTGAACGGATCGTTCTTGTCCTTGGCCTTGGCCACGAACTTCTCGATGTTCGATACGTCACCGATCTCGTCGAGCATGCGCAGAACGGCTTCGTTCGCGCCGCCGTGAGCCGGTCCCCACAGGGCAGCGATGCCCGAGGCGATACAGGCGAACGGGTTGGCGCCCGAGGAGCCCGCCAGGCGCACGGTGGAGGTGGAGGCGTTCTGCTCGTGGTCGGCGTGCAGGATGAAGATGCGGTCCATGGCCTTGGCCAGCACGGGGCTGATCGGCTTGGTCTCGCAAGGGGTGTTGAACATCATATGCAGGAAGTTTTCTGCATAGTTCAGGTCGTTGCGCGGGTACATCATCGGCTCGCCCTTGGAGTACTTGTACACCATGGCAGCGATGGTCGGCATCTTGGCGATCAGACGATGCGCCGAGACTTCCCGGTGCTTCGGATTATTGATGTCCAGGGAGTCGTGATAGAAGGCGGAGAGGGCACCGATTACGCCGCACATCACGGCCATCGGGTGCGCATCACGGCGGAAACCGTTGAAGAAGGTCTTCAGCTGTTCATGAACCATGGTGTGGTTCTTGATGGTGCCGACGAACTTTTCCTTCTGCTCGGCAGTCGGCAGTTCGCCGTTGAGCAGCAGGTAGCAGGTTTCCAGGTAGTCGGACTTCTCGGCGAGCTGTTCGATCGGGTAGCCGCGATGCAGCAGTACACCCTTATCACCGTCGATGTAGGTGATCTTCGACTCGCAGGAGGCGGTGGACATGAAGCCGGGGTCGAAAGTGAAGTGACCCGTGGAGGTCAGGCCCCGCACGTCGACTACATCGGGGCCCAGCGTGCCGGAGAGGACGGGCAGTTCGACGGGGGCAGCGCCCTCGATGATCAACTGCGCTTTTTTGTCAGCCATGATGGCCTCCTATTTATGCTTGAAATCATCTGTACGACCCCCCACGCAGGGCCCGCACCACTATAGAGAGATAAATCCGAATGTCAATTTGCACAATCGGAGAAGTTTGGCTCCTCCAAGCCCCTGTTTTGCCGGAAAAATTTGCCTGTTTACGCCTTTTATGGGGGTGCGGCAATTAGTCCTTAGGTGGAGGTCTTTCCGTTGTCATTAGGAGCCTAACTGTCTATACTCGGCGACCAGCCGCCAAGGGCCGTCCGGCCTCGCTTGATTGGTGGTTGTCACTCCCGAAGGTGATGGGTACCTGACAAGTGCACCTCCCGACAACTAGCCCTGATTCATAGAAGGGCTCTCAGTGTGAAAAAAGCCGTGAATAGCAAACGACCCGTAAACCTAGACCTAAGGACCATCCAACTCCCTATCACTGCTTACACGTCGATTCTCCACCGCATCTCTGGCGTCATTCTGTTCGTGGGCATCGCAGTGCTGCTGTTCGCACTGGATCGTTCCCTCGCTTCGGAAGAAAGCTTCGAGCAGGTGAAGGCGTGTCTGACCCATCCGTTGGTCAAGCTTGTGATCTGGGGCCTGCTGTCTGCGCTGCTGTACCACCTGGTAGCCGGTATTCGTCACCTCGTCATGGACGCAGGTATTGGCGAAACACTGGAAGGCGGTAAGCGTGGTTCGAAAATCGTCATCGCTGTCGCAGTGGTGCTGATCGTTCTGGCGGGGGTATGGGTATGGTAACTAACGTCACTAACTTGTCGCGTTCGGGTCTCTATGACTGGATGGTCCAGCGCGTCTCCGCGGTCGTTCTCGCGGCTTATGTTCTCTTCCTGCTGGGCTTCCTGATCGCTCACCCGGGTATCACCTACGCCGAGTGGCATGGTCTGTTCTCCCACAGCCTGATGAAGATCTTCAGCCTGTTGACGCTGGTTTCCCTGAGCGTGCACGCGTGGGTTGGTATGTGGACCATCACTACCGACTACCTGACTCCGATGGCGCTGGGCAAGTCCGCGACTGTCGTGCGTTTCCTCGTCCAGGCGGTATGCGGCATGGCCATGTTCGCATTCTTCGTCTGGGGTGTGCAGATTCTCTGGGGTAACTGATCCATGGCTAGCATTCGTACTCTTTCCTTCGACGCCATCATCGTGGGTGGTGGCGGCGCCGGCATGCGCGCTGCGCTGCAACTGGCCCAGGGCGGTCACAAGACCGCCGTGGTGACCAAGGTCTTCCCGACCCGTTCGCACACCGTATCCGCCCAGGGCGGCATCACCTGCGCCATCGCTTCGGCCGACCCGAACGACGATTGGCGCTGGCACATGTACGACACCGTCAAGGGCTCCGACTACATCGGTGACCAGGACGCTATCGAATACATGTGCTCCGTCGGCCCGGAAGCCGTGTTCGAACTGGAACACATGGGCCTGCCGTTCTCCCGTACCGAGCAGGGCCGTATCTACCAGCGTCCGTTCGGTGGCCAGTCCAAGGACTTCGGCAAGGGTGGCCAGGCTGCCCGTACCTGCGCCGCGGCTGACCGTACCGGTCACGCCCTGCTGCACACCCTCTATCAGGCCAACCTGAAGAGCGGTACTTCCTTCCTTAATGAGTGGTACGCGGTTGACCTGGTGAAGAACCAGGACGGTCATGTGGTTGGCGTCATCGCCATCGACATCGAAACCGGCGACACCGTTTATATCCGCTCCAAAGCCGTGGTCCTGGCCACTGGCGGTGCCGGCCGTATCTACGCCTCCACCACCAACGCCCTGATCAACACCGGTGACGGCATCGGTATGGCCCTGCGCGCTGGCGTGCCGGTTCAGGACATCGAGATGTGGCAGTTCCACCCGACCGGCATCGCCGGCGCTGGTGTACTGGTCACCGAAGGCTGCCGCGGTGAAGGTGGCTACCTGATCAACGCCCATGGCGAGCGCTTCATGGAGCGTTACGCTCCGAACGCGAAAGACCTGGCCGGCCGCGACGTGGTTGCCCGCTCCATGGTGAAAGAAGTGATCGCCGGCAACGGCGTGGGCCCGAACAAGGACCACGTACTGCTGAAGCTCGACCACCTCGGCGAAGAAGTTCTGCACAGCCGCCTGCCCGGCATCTGCGAACTGTCCAAGACCTTCGCCCACGTTGACCCGGTTGTCGCTCCGATCCCGGTTATCCCGACCTGCCACTACATGATGGGCGGCGTTGCCACCAACATCCACGGCCAGGCCCTGACCATGGACGCCAACGGCAACGAGCAGATCATCGAAGGCCTGTTCGCCGTAGGCGAAGTGGCTTGCGTATCGGTACATGGTGCCAACCGCCTGGGCGGCAACTCGCTGCTCGACCTGGTGGTGTTCGGTCGTGCCACCGGTCTGCACCTGGAGAAGGCGCTCAAGGATGGTATCGAGCACCGCCAGGCTTCCGAGTCCGACCTGGAATCCGCTTTCAAGCGCCTGAACGGCGTGAACGAGCGCACCAGCGGCGAAGAAGTCGCTCCGCTCAAGCGCGAGCTGCAATCCTGCATGCAGAACTACTTCGGTGTGTTCCGTACCGGCGAGTACATGCAGAAAGGTATCGCTCAGCTGGCTGATCTGCGTGAGCGTATCGCCGCGGTCAAGATCAACGACAAGAGCCAGGCATTCAACACGGCGCGTATCGAAGCGCTGGAACTGCAGAACCTCCTCGAAGTGGCCGAAGCCACTGCGATTGCGGCCGAAGCCCGCAAAGAGTCCCGCGGCGCGCATGCCCGTGAAGACTTCGAGGAGCGCGATGACGAGAACTGGCTGTGCCACACCCTGTACTTCCCGGGTGAGAAGCGTGTAGCCAAGCGTGCCGTCAACTTCGCGCCGAAAACTGTTCCGGCATTCGAACCCAAGGTTCGTACTTACTAAGGGTGCCCGCCATGTTGCAAGTGAGTGTTTACCGCTACAACCCTGAGAAGGACGCTGCACCTTACATGCAGGACTTCCAGGTCGATACCGACGGCAAGGACATCATGGTCCTGGACGTGCTGGCGCTGATCAAGGAACAGGACGAGGGCTTCTCCTACCGTCGTTCCTGCCGTGAAGGCGTGTGCGGTTCCGACGGTATGAACATGAATGGCAAGAACGGCCTGGCCTGCATCACCCCCCTGTCGGCCGTTGGCCTGAAGGGCGGCAAGCTGGTCATTCGCCCGCTGCCCGGCCTGCCGGTCATCCGTGACCTGGTCGTCGACATGCGCATCTTCTACAAGCAGTACGAGAGCGTGAAGCCGTTCCTGCAGAACAAATATGCAGCGCCGGCCATCGAACGTCTGCAAAGCCCGGAGGAACGCGAGAAGCTGGACGGTCTGTACGAGTGCATCCTGTGCGCCTGCTGCTCGACCTCCTGCCCGTCGTTCTGGTGGAACCCCGACAAGTTCCTGGGTCCCGCCGCACTGCTGCAGGCCTATCGCTTCCTGGCCGACAGCCGTGACACCGAAACTCAGGCGCGCCTGGCGAGCCTGGATGACCCGTTCAGCGTCTTCCGCTGCCGCGGGATCATGAACTGCGTGAACGTCTGCCCGAAGGGTCTGAACCCCACCAAGGCAATCGGTCACATCCGTAACATGCTGCTGCAGAGCGGCACTTGATCTGAGGGCCTCGCGCCCAAAGATCATTGCAAGAGCGACACCTGTGCCGCCGGAACATTGTCCGGCGGTACAGTCCCTAGGACCCAAGCCCACAAAGCGGGGGTCCTGTTTTGAAAACGTATATATGACCAGCAGGGGCATCCGGGCTGGTACCCGGACTATCTGCGGGGATCGGTGGCTTGAAGTCGCTGTGTATGACTTCGCGCCAGAGATTCCACAGGTGGAGTCCCCTTACCGAGGGTGACCAAGCATGCACGAAAGCGTAATGCAGCGGATGTGGAACAGTGCCCATCTATCCGGTGGAAACGCTGCCTACGTCGAAGAGCTCTACGAGCTCTACCTGCACGACCCGAACGCTGTGCCAGAAGAGTGGCGCACGTACTTCCAGAAGCTCCCCGCCGACGGCAATCCTGCCCCCGACGTCTCGCATTCCTCTATCCGTGATCATTTCGTACTCCTGGCCAAGAACCAGCGCCGTGCTGCGCCTGTTTCCGCTGGCAGCGTAAGCACCGAGCACGAGAAAAAGCAGGTTGAAGTCCTGCGTCTGATCCTGGCATACCGTCTGCGTGGACATCAGGCAGCATCGCTCGATCCGCTGGGTCTCTGGGTGCGTACCGCTCCCTCCGATCTGTCGCTCGAACACTACGGGCTCACCGCTGCAGACCTCGACACTACTTTCCGTACCGGTGAGCTCTACATCGGCAAGGAAGAAGCGACCCTGCGTGAAATCATCGACGCGCTGAAGCAGACCTACTGCAGCACCATCGGCGCCGAGTTCATGCACATCGTCGATTCCGAGCAACGCCACTGGTTCGCCCAGCGCCTGGAAAGCGTGCGCGGCCGTCCGACGTACTCTGTCGACGCCCGTTCCCACCTGCTCGAGCGCCTCACCGCTGCCGAAGGCCTGGAAAAGTACCTGGGCACCAAGTACCCGGGCACCAAGCGCTTCGGCCTGGAAGGCGGCGAGAGCCTGATCCCGATGGTTGACGAGATCATCCAGCGCTCCGGCTCCTACGGCGTGAAGGAAATCGTCATCGGCATGGCCCACCGCGGCCGTCTGAACGTCCTGGTCAACACCCTGGGCAAGAACCCGCGCGAGCTGTTCGACGAGTTCGAAGGCAAGAAGCTGGTCGAGATGGGCTCGGGTGACGTGAAGTACCACCAGGGCTTCTCCTCCAACGTCATGACCTCCGGCGGCGAAGTCCACCTCGCTCTGGCGTTCAACCCCTCGCACCTGGAAATCGTTTCCCCGGTGGTCGAGGGCTCGGTACGCGCTCGCCAGGACCGTCGTAAAGACGGCAGCGGCGACAAGGTTGTGCCGATCTCCATCCACGGCGATGCCGCCTTCGCGGGGCAGGGCGTGGTCATGGAAACCTTCCAGATGTCGCAGACCCGTGCTTACAAGACGGGCGGCACCATCCACATCGTGATCAACAACCAGGTCGGCTTCACCACCAGCCGTCAGGACGATGCTCGTTCCACCGAGTACGCGACCGACGTGGCGAAGATGATCCAGGCGCCGATCTTCCATGTGAATGGCGACGATCCGGAAGCGGTCCTGTTCGTGACCCAGCTGGCCATCGATTACCGCATGCAGTTCAAGCGTGACGTGGTCATCGACCTGGTCTGCTACCGCCGTCGCGGCCACAACGAGGCCGACGAGCCGAGCGGCACCCAGCCGCTGATGTACCAGCAGATCGCCAAGCAGCGCACCACCCGTGACCTGTATGCCGACGCGCTGATCGCCGCTGGCGTGCAGACCACCGAGCAGGCCCAGGAGAAAGTCGACGAATACCGCGACGCTCTCGACAACGGCCTGCACGTGGTGAAGAGCCTGGTGAAGGAGCCCAACAAGGAGCTCTTCGTCGATTGGCGTCCGTACATCGGTCACGCCTGGACCGCGCGTCACGACACCCGTTGCGACCTGAAGACCCTGCAGGACCTGTCCAACAAGCTGCTGGAAACCCCGGACGGCTTCGTCATGCAGCGTCAGGTGCAGAAGATCTACGAAGACCGCGCCAAGATGGCTGCCGGTGGCTTCCCGATCAACTGGGGCTTCGCCGAGAACCTGGCCTACGCCACCCTGCTGTTCGAAGGTCACCCGGTGCGCATGACCGGTCAGGACGTCGGCCGCGGCACCTTCTCGCACCGCCACGCGGCGCTGCACAACCAGAAGGACGACTCGGTCTACATCCCGCTGGCCAACCTGTTCGACGGCCAGCCGCGCGTCAGCCTGTACGACTCCTACCTCTCGGAAGAAGCTGTACTGGCGTTCGAATACGGCTACGCCACCACCACCCCGGATGCACTCGTGGTGTGGGAAGCGCAGTTCGGTGACTTCGCCAACGGTGCGCAGGTCGTGATCGACCAGTTCATCACCAGCGGCGAAACCAAGTGGCAACGCCTGTGTGGTCTGACCATGCTGCTGCCGCACGGTTACGAAGGCCAGGGTCCGGAGCACTCCTCCGCGCGTCTGGAGCGTTACCTGCAGCTGTGCGCCGAGCAGAACATCCAGGTCTGCGTGCCGACTACCCCGGCCCAGGTCTACCACATGCTGCGCCGTCAGGTGATCCGTCCGCTGCGCAAGCCGCTGATCGTGATGACGCCGAAGTCGCTGCTGCGTCACAAGCTGGCCATCTCCACCCTGGAAGATCTGGCCGACGGTTCGTTCCAGACTGTGATCAACGAGATCGACAGCCTGGATCCGAAGAAAGTCGATCGCATCGTGCTGTGTAGCGGCAAGGTCTACTACGACCTGCTGGAGAAGCGTCGTGCCGAAGGTCTCGAGAACATCGCGATCGTTCGTCTCGAGCAGCTGTATCCCTTCCCGGAGGACGATCTGGCCGAGGTACTGTCGCAGTACAAGAACCTCAAGCACATCGTCTGGTGCCAGGAAGAGCCGATGAACCAGGGCGCCTGGTTCTGCTCGCAGCACCACATGCGTCGTGTCATCGCCGCGCACAAGAAAGGTCTCAACCTGGAATACGCGGGCCGCGAAGGCTCGGCAGCTCCGGCTTGCGGCTACGCTTCGATGCACGCCGAGCAGCAGGAAAAACTGCTGCAGGACGCCTTCACCGTTTAACGCCAACGCGCAGTTGATACCGAATTTAAGGAAACACACATAATGGCTATCGAAATCAAAGCCCCAACCTTCCCGGAATCGGTTGCCGACGGCACCGTCGCAACCTGGCACAAGAAGGTCGGTGAAGCCGTCAAGCGTGACGAACTGATCGTCGACATCGAGACCGACAAGGTCGTGATCGAAGTACTGGCCGAGGCCGACGGCGTCCTGGCTGAGATCGTCAAGAACGAAGGCGACACCGTTCTCTCCAACGAACTGCTGGGCAAGCTGAGCGAAGGCGGTGCTGCCGCTGCCGCTCCGGCTGCTGCCTCGGCTCCGGCTGCCGCTCCGGCCGCTGCTGCCCCGGCCGCCGCCGCTGGCGACGACAACATCCTCTCGCCGGCCGCCCGCAAGCTGGCCGAAGAGAACGGCATCGACCCGAACAGCCTGGCCGGCACTGGCAAGGGCGGTCGCGTGACCAAGGAAGACGTCGTCGCTGCCGTTGAAGCCAAGAAGAATGCCCCGGCTGCCGCTCCGGCCGCCAAGGCGGCGGCTCCCGCTGCCGCTGCTGCTCCGGTATTCGCCGCTGGCGACCGCGTCGAGAAGCGCGTACCGATGACCCGCCTGCGCGCCAAGGTTGCCGAGCGTCTGGTCGAAGCCCAGTCCTCCATGGCCATGCTGACTACCTTCAACGAAGTCAACATGAAGCCGATCATGGACCTGCGCAACAAGTACAAGGACCTGTTCGAGAAGAAGCACAACGGCGTTCGCCTGGGCTTCATGTCCTTCTTCGTCAAGGCCGCCACCGAAGCCCTGAAGCGCTTCCCGGGCGTCAACGCCTCGATCGACGGCAACGACATCGTCTACCACGGCTACCAGGACATCGGCGTAGCAGTTTCCAGCGACCGCGGTCTGGTCGTACCGGTACTGCGCAACGCCGAGTTCATGAGCCTGGCCGAGATCGAGAACGGCATCGCCACCTTCGGCAAGAAAGCCAAAGACGGCAAGCTGTCCATCGAAGACATGACCGGTGGTACTTTCACCATTTCCAACGGTGGCGTATTCGGTTCCCTGCTGTCGACTCCGATCGTCAACCCGCCGCAGACCGCCATCCTCGGCATGCACAAGATCCAGGAGCGCCCGATGGCCGTTAACGGCCAGGTCGTGATCCTGCCGATGATGTACCTGGCACTGTCCTACGATCACCGCATGATCGATGGCAAGGAAGCGGTCAGCTTCCTGGTCACCATGAAGGATCTGCTGGAAGATCCGGCTCGCCTGCTGCTCGACGTCTGATACGTCAGTTCACACGACGGCCCCGTACTACACGACGGCCCCGCGAGGGGCCGTCCGCTTCACCGGAATAAGGATTGAGACATGAGCCAGAAATTCGACGTGGTTGTGATTGGTGCCGGCCCCGGCGGTTACGTAGCCGCCATCCGTGCCGCCCAACTCGGCCTGAAGACCGCTTGCATCGAGAAGTACATCGGTAAAGAGGGCAAGGTCGCTCTCGGCGGTACCTGCCTGAACGTAGGCTGCATTCCGTCCAAGGCGCTGCTGGACAGCTCCTGGAAGTACAAGGAAGCCAAAGAGAGCTTCGACGTCCATGGCATCTCCACTGGCGAAGTGAAGATGGACGTTCCGGCGATGATCGGTCGCAAGGCCAACATCGTGAAGAACCTGACTGGCGGCATCGCCACCCTGTTCAAGGCCAACGGCGTGACCTCCTTCGAAGGCCACGGCAAGGTCCTGGCCAACAAGCAGGTCGAAGTGACCGGCCTGGATGGCAAGACCCAGGTTCTGGAAGCCGACAACATCATCATCGCTTCGGGCTCCAAGCCGGTCGAAATTCCGCCGGCCCCGCTGACCGAAGACATCATCGTCGACTCCACCGGCGCCCTGGAATTCCAGAGCGTACCCAAGAAGCTCGGCGTGATTGGCGCTGGCGTCATCGGCCTGGAACTGGGTTCGGTCTGGGCTCGCCTGGGCGCTGAAGTCACCGTCCTGGAAGCCCTGGACAAGTTCCTCCCGGCTGCCGACGAGCAGATCGCCAAGGAAGCCCTGAAGACCCTGACCAAGCAAGGTCTGAACATCCGCCTGGGCGCTCGCGTCACCGGTTCGGACGTGAAGAAGAAGCAGGTAACCGTCACCTTCACCGACGCCAACGGCGAGCAGAAGGAAGTCTTCGACAAGCTGATCGTGGCCGTGGGCCGTCGCCCGGTGACCACCGACCTGCTGGCTGCCGACAGCGGCGTGACCCTGGACGAGCGTGGCTTCATCTTCGTCGACGACCAGTGCAAGACCAGCGTTCCGGGCGTCTACGCCATCGGTGACGTGGTCCGCGGCGCCATGCTGGCGCACAAGGCCTCGGAAGAGGGCGTGATGGTTGCCGAGCGCATCGCCGGCCACAAGGCCCAGATGAACTACGACCTGATTCCGTCGGTGATCTACACCCACCCGGAAATCGCATGGGTCGGCAAGACCGAGCAGCAGCTCAAGGGTGAAGGCGTCGAAGTCAACGTCGGTACCTTCCCGTTCGCCGCCAGTGGCCGCGCCATGGCTGCCAACGACACCGGCGGTCTGGTCAAGGTCATCGCCGATGCCAAGACCGACCGCGTACTGGGCGTCCACGTGATCGGCCCGAGCGCCGCCGAGCTGGTTCAGCAAGGCGCGATCGGCATGGAATTCGGCACCAGTGCCGAAGACCTGGGCATGATGGTCTTCTCCCACCCGACTCTGTCCGAAGCGCTGCACGAAGCGGCCCTGGCAGTGAATGGCCACGCCATCCACATCGCCAACCGCAAGAAGCGCTAAGGAACGGGACCACGGCGGGGAGGGCGGCAGTCTTTTGCGAGGGGCTGCCGTCCATCCCGCCGGATCGTTTCTCCCCCGAGGGGGACTCGGTCACAGGTGGCGTGGTGCCACGAGCGCCGCGCCGAATGCGCAATACCCAAGACGAAAACGGTAGACAAGCATGAATCTCCACGAATATCAGGGTAAGCAGCTGTTCGCTGAGTACGGCCTGCCCGTATCCAAGGGCTTCGCCGTCGACACACCCGAAGAGGCCGCAGAAGCCTGTGAAAAGATCGGTGGTACCGAGTGGGTCGTTAAAGCCCAGGTACACGCCGGTGGCCGCGGTAAAGCGGGCGGTGTGAAGCTGGTCAAGAGCAAAGAGGACGCCAAGGCGTTCGCCGCCAACTGGCTGGGCAAGCGTCTGGTGACTTACCAGACTGACGCCAACGGCCAGCCGGTCAGCAAGATCCTGGTGGAATCCTGCACCGACATCGACAAGGAGCTGTACCTCGGCGCCGTTGTCGACCGTTCCAGCCGTCGCATCGTCTTCATGGCCTCCACCGAAGGTGGCGTGGACATCGAGAAAGTTGCGCACGAGACCCCTGAGAAGATCCTCAAGGCCACCATCGATCCGCTGGTTGGCGCACAGCCCTACCAGGGTCGCGAGCTGGCCTTCCAGCTGGGCCTCAAAGGTGACCAGATCAAGCAGTTCACCCACATCTTCGTGGGCCTGGCCAAGCTGTTCCAGGACTACGACCTGGCACTGCTGGAAGTGAACCCGCTGGTGATCAAGAAGGACGGCAACCTGCACTGCCTGGACGCCAAGATCAACATCGACTCCAACGCCATGTACCGTCAGCCCAAGCTGCGCGCCATGCACGACCCGTCCCAGGACGACGCTCGTGAAGCCCATGCGCAGAAGTGGGAACTGAACTACGTCGCGCTGGAAGGCAACATCGGCTGCATGGTCAACGGCGCTGGCCTGGCCATGGGCACCATGGACATCGTCAACCTGCACGGCGGCAAGCCGGCCAACTTCCTCGACGTTGGCGGCGGTGCCACCAAAGAGCGCGTGACCGAAGCGTTCAAGATCATCCTGTCCGACAGCAACGTCGCTGCCGTTCTGGTGAACATCTTCGGCGGCATCGTTCGCTGCGACATGATTGCCGAAGGCATCATCGGCGCCGTGAAAGAAGTCGGCGTGAAAATCCCGGTTGTCGTTCGTCTGGAAGGCAACAACGCCGACCTCGGCGCCAAGGTCCTGGCCGAAAGCGGTCTGAACATCATCGCGGCGACCAGCCTGACCGACGCTGCCCAGCAAGTCGTCAAGGCCGCGGAGGGTAAGTAATGAGCGTCCTGATCAATAAAGACACCAAAGTCATCTGCCAGGGCTTCACCGGCTCGCAGGGTACCTTCCACTCCGAACAAGCCATCGCCTACGGCACCAAGATGGTTGGCGGCGTGACCCCCGGCAAGGGCGGCACCACCCACCTGGGCCTGCCGGTGTTCAACACCGTCAAGGAAGCCGTGGAAGCGACCGGCGCTGACGCTTCGGTCATCTACGTTCCGGCTCCGTTCTGCAAGGACTCGATCCTGGAAGCGGCCTTCGGCGGCATCAAGCTGATCGTCTGCATCACCGAAGGCATCCCGACCATCGACATGCTGGAAGCCAAGGTCAAGTGCGACGAGCTGGGCGTACGCCTGATCGGCCCGAACTGCCCGGGCGTGATCACTCCCGGCGAGTGCAAGATCGGCATCATGCCGGGTCACATCCACCTGCCGGGCAAGGTAGGCATCGTGTCGCGTTCCGGCACCCTGACCTACGAAGCCGTGAAGCAGACCACCGACGCCGGCTTCGGCCAGTCCACCTGCGTGGGCATCGGTGGTGACCCGATCCCGGGCTCCAACTTCATCGACATCCTGAAGCTGTTCCAGGAAGACCCGAAAACCGAAGCCATCGTCATGATCGGCGAAATCGGTGGTTCGGCCGAAGAAGAAGCGGCTGCCTACATCAAGGCCAACGTGACCAAGCCGGTGGTGTCCTACATCGCTGGTGTCACCGCACCGCCCGGCAAGCGCATGGGCCACGCCGGCGCCATCATCTCCGGTGGCAAGGGCACTGCGGACGAGAAGTTCGCCGCCCTGCAGGACGCTGGTGTGAAAACCGTGCGTTCCCTGGCTGACATCGGCAAGGCCCTGGCCGAGCTGACCGGCTGGCCGGTCAAGTAAGCCCCTCGCTTACCTGACCGTCCGTCAACAGAGGCCACCTTCGGGTGGCCTCTGTCGTTATGGCCGCGTCTACAAAGTGTCGTTCAGGCGACACCCGCTTTCATTCCGCGGACGATCTGACGTATGTCAGTGCAGCTCATCGGAATAGATCGTTAGGCTAGCAACTATATGAAGCGTCGCGTTCCCCACAAGGGAAGGCTCGCTCACCGTCAATTCCTACCCGGAGGCGACGGCGATTCCTGACCGGCAAGGATGTCGGGATAACCAGAATGCAGGAGCAACCGGGCCACGAGCCCATGGAAAACCTCTGCTATCGGACTTCCAAGAACAAATCACCGTACCGATGACAGCAGCATCACAGGATGCCCGGACTCACCCCGCGTGAGTTGGCCAATCCCGTCCGATGCGGCTTTGTCACGTCTGTACGGTCGATCTGCCTTGGGAGACCACGAAACCGTTTCAGCACTGTGGTATTTCCCTTCATGAAAGTCTTGAAAGGCCAGGACATCCTGGCACTGGGTTTTATGACCTTCGCGCTGTTCGTCGGCGCGGGCAACATCATCTTCCCGCCGATCGTGGGCCTGCAGTCGGGGCCGCACGTGTGGATGGCCGCGCTGGGCTTCCTGATCACCGCGGTCGGCCTGCCGGTGATCACCGTCGTCGCCCTGGCCAAGGTCGGTGGTGCGATGGACGCCCTGAGCCATCCCATCGGCAAAGTCGCCGGCGGCGTGCTCGCGGCTGTCTGCTACCTGTCGGTCGGGCCGCTGTTCGCCACCCCGCGTACCGCCACCGTCTCCTTCGAAGTCGGCCTGGCGCCGCTGACCGGTGAGGGCGCGCTGCCGCTGTTCCTCTACAGCCTGGTGTACTTCCTGATCGTGCTGGTGATCTCGCTGTACCCGGGCAAGCTGCTGGATACCGTCGGCCGCTTCCTCGCGCCGCTGAAGATCGTCGCCCTGGCCGCGCTGGGCATCGCCGCCTTCATGCTGCCAGCCGGCCCCATTGGCATCGCTGAGCCGGCCTACCAGGCCGCAGCGTTCTCCCAGGGCTTCGTCAATGGCTACCTGACCATGGACACCCTTGGCGCGCTGGTCTTCGGCATCGTCATCGTCAACGCGATCCGCTCCCGTGGCGTCGACTCGCCGCGCCTGATCACCCGCTACGCCATCATCGCCGGCCTGATCGCCGGGGTCGGCCTGGCGCTGGTGTACATCAGCCTGTTCCGCCTGGGGGCCGGCAGCCACGACATCGCCGCCGGCGCCGCCAACGGCGCAGCCGTCCTGCATGCCTACGTGCAGCACACCTTCGGCTCGCTGGGCAGCACCTTCCTCGCCGTGCTCATCGCGCTGGCCTGCCTGGTGACCGCCGTCGGCCTGACCTGTGCCTGCGCCGAGTACTTCTGCCGCATCCTGCCGCTGTCGTACCGCAGCCTGGTGGTCATCCTGGCCGGCTTCTCGCTGCTGGTATCGAACCTGGGCCTGACCAAGCTCATCCAGTTCTCGATCCCGGTGCTGACCGCCATCTACCCGCCGTGCATCGTGCTGGTGGCGCTGAGCTTCTGCGCCAGCCTGTGGCGCTCGCAGACCCGCATCGTCGCACCGGTGATGGTGATCTCCTTCGTCTTCGGCCTCATCGATGCCCTGAAGGGCGCCAAGCTCGACGCCTGGATGCCGGCCTGGATGGAACACCTGCCGCTGGCCGAGCAGGGCCTCGCCTGGCTGATCCCCTCGGTGGCCATGCTGGCCGTGATGGTGGTGATCGACCGCCTGCTGGGCAAACCCCAGGAAGCGATGGCCTGATATCCCGCCCTCCATGAAAAAGGCCGCCCACAAGGCGGCCTTTTTTCATCCTGCCTGATACTGCTGGCAGACGCTGCCTGCGGCAGGTGCGGCCAGCGGCTTTCACAACCGTTCTATGCCTGGCATATGCCACTGGCCGTCGAGCAGGCGCTGCTCGGGCAGGTAGATGCGCCCGGTCAGGCTGAAGGGGCCGCTGGCGGGAATCGGCAACCAGTTGCTCTGCTGTGCCGGAGCCTGCTCCTGCAGCCAGAGGTCCAGGGAGCCGTCGGCGTTGTAGCGGAGCGGGTCGCGGTCGCCCAGGGCATAGCGCGCCAGTGGGTTGGCAATCAGGTAGCCGTCGCCATCGTAGGCGGTCACCGACCAGAACGCCCTGGCCGGCGGCAGGGCGCCGGCAGCGAAGTGCAGCCGGTAGCGCTGCCCGCCTTGCAGTTGTCTGCCCTGGCCGTCGAGATTGGCGTTGGGGTAGATCGCGTCCGCTGCCAGGTTCGCGCCGAACCCGGCCATCGCCACCACGGCACGCAGCCCGTAGTCCTGGGCGTAAGCGCCAATGTGTGAGGGGGGCTGGCGCCAGCCGTCGACCAGGCCATCGCTACGCTGCAGGGAGGCGCGCATCTCCCGTTCGGCCAGCCAGATGCCCAGGCGCACGGCCTGCTTCTGCAGCCAGCTCCAGTTCGGCTCAGCACCGGCATGCACGCCCAGCCGTTGCAGGTCGGCGAGGGCTTGCGCATCCCCGGCGGCGGCGGGGTTGTCCGGCAGAAGTGCAGCCAGCTGCGTGAAGTATGCCTCTGCACTCAGCGCGCGCAGCTGGTAGAGCGGCGACATTTCGGGTGTCTTGGGCAGGGCGAAGGGCAGAGCAGGGCTGGCCGTACCGCGCTGCCAGTCCTCCAGGCTGCGCAGCTGGATGCCGGCCTGCAGCGCGTGCACTGTCGGGTAGTCGGCCTTGCCATTGGTCTGGATGCGTCCCAGCAGCCAGCTGAGGCGGGTCGGTGAGCGCAGCAGGGTGAGCCCCGGCGGCACTGATCCCTTCCAGTCGGGGCCCACCAGCAGGAAGTGTCCGCCCTGGCTGCCGAGGGTGCGTGTGCCCAGGCTGGCGAACACGTTGCTCCAGGCGTCGAGAAACTGCATCAGCTGGTAGCGCGGGCTGACGGGTATCTCGAAGACCCACGGGCCGGCGTCCATATCCAGCCAGGCCTGGGTGTAGAGCGTGTCCACGTTGGGCCGGACGAACTCGCGGAAGTCGGCGTCGGGGAAGCTCGCCATATGTACCAGGCGGTTGGCCGGGGCGATGCCGCTGACAAAGTTGTGCCGGGTGAGTTCGGCCAGCACCAGGGGATAGCCGAACACATACCCGCGGGCCGCCAGGCCCACGTTTTCGCGTTGGCCCCAGAGCAGCCCGGCACCCAGTACGAGCACCAGTGCGGCGGCACCCAGCAGGCGCCGATGGAGCCTGCGCGGCTTGCAAGACGAGCGTTCAGACAGGCTCAGGTGGTTCATCATCGCTTCCCGTATTGCGGTCCTTCCGAGCGCCGGCGCGCTGCGTCAGGGATTCAGGGAGAAGGCCCCGTAGCCGATGCTGACGGGGCGTTACGTGGCCGACTATTGCAGGCGCTGGATGGCGGGCGGCAACCACTGTTTGTTCAGCGCCGAGTCCTTGGGCCAGTACAGGCGCAGGAACAGGTTGAACTCGTCCTGCGGGGCCGGTAGCCAGTTGCGCTGCTGGTCGGGGGACTGCGGCTGGTCGTTCTGCACGTACAGGTCGAGCGAGCCGTCGGCGTTGTAGTGCAGGTCGCTGCGGTCGCTGAGGGCATAGCGATTGAGCGGGTTGTCGCTGAGGAACTGCTTGCCGTTGTACAGGGTCAGCGACCAGAAGGCGCGTACCGGGGGCAACTGGTCCCTGGTGAAGTGCAGTACGTAGCGGTGCTCACCGCTCAACGCCTGGTTTTCCTGGTCCTTCCACAGGTTGGGGTAGATGGCGTCAGCCGCCAGGTTGGCGCCCAGCGCAATCTTCGCGACGATAGCTCGCTGTTCGTAGCGGGTGCCGTAGTCGCCAAGGTCGTAGCCAATGCGCCAGCCGTTGTAGGTCGGCAGTTGCTCGAGCACTTGGCGGCTGTTGGCCAGGACTTCCTGCACCTTCTTGTAGCCGAGTGCGCTGCCGATTTTCTGCAGGGGCGAAAGCTGCGCGGTGCAGCCTTCGCCGAGCAGTCCGGTGGTCTGGATGCGCTGCATCATCGGTGCGTCGGCCGCGGTCGGCGGGTTGTCCTTGATCAGTTGGCAGAAGGTGGAGAAGAACTGGTCCTGGCTCCAGGAGGCGACCTGGCGGTCAGGGGAGGGGCTTTTCGCCAGCGCCGGCAGCTTCACCAGTGCGATGGGCGGCACCGGGCTGTCTTCAGGCGCGCCTTGCCAGGCGCTCAGCGGTATCAGCTTGAAGCCTTCCTGCAGCGCGGTGACCTGCTGGTACTGGCTTTCACCGCTGCTGCGAATCCGCCCGATCATCCACGCCAGTCGGGTTGGCACACGCACCAGTTCCATCCCGGCGGGGACGCTGCCAGCCCAGGTCGGCCCGGCGATCAGGTAGGTCTTCGCCTGGCTGCCGAGGGTTCGCGTGCCGGGGCTGAGGGTGACGTTGGTCCAGGCGTCGAGGATCTGCATCATGTAGAACTGCCCGCGGGTTTCGGGGATTTCCAGCACCAGCGGTTCGGCGCGCAGGTCGAAGTGGGCAATGCTGTAGAGCGTGTCGACATTGGGCGAAACCACGCCGTTGAAGCCGGGGTCGGGGAAGCGCTTGCTGTGGTTGAAGCGGTTCATCGCGCTGGTGCCGATCAGCATCTGGTGCTGCTTGGTCACCTCCATCATCACCAGCGGATAGCCAAACAGGTAGGCCGCGGCGGTTTCCCTGGCCTGGTCGATGACGCTCTTGGCCGCCAGGCCCCCGGCGACGACGACGGCCGCGCCGATTCCCAGGGCCAGGCGGGTTTTCTTGCTCAGGGCCATGCAGTGGACTCCTCGTGTCTGTTCCTGTCAGGTGAAAGGGATCATTTGCCCAGGCGCTTGAGTTGCGCCGAGGTGAATTCGGACTTGGAAAGCGGCATGCCGAACTCGGCCTTGCTGGTCACTTCATTGCTCAGGTAGCCCACCGCGTAGCGGCCGGAGATCAGGTCGTAGGTAGCTTCGGCGACGGTGATGGGCAGCTCGATGTCGTGGTAGTTGGCCAGGTGCGATTCATACAGGCGCCACAGTTCGCCGCGGGTGTCATAGATGTCGGAAACCATGATCTGCCAGGTGTCCTCGTCGATGTAGAAACGACGCTTGGCATACACGTGGCGTGCGCCGGGCTTGAGGCTGGCTTCGACCACCCAGACGCGGTGCTTTTCGTAGCGGGTGTGCTCGGGATTGATGTAGCCGGGCTTGAGCAGGTCCTTGTAGCTGACGGACTTGCTCGCCAGGCGGAACGCGTTGTAGCCCACCAGCAGCTCCTGCTTGCCGATCAGCTTCCAGTCGTAGCGATCCGGTGCGCCGTTGTAGCCGTCGACGCTGTCGGTCACTACCTGGCCGAAGCTCTGCCGCGCGCTGCTGTCGTAGGCGAGGGTGGGCGCGCGCCGTACGCGACGCTGACCGGGGATGTACTGCCAGGCCGAACGCGGTTCCTCCACCTGGTTGATCGGCTCCTGTACCACCAGGGCTTCGCCGGCGTAACGCGAGGGGGAGGTGGTGAGGATGCGATTGAAGAACAGCAGGTTCTCGCCCGCATCCAGGTCGCTGACGCGTTCGCGGAAGGCGGTCAGCGCGTCGTTGGTCACCACGGTGAAGTCGCCGCCTTCCTGCACGGTGACCGAGGCCGTGGAGCGGCGGGCCGAGCCGCCGCGGTAACGGGTCAGGTGGTTCCACATGACCTCCAGCGCCTGGGTCGGCTCGGGAAAGGCCACACCGAAGTTGTAGCCCTCCAGGCCATTGCCGCCTTCGGCCAGGGTGACCTTGCTCAGGTTGGCGCGGCTTTCGTCCTGGTACGCCTTGGGCAGGGTACTGGTGCGATGGGTGGGATAGACCGGCATACGGTAATCGGGATAGCGCTTGAACATCGCCTGCTGGCCGGGACTCAGCACCTGGGTGTACTGGGCGAGGTTGGCCTGCGTCACGACGTAGAGTGGTTTCTCCTGGGCGAAGGGGTCGGCATAGTCGCCATTGGCGCTGATGGCGGCGGCGCCCGGCTTGAGGCCGCCGGACCAGGCCGGGATGCTGCCGTCGGCGTTGGCGCCGCGTTCGGCGCCAACGATGGTCAGCGGCCCGTCGAGTCTCGCCGCGTCGGTTTCCTTGGCCTGGGCGAGCGGGGTGGCAGCCACCACGGAGAGCGCCAGGGTCAGAGCAGAGAAGTGTGCTTTGAGGGTCATGGTCAGAAGCTCGCTTTGAGGGTGACCGAGGCGAAGTCGCGGTCATCGATGGTGGAGTAGTCGTTGGAGCCGAAGAACGCGTTGTAGGCCAGTTCCAGCGAGTAGTTGTTGCGGTAGTCGAAGGTCAGGGCGAGGCCGGCGGCTTGCTGGCCTTCCTGGAAGTTCGGGCTGTTGCCCTCGACGTCGTGGCGCCAGGTGATCGACGGGGTGACCACGGTGGCCGGCAGCAGGCCTTCGTAGTTGAGTGCCAGGCGCAGGCGGTAGCCCCAGGAGAAGTCGGTCATCAGCCCGTCGGTGTTGCAGTTGTCGGCGTTGTAGGCGGCCAGCTCGGAATCGCTCAGCCCGCCCGGATTGCCGAACGCCGTGCCGGGGTTGCACAGGCTGCCGTCGGTGGGCGGCGTGCGGCCGAAGCTGCCGGCGCGACCGAAGCGCTCATGCAGGCCGCCGATCCAGTTGGCGCCCACTTCCCCGGCCCAGGCGAAGCGCTCGGCACCCAGTACGTTGGAGACGGTGTCGATGGCGCCCAGGCTGAGCTGCCAGAACTCCTTGCGCGCGTAGCCTTCCAC
Organism: Pseudomonas nitroreducens; assembly: GCF_024170165.1. Taxonomy (GTDB): domain Bacteria; phylum Pseudomonadota; class Gammaproteobacteria; order Pseudomonadales; family Pseudomonadaceae; genus Pseudomonas; species Pseudomonas nitroreducens_C. The sequence goes on along the minus strand of NZ_JALJXP010000016.1, from coordinate 65,262 downwards.
CGTGGTGCCGCGTGCGTCCGTGAGCTGGTCGGCGGTCATCGGCAGGATCGGCGTGTTGGCCTGGCCGGCGAGCAGCGCACCCATGTCCACCGGGTTGTAGCCCAGCGGCATGTTGGGGCGGTAGCTCAGCTCGCCGAACACGGCGGTGGTATCCAGCACGGTGCTCAGGCTGATGCCGAACAGGCGGATGTCCTCGGGGTAGACGGTGAAGTAGTCGCCGGTATTGAGGTTCGCACCGGGATTGCCGCCGCTGTTGGGTGCCTGCCGGGCGATGACGCCGGCCAGCTGCGGAGTGCGGCTGTGGTAGTTGGCGTAGTAGAGGCCCAGGTCGGCATCGCCGAGTTGCTCGATCGAGTAGTGCACGGCCAGGCCGTACTGGCCGGTGTCACGAGCCCAGTCGGTGGAGGTGCGGCGCAGGTAGCGCTCGGCATAGGCCGCTTCGCCGGGAGCTGCGTCGAGGGCATTGGGTACCAGGCTCTGTTGGGTGGTACCGATGCCGCCGACGATCAGCGCGTCGAATTGGCAGCCTTCCTGGATGTTGTCGCCCAGGCTGAAGAAGGTGCCGCAGCCGTCCAGCACGGTGGGGCGGAAGTTGTACTGCCAGAAGCCTTCGACACTCACCTTGTCGGTGAGGTCGTAGTTGAAGCTGAGCATCTCCACCGGCAACTGGCCTTCCTTGAGCTCCACGCCGGGACGGTTGAATGCCGAGGCGTCCAGTGGGTTGATGGCGTTGATGCCGTTCTGCAGGAACAGCGCCTCGCCCCAGCTGAGCACCTGCTTGCCGGCGCGCACCCCGAGCTTGTGGCCATTGAGGTCGAAGTCCTTCCAGAGATAGGCGTCGAGGGCTTCGAAACCCTTGAACCTGGCCAGGTCCTGCCAGCCGGAGTCGTCGAAGCGGGTGAAGTCGCCGTCAGCGTTTTCCAGGGCCTGGTCGTACCAGTACTTCAGGCGCAGGAAGGCGCCCTGGCTGCCGTCGTTGAGGTCGAAGTCGGACAGGCCCTTGAACACCGTGGAGATGGTGTCGCCCTTGTCGAAGTTCAGCCGGCCGTCGTCGCCGTTATAGGCCACGCCGTGGCCGGACTTGCCGATGCTGTTGGCGTCGGCCCTGGTCACCTGGGCCTTGTCGGCACCCTGCAGGGACCAGCTGGTGCCCAGCGACAGCGTGGTGTTGCTGGTCAGGCTCCAGTCGTCGTTGAGCTGCCAGGTGGCAGCCGCTGCGTGGGTTGCCGAGATGGCGAGGGCGAGCACGCTCAGCCGCAGTGGCTGGCGCAGAGGGAAGCGTTGCATGGGATCACCTTTTTTTATTGTGTTGGTGAGGTGCAGCTGGCAAGGCAGGTGGCGTTCGCGGACAGCCGGCGCGCAGATTCAGCGGGTGCCCGGTTTCAGCGAACGCGCCGACTCATAGGCGTATTTCCATGGCGTCCTCCCCCAGGGTGAGTTCGCCCGAGAAACGCTCCGCCATGCCGCGCAGGAACAGCTGGCGGCTGACGAAGTTGGTTGGGCTGGGAATCAGGTGGGTGAGCACCAGATGGCGGACCTTGGCCTTCTCGGCCAGCTTGGCCAGGCCGAGGGTGTCGGCGTGGTAGTCGAGCACCCGTACTGCTTGCGCCGCGGCGGCGGCCTGGCCGGTACGCTGCAGCGCGGCGGCGCCCATGCGGATCAGGTGGCCGTTGATGGCCTCGTGTACCACCAGGTCGGCGTCCTGCATGGCGCCGAAGTAACGCTCGGTGACGCGCGTGTCGCCGCTGATGAAGATCTTCTTGCCGCTGTAGCGCAGTACGTAGCCGAAAGCCGGATCCACCGGGCGGTGATCGACACGGAAGGCGTCGATGGTCACGCCATCCTTGTCGTACACCCGCATCGATTCGACGCCGTCGGCCAGGTCGACCTCGTGGGCCTGGGCATAGGCCAGTTCGGTGGAGATCGCCGGCAGCGCATGCTCGTGGCGGAACTCGACGTCCTCTGCATAGGCCATCGCCAGCCCCTTGACCACCTGCTCGACGCCGCGCGGGCCGTAGACCTCGAAAGGCGTTTTGCGGCCATTGATCCAGGTGTGATTGATCAGTGCGCCCAGGCCGTTGAAGTGGTCCGAATGCCAGTGGGTGATGAACACGCGGGTCAGCGCCGGCAGAGGCACGTGATTGTCCTCGACATTGCGCATGGCGTTCTCGCCGGCGTCGAAGAGGAACAGCTGGCCGCCGGCCGCCACCAGGGTGCAGGCCTGCCCGCGCGGTGCGTTGACCTGCGGCGTGCCGGTGCCGCAAAGGATGACGCGGATGCTGCCGTCGGCAGCGGTCAGCGAGTTGTCGGTGCGGTCGCGCACTTCGGCATCGAGGATCGCCTCCTGGATGCGCTGGCCGTTGAGCACGGCGGCAGCGGCCACGGTGGCAAGCAGCAGGGCGGGTACGGCAAGTTTCCACTTCAATCGCATGTCTCTGGTCCTTTACTTGGCTTTTCTTGTTATGGGTGGCAGCGCGCGTGCAAGGCGATGGTGGCGGTCATCCCGACCAGTCGATCTGGAAGCTGTAGCGCCCCAGCGCGCGGGCCAGTTCATCGCGCCCGGAGCCGGCGCGAACCTGCGCCACCAGCCCGCGACGGGCGTCCTGCACCACCTCCACGGCGATGCCGGCGAGGCCCTGGTTGTCCGCTTCCTGGTGGATCACCCGGGCGATCTCGCGTTGCTGCAGCGCGGGCTTGAAGATCTTGCCCACCGGCGTGACCGGCAGGGCGTCAAGAATCTCGATGCGCTTGGGCACCGCGGCGCGCTCGCTGATGCGCTGGTTGGCGAAGTCCAGCAGCGCGGCGCTGTCGGCACGCTGGCCGGCGGCAAGCTGCACGTAGGCCACGGGAATCTCGCCGGCATGCGGATCGGGGCTGCCCACCGCTGCCACCAGGGCCACCGCCGGGTGGGCCTGCAAGGCTTCCTCGATCTGCTTCGGGTCGATGTTGTGGCCGCCGCGGATGATCAGCTCCTTCTTGCGCCCGGTGAGCCAGAAGTAGCCCTGGGCGTCCTGCCGGCCGAGATCGCCGGTGTTCAGCCAGCGCTGCGTGCCGATGTCGATCCACAGGCCCTTGTTGTGGCTGTCTTCGAGGTAGCCGAGGAAGACGTTGGGGCCGTTAATGGCGATCACCCCGACCTCGTCGGTTTCGGCATCGCGCAGGTAGTCGCCGTGGTCGTCGAGGATCACCGCGCGCATGCCCTGGTAGGCCAGGCGCAGGCCGATGGAGCCGATCGGGCGCTCGCCGTCCGGCGGGTTGCTCGACGACACGCAGGCGCCTTCGGTGAGGCCGTAGCCTTCGAGGATGCGCACGCCGACCCCCCGCTCGAACTCGCGGAACAGCTCCACCGGCATCGGCGCGGCGCCGCACAGGGCGTACTGCAGGCTGGACAGGTCGTGGCCGGCAGTGGGCTGTTGCAGCAGCGCCGAGTAGACCGTGGGCACGCCGGAGAAGAAGTTGATGCGAAAGTGCTGGACCATCGCCCAGAACGCCGGGATCACCCCCTCGCCGCGATAGCCCTGGGGCGTGCCGATGATTACCCGGTCGCCGTGGGTCCAGGGCATCAGCCCGGTCACCAGCTGGCCGTTGACGTGGAACAGCGGCAGCCCGCAGAAGATCACCTGGCCGCTCTGGCGTGGCTGCATGTTGGCGGCCATGGCCCAGGCGTTGAAGACTTCCGAGCCGTGGCTGCGCCTGGCGATCTTCGGCAGGCCGGTGGTGCCGCCGGTGCAAAAGTAGGAGGAGGGCTCCTCCGCGCGGATCACCCGGCCGCTGCTGAGCTGCTTGCCGTTCTCGCGGCGCATCAGGCGGCGCAGGTCGTGGATGCGCAGGCGCGGGTGGCGGGCGCGTTCGCGGCGGGCCATCCAGCGTAGTGCGAGGGAGGCGACGGGGCCGACGTAGGACGCCATGCTCACCCAGAGCACATCGCGCACGCCGGGCAGGCTGTCGAGCTGGCTGGCCAGCTTGGGCCACAGGTCGCTGCCGGGTGTGGGCGCCAGGGTCACCACCAGCCGCGCATTGGCGGCGCGCAGCAGGTCGCCGATCTGCGCGGCTTCCAGCAGCGGGTTGATCGCCAGGACGATGCCCGCGGCCTCGCCGCCCCAGATGACGAAATGGGTTTCCGGCAGGTTCGGCAACAGGAAGGCGACCACGTCCTTCGGCCCGATGCCGAGCCGGTGGAAGGCGTTGGCGGCGCGAGTGATGTCGGCGAACAGCTCGGCATAGGTCCAGTCGTGGGTACGGCGGAAGTCCTTGGCTTCGAGGAAGAAGCTCAGCGCCGTCGCCTGGCCGTGCTGCACGGCGCAGCGGCACAGCGCCTCATAGGTGCTGGCCGGCAACTCGCGGCGAGGCAGCGGCACGCTCTCCAGCGCCTGGATGTCGGCGAGGGTCTGCACGGCCATCAGGCTTGCTCCACCACGCGGTTGCGCTGCACACCCAGGTCGATCACGCCGTCGGCGCTGCGGATGCTCGCCTCGACCAGGTCGCCGGCCTTGAGGTACTGGCTGCGCCCCGCCTGGGTCTTGAGGAAGGCTTTCCATTTGATGTGCTCGGGCAGCAGCGCGGCAATGCGCTGTTTGGCCGGCGAGGGGACCGACAGTGCACAACCGGCGGGCGTGCCGGTGGCGATCAGATCGCCGGCGGCGAAGTCCTGCACGCCGGAGAGCTCGCTCAGGGTTTCCGCCGGGCCGTGCACCAGATTGGCGGTGCTGTCGCTCTGGCGCACTTCGCCGTTGACCGTCAGGCGCAGCTGCAGCTCCTTCAGGTAGCGCATGTCGCTCTTGTGCAGCAGGCACAGGTACGGGCCGACCGGGCCGAAGGTGCGGAAGCTCTTGCCCTTGTAGAACTGCATCTGCGGGATCTGGATATCCCGCGCCGAGTAGTCGTTGACGATCACTACGCCGGCGATGAACTCGTGCAGGTTGGCGTCGGTCACCGCGACCTTGCCGGTGATCTCGCGGCGCAGCACCAGGCCCAGTTCGATCTCGTAGTCGAGGAAGCGCACCTGGCGTGGTTTGATCAGCTCGCTGTCGGCAGCGACGATGCAGCTCTGCGCCTTGGTGAAGATCATGTTGAAGTGCTTGGCGTCCGGGTCCATGCCCGACTCGATCATGTGCTGGCGGTAGTTCGCGCCCTGGCAGACGAACTGCTGGTCGCGGGTGATCGGCGAGAGCAGCTTCACCGCGTCCAGCGCCAGTTCGTCGCCCCGCAGTTCGGCGAGCTCCTCGACCGGCACCTGGCGGATCAGCTCGCCGGTGCTGGCGTAGCGGCCGGGCAGGAGGCTGATGCGCCCCTGGCGCAGCACGCCCCAGCGGGTTTCGTTCTGGTGTTCGAAGCGGACAAGGTGCACGGGCATGGGAGCGACTCCTGGTACTGCTGTGGGCCGACTGGGAAGCGGCGATTTTTGTTGTGCTGTTCTTGGGCTGCGTACCTAGCCGAACATCCGTGCCAGGGTGATCAGCTTGCGCAGCGTCAGGTCCGGGCTGTGCCGCAGGTTGTGCAGCAGGGTGCGCAGCTTCTGCAGGTTCATCGCCGGCTTGGTGAAGTTCCTGGGCATGCGCTGGCCCCACTGCGACATGGCCTCGGGGCTGACGCTGTGCAACCCGGTGGGGCGCTCGGCGGTGAACAGGTCGCCGTCGCAGTAGTGCTCGTGCTTGTCGCCCCAGGGGTCCTGCCAGTAGTCGAAGATCTGGCTACCGAGAATGTGCCGACCCATGCCCCAGGCATGCTTCCAGCCGCGCTCGCGCAGAATGCGCTGGCCCATGCCGACGGCGTCGGCATCCACCACTTCGTAGGCGCTGTGGCTGTAGGCCGCCATGAAGCCCTGGGCCAGCGCCAGGGTGTGGTGGTCGGCGGGCGTGTCGCCCAGGTCCAGACGCAGGAAGGCCACCGCCGGGGAGCCATCGGGCAGCACCTGCACGTCGCTGGGAATCAGGCCGAAATGCTCGGTGTACCAGCCAGCGGTGGCCTGGTAGTCGGCCACTTCGAGCACCACGTGGCCGAGCTTGATGATGTCTGGCGGCGCCACCGGCGGGCGCTGGGTGGCGTTGATCCGCGGTGCGTCGTCGACCTGGTTCAGCGGCAGGGCCGGGCGGTGCGCCAGTTCGCTGGCCAGCTGCTGGCCGTGGACTGCCTCGACGACGAAGCCGGATGGGTCGCGCAGCGTCACGCTTTCACCGCCACCAGGCATAGTGAGTTTCTGGATCGGCGATGCCCCCGGCAGACGTGCCAGCCGTTGCAGGTCCTCGCGTGACGCCACCGCCAGGCCGAAGCCGACGAAGCGCGCCAGTTCCGCCCGTTGCACCCGATAGCAGTAAGGCGCCGGGCCGGTGCCGCGCAGGTACAGGCAGTCGGTATCGCGGCGCGCCAGAGTCAGGCCGAAGTCGCCGAGAAAGCGTTCGGCCTGCTCCAGGTCCGGGCGCTCGAAAATCAGGTGCGTCAGTGCGCGGGCCTTGACCGTCGGCTGCGGATGGCGGGCCGGCTGCGGTGTGGCCAGCGCGGTGGACTGGCGGGTGGAGGTGGGCTGACGGCTCATGTTTGTTGTTCTCCGTGGCTTTCGTCAGGCAAGGCTTCGCCATCGCCCCTGAAAAGGAGCGTTGGCAGGTTCGGCTGGGTCAGTCCGCTGGCGGTAGCACCGGCAGCTCACCGGTGGCCAGGCTGCGCGCTTCCTCCGGCGCCACGCCGAGCGCGCGCAGGGTCAGTTCCGCGGCATCGCTGCCGGCCTGGCGCCAGGTGCGGTGGCCTTCCAGGACCAGGAAGATGGAGCTGAGCACGGCCCCGGCGATCATCGAGATCGCCGAGGGCAGCTGTTCCTCGCGGAAGCTGTAGCGGCCATTGGCAAGCCCGCTGAGCAGGTCGGCGGTGGGTGGGCCGAACCACATGCCGCGCAGCGACTCCTCGCTCATCGAGAAGCGGCTGATGAAGGCGCCCCAGTGCTGTTCCTCGTGGGCCCGGCGGATGAAGAAGCGGATGCCGTTGGCCAGGCGCAGGGCCGGGTCCGAGGTCTCGCCGAAGCTCTTCACCACGCGCTGGTGCATCTCCGCCGCCAGGTGGCTGGCCACGTGCTGGAACAGGTCGTCGATGGACTGCAGGTTGTTGTAGATGGTGCCCCGGGCCACGCCGGCTTCCTGCGCGAGGTCGCTGATGTTCACCTGGCTGGCGCCCTTTTCGGCGAACAGGCGCAGAGCGGCCTGGTGGATGCGGCGTTGCACGGGGTTGAGGGTTTCCATGAAGAGATGGCTCCGAGGTCAAGCTTGGGATGATTGAACACTTGCGTTCAAAATAAGTCAACAGGGTCTATTGCTTGTCATTTTTTCCTCTTTTTCCGCGATCTTCCCCGTTCTGCGCGGCTTTCCAGCATCCCTTCGGATATTGGCAAAGGCTCTGGCGGGCGGGTTTCAGCCGAGATTACAGATCGAAATTGATCTCCAGTTGACTGAATTGAACACTGGTGTTCAAAATGATTCGGCGATGTCTTCCCCTGGAGCAAGCAATGCAACAGTCCACAACAACAACGACAACCTGTGACGTGATCATCGTCGGCCTCGGCCCCACCGGGGCGGTGCTGGCCAACCTGCTGGGCCGCTATGGCTGGTCGGTGGTCGGCCTGGAGCGCGACGAGGACCTTTACTACGCCCCGCGTGCCGTACATTTCGACGACGAGATCATGCGTATCTTCCAGTTCGCCGGCCTGGCCGACGACATCGGCCGCACCAGCGAATCCTTCACCGACATGGAGATCATCCTGCGCCCCGGGCGCAAGCCGGTGACCCGCTCGCGCATCGGTAGCCAGGACCGCCGTTACGGCCATCCCGGCGCCTGGTGGTTCCACCAGCCGACCCTGGAGCGGCATTTCCACGACGGGCTCAAGCGCTACCCCAACGTCACCCCGGTGTATGGCTGCCGTGTCACTGGCGTCGAGCAGGATGCCGAAGGCGTACGTGCCACCGCGGTGCAGCGCGACGGCAGCGAGCGGGTGTTCCAGGGGCGCTACCTGATCGGCTGCGACGGCGGCAAGAGCTTCGTCCGCCGCGAGGCCGGGCTGCGCCTGGAGTCGGCGGATTTCGACGAGGCCTGGGTGGTGGTGGATACCAGGACCCGTTCCGGCGAGAAGGATGCGCTGCTGCCGGCCAACCACTCGCAGGTGTGCAACCCGGCCCAGCCGGTGACCTACGTGCCCATGGCCGGCCCGTACTACGAGTGGCAGTTCATGGTCACCGGCGGCAAGTCCGAGCGCGAGGCTACCGACCCGTACCTGGTGCGCCAGCAGCTGCGCGACTTCGTCGACCTCGACAAGATCGAGATCACCCGCATCGCCTACTACAAGTTCCACGGCCTGTGGGCCAACGACTGGCGCAACGGCCGGATCATCCTCGCCGGCGACTCGGCGCACCAGATGCCGCCGTTCCTCGGCCAGGGCATGTGCTCGGGCGTGCGCGATGCCAGCAGCCTGTGCTGGCGGCTGGACATGGTGCTGCGCGGCGCCGCGCGGGAGAAACTGTTCGACGACTACGAGGCCGAACGCTCGGCCCACGTGCGCGAAATCATCAACGGCGCGATGTTCCTCGGCAACGTCATCCAGACGCGCCACCGCGGCGTGGCTTTCCTGCGCGACTGGCTGCTGTTCCGCATAGCCGGCATGCTGCCTTTCGCCAACAAGGCGTTCGCCGACAAGGCCAACCGCAAGAAGCCGCTGGCTGCCGGTTTCTGCGGCTGGGGGCATCGGCTGTCCGGTCACCTGGCGCTGCAGCCGAAGGTGCAGCGGGAGGAGGGCGGCGAGCGCGTGCTGCTCGACGAGGCCCTCGGCCACGGCTTTGCCCTGCTCGCCCGGCGCGGTTGCCTCGATAGCCAGCGCGCCCAGCTGGAGCGCCTGGCACAGCAGGTCGACCTGCGCGTGCTGGAGTTCGCCGAAGACCCCGACGGCCCGGTACTGGGCGACCCCACCGGTGCGCTGCAGGACTGGTTCGACGCAGCCGGCATGGACTTCGTGCTGATCCGCCCTGACCGCTACGTCTTCGATGCCGGCCGCGCCGACCAGTTGGGCCGCGTCGCCGAGCGCTTCCTCGCCGGCCTGTCGCTGGTTCGCCACAGCCATCAACCCCAAGGAGTGGCGGCATGATCGACACCCCCGTTCTCATCAGCGGTGCCGGCCCGGTTGGGCTGACCCTGGCGCTGAACCTCAGCCGCCTGGGCATTCGCTCAGTGCTGCTCAACGACCGCCGGCAGACCACCACCCATCCCAAGCTGGACGTGGTGAACTGCCGCTCGATGGAAATCTTCCGCCAGCTCGGCCTGGCCGAGCGCATCCGCGCCGCCGGCAACCCGACCACCGCCAACCAGTACTCGGCGATGGCGGCGACCGCCAGCGGGCCTTTCTACAGCGTGATGGCCGACCGTCACCTGATCTACCAGCCGGTCGAGCAGGCCGAGCGGAGCATCCGCGCCTGCCGTGACGGCAGCCTGCCGCTGGAGTCGATGCAGCGCATCGCGCAGATGCACCTGGAGCCGGTGCTGATGGCCGAGGTGGAGGCCGACCCGAACATCGATCTGCGCATGGGCTGGCGCCTGTACGGCTTCGAGCAGGGTTCCACCGGCGTGGTGGCGATGGCCCACGAAGTGGAGAGTGGCGAGGCGCAGCAGTTCTTCGCCCAGTACCTGATTGGCTGCGACGGGCCCAACAGCCGGGTGCGCAACTTCCTCAACATCGATTACGACGGCACCCGCGACCTGGTCGGCGAGCTGTTCATCATCCACCTGCGCTCCGACAAGATCGCCGGACTGTTCCCGAACAACCAGCCTTACTGGCACACCTGGCTGACCCGTCCGGGCTTTGCCGGCCTGCTGGTCTCGCCCGATGCCAGTCGCAACGACTACGTGCTGCACCGGCCCTTCGCGCCGCGCCCCGGCGAGTCGCTGGAGAGCGTGGTGGACGCCGCCCTGGGCTGCAAGCTGCGTTATGAAATCATCCAGTCCGGCCCCTGGCGCCCGCAGTTCCTGGTGGCCCGTTCGTTCGGCCGGCAGCGGGTATTCATTGCCGGCGACGCCACCCACCAGTTCATGCCCACCGGCGGCTTGGGGATGAACACCGGGGTGGCCGAGGCGCACAACCTGGCGTGGAAGCTGGCAGCCTGCCTGGCCGGCTGGGGCGGCCCGCGCCTGCTGGAAAGCTATGAAGCGGAGCGCCTGCCGGTGGCCCGGCGCAATCGCGACCACGTGAAGAAATGCGCGGCGGCGACCTTCGAGGCGCAGATGCGCCGCGACGACGCGTTGCTCGCCCAGGGCGCGGCTGGCGAGGCGGCACGCGAGGCCGCCGGACGCGAGTTCGAGCGCAAGGTGTCGCGGCTCTACGAATCACTGGGCGTGGAGATCGGCTACCGCTACCACGGCTCGCCGGCTATCGAAACGGACACCGCCAGCGAGCCGGCTTACGAGGAGATTCGCTACACGCCCACCACCTGGTCCGGCGCGCGGCTGCCCAGCGCTTTTCGCGAAGACGGCACGGCGCTCTTCGATCAACTGGCCCTTGGCGGCTACACCCTGCTGGCCTTCGATGCGGACGCCGCGAGCTGCGCACCGCTGCAGGCGGCCGCCGAGGAATGCCGCGTGCCGCTGAGCGTGTTGCCGATCCACGAGAAAGACCTGGCAACCCTGTACGAGCGGCGCTTCGTGCTGGTGCGCCCTGACCAGCATGTGTGCTGGCGCGGCGACAGTCTGCCGGTCGATTGCTACTCGCTGTTCAACCGTCTGCGCGGAGCCCGCTGACCATGAGCCTGTTCATCGATTCGCTGAAACTGCGCCTGCTCCTGCTGGCATCCATCCCGCTGCTGCGCCGTGCCGAGCGCCGTTCGGCACGCCTGCGCGAACTGCTCCACGAGGAGTCCTTCGTACTGCAGATCCGCACCGGCGATGGCGTCGGTGGCTATTACCAGCTGCGTGGCGGAGTGCTCAGCCTGCACCGTGGCGAACACCGCCGGCCGGACTTCGTCCAGCACTGGCAATGCAGCGCGGATGCGCTGCGGGTGATGCTCAGCCGCGACGAGACCGACATGCTGCGCGCCGTCGAAGGCGGGCAGTGCCAACTGCAGGGGCGCTTCGCGGTGGCCCTGTGGTTCAACGAAGCCATGAAGATCGCCCGGGCTGCCTAGCCCTTTCCTGGATCACAGAAGGACAACAAGAATGACGATCCAACAAGGTCGAATCGACGTGCATCACCACATCATCCCGCCGGCCTTCGTCGAGGTGATGGCGAGCAAGGGGCTGGACATGGTCGCCGGCGCGCCGCTGCCGAAGTGGTCGCCGCAGAAGTCCATCGAGGTGATGGACCTCAACGGTATCCAGACCGCCATCACCTCGCTCTCGGCGCCGGGCGTGCATTTCGGCGGGGGAGTGGAGCAGGCCCGCGAGCTGGCGATGCGCTGCAACGACTTCGCCGCGCAGATGCGTGACGATCATCCGGGGCGCTTCGGCAACTTCGCCGTACTGCCCACGCCCTTCACCGAGGCTGCCTGCCGCGAGGCCATCCGCGCGCTGGACGAGCTGAAGGCCGAGGGCGTGGTGCTGCTGGGCAGCACCGACGGGGTGTTCCTCGGCGACGCGCGCTTCGACGAGCTGATGGCTGAGCTGGACCGCCGTGCCGCCATCGTTTTCGTCCACCCGAACATGCACGAAAGCAGTGAGAAGCTCGGCATCGCCGCGCCGGGCTTCCTGGTCGAGTTCCTCTGCGACACCACCCGTGCAGCAGTGAACCTGATCCTCACCGGCACCCTGGAGAAGTACCCGCGCATCCGCTGGATTCTCGCTCACGGCGGCGGCTTCCTGCCCTACGTGGCCTGGCGCGTGTCCCTGGCCAACGCCTTGCCGCAGTTCCAGGACAAGGCGCCGCAGGGAGTGATGACCTACCTCAGGCGTTTCTACTTCGACACCGCGCTGTCGCCTTCGCGCTGTTCCATGGCGGCGCTCAAGGAGCTGGTGGAGCCCTCGCAGATTCTCTTCGGCAGTGACTTCCCCTTCGCTCCGGCGCCGGTCACCACCCTGACCTGCCAGACCCTGGAGCAGAACACCCTGTGGTCGGATTCGCAGCGCTACGGGATCAACCGGGGCCACGCGCTGAGCCTGTTCCCGCAGTACCGCGATACCCGCGAGCAGGTGGTGGCCGCACCGATCCATAGCGGCGAGTCGTTCGCCAGCCGGGTCAAGCGCAGCCTCACCCGCCCGCTGGGCGCCTACGTCGAGCGCGTGCGCAGCCGTTGAGCCAGGCCCATCAGTTAACGGAGAGCCGATCCCATGAGCACCCTGTTCCAACCCTTGCGCCTGCCCAATGGCCAGGTGATCCGCAACCGCATCGCCAAGGCGGCGATGGAAGAGAACCTCGCTGATGCCGACCACGCGCCCGGCGACACGCTGCTGCGTCTGTACCAGCGCTGGGCCGAAGGCGGGGCCGGGCTGATCATCACCGGCAACGTGATGGTCGACCGCCGCGCGCTGACCGGCCCGGCCGGCGTGGTGCTGGAGGATGACCGCCTGCTGCCGCGCTTCCGCCGCTGGGCCGAGGTCTGTCGCAGCCATGGTGCGCAGGCCTGGATGCAGATCAACCATCCGGGCCGCCAGCTGATGGCCGATCTCGGCCAGCAGGCCCTGGGCCCTTCGGCCATCGCCGTGGACATTCCCGGCCTGAAGAACGTTTTCGCCCAGCCGCGCGCATTGTCCGCCGCGGAAATCGACGGGCTGATCCTGCGCTATCTGAACGCCGCGCTGCTGGCCGAGCGCGCGGGGTTCACCGGTGTGCAGGTGCACGCCGCGCACGGTTACCTGTTCAGCCAGTTCCTCTCGCCGCTGAGCAACCAGCGTCAGGATGACTGGGGTGGCAGTCTGGAGAACCGCGCGCGCATCCTGCTGCGCACGGTGGAGGCGATCCGCGAGCGGGTGGCGCCGGAATTCTGCGTGGCGGTGAAGCTCAATTCCGCTGATTTCCAGCGTGGCGGTTTCGCGGCAGAGGACGCCGAGGCTGTGGTGCGCCTGCTCAACGAGCGCGGCGTGGACCTGGTCGAGCTGTCCGGCGGCAGCTATGAAAGCCCGGCAATGCAGGGCCAGACCCGCGACGGTAGCACCCTGGCGCGGGAAGCCTACTTCCTCGAGTTCGCCGAGCGTATCGCCGCGACGGCACGCATGCCGCTGATGGTCACCGGCGGCATTCGCCGGCGCGAAGTCGCCGAGCGCGCCCTGCAGGGGCCGGTGGCGATGGTCGGCATGGCCACCGCCCTGGCGGTGGAGCCGACGTTGCCCAGGCGCTGGCAGGCGGGTGAGGGGACGAAGGTCGAGCCCATAGTCGTGGCGTGGAAGAACAAGGCCTTCGCCGCCGTGGCCACTCAATCAGTGGTGAAGAAGCAGCTGACGCTGCTCAGCCAGGGGCGCCCGACCAATCCGCACACCTCGCCGCTGCTGGCGCTGATCGGCAACCAGCTGAAGTTGCGCAAGCTGTCGCGCCGCTACCGGCGCTGGGTCGCGCAGGCCTGAGGCGCCTTCAGTCGCCCTGCGGCAAGGGCAGGGCGGCTATCTTCGCGGCCTTGGCGGGCGTGGCGCCCAGCGCGCGCAGGAGCATTTCGCTGAGCAGGATGTCCTGGCCCTCCGGCGCGCGGCCTTCGAGACTGGCGCGGATGGCACCGGTGGCGCCGGCGATCACCAGGTCCAGGGCGAGGTCTTCGTTGGCATAGCTGAGCACGCCTTCGGCCAGGCCGCCGCGCAGGTCTTCGCGGACATGGTTGGCCAGCGTGGAGTGCATGGCCTGGTCGTAGTGGATGACCCGCAGCAGCGCACTGGCCCATTGCGGGTTGGCCTGGGCGTGCAGGACGAACATGCGCACGCCGATGGCCAGGCGCCGCGAGCCGCTGGCGATGCCGACGCTGAGCTGGCTGATGGTCTCGGAGAACTCGCCGGCCAGCGAGATGCCCACGGCTTCGGCCAGCTCCTCGCGGGTCTTGAAGTAGTTGTAGATGGTGCCGGTGGACACCTGCGCCTCGGCGGCCAGGTCCTGGAACACCGTGGCCGCGATGTCCTGCCGGGCGAACACCCGCAGGGCCGCATCGAGCAGGCTCTGGCGGGTACGGGCGCGCTTCTTGTGGCCACGGGTGAGCGGTTCGCTGTGGTCTTCGCGGGGGTCGCGGTCGGTCATGGCGGTCATTCGTCTGCGGAGCTGCGGCGATGATACGGGATGCCCATGGCCGACCGGTACCCGCTCAGGCGCGCAGCAGCGCGTGGCAGTGGCGCAGCATGTCGGCGGCCTGTTCGGGCCTGCCCTGGTGCATGATGATGCGGTCCGGGCGTACCACCGCCAGCGCCGGATCCGGCCAGGACGCCAGCAGGGAGCCGTCCAGCGTCTCGGCGAGGTCCGCTCGGCTGTCGTCGCGGGCATGGCCAATCTGCAGGAAGCTGCCGCCCAGGTCGAGCCATTGTTGTTGCTGCGCCGCATCCAGCCAGCGGCGCGGGTCGGTGCCCAGGCCGACCAGTTGCAGACGGTCGCCCAGCAGCTGGTCGCTCAGGCAGATGCGCCCGGCGTTGCGCACCCAGCCCTGGGGGAACAGCCCGCCGCTGACCAGCCGGGCCCGTCGCGGGCTGCGCACGAACAGCCCGTTGCGGAAACGGTGCTTCGGCTTGATGTCCAGCTCTTCTAAATGCCGCCGCGCCGCCGGGATCAGTCGCAGCGCCTTCATCAAACCATGGATCAGCGTGGCGGCCAGGGCGTTGCCGGGCATCACCAGGCGGCCCATGAGCTTGGCCAGGTCGATCATCTCCCGCGCGTGGGGCTGCCGCTCCTGGTCGTAGCTGTCGAGTATCCGCGGCGTGGCACGCCCCTGCAGGACCCAGGAGAGTTTCCAGGCGAGATTGGCCACGTCGCGCAAACCGGCCACCAGGCCCTGGCCGACGAAGGGCGGGGTAATGTGTGCGGCGTCGCCGACGAGGAACACCCGGCCCAGCTGGAAGCGCTCGCAGCAGCGGGCGTGGAAGCGGTACACCGCCTTGCGCTCGATGGTCAGTTGCTGCGGCTCGATCCACGGCGCCAGCAGGGTGCGGATGCGCTCCTGGTCCTCCATCTCGTCGCGGCTTTCACCGGGGCGCAGCATGAACTCCCAGCGCTCGCGGCCACCGGGGGCGGGCATGTGCGGCGTCGGCCGGCGGTGGTCGCAGAGGAATTCGACATGGTCGATGGCCTTGCCCTGGCGCGCTCCGGCATCGACGATCAGCCAGTCCTCGGAATAGCTCTGGCCGTTGAACTCCTGGCCGATCAGCCCACGCACCCGCGAGCTGGCGCCGTCTGCGCCGACCAGATAGCGGCAGCGCAGCGGGTGCAGCGCGCCGGCTTCATCGCGCAGGGTGGCGTTGACGCCGCTGTCGTCCTGGGTGAACTCCTGCAGCTCCAGGCCTCCCCGCCAGCGCAGGTTGCCGTAGTGCCGGGCCTGCCGACGCATCGCCTGCTCCAGGTCCGGCTGGTAGAAGGTCACCAGCTTGTGGTGGCCGTCGATGCGGCCGCTGGTGTTGGCCTGGCCGAACTGGCCGACGATGGGGCAGTGCATCTTCACCTGGGGGATGACCACGGTCTCGAAGGCATCTTCCTCCAGCCCGGCGAGCTGGAGGATGCGCAGCGCTTCGTTGTCCAGGGCGATGGCGCGCGGCATCGGCAGGATGTCGTGGGCCTTGTCGATCACCAGGGCGTCCACGCCATAGCGGCCCAGCAGGGAAGCCAGCGTCGCGCCGACCGGGCCATTGCCGATCACCAGAACGTCGACCGATTCGGGGAGGAGCTCATTGTTGTTATGCATTGGGAGTTCCGCAGCCAGAAAGTGGGCCCGGATTTCGCTGATCCGGGTGCAGCGGAATCTAGCAAAAATGACGATAACGTCAATATTGGTATTTTATTCAGAAATATTCCTGGTCCGCTCGAGGCCCTCGACAGGCAAGGCGGCAGGTGGGGCTCAAAGGGAGAAGGCGTTGCTCGCGGCAGCGGATTTCGTGTCCTGACGGTAGGATCTGGCGTCTATCGGCTGCGTACTGACTTCATTCCGTCTCGAATCGCAAGGAAATCCATGACCGACGTCGTCGACCTGTTCGACATCCAGTACTTCTGGAACCTGCTCGCCATGCTCTGGTTCCTCTTCTGCTGGATCGGCTACACCCGCTACGCCAAGACCAAGGCCCGCGACACCGCGTGCCTGGCCAGCGTGCTGCACCTCTACCGCCAGGACTGGATGCGCCGCGTGCTGCTGCGCGACAACCGCGTGGCGGATGCCAGCGTGATCGGCAACCTGGAGCGCAACGCTTCGTTCTTCGCTTCCAGCACCCTGATCATCCTGGCCGGCATCCTCACCTTGCTGGGTTCGGCCGAGCGCACGATCTCGGTGCTGGCCGACCTGCCTTTCGTCACGGCGCCGACCCGTGGCCTGTCGGAGCTCAAGCTGCTGTGCCTGGCGGTGGTGTTCGTCTACGCCTTCTTCACCTTCAGCTGGTGCATGCGCCAGTACAACTTCGCGGCGGTGCTGATCGGCTCGGCGCCCATGGTGGGGGAGCGCAACGTCGGCGAGCTGGAGCGCAAGTCCTTTGCCGAGCGCGCGGCGCGCGTGGTGTCGCTGGCGGCGCACCAGTTCAACCAAGGGTTGCGGACCTATTACTTCGCCCTGGCCATGCTGGCCTGGTTCATCAACCCGTGGATCTTCATGCTGGTGACCGCGGGCGTGGTGGGCGTGCTGTACCAGCGCGAATTCCACTCCAGCGTGCTCCACGTGATGGTCTACACGCCGACGCTGCAGGGCGACGCGCCTCGGGACAACGACATTCCCCCCAGCGGCTGACCGGCTGCCGGCAGAAACGACAAGGCCCGCCATAGGCGGGCCTTGTACTGTGCGGCGGAAGCGCTGTTACTGCTGCTTCTGCTCGCCGGCGGGCTCCTGCGGCGCGGTGGCCGGGGCAGCCGGAGCAGCCGGGGCGGCTTCAGGTGCCGGCGGGGTGGTCGGCGCCGGAGTTGCCGGCTGCTCGGTCGCGGCGGGGGCGGCCGGCGCTTTCGGCTCTTCTTTCTTGTCGCAGGCGGCAAGGCCGAGACCGGCAACGATCAGCAGAGCGAAGGGAAGGGTTTTTTTCATGCGGAGCCTCCATGTGCGGCTTTCCTGGTGTTAGCCCTTTGAACCGACGTTGTGTGAATTAGTTCAACGAATATTCCGCAGGCCCTGTAATCCATCACTGCAGGAGTGACAACGCACGGGGTATGATGCGGCCCCGTGCAGTCGATCGGTCGACCCCTCCCATGTCCGAAAACCCACTCCTGGAGCGCGCCCAACGCTTCCTTTCGGCGCTGCGCCACTGCCAGTTGCTGGGCATCAGCGCACAAGCGGCGGACGCTTCCGGCCTGACCCTGCGGCTTCCCTACAGCGAGGCCATCGTCGGCAATCCGGAAACCGGCGTGATCCACGGTGGTGCCATTACCACGCTGATGGACACCACCTGCGGCATCTCCACCGTCTGCGTGCTGCCGCAGTTCGAGATCTGCCCGACCCTGGACCTGCGCATCGACTACATGCACCCGGCCCAGCCGCACAAGGACGTCTACGGATTCGCCGAGTGCTACCGGGTCACCCCGAACATCATCTTCACCCGCGGCTACGCCTACCAGGACGACCCCTCGGAGCCCATCGCCCACGTAGTCGGTACCTTCATGCGCATGGGCAAGGCGGTGTCCGCCGGCACTGTGAAGCGCGACGTCGACGGAGGCCAGGGATGACCGCGGTGAGCATCGAGGCGATGGTGCGCGAGGCGCACGAGAGCAAGAACTACGAGCCGCTGTTGGAGATGATCCCCTACGCCCGGCTGCTCGGCATCCGCTGCCTGCGCCTGGGCGACGACGCGATCTTCCACCTGCCGGCCAACCCGGACAACATCGGCAACCCGACGCTGCCGGCCCTGCATGGCGGGGTGATCGCCGGCTTCATGGAGCAATCGGCGCTGCTGCACCTGCTGATGTTCATGGGCATCCCGCACATGCCCAAGATCATCGACTTTTCCATCGATTACCTGCGCGCCGGGCATTTCCGCGATACCTACGCGCAATGCCAGGTCTGGCGCCAGGGCCGGCGCGTGGCCAACGTCGCCATCACCGCCTGGCAGACCACCCGAACCGAGCCCATCGCCACCGCCCGTGCGCACTTCAAGGTCGACGGCGCCTGAATGGACACGCTGCTGATCCTGCTCGGACTGCTGCTGATCCTTGCCGGATACGTCTGGCTGATCGCCCGCGCCTTCGAGCGCAGCCTGTTCTGGGGTCTGGCCAGCATGCTGCCGCCGCTGGCGCTGCTGTTCGTCCTGGTCCACTGGCGCCAGGCCCGCAGTGCCGTCGCCCTCGGAGGACTGGGCTGCATTCCGCTGGTGGTCGGCCTGACCCTGCTGGCCAGCCACGATAGTGCGCGCCTGGAGGCCATCCTGCGCCTGGACTGGCTGAAGTCCGAGCCGGCGGTGAAGCCTGAACTGGCCATCGACCTGCGGGGCGAGCTCAATGGCAAACCCTTCGTACCCGAGCAGGCCGAGTTCATCGATGGCGTGCTCAGCCTGCGCGAAGGGCAGGACTTCTACGCCCACCGCGAAGTCCAGGTGCGCCTGGTTGCGCCGGTCAGCGGCCCGGTCCGGCTCGACGTGCTGCCTGACGACAAGGGCCGCCTGCCGGAAATCGAAGTCAGCTGGCTCGCGCCAGGCCAGGACCTGCCCGAGGCGGTACGCCTGCAGCGTGGCTACAGTCTGCACCTGGACCTGACGCCCAAGGCCCCCAACCGCCTGGAAGGCGCTTTCCACCTGGTCCTGCCGGCCCAGATGCAGACCACGCTGTCGGGCAGTATCGAAGTCTTCACGGATCGGCTGCGCTACGTCGGCGGCGAAGTGGATACCCGCTTCGATTCCCGCGATACCTTGCGCTACGTACTGCAGGACTACCTGCAGCGCCGTTTCGCCCGGCGTGATGTCACCATCAGCCGGCTGCCGACCCTGGATACCCAGCGGGCTTCCCAGGAGGTCCCGCTGACCGTCGAAATGGACGGCGAGTCGCAGGATCTGCAGGTGGAACTGGAGAAGAGTCCGACCCGCGGCTGGGGCGTACGTGGCGACCGCTATCCGCGATTGAAGGCGGCAAGCGTCTCCGTGGCGGCGGTTCCGCTTCCTGCTCCCGCCACGGCCAGCACGTCGGCGCCGGTGGCAACGGAAAGCGGCCGCTTGTCCCTGGAGCGCCTGCTGGCCGCCCCCCAGCGCTACGTCAACCGCAGCATGCGCGTGACCACCGAGCGTGGGCGCACCGCCGAGGGCGTCTTCGTTGGTCTGAATGCCGACGGCCGTGTGGTCATTCGTCGGGTCATCGAGGGGCCGGGCGAGGCCAGCTACACGCTGCGCCCCGGCGAAATCACTGATATCGAGTTGCCGGCGCGCTGACCATCCGCCGGCGCTCTGCCGCCTTGCCGACGATGTGCCTGCAATGTGCCGACGATTTTTCGCCAACCCCTTGAATTGGTTCGCGAAGCCCCCATCTCGCTGACATCGGCCGCATGACGCGGCATTTGTCATCCTCGGAGCGAGAAACAATGAGCGCGGAGACTCAAAAAGAAACACTGGGCTTCCAGACCGAAGTGAAGCAGCTGCTTCACCTGATGATTCATTCCCTGTATTCGAACAAGGAAATCTTCCTTCGCGAACTGATTTCCAACGCCTCCGACGCCGCCGACAAGCTGCGGTTCGAAGCCCTGGCCAAGCCGGAGCTGCTCGAAGGCGGCGCCGAGCTGAAAATCCGTGTGAGCTTCGACAAGGACGCCAAGACCGTCACCCTCGAAGACAACGGCATCGGCATGAGCCGCGAGGAAGTCATCGCGCACCTGGGCACCATCGCCAAGTCCGGCACCGCCGACTTCCTGAAGAACCTGTCCGGTGACCAGAAGAAGGATTCCCACCTGATCGGTCAGTTCGGCGTGGGCTTCTATAGCGCCTTCATCGTCGCCGACAAGGTCGACGTGTTCACCCGCCGCGCCGGTGCCCCGGCCAGCGAGGGCGTGCACTGGTCGTCGAAAGGCGAGGGCGAATTCGATGTGGCGAGCATCGACAAGGCCGAACGCGGCACCCGCATCGTCCTGCACCTGAAGGACGGCGAAGACGAGTTCGCCGACGGCTGGCGCCTGCGCAACATCGTCAAGAAGTACTCCGACCACATCGCGCTGCCCATCGAGCTGCCGAAAGAGGCTGCTGGCGAAGACGCCCCGGCCGAGACCGAGTGGGAAGTGGTCAACCGCGCCAGCGCCCTGTGGACCTGTCCGCGCACCGAGGTGAAGGACGAGGAATACCAGGAGTTCTACAAGCACATCGCCCATGACTTCGAGAACCCGCTGACCTGGAGCCACAACAAGGTCGAGGGCAAGCTCGAGTACACCTCGCTGCTGTACGTCCCGGCGCGCGCGCCGTTCGACCTGTACCACCGCGAGGCCCCGCGCGGCCTGAAGCTGTACGTGCAGCGCGTGTTCATCATGGACCAGGCCGACCAGTTCCTGCCGCTGTACCTGCGCTTCATCAAGGGCGTGGTGGACTCCAACGACCTGTCGCTGAACGTCTCCCGCGAGATCCTGCAGTCCGGCCCCATCGTCGACTCGATGAAGTCGGCGCTGACCAAGCGTTCCCTGGACATGCTGGAGAAGCTGGCGAGCAACGACGCCGAAGCCTACAAGGGCTTCTGGAAGAACTTCGGCCAGGTGCTGAAGGAAGGCCCGGCCGAGGACTTCGCCAACAAGGACAAGATCGCCGGCCTGCTGCGCTTCTCCTCCACCAGCGACGAGAGCGGCGAGCAGAGTGTTTCCCTGGCCGACTACATCAGTCGCCTGAAGGAAGGCCAGGACAAGATCTACTACCTCACCGGCGAAAGCTTCGCCCAGGTGAAGAACAGCCCGCACCTGGAAGTCTTCCGCAAGAAAGGCATCGAAGTGCTGCTGCTCACCGACCGTATCGACGAGTGGCTGATGAGCTACCTGCCGGAGTTCGACGGCAAGCAACTGGTCGACGTCGCCCGTGGTGACCTGGACCTGGGCAGCCTGGATTCCGACGAGGACAAGAAGGCCCAGGAAGAGATCGCCAAGGCGAAGGAAGGCCTGGCCGAGCGCCTGAAGGCCGCGCTGGGCGATGAAGTCGCCGAGGTGCGCGTGTCCCACCGCCTGACCGATTCGCCGGCGATCCTCGCCATCGGCGAACAGGACCTGGGCCTGCAGATGCGCCAGATCCTCGAGGCCAGCGGGCAGAAGGTGCCGGAAGCCAAGCCGATCTTCGAGTTCAACCCGGCCCACCCGCTGATCGAGAAGCTCGATGCGGAAGCCGACGAAGACCGCTTCGGCGAGCTGACCCACATCCTCTTCGACCAGGCCGCCCTGGCCGCGGGGGACAGCCTGAAGGACCCGGCGGCTTATGTGCGCCGCCTGAACAAGCTGCTGGTGGAGCTTTCCGCCTAAGCTCGAAGCAGAAGCAAAGCCCGCCTCGGCGGGCTTTGTGTTTCTCCACTCCTGAAAACAGTGACAAGGGGAATACCCGATGAGTCAGATCAGCGTGCAACCCGTCGCCTACAGCGTCGATGGCCAGGCCTTCGAAGGCCAGTTGGTATTCGATGCTTCCAGCGCTGCGCCGCGTCCCGGCCTGCTGATGGCGCCGAACTGGATGGGCGTCAGCCAGGGCGCCCTGGACACCGCCCGCAAGGTCGCCGAGCGCGGCTACGTGGTGCTGGTGGCCGACCTCTACGGCAAGGATGTGCGTCCCAATGGCCCGGACCAGGCACTCGCTGCCATGATGCCGCTGAAGAATGACCGCTCGCTGCTGCGCAAACGCATGCAGGGCTCGCTCAAGGCGCTGCTGGAGCAGGCCGGCAAGGCCCCGCTGGATACCGCGAAGCTGGCCACCTTCGGCTTCTGCTTCGGCGGCTGCTGCTCCCTGGAGCTGGCCCGCGACGGCGCTCCAGTGGCCGCCGCCGTTTCCTTCCACGGTACCCTGGATACGCCGAACCCGGCGGACGCGAAGAACATCAAGGGCGCGGTGCTGGTTCTCGACGGCGCCATCGACCCGCTGGTGCCGCGCGAGCAGTTGGGCGAGTTCGCCAGGGAAATGACCGAAGCCAAGGTCGACTGGGCCCTGACCAGCTACGGCGGCGCTGCGCATTCCTTCACCGACCCGCATGCCCAGGTCCCGGGCAAGATGCAGTACGACGCCAAGGTGGCGCGCCGCGCCTTCGCCGCGATGTTCGACCTGCTGGACGAACGTTTCGGCGCCTGACCGGGTCGGGGGAGGGCATGTCGTCACTCCCCCTGCCGGACTCAACGCAGCTTGGCCACCTTGAACTCCAGGTCCGGCCAGGCTGGCAGGCCGGCGAAGTCCTCCCGGAGAAAACGCGCCAGTGCGATGATCTGTTCATTGTTCAGGCTGTTGCGGAAGGCCGGCATGAAGCCCAGCTCCGGCCGAGCCGGATCGCCGATGCCGTCGAGGATCACCCGCAGCAGGTTGTTCGGCGTGGGCGCATACAGGTTGTCGCTGACCGCCAGCGATGGCCGCACACCGTTGAGCTTCGGGCTGTCGCCGTCATGGTGGCAGGCCATGCAGGCGCCATTGAATAGCCGTCCACCGCTGCCACTGACGGGCTGCAGCGTGCCGTAGGTGCGCTGCTCCAGTTCAGCTGCCCGCTGCTCCGGCGAGAAGTCGCCGGTTTGCTCCGGGAGGAAGGTCGCGAGGTAGCGCGCCATGGCCTGCAGGTCTGCTTCCGGTTGCTGCGTGAGCCCGGCGGCCACCGGTGCCATCGGGCCGGCGGCGGCGCCGTGGTATCGCGAGAAACCATCGCGCAAATAGTCGTACAGCGTCGCCTGGGTCCAGGCAATGGCTGGCTTGCTGCTGTCATTGAGCGGCGGCACCTGCCAGCCGTCCAACGTTGCGCCGGCGAAGCGATCCTTGCCGGTGCGCTCGGCGCCCAGCGCGTTGCGCGGCGTGTGACAAGCACTGCAATGGCCCAGCCCTTCCACCAGATAGGCACCACGATTCCACGCGGCATCGCGCTGCGGCTGCGGTTGGAAAACGCCCTTGTCGAAGAACAGGAAGTTCCAGCCCGCCATGATCCGACGCTGGTTGTAGGGGAAGGGCAGGCGATTGTCCGGTGTCTCCGTTTCGATCGTCGGGCGGCTCATCAGGTAGGCGTAGAGGTCGCGCAGGTCTTCGTCGCCGACGCGGGTGAAGGCGGTGTACGGGAAGGCCGGGTAGAGGTACTCGCCCTCACGCGAGATGCCTTCGCGCATCGCCCTCTTGAAAGCCTCGAAGGACCAGACGCCGATACCGGTATTGCGGTCCGGGGTCAGGTTGCTGGTATAGAGCGTGCCGAAGGGGGTAACCATGGCGCGGCCCCCCGTCAGTGCTGCGCCGCCATCGCGGGTGTGACACGCCGCGCAGTCGCCGAGGGCTGCCAGCCGTTTTCCGCGGGCGATGGACTCGGCGCTGAAGCTGTCGGGAGCCGGCGGGTCGATCGGCGCGATGCCTGGTTGCCCGGTGGCGATCAGGCCCGTCACGGCGAGTATGGCCAGCCCGCCGATAACGGCCAGTGCAGTCTTGTTCATGACGGTTGCTTCTCCTGCAGGGCGGCGCGAACCCGCTCCGGGGTGAACGGAGGCCGGGTGAAGCGCACGCCGGTGGCGTCGTACAGGGCGTTGGCGATAGCAGCGGCGCTGGGCACCGAGGTGGACTCGCCTGCCCCCAGCGGCGGGGTGCCGGGGCGGTCGAGCAGCAGCGCGCTGATCTTCGGTACCTGGGCAAACCCGAGGATCGGATAGCCACCCCATTCGAGACTGGTGACACCGCTGCGGTCGAAGGTCGAGTACTCCATCAGCGCCCGGCTGGTGGCCTGGATCACGTTGCCGTGGACCTGATGGCGCACGCCGTCGGGGTTGACCATCTGCCCGCAGTCCTGTCCGACATGGACATCGGTCACGCGGACGGCGCCGGTGTGCGGTTCGACCTCGACGTCGACGATCCAGGCGGCCCAGGCTGAGCCGAACCCCGGAAAGTCGCTGTGGAAGTAGCGCGCATAGGCGAAGCCGCGGCCGACCAGCAGGTTGCCCTGGCGGGCTTGTGGGTTGGGGGCGGCACGTGGCTGCCAGTGGGCGGCGGTGGCCAGCGCGTTGATGAGCGCAGCCGCGCGCTCGTCGTGCAGGTAGCGCAGGCGGAACTCGATGGGGTCGGCGCCGGCCATCTGCGCCAGTTCGTCGATGTAGGACTCGTGGGCGAAGACGTTGGGCAATGCCGACACGCCGCGTATCCACGACGCGCGGACGATGGGCGCGGCGTCGTTGCAGACCACGCGCAGGTGCGGATAGGCATACTGAGGCACGGCGGTGCGGTCGCCCATGCGGGTCACCTGGGGCTTCGCGTCCACCCGCGAGGTGAGCAGCAACGCCAGGTTGATGCCGTTGTTGGAGGGATAGCAGGTGGCGAAGTCATAGGCCGCCACGTTGCCGTCCTTGTCCAGCCCGCCACGGACTTCGATCAGTTGCGCCGAGCCCTTGGGTTCCCAGCCGTGCTCCTGTTCGCGCATCAATTGCACACGCACCGGACGGCCCACTGCCAGGGCCAGCAGGGCGGCGTCGGCGGCCACGTCATCGGCGCAGTTGCGCCC
Source organism: Pseudomonas nitroreducens (assembly GCF_024170165.1). Classification (GTDB taxonomy): domain Bacteria; phylum Pseudomonadota; class Gammaproteobacteria; order Pseudomonadales; family Pseudomonadaceae; genus Pseudomonas; species Pseudomonas nitroreducens_C. The sequence goes on along the minus strand of NZ_JALJXP010000016.1, from coordinate 40,580 downwards.
GTAGCAGCCGGAGGCCTCCATCCGGATGACTTCGACCTGCTCGGGCCGCATGCCCAGCAGGGTCACCAGGTCGGCGCGCAGGTCATGAGGGTTCTGGCTGCCGGACCAGACCTTGATCACGTCGCGCTCCACATTCGCCAGCGCACAGGAGGGGCCGATAGAGGCGTGCTGCTGGTAGGGCCAGACGTAGGTGCGCTGCAAGGGGCGCTCTACATGCCTGAGCAGGTCGTCCATCTGCGCGTCATCGTGCAGCATGCGTGGCTGCTTGGGGTGGGCGCGCAGGGTGGCTTCCAGGTCTTCGAGGCCCAGCGGTGGCAGGTCGCTCCAGCTCTTCCAGCGCACTTTCAGCTCGCGGGCAATGCGGATCGCCTGTTCCTCGCGCTCGGCTATCACGCCGATGAAGTCGCCGATCACCACCAGGCGGACGAAACCGGGCAGGTGTGACACGGACTGCTCATCGACTTCCAGCCGGCTCCTGCCCAGGGGGGCGTTGACGTCGGCGCCGGTGTACGGCGGGCGTACGACGCGGCCGTGGAGCATGCCCGGCAGACGCATATCGTGCACGTAGGTCAGCCCGCCGGTGACCTTGGCCGGAATATCCAGCCGCGGCGCCGAATGGCCCACCACCCGGTATTCGCTGTGCGGTTTGAGTGGTGCGCTGGCATCGATCTTCAGTTCGAAGCGCTCGCCGCGCAGCAGCTCGCCGTAACCGATGCGCCGGGCCGGTTTGCGCCGGTCGAAGACTTCACCCTCAGTGCAGTCGAGTTGACGGATGTCGATCTTCAGGGCCTGTGCCGCGCGCTGCATCAGGAACTCCCGCGCTTCGGCAGCGGCGCGGCGCAGCGGAATGGCACTGACCTGGATGCTGGAGCTGGCGATGGTCGGCCCCTGGTCGGGGGTATAGCGAGTGTCGCCCAGCAGCAGGGTCACCTGCCCGATGGCGACGTTCAGCTCCTCGGCGACAATCTGGCTCAGAGCAGTGCGGATACCGGTGCCGAGGTCGACATGGCCGCACGCCGCGGTGATCGTGCCGTTGGCGGCGATGGCGATGAAGCTGTCGACCTGGTCCAGCGGCAGTGTTGCGTCGGTGCCCCCTGCGAACAAAGGGCGCGGCAGCTGCACGCTGACCAGCAGCACGCCGCCGGCCTTGAGGAAGTTGCGGCGGCTGAGCGGGGTCATGGCGGGTTCCCCTGACCGTCATCGGTGCTGCGGCCGGCGGCCCGTCTCACCGCATTGAGGATTTCAACATGGGTGCCGCAGCGGCACAGGTTGTAGGCCAGCTCCTGGCGAATCTGCGCATCGCTCGGGTTGGGATGCCGGGCGAGCAGGGCGGCGCTGGTCATGATCATGCCGTTGGTGCAGTAGCCGCACTGTGCGGCCTGCTCGTCGATGAAGGCCTGCTGGACCGGGTGCGGGGCCTCCAGCGTGCCGAGGCCTTCCAGGGTGGTGATCGGGCGTCCGACGGCTGCCGAGACCGGCGTGATGCAGGAACGGGTGGCGACGCCATCGAGGTGGACGGTGCAGGCGCCGCACTCGCCCAGGCCGCAGCCGAACTTGGGGCCGTTGAGCTGCAGGTCGTTGCGCAGGACGTAGAGCAGGGGCGTATCGGCTGCCACGGCGAGCTGCCGCGACTGGCCGTTGACGACCAGCGTGAGAGGGGCGTCCATGGGGTAGGCTCCTTCCTGAGAGAGTCATGCCGACACCCTGGCGCCGGCCGGGTGTAGGGAAAAGGAAGGAAGTCTTCGGGAGCAGCCTGATGCCAGCTAGGGCGAGCAGGCCGAAAGGACTGTAGGAATCAGGTGATAGGGGCACAGGTACGGCGCCCCGTCAGGAATCGGCGTCAGGCGTTGCCAGCGGGAACCGTGGAACGTTGATCGGCGCGGTAGCCTCGTGCGCCGAACCAGACGATGTACAGGTAGCACACCAAGGGTACGGCGAAGGAGGGCAGCAGGCCGATGCGATCGGCGAAGAAGGCCTGCACCAGCGGCATCACGGCGCCGCCGACGATGGCCATGCAGAGCAGGCCGGAACCCTTGCTGGTGAGGTTGCCCAGGCCTTCCAGAGCGAGGGAGAAGATGGTCGGGAACATGATCGAGTTGAACAGGCCGATGAGGATCAGCGCCCACATCGCCACGTGCCCGCCGACGCTCAGCGCGATGCCGATCAGCGCGGCGATGGCCACCGCGTTGAAGGCCAGCAGGCGGTTCGGAGCGATGGTGCGCATCAACGCGCTACCGATGAAGCGACCGACCATGGCGCCGCCCCAGTAGAAGGACAGGTACTTGCCGGCCTGGTCTGCCGGCAGCCCGGCGATGTCCGGCTGGCCCATCAGGCTGACCAGGTAGCTGCCGATGGACACCTCGGCACCGACATAGCAGAAGATCGCGATGACCCCGAACACCAGGTGGCGGTGGGCGAAGATCGACTGGCGCCCGGCCACGCCGTCGGTGGGGTCGCCATGGTGGATCTTTGGCAGGCGGAACAGGGCGATCAGTACGGCGATGGCGAACAGCAGGCCGGCCAGCACCAGGTAGGGCGTCTTTACCGAGTCCGCCTCGCTGGCGGCGGAGCTGCCGATCTGCGAGGCGGCGCCGGCGCCGATGGCGAGGATGGTCACCGACCCCACGAGCGGGCCGACCGTGGTGCCCAGGGAGTTGAAGGCCTGGGTCAGGTTCAGCCGGCTGGCGGCGGTGTGCGCCGGGCCGAGTATGTTCACGTAGGGGTTGGCCGCGACCTGCAGCAGGGTGATACCCGAGGCGAGGATGAACAGTGCGGCGAGGAAGAACGGGTAGGACTGCGAGCCGGCCGCCGGGTAGAACAACAGGCAGCCGATGCCGGCGGTGGCCAGGCCGACGATGATGCCGCTCTTGTAGCCGACCTTCTCCACCAGCCGCCCGGCGGGGAAGGACATGATGAAGTAGGCACCGAAGAAGCAGAACTGCACCAGCGAGGCTTCCACATAGGACAGGGTGAAGACCGCCTTGAGGTGTGGCACGAGGATGTCGTTCAGCGAAGTGATCAGGCCCCACATGAAGAACAGCAGGGTCAGCACGGTGAGGGCGCTGGTGTGGCGGTTGGCGGTCGACTGGTCCATCACGGACTCCTTGGGCCAGAAGTGGCGGGCTTGCCATCGGCAAGGGTTCGGGGCGCGCGATGCTGCGGTATTTCGCTGCGCGAGTCCTCGGGCATTCGCTGGTTTCGACTGCACGGCGGCGATTTATGATCGGTTTCTCTGCAGGGCTAACGCGGCAGCTCGATGCGTTCCTGCTCGCCCGGCACGCTCGGCCAGTCGCGGGCGGCCCAACGGGCTCGGGCGCTGTCGATCAGTTCGGGGGCGCTGGCGACGAAGTTCCAGTTCATCCGCCGCGGGCCGTCCAGCGCTGCGCCACCGATGATCACCGCGTGGCAGTCGCCGCAGGCGGAGAGGGTGAAGGTTTCTCCTTCGGGCAGTACCACCAACTGGTGCAGCGGCAGCGCTTCATCGTCCAGCAGCGCTTCGCCTTCGATCAGGTATAGCGCGCGCTCGGGGTGTTCGTCGGGGATCGCCAGGGTGGCGCCGGCGGCCAACTGCAGGTCGGCATAGAGCGTTTTCGAGCGCACCGGTACCGGCGACTCCAGGCAGAAGCCGGAGCCGGCGATCATGCGGATACGCACGCCCAGGCTTTCGCTCTCGGGCAGGCTGGCGCTGGCGTGGTGGCTGTAGCTGGGTTCGCAACCTTCCAGCTCGCGCGGCAGGGCCAGCCAGACCTGCAGACCGTGCAGGCGCGAGCCGCTGTGCAGCAGGTTGGCCGGGGTCCGCTCGACATGGGCGACGCCGTGCCCGGCGGTCATCCAGCTGACGTCGCCTGGCAGCACGAGCTGGTCCGAGCCGAGGCTGTCCTTGTGCTGTACCTGGCCTTCGAACAGGTAGGTGAGGGTGGACAGGCCGATGTGCGGGTGCTGGCGGATGTCCATGCCGTGCTGCGGCGCAAAGCTGCTCGCGAGCATGTGGTCGAAGAACACGAAGGGCCCGACACTGCGGCGCTGGGCCGAGGGCAGGGGCCGCAGGATAGGCACGCCCTCGACGTCTTCGGCGCGCGGGCGGATGGCTAGCAGGCTGTCGCTCATGATGGTGTCCAGTGGTCCGATCCACGCATGATAGACGCTTGGCGCCGCATCGCCCCGTACGGCGTCAAGCTGTCATCAGGCTGTCACGGCGATGTCATAGCCTCGCGCGGACCCCAACAAGGAGCGCGACATGTCCATTTCCCGCCTGCCAGCAGTCCTGGCTCTCTCCCTGACTTGTGCCTTCGCTTCCTCGGCTTTCGCCGAAGTGCGCGTCAACGGCCCGGTGGAGTACGGCGTCTTCGTCAGCAACTACAAGGATTACCAGCCCGGTGAGCGCGTGCTGACCAGCAGCAAGGAGCAACTGGAGTCCACGACCCGCGTTCCGGCCAAGCTGGGCACCAAGTTCGGCATGCGCTACCAGCTCAGCGGCAAGCAGGAAGGCGACACCCCGCTGACCCTGCTGTACTTCACCCCCGGCGTGGTGACCCCGGACGGCCAGCGCCACGACAAGCTGGAGGTCGTACAGAAACTGGTGGTGGGCGCGCCCACGGACGTGATGGCTTACCAGTTCACCGAGAACCACGAGGTGGTGCAGGGCCAGTGGCGCTTCATGGTGTTCCAGGGTGACCGCCTGCTGGCGGAGAAGACCTTCACTGTCGAATAAGTCTCGTTGTATGAAAGAGCCCGGCCATGTGCCGGGCTTTTCTTTGCCTGCTGAAAGACACGGATTACATCCTTTCCATTGGCAGGGGGGAAACAGTTTGTTACTTTGCCTGCACGATAGTCCCAACTCCCGGCGTGCAAGCAGAAGAGGAGAGGGAGCCAAAGCGCCCGCAAGCGCTCTGGCAGGAGTGTTACTGCACGGTGGCCCGGCTTGTCCGAGGTCGTCGGCAGCCGAGAAACGAATAAGAACAGCGCCGGCCGCAATGACCGGGGCGATAAATCTTGGCCATGGAGGTAATGCTGTCTATGAACAGTCGATTGGGTGCGCGTTCGTCCATTTTCTGGGCGCCGCGGCGGGCGGGGGCGGTGATGGGACTCTTGCCGCTGCTGGTGGCGGGGTCGGCTCAGGCCCTGGAGTTCAAGCTGGCCGAGAACGAGATCACCGGCTCGCTCGACAGCACGCTGTCCTACGGCGCCATGTGGCGCGTGCAGGGGCGCGACAAGAGCAACATCAGCGACATCAACGCCGACGACGGTAACCGCAACTTCGATACCGGCCTGGTTTCCCAGGTTTTCAAGCTCACCTCCGACCTCTCGGCCAAGTACCAGAACTACGGCCTGTTCATGCGTGGCACTGCCTATTACGACACGCAGATCATGGACAAGCGCAACGACTACTACGACACCACCAACGGCGTGGAGCGTCCCAGTCAGTCGTTCCCCCAGGACGATCACTTCACCGATGACACCCGCCACATCGCCGGGCGCAAGGCCGAACTGCTGGATGCCTACCTGTCCGGCAGCTGGGACGTCGCCGAGCACCCGCTGACCGGCCGTGTCGGCCGCCAGGTGCTGAACTGGGGCGAGGGCGTGTTCTACAGGGGTGGCATCAACACCATCAACCCGGTGGACGCCGCGCGCTTCCACCTGCCGGGCTCCGAACTCAAGGAAGTGCTGGTGCCGACCGAGGCGTTGAGCCTCAACTTCGGCCTCACCGACGACCTGTCCATGGAAGGCTTCTACCAGTGGAAGTGGAAGGAGACGCGCCTGGATTCGGTGGGCACCTACTTCTCCGACACCGACCTGTTCAGCGACGGCGGCAACACCGCCTACACCACCGAGGACAACCCGCTGATCAAGGAGCTGCTGGCCGGCTACCCGACCGTGGCGTCCCTCGGCCTGCTGGGCAATGGGCCGCACGGGCCGAACTCCTACCTGAACGCCAACACCGGCACCTTCAAGGTCGCCAACGTCGGCAAGGACATCGAAGCCAGCGACAGTGGCCAGTTCGGCGTGGCGTTCCGCTACATCGCCGAGGAACTGAACTCCACCGAGTTCGGTTTCTACTTCGTCAATTACCACGCCAAGGAGCCGCAGATTGCGGTCGACCTTCGCCGCTACCAGGGCGTCGACGTCGATTCGCTCAACGCGCTGCTCGGCCCGCTGGGCCTGGGCGAGGCCGTGCCGGGGCTGGCCACGCTGGACATGGCCAGCAACGCCGAAGCACGCCGTGACTACGTCGAAAACATCCGCATGTACGGCTTCAGCTTCAACACCACGCTGGGTGATGCCTCGGTTTCCGGTGAGATTGCCTACCGGCCGAACATGCCGATCAGCATCTCCGCCACCGACGACCTGCTGGGCGACCTGCTGACCCAGGGCGTACTCGGCCAGACCAACCTGTACGACGGCAACGTGGCGGCCGGCCAGGCCTGCGCCCCGGTGGCCGGCAAGCAGCTGTGTCGTGGTGAACTGTTCGAGAACTACGAGCGCGCCGAGACCTACAACATCTCGCTGTCGACCATCTACAACTTCGGCCCGCACCTGACCTTCGACTCCATGACCGGCGTGGCCGAGCTGGCTTCCGAGCATATCCGCGGCAGCAGCCTGGAATACACCGCCTGGGACGGCAGCAAGCGCAAGTTCGTCGGCGCCCAGGACAAGGCCTATGTCGGCGGCAACGGCGACGACGTGCAGATCAGCCGCGACAGCTACGGCTACACCCTGCTGCTCACCGGCAGCTGGAACGACGTCTACGCTGGGGTGAAGCTTTCGCCCTACGCCGTCTACCAGGAGGACTTCAGCGGCAACTCCGACCGCACCGGCAACTTCATCGAAGGCCGCAAGGCCTACACCCTCGGTATCGACGCCAGCTACCTGAACACCTTCGAGGTCGGCACCCAGTACACCAGCTACTACGGCGCCGGCTCCAGCAACTCCGCGCGCGATCGCGACAACGTCTCGATCACCGCGAAATACTCGTTCTGATCCGGAGAGGACCATGTACAAGAAGAGTTCCCTGATCGTCCTTGCCACGCTGACGGCCCTGGCCGTCACCGATGCGCGTGCTGCCGTCTCGGCCGACCAGGCCGCCCAGCTCAAGAGCAGCCTGACGCCCATGGGCGCGGAGAAGGCCGGCAACGCCGCCGGCAGCATTCCCGCCTGGAGCGGCGGCCTGACCTCGGCTCCTGCCGGCTACAAGGGACCGGGCTCGCACCATGTCGACCCGTTCGCCGGCGAGAAGCCCAAGTTCGTCATCACCAAGGCCAACCTCGACCAGTACAAGGCCAACCTGACGCCGGGGCAGATTGCGCTGTTCAATGCCTACCCGGACAGCTACCAGATGCCGGTCTACGAGACCCACCGCACCGGCTCCGCGCCGCAGTGGATCTACGACAACATCTACAAGAACGCCACCAGTGCCAAACTGGTGGAAGGCGGTAACGGCTTCACCGATGCCTACGGCGGCGTGCCGTTCCCGATCCCGCAGAGCGGCGTGGAAGCGGTGTGGAACCACATCGCCCGCTACCGTGGCACCTACATCGTGCGGCGCTCGTCCCAGGCCGGCGTGCAGCGCAATGGCGCCTACTCGCTGGTGACCTCCCAGGACGAGGCGCTGTTCCGCTTCTACGATCCGAAAGGCAGCTTCGAGAAGCTCGGCAACACCATGTTCTACTACATGACCTTCACCACCGCCCCGGCGCGTCTCGCCGGTAACGGCGCCCTGGTGCAGGAGACCCTCGACCAGGTCAAGGAACCGCGCCAGGCCTGGGGCTACAACCCCGGCCAGCGCCGCGTGCGCCGTGCCCCGACGCTGGCCTACGACACCCCGATCGAAGACTCCGATGGCCTGCGCACCGCCGACGACACCGACATGTACAACGGCGCGCCGGACCGCTACGACTGGACCCTGGTGGGCAAGAAGGAAATCTACATTCCCTACAACAACTACCAGATCACCAGCCCGGAGGTTAAGTACAAGGACCTGCTCACCCCCGGCCACGTCAATCCCAAGTACACCCGCTACGAGCTGCACCGCGTGTGGGTAGTGGATGGCAAGCTGAAGGCCGGCGCGCGGCATATCTATTCGCGCCGCACCCTGTACCTCGACGAGGACAGCTGGGGTGCCGCCGTGGTGGACCAGTACGACGGTCGCGGCGAGCTGTGGCGTGTCTCGCTGGCGTACCTGAAGAGCTTCTACGAGCAGCCGATGGTGTGGACCGCGCTGGACACCTTCCATGACCTGCAGGCACATCGTTACAGCATCCAGTGGCTGGACAACGAGGAGCCGGGCACTGCCGACTTCAGCCAGCCGGCGCCGGACGATTCCAACTTCAGCCCGTCGGCGCTGCGCCGTAAGGCATCGCGCTAAGCGTGTGAACGACAAAGGCCCCGCAAGGGGCCTTTTTCTTTCCTGCGGCAGGACGCCGGGCTTACGCCATTGGCGGCAACCGCCGCTTCACCGGGCTCTTCTTGACGATGGCCGTATTGGTCTCGGCGAAGCCGTTGAGGTGGTCGAGGATTTCGTCCAGCTGCTCCATCGACCGCACACACATCCGTGCGTAGAAGCAATCCTCGCCGGTGACCTTGTCGCACTCGGTGAACTCGGGGATCGCCAGGATCTGCTTCTCCACCTCCTGCAATTTCCCCGGCAGCGGGCGCACCCGGACGATGGCTTGCAACTGGTAGCCGAAGGCGCGTGGGTCGACGTTCACCGTGTAGCCGGTGATCACCTGGCGCTCCTCGAGCTTGCGCAGGCGCTCGGCGACGCTGGGTGAGCTCAGGCCGCTGGCCTGGGCCAGGGCCTTGAGGGAAAGGCGCGAGTCTTCCATCAGCGCGGAGATCAGCAACTGGTCGATGTCGTCGGTCATCTTGGTCTCGAAAGGTGAAATAAAGGAATTGCCTTGATACTAAAGGTGAACGGCCAGCTTTACCTGCGCCAGGCGATGGAGTGCACGAATCTGCCTGTTCATACTGTTCACCATTGAATGGAGGTGAACCATGAACGATCGAATCCGACGCGGCACGCTGGAAATGGTCAGCGCCATGCTGATCTGCGGCACCATCGGCTGGTTGGTGGTGGTGTCCGGCCAGCCCGTGCTGGACGTGGTGTTCTGGCGCTGCGCATTCGGCGCCGCAACCCTGCTGGTGATCTGCGCGGCCATGGGCTTCCTGCGGCCCGGCATCCTCACCCGCGCCACCTTCGGCCTGGCACTGCTGAGCGGCATAGCCATCGTCGGCAACTGGGTGCTGCTGTTCGGCTCCTATTCGCGGGCGTCCATCGCCATCGGCACGGCGGTCTACAACGTGCAGCCGTTCCTGCTGGTGCTGCTGGGCGCGCTGTTCCTCGGCGAGAAGGTGACCGCGCAGAAACTTGCCTGGCTCGGCGTTTCCTTCCTCGGCATGCTGGCTATCGTCAGCGCACACGGCGAAGCGGGGCAGGTGGGCAGCGACTATCTGGGCGGCATCGCCCTTGCCCTCGGCGCCGCCGCGCTGTATGCGGTGGCGGCGCTGATCATCAAGCGCCTGACCGGCGTACCGCCGCACCTGATCGCGCTGATCCAGGCGGTGACCGGTGTGCTCCTGCTGGCCCCGTGGGCCAACCTTTCGCCGCTGCCCCAGGCCACCAGCGCCTGGGCCAGCCTGGCGACCCTGGGTATCGTGCACACCGGCTTCATGTATGTACTGCTCTACGGCGCGATCCAGAAATTGCCGACGGCGCTGACCGGTGCGTTGTCGTTCATCTACCCGATCGCCGCGATCTTCGTCGACTGGTTCGCCTTCGGCCACCGCCTGACCCCGTTGCAATGGCTGGGCGTGGTTGCCATCCTGCTGGCCGCCGCTGGCATGCAGCGCGGCTGGCGCCTGAACCTGCGGCGCCTGGCCTGGCGCTGAAATCCGTGCTTGCCTGACAATGCCGGGGAACCTGTGCCGCCGGGCGCAGGTCCTGTAGGCGGCAGAAATCAAGCAAGGAACGGACTATGACTGCGGCTGCCCTGACGGCAGATTCATTCAGCCTGAAAAGGCCCTCATCACGAATCATTCATCTGCTGGGCGTGGCCGCGCTGCTGGCGCTGGCCGGCTGCGGCAGCCGCGCGCCGAGCGTGCCGGAGCCGACTCCGGACGAGGTGCGCGGCACGCTGGCCAAGCTGATTCCCGCGGGCGCGAGTGACCGCCAGGGTTGGGCGAAGGATATCCAGGTCGCCTTCACCACCCAGCGCATTCCGGCGACCACCGAAAACCTCTGCTCGGTGGTGGCGATCACCGAGCAGGAGTCCAACTTCAAGGCCGACCCGCCGGTGCCCGGGCTGGGCAAGATCGCCCGCGCCGAGATCGACCGCCGCGCAGGCAAGGTGCATGTGCCGGGCTTCCTCATCGATACCGCGCTGGCGCTGAAGTCGCCGAACGGCCGCACCTACAGCCAGCGTCTGGCGAGTGCGAAGACCGAGAGGGAGCTGAGCGCGATCTTCGACGACTTCATCGGTGGCGTACCACTGGGCCAGCAGTTGTTCGGCCGCTTCAACCCGGTGCATACCGGCGGGCCGATGCAGGTCAGCATCGAGTTCGCCCAGGCCCATGCCGAAGGCTATCCGTACCCGGTGGACGGCAGTATCCGCCGCGAGGTGTTCAGCCGCCGTGGCGGCATGTATTTCGGTATCGCCCACCTGCTCGGCTACCCGGTGAACTACCCGCGTCAGCTGTACCGTTTCGCCGACTTCAACGCCGGCTGGTACGCCAGCCGCAACGCGGCTTTCCAGCGCGTGGTGGCGGACCTCACCGGCATCACCCTGGCCCTGGATGGCGACGTGATCCTCTACGGCAGCTACGACGCCGGCAGCACCGAGAAGGCGGTGCGCACCCTGGGGCCGAAGCTGGGCATGAGCGATCGGGAAATCCGCCGCGACCTGGAGCTGGGCGACAAGCCGGAGTTCACGAAGTCGGAGCTCTACACCAAGGTCTTCGCGCTGGCCGAACGCGCCGCTGGCAAGTCGATGCCGCGGGCGATGGTGCCGGGCATCACGCTGCACAGTCCGAAGATCACCCGTCAGCTCACCACTGCCTGGTTCGCCCAGCGGGTGGACGAGCGTTACCAGCGCTGTCTCACACGGGCACCGAAGGAATGATTCAGTCGCCTTCGGCGGGCTGACAGACGCCGTTGGCGCCTTTGGGGCCGGTGTAGGACACGGTGGCGGTGCCGTCGTCATTGACGCTGATGGATATGGTGACGCCTTCTCCCTTGGCTTCGATGTACTTGTCGTTGCTCTGCTTGACCTTGGCCTGCTTGCCGTTGATGTAAACCGGCCCGCCCTCATCGGTATGGACCTGGATATCGTTCGGGCAGTCGTAGTTGAGCATGGGGATGGCGGCAAAGGCGGGCTGCACAACGATCATCGATACAGCGATCAGTAGCGGTTTCATGGCGTCTCCCAGACGAATGCGGGCACGGCACGTGGCCGTGCGGACATCCTCAGCTTAGTGCAGACACCGTCGCGCGCTAGAGCGGCAAGGGGCGCAGGCGTGCGGCCGGCTCCGGCTCGGTGCCGCGCAGGACAAGGCGGGTGATGGTCGCCGCTGCCGCCTCGAAGTCCTCGGCGGCGGGCTGCGCCTTGCCGGTGATCATCGCGATCTGCCAGTCGAAATCGACGTAGGTGCGGGTGGCCGCGGAGATGCTCAGCAGCAGGTGCTGCGGGTCCACCGCGGCGAGCAGGCCACGGTCGATCCAGGCGCCGATGCACTCGACGTTGCGCCGCGACTCGGCACGCAGCCGCTGCAACCACTCCGGCGGCAGGTGCGGCGCGCCGTGGAGCATCTCGCTGGCGAACACCTTGTAGGCATGCGGCCACTGGCGGGCGATGTACAGGCGCGCGCGGATGTGCGCGGGCAGGGCCCAGGCCGGGTCGTCGCACTCGCGCAGCAGGGCGGAGGCCTCCAGCACGGCGTCCACCACGTTCTCCAGCAGGCGCAGGTAGAGGTTCTCCTTGCTCTGGAAGTAGTAGTAGACGTTGGACTTGGGCAACTCGGCGCGGCTGGCGATGTCCTGGGTCTTGGCGGCGGTGAAACCCTTCTCGGCGAACTCCTCGCCGGCGGCCAGCAGGATGCGCTGGCGGTTGCGGTCACGGATGCTGAGGGCTGGACGCTGGCGGCGGCGCGTCGGGGTAGGCGCGGTCTGAGGCATGGGAAAACATCGGGGCAGTGAAACGAAGAATCAGAATATAACTTTCTATATAGCGCTTGCCACCCACCGGATTGACTGGCGGATGGCCATTTATCCGCCAGTAGATTGAACCTGCCGTGTGACGGATCTGTCAGACCAAATCTGAAACCTAGGAAGGGTCTGAAATGCTGTTCGTAGTCATGCTGGGCGGACGCCATCCGCGTGCCCGGATCGAAATCCACGATGTGGCCTTCGTCATTGGTGACACCCTGAAATCCACCTACCCGCAATTGCGCGAGGCCTGGTTCGGCAGCCCCGATGGCCTGCACATCGACTCGTGGCTGGAGGTGGATGGCGTCGAGGCCTACCGCGTCGAGTTCAGCGAGGCGATGCCGGCGCCGGGCGAGCAGCGGCTGTTCTTCGTCAACCTGGGCGGCTATGAGTTGGGCACCTTCGGCGAGGCGCACCAGTATGTGCTGGTGGCCGCGCGCGACGCCGCCGATGCCAAGGTGCGCGCCAAGCGGCGCATGCCGCGTAGCTGGGACAAGGCGCACACCGACGCGGTGATCGACGTCGACGACTGCATCGCTGTCGACCAGGTTGGCGGGCGCTACGTGCACCTGGTGGAGGGCGAGAGCCGCGGCATCGTGCAGCGCAGCGACTACATCGTGTTGTGAGCCTTCATGCTGCTGACACGGCCCTGTCATAAAACCTGACGTATAAGGGGCGCACAGCCGACCCCGTGCCGAGGTAGAGATGACCGAGAAACGCCGAGTCCTGTTCGTCTGCGTCGCCAACGATGCGCGCTCGCCCATGGCCGAGGCGCTGCTGCGGCATACCGACGACGAGCACTTCGAAGCCTTCAGCGCAGGTATCCACCCGACCGCCATCGACCCGCGCGCTCGTGATGTGCTGGAGCACGCGGGGATTTCCGTCGAGGGCCTGCGCAGCAAGTCCATCGCCGAGTTTCGTGGCCAGCACTTCGACTACCTGATCGACCTCTGCGACAAGTCCACCGACGAGGGCGACGAGCTGCCCACTTCCAGCGAAGTGATCGTGTGGAATTTCGTCGACCCCGCCCACAGCGAGCAGCACGACCCGTTTCGCCACACCCTGCAGGAAATCAGCGATCGCCTGAAGCTCTTCGAAATGGTGAAGAACCGCGACTGAAGCTTCCGGCGATGACAAAGCAAAAAGCCCGCACGGATGCGGGCTTTTTGCTTCGTAGGCCACAGGGCTTCGCCGTTGCCTGGGGAGGATGGCGGCGGATTCCCGTAGAGATGGGGCGCTGGTCCTTCAGCGCGAGGGCCATTCTGGAGCGCCGGCATGACAGCGCGGTGACCGTCTGGTGAACAGGTGATGGCAATGCGCCAATAACCCTGTATCACTCGACGGCATGAGTACTATCGATCCCGACAAGTGGTCAGGCGCGGACTGCATCGATAGAGTCACGGTCAAAGTCATGTCCGCGGCGTTGCATTGCGGTGCCTGCGTGACCCGAATCGGAGTGCTTATGAAGTCCCTGTCAGATATTGCCTTCTCCATGCTCGATCTGGTGCCCGTGCGCGACCAGGGCACCGCTGCCGAGGCGTTGAACAACGCCGTCGCGGTTGCCCGCCACGTCGAGCACCTGGGCTTCACCCGCTACTGGCTGGCCGAGCACCACAACATGGATGGTATCGCCAGTTCGGCCACCGCCGTGCTGATCGGCCACATTGCCGGCAAGACCGAGCGCATCCGCGTCGGCTCCGGCGGGGTGATGCTGCCCAACCATCCGCCGCTGGTGGTGGCGGAGAACTTCGGCACCCTGGAAACCCTCTATCCCGGCCGCATCGACCTGGGCCTGGGCCGCGCGCCCGGCGCTGACCAGGCGACCATGCGCGCGCTGCGCCGCGATCGCCTGGGCGACGGCGCGGACTTCCCCGAGCAGGTCGCCGAACTGGAGATGCTCCTCGGCCCGCGCCGCTCCCAGCAGTCGCTGCTGGCGATTCCGGGGGAGGGCACCAACGTGCCGATCTGGCTGCTGGGCTCCAGCCTGTTCAGCGCCCATCTGGCCGCGCAGAAGGGCCTGCCCTATGCCTTTGCTTCCCACTTCGCGCCGCGCTACCTGCACGATGCGCTGCGCATCTACCGCGAGAACTTCCAGCCCTCGGCGGTGCTCGACAAGCCCTACGCGATGATCGGTGTGCCGCTGGTGGCGGCGCCCACCGACGAGGAAGCCGAATACCTGGCAACCACCGCCTTCCAGCGCGTGCTGGCGCTGATCCGTGGCGACAGCCTGAAGCAGAAACCGCCGGTGAACAGCATGGCCGGCCTGTGGCTGCCCCATGAGCAGGACGCGGTGGGTAATTTCTTCGGCCTGGCGGTGATCGGCGGCCCGGAGAAGGTGCGCAGCCGCCTGGAGATCCTGCTGGAGCAGACCGGCGTGGACGAGATCATCTTCACCAGCGATATCTACGACCACGAGTTGCGTCTGCGCTCGCTGGAGATCGTTGCCGGCCTGCGCTGATCGAGTCTCTTCGCAGGACCGAGGGGGCGCCTAGCCCTTGCTCGCGAATGGTCTCGCAGCGGGGCTGGGTTCGCGAGCAAGCTCGCTCCTACAGGTTCCGGCGTGGGTTATCCGCCGATGGCCTTGTGGCGGATATCGCTGGCGCGTTATGCGCCCTACGCTCTTGTCGTAGGAGCAGACTTTGTCCGCGAAATCCGCTGCGGAGGACTCCATTACCGCAGGGATAGACCGACACGAAGCGCCCATCTGCAGGAGCGCGCCATGCGCGCGATCGCGGGCATGGCCCGCTCCTGCAGAGGGTCGGTGCACCCGAGGGAGCGGCGGGTCTCAGGCCTCTCCGTCATCCTTCTTCTTCAGCAGGTCCGCCAGCCCGGCCAGGCCCTTGTGGGTGACCTTCGGCCCTTTCGCGCCCGCGTCGTTGCTGTTCTGGTAATGCAGGTCCACCTGGCGCTGGTGCTCGTTGTCGTGGCAGAACAGGCAGAGCAGCTCCCAGTTGGAGCCGTCCTCGGGGTTGTTGTCGTGGTTGTGGTCGCGGTGATGCACGGTCAGCTCGCGCAGGCGCACGCCGCTGAACTCGCGGGCACAGCGCCCGCAGATCCAGGGGTACATCTTCAGGGCTTTTTCGCGGTAGCTGGTTTCGCGGCGGCGCTGGGCTTCGGCGAGGACGGCGTCGACTTTGCTGGTGGGCTGGTTCATGGCTCGTGGCGGAGGTGCGGAATAGGACCTCCAGCATAAATCCAGGCCCGCGCGCTGACTACGGCCTGGGTGTATCCGGTCGCGACCAGATCCACAGATTGCCAACCGCCATGCCCAGGATCACCGCGTACAGCCAGAGGCCGTGGGGCAGGGTGATCAGCATGATCGCCAGCGCCACGAGCATCGCCAGGCTGGCGCTGATCTTGGCGCGGCGGGCGACGGCGCGGCCATTGCGCCAGTTGTGAAGGATCGGGCCGAACAGCCGGTGGTTCTCCAGCCAGGCGGA
Organism: Pseudomonas nitroreducens; assembly: GCF_024170165.1. Lineage (GTDB taxonomy): Bacteria > Pseudomonadota > Gammaproteobacteria > Pseudomonadales > Pseudomonadaceae > Pseudomonas > Pseudomonas nitroreducens_C. Next base: position 24,944 of record NZ_JALJXP010000016.1, on the reverse strand, counting down.
CAGGCGCGGCGAACTCTTCGACGCGGCCCAGGCGGCGAGCAGGACGAACTCGGTGGTCGGCAATCCCGGCACCACCAATCCCACCATGCCCACGCCGAGGCTGGTGTACGCCAGCAACGCAAACGCCAGTCGGGCCAGCCGCGAGCGGGCAGGGCCGAACGGGTTGGCGCGCGCCGCATCGGCAGGCGCGCGCTCGAGGGCCTCAGGCGGCAGCGGGAGCACTGTCGTAGCTGTGTTGCAGCAGTTGGGAGAAGCGCTCGAAGGCGGCCACGGCGCCGGCCTCGGCTTCGCGTTCTTCGGCTTCGCTCAGTTCCAGACCGTCGAGGGTGCGGGTGAAGCGTTTCCAGCCTTCGGCACGGCCGCCTTCGGGTTCGCCCAGGTGACGGGCACCGGTGTTTTCGTCCAGACCCAGCGCGGCTACGCGCTGGATCAGGAAGGCCGCGCCGAGCTTGGAACCTTCGGAGACGAACAGCCAGCCCAGGGCGTGGGCCAGGCTCGGGTGGCTGATGGCACCGGCGACCGGAGCGGGCACTTCGGTGTCGAGGTCGGCCAGGTCCAGGCGGGCCTGTTCGGCGCGGCAGCGCTGCGGCAGGTCGGGGAAGATCTTGCCCAGTTCGGCGTCCTGGTACAGGGCCTGCAGCTCGGACTGGAACAGGTACTGGGCGACCACGAAGCGGGCGAAGCGCTCGCGGCTGGAGAAGGGCTCGCGGGCCTTCACGGCGTGGTCGAGACGCTCGTGGGGGGCGTGGGTCAGCGCGTTCAGGCGCTGCGAGCGCAGGGCGGGGAGTTCCAGGGTGGTCATGTCCAATTCCTTGAAATTACAGGTCTTTACAGACGAGACGAACGAGTTCGAGGAGAGCGTAAAGATTGTTGGGGTAAGTACGATGCGTTGTTTAGGGGCAGGTGCTCTTTATGACGGTCTGTACCTGGGGGGCCCTCTCCCTAACCCTCTCCCTGAAGGGAGAGGGGACTGGATTGGAGCCGGCTGAGGCCGAAGTTTCAGCCGGCGCGGATAGCTCCCTCTCCCTTCGGAGCGGGGCGCGTAGCCAGGGCGGGGGAGAGGGGCTTGCCCAACGTGGGATTTCCCGGCATGTAGGGCGCGTGCCCGTCAGATATCCCACACCAGGTTGATCGCGAAGTTGCGGCCCGGCTGGGTCAGGCGATCGAGGTTGGCCGGGGCCAGCACCGAGGCTTCGCCGACGCCGTCGTAGCCGCGCACGTCATCCCACAGCCAGTACTTCTTGTCGGTGAGGTTGTACAGGCCGGCGTTGAGGGTCAGGTCGTCGGTCAGCTTGTAGTAGCCGGTCAGGTCGAGGATACCGAAGCCCGGGGTCCTGAACTGGCTGCTGGTGCCGTCGGGGGCGTTGAACTGGGTGTCGTCGACACGGTTCTTGCGCTTGACCAGGGTCCAGTCGAGCAGGGCGCCGTAGCGGCCGGCCTGTTCGTCGTAGCCCAGGCCGAACACGCCGGTGAGCGGGTTGACGCTGTTGATCGGCTCGCCGGTGTCCTTGTTGCGGCCGTAGGCGTAGGCCACCGAGCCCTTGGTGTAGAGACCCTGCGGCGCGCCGAAGGCGCCCAGCTCCAGGCGACCCTTCAGCTCCACGCCCTTGATGATGGCGTTCTTGATGTTGTTGCTGGTGAAGGTCGGCTCGTCGTAGCCGGGGGTGATGGCATCTTCGTTGATGAAGTCGCGGTACTTGTTATAGAAGACCGCCACGTCGAACGAGCCTTCCTCGAAGTTGCCGCGCAGGCCGGTTTCGTAGCTCTGGCTGCGTTCCGGGTCGAGGTCCGGGTTGGGCTCCACGCGGTAGCCGGTGGTGGGGTTGTCGAAGCGGCCGTAGAGCGCCTTGGCGGTCGGGGTGCGGAAGCCCTGGGCGTACTGGCCGTACCACAGGTAGTTGTCGTTGAACGCGTAGGTCACGCCGAGCTTGGGCGAGAGCTGGTGCCAGCTCTTGTCTTCGCTGCTCACTTCGCCTTCGCCGCTCTGGTCCACGGTGTTGAGGAACTCCTCGGTGACGTGCGGTTTCAGACGGGTGTGGTCGTAGCGCAGGCCGGGCAGGAAGGTCCAGTCGTTCCAGCGGATCTCGTCCTGGGCGAACAGGGCGTAGGTGTCGATGGTCGGATCGGGGAAGTCGCTGCTGCGCGCCAGGCGATCGGAGGCTACCGAGCTCGGGCCGCCAATGGTGGGGCAGGTGCGGCTGACGGCCAGGCAGGTGGCGTCGCCTTCGCGGTAACCGGTGACCTTCTGCCGCTTGAGGGTGGTGCCGTAGGTCAGCAGGTGGTCGGTATCGCCCAGGGCGAAGGCCTTGTCCAGCTGCAGGTCGAGCACCCACTGGCGCTCCTTGTACTGGGTCTCGCGGGTCCGCAGCACCTGGCGGGTGATGGGGTAGTAGAACTCGTCAGTGCTCTGGTCGGTCTTGGCGATCTGGTAGTTGAAGGTCCACTTCAGGTGATCGGCCACCGCGCTGTCCAGCAGCATCTGGTGTTCCAGGCCGAAGCGCTCGCGGGTGATGGTGTCGTTGCCGGTACGCCACTGGTACATGCCGCCGGGCAGCACGCTGTCGGGGATGGTCGGCGCGCCGTTGTAGTACGGGCCGCCGTAGGCACTCTTCTGATCGGTGTCGACGTCGTCCTTGTACTTCTCGTAGACCAGGCCGAAGCGGCTGCCTTCGGCGTAGTTCCAGCCCAGTTTCGCCAGCACGTTGGTGGTGCGCACGTCCTCCGGGTTGGCTTCGGTGCGCGACAGGCCGGTGCCGCCGGTGCTGCCGTAGGACTCGGTCTCGTGGCCGTTGCGCTGGCTCAGGTGCAGCAGGCCATCGAAGTCGTCGTGGCGACCGGCGACGGTGGCGGAGGTCAGCCAGCTGTCGTCGGCGGAGCTGTAACCGGTCTTCAGGCGGGCGCCGACGTCCTGGCCGTCCTTGATGATGTCGTCCGGGTCGAGGGTGAAGTAGCTCACCGCGCCGCCGATGGCGTTGCTGCCGTACAGGGCCGAGGCCGGGCCGCGCAGCACTTCCACGCGCTTGACGATTTCCGGGTCGACGTAGTTGCGCTCGGTCTGCGCGTAAGGGCCGTTGAAGAAGCTGTTGGGAATCTCGACGCCGTCGATCTGCGTCAGCACGCGGTCGCCGTCGATGCCACGGATGTTGTAGCCGGTGATGCCGGCACGGTTGCCGGTGCCGCCGACGGAAACGCCGGGCATGTCGCGCACCAGTTCCTTGATGGTATTGACGTTCTTGCGGTCCAGTTCCTCGCGACCGACGACGTTCACCGTGCTCGGCACCGAGGTGACGCTCTGCGCCTGGCGGGTGGCGGTGACGGTGAGCGGCTGCATCTCGGCGACGGAGGAGAGGTTGCGCTCCAGCACCACGTTGCGCGGGCCGAGCTGGCGCACGGTCAGGCCAGTGCCGCCGAGCAGGGTCTTCAGCGCGCGCTCCGCCGGCAGGCGGCCGCTGACGCCCGGAGAGACCACGCCGTCAGCCAGGTCACCGGCCACGCCAACCTGCCAGCCGGTCACTGCGCTGAAAGCGTTCAGTGCCTGGGGCAGTGGTTGGCGGGCGATGTCGAAGCTGTAGCCGGCCTGGGTCTGGCTGGCTTCGGCGGCGACGGCGGAAGTGGCCGGCAGGCTGGCGAGGCCGATGGACAGGGCGAGCAGCGAGATGCTGGCCGGCGCGGACAGCCGGCGCAGAGGGGCACGCGAAGAAGCAAGGGTCATCGAAGGGCTCTCTTAGTCAGTCTTTGTTCGCATTCGTAAATGCGAATCTATTGCATTGGCTTCTGACTAAACGAACGAGCCATTCGTATCGCGTAAAAATAATTCGCTATTAGTTGAGGATCAGCAGTTTCGGGTATTCGTGCAGCTCGGCGGAGGTGATTTGCGCCAGCGAGCGGGCCACGCCCAGCGGATCATCCAGACGCCAGTTGCCGGTGACGCTGACGTTCTCCAGGCGCTCGTTGGTGTTCACGATCCAGCCGGGGTAGTAACGGCGCAGCTCGGCCAGCACCTGGCTGAGCGGGCAGTTCTCGAACACCATGCGGCCCTTGACCCAGGCCAGCTGGGATTCGGCTTCGGCGCCGTGCTGGCGCTCGCCGAAGCCTTGCGGACCGACGCGGATGCTGTCGCCGGCGCCGAGGCTGACGCGGGCGTCGTCCAGGCGCGTGCGCAGGTCCACCTCGCCGCGCTGCACACTGACTTCCGCCTCGTTGCCCAGGTAGCGCACGGCGAATGCGGTGCCGCGCACCGTGACCTGCACCGGCCCGGCTTCCACCTCGAAGGGGCGGCTGCGGTCATGGGCGACGTCGAAGAAGACTTCGCCGCGGTAGAGGCGGGCGACGCGCTGTTGGTCGTCCACCTTGCTGGAGAACGCGGTGTCGGTGTTGAGCAGCACGTTGGAACCGTCGGCCAGCTGGACTTTCTGGCGTTCGCCGACCGCAGTGAGATGGTCTGCGCGCAGGCGTGTCAGCAGGTCGCCCTGCACCACGACGCCGATGGCCAGCAGCAGGGCGGCGGCGGTCGCCAAGGGCTTCAGGAAGCGCCGTTTGCGCTGCAATGGACGAACCTTTTCGGGCTCTCGCGTGCGCTCCAGGCGTGCGGCGGCGACCGGCAGCAAAGGCGACTGCCACGCATCGCGCACGCGCTGGTAAGCACGCGCGTTGCCTTCGCTGGCGGCGAGCCAGGCATCGAAGCGCGCGCGGGTGGCGGCGTCCATGTCGTCCTCGAGGATCAGCCAGTCGAGGGCTTCGGCCATCTGCTGGTCGTCGGGCGGCGCGGCGTGGGGCAAGGGGCGATCCTCGGGGCGGTGCTGGGGGGGGGAGCCGCGCATTGTTGTCGAATCGGCCGGCGAACGGTAGTCCGTCATACCGTTTCCTCGAGGCGGCTGACCAGTCCGACACAGATCGCCATGATCAGTTTCAGTTCCTTCTGCACGGTGCTCGGCGAGATGTCGAGTTGCTCGGCGATCTCCGCGTAGCCGCAGCCATGCAGGCGGCTGAGGATGAAGATGCGCTGCTGGCGCTCGCTGAGTTCTGCGAGGGTGGCGCCCAGGCGCTCGAGCAGCTTTTCCGCGTGCAACTGGTCCTCGGCGCTGGAGCCCGGCGCCGGTACCGCCTGCACCACATCGAAAGGCACGTCCTCGAGCATGGTCCGCGACTGCATGCGCAGGTGGCGCAGGTGGTCCAGGGCGAGGTTGCGGCCGGTCTGGAAGAGGAAGGGTTCCAGGTGATCGATGCGGCGTTCGAGCAGGGTGCGGGCGACGCGCAGGTAGGTTTCCTGCACCAGGTCTTCGGCGATGCTCGGGTTCTTCACCATCCGTAGCAGCGTGCGCAGCAAAGGCAGGCGCTGGGCCAGGAAGACCGCGTCGAGGTTGGAAGTGCTCACAAGGGCGTCCAGCAGGAATAATTTTTAAATGATAATCAATGTTATTCAGGTGAGGCTGATGGCACAAGCCCATCCGTGGTTCCGGATGTGTACGGGGAAACGAAAAAAGGGCGAGGCGCGCGGGGCGCCTCGCCCATTCCCTCAGCCGGCCGGTGAGGGGTAAGCGGGACTCAGGAGCGCACCGGGCGTGCGTTCAGACTCGGCTCTTCGCTGGCGGGCTTGGCCTGGCTGGCCGCTTCCGGGCGGCTGTTCCAGTGCGGGATGAGGATGCCGGCGGCGATCAGCGCGGTGACGGTGAAACCGATGAACACGCTGTAGGTGTCGAAGTAGCCCGGCAGCAGGCCGCCGAGGATCGCGCCGATGGAGCCGCAGCCGTTGACGAAACCCGCCGCGGTGCCGGCCGCTTCGCCAGTGCCGAAGTCCACGGCGGCGGAGCCGCTGATCATCGAGTCCGGTCCGTACAGGGTCAGGCCCATCATGAACAGCAGGGCCAGCACCAGCAGGCTGCTGCCGGTCTGCATGGCCGGGACGAACAGCGCCAGGCACACCGTCAGGCCGAGCAGGCTGATCACGCAGGCGGGCATGCGCCGTGCGCCGAAGATGCGGTCGGAGGCAAAGCCGATCAGGATCGGCCCGAGCAGCCCGGCGACCTCGAACGCCGACGGCAGGATCGCCGCGCCGACCTTGCCCAGCCCCGGCATGCGTTCGTAGACGATCACCGGGCCCCACAGCAGGATCGCGTAGCGCGCCGGCTTGAGCAGGAAGTACGCCAGGCCCAGGGTCAGCACGGTGCGGTTGCGCAGCACCTTGCCGAGGATGCGCAGGGATTTGCCGTTCTCGCCCTCGTGCTTGAAGCCGGCGTAGTTCACCGCCTCGGGTTGCTGCACATCGGCTTCCACCGGCGGCAGGCCGACGTCCTGCGGGCGGTTGCGTTGCAGCAGGAGGAACAGGATGGCGACCGCACCGACCACGGCGGCGGTGGAGTAGAACGCTGCGTGCCAGGTGCCGAACACTTCGTAGGCCCACCAGCCGGCAAAGGGCGAGGCGACCAGACCGCCGAAGGCGTAGCAGGTGCTCCACAACCCGAGCACGCGGCCGCGTTCGTGGGTGGCGAAGAAGCTGCCGATGTTCTTGCACAGCCCGGACCAGCCGGTGGATTGCGCCAGGCCCTGGACCACCATGCAGGTGGCGAAGATCGGCAGGGTGGCGAAGCTGCCCATCACCAGGGCGGCGGCGGCGGAGATCAGCAGGCCGCCGAACACCACCACGCGCGGGCCGTAGCGATCGGCGAAGACGCCCCAGGTGAACTGGCCCACCGCGTAAGCGGCGAGGTAGATGGCGTCGAGGTTGGCCATCGCGATCTTGTCGAGATGGAAGGAGGGGTCTTCGGCGATGCCGAGCTTGGCCACCGAGAAAGCTTTGCGGGTGAAGTAGAAGGCCGCGTAGGCCAGCCAGGTGATGGCGAAGATCTGCCATCTCCAGCGTGCAAGGGAAGAGCGCGGCGAAGCGGTGCCGTGAGGGTTGAGCATGGTCTGACCTCGTTGTTGTTGTGCTGTGCCGGCAGTCAGTGGGTAACGCCTTTTTTATTGTTGTTGTCGAAGCACGTCGCACCGTCTTCGCGGTGCGGGTCAGAAGCGCTGAGGCTGTTCTGTGCCGCCGCTGCGAACCGGTGGGTTGCAGCGGCGGTGGAGGGATGGAAACAATTTCGAATAAATAACTGAAATCGATTTATCAGATTTCAAAAATAAGCTGGGCTTGTATGACACTGCGCCATGACGCTAGTGTTTTGCGTGAATGACCTCGTAGTCGCTTTCCGTCGTCTGGCGATAAGACGGTCAGAACCTTCCTGCAGAGGCGCGCCCATGTCCGTTTCCCACGCCCAGCTCAAGGCCTTCCATGCCGTTGCCGTGCACGGCAGCTTCACCCGCGCCGCCGAGCGCCTGTTCCTCACCCAGCCGGCGATCTCCGACCAGGTGCGCAAGCTGGAGGAACGCTACGGCGTGCTGCTGTTCCACCGCAACAAGCGCTCGGTGCGCCTGACCGAACTGGGCGAACGCCTGCTGGCAGTGACCCAGCGGCTGTTCGTGATCGAGGCCGAGGCGCAGGAATTGCTGCAGGAATCCAGTGCGCTGCAGACCGGCAGCCTGACTCTGGCGGTGGATGCGCCGGTGCACGTATTGCCGCAGATCGCGCGCTTCTGCCAGCGCCATCCGGGCATCCGCGTGAAGCTGGAGACCGGCAACACCGACGAATCCCTGCAGCGCCTGTTCGACTACCAGGCGGACCTGGCGCTGCTGGGCCGCGAGGTCCAGGACGAACGCCTGCTGACCTTCACCCTGCGCAGCGACCCCATCGTTGCCTTCGTTGGCCGTGGTCATCCCTGGGCCGGGCGCGAGTCCATCGAACTGGCCGACCTCGACAACGCCCCGCTGGTACTGCGCGAGCAGGGCTCGGTGACCCGGCAGATGCTGGAGGCGGAAATGGCCCGTGCCGGGCTGCGCATCCGCCCGGCCATCGAGGTGGAAGGCCGCGAGGCATCGCTGGAAGCGGTGGCGGTGGGGATTGGCGTCGGTGTGGTGTCGGCCGCCGAACTGGGGGCGGATGCGCGGGTGCATGCGCTGCCGATCCTCGACTGCCACTGGCGCATGAGCGAGACCCTGGTGTGCCTGCGTGAGCAGAGCACGCGGCGGATCGTGGCGACCTTTCTCGACCTGGTGAAGGAAGATCTGCCCTCGGAGTAGGGCGACTGGTCGCATCCTTCCGAAGGTTCCGTCGGCACCCGTAGGGCGAATAACCCGGAACGGGTTATCCGCCAGGACGGCGGATAACGCCCTGGGCGTTATGCGCCCTACAGGGGAACTCAACGCGCGGCGCTGTTGCAGGAGCGGGCCATGCCCGTGATCGCGCGCCTGGCGCGCTCCTGCAGTCGATTCAGGCGTGGACCATCAGTCCTGCGCCAACTCCAGAAAAGCACTCACCACCCGCAATCCCCGGCGCCGCTCCAGGCAGCCGATGGAGTGGCGGTTGAGCAGGCCGTCACCGCTCAGCGGAATTGCCTTCACCCGCGGGTCCGGACTGACCTCCAGCGACGACACGATGCCGATCCCCAGCTCCGCCGCCACCGCTTCGGTCACCGCTTCGCGGCTGTCCAGTTCCAGCAGCACGCGGGGCTCGACCGAAGCCGTCGAGCAGGCCGCATCGAAGGTACGCCGGGTGATCGAGTCGGGCTCGCGCAGCACCATGATCTGCTGGTCCAGCCCACCCAGCGGCAACTCCCCGGCATGCTCGCTCCAGGCATGGCTGGCCGGCACCAGGGCACAGATGCGTGACTCCACCAGCTCGCGCAGGAACAGCCCGGCGCGCGGCTCCACCTCGGTCAGCACGGCGATATCGACATGCTCGTCCATCAGCGCGGCAAGGGTCTCCTGTGCGTTGCCCAGGCGCAGGTTGACGGTGATGCCGGGGTAACGCGCGCGCAACCGGGCAAGCATCGGCATCACCAGGTGCGGGCCGTCGGCGGCCACTTCGATGCGCCCGGTCACCAGCTCGCGGCTGGCATCGAGCACGGCCTCGGCTTCCTCCTCCAGGGCGAACAGCGTGCGACTGATCGCTGACAGCCGAACGCCATCTTCTGTCAGCTCGACGCCGCGCGCGGTGCGGCGGAACAGGTTGACCTGGTAGTGCTCCTCCAGCGCCTTCACATGCCCGGTCACCGCCGGCTGGCTGATGAACAGGCGCTCGGCGGCGCGGGTGAAGCTGCGTTCGCGGGCGACGGCGTCGAAGGCGCGGAGCTGGAAGAGGTTCATAAGGTATATGTCCGGCTTATGCAGTGCATCGTGATAAACAATTTGAACGATATCTGCCCGGCCGGCAAGTTATGCCCAGGCCGCCGCGAACCCGCCCGGCCCAAGCGAATTCAGCCCTGACGACGTTCCCACGAAAGAGGAATCGAGCATGAGCACTGCCGAGCGAGCCCCCATCCTGCTGACTCCCGGTCCGCTGACCACGTCCCCCCGCACCCGTCGCGCCATGATGGTCGACTGGGGTTCCTGGGACCGCGACTTCAACGACCTGACCGCCGACGTCTGCAGGCGCCTGCTGGCGATCATCCACGGCGAAGCGAGCCACACCTGCGTGCCCCTGCAGGGCAGCGGCACCTTCTCCGTCGAAGCTGCCATCGGCACCCTGGTGCCGCGTGACGGCAAGGTGCTGGTGCTGATCAACGGCGCCTATGGCAAGCGCCTGGCGAAGATCTGCCAGGTGATCGGCCGCGAGTTCAGCACCTTCGAAACCGAAGAGGACGTGCCGACCACTGCCGCCGACGTCGACCGCCTGCTCAGCGCGGACCCGAGCGTCACCCACGTCGCCCTGATCCACTGCGAAACCAGCACCGGCATCCTCAATCCGCTGGCCGAGATCGCCAAGGTCATCGAATCCCACGGCAAGCGCCTGATCATCGATGCCATGAGCTCCTTCGGCGCGCTCGATATCGACGCCCGGCAGATCCCCTTCGATGCGCTGATCGCCGCCTCCGGCAAGTGCCTGGAAGGCGTGCCGGGCATGGGCTTCGTCTTCGCCCGTAGTGCCGCCCTGAACGCCAGCGCCGGCAACTGCCATTCGCTGTCCATGGACCTGCAGGACCAGCACGCCTACATGGCCAAGACCGGCCAGTGGCGATTCACGCCGCCGACCCACGTGGTCGCCGCGCTGCACGAAGCGCTGAGCCAGTACGAGGAGGAGGGTGGTCTCGCCGCCCGTCATCAGCGTTACGCAAACAATTGCCAGACTCTGCTGGCGGAGATGGCCGAACTGGGCTTGCGCAGCTTTCTGCCGGCCGAGATCCAGGCACCGATCATCGTCACCTTCCACGCCCCGAGCGACGCCCGCTACACCTTCACCGAGTTCTACAACCGGGTGCGCGAGAAGGGCTTCATCCTCTACCCGGGCAAGCTGACCCAGGTGGAAACCTTCCGCGTCGGTTGCATCGGCCAGGTCGACGCCAGCGGCATGCGCGCCGCCGTCGCGGCCATCGCCGAGACGCTGAAGGAAATGGAAGTCTTCGAAATCTGATGTCCGCCCGAATTCCTACAGGATTGAATGCCATGAATTACCAGCAACCCCAGCAACTGCAAGCTGTGATCCTCGACTGGGCCGGCACCGTCGTCGACTTCGGCTCCTTCGCGCCGACCCAGATCTTCGTCGAGGCCTTCGCCGAGTTCGGCGTGCAGGTCAGCCTGGAAGAAGCCCGCGGCCCGATGGGCATGGGCAAGTGGGACCATATCCGCACCCTGTGCGACATCCCGGCCATTGCCGAGCGCTACAAGGCCAAGTTCGGTCGCGTGCCGAGCGATGATGACGTCACCGCCATCTACGAGCGCTTCATGCCGCTGCAGATCGAGAAGATCGCCGAGCACTCGGCGCTGATCCCCGGCGCGCTGGACGCCATCGCCACCCTGCGCAAGGGCGGGCTGAAGATCGGTTCCTGCTCCGGCTACCCGGCGGTGGTGATGGAGAAAGTCGTCGCCCTGGCGAAGACCAACGGCTACGTCGCCGACCATGTCGTTGCTACCGATGAAGTCCCCAATGGCCGTCCGCACCCGGCTCAGGCACTGGCCAACGTGATTGCCCTGGGCATCAACGACGTGGCGGCCTGCGTGAAGGTCGACGACACCTGGCCGGGCATCCTCGAAGGCCGCAGCGCCGGCATGTGGACCGTGGCGCTGACCTGCTCGGGCAACGCCCTGGGCCTGACCTACGAGCAATACAAGGCGCTGCCGGCGGAGAAGCTGGACCAGGAGCGCCGCCGCATCGGCCAGATGTTCGAAGGCTCGCGCCCGCACTACCTGATCGACACCATCGCCGAACTGCCGGCGGTGATTGCCGATATCAATGCGCGTCTGGCGCGGGGTGAGATGCCGCAGGGCAACTGACGCTGGGTGTTCAGAAGAAGGGCCCGCCTGGTGCGGGCCTTTCTTTTTGGTGCTGGTTGGGCGGGTGGGGCTCTCTTCACGATCCAGACCGTAGGGCGCATAACGCGCCAGCGTTATCCGCCGTGGGGGCATCGGCGGATAACCCGTTCCGGGTTATGCGCCCTACGTACTGATGATGAAGGCCCGCTTCATGCCGGCTTTTTCTTTGGTTCTTGAGGATTTCCAGAAAAACGTCCGCGCACTCCGGAGGGCCCCTTTCAACGAGGGTATTTTTCGCCCCAAGCGAAAAACCGGATGGAGGGGCAAGCCCTTTGGTTACTTTCTGGCGTTTGAGAAAGTGACTCGCCCGAGGAGGCGAAACACGTAGTCCCAGCGCACGCCGATGCGGCGCATAAACACCGAGCGCGAACCCTCAATTCACGACGTTCCGCACGAACCGCACTAGTACAGCCCCATGGTTCTGGTAGGAAAATGGCTGGTTGCTCTTGAACACATGGAATCCACCAGCGTCGACCTCCACGGTCTCGTCGGCAAGGACGATGGTCAGCCGGCCTTCGATGACATAGGCCATGTCGTACCAGCCCTCGGCGTCGGGCTCGGCGTTGTAGCGGTCGCCGGGGGCGAGGGTCCAGTGCCAGAGTTCGGCCTGGCGCGTGGCCGGGGTGCTGGCGAGGAGGGTGCCGCGGCTGTCGGCCTGCTCGCCGCCCCAGGCGACGGCATCCACACGGGACAAGCCGCCGGTGGATGGCGGCCGAACCAGGTCGGCGAAGGTGACTTGCAGGGCCGCGGCGATACGGTCGAGGGTGGCGAGGCTGACGTTGGTGTCGCCGCTCTCGATACCGACCAGCATCCTGCGGCTGACGCCCGAGGCCTTGGCCAGCGCGTCCTGGCTCAGGCCGGCGCCGCGGCGGTGGGTCTTCACGTTGTCGGCGACATGCACCAGCACGCTGGGGCGTTCGGAAGGAGTGGGCAGTATATTGCTCATTCTGGCCTTTTTGCGCATTATGTTGCGCATAACAGTCAACCAAGAAATCCCAACCGTTGCAACGCCTGTTCAGGTCCGCATCATGCCTCGCTCTCGCTTCCTTTCCACTGTCTTCCCCATCCTTATCCTGATCGTGTCCATGGCCTCGATCCAGACCGGTGCCTCGGTCGCCAAGAGCCTGTTCCCGGTGCTCGGCGCCGAAGGCGTGACTTCCATGCGCCTGATCTTCGCCGCGATCCTCCTGCTGGCGATCCTGCGTCCGTGGCGCACCTCGCTGCGCGGCAAGCCGCTCAAGCCGCTGTTCATCTATGGCGTGACCCTGGGCCTGATGAACCTGACCTTCTACATGGCGCTGCAGACCATCCCGCTGGGGGTCGCGGTGGCGCTGGAGTTCACCGGGCCGCTGGCGGTGGCGCTGTATTATTCGCGCAAGCCGCTCGACTTCCTGTGGATCGCCATCGCTGTGGTAGGCCTCGGCCTGCTGCTGCCCATCGCCGACTTCGGCCACGGCATCGATCCGAAGGGCGCCGCACTGGCGCTGGGAGCGGGTGTCTGCTGGGGGCTGTACATCATCTTCGGCCAACGTGCCGGCAATGACCTGGGCGCCCAGGGCGCGGCGCTGGGCATCAGCATCGCGGCGATCTGCGTGGCGCCGATCGGCTTCGCGCACAGTGGCATGGCGCTGTTCGATGTCAGTCTGTTTCCGGCGCTGCTGGGCGTGGCGGTGCTCTCCAGCGCCTTGCCCTACACCCTGGAAATGATCGCACTGACCCGCCTGCCGGCGCGTACCTTCGGCACCCTGATGAGCATCGAGCCGGCGTTCGGCGCGCTGTCCGGCCTGGTGTTCCTCGGTGAGCAGCTGACTTCGCACCAGTGGATCGCCATCGGCGCGATCATCGTCGCTTCGGTGGGCACGACGCTCAGCAGTCGGCCGAAACCGGCGCTGGTCACCGACTGATCCTCAAAGCGCTACGAAAAAGCCGCCCTCGGGCGGCTTTTCTGCATCCTGCGGATTTACGCCGCCGTGCGCATCTCGTTCAGCACGATCTGCCGCCTGGCGCTGCGCGACAGACGGATGCACAGCATTACCGCGGCACAGGTCAGGCCGACGATCAGGCCTTCCCACAGGCCGCGTGGGCCGGTGGGTTCCTGCAGCCAGTGGGTGAGACCCAGGCTGTAGCCCACCGGCAGGCCGATGCCCCAGTAGGCGAACAGGGTCATGATCATGGTCGCGCGGGTGTCCTGGTAGCCACGCAGGGCTCCGGCGGCGGTGACCTGCACGGCATCGGAGAACTGGAACAGCGCCGAGAACACCAGCAGCGTGGCGGCCAGCGCCAGCACTTCCGGGTCTTGCGTATAGAGCCCGGCGATGTGTTCGCGCATCAGCAGCATGCCGCTGGCGGAGACGCAGGCGTAGGCCAGCGCCGCGCCCATGCCCACGCCCGCGGCGAAGCGCGCATCGCGCGGGGCACCGGCGCCCAGGGACTGGCCGACGCGGACGGTCACGGCCATCGCCAGCGAGTAGGGGATCATGAACACCAGTGCGCTGAAGTTCAGCGCCACCTGGTGGCCCGCTACCACCTTCTCGCCCAGTTCACCGATCAGCAAGGCGATCACCGAGAAGATGCTCGACTCGGCGAACACCGCGATGCCAATCGGCAGGCCGACCGCCACCAGGCTGCCGATCACCTTCGGCTGTGGCAGCTCCCAGTGGCGGAACAGCTCGCTGGGTTTGTAGACCTTGGCCCAGTTCACCCAGACCAGCATGCCCAGCAGCATGAACCACATCACCGAGCCGGTGGCCCAACCGCAGCCGGGGCCGCCCAGGGCCGGGAAACCGAGGTGGCCGTAGATCAGCACATAGTTGATCGGGATGTTCAGCATCAGCCCGCAGATGCCCAGCACCATGCTCGGCCGGGTGCGCCCCAGGCCGTCGCTGAAACAGCGCAGCACGTGGTACAGCGCCACTGCCGGCAGGCCGCAGGCGATGCCGCGCAGATAGAAGCAACTCGGCTCGATCAGCGCCTCCTCGACCTTCATCGCCCGCAGCACCGGCTCGGAGAGCAGCCACAGCGTCGCCCCCGCCAGCGGGCCGACCAGCAACGCCAGCCACAGTGCCTGGCGCACCAGCGGGCCGGTGCCGGCCTGATCGCCCGCGCCGTAGCGCTGGGCCACCTTGGCGGTGGTCGCGAGCAGGGTGCCGGTCATCAGCAGGAAGATCGGAATCCAGATCGAGTTGCCCAGCGCCACCGCGGCCAGGTCGCGCGGCCCCACGCTGCCAGCCATTACCGCATCGACGAAGCCCATGGCGGTGGTCGCCAGCTGGGCGATCATGATGGGCGCTGCGAGGGTCAGCAGTTCCTTGAGTTCGGTGGCGGTGCGCCGTCCGCGGGAGACGGGCTGGGTGAGGCTGGTCACGGCTTTCCTTGGCAGAAGAAATGGGCGGGAAGCCGGCCAGTTTAAGGGCTGTCCGCCCGGTCAGCAAAGCCCGGTGTGTGTGGCGCGGGACCGCGCGCAACGGCGCTGGTAAAGTAGCCGGTGCCGATTTCTGGAGTCAGCCCATGCGTATCCTTGCCGATGAAAACATTCCCCTGGTCGAAGCCTTCTTCGGCGCCCACGGCGACATCCGCCGCCTGCCGGGGCGCGGCATCGACCGCGCCGCCCTGGGCGACGCCGAAGTCCTGCTGGTGCGCTCGGTGACCGACGTCAGCCGCGAGCTGCTCGAAGGCAGCCAGGTGAAGTTCGTCGGCACCTGCACCATTGGCACCGATCACCTGGACCTCGATTACTTTGCCGAGGCCGGCATCGCTTGGTCCAGCGCGCCGGGCTGCAATGCCCGCGGTGTGGTGGACTGGGTGCTGGGCAGCCTGCTGGCCCTGGCGGAAGTGCACGGTGCGAGGCTTTCCGAACGCCGTTATGGCGTGATCGGCGCGGGGCAGGTGGGTGGTCGTCTGGTGGATGTGCTGCGCGGGCTGGGCTGGGACGTGCGCGTCTGCGACCCGCCGCGCGCCGCCGCCGAAGGGGGTGATTTCCGCAGCCTGGAAGAAGTGCTGCGCGAGTGCGACGTGATCAGCCTGCACACGCCATTGACCCGCGATGGCGAAAACCCGACGCGCCACCTGATCGACGCGCAGCGTTTGAAGGCGCTGCGCCCCGGCACCTGGCTGATCAACGCCAGCCGTGGCGGTGTGGTCGACAACACGGCGCTGCGCATCCACCTCGAATCCGGCGCGGATATCGACGTCGCGCTGGACGTCTGGGAAGGCGAACCGGAAGTGAACGTGCAACTGGCCCAGCGTTGCCGCATCGCCACCCCGCACATCGCCGGCTACAGCCTGGACGGCAAACTGCGCGGCACAGCGCAGATCTACGAGGCCTTCTGCGCCTGGCAGCAGTGCGCGCCGGCCGTCGATCTCGACGACCTGCTGCCCGCGCAATGGCTGGCCGAACTGAGCCTGAAGGAAGAGTGCGACCCGGACTGGGCGCTGGCGATGCTCTGCCGCGCGGTGTACGACCCGCGCAGCGATGACGCCAATTTCCGTCGCAGTCTGATCGGGGACACCCAGACCCGGCGGGCGGCCTTCGACGCGCTGCGCAAGCACTACCCGCCGCGCCGGGAAATCACCGGCCTGTGGGTCGACATCCAGGGCGATTCGCCGCGCCTGGAAAGCCTGCTGACCGCGCTGGGCGCCAACCGGGTCGGGGAGTAGGGCGGACGCGCTGCCGCGCTTTGCTTCGCTTAGCGGCGCGGCGGTTCGCAGGTCTTGTCGAGTTCCTGGCAGGCGCGCTGGATCATGTCTTCGGTAATCGGGACTTCACGGCCCTGGGCATCGATGATCGAACCGCCGACCGGCTGCTGAGGCTGGCGCGGAGTGGGACGGGGGGCGGATTGCTGGTGGGTTTGCAGGCTCATGGCCAATCTCCTCTACATCAGGTTCGTTGCAGTCTAGGCAGATCAGATGAAACCCCGGTGACAGAGGCGCGCAGGGCGGCGCCGAATATCCGTCACCGAAGACAGACGACAGGATCGCTCGCAGATTGCGTGCCAATCGCGAGGTCCCCGGTCGTTTGCTTGTCGTTATAGTGGTGGAGTTGCCGCTTCCCTGGTCCGACCCGGCCTTGCGCCGGTGGTTCGAAGAAGTTTCCCTCGAGGTTGAGTATGGACAGGATTCGCATAGGGCTGATCATCAATCCGCTGGCCGGTATTGGCGGCCCGACTGCGCTCAAGGGCAGCGATGGCGTGGCCGACCTGGCGCTGGCGCGCGGCGCCGAACCACGGGCGGCGGAACGCACGCGTGTTGCCCTGGAGCACCTGCTGGCGGTGCGCGAGCGCCTGGAGTTCCTCACCTTTCCCGGCCCCATGGGCGCCGACCTGCTGGCGGAGATGGGCTTTGCCCATCGCCTGGTGGGTGCCCTGGAAGCGGAGCAGAGCAGCGCGGCGGATACCCGTCACGCCGTGCAGGCGCTGCAGGAGGCCGGCGTGGCACTGATCCTCTTCGCCGGTGGCGACGGCACCGCGCGCGACGTGGCCGAGGTGGCCCGCGAAGGCCAGCCGGTGCTGGGCATCCCCGCCGGGGTGAAGATCCACTCCGGGGTCTACACCATCAGCCCGCGCGCCGCCGGGGAACTGGCGCGGCGCCTGGTGGACGGTGGCCTGGTGCGCCTCACCCAGGGCGAGGTGCGCGACCTCGACGAAGCCGCGCTGCGCGAAGGCCGTGTCGCCGCGCGCTGGTACGCCGAGCTGACGGTGCCCGAGGAAGGCCATTTCATGCAGCACGTGAAACAGGCCGGCATGGAGACCGAGGAACTGGTGCTCGCCGATCTCGCCGCCTGGCTTGAGGACAGCTGGGAGGACGATGTGCGTTACGTCATCGGTCCCGGCTCGACGCTGCACGGGCTGGCCGCCGACCTGCACCTGGAGACCACGCTGCTGGGTGTCGATGTCATCGAGAACGGTGAGGTGATCGCCCGCGATGTCACCGAGGCGCAGCTGTTCGACCTGGTCGACGGGCACCCGGCCTTCCTGCTGGTGACTGCCATCGGCGGGCAGGGTCACATCCTCGGCCGTGGCAACCAGCAGATCAGCCCGCGCGTGCTGCGCGCGATCGGCATCGAGCGGCTGCGGGTGATCGCCACCAAGCGCAAGCTGGGCACCCTCGACGGCCGTCCGCTGCTGGTCGACAGCGGCGACGCCGCGCTGGATGCCAGCTTTCCGGCGGCGGTGCGGGTGTGGGCCGGCTACAAGGAAGAACTGCTGTATCCGCTGGGCTGGGGCGCAGATGTCTGAAATCCATCCCTGCGCACGGTGGTACTTGTCGGCAAGGCTGTTCTAGACTCCTTCGCTTCGTGAACCCGGGCGGGAGAGCAGGGCATGCAGTCGGGCGGTTGTCTGTGCGGTGCGGTGCGCTACGAGATCAGCGGCGAGCTGGCGCCGATCCAGGTCTGTCATTGCAGCCAGTGCCGCAAGGCGCAGGGGGGGCCGTTCGCCACCAACCTCCCGGTGGAGCGCTCGGCATTCCACCTGCTCAGCGGCGCCTCCGAGCTGGCCGAATACCGCGCCACGCCTGGCAAGAAACGGGTGTTCTGCCGAACCTGCGGCTCGCCGATCTACAGCGCCCGCGATGCACTGCCGGAAACTTTGCGGGTGCGTGCGGGAACCCTGGACGAGCCCGTGCAGACAAAGCTCGAAGCGCATTACTACGTGGCGTCCCGTGCCAGCTGGTGGCCGTTGGACGACCATCTGCCGCGCCATGAGGGTGCGAAGCCGGGATGAAGGAGCTGGCATGGCCAGCAGCAGTCAGGGAGCAACAGGGTCAGTGGGAATGGAACGGAATTTTCGTGTGCTGGTACTGGGCGGTTACGGCAACTTCGGCAGCCTGATCGTGCGGCGCCTGAGCGGTATCGACGGCATCCGCGTGCTGGTGGGTGGGCGTGACCAGCGCCGCGCCAATGAACTGGCTGCGCAGGTGGGCGGCGAGCCGGTGTGCCTGGACATGAACCAGCCGACGCTGGCCGGCCGCCTCAATGAGCTGAAGGTGGACATGGTCATTTCCACCGCCGGCCCCTTCCAGGGCCAGGACTACCGCGTGGCCCGCGCCGCCATCGGAGCCCGCGCGCATTACGTCGACCTGGCCGACGCCCGCCAGTTCGTCTGCGGCATCCAGGAGCTCGACCGCGCCGCGCGCAGCGCCGGGGTGCTGGTCTGCAGCGGCGCCAGTTCAGTCCCGGCGCTGGCCGCCTCGGTGATCGACGAGTTGCTGCCGCGCTTCCAGCGCCTGGACAGCATCCACCACGGCATCAGTTCCTCGGCGAAGATTCCCGGGCAGGCCACGGTGTCCGCCGTGCTGGGCTACTGCGGCAAGCCGTTGCGCCAGTGGCGCCAGGGCCGCTGGCAGGACGTGCACGGCTGGCAGGGGCTCAATCGCCACCGCTTCCCCAAACCGCTGGGGCAGCGCTGGCTGGCCCACTGCGATGTGCCCGACCTCGACCTGTTTCCCCAGCGCTATCCCGGCGTGCAGGACGTGCGCTTCTCCGCCGGCCTCGGCCTGAGCCTCACCCAGTTCGGCACCTGGGGCCTGTCGTGGCTGGTGCGCGCCGGGCTGGTGAAAGATGCCGCGCGCCTGGGCGCCGGCCTGCATCGCATGGCCGTGGCGATGCAGCCATTGGGCGACGGGCGCAGCGGCATGTTCGTCCACCTGCAGGGTGTCGATGGCGACGGCAGACCCCTGGCGTTGTGCTGGGAAATCCTCGCGCAGCAGGACCACGGCCCGAACATTCCCTGCATGGCGGCGGTGGCGCTGGCGCGCAAGCTGGCCGCCGGGCAGCTGCGCCAGCGCGGCGCGACTGCGTGCATCGGTCTGCTCAGCACAGGCGAATACCTGGCCGAACTGGAAGGGCTGAATATCTCCCATGGTCTGCGCGAGATGCCTGCGCATTGATGGCGGGGTGTTGCCCAGCCAACAGTCGATCAGCAGCACTGTTGCCTGGGTGACACGCAAAGCCGGAAAAACCGGCTGAAGTGCCCGTAAATCGCACATTTCCTTGTTGTTACGCCCCTTTCAGGGGTTGGTACGGCCCTTGCTCAAGGCCTCTGTACCTAGCGCAACAGTCAACAGGGAAAACCCATGACCAGCCCCATCAAAGTGGTCGCCGTCTCCGGCGGCACCTATCGCCCCTCGCGCACCCTGGTGCTCACCCAGGCGGTGCTCGACGCCCTCGGCGAGCAGCTTCCGGTAGACGCCCGAATCATCGAACTGGCCGACATCGCCCGCCCACTGGGTGCCGCGCTGTCGCGCCAGGAGCTCTCCGCCGAGCTGGAAGCCACCCTGCGCGAGATCGAAAGCGCCGACCTGCTGGTAGTCGCTTCGCCGGTCTACCGCGGCTCCTATCCGGGCCTGCTCAAGCATCTGTTCGATCTGGTGGACATGAACGCCCTGATCGACACGCCGGTGTTGCTCGCCGCCACCGGTGGCAGCGAGCGCCACGCTCTGGTCCTCGACCATCAGCTGCGCCCGCTGTTCAGCTTCTTCCAGTCGATCACGCTGCCGATTGGCGTGTATGCCAGCGAAGCGGATTTCGCCAACTACCAGATCACCAGCGACACCTTGCGCGCCCGCATCCAGTTGGCCGCCGAGCGCGCCACGCCGCTGTTCGTCCGCCCGCCACTGCGCAAGACCGCCTGAGGAGCCATCGATGAACGTTTTCTGGTTTCTGCCCACCCATGGCGACGGTCACTTCCTCGGCACCAGCGAAGGCGCGCGCCCGGTGTCGCTGCCGTATCTCAGGCAGATCGCCCAGGCCGCCGATTCCCTCGGCTACTACGGCGTGCTGATTCCCACCGGCCGCTCCTGCGAGGATTCCTGGGTGGTCGCCTCGGCCCTGGCGCCGCTCACCGAGCGCCTGCGCTACCTGGTGGCGATCCGTCCGGGGATCATCTCGCCGACCGTTTCCGCGCGCATGGCCGCGACCCTGGATCGCCTCTCCGGCGGGCGGCTGCTGATCAACGTGGTCACCGGCGGCGACCCGGATGAAAACCGTGGCGACGGCATCCACCTCAGCCACGCCGAGCGCTACGAAGTCACCGACGAATTCCTGCGCATCTGGCGCCGCGTGCTGCAGGGCGAGTCCGTGGACTTCGCCGGGAAGCACCTGCAGGTGGAGAACGCCAAGGCGCTCTATCCGCCGCTCCAGAAGCCCTATCCGCCGCTGTATTTCGGCGGTTCCTCGACCGAGGCGCACGATCTGGCCGCCGAACAGGTGGACGTCTACCTGACCTGGGGCGAGCCGCCGCAGGCGGTCGCGCAGAAGATTGCCGACGTGCGCGAGAAGGCCGTGAAGCAGGGCCGCAGCGTGAAGTTCGGCATCCGCCTGCACGTGATCGTCCGCGAGACCGCCGAGGAAGCCTGGCAGGCCGCCGACAGGCTGATCGCCAACATCTCCGACGAGACCATCAGCAATGCACAGAAGTCCTTCGCCCGCTTCGACTCCGAAGGCCAGCGGCGCATGGCTGCGCTGCACGGCGGTCGCCGCGACCAGCTGGAGATCTACCCCAACCTCTGGGCTGGTGTCGGCCTGGTCCGTGGCGGCGCCGGCACCGCGCTGGTAGGCGATCCGCAGCAGGTGGCCGAACGTATCAAGGAATACGCGGATCTGGGCATCGACAGCTTCATCTTCTCCGGCTACCCGCACCTGGAAGAGGCCTACCGCTTCGCCGAGCTGGTCTTCCCTTTGCTCCCCGAGCCCTATGCGAGCCTGGCCGGGCAAGGTGTGACCAACCTCACCGGGCCCTTCGGCGAAATGATCGCCAACGACGTGCTGCCCGGCCGCAAGGCCGGCTGATCCGGCGATCCACGTCCCGACTTGCCGGGCACCGGCCCGGCTTGCCCTGAACAGACTCAAGAGGAAGCGAGCGTGAACGCCAAGACGCGTCTCGACGCACAGACACCCGGGCAGTTCGATACGACTCCCCGACAGATAGCCCAGCGACTGGCCGCCGGTTTCGCCGAAACCGCCGCCGAGCGCGACATCCGTGGCGGCACGCCGAAGGCCGAGCGCGACGCGTTGCGCCAGAGCGGCCTGCTGTCGCTGATCATCCCCACCGAGTACGGTGGCCTGGGCGCCGACTGGAGCACCACGCTGGACATCGTCCGCCAGTTCGCCGTGGTCGACAGTTCCATCGCCCACGTGTTCGGTTTCCAGCACCTGATGCTGGCGACCGTACGCCTGTTCTCCCGCCCCGAGCAGTGGCAGCCGTGGTTCGAGCTGACCGCGCGCAACCAATGGTTCTGGGGCAACGCGCTGAACCCGCTGGACACCCGCACCCTGTCGCGCAGCTTCGCCGGCTGGCGCGAGTTCTCCGGGCGCAAGAGCTTCTGCTCCGGCGCGCTGGACTCGGAAATGCTCATCGCCTCGGCGCTGGACGGCGAGGGCGGCAAGCTGCTGATCGCCGCCATTCCCACCGCGCGCAGCGGCATCAGCCTGGCCCACGACTGGGACAACATGGGCCAGCGTCAGACCGACAGCGGCAGCGCCACCTTCGAGCGCGTGCGGGTGGAGGAGAGCGAGCTGCTGCTCGACCCGGGCCCGCTGAGCACACCGTTCGCCTGCCTGCGCCCGCTGATTGCCCAACTGATCTTCTCCCACGTGTTCCTCGGCATCGCCGAAGGCGCGTTCGAGGAGGCGCGGCAGTACACGCTCAAGGAAGCCCGTCCGTGGTTCCGCGCCAGCGTCCCCACGGTCGCGGAAGACCCCTACGTGCTCGCGCATTACGGCGAGTTCTGGGTTGGCCTGGAGAGCACCCGCCTGCTGGTGCGTCGTGCTGCGCAACTGCTCGATGAAGCCTGGAGCAAAGGCGCAGCGCTGGACGCCGAGGAACGCGGGCGGCTCGCCGTGGCCATCGCCACCGCCAAGGTCGCGGCGACCCGCAACGGCCTGGACATCTGCAACCGCCTGTTCGAAGTCACCGGCGCGCGCTCTACCCATGCCGCACTGCGCATCGACCGCTACTGGCGCAACCTGCGCACCCAGACCCTGCACGACCCGGTGGACTACAAGGTCCGCGAGCTGGGCGACTGGGCGCTGAACCAGCAACTGCCGCAACCGACCTTCTACTCATGAACGCGACCACCCCCGAGGGTCTGCTGACCCTGCCCAAGTCCCCGGCGCTGGCCACCTCCATCCGCGCCACGGCCCAGGTTTTCGAGGACCCGAAATCCCAGGCACTGCTCGATCACCTGCAGCAGGTCGCACCCAGCGAGGCCAGCGTGCTGATCATCGGCGAGACCGGCACCGGCAAGGAGCTGGTGGCGCGGCACATCCACAACCTCAGCGCGCGGCGCAGCGGGCCGTTCGTGGCAGTAAACTGCGGGGCCTTCTCCGAATCCCTGGTGGAGGCCGAACTGTTCGGCCACGAGAAGGGCGCCTTCACCGGCGCGCTGGCGGCCAAGGCCGGCTGGTTCGAGGAGGCTAACGGCGGCACGCTGTTCCTCGACGAGATCGGCGACCTGCCGATGCCGATCCAGGTCAAGCTGCTGCGCGTGCTGCAGGAGCGCGAGGTGGTGCGCCTGGGCTCGCGCAAGAGCATCCCGATCAACGTGCGCGTGCTGGCGGCCACCAACGTGCAGCTGGAGAAGGCGATCAACGCCGGGCACTTCCGCGAGGACCTCTACTACCGCCTCAACGTGGTCAGCCTGGAGCTGTCGCCATTGCGCGAGCGGCCCGGCGATATCCTCCCGCTGACCCGCCACTTCATCGCCGAGTACAGCCGGCGCCTGGGCTACGGGCAGAGCCAGCTGAGCGCCGAGGCCGCGCAGAAGCTGCGCAGCTATTCCTGGCCGGGAAACATCCGTGAGCTGGAAAACGTCATCCACCATACCCTGCTGATCTGCCGCGACGGCGTGGTGCGGGCGGAGGACCTGCACCTGTCCAACCTGCGTATCGAACGCAGCGAAGAACCACGGCTGGAGTCCCTCGGCGCCGAGCAGATACTCCGGCAGGCGTTCCAGCGGCTGTTCGAGGAGCAGGGCGGCAACCTGCATGCGCGGGTGGAGGATGCGCTGCTGCGCGCGGCTTATCGCTTCTGCCATTGCAACCAGGTGCACACCGCCAACCTGCTCGGCCTCAGCCGCAACGTCACGCGCACGCGGCTGATCGAGATTGGCGAGCTGGTGGTGAACAAGCGCCGGGGCGCGACGGCGATCGATCCGCAGCGGGGCGTGCGGCTGTCGATCTAGGTCGTTGCAAGGGCCCCGTCTATTTGGAGGTATTCGCCGCGGGCCACTGATCCATGGCAACGAAACGGGCCAGTGGCCAGCCTAGACTCCGGGACCGCCCATCCCTCGCGAAAGGAGTCTCCCATGCACGTGGACATCGCCATCGTCGGCGCCGGCCCCGCCGGACTTTGCCTGGCCCGCTCGCTGTCGGGCAACGGCCTGTCGATCCTGCTGATCGACCGCCAGCCGCTGACTGCCGTGGCCGAGCCCGCCGAGGACGGCCGCGAGATCGCCCTGACCCACGCCTCCCGCGCCGAGCTGCAGCGCCTGGGCATGTGGTCGCGGATCGATCCCGAGGAAGTCTCGCCTTTGCGCGATGCCCAGGTGCTCAATGGCCCCTCGCTGTTCACCCTGCGCATCGAGGCCGAGCAGGCCGGCGCCGAGCAGCTGGGATACTTCGTGTCCAACCAGATGATCCGCCGTGCCGCCTTCGACGCGGTGCACGAGTGCGCGGACGTCTCGCTGGTCTGCGGTCGTGCCCTGCGCACGTTGCAGGTGCAGCAGGACGGTGTGTCGCTGACCCTGGACGACGACAGCCGCGTCCACGCGCGCCTGCTGGTGGCGGCCGACAGCCGCTTCTCCGAGACCCGCCGCATGCTCGGCATCGGCGCGCACATGGAAGACTTCGGCAAGACCATGATGGTCTGCCGCATGGCCCACGAAAAACCGCACCACAACGTCGCCTGGGAATGGTTCGGCTACGGCCAGACCCTGGCGCTGCTGCCGATCAACGGCGACCGCTCTTCGGTGGTGCTGACCCTGCCGCAGCGCGAGATGGCGCCGCTGCTGGAACTGGACGAGAAGGCCTTCGCCCGGGAGATGGAGCGCCGCTTCGACCGCCGGCTGGGGGGCATGCAACTGCTCGGCCCGCGCCACAGCTACCCGCTGGTGGGCGTGTACTCGGACCGTTTCGTCGGCCCGCGCAGCGCACTGATCGGAGATGCCGCCGTCGGCATGCATCCGGTCACCGCCCACGGTTTCAACTTCGGCCTGCAGAGCCAGCGCCGGCTGGCCAATGAAATCCTCGCGACCCATCGTCGTGGCGGCGATATCGGCGGCACCTGGCCGCTGCGCCGCTATGCCATGGCCCATCGCCTGGCGACCTGGCCGCTGTACCAGGCCACCCGGCTGATCGTCGGCATGTACACCGACCCGCGCCCGCCGGTGCGCCTGCTGCGCAACGCCGGCCTGCGCCTGGCGCAGAACCTGCCGCCGCTGCGCACGGCGATTGCCCGACACCTGACGCAGGGCGCCTAAGCAACGCTCCCTGTAGGAGCGCGCCATGCGCGCGATCGCGGGCATGGCCCGCTTGTATGGCGTTAGGGTAGGAACCTGTCGGGGGTGGAGGGACAAGACCCGCTTCTGCAAGCCAGACGGTAGGAGAC
>NZ_JALJXP010000015.1 GCF_024170165.1 Pseudomonas nitroreducens | reverse complement strand
CACGACGGGCCATCCCTGGCCCATCGTGGCTCTCGCGACATCCATGTCGCTCAACCCCTGAAACTCCGCTTCAACGAGGCCTCCTGAACGGGGCATTCGGTGTGCGCGGATATTTTTCTGGAAGCCTTCAAGAGCCAGAGCCAGAGCTGAGTGGCTCCGCGTAGGAGCGAGCTTGCTCGCGAACCGCACGGCACGGCATCCACCGGTGGAGCACCGCAGCCCCGCCTCAGACCAATCCCTTCCCCTGCAAATGCTCGCGCAGGTACTCGATGAACACCCGAACCTTGCGCGTGCTGCGCCGGTGCGGCAGGTAGAGCACATGCACCCAGGGCCCGAAGGCGCTCTGGTCGCGCCAGCAGTCGGGTAGCTGCTCCACCAACTGGCCGCTTTCCAGGTAGGGCAGCGCGCTCCATTGCGGGAGGAACTGCAGCCCCTGGCCGTCGAGCAGGCAGGCCAGCAGGAAGTCGTAGTTGTCGCTGGCGATGCGCGGCACCGGCTGGCGGATGCGCAGGCGTTCGCCGTCCTTCTGCACCCACCAGAAATTCCGGTTCAGCAGCGGGTGGCGGAAGATCAGCCAGTCGTGCTGTTCATAGTTCTCCAGCGTCACTTCCAGGCCCTTTTCCGCGAGGTACTTCGGGCTCGCACAGAGCATCAGGCGGTTCTCGAGCAGCGGCTGGGCGATCACGTCCGGCAGGTCGATGGGGCCATCGCGCAGGGCGATGTCGTAGCCGCCCTCGACGAGGTCGACGAACTCGTCGAGCAGGTCCACCTCCAGGCGCACCTGCGGGTGCTCGCGCAGGAAGCGGCAGCAAACCGCGTTGAAGAAGGCCGGGGCGAAGGAGGGCGGCGAGACGATGCGCAGGCTGCCGCGCAACTCGGTCTGCAACTGCTCGACTTCCTCGCTGGCGCGCTGCAGTTGCATCAGCGCCGAGCGCGCGCCTTCCAGGTAGATGTGCCCGGCCTCGGTCAGCGCCATGCGTCTAGTGGTGCGCTCGAACAGGCGCTGGCCCAGGTCGGCCTCCAGTTGCGCCACGCCCTTGGTGATCGCCGACGGCGTCTTGCCCAGCTGTTCGGCGGCGCGGCTGAAGCCGCCGTGGTCGGCGGTGGCGACGAACATGGTGAGGGCGGTCATCTTGTCCATGGATTGCTTCCTGGTATTGCTTCCTGACAGGAACAGAAGTTGTGCGGGAAGTCAGTGTTAAAGCCACCGGGGCTTTTGCTTAACCTTCGTCACAGATCAACAATAACGAAGGATCTGCGATGAAACTACTGATTCCGGCGCTGGTGTCGGCGGCTTGCGCTTTTTCCTCGATGGAAACTATGGCCACCGCCGAGCTCATCTTCCACGGCGGCAAGGTCTACACCGCCGAACCCGGCCAGGCGCTGCAGCAGGCGCTGGCAGTGGAGAACGGCCGCATCCTCGCCGTCGGTTCCGACGCGCAGATCCTCAAGCTCCAGCAGCCGACGACGAAAGTCATCGACCTGCATGGCCGGGTGCTGATGCCCGGCTTCATCGACGCCCACACCCACCTGGTCAAGGGTGGCCTGCAGATGCTCCAGGCCAACCTGGACAACCAGGACCTGCCGCTCACCGAGTTCGAGAACAAGCTGCGTCAGTGGCGTGACGACGGCCGTGCGCGACGTGGCCAGTTCCTCTATGTCGGCGGCGTGCCGACGGCGTACTGGGATGAGCTCGGCGAGCTGCAGCAGCGCTTCAATCAGGGCGAGTGGGCGAAGCAGCCGATTCTCCTGGCCGGCGGCGACTACCATACTGGTTGGGCCAACCAGGCTTTGCTCGATCTGGCCGGCATCGATGCGGCCAAGGTCAAGTCGCTGCAGGGCGAGGAGCAGGCCACCATCGGCCACGGAGCCAACGGCAAGCCCAATGGTTTCCTGGTCGACGCCGGTCTCTATCCGGTGCAGGCCATGCTGCCGCTGGCGAGCAATGACGAGCTGCTCAAGGCGCTGAAGGGCGCGCAGAGCTACTACCACGAACTGGGCATCACCGCCTGGATGGAGCCCCTGGCGAACGAGAATCCCGGCGGCGACATCCACAACGATTCGGTCGGCGTGCTGCCGGCCTACAAGATGCTGGCGGAACAGGGCGGGCTGACCGCGCACGTCGCCGCGCTGCTGATGGCCGACTCCAAGGCAACCCCCGCCGACCTCGACGAGCTGGACAAGGTGCGCAAGCAGTTCGCAGGCGTTGCGAACCTGACCCTGCCGGGCATCAAGATCTTCGCCGACGGCGTGGCCGAGGTGCCGGCGCAGAGCGCGGCGATGCTCGAGCCCTACAGCAACTCGAAGAAGTACGGCGAGCTGCTGATCGATCCGAAGCATTTCGGCGAGCTGGTCAGCGCCGCCGACGCCCGCGGCTGGCTGGTGCACATCCACGCCATCGGTGACCGCGCCGTGCGTGAGTCGCTCAACGGCATCGAGCAGGCACGCAAGGATCGCCACAGCGGCATCCCGCACTCGATTACCCACCTGCAGATGGTCAACCCGAAGGACTTCCCGCGTTTCAAGGCGCTCGACGTGATCGCCGCCATGCAGCTCTACTGGGCCGCGGCCGACGAGAACAGCGTCGACCTGGTCAAGCCCTACGTCAGCGCCATGGCCTTCCTGCACATGTACCCGGCGCGCTCGCTGCTGAAGAACGGCGCGACTATTTCCGGCGCCAGCGACTGGCCGATCACCACGCCCGATCCGTGGAAGGCCATCTACCAGGCGATCCAGCGCGTCGGCCCGAAGGGCGTGCTCAACGCTGCCGAGGACATCGACCGGCAGACCATGTTCCAGGCCTACACCCTGAACGCTGCGCGCACCCTGCGCCTGGAGCAGAGCATCGGTTCGCTCAAGCCCGGCAAGCAGGCCGACCTGGTCCTGCTCGACCGCGACGTGTTCACGGTCAAGCCTGAAGCACTGCGCGATACCCGCGTGCTCAAGACCTGGTTCGCTGGTCGTGAAGTCTATAGTCGTTCGAGCGAATAACTCTGACCCATCCGGAGTGCCCCGTCGCTCCAGTGTCGTTCAAAAAAGCAATTGCAGGAGCCTTGCCGTGATTCTTCATACCTTCACCACCGACCTCCGCGACCCGCTGCAGCGTGGCCGGCAGATCGGCGAAACCTTCGCCGGGCAGATCCGTCAGACCGTGGCGCTGTACCTGGACTTCTTCCCGCGCGTCGGCGTGGAGATCGACAAGGCCCGCGCCATTGGCGAAGCCAGCCTCGCGGCGCTGGCCGACTGGTGCCCGGCCCTGGCCAGGGAAGTCGAAGGCCTGGCGCTGGGTGTGTCCTTGCCGCTGTGGCAACTGGCGGCGCTGAATGCGCGCACCGAAATTCTCGCAGTGATGCCGGAACAACCGGTGGAAGGCGAGTGCTCCACCTCGGTCTACGCCCCGGCTGGCGCTGCTGCCCCGCGCAGCCTGCAGACCTGGGACTGGCACGACAGCCTGGTGCCCCACGGCCTGCTGCTCGGCTTCACCGGCAGCACCGGCCTGACCGCCAAGCTGTTCACCGAGTTCGGCATGCTCGGCAAGATCGGCGTGAACAGTGCCGGGCTCGGCGTGCACTTCAACATCCTGCACCACGCCAGCGACGATGGCAGCGCCGGCGTGCCGGTGCATGCCATCGCCCGCCGCGTGCTGGAAGAAGCCACCAGCGTCACTGAGGCCATCGACATGGCGCGCTCGGCGCGGGTCAGTGCGTCCACCGTGCTGACCGTCTTCACCCGCGACGACGTACGCGCCCGTGCCGCCAGCATCGAGATGAGCCCGGCGCACACCGCCGTGGTGGTACCGCGCGAGGATGGCTGGCTGCTGCACACCAACCACTTCCTCGACGGCGAACTGAGCTGGGGCGAGCGCACGGCGGACGTGTCCACCACCTACGCGCGCCTGGATCACCTCAAGGCCGCCACCGCCGGCATGACCGACAAGGCCCTGCGCGAGCGCGCCGACGCCTTCTGCGGCGCCGACGGCGACCAGGCGGTGGTGTGCTTCCACCCGGACATGTCCGAGCCGGACACCGAGCGCTGGGAAACCCTGCTGAGCATCGGCCTGGATACCGCTGGCTGCGCGCTGGAGTACGTCGCCGGCACGCCGAAGAAGTTGGCCGACGAAGGCTTCCTGCGCTTCTGAAAGCGTGATGCCAGCTGGGCGCACCCTCTCCCCAGCCCTGGCTGCGAGCCCCGCTCCGAAGGGAGAGGGAGCCGTGTGTGCCGGCTGAAGCCATGGTGTCATCCTGCTCCGAACAGTCCCCTCTCCCTTCAGGGAGAGGGTTAGGGAGAGGGGGGCGCCAGAGCGCAGTAAGTCCGTAGGGCGCATAACGCGCCAGCGTTATCCGCCGCCGAGCTAAGGCGGATAACCCGTTCCGGGTTATGCGCCCTACGTGTCACCGCTTACAAAACCACCCCCCCGTGACGGCCCGCCGGCCGCCGCGCGGGTTTCGTGTTGCCACAAGAACAAGAGTGAACCGCCATGATCGACCACACGCCCGCAGCTCCCGGCTCGCGCTCGGCCTTTCGCACCTTCTGCGTTTCCGGCATGGGCACCGCGCTGGAATTCTACGATTTCGTCATCTACGGCTATGCGGCCGCGCTGATCTTCCCGCAACTGTTCTTCCCCGGCATGGATCGCCTGACCGCCGTTCTGGTCGCCTTCGCGGCGTTCGGCGCCGGGTTCTTCG
The DNA here is from genome assembly GCF_024170165.1 of Pseudomonas nitroreducens. GTDB lineage: Bacteria > Pseudomonadota > Gammaproteobacteria > Pseudomonadales > Pseudomonadaceae > Pseudomonas > Pseudomonas nitroreducens_C. The sequence goes on along the minus strand of NZ_JALJXP010000015.1, from coordinate 170,923 downwards.
CCCGCCCGCTGGGCGGCGTGGTGTTCGGCCACCTGGGTGACCGTTATGGCCGGCAGAAGGCGCTGGTCGCCACCCTGGTGCTGATGGGCCTGAGCACCCTGCTGATCGGCTTCCTGCCGACCCACGCCAGCATCGGCGCGGCCGCGCCCGTTCTGCTGGTGCTGCTGCGCCTGGTGCAGGGTTTTGCCGCCGGCGGCGAGTGGGGCGGGGCGGCGCTGTTCGGCATCGAGGTCGCACCCAAGGGGCGCCGTGGCCTGTGGGGCAGCTTCACGAGCATGGGCATCGGCATCGGCGGCATCTTCGGTTCGGCGGTATTCGCCATCGTCAGCTTCGCCTTCGAGGACGACCTCAGCGGCATCGCCTGGCGCATCCCGTTCTGGCTCGGCGGCCTGCTGGTGCTGGTCGGCCTCTATGCACGCCTGCAGAACACCGCGCCGCAACCCAAGGCCGCGCCGCAAGCCGAGGCGCGCATGCCGCTGATGGATGCCTTCCGCCGTCGCCCGCGCGAGCTGCTGCTGTGCATCGGCATCGCCTTCGGCTACGTCACCATCGCCTATATCGGCAGCACCTTCTTCCTCGCCTACGCGACCGAGATCGGCTACAGCAGCAGCCACGCCTTGCTGTTCGATTTCTCGCTGTCGGTGGCCATCGTCGCCTCCGCGCCGTTCTTCGGGCACCTGTCGGACCGCCTTGGCCGGCGCACGGTGATGATCTTCGGGGCGGCGATCATGGCGCTCGGGCTGTTCGCCTTCTTCCCGCTGATCGGCCTGCACAACCTGCCGCTGGCGCTGCTGGCCTATGTCGCCGTGGGCTTCTTCATGGGCGCGACCCAGGGGCCGATCCCGGCGTTCCTCGCCGAGCAGTTCCCGCGCGAGATGCGCTACTCGGGCATCTCCTTCAGCTACCAGATCGGCGCGGCGCTGGGCGGCGGCACGGCGTCGAGCATCGCCACCGCCATCCTCATCGCCACCGGGCGCAATCCGTTCGGCGTGGCGCTCTACGGCGCAGCGGCACTGCTGCTGGTGGCGGTGTGTTCCTGGCTGCTGCGGGAAACCTCGCGCTTGCCGATGGAAGTGATCGACCGCGACGAGGCTGCACCCGCCAGCGTGTCGGTACAGGCGATCAACTGACCGCGCGCGTCCTGGTGCCTGGCACTATGCCGAGCACCAGGGTGCAGCCGAGCAGGATGGTCAGCGCGCCCACGCCCTGTATCAGCGACAGGCTTTCGCCGAGCACCAGCGCGCCCACCAGCACCGCGACCACGGTGACGACGAATTCGACGCTGATGGTCCTGGTCGCGCCAATGCGGGAAACGAGCTGGAAGTAGACGACGTAGTTCACCGCGCTGAACACGCAACCGCAAAGCAGCAGGAAGACGAAGTCGACCGGTTGCGGCGTGCCGGGCACCGGCACCCAGATCAGCAGGGGCAGGGTCAGCAGCCCGCCGATCCCGAAGGCGCCGCAGGTCACTTCCCACGGCCCGGCGGTGCGTAGCTTCAGGCTCGCGTAGTTGCTGCCGAACGCTGCGCACACCGCGCCGAACACCGAAGCCGCGCTGCCGAGGATGAACTCGTGGGTGATCGGCACCACCGGGAATCCCACCAGCAGCACCATCCCGCAGAAACCCAGCACCAGCCCGCCCAGGCCGCTCCAGGTGATGCGCTCCAGGCCCCAGAGGCGGCCGATGAGCATGGAGAACAGCGGAATGCCGGCAACGAAGATCGCGGCCATGGCGGTGCCGATGCGTGGGGTGGCGTAGGTCATGCCGATCAGCTGGCCGGCCACCGTGGTCGCGCCGACCACGCACAGCGGCTTCCACAACCCTTGGAAATTCAGCCGGCGCCCGGACAACCTGGCCACCGCGAACAACGTGAAGCTGGCGATCAGCGCACGGAAGCTGACCGCGCCAACCCAGCCGAACCCGGCGATGGCCTTGAGCAGCACGAGAAAGGACAGCCCCCAGCCGATCGCAAGGAACAGGTAGGCGGCAAGGTCGCGCGGTTGCATACGACTCCGTTGGCACAAGGCAGAGAGGGCCACCGAAGCGCGGCAGCGAATGCCGCTATCTTGCCGGGCGCACTTGGCCCTTGGGAAGGCGGCGCAACGACGTTTTTCCATCTGCCAGCGGCGCCTTTCAGCTGCCGGTATCGCAACCTGGCACGGCAGTGCGGGGGCGAAGCTGTCTCTGCCGGGAGTTTTACGTCCGCCTGCTCGCCAGGGCCTGCGGGTTCGCCATGTTCTTCGGTGCTCCGTCGAAGAACGCCACCAGGTTGTCGAAGGCATCGCCGAAGTACAGCTCGTAGCCGTTCTTCTCCACGTACCCCAGGTGCGGGGTGCAGAGCGCGCGGGGATGCTTCAGCAGGTCGTTGTCGGCGGCGAGCAGCGGTTCCTGCTCGAAGACGTCCACGGCCGCGTAGCCAGGCCGGCCGGCGTCCAGGGCCTGCACCAGCGCGCCAGGGGCGATGAGCTCGGCGCGGCTGATGTTCACCAGCAGGGCACTGGGCTTCATGCCTGCCAGGTCCGCGAGGGTAACCCCATGGCAAGTGCTCTCTGACAGGCGCAGGTTGAGGCTGAGAATATCCGCCTCGGCGAAGAAAGCCGCGCGTGAAGCCGCCGCCTGGTGACCGTCGGCGATGGCAGCGGCCCGGCTGTTGTCGCTGCCCCAGACCAGCACCGGCATGTCGAACGCCTGGGCATAGCGCGCCAGCCGCTGGCCGATCTTGCCGTAGCCCCAGATGCCCAGCGTCTGCCCGGCCAGCGCGTGGCCCAGGTTGACCTGCCATTGCCCGGCCTTGAACGCTTCGATGGCCGGAACCAGTTGCCGGCGTGCCGTGAGAATGAGCGCCCAGGCCAGTTCGGCGGGCGCCACGGGTGAGCCCCGTCCCTCCGTCACCACGATGCCGCGCTCGGTACAGGCGTCCAGGTCGAGGTGGCCGGACACCTTGCCGGTCTGGCTGATCAGCTTGAGCCTGGGCAGCCTGTCGAGCAGCGCAGCGTCGATGCGGGTGCGCTCGCGGGTGAGCACCAGCGCGTCGGCCTCGGCGAAGCGTGCGGCCAGCTCGTCCGCCGAAGCGGGGCCCAGGTCATGCAGCACGCGCACATCGTGCCCGGCCAGTCGGCTGTAGCAGTCCAGGGTCCGGATCACGTCCTGGTAGTCGTCGGGAATGACGATGTTCATTGGGGAGTCCGCCTCTGCGTTCGGTTGGGTTACCGCAGGACGATATCCGATCTTCAGAAAGCCCGCACAAAGGCGGGCTGAAAACTGTGGCAGGTTCGCGCGGGGCCTCAGCGTGACGCGCGGGCTTCCGCCTCCAGCAGCCTGGCCGCATCGCCCACACGCATCCATACGCCGCCCTGCCATTCCAGCATGGCCAGCGGATGGTCCTGCACCCTGCGCTGGAAATAGCGCGGGCCGTTGCCTTGCTGCAGCAGCGAGTCCCGTAGCACCGGCACCACCTCGTTGCTCAGCCATTGCCGCAGGTTGCGGTTTTCCGGGTGGAAAAAGTAGAGCAACAGCAGCGTATACAGGCCGCTTTCGCTGACCAGCAATTCGTCCTCGCGGCAGCCGGCCAACCGCTCCCAGCGGTACTGGTCCGGGTCGAGCTTGCGCGGCACGCGGGCGCTGAAGTGGGTGTTGGTCAGGCGCGCCAGGTCGCGGGCGACGAACCAGGCCTGCTTGTCGATCATCAGGCCGCGCAGGGTACGGTCGAAGCGGTGGAAAGTCTGGACACTCAGGCCGGGGTTGGCCGGGAATTCGATCCTTGGAGTCATGGGCGTTCTCCGTGCACAGGGCAGGAAGTACAGCGAGAAAACCGCCCCCGAAAGGGAAGGGAGGCGGACCGTGCAAGGGTGGAAACCGGTGGATTACCGCCAAAGACCGGCCGGGCCGAAGCCCGCCTCACACGGTCCGCCATAGACAGCCAGGGGTGACCCAGCCTGGTGAAAGACTGGGCCGTTCCTGCTACGGCAAAGCGGTATCCAAACAGGTTTCCACACCTGACCACGACTGTTCCGTGGCGGGAGAAACGCTAAGCAGAGGCTTTGTAGGACCGCAACGCCGATGGCAAGTCAGGACTTTCCCGGAAACCTGTCGCGGGCTGGACAGAAGCGTCGCGCCGTAGGAGTCATGTTCAGGAAAAGTGGGAGAGGGTGACAGTCAAAACGGTTCTCGTATGTAGGTCGGTTCGCCATGGCTTGAAGGAAGGCGGATATCACAGCGAGCTATTCGTCCTGCATGCTCGCTATCCTCCTGGCTGCCGTCGTCGTGCTGATGGATAGTCGCCGCCGGCCGGCACGGGCGTAACCTGAGCAAGTCCGGCTAGGCGCGCCTGCGCCCGATTGGGGGATTCTGTCGCCAACCACATGACCAGGAGCTTTCACCCGGTGCCCGATATTCCGACTGCCTACGCCAGGCGCTTTGATGCCGTGCTTGCCTACATCGATGACCACCTTGAGGGCGACCTCTCGGTGAACACGCTGAGCGAAGTAGCGCATTTCTCGGCGTTCCACTTCCACCGGCAATTCACTGCCTACGTGGGGGTGCCGGTTGCGCGCTATGTGCAACTGATGCGCTTGCGGCGCGCGGCTCATCGCCTGGCGTCCGGTGCGGAATACTCAGTACTGGATGCCTCGCTCGATGCCGGCTTCGACAGCCCCGAGGCCTTCAGCCGGGCCTTTCGACGGGACTTCGGCATGGCGCCCAGCGCCTTCCGGAAGCAGCCGAACTGGCAGACCTGGCATGCGGTGTTCGCCATTCCCCATTTTTCCAGGAGCATCACCATGCAGGTACGTATCGTCGATTTCCCCGAGGTCCGGGTCGCCGCCCTCGAACACTGTGGCCCGCCCGCACAGCTCGACGAGAGCGTGCGCCAGTTCATCCAGTGGCGCATGGGCAGCGGGCAGTCGCAGGTAGCCGCGAGCCGCACCTTCGGCATTCCCTACGGCAACCCGGACACAACGCCGGCGGAGGAGTTTCGCTTCGATATCTGCGGCGAGATCGGCGAAGCCGTGGCGCCGAACGATTACGGCGTCCGCGAGCTGATCATTCCCGGCGGCCGCTGCGTGGTCGTTCGCCACGTCGGTTCGCCCGATCATATCGGCGAGAGCATCTATCCGATCTATCGCGACTGGCTGCCCGGCAGCAATGAAGAACTCCGCGACCACCCGCTGTTCTTCCACTACCTGAGCATCTTCCCGGAAACGCCGCTGGAAGAGTGGCAGACGGATATCTATATCCCGCTGCAATAACGCGGCCTCCCGCACCATGCCGTCGTCCCGGTTGTTCGTGACGGCGGCTTTTTGTGTTGCCTGGTTGCATTGACGGCAGGGGCCGAGTTCCAGTTCGATCGATACATCCTGGTGCCTGGGACTGACGGGGAGCGTCCGTTGCGACCCAAAGCGGACCCTCTGAACAGGGGCATCGCTCCAGCGCGCAATACCTATTACCCTCTTGCTCAAGCCAGGGTGACCGGATTGAGTAAGGTACTCAGTGATGCAAACTTCTACTTTCGAGATGCTACGGATAGAGCAAATTCACGACATTGCATTGCCAAGCGTGGAAACTTGCCTGAAGCCGTTGGGTTTCGAGACTCAGGGACCTCTGCGGTGGATTCGAAGTGCCGATGCTCCGATTCGTCAGTGCTTTCGTCTAGAACAGTGGAAAGGCGGCATTCTTTCTCCCACATGGGGGCTTTCGCTGGATTTTGTTCCCCACCTGTCCGGCAATCAAATCAAGTGGCATCGCACTCCCAAATCGGCCCTGCCCGATCTCACCTTCAACCCGCGCGACAGGTCGATGGAGGTTTCTTACATGCGGGGGATTGGCGAAGTAGCACAACGCCTCCCGAATGTGATTCAAGAAGCTGTCATACAGGCGGGGCATTTCTGGGAGAGCGCTCGTTCAATCGATCAGCTGCCAGAGGTATTTGCAGGAGTGAAGAGACATTTGTCCTCCGGTGGGCTGGGCTTCTATAACTTCAGGCAACATCCCATCGCGTACGCATTTGTTCTCGCCATGAACGGCCACCCGGACCTTGCTGAAGCAGAGTTCCAGCAATACACCGAAGGACTGTCCAGTACTACCCGAGCTAAGCTGCGAGAGATTTTTGTAGCTGCAGGCGGGCGCCCAAACCAATTTGCTGCCTCGATTTAGGAATTCTGGATGGTCGCTTCTGGCCGTTTGCTGCCCTTGGAGAGCGTCAGCTACCGACCCAAAGCGGACGTCTGTGTTGACATGCAGCCACCTCTCGACATAGTGGAAGGCGTGGATCTCAAACAGCGTGACTGACCGAAATGCACAAGCTTTGAGAGTCGTAAGACGCTTCAAACGACTCTTTGGCTGATTCAGGTAGGACACGAAACCTCGTAGACTTGTTATCGCTGACCAGTATCACGGGGCACACTATAAATGCCGAGACGAGGGATCCACCCGCCTCCCAAACCCTGGCACTAGGCCGGTGAAAGGACTCAATACATGAAGAATAATTTGGCGAAAGATTTTCTAGGGCGAATGGAATATGAAGAACATCCGATCTGGCGATACGATGATAGTGATGAATTGAATTACCCAGTACTGACGACTGATGATTTGGGGGATTCGATATTCGATCTTTCATTTAAAGCAAAATTTTCAACCCCCACTGGACGATCCCTTGATGGCTATATCGTTGGCTTTGGGGATATATTTTCCATTGGCTTGTTTGCTAATGATAAAGTTTTCTTCGTGAACAAGAACTTGGCCTCCCTCTCAAAAGAGCAACTTCACAGCTTTTTGAGTGAGCTCGGCTGGGCACAAACCATGTCGATAGAAGATATTTTTCCCTTGTCATACTCAACAGGAATTTACAGGGCGCCATTTATTGATTTCGAAGGAGTATTTGATATGAAGTTCTTGGCTCCTAGGGGCAAGAACTAGCGATTAGTAGTCGCTGCCGAGTGGAATACTCCAGGCCATGCCTCTGTCAGGCAAAACCTTAGTTGATGAATTCTCGGACAATTTCGTGGCGAAAGCTAGTGCCTGCGTAGAAGCAAATCGAGGGGATCAATGTACGAATATATAGGTTATGTGCTGGCTAATTATTTTAACGCTCAGATCGGCCATTCGGAGGAAGGGGCAATCTCAACTCTTCGAGAGCATCTCGCATCCAGTACCAAACTCGCCAAGAGTGTTCGAGCGAATTTTAAGGCTGCACTTTCAGACGAGGGATTTTCTTGGAGATTCGTCTTCCATGAGCATGGCGTTTTTACATTTGACGAAGAGGCAGAAGCTCATAGATACGCACAAGCCTTGTTTGACTGGATCTTCATTGATGGCTAATCCCTGACTTCAGCAGGAATTTGGCTCTGGCCGCCTGCTGCAGATGAACAGAGGCAACCACCGACCCAAATCGGACGTTATCCCCATGATGCTAGAGTGCATAAGATTATCGATTGGCCGGAATGGGTATTCCTTTAACGAGGGGCTGCCCAGCGAATTTTTGCAATCTTAAATCTGCAAAAGCTAAACTATATAAATTTGCGATCGAATCTACCTCACAAAACCATTGGGTTTAAACGCTAAAAAATCATCAAGGAGTGGCCATGAGCAACGTCGACCACCAGAAGTTTGTGGATGTCATCCTGAGGTCTTTGAGGGAGCTCGAAGAAAGAGGTGATATTATAGTTACAACAACCACTCCGATCTTGATTGCTAGATCCATTATTCACTCATTATCAGAATCCATTCTAAGCGAGGCGGAGAGCGAAACAATCATTGAGTGCGATATCCCTTACCTCCTGGAGGAAACTTCGGAAAAAGTCTCTCTGCTCTTCTCTAAAGACATGGGGTGCTCGAGAGAGATTGTCAATGCTTTCTATCAGGATTTGCTTGAGCGGTTAAGTATGCGTCAAATTGCGGAAATGATTTGGCATGAGACACCTTCCGAGATTGCACGATTGTCATACTATTGCGTCGAGCTGAAAAAAGGATTCTCTCGCGATCTTGATTATTTGGATTGGCGTAAAGATTATTTTTAATAAATCATCATTCGAAATGCTTTGGCGCGCAGGCTGATGCATCGAACGGCGAAGGCGAAAAATCAATGTTTCAAAGATCGAGGCGCGAGATCTCGAACTCCACCGCGCCATCACAGGGAACCGCTCCTAATTCGATTTGAAAACCAAGTACTTCGACAAGGCCTGACGTTCGATCAAGCACGCGCCCGCACCCTCGATAGGCGTAGGGGCCTACTTTCTCAAGCCTTTCCTTTTCTCTTTCCTCGACTTCATCTGATGACCAGTCGGAAAGGCTGGCCGCGCGCGCGTCAGCATCGAGTGCAAACAGAAAGTTCTCTACCCGATCTCCAGCTTTTAGATCACAGGGGTAACAAAACACCTCGATCTCACCATGAGAACTCTTCAGGGTAACGCTGGCAGACTCGCTGCCCGGGGAGTACGGCTCAACGTGCTCAACAAGGAGTGTGTTCATCTAAGCTCCGAAATAATGCAGCCTCGATCCAACATCGCTGCGGACAGTGCAAGCGGCGTCAACTCTAAGCAATTGTGGCTATTCGAGTGCATAAATCTCCAGGAGATACGGCTCTGCCAGAATCAAGTACTTGGCGTCTGCACTGAACGAGGCGACAAACCAGTCTCCCGAGAATGTCCTGAAACTCAGAGTTTCGCTTCCTGAAGCGGATTTTATAGTGACTTTCTGAAAGTCGTCCTCGGGGACAAAAACGTAGGACAGCTCATACGATCCCGCCTGGGCGATAGGTTCGCGTAGAGATACCCCAAACCAATCGGTGCGTTTCAGTTCGAAGTCATTGGGGTTTTCATCGGTGACTTCGACGCTCGCCGGCTCAGACAACGATACCCGGAGCACCTCGTCGTAGTCGCAAATAAGGAACTCACCTGCAACAGGCAGGGTGAAGCCTCTGAATCGTACTGAAATACGTGGCAAGTCGAGCTTCTGCATAGGTTCTCGCCAATCAGGAGGAGCAGGCGAACCGTCGCTGCTCAGAGGGGGGCGAGTGTAGCCTGAACTCTAGGAACGAAGGCCAGACTGAGGCCGTGATTTTGTCCGCTACTGGCCGAAAGCCGCCGCTGACAAATGGCAGCTTTCAACGCCGGACGGCTTGCGCCACACCGTTCGACGTTTGCAGCTCGACAGAAGCGCCGGAATTCGCCAGGCACAGGCTTGCGCGTCAGGCCCGCCTGCTACGGTATCGGGCTCACATTGACCAATGACGTCTGCGCAGGATGTCATCCAGCGTGCGGCTGATGGCCGTGCAGTTTCGGACCATCTCCATGCGCTCCCAGGTGGCCTGTTCGCCTTCGCGTACCAGCTTGCGCAACTCGGCCAGGGGCAGCGGCGCGAGCAGCTTGAGCGGGTTGTGCCAGCGCTTGCCGAGGAACAGGTTGATGTCGGCGGTGTAGTCCTGCGCCAGGATGCTGTAGCCCAGGTGCTGCCAGCGCGCGAGGGTGGGGTTGCGCAGGCGCAGGTGGTCGCGTCCCAGTCGCAGCAGATGGGTCGCCACACCTTTGCCGAGGCGGATCTGCCGGTTCACCGCGCTCTGCAGCAGGTTCGGCCGGGTGTCGGGGTTGGGCGTGAAGAGCAGCGCCGCCGGGTTGGCCATGCTGGAGATGAAGTGGTTGACCCCGTACAGGCGGCCGAGGCGCTTGGCCGGCAGGTCGTCGAGGAAGGAGCCGTCGATCCACTGCTGTTCCGGCAGGTAGGGAACCTGCAGGCCGTCGGCATTCTTCGCCTGCAGGGTGACCGGTGGGTAGATGCCGGAGATCGCGCAGGACGCCATGATCGCAGAACGCACCAGCACCGTCGGGGCCGTGATGGCGTTGAGCAGGCGCGGTGCCTGTCTGGGCTGCAGGCCGGTGACGGTGATGTTCAGGTGGCGGCCACTGACCTTGTACGCTTCGGCGAAGGTCAGGTCCGGAATCAGTCGCTGCAGATAGCTGGCCAGGTCATTGGCTTCAAGTGTCGTGCGTGCCGGCGGACGTCGCTGGCGTTGCACTTGCATCAGCAGGTGCTCGGCCTGCAGGCGCTCCGGCAACTCAGCATCGTGGTGGGTGCAGGCAATCGCAGCGAGAATCGAGCCGGCGCTGGAACCGGAGATGATCCGCGGCAGCAGTCCCTGCTCGAGCAAGGCCTTGAGCACGCCAGCGTGGAAGTAGCCCAGCACCGCGCCGCCACTGAGCATCAGCGCCGAGCGACCGAAGCAGTGGCTGGCGCGCAGGAAGAAGTCCATGCGTTCGGCCAGCGGTATGACGTTGTCGTCGAGGGCGTCGATGGCGGCCAGCGCGCGGCAGACTTCCTCGATGTACTGGTGGATCAGGTGCTTGGTGCCCAGGTGCGAATGGCTATACAGGGACGCCTTGCCCATGCCCGCGAGGTTTCCGTGGATACCCTCGTTGAGGGCGAACATCAGGCCGCCGTAGTCGCCGGCGTCGTGCAGGTCGCGCAGGCGTTCGAAGCGCTGGCGCACGGTGCGGCAGTCGTAGTCCGCGCAGACTTCGTTGCGTCGCCAGTCATCCATGCCGGTGGCCTGGTCATGGGCGGTCGCGTGCTGCGCCCACTCCTGGAAGCTGTGCGCATGGTCCATCCTGTCCTGCCATTGGCGGGCCGCCGACTTCTGCCTGAACATCGTTTCCTTCCTGTGCTGTGCGCGCTGACTTTCGGCTTGGGCCGCTCGGTGGGCGGCCCGGATTTCACGGCTTGCCGGACTCTGCCTGGCGCAGGGTGGCAGGGCGCCTGCGTGGCGCGGCGGGCTTGTCCTCGGTCGGGCCGGGAGGATTGTCGCGGGCAAGCGCCAGGTACTCGTCGGTGGACTCCTGCAGGCAGGCCATGTACACGTCCATGTCCGGCAGCATCTGCCGGTCGGCGAGCACGCCGAGGATGATCTGCCCGTAGAGGCTGGTGATGCCGTGGCTCAGGCCCATGCCGTCGAGCACCGGGACGATGGGATAGGTGGCGAGGATCTCGGCGCCGGCGAAGTACTTCTTCTCGGCGCCATTGGTCGGCCCTGGCACGTTGGTGATCAGGGTGTTCTGCAGGTGGACGCGGCCGACGTAGCGGACCTGGTTCTGCACCCAGCCCCCGAGCATGCGCACCGGCGCCGGCAGCATGTCGCCCAGGGAGGTGATCAGCTCGTGCATCACTTCCCTGGCCAGCGGGCCGCCGCGTCGGGTCCGCTCGGTGATGGCCTGCAGGCGCCGCTGTGGGTCCGACAGGTCGGTGCCCATGCCGATGAGCATCATCGAGATCAGGTTGCCCATGTCCCTGCGTGCGCCTTCCGGGCGCATGGCCACCGGGCACAGCGCGACCAGCGACTGGTCCACCGGCAGGGCTTCGCGACGCAGCAGGTAGCGCCGCAGCCCGCCGGCGATAATCGCGATGATCACGTCGTTCAGCGTGGCGCCCGGGGCGCAGCGGCGAATCTGCTTGAGCTCGGCGATCGGCCAGCAGGTGGCGCCGTAGGTGCGGTGTGGCGAAACCGGGGCATTGAACAGGGTCGTCGGCACGCGGTGCTGGTCCGGGCTGGCCTCGCCGCGCAACTGTGCGACCAGTTGCACGCTCTTGCGTGCGGCGCAGTAGCCGGCGCGGGCGCTGCGCAGAGACTGGCCGAGCAGGCGCGGCATGGTCTTGGCCCACATCTGCGCACGGGTCGGCATCCGTTCGTTGAGCGGCTGGCGATACGGGTTCTCGTCGAATTCGACCTGGTCGTCCATCAGCAGGGTGGTGATCTCCACCCCGGACTTGCCGTCGACGTAGGCATGGTGGAAGCGCAGCAGCAGGGCAAAGCTGCCCGGTGGGACACCTTCGACATTGTTCAGCCCCTCGATGATGGTGATGTCCCAGGGCGCACGCTCCATGTCCAGGCTGCGCGACATCATCCGCGCGGTGAAGATGCACAGCTGGCGCCAGTCACCGGGCTGCGGCAGGCCGACATGGCGGATGTGGTACTCCAGGTCGAAGTGCTTGTCTTCCAGCCAGTACGGGTCGTCCAGGCGGAACGGCGCGTGCTGCAGGCGTCGGCGGAACAGCGAGGTGCCGCTCAGACGGCTGTCGATGAAACGGATGATGTCCTTGTGCCGGACCAGGCCATTGGGCGCGGAACGCTGGTCGCAGATCCACAGGCCGCCGATGACCATGGGCTGGTGCGGGGCGTCGGAATAGAAGAACTGCGCGTCCATCGGGGTGAGTTGCTTCATGCTGACTGTTCCGGAGCGGGCCGGCCTCGAAGGGGGGTGTCCCGCACCGGGCTGGCCCGGTGCGGGAAGGCGTCACGGGGTGACGATGTTGAACTGCGGGGCCGGGCTGTCGATCATGCCGAGGAAGGCGCCCAGCGCCTTGGCGTTGCCATCGAGCTTGATGTCGCCCTGTTTGATGGCGGTGGGGAAGTCCAGCTTGCGCAGGCTGATCTGGTCCAGCGTGCTCTTGGCCAGGGTGACAGTGACGGTCGGGTTGGCGCTCTTCTCGTCGTTGCGGTGGGTCAGCACGCCGTTGCGCAGGGTCACCGCGTAGTCCTTGCCCAAGTCGCTGAACACCCAGTTCATCACCATGTCGTGCCCCTGGGCCTTGTCTGAATCCAGGCGGATCGCCAGGAAGTCGAAGAACTGGCCGGGCTCCATGCTCTTCACCACGTCGGCCTTGGTCGCCCCGGCGTCATACACCGGCACGCCGCCGCGCAGCTCCATGGCGCCGGTCAGGTAGATGTTGCGCCACAGGGCGTTCTCCGCCTGGTAACCGAGCTGCTCCAGGGCGTCGGCCTGCAGGGCCTTGGCCTGCTGGTTGTCCGGCTGGGCGAAGATCAGGTGGTTGCCCAGGGTCGCCGCCCAGCGGTAATCGCCCTTGTCGATGGCCGCGCGGACCAGCTTGAGCACTGCATCGGCGCCACCCAGGGCCTCGACGTAGTGGTTGCCAGCGTCCACCGGAGTGAGCGGGTTGAGGTTCGCCGGGTTGCCGTCGTAGAAGCCCAGATAGCGCTGGTAGACGGCGCGCGAGTTGTGGCTGAGCGAGCCGTAGTAACCGCGGGTGTACCACTTCTTCTCCAGCTCGCCGGGCAGCTTGTCCATCCTTTCGGCGATTTCGGTGGAGGTCAGCCCCTGATTCATCAGGTGCAAGGTGCGGTCATTGAGGAAGGCGTACATGTCGCGCTGGTCGGCCAGCAGCGTGCGGATGCGCTCGCCACCCCAGGTCGGCCAATTGTGCGAGACGAACATCACGTCGGTCTTCTCGCCGTAGCGCTCCAGGCTGGCGTCGAGGTACTGCGACCAGGCCTTGGCGTCTCGCACCAGCGCGCCGCGCGGGGTGAGGATGTTGTGCATCATCTGCGTGCTGTTCTCGGACATGCACAGCGCGCGATGCTGCGGGAAGTAGAAGTTCATTTCCGCCGGCGCTTCGGTGCCGGGGGTGAGCTGGAACTCGATCTGGATGCCGGCGACGGTGTGGGTCTCGTACTCGTTGCGGATCAGATCGGTCGGTGCGATCAGGGTGAAGGTGCCGCCCGAGGGCAGCGCCTTGCCCATGCCGACGTCCAGCTGCCCGCGCTCGCCGCGTGGCAGGAAGGTGCCGAACTGGAACTGCGAGCGGCGGCTCATGGCGTTGCCGGCGAAGATGTTCTCGCTGATGGCGTGCTCCATGAAGCCTGCCGGAGCAAAGATCTTCACCTTGCCGCTCTTCACGTCGGCTTCGTCGACGACCCCGCGCACGCCGCCGAAGTGGTCGCCGTGGCTGTGGCTGTAGCCCACGCCGACGATGGGCTTCTTCGGTCGGTGCTGGTAGTACAGCTCCAGCGCCGCGCGGGCGGTTTCGGCATAGGTCAGCGGATCGATGACGAACAGGCCGTCCTTGCCTTCGATGATGGTCATGTTCGACACGTCCATCCCGCGCAGCTGGTAGATGCCGTCCGCGACCTGGAACAGGCCGGCATGGTTGTTCAGCTGGGCAGCGCGCCAGAGGCTCGGGTTGACCGTGTCGGGAGCCTTGTCCGCGTCGAGGAAGTCATGCGCCTGGCTGTCCCACACGACCCTTCCGGCGGCGTTGCGAATCTGCCCCCTGAAGGGCGCGACCAGCCCGCGGGTGACCGACTCGTAGTCGCTGCGGTCGCTGAACGGCAGCACCTTGAGCACTTCGGCGTTCTTCGCCGCGGTGAGGCTGCTGGCCGGCTGGCTGGCGGTGGTTTCGGCGGCCAGCAGCGGCAGGTGGAGGCTGGCGGCGATGGCGCCGGCCAGCAGGCTGTGGGGCAGGTAACGAATGATCCGGGACTTCATGCGTGACTCCATGTTCTTGTTCTGGATGGGGAGCGCGGGCTACTGGAGGTTGCCGGCCACGGCGATGGTCTGCGCGGTGATGTAGTTGGATTCGGGCGAGCAGAACAGGTACACCGCGTCGGCCGCTTCCTGCACGCTGCCGGGGCGACCCAGCGGGTTGCGCTGGGCGAAGGACTTCGCCGCCTCGGGGCTGATGCCGACGCGGATGTCGCGGCCCTCGATGTTCACCGTCGCGCCGGCATGGGCGTCGGCGCGGGTCATGCGGGTTTCGATGAAGCCGAAGGCCACCGCGTTGACGTTGACCTTGAAGCGGCCCCACTCGCGGGCCAGTGCGCGGGTCATGCCGGCGACACCGGCCTTGGCGCCGCTGTAGTTGATCTGCCCGGCGTTGCCGTTGAGCGCGGACACCGAGGAGATATTCACTACCTTGCGGAACACCTCACGCCCGGCTTCGGCGTCGGCCTGGGCCTGGGCCTTGATGACCGGGTAGGCGGCGCGGAAGATGCGGAAGGGCGCGGTCATGTGGCAGTCGAGGATGGCGTACCACTGCTCGTCGCTCATCTTCTGCACCACGTCGTCCCAAGTGTAGCCGGCGTTGTTGACGATGATGTCGATGCCCTTGAAGCTCTCCATCGCGGTGCGGATGTAGCGCTCGGCGAAGTCCGGCGCGCTGACGTTGCCGTGGCAGACCGCTGCCGCACCGCCCAGGTCGCGGATCATTGCTGCGGTTTCCTGCGCCGGTGCCAGGTCCAGGTCGTTGAGCACGATGCGTGCGCCTTCGCTGGCCAGCTTGAGTGCGATAGCCTGGCCGATGCCACGGCCGGAACCGGTGACCAGTGCCACCTTGCCGTCGAGTTTTGCCATGTTCTTGCTCCTTACTGCAGGGCGACGATGGCGTCGCCGACGATGCGGGTTTCGCCGTACTGGTTGGTGGTCTGGATTTCCAGCTTCACGCGCTGTTCGCCTTCGGCCTCGAACTTCTCCACCACCTTGCCGCTGCAGGTGATCTGGTGGCCGAGGTGGGTGATGCCGGCGAAGCGCACGGCGAAGCCGCGCAACTGGCGCTGGTCGACCCAGCCGGTCAGCAGGCGGCCGAGGTAGGCCATGGACAGCATGCCGTGGGCGAACACGTCGACCATGCCGGCCTTGCGCGCGTAGTCGATGTCGATGTGGATCGGGTTGTGGTCGCCCGAGGCGCCGGCGAACAGCGCCAGGGTGGTGCGGTTGATCGGCGCCAGGATCAGCGGCGGCAGGCTGTCGCCAACCTGCACGGAGTCGAATCGAACGTTGCTCATGGTGGGCCTCCGGATCAGCCGTTGCGGTGGACGAGGGTGGTGCGCAGGGTCGCCACGTGCTCGCCGCGCTGGTTGCTGACCGTCGACTCGCGGACCACGAAGCTCAGCGCGCCGCCTTTCTTGTCGTAGATGTCGGTGATGCGCACGTCGTAGTGCAGCGTGTCGCCGGCATAGGCCATGCGCTGGTAGGTGAAGGATTCCTCGCCGTGGAGGATGCGCGAGGAGATGATTCCCAGCTCGTCGCGCCAGGCCTGGCTGGGCATCTGGAAGGCCAGCGAGAAGAGGAAGGTCGGTGGCAGCGGCAGGCCGGGGTGGCCGGCATCGCGGGCGGCCTGCTCGTCGAGGTAGACCGGGTCGGTCTCGCCGATGGACTTGGCGAAGAAGCGCAACTGGCCGGCTTCGGCGACAACGCTGAAGGACGGCAACTGCTTGCCGATGTGTTTGCGATCGATCATCTGGAAACTCCCGCCGTCAGTTCTTCTGGTACACGGTGACCACGCCCGCGCCGCCGAGACCGAGGTTGTGCTGCACGGCGATGCGCGCCGCTTCGACCTGGCGATCCCCGGCCGTGCCGCGCAGCTGGTGGGTCAGCTCGTAGCACTGGGCCAGGCCGGTGGCGCCCAGCGGGTGGCCCTTGGAAAGCAGGCCGCCGGACGGGTTGACCACCCAGCGCCCGCCATAGGTGTTGTCACCGTCGTTGACCAGCTTCTCGCCTTCGCCCTCGGCGCACAGGCCGAGGCCCTCGTAGGTGAGCAGCTCGTTCTGGGCGAAGCAGTCGTGCAGTTCGATCACGTCGATGTCGTTGACGCCGATGCCGGCCTGTTCGTAGGCCTGCTGTGCGGCCAGACGGGTGACCTCGAAGCCGACTACGCGGATCATGTCGCGGGTGTCGAAGGACGCCGGGACATCGGTGGCCATCGACTGGCCGGCGATCAGCACGTCGGTGCGCAGGCCGTGCTTCTTCGCGAAGGCTTCGGAAACCACGATGGCCGCCGCCGCGCCGCAGGTGGGCGGGCAGGCCATCAGGCGGGTCAGCACACCGGGCCAGAGCACCACGTCGTTCATCACCTGTTCGGTGGTGACCACGTTGCGGAATACCGCCAGCGGGTTGCGCGCGGCGTGGCGGCTGGCCTTGGCGCGGATGGCGGCGAAGGTTTCCAGCTTGGTGCCGTACTTCTGCATGTGCGCGCGGCCGGCGCCGGCGAACTGGCGGATGGCATTGCTGGGCACGTCGATACCGGTCACCAGCTCGCTGACCACCGCGTTGGCGCGCTCCAGCGCCGCCGGGCGATCCGGCCAGGCAGACTTCAGCGCGCCCGGGTTCATCTGCTCGAAGCCTACCGCCAGCGCGCAGTCCACCGCGCCGCTGGCCACCGCCTGGCGGGCGAGGAAGAGGGCGGAGGAGCCGGTGGCGCAGTTGTTGTTGACGTTGAGCACCGGGATACCGGTCATGCCGGCGTGGTACACGGCCTTCTGGCCGCAGCAGGAATCGCCGTAGACGTAGCCGGCGTAGGCCTGCTGCACCAGGCGGTAGTCGATGCCGGCGTCTTCCAGCGCCTGGCGGATCGCCTGGGCTGCCATCACGTCGTAGAAGTCGCTGGTGCCGGGCTTCTTGAACTGGATCATGCCGACGCCGGCGACGAATGCTTTCTGGCTCATGGTTGTTGTCCTTGTGTGATCAGAGCTTGCGCGAGATCAGCTCGCGCATGACTTCGCTGGTGCCGCCGTAGATGCGATTCACCCGCATGTCGACGAAGGCGCGGGCCACCGGGTACTCGAGCATGTAGCCGTAGCCGCCGTGCAGCTGGACCATTTCGTCCAGCGCCTTGCCCAGGGTTTCGGTGGCGAACAGCTTGGCGATGGCTGCTTCCTCCAGGGTCAGGCGGCGACGCATGTGCTCGGCCAGGTAGTGGTCGATCATCAGGCGTACGGCCGTGGCCTGGGCCTTGATGTCGGCGAGCTTGAAACGGGTGTTCTGGAAGTCCCAGACGGTCTGACCGAAGGCCTTGCGGTTCTTCACGTAGTCCAGGGTGTGGTCGAGCACCGCCTCCAGTCGCGCGGCGGCGGATACGGCGATGGAGAAGCGCTCCTGCGGCAGTTCGCCCATGAGGTAGGCGAAGCCCTTGCCTTCTTCGCCCAGGCGGTTGGCCACCGGCACCCGCACGTTGTCGAAGTACAGCTCGGCGGTGTCCTGGGCGTGCTGGCCGACCTTGTCCAGCTTGCGGCCGCGCTGGAAGCCGGCGCGGTCGGTTTCCACGGCGATCAGGCTGATGCCCTTGGCGCCGGCCTCCGGGTCGGTCTTGCAGACGACTATCACCAGGTCGGCGGACAGTCCGTTGCTGATGAAGGTCTTGCTGCCGTTGATGACGTACTCGTTGCCGTCGCGCACGGCGGTGGTGCGCACGGCCTTGAGGTCGCTGCCGGTGCCCGGCTCGGTCATGGCGATGGCGAGGATCAGCTCGCCCGAGCAGGCATCGGGCAGCCAGCGGCGCTTCTGCTCTTCGCTGCCGCAGCGGGCGATGTAGGGGGCGATGATGTCCGAGTGCATGCCCAGCCCGTTGCCGGACAGGCCGGCACGGTTGAACTCCTCGTTGTACACCGCGCTGTGGCCGAAGTCGCCGCCACCACCGCCGTATTCGGTGGGCAGGGTAATGCCCAGCAGGCCTTCGCGGCCGGCTTTCAGCCAGGTCTCGCGGTCCCACTGTCCGGCCTGGTTCCAGGCTTCCTGGCGCGGCACGCACTCACGTTCGAAGAAGCGCCGCACCGTGGTGCGGAAGATTTCATGGTCGTCGCGGAAGACGCTGCGCTCGATGTGCACGGAGGGCTCCTGTTGCCGACCGGCCGCGCCGGTCGTTGGGTGTTGTCGGGTTGTCGCGGCAAAGGCGCGAAGGCCTGGTGGTTACGGTAGGGGCGTGCGGGGCGGCGCTACTCCACCCGGGCCGGGTGGCTCAGTCGCGGTCCCAGTCGTAGCGGGAAGGGTCGCCACGCAGGAAGGCGGAGACCGCTTCATCGTGATAGGGCGCGGTGGAGGCGACGCCCTGGGCAAGGCCTTCCAGTTCTGCCATCGCTTGCCACGGGGTTTCGTAGCTCTGGTTGAGCAGGCGCTTGCTCATGGCGATGGCGTCGCGCGGTGAAGCGAGGAAGCGCCGGGCCAGCCATTGCGCGGCTTCGGCCAGCTCTTCGGGGCTGTGTATGGAGTGCACGATGCCCAGCTCGCGGGCTTCTTCCACGGCAACTCGGCGGGCGCTGAACAGCAGCTCCTTGGCCTTCTGCAGGCCGACTACCCGCGGCAACGTATAGAGCGCGCCGGAGTCGGGCACCAGGCCGAGCTTGGCGAACGGCAGGCAGAAGGAGGCGCGCTCGGAGGCGAGGATGAAATCCGCCAGCAGGGCGATGGCGAACCCGGCGCCGTAGGCTGGGCCATCGACGGCGGCGATCACCGGGATCTCAAGCCCCCGCAGGCGCTCCAGCCAGCCGTGCAGGCGGCGGATGCGCAGGCGCATGGCGTTGGCGGAATTGATCTCCGGATCGCTGCTGAGCTGGCGCTCCTTCAGCGACCGGATGTCGCCGCCCGCGCAGAAGCTGCCGCCGGAGCCGGTGATGATCAGCGCGCGGATGCTGCGATCGGCCTCCAGGCGGTCGAGCATGTCCGCGTAGTCCTCACGCAGCTCCAGCGACAACGCATTGCGTGCCGCTGGCTTCAGGTGAGTAAGGGTGGCGATGCCATCGGCGATGGCCAGCTGCGACTCGCGCAGCTCGATCAGTTCGGTGCTCATGGTGGACTCCGCAGGAAGAGTCCATCCATGCTCGGCCGCGAGCGGGCTGTCGCCGCCACCCGGAGTGGGTGGCGGCACAGCTTCAGCGCGGGGTGCTGTTGGCGGTTTCCGCGTCGCGCAGGCGGGCTACCGCTTCGTCCCGGCTGCCGACGCCGAGCTTGCTGTAGATATGCCGCAGGTGCCACTTCACGGTTTCGTGGGACAGGCCGAGCGCCCGTGCGATCTTCTTGTTCGGCAGGGCCTGGGCCAACAGGCGCAGCACTTCCAGTTCGCGCTCGCTCAGCGGTTCCATGCCGGCTCCCAGTTGCAGGCCGGTGGCGCGGGGAGTTGCTTCAGCCGTTGCCGGTTGCGTGGCCACTCGGCGCGTACCGCGCAGGCGCTCGACGTAGAAGGCCAGTACCGGGTCGAGTTGCTGGTCGCGGGTGAGTGTCTCGATCAGTTGCAGGGCGTCCGGGTGCGCATCGACCACGCTACGCAGCTGGCCGAAACGCTGGGCCGTGCGCAGCAGCGCCATGACCTTTTCACGGGCCTGGTCGAGGTGCCCGCGCTGGGCATCGAAGACCGCGCAGAGCATCTTCAGGCGCGTCACGGCGAGCTGCCGGCCGTCCTGTTCGCCGGCTTCGATCATGCGGTTCAGGCGCAGCGTGGCGCTGTGCAGGTCGCCATGGGCGGCGTCCCAGCGCACGTGGGCGTTCTCGACGATGATGAAGATGTCCTTGCGATGGCTGGTGGCGGCGTCGGGGTGGCGTGCGGCGATGGCGTCCAGGCGAGCGAGCTTGGTCTCCGCAGCCACCACTTCGCCCAGCTGCAGGTGCCAGTGCACCTGCCAGACCAGCGCGTGGGCCATCAGCCGGTCGAGCTGGTGCCGGCGAGCGTACTCGTCCAGGTGTTCGAGGTAGGCGAACGCCTCGCGACGGTTGCCGGCCACCCAGTGCGCCTTGCCCAGCACCTCCAGGGCACGCAGCACCGAGTCGGGAATCGAGATGCGCTCAAGCAGGTCGATCTGCGGCTCCAGCAGTTGCAGGGCGTCATCGATCTCGTTGCTCTCATACAGCGTGTCGCCGAGCAGCGCCGTCGCCAGGTGCTTGGCGTCGGCGCAGGAGCGGCCGTGGCGCTGGGCCTCGTAGATGACCTCGCGGTAGATGCGCTCGGCCTGGGCGATCTGCCCTTCCATGGCCAGGCTCAGGCCGATCAGGCAGCGCCCCTGCAGGGTGCCGCCGGCGGTGCCCAGCAGCGGCGCGCCATCCACCAGCAGGGGCGGGCGCTCCAGTTGCACCTGGCGTGCGCGTTCGTACTCGCCGCGGTTCATGTACAGCCAGGAGAGGATGTTCAGGCTGCCGCCGATCATCACCGAGTTGACTCCGGGCGGCGGATTGAGCAATTGCGGGAGGATACCCAGGGCCTCGTCGGTATTGTCGCGTTGCACCGCCAGTACCGCGCGGAGCATGGCGACGCGGAAGCGCGAGTCGTTGTCATCCACCGGAACGTCTTGGTCGAGTTCGGCGATGCTATGTTCGCAGGCAGCGAAGTCGCGGGCGAACACCTGCATGCGCGCCAGCAGCAGACGCAGGCGGATGCTGGTCTGCACCTGCTCCCTGGGCAGCAGGCGGGCCAACTCCACCAGGATGCGCAGGTCGCCCTGGGCATACAGCGCTTCCAGGCGCTCCTCGACGAGCTGCGCGGCGGCCGCCGCCTCGCCACCGGCGACGGCATGGCGCACCGCATCGATCAGCTGATCGCGCTCGCGCAGCCAGCTCCAGGCGCGGCTGTGCACGGCACGCTGGTGTTCGGAGTCGCGGCGGGCGAACAGGCCGAGCAGGGTTTCACGCAACAGCGGGTGCAGCCTGTACCAGCTTTCCGGGTCGCTGCTGTCCAGGGCGATGAGGAACAGGTTGTCCTGTTCCAGGCGAGCCAGCAGCGCCAGTGCCTCGGCCACCGCGTCGGGACGGTTCACCAGGGCTGCGCAGAGCGCCGGGCAGAAGCGATTGCAGACGGCGGTGTGCACCAGCAGTTCGACTTCGTCGGGCTCCAGGCGGGCCAGTACGGTGGACTCGAAGTAGCGGGCAAAGGCCTCGTGGTCGCGCAGGGGAGAAGGGGGGGCACCGACTGCCATGCCGGCGTCGACCGGTTTTCGCCGGCTGGCAGCGAGCAGTTGCAGGCCGGCGATCCAGCCGTCGGTCAGCTCATGGATCTGTTGCACTTCCGCGGCCGGCAATTCGCCCAGCTGCTGCTGGAGAAACTGCCGGGTCTCGTCGTGGGTGAAGCCGAGATCTCGCAGGTCCAGTTCGAGGATCTGCTCCTGGCTGCGCAGGCGGGCCAGTGACAGCGGCACGGCGCTGCGGGTGCCGAGCACCAGGTGCAGATTGGCCGGGGCATAGTCCAGCAGCCACTGCAGGGCCTGGTGGATACCGACATCGGTAAGGCTGTGCAGGTCGTCGAGCACCAGCACCACTTCCTGGCGGCTGCTGGCGATGCCCTGGACCAGGGTGATGATCGTGCGCTCCACCGACTCACTGTCGAAGCCGTGCGCCTCCATCAGGGAGGCTTCCTGGACCATCTGCAGGTCGATCTGCGCCAGGCTGCCAAGCAGGTAGTCGATGAAGCGGCCCAGTTCGTTGTCATCCTCGCACAGGCTCAGCCAGGCGACCTCGAAGCCCAGCGACAGCAGTTGCTGACGACAGGCGAGCAGCACGGTGGTCTTGCCCCATCCGGCTGGGCCCTTGACCACAGTGCAACGCCGCCGGCGGCTTTCCACCAGGCGCTGGACCAGTCGTTCACGCGGAATGACCCGACCACCGCTGCGCGGCGGCGCCAGGCGCGAGCGGTCCAGGGTGGTGGTCAGGGCGGGTTCGGCTCGCTCGTCGAGCAGGGCAGGGGCAGTTCTTCTTGTCGTGGTGCTGGGCTTTTCCATGGCATTTCCAGGCAGTCTCGAGCGCCCGCGATTGTTGTCGGTTTGTACGGGCGTCCTTCAGAGAATGCCTACAAGCGATAGCGTTCACCAGTGCCTTTTGCCACCCGGCCCCGACAGCCGCCACCCGCCACCCGACGCGGGTGGCGGCCACGCCCATCGGGCGTTGTTCCAATGCGGAAAAGCCGCCAATGGGCGGTATCGCTGCGGCAACCGCCGCGCCAGAAAGGCAAGGAACGACGTCAATGGGTGTGTTGAGCGGTATTCGGGTTCTGGAGTTCGAGGCCATCGGTCCGGCGCCTTTCGCCACCATGTTGCTGGCGGACATGGGTGCGGACGTGGTTCGCATCGACCGACCCGTCGCCCATGGCGACCTGGGGCCGAAGATGGACGGGCCGAAGGTGGAAATCACCGGCCGTGGCCGGCGCTCGGTCACCCTCGATCTGAAACGCCCGGAGTCCGCGGCGGTCGCCCTGGAGCTGATCGAACGCGCCGACGTACTGATCGAAGGCTTCCGTCCGGGCACGCTCGAGCGCCTCGGACTTGGGCCGGAGCAGGCGTTCGCACGCAATCCCGGCCTGGTCTACGGCCGCATGACCGGCTGGGGCCAGCATGGCCCGCTGGCCCAGCGCGCCGGCCACGACATCAACTACATCGCGCTGTCGGGTGTGCTCTCGGGTATCGGCCCGGTGGCCGGGCGCCCGCTGCCGCCGCTGAACCTGGTCGGTGATTACGGCGGTGGCGGCATGTTGCTGGCCATGGGCGTGCTGGCGGCGCTGGTCAACGTCCAGCGCGGCGGCGCCGGGCAGGTGGTGGACGCGGCCATGGCCGAAGGCGCGGCCCAGCTCGGCTCGGTGTTCTGGGGGCTGCTGGCCTCGGGCAACTGGCGCGAAGAGCGTGGCAGCAACCTGCTCGATGGTGGCGCGCCCTGGTACGACACCTACCGCACCCTGGACGGCAGCTACATGGCCATCGGCCCGGTGGAGTCACGCTTCTATGCCGAACTGCTGGACAAGCTCGGCCTGGCCGGAGAGAGCCTGCCGCCGCAGCACGACCGCCACGGCTGGCCGCGCCTGCGCGAAGCGTTCATCCGCGCCTTCCTGCAGAGAACCCGCGATGAGTGGTGCGAAATCTTCGCCGACAGCGATGCCTGCGTGGCGCCGGTGCTCGGTTTCGCCGAAGCGGCACGACATCCCCATGCCCGGGCGCGCGGCAGCTTCATGGAAATCGCCGGCGTGGTGCAGCCGGCACCGGCGCCACGCTTCCTCGGCACCCCCGGCGCCATTCCGCAACCGGCCCCCGCGCGCGGGCAGGGCGGGCAAGCGGCGCTGCGCGACTGGGGACTGGACGCCGCACTGATCGAGCACCTGCGCTCCAGCGGCCTGGGCGCCGATGCCTGATCGAACCCCGACAACAGCACAAGAAGAGACCGCCATGTCCAACGCCTACATCCTTTCCCCCGTGCGCACGCCGATCGGCAAGTTCGGCGGCGCGCTCGCCAGCGTGCCGGCGGCGGACCTGGCCGCGCGCATCCTGCGGGAAGTCCTGCGGCGTAGCGGTGTGCCCGCCGGGCAAGTCGACGAAGTGATAGTCGCGCAGTCGTACCAGTCCAGCGAGGCGCCCTGCATGGGGCGCTACGCCGCGTCCCTGGCCGGCCTGCCTGACGAGGTGGCCGGCTACTCGGTGGACCGGCGCTGCGGGTCCGGTCTGCAGGCGGTGATCGATGCGGCCATGCAGGTCCAGACCGGCGCCGCCGACTGCCTGCTGGTGGCCGGCGTCGAAAGCATGAGCAACATCGAGTACTACAGCACCAGCATGCGCTGGGGCGCGCGCCTGGGCGACGTGAAGCTGCACGATCGCCTCGACCGTGGCCGGGTCAACTCGCAGCCGGCGAGCCGCTACGGCGACTGCCCCGGCGGCGCAGTGGAGACCGCCGAGAACCTGGTGCGCGACTACGGCATCAGTCGCGAGGCTTGCGACCGCTGGGCGGTGGGCAGCCACCTGAAGGCCGCGGCGGCCTGGAGCCAGGGGCGTTTCGATGCCGAGGTCATGCCGGTCGAGGTAGTGCAGCGCAAGGGTGAGCCGTTGATCGTCAGCCGCGATGAAGGCATCCGTGAAGACGCCAGCTATGAAGCCATGGCCAGGCTGGCGCCGGTCATCAAGGGCGGCACCGTTACCGCCGGCAGCGCCAGCCAGCAGAACGACGCGGCGGCCGGCTGCCTGGTGGTCTCCGAGCGCTTCGTCATCCAGCACGGCCTGCGGCCGATGGCGCGTTTCGCCGGCTGGGCCTCGGCCGGTTGCCATCCGCTGCGCATGGGCATCGGCCCGGTGCCGGCGGTGGCGAAGCTGCTGCAGCGACTGAAGCTGGAGCTGGCCGACATGGACCTGATCGAGGTCAACGAGGCCTTCGCCGGACAGGTGCTCGCCGTGCTGCGCGAGTGGCAGCTGGAACACGACCCGCGGGTCAACGTCAACGGCTCGGGCATTTCCCTGGGCCACCCCATCGGCGCCACCGGGCTGCGGATCATGACCTCGCTGCTCCACGAGATGCAGCGCCGCAACGCCCGGTACGGCCTGGAAACCATGTGCATCGGCGGCGGGCAGGGGCTCGCCGCGGTGTTCGAACGCGTCTGAGCCAAGGAGCTCCCATGAGTGCACAAACCGAGGCGGTGCCCGGCATCGCCGAACAACCCTGGCGCGAGCGCGATGGTCGCCTGGTCCTGCTGGCCTCGCGCCGCCGGGGTCACGCCGGCCTGCATTTCCCGCCGCTGCCGGAAACCTCTCCATTGCGCGAAGGCTGTGAGCTGGTGGAGCTGGACTCCACGCCGCGGCTGTACAGCTTCACCGTCGTGCACTTCAGCCCGAAGGCCAACAAGCCGCCGCAGCCGCTGGGCCTGGCCGACTTCCCCGAGGGGCTGCGGGTGTTCGCCCGCCTGGACTATCCCGCCGGTCGCCAGCCGCGCATCGGCGAAGCCCTGAGCCTGTGCCTGGTCGACTCCGACAGCGGTCCGATCTACGCCTTCCGTCCGCAGGAGGACGCATGAACAAGCCGGTCTACATCTCCGGCGTGGCGATGACGCCTTTCGGCCGTCACACCGCGTCCCTGCAGGACCTCACCCAGCGGTCGGTGTTGCAGGCGCTGGCCGACGCCGGGATCGAACTGCACGAGCCGCAGGCCTTCTACGCCTGCAACGTGTTCGGCGGCATGGTCCTGGGCCAGGTGCTGCTGCGTGACCTGGGCCTGTCCGGCCTGCCGATCTACAACGTGGAGAACGCCTGTGCCAGTGGTGCCACCGGCGTGCACCTGGCCTGCCATGCGCTGCAGGCCGGCATCTACGACACCGTGGTGGTGTTCGGCGTGGAGAAGCTCACCAGCCTGGGCGGCGGCACCATCCCGCTGCAACGCAACGACTACATGACCGAACTCTACGCCCGTGCCGGCATGGCGCTGCCGGCGATCTACGCCATGCGCGCCACCCGCTACCTGCATGAGTTCGGCGTGGGCGCCGAGGTGCTGGGCGAGGTGGCGGTGAAGAACCGTCGTCACGGCGCGCTCAACCCCTATGCGCAGACCCGCACCGAGGTCTCTCTCGACGAGGTGATGAATTCGCGGACGGTCTTCGACCCGCTGACCCTGCTGCAGTGCTGCCCGTCGGCGGTGGATGGCGCCGCCGCGCTGGTGCTCACCACCCGCAAGCCGCAGCAGGCGCGCCCGGTACAGGTGCTGGCATCGGTCATCCAGTCCGGCCGCGCCGAGGAGCCGGACGACGACATCCTGTCCGCCGAGATCACCGCCCGCGCCGCCACGCTGGCGTACCAGGAGGCGGGGGTGAAGCCGGCCGACATCGACGTCATCGAGCTGCACGACGCCTTCAGCATCGCCGAGCTCATCTACTACAACGCCCTCGGCCTGTGCGGCCGTGGCGAGGCCCACGAGCTGCTGAAGAGCGGTGCTACCGGGCTGGGCGGCAGGACCGTGGTGAACCCCTCTGGCGGACTGCTCGCCAAGGGCCACCCGCTGGGTGCCACCGGCGTCGCGCAGATGGTCGAGGCGGTCTGGCAACTGCAACAGCGTGCCGGTGAACGCCAGGCCGAGGGCGCCGAGCTGGCGCTGACCCAATGCACCGGCGGCGGCATCGCCGGCGTCGATCACGCGGCTTCCGCCGTACACATCCTGGGCGTCTGAGGAGACCCACATGAACACGTCCCCCATGAATCAACCGGTCGCCATCGTCACCGGTGGCGCCCAGGGCATCGGCCTGGGCCTGACCCGGGCCCTGCTGGGTGCCGGTTACGCCGTCGCCATGTTCGACCTCAACGGCGAAGCGATGGACAGACTGGTCGCCGAAGCCGGCGCGCAAGCGGACAGCCTGATGGGCGTGAAGGTCGACGTGACCGCCGCCGAGCAGGTGAATGCCGCGGTGGCCCAGGTCGCCGCGCGCTGGAAGACCCCGGACCTGCTGGTGAACAACGCCGGACTGACCCGCGACAAACGCCTGGTGAACATGAGCGAAGCGGACTGGGACCTGGTGCTGGACGTCAACCTCAAGTCGCAGTTCCTCTGCGCCAAGGCCGTGGTGCCGGGCATGGTCGAGCAGGGCTTCGGGCGCATCGTCAACATCTCCTCGCGGGCCTGGCTCGGCGGCTTCGGCCAGGCCAACTACTCGGCGGCCAAGGGCGGCGTGATCAGCCTGACGCGCACCCTGGCCATCGAACTGGCCAGGCACGGCATCACCGCCAACGCCATTGCCCCGGGCGCCATCGATACGCCGATCCTCGCGCCGCTCTCCGAGGAGCAGCGGGCGAAGATCATGGCGACCATTCCTGTCGGACGCATCGGCAAGCCCGAGGACATCGCCCATGCGGTGCTGATGTTCGCCGACCCGAAGGCGTCCTACATCACCGGCCATACGCTCTACGTCTGCGGCGGCCGCTCCCTGTCCAGCCCGAGCGCTTGAGCCATGGCGATCCAGTTCCAGATCATCGGCCACGTGGCGCTCATCACCCTCGATGCGCCGGAGTCCATGAATGCGCTGACCATCGGTGACCTGCGCCACCTGCGCAAGGCCCTGGGCACGGCCCAGGACGACGACCAGGTGCGCGCCATCGTCCTCACCGGCGCCGGCGACCAGGCGTTCTGCACCGGCGCCAACCTCAAGGCGACCCTGCCGCCGTCCACCGGGTTTGCCAGTGGGAACTTCAAGAGCCGCACCGCGGAAGCCGAGGAGGGTGGCTACACGCGACTGATCGACCTCGGTGACCTGGATATCTGGAAGCCGATGATCGCCGCCATCCAGGGCTACTGCCTGGGTGGTGGATTGGAACTGGCCCTGCAATGCGACCTGCGCATCGCCAGCGAGCAGGCCTCCTTCGCGCTGCCCGAAGCTCGGGTCGCCAGCGTGCCGGCCGTGGGCGGCGTGCAGTACCTGCTGCGCGCCATCCCGGCGGCCCATGCGATGAAACTGGCGCTGACCGGCGAACGCATCGACGCCGCCCAGGCCCTGCGCATCGGCCTGATCAGCGACTGCGTGCCGCGCGGGCAGTTGCTGACCCTGGCCATGGAACTGGCGGAGACCATTGCCGCCAACGGCCCGCTGGCAGTGCAGGCGATCAAGCGCCTGGCGGTGGAAACCAGCCACCTGGCGCCGCGCGATTTCGTCGCCCAGGCCAACCTGCACTGGGGCTTGCTGCGCGACAGCCGCGACCGCATCGAGGGCCGCAAGGCCTTCGCCGAGAAACGTCAGCCGAAATTCACCGGCAACTGAGCCTGAGAGCCCTTCGATGAACTTCGCTCCCAATGAATCCCAGGAAATGATGATCGACGCGGCCCGGCGCATGGTGCGTGACCGTATCGATCCCGTGCTCGCCCGTCACCCCGTGGACAAGCCGCTGCCGCGCAGCGCCATGCTGGAAATCTATGCCGCCCTGGCCGAGCTGGGCATTACCGCGCCGCGCCTGCCCGTCGAGGTCGGCGGCGGTGGGCTGAAGATGCTCGACTACGGGCTGATCCTCGAACAGCTGCCGGCCATCGTCGCGCTGTCGCTGATTTCCCACGAAGGCACCGTGGCGCGCATCTATTCCGGCTGTCCGCCGGAAATCGCCGCGCAGTACCTGCCGGACCTGATCGCCGGGCGCAAGATCGCCTGCACCGCCAACTCCGAGGTCAACGCCGGCTCCGACTCCAACGCGGTGAAAACCCGGCTGCGGGTCGAAGGCGACAGCGCCTACATCAGCGGCCGCAAGATCTGGATCACCAACGCCTCGGTCTGCGACCTGCTCAATGTCTCCTGCACCCTGGGCAACGACGAGCGTGGCCGGCCGATTGCCCAGCGCGCCCTGGTGGACCGCAGCCAGTCGACGGTGGACGTGCGCGAGATCGGCGTCACCGGCCTGCAGCAGGGACACCTGAGCGAAGTGCTGTTCGAGGAAACCCGCATTCCCCGCAGCCACCTGATCGGCGAGGCAGGGGATGCCGCCAGGACTCTCACGGTCGGCTGGAACGGCAACCGCCCGCTGATCGGCCTGATGTGCGTACACCTGGCGCAGAAGGCCTTCGAGATGTGCGTCGAATATGCCGGCGTGCGCGAGCAGTTCGGCAAGCCACTGGCGGCGCACCAGCTGGTACAGCAGGACCTGGCGGACATGCAGACGCTGATCGTCAGCGCGCGCCTGCTCTGCTACCAGGCGCTGGACGCGATGGATCGTGGCCAGCGCGCCAACGGCAGCTCGGCGATGGCCAAGCGTTACGCCACCCAGGCCTGCGAGCGCGCGCTCGGCCTGGCGATGCAGCTGCACGGCGGCATGGGCATCACCGAGGAACTGGGCATCGAACGCATGTGGCGTGACGCCCGCATGTTCCAGGTGCCCGACGGCATGAACGGCATCCTGGCGTTGATCCAGGGCCGTGAGATCACTGGCGTCAGCGCTTTCCGCTGAGCCTCGCAGAACAGGAATCCGAAGGAGTTCTTCATGAGTTCGCAGATGATGGAAGGCAAGGTCGTCATCGTCACCGGTTCCGGCCGTGGCATCGGCCGTGAGATGGCCCTGCAGATGGCCGCGCAGGGTGCGCGGGTGGTGGTCAACGATGTGGGCGTCAGTGTCAGCGGCGAAGCCGACGACGAGGACCCCGGCCGCGAAGTGGTAGAGGCGATCCGCGCCGCCGGTGGCGAAGCCGTGCTCAGCCGTGACAGCGTGTCGGAGTGGGACAGCGCCCAGCGCATCGTTCAGCAGGCCATGGACAGCTTCGGCCGCCTCGATGCGGTGGTGAACAACGCCGGCATCCTGCGCGACCGGATCTTCCACCAGATGAGCCCGGAGGAATTCGACGCGGTGATCCGCGTGCACCTCTACGGCAGCTTCTACATGAGCCGCGCGGCGATCACCGGGTTCCGCGAGCAGAAGGCCGGCGCCTTCGTGCACATGACTTCCACCTCTGGCCTGGTGGGCAACATTGGCCAGGCCAACTACGCGGCCGCCAAGCTGGGCATCGTCGGGCTGTCCAAGTCCATTGCCCTGGATGGTGCGCGCTACGGCGTGCGCTCCAACTGCATTTCGCCATTCGCCTGGAGCCGCATGGTCGGCTCGATCCCCGCCAGCGACCCGGCCCAGGCCGCGCGGGTGGAGAAGATCAAGTCGATGACCCCGGCGCCGATCGCCGCCATGGCAGTGTTCCTCGCCAGCGATGCAGCCAGCGAGGTCAACGGGCAGATCTTCACCGTGCGCCGCAATGAAGTGTTCCTGATGAACCAGCCGCGCCCGGTGCGCTCCCTGCACCGGGCTGACGGCTGGACGCCGGAGGCGTTGAGCGAGCACCTGCTGCCGGCGTTCAAGCCCTCGTTCCTGCCATTGGAAACCTCGGCCGACGTGTTCGGCTGGGACCCGGTCTGAGGAGAGCAAGCCCATGGATTTCAACGTACCCGATGACTGGGTGGCGGTAGGCGACGCGCTGATCCGCTTCATCGAGCAGGAAGTGCTGCCGCTGGAGAAGCAGCACGCCGACCTGCTGCACAACGAACGCCGGCTGTACACCGAGGATGGCCGCTACGCGCCGCAGGTGATGGAGCTGCGCGCGCAAGTGCGCCGGCTCTCCGCCGAGGCCGGCTTCTACACCGCGCTGGGCGACGCGTCGCTGGGAGGCGCCGGCCTGGGCGCCCAGGCCGCGGTCTACCTGCAGGAGCGGCTGAATGCCCATGTCGGGCCGTCCCGGCACCTGATCCAGACAGTGATCCTGCCGTCGCCTTTCACCAACGGTCTGACCCCGGTACTCAAGCACATGCAGCCGGCGGTGCTGGAGGAGTACCTGCCGGCCATCACCAGCGGCGAACGCACCCTGTGCTTCGGCCTCAGCGAGCCGGACGCCGGCTCTGACGTGCTGGCCATGCGAACCCGCGCCGTGCGCGATGGCGACCACTGGATACTCAATGGCAGCAAGCAGTGGATCACCAACGCTCCCTACGCGGACTACGCGATGATCTTCGCCGTCACCGACGAGGAAAAGGTCAAGGCAGGGAAGGGTGGCATCACCGGCTTCTTCCTCTCGACCGACACCCCCGGCTTCTCGGTGCCCAGCGTGATCCCGACCATGGGCCACCTGGGCGCGGACATCGGCATCATCGCGCTGGACAACGTGCGGGTGCCCGACAGCCAGCGCATCGGCCCGCTCGATCGCGGCCTGCAGGCGGCGCTGGAGGGGGTCAATGCCGGGCGCCTGAGCATGGCGGCGTCCTGCCTGGGGCTGGCCCGCTGGGCCCTGGACCAGGCGCTGGACTACGCCAAGGTGCGCAAGACTTTCGGCCAGCCGATCGCCGAGCACCAGATGGTCCAGGCGATGCTTGCCGAGTGCGCCATGGACATCTACGCGGTGAAAAGCATGGTGCGCCATTGCGCGTGGCTGGTGGACGAGGGCCAGCCGGCGACCAAGGAGGTTTCCATCGTCAAGGCGTCCTCCACCGAGGCGCTGTGCCGGGTCATGGACCGTTGCATGCAGGTGCATGGCGGCATGGGCCTGACCAACGAGCTGCGCCTGGAAGAGGGCTTCCGTTTCGCCCGTACCATGCGTATTCCGGACGGCACCTCGGAAATCCAGCGGCGCACCATCGCCCGCCGTCTGCTCGATGGCGATACCTGCTTCTGACCCATAATTCCAACAAGCGGGCCCCAGCCCGCGAACAGGAGGCTTCATGGCCTACAGTCATCCCCACCCGACGCCGCCCGGCGTGGTCGAGCGTCCGAGCGGCCCGCTGGCCGCCGATCCGCGCCACGCCGCCAACCTGCCGGCGCGCCAGGTGCATATTCCGCAAACCAGCATCTTCACCCACCTAGAAACTGCCACGCGGCGCTATCCGGACAAGACAGCGGTGCAGTTCTTCGGCAGCGCCTACTGTTATGCCCAGTTGCTGCGCGACGTCGAGTACATGGCCGGCTACCTGCAGAGCGTCTGCGGTGTGGAGCGCGGGGACCGGGTGGTGGTGTTCAGCCAGAACTGCCCGCAGTTCATCGCCGCCTACTTCGCCATCCTGCGTGCCGATGCCGTGCTGGTGCCGGCCAACGCCATGCTGCTGCTCGAGGAGATGGAACACATCGTCCGCGACAGCGGCGCGGTGGCGGCCTTCGTCGCCGAGGAACTGGTGGAACAGGTTGCCCCGCTGATTGGCCGCACCTCGCTGCGGCACGTGGTCGTGCACGCTTACGGCGATGCGCTGGGTGAGGACGACGCCGGACTGAACATTCCCGACTGGGTGCGCCAGCGCTCCTCGACGCAGCCACTGTTCGCCGGTGGCGAGCGCTGGGCGGCGGCACTGGCCCGGGAGCACGCGCCGGCGCCGCATCGCGCCGGTCCCGACGACCTCTGCATGTTGCCCTACACCTCGGGCACCACCGGCAAGCCCAAGGCCTGCGTACACACCCATCGGACCGTCAGCACCTCCTTCGTCGGTTCCTCGGTATGGCGCCCGACCAGCGCCTCGTCGGTGTTCCTCGCGGTGGCGCCGCTGTTCCACCTGCTCGGCTTGCAGACCAACGTCAACGCCGCGATCTTCAACGGCAGCACCATCGTGCTGATGCCGCGCTGGGATCGCGAAACCGCCGCGGCCCTGATCGAGCGCCACGGCGTGACCTTCTGGGCAGCGCTGCCGACCATGCTGGTGGACTTCTTCTCGCAGCCCGGCATCGACCAGCGCGACCTCTCCAGCCTGCGCATCATCACCGGCGGCGGGGCGGCCACGCCGCAGCACATCAGCGACCTGCTCAAGCAGCGCTACGGCCTCGACTACATCGAAGGCTACGGCCTGACGGAGACCGCGTCCTTCCTCTGCACCAACCCGCTGTACAAGCCCAAGCGCGGTTGCCTGGGGGTCCCGACCTTCGGTGTCGACCTGCGCCTGCTCGACCCTGAAACCCTGGAGCCGGTCGCCCAGGGCGAGGTCGGCGAAATCGTCGCCCACGCCGGCCAGGCGATGCTGGGCTACTGGAACAATCCGCAGGCCAATGCCGACAGCTTCATCGTCATCGACGGCAAGCGCTTCCTGCGTACCGGCGATCTGGCGAGCATGGACGAGGACGGCTACCTGTTCATGCGTGATCGGCTCAAGCGAATGATCAATGCCTCGGGCTTCAAGGTCTGGCCGGCGGAGGTCGAGGCTTTGCTGCACGGCCACCCGGCGGTGTCCGAGGCCTGTGTGATCGCCGTTCCCGACCGCCATCGCGGCGAGACGGTGAAGGCGGTGGTGACCCTGAAGCCTGGCTCCTCGCTGAGCAGCGAGGAGCTGCTCGCCTGGTGCCGCGAACACATGGCCACCTACAAGGCCCCGCGCCTGGCGCAGATCGTCGACAGCCTGCCGAAGAACGCCACCGGAAAGATCGCCTGGCGCGAGCTGCAGGAACAGGAGATGGCCCGGCACGCCTCCTGAGCACCGGGCCCGACAACAACAATTCCAAGGATTCCCCGCATGTACCTGACCCAAGGCCTGCAGCGTTCGCTGCAGCAGACGCCCGAGCGTACCGTCACCCTTTTCGGCGCGCGCCGCCGTACCTTCCGCGAGTTCGGCGAGCGCGTCGCGCGCCTGGCCGGCGCCTTGCGCAACCTGGGCATGGTCGCCGACGACCGCGTCGGTATGCTCGCGCTCAACTCCGACCGTTACCTGGAATACATGCAGGGCACCTGGTGGGGCGGTGGGGTGCTCAACCCGATCAACATCCGCTGGGCGGTGCCGGAAATCGTCTATTCGCTGGATGACTGCAACACCCGCTTCCTGCTGGTCGACGACTACTTCCTGCCGCTGGTCGAGGGCATCCGTGCCCAGGCGCGCAATGCCCCGGTGTTCATCTACGCCGGGGAGAAGGACGCTCCCGCGGGGATGCTCGAATACGAGACGCTGCTGGCCGGCGCCACGCCGGTGGAAGACGCCGGTCGTGGCGGCGACGACCTTGCCTGCATCATGTACACCGGCGGCACCACCGGTTTTCCCAAGGGCGTGATGCAGAGCCACTTCAACCTCTGGTCGGCCTGCATCCAGCGCATGGCGGAAATCCATCAGGGCGCCGAGCAGCGCGACCTGCACGTCATGCCGCTGTTCCATATCGCCGGGCTGGCGCGGGTGGTCTCCGGTTTCATCGCCGGCGGCTCCCACGTCATCCAGCCGACCTTCGATGCACCGGCGGTGCTGCGCGCCATCGCCGGGGAGGGGGTGACCGATGCGATCCTGGTGCCGACCATGATCCTCGGCCTGCTGGCCCACCCGGAATTCGACCAGCACGACCTGTCCTCGCTGCGGCGCCTGACCTACGGTGCCTCGCCGACCGCCGGCGAGATGATCGAGCAGGTGCTGACCCGCTTGCCGCATCTGCAGCTCTCTCACTCCTACGGGTTGACCGAGGCCTGCCCGATCGTCTCCACCAACCCGCCGCAGAACCATGGCGCCGAGGCCAGGGCCAGCGGCCTGATCCGCTCGGTGGGGCGCG
Organism: Pseudomonas nitroreducens; assembly: GCF_024170165.1. Taxonomy (GTDB): domain Bacteria; phylum Pseudomonadota; class Gammaproteobacteria; order Pseudomonadales; family Pseudomonadaceae; genus Pseudomonas; species Pseudomonas nitroreducens_C. The sequence continues at coordinate 136,721 of NZ_JALJXP010000015.1, read as the reverse complement.
CCGGCCTGGGTGTCAATGTGAAGATCGTCGACGAGCAGGGCATCGAGGTTCCTCGCGGAACGGTGGGCGAGATCATCGTGCGCGGCCCGAACATCATGCTCGGCTACTGGAACAAGCCGGAGGAAACCGCCAGGGCGCTGCGCGACGGCTGGCTGTTCACCGGCGATGGCGCCTACATGGACGAGCAGGGCTACCTGTTCATCGTCGACCGGCTCAAGGACATGATCGTCAGTGGCGGCGAGAACGTGTATTCCGCCGAGGTGGAGAACGTCGTCGCCCGCCATCCGGCAGTGCTGATGTGCGCGGTGATCGGCATTCCGCACGAGCAATGGGGCGAGTCGGTGCACGCCATCGTGGTGCGCAAACCGGGGGCAACGGTGGACGAGGACGACCTGCGCCGCTACTGCCGCGAGTACATCGCCAGCTACAAGTGCCCGAAGTCGGTGGAGTTCCGCGACGCGCTGCCGCTGACCGGGGCTGGCAAGATCCTCAAGCGCGACCTGCGCGAACCCTTCTGGGCCGGCAAGAGCCGGGCGGTCAACTGATGGCCGCCGTCGACCTGTCGCAGGCGGCCGTTCCGGCAGGCTTTTCGCCGCTGCCGACGCCGCCGGGCTTCGCCCGTCACTGTGGCGGCTTCTACCTGCACGACGAGCTGCCGGTGCTCGCTGTACGCATCGGCGAGCACCTGCTCAACTCGGTGCGCATCGTCCACGGCGGCTTCCTCGCCACCCTGGCCGACAGTGCCTTCGGCGTGGTGTTCCGGCGCGCGTACGATCTGGAGTTCCCGCCAATCACCGTCAACCTCTCCCTCGACTACCTGGGTGCGGTACGCGAGGGCGACTGGCTGGAGGCCCATGTGGAGATTCTCAAGTTCGGCGGCAGTTTCGCCAACGCCGATTGCCGTCTGAAGGTCGGCGAGCGCACGGTGCTGCGGGCCACTGGCATCTTCACCCTGTGGAAGGGGGGGTCGGCCGGCGCCCGCTGATTCACCGAGGTTACCGCCAATCACCCAAGCCCCATCGAACCCTCGATGGGGCTTCGTCTTTTCTGGCCTGGCAGGATGGCTGCGAGAGCGCACCATCCGCTGCTTGTCACCCTTGGTAACGTGGCTCGGTGGCAGTCCTGGCGCGGTCTGCGGGCGGGCACGATGGCATCTGGAAGAATTACCCGATCGGGTGAATTGGCGCACTCCACCCCTCGCTAGCATCGGCTCTCCAAACACTGATCCGCTTTCGGAGCGCCGCATGACAAGAACAACAAAACGCGGAGTTTTTCAGCCGCAGCTGCTGGCCGCCGCCGTCGCCCTGGGCGTCGGTTCGCAGGCCTACGCCGTCGACTTCAATATCGGGGAGATCGAAGGCAAGTTCGACTCATCCCTGTCGATCGGCGCCAGCTGGTCCACCCAGACTCCCGACAAACAGTTCATCTCCAACTTCAACTCGATGGGCGTGAAAGGCGGCAAGTCGTCGTCGCGTACCGTGGATGACGGCCGTCTGAACTTCAAGAGTGGCGAGAACTTCTCGACCATCTTCAAGGGGCTGCACGACCTGGAGCTGAAGTACGGCGACAGCGGTGCGTTCGTGCGCGGCAAGTACTGGTATGACTCCGAGCTCAAGGATGGCAGCCAGCACTTCTACGATATCGACGACCATGGCCGCGACCAGGCCGCCAAGTCTTCCGGGGCGATGTTCCTCGACAGCTTCGTCTACCACAACTACGAGCTGGGCGACCTGCCGGGCAACGTGCGGCTGGGCAAGCAGGTGGTGAGCTGGGGCGAGAGCACCTTCATCCAGAACGGCATCAACTCGATCAACCCCATCGATGTCGCCGCGCTGCGCCGCCCGGGCTCCGAGGTGAAGGAAGCGCTGGTGCCGGTGAACATGTTCTACCTGTCCCAGGGACTGATGGAGAACGTCACCGCCGAAGGCTTCTACCAGATCGAATGGGACAAGTCGGTGGCCGACAACTGCGGCACCTTCTTCGGCAATGACGGCATCCCCAAGGGGTGCGATGACCGCCTGGTGGTGTCCGGGCTGGACCTGGCGCCCGGCCAGGCCACCAACAAGGGCAGCGCCCTGGCCATCGCCCGTGGGCTGGATGATGTCTACATCCCGCGGGTCAAGGACAACGATGCGCGCGACGGTGGCCAGTTCGGCCTGGCCCTGCGCTGGTTCATCCCCGAGCTGAACGACACCGAAGTCGCGGCGTATGCGATGAACTACCACAGCCGCAACCCGTTCCTCAGCACCGTGCGTACCAAGGGCGCCGGCACTCCGCCCAACGCCCTGAACGTGCCGCGCAGCGCCGGCTACTTCATCGATTACCCCGAGGACATCCGCCTCTACGGCCTGAGCTTCCAGACCAACATCGGCGGAACCTCGCTGGGTGGCGAGCTGAGCTACCGGCCGAACATGCCGCTGCAGATCAACACCGCCGACCTGCTCAGCGCCACCACCAACGTGCGCGGCACTCCGGGGCTGTCGCCGCTGGTCACCAGCGGCTACATCGCCGATGTGCCCAATGGTGGCGTGATCAATGGCTACAAGCGCATGCCGGTGCTGCAGGCGCAGATGACCGCGACGCAGTTCTTCGACCAGGTGATGGGCGCCGAGCGCCTGACGCTGATCGGTGAGGTGGGCTACAACCGCATCAACGGACTGGGTGACGCCGATGGCACTGACATCCGTTTCGGCCGCAACCCCGCGTTCGGCTCCGGCATCCTGCCCGGCGCCGCCGGCGCGACCAGCTGCGCCGGCACCAACGTCGGTCTGGCCAACGCCAGCAACCCCGCGCAGGAGTGCAACAGCCACGGCTTCTACACCAGCGACTCCTGGGGCTACCGGCTGCGCGGCATGCTCGATTATCCCAACGTCTTCGCCGGGGTGAACCTCAAGCCGAACCTCGCCTGGTCGCATGACGTGGAAGGTCGCGGGCCGAACTTCGAAGAGGGCGCCAAGGCCATCAGCCTGGGCCTGGATGCCGACTACCTGAACACCTACACCGCCAGCCTCAGTTACACCAACTACTTCGACGGCAAGTACAACACCCTGACTGACCGCGACTTCGTCTCGCTCAGTTTCGGCGTGAACTTCTGATCCAGCACAGGCAGATACCCGCATGAAAAAGATCGCATTCCTGCAAACCGGCGTCCTCGCGCTGTCGCTGCTGACCACCAGTGTCATGGCCGCCATTTCCGCGGACGAAGCGGCCCGGCTCGGCACCAGCCTGACGCCGCTGGGCGGCGAAATGGCCGCCAACGCCGAAGGCAGCATCCCGGCCTGGACCGGCGGACTGAAGCCCGGCGCGGCGCCGGTGGATGGCAACGGTTTTCTCGGTGATCCCTTCGCCGCCGACAAGCCGCTGTTCGTCATTACCCGCGCCAACGTCGAGCAGTACAAGGACAAGCTGACCCCCGGCCAGCAGGCGATGTTCCAGCGCTACCCGGACACCTACCGCATCCCGGTCTACCCGACCCGCCGCAGCGCTTCCTCACCGGACTCGATCTATGCGGCGGCGAAGAAGAGCGCCCAGTCCACCGAACTGGTCAACGACGGCGACGGCCTGAGCAACTTCGCCGGGCATTACTACCCCTTCCCGATTCCCAAGTCCGGCGTGGAAGTGGTGTGGAACCACGAGACGCGCTACCGCGGCACCAGCTACACGCAGCAGATCGCCCAGGCCACGCCGCAGGTCAACGGTGACTTCACCGTGGTCGAGATGCAGCAGGACGTCGCCATTCCCTTCCTGATGCCCGACGTGGATGCGCAGAAGGCCGCCAACTACCTGTTCCTGGTCAAGCAGGCGGTGACCGCGCCGTCGCGCATGGCCGGCAACGTGCTGCTGGTGCACGAGACCATCGACCAGGTGAAGGAGCCGCGCAATGCCTGGTCCTACAACGCCGGCCAGCGCCGCGTACGCCGCGCCCCGCAGGTGGCCTACGATGGCCCCGGCACCGCTGCCGATGGCTTGCGCACCGCGGACAACGCCGACATGTACAACGGCTCGCCGGACCGCTACCAGTGGAAGCTGATCGGCAAGCGCGAGATGTACGTGCCGTACAACAACTACCGGCTCTGGTCGCCCAGGCTCAAGTACACCGACATCCTCAAGCCGGGCCACATCGACCAGGACCTGACGCGTTACGAGCTGCACCGGGTCTGGGAAGTGGAGGGCACCCTCAAGCCCGGCCAGCGGCACATCTACGCCAAGCGCCACATGTTCTTCGACGAGGACACCTGGTCGCTGCTGGAGGTGGACCACTATGACGGGCGCGGCCAGCTCTGGCGCGTCGGCGAGGGTTACCAGGTCAACGACTACCAGCACGGCGTCAGCCTCTATGCGGCGCAGGCGCTGTACGACCTGATCGCCGGTCGCTACCTGGTGTTCGGCATGACCAACGAATCGAAGAAGGCCACCCAGTACGACCAGAAGTTCAGCATGAACGACTTCACCCCCGCGGCCCTGCGCAACGCCGGTATCCGCTGAGGCAGTCTGTCCGATCGCGGCGATGCGTCGGTCATCGCCGTGCCTGCGCCGGGGCGTCCTGCTCCCGCTCCGGCGCTCTTTGTCCGGGCCACCGGGCATCGCCATCCTGCGGCCGCCACCTGACACGGGTGGCGCCTTTTTCCACGGTGTTTTGCAGTCTGATTGCAGACTCGGCGGGCTCCTGTGCCTTCGCACCGCCTGCTGCTCCCGCCACACCATGGATCGAGGCCCATCATGCAAGGTCTGGGTGTCAGTTCGAACTGGGCGTGCGCGCCCGTTGCCATTCTTCCACGGCTCCCGGAGCACCATGTGCCGCGCGGCGCGCTTGTCGCCGCTGTGCGCGATGGCCGGCAGCGCCTGACGTTGCTGTGCGCACCGGCGGGATACGGCAAGACGGTGCTGCTCTGCGAGAGCTTCGCCGGCGGCGCCGCTGGCGAGAGCCTGCTATGGCTGAGCTGCCGCGGGCAGGCGCCGGGGCTGGCCGAACTCTGCTCGAAGATTACCTCGGCACTGGGTTTTCCAGCCGCCACCGGCCCGGCGCAACTGCTGCGTCTGCTCGGTCTGCCGGGCCGCCCGTTACGCCTGGTGCTGGATGATCTGGCGGGTGACCTGTGCCTTGAACTGAATAACTGGTTCGAGCAGTTGCTGCACCTGCCGGAATGCCGTGTACGCCTGAGCGTCAGCTGTCGCCAGCGGCCCGCGTGGGACCTGCCATCGCTGTTGTTGCGAGGGGACCTTCTGGAGCTGGGCGTGGCTCAACTGTGCATGTCACACCGCGATTACGAGGCGGTCTGCCGCCGTCTCGCGGCTGATGCCGACGAAGCGCAGCGCGAGGACATCTGGCTGAGGTGCGGCGGCTGGTGGGGTGCCGGCTGCCTTCTGCTGGCCGGCAACAGCCAGGGGAGGACACTGCTGCGCGACTACCTGCAACGCGAAGTGCTGGTGCGCCTGACAGACGGGGAGCGCCGCGTGTTCCATGGCCTGTGCCACCTGCCCAGGTTCTCCGCCGAGCTTTGCGCCCAGCTCTGGGAAGCTGGTGCCGGCGCCCAGGCACTGGGCCGTCTGCTGCACCTGCAGGTGTTCATCCAGCCGCTGGACGCGGAGGAACACTGGTACCGCGTCCAGCCTCTGGTCGCCAGCCTGCTGCACGATGCCATCGCACCGGAGGAGCTGGCGCGCCTGCGCTTGCACGCCTGCCGCCTGCTCAGCCTGGCAGGTCAGCTGCACGACGCCATCGACCAGGCCCTGCGGGCGCGGCAGCCCGAGGTGGCGGCGACCTATATCGAGCGCCTGAAGCCGAGCTGGCAACTCGCCGACCGTCACTTGCGGCGCGTGCTGGAGTGGCGTCGGCAACTGCCTGGCGAGCTGCTGGAGGGCACCCCACGGTTGATCTACCTCAGTTCGCTGGCGCTGTTGCTCAGTGGTCGGGTCGGCGAAGCCGAGCGCAGCCTGGCTGGCCTGTCGCGCTTCCTGCCGGCGGCCACCGCGGAGCATAACTGTCTGCTGCTGGCGCACTGGCAAGCCCTTGTCGGTGGCGTCCAGGCGTTCCGCGGTGAACTTGATGGGGCCGAGCGGCACTGCCGCGAGGCGCTGGCCAACCTGGGGGACGAGCCGAGGGACTGGCTGTCGCACCTGCTCTGCCAGTTCACCCTGGGACGGGTTCTGCAGGCCAGCGGTCGCGTGCGGGAGGCGCAGGCGCACTGGCACGCCGCGCTGGAGCAGGCGCGCCGGCAGGGCTGCCAGGACAGCGAGGCGTTGCTGCAGGGCGAGTGCCTGCGCGGGCTGATGCTGGCCGGTGAGCTGGAGCTGGCCGGGCTGTTGCTCGAGGATGGGCTGCAGGGGCGCGCGCAGGCCGGGCTGGATTGGGACCCGGTACTGGGGCGCCTGATGCTCACTCGCGCTGATCTATTGCTGGCGCAGGGCGCCGTGGAGGACGCCGACCTGACGCTGCGGGCCGCCCAGCCGCACCTACGCGATTGCGACGCGCCCTTCGTGCTGGGCAGTTACCTGGGACTGGCCGAGGTGGCTGGTCGTCGCGGCAACCCGGCCCTGGCGCAGGCCCAGGTCCGGCGTGGCGAGCGGGCCATGCAGTGCGCCGGTATCGACCGGCCCTGCTACCAGCCAGCGCTGGCCCTGCAGCAATTGAAGGGCCTGGCGCAACGGCGAGACTGGCGTGGCGTGCTCGATGCCGGTGGCCTGCTCGCCGGGCAGTACCCGGTGGGGGGCGCGCTGTCGACCCTGCTGCCGCCCACCCTGAGCCTGGAGGTGCAATGGCTGGTGGCGCAGGCAGAGCACCACCTGGGGCGGCGCGAGCAGGCGGCGGCGCGATTGCGGGTGATCGTCGAGCACTGCAGCCGGAGCGGGTTTGGCCAGCTGCGCGCGGAGGTGCTGCGTTTCCGGCAACAGCAGGAAATCGAAGAGGAGGGGGCCGACGCCGGCGGCTATCAGGAGGAGCTGACGGCCCGTGAAGCGGCGGTACTCGAGCGGCTCGCCGAGGGCCTGTCGAACCAGGAAATCGCCGATGCCCTGTTCCTCTCGGTGAATACCGTCAAGTACCACGCCAAGAACATCAACGCGAAGCTCGGCACCAGCCGGCGCACCCAGGCGATCGCCTTCGCCAAGGCCCGTGGATTGCTCGCCTGAGGCCGAACCACCTGATCCGGGTGGCGCCCTGGGGCGGGCATAGCCCCAACCATTGCAGCGACTCGCCGGCGCTGTCCGCCGGCCCGATTGCCCAGCTGAGGAGCCTCTGCCATGACCGCCACCGCCCACCCGGATGACGCCGCGATCCGTGCGATCCTGCAGCGCCAGCACGCCGCCAGCCGCGCGGGCGAGCCGTGGAGCGCCGAGCAGCGCATCGAGTTGATCGACCGCGCCATCGACCTGCTGGTCCGTCATGAAGCGGCGCTGATCGAAGCGCTCGACGCGGACTTCGGCCAGCGCAGCCCGACCTTCTCGCGCCATAGCGACGTGCTGTCGCCGCTGGCCACCCTGCGGCAGACCCGTGACGAGTTGCATCAATGGATGCAGCCGGAGCGCCGCCAGGCGCCGCGCGGCGAGGCCTGGGTGCAGTACCAGCCGCTGGGCGTGGTGGGCATCGTCACTGCCTGGAACGTACCGGCCAATATGGTCTTCAAGGGCTTGGCCGGTGCGCTGGCAGCGGGCAACCGGGTCATGATCAAACCTTCGGAGTTCAACCCGCAGACCTCGGCACTGATCGCCCGGATGATCCGTGAGGTCTATGCCGAGGACGAGGTGGCGGTGGTCACCGGCCCGGCGGAAGTCGGCCAGGCTTTCTGCCGCCAGCCCTTCGACCACCTGCTGTTCACCGGCGCCGGCAGCATTGGCCGGCATGTGCTGCGCGCGGCCGCCGAGAACCTGGTGCCGGTGACCCTGGAGCTGGGCGGCAAGTCGCCGGCGATCGTGTCCCGCTCGGCCGACCTGAAGAGTGCGGCCAGCAAGATCATGCTCGGCAAGCTGATGAATGCTGGCCAGTTGTGCGTGGCGCCGGACTACGTATTGGTCCCCGAGGAGTCGCTGGACGCCTTCGTCGAGATCGCCCGCGCTGTCGTCGCCAAGGTCTTCCCGACGCTGGCGGACAACCCCGAGTACACCGCCGTCATCAACGCCCGCCATTACCAGCGCCTGCGCGGCTACCTCGACGAGGCGCAGGCTGCGGGCGTCGAACTGGTCGAACTCAACCCGGCCGGTGAAACACTCGATCCCGCGCGTCGCAAGCTTGCGCCGACCCTGCTGCGTGACCCCGGCGAAGGCCTGCAGGTCATGCAGGACGAGATCTTCGGGCCGCTCCTGCCGATCAAGCCGTATCGCCACTTCGACGAGGCTATCGCTTACGTCAACGCCCACCCGCGCCCCCTCGGCCTGTACTGGTTCGGCAGCGATGCCGGCGAGGAGCGTGCAGTGCTCGAACGCACCTGTTCCGGCGGCGTGACGCTCAACGAAGTGATGCACCACGCCGGGCTGGAAAGCCTGCCCTTCGGTGGCGTCGGCCACAGCGGCATGGGCGCCTACCACGGCATCGATGGCTTCCGCACCTTCAGCCACGCCAGGGCCCTCTACCGCGCCGGCTGATCCTCGCCGGCTCCCGTCACTGTCGAATTCCCCTACCGTCGAGAAGGCACACCATGAAAGCAGCTGTATTCCACCAGGTCGGCGCGCCGCTGAGCATCGAAGACGTCGGCATCAGCAAGCCCGGTCCGCGCGAAGTCCTGATCCGTACCGTCGCCGTGGGCGTCTGCCATTCGGATCTGCACGTGATCGACGGCTCCTATCCCTATCCTGGCCCCATGGTGCTCGGCCACGAGGCCGCCGGCATCGTCGAGCAGGTCGGCTCCGAGGTGCGCACGGTCAAACCCGGCGATCACGTGGTGACCTGCCTGACGGTGTTCTGCGGCCACTGCGAACACTGTGTGACGGGCCACCTGTCGCGCTGCGTGTCGCCGGAGACCAAGCGTGACAAGGACGAAGAACCGCGCCTGAGCTATGCGCAGAAGCCCATGCCGCAGTTCGTCAACCTCTCGGCCTTCGCCGAGCAGATGCTGGTGCACGAGAACGCCTGCGTGGCGATCCGCCGCGACATGCCGCTGGACCGCGCCGCATTGCTCGGCTGTGCCGTTACCACCGGTACCGGTGCGGTGTTCAACACGGCCAAGGTCCGTCCTGGCGAAACGGTCGCGGTGATCGGTTGTGGCGGTATCGGCCTGGCGGCGATCAATGGCGCGGCACTGGCCGGGGCCGGGCGGATCATCGCCATCGACATGCTCGACTCCAAGCTGGAACTGGCCCGCCAGTTCGGTGCCACCGATGTGGTCAACGGCAAGGGCGGCGACGCGGTGAAGCAGGTGCTGGAACTGACCCGTGGCGGCGTGCATCACGCCTTCGAGTGCATCGGCCTCAAGCAGACTGCCGAGCAGGCCTTCGGCATGCTGGCGCGCGGGGGCACCGCCACCATCATCGGCATGATCAAACCGGGGCTGAAGATCGAGGTCGACCCCTACCAGCTGCTCCACGAACGTCGCCTGCAGGGCTCGTTGATGGGGTCCAACCGCTTCCCGGTGGACATGCCCGCGCTGGTGGATTTCTACATGGCCGGCCGGCTCAAGCTCGACGAGATGATTTCCCAGCGCATCCGCCTGGACCAGATCAACCAGGCCTTCGATGAACTGCGTCGCGGCGAGCTGGCTCGCTCGGTGATCGTCTTCGACCAATGACTTGCCCGGGGCCGCCCGCAGTCGGCGGCCCGGTACCAGGAGTTCACTGATGGATATCCACTTCACTCCCGAGGAACAGGCGTTCCGCGAAGAGGTGCGCGCGTTCCTGCGTGCCGAGTTGCCCCCGGAGCTGGCGCAACGCATCCTCGCCGGCAAGCGCCTGAGCAAGGAAGACCAGGTGCGCTGGATGCGCATCCTCAACCGGCGCGGCTGGCTGGTGCCGGGCTGGCCCGCGGAGTATGGCGGCCCGGGCTGGGGCGCCGTGCAGAAACATATTTTCGAGGAAGAGTGCTTCGCCGCTGGCGCGCCACGGGTGGTCGCCTTCGGCGCGAAGATGGTGGCGCCGGTGCTGATCCGCTTCGGTACGCCGGAGCAGAAGGCGCGCTTTCTGCCGCGCATCCTCGACAGCTCCGACTGGTGGTGCCAGGGCTATTCCGAACCGGGTGCCGGCTCCGACCTGGCCGCGCTGAAGACCCGCGCCGTGCGCGACGGCGATCACTACGTGGTGAACGGCCAGAAGATCTGGACCACCCTGGCGCATTACGCCGACTGGATGTTCTGCCTGGTCCGCACCGATCCAGAGGCGCCCCAGCAGCGCGGCATCAGTTTCCTCCTGATCGACATGAAGACACCGGGCATAACGGTGCGGCCGATCATCACCCTGGACGGCGAGCACGAGGTCAACGAAGTGTTCTTCGACAACGTACGAGTCCCGGTTGAAAACCTGGTGGGCCGCGAGAACGAAGGCTGGACCTGCGCCAAGTATCTGCTGACCCACGAACGCACCAGCATCGGCGGCATCAACCAGACCAAGGTGCTGCTGCGCAAGCTCAAGCAGGTGGCGGCGCAGGAGCTGCGTAACGGCCGGCCGCTGCTCGAAGACCCGCTGTTCCGGGCACAGGTCGCCGCCGTGGAGATGCAACTGATGGCAGCCGACATGAGCAACTTGCGCGCGCTGGTGGCTGCCCGCGATGGCGGAGTGCCGGGTGCCGAAAGCTCGATCCTCAAGATCAAGGGCACCGAGGTGCGCCAGCAGATCGTCTACCTGCTGACCAAGGCCGTGGGTAGCTACGCGCTGCCCTTCCTGGAGGACGAACTGGGTCTGGAGGACAGGCCGGGCGAGGTGCTGCACAGCACCGACAGCGCCACTGCCGCCTACCAGTACCTAGACTCGCGAAAGGCCTCGATCTACGGCGGATCCAACGAGATCCAGAAGAACATCATCGCCAAGATGATCCTTGAGTTGTAAGGAGCCCGCAGCATGGACTTCAAATTGAGCGAAGAGCAGCAGATGCTGCAGGACACCGCGGCGCGCCTGGTGCGCGACCACTACGGCTTCGAGCAGCGCGAGGCCAACCGGCGCGAACCGGACGGCTTCAGCCGGGCCTTCTGGGCGCAACTGGGTGAGCTGGGGCTGTGCGCCGTACCGTTTGCCGAAGCCCATGGCGGATTTGCCGGACAGGGCGTGGAAGTGGGCCTGGTCTGCGCCGAGCTGGGCCGTGGCCTGTGCCTGGAGCCCTACCTGTACTCTGTGGTGTACGCCGGCGGCCTGCTGGCGCAACTGGCCAACCCGGCACAGGGCGCCGAATTGCTGCCGCGAGTCGCCAGCGGCGAGTTGCAACTGGCGCTGGCCGTCGATGAGCCGCAAAGCCATTACCTGCTGCACGATGTCCACAGCACCGCCAGCCTCACGTCCGGCGGCTGGCTGCTGGACGGACGCAAGAGTGTGGTCTTCGGTGGACAGAGTGCCGGGCTGATTCTGGTATCGGCACGCACCGAGGGCGAGCCGCTGGACGAGGCGGGGATCAGCCTGTTCCTGGTCGACCCCGACAGCCCCGGCGTGCGTCGCCGGGACTACCCGACGCTGGACGGGCGCATGGCCTGTGACCTGTACCTGGACCAGGTGTTCGTGCCCAGCGCCGCCCTGCTGGGCACGGAAGGCGGCGCTCTGGCCCCGCTGCGTTACCAGCAGGGACGGGCAATCGCCGCGCAGTGCGCCGAGGCGGTCGGCAGCATGGAAGCGGCCTGCGCGCTGACCCTCGACTATCTGAAGACGCGCCAGCAGTTCGGCAGCGTGATCGGCAAGTTCCAGGCCCTGCAGCACCGCATGGTCGACCTGCGTATCGAACTGGACCAGGCCGGCTCCATGGCGCTGCTCGCCGCTTGCCTGGCCGATGAACCCGATAGCATCGAGCGCAGCCGCGCCCTGGCGGCGGCCAAGTACATCGTCAGTCGCGTGGCTCGCCTGATCGCTGACGAGAGCGTGCAGCTGCATGGCGGCATCGGCCTGACCTGGGAATACCAGCTCTCGCATCATGCCAAGCACTTGCTGATGGTCGCCCGTCAGCTGGGCGACGATGACCATCACCTGCAGGTCTTCAGCGACTTGATGACGTCGGCCTGAGCAGCTGTCAAACCGTTCACCGGGCCGGCGAGGCCCGGTGTTGTGGTCCTCCCTCGGCGTCTGTTACTGGCTGATTCGCAGAATCTCACGCGAGGCCGCTACCGACCCATAGCGGACGCTGGCTCCACACCGCGCTCGAGGCATCCGAGCAAGATGCTCCACTGGGTGGGGCATCTTTCGACGCTGAGTGGGAAGTTTCAGCCAGCGAGTTTTTCAGGCGCTCAAGTGGTTAAAACTCGTAACGCGTACTCAGCATGAAGTTGCGTGGATCGCCCCAGGATCCGCTGTAGAAGTTCTCGTCGAGTGAACTGATGTACTTCTTGTCGAACAGGTTGTTGACTGTCGCAGTGGCCGACCATTGGCGGGTGATGTCATAACGGCCCATCAGGTTGACGGTGGCGTAGTCACTCTGTTTGACCTTCGCCGGCCCTGGCAGGCGCCAGGAGTCTACGGTCATGTGGATACCGCTCTGCCAGTTGACCCCGCCACCGATGGTCAGTCTTTCCAGTTCGCCGGGCAGGCGGTAGGTGGTGAAAACCTTCACCAGATCAGTGGGAATGGTGGTTTTTACGCGCTCGTGATCGGCGTCCTTGACCACGCTATGGCTATAGCTGGCTGCCAGATTCCAGTCCGGCAGCAGCTCTCCGCTGGCTTCCAGGTCGATGCCCTTGGTGGTGGTTTTCGAGGCGCGGTAGGCGGTAATGAGGTCATTGCCTTCTACGGTACCGTCGGCGATGGCGTCGTTGTCCAGCTTGACCTCGAACAGTGCCGCCGAGGTATTCAGGCGGCCGTCGTAGAACTCGCTTTTCAGGCCGATCTCGTAGTTGTCGCCCTGACGCGGGTCGAGCAGCTTGCCGGAGCGGTCGCGGTAGGGCTGCGGCTTGAAGATGCTGGTGTAGCTGGCATACACCGAGTGGTTGTCGTTTAGGTCGTAAACGATGCCGGCGTAGGGCGTGACTTCGCCGTGGACGCGCACCTGATCGTCGGTGCCGTACGGCACCAGACTGGCAACGTGGTAGACCAACTCTGCATCGTAACGGTAATCGGAAACCCGAGAACCGAGGATCACCGAAAGATCGTCGGTGGGCTTGAGCCGCGTCGCCAGGTACACGCCGGTCTGCCACTGGTCGATATTGTCATCCTCACGGTTGAAGTTGTAGCTGGCGGTCGGTGCGTAGTTGTCCCAGGTGTAGATGTTGACCGGCTTGCCACTGACTCCGTTGTTGCTGGTGCCATTGGGCAACAGATTGCCGAAGCCGTTACGGCGGTTCTCGTAGTCCTGGAGGTTGAAGCCGAAGACCAGTTCGTGTTCGCGACCCAGCCATTGGAAGGGACCGCTGGCCATCACATCCAGCCCTTTCTGCTCCTGGGTGTTGTCGCCCTTGGTCGCGGTGTAGGTCAGGCCGTTGCCGGTCTGGGCGTTTACGAAACCGGTGGTGGTACCGACAATGATCGAGTCGTAATCGCGGGTGCCGTACAGGTAGTTGGCTGAAACCTTCAGCTTCCAGTCGTAGGCCAACTTGCGCTCCAGCGAGGCGAAGGCATTGACCGACTCCTGCAGGTTGGTGCTGTCGCGACTGGCAGGGTTCGCATGGCGGGATGCCTTGAACTGGTTGCCCTGGCTGTCCACCACGGGCAGGCCGGTGGTGGAGAAACCACGTGGGTCGCTGCGCAGGTAGTCAAGGCCGACAGTCAGCAGGGTGTCTTCGTCCAGATCGGCTTCGAGCACGCCGTAACCGATGGTCTTCTCCTGCTGCAAATAGTCGGTGAAGCTGTTGCCCTGCTGATAAGCCGCCACCGCGCGACCTCGCACTGATGCGCCGGCGTTGAGCGGGCCGGAGACATCGACCTCGCCCCGATACAGATCCCACGAGCCGATGCCAGCCTCGACATGTCCCTGAAAGTTGCTGGTGGGTTTCTTGCGCACCAGGTTGACCGTACCGGACGGATCACCACTGCCCGACAACAGGCCGGTCGCCCCGCGCAGTACTTCCACCCTGTCGTAGATGGCCATGTCCGACAGTGCCTGTGGCAACGCCTGGGTAAAGGCGAAGGAAGTCGTCGGCATGCCGTCGTACTGGTAGTTGTCCACCGCCAGGCCACGGGAGAACACATAGAGGCGCTCGCTGCCGGGGCTCTGCACATTGATGCCAGGCGTCTGCTGCAGCACCTGGCCGAGGCTGCGCAGGTTCTGGTCGTCCATGCGCTGACGGGTGATTACGCTGACTGTCTGCGGCGTTTCGCGTAGCGAGAGGTTCAGTCCAGTGGCGCTATTGGAGCTGCCGGTGGTGTACGAGCCTGTCCCCTCGGAGGTCGCGCCGAGTCCTTGGCCGACCACGGTAAGATCGCTCAATTCCAGTGCCGCTTCGGTGGCAGGGGCACGACGGATGCTCCAGTTCCCGCTGGCATTCCTTTCGGCAGTCAGCCCCGTGCCTTTCAGCAGGTAGTTCAGGCCCTCCTGAACCTCGAATTCTCCCCGCAAGGCAGAAGCCCGCTTGCCCTGAGTCAGCGCGGGGTCGAATGGCAGCGTGATGCCGGCAGCCTGGGCGAAGCCGTTCAACGAGTCTTCCAGAGAGCTGGCAGGCAGATCATAGCGATGGGAGGAGGATTGCTCGGCTTGCACGTTGTAGCTGGCCAGTGACCCGACCGTGGCGCTACCCAGCAGAATGCTGCGAAGGGTGAGGGCGAGGGTGGCACGGCGAAATGCTCGCGGCGGCGAGGAAAGAGATGACATGGACAACGCGCTCCTTGGCAATGACAGTGTGTTTTCCTGTTTGCCGAAGGGCTCGGAAAAACCCGTAATCGTTATCGAGAAGTTTTTGCATTCAGTTCAGCGAGCGACCACACGAGTCCACAGCGCTGTGAAGCGCTGGACGCGCAGAGGCATTGAATCGCTCAGGGCGTCGAGGACGTTGTCGATGTCGTCGAGCTGGAAGACGCCCGAGACTTCCAGGTCGGCAATGGACGGGTCGCAACTGAGCCATCCCTGACGGTAGCGTCCGATTTCCTCGATCAGATCGGCCATTCGCATCCGTTTCGCCACAAGCTGGCCACGTGTCCAGGCACTGGCGTTCAGGGGGCTGTGTTCGACCTGGCGAGTGCTGGAGTCGAGGATCAGATATTCCTCGCCCGCCATCACCCGGATCGGCTGCGCCTCTGCGCGATGGATGGCGACGATCCCGTCCTCGACCCGCAGGCGAGTCGCGTTGGCTTCATCGCGTACGGAAAAGGCAGTGCCGATAGCCTGCAATCGGGCATGACGGCTCTCTACCCAGAGGCTGCGGTACCCCGCCGGTGCGTCACTGTCCTTCCCCGAGTCGATGAAGATCTCGCCACGCAGCAAGGTGATCGTTCGTCGCTGTGCGGTAAATAGCACGTCCACTGCGCTGGAGGTATTGAGTTGCAGACGAGTGCCGTCGCCCAGAAAGAACTGCTGATGTTCGCCGACGCCGGTGACGTAGTCTGCGCCCCAGGTGGCCAGCGGGCGCTCGCGCATTCCCCAACCACCCAGGCCGCTGATTGCCACGCCGAAACCCAGCATCTTGAGGGCCTGGCGGCGGCTGTGGCGCTTGCCTTGCAGACGCTGCAGGATATCCAGCGCGACCCCGCCGGGTAGTTCGGCCACGCGCCCGAAGGCCGATTCGCTGGACTGCAAGGCTTGCCAGGCGGTTTCGTGTAGGGGATCGGCCTGCCGCCAGAGCAGACAGTCGGCGTGCGCTCGTTCGTCCGCATAGCCCGATTGCAGACGCACCAGCCAGCCGATGGCCTGGTCGAGCACCGCATCCGGCAACTCTCTGCTGCTCATCGCTGGGCCAGGAAGCAGTGGCGGATAGCGGTGGCCATGTATTTCTCCACCGAGCTCAGGCTCACGCCCAGACGTTCGGCGATCTCCTTGTAGCCCAGACCCTCCAGCCGCGACAGCAGGAACGCGCTGCGTACCTTCGGTGCCAAGCCATCGAGCAGGGCATCGATGCATGCGAGGGTTTCCAGCAGGATCAGCTGTGTTTCCGGGGAAGGCACCTCCGCCTCGGGCAAGCAGGCGATAGCCTCCAGATAGGCCTGCTCGATGCGTTGGCGGCGCACTCGGTCAATCAGCAGTCCTCTTGCGATGACACTCAGCCAGGCGCGAGGTTGCCGTACCTCCTGCAGTGGTAGCGGCTTGCCGAGGATGTGCACAAATGTATCGTGGGCCAGATCGGCAGCGTTATCCGCATGACGCAGCCGCTTGCGCAACCAGCCAAGCAACCAGGCGTGATGATCGAGATACAGGGTCTGGAGCTCGGTGTGCCGGGTGCTGGAGACAGACGGAGAGGGCAACGCGAATCCTTGCGTGATAACGACTTGCATATGAGAAGTTATCGCATCTTAAGTGGGCCTTGATGCATCGGCAAGAAAAACGAAATGTGGGGAGTGGTGATTACGCCAGGGCGCGATCGAGATCTTCACAGGTCTGCTATTGGCTGGTTTCTGTCAGTAGCGACGGGCAGTCACCGACCGGAGACCTTTCGGGTAGACCAGGGCCGGGTAGGCGGCGCTGCCTCAGCGGTGCCGCGCCTGGCTCGCCTGCACCACCCGGTGCGCCGGTACGCGCAGTTGCGTCAGCAGGTAGTCGGCGAACTCCTGCGTGAAGGGCTGCAGGGCAATGGCGCGCTCCATGCAGCCCAGCCAGGCGGCGCTGAGGGCTTCGTCGACGGGCCACTGGGCGTGGAAGGACGGGATGGAGATCGAACCGTATTTTTCGCTGAACAGCCTTGGGCCGCCCAGCCAGCCACTGAGGAAGCAGGCCAGTTTGTCGCGGGACTGTTCCAGGCTTTGCGGGTGCAGGCGGCGCAGGTCGGCCGCCTCTGGCAGTTCATCCATCAACCGGTAGAAGTCGTCGACCAGCCGGCGCAGGCCGTCGATGCCGCCAGCGGCCTGGTAGGAGGCATCGCCGGTGCCGAAGGGAAGGGTGCTGCTCACGGTCAGGGCTCGCTGAAGTCTGGGGAAACCCGATCATACCCGGCGCGCCAGCGGATGGCCGCAGGTTGGTGCCCGTTCAGACTCAACGCTCCTGCTCGAATCGCCTCCCGGTTCCTTCCTGGCCGGCGCAGCGAACGCCATACGCGTCGGAGATGGTGCGGAGCAAAGAGGCCAGCTCGGCTGGCCTCGGGATCGGCCTGCGGGGGAGGGGTTTACCTCGCCTTGCTGCGCTGGTTCATAAGCCGCTCGACGATGCCCCAGTAGTTCACCGGCACCAGCCGCTCGATGATCGAGAGGAGCAGCGCGTCCATGCCGACGATGACCCGTGCGCGGTCTTTCTCGATGCCATTGAGGATGATGCCGGCGGCCTTGGATGGTGGCATGCGCAGCAGGCGGTCCATCTCCTTGCGCTGGCGTTCGACCTCCACCGGATCGATGTCCTTCGGCGCCTTGGCATTCCTGGCGATGGAGGTGGCGATGCCGCCGGGATGGACGACCATCATGTCCACGTTGCTGCCGCGCAATTCGTGGCGCAGGGAGTTGCTGAAACCGCGCACGGCGAACTTGCTCGCGCTGTAGGCGGCCTGGCCGGGTGGGGAGACCAGGCCGTAGAGGCTGGACAGGTTGACGAACTTGCCGGGCGCACCGTTGCGCTGAAGTACCGGGAGGAAGCCGCGGGTGATGTCGACGACGGCGTGGAAGTTGATCGCCATGAGCCAGTCGAAGTCTTCCTCGCTCACCCGGTCGAAGCTGCCACCGACGGCCACTCCGGCATTGTTGATTACCAGATGGACCGTCGGGTGTTCCTGCAGCACCTGTTCCGGGAGCTGGCGAACGGCATCCCGTTGCGCCAGGTCGAGCACATGCAGGCTGATGTGGCGGCCGGTGCGGGGGAGGCGGGCGAGGGTCTCGCGCAGGCCGGCTTCGTCGCGGTCGACCAGGGCCAGGTGGCAGCCTTTCCCGGCGAGTTGCTCGGCGAGCGCGCGACCGATGCCGCTGGCTGCCCCGGTGAGTACGGCAACCTGATTATCGAGTTTCATGGTTGTTGTCCTGAGTGCGCTGGATGTGGTCGGTGATCAAGCGGGAGAGCTGATGTGCCTGGAGCGAGTCGATCTGGTGGCGCATGCCCCGGATCACCTGGTGGGCCGCATGGGGAATCGCCCGGGCGGTGGCTTCGCCGCCGCTGGGGTGGACCATCCGGTCGAGGTCGCCGTGGAGCACCAGGCTGGGGGCGCGGATGGTTTTCAGGTGGGGCGTGCGGTCGCCGGAGCGGAGGATCGCGCCGATCTGCCGGAACAGCGCCCGGGCGTCGGCGCGCTCGCCGTTGCGCGCCCAGGCCAGTGCGGAGTAGTCCTGCCACTGGGCCAGTGCATCCGGTGCGTTGGCGTCGCCGATGTGGCTCATCATCGCGCGGTAGCTGGCGATTGCTTCGTCCCGTGTCTGCGGCGCCCTGGCCCGCGACAGGCGCCAGAGCGTCGAGTAGGCGGGCTGGCCGACGCGGCGATTGCCGGTGGTCGAGAAAATCGACACCAGCGACTTCACCCGGCCCGGATGGCGGTAGGCGAGGGTCTGGGCGATCATCCCGCCCATGGACATGCCGACCAGGTGGGCGGCGCCGATGTTCAGGTACTCGAGCAACTGGGCGGTGTCGTCGGCCATCTGCTCCAGGCCGTAGCAGGCGTCCGGGGCCTTGCCGCGCAACTGCTGGAACTGGCTCGGATGAGGCGTCGAACTGCGGCCGGAGCGCCCGGCGTCGCGGTTGTCGAAGCAGATCACCCGCAGCCCGCTCTCGACCAGTCGGTCGATCAGTGCGGCGGGCCAGTAGACCATCTGCAGGCCGAGTCCGGCGATCAGCACCAGTGCGGGTGCTGCCTCGCTGCCGTGCTCCGAATAGCACAGGCGCAGGCCGTTGGGCAGTGTGGCGAAGCGCTCTTCGTGCTGGGCCAGGCTCATGCGCGGGCTCCTCCCACCTTGGCGGAAACGAACTCCAGGGCGGGGTCGTCGATGCGGCCCTTGCGGAACACCTTCACGTCGGCGGCGTAGCTCCAGGACATGGACCAGGGAGGCGTGCTGCCCTGCCGGGGCAGTTTGTCGAGGGAGCGCTGGACATAGCCGGCGCCGAAGTTCAGCAGTGGTTCGGTCTTCATCGACGGATCTGCCCTCGGTGTGCAGACCTCGTAGCCGCGCTTGTGCATGTAGCCGAGCAACCGCGTGAAGTGCTCGCACAGAAGGCCGATCTTCAGCGTCCACGACGAGGAGGTGTAGCCGATCGCGATGGCGAAGTTGGGGATGCCACTGAGCAGCATGCCCTTGTAGGTGACGCACTGCGACAGCGGCACCGGCCGGCCGTCGATCTTCGGCTGGATACCGCCCAGCGGCTGCAGGTTCAGGCCGGTGGCGGTGACGATCAGGTCGGCTTCGAGATGCTCGCCGGAGCGAAGCTGGATGCCGCTCGGGGTGAAGCGTTCGATATGGTCGGTGACGATCGACGCCTTGCCCGAGGAAATCACCCGGAACAGGTCGCCGCCGGGCACGGCGCACATGCGCTGTTCCCAGGGGTTGTAGGGCGGGTTGAAGTGAACGTCCACCGGGTAGCCTTCGGGCAGCATCCGCGTGTTCAGCTTATGGATGATTTCGCGGGCCTTGTTCGGGAAGCGCTGGCAGAAGGCATAGACCCAGCGCTGCTTGGCGATGTTGAAGCGGCGTGTCAGGGCGAACGCCAGGTCGACGCCCAGCCACGGACGCAGCCGGCGCGCGATCGGGTCCTGCGCGGGCACCGGCAGCACATAGGTCGGTGTGCGCTGCAGCATGGTGATATGCGCGGCCTCGGCTGCCATCGAGGGAATCAGGGTCACCGCCGTAGCGCCGCTGCCGATGACGACCACGCGCTTGCCGCGGTAGTCGAGGTTCTCCGGCCAGTGCTGGGGGTGCACAATCTGCCCCAGGAACTGCTCCTGGTCCTGGAAGTCGGGGGCGAAGCCCTGGTCGTAGCGGTAGTAGCCGGCGGCGGTGAAGATCCAGCGCGCCTCGATGATCTGTGTTTCCTGGGTGTCCTCGCGATGGACCGTGACCCGCCAGCGTTGCCGTTCGCTCGACCAGTCGGTGTCGGTCACCCGGTGCTGGAAGCGGATATTCCGGTCGATGCCATTCTCGCGGGCGGTTTCGGCGATGTAGGCCTTGATCGAGGCGCCGTCGGCGATAGCCTTGTCCTCCTTCCACGGCTTGAAGCCGTAGCCGAAGGTGAAGAGGTCGGAGTCGGAGCGGATGCCGGGATAGCGGAACAGGTCCCAGGTACCGCCCAGGTCGGCGCGGGCCTCGACGATGGTGTAGGAGAGGGCCGGGCAGTCTTTCTGCAGGTGGTAGGCGGCACCGATGCCGGAGATGCCGGCGCCGATGATCAGAACGTCGACGGAAGCAGGGCTGTGGTTTTTTGTTGTAGTCATCGAGTCGCACTCTGGTTGTGGCAACGGATGGTTGTGGCAACGAATGGCTGTGACAGCGAACGGTTGTGACAACGATTGTTGTCAGTTAACTCTGGAGTGTGACAACGCTTGTTGTCAAGGAGTAGGATTGCGCCATGAGTGAATTACCTTCCCCCGCCGATGCGTCGTCGGAGCGCACCTATTCCGGTGTGGCAGTGGCCGAGCGCGCCGCCCAGCGGCGGCAGCGCTTCATCGAAGCCGGTATCGAGCTGTTCGGGACCGTGGGCTACCACGCCACAACCATGCGCACCCTCACGGCGGCGACGGGCCTGACCAACCGCTACTTCTATGAGTCCTTCGCGACCATGGAGGACCTGCTGGTGGCCTGCTACGAGCAGCTCATGGGCGACTACCGCGAGCGGCTGAGCCAGGTGCTGGACGCGGCGGAGGGCGGCGTCGAGCCGCGCCTGCGTGCGGGCCTGACCTGCTTCTTCGAAGCCATGACCAATCCCCAGTTCGCCCAGGTGACCCACCGCGAAGTGCTGGGAGTCAGCCCGAGGGTGGACGAGCTGTACAGCCGGCATATGGGTGAGTTCGCCGAGCTGATGATGGAGTACCTCGGGCGCGCAGGCGTGCCGATCACTTCCCATGATCCGCGCGAGATGGCGCTGGTCGGTGCGGCCCTGGCCGGTTCGGCCATCCATGCCGCCGCGGCCTGGGTGCGCAGCCGCTACTCCGCGCCCATCGGCGTGGTGGTGGAGGCGACCCTGAAGATATTCCTCGGCGCCGTGGGGCAGTTGCAGGCGCCGAAGAACTGAGCGCTGGAGCGGCCGGGTCCTGGTCGTCAGCGACCTTGGCGCGATGTCGGGAGTGGAGCTTCACCAACACAAGCTCGGGATCGCCCTCATCCAGATTCTCGATCTGACCACTGCCCATGAAACCGTGCTTGCCGAGCAGCTTGCGCATTGGCTCATTCGAGGCATTCGTCGACGTGAACAATTTCGCGGCCCCGCACTGAGACTCCAGCGCACGAAGGATTGTCGATCCGAGGTCCCGGCGTCGCGCCGAAACGCGCACGGTGATGAGCGGGATGAAGGCCTGTTCGGCGTGCCGCGCGCAACAAGTCCACCTCGACTGACCGGCAGGGCGGTGCGCCGGCGATATCGGCGTCGGGCAGTGAACCCGGCCGGTTGCCGACGAACGTTAGCGCCCCCCATGACTGCCGTTCATGGATGATCTGAGCCGGCAACAAGCGGGTGTCGACCGCAGAAGAGCCAAGCTGCCCCATTGGGGATTTGTTCAGCTGGATGTTCTGGGAATCCTGCCCTTTCGAATTATCATTCGCGGATCCAACTCAAAGTACATGAGCAACCCCGCATGAGCCTGGTCCCTTCACTGCCCGACGATGCCGCGCAAACCGAGCGCACCCGAGAGACCATCCTGCGCTACCGCGAGGGCTGGAAAGCGTGCGATCTGGAGGCCGTACTGGGGTTGTATCACCCGGATGTCGAGTATTACGACTTTGCAGGAAATCGGCTGATGCGTCTGGGCGAGCTCCGAGAGTTCGTGCGTTCAAGCATGCCCCGATTGAGCGGCGAGTTGCTGGAACACACTGACCGCATTCGTATCGACGGTCACACGGCATTCATCCAGTACCGGATTCGGTTGCGTGGCGGGAATGGCCTTGTTTCTTTTCGCGCCAGTGAGGCAATTACCGTCTGCGATGGCCTGGTCAGGCAGGTAAGCGAGTATGCCAATATCGAGCGGACCGAGGCTGGGGAGGCCGTTGCGACGGATAGCCGTCCTGCACTCAGCCGGTTAGGTCTTTCGGCACGTCAGATGGGGATCATGGCGAGTGATTTGGAGGACTATTTTCAACGCCAGAAACCCTATCTGGGCTCCGAATTGAACCTGCAGCAGGTGGCTGACGCAACCGGCTACACACGTAATCAGATTTCTCATCTTCTCAATCAAGTACTGGGCCAGAGTTTCTATCGTTACGTCAATCAGGCGCGGCTTCAGCATTTGCTCGATAGTCTGGAGGAAACCAGCAATCCGAAACGAGTGGACGAGTTGGCCTTCGCTGCTGGATTCAACTCACTTTCCGCTTTCTACAAGTGTTTTCGCGAGCGTATGCAGCTGACGCCCAAGGAATACCTGAAGCAAATTTCTATGCGGGTCCGCGCACAAGACAGGTGCTGAGGCATTTCACTAGCCTTCGTCCAGCCACTTCTGGCAGACACGTCGATGATTCTGGTGCGTACCGACGGGCGTCCGAAGCGGAATTGGCGAAGTGTGCACACTTTCGGGGGTATCGGTCTCTCATTGCCTGCTGCTCGCGAGGCGATAGTTGCACTGAACAGTCGGCGATGGCTGACCGTCAGGTAATGGCGGATCAGATGCCTTTATTCAGATTAATGGTGGGGCTGTCGAACGGTAATCGGCGATAGGCCGGTAGTGACATCAGCCCAATCTATGCGTGTGGCAAGTAGTGGGGCGCATGATTATTGGCC
Organism: Pseudomonas nitroreducens; assembly: GCF_024170165.1. GTDB lineage: Bacteria > Pseudomonadota > Gammaproteobacteria > Pseudomonadales > Pseudomonadaceae > Pseudomonas > Pseudomonas nitroreducens_C. The sequence continues at coordinate 113,707 of NZ_JALJXP010000015.1, read as the reverse complement.
TTCATGCGTTCTTGCGTGTGCTGTTATTCAGTAGCTGCCTAAAACAAAAACAAAGAGGTAATACCATGCTGAAGAAAGTTCTCCCTCTCATGCTGGTGGCATCGATGAGTCATGCCGCCGACGAGGTTCGTATCTACAACTGGAGTGGCTACGTTGCGGATGACACCATGGCCAACTTCAAGGCACAAACTTCCCTTGATGCGCACTATGATGTTTACGACAGCAATGAAATATTGGACGCCAAATTGATGACCGGTCACTCAGGTTATGATGTAGTGTTTCCGTCCAATCATTTCATGCCCCGGCAAATCAAGAGTGGTGCATTGAAAAAACTGGATAAGTCAAAATTGCCCAATTGGAAGAACCTGGACCCCGAACTGCTTCAGGCGGCGGCAGTCAACGATCCGGGTAATCAATATGGATTCCCTTATGTCTGGGGAACAACCGGGATTGGCTACAACGTGGACAAGGTACGAGCGGTCCTCGGTCCTGAACAGGCGCTGGACAGCTGGGATCTGATCTTCAAGCCTGAACTGCTGGAGAAGTTGTCCAGATGTGGGGTGGCGGTGGTTGACAACGCGCCGGAAATGCTGCCGATCGCTCTGCATTATCTGGGCCTTCCGCACCACAGCACCAACGTGAACGACTACAAGAAGGCAGAAGTCCTGCTCAAGCAAATGCGCAGAAATGTCACCTACTTCCACTCGTCGAAGTATGTGGCTGACTTGGCGAATGGAGATATCTGTGTGGTCGTCGGCTTCTCGGGTGATGTCCTCGAGGCCGCCACCAGCGCTGCTGAGGCAAAGAACGGCATCCAGATCAACTATGTGGTTCCGAAAGAGGGAGCACCTACCTGGTTCGACATGGTAACCATGCCGGCAGACGCCCCGAATGAAGCGGCGGGCTACGCCTTCATGAATTTCCTGTTGCAGCCGGAAGTGATGGCTTCGGTCACCAATGCAATCAAGTATGCCAACGCAAACAAGGCCGCCGATGCACTGGTTGATCCATCCCTCAGGGCAGACATCAAGGTATATCCGTCGCCGCAGATAATCGGAACGCTCTACCCGCTGGAGGCCGTGCCGCCAAGTATTGATCGGGTGCGTACCCGTATCTGGAATAGTGTCATATCTGGAAAGTGATCGAGGTCGGCCTGACGAAATTCCTTGTTGAGCAGGACTTCATTGGTCTTTGTGCGAAAATTGAGCAGTTGTTGGAAAGTGGCTGCTGCCCGCTGTTCGGGTTGCTCGATAAAAGTTGATTGATTGTTTTAATCTGAACGCCTGGCTGTGCTCCTGGAAGTATTTTTGTTCTTGAATGTGGCTGAGCGGCGGGCCATTTCCTGAGTTCTGGGGTTATTGAGTTGTCTTCGATAGCTGAGGGTGGCCTAGGAGCCCAGGGGATGTTGTAGGTCAACGGCCCCGATCTTTGTGGCGGGGTTTCAGTCAGCTTGTCAGTTGTTCAAGGTCTCTCCGGGACCAAAGTGATTGGCAAGTGCGCAGTCGGTTCAAGGCGCACGAGGGGCGAGGGAGGCGAAGCAGCATGGCCCCTCTATGCTCCATGACGAGTTACAGATGCCATTCCAGGTTCAGGAACGGCGTATTGGCCTCGGTGCCGGGTGTGTTGGCGGAGTTGTTGCCGAACTTGTTCTTCCAGTACTCGTAACCGACCCCGGCGAAGAGGGTGTTCTTCCTGCCGAACGTCAGCGCGCCGACGTCCACCAGCACGGCAGCGTGTACCAGTGTTTCGCTGACGGTGTCGTTACCGAAACTGTCCTTGCCCTTGGGCGGAACGAAGTTGGCGAAACCCTTGAACTTCAGCGATACCGAGCCGAGCTGGAAAGGCGTGTCCCAGGCGGTTTCCACGTAGTAGGTATCGTCGAAGCGGATGTCGTGCTCGCGGGCGAAGGACAGCCCATTGTGGTTCTTCTCGGTGCGGTACATCAGGCTCAGGTCCCAGAAGCCCGGCACATTGAAGTTGAGCGTCGGGCCGACGACGAACATGCGCTTTTCCGGTGCGAAGGCGGTGTTCTTGGTGTTCCAGTCGAGGCCGGCCGACAGTGACCAGTCGCGGACCGGCCCCCACTTGAAGTCCCGGCCGGAAACCTTGTTGAGCGACAGTTGATGGCGGTACACCAGATAGAACTCCGTGGCGCCGTCGTTGCTGTCTTCAGCGGGGTCCTTGCTGTCGGAAAACAGCGCCTGGACGTCGAGGAAGTTGCCGCCGTACTGGTAGCCGTCGACATAGGTGAATTCGACGATGTTCTTGGTGATCGAATCATCGATGCCGGGCTCGGCAAAACGGGTGCCGTACAGGTAGCTGAAAGAGCTGTCGCTCCACTCGGCCGCCTGGGCCGAAGTGACCGCAGTCAACGACAGTACGCCGAGGGCGAGCGCCTGGCAGGCAGGCAAGGTAGATTTCTGCATCTTCTGTTTCCCGTGAGTCATCACCCCGTTCGCACGGGGGATTCCTGGTTCTTTTCCCGCTGGGACTTTGCGCAGGGCATGCGGCCGCCGGCACGGCGCGGTGAACCGCGCCGTTCGGGTTGTCCCGTGGGGAAGTGGGGGCCGGCCTGAGGGCAGCCGGTGGATCAGTCGTCGATCTGCATCAGCTGCTGCACGCCGTCCCAGGCTTCGGCGCGCATGCGTTCCAGGTCCAGCCCCGGAATCACCCCGTCGTCGACCACCAGCCGTCCCCCGACCATGCTGTAGCGCACCGCAATCGGCTCACCGGCGGCCACCGGTGCCAGCGCGATATCGTGGAAGCCGAAGAAGCGCGGATGATCCAGGCTGTAGATCACCAGGTCGGCGGCCTGGCCGACGGCCAGTGTGCCGACCGCGTCGAGCCCCAGTACCCTGGCGCCGCCGGCCGTTCCCCAATGGATCACGTCTTCCGCCGTGGTGGCCGACGCGCCTTGCTCCGCGCGATGGATCAGCCAGGCGGCATGCGCTTCAGCGACCATGCTGCCGGACTCGTTGGAGGCCACACCGTCGACCCCGAGGGAGATCGGCACACCGGCCTCGTACATCTGTGGCACGGGTGCGATGCCGCTGCCCAGCCGTGCGTTGCTCACCGGGCAGTGGGAGATGCCGGTGCCGGTCTGCGCCAGCATGCGGATCTCACCCGGCTGCATGTGCACGGCGTGGGCGAACCAGACGTCGGGGCCGAGCCATTCGTGTTCGGCGACGAATTCCACCGGCAGGCAGTTGTATTTCTCGCGGCAGAAGTTGACGTAGTTCTGCGTCTCCGAAAGGTGGGTGTGCAGCCGCAGGCCCAGGCCGCGTGCGCAGTGCGCCAGTTCGCGCAGCAGGGTTGGCGGCAACGAGAAGGTCGGCGTGGTCGGCGCCACCACCACCCGGCGCATCGCATCCGCGGTGTCCTGGTGATACCGCGACTTGAGGCGCTCGAGGTCGCCGACCATCTGCTCCAGCGACTCCGGTTGCAGCGCCGTTTTCGAGAAGCCCGGATGGGCGCTGGCCGACTCCAGCGCACCGCCCCGGCACAGGACGAAACGCATGCCGAAGGCCTCGGCCATGTCGAACAGCAGGTCGCCGGTCTCGGTGGTGCCGTGGGCGTGGTAGAGGTAATGGTGATCGGCGCAGGTGGTCACCCCGGACAGCAGCAGCTCGGCCATGCCCAGGCGCGCGGCGATCCGCGCCAGCTTCGGGGTGAAGAGGTTGAGGCGCGGATAGGGCACGCTGGCCAGCCAGCCTTGCAGGTCCTGGTTCATGCCCGCCGGCACTGCCTTGAGCAGGTTCTGGAACAGGTGGTGGTGGGTGTTGATCCAGCCCGGGTACACCACCGCGCCACGGGCGTCGATGACCCGCTCACCAGGTTGCGCCGTCAGGCCCTGGGCCATTTCGGCTATGCGCCCGTCGATGATGCGTATGTCGACGTTGCCGGCGCGGGCAAGGGGGCCGCGCAAGCCGGTCATCACCGCCTGCGGGTTCTTGATCAGGGTGTTCTGCAGTTGCGTCATGGGCTTCTCCTGTCAGAGGGTGTGGGAGGCGGACTTGCTGGCCGGGCTATCGGGAGCGCTGACGCCGTTGAGCGCCGCGTTGAGCAGCACCGACACCAGGCAGGCGATCACCACGCTGCTGTGCAGGAACGGCTGAGCCCACTCGGGCAACTGCTTGAACAGGGTCGGCGCCATCACCGGCACCAGGGCGGCGACGATGGTGAAGCCGACGATCAGCACGTTGTAGCGGTTGCGCTCGTAATCGACCTTGGCCAGGGTCTGGATGCCGGCCGCCGCGACCACGCCGAACATGGCGACACCGGCCCCGCCAAGAGCCGCGGTGGGCATCGAGGCGATGATCGCCCCGGCCTTGGGCACCAGCGCCACCGAGCACATCAGCAGCCCGCTGATCGCCACCACCCAGCGGCTGCGCACGCCGGTGAGGATCACCAGCCCGACGTTCTCCATGAAGGCAATGAACGGGAACGCTGCGAACATCCCGGCGATGGTGCTCGCCAGCCCGTTGGCGCGCAGGCCGCCGATCACCTGTTTCTCGCTCACCGGTTTATCGACGATGTCGCCGATGGCGACGAACAGCCCCATGGACTCGACCATCTGCACGATCATCACCACCACCATGGTCGCGATCGGGATCAGGCTGAAGGTCGGCAGGCCGAAGTGGAAGGGGTAGGGCACGGTCAGCCAGGGGGCTTCCTGTACGCTGTGGAAACTGCCCATGCCCAGGCCGTAGGCCAGCCCCGCACCCACCAGCATGCCCAGCAGTACCGCCATGTTGCGCAGCATCGGCGTGCCGTAGCGGTTGACCAGCAGGATGGTCGCCAGCACCACCACGGAGACGGCCAGGTAGGTTGGCGCGCCGAAATCGCTGGCGTGGCGGCCGCCGCCGATCCATTCATAGGCGATCGGGAACAGTTGCAGGCCGATCACCGTGACGATGCAGCCGGTGACCACCGGTGGAAAGTACCGGCGCAATCGACCCACGAGCGGCGCGGCGAGCAGGGTGAAGATCCCTGCGCCGATCACCGCTCCGCAAACCCCGGCGAAACCCACCTGCGGGTCGCTGCCGATGGCGATGACCGGGCCGACGCTGCTGAACGCCACGCCCTGGAGGATCGGCAGGCGCACGCCGAACTTCCAGAAGCCGACGCACTGCAGCAGGGTGGCGATGCCGGAGCAGAACAGCGTGGTGCTGATCAGCACCACGGTATCGGCTTCGGACATCTTCAGGGCGCTGGCGACGATCAGGGGCACGGCAATGGCGCCGATGTACGAGACGGCCATGTGCTGCAGGCCGAGGGTAAGCATTTGCCGGACCGGTAGTACCTGGTCGACTGGGTGGACGGTGGAGACGGTACTGGCTGACGACATGGGGAATCACCTCTTGCTGTTTTTATTGGGTAGAGAGGGGTATTCGTTCTGCGTGCCCGGAGCCGCCATCCACCGGCGCCGATGCTGTTTCTCAGCCGGCCAGACAGGCCGCAAATCCCTGGTTCAAGGCCGCACGGTCGAGGTCGCGGCCGATGAACACGATCTTGCTGGAGCGTGGTTCCGTGCCCCATGAGGTGGAGGCGCGGAACTCGACGAGGCTGTGCACGCCCTGCAGCACGTAGCGCTGGTCCTGATCCTTGACCGCCAGCACGCCCTTCATGCGGTACAGGTTGTCGGCCTGCTCGACGCGCAGCTCGCTGATCCAGCGGTGGAAGGCGCCAAGGTTCACCGCGCCATCCACGGCGATGCCGACGGAGGACACGCTGGGGTCGTGGGCGTGCTCCAGATCGTCGTGGTCGTGCGCGTGGTCGTGGTGGTGCTCATCGGCGTGGTGAGCGTGGTCCGCGCCGATCTCCATCAACTTCTGGGTTGACTCGAATGCACCGACGCCGAGGATCTTCGTCAGGTCGATGGCGGCGTAGCTGGAGGTCACCAGGTCCGCCGTGGCATTCAGGCCGCGAATCTTTTCGCTCAGGCTCTCCACCTCGACAGCGCTGACCAGATCGATCTTGTTGATGACGATCCGGTCGGCACAGACGATCTGGTCCACCGCCTGGTTGTCCGCGCCGTCGAGCTGCAGGTCCTCCAGGTGCTGGGTGATGTGCTTGGCGTCGACCATGGCCACGATGGCGTCCAGCTCCACTTCCTCGGAAATCGGATCGTTGATGAAGAAGCTCTGTGCCACCGGGTACGGGTCGGCCAGGCCGCTGGTTTCGATGAGGATGTGATCGAGCCGCACCGGGCGCGCCACCAGCTCGCGGACGATGCGCACCAGGTCCTCGCGAACTTCCGCGGTGCAGCACACGCAGCCGTTGACCATTTCGTAGATTTCCTCGGTCTCGGAGCTGAGCACCAGGTCGCCGTCGATGCCGACTTCGCCGAACTCGTTTTCGATCACGGCAATCCTGCGACCGTGGTTTTCCTTGAGGATGTAGTTGAGCAGCGTGGTTTTGCCGGCGCCGAGGAAGCCGGTGAGGATGGTCACGGGAATCTTGCGGTTCGGGGTCGGGTGCTGGAGTGGGCTGTTCATGCGAGCTCCTTCGAGACAGGGAAATGGCCGGTGCACGCCGGGCCGGGTTCACCCCAGCGCAGCGCGGTACCGGCGTCGAGGCCGAACAGGTCGAGGACACGGCCAAGGCTGTGATCGACCATTTGCGAAAGGGATTGCGGGCGGGCGTAGAAGGCCGGTACCGGCGGGGCGATGATGCCGCCCATCTCGGTAACGGCAGTCATGTTGCGCAGGTGCGCCAGGGTCAGCGGCGTCTCCCGCGCCATCAGCACCAACGTCCGGCGCTCCTTGAGAGTGACGTCGGCGGCGCGGCCGATCAGGCCGCTGGAGGTGCCGCTGGCGATCTCCGCCAGGGTGCGCATGGAACACGGCGCGACCACCATGCCCAGGCAGCGGAACGAGCCGCTGGCAATGCCGGCGGCGACGTCATCGGCGCGGTGGTAGTGGCTGGCCAGTGCGGTGACGTCCGCCAGCCTGTAGTCGGTTTCATGGGCCATGGTCAGCAGCGCGGCACGGCTGATGACCAGGTGGCTTTCGATGTCCAGCTCGGCGAGCAATTGCAGCAGGCGCACGCCGTAGATGAAGCCCGACGCCCCGCTGATGCCGACCACCATGCGCTGGCGACTCATGACTGAAGGCTCCTGAGCAGTTCACGGGCGCGTTCGACCACGTCCTGGTCCAGTTGCGCCTTGATGCCGTCGAATCCCGAACCCCGGGTGGCATCCAGGCCCATCCGCGAGGTGGTGCCGTTGACCGAGGAGGAGGGGTCCAGCGGGCTGCCCGGCAGGCCGTCGACGACGAAGATGTCCTGGTGCGGCTGGAAGTGCGTGGCCAGCGCCCAGAGCACCTGGCTGTCGTCGGTGATGTCGATGTCGCCGTCCACCGCGATCACGGTTTTCAGGTACGGGTCCCAGCCGAGCAGGGCGAGCATGATCTGCCGCGCCTCGCCGTCGCGGCTCTGGTCCAGTGCCACGTAGCAATGGAAGTGGGTGCCGGAGTTGGGGTAGTGCACGGCGGTGACGGAGGGGAAGCGCGCCTTGAGCTTCTCGCTCATCTCCGCTTCCCGCGGCAGGCGCGCCAGGGTCAGGTGCTCGGCATAGCGTCCGCCGACCACGTCCACCAGCCAGGCATCCTTGCGGCGCATCAGGGTGTCGACGCGCAGGACGTTGTTGGTCGAGCGGTCCGAGGAGTAGCCGCTGAACTCGCCGAACGGGCCTTCCTCGGCGTACCCGGCCGGGTCTATCGCACCTTCCAGGACGAACTCGGCGTAGGCCGGCACGCCGATGCCGTAGCGCGGGGTCCTGACCAGTTCCAGCGGTGCGCCGAACAGTCCGCCGGCCACGGCGCGCTCGTCACTGCCAAACGGCAGCCGGGCGGCGGCGGCCAGCATGAACAGCGGGTGTGCGCCGACCACCATGGCCACGTGCAGCTCCTCGCCGCGCTCGCGGGCGCTCTGCAGCATGCGCCACAGGTGGCCACGGGAGTGCAGGCTGGTGGCGAGGGTCTGCCGGGCGTGGCGCATCGAGCGGTGGTAGCTCATGTTGGCGATGCCGGTGACCGGGTCCTCGGCGATGATGATCGCGTTGGTGATGTACGGCCCGCGGTCGCTGTCGAAATGCTTGAGCATCGGCAGCAGCGCCAGGTCCAGCGCCTCGCCTTCGAATATCTCGTCGAGCACCGGGCCGCTTTCCACGTGGCGCGGCGGGATCGGCTGGTTGGCGCGGCTCTGGAAGGTCTCGTGCAGCTGCGCCGGGGTAACGCCGAAGATCCGCGCAATGCGGGTCCGGGAGGCAAACAGGTTGGTGACCACCGGCACGCCGAGCGAGCCGACCTTCTCGCAGATCAACAGGGGATCGCGGCCCTGCGCGGCCAGGGCATCGACCAGCGCGGTGACGTCCTGGTCGGCGGAGAGGGGAGACTCGATGCTGAGCACATCGTCCGGATACTGCCGGCGATAGCTGTCGATGAAATCGTGGAAATCCTGGGTATCGCCGAGCGTGGAAAGGGGCATGCTTTCACCTCCTGAAAAAAACAGGCGCGCAGGGCCGAGGGCGACGTTCGATCGAGAGGCCAGCGGCCTGCCCGATCGAACACCGGTTCATCTGTGCGCCTGGAAGTCCCGCTGTGTTACAGGTAGGTCTTGCTCAGACGGAGGTCCGCCTCGGCCAGGTTCCTGGGTGGCGGTGTCGGCTCGATGCCGCACAGCCGGGCGATGTTGTTGCCCAGGTAGTCCTCGAGGTGGTCCTCGTCGATGCCCAGGCCCTGGGGTGCCGGCGAGCACAGCACCTCCAGTTCCCGCAGCCACATGCCCGGCTCGTTCGGCGGCGAGTCGGTGCCGAACACGATCTTGTGGCGCGGCAGGTCCTTGGCGAACTCGACGATCCGCGACTGGAAGCACCAGCCGGATTCGCAGTACACGTTGGGCGTGTCCATGGCCATCCAGAAGGCCTCGAACGAGTAGTTGCCCCCGGTCTGGATGCCGAAGTGGCCGATGATGAAGTTGACCATCGGGAACTCGCGGATGATCGGGTAGAACATCGTCGGGATGGTGTAGGGCCCGTCGCCGGTGTGGATCAGCACCACGATGTTGTACTTGGCGCAGACCTTCATCGCCGGGCGCAGCCAGTCGAGTGCGCGGTCCGGGCGGTAGCCGTGCATGTTGGCGTGCAGCTTGAGCATCTTGAAGCCGTATTCCTTGACGTGGAATTCCAGCTCCGCCGCGCCATTTTCCGGGCCCCAGCGCGGGTTGAAGGTGAAGTTGCCGATGAAACGGTCCGGGTAGGTCACGCAGAGTTCGGCGACATAGGACATGTAGTCCCGCACGCCCTCACGGCCCCGGCGGTTGCCGTCGCGGTAGCCGGTATTGCCCGGCGGCGGCTGGATGAAGCCCATGTCGATGCGGCGCGGCTTGCCGTTGATCATGTACGGGCCGTCCATCAGCTTGAGCATGCGCTCGCCGGTGAAGGGCTCGCCGGTGTGACGCCAGGCCTCGTCGACCAGGTTGGTGGGGTGCAGATGGGTATCGATGATCATGGGTTCAGCTCCTGGCCAGTTGAGTCGTGACGGGGCGCTTGAGTTGCGCCTCGGCTTCGGAAACGGAACGCGGCGGTGGAGTCGGTTCGAGCCCGATCATGCGTGCGGTGTTGTTGCCCAGGTATTCCTCGAGGGTGTCCTCGTCGAGGTTGAGGCCCTGGGGCGGCTCGTGGCAGAGCACTTCGAGCAGGCGCAGCCACATGCCCGGCTCGTTCGGCGGGGTGTCGGTGCCGAAGAGGATCTTGTGCGTCGGCAGCACCTTGGCGAACTCGACGATCCGCGATTGCAGGCACCAGCCCGACTCGCAGTAGACGTTGGGCAGTTCCATCGCCCATTGCATCGGCTCGAACACGTAGACCCCGCCGGTCTGCACACCGAAGTGGGCCATGATGAAATTGACGTTGGGGAACTCCTTGATCATCGGCACCCATTCCGATGGGATGCTGTAGGGCCCGTCGCCGGTGTGCAGCTTCACCGGGATGCCCAGCTCGGCGCACTTCTCGAAGGCCGGGCGGACCCAGTCCAGCGCCCGGTCCGGGCGATAGGCGTGCATGTTGGCCTGCATCTGGACCATCTTGAAGCCATGTTCGGTGACATAGCGCTCGATCGCTTCGACGCCGTTCTCCACGCCGCAGCGCGGGTTGTAGACGAAGCAGCCGATGAAGCGGTCCGGGTAGGTCTGGACCATCTTCAGGGTGTAGGCCATGTAGGCGTCGATGGATTCGCGGCCGCTGAGTTCGCCGTCGGTCCAGGTGTAGATGGTGTTGCCCTGCGGCGGCTGGATGAAGGCTTTGTCGATGCGGCGAGGTTTGCCGTTGACCATGTACGGGCCATCCATCATCTCCAGCAGACGCTCGCCGGTGAACGGGTCGCCGTCATGCCTCCAGGCCAGGTCAACCTGGTCCGTCGGATAGCAGCTGATATCGATGATCATTGAAGTCGATCTCCTGATAGCGGGGAAGGGAACCTTGCGGTTCGCAGCAACCACGTCCCGGATAATCGGCCGTTTCTATGCGCGACAGACTCGCGCATTCCCTCGCCTGGTCGCATCCGCTGTGGGACGCTGGCTGCTTGGGGGGCAGTATTGGAAGGGGTAGGAAGGTTCGTACAATATTAATTGGGCGAGGGGTTGATACCTGCTCGATATGGGCCCTTGCCGGTGTGGCGTTGCGCCTGCCACCGGCGAGTGCGGCGCGCTCAGCCCTGGGTTCGCGAAGCCATCCGCTTGATCATCTCCACCACGGGCGCCACCCGTTCAGCCTGACCAGGCGGCCACACCGCGTACAGGTTGTAGTGCGCCGGAATCGCCGCCTCGTTGAGCTCCACCAGGCGTCCTGCGCTCAGCGCGTCCGCCGCCAGCAGGCCGCGCACCAGCCCCGCACCGACTCCGGCTTCAGCCGCGGCGATCAGGTTCGCCGCATTGTCGAAGACCATCCGTGCGCCCGGCTCGATCGGCGCCATCCCGACCGAGTCCAGCCACGGAATCCACGAGCGCCGCGTGTACCCCAGCAGCGGCAGTTCGAGTATCTGCTCGGGGGTGAGCGGGACCTGCAAACCATGGCGCGCCAGCAACGCCGGGGAGGCCACCGCCATCACCCGGTCGCCGCAGATCTGCGTCATCTCGCAGTCCTCCCAGTCGCCATAGCCGTAGCGCAGCGCCAGGTCCACCCGCTCGAAGGAAACGCGCTCGGCACGCGGCATCGACAGCAGCGCCACCTCATGCTCGGGCAGCGCATCGAGCAGTTCAGGCAGCCGTGGATTGAGCCAGCTCTGGGCCAGTTCGCTGTCCACGTCCAGCGTCAGTCGTTGCGCCACCCGGCGGTTCTTCACCGAGGACAGCGCCCGGTCGATCTGCGCCAGCCCATCGGTCAGGACGCTGGCGAACAGCTGCCCGGCATCGGTCAGCTTGCTGCCGCCGCCCTCGCGCACGAACAGCGCCTGGCCGACGAAGTCTTCAAGGGATCGAATCTGCTGGCTGATCGCGCTGTGGGTCAGGTCGAGCTTGCGCGCAGCGCTGGAGAAACTGCCGCTGCGCGCGGCCTGGATGAAAGCACTCATGGACTGCACCGACGGGTATCGCTTGTACATGCTGTTAGTCCTGCTTACACACGATGGCAGAAATCGTTGCTGGCCCGAATTTTCCCGGGTTACCACTATTCGGTCACCAGGCCCGCGCAAAGACGGGCCGCTCTCCTGGAGCCTGACAATGATCGAGTTAACGGTAAACGGCGAACGACACGAGCTGGCAGAGGCGTCACCGTCCATGCCGCTGTTGTGGGTGTTGCGAGACCACCTGAAACTGACCGGCACCAAGTTCGGTTGCGGCATGGGCCTGTGCGGCGCCTGTACCGTGCATCTGGATGGTGTCGCGGTGCGTTCCTGCCAGCTGCCGGTAGCCGCCGTCGCGGGGCATCGCATCACCACCATCGAAGGCCTGTCGCCTTCTGGTGAGCATCCGCTGCAGCTGGCCTGGGTTGCCGAAGATGTCCCGCAATGCGGTTACTGTCAATCCGGCCAGATCATGTCCGCCGCCGCACTGCTCGGCACGGGAGCGGCGGTGACCGATGACTCGATCCGCAATGCCATGTCCGGCAACCTGTGCCGTTGTGGCACCTACGGGCGGATCAACAAGGCCATCAAACGTGCGGCGTCCGCGCCGAAGGAGGCGTGATGCGATTCGTCGATGACATGCCTGTCGAACCCTCGCGTCGGCGTTTCCTCAAGCAGGCGGCCACTGTCGCTTCCGGCCTGGCGATTGCCCTCTATCTGCCCACCGACGCGATGGCGGCGGGCTCCAAGGCCACGGCTGCAAACGCTGAATTCGAACCCAATGCCTGGGTGCGGGTACTGCCCGACGGCACGGTGAAACTGGTGGTGCACAAGCACGACTCCGGCACCGGCACCCAGACTGCGCTGGCCGCGTGCGTGGCGGAGGAGCTGGACGTCAACCCGATGACCGTGCAGGTGATCACACCGGAAGACCCGTTCTTCGAGGCCTACATCCACCCGATCTGGAAGGTCTACTCCACGGGCGGCAGCACCAGCGTTTCGCTGGAATACGAGCGCCTGCGCATGGCCGGCGCGACGGCCCGCGCACTGCTGATCGCGGCAGCCGCGCGGCAGTGGAAAGTCACCCCCGAGAGCTGCACCACCGAGGAAGGGCGGGTGCTGCATGCGGCCACGCAGCGCAGCTGCGGGTACGGTGAGCTGGCCGGGCTCGCCGCGCAATTGCCGGCGCCGGACAAGGTCACGCTGAAGGACCCGCGGCAGTTCAAGTACATCGGCAAGTTGCGTCACAAGCGGGATGCGGCGGCCAAGGTCTGCGGGCGCTTCACCTACAGCATCGACGTGACGCTGCCGCAGATGCTGGTGGCGGTGGTTCAGCGTGCGCCGGTGATCGGCGCGAAAGTGCTGAAGCTGGACTCCAGCGCGGCGCTGCAGGTGCCGGGCGTGCGCAAGGTCATCGCGATTCCCGGCAGGCCCGATGTACTGGGCGGCAATCAGGAGAGCGTCGCTGTCCTTGCCGACAACTACTGGGCTGCCCGCCAGGGGCGCGAGTTGTTGCAGGTGCAGTGGAGCGATTCGCCCCTGGGCGGGTTCGACAGCGATCAGCTGGCGGCCGTGCAGGCGGAGGCTATTGACGACAAGACCGCGCTGCGGGTGACCGCACTGGCGGCGGGGGATGTCACGGAGCAGTGGCCGAAAGCCGCGAAGCTGCTCGAAGCCGACTATCGCATGCCGTACAAGGTGCAGAACCCCCTGGAACCGGTGTGTATCACCGCTCAGGTAGCCAACGGCGCCATCACCTACTGGGGCGGTGTGCAGGTGCCGTCGGGGGCACTGGAGGCCGCTGCAACGGTGTGCGGGATCGCCAAGGGCAAGGTCACTATCCACGAGCTGGTGTCCGGTGGCAGTTTCGGCGCGCGCGAGTCCAAGTACTGGCTGTTCGAAGTGGCCTATCTGGCGCAGCAGGCCGGGGTGCCGGTCAAGTTGATGAACAGCCGCGAAGACGAAATGCGTGCACTGTTCATGCACCCGGCTACCCTGCACCGGGCCAAGGGCGCGTTGGACGCTGAAGGGCGCCTGACCGCCCTGCAACTCGACGCGGTATCGCCGGCCTCGCCGGAGCAATGGGAACCGGGCTATTTCGAGCGCCCGGACCACATGGACTACAGCACCACCGAAGCCATTACCGCGTGGGATTTCGCCTATCGCCCGGCAAATCTGGACCTGGCCTGGGTCCGGCATGAGAGCGGCGTGCCCAGCGGCTGGTATCGCTCGGTGAGCTTCATCCCCAACGTGTTCGCCGTGGAAAGCTTCATGGACGAACTGGCCCATGGGGCGGGGCAGGACCCGCTGGCGTTTCGCCTGGCCAACATGCACGAACGGCCCCGTCACGTCGCGGTGCTCAAGCGCGCTGCCGAGCGTGCCGGCTGGGGCCAGCCATTGCCGGAGGGAACGGCGTTGGGCATTGCCACCAACCAGGGCTACACCAGCTTCATTGCGGTGATCGCCAGGCTGTCCAGAAAGGACGGAGCCATCAGCGTCGACCAGCTCACCTGCGTGGTCGATTGCGGGCTGGCGGTGTCGCCAGGGGGTGTCGAAGAGCAGATCTACGGCGGCCTGATGTGGGGGCTCGGCCACGCGCTGTTCGACCGCCTGGACATCAGGCAGGGGCGGGTGGTGCAGAGCAACTTCCACGACTACCGGGTGACCCGCATGTCGGACATGCCGGCCGTGGACATCCTGGTGCTCGACGGCGAGCCGGGCAAACCCGGTGGCGTCGGTGAGCTGGGCAGCCCGTCGGTGGCTCCGGCCATCGCCAATGCTCTGTTCAGCCTGACCGGCGTGCGCCAGCGCTCGACACCACTGACCCTGGGGTAACCTTCATGGACCTGCGCCTGTTGCGGTACTTCATGGCCCTGGCTGACGAGTTGCACTTCGGCCGGGCCGCCGAGCGCCTGCACATCTGCCAGCCGCCACTGAGCCAGCAGATTCGTCTGCTGGAAGAGGAACTCGGGACGCCGCTGTTCGAGCGCAGCCACCATCGGGTCGAGTTGACCGCGGCCGGACAGATGCTCAAGGAGCAGGTGCCGCTGGTGTTCGAACAACTGGAGCGCGCGCTGGCTCTGACCCGTCAGACCGGGCGCGGCCAGGTGGGTGAGCTGGAGATCGGCATGATCAGCTCGGTGATGATCGGCGTGCTGCCGCGGGCCCTGCACCTGTTCCGCGAGCGCTACCCGCAGGTGTCCTGGCGCCTGCATGAAATGACCCCGGCGGCACAGGTCAAGGCGTTGAAGGAAAAACGCATCGATGCCTGCGTGTTCCGGGTCGGCTACGACGATCCGCAGTTGCGCAATGAACTGCTGCTCTACGAGCCGATCCGCGTGGTCATGCCGGCCGATCATCCGCTGGCCCGGCGCGACAGCCTCGCACCGCTGGACCTGGCGCAGGAGCCTTTCGTGGCGCTGGAGCTCAAGCAGTCGCGCTTTGCCGACTTCCTCTACCAGTGCTGCATCAAGGCCGGGTTCACCCCGCAGATCCGCCAGCAGGTGATCGAGGTGCAGACCCTGCTCAGCCTGGTACGCGCCGGTTTCGGCGTGGCGCTGTTGCCGGCGTCCATCGAGCCGATGGCGCCGGCCGGGCTGGTCTTCCGGCGGCTGACACCCGCTCTGCCGGAGGTGCCGCTCTACGCCACCTACCGCGCGGACGACAACTCGCCGGTGATCAAGCTGTTCCTCGATACGTTGCGCGAGTTGGTCAGCGAGGATGACGGCAAGCTCGAAGGCTCACACCCGCACGAGTTGCCGCAGGGTACGACTGGCTGACTGGCTCGCGAGCTTCAGCAACCATTGCAGGCTTGCTGTCACGCGGTTCACCGCCTTGCTCATCGGCCGCTGGGACCGTGGAGTCAACCGGCAGACGCAACAGCCGGAAGCGGACGTTCCCCGTGCAGCCCGATCTCCAGGCACTGGCCATCGGCGGGAATGAGCAACTTGTGCGCAACCCCCCTCTCGATGGCTGCCTGCCTGAGTTCCTGTCGGGTGACAGGGCAATGGTTGATAGCTTCCAGGTGGTTTGCAACGACGGTGCCTGCGCTGAGGCTGGCGAATTCCAGGGCATCGGCCACCCCCATGATGATGTCGCCACCCACATCGAAACGCGCACCTCCGGCGGGTATGACACTGACCTGCGGTTGGTGCCGAGTTACGAATTCCCGGACGGTTTGCGTCAGTACGGTATCCCCGGCCAGATAGATGCTGGGCTCGCCCGGGTATTCGATCAGATAGCCAACCCCGTGCTCCATCATGCGTCCGACCAGGCCGCCGCCATGGGTGCACCGCACGGTGCGGATCAGGCCGCCGAGAAACCCGACCGGATCACGGTGTCCCTCCGCCAGCGGCTGAACGTTGAGTTTTCGCCTGGCCAGGTAGGCGGCGTCATGTGGCGTGCAGATGACCGGGATATTGCGGGAAGCCAGCCAGGCGATGGCTGCCCGGTCAAGGTGGTCGAAATGACCTTTCTGGCAGTGCGTGATCAGGCAGTGTGTGACCGCATTCAGGGCCTGCTGTGCCGAGTCTGGCAACTCGACGGTCGGGTTCCGCTGCCGAGAGGAAAACAGCCGCAGCGAAGGGAGGGTACCTTTGCCGGCGAGCATCGGATCGACCAGGATTCGCTTGTCGTCCAGTTCCAGAATGATGGTTGCGTTGCGGATCTGCCGAATCTTCATCGTGCACCTCTTCCAAGTAATGGGTTCATGGTGCCCGCCTGCTGAAGCGTTCATAATGGCAGCTTCAGCCACAATTCATTCATTTCCTGCCATGCCCAGCACGCTTCGGATCGGTCTTGTCCTGTTTCCCAACTGCATGCCCGCAGGCCTTCTGGCTTTCAATGACCTGCTTCACGCTGCCAACCGGCGTTCAGGGGCGGCGCTGTTCGAGACGCAATACGTCGGCAGTCGAGCGGGGGTAGTCGAGTGCGCTCACGGCTTGCAGCTCACCGCTGGCCACGCCATTTCCGGGCTGACTCTCGACGCGGTCCTGGTCCCCGGTTTCTGGGCCGAGTCTGTCAGTCAGGCTGAGGCCGCTGTGGCCGCCAATGCCGAGCTGATCGGCGCCCTCGCTCGGATTGGCAGGCGCTGCAGCGTCTGGAGTTACTGCACGGGCGTGATCCTTGCCGCTGCGTCAGGGCGTTTGGCAGGCGAAGAGGCAACGGCCACCTGGTGGCTGGCCGACACGCTGATCCAGCGCTACTCGGACACGTGCTGGCAGATTGAAAGGCACTGCGTCTTCAACGAACGCACCGCGACGGCCAGCGGCGTCAATGGTTACCTGCCGATCGCCCAGGCATTACTGGAGGCGCATGTCAGCCAGTCGGCATTGCACGACCTGATTCGACTGATGGTGCTACCGCGCCCCACGCAGAGCCACGATGTGTTCCAGTCGGTGAGCCTGATCGAGCAGCCCGGCGAGTTCCTGCGGCGGGTGCATACGCTTGTGCATTCGCTACCGGCCGAACAGATAACGCTGCAGAAACTGGCGGACGCGCTGCGCATGTCGCAACGGACGCTGGCGCGGAAGGTGAGGGCTGAAACGGGGCTGGCTGCAGCAACATACGTGCGCCGCATCAAACTCGCTCAGGTGGGCGAGCGACTGGCGCTGACGTCGGCGTCGATCAAATCCATCTGCGAAGAACTGGGGTTCAGCAGCGACTCCAATCTCCGGCGCATGTTCCGGGAATTGACCGGGCTTACTCCGACTGAGTATCGGCAGCGATTTGCGCGCTTCTGATGGCGCAGGCATCCGACCGGAAGCGGGCTGCCGCATCGGACAGTCACCCAGCCGGGTGATGCCGATGCGATGCAGCACGCGGCCCGATTCAGTCGGAAGGTTGAGCTTCGGTGGCAGCAGTGGCCGCGGTGGTCTCAGCGGTATCGGCGGCAGCAGCGCGGTTTTTCAGCTTCTCGCGATTGCGGCGCTCCTGGCTGCGTTGCCGGGAAGCCTGCTGCTTCGCGTGCAGCGCCTGAGCGGCGGTCACGGTGCCGACGGGCTGGCCGTTCAAGTCCAGGCGCGGCGCGTTCTCCAGCATGCTGGCCCAGTAGCGGGCTCCCTTGCACCAGGCCGCGACGCCCAGTTTGAGCTGCTCGCTGGTAATCCCGAGTTGCGCCAGGTGTTGCTCGGCATCCTTGAGAATCCCCTCCTTGAGCGGAACCTTGGGCGCCGGATTCACCGGGAAGGCCAATGGAAAATGCCGCTGCAAGCGCCAGATCGCTTCCAGCGCCGGATCCTGCTCGCGAGGTTTCTCCTGCGGTGCGGCCTTTGGCTTGCGGCGTTTCTCGTTAGCGGCCTTGGCCTGCTCTTTTTCAGCCCGCAGGCGGTCACGTAGCCCAGCTAGTTGTTCAAAACCCATCGTTCAATTCACAGCTTCGAGGTTGATTGCGTGGTGCAAGGTTATTCCATACAGCTCTCGGGATCACCTGTATCAGCACAAATCGTCGCTGTTTCGTCGGCAAAGGGTAAACCGGCAGGCGCTGGATGCCCTGCGCAAAGCGTTTCCCAGAGCCGCGGCAGCTGATCCCGGGGCCGTCGACGGGGCGCAGTTCGTCGTTAAATCTAAATTTAAATTGAATTTAGGTTTAGCCTGCGGCAGGCTGGTCGACATCGTTCTTGCGCCCAGGAATAGCCATGGCCTCCCGCGAATCCCGTAAAGACGGCGAAGCGACCCGTATCCGCATCCTCGAAGCCGCCGGTGAGCTGTTTGCGACCCTCGGATTCGCCGAGACCAGCAACAAGGCGGTGGCGGCGAAGGCGGAAGTGGACCTGGCCTCGATCAATTACCACTTCGGCAGCCGCAGCGGCCTTTACCAGGCGGTGCTGGGGGAAGCGCGCAAGCGCTTTCTCGACATCGCCGACCTGCAGCGGATCATCCAGGCCGCGCAGCCGGCGCCGGACAAGCTGCTCGCGCTGACCGAACTGGTGGTGCGCAAGGCCTCGCGCGGACGCGAGAGCTGGCACCTGCGGGTGCTCGCCGCTGAAGCCCTGGCGCCGAGCAGCCACGGTCAGGAGGTACTGCATCCGCAGAAGGCGCTGAAGCTGACGCTGCTCAAGCAACTGTTCAGCGAGATCACCGGGATACCGCCGGACGATCCCTCGCTGGTGCCCTGCATCCTCAGCGTGACCGCGCCCTGGGCGATGCTGCTGATCGGCCCGCGCGGCGGTCACGGCGCCCTGCGCGACATCCTCGACATGCCCGGTGAAGTGGTCGCCGCGCAACTCTACAGCTTCACCCTGGCCGGCCTCAGGGAAGTGGGCCGGCAGTACCAGCAACGCATCCCCGGCGCCGACGCCTGAGTTCGCGCCCACGACGCCTCATTACCACAGGTCAGCCCCATGTCATCGGTTTCCGAACAAGCCCTGGGCGCGGACGCCACGCCCGACGCCCGCGCGACCCAGCCTTCCATTCCACTCCTGCTGGCGGCACTGCTGCTGGTGATGTTCCTCGCGGCGCTGGACCAGACCATCGTGTCCACTGCCTTGCCCACCATCGTCGGTGACCTGGGCGGCCTGCACCTGCTGTCCTGGGTGGTGACCGCCTACCTGCTGGCGTCCACCGTGGTGGTGCCGCTGTACGGCAAATTCGGCGACCTGTATGGCCGCAAGCTGGTGCTGCAGATCGCCATCGTGTTGTTCCTGGCGGGCTCGGCGCTTTGCGGGCTGGCGCAGAACATGACCCAGCTGATTCTCCTGCGCGCGCTTCAGGGCCTGGGTGGGGGCGGCCTGATGGTGGTGGCCATGGCGGCCATCGGCGATGTGATCCCGCCGGCCGAGCGCGGCCGCTACCAGGGGCTGTTCGGCGGCGTGTTCGGCCTCGCTACCGTGGTCGGCCCGCTGGTGGGCGGCTTCCTGGTCGAGCAGTTGTCCTGGCGCTGGATCTTCTACATCAACCTGCCGCTGGGTATCCTCGCCCTGGCGGTGATCGGCAGCGCCTTCCGCCCCCACGTGGCGCGGGTGAAACACGTCATCGACTATTTCGGCGCCTTCTTCCTGACCCTGGCGCTGGCCTCGCTGGTGCTGATCACCAGCCTGGGCGGCAGCACCGTGAAGTGGGTTTCGGTCGACATGTTCTGCCTGGCGCTGTTCGCCGTCGTCGGGATCATCGGCTTCGTCCACGAGCAGCGCATCGCCGCGGAACCGATCATGCCGCTGCACCTGTTCCGCCACCGCACCTTCGTGCTGGCGGGGTTGATCGGCTTCACCGTCGGTGTTTCGCTGTTCGGCTCGGTGACCTTTCTGCCGCTGTACATGCAGGTGGTCAAGGATGCCACGCCGACCAGCGCGGGCCTGCAGATGCTGCCGCTGATGGGCGCGATGCTGGTGGTCTCGGCGATCACCGGGCGGCTGATCAGCCGCTGGGGACGCTACCGGGTCTTCCCGATCGTCGGCACCTTGCTGCAGGCGATCGCCCTGGCGCTGCTCAGCCGGCTCGACCTGCAATCGTCGATGCTGCAGATGAACCTCTACATGGCCCTGCTCGGCGCCGGGCTGGGCATGGTGATGCAGGTGCTGATCCTGGCGGTGCAGAACAGCGTCGAATTCCGTCACATGGGTGTCGCCACTTCCGGCGCGACCCTGTTCCGCTCCATCGGCGGCTCCATTGGCGTTTCGGTGTTCGGCGCGCTGTTCTCCCACGAGCTGATGAGCCGTCTCACCAGCAGCTTCCCTGCAAGCGCGGCCTCCGCGGCCAACCTGTCGCCGGCCGATGTGCATGCCTTGCCGGCGGCGCTGCAGCAGGCCTACCTGGAGGCCTTCTCCGGGTCGATGCACTGGGTGTTC
Source organism: Pseudomonas nitroreducens (assembly GCF_024170165.1). Lineage (GTDB taxonomy): Bacteria > Pseudomonadota > Gammaproteobacteria > Pseudomonadales > Pseudomonadaceae > Pseudomonas > Pseudomonas nitroreducens_C. The sequence continues at coordinate 93,366 of NZ_JALJXP010000015.1, read as the reverse complement.
CTGGTGGCGTGCCTGGTCAGCGGCGCGGCCTTCGCGCTGTCGTGGCTGCTGCAAGAGGTGCCGCTGCGCAGGGCCTGACCAGGCCGCGCTGCTGGCTACTGGTCAGAGAGGTGGCGGAGGGCGGCGCTCCGCCGCCGCAAGTGGAAGACGGCCAGCGCATAGGCGCCTACGGCGGGTACCCCAAAGGTCAGCACGGTGCGCCAGACATGGTTCAGCGCCGGCAGGAATCCAACCCTCTCGCTCGCCATGGTGTAGGGGACCAGGCCGAGACTGCCACAAGTGACGAATCCGGCGGCGATGCTGACCATGTACAGCAGAAGGACCAGCAACTGCCCGCCCAGGCCCTTTGCCGCGTGGTTCGCCAGGAGCAGGGCATAGGCGAGGGATATCAGGATCAGGCCCAGTAGCGATGCCATCAACGGCAGGTGCCTGGGATGCTCCCCGAGGAGCAGGTTGGTCGCGCCGAGCAGCGCACCGATGACCGCCACTGCAAGCATGACCACGAGATTCACGGTACGCATGACACTTCCTTGTTCGGCAGTTGCTGGAGCAACCCTCGCTGGCGCTTGCCGATGCATCAGGACAGCGGCCAGTGGCGCGCAGCATATGCAGTCATGGGCCGCCCGGGCATTGGCCGGGCCGCCGGGGGCTCCGCCGGCCAGGGCCCAGTCCCTCCGCCGGCGTCCTTGCGAAAGCGCATGGCGACTTTGCCCGGGCGCCAATAGCCTTGGTGCCGGCGCTGGCATATAGTCGCGCCCCCCAGCGAAGCCGCCAGTGCCCTCAGGGCCTGTTTCCGGCAACGCAACCACTCAAGGCGCGAGGAGCACGCCAGCCATGAAAACAGAACAGGGCATCCTGCGGCTTTCCATCATCGTCACCGTCCTGCTGGCCGGTTTCGGGATCATCGTCGGCCTGCTTTCGGGATCCTTTTCCATCGTCTTCGACGGTGTCTATTCGCTGGCCGATGCCAGCATGAGCGGCCTGGCGCTGATGGTGGCGACCCTGATCCGCCGCCACACCACCGAAGGCGACGCCAGCCGGCGCCTGGCCGAACGCTTCAACATGGGTTTCTGGCACCTGGAACCCATGGTGCTGGCGCTCAACGGCACGCTGCTGTCGGGCGTCACGCTGTATGCGCTGATCAACGCCATCGGCCGGCTGCTGACGGGCGGCCATGCGCTGGAGTTCGGCTTCGCCATCCTCTACGCGGCGGTTGCCACGCTGGTGTGTTTCGCCCTGGCGGCGGTGCAGTTCCGCGCCAACAAACGCATCGGCTCGGACTTCGTCGCCCTCGACGCGAAGTCCTGGGTGATGTCCGGCAGCATTTCCCTGGCCTTGCTGATCGCCTTCCTGGTCGGTGATGTGGCCACCGTGAGCGGCTACGCGCACATCGGCCCGTATGTCGACCCGGCGGTGCTGGCACTGATCTGCCTGGTGATCCTGCCGATTCCCTTCCTGACCATCCGCCAGGCCTTCAAGGACATCCTCCTGGTTACCCCACCAGAGCTGAAGGAGCACGTCGACGAGGTCGCCGCGACCGTCGTCGCGCAGCATGGCTTCCTGGGGTTTCAGGCCTACGTCGCCAAGGTCGGGCGCGCGCAGCAGATCGAGCTGTATTTCATCGTCCCGCCGGACTGGCCGGCGCAGACGCTCGCCGAGTGGGACAGGCTGCGCGACGAGATCGGCGAGGCCATCGGCGGCGAAGGTCCCAACCGCTGGCTGACCATCGCCTTCACCACTGATCCGCTCTGGACCCGCTAGGCGTATTCCCCCCGGCAATCATGGCAGGGAGCGCCATGCTCATCCCTTGCGCAACCGCGCTTCGCGCCACGCTCCCGGGCTGCTGTCGTACCAGCGGCTGAATGCCCGGGAGAAGCTCTGCAGGTCACCGTAACCGAGCAGGTCGGTGATCTGCGCGAGCGACAGCGCCGCATCGTCCAGCAGATCGAGCGCCTTGTAGCGGCGCTGCTCGTCGAGCAGCTCGCTGTAGCGCCAACCCTGGCTGAGCAGGCGCCTTGCGGCGGTGCGCTCGGTGAGATGGCGGGTCCTGCAGAACGACTGGAAGTTCGCGCCTTCAGCCAGGGCGCTGGCGATATGGTCGGCAGCTTCGTCCAGCAGCGTCCTCTGAGTCTGCCCTCGCGCCTGCTCGACGATGCCAACGAGGGTGGCTTCCAGCTCGGGGTTGGCCGGGGAGAGCGGATGGCGGAACAGTGCGGGCTGCAGGTGCAACACCATCTCCGGCGTATCGCTGCGCCAGTGCAAAGGCGCGCGCAGCGTCTGCTCGTAGAGTTCGGTGTCCGCTGGCGCGTGGCCGGGCAACTGGATGCCGAGCAACGGGTCCTGGGCCAGGCCGCTGGCCAGCAGCTTGCGCCGCAGCAGGCTGCAGATGCCGACCAGGGTGTACTCGCGGCTCTGCCGGCCTGACAGCAGCGCGCCGCACTCGGAGAGCACCAGGGCGATGCTGTCACCTTCCACGCGCAATTCCACACGCAGCGATCCGTTGAAGTAGGGGAAGTACCGGGCGAAGTAGGTGCAGGCCGCCTCCAGGGTCGGCGCCACATCGAACAGGTAGGTCAGGCCATTGGTCAGGGTCGACACGAAGCGCTTGCCCGCCAGCAGGCCGATGGCGGCATCGCCGCTGGCACGCTCGGCCAGGTCCCAGAAACGCCGGGAGAGGAACAGCGGCACGCGCACCAGCGGCGTGCGCAGCTCCAGCAGCGTCCGGCGCATGCAGGCCTCCAGCTCGACGGCGGCAACACCGCGGGCGAGCAACTCTTCCATGGCCGGCAGCAGCGTCGGCGCGTAGAAGGCGTTGGACGGATGGGCGGAATCCGGGCTCATGGGGTGCTGACTCGACGAACCGATGGGGACGGGCGGGACGACCTTACGCATTGCGCCTGGCACCGACAAGCCCACGCGGCAGGCGCTCGTCCGCCGCGAAGATCGCCTCGACCATCGCCTGTGCAGCCGGTGACAGACTGAAGCCGGCGCGGCTGACGATGCCGTACTGCAGACGCAGTTCGGGACGGTCCTGGGGGATGTCGGTCATCTGCAGCAGAGCCACTTCGCCGCGCTGCACCGGGTCGTGCAGCGCTTCCACCGCCGCCAGGCCGACCGCGTCGGAGCGCGCGACGATGTGCAGGATCGCCGCGAACTGCGCGCACTCGATGTTCATGTGGAAGTCGCGTTCGCCGATCACCTCGGCCAGCACCTTGCGCAGCGGCGGCGGAATACGCGTGCCGACGCGCGGGAAGTCGAGCAGGTCGGCCAGCCTGAGTTGCTCCGTACGGGCCAGCGGATGGCCGGGACGGCAGAAGAAGCGGCCAGGGCGGAACTCCATCCAGCGCACCTGGTACTCGGGATCGTCGGCGAACCCGCGGGCGTCGCCGACGAAGAATTCCACCTGTTCCTCCCTGAGCAACTGCGCCATCTGCTCCCAGTCGCCCATCAGGAAGCCGACATCGATCGCCGGGTGGGCGCGGATGAAATCGGCCATCGCCTCGGGCACCAGCAGCTGCGCCGGGTAGGGGCCGCAGCCGAAACGCAGCTCGCCGGCGTCGAGGCCGTTGTACTGCTGCAATTCGTTGCGCAGCGAACGGGTGCCGGCCAGCAGGCGCCGCGCGTGCTGCAGCACCAGCTCGCCCTGGCCGGTCAGGCGGAAGTCGCGGCTCTGGCGGTCCACCAGCAAGCAGTCGAGGTCGCGCTCCAGGGACTGGATGCTGCGGCTCAACGCCGACTGGCTGAGGCCGATGGCATCGGCGGCGCGCTGGTAGTTCTGGAAGTCGGCGAGGGCAGCCAGGTGGCGGAGCTGTCTGAGTTCCATCATGCGTCCTGCGCATAGAAGCGTTGAGTCGAATGAATTTGATGGATAGCAGACTCAGCTGGTCTAGTAAACCGCCTGCCGAACCGGACCCGCCCCATGTCGCCTTTGCTGTTCGCCTCCAGCGCCTTCGCCAGCACCATCCTCCTGCATGCCGCCCGCCTGGGATTGTGCGCGGCAGAGTTGCGCCTGCGCGCTGGAATCGCCGAGGCGCAGCTGGCGGATCATCGCGCGCGCATCCCGGCAGACCAGGTGGAGCGCCTGTGGAGCGAGTGCGAGCGTGCCAGTGGCAACCCGCAGTTCGGTTGCGAACTGCTCAACAGCATGTCCACCCACTGCCTGCAGGGGCTGAACATCCTGCTGGACTCCGCCCCGGACCTGGGCACCAGTCTGGCCGCCTTCTGCCAGTACCTGCCGTCGGTGACCAACTGCGTGCAGGCGCGCCTGGAAGAGGAGGGCGAGGTCACCCGCCTGACCCTGGAGCTGGTGCATGACGACCTGCACCACTTCGGCCTGGACGCCGCGGTGCTGACCCTGATCCGCAACATTGCCCGGCGCGTCGGACTGCCAGCGGCGCAGGCGTGCCGGGAGGCAGGCATCGCTGTGCAACAGCGCTGCGCCGCGACGCTCGACGAATGGGGCGTGCCCTGCCGGGTGGCGCCTGCTCCGTTCCTGCTGCTGCCCACGGCGTTGCTGACCACGCCGCTGGCGGGCGCCAACGAGTTCCTCTACCAGAGCCTGCGACGCCAATGGGGCGATGCGCGCAAGGACGGGGAAGGCGACGGCCTGAGCCTGGCGCGCATCTGGCTGCGTTCCTCCGACCAGCCCATCGAGCGGATCGCCGAACGCATCGGCTACCGGCAGAGCGGCAATTTCATCCGTGCCTTCCGCAAGCGCTTCGGCGTCACGCCCAAGCAGTTCCGTCTCGGACATTTCTGATTTTCCGTATCCGGTCAGGGAGATGATCGGATTTTGTCGGTCTGGGCTTGGGAACACTTCTCCGCCCCCGGTCATGTTGGTTCCGCTGCACAACCTATCCGGAGCCAATAATGACAAGAATCCATCCGGTCGCCGTCCTCCCTGTCTCTCCCGGGCGGCGCCCGCTTCTTCCAGCCCATCCACTGCTGCTCGCCCTCGCGGTTGCCAGCCCCCTTTCGGCGTACGGCACCACCTTCGAGCTGAACGATGACTGGGACCTCTCGACCAAGACCACCCTGAGTCTGGGAGCCAGCTGGTCGGCGCAGGACCCCGACCGCCACCTGATGACCCACGCCAACGCGCTGCAGGCCCAGCACATCGGCAACGCCGATGGCACCAGCGTCAGCGCCGACGACAACCGGCTGAACTTCAAGAAGGGCGACCCGATCTCGCAGATGTTCAAGGGCCTCACCGACTTCAGCCTGGACGGCCAGGGGCAGGGCGCCTTCATCCGCTTCAAGTACTGGTACGACCACGCCTACGAGACCGGCGACGGCCGCTTCAAGGACTTCGACGACAGCGGCTGGCCCACCCTGGCGCGCTTCCACGGCTTCGACACCCTCGACGCCTATGTGTGGAAGGACTTCGATGTCGCCGAGCACCCGCTGAACCTCAAGTTCGGCAAGCAGGTACTGTCCTGGGGCGAGGCGGTGCTGATCCAGAACGGCATCAACGTGATCAACCCGCTGGACTACAGCGCCTTCAACAAACCCGGCGTGGACATCAAGGAAGGCCAGCTGCCGGTGGAGATGCTCTCGTTCAACCTCGGCCTGACCGACAAGGTGAACCTGGAAGGCTTCTACCAGTACAACTGGCGGCCCAGCGTGCTCGACGGCTGCGGCACCTTCTTCGCCACCAGCGATGCCATCCAGCCCGGCTGCGGCCCGCTGTACCTGAGCCAGACGCTGACCGACACGCAGATGCAGGCCAGCGGCCTGTACGCCTCCCACGGCGACGACCAGGACCCGTCCGACCAGGGCCAGTGGGGCGTTGCCCTGCGCACCCTGATCAGCTCGCTGAACGACGCCGAGGCGGCCTTCTACTACGTGAACTACCACGCGCGCCTGCCGTACCTGGAACTCACCGCGCGGGACGTCAGCAAGCCTGGCAGCTTCCCGATCGGTCGCGTGCAGGGCCCGGTGTACGCCGCCGCCTTCCCGGAGAACATCCACCTCTACGGCCTGAGCATCAACGGCGCGCTGCCCGGCTGGGGCACCTCGCTGGCGGCGGAACTGAGCTACCGGCCGAACATGCCGGTGGCGCTCAACGGCCCGGACATGAACGTGGCGATGATCTCCGGCCCCGGCGGCAGTTCGGCGATCAGCGACGTGCCGGCCAACGCCTCCACCACCGGCCAGACCCTGGAAGGCTGGGAACGCAAGCCGGTGTGGCAGATGACCGCCTCGGCCACCCAGATCATCGACCATGTGCTCGGCGCCACCCGCCTGACCCTGCTCGGCGAGGCCGGCGTGGTGCACGTGGGCGATGTCGGCGACGAGCGCCTGGGGCGCAACTCCGCCTTCGGGCGCAGCGCGCCGCTCAACGGCAGCCAGTGCAACACCGCGGCCAGTGGCGTGACCAACCGCTACTGCACCGATGGCGGCTTCACCACGCCCTGGTCCTGGGGCTACCGCCTGCGCGCCGGCCTGGAGTACAGCGACGTGCTGCCGGGGGTGAACATGCTGCCCAGCCTGAATTTCCGCCACGACGTCGAGGGCTACTCCTACGATCCGGGCGGCCCGTTCCAGGAAGGGCAGATGGCCGCCGGCCTGTCGCTGGCCTTCAGCTACCTGAACGATTACAGCCTGGAGTTCGGCTACAACAGCTTCTTCGGCTCCAACAAGTACAGCACGCTCGACGACCGCGACTTCTACAGCGTCAGCGCCAAGGTCGACTTTTGAGGAACCGCCCCATGCACCTTAGAAAAATCTCCGCCCTGGCACTGGCCATGGGCCTGGCGTTCTGCGCCCATGCTTCCACTCCCGGCGACCTGGGCAACAGCCTGACCCCGGTCGGCGCCGAAAAGGCCGGCAATGCCGACGGCAGCATTCCCGCCTGGGACGGCGGCCTGAAACCCGACGCCGGTCAGGTCGACGCCAAGGGCGGCTACGCCAACCCTTACGCCGCCGAGAAGCCCCTGTTCACCATCACCCCGGCCAACGCCGGGCAGTACAGCCAGTGGCTCAGCCCCGGCGAGCAGGCAATGCTCAAGCGCTATCCGGCGACCTACAAGATCGAGGTCTACCCCAGCCACCGCAGCGCGCGGCTGCCCGCCGAGATCAACACAGCGACCCGCGACAACGCCAGCAATGCCAAGCTCGCCGACGGCGGCAACGGGGTGCTGAATTACCAGCGAGGCGTGCCTTTCCCGCTGCCCAAAGAAGGCGTCGAGGCGATCTGGAACCACATCACCCGCTACCGTGGCGGCAGCATCGAGCGCACCTTCAGCTCCGCCAACGTGAAGGAGAACGGCGTCTACAGCCTGGTTCGCTCGCAGACCGACATGAACTATGCCGAGACCGTCGACGACCTGCCGCAAGGCGCCAACCTGCTTTACCTGTTCAAGACCCGCGTGCTGGAGCCGGCGCGGCTGTCCGGAGAGGCGGTGCTGACTCACGAGCCGATGGACCAGGTCGCCGAGCCGCGAGCGGCCTGGCAGTACATCCCCGGCCAGCGCCGGGTGCGCCGCGCCCCGAGCGGCCTGGCAGTACATCCCCGGCCAGCGCCGGGTGCGCCGCGCCCCGCTGATCGCCTATGACAACAGTGCGCGCTACAGCGACGGCATGGTCACCGCCGACAGTCTCGACGGCTTCAACGGCGCGCCGGACCGCTACGACTGGAAGCTGGTGGGCAAGCAGGAACTGTTCGTGCCCTACAACAGCTTCCGACTCTATGACCGCTCGGTGAAGTATGCCGACATCCTCAAGACCGGCCACCTGAACCCGGACCTGGCGCGCTTCGAGAAACACCGCGTATGGGTCGTCGAGGCGACCCTCAAGCCGGGCGCGCGCCACGTCTACAGCAAGCGTCGCTACTACCTCGACGAGGACAGCTGGAACATCCTCCTCGGCGAGCTCTACGACAGCCGTGGCGAGCTGTGGCGCAACTATCAGTCCCACGCCATGCCGTACTACGACAAGCAGTTCACCTTCGAGGCACTGGCGGCGTCCTATGACCTGATCAGTGGGCGCTACTTCGTCAACGGCCTGATGAATGAAGAGAACAGCGGCCTGAAGACCGGCCAGCACGCGAAGATGAGCGACTACACTCCGTCCGACCTGCGCCGCTGGGCGAAGTAGCGCGGCGCTCCTTCCCCCGGCCGGGCGCGGCCGGGGTTCTTGCGCCATCCCGGCGGTGTGGGGATGGCGTTGTTGTTTCGGCGCGCAGCAGGCGACGCCCCGTCATGATCGCTTTTTGTCCGCTGGTGCTGACCGCTGCCCGCGCCGGATGCCGCACTCTGGCCTGACACCCGCCGTCGGCGCCGCATGGCCGGGCGGTCCAACAAGAAGAACGAGGAACCCCCATGCGCCACTGGCTGCCCGCACTCGCCATCCTGCCCCTGTTCGCCGGCCACGCCTGGGCTGCCGCGCCCACTGCGCAACAGGCCCGCGCCCTGGCCGAGCAGGCCTACCTGTTCAGCTTCGCCACCGCCGAACACGGCAAGACCCTGCAGGCCATCGCCGCCAAGCTGCCGGTCAACTACCTGTACAACCGCACCACGCTGCTCGGCCCGGAAGACCGCACCGTGGTCTCGCCGAACAACGACACGCTCTACTCCTATGCGCTGCTTGACCTGCGCGAGCACCCGGTAGTCCTCGACGTACCGGCGGTGCCGCAGCGCTACTACAGTTTCCAGCTGATCGACATGCGCACCGACAACCTCGAGTACATCGGTACCCGCGCCACCGGCCGCGAGGCCGGCAGCTTCCTGATCGCTGGCCCCGACTGGGACGGCAAGACCCCTGACGACTTCCACGGCAAGGTGATCCGCTCGTCCAGCCGCATCGTCTTCCTTCTCGGCCGCACTGCCGTCGCCGGCGAGACGGACATCACCGCCGCCAAGGCGGTACTGGATGGCTACAAGCTGCGCAGCACCCAGCCGACCCTGCTGCCGCACAAGATGGACGTACCGCCGTACCAGCCGACCAAGGCCGGCCCGGCGCAGAATGTCTTCGTCGACTTCAACGCACTGTCCTCCTGGCATGCCTGGAACGCGCAGGAACAGGAGCGACTGGCGCAGTTCGCGCAGATCGGCGTGGGCACCGGCAAGCCGTTCGATCCCGCGCAACTGCCGGCGGATATCGCCCAGGCCGTCGCTCAGGGTGCGGAGGACGGCCGCAACAAGGTGCTCGCCGCCACCGAAGACTTCTCCAGGCCGAGCAATGGCTGGCAGAAATTCCCGGCCAATGTCGGCCATTACGGCAGTGATGACCTGACCCGAGCGGCGGTGGCCTGGAAGTACCTCTACGCCAACGACGCGGTCGAGGCGATGTACCCGGTTACCCAGGTCGACGCCGATGGCCAGCCGCTGGACGGCAAGCGCAGCTACCGCCTGCATTTTGCCCCCGGCCAACTGCCGCCGGTGGACGCCTTCTGGTCGGTCACCCTGTACGACGGCAAGACCCAGATGCTCTCGGCCAATCCGCTCAACCGCTACACGCTCAACAGCGAAGGCGGGCTGAAGAAGGATGCCGATGGCGGCCTGACCCTGAGCATCCAGCACGATCAGCCGGCCAGCAGCGACAACTGGCTGCCCGCGCCGCAGGGGCCGTTCAACCTGATCCTGCGCATGTACCTGCCGCAGCAGAAAGCGCTCAAGGGCGATTACCAGCCGCCGGCCGTGCAGCCCGTCAACAGCCAGGAGTAGGCCATGAACCCGATTCTGACCCGTCGCCGTTTCCTCGGCGCCAGCGGTGCGCTCGGCTTCGGCCTGGGCTGCCTGCCGAACTGGCTGCTGGCTGCCCCCGCTGAGCTGGAAAGCGACCCGGCCGTGTTCCAGGACATCGTCCGCCAGGCGTGGATCTACGCCTACCCGATGCTGATGCACTATCAGACGATGCAGAAGCAGGCGCTGAACCCGGCATCGCCCGAGTATGTCGGTGGCTTCGGCGTGTTCCGCCATTACAGCGAACTCTTCACCCCGAAGAACCGCGACGTGGTGACCCCCAACAACGACACGCCGTACTCCTGGGCCTGGCTCGACCTGCGCGCCGAGCCCTGGGTGCTCAGCGTGCCGGCCGTGGCGGATGACCGCTACTACGTGCACCAGCTGGTGGACCAGTACACCTTCAACTTCGGTTATGTCGGCGTGCTCAGCACCGGCCGCGAGGCCGGCGATTACCTGGTTGCCGGGCCCGACTGGAAGGGCGAGACGCCGGCCGGTATCCGCCAGGTGCTGCGCAGCGAGACGCAGATCGCCATGGTCCTGGGTCGTACCGGTCTGCGCAGCGCCGATGACCTGCCGGCAGTGCGCGATCTGCAGCGCCAGTATCGGCTGCGTCCGCTGCATGACTTCGCCGGCAAACCCGCGCCCGCTGCCGCACCCGCCGTGCAGTGGCTGCCCTGGGAGTTGCCGCGGGACCTTGGTGCGGGGTTCATCCCGCACCTGAACCAGATACTCGCCTTCTGCCCGGTGGACCCGAGTGAGAGGGAGCTGCGTCAGCGTTTCGTCCGTGCCGGCATCGGAACGGGGCTGCCGTTCAACCCGGCCGCGCTCAGTCCTGCCCAGCGTCAGGCGCTGGCCGCCGGCATCCAGCAGGGTGTCGAGGAACTGAAAGCCAAGGGCGCCACGTTGCGCTCATCCGCCGGCCTGTTCGGCACCCGTGCCGCGATGCACAACGACTACCTGAGCCGCGCGGCGGCGGCGGCCAGCGGTATCTATGGCAACAGCGTGGAGGAGGCGATCTACCTGGGCAGTCGCAAGGACAGCACGCAGCAGCCGCTACAAGGCGGACAGCGCTACCGTCTGCGCTTTGCCCCCGGGCAGTTGCCGCCGGCCAGGGAGTTCTGGTCGCTGACGCTCTACGATCTTCCGGACCGCCAGCTGGTCGATAATCCGATCCAGCGCTATTGCCTGAGCAGCCGCGATCCGCTGGTGCGCGACGCCGATGGCGGGGTGACGCTGTACATCCAGGCCGATTCGCCCGGCCAGGATCATCAGGCGAACTGGCTGCCGTCGACCCGGCAGGGGCCGTTCAACCTGATCCTGCGCATCTACGGGCCGGAGCAGCCGGTAGTGGCCGGGCAGTGGACCCTGCCGGGCATCGAGCGGGTCTGACCTCGGCTAGCTGCCCGCGACGCTTGCCCAGCGTTCGCGCGGCAGCTCATAGCAGAGCCATGGCGCTGGCGTGCCGGAGAGGTCCAGTTCTGCCTGGTACGCCAGCGTCGCGCCCAGCTTTGCCGTGCCTTTCTGCGAGCGGATATTGCTCGGCGCGATGTGGAACCACACGCGCTCGAAATGCTGGAAGGCGTGGCCGAGCATCAGCGTCTTCAGCTCACGGTTGGTCGCGCCGCCCCAGTAGCGGTGGTTGATGAAGGTGAAGCCGATGCCGACGTCGGCCGGCTGGTCCGGCACCGGGTAGTAGCGCGAGCAGCCGATGGCCTCGCCGCTGTGTCGGTCGAGGATCAGCAGGCAGCCGCCGGCCTGCACCAGGAACTGGAAGTAGGGCTCGAAGACCTCACGGCGATAGCGCTCGGTGGCCGGGTGGCCGGCCCAGGTTTCGGGGGAGTTGGCGGCGGCGTACAGCGCGTCGAAGTCATCGGCGCGCAGCGGGCGCAGTTGCAGAGCGTCGCCGAGCAGGGTCGGCTGGTCATCGAAGGCGGTCATGCCGGGCTCCAGGGTGGCTGGAGCCCAGCTTACGGGTGAAATGGTCCGTCGCCGAGAGCCAATCGCCGGTACTTCGACAGAGCCAATCAGCCTTCAGTCGGCACAGATGCCGAGGATCGCCCGCGCCGCCGCCTCGGTGCCGCGCGACGCCTGCATCTGTTCGCGCACGGCGCTCAGGCGTTGCGCCATGGCCTTGTCGGCGAGCAGCTCGGCGAGGGCTGCGGGCAGCGCCGCCAGCGGATTGCCGAAGCGCGGCAGGTAGCGCGCCACGCCCACTTCCTCGGCGCGCCGGGCATTGTCGTGGCCGTCCCAGCAGTAGGGGATGATCACCGACGGCAGGCCGAAGTACAGCGCCTCGCAGAAGCTGTTGTTGCCTCCGTGATGGATGAATAGCTGGCATTCGCGCAGCACCGCCGGCTGCGGGTACCAGCTATCGAGGTAGACGTTGTCCGGCACCGTGTCGTAGTGCTCGCGGTAGGCGCCGACGTTGATCAGGAAGCGGTAGGGCAACTGCGCCACGGCTTCGATCAGCCGGCGCATCATCGCCACGTCGGCGGCGCCGAGGCTGCCGAAGCTCACGTAGATCAGCGGTGCGTCGTCATGCCGGGGGAATTGCGGCGGGATATACGGCGCCTCGCTGCGCACGCAGCCGTCGAGGTACAGGTAGCGCTCGGCCGGCAGCGGCTTCTTGCGCTCGTAGCGCACCGGTGTCGGCGACAGCAGCAGGTTGAGCCAGGGCGAATCCTCGAGGAACTGGCCGGCGGGCAGGGCGGGGTGGCCGCACTCGGCGAGGAAGCGGGCGAAGCGCTCGTGCGCCGGTTTCGTCGCCTGCAGGTAGTGCTCACGGTAGCTCGTACAGGCCTGCCCATCGCTGCTGCTGGCGCCGGACAGGTAGGGCGGTACGGCGGCATCGGGCAGTTCGGTTTCCGCGCAGGAGACCATGCGCACCCAGGGGCAGCCGGCGGCGGCGATGGCCGGGAAGCTGACCACGTTGTCCAGCACGATGGCGTCGGGCTTGAGCCGGGCGAGCAACTGCTGCAGCGGCTTCTCCGACTCGATGGCGGTGTCGATGATGGCTTCCCAGGCCGGCGCTACGTAGCTGTCGATCTGCGCCAGGGGCGGCTGGTCGAAGTAGGGCACGTTGCGCTCGATGAAGCGCTCCCAGTAGTGCTGGTGGTCGGCGGCGGAGAGCGGCGAGTCCAGTTGCAGCGGGTACTCGGCGAAACCGTACTCGGCGAAGATGCCCTGGAAGTGCGCATGGCAGATGAACACCGGGCGGGCGCCGAGCTCGCGCAGGGCCTGGGCGATGCCGATGCAGTTCAGCGCGGCGCCGAAGCTGGCCTCGGGGAAGAAGGCGATGGTTCTTGTTCTTTGCGTCATGGGCACATCCGGGCGTTGCTCACGGGCACTGCGTGAAACTGATACTGCATTTTTTCGTTAAAAAAAACACCGTGAGAGAAAAATAATCAGCGACGGCCCATGGCGAACGACTGCGGAATCCCGCGGTTGGCGGTCTGCGGACGCTGCGCGAAGGACAGTCGCAGGTGCAGGCGCATCAGGTCGGCGGCGACTTCCAGCTGGCCGCGCTCGATCTGCTCGATGATCCGCAGGTGCTCGCGCAGGGCCTCCTGCAGGCGGTGCACGCTGACCATCGGCAGCAGGTTGGGCAGGCGGCGCAGGCGCTGGTGCTGCAGCAGGGCGTCGCCAACGAAGCGGTTGCCGCAGCCCTGGGCGATCAGTTCGTGGAAGCCGATGTCCAGCTCGCGGAACTGCGCCACGTCGAAGCGTTCGATGGGCGCGCCGAGCAGGTCTTCCATGGCGCCACGCAGCAGGGCGAGGCGCGCCAGATCAGGGTCGAAACCGGGCGCCAGCAGTGCTTCGGGCTCGAGGATCAGCCGGTAGCGCAGGCTGTCTTCCAGCGCCGCGAGGTTGTTCAGCAGCGGGCGGAACGACCAGCTCTGCCCGGCGCCACGCTCCAGCACCTGGTCTTCGCTGAGTTGCGCGAGCACCTTCTGCGCGGCGGCGCGGCCGATGTCGTAACGGCGCATCAGCTCGCTGGCGCTGAGGCTGTTGCCGAGTCGCCCGGCCATGCGGTCGCGCAGCACCGAGGCGGCCAAAGCCTGCTCCTCGGCCTGGGGCAGGGCGGGGCCGAGCACCTGGGCGGAAGGATCGGCGGCGAGGCGATAGCCCTTGCCCGGCTCGTGGGCCACCAGTTGCTGCTCCAACAGCAGGTCCAGCCCGGCGCGGATCAGCGTGCGCGACACGCCGAAGGTGCGCGCCAGCTGCTGCTCGGACAGCCCGTCGCCATCGCTCAATCCTGTGTCCTGGGCGTGCTCGATGATCCGCCGGGCCAGTTCCAGGTGGTTGGTGCGCGGTCTTTTCTCGGTGTCCTTGCTCAAGCGGCTTCTCTCCAGCAGGCCCCGGCAGGCGGGTGGGCGCGGGGCGACCCCTTATGCCACAGCGTGGGTGGTCCAACAAGAATGCAAGAAATGGTTGACTTCGCCAGTGGTTCGGTTTTTATTTTGAAAAAAAGACATGTAGTACGCTTTTCGTTCCGCTGCCGTCGACACAACAACAACCATCGTCAGGTGCGCAAGATGAAGCTGAAGACCATGCTCTACGCAGGGGCAACCCTCGCGCTCACGCTGTCCGCCACCACGGCCAGTGCCAAGGATCTGGTGATCTCCATCTGGGACGGCTACATGGCCCCGGACAACCTGGAGAAGTTCCAGAAGGCCACTGGCCTCGAAGCCGACAAATCCCTCCACGCCACCAACGAAGAAATCATGGGCAAGCTCATGGCTGCCGGCGGCGAGGGCTATGACGTGGTGTTCGTGTCCTCGCCCTTTGCCGAGATCCTGCACAAGCAGGGCCTGCTCGCCGAGATCGACCCGGCCAAGGTGCCGAACCTGAAGAACCTCTACCCCGAAGCGCAGAAGCTCGAGTACGACGTCGGCAACCACTTCTCCGTGCCTTACACCTGGGGCACCACCGGCATCTGCTATCGCTCGGACAAGGTCAGCCCCGCACCGTCCAGCTGGAGCGACCTGCTCAAGCCTTCCGATGCCCTTAAGGGCAAGACCACCATGCTCGCCACCGACCGCTGGCTGCTGGGCGCAGGCTTCCTCGCCAACGGCTGGTCGGTGAACGACGGCAATCCGGACCAGATCAACGCGGTGCGCGACCAGCTGATCGCCACCAAGAAGCGCCTGCTGTCCTTCGACGACACCACCTTCTACTCCAAGCTGGCCTCCGGCGAGGCGCTGATGGCCCACGCCTGGGACGGCTGGTGCAACTACGGCACCCAGGCCAACGAGTCGATCAAGTTCGTCGTGCCCAAGGAAGGCTCCGACCTCTGGGTGGACACCATGGTCGTGCTGAAGAGCTCGAAGAACCCCGACGCCGCCTACCGCTTCATCAACTACATGCTGGAGCCGGCGAACCACGCGTGGGTCGCCGAGAACATCCTCTACAAGGTGCCCAACCAGGCGGCGATGGCGACGCTGAAGCCGGACCTGCTGGCCAAGTACCCCAACCTCACGACCACGCCGGCCGAACTGGTCAAGCAGCAGCAGTTGCGTGACGTGGGTGGGTCGACGCAGAAGGCCTATACCCGCGCCGTGACCGAAATCATGGCTGCACAGTAGGGCCGGCTGCGCGTCGGCGATGCTGCGTTGAGAACAAGCGCGGGCTTGCTTATTTACATCCGCACCCACGCTTGTTCTCGCCTTGCCTCGCTCTAGCTCGCTCGCCCCACAAGTTCACTGCATTCAATAACCCTGAAGCACCCCGCCTGGCGTGGGGTTGGGGGAACTACGCATGACCGCTTTGTCCGCCGACCGGAAACTCTCGGCCTGGCTGCTCGCGCCCGGCCTTGGCTGGCTGGCCCTGTTCCTGCTGCTGCCGTGCCTGCTGGTGCTGGTCTACAGCTTCCTCGAGCGCGGTGCCTATGGCGGCATCGACTACGTGTTCACCTGGGAAAACTACCGCCGCGCGGTGGACCCGCTGTACCTCGATATTCTCCTGCGCTCGGCGAAGATCGCCGGCCTCGCCACGCTGTTCGCGGTGCTCATCGGCTACCCGGCGGCCTACGCCATTACCCGCAGCACGCCGCGCCGGCAGGCGGTGTTCCTGTTCCTGGTGATGCTGCCGTTCTGGAGCAACTACCTGATCCGCACCTACGCCTGGATCGTGCTGCTCAACCGCGAAGGCCTGCTCAACCGGCTGTTCAATCTGCTCGGCTACAGCGGCGAGCCGATCAGCCTGCTGTACACCGACGCCACCGTGGTGCTCGGGCTGGTCTACAACTACATCCCCTTCGTCATCCTCGCCATCTACAGCTCGCTGTCGCGCATCGACAACGAACTCTGGGAAGCCTCGCGGGACCTCGGTGCCTCCGGCTGGACCACTTTCCGCCGGGTGATCCTGCCGCTGTCGGTGCCGGGTGTGGCCGCTGGCGCGGTGTTCGTCTTCGTGCTCTCCATCGGCAACTTCATCACCGCCGACCTGTTGGGCGGCAAGCAGGTGCAGATGGTCGGCAACCTGATCTACGCGCAGTTCCTCACCGCCCGCGACTGGCCGTTCGGCGCGGCGCTGAGCTTCTTCCTGATCGGCATCATGATGCTGCTGCTGTTCATCCAGGCCATGGTTTCGCGCCGGGCCCAGGGCGCGGAGGGCGAACGCCATGCGTAATTCATCCGGCATCGCGCTCGGCGCGCACTTGTGGCTGGTGTACGCCTTCCTCTATGTGCCGATCCTGGTGCTGATCCTGCTCTCGTTCAACGCCAGCGGCCTGCCCACCGCCTGGGGCGGCGCCTCGCTGAAGTGGTACGCCAAGCTGCTGGCCAATGCCTCGATCCAGCACGCAGCGCTGAACACCCTGATCGTTGCGCTGACCTCCACCTTCATCGCCTGCCTGCTCGGCACGCTGCTCGCCCTCGGCGTGGAGATGCGCGCCCGCAACAACCCCGGCAAGAAAGGCGCGAACCTCGCCGACACGCTGCTGATGGCGCCGATGATCATCCCTGACATCGTCCTCGCCATCGCGCTGCTGAGCTTCTTCAACCTGCTGAAAATGAGCCTGGGGTTGCACTCGATCATCCTCAGCCACGTGGTGTTCAACATCGCCTTCGTCTGCGCGGTGGTGCGCACGCGGCTCAAGCACTTCGACTACTCGATCCTCGAGGCCAGCATCGACCTGGGGGCCGGCTGGTTCACCACTGCGCGCCGCGTGCTGCTGCCGGCGATCTTCCCCGGCGTGATGGCTGGCGGGCTGCTGGCGTTCACCCTGTCGGTGGACGAATTCATCATCGCCTTCTTCAACTCCGGCTCCGGCAGCGCCTCCACCACGCTGCCGATGCAGATCTACTCGATGATCCGCTTCGGCGTGACCCCGGAAATCAACGCCCTCGCCACCCTGGTGATGCTGGTCAGCTTCACCGCGCTGTTCGCCTCCCAACGTCTGAACAAGGTGCCCAAAGCCCATGACTAAGTCACCCGACCTGCTCGTGCTGGAGCAGGTGAGCAAATCCTATGGCGAGGGCCTGACGGCGGTGGACCAGGTATCGCTGAGCATCCGCGAGAACGAGTTCTTCGCGCTGCTCGGCCCGTCGGGTTGCGGCAAGACCACCCTGATGCGCATGATCGCCGGCTTCGAGACGCCCAGCTCCGGCGCCATCTATCTGGGTGGCCAGGACATCTCGCCGCTGCCGCCGAACAAGCGTCCGCTGAACCTGATGTTCCAGTCCTATGCGCTGTTTCCCAACATGACCGTGCGCGGCAACATTGCCTACGGTCTGGAGATGGAGAAGCTGCCGGCCGCTGAAATCCGCCAGCGCGTCGATGCGGTGCTGGAAACCGCGCAGCTCGGCCCGCTGGCCAACCGCCGGCCGGACCAGCTCTCCGGCGGCCAGCGCCAGCGCGTCGCCCTGGCCCGTGCGCTGGTCAAGCGCCCGCGCGTACTGCTGCTGGACGAACCGCTCGGCGCGCTGGACAAGAAGCTGCGCGAGAAGATGCAGCTGGAGCTCAAGCGCCTGCAGCACGAGAGCGGCATCACTTTCATCATGGTTACCCACGACCAGGAAGAAGCCCTGGTCATGTCCGACCGCATGGCCGTGCTGCGCGACGGCAAGGTCTGCCAGTGCGGCAGCCCCAGCGAGCTGTACGAGAACCCGGGCAGCCGCTTCGTCGCCGACTTCATCGGCGTCAGCAACCTGATCGAAGGCCGCCGCGTGGGCACCAACCGCCTGCAGGCCGGCGACCAGGTGCTGAACATCGAGACCACCGCCGAGTCCAGCCCGGAGAGCGTGACCCTGGCGTTGCGCCCGGAACGTCTGCGCGTGCTCACCGATGCCACGCCGGCTACGGACAACCAGATCCATGGCGAAGTGGCCGAAGTGGCCTACCACGGCCTGGATACCAACCTGCACGTGAACACGGCGCTCTCCAGCAAGCCGCTGATCGTTCGCGTGCCGTCCTCGGACTACGACTTCTTGCGCCTCGCCGCCGGCATGCCGGTGCGCCTGGGCTGGGATGCGCGGCACGGCCGCGTGCTGACTCACTGATCGCCTGAGAACAAGACTGACTGGAGAGCACCATGAGTAGTGAACGCAAGGTCATCGCATTCTTCCCCGAGGCCGCCTACGGCCCGGCCCTGAACTCGGTAGGCATCGCCCAGGCCTGCGAAGCGCTGGGGCACAAGGCGGTGTTCCTCACCGATCCGGGGATGACCGGGGTGTACTCGGCCTACGGCTTCGAGGAGCACTACGTGAACATGTCCGAGCCGATGCCGGCCGAGGAGATGGCGCGCTACTGGACCGACTTCATCAACGGCCACATCCCCAACTTCCGCAAGGCGCCGATCGACCAGCTCGACAACTACGTGAAGGAGTGCTGGGAGGCCATCGTCTCCACCTCCAAGTGGGCACAGAAGGAGCTGCCGGCGATCCTCGACCGGATCAAGCCGGACCTGATCTGCGTGGACAACGTGATCCTCTTCCCGGCCATCAAGCACTACGGCAAGCCCTGGGTGCGGATCATCTCCTGCTCGGAAAACGAAGTGCACGACCCGGATATCCCGCCGTACCTGTCGGGCATGAGCGTCGACGACAAGGACGGCCACGCGCGCTTCCAGAAGCGCTTCGAGGAAGTGATCGCGCCGATCCACGCCGACTTCAACGACTTCCTCGCCGAGTGCGGCGAGCGGCCGTATCCGCTGGGCACCTTCTTCGAAGAGTCGCCCTACATGAACCTGCTGCTCTACCCGGACCCGGTTAAATTCGAACGTCGCCACCCGCTGCCGGCGCGGCAGTTCCACTACCTGCAGGGCTGCGTGCGCAGCGACAAGCCCTACGAGATTCCGCAGTTCAAGGCGCACAACGACAAGCCGCTGCTGTACGTCAGTTTCGGCAGCCTGGGCTCGGGCGACGTCGAGCTGCTCAAGCGCCTGGTCACCACCATCGGCAAGCTGCCGTACCGCGCGCTGTTCAACGTCGGCGAGCACGTGGAGAAGTACACCGACCTGCCGGACAACGTCATCGTCTCCAACTGGTACCCGCAGCCCTCGGTGATCGCCCAGGTCGACGGGGTGATCCACCACGGCGGCAACAACAGCTTCACCGAGTGCCTGTTCTTCGGTAAGCCGGCCATCGTCATGCCCTACGTCTGGGACGGCCACGACAACGCCATGCGCGCCCAGGAAAGCGGCCACGGCCTGCGCATGGACCGCTACGACTGGAGCGAGGAAGACCTGGCACGCAACATCGCCCAGCTGCTGGGCGACGGCCTGATGCAGCAACGCCTGGCGCGCACCAGCGACTACATGCGCTCGCGCAAGGGCCCGGAAGATGCCGCGCGCATCCTCGACCAGCTCGCCCAGGGCAAGGCGGTGAAGCATGCCTGAGTTCAAGGCCGCTTCCTTCAATGGAGAGAGCACCGCGCCGCACATCCGCGGCGCCCGCGACTACGACGACCTGGTGGACTGGGGCGTGCAGTCCGACGCGCTGGAGGGCGTCTCGCACTCCAGCGGCCGCCTGCTGTTCAAGGGCCCGAGCAACAGCCCGGAAACCGGACTGTGGGTTTGCACCCCCGGCCGCTGGCGGCTGTCGATCCCGCGCGACGAGCTCTGCCATTTCGTTGCCGGCCGCGCGACCTATCGCTCGGACGAGGGCGAGGTGATCGAGGTCGAACCCGACACCCTGGTGCTGTTCCCGGCCGGCTGGACCGGCGAATGCACCGTGCACAGCACCCTGCGCAATCTCTACATGCTGGCCTGAACCCGTAGGGCGGATAACCCGGAACGGGTTATCCGCCCTTAACCTCGCGCCGAGACACCGGCGGATAACCGCGAGCGGTC
Organism: Pseudomonas nitroreducens; assembly: GCF_024170165.1. GTDB lineage: Bacteria > Pseudomonadota > Gammaproteobacteria > Pseudomonadales > Pseudomonadaceae > Pseudomonas > Pseudomonas nitroreducens_C. Next base: position 73,389 of record NZ_JALJXP010000015.1, on the reverse strand, counting down.
ATCCGCCCTACATGATTCGACTCATCAGGAGTGAACGATGAAGACCCCCGTTATCTACCGCCCGCTGCAAGTCACCGAACTCAAGGACTGGGGCGTGATCCCGACCATGCTGGAGGGCGAGTCCCATGTCAGCGGTGTGGTCCTGCACAAGGGGCCCGAAGGCCAGTCCGAATGCGGCATCTGGCACTGCACGCCGGGCAAGTGGTTCTGCCACGTGACCAGCGACGAGTTCTGCCACTTCCTCGAAGGCCGCTGCACCTACGTGCACGAGTCCGGCGAGGTGATCGAGATCGAGCCGGACACCGCGGCCTTCTTCCCCAGGGACTGGAAGGGCGTGTGCACCGTGCACGAGACCATCAAGAAGGTCTACATGATCCGGTGATGCCATGAACCTGCCCTGCGAAACCACCCGTGCCGCCGCCCGCGAGACCTTCCTCGCCGGCAGCGGCCTGGCCGGCGCGGCGATCACCGCGCTGCCGGCGGACGCCTCGATGCGGCGCTACTTCCGCCTCGACGGCAAGGGACTGCTGCTGATGGATTCGCCACCCGGCGCCGAGCCGCTGGCGCCTTACCTGCGGGTGGCGCAGCTGCTGCGCGATTGCGGGCTGTCGGCGCCCAATGTGCTGGGCGCCGACCGCGAGCTGGGCCTGGCGCTGGTGGAGGACTTCGGTCAGGCCACCTACACCCGCCTGCTCGCCGACGGCCATGACGAGGTGGCGCTGTATCGCCTCGCCGTGGACGCGCTGGTGCGCCTGCACCGCGCCGGGCCGCAGGCTGCCGAAGGCGTGCCGGCCTACGACGGGCAGAAGCTTGCAGACGAAGCGGCGCTGTTCATCGACTGGTACGCACCCTTGCTGGTGGGCGAGCAGGCCGCCGCGCAGCTGCGCGAACGCTACCTGGCGGAATTCGCCGCGCTGCTGCGTGACGTTTCCCTGCGCCGCGAAGTGCTGGTGCTGCGTGACTACCACGTCGACAACCTGATGCTGCTGGAGGGCAGGGCGGGCGTGGCCGCTTGCGGGCTGCTGGACTTCCAGGACGCGCTGTTCGGCGCGCCGGCGTACGACCTCATGTCCCTGCTCGAAGACGCGCGCCGCGACATTCCCGAAACCCTGCGCGTAACCCTGCTTACCCATTACCTCAGCCAGCGCCCGGAGGTGGACGGCCGGCGTTTCATGGCCGATTTCCAGGTGCTCGCCGCACAACGCCACGCCAAGGTGCTGGGCATCTTCGTGCGCCTGGCCAGACGCGACGGCAAGCACGGCTATCTCAGGCATCTGCCGCGCGTGCTGCGGCTGTTCCAGCGCGCGCTCGACAGCGAACAGCTGCGCCCGCTGGCCGCGCTGCTCGACACCCATCTGCCGAACTGGCGCCAACCGCTGGAGAGCGACGTGATCGCCCAGCGCCTGGCCTCATCCGAATCCCTGCGGAGCATTCCATGACCGACTTTCACGTTGATCTGCCCCTGCGTTTCATCGGCCCGGATTACCAGGGCGTGGCGACCCAGCGCCGGCGCGACATCATCAACCCCGCCGACCTGACCCAGGTCGGGCGCATCGCCCTGTGCGACGCGGAGGACGTCGACGCCGCCATCGAGGCGGCCAACGCGGCCCAGCGCGAGTGGAAGCGGGTGGACGCGAAGTCCCGCGCGGCGATCCTCCACCAGCTGGCCAACGCCATCGAAAGCGACCAGGCCACCCAGCGCGAAGTGGCGCGGCTGATGACCCTGGAAATGGGCAAGCCGTTCCCCGAAGCCATGGGCGAGCTGGCCAACTGCGCGCCGATCTTCCGCTACTACGCCGAGATGGCCCGCGACGAGGCCGGCAAGGTCGCCGGCACCACGCAGCTCGGCTCGTTCCAGCATGTGCGCTACGAGCCCTACGGCGTCAGCGTGCACATCATGCCGTTCAACTTCCCCATCCTGCTGATGTGCTGGACCCTGGCTGCCTCGCTGGCGGCAGGCAACGCCTGCATCGTCAAGCCGGCGGAAAGCACCACGCTGTGCACGCTGAAGTTCATGCAGCACTTCAAGGTGCTGCCGGCGGGTATGGTCAGCTGCGTGCCGGGCGATGCCAGCACCGCGCAGCGCCTGGTGCAGTCCGAGCGCACGCACGCCGTGGCCTTCACCGGCAGCGTCGCCGCCGGCAAGGCAGTGGCGGTGGCCTGCGCCGAGCGGATGAAACCGGCGGTGATCGAAGCCGGCGGCAGCGACCCGATGATCATCTCCCGCCATGCGCCGCTGGAAGTCGCGGCGGCCGGCGCGGTGACCGCAGCCTTCCACCTCAGTGGACAGATCTGCACCTCGGCGGAGCGCTTCTACGTGGTCGATGAGGTGCACGACGAGTTCGTCGCGCGCTTCGCCGAGCGCACCCGCGCGCTGCGCATTGGCCATGGGCTGGAGCGTTCCGAGATCGGCCCGATGGTCAGCGAGGCGGCCCGCGCCAAGGTGATCCGCCTGGTCGACGACGCCATCGCCAAGGGTGCCACGCTGGTCTGCGGCGGGCGCATTCCCGAGGAGTTCCCGGTGGGCTGGTACTACGAGCCGACCATCCTCACCGACGTTACCCCGGCCATGGCGATCTTCCACGAAGAGTGCTTCGGCCCGGTGGCGGCGATCTGCAAGGTGAAGGACTTCGACGAGGCGGTACGGCTGGCCAACGATTCGCCCTTCGGCCTGGGTGCCTCGCTGTTCTCCACCGACCTGGCCGAAGCCATGGAAGCGGCGGACCGCCTGGAAGCGGGAATGGTCTGGGTGAACAACCCGTTGATCGACAACGATGCGTTGCCGTTCGGTGGCTGGAAGATGTCCGGCATGGGCCGCGAACTGGGTCGTCAGGGACTGGATGCGTTCCGCCGCTCGAAGATGGTGATCATCGACCACCAGCCGCAGATCCACTCCTGGTGGTACCCCTACGGCGACGAGGTGTTCTACCAGGGCTGATCTCTACTCCGGCTCGTGGCAGACGCAGCAGAGCTTGTTGCCGTCCGGGTCGCGCAGGTAGGCGCCGTAGTAATGCCGGTGGTACTCCGGACGCAAGCCCGGAGCTCCGGCGCAGGTGCCGCCGTTGGCCAGGGCTGTCGCATAGGCCTGGTCCACCTCGGCGCGGGAACTGGCCTGCAGCGCAAGCATCTGGCCGTTGCCGGGGTTTGCATCGCCTTCAAAGGGCGCGCCGACGATGAACAGCGGGCGCGGCGCAGCGGCCGGCATCCAGGCGGCCCAGGGGCGTGCGCGTTCGATGAACTTCAGCGGGTAGCCGAGCGCCTGCATGAATGGCTGATAGAACGCCAAGGCGCGCTCGAAATCCGCGGTGCCGAGGAACACGTGGGACAGCATGGTGATGCCCTCCAGGTCAGGCGGCCGGGGTGAGGCGTTGCAGCAGCCGCGCCTTCACCTCGGGCCACTCGCTGTCGATGATGCTGAAGCGCACCGAGTTGCGCTTGCGCCCGTCGGGCATGATGCGCTCGTGGCGGGCGATGCCTTCCTGCACCGCGCCCAGGCGCAGGATGGCGGCGCGGGATTTTTCGTTCAGCTCGTCGGTGGTGAACTGCACGCGTACGCAGTCGAGCTCCTCGAAGGCGTAGGTCAGCAGCAGGAGCTTGGCCTCGCTGTTGATCGGCGTGCGCTGGGCCGAGAGGGCCAGCCAGGTGTGGCCGATTTCCAGTTTGCGGTTGGCGCGGTCGACCTTCCAGAAGCGGGTGCTGCCGACGATCCTGCCGGTGCGCCGGTCGAGGATGGCGAAGGGCAGGACGCTGCCTTCCTCCAGGCCTTTTTCGGCCTTGGCGATATAGCCCGCTACGGTGTCCGGGCCGGGTACCACCGTGACTTTCAGGTTCCACAGCTCGCCATCGCTGGCTGCATCCAGCAGGGCTTGCGCGTGTTCCGCGCGCAGGGGCAGGAGTTCGACGTGCTGGCCGGTCAGGTGAGGGCAGGTGAGGGCGGACATGCGAATGGGCTCTGGAAGGATTGCTCCCACAGCCTACCGGATGCCGACGCTTTTCTGTAGGAGCGGGCCATGCCCGCGAACAGCGTCTGTAAGGCGCCGCTTTCCCCGCACTCACGCATGCCTGATCTGCAGGTCCTTGATGACGCACACCGACGCATCGCTCGCCAGGGTCGTGTCGCTGAAGTCGATCTGGTTGTAGACGCCGCCATGGAAATCGAACACCCGTGCCGCCCAGCTGGCGTCCAGGGGCATCGACGGCACCGCCGAATTGCGCCCGTTGCAACTGGCCTGCACGGTCAGCATCAGGCTGGAGGTGGCGAGGATCAGGATGTCGAAATCCGCTCCCAGCGGCACATTGTCCAGCACCGTGCTGTTCACCGGGGTGGTCTGGTTGAAATTCTGGCGAAAGCCCATGGTCAGCTTGCCCTTCTGCCAGAACACCTTGAGCAGAGGGCTGTCGTCGTCCTTCACGTGCATCTGCGCCACCACCACCTTCTGTGCCGAGTTCACCTGGGTGACTTTCATCAGCTGGTGGTTCACGTGCTCGGTGGCGCTGCTCAGGGCCCAGTAGATGGGCTCCTTCCATTCGCAGCGGGTGCGGTGGACGCTCTTGCTCGCCACCCCCTTGGTCGGTGCGGTGAGCTGCAGGCTGCCGTCCGGCAGGCGGGTGACCAGTTCGGGATATTGCGCCAGCGCCTGCGGGCCGGGGATTTCGATCGAGACGGTATCGGTTGCTGTCCTGCCCACGGGCAGGGCGATATTGAGGTTGTCGATGTTGACTGTCATGCCGGGCACTCCTGCCGCAGTGAGGGTGCTGGTTTGACTGGGCGGAGTTCCCCGCGCGACGAACTTTCGGCCGGGCGGTCATGCTGGCAGCTTTGTAGGAGCGAGCTTGCTCGCGAACAGAGCTCCCTGGCGGCGCCGGTGCTGGGCGGGTTCGCGAGCAAGCTCGCTCCTACAGGTAGAGTTCCTGCTAACCGGTGAAGCGGTAGCCCTTGCCACGCACGGTGACGATCAGCGGCGGTAGCAGGTCGTCGCCCAGCTTGGCGCGCAGGTGGGCGATGCGCACGTCCACCGAGCGGTCCATGCCATCCCAGGCGATACCGCGCAGGGCCAGCAGCAACTCATCGCGGCTGAGGGTCTGGCCAGCGTGGCTGACGAGTTGCCAGAGCAGGTCGAACTCGGCACCGGTCAGGTCGATGCGTTCGCCGTTGCGCTGCACTTCGCGCTGGCGGGCGTCGAGCACCAGACCTGAGCGCTCCAGGCGTTCCGTCGCTTCGGCGGCTGCCCGCGGGCGGCGCAGCAGGGTGCGCACGCGGGCCAGCAGCAGGCTGGGGCGCACCGGTTTGCAGACGTAGTCGTCGGCGCCGTTCTCCAGGCCGTCGATCTGCTCGGTGTCTTCGGAGCGCGCGCTGAGCATGAGAATCGCACCCTGGTAGCGCGGGCGGATGCGCCGGCAGATGGACAGGCCGTCGTCGCCAGGCAGCATGCGGTCGAGGATCACCAGGTCCGGGCGCTCGTCCAGCACTCGCTCGGCGGCGCGCGCGCCGTCAGGCTCGATGCCGGCGCAGAGGCCGTGGTGTTCGAGGAAGTCGCGGGTGAGAGCGGCGAGGCGCAGGTCGTCCTCGACGATGAGAATGCGTGGGCTGGTCATGGGCATCGCGGAAGGTAAGAAGGGCGCCGGGCAGCTTGTGGCTGCCCGGCGCTGCGGCATCAGAGTTGGATGCGCGCAATCGAGCCGTCCACCGACAGCCGAGTACCGTAGGGCTCCGACAGCGCGGCGAAGCGCTGCAGGATCGCTTGTGCGTGTTCGCCTTGGGCCAGGCGCGGGCGGCCGCGGCGATGTACCGCTTCGCCCAGGCCCAGGCTTACCGGGTGCAGTTCGATGCCGGTGAGGCGGCGGCCGTCGAACAGGCAGACCGGCACCAGGCTTTCCCAGAAGCGCGCATCGGAGGGGAAGCTGCGGGTGTCGTTCTGGGTGCGCTGCAGGAACACCTTCGACGGCGTCTGGTTGCGGTCCACGCGGAACTGCTCGTAGCTGTCCGCCGGCAGGCGTTCCACCAGCTCGTTCTGGCCGATGAAGTTGCCCAGGCTGTAGAAGATCGGCTTGCCGTTGTAGATCTCCATGCCGCGCAGCAGGTGCGGGCCGTGGCCGACCACGATGTCGACACCGGCATCGATCATGCGCCGCGCCACCGGCTGGATGAATTCGGCGGCCGCTTCCAGGTTCCATTCCCCGGTCGCGTCGTGGCCCAGTTCGTGGGCGTGGATGCTCAGCACCACCACGTCGGACAGCGTCCGCGCTTCCTCGACCCAGCGCAGGATGTCGTCCATGTCCTTCTTGCGCGGCAGCGTGCGCAGGCGCGCGCTCTCGCCCTGGCGGAACAGCAGCGGGGTGAAGGGGCCGAACACCGCCAGCGCCGGATCGGGAATCGGGTGGGCGAAGCCCAGGTCCACCGCGCCCTGGTAGAGGCGGTCCAGGCCGAGGCTGGCGATGATGCCGCGCATGGCTTCCATCTGCGCGCCGTCGAGCTGGTGCACGGTGTCGTAGCGCAAGGGGCTCAAGCCGGGGCGGCCGGGCATGTCGCGGGTCTGCTCGCTGGCTTCCTGGCCCTTGCCGAAGGTGGAGGTGCAGGCCAGCAGCGAGACGGTGCCGGCCGGTTTGGTGCAGTACACCGGGCGGCGCGCCTCTTCGAGGTTGCGGCCGGTGCCGGCGTACAGCAGTTCGCGCTTCTGCAGCTGGGCGTGGGCGGCCTGCAGGCCGGCAATGCCGTAGTCCAGGCTGTGGTTGTTGGCGGTGGAGAACAGGTCGAAGCCGCCGTCCACCAGCTCATCGAGAATCCATGCCGGCGCGCCGAAGTGCGAGCCGCCGCTTTCCAGCACGGCGTCGCCCTGGAAGTCGTTGGGCAGCACCTCCAGGTTGGTGAAGCTGACGTCCGCGCCGCGCAGCAGGTCGAACAGCGGGCGCAGGGTTTGGTCTTCGCGGCTGTTCAGGCGGCGCTGCAGGATGCTGTCGCCGGTCAACGCAATCTTCATGGTCCACCTCAGGGTCGGGGAATCGCTGATGGCGGCGGACTTTAGGGCAATGCGCGGCCCGGGTCGGCTGAATCCTGGGTATCGCGATAGCCGTCGGTTATCACCCGCAGAGCCGCACCCGCAAAGCCTCGCGCGCTGCGAGATGCCGGCGTTTTCATTCTGGCTATGGGCATCACTTTTTTTCAGAAGTCAGCGTTGTGACAGCGCTCTTACCATGCGACCGCCTCCCGGCCCAAGCGCCGCGGAGCAGGGGTGGCACGGCTTGCCGTGACCAGCACGATCCAGGCGGAGAGCAGCATGAAAAAAACAATAACCGGCGCCGCGGGCTTCAAGCCGCACGCGCTGGCGCTGGCTACCAGCATGGCCCTTGGCGGGGCATCTTCGGCTCAGGCAGTGAGCTTCAACGTGGGGGAAATCGAGGGTCGTTTCGACTCGACCCTGTCCATCGGCGCGAGCTGGGCGATGGACAGCCCGGACAAGAAATTCATCGGCACCCGCAACGGCGGCACGGCGTCCAGCCAGACCTCCGATGACGGCCGGCTGAACTTCAAGCGCGGCGAGACCTTCTCCAAGATCTTCAAGGGCCTGCACGACCTGGAGCTGAAGTACGGCGACAGTGGCCTGTTCCTGCGTGGCAAGTACTGGTACGACTTCGAACTCAAGGACGAACACCGTCCGCTCTATGACATCGACGACAGCGGCCGCGACACTGCCGCGCAGTCCTCCGGCGCCGAGCTGCTGGACGCCTTCCTCTACCACAACTACGAACTGCAGGACCGGCCGGGCACCGTGCGCGTGGGCCGCCAGGTGGTGAGCTGGGGCGAGAGCACCTTCATCCAGAACGGCATCAACTCGATCAACCCGGCGGATGTCGCCGCGCTGCGTCGCCCCGGCTCCGAGGTGAAGGAAGCACTGATCCCGGTGAGCATGCTGTATTTCAACCAGGGGCTCACCGACACCCTGTCCATGGAGGCCTTCTACCAACTGGAGTGGGAGAAGACCGTGCCGGACAACTGCGGCACCTTCTTCGGCAGCGATGTGGCGGCCAAGGGCTGCGACATCAACATGGCGGTGAACGGCAGCGACTTCGACCGCGACATCGACGGCACCGGCATCAAGGGCGGCTATGGCTACGTGCCGCGCGGCAAGGACCACGACGCCCGCGATGGCGGCCAGTTCGGCGTGGCGCTTCGCTGGATGGTTAACGATACCGAGTTCTCCGCCTATGCGATGAACTACCACAGCCGCGTCCCCACCAGTAACTGGGTAGTCGGCAAGGGTGCGCTGGCCGACCCGGTCGGCGGGCTGATCGGGCAGGGCGGTGTGAGCACCGCGCGCTGGTACCTGGACTACCCCGAGGACATCCGCCTCTACGGCCTGGGCTTCAACACCACCTGGGGCAGCACGGCGGTGCAGGGCGAAATCAGCTACCGGCCGAACATGCCGCTGGGCATCAACTCCAGCGACGTTTCCGGCGCCGCCACCCTCGGCTCGGCGGCGACCAGCCCGCTGGTCAACGGTGGCCTGCCGATCTTCTCCAGCGGCTGGGCCGACTCGGCCTACGGTTCGCTGATCCAGGGTTACGAGCGCAAGCCGTTCACCCAGGCGCAGATGACCTTCACCAACACCTTCGACCAGATCGAACTGATCGGCGCCGAGCGCCTGACCCTGGTGGGCGAGATCGGCTTCAGCCACATCGCCGACCTGGGCTCCACCGACGGCTCCGACCTGCGCTTCGGCCGCAGCAGCGTATACGGCAACGGTGAGCTGGCCAGTGCCGGCACCTCGGCGCTGCTGGGGCTGTCGGGCAACGCGATCTGCCAGAAAGTGGTGAACACCGCCAACCCCGGCCAGTGCGATGACAAGGGCTTCTACACCCAGAACTCCTGGGGTTACCGCGTGCGCGCGGGCCTGGAATACAACGACCTGCTCGGTGGCGTTTCGCTGCGCCCGAACCTGGCGTTCTCCCACGACGTGCAGGGCTACGGCCCGACCTTCAACGAGGGCGACAAGTCGATCAGCGTCGGCGTCGATGCCGAATACCTGAGTCGCTACACCGCCAGCATCAGTTACACCGACTACTTCGGCGGCGATTACAACGTCAACACCGACCGCGACTTCCTCGCCGTCAGCATGGGCGTCAGCTTCTGATGCCCGCCAGCTCCAGTCCTGGAACAGAGGTAAAAGCATGAACAACAAGCAATGGTTGCAGGCCGGCTGCCTGACGCTGAGCCTGCTCGCCGGGCAGGTCATGGCTGCGGTCGGTGCCGACCAGGCCGCGCGCCTGGGCAATGAGCTCACCCCGATTGGCGCGGAAAAGGCGGGCAACGCCGACGGCAGCATCCCGGCCTGGACCGGTGGCCTGGCAACGGGTGCCGGCAAGGCCGACGCCGGCGGCTTCCTCGCCGACCCGTACGCCGCGGACAAGCCGCTGTTCACCATCACCGCGCAGACCGCCCAGCAGTACAAGGACAAGCTCACCCCGGGGCAGCTGGCGATGTTCCAGCGCTTCCCCGACACCTACCGCATCCCGGTCTACCCCAGCCACCGCAGCGCCAGCTACCCGCAGGCGGTGATCGACGCGGCGAAGAAGAACGCCACCGCCACCTCGCTGGCCGAGGGCGGCAACGGGCTGACCAACTTCAGCATGACCATCCCGTTCCCGATCCCGCAGAACGGCCTGGAAGTGATCTGGAACCACGTCACCCGCTACCGGGGCAATGCGATGCTGCGCACCACCGCGCAGATGAACCCGCAGACCAACGGCGCCTACACCATCAGCTACATGAAGGAGCAGTTCGCCTTCCCGTTCGGGCTCAAGGACTACGACCCGGCGAAGATGGACAACATCCTCTACTACTTCCGCCAGGAAATCCTTTCGCCGCCGCGTCGCGCCGGCAGTGTGATGCTGGTGCTGGAGACCATCGACCAGGTCAAGGAACCGCGCATGGCCTGGATGTACAACGCCGGCCAGCGCCGCGTGCGCCGCGCCCCGCAAGTGGGCTATGACAGCCCCGGTGCGGAAGGCATGCGCACCTACGACGACTTCGACATGTTCAACGGTGCGCCGGACCGCTACGACTGGAAACTGGTGGGCAAGCAGGAGCTGTACATTCCCTACAACAGCTTTGCGCTCGACTCGCCGGCGCTGAAGTACGACGACATCGTCAAGCCGGGCCACCTCAACCCGGACCACACCCGCTACGAACTGCACCGCGTGTGGCACGTGGTGGCGACCCTGAAGCCGGGCCAGCGACACATCTACAGCAAGCGTGACCTGTACATCGACGAGGACAGCTGGCAGATCGCCGAGGCTGACGCCTACGACGGCCGTGGCAACCTCTGGCGGGTATCGGAAGGCCATGCGCGGCCGTTCTACGACCAGCAGTTCACCTGGCTGACGGCGGAGACCCACTATGACGTGCTGTCCGGCCGCTACACAGTGTCCGGGCTGCGCAACGAAGAGAAGAGCAGCTACGACTTTGCGGTGAAGGCCAGCAGCAACGACTTCACCCCCAACGCCTTGCGCGCCACCGGCATCCGCTGAGGCGGGCTTGACTGGCGCTCACCGGCGCTCCCTGTGTTTTTTCAGCGGCCTTCGGGCCGCTTTTTTTTCGCCTGGTGATTGGCTGTTGGTTTCCTGTAGGAGCGAGCTTGCTCGCGAACCCGTTCAACGCGATGCCTCCCTTAGGAACGGGTCGTGCGCTTGTAATTGAGGCATTCAGATACGTAGGGCGCATAACGCGCCAGCGTTATCCGCCGTTGGCGCTGTCTGCGTTGTTGTTCGTGTTTCTGCGCCGCTTCGGTGCGCGCGCGGACTTCGTGTTTCGCCCCCTCGGGCGAGTTACTTTTCCAAACGACGGAAGGCCGCCCCCCAAAAAGTAACCAAAAGGCTTGCCCCGGACATCCGGTTTTTCGCTTAGGCGAAAAATGCCCTCGTTGAACGGGGCACTCGGAGTGTGCGGACATTTCTCTGGAAGTCCCCAGAGCCAGAGCCAGAGCCGAGGCGGCGGTGCTCTTCGTAGGACCGAGGGGGACGCCTAGTCCTTGCTCGCGAACCCGCCCAACTCGGCGTCTCCCCGTAGGAGCGGACCTTGTCCGCGAATCCACCCATCCGCACAGCAGCAACCGGAAAACCTCGCCGTAGGATGGCGTGGAGCGAAGCGATACCCATGCTGTCGCTGAAATCCATAGCCGCGCCCCACTAACCCTGGCCAAAACACCCCCGCGACCCACCAGTCCACCCGCGTTTACCAACCGTTACGCGCGCCGGCCTCGATTTTGCTTTATGTTCCGACCTGTTACCGATCCCCGAGCCGACGCCCACTCCATGAAGTTGCATCAACTCCGCGCCATCGTCGCCATCTGCGAAAGCGGCAGCATCCAGGAAGCCTCGCGCCTGCTGCACATCTCCCAGCCCGCCCTGTCCAAGAGCATCAAGGAGCTGGAAGCCGAGCTGGGCGTGCCGTTGCTGGTGCGTTCCAATCGTGGCATCACCGCCACCGAATACGGCGAGCGGCTGGTGCGCCGTGCCCGGCTGGTGGTCGAGGAAGTGCGCCGCGCGCGGGACGAGATCGAGACGCTGAAGGGAGCCATGGACGGTCGCGTGGCGATCGGCGTGTCACCGGTAACGCCCAGCCAGCAGTTCGCCAGCTGCCTGCTGCGTTACCGCAAGCGCTACCCCAAGGTGCAGCTGCAGATCAGCGAACTGCGCCCGGCCAAGCTGCTCGAAGGCCTGCGCGAAGGCCAGCTGGACCTGGTGCTGACCTCGCAGCCGTCCTCGCGCAACGTCGACGGCTTCCACTGGCAGGAGCTTTACGCCCAGCCCACCACGCTGGCGGTGCGCAAGGGCCATCCGCTGCGCAACGTGCGGTCGCTGCACGAATTGCTCGACGAGGAATGGCTGGTGCCTGACTCGCTGGACGTCTCCCTCGCCGGGCAGATGTTCGAGCAGTACCAGGTGCGCCATCCCGAGCGGGTCATCGAGTGCGCCTCGGTGGTGCTCTACGCGGAGCTGGCGGCCAACACCGACGCGGTGAGCTTCTGGTCGCGGCGGGTGTTCGACCTGCCGGTGGTCTCCGGCACCCTGGAAGCGCTGGATATTGCCGAGACCGTGCCGGGCACCGATATCTCCCTGGTGTGCCGCCCGCCGGAGCTGATGACCCGCGAGGCGCAGACCCTGGTGGACGAGCTGGTCTACGCCTTCAAGGGCCCGCACCTGCGCAAGGCCGATTAAGTGCACCGTCGATAACCAGCCTTGATAAGCATGCGCGAAGGTCATTATTCAGCGCCTCGCGCGTGGGGCATCCTGCCGGCCACATCAGAACAATGAGCAGGATGCGGCATGAGTCAGCAGCCCCTTACCCAGCACGAGACAGTCGAACGTCTAGCCGCTTCCCAGGAAGCCTTCGCCCGGATTCGCCGGGACCTTCACCAGCATCCCGAGCTGGGCTTCGAGGAGGCACGCACCGCTTCCATCGTCGCCGGCTACCTGCGCGAGTGGGGCTATGAAGTCCACGAGGGCATCGGCGGCACCGGCGTGGTCGGTGTGCTGCGCCAGGGCAACAGCGCACGTAGCATCGGCATCCGCGCCGACATGGACGCGCTGCCCATCGACGAAGCCAGCGGCGTGCCCTACGCCAGCCAGCACGCCGGCCGCATGCACGCCTGTGGTCACGACGGACACACCGCCATCCTGCTCTGCGCCGCCCGGGACCTGGCCGAACAGCGCCACTTCGACGGCACGCTCAACCTGATCTTCCAGCCCGCCGAGGAAACCCTGGGCGGCGCCGTGGCGATGATGGACGATGGCCTGTTCGAGCGCTTCCCGTGCGATGCCGTGTACGCGCTGCACAACGCGCCGGGCCTGCCGGTGGGTTGCTTCCTGACCCGCGAAGGCGCCCTGACGGCATCCTCGGACCGCGTGTCGATCCGTCTGACCGGTGTCGGTGGCCATGGCGCCATGCCGCATCTGACCAAAGACCCGATAGTCGCTGCCGCCGAGCTGGTACTGGCGCTGCAGAGCATCGTCGCGCGCAACGTGCCGTCCACCGAGGTGGCCGTGGTCACCGTGGGCATGCTCAAGGCGGGGGAGGCGGCCAACGTCATTCCCGACCACGCCGACCTGCGCCTGAGCGTGCGCGCCACCAGGCCGGAAGTGCGTGAGCTGCTCAAGCGGCGCATCGGCGAGATCACCCGTGGCGTGGCCGCCGTGCATGGCATGGAGCTGCACTACGAATACGAGGAGCTGGTCCCGGTGCTGGTCAACACGCCGGAGGAAACCCGCCTCGCACGCCAGGTGCTGACCGAACTGGTCGGCCCGCAGCGTCTGCTCTCCGAGATTCCCTCGGGCTTCCTTGGCAGCGAGGACTTCGCCTGGATGCTCGAGCGCCGCCCCGGTTGCTACATCGCCCTGGGCAACGGCAACAGCGGGCCCAGCGGCTGCATGGTCCATAACCCCGGCTACGACTTCAACGATGGCGCCATTCCCTTCGGTGCGGCGCTCTGGGTGCGGCTGGTGGAGACTTCGCTGTCGAAAGGGGAGCAGGCATGAAACAGCGCACCGTAGTCCTCGTCCTGCTGATGCTGGTGATGGTCATCAGCGTGCTGGACAAGACCATCTTCGCCTTCGCCGGCGCGCAGATCATCGACGAGCTGAAGCTTTCGCCGACCGAGTTCGGCTTCATCGGCAGCGCGTTCTTCTTCCTCTATTCCATCTCCGGTGTGCTGGTGGGCTTCCTCGCCAACCGCTTCCCGACCCGCTGGATTCTCGCCGGCATGTCGGTGGTCTGGATGGCCTCGCAACTGCTGGTGGCGCTGTCCAGCGGCTTTGCCGCGCTGGTCGCCGGGCGCCTGCTGCTGGGTGCCGGCACCGGGCCGGGTACGGCGGTGACCCAGCACGCCTGCTTCAAGTGGTTCGGCCCCAGGGAGCGCGTGCTGCCCTCGGCGCTGATCCAGGTGTCGATCATGCTCGGCGCCGTGCTCGGCGCGCTGAGCCTGCCGCTGGCGATCCAGCACTTCGGCTGGCGCACCGCGTACTTCCTGCTGGCGCTGCTCGGGCTGGTCTGGCTGGTGGTCTGGCTGATCTTCGGCCGCGAAGGCCAGCAGACCGAGGAGGAGGGGACGGGCTCGTCGCTGCGCCTGCCGTACAGCCGCCTGCTGCTCAACCGCAGTTTCATCTGGATCACCCTCATGGGCTTCCTCAGCTACCTGCCCACCGCGCTGGTGTACAGCTGGGTGCCGGTGTACCTGCAGAAGGGCCAGGACATGACGCCCATGCAGTCGGGCTACACGGTGATGGTGGTGACGGTCGGGGTGATCCTCGCCAACCTGCTGCTCTCCACGCTGTCGCAGCGGGCGATGAAGCGTGGCGTCTCGGTGCAGCGCGCCATGGTGCTGCCACCGATGGCTTTCGCGGCGGTCGCCGGTGTCGCCTTCTGCGCGCTGACCCTGCTGCACGGCGATCGGATGGCGATCCTGGTGCTCTACGCCGTGGGTGCGATCCTGGTGAACGTCCTGCCGACCTTCTGCAACACCCTGGTCGCCTACATCGCCCCGAGTTCGCAGCGCGGCTCGATGCTGGCCATTCACATTGGCGGCATGACCAGCGCCGGGATGCTCGCACCCTGGATCGTCGGCCAACTGGTCGAGCTGCGCGGTGGCGACATCGCCCATGGCTTCGAGACGGCGCTCGGCCTGTTCGGCGTGCTCACCGTGGTCGGCGCCATCCTCGGCTGCCGGATCATCTCCCCCGAGCGCACCCGCCAGTCGCTGCAGGGCGAGCACAGCGAAGCGCCGCTGCCCGGTGCGGTCGGCCACGCCTGATATTTCCCGCAGGGCCCGCCCAGCGGGCCCTGCAACATCCAGTCATCCGGAGCGGTGATGAACCCGTCTGCCTGTTTCTCCCAGAGCTACGCCGAAGCGCGTGGCAAGTTTCTCGCCGCGTGCCTGTCCGCCGGCCTGGTCGTCGAATCCCACCGTCACCCGCTGACCGGGCGCGATGGCGAACCGCTCGCACTGGACGTGGCGCGCAGTGGTCCGCGCGATGCGCAGAACCTGCTGATCATCAGCAGCGGCTGTCATGGAGTGGAAGGTTTCTGCGGCTCGGCGGTGCAGGTGGCGCTGCTCAACGACCCCGACTGGCTGGAGCTCTGCGCCAAGGCCGATTGCGCAGTGCTCTACCTGCACGCGGCCAACCCCTACGGTTTTTCCTGGTGGCGGCGCTGGACCCATGAGAACGTCGACCTCAACCGCAACTTCATCGACTTCCCCCAGCCGCGCCAGCGCAACCAGGCTTACGGCGCACTGGACCCGATCCTGATTCCGCGGCGCTGGCCGTCCTTCGCCAGCCATCTGCGCCTGCTGCGCTACGCCCTGCGTCACGGCCGCAAACAGTTGCAGGCGGCCATTTCCAGCGGCCAGGACAGCCATCCCAATGGCCTGTTCTACATCGGCGCCAAGCCGACCTGGAGCAACCAGGCCGTGCGCCAGGTGCTGCGTCAGCACGCCCGCGACTGCGCACGACTGGGCTGGATCGACGTGCACACCGGCCTTGGCCCCAAGGGGCACGGCGAGCGCATCTACGTGGGCGGAAACGATCCGCAGACCCTCACGCGCACGCGCCGCTGGTGGGGCGATGAGGTGACTTCGGCGCATGAAGGGGGATCGGTGTCGGTACAACTGCAGGGGCAGATGATCCTCAGCGCTGCCAGCGAGTGCCCGCAGGCCGAGCTGACCGCCATCGCCCTGGAATATGGCACGTTGCCAGGGCTCAAGGTGCTCAAGGCGCTGCGCGCGGACCAGTGGCTGGCCAACAACCCCGGCGTGCCGGCGGAGAAGGCCCTGCGCATCCATCGCCAGCTGCGTGATGCCTTCTACGTGGACGAGGACGGCTGGAAGCGCCGGGTGCTGGAGCAGGCCGGCGAAGCGGCACGACAGGCCCTCGCCGGGCTGGGCGAGGCTCAGGCCTCGCCGGTACGGGCATCCAGGTAACAGATCGTCGTGCGCCGCGAGCCATTGGGGCGACGCTGCGGGTCGGCGAAGGTTTCCAGCTCTTCGAAGCCGGCCTTGCGCATCATCCCGGCGGAGCCGGGGTTCTCCTCGTGGCGCTCGATGTAGATGTCGGGCAGGCCACGGGCGAGCAGATCGGCGATGGCCGCGCGCAGCAGGCGCGTACCCAGGCCGCGCCCGGCTTCGCCGCGATGCACCGTGGCCTCGGCGATATAGGCGTGACGCTTGCGCCCTTCGTGCTGGAAGCGACCGAACGCAGCGCTTTCATGGAAGGTCACCAGGCCGCGCAGCTCATCGCCATCCACTGCGACCAGCGCCCAGACCGTCCCCTCGGCAATGCTCTGGAAGTGCTCGCGAACCGGACCTTTGGGCAGGAAGTTCCAGTCATTGGGGCCGTGCTCGAAGATCAGGTCCAGCATGACCGGGACGTCATCGGCGGTGGCGGGGCGAATCTGCAGGTCAGCCATGGCGCTTTCCTTGAAGTCGGGACGAACGACTCTAGCCACGGTCGATGCCCGGTTGCAGGCACAGTGGCGCAGGAAAACTGTACGGGTGGGAGCGGATCAGCGGCCGGGCAGCATCGGCGTCAGGTGCAGGATGTTCAGCAGGTGCGGAACGCGCAGCGGGTAGCAGGCCTGCAGGCGCACGCGCGCCTCGGAGAGGGTCATCTGACGGGAAAACGAGCGCAGCACGGTCTTGCCCAGGCAGTGACCGTCCTGAAAATGCACGAGGAATTCATTCATGGCGAAGCGACAACGAGGAAACACGCACGAGGTGGCGCACAGGGCGCGAATAATAGCGACTTCGACGCGTTCATCGTTGCCATAAATCATCCTTTGCAGGAACTGTCCGACGGAACGCTCATTCCGCCGCCAGCCGAACCGACGACCGGCGGCGTCGGAAAAGGCCTAAAGTCCAGAAGCATGCTCGTAAGAGTAGTCCAGGCGCAGGACGTTGTAGTCCAGGCGCATGCCGAAGGCGTGCATGAAGAAGGCCTCCAGCTGCAGTTCCAGCGAGCGCGAGGTCAGCGTCGCCAGGCGCGCGCCCTGGCGGCGCGTGCGGCGGTTCACCGCGGTGAATTCCTCGTGGACTATGCCCTGGGCGGCCGGGTCGGCGATCAGGCGATAGCAACTGTCCGGCAGGTCATCGCGCTGGGTGGCGCTGAGGCTGAGTTCGGGGTGGCCGTCAGCGTTGGTGATCAGTTCCACGCTACAGCGCAGGCCTCGGTCGCGGGCGAAGCGCGAGGCCTCTTCGAAGGCCGGCAGGGCCTTCTGCAGGACCTGGATCTCGAAGGCGAGGAGGAATTGCTCGTCGAATTCGACGTCCTGGGTGTTCCGGGGTGCCTGGTTCAACATCGCCGGCATCTCCTGTGTCGATGAAACGAGAAAACTTTCGTAGGCGAGTCGGGATCGCCAAAGTTTCGTCATCGCGGCATTGCAGGACACAACGCACACAGTCGGCCAGCAATGCCATTTGCCTGAACGAAAGGCCATCTCACTGGATGGCGTGGGCGGCTGTCAATGAACATTCGGGCATAACAGGCGCAGCCGCAAATAGCCAGGCGTGTGCGAGCGCGGAAAAACCGGCCGGTGGCAGGGGTGGCGCGGGGTGTAACGCAGAGTTGACACAAGGCCACCGCCCTTCCGCTGGTCGGATGGGCGGTGGCTTGCCGCAGTGCTATGGCTCCGCCTTCATCTTCATTCGCTCAGGACGGTGAACTCGATGCGGCGATTCTTCGCCCGGCCATCCTCGGTCGCGTTGTCGGCGATCGGCTTGCTGGCGCCATAGCCCTTGGCGATCAGCATGGAAGGGGCGACACCCAGCGCGACCAGCTTCGCCTGCACGGCATCGGCGCGCTTCTGGCTCATGGCCAGGTTGGCTTCGTCGCTGCCGACGGAGTCGCTGTGGCCAGCGACCTCGATCTTCGTGCCTTGCGGCGCGGAGCGGATGGCCTGCGCTGCACGGCCGAGGATCTCGACACTGTCGCTGGTGATGGCATTGGAGTTGCTGTCGAAGTAGACGTTCATCAGGTTCAGTGCGTGCACCAGGTCCTCTGCGCTGAAACCGCTCTTCAGGCCGGCCAGGGCGGCGCTGGCGCGCTCCCACAGGCCGCTGATGGAGTAGCCGCTGAACAGCTCGCGCAGTGCCTGGCTGAGCTCGAAGCGCTGGTCTTCGGGCAGGGCCGAGGTGTCGATGGACAGCTTGTCGCCATCCAGGCCCAGCTTGACGCCGCTGGCGCTCAGCTGCGGCAGGGCGGCGATCAGCTTGTCCAGCCAGCCGGCCGGCAGGGTCTGTGGATCGACGAGGATGTCGCCGGAAACCTTGTCCGCGCCGAACTGCGCGTGCAGGGCATCCATCAGCCGCTGCTTGTCGGCGTCGTCAGGCAACTGGCCATTGACGGTGATCTGGCCGTCCTGATTGCTCAGCTGGAAATGCGCCGGCTGTTGCTCCACCGGTTCCTGGACGAGGACTTCCGGGGTGGCTGGCTTCTGGCCTTGTGCCTGGGGCGGTGCTGCCGGTTCGCTCGGTAGAGGCTGGGGTTGTGAATGCGGTTTGGACTCCGGCTGGCATTGGCTTACGGCAAGGGCGAACAGCGCCAGCAGGCCTGCCAGCAGCAGCCAGAACAGCCAGCCCAGGCCTTTCTTGCGCGGCTTGGCGGGTTCGTCCTGGAGCAGGGCGGCCAGCGGTGCGGGGAGACGGGAAGCTTCCTTGCCGTCGCGGGTGAGCAGGGCGACCAGCTTGGGCAGGGCTTCTGCTCCGGCCATGTTCACCGCGCCGCTGGAAACCCCCAGCAGGCTGGCCAGGCGCTCGGACTCGCGTTGCCCTACGCCAGCACTGAACTGGTCGGGTTGCAGTACGTTGTCGGCAGGATTGCCACCGATCCAGGACCGGAGCAGGTCGCCCAGACCGGCGTCCTCGAAGCGCTTGCGAAAACCTTCGAACCCACCGGTCCGCTGGTTGACGATGGACTCGGCGAGCAGGCCGACGAAGCGGCGGGCGTGGCTGCCCATGCCGCGATGGGCGGCCTGCTGGATGATCGTTTCTAACATCAATGTCTCCGCTGAAAAGGGATGCCGCTGCCTGACAGGGTGATTGCTGCGCAGGTACAGGCCGGCTCGGGGCGCCAGGCGCCCTGAGTGGCGGCATTCTCGGAGTGGAGAGCGGGTGTTGCAGTCGGATATTTCCGCTGGGCGTCGGTGTCTTGTCCTATTTCGACTTGAGGTGCCCGCACTGGCTACGCCGCCAGTGCGGCGAGGGGATGGCTCAGAAGCTGAAGTCCTCCATCGCCAGGGCGGCGTCGCCGCCTTCGATGATCGACTGCGCCAGCCCCGGTGCCCGGGCGAGAAAATGCCCGGCATAGAACTGCGCGGTGCGCAGTTTGGCCCGGTAGAACGCGGCATTGCCGCTGCTGCCGGCCAGGCGCTCGCGGGCCACCTGGGCGGAGCGCGCCAACTGCCAGCCACCGCTGACGATGCCGAACAGTTCCAGCAGCGGCACCGAGCCCAGCACCACCTGGCGCACCTGATCGTCGTAGTGGTTCACCACGTAGTTCACCGCGTCGTCCAGGGCGTTGATCGCCGAGAACAGGCGATGGCGGATCGCGGCCAGTTGCGGGTCGTCGTCCGGCAGCGCCAGTTGCGCTTCACGCAGGCGGGCAATCAGGGCGAAGGCGGCGGCGCCCTTGTCGCGGGCGATCTTGCGGCCGATCAGGTCGAGCGCCTGGATGCCGGTGGTGCCTTCGTAGATCGGCGTGATCCGTGCATCGCGCAGGTGCTGGGCGGCGCCGGTTTCCTCGATGAAACCCATGCCGCCATGGACCTGTACGCCGAGGGAGGCGATGTCCACCGCGTTCTCGGTGCACCAGCCCTTGATCACCGGGATCATCAGCTCGACGAAGGCCTGTCGTTCGCGCCGCACCGATT
Organism: Pseudomonas nitroreducens; assembly: GCF_024170165.1. Lineage (GTDB taxonomy): Bacteria > Pseudomonadota > Gammaproteobacteria > Pseudomonadales > Pseudomonadaceae > Pseudomonas > Pseudomonas nitroreducens_C. Next base: position 53,480 of record NZ_JALJXP010000015.1, on the reverse strand, counting down.
CTTCTGGGTGGCCGTGGGCCAGGTCGGTCGCCAGCGCCACTTCGCAGGCCAGCGCGCGCATGGCTTCCACCCGTGAGCGCATGGACATGAGCAGGCGACGCACATCGGGGTGGCGGATGATCGCGGCCTTTTCCCGACCCGGCACGCCGATCTCCGTGCCCTGGATGCGCTGGCGGGCGTAGTTCACCGCGCGCTGGTAGGCCCGTTCGGCCAGGCCGATGCCCTCGATGCCGACGGAGAAGCGCGCCGCGTTCATCATGATGAACATGTACTCCAGGCCGCGATTCTCTTCGCCCACCAGCCAGCCCTTGGCACCGCCCTGGTCACCAAAGGCCAGCACGGCGGTGGGGCTGCCATGGATGCCGAGCTTGTGCTCGATGGAGACGCAACGCAGGTCGTTGCGCTCGCCCAGGCTGCCGTCGGGGTTCAGCAGCACCTTGGGCACCACGAACAGCGAGATGCCTTTCACGCCATCCGGCGCGCCCGGCAAGCGGGCCAGCACCAGGTGGACGATGTTGTCGGTGAGGTCGTGTTCGCCGTAGGTGATGAAGATCTTCTGCCCGAATACCCGGTAGCTGCCGTCCGCCTGAGGCTCGGCGCGGGTGCGCACGGCAGCGAGGTCGGAGCCGGCCTGGGGTTCGGTGAGGTTCATGGTGCCGGTCCATTCGCCGCTCACCAGTTTCGGCAGCCAGGTGGCCTTGAGTTCGTCCGAACCGCGCAGCTCGATGGCCTCGATGGCGCCGCGGGTGAGCATGGGGCACAGGCCGAAGGCGACGTTGGCGGCGTTCCACATTTCCTCCACCAGTGCCGACACCAGTCGCGGCGCGCCCTGGCCGTCGAACTCCGGCGGGCAGGAGAGGGCGTTCCAGCCGTTCTCGGCGAACCTCGAGTAGGCGTCGCGCCAGCCCTCGGCGGTGCGCACATCACCATCGCTCCACTGCGCACCCTGGCGATCGCCGATGCTGTTCAGCGGCGCCAGCACGCCCTGGGCGAAGCGGGCCGCTTCGTTGAGGATGGCGTCCACCAGTTCGGTGCCCATCTCTTCCTGTCCTGGAAGCTGGTTCAGCGTATCGAGCAGCTTCAGTTCACGCAGGATGAACTGCATGTCGCGCAGCGGGACGTTGTATTCACTCATGTCGGAACTCCTGTGTGGCCAGCGGCGCGTACGGGTTGTGGTTGTACGAAGGCCCCATTAGAAAGGGGCACGCGCGGTGCTTCGCCCCTCCCTTCGAGTGGGTGCCGATCGAGCAGGATCAGACAGTGGACCTGTCTCCGGCCGTGGAAGTTTTAAGGACTGACCCCGGGGAGAGCACAGGATCTGCCAGCCGAACGCGTGTCCATTGTCAGGTCCCTTGGCGCACCTGGCTGGGCCTCTGTGCGGCCATTGCGGGCGAGTGGATCAGGGGGTGAGTGTGGAGGTCATTGCCCAGGTAATGACGCTGGCGTTGCCCGCAGTGAACAGCAGAGCACCAAGAAACACACTGTCGGCGATACGGGTCATGAGCTGGCCGCGGCGAGTGCGGTGAGCCCGCAGGCTCCAGTAGGCACAGAAGGCGGAGACGACGTAGAGCATCATGTTCACCGCGACCAGGTCATCGATGATCAGGTCCTCGTGGCGCAGGGTAAGGATCACCCGGATGATGCCGATCACCGTCAGGCAGACGCCAACCATGGTGGCCGAGACGGAAAAGATATGGACGCAGATATCGTCGTCGAGGGAGGGCGGATCGGTTTCGTTCATGGCGCTCGCTCATGGCGGCCGGTGGAAGGGAAAGCTTAGCTGCGCTCAACGAAGGCTTGAGTGGAGCGCCGAACGGGCCTACTGTCTGCGGCTGCCCACGGCCAGACGCGAAGCATTCCATGATCGACTTCAACAACATCACCGCCTACCAGCAGCAGACCCGCGTGCTGGACGGCTTCTCCCTGCATATCGGCGAAGGCGAGAAGGTCGCCATCCTCGGCCCCAACGGCGCCGGCAAGAGCACGCTGCTCAAGCTGATCAGCCGCGAACTCTATCCGGTGGACCGTCCGGACAGTTCGCTGAACCTGTTCGGTCTGCAGAACGTCACCCTGTGGGACCTGCGCAGCCGTATCGGCTTCGTCTCCCAGGATCTGCAGGAAGACTACACACCCTTCACCCAGGCACTGGAAGTGGTGATTTCCGGGTTCTTCGGCGCCATCGGCAGCCACGGCCACCTGCAACCGACGCCGGAACAGATCGAAAAGGCCCGCGAGATGCTCGCCGCCGTGGAAATGGGCGATTACGCCGAGCGTATGTTCCAGCGCCTGTCCACCGGCCAGAAGCGCCGCCTGCTGCTGGCCCGCGCGCTGATCCACGAGCCCCGCGCACTGATCCTCGACGAGCCGGCCAACGGTCTGGACATGGGGGCCAGCCTGCAGATGCTGACCCTGCTGCGGCGCTTCTGCGGCCCGGAGCACGCGATGATCATCACCACCCACCACCTGGACGAGATCATCCCGGAGATCGAGCGCGTGGTGCTGATCGCCAACGGCAAGGTAGTGGCCGACGGTCCCAAGGCCGGGATCCTCACCAGCGAGCATCTGTCCGCGCTGTACCAGGCGCCGTTGAAGGTCACCGAGCAGGATGGCTGGTACCGCTGCTGGCATGCCTGACTAATTAGCACGGCCCACCCCTGTAGGAGTGGGCCACGTCCGCGACCCGCCGGCAGGGCCGGCGCCAGGTTCGGGGAACCCTGTCCCCCGTTGGTGATTGTCGCGTACCAGCCCATCAGGGAATCCGCGAAGCGGGCTGCGAGGTCATGCTGTCGTGCCTTTGCGCGGCAACACCGTCCAGGCGACGCCAAACAGCAGCAGCGCGGCGACCAGTACATACGGCGCGCGGCTATCCAGCTGGTGCAGCAGGGTGCCCAGTAGCGGGCCGCTGATCATGCCCAGCCCATGCACGGCCACCAGGCTGCCCGCAGCGGCGCCTTGCTCGTCGGCTTCCACGGCGTTGGCGTTGAGCGCAGAGACGGCAGGGAAGACCCAGCCCATGCCGGCGGCAGCGACGAAGCAGGAGGCGTAGAGCATCCACGGCGCCCCGGCGAAGCACACCGTGGCGAAGCCCAGCGCCGAGACGCTGCCGCCCACGGCGATCAGGCGCAGCGGCGCCCAGTTCAGCTTGCGCACCAGCATCTGCGCGCAGATCAATGCCACGCCCACTGACGTGAGTGCGATGCCGGCGACGCGGGCCGCGTCTGCCGGTGGCAACTGCAGGCGGTCGAGGGCGAAGAAGCCGACGGTCATCTGCGCCACGGTCACGCAGACCATGGCAATGAAACCGAGGGTCAGCGAGCGGCGCAGGCGCTTGTCGCTGATCGCCAGCGCCGGACCTTTGCGTTGGTGGGCGCGCTCGTGGTGCGGCAGCCACTTCCACAACACGCCCAGTGCCAGCAGCGGCAGCAGGCAGGTGAGCAGCAGCGGCAGCGCCAGGCCGAGCATGGCCAGCAGGCCGGCGAAGCTCGGGCCGACCACCATGCCCACGGCGCTCGCGGCACCCAGCCCGGCCATGGCCGAGGCGCGCTTGTCCGCACTCACATGGTCCGCGACCAGCGCCGCCGAGCAGGCCGGCACGGCGGCGTAGAAGCCACCCGCCAACCCGCGCAGCGCGACGATGCCGATGAAGGCCGGCAGCGGTGACATCGAGGTATTCAGTGCCAGCGCCATGAAGGCGCAAAGCAGCGCGTAGGTCACTGCGAAGCCAGCCAGGCCGCTGAGCAGCACGCGGCGGCGGCCGAGGCGGTCACTGGCGACACCCCAGACCCGCGCCATGAGCATCCAGGCGAGGCCGCCGACGGTCACCGTCATCCCTGCCTGCCAGGGCGCCAGACCCAGGGTGCGGGCTACCGGGCCGATCAGCGCAACGAAGGACATCACCGCCACCGTGCAGACGAAGGTCTCGAACATCAGCGGGCGCAGGTTGAGGGTGGGTGCCTGGGGCGGCATGGCGGTCATTTCAGCGGGGCTCCTTGGGGCGACGGGCATTGTCATGCCTACAAAGACGAGCGGCAGCAGCGGATCACCAGGAAAAACCCGCGACGGGATGTCGAAAAAAGGCCGCACCCTGCGCGACTGGCACTGCTGCGAGGTACCTGCCGGGCAGGCACATTACTTGGTTACGAGAATTGTTCGCATTATCGCGTTTGCCCTGGCGTGCTTACAAGTTTGCGGCCCGGCCGGAAGTCTGAGGGAGCGGATCGTGAAGGAACCGGATAGCCGATCAGAACAATCAAACTCGCGCTAAAGGCTCCCGTGAATGACGGGATTAGGGAATCAGTTAGAAATTGCGCTAATAGATAACGAATTATTTTTAGAGTGTGTAAGACGATTCCTGAATACTTTCAGGTCCTAGCGGGTGGGTTGAATAAATATGAATTAATGGCAGCCTTGTTGAGTGGCCTTTATTCGGCGTAAGGGAATTGATTGGAGCATTGTTGAAGTTGTAAGAAGTACGGAATGTCCTACAGGCGATTTCAAATGGCAGGAGAAATGTCCTGATCGCGGAGGGACAGTCCTTACAGATAAATGCGCGTATCAATTGCGTTCAAGCGCCTGTGCAGGCGCGCTTGCATTAATCAATGGATTGTGAGGCAGGGTTACCATGGCATCCGATAGTTTCCAGAATGAAGTTCCAAAAGCTCGCGTCAATATTAAACTCGATCTGCATACCGGTGGTGCGCAGAAGAAAGTAGAGTTGCCGCTGAAGTTGCTGGTCATGGGTGACTACAGTAACGGCAAGGAGCAGCGCCCGCTGTCCGAGCGAAGCAAGGTCGATATCAACAAGAACAACTTCAATAGTGTGCTGGCGGAGTTTCATCCCAGCCTGAAACTGGCCGTGCCCAATACCCTGGCAGGCGATGGCTCCGATACCGGAATCGAACTCGCGTTCCACGCAATGAGGGACTTCGAGCCCGAGCAGGTCGCGCGCCAGTTGCCCGAGCTGCGTGTATTGCTGGCAATGCGCAATCTGCTGCGCGACCTGAAGTCGAACCTGCTGGACAACGTCACTTTCCGCCGTGAGCTGGAGCGCATCCTCAAGGACGACGCCCTGAGCGGCGAACTGCGCGCCGAGCTGGCCGCACTGGCCCCGCACGACGACAAGAAGCAATGAGGAGCGACGACATGTCCGTAGAAGCCAACTCCGCACCTGCCACAGCCAAGACTCTGCTCACTGAAGACGGGCAGGGCGTCTACGCAGCGCTGTTCGACAAGATCAATCTCAGCCCGGTGTCCGCGCTGACCGATATCGAGGTCTATCAGGACACCGACGCGCTGTCCGAAGTCTCCGCCGACGAACGTGTCACCGCCGCCGTCAGCGTCTTTCTCGACCTGCTCAAGCGCTCCTCGCAGAAGGTCGAGCGTCTCGACAAGACCCTGCTGGACGAACACATCGCACAGTTGGACGAGCAGATCAGCCGGCAGCTGGATGCGATCATGCACCACCCGGACTTCCAGCGCGTCGAATCCACCTGGCGCGGGGTCAAGTCACTGATCGACCAGACCGATTTCCGCCAGAACGTGCGCATCGAATTGCTGGATATCAGCAAGGACCATCTGGTGCAGGACTTCGAGGATGCGCCGGAAATCGCCCAGAGCGGCCTATACGTCCACACCTACACCCAGGAATACGACACGCCCGGTGGTGAACCCATCGCCGCAGCCATTTCCAACTATGAGTTCGATCGCGGTCCCCGGGATATCGCCCTGCTGCGCAGCATCTCCAAGGTCGCCGCCGCGGCGCACATGCCCTTCATTGGCTCGGTGGGACCGGCGTTCTTCGGCAAGGAGACGATGGAGGAGGTGGCCGCGATCAAGGATATCGGCAACTACTTCGACCGCGCCGAGTACCTCAAGTGGAAGTCCTTCCGCGACTCCGACGACGCCCGCTACATCGGGCTGACCATGCCCCGCGTGCTCGGCCGTCTGCCTTACGGTCCGGACACCGTGCCGGTGCGCAGCTTCAACTACATCGAAAGCGTGAAGGGGCCGGACCATGACAAGTATCTCTGGACCAATGCGACCTTTGCTTTCGCCGCCAACATGGTGAAAAGCTTCATCAACAACGGCTGGTGCGTGCAGATACGTGGTCCGCAGGCGGGCGGGGCGGTCACCGACCTGCCGATTCACCTCTATGACCTGGGCACCGGCAACCAGGTGAAGATCCCCTCGGAAGTGATGATTCCGGAAACCCGCGAGTTCGAGTTCGCCAACCTCGGCTTCATCCCGCTGTCGTACTACAAGAACCGTGACTATGCCTGCTTCTTCTCCGCCAACAGCGCGCAGAAGCCGGCACTCTACGAGACGTCCGACGCCACCGCGAACAGCCGCATCAATGCGCTACCTGCGCGAGGCGGGCAAGGAGTTCGCCGAGGCGTTTCCCGACCGTGCGGCACAGCTCAACCTGGACAAGGCCGGCGCGCGCGATCCCTACGTGGAGCGCCTGTTCGAGGGCTTCGCCTTCCTCATGGGGCGCCTGCGCGAGAAGCTCGACGATGACCTGCCGGAACTGACCGAGGGGTTGGTGAGCCTGCTGTGGCCGCACTACTTGCGCACCATCCCGTCGCTGTCGGTGGTGGAGCTGACGCCGGACCATCTGCAGATGAAGCGTGACGAGCAGATCGAGGCGGGTTTCGAGGTGCTTTCGCGCCCCATAGGCCGACAGCGTACCCGCTGCTGCTACACCACCACCGAGGCCGTGAAGCTGCACCCGCTGGCGCTGGATTCGCTGCACGTGGCCAGCGAGCCCGACGGCCGCTCGCTCCTGCGCCTGCGCTTCACCTGCAGCACCCTGGCGGACTGGAAGCAGATCGACCTGAGTCGCCTGCCGTTCTACCTGAATGCCGACGCTCCACTGGCCAGCGCTCTGCATCAGGCGTTGACGCTGCAGACCCGGGCGCTGTACCTGCGGCTACCCGGCGACGTGGAGCGCCGACCGCTGCAGGGGCATTTCTCGCCCAAGGGCTTCGCCGCCCAGGACCGCCTCTGGCCCAAGGCCGACAGCGCCTTCAGCGGGTACCAGCTGCTGCTGGAGTACTTCACCTTCCGCGAGAAGTTCATGTTCGTCACCCTTCACGGGCTGGAGCAGATGCCGGTGCAGGAGGGGCTGCCGTGGTTCGAGCTGGACGTGGTGCTGGGCGAGCAGTGGCCCCACGAGTTCCTGCTCAGCGCCGAGCATCTGCGCCTGCATGCGGTACCGGTGATCAACCTGTTCCCGCTGGAAGCCGACCCCATGCGCCTGGCTCCCCTGCAGACCGATTACCTGCTGCGCCCCATGCGCCTGCAGGATGGCCACACGGAAATCTACTCGGTGGACGGCGTCACCTCGTCCAAGAGCACCGAGCGCCAGGACTATGTGCCCTTCACCAGCTTCCGCCACAAGGGCGGGATGCTCCGCGACGAGGCGCCCGAACGCTACTTCCACACACGCCTCAAGCGCGGCGTCAACGGTATGCACGACACCTGGCTGATCCTCGGTGGCGAAGGCTTCGACCGAGACCGCCTGCGCGAGGGCGAGAGCCTGTCGCTGCGCCTGACCGGCACCAACGGCCTGCTGCCGCGCAAGGCGTTGCAGAGCACGCTGCTGGATACCGTGGTGAAGGCGGCGCAGGTCGAGTTGCGGGTGCGCAATCTGTGCGCGCCGACCTTGCCCTGTTATCCGCCCAATCGTGACCGTTTCCACTGGCGGGTGCTCAGCCACCTGGGCTCGAACTTCCTGCCGATGCTGGATAACGCCGAGGTCCTGCGCGGCACCCTGGCTTTGTACGACTGGACCCACAGTGAGCTGAACCGCCGGCGCCTGGAAGCCATCGCCGAGGTGCGCCATCACCTGATTCAGCGCTTCGAGAAAGGCTTCCTGCTGCGCGGCGTGGACATCGAAGTGACGCTCGATACCAACGGCTTCTCGGGCGAGGGCGATATCCACCTGTTCGGTGAGATGCTCAATCGCTTCTTCGCGCTGTACGCCGATATTCATCTGTTCAACCAACTCACGCTGGTCCTGCAACCTACTGGGAAATGCCTGCGATGGAACGAGAACCACAGTCAGCGTATTCCCGGCTGAAGGCCAGCGGGCTGTTGGAGGCGCTCGGCGATCGGCTGCCCCAGGCCAGCCTGTATCGCTTCTGCCAACTGATCGAGGCCGCGTTGCCGGGTAATCCCCCGCTGGGCAGCACGTCCAATCCGGCGGACGATGCCGTGCGCTTCCGCCCGCACCCGGGCATGGGTTTCCCGGCCAGCGAGCTGAAGGCTTTCGAGGTGGATGAAGAGCACCCGCTGCGACCGGTCACGGTGCGCACCCGCCTGCTCGGTCTCTATGGCGTCGACTCGCCCATGCCCACCGCCTACCTGGACGACATCGCCCAGCGTCGCGAGGGGCACGAGGCGCTGGAGGCATTCCTCGATATCTTCAACCATCGGGTGTTCACCCAGTTCTACCGCATCTGGCGCAAGTACTCCTATCCCACCTCGTTCGAGGCAGGCGGTGCGGACGACACATCGCAGTGCCTGCTCGGCCTGATCGGGCTGGGCATTCCCGGCACGGCCGAACACATCGCCACGCCGGTGTCGCGCTTCCTCGCCTTGCTGGGGGTGATGCGCCTGCCAACGCGCAACGCCGAAGGCGTCGTGGCACTGGTGAAGTTGCTGGCGCCCGCGACCCAGGCGCGGGTGACGCCGCACTGGCCGCGCAAGGTGCCGCTGGCCAGCCCGGCCAGCCTTTCGCGTCGCCAGCCGGTGCGCCTGGGGCAGGGCACGCCACTGGGTGCCAGCGGCGCGGATGCCAACAGCCAGCTGCTGCTGGTGCTCTCCACCGAGGACCTCGACGAAGCCCGTGGCTGGCTGCCGGGTGGCCAGTTGCACAGCGACCTGCTGGTGCTGTTGCGGGTCTATCTCGGCTGGCGCTGCACGGCGCGCCTGCAATTGTCGCTGCCGCTGGGCTGCCTGCCGACGCCCAGCCTCGGTGACTCCGGCGTCCTGCTGGGCATGACGGCGGTGCCGGGGCTGGACGAGCGCATGCGCAGCAGCGCAGGCCACACCTGCGTCACGGTCAACCTGGGGCGCTATCAGGGGCTGAGCGGAAACTCGATGAACAGGGAGATACAAGATGTCGCTTATCGCTTCTAGGTCGCTGCTGCTGGCGGCGCTGCTGGGCCCGCTGCTGAGTGGCTGCGGCCTGGTGCAACGGACCACGGACGCCAGCAAGTCGCTGGTGCATGCGGTCTTCTACAAGCAGGTCAAGGTATTGCACCTGGACTTCACCGGGCGCCCCGCGCTGAACACGGACAGGAGGGATATGAACGGGCTGTCGGTGTCGACCCTGGTGCGGGTCTATCAATTGCGTGATCGCAAGACGTTGGACCATGCCAGTTACCAGGACTTGTTGGGCGAAGGCAGCCAGGCGCTGGCGGCCGACCTGCTGGACGAGCGCCGGGTGGTGGTGAAACCGGAAGAGGGCGCGCAGCTGAATGTGCCGCTGTCCGCCGATGCGCAGTTCGTTGCCGTGGTGGCCTTGTTCCGTTCCCCCGATGCGCAGCAGGGCAACTGGCGCCTGGTACTGACCCGCGACGACCTGGACCCGGACGCGGCCCGGGTGATCGAGCTGGGCGACAACGCAATGGCCTTGTTGCCGTTGCCGAAGAAGGGCTCCTGATGGTGAGCGAGCAGAATCCGTCGCTCTACGAGCTGCTGCTGCAGAACTTCAGCGGCGAGCTCGACCTGCACCAGGTGCGCGAGGAGGACCAGCCGATGCTGTCCGTGCTGGACAACCTGCAGCGCATCCTCAACTGCCGCGCGGGTGCCCTCAGTCATCTGCCCGACTACGGCCTGCCGGACATGAGCCAGATCCTGCATGGCATGCCCGGCAGCGCCCATGGACTGATGGCGACCATGACCGCCATGCTGCTCAAGTACGAACCGCGCCTGGCCGCGGTGCAGGTCGTGCTGCTGCCGCAGGTGCTGCCGGGGCACCTGGAATACGGTCTTGAGGTGGAGTTGCGCGACGGTTCCCGCGCGACCTTTGGCACGACGCTGGATCCGCAGGGCAAGGCTCTGGTGCGCCACCTGAAGCAACGTGACTATCTGGTGCGCTGATGGTTGGGAGGCGCGACGAAGAGATGAGCGTGGTCGAGGAAAAGCTGAACCTGGGCGGTGATCCGCAGGGGAGCGAGCAGTCTTCTGCGCTGACGGCGGAGTTGGAGAAAATCAGCCACCCGGCGCGGCCCGACATCGACTGGGCGCGTGTGGAGCGACTGTGTCTGGCTCAGTTCCGCGAGCACGGGATGGAGCTGCAATCCGCCGCTGCATTTGCCCTTGCACGTGCGCAACAGCGCGGGTTGTCCGGGCTGCGCGAAGGCCTGGACCTGATCGAGCGACTGTTCCAGCGGAACTGGCAGCAACTCTGGCCGCCGGCCTTGCCGGTTCGCCTGGAGATTCTGGCGTGGCTGTTCGCCGAGTTGCGCCCCTGGCTGCGTGGCCAGCATTGGTCGGACGATGACCTGCCCGAGCTGCTCTGCCTGGACGCTCAGCTCAAGCGGCTGGCGGAACTGCTGGCGCGCCACGAACCGGCGCCGGTGCTTCCATTGCAGGCCTTGTGCGGTCAGCTGCAGGGCTTGCTCAAACGCCTGGCACCGGAGACTGTCACTGCCGACGTCGAGGTGGCGTCAACCACTGCAACCGCCGAAACGATGACCACGGCGGCGGCCCCAGCGGCCCAGCGGCGGGTCTCTCCCGCCCGCAACCGAACCCTGCGCAATGCACGCAGTCAGGCGCCTGCGGTGGTCGTACTGAAGTTGGATGGCGGAGAGCCGCCGGTCGAGCAGCAGGCAGCAAGCAAGCGACGCCCACTCAGGGCCTGGTTGCTGCTGCTGGGCATTCTGCTGGTGTTGACCGGACTGCTCGCCTGGGCGCACAGCCGCTGGTGGCCGGCAATGACGGGGGCGAGTGAGCCGTTGCCAGCAGTGGTGGCGGGCTCGGTTTCCGCGGCGCAGGCGCCTGCCGGCCCGGTCCGCCTGGACAGTCAGTTGCTGTTTCCACCGGGCGAGTCGACGTTGAAGCCCGAGTCCACCAGGATGCTGGTCAGCAGCCTGCTCGGCATCAAGGCGCAGCCCGGCTGGCGGATCGTCATCAGCGGTCACAGCGATTCCACCGGCGATCCACGGCGAAACCTGGAGTTGTCGCGCAACCGTGCCGAGGCAGTACGCGACTGGATGCAGCGCATGGGGGATATCCCCGAGGACTGCTTTGTGGTGCGTGGAGCCGGCTCCAGCGAGCCGATTGCAAGTGATGACTCGGAGGAGGGCCGGAACGTCAACCGGCGGGTCGAGATCACCCTGATGCCGGGGGACGGAACCTGCGAGAAGCCGTAATGCTCCTCACCGGCGAGCGCCGGCGAGGAGAAGTGCGCCGTCAGCAGACCGCGATATGCGAGTCCGCACGCGGCTCGGTGCCGCCGCAGAGCACGCCGGTCTGCGGGTCGCGGACGATGATCTGCCCGCGTCCGTAGTCGGTCAGGTCGCAGGCGATTTCGACTTCGTGGCCGCGTCGCGCCAGGCCGAAGGCCAGGTCGCGGTTGGCGTGCTGCTCGATGCCGACCTTCATGCCGCCCAGCCATTGCCAGCGCGGGGCGTCCAGCGCGGCCTGGGGGTTGAGGCCGAAGTCCACCAGGTTCATCACCATCTGCACGTGGCCCTGGGGCTGCATGTAGCCGCCCATGACGCCGAACGGCCCGACCGCCACGCCATCCTTGCTGAGGAAGCCGGGGATGATGGTGTGGAAGGTCTTCTTGCCCGGCGCCAGGGCGTTGGAGTGCGCCGCATCGAGACTGAACTCCGAACCACGGTTCTGCAGGCCGATGCCGCTGTCGGGCAGTACCACGCCGGAGCCGAAGCCGTGGTAGGCGCTCTGGATGAACGAGACCATGTTGCCTTCGCCGTCGGCGGTGGCGATGTAGACGGTTCCGCTGGAGTGCGGGTCGCCATGCCTGGGCTCGGCGGCCTGTTCGCCGATCTCGGCGCGGCGGCGCGCGGCGTAGTCGTCGGAGAGCAGCGCGGCGGTGCTGACGCGCATGTGCTCGGCGTCGGTGATGTAGTGCAGGCCGTCGGCGTAGGCCTTCTTCATCGCTTCGAGCTGGCGGTGCCAGGTGAGCTGACTGTCGCGCTGGTCGAAGTCGTAGCCCTGGAGGATGTTCAGGGTCATCAGGGCGATCAGGCCCTGGCCGGCCGGCGGGATTTCCCAGACGTCGTAGCCGCGGTAGTTGGTCTTGATCGGCTCGACCCACTTGGGCTGGTAGCCGGCCAGATCGGCCGCGCTCAGTTCACCGCCGGTGGCCGCGGAGTGCGCGGCCAGGCGCTCGGCGATGGCGCCACGGTAGAAGCTTTCGCACTTCGTCTCGGCCAGCTCGGCGAGGGTTTTCGCCTGGGCCGGGTTGCGGAACAGCTGGCCGGCGCGCGGTGCTTCGCCGTTGACGGTGAAGGTGTCGAACCAGGTTTCCAACGCCGGCACGGCTGCGCGGCTTTGCTGGTATTCGCGGCGGGCGGTTTCCCACTGGTGGGCGACCACCGGGGATACCGGGAAGCCGTCGCGGGCCAACGCGATGGCGGGCTGCAGCAGGTCGGCGAACGGCAGCTTGCCGAAGCGCGCGGACAGTTCCGCCCAGGCCGACGGAATGCCCGGCACGGTGACCGGCAGCCAGCCGTGCACCGGCATCTTGTCATGGCCGGCAGCCTTCACCTTGTCGATGGAAATGGAGGCGGGTGCGTGGCCGCTGGCGTCCAGGCCGTGCAGCTGGTCCTTGATCCAGACCAGAGCGAAGGCGTCGCCACCGATGGCGCAGCCGGTGGGTTCGACCACGGTCAGCGCGGCGGCGGTGGCGATGGCGGCGTCGATGGCGTTGCCACCGGCACGCAGCATGGCGATGCCGGCCTCGGCAGCCAGGGGCTGCGAGGCGGCGACCATGCCGTTGCGGGCGAACACGCTCTGGCGCTGGGAGGCGTAGGGGTACTCGTGAGCGGAAAACTTAAGCATGGCAGGGCTCTTCGAAGGTCATTGGCCAGTCTTGATTCGGGTCCATTCGCGGGTGATCACGCGCTGGATCTTCGGCGGCAGGTCGGCGGAGACGTAGAGCTTCTCGATCACCGCGTCGCTGGGGTAAATGCCGGGGTTGTCACGCACCTTGGGGTCGAGCAGGGCGGTGGCGTCCGGGTTGGGGTTGGCGTAGCCGACGTAGTCGCTGACCGGGGCGATCACTTCCGGGCGCAGCAGGTAGTTCACCAGTGCGTGGGCGCCCTTGGGATTCTTCGAGTCGCGCGGGATGGCGAGCATGTCGAACCAGAGGTTGGCGCCTTCCTTGGGGATCACGTAGCGCACGTCGATCTTCTTGCCGGCTTCCTGGGCGCGGGTCTGCGCCTGCATCACGTCGCCCGAGTAGCCCACCGCCACGCAGATGTCGCCGTTGGCCAGGTCGGTGGTGTACTTGGAGGAGTTGAAGTAGGTGATCGACGGGGCGAGCTTCTGCAGCAGGGCGGAGGCCTTGGTGTAGTCGTCCGGGTTGGTGCTGTTCGGGTTCAGGCCGAGGTAGTGCAGTGCCTGCGGAATGATCTTCACCGGCGCGTCGAGGAAGGCGACGCCGCAGCCGTGCAGCTTGGCGAGGTTCTCCGGCTTGAAGATCAGGTCCCAGGAATCCACCGGGGCGCTGTCGCCCAGGGCGGCCTTGACCTTGTCGGCGTTGTAGCCGATGCCCACGGTGCCCCACATGTAGGGCACAGCGTACTGGTTACCCGGGTCGGCGGCTTCCAGGCGCTTCATCAGGCGCGGATCGAGGTGTTTCCAGTTGCTCAGCTGTGCGCGGTCGAGTTTCTGGTAGACGCCGGCGTTGATCTGCTTGGTGAGGAACTGGCTGGACGGCACCACCAGGTCGTAGCCCGAGTGGCCGGAGAGCAGCTTGGCCTCGAGCATTTCGTTGGTGTCGAAGACGTCGTACTGGACCTTGATGCCGGTGTCCTTCTCGAAGTTCTTCAGGGTGTCCGGGCCCATGTAGTCGGACCAGTTGTAGAAGCGCACCAGCTTGTCGTCGGCCTGCGCGGCGGTGGCGCAGGCGAGGAGGGTCAGGGTGCTGGCGAACAGAACGCGTTTACGCATGACTTGTCCTTATCGTTAGAGAACGCGGCTTAAGAATTCCCGCGTACGCGGGTGGTGCGGATTGCCGAAGACCTGCGCGGGCGGGCCTTCCTCGATGAGCTCGCCCTGGTGCAGCACCACCACGCGGTCGGCCACTTCGCGGGCGAAGCCCATCTCGTGGGTGACGACCACCATGGTCATGCCTTCGTCGGCCAGCTCCTTCATGACCTGCAGTACCTCGCCGACGGTTTCCGGGTCGAGGGCGCTGGTGGGTTCGTCGAAGAGCATCGCCTGGGGCTTCATCGCCAGGGCGCGGGCGATGGCCACACGCTGCTGCTGGCCGCCGGAGAGCTGGCCGGGGTAGTGCTCGGCCTTGTCCGTCAGGCGCACGCGGGCGAGCAGCCGGCGGGCCTGGTCCAGCGCCTCGGCCCTGGGCACGCCGAGCACCTGGGTCGGCGCTTCGATGATGTTCTCCAGCACGGTCATGTGCGGGAACAGGTTGAAGCGCTGGAACACCATGCCGATGTCGCGGCGACGGCGGGCGATGTTGCTCTCCGAGTCGCGCACCAGCTTGCCGTCGGGGCGCTCGCGGTAGCCCATCAGTTCGCCGTTGACGCGGATGCTGCCGCCCTGGATGTCTTCCAGGTGGTTCATGCAGCGGATGAAGGTGGTCTTGCCCGAGCCGGAGGCGCCGATCAGCACCACCACTTCGCCTCGGCGTACCTCCAGGGACACACCCTTGAGGATTTCCAGTTCGCCGAAGGCCTTGTGCACGTCGCGGGCCTGGATCACCAGGTCTTTCATGTCCGGGATCATCTCAACGCCCTCTCAGCAGTTTCATCGCCTGCCGGCCGAACATGCGGTTCGGTGCGGCGGGCTGGCCGTCGGATTTGCCGAAGCGCACTTCCAGCCAGCGCTGGAAGAAGCCCCACAGGGTGGTCAGGGCGAGGAAGTAGATCGCCACGACGAGGTACAGCTCGAACACGCGGAAGGTCGCCGAGGTGACCATCTGGGTGCTCAGCAGCAGTTCCTGCACGCCGATCACGCTGACCAGCGTGGTGTTCTTCAGCATCACGTTGAACTCGTTGCCCAGCGGCGGAACGATCACCCGGAAGGCCTGCGGCAGGACGATGCGGCGCATCAGCTTGGGGAAGGTCATCCCCAGGGATTTGCCGGCCTCGTACTGGCCCTTGTCCACCGCGCCGATGCCGGCGCGGATGATCTCGGCCATGTAGGCGCCTTCGTTGAGGCCCAGGGCGATGATCGCCGCCTGGATGTTGCCGGGCAGGATGAACAGCCCCAGGTCGAGGTCCTCGAAACGGAAGATCCCGCCGGCGGCCAGTGCGGTGTAGAGAAAGACGATCTGCACCAGCAGCGGCGTGCCGCGCATCAGCCACACGTAGAAGCGCACCGGGTATTGCAGCAGCGGGTTGCTCGACAGGCGCATCAGCGCCGCCAGCAGCCCGAGCACGCAACCCAGCAGCATGGCGCTGACGGCGATCACGCAGGTCAGCCAGAGGCCGTAGAGGTAGATGTCGCTCGGCCGCAGCAGGTACTGCCAGAAAACGTCCCAACTGAAGTTCATGGCTCGTTACCTCAGTCCAGTTTGTCGCCTTCGATGTGCCACTTGGCCAGCAGCGCGGCGTAGCTGCCGTCGGCCTGCATGTCCTTGATGATCTGCGTGACGGCCTCGCTCAGCTGCTTGTCGTCCTTGCGGATGCCCAGGCCGGTGAGGATGCGCGCGAAAGCCGGCACGCCGATTTCGAACAGGTCCGGCGCCATGCTCTGGTAGTAGCCGGCGGTTTCCACGGTGGTGCCGTAGGCGTCGGTCTGGCGGATGCGCAGCGACTGGAAGGCGTCGGTGTCGGTGTTGTAGACCACCACCTTCATCGGCGGCTTGCCGGCCTTGGCCAGCTTCTCGTTGTGGGCGTCGAGCAGGGTGCGGATGGTCGAGCCGTTGAGCACCGCGACCTTCTTGCCGGAGAGATCGTCCAGGGTGCGGATGCCCTCGGGGTTGCCCTTGGCGACCACCACGGCCTGGCTGGAGTACATGTAGTTGACCATGTCGATCACTTCGCGCCGCTCGGGCTTGTCGAACAGCTGGTCCACCAGCATGTCGCACTGGCCGGCCAGCAGCGCCGGGATCAGCCCGGAGAAGGGCGTGATGCGCCAGTCGATCTTCTTGTCGCCCAGGCGCTTGGCGATGGCCTCGCCGAGGTCGATGGTGACCCCGGTGAGCTTCTGGTTGGCGTCATAGAAGCCCATGGGCGGGGAGTCCATGCCGCCGCAGAAGGTCACCTTGCTGGCGTTCTGCAAGCGGTCGGGAATCTTCACATCGGCGTGCGCCAGCGGGGCGGCCAGGCAAAGGGCGAGAAGGCACTGCGGGATCCTGCGTTCGAACATGTTGAGCTCCGGGGTGGGGTTGCCAGGGGCAGTTCAGGGACACAGAAGTACGGGTCTAGGCGCCCGTTGCTTCGATTCGCTGCTTCGTGGATTGCGCTTCTTGGGTGGATTGCGTTGGGGTGGATGGCGCGTGGGTGGCACGCGCTTTCAGGTGGCTTGCGCCTCCAGAAACTTGGCCAGGGAGGGAATGGTTCCCTCGATGTGGTCGCAGATCACCCGCTCGGCTTCGCGGGCATCGCCCGAGCGCAGGGCGTCGAGGATCACGGTGTGTTCCTCGCGGGCGCTCATGGGCTTGTCGACGTGCTGCAGCCACAGGCGCATGTGCGGCTCGATCACCGAATACAGCGCGGTGATCTGGCGCAGCAGGCGCGGACGTCCGGCGAGGCTGCAGAGGTATTCGTGGAAGGCACGGTGGCGGCTGACCCACTCGGCGCTGTCGTCGCGGTAGTCGTCCATCTCGTCGAGCATGCGTTCGAGGCGGGACAGGTCGCGGTCGGTCAGTTGCGGTACGGCAATGCGGATGGCCAGGCCCTCCAGGGCGCTGCGCATCTCGAAGACTTCGCGCATCTCCTCGATGTTCAGGCCGCTGACGATGGCCCCGCGATTGGGCCGTAGGGTCACCAGGCCCTCGGCGTCCAGGCGCTTGAAGGCACCGCGCACGGGCATCCGGCTCATGCCGATGTCGCTGGCGATGTCTTCGGCCACCAGGCGGTCGCCGGTCTTGTAGCGGCCGGTGCAGATGGCCTGGAGGAGATAGTCGTAGGCCTCGTCTTCGGCGCTCATCGGCGGGCGGGCAGCGGGTACCAGGCGCATGGGGTGGTTCCTCGTGGATTTTTGGATCCAATTATCCATGCATGCAATCAAGCAGTTGCCGTGCCAATGCTGGCGATGTGATGGGAATGGGGCGGGGTAGAGCGGCGGATGTAGGAAAACGACGTAGGAATGCGCGGGCAGAAACGGGGCGGAACGGTAACGCACAGGACAATTCGTGCACGCTTGCGGTGCGCTTCGGTAACGTTGTGGTGCGTGGCTGTGTAGGAGCGGGCCATGCCCGCCACCGATCCCGCGCCATGCCGGTCAGGCTGGCGTGAGGCAGATGCCGGCCTTGCCGGCGGAATCGCGGGCATGGCCCGCTCCTACAATGGCTTGTAACAATACGAAGAGGCTTACAGCTCAGTCGGACGCCCGATGGTTGACCGAAACGGTTGGTGATGCAGTTCGCTTTCTATAGAATGCGCAAACGTTTCAGCAGACCATGCATCCCTCCCACAACAAGAGCCAAAGCCGAAGGCTTTGCGTGTCTCTCTGCGCAGGACGTCCCTCATTCCATCAAGCAGGCCCCAGAGCCGGCGGAGGAGGGAACTGAGTCCCGACTCATCCTCGTCATCTGTCGCCTTGCCCATCGCACGCATCCTGCGCGTGGGGCTTGGCCTTCACGCTGTATGACGCCGGTGGGAAAGGCCAAGCCCTAACGACGAGAAAACCTTTCGATGATCAAGCAAGTTAGCGGGGCGCTGCTGGGCCTCGCTCTGGCAGTGAATTGCGCGCCCGCGTTCGCGGAAACCAAGAAGGTCGATGTGCTGCTGATCGGCGGCGGCATCATGAGCACCACCCTGGGCGTCTGGCTCAACGAGCTGGAACCGGGCTGGAGCATGGAGATGGTCGAGCGCCTGGACGGCGTCGCGCAGGAAAGCTCCAACGGCTGGAACAACGCCGGCACCGGCCACTCCGCCCTGGCCGAGCTGAACTACACCCCCGAAGACAAGGACGGCAACGTCACCATCGCCAAGGCCGTGGAGATCAACGAGTCGTTCCAGATCTCCCGTCAGTTCTGGGCCTGGCAGGTGCAGAACGGCGTGCTGAAGAACCCGCGTTCGTTCATCAACACCACCCCGCACATGAGCTTCGTCTGGGGCGACGACAACATCGCCTTCCTCAAGAAGCGCTACGAGGCGCTGCAGGCCAGCCCGCTGTTCCGCGGCATGCAGTACTCCGAGGACCCGGCGCAGATCGCCAAGTGGGTGCCGCTGATGATGCAGGGCCGCGACCCCGCGCAGAAGATCGCTGCCACCTGGACGCCGATCGGCACCGACGTCAACTTCGGCGAGATCACCCGCCAGTTCGCCGGCTACCTGCAGACCAGGCCCAATTTCAGCCTGAAGCTCTCCAGCGAAGTCGAGGACATCACCCGCAACAGTGATGGCACCTGGCGCGTCGGCTACAAGAACCTCAAGGACGGCAGCGTCACCCAGACCGATGCGAAGTTCGTCTTCATCGGCGCCGGCGGCGGCGCCCTGCGCCTGCTGCAGAAGTCCGGCATCGAGGAAGCCAGGGACTACGCCGGCTTCCCGGTGGGTGGTTCGTTCCTGGTCACCGAGAACCCGACCATCGCTCAGCAGCACCTGGCCAAGGCCTATGGCAAGGCGTCGGTCGGCGCTCCGCCGATGTCCGTGCCGCACCTGGACACCCGCGTGCTCGATGGCAAGCGCGTGATCCTCTTCGGGCCATTCGCTACCTTCTCCACCAAGTTCCTCAAGGAAGGCTCGTACCTCGACCTGCTGGGCAGCACCAACGTCCACAACGTCTGGCCGATGACCCGCGTGGGCATCGACGAGTACCCGCTGGTGGAGTACCTCGCCGGCCAGCTGATGCTCTCCGACGACGATCGCCTGGCGGCCCTGCGCGAGTACTTCCCGGAAGCCAAGGCCGAGGACTGGCGCCTGTGGCAGGCCGGCCAGCGTGTGCAGATCATCAAGCGTGACGCCGACAAGGGTGGCGTACTGAAGCTCGGCACCGAGATCGTCTCTTCCGCCGACGGCAGCATCGCCGGCCTGCTGGGTGCCTCGCCGGGCGCTTCCACCGCCGCGCCGATCATGCTCAGCGTGCTGGAGAAGGTGTTCAAGGACAAACTCGCCACCCCCGAATGGCAGGCCAAGGTCCACCAGATCGTCCCGAGCTATGGCACCAGGCTCAATGACAGCCCGGAGAAGACCTTCGAAGAGTGGAGCTACACCGCCAAGGTCCTGCAACTGGACCCGCCGCCAGCGATCGACCAGGCCCCGGCCGCCCAGCCGACCGACGCCGCCCCGGCGGCGGAAAAGGCTTCCAGCGATATGGCGCTTTAAGTAGCCACGCTGATTAAGTGAACTCCGGAGACCGGATTATCCGTTCGGTCTCCGGATATTCCCGGCAATATATTCATCCTTCCGCTTTGCCGTACTTTAGTCGGGCGGCTGTCATGCAGAGTTTCCGTGCGAACCGACCGGGTTATTCCGCGTTCATATCCTTCGAAGCGGATTATCCCGCTGATTAATTTCTCCGCTCCTGCCTATCAAGCCATGTCTGTGCAGTCGAATGCCCGAAGTTCATCAGGGGTTGCCTGAAGTTGCTCCGGTGCATTGCATCCGTGCTGCCTGGCGGAGGATATCCGCCGGGGGACAGGCTTTTTACATACGATTTTGCATGTCCGCGCGTCTATTCTGCCGCTTCGCTCTGCATCGGGCCTCTTGGTCGCGTCGCAGCCTGGGTTTGGCCTGTCCGTGCGGACAGGAATCTGCCTGATCAAGCTATCCGACGAACGGTGATTCTGTAATCCAGGGATTACGACCGTGTAAGTTATTGGCGATAGTGAAACAAGCGACTGAATATTGGCAGGAGGCCAGTCGGCAGCGCGGATCAAGTTGTCGCGGAATCCGATTCTGGCGCTGAGGCTGAAAGGGCGGTGCTTGCAGTAAATGTCAAATAGTTGTCAAAAAGCGCAGCGGCAGTGGTTACTGCCGCTATCTGCCGTTGATCAGTAAATTCTGAACTTCCGGCCCGGTGCATAGGCTACTACCTTTCGATTAAACCCTTCGTCCAAGAGCCTTCCTCCGCACTTTCGGCGCCCTGCACAGAAGCTGCTATCTCTTTCTGCCCATAAACAAAAACATTATTCCGGGCAGAGGGAATCAGCATGGCGATCCAGGCGAAGGTCGTGGCGTCTCAGGTGCAGGTGGCCACCGCCACGCAGCAGACGGTCGAAGGGAGCATCGTTCTCCAGCAGGCCAGCAACGTGGCCCTGGACGTCACTGCCGACGCAGTCGCCAGCTACCAGCAGGTCGGCGCCGACCTCGTGGTGCAGCTCAAGGACGGCGAGACCATCCGCATCGCCAACTTCTTCGCCGAAGGCCAGCCGCCCAGCCAGCTCTATCTGGTGGACGAGAAGGGCGACCTGGTAGTGACCGAGCTGGATCAGGTCGCTGCAGACGGCACCCTGATGCCCACCTACGCGGCCGAGCCCATCGATGCCGGCTTCGAATCGCTGACAGGTGCCGAAGCGGGTGCTGCCGCAGCAGGCGGTGTCGCCGGGCTGGGAACCGCCGGCACCATCCTCGCCGGTGCCGCGGTGATAGCCGGCGGTGCCGCCATCGCCAGCAGTGGTGGTGGTGGTGGTGGTGGTGGTGGTGGCGGCAGCAACCCGCCTGCACCTCCCGCACCGGCGACCGATGTCACGGTCAGCCCTGACGGCAGCATGATCTCCGGCCGTGCCACAGCGGGTTCGACCGTCGAGGTGGACGTCAACGGTGACGGCCAGCCCGACTACACCGCACCGGTGGACGGCAACGGCAACTTCCAGGTGCCGGTCAGCCCGCCGTTGAGCAATGGCGAGAATGTCACCGTGGTGGTGCGCGGGCCCAATGGCGGCGGCGCGAGTAGTGGCACTACCGTCACTGCGCCGGATACCACGGCGCCGGGCGCCGCGACGGGCGTGACGGTGTCGGACGACGGCAGCAAGGTCAGCGGCAGCGCCGAGCCGGGCTCCACCGTGAAGGTCGACACCAACGGCGACGGTATCCCCGACGCCACCGGGGTTGCCGGCTCCGACGGGCATTTCGAGATCACCCTGCCGGCTCCGGTGAACAACGGCCAGGGTGTATCGGTGACGGTGACCGACCCCGCCGGCAATACCAGCCCGCCAACCCTGGTGAACGGGCCGGACACCACGCCACCGGAACCGGCCCATGACCTGTCGATCAGTGCAGATCGCAGCGGCCTGAGCGGTATCGCCGAGCCAGGCAGTTCGTTGTCCATCGACCTGAACAATGACGGTGTCCCCGACCTGATCGTGCAGGTCGGGCCCGATGGCCGCTTCAGTCTCAACCTGGATTCGCCACTGCCAGTGGGGCAGATCGTCTCGATCATCGTCCGCGACGCCGCCGGCAACGCCAGCCCGGTTGTCAGCATCACTGCGCCGGGCGGCGGCAGCGTCCCGGCGCCGGTCATCGATCCGAGCAACGGCCACATTCTGCAAGGCACCGGCAGCCTGGGCACCACGGTGTACCTGAGCAATGCCCAGGGCACGCTGATCGGGGTTGCCGTGGTGGGTGGCGACGGGCACTGGAGCTTCACTCCGCTCACCCCGCTGGCCGACGGCACCGTGGTCAACGCTGTGGCACGCGGGCCGCAGGGGGAAAGCAGTTCCGTCAGTGTGACGGTGGATGGCATCGCGCCCGGCACGCCCAGCATCACCTCGGGCAATGCCGGCGGGCTGGAAGGCACGGCGGAGGCGGGCGCAACCGTCGTGTTGACCACTGGCAACGGTACTCCGCTGGCGACCGTCGTCGCCGATGGCAACGGCCACTGGAGCTTCCCGACCGGGTCGCCGCTGCCCAACGGCACCCAGGTCACCGTCGTCGCGAAGGACGCTGCGGGCAATCTCAGCGGCCCGGCGCAGATCACCCTGGACACCCAGCCGCCGGCCGTGCCCACCGTCAATGCGAGCAATGGCGGGCTGTTCAGCGGCGTTGCGGAAGCCGGCAGCACGGTCCTGCTGCTCGACGCGAATGGTCAGGTTATTGCTCAGGCCCAGGCCGATGGCAGCGGCAACTGGCAATTCACCTTCAACCCGCCGCTGGGCAATGGCACGTCGGTGTCGGTCACCGCTACGGATGCCGCCGGCAACACCGGGCCAGCCGCCAGCGTCACGGTGGATTCGAGCATTCCCTCGGTGCCCACCGTCGACCCGAGCAACGGCCTGAGCATCAGCGGGTCGGCGGATGCCGGGGACCGGGTGGAGATTCGCGACGCCAACGGCAATCTGATCGCCGCCATCACTGCCGATGGCGACGGGCACTGGAGCTTCACCCCCGGCGTGCAGTTCCCCGATGGCACCCAGTTGCAGGTTGTCGCGGTGGACCCGCAGAGCGGTCAGCAGAGCCAGGTGGTCAACCTGGTCGTCGATGGGGTGGCGCCCGATGCGCCCCAGGTGGACGTCAGCAACGGCATCGTTCTCAGTGGTATCGCCGAGCCCGGCAGCCTGGTGACCCTCACCGACAACCTGGGCAACCCCATTGGCCAGGTCCGCGCCGACGGCGTCAGTGGCGCGTGGTCTTTCACTCCCGGAGCCTCGCTGCCCGACGGAGCGGTGGTGGTGGTCCGGGCCATCGACGCCGCCGGTAACCCCAGCCCGCCCACCAGTGTCGTGGTGGACGCTGTCGCGCCGCCACCGCCGCAGGTCAATGCCAGCAATGGTCTGAGCTTCAGTGGCAGCGCAGAGCAGGGCGCCACCGTGATCATCCTCGATGCCAATGGCAATCCCATCGGCCAGGTTACGGCCGACGCCGGCACCGGGCAGTGGAGCTTCACGCCGCCGTCGGCCTTGCCCAACGGCACGCAGATTTCCGTGGTTGCCCGCGACGCTGCCGGTAACGTTGGCCAGCCGACTCCGCTGATCGTCGATCGCCAGGCGCCCGATGCACCGCAGATCGACGCGAGCAATGGCGACGTACTGCATGGCAGCGCCGAGCCGGGAAGCACGGTGACGCTCACCGATGGCAACGGCAATCCCATCGCCCAGGTGGTGGCCGACCCGGTCACCGGGGACTGGTCGTTCACCCCGGGCACACCGCTGGGCAACGGTACGCAGGTGAACGCCACCGCGACGGACGCGGCGGGCAACGTCAGCCAGGTCGGGCAGATCACCGTCGACAACCTGCCGCCCAATGCGCCCTCGGCCGGGCCGAGCAACGGCACGCAGATCAGCGGGACCGCCGAGCCGGGCAGCACCGTGGTGATCATGGACGCCTCCGGCCAGCCCCTGGGTGAGGCGGCGGTGGGCCTCAATGGCTTCTGGTTGTTCCGCTTCAGTCAGGCATTGCCCACCGGCTTCGTGCTGCGCCTGGCGGTGCGCGATGCGGCGGGTAACGTCGGTGCGGAAACCACCACGACGGTGGACAGTAACCTGACCACGCCGCCGACACCGGATGCGAGCAACGGCAGTGTCATCAGCGGCACCGCCGAGGCCGGCCAGCAGGTGATAGTGCGCGATGCCAATGGCAACGAGATCGGCCGCACCACCGCCGATGGCGACGGCAACTGGAGCGTCACGCCGGCTTCGCCGCTGGCCAACGGTACCGACTACCAGGTGGTCGCCGTCGACCCGGTCAGCGGCCATGAAAGCGTGCCCATCGTCGGCACGGTGGATTCCGTGGCGCCGGCTGCGCCCACCATCAACGGCAGCACGGGTACTACCCTGACGGGCACGGCGGAGCCGGGCTCTACGGTCACGCTGAGCGACGGTAACGGCAACCCCATCGCCGTGGTCACGGCAGACGGCAACGGCCAGTGGACTTTCACGCCCGGTACGGCCTTGCCTAATGGCACGCTGGTCAATGTCACTGCGACCGACGCGGCCGGCAATGTCAGCCAGCCGGCAAACACTACGGTGGATTCCGTCGCACCGCCTGCGCCGCAGGTGGATCCGAGCAATGGCCAGTTGCTGACCGGCACCGCCGAGGCGAACGCCACGGTGATCATCCGCGACGCCGGCGGCAACGTGATCGGCGAGGCCGTCGCCGATGGCGGCGGTGTCTGGAGCTTCGCTCCGCAGCCGGCGCTGGCCGACGGCACCCAGGTGACGGTGATGGCCCGCGACGCGGCGGGCAACGAAAGCGGCACCGTTGGCGTGACCGTGGACGCACAGCCGCCAGCCGCGCCGGTGGTCACCCCCAGCACCGGCGCCGAGCTGAGCGGTACCGCCGAGCCCAACGCGCAGGTGGTGGTGATCTCTGCCAACGGCCAGGTCATCGCCGAGGTGCCGGTCGGCCCCGGCGGCACCTGGAGTTACACCCCGAGCACGCCGTTGCCCGATGGCGCGACCCTGAGCGTCGTCGCGGTGGACTCCTCCGGCAACCGCAGCGGCACCACCACGGTGACCATCGACAGCACGCCACCGGCCGACCCGGTGGTAAACCCCGGCAACGGCACGCAGGTCAGCGGCACTGCCGAACCGGGCAGCACCGTCACGGTAACCGACAGCAACAACAACCCGGTGGGCCAGACCACCGCCGATGGCCAGGGCAACTGGAGCATCACCCCGGCGTCGCCGTTGCCCGATGGCAGCAGCGTGACCGTGGTCGCCACCGACCCCGCCGGCAATGCCAGCAACGGCACCACGGTGATCATCGACACCAGTGCGCCGACGACTCCCGCCGCTGCGCCGAGCAACGGCACCGTGCTCAGCGGCACGGGGGAAGACGGCAGCACGCTGGTGTTCACTGATGGCGCCGGCAATGCGCTGGGGCAGGTCACGGTGGGCGCGGGTGGCAACTGGACCTTCACCCCGGACCAGCCCCTGGCCGACGGCACCGTGGTGACCATCGTCGCCCGCGATGCTGCCGGTAACGAGAGCGGGCCGGTGCAGGTGACGGTGGATTCCAGCGCCCCCGGCACTCCAACCCTCGACCCGAGCAACGGCCTGGCACTGGGCGGCACCGGCGAGATCGGCAGCACGGTCATCGTCAGCGTCGCCGGCAGTGAAGTGGCCCGCGTGCAGGTCGGCCCGGACGGGCGCTGGAGCTACACGCCGGGGAGCCCGATCGCCGATGGCACGGCCATCTCGGTGCAGGGCACCGACGCGGCCGGCAACACCACGCCGATTGTCAGCGGTAGCGTGGACGGCGTCGCTCCCGGTGCCCCGGACATCAACCCGAGCAACGGCACCACCTTCACCGGCACCGCCGAGGCGGGCAGCACGGTGATACTCAGCGGGCCGAACGGCGAGATTGGTCGTGCACTGGCCGATGGCGAAGGCCACTGGACCTTCACCGCCACCACGCCGGTAGGCAATGGCGTGACCGTCAGCGCGGTGGCACAGGACGCCGCCGGCAACACCAGCGGCAGCGACAGCGTGGTGGTGGACTCTTCCGCGCCAGCGGCCCCGAGCATCGACCCGAGCAACGGCACGCTGATCACCGGCACTTCCGAGATCGCCAGCACCATCACCCTCGTCTACGCCAACAATGTCCTGATCGGCCAGGCCACGACCGATCCGGACGGCAACTGGACCTTCACCCCGAATCCGCCGCTGGCCGATGGCACGAAGATCGACGTGATCGCCCAGGACGCCGCCGGTAACGCCAGCTCGGTGGCGAGCATCATCATCGATGCCACGCCGCCGGCGGCGCCTGTGGTCGCGGCGAGCAACGGCAGTGTGCTCACGGGCACCGCCGAGCCCGGCAGCAGCGTGACCATCAGCCGTGGCGGCGTCGAGCTGGGCAGCGCGACCGCCGACCCGGTGACGGGGCAGTGGAGCATCACTCCGACGAGCGCCGTCGGCAACGGGGATGTCCTGCAGGTCGCCGCGCGCGATGCAGCGGGCAACATCAGCCAGCCGACCGCAGTTACCATCGACGCTGTGCCGCCGGGGCAGCCCGTCATCAACGCCACCAACGGCGCCCTGCTGTCAGGAACCGCCGAGGCCGGCAGCACCGTGCTGCTCAGCGACGGCAGCGGCAATCCGCTGGGAACGGCTGTCGCCGATGCCAACGGCCACTGGAGCCTGACGCCAACCAGCCCCTTGCCCGACGGCACCACGGTGAACGCCCTGGCCCAGGATGCCGCCGGCAACCAGGGCCCGTCGCAGAGCGTGGTGGTCGACAACACCTTGCCGGATGCGCCGATCATCAATGCCAGCAACGGCAGTGTGATCTCCGGCACCGCCGTGCCCGGCGCGGAAGTCGTGCTGAGCGATGGCAGCGGCAACGAGATCACCCGCGTCATTGCGGACCCCATCAGCGGCCAATGGAGCTATGTACCCGGCTTGCCCCTGGCCAATGGCACCGAAGTGGTGGCCGTGGCGGTAGTCGAGGGCCGCACCAGCGGCGTCAGTGCCATCACCATCGACGCCGTGGCGCCCGACGCGCCGACCATAGTCCCGAGCAACGGCACCGAGCTGAGCGGCACCGCCGAGGCCGGCAGCACGGTGATCCTCGCCGATGGCAACGGCGACCCCGTGGGGCAGACCGTCGCCGATGGCAGCGGGCACTGGAGCTTCTCCCCCGTCGCGCCGCTGGCCAACGGCACGGTGGTCAACGTCGTCGCGCAGGATGCCGCCGGCAACGTCAGTGCGCGCGCCAGCACCACGGTGGATTCGGTGGCGCCCATCGCCCCGACCCTCAACGCCAGCAATGGCAACGTGGTGACCGGCAGCGCCGAGCCAGGCGCCACGGTCCTCCTCACCGATGGCAACGGCAGCCCCCTCGGCCAGGTGGTCGCCGATGCCACTACCGGGCAGTGGAGCTTCACGCCCAACCCGCCGCTGGTGGGTGGCACTACGGTGAATGCCGTGGCCCAGGACGCGGCCGGCAATA
Organism: Pseudomonas nitroreducens; assembly: GCF_024170165.1. Lineage (GTDB taxonomy): Bacteria > Pseudomonadota > Gammaproteobacteria > Pseudomonadales > Pseudomonadaceae > Pseudomonas > Pseudomonas nitroreducens_C. The sequence goes on along the minus strand of NZ_JALJXP010000015.1, from coordinate 26,319 downwards.
CCAGTACCCTGGCCAACACCGTGGTCGACACCACTGCGCCGACCACACCGACCATCCTGCCCAGCAACGGCAGCGTGCTCAGCGGCACCGGCGAGGCCGGATCGAGCATCGTGCTCACCGACGGCAACGGCAATCCCATCGCCCAGGTCAGCGTCGATGGCAACGGCAAGTGGACCTACACGCCAGCGTCAGCTCTGCCCAACGGCACCACGGTCAACGCTGTCTCGGTGGATGCGGCCGGCAACCAGAGCTCGTCGGTCAACACCGTGGTGGACACCACGGCGCCGGCCGACCCGACCATCAACCTCAGCAACGGCACACTGCTCACCGGCACCGCCGAAGCCAATGCGCTGGTGCTGCTGAGCGACGGCAGCGGCAATCCCATCGGGCAGGTGCGCGCCGACGCCAACGGCGCCTGGAGCCTGGCGGTCAGCCCGGCTCTGGCCAACGGCACCGTGGTCAGCGCCCAGGCCAAGGACGCCGCCGGCAACACCAGCAACAGCGTCAGCACCACGGTGGACTCGGTGGCACCCGTCGCACCGACCATCGCGGTGAGCAACGGCGCCGAACTGCACGGTACGGCGGAGAACAACGCCACCGTGCTGCTCACCGACGGCAACGGCAATCTGATCGGCCAGACCACTACCAACGGCAGCGGCAACTGGACCTTCACTCCCGGCACCGCGCTGGCCAACGGCACGGTGGTCAACGCCGTGGCCAGGGATGCCACCGGCAACACCAGCGTCGCAGCCACCACCACAGTGGATAGCGTGGCGCCGCCCACCCCGACCATCAATGCCAGCAACGGCACGCTGCTCACGGGTACTGCCGAGGCCGACGCCACGGTCATCCTCACCGATGGCAACGGCAACCCCATCGCCCAGGTGACGGCCAATGGCTCCGGGGAGTGGTCCTTCGCGCCCGGCGTAGCGCTGCCCGATGGCACCGTGGTCAACGTCGTGGCGCAGGACGCCGCCGGCAACACCAGTGGTTCTGCCAGCACCACGGTGGACGCCGTGGCGCCGGCCAGCCCGACCATCGATCCGAGCAATGGTGTGCACATCACCGGCACTGCCACGGCCGGCGTCACCGTGGTGCTCACCGATGGTGGCGGCAACCCCATCGGCACCACCGTCGCCGACGGCGCCGGCAACTGGTCCTTCGACCCGTCCACGCCGCTGGGCAATGGCGTGGTGATCCAGGCGGCCAGCCGCGATGCCGTGGGCAACACCAGCGGCTCGGTCAGCACCACGGTCGACAACGTCGCACCGCCGCCACCGACCATCGAACCCAGCAACGGCACCGAACTGGCCGGCACGGCCGAGGCCAATGCCACCGTTGTCCTCACCGACGGCAACGGCAACCTCATCGGCACCACCGTCGCCAACGGCAGCGGCGACTGGGAGTTCACCCCGAGCCCGACGCTGGCCAACGGCACCACGGTCACCGCCGTGGCCCAGGATGCCGCCGGCAACACCAGCGGCTCCGCGTCCACCGTGGTCGATAGCCAGCCGCCGCAGCCACCGGTGATCGACCCCAGCAACGGCACGCTGCTCAGCGGCACTGCCGAACTGGGCGTCACCGTGGTGCTCAGCGTCGATGGCGTGGAGCTGGCGCGGGTGGCGGTGCAGGGCGATGGCACCTGGTCGTTCCCGGTGCCCTCGGCGCTGGCCAACGGCACAGTCGTGGACGCCGTGACGGTGGACGCCACGGGCAACCTGAGCGCGAGCGTCAGCGTCACCATCGATGCCCTGGCGCCGCTGGCGCCCACCGTAACGCCCAGCGATGGCGCGGTGCTGGCGGGTACTGCCGAAGCCAACGCGACGGTCTTCCTGCGCGACGGCCTGGGCAACCTGATCGGTTCGGTCCAGGCCGATGCCAACGGCAACTGGCACTTTGTGCCGGACTCACCGCTGGGCGACGGCCTGGAAGTGGTGATCAGCGCTCGCGACGCGGTCGGCAACGTCAGCCTGACGACCAGCGTCGTCATCGATGCCAGCCTGCCGGCGGTGCCGGTCATCGCACCGAGCAACGGCACGGTCATCAGCGGCACCGCCGAAGCCAACGCAACGATCATCCTGACTACGACTGGCGGCCTGCCCATTGGCCAGGTCAACGCCGATGTCAATGGCAACTGGAGCTTCACTCCCGGCACGCCGCTGGCCGATGGCACCGTGATCAACGCTGTCGCCCGCGATGCCAGCAACAACCTCAGTGGCGTCGCGACGCTGGTGGTGGACGCGGTGGCCCCGAACGTGCCGGTGGTCTCGCCGAGCAATGGCAGCCAGATCCTCGGCACGGCGGAGGCCGGCAGCACGGTGGTGCTCAGTGTGGGTGGCGTGTCCATCGCCCAGGTCGTTGCCGACGGCACCGGGCACTGGACCTACAGCCCCGGTGTGCCCCTGGCCAACGGCGTGCAGGTCAGCGTGGTGGCCAAGGATGCGACGGGCAACACCAGCATCGCGGCGGTCGTCACGGTGGACAGCGTCGCGCCCAATACGCCGACCATCGCCGCCAGCAACGGCATCACCTTCACCGGCACCGCCGAAGCCAATTCGACAGTGATCATCAGCGGCGCCAATGGCGCGCTGCTCGGTCAGGTCACGGCCAATGCCAGCGGTATCTGGACCTTCAACCCGAGCACACCGGTGGGCAATGGCGTGGTAGTCAGCGCGGTGGCCAAGGATGCCGCCGGCAACGTCAGCCTGATTGCCGCCACCACCACGGTGGATGCCCAGCCACCCGCGTTGCCGGTGGTCAATCCGAGCAACGGCGCGCTGCTGGCCGGTACTGCCGAGGCGGGTGCCACGGTGGTACTCAGCGTGGCCGGCAACATCATCGGCCAGGTCACCGCCAATGCCCAGGGCCAGTGGAGCTTCGCCCCCGGCGTGGCGCTGGCCAATGGCGTGCAGGTCAGCGTGGTGGCCAAGGATGCCGTGGGCAACACCAGCATCGCCGCCAGCGTCACGGTGGATGCCGTGGCGCCGACCGCGCCGGTGGTTGCGCCCAGCAACGGCAGCGTGCTCAGCGGCACGGCGGAGATCGGTTCGACGGTGATCCTCAAGGTCGGCGGCGCGATCATCGCCCAGGTCACCGCCGATGCCACCGGCAACTGGAGCTTCACCCCCGGCAGCCCGCTGGCGAACAACACCCAGGTCAGCGTCACGGCCAAGGACGCCGCCGGCAACACCAGCGTAGCGACGACCATCGGTGTCGATAGCGTGGCGCCGGTCGCACCCAGCGGCCTGAGCGTGACCGCCAACGGCACGGTGCTCTCCGGCATCGCCGAGGCCAACAGCACGGTGAAGGTGATCATCAACGGCGACGCGGCCAATCCGATTACCGTGCAGGCCAACGGCAGCGGCAACTTCACCGTCAACCTCAGCCCGGCGCTGACGGCGGGGCAATTGCTGACGGTCAACGCGGTGGATGCCGCCGGCAACGCCGGGGCTGCCATCCAGATCCAGGCGCCGGACCTCACGCGCCCGCTGCTGACCATCGCCGAAGCCGCCGACGGCTACATCAACAAGGCCGAGCTGGCCGACGGTATCCAGGTGCGCGTCGGCCTGACTGCCGGCGCCCGCGCCGGGCAGACCCTGACCCTGCGCTACAACGGCCCCGGCGGCTATACCTTCAGCCAGGCCCATGTGCTCACGGCGGCGGAAATCACCGCTGGCGTTGTGCTGGTGACCATGCTCCCGGCGGCCGGCGTGGCGGCGATCCCGCAGGGCGCGGCAACCGTCACCGCCGACGTCAACGGCGGGCTGACGGCGACCCCGGCCAGCTTCACCCTCGACACCATCGCGCCGACCGCGCCGGTACTGTCGCTGGCCGGCAACCTGCTGGGTATCAGCGGCGAGGCGAACAGCACGCTGACCGTGGACGTCAATGTCGCCGGGCTGAGCTCGCATACCGAACTGTCTGCCGGCAGCACTGGCCTGGGCTCGCTGGACCTGCTCACCGGGCTGAGCGGCATGGCCCTGACCTGGGATCAACTGCTCGACGCCAGCATCTCGGTGGCGTCCCGCGATGCCGCCGGCAACGTCAGCGGAGCAGCGCTGGGGCTGAACCTGGAGAACGTGCTCGCGCAGAACACCGTGACCATCGGCGGGCTCGGCCTGGCCGTGGGCCTGCTGCCTCCCGTACTGGGAGTCAGCGGCACGGCGATCGCGGGCGGCAGCCTGGCGGTGCAGGTAATCACGCCGCTGGTCAATGTGACTCTGCATCCGATAGTCGACTCCACCGGGCACTTCACCATCAACCTGCTGGCGCCGGACCTGCTCGCCCAGCTTGGGCTGTCGGTCACGGGGCTGCTCAACCTCGGCAGCCAGCTGAGTCTGCAACTGGTTGCCTATGACGCTGCCGGGCACCAGAGCTCGACCTATGGCCTGTCGCTTACCGGCTCCGGTCTGAGCCTGGCGATCGGCGAGGTCAGCGTCACCGGCACGGCGGGCGCCGACGTGTTCGTCGGCCAGAGCGGCGCCGAGCACTTCTACGGCAACGCCGGGGCGGACCTGTTCCTGCATGTCGGTACCAACGACATAGTCCAGGCCGGCGACGGCAACGACACCATCCAGCTGCAGGCGACCAACTTCAAGAGCATCGACGGGGGCACCGGTTTCGACACGATCATGCTCGACCACGGCATCAGCCTGAACTACGGCGCGCTCGGCACCGGCACCTGGACCAACATCGAGCGCGTCGACATGGGCAAGGGCGACACCGGCGGCAGCCTGACCCTCACCGCCGCCCAGGTGGATGCGGTGACCGATGCCAACAACGTCCTGCAGGTGACCGGCGACAGCAACGACACCCTGACCGTGAGAGGGGCGGTCGACACCGGGGTCAACCAGGTCCATAGCGGCATCAGCTATGACGTCTACACCTTCGGCAACACCACGCTGCTGGTGGAGGAGAACACCGTCCACGTCGTCGTGTCCTGAACAAGGAAAACAATTGGATGACATTACGCAACGCCTGGCTGTACGGCCTGCTGCTGGTGAGCGCGGCAGGCCAGGGGCAGACACTGGAGGAAGCCGTGCGCGCCGGCCTTGCCATCCATCCCGAAGTCCGCGCCGCGGTGGCGGAAGCGGAGCGCGGCAGGACCGATGTGGAAATCAGCAAGGGCGGCTACTACCCGCAGGTGAGTATGTCTGGCGGGCCCAACGAGTTCGACTTCGGTGAGGTGGTCTACGACCTTACCGCGTCCCAGATGCTCTATGACTGGGGCAAGATGAAGAGCAAGGTGGACAGCGCCAAGGCCAGCCACCGCCAGCTCGACGAGACCGCGCTGGTGAGCCGCGAGGATGCGGCGCTGGACATCACCGAGACCTACCTCGACGTGCTCGCCGCCCAGGCGCGGATCGAGACGGTGCGCGAGCACATCCAGCGCCTGGGTGACATCCGCGAGATGACGCGCGCGCGCGGCGGCGACGGTTATTCCGACCGCAGCGAACTGGACCGCGCCAACCTGGAGCTGTCCCGCGCCCAGGAACAGCTGGCCCTGGAGAAGGGCAGCCTGCAGGACGCCCGCAACCAGTACGAGGTGCTGGTCGGCAAGCCGCCGGCCGACCTCGCCGAACCGGAGCCCCTGTCCATGCAACGCTACCTGGCGGGCAACGACATGAATCGCCTGATCCTCGACAGCCCGTTGTACCGCAAGGCCGCCGAAGACGCCGAAGTGGCCGAGGCCAAGCTGCGCGAGAGCAAGGCCTCGCTGCTGCCGCAGGTGAACCTGGAAGCCTCGACCCTGCGTCGTGAGATCGGCGGACAGCTGGAGAACGACTCGGTGGTGTCGCTGCGCCTGCGCATGGATACCTTCGAGGGGATCTCCAACTTCCGCCGGCCCACCGCCGCCCAGCAGCACCTCGAATCCACCCGCTGGACCCGCGATGCCATGCAGCGCGACATCAGGCGCAAGCTGCAGACCCTCTTCGACACCGACGACACCTTGCGCTGGCGCCAGGAATCGCTGGTGGCTCAGGTGCGTGAATCGAGCGATGTCAGCGGCGTCTACCGCGACCAGTTCGAAGTCGGCCGGCGCGATGTGATCGACCTGCTCAACGTGCAGCGCGAGCGCTTCGAGGCCGAACGCCAGCTGGCCAACCTGCGCTTCGAACGCAAGCGCGTGGAGTACCGCGCCGCCGCGCAGGTCGGCCTGCTCGGGCCGCTGCTGGAAAACCACCTGGCCCCGGGAGCCTCCTGATGAACGCCGAGAATGTCGTATTGCTGGCGGACCACGAGGCCGAGGCCGATCCGCTGCGCCAGGGACTTTCCCTGCTCTGCCGCCAGCTGGGCCGGCCGCTGGGCATCGCCGAACTGGGGGAGGGCATGCCGCTGCAGCAGGGCCGCCTGCCGCTGCGATTCGTGCCCCGAGCCCTGCGTCGCGCGGACATCGTCGCGCGGGTCGAACGTCTGGCACTGGCAAAAATGGACAACTATCTGCTGCCGGCGCTTTTGCTGCTCGAAGACGGCGGTACTTTGGTGCTCTGCGAGCAGGATGCACAGACGGCCAGCGTGCTGGTGCCGCACAGCGATGGCGGTGTCGAGCGGATTGCGCTGGCGGAGCTGGAGCAGCGCTACAGCGGCGTGGCGATCTTCGCCAAGTGCCGCTACCGCGCGGACGGGCGCGTCGGCGACTTTGCCAGGCGTGAGCCGGACCACTGGTTCTTCGGCCCGCTGAAGCGACTCTGGCGCTCCTATTTCGAAGTCGCCATGGCGGCGATGATGGCCAACCTGCTGGCGATTGCTTCGGCATTGTTCGCCATGCAGGTGTATGACCGCGTGGTACCCAACGCGGCCATGGACACCTTGTGGATACTCGCCTCCGGCGTGGGTCTGGCCATCGTGCTGGAAGGCGTGATCCGGGGGTTGCGCGGGCACCTGCTGACCACCATGGGCAAGCGCATCGACCTGCAGCTTTCCACGCTGCTGTTCGAACGCGTGCTCAACACCCGGCTGGCGGCCAAGCCCGGCTCGGTGGGCGCGTTCAGCACCCAGGTGCGCGAGTTCGAGGGCGTGCGCGAATTCTTCACCGCTTCCAGCGCGGCGCTGATCAGCGACCTGCCGTTCGTGCTGCTGTTCCTGCTGATCATTGCGCTGATCGGCGGGCACCTGGTCTGGGTGCCGGCGGTGGCGGCGCTGCTGATGTTGCTGCCCGGGCTGTTCTGCCAGGGCCTGCTGGCGCGGCTGTCGCGGGAGAACCTGCGTGAGGGCGCGGTGAAGAACGGCATCCTGCTGGAGTCCATCGAGAACCTCGAATCGGTCAAGGCTACCCGCGCCGAGGGCCGCTGCCTGCACCTCTGGGAAAACCTCACCGCGCAACTGGCTGGCAACGCCATGCGTACCCATACGCTGACCACTGCGCTGTCCTACGGCGCGAGCATCGTCCAGCAACTGTGCTATGTCGGCGTGGTGGTGTTCGGCGTTTACCGCATCAGCGAGGGCGAACTGAGCGTCGGCGCGCTGGTGGCCTGTTCCATCCTCGCCGCCCGCGCCGTGGCGCCGCTGTCCCAGGCCGCCGGTATCCTCGGTCGCTGGCAGCACACCAGGGTCGCCATGGAAGGGCTGGACCAGTTGATGAAGGCGCCCATGGAGCGCCCGCAGGACAAGCGCTTCGTGCGCAAGGAACGCCTCGCCGGGCACTACCGCCTGGAGGCCCTGAAGCTGGCCCACGGCGAGAATCCGCCGGCGGTGGACATCGCCGCACTGGAGATCCGCCCCGGCGAGCGCATCGCGCTGCTGGGTGGCAACGGCGCCGGCAAGTCGACCCTGCTGCGCCTGCTGGCCGGGCTCTACGACGCGCAATCCGGCCGGCTCCTGCTGGATGACGTGGCCATCGCGCAGATCGACCCTTCCGATCGTCGCCGCCACATTGGCTACCTGCCGCAGGATGTGGCGCTGTTCTACGGCACCCTGCGCGACAACCTCAACCTGGAGGGCGCGGCGATCAGCGACGAGGAAATGTTCGAAGCGCTGGATGGCGTCGGCCTGGGCGATTTCGTTCGCTCGCACCCGCTGGGGCTCGACCTGCCGCTGCTGGGCAACGGCAGCCTCTCCGGCGGCCAGCGCCAGGCCGTGGGACTTGCCCGCATCCTGTTGCAGGACCCGCCCGTGGTGCTGCTCGACGAGCCCACCGCGACCTTCGACCAGAGCACCGAGCTGCACGTCATCGGCTACCTGCAGCGCTGGCTGGAAGGCCGCACGCTGATCATGACCACGCACAAGAAGACCATGCTCGCCGTGGCCAGCCGCGCCGTGGTGCTCAGCCAGGGCAAGGTGGTGATGGACGGCACCCTCGACCAGATCGTCAAGGACCGCACGGTGCACATCCCCGGACAGGAGGGAGCCTCCCATGGCCAGTGAAACCCGCGCCGCCGAACGCCTGCGCCGCGAGCTGCAGGACCCGCTGCTGGCCGCCAGCCACCCGGTATCGCGACCCTTGTTGTGGGCGCTGCTGCTGAGCCTGATCGCCGCCGTCGCCTGGGCGGCCTGGGCGCAACTGGACGAAGTCACCCGCGGCGATGGCCGGGTGGTGCCGTTCAGTCGCATGCAGAAGATCCAGAGCCTGGAGGGTGGCATCCTCGACCGCCTGCTGGTGCAGGAGGGCGAGCTGGTGCAGGTCGGCCAGCCGCTGGTGCGCCTGGACCGCACGCATTTCGAGACGTCCTGGCAGGAGGCGGCCAACCAGGCCGAGGTGCTGGGCGCCGCCATCGCCCGGCTGGACGCGGAAGTGATGGGTCAGGACCACATCGTATTCCCAGCAGGCATGCCCGCCGACGGCCCGGTGGCACGCTCCGAGCGCGAGCTGTTCAAGTCGCGTCGCGACAAGCTGGAAGAGAACACCCGCTCGCTGCAGCAGCAGATTCGCCTGGCGCAGAGCCAGCTGGCGCTGGTCAAGCCGCTGGTGGAGCGCCGCGCAGTGAGCCAGATGGAAGCGCTCAAGCTGAGCCAGGACATCGCCACCCTGAGCGGCAAGCTCACCGAGCTGAAGAACACCTATTTCCAGGATGCCTACACCGAGCGGCAGGAGAAGAAGGCCCAGCTGGCGCAGATCGAGCCCATCGTCCAGCAGCGCAAGGACCAGCTGCGCCGCACGGAAATCCTCTCGCCGGTACGCGGGCGGGTGAACACCGTGCTGATCAGCACCCGCGGCGGCGTGGTGCAGCCCGGCGAGCCGATCATGGAGGTGATCCCGGTGGAGGATCGCCTGCTGGTGGAAGCCAAGGTCAAGCCGCGCGACGTGGCCTTCCTGGTGCCGGGCATGCCGGCCAAGGTCAAGATCACCGCCTACGACTACAGCATCTACGGTGATTTGAAGGGCACCCTGGAACAGATCAGCGCCGACACGATCGAAGAAGATACGGTGCACGGCAAGGAGTACTACTACCAGGTGCTGATCAAGACCGACGGCAGCCAGCTGATGCGCAACGGCGAGGTGCTGCCGATCATCCCCGGCATGGTCGCCGAGGTGGACATCCTCAGCGGCAAGCGCAGCGTGCTGAACTACCTGCTGCGGCCGTTGCTCAAGGCGCGGTTGATGTAACCGCGGCTGATAAGGTAGCCGCGTAGGGCGCATAACCCGGAACGGGTTATCCGCCGAAATGGCGGATAACGCCTGGGGCGTTATGCGCCCTACGTATCAGCGTCGAGGGTTTGCGGACTTTGTCCGCGAGGACTTCATGAACACGGAAACACCCGGCATACGCCTCCTTCCCCTGACAGGGAAGGGCCGGGAACCTGGGGAGGTCAAGGCGTGGCACCTGTAGGGGCGAGCCTGCCTGCCATGGTTGTCCGGGCGGGGCTTGCGGGCGGGCTCGCTCTTACGGCGGCCGGCAGCATCCGCACAACGGGCTCAGATCATCGGGTCCCAGCGCTGCGACCAGTCCGGGTCCTGCGCCACCACCTCGCGCAGCAGCGCGAAAGCCTGCTGCAGCGCCTGCGAATCGCGGTCCCGCGAATACACCAGATAGGTCGGGTAGCTGAACTCCGGCGCCTTGGGCACCCGGCGCAGCACCTTGCGGTCCAGATAGCTCTGCACCACCCGCGTACGGAAGTAACCCGAGCCGCCGTTCTCCAGGATGTACTGCAACGCCAGCGGGCCGAGGTTGAACGACACCGGTGCCTTGGACAGTTCCGGCAGGGCGCTGTCGTGCTGCTGGCGGAAGCCTTCGCCCCAGTCGATGTAGACATAGGGCTCGGGGTTCTGCGCGCGCACCAGGATCAGCTTCTCCTCCAGCAACTGTTCCACCTGCATCCCCGGCCAGTAGGTCGGCTGGTAGACCAGGGCGGCGTCGAGCACACCCAGCTCCAGCTGGCGCAGCAGGCTCTGGCCGTCGCCGATCTCGGCGCGCACCGCGTGGTCGCCGATGGTCTGGCGGATACGGCTGACCCAGCGCAGCATCAGCGGGTTGCACAGGCTCACCTCGCCACCGATGTGCAGCACGTTGTGGATGCCCTCGGGCAATGGCAGGTCGCGCTGGGCGGCCTCCCAGGTCTGCAGGATCTGGTTGGCGTAGGTGACGAAGGCCTCGCCGTCCGGGGTCAACCTGGCGCCGGCGCGGTTGCGCACGAACAGCGTGCAGTTGAGGTGTGCCTCCAGCTTCTGCACCCGCGCGGTGATCGCGGTCTGGGTGACGTGCATGCGTTCGGCGGCGGCCACGAAGCTGCCGTGGCGGACGATTTCCAGGAAGGTGCGGGTGAGGTCGATGTCCATGCAAAGGCTTCTGCGCGAATCAGGCGGCCAGTGTAACGGAAAGGGCTGCAGGCCCAGGTGGAAAGAGCGTTCAGCCCAGGTGACTGAGCAGGTCGCGTTGCAGGGCGGCGATCAGGTCGGTCTGGGTGATCACGCCCACCAGTTCGCCACGCTCCAGCACCGGCAGGCAGTGCAGACCCTGGTCGGAGAGCAGCGGGATCAGCTCCACCACATGGGTGCCGGCATCCACGTGCAGTACCGGGCGGGTCATCACCTCGCCCAGCAGGCGGTCGCGGTGCAGGCCGATACTGCCGAGCAGGCGCTTCCACCAGGTGCCTCGGGGCACCAGCAGGTCGATCAGGCTGACGATGCCCACCAGACGGCGCTCCTCGTCGAGGATCGGCAGGGCCTTCAGGTGGTGCTTCACCAGCAGGCGCAGGGCGTGGCTGAGCGGGGTTTCCGGCGAGGCACAGATCAGGTCGCGGGACATCACTTCCCGCGCGCGGGTATCGCCCATGCTGCGGCGCAGGGCGTGGCGCTCAGTGCTGCGCACCAGGCGTTCGAGGTCGTCGCGGGTGATGTCGACAAAGCCCTCAAGCTCGTCCAGCGCCTGATCGAGGTCGGCGGCCTGGATGCCAAGCCGCGCGCCGGGGGCCGGGTCCCGGGTCTGGTGGTTGTCCGCGGCGAGGCTGCGGCGGCGCGGGTAGGGCATGCGCGTCAGGTTGTTGAACAGCAGGGCCAGGAGCACCAGGCCGAGACCGCCGCTGATAGCGGATAGCGATGCCAACCACACCGGCTCGCCAGGTGTGGGTGAGGCGAACACCATGCAGAAGGCCAGCGCGCCGCCCGGTGGATGCAGGCAGCGCAGCGGGTACATCAGCAGCAGGCTCAGCCCCAGCGCGAGAGCGGCGCTGGCGATGCCGGCGGGCAGCCAGAGGCCGATCAGCAGCGCCACCAGTGACGCACACAGGTAGCTGCCGATCACCGACCAGGGCTGGGCGAGGGCACCGGAAGAGACGGCGAACAGCAAAACCGCCGAAGCGGCCCAGGGGCCGGCAAAGTGCAGCGCCACCGAGGAGCCGAACAGCAGGCCGCAGGTGGCGGCGCTGAGCAGGAAGCCCAGGCTGGCGCCGAGGGAGGCGCGCAGCCATTCGCGCGGGCGGGTGTGGGGAATGTCGGGCAGGTACGCGGCGGCACGGTGCCGCCAGCCGGTGAGGGCGGGCATCGGGAAATCCGGGGAGCGAAGTCTGAAAAAAACGGGCTCTCGCGGGGAAGAGCCCTGCAAGGTGCCAACATCGGCACTCGGGGAGGCTCCGTCCGTGGAGCGGGAAATCGATAGAGCGGGAAATCAGGCGCGCATTCGGTAAGGCGGTGGCGGCTCCGGCAGCGGCCGGACGATCCGCTCGCAGTGCCGGCCGGTGGCCGCGCTCATGCGCCGCGCGGCGTCCGGGTCGTCGGCGAAGGGCAGCAGCGCCGCCTGTTCGTCGGTGCGGCGGCAGCCTCGCCAGCAGGCAGCAGCGCAGGCGATCAGGCCGATAAGACTCAGCAGCATCGTCGAGTCCTCAGGCCGCAGCCGCTGCGAGGTTCGACACCGGCTTGCCGGAGCGCACCGTGGCCCAGGTGTTCCAGGCCATCAGCAGCATGCCGCTGGCAAAGGTGGAGCCGCCGATCAGCCGCACGATATAGCCCGGATGGCTGGCCGCCAGCGCCTCGACGAAGGAGTAGGTCAGCGTGCCGTCCTCGTTCACCGCGCGCCACATCAGGCCCTGGGTGATGCCGTTGACCCACATCGAGGCGATGTAGAGGACTGTGCCGATGGTGGCGAGCCAGAAGTGCGCGTTGATCAGCCCGACGCTGTGCATCTGCTCGCGGCCGTAGAGCTTGGGGATCATGTGGTAGAGCGCGCCGATGGAGATCATCGCCACCCAGCCCAGGGCGCCGGCGTGCACGTGGCCGATGGTCCAGTCGGTGTAGTGCGACAGCGAGTTCACCGTCTTGATCGCCATCATCGGGCCCTCGAAGGTGGACATGCCGTAGAAGGCCAGCGACACCACGAGGAAGCGCAGGATCGGGTCGGTGCGCAGCTTATGCCAGGCCCCGGAGAGGGTCATCATGCCGTTGATCATGCCGCCCCAGCTGGGTGCCAGAAGGATCAGCGACATCACCATGCCCAGGCTCTGCGCCCAGTCGGGCAGGGCGGTGTAGTGCAGGTGGTGCGGGCCGGCCCAGATGTACAGGGTGATGATCGCCCAGAAGTGCACGATGGACAGGCGGTAGGAGTAGATCGGCCGCTCGGCCTGCTTGGGCACGTAGTAGTACATCATGCCGAGGAAGCCCACCGAGAGGATGAAGCCCACCACGCTGTGGCCGTACCACCACTGGATCATCGCGTCGGTGGCGCCCGAGTAGAGCGGGTAGGACTTGAGCAGGGTTACCGGAATCGCCAGGTGATTGACCACGTGGACCATCCCGGTGACCACGATGAAAGCGCCGTAGAACCAGTTGCCCACGTAGATGTGGCGTACCTTGCGCCGGGCGATGGTGCCGAAGAACAGGTAGGCGTAGATCAGCCAGAGGAAGGTCACCCAGACGGCGATGGGCCATTCCATCTCGGCGTATTCCTTGGACGTGGTGATGCCCAGCGGGTAGCTGATCAGCATGGCCACCAGGCTCGCCTGCCAGCCCCAGAACAGCAGGTTGGCCAGGGAGTCGGAGATGACCCGCACGCGGCAGGTGCGCTGCACCACATAGAAGGAGGTGGCGAACAGCGCGCTGCCGCCAAAGGCGAAGATCACCAGGTTGGTGTGGATCGGCCGGATGCGCCCGAAGCTGGTCCAGGGCATCTCCAGGCTCAATTGCGGCCACACCAGCTGGGCGGCGATGAACACGCCCATGAGCATCCCGAGGATGCCCCAGCCCAGGGTGGTGAGGGTGAAGCGGCGGACGATGTCGTAGTTGTATTCGGCGTCGCGGGGGGTGTGCTGATCGAGGGGTATCGCGCTGTCCATCTTGATTCCGTCGTACTCCGGTTGACTGACGGCTCCCTGGCCACCCGAGCGTGCTAAGCGTTGCTTAATGGGCGAAGAGGCAAGGTAGGAGGCAATTCGCCGCAGGGAGCCCGATCAGTCTGAACAGCCGAGATGGATGCAACAAACGAATAATAATGCTGCATAAGTGCAGTTATTTTGATTTCAAGGTGAGGTGCTGACACGCGACCGCTCTGCCATGCCTTGTCCGGGATCAAGGCCGACGAGCGGCGCGGCGGAAATGAAGAGGTACGGCGCCGGCGGGATGCATTCGGAAAAGTGCAGCGTCAGTGCAATTCAATTCATTTAAAACTGCTTTGCGAGACGGTCTAGGATGGACCTTCGCGATGACCTGGGGGCTTCATGTCCGACGATCTGATTGACTGGTTGCAGACCCTGATGCGCGCCGAGCGTGCCGGCGCGCGGGTGATGCTCGACAGCCTGCGGCAGGCCGATGAGGCGGTGGCCCGTCATCGCCTGGAGCGTTTGCACCAGGGCGAGGCGGAAAGCTGCCGGCGCCTGCGCCGCTGCCTGGAACGCCTGGGCGCCACGCCCGACACAGGCGTTGGCGACTTCCATGCCAGTGCCATGGCCATCGACGACCTGGAGCTGCGCTTCGACTTCATCGGCCGTGGCCAGAGCTGGGTGGCCCGGCAGATCACCCGGCGTCTGCCGCAGATCGACGAGCCCTGGTTGCGCGAAGAGCTGGAGGCGGTACTGCGGTTGCATCAGTGAAGCCCTGCAGATCGAGGCGGGATCGGCGGCTTCCGGGTGACTCCGTGCTCCCCTGTAGGAGCGCGCCATGCGCGCGATCGCGGGCATGGCCCGCTCCTACAGGGAATGTCCATGCCTGAACCCGCAGGAGCGAGCTTGCTCGCGAACCGCACGGTGAGGGATTGACGAGGGCAGGGCAGAGTCATCACACAACTGGCCGACCATGGCCGGGCGCCATCCCGATGTTGTACGATGACCGCCTCTTCATCCATTCCAGCGACCACCATGCCGACCAGCCCGCTTCCCCGCAAACGTTCCCGCAGCCTCGCCCATGAGGTGGTCGCCGAGCTTTCCGCGCGTATCCGCGATGGTCGCATCAAGCCCGGGGACAAGCTGCCCACCGAGTCGGCGATCATGACCGAGCAGGGCGTCAGCCGCACCGTGGTCCGCGAGGCGATCTCCCGGCTGCAGGCCGCGGGGCTGGTGGAAACCCGTCACGGCATCGGCACCTTCGTGCTGGACACACCCAAGGACGGCCCGTTCCGCATCGACCCGGCGACCATCGTCACCCTGCGCGACGTGCTGGCGGTGCTGGAGCTGCGCATCAGCCTGGAGGTGGAGTCCGCCGGGCTCGCCGCCCAGCGCCGCAGCCCCGAGCAGCTGCAGGGCCTGCGCGACGCCCTGGATGCCCTGGAGGAGAGCCAGGCCAACGGCCGCGACGCGGTGGCCTCGGACTTCCAGTTCCACCTGCGCATCGCCGAAGCCACGGGCAACCGCTACTTCACCGACATCATGAGCCACCTGGGGGCGAGCATCATCCCGCGCACCCGCCTGAACTCCGCACGCCTGGCCCATGACGACCAGAACCACTACCTGGCGCGGGTCAACCGCGAGCACGAAGACATCTTCGATGCCATCGCCCGCGGCGACACCGACGCCGCCCGCGCCGCCATGCGCCTGCACCTGACCAACTCCCGCGAACGCCTGCGCCGCGCCCACGAATCGGCCGAAGAAAAACTCGGCTGACGAGCGGACGGAAGAAAAGGTTGTCTGACGACTTGTCGGCTTTTGTTTGTAGTTGTACGATGACCGACAACATGACGCCATAAGCCGATTGTCGTTGCACCTCTTCCTATAAAAATTCGCTTTGCAGGGTGATCGCCAATGAATCCACAAGAACTGAAGTCCACCCTTTCGTCCGGTCTGCTGTCGTTCCCCGTGACGGACTTCGATACCCAGGGCAACTTCCGCGCGGACACCTACGCCCGCCGCCTGGAGTGGCTGGCCCCCTACGGCGCCAGTGCACTCTTTGCGGCCGGCGGTACCGGCGAGTTCTTCTCGCTGGAGCCCAACGAGTTCTCCTCGATCATCAAGACCGCGGTGGATACCTGCCGTGGCCAGGTACCGATCCTCGCCGGCGCCGGCGGCCCGACCCGTCAGGCCATCGCCTACGCCCAGGAAGCCGAGAAGCAGGGCGCTGCCGGCATCCTGCTGCTGCCGCACTACCTGACCGAAGCCAGCCAGGAAGGCCTGGTGGCCCACGTCGAGCAGGTCTGCCGCTCGGTGGACTTCGGTGTGGTGGTGTACAACCGCAACGTCTGCCGCCTCAACGCCGACAGCCTGGAAAAGCTCGCCGACCGCTGCCCGAACCTGATCGGCTTCAAGGACGGCATCGGCGAGATCGAGCCGATGGTCGCCATCCGCCGCCGCCTGGGCGAGCGCCTGACCTACCTCGGCGGCCTGCCGACCGCCGAAGTCTACGCAGCGGCCTACAAGGCGCTGGGCGTGCCGGTGTATTCCTCGGCCGTGTTCAACTTCATCCCGAAGACCGCCATCGACTTCTACAACGCCATCGCCAGCGACGACCACGCCACGGTCAATCGCCTGATCGACGATTTCTTCCTGCCTTACCTGGCCATCCGCAACCGCTGCGAAGGCTACGGCGTGAGCATCATCAAGGCTGGCGCCAAGCTGGTGGGCCATGACGCCGGCCCGGTGCGCGCACCGCTGACCGACCTCACCGGCGAAGAAGTCGAGATGCTCGACGCGCTGATCAAGAAACTCGGCCCGCAGTAAGCCGGAGGTTCCCGTGGCACAACAGTATTCGCACTACGTCGACGGCCAGTGGCTGGCCGTCAGCGACGCAACCCCGAACCGCAACCCGTCGGACCTCTCCGATGTGGTCGGCGATTACGCGCTGGGCGACGCCGCGCTGGTCAACCAGGCAGTGGAGGCGGCCCGCGCCGCTTTCCCGGCCTGGTCCAACAGCAACGTGCAGGCCCGCGCCGACGCACTGGACAAGGTCGGCAGCGAGATCCTCGCCCGCCGCGCCGAGCTGGGCGCGCTGCTGGCGCGGGAGGAGGGCAAGACCCTTCCCGAAGCGATCGGCGAAGTCGGCCGCGCGGGGAACATCTTCAAGTTCTTCGCCGGTGAATGCCTGCGCCTGGCCGGCGACCTGCTGCCCTCGGTGCGCCCCGGCGTCAGCGTCGAGGTGACCCGCGAAGCCGTGGGCGTGGTCGGCCTGATCACCCCGTGGAACTTCCCCATCGCCATCCCGGCGTGGAAGATCGCCCCGGCCCTGGCCTACGGCAACTGCGTGGTGCTCAAGCCCGCCGACCTGGTGCCGGGCAGTGCCTGGGCGCTGGCGGAAGTCATCTCCCGCGCCGGCTTCCCCAACGGCGTGTTCAACCTGGTGATGGGCCGTGGCAGCGTGATCGGCGAGGCCCTGGTCAACCACCCGCAGGTGGACGCCGTGAGCTTCACCGGTTCGGTCGGCGTCGGCCGCCGCATCGCCGCGCAATGCGTGGCCCGTGGCGCCAAGGTGCAGCTGGAGATGGGCGGCAAGAACCCGCAGATCATCCTAGATGATGCGGACCTCGCCAGCGCCGTGGAGCTGTCGGTGCAGAGCGCCTACTACTCCACCGGCCAGCGCTGCACGGCGTCCAGCCGGCTGATCGTCACCGAAGGCATCTACCCGCGCTTCGTCGAAGCCATGGTCGAGCGCATGCGCAAGATCAAGGTGGGCAATGCGCTGCAGGACGGCATCGACATCGGCCCGGTGGTTTCCGAAGCGCAGCTGCGCCAGGACCTGGACTACGTCGAGATCGGCCGCAACGAAGGCGCGCGCCTGCTGTTCGGCGGCGAGCGCCTGGCGCTGGCCACCGAGGGCTACTACATGGCCCCGGCGCTGTTCGACGAGACCACCCCGGAGATGCGCATCAACCGCGAGGAAATCTTCGGCCCCGTGGCCAGCATCCTCAAGGTGAAGGACTACGACGAAGCGCTGGCCCAGGCCAACGCCACCGAGTTCGGCCTGTCCGCCGGCATCGCCACCACCTCGCTCAAGCATGCCGCGCACTTCAAGCGCCACGCCCAGGCCGGGATGGTGATGGTCAACCTGCCCACCGCCGGCGTGGATTACCACGTGCCGTTCGGCGGTCGCAAAGGCTCGTCCTACGGCCCGCGCGAGCAGGGTCGCTACGCCCAGGAGTTCTACACCACGGTGAAGACCGCCTACGTCGGCGCCTGACCGACAGCAGTACCAGCAGCGGGTGGCGCCTGCCAGCGCCGCCCGCCGCACAAGACATGACCCGAACCCCGACACAAGAACAAAGCAGGGGAAACACCATGACCATCGACTGCCCGCAGCCGACACGTACCCGCGAACCCAGGCGCTGAACGCGCCCCGAGCACTCCCACTCCGCTCAACTTCGCAGGTAGGTCGTCATGCTGAACCGTCCGATCTCACATCGCCGCGCCGCCGTGCGCCGGCTTTCCCCGCGCCAGTTGCCTGGCCGCGCCGTGTCGTCTCGCCTGCTCGCCAGGCGTCCGGCGGGGCCCTTTTCTTCGCTCCACGCTCTCTCGCTGTATGCCATCCGGCTGCCCGCCGGCCGTGGCGCGCTATCTGCTGTGTCGCTCGCCGCTGTGCCCTGCGTGCGAGTCGGAACGGACGTACCGGCCGCGCCCGCCGTACGTCGGCAAGGAGGCGGTAACGGCTCGCTGCGCCGGGCCGGCTGATAATCTGGCCGGCCTGCGCCGGTCGCTCCCATAACAACAAGACACGAGACGCAATCGATGAGCCAAGCAACCGCCAAACCGACGCATGTGCGTTACCTGATCCTGCTGATGCTGTTTCTGGTAACCACCATCAACTACGCCGACCGCGCCACCATTTCCATCGCCGGCTCCAGCCTGCAGAAGGACCTGGGTATCGACGCGGTCACCCTGGGCTACATCTTCTCCGCCTTCGGCTGGGCCTACGTGGCCGGGCAGATTCCCGGCGGCTGGCTGCTCGACCGCTTCGGTTCGAAGAAGGTCTACGCCGCGGGCATCTTCATCTGGTCGCTGTTCACCTTCCTGCAGGGCTTCGTCGGCTACCTGCCGGTGGCCAGCGCGGTGATCGCGCTGTTCCTGCTGCGCTTCATGGTGGGCTTCGCCGAGGCGCCGTCCTTCCCGGGCAACGCGCGCATCGTCGCCGCCTGGTTCCCCACCGCCGAGCGTGGCACGGCCTCGGCCATCTTCAACTCCGCGCAGTACTTTGCCACCGCGCTGTTCGCGCCGATCATGGGCTGGATCGTCTTCCACTTCGGCTGGGAACACGTGTTCGTGGTGATGGGCGTGCTGGGCATGGTCTTCGCCGCCATCTGGATGAAGACCATCTACAACCCCAAGGAGCACCCGCGCACCAACGCCGCTGAAGTCGCCGCCATCGAAGCCGGCGGTGGCATGGTCGACATGGACCAGAAGCGCGCCAGCGACGGCCCGAAATGGCACTACGTCAGCCAGCTGCTGCGCAGCCGCATGCTGCTGGGCGTGTACCTGGGCCAGTACTGCATCAACGCCATCACCTACTTCTTCCTCACCTGGTTCCCGGTGTACCTGGTGCAGGAGCGCGGCATGTCGATCCTCAAGGCCGGCTTCATCGCCTCGCTGCCCGCGCTGATGGGCTTCCTTGGTGGCGTGCTGGGCGGGATCATCTCCGACTACCTGCTGCGTCGCGGCCATTCGCTGACCTTCGCCCGCAAGCTGCCGATCGTCTGCGGCCTGCTGCTGTCCACCACCATGGTGTTCTGCAACTACGTCGATGCCGAGTGGATGGTGGTCGGCTTCATGACCCTGGCGTTCTTCGGCAAGGGCCTGGGCGCGTTGGGCTGGGCGGTGGTGGCGGATACCTCGCCCAAGCAGATCGCCGGTCTTTCCGGCGGCCTGTTCAACACCTTCGGCAACCTCGCCTCGATCACCACGCCGATCGTCATCGGCTACCTGATCAGCGCCACCGGCTCGTTCAAGTGGGCCCTGGTGTTCGTCGGCGCCAACGCGCTGGTGGCCGTGCTGAGCTACCTGTTCATCGTCGGCCGCATCGAGCGTGTGGAGCTGCGCGAAGAGGACCCAAAGGGTCGCCAGGTACCTGAAAAACGTCTGGCCCCGGCCAATTCCTGAGCAGTTCCGGGGGTATTTCGGAGATGAGTGTCATGCAGTTGATCCCGCACCAGGACTCGCCGCGCTACGTGAAATTGCACGCGGACGATAACGTCGCCATCGTCGTCAACGACCAGGGCGTCGCCGCTGGCGGTCGCTTCCCGGATGAGCTGGTGGCCGCCGAGTCGATCCCGCAGAGCCACAAGGTGGCGCTGGTGGATATCGCCGAAGGCGCGCCGGTGCTGCGCTACGGCACGGTGATCGGCTACGCCCTGGCACCCATCGC
Source organism: Pseudomonas nitroreducens (assembly GCF_024170165.1). Lineage (GTDB taxonomy): Bacteria > Pseudomonadota > Gammaproteobacteria > Pseudomonadales > Pseudomonadaceae > Pseudomonas > Pseudomonas nitroreducens_C. The sequence continues at coordinate 6,182 of NZ_JALJXP010000015.1, read as the reverse complement.
CAAGGGCCGCTGGGTGACCGAGCAATTGCTCAGCCTGCCGGAGCCGCCGGAGCTGGACGCACTGCCGCTGGCCACCGAAGTGCCGCCCGCCGCCGAGCCCCTGACCGGCTACAGCTTCGAGGGTTACCGCAACGCCGACGGCAGCGTCGGCACACGCAACCTGCTGGGCGTCAGCACCACGGTGCAGTGCGTGACCGGGGTGCTGGACCACTGCGTGGAACGCGCCCGCCGCGAGCTGCTGCCCAAGTACCCGCACGTCGATGACGTGGTGTCGCTGACCCACAGCTACGGCTGCGGCGTGGCGATCAATGCGCCGGACGCGATCATCCCGATCCGCACGCTGTACAACCTGGCGCGCAACCCCAACCTCGGCGGCCAGGCGCTGGTCATCGGCCTGGGCTGCGAAAAGTTGCAGCCGGTGCAGCTGATGGACGGCGACGCACTCACCGCCGGGCAGGACGAGGCGCAGTGGCTGTACCGCCTGCAGGAGTCCGGCAACGGCTTCCAGGGCATGGTTACGCAGATACTGGAGCTGATCGAGGAGCGTCTGGTGGTCCTCGACCAGCGCCGCCGCGAGACGGTGCCGGCCTCGGAACTGGTGGTGGGCATGCAGTGCGGCGGCAGCGACGCCTTTTCCGGCGTCACTGCCAACCCCGCGCTGGGTGTGGCCGCCGACCTGCTGGTGCGGGCCGGCGCCACGGTGATGTTCTCCGAGAACACCGAAGTGCGCGACGGCATCCACCTGCTCACCGCCCGCGCTGCCAACCGCGAAGTGGCCGAGCAACTGGTCGCCGAGATGGACTGGTACGACCGCTACCTCGCCCGCGGCATGGCCGACCGCAGTGCCAACACCACGCCCGGCAACAAGAAGGGCGGACTGAACAACATCGTCGAGAAGGCCATGGGCTCCATCGCCAAGTCCGGCAGCAGCGCCATCGCCGGGGTCATCCCGCCGGGCGCACGGGTGAAGGGCAGGGGCCTGCAGTACTGCGCCACCCCGGCCAGCGACTTCATCTGCGGCACCCTGCAACTGGCCGCCGGGATGAACCTGCACATCTTCACCACCGGACGCGGCACGCCCTACGGGCTGGCCATGGCGCCGGTGATCAAGGTGGCGACCCGCACCGAACTCGCCGAGCGCTGGCCGGACCTGATCGACGTCGATGCCGGCCGCGTTACGTCCGGGCGCATGACCCTGGACGAACTGGGCTGGGAAATCTTCCAGCTCTACCTCGACGTGGCCAGCGGCAAGGTCCACACCTGGGCCGAGCGGCACCACCTGCACAACGACCTGGTGCTGTTCAACCCGGCCCCGGTCACCTGATGCAAGCCTGACCTGATCCGCTTCTGAACGCCCGCAGCGCTGTCAGACGCTGCGGGTAACCCTGAGCTTGCCCGTTCGCGAGCAAGCTCGCTCCTACAAAAACCTCGCGCCTGCCCGCTCTGCTGGGACGGGTGGCGCTCACCCTGAAATCCACGACCCGGAGACAACAATGAAAAACTCCACCCTGGGCGCCGCCATCGCCTGCGCCGCCCTCGGCTTCCTCGTGCCTGCCGCCCAGGCTGCCGGCTTCCTCGAGGACAGCAAGGCCAGCCTGACCCTGCGCAACTTCTACATCAACAGCGACAACCGCAACGGCACGGCCGACCCGAGCCGCCAGGAAGAGTGGGGCCAGGGCTTCATCCTCAACTACACCTCGGGCTACACCCAGGGCACCGTGGGCCTCGGCGTCGATGCCATCGGCCTGCTCGGCGTCCGCCTCGACAGCGGCGGCGGCACCCACTACGAGTCGGCCAGCCAGCAGGCCGGCACGGTGTTCCCGTCCAAGAGCAACGGCGAGGCGGTGAACGACTTCGGCAGCCTCGGGCCGACCCTCAAGGCGAAGATTTCCAGCACCGAACTGCGCTACGGCACCCTGATGCCCAAGCTGCCGGTGGTGACCTACAACGACGGTCGCCTGTTGCCGGGCACCTTCGAAGGCGGGCAGGTGACCAGCACCGACATCGACAACCTCAGCCTGGTGGCCGGCAAGCTGGAGCACACCCGCGGGCGCAACTCCAGCGACTGGCGCGGCATGTCGATCCAGGGCGCCAACAGCGGCGCCACGGCCCGCGACAGCAACGAGTTCTACTATGCCGGCGGCGACTACAAGCTGAGCAAGGACCTGACGCTGCAGTACTACTACGGCCAGCTCAGCGAGTTCTACCAGCAGCACTTCCTCGGCCTGCAGCACAGCCTGAACCTCGGCCCCGGCGTGCTGAAGACCGACCTGCGCGCCTTCGACAGCGACTCCGACGGCAAGAACGGCAGCGCCTCCGGGCGCGCCGACGGCTACCTCTCCAGCGGCTACTACGGCAACCGGGTGACCAAGGGCGAAGTGGACAACCGCGCTTACAGCGGGATGTTCACCTACAGCCTGTCCGGACACAGCCTCGGCGCCGGCTACCAGGTCATGAACGGCGACAGCGACTTCCCCTACCTGAACCGTGGCGACGGTGCCAGCGGCAGCGCCTACCTGATCACCGACGTGCAGATCGGCAAGTTCCTGCATGCCGGCGAGCGCACCTGGGTGGCGCGCTACGGCTACGACTTCGCCCAGGCCGGCCTGCCGGGCCTGACCTTTGCGGCGATCTACCTCAAGGGCGACGACATCAGGACCGCCAGCGGCGACCAGGGCGAATGGGAGCGCGACCTGACGCTGTCCTACGTGATACCCGAAGGCACCCTCAAGGGCCTGGGCTTCTCCTGGCGCAACGCCATGCTGCGCAGCGGCCTGGCCGCCAGCGGCTCCGGCACCCCGACCCAGCGCGACCAGGACGAGAACCGGCTGATCGTCAGCTACACCTTGCCGCTGTTCTGAGGCCGTTCGCGGGCATGGCTCGATCCTGCAGGGAGAACCTGCTCCACCCTGTAGGAGCGAGCTTGCTCGCGAAGCTCTTCCCACAAACAACAAGCCCCTCCGGTTGAGGGAAGGGGCTTGGGCTGTTCGCGAGCAAGCTCGCTCCTACGTTACCTGGGGGCCGGCGCATGATGTGAGCGGTCGTGCGCCGTTCGGGATCACCGGCGCGAAGCCTTCCAGCGGCGGATCACCAGCTTCTCCAGTTCCACCGCGAAGAACACCGCGATGCCTATCCCTAACGAGATCAGCCAGCCGCTGAAGGGCAGGGCGACGGTGTGGAAGGCGGTCTGCATGAAGGGCACGTAGATCACGAAGCACTGCAGCAGGATCAGCGCCAGGGTCACGGTGAGCAGAGCGCCGTTGCGCAGCAGGGCGGTGTTCAGCGAGAACTCCTCCTGCAGGCGGCAGTTGAACAGGTAGGCCCACTGCGCCGTGACCAGGGTGTGCAGGATCATGGTGCGGATGTGGTCGGTGTCCTGGCCGTTGCTGACCATCCAGGCTTCCAGCAGGAAGGCCGCGGCGGTGAGCAGGCCGCCCACGTAGAGCACCCGCCAGACCGCGAAACCGTTGAGGATCGATTCCTTCGCGTTGCGCGGCGGCCGGCGCATCATCCCCGGCTCGCCCGGCTCGAAGGCCAGGGCGAAGGACAGGGTGGTGGAGGTCGCCATGTTCATCCAGAGGATCTGCAGCGGTGCCAGCGGGATCACCGCGCCGGCGAGGATCGCCATGACGATCAGCAGGCCCTGGGCCATGTTGGTCGGCAGGATGAACAGCACGGTCTTCTTCAGGTTGTCGTAGACCCGGCGACCCTCGCGCACGGCGCCGGCAATGGTGGAGAAGTTGTCGTCGGTGAGCACCATGTCGGCGGCTTCCTTGGTCACCTCGGTGCCCTTGATGCCCATGGCGATGCCGACGTCCGCCTGTTTCAGCGCCGGGGCGTCGTTGACCCCGTCGCCGGTCATGCCGACCACTTCCTCATTGGCCTGCAGCGCGCGCACCAGGCGCAGCTTGTGCTCGGGGCTGGTGCGGGCAAACACCGAGTACTGCATGGCGAGGGCTTTCAGCTGGGTGTCATCGGCCTGCTCCAGCTCCTGGCCGGTCATGGCGCGCAGGTCGTTGCCCATGCCGAGCATGCCGGCGATGGCCACGGCGGTATCCGGGTGGTCGCCGGTGATCATCTTCACCTGGATGCCGTCGCGCTTGCACAGCGCGATGGCCTCGATGGCCTCCGGGCGCGGCGGGTCGAGCAGGCCGGCGACGCCGAGGAAGATCATGCCGTCCTGCACGTCCTCGTGGTCGATCACGCCGTCATCGGGCTGCACCTGCTTGTAGGCGGCGGCCAGCATGCGCAGGCCCTGCCCGGCGATGAAGCTCATCTCGCGCTCCCAGTACTCGCGGTCCAGCGGCTCCACGCCATTGGCGCCGAGTTGCTGCTGGCACATGCGCAGCAGCACGTCGGGTGCGCCTTTGAGGTAGACCAGGTGCTGCCCGGCGACGTCGCAGCGCCGCGCCATGTACTTGTAGGCGGAGTCGAAGGGAATCTTGCCGAACTTCTGGAATTCGACCTCCGGCAGGTTCGCCTTGCGCGCCAGGACCTTCAGCGCGCCCTCGGTGGGGCCGCCGACCACGCCCCAGCGGCCTTCGTCGCCCAGTTGCAGGCTGCTGTCGTTGCAGATGTCCACCGCGCGGATGAAGTCGGCCAGCGCGGCGTGCTGCGACCAGTCCAGCTCATCGCTGGTGCTGCCGAAGGTGATGCGGCCCTTGGGCTCGTAGCTCTGGCCCTCCACCGCGTAAATGCCGTTGGCGAGCAGCACGCTCTTCACGGTCATCTCGTTCATGGTCAGGGTGCCGGTCTTGTCCGAGCAGATCACGCTCATGGCGCCCAGGGTTTCCACGGTGGGCAGCTTGCGGATGATCGCCTTGTTCTGCGCCATGCGCTGCACGCCCAGCGACAGGATGATCGAGACGATGGCCGGCAGGCCCTCGGGCACCGAGGCCACCGCCAGGCTGATCAGCGACAGCAGCAGCTCGCCGAAGGGGTAGTCGTGCCAGAAGAAACCGATGATGAACAGCACCACCATCATGCCGATGATCAGCCCGAAGATGCGCTTGCCCAGCTCGGCGATCTGCCGCAGCAGCGGCGTCTCGCCCTCGTCGACGTTGGCGATCAGCTTGTTGATGCGCCCCAGTTCGGTGGCCGGCCCGGTCCCGATCACCACGCCGCGCGCGTTGCCGGCGCTGACGTTGGTGCCGGAGAAACCGAGGTTGGTGCGGTCGGCCAGCAGCGCTTCCTGGTCCAGCGCCTCGGCGTGTTTGCCCACCGTGAGGGATTCCCCGGTGAGCATGGATTCCTCGACCTGCAGGTGGTGCACGTCGAACAGGCGCACGTCGGCGGGAATCTTGTCGCCGGGGCGCAGGATGACGATGTCGCCGGGCACCAGCTGGGCGGCGTCCATCTCGATCTTCTTGCCGTTGCGCACCACGTGCGCGGTGCTGCTGAGCATGCCGCGCAGGGCGGCGAGGGATTTCTCCGCCTTGTTCTCCTGGAAGAAGCCGATGCCGGCGTTGATCACCGCCACCAGCAGGATGACGAGGGTGTCGGTCCAGTGGCCCATCAGCGCGGTGGCCACGGCGGCGGCGAGGAGGATGTAGATCAGCACGTCGTTGAAGTGCCGGGCGAAGCGCAGCCAGAGAGGATCGACCTCCTTGGCTGGCAGGGCGTTGGGGCCGACGCGCAACAGCCGCGCCTCGGCTTCGTCGGGGGAAAGGCCTTCCGCGCTGGTCTGCAGGTCGGCCAGGGTCTGGTCGACGCTCTTGCGGTACCAGTCGGTGCTTTTGAGTTCGGTGCCGTGCGGTTTGCCGTCGGTGGTTTGCGGTGCAGTCATGCTGTGACTCCCGGCTCCTGCCTGCTGGGAAAGTGGGAATGCCCCCAGACTAGACGGCGTGGATTTCACCGGAACTGTCATACCTCAAAGTTCTTCGATTCCTGGCTGAACCATTCCTGAACGGCGTAGGAATCAGACGGCAGCTCATTAGGCTCGCGTAGGAGCGGACTTTGTCCGCGATGCTCTTTGCTTGCTTGGGGTTGGGTGTTCTGCGCCGCTACGGCGTGCGCTGATGTATTGGGTTTCGCCCCCTCGGGCGAGTCCCTTTTGGCAAACGACCCAAAAGGAACCAAAAGGTCTCGCCCGGTACGACTCACCCACATAGGTGACAGTTTTGTTCAGGCACATGGGTAACAGTTTCTAACCTGCAGGGGTCACCTCACGAGGATTGCCCCAT
>NZ_JALJXP010000014.1 GCF_024170165.1 Pseudomonas nitroreducens | reverse complement strand
AAAACCGGATGTCCGGGGCAAGCCTTTTGGTTACTTTTTGGGGGGCGGCCTTCCGTCGTTTGGAAAAGTAACTCGCCCGAGGGGGCGAAACACGAGGTTTGCGCGCACGCCGAAGCGGCGCAGAACACCTGAATGGAAAGCCCACAAGAGCCGAAGCGACGGAGCTGACCTGCAGGAGCGCCCCTTGGGCGCGATCGCGGGCATAGCCCGCTCCTACAGGAAAGCACCGAGCGCACCGATGAGACAAAAAAAGCCCGCGCACCATGGAAGGTGCGAGGGCTGCGCTGTGGAGGAAGAGAGCGATCAGGGAATCACGAACCCCACCTCGATATTGCCGCGAGTAGCCTTGGAATACGGGCAGATCTGGTGAGCCTCGTCGACCAGCTTCGCCTTGTCGTCCGCGTCCAGGCCTGGCAGGTGCACGGTGAGCAGGGCGGCCAGGGCGAAGCCGCCGTCGGCGGTGTTGCCCAGGGAGACTTCGGCATCCACCGCCACATCGGCTGGCAGGCGCACGTTCAGCTTCTGTCCGGCGCGACGCAGAGCGCCGATGAAGCAGGCGGACCAGCCGATGGCGAACAGCTGTTCGGGGTTGCTGCCGGGACGGCCGGAACCGGGTGGGCTCAGGGGCAGGTCCAGCTCACCATCGGTGGACCGGCCACGGCCATCACGGCCGCCGGTGGTGTGGGTGTGGGCGGTGTAGATCACGGTTGCCAGGGTGTCGGTCATGACGTTTCTCCTTCAGGGGCGAGCCAATGGGGGACGACGTGGGGTGGTGCAGTTCGGGCGGGTGCCGAGCACCACGCCTTGTTCTTTAAGGCTGCGCAGCAGGGCAATGCCCTGCCCTTCGATGGCGGCCGGTTCGACGCCAGCGATTTCCGCCAGCGCCTTGAGATGCTGGCGCCCGCTGAGCTGCCACTGTTGCAGCGACACCAGCAGAGCATGGGCCAACGGGGCCAGGCGCGAGAAGTACACCTTCAGGTCGGTATCCCGGCGCGCCAGCAGCAGCGTCGGTTCAGCCGGCGCCTGTTGCGGCAGGTATCCGGGGCCGATGTGGCTGACCGGCCAGGCATAGGCCAGCGGTGCGGCGAGCGCGGACAGCAGCGGCACGCCATCGAGCAGGTCACCGTCCGGGTCGTGGGCCGGCTCGCTGTTGTCACTGAGCAGCAGTGTGGTTTCGATGAATTCGTAGTGCGCCAGTTCGGCGACCCAGCCGGGCTGCTCGGTGCGGCCGTCCAGGTAGTCGACGAACTCGCCAGCCACCTCGGTGAACAAGGGTGTCTGGCAGTGGAAGCCGGCGTAGAAGTCCTCCGTCAGCGCCTGCCACTGTTCGCTTGGCAGGCTGGCGTGCAGCACCGGGAAGTTGCCGGCGAGCAGCGCTTGCAGGTTGCCGAAGAACAGTTGCCGGTATACCGCCAGGCGCCGGGCCTCGATGCCGGGCGGCGGCTCGTTGGCCTGCGGGTCACGGATGTAACGGGTCATGCGCAACTGCTGCTCGCGCAGGGACTCAGCCATGACGCACCTCCGCCTGGCGCACGGCCGCTTGCAGGTTGCGGATGGTGGCCACCTCGCCGAGCAACTCGGCCAGCGGCGGCAGGTTGAAGTCGCGCTCCAACAGGGTCGGCACGCTGCCCAGGTGCTGGTAGGCGCTGGCCAGCAGGCCCCAGACATCGTCCTTCACCGCAGCGCCATGGGTGTCGATCTTCAGGTCCGGCGCTTCGTCGTAGTGGCCGGCGACATGCAGGCAGACCACACGCTCGGCCGGCACGCGGGCGAGGAAGCCGGCGGCGTCATAGCCATGGTTGTGGGCGTTGACGTAGAGGTTGTTGACGTCCAGCAGCAGGTCGCAGTCGGCCTCGGCGAGCACGGCGCGAAGGAAATCGATCTCGCTCAGCGCCTGGTAGGGCGCGGCGTAGTAGGAGATGTTTTCCACGGCGATACGGCGGCCGAGGATGTCCTGCACTTCACGGATGCGACTGGCGATATGACGCACGGCTTCGTCGGTGAAGGGCATGGGAATCAGGTCGTAGAGATGGCCCTCGTCGGAGCAGTAGCTCAGGTGTTCGCTGAACAACGGGACGTTGTGCTGATCGAGGAACTCGCGGACGCGACCGAGGAACACCTGGTCCAGCGGCTCCGGTCCGCCCAGGGACAACGACAGGCCATGGCAGGACAGCGGGAAGCGCTCGGCCAGGCGGGCCAGCCCTTCGCCGTAGGTGCCGCCGACGCCGATCCAGTTGTCCGGTGCGACTTCGAGGAAGTCCACGGCGCGGTCTTCCAGGGTCAGCAGGTCGGGCAGCATGGCGCGGCGCAAGCCGAGGCCGGCTCCCTGCAGGGGTGCGGTGGTGGTCATGACGGTCTCCTTGGCGAAGTGCCCTCCCCGGCCAACGGCGCGGGGAGGTGGTCGGCGGCGCTCAGTTCTTCGCCTGGCTCAGCTTGCTGTAGAGGTCGGACGGGAACGGCTTGCCGTTGCTGTCGAACTGGTTCTTGCGGAACTGGTAGACCTCGGCCTCGGAGAGGTAGCCGTCGTGGTTGCCGTCGATGGCGTCGAACTCCGCGCCAGCCTTGGGCGCCACGGCCAGCAGCTCGGCGCGGGAGACGCGCCCGTCGTGGTCGGCATCGGTGCGGGCGAAGGAGGCATCGCCGCACTTGCCTTCACCGCACTTGCCCTCGGCGCCGGTAGCCTTGGCCTGGGCGCCATCGGCACCGCATTTGCCTTCGCCGCACTTGCCTTCGCCCTGGGTCGCCTTGGCTTTGGCTTCCTTGGCGGCGCCGCACTTGCCCTCGCCACACTTGCCCTCCCCGGCCTTGGCGGCGGATGCCAGCTGGTAGCCCTGCGGCAGGGCTTCGACGGCGAAAGCGGAGGACGCCATGTTCAGGCCGCCGGCCAGCGCGATAGCGATCAGGCCCAGTTGAGTCTTCGAGGTACGAGTCATGGTACTTCTCCAGATGCTGTGGCGCTTGCTGCGCCGAGTCATGCCGCAAGGGCGAATCCCTGGAACGAGGCACTGGAGGTTTCCCAGCCGTTGCGCCCTGTCGTTCGGGTAGGGCTATTTCGCCGCAGTGATGTATCGCGGACGTATCGGCGTCTGGAGGCTTTTGTATGCGTGTGTCCGCTCAGGGAGCGGTGGATACAAAGGAATACATTCGGGCGGGTTTGGAGCGGGGACTGTTCGCGAGCAAGCTCGCTCCTACGAACAGCAACATGGCGCGGGCCTGCAGGAGCGAGGGGGACGCCTGGCGCTTGCTCGCGAACCAGAGGCGCGCTCAGGTCGAAGAAGCGGAACACATAAAGAAAGGGCCGCAAAGCGGCCCGATCCTGCAGAACGGGGAGATCAGCTCGATCGCTTGGCTGCGATGGCGGTGACTTCCACCTTCATGCCTTCCACCGCCAGCTCGGAGATACCGACGGCGGCGCGCACCGGGTAGGGCTTGGCGAAGAAGCTGCAGTACACCTCATTGAACGCGGCGCGGTCGGCCATGCTGGTGAGGTAGATGGTCAGGTGCAGGACGTGGTCCAGGCCGCTGCCGGCCTTTTCCAGGGCCAGCTGCAGGCTGCGCAGGGTCGCGATGCTCTGGGCCTTGATGTCGCCCAGTTCCAGGCTGCCGTCCTCGAGGGTGGGGATCTGCGTGGAAACCAGCAGGCCGCCGAAACCGGCGACGTCGGAGGAGATGGATTCGGGGTCCGCGTCGGGGATGAAGGTAGGCGTCATGGGACAAATCTCTGCTGTCGGTGAATGGGGCACGTCGCCGCACCGGGTGCGGCGGCCGGGTCGCGCAGCTTAGCCGCATCGCCCCGTCGCGCGCCATGTCACCGTGCCCGCAGCCCCCGGAAACAGTGACATTGCTTATATACGCGGAACTTCCGAACAGGTTATGTCAATTGGACCAATGTCAGGATTATTACAGTTTGAGACATAGACCTTTTCATAATCCGTGATTTAAACGGCGAACTCTTTCGGCATTATGACGTCGGCTCTTCCGCGTCTGGAGCAATTCGCGGAAGAAAGCAAAGCCAGTTAACTGCAACAATGCCAACGCAACTTCCTGCGATTTTCCGCCGTGGTCAAGCCACGTTCGGATTCATTGTGCCTGCCTATAAAAACGTCCGGTTCTCACGCACTTCACTGAGCCGGTCCTCCAAGACTCTAGGGGCAATATCCATGAAGCACCTCAAACGCAGCGCCATCGTGCTCGCTGTTTCCGCCGCCGCCAGCCAGTTCGCCAGCGCCGAACCCTTCGTCACCGATCAGGCCGATGCCAAGGGTTTCGTCGAGGACGCCAAGTTCGACGTCCTGCTGCGCAACTACTACTACGACCACGACGGCAAGAACGGCCGCGCCGATAACCGCGACTGGACCCAGGGCTTCCTGGCGAACTTCTCCTCGGGCTACACCCAGGGCACCGTCGGTTTCGGCGTGGACGCCTTCGGCTACCTGGGCATCAAGCTCGACGCCGGCCGTGGCCGTGCGGGCACCGGCAACCTGCCGGTCGGCAACGACGGCAAGCCGGACGACGACTACGGCAAGGCCGGTGGCGCGCTGAAAGTGCGCATCTCCAAGACCGAGCTGAAATTCGGCGACATGCAACCGACCGCTCCGGTGTTCGCTGCCGGCGGCACCCGCCTGATCCCGCAGACCGCTTCGGGCTTCAACCTGTTCAGCAGCGAAATCGAAGGCCTGGACCTGGAAGCCGGTCACTTCACCTCCGGCACCAGCCCGGTCACCACCGCCCGCGACGGCGGCCTGTGGGCGGCCTATGCCGGCGTGGAGACCAGCGACGTCGACTTCCTCGGCGGCAAGTACGCGATCAACGACAACCTGAGCGTTTCGCTGTACGGCTCCGAGTTCAAGGACATCTGGCGCCAGTACTACGGCAACGTGAACTGGGTGCTGCCGGTCGCCGACGAGCAGTCGCTGGCGTTCGACTTCAACATCTACCGCACCAACGACGAAGGCCAGGCCAAGGCCGGCGAGATCAGCAACACCACCTGGTCGCTGGCAGCCGCCTACTCCTTCCTGCAGGCGCACACCGTCACCCTGGCCTACCAGAAGGTCCACGGCGACACCCCGTTCGACTACGTCGGCTTCGGCGACGACGGCGATGGCGCCACCGGTGACTCGGTATTCCTCGCCAACTCCGTGCAGTACTCCGACTTCAACGGTCCGGGCGAGCGCTCCTGGCAGGCCCGCTACGACCTGGCGATGGACACCTACGGCGTGCCGGGCCTGAGCTTCATGGCCCGTTACATCAACGGTACCGGCATCGACGGCAGCCACGCCGACGCCGACGGCAGCTACGCCGGCATGTACGGCGAAGACGGCAGCCACCACGAGACCGACCTGGAAGCCAAGTACGTGATCCAGGAAGGTGCGGCGAAGGACCTTTCCTTCCGCGTCCGTCAGGCCTTCCACCGCGCCAATGCCGACCAGGGTGAAGCCGACAACAACGAGCTGCGCCTGATCGTCGAATACCCGCTGTCGATCCTGTAATTCAGCACGACTGTCCGGCTGATTTACTCTCAGGGGAAACTTTCTGATTCATCTGAAAGTTTCTCCTGACTCCGGGCGAGATTATTACGCCCATGCAGAAAGTCTCTTCCCGGAATGACGGTTTATTCCATCGCTGCAACTTTCTAGAATTATCCCATCTTCCCGCTTCCGCACTTTCCCTGCGGAAGACAACTCCTGACGTTGATATTGTGATTGCTCCTTCGACGTCCTTCGAGCCGCTCCTCTGGAGCGGCTTTTTTTATGCCCGGCAGTGATCGCTCAACGATTGACCTGAACAAAAATTGAGCGAACCGCCGCGCGCAGCGGTCCAACTCTCCGACGCCGCGGTAATCCCACCCGCGAACCCTGGAGGCACCTCACCATGAGCGCAATGACCCTCGAAGGCTGGTGCAAGACCACCGCCGAGCAGAAGCCCACGCCGCTGGAAGACATCCGCTTCTACCTGACCGCCGACGACCGCCTGCACCTGGAACAGGCCGAGGTCTACCTGCAGGAAAACGGCCAGCGGGAAATGATGGTCGATGCCGACCTCGATACCCTCGACCTGCATATGCCCGAAGGCTACGGGCCGCTGGCCGACTGCATGTTCCGCGTGTACCTGGGCGGCGCCGAGCAGCGCGGCCAGTTCCACCTGGTCGGCCACCGCGCCAGTGATGGCAGCCTGATCTACACCAACGCCGTGCTGATCGACCAACTGATCAACTGATGCCCTGCCCGCCCACCGAGGAGCCGGTGGGCGGGTGCGTTCGTCGCTCTTGTCGCAGGTGGAGATTGTGGGCGCTCACCCGGCCGTGATTTCATAAAGCCACCTGCGTCCGCCTGCCGCATGCGCGGCGCGGAGCACAATCCAGAATCACGCCCATCCTCCGTTGAAGAAGCTGCTATCGGATGCGAACTTCCAGTAGTCCTGGGGTAAAGGAGTGCGGGCAATACGACGGCCTGCTGCGTCTCGCTCGCCAGGCGAGCGGCGATTGCGCCGTCCTGCTCATCGACATGCGCGGCCAGTTGCTCGGCCAGCTGGGCATCGACAATGCCGGCGCCCTCTCGCTGGCCACCGTGCTATCCCTCGAATCCACGTCCAGCCCCCTGCACCTCCAGGGCGGCAACCTGCACCTGCTGGCCAGCGAAACGCTGCGCGACGAGGAAGGTTTCCCCCAGGCCCGGTTACTGCTGCTGGACAAAGGCGACAGAACACTCAGCCCGGAACAGCAGACGCTGCTGGCAGACGTGCTGGCCCTGGGTGAAGCGCTGTTCGAACGCATTCGCGCGCCACACAAGGAAAGCGAACGGCGCATGGCCCTGGCCGTGGACGGCAGCGGCACCGGTATCTGGGACCGCCACGTGCCCACCGGGCAGATCCACTACTCCAGCGCCTGGAAATCCCTGCTGGGCTACGCCGACGACGAGATCGGCAGCTGCATCGATGACGCCTACACCCGCGTGCACCCCGACGACCTCGCTTACGTGCAGACCACCATGCGCGAGCACTTCGACGGCCACACCGAGTCCTACGAAGTGGAACACCGCCTGCAGCACAAGGACGGCCACTACCTCTGGGTGTCCAGCCGCGGCAAGGTGGTGGAGCGCGACGCCGCCGGCAACGCCCTGCGCATGCTCGGCACCACCACCGACATCACCGCCCTGCGCGAGGTCGCGGAAAAACTGCGCGATAGCGTGCAGTTGCTGACCGACCTGACCAACGAAATCCCCGGCATGGTCTTCCAGTTCCGCCGTCTGCCCGACGGCACGGGCACCTTCCCCTATGTCAGCGCCGGCGTGCTGGACATCTACGGCGTGCGGCCCGACGAAGTCCGCAGTGACTCCAGCTTCCTGCGCCAGGTGATCCACCCGGAGGACCTGGAGAACTGCCTGGCGTCCCTGGAGAACTCCGCCACCCAGATGCAACCCTGGCGCCATGAGTACCGCGTGGTGATTCCCGAGCGCGGCGTGTTCTGGCGGCAAGGCAATGCGCACCCCAAGCGGATGGAAGACGGCAGCCTGATCTGGCACGGCTTCATCACCGACATCACCGAGCGCAAGCGCATCGAGGCCGAGCTGCAACTGCTGGCGACCACCGACTACCTGACCCAGCTACCCAACCGCGGCCACTTCATGCACCTGATCGAGGCCGAACTGGGCCGCGTGCAGCGCAACATGGAGCACAGCGCGGCGATCCTGATGTGCGACATCGACCACTTCAAGGCAATCAACGACCGCTGGGGCCATGCCGTGGGCGACGAGGCGCTGCGCCACTTCGCCGGCATCCTCGGACGGGCCATCCGCCGCGTCGACTTCGCCGGCCGGATGGGCGGCGAGGAATTCGCCGTGGTGCTGGGCGATGCCGACCTGGGCAGCGCCGAGGTCTTCGCCCAGCGCCTGCAGCAGCAGCTCGCCGACCAGCCTCTGATGCAGGGCGGCCAGCGCATCCCGCTGACCATCAGCATCGGCGTGGCGATCCTGGAGGCCGCCGACAATTCCGCTGAAGCGGCCCTCTCGCGCAGCGACAGCGCCCTTTACCGGGCCAAGCAGAACGGCCGCAACCGCGTCGAGTGCCACTGACGGCAAACCCGCAGGGCAGAGCGCGCCGCCCGGCGCGCCTGTGGATGATCCCGAACAGCGCCATGAAAAAATGTGCAGAATTTTTCACCATTAGCGCCACGCGTTTTAAATAATGGACTTTTCAGCATGTCCGGTTATTTAAAAAATCCCTTCAAAAACAGATAGTTAAAATAATTGTCCGACAAGATTTCGGCCATTATTTTTGACGCCCTCCGTCGAATTCGTTTGACATATTTAACGGCTCTGGCAGGCTGGTAGGCAGGTTTCGACCGGGAAACTTCGCCTTCTGTGCGCTCCCGGCAGTGCTCGGGGCCTCAGGTAGCGCGCCTTTCCGCTGCGCGCCTGCACAAAAACGATGGGCTGCAGCTCGTCCAAAGGTGACATATGTCCAACAGCAACATTGGCAACAAGAAACAGACCATCCGCAAACCCGTCGTCCTGATGTCCATGGGCAGCCAAGAGCGCAAAGGCCATGACTATCAGGTAATGACCCACAAGTACATCGTGCCCCTGGTTGAACAGTCCGATTGCGTGCCGGTACTGGTACCGACCTGCTGCGGCATCGAAGACCTCGAGCAGTACCTGGACATGGCCGACGGCGTGTACCTGACCGGCGCCGGCAGCAACATCGATCCGACCCTGTATGGCCAGGAGAACCAGACTCCCGGCAAGGGCCAGGACAAGGACCGCGACAATTTCGACATTCCGCTGATCAAGGCCGCCCTCGCGCGTGGCCTGCCGATCTTCGGCATCTGCCGCGGCATGCAGGAAATCAACGTGGCCCTGGGCGGCGATATCTACCAGAAGGTCTACGCCGAGCCTGGCTTCAACGACCATCGCGAAAATCCCGAAGACCCGGTCGACGTGCAGTACAGCCCGGCCCACGGCGTTCGCCCGGTCCAGGGCAGCTGGCTGCAGAAGCTGCTGGGTGACGAGTTCCGCGTCAACTCGCTGCATGGCCAGGGCCTGAAGAACCTGGGCAAGGGCATCGAAGCCATCGCCCACGCCGAAGACGGCCTGGTCGAGGCGATCCATGCCCCGACTCTCTCGCCCTTCCTCTTCGCGGTGCAGTGGCACCCGGAGTGGCAGGCGGCGAAGAACCCCGATTCGGTGAAGATCTTCCAGGCGTTCGGCGATGCTTGCCGCGCGCAGGTGAAGAAGAAGCAGGCTCGCGCACTCGCTGCCTGATTCGCTTCCCGCGTCATGAAAGAGCCCGGCCTTGTGCCGGGCTTTTTCGTTTCAGCTTTTCGTAGCAGCGAGCTTGCTCGCTCCTACGAAAAGCCCCGTCATTCGCGCTGCGAATGGCGCACCCTGCACGCCCTTGAGAGCACCTCGGGCTAACCTTGGCGGTCAGCGAATTCGCTCTGATGAACAAGGTGCAGCCATGAGCAACGACCTCTTCTCCCTCGCCGGCAGGACCGTACTGGTCACCGGCGCTTCCAGCGGTATCGGCGCACATCTGGCGCGCACGGCCTCCCGCGCTGGCGCCCGCGTGGTGCTGGCGGCACGCCGCACCGAGCGCCTGGCGCAACTGGCTGAAGCCATTCGTGCCGACGGTGGCGAAGCCCATGCCGTGGCGCTGGATGTGACCGACCGCGCCAGCGTCGAGGCCGCCTTCGACAGTGCCGAGGCGCAGTTCGGCGTGGTCGAGGTAGTACTCAACAACGCCGGCATCGGCAATGGCCAGCGCGCGCTGGAGGTCAGCGAGGAAGACTGGCGCACCATGCTGTCCACCAACCTCGACGGCGTCTGGCGCGTCGCCCAGTGCGCGGCGCAGCGTCTGGCCAAGGCCGGGCGCGGCGGCAGCATCGTCAACATCGCCTCGATCCTCGGCCTGCGTGTGGGCGGCGGCTACAGCCACTACTGCGCAGCCAAGGCCGGCGTGGTGCAGCTGAGCAAGTCACTGGCGCTGGAACTGGCGCGCTTCAACGTGCGGGTCAACGCCATCGCGCCGGGCTACTTCAAGACCGAAATGAACGATGCCTACTTCGACAGTGACAAGGGCCAGGCCTACATCCGCGACACGGTGCCGATGCGCCGCCTCGGCCAATTGAAGGAGCTGGAAGGCCCCTTCCTGCTGCTGGCCAGCGATGCCGGCGCCTTCATGACCGGCGCAGTGCTCGCCGTGGACGGCGGACATCTGGTGAGCAGTCTCTAGAACGAGCCGGCCAGCCCTCCGCCCAATGCGCCCAGCAGCACCAGCGTCCAGGGCGGAACCCGGCCACTGCGCAGCAGCGCAAAGGCCAGCGCGACCAGCGAGATATCGAGCAGGCCGACCATGGTTTCGCTGCCGATGGGATGGATCAGCGCCGCCAGCAGCAGGCCGACCACGGCGGCGTTCACCCCGGCCAGCGCCGCGCGCAGACGATGCTGGCGGCGCAGGCTTTCCCAGAACGGCAAGGCGCCGAGCACCAGCAGGAAGGACGGCAGGAAAATCGCCACCAGGCAAAGCAGCGCCCCGGTCACGCCGCCCGGTTCACTGATGGCTGCGCCGAGGAAAGCGGCGAAGGTGAACAGCGGCCCCGGCAACGCCTGTGCCGCGCCGTAGCCGGCGAGGAAGGTCTGCGCATCGACCCAGCCGGAGTCGACCACCGCACTCTGCAGCAGCGGCAGCACCACATGCCCACCACCGAAAACCAGGCTGCCGACACGGTAGAAAGCGTCGAACTGTGCCAGCCATGGCGAATGCCAGGCTGCCGCCGTCAACGGCAATAACGCCAGCAGCACGAAGAACAGCAGCAGGTAGTAGCTGCCCTGGCGACGGGAGATGGAATGGCCAGGGCCTGCCGAATCACTCGCCGCAGTCGGCCGCAGCCAGACCGTGCCGAGCAGCGCAGCCGCGAGGATCACCAGCAGTTGCACGGCAACGCCAGGCCAGCGCAGCACCACGGCGGTCACCAGGATCATCAGCCCCTGGCGCGGCCAGTCCGGGCACAGCGACTTGACCATGCCCCACACGGCATGGGCCACCACCGCGACCGACACCAGCATCAGCCCATGCAGGGCACCGACCGGTAACCATTGGCCGTGCCGCGAAAGCCCCAGCGCCAGCAACAGCATCAGCAAGGCCGACGGCAGGGTGAAGCCGATCCATGCCGCCAGCACGCCCCAGTGGCCCGCGCGCAAGGCGCCCAGGGCCATGCCGAGCTGGCTGCTGGCGGGGCCGGGGAGGAATTGGCAGAGGGCGATCAGGTCGGCGTAGTGCGCCTCGTCCAGCCAGCGCCGCCGGTTCACGAACTCCTCGCGAAAATAACCCAGGTGCGCCACCGGCCCGCCGAAAGAGGTCAGGCCCAGGCGCAGGAAGATCAGGAAGACGGCCCAGAGGGAGTCGTGTGGCGTGGGTTCGTTCATGGGCGAGGTCGGCGGGTCTGACTGATGCGGTCTGGCAATTTGATATTACAGCTTGGTTCAGCTGTCCAGCTCGCGGATCCGCTGCTCGAGGAAGCGCCGCTCCGGCTCCAGCTTCGCCAGCTCCAGTGCGCGCTCGTAGGAGCCGCGCGCCTGGTCGCGGCGCTCCAGCCGGCGACAGAAATCGGCGCGCGCGGCATGGGCCAGGTGGTAATCCTGCAGGTCGCCACGGGCGAGGATGGCGTCCACCTGCACCAGCCCCGCTTCCGGGCCATCGCGCATGGACAGGGCCACGGCGCGGTTGAGCTCGATGACCGGCGAGGGCTGCAGAGCCAGCAGGAGGTCGTAGAGACCGACGATCTCCGTCCAGTCGGTGCTGGCCATGTCCGCAGCGGCGGCATGCACGGCGGAAATGGCTGCCTGCAAGGTGTACGGGCCGACGCGGCGGGTGGCGAGCGCCGCCGCGATCAGTTGCTGGCCCTCGCCGATCAGGGCTCGGTCCCAGCGCGCGCGGTCCTGGTTTTCCAGCAGCACCAGTTCGCCGTCTTCGGCGGTGCGCGCCTCGCGCCGCGACTCGTGCAGCAGCATCAGCGCCAGCAGGCCCATCACTTCGGACTCGGGCAACAGTTCGAGCAGTTGCCGGCCGAGGCGGATGGCTTCGGCGGACAGGTCGGTGCGCGTCAGGGAATCACCGGCCGAGGCCGAGTAGCCCTCGTTGAACACCAGGTAGATGACCCGCAGCACACTGGCCAGGCGCTCCGGCAGCTCGGCGGTTTCCGGCACCTGGTAGGGAAGCTGTGCATCGCGGATCTTCGCCTTGGCGCGGACGATGCGCTGGGCGATGGTCGAGGGCGTGGCGAGGTAGGCGCGGGCGATCTCCTCGGTCTTCAGGTCGCAGACTTCGCGCAGGGTCAGCGGCACCTGCGAGTCCGCCGGCAGCGCCGGGTGGCAACAGGTGAAGATCAGCCGCAGGCGATCGTCCTCGACGCTTTCATCGGCCAGTTCTTCCACCGATTGCGCGTCGATCTCCAGTTGCTCGGCGATCTGCGTCAGGGAGGCATCGAAGCGCGAGCGCCGGCGCAGACCGTCGATGGCCTTGAAGCGCCCGGCGGAGACCAGCCACGCGCGCGGGTTGGCCGGCACGCCGTCGCGCCGCCACTGGTCCACGGCGGCAACGAAGGCTTCGTGCAGCGCCTCCTCGGCGAGGTCGAAATCACCCAGCAGGCGGATCAGTGTGGCCAGCACCCGGCGCGATTCACGGCGATAGACCTCGTCCACCACGTCGCGCAGGGGCTGGGGGGCGTACTCGTGCATGGGCCGAAGGTCCTTGGCATGGAAGAGGTCTGCCTATCCTGCACGGGTTTTCGCGAAGGCGGGAGGTGGTCGGACGGGTGCGACGGGAGGGATCGTTGCGGGGTGTTTCGTTGGGGCCAGCAGGAACGCGGCATCGCGAACATGGCGCTCTATGCAAAGTCCGGTACGGGGGCACCCTCTCCCCCGCCCTCTCCCTGAAGGGAGAGGGAGCTGTCCGTGCCGGCTGACGCCACGGATTCAGCCGGTGCCGAACCAGTCCCCTCTCCCTTCAGGGAGAGGGTTAGGGAGAGGGGGAAACCCAGTACGGACTATCAGGAGCAGCGAGGAGCTTCTACCGAGAAAGGAGACACCACCCGTCAGGGCTTGGCATCGAACAGCAGTTGCCCCGTGGCCGGATCGAAGGGAATCGAGAAATGCTCATGGGCAATCTTCCACTGCCCCGCCTCGCGGCGCAGGCCGACGCTGACCCGCGCCCAGGAGGCGTTGTGCTGCCCCTTGTCATCGGTGCCGCCGCAGTAGGCGAGGTAGTGCCCGAAGGCCGTGTCGCCGCCGCTCTCGAAGCTCAGCTC
The DNA here is from genome assembly GCF_024170165.1 of Pseudomonas nitroreducens. Classification (GTDB taxonomy): domain Bacteria; phylum Pseudomonadota; class Gammaproteobacteria; order Pseudomonadales; family Pseudomonadaceae; genus Pseudomonas; species Pseudomonas nitroreducens_C. The sequence continues at coordinate 169,683 of NZ_JALJXP010000014.1, read as the reverse complement.
ATGGATCTCGAAGGTGGGCTCCCTGCACATCTGCGTGCAGTCGCGCCAATGGCTGGCGTAAGCCTCGACGCCCCTGAACTGCAGTTGCTTCACCGCATCGAAGGCGAGGATGTCGCGGGTGTAGTGGCGGGTGATGCCTTCCACGTCCGAGGCGCGCACGGCTTTCAGCCAGCTTTCCAGCAGCGCGTGCAGTTCGCCGTGGGCGGCGTTCTTTTCAGCGGCAGTCATGGATGTTCCTCCTTGCTCAAGGTTCAGGACCCGCAGCAACTGTGCGGCGCCGGAGTCTGGTCGTAGTCGTCGTGGAAGCGCGTCCAGTTCATGCCCTTGCCCTGGTAGTCGGGCATGCCGCCCCAGCCTTCGCCGCGCCCCAGCGGGGTGAGGTCGAGCAGGTGGTAGGTGAACAGCGGCGCCTCCAGCCCGCGACCGTAGGTCGAGTAGCTGTGGAAGACCTGCTCGCCGTCGCGCAGGAACACGCTCATGCCCGGCTGCTCGCCGCGCACGTGGTAGTCCTGGCCGAGGCGCTCCAGCTCCGTCTTGTCACGATAGTTGTATTCCACCGGGGCGACGGACTCGTCGACGCTGACGTGGAAGTCGTAGTTGAAGTCGCTGCCGAACGACGAGTACCAGGGGAACTGCCAGCCCATGCGCGCGCGGAACGGCGCGATCTCCTCCAGCGGCGCGCGCGAGACCATGGCGAAGGTGGTGCCACGGGCGTGCAGGTGCTCCAGCCGGCCGAGGTTGTCGATCAGGTAGGAGCAGCCCTCGCAGCCCAGGCCGGTGTCACGGTGGAACATGAAGTGGTAGACGATCAGCTGCGGCCGGCCTTCGAACAGGTCGAGCAGGCGCAATGGGCCGTGCGGTCCTTCGAAGCGATAGTCCTTGTCGATGCGCACCACTGGCAGCTCGCGACGCTGGGCGTTGAGCGCGTCCCGGGCCCTGGTCGCGGCCTTCTCCTGCTCCAGCAGGCGGAGGCGTGCCTGCCGCCAGGCGGCCTGGGAAACGACTCGGGGCATCTCCGGAAATGAAGAGCTTTGGTTGGCCAGTTTCATGTCGCACGCTCCTGGGGGCGATCCCGTTGCTCGCTGGGCCGGGCGCGGCGCTTGCCGCGCAGGCGGGTGACGGCGAAGGCACTGACGCCGCCGGCGGAAAGGACGCTGGTGACTGCCAGCGTCAGGGTCGATACGCACAGAGGGCACATGGCTCACCTCCTTCAGGTTGCGGGTTGCGTCAGCCCTTTTCGGCGAGCGCCTTGAGGTTGGCCAGGCCCGCCTCGAAGTCCTTGCCGACCATGCTGTCCACGTCGAAGAACAGGTGCATGATCTTCGCCACGAAGGGCACCGGGCCGAACATGGCCCAGGTCACTTCGGAGCCACCGTCCCGCGGCACCAGGGTGAATTCGGCGGTGTTGCTGGCCTTGAACGGCTTGAGGAAATCCAGCGCGATGGTCACCCGATTGCCGGGGTTAATCTCGAGGATTTCCATGCGCCCTGCCCCGGCCTTGCCGTTGCCTGCCCAGGCGTACACCGCGCCGCGGCCTTTCTCCGCGCCGGAGAAGGTGCGCTGCATGTCCGGGTCGAGCTTCTCGAAGGGCGACCATTGCCGCCACTGGTGGAAGTCCTCGATATAGCCCTGGATTTTTTCCGGCGGCGCCTGGATGCGCAGAGTGCGCTCCACGCGGAAGGTCCCTGGGCGATTCGCCGACAGCACCAGAACGATCGCCACCGCGACTACCACCACCAAGCCAATCCACTTCAGCATCACATCCTCCTGACGTTGCCTGCTCTTGAAATAAAGAGCTCTTGAAATACCGGGCTTCAGCGCCCGGCGAAATAGCGATCCCAGTCGCGCACCGGGCGGACTTCCACGGCGCCCAGGCGGCCGCTGGGAATGCGCTGGGCGATCTGCAGCGCCTCGTTGAGGTCGCGCGCGTCGATCAGCACGAAGCCGCCCAGGTACTCGCGGGTCTCGGCGAAGGGGCCGTCGGTGATCGCCAGGCCCGCCGCGCCATGCCGCAGCGTAGTCGCCGTTTCCACCGTCTCCAGCGCCTCGGAGGCCAGCACCCGACCGGCCCGGCGCTGGTACTCGTCGTTGGCGAAGCACTCGTCCATCAGGCGCCGGTATTCGGGCTCGGACAGGGCCGACAGGCGCTGGTCATCCACGTAGATCAGACAGAGGTACTTCATGGCCATCTCCCCGCTCAATGAGCTTGCAGTTACCTCATAGTCGAAGCAGCCACGGGGAAATCGACAGGACGGCGGGGAATTTTTCGCCAGGGAAGGGAAACGAACGCTCCGGCCAGCAGCCGGAGCGTCTGGACGGCGCTTGTCAGCCGCTCGTCGGGCACTCGATGACAGCCGGGGCCATTGCGGCCCCGCGCCTTACTCGTAGGTCAGGGTGAAGGTCGCCGTGGCGGAGACCAGTCCCGCGGTCATCGCCTCCGGTGTGGCGGCGGTGCGGTAGTAGCGGGCGGTCAGCGGAATGCTCACCGGCTGGTTACCGCTGGTGGTCGTGGTGTGGAGGAACTTGCTCGCCAATGGCAGGCGCGTGACGCTACTCAGGTCACCCATGAACAGGGTGACGCCCACGCCGGTCGCCATGCCGGTACCCGTCGCGTTGGCGAGCACGTTGCTGGCCCCGGAGACCTGGGTGCCATCGACCTGGTAATTGACCTTCACGCCACTGTCGCACAGCAGGTTGATCTTGAACGCCCTGGCCCTGTCGTTGCGCTGCGGGATGGGTGAGCCCTCGAAATCGGCCGTGTAGATGGTCGGCAGCTGCACATCGATATTGCGGCTGTCGGCGTTCACCTCGCAGCCCAGGCCGGTGACCTGCGAGGAGCCGGTGATCATCAGCGTGGTAATGCCCAGGTCCGCATAGGAGACGTACGACAGGCCGGGAAGGCTCAGCGCCCCCGCACTGGCATCGATGTCGTCGGTCTTCACCAGGATCACCCGCCAGTTGGTCGCCAGCGCGTAGCGCACGGGACTGACATCCCAGTTCAGGCTGGGCAGCGGGGTGATCTTGGTACGGTCCGGGTTGCAGTTGCCGATGGTCTGGTTGCACCAGAAAACCGACACGCCAATCCCTGGCACGTTGGTCTGGAACACCGAGGAAAAACCGTTGCTGCTGTGCCCCGGCACGGCAGCGCCAATGCTGGTGGCGAGCCCGCCACGGACGTTCCCCGTCGAACTGCAGTTGATGGTCGCGCCGGTGAAGCCCTTCCAGCCGCTGTCCCAGAGGACCGTGCCATTGGTGGCGTTGCGCGGAATGCTCACACTGGCCGGCAGGGCGACAGTGCCCATCACGCTGGCGCTGCCGCTCTGGAAGGTACAGATCGCTGCCAGCGCCGAGGGCGCGCAGAACAGGGCGAAGAGAAGAATCAGGATTCGCATGGGAGCCTCGATGGATCAGCGCGCGGCGACCTGGGTCGGCGCAGGCGGCCGGGTGCACGAAGCCTCGGCCTTGATGAAGGGAGATTCACGCTTCTGCTCGAACGACGGCAGGCTGTAGCGCACGCGGCACTGGCGGTCGGTGGATTCGCCCCAGCGCACGGTGAGTTCGCCCCGCGGATCGGCGGCGCGGAAGAACACCCGGCTGCCCTGCCCCACCAGGGTCAGGCTGTTGCCGTGGGCATCGAGCACTTCTGCGCCCACCGGCAGTGCCTGGCCTTGCTCGTCGCGCAGGGTCAGCAGGACCGGCTCGCCGGTCACCGTCGGGTACTTGAGCATCACCACCGCGCCATAACGCGGCGCGACGTTCTGCGAGGTGAGCTGCAGTTCGACATCCTCGGCGATGCCCTTGGGATCGAGCGCCACTTCGTTCTGCCGGTACGGCATCAGGCTCGACACCACGCCGTAGCCGCTACCCCCTACTTCGGCACCGCTGCCGTTGAACAGGCGTGCGCCCTCGGCGCCCTTGGCCTCGACGATGGCGCGGGTTTCGCCCTGGGACTGGCTGAAGCTGATGCCGCCCGGATGCGCCACGACGCTGCCCGACAGCCCCAGGCCGACCTGGCGGAAACCATCGCCTTCGCTGTAGCTGCCCGAAACGTTGGTGGTCGCCGCGCGGTACTGCGCATTGGCGCCGCCGGCGCTGCTGGTATCGCCGGCGACACGGGAACGCGAGCCGTAGACGCCATAGTTGAACTGGTTGTCCTGGCCCGCCGCGCCGGACAGGCTGAGCTGGCTGTTCGCGTCGCCCTTGTCCGACCAGGTGGTCGAGCTGCTCAGGTACGGCGCATGGCTGGAGCGGCCCAGCGGCATCGACAGGCTAAGCATGTACTGGGTGTCGGTCTCGCCACGGTCCATCTGCGTGCGCGCAGCCGACAGGCTCATGCTGCCCCAGCGGTAGCTGTTGGAGTAGCCGGCCTGGTAGCTGGTGTCGCTGGACTTGCCGGCCTTCCAGTAGTTCTGCGAGGAGCCGCTGAAGAACAGGCTGCCGTAGCCGTCGGCCAGCGGCTGGTTGACGTTGAGCTGCAGGCGGTTGCGCTGGCGATAAGGCGCGTTGGCGGCGGAATCCTGCGCCTGGGCGTAGTCGCCGAAGCTCAGGTAGCCGTCGCTGGAGAAGCGATAGGCCGCCACCACGAAGTTGGTCCGGGTCGACTCCAGCAGCTTGCTGTAGCTCAGCCGATAGCTCTGGCCGCTGGCCGACTTGCCCAGCCCATCGCGCGCTTCCAGGCCCGAGGCGCTGGAGTGCGTGCCGTCGAGGGCGAAGGCGCCCACCGGTGTACTCAGCGCCAGGCCGCCCTGCACTGCCAGGTACTGGTCGGCGATGATACTGCCGGTGTAGCCGGTCCACTGGTTGGAGATGCCGCGCTGGTAGGTGCCCTGGACGAAGTTCGGCTCGTTCGCCAGGCGCTCGTCGCGGTACTTGCCGGCGGTGACGCTGTAGCGCGATGTGCCGGGGCGCAGCAGTTGTGCCACCGAGGCAAAGGGTACGGTGAAGCGGCGGGCGCGGCCGTCGGCTTCGGTGACCGTCACTTCCAGATCACCCGAGTAGCCGGTGTTGTAGAGATCGTCGATGACGAACGGGCCCGGCGCCACGGTGGTTTCGTAGAGCAGGTTGCCGCCCTGGCGCACGGTGACCCGCGCGTTGCTCTCCGCCGTGCCACGGATGGCCGGGGCGAAACCGCGCTGGGAGTCCGGCAGCATGCGGTCGTCGGAGGCGACCTGGACACCGGTGTAGGGCACGCTGTCGAACAGCTCGGACGGGGTGTAGTACTCGCCCACGGTCAGCTGCGACTTCAGCCCGGTGAGGTCACGCTGCGCATAGCTGCTCACCGAGTCGTACTTGCTGGTGCTCGGGCCGTTGCCGCTGCTGCGGCTGTAGCTGCCGTTGTGGCGCAGGCGCCAGTCGCCCAGGTTCACGCCGCCGTTGAGGCCTGCATAGTACTGGGTGCTGTTCTGACCGCTGCCGTCGTTGCGGTAGGCGTTGGCGTTGTAATCGACGAACGCCGCGTTGACGCCGCGATCCCAGTCGCGCGGATCGACATAGCCACGGACGGTGCGGTTCAGGTACGCCTGGGGAATGCTCAGGTCCAGGCGCAGGCCGGCCAGGTCGAGATCGGCGCGGGCGTCGGGTACCTGGCGGGCGATATCGATGCAGTCCGCATCCAGGGCGGCAGCGGACAGCCGCGAGGCGTCCAGCCCCAGGCTGGCCAGCTGGTTGCGCTGGAAGCAGTAGCTCGGCGCCTGTCCGGCGTTGTCCTGCACGCGAACATCCTGACGGCCGATCCAGTTCTGGTTGACGTAGACGTCCAGTCGGTAGCTGCCCGCCGCCACCGGGTTGCCACGTTCGAAGCGCTTGATGTCGACCTGGCGGCCAGCGCCACCCTGAATGAAATCAGGGTTGAACGAGGCTTGCAGGGCGTCGGTCTGCGCGGCATGGCTCACACCGCCGGCCAGGGTGGCACCCACGGTGCCGGCCAACAGAAGGCGAAGAGCATGCGGCGGCCCACCAGCACTGGGCCGGGGCGAACGAATAGAAGTCATGGAGAGTCCTGGAGCGGTGGGGTGTCGGGCGCACGTCCTGCGCGCCGTGGGCGGATCAGCGCAGGGGGGCGGTCTGTTCGGGGGCGGCGCCGAAGTCGCTCATCCAGCGAAAGCGCACCTTGCCGTCGCTGCCGCCGGTGTAACCGGGCAGCGGGAAATCCTGCCTGGCGAACGGCGCGATCATCCCGCCGCCGGTGTCGGTGCTGCGCGCACCCTGCTCGACGAACAGCGAGCTGAACGACAGGTGATACGGGCTCGGGTTTTCACCGCGCAGCACGTAGCCGTTGCCCTGGCGCTCGATCTTCCAGTCCACCTGGCCGATGGCCGTGGGCAGGTCGCCGGGCAGGCCGCCGGGGCGGTAGAACAGCTTCAGCCGCGAGCGCACGGCAATCTGCATCAGGTTGCTGCCGGCCTCGTCGGCCTGGGGCAGCGGGGGAATTTCCAGGGCGTTGAACCAGAACAGGCTTTCGCGATCCTGCGGCAGCGTCTCGCCGGTGAAGGCCAGGCGCACGCTCTGCCCTTTCTGCGGGTCGAGGCGGAAGATCGGCGGGGTCGCCAGGAACGGCGCGTCGGCATCCTGGGGCTTGCTCTGGGTATCACCGCGATCGACCCAGATCTGCATCAGCACCGGGGTCTGGCCCTTGTTGGTGAGTTTGACGGTGACTTCGCGCTCCTTCGCGGGGTAGACGATTCGCGTCCCGTCGATCATCACGCCGGCGTGGGCAGCGGAGAATGCGGTGGACAGGGCGAAGGCGCCAAGCAGCACGGCAAGAACCTTGTGCAGCCTGATAGTGGGAACGGCCAGCATCACAATTACCTCATTGCGGCCCGGGGCTTGCGCCCCGGACCAATGGATCACTCGTAGGTCAGCTGGTAGTTCGCCATGGCGGCCACGTCACCGGCGCCAGCGCTGCCAGCCTGGGAGAAGTACTGGGCGTAGTACTGCAGGGTGACCGGGTTGGAACCGCTGACGGTAACGGCACGAGCCTGCTGGCTGGTGGCATCGTCGGTATTGACGTTGATGACGGCCTGGTTCTGGTCCAGCAGCTGCACCTGGACGTTGCTGGCACCGCCAGCAGCGGAGTTCTTCAGGTTGCCGTAGGTGTCAACGTTGCTGTCCGGAACAAAAGCCGCGGAAACCTTCGAGCCATCGGCGCAACCGGTGACCTGCATGGTGAAACCGGTACGGCCGGCGGTGCTCTGCGCGGCAGCGAGGCTGTCCTTGTCGACGGTGGGCAGGCGCACGTCGATGTTGGTGGCAGAGGAGTCGAGCACGCAGCTGGTCTCGGTGACCTTGCCGGTGATGTTGATCACGCCGGTCTGCGGAGCGGCAGCGACGGCCTGGGCGCAAACGCCGGCGCTCGCCAGGCAGATCAGTGCAGCGTGCAGTTTGGATTTCATGGTGTTGCTCTCCCGATTACGAGTATCGGTTGGACGAGCCCTTGTTTGACCGGCCTCTTGTCCAACATCGAAACCATGGAACCGGAATGGTCCCGCGTGGTGGTGATTTCGATGGCACGCACTTTGCTGTCCGGGCGGTCAGAAAAACATCAGACGAATCTCAATCGGAAGTGGCGCATCCCTTGAGAAATCTCAAGAAACCCGCAGAAAACGGGGGTTGCGGGAATTCCGCATGGGGACTTTCAGATTCGTCTCAAGGCATTCGGAGGGGGTCGCCGAGCGCATACCTTGCCCTGGCAGACCTTGGGATTTCGCTGGAGCGTATTCATCCACAAGGGCGCCCGGGACGATGCGGGCCTGGCGCGGACAAGGTCCGCTCCTGCCGGGGAATGCCGTGCGCAAAGGGCTTACTGGAACAGGTTCGCCATCACGCAGAACGTCAGCAGCGCCTGGTCGGTGTCCACGTCCAGCTTGCGCATGGCGGAGATCTTCTGCGCGCTCACGGTCTTCACGCTGCGGTTCAGCAGCAGGGCAATGTCGCGCACGCTCTTCCCCGAGACGAAGTGGCGCAGCACCTCGTATTCCTTCACCGACAGGCTGGCGATGCGCCCTTCCACATCGTCCCCGCTGGCCAGCACGCTGCTCGCGGACTGCATGCCCGGCCCCCGGTAGATACGGTCCTGGGACAGCGCCTTGAGCGCCACCAGGATCTCGTCGAGGTCGCCGTTCTTCAGGATCACTCCCGACACCCCCAGGTCATAGAGGCTGGAGAGGATCAGCGGGTTGGACAGCATGGTGAGGATCAGGATGCGGGTGTCGGGGAAGTTGCGCAGCAGGTACTCGATCAGCTTGATGCCGTCGCCATAGGTCTGGTCGCCCGGCATGTTGTAGTCGGTGATGACGATGGCCGGGTGTTGCTCGCGGTAGAGCGCCACCAACTCGGTGGAGTTGTGCGCCTCACCGATCACCTCGAAGCGATCGTCCCGCTCGATCACCTCGCGAACCCCCATCAGGACGATGGGATGGTCGTCCGCTAGTGCCACTCTGACTTTTTCCATGAGTTTCTTGAGTCCCAACGTTTGCGATCGACGGCCGGCCACATCGGCGCGGCCACTCTTCCAGAGTAGCTCCGGTTCCCGGGCAGGCCCTCAGAGGCCGGCCAGGGCCACCTCGATTCGTCCCAGCAGCGTGGTCACCGCCGCGGACAGTTCCGGCCCGGCAGGCTGGGCGATCAGCGCCTCTTCCACCGCGCCGCAGGCATCGCTGAGTCCATGCGCCTGCACCACCGCCAGCGCCCCGCGCAGGCGATGCACCTGCTGGCGGACGGTGGCCAGGTCGCCAGCCTGCAGGGCATCGGTCACGCCCTGCATGTCCTGGCGCATGGTGCGCAGGAACAGGTCGCGCATTTTCTCGGAGACCTGGATCTCATCCGGCGCCAGCACCTCAGGCTCAGCTTCGCTTTCCAGCACCCCGCTCAGCGCATGGCCGCACACTTTCAGTAGCCCGTCATGCAGGGTGCGCAGGCTGATCGGCTTGACCAGCCAGGCGTTCATACCCACCGTCATGCAGCGCTCGCCCTCCTCGCGCAGGGCATTGGCGGTGACGCCGATGATCGGCAACCAGCTATCGTGGCGGCGCAGTTCGCCCACCAGTTCGTAGCCATTCATCAGCGGCATGTTCACATCGGTCAGCAGCGCGTCGAAGGCGCCGGGTGCCCAGCGCTGCAAGGCTTCGCGGCCATTGCTGGTGAGGGTGACACGACAGCCCAGTTCCTCGAGCTGCTCCTTGAGCAGCGCCTGGTTGATCGGGTTGTCCTCGGCCACCAGCACCCGCAGGCCGAGCTTGCCCAGCCGCGCGGCACGGGGCGGCTGGCGGGTCTCGCCGCTACCGCCCTGCTGCGCCAGGCGCAGGGCCTGGGCGATACCGGCCAGGTGGAAGAGGTTCACCTCCCATCCCCGCGCCGAGGCCTGCGGCTGCACGCCGGCCTCGGCCAGCGCGCAGACCCGCGGGCCGCTCCAGAGCACTTCGTCCTTGCCGGCTTCGAGCAGGTCCAGCAGCACGGCACCGGCCGGCAGCTCCCCTGGCAGTTCGTCCTGCACCAGCGCAGCGCCACCCCAGCAGTCGATCCAGGCGCCCAGGCTCTGTGCCAGCTCCTTCACCGGCGCCCGCACATAGACCGGTTGCGACAGCAGCTGCGCCCCATCGGCCAGCGGCTGGGCGCGCTCCAGTACCGGCAGCGCCAGGGTGAAGGTGAAGCTGCTGCCCAGCCCGGTTTCGCTCACCACGCGAAGCTGGCCGCCCATCAGCTCGCTCAACCGCGCGCAGATCGACAGGCCGAGGCCTGTTCCACTGACCGTGTGCTCGTGGCCGTGGGCCTGGTAGAAGGGTTCGAAAAGACGCTGCTGCTGTGCTTCGGACATACCGATGCCGGTGTCCGTCACCTGCCACTGCAGGGCCGTCTCGCCGTTCTCCCCGGTTACGGTGCGCAGGCGCAGCACCACACGGCCGATGTCGGTGAATTTCAGCGCGTTGCTCAGCAGGTTGGCGAGTATCTGCCGGATGCGCGCGGCATCGCCGCGCACCAGGCCCGGCACGCTCGTGTCGATGCAGGCATACAGCTGCAGCTCCTTGCCCTCGGCCACCCCGGAGTACCCGGCGACCACGTCCTCGGCCAGCTCCAGCGGGTTGAATTCGCCCGCCTCCAGGGCCATTTGCCCGGCTTCGATCTTGGACACGTCGAGGATGTCGCTGATCAGCTGCAGCAGCATCGAGGACGAGCGCTGGATGGTGGCCAGGTAGTCGCGCTGCTGGCCGGTCACTTCCGTGAGGCCGAGCAGTTCCAGAGTGCCCAGCACGCCATAGAGCGGCGTGCGGATTTCGTGGCTCATGGTGGCGAGGAACAGCGACTTGGCCTCGCTGGCGGCGTCTGCCGAAAGCTTGGCGTCGGCCAGTATCTGCTGCGCCTGCTTGTGCGCGCTGATGTCGTTGAAGGCGCAGAGCACCACGTTCTCGCCGTGGTAGCGGGTCGGCGCGAAGCTGGCGTGCAGGGTGCGCCCCTCCACTTCGAAGACCAGCTCGGCATTCTTCTCGCCGAGCCTTCCGCTCAGGTCCCAGTCCCGGCTGATGCGCTGGATGGCCTCGGCATCGCCCAGCCACTGCTCGGCCAGGCGGTTCTGCATCACCACCTGGTGGCTGCCGTGGCGCAGCACGCAGAGTGCCACCGGCGCAGTCTGGATCACCGCACGGCTGAAGGCGTCGCTCTCGACTATCTCCAGGTGCGCGCGGCGCGCGGGCAGGATCACCCGCCGGGAGTACCAGCGAATGGCGAACCAGCCACCGGCCAGGCTGCCGAGGATCAGCGCCAGGGCGCCGATGAACTCCCACTTGGCATAGCGGAAGAAGCTCGCGTAGCTCAGGCGATAGAGCGCGGTCCAGCCGCCACTGAACTCGCTGCGCACCTTGAACACCAAGCCGTCGGCGCTGACGTTCAGGCCGTCGTGGTAATCCTTTTCACCGCCGGGAAAATCGATCAGCACCTGCCCGCCGGGCGAGATCAGTTCCAGCTCGTCGAACACCGGCCGGTCGAGCACCTGTTCGAGGTCGTTGATCCGTCCCAGGTCCAGCAGCGAGACGGCGACGACGCGGCGGTCCAGGTCCGACTCCCACCACAGCGCATCGGGCAGGTCGAGGCTGACATAGGCCAGCAGTTCACGGCTGTCGCCACCGGTGTAGGACTGGGCCTGCGCCCAGTGCACCTGTGTGTCGCTGCGCTTGGGCGAACGCTCTTCCAGTGCCTCGCGCACGCTTTCGATCACCGGCAGGTAATTGCGCCGGGTCAGGGGCCGTTGTCCGCGGAAGTTGCCGATGGAGGGCACCGCGAGGCTGGTGGGGCCATGCAGATCGAGCACCAGTACCTGCGGCGACGGGAAGGACGAGGTGCTCCAGTAGCTGCTGTAGAAGTTGGCCAGCATCACGCCGAAGGAGAAGGTGCCGGGCTTGTCGGTCGGGCTGGCGTGACGCACCTGTTGCGCCAGGGTGAAGGACATGGCGAAGGAAAACTCGCGCCCTTCGTGGATCTCCATGCCGTTTTCGCGGATCAGCATGCGCCGCTGCAGCGGGATCACGTCCATATCCCGGCGCTGGGTGGACTCATCGCTCTGCAGGGCGATGCGGTTGAGGAAGGCCTCGTGCTCGTGGATGTCCCCCACCAGCCGGCTGAAGTGGAAATGCACCTTGTCGCGCTCTTCCTGCACCACCCGGCCGAGCGCCCAGTAGCAGGCGCCCACCAGCATCAGGGCGAGGGAGACGGCGCACAGCAGCACGACGTTCAGGCGCAGCGAAGTGCTGGCCAGTTTGCGAATCGAGCCGTGGTCATGTTCCTTCATGCAAAGCATCCGGTGTCGCTGAAAGGGGCGGCGAAAAACCCGCCGGATACCAGAAGTCCCGCCGGATACCAGCAGACTAGATGTGAGTACGGCATTAGGCGACCCGTGGGCCGCGCAGTGGCCGCCGGGCGTCCAGGCATCGGCGCTGTGCCTGACGTGAGTCAATGGGCCATGACGGAGCGCTCCTGGAGCAGTTGGCGAGTGAACACCGCAGGCGGTACCGCTTCGGAAAACAGGAAGCCCTGGGCGCAATCGCAGCGCAGTCGGCGCAGCAGGGCCAGCTCATCAGGGTGCTCGACGCCCTCGGCTATCACTTCCAGTCCCAGCTGCCGGCCGAGCTTGACGATGCTCTCCAGCGCCGCCGCGAGCCCTTCGTCATCCACGCAGCCATGCACCAGCGCGCGGTCGATCTTCAACTCCGTGAAGGGCGTCGACACCAGGTTGTACAGCGAACTGTAGCCCTGGCCGAAATCGTCCTGGGCCAGGCCGAAGCCCTTCATGCGCAGGCGGCAGGTGCCGGCGTAGTAGTTGGCCGGGGTCGCCGTGCTGCTGCATTCGAGCAGCTCGAAGACGATCTGCGCCGGCACACCGCCACGGGCGGCAACGAAGGCGGAAAGCCGATCCGGCAGCTCGGGATCGTCCAGCAAGTAGGTCGGCAGGTTCACCGCCACCGACAGGTGGAACCCCAGCCGGCCCCAGTCCGCCTGGACCTCCAGCGCCTGTTCCAGCACCGTCCAGAGCAGCGCTTCGTCCAGGCCCGCAGCGGTCAGCGCAGGCATGAAACTGCCGGGGTGCAGCACGCCATGGCGCGGATGCTCCCAGCGCACCAGCGCTTCCGCGGCGACGATGCGCCCGTCGATCAGCGAGGCCTTGGGCTGGAACCAGGCGCACAGCTGCCGCTGCGCAAGGGCCTGCTCCAGCTCTTCGCGGCTGGGGGCGGGAATGCTCGGCGCGCGGCGCTGATCCTCGCGTTCCAGACGCGAGACGAGCTTCTCCAGCAGGCGGCGGACCACCGGAGCACTGGCGGGCTTGGCGATCTGCTCCAGCACGGTGATGCCGTGGGCACGGGCCACCATGCAGGCACTGCCCATCAGCGTGCGCGAGGAGGTGCTCATGATCGCCAGCAGCGGCGGCTGGCTCAGCGTGGCGAGCCGCTGGATCAGTTGCACGCCGTCCAGTCCGGGCATCATCAGGTCACTGACCACCAGGTCGAAGCGTTCCTGCTCCAGCCAGCGCAGCGCCTCGGCGCCGTCTTCGGCGGCATGCAGGTGCACAACGCCCTGATCGCGGAACAGGTTGAGCAGGTACTCGCGCTGGAAGGGCTGGTCTTCGACGATCAGGATTCGCTGGTGTCGCATGGCAGCACCTCCGCAGGCAGGCTGGTCAGGCAGTGGCGCAGGGTGCGCAGGTCCACCGGCTTGAGCAGGCAGAGGTTCATGCCGGCCGCCAGGCAACGATCGTTTTCCTCATGCATGGCATTGGCGGTGGCGCCGATGATCGGCCCGCGATAGCCGCGCTGGCGCAACGCATGGGCCAGCTCGTAGCCGTTCAGATGGGGCATGTTGACGTCGGTGAGTACCACGTCGAAGGCATCCGGCAGCCAGCGGGTGAGCGCCTGCCGGCCATCGACGGCAAGCTCGACCGTGCAGCCGAGGGTTTCCAGCTGGTCACGCAGGATCAGCTGGTTGATCGGGTTGTCTTCCACCACCAGCACGCGCAGGCCGAGGCCGATATCGGGCAGGGGCTCGGCCAGGAGCGGCAGCTCGCTGCCAGAGCAGCCCTGCGCCGCCGCGAGGGCACGGCGCAGCCCGTCGAGGTTGTAGCGGCCCACATGCCAGTCGCTGCCTTCCTGGCGGGGCAGCTCACCGCCCAGGTCGCTCACCAGCACACGCCGGCCGCGCCAGGAGGACAGCGGCTTGCGGTCATGGGGATGGAAGCGCAAGTCCAGCAGCACGCTGGAAGCGTCCTCCTCCAGCGGCTGGTCGCAGGCCACCACCTGGGCCCGCGCACCCCATCGGGTGATCCAGCCGCAGAGGCTCTCGGCCAGCTCACGGGTCGGCGCATGCACCCAGACCAGAGTGTGGCTCAGCCGGGGCTCGCTGGGGGTCTGTCGGTCCACGCATGGCAGCGGCAGGCTGAGGGAAAAGCTGCTGCCCAGCCCCACGTCGCTGACCACCCGCAACTGACCGCCCATCAGCTCCGTGAGGTGTTTGCAGATCGACAGGCCGAGGCCGGTACCACCGGCCATGCGGACGTTGCCGGTGACCTGGTAGAAGGCATCGAAGAGGTTCTCCTGCTGGTCGCCGGGAATGCCGATGCCGGTGTCGGCCACCTGCCAGTGCAGGGTGTCGTACCAGCCCTCGCCGGGCTCGCTGCGCACGCGCAGGACGATGCGCCCGCTATCGGTGAACTTCACCGCGTTGCTCAGCAGGTTGTTGAGGATCTGGCGGATGCGCGTGGCATCGCCGAGCATCCGATCGGGCATCTGCGGGTCGCAGCAGGCATAGATCTGCAGGCCCTTGGCGCGAGCCGAGGCGGCGTAGGACTGGATGCTGTCGAGGGTCAGCTCCAGCGGCGAGAACTCTACCGGCTCCAGGCCCAGCTGGCCGACCTCGATCTTCGACACGTCGAGCACGTCGCTGATCAGTTGCAGCAGGGTCGAGGACGAGCGCTGGATGGCCCGCAGGTAGCCGGACTGCTGGTGGTCCAGCGCCGTGCGGCCGAGCAGCTCCAGGGTGCCGAGCACGCCGTAGAGCGGCGTGCGGATCTCGTGGCTCATGGTCGCCAGGAACAGCGTCTTGGCTTCGTTGGCGCTGTCGGACAGGTGCTTGGCCTGCGCCAGCGCCGCCTCGGTCTGCTTGCGCGCGCTGATGTCGCTGAAGGCGCAGCAGAGCACTTCCTCGCCCTTGTAGCGGGTCGGCGTGTAGCTCAGGTACAGGTGGCGGCCGGTGTGGGTTTCCACCTCTTCGGAACCGCCTTCCTCGCCACTGCTGAAGCCTCGCTCCAGCCAGCCGTGGCTCCAGTAGCGGCGCTCATCACCGCTGCCCAGCCACTGCTGGGCGAGGCGGTTTTCCAGCACCACCTCGGCGTCGTTGCGGCGCAGCACGCAGAGCGCCACCGGGGCGGTCTGGATCATCGCGCGGGAGAAGCTCTCGTTCTCCACCAGCGCGGCCAGGCGGTGCTGCGCCGGGCCGATCAGGCGGCGGTTGATGCGTCGGCAGGTCGCCCAGACGAGCAGACAGCAGCCGAGCAGGAGCACCAACGAGGCGAGCACCCGCGGCCACATCGGCACCAGCAACTCGGAAAGGTTGAAATAGTAGACCAGCGACCAGTCGGAACTGCCCAGGTGCTTGAGCAGCGCCAGGTGGCTGGGCAACAGGCCGGGGCCGCTGAAGGCGAAGTTGTCGCCATTCCACAGGTCGCTGAACTGCAGGCCCAGCTGCGGCGTGACGGCGCTGCCGAGGATCGTCCGGTGATCGCGGTCCAGCAGCAGGAAGCGTCCCGCCTCGGGCACGCCGAGTGCCGCCGAGAGGTCAGCGCCGAACAGCTCAAGGCCCAGCCAGCCGTTGTCCTGCTCGCTGGTCACGCGGGTGAACAGGTACTGCCGCGTCTGCGGGTCGGTCGGGTCGGCGAGCCAGCGTACCTGGCGCTCTTCCTTCGGTGTTCCGGGCTTTCCCAGCGCTTCGAGCACCGAGGGCGGCACCACGGCATTGAGCGCCGGCGCGCCATACAGCCGCGAGACCGAGCGAGCCGGTGCAGGCGAGACATAGATCAGGTTCAGCCGCTTGGCTTCCATCTCCGACAGATCGCGGCCGGACAGCGCCAGGCTCCAGTTGGACCCCGGCTCGCCCAGGGTGACGAAGACCTGCTCGAAGGGTGGCACCGCTACGTTCAGCTGGCGCCATTGCAGCTGCGGCTCACGGGCCTTCCAGGTCACGCCGCGGCTGATGTGCTCCAGCAGCGCCTCGCGCTGGCCGAGGTAGTCCTGGGCCTCGTACATGGCCGCGTTCATCTGCCGGCGCAATTGCGACACTTCGCTGTTGAAGCTCGCGGCGAGGAACAGGCTCAAGGTGAAGAAAAGGCAGGCGATCACCACCCAGGCCAGCAGACGAAGGAGTTTCCGGGCGGCCTTCGGGGTGGAAAAGGACGAATCCTGGCGGCGAAGGAATTGCTTTAATTTCATGGCCGCCAGCCTGGCGAAAAGCGGGCCAGGCGGACATCAGACAAATCTAAAAAGCGTGGAAATGCGAGCCGTCGCTCAACCAGGCTCAGCCCTCAACCATCCAGCAACCCGCTCGCCCGCTGCACCCGCCGTTCCGTCGCCGCTTCCAGCACCTGCCAGCCACGCCCGGCGCTGGCCAGGGTGAACCACTTCCGTGCCCGGGTGATGCCGGTGTAGACCAGCTCGCGGGTGAGGATGGGGTTGAGGCTGTCGGGCAGCAGCAACGCGGCGTGGGTAAACTCCGAGCCCTGGGACTTGTGCACGGTCATGGCGAACACGGTTTCCACCGCCTGCAGGCGGCTGGGCAGGATCCAGCGGATGGCGTCGGTGCCGTCGCCCGCCGGGAAGGCCACGCGCGCCACCCAGCGCACCGAGCCGTCGTCGGCCGTCTGCGGCAGCGCCAGGGTGATGCCGATGTCGCCGTTCATCAGCCCGAGGCCGTAGTCGTTGCGGGTGACCAGCACCGGACGACCGGCGAACCAGCCGCTCGCCGAGGGAATCAATCCTTCGCGTTGCAACAGGTCGCCGATCAGGCTGTTCAACCCTTCCACACCCCATGGCCCGCGACGCAATGCGCAGAGCAACTGGAACTGGCCGTGGGCTTCCAGCACCGTCCTGGCCCAGGCATCCAGCGCCGCCTGACCGGCGCTGTCCGCCGGGCGCGCGCCGCTGACCACGCGCAGGTAGTGGGCGTAACCGACCGGGCCGAACAGGTCGCCGCCGCGCCCGCCATCGATCACCAGATCACGCAGGCTGCGGGTTTCCCGGGCGTCCACGGCGATACGGGCGAGGTCCTCGTGCTGCGCCTTCCACACCTGGCGCAAGGCCGGGATAGCGCCGGCATTGACCGCTTCGGCCAACTGGCCGATGCCGCTGTCGGCGCTGAAGCGGTGGCTGTGGCGGAGCATGGCCACCGCCTGGTCGAGGTCGCTGCCGGAGGTGTCCAGCAGCGTAGCGTCAATCGATTCGCCGGTTACCGCTTCCAGCCAGTCGCGGGTGGCCGGGCGGTAGTGGCCTTCGCGGGCGCGGCTGCACAGCTCGCCGAGCACCGCGCCGGCTTCCACCGAGGCCAGCTGATCCTTGTCGCCGAGCAGGATCAGCCGTGCGCGCGGCGGCAGTGCGGCGAGCAGCGAGGCCATCATTTCCAGGTCGACCATCGAGGCTTCGTCCACCACCAGCAGCTCCAGCGCCAGCGGGTTGCCGGCGTGGTGGCGGAACTGGCGGGTGTCCGGGCGGCTGCCGAGCAGGCGGTGCAGCGTGGTGACTTCCGTCGGGATCGCCTCCCGCGCCGCCTCGCCATTGGCCAGCCCGGCGAGGTCGAGGCGCTGCACCGCGCCGGCGATGGATTCGTTGAGACGCGCGGCGGCCTTGCCGGTGGGCGCGGCCAGGCGGATGCGCAGCGGCCGGCCGCCCTCCCCCAGTGCCAGGCTTTGCAGCAGGGCCAACAGTTTCACCACGGTGGTCGTCTTGCCGGTGCCGGGGCCGCCGGTGACGATGCCGAAGGCGTTGCCGGCGACCAGCGCGCAGGCAAGTTTCTGCCAGTCCGCGGGCGCGCCGGTTTTTTTCGGGAACAGCGCATCCAGCGCCTGGCGCAGCTGTGCCGCAGGCAACCCGGCACGCAGCGCAGCGCCCTGTTGCAGACGCTGGTCGATACCGGCGCGCACTTCGCGCTCGTACTGCCAGTAACGGCGCAGATACAGACGACGGCCGGACAGCACCAGCGGGGTATCGCCCGGACCGTCGCCGACCAGGCGCGGATCGTTCAGCACGGCACGCCAGGCCTCCAGATCGAAGCCGTCAAGCAGCACGCTGGGCAGCTCCGGTACGTCCTTGGTCGAGTCGCCCTCGGGCGGCAGCGACAGGGCGAAGCGGCTGTCCGCCAGCGTCGCTTCCAGGTCGAGGCAGACGTGTCCACGGCCGAGCTGGTGACTGGCCAGGGCGGCGGCGAGGATCAGCAGCGGATTGGCGTCCGGCGCGCGCTCGACGAGGAAGATCGCGAAAGCGCGGTCCAGCTCGCGCAGCCAGCCGCACTCGGCCCAGCGGCCGATCAGTTCGAGCATTTCAGCACTGTTCCTCATGCCGGCACCTCCGCGCGGAACAGGCAGTCCAGCTCGTCCATCAGCGCCTTCGGCGGACGCTCCAGGTACATGCCCTGGGTCGTCGAGGAACTGCCGCGCAGGAACAGGTACATCGCGCCTCCGATGTGGCGGTCGTAGTCATAGTCGGGCAGGCGCGCCTGCAGCAGCCGGTGCAGGGCGAACAGGTAGAGCGCGTACTGCAGGTCGTAGCGGTGCTCCAGCAGCGCCTCGCGCAGCGCCTCTTGCGTGTAGGCCTGGTCGTCGGCGCCCAGCCAGTTGGATTTGTAGTCGGCCACGTAGTAGCGGCCCTCGTGCTCGAACACCAGGTCGATGAAGCCCTTGAGCATGCCGTTGAGCAGGTTGGCCTGCAGCGTCGGCCGCGCCACGCCGCCGAGGGTATGGCGGATCACGGCGGCGTCGAGGCGCAGGGTATCGACGTGGCGGGTGGCGAACCAGAACTCCATTTCCTTCTGGAAGGTGATCAGCCCGGCCAGGCTGACCGGCGCCGCATCGGGGACGCGGAAAGCCGTGCGCAGGTACTGGCCGAGCCAGCCGGTGAGCGGCTCGATCCACTCTTTCCAGCCGCGTACGGTGCAGCGCCGGGCGATCTGGTCGCGCAGCGCTGCTTCGTCGGGGTTGAAGCCTTCGTCGGCAGCCCACTCGAGCAGGCCATGAAGGAAGCTGCCGGGGTTCGCGCCACGCGGGAAGGCGTGCAGGCTGAAGGGCGCGGGCACGGCTTCCAGTTCCCGGTGCTCTTCCAGGCTGCTTTCGCGCAGCAGGTCTTCGCCGGCGCTGATGGGTTCGTCGGCGGCCGGCGCCGGGGCGATGTCGCTGTCGTCCTCGGTGGCCCCCGCGGACGCCAGATTGGCCAGCGCGGAATAGCTGGCGATCCACCATTTCTCCGCCACCCGGCGACGCGGTTCGCGGGCGGCGCCCAGCTCGCCGGCCGGTGCGCCGACGAAGAGTTCGCTGCGGACTTCCGGCACCGGCTCCAGGGCGATTTCCGCCTGGCCGGCCTGCAACTCGCCCAGGCGTGCGCTCACGTCCTCGACGCTCAGCGCGTTGCCGCCGCCGAGCAGGTAGCCCATGGCGCCCTTGTGCAGTTCCGGGTTCCTGCTGTTGCTCATCACCAGCGGCGCCATGCCCAGCCAAACAGCGTGGCGCGCACGGGTCAGGGCCACGTAGAGCAGGCGCATGTCCTCGCTCAGGCGCTCGTCGTTGGCCAGCTGGAAGGCGGCCTTGGCCAGCTCCTTGTCGCGGGACAGTTCGACCACCCGCGACTCGCCGGACTGGAAGCTCGGCGGCGTACCGCTCTTGCCGTCCAGTTCGCGCCAGGTGCAGATGAAGGGCAGCAGCACCAGCGGGTACTCCAGGCCCTTGGACTTGTGGATGGTCACCACCTTGATCAGGTCGGCGTCGCTCTCCAGGCGGAGGATTTCCTCGCTGGACGGACTCTCCAGCTGCTCGGCGAGCACCCGCAGCAGGGCGTGTTCGCCGTCCAGCTCCACGGCCTCGCGCTGCAGCCATTCGGCCAGGTGCAGCAGGTTGGTCAGGCTGCGTTCGCCGTCGGTTTCGCGCAGCAGGCGCGCCGGCAGGGCGAAGTCGGCGAGCAGGCGGCGCAGCATCGGCAGCACGCCTTGCTGCTGCCAGAGCATGCGGTAGTCACGGAAGCGCAGCACCATGTTTTCCCAGAAGCGCTCATCCTGGTTCAGCCGCTCCAGGGTCGCCCAGTCCAGCGCCAGGCTGCGGGTCGCCAGGGCGATGCGCAGGGCGCCATCGTCACCGGGATCGGCGCAGGCGCGCAGCCAGTGCAGCAGGTCGACGGCTTCGGGGCTGTCGAACACCGAGTCGCGGTCGGACAGGTAGACGCTGGCCAGCCGGCGCCTTGCCAACTCGCTGCGCACGGCTTCGGCCTCGCTGCGGCCACGCACGAGGATGGCGATATCCGCCGGACGCAGCGCACGCCACTGGCCATCGGCGTCACGGAAGCCGCTCTGCGCAGAGCTGAGCCAGCGCTGTATGGCACTGGCGCTGCTCGCCGCCATTGCCTCGCGGTACTCACCGGAACGGCAGACTTCGCCGCCTTTCTCCAACTGCCAGAAGGTCATGGCCGGTGCTTCGCTGCCTTCCAGCAACAGTGTTTCATCGCGGCCACGTGCTTCGACGTTGAGGAACGGCACCGGGTTTTCCTGCCCTTCCACGGCGAAGCGGAACGCGCCGCGCGGGTGGCCTTCGGCAAACAGGAAACAGCGGTTGGCGGCATTGACCATCGCCAGCGTGGAGCGGTAGTTGGTACCCAGCGTGTAGTGCCGCCCGGCCGTCGCGGCGCGAGCGCGCAGGTAGGTGTGGATATCGGCGCCGCGGAAGGCGTAGATCGCCTGTTTGGGGTCGCCGATCATGAACAGCCCGAGGTTCCTCGGGTTCTCCGAAATGCGGTAGACGCGTTCGAAGATGCGGTACTGCAGCGGGTCGGTATCCTGGAATTCATCGATCAGCGCGATCGGGAACTGCTCACGGATACGTTCGGCCAGCCGCTCGCCGCCGCTGCCGGCCAGGGCGCGATCGAGGCGCACCAGCAGGTCATCGAAGCCCAGTTCAGCGCGCTTCTGCTTTTCCACTTCGAGGTTGTGCCGTACTTCGCCGAGGGCGTGCAGCAGCAGTTGCGGGGCGATCTCCGGGCGCTGCTCGGAGCGCTCGACCCAGGCATCGATGGCCAGCAGCGCCGGGTGCTCCGGCACCACGGCCTTGGCTTTCACCTTGATCCGCGTCTGGCCGAATTTGGCAAGGTTGTCCGGTGCATCGGCGCCTTCGCTCCAGGCATCCAGCGCTTCGATCCAGCCGGCGAACACGGCGTCGTCATCCTTGCCGCGGTAGCTGTTGCCGTTGAGTTCGCCGCGCAGGTTGCGCAGCAGTTCGGCGACGCCCTGGCGATCCGCCGCCCAGGCTTCACGGGCGTGCGCTTCGGCAGCAGCGAGTTCATCGTAGAACCGGCCGGTGTCCTCCAGCAGTTCGGCCAGCGAGGCCGGGGCCGTCAGCGGCTGGTCGGCGTAGCGGAAGCCGGCCTCCTGCGCCGCCAGCAACGGTTGCAGGGCACGGGCCAGCGCCTCGGGGCCGGCGTAGCAATGGCGCACGGCGTTGGCCGCCGCCACGCCCAGCGGGTAGAAGTTGCGCCGCCAGTAGTCGCGCACGGCTTCGGCGAGCAGTTCGCTCTGGTCGGCGGCGAGGTCCTGGGTGAACAGGCTGCCGCTGTCAAAGGCGTGCTCGCGCAGCATGCGGTAGCACCAGCTGTGGATGGTGGAGACGGCGGCCTCGTCCATCCATTCGGCGGCCAGCCGTAGCAGGCGTGCACAGCCGGGCCAGCGCTCGGCGGCGTAGCTGTCGCGCAGCTTCACCAGCAGGCCGTCGTGCTTCTGTTCGGGCTCGGCAAAGCAACGCGCGGCCTCACCCAGGCGCGCGCGGATACGCTCGCGCAGTTCCTGGGTCGCAGCTTCGGTGAAAGTCACCACGAGGATTTCCGGCGGGCTCAGCGGCCGGCCGAAGGCGGCTTGCTCGCCGCCGTGGTCGAGGACCAGGCGCACGTAGAGCAAGGCGATGGTGAAGGTCTTGCCGGTGCCGGCGCTGGCCTCGATCAGCCGGCTGCCATGCAGCGGGAAGTCGAGAGGGTTGAGCTCGACGGCACTCATACGGCCTCCTCCTTGCGCTGCAGAATCGCGAACAGCGGTCCGTACAGTTTTTCCGCCCAGGCAGCGAATTCGTCGCTGGCATTGAGCGCGGCGAAGTCCGGGTAGACCCGCGCCAGCGCCGGAGAAGACGCCGCCTCGCCGCTCAGGTTGAAGCCGCCGTCATAGCGCTTGGCAGCCTCGCGGGCCGCGCGGTCTTCGTCATCGCCAGCGGCCAGCCAGGCGAACGCCGCCTTGCAGGCGACCGGCAGCGGGCGGCTCATGCCCTGGAACCAGGCATCCATCAACGCATCCAGTTCGGCGCGGGCTTCCTGCGCCGGCAGCGGCGGTAACTCCAGCGTGCCGGTCAGGCCGACCAGCACGCTGGTCACCGGCTCTCCGCACAGCTGCAGCGCCAGGTGGCGCGCCCACGGGCGCACCAACCCATGCCATTTGTAGCCCTTGCCTTCATGCAGCTTGCCGCTGACCAGTTGCAGGCTGGCGAGCTGGCCGTCGGCGTTGCGACGCAGGCCGCCGAGCCAGTCGGCCAGCTCGATGCCGGCGTGCTGGTGATCGAGCTCGCGCTGTTCGTCTTCCACCTGCGACCAGTGCTCCAGCTGTTCGCGATAACGCGCCAGCAGGTCATGCAGCGGCGCTACCAGCGCCTGGGCGGAGAAGTCCCCGAAGGCCGCCAGCGGCAGCCGGCCCTCGCGGCGCAGGCGTTCGACCTGGGCGCTCAATTGCCCGGCCAGCTGGTCAGCCTGCCAGTGCTGCTCCACCCACGGACGCAGGCGCTCGCAGAGTTCGAACTGCAACTGCCAGACGTCCAGGCCGTTCAGCTCGAAGGGTTCTTCGTCCTGGCCGGTCAGTTGCTCCTCGCCGAAGCGCACCTTCAGGCGTTGCAGGAAGAAGGCGCCGACCGGGTTGGCGAGGAAGTCCGAGAGCACGCGCAGACCGATGGGTGCGTCCAGCACCGGCGGCGACAGCGGCGCGTCGTTCGCCTCGCCCTCGTGCTCGCGGTGCACGTCGCGCCACTCACGGGCGTAGGTATAGAGGCCATCGATGCCCTGCCCCGAGGGCGCATCGAAATAGGCGCGGCTGAAGGGTTGCAGCGGGTGCTCCAGGGTCAGTCCGTGCAGCAGGCCGCTGCCGTCGGTGCCGTGCCAGCCGGCGGCGAGGTGGTCGCGCAACTGGCCGACCAGCACCGACGGCGGCCGCTCGCTGTTGTCGCGGATGCTCCGGCCAACCCAGCTGACGTAGAGCTGGCGGCGCGCCGAGAGCAGCGCTTCGAGCAGCAGGTAGCGGTCGTCCTCGCGCCGCGAACGGTCGCCGGGGCGGTAGTCGTTGCGCATCAGGTCGAAGTCCAGCGGCGATTGCGGACGCGGGTAGTCGCCGTCGTTCATGCCCAGCAGGCAGACCAGCTGGAAGGGGATCGCGCGCATCGGCATCAGTGTGCAGAAGCTCACCGCGCCAGCGAGGAAGCGCTGGTTCAGGCCGCCCGCGTCCAGGCCGCCGAGCCAGGCCTCACGCACCACCGAGAGCGGCAGCAGGTCGGTGAAACAGGCGTACTCGCAAGTTTTCAGCCAGTCGTCGAGCAGGTCCACCAGCTTCTGCCGCAACAGCTCGTCATGGTCATCGGTGACCTGGAAGAAGTCTTCCAGCAAGTTGCGCAGGCGTTGCACCCAGGTCGCCGCGTCGGCGTCCTCGGCAAGCAGGTCGCAAGCCTTCTCCAGCGCCCCGAGCAGCCCGGCCAGCGGGCCGAGGGCGGCAGCGTCGAGCCCGCCGATTTCCGCATACGGCTGGATACCCTGGAAGGCGTCGCCCTCGCCTACCGCGAAGCCCAGCAGCATGCGCCGCAGGCCGAAGCGCCAGCTGTTGGCTTCGGCGGCGGCGGGCAGGCCGAGGCGTTCGCGCTGCTGGCCATCGAGGCCCCAGCGCACGCCGGCGCCATCGATCCAGCGGCGCAGCAGCGGCAGGTCGGCGTCAGCCAGGCCGAAGCGCGCGCGCACCGCGGCGACGTCCAGCAGGTCGAGGATTTCGCTCACCGCGAAACGGCTGTCGGGCAGCCGCAGCAGGTGTTCCAGCGCCACCAGCAGCGGTTCGCGGCCACGCTGGCCCTGGTCGGCCAGGGTGTAGGGGATGAAGCGTTTGTCGTCGCGACCGATCTGGCCGAACACCGCTTCGATGTGCGGCGCGTAGGGGTTGATGTCCGGAACCATGACGATCACGTCGCGCGGGCGCAGCGTGGGATCGGCGTCGAAGCGCGCGAGCAGTTGGTCGTGGAGGATTTCCACTTCCCGTTGCGCGCTGTGGGCGACGTGGAAGCGCACCGAGTCATCGGCCTGCGGGTCGACCGCCGGCCAGTGTTCGCGGGTCTCGTTGAGCGGCCGCAGTTCGAGGATGTCGTCCTGCAACTGACCGAGCAGGCTGCCCGGCTCCACCTCGCTGAACAGGTCGATGCGCCCGTTGCTCACCGCGCCCAGCCGCGCGCGGTAGCTTTCCGGGTCGTCGTATTGGTCGAGCAGGTTGATGTAGTCGCGCCCCTGCTTGCCCCAGGCCGCCAGCAGCGGCTGGGCGTACTGGTGCTGCTGGTCGTCGCTGAGCAGCTCCGGGGTGCCGGCGCGACGGCGCTGACGACGGTACTCGTGGCGCAGCAAGTCCTTGTCGGCGACGATGTCGGCCCAGTGGTGGCGACAGGGGTTGTGCACGCAGAGCAATACCTGGGCATGGCGCGCCAGCACGGCAAGCGCCTCCACCGTCTGCGCGGGCATGGCGGAAATGCCGAACACCACCACCCGGCGCGGCAGGTTGGGCAGCAGGTTCCCGGCGTTCTTCAGTTTTTCGATGAAGCGTCCGTGCACACCGGCGCGACTGGTGGCCAGGCCTTCGGGTCCGACATCATCGAGCAGCGCGCGCCACAGCGCAGCCTGCCAGCGGTTGTCGGTCTCCAGCTCGCGTACGCCGCCGTTGGCCAGGCGCAACTGGTCGACGCCGCGACTCCAGTCCTCCAGCCAGTCGGCGCGGTAGACCTGGTATTGGTCGAACAGATCGGCCAGGCGCTCGGCCAACTGATGGCGCTTGCGCAGGTCGGCGTCGTCGGCGAGGAAGCGCTGCAGGGTGGCGAATTCGTCGCGCGCCAGCAGCGTCGGCAGCAGGCGCATCAGCCGCCAGGTCAGCGGCCCCTTGTCGAGCACCGAGACTTCGGGAATTTCATCGCGGCCCAGCGCGCCGCGATAGGCGCGCCAGAGAAACTGCGCGGGCAGTTGCACGTCCAGCGCGGCGGTGACGCCGCAGCCGCCATCCGCCACGTCGCGCCCCAGCGCCAGCTTCAGCCACTGGGCGATGCCGTTGCTCTGCACCAGGATGACTTCGTTCTCCAGCGGCGCCAGCGGATGCCGGCTCATCCACTGCACCAGCAGGTCACGCAGCGCTTCCGGATGGTTGCCATGGATCACCATCAGGCCGGGGGTCAGTCGCTGCTCGGTCATAGCGTCTCCAGGAACGGGCGGGCGGCGCTGACGCACCGCGAGGGATGAGCGGCATTTCACCAAAAACCGCGGGCCGCAGCAGCCTTTTTTCCCACCCGACAGGAGGATTCCGCCACCACAGCGAAACGCCTGACACCTGTCTTCACCTAAACCCATGAGCTACCGGGACTCTCCTACATTTTCGAAACTGACTGCTTCACAGTTCGCTCCTCCGGCTAACGGCTATGCTGATTCCACGGCCGTTCCAGGCCAGCCATGGAGGAAATGATGGGTAAGAAGAGCAAGGCAAAGAACCCGGCCCCCGAACAGACCGGGAAGATGAAGAACAAGGACTACGAGGAACACCTGCGCAAGCTGTCGGTGGAGCTGGTCAAGCTGCAGGAGTGGGTGGTGAGCAAGGGCCTGAAGGTCTGCATCATCTTCGAGGGCCGCGACGGTGCGGGCAAGGGCGGCACCATCAAGGCGCTCACCGAGCGCGTCAGCCCGCGGGTGTTCCGCGTGGTGGCCCTGCCCACGCCTACCGAACGGGAGAAATCCCAGCTCTACGCCCAGCGCTACATCAAGCACCTGCCGTCCGCCGGCGAAATCGTGATCTTCGACCGCAGCTGGTACAACCGCGCCGGCGTCGAGCGCGTGATGGGGTTCTGCACCGAGGAACAGGCGGACAAGTTCCTCGCCGTGACGCCGCTGTTCGAGCGCATGCTCACCGAGTCGGGGATCATCCTGCTGAAGTTCTGGCTGGAGGTCAGCCCCGAGGAGCAGGAGCGCCGCCTGAGGGACCGCATTACCGACGGCCGCAAGATCTGGAAGCTCTCGCCGATGGACGTGAAGTCCTTCACCCGCTGGGACGAGTACACCCGCGCCCGCGACCTGATGTTCGCCGCCACCGACTCGCCCTGGGCCCCCTGGATCGTCGCGCCCTCCGAGGACAAGAAGCGCGTGCGCCTGAACGTCATCAGCCACATCCTCAAGCACGTGCCGTATAAATCCCTCCCGCGCGAGGAAGTGAAGCTGCCCAAGCGCGGCAGGATCGGCAAGTACAAGAGCCCCGACTACCCGATCCACTACATCGAAGAAGTCTTCTGAGGCAGGCCAGGGCCGGCGCGAGTCGGCCCCCTCAGAGCAGGCAGCGAGCCTCGCAGGCTGTTGCAGGAGCGGACTGCCCGGCCTCAGGCGATGTCTTTCAGGTAACGCCCCACCTCCCCCGATAACCATCCGGCAAAGGCCGCCACCTTGGCCTGGGTCGCCTCGCGCTCGGGCCAGACCAGCCAGTAGGGGAAGCCGTAGGGCACACGCAGATCACTCAGCGCAACCAGCTCGCCGCTTTCCAGCGCGCCGGCCACCAGGCTGCGTCGCTCAAGACCGATCCCCTGCCCCATGCGCACCGCCTCGATGCTCAGGTTCGAGTCATTCACCACGAACTCCGCCGCCTCCTGCGGTACTGCCACGCCCGCCGCCTGGCACCACCCCAGCCAGGACTCGAAGCCGGTGACACGCGGGCAGCGGAGGATTTCTGCTGGCGTCCGGGGCAGACGCCCACCGTTGAAGTCCGGCGCGGCAACAACCACCACTTCATCTTCGAACAGGTATTCCTGCGCCAACCCTTCCCAGTGGCCCTGGCCGATGCGGATCGCCACGTCGGCCAGGCCCTGGCGCAGGTCCATCACTTCCAGGCTGGCCAGCAGGCGCAGGCGGTACTGTGGATAAGTCGCACGGAAGCCCGGCAGGCGCGGCAGCAGCCACTTCTGGCCGAAGGAGGGAGTGAGCGCCACCACCAGTTCATCCTCGCCCGGACGCGCCTTCGCCAGGCGAGTCGCCTCGGCGATATCACGCAGCGCGCCGCGAATCTGCAGAGCGTAGAGACGGCCTTCCTCGCTCAGGCGCAAGCCCCGCCCCTCGCGCTGCAGCAGGGTGACGCCCAGCAGGCTCTCCAACTGGCGCACCTGCTGGCTGATGGCCGAATGCGTGACGTGCAGTTCGCCGGCAGCGAGGGTCACGCTGCCAAGCCGGGCCACGGCCTCGAAGCTGCGCAGTGCGGAGAGCGGCGGCAATGCGCTCATGTAAGTTTTCCTAACCAGATTGGTCATTAATAGTCGCTATTTCCCAGCGACCAAAGCCGCTAGATTCATGGCCATCGCGCGGAATACCGCGCCAGCCGCTTTGCAATTTCCCCTAACAGGATGTGCCCATGCAACAGAAGCTTCCGCACCTGATCGGCATGCTCGACTCGCCCTACGTGCGCCGTGTCGCCATCACCCTGCGCCTGCTCGGCATCGAGTTCAGCCACCAGTCGCTGTCGGTGTTCCGCACCTATGAAGAATTCCGCGGCATCAATCCGGTGGTGAAGGCGCCGACGCTGGTGCTGGGCGACGGCCAGGTGCTGATGGACTCCACGCTGATCATCGACTGCTTCGAACATCTCGCCGGGCGCAGCCTGATGCCCACCGAGCCGGCCGCCCGGGTGCGCGCCACACGCTTGCTGGGGCTGGCCCTGGCGGTCATGGAAAAGGCGGTGCAGCGCTACTACGAGCAGCAGCGGCCGCAGGACAAGCAGCTCGCCACCTGGCAGGAGCGGGTCGACCAGCAGTTGCACGCCGCCCTGGCGCAACTGGAGAGCGAACTGCGCGGGATTTCGCTGGACGCCGGCGCAGCGCTGGACCAGGCCGGGCTGAGCATCGCCGTAGCCTGGACCTTCGTGCAGCTGCTGCACTCCGCAGACATCCCGGCGGACAGCTACCCGGCGGTGCGCGACTGGGCGGAGCAGGCCGAGGCGCTGGAGGTTTTCAAAGCCTTTCCGCCGGTGTGATGCCTTGAGGTAGGAGCGGACTCCGTCCGCGATAGGTCCCAGGCGCGCCGGGAGTCGATCGCGGACAAAGTCCGCTCCTACGCACCCTGAGCCTCACGCTTTGGGCAATTCCTCGTGCTGCTGCTTGGTGAAACGAAGCAACCCGAAGCAGATGACGAACCCGCAAGCCGCCAGCCCCGCAGCGACCAGGAAGATCGACGCGTAGCCATGGCCGGCGGCAACCAGCCCCATCAGCGGGCCGGCAATGCCCATGGCCAGGTCGAAGAACAGCGCGTAGGCGCCCAGCCCGGCGCTGCGGCTGCTGGCCGGGATGCGCAGGACCGCTTCGACGCCCAGAGACGGGTAGACCAGCGACAGGCCGCAGCCGGTAAGCGCCGCGCCGAGCAACGCAAAACCCGGCCCCGGCGCCTGCCACAGCAGCAGCAGGCCGAAGACCTCGACGCCGAGGCAGACCACCGCGACGGCGAAACCGCCGAAACGATTGACCATGCCGGAGAAGATCAGCCGGGCGCCGACGAAGCAGACGCCGAAGGCGGTCAGGCACCAGGCCGGATTCACCCAGCCCTGGCTGCCGTAATAGAGGGTGATGAAGGTCGCCAGGGTACCGAAGCCGATGGAGCCCAGCATCACGCACAGTCCGTAGGGCAGCACGCGGCCGAGCACGGCGTGAAAGGCCATGCGCGTGCCGGAGATGGTCGGCACCTCGTCGCGCCCGCGGGCCGCCAGCCAGCCCAGCGCGGTGAGCACGAGGATGCTCACGCCCAGGCTCCACAGGCCGACCGACGCCGACATCATCACCCCCAGCGGCGCGCCGATGGCGATGCCGCCATAGCTGACGATGCCGTTCCAGGAAATCACCTTGGCGGTGTTCTGCGTGCCCACCAGGGCTATGCCCCAGCTCGCCGTGCCGATACCCAGCAACCCCTGGGCCAGGCCGAACAGCAGGCGGCTGCCCAGCAGCAGGATCAGGCTCAGCCAGGCCACCGATTCCAGGCTGGTGGAAACCAGCACCAGCACACCGCCACAGCCCAGCACGCCCAGGCCCTGGAGCACGGCGCGCTTGGCGCCGTAGGTATCGGTCAGGTAGCCCGCCAGCGGCCGCGAGACCAGGGTGGAAATGTATTGCAGGCCGATCACCCCCCCTGCAACCACGGTGGAATAACCCAGGCCCTCATGGACGAAACCGGGCAGCACCGGCAGCAGCAGACCGATGCTCAGGAACAGGACGAAGGTAAAGAAGACGGTGGCGAGGATGCGCAGGGTGACAGAGGCAGTTCGCTGCTCGGACGAGCTCATGGACGGGCCTGACGGTGGGTGGTGGAGCATGCACGGGAACGATTGAAAGCAGGCTATCTATTTCCGCTCGACTTGCCAATCCGAACCTTGCCCGCCGGCAGGGGCTCCTATAGTTGTTGCATTGCCGCGCGCCGTGGTGGCGCGCCCACGTCAACCCAGGAGATCCTCATGGATACCAGCCAGCACAGCCTGAGCGCCCTGTTCAAGCAACTGGGCCTGCCCGACGGGCGCAAGGACATCGATGCCTTCCTCGGCAGCCACCGCCTCGCCGAGGGCCAGAAGCTGCCGGAGGCGCCGTTCTGGAACAAGGCCCAGGCACAGTTCCTGCGCGAGGCGCTGCAGCAGGATTCGGACTGGACCGAGGAGGCCGACGAGCTGGCGGTGCGGCTGTCGAACTGATTCGGCGGGCGCTTACTTCAAATAGGAGCGCAGCACGCCCATGACCTGTTCCAGGTCTTCGTGGCGCTGCGCCGGCGTGCGGTCCTCGGCACCCAGGTGGTCGCGCAGGTGACCTTCGAGCACCTCGGCCATCAGGCCGTTCACCGCACCACGGATGGCGGCGATCTGCTGCAGGATCGCCGCGCATTCGCTGCCCGCCTCCAACGCCCGTTCCAGCGCCTCGCTCTGGCCCTTGATGCGCCGAACCCGGGTCAGCAGCTTCTTCTGGTCCTTGATGGTATGTCCCACGTCAAAACTCCAAAGGTATACTGGGGTATAGTATCCAGACTGATCCTACGGACCATCATCATGCAGCACGCCGCCCACCCGCAAGACGGTCGTCACGACCACCAGTTCCATGAAGGCAACCCCCTGGCCGAGCGCAATACCCTGCGCGCCGCGCTGCTGACCGTCGTGATGATGGTGGTGGAGATCGCCGGCGGCTGGATCTTCAACTCCATGGCGCTGCTGGCCGACGGCTGGCACATGAGCTCCCACGCCCTGGCGCTGGGGCTGGCGTTCTTCGCCTACGTGGCGGCGCGGCGTTTCAAGGGCGATGCGCGCTTCGCCTTCGGCACCTTCAAGATCGAGATTCTCGCCAGCTACACCAGCGCCATCCTGCTGCTGGGCGTGGCGGCGCTGATGATGTTCGAGTCGGTCGCACGGCTGCTCTCCCCTTCGCCGATCCATTACCAGCAGGCCATCGCCATCGCGGTCGTCGGCCTGCTGGTGAACCTCGCCTGCGCCTGGCTGCTGCGCGGCGAGCACCATCACCCTGGCCACGATCACCATCATGGCCACGACCATCACCACGGCCATGACCATCACGACCATGGCCACGACCTGAACCTGCGCGCCGCCTACCTGCACGTGCTGGCCGACGCCGCCACCTCGGTGGCGGCGATCATCGCCCTGATCGGCGGCCTGATCTGGGGCGCCGCCTGGCTCGATCCACTGATGGGTATCATCGGCGCCGTGCTGGTAGCCGTGTGGTCGGTCGGCCTGCTCAAGCAGAGCGGCCGGGTGCTGCTGGACGCGGAGATGAACGACCCGGTGGTGGAGGAAATCCGCGAGGTGGTCGCCGAGTTGCCGTATCCGGCACGCATCACCGACCTGCACCTGTGGCGCGTGGGCAAGTCGCGCTACGCCTGCATCGTCAGCCTCGCCAGCAGCAGCGCGCTGACGCCCGAGCTGGTGCGCCAGCGCCTGCAGGTCCATGAGGAGCTGGCGCACATCACGGTGGAGATCAACCCGATTCCCACCTGAGAGCAGCCGGGAAACGTACCGGAAGTCGTGGCGGCTTTGACGGCCGCCACACCGCTGCGGCCTAATGCGCAGCCTGTCGAACCCGGTCGCCTGCCTGCATGTCCAGCTCCCCCTTCTCCACCGCCCAGCAACGCGCCAGCATCCTGCACCTGCCCGCCGGTCCCTGGACGACAGTGCTCGATTGCCTGTGCGCGCGCTTCCCGGCGATCAGCCGCGACACCTGGCTGGATCGCATGGCGCGCGGCAAGGTGCTGGACAACCACGGCCAGCCCATCGGCCCCGAGCACCCCTACCGCGAAGCGCTGCGCATCCATTACTTCCGCGAGGTGCCGCAGGAAATCCCGATCCCCTTCCAGGAAAGCATCCTGTATGCCGACGAGCACCTGGTGGTGGCCGACAAGCCGCACTTCCTGCCGGTGACGCCCGCCGGCCAGTACGTCGAGGAAACCCTCCTCGCCCGACTCTCCAGGCGTCTGGACAACCCGCAGCTGGTGCCGCTGCACCGCATCGACCGGCTTACCGCCGGGCTGGTGCTGTTCTCCGCCAACCCGGACAACCGCGATGCCTACCAGGCGCTGTTCCGCGAGCGGCGCATCGACAAGCTGTACGAGGCTATCGCGCCTGCGCTGCCGCAACGGGAGTTCCCGCTGGTGCATCGCTCGCGGATGGTCGAGGGCGATCCGTTCATCCGCATGCAGGAAGTGGCCGGCGAGCCCAACAGCGAAACACGCATCGAAGTGCTGGAGCAGCGTGGCGAACTGTGGCGCTATGGCTTGCACCCGGTGTCCGGCAAACGCCATCAGTTGCGCGTGCACATGTCCGGCCTGGGCGCTGCGCTGTGCTTCGATCCGCTCTACCCGACGCTACCGCCGCGCGGCGAGCGTCCACCGGAAGACTTCGACAAGCCGCTGAAGCTGCTGGCCCGGCAACTGCAGTTCATCGACCCGGTCACCGGCGAGGCACGGCGTTTCAGGAGCCAGCTGGAGCTGACCTGGCCTTCCATCAATTTCATCGATGGTCACCCTTAAGACGATCCATTTCCGTCGATAGTGGCCCAGGTGTTTTCATAGCTCCACCCCAAGGAGAGAAAGCATCGGGAGCCCGATCATGAGTTACAGCGCGAAGTCCTTTTCTGCCCTCGTCAACGCCCTGCGTGCCGACGGCATCACCCGTCCCGAACAGATGGCCCGCCAGCCCTTCCGCAATGCCCAGGGCTTCTGGTCCGCGGTAGCCAGGACATGAACCTGGTGCGGCGACTCCCGCCTGCGCTGCGCATGGATGCGGTGATCGTCCTCTACGCCCTGGCCACGGCCTGGCTGGTTTTCTCGGGCCTGTGACGCCGGATCGGTGAAACAGACTCCATGAAAAAGGGCAGCCATGGCTGCCCTTTTTCCTGACCCGCGCGGCCCTGCCGCGCTCCGCCCTCACTTCTTCAGACAGGTGCTCATGAACGCCTTGCGTTCATCACCCTTGAGCGCCTTCTTGGTCGCATCGGCATTGCAGGTCTTCATCTTTTCCTGCTGCGCCGTCGTCGCCTTGGTTTCGCCCCCGCCAGCCTTCAGGCAGGTGCTCATGAACGCCTTGCGCTCATCGCCCTTGAGCGCCTTGGTGGTGGCGTCGGCGTTACAGGTTTTCAT
This sequence comes from Pseudomonas nitroreducens, assembly GCF_024170165.1. Classification (GTDB taxonomy): domain Bacteria; phylum Pseudomonadota; class Gammaproteobacteria; order Pseudomonadales; family Pseudomonadaceae; genus Pseudomonas; species Pseudomonas nitroreducens_C. Next base: position 137,017 of record NZ_JALJXP010000014.1, on the reverse strand, counting down.
CTTCTCCTGCTGCGCGGTCTGCGCGGCGGTGGCGGCAAAGCCTTGCGCCGAAAAAAGCAGAGCCAGGACGAGCAGCGGAATCCGAACGGTGGTCATGGAGTGATCTCCCAGGATGGAATTTCCACTCTGAGCGTAGCTTGCAGCCCAGCATTCGCGAGGCCCAGGCCGCGATGCAGCATGTCATCCCACCCAGCCCGTGATGGTTTCCACTGCACCAAAATGAAAAAGGTTATATATAAATTCGAATTGATAATTTTTTGAAATATAAAAAATGCCGCAGTATGGCGCTGCCACCCATTCGGTACGCCAGGAACCTGCCATGTCGCTGTTGACCCTTCCCAATGCCCGCGAGCAAACCAAGTCGGTCCGCGCCACGGTGCTGGTGTTCAAGGACCCGCGCTCGCAGGAGCTGCTCAACCGCATCGAGCGTCTGGCGCCCAGCGAGGCCAACGCGCTGATCATCGGCGAGACCGGCACCGGCAAGGAGCTGGTTGCGCGACATATCCACAAGCTCAGCCGCCGCAGCGGCGCGCCCTTCGTGGCGGTCAACTGCGGCGCGTTCTCCGAGACGCTGGTGGAAAGCGAACTGTTCGGCCACGAAAAGGGCGCCTACACCGGCGCCACCAGCAGCAAGGCCGGCTGGTTCGAGTCGGCCAATGGCGGCACGCTGTTCCTCGACGAGATCGGCGACCTGCCACTGAACATGCAGGTGAAACTGCTGCGCGTGCTGCAGGAGCGCGAAGTCGTGCGCCTCGGCTCGCGCACACCGGTGCCGATCAACGTGCGGGTGGTCGCCGCCACCAACGTCAATCTGGCCGACGCCGTGGTGGCCGGGCATTTCCGCGAGGATCTGTTCTACCGCCTGCACGTCGCCACCATCCGTCTGCCCCCGCTGCGCGAGCGCCCTGGCGACATCCTGCCGCTGGCCGAGTTCTTCCTGGAAGAGCACTGCCAGCGCCTGGGCTATAACCGCGCGTCCCTGAGCCCCGAGGCCGAACGCAAGCTGCTGGGTCACACCTGGCCGGGCAATATCCGCGAGCTGGAGAACGCCATCCACCACGCCCTGCTGGTGTGCCGCAACCAGCAGGTGCAGCCGGCTGACCTGCAACTCGCCGAGCTGCCGTCCTCGCCGCGCCACGACTCACTGCGCCACGAAACCTTCCCCCATGCCCACGCTCCCCGCGTCGAGGCCACCCTGGAACAGGCGTTGCTGGAGCTGTTCGAAAGCAACAAGCCCGACCTCTACGAGCACGTCGAGGAAGTGCTGTTCCGCACCGCCTACCACTTCTGCCATGGCAACCAGTTGCAGACCGGCCGTTTGCTGGGCATCAGCCGCAACATCGTCCGCGCGCGCCTGGAAAAGATCGGTGAACTGAACCTCGGCCGCACCGGCTGAGGTAATTCAGCCCACGCCACTAGTGGGCTGAAACCGTCCGTCGGCGATCACCGCCCGACCTCCCCCCGCGAAAGGTTATAATCCGCGCCGTTTTTGCAGCCGGCACGCCAGTGCAAGCTGAGCGTCTACACTTGCAGGGCGTCGCCCAGGCAGGATGTCGACTGCCAGCGATCGGCCCATCGTCATCAGCTGCGAGTCACCCTCTTCAAGTCATCAGCTATTTGTCATCAGGAATGATCGTGACCAAAGACGAACTGCGCGCGGAACTGGAGCGCCAGGAGCAACGTTTCAAGGATGAACAGGGCGGCGAAGTGACCCTTTATGCCGCCCAGCCCGAACCCGGCAAGAAACCCTGGCGCAAGCGACCCAGCGTGCAGGACAAGGCCTTCGACCGGGAACTGGAAAGAATCGAAGAAGAAAGACTGAAAAAGGATCAGGAAGCCGCTTCCGTTTAAATCGCAGGTACGGCCCCAGGCTGAAAGACCCGCCCGAATCTGTTGTGGGAAGTCTTGACGCGATGGGCGAGCAGCGCTCCGTGGGGGAGCCCGCCAGTTGACCTGCAAACACTCATCCGATGGGCCGGCGGCCCGCGTGGAAGCATTGCAAGCTTTTTCCACCCTGCCTGAAAGCGCCGTGCGACGAGGCGTCGCGCAAATTGGAGAAACCGTTTCAGGCTAAATACGGTGCTCCAAGCTTCTGGCATAATCGCCGCCCCGTCTCCGACCGGTCATAGAATTTTCATGTTCGATCTCTTCAGCGGACTCGATCTCTGGGTGGGTATCAGCCTGGTGCTGGCACTCACATTCGTCCTGGCGTTCGAGTTCATCAACGGCTTCCACGACACCGCCAACGCGGTGGCCACGGTCATCTACACCAAGGCCATGTCCCCGTACCGCGCGGTGATCCTCTCCGGCATCTTCAACTTCCTCGGCGTGTTGCTCGGCGGCGTCGGCGTCGCCTACGCGATCGTCCACCTGCTGCCGGTGGAACTGCTGATCAACGTGAACACCGGCCACGGTCTGGCCATGGTGTTCTCGCTGCTCGCCGCGGCCATCACCTGGAACCTGGGCACCTGGTACTTCGGCATCCCGGCCTCCAGCTCGCACACCCTGATCGGCTCGATCCTCGGCGTAGGCCTGGCCAATGCGCTGATCAACGGCGTACCGGTGGCCGACGGGATCAACTGGGGCAAGGCCATCGACATCGGCCTGTCGCTGATCTTCTCGCCGCTGGCCGGCTTCATCGTCGCCGGCGCCCTGCTGATCGGCCTGAAGTGGCTGTACCCGCTGTCGAAGATGCACAAGACCCCGGAAACCCGCCGCGACGTCGACGAGAAGAAGCACCCGCCATTCTGGAACCGCCTGGTGCTGGTGATCTCGGCCATGACCGTGAGCTTCGTGCATGGCTCCAACGACGGCCAGAAGGGCATCGGCCTGATCATGCTGGTACTGATCGGCATCGTCCCGGCCAAGTTCGTCCTCGACCTGAACAGCACTACCTACCAGATCGAGCGCACCCGCGACGCCGCCATCCACCTGCAGCAGTTCTACAACCGCCATTCCGACACCCTCGGCGAGATGCTCGCACTGGGCAAGGCCGGCGAAGCGGACATGCCCGACCTGTACCGCTGCGAGCCGAAGCAGACCGAAGCGACCCTCAAGGGCCTGCTGGGCGACCTGCACGGCGTCTCCAGCTACACCGAGCTGAACGACGACGAGCGCGTCCAGGTACGCCGCTACCTGCTGTGCCTGGACGACACCGCGAAGAAGGTCGGCAAGCTGTCCGAGCTGCCATCCCGCGAGAAGGCCGACCTCGAGAAGCTGCGCAAGGACCTGACCAGCACCACCGAATACGCCCCCTTCTGGGTGATCATCGCGGTGGCCCTGGCGCTGGGTATCGGCACCATGGTTGGCTGGAAGCGCGTGGTGCTCACCGTCGGCGAGAAGATCGGCAAGCAGGGCATGACCTATGCCCAGGGCATCGCCGCGCAGCTCACCGCGACCGCGGCCATCGGCATGGCCAACATCTATAGCCTGCCGGTGTCCACGACCCACGTCCTTTCGTCAGGCGTGGCGGGCACCATGGTGGCGAACCGCAGCGGCCTGCAAGGCAGCACCATCCGCAACATCCTCATGGCCTGGGTGCTGACCCTGCCCGTGTCGATCGCGCTGTCTGCCGGCCTGTTCTGGCTGTCCTCGCGCTTCATCGGCTGATCCCGCGCCGCGCTCCATGAAAAACGCCTGCATCTGCAGGCGTTTTTCATTTCCGGGCCAGGCTATCGGGGCGCTCAGAGGGTCACGACCTGCCGCGGCAGGCGGATGACGAAGCGCGCGCCCCCCTTGAAGTTGTCCACAGACAGGCTGCCGCCCATGTTGCGGATCAGGTCGTGGCTCACCGACAGGCCCAGCCCCGTCCCCTTGCCGATGGGCTTGGTGGTGAAGAAGGCCTCGAAGATGCGCTCGATCACCATCGGGTCGATGCCGCCGGCATTATCGCGCACGTGCAGTTCCACCCAGCCGGGGTCCGCGCAGGGCTCCTGCGACACGCCGACCCAGCGCGCCCCTTCGTCGCCCCGTCCCAACAGGGCGTCACGGGCATTGGCCAGCAGGTTGATCAGCACCTGCTCCAGCTGGTCGGCATAGCCGCGCACCACCACCCGTTGCGCCGGAGGCCGGCACTCGAGGGTGATGCCCTGCTGCGTGAGGCTTTCGCCCAACAGGGCGACGGCGCCTTCGCAGGCGTCGTAGGGATCGAACGGCGCGGCTTCCAGCTCCGATTTGCGGCTGAACACCCCCATGTGGCTGATCACCCGCGAGAGCCGGTCGATCTGCGCGTCGGCACGCTCGAGCTTTTCCTTCAGGTATTCGGGCTCGCCGAGTTTCTGCCGGGCGTTATAGAGGGACATGCGCATGACGTGCAGCGGCTGCTTCATTTCATGCGCCATGCCGCTGACCATCTCGCCCAGGCTGGCCATCTTCGCGCCCTGGGCCAGTTGCTGCTGGGCGTGGCGCACGGCGGTGTTGTCGCGGCCCACGGCCTGGATTTCCACCAGCCGCCCCTCGGCATCCAGCAACGGCCGGTCCGACCAGATCAGCCAGAGGTTGCGCTGGCCGGGAAGGCAGAAGCGCAACTCCCAGGAATCGTCCGCCGTGCTCTGGCCGCCGCCCACCAGGCGTGCGCGCAGGGCGCTGCAATCCTGCTCCGAGAGCCACTCGTCGAGTCGCCGGCCGAGCAGCGCGTCCACCGGCTCACCGAGTACCTGGGCAAAGGTATGGTTGATGAAGGTCAGTTGCAGATCGGGGTCGTAGCGGCAGATCAGTGCTGGCGAATCCTCGACCAGCACGCGATAGCGTTCCTCGCTTTCGGCGATCTGCAATGCGGCCAGGTGTTGCTCGGTGACGTCCAGCCAAAGGCCGACGGCCTCCTGCGGGATGCCCTGGATATCACGCAACAGCTTGGCCTCGTCGTACAGCCAGTGCCATTCTCCGGCGCTGTCGCACAAGCGGTACTCGGTGCGCACGCGGCCTTCGCGCAGCAGCTCGCGGCCACGGTCAAGGAAGGTTTCCAGGTCCTCGGGGTGTACCCGTTCAGCCAGCGCCTGCCAATTCTGCCCCTGCAGGTCGAGGCCGAGCAGGTTGCCGGCGCTCTCGCTGTAGAACTCAGGGATCAGGTGTCCCTCCTCCACGCGCTGCACGTAGATCACCACCGGTGCGCTGTCGATCAGATTACGCAGCCGGGCGTGGGCGGCCAGCGCCTGCTCCTCCTGCAACTTGCCTTCGCTGATATCGAGCAGCACGCCGTCCATCAACTGGTCACCGGCGCGCGCCTGCCGCCGGCCCTGCAGGCGCAGCCAGCGGCGCGTCTGGGTGGAAGCCGCGCCGCGCAGGCGCAGGTCCTGGACCAGCCGCCCACCCGGCTGCAGGTTGCGCAGGCGCAGGCTGAGCTCATCGGCATCGGCCGGGTGCAACTGGCCCAGCAGGTCGGCCAACGCCAACTGCAACTGCCCGGCAGGCAACCCCAGGCTCGCCGCCACCGCCGGCGACAGTTCGAACTGGCCCTCGTCGACGTGCAACCGCCACCAGCCGCCGCCCACCATGTCCTGCAGCAGGGTCAGGCGCCGGCTGCTGTCGCGCAGGCTATGCAGTTCGGTACGTTCGTGGACGAGGTTGGTGAGTATCTCCGCCAGGTACTGCCAGTCACTCGGCGCCAGCCCTGGCCAGCTGCCGCCATGCTCCATCGGCTCGGCCAGCAACCCGGCCAGACGCCCACCGCGCACGGGGGCCGGGATCAGGTAGAGCTGGGCGCAGCACAAGGTGCGCAACAGCTCCGAGGGGCTCTCATCGACCCCCAGCAGGCAGGCACCGCTGGCGGCCCGCAGCTCATCGCCGGGCAGCGTCAGGTTTTCCCGCAGCAGGCTGTCGAAACCGGGCTGTATGTAGCAGGCAAAGACCCGCAGGCTCTGGTCCGGGGCCTCCAGCAGCAGGGCCATGCTGCGCATGTGGAAGTTGCTGCAGAATGCCTCCAGCACCTCGCCGACAGCCTCACCGAGGCGGCGCTGCGAGCTGTGGCGCAGACGCGCCAGCAGCAGTTTGCTGAGGTTCAGGCATTGCAGCTTGTGCTGCTGGCTGTCGGACTGCCAATTCAGGTCAGAGATGTCCGTGCCCAGCAACAGGCAGTGCTCGTTGGCCTGCAGGAGCGCCTGGAAGCGACAGACCAGCGGCAGGTCGCCGGTGCTGCGCAGGACCAGGTCGAGCCGCTCACCGCCTCGCAGGCTGGACACCTGCATGCCGCCGGGTATGCGCCGGTCCAGATAGTCGCCCAAGCCCGGCAGGTCACCGTTACCCGGCACCGGCGGGAGCAGACGGTGAGCCTGGCTGCCGCCGCGGGCGATGACGCGGTCGCGGCTGTCCAGTTCCAGCCACAGGTCCCAGTGGCCGGTCACCACGGGCTCGGCCAGCTCTTCCACCGGCAGCGCCGGACGCCGGCGGGCCGCCAGGGGCCGGCTCGGCGCCGGGTTGTCGTTCATCTCATGCTGGCCACGCGGCCTGGAGCGCCAGAAATCGAACATCCGGTGCCTCAGAGCAGGACGCTGGCAGTGCCGCTGAGCACGTCGGGCAGGCGCGGCACCGTGCCGATTCCCGGCAGGGTCAGTAGCGGGACGATGGGCGAGGTGGCGTAGGGATAGCTGACGCACACCCTGACGCGCGTGTACTGGCGCCCCGAGACCGTCTCGGTCACCGGGGTGTCCATGAACTGCCCGCTGTAGCAGCCGTTGCGCCAACTCGCCGGCATCCAGCTCAGGCGCTGGGTCACCGCGCTGTCCACAGCCGCTTTCAGGGCGGCGCTGTAGCCACCGGCAGCCTGGGGATTCACCGAGACGGCCACTCGCGCGCCCGCCGCCGCCGCATCGTTGAACGACTGCAACATCAGCAGGGGCACGCAATAACCGAGCAGTCCGTAGAGAACTGCGAAGAACAGGACGAATACGCCGGCGAACTCGATAGCCACCGCGCCTCGTTGAGTGCCACGTCCGCCGACTCCGTTCATGCGCAATACTCCCGAACCAACTATCAACTTGAATGATCGTTCAACTTGTCGGCACAACGGAACTTTACTGAAGATACTCGCCATCGGATAAATACCGCTCTCCAGCAATACTAGGCGCTCTTCCGCGATTCGCCCTCATGGCTTATCGGAATAACGTTACGAGCCAAATTCGACCAGCTCTGGCTTCAATTGCAATATGGCGCTGGAGTGCGAGATACCTTAAAACTCCTCTGGCCTGCGTCGACGTCGCCGCTGCGGAATAAGGATATTCTCGATGCTGTTCAAACTCTGCCTGCTAGGCTGGTTCGCCGTCTGTGCCGGCCAGGACCTCGCACGGCTGCGGGTCAGCAACTGGCTGACGCTGGGCGGGGCACTGGCCGCCCTGCTGTTCCTGCTGTTCACCGGCCACACGCTGACCGGCCATGCGCCGCTTGCGGCAGGGATCGCCGCGCTGCTGGCGGCGCTGCTCAGCGTGCCGGGCTACTGGCTGGGCAAGCTGGGCGCGGCCGATGTGAAACTGCTGATCGCCCTGGGCCTGGCCAGCGACCCGCTGACGGTGCTGTACACCCTGGCGCTGGCCTGCCTGTTCTGTGTGGCGCTGATGCTCGCCAGCAAACTTTTGATTGATTCGGACAAACTACCGGCTAATTGCAAATCGCAATTAACCAAACTGCAACCGTCAAAGTTCAAGTCATTTCCTTTCATCTTCGCGCTATTCGCCGGTCTTCTGACGACCCTGTTACTCCTCAAATAAAAATGATTCCGACAATTGGCAGAATCCAAACTTAACGACTATATGCTAAGGGTTAATACCATCCATCGCCTGATGGGACGATCCGGCTAGGGTAATTGAACGGCCGGACGATAAAAATAATGGAAGTATTCCTTCAAGGAGCGTGCAGTCATGGAAAAAACGGCCAATCGCCGTTTCAGCGTGCTGGTCATCGATGACGAGCCTCAGGTCACTACGGAGCTTTCCGAGCTGCTGGAGAACAGCGGCTACCGCTGCGTGGTCAGCGACAGCAAGGACAGCGCCCTGCAGAGATTCCGCGATGACACCTCGATCGGCCTGGTGATCTGCGACCTGGGCCTGGGGCGCGACAACGGCATCCGCGTGGTCGAGGCGCTCAAGGACGTGGCCGGCGCGACGCGGTTCTTCGAGACCATCATCCTCACCGGCCAGCAAGGCAGCCAGGAAGTGATCGAGGCCATGCGCGTCGGCGTCGCCGATTACTACCAGAAGCCGGTGGCGCCGATGGACCTGCTCAAGGGCCTGGAGCGCCTGGAGGCGCGCCTGCACGAGCGCATCCGCAGCCAGCTCAGCCTGAGCCATGTGAATCAGCGCCTGGAGTACCTCGCCGAATCGCTCAACTCGATCTCGCGGGATATCCACAAGATCAAGTATGAAGTCCATGGTGGTGGCGGCCAGCCGGCCAGCAGCGGCGCGCTCAAGCAGGAACAGCCCGAGCCTGCGGCCAGCGCAGCGCCGAGCAACGCCGAGCAGATGACGCCGGTGGTCAACAACCCGCTGTTCAACAAGCTCTCGCCGCGCCAGCAGGCGGTGGCGCGCCTGGTGAGCAAGGGGCTGACCAACTACCAGATCGCCTACGATCTGGGGATCACCGAGAACACCGTGAAGCTCTATGTCTCCCAGGTGCTGCGGCTGATGCACATGCACAACCGCACCCAGCTCGCCCTCGCCATCTCTCCCAGCGCCTCGCAGAGCAGCGCGGTGCACTGAGTCCGCCTCGCCCTCTGACGATCTTCAGATCAGCAGCTCCGCGCCGCCGGTCTGGAGGTCGATCAGGCGCACGTCGAGGATGCCGGTCTGGATGCCCAACAAGGCCAGCAATGGGTCAATCAGTTGCTGGCCGAGCGCAGTGACCAGTGCACCCAGTGCCCCCGTGAGATCGAGACCAAGCTGCACAATCGAACTCACCAGACTGCTCAATGTACACAGCAGCCAACTGAGGATGTTGTTGCAGTTACCGCCTGCCTCAACCTTGATGGTCAGGGAATTCGCCAGACTGGTCAGCCCCGTCCCCAGCGATGATCCCAATGGGCTCTGTACTCTTTTTACCGCGCTGGGCAGATCGGCAGGGCTGCTGACCAGGAAGCTGAGGGATTGCTCTCCTGGAATGGCGAATTGGGTAGACGTCGACGTGCTGCTACCTGTAGCTCCCGTACCGGTGTTGGTGATGGTCACCCCAACCAGACTGCCATTGGCGCCGGAGAGCAGACTGACATTGGCATCGAGACTGGCGCTCGCTACGCCCGGCCGCGCCTTCACATTGACCGTGACGGGTTTGCCCACGCCTCCACACTGAATTGTGTCCAGCGCGGCATAACCCTCCGCCACACCCACCTTGAGGCTCAGCGCCAGCCTCACCAGATTCAACCCAAGCAGGTTGGCGTTGGCCCCCACCTCCAATTGCACTTGAGCGTTCTTCGCCACTGTTCGCCAGTTTCCGGCGCCGTCCTTGCCCGGATACCCATAGGCGATGGTCGGCGGGGAGATGACCCATAACTTCACGGTCGGCACAACTCCAGCGATGCTCTTTCCCTTCAGATCGAGGTTCACTGCGTTGTTCTTGTTCGCCACCAGCGCCGTGGCCATCAGCAGGTCAAGCATATTGACCCCGGCACTGAGCGCCGTATCGCGCACGCTGTCCGGCGCCACCACGCTGAGAATCTGCCCCAGGGTCAGTTGCGCCGTCGGCACGTTGATGGTGGCCAGCGCCGTGCGCAGCAGCGCCGTATTGACCCCGGCCAGTTGCGAAGAGTCGGCCGCATTGACCATGGCCTGGAGCAATTGCACGGCGGTGACGTTGGCGTTCAGCAGGCTGTCGATCTTGCCCAGTTCGAGGTTCACCCCGGCGGCCTTGAGCTGCTGGCTCAGGGCAAGCAGCGAGACGTTGGCCCCGGCGATGCCCTGGTAGGTCACCACGTCCAGGTTGAGGTTGGTGCCCAGCAGCCCGCCGAGCAGGGCATTGAGCAACGGCGAGTTGCTCGAATCCAGGCTCAGCACACCGCTCCCGGCGGAAATCCCCGCCATCGCCGAGCGCCGCGCCACGGCCTTGGCATTGAGCACGGTGGTAGTCGAGGCCCCGCTGAACAGGCTGGCGACGTTGAGTACCAGGCTGGACGGAACGCTGTGCGTGGCCTGCACGCGAACGGAATCGGCCAGGTCGCCGCCGGGACTGAATACCCGCTGAGAATCGGCACTGCCATAACCGGCAGAGAAGCTGACACTGCCCAGCGTCCCCACCAGGGTGTCGCCAGTGCCGGGCACGAAGCCGTTCTTCGCCGCGCTGGCGGTGACATAGCCCTGGATGTCGGCGGCCAGCTGCGAGCCGCACATACCGCCCTGGGTGGCCGCTTCCAGCGCCGCCATGTCCGCCACACGCTGCAGCTTGCGTTGTTCGAAGTACAGGCGCCCGGTGTCGATCACCAGGGCCAGGCAGATCAGCGCCAGCAGCAGCGTTCCCGCCGCCATGACACCGATTGCGCCTCGCTGCCGTTCACGTCCCATGGCAGCCTCCGGAAGGGATCAGTTCTTGTCGGTGCTGAAGCCGTTGTTGTCGTCGAGCAGGTACTCGGGAATCTCGTGGGTATAGCTCTTCAGGTAGCGCTGGTAGGCGCGGTCTCGCTCGGCCGGTGTGGCGCTCTGCCGGTGGGCCGAAGCGGCCTTGCCACTGCTCTGCAGGTCCAGCCAGGTCAGCACTTCCTGCTGGTCACGAGCGGTGGTGCCGGCTTCGGTGTGGGTGGTCTCCACCGCCTGGGCCAGCATCGGCGTCGCCAGCAGTGCGCCGGCCAGAATCCATGTCTTCATCCTTCCCTCCCTGCCCACCTCAGCGGGCCTTGACCAGCAGCTTGGCGTCGCGCGCCACCGCCGGAGTCGACACGACCTGAGCCGGGTGTACGTCGTCCACCGGCTCGTCCACGTAACTCACGCTTTCGGCCTGCACCGCCGGCTGGCTGGCCGGGCTGGCGGGGCTCACCGGGCGCAGGTCCTTCGCCTGGTCCTGGGCCGCGCGGACCTGGTCGGCGGACAGCCCGACGCTCTGGATCAACCGGCTGGCCTCGCTGTTCTCGCCCTGGATGAACATGACGCTGAGCAGGTTGGTGGCCGGCAGCTTGTCGTGCTCGTTCAGCTCCATGGCGGTGATGAACTCGAAGCGCGCCTTCTCCAGCTCGCCGCGCCGCAGCAGGACGTAACCCAGGTCGTTGCGCAGCGCGCTGTCGGTGGGCTGCAGGCGCGCCGCTTCACGTAGCTCGCGCTCGGCTTCCACTGTATTGCCGCCGCGCATGGCGATCTGCCCCAGGCCATGGTGGGCCTCGGCGGACTTGCAGGTGCCCAGCAGCCCTTCGTAGACGATGCGCGCCTTGGGATCACCGATGCGGCGCAGGGCCAGCGCCTTGCTTTCGCGCACTTCCAGCGAGTTCGGCGGCAGGGTTTCCAGGTTGGCCAGGGCGGCGTGGGCGCGGCCGTTGTCCAGCATCTCGCGGGCCAGGTTGAGCTGCAGCTCCACCGCCTGGCCGAGCTTCTCGTCGCAGTTCTGCCCGACGCTCGGCCCGCCGAGGGTGTCGAAGTTGGCGCAGCCGCCGAGGGTCAGGCCCAGCAGGCCGATCAAGCACGCGTTTCTCATCCCATTCTCCCCAGGGCCTTGGTGATCGCGAGGAAGCCGGGCCCGGCGAGGATGATCAGCAGCGCCGGGAACAGCAGCGTCATCATCACCAGGCTCATCTTCGCCGACATCTTGCTGACCTTTTCCTGCAGGCCGGTCAGGCGGCGGTCCTCGAACAATTGCTTGAGCGTCAGCAGCGATCCGCGAGCGCTGCCGCCCTGGCGCAGCATCTGGCGCAGTACGTTGCAGCAGTCGCTCAGTTCTCCCACCGCCAGGCGCTTGCTCAGCAGCTCCAGCTCATCCGCCAGGTCGAGGCCGCTTTCGGCATGCGCCAGTACGCCATCGAGTTCCTCCACCAGCACCGGCACGATGCTCCGCCCTTCCCGGCTGACCACTCGCAGGCTCTGCTCCACCGTGAGGCCGGAGTCGAAAAGGATGCGGATCAGCTGGATGAACAGGATCACCTCGTCCGCCAGGCGCTGCCGGCGCTTGCCGGCGAAGTAGGCCAGCACCCGCTTGGGCAGCAGGAAGCCGATTCCGGCGGCGAAGGACAAGGGCAGCAGCGGCGAGATATGGGCATGTCCCGGCGTGGCCAGGACCACCAGTACGATGGCCACGAACAGCAGGGGAACCAGGAATATCGACATCAGGTAGATGCGCCGCGGCGTGCTGCCGGACCAGCCAGCCTGGTTGAGCAACAGCCGGACTTCCTCATCGCGCAGCTGCAGACGCCGCCCCAGGCCACTGTCGCTCATGCGGTCGAATGCCCGTGCCATGCGCTGGCCAGCACCGTGCGGCGCTGCATCGCCACCCAGGCGCTGCTCGATCAGGCGCTGTTCGCGACCGGCCGTGCGGCTCTGCGAGAGCAGCAGGAGGATCGCCGCCAGGGCCAGGATCACCGCCATCAATCCGTACATCAGGGGCATGCCGGCCTCCTCAGATGCTCTTGAGCATGCGCCAGAGCGTGTAGCACCCCAGCACCTGCAACCCCAGGGAAGTCAGCAGCATCAGGCGGCCGCCGTGGTCCTGCCACATGTTCATCAGGTAGCCCGGGTTGCTGAACAGGATGTAGCCACCCAGGCTCACCGGCAGCAGGGCCAGCACCAGGGCGCTCATGCGGGTTTCGCCGGTCATCGCGCGCAGCTGGCGCCCGAGTTTCTCCCGCTCGTGGATGACCTTGATGATGTTCTCCAGCAGGTCGGTGGTGTTGCCGCCGTAGCGGTGGTTCACCGCCACACCGAGGGAGAGCACATGCAGTTCTTCCACGTCGTAGAGCTCCGCCACCTCCTGCAGCGCCTCGGGCAGGCTGATGCCCAGCAGCACATGGTTGTTCACCAGCGAGAAGATTTCCCGCAGCGGGTCGTCGGCTGCGTTCACCGCCTGGGTGATGGCATCCCCCAGGGTTCGCCCCGAGTGCAGGCTGCGTACCACCTGGTCGAGGAAGTTGGGCATCTGCCGGATCATTTTCTGCAGGCGACGCCGGTACAGCAGGTTGAGCAGTGCATGGAAGCCGAGCACTCCCACCCCGACGCCACAGAGCGCGGCTATCGGCCCGCCCAGGCGCTGTCCGAACAGCCCCAGCACAAGACAGACGACCACGGCTCCCAGCACCCAGCCGCGCATGTCGGAGATGCCGGCACGTCGCATGCGCCGCGCCAGCCAGTGGCTGCTGCGGACGCGCCCTGCTCCGGCGACCACGTTCTCTCCACTCAGACGGCGCATCACCAGTTCGTGGTGCCGGGCGCGCCAGCTCATGCCCGCCAGCCCCATGCCCAGCGCTGCCAGCGCCAGGCTGGCCACGACCAGCCAGAGTGCGCCGCTCACAGCAGCACCTGGCGGAACTTGATGCCGCCCGGCTGGGCCGTGCGGACGAACTGCCCGGTGCCACGCCGGTCGAGGCTGAACAGCGAATTGGTGACGTAGACGCCGTCGCGTACCTCGAGTACCTCGAGGATCTCGCTGACACAACGGCGGCCGTTGGACAGGCGGGTGATCTGCACGATGATGTCCAGCGCCGAGCAGAGCATCTGCCGCAGGGTCTGCTCCGGCACGCGCTGGCCGGTCAGGCCCACCAGCATCTCCAGGCGCAGCAGCGAGTCCATGGCCGAGTTGGCGTGCACGGTACTCATCGACCCGTCGTGGCCGGTGTTCATCGCCTGCAGTACGTCGAGTACTTCGACGCCACGGATTTCGCCGAGGATGATGCGGTCCGGGCGCATCCGCAGGGCGTTGCGGATCAGGTCACGGGCGGTCACCTCACCGAAGCCCTCGGCGTTCGGCGGGCGGGTCTCCAGTCGCACCACGTGGTCGTGGCCCAGCTGCAGTTCGGCGGTGTCCTCGATGGTGACGATACGCTCGCGTTCGTCGATGAAGCTGCTCATGACGTTGAGCAGCGTGGTCTTGCCGGTGCCGGTGCCGCCGCTGATGAGGATGTTGCAGCGGCTCGCCACCGCCTGGCGGAGGAACGCCAGCATGGCTTCGTCGACGCTCTGGTAGGCCAGCAGGTCGGCGCTCTTGAGCAGCTCCTTGCTGAACTTGCGGATCGACAGGCAGGGCCCGTCCAGCGCCACCGGCGGGATGATCGCGTTGACCCGGCTGCCGTCGGGCAGGCGCGCGTCCACCATCGGGCTGGACTCGTCAAGGCGCCGGCCCAGGGGCGCAAGGATGCGCTGGATCACCCGCTGTACATGATGGTCGTCGATGAAGCGCAGGTCGCTCTGGTACAGCCGGCCTTCGTGCTCGATGAATACCCGGTCCGGGCCGTTGACCAGGATTTCCGAGACGCCCGGATCGCGCAGGAGGATTTCCAGGGGACCGAAGCCGGTCAGTTCGTCCACCACCTCTTCGGCGAGGCGGTCCAGTTCATAGCGGGAGATCGCCAGTTGGCGGCGCGAGGCGTACTCGCTGACCTTCTCGGAGACGTACTGCGCCACCGCCGGCCGCGCGCCCTCCAGCAGGTTCATGCCGTCTTCGTCGATCTCGTCGATGATGTAGCGGTGCAGGCGCATTTTCAGCGTCTGCAGGTCCTGGTCGTGGCGGCCGTGACCGCCGCCGTAGTGCTGGCTCATGAACGCGCGGCCTTCGCCCGGCCGATCCAGCGCAGCAGCCCGCGCTTCTCGGCCACGCCTGCGCCGAGCGCCTCGGCCAGGTCGCGCAGCTTCACCGTCAGCGGGTCACGCGGGGCCAGGTCGAACAGGCTCTGGCCGACGTTCTTGGCGCGCAGGCGGGCCTCCGGCGAGGCAGGCAGGATACCGAAGAGTTCCAGGCCGAACATCTTGCCCAGGGCGGGAGCATCCGGCGGCACCGACGGCCAGTAGCGCTCGATCAGCAACTCGATGCGCGGCAGCGCGGGCGTGCGTTCACGCAGGCGGCGCAGGCGCTCCAGGCCCTTCTTGCACGACGGCACGCTCTGGTCCACCAGCCACAGCACGCGGTTGGCCTGCATCAGCAGCTGGCCGCTGAGCTCGCCTTCGGCAACGCCGGTGAGGTTGATCAGGATATGGCTGAAGGCGCTGCGCAGGTTGCCCAGCAGCAGGTACAGCTCGGCAGTGGTGATGCGCTCCAGCACGCCGGGTTCGTCCGACAGGCTGAGCACGCGCAGACCGGATTCGTGACGGGCAAAGGCGCTGTCGATCAGGGTCTGATCCAGGCGGCGCAGGTTGCGCAGCGCATCGGCGAAGGTGAATGACGGCTCCATGCCGAGGATCGCCAGGGCCTCGCCGGTGGGTTGACCGATGTCCACCAGCAGCACGCGATGGTCCGCCTGGCGTTGCAGTGCCAGGGCCAGATGCAGTGCGACGAAGGCACCGTCGGCGTCGGGCCGGGCGCTGATCAGGCTGATCAGTTCGCCCTGCTGGGTGGCGCTCACGGGCACCGTGGGCAAGCGCCCGCCGAGACGGCGGACCAGCCCGCTCAGTTCGCTGGCACGGGCGCCGTAAGTGACGAAGTCCCGCGCTCCGGCGCGCATGGCGGCCAGCACCAGCTGGTTGTCCAGGCCATCGCCAACGGCGACGACCGAGAGCAGCGGACGGGCCGAGACCAGCCCCTCGATCAGCGAGCCCTGGGAGACCAGGTTGGCCTTGTTCAGACTGGTGAACAGGACTGTCGCGCCAGTGACATCGAGCAGCGACAGCAGTTCTTCCAGGGTTCCGCTATTGGCCAGAACCACCTGCCCGCAGCCGGCCAGGCTGCTCTGCAACCACTCCTGCTCGCCGGGATGCTGGACCAGCGCCACGAAAGTCTGACTCATGCCCGTGCTCCCTTGCTTCGCCTTGCCTCCCGCTCTCTGGCGGGTCAGCGCTTCGTAGGTATCCATCAGTGCGACATCCCGCTGCTGGCCTTGCGCTTGTCGAAGCGGCCGTCCTCGAGGAAGTAGAACTCGCCAAAGCCCGGGTCGTAGTCGCGCAGCCCTTCGCCGGGCAGCTTGGGCAGCGCGGCATTGACGGCCAGCGGCTGGACCAGGTGCGGGGTGACGATCATCAGCAGTTCGCGGTCGTCCTTGTCCAGGCTGGAGGAGCGGAACAGCGCGCCAATCACCGGGATACTGCCGAGGAAGGGGAATTTGTCGATGTTGCTGATGGTGCTGCTGCTGATCAGCCCGCTGATCACGAAGCTCTCACCGTCGGAGAGCATCACGCTGGTGTCGGTGCGCCGCACGGTCAGCGCGGGCACGGCGATGTCGTTGGTGCGGATGCCGCTGGAGAAGTCCAGCTCACTGACTTCCGGGGCGACCTTCAGGGCGATGCGCTTGTCGTTCATCACCGTCGGGGTCAGGGTCAGGCGCACGCCGAACTCCTTGTACTCGATGGTGATGTTGTTGTTATCGCCATTGGGCACCGGAATCGGGAATTCGCCGCCGGCCAGGAACGACGCCGTCTGCCCGCTGGTCGCCACCAGGCTGGGCCGCGCCAGGGTGTAGGCAAAGCCGCTGCCCTCCAGGGCGTTGATGAAGCCCAGCCACTTGCTGCTGCCGCCCCCCCAGATGATGTTGAAGCCGCCATTGGCACTGCCGAAGGTGCCGCCGTCCAGAATCCCTCGGGGATCGACCGTTACGCCACTCAGGCTTCCGGGTGAGCCCAGGACAAAGGTGTTGGACCCCTGGCGAATCAGCGAGGTACTGGCCTGCTTGAGCTTGCTGCGGCTGACCTCGACGAAGCGGATATCGGTCTGCACCTGGTTGGCCAGGCTGCCGGCGCCAACGCCGGTGGCCCCGGCCACATCACCCACCGCGCGCGCACCAACCCTTACCACGGTACGCATCGGCTGGTCGCTGCAGGCGGTCCAGATCAGCAGGCTGGTCAGACCCTCGGCCTTGCCGGTGATGAGGAAGTCACGCTTGTCGAGCACCTGCACGTCGGCGATGTTCGGATCGCCGATGGCCAGGCGCTTGATCGGCACCGGCAATTGCTGGTCGCGCTGGGCGCCCTGCTCGACGTCGAGATTCAGTTGCTGGTCAGCGAAGCCGGCACATGCGCTCGGCACGGCTTGCGCCACGGAGTGAACGGCGCAGGCCAGCAGGGCAACCAGGGGAAGGATGAAGCGCTGGGACATCGATGCACTCCTTGCTCAATGTGCTTCACGGGTAACAGCAGTGCCTCGGTAGACCACCACGCCGGCGTCAACCTGCGGCGCGGAAACCTGGCGTACGGCGGGGGCCTTCGCCGGACGTGGCTTGCCGATCAGCTGTTCGAGCGTGATCGGCTGGCTCCCGGCGGAGCCGAGGGAGGCCTGGATATAGCGGCCCTGCTGCTCCTTCTCGTAGAGATTCTCGTCCTTGCTGCGTACAGCCAGGCGCAGGGAGCCGGCCTGGCTGGCAAGCATCAGGCGCGAAGCGGCTTCGGCCGGTACCGCCAGCACGGCAGTGCGTGGCGGTTTGGGTGTCTTGTCCTTGGGGTCACCGGCGTTGCGTGCCTGGCCGTCGGTGGAAACGGCGATCTGCTCGCCGTAGGTCAGCACCCGTACACCGGGAAGCACGACCTGGGCGCTGAGGCTGCGCTCGGTGCTCTGCTGGTCCTGGACGAAGAGCATGACATCGACGTAATCGCCGGGGAGCACGAAGCCGCCACCACCGATGACCTCGTCCACGGCAATCGCCATGGCGCGCTCGTCCGGCCGGATGGTGCGGGCCAATGGGCCGCCCGGTTCGGTCACGGCTGAGGTGAGGATATTGCCCGCCGGAACGGCGACCCAGACGCGCTGGCCGATCACGGCTTCGGGCTTGGGAAAGCTCCCGGCGGGAGCGGTGTGCAACATCTCGACGCTGACATCGTCCTTGCCGATCACCGCCAGGGGCGGCAGGTCACGGGCCGCCACTACCACGGCGGTACGTTGCAGCTTGTCAGCCTCGGCCATGGCGGCCGGAGCCACTTCCTGCACCACGCCGGCAACCGGCGCGGCCGGCTTGCCAACCTTGAGCCCGAGGTAACCCACCACACCGGCGCACACCAGCAACAGCCCGGCGAATACCATCAGCACCTTGCTATTCATGACCACTTCCTTGGGCGATGTCGGACATGCGGACCTCGAGGTCCACGGCCTTGTTGTGAGAAGTCCAGTCACTGGCATCGCCAGTGCTTGTCCTTCAGACCTTTATTGTTGTTTCGGCCAGGCGAGGAAGTTCGATAAGAACCATTCCTCATAATCAGTTTTCAGTTGTGCCATGGCTGAATCTAGTAGCTGTGTTTAGAGCGTCAACCACGCCGGTTAAATTTACGACATGCAATTACTTATATGCCGAGAGGGTTATAACTTTGGTATTAGCGCTATTTGAACAATTGCATTCAGCCATACGACGCCTAGCCTGACGATGAAGTCGGGGCGCCGCCCCGGTGGTATCCAAGGGAGCACCCGCGATGGACCTGAAAATAAAAAACCTGTCCCTGAAACTGTATTGCATGGCCGAGGCGTTCGCGGCCGACAAGGAAGGGGCAACAGCAATCGAATACGCGGTAATTGCGGGGCTGATTTCGGTGGTGGTCATCACCGGAGCGGCTATCATCGGTGGTGATTTGGAAACCATCATGACCAGCATTCAGACCGAAGTTGCAAAAGCCGTTAACTAGCAGCAGACCCGCTTCAACTTTCGGTATATGAATTCAAGGTTCCCGCGCCATGCGCGGGAACTTGTTCGTGTGCCTGTCTAATTTTCTCTAAAGCTCCCCGCGCACCTGCCGATACAGCCTGCTCAAACCCGTTTTACAGCAGGATGCTTTACCGATGCTTCGTTCGCTGTCCTTCTCCCGGAAGATTCTCCTGGCGGCCTCCCTCGTGGTCACCTTCGCCTTCGCCTGTTTCATCTTCTTCAACGATCTGCGCCAGCGCGATGCGATCCACTCCGACACCGAATCCTACCTCTCCGAGGTCGGCAGCCTGACCGCCAGCAACATCCAGAGCTGGCTGGAAGGCCGCATCCAGCTGGTGGAAGCGGAAGCGGCGCAGCTGGCCGACGGCGAGCCGACGCCCGAACGTATCCAGCACGTACTGGAACAGCAGGTGTTCCAGAAGAACTTCGAATCGGTCTACCTGGGCGAAGCCGCCAGCGGCGTGTTCACCATGCGCCCCTACGCGCCCATGCCCGACGGCTACGACCCGCGCAGCCGCGGCTGGTACAAGGACGCCGTGGCCGCCGGCCGGCTGATCGTCACCGAACCCTTCCTCGATGCCGGCACCAATGAGCAGATCCTCGCCACGTCGATGCCGGTGATGCGCAACGGCCAACTGGTCGGCGTCGCTGCCGGCGATATGAAGCTGGAAACCATCACCGCGATCATCAACTCGCTGAAGTTCGACGGTGACGGCTACGCCTTCCTGGTCAGCGATGCCGGCAAGATCCTCCTGCATCCGGACAGCAGCCTGATCTTCAAGAGCCTCGGCGAGGTCTACCAGCAGGGCGCACCCAAGGTGCAGCCGGGCGTGCAGGAAGTCAGCATCAATGGCGAGGTCCAACTGGTCTCGATGACACCGGTGAAAGGCCTGCCAGGCGTGAC
The DNA here is from genome assembly GCF_024170165.1 of Pseudomonas nitroreducens. GTDB lineage: Bacteria > Pseudomonadota > Gammaproteobacteria > Pseudomonadales > Pseudomonadaceae > Pseudomonas > Pseudomonas nitroreducens_C. Next base: position 117,461 of record NZ_JALJXP010000014.1, on the reverse strand, counting down.
CTGGTACGTTGCACTGGTGCTCAACAAGGATTCCGCCTATGCGATGCTCAGCGACTTCCGCAACACCGCCATCGTCGCCACCGTCATCGCCATCGTCGCCATCCTGTTCCTGCTGGGCATGCTGATTCGCGTGCTGATGGCACCGCTGACCGACATGGGCCGTGCCATGCAGGACATCGCCCAGGGCGAAGGCGACCTGACCAAGCGCCTGACGGTCGCCAGCAACGACGAGTTCGGCGTGCTGGCCAACGCCTTCAACCGCTTCGTCGAACGTATCCACGAATCGATCCGCGAAGTGGCCTCCACTGCGCGCAACCTGCATGACGTCTCGCAGCTGGTGGTGAACGCCTCCAACTCCTCGATGAGCAACTCCGACGAGCAGGCCAACCGCACCAACAGCGTCGCTGCTGCGATCAACGAACTGGGCGCCGCCGCCCAGGAAATCGCCCGCAACGCCGCCGACGCCTCGCACCACGCCACCGACGCCTCGCACCAGGCTGGTGACGGCCGCCAGGTGGTCGAGCAGACCATCAGCGCGATGAACCTGCTCTCCGACAAGATCAGCTCGGCCTGCGCCAACATCGAAGCGCTGAACAGCCGCACGGTGAACATCGGGCAGATCCTCGAAGTGATTAAAGGCATCTCCGAGCAGACCAACCTGCTCGCCCTGAACGCCGCCATCGAAGCCGCCCGCGCCGGTGAAGCCGGCCGTGGCTTCGCCGTGGTCGCAGACGAAGTGCGCAACCTGGCCCACCGTGCCCAGGAGTCCGCGCAGGAAATCCAGAAGATGATCGAAGAGCTGCAGGTCGGCGCCCGCGAGGCCGTGGATACCATGACCGAGAGCCAGCGCTACAGCCTGGAGAGCGTGGAGATCGCCAACCGCGCCGGCGAGCGCCTGGCCAGCGTGACCCACCGCATCGGCGAGATCGACTCGATGAACCAGTCGGTGGCCACCGCCACCGAAGAGCAGACCGCCGTGGTCGACTCGCTGAACATGGACATCACCGAGATCAACACGCTGAACCAGGAAGGCGTGGAGAACCTGCAGGCCACCCTGCGCGCCTGCGCCGACCTGGAAAACCAGGCTGGCCGCCTGCGTCACCTGGTGGACAGCTTCCGCATCTGATCGCGGCAGGCATGAAAAAGGCGCCTTCGGGCGCCTTTTTTGTTGGGTTCAGGTTCGGCATCAACCTGTAGGAGCGAGCCTTGCTCGCGATCGCGGGCATGGCCCGCTCCTACAGGGACTCACTCGCCCTGTATCACCGCTGAAACACCCGCCACAGAGCCACCCCTACCGTTCGTCCGACGCTTTCAAGCTTCCTCCGGGCACGCCGAAATCAAGGGTGAAGGCCTTTGATAGCAACCAACAAACCGGGCCTCTCATCACTGCCGGGACAAGGGAGTTCCGGCCACGCCCGCGCGGCTATCCGCCGTGCCGGCGCCGTCCGTTTCACACCACGGGGACGGACGTTCTGCGGCGACACCGGATCTGTCGCCCGGACCAACGCCGTTCAGGCATCCCACTACTTCCGGACTCGACGCAGCATGATCAAGAGCCTGAAATTCAGCCATAAGATCCTCCTGGCCGCTTCTCTTGTGGTTTTCTCGGCATTCGCCCTCTTCACCCTCTACAACGACTACCTGCAGCGCAACGCGATCCGCGAAGACCTCGAGGATTACCTGCGGGAGATGGGCGACGTCACCGCCAGCAACATCCAGAACTGGCTGAGCGGCCGGCTGCTGCTGATCGAAAGCACCGCCCAGACCCTCGCCCGCGACAGCTCCCCCGAACACCTCACCGGGCTGCTGGAGCAGGAGACGCTGCGCAAGACCTTCATCTTCACCTACCTGGGCCAGGAGGACGGCGGCTTCACCATGCGCCCGAACGAGGCCATGCCCGCAGGCTACGACCCGCGCACCCGCCCCTGGTACAAGGACGCACTGGCAGCCGGCGGCACCACGCTGACCGAACCCTATGTCGATGCGGCCACCCAGCAACTGATCATGACCGTTGCCACCCCGGCCCGCGCCGGCGGCAAGACCCTCGGCGTGGTCGGCGGCGACCTCGGCCTGCAGACCCTGGTACAGATCATCAACTCGCTGGACTTCAGCGGCATGGGCTACGCCTTCCTGGTCAGCGGTGACGGCAAGATCCTCGTCCACCCGGACAAGAACCTGATCATGAAGCCCCTGGCCGACATCTATCCGCAGAACACGCCGAAGATCGGCGGCGGCTTCAGCGAGGCCGAACTCAATGGCCAGACCCGCATCCTCAGCTTCACCCAGGTGAAGGGACTGCCGTCGGTGAACTGGTACATCGGCCTGTCCATCGACAAGGACGCGGCGTACTCCATGCTGAGCAAGTTCCGCGCCTCGGCCATCATCGCCGCCGCCATTGCCATCGTCGCCATCCTGCTCCTGCTGGGCATGCTGATCCGCGTACTGATGCAGCCGCTGACCACCATGGGCCGCGCCATGGAAGACATCGCCCAGGGCGAAGGCGACCTGACCAAGCGCCTGAAGGTCGCCAGCAACGACGAGTTCGGCGTGCTGGGCAATGCCTTCAACCGCTTCGTCGAGCGTATCCACGAGTCCATCCGCGAAGTCGCCTCCACCGCACGCAGCCTGCACGACGTCTCGCAGCTGGTGGTGAACGCCTCCAACTCGTCCATGAGCAACTCCGACGAGCAGTCCAACCGCACCAACAGCGTCGCTGCTGCGATCAACGAACTGGGCGCCGCCGCCCAGGAAATCGCCCGCAACGCCGCCGATGCATCGCACCACGCCACCGACGCCTCGCACCAGGCCGGTGACGGTCGCCAGGTGGTCGAGCAGACCATCAGCGCGATGAACCTGCTCTCCGACAAGATCAGCTCGGCCTGCGCCAACATCGAAGCGCTGAACAGCCGCACGGTGAACATCGGGCAGATCCTCGAAGTGATCAAGGGCATCTCCGAGCAGACCAACCTGCTCGCCCTGAACGCCGCCATCGAAGCTGCCCGCGCCGGTGAAGCCGGCCGTGGCTTCGCCGTGGTCGCGGACGAAGTACGCAACCTGGCCCACCGTGCCCAGGAGTCCGCGCAGGAAATCCAGAAGATGATCGAAGAGCTGCAGGTCGGCGCCCGCGAGGCCGTGGATACCATGACCGAGAGCCAGCGCTACAGCCTGGAGAGCGTGGAGATCGCCAACCGCGCCGGCGAGCGCCTGGCCAGCGTGACCCACCGCATCGGCGAGATCGACTCGATGAACCAGTCGGTGGCCACCGCCACCGAGGAACAGACCGCCGTGGTCGACTCGCTGAACATGGACATTACCGAGATCAACACGCTGAACCAGGAAGGCGTGGAAAACCTCCAGGCCACCCTGCGCGCCTGCGCCGACCTGGAAAACCAGGCTGGCCGCCTGCGTCACCTGGTGGACAGTTTCCGCATCTGATTCTCGCGGACACGAAAAAGGCGCCCAAGGGCGCCTTTTTCATTGGGTACACCTGTAGGAGCGAGCCATGCTCGCGATCGCGGGCATGGCCCGCTCCTACAGAAGACCTCAGCGTCGTTTGCTACCGCCCAGCAGCGCCCCCATCAGGCCGCGCACCAGTTGCCGGCCGATCTGGTTCGCCGCCTGGCGCACCACCGTCTTGCTGACCTGGCTGGCCAGCGAGCCAAGAATCTCCCCAGCCATGCCGCCGAAATCCGTCCCGCCGCCCTTCTCTTCCTTCTGCTCGGTCGGTGCCATCTTGTTGTCGGCGCGGCCGGTCAGTTTCTCGTAGGCCGACTCGCGGTCGATCGGCTGGTCATAGCGGCCGGCCAGCGGCGAACGGCGAATGACGTCGGCGCGCTCGGCCTCGGTCAGCGGGCCGATGCGCGACTGTGGCGGCGCCACGGCAACGCGTTGGACCATCGCAGGGGTGCCCTTTTCCTCCAGCGTACCGACCAGCGCCTCGCCGATGCCCAGCTCAGTGAGCACCTTCAGGGTGTCGAACGCCGGGTTGGGCCGGAAGCCATCGGCCACCGCGCGCAGGGATTTCTGTTCCTTGGCGGTGAACGCGCGCAGGCCGTGCTGGATACGCAGGCCGAGCTGCGCCAGCACGTCGTCCGGCAGGTCGCCGGGCGACTGGGTAACGAAGTAGACACCCACGCCCTTGGAGCGGATCAGCCGCACCACCTGCTCCAGGCGATCCTGCAGGGCCTTGGGCGTGCCGTTGAACAGCAGGTGCGCCTCATCGAAGAACAGCGCGAGGATGGGCTTGTCCGCGTCGCCGCGCTCGGGCAATTGCTCGAACAGTTCGGCCAGCAGCCAGAGCAGGAAGGTGGCGTAGACCTTGGGCGCGTCATGCACCAGTTTGCTGGCGTCCAGCAGGTGGATGCGGCCACGGCCGTCGGCCTCGGGACGCAGCAGGTCTTCCAGCTGCAGCGCCGGCTCGCCGAAGAAGTCCTCGGCGCCCTGCTGCTCCAGCAGCGCCAGGCGCCGCAGCAGCGCCTGGGACGAGGCGCCGGTAAACAATGCCCGGTCCTCGCCAAGGATGTCCGGGTTTTCCTTGAAGTGGTTCAGCAGCGCCTTGAGGTCTTTCAGATCGAGCAGCAGCAGGCCTTCGCGGTCGGCCACCTTGAACGTGGCGAACAGCGCCGCCTGCTGGCTCTCGGTCAGCTCCAGCAGGTTGGCCAGCAGCAGCGGCCCCATCTCCGACAGCGTGGTGCGTAGCGGATGGCCGGTCTTCCCGGCCACGTCCCAGATGCTCACCGGATAGGCCTGGGGCTTGTGGTTCAGCCAGGGCATGCTGGCGATGCGCTCGGCCACCTTGCCCTGAGGATTACCGGCGGCGGCGATGCCGCACAGGTCACCCTTGATGTCGGCGGCGAATACCGCGATGCCGGCGTCGCTGAAGGATTCGGCGAGGTGCTGCAGCGTCACCGTCTTGCCGGTGCCGGTCGCGCCGGCGATCAGGCCGTGGCGGTTGGCGAGCTTCCAGGACTGGCCGATCGGCTGCCCGTCGGGCCCCGCGCCGATGATGAGTTCGTTGGTGGCTGACATCCGTTGTTCCCCTTCGGTAGGCCTGTCGCGCCAGAGGGCCTGTCGCGTTGGCTGCATGAGCAAGAGTGGCGTGTCCCGGCGCGCCGCGCAATCGGCTACCCCGGTACTTTGAAGACGTGCTTGAGGTAGTGGAGGAAATTCTCGTCCTTGCACTGGGTCTTGCCCGGCGCATCGGAGATCTTCGCCACGGGATGGCCGTTGCAGGCGGTCATCTTCAGCACGATGTTCATCGGCTGCACACCCGGCACATCGCAGGTGAAATGGGTGCCGATGCCGAAGCTGACGTCGATGCGCTCGCGTAGCGCACGGTAGATTTCCAGCGCCCGAGGCAGGTTGAGACCATCGGAGAACACCAGGGTCTTGGTCTGGGGGTCGATGCCCAGATGCTCGTAATGCCGGATGGCCTTTTCCGCCCATTCCAGCGGGTCGCCCGAGTCGTGGCGCAGGCCATCGAAGAGCTTGGCGAAGTACAGGTCGAAGTCCGCCAGGAAGGCTTCCATGGTGATGCAATCGGTCAGGGCGATGCCCAGTTGACCGCGGTACTCGCGCACCCAGGCATCCAGCGCAGCAGCCTGGCTGTCGATCAGCCGCGGGCCGAGTTGCTGGTGCGCCATCAGCCACTCATGGGCCATGGTGCCCAGCGGCTTCACCTCCAGCTCGCGCGCCAGATGGACGTTGCTGGTACCGACGAAGTGCCCCGGGAAGCAATCGCGCAGGTCGCGCACCACCGCTTCCTGCACCGGATAGGAGAAGCGCCGACGGGTGCCGAAGTCAGCCATCTTGAAACCCGCCAGCTCTTCGGCGCTGGCCTCCTTGCGCAGCCAGTCGAACTTCTCCTGCAGGCGCTCGCGAACCATCGTCAGCGTCGTGCCCGGATGGCGGTGGCGGTTGCGCACTTCACTGATGATCGCCAGCAGCGGCACCTCGCAGAGAATCACGTGCAGCCACGGGCCTTTCAGGCGCAGGAACAGCTCCTCTTTCTCCACACCCAGCTGCACATAGCGGGGATTGAAGCGGAACAGGCCGAGGAAGCGGATGAAGTCGGGCTTGAAAAACGGGATGCGCTCGAGGAAAGCCAGGTCCTGCGGTGCGAAGGAAAGCTCCGAGAGCTGCTCGATCTGCTCGCGCAGCGGGTCCAGGTAGGCGCGCAGGTCCTCTTCGTTGCGGCAGCGGAACTCCCACTCGACTTCGGCGTTGGGGTAGTTGTGCAGCACTGCCTGCATCATGCTCAGCTTGTAGAAGTCGGTATCCAGCAGGTTCTGCACGATCCGCCGGGAAAATGCGCTGTCGCTCATGCTCATCTCATTGCAGGCTTGAACCGGCAGTCTAAACCCGCCGCCCACAAAAAAACCCGCCGAGGCGGGGTTTTGAGTTGGAATCAGAAATCAGCGTGCCTTGCTCTGTGACATCCCGAACAGGAAAAGCAGCAGGTCGTCATCCGGACGGATGTCCTGTTGCTTGGCGCGCAGGTTGGGCGGCATGGGGCAGCTGTCCAGGCCGCCTTGTCCGGAAATGACCGAAGGCCCCGGCTCGTGCCAGGCCGCCGCCGCCAGGGTCGCCACCCCGAGCGCGCCGATGAGGAGCAAACCTCGCGTAATTTCTAACTTCATGTCTGCAACCCTTTGATGGCGCTGCCAAACGCCGCTTGGTAACCATAGACAAAAGCCTGCCATTGCGCCTCTGTCCACGACGAGCGGCGTTTCACCTGGCGAAGATCGTGACGGGCAGCACGCTGGGCGCTGAAGCGCTGGCGGGCTTTTTCCATGTCAATCAGGGCCACTTCGATCTTGTCGCCGTCCACCTTCACGAACACGTGCTTCAGGTAGAGGCAGCCATGCTGCCAACGGCCGGCGTTAAGCTTTGCAAGGGTACTACCGTAATGTTGCAGAATTCTTTGGTGCAGGGCTTCGCCCCAGCGCTCCTGGTCGCCACGGGCGTAGCAGTCTTCCAGGCTGCTGAAGCCGTCCAGGGACTCGGTCACCAGCAGCGCCTGCCACTCGCCATCGACCTTGCGGCAGCCGGCATAGACCAGAGTCGGCACCCGCACACCCAGCGCTTCGGCGGCCTTGAGCGCATTGCGCTCGCGGATGGCAGTGGGATAGCCGAAAGGATGCAGCAGGTCGCGGTAGATGTGGCCCATCTGCTGCTTGCGATAGAGCATCCGGCCGTCGGAGGTCAGGACCCGCTGCACACCGCTCTCGCCACCGCGACGACGGTTAGGCTCCTCGACCCACTTGCCGGGTACCTGGAGCCAACGGTCGATGGCGTTCTCACCGGAAATTTGCTGCAGCGACGCCAGATCAACGGCCATCCATCACTCCTTACGCAGAATGTAGACCCGCCACATATGAATGAGCGGGACGAAATCAATATGATCCTGGACCCTGAAACCAGCCTGGCGGAACTCCGCCTCGATGGTCTTGGCGGGAATCACGAAGCGGTTCTGGTAGGCGTGTTTCTTGCGACTCGACTCGGCGCGCGCACGTTTCCAGGACTTGAAGTTGCCATCGACCCACATCGACAGGATCACCGAATCGCGGGATACGCGATGAAATTCGCGCAACATCGTCAAACGATCATCGGATTCGCCGATGTGGTGCATCAGGCGCATCGAGAAGATGCTGTCGACCGCGTTGTCGGGCAGATCAATGGCAAACGCCGAAGTCTGCAAAGGTCGGACGCGTTTTACAACCTCATTCGGTTGACCGGCGCAGGCGACGGCGATCATGTCCGGGGAATTGTCCGCCCCGATGATCACCCGGTTCTCCTTTTCGGCCAGCATCGGCCAGAAGCGTCCGGCACCGCACGGCAGGTCGAGGACCAGGTTGGGCTGGCCGGCAAGCTTGAGTGCCTGGCGGGCAACTTGGACATCGCGCCAGTGGGAAAGTTTCCTGGACAGTCCGGCCTGGTGCTTGCGCAGATAGCGTTCTGCGTGCTGGCGGTCGTACTTTTGGGAGAACTCCAGGTCGACGGGTTTTTCAGTCATCGGATATTACCTTTCCCGAATTCAGGGCGAACGATACGAACCAGCCTGTCACAGCCGGGTCATGCACTTGTGAAGTTTTCGTCAAACGATGGCTAGGCGAACTTCGAAGCGACAGCCATGGGGTTCCGCGGGGCGCAACGTGACGTCCCAGCCTTCGGAGGCGCAGATCCGCTTGACCAGCGACAACCCCAGCCCGAGCCCCTCACCACGCGGGTTCTGGCCGCGCACGAAAGGCTGGAAGACGCGCTCGCGCTGTTCTTCCGGGATGCCGGCGCCGGTGTCCTCGACCCAGAATCCGTTCGGCCCAAGTTGTAAGCGGATGCTGCCGGTTTCGGTGTAATGCATGGCATTGCGCAATAAATTGCTCATTACCGAACGCAGGAACGACGCATTGAATTGCCCCTGCATCTCCTGGCTGACGGCGTATTCCAGGGTCAGGCCTTTTGCCTCGATGGGGCCGCGCCATTGTGCAACCAACTCGTCGCCGATCTGCCGCAGCCCGGCCTGGGTCACAATGCCCATGTCCTTGCGCTGGGCCCGCGCCAGCATCAGGAAGGTCTGCACCAGATCGCGCATTTCCTCGCAGGCGCTGGACATGCGCGCCAACTGGGCCTTGGCCCGCGAGCTGAGCCCCGGCTCCTCCGCCAGCAGCTCGCAACTGGTGGCAATCACCATCAGCGGCGTGCGCAGTTCGTGGCTGACGTCGCTGGTGAACAGTTTTTCCCGAGTCAGCACGTCGTGCAGCCGGCCCATGGCGTAATCGAAGGCCGCCGCCAGCTCGCCCACTTCGTCGTTGGCGTAGTCCGGCGACATGGGTGGCGCGAGGTCCAACAACTGGTCACGGTGGCGGACCTGACGTGCCAGACGCGAGACTGGCTCCATCACCTTGCGCGCCAACAGCCAGCCCAGCATCCCGGACAACACCAGGCTGAGCACATAGCCGGTGACCACGGCGGCGTAGAGAATCTGCTCGCGCGCCTCGAAATCGCTCTGGTCCTGCAGCAGGACGAATCGGCGACCATCGACGTCACGCGCCAGCGCGTGGAAGGACAACTCGCCATCGAAGACTTCGTGGAATCCTTCATCCAGCCGGCGCAGCGCCGGCGGCATGGCGTAGACACCAGCGCCGTCGCTGATGAAGAAACGCATGCCCGGATCGAGCTTGGGAGCCTGGCCGTTGCCCAGGTCCTCGTTGATGATGCGGTCCAGTTCACCGCCCAGGTCGCGGGAGATCAGGCGCTCTTCGACAATATGAACAACGCCGACGATTCCCACCGAAAACAGGCCGCCAACGGCGGCGGTCATGAGTACGAAGGCAAAGACAATCCGTCGGGAAAGGCTCTGCTTATACTCCATGCGCTTCCTCCGCCAGCTTGTAGCCGACGCCATGCACCGTGTGCAGCAGGGAGGATGCGAAGGGCTTGTCGATCACCTGGCGCAACTGGTGAACGTGGCTGCGCAGGCTGTCACTGTCGGGGCAGTCGTCGCCCCACACGGCTTCCTCGAGCACGTCGCGGCGCACCACATGCGGGCTCTTCTGCATCAGCACCGCCAGCAGCTTGAGGCCGATGGGGTTGAGCTTGAGCGGCTTGCCGGCACGGTTCACTTCGAGGGTGTCGAGGTTGTAGCTCAGGTCGGCGACCTGCAGCTCGCGACGCCCGCCGCCCTGGCTGCGACGCAGCACCGCTTCGATACGGGCAGCCAGCTCGGAGAGCGCGAAGGGCTTGAGCAGGTAATCGTCGGCGCCGGAACGGAAGCCTTGCAGGCGGTCGTCCAGCTGATCGCGGGCGGTGAGCATGATCACCGGGGTGTCGCGGCGCGCATCTTCACGCAGGCGGCGACACAGGGTGAAACCGTCCAGCCCCGGCAGCATCACGTCCAGCACGATCAGGTCGTAATGGGACGTCGCCGCGAGGTGCAATCCGGACAGGCCGTCCTGGGCGCAATCCACCGTGTAGCCCTTCAGGCCCAGGTAGTCGGCCATATTGGCCAGGATGTCCCGATTGTCTTCAACCAACAAAATGCGCATATGCTCTCCTCGAACGCAATGCACGTTAGCCTAACCAGCTTAAATAGAACTTAAACGCCTTTGACGAAATTTTCACATTCGACCTACCGATTTCTTCTAAGGCGGGTCCAGCGCCGGCTCAGTCACCCTCGCCGGTGACGCCGAACTCGATGGGCGTCTTTACGTAGAAGAGCTTCACGCCCGCCTGGCGGATCACTTCGAAGATGCGCTCGGATTCCTCCTCGCTCACCGCCATGGTGACCTCCTGCGGCTGGTCGGCCAGCTCGAAGAAATGCGCGTAGTGAATACGCCCGGTCTTGCCGAACCCTTCACTGGCCGTCATCAGGGTGGCGCCGCGCACACCTTGCCGGCGCGCTTCCTCCAGCAGCCATTGGGCCAGCGGCAGGCCGGCATGCTTGCGGTCCTGCTGGGTGAAGAACTTCAACTGGTAGCCGTTCATGTCGTTCTCCCGAGCCCTAGCGGCCCATCAGCGCATTCACCGACCAGAGTCCGGCCAGGGTCATCAGCAGGGAACCGGCGAGGTGCGTGGCGATAGTGCCCATGGCCCAGGCCAGGCGGCCTTGCTGCAGCAGCACGACGACCTCGGCGGAGAAGGTCGAGAAGGTGGTGAGGCCACCACAGAAGCCGGTGATGATCAGTAACCGCCATTCTGGCGCCAGACCAGGTGAGTTGGCGAAGAAGGCGATGGCCGCACCAATGATGTAGCCGCCGACCAGGTTGGCGACCACCGTGCCCGGCGGCATGGAAGGCAGAAGGGTGTTGAGCTTGAGCCCGAGCATCCAGCGCAGCAGTGCGCCGAGGGCGGCTCCGAGGGAGACGGCGAGAATGGATTTCCACATGGTCCTGTCCTGGGGAGGGTGTCTTGGACAGGCTGCAGGCGAGCGCCTACGCGCCTTTCCAGGTCTATGCGTAGGCATCATCAGCCACAAGGGCGGTTGAAGGAGGAATGCCATCTCCTGAGGCGCAGTCTGGCATAAGCCGCGCCCATGAAAAAGCCCCGCCTAGGCGGGGCTTTTTCTTACAGCAGGTGCCGGGTGGCTTACATCATGCCGCCCATGCCGCCCATGCCGCCCATGTCCGGCATGGCCGGAGCAGCCTTGTCGTCAGCCACTTCGGCAACCATGGCCTCGGTGGTGACCATCAGGCCGCCGATGGAAGCAGCAGCTTGCAGAGCCGAACGGGTGACCTTGGCCGGATCGAGGATACCCATCTCGATCATGTCGCCGTACACGCCGGTAGCAGCGTTGTAGCCGAAGTTGCCCGAACCCTGCTTGACCTTGTCGACCACGACGCTCGGCTCGTCACCGGAGTTGGCAACGATCTGGCGCAGCGGCGCTTCAACAGCGCGACGCAGCAGAGCGATACCGACGTTCTGGTCTTCGTTGTCGCCCTTCAGGCCTTCGATGGCTTGCAGAGCACGCACCAGGGCGACGCCGCCGCCAGGAACCACGCCTTCTTCCACAGCAGCGCGGGTGGCGTGCAGGGCGTCTTCAACGCGGGCTTTCTTCTCTTTCATCTCGACTTCGGTGGCAGCGCCAACCTTGATCACGGCAACACCGCCAGCCAGCTTGGCCAGACGCTCTTGCAGCTTCTCACGGTCGTAGTCGGAGGAAGTCTCTTCGACCTGCTTGCGGATCTGCAGGACGCGAGCTTCGATGTCGGCCTGAGCGCCAGCGCCATCGATGATGGTGGTGTTTTCTTTGCTCAGAACCACGCGCTTGGCGTTACCCAGGTGCTCCAGGGTGGCGCCTTCCAGGCTCAGACCGACTTCTTCGGAGATGACGGTACCGCCGGTGAGGATGGCGATGTCCTGCAGCATGGCCTTGCGGCGGTCGCCGAAGCCCGGAGCCTTGACGGCTGCGACCTTGACGATGCCACGCATGTTGTTGACGACCAGGGTAGCCAGGGCTTCGCCTTCGACGTCTTCAGCCACGATCAGCAGCGGACGGCCAGCTTTGGCAACGGCTTCCAGGACCGGCAGCATTTCGCGGATGTTGGAGATCTTCTTGTCGACCAGCAGCAGCAGCGGGCCGTCGAGCTCGGCCACCATGGTGTCCGGCTTGTTGATGAAGTAGGGGGACAGGTAGCCGCGGTCGAACTGCATGCCTTCTACGACGGACAGTTCGTTTTCCAGGCCCGAGCCTTCTTCAACGGTGATCACGCCTTCTTTACCGACCTTGTCCATGGCTTCGGCAATGATGTTGCCGATGGAGTCGTCGGAGTTGGCGGAGATGGTGCCTACCTGGGCAATCGCCTTGGTGTCGGCGCAGGGCTTGGCCTGCTCCTTGAGCTGGGCAACGATGGCCACGGTGGCCTTGTCGATGCCGCGCTTGAGGTCCATCGGGTTCATGCCGGCAGCGACGGCCTTCAGGCCTTCGTTGACGATGGCCTGGGCCAGAACGGTAGCGGTGGTGGTGCCGTCACCGGCAGCGTCGTTGGCCTTGGAGGCAACGTCTTTCACCAGCTGGGCGCCCATGTTCTCGAACTTGTCTTTGAGTTCGATTTCCTTGGCGACGGAAACGCCGTCCTTGGTGATGGTCGGAGCGCCGAAGCTCTTGTCCAGAATCACGTTACGGCCTTTCGGGCCGAGGGTCGCTTTTACCGCGTCGGCCAGGACGTTTACGCCGACCAGCATTTTCTTGCGAGCGGAATCGCCGAACTTAACTTCTTTGGCAGCCATGTTCTGTTTCCTCTAAATCGAATTCGGTGGGGAGTGGACGGACTGAAATCAGTCTTCCAGGACGGCGAGGATCTCGGACTCGCCCATCACCAGCAGTTCTTCGCCGTCGACCTTGATGGCGTTGCTGCCGGAGTACGGACCGAAGACCACCTTGTCACCGACCTTCACGGCCAGAGCGCGAACTTCGCCGTTGTCCAGGACACGGCCGGCACCAACAGCAACCACTTCACCGCGGTTCGGCTTCTCGGCGGCGGAACCCGGCAGCACGATGCCGCCTGCGGTCTTGGTCTCTTCCTCGCTGCGACGGATGACGACGCGGTCATGCAGAGGACGAAGCTTCATAGTCGTAACTCTCCCAAACTGTGATTTCCAACGGCCGGGTCGATGCCCGGCAGGTTTTATTGAAGCCGGCGGTGCCGGTTTGCGTCCCGGCTGGCGAGACGCGTAAAGAGCAGCCTGTCCGTGTGACAGGGACCTTGCGGTGACCGGTACATAAGGTCGCTACAAGGCATTTCAAGGGTGTGACGAAATTTTTTTTGCTAACGGAGGGTGCTTCGGGCGCGCGAAACCGCCCGAGGCTCAACGCAGGCGGTCGCGGTCTTCCTCGCGGCGCTGGTATTCGCCTTCGATGACACTGGGGCCGCTGCGGTGCTGGGCGGCCGGATCGTCGGCGAAAGCGCGACGGCGCTCGGCCTGCTCCTGCATGCGCTGGCGTACGCGGCCAAGCATCAGGCGACGGGTGAAGGGGATCAGGCAGAGCAGCCCGACCACGTCGCTGATGAAGCCCGGCAGCATCAGCAGGCCACCGCCGAGGGCGATGACCAGGCCCTCGAGCATTTCCTGCTCGGGCAGCTCGCCGCGATTCAGGCGCTCGCGGGCACGCAGCGCAGTGGCGACGCCAGCCACACGCAGCACCGCCGCGCCGATGAAGGCGCCGGCGATGATCAGCAGAAGGGTCCAGCCCACGCCGATCACGCTGCCGACCTTGATCATCACGGCCAGCTCGATCAGCGGGAACAGAAGAATCAGAAACAGGGGAACTCGCATCGATGAATCCTTGGCGGGGTCATTGCCCGGGTAGAAAGCTAGGTGGCGACGCCCCGCTCCGATTTCAAGGGATAGCCAAGGGATAAGCCAAGGGAGGACAACGGACCGATCAGGCCTGGATCACTTCATTTCCCGGCCAGACGTCCGCCTTGGCCAGCTGCACCAGCGCCTGGCGCACCGCGCCAGCATTGCCGCAAGGCGCGGGGAACGGCAGCCAGTGCAGCCCCTGGCCGACGCGCAGGTGGAAACCTTCTGTATCAATTCCCGCCAGTTGCGGGTCCTTGCCGGCAGATAGCCCGGCCAGTTCGACGTAGTGCTCGATGGCGTTGGCATGGTCGCTGTTCATGTGCTCGACCATGCTCTTTTCCGCTTCGCCGACGAAGGGGTTGGCCAGCGGCACGCTGTTGGCGCCCAGCCAGTGGATATCGCCGAAGCCGCCGATGTAGCGCCACTGCACCGGCTCCAGCACCCAGAAATCGAAGTCGTGGACGATGTGGTAGTCCTGCGAGCCGGGGAAATAGCGGTAGTAACGCTCGGCGGCGCCGGCGATGGCGTCGACGTCCTCGATCAGCAGCGCCTCGGCCAGCAGGGTCAGGCGACCGGCGGCCTGGATGTCGTCGACGCCACGCTCGCCGATGAGCAGCGAGCATTTGCCGTCCATCTGCAGGTTATGGGTGTGCTGGGCGATACGGCTGATCAGGATCAGCGGACGGCCTGCCTCGTCCAGGCAATACGGCACCACGGAGCCGAAGGGGAATCCGGGCCACTTCTTCGAGTGGGTGGAGAGGACGCCGCGGTATTCCTTGAGCAGCAGTTCTCGGGCATGCTTGGCAGCTTTCACGCTCAACTTATGACTCCTCGCAAAGAATCCGTCGCAAACGGACGGGCAGGACTGACTCTGTGCACAGCTGCCGGCGGGGCCTTTCACCAGAAACTGTTCGTGGGGTTGTTCCGATGCAATTGAAAGACAAGGTCATCATCATCACCGGTGGCTGCCAGGGCCTGGGCCGCGCCATGGGCGAGTACCTCTCCGGCAAGGGCGCGCGCGTCGCGCTGGTTGACCTCAATGCCGAAAAACTGGACGAAGCCGTGACTGCCTGCAAGGCCGCTGGCGGTGACGCCCGCGCCTATCTGTGCAACGTCGCCAATGAAGAACAGGTTACCCACATGGTGGCCCAGGTCGCCAGCGACTTCGGCGCCATCAACGGCCTGGTCAACAACGCCGGCATCCTGCGCGACGGCCTGACCATCAAGGTCAAGGACGGCGAGCTGAGCAAGATGAGCCTGGCGCAGTGGCAGGCAGTGATCGACGTCAACCTGACCGGCGTGTTCCTCTGCACCCGTGAAGTGGCGGCAAAGATGATCGAGCTGAAGAACGAAGGCGCGATCGTCAACATTTCCTCCATTTCCCGCGCCGGCAACATGGGCCAGGCCAACTACTCCGCGGCCAAGGCCGGCGTCGCCGCCGACACCGTGGTGTGGGCGAAGGAGCTGGCGCGCTACGGCATCCGCGTGGCGGGCGTGGCGCCCGGCTTCATCGAGACCGACATGGTCGCCAGCATGAAGCCCGAGGCCCTGGAGAAGATGACTGCCGGGATTCCGCTCAAGCGCCTGGGCAAGCCGCTGGAAATCGCCCACTCGGTGGCCTACATCCTCGAGAACGACTACTACACCGGCCGTGTGCTGGAGCTGGACGGCGGCCTGCGCCTGTAACTCGCCCGCCCATGAAAAAGCCCCGCCAGGTGCGGGGCTTTTTTCTGCGCACTCGTACGCGGAACTCGTCTGCCGGAGCGAGCTGTCTTACCAGCCGACGCCCAGGCCGAGGGTGTAGCGGCGCTCGTTGACGTCGCCGTCGTTGCCGCTGAGCTTGTCCCACTCGGCCTTCAGGCTCAGGGACGCCCAGGAAGTGAGCTTGTAGCGGATGCCCGCCTCGCTCTCCAGTTCGTACTCCACGTTGGACTCCAGCGGCTTGCTGACTTCGCCGTTGGTGAACACCTCGAACTGCTTGGCCAGCAGGTAACGGTTGTAGTCCCACTTCAGGCTGGTGCTGTAGAAGTGGGATTTCTCGTCGTCGACGAACTCGTAGTCGTTGCGGTTGACCAGGGTGGCCAGGGAGAACGCGCCCAGCTCGTTGTCCCAGAACTGGTAGCCCGGACCGGTACCGATGGTGCGTTTCTTCTGCAGGTCCTCGATCCAGTCTCGTTTGTACTGTGCCTGGCCTTGCCAGAACCAGTGCTCGTCGAGGAAGCGGTCCAGCGCGTATTGCGCCGAATAGTTGTTGGTGCTGACCTGGTCGTCCTTCTTCTCGCGGTTGTACTCGCCCTGCAGGTTGTGGCGCCAACGGCCGTGGCGGGCATTGGTCTTGAAGTCGATGTCGTAATCCTCGACATCGTTCTCCGCCTGCTTGTGGTCCAGGGAGAAGTCGACGTTACCAGTCCATACCCAGTCCTCGAGGATCGGCTTGGGCGGCATCATCTGCTCGATCTTCGCCAGCTCCACCGTACGCGCTTCGCCATTGACCAGCGTGACCTTGCCCTGGTCGGACGCCTTCAGGCCCTTGGAGTGCTCGCCGGTTTCCTCGTCGTACTTCACCAGCAGGTTCTGGTCGGTTTCCAGCGTCTTGATCTTGTCCCACTTCAGGGCGATCTCTCCGCCGTAGTCGGTCGCCAGCAGCAGCTTGCCGCCGTCATACAGTTTGATGGTGCCAGTGAGGCGGTCACCGTTCTTCAACCAGACGGTATCGGCAAGGGCGGACAGGGAACAGGATGCGAGGGCGACGGTAAGCAGGGTTCTGGAGAACATGAGTCGGATTCAACTGGATGGAATGGGCAAAAAGCCGGGCATTATCCAGATACCCGACACTAGAGCAACGACTGACAGACCCAGTTGCAGGGAGTTCACAATCACTGACAGATGGCGGAATAAATGCTCATCGGATAACTGGACTACCAGTTGACTCCCACCCCCATCACCAGGCGCCTGTCACTGCTGTCCGGAGCATCCGCCGCCTTGAAGGTTATCTTTTCCAATTCCGTACGCACGCTCAGGGACGCCCAGGAATTCATTTTGTAACGAAGCCCCAGCTGCCCTCGCGTCAGGGTGTCGATGTCGTACAAATACTCCGAGTCCATTCTTTCCATCATTTTCTGGTACGTGCCATCGCTGTACAGCTCAAGGCGCTTGGCCAACAGAAAATGCTTGTAGTCCCAAGCCAGGGCTGACGAATAGACGCTCAGTTTTTCGGGGTAAGTGAGTTCCAGTGCGCTGCGATAGACCAGCGCCGTCAGGGAGAAGGCGCCCGTTTCATCATCCCAGAACTGATACCCCGGGCCGGTCGCCACATCCCGCTCAAGCGCCAATGCATCGACCTCGTCGCGCCAGTATTCCAGACGCCCCTGCCAGAACCAGTGCTCTCCCCAGAATCGGTCGAGGGCGTACTGCAGGTTGTAATTGTCAGTGGTAACAGAATCATCCTTGAGCTCACGGTGATACTCACCCTCAAGGGTGTTTCGCCAATAACGGTTCCGCACGACCGTCTTGGCCCTGACGTCGATCTTGTCGGTGTCCTTCTCCGCCCGCTTCCGGTCCAGAGCTGCGTCAATGTTGCCGCTCCAGCGCCAATCCCTGGTGATGGGCTTGTGCGGTACGACTTGCCGAACATCGGCAAGAGCCACGGGGGCCGGAGCGCTGCCATCCAGGCCAACCTCGCCCGGCTCGCCAGCCTGCAATCCATGAAGCAGTTGCTGTTCGCCTTGCTTGAAGCGAACCATCAGGTCCTGGGCGCTTTCAACACTGGAAATCTTGCTGCCTTCGATCGTTATCACGCCTGCAAAGTCGGTGCTCAGCAGCAACTTGCCGCTGTCATAGAGTTTGATCTTGCCGGAGAGCCGGTCGCCGCTCTTGAGCCAGACAGTGTCAGCGAGGCTTGGAAGGCTGTAGGGGCAGAGAGCGAGAAACAGCAGGATTCTGGAAATCATCGCGGGGCAGACAGGCCAGGAAACAGCCGCGAATTATCTTGGCTAATACCGGCGCTTAGCCGCTCCGGCCAGGCGAGCTCCCGATCGTATGTTCCAGCCGGGAGCACGATCGCACTTCGGCCGTGGCACCCACGAGTATGCCGCTGTGGCACGTCCAGCTATCCTGTGCGTCAAGCCGATACCTGTGACGCCCCATGCCAGATCGATGCAAAGACTCCCCCGTCAATCTCACCCAGGAAAGCCTGCAGATGCGCCGCGAGGCGATCTACCTGGTGATCGCCCAGGTGCCCGAAGGCTGCGTCATCACCTATGGCGACGTCGCCCGCCTCGCCGGCCTGGGCCGCTCCGCGCGCCTGGTGGGACGCATCATGAGCCAGTTACCCGACGGCACGCGCCTGCCCTGGCACCGGGTGATCGCCGCGGGCGGCCGGATCAGCCTGCCGCAGGGCAGCGTTTCGGGTAACGAACAGCGCGCACGATTGCGTGCCGAGGGTGTCAGAATCCATAACGATCGGGTGGACATACGTCGGCACGGCTGGCCTAGCGGCGAGCAGTCCTAGTAGAGTTCGCGTAATTTTTCGTCCTGCTGGAAAACACCCCCCATGAAAGAGCATTCCTGGCGCGAGGCATGGATTGCCTACAAGTCTCCCGCCAGCCTCGCGCTTTTGCTGCTGGGTTTCGCCGCCGGCCTGCCGTACATGCTGGTGCTCTCCACCCTCTCGGTGTGGCTGCGTGAAGCGGGTGTCGCTCGGGAAACCATCGGCTTCGCCAGCTGGATCGGGCTGGTCTACGCCTTCAAGTGGGTGTGGTCACCCATGCTCGACCAGTGGCGTCTGCCCTTCATCGGCCGCCTGGGTCGCCGCCGCTCCTGGCTGGTGTTTTCCCAGGGGTTGATCGCCCTCGGCCTGCTCGGCATGGCGCTGTGCAATCCACAGTCGCACCTGAACTGGCTGATCGCCCTGGCCATGGTGGTGGCCTTCGCCTCGGCCACCCAGGACATCGCCATCGACGCCTACCGCCTGGAAATCGCCGAGAACACTCGCCAGGCCGCGCTGGCCGCCTGCTACATGACCGGCTACCGGGTCGCCGTGCTGTTCGCCACCGCCGGCGTGCTGTTCCTCGCCGAATGGGCCGGCTCCAGCGCCCTGCACTACAGCCAGTCGGCCTGGGCCCTGACCTACGCGGTGTGCTCGCTGGCCATCCTGCCCGGCCTGATCACCACGCTGCTGATGAAAGAGCCACCGGTGAACGTGCAGCCTCAGGCGGGCAGCTCGGCGTTTGCCTTCAACCACCAGTTGCTCTCGGTACTGACCCTGCTGGTGTTGCTGATTTCCGTACCGGCCATGCTGACCGCGCTGACCGCCCAGGCCTGGCCGCGCGCTGCGCTGTACGGGATTTTCATCGGCATCTGCATGACGCCCCACGGCCGCCGGCAGATCCGCCCGGTACGTGAGCTGCTGTCGAAGGTGCGCCGGCCGCTGCTGCTGGCGGTACACGGGCGCGGCCTGCCGCAGTTCGACTTCGTCCACCAGGCCGTCTCGGTGATCGTGCTGATCATCCTGCTGGTCACCGGCACCGCCTTCATCAACATGGTCGAAGCGGCCAAGTGGTGGCTCGCCATTCTGTATCTGCTGATCGCCCTGAGCTGTATTTCCGCCCCCGGCCGCCTGCTGATGGCGCCGGTGCTCACGCCGATCACCGAGTTCGTCCGCCGCTACCGCTGGCAGGCACTGCTGCTGCTCGGGCTGATCTCCACCTACCGCATGTCCGACACTGTCATGGGCACCATGGCCAGCGTGTTCTACATCGACATGGGTTTCACCAAGGACACCATCGCCACCGTCAGCAAGCTGTTCGGCGTGGTCATGACCCTGGTGGGCGCCGCGGCCGGCGGCGTGCTGATCGCGCGTTTCAGCATCCTGCCGATCCTGTTCATCGGCGGCGCGGCCTCGGCGGCGACGAACCTGCTGTTCGCCATACTCGCGCAGATGGGCGCGATCGACGACCCGCACCTGATGGGGCAGAACGTCTTCGCCCTGCTCAAGGTCCTGGAGCCCCACGTCACCATGCTGGTGGTGACCATCATGCTCGACAACTTCAGCGGCGGCCTCGCCACCTCGGCCTTCGTCGCCTACCTGTCGAGCCTGACCAACCTGAAGTTCTCCGCCACCCAGTACGCCATGCTCAGTTCCACCATGCTGCTGTTGCCACGCTTCATCGGCGGCTATTCCGGCGCCATGGTCGAGGGCATGGGCTACGAGCGCTTCTTCTTCTTCACCGCACTGCTCGGCGTACCGACGCTGCTACTGATTGGCTGGCTGTGGCTGCAGCGCAAGAACGACATCACCAACGGTGCCGTCGAAGAGGCCTCGGACACACCTGCGCAACAGCCCAGCGCCGAACGTCACTGATCCTTGCCCAAGACTCGTCGCTGGTGAAACAGCGCCCATGAAAAAGGCCGGCAATTGCCGGCCTTTTTCGCTTCTGCGAAGGGGATCAATCCACCAGGACCGAGCCCTCTTCGCCCTTGACCACGCGCACTACCTTGCTCGGCGCCAGGTCAATGCTGCTGTCGAGCAGACGCAGGCGCACCTGCTCGTTGAGCATGAAGGTCACGCCCCAGTAGTCCGAGTTGGCAGTCCACAGGCGCAGCGACAGGGTCACCGAGTTCTCGCCAAGGCCAGCGACCACCACCACCGGCGCCGGCGACTTGAGCACACGGGAGTCCTCGGCCAGCTCCTTGAGGATGGCGCGGGCGCTATCCAGATCAGCGTCGTAGGCAAGTTTCACGTCGAAGATCACCTGGCGCGAGGTCTGGGTCGAGGTGTTGGTGATGATGCCGTTGGACAGCGCACCGTTGGGCACGATCACCGTGCGGTTGTCACCGGTACGCAGCACGGTGTGGAAGATCATGATGTTGTCCACGGTGCCGGAAACGCCCTGCGCCTCGATCCAGTCGCCGACCTTGAACGGGCGGAACAGCAGGATCAGCACCCCGCCGGCAAAATTCGACAGACTGCCCTGCAGCGCCAGGCCGATGGCCAGGCCGGCGGCACCGATGGCGGCGACGAAGCTGGTGGTCTGGATGCCGATCATCGAGGCCACGCTGACCATCAGCAGGATCTTCAGGATGATGTTGACCATGCTGCCGATGAAGCCCTGCAGCGTCTTGTCCACGTGTTTGGTGGACAGCATTCCGCCCACGCGGCGGGTGAACAGGTTGATCACCCACCAGCCGATCAGCAGGGTCAGCAGCGCCAGCGTGGCATTGCCCAGGTAGGCCAGGACAACCGGCGTCCAGGCCTCCGCGCTGTTCATGATCTGCTCGTAATTCATATCCATGGATGCAGGCCCCTTGTCTATTGCCATTCCAAAAACAAAACCGCCATGGCAAGCCATGGCGGTCGGGAGTTCGCCGAGCGACTCTATTACTGCGACGTCGCGCGGGCGCTGAGGTTCCGCAGAAGCGGTCGATCAGTCGCGGAAGTTGTTGAACTGCAGCGGCATCCCCAGGGACTCGCCGCGCAGCAGCGCAATGGCTTCCTGCAGGTCATCGCGCTTCTTGCCGGTGACACGCACCTGCTCACCCTGAATGGCGGCCTGTACCTTGAGCTTCTTGTCCTTGATCAGGGCAACGATCTTCTTCGCCAGGTCCTTGTCGATGCCCTCACGGAAGTCGACTTCCTGCTTGACCACCTTGCCGGAGGCGAAGGAGTCCTTCACTTCCATGCACTGCGCGTCAATCTTGCGTTTGACCAGGCTGGAGCGAAGAATGTCGAGCATCTGCTCGAGCATGAAATCCGCCTCGGCGGTCAGGGTGATGGACTTTTCCTTGGCCTCGAAGCTGCATTTGCCCTTCAGGTCGAAACGGCGGTCCAGTTCCTTGGTGGCGTTATCCAAGGCGTTGGTCAGTTCGTGTTTGTCCAGTTCGGACACCACGTCGAACGAAGGCATGACATCTCTCCAGATGGACGGCGCGATGCGGTTCACAGTCAGCATCGAGCCTGGCTTGACGATAAAAATGCGCGGTCATTATAACTGACGGACAAGACTGCGCCCGGCCTCCGACACTGAGAGTCGGCATTTCCCACTCGTTTGCGAGACATTCCTTTCCATGCCAACCAACCATCTCAGCATTCTGGTGGTCGACGACGCCAAGTTCTCCAGCGCCATGATCGGCCGCGCGCTGAGCCAGGCCGGTTATCAGAACGTGCGCTTCGCCAGCAGCGCCAGCGAAGCGCTCGACCTGCTGGAAAAGGAGCCGGTGAGCGTGCTGCTCGCCGACTGGCTGATGCCCGAGATGGACGGTCTTGAGCTGACCGCGCGGGTACGCCAGCTCGACGAGAGCGGCGACCACTACACCTACATCATCCTGCTCACCGGCAAGGAGGGCGACAACGCCCTGGCCGAGGCCTTCGACCGCGGCGTCGACGATTTCGTCAGCAAGTCGTCGATGAATGAACAACTGGTGCCCCGCGTCCTGGCCGCCGACCGCCTGAGCAACACCCTGCAGCGCCTGCTGATGGAAAACCGCCTGCTCACCCAGAACATCACCAGCCTGGAAGAGCGCAACCTGGTGGACAGCGCCACCGGCCTGGGCAACCAGCGCTACCTGAAACAGAAGCTGGCCGACAGCATCCGCCAGGTGGAATCCCGTGGCGGCGCGGTCTGCTACATGCTGATCGGCCTGCCGGAGCTGGCCGAACTGGGGCAGAAATACGGCCAATCGTTCCAGAACGAGCTGCTCCATGGCGTCGCCCGGCGCCTGCAGCAACTGGTGCGGCCGCTGGATGTCCTGGCGCGCATCGATGACCAGCACTTCGCCCTGATCACCCTGCTCGAAGACCTGCAGGAATGCTCGCCGAGCAGCTTCCGCCGCCTGCACGAAGGCCTGAACCTCAAGGCGTTCAAGACCAGCGAAGGCTTCATCACCCTCAAGGCCGGCATCAGCCTGGTGGGCCTGGACGCCAAAGCGCTGCCCCTGGAGGTCGAGCACCTGATGCAGCAAGGCCGCGCGCTGCTGCCCGATGCCTTCGCCAGCGGGCGAATCAACGCCAGCCGCCTGACCGGCCTGCGCTAAACTTCGCGGTAAGCCCCCGAAACCGCGAAGTTCCTCCCATGACCTGGACCATCCTCGGCGCCGGCAGCCTCGGTTGCCTGTGGGCCGCCCGTCTGTCCCGCGCCGGCCTGCCGGTGCGCCTGCTGCTGCGTGACCGCCAGCGCCTCAACGCCTACCGCGCCCTCGGCGGTATCACCCTGGTGGAAGACGGCCGCGCGAGCCTCTACCCGATTCCGGCGGAAACCGCCGCCCAGGGCGCGCCGATCCAGCGCCTGCTACTGGCCTGCAAGGCCTACGACGCCGAATCCGCCGCCGCCAGCGTGGCCGCGCGCCTGGCCCCCGGTGCAGAGCTGATCCTGCTGCAGAACGGCCTGGGCAGCCAGCAGGCGGTCAGCGCCCACCTGCCCCGCGCCCGCTGCCTGTATGCCTCCAGCACCGAAGGCGCCTTCCGCGAGTCCGACTTCCGTGTGGTCTTCGCAGGCGCTGGGCAGACCTGGCTGGGCGACGAACAGGGCGGCGCCGAGCCGCAATGGCTGGCCGACCTGCACCGCGCAGAAATTCCCGTGCAGTGGAGCGGCGACATCCTCGAACGCCTGTGGCGCAAGCTCGCGCTGAACTGTGCGATCAACCCGCTCACCGTGTTGCACCAGTGCCGCAACGGCGAGCTGGCCAGCCACCCCGGCGAGGTCGCCGGGCTCTGCGATGAGCTTGGCCAACTGCTGCATGCCGCCGGCTACCCCGCCGCCGCACGGGAGCTGCAGGGCGACGTGGAGCGGGTGATTGCCGCCACCGCGGCGAACTTCTCCTCCATGTACCAGGACGTCGCCAAGGGCCGGCGCAGCGAGATCGCCTACCTGCTCGGCCACGCCTGCGGCGAAGGCGACCGCCGGCACCTGCCACTACCGCAGCTGCGCGCATTGCACGCGCGCCTGCGAGCCTACCTGGCAGCCCGCGGATTGCCCGACAACTGATGGCGGGCTACCCTGCCCGCCTCCCCTGTTTTTCTCTTTGACACGCCCATGCCTTCACCCATGAACCTGCGCCAGCGCCTGGAAGACCTGCCGGTCGGCCAGAAAATCCTCGCCGCCCTGCTGGTGCTGCTGGCGACCGTGATGCTGGTGGCCAACCTCGCCTTCATCAGCGCGGCCTACTGGATTTCCCAGGACAGCGTCGCGCCCCAGGCCCTGCAGACCATTGGCCGGCTGATCGCCAACCCGGCGCTCAGCGAACCGGCGCTGTCCTCGCCGACCCAGGCGCAGGTGCTGCTGCGCCAGCTGGACGACTACCAGCCACTGCGCGCCGCCGCGCTCTACGACAGCAATGGCGAGCGCATCGCACAGACGCCAGGCAACGGTCCGGTCGCCCTGCCCGAGCGCCTGGACCAGTTGGAGCGCTGGCGCCAGCACGAATACCGCCTCAATGCGCTGTTCGAGCTGCCCCAGGCTGGCCGCAACAGCGGCTATCTGCTGCTGGTGGCGAGCAGCGAGCTGCCCGGCGCCTTCTACACCGGTACGCTCACCGCCAGCCTGGTGATCCTTGCCGTGTCGGTGCTGCTCTGGCTGCTTATCGCCCAGCAGATCCGCCGTCTGATCACCCGGCCGATCCGCAGCCTGGAAGAGCTTTCGCGCCAGGTCACCCGCGAGGAGAACTATGCCCTGCGCGCCGAGCGCGGCAACGCCGACGAGATCGGCCGCCTGGCCGATGCCTTCAACACCATGCTGACCCGTATCGAAGCCCGCGAGCAGCAGCTCAAGCGCGCCCGCGACGATGCCCAGGAAGCCGTCGAGCAGGCCCAGTCGCTGGCCGAGGAAACCCGCCGCTCGAACCGCAAGCTGGAGCTGGAAGTGCAGGTACGCAGCAAGATCGAGAAGAAGCTCACCGGCTTCCAGCACTACCTCAACAGCATCATCGACTCCATGCCCTCGGCGCTGATCGCGGTGGACGAGCAGCTCTACGTCACCCAGTGGAACCAGGAAGCCAGCCAGCTCTCCGGCACCAGCCTGGACGACGCGGTGAACCAGCCGGTGTTCCTCGCCTTCCCGTCGCTCAAGCCGTTCCTCCCGCAACTCACCCGCGCCGCCGAGCAGCACAAGGTCGAGCGCGTCGAACGTGTCACCTGGGCCCTTACCGACGCCCCGCGCCACTATGCCCTGACCTTCTACCCGCTGATGGGCGGCACCGGCCGTGGTGCGGTGATCCGCATCGACGACATCACCGATCGCCTGGGGATGGAAGAGATGATGGTGCAGTCGGAGAAGATGCTTTCCGTCGGCGGTCTCGCCGCCGGCATGGCCCACGAAATCAACAACCCGCTGGGTGCCATCCTGCACAACGTGCAGAACATCCGCCGGCGCCTGTCGCAGGATCTGCCGAAAAACCTCGAAGTGGCCGGCGAAGTGGGCGTGCGCCTGGACGACCTCAACCACTACCTGGAGGCGCGGGAGATTCCCAAGCTGATGGATGGCATCCAGTACGCCGGCTCCCGTGCCGCGAAGATCGTCACCCACATGCTCTCCTTCAGCCGCCGCAGCCACCGCCAGATGGCCGCCTGCGAGCTGCCGGCGCTGCTGGAGCAGGCGGTGGAGATCGCCGGCAACGACTTCGACCTCACCGGCGGCTTCGACTTCAAGTCGCTGGAGATCGTCCACGAGTACGACCCGCGCCTGGGCCCGGTGCCGGTGATCGCCAACGAGATCGAACAGGTCCTGCTCAACCTGCTGAAGAACGGCGCCCAGGCCATCCACCTGCGCGACGACGAAGAGGAAGGCGAATACGGCCGCATCACCCTGCGTACCCGCCTCAACCCACCGTGGGCGGAAATCCACGTGGAGGACAACGGCTGCGGCATGCCGGAGAACGTGCGCAAGCGCATCTTCGAGCCTTTCTTCACCACCAAGGAAGTCGGCCAGGGCACCGGGCTGGGCCTGTCGGTCTCGTACTTCATCGTCACCAACAACCACAAGGGGCAGATGGAGGTGCAGTCCGAACTGGGCGTTGGCACCTGTTTCACCATCCGTCTGCCGCTGGCCGCCGAGATTTCCCCGCCCCTGCCGCTATTGGCGCAGGGCGACAAGGAGCATTGAGCCATGGGCAATCGCCTGTCGAAGATCTACACCCGCACCGGCGATGCCGGCGAAACCGGCCTGGCGGACGGCCGCCGCGTGCCCAAGCACCATCCACGGGTGGAAGCCATGGGCGCGGTGGACGAGCTGAACAGCCACCTCGGCCTGCTGCTGGCCGGGCTGCATGAGGCGCGTAGCAGCGCGCTGGAGGAAGTGATCGGCGTGCTGGCACCGATCCAGCACCGCCTGTTCGACCTGGGCGGGGAGCTGGCGATGCCGGAGTACCGCGCACTGAACGATGCCGAAGTGGAGCGCCTGGAGCAGGTGATCGACCGCTGGAACGAAGAACTCGGGCCACTGAAGAACTTCATCCTGCCCGGCGGCTCGCGCCTGGTCGCCCTCGCCCACCTGTGCCGCGCCCAGGCGCGCAATGCCGAGCGCCGCTGCCAGCAGCTGAATGCCGAAGAACCGCTGGAAGGTGCCGGTCTGCGCTACCTGAACCGCCTGTCCGACCTGCTGTTCGTCGCCGCGCGGTTCATCGCCCGTCGCCAGGGCGTGGAAGAGATTCTCTGGCAGGCGGCCGAAAAGCCGGCCTGATAGATCTGCCGGAGCGCGCCCTACGCGTGATCGCGGGCATGGCCCGCTCCTGCAGGTGAACGCCGGCGCTAGAGACTGGTAACGGCGTGGTTCATGTGGATCAGCCTTCGCTTTTCGGCCAGAACGCGCGAATACCTGCTACGCCTTGGGCACCGGCCTGCCAGGCGCGCTGGAGGTCCTGCGGACCGACGCCACCCAGCACGAACACCGGCTGGTTGAAGCCCTCGATCAGCTCCGCCGCAGCGTCCCAGCCCAGCGCCGGCTCACCCGGATGGCTCTCGGTGGGCTGCACCGGCGACAGAGTGACGAAATCCACGCCCATGCGCGCCGCCAGCTCCAGTTCTTCGGCGCTATGGCAGGACGCCGCCAGCAGGCGCTCGCGGGGGAACGGCCGGCCGTTCGGCGCGTACTTGCGCAGTTGCTCGGAAGTCAGGTGCCAGCCAGCCGCCGGGAAGTCGCCCAGCCATTCCAGCGGGCCCTTGAGCATCAGCTGCGCCTTGCCGGCACACAGGCCCTGCACGTCGACAGCGAGGTCGCGGTACTCGGGGCTGTACATGTTCGGCGCGCGCAACTGGATCAGCCGGATGCCGCTGGCAACAGCGGCACGCACGCCCTGCACCAGTTGCGGGATTTCCAGGCCATCAGGGGTGATCAGGTAGCGATCCGGCAGACGCGCGGCCTGCACGATCGGCTCGTTGGCCGCCGGGAACTCGTAGTCCGGCAAGTCGCGCGGGGCGACCCAGGCCAGCGGCTGGCCCTCGGCGCCGTGGGGCGCGCCGGAGAAGGCGGAGACTTCCCAGACATCCAGCAACACGTGCTTGTCGCTGTAGTCGTGCTGCACGCGGATCAGCGGACGCGCCTGCTCGACGTCGATGCCGAGTTCTTCCTTCAGCTCGCGGGCCAGGGCGACCTGCACCGCTTCGCCCTCTTCCACCTTGCCACCGGGAAACTCCCAGAGACCGCCCTGGTGCTTGTCGTCCGGACGGCGAGCGATCAACACCCGGCCATCGAGTCCGCGAATCACGGCGGCGGCGACATGTACTCGTTTCACAGTGCTACTCCTCAATCCGATTCAGGCAGGGCCCGCGCAGGCGGGCATTCTACCGTCATTGGCGGTCGGGATCAGGCGCGTTCGACCATCGCCGCGTCCAGCCAGGGACGGAAAGCCGGCCAGGCGTAGATCGCATCGACGTAGTTCTGCGCCTCGATGGGCAAGGTCACGCAGTAGCTGCGCAGGCGCGTGGCAATGGGAGCGTAGAAGGCATCGGCAATGCTCGCGTGACCGAACAGGAACGGACCGTCCTGGCCGAACTGCTGGCGGCACAGCGCCCAGAGCTCGACGACCCGGGCGATATCCGCCTCCACCGCGTCGGGCACGTTGGTCAGCGGCTGGTTACGCTGGATATCCATGGGCATGTGCGAACGCAGCGCCATGAAGCCGCTGTGCATCTCGGCACAGACCGAGCGCGCCAGGGCGCGGGCCGCTTCGCCACGAGGCCAGAGGTGCGCTTCGGGGAAGCGTTCGGCGAGATACTCGGCGATCGCCAGGGAATCCCAGATCAGCCCGTGTTCGCATTTGAGCGCCGGCACCTTGCCGCTGGGCGAGTGCTCGCGGATGCGCCGCGCAGTGTCCTGCCCGCCGAGGGGAATGAGGATTTCCTCGAACTCGGCGCCGGTGAGCTGCATGGCCAGCCAGCCGCGCAGGGACCAGGAGGAGAGATTCTTGCTGCCGATGATCAGGGTAAGGGACATGGACGCGATGCTCTTGAGGGTCAGTCAGAAGACCTTAGAGCGCGGCAGCCATGAAAACAAATTCCCGATTTTCATCTATCCATGAAAATCGGGAATGCGAAGTCAACCGGCTACAAGCTACAGGCTTCAGGCGCGCTCTTGCCGGCAGCCTGAAGCTTGCAGCCCATGGCCGCCGTCAGGTGCGATATTCCGCGTTGATCTTCACGTACTCATGGGACAGGTCGGTGGTCCAGATGGTCTCGCTGCAGGTACCGCGGCCGAGATCGATGCGGATGGTGATCTCTTCCTGGGCCATGACTTTGGCGCCCTGGTCCTCGGTGTAACTGGTAGCGCGGCAGCCACGGCTGGCGATGGCCACGTCATCGAGGAACACGTCGATCAGGCTCACGTCCAGGTCGGGCACGCCGGCACGGCCGACGGCCGCGAGGATACGCCCCCAGTTCGGGTCGGAAGCGAACAGCGCGGTCTTGATCAGCGGCGAGTGGGACACGGCGTAGCCGACGTCCAGGCACTCCTGGTGAGTCGCACCGCCGTTCACCTGCACGGTGACGAACTTGGTGGCGCCTTCGCCGTCACGGACGATGGCCTGGGCCAGCTCCATGGAGACTTCCAGCACGGCCTGCTTCAGCGCGGCGAACAGCGCGCCGGAGGCAGCGGTGATCTCCGGCAGCGCGGCCTGGCCGGTGGCAACCAGCATGCAGCAGTCGTTGGTCGAGGTATCGCCATCGATGGTGATGCGGTTGAAGGACTTGTTCGACGCGTCGCGCAGCAGGTCCTGCAGTACGCCCTGGGCAACCTTGGCGTCGGTGGCGATGTAACCGAGCATGGTGGCCATGTTCGGCTTGATCATGCCGGCGCCCTTGCTGATGCCGGTGACGGTGATGGTCACGCCGTCGTGCTGGAACTGGCGGCTGGCGCCCTTGGGCAGGGTGTCGGTGGTCATGATGCCGGTAGCAGCGTCGGCCCAGTTATCCACAGACAGGTTGGCCAGCGCGGCAGGCAGCGCGGCTTCGATCTTCTCGACCGGCAGCGGCTCGCCGATCACGCCGGTGGAGTACGGCAGCACGGCATTTTCCGGCACGCCGGCCAGCTCGGCCAGCTTGGCGCAGGTGCGGGTGGCATTGGCCAGGCCCGGCTCGCCGGTGCCGGCGTTGGCGTTGCCGGTGTTGGTCAGCAGGTAGCGTACCGGGCCCAGGAAGCGCTTGCGCGCCAGGATCACGGGAGCTGCGCAGAAGGCGTTGGTGGTGAACACACCGGCCACGGTGGAACCTTCGGCGCAGCGCATCACCACGATGTCCTTGCGGCCGGGTCGTTTGATGCCGGCAGAGGCGATGCCGAGTTCGAAACCGGGGACCGGGTGCAGGGTGGACATGGGGCCGAGACCAACAGCCATGTGGCGCGCTCCTATCTAGTCAAAGAATCGAGTCAGTGAATCATCTAATCAGTGGATCAAATGAGAAAAACGCCGCGAGCGGCAGGGCCGGTCGCGGCGTTGGTATCAGGGTCGGGAGGCGTTATTCCACCTGACCGTGGCAGTGCTTGTACTTCTTGCCCGAACCGCAGGGGCACGGCTCGTTGCGGCCGATCTTCGGTTCGTTGCGGACGGGCTCCATCGGCACCACGTTGTCAGCGGGCACTTCACCCTCTTCTTCCGGCTCGGCCGTCACCTGGTCCATGGACGGCGCGGCGGCGTGCTGGAACTGCATGCGCTTGGCCATTTCCTCGGCCTCGCGACGCAGGCGGGCTTCTTCTTCGGCCGGATCTTCGCGGCGAACCTGAACGAAGGACAGCACGCGGATAGTGTCGCGCTTGATGGAGTTCAGCAGTTCCTGGAACAGGTTGAAGGACTCGCGCTTGTATTCCTGCTTCGGGTTCTTCTGCGCGTAGCCGCGCAGGTGGATGCCGTGGCGCAGGTGATCCATGGTGGACAGGTGGTCCTTCCACAGGTCGTCCAGTACGCGCAGCAGCATCTGCTTCTCGAAGGTGCGCAGGGCTTCCTCGCCAGCGAGCTCTTCCTTCTCGTTGTAGGCAGCCACCAGCTCGGTGAGGATCTTCTCGCGCAGGGTCTCTTCGTAGAGCTTCTCGTCGTCGTCCAGCCACTGCTGGATCGGCAACTTGAGGCCGAAATCGCTGTACAGCGCAGCTTCCAGGCCAGCGACGTCCCACTGCTCGGGCAGCGACTGCGGCGGAATGTGCTCGCTGACGGTGTTGTTCAGGGTCTCTTCGCGGAACTCGGTGATGGTCTCGCCGATGTTGTCGGCCGCGAGCAGTGTGTTGCGCATGTGGTAGATCACCTTGCGCTGCTCGTTGGCGACGTCGTCGAACTCCAGCAGTTGCTTGCGGATATCGAAGTTGCGGCCTTCGACCTTGCGCTGTGCCTTTTCGATGGCATTGGTCACCATGCGGTGCTCGATCGCCTCGCCCGGCTGCATGCCGAGGGCCTTCATGAAGTTCTTCACCCGGTCGGAGGCGAAGATGCGCATCAGGTGGTCTTCCAGCGACAGGTAGAAGCGGCTGGAGCCCGGGTCGCCCTGACGACCGGCACGGCCACGCAGCTGGTTGTCGATACGGCGGGATTCGTGGCGCTCGGAGGCGATCACGTGCAGGCCGCCCGACTCGATGACCTGCTGGTGACGCTTCTGCCAGTCGGCCTTGATCTGCGCGACCTGCTCGTCGGTGGGGTTCTCGAGTGCAGCGACTTCCACTTCCCAGTTGCCGCCCAGCAGGATGTCGGTACCCCGACCGGCCATGTTGGTGGCGATGGTGACCGCGCCCGGACGACCGGCCTGGGCGATGATCTCGGCTTCCTTCTCGTGGTACTTGGCGTTCAGTACCTTGTGCTCGATGCCGGCGTTCTGCAGCAGCTGCGAAACGTACTCGGACGTCTCGACCGAAGCGGTACCCACGAGGATCGGGCGGCCCAGTGCCTGGCACTGCTGCACGTCAGTGATGATGGCGGCGTACTTCTCGTCCTGGGTCAGGTAGACCAGGTCGTTGAAGTCCTTACGGGCAACCGGACGGTGGGTCGGGATCACCACCACGTCCAGGCCGTAGGTCTGGCGGAATTCGAAGGCCTCGGTGTCAGCGGTACCGGTCATGCCGGCCAGCTTGGTGTAGAGGCGGAAGTAGTTCTGGAAGGTGGTCGAGGCCAGGGTCTGGCTCTCGGCCTGGATCGGCAGGTTTTCCTTCGCCTCGATGGCCTGGTGCAGACCCTCGGAGAGGCGGCGGCCCGGCATGGTACGGCCGGTGTGCTCGTCGATCAGCAGGACCTGGTCGCCCTGGACGATGTATTCCACGTTGCGGTGGAACAGGGTGTGGGCGCGCAGCGCGGCATAGACGTGGGTCAGCAGGCTGAGGTTGTGCGCCGAGTAGAGGCTCTCGCCCTCGGCCAGCAGGCCGTTCTGGGTCAGCAGTTCCTCGACGTAGGCATGGCCCTGCTCGTTGAGTTCGACCTGGCGGGTCTTCTCGTCGATGCTGTAGTGGCCCTGTTGGGTCACCTGGCCTTCGACTTCCTCGATATGACGCTTCAGGCGCGGGATCAGCTTGTTGATCTTGATGTACAGCTCGGAGCTGTCTTCGGCCTGGCCGGAGATGATCAGCGGAGTCCGCGCCTCGTCGATGAGGATGGAGTCCACTTCGTCGACCACGGCGAAGTTCAGTTCGCGCTGGAACTTGTCTTCCAGGCTGAACGCCATGTTGTCGCGCAGGTAGTCGAAACCGAATTCGTTGTTGGTGCCGTAGGTGATGTCGGAGGCGTAGGCAGCACGCTTCTCTTCCGGCGGCTGGAACGGGCTGACGATGCCGACGGTCAGGCCGAGGAACTCATACAGCGGGCGCATCCAGTTGGCGTCGCGGCGGGCCAGGTAGTCGTTCACGGTGACCACGTGCACGCCTTTGCCGGACAGGGCGTTCAGGTAGACGGCCAGGGTACCCACGAGGGTCTTGCCCTCACCGGTACGCATCTCGGCGATCTTGCCTTCGTGCAGGGACATGCCGCCGATCAGCTGGACGTCGAAGTGACGCATGCCCATCACGCGCTTGCCGGCCTCGCGGGCGACGGCAAAGGCTTCCGGAAGAATCTGGTCGAGGGTCTCACCCTTGGCGACACGTGCCTTGAACTCTTCGGTCTTGGCCTTCAGTTGCTCATCGGAAAGCGGGACCATCTGGGGCTCGAGTGCATTGATGGCCTGAACCTGCTTGGCCATGCGCTTCACTTCGCGCTCGTTCTTGCTTCCAAAGAGTTTTTTCAACAAAGGCGCAAACATATCGACTGGGTCATCCGAACTGGAGAATTGGAGGGCTGCCCGACTGGCTGGCCGCGGCGCGGAACGGCAATGAAGCGGGCATTCTACCCGGAAACTACCGGGAAAAAAGTGCCGAAGTCATCCTCCGAAGCTTCGCATTCTGCGAGCTTGGGGGCAATGCATGAGCGGACAACTTTGAATCCGAGTGAGTGATATGGTGACGCGGGCGGGCAACTTCAAGGCCCGACGGTGGCATCTGGCCCAGAGCGCATCTGTTACCATCCTTCTTCATTCATTCCCGGTTGTTCTCGATGGCCTTCCGCCCCCTGCCCGCCAAGGCGATGACCAAGCTGCTGCGCGAAGCCAAGCCGCTGCAGTCGCTGTTCGCCCAGGCGCAGCGCCTCTCGCGCCTGCAGGAACTGCTCGACTCGCAACTGCAGCCCGCCGCCCGCCCGTTTTGCCGCGTTGCCTCCTTGCGCGAAGGCAGCCTGCTGCTGGTGGTCACCGACGGCCACTGGGCCACGCGCCTGCGCTACCAGCAGAACCGCCTGCTGCGGCAACTGGCCTCGTTCGAGGAATTCAGGGGCCTGGCGCGCATTCTGTTCAAGGTGCAGCCGGTGATCCAGGCGCCCACCCGGGTGAATACCAACCGCATCACCGAGTCCGCCTCCGCCACCCTGCACGAAGCCGCCGAAGGCATCAGCAATCCGCAACTCAAGGCCGCCCTCGAGCGCCTCGCCAGCCGCAGCCGCAAACCGCCGGAAGCGGACCAGGAATAAAAGCTCAGGCATAAAAAAAGGCCACCCGAGGGTGGCCTTTGAAGTTGTAGCTGAAAGGAGGAGGTTTCCTTATACGGCCGCAGCGGGTCGCATATAGGAGATCGGCGCAGTCTTGGCGTCCTCGAAGGTCACCACTTCCCAAGCGTCCTTGTCTGCGATGAGGGTCCGCAGGAGACGGTTGTTCAGGGCATGACCGGACTTGTAGCCGATGAACTCGCCGATGAGGCTGTTACCCAGCAGGTACAGGTCACCAATGGCGTCCAGGATCTTGTGCTTGACGAATTCATCCTCGTAACGAAGACCGTCTTCGTTGAGCACTCGATACTCGTCGACCACGATGGCGTTCTCCACGCTGCCACCGAGCGCCAGGTTCTGCGAACGCAGCATCTCGATGTCGCGCATGAACCCGAAGGTACGGGCGCGGCTGACTTCCTTGACGAAGGAAGTGCTGGAGAAATCCACCACGGCTTTCTGGGTGCGACCACGGAAGACCGGGTGATCGAAATCGATCTCGAAGCTCACCTTGAAGCCGTCGAACGGAACGAAGGTGGCGCGCTTGTCGCCCTCTTCCACCGTTATTTCGCGCTTGATGCGGATGAACTTCTTGGCCGCTTCCTGCTCTTGCAGGCCAGCGGACTGGATCAGGAATACGAAGGGACCTGCGCTGCCGTCCATGATCGGTACTTCCGACGCGGACAGCTCGACATAGGCGTTGTCGATACCCAGGCCGGCCATGGCCGAGAGCAGGTGCTCCACGGTATCCACCTTGATGTCACCCTTGATCAGGGTGGTCGACATGGTGGTTTCGCCGACGTTCGAGGCCCGGGCGGGAATTTCCACCACAGGGTCGAGATCGGTCCGGCAGAACACGATGCCAGTATCGACGGGAGCCGGCTTCAGGGTCAGGTAAACCTTTTCCCCGGAGTGCAGGCCGACACCGGTCGCCCGGATGATGTTCTTCAAGGTGCGTTGTCTGATCATGGCTTTGGCCGCTTTCGCGCAAGTTGCGAACTGTTGTCAACAATGGGCGGCGATGATAGCAGAACCGCCCTTTGCTGAACACCAATCACATTGATACTCCTGATAAATCGACTCAATCGGCCTGACGACGCAGGAAGGCCGGGATATCCAGATAGTCCAGATCGTCCTGCGGGTTCAGCTTGGCTGCGGTGGCTGCGCCGCCGTGGCTCTGGTTGCGCATGACGGTCGGACGGTCCAGGTCACGGTAGTTCACCGACTGCTGCTCGCGCTGAACCGGAGCCTGGGTGCTGACGGCCTGGGTCTGAACGGTGTTGTCAACGACCTTGACCGGCTTCTCCAGGCGAGCGCCCAGACCGGTGGCGACCACGGTGACGTGCAGTTCGTCGCGCATGTCCGGATCGATCACGGTGCCGACTTTCACGGTGGCGTGCTCGGAAGCGAACTGCTCGATGATGTTACCCACGTCGGAGTACTCGCCCAGGGACAGGTCGGGACCGGCGGTGATGTTCACCAGGATGCCGCGGGCGCCCTGCAGGTTGACGTCTTCCAGCAGCGGGTTGCGGATCGCGGCTTCGGTAGCCTCGCGAGCACGGTTCGGACCGCTGGCGCAGCCGGTACCCATCATGGCCATGCCCATTTCGCTCATGACGGTTTTCACGTCGGCGAAGTCGACGTTGATCATGCCCGGGCGCTTGATGATGTCGGAGATACCGCGAACGGCACCGGCCAGCACATCGTCAGCCTTGGCGAAGGCGGCCAGCAGGCTCGCGTCCTTGCCCAGGATGGTCAGCAGTTTTTCGTTCGGGATGGTGATCAGCGAGTCAACGCTTTCAGCCAGCGAGCGGATGCCCTCGTCGGCGATCTGCATGCGCTTGCGACCTTCGAACGGGAACGGACGGGTGACCACGGCCACGGTGAGGATGCCCATTTCCTTGGCAACCTCGGCGATGATCGGCGCAGCACCGGTACCGGTACCGCCACCCATGCCGGTGGTGATGAAGACCATGTCGGCGCCTTCCAGGACTTCGGCAATACGCTCGCGGTCCTCGATGGCGGCCTGGCGGCCTACTTCAGGGTTGGCGCCAGCGCCCAGACCCTTGGTCACGCCCGGGCCGAGCTGCAGCACGGTGCGCGCGGCGATGTTCTTCAGCGCCTGCGCATCGGTGTTGGCGCAAATGAATTCGACGCCATCAACGTTGTTCTTGGCCATGTGGTTCACGGCGTTGCCGCCGCCACCACCTACGCCGATAACCTTGATGACTGCTGTTTGCGGGACGTTATCTACCAGTTCAAACATTTCCCCTCTCCTTCCTTTCTAGTTGTGTTGCCTACGTTTACCGCGGTGGTAAATCAGAAATTGCCCTGGACCCAGCGTTTAAGCTTTTCCAGTACCGGTGTCTTGGGTTCGTCGCTGCTGAAGCTGCTGGACATGGAGATGCCGTCGGATTGCTTTTGCAGTCCGTACAGGAGCAGCCCCACACCGGTGGAATAGATTGGATTGCGCACGACGTCGGCCAGTCCCTTGACGCTGTGTGGTACGCCCAGGCGCACCGGCATGTGAAAGATCTCTTCGGCCAGCTCGACGGCGCCTTCCATCTTGGAGGTGCCACCGGTCAGGACGATCCCGGCTGGAATCAGGTCCTCATAGCCGCTGCGACGCAGCTCCGCCTGAACCAGGGTGAAGAGCTCGTCGTAACGAGGCTCGACCACTTCGGCAAGCGCTTGGCGCGACAGTTCCCGCGGTGGCCGATCCCCTACGCTGGGCACCTTGATGGTTTCGCCCGGACCGGCCAGTTTGGCCAAGGCACAAGCATATCGAATCTTGATCTCTTCGGCGTACTGGGTCGGGGTCCGCAGCGCCATGGCGATGTCGTTGGTGACCTGATCGCCGGCGATCGGGATAACAGCCGTATGGCGGATGGCACCTTCGGTGAAGATGGCGATGTCGGTGGTGCCACCACCGATGTCCACCAGGCACACGCCCAGTTCCTTTTCATCCTCGGTGAGCACCGAGTAGGCCGAGGCCAGCTGCTCGAGGATGATGTCGTCCACTTCCAGGCCGCAGCGACGCACGCACTTCTCGATGTTCTGTGCGGCGTTCACCGCGCAGGTCACCACGTGCACCTTGGCTTCCAGGCGTACGCCGGACATGCCCAGCGGCTCGCGCACGCCTTCCTGGTTATCGATCACGTAGTCCTGGGCCAGGGTGTGCAGCACACGCTGGTCGGCCGGGATGGCCACGGCCTGGGCCGCGTCCAGCACACGCTCGATGTCCGCACCGCTCACTTCGCGGTCGCGGATCGCCACGATGCCGTGGGAGTTCAGGCTGCGGATATGGTTGCCGGCGATGCCGACGAAGGCCGAGTGGATACGGCAGCCAGCCATCTGCTGGGCTTCATCGATGGCGCGCTGGATCGACTGCACGGTGGACTCGATGTTCACCACCACGCCCTTTTTCAGGCCGCGCGACGGATGCGTCCCGATGCCGACGATTTCCAGCTTGCCATCGGCCGCCACCTCGCCCACCAGCGCCACCACCTTGGAGGTGCCGATGTCCAGGCCGACGACCATTTTGCCGCTCTGCACGCTTGCCATGTTTATAGAAGTCTCCTCAACTCACTGCGCGGCGGTGGTCTGAGCCACCGTCGCTTCCGGCATCGGATCGCGCCAACCTACGGCCAGGCCGTTGGGGTAGCGCATGTCGATGCGGGCAATTTTCGTAATCTGGTCTTTCAGCGCCTTGTCGTAGATGGTCACGAACCGGCGAATCTGTTCTACCGCGTGGTCGCGGCCCAGCATGATCTCCACGCCTTGCGCGGTGCCCAGGGTCCAGGCGCCGCGCGAACTCATGTCCAGGCTGGCGATGGTGAAACCCAGCGGGCGGAGCATCTGACTGAGAATCTGGTACTGCTGCATCACTTGTTGCTGAGCGCGCTGCGGGCCGGACAGGCGCGGCAGGTGCTCGTAGTTGGCCACTTCACGCGGGGCGAAGGCCTGACCCTGGTTGTTCAGCAGGGCTTCATCGCCCCAGCGCGCGATGGGCAACTGCTCGTCCAAGCGGACAACCACCTGATCGGGCCATACGCGACGTACCTCGGCGTGGGCGATCCAGGGCATCTGCTCCAGCTCCTGGCGCATGCCGGCCAGGTCGATGGTGAAGAAGCTGGCCGAGACGTAGGGGCTGATCCGCTGCTGCACCGCCGCCTGGCTGATGTAGCTGAGGTCGCCTTCCACGCTGACCTTGGCAATCGGCCGGTCCGCATAGGGGAGCACGTACTGCGCGCCGTAATACGCACCACCGCCGAGCACGCCCAGCACCAGAGGCCACAGCAGCACCTTCAGGAAGCCGAAGCTGGGCTTGGGCATGCGGGCGCTGAGCGGCTCCTTGGCCACCAGACGGCTGGCGCCGCGCGGCACCGGCTTGCGTGCCGGGGCACGGCCGATTCCGGGGTTCTGGTGACGAAGCTGCGCGCCGTTCATGACTTACCCCCTTGCCTCGACGCTGTCGGCGAGGATCGCCAGCACCAGTTGCTGGAAATCCAGGCCGGCCGCGCGCGCGGCCATGGGCACCAGGCTGTGGTCGGTCATGCCCGGTGCGGTGTTCACTTCCAACAGCCAGAAACGCCCCTGGGCGTCCTGCATCACATCGGTCCGACCCCAGCCCTGGATGCCAAGGGCATCGCAGGCGCGCGCGGTCAGGTCCTTGAGCTCCTGTTCCTTGTCGGCATCAAGGCCGCAGGGAATCTGGTACTGGGTATCGTTGGCCAGGTACTTGGCGTCGTAGTCGTAGAAGGTGTGCGGGGTGCCCAGGCGAATGGGCGGCAGCACCTGGCCACGGAGGATCGCGACGGTGTATTCGGGGCCGCTGATCCACTGCTCGACGAGCACCTGCGGATCGAATTTCGCGGCACCGGCCCAGGCGGCGATCAGCTCTTCCACGCTGTTCACCTTGGCCATGCCGATGCTCGAGCCTTCATTGGCCGGCTTGACGATCAGCGGGAAACCCAGCTTCGCAGCAGCGGCACGGCAATCGTCCTCGCTGGCCAGCACGGCATGGTCGGGCGTCGGCAGGCCGAGGCTCAGCCACACGCGCTTGGTGCGCAGCTTGTCCATCGCCAGCGCGGACGCCAGTACGCCGCTGCCGGTGTAGGGAATGCCGGCAATTTCCAGCAGGCCCTGCATGGTGCCGTCTTCACCGCCACGACCGTGGAGGATGATGAAGGCGCGGTCGATCTTCTCGCGGGTCAGACGCTCCAGCAGATCGTCGCCCACGTCGATGCCGAAGGCATCCACGCCTGCGCCCTGCAGCGCCTGCAGGACCATGGCGCCGGACTTCAGCGACACCTCGCGCTCGGCGCTCCTGCCGCCGAACAGCACGGCGACGCGACCGAAGGCGCGGGGCTCGAGGGCGGATTTGAGGGCGTCACTCATTGCTTCTTCCCCTCGGCGCCAGCAGCGGCAGCGCCGAACATCGGATTCTTGATCAGTGCCGGCGCCAGCCCGCCGATATCACCGGCGCCCTGGCAGAGCAGGATGTCGCCCGGACGCAGCAGCGGCTTGAGCAGCGACGCGAGATCACCGCCGCGCTCCAGGTAGATCGGGTCGAGCTGGCCGCGCTGGCGGATGCTGTGGCACAGGTGACGGCTGTCCGCGCCGGGGATCGGCTCTTCGCCGGCCGGATAGACCTCCATCAGCATCAGCACGTTGGCTTCGCCCAGCACCTGCACGAAGTCGTCGTACAGGTCACGGGTACGGCTGAAGCGGTGCGGCTGGTAGACCATCACCAGACGGCGCTCCGGCCAGCCACCGCGCACAGCCTTGATCACCGCCGCGACTTCGCGCGGGTGGTGGCCGTAGTCGTCGACCAGCATCACGCTGCCGCCTTCCACCTGCAGGTCGCCATAGACCTGGAAGCGTCGACCGACGCCCTGGAAGCCGGACAGACCCTGGACGATGGCCTCGTCGGAGATGCCTTCGTCAGTGGCGATGACGATGGTCGCCAGGGAGTTCAGCACGTTGTGCAGGCCGGGCATGTTCACCGAGACGTCCAGCGGCTCGCGCTCGGGGCGCAGCACGGTGAAGTAGGTGCGCATGCCTTCCTGGCGGATGTTGATGGCGCGGACGTCGGCGTCCTCGCTCAGGCCGTAGGTCACGGTCGGACGGGCAACCTGCGGCAGGATCTCGCGCACCACCGGGTCGTCCACGCAGACCACCGCCAGACCGTAGAACGGCAGGTTGTGCAGGAAGTCGACGAAGGTACGCTTGAGCTTGTTGAAGTCGCCGCCGTAGGTGCTCATGTGGTCGGCGTCGATGTTGGTGACTACCGAGACCATTGGCTGCAGGTGCAGGAAGCTGGCATCGCTCTCGTCGGCCTCGGCCACCAGGTAGCGGCTGGTACCCAGCTGCGCGTTGGTGCCGGCGGCGTTCAGGCGGCCGCCGATGACGAAGGTCGGGTCCAGGCCACCGGCGGCGAAGACCGAAGCGATCAGGCTGGTGGTGGTGGTCTTGCCGTGGGTACCGGCGACCGCGATGCCGTGGCGGTAGCGCATCAGCTCGGCGAGCATCTCCGCGCGCGGCACCACCGGCACGCGACGATCCAGCGCAGCGGCGACTTCCGGGTTCGACTTGTTCACCGCGCTGGAAACCACCAGCACGTCGGCGCCGTCGGAGTTCTCCGCACGGTGGCCGATGAAGATTTCCGCGCCGAACTTCTGCAGGCGCTCGGTGACCGGCGAAGCCTTGAGGTCGGAGCCGGAGACTTCGTAGCCGAGGTTGAGCAGCACTTCCGCGATACCGCACATGCCCACGCCACCGATACCGACGAAGTGGATGCGGCGGATGCGTCGCATGGTACGGGTGACGCCGGTGGGTTCTTTAACCACGGGCCACCTCCAGGCAGGCATCGACTACCGTGCGGGTAGCCTCGGGCTTGGCCAGGCTGCGTGCGCGAGCGGCCATGCGGGTCAGGGAATCGGGATGCATCAATACCTCGGACAACTGCGCGGCCAGTTCGGCGGCGCTGGTAGATTTCTGTGGCAGCAGGTGGGCCGCGCCCTCCCGCACCAGGAATTCGGCGTTCTTGGTCTGGTGGTCATCGATCGCGTGGGGCAGCGGCACCAGGAAAGACGCGAGGCCAGCGGCGGTCAGCTCGCTCACGGTCAGCGCTCCAGCGCGGCAGATCACCAGATCGGCCCAGGCGTAGGCGGCAGCCATGTCAGCGATGAACGGAGCTACGTCCGCTTCGACACCGGCAGCGCGATAACGCTCCGCCGTAATTTCGTCATGCTGACGACCGGCCTGATGGCGAATGGCCGGGCGAATTTCGGCAGGAACCTGCGCCAGTGCTTCGGGCAGCAGCTTGTTCAGCGGCTCGGCGCCCAGGCTGCCACCGAGCACCAGCAGGTTGACGCGGCGGCCGGCCAGCGGCGCGCGGGCGCCCTCTTCCAGGAACAGCTCGACGCGCACCGGGTTGCCGGTGGTCAGGCGCTTGGCGCTGCTCTCGAAGGTCCCCGGGAAGGCTTCGCAGACACGCTTGGCCAGCGGCGCAAGGCTGCGGTTGGCGGTGCCGGCGACGGCATTCTGTTCGTGGATCACCAGCGGCACGCCGGACAACTTGGCGGCCAGGCCGCCCGGGCCGGTGACGTAGCCACCCAGGCCGAGCACGCAGACCGGCTTGAGCTGGCGCACCACGCCCAGGGCCTGGAACAGCGACTTGAGTAGATCGAACGGCGCACGCAGCAGGGACTTGAGGCCCTTGCCGCGCAGGCCACTGACGTTGATCAGGTGCAGCGGCAGGCCGGCCTTGGGGACCAGGTCGTTCTCGATGCCGCGCGGAGTGCCCAGCCAGTGCACGCTGTAACCGCGCGCCTGGAACTCACGGGCGCAGGCCAGGGCCGGGAACACATGTCCGCCGGTGCCGCCTGCCATGATCAGGACGTTACCTTTCATCGGCAAAGTCCTCTTCGCTGAATTCATATTCCTCGCTGCCCATCACGGTGCGGCGTTCCCATTCGATGCGCAGCAGCATTCCCAGCTGGGCGCAGCAGATCACCAGGGAGCTGCCGCCGTAGCTGAGGAACGGCAGGGTCAGGCCCTTGGTCGGCAGCAGGCCGACGTTCACGCCGACGTTGATCAGGAACTGGCCGATCCACAGGAAAGCCAGCCCGTACGCGACGTACGCGGAGAAGTACTGTTTCGACTGCTCGGCCCAGATGCCGATGTACAGCGCGCGCAGACTGACGAAGACGAACAGGCCGACGGTGGCCATGGCGCCGACGATGCCCAGCTCTTCCGCGAGGACCGCGAACACGAAGTCGGTGTGCGCCTCGGGCAGGTAGAACTGCTTCTGGATACTGTTGCCCAGGCCCATGCCGGTCCAGCCGCCACGGCCGAAGGCGATCAGCGCCTGGCTGAGCTGGTAGCCCGCGCCGAACTGGTCGGCCCAGGGGTCGGTGAAGTTGGTCAGGCGCGCCATCCGGTAAGGCTGGGTCTGGATCAGCAGCACCACGGCACCGACGGCCAGCGCAACCATCAGACCGAAGCGGAACAGGCCGACACCGCCAAGGAACAGCATCGCGGCGGCCGCGCCCATCATCACCACGGTGGCGCCGAAGTCGGGCTCGCGCAGCAGCAGACCGGCCATCGGCAGCAGCACCACGAACGGCTTGAAGAAGCCCAGCCAGCTCTCGCGCACTTCTTCCTGGCGACGAACGAGGTAGCCGGCCATGAAAATCACCACGAAGACCTTGGCGATCTCCGAGGGCTGGATGTTGAACAGGCCGAAGCCGATCCAGCGCATGGAACCGTTCACCTCGCGGCCGATGCCGGGGGTGATCACCATCA
Organism: Pseudomonas nitroreducens; assembly: GCF_024170165.1. Taxonomy (GTDB): domain Bacteria; phylum Pseudomonadota; class Gammaproteobacteria; order Pseudomonadales; family Pseudomonadaceae; genus Pseudomonas; species Pseudomonas nitroreducens_C. The sequence continues at coordinate 75,398 of NZ_JALJXP010000014.1, read as the reverse complement.
CCAGCAGCAGGAAGGCCACGGCCAGCAGCTTCCAGCCCCAGCGCTGCCAGGTTTCCATCGGCACCATCATGGTCACGCCACAGGCGACGAAGCCAATGGCGAGGTAGATCAGGTGGCGGACCGAGAAGTACAGCGGGTTGCCGGACTGCGCCGCAGCGACTTCGGAGGAAGCCGAAGTGACCATCACCAGGCCGAGGCCGAGCAGCGCCAGACAACCCGCGAGCAGCGGGAAGTCGATGTCGATGCCATTACGGCTGATCAGCGGGGACGGATAAGGGCGCAGGAAGGAGAACATCAGGCGAGTTCCTCCACGGCCCTGGCGAACAGGCGTCCGCGCTCTTCGTAGTTCTTGAACATGTCCAGGCTCGCGCAGGCTGGCGACAGCAGCACGGCGTCACCCGGCAGGGCCAGGTCGGCAGCGTGCTCGACGGCTTCTTCCAGGGTATTCACGCGGACCTTCGGGACGGCGTTGCCGATGGCGGCGCCGACCAGCTCGGCATCGCGGCCCAGCAGCACCACGGCACGGCAATGCCTGGCGACCGGGTCACGCAGATCATGGAAGTCGGCACCCTTGCCATCGCCACCGGCGATCAGCACCAGCTTGCCGTCGATGTCGGCACCCAGGCCTTCGATGGCCGCCAGAGCGGCACCAACGTTGGTGGCCTTGGAATCGTCGTAGTAGCTCACGCCGTTGCGCTCGCGCACCCACTGACAGCGGTGGGCGAGACCGGCAAATTCGCGCAGGGTCTGCAGCATCGGTTCGAACGGCAGGCCGACGGCGTGCCCCAGCGCCAATGCGGCCAGGGCATTGGACTGGTTGTGCGCGCCACGGATCTTCAGCTCGCGGGCCGGCATCAGGGGTTCGAACTGGAACGTCAGCCACTTCTCGCCGTGCTCTTCGGTCAGGCCGAAGCCCTTGAAGTCCGGCTTGTTGGTGCCGAAGGTCCAGCACGGCACGTTGTCGGCGATCAGCGGACGGCTCAGGGCATCGGCACGGTTCACCACGACCTGCTTCGCGCCACGGAAGATGCGGTGCTTGGCCAGGTGGTAGTCGGCCATGCCGTCGTAGCGATCCATGTGGTCTTCGCTGACGTTCAGGCAGGTGGCGACTTCGGCGTTCAGGCGCTCGCAGGTTTCCAGCTGGAAGCTGGACAGCTCCACCACGTAAAGCTCGACGTCATCGGCCAGCAGATCCAGAGCCGGAGTGCCGAGGTTGCCGCCAACGGCAACACGCTTGCCGGCAGCCCTGGCCATGTCGCCCACCAGGGTGGTGACGGTGCTCTTGGCGTTGGAACCGGTGATGGCGACGATGGGCGCCTTCGCGTGACGCGCGAACAGGTCGACATCGCCGGACAGGCGCACGCCGCGGGCGGCCGCTTCGATCAGCGCCGGCACGCGCAGCGACAGGCCGGGGCTCACGTAGAGCTCCTGGGCGCGGCAGAGGAAATCGGCGTCGAGGTCGCCGCAGCGCACCTCGACCTGCGGGTACTGCTCGCGCAGGGTCGCCAGCTCCGGCGGATTCGCGCGCGTATCGGCCACGGCAAATGGCACGCCCTGGCGCGCCAGGTAGCGCACCAGGGACATGCCGCTCTTGCCGAGGCCGACAACGATGCGGAATTGGTCGGAAGCGATCAGGCTCATGCTCGATCAGTCCTCAACGCAGTTTCAACGTGGCCAGGCCGATCAGCACGAGAATCACCGTGATGATCCAGAAGCGCACGATCACGCGCGGCTCCGGCCAGCCTTTGAGTTCGAAGTGGTGGTGGATCGGCGCCATGCGGAACACCCGCTTGCCGGTCAGCTTGAAGGAGGCGACCTGGATCACCACCGACAGGGTTTCCATGACGAACACGCCGCCCATGATGAACAGCACGATCTCCTGGCGGACGATCACGGCGATGGTGCCCAGCGCGGCGCCCAGCGCCAGCGCGCCGACGTCACCCATGAAGACCTGCGCCGGGTAGGTGTTGAACCAGAGGAAGCCCAGCCCCGCACCGACGATCGCGCCACAGAAGATGATCAGCTCGCCCGCGCCCGGAACGCTCGGGATGAACAGGTATTCGGCGAATTTGATGTTGCCCGACAGGTAGCAGAAGATCCCCAGCGCTCCGCCGACCATCACCGTGGGCATGATCGCCAGGCCGTCGAGGCCGTCGGTCAGGTTCACCGCGTTGCTGGAGCCGACGATCACGAAGTAGGTCAGCACCACGAAGCCGATGCCCAGCGGGATCTCGACGTTCTTCAGCATCGGCACGATCAGGGTGGTCTCGACCGGCGTCTCGGCAGTCATGAAGAGGAAGATCGCCGCACCCAGACCGAACACCGACTGCCAGAAATACTTCCAGCGGCTCGGCAGGCCGCGGGAGTTCTTCTCGATCACCTTGCGGTAGTCATCCACCCAGCCAATGGCACCGAACAGCAGGGTCACGGCCAGCACGACCCAGACGTAGCGGTTCGACCAGTCGGACCAGAGCAGGGTGCTGATGGCGATGGCAGTGAGGATCAGCGCGCCGCCCATGGTCGGCGTACCTTTCTTGGACAGGTGCGATTGCGGGCCGTCGTTGCGCACGGACTGGCCGATCTGGCGGATCTGCAGGGTGCGGATCATCCACGGCCCCAGCCAGAGCGACAGGGCGAGTGCGGTCAGCACGCTCAGGATGCCGCGCAGGGTCAGGTACTGGAAGACGCCGAAGCCCTTGTAGAACTGTTGCAGGTACTCGGCGAGCAGCAGCAGCATTTAGTGACTCTCCTCGGAGGAACCGCACAACGCCGCGACGACCTTGTCCATCGCCGCGCTACGGGAACCCTTGATCAGAATGGTGGTGGTCGATGCTTCGTCGGCCAGGGCGCTGATCAGGCTGGCCTGATCGGCGAAGTGCCGGCCCGCGGAACCGAACGCCTGCACGGCGTGGCTCATCAACGGTCCGACGGCATAGAGCGCGGTGACTTTGCCAATGGCGTAGGTTCCCACTTCGCGGTGGGAAGATTCCGCCCAGGCACCCAGCTCGCCCATGTCCCCGAGGACCAGGACGGTCCGGCCGGAAAAGCCGGCGAGTATATCAATCGCCGCGCAGATTGAAGCCGGGTTGGCGTTGTAGCTGTCGTCGATCACGCGCATGCCATTCGTCGCCAGCTGGGCTACGGCGCGACCCTTGACCGGCTGCAGGTTCTGCAGGCCGGAAACGATCCCGACCAGCGGCACGCCCAGGGCATGAGCGGCGGCGGCGGCAGCCAGTGCGTTCGTGACGTTGTGCTCACCCAGCAGATTCAGCTGGATGGCAGCCTCGCCAGCCGGGCCTTGCAGCGTGAAGCCCGGGCAACCACGGGCATCACGCCTGACGTCGCTGGCGCGGAAATCGGCGCGGGCATCGTGCAGGCCGAAGCTGGAGATGCGGCGACCGGCGGCGCGGGCCTGCCAGGTGTCGAAGGCCTTGTCGTCACGGTTGAGGATGGCCACGCCGTCGGCGGCCAGTCCTTCGAGAATCTCGCCCTTGGCCAGGACGATCTTGTCCTGCCCGCCGAACTCACCTACGTGGGCGGTACCGGCGTTGGTGATGATGGCGACCTGCGGGCGGGTCAGCGCGACGGTGTAGGCGATCTCGCCGACACGGTTGGCGCCCAGTTCGATGACCGCGCTCTTGTGCTCGGGAGCCAGCTGCAGGAGGGTCAGCGGCGCGCCAAGGTCGTTGTTCAGGTTGCCGCGGGTCGCCAGGACTTCGCCCTGGGTCCGCAGGATGCTGGCGAGCATCTCCTTCACGGTGGTCTTGCCGCTGGAACCGGTCACGGCGGCGACACGGCCGCCGAAGGCGGCGCGGTTCAGCGCACCGAGCTGGCCCAGCGCGATACGGGTGTCCGCCACGACCAGTTGCGGCAGCGGCGCACCGGCGACTTCACGCTCCACCAGGGCGGCAACCGCGCCCTTGGCAGCGACATCGGCCAGGTAGTCGTGGCCGTCGAAGCGCGGACCGGTCAGGGCGATGAACAGCTGGCCGGGCACGATGGCGCGGCTGTCGGTGCTCACGGCGTCGAAGCTGGCGTCAGCGCCAACCACACGCCCCTGCAGCGCACCCGCGACTTCGTTGAGCGAAAGGGGCTTAAGCACGCTTCACCTCCCAGGCAGCCAGCGCCTTGGCGGCTTGTTCCAGATCGGAGAACGGGTGGCGAACGCCGTCGATCTCCTGGTAATCCTCATGGCCTTTGCCCGCCAGCACGACGACGTCATCGACGCCGGCAGAGGCGATCAGACGGGCGATGGCCTCGCCACGACCGGGGACGAACTCGACTGTTTCGGGCTTGGCGAAACCGGCACGGATATCGGCGATGATCGCCTCGCTCTTCTCGGTGCGCGGGTTGTCGTCGGTGACCAGCACGCGGTCGGCATGCTGCTCGGCGATCTGCGCCATGATCGGGCGCTTGCCGCTGTCGCGGTCGCCACCGCAGCCGAACAGGCAGAGCAGTTGGCCATGTACATGGGGGCGCAGGGCCAGCAGGACTTTCTCCAGCGCATCCGGGGTGTGGGCGTAGTCCACGACCACCAGCGGCTTGTCGCCGCCGCCCAGGCGCTGCATGCGGCCGATCGGGCCTTCCAGCTGCGGCAGCACCTTGAGCACGTCGCCCAGCGGGTAGTCCAGGCCCAGCAGCGCGCCGACCACGGCCAGCAGGTTGCTCAGGTTGAACTTGCCCAGCAGCGAGCTGCGCAACAGGCCTTCGCCTTGCGGCGTGACGATCTGCGCTTGCACGCCGGCATCGCTGAAGGTGGCGGAACGGCAATAGAGGTAGGCCGACGGGTCGCTCAGGCTGTAACCCATCAGGCGGGATTCGTGAGACTCGGCGGCCAGCTGGCGACCGAAGTCGTCGTCCAGGTTGATCACCCGGCAACGCAGGCCCTGCCAGGCGAACAGCTTGGCCTTGGCGGCACCGTAAGCTTCCATCGAGCCGTGGTAGTCCAGGTGGTCGCGGGACAGGTTGGTGAACACCGCCACGTCGAAGCCCAGCGCCGCAACCCGGCCCTGCTCCAGGCCATGGGAGGACACTTCCATGGCCACGGCCTTGGCGCCGGCCTGCTTCAGGCGCGCCAGGGTCGCCTGCACGGCCAGCGGGTCAGGCGTGGTGTGGCGACCGCTCTCCAGTGCGCCATAGAAACCGGTGCCGAGGGTGCCGACGATGCCGCAGCGCTCGCCGAGCAGGTCCAGGGCCTGGGCCACCAGTTGGCTGACGCTGGTCTTGCCGTTGGTGCCGGTGACGCCGACCAGTTCGACGCCACGGCTCGGCTCGCCATAGAAGCGCCCGGCAATGGCGGACAGCTGCTTGGCGAGCCCCTTGATGGCGATCATCGGCACATCGCTGGGCGGCAGGTCGACTGCGCCTTCTGCTTCATAGGCAACGGCGGCAGCACCCTGGGTCAGCGCGGCAGCGATATGCCCGCGGCCGTCCTGGCGACCGCCCGGTACCGCCAGGAACAGGTCGCCCGGCTTGACGGTGCGACTGTCCAGGGTCAGCTCACGGATCAGTTCGCCGCTTTCAGCCTGCGGCAACAGTTGATTCAGGCTCATCGGCATCAGCCACGCCCTCCTTTGGCAGCGGGCGCAGCATCAGCTTGTTGCTGCGGGGTCGCCGGCAGGTTGTCCGGCGGCACGTTCATCAGGCGCAGCGTGCCGGACATCACCTTGCTGAACACCGGCGCGGAAACCAGGCCACCGAAGTAGCCGGCCTTGCTGGGTTCATCGATGACCACCACGGCGACGTAGCGGGGGTTGCTCATCGGCGCGAAGCCGGCGAACAGGGAGCGGTAGGAGTTCTCGGCGTAGCCCTTGGTGCCGGTGGCGGTCTTGCGCGCGGTGCCGGACTTGCCAGCCACGTGGTAACCCGGCACCTGGGCGCGGTACACACCGTTCGGCGCTTCGATCACTTGTTGCAGCATGCCCTGCATGGTCTTGGCGACCGTTTCGGGAATGACCTGCACGGCATCGGCCGGGCGATCGGCGCGGACCATGGTCAGCGGCACACTGCGACCGTTGTTGGCCAGCGCCGCGTAGGCGTGGGCCAGCTGGATCGCGGTGACCGAGAGACCGTAGCCGTAGGACAGCGTCGCCGTTTCGGCCTTGCGCCATTCCCGGTAGTTCGGCAGGTTGCCGACGCGCTCGCCGGGGAAGCCCAGGCCGGTGTCCTGGCCGAGGCCGACCTTCTGCATCACGTTGTAGATGGCTTCGCCGCCGATATCGAAGGCGACCTTGCTCATGCCGACGTTACTGGAACGAATCAGGATGCCGGTCAGGTCCAGTACCGGACCTTCGGTGCGGGATACGTCGCGAATGGTGTAGCGACCGATCTGCAGGGTGCCGGGATACACCTCGACCTTGTCGGAGGGCTTCCAGCGGCCGGTTTCCAGGGCTGCGCTCATGGAGAACGGCTTCATGGTCGAGCCCGGCTCGAACACGTCGATCATGGCGCGGTTGCGCATCATTGCCGGCTGCAGGTTGCGACGGTTGTTCGGGTTGTAGGTCGGCTGGTTGGCCATGGCCAGCACTTCGCCGCTCTTCACATCGAGGATCACCAGGCTTCCCGCCTTGGCACCGTTCTCCACCAGCGCGTTGCGCAGCTCGCGGTTGGCGAGGTACTGCAGGCGCAGGTCGATGGACAAGGCCAGGGTCTTGCCGGCCTTGGCGTTGCGGGTGACCTGCACGTCGCGGATCAGGTGACCACGACGATCCTTGAGCACCTGACGCTTGCCCGGCACGCCGGCCAGCCAGCTGTCGAAGGCCAGTTCCACGCCTTCACGGCCGCGGTCGTCGACGTCGGTGAAGCCCACCACCTGCGCGGCGACTTCGCCGGACGGGTAGAAGCGGCGGAACTCCTCGACCGAATAGACACCGGGGATGCGATGGGTCTTCACCTGGGCCATCACGGCCTCGCCCTGCTCCGGCGTCAGACCACGAACCAGATAGATGAATTCCTTGTCGGCGTTCGCGTCCAGGCGCTCGGCCAGCGCCGCCTGAGGCTGGCCGAGAGCGTCGGCGAGGAAGCCCCACTTTTCACGTTCGAGCACCAGTTCCTTGGGGTTGGCCCAGAGGGTAGCGACCGGTGTACTGACCGCCAGAGGCTCGCCGTTGCGATCAGTGATCAGGCCACGGTGCGCAGGAATGGTGATGTGCCGCACGCTGCGTGCATCCCCCTGGCCCTTGAGGAAGTCGTGGTCGATGACGTGCAGGTCGACGATCCGCCAGACGATCGCCGCCACCATCGCCAGCAACAGGGCAATGACGACGCGGAAGCGCCAGGGATAGCGAGCGCCGGCCAGGTCTCTCATGGCGCCACCATGATGATTTCGGTCGGATCGGGCACGCGCATCTTCAACTGGTCAGTCGCCAGGCCTTCGATACGGCTATGGGCCGTCCAGGTACTTTGCTCGAGGATCAGTCGGCCGTACTCGGCCTGCGCCTTGTCGCGAATGTTGAGCTCGGTGTACAGCGAGTTGAGCAGTTGGCGATTCCAGTACGCACTGTAGGAAACGGAGATGGCCGACAGCAGCACGCCGATGAACAGCAGCAGCATGAAGAAGCTGCCGGTCGGCAGGCGCTTGGAGAAGAGCCGGCTCATCTGAGCTTCTCCGCGATGCGCATGACCGCGCTGCGCGAGCGCGGGTTGGCCTTGAGCTCAGCCTCGGAGGCGTAGACCGGCTTGCCGATCAGCTTCATGCGCGGGTCAAAGGGTTTGACCTGAATCGGCAGGTTGCGCGGCAGGTTATCCGCCTCGCCCTTCACCTGCTTACGCATGAACTGCTTGACGATGCGGTCTTCCAGCGAGTGGAAGCTGATCACCACCAGGCGACCACCCACGGCCAGGCCTTCCAGTGCAGCTTCGAGGCCACGTTCCAGATCACCCAGTTCGTTATTGATGAAGATGCGCAAACCCTGGAAGGCACGGGTAGCCGGGTTCTTGCCCTTCTCCCAGGCCGGGTTGGCCTCGGTGATCACGGCTGCCAGATCGGCGGTGCGCTCGAACGGCGCTTCCGCACGACGCTGCACGATGGCGCGCGCCATGCGCTTGGCGAAGCGCTCTTCGCCGTAATCCTTGAACACGCGGGCGATCTCGTCTTCCGCGGCAGTGGCGATCCACTGCGCAGCGCTGACGCCCTGATCCGGGTTCATGCGCATGTCCAGCGGGCCGTCGTTGAGGAAGCTGAAGCCACGCTCGGGGTCATCCAGCTGCGGCGAGGACACACCCAGGTCCAGCAGAACCCCATTCACAGCGCCCTGCAGGCCACGCGCGGAGAACTCTTCCGCCATCTCGGCGAAGGACCTTTGCACAATGACGAAGCGGCCGTCTTCGGCCGCCAGTGTTTTTCCCGTCGCAATCGCCTGGGGATCCTTGTCGAACCCGAGCAATTGACCGCCCGGGCCGAGCTTGCCGAGCAAGGCCCGGCTGTGCCCTCCCCTGCCGAAGGTCCCGTCCACATAGCGGCCGCCCTCCAGGGGGGCCAGCGCTTCGACGGCCTCCTCGAGCAGAACGGTGATGTGTTGGAAGGTACTGGTCACAGGCAGGCTCACAGAATAAGGTCGCGCAATTCATCCGGCAGGCCGCCGGGTTCTTTGATGGCTGCGAGATCGGCCTCGGCAACCGCATTCCATTTGTCTTCGTCCCACAACTGGAACTTGTTCAGCTGGCCGACCAGCATCGCCTTCTTGTCCAGACCGGCGTACTCGCGCAGGCGCGGCGGAATGAGAAAACGCCCGGCGCCATCCAGCTCCAGGTCAACGGCATTACCAATCAGCAAACGCTGCAGGCGCCGCGTTTCTTCACGCAGCGAGGGCAGCTCGCGCAGCTTGGCTTCGATGAGTTCCCATTCAGGGAGGGGGTATACGGTGAGACAGGTGTCGACGGCATCGATGGTGACGATGAGCTGGCCATTGCAACGCGAAACGAGCTCGTCACGATACCGACTCGGCATCGCGAGGCGCCCTTTGGCGTCGAGACTGATGGCGTTAGCTCCGCGAAACACGTCAGCGCTTCCCCTGTGGTTGGCTATCCATGCCTGTTAATCCCACTTTTACCCACTTCGTACCACTTCCGCACACTATAGAAATCCGCGATCCCCACCGTCAAGGCGAGCCGGAGGGGAAAAATCCTTACAGGACCGAGATTTAGCGTACTTTTGCGATGTTCGGGGAGGGAATTTGACGCGTCAGAAAAGAGAAAAGCCCAGTGTTTTCAAAACACTGGGCTTTCACACTTAAAGTGATTTCTTAAGTTTGTAACTTCTTCCGGTCAGCGACAAATGGTCATGTGGGAAGAAGTGGAGGAAAAGTGCTGAGAGTCGATCTGTAAGCCGGGTTCTGTCGAGGACAGCCATTCCTCTGGGACATACATCACTGCATGCCTCAAGCGATCTACCCGAACCCAACGCGGGCCGCGCCAATGGGTTCCTATTTGATCTTGCTCCGAGTGGGGTTTACCTAGCCACGAACTGTTGCCAGCCGTGCGGTGCGCTCTTACCGCACCTTTTCACCCTTACCGGCGCTTGCGCGCTTAGGCGGTTATTTTCTGTGGCACTTTCCGTAGACTCGCGCCTCCCAGGCGTTACCTGGCACTCTGCCCTGTGGAGCCCGGACTTTCCTCCACCCCGTGGTGGAACACCACGGAACAGCGACTGTCCAATCGACTCTCAGTCCGCAAGATTAGCGGCTGCCGGCGCTCAGGACAAGCTCAAGCCTTGCCCTGACGCTCCAGCGCGAGCTGATAAAGCTGGTTCTTGCGTGCCCCGGTGATCTCCGCAGCGAGCGCCGCAGCGCGCTTGACCGGCAGTTCCGCCAGCAGCAGATCGAGCACCCGCAGGGTCTGCGCATCCACCGCCTCATCGCCTTCGGGTGCCGGCTTACCGGCCACCAGCAGCACGCATTCGCCGCGCTGCTGGTTGCTGTCGGACGCCACGAATTCGCGCAACTCGCCCAGCGGCAGCCCTTTCAGGGTTTCGAAGGTCTTGGTCAGCTCCCGCGCCAGCAGCGCCGGCCGTTCGTCGCCAAAGATCGCCGCCATGTCCTCGATGCACTCCAGCACCCGGTGCGGCGCCTCGTAGAAGATCAGGGTCCGCGGCTCGTCCACCAGCGCTTCGAGGCGTCCGCGACGACCGGCAACCTTCGCCGGCAGGAAACCCTCGAAGACGAAACGATCCGACGGCAGGCCGGCGGCGGACAGTGCAGCAATCAGCGCGCAAGCCCCAGGCACCGGCACCACGGCGATGCCCGCGGCGCGCGCCTGGCGCACCAGGTGGTAGCCCGGATCGGAGATCAGCGGCGTGCCCGCGTCGGAGATCAGCGCGACGTCCTCACCGGCCTGCAGCTTGGTGAGGAAGCGACCGCCCTGCTCGCGCTCGTTGTGCTCATGACAGGCCGCCAACGGCGTCTGGATACCGAAGTGCTGGAGCAGACGCACCGAGTGACGGGTATCTTCGGCCGCGATCAGAGCCACGTCGGCCAGCACCTTCAGCGCCCGGGCGCTGATGTCGTCCAGGTTGCCAATGGGAGTGGCCACCACATAGAGAGTGCCAAGGGTCACGCGCTAACCTCGCCGGAAGTATCTGAAAAAGCCGCATTGTATCCCGATTCCGGCAGCCGCCATCGCGTCACCCTCGCCGCTTGGGTACAATCGGCAGCTCTTTGAATGCGTCACGAGAAGCCCGATATGATCGCTCGCCTGCGTCCGCTATCCGCTCTGTTCCTGGCCGGCCTGCTCGCCGCCTGTGCGTCCTCCCCGTCGTCCAATCTCGGCGAACTGCCGCGCACCCCGGACGCCAGCATCGAACAGCTGCTGCAGCAGGCCTCCACCGCCAAGCCGGACGAAGCCGCCGTCCTGCGCTTGTCCGCAGCCGATCTGGCGTACAAGCAGAAGGATCTCGGCCGCTCCACGCAGATCCTCGACCAGATCCCGATGGACAGCCTGAAGCCTGCCCAGCAGGTCTTTGCCAGCACCCTGCGCGCCCAGCTCGAACTGGCCCGCAACAAGACCAAGGCCGCCCTGAAGGCCTTCGACAACCCCAGCTTCCAGCGCCTGGGCGAGATGCCGGTGGACCTGCAGGCCCGCGCCGGCATGGTCAAATCCCTGGCCCTGGCCGCCGACGGCCAGACCCTCAGCGCCGCCCGCGAGCGCGTATTCATCGACCCGCTGCTCAACGCCGAGGCCAGCAAGGCCAACCACGAAGAAATCTGGAAGCTGGTCTCCAGTCTGCCGCTCGAACAGATGCAGGCCAGCAGCAACGAAGGCGACCTGAACGGCTGGCTGGAGCTGGCACGCATCACCAAATCGTCCTCGACCCTGAAGGAACAGCAGTCGAACATCGACAACTGGGTCGCGCAGAACCCGGATCACCCGGCCGCCAAGCAACTGCCGGACGCCCTGACCAAACTGAAGTCCCTGGCCGCCCAGCCGCTGAACAAGATCGGCCTGCTGCTACCACAGCAGGGCCAGCTCGCCTCCGTTGCCCGCGCCCTGCAGGACGGCTTCCTCGCCGCTCACTTCCAGGCCCAGCAGGGCGGTCAGGCACAGCCGGACATCAAGCTCTACGACAGCACCCAGGTGCGCTCGCTGGACGAGTTCTACCGCCAGGCCCAGGCCGACGGCGTACAGCTGGTCGTAGGCCCGCTGGAGAAGAATCTGGTCAAGCAGATGAGCAGCCAGCCGCAACTGCCGATCACCACCCTGGCCCTGAACTACGCCGACGGCAACCAGGAAGGCCCGGCCCAGCTGTTCCAGTTCGGCCTGTCCGCCGAGGACGAAGCCCGCGAAGTCGCCAACCGCGCCTGGAATGACGGTATGCGTCGCGCCGTGGCCCTGGTGCCGCGCGGCGAGTGGGGCGACCGCGTGCTCGCCTCGTTCAGCCGCAACTGGCAGGCCGCCGGTGGCACCCTGATCGCCGCCGAGCACGTCGACCAGCCGGTGGAACTGGCCCGACAGATCGCCGACCTGCTGCAACTGCGCCAGAGCGAAGGCCGCGCCAAGCGCCTGCAGGGCGTGCTCGACAGCAGCGTCGATACCCAGCCGTCGCGCCGTCAGGACATCGATTTCATCTTCCTCGCCGCCACCCCGCAGCAGGCCCGCCAGATCAAGCCGACCCTGGCCTTCCAGTACGCCGGCGACCTGCCGGTCTACGCCACCTCCAACCTGTACACCGGAGTGAACAACCCGGCGCAGGACCAGGACCTGAACGGCATCCGCTTCTGCGAGACCCCGTGGCTGCTGAACCCGAACAACGCCCTGCGCCAGCAGGTCGCCGCGCAATGGCCGGCCGCCAACGGCAGCCTCGGCCGCCTGTACGCCATGGGCGCCGACGCCTACCAGTTGGCCCCGCGTCTGCCGGAACTCAAGGCCGTGCCGAGCATGCAGGTAGACGGCCTGACCGGCACCCTCAGCGTCAGTGCCAGCCAGCGCGTCGAGCGCCGCCTGCCCTGGGCCGAGTTCAAGAATGGCCAGGTCCAGCCGCTGGAGAACAGCGGTATTTGATCGGCAACAGCCCCACCCAGAAAGCCGGGCGGCAGGCCGAAGCCGCCGCCCTGGCTCACCTGGAACAGCATGGATTGCGCCTCCTGGCGCAGAACTGGACATGCCGCCGAGGCGAGCTTGATCTGGTCATGCTGGACGGCGATACAGTAGTATTCGTCGAAGTTCGCTCCCGCCGGCATTCGGCCTGGGGAGGAGCGCTGGAAAGCGTGGACTGGCGCAAGCGACAGCGCCTGGCCATCTCCGCCGAACTCTTCCTGCAACAGAACGCCCGCTGGAGCAGTCACCCCTGCCGGTTCGACATCGTCGCCATCGACGCGTGCGCCCCAGGCTCCGCAGGGCACTTGAACTGGATTCCCAACGCTTTTGACACCTGATCAGACGCCCGACGAAAGGTCACACCTGATGGACATGCAATCCCGTATCCGCCAGCTCTTCCATGCCAGCATCGAGACCAAGCAACAGGCTACCGAGGTGCTCATCCCGCATATCGAGCAGGCCAGCATGGTCATGGTCAATGCCCTGCTGAACGAGGGCAAGATTCTCTCCTGCGGCAACGGCGGCTCCGCCGGCGACGCGCAGCACTTCTCCTCCGAACTGCTGAACCGCTTCGAGCGCGAGCGCCCGAGCCTGCCGGCGGTCGCCCTGACTACCGACAGCTCCACCATCACCTCCATCGCCAACGACTACAGCTACAACGAAGTGTTCTCCAAGCAGATCCGCGCACTGGGTCAGCCCGGCGATGTACTGCTGGCGATTTCCACCAGCGGCAACTCGGCGAACGTCATTCAGGCGATTCAGGCCGCACATGATCGCGAAATGGTTGTCGTAGCTCTGACCGGCCGCGACGGCGGCAACATGGCATCGTTGCTGCTGCCCGAAGACGTGGAAATCCGCGTTCCGGCCAAGGTCACCGCACGCATCCAGGAAGTCCACCTGCTGGTCATCCATTGCCTGTGCGACCTAATCGACCGTCAACTGTTCGGGAGTGAAGAATGACCCGTACCCCTCTGATCGCAGCCGCACTGGCCGTGACCATGGCACTGGGTGGCTGCAGCAGCTTCGTCAGCGCCACCCGCGACAAGCCGATCGACGATGACAAGGGCACTCGCACCCTTGGCAGCAAGATCGACGACTCGCTGATCGAAACCAAGGTGGCGGTGAACGTCGCCAAGGCCGATGCGGACCTCGACCGCAATTCCCACGTCGTGGTGATCAGCTACAACGGCGTGGTGCTGCTGGCCGGCCAGACGCCCCGCGCCGACCTGAAGAACAAGGCCGAACAGGCCGCCAAGGAAGTGCAGAAGGTCAAGACCGTGCACAACGAGCTGCAGATCCTGCAGCCCTCCTCCCTGGCCGCCCGCAGCAACGACACCTGGCTGACCACCAAGATCAAGAGCCAGATGCTCGCTGACGCGAACGTGCCGTCGACCCGCATCAAGGTCCTGACCGAGAACGGCATCGTCTACATGCTGGGCCTGGTGACCCGCAAGGAAGGCGACCTGGCCACCCAGGTGGTGCAGAGCGTGGACGGCGTACAGAAGATCGTCCGCCTGTTCGAGTACATCGACTGATCACCCGATTGCAGGCATGAAAAAGGCGACCCTCGGGTCGCCTTTTTTATTACTTCACCACCTTCAGACTCGGGCGGCCGCTGGGGCGTGGCGGCTCGTCGGAGGGGCCGTCATCGGGCAGATCCTCATCATCAGTGGGTACCGGCGGTTCCAGGTCGAAGACCATGCCCTGGCCATTCTCCCGCGCATAGATGGCCATCACCGCCTGTGACGGGACATAAAGGCTCTGGGCGACGCCACCGAAGCGACCTTCGAAGCTGACCGCCTCGTTGTCCATCTGCAGATGGCGCACCGCGGTCGGCGAAACATTGAGCACGATCTGGCCGTCGCTGGCATAACCCGGCGGCACCCGTACGCCCGGATACTCGGAATTCACCAGGATATGCGGCGTGCAGCCGTTGTCGACGATCCACTCATAGAGGGCTCGCACGAGGTAGGGACGACTGGAGTTCATCATCAGGCTCCTTAGCGCATATCACGTTCGATAGAGGACAGGCTGGCACGGAAAGTTTCCCGTGCAAAATTCCGCTCCATGTAATCCAGCAGAGGCTTCGCCGGTCGCGGCAGCTCAATGCCCAGGATCGGCAGACGCCAGAGGATCGGCAACAAGCAGCAATCCACCAGGCTCAGCTCGTCACTGAGGAAGAACGCCTTGTCCGCGAACAGCGGAGAAACACCCGTCAGGCTCTCACGCAATTCCTTGCGCGCCAAGGCACGCTCGGCCTCCTTCTGGCGCTTGTCCAGGATGCGGTCCACCAGGCTGCACCAGTCGCGCTGGATACGGTGCACGAGCAGGCGGCTGTTGGCGCGGGCCACCGGGTAGACCGGCAGCAGCGGCGGATGCGGATAGCGTTCGTCGAGGTATTCCATGACCACCGTCGATTCGTAGAGCGCGAGATCGCGATCCACCAGGGTCGGCAGGCTGCCATAGGGATTTACTTCGGCGAGTTTGGCCGGGATGTTGCCGGCGGGTACGTCGATGATGTCGGCGACGACGCTCTTCTCCGCCAGCACCAGGCGCACGCGATGGCTGTAATGGCAGGAAGGGTCGGAGAAGCAGGTGAGCTTGTTGATTGCGGCCATGCCGCGCGCCTCCTCGCAGGATCTTCTTGTGGGAGGTAGAAAAACGCACGCGCGCCCCGTAGGGCGCGCGCTTGTTACTACGACGGGTGGTGCTTAGTGCACGTCCTTCCAGTATTCGCGCTTGAGCAGGTAGGCGAATACGAAGAAGAAGGCCAGGAACAGCAGGACGTAGGTGCCGATGCGGTGAGAGTCCAGCTTGTTCGGGTCAGCCGAATAAGCCAGGAAGGTCACCAGGTTCTTTACCTTTTCGTCGAACTGAGCTTCGGTCAGCTGCCCGGACTTCGGCACGATGGTCAGCTGGTCGCAGGCCTCGTGGGTCAGCGGGGTACCGGTCAGCGGATCGTACTGCTTCTTGCCATCCTCGACGACCTGAACCTGCTTGCAACCGACGACCTGGCGGCCCTGCAGGCTCACCAGCACGTTCGGCATGCCGACGTTCGGGAAGATCTTGTTGTTCACGCCCCACGGGCGCTTGGGATCTTCGTAGAACGAACGCAGGTAGGTGTACAGCCAGTCAGCACCACGCACACGGGCTACCAGGGTCAGGTCCGGCGGCGCGGCGCCGAACCATGCCTTGGCGTCAGCCGGCTTCATGCCGATGTCCATGTGGTCGCCGATCTTCGCACCGGTGAACACCAGGTGGCTCATCATCAGCTCTTCCGGGATCCCCAGATCACGGCCGACACGCTCATAACGCTGGAACTTGGCGCTGTGGCAGCCCATGCAGTAGTTGGCGAAGGTACGCGCGCCATCCTGCATGGCGGCCTTGTCGGTCAGGTCGATATCGACACGATCCAGGGCCGGGCCATGGCCTTCGGCGGCGAAGCCGAAGACAGGCAGCAGAGCCAGAACAAATGCAGCGAATTGCTTTTTCATCAGCCAGTCACCCTTTCCGGAACCGGTTTGGTTTTCTCCATCCGGGTGTAGAACGGCATCAGGATGAAGAAGGCGAAATACAGAATGGTGCACAGGCGGGACAGCGTGGTGCCCAGCGGCGACGGCGCTTGCGAGCCGTAGTAGCCGAGGATCACGAAGGACACCGCGAAGATCACCAGCCAGATCTTGCTCAGCCAGCCCTTGTAGCGGATCGAGCGAACCGGGCTACGGTCCAGCCACGGCAGCACGAACAGCACGGCGATGGCGGCGCCCATGGCGATGACGCCCATCAGCTTGTCCGGAACGGCGCGCAGGATGGCGTAGAACGGCGTGAAGTACCAAACCGGAGCGATGTGCTCAGGGGTCTTGAACTGGTTCGCCATCTCGAAGTTGGGCTTCTCGAGGAAGAAACCGCCCATTTCCGGGAAGAAGAAGATCACGGTGCAGAAGACGAACAGGAAGACCACGACACCGACGATGTCTTTCACGGTGTAGTACGGATGGAACGGGATGCCATCCAGCGGGATGCCGTTCTCGTCCTTCTTCTTCTTGATGTCCACGCCGTCGGGGTTGTTCGAGCCGACTTCGTGCAGCGCCAGGATGTGCAGCACGACCAGGCCGAGCAGGACGATCGGCAGCGCGATCACGTGCAGGGCGAAGAAGCGGTTCAGGGTGATGCCGGAGATCAGGAAGTCACCACGGATCCACTGGGCCAGGTCTTCGCCAACGACCGGGATGGCGCCGAACAGCGAGATGATCACCTGGGCACCCCAGTAGGACATCTGGCCCCAGGGCAGCAGGTAGCCCATGAAGGCCTCGGCCATCAGGGCGAGGTAGATCAGCATGCCGAAGATCCACACCAGCTCGCGGGGCTTCTGGTACGAACCGTACAGCAGGCCACGGAACATGTGCAGGTAGACGACCACGAAGAACGCCGATGCACCGGTGGAGTGCATGTAGCGGATAATCCAGCCGTAATCTACATCTCGCATGATGTACTCGACGGACGCGAAAGCTTCTTCGGCCGACGGAGTGAAGCTCATGGTCAGCCAGATACCGGTGAGGATCTGGTTAACCAGGACGAGCAGTGCGAGGGAGCCGAAGAAGTACCAGAAGTTGAAGTTCTTCGGGGCGTAGTACTTGCTCAGATGGTCTTCCCACATCTTGGTCGCGGGGAAGCGGGCATCGACCCAAGCCATGAACTTGTTCATCAGGCTTTCTCCTGGTCCACACCGATGGTCAACTCGTCACCATCAAGCGAATAAGGCGGAATCGGCAGGTTCAGGGGCGCGGGCTGTCCCTTGTAAACGCGGCCGGCGAGGTCGTAATGGGAGCCGTGGCACGGGCAGAAGTAGCCACCTTTCCAGTCCGGACCGAGGTCTGCGGGAGCGACTTCCGGGCGGAAGGTCGGCGAGCAGCCCAGGTGGGTGCAGATGCCGACGATCACGGCCAGTTCCGGCTTGATCGAACGCACTTTGGGATCGACATAGGGCGGTTGGTCCGAAGCCTTCGACTCGGGGTCAGCCAGTTGCCCATCCAGGGTCGGCAGCGCGTCGAGCATTTCCTTGGTGCGATGCACCAGGAATACCGGCTTGCCACGCCATTCGGCGATGACCTGCTGGCCCGGCTCGATCTTCCCTACGTTGACCTTCACCGGCGCGCCGGCAGCCTTCGCCTTGGCACTAGGGAACCATGACCCCACGAACGGGACCGCAGCTCCGACCGCTCCTGCCGCACCAACCACCGAAGTGGCCGCGACAAGGAAGCGACGCCGGCCTGCATTCACGCCGTCATTACTCATTCAGTCGTCTCCCATCAGCTTCAAGCCTGTTCAAATCAGGCTTTTAAGTAAAAATTCGAGCCGCGCAAAAAATTCGCCAAATGGTAAAGAAAAGCCCTTGTGATGACAAGGTAATAGCCTGTTACGCAACCCCTGGAACCCTTGCGCCGCGCGGCTTGCGCGGATGCGACACCTTGCCGCACGAACTTATTGAAGACATAAAAAAACGCCCAGTCCAAAGGAACCGGGCGTTTTTTTTCGAAGCGTCGTATTAACGCTTGGAGTACTGCGGACGCTTACGCGCTTTGCGCAGACCGACTTTCTTACGTTCAACTTCGCGAGCATCGCGAGTGACGTAGCCGGCTTTACGCAGCGAGCTGCGCAGGGTCTCGTCGTACTCGATCAGAGCGCGGGTGATACCGTGACGGATCGCACCGGCCTGGCCGCTTACACCACCGCCAACGACGGTAACGTAGATATCGAACTTCTCGGTGTTCTCGGTCAGCTCGAGCGGCTGACGGACAACCATGCGAGCGGTCTCACGACCGAAGAACTGCTCGATGGAGCGGTTGTTGATGGAGATTTTGCCAGTACCCGGACGCAGGAAGACGCGAGCGGTAGCGGTCTTACGACGGCCAGTGCCGTAATTTTGAGTCGCCGACATAATGAGCTATCCCGTTAAATCTTCAGTTCTTGAGGCTGCTGAGCGGTGTGCGGGTGGTTGGCACCCTTGTACACTTTCAGCTTGCGGTACATGTCGCGGCCCAGCGGGTTCTTCGGCAGCATGCCTTTGACGGCAGTCTCGATAACACGCTCAGGAGCCTTGGCGATCAGCTTCTCGAAGTTGATCGACTTGATACCGCCCGGGAAGCCCGAGTGATGGTAGTACATCTTGTCGGTAGCTTTGGCGCCAGTGACACGAACCTGCTCGGCGTTGATGACGACGATGTAGTCGCCGGTGTCAACGTGCGGGGTGTATTCCGGCTTGTGCTTGCCGCGCAGGCGGGTAGCAATTTCGGTAGCCAGACGACCCAGGGTCAGGCCAGCAGCGTCGACGACGAACCAGTCGCGCTTAACAGTTTCTGGTTTCGCGGTATAAGTTTTCATTCGTTATAGCCTCAGGGGCCGCCTGAAAATAAGACGGCGAATCTTACTGGACAGTGGTTGCCTTGACAAGTCAAGGACAGCCGAAGACAGACACGAATTGGGGCTCGGGTCGGTGTGCGTCCGTAACGACTAGATGTATCGATCGGCAGGCTTTGGCATCCCCCACCGATGAAAGGCTGCGGAATTATGCAGATTCCGGCAGAATTTTCAACCGTCTTACGCACTTGTTTTCATGAGGAGAGCTGCATGGAGTACCGCCCGCTAGGCCGCACCGAACTGAAAGTCAGCGCCCTCTGCCTGGGGACCATGACCTGGGGCGAGCAGAACAGCGAAAGCGAAGCCTTCGTCCAGATCGAGAGGGCCAAGGCCGCCGGTCTGAATTTCATCGATACCGCCGAGATGTACCCGGTACCGCCGCGCGCGGAGACCTATACCCGCACCGAACAGATCATCGGCAACTGGTTCGCGAAGCGCGGTGACCGCGCCGACTGGGTACTCGCCAGCAAGATCGCAGGCCCAGGCAACTCCATCAGCCATATCCGCGATGGCCAGCCCCGGCTCGACCGCAAGAACATCGTCGCAGCACTGGACGGCAGCCTGAAGCGCCTGCAAACCGACTGGATCGACCTCTACCAACTGCACTGGCCCGAGCGCAGCACCAATTTCTTCGGCCAGCTGGGCTACCAGCACAAGGAAGAAGACTTCACCGCACTGGAAGACACCCTGGAAGCGCTCGACGAGCAGGTCCGCGCCGGCAAGATCCGCCATGTCGGCCTGTCCAACGAGACACCCTGGGGCACCATGCGCTTCCTGCAGATCGCCCAGGAGCGCGGCTGGCCGCGCGCCGTGTCGATCCAGAACCCCTACAACCTGCTCAACCGCAGCTTCGAAGTGGGCCTGGCGGAAATCGCCATCCGCGAGCAGATCGGCCTGCTGGCCTACTCGCCGCTGGCCTTCGGCATGCTCTCGGGCAAGTACTTCGGCGGCGCGCGCCCAGCCAATGCGCGGATCACCCTGTTCAGCCGCTTCACCCGCTACACCAACCCGCAGACCGCCAGCGCCTGCGACCGCTACGTGAACCTGGCCCGCGAGCACGGCCTGGACCCGGCGCAGATGGCCCTGGCCTTCGTCACCAGCCGGCCGTTCGTGACCAGCAATATCATCGGTGCGACCAGCCTCGAGCAGTTGGAGGCGAACCTCGGCAGCTTCGACCTGCAGCTCTCCGACGAGGTGCTGGCCGGCATCGAGGCGATCCACAAGGACCAGCCGAACCCGGCGCCCTGATCGCCTGCGTGAAACGAAAAGCCCGGCCAATGCCGGGCTTTTTCGTCCGCGCCATTTACAGTGCGCGGGCGATGATCTCCTTCATGATCTCGTTGGTGCCGGCATAGATGCGCTGCACCCGCGCGTCGGCCCAGGCGCGGGCGATCGGGTACTCCCACATGAAGCCGTAGCCACCGTGCAGCTGCACGCACTCGTCGAGCACCTTGCACTGCAGATCGGTGGTCCAGTACTTGGCCATCGCCGCCGTAGGCACATCCAGCTTGCCTTCCAGATGCTGCTCCAGGCAGCGGTCAACAAACACGCGGCCGACCTGGATCTCGGTGGCCATTTCCGCGAGCTTGAAGCGCGTATTCTGGAAATCCGCGACGGATTTGCCGAAAGCCTTGCGGTCGCGGGTGTAGTCCAGCGTCCATTTCAGCGCGGCCTCGGCCGAAGCCAGGGCGCCGAGGGCCACGGTCAGGCGCTCCTGGGGCAGCTCCTGCATCAGGTAGATGAAGCCCTGCCCGTCCTTGCCCAGCAGGTTTTCCTTGGGGATGCGCACATCCTGGAAGAACAGCTCGGAGGTGTCCTGGGCCTTCATGCCGACCTTTTCCAGGCGCTTGCCCTTGCTGAAGCCCGGCGTCCCCGCCTCCACCAGGAACAGGCTGGTGCCCTTGGCGCCGGCCTTGGGGTCGGTCTTGGCGACCACGATCACCAGGTCGGCCAGCCAGCCGTTGGTGATGAAGGTCTTCGAACCGTTGATCACGTACTCGTCGCCATCCAGTACCGCAGTGGTCTTCACGCCCTGCAGGTCGGAGCCGGCGCCCGGCTCGGTCATGGCGATGGCCGAGACCATCTCGCCGGAAATCAGCTTCGGCAGGTAGCGCTGCTTCAGCGCTTCGCTGCCGTAGTGAAGGATGTAGGGCGCGACGATGTCCGAATGCAGCGAGAAGCCGATGCCGGTCAGGCCCAGGCGACCGATTTCCTCGATCACCACGGCGCTGTAGAGGAAGTCCGCCGCCATGCCGCCGTAGGCCTCGGGCAGGTGCGAGCAGAGCATCCCGGCTTCACCGGCCTTGTTCCACAGCTGGCGGTCGACGTGACCGTCCTTCTCCCACTGGGCGTGGAAGGGCACCGCCTCCTGTTCGAGGAACTTGCGGACGCTGTCGCGGAACAGCTCGTGGTCGGAACTGAACAGGGTTCTCGGAATCATGCGGTGCACCTGCGGATCGGTTGTAGGAATTATTGGAAGGCCGACTGTAGGCCAAGCACGAACCGCTCTGCACTGGACACTTTCGCCAAAAAATAAGACGATCCAGCCGCATCATGACCGCTTTAGCGTCATGCAAAGACATCCATAAGAAGTACAAGAACCGATGCCCAACCCAGCTTCCCGCGTGCTGCGCCGCGTCAGCATCCTCGCCACCCATGGCGTGTTCGGCTCCACCCTGATGCAGGCCAGGGACTTCTTCCACATGGCCGCCCTGCGTCATGGCCGCCAGCAGGGCCTCGGCCTGCAGCCCAGCTTCGAGACCCGCATCGTCAGCCCCGACGGCCAGCCGGTGATGAGCTTCAGCGGCGACCTGCTGCCGGTACACGGCGCCCTCGACGAGCCGGAACTGGTCATCCTCCCGGCCTTCTGGGGCGATTTCGACGAACTGCTGACCCTCTACCCGCAGGTGATGCCCTGGCTGCGCGAGCGCCATGCGGCCGGCTGCGTGCTGTGCGGCGAGGTCTCGGGAGTGTTCTGGCTGGCCGAGGCCGGCCTGCTCGACGGCAAGGAAGCGACTACCTACTGGCGCTTCTTCCGCGAATTCGCCGAACGCTACCCCAGGGTGCTGCTCAACCAGGACAAGCACATCGCCGACGCCGACAACATCTACAGCGCCAGCGGCCTGACCTCTGTGCGCGACCTGTACATCTACCTGATCGAGCACTTCTGCGGCGCCACCGTGGCACAGGGCGTGGCCCGCGACATCCTCTACGAGGTACAGCGCACCTACACGCCGGGCCGCCTGGGGTTCGGCGGGCAGAAGCTGCACCACGACCCGGCGATCCTGCAGATCCAGCACTGGCTGGAGGAGCACTTCTGCGACAAGTTCCGCTTCGAGGACGTGGCCCGCGAACACGGCATGAGCATCCGCAACTTCATGCGGCGCTTTCAGGCGGCCACCGGCGACAAGCCGCTGCACTACCTGCAGCGCCTGCGCATCGAGACCGCGCGCAACCTGCTGTCCACCAGCCGCAAGAGCATCAAGACCATCAGCTATGAAGTCGGCTACGACGATGCCAGCTTCTTCGCGCGCCTGTTCAGACAGCACACCGGGCTCTCACCGAATCATTACCGGCGCCAGTACGAACAGAAGGAAGCCTGAAACAGGCCATCCCTAGGATGGGTTCACGGACTCGGGTGCCGCCCTATGATCGGGAGCAGCACTCGACAACAAGAACCCAACGGGATATCGCCATGCGCCGCTTTCTGCTTGCCCTGCTGGCCGTCTTCAGCCTGAACGCTGTGGCGGATGACACCTGGAAACCCTTCCCTTACGACCAGAGCGCCTTCGACTACAGCGGCGACAAGCTGCGTGAAGCCTGGCCGCGACTGACCCGCGGCTTCGGCGCCAACTACCCCTTCCCGGATGCGGACTGGGTGGTGACCATGGCCACCAAGCACCCCGATGCCCTGGAGAAGACCGTCACCGCCGGCACTGGCTTCAGCGGCAAGCCGGAAGAGGCGCAGGTCTACGCCGAAAAGCTGCAGGACGTGTGGCGCAAGGTGTTCCGCGGCGACTTCGCCCAGGCCAGGAAGGATGGCCTGGCGCTGGGCGTCGGCGGACAGGTGCCAGGCATGTTCGCCCAGGTGCTCTACGCCATGTTCCTCGCGCCGGACCAGGACGAGAAGCAGCGCCTGCTGGAGGAAGTCATCAGCTACACCGACGAGGCCGGCCCGCTGCTCAACGCCGACCCCATTGCCCAGTTCGGCCGCGCCTACGCCAAGGCCCGTCTGGCCGAGGACCTGCCGGTGCCAGTGGTGCTCAAGCGCGGCTACACCAGCGAGATTCCCAAGGAACTGGACGCCCTGCTGGCCAAGCAGCCGAACCAGCCGTTTGCCCTGGCGCTCTACGGCGGCTATGAGGCCGGCGTGATCCGCAAGGTCGGCAAGCTGGTGGGCAAGATGACCTACGGGGTCAGCGCGGACAAGATGGAGCAATACTTCGCCCGCTCCTTCCGCGCCTCCGACGACCTGCCCATCGGCCATTACGAATACGCCAACGCGCTGGGCTATGTGTACGGCGAGGACGAGGAGCAGAAAGCGCTGGAGCAACTGAAGAAAGCCGTGGCGATCAAGCCGATCAACGCCATGGAGGCGCTGGAAGTCGCCCATGCCCAGCAATTGCTGAAGAAGGCGCAGCAGGAGATGGCGCAGCGCTGATCGCTACCTGTCACGCCGAATCTGCTTTTCGTAGGAGCGAGGGGGACGCCATCGTTATTGCTCGCGAACCACCCAGTACCGGAGCTGCCGGTGAAATGTTCGCGAGCAAGCTCGCTCCTGCAAAGAGCCCAAACAAAAAGGCTGCCCACGGGCAGCCTTTTTCATTCATCCGGCCATCAGGGACGGTGCGGACGGCTCAGGTATTCGTGGGACTGCATTTCCAGCAGGCGGCTCAGGGTGCGCTGGAATTCGAATTCCAGGCGGCCACCGGTGTACAGGTCCTTGAGCTCGACCTCGGCGGAGAGGATCAGCTTGACGTTGCGGTCGTAGAACTCGTCCACCAGGTTGATGAAGCGGCGGGCCATGTCGTCCTTGGCCACGCCCATCTGCTCGACGTTGGAGATCAGGATGGCGTGGAAGATCTTCGCCAGTTCGATGTAGTCGTTCTGGCTGCGCGGGCCGTCGCACAACTCGCGGAACTCGAACCAGGCCACGTCATCGCAGGTGATGCGTGCACGGATTTCGCGGTTCTCGATCATCAGTGCGTCGTCACGGGTGGCCGCGGCGCATTCCGGGGTCAGCGCCTTGAAGTCGCGGGTCATGGCCTGCTCGGCCTGCTCGGTCAGCGGCCAGTGGTACAGCTCGGCCTGCTCCAGGGCGCGCAGGCGGTAGTCCACGCCGCTGTCGACGTTGACCACTTCGGTGTACTTCTTGACCAGGGCGATGGCCGGCAGGAAGCGGGCGCGCTGCAGGCCGTCCTTGTACAGGCCGTCCGGCACGATGTTGGAAGTCGCCACCAGGCTGACGCCGTTCTTGAACAGCTCTTCCAGCAGGGTCGCGAGGATCATCGCGTCGGTGATGTCGGAGACGAAGAATTCGTCGAAGCAGATCACCCGGGCCTCGTCGGCGAAACGCTTGCCGATGATGGTCAGCGGGTTCTTCTCGCCCTTGAGGGTCTTCATTTCCTCGTGGACGCGCTTCATGAAGCGGTGGAAGTGCGTGCGCATCTTCTGCTTGAAGGGCAGCGCTTCGAAGAAGGTATCCACCAGGTAGGTCTTGCCACGGCCGACGCCACCCCAGAAATACAGGCCCTTCACCGGCTCATGGGACTTCTTGCCCAGCAGCTTGCCGAACAGGCCGCCCTTGCCTTTATCGGCCGCGACGAGGTCGTCGTAGAGGCGTTGCAGGTGCTTCACGGCGTTCGCTTGCGCGGCGTCGTGGAAGAAATCGGGGCGTTTGAGGTCTTCCTGGTAGCGCTGAAGAGGCGTCATGATCGGTAGCAAGGCAACGAAAACGGGGGCGCACACTTTAGCGGCGCCCCCGTTGCTTGGCAATTGGCCGGTAGTCGGAACCGGCCTGCCAGCCCTTACTCCTGGGGAGCGAGAGCCTCACGCAGACGCTGCATGGCGGCGTCGCGCTCCGCGTCGGTGGCGAACTCCGGGCTGTAAGCCACGGCTTCGCCATCCAGGCGCACGCTGAAGGCGTTCAGCTCGGCGTGCAGGTCCAGCTCCTCGGCCTGCAGGCGCTTGGTCACCTGGCCGGCAGCCTTGCCATCGGCAAAGGCGATGGACAGCAGCAGTTGCTCGCCAGCGGCATCCAGCAGGCGGAAGCGGAAGCCGTCGTCCTCGCGGAAGCTGACGAAGCGCGCGGCCTTGGCGGCCTTCTTCTTGCCTTCGCTGGCCACTTGCACCTGCTCGCGGAACGAGCGCAGACCGACGGCTTCGCGCAGCTCGCCGAGGAACGGGGTGGCGATGCGACGGGCCTTGGCGGCGCCGGCCAGGAGGATGTCCTCCAGGTCGGCCGGGCGGGTGATCAGCGCGTGGTAGTGCTCGCGGGCTTCGCCCAGCTCGTTGTCGAGCAGCTCGAACAGGCGCTGCTTGGCTTCGCCCCAGGCCAGGCCATCGAGCAGCTCGGCGCGGAACGCGGCCTCCTGCTCGCGGGTGGAGAAGGCCTGGTAGAGGGTGAACAGGTGCGAATTGTCCGGGTCCTTCGGCTCGCCTGGCGCTCGCGAGTCAGTGACGATGCGTGCGACGGCGTCCTTGAGCTGCTTGGCACTACCGAACAGCGGGATGGTGTTGTCGTAGCTCTTGGACATCTTGCGACCGTCCAGGCCCGGCAGGGTCGCCACGTCTTCCTCGATCACCACTTCGGGCAGGGTGAACAGCTCCTTGCCATTGCCGAACAGGTGGTTGAAGCGCTGGCCGATGTCGCGGGCCATTTCCACGTGCTGGATCTGGTCGCGGCCGACCGGCACCTTGTGCGCGTTGAACATCAGGATGTCCGCGGCCATCAGCACCGGGTAGCTGTACAGGCCCATGGTGACGCCGGCGTCCGGGTCTTCACCGGCCTCGACGTTCTTGTCCACCGAGGCCTTGTAGGCGTGGGCGCGGTTGAGCAGGCCCTTGGCGCTGACGCAGGTCAGCAGCCAGGTCAGTTCCGGGATTTCGGGAATATCGGACTGGCGATAGAAGGTCGCCTTGTCAGCATCCAGGCCGCAGGCCAGCCAGGTGGCGGCGATCTCCAGGCGCGAGCGCTGGATGCGCGCCGGGTCATCGCACTTGATCAGCGCGTGGTAGTCGGCCAGGAAGTAGAAGGAATCTGCCTGCGGATCGCGGCTGGCGACGATGGCCGGGCGGATGGCGCCGGCGTAGTTGCCCAGGTGCGGAGTACCGGTGGTGGTGATGCCGGTCAGGATACGGGTCGTCATGGGAATCCAGGAATCAACACAAATGAAATGGCGGGCCGGATGGTAACGCGGCTGGCCGACCTAGGCGAGCCGGGCCTGTATCAGGTCCTTGAGCTCGATCAGCTTGCCGTGGAAGAAATGGCTGCACTCGGGGATGCGGATCAGTTCGTGGGGCTTGCTCAGGCCGGCGCTCCAGGCGTACACGCGCTCAGGGGTGACCACTTCGTCGGCCTCCGGCTGGATCACCGTCAGCGGGCAACGCTCGGGCAGGTCGACATCGAAGCGCTCCACCGGCGGCGCCAGCATGAACAGTTGCGCGAGGTCTGCGCCCTGCTCTTCCAGGCGCCCGGCGGCGTTGCCGACCACGCAGGAACCGAAGGAGAAGCCCATCAGCGTCAACGGCAGGCCCGGATGCTGCTCGGCGAGCCAGTGCGCGGCGGCCAGCACGTCTTCGATCTCGCCGCGCCCCTCGGCATAACTGCCGGCGCTCTGACCCACGCCACGAAAATTGAAACGCAGGGTGGCGTATCCTGCATCCCGTGCGGCGCGCTGCAGGGTGGCGACCACCTTGTTCTGCAGGGTACCGGCGAACAGCGGATGCGGATGGCAGATCAGCGCGACGCCCTTGGCGTCTGGCGTGGCGAGGTGCAGGGCTTCCAGCTGGCCGTCGGGGCCGTCGAGGAACAGGGGAGTTTCGCGGGTGGTCAAACAACAGCTCCGTGACCCCGTGGCGGGTCGTCTCGTCTAGCTCAATACCTGCGCAGGCGGCGAAGCATTCGCCACGGTATACAAGCACAGGTGCAAGCCGCTAACGTAAAGCAAAGCCGTCTATAGAGGAAGGATTCGCGTGGAACAGTCCCTCACCACCTGGTTGCTGCCGCTACTCGCCCTGATCGTCGGGGTCGGCATCGGCTTTCTGATCGCCCGCCTTCTGCCCAACGCCGCGCCCAACAAGCTGCAGCGTCAGGTGGACGACATGCAGGATCGTTTCGATAGCTACCAGCGCGAAGTGGTGACCCACTTCAGCACCTCCGCCAGCCTGATGAAGAAGCTCACCCAGAGCTATCAGGATGTGCAGGAGCACCTGTCCGAGGGCGCCGAGCGCCTGGCCCTGGACGAACAGACCAAGCAGCGCCTGCTGGCCGCCCTGCACGCCGACGAGTACCCCGAGCGCCGCGAGCGCCTGACCCCGCCGGCGAACAACGAAGCGCCGCGCGACTACGCGCCCAAGACCGGCGACGGCCCGGGCACCCTGGACGAGACGTACGGGCTGAAGAGCAAGTACTGATACCTCGCGCCAGAGAAAAAGCCCCGCCGATGCGGGGCTTTTTCATTCATACCGCCAGGATTACCAACGGAAGGTCACGCTGCCCAGCAACGTGCGCTCCTCGCCCCAGTAGCAACGACCGGCGTTGTTGCAGCCGGCGACGTACTCCTTGTCCAGCAGGTTCTTCGCGTTCACTTCGGCGGACCAGTGCTCGTCGAGCTGATAGCCGACCAGGGCGTCCACCAGGGTCACGTCGCCGGTATCCAGCTTGCCGTACAGGGACGCCGGGGTGTAGGCGAAGGTGCTGTCGAAGTGCCGTACGCCGCCGCCGACACGCAGCCCCTTGAGGTAGCCGTCGAGGAAGCGGTAGGTGCCCCACGCCGAGGCCTGGTTGCGCGGTACGCCGGTCATCTGGTGGTCCTCCAGCAACGAGCCGGGGGAGTCCTTGGTGATCCGCGAGTCGGTATAGGTGTAGGACGCGGTCAGGCTGAGGTTCTCGGTGATGTCGCTATTGACCTCCAGCTCCAGCCCCTTGGAACGGCTTTCACCCACCTGCCGGTAGTCACCGACCGTGCTGTCGTAGATCACGTCGTCGGTCTTGCGCAGGTCATAGACCGAGGCGGTCATCGAGGTATTCCAGCCCTTGGGCTCGTACTTCACGCCCATTTCGTACTGCTCGCTGGTGGTCGGATCGAGGGTGCCGGACTTGCTCGACGTCTGCTGGGTCGGGGCGAAGGCGGTGGAGTAGCTGACATAGGGCGACAGGCCGTTGTCGAACTGGTACATCAGGCCAGCCTGCCAGGTGAAGTCGTGGTCCCAGTAGTCGAGGTCGGCCAGGCCGTTGGTGGTGCCGGCGCGGTTGCGGTACTGGCTGTTGACCTCGTCGAGGCGCCCGCCAAGCAGGGCGATCCAGTTGTCGTAACGTGTCTGCAACTGGCCGTAGAGACCGTACATCTTCTGCTCCAGCAGCGCGTCCTGCACGTGGATCGGCGTAGTCGGCTTGGTCGTCCACACCGGATCGAACACGTTGACCGAGCCGCCGGCACCGGCGTCCCAGTCCTGGTTGAACGAGGTGCGGTCGAAGCTCGCGCCCAGCAGCACGGTGTTGGCCAGTTCGCCGGACTGGAAGTGCCCCTCGAACTGATTGTCCAGCGAGTAGGTCATCGACTTGTTGTAGCGGTCGTACGCGGTGTTGTTGACGTTGGTGCCGAAGCCGCCGTCGTTCAGGCTGCCCGGCCACATTTCCCGGCGGTCGATGCGCGACTGCATGTAGCGCGAGTTCTGGCGGAACTGCCAGGTGTCGTTGAACTGGTGGCTGAACTCGTAGCCCAGGGTCCAGGCCTCGCGCTCGAACTTGTCCCAGTCCGGATTGCCGGACAGGGTGTCCTTGTCGATCTTGCCGTTGGGGTTGTGCAGCAGGGTGCCAGCCGCCGGGTAGCCCAGCTCCATCAGCGTGCGGTCGCGCTGATAGGTCGAGAGCAGCGTCAGCGTGGTGGCATCGTCGAAGTTGAAGGTCATCGACGGGGCAATGTAGAGACGGTCATCGGGCTGGTGATCGACCTGGGTATCGGAATCACGCCCCAGCATCACCACACGACCGAGGATGTTGCCCTCCTCGGTCAGCGGGCCGGAAACATCGACGCCCAGTTGCTTGCGGTCATGGGAACCATAGGTGAGCTGCACCTCGCCGCGCGGGTCGGCCGTCGGGCGTTTGCTGACCAGGTTGACGATGCCACCGGGAGCGTTCTCGCCATAGAGGATCGAGGTCGGCCCGCGGAACACTTCGACGCGCTCCAGGCCATAAGGCTCGCTGGTGGTGTCGTAGCGGTTGCCCTGCACGCGCAGCCCGTCGCGCAGCAGGCCGTAGCCCCAGTCGGTGGCATTGAAGCCGCGAATGAAGAACAGGTCGCCGGCCAGGCCATCACCCGCGGCAAACGGTGGGGCGAAGATGCCCGGCACGTAGCCGAGCACGTCGGTCAGCGTCTGTGACTGCTGGTCCTGCATGCGCTGCCGGGTCACCACCGAGATCGAGCGCGGCGTCTCGGCCAGCGAGGTGCTGGTCTTGCCGGCGGTAGAACTGACCTTGGCGTTGTAGCCGTTGTCATCCATCTGCGTGTCAGCGCCGGTACCGATGACCGAGGTCGAATCCATCTGCAGCACCGTGCCGTTGGGGTCCGGCTGCAGCACGTAGCCGCCGGAGTCCTGCGCCACCGCCTGCAGGCCGGTGCCGTCGAGCAGCAGCGCCAGGGCGCGTTCGACGCTGTAGCGGCCATCGAGGCCCTTGCTGGTCTTGCCGGCGGTGAGGTCGTTGTGGCCAACCAGGTAGATGCCCGCCTGGCTGCTGAACTGGTTGAGCGAGGTCGCCAGGGCGCCGGGCTGGATGTGGTACTCGCGCAGCGTCTGCTCACTGCTGGAAGCGGCCTGAACGGATGAAATCAGCGGCAGCACGGCGAGGCTGCAGAACGACAACGAGATGGCCAGCGCCAGCGGCCGCCGGGCGAAGCGGCAGGGGTTTTGAGTGGGCGAATGCATGGGATTCCCTGGTTCGGTGCAATGGGTGGAAGTGCTGTTCTGTGGAATGACCGAACCAGAAAGGCAAAAGGGAACCGCGCCGGCAGAATATTTCCTGCGACGCCTCAGGCGGCCTCGATGCTCACCCACCACGAGGCCAGGCGCTGGACCTTCACCGGCAGTGCGGCCGCCAGCAGGCGCAGGGCCTGGTCGGTGTCGTCCAGCGGGAAGGCACCCATCACCGGCAGATGCGCCACCGCCGGGTCGCAGCCCAGGTGGCCGTGGCGGTAGCGCCCCAGCTCCTCGACCAGTTGCCCCAGCGGCATGTCCTCGGCAGTCAGCACATGGCGCACCCAGGACTCGCCGGCCGTCTGGGCCGCCTCGACCTGACCGATGGCCAGGCGGCTGAAGTCGGCACGCTGACCAGCCTGCAGCACCAGCCGTTCGCCACTGTCGGCGGTGCAGATCTCCACGGCGCCGCTGTAGACGTTGAGGCGCGTGGCATCGCCCAGTTGTTTGACGGCAAAGCGCGTGCCCAGGGCGCGCAGGCGCCCGTGCTCGGTGTCGACCAGAAAGGGGCGCTGCGCGGCATCCTTGGCGGTGTCCACCAGCACTTCGCCGAAGCGCAGGCGCAGCAGGCGCTGGTCCGGGCCGAAGTCGGCATCGACCGCACTGACGGCCGCGAGCCACAGGTGGGTGCCATCTGCCAGGATCGCTTCGCGGGTCTCGGCGGTGCTGGTGCTGTAGTCCGCGCTCCAGCCCTGCACCAGCCTCGGCAGGGCAGTGCCGCGCCAGGTACCCCAGCCGAGCATCAGACCACCACTGAGCACCAGCAGACTCTTGAGTCCCTGGCGTCGCGAGAGCTGGCGCTCGCCGCTGGCCTTGAGCACGCGCCCCGCCAGTTGCCGCTCGCCCTGCAGCGGCGCGAAGCGCTGGCCGATGCGCTCGACGTAATGCCAGGCCGCCTGGTGCTCGGCGTGCTGGTCGAGCCACTGGCGCCATTGCGCGTGCATTTTCGCGGAAGGGTCCTCGTCCTGCAGCAGCACGTACCAGTTTGCCGCCTGCTGCAGGCTCGCATGGCTGAGCTTGCCGTCGCTGCGATTCATTCCACCAGCACCCCGTCCAACTCCGCCTCCAGCACCGCGCAATGCACGAAGGCCTGGGCGAGGTACTTCTTCACCATGCGCTCGGACACGTCCAGCTCCACGGCGATTTCGCGGTAGGGCAAGCCATCGATCTGCGCCAGCAGGAACGCTCGGCGCACCTTGGCCGGCAGGCGCAGGAGCATGGCATCGACCTGCTGCAGGGTCTCCAGGATCAGCGCCAGCTGTTCCGGCGATGAATTCACCGCTTCAGGCTGAGCGGCCAGCGACTCCAGCCACGCCTGCTCCAGTTGCTGGCGACGCCAGTGGTCGATGACCAGGCCGCGGGCGATGGTTGCAAGATAGGTGCGCGGCTGGTCGAGGTACACCGCAACGCCCTTGGCACGCACCATGAGCACTCGCAGGAAGGTGTCCTGCGCCAGGTCGGCCGCGCGCTGCGAACAGCCGGTCTTGCGACGGATCCAGCCTTGCAGCCATCCATGGTGATCGGCGTAGAGGCGGTGCATGTCGTGATCCGCGAATTGTGTACGACCCAGTAGCGACACCGCCGCACCTGCTATTTAGCAAATAATAATCAGTCTCATTATTAAGCAGGTGCAGGCTGCCGGCAATAGCCATCTGCCAGTGAATGTGCGCGGGGCGGCCCGCGGACTAGCTCGCCGAGATTGCCTGGGCAGCGGGCTTCCGGAGGTTCGCGAGCAAGCTCGCTCCTGCAGAAGGCAAAAGAAAAAGCCCCGCAGGTGCGGGGCTTCTTCCGTTCAGCGCTGTGCGATCAGATCGCGCCGCGCTGGCGCAGCAGGTCGAGGACCGCCTTGACGCCCTCTTCCACCGACTGGCTCTGGGTGTCGATCACCAGATCGGCATCCAGCGGCACGTCGAACGGGAAGGACTCGCCCGGGATGTTGTCCTGGCCAGCGGCGTACAGTCCCTGCGGGTCGCGTTCACGGCAGACCTGCGGGGAAGCCTGGACGTAGACGGTGATCAGGCGCTCGGCGCCGATCAAGGTCTTGGCGCGCTCGCGACCTTCGGCGCTCGGGGCGACGAAGGCGCACAGGCTGATCAGACCGGCTTCGTTGAACTGCTTGGCCACATGAGCGGTGCGCAGCCAGTTCTCGGTGCGACCGGCGCGATCCTGCGGCAACCCCTTGTTCAGATCGTGACGCAGGTTCTGGCCATCCAGCACATAGACCGCGCGGCCCATGTCGAACAGCTTGCGCTCCACCGCGTAAGCCAGGGTGCTCTTGCCCGCCCCGGAAAGACCGCTGAACAGCACGCTGGCCGGTTGCTGGCCGAAACGTGCTGCGCGCTCTTCCCGAGCTACATGGGCGTTCGCACCATGGTGGGCGACAGTACCGTGGCTCGACTGCGGAGCGGCGATGATCATGCCGGCGCCGACGGTGCCATTGGTCAGGCGGTCGATGACGATGAAGGCGCCGGTGGTGCGGTTCTCGCCGTAGCCATCCAGTGCGATGGGCG
This sequence comes from Pseudomonas nitroreducens, assembly GCF_024170165.1. Lineage (GTDB taxonomy): Bacteria > Pseudomonadota > Gammaproteobacteria > Pseudomonadales > Pseudomonadaceae > Pseudomonas > Pseudomonas nitroreducens_C. Next base: position 42,750 of record NZ_JALJXP010000014.1, on the reverse strand, counting down.
CATCCAGGCTGACCTTCACACGGGCGATCTCGTTGAGCTTGAGTTCGCTGGCGGCGGTCTCTTCCAGGGTGTTCACGTCCACCTTGTGGGTGATGCTCGGAATCGAGCCCGGCACGTAACTGGTGGCGCGCTTGATGTCGTACTTCTTGCCCGGCAGCATCGGCTCTTCGGCCATCCACACCAGCATGGCATCGAAGCCGTCGGTCACCTGCGGGCGGTTGTCGGCATGCACCAGCATGTCGCCGCGGGAGACGTCGATCTCGTCTTCCAGGGTCAGGGTGATCGCCTGGCCGGGGCCGGCCTGCTCCAGTTCACCTTCGTAGGTGACGATGGACTTGACCTTGCTGCCCTTGCCCGACGGCAGGGCGATGACTTCGTCGCCCTTGCGCACGACGCCGCTCGCCAGGGTGCCGGCGAAGCCGCGGAAGTTCAGGTTCGGACGGTTGACGTACTGCACCGGGAAGCGCATGTCGTCGAGGTTGCGGTCGCCGGAGACTTCCACGGTCTCGAGGATTTCCATCAGCGACTGGCCGGTGTACCACGGCGAGCGCTCGGACTTGTTGACCACGTTGTCGCCCTTCAGCGCCGACATCGGCACGAAGTGCAGGGAGTTGGTCTTCAGGTTGATCTTGTCGGCGAACTGCAGGTAGTCGGCCTTGATCTGCTCGAACACGCCCTGGTCGAAGCCCTTGAGGTCCATCTTGTTGATGGCCACGACGATGTGCTTGATGCCCAGCAGCGAGGCGATGAAGCTGTGCCGGCGGGTCTGGGTCTGCACGCCGTAGCGGGCGTCGATCAGGATGATGGCCAGGTCGCAGGTAGATGCGCCGGTGGCCATGTTGCGGGTGTACTGCTCATGGCCGGGAGTGTCGGCGATGATGAACTTGCGCTTGGCGGTGCTGAAGTAGCGGTACGCCACGTCGATGGTGATGCCCTGCTCGCGCTCGGCCTGCAGGCCGTCGACCAGCAACGCCAGGTCGACGTCATCGCCGGTGGTGCCGACTTTCTTCGAGTCGCGAGTGATGGCCTCGAGGTGGTCCTCGTAGATCATCTTGGAGTCGTGCAGCAGGCGCCCGATCAGGGTGCTCTTGCCGTCGTCGACGTTGCCGCAGGTGAGGAAGCGCAGGAGTTCCTTGCGCTCGTGCTGGGCCAGGTAGGCGAGGATGTCCTCGCTGATCAGATCGGATTGATGCGACATGGTGCGAGAACCTTAGAAGTAGCCCTGACGTTTCTTTTCTTCCATCGAACCGGCGGCATCGTGGTCGATGACCCGGCCCTGGCGTTCGGAAGTCCGCGTCAGCAGCATTTCCTGGATGATTTCCGGCAGCGAGGTAGCGGTGGACTCCACCGCGCCGGTCAGCGGGTAGCAGCCCAGGGTACGGAAACGCACCATCTTCTTCTGGATGCTGGCCTTCTGCTCGGGCGTGAGGTGCTCGAGGATGCGATCGTCGTCGATCATGATCAGCGAGCCGTTCATCTCGATGACTTCGCGTTCTTCAGCGAAGTACAGCGGCACGATCGGGATCTGTTCCAGGTAGATGTACTGCCAGATGTCCAGCTCGGTCCAGTTCGACAGCGGGAAGACGCGGATCGATTCGCCCTTCTTCACCTTGCCGTTGTAGACGTTCCAAAGCTCGGGGCGCTGGTTCTTCGGGTCCCAGCGGTGCTTGCTGTCGCGGAACGAGTACACCCGCTCCTTGGCGCGGGACTTCTCCTCGTCGCGGCGGGCACCACCGAAGGCGGCGTCGAAGCCGTACTTGTCGAGCGCCTGCTTGAGGCCCTCGGTCTTCATGATGTCAGTGTGCTTGGCACTGCCATGGGTAAAGGGGTTGATGTCCTGAGCCACGCCATCGGGGTTGATGTGGGTGATCAGGTCCAGGCCCAGTTCCTCGACCATCTTGGTGCGGAACTTGTACATCTCCTGGAATTTCCAGCGGGTGTCGACATGCATCACCGGGAACGGCAGCTTGCCGGGGAAGAAGGCCTTGCGCGCGAGGTGGAGCATCACCGCGCTGTCCTTGCCGATCGAGTACAGCATCACCGGGTTGTCGAACTCGGCGGCGACCTCGCGGATGATGTGGATGCTCTCGGCCTCCAGCTGTTTCAGATGCGTCAGTTTGTCGACCATGGCTACTCACGGAATTGCTTATGGACGGCCGGCGGGCCGTAGACGAGGGCGCACTCTATCACAGCGCAAGGCTCTAACCGGCGGGCGGGTTATACCGAAAAAATATACTGATATAGCCATACGCGCTCAGTGTGAAAACCGCTTTCAACCGATGTCTGAAGGGGCGCGCCCGAGGCGCTCGACCGAGGCACGGCAAAGCCTCAAATGCCATCTCGGAAACGACCTCGGGACTTTTCCTGCAACAGAGTCAGCGGCTTCCACGATGCTCTCCCGGCTTGTGCCCGGCCGGCACTGCGCTAGCATAGCGGCACGTTTTCCTGTCCCAGAAGATTTCCCATGCGCCGCATCGCTTTCGCCCTGCCTCTGCTTGTCCTCATCTCCGCGTGCAGCAGCAAACCGACTCCCGCCCCGCAGCCGGCCCAGAAGCCGCAGGCACCGACCCTGATCACGCCCAGCGCCCACCCGGCTTTCGGCTCGGTGCAGCCGATCACCCCGCTACGCGGCGACTTTGCCGGCAACGCCAGTGCCCAGCGCTTCATCGACCGCATGGTGAGCCAGCACGACTTCAACCGCCAGGACCTGCAGGACCTGTTCGCCCAGACCCGCGAGCTGGACTGGGTGATCCGCCTGATGGACCGCCAGGCACCGACCTATACCGCGCCCAGCGGCCCCAACGGCGCCTGGCTGCGTTACCGGAAGAAGTTCATCACCCCCGACAACGTGCAGAAGGGTGTGCAGTTCTGGGATCAGTACGAAGCCGACCTGCAACGCGCCTCGCGTACCTATGGCGTCCCGCCGGAGATCATCGTCGGCATCATCGGCGTGGAAACCCGCTGGGGCCGCGTGATGGGCAAGACGCGGATCATCGACGCGCTGGCCACCCTCTCCTTCTCCTACCCGCGCCGCGCCGAGTTCTTCAGCGGCGAGCTGGAGCAGTTCCTCCTGCAGGCACGCAAAGAAGGCGACAATCCGCTGGAGATGCGCGGCTCCTACGCCGGCGCCATGGGCTACGGGCAGTTCATGCCCTCCTCCTTCACAAAGTACGCGGTGGACTTCGACGGCGACGGTCACCGCGACCTGTGGAACCCACGGGATGCCATCGGCAGCGTGGCCAACTACTTCAAGCAACACGGCTGGGTGACTGGGGATGCGGTGGCAATTCCGGCCATCGGCCAGGCCCGCTCTCTGGAAGACGGCTTCAAGACCCAGTACCCGATCAGCGTGCTGGCCAACGCCGGGCTACGTCCGCAGGGCTCGCTGGGCAACCACCAGAGCGCCAGCCTGCTGCGCCTGGACATGGGCAACACCTACCAGTACTGGTACGGCCTGCCGAACTTCTACGTCATCACCCGCTACAACCACAGCACGCACTACGCCATGGCGGTGTGGGAACTGGGCAAGGCGGTCGACCGCCAGCGCCACGGCTATCGCTGAAAGGCAGACACAAAAAAGCCGGCTCATTGAGCCGGCTTTTTTCATGGCGCGAAGAGTCAGGCCGGGTTCGGGCAATCGATGAACAGGTGCTCGATGGCGAAGCGCTTGGCCAGGTGGTCCCCCAGCGCCTGCACGCCGTAACGCTCGGTGGCGTGATGGCCAGCGGCGATGAAGCTGATGCCGTTCTCCCGCGCGCTGTGCACGGTCTGCTCGGAGACTTCGCCAGTCAGGTAGGCGTCGACGCCAGCCGCAATCGCCTGGTCGATATAGCCCTGCGCGCCACCGGTGCACCAGGCGATACGCCGGATTGGCTGACCGCCATCCACCAGCAGAGGCTCGCGGCCCAGCACGTCGCGCACATGCAACGCCAGATCGCTCGGCAGCATGGGTTCGGCGAGCGAGCCAACTAGCACGATGGAGCGCGGATTGCCCGGTTCCAGCGGCCCTTCGATCTCGAAGCCGAGCTGGCGGCCCAGTTGCACGTTATTGCCCACCTCAGGATGCAGATCCAGCGGCAGGTGATAGGCCAACAGGCTGATGTCATGGCTCAACAGGGTCTTCAGGCGACGCTGCTTCATGCCCACTACACGGGCATCCTCGCCCTTCCAGAAATAGCCGTGGTGGACCAGCACCACGTCGGCGTCCGCTTCCACGGCAGCATCGAGCAGCGCCTGGCTGGCGGTGACGCCGGAAACGATACGACGCACCTGCGGGCGACCCTCGACCTGCAGGCCATTGGGGCAGTAATCCTGGATCTTCGCCGCGTCGAGAAAACGGTCCGCTTCCTCGACCAGCGTGCTCAGTGCGATTGCCATCGAAATTCCTCCAACATCGGCTGCGAGCGTCTATTTTCTTGGCTCGCCGCCCGTATAATGGCCGCCACCCTATCGGCCCTCCCCCGGCCAAGCAACCCCAAGGATTTTCTTCGATGCTGAAGGCCCTGCGTTTCCTCGGCTGGCCCGTGCTGGTTGGCGTCCTGTTGGCGCTCCTGATCATCCAGCATAACCCGCAATGGGTCGGCCTTCCGCAGCAGGAAGTGCACCTGCAGCAAGCCCCGCTGCTCAGCCGCCTGCAACAGGGTCCGGTCAGCTACGCCGACGCCGTGACCCGCTCCTCGCCGGCCGTGGCCAACCTGTACACCACCAAGATGGTCAGCAAGCCGAACAACTCGATGCTTGACGACCCGCTGTTCCGGCGCTTCTTCGGCGATAACCTGCCGCAGCAGAAGCGCATGGAGTCGAGCCTGGGTTCGGCGGTGATCATGAGCCCCGAAGGCTACCTGCTGACCAACAACCACGTGACCTCTGGCGCCGACCAGATCGTCGTGGCCCTGCGCGACGGCCGCGAGACCATCGCCCGCCTGGTGGGCAGCGACCCCGAGACCGACCTCGCGGTGCTGAAGATCGATCTCAAGGACCTGCCCTCGATCATGCTCGGCCGCTCCGACGGCATCCGCACCGGCGACGTCTGCCTGGCCATCGGCAACCCCTTCGGCGTCGGCCAGACCGTCACCATGGGCATCATCAGTGCCACCGGCCGCAACCAGCTGGGCCTGAACACCTACGAAGACTTCATCCAGACTGACGCGGCGATCAACCCGGGCAACTCCGGCGGCGCGCTGGTGGACGCCAACGGCAACCTGATCGGCATCAACACCGCGATCTTCTCCAAGTCCGGCGGCTCTCAGGGCATCGGCTTCGCCATCCCGACCAAGCTGGCGCTGGAGGTCATGCAGTCGATCATCGAGCACGGCCAGGTGATCCGCGGCTGGCTCGGCGTCGAAGTGCAGCCGCTGACCCCGGAACTGGCCGAGTCCTTCGACCTCAAGGACAAGGCCGGCATCGTTGTCGCCGGCGTCTACCGCGACGGCCCCGCCGCCAAGTCAGGCCTGCTGCCGGGCGACATCATCCTGAACATCGATGGCGAGGCCGCCAGCGATGGCCGTCGCTCGATGAACCAGGTGGCGCGCACCAAGCCGGGCGAGAAGATCACCATCGAAGTGCTGCGCAACGGCAAGCCGGTGACACTCAACGCCGAAGTCGGCCTGCGCCCGCCGCCCGCTCCTAACGCCAACTGATCCCGCTCACTGTTCCAAAGCAATGCAAAACGGCGCCCGAGGGCGCCGTTTTCTTTTCCATCGACTGCCTTACAGCTTCAGCCGCAGGGCATCGATCAGAGCCTGGTTCTGCTCCTCGGTGCCGATGCTGATGCGCAGGAACTGGTTGATCCGCTGCTGCTTGAAGTGACGCACGATCACGCCCTCCTCGCGCAAGGCAGCCGCCAGTTCGGCGCCGTCGCGCTGCGGGTGGCGGGCGAAGATGAAGTTCGCCGCCGACGGCAGCACATCGAAGCCCAGGGTATTGAGTTCGGCGACCAGCTTTTCGCGGCTGTGGATGACCGCGTTGCAGGTCTGCTCGAAGTAGGCCTGGTCCTCGAAGGACGCCACCGCGCCGGCCAGCGCCAGGCGGTCCAGCGGGTAGGAGTTGAAGCTGTTCTTCACCCGCTCCAGCGCCTCGATCAGGTCCTCGTGGCCGACCGCGAAGCCGACCCGCAGACCCGCCAGGGAGCGCGATTTGGACAGGGTCTGCGCCACCAGCAGGTTCGGGTAGCGGTTGACCAGGGAAATCGCGGTCTCGCCACCGAAGTCGACGTAGGCCTCGTCCACCAGCACCACGCTGTCCGGGCTGGCTTGCAGCAGGCGCTCGATGGCTTCGAGTGGCAGCAGGCAACCGGTGGGGGCGTTGGGGTTGGGGAAGATGATGCCGCCGTTGCCGCGCGCGTAATCCTCGACACGGATCTGGAACTGCTCGTCCAGCGGCAGCGCTTCGAAGTCGATGCCGTAGAGGCCGCAGTAGACCGGATAGAAGCTGTAGGTCACGTCGGGGAACAGCAGCGGCTTGCCGTGCTGGAACAGCGCGTGGAAGGCGTGGGCCAGGACTTCGTCCGAGCCGTTGCCGACGAACACCTGGGAGGTCTTCACGCCGTGGTACTCGGCGATGGTCTGCTTCAGGCGGTCGGCATTGGGGTCCGGATACAGGCGCAGCGTGTCATTCAGTTCGGCCTGGATCGCGGCAACCACCTTCGGCGACGGGCCATAGGGGTTCTCGTTGGTATTGAGCTTGACCAACTTGGTCAGCTTCGGCTGCTCGCCCGGAACGTAGGGCACCAGTTCCTTGACGAAGGGACTCCAGAATTTGCTCATCGATTACTCACTCTTGCCGTCAAGGATACGGAATTCGGCGCTGCGCGCGTGGGCGGTCAGCGATTCACCGCGGGCCAGGATCGAAGCGGTCTTGCCCAGCTCGGAAGCACCCGGCGCGGAGCAGAAGATGATCGAGGAACGCTTCTGGAAGTCGTACACACCCAGCGGCGAGGAGAAGCGCGCGGTGCCGGAAGTCGGCAGCACGTGGTTCGGGCCGGCGCAGTAGTCGCCCAGCGCCTCGGCGGTGTAGCGGCCCATGAAGATGGCGCCGGCGTGGCGGATCTTCGGCAGCCAGCTTTCCGGGTTTTCTACCGACAGTTCCAGGTGTTCCGGGGCGATGCGGTTGGCAACCTGGCAGGCCTGTTCCTGGTCGGCGACGAGGATCAGCGCGCCGCGGTTGGTCAGCGAGGTGCGGATGATCTCGGCGCGCTCCATGGTCGGCAGCAGCTTCTCGATGCTGGCGGCGACCTTGTCGAGGAAGGCCGCGTCCGGGCTGACCAGGATCGACTGGGCGTCCTCGTCGTGCTCGGCCTGGGAGAACAGGTCCATGGCGATCCAGTCCGGATCGGTGCCGCCATCACAGACCACAAGAATTTCGGAGGGGCCGGCGATCATGTCGATGCCGACCTGGCCGAACACGTGGCGCTTGGCGGTGGCGACGTAGATGTTGCCCGGGCCGACGATCTTGTCCACCTGCGGCACGCTCTCGGTACCGTAGGCCAGTGCAGCCACGGCCTGGGCGCCGCCGATGGTGAAGACGCGGTCGACGCCGGCGATGCAGGCAGCAGCGAGAACGATCTCGTTGATTTCGCCGCGCGGGGTCGGAACGACCATCACCACTTCGGCAACGCCGGCAACCTTGGCCGGAATGGCGTTCATCAGCACCGAAGACGGGTAGGACGCCTTGCCGCCGGGCACGTACAGACCGGCGCGATCCAGCGGGGTGACCTGCTGGCCGAGCACGGTGCCGTCGGCTTCGGTGTAGCGCCAGGAGTCCTGCTTCTGCTTCTCGTGGTAGCTGCGCACGCGTTCGGCGGCGATTTCCAGCGCCTCGCGCTGGGCCGGGGTAATACGGGTCAGGGCCAGCTCCAGGCGCTCGCGCGGCAGGATCAGGTCGGCCATGGTCTTGGCTTCGACGCCGTCAAAGCGCTGGGTGAACTCCACCACCGCAGCGTCACCGCGCTTGCGCACGTCGGCGATGATGTCCAGCACGCGCTGGTTAACCGACTCGTCGGACACGCTTTCCCAGGAGAGCAGATGGTCCAGATGACGCGCGAAGTCCGGATCGGCGGCGTTGAGTCGACGGATAGCGAAGGGTGCGGTCATAGCTGGCCTCTTTAATTGGCATGATCTCGGGCGCCGCAAGACTATCAAGCCTTCCGTGCGGGCACCCGAGAAAATTTGGCTATGACACGGATAGGCGGGCGCGGCGGGAAGGCCGCGCGGAGAGTTACGCCCGGTGTCGAGACTCCACTGCTTCACGCAGGGTGTCGATCAGGGCCTGGATGCGCGCATGCTGCATCTTCATCGAAGCCTTGTTCACCACCAGACGCGAGCTGATGTGCGCGATCAGTTCCTGGGGTTCCAGGCCGTTCGCGCGCAGGGTGTTGCCGGTATCGACCACGTCGATGATCTTGTCGGCGAGGCCGACCAGCGGTGCCAGTTCCATGGAGCCGTACAGCTTGATCACGTCGACCTGGCGGCCCTGTTCGGCGTAGTAGCGCTTGGCGACATTGACGAACTTGGTGGCCACGCGCAGGCGGCCCTTGGGCTCCGGCGCGCCGACCGCACCGGCGGTCATCAGCTTGCAGTTGGCGATCTTCAGGTCCAGCGGCTCGTAGAGGCCCTGGCCACCGTACTCCATGAGCACGTCCTTGCCCGCGACGCCGAGGTCGGCGGCGCCGTGCTCGACGTAGGTCGGCACGTCGGTGGCGCGCACGATCAGCAGGCGCACGTCATCGAGGGTGGTGGGGATGATCAGCTTGCGGCTCTTGTCCGGATTCTCGGTCGGCACGATGCCTGCCGCTGCGAGCAGCGGCAGGGTGTCGTCGAGGATACGGCCCTTGGACAGGGCAATCGTCAGCATCGTCTGGTTCTGCCTTAGCCCGGCACGCGGCGAATCTTCGCCCCGAGCAGTTGCAGTTTCTCTTCGATGCATTCGTAGCCACGGTCAATGTGGTAGATGCGGTCGATCATGGTATCGCCGTCGGCCACCAGAGCCGCGATCACCAGGCTGGCGGAAGCACGCAGGTCGGTCGCCATGACCGGTGCGCCCTTGAGCTGCGGAACGCCGGTGACGATGGCGGTGTTGCCCTCGACCAGGATCTGCGCACCCATGCGGTTCATCTCGTAAACGTGCATGAAGCGGTTCTCGAACACGGTCTCGATGACCGCGCCGGTGCCTTCGCCGATGGCGTTCAGGGAGATGAACTGCGCCTGCATGTCGGTCGGGAATGCAGGGTACGGCGCAGTGCGGATGTTCACCGCCTTCGGCCGGTTGCCCTTCATGTCCAGCTCGATCCAGTTGCTGCCGGTGGTGATGTGCGCGCCGGCTTCGACCAGCTTGGCCAGTACGGCCTCGAGGATGGTCGGATCGGTGTCCTTGAGCTTGACGCGGCCACCGGTGGCCGCCGCGGCGACCAGATAGGTGCCGGTCTCGATGCGGTCGGGCATGACGCTGTACTTGGCGCCCCCGCCCAGGCTTTTCACACCGTTGATCACGATGGTGTCGGTGCCGGCGCCCTGCACGTCACCGCCCATGGCATTGATGAAGTTCGCCAGGTCGACGACCTCTGGCTCGCGCGCGGCGTTCTCCAGCACGGAGCGGCCGTTGGCCAGCGCCGCGGCCATCATGATGTTCTCGGTACCGGTCACGGACACGGTATCGAAGAAGAAGTGCGCGCCTTTCAGGCCGCCGGCCGGAGCCTTGGCCTTGATGTAGCCGCCTTCGACGCTGATCTGCGCGCCCATGGCTTCAAGGCCGCGGATGTGCAGGTCCACCGGACGCGAGCCGATGGCGCAGCCACCGGGCAGCGCGACTTCGGCTTCACCGAAGCGGGCGACCATCGGGCCGAGCACGAGGATCGACGCACGCATGGTCTTCACCAGCTCGTACGGCGCCACCAGAGTCTTGATGGTGCTGGCATCGACTTCGACGTTGAGCTTCTCGTCGATGATCGGCTGCACGCCCATGCGGCCGAACAGTTCGATCATGGTGGTGATGTCGTGCAGGTGCGGCAGGTTGCAGACGGTCACCGGGGTGTCCGCCAGCAGGGTCGCGGCGAGGATCGGCAGCGCCGAGTTCTTCGCGCCGGAGATGCGGATCTCGCCATCGAGACGAGTGCCGCCGGTAATGATCAGTTTATCCATTGCTATTTTCCCCGTGGGCTCAGGAACGCTCGGCCCAGGCGGCGCGGCTGAAGAATTTCATGGTGACGGCATGGATGGCGCCGGAGGCGATCCACTCGTTCAGGTGGGCATAGATCTGTTGCTGGCGCTTGACCGGGCTCAGGCCGGCGAGCTCGTCGCTGATCAGGTTCAGCTGGAAATTGCAGCCTTCGCCTTCCACTTCGATCTGGGTACCTGGGAGTTTCGATTCCAGGAAGTTTTTGACTTCTACGGCCTGCATGCTCAACCTCGTTCGGCGCCCTACGCGCGCGGGTCGGCCATGATACAAAAAAGCCCCCCGCCTGCGAACCCCGGCAGGGGAAGTCGCGGACGGAGGGCCCTTTCAGTGTTTCAATGCTGTAACGGCAGAATCTCCAGGAGCTCGCCAACCTTGGCGATTTCCTGCATGTCCTTGGGCAGGCCGGAGATCTGCAGCGTCTTGCCGGCCTTGCGCGCATCACGGGTGTAGGACAGCAGCAGCGACAATCCGACGCTGCTGGAGCGTTCCACTGCGGAGCAGTCCAGACGCAGCGCGCCGGCCTTGCTGGCAGCGATCAGCCGAGCGCCCTGCTGACGCAGCGCGGGGCCGGTGCTGTAGTCCAGTACGCCGGCGAGGGCGAGATCGCCCTCGCTACGTTCCGTGATACTGCCCTGACTCATTCTGCGCCGCCTTCCGGCTGGCCCTTGGCGGCGTCCTTGGCCTTGGCGACCACCTGGCCCCAACCAGCGATGGTGGCTTCCAGGTCGTTGCGGTTCTTCTGCATGGAATCGGCGAACTGGTCACGGAACAGCTTGCCGATGTTGATGCCGTTGATGATCACGTTACGCAGGCGCCAGGTGCCGCCCTGGTTGACCATGGTGTACTGCACCGGATAGACGGCACCGTTGCCACCGACCACTTCCATGTTCACCGAAGCGCGATCCTGCTCCTGCTTGCCGCTGTTCAGCACGCGGATGTCCTGGTTGTCGTACTCCAGCAGCGCGTTGCCATAGAACTGGAACAGGCTGTTCTTGAAGGTTTCCTCAAAGCGCTTGACCTGCTCCGGAGTCGCCTGACGCGAGTACTTGACCGTCATCACACCCTTGGCGATGCCCTCGGAGTCCACGACCGGACCGAGAATGCGGTTCAGGGTGTTGTAGAACGCCTGGGGATTGGCCTTGTAGCTGGCCTTGTTGGTTTTCAGGTCCGACAGCAGGCTGTCGACGGTCTGCTGCACGACCTGCTGAGCGGTCTGCTCGGCCTGGGCGAATAGCGGCAGGATCGCGAGCAGAACCAGAAAGCCACGGCGCAAGGTTTTCAACATGGAATGAGTCCTCATTTCTTCGAGTCGTCTTTATTGACCGAATTCAGCAGGAACTTGCCGATCAGGTCTTCCAGCACGAGTGCCGACTGGGTGTCCTTGATGGTATCGCCTTCCTTCAGCAGCTCTTCATCACCACCAACGCTGATGCCGATGTACTTCTCGCCCAGCAGGCCGGCGGTCAGGATGGAAGCGGTGGAGTCGTCCGGCAGGTTGTTGACCTGGCGATTGATCTCCATGGTCACACGACCACGATAGCTGTCATGGTCCAGGTCCACCGCAGTGACCTTGCCGATGGTGACGCCAGCCATGGTGACTTTGCCGCGCACGGTGACGCCGGCGATATTGTCGAAATAGGCATACAGCTTGTAGGTATCGCCCGAATTGCCGATGGTCAGTCCGCTGACACGCAGGGCCAGCAGCAGCAGGGCCAGCAGGCCGGCCAGAATGAACAGGCCTACACCGATTTCCAGGGTGCGGGTTTGCATCAGAAGTCTCCAAACATCAAGGCGGTCAGGATGAAGTCCAGCCCCAGCACGGCCAGGGAGGCATACACAACGGTACGGGTGGTGGCGCGGCTGATCCCCTCGGACGTGGGTTCGCAGTCATAACCCTGGAACACGGCGATCCAGGTCACGACGAAGGCGAACACCACACTCTTGATCACGCCATTGAGAATGTCCTTGGTGAACTGCACGCTGTTCTGCATGTTCGACCAGTACGAACCGTCATACACACCCAGCCAGTCCACGGCGACCAGGGCTCCGCCCCAGATGCCGACAACACTGAAGATAGCTGCCAGCAGCGGCATCGAGATGAAGCCCGCCCACAGGCGCGGAGCGATGATGTACTTGAGCGGATCGACGCCGATCATCTCCAGGCTGGACAGCTGCTCGGTGGATTTCATGTTGCCGATCTCGGCAGTCAGTGCGGAACCCGCACGCCCGGCGAACAACAGACCGGTCACCACCGGCCCCAGTTCACGCAGCAGCGTCAGCGCGACCATCTGGCCGACCGCCTGCTCGGAGCCGTAGCTCGCCAGGATGTTGTAGCCCTGCAGGGCCAGCACCATGCCGATGAACAGGCCGGAGACGACGATGATCGCCAGCGACAGCACACCTACCGAATACAGCTGCTTGATCAGCAACTGGAAGGCACCGCTGTGCACACGGCGACCGAAGATGGCGTGAACCAGGAACAGGGTCGAACGGCCCAGCGATTCGAGTACATCGAGGCCCGCGCGCCCGAGCAGGCGAACTCGCTCGAGCGGTGAAGTCTTGCGCATCAACGTTCTCCCAGCAGGTCGGCGCGGTAATCGCGAGCAGGATAGTGGAATGGCACCGGACCATCCGGAATACCCTTCATGAACTGGCGAACCCGCGGATCATCGAGACCCTTGAGGTCGGCCGGCGTTCCGTGGCCGAGCACGCGGCCGTCGCCGACGATATAGATGTAGTCGGCAATGCTCGCGGTTTCCGCAAGGTCGTGGGACACCACGATGCTGGTGATCCCCAGGGCATCGTTGAGCAGGCGGATCAACCGCACCAGCACACCCATGGCGATCGGGTCCTGCCCCACGAAAGGCTCGTCGTACATCAGGATCTGCGGGTCCAGTGCAATGGCACGGGCCAGCGCCACACGGCGCTTCATGCCGCCGGACAGTTCATCCGGCATCAGCTCGACCGCCCCGCGCAGGCCCACGGCCTGCAACTTCATCAGCACGATGTCGCGGATCATGTCCTCGGGCAGCTCGGTATGCACGCGCAGCGGGAAGGCCACGTTCTCGAAGACGTCGAGGTCGGTGAACAGCGCACCACTCTGGAACAGCACGCCGAACTGCTTGCGCATGTCGAACAGATCGCTGCGGCCCAGCGTGGGGAGGTTCTGCCCGTTGACCCACACCTCGCCGCTTGCCGGACGCAGCTGGGCGGCGATCAGTCGCAACAGGGTGGTCTTGCCACACCCCGACGGCCCCATGATCCCGGTGACCTTGCCGCGTGGAATGCGGATGTCCACGTTATCGAAAATCTTACGCGTGCCACGCTTGAAGCTCAGGCCCTTCAGCTCGACCGCGTATTGGTCATTGGTGCTCATAGAACTCCTTTCATCACGGCGCTGTCCGTTGCCCCGTCTGTCATACGGCAGAAACACGGCGCGGCAGGCCGAACGGCCGCGAACTATAACACTCCGCGAAGCAGCGCCCCAAGGTCTGCTAAGCCGCCGTTAAGGGACAGTTCAGCAAAATGCGATCAACATTGAGATACCGGAGATGAAGCCTTTGCCGCTTTCCCGTTATAATCTCGCACTTCATTTTGCCCCGCGCCTTTCGAACATGAGCCAGAAACACGATTTCATCCAGTCGGCACAACGCACCATCCGCCTTGAGCGTGACTCGGTCGACGCTTTGCTGCCGCGCATTGGCGCCGACTTCTCCCTGGCCTGCGAGCTGCTGCTGAACTGCAAGGGCCGCGTCGTCGTGGTCGGCATGGGCAAGTCCGGGCACATCGCCCGCAAGATCGCCGCCACCCTGGCCAGCACCGGCACGCCGTCGTTCTTCGTGCACCCGGCCGAAGCCAGCCATGGCGACATGGGCATGATCACCAAGGACGACGTCGTCCTCGCCCTGTCCAACTCCGGCTCCACCGCGGAAATCATCACCCTGCTGCCGCTGATCAAGCGCCTGGGCATCACCCTGATCAGCATGACCGGCAACGCCGAGTCGCCGCTGGCCAAGGCCGCCGCGGTCAACCTGGACGCCAGCGTCGAGCACGAAGCCTGCTCGCTGAACCTCGCGCCGACCTCCTCCACCACGGTTTCCCTGGTGATCGGCGACGCGCTCGCCATCGCCCTGCTGGAAGCCCGCGGCTTCACCGCCGAAGACTTCGCCTTCTCGCATCCGGGCGGCGCGCTGGGCCGCCGATTGTTGCTGAAAGTGGAAAACATCATGCACGTGGGTGAAGCATTGCCGCAGGTTTCCCCCGGCACCTCGCTCAGTGGCGCCCTGCTGGAAATGACACGCAAGGGCCTGGGCATGACCATCGTCCTGGGCGAAGACGGCCGCCTGGCCGGGGTCTTCACCGACGGCGACCTGCGCCGCACCCTGGACAAGGGCCTGGACGTGCGCCAGGTGACCATCGACCAGGTGATGACCGTGCACGGCAAGACCGCCCGCCCGGACATGCTCGCCGCCGAGGCCCTGAAGATCATGGACGACCACAAGATCAACGTGCTGGTGGTGGTCGACGACAAGGACCTCCCGGTCGGTGTGCTGCACGTCCACGACCTGACCCGTGCAGGAGTCATCTGAATGACCGCCGACCTGCTGCAACGCGCGAAAGCGGTCCGCCTGGCGGTGTTCGACGTCGATGGCGTGCTCACCGACGGCAAGCTCTACTTCCTGCCCGACGGCGGCGAGTTCAAGACGTTCAGCACCCTGGACGGCCAGGGCATCAAGATGCTGATGAATTCCGGCGTGCGCACCGCCATCATCACCGGCCGCTCGAGCCCGGTGGTCGAGCGCCGGGCGCAGAACCTGGGCATCAACCACCTGTTCCAGGGCCGTGAGGACAAGCTGGTCGCCCTCGACGAGTTGCTCGCCGAACTGGATCTACGCTATGAAGAGGTTGCATACCTGGGTGACGATCTGCCCGACCTGCCGGCCATCCGCCGCGCCGGCCTCGGCATGGCAGTCGCCAACGGCGACGCTTTCGTCCGTCAGCACGCCGACGGTGTGACCCAGGCCCGTGGCGGCGAAGGCGCTGCCCGCGAGTTCTGCGAACTGATCCTGCGCGCCCAGGGCAACCTCGAAGCTGCCCAGAACGCGTACCTCTAGAGCCGAACATGCCCAAGACATTCCAACAGAAGCTGTTGTTCGCCCTGATCGCCATCGGGCTGATCGCCCTCGGCTATTACTGGAACGTGCGCCTGGACTTCAACGAGCGCCAACTCAAGTCGCAAACCAGCGACGCCATCGATTTCTACGTGGTGAATGCCAAGAGCGTTCAGTACCGCATCGACGGCTCCCTCGCCTACGAGATGACCGCCGACAAACTCGAACACCTGAAAGCAAGCGACGTGACCCTGGTTACCACGCCCGACCTCTACTTCCACCGGGAGAATGAGCCGCAGCCGTGGCACGTCCAGAGCGTTCGCGCCGAAGTGGCCCCCGAAGGCAAGCAGGTCGAGCTGATCGACGACGTGCGCGTCGCGCGCACCGACGCACAGCAACGCACACTCCTGCTCAACACCTCGCGCATGACGGTGTTCCCAGACAAGGACTATGCGCAGACTGACCAGCCCGTGAAGATCACCGAACCCAACGGTGTGACCACGGCAGTTGGCATGAAAGCGTATCTGAAAGACAGCCGGATGCTCCTGCTGTCCAACGTAAGAGGTCAGCATGAGGCTCGTTAACACCCTCCCCCTTCTTTTCAGCCTCGCCGCCGCCATCGGCAGCTCTGCCGCCTGGGCTCTTCCCACCGACCGGGAACAGCCGATCCGCGTCCAGGCCGACAGCGCCGAACTGGATGACAAGCAGGGCGTGGCCGTGTATCGCGGCGACGTGGTGGTCACCCAGGGCAGCATGAAGCTGACGGGCAACACCGTTACGCTCAAGCAGAACAAGGACGGCGAGATCGAAGTCGTCACCTCGGTCGGCAAGCCCGCCTACTTCGAACAGAAGCCGGCGCCGGACAAGCAGATCACCCAGGCCTACGGCCTGACCATCCAGTACTTCGTCTCGCAGAACCGCGTCGTGCTGATCGACCAGGCCAAGGTGATCCAGGAAGGCAACACCTTCGAAGGCGAGAAGATCGTCTATGACACCCAGCGCCAGATCGTCAACGCAGGCCGCGCCACCGGTTCCCAGGTGACCACGCCGCGCCCGCGTATCGACATGGTCATCCAGCCCAAGAAAAAGCAGGATCAAGCGCAGTAATGGCTACGCTAACCGCCCAGCACCTCGCCAAGAGCTACAAGAGCCGGCAAGTCGTCCGCGACGTCAGCATGAGCATCGAGAGCGGGCAGATCGTCGGCCTGCTCGGCCCCAACGGAGCGGGCAAGACCACCTGCTTCTACATGATCGTCGGCCTGGTCCGTGCCGATCAGGGCGTCGTGCGCATCGACGAGCAGGACGTCACCCACCTGCCCATGCACGGCCGCGCTCGCGCCGGCATCGGCTACCTGCCGCAGGAAGCCTCGATCTTCCGCAAGCTGTCGGTGGCGGACAATATCGGAGCGATCCTCGAGACCCGCACCGACCTCGATCGCGCAGGCCGCCAGGAAGCCCTGGAAGGCCTGCTCGAGGAGTTCCACATCCACCACATCCGCGACAACCTCGGCATGAGCCTGTCCGGTGGCGAACGTCGCCGCGTGGAGATCGCCCGCGCCCTGGCGAGTTCGCCGAAGTTCATCCTGCTGGACGAACCCTTTGCCGGCGTCGACCCGATCTCCGTGGGTGACATCAAGCAGATCATCTACCACCTCAAAGCCAAGGGCATCGGTGTACTGATCACCGACCACAACGTCCGCGAGACCCTGGACATCTGCGAAACGGCGTACATCGTCAACGACGGTCAACTGATCGCCGAAGGCAGCGCCGAGAGCATCCTCGCCAACGACCTGGTGAAGGAAGTCTACCTGGGCCACGAGTTCCGTCTCTAAGCCCCTGCGCCGCGCCCGGCCTGGGCGCGGCAGCCGCACCTCCGCCCCAAGCGTGGCGCGGCTCGTCAGCCGCTGCGCGACGCATCCGGCTGCCTGATCCACCCTGGCGCAACCGGGTTGTAACGAAAGGTCGACAGCCCCTAGGCAAAGCGTCCAAACTCAGGCATATAATTTGCTTCCTCGCGGCACCCCGGTGTCCGTAGTCGTGGATATGGCGCGCTTCGCGCCAGCGAACAAGGTGCCTAGTTCCAGCCATGAAACCATCGCTAGTCCTCAAGATGGGCCAGCAGCTGACGATGACTCCGCAGCTGCAACAGGCCATCCGACTGCTCCAGCTCTCCACGCTGGACCTCCAACAGGAAATCCAGGAAGCCCTGGAGTCCAACCCGATGCTGGAGCGCCAGGAAGAAGGCGAGGACTTCGACAACAGCGACCCCATGGCGGACGGCGCCGAGTCGGGCGCCAACGGCACCAGCAGCAGCTCCCAGGACAATTTCCAGGAAAGCACCACGCCCAACGCCGACAGCCTCGACGAGGACCAGTGGGCCGAGCGCATCCCCAACGAGCTACCGGTCGATACCGCCTGGGAAGATATCTACCAGACCAGCGCCAGCAGCCTGCCCAGCAATGATGACGACGAGTGGGATTTCACCTCCCGTACCTCTGCCGGCGAGAGCCTGCAAAGCCATCTGCTGTGGCAGCTCAACCTCCTGCCGATGTCCGATACCGACCGTCTGATCGCCCTGAGCATCATCGATGGCATCACCGATGACGGTTACCTCGACGAATCCCTCGACGACATCCTCGCCTCCATCGACCCGGAGCTGGGCGTGGAGATGGATGAAGTGGAAGTCGTGCTGCGCCGGGTACAGCAACTCGAACCTGCCGGCGTCGGTGCGCGCAACCTGCGCGAATGCCTGCTGCTGCAGTTGCGCCAGATGCCGACCAAGACCTACCTGCTGGCCGAAGCCATTCGTCTGGTCAGCGACCACCTGGACCTGCTCGGCAGCCGCGACTACAGCCAGCTGATGCGGCGGATGAAGCTCAAGGAAGACGAACTGCGCGAAACCATCGAGCTGATCCAGTCGCTGCACCCGCGCCCCGGCTCGCAGATCGAGTCCGGCGAAGCCGAATACGTGGTCCCGGATGTCATCGTTCGGAAGCATAACGAGCGCTGGCTGGTGGAACTGAACCAGGAAGCGGTGCCGCGCCTGCGCGTCAATTCGCAGTATGCGGGCCTCGTGCGCCGCGCCGACTCCAGCGCCGACAACACCTTCATGCGCAACCAGTTGCAGGAAGCGCGCTGGTTCATCAAGAGCCTGCAGAGCCGCAACGAGACGCTGATGAAGGTGGCGACCCAGATCGTCGAGCACCAGCGCGGCTTCCTCGAATACGGCGAGGAAGCGATGAAGCCGCTGGTGCTGCACGACATCGCCGAGGCGGTCGGCATGCACGAATCGACCATTTCCCGCGTCACCACACAGAAATTCATGCACACGCCCCGTGGCATCTTCGAGTTGAAGTACTTCTTCTCCAGCCACGTCAGCACCTCCGAAGGCGGCGAGTGCTCCTCCACCGCGATCCGCGCCATCATCAAGAAACTGGTCGCGGCGGAAAGTCCGAAAAAGCCATTGAGTGACAGCAAGATCGCTGGTTTACTGGAGGCACAGGGCATTCAAGTGGCACGTCGTACCGTCGCCAAGTACCGGGAGTCCCTAGGAATCTCTCCCTCGAGCGAACGCAAGCGACTGGTGTGACGTTGATCCACGCCAAAGTGTTCCGGCGGCAGGCACCCTAACCTGCCTCTTACACACGGCAACAAGGAGAAAGCGGTATGCAAGTCAACATCAGTGGACATCAACTGGATGTGACCGACGCCCTGCGCGACTACGTTGGCGAGAAACTGGGCCGACTGGAGCGCCACTTCGACAAGATCACCAATGTTCAGGTCATCATGGAGGTCGAGAAGCTGAAGCAGAAAATTGAAGCCACCCTCCACATCGCCGGTGGCGAAGTGGTGGCCTGCGCCGAACATGAAGACATGTACGCGGCCATCGACCTGCTCACCGACAAGCTCGACCGCCAACTGATCAAGCACAAGGAAAAATACCTCGAACGCCAGCAAGGTGTTGGCGTCCGTTAACCCCTCTCTATGATCCGACTTGAGCAAATCCTGACCCCCGGCCGTTCCCTGGTGAACGTGCCGGGCGGCAGCAAAAAACGTGTCCTCGAACAAATCGCCAACCTGGTGGCTCGCGAGCTGCCGGGTTTCGATTCCCAAGACATCTTCGACAGCCTGGTGGCCCGGGAACGCCTGGGCTCCACCGGCTTCGGCAATGGCATCGCCATTCCGCACTGCCGCCTCCCCGGCTGCCAGTCGCCGATCAGCGCCATCCTGCACCTTGATCACCCGGTAGACTTCGACGCCCTCGACGGCGCGCCGGTCGACCTGGTATTCGTGCTGCTGGTGCCGGAAGCAGCCACCGAGGAGCACCTGGAACTGCTGCGACAGATCGCCTCCATGCTCGACCGCTCCGACGTCCGCGACCGCCTGCGTCACGCCGCCAACGGCGAGGACCTGTACCGGATCGTCGTGGACTTCCAGAACAACGGGCACTGATCATGCGCCTGATCATCATCAGTGGGAGATCCGGCTCGGGCAAGAGCACCGCGCTCAATGTACTCGAGGACAACGGCTTCTACTGCATCGACAACCTGCCGGCCAGCCTCCTCCCGGACCTGGCCCAGCGCGCACTGCTGCATACCGAGCTGCTGCACCCGCAGGTTGCCGTCTCCATCGACGCGCGGAACCTGCCCAGCCAGCTGCAGCGCTTCCCCGAACTGCTGCAGGAAGCCCGCGACAAGCACATCCAGTGCGACGTGCTGTACCTCGATGCCGATGATGAAACCCTGCTCAAACGCTTTTCCGAGACTCGCCGGCGCCACCCGCTGACCACCGACACCCGCTCCCTGGCCGAGGCCATCAGCGACGAGTCGAACCTGCTGGCGCCGATCGCCGACCTGGCCGACCTCAAGCTCAATACCACCAACCTGAACCTCTACCAGCTGCGCGACGTGCTCAAGCTGCGCCTGCTGAACAAGCCAGAACTGGGCACTGCGTTCCTGGTCGAATCCTTTGGCTTCAAGCGTGGCATGCCGGTGGACGCGGACCTGGTGTTCGACGTGCGCTGCCTGCCCAATCCGTACTGGAAACCCGAGCTGCGCGAGCACACCGGGCTGGAAACGGAAGTCCAGGAGTACCTGGCGGCGCAACCGGACGTCGAGGAGATGTACCAGGATATCCTCGCCTACCTGAACAAATGGCTGCCGCGCTTCGCCGCGAGCAACCGGGCCTACGTGACCATCGCCATCGGCTGCACCGGCGGCCAGCACCGCTCGACCTACATTGCCGAGCGCATTGGCCAGGCCCTCAAGGAAACCCTCACCAACGTACAGATTCGCCACCGCGACCTGAGCTAAGCAGCGACAGACAACAAAAGGACAGCCCCTCGCGATGCCCGCCCTCGAAGTCACCATCATCAACAAGCTTGGCCTGCACGCCCGTGCGGCAGCCAAATTCGTCGGCGTAGCAGGGCGGTTTCCCTGCCAGGTTCGCGTGGGCCGTAATCCGGACAGTACGGTGGACGGCAAGAGCATCATGGCCGTGATGATGCTGGCTGCCGGCAAAGGCACCCAGTTGCACCTCGCCACCGAGGGTGAGCAGGAAGACGAAGCAATCAAGGCGCTGGTCGACCTGATCAACAATTACTTCGACGAAGGCGAGTGACGCGCCGGGCCATCAGCCCAGCGACGTATCCAGCACCATCATCAGACAGAAGCCGATGATCAGCCCCTGGGTGGCCTGTGCCGCGTGGCCGCGCCGCTGCGATTCCGGAATGATCTCGCGCACCACCACGTAGAGCATCGCGCCCGCCGCCGCGGCCAGCCCCCAGGGCAGGAACATCCGCGAGATGCCGATCAGCCAGGCGCAGAGCACCGCGAACAGCGGCTCCACCAGCCCGGAAGCCGCACCCGCCAGCGCTGCCTTGCTGCGCGAAACACCCGCCCCAGCCAGCACCAGCGCAATCGCCAGCCCTTCGGGCACATCCTGCAGCGCGATCCCCAGCGCCAGGCCGCTCGCGCCCTGCACCTCTCCCCCGGCGGCAACGCCTACGGCCATGCCTTCGGGAATGTTGTGCAGGACGATAGCCGCGACGAACAGCAGGATGCGCGCAGGCACCTTGCCATCAGCCACGCCCTGGATATTCGCCTGGGCATCCTCGAGCACCCGACCGAACACCGCCAGACCGAAGGCTCCCAGCGCCAGACCGAGACTGACCAGCAGCGCGGCCAGCCAGGTCGGGCGCCCGGAAGCTTCCGCCGCCTCCAGCGCCGGCAGCAGCAGGGAGAAGGCCGTGGCGGCCAGCATGACGCCAGCGCCGAAGCCGAGCATGGCGTCGGCTATGCGCGCCGGCATACTGCGCACCAGCAGCACGGGCAGCGCACCCAGGGCAGTCCCGAGCGCGCACAGCATGCCACCGTGCAGGGCCAGATACATCGGCGGAGAGAGCTGCAGACGAGCCAGCTCCATCAGTTGCAAGACCACCAGCACACTGCCGCCGAGGACGATGCCCAGTCCCAGCAACCAACGCAAATTGCGCCCTCCGCTTTCACGCAGACTCTGCACGATCAGACGCATGCTGCCGCCTTCGGTTTCATCCTTTACCCCGTGCCTGCTGCGCCACACGGTAGCGGCGCAGCACCTCCGGCCAGGCGACCACGTTATAGAAAGCCGCTATGTATTCCGGCCGGCGGTTCTGGTAGCGCAGGTAATAGGCGTGCTCCCAGACATCCAGGCCGAGGATCGGCAGGTTGCCCTGCATCAGCGGGCTGTCCTGGTTCCCGCTGCTCTCGACGAGCAGCCGCCCCTGCGGATCGACACTCAGCCAGGCCCAGCCGCTGCCGAAACGGGTCAGCGCAGCCTTGGTAAAGGCCTGGCAGAAGGCGTCGTACCCACCCAGCTCGGCATCTATCGCCTGGCGCAGCTCGGCCTGCGGCTGGCCGCCGCCGTCCGGCGCCATCACGGTCCAGAACAGCGAATGGTTGGCGTGGCCGCCGCCATTGTTGATCACCGGCCCGCGCAGGGCGGCCGGTAGGCTGTCTAACTTCTGCAGCAACTGCTCCACCGGCACTTCGGCAAACTCAGTGCCTTCCAGCGCGGCATTGAGGTTGTTGATGTAGGTCTGGTGGTGCTTGCTGTGGTGGATTTCCATGGTCTGCGCATCGATGTGCGGTTCCAGGGCGTCGTAGGCGTAGGGCAAGGCAGGCAGGACGTGGGGCATCTTCGAACCTTCTCAGTGGTAGCGCATTGAATGCACGGCGGTAAACAACCCCGGACGCAGCTCCACCGCGCCCTGGCGGCGCAGCAGGCGCTGGGTGCGCGGGTAGGTGCCGTGTTCGCCGATGAAGTTCAGCAGTTCGACGTAGGTACGGCGGCTGTGCTGAACCGCCGCGGCGCGCAGATCCGAGCATTTGCGCAGGTCTTCACCCAGCGCGAGCAGCCGTTCGTGGCAGGCGCAGAGGTACTCGGCGGTCTCTTCCGGCTGGCCCAGCTGCAGGTGCAGATCGCCGAGGTTGTGGTGGGAGATGACGAAGGCCATCACCGCTTCCTCGGCGTCGTGCCAGCGATCCAGCAGCACCTGCGCCAGCGCCAGGGCGTGGAGGTAGTGCTCACGGGCATCGATCAGTTCCTGACGAATGAAGCAGCGGTTGCCCAGTTCGATGGTGCGTTGCCAATGACGCATGGCAGGTTCCTCCAGCGGGTGGGGCGGACTCAGAGTCCGCCGGCGGTGAGCTTCTCGGGATCGAGCAGTTGTTCGAGGCGGGCGCGATCCAGATCAGTATTTTCCAGAGCGACATCGATGATCGGCCGGCCCTCGCGGTAGGCCTGCTTGGCGATCTCCGCGGCCTTCTGGTAGCCGATGATCGGGTTCAGCGCGGTGACCAGGATCGGGTTGCGCGACAGTGCCTCGCGCAGGCTCGCCTCATTGACCTTGAAGCTGGCGAGGGCCTTGTCCGCCAGCAGGCGGCTGACGTTGGCCAGCAGGTGGATGCTGTGCAGCAGGTTGTCGGCGATCACCGGCAACATCACGTTCAGCTCGAAGTTGCCGGACTGCCCGGCGACGGCGATGGTGGTGTCGTTGCCCATCACCTGGGCGGCGACCATCGCGGTGGCTTCCGGAATCACCGGGTTGACCTTGCCCGGCATGATCGAGGAGCCTGGCTGCAACGCTTCCAGCTCGATCTCGGCCAGGCCCGCCAGCGGGCCGGAGTTCATCCAGCGCAGGTCGTTGGCGATCTTCATCAGCGCCACGGCCAGGGCCTTGAGCTGGCCCGAGGTGGCCACAGCGATGTCCTGGGCGCCGATCAGCGCGAAGAAATCGTCACCGGGGCGGAACACCAGGCCGGTCAGGCCGTTGAGCTCCTCGCAGAAGCGCGCGGAAAACTGCGGATGGGCATTCACCCCGGTACCAACGGCAGTGCCTCCCTGGGCGAGCTGTTGCAGCGCTGGCAGTTGCGCCTCGATGCCTTGCGACGCCTGGCTGACCTGCTGGGCCCAGCCGCCGAGCACCTGGCTCAGGCGCACCGGCATGGCGTCCATCAGGTGGGTGCGTCCGGTCTTCACGTGCTGGTGCACTGCCTTGCCCTTCTTCTCCAGGGTGGCGTGCAGATGGTCCAGGGCCGGCAGCAGGTGCTGGTGGATCTCCAGCGCGGCGCTGATGTGAATGGTCGAGGGAATGATGTCGTTGCTGCTCTGCCCGCAGTTGACCTGGTCGTTGGCATTGACCGGCTTGCCCAGGCGGCGGCTGGCGAGGGTGGCGACCACCTCGTTGGCGTTCATGTTCGAGCTGGTGCCTGAGCCGGTCTGGAACACGTCCACCGGGAAGTGCGGCTGCAGGTCGCCAGCCAGCAGCTCCTCACAGGCGGCAACGATGGCCGCGCCGGTCTCGGCATCCAGCTGTTCCAGGCTGACATTGGCGCGCGCCGCGGCCGCCTTGGCCAGCAGCAACGCGCGGATGAACGGACGCGGCATGCGCTGGCCGCTCACCGGGAAGTTGTTCACCGCCCGCTGCGTCTGGGCGCCATACAGCGCCGAGGCCGGCACCTGCAGTTCACCCATGCTGTCACGTTCGATACGGCTGTCAGTCATTCTCGATTCCTTCTTGCAGTCTCAGGGAAGGCGCCATCTCCTGCTGCGCCATACGCCGGGCCAGCAGGCACAGACGTTGGCGCTGGGCGGTCGAGGTCGCCAGGCGTTGCAGTTCACGCAGCGGGAGATAGGCGTGATCCAGGCAGAGCACGCGCCAATGCCAGGGCAGCGCGATGTCGCGGCTGCTGTCGAGCAGCAGCGCGAAGCACTTCTCGAACAGGCGCCAGGCCGGTACCGGCTCCCAGGCCGCCAGGTAGCGCGCTTCGCCGAGGTATTGCTCGACCAGACGCGGCTCATTCGGCTCCAGGGCGCAGCGGATGCGGGTGCCCAGGCGGTACCAGCGGTCAGTGATCGAGCTGTCGACTTCGGCAAACATGGCAATCCCTCAATCGATAATGAGATTGATTATTGTTTGCGAAGATCAAAAAAACAAGCCGCCCGAACGCAATGCGCTGGGCGGTTCGTCTGGAGAAGGGAATTGAAGAAGGGCTGAAAGCCGCGGCCAGCGGGGCCGCGGCCGCTGGATCAGTTGCCGGCGACCATCATCTTTTCGATGAGCACCGAGCCGGTGTGCAGGTTGCCGCGGTACTCCACGTCGTTGCCGATGGCGACGATGTTGCGGAACAGATCGCGCAGGTTGGCGGCGATGGTGACTTCCTGCACCGGAAACTGGATTTCGCCGTTCTCGACCCAGTAGCCGCCAGCGCCACGGGAGTAGTCGCCGGTCACCAGGTTGACGCCCTGCCCCATCAGCTCGGTGACCAGCAGGCCCCGGCCCATGCGACGGATCAGGGCGGCCTGGTCTTCGTCGCCATGGCTGACGAACAGGTTGTGCACGCCGCCGGAGTTGGCCGTGCTGGGCATGCCCAGTTTGCGACCGGAGTAAGTGCCGAGCACATACGACACCAGATCGCCGCCCTCGACGAAGGGCTTGGCGTAGGTCGCCAGGCCGTCGTTGTCGAACGAGGCGCTGCCCAGCGCACCGCGCAGCAGCGGGCGTTCGTCCAGGGTCAGCCATTCCGGGAACAGCCGCTGGCCCAGTGCGCCTTCGAGGAAGGACGACTTGCGGTACAGGCTGCCGCCGGAGATGGCGCCGAGGAAGTGCCCGAACAGACCCACCGCGACTTCCGGGGCGAACAGCACCGGCACTTCGGCGGTCGGCACCGGGCGCGCGCCCAGGCGGCTGGCGGCGCGCTCGGCAGCGCGGCGGCCGATGGACTCGGGCGTGGCCAGCAGCTCGCCACGACGGTTCACGTCGTACCAGTAGTCGCGCTGCATCTGCCCTTCCAGCTCGGCGATCATCACGCAGCTCAGGCTGTGGCGGGTGCTGGCGTAACCGCCGACGAAGCCGTGGCTGTTGCCGTAGACGCGGCAGCCCTGGTGGGTATTCAGCGTGGTGCCGTCGGCCTTGGTGACGCGCTTGTCGGTGGCGAACGCGGCGGCCTCGCAGGCCAGCGCGCGCTCGATGGCCTGGTCGGGGGTGATTGACCAGCCGTGGTAAAGGTCCAGGTCCGGCAGGTCGCGGGCCATCAGCGCCGGATCGGCCAGGCCGGCGCAATCGTCTTCGGAGGCGTGCTTGGCAATCGCCAGCGCCGCCGCCACGGTCTCGCGGATGGCGTCCGCGCCGGTCGCCGAGGTGCTCGCCGAGCCCTTGCGCTGGCCGACGTAGAGGGTGATGCCGAAGCCCTGGTCGCGGTTGAACTCGACGGTCTCGACTTCACCCTGGCGCACCGAGGTCGACAGCCCCTGCTCCACCGACACCGCCACCTCGCAGGCGCTGGCGCCCTGCCGGGTGGCCTCGGCGATGATCCGCTCGACCTGCTCGCGCAGCTCGGGAAGGACCTCCGGGCTCACTGCCGGGTTGTGTTCGCTCATTGCATGCCTCTCCTGTTCATGGTCCGGCCCCGCCATCAGGCGGCGGCGACCGGCGCGGGCCGGACAAGCGGCCCCTGACTCGTTATCATGGCGGCGTTTTCAACGAGACCCCCGCCATGGCTGAAATTCACGATGACGACTCGTCCTTCGATGAGAAGAGCAAGTCGCAAGTAAAACGCGAAATGCACGCGCTGCAGGAACTCGGCGAGCGCCTGACCACGCTCAAGGCCGACATGCTCGACCGCATGCCGCTCACCGACCCGCTGCGCCGCGCACTGGAAGAAGCTCCCAAGCACAAGGCCAACGCCGCCAAGAAACGCCACCGGCAGTTCATCGGCAAGCTGATGCGCGACCAGGACGTCGAGGCCATCCTCGCCCTGCTGGAGCAGGTAGACACCTCCACCCGCCAGTACAACGAACGCTTCCACGCCCTGGAGCGCTGGCGCGACCACCTGATCACCGGGGGTGACGCGGCGCTGTCGGCCTTCTTCGGCGAATACCCGGAAAGCGACCGCCAGCATCTGCTGCAGCTGATCCGCCACGCCCAGCACGAGGCCGCTCACAACAAGCCTCCGGCCGCCGCGCGGAAGATCTTCAAGTACATCCGCGAGCTGGACGAACTGAAACGCGGCCTGCGCTGAGCAGCCGCGTCCCGCGCTTCCAGCCCCACCGGCAACGGCCTCAGCCGCCCGTGCCGCCGACGGTGATCGCGTCGATCTTCAGGGTCGGCTGCCCGACACCGACCGGCACGGACTGGCCGTCCTTGCCGCAGGTGCCCACGCCGCTGTCCAGCGCCAGGTCGTTGCCGACCATGGACACCCGGCTCATCACTTCCGGACCGTTGCCGATCAGCGTCGCGCCCTTCACCGGGCGAGTGATCTTGCCGTTCTCGATCAGGTAGGCCTCACTGGTGGCGAAGACGAACTTGCCGCTGGTGATGTCCACCTGGCCGCCGCCGAGGTTCGCGCAGTAGATGCCGCGCTCGACGCTGGCGATGATTTCCTGCGGATCGCTCTGCCCGGCCAGCATGTAGGTGTTGGTCATGCGCGGCATCGGCAGGTGCGCGTAGGACTCGCGACGGCCATTGCCAGTGCGCGCCACGCCCATCAGGCGGGCGTTGAGCTTGTCCTGCATGTAGCCCTTGAGGATGCCGTTCTCGATCAGCACGTTGCAGTTGGTCGGCGTGCCTTCGTCGTCCACCGACAGCGAACCGCGGCGACCGGCGATGGTGCCGTCGTCGACGATGGTGCACAGGCTGGAAGCGACTTTCTCGCCGATGCGCCCGCTGTAGTTGGAGCTGCCCTTGCGGTTGAAGTCGCCTTCCAGGCCGTGGCCCACGGCTTCGTGCAGCAGCACGCCGGACCAGCCGGCGCCCATCACCACCGGCAGGCTGCCGGCCGGGGCGGGTACCGCTTCGAGGTTGACCAGAGCCTGGCGCAGCGCCTCGCGGGCGTAGCTCATGGCACGGTCTTCCTGGAGGAAATACTGGTAATCGGTGCGCCCGCCACCGCCGTGACCACCGCGCTCGCGGCGGCCGTTCTGCTCGACGATGACGCTGACGTTGAAGCGCACCAACGGGCGGATATCCGCGGCCAGCGAACCGTCCGCCGCGGCGATCAGCACCTGGTCCCAGACGCCGGCGAGGCTGACAGTGACCTGCTGGATGCGCGGATCGAGGGCGCGGGTGGCAGCATCGATCTTCTGCAGCAGCTCCACCTTCTCGGCGCGGCTCATCACGTCCAGCGGATTCTCGCCGGCGTAGAGGCGGGTCGGTACCACGGCCTGGAAGGCCTGTACCTTGCCGTTCTGCCCGGCACGGGAAATCGAGCGGGCAGCGCGGGCGGCCTGGATCAGCGCTTCATGATTGATCGCGTTGCTGTAGGCGAAGCCGGTTTTCTCACCGGACTGCGCACGCACGCCGACGCCCTGGTCCATGTGGAAGCTGCCTTCCTTGACGATGCCGTCCTCCAGCATCCAGGACTCGGAGACCTGGCTCTGGAAGTACAGGTCGGCGGCGTCGATGCCGGGGCCGCTCAGCTCGTGCAGGATCGGCGACAGCTGGTCGATATCCAGACCACCGGGGGCCAGCAGGTGCTGACTGACGGATGACAACAGTTCGCTCATATTCACTCCGTACGCGCCGGTCGAGGTTCGACCGGCGGGAAAAATCTTCTGTGCCGGGCAATCGGCATTCGCTGCCGGACTGCCGCCTGTTCCTCGCTGTCGCGCTCGGCCAGCAGCACGGCCTCGCCCTTGGCCTGTTCGGCCAGGATACGCCCCCAGGGGTCGACGATGGCCGACTGGCCCCAGGTTTCCCGTCCTTTGGGGTGGGTACCACCCTGCCCGGCCGCCAGCAGGTAGCACTGCGTCTCGATGGCGCGTGAGCGGACGAGGATTTCCCAGTGCGCCGCGCCGGTCACCGCGGTGAAAGCTGCCGGGGCGCTGATCAGTTCGGCACCGGCTTCACGCAGCGCGGTGTAGAGCTCGGGGAAGCGCAGGTCGTAGCAGACCGTCATGCCCAGGCGCCCGACCGGCGTATCCGCCATCACCACGCGCTGGCCGAAGGCGTAGTCATCCGACTCGCGATAACGGCCACGGGCGTCGGCGACGTCCACGTCGAACAGGTGCAGCTTGTCGTAGCGCGCCGCCACTTCGCCACGCTCGTCCACCAGCAGCGAACAGGCGTTGGCCTTCGCGTCCGGTTGGCCTTCGGGCGGCAGCGGCAGGGTGCCGGCGACTATCCACAACCTGAGGTCGCGGGCGGTGCTTTTCAACCAGGGCAGGATCGGCCCGCTGCCCTGGGCTTCGGCACGACCGATGTCCGCGAGATCACGGCGGCCCATGGCGGCGAAGTTTTCCGGTAGTACGGCGAGGCGCGCGCCGCCCTCGGCGGCCTGCGCGAGCAGGCGACGGGCGGCGGCGAGATTGGCCAGGACATCGTCCTGGCTGACCATCTGGATGACGGCAATGGACATGCTGAGCTCCGTCGGTGTCTGGGTTTCATGCTAACTGAAGCCCGGGCTTTGTGCTCGATTGAGGGGCTCAATGAGGCTTTTCGAAAGGTTTCTCGAAAGCGATGGTCGGGCTCTGCCACGGGCCCTTGACGCTGTACTGCACACTGGCGAAGCGCGCGACCTTGTCGCCCAGCAGTTTGTCCACCACGAACAGCGCACCACCAATGGCCGGCGCGCCAACGATCAGTGCCGCCAGCGGCAGGTTATTGGTCACCGGCAGGGTCACCAGCAGCTTGGCGTCGATCTGGTCGTGGGCCAGGTCCAGGGTGCCGTTGAGTTCCAGATTGCTCGACGGGCCGTCCAGGCGCAGCGGCTCGCGGGTGAAGTAGACGCCGTCGGTGGCGGTGAGCACACCTTTCACCCGGTCGTAGCTCAGCCCCTTGCCCAGCAGGTCGGAAAAGTCCAGGCGCAGGCGGCGGTTGATGGCGTTGAAGTTGAGCAGGCCGAAGACGCGCAGGGCATTGGCGCCGCCCTCCACTTCGACGAACTGGCCCTTGCGCAGGCTGGCGTCCAGGGTGCCGCCGAAACGCCGCAGGTTCAGCGCCGCCGGTGAACCCGGCCAGTTGCCGTTGATGTCCACGCGGAAGCGCTCGCTGGTCACGCTGGGCGCGAAGTCCCAGGCCTTGAGCACGTCGCCCAGGTTCTTGCCGTCGAGCTGTCCCTGGAAGGTACTGCGGGCACTGGCCTCCATGCCGTCCCAGCGCAGGTTGCCTTTCACCGACAGGCCGCGCAGGTCCAGCTTCACGTCGTTGAAGCCAACGCCGGTGGACGTCGGCCGCACGTTGAAGCTCCAGGCGCCGACCGGCTTGCCAGCCTTCAGCACCTGGCGAATGGTCACGTCCATCGGTGGCAGGGTACGCGGGTCGATCTTCGCCAGCGGGTCCGGCGCTTCCACCGCCTTCTCGGAATCGATGGCCTCGCCCTTGGGCAGGTCGATGCGGTCCAGGGCGATCTGGATCGGCTTCACCTTGCTGTCGGGCAGGGTGACCTTACCGGACACCAGCGAGCTGACCAGCCCGACCTGCCAGCTGTTGTCGACACGCGCCAGATCCAGCGTAAGGTTTTCCAGGGTCTGGCCGAAGCCCTTGAAGCGACCGATCTGCAGGTCCGCGCCGCGCAGCAGGCCAGCCGCGCCTTCGACCCCGGTGTTGGAGTACTTCTTCGCGACGGCCATCCAGGCGTCGGCGTCGACCTCGTCGACCTTGCCGCGCACCTGCACGCCGCTCCAGTTGGGCAGCACGGCGGGATCGCCTCCCAGGCGCAGTACGCCACGGCCGGCCAGCGGCTGCTCCACCGGGGCGGCGTAGGCCAGGCTGGCGCGGTCGCCATAAGTTGCCCAGTAACGCCGTTCGGCGCCATCCAGGGTCATGCGCCACTCGCTCTCGCGGGTCTCCTGCGCCGCCTTGCCCAGCGGCGCTGGCAGGTCGATGGTGACGCCCTGCAGGTTCGAGGCGACCTGCAACTGGCTGTCCTTGCCGTCGAGCAGCAGGTTGAGCTGGAAGGGAATGCGCCCGTCTACCGGCAACTGCTTCTGCACCTTGCCCCACTCGAGCAGGGACTTGACCGGCACCTGGCCACCCACCAGCACCCGCGTACGCGGTACGCCGTTGCGGCCTTCGGCGCGAATGCTACCGGTGACGCGAGCGCCCAGTACCTGAGCCGCAATGTTCTGCCCGCTCAGGCCGCTGTCGGTGTCGTAGCGGAACTTGCCCTTGACCTGTTCGAGGCTCAGCTCGGGCTTGGCGATCTTCAACTTCGCCTTGTCGGTGTCGAAGTCGACTATCACCCGTGCCTTGCTCGCCTCGCCCTTGGCCAGGGGAATGTCGAGATTGAGGTGACCATTCAGATCGCCGGAGCCTTCCCAACCGGCGAAGGTATGGGTCGCGCCGATCGGCGAATCCTGGAGGATCTTCAGGCCATCGACGAGGTTGCTGTCGATGTCGCCATTCACGTGCAGATGAGCGACTTCGCCCGGCTCCGAATGGGGAATCTCCACCGAGACATCGCGCACCTGGCTGTTGAGGATCTGCCCGCTGCTGGCGTTGATGCTGACGCCGCTGTCCTCGACCCGCACCTCGCCCTCGGCCTTGCTCAGGCCGGGCCAGCCCGGCTGGTAGTCGAGTACGCCGTCGTGGACCTTGAAATACAGGCTCATGGCGTGGGCTTCGGGCGCCGAGCCCTTCTGCAGCGAGCCCTGCCAGAGGAAATACCCCTGCTCGATGCGACCGCTCTTGATCGAGCCCTTGAGCCAGGCGGCCAGGTCCTTGCTCATCTGCGGGATGACGGTCGGCAGGTACTTGCCCGTGTAGCGCGCATCGCCGTTGCTCATGCCGACACGCAGGTCCATGTAGTCCTCCTGCGCCGGGTCGCGCATCAGGCGGATCAGCATGTCGCCGGCGATGGTGCCCTCCTCGCCTTCCACCTGCATCAGGTGGCTGCCGAGGGTGAAGGCCTCGTCGTTGAGCTGGAAGAACATGCGCGTGTGTGCGGTGCGGTAGTGCCAGGGCTCCGGGAAGAGGGTTGCCAGGTGAAGCATGAAGTTCTGGGCGTTGGCATCCAGTGTGCCGCCTTCCAGGTCGCCGCGCAGGGTGCCATCGACATTGGCCACGGCGGGCACGTCATGGAAGGCGCTGACGCCGACCTTCTCCAGGTTGGTGGCATAGGCAACGCGCTCGGCACCCTCGCGCTGCGGCCAGTAATCGAAGTTGACGTTGTGCAGCACACCTTGCGGCTTGAGGCCGTCGAGCCACTCGATGGCCTTGTCCGGCAGCGGTGCCAGGGCAGTAATGGCCGGCCCCAGCGGGGTCAGGTCAAGGCGGTCGGCGCGCAGCTGCCAGTGTTCCTCGCCCTTCATGCGGCGAGTCAGCTCCAGTTCCACTTCGCCCCAACGGGTTTCGCCGAGGTTCGCCGCCAGATCGGCGACGCGCAGCTCGAAATCGTCGCCAGTCCGCTGGAAGAACAGGCTGACGCCCAGGTCGCTCAGGCTCACCGGTTTGCGATCGCCCAGCGCCGCGTCGATCTTCGGCGCGTTCAGGCGCGCCACCGCGGACACCGGCACGCCCTTGTCGATGGTGGCCCAGAACTCGCCGCCAGCCTTGGCCTGGGACAGCTTCCAGGCACCCGTGAGGCGCTCGGGCAGCCACTTGGCCCAGTCGGCCTGCGGCAGGCTGAGGTACAACTGGGCCGAACTCTTCGCCCAGTCGTCACGGTTCAGGCGGGTTTCCAGGCGCGCCGCCACCGGCTCGCCGCCGGGCAGGCTGAGACGTGCCTCCAGACGCTGGCGGCTGCTGCTGCGCAGGGTCATGCCGACGTAGGTCAGCGACAGCGGGTTGGCCTGCTGCGGCAGCACGGTCAGTTGGCTGTCCATCAGCGACAGGCGACGCGGAGTCAGCAGCAGGTCGATGAGTTTGCGTGGATCGGTGTCGCCGCCGCGGCTGGGCAGGCCGTCGGCATGCCACTTGCCGTCCTCGTCCTCGCGCAGGGTCAGGTGCAGGCCTTCCAGTTCCAGGCTGTCGATGCGCGGCTGGCGCGCCATCACGCTGCCGAGGATGTCCGGAGTCAGGCGCACCCGTTCCAGGCGCAGGGAGTCGTTGCCCTCGCCCAACTGGATATCGCGCACCACGATGATCGGGCTGAAACCACGCCAGTGCCCCTCCAGCGCGCCAATGGCCACCGGCAGGCCCAGTTGCTCGCTGGCTTTCTGCGCCAGGTCGTCACGGTACTCCGCCACCAGCGGCACCAGCTGCCGGCCAAGGCTGACATACAGCGCGAGCAACACCAGCCCCAGCGCCAGGAGGCCCAGGATGATGCGCAGGGAAGTGGCGAACAGTCGGCCGGCGCGCTCCATGTCAGCCGGCTGCCTGTGCAGTGAAGCGAAGGGTCATCGAGCGGCCTCCCAGCCAGGCAATGTCGAACCAGGTCTGACAGTGTGCGTCAGGCAAAGCTCCAAAAAACCCCATTGCACGACGGCCTCCTGCCGAGCCCCCAGGTTGTGCGATCCGCTGCTCAAAGCAGGACCACGTCGTACTGCTCCTGGGAATACATGGCCTCGACCTGGAACTTGATGGGACGACCGATGAACAGCTCCAGGTCAGCGACATTGCCCGACTCCTCGTCGAGCAGGCGATCTACCACCTTCTGATTGGCCAGCACCAGATAGGAGTTGGCTTGGTAGGCCCGGGCCTCGCGAAGGATCTCGCGGAATATCTCGTAGCAGATGGTCTCGGCCGTTTTCAGCATGCCGCGCCCCTGGCAGCTCGGGCAGGGCTCGCAGAGCACCTGCACCAGGCTTTCGCGGGTGCGCTTGCGGGTCATCTGCACCAGGCCCAGCTCGGTGATGCCGATGATGTTGGTCTTGGCATGGTCGCGTTCGAGCTGCTTCTCCAGGGTCCGCAGGACCTGGCGGCGGTGCTCCTCGTCTTCCATGTCGATGAAGTCGATGATGATGATCCCGCCCAGGTTGCGCAGGCGCAGCTGGCGGGCGATGGCGGTGGCCGCCTCGAGGTTGGTCTTGAAGATGGTCTCTTCGAGGTTGCGATGGCCGACGAAGGCGCCAGTGTTCACGTCGATGGTGGTCATCGCCTCGGTCGGGTCGATGATCAGATAGCCGCCGGACTTGAGCAGCACCTTGCGCTCCAGCGCCTTCTGCACCTCATCCTCGACGCCGTAGAGGTCGAAGATCGGCCGCTCGCCCGGGTAGTGCTCCAGGCGGTCGGCGATTTCCGGCATCAGTTCTTCGACGAACTGCGTGATCTTCTGGAAGTTCTCCCGGGAATCGACACGGATCTTCTCGATGCGCGGATTCACCAGGTCGCGCAGTGTGCGCAGGGCCAGGGAGAGGTCTTCGTAGATCATCGTCGGCGCGCCGACGGTCTGGATCTGCGCGTCGATCTGGTCCCAGAGGCGGCGCAGATAGCGGATATCGGCGAGGATCTCGTCTTCACCAGCGCCCTCGGCCGCAGTGCGCAGGATGAACCCACCTCGCTCGACGATACCCTCGGCCTCGACGCACTTGGCGACCACCTGCTTGAGGCGCTCGCGCTCGTGCTCGTCCTCGATCTTCAGGGAAATGCCGACATGGCTGGTGCGCGGCATGTAGACCAGGTAGCGCGAGGGGATCGACAGGTGCGTGGTGAGGCGTGCGCCCTTGGTGCCGATGGGGTCCTTGGTGACCTGTACCACCAGGCTCTGCCCCTCGTGGACCAGCGCACCGATGCTCTCCACGGCGCTACCCTCGCGATTGGAAATCTCCGCAGCGTGGATGAAGGCCGCGCGCTCCAGACCGACGTCGACGAAGGCCGCCTGCATGCCGGGGAGCACGCGCACGACCTTGCCCTTGTAGATGTTGCCGACGATCCCGCGGCGCAGCGTGCGCTCGACGTGGACCTCCTGCAGGACGCCGTTCTCCACCACCGCCACGCGCGATTCCATCGGCGTGATATTGATCAGGATCTCTTCGCTCATGCGCCCTTCCTTATCGCGCCCGGAGTCGTGCCAGCGCTACTTTCCGATCAAGACTGCCAGCTGGGAATGGAGAAGTCAGCCAGCAATGCCGAGGTTTCGCAAAGAGGCAGGCCGACCACGGCGCTGTAGCTGCCCTCGACGCGGCTGACGAACACCGCCGCAAGCCCCTGGATAGCATAGCCACCGGCTTTATCCTGCGGCTCGCCGGTTTCCCAATAACGCTCGGCTTCCTCGACGGATACCTCGCGGAAGACCACGCGACTGCTGACCACGCGCGCTTCGCAGCGATCCCGATCGGCCACCGCCACGGCGGTCAGCACTTCGTGCTCACGGCCGGACAGGGCCCGCAGCATGGCCAGGGCGTCGTCGCGATCCACCGGCTTGCCGAGGATGCGGCCATCCAGCACCACGGCGGTATCGGCCCCCAGCACGCAGACGTCGGCACGCTGGGCGAGGAAGTTCAGCCCAGCCTGGGCCTTGCCGCGCGCCAGGCGCTCGACATAGGCATGCGCCGACTCGCCGGACTCGGGCGTTTCATCGATGGACGCAGGCACTATATGGAACGGCAGGCCGATCTGGGTGAGCAGTTCGCGGCGGCGCGGCGAACTGGAGGCGAGGTACAGCTGGGCCATCAGGGACTCCGAAGCGGGCCTGCGCAGCGCGGACCCGGCGATTCCCCCGCAAGGGGGCGATCAGTTGATGTTCAGGCGCAGCCGCAGGGCCCGCAGCAGTGTGTAGACCCAGGGCCAGAGCAAGGCGCTGACCAGTGCCGGCAGGAGGAACACCAGGGTTGGCGGGCGGTTGCCGGTCAGGGCGCTGATCCACAGCTGGACCAGCTGGGCGAGACCGAAGACCACCAGCAACACCAGGCATTGCTGCCAGATGGGGAACATGCGCAGGCGCTGATGCAGCGATAGCACCAGACAGATGATCAGGCTGAGAATCAGGGCGTTCTGCCCCAGCAGGCTGCCGTAGAGCACGTCTTCGGCAACGCCGAACACCCAGGCCGTCAGCATGCCGACCTTGTGCGGCAGGTAGAGCACCCAGTAGGTGAGGAACATCGCCAGCCACAGCGGACGGCCGATTTCCATGAAGCTGGGCATCGGAGCCACCGACAGCAGCAGCGCCGCCAGCAGGGTGAGCCAGATGGCCCAGCCGTTGTTCGAGCCCTGCGCCGCCATCAGTGGCGGGTCCTTGCATCCGGGTGCGCAGCCGGCGCACCGGCAGGCGCGGCAGGGGCCGCACCATTGCTGCCGGCCGGATGGGCAGGCTGCGCGGCGGGAGCGGCAGGGACAGCGGGCTGCGCGCCGTCATGTGGCTGGGCTGCCGGGGCGCCCGGTGCAGGCTGTATCGGCGCGCCGGACTCGGCAGCCTTGCGGTCAGCCTCGGCCTGGGCCTCGGCAGCATCGGTGGCGCGCTGTTCGGGGGTGCGGCTGTCGCTGAATACCAGCAGCACATAGCGGCTGCGGTTCATCTTGGCGGTCGGTACGGCACGAATGGTGGCGAAAGGCCCGCCCGTATCGTGCAGCACTTCCTTCACCACTGCCACCGGATAACCA
This sequence comes from Pseudomonas nitroreducens, assembly GCF_024170165.1. GTDB lineage: Bacteria > Pseudomonadota > Gammaproteobacteria > Pseudomonadales > Pseudomonadaceae > Pseudomonas > Pseudomonas nitroreducens_C. The sequence goes on along the minus strand of NZ_JALJXP010000014.1, from coordinate 6,516 downwards.
GCGGGGAAGCGCTGGCCAAGGCCGGAGCTGACCAGCAGGTCCCCTTCCTTGATGTCGGCGGTATCGGCGACGTAGCGCAGCTCCAGGCGTTCCGGGTTGCCGGTGCCCACGGCGATGGCGCGCAGGCCATTGCGGTTCACCTGCACCGGAATGCTGTGGGTGGTATCGGTCAGCAGCAGCACGCGCGCGGTGTAAGGCATGACCTCGACCACCTGGCCCATCAGGCCGCTGGCATCGAGCACCGGCTGGCCCTGGAACACGCCGTCCTTCTCGCCCTTGTCGATCAGGATGCGCTGGGTGAAGGGGTTGGGGTCGACTCCGATCAGCTCGCCCACCAGCACCTTGTCGTCGACCAGGGCGGAGGAGTTGAGCAACTCGCGCAGGCGTACGTTCTGTTCGGTGAGGGTGGCCAGCTTCTGCAGGCGGCGCTGCATCAGCAGTTGCTCGGCCTTCAGGCGCTCGTTCTCGGCCAGCAGTTCGCTGCGGCTGGTGAACTGGTCACGCACGCCTTCCCAGGCACGAACGGGGAAGTCGGCGATGCCATAGAAGGGACTCAGCACGAGGCCCATCTGGCTGCGTACCGGTTTCAGATAATCGAAGCGGGCATCGACCACCATCAAGGCGACCGACAGGACAGCGAGCACCAGAAGGCGCGCGCCCAGCGAGGGCCCTTTGGAGAATATCGGTTTGATGACCGGCTCCTAGCTGTGCAAGGTCGGTTGAAGTTTCACCAGCACGGGCAAAACGTCAACCAACCTCCACGTCCAACTTACTCGGTGGACAGCAGGTCCATCGAATGACGGTCCATCATTTCCAGCGCCTTGCCGCCGCCACGGGCGACGCAGGTCAGCGGGTCTTCGGCGACGATCACCGGCAGGCCGGTTTCCTGGGCCAGCAGCTTGTCCAGGTCGCGCAGCAGCGCGCCGCCACCGGTCAGCACCAGGCCGCGCTCGGCGATGTCCGAAGCCAGTTCCGGCGGGGACTGCTCCAGGGCGCTCTTGACCGCCTGGACGATGGTCGCCAGGGATTCCTGCAGCGCTTCGAGCACTTCGTTGGAATTCAGGGTGAAGCTGCGCGGTACGCCTTCGGCCAGGTTACGGCCACGGACGTCGACTTCGCGGACTTCGCCGCCCGGGAAGGCGGTGCCGATTTCCTGCTTGATGCGCTCGGCGGTGGATTCGCCGATCAGGCTGCCGTAGTTGCGGCGCACGTAGGTGACGATGGCTTCGTCGAAGCGGTCGCCGCCGACGCGGACGGATTCGGCGTAGACCACGCCGTTGAGGGAGATCAGGGCGATCTCGGTGGTGCCGCCGCCGATGTCGACGACCATGGAACCACGGGCCTCTTCCACCGGCAGGCCGGCGCCGATGGCTGCGGCCATCGGTTCTTCGATCAGGTACACCTCACGGGCGCCAGCGCCCAGGGCCGATTCACGGATGGCGCGGCGTTCCACCTGGGTGGACTTGCACGGCACGCAGATCAGCACTCGCGGGCTGGGCTGCAGGAAGCTGTTCTCGTGAACCTTGTTGATGAAGTACTGCAGCATCTTCTCGCAGACGCTGAAATCGGCGATCACGCCGTCCTTCATCGGACGAATGGCGGCAATGTTGCCCGGGGTACGGCCGAGCATGCGCTTGGCTTCGGTACCGACCGCTACGACGCTCTTCTGGCTGCCGTGGCTACGAATGGCGACCACGGACGGTTCGTTCAGGACGATGCCGCGCTCGCGCACATAAATAAGGGTATTGGCAGTGCCCAGGTCGATCGACAGATCACTGGAGAACATGCCACGCAGTTTTTTGAACATTGGAAAGAAACCCATAGGTGGCGCGTGGGTGAAAAGTGCGCGGGTAAAAAAGTGCGGCAAACTCTAACAATGACGGGGGTTTTGGGCAAGGCGGCAATTTATGCTAGATTCCTCGTTTTTCGGGCCTGCCGGCCCGTCCCAGCGGCCTTCGACCGTCTGCCGCGGGTTCTGTTCCCTGCCCCCTCAATTCCTTCCGGCCAGGTCCAGTTCGAACCGGGCCGCTCTAGCTGGAGACCCCGATGGCGCTTGAACGCTCCGACGTGGAAAAGATCGCCCACCTCGCCCGCCTGGGCCTGGAGGAAGCCGACATTTCGCGCACCACCGACACCCTCAACAACATCCTCGGCCTGATCGATGCCATGCAGGCGGTCGACACCGATGGCGTGGAGCCCCTGGCCCACCCGCTGGAAGCCACGCAGCGCCTGCGCGCCGACGCAGTCACCGAGGAGAACCGCCGCGAAGCCTACCAGGCCATCGCGCCGGCCGTGGAAGACGGCCTTTACCTCGTCCCGAAAGTCATCGAGTAAGCGCTAAGGACACGGACATATGCTGCATCAATTGACCCTCGCCGAAGTCGCCCGCGGACTCGCCGACAAGCAATTCTCCGCCCAGGAACTGGCCACTGCCCTGCTCGCGCGCATCCAGCAGCTCGACCCGCAGTTGAACAGCTTCATCACCGTCACCGAAGAAAACGCCCTGGCCCAGGCCAAGGCGGCCGACGAGCGGCGCGCCAAAGGCGAGACCGGTGCCCTGCTGGGCGCACCGATCGCCCACAAGGACCTGTTCTGCACCCAGGGCGTGCGCACCAGCTGCGGTTCGAAGATTCTCGACGCCTTCGTCTCGCCCTACGACGCCACCGTCGTCGAGCGCCTGGCCGACGCCGGCACCGTGAGCCTGGGCAAGCTGAACATGGACGAGTTCGCCATGGGCTCGGCCAACGAATCCAGCCACTACGGCCCGGTGAAGAACCCCTGGGATACCTCCCGCGTACCGGGCGGCTCCTCCGGTGGCTCCGCTGCCGCCGTGGCCGCGCGCCTGATCCCGGCGGCCACCGGCACCGACACCGGCGGCTCGATCCGCCAGCCGGCCGCGCTGACCAACCTCACCGGCATCAAGCCGACCTACGGCCGCGTATCGCGCTGGGGCATGATCGCCTACGCCTCCAGCCTCGACCAGGGCGGCCCGCTGGCCCGCACCGCCGAGGACTGCGCACTGATGCTCGGCGCCATGGCCGGCTTCGACCCGAAGGACTCCACCTGCGTCGACCAGCCGGTGGACGACTACCTGGCCGCCCTGGCCAAACCGCTGACCGGCCTGCGCATCGGCCTGCCGAAGGAATACTTCGGCGCCGGTCTCGACAGCCGCATCGCCGACGCGGTGATGAAGGTGGTCGAACAGCTCAAGCAGCTCGGCGCGGTGGTCAAGGAGATCTCCCTGCCAAACATGCAGCACGCGATCCCTGCCTATTATGTGATCGCGCCCGCAGAAGCCAGCTCCAACCTGTCGCGCTTCGACGGCGTTCGCTACGGCTACCGCTGCGAAGACCCGAAGGACCTCCAGGACCTGTACAAGCGCTCCCGTGCCGAAGGTTTCGGCGCTGAAGTGAAGAACCGCATCATGGTCGGCACCTACGCGCTTTCCGCCGGTTACTACGACGCGTATTACCTGAAGGCTCAGAAAATTCGCCGTCTGATCAAGAACGATTTCACCAACGCCTTCGCCGAAGTCGACGTGATCCTCGGTCCGACCACGCCCAACCCGGCCTGGAAACTGGGCGAGAAGAACAACGACCCGGTCGCCCAGTACCTGGAAGACATCTACACCATCACCGCCAACCTCGCCGGCATCCCGGGCCTGTCCATGCCGGCCGGCTTCGTCGACGGCCTGCCGGTGGGTGTCCAGCTGCTCGCGCCGTACTTCCAGGAAGGCCGCCTGCTCAACGTCGCGCACCAGTACCAACTGGTCAGCGACTGGCACAAACAAGCACCGGCTGGATTCTGAGGACGACACACATGCAATGGGAAACCGTGATCGGGCTGGAAATCCACGCACAGCTCTCCACCCAATCGAAGATCTTCTCCGGTAGCGCCACCACCTTCGGCGCCGCCCCGAACACCCAGGCCAGCCTGGTCGACCTGGCCATGCCCGGCACCCTGCCGGTACTGAACCAGGAGGCCGTACGCATGGCCTGCCAGTTCGGCCTGGCGATCAACGCCGAGATCGCCGAACGCAACGTCTTCGCCCGGAAGAACTACTTCTACCCGGACCTGCCCAAGGGCTACCAGACCAGCCAGATGGACCACCCCATCGTCGGCAAGGGGCACCTGGACATCACCCTGGAAGACGGCACCGTCAAGCGCGTCGGCATCACCCGCGCGCACCTGGAAGAGGACGCCGGCAAGAGCCTGCACGAAGACTTCCACGGCATGAGCGGCATCGACCTGAACCGCGCCGGTACTCCGCTGCTGGAGATCGTCTCCGAGCCGGACATCCGCAGCGCAAAGGAAGCCGTGGCCTACGTCAAGGCGATCCACGCCATGGTGCGCTACCTGGGCATCTGCGACGGCAACATGGCCGAAGGCTCGCTGCGTTGCGACTGCAACGTCTCGGTACGCCCCAAGGGCCAGGCCGAGTTCGGCACCCGCGCCGAGATCAAGAACGTGAACTCCTTCCGCTTCATCGAGAAGGCGATCAACCACGAAGTGCAGCGGCAGATCGAGCTGATCGAGGACGGCGGCAAGGTCGTGCAGGAAACCCGCCTGTACGACCCTAACAAGGACGAAACGCGCTCCATGCGCAGCAAGGAAGAAGCCAACGACTACCGTTACTTCCCCTGCCCGGACCTGCTGCCGGTGGTGATCGAGCGTGCCTTCCTCGAAGAACTGCGCGGCCAGCTGCCGGAACTGCCGGACCAGAAGCGCGAGCGCTTCGAGAGCCAGTACGGCCTGTCCGCCTACGACGCCAGCGTGCTGTCCGCCAGCCGCGAGATGGCCGAGTACTTCGAACAGGTCCAGGCTATCTGCGCCGACGCCAAGCTGGCGGCCAACTGGGTGATGGGCGAGCTTTCCAGCCTGCTCAACAAGGACGGCCTGGAAATCGAGCAGTCGCCGGTTTCCGCCGAGCACCTGGGCGGCATGATCCTGCGTCTGAAGGACGGCACCATCAACGGCAAGGCGGCCAAGACCGTGTTCGCCGCCATGGCCGAGGGTGAAGGCTCGCCCGACGAGATCATCAAGGCCAAGGACCTGGTGCAGAACACCGACTCGGGCGCCGTCGAGAAGCTGCTGGACGACGTGCTGGCGGCCAACGCCGAGCAGGTCGAACAGTACCGCGCCAGCGACGAAGCCAAGCGCGGCAAGATGTTCGGCTTCTTCGTCGGCCAGGCCATGAAAGCCGCCAAGGGCAAGGCCAACCCGGCGCAAGTGAACGAACTGCTGAAGAAGAAGCTCGAAGCCTGAGCCCACACTTCAACGACGCCGGGCTTGCCCGGCGTTTTTACGTCCGGAGGTTCGATGCTGCGACCCATGGCCCTCGTCGGCTGCCTGGCCCTGCTGGCCGGCTGTAGCACCACGTCATACGACAGCGACTCGGAGGTTTCCGGCCGCGGCTACCGCGCCGAAGGCACCGCGTCGTATTACGGCAAGGCACACCATGGCAAGCGCACCGCCAGCGGCGAGCGTTTCAACCAGAACGCCCTGACCGCCGCCCACCGCACCCTGGCCTTCGGCACGCGGGTGCGAGTGACCAACCTCGACAACGGCCGCAGCGTCGTGGTGCGCATCAACGACCGCGGACCATTCGGCCGCGGGCGGATCATCGACGTCTCCAAGGCTGCTGCCGACCAACTCAACATGCTGCGCTCCGGCACCGCCCGCGTGCGCCTGGAAGGACTCTGAAGGAACCCGTCATGAGCAATGAAAACCGCAAGGCCGGCGAGCAGGTCCGTCGTGAAGTGATGGGCGACGTCTTCGTCGACCGCGCACTGGGCAACGCCACCGAGTTCACCCAACCGCTGCAGGACTTCGTCAACGAGCACGCCTGGGGCGGCGTGTGGAACCGCGAGGGCCTGCCGCTCAAGACCCGCAGCCTGATCACCCTGGCCGCGCTGACCGCGCTCAAGTGCCCGCAGGAGCTGAAAGGCCACGTACGCGGCGCGCTGAACAACGGCTGCACGGTGGAAGAGATTCGCGAGGCGCTGCTGCATTGCGCGGTGTATGCCGGTGTTCCGGCGGCTATCGATGCCTTCCGTGCGGCGCAGGAAGTGATCGATGCTTGGCAGGCGGATCAGAAGGCTTGATTTTCAACAGCACCAACGGACGCTGTTTGCGAGCGTGGCCCGATCCCTACAAGTGAGTTCGCAGCGCAGCAGTTCGCGAGCAAGCTCGCTCCTACGAAAAGCGCATCGAGCTCTTGGCTCTTAAAGACTTCCAGTGAAATACCCGCATGCTCCGGAGTGCCCCTTTCAGGAGGCTGAAGGTGATCGGAGTTTCAGGGGTTGAGCGACATGGATGTCGCGAGAGCTGCGATGGGCCAGGGATGGCCCTTCGCAGCGGGCCCCTGAAACTCCGAAGAACCGAGGGTACTTTTCGCGAAGCGAAAAGCCGGATGTAGGGGTGTAGGAGACAACCACATAGGTAACAAACGAGTTCAGTCACATGGGTGACACTCGCATCTTCAGATATCGCCTACTTCGCTCCCTTTCGTCCAGC
>NZ_JALJXP010000013.1 GCF_024170165.1 Pseudomonas nitroreducens | reverse complement strand
ATCGAGGCGGCCGACCTGATGCGCTGGCGCGCCTGCCAGGAATACGACAGCGGCAAGAACGCCGGCGCTGCCGCCAACATGGCCAAGTACCTGGCGGCCAAGGCCAGCTGGGAAGCGGCCAACGCCTGCCTGCAGACCCACGGCGGTTTCGGCTTCGCCAACGAATACGACGTCGAGCGCAAGTTCCGCGAGACCCGTCTGTACCAGGTAGCGCCGATCTCCACCAACCTGATCCTGTCCTACGTGGCCGAGCACCTGCTCGAACTGCCGCGCTCGTTCTAAGGGAGGCTTGCCCATGGACATGCCCCTGGAAAAACTGCGCAGCGCACTGTTCGTGCCCGGCGACCGACCGGAGCGTTTCGCCAAGGCCCTGGCCAGCGGCGCCGACGTGGTGATAGTCGACCTGGAGGACGCCGTGCAGGCGTCCGCCAAGGCCCAGGCGCGCGAACACCTGCGCGCCTTCCTCGACGCCACGCCGGACGCCGGCGTGTGGGTACGGGTGAACATGGCCGGCCATCTGGAGCACAACGACGATCTGGACCTGTGCCGCCATCGCGGCGTGCTCGGCGTGCTGCTGCCCAAGGCGGAAAGCGTCGAGCAGGTGGTCAATGCCGCCGCCCTCGGCAAGCCGGTGCTGCCGATCATCGAAAGCGCCCTGGGCCTGCTGGCCCTGCCGGAAATGGCCCGCGTGCCCGGCGTGCAGCGCCTGACCTTCGGCGGCCTCGACCTGTGCCTGGACCTGGGCATGAGCGCCGGCAGCAGCGCCGCCGCGCGCCTGCTCGACCAGGTGCGCTACGACCTGCTCCTGCACACTCGCCTGGCCGGCCTGGCGGCGCCGCTGGACACGGTGTTCCCGGACATCGCCGACCTCGACGGCCTCGCCCGCTTCGCCCGCGATGCCCGCGACACCGGCTTCGCCGGCATGCTGTGCATCCACCCGCGCCAGGTCGTCGGCGTGCACCAGGCACTGGCGCCGACCCGCGAGCAGCTGGACTGGGCGCAGAAGATCGTCAGCGCAACCCAGGGCAATGGCGCCTTCCAGCTCGACGGGCAGATGGTCGATGCACCGGTGATCGAGCGCGCTCGCCGCCTGCTCGCCCTGCACGACTGAGCTCTCCGAAACCGAGCTCACCGACCTCGCTTTTGCCGGCTCACGTGGCCGGCTTTTTTATGCCCGCGATTCATGCCTGCCAGGCCGGCGGCAAAACTGCGCAAACAACAACGCCCGGTCCATCGTGGAGACCGGGCGTTGAGGTACCGCAGGGTGGGGATTCCGGTGGCGGCGACGGATGCTTCGCCGCCCGGATGACGCACCGTGCCGCTCGCTGAAGCGGCCCGGTGGGCCGACCGGCCACCCTCTTGTGGAGGGTGGCCGGCGCGACTCATTTGAGCGGCAGCGTGTAGGAGAGGATCAGGCGATTCTCGTCCAGCTCGCCGGCGCCATCGGAGCGCACCGTGGCGTTGCGCCAGCGCACGCCGAGGTTTTTCAGCGGGCCGCTCTGCACCACGTAGGTGACGTCGAGGTTGCGCTCCCATTCCTTGCCGGACTGCCCGCCGATCTCGTAGCCATCGCCGCGGATGTAGCGGTTGATCATGGTCAGGCCAGGCACGCCGAACGCGGCGAAATCGAGGTCATGGCGCAGTTGCCAGGAGGTCTCGCGGGCGCGGGTGAAGTCGAGGATCTGCACCACGTTGGCGCCGTAGGTGTCAGCGTCCTGCAGGTAGGGGAAGGGGCTGTCGCCGCTGTTGTCCTGGTAGCCGACGCGGAAGGTCTGCGCGCCGTAGTTGGCCGAGAGCATCGCGGTGGTCAGGCCGTTGTCGATGTCGCCGCCGCGGGCTGCGCCGTTCTCGGAGGAATCGAAGTAGCCCAGGTTGGCGCTCAGCACCCAGTCGCCAGCCTTCTGGCTACCGTTGAAGCCCAGGTAGTTCTGCTGGTAGACGTCCTGCAGCTCGGCGCGCCAGTAGGCGACATTGACTGTCGGCGAGAAGGCGTAGGTGGCGCCGAGGTAGTCGAAGTGATCGCCGCTGACGCCGTAGTTGCCGGCGAGAATCTTGTCGTGGTTGCCGCTGGAATTGCGGAAGTTGACCTTGTCGAAGCGGCCCAGGTCCAGGGTCAGGTTGTCGATGTCGGTGGAGCTGACGGTCGCGCCGTTGTAGATCGGCGGCAGCAGGCGCGCATCGCTGGAGAGCAGGATCGGGGTCTTCGGGGTGAAGCCGCCGACCTTCAGTTCGGTCCTGCCGATCTTCATCTTCGCCACACCGGACAGGTCGCTGTAGCTGCCCGGCCCGGAGTCGCCGAAACGGTTGGGCAGCAGGCCGGTGCCGGCGCGCGCATCGGAGGAATCCAGCTTCACGCCCAGGGCGCTGTAGAGGTCCAGGCCAACGCCCACGGTGCCCTCGGTGTAGCCGGACTTGGCGCTGAACATGAAGCCCTGGGCCCACTCCTCGCGCTTGGATTGCGCCGCGTTGTCCTGGCGGAAGTCGCGGTTGAAGTAGACGTTGCGCAGGCTGAGGCTGACGCTGCTGTCCTTGATGAATTCGGCCTGGGCCAGGGTTGGCAGAGCGAGGGCCGGCGGCAGCGCGAGCAGACCGAAGAGCTGCGCCAGGGAAGGATTCTGCATGGGGGTATCCGTGTTGGTTGTTGTTGTTTTGCGAAACGGGAAATGACCCGGAGGGGGAACGCCGGGATGCGCAGAAGGATGCAAAGGCGAAGGCGCGAGCAGGTATTGGGTTTTGCTTAAGGAGCCGTTTCAGGAAAACGAAGAGCGCCGCGCAGCCCCGGCGGGCGCGGCGACTTAAGCAATGTCGAAGGCAGGCTTTCGCGATGCGAAATTCCCGCACCGCGTCGCCTTGCCCATGCTGGCCGGCATTCCCCTGCCCCTCCCCCTTTCCAGGAACAAGGCCGACCCCATGCACGACGCGCTGATCGTTTCCCCCCTGCGAACCCCTATCGGCAAGTTCGGCGGCGCCCTCGCCCCGCTGACCGCCGACCAGCTCGCTGCCGGCATCATCCAGGCGCTGCTGCAGCGGGTGGACATCCCGCCGGCGACCCTCGACGAGGTGATCGTCGCGCAGTCCTATGCCTCCAGCGAGGCGCCCTGCATGGGCCGCTACGCCGCGCTGGCCGCCGGCCTGCCGCTGGAAGTGCCCGGCTACACCCTCGACCGCCGCTGCGGCTCGGGGTTGCAGGCAGTGATCGACGCCGCCATGCACGTACAGACCGGCGCCGCCCAGGCGGTGCTGGTGGTGGGCGTGGAGAGCATGAGCAACATCGAGTACTACAGCACCGACATGCGCTGGGGCGCCCGCGCCGGCAGCGTGAAGTTCCACGACCGCCTGGAGCGCGGCCGCGAGCGCTCGCAGCCGCAGGAGCGCTTCGGGCGCATCTCCGGCATGCCCGAGACCGCCGAGAACCTCGCCCGCGACTACGCCATCAGCCGCGAGGAAGCCGACCGCTTCGCCGTGCGCAGCCACCAGAATGCCGCCACCGCCTGGCGTGAGGGCCGCTTCGCCAATGAAGTGGTGCCGGTGACCGTGCCGGGCAAGCGCGGCAGCCAGACCCTGGTGTCGATGGACGAAGGCATCCGCGAGGACGCCAGCCTCGACGGCATGGCCGGCCTGCGTACGCTGCTGCCCGATGGCGTGTGCACCGCCGGCAACTCCAGCCAGCAGAACGACGCCGCGGCAGCCTGCCTGGTGGTGTCGCCGGACTACGCACGGCGCCACAACCTGCAGCCGCTGGCGCGCCTGGTGGACTGGGCGGCCGCCGGTTGCGACCCGGCGCGCATGGGCATCGGCCCGGTGCCGGCGGTGGACCACCTGCTGCAACGCAGCCAGCGCACCCTGGCAGAGATGGACCTGATCGAGGTCAACGAGGCCTTCGCCGCCCAGGCCCTGGCGGTGCTCAAGGCCTGGGGCCTGGAGAACGACGAGCGGGTCAACGTCAACGGCTCGGGCATCTCCCTCGGCCACCCGATCGGCGCCACCGGCGTGCGCATCATGACCACCCTGCTCCACGAGATGCAGCGCCGCGGCTCCCGCTTCGGCCTGGAGACCATGTGCATCGGCGGCGGCCAGGGTCTGGCCGCGTTGTTCGAGCGGGTGTGAGGTCGCCATGTCGAAAAAACTGAGCTGGATCGAAGTCAACCAGACCGCCCTACGCTACCAGCTGTTGCCCGCCGACAGTGCGGACGCGCCGGTACTGGTGCTGGTACACGAGATGGGCGGCAGCCTGGAAAGCTGGGATGACCTCTGCGCCACGCTGGCCGGCGAACTCACCCTGCTGCGCTACGACACGCGTTGCGCCGGGCTGTCGGAGAAATTCCCCGGCGAGCTGGCCATCGACGACCACGTCGCCGACCTGGCCGCGCTGCTCGATGCGCTGCGCATCGAGTCACCCGTCGCGCTGATGGGCGTGGCGGTCGGTGCGGCCATCGCCATTCGCTTCGCCGCCCGCCACCCCGAGCGCTGCCAGCAGCTGATCGGCCTGGCGCCGGCCTGCGGCGTCGCCGCCACCGCTCGCGAGGCTACTCGCCAGCGTGCCGCTGCGTTGCGCAGCGAAGGCCTGGGCGAGCTGGTGCCGGCGCTGCTGGACAAGACCTGGCCCGAACCGCTGCGCACCGATTCGGAGGTCTTCGAGGCCTTCCGCCTGCGCTGGCGCGCCGCCGACCCACAGGGTTTCGCCGCCACCTTCGCCATGCTCGCCGACCTGGAACTGGAGGCCGACCTGCCGCGCCTGCCGGCGCGCACCCTGCTGGTGTCGGGCGAATACGACGCCCTGCGGCCTCCGGCGGAGATCGACCGCCTGGCCGGTTTCGCCCCACAGATCGAAGCGTTGCAGGTAGCCTCCGGGCACTTCATGCCCTTGCAGAGCCCGCGGCTGGTCGCGGCGCTGGTGCGCGGCCATGTGTGCTCCGGGCTGTCGGGCGCGGCGATCTACCGCGAGTTCATCGAGCAGCCACAGCACCGCGTCGGCGCCAGCCGCCACGCAGCCTGACTACCACCGTGAGCGGCCCTGCCCGGCCAGCCGCGCAAACAGCCCAGCAATCAAGCAAAGAACAACAATGAGGAACACCGCGCCATGATGCAGTCCCGCATGATCGGTGACATCAAGGTCACCCGCATTCTCGAGTACGCCGGCCCCACCCACGACCCGGCCTTCCTCTTTCCGCAGATGGACCAGGACGTGCTGGCCGAACACCGCGAGCTGATGGCGCCCAACCACTGGATCGAGCACATGAACAAGCTCATCGTCACCATCCAGTTCTGGATCGTGCATGTGGGCAACGAGATCGTGGTGGTCGACACCGGCGTCGGCAACTTCAAGCCGCGCCCCGGCATCGCGCGGATGAACATGCTCAACGGCCTGGTGCGCGAATGGATGATCGCCGCCGGCGCGCCGCCGGAGAAGGTCACCCACGTGGTGATCACCCACCTGCATTCGGACCACGTCGGCTGGAACACCACCTGGAAGGATGGCCGCTGGGAACCGACCTTCCCCAACGCCACCTACCACTTCCCCAGGGACGACTTCGACTTCTGCCACCAGGGCAAGAACAGGGAAGGCGGCGTCATCGACGTGTTCGGCGAATCCTTCTTCGACAGCGTGATGCCCATCGTCGATGCGGGCCTTGCGAAGATGATGCAGCCCGGCGAGGAAATCGCCGACTGCCTGCAGGTGCAGGCAGCCCCCGGCCACAGCCCCGGCCAGGTGATCTTCAAGGTGCGCTCCGGCGGCGAGGAAGGCATCTTCTGCGGCGACATCCTGCACAGCCCGGTGCAGATCGTCCGCCCGGAAATCAATTCCGGCTACTGCATCTGGGAGGATACCGCCCGTCAGACGCGCCTGGCCTTCCTCAACGAAGCGGCAGACTCCGGCGCGCTGATCCTGCCGGTGCATTTCGGCGAACCGCACTGCGGCTTCATCCGCCGCCAGGGCTCGGGCTTCGCCTTCGAGGCCGCTCACTGGTGATCCGGCAGCCCGTGCCGGCGTGCTCCCGTTGCGCGCCGGCGTGGGCTACCAGAACGGCGCCGGACTGACGAATGCCGTCTATGCAGGCTATTCGCCAGCCAGTACCGTGGTATACCACTTGGCAAGAAGTACCAGACCATGGCGATGCATTTCGATATCACGGATTTCCGGCTGTTCATCAACATCGCGGAAACCAGCAGCCTCACCCGCGGCGCGGAACGCTCCTTCCTCTCCGTGCCGGCCACCAGCAACCGCATCAAGAACCTCGAGGACAACCTCGGCATGCGACTGCTGGAGCGCTCGCCCCAGGGCGTGACCCTGACCAACGCCGGCAAGACCTACCTGCAGCACGCGCGCATCATCCTCTCCCAGCTGGAGATGCTCACCGGCGATCTGCAGCAGTACGCCGAAGGGCTCAAGGGCCAGCTGCGCCTGCTGGCCAACACCACCGCGATCACCGAATACCTGCCACCGGTGGTGGGTGAGTACCTCAAGACCCACCCCGACGTGCACATCGACATGCGCGAGCGCCTCTCCGACGACATCGTGCGCTGCATCCGCGATGGCAGCGCGGACCTGGGCATCGTCTCCGGCAGCGTGGTCACCGACGGCCTGCAGAGCGTGCCGCTGGTAAGCAGCCGGCTGATGGTCATCGCCCCGGAGGGCCACCCGATCCTCGAAGGCGGCGAAGTGCACTTCAAGGAAGCCCTGCAGTACGCCTTCGTCTCGCTGCTCGAAGGCAGCGCCATCCACGTCTTCCTCAGCCGCGCGGCGGCGGCACTGCACATCCCGCTGACCATCCGCGTGCAGGTCGCCAGCTCCGACGCGATCTTCCGCATGGTGGAAGCCGGCGCCGGCATCGCCATCGTGCCCCAGGCCGGTTTCGAACGCTTGAAGGGCAGCCAGAAGATCGGCTCCTGCAAACTGCTCGATCCCTGGGCGGTGCGCACCTTCCAGCTCTGCGCGCAGGACTTCGACGGCCTCTCGGCCTTCGCCCGCGACTTCGCCGACAGCCTGATCGACTGCTACCGCGCGGCTTAACCCTGGGTTAAAGCCGCCTTCCAAAGAGGCCAATTGTCCGCCTCCAACGAGTCTGGGAGCCTTGCCGCACAAGGACGCGCCGCCATCCCGGGCGACCCGCCACCGACAACAACAAGGACCATCGACCATGGCCGAACCACGCTGGAAGAAACGCCCCGAGGGCTCGAACTGGGGCGATTTCGGCCCAGACGACCAGAGGGGACGACTGAACCTGCTGACCCCGGAAAAGGTGCTGCAGGGCATCGCCGAGGTCCGTGAAGGCCTGGCCTTCTGCCTCAGCCTGCCGCTGGACTACCCGGGCGGCAATGCGATGAACGTCAACCGCCTGCCGCCGATCCTGCGCCCGCTGCTGCGCAAGGGCGGGGTCAACATGAACTACCAGTACCAGTGGATCCAGGAAGGCCGGCCGGACGTGCTCAGCGATGACCTGGCGATCCTCCACCTGCAGTACTCCACCCAGTGGGATGCGTTGTCCCATGTCGGTGCGCTGTTCGATGCCAACGCTGATGGCGTGCCCGAGCCGCTGTACTACAACGGCTTCAGCGCCGGCGGCGACGTCGAAGGCCCCAGCGAGCTGGAGGACTGCGGCATCGCCGGGCCGATCAAGCCGCACAGTACCTCCTGCGCCCACGCCCTGGGCATCGAACGGATGGCCGAGACCTGCGTGCAGGGCCGCGGCGTGATGATCGACCTGCACCACCACTACGGCCTGGGCCGCACCCATGTCGGCTACGACGAGCTGATGCGCGTGCTCGAAGCCGACCGCGTGGAAGTGCAAGCCGGCGACCTCGTCTGCCTGCACACCGGCTACGCCGAAGCCCTGCTGGGGATGAACCGCAACCCCGACCCGGCGGAGCTGGAACGCCTGGCTGCGGTGCTCGATGGCAACGACAGCCGCCTGCTGAACTGGATCACCGACAGCAACCTGGTGGCCATCGCCGCCGACAACTACTCGGTGGAAATCTTCCCCGCCGGCCACGCCGGCGACTGCTGCTCGGTGATGCCGCTGCACCACCACTGCCTGTTCAAGCTCGGCGTCCACCTGGGCGAGCTGTGGCACCTCACGCCGCTGGCCCAGTGGCTGCGCGCCAATGGCCGCAACCGCTTCCTGCTCACCGCCCCGCCGCTGCGCCTGCCCGGCGCCGTGGGCGCACCGCTCAACCCCATCGCCACTGTCTGACGGAGTCCCACCGTGCCCAAAGAACGCGTACTCATCACCGGAGGCGCCTCCGGTATCGGCGCCGCCATCGCCCAACGCTGCCGTGAAGACGGCTTCGAGCCGGTGATCATCGACCGCATCGGCGACGGCCTGATCGCCGACCTCACCGACACCGCCGCCACCGCCGCCGCACTGGAACAGGCGCTGGCCGACGGGCCGATCACCCGCCTGGTGAACAACGTCGGCATGGTCTGCCCGAACCCGGCGGACGAGCAGAGCTTCGAGGAGCTGGAGCGGGTCTGGGCACTCAACGTGCGCTGCTCGCTGCAGTGCATGCAGGCGCTGCTGCCAGGGATGAAGGAAGCCGGCTTCGGGCGCATCCTCAACATGTCCTCGCGCGCCGCCCTGGGCAAGGAACTGCGCACCGCCTACGCCGCCACCAAGGCCGGGCTGCTGGGCATGACCCGCGTCTGGGCGCTGGAGCTGGGCCGCCATGGCATCACCGCCAATGCCATCGGCCCGGGGCCGATCCGCACCGAGCTGTTCGAGCGCGCCAACCCACCGGACAGCCCGCGCACCCAGGCGATCATCGACAGCGTACCGGTGAAGCGCCTCGGCGTGCCGGACGACATCGCCCAGGCCGCCTCGTTCTTCCTCGATGCCCGCGCCGGTTTCGTCACCGGCCAGGTGCTCTACGTCTGCGGCGGCATGACCGTCGGCGTAGCCGCTGTATAAGCCGCTCGCGAAGCGCGCCAGGCCGCACCACACAAGGCCGGCGCGCCCTCTTAACCGGGGGTTAAACACCCCTTCCGCAGACTGAAATTGTGACCCTCCAGGCGCACTGGCAAGCTGGTTTCCAGGCGGCGACAAGGGCTTTCGAAAGCCGCGTCCGTCCGCGATAAAAACGACAAAGGACCCGCAGTCATGATCGACAAGCTTTGCCCCAGTGCCGCCCAGGCGCTGGCCGAGATTCCCGACGGCGCGACCATCGCCGTGGGCGGCTTCGGCGGTGCCGGGATGCCCGAGGACCTGATCGACGCGCTGATCGCCCAGGGCGCGCGCGACCTCACCCTGGTGAGCAACAACGCCGGCCAGGGCGATACCGGCCTGGCCGCCCTGCTCAAGGCCGGCCAGGTACGCCGGATTCTCTGCTCCTACCCGCGCATGGTCGGCTCCCACGTCTTCGAGGAGCTGTACCGCTCAGGCTTGATCGAGCTGGAGATCGTCCCCCAGGGCAACCTCGCCGAACGCCTGCGCGCCGCCGGCTGCGGCATCGGCGGCTTCTTCACCCCCACCGGCTACGGCACCCTGCTGGCCGAGGGCAAGGAAACCCGGCTGATCGACGGCCGCCACTACGTGCTGGAGTCGCCGATCCATGTCGACTACGCGCTGATCAACGCAGAACTCGGCGACCGCTGGGGCAACCTCACCTACCGCAAGACCGCGCGCAACTTCAGTCCGGTGATGGCCATGGCCGCGCGCCACACCATCGCCTCGGTGGGCCGCGTCTGCGAGCTGGGCGAGATCGACCCGGAGCACGTGGTCACCCCCGGCATCTTCGTCAAGCACATCGTGCAGCGCAGCAGCGCCGTCAGCCAGAGCAAGGCAGGTTGAGCATGGACAAACAGACCCGCAACGCCATGGCCACCCGCGTGGCCCGCGACATCCCCGAGGGCGCCTACGTCAACCTCGGCATCGGCCTGCCGACCCTGGTGGCCAACCACCTGCCGGCGGACAAGGACATCTTCCTGCACAGCGAGAACGGCGTGCTCGGCCGCTGGACCGGGGCCAGGCCCGGTGAGGAAGACTGGGACATGATCAACGCCGGCAAGGAGCCCATCTGCCTGGCGCCGGGGGCTGCGTTTTTCCACCACGCCGACTCCTTCGGCATGATGCGCGGCGGCCATCTGGACATCTGCGTGCTCGGCGCCTTCCAGGTCGCGGCCAACGGTGACCTGGCCAACTGGCACACCGGCGCGCCGGACGCCATCCCCGCCGTCGGCGGCGCCATGGACCTGGCCATCGGCGCCAAGCGCATCTTCGTGATGATGGAACACCTGGCCAAGGACGGAGCCTGCAAGCTGATCGAGCGCTGCACCTACCCGCTCACCGGCATCGGCTGCGTCAGCCGCGTCTACACCGACCTCGCCACCCTGGAGATCACTGCCGATGGCGTGCAGGTCATCGAGCTGGTGGGCGAGACCACGGCCGAGGCACTGCAAGCCGTCACGCCGATCCCGCTGGACTTCTCCAGCCTGTCCGGCCGCCCCGCACGGGCCCTGAGCCCGAGCGCCGAGCGTGCCCTGGGCAGCTCCGCCTGAGGACGACACCGTGGGCACCTTCGACCGCGCCAGAGCCTGGGACCAGGCCGATCTGACACAGCTGCTGAGCCTGGAAGACGGCCCGCAGGACACCTTCCGCGCCGCCGTCAACGACAGCAACGTCAACGGCCGCGTGTACGCCGGACAGCTGCTCGGCCAGGCTCTCTGGGCCGCCGCGCAGACCGTGCCGAACCGCGTGCCGAGCACCCTGCAGGCGACCTTCCTGCAGGGCGCCCGCCCCGAGGACGCGCTGGAGTACAAGGTGGAAGCGCTGCAGGATGGCCGGCGTTTTTCCAGCCGGCACATCTATGGCGTACAGGGCACCGCCGTGGTGCTCAGTGCCCATGCAACCTTCCAGCTCCCTGGCGAGAGTGCCGAATCGGCGCCGCGCCTGGAGGGCGATATGCCGTCGCCGGAAAGCCTGCCGGACCTGCGCGAACTGGCCGAGCGCTACCCGGGCCAGGGCGAGGCGACGCAACTGCGCTTCACCGGGCAACCGCTGCTGGATATCCGCCCGGTGAACCCCGAGGCGTATCTGGGCAAGGCACCGCCGCAGAACGAGATCGCCTACTGGGTTCGCTTGCTGCAACCACTGACGGCCGAGGGCTGCCTGCACCACGCGGCGCTGGCCTACCTCTCCGACTGCTGGTTCAACGGCGCGCTGGCGCCGCCCGCCAGCGCGAACGAACTGTGGCAGGGCCACTACATCGCCAACCTCAACCACACCCTGTGGTTCCACACCCCGGACCCCGTCTGCGACGACTGGCTGCTGTTCGTCAGCCAGGGCACCCGCAGCCTCGCCGGGCGCGGCCTGGCGCTGGCGCACATCTACCGCCGCGACGGCCGCCTGATCGCCAGCATGGCCCAGGACCTGCTGATTTCGCCAAGGACCGACTGAGAACTTAACCCGACCCAAAGGCAGGCTTTCGCAAAGGCAAATGGGCGCGCGAAGCAATCTGCCGCATGCTCGATCCACGAACTGACACCCCGCCCGCCTGGCGGTCAGCTCGCACGACGAGCACCACCCAAACGCTGCAATCGTGGCCCCGCCACGAACCGACACCCAATAACAATAAGGACGGTAATCCCCATGTTCGACTGGTACAAAACCGGCTCCCGGCAGGAGCGCAAGACCTTCTGGGCCTGCTTCTCCGGCTGGGCGCTGGATACCTACGACGCGCAGATGTTCAGCTTCCTGCTGCCGGCACTGATGGCGGTCTGGCAGATCTCCAAGGGCGAAGCCGGCATCGTCGGCACCGCCGCGCTGCTCTCGGCCTCCCTCGGCGGCTGGATCGCCGGCATCCTCAGCGACCGTTACGGCCGCGTGCGCATCCTGATCTTCACCATCTGCTGGTTCACCCTGTTCGGCTTCATCGCCGGTTTCGCCCAGAGCTACGAGCAGATGCTGGTGATCCGCACCCTGCAGGGCCTGGGTTTTGGCGGTGAATGGGCCGTCGGCGCGGCGCTGATGGCCGAGGTCATCCGCCCCGAACACCGTGGCAAGGCGCTGGGCTTCGTGCAGAGCGGCTTCGCCCTGGGCTGGGCCGCGGCTGCGGTGATCATGACCGGCCTGCTGGCCTGGCTGCCGCAGGAACTGGCCTGGCGCGTGGCCTTCTGGGTCGGCGTGATCCCGGCCGGCTTCGTACTGTTCATCCGCCGCCACGTGAAGGACCCGGAAATCTACCGGCAGGCCACCGCCAAGGTCGAAGAGAAAGCGTCGATGCTCTCCGCCTTCCGCCCCGCCGTGATCCGCCTTACCCTGCTCGCCGCCGTGCTGGTCACCGGCCTGCAGGCCGCCGCCTACACCATCATGGCCTGGCTGCCGACGCTGATGGTCTCCGAGCGCGGTCTCAAGCCCGGCCCGGTGATCTTCACCATGCTGATCATGTGCGCAGGTGCCTTCGCCGGCTTCATGGTCACTGCCTGGATCGCCGACCGCTACGGCCGCCGCCCCGCCCTGCTGCTGTTCAGCGTCGGCGCGTGGATCTTCACCGTGGTCTACATGCTGGTGCCGATGAGCACCGAGCTGCTGATGCTCATGGCCTTCCCGGTGGGCGCCTTCGCCACCGGCATCTTCGCAGTGCTCGGCCCGTTCCTCAGCGAACTGTTCCCGACCCACGTGCGTACCACCTGCATGGGTTTCTCCTACAACCTGGGCAAGTCCCTCGGCGCGCTGTCCATCGCCGGCGTCGGCGTGCTCTCCGAGAAGATCGGCCTGGCCCAGTCCATCGGCACCTTCTGCCTGGTGGCCTACGCCCTTTCCGTCACCGCCGTGCTGCTGCTCCCGGAAACCCGTGGCGTGCGCCTGCAGGACGTCGACGCGAAGATCCTGAACGACGACGACAGCGAGCCCGCCAGCGGCGCGCAGCTGTCCCAGAGCAAACTCTGAAACCCGAGGAATCACCATGCTGTACTGCGTAAGAATGGACGTGAACATTCCCCGCGATATCCCGGCCGAGGAAGTCGAGGCGATCAAGGCCGCCGAGAAGGCCCGCGCCACCGAAATCCAGCGCTCGGGGAAATGGCCGCACCTGTGGCGTGTCGTCGGCCAGTACTCGAACATCAGCGTGTTCGATGTGCAGAGCAACGACGAGCTGCACGCCCTGCTCTCCAGCCTGCCGCTGTTCCCCTACATGACGATGCAGGTCACCCCGCTGGCGAAGCACCCCTCCTCGATCATCTGACGCCTTCGCCATCTGCTGTACGGCGGCCCGCAGCGGGCCGCCGCTTCCCTCCTCCAAAGAATTTCAGGATGCGGCCCAGCCATGCCCAAGCTGCTGCAAGCGGATTCGCTCGACCTCCGTGAACTGATCCGCCCCGGCGACACCGTGCTCTGGGGCCAGGCCAACGCCGAACCCCTGCCGCTGACCGAATCGCTGATGGCCCAGCGCGCGCGCATCGGGCGCTTCCGGGTGATGCTCGGCATCGCCAACCACGCCACCTGCCGTCCCGAGCACGCCGACCAGGTCGACCTGCTCGCCTATTGCGGTGCCGGCGCCAACCGCGAACTGGGCAAGGCCGGGGTGCTCGACATCCTGCCCTGTCACTACTCGCAGCTGCCGGCAATGCTCGAAAGCGGCGCGCTGCGCATCGACGTTCTGCTGCTGCAACTGGCCCCGGCGGACGCCAATGGCCGCTACAGCCTGGGCATCGCCCACGAATACCTGCTGCCGGCGCTGGAACGCGCGCGGGTAGTCATCGCCGAGGTCAACCGCCAGGCGCCGCGCACCTTCGGCGAACGCACCCTGGGCGCGGAAGACCTCGACGCCATCCTCCACACCGACCGGCCGCCGCTGGAGAATCCGCCGGCACGCATCCGCGAGGCGGACAGCCGCATCGCCGCGCACATCGCCGGGCTGGTCGACGACGGCGCCACCCTGCAGATGGGCATCGGCGCCATCCCCGATGCAGTGCTTGGCGCCCTGCACGACCGTCGCGACCTGGGCGTGCACTCGGGCAGCCTCGGCGACAGCGTGGCGCAACTGATGCAGGCCGGAGTCATCACCAACGCGCGCAAGAGCCGCGACCGTGGCGTGAGCATCGGCGGCCTGCTGCTGGGCAGCCGGGTGATCCACGCCTATGCCCACGACAACCCGCTGATCCAGCTGCGCTCCACGGCCTACACCCACGACGCCGAGGTACTGGCGAGCCTGAACCAATTCGTGGCGATCAACTCCGCGGTGGAAGTGGACCTCAGCGGCCAGGTCAACTCGGAAGTCGCTGCCGGCAGCTACGTCGGCGCGGTGGGCGGCGCGCTGGACTTCCTCCGTGGCGCCGCGCGCAGCCGTGGCGGCCTGCCGATCATCGCCCTGCCTTCCACGGCCGGCGCCAGCAGCCGCATCGTCGCCCGGCTCAACGGCCCGGTGACGATACCGCGCAGCGATGCCGGGCTGATCGTCACCGAATTCGGCGTCGCCGACCTGCGCGGCAAGAGCCTGCGGCAGCGCACGGAGTGCATGCTGGAGATCGCCCATCCGCAGCACCGGGCGATGCTGGAAGAACAGCTGAAGGCGGCGGGCTGACCCCGCCGCGCTTCAGGCGTGCTTGCCCGAGCCGGTCTCGGCGGGCACGGCGTACTGCGGCTTGAGCTTGCCGTCCGCATCGAGCAGCCAGGCATCCATGATCTCGCGCACCACCGGGCCGGCCACGCGGCCGCCGGCCTCACCGTTCTCGATGGTCACCGAGACCACGATGGAAGGCTCGCTGGCCGGCGCGAAGCCGACGAACAGCGCGTTGTCGCGGTGGCGCTCCCTGGTCTTCAGGCGGTTGTAGCGTTCGCCCTGGCGGATCGCGACGATCTGCGCGGTACCGCTCTTGCCGGCGATGCGATACAGCGCCCCCTGCCCCGCCGCCCGCGCGCCGCCGCCCGGATCGTGCATCACCAGTTGCATGCCGTAGTTCACCGCATCCCAGTCGCGGGGGTTGCTCAGGTGGATGTCGGGCATGGGGTTGGCATCGACAACGTCCTCGCCGCCCACCGACTCGGCCAGCCGCGGACGGTGCCAGGCACCCTTGCTGGCGATCAGCGAAGTCGCCTCGGCCAGTTGCAGCGGCGTCACCTGCATGTAGCCCTGGCCGATGCCGAGGATCACCGTCTCGCCGGGGAACCAGGCCTGGCGCCGGGTGGCGCGCTTCCATTCGCGGGACGGCATCAGCCCCGGGGATTCCTCGGCCATGTCGATGGACACCTTGCTGCCCAGCCCGAAGCGGGTCAGGTAGTCGTGCATGCGGTCGATGCCCAGCTTGTGCGCGACGTCGTAGAAGTAGGTGTCGTTGGAGCGCTTGATGGCAGTGTCCAGGTCCACCCAGCCATCGCCGCTGTGGTTCCAGTTGCGGTACTTGTGGTCGTAGTTGGGCAGCTGGAAATAGCCCGGGTCGAACACCCGCGAGGCCGGCGTGATGGTGCCGGTATCCAGCCCGGCGATGGCCACCACCGGCTTGATGGTCGAGCCCGGCGAGTACAGCCCGCGCAGCGCCCGGTTGAACAGCGGCCGGTCGATGGAGTCGCGCAGCTGCGCGTACTGCGCCGAGCTGATGCCGTTGACGAACAGGTTCGGGTCGAAGCTCGGGTTGCTGACCATCGCCAGCACCTGCCCGGTGTTCGGGTCCAGCGCCACCACCGAGCCACGGCGGTCGCCCAGGGCCTTCTCGGCGGCGACCTGCAGGTCCACGTCCAGGCCCAGCACGATGTTTTCGCCGGCCACCGGCGGGACCTTCTTCAGCACGCGCATGACGCGGCCCTGGGCGTTGGTCTCGACCTCCTCGTAGCCCACGTGACCGTGCAGCTGCGGCTCATAGAAGTGCTCGACACCGGTCTTGCCGACGTACTCGGTGCCCCGGTACTCGGTGCTGTCCAGGCGCGCGGCCTCGCGCTCGTTGATGCGCCCGACGAAGCCGACCGAGTGGGCGAAGTGTTCGCCGTAGGGATAGTGGCGGACGAACTCGGCATCCACGTCGATGCCCGGCAGCTTGTAGCGATTGACCTCGACGAGGGCGATCTGCTCCTCGCTCAGGTCATGCAGGATGGTGACCGGTTCGAAGGGATGGCGGCTCTTCTTCAGCGCCTTGTCGCACTGCAGGCGCTGCTCGGGGCTCAGGTGCAGGATATCGGTGACCTGATCGAGCACCGCCTGGGAATTGCCGGCGCGCTCGCGGGTCAGGGTGAGGTCGAAGCTGGGCAGGTTCTCGGCGAGCACCTTGCCGTTGCGGTCGAAGATCAGCCCGCGTTCCGGGGGAATCGGCAGGACATGGATGCGGTTGTTCTCGGAGACCGTGGCGTTGGTCGCGTAGTCGGTGACCTGGAGGAAGTACATCCTCGCCACCAGGCTCACGCTCATCAGGGCCACCAGCGCGCCGCAGGCGATCAGCCGGCGGTTGACCAGCGCCGACTCCTGCTGGTGGTCCTTGAGTTTGATCGGATCGTGCATCGGGATTCCAGAAGGTCCATCGACCCTGTGGAAAGCGTTTCGCCCCCGCCGTGCAGGGGGCTTTCCGATCGATGCGACCTGGTTGCAGCAGAGTGGGAACGAACAGGAACCGGCACGCCGGGCGCGGGGCAAACACGCGTCATCTGGCATACCGGCGCGGCATGGTAGCAGACTGGCGGGACGGATTCTGACCGGTAGTCGAGGCGGTGCCCTGGCTTCGCATCGCGCCGGATGCCAGTCCGCTCCTGCGCAGCCGCCTAACACCGCATCAAATTGCAGGAGCGCGCCATGCGTGTGATCGCGGGCATGGCCTGCTCCTACACGACAACTCTGGCGTTGGGCGGTTCGCGAGCAAGCTCGCTCCTACGAAGAGCCGGACACCAGCTCTGGCTCTGGCTCTGGTTCTGGCTCTGGTTCTTAAGACTTCCAGAGAAATACCAGCGCACTCCGACTGCCCCGTTCAGGAGGCCTCGTTGAAGCGGAGTTTCAGGGGTTGAGCGACATGGATGTCGCGAGAGCTGCGACGGGCCAGGGATGGCCCTTCGCAGCGTGCCCCTGAAACTTCGCTTCAACGAGGGAATTTTTCGCCTAAGCGAAAAACCGGATGTCCGGGGCAAGACCTTTGCCCACTTTGGGTCGTTTGCCAAAGTGGGTCGCCCGAGGGGGCGAAACAAGAAGTCCGCGCGTACGCCGAAGCGGCGCAGAAACTCCCAAGCTAACGCAGCAATACAGGACCAACATCGGAGCAGAGGAAGGCGCCGGCCCTGCCGGCGGTTCGCGGGCAGGGCCCGCTCCTACAAGGTGAGGCTGGCGATCCCCGCCCTGGCAACCTGCGCATCCTGCTCCGCATGGACGCCGGACACCCCCACCGCGCCCACCACCTGCCCGTCCACCAGGATCGGCACACCGCCCTCCAGCGAAGTCAGCAGCGGCGCGCTGAGGAAGGCCATCCGGCCGCCATTGACCATGTTCTCGTACTCGCGGGTTTCCCGCCGGCCGATGGCCGCGCTGCGCGCCTTCTCCGTGGCGATGTAGGCGCTGGCCTGGGCGCAGCCGTCCAGGCGCACCAGCGCCAGCGGGTGGCCGCCGTCGTCGGCCACGGCAATGGTCACCGCCCAGCCCTGGCGCCGGGCCTCGTCGGAGGCGGCAGCGAGGATGCGGTTGACGTCGAGTTGGTCGAGCACGGCTTTGTGTTGCATGGAAGCTCTCTGTGGATGCGGCATCGGGCGCCGCGGGTCTTGTGAAACGGCGCGCGGCGCCGGACGGGAATCCCGGGGAGTCAGACCACCGCCCCTTCCGGCGGCTGCTCCAGCACGGCCACGACCACGGCACTGCCGACGATCAGCAGGATGCCGACCAGCGACAGCAGGCTGAGCACCTCGCCCCAGATCACGTAGCCGAACAGGCTCGCCCAGATGATGCTGGTGTAGGTGTACGGCGCCAGCGTGGCGGCATGGGCGCGGCGCACGGCGATGGTGAACAGCAACTGGCCGAGGGTTGCGAGCAGGCCGACGGCGAGCATGAAGCCGAGGTCCGGCAGGCTCGGCGTGCTCCAGGAAAACGGCAGCGTGGCGCCGGTGACCAGGGTGCCGACCACGGTGAAATACAGCACCGTGGTAGTGGAGTCGTCACTCGCGCGGATGCGGCGGATCTGGATCATCGACAGCGCGCCGAAGAACGCGCTGGCCACCAGCAGGCCCGGCCCGAGCAGGCTGGCCTCGGCGTTGTCCGGCTTGACCACCATCAGCACGCCGATGAAGCCCAGCACCGCCGCCAGCGCATTGCGCGGCAGCAGCCGCTCGCCCAGCAGCAGCGGCGCCAGCACGATCACCAGCAGCGCCTCGGAGTAGGCGATGGAGATGGCCTCGCTCAGCGGCACGTACGGCAGCCCGGCGAAGAACAGCGCCGAGGAGCCCAGCAGGGTCACCGCGCGGATGCTCTGCCCGCGCAGGTCCAGTTGCCGCCAGCGTTCGGCCAGCGGGCGACCGCGCAGGCAGAGGAGAAAGGCCGGCAGCACGCCGAAGGCCATGCGGAAGAAGGTCACCTCGTTGGCCGGGTACTTCAGCGCCACCACCTTGGCCAGCGCATCCACCAGGGCGAAACAGAACATGGACAACAGCATCAGGCCGACGCTGCGCAAGGCATGGCTGCGGGGGACGGCGAGGGTCAGCTGGGGCATGTCGTGATCTCCTGTTGTTCGGCGTGAGGCCGGGGTGAATGCCAGTGCTCAGCGCGAGCCGAAGCGACTGGCGAGGAAAGGTGTCAGCGGCACGCTGGTGACCTGGTCACTGGCCTGCTCGGCGAGCAACTGACCGGTGATGGCGCCGAGGGTCAGGCCGATGTGGCCGTGGCCGAAGTTGTAGAACACCTGCGGCAGGCGCCGGGACGGACCGAGCACCGGCATGCTGTCCGGCACCGAGGAGCGGAAGCCCATCCACTGCGATACCGGCTCGTGCTGCAGGCGCAGGAAGCGCCTCGCACCACGGGTCAGGTAGCGGTAGCGTGCCGGGCTCGGCAGCGCCTCCAGCCCGGCGAACTCCACCGTGCCGGCCACGCGCAGGCCCTGGGCCATGGGCGTCATGTAGAAGCCACCAGCACCCCAGCAGACCGGGCGATTGAGTACCTGCCCGGCGTGGCCGAAGAGCACGTGGTAACCGCGTTCGGTGTCCTGCGGCACGCTATCGCCCAACTGGTCCACCAGAGTCCGCGACCAGGCCCCGGTGCACAGCGCCACGCGGTCGGCAGGCAGCTTCTCGCCGCTCGCCAGTTGCGCGTTCACCGCGTCCCTGCCCTGCCCGGCCGGCTCCAGGCCCAGCAGTTCGCCACGGCGGAACTCGCCACCCATGGCCAGGAAGCGCTCGAACAGGCGCAGGCTCAGCGCGTACGGATCGAGGGTGCGGCTCACGCCGGGCAGCTCCACCGCGCAGCTGGCGCGGGTGTTCAACGCCGGTTCCAGCTCGCGCAGCTCGGAGCCTTCGACGAAACGGATCGGCACCTCGAAGCGCCGGTGGTAATCCACCATGGCCTGGGCGTCGCCGCGCTCATGGTTTTCGAAGATGTACAGCGAGCCGTCGTGGCGGATCAGGTCGTTGGCGCCGGCGGCGTCGAACAGCGTCTGCCAGGCGTCCATGCAGGGGCGCAGCAGGGTGTTGAGGTCGTGGCCGATGGCTTCCACCCGCTCGCGCCGCGAGGCCGCGAGGAACTGCAGCAGCCAGGGTGCGATGCGCGGCAGGTAGGCGGGGCGGATCGCCAGCGGGCTGTCCGGGCGCAGCAGCATGCCCGGCGCCTTGCGCCAGATGCCGGGAGTCGCCACCGGCTCCACCGAGTAGGTGGCGAAGGTGCAGGCGTTGCCGAACGAGGTGGCCAGGCCTGGCGGGTTGCGGTCCAGCAGGGTCACGCGCAGGCCGGCACGCTGCAGTTGCAGCGCGCTGGCCAGGCCGACCACGCCGGCGCCGACCACCAGGGCGTGGCGGCGCGTGTCGTGGGTCTGGGTCATTTGCCGCTCATCACGCGGGTCCACAGGCGGGTGCTCATGCGCATGCCGGAGGGCGACAGGGTCTTGATCGGGAACAGGGTGTCGAGCACTTCCTGCGGCGGGTAGACGGCCGGGTTGCTGCGCAGCTCGGGCTTCACGTACTGGGTCGCGGCGGCATTGCCGTTGGGGTACTGCACGGCATTGGTGATGTTGGCGATCACTTCCGGTTGCAGCAGGTAATCCATGTAGGCGTAGGCGTTATCCAGGTGCGGTGCGCCCTTGGGAATGGTCACGGTGTCCACGGCGATGGTGCTGCCTTCGCGCGGCAGGCTGTAGTTGATCTTCACCCCGTTGCCGGCCTGCTGGGCGGTGGTCATGGCCTGCAGCACGTCGCCGCTGAAGCCGATGGCGACGCAGATGTTGCCGTTGGCCAGGTCGCTGACGTACTTGGACTGGTGGAAGTAGCGGATCGACGGGCGAATGGCCTGCAGCGCGGCCTCGGCGGCCTTGAAGTCGTCCGGGTTCTGGCTGGCCGGGTCGCGGCCGAGCACCTTGAGGGTGATGGGCACCATCTGGGTGGCGTTGTCGATCACGGCGATGCCGCACTGGGCGAGTTTTTCCGCGTTCTGCGGATCGAACAGCAGCTGCCAGCTGTGGGTGACGTCGGTATTGCCGAAGATGGCCTTGATCTTGTCCTCGTTGTAGCCGATGCCCACGGTCACCCACAGGTAGGGAATCGCGTAGCGGTTACCCGGATCGCTGGTTTCGAGGATCTTCATCAGCTTCGGGTCGAGGTTGTTCCAGTGCGGCAGCTTGCTCTTGTCCAGTTCCTGGATGGCGCCGGCCTTGATCAGCCGCGGCAGGAAGTGGTTGGACGGGCTGGCCAGGTCGTAGCCGCTGGCGCCGGTCATCAGCTTGGCTTCGGTGGTCTCGTTACTGTCCACCAGGTCGTAGGTGGTCTGGATGCCGGTCTGCCGGGTGAAGTTCGCCAGGGTGTCGTCGGCGATGTAGCTGCTCCAGTTGGCAATGGTGACGGTCTGCGCCGCGTGGACGGAGCCGGTGCCTGCCGCAAGCGCGAGGCCGGCCAGGGTGAAACTGGCCAGGGACTTGGAACGATTGATCATGCTGCCCTCGTATTCTTTTTCTTGGAGATGGTCGTGGCGGATTGTCGTGATGGATCGTTTTGCGTGGGTAAACGGTTTGTCAGGCTTCGGCGCGCGCGCGGCGCACTTCCCAGGCCATGCGCAGCGAGGCGCCGATATCGAAGAACGGGCTGGGCGGCAGGTAGCCGGGGCTGGCCTGCGCCAGCACGTCGGCCAGCACGGGCGAGCTGTCGCCCGCGGCCATTTCCACCAGCAGGCGGCCCCACAGGGTGCCGCGCGCCACGCCCGAGCCATTGCAGCCGGCGACGGCATGCAAGCCGTCATCGACCCGGGCGAAGTAAGGTTCGCCAGAGCGGGTGCCGCTCAGGTGGCCAGTCCAGCTGTAGGCGATGTCCGCTTCGACGAGGCCGGGGAAACGCTTCTGCAGACCCGTGAGGTGACGGCGGCGGCGCCCGGCCAGCGCGTTGTCGTCGAGGTCGCGATGGCGGTACTCGACGGTGTTGCGGATCAGCAGCCGGCGCCCCGGCAGCAGGCGCACGGTGCCGCCGCCCGGCAACGGCGCGAGCACGCCCCATTGGTTTTCGCCGAACAGCGACTGCCAGCGCGGCTCGTCCAGCGGGCGGGTGATGCTCGCGCTCAATTCGAGTGGGAAGGCGCCGCTGTCGCGCAAGCCGGCGCGGGCTATGAAGGCGCCGAGGCAGACCAGCACCTGCGGCGCATGGACTTCGCCCTGCTCGGTACGCGCCACCCAACCCTGGCCGCTGCGGCGCAGGTCGGTCACGCCGCTCTGCTCGAAGACTTCCACCGACGCCGGCAGGTTCTCCGCCAGGCCTTTCACATAGCGCCCCGGTTGCAGCAGCGCATTGCCGCCCGAACAGTGAATGGCACGGTCATAGAAGGCGCTGCCGAGGCGTTGCTGCAGCGCCGCGCCTTCGTAGTAACGCGCGCTTGCGCCGACCGAGGCCAGCGTGGCGAGGATGCCGTCGATATCGCCCAGATGCTCGGCGCGGTGCGCGGCAAAGTGGTAGCCGTCGTCGTACAGTTCACAGTCGATGTTCAGGTCGGCAATGCGCTGGCGGACTTCCTGCGCCGCCGCGATGCCGATGCGCGAGGCGACCTGGTACGCGGCGTGGCCGGGCTGCCCGAGGCGTTCGCTGGCTGCCGGCAACTCATGGGCGACGACGAAGCCGGAATTGCGCGCCGAGGCGCCCTGGGCAATGCGCTGGCGTTCCAGCAGCACCACGCGCTGCTGCGGGAAGCGTGCCGCCAGGGCATGGGCGGCAGACAACCCGGTGATCCCGCCGCCAATGATCAGCCAGTCCGCCCGCTGGGTGCCGCTCAGCGCCGGCCGCGCGGGCAACTCGCCCGCCAGGGCGATCCAGCCACAGTGATTGTTCATTGCCCGGCACTCCTTCACAATCCATGCGCCGGGCGTATCCAAGCGATTTCCCCTGATGGCGCGTCATGACCAGAATCTACGGGCAGTTACGCTGAGCGCACCAACGCTCATTTTTCATCCTGATATTCCCATCTCGCATAGATGGGCGCATCGATCGCGGACGAGAGAACCATGGACAAACTGCTGCGCGTTCCCTCCCTGCAGGCACTGCAGGCCCTGGTGCAGGTCGCCGACTCCGGCAGCTTCACGGCCGCCGCGCAGCAGCTGCACCTGACCCAGAGCGCCATCAGCCGGCAGGTGCAACAGTTGGAGGAGTACTACCGCGTGCCGCTGTTCGACCGCACCAGCCGCAAGGTGGCGCTGACCGATGCCGGCCGCGAGGTGTACACGGTGGCCGAGGGCATGCTGCAGCAACTGCTGCGCCTGGAGGAACGCCTGGCTCCGCCCTCGGCGGAGCGGCCGTTCCGCATCCGCATCTTCGTCTCGCTGGCGGTGCGCTGGCTGCTGCCGCGCCTGAGCTCCTTCTACTCGCGGCACCCGGAACTGTGCCTGTCCATCGAGACGGTGGGCGGTGAGGTGGTGGACGATGGCGGCGACTGCGACGCCTATGTGCTCTACCTGCCCAGCGGAAGTGACCCGCAGGGCCGCACGCTGATGCCGCTGTACGACGAATACCTGATCCCGGTCTGCGCCCCGCGCCTGGACGATGGCCAGGAACCGCCGCGCTCGCTGGAGGAACTGGCGCGCCACCCGCTGATCCACGCCTCCAGCGGCGGCCTGGAATGGCCGCAGTGGCTGCGTGCGCAGCCCGCTCCGCCGCCCACGCCGTTCAAGCACATGCTCTTCAACCTCGACGACCTGGCGCTGGACGCCGCCACCCGCGGCCTGGGCGTGGCCATGACCGACCGCCTGCTGGCCCACGACGCCCTGCAGCGCGGCGACCTCATCGTGCCCTTCGGTGATGCGCTGAAAACCGGCGGCCGCTACGCCCTCTGGCTACGCGACAGCGGCGCCGCCCACCCGGCCTGCCGGCCGGTGCTCGACTGGTTCGAGGAACAGCGCAACCAGCTGGAAAGCTGACCGGCGGAACTCAGGCCAGCGGCGCCGGAATCTCGCTGCACAACCCGTCCACCGCGCGCCAGGCAGTATCCCGCGCGCGGGCCAGCACCGCGTTCTTCCACTCGTCCGTGTCGATGTAGAAGGCGTCGCGCAACTGCTGCTTGATCCGTTGCACCTTGGCCGCCGGCGCATCGGGCGTCCTGTGCAGCCACTGGTCCGCACGCAGCGCCTCGAGGACCTGCGGGCCGGGCACGGTGCCGAATTCCAGACTCATGGAGACCAGCAGCGCCTGCGGGCATTCCTCGAACGCCGCATGCACCAGCTTGCCGCTGAGCTTCACCGAGACGCTGTTGCCCTCCTCCGTCGAGCGCACTTCATCACCCCACCAGGCACGGGCGCGGACCAGCGCTTCGGGGCGCGGGTCGCCCGAGTAGATGTACTCGCCGTAGCCCGCCGGGCCGAGACCGGTGTGCACATCGATCCAGGCCATTTCGCGGCATTGCCGGCCATGCTGGCGCAGCACCTCGCGCACGGTGCGGTTGCTCCAGGTCGGCTGTGAGCCGGAGAAGAACAGACCATCGGGATGACTGGCCTGACCGGACGAGATCGCCTTCTGCAACTCCCAGCGGCCGTGGCGCAGCGCATAGCCGAGCAGCCGCAGGCGCCCCAGCGGGCTGGGCCAGCGACGGGGCGCGAGCACCGGGTCGAGCAGCGCGTAGCCGGGGTTCTGCGGCGCTGCCTGAGAGAAGTCACGGAAGTTGCGGTTGAGGTCGACGTTCTCCTGGGTCCAGCGGCGCCACCAGGAAAAGCCGTAGGGGTTGGCGGCGTGCAGGTAGAGCACCGCGCAGTCGTTGCGCCGCGCGTGCTCGCGCCATGCGGTGTCGGCCAGCAGCGCACTCTGCACGCCCGAACCGCAGAAGCCTTCGACGCCGTGGCAACCGCTGCTGATGATCAGCAGGCGCTTGGCATCCAGCGCTCCTTCACGGGCGATGTCCACCGCCAGCGTCTCGCCGTCGCGCCCGGTGAGCGGATGGACATGGGACTCCACCAGCAGGCCGGCGGCCGCACTGGCGTCGAGGAACTTGCTGCACGCCTGGGCGTAGCTCTGGGAGAAGTACGACGATGCAGTCATGGGGGCTCCGGCCGTTTCAGGTGACATTGGGCGGCCGGCAGGATGCATCAGCGCGAAAGCGCGGAGTAATGACCTCTACACATGAGCATTGAGACTGGTTATGCCGGTCACGCCGGTTCCGTACGGAAAGCGGCCACCATTTCCTCGGCCAGCAGCTGGGCTTCGCGGGTCATCAGTTGCTCCGGCCGGGTAACCAGCGAGATGTTCGCCACCGGCGTGGCCTCGGCGATCTGCAAGGGCTCCAGCACCTGGGCCACCATCGGCAGGCCGAGCATGCGCTGCGACCAGAAACTCACCGCATCGGTGTTGGCCGCCAGCTCCAGGTAGAGCAGCGACGAGGAGCATTCGGTGATGCGCTTGGGGGGCGCCACCTGGCGCTCGCGGAAGAACTGCCCGGCCAGGGCCACTTCCAGCGGGTCGGAAAGCAGCCATTCGAGGTCCAGCAGCTCGTGCAGCGATTGCGCCCCCGCCAGGGGATGGCCCTTGCGCACCGCCAGCGCCGAGGGCTGCGGTGCCAGCTCGCGCCAGACCTGCCCATCGCCCGCTTCCGCCTCGGGCTGGGTGGTCAGCACCAGGTCCAGCCGGCCTTCCTTCAACCCTTCGAACAGCTGCACCGAACGCAGCTCGAAGATCTGCAGTTGCACGTGGGGGTACAGCTCGCGGTAGCGCCGGAAGCAGTTGGCAAAGGCGCGATTGGGCGTCACCGGCGACACGCCGATGGCCACGCGGCCGGCCATCTCGCCCTTCAGGGTGTCGATCTCGTCGCGCGCGCGGCGCACTTCCTCGGTCACCAGGCGGGCCATGCTCACCAGCCGCTCGCCATAAGGCGTGACCGTCACGCCACGATTGGAGCGCACCAGCAGCGGCACGCCCAGCTCGCCTTCCAGCTCCTTCACGGCCTTGGACAGTGACGGCTGGGTGACATCGAGCAGGCGCGAGGCCTCCTGGATGCTGCCGCTCTCGGCGATGGTGCGCAGGGCGCGCAATTGATGCAGTTTCATGGCGAGATCCGGCCAGTTCCTCGAAGTCGCGCCACCTTAACCACTATCGGCCTTGCATGAAAGAAGCCGGGCAACGCCCGGCTTCGCGCAGAGCGCCGATCACTCCGCCATGTTCAGGTCCGGCAGCGGCTGCTGGAACATCCGCGTGGCGCTGGCCAGGCAGATGAAGCCCAGGCACATCCAGGCGAAACCGATCATGAAGGACATGCCCGACAGGCTCGACCACAGCCAGATGGTACTGAGGAAGCCCACCGCCGGCAGTGCGCCGTAGCGCAGGTAGTTGCCCTTGCCGGTGAGGCGCTCGTCGACCAGGTAGTGCTTGATCACCGCCAGGTTCACCGCGGAGAAGGCGAACAGCGCGCCGAAGCTGATCATGTTGGCAACGGTGTCCAGGGTGACGAACAGCGCGATCAGCGACAGCAGGCTGATCAGCATGATCGCCGTGGCCGGCACGCGCTTCTTCGTCACCAGCTTGCCGAACACGCGGGGCAGCGCACCGTCGCGGCCCATGGCGAACAGCACGCGGGAAACGCTGGCCTGGGACACCATCGCCGAGGCGAAGCAGCCGGCCACGTAGGTGGCGGTGAAGAAGGTCACCAGCCACTCGCCGCCGATACGCCGCAGTACGTCCAGCGACGCCGAGTCGGCATCGGTCAGCGCCTGCCACTCGGGGAACACCAGCTGGCCGAAATAGGCCATGACGATGAACAGCACGCCGCCGATCAGGGTCACCAGCATGATCGCCGCGGGAATCTGCCGGCGCGGTTCGGGAGTCTCCTCAGCCATGGTCGACACGGCGTCGAAGCCGAGGAACGACAGGCACAGCACTGCCGCGCCGGACATCACCAGCGGCAGGCTGAAGTGTTCGTCATAGAACGGCTGGACCAGCGGCACCGGCTCGGCCTGAGCGCCCAGGTGGCTCAGCGACAGCGCGATGAACACCACCACGAAGACCATCTGCGCGACGATCAGCACCCAGTTGACGCGGGTGATGGACTCGATGCCGACGAGGTTGAGCAGGGTCACCAGCACGATGGAGCCGAGGATCCACACCGACAGCGGCACCGAGGGGAAATAGTCGACCATGTAGATGCCGATCAGCAGGTAGCTCAGCAGCGGCAGGAAGATGTAGTCCAGCAGCAGCGTCCAGCCCGCCAGGAAGCCGAATGCCGCGCCGAAGGTCTTGCGCGTGTAGCTGTAGACCGAGCCCGAATACGGGTGTGCCTGCACCATGCGCCCATAGCTGTAGGCGGTCAGCAACATGGCCGCCAGGGTGAAGAGATAGGCCGCAGGCAGGTGGCCCTTGCTCATGCGGGTGACCAGGCCGTAGGTGGTGAACACCGCCAGCGGCACCATGTAGGCCAGGCCGAACAGCACCAGCGCCGGGATGCCCAGCGATTTGCGGAAGGACCGTGCAGACGGTTCGTGAGGTTGATGGGCAGGCAAGGAGGTATCGGTAGCGCTTGTTGTTTTTTTCATGGCTGACTCATGGACGGCGAGCGACGGGCGCTCGTTGGACAGGAACGGCGTGATGCCGGTCGAGGCTTCCTGCGCAGCGGTCGGACGCCCGGCGATATAAGCCGGACGAAGCCTTGGGCAGCCGCTGCGGGAGGGATTCAGCGGCGGTCGTTCGGGCCTGCCCGGCGCGATTGCGCGGCCAGGCAAAGCGGCAAGCGTTGCGCCCAATGCGCAGCCTCCCGCGCGGCAAATCCGGAGTCGCCGTTCACTGCGTCATCGATGAAAGTCTGCGCTGCAGAACACTGCCGCCACTCGTTGAACGCTTGCACCTGGACACTCCTGCTGGCCGCCTCGAAGGACGTTGTTGTTGGAATGGGGGCGCATGGTGCTTGAGCTCGTCGCCGAGGAAAATTAGTAAAAATATCTTCGAGCCCAATGAAAAAAATGGCCGTGCGGAACGCACCCGACGACCCGATCAGCTGTCGCGCGAGATTGCCTCACCCCCTGTCGCCACCTCTCGAAACAGGCGCTCGGATCGGTTCCGACACACTCCGGTGCAGTCCCGCGAAACCTAAGTATGGTGGTGCGATACCCATGGACGATGGTGAGGGTCCCCGGCCAGCGAATAGGGTTTGTCTACCGGCAATCCGGCCTTCGCAACGACCGCCAGGTCGCTTCGAGGGCCGCATCGGACCGGCCCCCATTCGCCGCGCGAGCGGTCCCCTGACGAGAGCTTTCACCATGACCGACGAGACCCAAGGAACCACCCGCCGCGCCCTGATGAGCGCCGGTGTAGCCGCCGCCACCCTGGCGGTGGCCGTCCCGATGCTGGCAAGCCAGGCGAGCGCTGCCCAGGCCCCGGCCGCAACAGGTGCACGGCGCAAGGAGCAAGGCTCGGGCTACCTCACCCTGCGCGACGGCACCGAGCTGTTCTACAAGGACTGGGGCAGCGGGCAACCCATCGTGTTCCACCACGGCTGGCCGCTCTCGGGGGATGACTGGGACAACCAGATGCTGTTCTTCCTCGCCAGGGGCTACCGCGTGATCGCCCATGACCGCCGCGGCCACGGTCGCTCCACGCAGACCGACAAAGGCAACGACATGGACACCTATGCCGCCGACCTTGCGGAGCTGGCTGCGCACCTGGACCTGAAGAACGCCGTGCACATCGGCCACTCCACCGGCGGTGGCGAGGTCGCCCGCTATGTTGCGCGCCATGGTGCTGGCCGCGTCGCCAAGGCGGTACTGATCGGCGCGGTACCGCCGCTCATGCTGCAAACCGCGAAGAACCCCGGTGGCCTGCCGCTGAAAGTGTTCGACGGCTTCCGCGATGCGCTCGCCGCCAGCCGTTCGAACTTCTACCGCGACGTCGCGGCGGGCCCCTTCTACGGCTTCAACCGGCCGGGCGCCAAGGTCTCCGAAGCGGTGATCGACAACTGGTGGCGTCAGGGCATGAACGGTGGCGCCAAGGCCCACTACGACTGCATCAAGGCCTTCTCGGAAACCGACTTCACCGAGGATCTGAAGCAGATCTCCGTGCCGACCCTGGTGCTGCACGGGGAAGACGACCAGATCGTCCCCATCGACGACTCCGCGCGCCTGTCCATCAAGCTGCTGCGCCACGGTACGCTGAAGACCTATCCCGGCCTGCCCCATGGCATGTGCACGACCCACGCCGACACCATCAACGCGGACCTGCTGGCCTTCATCAAGGGCTGACGCCGCTGCAAGCGAAAGCCCCGGGGCACAGTGCCCTGGGGCTTTTTCCGTTCAGAGCTGCGACAACCCGCCATCGACGCACAGGTCGACGCCGGTGATGAAGCTGCTGTCGTCCGAAGCGAGGAACAGCAAAGCATTCGCCAATTCTTCCGGGCGACCGAGCCGACCCAGCGGAATCAACCCTGCCAGCTGCTTTTCGAACGCTCCGAACTGCGCCTCACCAATGCCCATCTTGCCGATGATCGGGGTCAGCACCGGGCCGGGGCTCAGGCAATTGACGCGGATGTTGCGGCCCTTGAGTTCCGCCGCCCAGCTGCGGGCGAAGGAGCGCACCGCCGCCTTGGTCGCCGCATAGACCACGTGGGCCTCCAGCGCCTTCAGGTGGGCGATGGACGACACCAGCACGATGGAGCCGCCGTCACGCAGCAACGGCAACGCTTTCTGGATGGTGTAGAAGACGCCCTTGACGTTGATGTCGAATTGTTCGTCGAACTGTTCTTCATCGACCTGATCACCCGGTGCCGGGCGGATCACGCCGGCATTGGCGACCAGCACGTCGAGGCGGCCGAAGCGTTCGCCGATCTGCCGGTACAGGGCGTCCAGGTCCTCCAGTCGACTGGCGTCGGCACGAATGCCAACGGCGTTGTCACCGATCAACCCGACCGCCTCCTCCAGCGCGTCCGGGCGGCGCCCGGTGATGACCACCTCGGCGCCTTCCTGGGCGAATCGTTGCGCGGTGGCCAGGCCGATACCGCTGTTGCCGCCCGTGACCAGGGCAACCTTGTTGCTTAGCTTTCCCATCATCTCTCCAACGTGGCTTGTGCATGAGCTCGTTCGGGAGGTCGCAAATCGGGAGCACGCAGCAGGCCGTCCTGCAGCGGCAGATAGCGTTCGATCTTTTCCGCCAGACGTTCGCGGCGCTCGGCCAGCTGCGCCTGCAGCGCATCCAGGGCCACCAGCTTTTCCAGGTGCTGCTGCAGGCAGGCGAGGAAGCCTTCGCTGTCCTCTTCCTCCTCCAGATACTGCAGCAGGCCGTGGATCTGCCGGGTGCTGAAGCCGCATTCGAGCAGCTCGCGAACCCAGAGCACACGTTGCACCATGGCCGCGGCGTAGTCGCGATAGCCATTGTCCAGGCGCACCGATTCGATCAGCTGCCGCGACTCGTAATGGCGCAGCGCACGTGTACTGACGCCGGCGCGCAAGGCCAGCTCTCCGATTTGCATATCGACCTCCGATGGGAGAACTCTGGGGGCTTGACGCTAGTGTCAAGGTCAAGCCCCCCTTGTGCTTTTTTCAGGTGCTCGGCACGGGATGCGCCGGCAAGGTGAACTGCACCACCGCGCCGCGTGGCGGGTTGGCGCTGGCCCAGAGGCGACCGCCATGGCTGTCGATGATCGAGCGGCAGATCGACAGGCCCATGCCCATGCCGGTGGCCTTGGTGGTGTAGAACGGCGCGAAGAGCAGGTCGGCATTGTCCTCGGCGAAACCTGGCCCGCTGTCGCACACGCGCACCCGCACGCCACCTTCCTCGGGCTCGGAGCAGACCAGCAGGTGGCGCTCACCGGCAGGCACGCCGCCCATGGCCTCCAGGGCATTGATGATCAGGTTGAGCATCACCTGCTGCA
The DNA here is from genome assembly GCF_024170165.1 of Pseudomonas nitroreducens. GTDB lineage: Bacteria > Pseudomonadota > Gammaproteobacteria > Pseudomonadales > Pseudomonadaceae > Pseudomonas > Pseudomonas nitroreducens_C. Next base: position 171,120 of record NZ_JALJXP010000013.1, on the reverse strand, counting down.
ACTCGACGCGATCGCCCTCCACTTCCGGCAAGCCGTCGGCCAGTTCGATGCGCACCACAGCGCCATACTTGGCTACTTCGCCACGGGTGAACTCGACCATCTCCCGCAGCGCCGCGCTGACGTCCACGGGCTGTTTCTGCGGCGGGGTCTTGCGGATCAGCTGGCGGATGCGCCCCAGCACCTCGGCGGCACGGTTGGCATCCTTGATGATGCGCCCCAGCACCTGGCTGACCTCGCCCAGCTCCGGCGGCTGCGCCCCCAGCCAGCGCAAGGCGGCATTGGCGTTGGTCACGGTGGCGGCGATCGGCTGGTTCACCTCGTGGGCGATGGACGCTGCCAGTTGCCCCATGGTCGCCACGCGGTTGGCGTGGGCCAGTTCCGTCTGCACCTCGCGGTAACGACGCTCGCCCTCGCGCACCCGCTCCTCGGCCTGCTTGCGCTCGGTGAGATCGAGCACGAAGGCCACCCCTTCCTGCAGGCTCGCCTCGAAGGCCGCCAGGCCGACGATCACCGGCACCCGGCTGCCATCCTTGCGGATGTACTCCTTCTCGAAGGGCTGCGCATGCCCGGTACGAATGGCGGTGGCCAGATGCGCCTGGCTCAGTGCCAGGGATTCGGGCGGAGTCATGTCGTGCCAGCGCACGCGCCCGGACAGCAGGTCGTCGCGCTCGTAGCCGACCATGCGCAGGAAGGCGTCGTTGGCCTCGGCGATCTCGCCGCCCGCACTCCAGACGATGATGCCGATGATGTTGGCGTCCACCAGCCGGCGGATCTTCGCCTCGCGCTCGGCGGCATCGCGGTACAGGCGCGCGTTCTCCAGGGAGATCGCCGCCTGCGAGGCCAGCAGCCGCAGCACGGCGATCCGCGCCGGGCTGAACACGCCGGCCGAGAGGTTGTTCTCCAGGTACAGCGCGCCGGTGAGCTTGGCCTGGTTCATCAGCGGCATGCAGAGGATCGAACGTGCGCCGTGCTGGCGGACATAGGGGTCGGTGGTGAACGCCGGGTCGGCCAGGGCGTCTTCCAGGCACAGGCTCTCGCCGGTGCGCAGCACCTGGTAGAGCACCGTTTCCGCCAGCGCCGCCGCGCTGATCGGTTCATTGCACAACAGCATCGCGCCGTCGCCGACAGTCGCCAGCGCCGCTATGCGCGGCTCGCCCGCCTCGGCGAGGACCAGCACGCCGCGCTCGGCGCCGGCCTGCTCGATGGCGGTGCGCATCACCATGTCGATCAGCTTCTCCAGGACGATCTCCCCCGAGGCGGCCTGGGACACCTTGAGCACCGTGGCCAGATCCAGATGCTCCACCGGGGTGGCAATGGTCGCGGTCGGCCCGGGCGCGGGCTCCTCGTTGCGCAGGTAGCGATGGCGCCCCTCAAGCTGACGCACCTTGCCGTCGGCGCCCCAGCGCAGGTAGCCGTAACGCGCGTCCTGCAGGTAGACGCGGGCGATCTTGGCCAGACCGCGCGCGCCGTAGAAGCGTCCCGCCAGCTCGTTGGCCAGCGCCTCGATCTGCACGAAACCGTTGTCCTGCGCCTGGCGGATGGCCTCTTCGTAAAGCAGCTCGGCATCGACCAACCGCCCTTCGACGCGGGCGATTTCCGCGCCCACCAGCGCCACCCGGCAGGCAAAGGATTCGGCGCACTGCTGCGCCCACTCCTGCAACTTCGCGTGATGGCCGGCCAGCTCCCGCAGAAGGCCGGGCTGCTCGCCGACGCCGATGGCATCGAAGCTGGCTGCCAGGGTCAGTGCCGCATGGAAGTGGTACTCGGCCTCCTCGGTGAAGGACTCCACCACCCACAACAGCGCCTTCGCCTGCGTCACGCACTGCATGGCCGCGGCGTAATCGCCCGCCATGCAGCGTGCCTGCAGCTTGCGCGTCCAGTACTTGGCCGCTGCCAGCGCCAGGCCCGGCGTGCTGTCCAGGTGCGCTTCGAAACGCGCCTCGTCGAACAGCTCATCATCGAAACTGCCGAAGGTCGGGGTCTGCCCGCGCAGCGTGCGGATCAGCGCCAACTGCGTGCTGATGAAATCCACCACCAGGCCGAAACGCACCTTCTGCGCATAGGCCAGGCCCTGCCCGGCTTCTTCGTGCACCTGCGCCAGCGGCTCGCCGAGGAACAATACATCGGCGATATGGCCGTTGCCGGCATAGGCGGCGTAAGCCAGGTCGCCGACCCGATTGGCCGCGACGAAAGCACGGCGCAGCAGCTCCCGGCACTCGCGCACCGGGCGCATCCAGCGCGCCACGAACATCGAGAAGCACAGGTAGGTGCGCGCCTCATGGCGATTCAGCCCGCGCCGGTCGACCAGATCGCAGCCCAGGCGACCGAAGCGGTAGCCGGCTTCGTAGTCACCGAAGCGGCGGCCGGCGACGCGCCCGACGTTCGCATAAAGCATGCAGGAAGCGTCGCAGTTGCCGCGCTCCAGACTCAGGCTGACGGCCTTGCAGATGGTCAGGCTGGCCAGGTTGGCGTCGCTCTGCAGGGCCGGGGCGAACAGCTTGCCGAGGGCATCGAGGGTCGCCAGGGTGGCGGCGTCTTCCATCAGCGGCAGGTCGATCAACTGCTCGATGCTGCGCTCGCCCAGCTGCGTCCAGATCTGCTGGTATTCCTCGCGCACCTGATCGTCGTCGGGGTGCGCCGACCAGTGGATGCCGACCGCCTCCAGGTAGGCCAGGCACACGGCGACCGCCCTGTCGCTGCGGTCCTGCAGCAGGCACACGTCCATCTGCAGGCAGGCCACCGCCGCTTGCTCCAGCGTGGTAGCGGCACGCGGCGTCAGCGCGGTGAGGCGCTCGTCGGCCTGTACCAGCTGGCCGGTGAGGAATTCGCACTCGGCGCGGTTGAGTTCCAGGCCGAAGCACAGGTCGTGGCGACGTTGCCAGCAATCGTCGTCGAGCAATTCCATACCGGCGCGCAGATAGGCCAGCGCCGAGCTGTAGGCGCTGGAGGCCTTGGCGCGCTGCCCGGCCAACAGGTTGTACTCGGCCAGCTGTTCGCGCTCGGCGCGGGCCTCGATCAGCCGGGCGCCGCGGTTGAGCTGGCCGACGATCTCGAAGATCGCCTCTTCACGCCGTTCCGCCGGCGTCTGCTCGGCGAGCAGGCGACCAATGCGCAGGTGCGCCTCGGCACGGGCCGTTTCGGCGATCAACGAGTACGCCGCTTCATGGATGCGGTCATGGGCGAAAGCGCAGGCGCCTTCCAGACGTTCCAGCAGCTCCTGGCGCACTGCCGACCAGAGTATCGAATGCACCTTCGCCGGCGGCAGGTCGAGCACGGTCGCCAGGGTATCGATCTGCGCGGTGTTGCCCAGGCAGGCCAGCTGCTGCAGCGCCTGGCGGGTTTCCAGCGGCAGCCGCGCGAGCTTGCCGACCATGAGGTCGACGACGTTGTCGGTAAAACCCTTGGCGTGGATGCGCTCCGGCTCCCAGCGCCAGCGCCGCGCCTCGTGGTCGTAGGTCAGCAGCTCCTCCTCGGCCAGCGCCTGGAGGAACTGGATGACGAAGAACGGGTTGCCGGCGGTCTTGTCCTGCACCAGCCGGGCCAGCGCCACGATGCTCGGCGGCGGACAGCGCAGGGCCTCGGCGATCAGCTGCTCGATGTGCGCGCGGGCCAGCGGCGCCAGGCGGATCTCGTCGATGCGCACGCCGGCCTGGCGGATGGCCTGCAGCTTGCGCGTCAGCGGATGGCTGGCATCCACTTCGTTGTCGCGGTAGGCGCCCACCAGCATCAGGTGGCGCAGCTCCGAATGGGTGAGCAGGTCTTCGAGCAGGTCGAGGGTCGCCGCATCCAGCCATTGCAGGTCGTCGAGGAACAGCGCCAGCGGGTGATCGGCGCGGGCGAACACCCCGATGAAGCGACGGAATACCAGCAGGAAGCGACGCTGCGCCTGCTGCGGCTCCAGCTCGGGTACCGGCGGCGGGTCGCCGATGATCAGCCGCAACTCGGGAATCAGGTCGGTGATCAGCCGGGCATTGGGCTCCAGCGCTTCCAGCAGCGCGCTGCGCCAGCCCTCCAGCACGTCACCGCTCTTGCCCAGCAGCGTGCGCACCAGCCCCTGGAAGGCCTGCACCAGCGTCGAGTAGGGAATGTCGCGCTTGTACTGGTCGAACTTCCCGGAAGCGAACAACCCGCGCGGCGGCACCAGCACCTTGTGCAGTTCGTTGACCACCGAGGACTTGCCGATCCCGGAATAGCCCGACACCAGCACCAGCTCCGGCGTGCTGCTGGCGACGATGCGCGCGAAGGCCTCGACCAGCACCTCCACCTCACGCTCACGGCCATAGAGCTTCTCGGGTACCAGCAGGCGGTCGGGCGTGCCCTGCTCGTCCAGGCTGAAGGCTTCGATGCTCCCCTGCCGTTGCCAGTCGTCCAGGCAGCGGCGCAGGTCGTGCTCGACACCGGCGGCACTCTGGTAGCGCTCCTCGGCGGTCTTCGCCAGCAGCTTGAGGACGATCTGCGAGAGCATCGGTGGCACGCCGGCAACCCGTTCGCCGGGCGGCGTCGGCTTGCGCGCGATGTGGCAGTGCACCCATTCCATCGGATCGCTGGCGGTGAACGGGAGCGTGCCGGTGAGCATCTGGTAGACGACCACGCCAAAGGCATAGAGGTCGCTGCGCGAGTCGATGGAACGGTTCATCCGCCCGGTCTGTTCCGGCGCCATGTACGCCAACGTGCCGGCAATGGTCTCCGGCGGTTCGGGCGCCTGGCGCTCGCGCGGCAGCCGCGAAGCGAGGCCGAAGCCGGTCAGGCGCGCCTGGCCATCGCTGCAGTTGACCTGGATGTGGTTGGGCTTGAGGTCCTTGTGCACCAGGCCGCGCTGGTGCAGGTGGCGCAGCGCCACGGCGATGTCCACGGCCAGGCGCAGGCAGGTGCCGGTTTCCAGCGGTTGACGCAGCAGGCGTGACAGCGGCTCGCCGCCGGGATCGTCGAGCAGCAGGCGGGTCTTGCCGCCTTCGCGGTGCAAGGCATGCGGGCGCAGCGCCCAGGCGCTGTGCAGTTCATCGCGCAGGCTGTATTCGTGGGCCAGCCGTTCCAGCGTGGCGGGCAACGGATGTTCGGCGGCCGGGCGCACCAGCAGCACGCTGGCGCCGCCATCGCCGGATGGGCGGGCGCGGCAGAACACCCGCTCGCCGTCGTCCCACAGGATCTTCTGTTTGCTGGCCATCGGCTCGGCAACCTCTGAAGGGGTTTCTGCTGCCCCCCAGTGGCGGTCAGCGACTGTCTTGCAATCGGTTCAGGTCGTGCGCTGCAACGGCTCGACGCCCAGGGCCTCGGCCATGCGCACCAGATCGGCGACGGAGCGCGCGGCCAGCTTCTTCATCACCTGGCCGCGGTGCACCTTGACGGTCACTTCGCTGAGGTTGAGCTCGGCGGCGATCTGCTTGTTCATCAACCCCGCGACGACGAAGCGCAGCACTTCGCGCTCGCGCAGGGTCAGCGCCTCGAACGCCTGGCGCAGCGCCGCGCCGGACTGCTCGGCCAGCAACCGCTCGCCATCGCGGGCCAGGGCGCTGGCCACCGCGTCGAGCATGTCCTGGTCGCGGAAGGGCTTGGCGAGGAAGTCCACCGCGCCGGCCTTCATGGCCTTCACCGTCATGGCGATATCGCCATGGCCGGTCATGAACACGATGGGCATGCGCACCCCGCTCCTCTCCATCTGCTCCTGGAAGGCCAGGCCGCTCTCGCCGCGCAGGCGCACGTCGAGAACCAGGCAACTGGGAACCTCACGCCGGGCAAACGAAAGAAAACCCTGGGTGGAATCGAAGGTCTGCACCTGCAGGCCGATGGAGCGCAGCAGGCCATCGAGGGCGAGGCGCATGGACTCGTCGTCATCGACCACATAGACCACCGGCTCCTTCGGGCCTTGCGGCGGATTGGAATGCGCCGACGAGCTCATCTTGCCTCCTTGGGGGACCGCGACACTCGCGGTGTGCAGGTCAAAAAATCTAGTCCATGATGGGACCCGCGGCAAAATGCCAGCCCAATGGTCATGAGGGCCGGACCGGCGCCTGCGGATGTCGGTCATGGCGCGCGCCATGACGCTGCTGCGAGCAAGGCTAGCCTGGCGCAGCGAAGCGCCGCCAGGCCATAAACCCCTGAATATCGGCCACACCTCCGGTCCACTTTCGACCGGCCACCCGAACAGGCAGAACCCCCGATGGCAAGCGCCTCTGCTCCCCCCTACCCGCTCCCGGCGACAACGCCGATCACCGTCGTCTTCGTCGCCTACCCGCAGATGGGCCTGCTCGACCTGAGCGGCGCCCAGACCGTGTTCTGGGCTGCCAGCAAGGCCCTGGCCCAGCGCGGCCTGCCCGGCTACCGACTGCTGACGGCAAGCCTGCGCGGCGGGCTGGTGAGCACCGTCGAAGGACTGTCGGTGGATACCAGCATGCTGGCTGAACTCGATCTGGCCGAAGTCGATACCCTGGTTGTCCCGGGCGCCCCGGACATCGGCGAAACCCTCGACAGCCACGGCGAACTGGCCGCCTGGCTGAACCGCGCCGCACCCGGAGTGCGCCGCGTTGCATCGGTCTGCAGCGGTGCCTTCCTGCTGGCCAAGGCCGGGCTGCTCGACGGCCGCCGCGCCGCGACCCACTGGGCCCTGTGCGACACCCTGCAGCAGCGCTTCCCAGCCCTGGAGGTGGACGCCGATGCGATCTTCATCCAGCAGGGCGCTGTCTGGACTTCGGCGGGGGTCACCGCCGGCATCGATCTGGCACTGGCGCTGGTGGAAGCCGACTGCGGCCGCGAGGTCAGCATGCAGGCGGCACGCGAGCTGGTGGTCTACCTCAAGCGCCCCGGCGGGCAGGCGCAGTACAGCACCCTGCTGCAATTGCAGACCCAGGACAGCCCGGCCTTCGACGAGCTGCACCTCTGGCTGGCGGAGAACCTGGGCGATGCGGAGCTCACCGTGGAACGCCTGGCCGAGCAGGCGAGGATGAGCCTGCGCAACTTCTCCCGCGTGTACAAGGAGCGCACCGGGCGCACGCCGGCCAAGGCCATCGAGCTGTTCCGCCTGGAGGCGGCGAAACGCCTGCTGGAAAACTCCTCGCGCAACATCGAGCAGATCGCCCGCGCCTGCGGTTTCGCCGACGAGGAGCGGCTGCGCAGCACCTTCCAGCGCCATCTGTCGATCTCCCCGCGGGACTACCGCAGCCGCTTCAGCCGCTGAGTCCTGCTGTCGCGCTCAGGCCACGGCCAGCGCCAGCGAACGCTCCGGCTGCAGTTCCAGGTGGCGGGCAAAGCAGCCACGCAGCCAGCGTTCACGCGGGTCGGCATGGCTGGTGCCGCGCCAGGCCATGGACAGGTCCGGGCTCGACAACGGCAGCGGTGCGTATTCGGCGCGCAGGCCTTCCACCCGCGCCATCGCCTGGGCCACGTAGTCGGGCACGACGGCCAGCATGTCGCTGCCGGCCAGCAACGCCGGCAAGGCGCTGAACTGCGGCACTGCCAGCACCACCCGGCGCTGCCGGTCATGGCGCGCCAGCGCGCGGTCGACGTCGTCGGTCACCTTGCCCAGGGCGGATACCGCCACATGGGGCCGCCGGCAGAACTCCTCGAGGCTCACCGGCCCGGCCGCCGAGTCCGCGCGCAGCAACATCGGCTGCACCGGGCGCAGGCTGCGGCAGTGGGCGCTGGCCGGCAGCTCCTGGGCCTGGCCGATGCCCAGGGAGATGTCCCCGGCGACCAGCAGTTGCGGCAGTTGCCAGGCATCGACCCGGCGCACCACCAGGGTGATGTTCGGCGCCTCGGCACGAAGCTGTTGCATCAGCCGCGGCAGCAACGCGTATTCGACTTCGTCGCACAGCCCGACGTGGAAGGTTTCTTCGCTGGTGCGTGGGTCGAACTCCCGCGCGCAGCTCAGCGCCAGGGCGATGCCCTCCAGGGCTGGCCCCAGGCGCACGTGGATTTCCTCGGCCCGCGCGGTGGGCTCCATCGCCCTCCCGCTGCGGATGAACAGCGGGTCGTCGAACATCGTCCGCAGGCGATTCAGCGCACTGCTCACGGTGGTCTGGCAGAGGAACAGGCGTTCGCCCGCCCGGGTCACGTTGCGCTCGCGCATCATGGTTTCGAAGACCACCAGCAAGTTGATGTCGGCATGTCGCAGGTCATTTCTGTTCATGGTTTCGCCCGCCTGGTGAAGTTGCATCCGAACAGCCTTTCGCTGGGCCCGCTCACTTCTCCAGGCTTGCGATGTGATTGCAGAGTATTCAGGCGAAACCTTCGAGTCAGTTGTACATGGGTGCAATATCGCCACCCGTTGGTTATCCGAACCGATACCTGGGTATTGTTCCGGCAAACTTGTCGACGTCAATATCGTCGAGATCAGACTGCGCGCCGGAATATCCATACTCAGGTGTTGCCCGACTATACCTAGGTATACTTCTCCGACTTGTTCGACGGCGTATCTTGCAAGTACGGCAGGCGCCGCCACGAGCGCCCCACTGGATGCAAAAGACGCAAATGCGCAACAAGGCTGTCATTGCAGTAGTCGACGACGATGAATCCCTTCGCACCGCGCTGGAGAGCCTGCTGCGCGCCACTGGCTACCTGGCGCGCACCTACGGCGGGGGCCGCGAGTTCCTCGACTCGGACGGCCCGCAGCTGGCCAGCTGCCTGATCTCCGATATCCAGATGCCGGGCATGTGCGGCGTGGAGCTCTACGAAGCGCTGCGCGCACAGGGCCTGGACCTGCCGGTGATCTTCATGACCGCCTACCCCGGCGAAAAGCCGCGCATCAGCACCGCCATGCCCGGCGTCATCGCCTGCCTGCCCAAGCCGTTCGAAGCCGACCAGTTGCTGAACTGCATCGAGACCGCGCTGCTGCCCGACTGCTGAACTCCCGAATTCCCCGCCAGGTTACCGCCAGCTTCTTCTGCGCGATAAGTCACTGCTCGAAAAAGTACTGCGCGCGAGCTCTTCCGATACCTTCGTATAGTTCTCTTCCACACATGCGTAATTCCCGCACACCGATGTAGAAGTGCGCCCGGAAGTTCTCCTCTCTAGCATGGATTCACAGCGGACGACTGCAGACAGAACAACGCGAACCGCAGTTTGCGAAACCCCGTCAGCGTCACGCCGAACTTGAAGAAGTTACTTCAAGGCAATTCATCCATTCGAGTCAGGAGCACATGATGAAACAGCAACTTCTGGTTATTGGCGCGGGCTTCGGTGGACTGTGGAGCGCCCTGAGCGCCGCCCGCCTGCTGGACATGCACGGCCGCAACGATGTGGAGATCACCCTGCTGGCACCGCAGGCGGAACTGCGCATCCGCCCGCGTTTCTACGAACCCGATGTGCACAGCATGTTCGCACCGCTGACCGAGCTGTTCGATGCCGTGGGCGTGCGCTTCGTCAAGGGCACCGCGCAGAGCATCGACGAGCAGGCCCGCAAGGTCGGCTACCGTGACGAAACCGGCCGCGCCGGCGAGCTGAGCTACGACCGCCTGGTGCTGGCCAGCGGCAGCCAGCTGTCCCGCCCGCCGGTGCCGGGCCTGAAGGAGCACGCCTTCGACGTCGACCAGATCGAATCGGCAGCGCATCTGGAAAGCCACCTGATGTCGCTGCGCAACCAGCCGGCCAGCCGCGCACGCAACACCGTGGTGATCGCCGGCGGCGGCTTCACCGGTATCGAGACCGGCACCGAAATGCCGGCTCGCCTGCGAGCGGTGCTGGGTGAGGACCAGGACGTACGCGTGGTCATCGTCGACCGCGGCGAGCGTATCGGTGCGGTGATGGGCGATGGCATCCGTCCGTCGATCATCGAGGCCTCCGACAGCCTGGGTATCGAGTGGATCACCGGCGCCACGGTCGCTGCCGTGGACGCCAACGGCGTGACCCTCGCCGACGGCCGCCACATCGAGAGCCACACCGTGATCTGGACCGTGGGCTTCCGCGCCAGCCCGCTGACCGAACAGCTGACCGCCCAGCGCGATGGCCAGGGCCGCCTGCACGTGGACGGCAATCTCAAGGTGCAAGGCCTGCAGAACGTCTTCGCCGCTGGCGACGTGGCCTACGCCGCCACCGACGACATCGGCAACTTCGCCGCGATGTCCTGCCAGCACGCCATCAGCCTGGGGCGCCATGCCGGCAACAACGCCGCCGCCGACCTGCTGGGCGTTGCCCCGACCCAGTACCGTCAGCCCAAGTACGTCACCTGCCTCGACCTGGGCGCCTGGGGCGCCGTGTACACCGAGGGCTGGGACCGCCAGCTGAAGCTGGTGAAGGCCGAAGCCAAGGAACTCAAGACGCAGATCAACACCCTGTGGATCTACCCGCCGGCTGCCGACCGTCGCACCGCCCTGGCCGCCGCCGACCCGCTGATCCCGGTGGCCTGATCGCCGCTCTGCCCGCACTCCCTCACGCTGAGGGAGTGCCATTCGCCTGATGGACTCGACCCAACAAGCAACAGGAGAACCACCATGACCATGCACCTGAATACCTTCGCCCAGCCCGACGCCGCCACCCCGGCCCAGGAACTGGTGCCCTCGCGCTATGCCCTGCGCGTCGGCGAGATCGACGTGCTGGTGGTCAGCGATGGCGTGCTGCCGCTGCCGACCGAAACCATGTCGACCAACGCAACCCCGGAAGAGCGCGCGGCGTGGTTCAAGGAGATGTACCTGGGCCCGGACATGTTCGACTGGGCGCTGAACGTCCTGGTGGTACGCAGCGGCGAGCAGACCATCCTGGTCGACGCCGGCCTGGGCAACCAGTTCCCCGGCTTCCCCCGTGCCGGGCAGTTCCCCAAGCGCCTGAAGGATGCCGGCATCGAGCTGTCGTCGATCACCGATATCGTGATCACCCACATGCACATGGACCACATCGGCGGGCTGCTCACCGACACCGTGAAGAACGGCCTGAGCCCTGAAGTGCGCATCCACGTCACGGCCACCGAAGTCGACTTCTGGAAGATCCCCGACTTCAGCCTGACCGAGATGCCGCAGCCGGTACCGGACGTCCTGCGGCGCACCGCCAACGAGTTCATGGCCCACTACGAGAGCCGCCTGCGCATCTTCGAGGACGAGCTTCAGGTAGCCCCAGGCGTGGTGGCGAAACTCACCGGCGGCCACACCCCCGGTCACTGCATCGTCTACGTCGACTCCGTCGGCGAGCGCCTGACCTTCGCCGGGGACGCTCTGTTCCCGGTGGCCTTCGACCATCCGGAATGGCACAACGGCTTCGAGCATGACCCGGAAGAATCGGTCCACGTGCGGGTTCGCCTGCTGCGTGAGGCGGCAGCGAGCGGCGAACTGTTCGTCGCCACCCACCTGCCCTTCCCCTCGGTGGGCCGCGTGGCCATCGACGGCGATGCCTTCCGCTGGATCGCCGGCTTCTGGGACTACTGACAGCCAGCGCCGGACAGCCCCGCCCCGCTCACACGGGGTGGGGCTTTTTTGCACTATCCGGGCCGGCTCAATCGAGCAACCCGAGCTTGTCCAGGCTTCGCGCGGTGGCCACGATGGCCTCCTCGGCCGGCCGCGGCGACCAGCCCAGGAGCTTGCGCGCCTTGGCGTTGCTGGAGTTCATCCGCAGCCCGAGCAGGGGCACGGAACCCTTGAGCGCGGGGTCCTTCAGCGCGCCCAGGCGTACTACCCAGTTGGGCAGCACACGCGTCGAGACCTTCGCCGCCACGGCGCCCATGCGCTCCTTGAGAACCCTTGCGACATCGCCCAGCCACAGGCTGTCGCCGGCGGTGGCGATGAAGCGCTCGCCGCCAGCGGCGGCATGGGTCATGGCCAGCACATGAAGGTCCGCCACGTCACGCGCGTCGACAAAGCCGCAGTTGATCTTCGGACTGCCCGGCTGGCCGGCGAGCAGGCTTTTCACCAGGCGGATGGAGTGCGAGTAGTCGGCGCCAAGCACCGGGCCGAGCACGGCCACCGGATTGACCGCCGACAGCTCCAGCCCCTGCCCTTCGCGGGCAATGAAGTCCCAGGCGGCACGTTCGGAGAGGGTCTTGGATTTCTGGTAGAGCCAGACGTTGCGGCTGCTCAGGTCGCTCCAGTCGGTCTCGTCGAAGGGCCGCTTCATCTGCCCGTGGCCGGCGCAGATGGCGCCGAAGGCCGAGGTCAGCACCACCCGCTTCACCCCGGCATCGCGGGCGGCGCGCAGCACCCGCAGGTTGCCATCCACCGCCGGGCGCACCCACTCCTCTTCACTTCTCTGCATGCCTGTCGGTGTCGGCGATGCACCATGGATTACATAGCGGCAGCCGGAGACGGCTTCGGCCCAGCCGTCATCCCCGTTCAGGTCGGCCACCACGAAACTCAGGCGCTCTCCCGCCTCGATTCCGCCTTCGCGCAGGTGCTCGCGCACTTCGGCTTCCCGCGCCAGCGAACGCACCGTGGTGCGCACCTGATAGCCGTCGCGCAGCAGGGCGAGGAGGCAATGCTGGGCAATGAAACCGGTCCCGCCGGTCACCAACACCAATTCGTCTTTCATGGATTCTCTCGGGCAAGGCTGTAGTCGGACGCCGGGAAAATTACGCCCGCGCCGTCGAACCGTGAATGCGCTGGAGTGCGCTTTACTTGCGCGAAAGTTCGAATCTGCCGGCAGCGCGGTGGGTCGTTGCCCCGGCGAGTGTCCGGTGCGATTCTGAGCCGCATCCGCTTCCGGCACGCCAAGGCGCCCTCGACATGACCCAGCATTCGGCTCCCCGCTCCGACCCGCTCTCCGACTTCCTGCGCGTGGCCGATGCGCAGCTGACGGTGGCCGGCGGCTTCAGCGCCGGCGGCGACTGGAGCCTGCGCTTTCCGCCGCCGCAGCACCTGAAGTTCTTCGCGCTGATCAAGGGCAGTTGCTGGCTGCAGATCGAGGGCGACGAGGAGCCGGTGTGGATCAAGCAAGGCGACGTGTTCATCCTCTGTTCGCGCCGCGCCTTCGTGCTGGCCAGCGACCTGTCACTGAAACCGCTGGAGGCCATGGACGTGTTCAGTGGCGGTGAGAACGAACGCACCGCCGTCCTCGGCAGCGGCGAGGACTGCATCCAGCTGGGCGGGCATGTGCGCCTGGACCCGACCAGCGAGGAACTGGCGTTCCGCCTGATGCCTGCGGTGATGCAGGTGCATGCTGGCACGCAACAGGCCGAACGGCTGAAATGGCTGCTCGACCAGATCGTCGAGGAGCGCAACCAGTGGCGGCCGGGAGTCAGCGCGGTATCCGCGCAGCTCACGCAGCTGCTCTTCGTGCAGACGGTGCGCGCCTACCTGGAATCCGCCGACTCAGTCTCCTGCGGCTGGCTCCGCGCAGCCGGCGACAAGCGCCTGGCCCCGGTACTGGGGCTGATGCACAGTGAGCCGGGCCGCGCCTGGCAGCTGGGGGAATTGGCCAGGGCCGCGGGCATGTCGCGCACCAGCTTCGCCGTGCACTTCAGGACCATCACCGGCATCCCGCCGCTGACCTACCTGAGCGAGTGGCGCATGCTGCTGGCCCAGCAGGCTTTGCGCGGCAGCGACGTGACCCTGGCGGAGCTGGCCAGCGAACTGGGCTACAGCTCCGAAAGCGCCTTCAGCAATGCCTTCAAGCGCATCACCGGCAGTGCGCCACGGCACTACCGCAACCAGTGGCGCCAGGGCGGGGAATGAGCGGCGCTGCTGGGCGTCCGATTTCAGCGGAGAACGTCCCCGGCTGATGTACCATGCCGCGCCGAAACCTCCGGCGAACCCTCTGTCTGGCTGCCTATGTCCTCCAACGCGCTGTACACCGACCTGTCCTCCTACTACGACCTGATGTGCGCCGACATCGACTATCAGGCGCAGAGCCACTGCGTGCGTCGCCTGCACCAGCTGTTCGGCAATCAGGGTCGCCGGCACCTGGACCTCGCCTGCGGGACCGGTCCCCACGTGCGCCACTTCCTCGACTTCGGCTACGCGAGCGCCGGCCTGGACATCAACCAGCCGATGCTGGACATCGCCAGGCAGCGTTGCCCCGAGGCACATTTCAGCCGGCAGGACATGGCGAGCTTCCGCGTCGACGAGCCCCTGGACCTGATCACCTGCTTCCTCTACTCGATCCACTACAACCCCGGCATCGAGCAACTGCAGGCGTGCCTGGCGAGCGTGCATGACGCCCTCGCAGATGGCGGCGTGTTCTGCTTCAACAGCGTCGACAAGGGGATGATCGACAACCGCTCCTTCGTACGCCATTCGGTGGAACACGCAGGTAGCCAGTTCAGCTTCGGCTCGGGCTGGTACTACAGCGGCGCGGGCGAGCAACAGGCGCTGCGCCTGAGCATCGAGAAGACCACGGCCGGCGAGACCCAGGCCTGGCAGGACGAACACGCGATGGTCGCGCTGACCTTCGCCGAGCTGCAACGCCTGCTGGAGCCGCTGTTCGAGGTACAGCTCTGCGAGCACGATTACGAGCGCATCACGCCCTGGGCCGGCAGCTCGGGCAACGCACTGTTCGTCTGCGTGAAGCGCTGAAGCACCCGCCCCGCTGCGCCGCCCGTCCCCTCAGCGAATCTTGCCCACGGGGGTGAAATTGCCGGTGAGATTGCCCCCTACCGTGTTCTTCGGCTTGTACTGGGCATCGTGCTTGAGGCGCTCCTCCACGCTCGGATCGATGGCCTCCTGGCCGAAGGCGGTGTTGCCGATGTCCCGGTAATACGGCGGGGTGAGCTGGCTGTAGGCGCCACCGAGGAACTCCTTGTAGGAGTTGGTGATGGGCGGAGTCGTGGTCGGCAGGCTCGGAGTCTTGCCGGTGTCCACCGCCAGCCCGCACTCGATGGCCTTGTTGATCATCCACACCAGGGCAATATCCGACAGGCTGTTGTTCGCGTAACCGCCTCCAACATTGGCGTGCGCACCGCAGAACCAGACCTGCTCCACCCGCTGGTTGGGCTTGCTCTTCGGGTCCCAGAGGGTGCACTGGTAGTTCTTGCGCCACTCGTCGATGGCCACTGCGTGGAAGGCGTTGTGGACGATCGAGCTGAGCTCGGTGTCGTGGAACTCGTAATACGACTTGTTGAACCAGTCGAACGACTCCAGCGGCACGCCCAGGGCGCCCACGGTGTCCCAGATACCCAGCATGTGGATGGTGATCTCTCGCGAGAAACTGTCCCGGAAGAGCCTGGCGCTATCGGAATCGGCACCTTCGTCGCGAGTGCGGTAGAGGCCATAGGCCTCGTTGGTCAGGTCGATGTGCTCGGGCTTGAGCAGCCCGGCGTTGCGGATCAGCCCCACCAGGCTGCGAGCCGTATAGGCGCCGCGGCTGAAGCCGAAGAGATAGACCTGGTCGCCGGCCTCATAGGTGCTGACCAGCTGTCGATAGCCATCGAGGATATTCTCCGATAGCCCCACGCCGAATGCCCCGCCGGCCAGGCGGTCGTACCAGGCGGTGCCGACGCCCTGGTCGTACCACTTGTTCTGGGTGGTGCCGTTCTTGTCGGTGGGGAGGATGGAGGCGTGCAGCTTCCAGACGTTGGTGCTCTTGCTGCCCTTGATCTCGGACTTGGCGTCCGGGGTATTCCAGGTCCCGTCAAAGGAAATGATGATTTTCTTGGGCATGCCCATTCTCCAGGGTCAGTGGTTCTGACTGCTCGGAACGTCCCGGTGCCAGGCCCATCCCCCGGTATCGCCCTCGACAGTGAACTGTAGCCCCAGGCCCGGACTGTCGACAGAATCGGGGAGACCGCCCCGAGCGCATCCCCTGCTGGCGGATTGCCTTCCCGCTATACATATGGTTAGGTGCCGTGGCCCCGAACGACTCCGCCGAGTACGCCAGATGCGGCCTGGAGCGCCAGGTTCGCGCCCGCCACAGCTCCGCTGCCCGGCTCCCTTTGCTACGCCTTCACTGACGCGAACCCATGGTCACCACTGTCATCCTCAGCATGCTCTGCGTGCACCTGCTGTGTTTCAGCATCATGTTCCTGCTCATCAGCACCCGGCTGAACGGCAAGAAAATGGGCATGGAAGTCTTCGCCCTGGGCAATTTTCTCCTGGGGCTCGCCTACATCCTGCAGTTGCTCGGCGGCCCGGCACACTGGGGCGCGATGAGTGTCATCAACCACACGATGACCCTCTGCGCACCCGTCGCCTACACCCTTGGCGCCCTGCGCTTCTTCGATCGGCCGACCGCCGTGTGGCAGCCATTGCTCACGCTGGCCGTCCTCTACACGGCGCTGCAGCTCATGGTGCAGTTCACCCTCGGAGGTGAAGCGCGGCACGCGCTGCTGGCGGCTTCCTGCGCCCTGCTGTTCCTGGGCATGAGCGTGGCAGTGCTCTACGCCCGGCAGAACGTCGCCAGGGATCTGCGCGTCGAGATGATCGTGTTCGCCGTGCTGATCGGTGGCATCTGCGCGCTGAACGCCGCGAAGTTTGCGATGATCCTCCAGGGCGGGCTGGCGGCGCTGGACATGAACAGCGGGTTCCAGAAAGTCTTCTACCTCTACATGTCGTTCCTCGGCACCGTGCTGCCGCCCTGCGCCGTCTGGCTGGTGCTGCGCCGCCTGACGGACGAGCTGCGCAGCATGGCCGCCCAGGACCCGCTCACGCAGTTGCTCAACCGCCGCGGGCTGGTCGAGGGGCTGGATGCTCACTTTCGCGCGCGCAACGCACGTCCCGCGTACCTGCTGATCGTCGACATCGATCACTTCAAGCAGATCAACGACAGCCATGGCCACAAGCTCGGCGACCTCGTGCTGTGCCATGTGGCCCAGGTGCTCAAGGCCACCGCGCGCAAAGGCGACCTGACCTGCCGGCTGGGCGGCGAGGAGTTCGTCCTCGTCGGCCTGGACATGGACAGGGCTGGCGCCCTGCAGCTGGCGGAGCGCGCCCGTGCGGCCATCGAGCAGAGCGAGGTGCCGGGCGCGACACCGGATCAGGTGATCCGCTGCACGGCCACCATCGGCGTCTCGGAAGCCTTCACCAGCACCCGGGCGCTCGACGAGTACCTGCAGCAGGCTGACCGCGCGCTCTACCGTGGCAAGACTGCCGGGCGCAATCGCGTGGAGTGTGCTGTCTCGTCCTAGCCCGGGCACTGCCGACATGGCCTGCCAGGGCGTTAGCCGGTAGCATGCAGCTCTCGCCAACCGGGGACCGCAA
Organism: Pseudomonas nitroreducens; assembly: GCF_024170165.1. Taxonomy (GTDB): domain Bacteria; phylum Pseudomonadota; class Gammaproteobacteria; order Pseudomonadales; family Pseudomonadaceae; genus Pseudomonas; species Pseudomonas nitroreducens_C. The sequence continues at coordinate 154,078 of NZ_JALJXP010000013.1, read as the reverse complement.
ACACCATGCTGACGGTGCAGGACCTGATCGACATCCAAGCGCTGAAACTGCAGGCCGTCGCCGGCCTGTCAGGCACCAGCAGACTGATCACCTGGGCCCACGCCGTCGACCTGCCGGACCCCTGGCGCTGGATTTCGCCAGGCGACCTGGTGATGACCACCGGGCTCGGCATTCCCGCCGGCGCAGATGAGCAGGTGAACTGGCTGGAACAGCTGGTGCAGAGCAACGCCAGTGCACTGGTGTACGCTGCACGGCCGGATGCACCCAGGCTCTCCGCCAAGCTGCTGAAGGCCGCCGACCGCCTGCTGTTCCCCGTGCTGCACGCCAGTTTCGAACTGGAATTCAACAAGCTTTCCCACCATGTCATCGAGAGCGTGCTGCAAGCCCAGCGCGAGCGCTTCAATGCCAGCGAGCGGCTGTTCCGGACCTACGCCGAAGCGTTGCGCAAGGAGCCGGACATGGCCGGTCGCCTGTCGATCCTCGCCGCGACCCTGGACCTGAGTCTGGCCATCGAGGATGCGGTCAGCGGCCAGACTGTGGTCGAGTCCCGCGCGGCGCGCCAGCCGGCTCCGGAGCAGGTCGAGCGCATCCCCATCGGCGGCCGCACGCGGGCCAACCTGGTGCTCGCGCGCCGCGGTGAGCGCACGCTGGATGATCCGATCCTGGTGCGCTCGCTGGTGGGCCTGCTGGGTGTCGAGCTGGAACGCCTGATGATTCATCGCGACACCCAGCGCGAGGAAGGCGCGGCGCTGCTGCGCAGCCTGCTGGAGAGCGAGACCGAATTCAGCCTCGCCCGTCCGCTGCTGGAACAGCGCGGGCTGGTCGGCAGCCTGGTGTGCCTGGCGATCCGGCCGGGCAGCCGCGGAGCCTGGAGCGCCGACGAGCTGCACCAGGCACCGGCACTGCATCACGCCGGCCCACTGCTGCTCAGCGACAACGGCCTGCTGCTCGCGATCAGCCGGGACGACACCACCACCTTCGAAGCACTGCGCAGCAACCTCGGCGAAGGCACGCTGATCGGCGTCAGCGGCGCCATCGCGGCGGCCACCGGTTTCCGCGAAAGCGTCCGCCAGGCACGCCTGGCGCTGACCCAGGCGCAGGAAGTCGAGATCGTCGTGCTGCGCTACGGCGAAGCGGAAACCGGGCTGATCATGGCACCCAAGTCCCTCGCTGAAGCCCGTGCGCTGGTGGGCCGCTACCTCGGCCCGCTGATCGAGCACGACCGCACCCAGGGCGCGGCACTGCTGAAGACACTGCTGACCTTCCTGGAAAACGACGGCAACTGGAAGGCCACCGCCTTCGACCTGGGCATCCACCGCCAGACCCTGGTCTATCGCCTGAAGCTGGTCGAGCAGCTCACCGCCATCAAGCCCACCACCACCCAGGGCATCGCGCGTTTCTGGATCGCCATCCAGGCCGGGCGCAACACCGAGTTGTTCGATAGCCTGAACTGAATGCACAACGGCCCCGTACCGAAGTAAGGGGCCGTGGTCGGTCACTCGCTGACGGGATCAGTTACTGGTCGGCATGGCGAACTCGGCGCCCTTGGCGATCGCCTGCGGCCAGCGCTGCATGATGCTCTTCTGCTTGGTGTAGAAGCGCACGCCCTCCTCGCCGTAGGCATGCATGTCGCCGAACAGGCTCTTCTTCCAGCCACCGAAACCGTGCCAGGCCATGGGCACCGGGATCGGCACGTTGATACCGACCATGCCCACCTGGATGCGCCGGCCGAACTCGCGGGCGACGTGGCCGTCGCGGGTATACAGGCTGACGCCGTTGCCGAACTCGTGGTCGTTGATCAGCTGCACCGCTTCGGCGAAATCCTTCACGCGGATGCACGCCAGCACCGGGCCGAAGATTTCCTCCTTGTAGATACGCATGGCCGGGGTGACGTTGTCGAACAGCGTGCCGCCCAGCCAGAAGCCGTCACCGCAGCCTTCGCCGGCCACTTCGCCATGGAAGCCACGGCCGTCCACCAGCAGGGTGGCACCCTCTTTCACGCCCTGATCGATGTATCCGGTGATGCGTTCCAGCGCGGCGCGGGTAACGATGGGGCCCATCTCGGCTTCGAGGTTGGTGCCGTCGAGCACCTTCAGGCTGCGGGTACGCTCGATCAGTGTCGGCATCACTTTCTCGGCAGTCTCGTCGCCGACGAACACCGCCACGCTGATCGCCATGCAGCGCTCGCCGGCCGAACCGTAGGCCGCGCCGATCAGCGCATCGACGACCTGGTCGATGTCTGCGTCGGGCATCACCACCAGGTGGTTCTTCGCTCCGCCCAGGGCCTGCACGCGCTTGCCGTGGCGCGCTCCGGTCTCGTAGATGTGGTTGGCAATCGGCGTGGAGCCGACGAAGGACACCGCCTGCACATCCGGGTGCTCCAGCAGCGCGTTGACCGCCTCCTTGTCGCCCTGCACCACGTTGAACACGCCGTCGGGCAGGCCGGCCTGCTTGAGCAGCTCGGCGATGAACAGGCTCGGGCTGGGGTCGATGGGGCTCGGCTTGAGGACGAAGGTGTTGCCGGTGGCCAGGGCCACGGGGAACATCCACATCGGCACCATCACCGGGAAGTTGAACGGAGTGATACCGGCCACCACGCCCAGCGCCTGACGGAGGGTCCAGTTGTCGATGTTGGTGCTGACCTGGTCGGTGAAGTCGGTCTTCAGCAGCTGCGGCGCACCGCAGGCGAACTCGACGATCTCGATGCCGCGGGTGACTTCGCCCTGGGCATCGGTGAAGACCTTGCCGTGCTCGGCGGTGATCAGCCGGGCCAGGTCGTCACGGTGCTCGTTGAGCAGCGCCAGGAAGCGGTTGAGGATGCGCGCGCGGCGCAGCGGCGGCAGGTTGCTCCAGGCCGGGAACGCGGCCCTGGCGGAGGCGACGGCAGAATCCACGTCGGCATGGCTGGCCAGTTGCACCTGGCCGGTGACGACACCGGTGGCCGGGTTGTAGACCGGCAGTTGCTGGCCGCTGGTGGATTCCACACGGGTGCCGGAAATCCAGTTGAGGATGCTGTTGGTCATTGCGTTTTCTCGTTCAGTGGGCGCTGCACGGCGCCCGGACAATCAGGGTCGGCAGGGTGAATTTCCCGCCGGCGAAATGGCTGCGGTCAGTAGATCGCGTAGACCTTGCGCACGGTTTCCAGCACGTCCCAGCGGCCGGTCCAGCCCGGCGGCAGGATGATCAGGTCACCGCCGCCGACCTCGACCTGCTCGCCGCTGGCGTCGTCGGTCAGCACGGCACGGCCGGAGAGGATGTAGGTGAACTCGGTGTCCGGACGGTTCACCACCGGCCAGCCGCCGGGCTGGCATTCCCAGACGCCGAGGTTGCCGGTGGCCTCCGGCGCCAGCTGCTGGATGGCGATCTGCGGATCGCCCCGGTCGGCGCCGGCGCGCTGGCCGGCCTTGACCAGCGGCAGCGAGTGCAGGGCGGCGGACTTGATGATCGTGAAAGTGGTCACGGCAGACTCCTGTTAGTGCGCACCGGTGAGCTTTTCCAGCAGCATCGCGGTGCGGGATGGACGATGGGTGACGCGCTCTTCGATGTCGCTCAGCGAGGCGGCGGCAAGCCCGCTGTTGACACCCAGCCAGCGCAGCGGCTCGGGCTCCCAGGACGGCGAGCGGTGGTTGACCAGGGGCAGGCGGTTGATCGCCTCCTCCCGGCCCTGGATCAGGTTGCGCAGGATGCGCCCGGCCAGGTTGCTGGTGGCGACACCGTCGCCGACATAGTTGCCGGCCCAGGCGATGCGGTTGGCGCGGTCGATGCTCACGGTCGGGCACCAGTCGCGCGACACGCCCAGCGCGCCGCCCCAGCGGTGGGTGATGCGCGTGTCACGCAGCGCGGGGAAGAACTCCAGCAGCGTCTGGTGGATCTTGCCGTGGATGCTGTCCACCAGGTCGGCGTCCTCGGTGATCCGCGAGCCCCAGCGATAGGGCGCGCCGCGCCCGCCGAAGACCAGCCGGCCCTCGGCCGTGACCTGGCCGTAGACGCGCAGGTGGCGCATGTCGTTGAAGGCCAGGCGGTGGTCGAGGTTGAGCTGGCGGCGCAGCTCCATCGACAGCGGCTCGGTGGCCAGCACCAGCGAATAGAGCGGGATGACGAAGCGCGAGAAGCCCGACTGCTGCGAGGTGAAGGCCTCGGTGGCGCGCACGGTGAAACCGGCCTTGACCGAGCCGCGCTCGGTGCGTACGACGCCCGGCGCCATCTCGGTGACGGCGGAGTGTTCATGGATGGTCGCGCCCATGGTTTCCACCAGCCGCGCCAGACCGCGCACCAGCTTGCCGGGATGGATCAGCGCGCAGTGCTCGGTATAGAGCCCGCCCAGGGTGCCCTCGGCGCCGACCCGTGCGGCGGCCTGCGCGCCGCTGAGCAACTGCCACTGGTTCGGCAGGCCGAAGCGTGCGGAGCCTTCCACCGCCGCCCGCGCACGGGCCAGTTGTGGCTCGCTGCGGGCCAGGGAAAGAAAGCCCTGCTTGGCGTAATCCGCGACGACGCCTTCCAGCGCCAGCACGCGGCCGATCTCGTCCACCGTCTCGTTCATCGCCGCCTGCAGTTGCAGGGCGGCGTCGTGGGAATACAGCTGGGCAACGCGGTCGAGGGAGATGGGGAAGATCGCCGAGGCCCAGCCGCCGTTGCGCCCGGAGGCGCCGAAGCCGACTTCACGCTTGTCCAGTAGCACCACGCGCAGGGACGGGTCGCTCTTGAGCAGGTAGTAGGCCGTCCACAGACCGGTGTAGCCGGCGCCGACGATGACGACGTCGGCCTCCGTCGCGCCTTCGAGCATCGCCCGGGAAGGGCCCGGTTCGAACCACAGGGGCTTGTTGGGTAGCTGGGTCAGATCGCTTTTTGTGGTCATGGGGCTTGCGGTCATGGGCTTGGCTTCCAGTTGACGGCCAGGGAACAGGGAATGAGTCGGCGGCGAACGAGGGCAGGCGCTGTGCGCCAGGATTTACGTGGCGCTTCCTGCGGGGGTCGCAGCGCCCTGCTGACGGACGCGGGACATGCGCAGCAGCACGTAGGAGGCAGCGATCGCGGCGATGGCGATCAGGCACTGCAGCAGGCTGATCCGCATGCTCGGGTCAAAGGCCATGCTCACCAGCACCGCGATGATCGAGGCGGTCACCAGCAGCGGCAGCCAGGGGTGGCCCCACATGGCGAACTTCAGGTTGCCCTCCTCCACCCAGCGCTGGCGCAGCTTCAACTGCGACAGGCAGATCACCAGGTAAACGAAGAGGAACACCGTGCCGGAGGAGTTGATCAGGAACTGGAAGACGGTGTCCGGCCAGAGCGCAGCGATCACCACGCAGCCGTAGCCAACGATGGTCGAGGCGATGACGCCGCGCACCGGCACGCCCTTGCGGCTCACGCCGGCGATCCAGCACGGCGCCTCGCCGTTGGAAGCCAGCACGTAGAGCAGGCGCGAGGAGGTGTAGAGCCCGGCGTTGAGCACCGACAGCACTGCCACCAGGATCACTGCGGTGAGCATGTGGCCGGCGCCGGGGATGCCGATGTGCTCCAGGGTCGCCACGAACGGCGACTTGCCGGCCTTGATCTCGGTCCAGGGCTGCGCCACCACGATGAAGAAGGTCGCCAGCACGAAGAACACCAGGATGCGCAGCATCACCGTGTTCACTGCCTTGCGGATGTTGCGCGAGGGGTCTTCGGACTCGGCGGCGGCCAGGGTCGCTACCTCGACGCCGGTCATCGAGAAGATCACCACCACCACGCCGGTGAACAGCGAGGACACGCCGTGGGGCAGGAAGCCGCCGTGCTCGGTGAGGTTGGCGAAGCTGGCGGTGGAGTTCGGCCAGAAGTGGAAGGCATAGGCGCCGGCGACGATCAGGAAGACGATGATCGCTGCCACCTTGACGCCGGCGAACCAGTACTCGGCCTCGCCGAAGGAGTGCACCGACATCAGGTTGAGCAGCGTCATGCCGACCATCAGCCCGAGGGCGATGACCCACACCGGCAGGTCGGGGAACCAGCCGTTGATGATCTGCCCGCCGACCACGGCCTCGAAACCGACCACGATCACCCAGAAGTACCAGTACAGCCAGCCGGTCATGTAGCCGGCCGGGCGGCCGAAGGCCATGCGCGCGTAATCGACGAAGGAACCCTTGGCCGGATGCGCGGCGGCCATTTCGCCGAGCATGCGCATCACCAGCGCGACGATGATGCCGGTGATGGCGTAGGTGATGAAGGCACCCGGCCCGGTGGCGGCGATCACCGCGCTGGAGCCGACGAACAGCCCCGCGCCGATGACGCCGCCCAGGGCCAGCATGCTGATGTGTCGCGTCTTGAGGGCACGCTTCAAGCGCGGGTCGTGCTCAGTCTGAATAGGCACAGGTTGTCTCCTTTTATTATTAGTCATCAACGCCGCCTGTCCCGAGATTAGGGACGCCCAGCCAGGCTGAACATCGACGAAATCCAAGCTGGGAGAGACTGCGCTGTACAAATGTATGAAGGAGAACTTCAGAGCAGAGCGGCGGACCGGGGCGCCGCTGATTGCACCCCGGTTTCCGAGGTAGCGGTCAGAAGCGCTCGTCGCGGATGGCGGGCAAGGTCAGCTCGCGCACGAACGAGGAAGCGGACAGGCGCAGCAGTGCGTCGACCAGGGTGACCACGTCGTGTAGCGGGATCAGTTGCCCTTCCCCGCGCACGGCGGCGTCGGCCAACGGCATGGCGAGCGGATCATCGGTGTTGAGGTTGCCCAGTTGCAGCACAGTCACCGCCAGGCGCTGCTCGCGGAAGCTTTCCCGCAGCGCATCGGCCATGCCGTTGAGGGCGAACTTGGAGGCGCCGAAGGCCACTTCCGGGCGGCCGCTCTGGCGCAGCGCCGAGGTCGAGCCGGTGAGGATCAGCTGCGGCCGGGCGGAGCCGAGCAGCCGCGGCACCAGGCGCTTGAGCAGCAGCAAGGTGGCGGAGATGTTGACGTCGACCAGCGTGGCGATGGATTCGTCGCTGTCGCCGAGGAACGAGTACTGCTCGCTAAAGGCGTGCTCCTCCCAGATGCCGACGTTGCAGATCAGCACATCGAGTTCGGCCGGCGTTTGTGCCTCGATCTGCGCGACCGCTTCCACCGGCTTCGCGAGGTCCGCTTCGATCCACTGCAGATCGATGCCCGGCGCCAGCGCCAGGGTTTCCGGCCGCCGGCGCGATACGCCGATCAGCGAATCTCCCGGTTGGCCAAGCCCTTCGAGCAGGGCGCGTCCCAGCCCCCTGCCCGCTCCCACGATCAGCATCGTCATGGGTTTTCTGCGTGCATCCATGGCGCATCAACTCCAGCGAAGGTTGAGGACGAGGAAGTTCAGCAGCATCCAGACGACCAGCACCAGGTGCGTCAGTTGCAGCCCTTCCTGGCGAATCCAGTAGCCGAACCAGAGCCCACCCAGCAGCATGGCGAAGAGGAAGGCCAGCGCCGCGCTGAGGGCGAGGTTCAGCCAGGGTCTGGCGGAGTCGAGGCCATCGCCCAGCAGCAGTTCGTAGCAGCCGGCCCAGGCCGCCAGCACCGCAGCCACCTGCAGCAGGACGACGGCGATCAGCGCGAGGCGATGCAGCGCTGGCGAGGCCAGGGCGCGCGTGAGCAGGGGGAAGTCGATGGCGGGTGGCTGGCGCAGCGGCGCCATCGCCATGGTCGCGCCGACCGCCGCGGCCGAGCTGGAGAAAGCGTGCAGGTTGTTGATCAGCGCGATGCTCAGCCAGAGACTGAAACCCAGGAAACAGGTGGCCTGGAACATCATCAGTGAAGTGTGGGTGTCCATACCGGGTCCTTGTGCGGTCATGTTCCGAAAGTGCCTGCCCGCCGCCCCGAAAACAGCGGCGGCAGGCAGGCCCGGACGGACTCTAGGACCTCAACCTAGGTTGAGGTCAACACACCGCATGACCAGGGTTCGACCCCCGTGTCAGAACGCACCCTGCAGGGTGACCATGAAGTTGCGCGGCTCGCCGTAGAAGTTGCCCCAGGAAACGGCACCCACGCTCTGGTAGTACTTCTTGTCGAACAGGTTGTTGCCGTTGAGCGCGACGGTCCAGTGGTCGTCGATGCGATAGCCCAGGCGGCCATTCCAGATGGCGTAGTCCGACTGCACCGAAGTGACGCTCCCACTGCGCACGGAGACGTCGCTCTGCGCCGTCACACCCGCGCCCACGTTCCAGCGGTCCAGTTCTCCGGCCAGTTGGTAATCAGCCCAGGCACGGAACAGGTGGCGCGGAAAGTACGTGGTGGTGAAGGTCGGTTCCTGCGGGTTCTCCTCAGCGCTGTTGAGGTACTTGGTCTGGGTGTAGGTGTAGCCGGCCAGCAGCTGCAGCCGGTCGATGACCTCGCCGCTGACTTCCGCCTCGAAGCCCTGCGCCCGGACCTTGCCCACGTCGGTGTAGCAGTAGCCGTCGGAGGAGCCGAGGCAGGTGGTGTCGTAGTTGGCTTCGGCGCGATGCTCCTCGACCGTACGGAAGAGGTTGAAAGCCGTGTTGACGCGGCCATTCAGCAACTCACCCTTGATGCCCAGCTCGTAGCTGGCCCCGGTCTTGGGTTGCAGCGGGCTGCCGGACTCGTCGGTGTAGGTGCTCTGCGGCTGGAAGATATCCGCGTAGCTGGTGTAGACGGACCACTGGTCGTTGAGGTCGTAGATCAGCGCCGCAAACGGCGTGACCTGGCCGTTCTCCTGGCTGCGGTCGTGCTGCCAGTAGTCCCACGCCTGGGTGTAGGAATCGCGACTGTTGCGATACCAGCTGACACGGGAGCCGAGGACGAAGGTCAGCGGCTCGGCCAGCTTCAGGCGCAGGGTGGCGTAGGTGCCGAACTGCTTCGTGTCCGACTCGGTGGGAATCGGGCCGCCACGGTAGGAGTTGGGCGCATAGAAATCATCCGCCGGCTCGGGAATGTGCGAATTGGGGTGAAACGGATCCTGGGTAGCGCCCAGCAGGCTCGACATGTTGATCAATGCCCAGCGGTCGTGGGTCTTGGCGCGGCTGGCGTTGGCGCCGACTGTCAGTTCATGCTGCAGGCCGAAGGCATCGAATTTGCCATCCAGGTAGGCATCGAAGCCATAGTCGGTCTGGTCGTAGTCGAACAGCCCGGAATACACCGAGGATGGCGCCGAGGTAGCGCCCGGCGTCACGCCGCCGGAGGTCTCGGACAGCGCGTATTTCATGTTCTGGTCGTTGTGGGTCCAGACGCCGGCGAACTTGAAGGCCCAGTCCTCGTTCAACTGGTGGGACAGATCGGCGAACAGCGTGGTGCGCTCGCTCTCCCAGTTGTTCCAGGAGGCGCCCAGGCAGGTCGAGCGACTGAGCTTCAGGTCCTTGCCATTGCTGTAGCGCGGCAGGCCGTGCCAGCAGGGTGTCGCGTCGAGCTTTTCGTAGGCGACGCCCAGGCCCAGCGTTGTGTCGGGGCTGACGTCGTAATCCAGTGCGCCATAGAGAATCTGGTCGTTGCGCTTGCCGACATCGTAGAAATACTGGCGATCCTGCAACGCCACCACGGTGCGGCCACGCAGGGTGCCGGACTCGTTGAGCGGCCCGCCCACGTCGACCTGGCCCCGGTAGTTGTCCCAGCTGCCGGCCGACAGCGACAGCTTGGTCTCCGGCACGGCCTGGCCGCGCTTGCGCACGAAGTTGACGCCACCGGTGCTGCTGCCCGAGCCCTTCATCATACCCGCCGCGCCCTTGAGTACCTCAACGCGATCGTAGAAGGCCATGTCGCCGGAAAAGCTGTTCGCCTGCACGTACTCGCCGCCGACATCCAGCGGTACGCCGTCGTACTGGTACTGCCCCTGCATCATGAAGCCACGGGAATAGAAATACTTGCCGCCCATGGGCGACTCGTACACGGCGATGCCCGGCGTCTTCTCCATCGCCTGCTCGATGGTGGTGATGTTCTGGTCATCCATGTAGCGGCGAGTCAGGACGGTGACCGACTGCGGCGTCTCACGCAGGCTGTGTGCGCCCTTGCCGATGGTCACCGCGCGGGCGCTGTAGGAGTTGGTGCCCTCGGTGGTCGGGTCCAGCAGTTGGCTGGAGACAGTGGTGGCGTCCATCTCCAGCACCGCGTCCGACGGCGCGGGCACCAGGCCGTAGCCGCCGTTGTCCAGGTGACGCACCGTCAGCCGGGTTCCGGAAAGAATGCGGGCGAAGCCATCCTCGATGCCGTACTCGCCGTTCAGCCCGCCACTGCGCTTGCCTTCGGTCAGGCCCGCATTCACCGAGATCGGGATGCCGGCGCGGCGGCCGAACTCGCCGAGCACCTGGTCCAGCGGGCCGGCGGGGATGGCGTACTGCTGGGTGCGGCTGGCGGTCGATTCGGCCTGCACCGGCATGGCCGGCAGCAGGGTGAGCGTGGAGCAGGACAGCAGGGCCAGGCCGAGTGACTGGCGCAGGGCGCGGGAAATGGGGTGAAGCGTCATGGGCAGAGGGTCCGTTTCTCGTTGTTGGCCCGCGGTTGCGAGCAGGGATTTCTCCCTAGGCCACGCGAGAAACGAAAACCTGCCGACTTTTCGAGAATTATTTTCATTGGCGCATTCTGGCGGTCCTCAAGGCCTCAGCGCGGGCCTACCGTCACCCAGTAACGGGTGCGGCGCCGGATGCTCACCGGCAGGCTGTCCTGCAGCATCGCCAGCACCTGGTCGGTGTCACCCAGCGGGTAGGAGCCGCTCAGACGGATGCCAGCGACGGCGGGGTCGCAGCGCAGCAAGCCGGGGCGATAGCGATCCAGTTCGGCGAGAAAGTCCGCCAGGCGCATGCGTTCGGCCACCAGATAGCCGTCGACCCAGGCACCCTCGTTCAGGTCCAGCGCCTGTGGTGCGCTGACGCCTGCCGCACCGATACGGGCCTGGGAGCCAGCCTCGATCACCCTCGCCTCGCCGCCGGCCAACGAACTGGCGGCGACGCGCCCCTGGGTCACGGCCAGCAAGGTGCCACGGCCGTCGTGCTCGCGCCGGACGCGAAAGCGCGTGCCCAGCGGTTGCAGCACGGCGTCGTCGCTGACGACCCGCAACGGCCGCCCGGCGCTGTCGCGGGCAGTGAGGATCTCGATCTCGCCGTAACGCAGGCGCAGCTCACGAACGCGGTCGGTGTAATGCAGGTCGACCGCCGTGGCGGTGTTGAGCCAGAGCCGGGTGCCATCGGGCAGTGTCCGCTCGGTACGCTCCCCGGTTGCGGTGCGGTAATCCGCCATGGCGCCCTGTACCCAGGACCTGTCGCGCCCCTGCCAGGCCAGGCCACCGAGCAGGCCGAAACCGACCAGCACCTTGAGCGCCTTGCGCCGGTCCATCTCGTCGTAGTGCCGGCGCCCGGCCAGTTGCCGCGCCAGCGGATCGGCCAGCCGGTCGGCGTGGCGCTGCAGGCCGAGCGGGATGCTGCTCAGGCGCTGCCAGGCGCGCTCATGCTCGCTGCTCGCTTCGCGCCAGACCAGCAACTGGCGTTGCTCGACATCACTCATGCAGCCGGATTGGGCCAGGGTGAACCAGGCAATCGCCTGGTCGCGGATAACGGCGGAGATCGGGCGGGCATCGCTGTCGCGGGACATGGCGCTCACTCGAACCGGCTCGCGTAGCAGGCGGCGAAGGCCTTGCTCATGGCCTTCTGCACCTGGTTGACGCTCAGTTCCAGGTGCAGGGCGATCTGCGGGTAGGTCAGGCCGTCGAGCTGCGACATCAGGAAGATTTCCCGCACGTGCGGCGCAAGGCCGTGCAGGAGTTCGTCGATGTCCACCAGCGCTTCGATCAGCAGCAGGCGCTCTTCCTCGGACGGCGCCAGCGCTTCCGGGCGCGCGGCCAGTGCTTCCAGGTAGGCGCGCTCGACCGCCTGGCGGCGCCAGCGGTTGATCAGCAGGCTGTTGGCAATGGTGGCGAGGTAGGCCAGCGGCTGGCGCAGATCGGCGATGGCGCTGCGCGAGCGCATCACGCGCACGAAGGTATCGTGTGCCAGGTCTTCGGCATCGGCGTGTCCGCCCAGGCGGCGGCGCAGCCAGCCCTTCAACCAGCCGTGGTGGGCAATGTAAAGCCGCTCAACATCCCTTTCGAATGCCCGCTCGCTGTCCATGAACGTCCAGTTTTGTTAAACATGATAATCGTTCTCAACAATACTGGATTTGCCCTGCCCTGCGCAATTCGGCTGCGCGGGCTGGTGGATCAACGAATCGAACAGCGCGGGAAGAGCCCTTCTGCCGGCAACGAGATCCGGCAGAAGGTCATGCCCTGCCCCGCTTCAGGGCTTGATGGCGATCTTCAGCACGCCGTCGCGCTGGTGGGCGAACAGGTCGTAGGCGTTGACGATGTCGTCGAGCGCATAGTGGTGCGTGACCAGCGAGCCGAAGTCAGCGCGGTTCGACTCGATGATGCTCATCAGCCGGCGCATGCGCTCCTTGCCGCCGGGGCACAGCGCGGTGTTGATCCGGTGGTCGCCCAGGCCGGCGGCGAAGGCGGACAGCGGAATCTGCACGTCCTTGGAATAAACGCCCAGGCTCGACAGCGTCCCACCCGGCTTGAGCACTTTCATCGCCTGCTCGAAGGTGCTCGGCAGGCCCAGGCATTCGATGGAAGAGTCGGCGCCACGGCCGCCGGTGAGCTTCATCACCTCCTCCACCACGTCGCACTGCGTGAAGTCCAGGGTGCCGTCGGCGCCCATGCTGCGGGAGATGTCCAGGCGGTGCGCGTTGCCGTCCACCGCAATGATGGTCGAGGCGCCCAGAAGACGCGCGCCGGCGGTGGCACACAGGCCGATCGGCCCCTGGGCGAAGACCACCACGGTGTCACCGATGCGGATGTTGGCGTTCTCGGCGCCCTTGAAGCCGGTGGACATGATGTCAGGGCACATCAGTACCTGTTCGTCGGTGAGGCTGTCGGGAATCGGCGCAAGGTTGCCTTCGGCGTCCGGCACCAGCACGAACTCGGCCTGGGTGCCGTCGATCAGGTTGCCGAAGCGCCAGCCGGCGGTGGCCTTGTAGCCGTGGCAGGCGCAGCGGCCGCTGTCGATCAGGTAGCTGCCGTCCTGGGAGGGGACGCCATCCTGCGCGGCATAGGAGTTGAAGTTCGGGCAGATCGCACCGGCAATCACCCGCTGGCCTTCGCGGTAGCCCTTCACGGCGCTGCCGAGCTTCTCGATGATCCCGACCGGCTCGTGGCCGACGGTGAGGCCCTTCACCACCGGGTATTCGCCCTTGAGGATATGCACGTCGGTGCCGCAGATGGTGGTCGTGGTGATGCGGATCAGCGCGTCGTTGGGGCCGATCTCCGGGATGGGCTTGTCCGCCAGTTCGATTCGCCCCGGCTCCACGAAGATCGCCGCTTTCATCATTGCCATCGCTCTTTCTCCTTGCTCGGAATGCGCCATGGGTGCCCATGGCCGGAGACGGCGCGGGCCGCTGGATCGCCGCGGGCCGGCCGACCGGACCAGTGTGCTCGGCCAGGGCGAAACCCCGTTGATGCATATCAAGCGCGGGGAAAGCTCGCTCATCGGCCACTTGCCCGCCAGGCGATTGCAGGGCCCTGGCGGAGCGATAGAGCATTGACCGGAATCGGCACAGGGCAAGCCGCGATCCGCCCGCCGGTCTACTCGCACTCCAGGCTGTAGCCCACTCCGTACACCGAGCGGATCGGGTCGACCGCCGGGGTGATGGCGGTCAGCTTGCGCCGCAGGTTCTTCACGTGGCTGTCCACGGTACGGTCGGCCACCACGCGATGGTCCTGGTAGATGTGGTTCATCAGCTGGTCGCGCGACAGCACCTGGCCCGGCCGCGCCGCCAGCGCGGCGAGCATGCGGAACTCCACCGGCGTGAGGTCCAGCACGATGCCCTGGTAGCGCGCGTGGAAGGTGCGCGCATCCAGCTCCAGGCCGAAGCTCGACGCCTGGGTACCGGTGCGCCGCAGCACGGCCTTGACCCGCGCCACCAGCTCGCGCGGCGAGAAGGGTTTGCAGATGTAGTCGTCGGCGCCCAGTTCCAGGCCGAGCAGACGATCGATCTCGTCGACCCGCGCGGTCATCATGATGATCGGCAGGCGGCTGAAGCCGCGCAGCTCGCGGCAGATGTCGAGACCGTCGCGGCCCGGCAGCATCAGGTCGAGCAGCATCAGGTCGTAGTGATTCTGGCGAACCGCCGGGACCACCTGCAGGCCGTCGGCGATGTGTTCCACCTCGAAGCTGGCGGCGCGCAGGTAGTCACCCACCAGCGCGGCCAGCTTGGGTTCGTCTTCCACCAGCAGGATATTGCCCTGGCTCACGCTTCACCTCCGGCGACCGGCAGTTCCAGTGTCAGCAGCAAACCGCCCAGCTCGGATGCCCTGGCGCTCAGCCGGCCGCCGTGCACCTCGGCGATGCCCCGGCAGATCGCCAGGCCGAGCCCGGTGCCGCCGCTGGCGCGGTTGCGCGAACGTTCGGCACGGTAGAAGCGTTCGAACAGCCGCTCCAGCGAGGCGGCGTCCACGCCCGGCGCGCTGTCCTCGCACTGCACCAGCACCCGCTCGCCGTCGCGCAGCGCGCGCAGCACGGTCTGGCCGCCGCTGTCAGTGTAGCGGCGACTGTTTTCCAGCAGGTTGTGCAGCAGCTGGCCGAGGCGCGACTCGTCGCCCAGCACCCACAGCGGCTGTTCCGGCAGCTCCACGCGCAGGCTCAGGCCGCGCTCGGCGAAGCCCGCCTGGAAGGCCTCGGCCACCACCGGCAGCAGCACGCGCAGGTCGATGCGCTCGCGGCGGTAGGTCGGCCCACCGACTTCGGCCAGGGACAGCTCGAACAGGTCGTCCACCAGTTTGGTCAGCGCGCCCACCTCGCCCTGCAGCGAGCGCAACGCGGTGGCGTCCAGCGGGCGGATGCCGTCTTCCATCGCCTCCAGTTCGGCACGCATCACCGCCAGCGGCGTGCGCAGTTCGTGGGAGATGTCGGCCATGAAGTCGCGGCGCATGCGCTCGTTACCGGCCAGGGTGGAGGCCATGCGGTTGAAGTCGCCGGCCAGTTGCCCGGCTTCGTCCTGGGAGCGCACCGGCACCTGGATCGCGTAATCGCCGGCGGCCAGCTGATGGGTGGCGCGGGCCACCTCGCGGATCGGCCGCAGCAGCGCTCGGGTCAGCCACCAGGCGATCACCGCGGTGCCCAGCAGGCAGGCCAGGCCCACCAGCAGGCTGGAGCGCAGCTGGTTGAGCTGGAAGCGCCGGTCGCCGACGCTGGTCACCGACTGCAGCGGCGCCAGGGCCATCCAGCCGACCACGCGGCCTTGATAGTTGATCGGCCGCAGCAGCATGTCGCCGGCGGCGGCGCGGTAGCCGATGATCGACCGGCGCTGCTCGTCCAGCAGGGCGAAGCGGACGAAGGCGCCGGTAAGGTCGGAGACGGTGAGCAGGCTGGGGTCGAAGGTCTTGTCGTCCTTGATGTCGTCCGGACGCAGCAGCTCGAACCACTGGTCCTGGTCGCGGCGGATGAAGTCCCAGCTGCCGTGCTGCGCGTAGGCCTGCTCGATGCGCGGGACGATGCGCTCCATGCGCTCCTCGGCCTGCTGGTTGAGGTAGCCGAGGAAGCCGTACTTCAGGCTTAGGTAGGCGGCGAACACCATGCCCAGTACGGCGAAGGCGCACACCGCGAGCATGGCCAGGAAGAACTTGCTGGAAAGGCTGACTTTCATGGCACCGCCGGGGCAATCGAAACTGCCGTCATTGAAGCGCGGCCCCCCGCACGGGGCAAGGCAGCGCGGGCAATCTCCCACTTTTCTGCACAGTTGCTGCACATTTGCCGAGCAGTCTGGACCGTGAAAATCATTCCGGTCCGGAGTCCCACGGATGTCCTCCTTCTTCCCCTCCCTTTCTCCGCTCTCTCCATTGACCCGCGCGCTGTTGCTGGGCGCCGGCCTGTTCGTCCTCGGCGGTTGCCGCGACGAGAGCGCCACCGCACCCGGCCTGCCGGTGCAGGAAGTCGCGGTGTACCACGTCGCCAGCGCACCCCAGGCCCTGAGCACCACCCTGCCCGGCCGCGCCAGCGCACACCTGGTCGCCGAGATCCGTCCGCAGGTGGGCGGCATTCTGCTCAAGCGCCTGTTCGAGGAAGGCGAGACGGTGAAGGCCGGCCAGGCGCTCTACCAGATCGACCCGCAGACCTACGAGGCCGCCCTCGCCCAGGCCGAGGCCAGCGTCACTTCGGCGCGCGCCACGCTCAAGGCGGCCGAGCTGAAAGCCAAGCGCGATGCGCAACTGGTGAAGATCGACGCCATCAGCGCCGAGGACAACGAGAGCGCCCAGGCCTCCCTGCTCGAAGCCCGCGCCAGCCTGCAGTCGGCCCAGGCCTCACTGCGCACCGCGCGGATCAACCTCGGCTACACGAAGATCAATGCGCCCATCGCCGGCCGCACCTCCACTTCGTCGGTCACGCCCGGCGCGCTGGTCACCGCCGAGCAGACCACTGCGCTGACCACCGTGCAGCAGCTCGACCCGATCTACGTCGACTTCACCCAGCCCAGCACCACCCTGCTGCGGCTCAAGCGCGAGCTGGCCGAAGGCAAGCTCACCCGCGCCGAGGAGAAGGACGCCGCACGCATCAGCCTGCAGCTGGAAGACGGCAGCACCTATGCCCATGACGGCACCCTCACCTTCAATGGCGTGAGTGTCGACGAGAGCACCGGCAGCGTGACCCTGCGCGCCCTGGTGCCCAACCCCGACGGCCTGCTGCTGCCGGGCATGTACATCAAGGCGACGTTGCAGGAAGGCGTTCAACAGGACGCCATCCTGGTACCGCAGCAGGGCGTCAGCCGTGACGAGCGCGGCGGCGCCAGCGCACTGGTGGTGGTAGATGGCAAGGTCGAGCAGCGCGAGCTGACCCTGGACCGCGCCGTGGGCAACCGCTGGTGGGTGAGCAAGGGCCTGGAGGACGGCGACCAACTGATCGTCCAGGGGCTGCAGAAGGTCCGCGTCGGCCAGCCGGTGCAGGCCATCGACTGGAAGGACGGCAACGCCGGCGACGCCAGCCTGACCGCCCGCAACGACAGCACCGACTGAGGCCCACGCCATGGCACGCTTCTTCATCGACCGGCCGATCTTCGCCTGGGTCATCGCCATCCTGGTGATGCTCGGCGGCATCCTCGCCATCTACCAGCTGCCGCTGGCGCAGTACCCCAACATCGCGCCGCCGCAGATCAGCCTCAACGCCACCTACACCGGCGCCTCGGCCAAGACCATGGAAGACTCGGTGACCCAGGTCATCGAGCAGCAGATGACCGGGCTCAACGGCCTGACCTACATGTCCTCCAGCAGCAGCTCGGCGGGCAGCGCCACCATCACCCTGACCTTCGAGGCCGGCACCGACGTCAACACCGCGCAGATGCTGGTGCAGACCAAGCTGGAGCAGGCCAAGGCGCGCCTGCCGGAAACCGTGCAGCAACAGGGCATCGAGATCCGCAACTCGGCCAGCGACTTCCTGATCATCGTCTCGCTGGTCTCGGACAACCCCGAGGTCAGCGCCACCGACATCAGCGACTTCATCTCCAGCACGCTGTACGACCAGATCAGCCGGGTCAACGGCGTCGGCGAAGTCACCACCCTGGGCTCCAGCTACGCCATGCGCATCTGGCTCGACCCGGACAAGCTCAAGCAGTACTCGCTGATGCCCTCGGACGTCAGCAGCGCCCTCACCGCGCAGAACGTCGATACCTCCGCCGGCCAGCTCGGCGCCTTGCCCGCCCGTCCCGGCCAGCAGCTCAACGCCACCATCAGCGCGCGCAGCAAGCTGCAGACCGCCGCGCAGTTCCGCGACCTGGTGCTCAAGTACTCCAGCAACGGTGCGGTGGTGACCCTGGCCGACGTGGCCCGCGTGGAACTGGGCAGCGAAAGCTACGACGTGGTCGCCGAACACAACGGCCGGCCCTCCGGTGGCCTGGCCGTGAGCCTGGCCACCGGCGCCAACGCGCTGGACGTCTCCGAAGCCGTGCAGGCCAAGCTCGATGAGCTGGCGAAATTCTTCCCCAGCAACCTGCAACTGCGCAGCGAAGTGGCTTACAACACCGCACCCTTCGTGAAGATCTCCATCGAGGAAGTGGTCAAGACGCTGTTCGAGGCCATCGCCCTCGTCGTGCTGATCATGTACCTGTTCCTGCAGAACATCCGCGCCACCCTGATCCCGGCCATCGCCGTGCCGGTGGTGCTGCTGGGCACCTTCGGCGTGCTCGCGCTGATGGGCTACTCGATCAATACCCTGACCATGTTCGGCATGGTCCTGGCCATCGGCTTGCTGGTGGACGACGCCATCGTGGTGGTGGAGAACGTCGAGCGGATCATCGCCGAGAAGGGCCTGTCGCCCCGCGAGGCGACGCGCCAGTCGATGGGCGAGATCAGCGGCGCACTGGTCGGCATCGCCGTGGTGCTCTCGGCGGTGTTCGTGCCGATGGCCTTCTTCGGCGGCTCCACCGGCGTGATCTACCGACAGTTCTCGGTGACCATGGTTGCCGCCATGGCGCTCTCGGTGCTGGTCGCCATGACCCTCACCCCGGCGCTGTGCGCCACCCTGCTCAAGCCTGACGCGCAGCACGGCGAACCGCGCCGCGGCTTCTTCGGCTGGTTCAACCGCACCTTCGAGCGTGGCTCGCGCGACTACCAGCGCGGCGTCGGCGCCGTGCTGGCGCGACCGCTGCGCGCGCTGGTGATCTATGCGCTGGTGCTGGGCGGCGTGGGCGTGATGTTCCACAAGTTGCCCACCGCGTTCCTCCCCGACGAGGACCAGGGCATGCTCATGATGATGATGACCCTGCCGGTGGGCGGCACCGACGAACGCCTGCAGGACGTCACCCGCGAAGTGCAGCAGTACATACTGCAGCAGCCGGAAGTCGCCTCGGTGCTCACCGTGCGCGGCCTGGGCAACGGCGGCAACGCGCAGAACTCCGGGCGCGGCTTCATCAAGCTCAAGGACTGGAGCGAGCGCCAGGGCGAGGAACACAGTGCCGCAGCGGTGGCGCGCCGCGCCAACATGGCGCTGTCGAAGATCCTCGACGCCAACGTCTTCGTCATCTCGCCGCCGGCCATCCAGGGCCTGGGCGAAAGTTCCGGCTTCGACATCCAGCTGCAGGACCTCGCCGGCCTCGGCCACGCCGAACTGCTCAAGGCCCGCGACACCTTCCTGCAACTGGCGGCCAAGGACCCGCGCCTGGCCAACGTGCGCGCCCAGGGGCTTGAGGACACCCCGCAGCTCAACGTCGACATCGATGACCGCAAGGCCGGCGCCATGGGCGTGGCTTCCGGCGACATCAACGACACCCTCAGCGCAGCCATGGGCGGCAGCTACGTCAACGACTTCCTCGATGCCGGGCGGGTGAAGAAGGTCTACATCCAGGGCGACGCCGACAAGCGCATGCAGGCCGAGGACATCGGCGACTGGTACGTGCGCAATTCCAGCAGCGCGATGGTGCCGCTGTCGGCCTTCACCAGTACCCGCTGGAGCACCGCCTCGCCGCTGCTGGAGCGCTACAACGGCTTCGGCTCCTACGAGCTGGTAGGCGAACCGGCAGCCGGCGTCAGCTCCGGTGATGCCATGGCGGCGGTCGAGCAGATCATGGCCCAGCTGCCCGAAGGCATCGGCTACGCCTGGACCGGCCAGTCTTATCAGGAGCGCCTCGCCGGCAACCAGGCACCACTGCTCTACGCCATCTCCATCCTCTTCGTATTCCTCTGCCTGGCGGCGCTGTACGAGAGCTGGTCGGTGCCCTTCGCGGTGATGCTGGTTGTGCCGCTGGGCATCCTCGGCGCACTGCTGCTGACTGGCGTGCGCGGGCTGTCCAACGACGTCTACTTCCAGGTCGGCCTGCTCACCACCGTGGGCCTGGCAGCGAAGAACGCCATCCTCATCGTCGAGTTCGCCAAGGAGAACCACGAGCGCGGCCAGGACCTGCTGGCGGCCACGCTGGAAGCGGTGCGGGTGCGCCTGCGCCCGGTGCTGATGACCTCCCTGGCCTTCATCCTCGGCGTGCTGCCGCTGGCGCTGTCCAGCGGCGCCGGCGCCGGCGGGCGCCAGGCCATCGGCACCGGTGTGCTCGGCGGGATGCTTGCCGCCACCCTGCTCGGCCTGTTCTTCATTCCCCTGTTCTACGTGCTGGTGCAGCGCCTGGCCTCGCGCCGCAAAGCCACCAGCGACGTCACCGCTGAAGGAGAAGCCTGATGCGCCTGTCCCCCCTTCCCCTGGTCCTGGCACTGATGCTCGGCGGCTGCGTGAACCTCGCCCCCGATTACCAGCGCCCCGCGGCGCCGGTGGCCAACCAGTGGTCCAGCGCCACGCCGGCCGGCCAGGCCAGCGCCGATATCGTCTGGCGCGAGCTGTTCGTCGATGCCCGCCTGCGCGACACCGTCGCCCGCGCCCTGGCCAACAACCGTGACCTGCGCGTGGCGGCACTGAACGTCGAGTACCAGCAGGCGCAGTACCGCATCCAGCGCTCGGCGCTGTTCCCGGCGGTCTCCGCCACGGCCGACGGCACCCGCCAACGCTCGGTGTCCGACGGCAGCAACGCAGTCAGCAGCCAGTACAGCGTCGGCCTCGGCGTGAGCAGCTACGAGCTGGACCTGTTCGGTCGCCTGGGCAACCTCAAGGACGCTGCGCTGGAGGACTACCTGTCCCTGGAGCAGACCCGCCGCAGCACGCAGATCAGCCTGGTGGCGGAAGTCGCCAGCGCCTGGATGACTCTGGCCGCCGACCAGCAACTGCTGACTCTGGCGAAAGAAACCTACGCCAGTCAGCAGAAGACCTACGAGCTGACACAGCAGAGCCATGGCCTGGGCGGCCAGTCCGGGCTGAGCCTGGCGCAGTCGCTGAGCACCGTGGAGTCCGCGCGCGCCGACGTGGCCAACTACGCAAGCCAGGTCGAGCAGGACCGCAACGCGCTGGAATTGCTGGTGGGCGAGCGCCTCGACGACAGCCTGCTGCCCGGCGACGCCAGGCTCGACGCGGCGCTGCTGGTCAACGTCCCGGCAGGCTTGCCCTCGACCCTACTGCAGCGCCGCCCCGACGTACTGGCTGCCGAGCACACGCTCAAGGCCGCCAACGCCGACATTGGCGCAGCGCGTGCGGCCTTCTTCCCCAGCGTCACCCTGACCGCCAGTGGCGGCAGCGCCAGCAGCGAGCTGTCCGGCCTGTTCAAGTCCGGCAGCCGCGCCTGGAGCTTCGCCCCGTCGATCAACCTGCCGATCTTCAACGCCGGCAGCAACCAGGCCAGCCTCGACGCGGCGAAGATCACCCGCGACATCGACGTCGCCCAGTACGAGAAGACCCTGCAGACCGCCTTCAGCGAAGTCGCCGACGCCCTCTCGGTGCGCGGCCACATCAGCGAACGCCTGGATGCCCAGCGCAGCCTCACCCAGGCCACCGAGAAGAGCTACGACCTGTCGCTGGCGCTGTACAAGCAGGGCTCGCAGAGCTTCCTCGAGGTGCTCGACGCACAGCGCTCGCTGTACTCGGCGCAGCAGACGCTGATCAGCCTGGAGCTCTCCGAGCAGGTCAACCGGGTGACCCTGTACAAGACCCTCGGTGGCGGCTGGCAGGGTTGAATGCCAGGCGGATGAATCGGTCGGCGCCGGCGGAGGTTACAATGGCGCCCACACCGATGCCCCGGAGCCCGCTGCAGATGTTCACCCTCGCCATCCTCGACACCTCTCCTCCCGAATCCCTGAAGAGCCAGGTGCTGCAGATGGTGGTGGACTACTTCAGCGACATCAGCCCGGTGCCGCTGACGCCGAGCAACCCGCTGTTCCAGCTGTACCAGTACGTGATCGGCTTCGAGGTGCACCTGTACCTGCAGGCCATGGACGGTTCCCCGGAAAGTCCCGCACGGCTGATCCTCGCCCTCGACGACGAAGACCCGTCGCAGGTGCTCGGCTTCGCCCTCTACCTGCCCAGCCAGGACGACGCCGAGGCCTGCACCCTGGCCTACCTCGCCGTCCAGGCCAGCCACCGACGCAAAGGCATTGCCCGCGCCCTGTTGCAGAAGATGATCGAACACCGCCCCCACGCCGAACTGGCCTGCGCGGCGGCCAAGGCGCCGCTGTTCGAGGCCATGGGTTTCCAGCTGCTGGCGGCGCAGGGCCCGCACGTGCTGCTGAACACCCGCGACCACCGCTCCGACGGCATGGTCGCGGTGCAGGACCTCGCGCCGATCTACCAGTCCAAGGAAGTGCGGCAGATCCACACCTACCTGGTGAAGCAGAACGGCAGCAAGGCGATGCGCGAAGCGGAGAAGAAACGCGACCGCCTGCTCGACCAGATGGCCTGGCAGGCCCGGACACTGGTGAAAGAGCGCTTCCCGACGATCCACTGAGAGCCAGGGCGGGCGATCTGCTATCGGCGTCCGCTATCGGCCAGAAGCGGACGGTCAGTCTCTTCCGTTAGCGGGTATGGTTAACTGGTGCCCCACCTTCAACCCGAAGCCTAGCGAGAGATCGATGAGCTACTCCGTTCGTCCAGCCACTGTCAGCGACTTGGAAAAACTCGTGCAGTTCACCATTGCCGAAGCCGTAGATGCGGAAGGTTCCGAGATCGGAGCCAACGTCCGCGAGGGCGTGCTTACCGCTCTGGAGGACAACTCCTATGCGACATACTGGGTCTTGGAAACCGCCGGTGTCGTCATCGGAAACGTCTCCGTGGTAAAGGAGTGGAGCGATTGGAATGCGGGGCACTACTGGTGGATTCAGAGCATGTTCATCGAGCCGGATCATCGCGGAAAGGGTTTGATCAAATTGCTGCTCGATACTGTTCAACAAGAGGCCACACAAGCAAAAGCGCTTGAACTCCGCCTGTACGTACACAAGGAAAACTCAGCGGCCATCAGTGCCTATCTGAAAAATGGCTTCGGCCCTTCCGACTATCAAATCATGACGGCGAAGGTCGCAGACCAGGAGGGATGATCAACCGGGTGGCTGCTTTCAGTCGCTATAACACCGCATTGCTTACTTGTTAGCTGCCTTGGCAAAGTTAGCTATGGGTCGGTAACTGCCTTCCGCCAGAGGCAGCTACCGGCCAGAAGCAGACGCTCCAGGAGATGGGCTCTGACCTTATGGGTTGCAGGCGGTAATGGCCTTCTGGCGCAGAGCAGGATTTTGAACTGCCAGAGCGGCCTCTACGCAGGCATCGGTATCCCCCGAGACGGCGCTCTGCCTTCCGGGCTGCTCAACGAAGCTGTCGAGCTTGGTGCCCCACTCCTCCAGCGCAGCGACGCGCACCTGATGGTTGGCGCGGAAAAGATCGACTCCATGCGGGCCACTCGCGCCACTCCTGACAGCCGTATCGCGGTAACTGCTAACGTCGGCGATGTGCTGTTGGCGCGCATCATAGAATTGCGTAGTGAAACTCGCGGTCGCGCTGTCCTTTCCCCAGGTAGTCGTCAGAAAGACTGCGTCGAGCACGACCAGGTAGTCGTAGTGTGATGCGCCCAATTGTGCAGGGCTGGACACCAACTTGACCGTTCCGAACTCGGTCTTGAGCTTCTTGGCCATCCAGTTGAGAGCGAAGCTAGGGTCTAGTGCTTCTGCGAATGCGTCCAGTGTGGCGCCCTGTCCTACTGCCCGCAGCACCGCGCTGTCTTCCTTGCTGGATTTGCGCTCCTTGAGATATTCGACGTTCGCCTTGGTGTTTTCGCTGATCAGGACTACTGCGATCTTGTCCGCTCCTCCCACCACCCGCTTCTCAGGCGACTGCGCCGGCGCACCCTCGAAGATGCCTTGGGTAATAGGCCTTTGAGCCGGTATCGAAGCACACCCTGCCAGGCTCAAAATCGGGATAAGGAGCAGGCCAATGAAGGGAGCAGTTCTCTTTTTCGTTAGCTCTTTCAGCATACTCCCTCCCCTGGGATGCCACGGCATTTCACTTGTTTCACATGCTGAGTTGTCTCTTCGCCTTGGAGCTTTTTACCAGCGCCCTGCGAGCTGGCAGATCCTCTTTGCCGGGCCGCCTCGACCTCCCGCTGCGCGTCCTTCAATGCGTTCAGCGCTGCCGCCTGCTGCTCCTGAATCTGCACGGCACCCTGGATCTGCTGCACGGAACTCGTGAGGCCCATGAGAGACGCCGAACTGGGCATAGGATTGTTCGCCTCGATCTCTTCGAAACGCCTGTCCTTTGCGCTCGCATCGAACTGCTGATCGGCGTCCAAAGCATTGCCGAAAATGTCCTCGGCCGTAGAGCTCCCACGGTCTGAGCTCTGCTGATTCGTCGACTTCTGACCCTTGGTCGCACAGACCACACAGCGCTCGACTTGCACGCGCTGGGATGACAGTGGCTCTGCCGATGTCCCTTGAATACGATCTTCGCCAGCCCCACGCGGTAGGACGGTGAAGTAAGGAGTACTGTCGACGTGATACTCGACCTTGGCGCACTGACTGACACTGGTGGAGATACCAAGATCAGCGCTATACAGGCCCTTGGTCGTACCGGTCGGTGAAACCTGAATGCTGGCCGTGCACCGGCCCTGCTCTAGGCTGCAATCACACTCATCTGCAGCCGCTACCTGAGCCAAGGCAATCCCTGAGAGGAGAACCCCAATGACTCGACTCTTCATGATTGCACCTTGGTCGGCTAGATCGTTGCCCACCCATGCCTTAGCTTCTCAAGCGCACGAGTGAAATCAAAACGCCACTAGCATCGCGTGCTTTCACGAGCATTGCATCATCTAGATGAATGAGCCGACGAAATCCCCTTGGGCGCGTCTCTGAAGAGGCATGTCGTCCGAGAGGCAGCGACACTCCAGCGTCCGTTTTGGGTCGATAGCTTCCGCTGAATGCAGACAAAGCCTCGAAGGACATCAAAAGCCACTTGGGCAATCCGCGTCGGCCTGCACGACGCATTTCACTGCGGCATTACCGTTCGGCCCCGCGCCTGCAACGCAAAACCCCGGTGCCCGCTGGCGCGGCAACACGCAAGGCGCCGCAACCTCCCACGGGCAAATCCGCTGGCGCAACTACCAGCGCAACAGGCGCGGCCCGAGCACTGCACCCAGCCCGGTTGGCAGTAGCATGCCGAGCAGGTACCAGACACCCCAGAACGGAATGCCCATTTCAGGGCAGTGCAGGCAGTACGCCAGGGTCGCCGTGGCTCCCGCCAGCAGGCCACCGGCTGCGCCGGCAATACGCAGACGGGTTGGCGCAAGGCCGCGCAGGGCCCAGAACACGCCGATGAAAGTCGGCACCGAGAGCAGCGCAATATTCAGCGGACAGGTACGCCAGGTCTTGCCGAGGATCAGGCTGGTGCGGGCGTCGGCGGGTACTCCGGCCAGCTCTACCGCTCCGCCTATCCACACCAGCAGCACGGGCAGCGCCAGCAGCACCCAGGCCGCTCCGCCACTCACGCCCGGTCGCGCCAGACGGCTGCTCAGCCACAGGGCGAGCGGTGCCAGGCTGCCGGGCAGCGCGACCTTGGCCCAGAACAACGGAGTGCGTGCGACCTCGCCCAGGTCGGGCCGCACGCCGAACAGCGCCGCCATCAGCAGCAGAGCACCCAGGACACCAGCGGCCAGGGCGATGGCGAAGCGCTTGCCCGAGACGTGACGGTCCACTGCGCCTTCGCCTGTGCTCAGCAGGTCGATCAGTTCATTGGTCTTCATCGCTTCGCAATCCTCGGATGATAGTCGCCAGGGCCTTGAGCCCGCGGTGGATGCCGACCTTCACGGCAGAGCTGGAAAGCCCGGTCAGACTGGCGGTTTCCTCCACCGAAAGACCTTCCAGCTTCACGTGGACGATCGGCAGGCGCTGCTTGTCGGGGAGCTGTTGCAGCAGCTTGCCGAGATCGCGGCTGGCCTGTGCAGGTTCGCCCTCCTCGACGGCGAACAGCTCTCCCTCGTCATCCGCCAGCGGATCGTGGAGCGCCTCCCGGCGCGCGAAGGCGCGGAAGTGGTCCGCCAGCTTGTAGCGCGCGATGGCCTGCACCCAGGCGGTCAGCGGCTGATCGGCACGGTAGGTGTGGCGGGCATTGTGTACCGCCAGCAACACTTCCTGCAGCAGGTCCTCGACCTCACCGGGGCGTTGACTCAGGCGCCGGCCCAGGAAGGCCCGCAGGTGCGTACCCAGCGCACTGAGGAACTCGCGGTAGGCCCTGCCGTCACCATCCATGCCGCGCAGCAGCAACGCCTGCAGCTGCGCCTCGCGCGCGATCAATGCTTCCTGGCTGGTAGTTCGTTGCATCGACCGTCCTGGTTACACCGAAGGTGAATTCTTTTCCGATCTCGCCCCCAGCCCGCTGGCGAATCGTCCGCCTGCGAAAAAAACAGGCCTTCGTTCAATACGTTAGGGCCGCGCCGAAAATTTCTCAAAAAAAATTTCGCGCGGCTGTAACCGGACCGCCTCCCCCGGCGAACTACTCATCGAGCCGCCGGAAAGCCTTCCGCGGCCCCACAACCGAACGGGAGACCGCACCATGAAAACCCTGACCCTCGCCACCGCCGCCCTCGCCCTTGCCGCCATCACCGGCACTGCCCTGGCCGACGACATGAATACCAAGGCCAGCAATGGCGCGGCCATGGAGAAATGCTACGGCGTTGCCATGGCCGGCAAGAACGACTGCAAGGCCGGTGCCGGCACCACCTGCGCCGGGAGCGCCAAGAAGGACTACGACGGCATGCACTGGAAGAACGTCCCGGCCGGCACCTGCACCACCATCAAGACGCCCCATGGCATGGGCTCGCTGACTCCGACCAAAGCCTGAGCCCAGGCCGCCGACCATGAACGCATTCCATCAACCGGGCGCCGGGCTCGGGCTCAAGGGTGAACACTACGCCCAGGCCCTGGCCTGCTCCGCCCAGGGTCTCTGGTTCGAAGTTCACCCGGAGAACTACATGGTCGGCGGTCCCCGCCTTGCCTGGCTGGAGCGGATCGCCGGGCGGCATCCGCTGTCGCTGCACGGGGTCTCGCTGTCCCTGGCGGCCGACGCCGCGCCTGACGAGGCACACCTTCAACGCCTGCGCGCACTGGTCGAGCGCGTGCAGCCGCAGCTGATTTCCGAGCACCTGGCCTGGTCGACCTGGCGCGGCCAGTACCTGCCGGACCTGCTGCCTTTCCCGCGCAGCCAGGCAGCCCTGGTGCGCTTGACCGAGAACATCCAGCGCACCCAGGAAGCCCTGGGCCGACGCATCGCCATCGAGAACCCCAGCCATTACCTGCGCCTGGAGGGCCACGACTGGGACGAAATCGAATTCCTCACGGAGCTCGCGCTGCGCACCGGCTGCGGCCTGCTGCTCGACGTCAACAACGTACATGTCAGCGCGCAAAATCTTGGCTTCGATGCCAGGCGCTACCTCGACCGTTTCCCCGCGGCGGCCATCCTCGAAATCCACCTGGCCGGGCACAGCAGCGACGAGGGCGGCGAACTGCTGATCGACTCCCATGACGCGCCGATCGCCGAACCGGTCTGGGCGCTCTACGAGCACCTGATCCAGCGCATCGGCCCGAGGCCGACACTGATCGAGCGCGACGACCATCTGCCCGCCTTCGACGAACTGCTGGCCGAGCGCGAGCTCGCGCAGGCGATCCTCAACCTGACGCAGGTGAAGCCATGAACCGCTCGCTCGGCAGCTTCCAGGACGACTTCGTCGAAGCCCTCTATCGCCGCCCTGCCCCCGCGCTGCAAGACGTGATTTCCCAGGCGGCCTTCGAGGTGTATCGCAACACCGTGTTCAAGGGCTGCGTCGATGCCCTGTGCGACAACTTCCCGACCATAGAACGTCTGGTCGGCACCGACTGGCTTCGCGCCGCAGCGGCCATCCACGCCCGCGAGACGCCGCCAGGCGACGCCCGCCTGATTCTCTACGGCGAGGGCTTCGCCGACTTCCTCGACGCCTTCGCACCCGCACGCGAGCTGCCCTACCTGGGCGCCGTGGCACGCCTGGACCGGCTGTGGACCGAGGCCTTCGTCGCGCCGCAGGAGGCACTGCTCGACCTCACCAGCCTGGCCGGCATGACGGCTTCCGACCTCGCCACCTGCCACCTGGAGCCGCGCGCCTGCGTACGCTGGCGCTGGTTTGCCGAGCAACCGATCTACAGCCTCTGGCGTTGCAACCGCGAAGCCCTGCCGATACCGGAGGAGCTGCCCTGGCAGGGTGAAGGTGCGCTGCTGGTCGGCCATGCCGAGGGCGTCGCCTGGCACGCGCTGGAAGTCGGGAGCTGCGCCTTCCTCGACGCTTGCGCGAGCGGTAGTGACCTCGACCGGGCTTCGGCCCTGGCACTCGACGCGCAAGCGGATCTCGACTTCCACGACCTGTTCGGCCGCCTGCTCGGCGCCGGTGTTTTCCGTCCCATCCACCTCGCGTGAGGAGGTCATCATGGACATCGCCCGCACTACCCATCCCCGCGCCGGCCTGCGCCAGCGCTGGAATCGCCTTGCCGACTTCCTCCAGCACCTGCTCGGCGACACCTTGCTCTGCCTGGTGGCGCGAATCGGCATCGCCGCGACCTTCTTCCTCTCCGGGCGCACCAAGGTCGACGGCCTCCTGACCATCACCCCGAGCACCTACGAGCTGTTCCGCACCGAGTACCGGCTGCCGCTGCTGCCACCGGAGATCGCCGCGCACCTGGCGACCTACGCGGAACACTTCTTCCCCCTGCTGCTGGTGCTCGGCTTGTGCACCCGCCTTTCGGCCCTGGCACTGCTGGGGATGACTACGGTGATCGAAGTGTTTGTCTATCCGGACGCCTGGCCCACCCACCTGGTCTGGGCGGGTCTGCTGCTGTTGCTGATCGGCCGCGGCGCGGGCAGCTGGTCGCTGGATCACGCGCTGGGGATTCGCTGACGGGCCCACCTGGCCAGGCAGGCGTAACTCACGCCGCGATGATCCACTCCGCAGCCCGCTCGGCGATCATGATCGACGGGGCGTTGGTGTTGCCGCCGACCAGGGTGGGCATGATCGAGGCGTCGACGACGCGCAAGCCTTCGATGCCGTGCACGCGCAGTTGCCCGTCCACGACCGCCATCTCGTCGCTGCCCATCTTGCAGGTGCCGACCGGGTGGTAGACGGTGTCGGTGCGCTTGCGCAGCAGCTCGATCAGTTGCTCGTCGCTGGAGAGGTTCTGGCCGTACATATCCTTCAGGCCGTATCGGGCGAGCGGCGCCTGGCCGGCGATGTCCTGGACCATGCGGTAGCCCTTGAGCAGCGTGCTGACGTCGTCGTCATGGCCGAGGAAGTTGGGGTCGATGCGCGGCGCGGCGAAGGGGTCGGCCGAGTTCAGGCCGACGCTGCCGATGCTTTTCGGTCGCAGCACGCAGACGTGGCAGCTGAAGCCATGCCCCCAGTGCAGCTTGCGGCCGTGGTCGTCGATCGGGCCGATCACCGCGTGAAGCTGGATATCCGGGCGCGACAGGTCCGCCGAGGTCTTGAGGAAGCCGCCGCTCTCGGCGCAGTTGCTGGCGAAGGGGCCGGTGCGCTGGCGGGTGTAATCGATGAAGGCCTTGCCCATGCGCACCGTGCCTCGGACGGAGATGCCCAGCAGGCTGGTGTCATGGCTCTTGTAGCAGGCGACGAAGTCCGGGTGGTCCTGGAGGTTCTTGCCCACGCCGGGCAGTTCGTGCTGCAGGGCGATGCCGTGGGGCTTGAGATCGGCCTCTGCGCCGATACCCGACAGCATCAGCAACTGCGGGCTGCCGAACGCCCCTGCGCTGAGCAGGACTTCCTTGCGCGCCTTGAGCTCCAGGCGCTCGCCCTTGACCGACACCTGCATGCCCACGGCGCGTTTACCCTGCAGCAGGATGCGCTGGGCCTGGGCTCCGGTAATCACCGTGAGGTTACCGCGCAGCTCGCGGATGGGCTTGAGGAAGGCCGAGGCGGTGCTCCAGCGGCGCCCCTCGCGGATGGTCACGTCGTAGTGCCCCACCCCTTCCTGCTCGACACCGTTGAAGTCGGCGTTGCGCGCGTGCCCGGCCTGTTGGGCCGCATCGAGGAAGGCATTGGTGACCGCGTGCGGCTGCACCCGGCCGACATAGAGCTCGCCATCGCCACCGTGGTAATCACAGCCACCGAGGTGATGGCCCTCGCTCTTGCGGAAGTACGGCAGCACGTCGTCATAGCCCCAGCCTGCGTTGCCCAGGTCCTGCCAGTCGTCGTAGTCGCTGCGATGCCCGCGAATGTAGATCATGCCGTTGATCGAGCTGCTGCCGCCGAGGGTCTTGCCGCGCGGCTGGTAGCCCACACGCCCGCCCAGGCCGGGTTGCGGAACCGTCTGCAGCGCCCAGTTGACGTGGCGGGTCGGCAGGATGGCGGCGACGCCGATCGGCGTGTGGATCAGCGGCGAGGTGTCTTCCGAACCGGCCTCCAGCAGGCACACCCGGACCGAGGGGTCGGCGCTCAGACGATTGGCCAGTACGCAGCCGGCCGAGCCGGCACCAACGATGATGTAGTCGAATTCCATACTTGTTCTTCTCGGTTCGCGGGCGATACGCGCCGAGCAGCAGTTCTCGGCGCAGACCGCTGGAATTCTTCGCCGCCGAGGCGCACATTAATTGACTTTCAACGACTGATTTTTGATTTTAAACGACTGTGACCGCCCTCATCCGCACCACCTCGTTCATTGGCTTTCCGCAGCTGGTCGCCCAGCTCGGCGGGGATTGCGAGCACCTGCTGCGGCGCTTCCAGATCGCCCCCGCCGCACTCGAAGACGACGAGGCGCGGGTGCCGCTGCGCGCCCTGGTGGGCGTGCTCGAATGCGCCGCGAATGAACTGAATTGCCCCGACCTGGGCCTGCGCATGGCGGAATACCAGGACCTGCAGGTGCTCGGCCCGGTGGCGCTGATTGCGCGGAACTCGGCCACGGTGGGCCAGGCGCTGGAGGAGATCTCGCGGTTCATCGGCTATCACAGCCCCGGCATCGATGTGCAACTCGATCGCAGCGATCGCCAGGCGCCGCGGCTGCTGATCGAGATTCGCCTGCCCGGCCCGACGCGGCGCAGACAGATGCAGGAACTGGCACTGGGGGTTGGCCACAACACCCTGAAGCTCCTCTGCGGCAGCCAGTTCAGCGCCCGCACCCTGCTGCTCAGCGGCGCCGGCGCGCTGCCTCCTGCCCGCTACCAGCGCTATTTCAGGACGGCGGCGTACTTCAACCAGGACTGCAACGCCCTGGTCCTGAGCAACGAGCAACTGGCCATGCGCATCGAGCAGCAGGACCCGCAACTGCACCGGGTGATGCTGGATTACCTGCGGCCCTTCGACGCCCAGGCCGCGGCCGGCCTGGTCCTGCAGGTGGAAAACCTGATCCTGCGGACCCTGCCCACCCAGCGCTGCCGGATCGGCCTGATCGCCGAGCAGCTCGGCCTGCACGAGCGCGTACTGCAACGGCGCCTGGCGGAACTGGGCACCGGCTTCGAGCAGGTGCTGGAGCAGGCCCGACGCTCCTGCGCGCAACGCTACCTTGCCGAGCGCCACATGCCGATGTCCCAGGTCGCGGGACTGCTGGGCTACAGCGAACAGAGCGTGTTCAACCGCGCCTGCCGCCGCTGGTTCGACGACACGCCCCGGGCGATAAGGCGGCAGTTGCTCGACAGTGGCAACCCGACCGACCCCGAGGCCCCGCCCGGCTATCGCTGACGGCTGAGCCCGGGACTAGCGCACCAGCCCCAGTTCCTTGGCCCGGACAATGGCCTGGGTGCGCCGGGCCACGCCCAGCTTCACGTTGATCTTCTGCGCATGGCTCTTGACGGTGTGCAGGGAGATGAACAGCTGCTCGGCGATGTCCTGGTTGGACAAGCCCTGGGCAATCATCTTCAGCACCGACAGCTCGCGCGGACTGAGCAACACGGCGGAGGTCTGCTGGTCCTTGGGCCTGAGCGAGTCCTTGCCCCAGCGAATCAGACCGGGATTGCGCAGGCTGCAGCTGTGCTCGGCGCCGAGCATGCCGATCTGCCGGGACAGCGCCATCGCATCGAGCAGGGCCCGCTGCGCCCCGCCCTGCTGGCCGCTGGCATAGAGTGCTTCGGCCATACCGAACCACAGCTCGGTGGCGAGGCTGCGGCGATCCTGGCGCAGGGCCGTCTTGAGCATGTCCTCGAAGGCACCGCTGACCTCCTCGCCCATCGCCTGACGTGCGTGCAGCAGCGCCAGCTGGAGGTTCTGGACCAGCTCCGGATTGCCGTACGGCGGTCTGTTGCGTTCATCACCGCTGTACTGCCGCAGCCCCTCCTCCAGGGCGGTACGAGCCCGGCCGGGATTGCCTTCCTGAATCCACAGCCGGGCGTAACCCAGCAGCAGCAGGCTCTGGTACAACGGCTCGGTGATATTGCGGAACTGCAACAGCCGCTCCGCATCGGCCAGACGCTGATGAGCCTGACCGAGCGCCTTCTGCATCGCATCGAGTTCGGCCAGGCCGATGTAACCCCAGGAAGCAGCCGGGTCTTCGCAGTCCAGACACTCCTGCAACCCGGCTTCGTAGTGGCCACGGGCAATGGCGTAGTCTCCTCGCCGCGCCAGCAAGGCCCCCAGGCGCAGGCGCGTCCGGCCGCGCAGGGGGTTGGCCTCGCCCTTGCCCTCGGCGCACAACTCCCGGTGCAACTGCTCGGTCAGATGCAGCGCCTGACCGAGTTCGCCGCGCATTTCCAGCAGCTGTACCTGCTGCAGCAGCAGCACCGCCTCGAGCATGCGACTGCCGTGACGGCGCGCCATCTTGATGGCATCGCGATAGAACTGCTCGGCCGTCTCCATGCGCCCGTCGACGATTTCCACTTCGATCAGCGCAGTGAGCACGATCACGTGCTGCGCCCAGGCGGATTCCGGCAGGTGATCCAGCGCCTCGCGCATGTGCCGTGCGTCGGCCTTGCCCCGATGGTATTCGAGCTTGCCGGACAGCGCCTGGCACTGCGCGAGCAGCTCGCGCTGGCGCTGCGCCGTCGGCTGCGGCAGGAAGCGTTGCAGCTGTGCCGCACAGACTTCCGCCTCATCCAGGCGTCCGCTGATGAGCAGCGCCCAGGAATTCAGGATCAGCAGGCGCGGCGTGCTGGAGATCAGCTCGCCCGGCAGCAGATTGCGCCACCTGAGCACCCTCGCCATCTGGCTGCCGTGCAGCAGGCGGTCGCGGGTGAAGTGCTGCAGCAGGCTGGCGGCAATCTCGGGCTGTTCCGCGAGCAGCGCGTAGTCGATGGCCTGACGAACCTGTTCGCGCCCGGCAGACCACTGGCAGGCGTGGCGGTACAAGGCACGCTTCAGGCCCTGGGCCACTTCCGCCGCGAGAATGCTGCCCACCGCCGGACGAACGCGATGCAGGCCGAGGTCGGCGTCGAGCGTCTCGATGAACACGCCAGCGTCGAGCAGCTGCTGCAGCAGTTGCTTGCCCTCCCCGGCCCCCAGCACGTGATCGCACAATGAGTCATCGAAGTCCTGCAGGCAGGACAGCTTGCACAGCGCATCACGCAACTCGCCCGGAAGCTCCGCCAGCACCTCCTGCTCCAGATAACGCCGCACCAGGGCGTTGCCCTGCATCGCCTCGGGCAGCTGTCCGGGATCGCGGCCATGCAGACGCAGGCGGATGCCGGCGAACCAGCCATCGGTCTGCAGCATCAGGGTCTGCACGCTGGTCACCGGCACCTCGCCATACAGGCTGCCGAGCAACTCGCTCAATTCAGCGGCAGTCATGGCCAGGTCTTCTGCGCCGAGTTCCAGCAGCTCGCCGTCGAGCAGCAGGCGCTCCAGCTTGCACGCCGGCCGGCGGCGACTGGCGATCCACCAGGATACGTTCGGTGCCGACGCCCGCAGCAGCAGTTCGAGGAGGCGGTCGATGCGCTCGTCCGTCGCCCGCGGCAGGTCGTCGAGCATGATCCACAGCGCGCCTTCACGTTGCGCCAGACCGTTGAGCACGCAGAGGGGATCGCTGTCGGCCAGTTCCAGCGCCGAGGCCAGCAGGCGCAGCAAGGCCGCGTCATCCAGCACCAGGCCCTTGAGGTCGAGCCACAGCACCTGGGTCTGTTCGGGGCGCGCCAGTGCGCATTCGCGCAGCAGCACGCTCTTGCCGCTGCCGGCCGGAGCGCAGATCAGCCGCAGGCGGCAGCGCGCAGCCAGGAGGGTCTTGCTGAGACGGGGGCGTGGCAGAAAACCGGTGGGCAACGAGGGAACGCGGCACGGGTCTGAGTAGATATTCGCCGTGGGCATGGCGTTACTCGCTGATACAAAGTCCGCCATGGTACGACTTGCCCCCTGTGACTGTATTGGGCTAGCCGACGATCAGGCATAAAAAAGGGCGGCCGTCAGGCCGCCCAACACGGAGTTGCTCGGTGAAACTGCTGACGTCAGCGAACACCCGTCTGGCGCAATGCTGCCGGGGTGTAGTCCGCGGCAAGCGCCTTGGCGCCGAACACGATGCTCTGCTTCTCTTCGTTCTTCAGGCCCATGACCGAGTAGCGGCCGGAGATGACATCGTAGAGAGTCTCGGCGGTGTAACCAGGCACCTTCTGGTTGTAATACTGCTGCGCGTGGCCCTCGCCGACACGCCACAGCTGGCCACGGCCGTCGTAGTGGTCGACCTCGGCCAGTTGCCAGGTGTCCTCGTCGAAGAACATGTGGCGCTTGGCGTAGATGTGCCGCTCACCGTCCTTCAGCGTACCCACCACTTCCCACACCCGGTGCAGCTCGTAGCGGGTCAGGTCCTGGTTGATGTGCCCCGGCTTGATGATGTCGTCGTACTTGAGCGACGGCGAATCGAGCTTGTAGCTGTTGTAGGGGATGTACAGCTCCTTCTTGCCGACCAGCTTCCAGTCGTAGCGATCCGGCGAGCCGTTGTACATGTCGTAGTTGTCGGAGGTGGCCAGGCCGTCGGCGGCGGTTGCCGGGCCGTCGTAGGCAACCTGCGGCGCACGGCGGACGCGGCGCTGACCGGCGTTGTAGAGCCACGCCTGGCGCGGTTCCTTGACCTGGTCGATGGTCTCGTGGACCAGCAGCACGTTGCCCGCCAGACGCGCCGGCGCGGTTACCCGCTGGATGAAGTAGAAGAGGATGTTGTCGCCCTTGGCCTTGTCGAAATCCGGCAGGTTGGCGGGATAGGACACTTCGTCCTCGAAGTGCACCATCGAGAACGAGCCATCCACCTGCGGCTGTACCCGGGTGATGTAGCGATGGATGTTACCGCCGCGGTAACGGGTTTCGTGGTTCCACACCAGCTCCACGCCGGTCTTCGGAATCGGGAAGGCGTAGTAGTGGCTGTCGAAGTTCTGCAGGCCGTTACCGCCGCCGACCAGCTCGGTGTGCTGGGCGCTGGTCTTGATCGCGGCGTAGATGTCGTCCGGCAGCGCCGCGGTACGGTGCGTCGGGTACACCGGGATCTTGTAGCTGTCCGGATAGCGCTTGAACATCGCCATCTGGCCTTCGGTGAGCTTGTCCTTGTACTGCGCCGCGTTGGCCGCGGTGATGACGAACAGCGGCTTTTCGCTGGCGAACGGATCGGCCAGGAAGCCCTTGCCGTCCACCGCACCGGCATTCGTCGGCAGGCCGCCGGCCCAGGCCGGGATGCTGCCGTCGGCGTTGCCGGCCTTCTCGGCGCCCATGGGCGTGAGGGTGCCGCCCAGCTGCGCCACTTCGGCGGCCGGGGCGGCCGCCATGACGCTGCTGGCCAGCAGCGAGAGGGCCAGTACGCCGGATTTCAACAAGGTTTTCTGAGTCTGCATGGCAGGGTCCTCCGGGTTAGAAGTTCACGCCGAAACTGAGGGCGACGAAGTCCCTGTCGACCGACGTGTTGTAGTCGCCGCCAAAGAAGTCGGTGTAGGAAAGGCTGGTGGTGTAGGTGTTGGCGTAGTCCGCATCGATGCCGAAGCTGACCGCCTTGCTGCCTTCGTTGAACAGGCCGTTGGGACCGTAGCCGTGGACGTCGTGCGACCAGCTGATGTTCGGCCGCAGGTTCACCCCGGCGAAGACGCTGTTGTAGTCCCAGATCGCGCGGGCGCGGTATCCCCAGGAGGTGGCGGTGACGTAGCCGTCATCCGTGCAGTTGCTGGTCAGGTTGGTGTAGTCGTTGTTGCCGACCGCGCCGGCGATGGTGGTCTGATTGAGCGCGCGGCAGGTGTCGACCGAGCCGGTGGCCGGCAGCGGCCCCGGACCGTAGACCGGATCGCGGCCGTAACGCGCCTCGCGGGTCGATTCGAGCCCGCCGACATGCACTACGCCCACCTCCCCCACCAGGGTCAGGCGCTCGGCGCCCATGACCTGATCGAAGAAGTGCGTCAGGGTGGTCTGGAACTGGGTGATTTCCTTGCGACGGTAGCCGTGCAGGTCGCCGCCCGGAGTGGCCTGGAGCACCGAGGCGTTACCGTAGGCCGCATAGGCCACCGGGTTGATCGCCGCGAGCGGGCCGACGCCGGAGAACAGCAGGTCGGTGGTGTTGAGCTGCACCGGGGCGTTGGGGCGGTAGCTGATCTCGCCGCTCCAGGCGGTACCGGTGGGCAGCGTGGTGGAGAAGCTCAGGCCGTACAGGTGGATGTCTTCCGGGTACTCCATGAAGTAGCTGGAGTTCCCCGCCACCACCAGGGGCGCGGCCGCGCCAGTGCGTCCCGCCACGTTGTACAGCCCCTGCGAAGGTGCAGTCACGCTGAGGAACGGCGCGCGGCTGTGGTAGTTCATGAAGTACGCGCCGAACTCGGTGTTCAGCGGGTCGAACATGTAGCGCAGCGCCAGGCCCCACTGGCCGCCATCGCGGGCATCGCGGTCCGCACTGCGGTGCACCAGGGTGCCTTCGCCGTTCTGGTCGATGTCCATGGTGGTGCCGGGCAGCGCGGCGTTGATGGCATTGCCGGCGGCCAGGTTGTTGGTGAGCAGACGCAGGTTGTTGCTGCAGCCGTCGGCCACCACGTCGGCCTGGGAGAAGAAGGTGCCGCAGTTGTCGACCACCGTTTGGTCCCACTCCAGCTGGTAGAAGGCTTCGGCCGAGAGACTGTCGGTCAGGCTCTGCGAGACGTAGAACATGTTTACCGGGATCAGGCCTTCCTTGATCTCGGCACCGGGGCGGCGGAAGGCGGCAACGTCGATCGGGTTGATCGAGTTGATGCTGTTGAGGATGAAGGTGCTCTCCCCCCAGCTCACCACCTGCTTGCCCAGGCGGACCGAGCCCGGCTGATCGGCAATGGTGTAGTTGTGGTAGACGAAGGCATCGAGCATCTGCGCGCCGGAGGATTTCGCGCCCTCCTTGCGACCGCTGTCGTCGATGTCCTTGAACGGCCGGCTTTCGTCCTTGAGTTCGAAGTCGTACCAGTACTTGCCACGCAGGAACACGCCGGTGTCTTCGTACTTCAGCTCGAGGTCGTGGATGCCCTTGAAGATCTTCGAGAAGGTCTCGCCCTTCTTGAAGTTCAGGTGCCCGTCATCGGTGGTCTGCGACAGGCCCTTGCCGCCGTTGTTGACGCCGATGAGGTCCGGATCGCCACCGCGTAGCGCCCAGCTGGCCCCCACGGACAGGGACGAGTCGAAGGTTCCTTCGACCTCGCCGATATTGAACGTGACGGCCTGGGCCTGTGCGGCACAGCCCAGTGCAACGGCAAGCGCCAGGGCGTTGGGGGCGAATCCGGCGCGCGCTTTTGTTGTTGTCATGCGGCTTTCCCGTGGTTGGTGTTGGCCCGGGAAAACTAATCAGTACGAGAGCAC
This sequence comes from Pseudomonas nitroreducens, assembly GCF_024170165.1. Classification (GTDB taxonomy): domain Bacteria; phylum Pseudomonadota; class Gammaproteobacteria; order Pseudomonadales; family Pseudomonadaceae; genus Pseudomonas; species Pseudomonas nitroreducens_C. The sequence continues at coordinate 116,559 of NZ_JALJXP010000013.1, read as the reverse complement.
GACGTAAGCGACGAAGTAGGGATTCAGAAACTCATACTTAGGTATGAGTGCAGTGGATTGCACTGCCCGCACGCGACAGCAATTGCCGGGTCTGTCTGCGAGGAAAAGAGCGGCGGAGCCCCTTCCCCAGGCTCTCGCCTGGCGCGTGCCCTGTCGTGAAATGCTCACTGCACCGATCGACTGGCAGGCAGATCCGCCGGGTACTTGCCGACCGTGCGTCTAAGCTCTTGCGACACAGGGGCCTGGAGCGATTCCATGGAGTCGGGCCGCAAAGCCAAGGAGACTGCGCATGTTCAGATTCATCAAGACCACCATTGCCGGTGGGCTGCTCTTCATACTTCCGCTGGTACTGCTGTTCATCCTCATCGAGAAGGCCATCCATCTGCTCAGCGGCCCCCTGCAGAAGGTGCTGCCGATCTTCGAGGGTTTCTCGGTCGCGGGAGCCACCTCCGTCACCCTGGCGGCCATCGTCCTGCTGCTGATCTTCTGCTTCCTCGCCGGCCTGCTGGCCAGGACCGCCGTGGCAGCAAATGCCTTGCAGGCGCTGGAGGACAAGCTGCTTGGCAACCTGCCGGGCTATCAGCTGCTCAAGGACGCAACGGCCCGCTTCACTGGCATGGAGAACATCGAGGGAGCCCGGGTCGTGATGGTCATCCAGGACGCCGGCTACCGGTTTGGCCTGTCGCTGGAAAGCCGCGGTGACTGGCTGCTGGTCTACATGCCCGACGGCGGTCCGGCCGGCGGCACCGCGGGAGAGATACAGACGCTTTCCAGCGATGCCGTGGTGATGACCGACATTCCCTGGCTGTCGCTTCTGGCCTGCCTTCGCCGGGGCGGCCGGGGAGCGCTGGAGCTGGCCGCCCCCTACCTGGACGCAAAGGCCCCGGCCGGCGCTGCATAAGCCCTTCCCGCAGCGCCTCTCGACGGGCCCCGCCAGCGGCGGCGGAACCCATGAGTGCCCTCAGCGCACCACATGCAGGTAGTGCAGATGGCGCTCGTACTGATCCAGGATGTCGGCAATCACGTCGTCGCGGCTCCAGCCCATGATGTCGTAATCCTGGCCACCCTCGCGCAGATGCACCTCGGCGCGGAAGTACTTGCGGGCCTCGCCACCATCGCTGTCGTCGAGCACCACGAAGCTCGGGCTGGTGAAGGCTCGCGGACGAACCTCATAGCGGAAGTGCGCTTCACCCGAAGGCGAGAGGTCGAGGCTGACACGGCCATCATCCAGCTCCACCACCGTGACCTCCTGCCCCTGCTTGCGCAATTCTGCCGCCACTTCGTCGCAGGCCGGGCGGACTACCTCGCTGATGAAGCGGGTGACGTGGGCGCGGCGGGGCTTCATGGCAATGTTGCGCAGGCGACGCTGCCAGCCGCCCTCGTGGTGGGGCGCATGGCGCGGGGCGGGCAGCGCCTGGTTGCGCAAGCCGCGCCGGGTGGCGTCCAGGTTCAGCGCGCGGAACAGCCCCCAGATCGACGCCAGCAGGATCACCGAGAACGGCAGTGCGCTGGCAATGGTCGCCGTCTGCAGCGCCTTGAGCCCATTCGCCAGCAGCAGCGCCACGGCGACCACGCCGATGCTCACCGACCAGAAGATGCGCTGCCACAACGGCGAATGCGCATGCCCCGAAGAGGCCAGCATGTCCACCACCAGGGCGCCGGAATCGGCCGAGGTCACGAAGAACACCACCACCATCAGCACTGCCACCATGGACACCACGCCTGACAGCGGGAAGTGTTCGAGGAAGGCGAACAGCGCCAGCGAGCTGTCCTGGTCGACCACGCTCGCCAGGTCGCGCACCCCGTCGTTGAGGATCATGTGGATGGCCGAATCGCCGAACACCGTCATCCACAGCAGGGTGAAGCCGGCCGGCACGAAGAGCACGCCACAGACGAACTCGCGGATCGTCCTGCCACGCGAGATGCGCGCGATGAACAGCCCCACGAAGGGCGACCAGGACAGCCACCAGCCCCAGTAGAGCAGCGTCCAGCCGCCGATCCAGTCGGTGGGCTGATAGGCGTAGAGGTTGAAGGTCTTGTTGACGATGTCCGACAGGTAGGCGCCGGTATTCTGCACGTAGGTCTGCAGCAGGAAGACGGTGGGGCCGAGCAGCAGCACGAAGAGCATGAGGATCACGGCCAGCGCCAGGTTCAGCTCGGACAGGATGCGGATGCCCCGGTCCAGGCCGCTGGCGACCGAGAGCGTGGCCAGGCCGCAGGTCACCGTGATGAGGATGATCTGCACCGTGGGATTGACCGGCAGGCCGAACAGATGGTGGAAGCCACTGTTGATCTGCAGCACGCCGTAGCCCAGCGAGGTGGCGACGCCGAACACCGTGCCGATGATGGCGAAGACGTCCACTGCATGGCCGATGGGCCCGTAGATGCGCTCGCCGATCAGCGGGTAGAGCGCCGAACGCAGGGTCAGCGGCAGGCCCTTGCGAAAGCTGAAGTACGCCAGGATCAGGCCGACGATGGCGTAGATCGCCCAGGCGTGCAGCCCCCAGTGGAAGAAGGTGATCTTCATCGCCTCACGGGCGGCGGTGACGGTGCCCGCCTCTCCCACCGGCGGGCTGGTGAAGTGCATGATCGGCTCGGCGACGCCGAAGAACATCAGGCCGATGCCCATGCCGGCGGAAAACAGCATGGCGAACCAGCTGCTGCTGCGGTACTCCGGCTCGCTGTGATCGGGGCCAAGCTTGATGTCACCGTAGCGGCTGACCGCGAGGAACACCACGCTGATCAGGATCAGCGCCACGGCGAGGATGTAGAACCAGCTGGCATTGCCGAAGATCCAGCGCTGCACGCTGTCGAACTGCGCCTGGGCCTGGGCCTGGAACACCACGGCGTACAGCACGAGCAGGAAGATCAGCGCGGCGCTGGTGTAGAAAACCGGTGGATTGAGGGTGCTGCGGGGGCGGGACGAAGTCTCCATCAAGTGTTATCTCCTGTAACGCATCAACCTGCGCCAGAAGCGGGCGCAAGCGCTGCCAAGGGTAACCTTTTTCGGCATCGAAGATTCTCGACGGGGCAGCGCTGCCCTTCCCCGCCGGAACTCACGGACAGGTGCGCGCGCCCCCGGCACTGGCCCGCGCCACCTGCTCCGCCAGCTTGTGCAGGTTGCTCTGATGCGCGAGGACCAGGCTGTCCACACTGTTGTCCGCGCGGGTCTGCAGGCTGCTGCGACAGGTCAGTGACTGATCGCTGCCGCGCTTCTGCAGGCGCCATTGCGCGTCCAGCAGCGAATACTGCCCCGGTACCGAGTCAAAACGCTGCACCTCTACCCGCAACAGCGCCGCACCGGGCCCCGGCGCGCCGAGCTGGTCCTGCAGGGCGTTGCCGAACTCGTCCACCAGGTTGGCGCCCCACCACTCGGTCTCGAGAATGACCAGGCCACTGCCACCCTGGCGAATCACCATCTGCGAGCGATCCACCTGCGGCGGCAGGATGACGCGCTCGACGCGCACCTGAGCGCTGGCGGGGGTGCCGGGCTGGGCCGGCAGCAGCGTGTGATAGTGCACGGGCGCGCTGCTACAGCCCCAGAGCAGTGGGAACAATCCTGCCAGCAGCAGCAAGGATGACTTCGGCATCGGCTTTATCTCCTGTGTACGGTGCTGGCTCATGGCTGCAGGTTGTCCGCGTCCGCACCCTTGGGTTTGCCGCGGATGAGCGATTCGGGGTGCCGTCCGAGGTAATCGGAGAGATCGCGCAGCGAGCGTGACATGCGATCCAGCTCATTCAGGGTGTCGCTGAGTTTTTCCCGCTGCGGCGAGTTCTCGCCCAGCGCCGCGTTGGCCGTGGCCAGGGTCGAGCGCACCTCGGCCAGGGTACTGGTCACCCCGGGCAAGGTCTGGGTATTGAACTGCTTGAGGCTGCCCTGCAGTTCGCGCAGGTTGCCGTCGAGATTGTTGGCGATGCGCTCCAGCGGCAGCTTGCGGATACGCTCCACCACCGCCTGCAACTGCTCCTGGAGTTTCTCCAGGCTGCTGGGAACCGTGGGGATCAGCAGGGGCCGGGCAGTGCCATCGAAGGCCACGGGCTTGGCATCGGGATAGAAGTCCAGGGAAATGTACAGCTGGCCGGTCAACAGGTTGCCGCTGCGCGCCTGGGCGCGCATGCCATGTTCGACGAAGCTGCTGATCACGCGGCTGACGCCGGCCTCGTCCCCGGTGGAGCTCTTGAAAGCCCGCAGCATCTTCTGATGCACCGGGCCCAGTCGCTGCGGATAGATGACGGCATCGACCAGCACCGGGAAGCTCTGTTGTTTCTCGTCATAGTCCAGCTGGATGCCCGTGACCTTGCCGAATTCGACGCCCATGAACTCCACCGGCGCCCCGACGCTGAGCCCGCGCATGGACTGGTCGAAGCGCAGGCGCAGGTACTGGGCGATACCCGACGGCGGCGCCAGCGCGCCCTCGCGGTCGGCGTACAGGTCGAAGGCCTGGTTGTCGTTGGCAGCCGCTACGTCGTCGCTCCCTTCCGGCGTGCCGAAGGCCAGCCCGCCCACCAGCAGCGCCGAGAGCGACTCGGTATTGACCTTCAGGCCATTGGCGCCCACATCGACGTCCACGCCGCTGGCGTTCCAGAAACGGGTGTTCTGGGTGACGAAGGCGTCGTTCGGCGCCTCGACGAAAATGCCCAGGTCCACCCCCTTGCCATCGCTGCGCAAGGCATAGGAGGTCACCTGCCCCACCGGGATCTTGCGGTAATAGATCGGCGAGCCGATATCCAGCGAGCCGAGGTCTTCAGCGCGCAGCACGAAGCTCTTGCCCTTCTCGCCATAGGTGATCGGCGGCGGGGCCTCCAGGCCGGTGAAGCGTTTCTGCGGAGCCCGCGACTCCCCGGCATCCGCGCCGATGAAGTTGCCCGACAGCAGGGTGTCCACGCCGGTGACGCCACCGGCGCCGATACGCGGGCGCACCACCCAGAACTTGGCGCCCTGGGTGGCGAAGGATTCCGCTTCCTTGTTGAGTTTCACCGTGGCATTGACGCTGTTCTTGTCGTTGGCCAGCTCCACCGCCTCGACCTCGCCGATGACCACGCTGCGGTACTTGACCTGGGTCTTGTGCGCAACCAGGCCTTCGCCGGTCCTGAAGGAGATTTCGATGGTCGGCCCCTGCTCCATCCAGTTGCGCACGATCAGCGAGGCGCCCACCAGCAGTGCGACTATCGGCACAATCCACACCATCGACACGTTCCAGCGCCGCGTGCGTACCGGTGCGGGCCCCGGAGTGCCTGGCTTAAGGGTGTCCTGCTGCATCAATAGGGTCTCCGTCGTCCCAGATAAGCCGTGGATCGAAACTCATGGCGGAAAGCATGGTGAAGACGACCACCAGGCCAAAGAAAAGAATGCCCGGGCGCGGCTCGATGGTGCCCAGTTCGCGCATCTGCACCAGGGCGGCCACCAGCGCGACGACCAGCACATCGAGCATCGACCAGTAGCCGATCAGTTCGACCAGGCGATACAGCTGCGAGCGCTGACGTTGTGCCCAGCTGCTGCGTCGCTGCACGGTCAGCAGCAACATGCCCATGGCGAGGAACTTGATCGCCGGTACGCCGATACTGGCGATGAAGATGATCAGGGCGATATCCCACGCCCCGCTTTCCCAGAATTCGAGCACGCCGCCGCCGATGGTGCTGTCGATGCCCTGGCCGAGCATCTCGGTGTGCATCACCGGCAGCAGGTTGGCGGGGATATAGAAGATCAGGGCGGCGATGAGAAACGCCCAGGCGCGCGTGACGGCATCGCCCTTGCGAACATGCAGCGGCGCGCCGCAGCGCCCGCAGTGATGGCCGTGCTCATGGACGTCGCAGGCGAGGCCGCAGCCATGACAGAGGCACAGGTCGAGTTCGGTCGCCAGAGGGGGCCGGCTCATACGCGCTCCCAGAGTTCGCGGATATCCTTCCCGGCGATGTAGAGGATCAGGACGCTGAGCGCCGCCATGGCCAGCAGCCCGATGCCGGGGATCACGTCGAGCAGGCCGGCCAGCTTGATCACCGCGACCATGGTCCCCAGCAGGCAGACTTCCAGCATGCTCCATGGGCGCAGGGCCTCCAGCCAGCGCATGCTGAAGGCGAAAGCGGGTGCCCGGCGCCCTGCCTGGGCGAATGCCAGCACCCAGATGAGCAGGGCGATCTGCAGCACCGGGGCGAGGATGATCGCCAGCGCCACGACCAGCGCGATGAGGGTGATGCTGCCGCTGCTGAGGATCATCACCGAATCCCACAGCGTCGCGGAGTTGGTCAGCCCCTGCATGCTGATGGTCATCACCGGGTAGCTGTGGGCGAAGGCCAGCAGGATCGCCCCGGTAATCGCCAGGGCCAGTCGTTGCTGAATGCTCAGCGCATTGTGCCGGTGCAGGAGTCCGCCACAGCGTTCGCACAGGGCGCGCTGATGGCGCTGCAGCGGCTCGCGCCGATACACCGCGTCGCAGTATTCGCAAATGATCAGATCGTTGGAGGTCGACATCCGGACTCTCGAGTTTCCGTGTGCGCGCTACTGCCCCCGATTCGCGCCACGGTCATGTCGGGGAAGACTAGTCGAATAATCCATGGGCAGTCGCAATACAGCCGAGAAAATGGCGTTCTTGAAGGCTCGGTGGAGCGGCTCACAGATTCTCCAGGGCCAGCCATACTGAGACCCGACCCCGGTTTCCAACAGCGGCCCATTACGAGAGGGAGAGTCGTCGATGGTCGATTTCGTGTTGCATGCACTGCGCGCCAACCCCGAAATGGCAGTCTTTCTGGCCATCGCACTGGGCGTGCTCCTGGGCCGCGTCCGCATCGGCGAATTTCACCTGGGCTCGGTGGCCGGTGCGCTGCTGATGGGCCTGCTGATCGGGCAGATCGGCCTCGAAGTACCGCATGTCCTGAAGTCGGTGTTCTTCGCACTGTTCATCTACGCCGTGGGCTTCAAGAGCGGGCCGGAGTTCTTCGGCAGCCTCAACCGCGGCACGCTGAAACTGGTCGTGCTGTCCGTCGTGCTGTGTGGCACGGCGCTGGTCACCATCCTGGTCATGAACCGCCTCTTCCAGTTCGACGCGGGCTTCACCGCCGGCCTGGGGGCAGGCGCGTTGACCGATACGGCAATCATGGGGACCGCGAGCAGCGCGATAGCGCAACTGGCCATCGATGAAGCCGCCAAATCCCAGCTCAACAGCCACATGGCGGTCGCCTACGCCATCACCTATGTATTCGGCACCATCGGGCTGGTGGTCTTCGTCGGCACCATCGCCCCCAGGCTGCTGCGGGTCGACCTGAAGGATTCGGCAAGAGAGCTGGAGCTTCAGCTGGGCATCGAGCGGGAGGAGAACGCCATCAGCATTCCCTACACCCGCATCGTCGTACGCGCCCACTGCCTGAGCGTGCCCGCCGCCGTTGGCCAGCGCATCGCGGACATCGAAGCACTGCATGCCTCGCTGAGTATCGAGCGGGTCATTCGCGACGGGCAGATACTGGAGCGCTCACCGGACCTGAAGCTCAGCGCCGGCGACATACTCGCGGTCTATGCCCTGCGCGAGGCCGTGCCACAGCTGAACCAGTGGATCGGCCCGGAAATCGACAACCCGGAAAGCATGTCGTTTCCCACCCGTGATGCCGACATCGTGCTCACTTCCCGCAAACTGGTCGGCAAGACCATTCACCAGATCAAGGCCATGCTGATCGGCTCCGAGCGCATGGGATGCTACATCCGCACCATCACCCGCCAGGGGCTGGAGCTGCCCCTGCTGCCCGAAACGGTGCTGTACCGGGGGGACGTCATTACGCTGGTGGGCCGCACCGCGAGCGTGGAGGCCCTGGCCGAGCAGATCGGCCTCATCCGTACCAGCAATTACAAGAGCGACATCGCCATCCACGCCCTGGGGATGGTGGTCGGCTCCCTGGCCGGCATGCTGTCGACGCATATCGGCATGATTCCCGTGGAGCTGGGGATTGGCGGCGGCGTGCTGCTGGCGGGCCTGCTGATCGGCTGGTTCAACTCCCGACACCCCGAACGGGGCGCCTTGCCGCCCGCCGCGCAATGGGCCTTCTCCGAGTTCGGCCTGACGGCATTCGGCGCCGTGGTCGGCCTGCTGGCCGGACCCGCCGCCATCACCGCCATCCAGGAGCAAGGCGCCGCCCTGCTGATCGCGGGAGCGATCGTCACGATCATTCCGCCGCTGGTGACGCTCTATTTCGGCCGCTACGTGCTCGGGCTGCACCCGATGATCCTGTTCGGAGCGCTGGCCGGAGCCCAGACGGAAGCCGCGTCGATGAACAAGATCATCGAGCAGTCCGGCAGCAACACCCCGGTCATCGGCTTCACCGTCTGCTACGCGATTTCGAACGTGCTACTGGCCGTCTGCGGGCCGATCATCGTGGCCTTCACTGCGCCCTAAAAAGTCGCTCGCCGAAACCGGGGCGACGGTCAGTGGTGGTGTTTGTGCTTGTGGTGATTGTCGTGGTGATCGTGGTGGTCGTGATTGTCATGGTGATCATGGCCATCGTCGGCCAGGTTGTTGCCGATGGCGCTGCCCGCCGCGCCGCCCAGCCCCGCACCCACCAGGCCGCCGGTTGAACCGCCCACCTTGCTGCCGATGACCTGGCCACCCGCCGCACCGAGACCACCACCAATGGCCGCCTCGGTCTTCTTCCCGTCCTTCGCCGACATCGCGCCGCCCGCTGCACCGCCGACTCCAGCGCCAATCGCGGCGCCAGTGCTGCCGCCGACGGCATTACCCACGACGCTGCCCAGGGCGCCTCCGACACCGCCACCGAGTGCCGTGGTCGTGGTCTCGCCGGCCATGACGCCTTGTGACGCCAGGATGGTTAAAGCAAGTGCTGAGAGGGACTTTCGCATCATTGACTCCAGGAACTGTATACAAGACGACCAGTCTGTAGGACGCGAAACTTGCGGACAAACCGATCTTCACGGTGCATGGACCTGCGTCAACGAATCGGCCCGCCACACCCCCGCCCGTCGCTTCGCCGAGCGCTCCGCCACACCCGGCGACGAGTCGCCCAGCGGTTCACCAGCGATGCCTGGCAGGCGCATCCAATCCTGCCCGCCACCCGCTTGCATGCCACCCGGTGCTTGTAAAGGCAGGCAGCGCAGTGGAATGTCTCGCGGCTGACGATGCCGTCTACACTCAGCGCAGTCGCAGCATGTAGAGGCGGGAAACTCGATGCTCAGATGGCCTTCTGTCGTACTACTTTCATGTATTGCCGGAGCGGCCGTCGCCGACGAAATACCGGATGCCGTTCAAACCTGCGCGGTCTGCCATGGCATGCAGGGCCAGGGGACCGCACAAGGTCCGGTACTGGCCGGGCTGTCAGCCAGTTACATCAGCGCACAGGTCGCGAACTTCAACGCCAGGCGGCGCAGCAATGCCCTGATGGGACCGATGGCCGAAGCCTACGCCTCGGCCGATCTGCTGCAGCCTGCCGCCGCCTACTTTGCCGCCCAGGGCAAGCCGCCCGCGCTGCAGGTGCGGGGCCAGAACCTGGCCGCCACGCCGGCGGAGAAGCTCTATTACCAGGGCGACATGGCTCGCGACATCCCGGCCTGCTTCAGCTGTCACGGGCCCTCGGCCATCGGCGGCGGGCCCTTCCCGCGACTCGCCGGACAGCAGACGGCGTACCTGGAGGCCCAGCTGCACGCCTGGCGCAAGGGCGAACGCAGTGGCGATCCCGACGGCATGATGGCAGCCATCGCCAAGCGTCTGAACGACAAGGACATCACCGCGCTGGCCAGCTATCTGGCGGCGATTCGCTGAGGAGCGCTCATGAACAGGCCCTTGCTCTACCTGTCGCTGGCGGGATGCATCGCGCTGCCCGTCCAGGCGGCCGACCCGGTGACCACCGCCATGGAAGAAATCACCGCGCAACCCAAGGCCCGGGACGCCCACTACTTCACTCCGCGCGACCTTTCGCGAATCCCGGACGGCGCCTTTGGCGACAAGGTCCGCCGCGGCTACCAGCTGATCGTCGACACCCAGCAGCTCAAGGGGCGCTATGTGGGCAACCAGCTGAACTGCACCAACTGCCACCTCGATGCGGGCACCAAGGCTTACGCCGCCCCGCTATGGGCGGCCTACCTGGCCTACCCGGCCTTCCGCAAGAAAGACAACCGGGTGAACAACTTCGCAGAACGCGTGCAGGGCTGCTTCAACTACTCCATGAACGGCAAGGCCCCCGAGCTGGGCTCGACCGAGCTGGTGGCGATCTCCGCCTACTCGTACTGGCTGCTCATGGGCGGCCTGCTGGACATGTACGGCATGCAGGACAAACCAGTGCCCGAACTCAGCGATGAAGCGCTGCAACGCGGTGGTCGGGACGAATCCTTCAAGCTGCCCGGACCGCTGACCGGCAAGGTGAAGATGGAGGGCCGCGAACGGATGCCCGGACGTGCCTTCGCCGCCCTGCCCGCGCCACCGCAGGCCTACTCGCCGCAGCGCGGCGAAGCGGTTTACGCGCAACACTGCGCCGTCTGCCACGGCGCGCAGGGCGAAGGGCGCAGGATGGCCGACGTGCCGGTAATCCCGGCGCTGTGGGGAGCCGACTCGTACAACTGGGGCGCCGGCATGCACCGCGTCAACACAGCGGCCACTTTCATCTACGAGAACATGCCGCTGGGCAAGGCCGTGCAGCTGAACGTCCAGCAGGCCTGGGACGTGGCGGCCTACCTGAACAGCCGGGAACGGCCGCAGGACCCGCGCTTCGACGGTAATGTCGCCAGCACGGCCAAGCGCTTCCATGGCTCGGATCAGGGCTACTACGGCCAATCCGTCGACGGTGTGCTGCTCGGCAGCCAGGCATTTCCGGCCGGCGTCGGACATTGAGCCGGCTGGCTCTGCCAGCGCCCACCCGTCCGAGCAACCGACAACCAGAAGGGGGACCCCATGACATCGATATTGCAGAAGGCCAAGCACGAGTTCATCAAGGCGCTGCCGCCGACCATCTTCTTCTTCGTCATCCTGCACATCGTCGCCGCCATCCGCGCGCTGATGATCAAGGGCAGCGGGGTTCCGCTGCCCGTGACGGCCTCGGTACTGATCGCCTCCCTGGTGCTCGGCAAGTCGGTACTGGTGGCCGACATGCTGCCCTTCATCAATCGCTTTCCCGAGAAGCCGCTGATCTGGAACGTGACCTGGAAGACCGTGATGTACGCCCTGGTCGCCCTGTTCGTGCACTACCTGGAGCGGCTCTACGAGTACTGGAAGGAAGCGCCCAGCCTGCTGGACGCCAACTCCATGCTGTGGACGTCGATGAACTGGCCGCGCTTCTGGGCAGTGCAGATACTGCTGGTCACGCTGATCTTCATGTACTGCGTCATCTCGGAGCTGGCACGGGTGATCGGCCATGAGCGACTCAGGAAAATGTTCCTGGGCCCCTTGCCACCCCGCCCCGCAGACGACCACCCGCCGCAGTGATGACCAGCGCCGGTGGCAGGTCCTTTACCTGCTACCGGCGGACGCTCAAGGCGCCCCCAGGAACCAGCGGTAATAGGGGTTGTCGCCATCATCCAGGGCCACCTGCCGGGCATCCTGCGCCCAGCTCTTGCGGTCGCCGCGGTAGGCACTCAGGCTCAGGTCGTAGAAGCGCCGCAGCCGCAGCCAGTTGTCGTTGACCGAGGCCTGCACCGACGGCAAGGCATTTTCCAGCGGCGGCGCGGTGCGCAACGCAAGCAGTGTTGGCAGCACCCGGGCGATCTCCTTCGGACGTACCCACGGCGCGTACTCGATGCGCGGGTGATCGTCGGTCACCGGCAGCGCGTCGCCGGCGTATCGTTCCAGCCCGGCGCGGTCGGTGACCCAGGTGGCCAGCAGCGCTTCGACCGAGTCGACCCCGACCTCCCCCAGTGCAGCGGCGACTTCCGGCTGTTCGAAGCGCTGGCGGATGGTCGTCACGTCCAGGTGCAGCGGCTGCAGCGAACCCACCAGCAGCATCTCGTGGAACTCGGTGGTCCACAGCGTCGCGTAGGGGAAGACGTCGATGAAGCTGCGCACCAGCGAGCGGCTTTCCTCGTCGTTCTGCGTCGGCAGAGGCAGCCACTGGGCGACCACCCCGCCCTCCTCCAGGCGCGCGGCGGCCAGCTGGTAGAAGTCGCGGGAATACAGGTTGACCACCCCGGCGGCCGAAGGCGGCGGCGGTTCCAGGGTGATCATGTCGTAGCGCTCGGCGCTGCGCAGCAGCTCGCGGCGACCATCGCGCAGGCGGATGTCCAGGCGCGGATCGTGGATGGCGTCGAAGTTGCCCTTGAAGTTCGGCGCGGCGGCCAGCACTTCGGGCAGCAATTCGGCCACCACCGGATGCTGCAGGTCGCGGTAGCGCAGCATGGCGCCGGCAGTGATGCCGGTGCCGAAGCCGATCACCAGCGCCGAGCGCGGCTCGCCATTGTGAATCAGCAGCGGCAGCAACGCCTGCAGGCGCATGTAGCGCAGCGAGGGCATGGCATCGCCGGTGTTGGACACGCCCTGGATATAGAGGCGGTTGAAGCGGTTGTCGCCACGCCCCTGCTCCACCACCGCGACGGTGCCGCCGCGGCCTTCGGCGTAGTAGCCGATGCGCCCGTTGCGCGCGCCGGGCATCAGCTCGGCCAGCAGCTGCGGCGGCGTCGTGGCGCCTATGCCCACTGCCAGTACCGCCACGCCGGCAACGCCCAGGCGCAGCTTCCTGCTCACGCCCTCGCCGCGCCAGACGGCCAGCAGGCCGATGACGGCAGCCAGCGCGCCGAGCACGGCCAGGGTGCGCACCAGTCCCAGGCCGGGGACGAGCACGAAGCCGGTCAGCATCACGCCGACGATGCCGCCCAGGGTATTGAGCGCCACCACCACGCCGACATCGCGGCCAACGTGGTCGCGATCCACCGACAGGCGCAGGGCAATGGGGAACGCCGCGCCCAGCAGGGTCGTCGGCAGGAACACCACGCACAGCGCCGCTACCGCGAAGCGCGCGCACATGCCCGCCAGCTCGCTGCCACCGGCCTGCATGACCAGCCATTCGGCGCGGGTCTGCAGGCCGAACAGCCAGTCGCCCAGGCCGGCGATCTGCAGGATCGCCAGCAGCCCGGCGGCGGCGATGAGCAGGCCGAACAGGCCCCAGGGATCGCGGATGCGGTCGGCGCGGCGGGCGTACAGGGCGCTGCCCAGCACCAGGCCGCAGAGGTAGGTGGCCAGCACCACGGCGAAGGCGAAGGTGCGGGTGCTCATGAACTGGACGATGGACTGCGTCCAGACCACCTCGTAGCCCAGCGCCACGCCACCGGCGACGCAGTACAGCGCTATGGCCAGGCGCGCCGCACGGCTGCGCGGGCCGGCTGCCGGTGCATCCTGCGCCTGGGTCCGTGCCGCCTGCTGGCGAATCAGCAACGCGCCGCCAGCAGCGAACAGGTTGAACACGGCAGCCGCGCAGGCACTGGCCAGGACGCCCAGCCAGGGCAGCAGCACGAAAGCCGCCAGTAGCGTGCCGGCGATGGCGCCGGCGGTGTTGGCCGCATACAGGCCACCACCGGCGCGGCCCATCTGCCCTTCGGCGGGCTCCAGCGCGCGCACCAGCACCGGCAGCGTGCCGCCCATGAAGAACGCCGGTACGCCGACCAGTACGAACGGCAGCCCCCAGGCCAGGGCCCCGACAGCTTCCTCGAGAAACGCGAAAGCGCTGGCGGCGTTGGCCAGCGCGAGAGTAGCGGCGACGCCCAGCAGCGCCACCAGGAATTCCAGACCGGCATACAGGCGCAGGGGCCGTTCCAGACGGTCCGCGAGTCGGCCGAAGGCCAGGCCGCCCAGGGCCAGGCCGGCAAAGAAGGCACTGATTGCGGTGGTGACGGCATACACCTCCACCCCCACCACCAGGGACAGCTGCTTGACCCACAAGACCTGGAACACCAGCGCCGCTCCGCCCGAAGCGAACAGCAGCAGTGCCGGCACCCAGGCCGCGAGCCCAGGTTGCGAACGATGCTGCGTCGACGTGGCGCGACGGGAGTTCATCGGGGACGAGCTGACCGCTGGAGGCATCGAATCAACCTTGTCTGACAGTAAAGCCCCCGCGACAGCCAGGCTGTCGCGGGGGACGGGAGGAGCACCCGCAAGCGGGCGCTCCGGCTGGCGATCACTACTTGGCGCCCTGCTTCATCTTCGCTTCGATCTTCGCATCAACATCCCTGCGGATCTGGTCGATGCTGAAGCTGGCCGGGCGTTGGCTCGGCGGATAGTCCACGAAGGTCTGCAGGAAGGCTGCCGCCTTGCGAGTACCCTGGAACAGCAGGTAGTCGTTCTTGGTCAGCCAGTCGTAGTACTGGTCGGAGACCACGTCAGCCCGCTCGTAGGGGTCCATGCGCAGGTTGAACAGCTTGGGTACCCGCAGGCAGGTGAAGGGCTCGCTCCAGACTTGCAGGCCACCCGGTGCGCGTTGTTCGCACCAGACGATCTTCCAGTTGTCGAAACGCATGCCCACCAGCTCGGCCTCGTCGTTGAAGTAGTAGAACTCGCGGCGCGCGCCCTTGTCGGTCTTGCCAGTCAGGTAGTCCAGCTGGTTGTAGCCGTCCAGGTGCACCTTGAAGTTCTTGCCACCCACATCGGCACCCTTGAGCAGGCGCTCCTTGATGTCGGTATCGCCAATGGCGGCCAGCAGGGTCGGGAACCAGTCCAGCCCGGAGAACATCTGCGTGGAAACGCTGCCCGGCTTGATGTGATTCGGCCAGCGGATCATCGCCGGCACCCGGTAGGCGCCCTCCCAGTTGGAGTTCTTCTCGTTGCGGAACGGGGTGGTGGCGGCATCCGGCCAGGACCACTGGTTCGGGCCGTTGTCGGTGGTGTAGACGACGATGGTGTTGTCGGCGATCTTCAGGTCGTCCACTGCCTTGAGCAGCTTGCCGACGTCGCCGTCGTGCTCGAGCATGCCGTCGGCGTACTCGTTGCCCGGCATACCGCTCTGCCCCTGCATGGACTCGCGCACGTGGGTGAAGGCGTGCATGCGCGTGGTGTTCATCCAGACGAAGAACGGCTTGTCCGCCTTCACCTGCTTGTCCATGAAGTTGATCGCGGCCTGGGTGGTTTCGTCGTCGAT
This sequence comes from Pseudomonas nitroreducens, assembly GCF_024170165.1. GTDB lineage: Bacteria > Pseudomonadota > Gammaproteobacteria > Pseudomonadales > Pseudomonadaceae > Pseudomonas > Pseudomonas nitroreducens_C. Next base: position 101,514 of record NZ_JALJXP010000013.1, on the reverse strand, counting down.
GGTCTCCATGCGCTTGCTGTTCAGCGCACCGGTGTCCTCGATCTTGCCGTCGGCGGTAGCCTTCAGCACACCACGGGGAGAAGCGGCCTTGACGAAGGCTTCGTCATCCTTGGGCCAGTACGGACGCTCGGGCTCTTCCTCGGCGTTGAGGTGATACAGGTTGCCGAAGAACTCGTCGAAGCCGTGCTTGGTCGGCAGATATTCGTCCTTGTCGCCCAGGTGGTTCTTGCCAAACTGCCCGGTGGCATAGCCATGCGCCTTCAGCGCCTGGGCAATGGTCACGTCACGGTCCTGCAGGCCCACCGGCACACCCGGCATGCCCACCTTCGACAGACCGGTACGCAGGATCGACTGGCCGGTGATGAAGGTCGAGCGGCCGGCGGTGCAGCTGTTCTCCGCGTAGTAGTCGGTGAACATCATGCCTTCCTTGGCGATGCGGTCGATGTTCGGCGTCGTGTAGCCGACCACGCCGAAGGCATAGGCGCTGATGTTGGTCTGACCGATATCGTCACCGAATATCACCAGGATGTTCGGCTTGTCCGCCGCGCTGGCGATTGAGCACCCCATTATCGCCGTCGCCGCCAGGGCGAACCGCGATATCCATCTTCCCGTGCGCTTCATTGGTGTTTCTCCATTCCAGTTACTGGTCGTTTTGCCACGACTGCGTTCACTGGAGATGCCGACTGCCTGGCTGGAAATCCCCGTGTCCCTGCGGTTTTGCTTGTTGGCTTGCTATTGATCGAACGGATAGATCCGCTTCCACTCCCTTGCCATGTCCACTACCACCCATTCCTTGCTCTTCGCCATGTCGAGCGCCTTGTCCAGGCGCCCGACCTTGCTCTGCCGGTCGTAGGCCCATTCGCGCTTCTCGTCGGTGTGGTGCACCAGTCCGGCGAAACGCAGGCCTTTGCCAGCGGTGGTCCATTGCAGCATCTGCAGGTCGCCGTCGGAGTTGCCGAAGGCCAGGATCGGCCGCCGGCCGATGATGCTGTCGATGCTCTCCGGCTTGCCCGGGCCATCGTCGTTATGTACCAGCTGCGGCAGGCGCTGGATCGACAGCTTGCCGTCGCGGTCCTCGAAGCGGCTGCCCAGGGTGGTGCCGATCACCTGCTCGGGCGGAATGCCGTAGACCTCTTCGGCGAAGGCGCGCATGAACGCCACTTCGCCGCCAGAGACGATGTAGGTCTTGAAGCCGTTGGCGCGCAGGTAGCCCAGCAGCTCCAGCATCGGCTGGAAGACCATCTCGGTGTAGGGCTTGTGGCTGCGCGGATGCCGGGCGCTGGCCAGCCAGCGGCGGGCATTGGCGATGAACTCGTCGGTGCTCACCCCGGCATGGGTCGCGGCGACTATCTGCAGGATGCCCGGCATGCCACTGTCGGCCAGGGCCTTGTGGTCGCCTTCGAGCACCGCCTTGAACGGCTGCACTTCCTTCCAGCGCGGGTGCTGCGGCGCCTGCCGCTTGACCTCGTCGAGGGCGAAGAGCACCTGGAAGTACATCGGCTGTTCGCTCCACAGCGTGCCGTCGTTGTCGAACACCGCGATGCGTTCGGCCGGCGGCACGAAGTCCTTGCCGCCCTCCTGGGTCACCGCCCCGACGAAGGCGATGATCGCCTGCCGCGAGGGTCCGTCGTTCCAGGATGGCAGTGGCTCGGCGGCCTGCGCCAGGAATGGCAGGCCGAGCAGCAGCAGGAGCATCCAGCGGGCTATCGGTTGAGCGGGGTTCGAATGCATGCGCGTCCCTGGATCACGGATTCAAAGGTTTGAGAGCGTGGGCCGGCAAGCTCGCTGGCTCGCCCTGCACCACTTCCCGGCGGATATCCGGCAGCGCCTGGATCAGCGGCTCAAGCCCCGAACCCGACTGCGTACCTGGGCGGCCGTAACGGCCCCTGAGAAAAGCTAGCAAAGGATTGGCGACTTTGACGCTCTGTTCGGGAACCGCTGCACTCATTTCACGACAGCCGTTGGTCCGGCGAAGCCAGAGATAGAGCGCCCCCAGCTGCGGCGGGTCGCCTGCGAGCTCATGGCGCACCTGGCGCCAGGCATAGTTCGGCGAATCGAGCCACTGCTGGCGACGACGCTGGAAAGCGCCTTTCGCCGCCGCGCTGATAGCGCCGCCCCAGAGCCGAACAGCGTAGCCAACGCCTGCCAGCACCAGCAGCGCAGCGAGCAGGACCAGCCAGTGGCCGGCGATGCGCACCTGCGCCTTGCGGCCGAGCGCGCGCAGATCCTCGCTGATGGAAAATGGTGCCTGGTAGACCGCAGCCGCCTGGGCCGACAGCTTCAGCTCCGGCACCGACACCGAGCGCTGCTCGCCGCTGTCCGCCGCCCACCAGTGCAACTCGATGGCCGGCAGCCGGAAGTCGCCGGGCTGGTTGACCACATAGGTCACCGCATCCACCCGCTCGCCGCCCAGCACGCCGCCACGGCCATCGCTCAACGGCTGCACGGTCGGGGTCTGCAGGTAACGGCGCAGGCCGTCCACCTCGGCGAAGTCCGGCGCGGGAATCAGCATGGCCTGCGCGTCTTCCGCACGGACGTGCAGCGTGCGCGTCAAGCTGTCCCCCACCCGCAGCGGCTCGTGGGAGGCCTTGAGTTCCTGGCTGACGGTCACCGCGCTGGCCACCAGGCGCTGTCCGGCTTCTGCGCTGGCACCGGCGGGCTGGCTGGCGCTGAAGTGCAGCGCCGGGCTGCGCACCTGCACCGGGCCGCTGGCCTGCCCCGGCTGCACCTGGATATCCAGCGCCGGGATGTCGAATTCGCGCGCCGCTTGCGGGGTGATCCGGTAACGGAAGCGCAGGCCGAAGAACGGCTTGCCGTCGATCGTCTCGTTGAGATGGGTGGCCTCGCTGGAAGGTTCGGAGACCACCGCCCCTGCCAGTTGCAGTGGCGGCAATTGTGGCGGCTGGCTGAACCAGGTATCCACCAGCAGATCGATCTGCAGGCTGAGCGTACCGCCGACCATCACCGACCCCGCCGGCTGCAGCTCGGCACGCACCTTCACTTCGGGCTCGGCCGCCAGCCCGAGCAACGGCAGGCACAGCAACAGGATGGCCAGTAAGCGCTTCATGATCCGGCCCCCGCCGCGGCATCCTGCAGGCTGAACTTGCGGCGCAGGAACTGCGCCGGCGATGTGCTCAGGTTGTTCAGCCACTGGTCGTCGGACTCGGCCTCGCCGGCCTTGCGCTGCACGTCCTTGCCCTTGCCGGCGGTGTTGTCGAAGACTTCCTGGTCGGGCTTCTCTTCGGGCGGGCCGGCCTTCTCCTGCGCCTCGCGGTCCTTCTCCAGCGCCTCGGCCAGCGCCAGGTTGGCGGTAGCCTGGGGGAAATCGGCCTGGCGCTTCAGCGCCTGTTGATAGGCGCCGATGGCCTGATCGAACTTCGACAGGCGCACGTAGGTGTTGCCCAGATAGAAATAGGCCTGCGCCGAATCCAGGCGGGCGAAGCTGGCCAGGGCCAGCGGGTAGTCGGCCGCGTGATAGGCGGCCACGCCCTTCCAGAACGGGTCGCGGAAGTGCTCGGCGGCCTGCGGGTAATGTTCGTGTTCGAACGCCCAGCGCCCCTGCTGGTCGGCGGTGAAGAAGGCATCGGCGAGCGCTCCGGCGCGTGCGGGCTGTGGCATGCCGCCCAGGCTGGCGGCGAGCAGCAAGGCGCTCAGCCAGTGCACCTTCCAGCCTTTGCGCACGCTCAGCAGCACGAGCAGCAGCAAGGGCCAGCAGAGCCAGTAGCCGGCATCCTTCCAGTGCAGCTGCTTCTCGTCGCCCTGGGCGGCCTGGAAGTGCTGCTGGGCGTGCAGCTCGATCCAGTCCAGGTCATCGTCGTTGAGGGTCAGGCTGCCCAGCGGCGCATCCGCGGCGTCCGCCAGGCCCTTGAGGCCCTCGGTATCGAAGGTGGCGAGCAACGGGCGGCCGGCGGAATCCTGCTGGCCCCCGGCAAGCAGGCCACCATCCTGGCTGCCGACCGCCAGCACCAGCACCTGCAGGTCGCTGCCGCGCAGGGCCTTGTCGATGGCGTCGAACTGCTGCTTGTCGGCACCATCGGTGAGCAGCACCAGGGTGCCCGGCGACTGCTCGGCGGCCAGCAGCCGCCTGGCCAGTTCGATGGCGCCCAGCGCGTCCTTGCCGCTGCGCTGGATCAGCCCCGGCGCCAGCGCCTGGAGGAAGCTGTCGAGCAGCGCCGCATCCTCGGTCGCGGGCAGCACCAGGTGCGCGCTGCCGGCGTAGGCGATCAGCGCCGTGGGGCTGCCCGGCCGGCGGGCGATGAGGTCGTGCAGCTTGTGCTTGGCCGCCTCGATGCGCGAGGGCGGCACATCGTTGGCGGCCATGGACGGCGACAGGTCCAGGGCGAGGATCAGCGGCGCGCGGTTTTCCATGAAGGCCGGGCGATCCTGCTCCCAGGTGGGCCCCGCGCCGGCGACGGCGCCGAGCACCAGCACGGCGCCAAGCCACTGCACCGGGCGCACGCGGTGCTGGTCGACCGGGGTGATCACCAGGTGCTGCAGCAGATGCGGCGCGATGATCCCGTCCAGGCGCCGCGCCAGGTCGTGACGGCGGCTCCACAGCAGCGGCAGCAGGACGCCCGGCACGATCAGCAACAGCCACCAGGGGCGCAGGAAATGGAAGGCACTGAGATCGATGTCCATCAACCCTCCGCTTCCTGGCTGGCCGGCGTGCTGTGAGACACCGCCAACCGCCCGCCGATGGCTGCCAGCACATGGCCGACCAGCAGCAACAGCAAGGCTGCGCCCAGGGGAATCCAGAACAGGTCGCGCTTGGGCTGGTGGCTGAGGGTCTTCACCTGGTGCGGAGTGATCTGGTCCAGCGTCGCGTAGACCGCCTGCAGCGCCTCGCGGTCGCCGGCCCGGAAGAACCGCCCGCCGGTGGTCCGGGCGATGTCCTGCAGCGTGCGCAGGTCCACCTTCGCGTCACCGCTGGCCTCGGGATCGCCGATGCCGATGGTGTGCACCACCACGCCACGCTCATGGGCCAGCGCCGCGGCGTGACTGGGCGTGATGGCGCTGCCGGTATCGTTGCCGTCGGTGAGCAGGATCAGCACCTTCTGCTGCTCCGGCGCTTTCTCCAGCAACTTGATGGTCAGGCCGATGGCATCGCCCAGCGCGGTATTGGGCCCGGCCATGCCGATACCCACTTCGTCCAGCAGCATCAACAGGCTGGCGTGGTCCTGGGTCGGCGGCGACTGGGCGAAGGCGCCGGTGCCGAAAACGATCAGGCCGATGCGGTCTTCCTTGCGCTGGCCGATGAAGTCACGCACCACGCCCTTGACGATGCTCAGGCGGTCGACGCGGTTGCCCGCGGCGTCCCGATAGTCGTTGGTTTCCATGGACTGGGAGATGTCGATGGCCAGCATCAGGTCGCGGATCGGCTGCACGCGCTGGATGGGTTTTTCCACCAGCACCGGGCGCGCGCAGGCCAGCAGTAGCAGCACCCACAGCAGCAGGTTGAGCGGCAGTTGCCAGCGCTCGCCGGCCGCGCCGCCCCGGCCCGGCTCCTGGCCGGCGGCGTGGCTCATGGCGGCGAAGAACGGCACCCGCAGGGCGCTGCGCGACTCGCGGTAGGCCGGCAGGTAGCGCCAGGCGAGCCAGGGCAGCGGCAACAGGAGCAGCAGCCAGGGGTATTCAAGCTGCCACATGGTGCACCTCGACCCATTGCCGGCAGGCCGACAGCAGGGCTTGCGCGTCCTGCTCGCCGATGGCCTGGAGGCGCGTATCCAGCGCGTAGGCCAGCAGCGCCAGCTGCCGTTCGAGATCGGCCGGCAACGCCGTCGGGCTGCGCTTCTGCAGGAACGCCTGCCAGTCGGCGCCACCCAGCGGCGCCGCAGCGGCGCCATCGGGCATCGACAGGGCGACCCGCTTGATCAGCACCGGCACCTGGCGCAGCGCCGCGAGCCGCTGTGCCGGATCGTGCAGCGCCACACCGAGGTCGTCGAGCAGGGCCAGCGCCTCGCGCCGGTAGAGATCACGCTGCCATTTGCGGTAACGCCAGACTCCCCATGCCGCCAGGAGCAGCAGCAGGACGATGGCGAGCCACACCCAGGCCCAGGTCTGTGGCCAGTAGCTGACCAGCGGCGGTGGCGGTGGCAGCTCCTGGAGTTGATCGATGCTGGGAATGCTCATCTGGCCAGGCGCCCGAGTTCGCCACGCAGCTGCTCCAGCGCGTCGCGCCCGCTGCTGAACATCATCAGCGGCACCTGGCTGCGGCGCAGCAGGGTCGCCACGTTCTTCAGGCGCCCGGAGAGAAATTCCCCCAGCGGCCGGTGGACCTGGCGCCGGCCGACCTCCAGCTCGACCTGCAGCTCGCCCTGGGTGACCGTCACCCGCCCCCTGTCCGGCAGCTTGATGGCGATGGGGTCGAACACCTGCAGGGCCAGCACGTCGTTGTGCGCGCTCAGCTGCCGCAGCAGTTGCAGGGTCTGCTCGGTCACCCCGGCGAAGTCGCTGATGATCACCACCAGGCTGTCGTGCCCGGCCACGCCCAGGCACTGGCGCAGCACGCGGTCGAGTTGCCCCGGGGAGTCATCGTCGCTGCGCGTGGCATGCAGCGCATGGTTGTGGCGAACGATCGCGGCGCACAGGGCCTCTACCCGCGCCCGGCTGCGCAGGGGGCGGATGTACTCGATCTGGTGGTCACCGAATACCAGGCCGCCGACCCGGTCGCCGGCCTGCAGTGCCATCCAGCCACCCAGCGCGGCCAGCTCGGCGGCGAGCACCGACTTGAAGCTGCGCCGGGAGCCGAAGTACATGCTCATGCGCTGGTCCACCAGCAGCAGGGTCGGCCGGTCGCGCTCCTCGGTGTAGCTGCGCACGAAGGGTTTTCCATAGCGCAGCGAGGCGCGCCAATCCAGATGACGCAAGTCGTCGCCGGGGTTGTACTGGCGCAGCTCGTCGAAGCTCAGCCCGCGCCCGCGCAAGCGCGCGGCATGGCTGCCGGAGAGGATGCTGGAAAGCGGTTGCCGCGACACAAAGCTCAGGCCGCGCACGCGGTGCTCCAGCAGCATCAGCTGGTCCAGCGAGGCGTAGACAAAGCCATCGGCAACCGGTTGCGATTCGGCCATGGATACCTCCTCAGGCCGGGATCGCCACTTTGTCCAGCAACCGGTCGATCACCTGATCGGCACTCACCCCGTCCGCCACCGCGTCATAGGACAGCAGCAGGCGATGGCGCAGCACCGGGTGGACCACGGCGCGCACATCGTCGGGCGTGACGAAGTCGTTGCCCGCCATCCAGGCATGGGCGCGGGAAACCCGGTCGAGGCTGATGCCGCCACGCGGGCTGGCCCCCACCTTCAGCCAGCGCGCCAGGTCGGCGTCGTAGTCGGCCGGGCGGCGGGTGGCGTTGATCAGGTCGATGAGGTAGCGGTCGATGGCCTCGGAGACATGCACATCACCGACTTCCTGGCGCGCGGCGAATACCGCCTCCTGGGCCAGCGGCGTGATCGCCTCGGCCGCCGCGCCGGACTGCTGGCTGCGCTCCTCGGCGCGCACCAGCTGGAGCACACGGGACTCGTCCTCGACCTTGGGGTAGTCGATCAGCAGCTTCATCAGGAAGCGGTCCATCTGCGCCTCGGGCAGCGGGTAGGTGCCTTCCTGTTCGATGGGGTTCTGCGTCGCCAGCACCATGAACAGCCCCGGCATGCGGTGGGTCTGCCCGGCCACGGTGATCTGCCGTTCTTCCATGGCTTCGAGCAGCGCCGCCTGGACCTTGGCCGGCGCGCGGTTGATCTCGTCGGCGAGGATGACGTTGCCGAACAGCGGCCCGGGCTGGAATTTCAGCTGGTTGCCCTGCTCGGTCTGCTGGAGGATTTCCGCGCCGGTGATGTCCGAGGGCAACAGGTCGGGGGTGAACTGCACGCGGCTCATGCGTGCGTCGAGGTGCCGCGAGAGGGTCTTCACGGTGCGGGTCTTGGCCAGTCCCGGAAGGCTTTCCAGCAGCACATGACCATTGGCCAGGAGGCCCAGCAGGATGTGCCGGACGGTGTCTTCCTGACCCAGTACCTGCGCCGAAACGGCGGCTTCCAGACCTGCAATCTGTTCACGCATGGACACGGGTTTGTTCCTTGTTCCGTCGATTCGGATTCCTTGCCGATGGCGTGCTGGAGCTGAGCGCTCCGCAAACTGCCGTGCCACCGCCTGCGGGGTAACTGTAGCTCCTGTGAAACGCCGCGCCATGCTGGCACTTGTCGTGAAATGAGCAGGCCGCCACAAAAGCAGGCTGCTCTGCGCGGGAGCATGGGGGGGTGCGCCCCGCCCCAGAGCCGCTCAGTCGGGTTCGCGCCAGCGTCGGCGGGCGTGCAGGTAGGCGTCCTGATCGCCGTAGCCCAGGCGCGTGGCGATCTCGCCAGCCGCGAGCCCCTGCAGCTCGAAGTGCTGCTCCAGCTCACCGCGTACCAGGTCGAGCAACTGGCGGAAGCTCAGGCCCTGCTCTTCCAGGCGCCGGCGCAGGGTCCGCGCGCTCTGGTGCAGGGCCGCTGCCTGTTCCTCCAGCCCCGGTACCCGCCCTTCGGCCAGCGCCCGGCGCATGTTCCGCGCCAGCCTGGCGGCCCAGCCGCTGAGCTGGCGCTGGCGGCCCAGGCGGCGGTCGAGTTCCTGGCAGATGATCTCGAGCATGCCGGCATGCCGGCTGAGCAGCGGCAGGGCCAGGTCTTCGGTGGCGTAGTACAGGCGATTGCCGCCGCTGCCGAATTCCACCGGCACGCCGAATGCCTCGGTGTACTGTGCGTGATAGGCCGGGCGTGGGTGACTGAACTCCACCCGTAACGGCTTGAGGGCGCGGCCAGTGGCCTCGCGCATCACGGTGAGACTCATGACGAAATAATGCTCGACGGTGAAACGGGCGAGATCACCGGGGGCATCGATCATCACCTCCACGCCGGCGCCCCTGTCGTCCTCGAGGTAGTCGATGGTGTCCATGTCCGACGCCAGCCGCCCGTAGCGCGCCCACAGCTGCAGGGCCTCGCCCGCGCTGGCGCAGTAGCCGGCGGAGAGCGCCAGGATGTGCCGGTCCTGCGTCGTGAAAAGCCCGAACAGGCGCAGGCCGATGGCCGGGTCATGCTGCTGCGCCTCGGCCAGCAGTTCCTCCAGGGCGACCATGCTGTAGTCGCCTTCACGATGCCGGCGCATGCCCAGCAGGTAACGCTCCAGTACCAGTCCCAGCGAACCACGGTGGTAACGCTGCGGATTGGCCACTTCTCGGGGATTTCTGTCCATTTCACGCCTGACGCGGGCCGGGCCCTTGTTTTCTTATTGTGCTTGCCGCGCCCCGAGGGGCAATCAAGAAGCTAACAAGAAGAGAGTGCCATGAACTCTGAACTGCTCGCCAATAATCCGACCCCCGTGGTGGTCGCGATTTTCCTTGCCTTCATGCTGCTGGAAATGGCCTGCGCACGTTTCCGCCAGCCCGCATCCAGGCGTCGCGACACCATGCTGGAGATCTTCGGCTCGGGCGTCCTGCTGCTGGTCACCTTCCCGCTGATCCTGTTCACCACCAACCACCTGCTGGGCCACTTCGCCCCGCAACTGCAGGGCCGCCTGGCGGACATTCCGTGGTACGCCGCCCTCGGCCTGTTCCTGGTGCTGGATGACATGACCCAGTACTGGTGGCACCGCCTGACCCACCGCGTGCCCTTCCTCTATGCCCTGCACCGCGCCCACCATTCGGCGCCGTACATGAGCATCCGCATCGTCTATCGCAACAACAGTTTCTACTACCTGCTGATGCCCGGCATCTGGCTGACCAGCGCGCTGGTCTACCTGGGGCTGGCGAACTTCTACTACGGCTACCTGATCGTGAAGATGCTGGTGATCTTCGGCGCGCACAGCAGCGTCGCCTGGGACGAAAAGCTCTACAACATCCGTGTGCTGCGCCCGCTGATGTGGCTGCTGGAGCGGACCATCTCCACCCCGGCCACCCACTCGGCGCACCACGGCCTGAATGCCGAAGACGGTGTAACGAACTACAAGGGCAACTTCGGCAACCTGCTGTTCTTCTGGGACGTGCTGTTCGGCACCGCGAAGATCACCCGCCGCCGCCCCCCGGCCTACGGCATCGAGGACATGCAGCCAGTGAGCTGGCAGCAGGAAGTGTTCTGGCCGCTGGTACGTGATGCACGACCCCAGACACAAGCACAGCCGCAGTTGCAGGAAAGCACGGAGATCGCCCGATGAACCTGAACGTCACCCTGATTGCCGGCTCCAGCCAGCAATCCAGCCAGTCCGCCAAGGTCGCCCGCTACCTGGCCGAGCGCCTGCAGGCGCTGGAAATCTGCCAGAGCGCCAGCGTCATCGACCTGGGCCGCACGCCGCTGCCACTCTGGCCGGCACCGATCGAGGACAGCGCCTGGGGCGAGCAGACCGGGCAACTGCAGAGCGCCGACGCGCTGGTGGTGATTACGCCGGAATGGCACGGCATGGCCTGCCCGGCGCTGAAGAACCTGTTCCTCTATGCCGGCTACCGCGAGCTGGCCCACAAGCCGGCGCTGCTGGTTGGCGTGTCGGCGGGCCTGGGCGGCTCCTACCCGCTCTCCGAGCTGCGCGCCTCCAGCTACAAGAACTCGCGCATCTGCTACCTGCCCGAGCAACTGGTGATCCGCCAGGTCGACCAGGTGCTGAACGGCGCCGAACCGGCCGGGGAAGACGATATGCGCATCCGCCGTCGCGCCGACTGGTCGCTGCGCGTACTGAGTGAATACGCCCACGGCATGCGTGGCCTGAGAGATCGCATCCAGCTTGAGCACAGCGACTTCCACAACGGGATGTAGCTGTTCGCTTCGCTGCCTCGCAAGGTCGCCGGGCACTCACTGCGAGCCCGGCGACCTGCCCGTCAGTACTTCCAGGTGACCGACGCGGTGAGGTTGCGCGGCGCGCCGTAGTTGGAGGTGCTGCCACTCTCCAGCGAGAGCAGGTACTTGCGGTCGGTGAGGTTGTTCAGGTTCAGCGAAGTGCTCCAGTTCGAGTCGATGTCGTAGCTGGTCATCAGGTCGACCAGCGCGTAGGCGCTCTGGCGCACTGCGCTGTAGCTGTCGCTTTCGACGCCGCTCTGCCAGCTCACCCGCGAACCGACCTTGACCTGCGGCAGGCCCGGCAGGCGGTAGGTCGCGGAGCCGCGCACGGTGTGCTTGGGCACGTACTTGCGGGTACGGTCGCCGTTGTCATCATCGATGCGCACGTAGGTGTAGCCGGCCAGCAGGTCCAGGCCGGGCAGTGCCTCGCCGGAAGCCTGCAGCTCGATGCCTTTGCTCTTGTTGTCGACGCCGTTGTAGACGTAGTGGCCATCCACCAGCCCGGCGTACTCCTGGACGTTGCGCTGCTCGGTCTTGAACAGTGCCGCGCTGACGCTCATGCGGCTGTCGAGCAGGTCGCCCTTGATGCCGACTTCCTTGCTGGTGCCTTCCAGCGGATCGAGCAGGCCGCCGTCGGTGGCGATCACGTACTGCGGGGAGAAGATCCGCGTCCAGCTGCCATAGACCGCCCATTCCGGGTTCAAGTCGTAGACCAGGCCGGTGTACGGGGTGACCTTGCCGTGCTCGCGGGTGTCGTGCGCAGCGCCATAGCTGTCGCCGCTGCCGTCGGCGCTGAGCATGCGTGCGCCGACGATCCAGTGCAGGTCATCCATCAGGCTGAAGCGCGCGCCGGCGTAGACGCTCTTCTGCGTGTCCTCGAAGTTCTGCGCGTTGGTGGTGTCGTTGGTGTACGGCATGGCCGGGCGCTGCAGGTTGCCGGCCAGGGCGTCGGACAGGTTGGCGCTGTAGTAGCCGTTCTCGCCGATGGTGTTGGCGCCGGCCTTGAGGTGGGTGCGGCCGTAGTTCACCCCCACCGTCAGCTCATGCTCGCGGCCCAGCAGCTGGAACGGTCCGGAGAGCTGGCCCTCGCCGATCACCTGGTGCTGGGTGCTGGCGGTCTGGTTGGAATAAGCGGTGCCGGCGTCGTCGGTGATGCCGTAGAGGTAGAACAGCTGGGTGTCCTGGTACTGGGTGATGCCGGTCAGCGTGAGCTTGCCGTTCCAGCCGTTGCCGAAATCATGGTTCAGCTCGGCGAAGGCACGCTGGGTGTGCAGGTTCCAGTAGGTCCAGTCCTGGCCGACGCTGGAGCTGCGGCTGCTGTAGTGGATCGGGTTGCCGCTGCTGTCCACCAGCGGCAGGTTGCCCCAGGTGGTGCCGTTGGAGTCGGAGTTGTGCTGGGAGAAGCCGACGGTCAGGGTGTCCGCGTCGGACAGGTCGAAGGCCAGCAGGCCGGCGGCGACGTTGACCTCGTGGCTGTAGCGGTCGAGCCAGGAGTTGCCCTTGTCGTGGGCGTAGATGAAGCGCCCGCGCACGTTGCCGCTGTCGGTCAGCGGGCCGGATACGTCGGCCTCCACGCGGCGATTGTCCCAGGAACCGACGCTGCTGCCGATCTTCGCCTGGAAGGTATCGGTGGGCCGCTTGCGCACGAAGTTGACGGTGGCCGAGGGGTTGCCGGTACCGCTCATGAGGCCGTTGGCGCCGTGCAGCACGTCGATCTGCTCGTACTCGGCCAAGTCCTGGGCGCCACCCAGCAGCGTCTGGGCGAACGGCAGCCCCATGCCGTCGTACTCGAAGGTGTCGATCTGATAACCGCGCGAAGTGAAGATGGTGCGGTCGGTCTCGAACTGCTCCACGGTCACCGTGGGAGCAGAACGCAGCGCATCGCGCACGTCGTTGAGGCCGAAGTCGTCCATCTGCTGACGGGTGATGGTGGTGATGCCCTGCGGCGTTTCCTGGTCGCTCAGCTTCATCCGCGTGGTGCTGCGCGACGGCTTGGTCTGGTAGCCCTCGCTCGGCACATCGGAGCGGTCGGGAGCCTGGATCACGCTGTCGGACAGGTTCAGTACATCGTCTGCGGCGTAGGCCGCAGGCGTGGCGCTGCAGGCTCCGGTGAGCAGCAGAACAGGAAAACGGGACTTCATGGAGGACGGCCTTGTGTCGGAAGTGGCAGGTAGTGATTATTTGTCGCAAATGGTAATACATCCCATTTGATAATTCTTCCTGCGTTTGCTCCTACCGTGTAACGCCGTCGATACACGGCCTTCGCGCGCCACCCTCAGAACGCCGAGCGAGGGCCCTGCGTGCCCCCGGATGCCCGGCCGGATGCCTTCGGCCTTGAGGGAATCGCAACGGGCAGTGCGCCACTTCGGGATGGCCGCCATTGCCCGGCGCTCGACCTTTTCTGCGCTCCCCGAGTGTGTAATCACTTTCCTACAGGTGGTGACTGGGATTCGCATATCTGCCCGTTGAGCACCGGCGAATACTGCCTTCCAGGGAGCCCACCTCCCTTCGAGCATTCACTTTCCTTTCCCGCTGATCGCCCCTGGAGGGCAGTCCGATGCGCGCCGTACTCGCAGTCACCGTCACCGTCACTGCCCTGCTCCTGGCTGGCTGCTCCAGCCCGGCGCAGCGGATGTCCAACTGCCAGGCGCAGGGCGTCAGCCGCGACGCCTGCTACCTCGCCGAGCAGAATCGTCAAGCGGCCATTAGCGCTGCGGCAGAGAAGCAGGCCCTGGAGAACGCACGCAGCCAGTAGCCAGGGTTCGTACCTTTGCAGGTGCCTGCGCAGTTTGTGCGTTTCCGGGCAGAAGCAGACGCTCCTGGATGGAACTGATGCGCTGAGCGCTTCGGACCAGCCGCCAAACAGCTCGCTTCAGTCAGAGGAAACAGTGCCCGCTCCGGGTCGACTGCAGCCAGCGATCGGGGACCTCAGTCGGCCTCTTTCCCCCATTGAGCAGACCGGCAACCGTCACTCCGACAGTTGGCCAGAACAAAGTCGGCGCGAGCGCAAACCGTCTCGCAGGGCAGCAGGATCGGATGGTATCCAGCGTTCAGGTAGGCCAGCCGGACACGCTCATAATCACGCAAGGCCGCTTCGAGGCTGTGCCGGCGGTCAGCGTCGTTCTCGTAGATTTCAGGCCATGGCGGCGCGAGAAAGAGTCGATCGTAGCGATGGGTTGCGATGGCGCTCGCCGGCAGATCACCACCCCGCGCGGTGATCGCCACGGCCGCATCGACGATGCCCCGGTCAAAAAAGGTGAGCCCTTGCGCCGTCTCGTGGTCTGCCATGGACATCGCCAGCGCGCGCCGCCCGAAGGCCTCTGCATCCACCCAGGGCAATGCGCTTCCCTCCCCCGCCCGCGTCTGCGCAATGATGCGCCGGCCAGGCTCTTCGACGACGGCATGGCCGCGACGCGCAAGCTCGGCCAGCAGCGTCGACTTGCCACCCCCCGAACACCCCGAAATCACTACAAACATGCGAGCCCCCGCCCTGCCCGGTCGTGATGCATTGTGCCTTTCCACCAGCGGCCCCTGCAGCTTTTCCAAGCCGCCAGGATCGCCGAAAGAACCTCCAGCGGATCGATGGCCAGCGGGCAGACACGCGTCCGGACTGCCTTCGGAGCCGTGCCCGCGTGGCTCATCAGCCTGTCGGAGCCCGATCCAACTGCGCAGGTGCGCGAGTTGCTCGGGATCGCTCATCTGCCGGCGCGCAGCAAAGGCCTGGCATGAGCAAGCGCACGCTGCAACGCCATTTCGAAGGCGAAGAGGAAAGCTTCCGCGCCCGGGTCAATGCCCTCGCGAAAACCTGGCGCGCTACTATCTGGCGAACACCACCGTGTCGGGCGCGGAGATTACCTTCCTGCTCGGCTTCGAAGATCCCAATTCCTTCTACCGTGCATGTCAGGACTGGAGCGGGCAGACGCCCGACGGCACCCCACATGCCCCGAGCCCGAACCGAGGAGCCGCAAACGTGCCCACCCCTGACGATCAACGCAAAGTGCTGCTGGCCGGCGCCACCGGCCTTGTGGGCGGCCAGATACTCCAGGCACTGCTGGCGGACGGCTCCGTCGGCGAGGTGCATGCCCTGAGCCGTCGGCCATTGAGTCTCAGCCACCCCAAACTTCAGGTTCACAGCGTCGATTTCGGCCGCCTGCCTGTGCTGCCGCCGACCGACGAGGTCTACCTGGCGCTCGGCACCACGATCAAGGTTGCCGGCAGCCAGGCGGCATTCCGCGCAGTCGACCTGGACGCCAATCTCGCCGTGGCCAACGCCGCGCTCGCGGCGGGAACCCGGCGCGTGGGACTGGTCAGCGCGGTAGGGGCCGACGGGCAATCCTCGGTGTTCTACAACCGCGTCAAGGGTGAGCTGGAGGATGCCCTCAAGGCGATGCCACTGACGGCGCTGGTGATCGCGCAACCCTCGCTCCTGCTGGACTACCGCGACGGCCTGCAGCAACCGCCGCGCCTCGGTGAACAGCTCGCGATCCCGGTCGCGAAGCTCCTGGGGCCGCTGATGCCAGGGAAATATCGGCCCGTCCATGCACGGGCGGTCGCGCAGGCGCTGGTCAGGACCGTCCCGACGGCAGGCGGCGTGGTGGTGCTGGCCTCCGATGTACTCGTCAGGCTGGGCGACCAACCCTGAGCGCGCCCCGGGCCATGCAGCGCCAGCGCTCGCGGCGGCTGGCGAAGCCCGCCTGAGTCCACGCATGACAGGTCCGCTCCGGGCCGCAAGCTGCCCTGCGCAGCGGGCAGCGCACGGGCAGAAACGGACCATCGCCAACCTGCAGTTTTCAAGCAATCCCACATCCCGTATATTTGATAACGATTGTCGTTTGCAAATTGTTCTTAGGGGATTGCAATGCAGGGGGATTCGTCGCTGCAGGCGGTAGGGATGCTTTACCGCGACCATCATGGCTGGTTGCGTGGCTGGCTGCGCAAACGCCTCAACGATTCCGCCGACGCCGCCGACCTGGCGCAGGACACCTTCGTTCGCGTGCTGATGGCCCGGAGCGCCGAGGCGATCCGCGAGCCCCGGCACTACCTGCAGACCATCGCCCGCGGCCTGGTCATCGACCTGTACCGCCGCCGTTCGCTGGAGCGCGCCTATCTGGAGGCGCTGGCGCTGCTGCCCGAGGCGGTTCAGCCGTCCCTCGAGGAACAGGCCCTGCTGCTCGAAGCGCTGACGGAAATCGACCGCATGCTCGATGGCCTGGGACCGAAGGTCCGCCAGGCGTTCATCCTTTCCCAGCTCGAAGGGCTGACCTACAACCAGATCGCCGAGCGCCTGGGGATTTCCCTGCGCACGGTGAACAAATACATGGCCAAGGCCATGGAGCACTGCTGCCTGGCCATGGCGGGGGTCCTGTGAACGACACCCTGCCACCCAATGAACGGGCAGCCATCAGCGAAGCGGCCCGCTGGTACGCACGCCTGGCCAACGCGACGCCGGGAGACGGCGATCAGCGCGCCTGGCAACGCTGGCTGGCGGCCGACCCGATCAACCAGCGCGCCTGGCAGCGCATCGAATCGGTGAACCTGCAGATGGCCCGCGTACCGGGTCGCCTGGCGGCTGCCACGCTGGCCTCGGCCGGGCAGTCCCGGCGCCAGGTGCTGCGCAGCTTCTTCGTGGTCGCGTCGCTGGGCGGGCTGGCCACCCTGGGTTGGCGCAGTGATGCACGCCAGCGCTACAGCGCCGGCTACAGGACGGCGGTGGGCGAAAGCCGTCACTTCACCCTGGCGGACGGCAGCCGGATGCAACTGGGCACCGACAGTGCGGTGGATGTGCTCTTCGATGCCAATCAGCGGCTGATCCTCCTGCGTGCCGGCGAGGTGCTGGTGAGCACCGCGAGCGATAGTCTCGACAGACCCTTCCGCGTACGCAGCGCTGATGCCACCGTGCGCGCGCTGGGTACTCGCTTCAGCGTGAGCAGCTGGGGGAACGCAACCGAGGTGGCGGTACTGGAGAAAGCGGTCGAAGTCTCCGTGCCCGGCCAGGCGGCTCCCCTGCGCCTGGAGGCCGGCCAGCACACTCGCATCACCTCCGGCACCATCGAACCCGTAGGGGTCAATGATGCGTCGGTGGGCGCCTGGGCGCAGGGCAGCCTGATTGCCATCGACCGCCCGCTGGGCGAGTTGCTGGAGGAACTGGGGCGTTACCGCCACGGCTGGCTCAGATGCGATTCGCGCATCAGCGGGCTGCGCATTTCCGGCGCCTTCCCGGTGGATGACACCGACCTCGCGCTCAGGGCCCTGGAACGCAGCTTCCCGGTCGCGGTGGTGTATCGCACGGGGTACTGGGTCACCGTGGTACCGCGCGGCTGAGCCCGCATGGAGCCGGTAAAAGATTTTTCCAACCACCGTGCACTTTCTTCGTCCCTGGTTCGGCTACTCCGGCATCAGTGACCCACTTGGTCACCACCACCGGGGAGAGACCATGCTGTATCCGTTCGTTCGCCACCGGCTTGCCATTCACGTGCAGGCTGCCCTCTTCAGTGTCGTCGTGGGCGTGCCCGTCGTTCAGGGCGCAGAGCCGGCAGCATCCAGCGCAGTGCAGAGCATCCGGCAGTACGACATCGCCGCCGGTTCGCTGACCGAAGTGCTCAGCCGCTTCGCCAGCGAAGCCGGGGTCGCGCTCTCGTTCGACGCCAGCAAGACCGCCCATCTCCAGTCAGCCGGCCTGCACGGCAGCTACTCGCGGGAGGCCGGCTTCGCCACGCTCCTCTCCGGCACCGGGCTGCGAGCGGTGGACCAGGGCGGCAGCTATGTGCTGGAAGAGGTTCCAGCGGCGCTGGCGATGAGCGACACCGTCGTCACCGGCCAGGGCCTGGGGCCGACGACAGAAGACTCCGGCTCCTACACATCCGGCGAAGCCACCATCGGCAAATCCACCCAGCGCCTCAAGGACATTCCGCAGTCGGTCACCGTCATCACCCGCAAGGCGATGGACGACCAGCGCCTCGACACCCTCGACCAGGTGCTGGAGAAAACCACCGGCATCACCACCTACCAGAGCCCCTCCGGTGGCAAGTACATCTACTCGCGCGGCTTCGAGGTGGAGACCATCCAGTACGACGGCGTCCCCCTCGACCGCCGCTACTACGCCATCGGCAGCAGCTTCACCTCCGACACGCTGCTCTATGACCGCGTCGAGGTGCTGCGCGGCGCCAACGGCCTGCTGCAGGGCAGCGGCAATCCCGGCGCCGCCATCAACCTCGTGCGCAAACGCCCGAAGGCCGAACCGTCGCTCTCGCTGACCGCCAGCGCCGGCTCCTGGGACACCTACCGGCAGACCCTCGATGGCAGCGCGCCGCTTACCGAAGACGGCAGGCTGCGTGGTCGGGTAGTGGCCGCCCACGAGGACCGCGACTACTTCTACGACACTGCGGACAGCCGCAAGAACGTGCTCTACGGCATTCTCGAGTACGACCTGACCGACGACACCCGAGTGGCCGCCGGCGCCAGCGTGGAAGACCTGCATTCGACACCGTCCTTCGGCGGGCTGCCGCGCAACAAGGATGGCAGCGCGGTGAACGCGGGGCGCTCCACCTTCACCGGGGCGGACTGGAACAAATGGAACAACAAGCAGACCACCTACTTCGCCGACGTCACCCACGACTTCAACGATGACTGGCGCCTGAACGCCTCGGGCAGCTACATCCGCGAGACCAACGACATCCTCTACAGCTTCGGTCGCGGCGCCGTCGACCCGGCTACCGGCGACGGCATGCAGTCGCGCGCCTACCTCTACGACTTCGAGAACATCAACCAGGGCGCCGACATCAACCTCGCCGGCAAGTGGCGCGCCTTCGACCTGGAGCACCAGGTGGTGGTCGGCGCCAACGCCAGCGACCTGAAGACCGACGATGTGCAGGGCGGCCTGCTCAACCTCGGGCCGATCAACATCTACGACCCGGTCTCGCCGCGCAGGCCCACCGAGGAAGAGATGCTTAGCACCACCTACGCCGGCGCCTCCAAGGGCCATATCCGCCAGAACGGCCTCTACGGCGTGGTGCGCTACAAGCTCGCCGAGCCGCTGACCCTGGTCCTGGGCGGGCGTACCAGCAACTACCAGTACGACTACGAACTCAACCGCTTCACCACCTCCTCCCCCGCCCCGGCGCATTCGAAGGAAACCGGCGAGTTCACTCCCTACGGCGGCCTGATCTACGAGCTGAACAACCAGTGGTCGGTCTACGCCAGCTACACCGACATCTTCAAGCCGCAGACCGAGCTGACCCAGGACAGCGCCCCGCTCAAGCCCATCGAAGGTTCGAACTACGAGATCGGCCTCAAAGGCGAGCTGATGGATGGCCGCGTCAACACCAGCTTCGCGATCTTCCGCGTGAACCAGGAAAACCGTGCGCAGTACGACTACGCCTCGGAGTGCGGGCAGAACGGCGAAGACAACTGCTACGTGGCGGGCGGCAAGGTTCGCGCCGAGGGCTTCGACGCGGAGATCAGCGGCGAGGTGCTGCGCGACCTGCAACTGTTCGCCGGCTACACCTACACCTCGACCAAGTTCCTCAACGACCCGGGCGACGGCACCTCGTCCTCCGGCTCCACCTTCAACAGCTATACGCCGCGCCACCTGCTGCGCTTCTGGGCCGACTACAAGCTGCCGGGCGAGCTGAGCCAGTGGAGCGCAGGCGCCGGCGCCAGCATCCAGAGCGAGAACTACAACACCAACTTTGGCGGCACTGGCGGCGTAGGCGATATCAAGCAGTCCGGCTACGCCATCTGGAACGCGCGCCTGGGCTACCAGATCAACAGGAACTTCAGCGTCGCCCTGAACGGCAACAACCTGTTCGACAAGAAGTACTACTCCTCCATCGGCTGGCTGAACGCGAGCAACCAGTACGGTGACCCGCGCAACTACACCGTCACCCTGAAGGCCGACTTCTGAGCTGATACGGCAGGGCTCCCTGCCCTGCACCGGCCGCCTCGCCAGTGCGGCGCAAACGGACAACGCCCGATGCCAGGCAGCGGGCGTTGCAGTGGATCGGCATGCGCCCGCTCGGCTCCCCTTGCCGGAGCGAGCGGGTCGCAGGCGCCTTACGGCGTCATGTTGATGCCGTTGGGGTTCTTCGACACCGGAACCGTACCGACCACCTTGCCCGCCTTCACGTCGACCTTCGACACGGAGTCGGCGAAGGAATTGGTGACGTAGGCATATCGCCCTTCGCGGTCGATCACCACACCGTGGGCACCGGCGCCGGTTTCCACGGTTTTCGTGACCTTGAAGCCTTCAAGATCGACCACGCTGACCGAATTGCCGGGCTTTTCACGGGAGCCCTGGTTGGCGACCACCAGGGTCCGCGAATCCGGCGTGACGAACAGCTGGATGGGCATGCCGCCGACCGCCCAGGGGATTGCCGAACAGGAACAGCCGCGTCGGCCGCAGGCTGGTGCCCGCACCGCTGGCCGCGGCGCTCTGGTCGATATCGGCGAACAGCGTGACACCATGGGATTGCAGGGCATCCTGCAGCCGCGCCACCGTGGTGGAAAAGTCGAACTGGCTGGTGAGCGTCTGGGTGCGGGCCGGGTGTGCCATGGAAGCGCCTCGTTGGTCACGTCTTGATGAGTCCAGCAAGACGATAGACGCTGAACGCGACCGATCAAGCTCGCCGAAACAACTTCGACGCGGACAATCCGTGCCGGATATTTCAGCGCAGCCGCTTGCCTCCGCAGAGGCCGGGGCAGGCAGATTCGCGCGGTTCAACCGCCCAGCGCGATGATGGCGAACAGCAGCGCCGTTCCCACTACCGCCAATGCAATCCCGCCCGCCCAGGGCGAACCGCCGGAATAGCGGGCGAGCATCCAGCCGGAGATGAACAGCATCACCAGCGCCACCGCATTGGAGGCACGGATGGCCGGGCCGGTCTGGTCGATCAGCAGGAAGGGAATGACCAGCGGGAAGGTCGCCAGCACCACCAGCAGGAAGGTGGCCAGCGCGCCCTTGATGTCTGCCCAGCCGATGCGTGCCGGAGCCGCGGCGCCAGCGGCTTCTCGCAGCAGGTGCAGGCGCAGCATTTCCAGCCCGTCCGCGCGGACTGCCGTGGCTATCCGCGGTGGTAGCTCAGCGGCGATCAGCCCCTGGCCATCGCGCGGGTCGGAACTGCCCTGCAGGCGCTCCATCAGCGTGCGGCTGCGGGTACGTTCGGTCCAGGTACGCATCAGGAAGATCACGGCGTCGGCCAGGCCCCAGGCGAGGTTGCAGCCCAGCGCGGCGATCAGCATGGTGCGCACCTCTTCCCGCCCCGAGGTCGCCACGCTCAGCGAGCCGATGAAGGTCATGGCCATCAGCAGGCCGAAAATCACTTCGGTGATGCGGTCGATCGGTTCCAGCACCCGCTGCCAGGTGCCCCTCTCGGCTTTGTCCATCGCTGCCCTCCTGATCGGCTCGTCGTCCCTCGTCCATGCCATTGGGTGAGCGCTCGCCAGTGCTGGTCGAAGCAACGCCTCCGGCCGGGACTAGCCCAGCCGGACGATGTCGACCGAAATCTCCACGGCGATGCTGCTGCCGCGGTTCTCCAGCCAGTGCGTGGTGGTGTGGTCCTCGGGCCAGCCGACGCCCGGCCCGTAGTCAGTGGCGATACCGTCGCGATGGTCGGTGATGGTGCCCTGCAGGATGAATACCGTGCCGGGGCGGTCCACGTGGTCATGCACCGGCCCGAAAACGCCGCCGGGCGCGATGGTCACCCGGCGCATCCGCAGTTGTCGGCCGGCCATGCCGTCGATCTCCGGGCCGAGGTCGACCGAGGACAGCAGTTCCACCGTCACACCTCTTGTCTCGGGTGCCACCTCTACGCTGTTCATCACGCCGGCCTCGCTGAACGACAGGTTCTCTGTGCCAGTAAAGACCCTGCATGGCGCGCCTCCAAGCGAGGCGACAAAGGGTCGTTCAGGTCACGGCCGGCGGGGCTTCCAGGATCGCCACAGCGCGCACGAAACCGGCAGAGGCATGGCGGATCTTGTAGGGGAAGCAGCTGACCAGGAAGCCGTGGTCGGGCAGTTGCTCGAGGTTGGCGAGCTTCTCCATCTGCCCGTAGCCGATGTCGCGCCCGGCCTTGTGGCCTTCCCAGATGATCGAAGCATCGCCGGAGGCCGTGAAACGCTCGCGGGTGAACTTGAAGGGCGCATCCCAGCTCCAGGCATCGGTGCCCACCACCCGCACGCCGCGCTCCAGCAGGTACAGCGTTGCCTCGCGGCCCATGCCGACGCCGGCTTCGAGGTAGCCCGGCTGGCCGAACAGGCTACCGGCGCGGGTGTTGACCAGGACGATGTCCAGCGGCTGCAGCAGATGGCCGATGCGCGCCAGTTCGGCCTCGACCTCGGCAGCGCTCACCACATGGCCGTCCGGGAAGTGACGGAAGTCCAGTTTCACGCCCGGTTGCAGGCACCATTCCAGCGGCAGCTCGTCGATGCCGAAGGCCGGTTTGCCACCGTCGGTGGTGGATGCGTAGTGCCACGGCGCATCCATGTGGGTGCCGCTGTGGGTGGTGATCTGCAGGCGCTCCGCCGCCCAGGACTCGTCGCCGGGCAGGTCTTCCTTGCGCAGGCCAGGGAACATCGCGGCCATCTCCGGCCAGCCCTGCTGGTGATCCATGTAGTCGATCTTCGGCAGCAGCGGCGGCGGGTCGGTGTAGGGGTTGTTGTCCAGGGTCACGGACAGGTCCAGCAGGCGGCGTTGATTCAGGCTCATGCGGAAACTCCTTTGCGGATGGCGGCGCGGCTGCGACGCGGCGGAAGGTCGAGGGCGTTGCGCAACAGGCCGGCCACCGAACCGTCGTGGCAGAAACCCAGCTCACGGGCCTGCGGCGTGCGCAGCGGCGGGTAGGCGCCGAACAGCGCTTCCAGCTGTGGATCGGGTTCGAAGGCGATGCGCTCGCAATGGGCTTCGCCGAAGCAGGCGGCGAGCCCGGCAAGCACCTGCGCGATGGTCAGCTGCAGCACCGGCAGCTGCCACACCCGCTGGCTGCCGGGCTCCCTGAGTTCGGCGGCGTGCAACAGGTTGTCCACGCAACAGCGGGCCGACATCCACCAGGCGCCGGCCTGCGGCGAAACCGGGCAGGTGTAACTGTCCCCCGCCGCACAGGCGTGCAGCAGGTCGCTCATGAAGGCCGAACGCAGTCCATTGGGCTCGCGCGGCCGGGCGACTATGCCGGGCAGGCGCAGCGCGCGCCCGTCCACTTCGCCGCGGCGGGACAGGTCCTGCAGGGCAATCTCCACCATGCGCTTGTGCGCCGCATAGGACAGCTGCGGCGCCGTCGGCTGTTGCTCGTCCATCCGCGCTGGCAGCTCGCTGCCATAGACCGCCACGCTGCTGGCATAAACCAGCACCGGCGGTCGCGCGGCATTGCGCAGCTGGTGCAGCAGCTCCAGGCTCGCCTGCAGGTTGACCTGGTAACCCAGCTCATACTGCGTCTCGGCGGCACCGCCGGGCACACTCACCAGGTGGAACACCACGTCGACGCCATCGGCCAGCACCCGGCGCAACAGGGCCGGATCGGTGACGCTGCCGTAATGCCGGCGCAGGCGCGAATCGTCGGGCAAGCCTTCGAGTTTCTGATCCAGCAACAGCAAGGCCTCGATCCGTTTCCCGCGCAGCTCACCCGCCTCCAGCAGGCGATGCACCAGCAGGCGGCCGACGAAGCCATTGGCCCCGCTGACCATCACGCGCATCGCCAGCCTCCTTGCACCACGCGCTGGTCGATGGCGCCGAACAGCACTTCACCTTCGCTGCCGCGGGCTTCCATGCGCACGCGGTCACCGAAGTGCATGAACGCAGTGCGCGGTGCACCGTGGGCAATGGTCTCGATGGCACGGCGCTCGGCGATGCACGCCGAGCCCACGGAGCGATCGGCGTTGGACACGGTGCCCGAGCCGATCAGCGTGCCCGCGCTCAAGCGCCGTGTCAGGGCGGCATGGGCGATCAGCTCATGGAAGCCGAAGTGCATGGCGCCGCCGTGGGGATGGCCGAACCATTCGCCGTTCCACTCCACCTTCAACGGCAGGTGCACGCGACCATCACGCCAGGCGTTGCCCAGCTCGTCCGGGGTCACCGCCACCGGGGCGAAGCTGGAAGCGGGCTTGGCCTGGAGGAAGCCGAAGCCGGTCTTCATCTCCCGTGGCGCCAGGGCGCGCAGGCTGACGTCGTTGAGCTGCAGCACCAGGCGCACATGCTGCAACGCCTGCTCCGCCGGACAGCCCATGGGCACTGCGTCGAGCAGCACGGCGAACTCGCCTTCGAAGTCGATGCCGTGGGCTTCGCTGGGCAGCGGGATATCCGCGCGCGGGCCGAGGAAGTCGTCGCCAGCGCCCTGGTAGATCAGCGGAATGCGCTCGACGCCTTCGATGGGTTCCAGGTTGAAGGCCTTCTGCATCAGCTCGCCGTGGCTGAGGAAGCAGGAGCCGTCCAGCCATTGCCAGGCGCGTGGCAGCGGCGCGGCAAGCTGCGCCGGGTCGAGCTCGAAGGCGCCGGCGACGGCATTGGCGTTGAGCCGCTGGTAAAGGCGCTGCAGGTCGGCTTCGACCAGGCTCCAGCGGTCCAGCGCGGCCTGCAGGGTGGCGGCGATGCCACTGGCATCCACCGCCCGCGTCAGGTCGCGGGAGACCACCAGCAGGCGGCCATCACGGCTGCCGTCATCGAGAGTGGCGAGCTTCATGGCAGCAACTCCTGCAACTCGGCCGCGTAACGGCCATCGAGAAGAATGAAGACCATCCGCGCCATCGCTTCGGTGCGGTTGCTCCACGCGTGATTGGTGCCGCGCTGCACCACGATGTCGCCGCGCTTGAGGTGCACCTCGCCGTCGTCCAGCACCAGCCAGACCTCGCCCTCGGTGACGATGCCGTAGTCCAGGGTCTGGGTGCGGTGCATCAGCTTGTGCTTCGAATCGGCCTTGCCGGTGCCGGCATGGGACTCGCCGATTTCGGCGAAGACTGCCGCGGCGTCTTCGGCGCTGACCTGGTTCTGCACGCTGTCCGGCGGGATGTCCACCACGCGGATGACGCTGCCCAGCGCACCCGGGCTGAGCTGCAGCGGCTGGGCGGTGGGGTCGTCGCCATTGTCCAGTGGCGCGGGGCTGCCGAGGCTGTTCCACACCTCGTAGAACAGGGTCCCGGGCACGGCCTTGAGCGGAAAGTTGTTCGGCGTCGGGCCGCAGCTGGCGACCACCGCCTGGCCCTGGGCGTCGTGGCCGGTGACCACGCGTTTGAAGGTGGGAAGCTGGTGCATGGTGTCTCCTTTCAATTGCCGTCGCCGATGGTCGTACCACCGTCGACGATGAGGTTCTGCCCGCTGATGAAGGCGCCACCGGGAGCGGCCAGCAGCAATGCCAGGGCCGCCACTTCCTCGGGCCGGCCGACCCGGCGCAGCGGCGTAAGCGCCAGGCGGCGCTGCAGGACGTCGGGGTTGCCGGTGAGCGGGCGGGCGAATTCGGTGTGGATCACGCCGGGGCTGATGGCATTGACGCGGATGTTCGCCGGCCCCCACTCCACCGCCAGGTTGCGCGCCAGTTGCGCCAGACCCGCCTTGGACAGCCCGTACAGGCCCAACCCCTTGTTGCCGCGCACGCCGGCGATGCTCGCCATCAGCACCACGCTGCCGCCGCCACCTTCGGCCATGGCCGGGAGCAAGGCGCTGGTCAGCCACAACGCGCTGCGCAGGTTGACGCTGAAGGTCAGGTCCCAGTCGGCATCGCTGGCCGTGCCGAGCGGCCCCATGTGCGGTGCAACGCCGGCATTGCAGACCAGCGCATCGAGCGTGCCGAGGTGTTGCAGAGCCTGCTGCGCGAGTGCCTGCACGGCGCTCGCTTCGCGCAGATCGGCGGGCACGGCGATCACGTCGATGCCCTCTTCGGCCAGCGATTCGGCCACGCGCCCACAGTCCCCGGCGTTCTCGCTGCTGATTACCAGGCGCGCGCCAGCGCGGCCGTACTCGCGGGCGATGGCCAGGCCGATGCCGCGGGTGGCGCCGGTGATCAGCGCAGCCTTGCCGGCGAGGGAGAACAGCGCGCTCATGCCTGGCCCGCCAGCAGGCTGGCGATGATGCGCCGGGCACGGTTGGCGCCGGCATCGACATGGATGTCGACCATCGGCCGCTCGCCGAAGCGCAGCAGGTTGGCGTACTGCGCCTCGATCACCTGTTTGTCCTCGTCGAAGGTCAGGCGGGTCTGCTCCAGTACCCGGCTCAGGTTCTCTTCCGGGTCGGCCTGGGGGTTGGTCGCCTGGGTCCAGAAGTAGTGGCAGGTCTCTTTCGTCTCCGGCGTCACGCCATGGAAGCCACGCAGGTGGAAGCCGCCCCGCTCGGCCTTGTCGATGGGCTCGCTGCCGGCCTCCACCGCGCCGGTCCAGATGCACAGGTGCGAGGGCTGGAATTCGATCTCCTGCCAGCGGTCGATGCGCCCCTTGAATGGATAGGCGTCGCGGTAGGTGGGCGGCGGCTCGGAGTCGAGCATGTGGCGCACCACCCTTACCGACTGTTCATCGCCGCTGACCTGCATCTGCGCGTTCATGTGGATGCGCGCATTGCCGCCGATGGTGCGCAGGTGCACGTAGCCCAGATGGCTGAGGTCGAGCAGGTTGTCGTGGATGAGCTGCCAGGGCGCCGCGTAGTGGTAGACGTCGCCGCCGAAGCGGTACTGGCCGCTGTCGTGGTGCGGGTAGGCCGGCGGCTCCCGGTCGGGTGCGGCGCTGCCGTGCCAGAGCCAGAGGATCTGGTCCCGCTCGCGCAGGGTGAAGGCCTTCACCAGCGCCTTGCCGGGCACCTTGGCCTGGCCGGGGATCTCCAGGCAGCGGCCGTCGCCGGCGAACAGCAGTCCGTGGTAGCCACAGCGCAGGCCGTCCTGTTCGAGGGTGCCGAGTGACAGCGGCAAGGCGCGGTGGCAGCAACGGTCCTCCAGGGCGGCGACGCTGCCATCGGCGCTGCGGAACAGCACCAGCGGCTGCCCGAGCAACGTGCGCGCCAGTGGCTTGTCACCAAGCTCCCAGGCGAAGCCGGCAACGTACCAGCAGTCCTGCGGGAAATCGGGCTGGCCACTGGGCGCTGCGGGATCGAAGGTGGCGATGGGGCTGGAAATCATCGGTGGCTCCTCAGAGATCGAGTACCAGGCGCGGGCTCTTCGAGCGCGAGCAGCAGGGCGTGAACTGGTCGTTGCGGGCGTGTTCGGCAGCGGTCATGAACAGGTCGCGGTGCTCCGGCTCGCCGGCCAGCACGCGCGTCACGCAGGTGCCGCAGATGCCCTGCTCGCAGGACAGCGGGATGTCCACGCCGGCCTCCAGTAGCACATCGGCGACGCTGCGTTCAGGCGGAATCCGGAAGCACTGCCCGCTGCTCGCCAGTTGCACCTCGAAGCTGTCGCTGGCGGTCTCCGGCTCGGGCGCAGCGGCGAAGTACTCGCGGTGCAGGCGGGACTCGTCCCAGCCGGCCTGGCGCGCACTGTCCAGCACATGGGCCATGAAGCCGCCGGGCCCGCAGACGTAGAGGTGCGTGTCGTCCGCCGGCGCTGCCAGCAGGCGCGCGGCATCCAGGCGCTGCTCAACGGGGCCGTCGTCGAAATGCAGCTGCACCTGGTCGGCAAAGCTCGACCGGTTCAGGCGTTCGAGGAAGGCCGCGCGGTCGGCCGAGCGACAACAGTAGTGCAGCTCGAACGTCGCGCCGCTCTGCGCGAGCCGTTCGGCCATGCAGAGGATCGGCGTGATGCCGATGCCGCCGGCGAACAGCAGGCTGCGGCCAGCTTCATGGGCGAGCGGGAAGAGGTTGCGCGGTTCGCTGATGCGCAGCTGCATGCCCTCTTCCACTGCCTCGTGCAGGCAGCGCGAACCGCCGCGCGAGGCCGGGTCGAGGAGCACGCCGATCTGGTAGCGGTCGTGCTCGCGCGGGTCGTTGCACAGCGAGTACTGGCGCACCAGCCCGTTGGGCAGGTGCACGTCGATGTGCGAGCCGGCGCTGAACGGCGGCAGGCTGGCACCATCCAGCGAGCGCAGTTCGAAGCCGAGGATGTCCTGTGCCTCGTGCTGGCGGCGGCTGACGCGGACCTCAAGCATGGCCGGCCTCCTTCGCCACTTCGGCGGCCGAGCGCTCTTCGGCGATCAGCCGGTCGAGCACGCGACGGGCACGGATTGCTCCGGCATCGCCCACCAGCAGCACCGGCTTGAGCGACCAGAACTCAGCGTCGCCCATCATCTCCTGCTGCGCTTCGAGCATCGGCAGGTCCTCGGCAGCGAACGGTTGGCGGATCGCCTCGACCTGTTCGCGGGCCAGCTGCTCGCCCATCGGGCCCATGGCCTTGGGGAAGCACATGGCGAACCAGTAGTGGGTGGTCCTGCCGGTCTCGGGAGTGAACAGGTGCGGGATCGGGTTGTTCACCCCTTCGCTGCGCGGCCGCCCGGTGGGCACCGCGCCGGCGTACAGCAGCATGTTGGCGGGGGCGTCCCAGCGCACGTCGATCCAGCGGTCGACCGGGGTGCCGTGGGGGATGTTCAACGCCTGGTAGAGGAAGTCCGGCATGATCTCGGCCACGGTCTGGCGGTTCGACCAGACGCTGTCACCTTCCTGCTCGACGCTGGTGATCGCACTCTTCACGCCCTCGCCGCCGAGGGTCGCGGGGTGCAGGAACTCGACGTGGCTGAGGTCCATGATGTTGTCGGTTTCCAGCACGTAGTTGGCCTTGGCGTGCAGGTAGCCCTTGCCGACGTACCAGTGCTCGGCATCCATGCAGCTGAAGTCGGGAATGCGCTGCGGATCGGCCAGCGCCGGATCGCCCATCCAGATCCACAGCAGGCTGTGGCGCTCCACCAGGGGATAGGCCCTGACCTTGGCCGCCCGCGGGATGACACCGTCGCCATGGGGGTTGTGGGTGCAGGCGCCGCTGCTGTCGAAGCGCAGGCCGTGGTAGGCGCACTGCACCTCGTCGCCCTTCAGGCAGCCCATGTGCAGCGGGGCGAAGCGATGCGGGCAGCGGTTGCCGATGGCCCGGGCGATCCCCTGGCTGTCGCGGTAGAGCAGCACCGGCTCGTCCAGCAGGGTGCGCGGGAACAGTTGCCCGGCTTCGACTTCGGTGTCCCAGGCAGCGGCGTACCAGGTATTGCGCAAGTAGCTCACGGTCATGTCCTCTTTCTTGTTGTCGTGATCAGGCCAGCGCCTGAGCCTTGATCTGCCGGCCCAGCAGCACCAGGCACAGCGGCGCCAGTGCAAGCTGGGCCAACGCCACCAGCAGCAAGGCATGGGGCAGCTGGGTGGCGATGCCGCCGGTGAGCGCCAGCACCAGTAACGGGCTGACGAACTCGCCGGCGAATATCGATGCGGTGAAACCACCGGTGGCGCGGCCACGCTGGTCGAAGCCGACCTGCTGCATCACCTGGGTGATCAGCGTCGGCAGCAGCAGACCCACGCCCAACCCGTTCAACAGCACGGCAAGGACCACGGGCGCATGGCTGGACGACAGCGCCATCAGCCCGCCTCCCAGGCCCGCCGTGGCGAAGCCCAGGGCCAGCAGGCGACGCGCCGGCAACCCGGCGAGCAGACGGAAGGTCAGCGCACCGGCCAGCACGCCGAGCTGGTTGGCGCCCATGGTCAGGCCGATCTGCTGCGGGCCGTCGACGTGCAGCAGTTGCAGCAGGTAGCCCGCCTGCACCGGCACGATGAACAGGCTGACGCCGGCCAGCCCGGTGAGCAGGTACAGCGGCGCCAGCGCCCCCCAGGGGAAGCGCGAGGTGCTCGACGGCTCCTGCTCGACACGGCGCGCCTGCGGTTCCCAGAGCAGCAGCGCCATCAGCGGCAGGCACAGCACGCCCACGGCGTAGAGCGCGAACGGGGTGCGCCAGCTGCTCTCCCCCAGCGCGCCGCCCAGCCCCATGAACAGCGCGGCGGAAAGCGAGGTGGCGACCATCTGCAGGGCGAACAGGCGCTCGCGACGCTGGCCGTCGAAGTAGTCGCCCATCAGCGTGGTGCAGCAGGTCATGATCCCCGCCTCCGCCAGGCCGATACCCGCGCGGCTGGCGACGATCAGGCCAAGCGAATCCAGCCACAGCGGCAGCACCCCGCAGAGGCTGTAAAGCAGCATGCTGGCGAGCAGCAGGGAGCGCCGTCCCACGCGGTCCGCCAGTACACCGGCCAGCGGCGCGAGGAAGGCGATCACCAGCGCCGGCAGGGTCAGCGCCACCGGCACCAGCACGGCGGCACCGGGGGTCTCGGCGAAGTGCGTCTGCATACGTGGCAGCACCGGCGCGATGAGCACCGCACCGAGCACCGGCAGGCAGCTGCCGAACAGCAGCAACAGGGCTTGCGCGCCGCCGGCGCGGCGTTCAGCGCTCATGGGGCGCCTCCACCAGCAGGCAGTGGCTGGCGCCGTACTGGATCAGGCCGGCGCGCAGCTCGCACCACAGGGTCTTCAGGCAGGGCATGGTTTCGTCCTCTTGTTTTCGTTGTGTGGACTCAGCGCGCCTGGCCACAGGCCAGGGGCGTGGCGGCGTGCTGCTGGCAGCAGTCGCGGTCGTGGTGGACTTCCTGCAGGTGGTGCGCCGGCAAGGCGGC
Organism: Pseudomonas nitroreducens; assembly: GCF_024170165.1. Classification (GTDB taxonomy): domain Bacteria; phylum Pseudomonadota; class Gammaproteobacteria; order Pseudomonadales; family Pseudomonadaceae; genus Pseudomonas; species Pseudomonas nitroreducens_C. Next base: position 71,193 of record NZ_JALJXP010000013.1, on the reverse strand, counting down.
TTGTGCCTCCACGCGGGCCTGGCGCTGCGGCAGGAGGAAGTACGCCAGCGCCGGCAGCAGGATCAGCGCGCCGACCATGTTCCAGACGAACATGAAGGCCAGCAGCACGCCCATGTCGGCCTGGAACTTGATGGGCGAGAAGATCCAGGTGCCCACGCCGATGGCCAGGGTCACGCCGGTGAGCATCACCACCTTGCCGGTGAACAGCAGCGCGCGGTAATACGCCTCGGACAGGCTGGCGCCCTGGCGCAGCTGTGCCAGCACGATGCTCATGACGTAGAGCGCGTAGTCCACGCCGATGCCGACGCCCAGGGCGATCACCGGCAGGGTCGCAACCTTCACGCCGATGCCCAGCGCGACCATCAGCGCCTCGCAGAGGATCGAGGTGAGCACCAGCGGCAGCACTGCGCAGAGCACCGCACGCCAGGAGCGGAAAGTCACCAGGCAGAGCAGGATCACCGCGCCGTAGACCCACCAGAGCATGTCGCGGTTGGCCTGCTTCACCACCTGGTTGGTGGCGGCTTCGATACCGGCGCTGCCGGCGGCGAGGAGGAACTTCGCCTGCTCGCTGTCGTTGTCCCGGGCGAAGGCCTGCACGCTGGCCACCACCCGGGCCAGGGTGTCGGCCTTGTGGTCGGTGAGGTAGGCGTAGAGCGTCAGCAGGCTGCAGTCGTCGTTGTACAGGCCGCGCGGGGCGTTGGCGGTGACCATGTTCAGGGTCGCCTGGTTGTTCACCAGCTCGTACCACTTCGGGCTGCCTTCGGAGAGGCCGACCAGCACCCGGCGGTTGAGCAGCGCCAGCGAGTTGGTCGAGTCCACGCCCGGCAGGCCGCGCAGCTGCCAGTCCAGGTCATCCACGCGCTTGAGGGTGTCGTAGGCCGAGCAGGCGCCGGCAGGAGTCTGCACCATCACCGCGAAGACGTCGCTGCTGGCGCCGTAGTGTCGGGTGACGAAGGCGTTGTCGCGGTTGTAGCGCGAGTCCGGGCGCAGCTCGGGGGCGCCGGCGTCGAGGTCGCCAACCTTCAGGTGCAGGCTCACGGCATAGCCGCCAGCAGCCATCAGCGCAGCCACGACAATGCACGCGGCGGCCCAGCGACGCCGGGTGAACAGGTCGAGGAAGCGCCACAGCGCATGCTTGTCCGCCCCGCTCGCCTCGGCCTCTTCGGCGCGCAGGCTGCGCCGCGCCGCGCGGGCGCTGACGCCCACGTAGGAGAGCAGCACTGGCAGCAGGATCAGGTTGGTGAAGATCAGCACCGCGACGCCCAGGCTGGCGATCACCGCCAGGTCCTGGATCACCTGGATACGGATGATCATCAGCACGGCGAAACCCACGGCGTCGCAGAGCAGCGCGGTGAGCCCGGCGAGGAACAGCCGGCGGAAGGTGAAGCGCGCCGCCACCAGGCGGTGCATGCCACGACCGATGTCCTGCATGATGCCGTTCATCTTCTGCGCGCCGTGGCTCATGCCGATGGCGAACACCAGGAACGGCACCAGCACCGAGTACGGGTCCAGCTCGTAGCCCAGCAGCGGCAGCAGGCCCAGCTGCCAGACCACTGCCACCAGCGAGCAGATCACCACCAGCGCGGTGCTGCGCACGCAGCGGGTGTACCAGTAGAGCACCGCGGCGGTGATGGCGATGGCGGCGGCGAAGAACAGCAGGATCTGCTTCAGCCCGTCGATCAGGTCGCCCACTACCTTGGCGAAGCCGGTGATGTGGATGTCCACGCCCTGCTCCTGGAAGCGCGCACGCAGGCTTTCCAGTTCATGGGAGAAGGCCGTGTAGTCCAGCGCCTGGCCGTCCGGGGTCTTCTCCAGCAGCGGCACGTAGACGATGCTCGAACGCTGGTCGAAGGCCACCAGCTGGCCGATCTCGTTGGAGCGCTCGACGTTGCGCTTGAGCTCTTCGAGCTTCGCGGCGCCGCCATCGTAGCCGTCGGGGATGACCGGGCCGCCTTCCAGGCCGTCCTCGGTCACGCCGGTCCAGCGAGTCGAGGGCGTCCACAGCGACTTCATCGCCGCGCGGTCGACGCCGGGCAGCAGATACACCGCATCGTTGAGTTGCTGCAGGCTGTGCAGGTAGTCCTTGTCGTAAATGCTGCCGCGCGGGTTGGCCACGGCAATGCGCACGGCATTGCCCAGCCCGGCCAGCTCCTGGCGGTGCTCCAGGTAGTTGTGGATGAACGGGTGTTCGCGCGGGATCATCTTCTCGAAACTGGCGTTGAGCGTCAGGCGGGTGGCCTGCCAGCCCAGCAACAGGGTCGCCGCCAGGCACAGCAGCAGGACCAGTGCGCGGTGGTTGAACAGCGCGCGTTCCAGCAATGAGCCGGAAGCACTGTCGAAGTCGTCGAGGCGGCCGCTGGACGGCGCAGGGGAAGTCGTGGCGTGCATGGCTCAGTCCGCGCGAGGGGGTTGGGAAGAAGGCGCCAGGCGGCGCACACCGGCCATGCCGACGGCGACAATGGCGCCATCGGCGGCGCTGGTGGCGGCGGTCAACGGCAGGCCGTCGGAGACCGGCAGCGGCTGCACGGCGACGGCGTCGAGGCCGCTGCGCAGCAGCATCCCGGCCTGATTGGCGAGCAGCAGCTGGCCACCGGCGACGCGGATGCCGTTGAGCGATGCGGGAATCGGATTGGCCAGCGGCTGGAAGCTTTCGCCGGCATCGTCGGAAGCCAACAGCGTGCCACGCAGGCCGCCCACCAGCAGGCGCCCGCCGGGCAGCACGGCGGCGGCGAAGTAGCTGCCGTCGTAGGGACTCTGCAGGGCCTCGAAGTGGACGCCATCATCGCGGGAACGCAGCAGCAGGCCCTGCTCGCCAGCGACATACAGGTCACTGCCGGCGCGGGCCAGGGCATACAGGTGAAGGCCACGCTGGTTCGGCAGCCGGCCTATCTCGGATTGCCAGCTGCGGCCGCCATCGGCAGTGCTCAGGGCCAGGCCGTAAGCGCCGACCACCAGACCATGACGGGTGTCGGCGAAGCTCAGCGCCAGCAGCGGTTTGTCGGCGCCGTCGGCCACCAGCCTTTGCGCGGCGGCGACACGCGCCGCGTCACCGGACAGCTCAGCAGCCTGCTGCTCCAGGGCTGCGCCACGCTTGCCGTCGAGTTGCAGGGTCCAGTGCTCGCCGCCGTCCTCGCTGTGCAGCACCACGCCGGCGTGGCCGATGGCCCAGCCAGTTTGCGCATCGAGGAACTGCACGGCCGTCAGGCCGACGCTCACCGGCACCGCCGCGGCCTGGCGCCAGGTAGTGCCGTTGTCGTCGGAGAGCAGCACCACACCGCGCTCACCCACTGCCACCAGGCGCCCGCCGGCGCGGGCCACATCCTGCAACACCGCGCGCAGGGCCTGCGGGCCCTGCACGGCGGGCTGCGCCAGGACATCCACGCTGCCACCGGCAAACGCCGCGGGCACCGCGCAACAGGCTGCCAGCAGCCAGGCGGAGAGACTCTTCTTCATCGCACGCAACCTTTCTTTTTTTCTTGTAATCGCTACAACGGTTTCGCTACGGAGCTCCCTGCAGGAGCGAGCCATGCTCGCGAATCGCGGGCATGGCCCGCTCCTACAGGGTTCCCGGAGCTGGGCGAAGCCCGAGACGTCGGGCCGGCCCGCGGACGATCAGCGCACGCCCTCACCCGCCATGGCATCGGCGGTGAACACCGAGTCCTTGTAGGGCGGCACGATGCGGTACTGCTCGCTCTTGCCGGCGAACAGGTCGCCGGCGAACCAGGCCCCGGAGAGCAGGTCGTAGAAGCCGTTGGTGAGGGTCACCACGCCGGGCAGGTCGGGCATCACCACCGGCGAGGTCCAGACCACCTTGGCCAGTTGGTTGCGGGCGTCGTAGCGCTCGCCGAGCACGGCGGCCCAGGTGTCCTCGTCGAGGTAGTAGGTGCTCTTCGGCATCACGTGGCGCTGGCCGTCCTTCAGGGTTGCCTCCACCACCCACACGCGGTGCAGCTCCCAGCGGATGGCGTCGGACTTCAGGTGGTGCGCATCGAGCATCGATTCGGCGTTGGCGGCGGTGAACACCTTGTTGGCGTTGTAGGGGATGTACATCTCCTTCTTGCCCACCAGCTTCCAGTCGAAGCGGTCGACGCGGCCGTTGAACACGTACAGCTCGTCGAAGCTCATGACCCCGGCGGTGGCCGGCGTCGGGGTGTCGCAGCAGGCGTTGGGCAGGCGGCGCACGCGGCGCTGGCCGGGCAGGTAGGTCCACACGGCAGCCTTGTCGGCGTTGAGGTTCTCCAGACCGGTGATGGCCTCGCCGGCGCGCAGCGGCGGGCCGTCGTTGATCATGCGGATGGACCAGAACACGCCCTTCTCGCCGCTGCCGCCGGGCAGGTACCAGGGCATCTGGAAGTCCCCGCGCGAGTCGTTGGTCAGCACGTGCTTGCCGTCGGCGGTGGTCAGGTACTGGTTGAAGTTCGAGTGCCAGGAAGCCCCGCGCCAGCGCAGCAGGTGGTTCCAGATGGCCTCCACGCCGTTGCCCGGAATCGGGAACGGAATGCCCCCGGCAGCGCCTTCGGGCATCGGCCCGGCGGGGCCCTCCACCAGCTTGCCGCTGGTGGCGTTGGCGAAGGTGGCGTCGTACACCGACTGCGGTGCGGCGGCGCTGCGGTGGGTCGGGTAGACCTCCAGGCGGTAGCTGTCCGGGTACTTCTTCAGCATCGCCTGGATGCCCGGTGTCAGCTTGTCGGCGTACTGCGCCATGTTCTGCGCGGTGATGGTCAGTTGCGGCTTCTCGCTGGCGAAGGGATCGCCGCGCTTGCCGCCGTCCTGGTAGGCCGGGTCGACCTGGGTGTAGCCGCCGGTCCAGGCCGGGATACTGCCGTCGGCATTGCCGGCGCGCTCGCCACCCAGCGGGGTCAGGGTGGTTTTCAGCTTGCCCGCCTCCTCGGCGGACACAGCGCCAAAGGCGCCATGGGCAAACAGCAGGGAGGCACTCAGGGCGGTGAGCAGGGAAACGACTTTCTTGTTGTGTTTCATCGGGCAGTCCTCGGTCAGAAGGTGCGGCTGACGGTGAAGGCGATGAAGTCGCGGTCTTTCAGCGACTGTTCGAAGGTGTAGTGGTTGTCGGCGTCGAGGAAGGTGTTCTCCGGGCCGTAGTAGTGCGTGTAGGTCAGGCCCAGGCTCCAGGTGTTGAGGTAGTTGCCCTTCAGGCCGATGTTCATGTCGCCGCCGTGGTCGGTGCCGAAGCCGGTACCCAGCGCCTCGGAGGCGCCGTTGGTGTAGCTCGCGCCGATGGGCACCGAGAGGTCGAGGCCGGGGTAGATCTGCCGGTACATCGGTTCGAACACCAGGCGCAGGCTGGTGGCGTCGCGGTCGGCATTGGGATCGACCGCGTCGGCGTTCTGGCTCACGCTCATCACCCGGTTCCAGGCGATCTCGCCTAGGAAGGTCGACTCGGCGGCGACGAAATTCGGCTCCAGGCTCGCCAGCCAGGAGAAGTTGGCGTGCAGCGTGCGGCCGGTGGCGTAGACCGGGTCATCGTCGTTGTCGATCGCCTCGCCCACCGCCAGCGCATGCTGGCTGGTGGAGGCCAGCGGCTGGTTCCAGCGGGTGGACAGTTCGCCCGCCACGTTGAAGTTGCCCAGGGTGGTGGAGAAGCTCGCCCCCAGCGCCTCGATGCCCTCGGGGTAGACCCAGTAGAACTCGCCGGCCTTGCCGGTCACCGGGTTGAGGCTGGCGAAGTCCGGGCGCACGTTGAGCTGCGGGTTCTTGTCGTGGAAGCGGATGGCGTAGACGCCCCAGTCCACCGTCTCGGTGCGCCAGCGCAACTGCACGCCGCCCTGCCCCGAGTCCTTGGCCTCCTTGTCGTTGCCCCGGTAGAAGGCCAGCGGCTGACCGCCGGGCATCACCGGCGAGCCGATGAACATGCGCTCGCCGCCGTCGCCGAAGAAGTCGTCGCTGGAGAAGTAGCTGCCGGCGGCCGGCAGGCGGTTGGCCTCCCACTCGAACTGGTAGTAGGCGCCCAGGGACACATCCGGGGTCAGCTGCAGCTGGCCGGAGACCTGCTGCACCGGGCGGATCAGTTCCTTGAACTGGGTGTTGGGCACCGACAGGCCCTTGACCACGTCGATCGGCGCCATGCCGCCGGCGATGCCGTTCATGCCGTAGAACAGGCTCTCGCCCCACTGCATGGCGTAGCGGCCCAGGCGCCCGGAGACCGGCATCTCGCCGATCTCGGTCTTGCCGAAGACGAAGGCATCCAGCAGCTCGCCCTTGCGCCCGTGGAGGGTGCGGGTGTCGTCGGTGAACTCGTCGTAGTCCACCGAGTAGCTGTTGGCTCGGCTGGGATCGTTGTTATCGGTGCCGCGGTTGTAGACGTCGTCGTACCAGGCCGCGCCGCTGACCCGCGCGCCGACGTTGCCGTAGGTGATGTCCAGCTCGGAGAGCAGGTCCAGGCGGTTGGAGATCAGGCCCTTGTCGAAGTTGCGGTCGCCGTCGTCGAGATTCAGCGCGGTCTGGCCTTCGGTGAGCTTGCTGCTCGGGTCCTGGGTGCGCCAGGCGGCGCTGTACTTCAGGGTATTGTCCCAGCGCGCCCGCAGGTCGGGGTTGCCGGTGTCGAATTCGAAGGCCTGGGCGTGGCTTGCGGCCAGCGCGAGGAGCGCCAGGGTGATGGGCTTGAGCGGCGGCAGCGGCCGCGCGGTTGCACGCGTGCGAGTCAACATCGGGGTTTCCTCTTTCTTGTTCTTGTGCGTCGGTGTTGGCGGTGGTTGGCCTGGGCCACGGCGCGCCATCAAGGCAGGGCGCGCCGGGCGGGGACATCAGATGGGGCGCGCGGTGACCTCCAGCATCTGCTTGACCAGGCCGATGCGGTCGAAGGACGGGTCGCGCTGGATCTCCTTCTCACCGGCCAGCAGGGACATCTCGCTGATGAACCTGCAGCGCTCGAAGCGGCGGCCCATGAAGCGCTGCAGCTGGTCTTCCAGCTCGCCGCCGGCGGTGAGTTCCTCGGCCAGCACCACGGCATCCTCGATGGCCATGCCGGCGCCCTGGCCCAGGTGCGGCGTGGTAGCGTGGGCGGCGTCGCCGATCAGCAGCACGCGGCCGCGGTACCAGGGTTCGTCGACGAACACGGCCTCCAGCGGCTTGTAGATGACCTCGCTGCTGTCGCCGATCTGCTCGCGCAGCTCGCCGATCAGCCCGCCGAAGCCGGCCAGGCGCTGGCGCAGGCCGTCGGCCAGGCTGGCCGGGTCCATCCAGGGATTGCCCGGCTCGTGGGAAGTGGTGAAGAGGTACATCAGGTCATCGGCCAGCGGCACCAGGCCGGCGTTGCCCGACGGACCCTGGTAGTTGGCCAGGTGATCGATGCCGGCGGCACGCGGGAAGTTGTGGCGCCATACCGACTGGCCAGTGAAGTGCGGCTGGTACTTGTCGCCGAAGAGCAGGCCGCGCACCCGGGAGAACAGGCCGTCGGCACCCACCACCAGCGAGTAGCGTCCCTGGCTGCCGTCGCTGAACAACACGTCGACGCCGCTGGCGTCCTGTTCGAGGCTTTCCACCGAGGTGCCCAGGCGCACCTGGGTGCCCAGTTCGATGGCGGTCTCGCTCAGCACCTTGTGCAGCGCACGCCGGGAGATGCCGACGTTGGCCGGGTACTGCGGGCCGGCCAGGCGCTGGCCGGGAATGCGCGCCAGCTGCTGCCCGCCGGTGGTGTAGATGGCCACGTCCTCGAAGGCGTAGGCCGCGTCCAGGTAGGCGTCGAGCAGGCCGAGGCGGTGCATCTCGCGCACCACGTTGCTCTGCTGGATGATGCCGACGCCGTAGACCGTCCACTCGGTCTTCAACTCGACCAGATCGACCGCGACTCCCTTGCGGCGCAGGGCGATGGCGGCGCACAGCCCGCCAATCCCGCCACCCACGATCAGTACATTGCTCACAGTATTCATGGCATCTCTCACGTCTTGTTCTTGTTGTCCGCCACGATCTGCGCGGCGGCCGTTCTGCGTGCCCGTGGCACAGCTTCCCGGCAGGGCCGGGCTTTGACTAATCGAGTCCGCGGATGCGACCTATCGCGCGGCGCGATACCTCAGGCGTCCAGTTGCGCCAGCGGCAATAGCAGCCAGCCGTCCGACTCGCGGTGTTGCAGCGCCGGCAGCACTTCCCCGCGACAGGGCCCGTGCACGCAAGCGCCGTCCTCCGGGCGGAAGCGCGCGCCGTGGGCATAGCAGATGACCCACTGGCCATCGGCGCTGAGGAAGCGGTCCTTGCGGTACTCCAGCGGCACCGACAGGTGCGGGCAGAGGTTGCGGTACACACGCACCTGACCCTGGTGGCGGAGAGCGAACAGGCTGTCCGCTCCCCTGCCCTGCGGGTCGAATCCGCGCGACTGCCCCTCGCCCAGCTCGTCGAGCCGGCACAGCGCCACGCAATCCAAGGCTCAGCCCTGCTTGGGCGGCGGGCCGCTCGGCGCCCATTTCTCCCGCGAGGTGAAGAGGAACAGCTGCGAGTTGTCCGCCGACATCGGCGCCTGGCGCGCAGCCCAGGCGCCGTCGTGCTTGTCCATGTCGGCGTCGTACTCGATGTGGCAGCCCAGCGGGCTGTTGAAGTACCAGAACCAGTTGGAGCCCAGCAGGTGGCGGCCGGGGCCCCAGAAGCTGGTCCAGCCCTTCTGCTGGAAGCGCGTGCCGGCCAGCAGCACTTCGGTGCCGCTGCCCATGTGGAAGGTGAAGTGCTCGCAGCCCTGCATGTGCGGCGGGGTCTGGATCATGAACAGGCAGTGGTGGTCGTCCATGCCGGCAGTGCGCATGAAGGGGCCGACGCCGACGAAGCTGTCGGTGGTGACGAAGCCCAGGCGGTCGCGGTAGAAGGCTTCGCCCCTGGCCGCGTCGGGCACGAAGTAGACGACGTGGGACAGGGTGCGCGGCAGCGCCGGCATGTCCGGGGTGATGCCCAGCTGGTTGAGCGGGCGCTGCGGCGCGCTGCCGGGGGCGTTGGTCAGGTCGGCCGGCGCCTCGAAGGTGCGGCGCCAGGACACCTGGAAGGCGATGGCGAAGCCCAGGTCGTCGACGCTGTGCAGCGCGCCGTTCTCGTCGCGGCGCACCTCGCGGTCGCGCCCCAGCTCGTCGGCGATGGCTTCCAGGTCCGCAGTGGACGCCACGCCGTAGACAGTTTCGCGCAGCGACGGGGTCGGTCCGAGCGCCGGCGGCAGGCTCGGATCATCACCCCGGCGGATGATGATCGCGGTGCCGTCCAGTGCCTCGAATCGGCCACCGTCGGCATCCAGTTGGGCGGCCGTGAGGCCGTAATCACGCAGGCAATCGGCACAGGCCTGGATATCGTCGACGCCGAAGACCAGCGCGTCGAGTCCAAGAATGTTCATGGCTACCACTCCATTGAAATTATGTTCGGCGCCGGGCAGGGGGTCGCCGGTGGTGGGTCGCCGCGGCTCGTTGGCCGCTCGACTGGAGCGCAGGTTGATGGCCCGCCCTGATGGCTGACCAATCGCGTGTGGGGATGCGAGGCATCGGCAATCGCGATACCTGCGTGGCAGCCCATGACGCAGGGCGTTAGCCGCACGGAGGAGGCAGGGTGCTATTGACGTATCGGCAATGCGGCCCGAAGGTATCGCGAAAATAACTACAAGAACCGTGAGCCATCGCCATGCGTTTTCACCACCTGGACCTGAACCTGCTGGTGGCGCTGGATGTGCTGCTCGAAGAGCAGAACATCACCCGTGCCGCCGAACGCCTGCACATGACCCAGTCGGCCACCAGCGGCGTGCTGGGGCGCCTGCGCACCTTCTTCGAGGACGAACTGCTGGTGCAGGTCGGGCGCAAGATGCAGCCCACGCCCTATGCCCTGGAGCTGGCCGTGCCGGTGCGCGAAGTGCTGCTGACCATCCGCTCCTCGATCACCTCCAAGCCGGTGTTCGACCCCGCCAGCAGCAAGCGCCATTTCCGCCTGGTGACCTCGGACTACCTGATCAGCGTGCTGTTCGCCCAGGTGATCCAGAAGATCCACCAGGAGGCGCCGCACATCACCTTCGAGATGCTCAGCCCCGGCGACAACACCGCCGAGATGCTGATGCGCGGCGAGCTCGACCTGATGATCGCGCCCGAGCGCTACGTCATCGACGGCCATCCGGCGCAGCTGCTGTTCGAGGAGGATCACGTCTGCGTGGTCTGGCGCGACAACCCCGAGGTCGGCGACGCCCTGACCCTGGAACAGTACATGCAGATGGGCCACATCTCGGTGGGCTTCGGGCGCAACCGGCACCTGAGCATCGAGGACTGGTTCATGAGTCAGTACGGCTTCAATCGCCGCCTGGAAGTGATCACCAACGACTTCAACACCCTGCCGCAACTGCTGGTCGGCACCCAGCGCGTGGCGACCATGCACCGCCGCCTCGCCGAGCTGTACGGACGCTACCTGCCGCTGCGCCTCCTGCCGCCGCCGGTGAAGATTCCGGTGATGCGCGAATTCATGCTCTGGCATCGCAGCATGGAGGGCGACCCCATGCACCGCTGGCTGCGCGAGCGCATCCGCGACTTCATCCAGAGCGTCGACCAGCAGCCAGACGCCCTGCGCGCCAGCGCCTGACGCCAGTTATCACCCCGGCCGCCGCAACGGCGCCGGGGCATCGCGTTTCACGATACCTCGCATCCCCACTCGCGATTGGCCCCGCTCCACCTCGCCTGCGTACCTTGCCTTCGAACCGCGCCCTGCGTGCCTGCCGCTGTTTCCGGGCGCCGGACTCAACGACCGCAGAAGGACAAGAAGAATGTTCCGTTACTTCCCCACCAATTACGTCTGGAATCTCTCGGTGGACCTGGCCATCGAGATGGGCGCCCGCCTGGGCGAGATCGAGGAGATGTGCGCTCCGCTGCAGGAAGCCGCCAAGCAGCCTGACGCCGCCGGCACCCGGGCCTTCCGCGAGACCTGGGCGAAGATGGCCGACAAGCTCTGCGCCCTCGCCGAGGAAGACGAGGCCGCCGGCCGCCGCCTCTCCGCCGGGGAGAAATACAACCGCGCCGCCACCTACTACCTCACCTGCGAACGCCTGCAGGCCCACGGTGCACCGGGTCGCGAGGCGCTGTACCGGCGCTTCCTGGAAACCTTCGCGCGCGGCATCGACCTGTCGAAGGAAAACTGCGAGCGGGTGGAAATCCCCTACGAGGGCAAACACCTCTCCGGCCTGCTGGTGCGCGCCGAGGGCGTCGACGGCCCGGCGCCGCTGCTGGTGCAGGTCAACGGCCTGGATTCGACCAAGGAAATGAAATACCGCGTCGGCCTGCCGGCCTGGCTGGCCAGACGCGGCGTGTCCTCGCTGATCATCGACCAGCCCGGCACCGGCGAAGCGCTGCGCCTGCATGGCCTGACCGCGCGCTACGACAGCGAGCACTGGGCCAGCCGCGTGGTGGACTGGCTGGAGACCCACCCCGCAGTCGACCCCAAACGCATCGGCCTGGAGGGCGTCTCCCTGGGCGGCTACTACTGCCCGCGCGCGGTGGCCTTCGAGCCGCGTTTCGCCTGCGGCGTGGTCTGGGGCGCCAACCACGACTGGCGCGACGTGCAGAAGCGCCGCCTGGAGAAGGAAGGCAACTTCCCGGTGCCGCACTACTGGGCGCATGTGCAGTGGGTCTGGGGCGCCAAGGACATGGACGAGTTCATGACGATCGCCGAGAACGTGCACCTGGATGGCGTGCTCGAGCGCATCCGTGTGCCCTTCCTGGTCACCCATGGCGAGAAGGACTCGCAGATTCCGCTGAAGTGGGCGCAGCGCACTTACGAACAGTTGGTGAACAGCCCGAAACGCGAGCTGAAGATCTTCACCGAGCGCGAAGGTGGCGTGCAGCATTCGAGCTTCGACAACAGCATCAACGCCGGCCACTACATCGCCGACTGGATTGCCGAAACCCTCGGCGGCCACACCGCCTGACCGCCCTTGCGCCGGTCACCCGGCGCTGCTCCTGCGGGGCATCGGCCCCGCCCTCCACGGCGCCCGTTGGCGCCGTTTTCTTGCTGCTCGCTCCCCGGCCGCCCCAAGGGCGCGATTGCGGGCATGGCCCGCTCCTGCAGGTTCGCTACGACGCCGGCGACGGGTGTTCTTCGTAGGAGCGAGCTTGCTCGCGAACGGCCCCGGCGCAAGGCTCTGTTCGCGATCAAGCTCGCTCCTACAGGTTCAGGTCAGGCCGGGGCGCGGGTGCCGTGGAACGACGCGATGCGCCAGCCCTCCTCGCCTTTCACCCAGAGCTGCGTGGCAAAGCCTTCGGCACGCACCGGCTCGCCGCCGCCACGTTTCTGCAGCAGGTTGCACTGCGGGCCGCTCATCAGCGCCAGGCCATCGCCGAACAGGCGGACCGCCAGCTCGCCACGCTCCACCGCCAGGTAGCGCACGGCATGGCGGGCATAGTCCAGGTACTGCGCCTTGTCCTGCACCAGCCCGGTGGTGTGCACGTACAGCAACTCATCGGCGAACAGTTCGTCCAGCCGCCTGTGGTCCTCCTCGACCAGGGCGCGCTGGCGTTCGGCTTCCAGGTTCAGCAACAGATCACGAATAGCCTTCATGGGATTTTCCCTTGGTGGTTGATGGGCGGGCGCATCCTCGCCTTCACCACGGCCGCAGGAAAAATCGCCGATCGCCATGCCAGGCATCACCACTCCCGATACCCGCCCGGCAGTGCCGCTCACTCCGCTGAACCCCGCAAACCATCAGGTCTGCGCCACGTATCGAGGGCATCGATGGGTGCCCATCGACAGCATCTGATAGTGCCGGCCGCCCCACCCGCCCTAGCCTGCCGGCAAACAACAAGACGAGGAGAGTCCGACCATGGGCGCCCTGCACCTGCACTGTTCCACCCTGTTCGATGGCACCGGCCTGGAAACGCGCCAGCGACAGACGCTGATCATCGAGAACGGCGTGATCCGCCACGCCGGGCCGACGGCCGAGGCGCCGCGCCCGGCAGCCGGCGATCGCGAAGTCCACGGCGACTTCGTCATGCCGGGGCTGGTGGACGTGCACACCCACCTGGCCTTCGGCAACGCCCAGAGCGAGGAGGACATCGATATCTGGACCAGCGACGAGTTCCGCGCCCTGCGCGGACTGTTCTTCGCCCAGCACGTGCTGGCCGCCGGCGTCACCTCCATGGTCTGCCCCGGCGACAGCGGCCAGCTCAGCATCGCCGTGCGCAATACGGTCAACGCCGGGCTCTTCGAAGGCCCGCGCATCGCCGCCAGCAGCCGCGTGATCACCAACCGGCAGAGCCTCAACGACTGGTTCCCCAGCCGTGTCGGCGCACCGGAATACTTCACCGCTGCGCTGGTCACCAGCCGCACCGAGGCCATCGCGGAAATCCGCAAGCAGGCCAAGGACGGCGTCGACCTGATCAAGATCGCCATGGACGGCACGCACCGCCGGCCCAATGGCGAGATCATCGCCGCCTTCACCGCCGACGAAACCCGCGAGATGGTCGAGGAGGCCCACCGCCTCGGCTGTCGCGTGGCCACCCACGCCTACGGCCGCGAAGCAGTGATGTACGCGGCGAAGGCCGGGGTCGACCTGGTCTTCCACGCCTTCTACATGGACGACGCCTGCATCGAGGCGCTGCTGGAAGCCGGCAGCGTGCTCGCGCCGACCATGACCTTCCCGCAGAACACCGTGGACTTCTGCCAGCCCCACGACCCCGCCATCGCCACCGGCTACGCCGGCTACTGCGCACGGACGCTGGAGCTGGGCACCCCGGTGCTCAAGCGCGCCAAGGCTGCCGGCATTCCCTTCGCCTGCGGCAGCGACAGCGGCTTCGCCGTGACACCCTACGGCGAATGGCATGCCCGTGAACTGGAACTGCTGGTGCGCCGGCTGGACTTCACCCCTGCCGAGGCGCTCTACGCCGCTACAAATGTCGGCTCGCGCCTGATGCCCCGCGGCGAAACCCTCGGCACCCTGGAACCGGGCAAGCAGGCCGACCTGCTGATCCTCGACGGCTCGCCGCTGGAAGACATCCGCATCCTCCAGGACCGCAACCGCCTGCAGGCCGTGTACAAGGCCGGCGAGCCGGTGCGCCTGCAACGCACCGCCTACAACCCCAAGCAGGTGTCGGACTTCAACTCGCTGAAGTGGACCGATCTCTACACCCGCGATCGCGTCGCCCAACTGGGCAAATGGAGCCAGTGAGCATGATCCTCCTCGACTTCGAACTGGCCGCGCGCCTGGCGGCCGCCACCCTGCGTCACGCCCGCACCCAGGGCGTGCGTCCGCTGGCCGCCGCCGTGCTGGATGCGGCCGGTCACCCGCTGGCCGTGCTGCGCGACGAACAGGCCAGCTTCCTCCGCCCGCAGATCGCCACCGGCAAGGCGCGCGGCTGCCTGGGCATGGGCTTCGGCGGCCGCGAACTGGCGCGCCGCGCCCAGGCCATGCCGGCGTTCTTCGATGCGATCAACAGCCTCACCGGCGGCGAAGTGATCCCGGTGCCTGGCGGCATTCTCCTGCGCGATGGCGAAGGCCGGCTGCTGGGCGCCATCGGCGTCAGCGGGGATACCTCGGACAACGACGAGCGCTGCGCCCTGCTGGCCATCACGGAACTCGGCCTGCACGGCGAGACGGGCGAGACGGGCGAGACTCAATCCTGATCGAGCAACGCGGCCTGCTCCGCCAGCACCTGGCGGAGCCAGGCCAGTGCGGGGTCGAGCGCCTGTTGCGGGTGCCATTGCAGCACCTGCACCGCCGCCGGGAACTCGATGGGCGCCGGCAGTACGCGCAGCGGATAACGCCTTGCCAGCGCCTGGGCCTGGCGGCGGAACAGCGTGGCGATTCGCGGCGTGCCGACGACGAACTCGGCCATCAGGGCAAAGCTCTGCACCGCCACCGCGACCCGCCGCTCGATACCGATTTCCCGCAGGTGCTGGGTATCCAGCGACAGGTTCCGGCCATCGGTGAACTCGCGCAGCACATGCCCGGCCGCGCAGTACGCAGCGAGGCTCAGCGACGCTTCGTGCGCAGGATGAGCAGCGCAGACGATGCAGCACAGTTCATCGCTGAGCAGCGCCTCGTGGGAGTAACGCGGGTTGACCCGCCGCTGCGGGACTATCACCAGGTCGCTGCGCCGGTACTCCAGCGCCTCGGCCACCACATCACCGTCGCGCGGCAGCGGCAGGTCACGCAGCACCAGCGAGGCAGCAGGGGCCCGACGCGCCAGTTCACGGCTGACCGCCGGCAGCAGGGTCGCCGCCACATAATCCGAAGCCACCAGGGTGAATCGCCGATCACAGCGGGCGGGATCGAAGGCGGCGGAAGTCTCCACCACCTCCCCGGCCAGGCTCAGCACCTCGCGCACCTTCGGCGCCAGCTGGCGCGCCAGTGCCGTCAGCTCCAGGCCCCGCCCCAGGGGCACCAGCAGCGGGTCCTGGAAATGTTCGCGCAGACGGCCCAGCGCGGCGCTGGTCGCCGACTGGCCGAGATTGAGACGCTGCGCCGCCCGGCTGACGCTGCCCTCTTCGAGCAGCACATCCAGGGCGACCAGCAGGTTGAGGTCCAGACGTCGGTAGCGCATGGGCGACTTATACCCAAGCGCCGCCCCGGCAAGTGGCGTATTTCGCACTGCCAGGTATCGCATTGCGCGATACCTGGCAGATCGGGACTTACTGCCCCGCCGCCGGTTTCCAGTCCAGCAGGTGGTGGGTGAAGCCGTAGCTCGCCGACTGGTAGTAGCTGATCGCCCGCTGTACCAGCGGGTCGTCGGCCTTCGCCGGCACTTCGGTGCTCGCGCCCAGCGCCTGGTTGTGCCGGCGCAGTTCGCCGCGCGGACTGAGGATCGCCAGGTCCTGGCCGTCGAACAGGCCCAGGTGCTGGTAGTTGCCGATCACCACGCGCGGTGGCAGGGCGTTCGGCACCATCAGGTCGCGCCCGTAGAAGGTCGAGGTGTAGCTCAGGTTGAGGATCGACAGCAGGCTCGGCGCCAGATCCAGCTGGCTTGCCAGCTCACCGCGCTCACCACTGGGCAGCAGCCTGGGCGCGTAGATGAACAGCGGGATCTGGTAGTTCGCCACCGGCAGGTCTTCCTTGCCGGCGCTGCCTGCGGTGTGGTCGGCGACGAACACGAACAGGGTGTTGTCGAACCAGGGCTTGCCCTTCGCCGCCTTGAGGAACTGGCCGATGGCGTAGTCGGTGTACTTCACCGCACCATCGCGGCCCTCGCCGGAGGGAATGTCGATACGGCCGTCCGGATAGGTGTACGGGCGGTGGTTGGAGGTGGTCATCAGCTGCAGCAGGAATGGCTGCTGACGCGCGTGGTCCTCGTCCGCCAGCTTGATGGTCTGGGCGTAGAGGTCTTCGTCGCTCATGCCCCAGGCGTTCTTGAAGTGGATGTCCGACTCCTGGACGCTGGACTGATCAACGATGCGGTAGCCGTTGCCGCCGAAGAAGGCGTTCATGTTGTCGAAGTAGCCGCGGCCGCCATACAGGAACACGGCGTCGTAGCCGACGTTCTTCAGTTGCTGACCGAGGCTGGCGAAGCCGCTTTCGCGGCCGACGCGCTTGACGATGGAGCGGCCCGGCGTCGGCGGGATCGACAGGGTGATGGCTTCCAGGCCGCGGTCGGTGCGGGTGCCGGTGGCGTAGAAGTTGTTGAAGTAGAGGCTGTGCCGGCGCAGCTCGTCGAGGTTGGGGGTGAGGTTGCGACCGTCGCCATTGCTGCCCAGGTACTTGGCGCTCAGGCTCTCGATGGTCACCAGGACGATGTTGTAGCGCTTGGGCGTACCTGCGCTGGCGACCGTGCGGCGGATGTCCATCGGATCATTGCCAGTGAAGCGGGCGTTGGGCTCGGCCAGTTCCGCGCGAATCTGCTGGGTCACCTGTTGCGCCGGGAGGGTGGCGTAGAACTGCGGGTAGTCCAGCTCGTTGTTACGGAAGGCGGCGAAGAACTGATAGGGCCCGTTGCTGCCCAGCTCGCGGGCATAGGTATTGCCACCCTGGCCACGCGGGGAATCCTGATCCACCAGCAGGCCGGCCACCAGCGCCAGCACCACCAGTCCGGCACAGCCCAGCAGACGGCGCGGCAGGGACGCCACCTCGGCGTCGCGCAGACGGCCGACGGCCTTGAACAGCGCCAGGGTCACGACCAGCGAGATGGCCGCCAGGATGCTCAGCAACAGCCCGATGGGATAGGACTCGAGGATGTTGTTGAGCACCTCGTCCGAGTACACCAGGTAGTCGACCGCGATGAAGTTGAAGCGCACCCCGAACTCGTCCCAGAACAGCCATTCGGCCACTGCGGTGAAAAGCATCACGTAAACGCTGACGAACAGCGTGGCCGTCAGCAACCAGCGCCAGGTGGCGCTGCGCCAGACACGCGCGGGCATCAGCAGCAGGACCACGCCCATCGGCAACAGGGCATAGACCAGGAAGCTCAGGTCATAGAGCAGGCCGATGACGAAGACCCCGACATGGCCGCTGCCCACCTCGGGCAAGTGGCTTACCAGAAGGACCAGGCGGGTCAGGAAGAAGACGATCAGCCAGAGCAAGGCAACCAGCGCCAGGAAGCGCGTAGGGGCCGAGCGGAAAAGTTGCATGGGGTGTCCCTTGTAATGGTCCGTCGTACTGGACGAAAGGCAGCGCAGGAGGAGGCCGAAAGCGGCAGTCGGAACGGGACTCTACAAGTCGAAAGGAAAAGAATTCGTCAAAAGGACCGGAAAATTCCGCAATCAAGCCAGGAGCAGATGGCACAAACCGCCGAATTCGCCAGCAAACGTTCGAATGGCGCAACCGCCCACTGTCACAACGTCTTTTTCACAAGCCCTTGACGAGTCCTTGATCGCGCAACTCGACAATGACGGTAACTGACGAGTCCGTGCCCATGAACGACCCCCAACGCCTGTTCGCTTCCGCCCCCCCTCACAGCCGCGATACTCATTCCGGCAGCTCGCTCGGCAGTGGCCTTTGCCAGCGGATTCGCCAGTGGCGAAACAAACGCCTGCTGCGCCTGGCCCTGCGCGTGGCGGAAGAACCGATCCTGGTGCTGGAGGTTTCGCAGTCGCCGGGCGCCGCCTGGCCGGTACTGCTGGAGCACAGCAACCGCATCATCGTGGCGACCTGCCCGTCCGGCGACGCACTGGCCGAAGCCCACCAGCGGCTGCCCGAGGCGATGAAGCGGCGGATCAGGGACCTGCCAGCCCCGCAGGAAAACGCCGAACTGCGCAAGGGCTCGGTCGATTGCCTGCTGCTCCCGGAAATCCCGCAAAGCGCCTGCAACCGGCAGAACATCCGGCTGCTGAACCAGTGGATTCCGGTGACCCGCGACAGCGTGATCCTGTTCGCCCGCGTCGATCACTCCAGCGCCGCCGTCCCCACGGACCTGGCTTGCCCCTGCGGCCCCGATCCCCATCCTGGTGGCCCGGACTTCGCCAGCACCCGTTCCCTGGAGCGCGAGTTCCAGCGCCTGGGTTTCTCGCAGATACGCCATTACAAGGTCATCCCCGGCGTGGACGGCGTGCGGATCTACATCCTGCGCAAGTGAGCGTTACCGCCTTGCGTCGCTGAACCGGCGAACACCGGGGCCCCCGCTATACTGCTCTTTTGCCATCACCCCTCTCTCGGGAACCCTGCCGGTGCAGAACAGTCCGGGTTTGCGCTATCTCCCCTGGTTCACCGCCGCGCTGCTCCTGGGCAGCCTGTGCGGCTGGTCCATCGGCAACGAGCTGGGGCTCAACGGCAACCAGTGGTTCGCCGAGCCGGAACTCCTCTTCGAGGTACTGGTTGGCCTGAGCGGCGCGCTCTGCGGCGCGCTGCTGGCCTATGCCAGCGAGCGCGGGCTGGCCTGGCGGTTAGCCGGAGTTCTCGCCGGCACCTGTTTCATCGTGGCAGTTCTCGCTTACTGCCATCACAGCCTGGGCGTGCCCGCTGCAGACATGAGCCTGCTCACCTACGCCCGGCAATTCATCCTCAAGACCTTCGGCATCTGGTTCTCGCCGGTTTTTGGCGCGGCGCTGGTGGCGCTGTTGCGCGTGATTCTGCGCTGATCCCTGTGCCATGATTCGCCGCTCCGCGCCCACCTCCGGAGCTCCCATGTCGCTGACCCTGCTGCTGCGCTGCCACGACCTCGCCATCACCCGCGAGCACTACCGGGACACACTCGACTTCACCGTGACCGACTCCGCCGAGGGGACGCTCACCGTGCAACTGGCAGACTGCCGCCTGCTGTTCACCGCTCAGGACCTGTGGGGCCGCGAGGTGGGCTGCTCCGGCTCGATTTACCTGCAGCTGGCCGACGTCGAGCGCTACTACAACGCGATAAGGAATCGCGCGCAGATCGCCTGGCCCCTGCAGGACATGCCCTACGGCTCGCGGGAGTTCGGAGTACGCGACTGCAACGGCTACCACCTGGCTTTCACCCAGCGCACCACAGCCTGAGCGAGTTCGGCGCATTGCTGCATGGTATGCAGCAATATCCTGCACCAGACCTGTCTGGTGCATTACGATCACAGCCCTAGACTGGCGGGCACCATCACCAGTCAGGGGAAAAGCATGATCAACCGACTATCGCTCGCAGCCTTCGGCGGCCCGGAAGTCCTCCGTCTCGAACAGACCGCGGTGCAACAACCCGGCCCCGGCGAAGTGTGGCTGGAACAGGCCGCCATCGGCGTCAATCCGCTGGACCTGAGCCAGCGCTCCGGCGCAGTGAAGGTGCCACTGCCCTCCTCGCTCGGCCTGGAAGGCGCGGGCACCGTCGCCGCCATCGGCAAAGGCGTGACCAGCGTGCAGGTCGGCGACCGCGTCGCCTACGCCACCGGCCCGCTCGGCGCCTATGCCAGCGCGCGCCTCTACCCGGCGGAGCGTCTGGTCAAGCTGCCGGACTCGGTGAGTTTCGAGGATGCCGCCGCCGTGCTGTTCAAGGGCATCACCGCGCAATACCTGCTCAAGACTACCTGGCCGGTCGGCCCCGGCTCCCGCGTGTTGATCTACGGCGCCGCCGGCGCGCTGGGGCAGTTGATGGTGCCCTGGGCCAGGCACCTGGGAGCCCTGGTCATCGGCGTGGTGTCCAAGGCGCAGAGCGTCGAACGTGCGCGCGCTGCCGGCTGCAACGAAGTGCTGGTGTTCGATGCACAAACGCTGGCCGGGCAGGTCCGTAGTCTCACCGACGGGCAAAAGGTCGACGTGGTCTACGATCCCATCGGCCGCGCCTCCTTCGAGGCCTCGCTGGACTGCCTGCGCCCCCGCGGCCTGCTGGTCAGCTTCGGCATGGCCTCCGGCGCGCCGCCGGCCGTGGAAGTCGCCACGCTCAACGCCAAGGGCTCGCTATTCCTCACCCGCCCCTCGCTGGCCGCTCACACCGCCACGGCCGAGGAATATCAGCAGCGCGCGCAGGACGTTCTGCAAGCCATCGCAGACGGTATCATCCAGCCTCGCGTGTGGCGTCGTTATCCGCTGGCGGAAGTCGCCCAGGCCCACACCGACCTGCAGGAAGGCCGCTCCGCAGGGGCCATCGTCCTCACGCCATGAATGATGCCCGCCGCCACGGCGGATTCGCCGAATCGGGAGCCCTATGGATCTGTTCGATAGTCGCCAGGCCGACGAACTCGCCACCCTC
Source organism: Pseudomonas nitroreducens (assembly GCF_024170165.1). Classification (GTDB taxonomy): domain Bacteria; phylum Pseudomonadota; class Gammaproteobacteria; order Pseudomonadales; family Pseudomonadaceae; genus Pseudomonas; species Pseudomonas nitroreducens_C. The sequence continues at coordinate 50,674 of NZ_JALJXP010000013.1, read as the reverse complement.
CTGGCGCTGGCCGAGCACGGCTCCTTCGCCGCCGCCGGGCGGGCGCTGCAACGCCACCCGTCGGTGCTGTCCAAGCGCCTCGGCGCCCTGGAACAGCGCCTGGGCGTGCGGCTGGTGGAGCGCACCACGCGCCAGCTGCGCTTCACTGACGAGGGCCAGCGGCTGGTGGAGCGACTGCGCCAGGCCGCCAGCCTGATCGCCGAAGCGCAGGCCGAGGCAGCCCGCAGCGCCGCCCAGGTGCAGGGCCGCCTGCGCATCGCGCTGCCGGCTGCCATGGGTCGCCAGTGGCTGAGCCCGATCCTCTCGCGCTTCGCCCTGGCGCACCCGCAGGTGACGCTGGAAGTGGAGTACGCCGAACGCTTCGTCGACCTGGTCGCCGAAGGCTTCGACGCCGCCATCCGCATCGGCGAGCTGGCCGACAGCCGCCTGCTGGCCCGGCGCCTGTGCGACCTGCGACGCATCCTCTGCGCAGCCCCCGCTTACCTGGAGCGCCACGGCACGCCGCAGACCCCGGGGCAGCTCGCCGAGCACAACTGCCTGGGCTTTACCGGCCTGCACTCCTGGCCCGACTGGAAGCTCGCGCGCAACGGCCGCCAGCACACGGTGCGGATGCGCGGCAGCCTCATCAGCAACGACAACGAGGCACTGCTCTGCGCCGCCCGCCTGGGCGTAGGCATCCTCGCCGGCGGCGAGTGGCTGATGCGCCAGGACCTCGACCGCGGCCGGCTGGTGCGGGTGCTGCCGGAATGGCAGCTGGGCGCCGCCGGTGGCATCTACTTCGTGCGCCCCTCCGCCCGCCACGGCTCGGCCACCAGCGCAGCGTTCAAGGCGTGGATCGAGGCACAGTTCGCCGACGGCGCGCCGTGGGAGCGGCCGCCGCTCTGATCGGGCGGGCACAAAAAAGGGTGCCGGACATTTCAATGCCCGGCGCCCTTTTCCTGTCGTCCGTCATCAGACCGTGACGACTATCTTGCCCACCTGCTGGTTGGCTTCGAGGAAGCGATGGGCGTCCTGGATCTGCTCCAGTGGGAAGGTCCGCGCGATCACCGGGCGCAGCGCGCCGGACTCCAGGCCCTTGACGATGAATGCCTTGGCGCGCTCCAGCGCCGCCGGGTCGGCGACGATCTCGGCGTAGAGGTAGCCCTTCAGCGTCAGGCACTTGCCCAGCACGGTGAACAGCGGGAAGGGCGTCGGCTCCGGGCTCAGCGCACCGTATTCGAGCAGGATGCCGCCACGCGCCATGGCCTGGGTGAGCACCTCGAAACCGGGGCCGCCGATGGGGTCGAACACCACGCGGGCGCCCTGCCCGGCGGTCAGCGCCATCACCTGCTCGACGATGTCCTCGTCGTCGCTGACGATCACGTGATCGGCGCCGGCCTCCAGCAGCGCCTGCTTCTTCGCCTGGGTGCGGGTCACGGCCATCGAGGTGGCGCCGACCATGCGGGCGATCTGGAAGGCCGCGAGCCCTACGCTGCTGGACGCGGCGGTGACCAGTACGAAGTCGCCCTGCGACAACTTCGCCTGCTCCACCAGCGCCCCCCACGCAGTCACGTACTGCATCCAGGACGCGGCAGCCTGTTCGAAGCTGAGGTTCTGCGGATGCTTCACCACCAGGTGTGCCGGCACGTTGGCCACTTCGCCGTAGGTGCCCCAGCGGGCGATATCCAGCGGCGGGATCAGGCTCACCGTATCGCCCACCGCGACGTCCCCGACGGCGCTGCCCACCGCGCTCACCACACCGGCAGCCTCATAGCCCAGGCGGCTGGGGAACTCGGCTTCCTGCAGGTAGGCGTGATTGCGGAACATCACTTCGGCGCGGTTCAGGCCGATGGCCTTGACCGCGATCTGCACCTCGTCCGCCGCCGGGGCAGGCACATCCACCGCCTCCAGCTTCAGGACGCTGGCGTCACCGTATTCGTGGATTCTGACAATGCGGGCCATGGCAACCTCTCTTCAAGCGAGGGCCGGCGCACAGAACGCCGGCCGGAATGGGAGTGTAGAAAGTCACGGGAGCGCTGCTCGGCCCATTCGCGACAGGGGAAAAATCTAGGCGTTGGCCGGGCTCGGATAAAGGCCTAGGATGGCCAGACACTTGAAACACAGGGTTTGCAATGGACCGTCTCGAACAGATGGCCACCTTCGTCCGCGCGGTGGAACTGGGCTCCTTCAGCGCTGCCGCCGAGGAACTGCAGATGTCCTCCCAGCTGGTGGGCAAGCAGGTGAAGATGCTCGAACAGCACCTGGGCCTGTCGCTGCTCAACCGCACCACGCGGCGGCAGAGCCTCACCGACTTCGGCCGGGCCTTCTACCAGCGCGCCAAACTGATCCTGGCGGACATGGAGGCGGCGGAAAGCCTCGCCGCCGTCACCCGTGGCACGCCCAGCGGACGGCTGCGGATCAACGCGCCGGTGACCTTCGGCATGCGCGTCCTGTCGCCACGCCTGCTGGAGTACATGGTGCGCTACCCGCAGGTGGCGGTGGACCTGACGCTCTCCAACGACCTGGTGGACCTGGTCAACGACGGCTACGACGTGGTCTTCCGCATTGGCGAGCTGGCCGACAGCCGCCTCAAGGCGGTGCCGCTGGCGCCCTATCGGCTTGTGCTGTGCGCCGCGCCAGCGTACCTCGCACGGCGCCCGGCGATCCGCACGCCCGGGGACCTGAGCCAGCACGAATGCCTGGGCTTCGCCTTTTCCGATGGCCGCTCCAGCTGGACCTTCGACGGGCCGGAAGGCCGCATCGAGGTGCCGATTACAAGCCGTTTGACGATCAATCAGGGCGACCCACTGCTGGCCGCAGCCGTGGCCGGGCTGGGCGTGGTGCTGCAACCCCGGGAGCTGGTCGGCGATGCCCTGCGCAGCGGCACGCTGGTGCAACTGCTGCCGCAGTACAGCGTTCCCACCTCGCCGATGCACATCCTCTACGCCCCGGACCGGCGCCTGACGCCCAAGCTGCGCAGCTTCCTCGACTTCGCCATTGCCGCTTTCGGGCGTGACGCATGAGCGTGCGTGAACAGGCCTGGCAGGGCGAGCTCTGGCTCGGCGCGGACTTCTGCCTGGTCGCCGGCACCACCGGCCACGCGCGTCCCCACGCGCACTACGCGCACCAGTTGCTGTTGGCCTGCGCGGGCGAAGTGACGGCGCTGATCGACGAGCAGAAGCAGCAGGGTTCATTGCTGGTGATCGCCTCCAATCAGCGTCACGCGATCCTCCCTGGTGAGCAGCGCGTCATCACCCTGTTTGCCGAACCGCTGGCCTTCGAACTGGCCGACCTTGAGCGGCTTTGCCGGCAGATCGGACCAGACCTGCAGCGTCTCGCAACAGGCCTGCGCGAACTGCCGCGCCGACAGCTCGACCCGCGCCTGGAGAAAGCCCTGCAACGCATCCGCGCGCTGGACGACGGCGCCCTGCCTGCCCAGTCGCTGGCCGAGGCAGCCTCGCTGTCGCTGAGCCAGCTGGAACGCTTGTTCAGCGGCACCCTTGGCCTGTCGGTGCGCCGCCTGGTGCTCTGGCAACGGCTGCGCCAGGCGCTGCGGCTGGCCATGGCCGGCGACAGCCTGACCAACGCTGCCATCGCGACGGGCTTCGCCGATTCCGCGCATTTCTCCCGCAGCGTGCGCAGCCAGTTCGGCATCCGCGCCGACCTGACACTGCGCCAGCTGAAACTGCGGCTGCTGAGCTGAATCCAGCGCCGGAGTCCCCCTGTAGGAGCGAGCTTGCTCGCGAACCGGGCTATCCGCGCACACCAACTCCCGCACGCTGCAACTCCGCCGGCAACGGTGCCGGCGGATGCGCCACATCCACACGACGGAACGGCTCGGCGAGCTGATCGAAATACGCCAGCGGATAGTCAGGCCGGTCGCCGATTCCCAGGTCATCCTCCGCCAGTGCATAGCCCGGCAGATGCAGCGCAGTGCCCAGCAGGCGATCCCAGAAGCTGAAGAACAAGGCGAAATTCACATCCCCCGCCGTGCCGTACTTCAGGTGGTGCAGGCGATGCAGCGGCGCCCAGGCGAACAGGTGGCGCAGCGCGCCGATGCGCATGTCGACGTTGCTGTGCTGCAGCAGCAACTGGATGGCAATGGCGAACGCCAGCAGCGCCGCGACCTCCACCGGGATGCCCAGCAACAGCAGCGGCAGCGTGCCGCCCAGGGCTTCGAGCATCTGGTGCAACGGATGCTTCATCAGCCCGTTGAAACCGTACATGCGGGTGACACTGTGGTGCACCGCATGCAGGCGCCACAGCAGCGGCGAACGATGGCTGGCGTAGTGCACCAGGGTGATGCCGAGGTCGGCGATCAGCAGCGCCGCCAGCAGTTGCAACGCCAGCGGCCAATCGCTTGGCCACAGCCCGAAATGCGGCAGCCACAGGGCCAGCAGCGGAATCGCAGCGATGCCCAGCGCATTCAGCGTCTCGTTGACCAGCGCATGGATCAGGTCGCGGGCACCATCGCCGTGGCTCTCGTTCCAGCCTGCGCGATACGGCCAGCACCGCTCGGCGAGGAAGGCCAGCAGGATCGCCAGCGGCAACAGCGCCGGCAGGCAAAGCAGCGATACGCCTGCACCGATCAGGTACAGGGCCAGGCCGATGAAGCCGAGGAAGAACGCGGGGGCGTAGAGGTAGCGCATTGGGGGCAGCTCCAATTCAGGAAGAGCCGCCAGTTTTCCTGCCGGGCCGTCAGCCGCGCTTGAACAATCCGCGCATTCGGCGCCGCCCTCGCGTGCGGATTTCCGTGCCCCACGGGCAGCCTCAGCGACTCTTCGAAATCACCCCGACCATGTATTGATTCAGGTCGCGCAGGTCGTCGATGCTCCAGGCATGCGGCGCGATCTTCACGCCGTTCTCGCGCAGGGTCCGGGGGATCAGGCTGCCGTTGGGGCGCAGCACCACCGACGCGACGATGACGCCCGGATACTCGCTCAGCCGCTGCTTGAAAGCAGCCGTCGTGAGGTCAGGTGTGGGTGGGTTGCTCTTGCGCGCCAGCGGCCCGGTCGCCTTGATGTCCGCGCCGTGGCAGACCGCGCAGCGCTGGGTGAAGAGGGTCTTGCCGTTGAGGTTATCCGCGAGGGCCGGCGCCACTTGCGCGAGCGACAGAATCCCGCTCAGTGCGATGAACATTGCTTTCACTTTCCTGCTTCCTTGCCGTGCCAATCCATCCTGGTTCAGTCAACGTCGCCAGGCACAGCCCAGCGCGCTGAGCGCCAGTATCGCAGCCGCACCGGCGTAGGCCCAGAGCGCCGGCACCTGCGGCAGCAGCACGCCAGCCAGGATCGGCCCGAGCCCCGCGCCGATGTCGCGCCACACCGCATTGCCAGCCAGCGCCTGGATGCGCGCCTGCGGGTTGCGCTGCGCCACCAGCGTGACCACCAGCGGCAGTTGCAGCGCGCGCAGCACCAACACGAAGAAGGCGCCGACGAACAGCCAGTAGCTGCCGAACATCAGCAGCGCCAGCGAGGTGGCCAGCGACAGCACCACCAGCATGCGCAGCGCGCCGAAGCGGTCGGCCAGGCGCCCGCCGAAGGGGCTGAAGAGCATCTCGCTGAGATACCGCACCGCCATCAGCACGCCCGCCACCAGCACGCCGGTGCTGCCCAGGTGAGTCTGCGCGTAGAGCGACAGGCCGAAGATGAACAGGCCGTCGAGGGTCACACCTTCGATGAAGGACCAGGTGGCGATGCTGTCCGGCAGGCGCAGGCGCCGGCCGCTGTTGGCGGGGATGTCGTGGCCCTTGTCAGGCAGCGCGCGGGCACGCCAGAGGCCGCACAGGGCACTGACGCAGAGGGCGAAGAAGATGTTGCGCGGGCCCAGCGCCTGAGCCATCAGCGCGCCCAGCGGCAGGAACAGCATCGGCCCGATGGAAAGGGTCGCCCGCGAGCGCCCGGCGCGCCGCGCGGCACCCTGTGCTTCGGCGGTGGCGAGGGTCTGGGTGCTGAGGTTGAACGTGGCGAAGCACAGGCCCCAGACCAGCCGCAGCACCAGCAGCGCGGCGAAGCCGGAAAGGGTCGCGTTGCCCAGCGCGCAGGCCGCCGCCGCAAAGGCCGCGAGGCTGCACGCGGCACGGTCGCCATGGCGAGCGTAGAAGCGCACCACCCAGCCGTAGCCGACGATGCGCACCAGCCGGTTGGCCGCCAGCAGGATGCCCGCCTCCACCAGGGTCACGCCGAAATCCGCCGCGTACATCGGCAGCAGCAGGTACAGCAGCACGTCGCTGGGCAGGCACAGGCTGAGCACCTGGGCGGAGTGGCGCGAATCTCGGTCGGCTCGCTGCAGGGCAGGCTCGGTAGCGGACGACATGACAGCCTCGTGACAACGACGGGGGCCGCAGGATAACCCGCGCCCCGCCCCGCACCACAAGCCTTACGCCGGCGCCGGCAGCTGTGCTATTGCGCGAGCGAGCGCAGGAAGGAGGCGATCACCTGGCTGCTGCGGCGCTCGGCCAGATAGTACAGATAGGTCTCGGTGCACACCGGGTCGCCACTGATGCGGATGGCCTTCAGGCGCGGGTCGGCGATGTACTCGGCCTCGGACACCACGCCGATGCCGATGCCGCGGATCGCCGCCTCGCGCAGGGCTTCGCGGCTGCCGATCTCCATGGCGATGCGCGGCGTGACGTCGGCCTTGTCCAGCTCGCGCTCCAGCGCCACGCGGGTGGTCGAGCCCTGCTCGCGGCGCAGCAGCGGCTGGCCCTGCAAGGCTTGCAGGCGGACTTCGGTGTGGCGTGCAAACGGGTGGTCGACATGGGCGAAGAGGATCACCGGGTGCCGCGCGTACAACTGCGCGACGAACGCCGGGTCGTCATGCAGCCCGGCGAGCACGCCGACGTCGGTGACGTAGTTTTCCAGATCGGCGAGCACCGAGGCGGAGTTGCCGATGCGGATCGACACATCGATCTGCGGGTAGTCGCGGCGGTACAGGTCGACCATCTCGATCACATGGAACGGCCCTACCGCGCCGACCTTCAGCTGTCCGCGGTTGAGCTGGCCGGAATCGCGCAGCAGGTTGGTCGCCTCGGATTCGAGCATCGACATCTGCTGGGCGATGGGCAGCAGTGCGCGGCCCACGGCGGTCAGTTCGATGCGCCGGCCCCGGCGGTGGAACAGCTCGACGTTGAACTCGCGCTCCAGGCCCTGGATCTGCGTGGTCGCGGTCGGCTGGCTGAGGCCGATGGCCCGAGCCCCGGCGCTGAAGCTGGCGTGGCGGGCCACGGCGAGGAAGGTGCGCAGGCGGGCGGTGGACATCCATAGCTCCTGTCAATGGATTAGTGCTTTAACCCATATTGATTTGATGGCGTGACTGTCACATGACAGCCCTAGCTTTGGCGCTACCGAACACAACCTCCGGGTAACGCCATGACTTCGCTGACCAGACTGTTCCGCTTCGCCGTGCTGCCGCTCGCCTTCGCCTCCGCCCTGGCTTCCACTGCCCAGGCGCAGGACGTCCTCACTGTCGGCCTGATCCCCTCCGAGGATTCCCAGGCCATGATCAAGAGCAGCCAGCTAGTCCTCGACCAGCTGCAGGAACGCCTGGGCATGCCGGTCAAGCCGTTCGTGGCCACCGACTACAACGGCGTGATCGAAGCGCTGCGCGCCGGCAAGCTCGACGTCGCCTACCTCGGGCCGTTCTCCTACGTGCTGGCGCACCAGGTGGCCGGCGCCGACGCCTTCGCCGTGGCGGTGACCAAGAAGACCGGCACCAGCGCCTACCACAGCCTGATCATCGCCCGTCAGGACAGCAGCATCCGCAGCCTCGACGACCTCAAGGGCCACACCTTCGCCTTCGTCGACCCCAGCTCCGCCTCCGGCCACCTGTTCCCCAAGGCGGGCCTGGAGCAGTCCGGGCATGACCCGAAGGCGCTGTTCTCGCGGGTGATCTTCTCCGGCTCCCACGACGCCAGCATCCTCGCCGTGGCGAACCGCAAGGTGGACGCCGCCGCCGTGGCCGACCGTATCCTCGCCGGCGCAATCAGCTCGGGCCAGGTCAAGCAGGACGATATCCAGGTCGTGTGGAAGTCCGACGACATCCCCGAATCGCCCATGGTCTGGCGCAAGAACCTCGACCCGGAACTGCAGCAGAAACTGGTCGCCGCGTTCGCCTCGATCAAGGACGTGCCGTGGGGCGACCAGGGCCTGCTCAACGGCTTCCAGCCCACCAACGACGCCGCCTACAACGTCGTGCGCGACACCGCCAAGGTGCTCGATCTCGACCTGCGGAGTCTGAAATGATCCGTGTCGCCCAACTGACCAAGGGCTACGGCGACAACCCGGTGCTGCGCGGGATCGACCTGCGCATCGAGCCCGGCGAGTTCGTGGTGATCCTCGGTCAGTCCGGCGCCGGCAAGTCCACCCTGCTGCGCTGCATGAACCGCCTGGCACAGGCGGACGGTGGCGAACTGCAGGTGGCCGGCGTCAACGCCATGCAGGCGCGCGATACCCGCGAACTGCGTCGGCGGGTGGCGATGATCTTCCAGCACCACAACGTGGTGCCGCGCCTGTCGGTGCTGAAGAACGTGCTCACCGGACGCCTGGGCTGCGTCGGTACCCTTGCCTCGGTACTGCAACTGTTCAGCCGCGAGGACGTCGCCCTGGCCCGCGAATGCCTGCGCCGGGTGGAGCTGGAACACAAGGCGGAAGCGCGCACCGATTCGCTCTCCGGCGGGCAGATGCAGCGCGTGGGCATCGCCCGCGCGCTGGCCCAGCGGCCGCAGGTGATCCTCGCCGACGAACCGGTGGCCAGCCTCGATCCGAAGACCGCGCAGCTGGTCATGCACTACCTGCGCGAAGCCACCCGCAAGCTGGGCATCACCGTGGTGTGCAACCTGCACCAGGTGGACCTGGCGCGGGAATTCGGCGACCGCATCGTTGGCCTGGCCAACGGCCGCCTGGTGTTCGACGGCAGTCGCGAGCAACTGGATGACGCTGCCCTGCAGCGCATTTACCAGCAACGCCCGAACAGCGAGGCAACCGCCTACCAGGCAGCCGCCCGCGCGGTCTACGCCAGCGAAACAGGAGCCGGAGCATGAACCTGCGCAGCCACCAGTGGATGGTCGAAACCCCGCAAACCAGGCGCGGCTGGCTGACCACCGGCGCCGCCGTGCTGGCGGTGCTCTACCTGCTGCACTGGAGCGCCGAGGGCGCGCAGTTGAGCTGGAGCGAACTGGCCAGCGGCCTGCCGCAGATCGGCGACTTCCTCAGCCGCTCGCTGCCGCCGGACCTGAGCATCCTGCCGAGCCTCTGGGGCCCGGCGCTGGAGACCCTGCAGATCGCCCTCTGGGGCACCCTGCTGGGCATCGTGCTGGCCGTGCCGCTGGGCTTTCTCGCCGCGCGTAATCTGCACGGCAACCGCTGGCTGTACCTCGCCACGCGCCAGCTGCTCAACGTCATCCGCAGCATCAACGAACTGATCCTGGCCCTGGTGTTCGTTTCCGCCGTGGGCCTGGGCCCCTTCCCCGGCGTGCTGGCCCTGGCGCTGCACGGCGTGGGCATGCTCGGCAAGTTCTTCGCCGAGAGCATCGAGGAGATCGACCAGGGCCCCATCGAGGCGTTGCAGGCTACCGGTGCGCGGCCGTTGCAGGTAATCGTCTTCGGCGTGCTGCCGCAGGTGATCACCGCGTGGATCGCCGTGGTGCTCTACCGCTTCGAGGTCAACCTGCGCTCGGCCACCGTGCTCGGCATGGTCGGTGCCGGCGGCCTGGGCTTCGAGCTGGTCAGCAGCCTGAAGCTGTTCAAGTACCAGGAGACCGCCACCTGCATCGTCGTCATCACCGTCATGGTGGTGCTCGCCGACCTGCTGTCCAACCGCCTGCGCCACGCCATCCAGGGTAACGGGCGGCACTGACCGCCCTGGCCCCCACCCTCTTCCCTTCCGCCCCAACCTCCTGCCGCGTGCGCCTTCCGGGCGCGCGCCGGGCAGGCGCACGCCCGGAGTTTGCCCAAGATGCCCGCACCTGCCGTTATCGGTCTGGCCGATGCCCACCTGCGATCAATCGATTGGAACGAAACCGACGAGGCCCCGAGCATGGCCGCACGTTCAAACAACAACAAGGAACTGCCCATGCCTGCCCGATTCCACAATCCGGTCGCCACCGTTTTCGGCGGCGGCAGCCTGGACCGCATCGCCGACCTGTGCGAAGGCAAGGTCGCCCTGGTGACCTTCCCCGAAGCCGCGCAACTGGGGCTGATCGACCGCGTCCGCAGCCTGCTCGGCGAACGCCTCGCCTACGTCATCGACGACGTGCAACCCAACCCCGACGTGGCCTGGCTGCGCGATGTACACGAGCGCTTCTGGCGCGAAGCAGCCGACTGCAGCACCGTCTTCGCCCTCGGCGGCGGCAGCGCCATCGACACCGCCAAGGCGCTGATCGTCGGCACCGAGTCCGGCCATTTCAACGAACTGCTCGACCTGCTGGCCGCCGGCAAGCCCTTCACCCCGGCGCACAGCAAGACGCTGATCGCCGCGCCGACCACCGCCGGCACCGGCAGCGAAGTCACGCCCTGGGCGACCATCTGGGACGCGCAACAGCAGAAGAAGTACTCCCTGCACCTGGACTGCACCTGGCCGAAGGTCGCGCTGATCGACCCGGACCTGATGCTCAGCGTGCCCGCCGGAGTGACGGTTTCCACCGGGCTGGACGCGCTGTCCCACGCGCTGGAATCGATCTGGAACCACAACGCCAACCCGATCTCCGACACCTTCGCCCTCTCCGCCATCGAGGACATCCTCGACTGCCTGCCGCGCCTGCAGCAGGACCTGGCCAACCGCGAACTGCGCTCGCGCATGGCTCTGGCCGCGCTGAAGGCCGGCATGGCCTTCTCCAACACCAAGACCGCGCTCGCCCACTCCATCTCCTATGAGATGACCCTGCGCCACGGCCTGCCCCACGGCATCGCCTGCTCCTTCACCCTGCCGCTGGTCCTGGGCCTGGCCTGGGGCCGCGACGCCGATCGCGACCGCACCCTGCAACGGGTGTTCGGCAGCGACCTGGCCGGCGCGCAGAAGCGCCTGCGTGAATTCCTCCATCGTCTCGGGGTCAAGACCGAGTTCGGCGACTACGGCGTGACGGCCGCCGAAGCCGAAGCGATGATCGACTTCGCCATGCAGGGTGCCCGCGGCCGCAACTTCATCGGCTCGCAGGCCGCCTGACGCCGCTCCTCACCGGGCGGCCCTGGCGGCCGCCTTTTCCTGTTGCACCGAATAAGAGTGCCGACACGCCGAGCCTTGCGCCGGCGCGAGCGAACAAGAAGGAAAACCACCATGAACCGTGCACAAACCCTGTCTGGCCCCGTCTCCGCCGTCACCCCGTTTCGCCTCGCCCAGTGGCGCATGCTGCTGGCCGCGATGTTCTGCTACCTGTTCTTCTACACCGGCCGCCAGACCTTCGGCTTCGCCATCCCCGGCATCCAGGCCGAGTTCGGCCTGAGCAAGGAAACCCTCGGCTGGGCCTCCAGCGCCATGCTGTGGATGTACGCCATCGGCCAGGCCATCAACGGCAACCTCGCCGACAAGTTCGGCGGCCGGCGCATCATGAGCCTCGGTGCGGCGCTGTCCTGCGCGGCCAACTGGGTCACCAGTTTTGCCGGCGGCTTCGGCAGCCTGATCCTGCCCTGGGGCATCAACGGCTACTTCCAGGCGCTGGGCTGGGCACCGGGCAGCCGCCTGCTGTCGAACTGGTGGAGCGCCGCCGAGCGCGGCAAGGTCTACGGCTTCTACGTGTTCGCAGCCGGCTGCGCGTCGGTGCTGTCCTACGTCACCTCGGTGATAGTCATCGACGTGATGCACCTGGAGTGGCGCTGGATCTTCCGCCTGCCGGTGCTGCTGATGCTCGCCGGCGGCATCGTGTTCTACCTGGTGGCCCGCGAGCGACCGCAGGACATGGGCTTCGAACCGCTCGCCGACACAGGCGTGGCCAACGCCGAGGACCGCGCCAGCGAAGCCGCCCACGGCGAGGAAGAAACCTCGACGCAACGCTACCTCGCCGTGCTGAAGAACCCGCGCCTGCTGGTGGCGGCGCTGTCGCTGGGCTTCCAGAACGCCGCGCGCTACGGGCTGATCGTCTGGGTGCCGGTGCACTTCCTCGGCGCCGACTGGCAGAAGGGCCAGAGCTTCATCGACCCGAAGTGGATCACCATCGCCCTGCCGGTCGGCATGGCCGTGGGCGCGCTGAGCAACGGCTGGGTCTCCGACCGCCTGTTCGGCAGCAAGCGCTACCGCGCGATCATGCTCTACATGGTGCTGGGCGCCCTCACCAGCCTGTGGATGTGGAGCCTGCCGGCCCACAGCGGCGTCGGCCTGCTTGCGCTGTTCCTCTGCGGCTTCTTCGTCTACGGCCCGGCGTCGAGCTTCTGGGCGCTCTGCCCGGACCTGGTCGGCGCCCGTCGCGCCGGCACCGCCACCGGGATCATGAACTTCTCCTCCTACCTCTTTGCGGGTCTGGCCGAACCCCTGATCGGTCGCATGCTGGATACGACCGGCAATACTTCACTGATCTTCATCGTGGTCACCACGGCCTGCGTGTGCAGCGCGGTGGTCGCCGCTTTCGTCCGGCGCTGAGGGCAAGGCCATGCGGCAAGCCCTGATGCCAGACGCCCCCGATAAAAAGAGAAGCCATGTACCAGTACCACAAGTGGTTGCGCTCCTTTCATGCCGTGGCCCGCACCGGCAGCTTCACCCAGGCCGCGGCGCTGCTGAGCGTCGGCCAGCCGACCATCAGCGAGCAGGTCAGCGGCCTGGAGAAGCGCTTTTCGGTAGAGCTGTTCCACCGTCGCGGCCGGTTCATCGAACTGAGCCCGGCCGGGCAGCAGCTCTACGCGATCACCCAGGGCCTGTTCGGCCAGGAGGACGAAGCCTTGCAACTGCTGCAGAGCTTCCAGCAGCGCAAGCAGGGCATGCTGCGCCTCGGCGCGGTGTCGCCACCGATTGCCATGAGCCTGACCTACTCGCTGATGCAGCGGTATCCGGATATCGAGCTGGAGACCTCCTTCACCAGCGAGGCCGGAACCCTGGAGCGGCTGTACAACTTCGACATCGACGTGGCGATCCTCGCCCTCTCCGAATTCGACCAGCGCCTGAGCACGCAGCTTTATCGCACCTGCCCGATTCTCGCGGTGGTGCGCGACGACCACCCCTGGGCACGGCAGGACTCGGTCAGCGTGCAGGAGATCGCCAGGGAGCGTGTGGTGCTGCGCGAGCCGGCCTCGCGTACCCGCCAACTGGTGGAGGAAGGCTGTCGCCGGCACGGCGTGGAACTGGACTGCGCGATGCAGCTGAACAGCCGCGAGGCCATCGTCCATGCGGTGGTGCACGGCATCGGCGTGGGCTTCGTCTCGGCGGTGGAATACGCCGACCGGCCGGGCACGCGCTCCATCGCCTTCGCCGAGGACCCGTTCCACATCAGCTACTACCTGTGCTGCCTGGGCATCCGCCGCAAGCGGCCGATCATCGCCGAGCTGTTCGACTCCACGGCCTGACCCTCACCCCGAATAAACCCTGACACCGCGAGCCCGCCACGACGCCGGGCGGGCCGCACTCAGCCTCAAGAATCCCCTCACAGGAGCATCACCATGCACTACCAGCAACCCCAGCAACTGCAAGCCGCCATCCTCGACTGGGCCGGCACCGTGGTCGACTTCGGCTCCTTCGCGCCGACCCAGATCTTCGTCGAGGCCTTCGCCGAGTTCGGCGTGCAGGTCAGCCTGGAAGAAGCCCGCGGCCCGATGGGCATGGGCAAGTGGGACCACATCCGCACCCTGTGCGACATCCCGGCCATCGGCGAACGCTACCGCGCCGCCTTCGGCCACCTGCCCACCGATAACGACGTCACTGCCATCTACGAGCGCTTCATGCCGCTGCAGATCGAGAAGATCGCCGAGCACTCGGCGCTGATCCCCGGCGCGCTGGATGCCATCGCTGCGCTGCGCCAGGGCGGTCTGAAGATCGGCTCCTGCTCCGGCTACCCGGCGGTGGTGATGGAGAAGGTCGTAGCCCTGGCGAAGACCAACGGCTACGTCGCCGACCATGTCGTTGCTACCGATGAAGTCCCCAATGGCCGTCCGCACCCGGCTCAGGCACTGGCCAACGTGATTGCCCTGGGCATCAACGACGTGGCGGCCTGCGTGAAGGTCGACGACACCTGGCCGGGCATCCTCGAAGGGCGCAGCGCCGGGATGTGGACCGTGGCGCTGACCTGCTCGGGCAACGCCCTGGGCCTGACCTACGAGCAATACAAGGCGCTGCCGGCGGAGAAGCTGGACCAGGAGCGCCGCCGCATCGGCCAGATGTTCGAAGGCTCGCGCCCGCATTACCTGATCGACACCATCGCCGAACTGCCAGCGGTGATTGCCGATATCAATGCGCGCCTGGCGCGGGGGGAGATGCCGCAGGGCAGCTGACGCCTGATGTTCATCCAGAAAGGCCCGCTTGGTGCGGGCCTTTCTGGTTGGCACAGGTCTCTGCGCAGGAGTGAGCTCGGCATTCCACTGCAGGAGCGAGGGGGCCTGTGCCCACCCGGCCGGCCCCGCCCCGGCAAAAACAAACTGATATCACCGCAATGGCATATCAGACCGTTCGTCAGCCCTTGGTAAAAATTCGGAACAAATTTTCCGTCCTTCATCTCGAACCGTCGGAACTGTCATATCCGCGTTACACATCGGACACCGGTGTATCAACGGATTTACAGCGATTAGAACGGATTCACGGTCAGATTCAGGACCGGTCGTCATAATTCGACGAGTTTTTGCAAGATATTTCACAAGGACGCGAAATGGCTCTTCTCTCCTGTCGTAGAGAGCTGCCGGTAGATGCCGGCCCTGCTCCACGAGCCCCATGGATGGGCACCGATCTCCCCCTTCGCAAGGCGCTGCACCTGGCCATCCTGGCTCCTTTCGCGATGGCAGCCTGCACTAGCGTGGCCCTCGCCGCCGACCCGCTGCCCGCCCAGCAACTGCTGCAGCAACAGGAACGCGACCGCGCCCTGCGCGATCAGCTGGAACCCTCGCCCGACGTGCGCCTGAAGCTGCCGCCCAGCGGACTGGACGCCAACCGGCTGGCGAAGGACGAAGCGCCCTGCTTCGCCATCCGCCAGATCACCCTGGTCGGCGATGCGGCCGAGCGCTTCCAGTGGGCGCTGCGCGCCGCCGATCCGAAGGATGACCCGGCCACCGGCCAGTGCCTGGGCGTCAATGGCATCAACCTGACGATGAAGCGCATCCAGAACGCGATCATCGAGCGCGGCTTCGTCACCTCCCGCGTGCTGGCGCAGCCACAGGACCTGAAAAGCGGCACCCTGGAGCTGACCCTGGTGCCCGGGCGCATCCGTTCCATCCGCTTCGCCGAAGGCACCTCACACCGCGCCAATGCGTGGAACACCGTCCCGGCCAAGCCCGGCGACCTGCTCAACCTGCGCGACATCGAACAGGCGCTGGAGAACTTCAAGCGGGTGCCCACCGCCGATGCCGATATCCAGATCACCGCCGCCGAAGGCGCCGGCGCGCAGCCCGGCGAGAGCGACCTGGTGATCGCCTGGCGGCAGAAATTCCCGATCCGCTTCAGCCTCTCGGTGGACGACTCAGGCACCGACGAGACCGGCAAGTACCTGGGCACCACCTCGGTGTCCTTCGACAACTTCCTGACCCTCAGCGACCTCTTCTACTTCAGCTACAACCACGACCTGGGCGGCGGCGACTCCGGCGACCGTGGCTCGCGCGGGCACACCCTGCACTACTCGGTGCCCTTCGGTTACTGGCTGCTGGGGGTAACCTCCAGCGAGTACGACTACCACCAGACCATCTCCGGGGCGAACCAGGACTACAGCTACAGCGGCGAGAGCAAGAACGACGAGATCACCCTCACCCGCATGCTCTACCGCGACGCCGTGCGCAAGACCACCGCCAGCCTCGGCGGCTGGACCCGGCGCTCGAAGAACTGGATCGACGACACCGAGATCGAGATCCAGCGCCGGCGCATGGCCGGCTGGTCGTTCGGCCTCACCCATACCGAATACATCGGCGCCTCCACCCTCTACCTGAGCACCGGCTACCGCCGCGGCACCGGCGCCGGCAACGCCATGGCGGCACCGGAAGAACCCTTCGACGAAGGCACCTCGCGCTCCAAGATCATCACCGCCGAAGCCCAGCTCAGCGTGCCCTTCGCCCTGGGTGACCAGCGCCTGCGCTACAGCAGCTCCTGGCGCGCGCAATGGAACCGCACGCCGCTGGTGCCCCAGGACCGCTTCACCATCGGCGGCCGCTACAGCGTGCGCGGCTTCGACGGCGAGCAGATTCTCTCCGCCGACCGTGGCTGGCTGACCCGCAACGACCTCGGCCTGGCGCTGGGCCAGACCGGCCAGGAAGCCTACGTCGGCGTCGACTACGGCGAAGTCGGCGGGCAATCGAGCAAGTACCTGATCGGCACCCACCTCGCCGGCTACGTGCTGGGCCTGCGCGGCGGCTATCGCGGCGTGTCCTACGACGTCTTCGTCGGCCAGCCGATCAGTAAGCCCAGCGGCTTCGACACCGCCAACACCACCGGCGGCTTCAACCTGACCTGGTCCTTCTGAGGAGGCGCCCATGCATATCGACGGATTCGACATCACCGCGCCGGGCTTCTCCGACGAGCCCTGGAGCGAAGCCGAGGTACTCGGCTCGGCGGTCTGGCTGTGGCTGCACTCGGCGGCGCACCGCGACATCCCGCTGCACGCCCTCAACGCCCTGCTGCTGCCGGCGATCAGTCACCGCCAGTTCATCCTCGGCCGGCAGGACGGCCGGCCGGTGTTCTACGTCGCCTTCAGCAACCTCAGCCTGGAGGCCGAGGCGCGCTACCTGAGCCAGCCGGCCATCTGCATGCCGGCCGCCGACTGGAACAGCGGCGAGCGCATCTGGTTCAACGACTGGGTAGCCCCGTTCGGCCACTCCGTTCCGGTGTCGCGCGTGTTGCAGCGGCACTTCTTCGCCCATCGCTGCGGCCGGGCGCTGTACCACCGTGGCGATCAACGCGGCCTGAGGATCAAGACGTTCCAGGGTGTCGCGGTCATGCCCGCCGAAGGGCGCGCATGGTTCTCCGACCACCCGCTGGCCATCCAGCTCTGAGCGCGCCCCGCGGCCTGCGCCAAGAACCGACAAAGGGATTTGTATGAACAAGCACCTCTACCGCATCGTTTTCAACAAGGCTCGCGGCCAGCTGATGGTCGTCGCCGAGAATGTCACCAGCCAGGGCAAGGCGCCGGGCACCACCGACGGCCCGCTGGGCGTCGCCTCGCTGCTGGTCAGCCTGCGTCCGCTGCGCTTCGCGCTGATGGCGGCATTGGGGCTGGTCAGCCTGGCCCCACTGGCCCACGCCGACATCGTCGCCGACCGCGGCGCGCCGCAGAACCAGCAGCCGGGCGTGATCAACTCGGCCAACGGCGTGCCCCAGGTGAACATCCAGACACCCAGCGCCGCTGGCGTCTCGCGCAACACCTACAGCCAGTTCGACGTCAACCAGCAGGGCGCGATCCTCAACAACTCGCGCACCAGCGTGCAGACCCAGCTCGGCGGCTGGATCGACGGCAACCAGGCGCTGGCCAACGGCACCGCGCGGGTCATCCTCAACGAGGTCAACGGCAGCAACCCCAGCCAACTGCGCGGCTACGTGGAAGTGGCCGGCGACCGCGCCCAGGTAGTGATCGCCAACCCGGCAGGCATCGCCTGTGACGGCTGCGGCTTCATCAACGCCAACCGCGCCACCCTCACCACCGGCACCGCGCAGATCGTCGACGGCCAGCTGCAGGGCTACGAAGTGCGCGGCGGCCACATCGCCATCACCGGCAAGGGCCTGGACGCGAGCCAGACCGACTTCACCGACGTGATCGCCCGCTCCGTGGAGGTCAACGCCGGCGTCTGGGCCAAGGACCTGCGCGTCACCGCCGGGGCCAACCAGGTCAATGCCGACAACAGCAGCGCACGGGCCATCGAAGGCAACGGCGAGAAGCCCTCGGTGGCCATCGACGTCGCCCAGCTCGGCGGCATGTACGCCGGCAAGATCATGCTGGTGGGCACCGAAGCCGGCGTTGGCGTGCGCAATGCCGGGCAGATCGGCGCCAGCGCCGGCGACGTGGTGATCAGCGCCGACGGGCGCATCGGCAACAGCGGCCAGATCAACGCCACCGCCAACGTCCACCTGGACAGCAACGGCGGCATCGACAACAGCGGTTCGCTGTACGCCAAGGGCGATACCACCCTGAGCAGCCGCGGCGACATCCACAACAGCGGCATCGCGGCGGCGCAGCAGAACGTCAGCCTGAGCGCCAGCGGGATCGTCAACGACAGCAAGGCCACCCTCGCCGCCGGCGTGCAGGCCGACGGCAGCATCGGCACCAGCGGCCGACTCGATATCAAGGCCGCCCAGCAGGTGAAGAACCAGGGCGCGACCCTGGCCGGCGGCGACCTCGACATCGCCGGCGCCAGCCTCGACCTCAAGCAGGGCCAGGCCGGCGCGCAGAACGTCCGCCTCAGCGCCAGCAACGGCAATGCCGACCTGACCGGCGCCCAGGTGGACGCCGGCAATGCGCTGGCGGTCAGCGCCTCGCAGAAGCTCACCAGTGACGCCGCCCGCCTGGCTGGCGCCAGCGTGCAGCTGCAGGCCCACGACCTGTCCAACCGCAAGGGCGAGATCATCCAGACCGGCAGCGGCGACATGACGATCGCCCTCCCCGGCACCCTGGACAACAGCGACGGGCGCATCGCCAGCAACGCCACCAATCTCACGCTCGACTCGTTGAACCTGGACAACCGCCACGGCAAGGTCGAGCACGCCGGCAACGGCACCCTGAATGTCAGCGCCAACTCCGCCGATGGCCGCGACGGCTCGCTGGCCAGCAACGGCCAGTTGCAGGCGAAGTTCCACGACGCCCTGCTCGACGGCGCCAGCACCGTGGCCCGGCAGATCGCCATCGACGCCGCGTCGCTCTCCAACCGCCAGGGCGAAATCCTGCAGACCGGCGCGGGCACCCTGCGCGTGAGCACCAGCGGCCTGCTGGACAACAGCGGCGGCACCCTTGCCGGCAACGGCGGCGTGCAACTGGACGCCGGCACCCTGCTGAACCAGTCCGGCACCGTGCAGGCTGCCGGCGGCGACCTGCAGGCCAAGGCCAAGAGCAAGCTGGACAACGGCGCCGGTACCCTTGCGGCCACCGGCAACTCGCGCGTGGAAGCCGGCGAGCTGCTCAACGCCAAGGGCAAGGTCACTGCCAGCGGTACGCTCGACGTCAACGCCGACAAGCTGAACAACGACACCGGCACCCTCGCCGCCAAGGGCGCCCTCACCGCCCGTGGCGGCTCGATCAGCAACCAGGACGGCACCCTCGGCTCGGTGGACGGCACGGTCGCGGTCGATGCCACCCAGGGCAAGCTCGACAACCGTGGCGGCCGTATCGAAGGCCAACAGCAGATCACCCTCTCCGGCCAGGGCGTGCTCAACGCCAACGGCCTGATCAGCGCAGGCAACCTCAAGCTCGACAGCAACGGCGCCACCCTCGACAACCAGGACGGCGTGCTGATCGCCAGCGACGGTGTCGAGCTGCAGACCGGCGCCCTGAACAACCAGGGCGGCCTGGTCCAGGCCTCCGGCCTGCTGCGCATCGACGCCCATGGCCAGGCCATCAGCAACACCGACTCCGGCGCCAGCGGCGGCCTGCTCGGCAAGGGCGGAGTCATCCTCGCCAGCGGCAACCTGGACAACAGCGCCGGCTTCATCGGCGGCAAGGGCGACCTCGACCTCAGCAGCGCACAGATCACCAACAACCGTGGCGGCCTGTTGACCAGCGAAGGCAAGGTGCGGATCCAGGCCAGCGGCCTGGACAACCGTGGCGGCCAGCTGCAGACCCTGGGCGACGCGGTGCTCGACCTCGCCAACGGCCGCCTCGACAACGCCGGCAGCCTGCTGCGCGCCGGCGGCAAGCTGGTGGTCAGCGCCGGCACCATCGACAACCGCAACACCCAGGGCGCCGACCAGGGCCTCGAAGGCCATTGGCTCACGCTCAACGCCAGCCAGATCGACAACCAGTCCGGCGCGTTGCGCGCCGACGAGACCCTCACCCTCAACAGCAGCGGCCAGCTGGACAACAGCGCAGGCCTGATCAGTTCCAGCAAGGACCTGAACATCCTCGATGGCGCGGCCAGCAAGTCCCTCGCCATCCTCAACCACGACGGCAAGCTGATCGCCGGGCAGAAGCTGAGCATCGACAGCAGGAGCCTGGGCGGCGACGGCCAGACCCTGAGCCTGGGCGACATCAGCCTGAAGCTGCGCGACAGCTACGTGCACAGCGGCCAGTTGCAGGCCAACGGCAGCATCGACCTGCAGACGGCCGGCAATCTGGACAACCAGGCCCGGCTGGTTGCCGGGCAGGCCCTGAAAATCCGCGCCAGCGACGTGACCAACAGCGCCGCCGGTGAACTCAGCGCCACCCACCTGACCGTGGACGCCAGCGGCACCCTGACCAACCGCGGCCTGCTCGACGGCCAGACCACCCGCGCCAACGCCGGCACCCTGAACAACCTGGGCAGCGGGCGCATCTACGGCGACCAGCTGTCGGTCTCCGCCGGCACCCTGCGCAACGACGTGGAGGACGGCAAGGCCGCGGTGATCGCCGCGCGCAACCGCCTGGACATCGGCGTCGGCTCGCTGCTCAACCGCGAGCATGCCCTGCTCTTCAGCGCCGGCGACCTCTACCTCGGCGGCACGCTGGACGCTGCCGGCCACGCCACCGGCAGCGCCAACGAAGTCCGCAACGCCAGCGCCACCATCGAGGCCCTGGGCGACATGGGCCTGGCCAGCGCGGTGCTGCGCAATACCAACGAGCACTTCAGCACCCAGGAAGTGGAAGTCGGTCGCGAAAGCGTCCTCGAATACCAGCTCACCGGCTCCACCCTGCGCTACAAGCCAGAGCAGATTTCCATCTACAACTCCGAGGTCGATCACCTGGTCACCCCGGAAGGCATCCGCGACGACTGGAACCTCTACAGCTATACCCGGGTGACCCGCGAGACGCAGATCCTCAGCTCCGACCCGGCGCAGATCCTCGCCGGCGGCAACCTGCGCCTGGACGTCGCCGACGCGCTCAACGACAAGAGCCGGATCATCGCCGGCGGCACCATCAGCGGTAACCTGGGCCGCCTGGAGAACACCGAGGCGCCCGGTGCGCGCACCACCACCGAAAGCGGCATCGTCACCCACTTCTACCGCATCCAGAAGAAGGGCCGGGACAAGCAGGGCGCCGACGGCGCGGCCTACAACCCGGCCGCCAGCATCGTCGACATCTTCCTCAAGCCCGGCGCCTACCAGCAGAACACCGCCCATGCCGGCAGCGGCACGCAGATCGGCGACCTCAACCTGGGCCGTGTCGACCAGCCCGCCTCCGGCGCCGGCGCCGCCCAGGTCAACGTCGGCAATGGCCGGGTGATCAGCCCGGTGCTGGAAGTCACCGCCGTGCAGAGCAAGAACACGGCCGGCGTCGCCGAGTCCATCCGCACCGGCGGCATCGACACCCGCGTACCGGACAACAGCCTGTTCCAGGTCAACCCGCAGGCCACCAGCGGCTACCTGATCGAAAGCGACCCGCGCTTCACCAACTACCGCACCTGGCTCTCCTCGGACTACATGCTCGAACGCCTCAGCGTGGACCCCGGCCTGACCCTCACGCGCCTGGGCGACGGTTTCTACGAGCAGAAGCTGATCCGCGAGCAGATCGCCCAGCTCACCGGCCGGCGCTTCCTCGATGGCTACGGCAACGACGAAACCCAGTACCGCGCCCTGCTCGACAACGGCCTGACCTACGCCCAGGCCTGGAACCTGGTGCCCGGCATCGCCCTGACCCCGGAGCAGATGGCGCAGCTCACCAGCGACATCGTCTGGCTGGTGGCCAAGGACGTCACCCTCCCCGACGGCAGCGTGACCCGTGCACTGGTACCGCAGGTGTACGTGCGCGTTCGTCAGGGCGACATCGACGGTTCCGGCGCACTGATGGCCGGGCAGAACGTCGACCTGAACATCCAGAACGACCTGGTCAACAGCGGCACCCTGGCCGGGCGCAACGTGCTGTCCATCACCTCGCAG
This sequence comes from Pseudomonas nitroreducens, assembly GCF_024170165.1. Classification (GTDB taxonomy): domain Bacteria; phylum Pseudomonadota; class Gammaproteobacteria; order Pseudomonadales; family Pseudomonadaceae; genus Pseudomonas; species Pseudomonas nitroreducens_C. Next base: position 28,594 of record NZ_JALJXP010000013.1, on the reverse strand, counting down.
AACATCCAGAACCTCGGCGGCCGCCTCACCGGCACCGACGTGGGCGTGAAGGCGAGCGGCGACCTGAACAACCTCGGCGGCCTGATCGACGCCAGCCACAGCCTGACCGCCGTGGCCGGCCGCGACATCAACCTGACCTCCAGCACCCAGGACACCCAGAGCGCCCAGGGCAGCGCCACCCGCGTATCGCGCGTCGCCGGGCTGTTCGTCTCCGACCCGGCCGGCGAGCTGATCGCCACTGCCGGGCGCGACCTCAACCTGAACGCCGCCCAGGTGGTCAACAGCGGCGAAGGCGGCAAGACCACCCTGGGCGCCGGCAACGACATCAACCTCGGCACCGTGGCCGTCCAGGACCAGCAGAGCATGACCTGGAACTCCAGCAACTGGCGCAAGGAGTCCAGCGCCGGCGAAGTGGCCAGCAGCGTGCAGGGCCAGGGCGATGTGCGCCTGATCGCCGGCCACGACCTCAACGCCCGTGGCGCCAGCGTCACCAGCGAACAGGGCGCGGTACAGGCCGCCGCCGACCACGACGTCAACCTCACGGCCAGCCAGAACAGCGCCATGGCCGACGAGGCGCACAAGGTGAAGAGCAAGACCGGCTGGTTCTCCTCCAAGACCATCGTCACCCGCGACACCGTCGACGAGACCCTGTCCCAGGGCGCCACCTTCAGCGGCGAGACCACCTACGTCAGCGCCGGCAACGACCTCAAGGTGGAAGGCAGCAACGTGGTCTCCAACGGCGATACCACCCTGGTGGCAGGCCGCAACGTGACCATCGCCTCCGCCACCGACCACCTCAACGAACAGCACAGCCGCGACGAGAAGAAGAGCGGCCTGTTCAGCGGTGGCGGCATCGGCTTCACCATCGGCAGCCAGCAGCAATCGGTGAAGAACACCGACGATGGCGACAGCGCCGCCGCCAGCACCGTCGGCTCGATCAACGGCAACGTCAGCATCAAGGCCGGCGAGGCCTACCGCCAGGTCGGCAGCAAGGTCAGCGCGCCTAACGGCGACGTGAACATCGAAGGCCGCACGGTGGACATCGTCGAGGCGCAGAACGCCCACCTCAGCACCCAGGAGAGCAAGTTCAAGCAGAGCGGCCTCTCCGTCACCCTGACCAACCCGATCATCACCGCCGTGCAGACCGCGCAGCAGATGAAGAAGTCCGCGGAGCGCACCGACGACAACCGCATGAAGGCCCTGGCGGCCGCCAACGTCGCGATGGAAGGCGCCGGAGCCGCCTCCGCGGTCATGGCCAACCCGGCCCAGGCCGGCGGCATCAACATCAGCATCTCCATCGGCGCGAGCAAGAACGAGAGCCGCAGCGAGCAGCGCGGCAGCACCGCCGCCGGTTCCAGCGTGAGCGCCGGGCGTGATGTGAACATCGTCGCCAGCGGCGCCGGCAAGGACAGCGACATCACCGTGCAGGGCAGCCAGATCAGCGCCGGGCGCGACGCCAACCTCAAGGCCGAGGGCGACATCGCCCTGCTGGCGGCGAAGAACACCGTCGAGCAGCACAGCACCAGCAAGGGCAGCAGCGCCAGCATCGGCATCGGCTTCGCCGTGGGTGGCACGCAGAACGGCTTCACCATCAATGCCGGCGCCTCGCAGAGCCGCGGCAACGCCGACGGCAAGGACCTGGTCTGGAGCAACACCCACGTCGACGGCGGGCGCCAGGTCAACCTGCAGTCCGGCGGCGATACCCAGCTGCAAGGCGCGGTGGTCAGCGCACCGCAGGTCACCGCCGACGTCGGCGGCAACCTGAGCATCGAGAGCCTGCAGGACACCAGCACCTATGACGCCAAGCAGTCGAGTAAGGGCGTGGGCGTCAGCCTGTGCATCCCGCCGTTCTGCTACGGCGCCTCCAGCGGCAGCGTCAGCAGCAACACCGCCAAACAGAACTCCAACTACGCCAGCGTCACCGAGCAATCGGGGATCAAGGCCGGCGACGGTGGCTTCGACATCCGCGTGAACGGCAACACCGACCTCAAGGGCGGGCTCATCGCCAGCAGCGACGCCGCCATCGAGGCCGGCCGCAACCAGCTCAGCACCGGCACCCTGACCCAGGCGGACATCCACAACCAGGCCGACGCCAAGGCCACCAGCAGCGGCGTCAACCTCAGCAGCGACATGCTCACCCAGGGCAAGTACGGCGTCGGCAAGGCCATCGTCGGCAACGCGCTGAACTCCGGCAAGGATTCAGGCTCCTCGTCCGGCGACACCCGCAGCGCCATCAGCGCCGGCAGCGTGGTCATCACCGACGACGCCCTGCAGCAGGAACTCACCGGCAGGAACGCCGCGGACACCATCGCCAGTCTCGACCGCGACACCGCCAATGCCCACACCGCCGCCGAGCGCCAGGATGTCGACGAGATGCGCCGCACCGCCGAGGCGGAACAGGCGATCAAGAACGAAACCTACCGCCAGGCCGTGCAGTTCACCGACGACGCCTACCGCAAGATGTTCCTGGAGAAGGCGCGGATGTTCGTCATCCTCACCGACGACCAGGGCAACGTGCTGCGCGACAAGGACGGCGTACCGCTGCGCCGCGAACTCGACGACAGCGAGAAAGCCAACCTCAAGGCCGGCGGCGACGGGCGCGTGCACATCGCCAACAACGGCATCTTCAACGACGAGAACGGCGCGGCCCGCTACGCGGCGCAGCACAGTACCGCCGACGGCCCGCAGTACTTCATCTGGTTCCCCGATGCCAGCAACTCCGTGTCCGAGCTGCTCATCGCTGGCTACCAGAAGTACCTGGAGAACGACTTCTGGGGCCTGGCCAACGCCACCGTCGAGACCCGCGACGCCCTGCTGCGCTATGGCGAAACCGGCCTGCACATCGACGGCCACAGCCGCGGCTCGATGACCACCGGCAACGCCATGGAGTCCATCGCCCGCCTGCCCGACCCCAGCGGCAGCCTGAGCAACACCACCCTCAACTTCTACGGCCCGGCCTACAGCGCCGCCAAGGCTGACGACCTGCTGGCCATGCTGCAGAATCGCGACTCGATGAGTGACGAGAAGAAGAACGAGATGGTCGTCCAGCTGCAGAACCACAAGACCGACCCGGTGGGCGGCTGGATCGGCTGGAACCCCGACACCGGCGGCACCATCCCCGACGACAGCAACGCGCTCAAGGAGATCAAGAACGTGGCCGGCGGCAAGTACACCGTGCACAACTGCTATGGCAACGGCGACCCCGCCTGCCAGAAGTTCTGGCAGGACATGCCCGACAAGAAACCGGTGCTCACCCCCGTGAAGACCTACCCGCAGACCCCATGAGAGCGCTGACATGCTGAAGCGCCACGGCGCCCTGGCCGTCCTCCTGCCCTGCCTGCTCCTGGCTGCCTGCAGCCAGGCCCGGCCATTGCAGCCGCCACCGCCGCTCTTCGAGCTGTGGGGCAAGTCCGGCATCGACCAGCAGGGCGTGCGCAACGCCCTGCTGGCCTGCGGATTCCCGGATGCCGCCTACGTCGACAGCACCAGCATCACCAGCAACGACTACGCCCTTGCCGAGCAGTGCATGCTCGGCAAGGGCTTCGCCTACCAGGACCGCTACACCCTCTGCGACACCAGCCCGCAACTGCCCGCCTGCCGGGCGGCCGGCGGTGTACCGAAGGCCGGTGCCAGCCAGCGCCCGCCCGCCTACACGCAATGGACGCAGGCCGGCAGCGACAGCCAGGGCGTGCAGCAGGCCATGAAAGGCTGCGGCTACACCACGGTCATCGAGCCCGTCGACGAGATGCTGCTCAACGACATCGCCGCCGCGCAGTTGTGCATGCTCGACCGCGGCTTCCACTACACCCGCCCGGCCAGCAACCTGCTGTGCAAGAACCCGCCCATGCTGCCCGCATGCCGCGGCAAGGTCATCGACACGCGCAACTGCTGCGCGCCGCCCAAGGCCGCCGGACAGCGCTGAGACCAGGAATCTCCATGGACATCAACCTCTCCCCCCGCGCCGCTGCTCTGGCGCTGGGAACCCTGCTGCTTACCGGCTGCGGCAACCTCGCCAACGTGCAGTCGTATTCCACGCCCTACTCCGCACCCAGCGGTGGCGATACCGCGCGGCTACGGGTGATCACCAACGGCATGGCCCGCGGCGTCCCCGCCAGCGCCTGCATCGACTGGCGCCGCGAAGGTGCCGGGGTGATCGCCGTGGCGCAATCGGGCTTCGCCAGCCGCAACGGCCAGAGCCTCGGCATGCCGCCCAGCCGCCAGGCCGAGCAGCTGGGCCAGGGCGGCTTCGCCAGCAGCGAAGTGCAGATACCGGCGGGCCAGCCCTTCGCCTTCAACTTCCAGAGCCGGGGCATGGTCAGCAGCGGCTATTCCTATAGCTGCCAGCAATCCATGACCTTCACCCCCGAAGCCGGGCAGGACTACGAACTGCTGCTGGTGGAAAGCGGCCAGTGCCTGGCGCGGCTGGTGCGCCTGGGTGACGGCCGCAACCTTAGCGGCAGTCTGCAGGACACCCGGCTGTGCAAGGCTGCCGACGCGTTCTGAACGAGCCGTTTCAGCGGCGCGAATAGGGCGGGTACTGGTCCCCCGGCACGCGCCGCTGGCCCTGCGGGTCCGGCCCGTCGTGGGGAATGTGCGGCGGATGCGGCGGGTCGACCTGCGGGTCGGCAAGGTCCGGGGAATCCGGATCGAAACCCAGCTCCGGGTCGATATGCCGCGAACCGCCAAGGGGCACCTGGCGCTGCGGGTAACCGGGCACCCCGCGCCTGTCGCCGGCGCCGGACCGGTCCGGCCAGCGTTCGCGGGCAACGCCCGGACGCTCGCTGATTTCACCATGGCCTTTCATGCTCACCTCCAGCGGTTCGGGGAATGGCATGACGGTGGACGCGGGGTTGGCCCGAAGGTTTCAGCCGACCGTCCGACGGTACCGCCGACGGACCCGCCCGGGCGAAACCCGCGATCTAGACCATGGTCGCAAAGACCCGACTGCCCTTCTGTGACACCTTCGCGCGCTTTTTCAGCGCCCCCCGGAGTCACCGCATGCCCTCGCCCCTCTCCTCCAGCCCGCTCACCCGCCTGAGCGCCCTCGCCCTGCTCGGTGGCATCGCCGCCCCGGCCAGCGCCGACTTCCTGGAGGACAGCAGCACGCGCCTGGAGTCGCGCACTTTCTACTTCAACCGCGACTTCCGCGACGGCAGCTCGTCCAACCCGCAGGGCGCCTCCAAACGCGAGGAAAGCGCGCAGGGCTTCATCCTCAACCTGCAGTCGGGCTACACCGAAGGCACCGTCGGCGTCGGCGTCGATGCCCTGGCCATGCTCGGCGTCAAACTCGACTCCAGCCCCGCCGACAGCAACAGCGGCCTGCTGCCCTCCAGCGGCCACGACCCGCGTCACTCTGCAGACCAGTACGCCAAGGCCGGCGTCACCGGCAAACTGCGCGTCTCCCACACCCGGTTCAAATACGGCGCGATGCTGCCGGACATGCCGCTGCTCAAGTACAACGACGGCCGCCTGCTGCCCAACATGTTCCACGGCGCGCAACTGACCAGCGAGGAGATCGCCCGCCTCAAGCTCACCGCCACGCGTCTGGAGCGCTACACCGCGCGCGACTCCACGGATGCCCAGGACCTGCGCCTGAACTGCAAGAACAAGCGCTATGCCTGCGACACCACCGGCAACCGCTTCGACGCCTACCAGGCCGACTACCCGGTCAACGACCAGCTCCTGCTGCAATACGCCCAGGGCGGGTTGGAGAATGTCTACCGCCAGCGCTACGTCGGCATGGTCGGCAAGCAGGCGCTGGGCGCCGGCAAGGTCACCGCCGACCTGCGCTGGTTCGACAGCGACGACGACGGCTCGGCCCGCGCCGGCCAGATCGACAACCGCGCCCTCAGCCTGCTGCTGTCCTATGCCCAGGAGGGCCACATCCTCAGCGCCGGCTGGCAACGCATGACCGGCGACAGCTCCATGCCCTACCTCGACGGCAGCAACCCCTACCTCGCCAACTACCTGCAGGTGAACGACTTCGCCAATGCCCGGGAGCGTTCCTGGCAACTGCGCTACGACTTCGACCTGCGCAGCGTCGGCGTGCCCGGTCTGAGCTTCATGACCCGCTACGTCAACGGCGACCACATCGCCCTGGCCAATGGCGACGAGGGCAAGGAATGGGAACGCGACGTGAAGCTCAAGTACGTGATCCAGGCCGGCACCTTCAAGGACCTCAGCCTGCGCCTGCGCAACGCCACCTACCGCACCAACTACGAACAGTCGGCGCGCGATGTGGACGAGGTGCGGCTGATCGCCAGCTACCAGTTCGCGGTTTTCTAGGACGAGGCCCCAGCCATGACGCGCCCGGTCCGACGGCGCGTCGCCAGATCAGATCAGATCATCGATGCTGAAGAAGATCAGCAGGACGCTCAGAACGAGATACGTCGATACCAGCAAATACTGGACAAGTCGGTTGCCAAAGAAAGCTGCCAACGGCAGCAAAGCGAAGACCATCATGAGGACATTCCTCTTGGCCAGAACTCCCTCGTGCCAATACCGCATCGATTCGACCACGCCCTCGACGTGGTAGAAGAACAGCGCTATCAACGCCCAATGGCCGTGAGATTCGAATATTTCGCGGTGGCTTTCCCCCGGCTTGAGTTCGGACGACGGCATGACCATCGCCGCGGCAAAGAACAGTGCCAGCGGCGAAATCAGTAACTGCAGGAAAGCCGGGTAGGTCCACTGCGGCACCGTCTCCTTCAGCTCGTACAGTGCCCACCAGTAATCCAGTTGCGTCAGGAAGATCGACGCGCTCCAGAGAATTGGCAGCCAGTCGAGCTTCGCGACCGCCCGCGAACGCATGGCCGCCGCGCCATTGGACAGCAAGCGGGTAACGCCCAGGCCCGTCAGCATGGCGAAGACGACGGCCAACCATGGAAAATCGGAAGCGGGCATGGGCGGTTGCACTCCTGGCGCGATGAAAAACGCGCAATGCTACTGCCCGCCTGGGCACGCAGCAGGAGTCGGAAAGCGCCCGCGACGGGACGATTGCCGAATTGCGGCTTGGGTCCCGCGCAGCAGCCCCCGGCGCGCTCCACGACCTGGCCCGGCCCTGCAGTCCTACGTGTTGGGGAACGGGATGAGACCCGTTTCATTCTGTCGGCAATGTCCTGCCTCGGGATCGCTGTCAGCAACCGAAAAGTCCCACGGGTCATTAGCCTTGCAGGCCTACAGGCGCCGTCTCTAGCCTCTGATTCGCCGCAGTTCATCGCGGACGGGCGTAGGAACCCGGGAAGTAAGGATCAAGGTACGGCAACTCTGTAGTCACGATTGCAGGCGAAATCCGCTTTGCACTTTCGTGTGTCTATGGCGGCCGTGCTTGGAGGCTTCGGCCTACCGGTTCCTTGGTCCCGGCATTCCTACCCTTGCACGGTCCGCCTCTCTTTACCCGTAGGAAGGTTGATTGGCGGCTTCTTGATCCCTAGACCAAGTAGTGGCTGACATGAACTATCCCCTTTTTACCCTCGCGCCCCGCCCTACCCTGCGCCACGCGCCGCACCTCAACCCGGAGGTGCCCCATGCGTGAATTCCTCCCAGTCCCCTTGACCGGCCAGTTCGGCGAGGAAGTCCTCTTCGTCAACGCCCTGGCCCCGGTCGAGCACCTGCGCGAAGCCGCCCTGCGCCGCATCACCGCGGTCGAGGACCTGCTGCAACTGATGGAAGACGACAGCGACAGTGGCCTCATCCGCGCCACCGCTCGCCTCGCCTCCGCCCTGGCGCCGCTGGTCAGCGAAGCCCGCCAGCTCTACGAACTCGCCATGGAACGCAGCGCCCGGGCGCCAGGGAGGCCGACATGAACGTCAATCCGACTTCGCTGGAGCACTTGCGCAATGCCCAGCGCAGCTTCGATTCGCTCTACGGCATCCTGCGCAAACGCGGCGATACGCACCTGCTGCCGCTGCTGCAGAAGCTCATGACCGAGGCCGAAGAGGCCTACTGGATGGCAGATCTGGGCCAGCGCTGCCGCCCGAGTGAAATACCCCCGCTGCCCTTCTGCCGGCGTATCCCGCTGACCCCGGTGCTGCACCGGCACCTGGATTCGTTGCGCCACGGCATGCACGAAGCGCAGAACAGCATGAAGCCGCAGGACCGCTCGGCGCCCTGGAATGCGTTGTTTTCGATGCGGCAGACCTACCCCAATGGTGCGGCGCGCCTGGGCTTCGAGACCGGCTTCGTGATCCGCCTGTTCCAGTTGCTGCTCGACGCGCAGCACGGCGCCGGCCGCTGGTCATTCGTGCGGACGCAGCCGGTGCCGCTGCAATAGACCAGGGGCAATAGACCGGGAGCCGGCGAGCGAGGCACCCGCCGGCCGGTGCCTCACTTCTTGGCCGTCAGCGTGCTGTAGCTGGTGATCAGGTTGCGGTAATCCGGGATGTGGTTGGAGAACAGCGCGGCGAGGCCTTCGATGTCGTTGCGCCAGTCGCGGTGCAGCTCACAGGCCACGCCGAACCAGGTCATCATCTGCGCGCCGGCGGCTTCCATGCGGCGCCAGGCGGCGTCACGGGTCACTTCGTTGAAGGTACCGGAGGCGTCGGCGACGACGAACACCTCGAAGCCTTCTTCCAGTGCCGACAGCGCCGGGAAGGCCACGCAGACCTCGGTGACCACGCCAGCGATGATCAGCTGTTTCTTGCCGGTGGCCTTCACCGCCTTGACGAAGTCCTCGTTGTCCCAGGCGTTGATGTTGCCCGGACGGGCGATGTAGGGCGCGTCGGGGAACAGGTCCTTGAGTTCGGGAACCAGCGGGCCGTTGGGGCCGCTCTCGAAACTGGTGGTGAGGATGGTCGGCAGCTTGAAGTACTTGGCCAGGTCGGCCAGGGCGAGGACGTTGTTCTTGAACTTGTCCGGTTCGATGTCGCGCACCAGCGAGAGCAGGCCGGCCTGATGATCGACCAGCAACACGGCGGCCTGGGTCTTGTCGAGACGGACGTAGGGCTTGCTCATGGCATTTCCTCCTGCGGATGGCTCTTGAGGGTGTCGCCCGGCGCACGGCGGCGGGCCGGTGGTGGGTCAGCGGGACTACAGGCTCGCTCCCTCGCCGTGACCTCATGGAAAAGTCCGGCGAAACGGCAGGAATCAAGCGTAGGCCATGGAAACTGGTACGCCGGTGCAGAAAGTTCGCACTTCAGGAAGCAGCGCCGGTCCACCTTGAAGCCTTTTCGAGTCGAGAAGATGACGGGCGATTCTTCAGAAAGGCCTGACATACCTTTCCAGCGACCAATCCTTACCATTTGTCGACATAAACGCCGTAACCAGTTCATCTGGTTGGGAATCTCAGATTAATGTCTACCCTGAAACCTGTTGGAAGAGTGTCGAGGAGCAGCCGGTATGGCTAAGAACCTGAAAGAGCGTGCAACGGTCATCTGCCGCCTCGACGACAAGATTCTCTTCGTGCGCAAATCCAAGTCGAAATGGAACCTCCCCGGCGGCCGCATCGAGGCCGACGAACGCCCCGGACAGGCCGCCACCCGCGAGCTGATCGAGGAAACCGGGCTCACCATCGAGCAGATGAACTACGTGGCGCCGCTGGAGCTGTACCAGACGCTGCACTACGTGTTCGAGACGCCGGTCGACCCGGCGCAGCAGCCCACTCCGCTGAACGAGATCGCCGACTGCCGCTGGTTCGCTCCCGAAGAGCTGGAGCGCCGCAGGGTGAACAAATCGGCGCGGCGCCTCCTGCGCACCTGTCTGAAGGCAAGCTGACGGGCTGACGGACGGCGCGTATCAGGGTATCGTCAGCGCCTTCCTACAAGACTCCCGTACAGGATTCACCCCCATGCTTCGCGCTGCCCTGCTCTGCACCCTTGCGCTGTCCTCCAGCCTTGCCTCCGCCCAGGTCGAGGTGAAGCCGGTGCAGCACGCCAAGGTCGGCGAAGTGCTGGCGGTACGCATCAGCGAGGACATCGCTCCGGGCGACTACGAGCGCCTGTTCAAAGGGCTGCTGGCCAATCCGGGCAAGTTCGCCCGCAAGGTGGCCCTGCTCGACAGCATCGGCGGCAGCGCCGCCGAATCGATCAAAATGGGCCGCCTGCTGCGCGAATCCGGCTTCGAAACCCTGGTGCCGACCAACAGCGTCTGCCAGGGCTCCTGCGTCTACCTGCTGGCCGCCGGCAAGCACCGGACGGTGCGCGGCTACGTGGGCCTGCATCGCCCCTACTACCCCGCTGGCGATTCGTCCCAGGCGGCAGGCAGCTACAACGCCCGCACCTATTTCCGCGACATGGACATTCCACTGGAACTGGCCGACACCATGCAGAGCATCGATCCGCAGCGCATGCGCGTGCTGACTCCGCAGGAATTGCAGCGTTACCGCCTGGGCGCCACGCCCAGCCAGATCAGCGCCCGCTGACCTTCAGCGGCCACTGGTCGGCATCGAGGTAGCCGAGCAGGCGCGGAGACTGGTCCTGCTCGCTGAGCACGAAGAGTGTCGAGGCGTAGTCCGGGGTCGCCGGGTCGTCCACGCTCACCGAGTGTTCCAGGTCCTCGATGCATTCGCTGTGGGTCACCAGGATCAGGTTGCGGTGCGCGACCTTGTGCTGCAGCGCCTGGTCGAGCATCGAGCCCTCGCACTTGTACAGCCAGGGCTGCTCTTGCGGCGTACGGCCGAACATCGAGGAAGCGGTCTGGATGGCCCGCAGCTGGTTGCTGCTGAGGATGTCGGCGTTGGCCAGGCCGAGTGCGGCGAAGTCCTGGCCGATCTCCTGGGCGCTCTGCCCGCCCCGCACGGTGATACCGCTGACATCGGCCATGCACGGCGCGCTGGAGCGATCGCAGCGCTCGGCATGGCGCACCAGCACGATCAGGTCGCCGTTCTGCCAGTGCTCGCGCAATTCCGCCTGGCGCTGGGCGTCACCCACCAGCGGCGTCGGCCGCGAGAAGTCCAGCGGCAGAAAGCCACTGAGCAGCGCGATGACGGGCAGTATCGCCAGAAGCGACAGCCAGCCGCGGGACAGTGATCTGAAGAGCTTCGGGATGGGCATGATTCAGGCCGTGCAGCTGAAAAAGGGTCCGCGTCCGTTCCCTCTCTTCGCAGGAGGGAGGCCCGACCCATCCTTGGGATTACCATCGCACTGCGGGGTTGTCAGATGGCGGGCGATCAAACCCTATCCCCGGATTCGTGAAGAACCCGTTATGAATTGCTGAAGAATCCGTCTCACTCGGAAACGACCGTCTGTCGCCCAGCCGCTTTCGAGGCGCCAGGTGGCGCGTTCAACCGGTTTTCCGACACCGCACTGTGGTAGAACAAGGCACAGTGCCATCAGCGAGCCGCCGCCATGCCGTACGACGCCGCCCCGGAAAATCCCGTCTACCAGACACTCCTCGAATCCACCCGCGCCATTCCGTGGAAGATCGACTGGAAGTCCATGACGTTCTCCTACATCGGACCACAGATCGAAGAACTTCTAGGCTGGAGCCAGGCCAGTTGGGTCAGCGCCAACGACTGGGCCGAACGCATGCACCCCGAAGACCGCGAGCGGGTAGTGAACTTCTGCATCTCGCAGTCCCGCGAGGGCACCGACCACGAGGCGGATTACCGCGCCCTGACCTCTTCCGGCGACTACGTGTGGATCCGCGATGTGGTGCACGTGGTGCGCGATGACGACGGCGAGGTGGATTCGCTGGTCGGCTTCATGTTCGACATCAGCGAGCGCAAGCGCGCCGAAGAGCAGCTGATCATGCTGCAGCGCCAGCTGGAGGAGTATTCGTACAAGGATGGCCTGACCGGCGTCGCCAACCGCCGCATGTTCGACTCGGTGCTGGACACCGAGTGGGGCAGCGCCCAGCGCAGCGGCCAGCCCGTCTCGCTGGTACTGCTGGATATCGACTACTTCAAGCAGTTCAACGACCACTACGGGCACATCCAGGGCGACGACTGCCTGCGCAGCGTCGGCAAGGCCCTGGCCGGCGCGCTGCACCGCCCACGGGACTTCATTGCGCGCTTCGGCGGCGAGGAGTTCGTGCTGGTGCTGCCGGAAACCGACAGCGAGGCCGCCCGGCAGATCGCCGAGCGTTGCCGCAGCGTGCTGCACGACCAGGGCATCGCCCATGCGAAGTCCGCCGTCTCCGACCGGCTGACCATCAGCCTGGGCGTCGGCACCGCCGTGCCCTCCTCCAGCGACCGCCCGCTGGACTTCGTCGCGGCGGTGGACCGCCTGCTCTACCAGGCCAAGCAGGCCGGGCGTGATCGGCTGGTGGCCGCGCAGTGGAACCGCGGTGACGATCTGCGGCGTGACTCGCTTCGCTAACCCCGCTGCGACGTCCTGACTCGACCAACCGGGCGGGCGCTGGCGCCAGAGCTGTCTAAGCTCTATAGCCACACGCGCGTGCCGGCGGCAGCGCGGCGGCCTCACGAGGGCCGTCGCCCACTGCGCCAACCCGATGGATCACCTGGCCCGGAGCCGGCACTGCGCAGAGCCGACCCCGTAACCAGGATCCCTGACCATGCACGATATCGACCCCGTCGAAACCCAGGAATGGCTGGACGCGCTGGAATCCGTACTGGAACAAGAAGGCGAAGAGCGCGCCCACTACCTGATGACTCGCTTAGGCGAGCTGGCCAGCCGAACCGGCACACAACTGCCCTACGCCATCACCACGCCCTACCGCAACAGCATCCCGGTAGGGCACGAAGCCCGCATGCCGGGCGACCTGTTCATGGAGCGGCGCATCCGCTCGCTGGTACGCTGGAATGCGCTGGCCATGGTGATGCGCGCCAACCACAAGGACCCGTCGCTGGGCGGGCACATCTCCACCTTCGCGTCCTCGGCGACCCTTTACGACATCGGCTTCAACTACTTCTTCAACGGCCCCACCGAGGAGCACGCCGGCGACCTGATCTACTTCCAGGGCCACGCCTCTCCGGGCTTCTACGCCCGCGCCTACATCGAGGGCCTGCTCAGCGACGAGCAACTGGAGAACTTCCGCCAGGAGGTCGACGGCAAGGGCATTTCCTCCTATCCGCACCCACGCCTGATGCCGAAGTTCTGGCAGTTCCCCACCGTGTCCATGGGCCTGGGGCCGATCCAGGCGATCTACCAGGCGCGCTTCATGAAGTATCTGGAGAGCCGCGGCTTCATTCCTGCCGGCAAGCAGAAGGTCTGGTGCTTCCTCGGCGACGGCGAGACCGACGAGCCCGAATCCCTGGGCGCGATCTCCCTGGCCGGGCGCGAGAAGCTGGACAACCTGATCTTCGTGGTGAACTGCAACCTGCAGCGCCTGGACGGTCCGGTGCGCGGCAACGGCAAGATCATCCAGGAGCTGGAAGGCGTGTTCCGCGGCGCCAACTGGAACGTGATCAAGGTGATCTGGGGGCGCTTCTGGGACCCGCTGTTCGCCAAGGACCACGCCGGCCTGCTGCAGGCGCGGATGGACGAGGCGGTGGACGGCGACTACCAGAACTACAAGGCCAAGGACGGGGCCTTCGTCCGCGAGCACTTCTTCGGGGCGCGACCGGAACTGCTGGAGATGGTCAAGGACCTCTCCGACGAGGAAATCTGGAAGCTCAACCGCGGCGGCCACGACCCGTACAAGGTCTACGCCGCCTACCACGCGGCGGTGAACCACCAGGGCCAGCCCAGCGTGGTGCTGGCCAAGACCATCAAGGGCTACGGCACCGGCACCGGCGAAGCGAAGAACATCGCCCACAACATCCACGAGATCGACGTCGACAGCCTGCGCGCCTTCCGCGACCGCTTCGATATCCCGATCAAGGACGCGGACCTGGCCAAACTGCCCTTCTACCGTCCCGAGGAAGGCAGCGCCGAAGCGCGCTACCTGAAGGAGCGCCGCGCCGCCCTGGGCGGCTTCATGCCGCATCGCCACGGCAACAGCCAGCGCATCCCGGCACCACCGCTGGAGACGCTCAAGGCACTGCTCGACGGCTCCGGCGACCGCGAGATTTCCACCACCATGGCCTTCGTGCGGATCATCTCGCAGCTGGTGAAGGACAAGGAACTGGGCCAGCGCATCGTGCCGATCATCCCCGACGAGGCGCGCACCTTCGGCATGGAGGGCATGTTCCGCCAACTCGGCATCTACTCCTCGGTGGGCCAGCTGTACGAGCCGGTCGACAAGGAACAGCTGATGTTCTATCGCGAGGACAAGAAAGGCCAGATCCTCGAGGAAGGCATTACCGAGGCCGGTGCCATGTCGTCGTTCATCGCTGCCGGTACGGCCTACAGCAACTACCGCCAGCCGATGCTGCCGTTCTACATCTTCTATTCGATGTTCGGCTTCCAGCGCATCGGCGACCTGGCCTGGGCAGCCGGTGACAGCCTGACCCGCGGCTTCATGCTGGGTGGTACCGCCGGGCGCACCACGCTCAATGGCGAGGGCCTGCAGCATGAAGACGGCCACAGCCATGTGCTGGCCTCGGTGATCCCCAACTGCCGTACCTACGATCCGACCTACTCCTACGAGCTGGCAGTGATCATCCAGGAAGGCGTGCGGCAGATGATGGAAGAGCAGCAGGAGGTCTTCTACTACATCACCGTGATGAACGAGAACTACCCGCACCCGCCGCTGCCCAAGGGCGCCGAAGCCGGCATCATCAAGGGCATGTACCTGCTCGAAGAAGACCAGAAGGCCGCCGCGCAACACGTCCAGCTGCTCGGCTCGGGCACCATCCTGCGCGAGGTCGAGGCGGCTGCGCGGATACTGCGCGAGGACTTCGGCATCGGCGCCGACGTCTGGTCGGTACCCAGCTTCAACGAACTGCGCCGCGACGGCCTCGCGGTGGAGCGCTGGAACCGCCTGCATCCGGGGCAGAAGCCACGACAGAGCTATGTCGAACAGTGCCTGGGTGGACGCCGCGGGCCGGTGATCGCCTCCACCGACTACATGAAGGTCTACGCCGACCAGATTCGCCAGTGGGTGCCGACCAAGGAGTACAAGGTGCTGGGCACCGACGGCTTCGGCCGCAGCGACACCCGCGCCAAGCTGCGCCACTTCTTCGAGGTGGACCGCCACTGGGTGGTGCTCGCTGCGCTGGAGGCCCTGGCCGATCGTGGCGACATCGAGCCGAAGATGGTGGCCGAGGCCATCGCGAAATTCGGTCTCGACCCGGAAAAACCCAATCCGCTGGACTGCTGAGGAGAGGCACGATGAGCGAGACCATCCGCGTACCCGACATCGGCAACGGCCAGGGCGAAGTCATCGAACTGCTGGTCAAGGTCGGCGACCGTATCGAGGCCGAGCAGAGCCTGCTGACGCTGGAGTCGGACAAGGCCAGCATGGAGATTCCCGCGCCGAAGGCCGGCGTGGTGAAGGCCATCAAGGTGAAGGTCGGCGACACCCTCAAGGAGGGCGATGAAATCCTCGAACTGGAAGCCGAAGGCGGCGCTGCCGAAAGCAAGGCCGCGGAGCCGGCCAAAGCCGCCGCCGAAGCACCCAAGCCTGCCGCCGCGCCGACGTCTCAACCTGCACCTTCCGGTGGCGGCGTGGAAACCATCAAGGTGCCGGACATCGGCAATGGCCAGGGCGAGATCATCGAGCTGATGGTCCAGGTCGGCGACCGCATCGAGGCTGATCAGAGCCTGCTGACGCTGGAGTCCGACAAGGCCAGCATGGAGATTCCGGCGCCGAAGGCCGGGGTGGTGAAGGCGATCAAGGTGAAGGTCGGCGACACCCTCAAGGAGGGCGACGACATCCTCGAACTGGAAACCGAAGGCGGCGCTGCGCCTGCTGCCACGGCGCCCTCCTCTGCTCCGGCTGCCGCTGCTGCGCCGGCCAGGGAAGACAAGCCTGCGCCCGCTCCGGCCGCCAGCGGCGGCGTGGAGACCATCCGCGTGCCGGACATCGGCAACGGCCAGGGCAACGTCATCGAGCTGATGGTCAAGGTGGGCGATGCCATCGAGGCCGACCAGAGCCTGCTGACCCTAGAATCCGACAAGGCCAGCATGGAGATTCCCGCACCGAAAGCGGGTGTGGTGAAGGCGATCAAGGTGAAGATCGGCGACACCCTCAAGGAAGGCGACGAGATACTGGAGCTGGAAGTTGCCGGCTCTGCTCCGGCATCTGCATCCGCCACGGAAACAGCCGCTCCTGCGCCAACGGCCAAGGGCGAGCCGGAAAAAGCGCAGGACGTCGCCCCTGTGGGCGCACCCAGCCGCGACGGCACCAAGGTGCACGCTGGCCCCGCGGTGCGCATGGTCGCCCGCGAGTTCGGCGTTGACCTGGCGCAGGTCACCGGCAGCGGACCCAAGGGCCGCATTCTCAAGGAGGACGTGCAGGCGTTCGTCAAGGAACAGCTGCAACGCAGCAAGTCCGGCGCTCCGACGGGCGCGAGCGGTGGCGCGGGCATTCCGCCGATCCCGGAGATCGACTTCAGCAAGTTCGGCGAAACCGAGGAAGTGGCCATGACCCGCCTGATGCAGGTCGGCGCCGCCAACCTGCATCGCAGCTGGCTCAACGTCCCCCACGTCACCCAGTTCGAATCCGCTGACATCACCGAGGCGGAGGCCTTCCGCATCGCACAGAAGGCGGCGGCGGAAAAGGCCGGCACCAAGCTGACCATCCTGCCAATCCTGCTCAAGGCCTGCGCCCACCTGCTGCGCGAGCTGCCGGACTTCAACAGCTCGCTGGCCCCCAGCGGCAAGGCGCTGATCCGCAAGCGATACGTGCACATCGGCTTCGCCGTGGACACCCCGGACGGCCTGCTGGTGCCGGTGATTCGCGACGTCGACCAGAAGGGTCTGCTGCAGCTTGCGCTGGAAGCCGCCGAACTGGCGGAGAAGGCGCGCAGCAAGAAGCTCTCCGCCGACGCCATGCAGGGCGCCTGCTTCACCATCTCCAGCCTCGGCCACATTGGCGGCACCGGCTTCACCCCGATCGTCAACGCGCCGGAAGTGGCGATCCTCGGCGTGAGCAAGGCAACGATGCAGCCGGTGTGGGACGGCAAGGCCTTCCAGCCACGGCTGATGCTGCCGCTGTCGCTGTCCTACGACCACCGGGTGATCAACGGCGCAGCAGCGGCGCGGTTCACCCGACGGCTCGGTGAGGTGCTCGGGGACATCCGCAGCCTGTTGTTGTAGGCAGCCGGCCGGCAACCAGCCGGCCCTCCCCCTCGCCCCGGCACGCCAGTACGTGCCGGGGCCATTCTCATTGGTATATCGGGCTGATTCCGGAGTATTGCCGGCACGAAAAAGGCCTCACGGAACAAGCCACTCGCTCTTAGTCCTGAATAATAAGAAGTTGATTGCAGCATTGCCGTGCTCGCCGCTGGACACTCCCAACTTGGATTCAGAGCTGCAACGTCACTTAATCCCTACAAGCAACAAGCCTTTATTCAAGAGCATGGGAATACACTGACACCAACAGTCTCCGTCACCGACATATCAGCCCCGGAACTTCTCTGACAATCAGCAGTACACCAGAACCCGCGCAAGGCCCATTACAGAGCCTTACCAGGAAATAAAGGGTGTATTGAAAATTGATTGGAGAAATCTGCCGTGAAGAAAAAAAGAACCCTCATTCGCAACAAACTGGCCTTGGCCGTCTCGATGGCCACTGCGGCTCCCTGCCTGTCTCTTTATGCGCAGGATAACCACCTTATTTATACACCCCAGGGTCAACCGATATTCGAAGCGAGGTTCTTCGAAGTTGGGGATGGAACTTTCATGCTCAACGGAGAAACACCCATTTCCTCGACCTGGAATATGGATGAACAACAGAAGAAACAAATTCTGCAAGGCTTCGATTATTGGGCACGGGTCATCAACCCGCAGAACGGAGAATTACCAGCAATCTTCAATATCGGTACCGACGGCACCCAGGGGAACGCAGGTGCAAGCAGCGACCCAGCGCCAACGACCAGCAACGTCTATGTGACCCAGGTCCAGGCCGCCCTGACGAACCTGCCGCCAGGCTCGCCCGCCTACGGTTCCCAAGGCCAGGTCATGTTCGGCCCCCCGGATCGTTTGATCACCCCCTACGTTCCGAGCCAAATCCCGGGTACCACGGACGAATACTTCTCTACCACGGTGCATGAGGTGGCTCATGCCCTGGGGATCTCAAACTCGGTAGCCGACAAGTATGGCCAGGGCACACCGTACTTCAGCGAAAGCCTCAGTCAATGGGCATCGCACCTGCGCGATGACAATGGCAACCCTGCACGTCCCGACCAGGTCGTGCTGTGTTCGCAATGCAACAATGCCTATGACCCGAATGGCTTCGATCTGCGCCAGGACCAGGGCTACTTCACCGGCGAACACGTCAACGAGGTGCTCGCGGGCGCGATGCCCGGCATTCCGGTCAAGATTCTGGGCGAAGATGGGAGCTTGGACGCTGACTACATGAGCCACATCGAGCTGAAGAACAGCCAGATGAGCCATCAGGGCTACCGCAACTACAACGTCTTCATGGAAGCCGAACTTGCCGCCCTGCAGGACCTGGGCTACCAGATTGACCGGCGCAATTTCTTCGGTTACTCGGTCTATGGCGATGGCCAGACGCTCTACAACCAGCACGGCTATTACCAGCGCAACGCCGCCGGCACGGACTACCTGGTCGGCGCCTACAACACTGCGGCACAAGGCCTGGGCCTGCATGTCTACGGCAGTAACAACCTGATATTCCAGCAGGCCAATCTGCTGACTCGCGGCGACGGCGCCGCAGGCGTACGCGTCGACGGCGAAGGCAACACCCTGGTGGTGGAACCGGGTACTCGCATTCACGCCGACGGCCTGAACGGCCGCGGGATGCTCGTCGCCTATGGCAAGGACCATAACGTGATTCAGCGCGGCGACGTCCAGGCGCTGGGTGAGAAAGGCATCGCCGCCGAGTTCAACTTCGGCAATAACATGCTGGGCAATGACAGCGAATACCGAGGTTCCTATATCTATACCGTCAAAGGTGATGAGGATGAACTCCTGCCTGAACTGGCCGGCCCCCTGGTCGACAACTTCGACGTCAGCGGCCGCCTGGCCGGCAAGGCGGCGGCCATTTCCATCTCCGACAATGCCCTGGTGGGCAACATCAACATCCTCTCCGGCGCGCGCATCGAGGGCGATATCCTCTCGGCCTACGACCAGCAGGACGAGAACGACGCGCAACGCCTGACCCAACTGACCTTCGGCCGCCTGAACGATGGCCAGGGTCGTGCACTGGACCAGGCCGACCCGAACTTCCACCTGCGCTACAACGGCAACATCCAGGGCATCAACAACCTCGCCCTCAGCCTGCGCGGCGGCGAAACCTCGCTGGGCGGCAACAACCAGGTCTACAGCGTTGAAGTGGCAGAAGGTGCGACGCTGGCCGGCAATAGCCACTTCGTTCTTAATCAGCGGGGCGAATTCATCAACCGTGGCACGGTCGCACCGGGCGGCTCCTTCGGCGTCCTCAAGATCGATGGCAACTTCCAGCAGACCCGTACCGGCCGCCTGCTGATGGAGGTCAACGACGTCGGTGCCCACGACACCCTGCAGGTCACCGGCAAGGCCGAGATTGCCGGCCGCCTGAGCATCGTCCCGCACCGCGGCTGGTATTCCCCGACCTGGACGATGCAGTCCAGCCAGTTGCTGCAGAGCAGCTCCCGCAGCGGGGCCTTCAACGAGGTCGAACTGCTGTCCGCCTCCCCGACCCTGTCCCTGCTGGCCACGCCGCAGGCCAACAACAACCAGCTGCTGAGATTCGTCCGCGCCGACGACGCGTACAGCCAGTACGCCCTGAGCCGCAATGGCCGCTCGGTGGGCGAGGCCCTCAGCCGTGGCATCAGCGCCGCGGCCAGCCCCGACCGCCAGCAGCTCTACACCACCCTGGACTTCTCGGTCCCCGATGGCAGCCAGATCGGCCGCGCCCTGGAGCAGCTCTCCCCGGCCGCCTACAGCGCCATGATGGCCAGTTCCCTGCAGCGCGAGCAGCAGGTCGCCGACGCCATCAGTGCCCGCGAACCGGGCAAGCTGCGTGACGACGAGTGGCAGGCGTTCATCCAGCCCTTCGGCGGCAACAGCCGGCAGAACAATGAAAACGACATGGTCGGTTACACCACCAACAGCTATGGCGTGATCTTCGGTGCCGAAACCGCCGCTTCCAGCGACGGCGCGCTGATCATCGGCCTGCACGGCGCCGCCAGCCAGCAGAACCTCAACCTCAAGGACCCGCTCAACGGCGACGGCAACACCTCGGCCCTGGAGCTGGGTGTGCACGCCCGCTACGCCCAGGACCCGATGGCCGGGAGCTTCCTGCTGGGCAGCGCCCGCGTCGGCTATGAAAGCGGCGAGCTCAAGCGCAAGATCGACATCGACGACTATTCGGCCCGCAACAAGGCCGACTGGACCGGCAAGAGCGCGTCCCTGGTCGGCGGTGGCGGCTATCGCTTCCAGCTGAACGAAAACGTCAGCACGGGCCCCATCGCCACGCTGACCTACACCAGCCTGTGGCGCGACGGCACCCACGAGAAAGGCGACGACGGCTCGACGCTGAAGCTCAAATCGCAGCAGTTCGATTCGCTGCGCTCGAGCATCGGCCTGAACACCGCGATGCACTTCCCGCTCGAAGGCGGCCGTGCCATCAAGGCCGAGACCCAGGTCACCTGGAACCACGAACTGCTGGATACCGACCTGACCCAGGACGCGACCTTCGCCAACTACCAGGACGCGAAGTTCAGCAGCAAGAACACCTTGATGGACCGCGACTCCATGGGCCTGCGCGGCAACGTCCGCTACTCCCTCAGCGAGAACGTCGATATCGGCGCCGGGGTCGCCAGCGACCTGTTCCGCACCGGCTACAACTCGGTGTCGGGCAACCTGTCGCTGGACTGGCGCTTCTGAACCAATCTCCCCGCGCCCTGCGCGGGGAGACTCCCCCTTCAGCAGCACGCTGCCCCACCAGGCCCCGGCTACCCGGACAGCTTCATCGCCAGGCAGCCAGCTGCGTGGGGCTCCTGCGGAACAAACCAGAATCGACCCCTTGCCGCGTCATGAACATTGCATTGAAACACGTCAATCTGCCGGCCTGCCTGCGCGCCCTTGCCGGCGTCCCGGGGATGCTCGCCATCGCCCTGGGCGTCATCCTGTACGCGCTGATCGGTTACCCGGGCAAGACCATCGTCATCGCCACAGGCCCCGCTGGCGGCTACTTCCAGAGCACGGCCCTGGCCTATCAGGCGTACCTGCAGGGCAAAGGCTTCAAGGTCCGCCTGCTCGAACAGAAGGACACCCTGTCGCTGGTCGGCCTGGTGGACGATCCGAAGTCCGGCGTGGATATCAGCTTCATCGCCCAGGAAGTGAACGCGGACAACTACCCCAACACCCGGGCGCTGGGCGTGATCAACTACAAGCCGGTACTCATCTTCTACCGCAGTGCGCTCGGAAAACTTTCCAGCCCGAGCGAACTGAAGGGACTGCGGGTCGCCGCCAACCCTCCCGGCAGCGGTACGCGGCAGATGGCGGAGTCGCTGCTGGCAATGTACGGCGTCACGCCGAAAAACACGGATTTCCTCCCCTACAACCTGAACGCCACCGCCAAGGCCCTGACCGAAGGAAAGGTCGACGCCGGCTTCCTCCTGCAACCCCTCGACCAGCCGGTGGTCACCGCGCTGGCCGACACTCCGGGCATCGCCATACTCGACCTGCAATACAGCGCCGCCATTGCGCAGCGCCTGGCGGAGGGGCGGGTCCTGAAGGTCATGACCGTCCCCCGGGGCTATTTCGACCTTCGTACCGGCGTGCCGAAAAAGGATCTGCAGGCACCGGCCGAAGCCGTGACCGTGGTGGTGAAGAAACGCATGGACCCCGGCATCCTCCACCACATCCTGCTGGCCATGAAGCAGGTACATGGCGGCTCTGCGGCCTCCTCCACCGGCGATGCGTACCCATCGACCAAGGGCACCCAGATACCGCTGCATGAAGTGGCGGAGTCCTACTACAACAACGGCCTGCCGTTCCTCTACAAGTACCTGCCCTTCCAGCTGGCCAACACACTGTTCAACCTGTTCCTGCTCATTCTGCCGCTGAGCATCATCGGCCCGGCCCTGAGCTTCCTGGGCGTGCCCAAGCCTATCTGGTTCCTGCAGGAACTGCGCTGCCAGCTGTGGCTGATGGAAATGCGCCACATGCTCAAGGTGCTGTCCAGCACAGGCGACCTGACACCCAGGCAGTTGAACCGTCTGAAGCGCATTTGCGCCAATGTGGCCCGGCAGAAACGGGCGGTGGAGCGCTGTCGGGAGATACTCGAACGGTTCCCGGACAAGCTCATCGGCTGAGCCGCTGCACGGGTGCCGTTACATCCGGTCCAACGGAATCCGCAGGTAGCGCACTCCGTTGGTCTCGGCCTCCGGCAGCTCGCCCGCACGCATGTTCACCTGGATCGACGGCCAGATCAGCGCCGGCGCCTGCAGCCCGGCATCGCGCTGCGTGCGCATCGCAACAAAAGCCTCCTCCGACACGCCATCGTGCACGTGCACATTGTCCTGGCGTTGCCGCGCAACGCTGGTTTCGAACACATGCTGATCGCGATTGGCGGTGAGGTAGTCGTGGCACATGAACAGCCGCGTCTCGTCCGGCAAGGTGAACAGTCGCTGGATCGAACGGTAAAGCTGCCGCGCATCACCGCCGGGAAAGTCGCAGCGGGCGGTACCGTAGTCGGGCATGAACAACGTATCGCCAACGAACGCGGCATCACCGACCAGGTACGTCATGCAGGCCGGCGTGTGCCCGGGCGTGTGCAACGCCTGGGCCTGCAGCTCGCCGATGCGGAAGCACTCGCCATCCTCGAGCAGGTGGTCGAACTGGCTGCCGTCGCAGGGGAAGTCTTCGCCCAGGTTGAGCAGCCCGGCAAAGGTGCGCTGCACCTGGGCGATGCTCGCACCGATGGCCAGCCGGCCACCCAGCTCCCCCTTGAGCCAGGCCGCGGCGGACAGGTGATCAGCATGCAGGTGGGTCTCCAGCAACCACTCCACCGCCAGCGCCTGCTCGCGAACGTACTCGAGCAGGCGGCGGGCACCGGTATTGCCAACGCGACCGGCCGCGGGATCGTAGTCCAGTACCGGATCGATGATGGCGCAGCGCCCGGTGCTGTGATCCGCCACCACATAGCTGTAGGTGGACGTGGGCGGATCGAAGAAATGCTGGATGGTGGCGCTCATGCGGGCCTCCCTGGAGCCGATGATTCCCCGCTCACCGGGAAACGCCAGGGAGTATAGGAAAGCCCTGGCCTGCGACGGCGCTATCCGGCTCAGCCGAAGCGCACGCAGTAGATCGGCGGCAGGTTGGCCGACAGGCACTGCCAGTGATCGCCGCCGTTCTCCGACAGCCACAATCCGCCGGTGGTGGAACCCATGGCCAGGCACACGCCATCGTCGTCCACCGCCAGACCGTGGCGGTACACCAGGTCGAAGGCCGCGCCCTGCGGCAGGCCGCTGTCGAGCACTTCGAAGCTGGCGCCGCCATCACGGGTACGGGTCACGACGAAACGGGCATCCACCGGAATCCGGCAGATATCCTTCACGGCGGGGACGAACCAGGCGGTATCCGGCCGGGTCGGGTGGACGGCAACCGCAAAGCCGAAGCTGGACGGTTCGACCTGCACGTCGCTCCAGCACGCGCCGCCATCGGTGGAGGTGAAGATGCCGTTGTGGTGCTGCACCCACAGGCGCTGCGGCTGCGCAGGGCACTGCACCAGGCGGTGCGGGTCCTGGATGGCGCCCTCCTCGCGCAGCTCCGGCGGCATGTAGTCGGCGTACAGGCCGCGGGTGGTCACACGCCAGTTGGCGCCGCCATCGTCGCTCTGCCAGACACCGCCGCAGGACACGGCGACGGTCAGGTGCTGGCTGTCACGCGGGTCGACACTGACCGAGTGGATGCCCGGCCAGTCGTAGCCGCCGCCCATCCAGCGCGAACGCTCGGGGCGGTCCCAGAGCGGGCGATTGAGCTCCCAGCTGTCGCCACCATCGCCGCTGCGGAACAGCCCGCCGGGAATGGTCCCGGCCCAGAGCACGCCGGGCTCGGCAGCGCCGCCAGTCTCCAGGCACCAGATCTGCTGCAGGACCCAGGGCGCGGGCGGGGCTTCCCCCTCCCAGGACGCAGGCAGTGGGTCGGGTTGCGGCGGGTACGTCGGCACGGCGATCTCCTGCCAGTCCTCGCCCGGACGCTGACGCCAGAGCTTGCAGCCGAAGTGGCCGAGGTTGAGGGCGGCATAGAGGGTTTCATCGCGTGGATCGGCAAGCACCGTGCTCAATGGCTCGCCGAGGAAATCACGGCGGGTTTCCTGCCAGCCGTCCGCGCCACGCTGAAAGGTGAACAGCCCCTTGCGGGTCGCCACCAGCAATCGATCATCCATCCTGTTCTCCTGAAATGCCGCGTGGCCCTCAGCCGCCACTCAGGGCCTGGACCACGTAGACCTCGCTGCCCGCCGCCAGCACATCGCTGAGGCTGGCACGGTCACGCAGGCGCAGGCCGTCGATGAAGATGGTCAGGTGCCGGCGCAGTCCGCCCTGGTCGTCGAGCAGATAGCCACGCAGTTTCGGCGCCTCGACAAATACCGCTTCCAGCGCGCTGGCGAGGGTCACGGCAGGCAACTCGCGCTCCTCGATGGGAACGTGACGCTGGATCGACGGGGCAAAGACGATGCGGCACATGGACGAGCCCGTGGCGGACGCTGATTGCACCAGTCTAGGGCAGACACGGCCGGCTCTCCGGGCCCCTCGACAGGATGCGCGAAAGGCATCGCAAAGGCTCTGGAGCAGCCTTCACACCGACCACAAACGCTCATTCAGTTTCAACTTTTCAAATCTGAACGTCGTGAAAATCACATTTAACAAACCCATGCGCCGTGCGAGTCTGCGGAAATCGTCAGCCAAATCCTTCGACATGCACCTGCTCGTTTCGCCCGCACCGCTGGAACCCGTCGCCGCCCGCAAGGCCGGCAGCGTCGTCCGCCTGCCGCGCAAACATGCCCGCTGGCTCGAACTGCAACCGCTGACCCTGCCTCTGGAACTGGCCTTCTGGGCGCTCTGGCATTGCCGCCACGCGCGCCCGCCCGATACCACCTCTCGCTGACCGGGCACCCCGCCCGACTTCGCCCGACGGAACTACGCTCACTCAAGGTCCCCGTGCCTTCAGAACAAGATGTAGCCCGTTGCATCGCTTGCCTGCCTTCAACCCCATGCCCTTCGGCGTGGCCCTGGCCTGCAGGTCGTCAGCGCATCCGCGTGGATGCTAACGAGAGCCCCATGAATTTCGCCTCCGTGCAAGAAGCCCAGTATTTCCTGGCCCAGAACCCCGATATCGAGATGGTCGAGCTGTTCATCCTCGACGCCAACGGCGTGCCGCGCGGCAAGCTGCTGCACCGCGAGGAGCTGCTCGCCGTGTACCAGTCCGGCCGGCCGCTGCCCAGCACCATCCTCGGCCTCACCGTGCACGGTGAGGATGTGGAGGATTCCGGGCTGGTCTGGGACGTCGGCGATATCGACTGCCGCGCCTACCCGCTGCAAGGCAGCCTGGTGCGCCTGCCCTGGCGGCAGATTCCCACGGCGGCGGTGCAGGTCAGCATGCACCCCGAGCAGGGCAAGCCGGCGGACATCGCCGACCCGCGCCATGTGCTGCTGCATGTGATCGACGGCCTGAAGGCTGACGGCTACTACCCGGTGATGGCCTGCGAACTGGAGTTCTACCTGCTGGACGCCAAGCGCGACGCCAACGGCCGCCCGCAACCGGCGCTGGATGCCGACGGCGGCCGCCCGCGTGCCACCCAGGTCTACGGCCTGCGCGAGCTGGAGCAGATCGAACCCTTCCTCGCCGACCTTTATGCCGCCTGCAAGGCACAAGGAATTCCGGCGCGCACGGCTATCTCCGAATACGCGCCGGGCCAGGTGGAAATCACCCTGGAGCACGGCGACGCACTCCTCGCCATGGACCAGGCCGTACGCTACAAGCGACTGGTGAAAGGCGTGGCGCACAAGCACGGGATGCAGGCGTGCTTCATGGCCAAGCCGTTCGACGACCTGGCCGGCACCGGCATGCACATGCACGTTTCCCTGGCCGACGCCGCGGGCAACAACCTCTTCGCCAGCGAAGACCCTGCCGGCACTCCCCTGCTGCGGCAGTCCGTGGGCGGCATGCTGAAAAGCCTGCTCGATTCGCTGCTGCTGTTCTGCCCCAACGCCAACTCCTACCGCCGCTTCCAGGCCAACAGCTACGCGCCGCTGGCGCCAACCTGGGGCTGCGACAACCGCACCGTGAGCCTGCGCGTACCCGGCGGCCCGGCCAACACCCGCCATGTCGAGCACCGCATCTGCGGCGCCGACGCCAACCCCTACCTGGCCGCTGCGGCCATTCTCGCCGGCATCCATCGCGGCATCCGCGAGGAGATCGACCCGGGCGCGCCGGTGGAAGGCAACGGCTACGCCCAGGCCAAGGAACTGCTGCCCACCGACTGGCTCACCTCGCTGCGCGCGCTGGAGCGCTCCAGCTGGGCACGCGATGCGCTGGGCCACGAATTCCTCGGCGTCTACCTGAAGGTCAAGCAGGCCGAGTACCGCCAGTTCATGGGCGAGGTCGGCGAGCAGGACTGGCGCTGGTATCTGACGCAGGCTTGAGGTGACATGTGCTGAGCTGAAAAACCCTCTCCCCAGCCCTGGCTACGCGCCCCGCTCCTCAAGCGGTAGAGGGGGCCGAATGTGCCGAGACGAGTTTTTCGCTCATTGGAATCTCAGGCTGAAACCTATTTTTCAGCCCACTCCAATCAGCCCCCTCTCCCTTCAGGGAGAGGGCTGGGGAGAGGGCAACCGAACAACAACAGGAACACCGAAATGAACGCTGCACTGAACCCCGCCACTCCCGCCCCCGAGCGCGCGAAGTCCTACTACTCCGCGAGCCTCAACGAGGAAACCAGCTACCCCACGCTGCAAGGCGAGGTGAACGTCGACATCGCCATCATCGGCGGCGGCTTCACCGGCGTCGCCACTGCGGTGGAACTGGCCGAGCGCGGCTACAAGGTCGCCATCGTCGAGACCAACAAGGTCGGCTGGGGCGCCAGCGGGCGCAATGGCGGGCAGGTCACCGGCAGCCTCTCGGGCGACTCGGCCATGGAGAAGCAGATGCGCCAGTGGCTGGGCGACGATGTCGACGATTTCATCTGGCACCTGCGCTGGCGCGGCCACGAGATCATCAGGAGCCGCGTGGAGAAGTACGGCATCCAGTGCGACCTGAAGTTCGGCCACCTGCACGCGGCGATGAAGCAGTCGCACATGGACGAGCTGAAGGCCACCTTCGACGACGCCAAGCGCCGCGGCATGGGCGACGAGATCAGCCTGCTGGACGGCGCCGGCGTGCGTGCGCACCTGGAGAGCGACCTCTACTGCGGTGCCATCAAGAACACCCGCAACATGCACCTGCACCCGCTCAACCTGTGCATCGGCGAGGCCAAGGCCGCCGCCAGCCTGGGCGCGCTGATCTTCGAGCACTCCGAGGTGCTGGACATCATCCACGGCCCGCGCCCGGCAGTGGTCACCTCCGGCGGGCGGATCAACGCCGCCCAGGTGATGCTCGCCGGCGACGTCTACCACAAGCTGGAGCGCAAGCAGCTCAAGGGCATGATCTTCCCGGCCATGGGCGGCATCGTCACCACCAAGCCGCTGGGCGAGCTGGCCAAGCGCATCAACCCGCAGGACCTGGCGGTCTACGACTGCCGCTTCGTGCTCGACTACTACCGCATGACCGGCGACGGCCGCCTGCTGTTCGGCGGCGGCGCCAACTACTCCGGCCGCGACTCGCGTGATATCGCCGGCGAGCTGCGTCCGTGCATCGAGCGCACCTTCCCGGCACTCAAGGGCGTGGACATCGAGTTCCAGTGGAGCTGCGCCATGGGCATCGTGATGAACCGCATCCCGCAGCTGGGCAAGCTGTCGGAGAACGTCTGGTACTGCCAGGGCTACTCCGGCCACGGCGTGGCGACCACCCACATCATGGGCGAGATCATGGCCACGGCGATGAGCGGCGACCTGGAGAAGTTCGACACCTTCGCCCAGTGCAAGCACATCCGCGTGCCCATGGGCGACGTGTTCGGCAACCCGATGCTGGCGGCGGGCATGTGGTACTACCAGATGATGGAGAAGCTGCGCTGATAGCAGGCTTCGCGGTCGACCTGTAGGACCGAGGGGGACGCCTGGTCCTTGCTCGCGAACAGCACTCTGCCGGTATAACCGGGGGGCCCAGTCATCGATGGGTATCGCTGCGCTCCATGCCATCCTACGTCCGTGCTTCGCCCTGGTTTCGATGTGGATGGGAGCGCTGATCGCGGGCATGGCCCGCTCCTACAGGGAAAGGCCGTGCCATGGCGGTTCGCGAGCAAGCTCGCTCCTACGAGGAGCCCGACACCCACTCCATTCCTGCACTGGCTTTGGCTCTTGAAGGCTTCCAGAAAAATATCCGCGCACACCGAATGCCCCGTTCAGGAGGTCTCGTTGAAGCGGAGTTTCAGGGGTTGAGCGACATGGATGTCGCGAGAGCCGCGATGGGCCAGGGATGGCCCTTCGCGGCGGGCCCCTGAAACTTCGCTTCAACGAGGGAATTTTTCGCCTAAGCGAAAAACCGGATGTCCGGGGCAAGCCTTCTTGGTTACTTCTTCGGCGTTTGGAAGAAGTGACTCGCCC
>NZ_JALJXP010000012.1 GCF_024170165.1 Pseudomonas nitroreducens | reverse complement strand
GATGGTAGTGTGGAGTTTCTCCATGTGAGAGTAGGTCATCGTCAAGCTCCTATCCCAAGACCCCTGGTCAGCATCGCTGGCCGGGGGTTTTGCTTATTAGTGTAAGCAACCCGAATTTGGATGAGCGCCAAGGCGAGCATCCAACCGAATTGCTTGACGACCATAGAGCATTGGAACCACCTGATCCCATCCCGAACTCAGTAGTGAAACGATGCATCGCCGATGGTAGTGTGGAGTTTCTCCATGTGAGAGTAGGTCATCGTCAAGCTTCTAATTCCAAAGCCCCTGATCAGCGAAAGCTGGTCGGGGGTTTTGTTTTATGGGGCGGAAAAAACAATATGGGGCCTTACGTAGGGCGAATAACCCGGAACGGGTTATCCGCCTCACGACTGTGCAACGGGATACTGCTGTGCAGTGCGCTCTCTCCCTAACCCTCTCCCTGAAGGGAGAGGGAACCGTTCAGCATAGAGGGTGACTTTGGCGTTGGCCGGAGAGCCGTGAAGGATTCGGTTCGCGAGCAAGCTCGCTCCTACAGAGGGGAGAGGGGTTTGGTCATGATGAGGGTGCGTTCTTCGCCGTGGAGTTGTTCGCGCAGCAGGCGATAGCCCAGGCGGGCGTAGAAGCTTTCGGCGGTGAGGGATGAGGGGACCAGCAGGGTCTCTACGCCGCGCTCCAGGGCGGCTTTCTCGATTTGACCCATCAGGGCCTGGCCGATGCCCTTGCGCTGCTGCTGTGGCGTTATGAAGAGGCTGCGCACGGCATGGCCATCCAGGGCGCCTGTGCCGACGATTTCGTCATTCAGCAAGGCGACGAACACTCGGCGTTGCTCCAGTAGCTCGATCACCCGATCAGGCGAGAAGTTCGCCACCACCGATTCGATGACGCTCGCCGGGTAGTCCTGGCCGTTGCCTTCCCTGACGGCCGCTACGATGACCTGGCTGATGGCCTTGGCGTCGTTGCTGCGGGCCTGTCTGATCAGAACATCCATCTGCACGCTCCCTGCTATCCAATCTGCTCATCCTGACGGGAATGGCGGCGCGAGGGTAGGGCAGAATCGCAGGCAACAAAAAAGGCGCCCTGGGGCGCCTTTTTTGTTTTGATCACCGATCAGCCGTTGTGGCGTTTCAGGACCAGGGTGGCGTTGGTGCCGCCGAAGCCGAAGCTGTTGCTCATGACGGTGTCGATCTTCGTGTTTTCGCGGGTTTCGCGCAGGATCGGCAGGTCAGCGACTTCCGGGTCCAGTTCGTCGATGTTTGCCGAACCGGCGATGAAGTTGCCTTCCATCATCAGCAGGCAGTAGATCGCTTCGTGAACGCCAGCGGCGCCCAGGGAGTGGCCGGACAGGCTCTTGGTGGAGCTGATGGCCGGGGCCTTGTCACCGAACACTGCGCGCACGCCACGGATTTCAGCGACGTCGCCGACCGGGGTGGAGGTGCCGTGGGTGTTCAGGTAGTCGATCGGGGTGTCCACGGTCGACAGGGCCTGCTGCATGCAGCGGATGGCGCCTTCGCCGCTCGGGGCAACCATGTCGTAACCATCGGAAGTCGCACCGTAGCCAACGATTTCGGCGTAGATCTTGGCGCCACGCTTGAGGGCGTGTTCCAGCTCTTCGACCACGACCATGCCGCCGCCGCCGGCGATGACGAAACCGTCACGCTTGGCGTCGTAGGCGCGGGAGGCCTTTTCCGGGGTGTCGTTGTACTGGGTGGAGAGGGCGCCCATGGCGTCGAACAGGCAGCTCTGGCTCCAGTGTTCTTCCTCACCGCCGCCAGCGAAGACGACGTCCTGCTTGCCCAGCTGGATCTGTTCCATGGCCTGGCCGATGCAATGCGCGCTGGTGGCGCAGGCCGAGGAGATGGAGTAGTTCACGCCCTTGATCTGGAAGGGAGTGGCCAGGCACGCAGAAACGGTGCTGCCCATGGTGCGGGTGACGCGGTATGGGCCGATGCGCTTGACGCCCTTCTCGCGCAGGGTGTCGATGGCTTCCATCTGGTTCAGGGTGGAAGCGCCGCCGGAGCCGGCGATCAGGCCGGTGCGCGGGTTGGAGATCTGCTCGGGGCTGAGGCCGGAGTCCTTGATCGCCTGTTCCATTGCCAGGTAGGCATAAGCGGCGGCGTCGCCCATGAAGCGGAAGACCTTGCGGTCGATCAGCTCTTCCAGATTCAGGTTGACCGAACCGGAAACGTGGCTGCGCAGGCCCATCTCGGCGTAGCTGGGGTTGTGGCGGATGCCAGCACGGCCTGCACGCAGGTTGGCGGAGACGGTGTCTTTGTCATTGCCCAGGCAGGAAACGATGCCCAGACCGGTGATCACGACGCGACGCATGCGGATACCCTTAGAAGCTGTCAGTGGAAGTGAACAGGCCGACGCGGAGGCCTTCGGCGCTGTAGATTTCGCGGCCATCGACGCTGACGGTGCCGTCGGCGATGGCCAGGATCAGCGAACGATTGATCGTACGCTTGATGTGAATGTTGTAGGTGACTTTCTTGGCGGTCGGCAGGACCTGGCCGAAGAACTTCACTTCGCCCGAACCCAGGGCGCGGCCGCGGCCGGGGTTGCCCTGCCAGCCGAGGTGGAAGCCAACCAGCTGCCACATGGCGTCGAGGCCCAGGCAGCCCGGCATGACGGGATCGCCTTCGAAGTGGCAGGCGAAGAACCACAGGTCCGGGTTGATATCCAGCTCGGCGACCAGTTCGCCCTTGCCATACTTGCCGCCGACTTCACTGATGTGAGTGATGCGGTCGATCATCAGCATGTTCGGGGCGGGCAGTTGCGCATTACCCGGGCCGAAGAGCTCGCCGCGGCTGCAGCGCAGCAGGTCTTCTCGGGTGAAGGCGTTTTGTTTGGTCATGCGAGCTCCTCAAAAATCCTGGATAGCAGGCGTTGTTTGGCTTGTGCCTGCGGCGCCGCGTTCCGTTGTGCTTGTCACGGTGTCATGCGGCAGCCTAGTCATAGACTATTGCCTTTCAGTGAAAGTCACAGCAATCGGCGAACGCTTGTTCACTTTTCGCCGATGCCAGGTCCCGTCGGAACGCAGGCCCCTGGCCGGTCAGCAGTTTGCGGGCAAGCGCGCCATCGATCAACGACCTGGAGCAACCCAGCGCTGCAGAATCCGCTGCAACTCCGCACGTTTGAACGGCTTGGCGAGGTAGTCGTTCATTCCTGCGTCAAGGCAGGCCTCGCGGTCGCCCTGCAGCGCGTTGGCGGTCAGGGCGATGATCGGTACCTGTTCGCCGCCCGGTTTTGCACGGATCTGCCGGGTGGCTTCGTAGCCGTTGAGCACCGGCAGGCGGCAATCCATCAGGATCGCCGCGAACTCGCCGCGCTCCGAGGCGCGCACTGCCTGGGCGCCGTCACCCACCAGCGTGACGCGATAACCCAGGCTGCGCAACATGGCTTCTATGACCGTTTGATTCACCGGATTGTCCTCTACCAGCAGCACGGACTGACCAGTGGCAAGCGCGTCGCCGCCGTTCGTCCCATCGTCTGCGGCACTCTGCCGCTCCCGGAAGGGCAGGGGAATTTCCAGGGTGAAGGTTGAGCCGCAGCCTTCCTCGCTGACCGCGCCCAGGGTGCCGCCCATCC
Source organism: Pseudomonas nitroreducens (assembly GCF_024170165.1). Taxonomy (GTDB): domain Bacteria; phylum Pseudomonadota; class Gammaproteobacteria; order Pseudomonadales; family Pseudomonadaceae; genus Pseudomonas; species Pseudomonas nitroreducens_C. Next base: position 250,087 of record NZ_JALJXP010000012.1, on the reverse strand, counting down.
GTTCGGCCAGGGTGCGCGCGATGGACAGCCCCAGTCCGGTGCCGCCGTAGCGCCGCGAGGTGGACGAGTCGGCCTGCTGGAAGGCTTCGAACATGTGCTCCAGGCGCTCGCGGGAGATGCCGATGCCGCTGTCCTGCACCGAGCAGCTGAGCCACAGCACTTCGTCGTCCAGCGCCTGCCAGCTGGCTTCCAGGCGTACGCCGCCTTCTTCGGTGAACTTCAGGGCGTTGCCCAGCAGGTTGACCAGGATCTGCCGGATGCGCGTCGGGTCGCCCTGCACTTCGAGGTTGTCGAGGCCGTCCTGCACGTTCATTTCCAGTTCCAGGCCGCGCTGCTGGGCGCTGTGCTGGAACACCTGGATCGAGCTCTGGATCAATTCCAGCAGGTTGAACGGGATGCGCTCCAGTTCCAGGGCGCCGCGTTCGACGCGGGAGAAGTCGAGGATGTCGTTGATCACCTTGAGCAGGTGCTCGGTGGATTCGGTGGCCAGCGCGCTGTACTCGGCCTGCTCCTGGTTCAGCTCGGTGGTTTCCAGCAACTGCAGCATGCCCAGCACACCGTTCATCGGGGTGCGCAGCTCGTGGCTCATCATCGCCAGGAAATCGGATTTGGCGCGGTTGGCCTCTTCGGCTTCCTCCCGCGCCGCCACCAGTTGGGCGATGCTGCGTTCCTGCTCGAGGCTGGCCTGCTGCAGGCCGCGGGCGAGGTTGTTGATGTGCCGCGCCAGGTCGCCGACTTCGCCGTCATCCGGCACCGGCAGGGTGGTGTGGTAGTCGCCGGTCTGGATCGCCTGCACGGCGCGGCCCATGGTGCGGATCGGCGCGGCCAGGCGGCGGGCGAGGCGGCGCGCCAGCAGGTAGGTGAGGATCAGCGCGAACAGCGCGAGCAGGCTGGCCTTGAGGAGGATTTCCTGCTGCCGTTGACTGAAGGCGTCGCTGGCCATGCCGACCACCACGCGGCCGAGGTAGTCGCCCGAAGGCGGTGCGGCGGCCGGCAGCATGTCGTTGGAGGCACCCAGCTCGCCCTCGTTGAGGGCGATATTCTCGCGCTGGATCGAGGCGTGGAAGATTTCCACCTTGGTGCTGGCCTGCGCGGGATCGGCGGCGTGCTCGACGTAGACGAGGATGTTGTCGCCGCGGTCGCGCACTTCGATGAAGCGCACGTGGGCGGTGCTCAGCGTCGCCCGCAGCAGGCTCTGCAGTACGGGCAGGTTGCCGGAGATCACCCCGTACTCCGCCGCCGGGGCGAGCTGGTTGGCGATCAGCTGGCCGGTGTGGTTGGACTCCAGGCGCAGGTCCTGCAGACGCGAGTAGGTGAAGTAACCGGTCAGCAGCACGGTGAGCAGCAGCGCCGGGCCGAGGCTGATGGCCAGCATGCGCGTCTGGATGTTCCAGCTCTTGCGGGAACTCATGGTTTCTCTCCTTCGGCCAGGCGCTGCGCGAGTTCCGCGTCGCCTTGCAGGTCGATGCCGAGCGAGCGCGCCACCTGGCGGTTGCTCTGCACCTTGAAGCGTTCGGGGTAGAGGCTGCGGGGCCATTGCTCCGCCGGCTCGTCGAGCAGGGTGTCGAGGGTCTCCAGCCAGTCGCTCTGGTCGCTGTAGCTGCTGGCCAGGCTGCCGGCCTTGACGAAGGCGGCGGTCGGGCCGATCAGCGCCCGGTTCTCGGCGTAGGCGCTGAGGAGGATGCCCTTGATGGTCTGTGCGTTATAAAGCTGTTTGTCGTCCAACCCGAGCAACAGGTCACTGCGACCGAGCAGTTCTCGCAGCGGGCGGCTGTCTTCGGCGCGGGTCTGCAGCTCGCTGACCAGTTCGACGCCGAGCTGTTCGGCGGTGCGCTGAAGCTCTTCCAGGAGGAATTCGCTGCTGGGGCCGACCAGCACGCCGATGCGTTGCGGGCGTGGGCTGAGTTGCAGCGCCAGTTGCAACTGGCGTGCCGGTGGCGGGTCGCTCCACAGCAGGCTGAGGTGAGGCGGTTCGCGCTCGCCCAGCACCTGTCGGGCTTCGACGCGGCTGACCAGCAGGGTCAGCGCCGGCGGCGCGTCGTGGCTGGCCAGACGCCAGTTCAGCGCGCCACTGCCGAGCAGCAGCAGGCGGGTCTCGCCATCCAGCTTGGCGGCGGGCGGCAGGTTTTCCGGGGACTCCAGGCGCACCTGGTCATGCGGGCGACGTTGCGTCAGGGCCTCGGCGAAGTCCTGCAGCGCAGGACTCTGTTCCGTGCTGACCAGCAGTATGTCGCGGGCCTGGGCCGGCAGCGCGAACAGCCAGGCCAGCCCGAGGAGCAGGGCGCTGAGGAGGATTCCGGGGCTCGTCCATGAGCGGCGGGCAGACATGCTAGAAGTCCACCTCGGCGCTGAAGTAGAGCAGGTGGCGGCTGTCGTAGCGGTTTTCCGGCCAGGTCAGCGGCTCGTCGTCCAGCCGCTGTTGCAGAACGCCGGCCAGTTCCAGTGCGGTGCGGCCCAGGGGAATGCGCTTGGCCACGCGCAGGTCGACGCGCTCGAAGCGGTGCTCGTTCAGCGCATCGTCACCGTAGTAGAAGACCGAGCTCGACCAGCCGCGCCCCCAGTCGCGCATCCAGCCGGCCGAGCCGCTGTTGCGTGCGGTGAGGCGCTGGTCATAGCGGCTGCTGGCGTCGTAGTCGACGTAGGCGTAGGTCAGGCGCACGCGATCCTGCCGCGTCAGGCGCCAGTCGAGTTGGGTCTCGGCACCGCTGAAGCGGATTTCGTTGTCGTTGGTCGGTTCGAAGTCGGAGACCTTCAAGGGATCGCTGATCAGCCCGTGGATTTCGTCGTAGTAGGCTTTGATGTCGAGTGCGAGCCCGAGTTCGTCGAACTGGCCGTTGTAGCCGACCTCCCGCGAGCGCATGCGCTCCTGGTCGAGGTCGCCGGGGCCGTGGGCGCGAGCAAAGTAGTAGGCGCTGGACTGGCCGTAGACCGGGGTCGAGAGGTTGCGCACCCGGTAGCTCCAGTTCACGTCGTTCTCGTACATGTCCGGCGAACGCACGGCCTCGGAGTACACCGCACGCAGGCTGTGGCGCGGGGTGATCAGGTAGTTGAGGGCGATGCGCGGGCTGATCGAGCTGCCGGACAGTTGGTCGTCCTCCGCCATCGCGCCGCCCTGCAGCAGCCAGTGTGGCGTCAGGTGCCATTCCAGCTGGCCGAACAGGCGCCAGATGTCGTTGTTCACCGTGCCGTCGAAGTAGGTTTCCGAGGTGGCCTGGTCATGGCGGTAGCTCATGCCGCTGACCAGCCGCACGCCGTCGGCGAGGCTCAGGGTGTCCTGGACTTCGAGGTCGTAGCGGGTTTCGCGGATGTTCTGGTTCACCTGCCCGCAGACCGGCAGGTAGGCGCCGGCGGCCAGTTGCTGGACCACCTGCCGGGCCAGCGCCTGTTCCTGCGCCGTGCCACGGGGAATGCGTGGAAGCGTGTCGGCGAAGCTCTGCACGTACTTCGGGTCCAGGTTCCACAGCTGCGCGAGCTGCGGGCTGAAGGCGATCTGCGCTTCGCACGCACCGAAGTCCTGCAGGCGCTCCCAGTGCTCGGCGTAGCCCTGCACGTAGAGGCTGTGTTCGGGGTTGATGTCGAAGGTCCAGCGCATCGAGCCGGCGTAGTCGCGGGCGGTCAGGTCGGAGTTGTCGTCGCCGGCGGCGATGTTGCCGAAGATCGGCTCGTAGTCGTAGGGGCGCTGGTTGCTGCCTTCCTTTGCGGCGAGCTGCCAGTCCAGGCTGTTGCGCAGGTCGAGGTTGTGGCTGGCGACCAGGTTGAAGCGGCTCAGGCGGCGGCCGTCACGGTAGTCGCGGTCGAACTGGTCGTGGTCGAAGCCGTCGTCTTCCTGTCCGGAGAGTGACAGCCGGTAGTCGCCGGAGCGGTCATGGATGCCCTGGCTGGCGTACCAGTCGCGCACGCCGTTCTGCCCGGCGGTGTACTTCAGCCGCGTGCCCTGGCTGTCGGCGGGGTGGCGGGTGAGGATGTTGATCACGCCCATCAGCGCGTTGGCGCCGTAGCTCACGGCGTTGGGGCCGCGGAAGGCCTCGATGCGGTCGATGTCCTCGATGGCCACCGGGATGTCGCTCCAGTCCACCGTGGCCAGGCCCGGGCGGTACACCGAACGGCCGTCCACCAGCACCTGCAGGCGCCGCGCCTCGGTGACGTTGGTGCCGTGGTAGTTCACCGTCGCCTGGTTGCCCGACAGGTAGCCGACCATCATGCCCGGCACCAGGCGCATCAGCTCGGGAATGTCGCGGGCGCCGGAAGCCTTGATCAGGTCGCGGTCGAGCACCGTCATGCTGCCGGGGACTTCGGCAGGGGACTGTTTGAGCCGCGTCGCGGTCAGAACTTCAGGGACGTCGAGACTGTCCACGAACAGGTCGCTCGCCACGGCCTCGCTCGCCAGCAAGGCGGCAAGCAGGGACAGCGGCAGGGGAGCGCGGACGGGACGATGCACGGAACGGCCTTGTTCTCGGTTCTTATGGGATCGGTCGAAGTCTACGGCTAGACGTTTTCCACAGGACGGATGTTAAACGAGGCAGCGCTGATTGCCAGTCCTGCGATCCGGACTGGCCGGTCGCCGATGCGGCCTTATAATGCCCCAATCGCCGCCCCTAAGCGGTCACCAATGGAACAGACATGACACAGCAGCAACCGATCGCCGTCCTCGGTGGTGGCAGTTTCGGCACCGCCTTCGCCAACCTGCTGGCAGAAAACGGACAGCGCGTTCGCCAGTGGATGCGCGACGAGGAACAGGCCGAGGCGATCCGTACCCGCCGCGAAAATCCCAACTACCTCAAGGGCGTGCGCATCCATGACGGCGTGGAGCCGACCACGGACCTCGCCGCGACCCTGGCCGATTGCGAGATGATCTTCGTCGCCGTGCCTTCCAGTGCCTTGCGCAAGGTGCTCGACGGCCGCAGCGAGGAGCTGGCGGGCAAGATGCTGGTCAGCCTGACCAAGGGCATCGAGGCGCAGAGCTTCAAGCTGATGAGCCAGGTGCTCGAAGAGATCGCGCCGAAATCCCGCATCGCGGTGATCTCCGGCCCGAACCTGGCGCGGGAGATCGCCGAGCATGAGCTGACCGCCACCGTGGTCGCCAGCGAGGACGAAGACCTCTGCGCCCAGGTGCAGGATGCGCTGCACGGCCGCACCTTCCGCGTCTACGCCAGTGGCGACCGCTTCGGCGTCGAACTGGGCGGCGCGTTGAAGAACGTCTACGCCATCATTGCCGGCATGGCCGCCGCGCTGGGCATGGGCGAGAACACCAAGGGCATGCTGATCACCCGCGCTTTGGCGGAGATGACCCGCTTTGCGGTCAAGCTCGGCGCCAACCCCATGACCTTCCTCGGCCTGGCCGGTGTGGGCGACCTGATCGTCACCTGTTCGTCACCCAAGAGCCGTAACTATCAGGTGGGTTTCGCCCTGGGCGAAGGCCTGACCCTGGAAGACGCCGTGGCGCGCATGGGCGAGACCGCCGAGGGCGTGAACACCCTCAAGGTGCTCAAGGCCAAGGCCGACGAGCTGCAGGTCTACATGCCGCTGGTGGCCGGCCTGAATGCCATCCTGTTCGGCGGTCGTACCCTGGAACAGGTCATCGGTGCACTGATGAGCGGCGAGCCGAAGACCGACGTCGACTTCATTCCCACCACCGGTTTCTGAGGAGGTATCAACCATGTCCGCTGAACGTCAGCCCGCTGACCGTCTAGAGAAGGAATCCCTGGTCCTGCGCGTCGTCTGGATGCTGCTCTTCGCGCTGGTCTGGTTCGTCGCCGAGATGATCCTCGGCGCCGTGGTGGTCATCCAGCTGATCTACCGCATCATCTATGGCGCGCCCAGCGGCAGCCTGATGGGTTTCGGCGACAGCCTGAGCCAGTACTTCGCGCAGATCGGCCACTTCGGCACCTTCCAGACCGAAGAGAAGCCCTGGCCGTTCTCCGACTGGCCCACCGCCCATTCCCCGGAAGGCGAGGCCCCACACGACGTGCCGCCCGCGCCGCATCCGGTGCGCGACGAGGAGCCCAAGCTTTGAAGCTCTGGCTGCTGCGCCACGGTGAAGCCGAGCCCCAGGCCCGCCGCGATTCCGAGCGCCGGCTGACGGCCCACGGCATCAAGGAGGTGCTGAAGAGCGCCGCCCAGCTCGCCGGCCAGCCGCTGGATGGCATTCTCGCCAGCCCTTACGTGCGCGCGCAGGAGACCGCCGAACTGGTCCGCGAGGCGTTGGCCTTCGAGGGCTCGGTCGGCACCGCACCCTGGCTGACGCCGGACGACGACCCGAAGGACGTGCTGCGCTTCCTCGACGGCCGCAACGAGCAGAACCTGCTGCTGGTCACCCACCAGCCGCTGGTGGGCGCGCTGGCCGGCCTGCTGGTGCATGGCAGCCGCAGCGATGCCGTGCCGTTCAGCACCGCCACCCTGGCGGAGCTGGAAGGCGAGGTGCCGGTGGCGGGGTTGATGACGCTGGTGTCGTTGCACCATCCGCGGCATACCTGATTGTGCTGAAAGCTCCCGGACGTTCTGTGCCGGGGCTTTCCCTCTCCCCAGCCCTGGCTGCGCGCCCCGCTCCGAAGGGCGAGGGAGCCGCCCGCGCCGGCTGATGCCGTGGTTTCTCCTGCTGCCCAACAGTCCCCTCTCCCGCTTGCGGGAGAGGGCTAGGGAGGGGGGCTCTTCCTCCGCCCCGATCAATTCGTGCCCGAATGTTTCCGCGCGAGGCCCGTCGCAGAGCGGCTGGTGCCCATCCTTCGGCTAAATCCTACAAAAGTTCACAAGAGCAGCCTTGTCTGCCGCTGCGCTGCATGGAATATTCAACCAAGCAAGTGCTTGGTTGATCCATCGCTATATCCCTGAGCTACACCTCTGACAAAAAAAACAAAGGAGGGGCACGTGGTTAAAGCAGTCCGATTACCACTCGACCTGTTCTATCAGCGCGAGAAGAGCCACCCGAACAAACGCTACCTGGTGCAACCGCTGACCGGCGGCGAAGTGCAGACCCTGAGCTGGGGCGAAGTGGGTGAGCAGGCCCGCCGCGCCGCCGCCTGGCTGCGCAGCCTGGACCTGCCCGAAGGCAGCCGGGTGGCGATCATTTCGAAGAACTGCGCGCACTGGATAGTCGCCGACATCGCCATCTGGATGGCCGGCCACGTCTCGGTGCCGCTGTATCCCAACCTCAGCGCCGACTCCGTGCGCCAGGTGATGACCCACTCCGAAGCGCGGGTGGCCTTCATCGGCAAGCTGGACGACTGGCCGGCGATGGCGGGCGGCATTCCCGAAGGTGTGCCCACCGTCGCGCTGCCGCTGCACCCCGAGGGCCGCTTCGACCAGCAGTGGAGCGATCTGCAGCAGCAGACGCCGATCAGCGACGATCCGCGTCCGGACGCCGCCACCCTGGCGACCCTGATCTACACCTCCGGCACCACCGGTACGCCCAAGGGCGTGATGCACACCTTCGGCAACTTCGCCTTCGCCGCCAGCCATGCCATCGACCTGTTTGGCGTCGGCGAGGAGGACCGCCTGCTGTCCTACCTGCCGCTGTGCCACGTGGCCGAGCGCATGTTCGTGCAGATGGCGTCGATCTACGCCGGGCAGACGATCTTCTTCGCCGAGAGCCTGGACACCTTCGTCGCCGACATGCGCCGCGCGCGGCCCACGGTGTTCTTCGGCGTGCCGCGTATCTGGACCAAGTTCCAGATGGGCGTCTACGCGCAGATGCCGGCGCAGAAGCTCGACCGCCTGCTGCGTCTGCCGATCATTGGCCGCATGGTCGGACGCAAAGTGCTCGCCGGCCTCGGCCTGGACGCTGTGCGCTTCGCCCTGTGCGGGGCGGCGCCGGTGCCCGAGGCGCTGCTGAACTGGTATCAGCGCCTGGGCCTGAATGTGCTCGAGGTCTACGGCATGACCGAGAACTGCGGTTACTCCCACGTGTGCCGGCCGGGCGAGCAGCGGGTCGGCTGGATCGGCCGCAACAGCCCCGGCGTGGAAGTGCGCATCAGCGACGAAGGCGAGGTACAGGTACGCAGCGGCGCGACCATGGTCGGCTACTTCAAGGACCCGGAACGCACCGCCGAGACCATCACCGAGGACGGCTTCCTGCGCACCGGCGACAAGGGCGAGCAGGACGCCGAAGGCCACCTGCGCCTGACCGGCCGCATCAAGGAAATCTTCAAGACCGCCAAGGGCAAGTACGTCGCCCCGGCGCCCATCGAGAACCGCCTGGCCGTGCACTCGCGGATCGAGCAGATCTGCGTGGTCGGCGACGGCCTGATCGCCCCGCTGGGCCTTTGCGTGCTGTCCGAAGTGGGCCGCCAGGAAGCCGCCAACGGCTCGCGCAGCCAGCTGGAGCAAAGCCTGCAGGCGCTGCTCACGGAGGTGAACGACGCGCTGGACAAGCACGAGCGCCTGGCTGGGCTGGTGCTGGTCAAGGATGTCTGGACCGTGGACAACGGCTTCCTCACACCGACCCTGAAGATCAAGCGCAACGTGGTGGAAGGGACCTACGGCAAGCGCTTCAATGAATGGGCGGAGCGCCGCGAGGCGGTGCAATGGCACGACTGACGACAAGGAAACCCGAATGACCTGGCGCACCCAGCCCGACCTGGAAAAGCTCAACGCGAACCTGAAGAACACCATCGGTGAAGTGCTCGACATCCGCTTCGAGGCGTTCGACGACGACTCGCTGACCGCCAGCATGGTGGTGGATTCGCGTACCCATCAGCCCTACGGCCTGCTGCATGGCGGCGCCTCGGTGGTGCTGGCGGAAACCGTCGGCTCCACCGCCAGCTACCTGTGCCTGGACAACAGCCAGTACTACTGCGTGGGCCTGGAAGTGAACGCCAACCACCTGCGCGGCCTGCGCAGCGGGCGGGTGACGGCGGTGGCGAAGGCGGTGCATATCGGTCGCTCGACCCACGTCTGGGAGATCCGCCTGCACGGGGATGACGGCAAGCCGAGCTGCATCTCGCGGCTGACCATGGCGGTGGTGCCGCTGGAGCGTTGAGTCTGCGCGGGATTTCCCTGCAGGAGCGGGCCATGCCCGCGACAGAGCGGCGCCGGGCCAATCGCGGACGGAGTCCGCTCCTACGCGGGCGCCGTGGTTCGGCATTTCCTTGTGGGAGCGGATTCATCCGCGATGTGGCTCCCTGTAGGAGCGCGCCATGCGCGCGATCGCGGGCATGGCCCGCTCCTACAGGGGGCAGCGCCGTTTAGCACCCTCGCAATTTTGTCCAAGACCCGCCGTTCCCGCGCCGGTAAAGTAGGCCCATGGAACGCATCGAACACCACAGCAGCGGCCTGCCCGGCGTCCGTTTTATCGACGCCGAGTACCGCCGTTTCGCCTTTCCCCGGCATTTTCATCTCGACTACCACGTCGGGCTGATGCTGGACGGCTGCCAGCGCTACACCCACCGCGGTGAGCGCTCGCTGGCCGGGAACGGCGACATCCTGCTGATGAGCCCCGAGAGCATCCACGACGGTTCCAGCGAGGGCGAGGACGGCTACCGCATCCGCGTACTGTCCATCGACCCGCAATGGCTGGACGACGCCTGCCGCGCTTTCAGCGATGGCCGCCAGGGCGCGCCGCGCCTGACTGCCGCACAGCTGCGCGACCCACTGCTGCAGGTCGAGCTGCAACGCGCCCACGCCCTGATGCTGGGCGGCGAGCGCCTGGCGCAGGAAGGCCAGCTCTGGCAGGCGCTGGCTGCGCTGCTGGAGCGTGCTTCCAGCCTGCGTATCCGCGAGCCGGGGCAGGGCTTCGACGCACCGACCTGGGCACGCATTCGCGAGTGGCTGGAGTCACGCCTGGAAACCCCGCCGACCCTGGAAGAGATTGCCGAGTTCTGCGACCTCAGCCCCTGGCAGGTGCTGCGCCGCTTCCGCCACCAGTGCGGGTTGCCACCGCACCAGTGGCTCACCCAGCTGCGCCTGGAGCGCGCATTGCCGCGGGTGATCAAGGGTCAGCCGCTGTCGGAGATCGCCCTGAGCCTGGGCTTCTATGACCAGGCGCACTTCAGCCGCCTGTTCCGCCGCACCTACGGATTGCCGCCCGCGCGACTACGCCAGCGCTGATCCACCCCGAAAATCCCGTTTCATTCCCACTGGAGAATCCCGCCATGCAGGAGGTTCACGTCTTGCTCATGCTCACCGCCGTGTTCGCGGTCGCCCTGGTCAGCCCCGGCCCGGACGTCGCGCTGGTGGTGCGCACCTCGCTGCACCAGGGGCGCCGCGCCGGTGTGCTCAGCGCCCTCGGGCTGGCCAGCGGCATCCTGGTCCACGGCACGCTGGTGCTGACCGGCGTGTCGTTGCTGCTCAGCCGCTCGCCGCTGCTGTTCAGCGCGCTGCAACTGGTGGGCGCGGCCTACCTCGGCTGGCTCGGCATCGGCGCACTACGCGCGCTGCGCAAGCCGGGCGGGGCAGGGCGCATCGACGGTGAGTTGCCCGCATCGAGGCTCGGGCCCTGGCTGCGCGGGCTGGCGACCAACCTGTTCAACCCCAAGGCGCTGGTGTTCTTCCTCGCGCTGCTCAGCAGCCTGATCCCGGCGGACATGTCGGCGCCGGGCAAGGTCTCGGTGGCGGTGATGCTGTTCGTCGTCGGTTTCGCCTGGTTCAGCCTGCTCAGCGTGATCCTCACCCGGCCGCTGTGGCAGCAGCGCCTGCTGCGCGCGGTGCCGGCGATCGACGGCGCCTGCGGGCTGGTGTTCCTGCTGGTGGCGGGCGGCATCCTGTTCAGCGTGGTGAACCACGCGACGCATTGGGTGTGAAGTGTGCTGGCGGATAACTTGTTCCAAGTTATGCGCCCTGCGCTGGGGTTTCCGTAGGGCGAATAACCGCTTGCGGTTATCCGCCGATAGCGGGCGGATCAGGGCAAATCCGCCGGAGCGCCATGGACTTTGGCCGTAGTGCCGTCATTCGCGGGAGTACGGGTCATTGCCGTGCCCCCGGTGCTGTCGGAAAATTCAGGCTGTCATTCCCCTGAGTTCACGCAGCATGTCGCAAGCGGTCTTCTTCGCCCACGCCAACGGTTTCCCCTCGGGCACCTACGGCAAGTTGTTCGATGCCCTGGAGCCGGATTACCGGGTCCATCGGCTGGACATGCACGGCCATGACCCGCGCTTCCCGGTGAACGCCAACTGGGAAAACCTGGTGGAAGAGCTGCTGCACCATCTGCAAGCGCTGGACGAACCCGTGTGGGGCGTCGGCCATTCCCTCGGCGGCGTGCTGCATTACCACGCAGCGCTGCGCAAACCCGAGCTGTACCGTGGCGTGGTGATGCTCGACTCGCCGCTGCTGACGCTGGCCGACCAACTGGTGATCCGCGCCGCCAAGCGTTTTGGCTTCATCGACCGGCTGACGCCTGCCGGCCGTACCCTCGGCCGCCGCGAGGACTTCGATGATTTTGCCGAGGCGCTGGAATACTTTGCCGGCAAGCCGCTGTTCAAGCGCTTCGACCGCGACTGCCTGGAGGCCTACGTGCGCCACGGGCTGGCGCCGGCCGATGCGCGGGGCCTGCGGCTGAAGTTCGACCCGGCCACGGAAATTTCCATCTACCGCAACGTGCCGCACACCGCTCCGGGGCGCGCCGGGCAACTGGCCGTGCCGCTGACCATGGTGCGCGGCCGCCACAGCCGCGTGGTGCTGCCGCACCATGCCCGCCTGATCGGCCGCATTCCCATGGGCGAGAGCCTGTCGCTGCCGGGCGGGCACATGTTCCCGCTGGAGCGCCCGCAGGACACCGCCGCGCTGCTCAGGACCGTCTTCGCCCGCTGGCAACAGCGCGCCAACGCATAAGGAATCGCCATGACCGCCAAAGTCCAGGAAATCCGCCTGAACCTGCCGCACATCGAGCTGGCCGCGCATCTCTTCGGCCCGGAGGACGGTCGCCCGGTGATCGCCCTGCACGGCTGGCTGGACAACGCCATGAGCTTCGCGCGCCTGGCGCCCAGGCTTGAAGGCGTGCGCATCCTCGCCCTGGACTTCGCCGGCCACGGCCATTCGGCCCACCGCGCGCCGGGGGCCAGCTACCTGCTGTGGGACTACGCCCTGGACGTGCTGATGGTGGCGGACCAGATGGGCTGGGAGCGTTTCTCCCTGCTCGGACATTCCATGGGCGCCATCGTCTCGGTGCTGCTGGCAGGCGCCATGCCCGAACGCGTCGAGCGCCTGGCGCTGATCGACGGCCTGGTGCCCTATACCGGCGAACCGGAGACTTCGCCGCAGAAGCTCGGCGAAGCCCTGCGCGCCCAACTGGCGCTGCCGAACAAGCGCAAGCCGGTCTACGAAGTGATCGACCGTGCGGTGGAAGCGCGTATGAAAGGCGTCGGCGCAGTGAGCCGCGAAGCCGCTGAGCTGCTGGCCTCCCGTGGTCTGGTGCCGGTGCCCGGTGGCTACACCTGGCGCACCGATGCGCGCCTGACCCTGCCGTCACCGCTGCGCCTGACCCGCGCCCATGCGCGACAATTCGTCCAGTCCGTGCAGTGCCCGGCCAGCCTGGTGCTGGCGCAGCAGGGCCTGCTGATGGTCGAGCCGGCCACCCGCGAACTGCTCAAGGACAGGCCCTTCGAGGTCCATGAGCTACCCGGCCAGCACCACCTGCACCTGGATGACGAGGCGGGTGCCGAGGCGGTCGCGGCGATCTTCCGGCCCTTCCTGCAGGCCTGAGGGAAACACCCCGTAGCGCCCTGCGGCTTGACTAAAGCGGGGCCTGCCGCGAGGCTGCACGGATCGCTTCAGGGAGATTGTGCATGCTCGACATCCAGACCGCCGCGCGCCAGGGGCCGGAAAACCCTCACTTCGTCAGGACCGACGCGCACCGGATGTCACGCCTGCTCCGCACGCTGATCGCCGGCGGCCTGCTCGGTTTCGCCAGCCTCACCGGCGCTGCCGACCTGCCCGACAGCCACGACCTGGAGATCCTCCCGCGCTTTCCGCGTTCGGAGATCGTCGACTTCAACCAGGCCTCCAGCCAGGAACGCATCTACCCGCAGGGCTCGATCAGCCGCATCAGCGGGCGCCTGCGCATGGAAGGGGAGGTGCGTGCCATCGGCGACCTCACCGCGGTGACCTACCGCCTGCCCGACGAGGATTCCAGCCAGAGCGCCTTCGCCGCGGCGCGCAAGGACCTGCTCCAGGCCGACGCTACGCCGCTGTTCTGGTGCGAGAGCCGTGACTGCGGCTCCAGCAACCTGCTGGCCAACTCGGTGTTCGGCAACTCCAAGCTGTTCGGTCCGGACGACCAGCAGGCCTACCTGCTGGTGCGCCTCGCCGCGCCCCACGAGAACAGCCTGCTGGCGGTCTACACCATTACCCGTGGCAACCGCCGCGCCTACCTGCATGCCGAACAGCTGGACAGCACCGCAGCCCTCGGTGAACTGCTGCCCAGCCCGGCGACCCTGATGCGCCTGCTCAAGGCCAACGGCGAGCTGACCCTGAGCCACGTACCGCAGGAACCGGGCGGCGCCTGGCTCGACCTGCTGGTGCGCACCCTGCGCCTGGACACCGGCGTACGCGTCGAGCTGGCCGGCCAGCATGCCGGCGACTGGCGCTCCGCACTGACCGCCCAGGGCGTAAGGGATGCGCGCCTGGAGCAGGGCAAGGATGATGGCGACGGCCTGCATCTGACCTGGCTGCGCTGATTTCCCTGGGGCGATTCTCCGACGCGGAAGGCTGAAACGCCCTACACTGGGGCTTTCGAGCCAACCGGGGTTTCCAATGTTCGACAACGATCGCCTGTTGCTGCGCCTGCTGCTGCTCGGCCTGCTGGGCGCGAGTATCTGGGTGCTGCTGCCGTTCTGGTCGGCGCTGTTCTGGGCCGCCGTGCTGGCCTTCGCCAGCTGGCCGCTGATGCGCCTGCTGACGCAGTTGCTGGGCGGGCGCCAGGCCGCCGCGGCAGGCCTGCTGACCATCGGCTGGATCGTGCTGGTGGCGCTTCCCCTGGTGTGGCTGGGCTTCGGCCTGGTGGACCGGGTGCGCGAAGGTGTCGAACTGGTGAAGAACCTGCAGGTGTCCGGCCTGCCGCCGCCACCGGAGTGGATGGCGCGGGTGCCGCTGATCGGTGACCGGCTGATCGGCTGGTGGTACCAGGCCGACCAGCAGGGCGTGGCGATGTTCTCCGCGCTCAAGCCGTACATGGGCGAGGTCGGCAACTGGGCCCTGGCCCGCAGCGCCAAGCTGGGCGCGGGCATCTTCGAGCTGGTGCTGAGCCTGGTACTGATCTTCTTCTTCTATCGCGACGGTCTGCGCCTGCAGGCGTTCGCCCACGGCGTGCTGGAGCGCCTGATCGGCCCCGCCGCGCAGCAGTACATGGACATCATCGCCGGCACCGTGCAGCGGGTGGTCAACGGCGTGATTGGCACTGCCGCGGCCCAGGCCGTGCTGGCCACCATCGGCTTCTTCATTGCCGGCGTTCCCGGCGCCTTCCTGCTCGGCCTGCTGACCTTCGTCTGCAGCCTGCTGATGGTGCCGCCGCTGGTGTGGGGCCCGGCGGTGATCTGGCTGTTCTACCAGGAGAGCTACGGCTACGCGGTGTTCATGGCGATCTGGGGCTTCTTCGTGATCAGCGGCGTGGACAACATCCTCAAGCCGTACCTGATCAGCCGCGGCGGCAACCTGCCGCTGGTGGTGGTGCTGCTGGGCGTGCTCGGCGGGTTGCTCAGCTTCGGCTTCATCGGCCTGTTCCTTGGCCCGGTGCTGCTGGCGGTGGTCTACAACCTGGTCAGCGCCTGGGTCGCCAGCTCGCAACGGCCACCGCCGCCGCCGGTGGTTTGATGGTTCGGAGCGGGTTTTCCCTCTCCCTAACCCTCTCCCTGAAGGGAGAGGGGACTGTCCGGCATGTGTTGAAAACCCAGAGCTCGCCGACTGACGCTGTAGAAGAGCCCCCGCGCCGAGCGGCCCCCTCTCCCTTCAGGGAGAGGGGGGGAAGCTTGCTCCGGCGTTCCCATGGAGCGCTGTTCGCGAGCAAGCTCGCTCCTACAGGGAAGACCTCGGCGTAGGCGAATAACCCGGAACGGGTTATCCGCCGCCATGGCGGATAACGCCTGGGGCGTCATGCGCCCTACGCGATTCAGACATGCTCGCTCTTCACCTGCACCAGCTTGTCCCGCCCAGCGCCCAGGCCGAACACGATGCCCGCTACCGTCACCACCACGAAGATCACCCCGGTCGCGGCCCAGCCGCCGGTGGCGTCGTGCACCACGCCGACCAGGAACGGCCCGCAGGCCGCCAGGGTGTAGCCCACGCCCTGGGCCATGCCGGAGAGGTTGGAGGCGACATGGGAGTCCGGCGAGCGCAACACGATCAGCGCCAGGGCGATGCTGAAGGTGCCGCCCTGGCCGAGGCCGAGCACCACCGCCCAGCCCCAGATGCCCGAGAGCGGGGCGAACAGCAGGCCGAGCAGTCCGGCCAGGGTCAGGCCCATGACGATCACCACGGCGATGCGCTGGTCCTTGCCGCGGGTGGCCAGCCACGGCGCGGCGAGGGCGCTGAACAACTGCACCATCACCGAACCGGAGAGCACCAGCCCGGCTTCCACCGCGCTCAGGCCACGGTCGATGAGGATCGACGGCACCCAGCCGAAGACGATGTAGGCCAGCGACGACTGCAGGCCCATGTACAGCGTCACCTGCCAGGCCAACGGGTCGCGCCACAACCCCTTCACCTTGTACACCGCGCGGTGGGCGTGGTGGTTCTGGCGGGTCTGCGGCAGCCAGATCGCCGCGGCAACCACGGCCGGGATCGCCCAGAACGCCAGCGCCACCTGCCAGTTGTTGTCCATGAGCTTGGCCAGCGGCACGGTGGCACCCGCGGCGGTAGCGGCGCCCAGGCACAGGGCCATGGTGTAGACGCCGGTCATGGTCCCGGCGATGTGCGGGAAGTCGCGCTTGACGATACCCGGCAGCAACACGCCGATGATGCCGATGCTGGCGCCGGCCACCAGGCTGCCGAGGAACAGGCCGGCCACCGGGAACAGGCTGCGCAGGACGATGCCGCCGGCCAGGGTGAAGAGGATCAGCAGTACGGTTCGTTCGGCGCCCAGGCGCCGCGCGAGCATCGGCGCCAGCGGTGCGAACAGGCCCAGGCAGAGCACCGGCAGGGTGGTCAGCAGGCCGGCGGCGGCAGCGGACAGGCCGGTGCCGTCACGCACGGTGTTGAGCAGCGGCGACAGGCTGGAGAGCGCCGGGCGCAGGTTGATCGCCACCAGCACCAGGCCGAGCAGCAACAGCCAGGTGCGTTGCGGGCGCGGGGCAACCTTGGCGCTGTCGTCCTCGGCGTCGATCAGCAGTTCTTCGGGCGGGCAGGACACCTTGTGTTCGGTGTCTTTCGGGGCATCGGATTCGGACATGGCAGGTATTCCAGAGCAGCAAGGCAGTAAAAAATCGTAGAGCTGATTGCGAGTCAGATCAGCAGCGCGCGGTTCGCATTCGCCGCGGCCTCGGCATCGCCACGGGCAATGGCGTCCACCAACTCGCGGTGCAGCTCGAAGCTGGGTTGCGGCCGGCTCGGGTCGCTGATGGTGCGCTCCAGACCGGCGCGGATGACCTGGGAGAAGTAGCGGTACAGCTCGCTGAGCACCGGGTTGTGGGCGCTGTCCACCACGCGCTGATGGAAGGCCAGGTCGTGGGCGATGTACTCGTCCAGCGCGCCACCGTGATGTACCGCGGAGGTCTCCAACGCTTCGCGCAGGGCCGCGAGATCGGCCTCGGTACGGCGCTCGGCGGCCAGCCGGCTGGCTTCCACTTCGATGACTCCGCGCGCTTCCAGCGCCTGTTCCACCGAGCTGCGGGCCAGCACCAGCATGGCGTCCAGCGGGTTGGCGCAGGCGCGCACGTAGGTGCCGTCGCCCTGGCGCACTTCCAGCACGCCGGAGAAGGTCAGCACGCGCACCGCTTCGCGCACGGTATTGCGGCTGATACCCAGGGACTCGGCCAGTTCGGGTTCCGGCGGCAGGCGCTGGCCCAGCGGCCAGGTGCCGTCGTCGATGCGCAGGTGGATCTGCTCGAGGGCGATATCCACCAGCGAGCGCTTTTGAATAGGGCTTGGCATGGAAACATCCAATCATCGGATGAATTTGAGGAGGCCAAGACTAGGCCAGAGACGGGGGCGCTGGCAATGCGGGAATGAGGGGGGGAGATACCGCCGGCGCGGGGGGCGCTCCGGCGGTGGGCATCGGCGCGGATCAGGCGGCGATGTTGACCAGGCTACCGCTGGCCTGGAGCGCAGTGACTTCGCTGCTCTGGTACTGCTTGAGCAGGTTGGCCACCAGCTTCTGGTAGGCGGCGCCCGTGTTGGCGCTGGTCGGGGAGGTGCTGGAGGCGGTGGTCGTCGAGCTGTCCGAAGCACTGCTGGAGGAATCGTCGGACGAACCGCTGGAGGCCGAAGCCGGCGGGGGCGGTGGTGGGCCGTCCGGGCGCTGGGCCTGCAGCGCGCTGGACAGTTCGTCGCTGCTGATGGAACCGCTGCCGTCGGTGTCGAGTTGGCTGAACAGTTCGCTCAGGCGCTCGCTGTCGTCGTCGCTGCTGCCCAGGGCGGAGAGCTCGTCGCTGCTGATGCTGCCGTCGCCGTCGCTGTCCAGGGCGCTGATCAGGTCCTCGGCGGAGTCGCCCATGCCCATGCCACCCATGTCGCCGGGTGGTGGGGGAGGGGGTGGCATGGCCGCTGCCAGTTCGTCCTGGGAGATGCCACCGCTGCTGTCGCTGTCCAGCTCGCTGAGCAGGGCGTCGATGTCGATGTCGCTGCTGTCCGAGTCATCGCTGGAGGACAGCGCGCTGGTCAGTTCGTCCTTGCTGATGCTGCCGTCGCCATCGCTGTCGATGGACTTGAACAGGTCTTCCTGGAATTTCGCCGCACCCTGGGACGCGCCAGTGCTACCGCTCTGCGTGGCGGTGGTACTGGCGGTCTGGGTCCTGGCGAGCGAGCTGGTGTAGTAGCTCGCATAGCTGCTGCTCACGCCGCTGATCATGGGAGAGTCTCCGTGGTTGCCGAAGCGGAGGGTTCTCCGCTGATGACAGCCTCGGGCTCGCCTGTGTCGCGGGTTTGTGCGCTTTGTTTGCTCGCGGCTACAACGGCGTTACGCCGTTGTGTTTCTGGGCAGGCGCAGCACGGCGGTGGCACCGCCGCCGGGGGTTTCCTCGAAGACCAGGTCGCCGCCCTGGCGCCGCGCGGCATCACGGGCGATGGCCAGACCCAGGCCGACACCGCCGGAATTGCGGTTGCGCGAACCTTCCAGGCGGAAGAACGGCTCGAATACCTGCTCGCGCAGTTCGGCGGGAATGCCGGGACCGTGGTCGCGGACGCGGATCTCCACCTCGCGGGTACCGTCGCGCAGTTCGATGCTGACGTCGCCGGCGTAGCGCAGGGCATTGTCCAGCAGGTTGTTCAGGCACGAGCGCAGCGCCATCGGCTGGACCTTTAGCGGCGCGCAGAAGCCTTCCACGCCGACGTCGGCACCGCGTTCACAGGCGTCCTCGGCCAGCGAATCGGCCAGTGCTTTGACGTCGAACCACTGCAGCGGCTCGGTGGCGCGCTCCTGCTGCAGGTAGTGCAGGGTGGAGTCGAGCATGCCGATCATCTCGGCCAGATCCTGGCCGATGCGGGTGCGCAGCTGCGGGTTGTCGATTTCCTCGACGCGCAGGCGCAGGCGCGACAACGGGGTGCGCAGGTCATGGGAGACCGCCACCAGCATGCGGCTGCGTTGCTGCACCTGTTCGCGGATACGTTCGCGCATGCGGTTGAAGGCGTGGGCGGCCTGGCGCGCTTCGCGCGGTCCGGTTTCCGGCAGCGGCGGGCTGTCCAGGTCTTCGGAAAGGCGCAGCGCGGCGTCGCCCATGCGCTGCACCGGGCGGGCCAGCAGGCGCGCGCCGATGCCGGCGGCGAGTATCAGGGTCAGCAACTGGAAGGCGAACGGCGCGCTCCAGAACGGCAGCCGCGGTGGTGGCGGAGGCGGCGGGCGGAAACCTTCGGGGCCCGGCGCGAAACCTTGAGGCGGCGGACCGTGCTCGAAGCCCTGCTCCGGTGGCGGAGGCGGTGGCCCTTCAGGGCGGTGCGGGCCGTAGTAGTGGAACCAGGCGAAGGCCAGCAGGTGGGCGACCACGATGGCCAGCAGGAACACGCCGAACAGCCGGGCGAACAGGCTGTCGGCGCGCTCCAGGGGCTTTTCCTTCGCGCGCTCGGGCGCGGACTCAGGCGATCTCGCGGACATCGAACAGGTACCCTTCGCCGCGCACGGTCTTGATCAGCCGGGGCGAGCGCGGATCGTCGCCGAGCTTCTGCCGCAGGCGCGAGACCAGCAGGTCGATGCTGCGGTCGAAGGCTTCGATGGTGCGGCCCCGGGCCGCGTCCAGCAGCAGTTCGCGGTTGAGCACCCGCCGCGGGCGTTCGAGGAACACCCAGAGCAGGCGGAATTCAGCGTTGGACAGCGGCACCACCAGGCCATCGGGCGCATGCAGCTGGCGCAGCACGCTGTCCAGGCGCCACTGGTCGAAGCGCACCTGGGCGCGCGGTTCGCCGCGGGTGCCTTCCTCGCTGCCGACCAGGTTGCCGCCGCGCACGCGGCGCAGGATGGTCTGGATACGCGCCACCAGTTCGCGCGGCTCGAAGGGCTTGGCCATGTAGTCGTCGGCGCCCAGTTCCAGGCCGATGATGCGGTCCGCCGGCTCGCAGCGGGCGGTCAGCATGAGGATCGGGATATCCGATTCGGCGCGCAGGTAGCGGCACAGGGACAGGCCGTCTTCGCCGGGCAGCATCAGGTCCAGCACTACCACGTCGAAGCTCTCGTTCTCCAGCGCGCGACGCATCTCGACGCCGTCGGCGACGCCGCGGGTCTCGATGTTGAAGCGCGCGAGGTAGCCGCAGAGCAGTTCGCGAATCGGCTCGTCGTCATCCACCAGCAGGGCACGGGTAGTCCAGCGGCGTGGGTCGTCGGTAGGGGTCGGGTACATGAAGAAACCTGTCGCGGGAAAACGTGGGGCAGGATGGCCAGGGGCCGCCAGGGGCATGCGACGTTCGCATGCTAACCCGTCATCGCGTGCGCGGGCCATGGTCGGCGAGGCTGCGGTGCACGGGTGTCGCCAGCGTGTCCGCTGTGTATCGGTCCGGATACAAAGCTTTCCGATCACCGCGCCAGAGCGGTTTTTTACGCTTTCTTTATGCCGCCCGGCGGGGGCGGGAATCGCTCCTTTACGCGCAGCTTGCGGAAAATTTCCGTCAGGCGGCAAGCGCCGCATCAAGCGATGGAATCGCCCGCGTGAGGAGAAAACGATCATGAGCGTGCTCGACGGTGTGTCCCTGGTCCTGGCCACGGGACTGTTCATCTACCTGCTGGTGGCGCTGCTGCGCGCCGACCGATCCTAGGAGACGTCATGAACAGTCATGACCTGTTGCTGATCGTCGCCTTCCTGGCGCTGGTGCTGGTGCCGGCGCCGTTCCTCGGGCGCTTCTACTACAAGGTGATGGAAGGCCAGCGGACCTTCCTCAGCCCGCTGTTCCTGCCGGTGGAGCGGGCGATTTACCGCGCGTGCGGCATTCACCCCGAGGACGAGCAGGACTGGAAGAGCTACACCCTGGCGCTGCTGGCCTTCAACCTGATCGGGCTGGCGCTGCTTTTCGCCATCCTCCTGCTGCAGGGGCTGCTGCCGCTCAACCCGCAGCACTTGCCGGGCCTGGAGTGGACGCTGGCGTTCAACACCGCGGTGAGCTTCGTCACCAACACCAACTGGCAGGCCTACAGCGGCGAAGCATCGCTGAGCTACCTGAGCCAGATGCTCGGCCTGACCGTGCAGAACTTCGTCAGCGCCGCCGTCGGCCTGGCCGTGCTGGTGGCACTGGCCCGTGGCATCTCGCGCAAGTCGACGAACAACCTGGGCAACTTCTGGGTCGACCTGACCCGCGCCACCCTCTACGGGCTGATCCCGCTGTGCCTGCTGCTGGCGCTGCTGCTGGTCTGGCAGGGTGTGCCGCAGACCTTCCTCGACTATGCCCACGCGCTCACCGTGCAGGGCGCCGACCAGTCCATCCCGCTGGGCCCGGCGGCCAGCCAGATCGCCATCAAGCAGTTGGGCACCAACGGCGGCGGCTTCTTCGGCGTGAACTCGGCGCACCCGTTCGAGAACCCGACCATCTGGAGCAACCTGTTCGAGGTCGTCTCGATCATCCTGATCCCGGCCGCACTGGTGTTCACCTTCGGCCACTACGTGAAGGACCTGCGCCAGAGCCGCGCCATCCTCGGCTGCATGCTGGTGCTGTTCGCCCTCGGTCTTGGCGTGTCGCTGTGGGCCGAGTACCAGCCCAACCCGGCGCTCAGCGCGCTGCCGGTGGAGCAGGTCGCTCCGCTGGAAGGCAAGGAGAGCCGCTTCGGCACCACCGCCAGCGTGCTCTGGTCGGTGACCACCACGGCGGCCTCCAACGGTTCGGTGAACGCCATGCATGACAGCCTCAACCCGCTTTCGGGCATGGTCGCGATGCTCAACATGATGGTCGGTGAGGTGATCTTCGGCGGTGTCGGCGCGGGCCTCTACGGCATGCTGCTGTTCGTCCTGGTGGCGGTGTTCCTCGCCGGGCTGATGGTCGGGCGCACCCCGGAGTACCTCGGCAAGAAGCTCGAAGCCCGCGAAGTGCGCCTGCTGGTGGCGACCTTGCTGGTGATGCCGGTCGGCGTGCTGGTGCTCGGCGCCATCGCCGCCAGCCTGCCGG
Source organism: Pseudomonas nitroreducens (assembly GCF_024170165.1). Classification (GTDB taxonomy): domain Bacteria; phylum Pseudomonadota; class Gammaproteobacteria; order Pseudomonadales; family Pseudomonadaceae; genus Pseudomonas; species Pseudomonas nitroreducens_C. Next base: position 228,433 of record NZ_JALJXP010000012.1, on the reverse strand, counting down.
GCCCGGCCGCGGCGGTGAGCAATCCCGGCGCCCACGGCTTCAGCCAGTTGCTCTACGCCTACACCTCGGGCACGGCGAACAACGGCTCGGCCTTCGCCGGCTTCGGCGCCAACACCCCGTTCCACAACCTGATGATCGCCCTGGCCATGCTGATCGGCCGCTTCGGCTACATCCTCCCGGTGCTGGCGATCGCCGGCAGCCTGGCGGCGAAGAAGGCCACCCCGGTCGGCCCCAACAGCTTCCCGACCCACGGCCTGCTGTTCGTCAGCCTGCTGACCGCCACCATCCTGCTGGTGGGCGGCCTGAACTTCCTGCCGACGCTGGTGCTGGGCCCGGTGGCCGATCACCTGACGCTTGGTTTCTGAGGAACACCCTTATGAACGCACATACCCAGGAACTGGCCGTGAACAAGGCCGTCGACAAACGCCCGAGCACCGCGCTGTCCGCCCTGTGGAAGCCGGCGCTGGTGCAGGCCTTCGTCAAGCTCGACCCGCGTCAGCTGCAACGCTCGCCGGTGATGCTGGTGGTGGCCCTGACCGCCGTGCTGACCACTGTGCTCTGTGTGGTAGGCGATGAGTCGGTGCCCACCTTCGTCGCCGTGCAGATCGCCGTGTGGCTGTGGTTCACCGTGCTCTTCGCCAACTTCGCCGAAGCCCTCGCCGAGGGGCGCGGCAAGGCCCGCGCGGACAGTCTGAAAGCCGGCACTCAGGGCCTGCAGGCCATGCGCCGGACCGCCAGCGGCAACTTCGAGAAAGTCGCCGCCAGCAGCCTGCGCAAGGGCGACGTGGTACGCGTCGAAGCCGGTGAACTGATCCCCGGTGACGGCGAAGTGATCGAAGGCGTGGCGGCGGTCAACGAGGCCGCCATCACCGGCGAATCCGCGCCGGTGATCCGCGAGTCCGGCGGCGACCGCTCGGCCGTCACCGGCAATACCCGGCTGGTCTCCGACTGGCTGCTGGTGAAGATCACCGCCAATCCCGGCGAGTCCACCCTCGACCGCATGATTGCCCTGGTGGAAGGCGCCAAGCGCCAGAAGACCCCCAACGAGGTGGCGCTGGACATCCTGCTGATCGGCCTGACGCTGATCTTCCTGCTGGTGGTGGTGACCCTGAAACCCTTCGCCCTGTTCGTCGGTGGCAACCTGCCGCTGGTGTTCCTGGTGGCGCTGCTGGTGACCCTGATCCCCACCACCATCGGCGGCCTGCTCTCGGCCATCGGCATCGCCGGCATGGACCGCCTGGTGCGCCTGAACGTCATCGCCAAGTCCGGCCGCGCCGTGGAAGCGGCGGGGGACGTGCATGTGCTGATGCTCGACAAGACCGGCACCATCACCTTCGGCAACCGCCGTTGCAGCGCCCTGCACACCGCCTCTGGCGTGCAGCCACTGGAACTGGCCGAGGGCGCGTTCCTCGCCTCGCTGGCCGATGACACGCCCGAGGGCAAGTCGATTGTCGAGTTCCTCCGTGCGCAGATCATCCTGCCGGAGCCGGACCGCGCCCGCGTGACGCCGATTGCCTTCAGCGCCGAGACGCGCCTGTCGGGCATCGACTTCGACGGCCACGTCTACCGCAAGGGGGCGGTGGACGCCGCGCTGGCCTTCGTCGGCCTGGACCGCACGCAGATGCCCGAAAGCCTGGCCAAGGAAATCGAGCGCATCGCCCAGAGCGGCGGCACGCCGCTGCTGGTGGTGGCCGACGGCAAGCTGCTGGGTGCCATCCACCTCAAGGACGTGGTCAAGCCGGGCATCCGCGAGCGCTTCGCCGAGCTGCGCCGCATGGGCATCCGCACCGTGATGGTGACCGGCGATAACCCGCTGACCGCCGCCGCCATCGCTGCCGAAGCCGGCGTGGACGACGTGATCGCCGAGGCCACGCCCGAGAAGAAGCTGGCGCGCATCCGCCAGGAGCAGGGCGACGGCCGCATGGTCGCCATGTGCGGCGACGGTGCCAACGACGCCCCGGCGCTGGCCCAGGCGGATGTCGGCATGGCCATGAACGACGGCACCCAGGCTGCCCGCGAGGCCGCCAACCTGGTGGACCTGGACAGCGATCCGACCAAGCTGCTGGACGTGGTGCAGGTGGGCAAGGAGCTGCTGGTGACCCGTGGCGCGCTGACCACCTTCTCGGTGGCCAACGACGTGGCCAAGTACTTCGCCATCCTCCCCGCGCTGTTCGCCGGCATCTACCCGCAGCTGGGCGTGCTCAATCTGATGCGGCTGGCCAGCCCGCAGAGCGCCATCCTCTCGGCCATCGTGTTCAACGCGCTGATCATCGTCGCGCTGATCCCCCTGGCCCTGCGCGGCGTGCGCGTGCAGGCCAGCGACGCCTCGCAGCTGCTGCGCCGCAACCTGCTGATCTACGGCGTGGGCGGGCTGGTGGCGCCGTTCGTGGGGATCAAGCTGATCGACATGATTCTGGTGGCCGTGGGCCTGGCTTGACCGGCTTCTTTGATCGACTGAAGGGAGGTGCTGGTGCTGTGCACCCTCTCCCTGACCCTCTCCCTGAAGGGAGAGGGGACCGTCCGGTGGTATCGGGAAATATGGAGCTCGCCGGGCGCTCCGAACAACTCCCTCGCCCCCTAATGGAGAAGGGGTTGATCGGAGTGAGCGGAAGTATCGGATTACGCCGAATTGCTTTTACTCCCTCTCTCTTCAGGGGGGGACGCCTAGTCAGAGGGCGGGGGAGAGGGCAGCCAGCCCCGCTCCCGACCCAACAGAGGAACACGAAAAATGCTCAACCAACTCCGCCCCGCCATTGCCTCGCTGCTCCTGCTCAGCGCCGTCACCGGCGTCGCCTATCCGCTGGCCGTCACCGGCATCGCCCAGGTCGCTTTCCACGACCAGGCCAACGGCAGCCTGGTCCGCGATGACCAGGGCAACGTGCGCGGCTCGGCACTGATCGCGCAGAAGTTCGACGGCGCCCAGTGGTTCCATTCGCGCCCTTCGGCCGGCGATTTCGCCACCGTCTCCAGCAGCGCCAGCAACCTCGCGCCCGGCAACCCGGCGCTGGCCGAACGCATCGCCAGGGACGCCGCCGCCCAACAGGTCGGCGCGCAGCCGGTGCCGCTGGCGTTGGTCACCACTTCCGGCAGCGGCCTCGACCCACAGCTGCCGCCCGCCGCCGTGCTGTACCAGGTGCCGCGCATCGCCCAGGAACGTGGCGTAGCGGCGGCGAGCCTGGAGAAACTGGTGGAAGCCCACACCGAACGCCCGCTGATCGGCCCCGCCGTGGTCAACGTGCTGGCGCTGAACATGGCCCTGGCCAGCCTGCCTCGCTAGACTCCAGCGCCAGTACCGAGCCTGCCGCGGTACGAGGAAAAACGCAGGGCCGTCCGTTGGCAGAGGACGGCTCCCTCTCCCTTCAGGGAGAGGGCTGGGGAGAGGGTTCCGTGAACTCGCTCCCTCATTAGAACGAGCGCCCGGAGCGCTCCGAGGATAGCCCGATGACCGACCCCAACCGCGCCGACGCCCTGCTGGCCGACCTGCCTCCCATGGGGCGTGGCCGTCTCAAGGTATTCCTCGGCGCCGCACCGGGCGTCGGCAAGACCTACGCCATGCTGCTGGCCGCCCAGAGCCAGTTGCGCCAGGGCGTGAAGTTGCGCGTCGGCGTCGTCGAAACCCATGGCCGCGCCGAGACCGAAGCCTTGCTCGCCGGCCTGCCGCAGCAGGCGCTCAAGCGCTCGCTCTACCGGGGCATCACCCTGGAGGAAATGGACCTCGACGGCCTGCTCGGCGACCCGCCGGCGCTGGCGCTGGTGGACGAACTGGCGCACAGCAACGCCCCCGGCAGCCGCCACGCCAAGCGCTGGCAGGACATCCAGGAGCTGCTCTCCGCCGGTATCGATGTCTACACCACGGTCAACGTCCAGCACCTGGAAAGCCTCAACGACCAGGTGCGCGACATCACCGGCGTCCAGGTGCGCGAAACCGTACCCGACTGGGTATTGCAGGAAGCCTACGAACTGCTGCTGGTCGACCTGCCGCCGCGCGAGCTGCTGGAGCGCCTGCGCGAGGGCAAGGTCTACGTGCCCGAGCAGGCCCGCGCCGCCATCGATGCCTTCTTCAGCCAGACCAACCTCACCGCCCTGCGCGAACTGGCCATGCAGACCGCCGCCGCGCGGGTGGACGACGATCTCGCCCATCGCTACCGCCAGCAGGGCGGCGACGCACCCGCTGTGCGCGGCAGGCTGCTGGTGGGGGTGGATGGTGAACACAACGCCGAGCGCCTGGTGCGCCATGCCAGTCGCGTCGCCGAGCGCCGGCATCTACCCTGGTCGCTGATTCACGTCGATACCGGTGAAGCGCGCAGCGAAGCGTCGCGCATGCAACTGCAGAATGCCCAGCAACTGGCCGAGCGGCTGGGCGGCGACGTGGTCGAACTGCGTGGCGGCGAAGTTGCGCGGACCCTGGTCGAACACGCCAAGGAACGTCGCGCCACCCTGCTGCTGGTCGGCCGCTCACGGCAGCGCTGGTATCGCCGGCTGCTCGGCGGCGGCCTCGCCGCGCGCCTGCTGCGCCTGGGCGATGGGCTGGAAATCAGCGTGCTCGACAGCGAGGCCGACTTCGCACCGCTCAGGGTCCGCCCGCAGACGCGCTGGCCCTGGGGTAACTACCTGCTCGCCGCCGTGGCCGCCGGTTGTGCCAGCGCCCTGGCCTGGGCGGTGGCCAGTGTGCTGGAGCTGCCGAACATCTCCCTGGTGTTCCTCGCTGCGGTGCTGCTGGTGGCAGTCCGCAGCAGCCTCGGTCCGGCGCTGGCCTGCGCGGTGCTGTCGTTCCTGGCCTACGACTTCCTGTTCATCCCGCCGCATTTTTCATTCTCCATCCAGCGCGAAGAAGACGTGCTGACGCTGCTGTTCTTCCTGCTCATGGCCGGCCTCACCGGCAACCTCGCGGCCCGCCAGCGCCGGCAACTGCAGGCGCTGCGCGAGACCCAGGAAGAGACCAGCCAGATGCTCGAACTGTCGCGCAAGCTCACCGCCGCCACCGACCGCCAGGCGGTGATGGCCGCCGCCGCGCAGCAGCTGGGCGGTTGGGAGGGGCTGGATATCTGCCTGCTCGGCCGGGTCAACGGCGAATGGAAACTGGAGGGCGGCCTCAACCGCACACTGGAAGACCAGGAGCGTGCCGCCGCCGACTGGGCCTGGCAGCACGACCAGCCCGCCGGCCTGGGTACCGGCACGCTGCCGGGCGGGCGCTGGTGGTGGTGGCCGCTGTCCGGCGAGGACGGCCCGCTGGCGCTGCTCGGCGTCAGCCCGCGCGATTCGCAACCTTTGTCCGGGTCGCGCCGTCGCCTGCTGGCTGCTCTCGGTCAACCGCTGGCGCAGGCATTGGCCCGTGCGCGTCTCGCCGAAGACCTCGAAGCCGCGCGCCTGCACGGCGAAACCGAACAATTGCGCAGCGCGCTGCTGGCCTCGGTCAGCCATGACCTGCGCACACCGCTGACCTCCATGCGCGGCGCCATCGACAGCCTGCTGGCCCTCGGCGATGCCATCCCGCCGCCGGATCGCCGCGAGCTGCTGGAAAGCACCCGCGACGAGGCCGAGCGCCTCGACCGCTACATCCAGAACCTGCTGGACATGACCCGTCTGGGCCACGGCGGCCTGAAGCTGTCGCGGGACTGGGTGTCGCCCGGCGACATAGTCGGCAGCGCGCTCAATCGCCTGCGTGCGGTGGTCGCGCCGTATCGGGTGGAAACCCGTGTCGCGCCGGAGCTGCCGCTGCTTTATGTGCACGCCGCGCTGATCGAGCAGGCGCTGGTCAACGTGCTGGAAAACGCCGCGCGCTTCTCGCCGCCCCAAGGCCGCCTGCGGGTGGCAGTGGAGCAGGGCGAGGAGGAACTGCGCTTCCTGGTCAGCGACGAAGGGCCGGGTATTCCGCTGGCCGAGCGCGAGAAGATCTTCGACATGTTCTACACCGCCGCGCGCGGTGATCGGGGCGGGCAGGGCACCGGGCTGGGCCTGGCAATCTGCCAGGGCATGGTCGGCGCCCACGGCGGGCGGATCACCGTCGAGGACGGCATCGACGGGCGCGGCACCACTCTCGTGCTGCACCTGCCGCTGCAGCAGCAGCCGGACCTGGAGCAGCTTGATGCCGCTGTCTGAAAGGCTCAAGCTGGACGCCCCCAGCCAGTCCGGACTGCCGATGAACGCCAGCGCCGCCACCATCCTGGTCGTCGACGACGAACCGCAGATCCGCAAGTTCCTCCGTATCAGCCTCAGCGCCGGCGGTTACAAGGTGCTCGAAGCCGGCACCGGCGAAGAGGGCCTGGCCCAGGCCGCGCTGGGCCGCCCGGACCTGGTGGTGCTCGACCTCGGCCTGCCGGACAAGGACGGCCAGGACGTGCTGCGCGAACTGCGCGAGTGGTCGCAGGTGCCGGTGCTGGTGCTCTCGGTGCGCGCCAGCGAAAGCGAGAAGGTGCTGGCGCTGGACAGCGGTGCCAACGACTACGTGACCAAACCCTTCGGCATCCAGGAATTCCTCGCGCGCATCCGTGTGCTGCTGCGCCAGGGGGCCAGTGGCGAGACGCAGGAGGCGGTGGTTGTGGTGGGGCCGCTGAGTGTGGATTTCTCCTATCGGCGGGTGCTGCTGGATGGCGAGGAGGTCTCGCTGACGCGCAAGGAGTACGCGGTGCTCTCGACCCTGGCGCGCCATGTGGGCCGGGTAGTGACCCAGCAGCAATTGCTGAAGGATATCTGGGGGCCGACGCATACCGAGGACACGCATTACCTGCGGGTGGTGGTGGGGCACCTGCGGCAGAAGCTCGCGGATGATCCGGCGACGCCGCGGTTTATCGTGACCGAGGCAGGCGTCGGTTATCGCTTGCGCGAGGGCTGAACGCACGGTGCCAGTTCGTTACGAGTAGGGCGCATAACCCGGGACGGGTTATCCGCCGATGCCACCGCGGCGGATAACGCTGGCGCGTTATGCGCCCTACAAACCTGTTTCTGGGATAGTTGGCCAGGGCGCCTTATCTGCTCGATCCTGGCTGCAGGCCCTGTTTGGCGGGACGGTCGGGGGGCTGACGCCATCGTTTCGCCTTGTGCCGAACGGTCCCCTCTCCCGCTTGCGGGAGAGGGTCAGGGTGAGGGGCTTTTGATCTCGTAGGAGCGGACTTTGTCCGCGATGCCCTCGCCTCGGGCTGGGTGTTCATGCGCCGCTTCGGCGTACGCGCGGGCTTCGTGTTTCGCCCCCTCGGGCGACCTACTTTGGCAAACGCCCCAAAGTAGGCAAAGGTCTTGCCCCGGACATCCGGTTTTTCGCTTGGGGCGAAAAATTCCCTCGTTGAATCGCAGTTTCAGGGGCACGCGTCGAAGGGCCATCCCTGGCCCATCGCCGCTCTCGCGACATCCATGTCGCTCAACCCCTGAAACTGCGCTTCAACGAGGCCTCCTGAACGGGGCCCTTCGGAGTGCGCGGATATTTCTCTGGAAGTCTTCAAGAGCCAAAGCCAAAGCCGGATCAATGCGCAGGCTCTTCGTAGGAGCGAGCTTGCTCGCGAACCGCCCAAAGTCGAAACCTGCCCGCGATTCATCGCTCTTGTCGGAAGAGCACCAGCCCGATCAGTAAGGATTCTCCGCCTCATACCGATCCAGCGTATCGCTGGCGATCTGCCGGCCGAGGGCGATGAGTTCGGGGGCCTTGTAGAACTCGAAGAAGCGGCAGACCCGCTTGGGCACGTTGATCAGGATGTCCGGCGGGTAGCCGGCGATCTTGTACTGCGCGAGCGATGTCTGCATCACCTCGAAGCTCTGGTTCACCAGCTCCAGCAGCGAGGCCGGGCTGCTGCTGTCGATCACATGGCTGCCGGTGGCCGAGCGCGGCGAGCCCTTGGCCTGCGGGGCGGCGGCGGGTTGCTGCATTTCCGGCTCGGCGGGCTCTTCGGAGGCGGCCGGCACCGGGTGCAGCAGGGCGTCGGCGATCAGTTCGGGTGGCGGTTCGACGTCGCCGCGGCGGAAGAAGCTGAGCTTGTTCGACAGCCCGGAAATCACCGAGTCGAAACGGCCCTTGAGTGCCGCGGGGCGCTCGATCACCGGCAGCGAATACTGGCGCTGGTTGGTGGCGTTGAGGTTGACCGCGACAATCAGGTCGGCATGGGTCGACACCACCGGCACGATCGGCAGCGGGTTCAGCAGGCCGCCGTCCACCAGCATGCGGGTGCCCTGCATGACCGGAGTGAACAGGCTGGGGATCGCCGCCGAGGCGCGCATGGCCTGGTGCAGGCAGCCTTCCTGGAACCAGATTTCCTGCTGGTTGGTGAGGTCGGTGGCCACTGCCGTGTAGGGGATCGGCAGCTGCTCGATGTCGATCTCGCCGAGCATTTCGTGGATCTTGCCGAAGACCCGCTCACCACGGATGGCGCCGAGGCGGAAGCTGACGTCGAGCAGGCGTAGCACGTCGAGGTAGTCCAGGCTTTCCACCCAGTCGCGGTATTCGCCGAGTTTTCCGGCGGCGTAGATGCCGCCGATCACCGCGCCCATCGAGCAGCCGGCGATGCACACCACCTCATAGCCGCGCCGTTCGATCTCCTCGATCACTCCGATATGCGCATAACCGCGCGCGCCGCCGGAACCGAGTACCAGCGCGATCTGTTTTGACATGGGGCAACTCCGAGTTACGAACCCTGCGACGATACGCCCGGGGCAGCGGCCGCGCCAAGCCGGGCTTTGCTAGAATCGCCGTTTGATTTCCCTGCCCGGAGCCTCCCGATGAGCGAACCGATCCGCCTGACCCAGTACAGCCATGGTGCCGGCTGTGGCTGCAAGATTTCCCCCAAGGTCCTGGAGGTCATCCTCGCGGGCAGCGGCGCGCAGAACCTCGACCCCAGGCTGTGGGTCGGCAACGCCTCGCGCGATGACGCCGCCGTCTACGAAATCGACGCCGAGCGCGGCGTGGTGTCCACCACCGATTTCTTCATGCCGATCGTCGACGATCCCTTCGACTTCGGCCGCATTGCCGCCACCAACGCCATCAGCGACATCTACGCCATGGGCGGCGACCCGCTGATGGCCATCGCCATCCTCGGTTGGCCGGTGAACGTGCTGGCGCCGGAAATCGCCCGCGAAGTGATCGCCGGTGGCCGCAAGGTCTGCGACGAAGCCGGCATTCCGCTGGCCGGAGGGCACTCCATCGACGCTCCCGAGCCGATCTTCGGCCTGGCCGTCACCGGGCTGGTGGAGAAGCGCTTCATGAAGCGTAACGACACCGCTACTGCCGGCTGCAAGCTGTACCTGACCAAGCCGCTGGGCATCGGCATCCTCACCACCGCCGAGAAGAAGGCCAAGCTGCGCGCCGAGGACGTGGGCCTCGCCCGCGACTGGATGTGCACCCTGAACAAGCCCGGCGCGCGCTTCGGCAAGCTCGAGGGCGTGAAGGCGATGACCGACGTCACCGGTTTCGGTCTGCTCGGCCACCTGGTGGAAATGGCCGACGGCAGCGGCCTGACCGCGCGCGTGAGCTATGACGCCGTGCCGCGATTGGCCAGCGTCGAGTACTACCTGGAAGCCGGTTGCGTGCCCGGCGGCACCCTGCGCAACTTCGACAGTTACGGCGAGCGCATCGCGCCGCTGCCCGAGCTGCACAAGCTGCTGCTGTGCGACCCGCAGACCAGCGGCGGCCTGCTGGTGGCGGTGGAGCCGGACGGCGAGGCGCAGTTCCTCGCCACGGCGAAGGAGCTGGGCATGGACCTGGCGCCCATCGGCGAACTGGTCGGCCGACAGCGTCACGCGGTCGAGGTGATGTGATGCGCGACAACACCCGCCACTACCGCGAGCTGTTCCTCGGCGATGTGAAGATGATGGACGTGCGCGCCCCGGTCGAATTCGACAAGGGCGCGTTCCCCAACGTGATCAACCTGCCGCTGATGAATGACATCGAGCGGCAGAAGGTCGGCACCTGCTACAAGCAGAACGGCCAGCAGGCGGCCATTGCCCTGGGCCACGAGCTGGTCATGGGCAAGCTCAAGGCCGAGCGCATCGAAGCCTGGGCGAACTTCGCCAGGGCCAACCCCGAGGGCTACCTGTACTGCTTCCGTGGCGGATTGCGTTCGCAGATCACCCAGCAATGGCTGAAGACCGAGGCCGGCATCGAGTACCCGCGGGTGGTCGGCGGCTACAAGGCGATGCGCGGTTTCCTCTTCGACACCACCCGCGCCGCCGTTGAGGAATGCCAGTTCATGCTGGTGGGCGGCCTGACCGGCACCGGCAAGACCGAAGTCATCGCCCAGTTGGCCAACAGCCTGGACCTGGAAGGCCACGCCAACCATCGCGGCTCCGCCTTCGGCCGCCGCGCCACGCCGCAGCCTGCTCAGATCGATTTCGAAAACCGCCTGGCCATCGACATCCTGAAAAAGCGCCACGCCGGCATGGAGCAGTTCGTGCTGGAGGACGAAGGCCGCATCGTCGGCAGCTGCTCGGTGCCGCTGGAGCTGTACCAGGGCATGCAGCACTACCCGCTGGTATGGCTGGAAGACAGCTTCGAGCAGCGCGTGGAGCGCATCCTCAAGGACTATGTGGTCGACCTGTGCGCCGACCACGTGCAGGTGGTCGGCGAGGAGGGCGGTTTCGACTCCTTCGCCGCGTACTTGCGCAAGAGCTTGTCGGGCATCGTCAAGCGCCTGGGCGGCGAGCGTTACCAGCGCCTCGCTGCGATCATGGATGAAGCCCTGGAAGAGCAGAAGCGCAGCGGCGCGGTGGACCTGCACCGGGGCTGGATCGAAGGTTTGCTCGGCGAGTATTACGACCCGATGTATGCCTTCCAGCGCGAGAGCAAGGGCGAACGCGTGGAGTTCCGCGGCACCCAGGACGAAGTGGTCGAGTACCTGCGTTTCCGCGCCGAGCGCTGATCCCGGCGTTCCCCTACAGGTGCGGGCCATACCGGCCCGCACCGGCATCACGACGGAGCACCAACGTAGGATGGGTGGAGCTTGCGATACCCATGCTGCTGTCGGTGCATGAGAGCGATGGGTATCGCTTCGCTCCACGCCATCCTACTCAGGCGTTTGCCGGTGCGGCTGGCAGGGTGCGGTTCGCGAGCAAGTTCGCTCCTACAGGCGGTTGCTCGTGCTGGATGGGGCGGGCCGTCTCACACGCTCTTGCCGTCGTACTCCTTCACCGTCAGCCCCGCCAGGTCCACGCCCGGCAGGCAGCGCACATTGATCGCCGCCATCGGCGTGCCGTCCGGCATGGCGCCATAGGCCAGCGGCGCACAGCCGCAGGTGGGGCAGAAACGGTGTTCGATGCGATGGGTGTTGAACGTATAGGTGCTCATCGCACTCTCAGGAGTCGTCAGCTTCAGCTTGCCGCGCGGCACGAACCACAGGAGCGAGCCCTTGCGCCGGCAGATCGAGCAGTTGCATGACACGACTTCACCGACATCCCCTTCCACTTCGAACGCGATCTGCCCGCAATGGCAGCTGCCCTGGTGCACCATGATCCTTCTCCTTGTCGGGATACCCCGTGGGCAAACAGTGTAGTAGCCGCTTGAATGCCATCCGTCCGATGGCATACTGCGGCGCCGTCCGGCAGGCCTCTGCGCCGCGTTCTAAGCTGGATTCACCCCCGAATACTTCCAGGAGTTTCGTCATGCCGCGCATTCCCCTGATCATCGCCCTGCTGCTCGCCGTCGCCGGCTGCTCGGGCAAGACCGTCAACCGTGACAGCTGCGCCAACGAGCTGAACACCGCCTGGCACGAACTGGACCTGGCCAAGGCCGAAGGTTTCGCCGGCACCGTCAGCTACTCCAAGGCCGTCGGTCTGCTGACCGCCGCCAAGACCCAGCAGCAGGTCGAGGCCTACGACGGTTGCGCCGACAAGGCCAGCCGCGCGCGCTTCTACATCAAGGAATCCCGCGCCGGCCGCTGAGCCGCGTATCGCCGGGCCGCGTGAAGCGGCCCGTGCCTTTCCCACCGCATCGCCCGCCGTTCTGCCAGGATCAGCTCATGCAACTCGACTTAACCCAACTGTCCAAGGCCGAGGCCTACCGCTGGCTGGCCTCCACCGTCACGCCGCGGCCGATCGCCTGGGTCAGCACCTTGTCCGCGGACGGCCAGAGCAACCTGGCGCCGTTCAGCTTCTTCCAGGTCATCAGCGATTCGCCGCCGACCCTGCTGGTCAACACCAGCGTGCGCGAGGACGGCAGCGTCAAGGACACCCTGCGCAACGTGCGCGAGACCGGCGAGCTGGTGATCCACCTGGTCAGCGCCGCTCAGGCCGAGAACATGAACGCCACCGCCGCCTGGCTGCCCCACGGCGTCAGCGAGATCGAGCACGCCGGCATTGCCACGGTGCCCAGCGAACGCGTGGCGCCGCCCCGCGTGGTCGGCGCGCCGGTGGCCTTCGAATGCCAGTTGGCGGAAATCCTGCCGTACCCGGCGGAAAATCCCTCCAGCATGCTGATCTTCGCCCGCGTGCTGCTGGCGCACATCGACGAGTCGGTGATGCTGGACGAGCGCCACGTCGATCCGGCGAAGCTGGATCTGGTCGGGCGCCTGGGCGGCACCCAGTACAGCTACACCCGCGACACCTTCAGCATGATTCGTCCGAAGTAGGACGCCGCGCCTGGCGCAGCGGCGTCAGGCGAATTCCAGTTCCAGCCCGAGCTGCCAGTGGATGTCGCCCATGCGCGCGACGTCCAGCCGTTCGCCGAGGGCGAAGAGTTCCGCGAGCAGTGCGTCACGGCGGGTAAAGCCCAGCGTGCTGCCGTGAATCAGGCTGACGATATCGTGCACCAGGCACCAGCCGGCCTGCGCATCGAACCAGCCGTCCGGCCATTCACGCTCGACCTCTCCGCCAACCTGCGGGCACACGAAACGGCGGATCGGCAATTGCCCGCGAGCCAGCAGCAGCGGATCGAGGCGGCGCTGTTCGCGGTACAGCTCCGGCAGCAGGAGTTCCTGGGCGAATCCCGCCAGCGGGCGCTGCAGCATCAGTTGGTAATAGGCGTTCATCCGAGCACCTGGAGAAGAAGGACAGGGGTCGGAATCTGAACGGTCAGGCTGTCGGCTCGCTGTCAGCAATTTCTGAATACCTGCCTGGAAGGTTCTTTTCAGTGTTCTGGATACGACCTCCACGTATCTCTCTGCAGCATCACCGTGCCATCACCGCCGCGCCCTCTATCCAGTCGGTGTGCGGCGCTCCTAATGTTCCGGGCAAAAGCAACGATAACGATCAGGAGACCTTCGGGATTTCCTGCGGCGCCTTTTGCGGATGGGGGGAGAAGCCATGGTTGCCTTCGTGCAGCGTCGTCTGGCCGATATGGGAACGGCGAAGAAACTGGCCATCGGATTCGGCCTGGTGCTGTTGCTGACCGCTCTGGTGGCGGTGATCGGCGTGACCTCGCTACGGGCGATTTCCCAGCGCTTCGACCTGCTCGGCGATATGTCGACCATCAACCGCGAGTTGCTGGAGATGCGCCAGAGCGAGAAGGACTTCGTGATCGACGCCAGCGATACCTCCGCCAAGCGCCTGCGCGAACACGCCGGCAACCTCGGCGAGGCGGTGGCGCGACTCAAGGCCCGGCCGGAACAGGCCGCAGCCATGGCCCGCGTGGAGCAGGGCGTTGCCGACTACCTGGCCGCCTTCGCCAGCTTCGAGAAATCCAGCAAGAGCCGGCGTCTGTCGCTGGACGCCGCCACCTGGTCGGTGAGCGGCGCATCCAACAGCCTGGACATCCTGCAATCCAGCCTCGCCGATGACGGAGCCTACGAACTCAAGGACTCCCAGGGCCAGAAGGGCGAGGAACTGCTGCAGCAGGCCGCCCAGGTCAGCCAGCTCTACCGCCTGGTGCTGCAGGGCCTGAACGAGGCGCGCTCACGCATGGAGGCCGGCGGCGAGGGTGAAACCGACGGCGAGAAGGCCCAGGGAGGTCGCATCAAGTCCGCCGCCGAGGCGCTGGAGCTGTCCGCCAAGCTGCAGCAGGCGATCACCGATCCGACCTACGTTTCGGTGCTCAAGGACGTCATCACCAACATCAACGCCTTTGTCGAGAAGCTCGACGAGTACACCGCCAGCCTGGAGCAGGAAAAGCAGGTCCACGCGCAGATGAATGACCGCGCGGCGCTGGTCATGCAACAGGTCGACGATGCCTATGCTGCCCAGCGCGCGGCCATGCAGAGCCAATTGCGCACCAACACGCTGATGATCGTCGCTTCCGCGGCGCTGGCGCTGCTGGTTGGCGCACTGGCCTCGCTGCTGATCACCTGGATGATCGTGCGACCGCTGCGCCAGGTGATCGGCATGGCTCGGCGCATTGCCGAAGGCGACCTCAGCGTGAGCATCGAGGTGCGGCGCAAGGATGAGGTCGGCCAACTGATGGGCGCGGTCGGCAGCATGGCCGACAGCCTGCGCGGCATCGTCAGCCGCCTCAGCGACGGCGTGGGGCAGATCACTGCCTCGGCGCAGGCGCTGTCCAGCGTCACCGAGCGCACCCAGCACGGGGTGAACAGCCAGAAAGCCGAGACCGACCAGGTTGCCACGGCGATGAACCAGATGGCCGCCACCGTCCACGACGTGGCGCGCAATGCCGAGGAGGCCGCCAGCTCCGCCGAACAGGCCGACGGCAAGGTCGCCAGCGGGCAGGACGTGGTACGCCAGACCCTCGGTCGCATCGAACAACTGGCCGACGCCGTGCGCGCAGCCACCCAGAGCATCGAACAGCTCGGCCGCGAGAGCCAGAGCATCGGCAGCGTGCTGGACGTGATCAAGAACGTCGCCGAGCAGACCAACCTGCTGGCGCTGAACGCCGCCATCGAGGCGGCGCGGGCCGGCGAGCAGGGCAGGGGCTTTGCCGTGGTGGCCGATGAGGTGCGGGCGCTGGCGCGGCGCACCCAGCAATCCACCGCCGAGATCGAGACGCTGATCGCCGCCCTGCAGAATGGTGCGAATACGTCGGTGCAGCGCATGCAGCGCAGTCATGCGCTGGTGGAAATGACCGTGGGCGACGCGGTGCAGACCGAGGCCGCGCTGGGCACCATCGCCGCGGCGGTGGCGGTGATCCACCAGATGAACCAGCAGATCGCCGCCGCTTCCGAGCAGCAGAGCGCGGTGGCCGAGGAGATCAGTCGCAGCGTCAGCAGCATCCGTGGCATCGCCGACGAATCGGCGCAGGCCATGGAATCCACCGCGTCTTCCAGCGTCGAGCTGGCGCAGCTCAGCCGTGAGCTACAGGGGCTGGTCGGGCAGTTCCGTCTGTGATGCCGACGCCACCTGCTCGGCGGCGGCCTGTTCGCGCTTGCGCTGCTGGTGGACACGCCGGTAGGCGTTGACGCCCGCGCGTACCGAGCTGAATACCAGCGGCGGCTTCACCTCGCCCAGAGCGCCGGAGCGCTTGAGCATCGCCAGCGTCTCGCCGGTCACCCGCGCCAGGGACAGGTGCACGCCTTGTGCATCGAGGGTCTGTTGCGCTTCGCGCAGCGACGTCAGGCCGCTGATGTCCAGGTTGAGGATGCCCTCGGCATTGAGCAGCACCGCGCGCGCGTTCGGTGCTTCGGCCACTACTTCCAGCAGACGCTGTTTGAAGTAGTCGGCGTTGAAGAACAGGATCGGCGCGTCGAACCGGTAGATCACCAGCCCCGGCAGGGTGCGAGCATTGGGGTATTGCTCCAGCTCCACCTGGCCATCGATGCCATGCACCCAGCCCATCACCGCGTCGTGCGGGCGATAGGTGAGATAAAGCAGACGCAGCAGGGCGAGCATGATCGCGACGAAGATGCCCGGCAGCACGCCGACGCTGAGCACGCCGGCCGTGGTCAGCACGCACAAGCCGAACTCGAACCGGCTCAGCGCCCAGAAACCGCGCAGCGCGCGGAAGTCGATCAGCCCCCAGCCGGCCATCAGCAGCACCGCGCCCAGCGCCGGCATCGGTACCCAGCCCAGCGGCTTGCTGAACAGCAGCAGGACCAGGCCGATCACCAGCGCGGCGACCACCCCGACCAGCTGGCTCTTGCCGCCGACCATGTCGTTCACCGCGGTGCGCGAGTCGGCGCCGCTGATGACGAAGCCCTGGGAAATCCCCGCGCCGATGTTGGCCATGCCCAGCGCCATGAACTCGTGGTTGGCATCGATGGCGTAGCCGTGGCGGGCGGCGAAGCTGCGTGCAGTGAGCATGGCGCTGCAGAAGCTGACGATGGTGATGCCCATGGCATCGCGGAACAGGCTGCCCAGCTCCTCGACGCTGGTCTTCGGCCAGCTCAGCTGTGGCAGGCCCTGGGGTACTTCGCCGAGCAGCTTGATGCCGTACTGGTCCAGGCCGAACAGGGCGGCGATCAGCGAGGCGAACAGCACACCCACCAGGGCGCCGGGAATCTTCGGGTAGCGGCGTGGCAGCAGGATCATCAGCGCCAGGGTGCCGATGCCCAGCGCCAGGGTCGGCAGGTGCGTGTCGGCGAGGTTGCGCACCAGGGCTATCAAGCCGCGGACGAAGCCACTGGTCTCGCTGTGGTAGCCGAGAATCTTGCCCAGTTGCCCGGCGATCAGGCTCAGGCCGATGCCGTTCAGGTAGCCCACCAGCGTGGGCCGCGAGAGGAAGCTGGCGACGAAGCCGGCGCGGGCGAAGCCGGCGGCGATGGACAGCGCTCCGACCATGACCGCGACTATCATCGACAGCTGCAGCAGGCGCTCCGGGTTGCCCGCCGCCAGCGGCGTGATGGCCGCCGCGACCATGGCGGCGGTGGCGGCGTCCGGGCCGACCATCAGCTGCCGCGAGCTGCCGACGATGGCGTAGATCAGCATTGGCAGGATGCAGGCGTACAGCCCTACCTGCGGCGGGAAGCCGATGATCTGCGAATAGGCGATGGCGGTGGGAATCTGCACCGCGGCCACCGACAAGCCAGCCTGCACATCACGCGGCAGCCAGTCGAAACGGTAGTGCAGCAGGCTGTCCAGACCGGGCAGCCAACGGGCGAAGGACATTCGGGGGGATCTTCCTTGGAGTCGACCAGGGGAAATCCTAGCTGGAAAGGCTCAACAGAGCTTGTCGGATATCATCGAGATAGAGCGCGGAAAGCGTGCAGGCGGTGAGGGCTTGTCTGTAGGAGCGAGCTTGCTCGCGAACATTCCCTTCGGCAATGCCGGTGCGGGGCGGGTTCGCGAGCAAGCTCGCTCCTACAAGATCAAGAGCGCCTCTCCCTTCAGGGAGAGGGCGGGGAGAGGGCCGGCGTGTGCACCGAACGGGGCACCTGCGACGGTGCGGTCAGACCTTGAGCACCAGCTTGCCGAAGTTCTCGCCGCTGAACAGCTTGGCCAGGGTCTCGGGGAAGGTTTCCAGGCCCTCGACGATGTCTTCCTTCGACTTCAGCTTGCCCTCGGCGATCCAGCTCGCCATGTCCTTGAAGCCTTCCTGGAAGCGGTGGGCGTAGTCCATCACCACCATGCCTTCCATGCGCGCGCGGTTGACCAGCAGCGACAGATAATTGGCCGGGCCGCGTACGGCTTCCTTGTTGTTGTACTGGCTGATTGCGCCGCAGATCACCACCCGCGCCTTAGGCGCCAGGCGGGCCAGCACGGCGTCGAGGATGTCGCCGCCGACGTTGTCGAAGAACACGTTCACGCCCTTGGGGCACTCGCGCTTGAGGCCGGCGTTGACGTCCTCGGCCTTGTAGTCGATGGCACCGTCGAAGCCCAGTTCGTCGATCAGGTAGCGGCACTTGTCGGCGCCACCGGCGATGCCGACCACGCGGCAACCCTTGATCTTGGCGATCTGCCCGACCACGCTGCCCACCGCGCCGGCAGCGCCGGAGACCACCACGGTGTCACCGGCCTGGGGCAGACCGACGTCGAGGAAGCCGAAATAGGCCGTCATGCCGGTCATGCCCAGCGCGGACAGGTACAGCGGCAGCGGCGCGCGCTGGCTGTCGACCTTGTAGAAGCCCTTGGGCTCGCCGAGGAAGTAGTCCTGCACGCCGAGGGCGCCGTTCACTTCGTCGCCGACCTTGAAGTCCGGGTGCTGCGAGGCGATCACCTTGCCCACGCCCAGGGCGCGCATCACGTCGCCGATGGCCACCGGGGCGATGTAGGACTTGGCGTCGTTCATCCAGCCGCGCATGGCCGGGTCCAGCGACAGGTACTGGTTCTTCACCAGGATCTGACCGGGGCCGGGCTCGCCGACCGGGGTTTCCACGTAGGCGAAGGTGTCGCGGGTGGCGGCGCCGACCGGGCGCTGGGCGAGCTGGAACTGACGGTTGATCTGGGCGGACATGGCAGTGGACTCAGTCAGGGGGAAAGCCTAGGTGATAGTCCGCGCGCGGCGTTGGGGCAAGTTTCGTCCGCCGGGGGAATGTTCGTCCATCGGTTCCAGTGATCCGGATTTGGCTGAATCATCATCGGCATGGATGCAACGACGTTGTCCCGCCTGATAGTGCTTCGCGCCCGCAACGCGCTGGCTAGACTGCGACGGTTATCCCCATTCGCTTCGCAACGCTTTCGAGGAACGCTCATGAGTCAGCTGCTTTCCGGCCAGGTCGCCCTGGTCACCGGCGCCGCCAACGGCATCGGCCGCGCCACTGCCCAGGCCTTCGCCCAGCAGGGTGTGAAGGTCGTGGTATCCGACGTCGACGCCAAGGGCGGCGAAGGCACCGTCGAGCTGATCCGCGCGGCGGGTGGCGAGGCGACCTTCATCCGTTGCGACGTGACCCGCGACGCCGAGGTCAAGGCGCTGGTCGAAGGCACCGTGGCCGCCTACGGCCGCCTGGACTACGCCTTCAACAACGCCGGCATCGAGATCGAGAAGGGCAAGCTGGCGGACGGCGAGGAAAGCGAGTTCGACGCCATCATGGGCGTCAACGTCAAGGGCGTCTGGCTGTGCATGAAGCACCAGATTCCGGTGATGCTGGAGCAGGGCGGCGGCGCCATCGTCAACACCGCCTCGGTCGCAGGTCTGGGCGCCGCACCGAAGATGAGCATCTACGCCGCCTCCAAGCACGCGGTGATCGGCCTGACCAAGTCCGCCGCCATCGAGTACGCGAAGAAGAAAATCCGCGTCAATGCGGTGTGCCCGGCGGTGATCGACACCGACATGTTCCGCCGCGCCTACGAGGCCGACCCGAAGAAGGCCGAGTTCGCCGCCGCCATGCATCCGGTGGGCCGCGTCGGCCGCGTCGAGGAAATCGCCTCCGCGGTGCTCTATCTGTGCAGCGACCACGCCGGCTTCACAACCGGCATCGCCCTGCCGGTGGATGGCGGGGCCACGGCGATCTGATCGTCTTAGGGCAGCGTTGGTGCAGGGGGCTAGCCCCTGCACCAACGCTGCCACGTCACACCTGTAGGAGCGAGCTTGCTCGCGAACGAATTTCCCGGACGCTTCGGCGCTGGGCGGTTCGCGAGCAAGCTCGCTCCTACGAAAAGCCCGCTAGCCGTGTGATCCCTCCCTGATCGCTACAAACTTTCGCATTTTGTTACAGGAAGATGGGGTATTGGCCTGCAAGGCCAGTTACAAGCGCCCAAGAGGCCGAAAGAATCGGCCCACACCAGTTGGAGAATAATGACAATGACCAACGATCCCTTGCTGACGCTGTTCATGCCCATCGCCCTGGGCATCATCATGCTGGGCCTCGGCCTGTCCCTGACCATCGCCGACTTCGCCCGCGTGGTGCGCTACCCCAAGCCCGTGCTCATCGGCCTGGTCTGCCAGATCATCCTGCTGCCCCTGGCGTGCTTCCTCATCACCCTGGGCTTCGCCCTCGAAGCGGCGCTGGCCGTGGGCATGATGCTGCTCGCTGCATCGCCCGGCGGCACCACCGCGAACCTCTACAGCCACCTGGCCCACGGCGACGTGGCGCTGAATATCACGCTGACCGCGGTGAACTCGGTGATCGCCATCCTCACCATGCCGCTGATCGTGAATCTGTCGCTGCTGTACTTCATGAACGACGGCCAGACCATCCCGCTGCAGTTCGCCAAGGTGGTGCAGGTGTTCATCATCGTCCTCGGTCCCGTGGCCATCGGCATGATCGTGCGGCGCCTGCTGCCGAGCGTGGCAGCGGTGCTGCAGAAGCCGGTGAAGATCCTCTCCGCGCTGCTGCTGGCGGTGATCATCGGCGTGGCGGTGACCAAGGACTGGCAGACCTTCCTCGCCTATGCACCCATCGTTGGCGCGGCGGCGCTGTGCTTCAACCTGCTGAGCCTGGCCCTGGGCTACTGGATTCCGCGCCTGCTCAAGCTGTCCAAGCCGCAATCCATCGCCATTGGCATGGAAATCGGCATCCACAATGGCACCCTCGCCATCGCCCTGGCGCTCAGCCCGATGCTGCTGAACAACAAGACCATGGCGATCCCGGCGGCCATTTACGGCGTGCTGATGTTCTTCACCGCCGGGCTCTTCGGCTGGTGGGTCAGCCGTGGCGTGGCCAAGACCGCACCGGAGCAGGCGCCCGCCTGACGCCCGGATGTTCCCTGCAGGAGCGGGCCATGCCCGCAATCGCGCGCATGGCGCGCTCCTGCAGGTGATCTCTGCGTTAACCGGCCGGCTAGGGAACGGGTTGCGCCAGCGACCTTTCCTGCATCGGTCCATCTTCCTACGCAAATGCGACAAGGTACTCGGGAAGCGTCCTGCACCGGCGTCGGAAGAACCGGTAGCATGCCGCATTGCTGTGCCTGCAAGGCCGCCGGTAAGGTTTCCGGGTCGCGACGGTTGTCGTGACCTGGGTGTGGAAACCCGGTGTTTGCTACGTAGGCGCGGTAGCGCCATGGCGGTTTGACTGGCGCTTTTTTGTGCCCGTCAGGTGCTGTCTATGGCGGGATCGTGCGAGGCGGGCTTCGGCCCGGCCGGGTCCTACGTAGCCGGTATTTCCACCCTTGCACGGTCCCGCCACCCTTCAGTGGAAAGTTGGGCGAGTCGGGTTCCTCCCATCACTACGTAGGAACTGAACGATGCACTACCCCGCTTTTACCCCCGCGCACCACCGGCAACACCCCTCTGGAATTCCTTCTAGCGACTAATTGAACTGGCTGAACCCTCGGTGCTCACCACCCTGCCGGGCACCTGAGATTTGCAGCAGGCCGCCGGGTGTATTGGGAGCCTGGCGGCCCTTTGGAGATGGATCGACGTCCGCGCCCGCGAGCGCGGCAAAGGGAGTTTTCAATGAGAGACAAGAAGGTGCGCAACACGAGATTCCACATCTGCCACATTCCGCAGGCCGATGGCTGGCCGGGGCTGGCACTGGAGTGGCCGATGGATTGCCAGCCGGCCGCTGACGCCGGCGTGGCCCGCGTCGAGCAATGGTTCGCCGAGCGGCACAAATCCAACCTCTGGATGGCCTTGCATATGGGGCGACTGGACCAGGGACGAGGCTTCCATCAGGTTGCCTATGAAACGGCTTTCCTCTGGCGCCTGCAGCAACGCCTCATGGCCGCCGCCTCGCCAGCCGTCCTGAAGGTCTGAAGTCTCGGGTTCGAAAGCAAGCTCGCTCCCGTGGAGGCTGGTGGGGCGCCTACCTCCTCCCTGGCATCTCACCGGCTCCTGCGGGAGCGAGCTTGCTTGCGAATCCCCGGCCTCTGTCGTACAGGGCAGCGCTCTTTGCCCGCGAAACCTACCCAGCCTCATCAGGAAATACAGAGGTCCGGCGCCCCATGTAGGAGCGGGCCATGCCCGCGATCGCGCGCGGGGCGCGCTCCTGCAGGTTGGCGCCGTGCCTTGCCGGCGGGTTTCTCACGCTCCTGGCAGGTCGTAGGGCGGATAACGCGTCAGCGTTATCCACCGCCAGGGCATCGGCGGATAACCCGTTCCGGGTTATGCGCCCTACGTGCTTGGCGGACGAAGTCCGCTCCTGCGACCCTTTCAACTCCGGCATCGACCTGAAGGCGCGGACTCAATCCGGCCAATGCCACGCCGGAGCATCGAACATGCCCTGGTCGCGGATGCGCGTCTGGCCCAGTTCCTTGTCCAGGTGCAGGCAGTTGCACTCGGGGTGTTCCTCCAGCGTGGCAATCAGCCGGCTGGCGTGGGACACGACCCAGACCTGGGTGTGCTTAGAGGCAGCGATGATCAGGCGCCCGAGCGCCGGCAGCAGGTCCGGGTGCAGGCTGGTTTCCGGTTCGTTGAGTACCATCAGCGACGGCGGGCGCGGGGTGAGCAGGGCGGCGACCAGCAACAGGTAGCGCAGGGTGCCGTCGGAGAGTTCCGCCGCGCTCAGCGGGCGCAGCAGGCCGTATTGCTTCAGCGCCACGGCGAAGCGCCCGCCGGGCTGGCAGTCGATCTGTAGTTCGGCGCCGGGGAAGGCGTCGGTTATCGCAGTTTCCAGCGCGGTGGCGTCGCCGATTTCGCGGATGGTCTGCAGGGCGGCGGCAAGGTCGCGGCCGTCGTGGTGCAGCACTGGGGTGCGAGTGCCGAGTTGCGGCTGCCGCGCCGCGGCGTCGGCGTCGGTGCGGAAATGATCGTAGAAGCGCCAGCCGCGAATCTGCTCGCGCAGCAGCAGGGCTTCGGGGCAATCCGAGCCGCTGCCGATCTGGGTGAACAGGCTGTCGAAGGTCGGAATGTGCTGCTCCAGCACCTGCCAGCTGCGGCCCTCGCGGGCGCGCAGCATCGGGCCGTTGCGCTCCACCAGTTGCGAGGCGGGGCGGTACCAGGGGCCGGCCCAGATGCTTTCGTGCTTGATCTCCGGGTCCAGGCCGAAGGCGCTGACCACCGGCGGTGGCGGCAGGCCGAGGGCGATGGTGTAGCCGAAGTCCTCGCCGGCAAAGCCCAGGCGCAGGCGCTTGACCTCGTTGCGCGGGCCGCCCTGGACTTCCACTTCACCCGTGCGCATGCGCCGCGAATGGGTTTCCGGCCCGGCCCAGAAGGTGGATTCCAGCCCGCCCTCGCGCGCCAGGGCATTCACCACGCCGCCCTGGGCGGTTTCGGCGAGCAGGCGCAGGGCGCGGTAGAGGTTGGATTTGCCGCTGCCGTTGGCGCCGGTGATCAGGTTCAGCCGGCCCAGCGGCAGCACCAGCGAGTTGATCGAGCGGTAGTTGGCGACGGCCAGGGTGTGCAGCATGCGGGGCGATCCGGTTCGGGCAATCGCCCGCATGCTAGCAGAAGGGTTGCGTCTTTACGGCGCGCGGCGCCAGTTCAGCACCAGCTGGGTCAGCAGGCCGGCCACCAGGCCCCAGAAGGCCGAACCGACGGAGAACAGGGTGAAGCCCGAGGCGGTGACCAGGAAGGTGACCATCGCCGCTTCGCGCTGGCGCGCGTCGGCCATGGCGTTGGTCAGGCCGTTGGTAATCGAGCCGAGCAGGGCCAGCGCGGCGATGGACAGCACCAGCGCCTTGGGCAACGCGGCGAACAGCGCGGCCAGGGTGGCGCCGAAGATGCCGGCGATGCCGTAGAACAGCCCGCACCAGAGCGCGGCGGTATAGCGCTTGTGCGGATTCTCGTGGGCTTCCGGGCCGGTGCAGATGGCCGCGCTGATGGCCGCCAGGTTGATGCCGTGGGAGCCGAACGGCGCCAGCAGCAGCGAGGCGATGCCGGTAGTGGAGATCAGCGGCGAGGCGGGCACCTGGTAGCCGTCGGCGCGCAGCACGGCGAGGCCGGGCATGTTCTGCGAGGCCATGGCGACGATGAACAGCGGGATGCCGATGCTGATGGTGGCGGCCAGGGAGAAGCTCGGCGTGGTCCACACCGGCCTGGCGACTTCCAGCTGGAAGTGGCTGAAGTTGAGCAGGCCGAGGAAGCCGGCCAAGGCGACGCCCACCAGCAACGCGGCGAAGACTGCATAGCGCGGCGACAGGCGCTTGGCGACCAGGTAGCTGACGAACATCGCCACCACCAGTGCCGTCTGCTGCTGCGCGGCGTTGCAGATTTCGATGCAGATGCGGAACAGCACGCCGGCCAGTAGCGCCGAGGCCAGCGAGCCGGGCACCTGGCGCATCAGGCGCTCGAAGCTGCCGGTGACGCCGCAGATCGTGATCAGCGCGGCGCAGACGATGAACGCACCGATGGCTTCGCCGTAGGGCACGCCGGGCAGGCTGCTGATCAGCAGCGCGGCGCCGGGGGTGGACCAGGCGATGACGATGGGCGTGCGGTAGCGCAGGGTCAGGCCGATGGTGGTCAGGGCCATGCCGATGGACAGTGCCCAGATCCATGAGGAAATCTGCGCGGTGGTCAGGCCCGCTGCCTGGCCGGCCTGGAACATCAGCACCAGCGAGCTGGTGTAGCCGGTGAGCATGGCGACGAACCCGGCGACGATGGCGGCGGGGGAGGAGTCTGCCAGCGGGCGCAGTGGCGCGGAGGCGGGTGTGGTGTCAGTCATGCACGAACTTCCATCAGGTGCGGGTGAACAGAGGGTAGAGCGAAGCGACCAGCAGTGCCGCCATGCCGACGTTGAACAGGCGCAGCCGCAGCGGATCTTCCAGCCAGCGCCGCAGCAGGCTGCCGAGTACGGTCCAGACGCCCACGCTGGGCAGGTTGACCACGGCGAACAGGGTGGCGATCAGCACCACGTTGCCGATCCAGCTGTTGGCCGGCAGGTAGGTGGCGATGGCGCCCACGGCCATCACCCAGGCCTTGGGGTTGACCCACTGGAAGGCGGCGGCCTGGAGGAAGGTCATCGGCTTGGCGCTATGCTCGCCCTTCGCCTCGGGCGCGCCGGAGCGGGCGATCTTCCAGGCCAGATACAGGAGGTAGGCGCCACCGGCATAGCGCAGCGCGGTGTAGGAGGCCGGGAAACGCTCGAACAGCTGGTGCAGGCCCAGGCCCACGGCGACCACCAGCAGCAGGAAGCCGATGCTAATGCCGAGCATGTGCGGAATGGTGCGGCGTACGCCGAAGTTCACGCCCGAGGCCAGCAGCATCATGTTGTTGGGGCCGGGGGTGATGGAGGTGACGAAGGCGAACAGCACGAAGGCGCCGAGGAGTTCGAGGGGCATGGCGGGGTACCGGTCTTGTTCTGGGGCTACTTTTTGTGGAGCCTTGTGCCAGGGGGTTCCCTCTCCCTAACCCTCTCCCTGAAGGGAGAGGGGACCGTGTGGTGCAGGTTGAAGCCAAAGTGTCAGCCGGCACGGACAGCTCCCTCTCCCTTCAGGGAGAGGGCGGGGGAGAGGGGCGCCCCACGCAGAGTCTCAATTAGGACCAGCCTAATCCCGCAGGCTCCGGGCTGTCCCATAACAGCCAGCACCCGAGTGGCCCGTACAGTGAGAGCGGCAGTGGCATGGGCGGGGATGCGCCGGTATGGTGCGGGAATGCCGTGCAACTGATGGAAGATCGCCACCATGGAACAGAATCCCTACGCCGCCCCCAAGGTCGAGCTGGTGGATCAGAGCGCTCCGGGCGCCTTTCTCGGCGGGCGCTGGAACCCTGGCCATCTGCGTCTGCTCGGCGGCCTGAGCCTGGCGCTGCTGCTGTGCAACCTGGTGCTTTTCGCCCTGTCGTTCGCCGCCGCGCTGCATGAATCGACCACCTGGCAACGCTACGAACTCTGGGGCGGTGTGCTCAGCACGCTGCTCGGCTGCTTCCTGCTCTGGCGCGCCCGCAGCTTTCTCGAGGATCGCTTCAACGCCCGCGGGCTGGCCTGGCCGGTCGGGCTGTCGATTGCCGTGGCGCTGGTGATGCAGGTCTACAGCCTGATCTTCGACGAGCAGCTCAGTGGTGAGCTCAATGGCGCGCTGATGGGCTTCATGGGCCTGTTCGTGCCCACCGGTATCGTCACCCTGTGGTACGGCATCCGCCTGTTGAAGATCGAGCTGCCTTACCCGTCGGTGAAGATCATGGGCTGGCTGGAGGTCACCTCCGGCGTGTGTCTGCTCAGCGTCCTGCTGTTCCTGCCTGGCACCGCGCTGGCGATGGCCAGCCTGCTGCCGCTGGCGCTGATGTTCCTGCGCGCCGCCCGCGAGCTGGAAGCGGCTGTCCGCTAGTCCTCTTCCTGCGACCAGGCGATGGCCTGATTGACCGCCAGCCAGCCGCGTACGGCATCTTCTCCGGCCTCGTCGAAGGCGCGTTGCAGCAGGCGTCCCTGTTCCTGGCGCAGGGCCTTTTCCAGCTTGCCGCCTTCGGCCGTCAGCTCCAGCAGGCGCCGGCGCTTGTCGTCGGCGCAGGCTTCGCTGCGGAGCAGATCGCGCTCCAGCAGTTGGCGCAGCGGCACGTTCAGTGCCTGCTTGGTCACGCCCAGGGCGGACAGCAACTGGCTGACGCTCAGTCCCGGATTGCGCGCGATGAAGAACAGGATGCGGTGGTGCACCCGGCTCAGGCCGCGGCGTGCCAGCATCTCGTCGGGTTTCGCGGTGAAGGCCCGGTAGCTGTAGAAGAAGGCTTCCATGGCCTGGAGTTGCAGGGCATTTTTTATTAGGTCAGGCATATTGACGTATCCGTCTCGGGCGTCGTAGCTTCGGTCAAGCAGTTTGACTCATTCTTCCGTGCTCCCGCTACCGGTGACTCCCATGGCCTTCTCCGAACGCATCGCCCGACTGAAAAGCTCTCTGATCCGTGAAATCCTCGCCGCGGCGCAGCGCCCGGAGGTGATGTCCTTCGCCGGCGGCCTGCCCGCCGAGCCGATGCTGCCGAAGGTGAACTGGGATGCGATGCCGGCGAGCATGGGCCAGTACGGCATGAGCGAAGGGGAGCCGGCACTGCGCGAGGCCATCGCGGCCGAAGCGCGTGCGCTGGGCGTGCCCTGCGGGGCGAGCCAGGTGCTGATCGTCAGCGGCTCGCAGCAGACGCTCGACCTGGCCAGCAAGCTGTTCATCGATCCGGGCACCGAAGTGCTGCTCGAAGCGCCGACCTACCTTGCCGCGCTGCAGGCCTTCCAGCTGTTCGGCGCGAACTGCCTGACCGTGCCGCTGGGCGCCGAAGGCCCGGACGTCGCTGCGCTGCGCCAGCGCCTGCAGACCAGCAAGCCGGCCTTCGCCTACCTGATCCCGACCTTCCAGAATCCGTCCGGCGTGCGCTACAGCGAACAGCGCCGCGATGAGGTGGCCGCCGTGCTCGACGAGTTCGGCGTGACCCTGATCGAGGACGAACCCTACCGCGAGCTGGTGTTCGATGAAGGTGCCGCGACCCCGCTGGTCAGTCGCCTGAAGCGGTCCAGCTGGATCTACACCGGCACCGTGTCCAAGACGCTGCTGCCTGGCCTGCGCGTGGGCTTCCTGATCGCCACGCCGGACCTGTTCCCGCACCTGCTGCGGCTGAAACAGTCCGCCGACCTGCACACCAACCGTGTTGGCCAGTGGCAGGCGTTGCAGTGGTTCGGCACCGAGGCTTACCGTGGGCATCTGGCCGAGCTGCGTGATTTCTACCGCATCCGCCGCGATGCCATGCAGGCGCAGCTTGAGCAGCATTTCGCCGAGCTGGCCGAGTGGAACGTGCCCCAGGGCGGGCTGTTCTTCTGGCTCCGCCTCAAGCAGCCGCTGGACACCCGCACGCTGCTGGACGCGGCGCTGGCGCAGAACGTGGCCTTCATGCCCGGTGAGCCTTTCTTCACCGAGCCGGATGCCAATCCCGGCTATTTGCGGCTTAACTTCAGCCACGTGGCGCCCGAACGCGCCGGTGAAGGGCTTCGTCGCCTGGCCGCGGTGATCCGTGAAGCCCAGGCCCAGTGAGGAGATGAGCATGTACACCGTTTACGGCGATCAATTGTCCGGCAACTGCTACAAGGTCAAGCTGGCCCTGCACCTGCTCGGGCTGCCTTACCAGTGGCGCGAGATCAACATCCTCAAGGGCGAGACGCAGACCGCCGAGTTCCTGGCGATGAACCCCAACGGCAAGGTGCCGGTCCTCAGGCTCGAAGACGGCACCTGCCTGTGGGAATCCAACGCCATCCTCAATTTCCTCGCCGATGGCAGCGACCTGCTGCCCAGCGAGCCGCGCCTGCGCACCCAGGTGCTGCAATGGCAGTTCTTCGAGCAGTACAGCCATGAGCCCTACGTGGCGGTGGCTCGTTTCATCGAGTTCTACCTCGGCCTGCCCGAGGAGCGCCGCGAGGAATACGCGCGCTGCCACAAGGGCGGCTACAAGGCGCTGAAGGTGATGGAAAAGCAGCTGGAGCAGACGCCTTATCTGGTGGGCGACACCTATTCCATCGCCGACATCACCCTGTACGCCTACACTCATGTGGCGCACCAGGGTGGTTTCGACCTGTCGAACTTCCCGGCGATCAATGCCTGGCTGGCGCGGGTGGCCGATCACCCGCGGCATGTGGGCATGCAGGACTGACTGTCGCGCCTGGCCCTGGAAAACGCCGCTTCCCTGGAAGCGGCGTTTTTCGTTGTGCGCCCGGTGCTCTTGGTAGGAGCGAGCTTGCTCGCGAACAGGCTTCCGGCAACACCGGACCTTGGGCGATTCGCGAGCAAGCTCGCTCTTACAGACTGATTCTGGCGTCGGTGAAGTAAACAGGCAAAACGCCATCAGACGAATCCGAAAGAACCGCTCTAAACCGCGGATTCCGGCGCTTTGGGGTTGACCGGCATCATGGCGGCGTTTTGTCGCCCTCCCTAATCTGGACGCGCTGCCAGCGGGATGTACCGATGTGGCCGGGCGCGAGCGGCAGGCAGTGTCGTCGCCTGGCATGGGGAGGGGAAAGATGGCCTATCTGGTCTGGCAGGCGGATCTCGACACCGGGATCGGAGTGATCGACGCACAGCACAAGCGCATCGTCGAAATGATCAACCAGCTGCACGAGGCCCAGGCCCATCACGACCGGGCCCTGCTCGGCGGCGTGATCGAGGAACTGGTCGACTACACCATCTCGCACTTCGCCTTCGAGGAGACCCTGCTGGAAGACTCCGGTTACCAGTTCACCCGCGCGCACAAGAAGGTCCATGAGCTCTTCATCAAGCGCGTTTCCGATTACCGCACGCGCTTCGAGGCCGGCGAGGACGTCGCCGAGGAGCTCAAGGGCCTGCTCGGCCGCTGGCTGTTCAACCATATCCGCAACGACGACGCCAATTACGTGGACGCGGTGAAGGCGACCATGCACGAGCTGACCCGTGACCAGGGCCATGGCGGCTGGCTCTCGCGCTCGATAAAACGATTCTTCGGCTGAATCGCCCGCTGTTTCGGCAGTGAATGCCGACGCGAATCGCCCCTGGCTGGCTATGCTCTGAGCACAACTACAAGCAATGCCACGGGGGTATTCGCGCATGAAGACGCTGTTGAAGTCACTGTTGCTGCTTTCTTTCCTGTCGTCCTTCCCATTGTTCGCCGCCCAGTCGAGCGCCACCTCAGGCTCTGACGACCAGCGCGCCAAGGCGCTGCTGTCCAAGGCGGTGGCCGCCTACAAGCAGGAGGGCGACAAGGCCTTCGCGGCGTTCAGCCGCCAGGGCGAGTTCGTCGATGGCGACCTCTATGTGTTCGTGGTGGACAGCAAGGGCACCATGCTCGCCAGCGGCGGGCCGTCGGTGGTGTTGATCGACCGCGACGTTTCCTCCACCCTCGATCCTTCGCTGCAGGCGCAGTTCGCCAAGGCGCTGAAGTCGCCGGAGACCGGCAAGGTGCAGCAGGCCGATTACCGCTGGAAGAACTGGGCGGACGGCAAGGTCGAACGCAAGCACGTCTATTACCAGCGCGTCGGCGAGCGCTTCCTCGCGGTGGGCTACTACATCCCGCGCGCTTCGGCGCAGCAGGCGGCGGCCATGCTGGACAAGGCGGTGAAGGCAGTCGAAGCCGATCCGCAGGGCACCTTCAAGAAGATCAATGCGCGGGACAAGACCTTCATTGAGGATGACCTGTATGTCTTCGTGGTCGACCTGGACAGCTCGAAGTTCGTCGCCCACGGCTTCAACACCCGCATGGTCGGCACCGACTTCGACTCGCTGAAGGACCCGGGTGGCAACCCCATCGGCCACGCCATGCTGGAGCTGGTGAAGGCGAAGGGCGAGGCCGAGTTCGAATACCAGTGGCGCAACCCGGTGACCAGCAAGGTGGAGAACAAGCACGCCTTCCTGCGCAAGGCCGGTCACTATCTGGTGGCGGTGGGTTACTACACCCGCTGATGCCTTCTTGCAGGCACAAAAAAAACCGGCCTGAGGGCCGGTTTTTTCATGGCAACGACTCGCTTCAGCGGATCAGGCTGAGGAACTCGCTGCGGGTCGCGGCGTTCTCGCGGAACTCGCCGAGCATCACCGAGGTGACCATGGAGGAGTTCTGCTTCTCCACACCGCGCATCATCATGCACATGTGCTTGGCCTCGATCACCACGGCCACGCCCAGCGCGCCGGTGACCTGCTGCACGGCCTCGGCGATCTGCCGCGACATGTTTTCCTGTATCTGCAGACGACGGGCGTACATGTCGACGATGCGCGCGACCTTGGACAGGCCCAGCACCTTGCCGTTGGGGATGTAGGCGACGTGGGCCTTGCCGATGAAGGGCAGCAGGTGGTGCTCGCACAGCGAGTAGAGCTCGATGTCCTTGACCAGCACCATTTCGCTGTTGTCGGAGCTGAACAGGGCGCCGTTGACGATCTCCTCCAGCGTCTGCTGGTAGCCGCGGCAAAGGTACTGCATGGCCTTGGCGGCACGCTTGGGCGTGTCGACCAGACCTTCGCGGGTGACGTCCTCACCGAGCTGGCTGAGGATCGCGGAGTAGTTTTGTTCCAGGGACATGGATCTACCTGTGGCAATGACAAAAATAAAAACCGTGGCGCAGGGTAGGGCGCGAAGCCCCCTCTGGCAAGGCCCGCGCGCCGGTTGGCGCGTTATGCCCGGCGCTTTGGCGCCAGGCGTGCAACCAGGATTTGCCTGGGGGATTTACTCGTCGCGGCCTTCGAGCATGGTGCGCCGCAGCATCACGTAGATGGCGCCGGTGCCGCCATGGCGTGGCAGGCAGGAGGCGAAGCCGAGCACCTGCGGGTGCTGGCGCAGCCAGGTGTTCACGTGGCTCTTCACCATCGGGCTGCGGCCGTCGACGCGGGCGGCCTTGCCGTGGGTGACGCGGACGCAGCGGATCTCGAAACGGGTGGCTTCGGCGATGAAGTCCCAGAGGGTTTCGCGGGCGGTCTCGATCTTCATGCCGTGCAGGTCGAGGCTGCCCTCGAAGGCGATCTGGCCGGCCTTGAGCTTGCGGATCTGGCCTTCCTGGACGCCGTCGCGGGCCCAGTAGAGTTCGTCTTCGGGGCCGACGTCGATGACGAACTGGTCGGACAGGCCATCCACGCGGATGTTCTCGGTGCGCACGCTCGCGTTCTGCCGCAGCTCCTTGAGCTGCTTGCGGTCGGTCTTGGGTTTGCCGGTGTCGGCCTGGTCCACGGTGATGCGCTTGACGCCGCGCATCTCGCGGGCGAATTGGGAAAAGTCGTCGTCTTGCATGCGCACCTCCTCGAAGAGCCGCGCAGTCTAACGGATCGTGCCGGTCCTACGGAAATTCACCGAGGCAATCAGTTGCGGCGCTTCATCAGCCGCGGCGACAGGCTCAGGCCATCGCGGCCACGGGCTCGGCGGCGGGCGGCGCGCCAGAAGGTGACGCCCAGCCACAGGCAGAACAGGCCGATCACCAGGAGTACGGCGCCGGCGCCCGGTTCGATGTGCAGCACTCCCACCGCGGGCTGACGGCGGAGCAGGGCGGCGACGCCGGCCATGCTGGACAGGATGCCGAAGGTGGCGATCACCGCGGCTACGGCGGCGGCAAAGCGCCAGCGCCAGCGGCCCGGACGTTTCGGGCGCAGGCTGGGTGGATCGAATTTCTCGGTCATCTTCATCCCGACTTCCTCATCTGTTGAACGAGGCTATGACCGGTGGGGAGGGGTGGGGTTCCAACCCCAGGGTCGGGAAGCGCGGCGAACCCGCCAAGCGAGCGGGTTCGCGGGCTTTCGCGCCTAAGCTGAGCCTAACCCCGGGCGCTTGTCGCTGCCGCCCGTCGGGACGAATGGCTTCAGACCAGCGCCTGGGCCTGGGCGACCACGGCGGCGAAGTTGTCGCCCAGGGCGGCGATTTCCGCGCGGTGCAGGTCACGGGCGGCGAGCACGCCACCTTCGGGGGTGGGAATGTCGCGGGTGGCGCAGGCAGCGTCCACCAGGGTGCAACGGTAGCCGTAGTCCTTGGCGGCACGGACGGTGGTGCTGATGCTGGAGTGGGTCATGAACCCGCAGACGATCAGGTCCAGGCGGCCGCTGGCCTGCAGGCGGTCATGCAGGTCGGTTCCGGCGAAGGCGTTGGGCAGGCGCTTGTCCACCACTACCTCGCCCGGCAGCGGCGCGAGTTCGGGCAGGAAGCGGCCGCGCGGGCCCTGCGGGTCGAGCAGGCCGCCGACCACGCCCAGGTGGTGCACGTGGACGATGGGAGTGCCCATGTTCCGGGCCGTCTCCAGCAGCAGGCGAATCTGCGCCACCGCCGCGTCCAGGTCAGGCAGGGCGAGCACGCCGCTGCGATATTCCTCCTGGGCGTCGATGATCAACAGAGTGCTCTGGCGCAGGGTGGCCGGCGGATATCCGCGCCCACTGATCTGCAGCATGCTGAGCGGATGGGACATGTCTGGACTCCTGTAAATGCATGTTCACTCATTGTGGGCCGTAACGCGTCCGCTGTGAATCTTTGCGAACTCGCGCCAAAGTGGTAATGGCATTCTTCGACGGAACCGCCCGGAGGCGCCCCAGCGCCCCTGCGCTGAGCTAGAATGCGCCCCTTTTTGCGAGCTGCGAGGACTGCTGCCGTGACCGAATCCCGTTTGCTGACCCTGCGTGACCACATCCGCTGGGCCGTCAGCCGCTTCCACGCCGAGGAACTGTTCTTCGGCCACGGTACCGACAACGCCTGGGACGAAGCCCGCCAGCTGGTGCTGGGCGCGCTGCACCTGCCCTGGGAAATGGCCGATGCCTACCTGGACTGCCGCCTCGAGGACGAGGAGCGCGACTACCTGATGCACCTGTTGCGCCGGCGCATCGACGAACGTGTACCGACTGCCTACCTGCTGGGCGAGGCCTGGTTCTGCGGCATGCCCTTCGTGGTCGACGAGCGCGTACTGGTGCCGCGCTCGCCCATCGCCGAGCTGATCGAGCGCCGCTTCGAGCCCTGGCTGGCGCAGGACCCCGCGCGCATCCTCGACCTGTGCACCGGCTCGGGTTGCATCGGCATCGCCTGCGCCAGTGCCTTCCCGGATTCCGAGGTGGTGCTGGGCGACCTGTCGTTCGACGCCCTGGAAGTGGCCAACATCAACATCGAGCGCCACGAGCTGGGCGAGCGCGTCTACACCGTGCAGGGTGATGGTTTCGAAGGCCTGCCGGGCCAGCGTTTCGACCTGATCGTGTCGAACCCGCCCTATGTCGACGCCGAAGACTTCGCCGACATGCCGGCGGAGTACCACCACGAGCCCGAGCTGGGCCTGGCCTGTGGCAACGACGGCCTGGACCTGGTGCGGCGCATGCTGGCCGAGGCCGGGGACCATCTGACCGAGCGCGGCACGCTGGTGGTGGAGGTGGGCAACAGCCAGGTGCACGTGGCGGCGCTCTACCCGGAAGTGGACTTCACCTGGCTGGACTTCGAGTACGGCGGCCACGGCGTGTTCCTGCTCTCGGCGCAGCAGTGCCGCGAGCATCAGGAGCTGTTCAAATCCCGCATCAAAGCCTGAATAGACCTGTAGGAGCGGGCCATGGCGAGGGGTTGGTGCGAGATCCGGCCAATCGTGGACGGAGTCCGCTGCTACGCGGCAGGTAGGTTTTGGGCAGGAGCGGACTTTGTCCGCGATCGCTCGTCGCTCCCGCCGGAATACGCAGGGGCGCGGTTACCATCCACGCGCCTCAGTGCGTGGCAATCCAGATCAGCAACCCGGCCTGGAACACGGCGAACACCGTCAGGCAGGCAATGGTGAAGCGCAGGCTGGTGTCGTCGCGGCGGAAGGTCTCGATGCGCTGCTCCAGCCGGCGGATCTCGTTGGACTGGGTGGCCAGGTTCTGGTCGGCCTGTTCCAGCATGGAGCCGGCCTCCAGCAACGGGACTATCTGCACCTTGTCCTTGTGCCAGTCGTCATACAGTTCGCTGACCCGGCCGACGCTGTAGCGGGCCTTCAGCAGCCGCGAATCCTCGTAGATCACGTCGAAGCCCTGGGCGCGCAGGAAGTGGTCGCGGCGCTGCCGGGCCTCTTCGTTGGGCGCGTCCTTCATCGCCAGCGCGCCGCCTTCGACGCGGTAGTGCGACCACTTCTTTTTCGCCCAGGCCACCCCCTGGGCCAGCAGGAAGCGCCCGAGGCCGCGGTTCAGCGGATCGGTGGCGAAGCCTGAGTCGGCGCCAAAGCGCACTTCCTTGTTGCGGTGGTCCGCCCAGACCTCCAGCAGGTTCACTTCCTTGCGCAGCACCTGGCCGGGCACCTGAACGGTCAGGCGCAGCAGGCTCTGCTCGGCGTTGTGGCGTTCCACCCGGCCGAGCTGGACGAAACGCAGCGGGCGCGCGCCGGTGCTGCGGTCGGTGGGCAGCGGCGCCAGGCGCAGCAGGCGATAGTGTTCCGGCGCCAGCTCGGCCCACGGGTGCGGGCGGGCGGCGGCCTCGTCGGCGGCGACGGCGGTCTGTTCGGCTTCGGTCATGGGGGGCTACCTCGGGGGCCTGGCGGGCGTGACCAGGGCTCTCCCGTGGTTTATCGACGCACCGGCGGATTTCTTGAGACGTTCGCTCCAGATTCCGCCAGCGTGCCACCGGGCAGGGTCTGTGCCTGCCGGATGAAAGTCGTGACGCGCTGCACCAGCTCGCGGGCCAGCGGCAGGTTGGGATTGTTGTAGGAGGCGAGCTGCTGCCGACCGCTGGTCGGAACGATGCGCAGGATGTGGTTCATCCCCGAGATCAGGTTGAAGTCGCTGTCGGGCTTGGCGCGCTTGAGTGCCTGCGCGTCCTCGACGCCGACCTGGATATCGTTGGTGCCCTGCAGGATCAGGGTGGGCAGCTTGAGCGCGGCGAAGGCGCGGGACGGGTCCTGGCGGAACAGTGAGATCAGGTAAGGCTGCACGCTGGGGCGGAACAGCGCTTTCAGTGGCTCCGGCACCCGGGGCTGCAATTGCCCGGCCTGCAGACCGTCGATCAGCTGGTCGGCTTGGGCCAGCAGGGGCGGGGGCAGGCGGCCCTGCAGCTGTTCGCGCAGCACGTCGCCGATCGGGCGAGCGCTGCCGGCCAGTGAAATCAGCGCCTCGGCGTGGCTTTGCGGCGCGGCGAGGCTGGCGATCAGCGCGCCTTCGCTGTGGCCGATGAGAATCTGCCGTCCGAAACGCGGGTCGTGGGCCAGCTTGTCGCTCCAGGCCACCACGTCGCTGACGTAGGCCTCGACGCTGAGCTCTTCCTCGCGCGGCGCTGCCGGCAGGCTGCGGGCCACGCCGCGCTTGTCGTAGCGCACGCTGGCGATGCCGTTCTCCGCCAGGGTCTCGGCGAGCTTGCGCAGGTAGGCGTTCTGCCCGCCCTCAGGGTTGTTGCCGTCGCGGTCGGTGGGGCCGGAACCGGCGATCAGCAGGGCCACCGGCGGTGGGCTCTGCGGCTGGGAGGGCGGGGCCTGCGGCAGCAGCAGGGTGCCGCGCAGCACGCCATGACCGGTGTCCAGGTCATAGGGGCGTTGCAGGATGCTGGTGGGGGCGGCCTGGGCGAAGGAGGACATGAGCAGGAAGCAGAACAGGGCGAGACGGCGCATCGATGGCTTCGCGATGGGGCTGATGGCGCTTTGATCCTCGCGGGCGGCGAAGGTTCGCAGGGCGGATTGACGCAGGTATACTGCTCGGCCTTTTCGAATCCCAGTCTTTTCGCGGAGCCTCGCATGTCCGGCAACACCTACGGCAAGCTGTTCACCGTCACCACCGCTGGCGAAAGCCACGGCCCGGCGCTGGTCGCCATCGTCGACGGCTGCCCACCCGGCCTGGAGATTTCCCTGGAAGACCTGCAGCGCGACCTGGACCGCCGCAAGCCCGGCACCAGCCGCCACACCACCCAGCGCCAGGAAGCCGACGAGGTGGAAATCCTCTCCGGCGTGTTCGAGGGCAAGACCACCGGCACCCCGATCGGCCTGCTGATCCGCAACACCGACCAGAAGTCCAAGGACTACTCGGCGATCAAGGACCTGTTCCGCCCGGCCCACGCCGATTACACCTACCACCACAAGTACGGTGTGCGTGACTACCGTGGTGGCGGCCGCTCCTCGGCGCGCGAGACCGCCATGCGTGTGGCCGCCGGCGCCATCGCCAAGAAGGTGCTGGCAGGCCTGGGCATCAGCGTGCGCGGCTACATGAGCCAGCTCGGCCCGATCGAAATCCCCTTCAAGACCTGGGACAGCGTCGAAGACAACGCCTTCTTCAGCCCCGACCCGGACAAGGTGCCGGAACTGGAGGCCTACATGGACCAGTTGCGCCGTGACCAGGACTCGGTCGGTGCGAAGATCACCGTGGTCGCTGAAGGCGTGCCGCCCGGCCTGGGCGAGCCGATCTTCGACCGCCTGGACGCCGAACTGGCCCACGCGCTGATGAGCATCAACGCGGTGAAGGGCGTGGAAATCGGCGCCGGCTTCGCCAGCGTCGCCCAGCGCGGCACCGAGCACCGCGATGAGCTGACCCCGGAAGGCTTCCTGTCGAACAATGCCGGCGGCATCCTTGGCGGCATCTCCTCGGGCCAGCCGATCATTGCCCACCTGGCGCTCAAGCCGACCTCCAGCATCACCACCCCTGGTCGTTCCATCGACGTGAACGGCAACCCGGTGGACGTGATCACCAAGGGCCGCCACGACCCGTGCGTGGGCATTCGTGCCACCCCCATCGCCGAGGCGATGATGGCCATCGTGCTGCTCGACCACCTGCTGCGCCACCGCGCGCAGAATGCCGACGTGAAGGTCGGCACCCCGGTCCTCGGCCAGCTCTGACCGACCAGAACCTTCCGCGAGCCTTCCGGTTCGCGGAAGGTTCGTCGCGCCGCCGATGACGCAGGTTCCCTACTGGCGGCTGTCCAGTTTCTACTTCTTCTACTTCTGCCTGCTGGGCGGGACGGCGCCGTTCCTCGCGCTGTATTTCCATCACCTGGGCTTCTCCAGCGCGCGTATCGGCGAGCTGGTCGCCATCCCCATGCTGATGCGCTGCGTGGCGCCGAACCTGTGGGGCTGGCTGGGCGACCGCAGCGGCCAGCGGCTGGCCATCGTGCGCTTCGGCGCGGTGTGCACGGCGCTGTGCTTCGCCGGCATCTTCCTTGGCCACAGTTATGCCTGGCTGGCGCTGATCATGGCCGGGCACGCGTTCTTCTGGCACGCGGTGCTGCCGCAATTCGAAGTGATCACCCTGGCGCACCTGCGCGGGCGCACCGAGAGCTACAGCCGCATCCGCCTGTGGGGCTCCATCGGTTTCATCTGCACCGTGGTCGGCCTGGGCTGGCTGTTCGAGTTCGCCAGCCTGGATGCCTATCCGCTGGCGCTGCTGGTGATCATGCTCGGCATCGTCGGCGCCAGCTGGTGGGTGCCCAACGCCCAGCCGCCAGCGCGACAGGACGAAGCCAGCGCTGGCGGCTTCCTCCGGCAGTTGCTCAAGCCCGGCGTGCTCGCCTTCTACCTGTGCGTGTGCCTGATGCAGCTGTCCCACGGCCCGTACTACACCTTCCTGACCCTGCACCTGGAAGCGCTCGGCTATGCCCGCGGGCTGATCGGCCAGCTCTGGGCGCTGGGCGTGGTGGCCGAGGTGCTGCTGTTCCTGGTGATGCCGCGCCTGCTCAAGCGCTTTTCCCTGCGCCAGGTGCTGGTGGCGAGCTTCCTGCTGGCGGCCCTGCGCTGGCTGCTGCTGGGCACGCTGGCCGGGCACCTGCCGGTGCTGCTCTTCGCCCAGTTGCTGCACGCCGCTACGTTCGGCAGCTTCCACGCCGCCGCGATTCATTTCGTCCAGCGCAGCTTCCAGGCGCGCCAGCAGGGCCAGGGCCAGGCGCTGTATGCCGCGCTGGCGGGGACCGGCGGCGCGCTGGGTGCGCTTTACTCCGGCTACAGCTGGGGTAGCCTTGGCCCGTCCTGGACTTTTGCAATCGCCAGCGTGGCCGCGCTGGCCGCCGCCTTTATCATCTGGACCCGTCTGAACGAGGACCCGCATGAACGACACCCGTGAGCAATTGACCCAGCAGATCATCGAGGCCGGGCGCTTCCTCCATGGCCGCGGCTGGTCGCCGGCCACCAGCAGCAACTACTCGGCGCGCCTGGCCGCCGACCGCGCGTTGCTCACCGTTTCCGGCAGGCACAAGGGCCAGCTCGGCGAGGACGATGTGCTGGAAACGGATCTCTCCGGCAACAGCCTGGAGCCGGGCAAGAAGCCCTCGGCGGAAACCCTGCTGCACACCCAGCTGTACACCTGGCGCGATGAGATCGGTGCGGTGCTGCACACCCATTCGGTGAACGCCACCGTGCTGTCGCGACTGACCGCCGGTGATCGCCTGGAGCTGGAAGACTACGAGCTGCAGAAGGCCTTCAGCGGCGTCACCACCCATGAAGGCCGCGTGACCGTGCCGATCTTCGACAACGACCAGGACATCGCCCGCCTGGCCGCCAGGGTGCAGCCCTGGCTCGATGCACATCCGGACTGCCCCGGTTACCTGATCCGCGGCCACGGTCTGTACACTTGGGGGCCGCGCATGGCCGATGCCCTGCGCCAGATCGAAGCCTTCGAATTTCTCTTCGAATGCGAACTGAAAGTCTTGAGCCTTCGCGGCGGCACACGCTGAGCGAATCCGGCCCGCTTTTGCGGAAATTGCCCAGAAGGATAACGACCATGAGCAGCCTGACCGTCTACCACGAAACCAATCCCGAACAGCCGCTGAAGCTGCTGACCCACGCCGAGGACATCGCTTCCACCCTGGGCGAGCTGGGCGTGCGCTTCCAGCGCTGGGCGGCCAATGCCCCCATCGTCCCCGGCGCCAGCCAGGAAGAGGTGATCGCCGCCTACCAGCACGAGATTGGTCGACTGCAGGAAGAGGAAGGCTACGTCACTGTCGATGTGGTCAGCCTCACCGCCGACCACCCGCAAAAGGACGAACTGCGCGCCAAGTTCCTCGACGAGCACCGCCACGGCGAGGACGAAGTGCGCTTCTTCGTCGCCGGTCGCGGACTGTTCACTCTGCACATCGAGGATCACGTCTATGCCGTGCAGTGCGAGAAGAACGACCTGATCTCGGTGCCCGCCGGCACTCGCCACTGGTTCGACATGGGCGAGCGCCCGCACTTCGTCGCCATCCGCCTGTTCAACAACGCCGAGGGCTGGGTGGCGAAGTTCACGGGCGACGAGATCGCCAAGCGGTTTCCGTTGCTGGAAGACTGATTCCCTCGCCTGGCGTTGCCGGGCCTTCTTTGCTTTTCGTAGGACCGAGGGACGCCTAGTCCTTGCTCGCGAATGAACCCTGCTGCGGCATCGGTTCGCGAGCAAGAACTGGGCGTCCCCCTCGCTCCCACATGGACACACCGTCCGCTTGTCGCAGCGGCGGGCTTTTGGAGTTCCCATGCCCATCAAAGCCATACTCACCGACATCGAAGGCACCACTAGCGCGGTCAGCTTCGTCTTCGACGTGCTCTTCCCCTATGCCGCCGCGCATCTGCCTGACTACGTTCGCGAACACGCTGCCGAGCCTGCCGTGGCCGAGCAACTGGCTGCCGTCCGCGCCGACAGCGGTGAGGCGAACGCCGACAGCGAACGCTGCATCGAAATCCTCCTCGGCTGGCTTGCCGAAGACCGCAAGGCCACGCCGCTCAAGGCGTTGCAGGGCATGGTCTGGGAGCAGGGCTACCGCGCCGACCAGCTCAAGGGCCACGTTTACCCGGACGCCGTCGATGCACTGCGCCACTGGCATGCCGAAGGCTACCAGCTGTTTGTCTATTCCTCCGGCTCGATCCAGGCGCAGAAGCTGATCTTCGGCTGCTCCGAGGCCGGCGACCTGTCGCCGCTGTTCTCCGGTTATTTCGACACCACCAGCGGGCCCAAGCGCGAGGCTGATTCCTACCGGCGCATCGCCGCTGCCATCGGCCTGCCGGGCGAGGAGATCCTCTTCCTTTCCGACGTGGTTCAGGAGCTGGATGCAGCGCAGCAGGCCGGCCTGCAGACCATCGGCTTGGCCCGTGAGGGCGGTGTGCTGGAAGGCCATGACACCGTGGCCAGCTTTGCGGTGATCGACCCGGCGCGGGTCTGAGCCCTGCCGTTGGCCCGCGCCCGTGCCGTTGCGGTGCGGGCGGCTATGCTGATCAGGCCGATAATCGCATAGAGGGATCTTCTATATGGGTTCGACCCTGAGTGGCCTGATCAGCCTGATCATCTTTGCCCTGGATATCTGGGCGATCATCAACGTAGTGAAAAGCAACGCCGAGATGTCGATGAAGATCATCTGGATCCTGGTGATCGTCATCCTGCCGGTGCTGGGCCTGATCATCTGGGCGGTAGCGGGGCCGCGGGGGAATGTGAAGATCTAGTTGCCGTACCGCTCCCTGCAGGAGCGCCCATGGGCGGCGCGATCGCGGGCATGGCCCGCTCCTGCAGGGTGATTCCTCAGTCAAATCGATAATGCATCCGCACGCACCCTGGCTCGATCACCTTGGCTGACAACAGCGTCGGCGACACCCGCAGACCGGTCGCGGGGAACAGCGGAAAGCCGCCGCCGATGATCTCCGGCATCACATAGATCTCCAGCTCATCCAGCGCCCCGTGCTCCAGGAAGGCCATCTGCAACTGGCCGCCGCCGAGCATCCACACATCGCCATCGTCCAGTGCGCGCAGTTCGGTGATCAGCGCGTCGATATCGCTGCGGATTTCCAGCGGGCCTTTCGGCGCATCGATGGGGCGGGAGGTCGCTACCAGCACGCGCTGCGCGCCGTAGGGCCAGGGGCCGGGATCGGCGGCGAGGAAGTCGTAGGTCGCGCGGCCCATGACCACGGTGCGGATGCGCTGGAGGAACAGGCCGTAGTCGTGTTCGCCCAGTTGCAGCTGGTCATGCTTGAACAGCCAGTCCAGCCCGTGCTGCGGGGTGGCGATGAAGCCGTCGAGGCTGCTGGCGATGTAGCCGAGAATCCTGGCCATATGGGGTTTCCCTGGGTAAGCTTTGCGCCAATATATAAATGAATGTTCATTTATAAAAGAGGATGGCATGGCTCGGACCAAGACGGTGAGCGATGAAGCGATACTCGATGCCGCCATGGCGCTGATGGTGCGCGAAGGGCCTGATGCGGTGACCTTCGCCGCCGTGGGCCGCGAGGTCGGGTTGTCTGCCGCAACGCTGGTGCAGCGGCACGCGACCAAGGCGGAGTTCCTTCGCGCCGTGCTGTTGCGCGCCTGGGATCGGCTGGACGAGCAGACCGCGCAGCTCGATGCGAGCGCCGAACTGAGCCCCGAGGGCGCGGTGCAGATGCTGGTGGCAATGTTCCCGGTGGGCGAGGGCGAGGCGGATTACGCCGAAGGCCTGCTGATCCTCAGGGAAGACATGCGCGATCTGCTGCTGCGCCGGCGCGGTGCTCAGTGGGGCGCCACGCTGGCCAAGGCGTTGGGGCGGCGATTGAGCGATGACCCGCAGCGGCAACCGATGCTCGGCCGGCTGATGACCAGCCAGTGGCAGGGCGCGCAGCTGTGGTGGGCCTTCGAGCGCCGGGGTGATCCGGCCGGCGCCATCGGTGCAGAGTTGCGGCGCTGGTGCGACGTCGTGCTGAAGGCGGAAAGGGTTGCGGGATAGGGCATAGGGATAGAGACTCGTCCGATGCATTACTGCCTGATCGAAACAGACCTCGGCTGGTTCGGGCTCGCCTGGAGCCCGCAGGGAATCACGCGCGCCTATCTGCCGGGGGACTCGGTACACAGCCTGCGTGAGCGCTTCGACAAGCTCGGCAGCGAGACGGCCCACTGGCCGGCCTTCATCGATGAGGCGCGCCAGCTGATCCTGGGCTATGCGCGAGGCGAGGCGGTGTCCTTCGACACCGTGCCGCTGGACCTGTCCGCGGTCAGCGAATTTCACCGCCGCGTCTACGACGACATCCTCCAGTTGGGACGCGGTGAAACCACGACCTACGGCGAGATCGCCCGGCGTCTGGGTGATGTCGGCTTGTCCCGAGCCGTGGGGCAGGCGATGGGCAGCAACCCGATCCCGCTGATCATTCCGTGCCACCGGGTGCTCGCCAGTGGCGGCAAGACCGGCGGCTTCTCCGCGCCGGGCGGCAGTACCTCGAAGATGCGCATGCTGGCGCTGGAAGGCTTCGAGGACCCGCAGGCGGCACAGACCGCCTTCGACTTTTAGGCTTTCTCCAGCGCGCCCTCCAGGCGCAGCAGCAGTTCCTTGCGCGGCAGGCCGCCGGCGTAGCCGGTGAGGCTGCCGTTGCTGCCGATCACCCGGTGGCAGGGGACGATGATGCTGATCGGGTTGGCGCCGTTGGCCGTACCCACCGCGCGGATTGCCCTGGGCCGGCCGATGCGCCGCGCGAGCTCCGCGTAGACGGTGGTGTAGCC
Source organism: Pseudomonas nitroreducens (assembly GCF_024170165.1). Classification (GTDB taxonomy): domain Bacteria; phylum Pseudomonadota; class Gammaproteobacteria; order Pseudomonadales; family Pseudomonadaceae; genus Pseudomonas; species Pseudomonas nitroreducens_C. The sequence continues at coordinate 186,160 of NZ_JALJXP010000012.1, read as the reverse complement.
GTAGGGGATTTCCAGCAGCGCCTGCCAGACCTGGCGCTGGAACTCGGTGCCGCCGGTGTTGAGGCGTACATCGAAGCGCTGGCGCTTGCCGGCGAAATACTCGTCCAGTTGACGCGCCACCTCGTCCAGCAAAGGGCTGCCCAGCTGCCAGTCCGGCTCGGGGTAGTGGCGGGTCTCCAGGTCCATGTAGAGCATGCGCAGGCCACCTTCGTCGCCGGCCAGCAGCAGGCGGCCGGTGGGACTGTCATGGTAGCGGTAGTGCATGGTCATCCTCCGGTGCGGCCGGCCTGGGAATAGGCCTGCCACAGATAGACAGCGGCGTAGGCACGCCAGGGCCGCCAGGCCTCGGCGCGGCGTTGCAGTTCACGGGCGGTGATGCCGTCGGCGCCCCACACCGGTGACTTGAGCAGGCCCAGGTCGGCGGCGGGGAAGGCGTCCGGATCACCGAAGGCGCGCAGGGCGACGTACTCGGCGGTCCAGGGGCCGATGCCGGGGAGGGCGCAGAGGCGTTTCACCAGGTCCTCGGCGCCGTCGTCCACGTGCAGTTGCAACGCGCCGCTGGCGCAGGCGGCGGAGAAGCGCTGCAGGGTTTCCACGCGCTTGCCGGGCATGCCGATGCCGGCGAGGTCGGCTTCGGCCAGGGCCTCGGGCGTAGGGAAAAGACGGGTTGGCTGGCCTTCGATCTCTCCGGCTCCAGGCAGCGTCTCGCCCAGGCGCTGCACCAGTCGTCCGACTATGGTCACCGCAGCCTTCACCGTGACCTGCTGGCCGACAATGGCGCGCACCGCCTGCTCGAACGGGTCGAACGCGGTGGGCAGGCGCAGGCCGGGGGCTTGCCGCAGGAGCGGGCCGAGCACGATGTCGTCGCCCAGGTGCCCGGCGATAAGCGCGGGGTTGCTGTCGAGGTCGAACATCTTGCGTACCCGCGCCGTCAGCGCCGTGTGGTGATGGGCCGGCAGGTGGAGCTCCAGCTCCAGTTCGGCGTTGTCATCCAGTGGCGTGACGCTGAACCAGCCGCTGTCCGCGCCCAGCCGCACGCTGCGCGCGTAGCGTCGGGGCGTCAGGCATTCGACGCCGGCCAGGCTGCGCAGAGCGAAGTGCTCGTGGAACTGCTGCCAGTCCCACGGCGCGTGGTAGGGCAGGCGAATGACGCGGGAATCGGCGGCTGTGCTTTTCATGCAGCGACCTTACCTGTTGCGCGGCGGGCTGTCGTCCCGCGCCTGACTTTCAAACTGGCGCGGCTGGCTCCTTGTGGGGAGGGCGCCGACGGCAGGGTTCGACCTGTCATCTTCCGGCACGTAGAATGCGCGCCTCTTTCGGGGCGGTCCGGCCGTCCCCTCCTAGTGTCTTGTCCCGACGGGAGCCCACTGCATGCACGATTACCAGGAAACCCTCTACGACGGCTATGGCCAGCGTTTCAGCGTCGACAGGATGCTCCACGAGGTGCGCACCGAGCACCAGCACCTGGTGATCTTCGAGAATGCCCGCATGGGCCGGGTGATGGCGCTGGACGGCGTGATCCAGACCACCGAGGCCGATGAGTTCATCTACCACGAGATGCTCACCCACGTGCCGATCCTCGCCCATGGCGCGGCCAAGCGCGTGCTGATCATCGGCGGCGGTGATGGCGGCATGCTGCGCGAGGTGTCCAAGCACGCCAGCGTCGAGCACATCACCATGGTCGAGATCGACGGCACGGTGGTCGACATGTGCAGGGAATTCCTGCCCAACCACTCCCAGGGCGCCTTCGACGATGCGCGCCTGAACCTGGTGATCGACGACGGCATGCGCTTCGTCGCCACCACCACTGAGAAGTTCGACGTGATCATCTCCGACTCCACCGACCCGATCGGTCCGGGCGAGGTACTGTTCTCGGAGAACTTCTACCAGGCCTGCCACCGCTGCCTGAATGAAGGCGGTGTGCTGGTGACCCAGAACGGCACGCCCTTCATGCAACTGGACACCGTGCGCAACACCGCCGGCCGCATGAACGGCCTGTTCGCCGACTGGCACTTCTACCAGGCGGCGGTGCCGACCTACATCGGCGGCTCGATGACCTTCGCCTGGGGCTCGACCAACCCGGCGCTGCGTCAGGTCGAGGCGGCTACCCTGGCCCAGCGCTTCGCTGCCAGCGGCATTCAGACCCGCTACTACAACCCGGCGATCCACCAGGGCGCTTTCGCCCTGCCGCAGTATGTGTTGCAGGCCATCGGCAAGCCGGCCAACGACTGACAGCCGGCATCAGCGCACCGTCGCTTCGCGGCGGTGCGGTCAGCTGCCCGTCCTTGGGGCGCGCGCCTGCGACATTTTCTTCACGCCTTCTCCGGCATCGTGACCGCCTTCTGGCGGTCCGGCCTCGCGCGGGTTCTCATTCGCATCATCTCGAAACGATTCCCCGGCCAGGCTTAAGGTCTGCTTAAGCGGCACACAATAGAATGCGCCGCCGCTACTTTTGCGGTGTAATGCCGCAGCCTTTCGCGCTCGCGCGGGCAACCCTGCTGCCCGGCCATGGCGATGCGTCTTCGAACCCGAAACGTTCACAACGGAACCAAGAAATGGGCCAATCAGAAGTCCTGACCAATCGCCAGACCGGAGCGAGCCTCACGCGGCCGACCCTGTCCAGCCACCTGGCATTCACCGCGCTCAGCGTCGTCACGCTGATGGTGATGTACTCCCTGCTGCGCCTGGCGCTGTTCATCTACAACCGCGAGTTGATCGGCAGCACCCCGGCCGCCACCTTCGTCGAGGCCTTCATCACCGGCATGCGCTTCGACATTCGCGCCGTGGTCTACATCGTCGCTCCGCTGGTGTTCGCTGTCGTCAGCGTGCGCGCCATGGGTTGGCGCTGGCTGTGGAAGGCCTGGCTGACCATCGCCGCGAGCATCACGCTGTTCCTCGGCGTGCTGGAAATGGACTTCTACCGTGAGTTCCACCAGCGCCTGAACAGCCTGGTGTTCCAGTACATGTCCGAAGACCCGAAGACGGTCATGAGCATGATCTGGTACGGCTACCCGGTCGTCCGTTACCTGCTGGCCTGGGCCCTCGCCACCTGGCTGCTGTACCTGCTGTTCCGTGGTATCGACCGGGCTACTCGCCCGGCTGCCAGTGGTCCGTCGGCTGCTGCCTGGTACATCCGTGTTGCCGCGCTGCTGGTGCTGATCGTGCTGTGCGTCGTCGCTGCCCGTGGCACCCTGCGCCAGGGCCCGCCGCTGCGCTGGGGCGATGCCTTCACCACCGATTCGCAGTTCGCCAACCAGCTCGGCCTGAATGGCACCCTGAGCCTGATCAAGGCTGCCGAGAGCCGCTTCTCCGAGGATCGCGACAACATCTGGAAGTCGACCTTGCCGCAGGACCAGGCCCTGGCCACCGTGCGCAAGATGCTGGTGATGCCCGACGACAAGCTGGTCGATGCCGACGACGCACCGATCCGCCGCGACTACACGCCGCCCGCCGATGGCACCCTGCCGGTGAAGAACGTCGTGGTGATCCTGATGGAAAGCTTCGCCGGTCACTACGTCGGCGCGCTGGGCGCCCCGGGCAACATCACCCCGTATTTCGACAAGTTGTCCAAGGAGGGTCTGCTGTTCACCCAGTACTTCTCCAACGGCACCCATACCCATCAGGGCATGTTCGCCACCATGGCGTGCTTCCCCAACCTGCCGGGCTTCGAGTACCTGATGCAGACGCCCGAGGGCGGTCACAAGTTCTCCGGCCTGCCGCAGCTGCTGTCGGCGCGCAAGTTCGAAGACGTGTACGTCTACAACGGCGATTTCGCCTGGGACAACCAGTCGGGCTTCTTCGCCAACCAGGGCATGACCTCGTTCATCGGCCGCAACGACTTCGTCAACCCGGTGTTCTCCGACCCGACCTGGGGCGTCTCCGACCAGGACATGTTCGCCCGCGGCAACGAGGAGCTGGACAAGCTGCATGCCACCGGCAAGCCGTTCTATGCGCTGCTGCAGACCCTGTCCAACCACGTGCCCTACGCACTGCCCAAGGACCTGCCGGTACAGCCGGTGACCGGTTATGGCAGCCTGGACGAGCACCTGACCGCGATGCGCTATTCCGATTGGTCCCTGGGCCAGTTCTTCGAGAAGGCCAAGAAGTCGCCGTACTACAAGGACACCATCTTCGTGGTCGTCGGCGACCACGGCTTCGGTACTCCTGAGCAGCTGACCGAGATGGACCTGTTCCGCTTCAACGTGCCGCTGCTGGTCATCGCTCCCGGCATCCAGGAGAAGTACGGTGCCACCCGCGACACAGTCGGCACCCAGATCGACATCGTGCCGACCATCATGGGCCGCCTGGGCGGCGAAGCGCGCCACCAGTGCTGGGGTCGCGACCTGCTGAACCTGCCCGAGGGCGACAAGGGCTTCGGCATGATCAAGCCGTCGGGCAGTGGCCAGGATGTGGCGCTGGTCTATGGCAATCGCATCCTGATCAAGCCCAAGGAAGGCGACATCCGCGTCTATGACTACAAGCTGGGCAAGGACTTCGGAGTGACGCGCATCGAAAACACCCCGGAGCAGTCGGAAATGAAGACCCGTCTGGAGTCCTTCATCCAGACCGCCACCCAGGCCCTGCTGGACAACAAGACCGGTGTGGTCGACGGCAAGCCTGACGTGAAGTGATCGAGCGCTAAGTGAAAGGGGCCTTCGGGCCCCTTTTTCATGTCTCCCATCGCTCCCGGACCACTACTGGAGCGCCGTGATACCGGATCTGCGTCAGGTTCTGGCGAGGCTTCAATCGGTAGAATCCGGTTATAAATTAAGACCACATCGGTCTAATGGATTATAAGAAAACTGGTTATCCTCGCCGCCACACCACGAGGTGATCAGTTTCGCCAGTCAGGACGCGTAGATGGATGTTGGCAATATCGGTTTCGTAATCGCGGGTCTTGTCGTTGGCTTTATCGTTGGAATGACCGGTGTCGGCGGCGGTTCGCTGATGACCCCGATTCTCCTCTGGTTCGGAATCAACCCCGCTGCCGCAGTGGGCACCGACCTGCTCTATGCCGCCATCACCAAGTCCGGCGGCGTCCTGGTTCACCGCAAGAACGACAACATCGACTGGCGCATCACCGGCTGGCTGGCCCTGGGCAGCGTCCCGGCGGCGGCGCTGACGCTGCTGTTCCTGCACAGCCTGCACGCCGATACCGCGGCCATGAACGCCGTGATCAAGAACGCCCTGGGCGTCGTGCTGCTGCTCACTGCGCTGGCGGTGCTGTTCAAGAAGCAGGTGCTGGCCTTCGCCCAGCGCCATGCCGGCGACAGCTTCCACTTCAGTGGCACGAAGCTGAACACCCTGACCGTGATCACCGGCGCCATCCTCGGCGCGATGGTCGCGCTGACCTCCATCGGCGCCGGCGCACTGGGCACCGTGGCGCTGTTCATCCTCTATCCCTTCCTCGCCACCCGCCGCCTGGTCGGTACCGAGATCGCCCACGCCGTACCGCTCACCCTGGTCGCCGGTCTCGGCCACGCCAGCATGGGCAATATGGACTGGGGCCTGCTGGGCTACCTGCTGATCGGTTCGCTGCCGGGCATTTACGTCGGCAGCCACCTGGCCGGGCGCATTCCGGACGGCATCCTGCGGCCGTGCCTGGCCGTGATGCTGGCGATGATCGGCTACAAGCTGGTCTTCTAAGCCCGCTTTCCAGGGCGAGATCAGCCGCGGCGGAAACGCCCCGGCGTCACGCCTTTCCAGCGGCGGAAGGCGTGGATGAAGTTCGACACCTCGCCATAGCCGAGCCGCTCGGCAATCTCCTCCAGTCGAATCGCCCCCGTGGCCAGCAACTCCTCGGCCAGCGCCTGGCGCACCTCGTCCAGCAAAGTGCGATAGCTGCTGCCTTCGGTTTCCAGGCGACGGCGCAGCGTGCGCGACGTCATGTGCAGTTCATCTGCCAGTTGCTCCATGTCCGGCAGCCGCCCCGGCGTGCCCAGCAGACGATCGCGGATCTGCCCGGACAGTCCCGTGCGCACCTGCCGGCGGGCGAGCAGGGTGCGGCACTGTTCCTCGCAGCGACGCGCCACCTCGGGATTGGCGCCGGGCAGCGGCAGTTCGAGGATGCGGCTGTCGAAGACGATACGGTTTTCCGCCTGGCCGTAGAGCGGCGTTACTCCCAGTTCATCGATGTAGGGTTGCAGGTCGGCTGGCGCTTCGCGGCGGAACAGCGCCTGGCGGATCGGCGGCGGCTGGTTGGTGAGGTCGCGCTGGATGCGCAGCACGCCGCCGCCGTCGCGGTCGATGAGGAAGTCGCGCAGGTCTTCCGGCACCGCTGCATCGTCCAGTACCAGGTGCGCCTCGCCGTCGTGCTCTTCCAGCGTCATGCGGTGGAAGGCGTAGGTCAGGTCGAGGTAGCGCAGGCCCAGGTGCGCCGCGCTGAGGAAGGTCGAGCTGCTGAGCAGGGCGAAACCCCAGATGCCGTAGGTGTTGAGGTGGTAGCGCAGCCCGGCCTTGAGGCCGATGCCGGGGCGCTGGCCGATCTGCCGGTTGATGTTGCGCAGCAGTTCCAGCTCCTGGGCGGCTTCCACCTCGGCGCCGGGGTCGGCGAGCACGCCGATGTCCAGGCCGGTGCCGTCCAGGCACTGCTCCAGGGTCATGCCGTGGTCGAGGCCGAACTGGGTCATGAGCTGCACGCTGATGGCGCTGCGCCGGGGCGACCAGGGTGGGGTGGCAGGCATCGGAACCTCGGCTTTCAAATGACCGAAAATCAGGGGTGACCGAAAGTCACAATTTTATGTCCGACTATGCCATAACCCGTGACCGTAAGTCGCACTAGGATGGTGTCATCCGCCGCCGTGCGGATTTCGAAACCGGGAGCACAACAATGACAACATCATCCCGTCGATCGGCCGCCCCGCGCGTGCTGATCATCGGCGCCGGCTTTGCCGGCCTGGGCCTGGCGATTCGCTTGCAGAAGGCAGGCATCCAGGATTTCCTGATCCTCGAAAAGGCTGCCGACGTCGGTGGCTGCTGGCGCGAGAACGTCTATCCGGGCGCCGCCTGCGACGTGCCTTCGCACCTGTATTCCTTCTCCTTCGAACCCAAGGCCGACTGGTCGCGCAAGTTCGCGCCCCAGGCGGAAATCCTCGAGTACGCGCGGCACTGCGCGGACAAGTACCGCCTGCGCGAGCGCATTCGCTTCAACTGCGAGGTGCGCGAGGCCAGCTTCGACGAAGCAGCCGGCGAGTGGCGGGTGACCTGCGCCGATGGCGAGGAGCTGCGCGCCCAGTCGCTGGTCTGTGCCCTCGGCCAATTGAGCCGCCCGCTGATCCCGAAGTTGCCGGGCATCGAGCGCTTCCAGGGCAAGGCTTTCCATTCCGCGCAGTGGGACCACGGCACGCCGCTGGAGGGCCAGCGTGTCGCGGTGGTCGGCACCGGCGCCAGCGCCATCCAGTTCGTCCCGCAGATCGCCCCGAAGGTGGCCGAGCTGCTGCTGTTCCAGCGCAGCGCCGCCTACGTGATCCCCAAGCCGGACCGGCCCTACGCCGACTGGGAGCGCCGCATCAAGTCGCGGCTGCCCTGGCTGCAGCGCCTGGACCGGGGCCTGAAGTACATCCAGCACGAGGCCCGCGCACTGGCTTTCACCGTGTTCCCGCCGATGATGAAATTCATGCGGATCAGCTTCCACCTGCACATGCGCAAGAGCATCAGCGACCCGCAGCTTCGCGCGCGGCTGCAGCCGGATTACCCCATGGGCTGCAAGCGCATCCTGATCAGCAACGACTACTACCCGGCGCTGGCGCGCCGCAACGTGAAGCTGGTGGACAGCGGCATCCGCGAGGTCACCGAGGACGCCATCGTCACCCGCGACGGGGTGCGGCATCCGGTGGATACGATCATCTACGGCACCGGTTTCGCCGCCACCGAGTTCCTCGCGCCGATGCGCATCACCGGCCTCGCCGGGCGCGAGCTGAACCAGGCCTGGAGCGACGGTGCCGAGGCCTTCAAGGGCATCAGCGTCAGCGGCTTCCCCAACTTCTTCATCCTCTACGGGCCGAATACCAACCTGGGGCACAACTCCATCATCTACATGCTGGAGAGCCAGTTCCCCTACGTGCTCAGCTGCCTGCAGCGGATCCAGCACGAGGGCCTGAAGTACCTGGACCTCAAGCCCCAGGCGCAGCAAAGCTTCAACCGCCAGTTGCAGCACGACCTGCAGCACACCATCTGGGAGCGCGGTTGCAGCAGCTGGTACAAGACCGCCAGTGGGCGCAATACCGTGAACTGGCCGGGCTTCACCTTCCGCTACCGCCAACAGACCCGTCAGCCGGAGTTCGCCGACTATGACTGCATCCGTTGAACCGCAACTGCCGCTGTCGACCCGCCAGAAGCTGCTGACGGCCACCCTGCGCGGTGCGCTCAACCTGCTGTTCCGCGGGCTGATGGGCCCGCAACTGCCAGTGAAGGCGCAGCGCGCGCTGCTGCGTGGGCTGACGGCCGCCACGCTGACGCCGCGCGGAGTACACCGCGAGCAGACGACCCTGGGCGGCGTTCCCGCCGAAGTCTGGCGGCCGCAAGGCGCTGGCGAGGGCAGGGTGGTCCTTTACCTGCACGGCGGCGCCTACCTGATCGGCTCGCCGGCCACGCACCGGGCGATCACCGCCAACCTGGCGCGGCGCTGCAAGGCCGAGGTCTGGGTGATCGACTACCGCCTGGCGCCCGAGCACCGCTTCCCGGCCCAGCGTGAGGACGCCGTGGCGGCTTACCGTGCGCTGCTGGACAAGGGCCTTCCCGCGCACGCCATCGCCGTGGCGGGAGATTCTGCCGGCGGCCACCTGACCCTGCAGCTGGCGCTGGAGGCCAAGGCCCAGGGCCTGCCGGCGCCGGGCGCGCTGGTGGCCTTCTCGCCGGTGACCGATCTGTCCGCCGAGCACCTGCACGCGCCCGCAGCGGGCGACCCGCTGATCACCCGTGCCTGGATGGACAGCGCCATGGAGATGTTCTGCCCGCCCGGTGTGGCCCGCGCGGACGCCCAGTTGTCGCCGCTGCATGCCGATCTCAGTGGCCTGCCGCCGCTGCTGATCCAGGTTGGCGAGGACGAGGTGCTGCGCAACGACAGCCTGCGCTTCGTCGATGCCGCGCGGCGCTACGGCAACACCGTGCAACTGCAGCGCTTCCCTGGCTGCTGGCATGTGTTCCAGGCCCATGCCGGGCTGCTGGACGTGGCCGATCGCGCCTTGCAGGACGTCGCCAACTTCCTTTCCAGCCATCTGCAGCCGGTCACCGTGCAAGGAACGCCACGATGAATACCATCCTGATCAGCGGCGGCGCCTCGGGCATCGGCGCCGCCACTGCAAAACTGTTCCACCAGCGTGGCTGGCGCGTCGGCCTGATCGACCTCAACCCCGAACCCCTGGCAGCGCTGGCTGCCGAGCTGGGCGGCGCCTGGCAGCGGGCGCTGGATGTCACCGATGCCGAGGCGGTATCGGCAGCGGTACGCGAGTTCGCCGAAGCCCACGATGGCCACCTGCGCCTGCTGTTCAACTGCGCGGGCATCCTGCGCTTCGGGCGCTTCGAGGACATCAGCCTTGCCGAGCACAACCGCATCATCGCCATCAACGTGCAGGGCGTCCTCAACTGCTGCTATGCCGCGCTGCCATTCCTCAAGCGCACGCCGGGCGCGCAGGTGCTGAACATGGGCTCGGCGTCCGGGCTCTATGGCGTGCCGCAGATGGCCAGCTACTCGGCCTCGAAGTTCGCCGTGCGCGGGCTGACCGAGGCGCTGGAGCTGGAATGGCGCGAGCTGGGCATCCGCGTCGCCGACCTGATGCCGCCCTTCGTGCGCACGCCGATGGTCGCCAGCCAGACCTTCGAGCCGCCGGTGCTGCGCCGCCTGGGTGTCACCCTGGTGGCCGAGGACATCGCCCACGCCGCGTGGCGGCAGGCGCAGAGCGGCGGAGTGCACCGGCCCATCGGCGCGATGTTCCGTGCCATGTACTGGTCCGGCCAGCTGTCGCCACCGGCGATCAACCGCTGGGTGATGGCCTGGCTCAGCCGTGCCTGAGTATGACGGGATCGTGCCTTTTCCCTGCGCGATGACCAATCGCCGGGCTCGGTGCTTGTGTGTGAGGGGCTCCGACAGAATGCTGGAGCCCCGGTCTCGCTCCTGGGGCCCTATCCCTGTCGCTGCAAGGATGCCGCCATGCCGTTCGCGTTTCTCTGCCTTTCCCTGTCGATGTTGCTCGTTGGAGGCAATATCGCCATTGGCAAACTGATCCTGACTGAAGTCCCGGTCTACCTGCTGGCGGTGTTGCGTTTCCTGATCGCCAGCGTTGTGCTGCTGCCGGGCATGTTTGTCGGCGATATGCGTAAAGGGCTGAATCGCCGGGTCTGCGGTGGATTGTTTCTACAGGCATTCTTCGGCTGCTTCCTGTTCAGTCTGTGCATGCTTCAAGGCGTATTGCACACCTCGGCCACCAGCGCTGGGATCATCACCAGCGCGACCCCTAGTGTGGTCGCATTGCTGGCCTGGCTTTGGCTGCGCGAGAAGATCAGTCGACGACAACTGCTGGCGATCGTTCTGGCAGTGGCTGGAATCGCTCTGCTGAACTTGCTGGATCGATCTGTGGCTGGGGAGAGCAGTGCCCTCGGCAATATGCTGGTACTCGGTGCCGTGCTGGCCGAGGCATTGTTCGCCGTGTTCTCACGCCGGCTGTCGTTCAGCGTGAGGCCCTGGGCGATGGCGTTCGGCGTCAACCTGTCGGGATTACTGCTGTTTCTGCCGCTGGCATTGCCTGAGGTACTGGCCTTCGATTGGCGTATGCCGAGCGCAGCCACCTGGGCTTGGGTGCTTTTCTATGCGCTCAGTGCCAGCGTGCTGTCGTTTCTGCTTTGGTACCGGGGTATCTCGCAAGTTCCGGCGAGCATCGCCGGACTGTTTACCGGATTGATGCCGGTTAGTTCTGCGTTGGTAGGCGTTCTGTTGCTCGCTGAGCATTTCAGTGCTGGGCATGCCCTGGGGATGGCTTTCGTGCTGGCGGCATTGCTGCTCGGAACCAGAGTGCGCGCGGCCGCCGTGGTGCCTTTGCCGCCTGTCGCCGCCCAACGGCGCAAAGCGTCAAAGTAGCGGCACGTCCCGTACTCAGGCGCTACTCTGAGGAATGTGGCCGGTGAATTCCGTTGCGCCGCTCGGCGCGTTCGACGGAGTTGGCTACCATTTCGGGGGACGTTGCGGCATTTGACGTTTCCTGGCGGCACACTGAAGTGCCCGGAATACGCCCGCACCGGGCGTATTCGTTGGCGGGGAATACACTCTGAACGTCTCGACAGGAGGTGCGTACCATGGAAAAGCCCCTCTCGGAGGATATCAGCGTCAACGTGTTGCGCCGGATGAAGGAAGGTGGCTTCGATTTCGCTCGTATTCATCCCATCGATTTTTTCGCCATCTTTTCCGATGAACAGAACGCCCGCAAAGCTGCCCGGCAGTTTCGCGGCGAGTCGCTGAGAACCCAGGTCGAAGCACGCGATGACGGCGGCTGGAACCTGCAGATCAGCAAGGTGATGTTCGCCACCCATGCCGCCATCGGCGATTTCGAACACGACCTTGAGGAAGTCGTGTTGCCACTGGGCGGTACGCTCGATGGTTGGGGCGTGACCCAGGAGGTCACTTCCCTGCGTTGATCGCAACACGTCGTTGAGCCGTCCCAGGACGGCTGATCTTCTACCCGCGCTCTTTACCCGTAAGACTGAAAATGCGCGCCGTCGCCAGCAGTGACGGCGCGCCTTTCTACCCTGGTGATAGCCCCCTGGGCGGCAACCGTGCAAGGACAAGCTTGCGGACACGCCAGGTTTCCACGGCGCCACCGATGCGGCAGACTGCCGCGCGGAGGTGACCATGACCGATATCCTGATCCTGACCCACGTCGATTTCTGCCCGCCCGGCCACCTGGGTGCGCTGCTCGACCGTCTGCAATTGCCGTTCGACGTACGTCGTGTCGACCTGGGCGAGCTGCAAGGCTACGACCTGGAGCGGCCGAAAGCCGTCGCCATCATGGGCGGGCCCATGAGCGTCAACGACGATCTGCAATGGCTGCGTGACGAGATCGCCGCGATCCGCCGCTTCATCGAGCGCGACGTGCCGATGATCGGTCACTGCCTGGGCGGCCAGCTACTGGCCAAGGCACTGGGCGCCGATATCCACCGCCTGCCGTACACCGAGATGGGTTGGCAGCCCATGCGCCGCGAGGAAGGGCAGAGCCCGTGGCTGGCGCACCTGCCCGAGGAATTCCCGATCTACCAGTGGCATGGCGATACCTTCGACATTCCCCAGGGCGCCACCCGCCTGCTCTCCAGCCCCTGGTGCGAGAATCAGGGCTTCAGCTTTGGTGAGCGCATCCTCGGCTTGCAGGGCCATCCGGAGATGACCGAGGAGTTGGTCAGCGGCTGGGTGAACGGCTTCCCGGACTACCTGGACCCGAGCCAGCCCAGCCAGGAAAGCGCGGAATCGATGCTGGCCGACCTGCCGCAGAAGGTCGCGGCGATGAACCGCGTGGCGGAAGGGCTCTACCAGCATTGGCTGAAGCTGGCCGGGTTGGTCTGATCCTGCTGTCTCGGTGCGGTGGCGAGTTATCGCGGACGGAGTCCGCTCCTATGAGGTACTTCTTCGCTCGGATCGGCCCTCTCCCTAACCCTCTCCCTGAAGGGAGAGGGGACTGGATCGGAGCCGGCTGAAATCAACGGTGTCAGCCGGCACAGGCTGCTCCCTCTCCCTTCAGGGAGAGGGCGGGGGAGAGGGGCCCCCTCGTGCGGAGTGTCTCGTGCCGCTGGCTTGCCTCAATGCTTGAACATGATGTGCCGCGCCACGGTGTAGTCCTCCAGGCCGTACATGGACAGGTCCTTGCCGTAGCCGGACTGCTTGAAGCCGCCGTGGGGCATCTCGCTGCACAGCATGAAGTGGGTGTTCACCCAGGTGCAGCCGTACTGCAGCCGCGCCGCCACCCGTGAGGCGCGGCCGACATCCTTCGTCCACACCGAAGAGGCCAGGCCGTAGTCGGAGTCGTTGGCCCAGCGTACCGCTTCGTCGGCATCGCTGAACGGCGTCACCGATACCACCGGGCCGAACACTTCGCGGCGGACGATCTCGTCGTCCTGCTGGGCGTTGGCCACCACCGTCGGTTCGTAGAAGAAGCCGTTGCCGCTGACCATCTTGCCGCCGGTGGCGATCTGGATGTGCGGGCTGGCCTTGGCGCGCTCGACGAAGCCGGAGACGCGGTTGCGCTGGTCCGCAGTGATCAGCGGGCCGAGTTCGGTAGCCGGGTCGTTCTGCAGGCCGATCTTGAGGCTCGATACCGCGCTGGCGAGGTCGGCGACGAAATTGTCGTAGACCTTCCTGCCGGCGTAGATGCGGCAGGCGGCGGTGCAGTCCTGCCCGGCGTTGTAGAAGCCGAAGGTGCGGATGCCGGCGATCACGTCTTCCAGGTCGGCGTCGTCGAAGACGATCACCGGGGCCTTGCCGCCCAGCTCCATGTGCAGGCGTTTCACGCTGTCGGCGGCGCTCTTGATGATGGCCTTGCCGGTGCCCACCGAACCGGTCAGCGAAACCATCCGTACCAGGTCATGGCTGACCAGCGGCGCGCCCACGCTCGGGCCGCGGCCGAACACCAGATTGACCACGCCGGCAGGGAACAGCTCGGCGATGAATTCGGCTACCCGCAGGGCGGTCAGCGGCGTCTGTTCGGACGGCTTGAGCACCACGCAGTTGCCCGCGGCCAGTGCCGGGCCGAGCTTCCACGCGGCCATCATCAGCGGGTAGTTCCACGGTGCGATGGAGGCGACCACACCCACCGGGTCGCGGCGGATCATCGAGGTGAAGCCGGGCAGGTATTCGCCGGCAGCGGAGCCGGGCAGCACGCGGCAGGCGCCGGCGAAGAAACGGAACACGTCGGCAATGGCCGGGATCTCGTCGTTCAGCGCGGCGGCGTAGGGCTTGCCGCAGTTGTCCGACTCCAGCCGGGCCAGCTCCTCGGCGTGTTCCTCGATGCGGTCGGCCAGGCGCAGCAGGAGCATGGCGCGGTCTTTCGGCGCGGTCTGCGACCAGCCGTCGAACGCCGCATTGGCGGCGCGCACGGCGCTGTCCACCTGGGCTTCGCTGGCTTCGGCGATCTGGCCGATGACGGTACCGGTGGCGGGGTTGAGGATGTCCAGCGCGGCGCCTTCGCCGGCGACGAACTGGCCGTTGATCAGGAGTTTGGTTTGCATGGGGGGCTCCTTTTCGTGAGTGGGTTTCCCTCACCCCAACCCTCTCCCAGAGGGAGAGGGGGCTGTCCTCTGCGCAGTGGTATCCCGCTGCACGGATGCTCCCTCTCCCTTCAGGGAGAGGGCGGGGGAGAGGGAGCTTCGCAAAACGCCAGGATTCATTTCCCGCCCCCCGCCACATCGCTGGTCCCCCGCGTCAGGTAATAGGCGCCGAGGATCGGCAGCATGGTGGCGAGCATCACCAGCATGGCGACGACGTTGGTGATGGGCACGTCGCGCGGGCGGGTCAGCTGGTTGAGCAGCCACAGTGGCAGGGTGCGCTCGTGGCCGGCGGTGAAGGTGGTGACGATGATCTCGTCGAACGACAGGGCGAAGGCCAGCATGCCGCCGGCCAGCAGCGCCGTGGCGATGTTCGGCAGGATGATGTAGCGGAAGGTCTGCCAGCCGTCGGCGCCCAGGTCCATGCTCGCCTCGATCAGGCTGAAGGAGGTGCGGCGGAAGCGCGCGATCACGTTGTTGTAGACGATCACCACACAGAAGGTCGCGTGGCCGATGACGATGGTCAGGAAGCCCGGCTCGATCCCCAGCGTCTTGAACGCCGAGAGCAGGGCGATACCGGTGATGATGCCGGGCAGGGCGATGGGCAGGATCAGCATCAGCGAGATGCTCTCCTTGCCGAAGAAATCGCGGCGGTACAGCGCGCCGGCGGCCAGGGTGCCGAGGAGCATGGCGATCAGCGTGGCGACGCAGGCGATCTTCACCGAGAGCCAGATGGCGTCGAGCACGTCGCCGCGCCCGAAGGCGATGCTGAACCACTTCAGGGTGAAGCCCTGCAGCGGGAAGCTGTAGGCCGACTCCTCGGTGTTGAAGGCGTAGAGCAGGATCACCAGGATCGGGAAGTGCAGGAACACCAGCCCGCCCCAGGCTGCCAGGCGCAGGAACCAGGAGGGGCGGTCGGTGGAGTGGGCGTCAGAGCGCATCGAAGGCCCCCAGCCGCTTGGCGATGGACAGGTAAACGGCGATCAGCACGATGGGCACCAGGGTGAAGGCCGCCGCCAGCGGCATGTTGCCCACCGCGCCCTGCTGCACGTAGACCATGGTGCCGATGAACAGCCCGCTGGGGCCCACCAGTTGCGGGATGATGAAGTCGCCCAGGGTCAGGCTGAAGGTGAAGATCGAGCCCGCCACCACGCCGGGGAAGGCCAGCGGCAGGATGACCTGGAAGAAGGTCTGCCGCGGGTGCGCACCGAGGTCCGCCGAGGCCTGCAGCAGCGAGGGTGGCAGGCGCTCCAGGGCGGCCTGGATCGGCAGGATCATGAACGGCAGCCAGATGTAGGTGAACACCCAGAAGCGCCCCAGGTGCGAGGTGGATAGCGTGTTGCCGCCCACGCCTGGCACCTGCAGCAGCAGGTCCAGCAGGCCGAGCAGGTGCAGGTGCTCGATGATCCAGTAGAGGATGCCGCCCTTGGCCAGGATCACCGTCCAGGCGTAGGCCTTGACGATGTAGCTGGCCCACATCGGCAGCATCACCGCGATGTAGAAGAACGCCTTCTCCTTGGGCCCGGCGTAGCGCGCCATGTAGTAGGCGATGGGGAAGGCGAGGATGGCGCTGGCCACCGACACGGCAATCGCCATGCTGAAGGTGCGCAGGACTATGTCGTAGTTGGCCGGGTTGAACAGGGCCCGGTAGTTGGCCAGGGTCAGGTCCGGCGTCACCGCCATGGTGAAGTCGTCGAAGGTGTAGAAGCTCTGCCAGAGCAGGGCGAACAGCGAGCCGATGTAGATCACCCCGAACCACAGCAACGGCGGGATCAGCAGCATCAGCAGGTAGAGCGTGCTGCGTCGGTAGAGGAAGCTGGAGATCGCCCTCACGGCGCCGGTTCCTCGAGCAGCGGCACCAGCGCGCTGCGTGCCCAGCAGGCGGTCACCGCGTCACCCGGTTTCGGCCGTTGCTCCTCGCGCTCGCCGTTGGGCAGCGCGGCGACCAGGCGCACGCCGTTTTCCAGTTCGATCTCGTAGCGGCTGCTGGCGCCCATGTATTGCACGTCGAACAGCGTGCCGCTGACTTCCAGCTCGCCGTCGCCAGCGCGGCCGAAGCGCACGTGCTCGGGGCGCAGCGAGTGCGGGCGCGACTCGCCCAGCAGGCGTTGGCCGAGGTCGCCGCGCAGCACGTTGGCGGTGCCGACGAACTCGGCGACGAAGCGCGTGGCGGGGCGGCGGTAGAGGTTGCCGGGGGTGTCGACCTGTTCGATGCGCCCCTTGTTGAATACCGCCACGCGGTCGGACATGGACAGTGCTTCGCTCTGGTCATGGGTGACGAAGATGAAGGTGATGCCGAGCTGGCGCTGCAGCTTCTTCAGCTCCACCTGCATCTGCTCGCGCAGCTTCAGGTCCAGCGCGCCGAGGGGCTCGTCCAGCAGCAGCACGCGCGGGCGATTCACCAGCGCCCGGGCCAGGGCGACGCGCTGGCGCTGGCCGCCGGAAAGCTGCGCCGGCTTGCGCTTGCCATAGCCGGCCAGGGCGACCATCCCTAAGGCCTCTTCGGCGCGGTGGTAGCGCTCGGCCTTGGCCACGCCTTTCACCTTCAGGCCGTAGGCGACGTTGTCCAGCACGCTCATGTGCGGGAACAGCGCGTAGTCCTGGAACACCGTGTTCACGTCGCGCTCGTAGGGCGGCAGGCCCGCCGCTTCCGCGCCATGGATGCGGATGGAGCCGGAGGTGGGTTGCTCAAAGCCGGCGATCAGCCGCAGGCAGGTGGTCTTGCCCGAGCCGGAGGGGCCGAGCATGGAGAAGAACTCACCATCGCGGATCTCGATGGACACCGCATCGACGGCGCGCACCTCGCCGTAGTGACGGCTCACGTCGGTGAACTGGACGGCTGTGGTCATGCTGCTGGCTACCTGATTGGCGAGGGCTGCATCAGAAAAGGTAGCGCATGGGGGGAAGGGCGCTTGGTCAGCTGGATGCCGTGGTGTGGCTGATACCGAACCCCCTCTCCCTGAAGGGAGAGGGAACTGGATCGGCATCAAGCGTAATCACGGCATCAACCTGCGCCCAAGCATGCCATTTGCACGGCAGCATGCCTGACTCGGATACCCCCTCTCCCTTCAGGGAGAGGGCGGGGGAGAGGGGCTTTCACGCGGGTAATACAGCGTCACCTCCCGCCCATGATCGCAATGTAATCCTGCGTCCACCGGCTATAAGGCACGCACTGCCCCTGGGCGCACTTGGCCTGCGGGGTCTTCCAGAAAGCGATGCGGTCGAACTGGTCGTAGCCGTTGGCGGCGCAGCCTTTTTCGCCCAGCAACTGGCTGCCGGTGCAACCATCGGGCGAGGCCGGCACCGAGCCGAACCAGGCGGCGACGTCACCCTGCACCTTGGGCTCCAGCGACCAGTTCAGCCACTTGTAGGCGCACACCGGGTGCTTGGCGTCGACGTGCAGCATGGTGGTGTCGGCCCAGCCGGTGACGCCTTCGCCGGGGATGGTCGAGGCGATCGGCTGCTTCTCGCCCTGCAGGGCATTGACCTGGTACGGCCAGGAGCCGGAAGCGGCCACGCCCTCGTTCTTGAAGTCGCTCATCTGCACCGTCGCGTCGTGCCAGTAGCGGTGGATCAGCTTCTGCTGCCCGCGCAGCAGCTTCAGCGCCGCGGCGTACTGTTCCTCGTTGAGCTCATAGGGGTCCTGGATGCCCAGCTTGGGCTCTGCGGTCTTCAGATAGAGCGCCGCGTCGGCGATGTAGATAGGGCCGTCGTAGGCCTGCACGCGGCCCTTGTTGCTCTTGCCGTCAGGCAGCTTCTGTTCGGTGAACACCACGCTCCAGCTCTCCGGCGCCTTGGGGAACACCTTGGTGTTGTACATCAGCACGTTCGGCCCCCACTGGTAGGGCGTGCCGTAATGCTTGCCGTCCACGGTGTGCCAGGGTGCGTCCTGCAGGCGCTTGTCGACGTTCTTCCAGTTGGGCACCAGGGCGATGTTGATCGGCTGCACGCGCTTGCCGTAGACCAGCCGCAGGGAGGCGTCGCCGGAGGCGGTGACCAGGTCGTAGCCGCCCTTGGCCATCAGGCTGACCATCTCGTCGGAGGTGGCGGCGGTCTTCACGTTGACCTTGCAGCCGGTGTCCTTCTCGAACTGGCTGACCCAGTCGTAGTTCTTGTCGCTCTCGCCGCGCTCGATGTAGCCGGGCCAGGCAATGATGTCGAGAGCGCCTTCGGGGTTGCCGAGTTGCTTGAGCTCTTCGGCGGCCTGCAGCGAGGCGCTGGAAAGCAGGCTGGCGCCGGCGAAGGCCAGCGCCGCGACTTTCACTAAGGACACAGATGACATGGACGGACTCCTGTTGTTCTTCGTTGTGGGAGCCACTGCGGAACCAGCGCGCAGAAAAATGGCACCTCCGTTGACCGCTGCGTGTCCATGGGGAATGGCCACGCTCTTGCAGCGTAGTTCTGGCCCCGGAGGCTGACAAGCGAGCCCCGGCGCGGCCCGCGGCCCTAAAAAGGGCGCGTCGCCCGTGCCCTGTGGCGGTTTCGCACCATGGCAGTGCGGACGTCCTGAACGGCCTTTGCAAGTCATTGAATAGGCAGGAAATCGACCTCTGGCACGGGCCTTGCGAAGACCCTTTTGCCGAGTGAGAGCGGCAACAAGGAGTGGAAGATGGCTCGGGTGTTCTATGACGAAATGCATGACGCCGCCGGCGCCTGCCGACCGCACTACACGGAGTTCGCCCGCTGGCTGGCGGACATGCCCGGCGAACAGCTGCAGCAGCGCCGCCGTGAGGCCGACCTGCTGTTCTATCGCGCCGGGATCACCTTCACCCTCTATGGCGACGACCAGGGCACCGAGCGCCTGATCCCCTTCGACACCATCCCGCGCAGCATCCCCGCCAGCGAGTGGAAGATCATCGAGGCCGGCTGCATCCAGCGGGTGCAGGCGCTCAATCTGTTCCTCGCCGACCTCTACCACGACCAGCGCATCCTCAAGGAAGGCCTGATCCCGCCCGAGCAGGTCCTGGCGAATGACCAGTACCAGCTGGCCATGCAGGGCCTGGACGTGCCCGGCAACGTCTACGCGCACATCGCCGGCATCGACCTGGTGCGCGACGGCAACGGCGCCTACTACGTCCTCGAAGACAACCTGCGCACCCCCAGCGGCGTCTCCTACATGCTGGAGAACCGCAAGATGATGATGCGCCTGTTCCCCGAGCTGTTCGGCGCCCAGCGCATCGCGCCCATCGACCACTACCCGAACCTGCTGCTCGACACCCTGCGCCAGGCCAGCGAGGTGGAGCAGCCCTGCGTGGTGGTGCTGACGCCCGGCCGCTTCAACAGCGCCTATTTCGAGCATGCCTTCCTGGCCCGCGAGATGGGCGTGGAGCTGGTGGAAGGCGCCGACCTGTTCGTCCGTGACGAGCGCGTCTACATGCGCACCACCTCGGGCCCGATGCCGGTGGACGTGATCTACCGGCGGGTCGACGACGACTTCCTCGACCCGCTGGCCTTCAACCCTGACTCCATGCTCGGCGTGCCCGGCCTGCTGGCCGCCTATCGCGCCGGCAACGTGGTGCTGGCCAACGCCATAGGCACCGGCGTCGCCGATGACAAATCGGTCTACCCCTACGTGCCGGAGATGATCCGCTTCTACCTCGACCAGGAACCGATCCTGCACAACGTGCCGACCTGGCAGTGCCGTCGGCCGCAGGATCTGTCCCACGTGCTGGCGCACCTGCCTGAGCTGGTGGTGAAGGAGGCCCAGGGCTCCGGCGGCTACGGCATGCTGGTCGGCCCGGCCGCCAGCAGCGCCGAGATCGAAGCCTTCCGCGCCCGCCTGATGGCGCGCCCGGAGGCCTACATCGCACAGCCGACCCTGAGCCTGTCGACCTGCCCGACCTTCGTCGAGAACGGCATTGCCCCGCGCCACATCGACCTGCGGCCCTTCGTGCTCTCCGCGCCGGACAACGTGCGCCTGGTGCCCGGCGGGCTGACCCGCGTGGCGCTGCGCGAAGGCTCGCTGGTCGTCAACTCGTCACAAGGTGGCGGTACCAAGGACACCTGGGTGGTGGAGGACTGACCATGCTGAGCCGTACCGCTTCGGACCTGTACTGGATGTCGCGTTACCTGGAGCGCGCCGAGAACCTCGCGCGCATGCTCGACGTCTCCTACTCGCTGTCGCTGATGCCCCAGGACGGCCGTGGCGATGGCCTGGAAGAACTGGCCATGCCGCTGCTGATCACCGGCAACCTCGACGCCTACCTGGCACGCCACGGTGAGCTGCACGCCGAGCGCCTGCTGAACTTCTTCGCCCTCGATGCGCAGAACCCGGCGAGCATCTATTCCTGCTTCGGCGCCGCCCGCGCCGGCGCTCACGCGGTGCGCGGACGGATCACCACCGACATGTGGGAGAACATCAACGCCACCTGGCTGGAGATGCGCGACATCGCCCACCAGGGCCTGCTGCGCTATGGCATCAGCCACTTCTGCGAATGGGTGAAGGACCGCTCGCACCTGTTCCGCGGCGCCACCTTCGGCACCAGCATGCGCAACGATGCCTTCCATTTCATCCGCCTGGGCACCTACATCGAGCGCGCCGACAACACCCTGCGCCTGCTCGACGCACGCCACCAGGTGCTGGGCGAGCACAGCGCCGGCCCGGCCGAAGGTACGGCACGCGGCTACTACCAGTGGACCGCGCTGCTGCGCGCGCTGTCGGCGTTCGAGGGCTACACCGAGCTGTACCGCGACGCCCTCAACGCGCGGAACATCGCCGAGCTCCTGCTGCTGCGCGAGGACGTACCCCGCTCGCTGCTGGCCTGCGCCGAGGAGCTGCGCCAGATCCTTGCCAGCCTGCCCGGCGCCAACGGCCGGCCGGCCCAGCGCCTGGCTGCCGAACTGGAAGCACGGGTGCGTTACACCGGCATCGACGAAGTGCTGGGCAACGGCCTGCATCCCTGGATCACCGACCACATCGGGCTGGTCCGCCAGCTCGCCAACGCCATTCACAGCTCGTACCTGGAGGCCGCATGAAACTCTCCATCCGCCATGACACCACCTACCGCTACGAAGACCAGGTGCGCGCGAGCATCCAGTACCTGCGCCTGACCCCGCAGGAAAGCGAGCGCCAGCATGTGCTCGACTGGCAGCTGCACCTGCCGCGTCCGGCGCACCCGCAGCGCGACGCCTACGGCAACATCCTCCATGTGCTGACCCTGGACGAGCCCCACGAGGCTATCGTCATCGCCGCCCACGGCCACGTGGAAATCGATGTGGAGAACGAGCGCGAGCATGATCACCTGTCGCCGCTGCCGTTCCTGCGCAGCACCCGGCTGACCCAGGCCGACGGCGCGCTGCAGGAGTTCGCCCGTGCCCAGTGCAACGAGCGCCGTGACCGCAAGGCGATGATCAAACTGATGCAGGCCTTGAACGAGCGCATTGCCTACGTACCCGGCTCGACCCAGGTGGACAGCACCGCCGCCGAAGCCTTCGCGGCGGGACAGGGCGTCTGCCAGGATCACGCCCACGCGTTCCTGGCCTGCCTGCGTTATCTCGGCGTGCCGGCGCGTTACGTCTCCGGCTATCTCTACACCGATGTCGAGGATCACCTCGCCAGCCATGCCTGGGTGGAAGCCTGGCTCGACGACGCCTGGTACAGCTTCGACGTGACCAATGTGCTGGACCGCCCGGAGCGCCACCTGAAACTGGCGGTGGGCCTGGACTACCTCGACGCCTGCCCGGTGCGCGGCATGCGCCGGGGCGGTGGCGGCGAGCAGATGCACGCCCGCGTCACCGTGGCGCCGGGGCATCTGCAGCAGATGCAGCAGGCGCAGCAGTGAGGATGCGTGGCACTAGCAACGGCACCGGCTTAAGATCGGTGCCAGTTCCTGCCGCCATGAGAAAGCCATGACCTATTGCGTCGCCATGAACCTCGCCCAGGGCCTGGTCTTCGTTTCCGATTCGCGCACCAACGCCGGCGTCGACAACATCGCGGTGTTCCGCAAGCTGCACGTCTTCGGTACGCCGGGGGAGCGGCTGATCGTGGTGCAGAGCGCCGGCAACCTGGCCACCTCGCAGTCGGTGATCAGCACGCTGCGCCAGCGCATGGGCGGCGACGGGCCGAACCTCGGCACGGTGGAGAACCTCTTCGAGGCGGCGCGTCTCGTCGGTTCGACATTGCGCGAGGTAGTCGACCACGACGAGAACATCGGCCAGAACCAGGGGGTCGACCTGGGCAGTTCCTTCCTGGTCGGCGGGCAGATCGGCACCGAAGTGCCGCGCCTGTTCAACGTCTACCCGCAGGGCAACTTCATCGAATCCTGCCGGGATACGCCGTACTTCCAGATCGGCGAGAGCAAGTACGGCAAGCCGATCATCGACCGCGCCATGAGCTACGCCACGCCGCTGGAACAGGCCCTGCGCTGCGCGCTGATCAGCTTCGACTCGACCATCCGCAGCAACCTCTCGGTGGGCATGCCGCTGGACCTGCTGGTGTACCGCGAGGGCAGTCTGGAGGTGCCGGCGGGCTACCGCATCCAGGAGGGCGACCCGTATTTCGAGGGCATTCGCAACCAGTGGGGCGCCGGGCTGCGCCAGCTGCTGGGCGAGCTGCCGGCGCCGCCGGGGGATTACTGGCACTGATTGCGCGTTTCAGGGCGGAGGAGCACTCCGCCGCGGGCTTTTCGTAGGAGCGGACCTTGTCCGCGAAGTGCATCGCGGCGGAATGTGCAGCTGCCGGGAAATGCCGAGCTATAACGCTCATTTGTAGGAGCGCGCCATGCGCGCGATCGCGCCCACCTTGCATGTCTAAAAAGCGGCCCGCTCCTACAGGTTGAATCCGGTGTGTGGGGCACGCTCTTCGTAGGAGCGAGCTTGCTCGCGAATCATCGCCGCGCGGAGCCTGCAACGGCGGATAACGCTGGTGCGTTATGCGCCCTACGAAGTTATCCGCCGGTCTTCGCCTTCCGCCCTGCCATGTGCTTCAGGTAGGCGACGATCTGCTCCAGCTCCGTATCGCTGACCACATCCGCCGCAAAGCCCTTCATCCGCGCTTCCGGCCAGTGCCGCAGGCTCTGCGGATCGCGGATGTACTGCTTGAGATAGCCCGGCGCGAAGTACTCGGTGGGGTTGTGCGGCAGGTTCAGGTCCGGGCCGAACTGCGAGTCGCCGGCGCCGTTCAGGCGGTGGCAGGCCAGGCAGTTCTTCTGGAACTGGGCGAAGCCCTTCTGCACCGACTCAGGCGCACTCTTCGCCGGCAGCAACGCCGGGAAACGCTCGGCCAAGGGCTTGAGATACCGGATGCTGGCAACCTGGAACGGCCACTGCTCCGGGCCGATGCCGGCGGCTTTCGGATCGCTCCACACCAGGTAGAAGGGCCCGGCGGACGGTTTGCCTTCGGCCAGCGGCGGCCAGGGCTTATCCGGCTCCTCGATGGCCAGCCAGGCGCGCGAACCTTTTTCCGCCAGCAGCGGCGCCGCTGGCAGTTCGGCGGCGAAGCCGTCCAGCGCCACGGCCTGCAGGTGATCGGCCGGCTTTATGCCCTGCAGCAGCGCCGCCAGCGGCACCGCGCGGTAATGCATGGTGCGGTTGTAGGAGACGTCGGCGGGAATCTCGATGTCCTGCGCCTTGGGGTTGGCCAGCAGCTGCTCGGAAGTGAAATCGTGCTTGCCGTCGGGCAGTTCCAGGGTCAGCGTTGCGGCGAATGTGGTCGGGCAGAGCAGGAGCAGCGAGAGCAGCAGTGGGCGCATGGTCGCATCCGTGGCGGGAGAGGGCCGCGGAACATTAGCAGAGGTGTGGGCGCTGCAGGAGGTGGGTGGCTCCCGCGCTGCGTTGACCGGGGCTCGCGGATGGCGGCACGCGGTGCGCAGCGGCGGGGTAGCCGGGTGTTGGCCCTAGCCGACCAGACGACTCAGATTGGGGATGATCAGAACAACGGTGGTTGCGAAGACGATCAGGCTAGCCTGCCGCCATTTCCTCGTTTGTTTTTCCATGATGTCCTTCCGCCTTTCTTGTTCTTGGCACGGCTCACTCACGGCCCGTAGATAGTGCAGCCCATGCCTTGGCTTCTGGTTCCTCGAGCCGAGCCGGCAAAACCCGGCAACGGCACTCTTCGCAGCATCTGCCTGTTTGAGTCTAAGCCTAGTGCCGCGGGGGCTTAGACCATCTGGCAGCAAATCCTGCAGCTTCAGGCATATTCCCTCTATATGACCGGGCGGTGACAGCTCTGTTCAGCTTTTCTACCGTTCGTCCGCCTGCGCCGGCAGCCCCTTTCCAGAGCCTTCGACCTGCCCGCCGCCGGTCGGTGGCTGAGCGTGGCGGTCAATTGTGCTGAGCGCTGCGGTCATTGCCCCTTGCCGATACGCCGCTAAGGTAGGCCGACACGCCACGCCTGCGTGACGACAACTCTAAGAGAGAACGCCATGACCGAAGCATTCATTTACGACGCGGTGCGTACTCCCCGCGGCAAGGGCAAGAAGGACGGCGCGCTGCACAGCGTCAAGCCGGTCAACCTGATGGCCGGTGTCCTGCGCGCGCTGCAGCAGCGCAACCAGCTCGATACCGCCCAGGTCGACGACATCGTCCTGGGCTGCGTGACCCCGGTGGGCGACCAGGGCTCGGACATCGCCAAGACCGCTGCGCTGGTCGCCGACTGGGACGAGCAGGTTGCCGGCGTGCAGATCAACCGCTTCTGCGCCTCGGGCCTGGAGGCGGTCAACCTGGGCGCCATGAAGGTGCGCTCGGGCTTCGAGGACCTGGTGGTGGTCGGCGGCGTGGAATCCATGTCCCGCGTGCCCATGGGCTCCGACGGCGGCGCCTGGGCGCTGGACCCGGAAACCAACCTGCACACCAGCTTCGTGCCGCAGGGCATCGGTGCCGACCTGATCGCCACCCTGGAAGGCTTCAGCCGCGCCGACGTCGACGCCTTCGCCCTGCGCTCGCAGCAGAAGGCCGCCAAGGCCCGCGCCGAAGGGTTGTTCGGCAAATCCCTGGTGCCGGTGACTGACCAGAACGGCATCGTCCTGCTCGACCATGACGAATTCATCCGCGCCGACTCCACCCTTGAAGGCCTCGGCGCGCTCAAGCCCAGCTTCGAGATGATGGGGCAGATGGGCTTCGATGCCAGCGCACTGCGCAAGTACAGCTTCGTCGAGCGCATCGAGCACGTGCACACGCCGGGCAACAGCTCGGGCATCGTCGACGGCGCCACCGCCATGCTCATCGGCTCCGAGGCCAAGGGTCGCGAGCTGGGCCTCAAGGCCCGCGGGCGCATCGTCGCCACCGCGGTGACCAGCACCGACCCGACCATCATGCTCACCGGCCCCGCGCCGGCCACCCGCAAGGCGCTGGCCAAGGCCGGGCTGAAGGCCGAAGACATCGACCTCTACGAGGTCAACGAAGCCTTCGCCTCGGTGGTGATGAAGTTCATGAAGGACATGGGCGTGCCGGAGAGCAAGGTCAACGTCAACGGCGGCTCCATCGCCATGGGCCACCCGCTGGGCGCCACCGGCTGCATGATCCTCGGCACCCTGCTGGATGAACTGGAGCGGCGCAACCTGCGCTATGGCCTGGCCACCCTCTGCGTGGGCGGCGGCATGGGCATAGCCACCATCATCGAACGAGTTTAAGGATCGATCATGGGCTACTGCGCTCGGCCATGCGGCGTTGGAAATTCTCCGGGAATGCTCATTGGCTGCAGCCAACTCCGCTTCCCGAAGAATTTCCGCCTTGCCTGCCCTTCGCTCGTGACGCCCCTGAAGCGATCCCCCACCATGGGAAAAATACAAAAATGACTGACGCCATCCGTTACGACAAAGGCCAGGACAACATCGTCGTCCTGACCATGGACATGCCCGGCCAGAGCGCCAACACCATGAACGGTGTCTACCGCGAGGCCATGGCCGCCACCGTGGCGCGCCTGGAAGCCGAGAAGGAGTCGATCGCCGGCGTGGTGATCACCTCGGCGAAGAAGACCTTCTTCGCCGGCGGCGACCTCAATGAACTGATCAAGGTGACCAAGGCCGACGCCCAGGCCTTCTACGAAGGCATCCTGGTGCTCAAGGGCCAGCTGCGCCGCCTGGAAACCCTCGGCAAGCCGGTGGTCGCCGCCATCAATGGCGCGGCCCTGGGCGGCGGCTGGGAAATCTGCCTGGCCTGCCACCACCGCATCGCCCTGGACGAAAGCCACGTCCAGCTCGGCCTGCCGGAAGTCACCCTCGGCCTGCTGCCCGGCGGTGGCGGCGTGGTGCGCATGGTGCGTCTGCTCGGCCTGGAGAAGGCCCTGCCGTACCTGGCCGAAGGCAAGAAAGTGCGCCCGGACCAGGCCCTCAAGGCCGGCCTTGTCCATCAACTGGCCTCCAGCCGCGAAGAGCTGCTGAGCAAGGCCCGCGAATGGATCGCCGCCAACCCGGCCGCCAAGCAGCCGTGGGACTCCGCCGGCTACAAGATCCCCGGTGGCACGCCGTCCAGCCCCGCCGTGGCGCAGATGCTGGCCATCGCCCCGTCGGTGCTGCGTGACAAGACCAAAGGTTGCTTCCCGGCGCCGGAGAAGATCATGTGCGCGGCCGTCGAAGGCGCCCAGGTGGACTTCGACACCGCGCAGCTGATCGAGGCGCGCTACTTCACCGAGCTGACCACCGGCCAGGTGGCGAAGAACATGATCGGCACCTTCTGGTTCCAGCTCAACGAGATCAATGCCGGCAAATCCCGCCCGCAGGGCATCCCGCCGCAGCAGACGAAGAAGGTCGGGGTGGTCGGCGCCGGCATGATGGGCGCGGGCATCGCCTACGTCTCGGCCGCCGCCGGCATCGAGGTGGTGCTCAAGGACGTTTCCCTGGAGTCGGCAGAGAAGGGCAAGGCCTACTCCGCCGGCCTGCTGGACAAGAAGGTCAGCCGTGGCCAGATGAGCGCCGAGAAGCGCGACGCCTTCCTCGCGCGGATCAAGCCGACCGCCAGCGACGCCGACTTCGAAGGTTGCGACCTGATCATCGAGGCAGTGTTCGAGGACCGTGGCCTGAAAGCCAAGGTCAACGCCGCCGCCGAATCTGCCGCGCTGCCGGACGCGGTGATCGCGTCCAACACCTCGACCCTGCCGATCACCGGCCTGGCCGAAGCCGTGGCGCAGCCGCAGAAATTCATCGGCCTGCACTTCTTCAGCCCGGTGGACAAGATGCCGCTGGTGGAGATCATCCGTGGCGAGAAGACCGACGACGCCACCCTGGCCCGCGCCTTCGACTACGTCCTGCAGATCAAGAAGACCCCGATCGTCGTCCATGACAGCCGTGGTTTCTTCACCTCCCGCGTGTTCGGCACCTTCACCAACGAAGGCCTGGCCATGCTCGGCGAGGGCGTGTCGGCGGCGATGATCGAGAACCAGGCGCGTCAGGCCGGCATGCCGGTGGGCCCGCTGGCGATCAGCGACGAAGTGTCGATGAGCCTGATGACCCATATCCGCGAGCAGACCCGCAAGGACCTGGAGGCCGAAGGCAAGCAATTGCCCAAGCACCCGGCCTTCGCCGTGGTGGACCTGATGGTCAATGAATACAAGCGCCCGGGCAAAGCGGCCGGCGCCGGTTTCTACGACTATCCCGCCAATGGCAAGAAGCACCTTTGGCCTGAGCTGAAGCAGCGCTTCGAGAAGGCTGACGCGCAGATATCTGCCGAGGACGTGCGCGACCGCATTCTCTTCGTGCAGGCCATCGAGACGGTGCGCTGCGTGGAGGAGGGCGTGCTGACCTCCACCGCCGACGCCAACATCGGCTCGATCTTCGGTATCGGCTTCGCGGCCTGGAGCGGCGGCGCGCTGCAGTTCATCAACCAGTACGGCCTGAGGGACTTCGTCGCTCGTGCCCAGTACCTGGCCGAGCAGTACGGCGAACGCTTCCTGCCGCCGGCGCTGTTGCTGGAGAAGGCGGCGCGGGGCGAGGGCTTCTGAGGCATCCGGCGCTGAATGAAGAAACCGGCCCCCGTGGCCGGTTTTTTCTTGCCGGCACAGGCCGTAGGATGGCGCCTTCCCCCCAGCAGGACCGCCCCGATGACGCCTCCCGCCTTGTTGATCATCGACCAGCAGAAAGGCATGCGTGACAGCCCCGAGCCGCGCAACAACCCGCAGGCCGAGCAGCGCATCGGTGACCTGCTGGCCGCCTGGCGCCGCGAGGGTTGGCCACTGGTGCATATCCGCCACATCTCGCGCACGCCGGGCTCGCCGTTCTGGCCCGGACAGCCGGGGGCTGAATTCCAGGAGGCGCTGGCGCCGCTGGATCACGAACACGTGGTGGAGAAGAACATTCCCGACGCTTTCATCCACAGCGGCCTGGAGCGCTGGCTACGCGTACGGGGCATCGAGGGCGTGGTGATCTGTGGCGTCAGTACCAACAACTCGGTGGAGGCCTCGGCGCGCACGGCGGGCAACCTGGGCTTCACTACGCAGGTCGTGGCGGACGCCTGTTTCGCCTTCGCCAAGCGCGATTTCAACGGTGTGCAGCGCAGCGCCGAGGACGTTCACGCCATGTCCCTGGCCAACCTGCAGGGCGAGTACGCGCAGGTGCTGGACACGAACTCGCTGCTGCAAAGGCTGTCCATCAGCTGAATCCTTGCCAACCGGCCGTCACTCCTGTGCATCCGTGCAATTGAAGGAAGTCGGTTTTTCCGGTATTTCCCCTGAAATTCCTACACAAGAATCGGCCCTGGCATCTTGTGTGGTGAAAAAATAGGGCGTAATTTTCACGCGCGTTTCATCAGTGTCAGGAAAACCATTCTTATCAGCCGCCAACCCCCCAGGAATCACCCCTGCATGTCGTTGCACATCTGCATTCTGGAAACCGACATCCTCCGCCCCGAACTCATCGATCAGTACAAGGGCTATGGCTGGATGTTCCAGCAACTGTTCGCCAAGCAACCCGTTCCGGCCGAGTTCACGGTCTACAACGTGGTGGAAGGGCATTACCCGCCCGAAGATGAGAAGTTCGACGCGTACCTGGTGACCGGCAGCAAGGCGGACTCCTTCGGCACTGATCCCTGGATCCAGACCCTCAAGGACTACGTGCTCAAGCTCTACCAGCGCGGCGACAAGCTGCTGGGCGTGTGCTTCGGCCACCAGCTGCTGGCGCTGGTGCTGGGCGGCAAGACCGAGCGCGCCAGCCAGGGCTGGGGCGTGGGCATCCACGATTACCGCATCGAGGAGCAGCCGGAGTGGATGAGCCCGGCGCCGGGCGATGGCCTGACCCTGCTGGTCAGCCACCAGGACCAGGTCACCGAACTGCCCCACGGCGCGCGTCGCATCGCCTCCAGCGACTTCTGCCCGAACGCCGCCTACGCCATCGGCGACCAGGTGCTGTGCTTCCAGGGCCACCCGGAGTTCCAGAGCGACTACTCCCAGGCGATCCTCGAGCTGCGCAAGCACATCTTCAGCGAGCCGGTGTTCCAGTCCGGCATCGACAGCCTCTCGCGCCCGCACCAGGGGACGGCGGTTGGCGAATGGATGATGCGCTTCGTCCAGCAGGGTCGCGACGAGAAGAAGAGCGCGGCCTGACTCCTGCCGTGTTGACTGCAAACGCCGCTCAATCGAGCGGCGTTTGTGTTTCTGGACGCCTTGCAGGCGCTTATCGCGGGTATGGCCCGCTCCTGCGGGGGCCGTTACGTGTAGGAGCGGGCCATGCCCGCAACCCGGCCGTCAGGCCGGACTAAAGCCATTCCGCCTGCTTGAAGCTGATGTACAGCCCCACGCAGCCCAGCGCCAGCAGCCCCATGATCAGGAAGTAGCCGTAGTGCCAGTGCAGCTCCGGGATGTATTCGAAGTTCATCCCGTAGATGCCAGCCACGGCGGTGGGGAAGGCAAGGATGGCTGCCCAGGCGGCGAACTTGCGCTGCACCACGCTCTGCCGTGACGACTCCAGCGCCAGCCCGACCTCGATGGTCTGGCTGGCCACGTCGCGCAGGGTGGTGAGGTCTTCGAGCAGGCGGTTCACATGGATCGCCACGTCGCGGAAGTAAGGCCGCATCTGCTTGTCGATGAACGGAAAGTCCAGGCGCTGCAGTTCCTGGCAGATTTCCACCATGGGCGCGGCGTAATGCTTGAGCCTGAGCACCTCGCGGCGCAGGCCGTAGATCTTCTCGATCTGCTCCTGGGTCAGCGACTGACGCAGCACCTGCTGCTCCACGTCCTCGATTTCCCCGCGAATCGCCTCGACCACCGGCTCGTAGTTGCTCATCACGAAGTCCAGCAGGGCGTAGAGCACGAAGTCGGTGCCATGGGCCAGCAGCAACGGCCGCGCCTCGCAGCGTTGTCGGACCTGGGCGTAGGACTGGGAGAAGCCGTGGCGCGCACTGATGATGTAGCCGATGCCGGCGAACAGGTGGGTTTCGACGAACATCAATCGGCTGTCGGCGCGGATCGGCGAGTAGATGACGATGAACAGCGCGTCACCGAAGGTTTCCAGCTTCGGCCGGCTGTGCTTTTCCAGGGCGTCGGACACGGCCAGCTCGTGGAGGTTGAACTGCCGTTGCAGGTTGTACATTTCCTCCGGCGTCGGCTCCTGCAGGCCGGTCCAGACGAAGTGATCGGGCTGGCATGCCCAGCGGTAGCCGTCTTCCAGGGGGATGTCGGACACCTTGCGGCCCTTGCTGTAGACGGCGGAAGCGATGACGCGGCCCATGCTGAAACCCACCCTGCTGTTGGATCGGTCGGGAGTCGTTCTGCTGGGGGTTCAGTGTTGGTCAGCCTGGCGCGCCGCGCCAGCGAAGCGGATCAGGAGTGGGGCGTGAGGGCGTCCTGAAGTCCTTGCAGGGCGACCGGAACGGCCTGGTTGAAGCGTTCGAAGAGTCCGCTGCGATCGATGTTGTCCACCGGTGCCCGGCGCGCGCCGTCGAAGCCGGCGGAGAGGGCAGTGACCACCAGGATCACGATGGTATACAGGCCCAGGGCGGCGAGAGCGCCGTTGCGGGCATAGCGGTGGGCTTGGCGGTTCATGCTGGCGACTCGGGCTCGGGGAAGTGATGGCCCAGTGTCGCTTTGGTGATTTCGATTGAATAACGATGCTGCTTGGTTTTCGGTATCAGGCAAATTGATGGATACCGGCACCGAAGGTACCAGGCGCAAGTTCACGCCAGGCAAGGGGCTATCGGGGGATTCCGGGGCTATGGCGGGCTTCATGGCGGTTTGACCCTCGTCTGGGAGGGAGGCGACAGGTGTCGGCGGGCTTGGACGGGAGACAATCAGCCGCGTAGGGAGCGTTCGAAAAGCGCTGAGGTCGCGTCATCGTCCCTGAAAAGCCCGGCATCACGCCGGGCTTTTCGCTTCGGGCAGGGCTGCATGACGTCACCTGCTGCAGGCGGCTGGCGGGATGTGAAGGTTTCAGCCCTGCTTGGAAGCGGCTTCGACATTCACCTGGCTGGCGGACTGCTCGGACTGCTGCTGGCCGATGGCGGCCTGGGTCAGGTGAACCATGCGGTCCTGCATCAGCGGGGACTCTTCGGCGAAGCTGGCCTGGGCGGCAAAGGCGGTAGCGGCGGCCAGTACGCTGGCGGCGATGATGTTGAGTTTCATGATGAACACCTCCGGGTTGGTTTGTTTCGGGTTCATACATAGGTTAATGCGTAATAATTTTTTAAAAATAGCAAACAGGCTTAATCAGTATTGCTCTTTTGGTAACAGTCATGGCATGAAAAAGCCCGGCACGTGGCCGGGCTTTTTTGTCATCGGGCGATCAGGCCAGGTGGTTGCGGTCAAGTTCGATCGACTTGTCGAGGGTTTCCAGCAACTGCTTGCGCACTTTCAGCTTGGTGTTGCGGTGCGCGGTCATATTCAGCTTCTTCAGGTGCTGGGCGGCTTCCAGGGCAGCAGCCTGGAGCTGTTCGGCCGGCACCACCTTGTCGAGGAAGCCGGCGTCCACGGCGTCGCGCGGGTTGAACATCTCGGCATTCACCACCGAGCGGGTGAAGGCGGAGCGACGCAGGCGGTCACGGGCCAGTTCGATGCCGACGTGGTGCATGGTCATGCCGATGGCCACTTCGTTGAGGCCGATCTGGAACGGGCCGTCGACGCCGATGCGGTAGTCCGCCGAGAGCAGGATGAAGGCGCCCTTGGCCACCGCGTGGCCGGTGCAGGCGACGATGACCGGGAACGGGTGGGACAGCATGCGGCGGGCCAGGGTCGAGCCGGCAGCCACCAGGTTCACGGCATTCTCCGGGCCGGAGGTCATCACCTTGAGGTCGTAACCGCCGGAAAGGATGCCCGGCTGGCCGGTGACGATGACGATGGCACGGTCCTTCTCCGCCTGGTCCAGGGCCTGGTTGAAGGCTTCGATGACCGCCGGGGAGATGGCGTTCACCTTGCCGTTGTTCAGGGTCAGGGTGGCGATGCCGTCTTCGAATTGGTAGCTGATCAGCTCACTCATGGCAGAGGGTCCTGGGTTGCAGTCCTTGGGTTGGAAGTGGCCAGAACATACTGACGCAGGCCTGGTGCGTAAAGCGTTTTGACTGACTGGTGAGTCAGCCGTATGCCATTAAATTCGGGCGATTTCTGTGCGCTGTGCACGCAAAATCCTACGGCGTTCGTGGAGAGGTCTCAGGCGTACTGTTAAGCTGCCAGTATCCCTACGCTCAGCTCTCGCACAATCCAGGATGTGCCCGCCATGTCGAAGTTTCTCAAGTGGTCCCTTTTCGCCGTCGTGGCGATTGCCCTCATCATCAAAGCGTCGCTCTGGCTTTCGGTGCGCAGCGTGGTGAACGAGGCCATTGCCCGCGTCTCGCCGTTCATGGAAATCACCTATGGCGGCATCTCCTCGTCCTTCGACGGCCGTGTCGGACTGCAGAACGTGGTGATCAGGGTGCCCATGGCAGGAGACAGCCTGAAGGTCTCCCATGCCCAGTTGAAGTTCAATGGGCTGCGCGAGCTGCTGAGCTTCAAGGAGCGTCTGGATGAGGGCAAGCTGCCGGAGCAGATGGCAGTGGACCTGAAGGGCGTCGAACTGCAGATCCACGGTCCGTTCATGCAGTCGCTGTATGCCCAGCCGGCGGAGAAAAGCGCTTTTACCGCCATGAGCGAAGTGGCCTGCGGCAACGTTCGCAACATCGGCGTCGACGAGTTGCTGCAGATGGGCTACCGCACCCTCGAGTCGGATATCGAGTTCTCCTACCGCATGCAGCCGGGCGCGCAGACCCTGACCTTCGACCTGCGCAGCGATACCCGTGACATGCTGGACATGCACACCAGCATGACGCTGATGAACGTTTCCGAGCGTCCGGGCGACATGCGCGTGAACCCGCCACGGGTATCCCAGGTCATCGTCGAGATGAACGACAACCAGTACCAGCGCCGGGTCAGCGAATTCTGCCGTGGCAAGCTGGGTGTGGACCAGAAGGCCTACACTGCGTTGTCGCTGGAGAAATTCGACAACGCCCTGCGCAAGCAGCGCATCGCGCTCGACAAGCCGCTGCTCGAGGCCTATGGCCGTTACCTGGAAGATCCGCGCTCGCTGCGTATCGAGTTGATGCCCAGTGAAGGCATGGCCTGGGGCGGTCTGCAATTTTTCGAACCCAAGGATGTGATCCAGATGCTGCATCCGGTCGTCTTAGTGAACCAGCAGTCGGTCACACCGCTGGGGTTCGCCTGGGTCGATCCGGTCAAGGAAAAACTCACGCCGGAAAGCCAGTATCAAATGGTTTCGGCCCCGGAAACGGTTGAGTCGCAGGCCAAAACGCAGCAATATGAGTTCGTTAGCGTTGAAAGCCTTGCCCAGTACACCGGCAAGCGCCTGCAGTTCATCACGTTTGATGGTGCCTATTATCAGGGTGTGCTGCACAAGGTGGAGAACGGCCGAGTCTATATCACCGTCATGATCGGGACGGGCTCGGCGGAAATGTTCCTCCGCCTGAACAAGATCAATCAGGTGCGGGTCATGTTGTGAGGCCCTGCGAAGGAGAGAGCAAGTGAGTGAGTCGTTGTCCATCCAGCATGATGAAACCAGCCACCAGTTCGTAACGACTGTTGATGGTCATCGCGCCTATCTGGCCTATATGGATCTGGGCAAGCAGACGCTCGACATCTACCGTACCTTCGTTCCGGACAGCCTGCGTGGTCGCGGCATTGCCGCCGCCCTCACCGAACATGCGCTGCAGTTCGCCGAGCGCAAGGGCTACAGCGTCATCCCGTCGTGCTCCTACGTCGAGCGATACCTGGAACGCCGCCAGCGTCACACCGATACCGCGCTCTGAGCGTCAGCGCGACAATAAAAAAGCCCGGCCAATGCCGGGCTTTTTTGTACCTGATGAGTCCGGTAGCCATCTTTGCAGGAGCGAGCTTGCTCGCGAACCGCTTGGCGCTGGTGCGGACGGAAACCCTGTTCGCGAGCAAGCTCGCTCCTACGAAAAGCCAATAAAAAAGCCGGGCATCTGCCCGGCTTTTTCGTGCCCGTGAAGCCTCAGCCGCGCTGGCGCTTGGGCAGGACGTCCTTGAGCTTGGCGTGCATGCTGCGCACGGCCTTCTCGGTGGTGTCCCAGTCGATGCAGGCGTCGGTGATCGACACGCCGTACTGCAGCTGGCACAGGTCCTTCGGGATCGGCTGAGCACCCCAGCCCAGGTGGCTTTCCACCATCAGGCCGACGATGGAGTTGTTGCCTTCGGCGATCTGATTGGCGACGTTGTCCATCACCAGCGGCTGCAGGGCCGGGTCCTTGTTGGAGTTGGCGTGGCTGCAGTCGACCAT
Organism: Pseudomonas nitroreducens; assembly: GCF_024170165.1. GTDB lineage: Bacteria > Pseudomonadota > Gammaproteobacteria > Pseudomonadales > Pseudomonadaceae > Pseudomonas > Pseudomonas nitroreducens_C. The sequence goes on along the minus strand of NZ_JALJXP010000012.1, from coordinate 151,280 downwards.
CACATTCAGCGGGATCTTCGCCTTGGTCAGTTCCTGTTCGCACAGGGCGACGCTGACCGAGTCATAGTTCGGCTTGCCGTTGCCACCGCGCAGCACCACGTGGCCGTATGCGTTGCCCTTGGTGGTGACGATGGAGACGCCGCCTTCCTGGTTGATGCCCAGGAAGCGGTGCGGGCTGGATACCGACTGCAGGGCGTTGATCGCCACGGTCAGGCTGCCGTCGGTGCCGTTCTTGAAACCGACCGCCGAGGACAGGCCGGAAGCCATCTCGCGGTGGGTCTGGGATTCGGTGGTGCGCGCGCCGATGGCCGACCAGCTGATCAGGTCCTGCAGGTACTGCGGGGAGATCGGGTCGAGCGCCTCGGTGGCGGTGGGCAGGCCCATCTCGGCGAGGTCGCGCAGCAGCTGGCGGCCGATGTGCAGGCCGTCCTGGATCTTGAAGGAATCGTCCAGGTACGGGTCGTTGATCAGGCCTTTCCAGCCGACCGTGGTGCGCGGCTTCTCGAAATACACGCGCATCACCAGGAACAGGGTGTCGGAGACCTCTGCAGCCAGCACCTTCAGGCGCTCGGCATATTCGTGGGCGGCCTTGATGTCGTGGATCGAGCAGGGGCCGATCACCACGAACAGGCGGTGGTCCTTGCCGTCGAGGATGTCGCGCACGACCTGGCGGCCATTGGCGACGGTGCGCAGGGCGGCGTCGGTCAGGGGGATTTCGCGCTTGAGCTGCTCCGGCGTGATCAGTGTCTCGTTGGAGGCAACGTTAAGGTCGTCGATCTGTAAATCAGCCATCGTGGTACTCAATCAGGTCACGGGTGCCGGCCGCCAGAAATCCCCGTGCGATGGGGCGCAGGCAGAGGTGTCGCTAAGGGGAACCCGAACCTTAACCGTTCAGGCGTAGCCTCGACAATGGCTCGATGCAGGAAAATGCCCGCAACACGGGCATTTGCGCGACTTTCTGCGGGGCGCCGATCAGACCGCGCAAAACATCGGGAAGTCAGCGGCGTTCTGCGCGATCCACTCCAGTGCCAGGGTCTCGAACGGCAGGCTGCTGCCGCAGGCCTGTTCCTGCTGGCGGCGGTACTGCTCGATCTGGCAGACCTGTTCGACCATGCGCGCCCGGAACAGGGTGTCTTCGTCGATGAAGGCAATGCCTACGCGGTAGTCGCTGGCCTGCTTGCGGCTCCAGGCGATGATGCCGGGGTAGCGGGCGGAGTCGCCCAGCAGGGGAATGCGCAGTTCGATGGAGGTGCCGCGGCGAAAGCCTCGTGGCGAATTGCACGCGACGCCGCCGAGACTGATATTGTGCAACCGCTGGCGCGGCAGGAAAGTCTGTTTGCGGATGACCAGTTCGACCGGAAAATCGCAAGGGTGACGCAGGAACTGACGCATGACGGAACGCTCCGACTGCAATCTTTATAGTGGTGGCACCCTGAGTATAGTGCCGGCCCTGGAGCTGACTGACCTGGATGCCGACCGCCGGCTGCTGGAGCTGCCGGGCGTATCGCTGCTGATTTTCACCGGCGCGGGCTGCTCCACCTGTCGCTGGGCAAAAGAAGCGCTGCCGCAGTTCGACCTGCCGGTGGACCGCCTGTGCTGGATCGACGCCGGGCACAGCGGCGGCCTGGTCGAGCGCTATGAAGTCTTCCATCTGCCTTCCCTGTTCCTGGTGCGCGACGGCCATTTCCTCGGCCCGGTTCACGCTCCGCTTCGCCCTGAACCCCTGACCCAAGCCCTGCGCGCTGCCCTGTCGCGCCCTGCTGAGGAATTGCCTTGATGAATCTGCGAATCGGCATCATCGGAACCGGCGCCATCGGTGGCTTCTACGGCCTGATGCTGGCCCGCGCCGGCCATGACGTTCACTTCCTGCTGCGCAGCGAATATCCCGCCGTCGCGCAGAACGGTCTGCGCCTGAACAGCCAGGTGCACGGCGCGCTGAGCCTGTCGCCGGTGAATGCCTACGACGACGTGGCAAAGATGCCGCCCTGTGACTGGCTGCTGGTAGGCGCCAAGACCACCAGCAATGCCGACCTCGCGCCGCTGATCATTCAGACCGCTGCGCAGGGAGCCAAGGTCCTGCTGCTGCAGAATGGCCTCGCCGTGGAAGACGAGTTGCGTGCGCTGCTGCCCGAGCACATCCACCTGCTGGGCGGGCTGTGCTTCATCTGTGTGCACCGCGCCGAGCCGGGCGTGATCGAACACCAGGCCTTTGGCGGGGTGAACATCGGTTACCACTCGGGCTCCGCACAGGAGGCCGAAGCGCGCCAGGCGGTGGTGGAGGAGGGCGCCGCGTTGTTCCGCAGCGCCGGCCTGGATTCCAACGCCATGCCCAACCTGGAGCAGGCGCGCTGGCAGAAGCTGGTCTGGAACATCCCCTACAACGGTCTCTCCGTGCTGCTCGACAGTGGCACTAGAGCGATCATGGACAACCCCGACAGCCGTGCCCTGGTAGCCGAGTTGATGGAGGAAGTCATCACTGGCGCTGCCGCCTGCGGCCACTCGCTGCCGCCAGGCATAGTCGGCGCGATGCTCAGCTCCACCGACGCCATGCCGGATTACCTGCCCAGCATGTACCATGACTTTGCCCAGCGCCGACCGCTGGAACTGGGGGCTATCTACGCGGCGCCGCTGGAGGCCGCGCGCAAGGCCGGGCGTGACTTGCCGAAGATCGAGGCGCTGTACCGCGCACTGCGCTTCATCGACGCGCGCAACCAGGCGCGCTGACGGACACCGGGGGAAGCATGGCAAAAGGGCTGGGCGACAAGCTGGTGGTGGCGATCTCCTCGCGGCACTGTTCGACCTGCGGGAAAGTCATCAGGTTTATGAAAGCGAGGGTGTCGAAGCCTATCGCCAGTACCAGATCGACCGCGAGGACGAAGTCCTGCCGCCGGGCGATGCCTTTGCCCTGGTGCAGAAGCTGCTCGCCCTCAATGGCGGGACCGACAGCGCTCCGGTGGAAGTCGTCCTGGTCTCGCGCAACAGCGCCGACACCGGCCTGCGCGTGTTCAACTCCATCCAGCATTACGGCCTGGGTATCTCCCGCGCCGCCTTCGTCGGTGGCCGCAGCCCTTATCCCTACCTCAAGGCGTTCAACTGCCACCTGTTCCTGTCCACCCATATAGAGGACGTGCGTAACGCACTGGAAGCCGGCTTCGCTGCCGCGACCATCCTTTCCGGCGGCACCCGCCGCGAAGCCAGTGGCGAGTTGCGCTTCGCCTTCGACGGCGATGCGGTGCTGTTCTCCGACGACTCCGAGCGCGTCTACCAGCAGGGCGGGCTCGAAGCCTTCCAGACCCACGAGCGCGAGTCCGCCCGCGAGCCGCTGGGTGGCGGGCCGTTCAAGCCCTTCCTGAAGGCGCTCAACCGCGTGCAGCAGGCCTTCCCGCAGGAGTCCTGCCCGATCCGCACGGCGCTGGTCACCGCGCGCTCGGCCCCGGCCCATGAGCGGGTGATCCGCACCCTGCGCGAGTGGGACATCCGCCTGGACGAGTCGCTGTTCCTTGGTGGCCTGGACAAGGCCGCCTTCCTCGAAGCCTTCGCCGCCGACGTGTTCTTCGACGACCAGCCAATGCACTGCGAGAAGGCGCGGGAGGTGGTGGCGACCGGCCATGTTCCCCATGGCGTGAGCAACGAGAAGCAGGTCGCCGGATAGCCGCCGGGCCCCGACATCCGGCCTTCTCGGAGCGATTCGCGTTCTCCTGCTACGCTGCTGGATAGGCCCCGCCGCGCAGGCAGTCGAGGAGGCCGCATGATCCGAACGATTCTTTACGCCACTGACCTCGGTCTTTACGCCCCTTACGTCCTCCAGCACGCACTTTCCCTGGCCCGTGCCTACGGAGCCGAGGTGTATGTCGTGCATGCGGTGGAGCCGCTGGGGCTGTTCGCCGAGTCCGTCCTGCAGACCTACCTGGACGACGGCACGCTGAACGAGATGCGCACCAATGGCCTGACCAATGTCATGGGCAGCATCGAGCAGCGGGTGATGGAAGGCTTCCGCGATGAACTGGGGGAGGCGCGCCAGGACGCCGAGCTGATCCGCTCGGTGCGCGTCGTGCAGGGGGACGCGCCGATGGTGATCCTCGACGAGGCCAAGCGCCTGGGCGTCGACATCATCGTGGCCGGCAGCCACAGCCATGGGGATGGGCTGAACACGCCGCTGGGGCGCACCGCCGGACGCCTGGTGCAACTGGCCGAGGTGCCGGTCTATCTGGTGCCGATGCTGCAGCACCGCTGAGGGCTTTGTGACGATACGTCGGACAAGTCCGGAATTTCCGTGGGGCTTTAGACGAATGGCATGCAGGGCGAAAAAAAACGTCTAGTTTTATTCCTTAAACCATTAATATGGTTATAAAACGATAAGCCCCTGATCGCGGGTCGCGACATTCATTTCGAGGAAAGTCCATGAAGCTTCAGCAACTGCGCTATATCTGGGAAGTCGCGCACCACGATCTGAACGTCTCGGCCACCGCTCAAAGCCTGTATACCTCCCAGCCCGGCATCAGCAAGCAGATCCGCCTGCTGGAAGACGAACTGGGCGTCGAAGTCTTCGCCCGCAGCGGCAAGCACCTGACCCGCGTTACCCCGGCCGGCGAGCGCATCATCACCACCGCCGGCGAGATCCTGCGCAAGGTCGAGAGCATCAAGCAGATCGCCCAGGAGTTCTCCAACGAAAAGAAGGGCACGCTGTCCATCGCCACCACCCACACCCAGGCGCGTTATGCGCTGCCCGGTGTGATCAGCGGCTTCATCAAGCAGTACCCGGACGTGTCCCTGCACATGCACCAGGGCACGCCGATGCAGATCGCCGAGATGGCCGCCGACGGCACCGTCGATTTCGCCATCGCCACCGAGGCGCTGGAGCTGTTCGGTGACCTGATCATGATGCCCTGCTACCGCTGGAACCGCTGCGTGATCGTGCCCCAGGGCCACCCGCTGACCAAGGTGCCGAAGCTGACCCTGGAGCTGCTCGCCGAGCAGCCCATCGTGACCTACGTCTTCGGCTTCACCGGCCGCTCCAAGCTCGACGAAGCTTTCAACCAGCGCGGCCTGGTGCCGAAAGTGGTGTTCACCGCCGCTGACGCCGACGTGATCAAGACCTACGTGCGCCTGGGCCTGGGCGTGGGCATCGTGGCCCACATGGCGGTCGATCCGAAACTCGACAGCGACCTGGTGATGCTCGATGCCAGCCACCTGTTCGAGTCCAGCGTGACCAAGATCGGTTTCCGCCGCGGTACCTTCCTGCGCGGCTTCATGTGCGACTTCATCGAGAAGTTCGCCCCGCACCTGACCCGCGATCTGCTGGCCAAGGCGGTGCAGTGCCACAACAAGACCGAGCTGGACGAGCTGTTCGACGGTATCGAGCTGCCGGTTTACTGAGTTCGCCGCTGGCAGAAAAACGCCCGGCCATGCCGGGCGTTTTCATGTCTGCTGTTCAGGCGCGAACCCAGCCACGCCTTATCAGTGGGGCCAGCCAGCGACGGTGGAGGTTCTCCGCTGCCTGGGTGCAGCGTGCTCCCCAGCGTGCCCAACCGACCCACGCGAGGGTGTTGGCAATGGCGGCGACGGCGCAGCCGCCGAGCAGGTCCAGCGGGAAGTGGATGCCCAGATAGACCCGCGCCAGACCGACGAGGATGCCGGTCAGAGCCAGCAGGCCGCCGGCCACGAGAGCGCCGTCGCACAGCAGGCTGAGCGCGGCGCAGGCGAACAGGGTCATGTGGTCGCTGGGGAAGGAGGCATTGGCGGCGTGGTTCAGCCAGGCATGGCCAAGCCCCATGGCGAAGGGGCGGGTCGCGGGCCAGAGCAGGCCAATGACCTGGGCCAGAGTCAGGCCGGCTGCCATCACCAGCGCCGCCCGCAGCAGCGCATCGCGTCTCGTGGAGTCACCCCGGCACCAGAGCCACAGCAGAGTCAGCGGCAGCAGGAAGAGTGGAACCGTGGCGACCAGCTGGGCGAGGTGGATCAACCCGGCAGGGGTGTCCGGGGTAGCGTTGATGGCGAGGAACAGGGACTGATTGAGGGCCTCGAGCTGGGTGCTGGGGACCGTTGAAAGGGCACTTGGCATTGGGGCGGGACAGGCAGATGGATGACGGCCGGGCAACTGCCCGGCGATGAAGCAGGCGAGACTATCCGCAGGAGTGTGAAGGAAACCTTAAAAGGAGACGCCCGGGCGGTGCAGCGCGCAGAGAGATGAGCGCGTCACAGATTGTCCAGCTCGTCGCGCCGGGCCAGTTCGGCCAGGGCTTCGCGGGAATCCAGTGGAAGTTCTCCACGGCCTTCCAGGACTTCATGGAGGAAGCTCATGAATACCGTGTAGACCACCTCGCGGCCATCATCGTGACGGACGACGAAGAAGGGCGCGGTGTCCACGCCGTACTGCGCGGCGACCAGCCAGCCGGTGCTGGCAGGGTTGCGCTCGTCGGCGACCAGGGTGCGGTCGATGCGGTTCAGATAGCCGCCTTTTTCCAGCCTCTCGTGGACTTCGCGGCACTTGCGGCAGTCCTGGCCATCGGCCAGGACCTTCTTTACCAGGGTGATGCGCATGGGATCGGCTCCGCCGCAGGCAGGCGTCCGATCCTGGGCTGCGGGCTGACAGGGAAATTTCCGTCAGCCGAGGGTAAGGCTTCAGGCCTTGCTGATCAAATTGCCGGCGTGCAGGCCGCACTCTTTCTGCGTGGCTTCTTCCCACCACCAGCGGCCTTCGCGCTCGTGCTGGTTCGGCAGCACAGGGCGGGTGCAGGGCTCGCAGCCGATGCTGATGAAGCCGCGCTCGTGCAGGCTGTTGTAGGGAATTTCCAGCATGCGGATGTAGGCCCAGACCTCTTCGCTGCTCATGTTCGCCAGCGGGTTGAACTTCACCAGCGGTTTCTCCGGGGTGGAGAAGGCGCCGTCCACTTCGACCACGGCGACCTGGCTGCGGGTGCCGGGGCTCTGGTCCTTGCGCTGGCCGGTGGCCCAGGCGCTCACGCTGGACAGCTTGCGCTTGAGCGGCTCGATCTTGCGGATGCCGCAGCACTCGCCATGGCCGTCCTTGAAGAAGCTGAACAGACCCTTTTCCTTGACGAACGGCTCCAGCAGGCGCGGGTCCGGGGTCATCACTTCGATGGCGATGCCGTAGTGCTCGCGGACCTGCTCGATGAAGCGGTAGGTCTCCGGATGCAGGCGACCGGTGTCCAGGCTGAACACCTTGACGTTCTTGTTGAGCTTCCAGGCCATGTCCACCAGCACCACGTCCTCGGCACCGCTGAAGGAAATCCACAACTCATCGCCGAAGTGCTCGAAGGCAAGCTTCAGGATGTCCTGTGGGGCTTTGCTGGCATAGCTCGCGGCGATTTCCGCGATATCGAACGGGAGGCTCATCAGGCGGTATTCCTAGTTTTAATGGCGCAAGGCGCTCTGTGGGCGCGATGGTAGCAAAGAGGCGGATATGCCCCTAAATAACCATGAGGAAGGACCACTGTGGTGTTTGGGTATAAGTGCCGCGTTGCGCCGCTTGGAGCGAGCGGCTAGAGTGCCGCCTCTCAAGTCAAACCTGCGGGGAAATCGTTCGTGGAAATCGCCTGTCTCGACCTGGAAGGGGTTCTGGTTCCGGAAATCTGGATCGCCTTCGCTGAAAAAACCGGTATCGAAGCGCTGAAGGCGACGACCCGTGACATCCCGGATTACGACGTGCTGATGAAGCAGCGTCTGCGCATCCTCGACGAGCACGGCCTGAAGCTGTCCGACATCCAGGAAGTGATCGCCACCCTGAAGCCGCTGGACGGCGCGGTGGAGTTCGTCGACTGGCTGCGCGAGCGCTTCCAGGTGGTGATCCTCTCCGACACCTTCTACGAGTTCTCCCAGCCGCTGATGCGCCAGCTCGGTTTCCCGACCCTGCTGTGCCACAAGCTGATCACCGACGAGACCGATCGCGTGGTGGATTACCAACTGCGCCAGAAGGATCCGAAGCGTCAGTCGGTCATTGCCTTCAAGAGCCTGTACTACCGTGTGATCGCCGCTGGCGACTCCTACAACGACACCACCATGCTCTCCGAAGCCCACGCCGGCATCCTGTTCCACGCGCCGGACAACGTGATTCGCGAGTTCCCGCAGTTCCCGGCCGTGCACACCTATGAGGACCTGAAGAAGGAATTCCTCAAGGCGTCCAACCGCCCGCTCAGCCTGTAACTCCGGCTGTGACGAAAAAGCCCCGCATCAGCGGGGCTTTTTCTTTGGCTGGCCTTTTCTTTGTGGCGCTTTTTTGTAGGAGCGAGCTTGCTCACGAATCGCCCGGTATCGATGTGGCCGGAGAATCTGTTCGCGAGCAAGCTCGCTCCTACAGGGAGGACTACAGGCTTTCCAGGGTTCGCAGCAGCACGCCGACCTTGGTCAGCGATTCCTCGTATTCCTCTTCCCAGTGGGAGTCGGCGACGATGCCGCCGCCGGCCCAGCAGCTCGCCTGGCCATCTTTCACCAGCACGGTGCGGATGGCGATGGAGCTGTCCATTTCGCCGCGCACATCGAGGTAGAGCAGGCTGCCGCAGTAGATGCTGCGCCGGGTCGGTTCCAGTTCGTCGATGATCTGCATGGCGCGGACCTTCGGCGCGCCGGTGATGGAGCCGCCGGGGAAGCTGCCTTCGAGCAGGTCCAGCGCGTCCTTGCCGTCTGCCAGTTCGCCACGCACGCTGCTGACCAGGTGGTGGACGTTGGGGTAGGTCTCCACCGCGAACAACTCGGGCACACGCACGCTACCGGGGCGGCAACTGCGGCCCAGGTCGTTGCGCAACAGGTCGACGATCATCAGGTTCTCGGCGCGGTCCTTCTCGCTGGCGAGCAGGGCTGCGGCGTTCTGCCGGTCGGCTTCGGGTGTTTCACCGCGCGGGCGGGTGCCCTTGATCGGGCGGGTTTCCACCTGCTTGCCGTGGAGCTGGATGAAGCGCTCCGGCGACAGGCTGAGGACCGCGCCTTCAGGTAATGCCAGGTAGCCGGAAAAAGGTGTGGGGCAGGCCTCGCGCAGCGCGCGATAGGCCAGCCAGGGCGAGCCGCTGCACGGCGCGCGGAAGCGCTGGGTGTAGTTCACCTGGTAACAGTCGCCGGCCAGGATGTAGCCGTGCACCTTCTCCAGCGCCGCGCGGTACTGCTCGCGGCTCAGGTCCGGACGGAAGGGCGCAGAAAGCTGGAAGGGCGGTAGCGCTACATCGTCCCGGGCGTTCTCGAACAGCGCGATCAGGCGCTCCCGCTCGCTGACTGCCAGTGACGGGTGGAACACCAACTGGCTGCTGCGCTCCTCGTGGTCGGTGACCAGCGCCCAGGCGTACAGGCCCAGGCGGGCATCGGGCAGGGCGAGGTCGTCGAGGTTCGGTTCGGGTAGGTGCTCGACGCGCCGGCCAAAGTCATAACCGAGATAACCGATCATTCCGCCGACGAATGGCACTTTGCGGTTGTCCGGCACTTTTGCCTCGCCCAGGCTCTGCAAGGCGGCTCTTGCGCGGGCAAAAAAGCTCTTGGCCGATTCGTCGGTGGTCGGTGCCAGTTCTGCCAATGGCCAGGCGCTCAGAAGGTCATAGCGTCCACGTGTGGCAATGGGTCGACCGGCGTCCAGGAGTACGGCGCCGGGTGCCCGATGGATCAGGGCGAAGCGTTCGCCCGGGTCTTCCCGGTAAGGAAGCGGGTACAGAAAACAGTCAGGCATGGGTAACAGCGTGCAGGCAAATGAGGTGAACAGGTCGGCTGAAGTGTCGATCCTAGAGCTATTTCTTCAGTTTACGTAGGAAAAGCATTCTGATAAGAAGTGACGAATCCCACGCGGACAGTGCTCCGTACCAACAACGATAATGACATAGGGATACAGGCCGTGGATGTAGTGCTCGAGCCCGCAGCCGGCAGCCTTCTGCGCTCCAGATTAACACCCCCTCGGGTGCCTGCTGATTATTTGATTCGTCCCGAGGTCCAGAATGCCCTGGACCGACATCCTTATGCCTCGATCCTGTCGTTCTCGGCGCCCGCCGGCTTCGGCAAGACCACCGCCCTGGCGGCGCTGGCCGGCAAGCGTGCGAACGAAGGCCACCAGGTCGCCTGGCTCTCCCTGGAGAGCGACGACGACGATCCCGGCCGTTTCTGCCTGAAACTCATCCAGGCCCTGGCCACCGCTGTGCCGGGCACTGGCGAGGATGCGCTGGGGTACGTGCACAACACCATGCGCGTGCCTGTGGTCGCGGTCATGGAAAGCCTGCTGATGGACCTCTCCCGCGACGAGCGCAAGGTCCTGCTGGTACTCGACGACCTGCATGAGATCACCCATTCCGACGTCTTCGCCGGCCTCAATCGCCTGGTGCAGTACGCGCCGCCCGGCCTCACCCTGGCCATCGGCAGCCGTTCCCAGCCGCCGCTGAACCTCGCCACCTGGCGCGCCAAGGGCCTGCTGCTGGAAATCGGCCAGGACGAGCTGCGCCTGTCCCGCGACGAAACCCGCGAGTACCTGGCCCGCGATGGCCTGCAACTCGAAGATAGCTGCCTGCAGTCGCTGCACAACCAGACCGAAGGTTGGATGGCGGGGGTTCACCTGGTCAGCCTGTGGCTGCGCCAGCAGCCGGGTGCTCCGGAAGACCTCAAGCTGCTCAGCAGCGACAAGGCGGCGGTGGGCGATTACCTGCTGCGCGCGGTGTTCGAGCGCCTGCCGACCGATGTGCAGGGCGCACTGCTGTCCCTGGGGATCGCCAATCGCCTGAATGGCGACCTGGCCAATACCCTGACCGGTCGCCAGGACGGCCAGGCGCTGCTGGAGCACCTGGACAGCATGCAGCTGTTCCTCCTGCCGCTGGACCGCGACCGCCAGTGGTACCGCTTCCACCAGCTGTTCGCCGATTTCCTCCGTGCCCGTCTGCGCGAGCGCGACCCGGAGCGCTTCAAGCAACTGCACTTCAATGCCAGCCTGTGGTTCACCAACCACCACATGCCGACCCTGGCCATCGAGCATGCCTGCCTCGCCGAGGACCCGGAGATGCTCGCCGCGCTGGTCGACGGTTGCGGCCTGGAGCTGATCAACCGGGGTCAGCTCTACCTGATCTCGCGCTGGCGCAAGCATGTGCCGAACGAGATCGCCGAGCGCTACCCGATCCTCGTGCTCAGCGACGTCTGGACCCGCGCCACCGAGCTCAGCCTGCCCGAAGCCAACCGCATGATCGACGAGTTGCTGGCGCGCTGGGGCGACTCCCGCGGCAGCGGCCCGATGGGCAACCAGTACCTCTCGGCGCTGGCAGTGAAGGCCGTGCTGGCGCTGCAGAAAGATGACCTCGAACAGTGCATCACCCTGGCCCGCAAGGTGGAGAGCCAGCTGGGGCAGAACTCGGCGTTCCTCGAGGGCGCGATCCTGCTGATCGGCGCCTTCGCCCAGGTCGTGCGTGGCCAGGCTGAACAGGCGCGTCGCCTGATGGGGCTGGCGCAGCAGCGCAATCACTTCCTCGACGGCCGCTACCTGCACATGCAGCAGTGCACCATCGAAGTGGTGCTGGCGCTGGAGCAGGGCCAGGTCAAGCAGGCGCAGATGCTCATCGAGCGCGTGCGCGAGCAGGCCATGCCGCTGTTCGACAAACGCTCCCAGGCCCTCGCGTTGCCGGCCATAGCCGAAGCACTGACTGCCTACTACCGCACCGAGCTGGATGGCCTGGAGGAACGCCTGCGCTGGGCGCTGGGTCGGGTCGATGTGGTCAACCCCATCGACCTGTACGCCCAGGGCATGCAATGCCTGGCGCGTATCCAGCGCCTGCAGGGGCGCGGCAAGGAAGCGCTGGCCACCCTCGGGCTGATGCAGACGCTGGCTTCGCGCAACCAGTCCTGGCGCTTTTTCGCCATGGCGGTGGGCGAGGAGATCAACCTGATCCTCCAGGAAACCGCCACCGACCGCTGCAAGCGCGCCGAGCAGCGGCTCAAGGCGATCGACTGGGTGAAGCTCGCCAGTCACTACAAGCAGATGCCGTTCAATCCGGTGCTCTGGGTGCAGGGCATCAGCCGTGTTCGCCTGCTCCAGGCACGCGGGCACTTCAGCGAGGCGCTGCACGAAATCACCCAGCTGCGCGGCATGCTGCAGCCGGGCTGGCACGGCCTGCAGCGGCTGCGCCTGGACCTGCTGGCGGCCCTGAGCTACCAGCGCCTGGGTTACCAGGAGCGTTCCCACAGCCTGCTCGGCCAATGCCTGATCGGCGCCGAGCGGGAAGGGGTGCGGAGCATTTTCATCGAGGAAGGCGAGGGGATTCGCCAGTTGCTTCAGCAACTGGAGTCCACCGAGCGACAACCGGCATTGCAGGTCTTCATTCGCGGAATGTTGACCGTCTGGCCGGGGCAGGAAGCACGCAGGTCGCCCGAGGTGCTCGAGGAAGGTCTGACCGACCGCGAGCGCGAGGTGGTATGCCTGGCGGCCCAGGGACTCTCCAACGAGGAGATCGGCCAGCAGCTGTCGCTGGCCCTGGGCACCGTCAAATGGCACCTGCACAACATCTACGAGAAGCTCAAGGTGCGCAATCGGACCCAAGCGATACGCCGTGCCCGCGAGCTGAGTCTGCTCTGACATGACGACCCTGACCACCTTGCCGCAGCAGCCCATGCCGCTGCTGCGCACCAAGCTGTTCCCGCCGCGCACCGACAGTGATTCGCTGCTGCCGCGCCGCGCGCTGATCGACCGCCTGTATGCCAACCGCCAGCAGCGCGTGCTGATCCTCAGCGCGCCGGCCGGCTTCGGCAAGAGCACCATCCTCAGCCTGTTCCGCCAGCGCCTGCTGGAGAGCGGGGTGCGGGTCGCCTGGATGTCCTGCGACGAGGGCGACAGCGAGCCGCAGCGCCTGGTGCAGTACCTGGTGGCGAGCATCCGCAGCGTCGAGGCGGATTTCGGCACCAACACCTCGAACCTGCTGCAGTCGGACATGACCCTGCCGCTGGAAGGCATCATCGACGCCTTCCTTTCCGACCTGCGCCGGCTCGACGGGCCGATCTACCTGCTGCTCGACGACTTTCACCAGATTCGCCACCCGGCGCTGGCCCACGGTGCGCGCTACCTGATCGAGCACCTGCCGGACAACATCCGCCTGGTCACCAGTACCCGCTACCGCCCGCGCTTCCTGGTGGACGAGCCGGGCCTGGCGCCCTGGGCCTTTTGCCTGAGCGGCGACGACCTGCGCCTGACCCGCGAGGAAACCGACACCTTCCTCACCGAACTCAAGGGCCTGGCCCTGAGCGACAGCGAGCTCAAGCTGCTGCACAAGCGCACCGAAGGCTGGATCACCGCGCTGCATCTCGCGGCGCTGGCGCTGGCGCGCAACCCGGACCGCGCGGCGCTGCTCAAGGGGCTTTCCGGCACCGAACGCGACCTCGCCGATTACCTCGCCGAGGACGTGTTGCGCAGCCTGCCCGAGCCGCTGCAGCAGTTCCTCGACCAGACCTCGGTGCTCGACGAATTCTGCGCCGAGCTGTGCAATGCCCTGACCGGGCGCCGCGATGGCCTGGACATGCTGATGCGGCTGCAGAACGAGCAGCTGTTCATCATTCCGCTGGACGACCAGCGCGAGTGGTTCCGCTACCACCACCTGTTCGCCGAATTCCTCCAGGGCCGCCTGGCGCGCAACTCCGACCCGACGCCGCTGCTGCATGCCGCCGCCCGCTGGTGCGAGGGGCGCGACATGGCCGATCGCGCGATCAAGTACGCCCTGCGCGCCCGTGACTATGCCTTCGCCGCCGACCTGCTGGAGCGCCAGGGCGCCAAGCTGATCGCCGGCAACCGCGTCTACGGCATTCTCGGCATGCTCAGCAGCATCCCTGCCGAGGTGATTCGCGAGCATCCGGTGTTCCAGATCTTCTACGCCTGGCAGCTGGCCTTCGAGCAGAAGTTCGCCGAGGCCGAGGCGCTGATCGAAGAACTCAGCGTCCGGCTGCTGCAAGGACAGGGCAAGGTGCGCCACTTCGGCATGGCCGAGCTGCTCGCCGTGGCCCAGGTGCTGAAGGCGCTGGTGCTGCTCTACCAGGACAAGCTGGAGGCCTGCCTGAAAGTGGCGCGCCAGTGGCTGGCGCTGGTGCCGGGCAACCAGCCGGTGTTCCGCGCGAGCCTGTCGTGCATCCAGGCGGCGGCCTATGCGCTGCTGGGTGACTACGCCGAAGCGGCCAATGCCATCGGTGTCGCCCGCGATTGCCTGCGCATGGCCGACAGCGAATACCTGCAGGTCGTCGTCAGCATGATCGAGGCGCTGATCTGCAAGGAGCGCGGCGAGCTGGAGCGCGGCCGGACCATCGCCGAGAGCGCGCGCAGCCGCGTGGAGCGCGTCTTCGGCCGGCGTAGCCGGGTCGGTGGACCGCTGTCGCTGGCTTATGCGGACCTGCTGTACGAGCAGGATCGCCATGCGGCGATCCTCGCCGAACTGCCGTTGGCGACCACCTGGCGCGACGTCGCCACGCCAGTGGAGCTGATCAGTCGCGGCCAGTTGGTGATGGCCAAGGCGCGATTCTTCGCCGGCGAGGCCGAACAAGGGTTGGCTCAGCTCGACGAATGGCTGGTTGGCCTGCAGTCGCCGGGCTACGAACGGGTGCATGCGCTGGCCATGAGTTGCAAGGTCCAGCTGCTGCTGTGGATGCGCCGGCCCAACGAGGCCGAGCGTGTGTGCCTGCAGCTGGCGCGGCACCTCTCGGGGCTCAACGCCGAGCGCTATGCCGATGCCCACGCGGCGCTGGTGATGGCCGAGGCGCGCCTGGCGCTTTCCGAGCGCCACGCCGAACGCGCGCAGCAGCGTCTGGAATCGTGCCTGGCGGGCTTTACCTCGCCCTATCAGCGCGACCGGCGGCTGCGTCTTTCGCTGTTACTTTCTGTGGCGTATTGGCAGAAAGGTAACAGCGAAAAAGCCTTCGCCTTGTTCGCTCCCACCCTCGAGGAAGCCTGGAACCTGGGTTATCGACGCCTGTTCCAGGACGACGCGCTGTGGCTGCTGCCGCTCTGGGAGGCCTGGAAGGCCGCCGAACCCAAGCGTGCCTCAGCCTGGCAGGGGGTGGCGGAAATGCTTCGCGAACAGTGCCGCAGGCTCTCTGTAGATCCTGAAAGTTTCGATGAAAATCAAGATGTTAGCCATCGCGAGCGGGAGATTCTGCGGCTCGTGGCGGCAGGCTTGTCGAACCGGGACATCGCCCAGGCGGTGCATCTGTCGGAGGCCACCATCAAGTGGCATCTGCACAACCTGTTCGCCAAGCTCGGCGTGCGCAGCCGGACCCAGGCGGTACTCAAGGGGAAGAGTCTGGGACTGCTCAGCGAAGCTTGAGTCGGAAGGTTGGTTTTGCGCCATCCCTTGGATGGGCTGGCAGGTTCACGGCGGGTCAGTAGCTTGGAGACCAGGACGAGAAGCTTCGTGCTTCACGAATCCATACCCGCGGCGCCTAAGGAAGAAGTCGTGGGTCTGGAAGATCGGCAGCAGCCGGTCAACCTGCAGCGGGGTAGGACGCCCCTTGCAGTGCCTGGGGCAACCCCACCTGAACACTGGAGAGTTATAACAATGAAAATCAAGCAACTGGTTCTTGCAAGCGCAGTTCTGGCCGCTCCGTTCCTGGCACATGCCGACATGAAATCCATGGATGACGCTGCACTGTCCGGTATCACCGGCCAGGATGGCATCAGCATTTCCGGTACCTTCAACGCCTCCATTGGCGCTGTCACCTACAAGGACGCCGACACCAACGGCGGTTCCCTGGTCCTGCAGGGTATCCACCTGCCGAGCGTGACCATCGCCGACAACGCGCCGATGACCGTCGACGTGGTGAAAACCAACATCACTCCGGTGGGCGGCGGCACCGCCGTAGCCACCGAACAACTGGCCATCGGCCTGCCCACCGTGACCGGTGACGTCACCATCGACGCCGTCAAGGTAGGCACCGGCGGCGCCAGCATTGGTTCGCTGACCGTTTCCAACCTGAACCTGGCGGGTTCGACCGTGAAGGTCTGGGGTCACTGATCCCCGAGGTTGCAGCGCAGTACCCCTTGCCGGCGCCTGCCGGCAAGGGTCTTCCAGGAATGACTTCCAGAATTTGAAGCGAGGGGTGGGATGTTCGAGATTCTGCTGGGAAGCCTGTTGGGCCTGTTCGGATTTACCCAGGCCGTGGATACCAAGCCGCAACAGCAGGGCACAGTGAACATCTCGCAGCCGCTCACGCCCAACGGTCCCTTCCGCGAGTCGGTCCAGCTCGAGCCGATGAGCCAGGTGCAGTTCCGCAACGTCATCCGCCAGGCCTACGACTACAGCTGCGGCTCGGCGGCGCTGACCACGCTGCTGGACTACTACCTGGGCCGCAACCTGGAAGAGCGTCAGGTCATGGAAGGCCTGATCAAGTACGGCGAGGCCGACAAGATCGTCCAGCGCCGTGGATTCTCGCTTCTGGACATGAAGCGTTATGCCGCCGCACTCGGCTACAAGAGTGGCGGTTTCCGTGCCGAGTTCTCCGACCTGGACTCGCTCGAACACCCGGCGCTGGTGCCGATCCACTATGCCGGCTTCAAGCATTTCGTCGTGGTCCGCGACGTCTACAACGACCACGTCTTCGTTGCCGATCCTGCCTTGGGCAACATCAGTTTCACCCGCGCCCGCTTCGAGGAAATCTGGGACCAGAACGTGCTCTTCGTCATCTACCCCAGCGGCCAGGAGCCCAGGAACGCCCTGGAGCTGAAAGAGGCCGACATGCGCCTGGTGGACGACCGGACCGTCAGCCTGCTGGCGTTCCGCGAGTTCCCGGAGATGAGCAAGATCACCCAGAACCAGATTGGCACAGCTGCCACGAACGGAGATGTGCAGTACATCCGGCGCAAGTGATCGCCCGATCGGCCCATACGAATAAGAACAAGACCAGGGGATAGCAACATGGATTTCAAGGGGTTTGCGTGCGTTGCCGCTCTGGCCTTGCTGGCAAGTACCAGCACCATCGCCGAAGAGGCGACAACCGACGATGCGCGTGATGCGCTGGCCAAGAAGGATACCGACGCCGACAGCGCCAAGGCGCTGGAGCAGGTATTCCAGGCCGCCGAGAAGAGCTACACCCTGCTCAAGAAAGGTGAGCGGCAGCTGACCTACGGCTTCGACTACACCCTGATGCGCGACACGCGCCTGCAGGCCGTACGCAGTGGCGAGAACGTCTACAGCGTGCTGGCCCAGAGCGAGGCGCAACACACCTTCACCAACTCCTTCACTTTCGACTACGGCATCTGGGACAACCTGACTTTCAGCATGCGCCTGCCGTTCGTGGCCAAGTACGACACCGAACGCGACATCCATGCCTACAGCCTGGGCGATGTTTCCGCGACCCTGCGCTGGCAGCCCTGGGCTGCGCGCCGCGGCGCTCCGGTCACCACGCTCTATGCGACCCTCGGCCTGCCCACCGGCGACAGCCCGTACAAGGGCAACGTGCAGGACGACGTCTCCACCGGTAGCGGCTTCTACAGCCTGGGCGCCGGCGCCAACATGTCCTACGTGATCGACCCGGTCGTGCTCTACGGCTCGCTGGGGTACACCTACAACATGCAGGTCGACGACATTCATCAGAACCAGTACGGCGAAGAACTGGAGAAGGTGGTGCCCGGCGATACGGTCAACTTCGCCATGGGCATGGCTTACGCACTGTCCTACGACGTGTCCCTGGCCACCTCCTACCAGATGGCCTACTCGTTCAAGAACAAGTACTACTTCAACGACCGCACGGTCGAGGCGCCCGAACAGACCAGCGCGATCATGAACTTCTCGCTCGGCCTGCGAACATCGCCGGACTACATCGTCAACGTGAACGCCGGTTTCGGTCTGACCGAAGACTCGCCGGATGTACTGCTGGGGGTTTCCCTTCCCCTGGATATCCAAGGCCTCAAAGCCCAGTAACCGACGAGCGATCACCACATGATTATGCGCATTTCGCCCCTCGCGGTGGCGATGGCAGGGGTAGGGTTTGGCTGGGCGACGCTCGCCAACGCCCAATTGGCCAACGACCTGACCATCGGCAACCCCAAGGCCATGGCCATGGCCAACGCGGTCACGGCGGACTCCACCGGCATCGACGCAGTGCATTACAACCCCGCCGCCCTGACCAAGCTCAAGGGCCGCCAGACTCAGCTCAAGCTGATTACCGGGGTGATGGATATCCGCGCCGGCTTCAGGGCGCCGCCGGACTACGGCTCTGCTGCCTTCGGCCTGGACGACGACCCGGTGGCCGGCGAGAACAGCCGCACCCTGACCCCGACCATGTACCTGCCGGGCCTCGGCGGCATGACCGACATGCCGCTGCTGGTAGCCCCGCTGGCGGGCCTGTCGATCAACCCGCCGGGCTCCAAATTCACCTTCGCCACCAACGTCTACGCGCCGCAGGCGCTGGGCTATTCGCGCGATTCGGACAGCGATCCGGCGCGCTACGAAGGCCGTCGCGTTTCGCTGCAGCGGATCACCTACTTCTCGCCCTCGGTGGGTTACGAGGTCAACGACACCCTTTCGGCGGGCTTGTCGATCGGCTTCTCGCACCAGGCCATGGCGCTGGATACCGACTTCCGCAACCCGGGTCTGTTGACCGGTCTGCTGCAGACCCTGCACGACACCACCTGCGTACCCGGCGCACAGGAGATCGTCGAGCTGGTGTTCAACGTCTGCGGTGGCCGTATCGGCCCCTACGACTCGCTGGCCAACCTCAAGCTGGACATGCAGCAGACCCTGTCGCCCAGCTTCAACCTGGGTGTGCTCTGGGAGCCCTACGACTGGTTCGCCTGGGGGGCGACCTACCAGAGCGAGTCGCGCATGCACCTCAAGGGCAAGTACCGCGTCGACTACAGCAAGGACTGGCAGGGCTTCTGGTCGGGCATGCAGAGCTCGGTGTTCGGCGCCTTCCTCAGCCCGCTGTTCCCCTACGGCAACGCCGACGAAGAGCACGGCGTGGCAACGCTGAACATGGTCAACCCGGACAGCTTCTCCACTGGCATCAAGGTGCGCCCGTTCGACAGGTGGCAGTTCAACTTCGACCTGAAGTGGACCGACTACAGCGACTGGAACAAGCTGGAAATCGAGTTCGACAAGGAACTCGACCTGCTGCGCATCGCCAAGAACTTCGCGCCCAACGGCGCCACCGACCACAGCATCATCCTCGACCGCGGCTACCAGGACACCTGGAGCTATGCCATGGGCGTGCAGTACGACGTCAACGACCGCCTGCAACTGCGCGCCGGCTACGAGTACCGCCCCTCGGCGATTCCCAAGGACAAGGCGGACGCCCTGGTGCCCATCGGTGACGCCGACCTCTACGGCCTGGGCCTGGGCTACCAGTGGGACAAGGACACGGTGATCGACCTGGGCTTCAACTACTTCGTCTCCAAGCAGAGCATCAAGGCGGGCAGCAGTTGCAACCTGAACTGCACCGGCATCGACAACCTGGTGTACAACCCCTATGCCGGCCTCGATGTCAGCACCACGGTAAAGGCCTACGTGTTCGCCATGACTTACCGCACCACCTTCTGAGGGCAACAACATGAACAGGCTGACCCTCCTGATTTCCTGCGTCGCCGCCGTCGGCGTGGTGAGCACATCGGCGCAGGCTGCCAGCGGCCGCTACCTGTCGTGGATCGACGACAGCGGCCAGGTGCACAACACCTTCGTCGACGCCAACTACGCCCAGCAGCAACGCCAGGCGGACAAGCGCATCGACCAGAGCGACCGCGCGCGGCTGATCGACCTCAGTGCCACCCAGTGGCCGGGCGCACGGCCGGCGGGGGAGAGCAAGCGCCGCTACTTCACCTGGGTGGACGCCCAGGGCAACCTGCAGAACAGCTTCTATGCCGCCGGCCAGGTAGCGCCTGGCCGGGCCGATTACGTGCTGCCCAACGGAGACCACTCTTCCGAGTACATTGACGCCGAGTCCTACGAGGATCGCGGCTTCGTCCGCAGCGAGAACGGCAACCCGTACTTCACCTGGGTCGACGACAAGGGCCAGGTGCGCAACTCGCCGATCACGGCGGAGCAGCGCGGGGCCATGTTTCGCCGGGGCGAGCAGGGCGGCAGCAATATCGCCTTCACCGAAGGCCGGCAGGTCGACCTGAAGGGGCGGCCGAACAACCTGCCGGGGCTCGACGGCATGGGTGAGCAGACCGATGCCATGAAGGCGCTGCTCAAGGGCAGCGGCAAGACCCTGGACGATCTCTATGTCGACCTGCAGCGACGCTGCTGCGATCAGATGGGCGAGGGTGACTTCACCGAGCTGTCGGTAGAGGAACCGCGCTATGAAGAGCTGAACAGGTTTTCGCCGAGCTTCGACTTCCCCATGGGCAAGAGCTACTTCGTGGCGATGAAGCTGCCCAGCTCCCAGCACGTCTATGGCCTGCGCGTGCGCAGCTTCGCCAACCACCAGGTGGTCTACCCGTCGCTGCTGTTTCTCGACGAGCAGAAGCGTCCGACGCGTCTGGTGAGTGATGCGGTGTACAAGCTCAATCCGGAGACCTGGTACCGCTACGCGTTCATCGAAGGGACAATCCCGGTGCGCGCGAACCAGGGCGAGCGCTATGTACTGCTGCTCACCACCGACGAGGACCGCAGCCTGCAGACCCTCGACAACAAGCCCTACAAGCGCCCGCTGGAGGACCTGGCGGTGAACGAGGCGGGGATGAAGGTGCGCGAGCACGGTGACCAGGGTGGCTTCGAGCTGGCCGTAGTGCGCTGAGTGGTGCGCGGGGGCGATGCTTTTTTGTAGGAGCGAGCTTGCTCGCGAACCGGGCAGCGGCGGAGTTGCCCGTGAATCCGTTCGCGAGCAAGCTCACTCCTACAGTTTTACGCCAACGCTCATTGCCGAAGTTGCGTAGGGCGCATAACGCGTCAGCGTTATCCGCCATAAAGTATCCGGCGGATAACCTGCTCCAGGTTATCCGCCCTACGGGTTTGCAGCCCTGCGGTCACCCATTAAAAAGCCCGGCAAATGCCGGGCTTTTTCATCAGGCGGGATGCCTCAGACTTCCTTCGGGTGCACGTGGCCGAACAGCTGCTGGGAGAAACGTACGCGCTCTTCCACCGTCTCCTTCACGCCCTTGGCTTCCAGCTCGGCGATATGCGCCTCGACGGCATGGGTGCGCAGGGTCAGGCCGCAGTCGTTGGCGATCTGGATGTTCAGGCCGGGGCGGGCGTTGAGCTCGAGGATCAGCGGGCCCTTGTCCTGGTCCAGCACCATGTCCACGCCGATGTAGCCCAGGCCGCACAACTCGTAGCAACCGGCGGCCAGCTTCATGAAACCGTCCCAGTTGGGCAGCTGTACACCGTCCACGGCATTGGTGGTGTCCGGGTGCTTGCTGATCTTGTTGTTCAGCCAGGTGCCGCGCAGGGTCAGGCCGGTGGCCAGGTCCACACCCACGCCGATGGCGCCCTGGTGTAGGTTGGCCTTGCCGTTGGACTGGCGGGTCGGCAGGCGCAGCATCGCCATCACCGGGTAGCCCATCAGCACGATGATGCGGATGTCCGGCACGCCCTCGTAGCTGATGCTCTTGAAGATCTGGTCCGGGGTCACCCGGTACTCGATCAGCGCGCGGTCGCGGTGACCGCCCAGGGAGTACAGGCCGGTGAGGATGCTCGACAACTGGTGCTCGATTTCCTCATGGCTGATGATCCGCCCGGAGACCGTCTTGTAACGCTCCTCGAAGCGGTCGGCGATCACCAGGATGCCATCGCCGCCGGCGCCCTGCGCCGGCTTGATGACGAAGTCGCTGCGCTCGCCGATGATTTCCGGCAGGCGCTCGATCTCCTTCTCGGTGGAGATGATCCCGTACATTTCCGGTACGTGGATGCCCGCCTCGATGGCGCGCTGCTTGGTGATGATCTTGTCGTCGACGATCGGGTACAGGTGCCGCTGGTTGTACTTGAGCACGTAGTCCGCGTTGCGTCGGTTGATGCCCATGATGCCTTTGGCTTCCAGGGCTTTCCATCGCTTGATCAGGCCGAACATGGCTTAGTCCTTGAGGAAGGCTTTGAAGCGGAACAGTTCGGTCAGGCGGTAACCGCGGTAGCGACCCATCGCCAGCATGAACGACACCAGGATCAGCAGCACAGCCGGGAAGGTGAACACGAAGTACACCAGCTCCGGTACGCGCATCAGGATGTGTGCCAGGGCGGCGGCGAACAGGGTGCCGATGGCGGCCTTCATGGCGTGCGCGGCGCCGCGCTCTTCCCAGGTGATCGACAGGCGTTCGATGCTCATGGTCAGGATCACCATCGGGAACAGGGCAACCGACAGGCCGCTCT
Organism: Pseudomonas nitroreducens; assembly: GCF_024170165.1. Taxonomy (GTDB): domain Bacteria; phylum Pseudomonadota; class Gammaproteobacteria; order Pseudomonadales; family Pseudomonadaceae; genus Pseudomonas; species Pseudomonas nitroreducens_C. The sequence goes on along the minus strand of NZ_JALJXP010000012.1, from coordinate 129,048 downwards.
CGAAGCCGAGCTTGTGGCTGAGCAGGCTGATGGCGGCGATCATCACCACCACGAACGTCAGCACCACCGACAGGCGTGGCAGCATCTGTAACTTCAGGTGTTCCAGGTACGAGCGCAGCGACAGGCCCAGGGCGGTGATCACGGTGAACAGGCCGATGCCCCACTGCAGGCCGGTCTCGCGGAAGGCCAGGGCGATCAGCACCGGGGTGAAGGTGCCCAGGGTCTGCAGGCCGATCAGGTTGCGCAGCACCAGGATCACCAGCACGCCGAAGGGGATCATGATCATGATCTGGAAGGTCTGCTGGGTGGACAGCGGCAGGCCGTACAGCGAGTACTCGAGGAAGGCTGCATCGGTGTTCTCGTCCGACAGCTTGGCCAGGCGGATGGCGTTCATCTCGCTGCTGTTGAGGCTGAAGCTGACCTGGGCCTTCTTGCCACCTTCGATGGACAGCAGGCTCTCGTCACCCAGCCACCAGATCAGGCGGTCGTTGGGCAGGCCGCGCTCGCCGGTTTCCGGGTTGAAGTACAGCCATTCCTTGCCGTTGTAGCTGCGCAGCCAGAGTTCGGGCTGCTGCGGCTGGTTGGCGACCAGGCGGATGGTGTGCACGCGCTCCAGTGGCACGTGGGCCACCGCGAGCAGGGTTTCGACCACGTGGGAACGCTTGTCCAGGCTGGTGTCGCCGGCCAGCAGCAGTTTCACGTTGTCATCGTTGAGGTTGTTGGCGCGCTTGATGGCTTCGCTGACGAAGGTCTCGACGTCCGCCGAGTGCTGGCGGATGGGCGCGATCAGGGCTTCTGCGGCGATCTTGTCCGGGCCTTCCAGAGGCAGGCTGTCGCGGAAGATCGGGCCCTTCTCCTTGGCCTTCTCGCTGGCGCCGGCGTAGCGCTTGGTCAGCACCAGGCGGTAGTAGAGGGTCTGCTGGCCGGTGGCGCGGCGCGACGACCAGGTCACCTTGCGATTGCCGTCGGAGCGGTTGATGCCCACGCCGTAGTTGTTGGAGACGAAGCTCTCGTTGAGGCTGACGTAATCCTGGGTCAGCGGCGGTACGAACATCTGCACCTTCACCGGGGTCTTCGGCGTGGCGACGAACTCGACCTTGGCGTCGATGTTCCACAGGTCGTCGGTCTCGGCCTCGGTCATGGGAATGCCGAGGACGAAGATCTGGTAGGCGGTGATCGCGACGCCCAGCGTCAGCAGGATGGCGATCAGGACCTTCAGATGCAGGGTAAGAGAGCGCATGGGATTACTCGGCAGGTTTCGCTACGGGTTGGCAGCCGGGCTTGCCGGCAGCGTATTTCAGGCTCGGGTCGACCAGGGCGCCAAAGCGCTTGAGCGCGTCGGAGCCGATCAGAAGCGGGTATTGGAAGGCGCTGCGGTCGGTAAGGTTCACTTCGATGGTGCGCAGGGCCTTGCCCATGCACAGCTGAAGCTCGATGACCGGACGCGCAGTGTAGGCCTTGCCTTCGTCGGGGTCGTAGTCGCCGTGGCGGCGCTTGATCTTGCTGATGCGCGCCAGGGGTTTCTCGATCGGCTGGCTGTCGGCCGTATCGGTGGCCAGGTAGAAACGCACCCAGGTCTCGCCATCGCGCTTGAAGCGCTTGATGTCGCGGGCACTGAGGGAGGCGGTCTTGGCACCGGTGTCGAGCTTGGCGGCCAGTTCGATCTCCGGGTCGTTGATCCGGGCGTATTCGTTCAGGCCATAGACAGTCTTGCCGGCAGCTGCGCTGATGCCGGGAAGCAGGAAGATGCTCAGGAAGAGGAGCAGGGCAGTGGGCTTGAGTCTCATGGGCCTTGATGAGTGAGTGGCCGCAAAGCCTTGAATAGAAACGCCCCGGTCGTCACCCCAAATGGCTGTGGCCGGCATGCCGGCCGGCGTGGCCTGGTGACGCCAGGCAATAGCGCGGCGAATTCTACCATGTGGTTTTTCGCTGGCGACAGTCGGTTGGCGTGTTGGCAGGGTATTTGTTTCAGGCTTATGACAGGGTCGTGCGGACCCGCCGGAAGCGGAGGGGGCGACGGGCTCTGCCAGAGTCCGTCCGACCGCCGGGCGGCCGGACGGGTTCAGTCACTCAGGGTTTTTCCTCCTCCGCGGTGACCTCGGTCCAGCTGCTGTCCGGGTCGAAGCGGCTCATCTTCTTGGCGATCTTGTCGCTCTCCGGGCCGAGGTTCTTGGAGAAGATCTCGCCATCGTGGCTGATCATGAAGCTCATCACCCCACTGTCGCCGTACTTCACCGGCCAGGCGACGAGGGCAAAGCCGCGGGTCATTCTGCCGCCGATCAGGTAGTCATAGGCGCCACCGGGCGCCGAGGGGCCCTGGGCGGTGAGGATGCGGTAGTGGTAGCCGTGCCAGCCGTCGCCTGGCAGGTCGTCGCCGAACAGCGGGCCGAGCGGGCTTTCCTCGCCACCGTCTTCCTCCGGCCAGTACAGCCCGTCGTGGTGCCCGTCGCTGCTGACGAACTTCTGTGCGTACTCCAGGACGCCGTCGCCGTTGCGGTCCACCTCGGCATAGTCCATCTGCGCATCGTGATAGGCCTGCACGGCCTCCAGCGTCGATTCCTCGTTGCGGCCGATGCGGCGGATGCGGATTTCCTCGCCGCCGGCCTTGGCGTTGAAGGCCCAGCCGTTCTTCTCCTGGACGATCGGCAGGGGCAGGGTCCAGGGATCGTTGCCGACGACCAGGTGGGCGAGACGGGGGTTGTCCTTCTCGATCTGGTGCTTGTCCTTGTAGTGGGCGAGGAAGGCGTCCACTTCGTCCCGGTCGATGCCGGCAGTCGGTATATAGCTCTGCCAGTCCTTGCCCAGCAGGGCGGCCAGGCGCTCGGGGTCGGCCTTTTCGGTGCCAAGCGCGGCGATGAAGGCGTCGGCGGCTGCGTCGGGAGTGGGGAAGCTGTCCTGGGCCAGCAGGCTGGCGGGCAGGGCGGCGAGGAGGGCGAGCGCCAGCAGGCGCGATGCGATGGGCATGGCTCGTCTCCTAGCGACGCCGGCCGCCGCCGGAGGGCGCGCGGGCAGGGCGTTGGACGGTGTGGCCGGCGCGGGCTGCCTGTGGGCGGCTGGCAGCGGCGCGGCTGGCTTGGCCGCGGTTGGCAACTTCGCGGGACTGTCTGGGGTTGTTGGCACCGGCGAAGGCATTGTTGCGTGGGGCCTGGGTGCGGGCATGCTGCTGGCGCGCCTGTTCGCGGATCTGCTGGTTGTTCTGCGTCCGCGGCCGTTGCTGTGCCTGGTTGCTGCGGTTCTGCACCTGGTTCTGCGCGCGCTGGCGGTTTTCCGGCGTGCGGTTCAGCTCGCGGGTCGCGGCCTGTGCCCGATCACGGGCGTTGTCGCGGTTGCCTTGCTGCAGACGCTGCTGGGCTTGCGGGTTGTCGCGCAGGTCGCGGGTCGCAGCCTGGGCGCGCTCGCGGGCCTGGGCATTGTTCGCCGCAGGCGCGGTGATGCCGCGCTGGGTCAGGCTTTCCCTGGCTCGGGCGCGCTCCTGGGTGCGCGCGGAGTCGAATCCGCGCAGGGCATCGCGTTGTTCACCACCGGCCAGTCGGCGGTTGTATTGCGCACGGCTGGCGGAGTCGCGGTAGGGCACGCCATTGCGGTAGGCCGGGTTGTGCTGCCACTTCGCCCGGTTGCCGTTGACGTTGCCGGTGAAGTCGCGATTCACATTGCGGTTCACGTTCCGGTTGCTGTTGAAGTTGTTGTAATGCTCCACATCGACGTCGATATCGTGGTCATCCCAGTCACAGTCGCCCCAGAGCGAGCCGACGATGGCGACGCCGGCGCCGAACGCCAGGCCGGTGGCCAGCGCCGTGGCGACGGGGTACTCGGGTGGCGGCGGGTAGTAGGTCGGCGGGCTGGCGGGGTAGGGCCAGGAGCCATAAACCTGCGTGGGGTTGTAGCTGGGCACGTAGACCACCTGCGGGTCGGTGGGCTCGATGACGATCGTCTGTGCTGGCGCCGGTTGCTGCACCACCACGGTGTCACCGCCGGAGGCGGATTGCGCCGGGGCCGGCTGGGCCGCCGGCTTGATGGTCACCTTCTGTTGCTCGTTCGACTGCAGGTTGCCGGCGGCCTGGGCCTGGCGGCGCAGTCGCTGGATGGAATCCATCACCGCATCGGGCTGGGCGAGGAAGGCATCGCCGACGCGCTGCACCCAGGCCGGGTCCTGGCCCAGTGTGGCGAGCACCAGCGGAAAGGCGACCAGCGACTGGACGCTCGGGTCCCAAGGCTGGTCGGCGACCTGTTTCACCGCGTCGTCTCCCTCGGCCTTGGGATGGGCCTTCGACCAGGCCGCGGCATCCGCGACATTGCCCGGGTAGGTGGTCGCCATCAGTACCTGCGCCAGCAGCGAATCGGGATACAGCGCCAGCGGCGCGAGCATCTGGTCCAGTTGCTCGACGCTGAAAACCGCCTGCGAGGGAGTGGCAGGTGCCGGCGTGGCTGGCGCGGGAGCCGCGACCGGAGGCGGCGCGGGCGGTGCAGGAGGGGGAGGGGCTGCTGCGGCAGGCGGGCTGGCCGGTGGGGTGGCGGCAGCGGCGGTCTTGGCGACGGGCTTGTCGCCCGAGTCGCAACCCGTCAATGCCAACAAGGCGACCAGAATCAGGTACTGACATTCTCGCATGGCGCTCTCCTGTGCCGGGAATGCCCGATCCGTGAAAACTGCCACGGGTAAAACGCGGGTTCAGAGAATGATAGGCGTCCGAATGAAAGGCTGCAGAAAGTCGAACGGCCGGTAATGCCGGCCGTCGGTTGGGGGGATTTTTCGCGGTGGCCGGTTACTTTAGCCGGCGCTCCACGCCCTTCTCGACGAGGATCTTGGCGGAGATCTCTTCCACCGAGAAATGCGTCGAGTTGATGTAGGCGATGTTCTCGCGGCGGAACAGGTTTTCCACCTCGCGAACCTCGAACTCGCACTGGGCGAAGCTGGCGTAGCGGCTGTTGGGCTTGCGCTCGTGACGGATGGCGGTGAGCCGGTCGGGGTCGATGGTCAGGCCGAACAGCTTGTGCTTGTAGGGCTTGAGCGCGTTGGGCAGCTGCAGGCGCTCCATGTCCTCTTCGGTCAGCGGGTAGTTCGCCGCGCGGATGCCGTATTGCAGGGCCATATAGAGGCAGGTGGGCGTCTTGCCGCAGCGCGAGACGCCGACCAGGATCAGGTCGGCCTTGTCGTAGTAATGGGTGCGGGCGCCGTCGTCGTTGTCGAGGGCGAAGTTCACCGCATCGATCCGCTCCATGTAGTGCGGGTTATGGCCGATGCTGTGGGATTTCCCGACGGAATACGACGAGTCTGAGGATAATTCTTGCTCGAGCGGGGACAAAAAGGTCGAGAAGATGTCAATCATGAAACCGTTGGATTGCGCAAGGACCGAACGGATCTCACGATTGACGATGGTATCGAAGATGATCGGTCTTGCCCCGTCCGCCTCCGCAGCCCGATTGATTTGCTGTACCATGACGCGCGCCTTTTCCTCGGTATCGATGTAAGGTCGCGTCAGTTTGGTGAAGTTGATGTTCTCGAACTGCGCCAGGAGGCTCTGGCCGAGGGTTTCGGCAGTGATGCCGGTGCCGTCGGAAATGAAGAATGCAGTTCGTTTCATGTGCGCTGCGGGCCTTATAGGTAGGATCGAATCCTGGTTATGATAGGCCCCACGTTTGCAAGGCCCTTTGCCGGGGCATTCTCACCCATTTTTCCGGCCCCGGCCAGAAGGGTGGGGCCGCTCCGACTTGTATGAGCTTTTCCAACACATAGTGGAGAGATCACCTTGGTAGAGTACGTAGTTTCCCTCGATAAGCTCGGCGTCCACGATGTCGAACATGTGGGGGGCAAGAACGCATCCCTGGGCGAAATGATCAGCAACCTCGCCGGTGCCGGCGTTTCCGTACCGGGTGGCTTCGCCACTACCGCCCAGGCCTACCGTGACTTCCTCGATCAGAGCGGCCTGAACGATCGCATCCACGCGGCGCTCGACGCCCTGGACGTGGACGACGTCAACGCCCTGGCCAAGACCGGCGCGCAGATCCGCCAATGGGTGATGGACGCCGAGTTCCCCGAGCGTCTGGATGCCGAGATTCGCAAGGCCTTCGCCGAGATGGCCGGCAGCAACGACAACATGGCCGTGGCCGTGCGTTCCTCCGCCACTGCCGAGGACCTGCCGGACGCTTCCTTCGCCGGCCAGCAGGAGACCTTCCTGAACATCCGCGGCGTGGACAACGTGATCCGCGCGGCCAAGGAGGTCTTCGCCTCCCTCTTCAACGACCGTGCCATCGCCTACCGTGTGCACCAGGGCTTCGACCACAAACTGGTCGCCCTGTCCGCCGGCGTGCAGCGCATGGTCCGCTCGGAAACCGGCACCGCCGGCGTGATGTTCACCCTGGACACCGAATCCGGTTTCCGTGACGTGGTGTTCATCACCGGCGCCTACGGCCTCGGCGAGACCGTGGTGCAGGGCGCGGTGAACCCCGACGAGTTCTACGTCCACAAGCCGACCCTGGAAGCCGGCCGCCCGGCCATCCTGCGTCGCAACCTGGGCAGCAAGGCCATCAAGATGATCTACGGCGAAGAAGCCAAGGCCGGCAAATCGGTCAAGGTGGTCGACGTGGAGAAGGCCGATCGCGCCCGATTTGCCCTGTCCGACGCCGAAGTGACCGAGCTGGCCAAGCAGGCCCTGATCATCGAGAAGCACTACGAGCGTCCGATGGACATCGAGTGGGCCAAGGACGGTGACGACGGCAAGCTGTACATCGTGCAGGCCCGTCCGGAAACCGTTAAGAGCCGTTCCAGCGCCAATGTGATGGAACGCTACCTGCTCAAGGAAAAAGGCAAGGTCCTGGTCGAAGGTCGCGCCATCGGCCAGCGCATCGGCGCCGGCCCGGTGAAGGTGATCCACGACGTTTCCGAGATGGACAAGGTCCAGCCGGGCGACGTCCTGGTCTCCGACATGACCGATCCGGACTGGGAACCCGTGATGAAGCGCGCCAGCGCCATCGTCACCAACCGTGGCGGCCGTACCTGCCACGCCGCGATCATCGCCCGTGAACTGGGTATCCCGGCAGTCGTCGGCTGTGGCAATGCCACCGCGGCGCTGAAGGATGGCCAGCGCGTGACCGTCTCCTGCGCCGAAGGCGATACCGGCCTGATCTACGAAGGTGAGCTGGGCTTCGACGTCCGCCAGAACTCGGTCGACGCCATGCCCGACCTGCCGTTCAAGATCATGATGAACGTCGGCAACCCGGATCGTGCCTTCGATTTCGCCCAGCTGCCGAACGAAGGTGTGGGCCTGGCCCGCCTGGAATTCATCATCAACCGCATGATCGGCGTGCATCCCAAGGCGCTGCTGAACTTCTCCAGCCTGCCGGCGGACATCAAGGAAAGCGTCGAGAAGCGCATCGCCGGCTACGACGATCCGGTCGGCTTCTACGTCGAGAAGCTGGTCGAGGGCGTCAGCACCCTGGCTGCGGCCTTCTGGCCGAAGAAGGTCATCGTGCGTCTGTCGGACTTCAAGTCCAACGAATACGCCAACCTGATCGGCGGCAAGCTCTACGAGCCGGAAGAAGAGAACCCGATGCTCGGCTTCCGTGGCGCCTCGCGCTACATCAGCGAATCCTTCCGCGACTGCTTCGAGCTCGAATGCCGCGCGATGAAGAAGGTCCGCAACGAGATGGGCCTGACCAACGTCGAGCTGATGGTGCCGTTCGTCCGTACCCTGGGCGAAGCCTCCCAGGTCGTCGACCTGCTGGCCACCAATGGTCTCAAGCGTGGCGAGAACGGCCTGCGCGTCATCATGATGTGCGAGCTGCCGTCCAACGCCCTGCTGGCTGATGAGTTCCTCGAGTTCTTCGACGGCTTCTCCATCGGCTCCAACGACCTGACCCAGCTGACCCTGGGCCTGGATCGTGACTCGGGCATCGTCGCGCACCTGTTCGACGAACGTAACCCGGCGGTGAAGAAGCTGCTGTCCAATGCCATCCAGGCGTGCAACCGCGCCGGCAAGTACATCGGCATCTGCGGCCAGGGCCCGTCGGACCACCCGGACCTCGCCAAGTGGCTGATGGAACAGGGCATCGAGAGCGTGTCGCTGAACCCCGACTCGGTCCTCGACACCTGGTTCTTCCTCGCCGAAGGCCAGTCCTGACGGTTCCTTCTCCATCCTGAGAGGGGCGGGTGATTTCACCCGCCCTTTTTTATGCAAGCGATTCCATGCAAAGCAGCAGTCAACTCTTCCCCGTCGCGCTAGTCAGCGCGGAATTGCGCGGTGACCTCACCGAGGACGTCTACCGCCTCAAGCCGAACAACAGTCCGGACTCCAGCGTCGAGCTGGCCGTCACGCGTCTCGGCCGTCCCGAGGGGCGGCGTGGCGTGCCGGTGATCCTGTTGCACGGCAGCTTCTCCAACCGCCGCTTCTGGTTCTCGCCCAAGGGTATCGGCCTGGGCGCGCACCTGGCGCGTGCCGGCTTCGATGTGTGGATCGCCGAGATGCGCGGCCATGGCCTGTCGCCGCGTAACGAGGACTACGATCGCAATCGCGTGGCCGATTACGCGCGCTTCGACCTGCCGGCCATTGCCAGCTTCGTCGTTGAACAGAGCGGTCAGGCACCGCACTGGATCGGTCACTCCCTCGGCGGTGTCACCCTGGCTGCCGCGCTGGGTGGCGGCTACCTGGGCGAGCAGCAGGCGGCCAGCGCGGCGCTGTGCGGCAGCCAGATCAGCCGCACCTACTGGCCGCTGAAGCTGCCTCCGGTGGCCTGGGGCGGACGCTTCCTGCTCAAGCGCATGGGTGGGTTGTCGGGTTCCCGGCTCAAGCGCGGTCCGGAGGACGAGCCGTTGGGGCTGGCCCTGGAAGCCCTGCACTGGTACAGCCTGTTCGGCCGCTTCGGCGAGAAGGACAACGACTGGTGGGGCGGTTTGCAGCAGGTTTCCCTGCCGGTGCTGGCCATCGGCTCCGACGGCGATAGCCAGGACCCTGCCTGGGCCTGCCGCAAGTTGCTGGAGCAGTTCGGCTCCGCGACACGGCAGTTCCTGCACCTGGGAAGGCGCCAGGGCTTCTCCGAGGATTTCGGCCACGTCGAGATGCTGATCAGCAAGGGGGCCCAGCGTGAAGTCTGGCCGCTGCTGCAATACTGGCTGGAACACAGTGGCCTGCCGGAACGGCAGGGCGCTCTGGCGCAGGCTTGAGCTTGGCGTGGCAGGGAGTAGACTGTGACGCCATTGCGGCTTTCGGTCACATCCAGGCCTGAAACCCTGCCGGATTTCATCAAGAGGAGCTTCTCCATGCATTACGTCACCCCCGATCTGTGCGATGCCTACCCGGAGCTGGTCCAGGTCGTCGAGCCGATGTTCAGCAACTTCGGTGGACGGGACTCCTTCGGTGGCGAGATCGTCACCATCAAGTGCTTCGAAGACAACTCGCTGGTCAAGGAGCAGGTCGAGAAGGACGGCAAGGGCAAGGTGCTGGTGGTGGACGGTGGTGGTTCGCTGCGCCGCGCGCTGCTGGGTGACATGCTGGCCGAGAAGGCCGCCAAGAGCGGCTGGGAAGGCATCGTGGTGTACGGCTGCATCCGTGACGTCGACGTGATTGCGCAGACCGACCTGGGCGTACAGGCGCTGGCCAGCCATCCGATGAAGACCGACAAGCGTGGCATTGGCGACCTCAACGTGGCCGTGACCTTCGGTGGCATCACTTTCCGTCCGGGCGAGTTTGTCTATGCCGACAACAACGGCATCATCGTCTCGCCTAAAGCGTTGAAAATGCCGGAATAATTCGAACCTTCCAGCTAAAGTTCGGGTCAATGCCGGGAGCGCAAGCTTCCGGCATTTTTCATGGGGCCTCGCGCAAGCGACCTTGAGCGAAGGAAAAGGGCATGCAGCAGTACGAAAGCGGCACGGAGCGCGGACTGATCGACGGCTTCGTGCTGGACGGCCACGGTGGTGGTCGGCGGATCACCCGTAGCGAGTTGCCGCTGCTGGATCTCAAGCCCGAGGAAAGCCTCTGGGTGCACTGGGATCGCGGTGTGCCCGAAGCCCAGTCCTGGCTGCGCGAGTCCAGCGGCCTGAATGAATTCGCCTGCGACCTGCTGCTGGAAGAGGCGACCCGTCCGCGCCTGGTCGACCTGGGCGGCGAACGCCTGCTGCTGTTCCTGCGCGGGGTCAACCTGAACCCCGGTGCGGTGCCGGAGGACATGGTTTCGCTGCGGGTCTACGCCGAGTCGCAGCGAGTGATTTCCCTGCGTCTGCGTCCGCTCAAGGCGGTGGCCGACCTGCGCGCCGACCTGGATGCCGGCACGGGGCCGAAGACCGCCTCGGAGGTGGTGCTGTACCTCGCCCACTACCTCACCGACCGCGTCGACACCCTGATCGGCGGCCTCGCCGACCAGCTCGACGCGATGGAAGAGGCCATCGAGGAAGACGAGCGCAGCATTCCCGATCAGCACCAGCTGCGTACCCTGCGACGACGTGCCGCGGGGTTGCGTCGCTACCTGGCGCCACAGCGGGAAATCTACTCGCAGATGGTCCGCTTCAAAGCGTCCTGGACAGTGGCCGACGACGCTGACTACTGGAACGAGCTCTACAACCGCCTGACCCGCAACCTGGAAGAACTGGAACTGGTGCGCGAGCGCATCAGCCTGATCCAGGAAGCCGAACATCGTCGAATTACCGAGCGGATGAACCGCACCATGTACCTGCTTGGTATCATTACCGGCTTTTTCCTGCCCATGAGCTTCGTGACCGGTCTCCTGGGCATCAACGTCGGCGGCATTCCCGGCTCCAGTGCACCCTACGGCTTCGCCGTGGCCTGCCTGGTAATCCTCGGGATAGTGGCGTTCCAATGGTGGATCTTCCGCCGCATGCGTTGGCTCTAGGTGTGACTTTTGAGGTGGTGAGGGCGTCAAGCACCTCACACAGGCGAGGTGCGTATGCACGACCCATTTGAAGAATCCTTGCGCGATCTGCTGCGAATGCCCCCGGAACAGCCGGGAGACGATTCGCGCCTGGATCGCGTCCTGAAGACCGCCAACCGCCAGGTAGGCGCGGGCGATCTGTTCAGCCTGATGGGGCACTGGTTCCAGGCCCTGTCCATTGGCGTGAGCCGTGGCGCCGCGCACCTTGCACCCGTCTCGCGCCACGCGCAGAATTCCGCCCCTTCCGCTGACAAGGCCGACTGAACATGCAATTCGACATCTGGACGCAAAGTCTGCTGACCGCCATGAACACCCTGTGGGGCAAGCTGGCCGGGTTCATCCCGAACCTGCTGGCTGCGCTGGTGATCGTGCTGCTGGGCTTCGTCGTCGCCAAACTGCTCGATGCGCTGCTCTCCAAGCTGCTGGCCAAGCTCGGCCTCGACCGCCTGATGGCGGGTACCGGCCTGACCAAGCTGCTGGCCCGTGCCGGCATCCAGGTGCCGGTCTCGACCCTGATCGGCAAGATCATCTACTGGTTCGTGCTGCTGGTATTCCTCGTCTCCGCGGCGGAATCCCTCGGCCTGCAGCGCGTCTCGGCAACCCTGGACATGCTCGCGCTGTACCTGCCCAAGGTATTCGGCGCGGCGCTGGTGCTGATTGTCGGTATCCTGCTCGCTCAGCTGGCCAACAGCCTGGTGCGCGGCGCTGCCGACGGCGTCGGACTGGAGTACGCCAACGGCCTGGGCCGCGTCGCCCAGTGGCTGGTCATCATCATCAGCATCTCGGTCGCCATCGGCCAGCTCGAGGTCAAGACCGACCTGCTGAACTACATCATTGCCATCGTGCTGATCACCATCGGCCTGGCTGCCGCGCTGGCCCTGGGCCTGGGCAGCCGCGAGGTGGCAGGGCAGATCATCGCGGGCATTTACGTGCGCGAGCTGTATCAGGTCGGACAACAGGTGAAAGTGGCTGATGTCGAAGGCATCATCGAGGAAATTGGTACCATCAAGACTATCCTGCTGACAGACGAGGGTGAGCTGGTGTCGATCGCCAACCGCATCCTGCTCGATCAGCGTGTAACCAGTCGCTGAAGATGATGACCGATTACCGGTACGGCTTCTGCAAAGCCGCGCCGGACGCTGACTTGACCTGGCCCGACCCGACTTGAACAAGCCGCAATCACTGTCCTTGCGCTATGACCCGCGCCAGCTCACCGACGAGGAGCTGGTGGAGCGTTCCCACGAGGAGCTCTACCACGTGACGCGGGCCTATGAAGAGCTGATGCGCCGCTACCAGCGCACGCTCTTCAACGTCTGCGCGCGCTATCTGGGCAACGACCGGGACGCCGATGATGTGTGTCAAGAGGTCATGCTCAAGGTGCTGTATGGTCTGAAGAACTTCGAGGGAAAATCGAAGTTCAAGACCTGGCTGTACAGCATCACTTACAACGAGTGCATTACCCAGTATCGGAAGGAACGGCGTAAACGCAGATTGCTTGATGCGCTGAGTCTGGATCCAGTCGAGGAAGCCTCTGAAGAGAAGGCTCCGAAAGTCGAAGAACGGGGTGGGCTAGACCGCTGGCTAGTTCATGTCAATCCCATTGATCGGGAAATCCTCGTGCTTCGATTTGTGGCGGAACTGGAGTTCCAGGAGATTGCCGACATCATGCACATGGGGCTTAGCGCCACGAAGATGCGCTACAAACGTGCACTCGATCGAATGAGAGAAAAGTTTTCGAATGTGACGGAATCTTAGTCCGGGAAATATTGTCTCTCTGTTTGGCAAGTTCTGATAAACTTGCCACCCAAGTTGTACGGCCTATGGTTAGGACAACTTATTGACCACCAAGATGGGGATTTAACGGATGAAACTGAAGAACACCTTAGGCGTCGTAGTTGGCTCGCTGATCGCCACCGCCGCTGTCAATGCCTTCGCTCAAGGCCAGGGCGCCGTCGAAGTCGAAGCATTCGGCAAGCGCTACTTCACCGACAGCACCCGCAACATGAAGAACGCGGACCTGTACGGCGGCTCCGTTGGTTACTTCCTGACCGACGACGTCGAGCTGGCTCTGTCCTACGGTGAGTACCACGACGTACGTGGCACCTACGAGACCGGCAACAAGAAGGTCCATGGCAACCTGAGCACTCTGGACGCCATCTACCACTTCGGCACTCCGGGTGCTGGCAACCTGCGTCCGTACGTTTCCGCCGGCGTTGGCCACCAGAGCCTGACCAACATCAACTCCGACAACGGCAGCCGTCAGAACCTGACCATGGCCATGGTCGGTACCGGTCTGAAGTACTACTTCACCGAAAACTTCTACGCCAAAGCCAGCCTCGACGGCCAGTACGGCCTGGAGAAGCGTGACAACGGTCACCAGGGCGAGTGGATGGCTGGCCTGGGCGTCGGCATGAACTTCGGCGGCGGCGCCAAGCCGGCCCCGGCTCCCGAGCCGGTTGCTGAAGTCTGCTCCGACTCCGACAACGACGGCGTCTGCGACAACGTCGACAAGTGCCCGAACACCCCGGCCAACGTCACCGTTGACGCCAATGGCTGCCCGGCTGTTGCCGAAGTCGTTCGCGTTCAGCTGGACGTGAAGTTCGACTTCGACAAGTCCAAGGTTAAAGAGAACAGCTACGCTGACATCAAGAACCTGGCTGACTTCATGAAGCAGTACCCGTCCACCTCCACCACCGTTGAAGGCCACACCGACTCCGTCGGCACCGACGCCTACAACCAGAAGCTGTCCGAGCGTCGTGCCAACGCCGTTCGTGACGTACTGGTCAACGAGTACGGTGTTGAAGGCGGCCGCGTAAACGCTGTTGGTTACGGTGAGTCCCGTCCGGTTGCTGACAACGCAACTGCCGAAGGCCGCGCTGTTAACCGCCGCGTAGAAGCCGAAGTAGAAGCCCAGTCCAAGCAGTAATTGGTCTGAGCTCCTGAGAAAAACCCGGCCTAGGCCGGGTTTTTCTTTGCCTGCAGGAAAGTGAAAGTCAGGCGCTCTGGGCCAGGATCGCCTGCTGCGCGGCAGCGGCAACCTCGCCGATCACCAGGATCGCCGGACTCTTCAGGGCAAGGCGTTGGGCGTCTTCGAGCATGCCGGCCAAGTGGCTGCGGAACTCGCGCTGAGCGGGCAGGGAGGCGTTCTCGATCATCGCCACCGGCGTGCCGGCTGCCATGCCGCCTTCGAGCAGGCCGTCGCGGATTTCCGCCAGTTTTGCCACGCCCATGTACACCACCAGCGTTGTTCCGCCTTCTGCCAGGCCGCGCCAGTTCAGCGGGCTGTCATCCTGGGTGTGCGCGGTCACCAGGGTTACGCCCCGGCTGACGCCGCGCAGGGTAACGGAGATGCCGCACTGGGTCGCGGCTGCCAGCCCGGCGGTGATGCCGTTGACCAACTCGCAGTCGATGCCCCGCGCGGAAAGCCAGTCTGCCTCTTCGCCACCACGGCCGAAGATGCACGGGTCGCCGCCTTTCAGGCGTGCGACGCGGCGTCCCTGACGGGCGTAGCGCAGCATCAGGCGGTGGATGAAGTCCTGCGGTGTGGAGCGGCAGCCGCCGCGTTTGCCAACGCAAATCACCCGCGCAGAAGGGCAGTGCTCCAGCACCGCCGGGTTTACCAGGTCGTCGATCAGCACCACGTCGGCCTGAGCCATGGCCCGGACGGCCTTCAGGGTCAGCAGCTCCGGGTCGCCGGGGCCCGCGCCGATCAGCCAGACTTTTCCACTCATGTCGTTCTCCTCAGGCTGCCGTCTTCGCGGCTTGATTCAGGCGGTAGCGGCCAGCGGCTTCTGAGCCAGCAGGCGCTTGATTTCCGGTACGCAGGAGCCGCAGGCGGTCCCGCACTTGAGTTCGCATTGGAGGCCTTCCAGGTCGAGGCCCTTGTCGATCCCGGCCCGGATGCGGCTCTGGCTGACGTTCAGGCAGCTGCACAGGGTCTTGTCGGCAGCGGCTCCCGCCTTGCCCGGCGCGGCACTGAGCGGCGCGAGCAGCCAGCGGCGCAGTTCCTGATCGGCGCGGCCTTCCTTCCACAATTCGCGCAGCCAGGCGCGGGCAGCGGTTTCGCCGGCCAGGCGCAGCGAGACAATTCGCGATTGTTCGATACGCACGCGTTTGCCGACGGTGCGGCGCGGATCGTCATAGGCCATGACCGGGCCGTCGCCGAGGTCGAGCAGGGTGTCGATACGGGCCAGCCAGTCCGCACTGGGGGCATCAACGTGCGCAGCACGGATCACCAGTGCCGGGCGCTCGCGGCCGCTGGGGCTGAAGCTGGCGTAGCGCAGGTCTTCGAACAGCGGGCGCAGGGCATCGAAGCGCTGCTGCACCTCGCCTTCCACCAGGGCGAAGAACTGCCAGGGCAGTTCGATGCGGCTGACTTCCACGGTGGCGTGTTTCAGCTCGGGTTGGCGTGACAGCGGGTCCACCGCCGGCAGGGTCAGCACGTTGATTCCGAGGCCCTTGAGGAAGCGGTCGCCCCAGTGCATCGGCAGGAAGGCCTGGCCGGGGCGCAGGCGCTCATCGGCTTGCACCGGCAGCACCAGCTCGCCACGGCGGCTGTGCAGGCGCACCAGCTGGCCGTCGCTGATGCGCCGGCGGCGCAGTTCATCCGGGTGCAGGCCGAGTACGGCTTCCTCCACGTGGCCGAACAGTTGCGGTGCGGTGCCGGTGCGGGTCATGCCGTGCCACTGATCGCGCAGGCGGCCGGTGTTGAGGATCAGGGGATAACGCGCATCGCGTTTTTCCTTCGGCGCGCGGTAGGGCTCGGCGATCAGCCGGGCGCGGCCATTGGCGGTAGGGAACTGGCCGTCGCCATACAGGCGCTCTGTGCCCTGGGCCGCACCGGAAGGGAAAGGCCATTGCTGCGGGCCGCGGGTGTCCAGCAGCGCGTAGTCGACGCCGGAGAGATCGAGGTCGCGCTCGCGGGTCAGCTGCTTGTATTCGTCGAACAGGGCGGACGGCGAGGCGAAGTCGAACAGGCTGTTTTCGCCGGGGCGCAGGCGCTGCTCCAGGCGGCGGGCGAAGTCGCAGACGATGCTCCAGTCCGCCCGCGCTTCGCCGATTGCCGGGATGGCTGGGCGTACATGGCTGATGCGGCGTTCGGAGTTGGTCACCGTGCCTTCCTTCTCGCCCCAGCTGGCGGCCGGCAGCAGCAGGTCGGCGTACTGGCAGGTCTCGCTGGTAGTGAAGGCTTCCTGGACGATGACGAAGGGGCAGGCGGCCAGGGCTTCGCGCACGCGGGTCTGGTCCGGCAGCGATTGTGCCGGGTTGGTGCAGGCGATCCACAGGGCCTTGATACGCCCATCGCGTACCGCGTCGAAGAGTTCGATGGCGCTCAGGCCGGGGTTCTCCGGCAGTTGCTCGACGCCCCAGTAGGTGGCGACTTCGGCGCGGTGTTCGGCGTTCGCGGCTTCTCGGTGGCCGGGTAGCAGGTTGGACAGGCTGCCGGTCTCGCGGCCGCCCATGGCGTTGGGCTGACCGGTGAGAGAGAAGGGGCCGGAACCGGGGCGGCCGATCTGCCCGGTGGCCAGGTGCAGGTTGATCAGCGCGCTGTTCTTCGCGCTGCCGGCGCTGGATTGGTTCAGCCCCATGCACCAGAGCGAGAGGAAAGACGGCGACTGGCCGATCCACTGGGCCGCGCGCTGCAGGTCATCGACGGCGATGCCGCAGATTTCCGCCACGGCCAGCGGGCCGTAATCACGCACCAGAGCCTTCAGTTCATCCAGGCCATCGGTGTGGGCGTCGATGAAGGCGCGGTCGATCCAGCCTTCCCAGAGCAGGATGTGCAGGATGCCGTGGAACAGCGCGACGTCGGTGCCGGGCAGGATCGCCAGGTGCAGATCGGCTTGTTCGGCGGTGTCGGTGACGCGCGGGTCGATGACGATCAGCTTCATCTCCGGGCGACGCGCGCGGGCCTCTTCGAGGCGGCGGAACAGCACCGGGTGGGCGTAGGCCATGTTGCTGCCGGCGATCATCACGCAGTCGCTCAGCTCGATGTCCTCGTAGCTGCAGGGCGGGGCGTCGGCGCCGAGGCTGCGCTTGTAGCCGACCACCGCCGAAGACATGCACAGGCGCGAATTGCTGTCGATGTTGTTGGTACCGACCAGGGCGCGGGCGAGCTTGTTGAAGGCGTAGTAGTCCTCGGTCAGCAACTGGCCGGAGACGTAGAAGGCGACGCTGTCCGCCCCGTGCTCGCGAATTGTTTCGGCGAAGACGCCGGCGGCGTGCTCCAGCGCGGTATCCCAGTCGGTGCGGGTACGTGCCAGGCCCTTGCCCAGGCGCAGCTCCGGGAACCGCGCGCGGGCATCTACGTCGCCAGTGAGGTGCAGGGTCGAGCCCTTGCTGCACAGGCGGCCGAAGTTGGCCGGATGCTGCGGGTCGCCCTGCACGCCGAGGATACGCTCGTCGTCGTGCTCGATCAGTACGCCGCAACCCACGCCGCAATAGCAGCAGGTGGATGCGGTGGTGCGACGGTTCGGGGTCATGGCGCGGCCTCGCTGTGAATCAAGGTCGGGGGATCAGGCGCAGTGGGCGAGGTTGTCGCGCAGGGCCAGCAGCACGCGGCCATCCTCGACCTTCACGTCGTGGCGATGGGCGCAGCCCTGGTCGGGAGCCACCGCCTCGCCGCTGGCCAGTTCGATCTGCCAGTTGTGCAGCGGGCAGGCCACGCGCTTGCCGTAGATCAGCCCCTGGGACAGCGGGCCGCCCTTGTGCGGGCAGCGGTCGTCGAGGGCGAATACCTCGTCATCGGAGGTACGGAAGATCGCGATGTCGCCCTTGGGGCCGGCGATGACGCGCGAGCCCAGCGGGTTGATGTCGTCCAGGGCGCAGATGTCGAACCAGTTCATGGGGTGTCTCCGGCAATCGGGTAGTAGGGGCCCCGGTGGCGGGGCCCGGCGGCATTCAGGCGGGTTCCAGTTGGGTCAGGGGAATCCGCTCGAATTCCTTCTTCAGCGGCTGCTGGGCGATGCGTTCCTGCCACGGGTCCTGCTCCAGCGACAGGGAGAACTGCAGGCGGGCGTTGAGCGCCTGGCGGTTGTCCGCGTCTTCCAGCACGGCCTTGCGGATGCGCTCCATGCCCACGCGCTGCAGGTAGTGCACGGTGCGTTCGAGGTAGAAGGCTTCCTCGCGGTAGAGCTGGAGGAATGCGCCGCTGTACTCGCGGACTTCGTCGGCGGTCTTGAGCTTGACGAAGAACTCCGCCACCTCGGTCTTGATCCCGCCGTTGCCGCCGATGTACAGCTCCCAGCCCGAATCCACGCCGATGATGCCGATGTCCTTGATGCCGGCCTCGGCGCAGTTGCGCGGGCAGCCGGAGACCGCCAGCTTGACCTTGTGCGGCGACCACATGTTGAACAGGTCGTGCTCCAGGTCGATGCCCAACTGGGTCGAGTTCTGTGTGCCGAAGCGGCAGAACTCGCTGCCGACGCAGGTCTTCACGGTGCGGATGGACTTGCCGTAGGCGTGGCCGGAGGGCATGTCCAGTTCCTTCCAGATCGCCGGCAGGTCATCCTTTTTGACCCCCAGCAGGTCGATGCGCTGGCCGCCGGTGACCTTGACCATGGGCACCTGGTACTTGTCGGCGACGTCGGCGATGCGCCGCAGTTCGGCGGCGTTGGTGACGCCACCCCACATGCGCGGGACCACCGAGTAGGTGCCGTCCTTCTGGATGTTGGCGTGGGCGCGCTCGTTGATCAGGCGCGACTGCGGGTCGTCCTTGGCCTCGCCCGGCCAGGTGGAGATCAGGTAGTAGTTCAGCGCCGGGCGGCAGGTGGCGCAGCCGTCCGGGGTGCGCCAGTCCATGAAGCGCATGGCGCTGCCCAGGGTGACCAGGTGGTGCTCGCGGATCGCCTGGCGTACCTGGCCGTGGTTGAGGTCGCTGCAGCCGCAGATGGCCTTTTCGCTCTTGGGCTTCACGTCCGCCGCGCCGCCCACGGTGCTGATCAGGATCTGCTCCACCAGCCCTGCGCAGGAGCCGCAGGAGCTGGCGGCCTTGGTGTGCTTCTTCACTTCGTCGACGCTGAACAGGCCGTTCTCCTGGATCGCCTTGACGATGGTGCCCTTGCACACGCCGTTGCAGCCGCAGACTTCCGCGGTATCCGGCATGTTCGCCGCACTGCTCTGGCCCTGGTGGCCGACGTCGCCGATGCTGCTTTCGCCGAACATCAGGTGGTCGCGGATTTCGCTGACGTTGTGGTTCTCGCGGATCTGCCGGAAGTACCAGCCGCCGTCGGCGGTGTCGCCGTAGAGGCAGGCGCCGACCAGCACGTCGTCCTTTATCACCAGCTTCTTGTACACGCCGCCGATGGGGTCGGAGAGGGTGATGGTCTCGGTGCCTTCGCCGCCCATGAACTGGCCGGCGGAGAACAGGTCGATGCCGGTGACCTTGAGCTTGGTCGAAGTGACCGAGCCCTGGTAGCGGGCGAAGCCGAGCATGGCCAGGTGGTTGGCGCAGACCTTGGCCTGCTCGAACAGCGGTGCCACCAGGCCGTAGGCGATACCGCGGTGGCTGGCGCATTCGCCCAGGGCGTAGATGCGCGGGTCATAGGTCTGCAGGGTGTCGTTGACCAGGATGCCGCGGTTGCAGGGCAGGCCGGTCTTTTCTGCCAGTTCGGTGTTGGGGCGGATGCCGGCGGCCATCACCACCAGGTCGGCGGCGATCACTTCGCCGTCCTTGAAGCGGATGGCGCAGACGCGGCCGCTGCCGTCGTCGATCAGCTCTTCGGTGTGGGTGTTGAGGCGGAACGCAATGCCGCGCGATTCCAGCGCTTCCTGCAGCAGCTTGCCGGCGGTGCGGTCCAGTTGGCGCTCCAGCAGCCAGTCGGAGAGGTGCACCACGGTGACGTCCATGCCGCGCTGCTTGAGGCCGTTGGCCGCTTCCAGGCCGAGCAGGCCGCCGCCGATGACCACGGCGTGGCTATGGGTGCCGGCGGTGTCGATCATGGTCTGGGTGTCGGCGATGTCGCGGTAGCCGATCACGCCCTGCAGGCGGCTGCCTGGTACCGGCAGGATGAAGGGGTTGGAGCCGGTGGCGATCAGCAGA
The DNA here is from genome assembly GCF_024170165.1 of Pseudomonas nitroreducens. Lineage (GTDB taxonomy): Bacteria > Pseudomonadota > Gammaproteobacteria > Pseudomonadales > Pseudomonadaceae > Pseudomonas > Pseudomonas nitroreducens_C. Next base: position 109,130 of record NZ_JALJXP010000012.1, on the reverse strand, counting down.
CGGTCGTACTCGGCCTCGGTGCCGTCTTCGGCGTAGACCTTGCGGCGATGACGGTCGATGCGGCTGACCTTGCGGTTGAGCAGCAGGCGGATGCCGTTCTCGCTGTACCAGTTGAGGTCGTTGAGGACGATGTCCTCGAAGGCCTGTTCGCCGGCCAGGACGGGGGAGAGCAGGATGCGGTTGTAGTTGGGGTGGGGCTCGGCGCCGAACACGGTGATGTCGTAAAGATCGGGGGCGATCTTCAGCAGTTCTTCCAGGGTCCGCACACCGGCCATGCCGTTGCCGATCAGTACGAGCTTGAGCTTTTTCATGTCAGGGCTCCGTCACGCAATCGCGGAAAACAAAAAAGGCGTCCCGCCGGTTACCCAGCGAGGACGCCTTTGTCCAAGTCCCGATCGATCGGGAAGTGCGAGCCTCTTCGTTGAGGGACGCGCTTTTGTAGATTGTTGCGATCGTTATTGCAGGGGCTGTGCCAACTTGCTCTGACCGCGGTTTGCGGGGCTTTCAGCAGGCCCGTCCTGCCTGGTGGGCTTTTTGCTGCACTGTGGTGATGCGTTCTGAACCGAACTGGTGCGCCTTCAGCCCCCGTGCAGCAGCCAGAGCAGCAGTCCCAGGTTGATCGCCAGCGAGGCCAGGGCGACGCCGCGCCAGACCCGCAGTGGTTCGCGTTCCAGCAGCGGGCGTGGGCGCGGCGGTGCCTGGCGTTCACCTTGTTCGAGGGCCAGCAGGCATTCCTCGGCGGTTTCGAAGCGCTGGTGTGGCTGCGCGGATGTCAGTTTCGCCAGCCAGTCGTCGAGCCAGGCCGGCACGTCCGGGCGATAGCGGCTGGCCGGGGCGGGCGCGGCGAAGCGTGGATGCTGGAAGGCTTCGATCTCACCATAGGGGTAGTGCCCGCAGAGCAGCCGGTAGAGCGTGACGCCGGCCGCGTAGAGATCCTGACGGGCTTCCGGCGCCGCGCCCTGGAAGGATTCCGGAGCGAGGTAACTCGGGGTGCCGGGTAGGTCGTGCGGGTCTTCCTGCGACAATCCCGGACAGTAGGCCAGGCCGAAGTCCAGCAGGCGCAGCTCGCCGTCTTCGGCCCAGTGCAGGTTCTCCGGCTTGATGTCGCGGTGCAGGATGTTGCGCCGGTGCAGTTGGCCCAGGCCGCGAAGCAGGCGCTGGGCAAGGTTCAGCCAGTCGGGCAGGTTCATGGGGCCGTTGAGCGTCATGTGCTCGTCCAGCGTCTGCCCCGGGTATTCGCGCATCACGTAGTACAGGTGCTGGCGTTGCGGCAGGCTGTGCAGTTCGGGGAAGTAGCGGCCTTGCACGCGGCGCAGGAACCACTCTTCCAGCAGCAGTGCCTGGGCGGCTGCGGCGGAGGCGCGCAGCGCCTGCGGCAGGGTCTTGAGCAGCCAGGGGCGATTCTGCCGGTCGCGCACGCGGTAGATCAGCGATTGGCGCGACTGGGCCAGCTTGCCTTCCACCTGCCAGCCTTCGAACTCCTGGCCGTCCCGCAGGGTGGGTGGTGCGGGCCAGTGGTCGAGCTGGGCGAGGGCGTCGCCGAGGCTCGCGGGCGGCAGTTCGTTTACCTGCAGGAGCAAGGCGCTGGCGTTGTCCTGGCTGCCGGCCAGGTGGGCGGCGCTGACCAGTGCATCGGCGCAGGCTTGCAGGCTCTGTGCGTCCTCCAGCAAACGCTGGATGGCGCTGTCGCCAAGGGTGGCCCAGATGCCGTCGCTGACCAGCAGGAAGCGCTGTCCGGCTTCCAGTTCGCCGTCGCAGTAGTCCACCACCAGATGCTGGTCGAGGCCCAGTGCGCGCTTGAGCACGTGCTGCATGCCAGGCTGCTCCCAGACGTGGTCCTGGGTCAGGCAATCCAGCTGGCCGGCGTGCCAGCGGTACAGGCGGCAGTCGCCGACATGGGCGAGGGTGAAGCGCCGGCCGCGCAGGACCAGCGCAGTGAGGGTAGTGAGCAGCGGCTGGCCGCCGCCGTTGGCCTGCAGCCAGCGGTTCTGCGAGATCAGCAGGCGGTCGAGGGCCTGGGCAACGGCCCAGGTCTCGGGGGTGGCGTAGTAGTCGGCGGCCAGCGCCTGCAGGCTCAGGCGCGCGGCCAGGCCGCCGTCGGCGCAGTGGCTGACGCCGTCGGCGATGGCAAACAGGTGCCCCTTGCTGGCGGCCAGCCCGGCAGGCGGGGTGACCACCCGCAGGGCATCCTGGTTCTCGTCGCGCGGGCCGGTGGCGCTGGCCTGGGCGAAGCTCAGACGCAGCTCTTGGTAGGAGCGAGCTTGCTCACGAACGGAGTTCCCGACAGCTCCGGCTGGATGCGGTTCGCGAGCAAGCTCGCTCCTACAGGCCATGGTCAGACTCGCGCCGCGGTAACGGCGGCGCTGCCCCAGGTGGTGCGCCAGCGGGCTTTCACCGCGTGCAGGCCGAACCAGGCCAGGACGCCGAGGCTGGCGAACAGCCAGAGGCCGATCTGGTAGTCGCCGGTGGCCTGCTTGATCGCGCCCAGGCCCGCCGTCAGGCAGAAGCCGCCGATGCCGCCGGCCATGCCGATCAGGCCGGTCATCACGCCGATGGTCTGGCGGAAGCGCTGCGGCACTAGCTGGAACACCGCACCGTTGCCCGCGCCGAGGCTGAGCATGGCGACCACGAAGAGGCTCAGCGCTGCCACCGCGCTGGGCAGGTGGAAGCCCACGGCAGCGATGCAGATCGAGGCGACGGTATACATCACCAGCAGGCTGCGGATGCCGCCGATGCGGTCGGCCAGGGCGCCGCCCAGCGGGCGCATCAGGCTGCCGGCGAAGACGCAGGCGGCGGTGTAGTAGCCGGCCTGCACCGGGTCGAGGCCGTACTGGTCATGGAAGTACCCGGGCAAGGTGCTGGCCAGACCGAGGAAGCCGCCGAAGGTCACGCTGTAGAAGAACATGAACCACCAGCTGTCACGGTCGCCCAGGGCCTTCAGGTAATCCGCCAGGGACTTCGCCGGCGGACGTTCCGGGGCGTTGCGGGCGAGCAGGGCGAACACCACCAGGGTGGCCAGCAGCGGGATCAGCGCGAAGCCGAAGACGTTCTGCCAGCCGAAGGCGGCGGCGATGGCTGGCGCGAACAGTGCGGTGAGCACCGTACCGGAGTTGCCGGCGCCGGCGATGCCCATGGCCTTGCCCTGGTGCTGCGGCGGATACCACTGCGAGGCCAGCGGCAGGGCCACGGCGAAGGAGGCGCCGGCCATGCCCAGCAGTACGCCGAGGATCATCGCCTGCTCGAGGTTGTGGATGCCCAGCCGCCAGGCGCCGAACAGCGCGCAGATGACGATCACCTGGCCGAGGATGCCGGCGGCCTTGGGCGACCAGCGATCGGCCAGCAGGCCCATGAGGAAGCGCAGGATGGCGCCGGAGAGAATCGGCGTGGCGACCATCAGCGCGCGCTGCTGGGTGGTCAGTTGCAGGTCGGTGGCGATCTGTACCGCCAGCGGGCCGAGGACGTACCAGACCATGAAGCTCAGGTCGAAGTACAGGAAGGCGGCAAACAGGGTCGGCGCGTGGCCGGCTTTCCAGAAACTCGTGTTCATCGAACACCTCATCAGCAACGGTAGAGGAGCCCGGTCGTGCGCCACTTGGCAGCCGCCGGGTTCGAGAAGGTCGTGGGCCCCTGCGCCGGGGCAAACGAAAAAGGCGTCGCTCCACCCACCGCTGTGCGCGGGTGCGGATGCGACGCCTTTGTCGAATTCGGGTAATCGCCGTTGATTACCATCGCCCTGTGCTGAGCAAGGCGCGGGCCAGGATGGAAAATCCCTGGCAGATCAAGGAGATGGGGCGGGAGTTCGGATCATGGATGACCCGGCATAGGGCGCGCCGCAGGGCGGCGTGCCCTGTGCTGGAGCGTCAGGCGACCCAGTTGACGTTGGGGAAGGTGTCGCGGAAGGCCTCGGGGATCGGTACGACCTTGCCCAGCTTGTAGTCGAAGAACACGAAACCGGACTTGGCCATGGCCACCAGGGTGTCGTCGGCCGGGCGGGTGATGCGGAAGATGATGTCGCCGCCGTACTTGTTGAAGTCCATCACGCCGACCTCGAACAGCAGCTGGTCGCGGGCGTGGGCCTCGGCGCGGTAGGTGGTGGCCAGATCGGTGACGATGATGCCGGTCTCGCGGATGCCGTAGTCGAACAGGAAGCGTGCGCGGGCCTCGGAGATCATCGAGATCATCGAGTCGTTGCCCAGGTGGTTGGCGCCGTTGATGTCGGTGACGCGGACGGTGAGCTTGGTTTCGTAGAGGAACAGTTCTTCGGGGAATTCCAGTTTCAGGCGGGCCATGGTGCTCTCGATGACAAGGCGGCGGGCAATGCAATGAATAGTGCGGTGAATAGTGCGGACGTGCTGCGCATTCTACGCGCAGTCCGCCCGCCCCGCGCCTCATCAGGGCAGTGAATGGCGAATCAGCGGTGCGCCGAGTTCAGGTGGAAGACCGTCACCCGCGCGCCCTCGCTGCTGTCGCCGTAGTTGTCGTTGATGTAGGCCCCGGCCTTGAAGTAGAGCAACTGCTTGGACCAGGTGGTGCTGAGGATCTTGCGGTAGTAGTGGGCCCGGCCGTCGGAGGTCTCCACGCGGATCGCCAGGTTGCCTACCGAAGTGACGCGCAGGCTGTAGTTGAAGGTCTGGTCCAGGGCGATGTTGTCGATCAGCGGCACGTTGATGCTGGCGCTGTCGTCGGGGTGGTTGCGCACCAGGGCTTCCAGGCGCCCGCTCTCCAGGGTGGGCAGGTAGTGGTACTGCAGCTTGACCAGTGGCTCGCCATCGCCGGAGTAGGGCGAGCGGCTGTGGATCTGGCCGATGATGATCTTGTTCTTCGACGGCACCTGCTGGACGCTCATGGTCACGCGCAGCTCGTTGTCGCCCTGGTTGTAGTACCAGTTGGAGACTTCGCCGCTGGTGCTGGTCTCGCGCAGTTCGCTGCGCGGGTAGACGCTGTCGGAAGTGTGCGAGCCGTTGACCGGCACCCAGAACACCACCTGGCTGCCGTTGCGCTGGAAGTAGCGGCTCTGGTAGCCCCGGGCGATCTGCTCGGTGCTGACTTCGGTGGGGCGAGGGTCGGTGGGAACGCTGAGGTTCCAGGTGGTGAGGTCGATCATGGGCTTGCCCTTGCTGAGCCGCGCCGGCGGCGAGGTCGGGTGGCGCCGAGGTGCCTAGCCGGCGGCGGCCACTGCGATGCGCCATCGAACCCTGCCGATGACGCTCCTGGGGCCCGGCCAGAAGACCGGGCGGGCGCAGCATAGGGCGTTGCGGTCGAGGAGGGGGCCAGCTCGGCGGCTGGCGAAATGATCGCGCCTTGCCGCCGCTGGCCGTTGGCCGCCTGGTTTTTGCGGCGTCAGTGCCCGAGCATCTCGTGCATCGCAATGATCTGCTCGGCCACCTGCACCAGCTTCTGCTGGCGGCCCATGGCCTGGCGGCGCATCAGGGTGTAGGCCTCTTCCTCGGCGCAGCCCTTCATCTTCATCAGCAACCCTTTGGCCAGCTCGATGCGCTTGCGCTCGGCCAGCTGCAGCTCGCGGGCCTGCAACTGGGCGCGCAGGGCCTGGTCGCTCTCGAAACGGGCCATGGCGACATCGAGGATCGGCTGCAGCCGCTCGGCCTGGATGCCCTCGACTATGTAGGCGCTGACCCCGGAGCGGATCGCCTGACGCATCACCTGCGGGTCGTGCTCGTCGGTGAACATGACGATCGGGCGTGGCTGGTCGCGGCTGACCAGCACCACCTGTTCCATCACATCGCGGCCGGGGGATTCGGTGTCGATGAGGATCACATCCGGATGCAGGGCCTCCACCCGTTGCGCCAGGTCGACCGTGAGGCCGGACTCGTCGATGACTTCGAAGCCGCATTCCACCAGGGCAGCCTTGAGGCGCCCGACCTTTTTCGGGGTGTCGTTGATCAGCAGGACGCGCAGCATGCTCAACCTCGCTCCGCCAGGGCATTCAGCTCGAAGCTGTGGGCATAGCCGGCCGGGTCGCGGCCGTCCCAGAGACGGCCGTCGATCAGCATCGAAGCACGCATTTCGGCGTCCGGCACGCTGACGCCCACGGCGCTGGCGGCTTCGCGATACAGGTCGAGTTGCTGGACCTGGCGGGCGATACCGAGGTAGTCGACGTCCTCGCGCAGCAGGCCCCAGCGGCGGAATTGGGTCATGAACCACAACCCGTCGGAGAGCCAGGGATAGGTGGCCTGCCCGTCGTTGAAGAAGCGCAGCGGGTGCGCATCCTGCCAGGCGTGGCCGAGGCCGTCCTGGTAGCGGCCGAGCAGACGCGGCTCGATGCTGGCCAGCGGGGCGTCGACGTAGTCTTCGCTGCTGATCAGCTGTGCGGCGCTGTGCAGGTTGTCTGCGCTGGCTTCGATGAAGCGGCTGGCGTCCAGCAGGCTCATGACCAGTGCGCGGGCGGTGTTGGGGTACTGCTCGACGAAGGCGCGGGTGGTGCCCAGGACCTTCTCCGGGTGGTCCGGCCAGATCTGCTGGCTGGTGGCGAGGGTGAAGCCCATGCCTTCGTCCACCGCCAGGGCGCCCCAGGGGCCGCCAGCGCAGAAGCCGTCGATACGCCCGGCTTTCAGGTGCTCGACCATCTGCGCCGGCGGCACCACCAGGCTTCTGACGTCCTGCAGGGGGTGGATGCCGTGGCTGGCCAGCCAGTAGTAGAGCCACATCGCATGGGTGCCGGTGGGGAAGGTATGGGCCAGGGTGAGTTGCGCACCGTTCTGGCGCACGTGACTCTGCAGTGCCCCGGCAGAGGTCACGCCGTCGCGGAGCAGTGGGGCGGAGAGGTTGATCGACTGGCCGTTCTGGCACAGCCCCATGAGCACGGCCATGTTGGTGGCCGGAGCGCCGCCCAGGCCCAGCTGCAGATCGTAGATGAGCCCGTAGAGGCTTTGCGCGGCGTCGAGTTCGCCATTGAGCAGGCGGTCGCGCAGGCCGGCCCAGGAGTTCTGTCGTTGCAGGTTGAGCGTCAGGCCGTAGGGCTGGCCGAAGCCCTGAGTCGCGGCCACCACCAGCGAGGCGGAGTCGGTCAGGGCCATGAAGCCCAGATTGAGGGCGGTCTTCTCCGGGGCATCGGAGCCGGCCACCCAGGCCAGGCTGTCCGGCAGTGGGTTGGTGCTGTCGATCATCTCCACCTCTGAACGCAACAAAAAAAGCGCCGCGCCACCTGCCGTCACAGGAGGTAGACGCGACGCCATTGTCGGGGGGCGATCCGCCGTTGGACCGCAGGTATCAGGAGTTGAGCAAGGGCTGTGCCAGGCGGGGGTGGAAAAAAAGAAGCCCCGCCATGGAGGGCGGGGCGCAGAGGAAGGGAGCGCACCTCTGGAGGGTTCCACAAGGGCACCTGAGCACGGATATCGGCAGGAGCCTGTCGTTCACCTTAGCCCCGCAGCCCTGTGGCGCAACCGGTCAATAAGTATTAGGCCCATCGTTAGGGGCGGGCGCGAGCGCTCTGTTTCGGGGCCTGGAAAAGAAAAGCCCCGCACAAGGCGGGGCTTTTCATCACGCTAGGAGTCTCAGACCTGAACGGCCGGGATCTTCGCGTTGGCAGCCGCTTCGCGGAACTCGGCGATCTGGTCGAAGCTCAGGTAGCGGTAGATGTCGGCAGACATGCTGTCGATATCCTTCGCGTAGGCCATGTACTCCTCGACGGTCGGCAGCTTGCCGATGATCGAAGCGACAGCGGCCAGCTCGGCAGATGCCAGGAACACGTCGGTGGCGTCGCCCAGACGGTTCGGGAAGTTACGGGTCGAGGTGGAAACCACGGTCGAACCGGTCTGTACGCGAGCCTGGTTACCCATGCACAGCGAGCAGCCCGGCATTTCCATGCGCGCGCCAGCCTTGCCGTAGATGCCGTAGTAGCCTTCCTCGGTCAGCTGGTGGGCGTCCATCTTGGTCGGCGGAGCCAGCCACAGACGGGTCGGAATGCCACCCTTGACCTTGTCCAGCAGTTTGCCGGCAGCGCGGAAGTGACCGATGTTGGTCATGCAGGAACCGATGAAGACTTCATCGATCTTGCGGCCTTCGACGCTGGACAGCAGACGGGCGTCGTCCGGGTCGTTCGGAGCGCAGAGTACCGGCTCCTTGACGTCGGCCAGGTCGATCTCGATGACCGCGGCGTACTCGGCGTCCTTGTCGGCTTCTAGCAGTTGCGGGTTGGCCAGCCAGGCTTCCATCGCTTGTGCGCGGCGCTCCAGGGTGCGGGCGTCGCCGTAGCCTTCGCCGATCATCCAGCGCAGCAGGGTGATGTTGGACTTCAGGTACTCGGCGATCGCCTCTTCCGGCAGCTTGATGGTGCAACCGGCAGCCGAACGCTCGGCGGAGGCGTCGGACAGCTCGAAGGCTTGCTCGACGGTCAGGTCGTTCAGACCTTCGATCTCGAGGATGCGGCCGGAGAAGATGTTCTTCTTGCCCTTCTTCTCGACGGTCAGCAGGCCGGCCTGGATGGCGTAGTAGGGGATCGCATGGACCAGGTCACGCAGGGTGATGCCCGGTTGCAGCTGGCCCTTGAAGCGCACCAGAACCGATTCCGGCATGTCCAGCGGCATGACGCCGGTGGCCGCGGCGAAGGCGACCAGGCCGGAACCGGCCGGGAAGCTGATGCCGATCGGGAAGCGGGTGTGCGAGTCGCCGCCGGTGCCGACGGTGTCAGGCAGCAGCATGCGGTTCAGCCAGCTGTGGATGATGCCGTCGCCCGGACGCAGGGAGACACCGCCGCGGGTCATGATGAAGTCCGGCAGGGTGTGGTGGGTCTTGACGTCGATCGGCTTCGGATAAGCCGCGGTGTGGCAGAAGGACTGCATCACCAGGTCGGCGGAGAAGCCCAGGCAAGCCAGGTCTTTCAGCTCGTCGCGGGTCATCGGGCCGGTGGTGTCCTGGGAACCGACGGTGGTCATCTTCGGTTCGCAGTAGGTGCCCGGACGTACGCCCTGGCCTTCGGCCAGACCGCAGGCGCGGCCAACCATCTTCTGCGCGAGGGTGAAGCCCTTGCCGCTGTCGGCCGGCGCTTCCGGCTTCTTGAACAGGTCGGAGGCAGGCAGACCCAGCTCGGCGCGGGCCTTCTCGGTCAGGCCACGGCCAACGATCAGCGGGATACGGCCGCCGGCGCGGACTTCGTCCAGCAGAACCGGGGTCTTCAGCTCGAAGGTGGTGACCACTTCGCCGCTGTCATGACGGGTGACCTTGCCTTCGTACGGGTACACGTCGATGACGTCGCCCATGGCCAGGTTGGTGCAGTCGAATTCGATCGGCAGGGCGCCGGCGTCTTCCATGGTGTTGTAGAAGATCGGGGCGATCTTGGTGCCGAAGCAGAAACCACCGCCGCGCTTGTTCGGCACGTAGGGGATGTCGTCGCCGAAGAACCACAGCACCGAGTTGGTGGCGGACTTACGGGACGAACCGGTGCCGACCACGTCACCGACGTAGGCAACCGGGAAGCCCTTGGCCTTGACGGCTTCGATCTGCTTCAGCGGACCGACGGAACCCGGCTGGATCGGCTCGATGCCGTCGCGGGCCATTTTCAGCATGGCCAGGGCGTGCAGCGGGATGTCGGGGCGCGACCAGGCGTCCGGAGCGGGGGACAGGTCGTCGGTGTTGGTTTCGCCGGGGACCTTGAACACGGTCAGGGTCAGCTTCTCGGCGACGGCCGGACGGGCCTTGAACCACTCGCCTTCGGCCCAGGACTGCAGCACGGACTTGGCGGCGGCGTTGCCTTTCTTGGCGCGCTCGGCGACGTCGTGGAAGGCGTCGAACATCAGCAGGGTGTGCTTCAGTTGCGCAGCGGCGACTTCGGCCAGCTCGGCGCTGTCCAGCAGCTCGACCATGGTGGTGATGTTGTAGCCACCCTGCATGGTACCCAGCAGCTCGAGGGCGCGGGTCTTGGAGAGCAGCGGGGAAGTGGCTTCACCCTTGGCGACGGCGGACAGGAAGCCGGCCTTGACGTAGGCAGCTTCGTCCACGCCCGGCGGTACGCGGTTGGTGATCAGGTCGAGGAGAAATTCTTCTTCGCCGGCCGGCGGGTTCTTCAGGAGTTCGACCAGACCAGCGGTCTGTTCGGCGTTCAGCGGCTGGGGCACGACGCCCTGGGCGGCACGCTCTTCTACGTGTTTGCGATAGGCTTCAAGCACAGTATTTCCCTCATCAGTGGTCCCGGAGGACGCGTATCCAGGAGACCTCTCCGATCCATTCGTCAGGCATGGTGGACGGTAATCCACTGACCTACGACGGCACCGGCGATCTCCGGGCAGAAGCTGTTTTCAAAGTTTTACGCCGGGGTGGCCTGGGACTGATGGGAATGGGCGCTTGAGGGAGGCGCCCAGACCGCGCGGCTGCCGGAATCTGTGCTTCGTGACGCTTTGAAAACAGCTTCTTTCGGACAATGACGCCAAAAAGGCGCAGCCATTCTAATGGAATTAATGGGGCTTGGTAAGCCGATTTGCGTGGCGCCCGAGGGTGATCTTGCCTAGACAAAGGGCTAACATGCCCGCTTTGCCAGCTATCTGTTCAGCCATGTCTTCGCAACGCATCAAAACCCCCTGTGTCGGGCTCTGCTCGACGGTCTATGGCGACCTGGTCTGCCGTGGCTGCAAGCGCTTCCACCACGAAGTGGTGAACTGGAACCGCTACGGCGACGAGGAGAAGCGGGCGGTGCTGAGCCGCCTGGAGATCCTGCTGACGCAGGTGATGATGGCCAAGCTGGAGGTCTTCGATGCGTCTCTGCTGCGCAGCCAGCTGGAGCAGCGGCAGATCCGCTTCGTGCCCGAGCAGTCGCCCTATTGCTGGGCCTACCAGCTGATCGCCCGCGGCTCGCGAATGATCAACCAGGTGGAAGCCTACGGCCTGGCGCTGTTGCCGGAGTTCCGTGGCTGGCCGTTGCCGGACCTGCGCGATGCCATCGACAAGGAGTTCTTCATCCTCTCCGAGGCGCATTACGAGCGGTACATCGCACCGAGCTTCCTGGCTGAGGCGCTGGAGTCGCGGGTCTGATAGCCGCCGCACAATAAGAAAGCCGCCCGATGGGCGGCTTTCTGCTTTTGTAGGAGCGAGCTTCAATCCGCGCCCGTCAAGGCTTGGCGGCGATCTCTTCCAGATGGGCGATGATGTCGTCCGGCTTGAGCACCAGGATGTCGCTTTCCAGGGTATCCAGCACCACTTCGGCGGTGTTGCCGATCAGCGCGCCAGCGAACCCGGTGCGCGCCACGCTGCCGATTACCGTCACCGCGGCGTCCAGATTATGCGCCGCGCGGGGGATCAGCACGTCCGCCGGGCCTTCCTCGATGTGCAGGTGCTGGTCATCCACACCGTATTCGGCCTGGAACGCCTTGCACGCCTCGCGGTACTTGGCCTCGATGGTCTCGCTGAGCTGGAAGGTCGGGTCGGCCGCCGAGAGCATGGGCGAGGGGTGTGCGCTGATGACGTGCAGCTGGCCATGGGCAAGGCCGGCGATGTCGTAGGCGTGGCTGACGATCCCGGCGTGCAGGGTACGGTGCTCGATATCGTTGTTGCCCACGTCCACGGCGGCGAGGATGTTGCGTCCGGCCCAGGGCAGGCTGGTCTTCACCAGCAGTACCGGGGCAGGGCAGAAGCGCAGCAGCTTCCAGTCGTCCGGGGTGAGCAGGGCCTTCTTCAACGGGTTGTCCGGGCTGTGCTGCTTGATCACCAGCCCGCAGCCTTCGGCCTGCTGCTCGGCGATGATGGTCTGGTGCAGGTTGTCCTTCCAGGCCTGGCGGCTGGAAGCGCTGAAACCCTCCTGGCGCAGCACCTCGGCGACTTCCTCGAGCTTGGCGCTGTAGTCGGCGCGCCGCTCGCAGGCCAGCAGGTGCAGGTGCGACTGGGTCACGCTGGCGATCAGGCGGGCCCGTTTCAGTGCGAGACCTTCCGGCTGGTCCGGGTCCACGACTACGAGGATGCTACGGATGGCTTGCATGATCGTCTCCCTTCGTGCGCGTTGTTTATGTGGAACAACTGTAGTCGGGATATCTCGTTCATGACGTTGAGGCATATCAACGCCGGAAGCTGGTTCCGCGCGGTGGCATTCGTATAATGCTCCGCCTTTATGGCACCGGCCAGTTGCGCGCCGGTGCGCCAAGCGTTTGCGCGGCCGCGCGGCGGTCTGCGGGTTGGAGAAACAGCATGTTGTCTGAAATCAGGGAATTCCTCGGTTGTGCCACGCCGGACGCGTGGGTGGAAGCCGCGCTGCGGGATCAGGCGGTGATGCTGATCGACCACAAGAACAACGAGTTCAAGGCCGCCAGCACGGCCCTGGCCCTGATCGCCAAGTACAGCGCCCACGAGGAGCTGGTGAACTTCATGTCGCGCCTGGCGCGCGAGGAGCTGCGCCACCACGAGCAGGTGCTGGCGATCATGAAGAAGCGCGGCATTGCCTTGCGGCCGATCTCTGCCGGCCGCTACGCCTCCAGCCTGCGTACCGTGGTGCGCAACCATGAGCCGCAGAAGCTGGTGGATACCCTGATCGTCGGCGCCTTCATCGAGTGCCGCAGCTGCGAGCGTTTCGCCGCGCTGGTGGATCACCTGGACGCCGACCTCGCCAAGTTCTACGGCTCGCTGCTGAAGTCCGAGGCGCGGCACTTCCAGGGCTACCTGAGCCTCGCGCGCCGTTATGGCGATGACGCTGATATCGACCGCCGTGTGGCCGAAATCCGCGAAGTGGAGGCCGGCCTGATCCAGTCGCCGGACAGCGAGTTCCGTTTCCACAGCGGTGTGCCGGTGGAGCAGGCGGCCTGAGTCGTCCGCCGAAATGAAAAAAGCGCCCTGATGGGCGCTTTTTCTTTGTCGCTTCTGGTGGGGCTCAGTCCTTCACCTTCAGGTCCAGCGCCAGGTCGCGCGCGGCCTTGGTCGCCAGTACCCCCATCAGCTGGCCGATCTCGTCCTGACGGCTGCTGGCGCTGTTCTGTCCGCCGGCCATCATGACGCTGGGAACGGGCGCCTGGGCGGCGGCTTCGGCCCAGACCTTGTTGATGGCGATCAGTGCGTCGAGCTTGGGCTGCAGCGCGCCGTCCGCCTTGATCACCGCTTCGCGGGCATAGGCATCGGCGTCGGCGGTGATCTTGGTGGCCTGCGCGGTGACAGTGGCCTTGTCGCGCAGCAGTTCGGCGGTCTGCTTCTCGATCTCGGCGCGCTGCTTCTCGCGCTCGGCGTTGATCACCGCCAGCTGCTTCTCGGTTTCCGCCTGGGTGGTGCGCTCGATCTGGTCGCGCAGGGTTTCCTGGCGCTTGGCTTCCACCTCCTTCTCGCCGCGGGCGGTGACCAGCAGCTTCTCTTCCTCTTCCTTCAGGCGGTTCTGGCGGGCCACGGCCAGTTCGGCCAGCGCCTGCTGCACCTTGACCATGCGCTGCTTGTACTGCGGATTCGGGTCGACGTTGGTGATGCGCGCCTCCACCACTTCCACGCCGAACTTGCGGAACTGCTGCTGCTTGCGCACCGGCAGGCCCTTGGCGTCGATGACCTTCTCGGTGACGAACTGGCTGGCGTTGTTGTCGCCGAAGCTGCCCTGTTCGGTGCCGGCCTGCAGGATGGCGGTCTGGTGCGGGACGGCGCCACGCGGGCCGCGGACTTCCTTGCGCTTGATCAGGTACAGGCCGTCGTTGAGCTGGTTCTCGAACTCCGCGGCGAACTCGCTGCGGGCGCCGGCGTAGTAGTCATCGGCGGTCATCAGCGAGGCGGTGGCCTGGAGGGTTTCCTTGATCGCCGGGACCAGCGCGGTGCGGATGAAGTTGTCCGGGTTGCGGTACTCCTGGGCCATCTTCAGGAACTGGTCGCCGCCGGGCAGGCGGAAGCGTGCCGAGGACTCGACCTTGGCGTCGACGTTGCCGAGGAACACGATGGGGAAGGCTTCTATGGTGGCGCCCAGAGCGTCGTTGTCCGGGTTGTTGTCGTTCTCATCCATGACCAGCACGGACTGCACGCTGATGGCCTTCTTCCAGGTAGTGGCGCGGCCGAACCACTTGGTGGCGTAGCCGACGTCGTCGACGATCTTCTCGTCGCCGAAGATAGTCCGCACGTGGGTCATGTAGCCGGCTTCGTTATAGAAGAAGATGCCGTTGAACAGGATGAAGGCGGCGGCGACCAGCGCCAGGGGCAGGGCGCCGAACTTGATGAGATTTCCCTTGCTGAACATGTTTCTTCCTTGATTGGGCAAACCGCGAATGCTGCGCAAGGCGGTTGGTGCCGGTCAAGGAGAAATGTCTGGCGGTGCGGGTGGGTTAACGCCAGAAGGCCACCATTGCGGTGGCCCGGAGCGTCACAGGGGGAAAGACGCCTGCCGCAGGCCCAGTTCGTCGGCCTCCAGGGCCCAGCCCTGGCGGTCCCAGTCGCCGAGCACTATGCGCCGCGCGGGGCGGCCGTCGATATCCAGTTCGTGGACGGCGGGGCGGTGGGTGTGGCCGTGGATCAGGATGCGCACGCCCTTGGCGCGCATGATCTTCTCGACTTCTGCCGGGGTGACGTCGACGATCTCGCTGGCCTTCATCCGTGTTTGCGCGCGGCTTTCCTTGCGCAGCTTGCGCGCCAGTTTATGGCGGGTCGGCAGCGGCAGGTTGCGCAGGATGAACAGGCTCAGCGGGTTGCGCAGCCAGCGGCGCAGCTTCATGTACGCCACGTCGAGGGTGCACAGGCTGTCGCCATGCATCAGCAGGATCTTCTCACCGTCCAGGTCGATCAGGCTCGGGTCGCGCAGCAGGGTGCAGCCGGCTTCGCGGCAGAAGGCCCGGCCGATGAGGAAGTCGCGGTTGCCGTGCATCAGGTAGATGCGTGTGCCGCGGTCGGACAATTCGCGCAGTGCGCGGGCGATGGAGTGCTGGAACTCGTCCATGCCGTCGTCGCCGATCCAGGCTTCGAAGAAGTCACCGAGGATGTACAGCGCCTGCGCCGTGCGGGCGCGGGTGGCGAGGAAATGCAAGAACGCCCGGGTAATGTCCGGGCGTTCCGCTTCGAGATGCAGGTCCGAGATGAACAGGACGCTCATCGACTCACTCGCCGATGACTTCTGCTTTCTCGATGATCACGTCGTCGGCCGGTACGTCCTGGTGGCCGGAGCGCATGGTGGTGGCGACGGTCTTGATCTTGTTGACCACGTCCATGCCGTCCTTCACTTCACCGAACACGCAGTAGCCCCAGCCCTGTACGGTCGGCGCGCTGTGGTTGAGGAAATCGTTGTCGGCGACGTTGATGAAGAACTGCGCGCTGGCCGAGTGCGGCTCCATGGTGCGGGCCATGGCGACGGTGCCGACCTTGTTGCCGACGCCGTTGTTGGCTTCGTTCTTGATCGACTTGCGGGTGGACTTCTGCTTCATGCCCGGCTCGAAACCGCCGCCCTGGATCATGAAGTTGTTGATCACGCGGTGGAACACGGTGTTGTCGTAGTGGCCGGCCTTCACGTACTCCTTGAAGTTGGCCACGGTTTCCGGCGCCTTGTCGTCGAACAGTTCAAGGGTGATATCGCCGAAGTTGGTCTGCAGTTTGACGGTGGTAGACATCAGGGATTTCCGCTCTTTGTAGAAATAGAAGGCCTGTCAGGGGGTTGACAGCTTCGGCTATGATAAGCGCTTTGGTTTGGCTGGCCTACCCTGGCCGAACACCAGCATGATCAAGGACACCATGAGCAAGCCTACCGCCGATACGAAAGAAGCCACTGTTGCCGCCAACTTCCTGCGCCCGATCGTTGCGGCCGACCTGGAAAGTGGCAAGCACCAGAAGATCGTCACTCGCTTCCCGCCGGAGCCCAACGGCTACCTGCATATCGGTCACGCCAAGTCCATCTGTCTGAACTTCGGCCTGGCCAAGGAGTTCGGCGGTGACTGCCACCTGCGCTTCGACGACACCAACCCGGCGAAGGAAGACCAGGAGTACATCGACGCCATCGAGGCCGATGTGAAGTGGCTGGGCTTCGACTGGGCCGGCCAGGTGCGCTATGCCTCCAACTACTTCGACCAGCTGCACGACTGGGCGGTGGACCTGATCAAGGCCGGCAAGGCCTTCGTCTGCGACCTGAATGCCGAGGAAATGCGCGCCTACCGTGGCTCGCTGACCGAGCCGGGCAAGAACAGCCCGTTCCGCGAGCGTTCGGTGGAAGAGAACCTGGACCTGTTCGCCCGCATGAAGGCCGGCGAGTTCCCGGACGGCGCCCGCTCGCTACGTGCGAAGATCGACATGGCCTCGCCGAACATCAACCTGCGCGACCCGATCCTCTACCGCATCCGCCACGCCCATCACCACCAGACCGGCGACAAGTGGTGCATCTACCCCAGCTACGACTTCACCCACGGTCAGTCGGACGCCATCGAGGGCATCACCCACTCCATCTGCACCCTGGAGTTCGAGGATCACCGCCCGCTGTACGAGTGGTTCCTGGCCAACCTGCCGGTCCCGGCTCAGCCGCGCCAGTACGAATTCGCGCGCCTGAACCTGAACTACACCATCACCAGCAAGCGCAAGCTCAAGCAACTGGTCGATGAAAACCACGTGCATGGCTGGGACGACCCGCGCATGTCGACCCTGTCCGGCTACCGCCGCCGCGGCTACACCCCGGCGTCGATCCGTGCCTTCTGCGACATGATCGGCGTGAACCGCGCCGGCGGCGTGGTGGATATCGGCATGCTGGAATTCGCCATCCGCGACGACCTCGATGCCAACGCCGGTCGCGCCATGTGCGTGCTCAAGCCGCTGAAAGTGGTCATCACCAATTACCCGGCAGGCCAGGTCGAGAACCTCGAACTGCCGCGCCATCCGAAGCAGGACATGGGCGTGCGCGTGCTGCCGTTCAGTCGCGAGATCTACATCGACGCCAGCGACTTCGAGGAAGTCCCGCCGGCCGGCTACAAGCGCCTGATTCCGGGCGGCGAAGTGCGCCTGCGCGGCAGCTACGTGATCCGCGCCGACGAAGCCATCAAGGATGCCGCCGGCAACATCGTCGAACTGCGCTGCAGCTATGACGAGAACACCCTGGGCAAGAACCCGGAAGGGCGCAAGGTCAAGGGCGTGATCCACTGGGTGCCGGCTGCCGAGAGCGTCGAGTGCGAAGTGCGCCTGTACGACCGCCTGTTCCGCTCCGCCAATCCGGAGAAATCCGAAGAAGGCGGCAGCTTCCTCGACAACATCAACCCGGACTCCCTCGTGGTGCTCAAGGGTTGCCGCGCCGAGCCGTCGCTGGCCAGCGCCACTGCCGAGGATCGCTTCCAGTTCGAGCGCGAGGGCTACTTCTGCGCGGACGCCAAGGACTCCAGGGCCGACGCCCTGGTATTCAACCGCACCGTGACCCTGCGCGATTCCTGGGGGCAGTAACGGATGGCTGACTTGCAGATCTACAGCACGCTGTCCAAGACCAAGGACAGCTTCAAGCCGCTGGTAGGCAACCAGGTGCGCATGTACGTGTGCGGCATGACCGTGTACGACTTCTGCCACATCGGCCATGCCCGCGTGATGGTGGCGTTCGACGTCATCGCCCGCTGGTTGCGCCATCGCGGCTATGACCTGACCTATGTGCGCAACATCACCGACATCGACGACAAGATCATCCGTCGCGCCCAGGAGAACGGTGAATCGTTCGAGGACCTGACCGCCCGCATGATCGCCGCGATGCATGAAGACGAGGCGCGCCTGTCGGTCCTGCGTCCGGACATCGAGCCGCGCGCCACCGGCCACATCGCCGGCATGCACGAGATGATCCAGACCCTGATCGACAAGGGTTACGCCTACGCGCCGGGCAATGGCGACGTCTACTACCGGGTCGGCAAGTTCGCCGGCTACGGCAAGCTGTCGCGCAAGAAGATCGAGGACGTGCGCATCGGTGCGCGTATCGAGGTCGACGAATCCAAGGAAGACCCGCTGGACTTCGTACTCTGGAAGGGCGCCAAGCCGGGCGAGCCGAGCTGGGAGTCGCCCTGGGGCGCCGGGCGTCCGGGCTGGCACATCGAGTGCTCGGTGATGTCCACCTGCTGCCTGGGCGAAACCTTCGATATCCACGGCGGCGGCCCGGACCTGGTGTTCCCGCACCACGAGAACGAGATCGCCCAGAGCGAAGCGGCCACTGGCAAGCTCTACGCGGCCAGCTGGATGCACGCCGGCGCAGTGCGCGTGGACGGCGAGAAGATGTCCAAGTCCCTGGGTAACTTCTTCACCATCCGCGAGGTGCTGGAGAAGTACCACCCGGAGGTCGTGCGCTTCCTGCTGGTCTCCAGCCACTACCGCAGCCCGATCAACTACTCCGAAGACAACCTGAAGGAAGCCAAGGGCGCGCTGGAACGGTTCTACACCGCGCTGCGCGGCCTGCCGCAAGTAGCTGCTGCGGGTGGCGAGGAGTTCGTCGAGCGCTTCGGTGCGGCGATGGACGACGACTTCGGTACGCCGGAAGCGGTTGCCGTGCTGTTCGAGATGGTTCGCGAGGTCAACCGCCTGCGCGATAGCGATCCGGCGGCTGCGGCTGCACTGGCGGCGCGCGTGCGTGAGCTGGGGGCTCTGCTGGGCGTGCTGCAGCTGGAGGCCGACGAGTTCCTCCAGGCCGGCGCAGCTGGCAAGGTCGATGCGGCGCAGGTCGAGGCGCTGATTCAGGCGCGCCTGGACGCACGCGCGGCGAAGAACTGGGGCGAGTCTGACCGCATCCGCGACGAGCTGACCGCTCTGGGCGTGGTGCTGGAAGACGGCAAGGGCGGCACGACCTGGCGCCTCGCCGAGTAACTGTCCTCCGAAAACGAAAAAGGCCGCTGATCAGCGGCCTTTTTCTTGCGCATCGAAACCTGTCAGGGGTGCAGGTGTTCGGCGGCGTACAGGGTATTTTCCAGCAGGCAGGCGCGGGTCATCGGGCCGACGCCGCCCGGAACCGGGGTGATCCAGCTGGCGCGCTCGGCGGCAACCTCATACTCGACGTCGCCCACCAGCTTGCCGTCGGCCTGGCGGTTGATGCCCACGTCGATGACGATGGCGCCTTCCTTGATCCATTCGCCCTTGACCAGGCCCGGCTTTCCGGCAGCGACGACCACCAGGTCGGCGCGGCGTACGTGGTCGGCCAGGTCACGGGTGAAGCGGTGGGTCACGGTGACGGTGCAGCCGCCCAGCAGCAGTTCCAGCGCCATGGGGCGGCCGACGATGTTCGATGCGCCGACTACCACTGCGTCCATGCCGTAAAGGTCGACGCCGGTGCTTTGCAGCAGGGTCATGATGCCTTTCGGGGTGCAGGGGCGCAGCAGCGGGATGCGCTGGGCCAGGCGGCCGATGTTGAAGGGATGGAAACCATCCACGTCCTTGTCCGGGCTGATGCGCTCCAGCAACTGGGAGGCATCGAGGTGGGCGGGGAGGGGGAGTTGGACGAGGATGCCGTCGATGGCCGGGTCGGCGTTCAGGCGGTCGATCAGTGCCAGCAGTTCGTCCTGGGTGGTGCTGGCGGCGAGGTCGTACGCCTGGGAGAGGAAGCCGACCTCTTCACAGTCCTTGCGCTTGTGCGCGACATAGACCTGAGAGGCGGGGTCGCTACCGACCAGGATCACAGCCAGGCCGGGGATGCGCAGTCCTTGCTGGCGGCGTTCGTTGACGCGTTGGCCAATCTGCTGGCGGAGGCTGGCGGCGATCGCTTTGCCGTCGATCAGTTTTGCAGTCATGTCGGGGGGATAACCATTAAGGCGGGTGAAAAGAAGGCGCGCATTTTCGCATGCTGCCTCCCTAAGGCAAAGGCGGGAGCCCCTGATTTGGCGTAACTCCTTTATCTCTTTGAACTTTTTTTAAAAAAGTTGTTGACGGGGTATGGCCTCATCGATAACATGCGCCCCGCTTGCCGAGCACAGCCTGAAACACGAAAGAGGCGGTGCCAACCGATTCGGTGGTTTCCACTGAGTCTGCTTAGCAAGGGTTGCCGCCACTAAAGCGCCCGTAGCTCAGCTGGATAGAGCATCCGCCTTCTAAGCGGATGGTCGCAGGTTCGAGTCCTGCCGGGTGCGCCAAGTGGCGTTCGGTACAAGCAAATGTAATATGGTGGGCGTAGCTCAGTTGGTAGAGCACAGGATTGTGGCTCCTGGTGTCGTGGGTTCGATTCCCATCGTCCACCCCATATTCCGAAGCGCCAGGCCTAGAGCCTGGCGTTTTCGTTTCTGCGGTACCCTGCGGACGTGGTGAAATTGGTAGACACGCCGGATTTAGGTTCCGGTGGCGCAAGCTGTGAGAGTTCGAGTCTCTCCGTCCGCACCATCTTCTTTCCATAAGCTCTCGCATCCGTGAATTTCCGCAGCTTCCACTCAGGGTGACTTCTGCATTTCTAGCTACTAGAATGCTTGCCCTTGATTCTGGGAGCCGGAAGGACCGGCTTACGTCTGTGCCACGAGGAATATCCATGCAAGTTTCCGTTGAAAGCACCTCCGCTCTTGAGCGCCGCATGACCGTTGGCGTGCCGGCCGAGCGCATCGAGACCGAAGTCAACAAGCGTCTGCAGCAGACCGCTCGTCGCGCCAAGGTTCCTGGCTTCCGTCCCGGCAAGGTGCCGATGAGCGTGATCCGTCAGCGTTACGAAGCCGCCGCTCGTCAGGAAGCCCTCGGTGACCTGATCCAGGAAACCTTCTACGAAGCCGTGGTCGAGCAGAAGCTGAACCCGGCCGGTGCTCCTTCCGTCGAGCCGAAAGTGTTCGAGAAAGAGAAGGGCCTCGAGTACATCGCTACCTTCGAAGTCTTCCCCGAGTTCCAGGTTGCCGGTTTCGACGGCATCAAGGTCGAGCGCCTGCAGGCTGACGTGGCTGATGCCGATCTCGACAACATGCTGGAAATCCTGCGCAAGCAGAACACCCGCTTCGAAGCCGTTGACCGCGCCGCTCAGAACGACGACCAGGTGAACATCGACTTCGTTGGCAAGATCGACGGCGAAGCCTTCGCTGGCGGTTCCGCCAAGGGCACCCTGCTGGTGCTGGGCTCCGGCCGCATGATCCCGGGCTTCGAAGAAGGCCTGGTCGGCGCCAAGGCCGGTGAAGAGCGCGTTCTGAACGTGACCTTCCCCGAGGACTACCAGAACCTGGATCTGGCCGGCAAGGCCGCCGAGTTCACCGCTACCGTCAACAGCGTCGCCGAGCCGAAGCTGCCGGAACTGAACGAAGAGTTCTTCGCTCTGTTCGGCGTGAAGGAAAGCACTCTGGAAGGTTTCCGCACCGAAGTTCGCAAGAACATGGAGCGTGAACTGCGTCAGGCCATCAAGTCCAAGGTGAAGAACCAGGTGATGGAAGGTCTGGTCGAGACCAACCCAATCGAAGTTCCGAAGGCCCTGATCGGCAACGAAGTCAATCGTCTGCGCGTCCAGGCTGTCCAGCAGTTCGGTGGCAACATCAAGCCCGACCAACTGCCGGCCGAGCTGTTCGAAGAGCAGGCCAAGCGCCGCGTCGTGCTGGGTCTGATCGTCGCCGAGCTGGTCAAGCAGCACGAGCTCAAGGCTGATGAAGCCCGCGTTCGCGAAATGATCGAAGAGATGGCTTCCGCCTATCAGGAGCCGGAACAGGTTGTTTCCTGGTACTACAAGAACGACCAGCAACTGAACGAAGTTCGTTCGGTTGTACTGGAAGAACAAGTTGTAGATACTGTCCTGCAGAAGGCCAATGTGACCGACAAGCAGGTATCCTACGAAGACGCGGTCAAGCCTGCAGAAGCTCCGCAAGCGGCCTGATCCAGCGCTTCGTTCGATTGTCACAAGCCAGCCTTCGGGCTGGCTTGTGCGTCTATAGAGACATGACTTTTTATTAGGGAGTGATCGTCGGACATGCATAATCCTTATATGCCGCAAGTTCCGAACATTCAGGCCGCTGGTGGTCTGGTGCCGATGGTGGTGGAGCAGTCCGCCCGCGGTGAGCGTTCCTACGACATCTATTCGCGCCTGCTGAAGGAGCGGATCATCTTCCTGGTCGGCCAGGTCGAGGACTACATGGCCAACCTCGTGGTTGCCCAGCTGCTGTTCCTCGAAGCCGAGAACCCGGACAAGGACATCCACCTCTATATCAACTCCCCGGGTGGTTCCGTGACCGCTGGCATGTCGATCTACGACACCATGCAGTTCATCAAGCCCGACGTGTCCACCATCTGCGTGGGTCAGGCGTGCAGCATGGGTGCCCTGCTGCTGGCCGGCGGCGCCGCTGGCAAGCGCTACTGCCTGCCGCATTCGCGCATGATGATCCACCAGCCGCTGGGCGGCTTCCAGGGCCAGGCCTCGGACATCGAGATCCATGCCAAGGAAATCCTCTTCATCAAGGAGCGCCTGAATCAGGTGCTGGCGCACCACACCGGCCAGCCGCTGGACGTCATCGCCCGCGATACCGACCGTGACCGCTTCATGAGCGGCGACGAGGCCGTCAAATACGGTCTGATCGATCAGGTCTTCACTCAGCGTCCTTCCGCTAGCTGAGTCTCTCCGCTGTACCGCGGCCGGTAATCCGGCCGCTCGCGGGCTTGAAAATGCCTGCGAATGCCTTCATCTTGTCCTTCACGTATATCCCCGATTGGAACGATCGAATGACTGACACCCGCAACGGCGAGGACAACGGCAAGCTGCTGTATTGCTCCTTCTGCGGCAAGAGCCAGCACGAAGTGCGCAAGTTGATTGCCGGCCCCTCGGTCTTTATCTGCGACGAGTGCGTCGACCTGTGCAACGACATCATCCGTGAGGAGGTGCAGGAAGCACAGGCGGAGAGCAGTGCGCACAAGCTTCCGGCGCCGAAAGAGATCCGCACCATCCTCGATCAGTACGTGATCGGCCAGGAACGTGCCAAGAAAACCCTGGCAGTAGCGGTGTACAACCACTACAAGCGCCTGAACCAGCGTGAGCGCAAGGACGACGTCGAACTGGGCAAGAGCAACATCCTGCTGATCGGGCCGACCGGCTCGGGCAAGACCCTGCTTGCCGAGACCCTGGCGCGTCTGCTCAATGTTCCCTTCACCATCGCCGATGCCACCACCCTCACCGAGGCTGGCTACGTGGGCGAGGATGTCGAGAACATCATCCAGAAGCTGCTGCAGAAGTGCGATTACGATGTCGAGAAAGCCCAGATGGGTATCGTCTACATCGACGAAATCGACAAGATCTCGCGCAAATCCGACAACCCGTCGATCACCCGCGACGTGTCCGGCGAAGGCGTTCAGCAGGCCCTGCTGAAGCTGATCGAAGGCACCGTGGCTTCCGTACCGCCCCAGGGCGGCCGCAAGCACCCGCAGCAGGAGTTCCTGCAGGTCGACACCCGCAACATCCTGTTCATCTGCGGTGGCGCGTTCGCTGGCCTGGAAAAGGTCATCCAGAACCGTTCCACCAAGGGCGGCATCGGCTTCAACGCCGAGGTTCGCAGCCAGGAAGCGGGCAAGAAGGTCGGCGAAGCGCTGCGTGAGGTCGAGCCGGAAGATCTGGTGAAATTCGGCCTGATCCCCGAGTTCGTCGGTCGCTTGCCGATCATCGCGACTCTTGACGAGCTGGACGAGCCTGCGCTGATGCAGATTCTGACCGAGCCGAAGAACGCGCTGACCAAGCAGTACGCCAAGCTCTTCGAAATGGAAGGCGTGGACCTCGAGTTCCGTCCGGACGCGCTCAAGGCCGTCGCCCGTCGCGCGCTGGAGCGCAAGACCGGCGCCCGTGGCCTGCGTTCGATCCTCGAAGGCATCCTGCTCGATACCATGTACGAGATCCCCTCGCAGAACGATGTCAGCAAGGTGGTGATCGACGAAAGCGTCATCGAGGGCTCCTCCCAGCCGCTGCTGATCTACGAGAACAGCGAGCAGCCGGCCAAGGCTGCACCTGACGCCTGAAACCAGAAGGGGCCCTAGGGCCC
Source organism: Pseudomonas nitroreducens (assembly GCF_024170165.1). Lineage (GTDB taxonomy): Bacteria > Pseudomonadota > Gammaproteobacteria > Pseudomonadales > Pseudomonadaceae > Pseudomonas > Pseudomonas nitroreducens_C. The sequence goes on along the minus strand of NZ_JALJXP010000012.1, from coordinate 85,350 downwards.
CTTTTTTCTTCCCATCTACCGCGCTTGTTTTTTCCCAGTCCTAACCCCATCTTAGGCCGAAGGGTCCAATCCCATCGTTTTGGCCAAGTGCCGCTGTAGAGCCGAATATCATGAAAACACTCGTCGAGTTGCCCCTGCTGCCCCTGCGTGACGTAGTGGTGTATCCGCACATGGTCATCCCGCTGTTCGTGGGACGAGAGAAATCCATCGAGGCCCTCGAGGCCGCCATGACCAGTGACAAGCAGATCCTGTTGCTGGCGCAGAAGAATCCGGCCGACGATGATCCGGGCGCCGATGGCCTGTACCGCATGGGTACCGTGGCCACCGTCCTGCAGCTGCTGAAACTGCCCGACGGCACCGTCAAGGTGCTGGTAGAAGGCGAGCAGCGCGGCCAGGTCGAGCGTTTCATCGACGAGGAAGCCTACTGCCGCGCAGAAGTGTCGATCATTGACGAGGCCTCCGTCGGCGAGCGTGAATCAGAAGTCTTCACCCGCAGCCTGCTCAGCCAGTTCGAGCAGTACGTGCAGCTGGGCAAGAAAGTCCCGGCAGAGGTCCTGTCCTCGCTCAACAGCATCGACGAGCCGGGCCGTCTGGTAGACACCATGGCCGCGCACATGGCGCTGAAGATCGAGCAGAAGCAGGAAATCCTCGAGATTACCGAGCTGTCTGCCCGCGTCGAACACGTGCTGGCCATGCTGGATGCCGAGATCGACCTGCTGCAGGTCGAGAAACGCATCCGCGGCCGCGTGAAGAAGCAGATGGAGCGCAGCCAGCGCGAGTACTACCTCAACGAGCAGATGAAGGCCATCCAGAAAGAACTGGGTGACATCGACGAAGGCCACAACGAAGTCGAGGAGTTGAAGAAGCGCATCGATGCTGCCGGCCTGACCAAGGAAGCCCTGGCCAAGGCCACTGCCGAGCTGAACAAGCTCAAGCAGATGTCGCCGATGTCCGCCGAGGCGACTGTGGTGCGTTCCTACATCGACTGGCTGGTGAATGTGCCGTGGAAGGCCGAAAGCAAGGTGCGCCACGACCTGGACAAGGCCGAGGACATCCTCGATGCCGATCACTACGGCCTGGAAGAGGTCAAGGAGCGCATCCTTGAGTATCTCGCCGTCCAGAAGCGCGTGAAGAAGCTCAAGGGCCCGGTACTCTGCCTGGTCGGCCCGCCTGGCGTGGGCAAGACCTCGCTGGCCGAATCGATCGCCCGCGCGACCAACCGCAAGTTCGTGCGCATGGCCCTGGGTGGCGTGCGTGACGAGGCTGAGATTCGCGGCCATCGTCGTACCTACATTGGTTCCATGCCCGGTCGTCTGATTCAGAAGATGACCAAGGTCGGCGTGCGCAACCCGCTGTTCCTGCTCGACGAAATCGACAAGATGGGCAGCGACATGCGCGGCGACCCTGCGTCGGCGCTGCTGGAAGTGCTCGATCCGGAGCAGAACCACAACTTCAACGACCACTACCTCGAAGTCGACTACGACCTTTCCGACGTGATGTTCCTTTGCACGGCGAACTCCATGAACATTCCGGCAGCGCTGCTGGACCGCATGGAAGTGATCCGCCTGCCGGGTTACACCGAAGATGAGAAGATCAACATCGCCTCGAAATATCTTGTACCGAAACAGACTGCGGCCAATGGTCTGAAGAAGGGCGAGGTGGTGTTCGAGGAAGCGGCTACCCGTGACATCATCCGCTATTACACCCGCGAAGCCGGTGTGCGCAGCCTGGAGCGTCAGATCGCCAAGGTCTGCCGCAAAGCGGTCAAGGACGGTGGCAAGGCCAAGCGCATCGAAGCGGTAGTGACGCCGGATTCGCTGGAGAACTACCTGGGCGTGCGCAAATTCCGCTACGGCCTGGCCGAGCAGCAGGACCAGATCGGCCAGGTAACCGGTCTCGCCTGGACCCAGGTGGGTGGCGAATTGCTGACCATCGAATCGGCCATGGTTCCCGGCAAGGGCGCGCTGACCAAGACCGGCTCGCTGGGCGACGTCATGGCGGAGTCCATCACTGCTGCGCTGACCGTAGTTCGCAGTCGTTCGAAGAGCCTGGGCATCGCCCCGGACTTCCACGAAAAACACGATATTCACATCCACGTGCCCGAAGGCGCGACCCCCAAGGATGGCCCTAGCGCGGGCATCGGCATGTGCACCGCACTGGTTTCGGCGATCACCCAGATCCCGGTCCGCGCGGACGTTGCGATGACCGGCGAGATCACCCTGCGGGGGCAGGTGCTGGCCATCGGTGGCCTGAAGGAAAAACTTCTGGCTGCGCACCGGGGTGGAATCAAGACTGTGATCATTCCCGAGGAAAACGTACGGGACCTTAGGGAAATTCCGGATAATATTAAGGCCGATCTCGTTATTAAACCGGTTAAATGGATTGACGAGGTCCTGCAAATTGCGCTGCAATACGCCCCGGAGCCCTTGCCCGATGCGGCTCCCGAGATGGTTGCAAAGGATGAGAAGCGCGAGTCTGATTCCAAGGAGCGAATCAGCACGCATTAGTTGGGGGGCTTTCTTGACACTGTTTTTGAGCCCTTGTTATAAAGCGGCACTTGCTTTGTCAGTTGGCAAACCAGCACCTGCTTTTGCTTACACCTAACACATAGAAACATACTCAACAGAAATAAGGGGACTTAGAGTGAACAAGTCGGAACTGATCGATGCTATCGCCGCATCTGCTGATATCCCGAAAGCTGTTGCCGGTCGCGCTCTGGACGCGGTGATCGAGTCCGTAACTGGCGCCCTGAAGGCTGGTGACTCCGTCGTACTGGTAGGCTTCGGCACCTTCGCTGTCAAAGAGCGCGCTGCTCGCACCGGTCGCAACCCGCAGACCGGCAAGCCGATCAAGATCGCTGCTGCTAAGATCCCGGGCTTCAAGGCCGGTAAAGCCCTCAAGGACGCTGTCAACTAAGCGTCTTTTTGGACTTGACCTGGACCGGTTCAACTTCGGTTGGGCCGGTCACGGAGCGATGACCCGGCTGGCGTAGGTCGGTTGGAATCATCAGGGGTCACGGGCTCAAAGCCCGCAAGCTCCACCAGTTACGAGAAGGCGCATCCTCGGATGCGCCTTTCTTATATCCGCCTTTTTTCCACGCCGCGCCGCCATTGACGGTGAGCCGTGGCCGCGTCGGGGGCCGCATGCTGCAAAACATCAGGGACAATTCCCAAGGCTGGATCACCAAGACCATCCTGGGCGTGATCGTTGTCCTCATGGCTTTGACCGGGTTCGATCAGATCATTCGCGCAACCCACCACGAGAACGTCGCTGCTCAGGTCAACGGTGATGACATCAGCCTGCCGGAACTGCAGCAGGCTGCGGACATGCAGCGTCGCCAGCTGATGCAGCGTCTGGGCAAGGACTTCGATGCGTCCATGCTCGACGACAAGCTGCTCAAGGATTCGGCGCTGAAGTCGCTGATCGAGCGCAAGCTGATCCTGCAGGCTGCGCAGAACGACAAGTTCGCCTTCTCTCAGCAGGCGCTGGATCAACTGATCCTGTCGACCCCTGAGTTCCAGGTGGATGGCAAGTTCAGCGCTGATCGTTTCGACCAGGTCATCCGCCAGATGGGCTACGACCGCATGCAGTTCCGCCGTATGTTCGGCGAGGAAATGCTGATGGGTCAGCTGCGCGCGGGGATTGCCGGCACCGGCTTCGTCACTGATGAGGAGCTGAATGCCTTCGCCCGCCTGGAGAAGCAGACCCGTGACTTCGCTACCCTGACGCTCAAGGCCGACCCGGCCAAGAGCAAGGTCGAGGACAGCGAGATCAAGGCGTACTACGACGCCCACAGCACCGAGTTCATGACGCCCGAGCAGGTCACCATCGACTACGTCGAGCTGAAGAAGTCCGCCTTCTTCGATCAGGTCGAGGTGAAGAAGGAAGATCTCGATGCCCTCTATCAGAAGGAAATCGCCGGCCTGGCCGAGCAGCGCGACGCCGCGCACATCCTGATCGAGGTGAACGACAAGCAGACCGACCAGCAGGCCAAGGCCAAGATCGACGAGATCAAGGCACGCCTGGACAAGGGTGAAGACTTCGCCAAGCTGGCCAAGGAGCTGTCCAACGACACCGGCTCCGCCGCCAACGGTGGCGACCTGGGCTTCGCCGGTCGTGGCGTGTATGACCCGGCCTTCGAAGAGTCGCTGTACGCGCTGAAGAAGGGCGAAGTCTCCGCTCCGGTGAAGACCTCCTACGGCTGGCACCTGATCAAGCTGCTGGGTGTTGAAGCGCCGGAGGTTCCGACCTTCGACAGCCTGAAGGCCAAACTGGAGCACGAAGCCAAGACCCAACTGGTCGAGCAGCGCTTCGTCGACGCGACCAAGCAACTGGAAAGCTCCGCCTACGAGGCTTCCGATCTGGGCCAGCCGGCTCAGGACATGGGCCTGAAGGTGCAGACCAGCAAGCCGTTCGGCAAGGAAGGCGGCGAAGGCGTGACCGCCAACCGTCAGGTCATCCAGGCTGCTTTCAGCCCGGAAGTGCTGGAAGAAGCTGCCAACAGCGGCGCCATCGAGCTGGACCCGGATACCGTGGTCGTACTGCGCGTGAAGGAGCATCACAAGCCTGAACAGGAAACCCTGGAGCAGGTGCGTGCCGATATCCTCAAGCGTCTGCAGGTCGAGCATGCCGCTGCCGACGCCAAGGCCCGCGGTGAAGCGCTGCTGGCTGGTCTGCGCGACGGCAAGATTCCGCTGACCCAGGCCCAGGAAGGCCAGGACTGGAAAGTCGTGGAAGCTGCCGCCCGTGGTCAGGAAGGCGTCGACCCGGTGGTGCTGCAGAGCGTGTTCCGCATGGCTCGCCCGCAAGGCGCCGACAAGCCCGGCCTGGGTGGTGTCGCGCTGCAGAACGGCGACTTCGTGCTGGTCAAGCTCAGTGGCGTGAACGAACCGACCGCCAAGCCGACCGAGGAGGAGAAGGCGATGTACCAGCGCTTCCTCGCCTCGCGCAGCGGCCAGGACGACTTCGCTGCCTTCCGCCGCTACCTGCAGGATCAGGCGAAGATCGAGAAATTCGACGACGCCAAGAAGTAAGAAACAGGGGCCGCGCAAGCGGCCCCTGTTTTTTCCGGACAAAGAAAAAGGCCGCTGTTGCGGCCTTTTTCTTTGTCCGGCGGAAAGCCTCAATCGTCGGCCAGTGGGCCCATCGCCGTGGTGTTGAAGCCGCCGTCCACATAGAGGATTTCGCCGCTGATGCCGCTGGCCAGGTCGGAGCAGAGGAAGGCGCCGGCATTGCCGACCTCCTCGATGGTGACGTTGCGCCGCAGCGGTGTCTGGCGTTCGTTGGCGGCGAGCATCCTGCGGAAGCTCTTGATGCCTGAGGCGGCGAGGGTGCGGATCGGGCCGGCGGAGATGGCGTTGACGCGGGTGCCTTCCGGGCCGAGGCTGCCGGCCAGGTAGCGCACGCCGGCTTCCAGGCTGGCCTTGGCCATGCCCATCACGTTGTAGTTGGGCATCGTGCGTTCGGCGCCCAGGTAGGAGAGGGTGAGCAGGCTGCCGTTGCGGCCGTGCATCAGCTCGCGGCCGGCCTTGGCCAGGGCGACGAAGCTGTAGGCGCTGATGTCGTGGGCAATGCGGAAGCCGTCGCGGGTGGTGACCTCGGTGAAGTCGCCGTCGAGCTGGTCGCCCGGCGCGAACCCCACTGAATGGACGATGCAGTCCAGGCCGTCCCATTGTTTCGCCAGTGCGGCGAACACGGCTTCGATGTCCGCGTCGCTGGCCACGTCGCAGGGGAAGCACAGCTCGGCGCTGGAGCCCCAGCCGGCGGCGAATTCCTCGACGCGGCCCTTGAGTTTGTCGTTCTGGTAGGTGAAGGCGAGTTCGGCGCCTTCGCGGTGCATCGCCGCGGCGATGCCGGAGGCGATGGACAGCTTGCTGGCGACACCGACGATCAGTACGCGTTTACCGGCGAGAAACCCCATGTCATTGCTTCCTTGTCAGGCTTGCGTGGGCACCATGAAGGCTGCCTCCAGCAGTTGCTGTGTGTAGGCATGCTGAGGCGCGGCGAAGACTTCGTCTGCCACCCCCTGTTCGACCACCTTGCCGTGGCGGATCACCATCAGTTGATGGCTGAGGGCTTTCACCACCGCCAGGTCATGGCTGATGAACAGGTAGGTCAGGTTGTACTTGGCCTGCAGTCCGCGCAGCAGTTCGACGACCTGACGCTGCACGGTGCGGTCCAGTGCCGAGGTCGGCTCGTCCAGCAGGATCAGCGCCGGCTTGAGCACCAGCGCGCGGGCGATGGCGATGCGCTGCCGCTGGCCGCCGGAGAACTCGTGGGGGTAGCGGTGACGGGTGTCCGGGTCGAGCCCGACTTCCTTGAGCGCCGCGATGATCGCCAGCTCGCGCTCCTCGGGCGTGCCCATGCCATGGATCTCCAACCCTTCGCCGACGATCTGCCCCACCGACATGCGCGGGCTGAGGCTGCCGAACGGGTCCTGGAAGACTACCTGCATCTCGCGGCGCAGCGGCCTGACTTCCGCCTGGTTCATGCCTTCGATGGCCTGGCCCTCGAAGCGGATGCCGCCCTGGCTGCTGATCAGCCGGAGGATGGCCAGGCCCAGGGTCGACTTGCCCGAGCCACTCTCGCCGACGATGCCCAGGGTCTGGCCGCGCGGCAGGCTGAAGTCGATACCGTCCACTGCCTTGACGTGGTCGACGGTCTTGCGGAACACGCCCTTCTTGATCGGGAACCACACGCGTAGATCGTCGACCTCCAGCAGCGGCGCTCCTGGCTCGTTCTGCGCAGGGGTACCACTGGGCTCGGCACCGAGCAATTCGCGCGTGTAGGGGTGCTGTGGGGCTGCGAAGAGGGCTTCGCAATCGGCCTGCTCGACGATGCAGCCGCGCTTCATCACGCAAACGCGATGGGCGATGCGCCGGACCAGGTTGAGGTCGTGGGTGATCAGCAGCATGGCCATGCCCAGGCGCTGCTGCAGGTCGCGCAGCAGGTCGAGGATCTTCAGCTGCACCGTGACGTCCAGCGCTGTGGTCGGTTCGTCGGCGATCAGCAGCTCCGGCTCGCAGGCCAGCGCCATGGCGATCATCACCCGCTGCCTCTGGCCGCCGGAAAGCTCGTGCGGGTAGGCCTTGAGGCGGCTGGCGGGGTTGGGGATGCCGACCAGGTCGAGCAGCTCCAGCGTGCGGGCACGTGCCTGGTTTCCGCTCATGCCCTTGTGCAGGGCCAGTACTTCGCCGATCTGCTTCTCGATGGTGTGCAGCGGGTTCAGCGAGGTCATGGGTTCCTGGAACACCATGGCGATGCGGTTGCCGCGGATCCCGCGCAGCTTGCGCTCGGGCAGCTTGAGCAGGTCCTTGCCGGCGTACTGGATGCTGCCGGAGGGATGGCTGGCGGTGGGGTAGGGCAGCAGGCGCAGGATGGAGTGCGCGGTCACCGACTTGCCCGAGCCGCTTTCACCCACCAGCGCCAGGGTCTCGCCCCTGCGGATGTCGAAGCTGATGTGTTCCACCGCGCGCACCTGTTCATCGCCGCAGAGGAAATCGACGGACAGGTCACGGACTTCGATGAGGTTCTCGTTCTGGCTCATGTCATTTCCTCGGGTCGAAGGCATCGCGGGCGGCTTCGCCGATGAACACCAGCAGGCTCAGCATCACGGCCAGCACCACGAAGGCGCTGATGCCCAGCCAGGGCGCCTGCAGGTTGGACTTGCCCTGGGCGACCAGCTCGCCCAGCGACGGCGCGCCGGCGGGCAGGCCGAAGCCGAGGAAGTCCAGGGAGGTCAGGGTGCCGATCGCGCCGGTGAGGATGAAGGGCATGAAGGTCAGGGTGGAGATCATCGCGTTGGGCAGGATGTGGCGGAACATGATCGCGCCGTTGCGCATGCCCAGGGCGCGCGCAGCGCGCACGTACTCCAGGTTGCGGCCACGGAGGAACTCGGCGCGCACCACGTCCACCAGGCTCATCCAGGAGAACAGCAGCATGATGCCCAGCAGCCACCAGAAGCCCGGCTGCACGAAACTGGCGAGGATGATCAGCAGGTAGAGCACCGGCAGGCCCGACCAGATTTCCAGGAAGCGCTGGCCGAGCAGGTCGATCCAGCCGCCGTAAAAGCCCTGCAGAGCGCCCACGGCGACACCGACGACGGAGCTGAGCACGGTGAGGATCAGGGCGAACAGCACCGACACGCGGAAGCCGTAGATCACCCGCGCCATGACGTCGCGCGCCTGGTCGTCGGTGCCCAGCCAGTTCTCCGCGCTGGGCGCCGAAGGGGCCGGCACCCGCAGGTCGTAGTTGATGGTGTCGTAGCTGTAGGCGATCGGCGGCCAGAGAATCCAGCCGTTCTTCTGCGCGATCTGTTCGCGCATGTACGGGCTTTTGTAGTTCGCCTCCATGGGGAATTCGCCGCCGAAGGCGGTTTCCGGATAGCGTTTGACCACCGGGAAGTACCACTCGCCGTCGTAACGGATCGCCAGGGGCTTGTCGTTGGCGATCAGCTCGGCGCCCAGGCTGAGGATGAACAGCGTGAGGAACAGCCAGAGTGACCACCAGCCGCGCTTGTTGGCCTTGAAGCGCGCCCAGCGGCGCTGATTGATGGGAGACAGGCGCATCGGATTACTCCCGGTTCTCGAAGTCGATGCGCGGATCGACCAGCGTGTAGAGGACGTCGCTGACCAGCTTCATGATCAGGCCGAACAGGGTGAAGATGAACAGCGTGCCGAACACCACCGGGTAGTCGCGGTTCAGCGCGGCCTCGAAGCTGAGCAGGCCCAGGCCGTCGAGGGAGAAGATCACCTCGATCAGCAGCGAGCCGGTGAAGAAGATGCCCAGCAGGGCCGAGGGGAGCCCGGCGATGATCAGCAGCATGGCGTTGCGGAACACGTGGCCGTAGAGCACGCGGCGCTCGGTCAGGCCCTTGGCGCGGGCGGTGACCACGTACTGCTTGCCGATCTCGTCGAGGAAGCTGTTCTTGGTCAGCAGGGTGATGGTGGCGAAGTTGCCGATCACCAGCGCGGTGATCGGCAGTGCGAGGTGCCAGAAGTAGTCACGGACCTTGCCGGCCCAGCTCAGCTCGTCGAAGTTGTTGGACGTCAGTCCCCTGAGCGGGAACCAGTCCCAGTAGCTGCCGCCGGCGAACAGCACCACCAGCAGGATGGCGAAGAGGAAGGCCGGGATGGCGTAGCCGACGATGATCGCCGAGCTGGTCCAGACGTCGAAATGGCTGCCGTGGCGCACCGCCTTGGCGATGCCCAGGGGGATCGACACCAGGTACATGATCAGCGTGCTCCACAGCCCGAGGGAGATGGACACGGGCAACTTCTCGACGATCAGGTCGGTGACCTTGGCGTCGCGGAAGAAGCTCTGGCCGAAGTCCAGGTGTGCGTAGTTCTTGAGCATGATCCAGAAGCGCTCGGGCGCCGGCTTGTCGAAGCCGTACATGCGCTCGATTTCCTTCACCAGCTCCGGGTCCAGGCCCTGGGCGCCGCGGTAGTGGGTGCCGGCGGAGGCGACTTCACCGCCGCCGCCGGAGATGCGCCCGGTGGCGCCGCCGCTGGCGGCGTCGAAGCCTTCCAGCTTGGCGATCATCTGCTCTACCGGGCCGCCGGGGGCGGCCTGGATGATGATGAAGTTGATCAGCAGGATGCCGAACAGGGTGGGGATGATCAGCAGCAGACGCCGCAGGATGTAGGCCAGCATCACTCGGCCCCTTGGGCGACGGTGCCGTCAGCCGGCGTTTCGTTCGCGGCCTTGGCGTCGGTGCTGGTCGGTACGGCCTTGTCGCGGGCTTGCCACCAGGTCTGCAGCGCATAGCTGTAGGGCGGCAGTTTCTCCGGGTGGGCGATGCGGTTCCAGTAGGCAATGCGCCAGTTGCCCAGGTACCAGTTGGGCACCACGTAATGGCCCCAGAGCAGCGCGCGGTCGAGGGCGCGTGCGTGGCGCACCAGGCTTTCGCGGGAGCCGGCGTTGATCAGGCCTTCCACCAGGGCATCGACGCCCGGATCGCGCAGGCCGATGAAGTTGCGGCTGCCGGGCTTGTCGGCGCTGCTGGAATGCCAGAATTCGCGCTGTTCGTTGCCCGGCGAGCTGGATTGCGGCCAGCTGCTGACGATCATGTCGTAGTCCCGCGAGCGCAGGCGGTTGATGTACTGCGAGACGTCGACCCGGCGCAGCTGCATGTCGATGCCAAGCTCCGCGAGGTTGCGCTTGAAGGGCAGCAGCACGCGCTCGAAGTCGGCCTGGGCGAGCATGAACTCGAAGCTCAGCTGCTTGCCGTCCGGGCCGACCATCTTGTCGTTCTCGATCTTGTAGCCGGCCTCCAGCAGCAGCTGGTAGGCCTTGCGCTTCTGGTCACGGATGATGCCGCTGCCGTCGCTGGTGGGCGGCACGTAGACCTGGGTGAAGACCTCGGGCGGCAGCTTGTCGCGCAGTGGCTCGAGGATCTTCAGCTCCTCGGCGTCGGGCAGCTGTTTGGCCGCCATTTCGGAGTTCTCGAAGTAGCTGCCATCGCGCAGGTAGGAGCCGAAGAACAGCTGCTTGTTGGTCCATTCGAAGTCGAACAGGTTGGTGATCGCCTCACGCACGCGCGGGTCCTGGAACACCGGGCGGCGGATGTTGAAGGCGTAGGCCTGCATGCCCCACGGGTTGCCGTTCACTGGCTCCTCGCGAACGATGCGGCCGTCGCGCACGGCGGGGGAGTCGTAGGCGGTCGCCCAGTTCTTCGCGATGCGCTCGTCGTTGAAGTCGAACTGCCCGGCCTTGAAGGCTTCCAGGGCGACGGTGAGGTCGCGGTAGGACTCCACCACCACGGCATCGAAGTTGTTGAAGCCGCGGTTCACCGCCAGCTTGTCGCCCCACCAGTCCTTGACCTTCTCGTAGCGGATCGAACGGCCGGCCTCGACCTTGGCGATGCGGTACGGGCCGCTGCCCAGCGGCGGCTCCATGTTGGTCTTGTTGAAGTCGCGGCTGGCCCACCAGTGCTTGGGCAGGATCGACAGCTGGCCGAGGATCAGCGGCAGCTCGCGGTTGTCGCCGTGCTTGAAGTCGAAGCGCACCCGCAGCTTGTCCTCGGCCACCACCTTGTCGACGTCCGCGTAGTAGTTGCGGTACATCGGGTCGCCGTCCTTCATCAGCGTCTCGAAGGTGAACACCACGTCTTCGGCGGTGACCGGCGTGCCGTCCTGGAAGCGCGCCTCGGGGCGCAGGTAGTAGCGGACGAAGCGGTGCTCCGGGTCCTTCTCGATCTTCTCGGCGAGCAGGCCGTATTCGGTGAAGGGCTCGTCGAGGGAGTGGAAGGTCAGGGTGTCGTAGATCAGGTTGATCTGCGGCGCGGAGTTGCCCTTGGCGATGAAGGGGTTGAGGCTGTCGAAACCGCCGAAGTCGGAGAGGCGCAGCGTGCCGCCCTTGGGCGCATCCGCATTGACGAAGTCGAAATGCTTGAAGTTTGCCGGGTACTTCGGCGCCTCGTCATACAGGGTGATGGCGTGCTGTGGCGCGGCCTGCGCACTGCCCAGCAGTCCCAGCAACAGGCCGGCGCAGAGCGCGGCGCGGCGGGGGCTTTTCATAGGGTGTTCTCCTGGTCTTTTTGCCACCAGGCGCGCAGGCCCAGCGTATAGGGCGGCGTGGTGACAAAGGCGAAGCGGTTGCGGTACGCCAGTCGATGCTTGTTCAGGTACCAGTTGGGAATACTGTAGTGCTGCCACAGCAGCACCCGGTCCAGGGCGCGTGCCGCGGCTTCCTGCTGGTCGCGGTTGGTGGCGCCGAGGAGTTTCTCGAGCATCGCGTCCACCACGGGGTTGGCGATGCCTGCATAGTTCTTGCTGCCCTTCACCGCCACCTGGCTGGAATGGAAGTACTGCCATTGTTCGAGGCCGGGGCTCAGGGTCTGGGGCAGGGTCATCAGAATCATGTCGTAGTCGAACTGGTCCAGACGCTGTTTGTACTGGGCGCGGTCCACGGTGCGCAAGCTCGCATCGATACCGATGCTGGCGAGATTCTCGCGATAGGGCTGGAGGATGCGTTCCAGGCTGGGGTTGACCAGCAGGATCTCGAAGCGCAGCTGCTTGCCGTTGGCGTCCAGCAGGCGATCCCCCGAGAGCTTCCAGCCGGCTTCGCCCAGTAGACCCAAAGCGTGGCGCAGGGTTTCCCGCGGGATGCCAGCACCCTTGGTCACCGGCACGGTGAAGGGGCGTTTGAACAGCGCTTCGGGCAGTTGCGAACGGTACGGCGAGAGCAGCAGCCACTCCTGGCCCTGGGGTACGCCGGTGGCCGCGAGAGCGCTGTTGGGGTAGTAGCTGCTGGCGCGCACGTAGGCATCGTTGAACAGCGCACGGTTGGTCCATTCGAAGTCGAACATCATCCCCAGGGCTTCGCGCAGGCGGCGATCGGCGAAGGTCGCGCGGCGGGTGTTGAGGAACAGCGCCTGGGTCTGGGTGGGAATCTGGTGGGGGATTTCCACCTTCAGCACGTCGCCCCGGCGAACGGCCGGGAAGCGGTAGTTGCTGCGCCAGTTCTTCGCCTGGTGCTCGATGTAGACGTCGAACTCGCCGGCCTTGAAGGCTTCGAAGGCGATGCCGGCGTCACGGTAGAAGTCCACCTCGACACGATCGAAGTTGTACTTGCCGCGGTTCACCGGCAGGTCCTTGCCCCACCAGTCCTTGACCCGTTCGAACACCAGGCGGCGCCCCGGCTCCACCTCGGTGATCCGGTAGGGGCCGCTGCCCAGCGGCGGCTCGAAGGTGGTGGCCTGGAAGTCGCGGCCCTTCCAGTAGTGCTGCGGCAGCACCGGCATTTCGCCCAGGCGCAGAATCAGCAGAGGATTGTCGTGGCGCTTGAAGACGAAGCGGATGCTCGTCGGCGAGAGGATGTCGACCCGCTGCACTTCCTGCAGGTTGGTGCGGTACATCGGGTGGCCGTGGTGCAGCAGTGTGCGATAGGAGAACGCCACGTCGTAGGCGGTGATCGGCTTGCCGTCGTGGAAACGGGCTTCCGGGCGCAGATTGAACACCACCCAGCTGCGGTCCTCGGCGTACTCCACGCTGCGGGCGATCAGGCCGTAGCTGGAGGCGGGCTCGTCGCCGGACGGGTCGTACAGGCCGGTCCCGACCATCAGGGGCTCGTTCAGCTCGCTGACGCCGTACTGCAGGAAGTCCGCGGTGCTGACCGGCGGGCTGCCCTTGAAGGTGTAGGGGTTGAGCGTGTCGAAGGTGCCCAGGCCCATCAGCCGCAGCAGGCCGCCCTTGGGCGCCTTGGGGTTGACCCAGTCGAAGTGGTCGAAACTGGCCGGGTACTTGAGGTCGCCGAACTGGGCGTAGCCGTGGCTCTCGGTGATCTGGGCGGAGGCGGGGAGGCCCAGGAAGAGTCCCAGGAGCAGGAGAGACAAGCGACGCATCAGGCGTAGGATCCGATCCCGGCTGGCTGAAGGAGGTTAGCGTCGTACAGTAGCAGCTTGTCCTTGCTGCCAGAAGACATGCGGCCGGGGCTGTGCGCCCCGGCGCAGGATGAAGCTCAGCGGCTGGCGGTGTCGAGGTACAGCGTGATGGTCTGGCCCGGCTTCAGGGCCTGGCCACTGCGCGGATTCCAGCGCTTGATGTGCTGCATCTCGACGTTGAAGCGCTTGGCGATCAGGTACATCGAATCGCCCTGCTTGACCTTGTAGTAGGTCGCGGTGTCCTGCTTGGCCTTGCTCTTGCTGCTGGAGGCCAGCTGGGTGGCAGCGGCGCTTTGCAGCTTGAGGGTCTGGCCGGGCTTGACGCCATGGCTGTCCAGGTTGTTCCAGCGCTTGAGGTCCGCGACCTCGACGCCGTTCTTCTTGGCGATGTTCCACAGGGTGTCGCCATTCTTCACGGTGTAGCTGCGAGTAGCGACCCGGGCGCTGGCGATGGTCTTCGAGCTTTCGACCTGGGCCAGTTGGCGCGGGCTCTCCGGCTCGATGGTCGGGCGGCCGGGCTGTCCGGGGATGACCAGGGTCTGGCCATTGCGCAGGCGGTTGGCGCTCAGACGGTTGGCGGCCTTGAGCTCGGCGACGCTGAGACGGTAGCGCTGAGCGATGCTGTGCAGGCTGTCGCCTTTGCGCACGCGGTAATGGCCATTTTTCGATGCCACCAGGGGCTTGACCTGTACCGGCTCCAGGTTCGCGACACCGGCCTTGAGGGAATCCGCCTTGGCCAGCGGCACCAGCAGGTGATGCGGGCCATCCAGGGTCACGCCGCGTTTGAAGGCGGGGTTGAGCTGTTGCAGTTCGTCCTGGTCCAGGTCACCCGCCGCGGCGACCTGGGAAAGATCCAGGCCCGGCTTGACGCGGATCGAGGTGAAGTAGGGCTGGTTGGCGATCGGGCTGAGGTTGATGCCGTAGATGGTCGGGGCATTCACCAGTTGCGACAGGGCCAGCAGCTTGGGCACGTAGTCCTGGGTTTCCTGCGGCAGCGGCAGGTTCCAGTAGTCGGTGGGCAGGCCGAGGCGCTCGTTGCGCTCGATCGCTCGGCTGACGGTACCTTCCCCGGCGTTGTAGGCGGCCAGCGCGAGCAGCCAGTCGCCGTTGAACATGTCGTGCAGGCGGTTCAGGTAGGTCAGCGCGGCATTGGTCGACGCGGTGATGTCGCGGCGGCCGTCGTAGAAGTTGGTCTGGCGCAGGTTGAAGTGCGTACCCGTGCTCGGGATGAACTGCCACAGGCCCACGGCCTGGGCGCGCGACACGGCCATCGGGTTGTACGAGCTCTCGATCATCGGCAGCAGTGCCAGTTCCAGCGGCATGTCGCGCTCTTCCAGGCGCTCGACGACGTAGTGCATGTACGGTGCACCGCGCTCGCTGGCGTTTTCCAGGAACGACTGGTTGCTCATGAACCACAGGCGCTGACGCTCGATGCGCGGGTTGGTATTGAGCTGGTCCTGCAACTGGAAGCCGCCACGCATGCGTTCCCAGATATCGTTCTGGGCCTGGTTCCAGGCGGGATTGAACTGCACGTCGACGGCGCGGGAGGCGCTGCGGGCCTGATTGTCGCTGGTGCTCTGCTGGGTTGACTGGCAGCCCGCCAGGCCCGCCGCGAGGAGGACAATGGAGACTCGGATGGCGCGTGCCAATGCGTCTAGATCGGAGGTCTTTCTGGTCTTGGGCGGCATTGGCTGATGACTATGTCCGGGGCAAAAATTTCGGCGATTCTAGAAACCGAGCCGGCCCTGGTCAAGATTTCGCCAGCCTTCAGAACTGGTCCTTCCAGCGGCGAATGGTCGCAAAGACCTCTTCCGGCGTGCGGATTTGCTGGCCGCTCCGCTCGTCGGCGACTTTCTTAACGGATGTTTCCGACACGCGAAGGAAAGGATTCGTAGCCCGCTCCAGAGCAATGGAAGAAGGAAGACTGATCTTCCCTTGTTCCCTCCAGCGGCTGACTTCCTCGAAGCGTGCCAGCACTTCGGGGTTGTCCGGCTCCACCGCGCAGGCGAAGCGCAGATTGCTCAGGGTGTACTCGTGGGCGCAGTACACGGCGGTGCTGCCGGGCAGGGCGGCCAGTCGGCTCAGCGATGCGTGCATCTGTGCTGGCGTGCCTTCGAACAACCGGCCGCAACCGGCGGCGAACAGGGTGTCGCCGCAGAACAGCAGCGGCTGTTCCGCGTCGTCATGGAAGTAGGAAATGTGCCCCAGCGTGTGACCGGGCACGTGGATAACCTCGAAATCCAGGCCGAGTACGGTGACACGGTCGCCGTCCTCCAGCGCCACATCGCGTTCGGGAATCCTTTCTCCGGCCGGGCCGAGTACGCGGGCGCCGGTTTCGGTCTTGAGGCGAACGACGCCACCGACATGGTCGGCATGGTGGTGGGTGATGATGATATCGGTCAGCTTCCAGCCGGGATGGGCCTGCAGCCATTGCTCGACTGGCGCGGCGTCACCTGGATCGACTACCGCGCATTCGCGGCGGGTCACATCCTGCAACAGCCAGAGGTAGTTGTCGGAAAAGGCGGGCAGAGCATCTATCTGTATCATGGGTGGAAAGTCGCCAAGTGGTGGGCATTGGCGCATAGTAGTGCGGATACGCACTTTTGTGTCGCGCTGTCCCACAGGGGGGTAGTGATGATCGAAGAACCCTTCGCCCAGGCCGATGCCGACTGGCTCGAACTGATCGACCAGGCCCGCCACTGGCTGTCCGGGCCGGTGGGCGGAATGATGCTCGCCGAAGAACAGCAACTGCTGATCGACGAACTGGAGCGCTATTTCGGCGGCTATCTGGTGCATTACGGGCCGCATGCGGAGTTGCCGGCGAGCGTCGGCAATATCCAGCGTGGCGTGCGCCTCGGGCCACCGTTGCCCGGTGTGGAAATCGCCTGCGACGAGGCGGCCTGGCCGCTGGGCGAGCATGCCGCTGACGTGGTGCTGCTGCAGCATGGCCTGGATTTCTGCCTATCGCCGCACCGGCTCCTGCGTGAGGCCGCGCGCAGCGTGCGACCGGGCGGGCACTTGCTGGTGGTCGGGGTGAATCCCTGGAGCGCCTGGGGCATCCGCCATTACTTCGCCCGCGACGCCTTGCGCCGTGCCCGTTGCATCGCGCCGAACCGGGTCTGCGACTGGCTCAACCTGCTGGGCTTTGCGCTGGAGAAACGCCGCTTCGGGTGTTATCGTCCGCCGCTTGCATCGGCGAAATGGCAGGGCCGTCTGGCCCGCATGGAGACCTGGGGCCCCGTCCTGCAAGGCTCTGGCGCCGGCTTCTATCTATTGGTGGCGCGCAAGCTGGTGGTCGGTCTGCGGCCCCTGCGTCAGCCCCGTCGCGAGCCGCGCGGCCAACTGGTGCCGCTGCCGGTGGCCAAGGTCAGCCGCCGCGATTCCGAGTCCTGAAAGCGAGCCAAATGAGCGAAGAGAAAGTCGAGATCTACACCGACGGCGCCTGCAAGGGCAACCCGGGACCGGGTGGCTGGGGTGCCGTGCTGTTCTACAAGGGCGCCGAGCGCGAACTGTGGGGCGGCGAGGCCGAAACCACCAACAACCGCATGGAACTGATGGCCGCCATCATGGCCCTGGCCGCGCTCAAGCGGCATTGCGAGGTGCGCATCGTCACTGACTCGCAGTACGTCATGCAGGGCATCACCGAGTGGATGGTCAACTGGAAGAAGCGCGGCTGGAAGACCGCCGCCAAGCAACCGGTGAAAAACGCCGACCTGTGGCAGGCGCTGGATGAGCAGGTAAACCGGCATACTGTCGAGTGGCGCTGGGTGCGCGGCCACACCGGCCACCCCGGCAACGAGCGCGCCGACATGCTCGCCAACCGTGGCGTGAGCGAGCTGCCGCGCTAAGCGTCCGGCTCTCAGAATCAAGGGCGCCCGAAGCCATTCGGGCGCATCAATGGCAAGAAGGTTTCACACAGAATGCGTAGCGTCGTACTCGACACCGAAACGACCGGTATGCCGGTCACCGACGGCCACCGGATCATCGAGATCGGTTGCGTCGAACTCGAGGGCCGCCGTCTCACCGGTCGGCACTTCCACGTCTACCTGCAGCCCGACCGCGAGATCGACGAAGGTGCCATCGCGGTCCACGGCATCACCAATGAATACGTCAAGGACATGCCGCGCTTCCGCGAAGTGGCGGATGACTTCTTCGAGTTCATCAAGGGCGCCCAGCTGATCATCCACAACGCGGCGTTCGACGTTGGTTTCATCAACAACGAGTTCGCCCTGCTGGGGCAGAGCGAGCGCGCCGACGTTGCCGACTATTGCGGCATCCTCGACACCCTGCTGATGGCCCGCGAGCGTCACCCGGGCCAGCGCAACAACCTCGATGCGCTGTGCAAGCGCTATGGCGTCGACAACTCCGGCCGTGATCTGCACGGCGCACTGCTCGACGCCGAGATTCTCGCCGACGTCTACCTGGCGATGACCGGTGGCCAGACCAGCCTGTCGCTGGCTGGCAACGGTGCAGAAGGGGACGGCAGCGGCCGTGCCACGGCCTCGGCGATCCGTCGCCTGGCGGCGGAGCGTGGGTTGACGCGGGTGATCCGCGCCAGCGATGCGGAGATCGAGGCGCATGTGGCACGTCTGGCAGTGATCGAGAAGTCTGCGGGTGGTCCGTCGCTTTGGGCACAGATGGAGGCGCCGAAGGAGTGATCCGTCGCGCTGTCTGAAAAAGGCCCCTGAACAGGGGCCTTTTTCATTTCTGCGTCCAGTGTAGGAGCGGGCCATGCCCGCGACCCGCCGGCAAGGCCGGCGCTTTCTTTTGCTCCGTGGCTCTCGCGACATCCCTGTCGCTCAACCCCTGAAACTCCAATTCAACGAGGCCTCCTGAACGGGGCAGTCTGGAGTGCGCTGGCATTTCTCTGGAAATCTTTTAGAGGCAGAGCCAGAGCAAAACGCTCAAGGTGAGCGCACCTGTCACCCACGCGACGTTTTATTACAGCCGTCAGCCGAGCGCATTCCCCTACATTCCGTGAGTCCATACTCTGAAAGGGATCGACGCCAGTCGTACGTCATTCAGGGGGTCACAATGTACAAAGATCTGAAATTCCCCATCCTCATCGTTCACCGCGACATCAAGGCCGATACCGTGGCCGGCGACCGGGTGCGGGATATCGCGCGGGAACTGGAGCAGGACGGCTTCAGCATCCTTTCCACCGCCAGTTCCGCCGAGGGGCGCATCGTCGCCTCGACCCACCATGGTCTCGCCTGCATCCTGGTGGCCGCCGAGGGGGCGGGGGAGAACCAGCGCCTGCTGCAGGACGTGGTGGAGCTGATTCGCATGGCGCGGGTGCGCGCACCGCAACTGCCGATCTTCGCCCTCGGCGAGCAGATGACCATCGAGAACGCGCCGGCCGAGTCCATGGCCGACCTGCACCAGCTGCGCGGCATCCTCTACCTGTTCGAAGACACCGTGCCCTTTCTCGCCCGCCAGGTCAGTCGCGCTGCGCGCAAGTACCTGGAAGGCCTGTTGCCGCCGTTCTTCCGCGCGCTGGTGGAGCACACCGCGCAGTCCAACTACTCCTGGCACACGCCCGGTCACGGCGGTGGCGTGGCCTATCGCAAGAGCCCGGTGGGGCAGGCGTTCCATCAGTTCTTCGGGGAAAACACCCTGCGCTCGGACCTCTCCGTTTCGGTCCCCGAGCTGGGCTCGCTGCTCGATCACACCGGTCCGCTGGCCGAGGCCGAAGCCCGCGCAGCGCGCAATTTCGGCGCCGACCACACCTACTTCGTGATCAACGGCACCTCCACGGCAAACAAGATCGTCTGGCACTCCATGGTCTGTCGCGATGATCTGGTACTGGTGGACCGCAACTGCCACAAGTCGATCCTCCACGCGATCATCATGACCGGCGCGATCCCGCTGTACCTGACGCCTGAGCGCAACGAGCTGGGCATCATCGGGCCGATCCCGCTGGCGGAATTCAGCCGCGAATCCATCGCTGCGAAGATCGAGGCCAGCCCGCTGGCTCGCGGCCGGGAGCCCAGGGTGCGGCTGGCGGTGGTGACCAACTCCACCTACGACGGCCTCTGCTACAACGCGCAGATGATCAAGCAGGCCCTGGGCGACAGCGTCGAGGTGCTGCATTTCGACGAAGCCTGGTACGCCTACGCGGCTTTCCACGAGTTCTACGCCGGACGCTATGGCATGGGCACCAGCCGCGATGACAGCGGCCCGCTGGTGTTCACCACCCACTCCACGCACAAGATGCTCGCCGCCTTCAGCCAGGCCTCGATGATCCACGTGCAGGATGCCGGCGTACGGCGCTTCGAGCAGGCGCGCTTCAACGAAGCCTTCATGATGCACATCTCCACCTCGCCGCAGTACGGCATCATCGCCTCGCTGGACGTGGCCTCGGCGATGATGGAAGGCCCGGCAGGACGTTCGCTGATCCAGGAGACCTTCGACGAAGCCCTGAGCTTCCGCCGCGCCCTGGCCAACGTGCAGCAGAACCTCGCGGAGGACGACTGGTGGTTTTGCGTCTGGCAGCCGCCGGGCGTGGAGGGCACCGACGAGGTGAAGACCGGCGACTGGGTGCTGGAACCCAACGCCGACTGGCACGGCTTCGGCGACGCGGTGGAAGACTACGTGCTGCTCGACCCGATCAAGGTCACCCTGGCCACGCCGGGGCTCACCGCCGGCGGGCGCCTGGACTCCCGTGGGATTCCCGCCGCGGTGGTCAGCCGCTTCCTCTGGGAGCGCGGGCTGGTGGTGGAGAAGACCGGGCTGTACTCCTTCCTCGTGCTGTTCTCCATGGGCGTGACCAAGGGCAAGTGGAGCACCCTGGTCACCGAACTGCTGGAGTTCAAGCGCAGCTACGACGCCAACCAGCCGCTGGCGGATGCGCTGCCCAGCGTTGCCCAGGCGGGCGGGGCGCGTTATGCGGGCATGGGCCTGCGCGACCTGTGTGACGAGCTGCACCGCTGCTACCGCGACCACGCCACGGCCAAGGCGATGAAGCGCATGTACACCGTGCTCCCGGAAATCGCCATGCGCCCGGCGGATGCCTATGCGCAGCTGGTGCGCGGCGAAGTCGAGGCGGTGCCTATCGATCGGTTGGAAGGGCGCATCGCCGCGGTGATGCTGGTGCCATATCCGCCAGGCATCCCGCTGATCATGCCGGGGGAGCGGTTCACTGAATCCACCCGTTCCATACTCGATTACCTGGCCTTCGCCCAGAGTTTCGAGCGCAACTTCCCCGGCTTCGACTCGGACGTCCATGGGCTGCAAGTGCGCGAAGTAGACGGCGAGCGGCGCTACACCGTGGAATGCTGCAAGTGACCGTCCGGCTCCTGACAGCAGTGACATACATCACTGTATGAAAAGTGGAACTATCCTTGTGCGCATCGGTAAAGGGAGAAATTGAGGAAAAAAGGAGGTTTCCCCCATGCGCTGTCCCGTGACGTTGCCGAACGAGAGCGAGCGCCTGAGTGCGCTCTCCGATTACGGATTCGACGACGAAAGCCTGCTGCCCAGCCTCGACCCGGTGGTGCAGATCGCTGTGCGCATGTTCGGCATGCCGGTCGCAGCGGTGAACATGATCGGCAGTGACCATGTGTTCTTCGCCGCCGCCACCGGCATCGGCGAAGTCGACATGGGGCGCGACGTATCTTTCTGCGCCCATGCCATCGCCCAGGACGGCGTGATGGTGGTGGGCGACGCCAGCCGCGACGAACGCTTCCACGACAACCCGCTGGTGACCGCGCCCAATGGTGTGCGCTTCTACGCGGGTGTGCCGCTGCTGTCGGTGGAGGGGCAGGCGCTGGGCGCCTTGTGCATCATCGACAGCCAGCCCCATGAAGATTTTTCCGGTGAGGACCGCGATAGGCTGGTCGAGTTGGCGCGCATGGCGTCGGACCGGCTCGAACTGCGGCGCATCGAGGTGGCCTCGTCGCGCACCCGGCCGCTGTTCGAGGAGTACGCCGGCACCTCGCCAACGCCGGTGGTCTGGTTCGATTGCTGGGGCGAGATCGGCGCCTGGAACGAGGCGGCAGCCAACCTGTTCGGCTACGACCTGATCGAGGGCAGCGGCCAGTCCTTCGAGCTGTTGCTGCCTGAACGCAACCGATCGGGGTTCCGCGCGCTGATCAGTGGGGCCAGTGACGCCACGTCCCTGGATGGCATGGCCGTGCCGGGGGAAATCGTCGGCGTGCGCAAGGATGGCTCCGAGCTGTCCCTTGGCCTGACGCTGTTCAGCTGGACCGAGAAAGGCAAGCTCAAGTTCGAAGCCGTGCTCAAGGACCTTACCGCCCGTCATCGGGAAGAGGAGGCGCTGCGCCAACTGGCCAGCGTCGACGTGCTCACTGGCCTGGCCAATCGCGGCCAGTTCTACCGGCGTACCGAGGAAGTGCTGGTGCAGTCGCGCCCGGCAGCGGTGCTGATGATCGACCTCGACGGCTTCAAGGACGTCAACGACTCCCTCGGCCACGCGGTGGGCGACGGCATCCTGCGGCAGGTCGCCGAGCGCCTGGACCGGCTGGCGACCGCGGGCGCCACGGTGGCGCGCATCGGCGGCGACGAGTTCGCCATCCTCGAGCCGAACCTGCTTTCCCCCGAGCATGCCATGCGCTTCGCCCAGGCGGTGATCGCCAGCATCGCCGAGCCCATCGTCATCGACGCGCATGAAGTGCGGGTCGCTGCCAGTTGCGGCGTGGCGCTGGCGCCGTTGCACGCGCAGGAGGCACTGGAGCTGGTGGGCGACGCCGACCTTGCTCTGTTCAAGGCCAAGAGCAGCGGGCGCAGCCATGCCTTCGTGTTCCTTCCGGCGCTGAAGATGGAAGCGGCAGCGCGGCATCTGTACGGCATGGAGTTGCATCGCGCCGTGGCCAACGGCGAGTTCCTGCTGTTCTACCAGCCCCAGGTCAGCCTGCGCGATGGCTCCCTGCGCGGGGTCGAGGCGCTGATCCGCTGGCAGCATCCGCAGCGCGGCCTGCTGTCGCCGGCCGCCTTCCTGCCGTCACTGGAGGGCGGACCGCTGGCGGCCATCGTCGGGGCGTGGATTCTCGATGAGGCCTGTGCCCAGGCGGCTTACTGGCGGCGCAACGGTGCGCCGGAGCTGCGCATGGGGGTGAACCTGTTCGGCGCGCAGTTCCGCATGGGCAACCTGGTCACACAGGTACTGGAAGCGCTGGAACGGCACGGCCTGCCGGCGGAGGCGCTGGAGCTGGAGATCACCGAGAACATTGTGCTCAACCACGACGACACGGTGCTCAGCACCTTGCAGAGCCTGCGTTCCTACGGCGTCGGTATCGCCTTCGACGATTTCGGCACCGGCTATGCCTCCCTCAGCCTGCTCAAGACCTACCCGCTGAGCCGCATCAAGATCGATCGCACCTTCGTCATCGGCATGCTGGAGACCCAGCAGGACCTCTCGGTGATCCGCGCGATCCTCGACATGGCCCGCAGCTTTGATCTGGAGACCATCGCCGAGGGTATCGAAACCACCGCCCAGCGTGATCGCCTGCGTGCCGAACGCTGCACTGAAGGGCAGGGCTACCTGTTCGCCAAGCCGATGCCGTCGTTGCAGTTCGAGCAGCTCTACGAGATCGGCACGCGCCAGGTCGGGTCCGCCTGAACGACGGATTTTCTGCAGCGGCATTGACCAGACGGGGCGAAATCGCTCGAAACGGGCGGTCTCGCCCTGCAAAACGGTTTCCTCCTTTGCCCGGCGCTGTCTACCCTGTAGGACAGATCGCCGCGCTGCGTCTTCTCGTCGAAGGAGCAGGGCGCCAAAACGATAATACGGATCGCGGGCTTCTAAGGAGCGCAGATGGCGGAAGCGAAAAAGGGCAGCATGGGGTTCTGGAGCTGCACCGCGCTGGTGGTTGGCAACATGGTGGGGTCGGGGGTATTCCTGCTGCCGTCGAGCCTGGCGGCGTTCGGCGGCCTCAGCCTGTTCGGCTGGCTGGTGTCGAGTACCGGGGCGGTGATCCTGGCCTTCACCTTCGCCCGGCTGGCGCGGCTCAACCCGGGAGCTGGCGGGCCTTACGCCTATACCCGTGACGGCTTCGGCAGCTTCGCCGGTTATCTCTGTGCCTGGACGTACTGGAAAGCCGCCTGGATCGGCAACGCCGCCATCGCCGTGACCCTGGTGGGCTACCTGCGGGTATTCATCCCGGCCCTGGCCGACCCGCTGCTGATGGTCGCCACGGCCATCGGCGCCATCTGGCTGTGCACCCTGATCAACCTGCGCGGCATCACCGCCTTCGCCGTGGTGCAGAACTGCCTGACCGCGCTCAAGCTGATCCCGCTGCTGCTGGTGGGGATTCTCGGCTGGTTCCACTTCAACCCCGACTACCTGACCATCCCGGCGCCCAGCGAACTGCCGAACATGGGCTACGCCCAGGCGATCGCCACCACGGCGGCACTGACGCTCTGGTCGTTCATCGGCCTGGAGTCGGCTACCGTGCCGGCCGACGATGTGCGCGACCCGAAGAAGACCATCCCCCGCGCCACGCTGTTCGGCACCCTGGCGGCCGCCGCGGTGTACATCCTGTCGATCACCGCCGTGCAGGGCCTGATGCCGCCGGAAGTGCTGGCCAAGTCCACTTCGCCGTTCGCCGATGCCGCGCGCATCCTGCTGGGTACCTGGGGTTATTACCTGGTGGCTGGCGGTGCGGTGATCGCCTGCCTGGGCGCGCTCAACGGCTGGGTGCTGCTGCAGGGCCAGATCCCGGTGGCGCCGGCCCGCGACGGGCTGTTCCCCGAATCCCTGGGCAAGCTCAACAAGAACGGCGCGCCGGCCAACGGCCTGCTGTCCTCCGGGCTGCTGGTGACTGCGCTGGTGATGGTCGACGGCCATGGCGAACTGGTGGAGGTGTTCAACGTCATCATCCTGCTCGGCACCATGACCGGCGTCGTGCCTTACGCCTTCTGCACCGCTGCGCTGATCCAGATGCTGGCGGTGAAGCCGGAGTCCTTCTCGCCGCGCTCGCGTCCGCAAGTACTGGCGATTGGCTGCCTGGGGTTCCTCTACTCGCTGTGGGCGCTCTACGGCACGGGGCAGCAAGCGATCTTCTGGGGCTTCCTGGTGTTCATGGCGGGCATCCCGATGTACACCTGGCGCCAGTACCGCAACCGCGCGCAGGGGCTGCCGATGGCTGCTGGCGACTGATTGCCGCGCGGCGGCCACCTTCCTGGCAGATCAAGCAGTTGGTGGATGAATTGCGAGCAGATTCACGACCGATGCCGTGGCCTGTGTCACAGACCGCGGCATCGACTTTTGGTCTTGCCTTGTTATAGTGGCGCGATGCCAAAAATCTGTATGCGGCAACCATAAGAACTGTTGGCCCGGGCTCCAGCGGCAGCGCGCCGCACCCAGACGAGAAGCAGGGCATTCCCGAGGACATCTCCCGTGACCGAATACAAAGCCTTCCGCGTTGAACTGGCGGACAAGATCGCCCATGTGCAGATCAACCGTCCGGAAAAACTCAACGCGATGAATGCCGATTTCTGGAAGGAAATCATCGATATCTTCCAGTGGGCCGATGAAACGGATGAAGTCCGCGTCGTCGTCCTCAGCGGTGCCGGCAAGCACTTCTCCGCCGGCATCGACCTGGCCCTGCTGGCCCAGGCCGCCAGCCACCTGGGCAAGGACGTCGGCCGCAACGCCCGCGCTCTGCGCAAGACCATCCTGCAACTGCAGGGCTCCTTCAACGCCGTGGACAAGTGCAGCAAGCCGGTCCTTGCAGCGATCCAGGGCTACTGCATCGGCGGCGGCATCGACCTGATCTCCGCCTGCGACATGCGCTACTGCAGCGCCGACGCGCAGTTCTCCATCAAGGAAATCGACATGGGCATGGCGGCCGACGTCGGTACCCTGCAACGCCTGCCGCGCCTGATCGGCGACGGCATCATGCGTGAGCTGGCCTACACCGGGCGCAACGTCAACGCCGAGGAAGCGCAGCGCATCGGCCTGGTCAACAGCGTCTACGCCGATCATTCCGCGCTGCAGGACGGCGTGATGGAGCTGGCCCGGCAGATCGCCGCCAAGTCGCCGATCGCCATCCGCGGCACCAAGGAAATGATCGGCTACGCCCGCGATCACCGCGTCGAGGACGGCCTGGAGTACATCGCCACCTGGAACGCCGCCATGCTGCAGTCCGCGGACCTGCAGGCCGCCATGATGGCGCACATGAGCAAGAAGACCGCCGAGTTCGCCGATTGATGTCCGTCCACTCTTCTTGCGCGCAGGAGGCGCACTAGGCCGATGGTTACTGGAGCCACGTCCCTCAGTCTGGTCCGCGACGAGCTGTTCGCGACGATGGAAGAGGCCGAGCAGAATCTCGAGCACTTCATCGCCGAGCGTCAGAACGGCAGCCTGCTGCAACATTCCGTCGATTGCCTGAGCCAGATTCGCGGCACGCTGAATCTCATCGAGCTGGCCGGTGCCGAACTGCTGGCGCAGGAAGCGCTGGACCTGGCCACCGACATTCCCACCGGGGTCAGTGAAGACCGCGACGGCCAACTGGCCGCGCTTGGCAACGCGCTCTATGTGCTGCGTCGCTACCTGGAAAACCTCGAAGCGCACCGCCAGGAAATCCCCGAGCTGCTGCTGCCGGCGATCAACGATGTGCGCCAGGCTGCCGGCCAGCCCGCGTTGCCGGAGAGCTTCTTCTTCAGCGCGCGCCTGGACCTGCCGCGCCCGCTGCGCGCCGTCACCGCGCCGCAGGTGGAAGACCCGGCCCGTGAAGTCCGCCGCCTGCGGCAGATGTACCAGGTCGGCCTGGTGGGGCTGATCCGCGAACAGAATCTCTACCCCAGCCTCAAGCTCATGGGCCGCGCGCTGGGCAAGCTCGACGTGCTGCTGGGCAGCGCCGCGCGCACCCGTCTGTGCTGGGTCGGTGCTGGTGCGCTGGAGTCGCTGGTGGATGCGCAGATGCTGCCGCGCAAGACGCGCAAGCTGGTGTTCTCGCGCCTGGACCGCGAGCTGAAGCAACTGATCGCCAACCCGCAGTACGAAGCGCCGCGGCAGCTGCTCAAGGAGCTGCTGTACCTCACCACGCTGGCTGATACCAGCGGCGAGCGTGCCACCGAACTGCGCCAGGTGTTCGGCCTGGCAGCGCTGCCGTTCACCGATCACCTGCTCGAAGACGAGTCGCAACGCCTGTCCGGCCCCGGCCAGTCGGTGATGCGCTCGCTGTCGGTGGCGATCCGCGAGGAACTCACCGCGGTGAAGGACCAGCTCGACCTGATCGAGCGCGGCGTGTCCCAGGCCGATGCGCTGGGCATCCTGCACACCCAGCTGGGCAAGCTGGCCAAGACCCTGGGCATGGTCGGCCTGAACTCCGCTGCCACTTCGTTGCAGCATCAGCATGGCGTGGTCGCCGGCTGGGTCGCCAAGGGCGCGGTGGACGAACCGGCCGCGCTCAACGCGCTGGCCGACGCGTTGCTGTATGTCGAGAGCATGGTCGGCAACCTGGAGCGTGGCGAGCGCATGAGCGCGCGTCCGACGCCGGTGGGGGAGGACGATTCCTTCGCCGTGCACCAGCTCGCCGAAGCGCGCATCGTGGTGATCGACGAGGCCCAGGCGGGCCTGGCGCTCGCCAAGCGCGCGATCACCGCGTACCTGGAATCCAACGGCGACAAGCTGCATCTGGCCAACGTGCCGATCAGCCTGCAGGCGGTACGCGGCGGCCTCTGGTTCCTCGGTCAGGAGCGCGCGGCATTGCTCGTGGGTGCCTGTGCCGATTACATTCAGGGGCAGATGATCGAGACGACCCAGATGCCGTCCGAGCAGATGCTGGAAACCCTGGCGGATGCGCTGACCGGCCTGGAGTACTACCTGGAGGGTGGAGCGATGATGCGGCCTGAAGGCCAACCCGACGTCCTGGACGTCGCCAGCGAGAGCGTCAAGGCCCTGGGCCTGACGGTGGCCGCCTGATGCGTACCGGACGCTGGGAATCCGCGATGTTCGAGGTCGCTGCCAACGGCGGCTGGGCACTCGCCCACTGCCAGCAGCAGTTCCTCGCCGACAGCAACGGCGTGCTGTTCCCCCGTGACTGGCTCAAGCGCCAGGACCTTTCGGTGCTGTCCGAGCATGCGGTCGGCGAGTTCGACGGCGAGCCGGTGTACCTGCTGGAAATCGACCGTACCGACCCGCTGGAAGGCGCCAGCTGGATCGGCCTGCGCCAGTTCATGATGCAGGCCGAGGAAGACATCTTCGCCATGCTCGGCTTCGCCAGCCAGATCGGTATCTGGTGGCGGCAGAACCGCTTCTGCGGCAGCTGCGGCCAGCCCAGCCTGCGCATGCTCCGCGACCGCGCGATGCACTGCGAAAGCTGTGGCATCCAGCGCTACCCGCTGCTGTCGCCGAGCATGATCGTGCTGGTGACCCGTGGCGATGAGGTGCTGCTGGCGCGTTCGCCGCGCTTCGTGCCGGGGATGTACAGCACCCTGGCCGGCTTCGTCGAGCCGGGCGAGTCGGTGGAGCACTGCGTTGCGCGTGAAGTGCGCGAAGAGGTAGGCGTCGAGATCGGCAATATCCGCTACATGGGCAGCCAGCCCTGGCCGTTCCCGCATTCGCTGATGTTCGGTTACCACGCCGAGTACGTCAGTGGCGAGATCGTCATGCAGCCTGACGAGATCGAGGACGCCCGCTGGTTCCACGTCGACGAGCTGCCGCGCCTGCCGGCCGAGCGCTCCATCGCCCGCTACCTGATCGAGGTCTACCTGGCGCGCCGCGCCGGTCGTCCCGATCCTGTCCTGCCCGGCGGCGCCTGATTCCAGGCGCCGCTCCGGCCTGCCTCAGGCTGCGACGGTGAACCAGTGCTGCCAGGCCAGGCGCACGGTCAAGGCCAGTACCACCAGGATGAACACCGGACGGATGAACTTGGCACCGCCGCCAATCGCCGTGCGCGCGCCGAAGTAGGCGCCGATCATCAGCGAGCTGCCCATGCACAGGCCCATCAGCCAGACCACCTGACCCGAGGCGATGAACACCGCCAGCGCGACGATGTTGCTGACGAAGTTCATGCTGCGCGCCACACCACTGGCGCGCACCAGGTCGAGCGGGTACATCAGCAGGCTGCTGACGGTCCAGAAGGCGCCGGTGCCGGGGCCGGCCACGCCGTCATAGAAGCCCAGGCCAAGGCCCTGCGGCCACTGGCGGCGCTGGGCGATCTGCGGGTTGGCGTCCAGCGGTGCTTCCGGCGTCTTGCCGAACAGCAGGTACAGGCCGCAGCCGAAGACCACCACCGGCAGCATGCGGTTGAGCCATTCCGCCGGCATCAGGTGCGCGGCCCAGGCGCCCAGCGCTGCGCCGATCGCAGTTGCGATGATGCCCTTGCGCCACTGGCGCGGCTGGAACAGTTTGCGCCGGTAGAAGGTGTAGCTGGCCACGGCGGCGCCGAAAGTCGAGCTGAGCTTGTTGGTGCCCAGCGCCAGGTGCGGCGGAACGCCCGCGGTGAGCAGGGCAGGGATGGTCAGCAGGCCACCGCCGCCGGCGATGGCGTCGATGAAGCCGGCAAGGAAGGCGACGCCGGCGAGAATGACGAGGGTGGTCGGGTCTACGACGAGTTCGAAGGGCATGGGTCAGGCCTTGATCAGGAGCCCGCGGCGCCACTCTTTTGTAAAGAGCGGATGGCATAGGAAACGTTAACGGGCCCGAAAGCTGCGACGGTCTGGCTGGCCGCGCAGGTACGCGGTGCGCATAATGCCGGCATTTCTACGGGGAAGGAAATCATTCGATGCAGTACGACGGTCTGGCCTGGGTCGTGGCCCTCGTGGCGCTGTTGGCCCTGGTGGTCGCCGCCCGCATTCTGTTCGACCGTCACTGGTTCCTCGGCTGGCTGCGGGGCACGGCGGGCATGCTGTTCTTGGCCGTCGCCGCACTGGTGGCGCTGGTGGCCTGGGACCTGCGCAGCTACGACCCACTGCCGGCAGAGCGCCCGCTGGCGACGCTGAGCTTCCACAAGGTCGGTGAGCAGCGTTATGACGTGACACTGCTGCAGGGCAATGAAGAGCGTCGCGTGGAACTGGCCGGTGATCTCTGGCAGCTGGATGCGCGGGTGCTGGAGTGGAAAGGCCTGGCACGGCTGATCGGCCTGGCGCCGGGCTACCGCCTGCAGGACATCAGCGGCCGCTTCCTGGCGGTGGAGCAGCAGAGCCTCGGGCGCAAGGTGGCGCTGGCGGACGAGGCGCTGGGGATCGACCTGTGGCGCTGGCTCCGCGATGGCCAGCATGACCTGCTGACCTTCGTGCCCAAGGCCGGCCGGGTGAATTACCTGCCGCTGGCCGACCAGGCTGTTTTTGCGGTGCGCTATGGAGCCGGCGGGCTGACCGCCGAGCCCATGAATGCGGCGGCAATCCAGGCCCTGAAAACCTGGCAGTGATCCTCGCGCTTGTGTAGGAGCGGGCCATGCCCGCGATCCGCCGGCAGGGCCGGCGTATCTTTTGCCCTGTTGTTGCAAGACTGCTGCGTTGGCTTAGGTGTTTCTGCGCCGCCTCGGTGTCCGCGTTGGCTTCTTGTTTCGCCCCCTCGGGCGACCCACTTTGGCAAACGACCCAAAGTGGGCAAAGGTCTTGCCCCGGACATCCGGTTTTTCGCTTAGGCGAAAAATTCCCTCGTTGAATCGAAGTTTCAGGGGCACGCCGCGAAGGGCCATCCCTGGCCCATCGCGGCTCTCGCGACATCCATGTCGCTCAACCCCTGAAACTCCGCTTCAACGAGGCCTCCTGAACGGGGCGTTCGGAGTGCTTGGATGTTTCGCTGGAAAACTTTCGGAGCCAAAGTCAAAGCCAAAGCCAAAGCCAAAGGTGGAGTGGGCGTCGGGCTCTTCGCAGGAGCGAGCTTGCTCGCGAATCACTTGGCACCGCGCCTGACCGTAGGGGCGGACTTCCCATCCACATCGAAACCAAGGCGAAGCACGAACGTAGGATGGCGTGGAGCGAAGCGATACCCATCGATCCTCTTGCGCCCGCAGCATGGGTATCTCAAGCTCCCGGACTGCCCTGCAAAGGCGCTCGCTGAGGAGCGAGGCAGCGTGCGTTCGTGAGCAACCGCGATGGCGTTCTCTTTGCTCTTACAGGTAGTCGAATTCCGGCAAAGAAAAAGGGAGCCAACCGGCTCCCTTTTTCGTTCTGCAATAACGCTTAGGCGAGGAAGCCGCCGTCCACGTTCAGCGTCACACCGGTGGTGTAGCTGGAGGCATCGCTGGCGAGGTACAGCACCGCACCGGCCATCTCGCTCGGGTCGGCCACGCGCTTGAGCGGGATACGCTGCAGGGCGACGTTGCGGATGGCGTCGTTGCTCACCAGCGCCGAAGCGAACTTGGTGTCGGTCAGGCCCGGCAGCAGGGCGTTGCAGCGGATGTTGAACTGCGCGCATTCCTTGGCGAACACCTTGGTCATGCTGATCACCGCGGCCTTGGTCACCGAGTAGATGCCCTGGAACTCGCCCGGGGTGACGCCGTTGACCGAAGCGACGTTGATGATGCTGCCGCCACCGTTGGCCTTCATCAGCTTGCCGCCTTCGATGGACATGAAGTAGTAGCCGCGGATGTTCACGTCGACGGTCTTCTGGAAGGCCGACAGGTCGGTGTCCAGCACGTTGCAGAACTGCGGGTTGGTGGCGGCGTTGTTGACCAGGATGTCCAGGTGGCCGAACTGCTCGCGGATCTGCGCGAAGACGGCCTGGATCTGCTCCATTTCGCCGATGTGGCAGGCAATCGCGGTGGCCTTGCCGCCAGCGGCGAGGATTTCGTCAGCCACGGCCTGGCAGCCGTCGATCTTGCGGCTGGAGACGATCACGTGGGCGCCCTGTTGGGCCAGCAGCTTGGCGATGGCCTCGCCGATGCCGCGGCTGGCGCCGGAGACGAAGGCGATCTTGCCTTCGAGGTCGAACAGTTGGGTCTTGGACATGGAAATTCTCCTTGTTCTGGGGCGCCGTTACAGGCGGGACTTGCCGATGACTTGCAGGCTCACCTGTTCCAGCAGCTTGTTGGCGTGGATGAAGGTGGCGAAGCGCTTGTCCTGGGTCTGGCCGTGGAAGAAGCGGTAGTAGATCTGCTGCATGATGCCGGCCAGGCGGAACAGGCCGTAGGTGTAGTAGTAATCGAGGTTGTCGATCTGGATGCCGGCGCGCTCGGCGTAGTAGTCGGCGAACCGCTGGCGGGTCAGCATGCCCGGCTCGTGGCTCGGCTGGCGGCGCAGCATCTGCATCGGCTGCGGGTCGCCCGCTTCGATCCAGTAGGCGAGGGTGTTGCCCAGGTCCATCAGCGGGTCGCCGATGGTGGTCATTTCCCAGTCGAGCACGCCGATGATCTGCATCGGGTTGTTCGGGTCGAGGATGACGTTGTCGAAGCGGTAGTCGTTGTGGACGATGCCCGGCTTGTGGTGGTCGGCCGGCATCTTCTCGCGCAGCCACTGCTTCACCTGTTCCCAGGCCGGTGCATCGGGGGTCAGGGATTTCTCGTAGCGGTCGATCCAGCCGCCGATCTGGCGCTGCACATAGCCTTCCGGCTTGCCCAGGTCGCCCAGGCCGCAGGCGTTGTAGTCGACATTGTGCAGGTCGACGAACTTGTCGATGAAGCTCTTGCACAGCGCGGTGGTTTTCGGCGCGTCGAGGTTCAGCTCCTTGGGCAGGTCGCTGCGCAGGATGATGCCGTTGACCCGCTCCATGACGTAGAACTCGGCGCCGATCACCGATTCGTCGGTGCAATAGGTGTACGCCTTGGGGCAGTAGGGGAAACCGTCCTTGAGCTGGTTCAGGATGCGGTACTCGCGACCCATGTCGTGGGCCGATTTGGCCTTCTTGCCGAACGGCGGGCGACGCAGGACCAGTTCCTGGTTGTCGTACTGGATCAGGTAGGTCAGGTTCGAGGCGCCGCCGGGGAACTGGCTGATGCGCGGCTGACCCTGCAGGCCGGAAATGTGGTCCTTGAGGAAGCCGTCGATCACGGCGGCATCGAGTTCTTCGCCTTCGCGGGAGCGGATGGTCTGGTCGGTCAACGACATGCTGGTCCCTTTCTTGTACGGGCTTTTACGAATCGTCCTCACGAGGGCCCAAGGCTCCTGGCGAGGTGCGCGCAGGCCGGCGTCTGTGTCTTGCCCGGTGGATCGCGGCAGGATCAGGCAAAGCAATGATGGCGCCGGGTGATCATTGGCTAATCTAATGTCCCGCCTTGCCCGTCACAAGCACGCAAAGCCGTTATTGGCATCCGTGTTGGACCCCGATCAGGCTGCCTGATCCGGGCCTTGCAGCGGGGTGCGGGCATAAAAAAACCGGAGCCATGGACTCCGGTTTTTCGTGCTGCGTGGGCAGTTTTCCTCGGATCAGACCGGGAACAGTTCGCCCAGCTTCATCGCCAGCATCATGTCGCCTTCGGCGCGCAGCTTGCCAGCCATGAAGGCCTGCATGCCGTCGGTTTCGCCGCTGGTGATGCCCTTGAGGGTTTCGCTGTCCATGATCAGGGTGACGTTGGGGGACTCGGCGTCGCCCTGCACGACCTGGCAGGTGCCGTCCTTGACGACCAGGTAGTGGTTGTCGCCGTCTTCGATGTTGAACTGGAACACCAGATCCAGGCCGGCGGCCGCGCTGGCGTTGAACTTGCTCTGCATGGTGGAAACGATGTCAGCAACACTCATGGTTCTATTCCTTTTCTAGGTTTTCTCGCGCGACGCTCGCGTCGCAATGGGCCGGTACTCAACGATAGGTGATGAGTTCCGGCGCCCTCAACAGTTCCAGATGCACGTGACTGTTGAAGGAAGCCAGGGCCACTTCGCTGCCGCGGAACTTCAGGCGGTTGAGCGAGGTGTTGACGATCTGCCAGTTGAGCTCGAAGGCGTTCAGCGCCGGGATGCCGGTCACGTGCTGGAGCACCGCGGTGATGGTGCCGCCGGAGGTGAACACGCCGATGTTGTCCTTGCCGCTGGCCGATTCGAGCAGGCGCTGGAGGCCGCCGTGCACGGTGTCGAGGAACTCGGCCCAGCTGACCAGGCCGTCCTTGTCGTGGTCGCCGGAAACCCAGCGGGCGATCACGGTGGAGAACAGGCGCTGGAACTCGGCGCGGTGGTCGGCGGCGTTGCGCATGATGTGCAGCGCCTGCGGCTCGATCTCCAGCAGGTCCGGCAGGTGCGCGCGGATTACCGCGTCGGCTTCGAATTCGTTGAAGGCGGAGTCGATTTCCAGGGTGGGGGTTTCGATCCCGGCCTCGTTCAGCCGGCCCATCACCGCTTCGGCGGTGTGACGCTGGCGGCGCAGGTCGCCGGCCACGCAGCGATCGAAGCGCAGGCCGAGGCCGGCCAGGTGTTCGCCGAGGATTTCCGCCTGGCGTACGCCGGTGGCCGAGAGCACATCGTAGTCGTCGGCACCGAATGAAGCCTGGCCATGTCGAATCAGGTAGATGCTTCCCACGCGCAGTATCCCGGCAGGGCTGAAAGTTCCGGCGAGGTTATGAGGATCACCTGGGGCTGTCAACGAAAAAACATACGCTTGTTTGAATGCTATTCGCTGGACTGATGCAGCGCTTTGCCAGCGCTGGTGGCGGGCCTGCGGCGTGGGTATGCTTGCGGGATTCGCTGCGCTCGCCTGGCGGGCTCGACCAGAATTGTAAAAGGGGATGTGAGTGGAGTTTCTAGCGGATTACGCGGGTTTCCTGGCCAAGACCTTCACCGTGGTGGTGGCCATCGTCATTGTCCTGGTAGTGATCGCCGCACTGCGCGGCCGCGGTCGTCGCGGTGGCAGCGGGCACCTGGAGGTGCACAAGCTCAATGACTTCTACAAGGAGTTGCGCGAGCGCCTGCAACATAGCGTATTGGAAAAGACCAAGCTCAAGGCCCTGCGCAAGTCCGAGGCGAAAAGCCTGAAGGAAGCAAAAAAGAAGAAGGGCGGCGAGAAGAATCGCGTCTACGTGCTCGACTTCGACGGCGACATCAAGGCTTCTGCCACCGAGCAGCTGCGTCATGAAGTGACCGCGCTGCTGACCCTCGCCACCCCGCGCGACGAAGTGGTGCTGCGCCTGGAAAGCGGCGGCGGCATGGTCCACGGCTACGGCCTGGCCGCCTCGCAGTTGGCGCGCATCCGCCAGGCCGGTGTACCGCTGACTGTCTGCGTCGACAAGGTCGCGGCGAGCGGCGGCTACATGATGGCCTGCATCGGCGAGCGCATTCTTTCCGCGCCCTTCGCCATCCTCGGCTCCATCGGCGTGGTGGCGCAGTTGCCCAATATTCATCGCCTGCTGAAGAAGCATGACGTCGATTTCGAGGTGCTCACCGCTGGCGAGTACAAACGCACCCTGACCGTGTTCGGCGAGAACACCGACAAGGGCCGGGAGAAGTTCCAGGAAGACCTGGAAACCACCCACGAGCTGTTCAAGCGCTTCGTCGTCCACTATCGCCCGCAACTGGCCATCGACGAGATCGCCACCGGCGAGGTCTGGCTGGGCCAGGCGGCGCTGGGCAAGAAGCTGGTCGACGAGCTCAAGACCAGTGATGAATACCTGGCCGAACGCGCCCGCGAGGCGGATGTCTACCAGCTCAGCTACGTGCAGAAGAAGTCCATCCAGGAGCGCTTCGGCGTGGGCGTCAGCGGCGTGATCGATCGCGTGCTGGTGACCTGGTGGGACCGCCTGGGGCGCAGCCGCTTCTGGCAATGATCGTCGTCGGGCGCCGGGATCGCGCCCGTTCCAAATTCGAAAGAGGAGGGTCGAGATGAGTGCATTCAAGGCGTTGTGGGTCACGGAGAGCGCGCATGGCGTGTATGACCTGCAGGTGGCCGAGCGGCAGGTTGCCGATCTGCCGGCAGGTGAAGTGCTGGTGCGGGTGAAGTATTCCTCGCTCAACTACAAGGATGCGCTGTCCGCCAGCGGCAACCGTGGCGTCACCCGCAAGTACCCGCACACCCCCGGCATCGATGCCGCCGGCGTGGTGGAGGCATCCTCGGTGGGCGAATTCGCCGCCGGCGACGAAGTCATCGTTACCGGCTACGACCTGGGCATGAACACCCCGGGCGGTTTCGGCCAGTACATCCGCGTGCCTGCCGCCTGGCTGATCAAGCGCCCGCAGGGCCTGTCGCTGCGCGAATCGATGATCCTCGGCACCGCCGGCCTGACCGCCGCGCTGTGCGTCGACAAGCTCGAGCGCGCCGGCGTTACGCCGTCCGCCGGGCCGATCCTGGTCACCGGTGCCACCGGCGGCGTGGGCAGCATCGCGGTGATGCTGCTGGCGCAACTGGGCTACACCGTGGCTGCCGCCACCGGCAAGCTGGAACAGGCCGAGCTGCTGAACCGTCTCGGCGCGCGGCAGATCCTCGACCGCGCCACCGTCTCCGACGGCGTCGACAAGCCGCTGCTGCGCGAGCAGTGGGCCGGCGCGGTGGACACCGTGGGCGGCGACATCCTGTTCAACGTGGTCAAATCGCTGCAGTACGGCGGCAGCGTCGCCTGCTGTGGCTTGACCGCTGGCGCGGCCTTCAAGGCCACCGTGCTGCCCTTCATCCTGCGTGGTGTGAACCTGCTGGGCGTGGACTCGGTGGAGTTGCCGCTGGTGGTCAAGGCTTCCATGTGGGACAAGCTGTCCCTGCAGTGGAAGCTCGACAACCTCGAAGCGGCAGTG
Organism: Pseudomonas nitroreducens; assembly: GCF_024170165.1. Lineage (GTDB taxonomy): Bacteria > Pseudomonadota > Gammaproteobacteria > Pseudomonadales > Pseudomonadaceae > Pseudomonas > Pseudomonas nitroreducens_C. Next base: position 49,409 of record NZ_JALJXP010000012.1, on the reverse strand, counting down.
CGCGAGGTCAAGCTCGACGACCTGCCGGCCGCCATTCACCAGATCCTCGCCGGCAAGCTGGTCGGCCGGGTGCTGGTGACGCTGGACTGAGATGGACTATGGAGGAGCCTGCAATAGGCTCCTTTGTTCTTTCTGGGGCAGGGAGGCCGCAGAGTGAGCTGGAAAACAGCGGTTATCGGCAGCGAAAGCCCATCAAAAGAGCGGTTAGCTTGGGTGCTCTGCATGTACTTTGCGCTGGGCATGTTCGGTTACGGAGCGATCACCGATTTTGTGCCTGCCCCCGTTTGGCAGTCCATTGGCGCCTACATTGCAGCTGCCATCACGGCCATCGCGATGTTTGTCTTCCTAGTGAACCTGGCGCTGGGACGCGTTCCCCTGAAAAGCACAAATTCCTTCTGGCGCAAGTGGCTGGCCGTTCTGGCGCTTCCGCTGTTTCTTTACTTCGTAGTGTGGCTGGGGGGGGGCGAGGGGCTGCCGATCTGTATTCGCGGTGGGTTGGGCGCGCGATGCAGGTCGAGGCTGTTTTGACGAAAGAGCGCGTGCATAGTCGGCGGGCTTGCGACTACCGACTCGTGGGGCCCGTGCTGCGTGCGGCCTGGCCTGATTACCTCTGTGTCGGCGCGGAGCAGTTCGAGGCTTTGCCGGTGACTGCTCAATATCGGTTAGTGGGGCGGACGTCGTCGTTGGGTTTCCATGTCGACGAGATCAGGACTTCCAGCGGAGAGCTGGTTCGCTGACCGCTGGGTATCTTTCTGCGCTTGTTGCTGCTTGAGCTTCAGCCCAGTTCCGGCAGCAGGTAATCCGCCCACAGCGAATCGGCGAACTGGCTGCGGAAGAATCCGAAGTGGCCGATGCGTTTCACACCGATGTCCTCCGGGGCGATTCGCTTCACGGTCTTTGGCGAGCCACGGTAGAAGCCGTGCAGCGACTCGGTATTGCGCCCGGACATCATCTCGTCGTCGGTGAAGGAGAGGGAGGTGATGGGCGTGCGCACCGATGAATACGCCTCGCGCACCGCGCCGCCTTCCGCGCCCACGGCGTATTCCGGGTCCAGGCACCAGCGCCGCCATTGCTCGATCACCCCGCGCGGCAGGTCGCCGACCACGCCCAGGCGCTTGCCCGGGAAGTAGCCCAGCAGCGGCGTGATGGTCGGCGCCAGGCAGTACCAGAGCAACCAGGCCTTGTGCCGCAATCCCTTGGTGTTCTCGCGCCAGTAGCCGCTGCCGGTGGCGATGGTGAAGGCGCGCTGGATGCGCTCGCTGCCTCGGACGAAGGGCAGGATCTGCCCGCCCAGGCTGTGGCCGATCCAGTACACCGGCAGGTCGCCAGCGGCCTCGACCACGGCGTCGAGCATGGCGCTGCAGTCGTGGTTGCCCCAGGCGACGACGTCGACGTTCAGGTCGCGCAGATGGCCGGCGCGGGACTTGCCCATGCCGACGTAGTCGAAAGTCACGGCGAGGTAGCCGCGCTCGGCGAGCCAGTTGGCGAAGGCGGTGTAGAAGCGCTGTTCGACGCCCATGGCGGGGACGATCAGCACCGCCCCGCGAGCTTCGCCGGGCGGGTAGTACCAGTGGCTGGAGAGGCTGTGGCCGTTACCGTTGTCCAGCGGACGGGGGAGCGGGGTGATCATGGCAGCGTCCCTCAGGCCTGGCTGACGTACATAGTGATGTCGGCGCGGAAGACCTTCTTGTCACCGACATAGGCCAGCACCGGAACGGTGATGTCGCCTTCCTGGTTCCAGTCGATGGCCAGGCCGTCGGCCACGGCGCGCACGTCGCCCTCGGCCTTGGCCAGGTATTCCACGGTCATGCCGCGGGGAATCCAGCGGTGGCCCTTGGGGATCGACACGTCGGTCATCGTCCCGGCCACCAGCTCGGCGGCGTTGCACAGGGCGATGGCGTGCACGGTGCCGATGTGGTTCAGCACCTCGCGGCGCTTGGGGAAAGTGACTTCCGCATACCCAGGGCGCAGCTCGACGAACTGCGGGGCAATGGTGGAGAAGTAGGGGGCGACCTGGCCGATCATGGCGCTGAACTGCGCCGGGCCGGCCTGCTGGTACATTTGCATCATCTGACTCATGGCAACTCCGGGGCAAAACGGATTGAAGATGAATGCGCGCCCAGGCAGTATACGAAGACTAGAAATTAATTCTAGAAAAATATTCTAGAATTCTATTCGAGCGGTTTTTCCAGCAGGAACCCCATGGCCCGACCTTCCCGCAAAGACGACATCCTCCAGGCCGCGCTGGCCTGCTTCAGCGAATCCGGCGTGGATGCCACCACCATCGAGATGATCCGTGATCGCTCCGGCGCCAGCATCGGCAGCCTCTACCACCACTATGGCAACAAGGAGCGCATCATTGGCGCGCTGTACCTGACCGGCATCGGCCAGTACGCGGCGCTGCTCGACGCGGGGCTGGAAGAGGCGAAGAGCGCCGAAGCGGTGGTGAAGCTGTTCGTCACCTCCTACATCGATTGGGTGTCGGCCAATCCGCAATGGGCGCGCTTCATCCTGCACAGTCGTGGCCGCGTGGAGGCGGGAGAGGTGGGCGAAGAGTTGCGCGAGGCCAACCGCACGCAGGGACGGCGCATCGCCGAGCTGCTGGCCGAGCACCGCAAGTCGGGGGCGTTCAAGGCGTTGTCGGCGGAGCTGTTCAACTCCGTGGTGATCGGCCCGACCCATGACTACGCACGCAACTGGCTGGCCGGGCGCACTCGGGTGGACTTGATCGAGTGCCGCGAGCAGCTGGCGCAGATTGCCTGGGACAGTGTTCGCGCCTGATCCCGTAGCCGCGCAATGTCACCCTGTAGGAGCGAGCTTGCTCGCGAACAGAGGTTTCCAGTCGTGTCGGTATCAGGCGGGTTCGCGAGCAAGCTCGCTCCTACGAAAGACGCCAGAAGTCTCGCTGAACCGTAGGGCGAATAACCTGGAACAGGTTATCCGCCGTCCCCTGGCGGCGGATAACGCTGGCGCGTTATGCGCCCTACGAAAAACACCCCGTGCAGAAACGAAAAAGCCCCGTAGTGCGGGGCTTTGTCATGTCGACCGGATCAGGCCAGCTGACGGCGACGGAACAGCGGTTGCGGCTGGGTCACCGAGGTCTGGTAGACCTCGGAGAAGTCGTCCAGGCCGGCCAGCGCCGCTTGCGGGTCGCGGTCGGCGCGGATGGCGTAGGCGTCGAAGCCGCAGCTCTGCATGAAGAACAGCTGATCACGCAGTACGTCGCCGATGGCGCGCACTTCGCCCTTGTAGCCGAAGCGCTCGCGCAGCAGGCGCGCGGTGCTGAAGCCGCGGCCGTCGGTGAAGGCAGGGAAGTTCACGGCGATGACCTTGAACTTGTCCAGGTCTTCGGCGATGGCTTCGGGCTCTTCGTCCGCGTCCAGCCACACGCCCAGGCCACCGTCACGGCCGCGCAGGGCAGGGCCGTGTTCCAGCCACAGGTTCAGCGGGATGATCACGTCGTCGCAGTTGGGCACGGTCTCGAGGGTCGCGTCCTTGGGCAGCAGGTGCCAGCGATCGTCGACGACCTCGCGGTTCTTAATGATTCGCTGCATATACGCGCTCCTTGAAGAGGTCGATGCCGATGCGACGGTAGGTATCGAGGAAGCGTTCCTCTTCGGTGCGCTGTTCCACGTAGACCTTGATGATCTTTTCGATCACGTCGGCCATCTGGTCCTGGGCGAACGACGGGCCGAGGATCTGCGCGAGGCTCGCCTCACGGCTGGCGCTGCCGCCGAGGGAGACCTGGTAGAACTCCTCGCCCTTCTTGTCCACGCCGAGGATGCCGATGTGGCCCACGTGGTGGTGACCGCAGGCGTTCATGCAGCCGGAGATGTTCAGGTCGAGGTCGCCGATATCGAACAGGTAGTCCAGGTCATCGAAGCGGCGCTGGATGGCTTCGGCCACCGGCAACGACTTGGCGTTGGCCAGGGAGCAGAAGTCACCGCCCGGGCAGCAGATCAGGTCGGTCAGCAGGCCCACGTTCGGGGTGGCGAAACCGTTCTCGCGCAGTTCGCCCCAGAGGGTGAACAGCTGCGCCTGCTCGACGTCGGCCAGGATGATGTTCTGGTTATGGCTGTTGCGCACTTCACCGAAGCTGTAGCGATCGGCCAGGTCGGCGACCACGTCCAGCTGCTTGTCGGTGATGTCGCCAGGCGCCACGCCGGTGGGCTTGAGCGACAGGGTGACGGCGACGTAGCCGGGCTTCTTGTGGGCGAAGGTGTTGCGGGTGCGCCAGCGGGCGAAGCCGGGATTCTCGGCGTCCAGCTGGGCGAGGGCGGCGTCCTGGTCTTCCAGGGCCTGGTAGGCCGGGTCGACGAAGTGCGCGGCTACACGCTGCAGTTCGGCGTCGGTCAGGGTGCTCGGGCCGTCCTTCAGGTTCGCCCATTCGGCGTCGACCTTCTGGGCGAAGACTTCCGGAGTCAGCGCCTTGACCAGGATCTTGATGCGCGCCTTGTACTTGTTGTCCCGACGGCCATAGCGGTTGTACACGCGCAGGATGGCGTCCAGGTAGGACAGCAGGTGCTGCCAGGGCAGGAATTCATTGATGAAGCTGCCGACGATCGGGGTGCGGCCCAGGCCGCCGCCGACGGAGACACGGAAGCCCAGCTCGCCGGCTTCGTTCTGCACCGCTTCCAGGCCGATGTCGTGCACCTCGATGGCCGCACGGTCGCTCACGGCGCCGTTGACGGCGATCTTGAACTTGCGCGGCAGGTGGGCGAATTCGGGGTGGAAGGTCGACCACTGGCGGATGATCTCGCACCAGGGGCGCGGGTCCACGAGTTCGTCACGGGCAACGCCGGCGAACTGGTCGGTGGTGGTGTTGCGGATGCAGTTGCCGCTGGTCTGGATCGCGTGCATCTGCACGGTGGCCAGTTCGGCGAGGATTTCCGGCACGTCTTCCAGCTCCGGCCAGTTGTACTGGACGTTCTGGCGGGTGCTGATGTGCGCGTAGCCCTTGTCGTAGTCGCGGGCGATCTGCGCCAGCTTGCGAACCTGCCGGGAGGACAGCAGGCCGTAAGGCACCGCCACTCGCAGCATGGGCGCGTAGCGCTGGATGTACAGGCCATTCTGCAGACGCAGCGGGCGGAATTCCTCGCCGGTCAGTTCACCCGCCAGGTAACGGTGGGTCTGATCGCGGAACTGCTTGACGCGATCTTCTACGATCCTCTGATCGTATTCGTCATATACGTACATGAATCTTCCTGCTGTCAGGCTATGGCGCTCAGGCTTACTGCGTATCCCAGCGCGCACGGCAACGCGCTCCACGCGGAGTGGGGCGCACGATACCAGTTCGGGAATATGCGCAAAAGTGATGTTTGAGTATATGGAGAGAACTTTCGGATCTAAGCCCCGCCAGGCCTGAAACACAGGCGGGGCGGGGGCTTGCAGCGGGGCGTTCGTTCCTCCGTTGCGTCGCTCCGCTTGGCTATGGTCGGCGGAGCAACGGGGGGCGATCAGGCATCGCGGCCGTGGGCGGCGTCGCGCAGCTGCGCGGTGTCGACGCGGACGAAGATCGAGTCGCCGATGCAGGTCAGCACGTCGCCGGCATAGACCTCGCAGATGATCCGGCTCTTGCGCCCGACTTCACCTTCGACATAAGCCTTCAGGGTCAGCGGCACACCCATGGGCGTGGGCTTGATGTACTTGATGCCCAGGTTGCCGGTGACGCAGTCGATGCGCGGCAGGCTGCCGGGCTCGCGGCCTTCGGCGCGGTAGTGGTAGGCCATGGCGGTCCAGTTCGAGTGGCAGTCCACCAGCATGGCGATCAGGCCGCCGTAGACCAGCTCCGGCCAGCCGCAGTACTTGGCTTCGGGCAGGTGCTCGGCGACGACATGGACGCCGTCTTCGTGCCAGCGGCTCTTGATGTGCAGCCCATGCGGGTTGCTGCCGCCGCAGCCGTAGCAGACGCCTTCCGGCGCGACAGTGTCTTGCAGTGAGTCCACGTGCTTAATCCACTCGCTTGTTCTTATGGAGCGAGCAGCCTAACGGTAATTGCGCAGTAGCGAAAAGGGGCGGTTCCTTGAGCACAGGGCAGGGCTGGTCTTAACTCTTGCCTGTGGTCCTTCAGCCAATAACGAGAAGATGGGGGAAGCATGAGCGAAGAAACGTCCAACAAGACCAGCGACAGCGTCGTCGATGCCCGCGCCGCATTCATCCTGATCCTGCTGGTGGTCGCGACCGCCGTGTTCTGGGTCAGCCACCAGTGACAGCGGTGCCGGCGGGTCGTCCTGCGGCCCGCCCGGTACCTTATCCCCCCAGCCGGCTTTCCTACAGCCCGGCGAAATGCAGCACCAGCTGCACCAGCCCGTAGAGCAGCAGCACGAAGACCAGCGTGAAGAGAATGCCCATGGCGATGAAGTGACTGGGCTTGCCGTGGGTGAAGTCGCGCGCGCGATTGCGCCCGCTCTGCACGCCGAAGGCTGCGGCCAGCACGCTGTGCAGCATCTGCCAGAAGGTCGGCGGCTTGTTCTGTTGCTCGTCCATCGTTCGTCCTCCTTTTGCATCCAATCCTAGACGTTAGAGTTCGATCTGCGTCCACTGGCGCTTCTGCCACATCACCGCGAAGATCGCCGAGGCCAGCCCGCGCTGGAGAATCTGCATGCTCCAGATCGCCAGCAGCCCGCCGCCCAGCACCGGGCCGACCAGGTAGGCCAGCGGCAGGAAGAACAGCCATTGATTGCCCAGGCTGACCGCCATCACCGTGCGCACGGCGCCGGCGCCGAGCAGCGCCTGGGTCAGCACCAGCGCGGTGGCGTCGATCACCATGCCCATACCGGTGAGCATCAGCGGTACCCGGCCCAGTTCGATCAGCGCAGGATCGCTGACGAACAGCCGCAGGATGGCTTCGGGGAATATCCAGAACGGCGCGCCCAGCAGCGCCAGGCCACACGCCGCCACCTTCACCACGTCCCAGCCCCAGCGGTGGGCGCTGTCGAAATCGCGCTCGCCCATGCTCTGGCTGACCAGGGTAGTGGCTGCCATGCCCAGGCCAACGCCGGGCAGGATCAGGAACAGCGCCAGGTTGATCAGTACGTGGGCCACTGCCAGTTCGCGGGTGCCGACCTGGGCGATGATCCAGAACAGCAGGGTGATGCCGGCGGCGAAGAAGAACTGCTGCAGCGAGTTGGGCAGTGACAGGCGCAGCAGGGTGCGGATGTCGCGCTCGCTGGGCAGGCGCGGCTGGAAACCGTTGGCGCGGGCGTCGCGCCAGGTGATCCAGGCGTAGATCAGCGAGCCGATGTACAGCGCCAGCGTGGTGCCCAGGCCGCTGCCGGTCGCGCCCATCCGGGGCAGGCCGAACAGGCCGTGGATCAGGCTGTAGCTGATCGCCGCGTTGGCCAGGTGCATCACCACCAGGGTGCGCATGTACATACCCGAGCGCCGGGTGCCGTTCCAGTAGCCGCGGAAGGAGAAGTTCAGGCCGACGGCCAGCACCGACAGGGCGCGCCATTCGAAGTAGGGGATGCCGATCGCCAGCACCTCGGGGTCGTTGGACAGGGCGCGGACGATGGGTTCGGCGAACAGCAGGCAGATCAGCGTGATCGGCAGCGACAGGCCCAGCGCCACCAGCAGCCCGCAATTGAGCGGCGCGGCCAGTTCATCGCTGCGCCCTTCGCCCCGTCGGCGTGCCACCAGTGCCTGAACGCCGGCGCCCAGGCCCATCACCAGCGAAATGGCGACGAAATTGGCGTAGCTGCCGATGCCGACCCCGGCCAGGGACTTCTCCCCGAGATGGCCGACCATGGCCGCATCCACCAGGTTGAGCAGGCTCTGGCTGAGCATGCCGCCGATGATCGGCAGACCCAGGCTGAGAATATTCTGGAACCGCTGGCGCTCTAGCATGGCGTCTCTGGGCAGTGAGCTCCGGCCTTGTATGGACATCCGGCGGGCCCTTGCCGGTAGGGCTCCGCTGTAGGAAATCCTAGCCGAAGGGACGGCTTCCCGCTCCGCTTTAAGTCGGAATATGCCTACGAATATTGCGAAGTTGTTCCGGTGATATTTCCGATATTTGTGTGAGGCATATCACGTTTTTTTGCCTTGGCGAACGAAATCGGCGTACTACGCTGAGACTCAATTGACCAGGGCAAACCTGTGCGAAAGCCAGGGACGCAAAGCCACCGATCTACCGCCCGGAAGGGCCATGACCGCGGGGTTGCCAAGCAGGCCGGACGTTCGTCCGCGCCTTCTGCGAGCTTGCGCTCGGCATCTTCCAACGTCCCGGTGAGCCTCCTGATCAACCCGTGCAGGTTGATGGTGTTTGTTGGCCAAAGGGAGCGCGCCGATGAATCAGCCGTATCAGGTTCAATACACCTACGGGTTCGCCCGGATGGCGCTGCGGGATCAGGTGGTGTTCAAGTCCATCGTTGGCCTGCTCAGTGGTCGCACACTTGCCCGTTGGGCGTACGTCGAAGGGCCGGCCGACCTGCTGGTGGAGGGCGAGGAGGGCGAGCCACGGGTGCAGTTGCGCACGTCCGAAGGCGAGTCGCTCTGGGTGCACTGGCCATTGCGTGCCAGTGAAATCTTTGACTGCCTGGAGCGCGCCGCTCGCGCCATCGGCCAGCGACCATCACAACCGGCGGGAGAAGCGCTGCGCCTGAAACATTGGCCGGCGGCTTCGCTGCTCCAGGGCGACCACCGCTACGTGCGCCTGGCCACGCTGCTCTGTGCGCGAACCATGAGCCTGGACGAACTGTGCGAACGCTCCGGGGTGTCGCGTCAGGTGACGGAAAACTTCGTTCGGCTGATGGCTGCTCAGAACCTGTTCCAGCCCCCCGAGGCGCTGCCGGCGCGGTCAGAGCCATCGCTGGCCGCACCCGTCGGGCTGCTGGCGCGCATCCGTCGCCACCTGGGCCTGGGCGGCAACTCGGAGGCGGGACGATGAGGGAATACAAGATCCTGTTCACCGGCACCATGGGCGCCGGCAAGACCACCGCCATCGCCGCGATCAGCGATATCGAGCCGGTCAGCACCGATGTGCAGAACAACGACCCCAGCCTCGACAAGGCTCGCACCACGGTCGGCCTGGACTACGGCGAAGTGCTGCTCGGCCCGGACGAGCGCCTGCGCCTCTATGGCACGCCGGGCCAGGCGCGCTTCGCCTTCATGTGGGGAATCCTCGCCCGCGGTGCGCTCGGGCTGGTGATCCTGATCGACAACTCGCGGCCCGATCCGCTGGGCGACCTGCGGGTCTACCTCGACGGTTTCGCCGATTGCATCGGCCGCGCGCCCTGCGTGATCGGTGTCGGCCGCCTGCCGAGCAATCCCCATCCCGGCCTGGACGACTACGCCGCCGCCCTGGCGCAGGCCGGATACAGCTTCCCGGTGATCGAGGTGGACGTACGCGAAGCGGAGGAGGTCCGGCTGCTGCTCGACTTGCTCCTGCTGCAACTGGAATGCACGGCGGCCTGAGGCCTGACGTTCGCCACCGACTGGAGTCGACCATGGAACATGCCCTGATGAGTCTGCCGGAAAGACTGCGCCACGATGCCGAACTGGCGCTGGACGAACTGGGGGCCAGCCTCGGCCGGCTGAGCGCGGCGGTGATTGCCACCACCGATGGTTTCGAAGTGGCCTCCCGCGCCGGCAAGGGGCTGGAGGTTTCCAAGCTGGCGGCCATGGCCTGCTCGATCTCTGCCCTCGGCGCGATGGTTGGCCAGGAGAGCGAGGTCGGGCCGCATCAGAACGTGATAGTGGAGGCGAGCGAAGGCTACATCGTCATCGTCGACATCCCGCACCCGAGCCACCCGATGATCCTCAACCTGGTCGCCGACCGCGAGGAGATGCTCGGCCAGGTGCTCTACCAGGCAAAACGAACGGCTACACGGCTGGCGGACCTGTCGCTGGCCGGCTGAGACAAACGGCTTCGCGGCGCGCGCGGCTGCGAAGCCCCTACAACAGGACGCGCACTCAAGGAGTTATCGCTATGGCAGCACTGCAACAATCGCTGGACGAACTGCTGAACCTGGATGGTGCCCTGGCGTCGGCCGTGGTGGATGCCAAGAGCGGCATGCTGCTCGGGCAGGCTGGGGGTGGCGTGGACCTGGAACTGGCGGCGGCGGGCAATACCGAGGTGGTTCGCGCCAAGCTCAAGACCATGAAGTCCCTGGCGCTCAACGACGTGATCGAGGACATCCTCATCACTCTCGGCCGCCAGTACCACATCATCCGCCCCATGGCGAAGCATGAAGGGGTGTTCATGTACTACGTGCTGGACAAGGTCAAGGCCAACCTGGCACTGGCCCGGCGCAAGCTGCAGGAAGTCGAGGGGCAGATGGCGATCTGACCTTGCCTGATCGAAGGGCGGACGGGGAGGTCCGCCCGCTTTCATCGAATTCGACTGGCCCTTCATGGGCCAGTTGTGTTTCAGGCCAGCAGCAACTGGGCGAGATGTGCCGCATGGTTGCGCAGTTCCGGTACGGCAGTGGCCTCCCAGTGCCTGGCGCGCAGCATGGGGCTGAGCAGGTAGAGGTTCGGGTTGGGCTCACCGCCGACGTTGAGCAGGCGGAAGCCGCTATCGGTATCCAGGCCCAGCCCTTGCCTGTCCTGGCGGATGACGCCGTGCTCGAGCAGTCTGCCGAGTAGTGGTTCGTTGACGGTGCGCAGGTTGGTGCAGGGGCCGGTGCAGTTGATCAGGTAATCGAAGCGTTGCTGCTGCGATTGCTTCGCGCCGCGCAGGCGGACATCCAGCTCGATGCCGTTCTGCGCAGCACTGGCTGTCAGCACCCGGCCGGCCTGCACACGCAGTTGCCCGCTGTCGCGCAGGTCGTTGATGCGCCGGGCCACCGGCGGCGCGGCGCGGTGGCGATGCACATCCCAGTAGGGTTGCAGGTGGCGCAGGAAGCGGCTGCGCTCGCGGTCGTCCAGTGCCTGCCAGAGTTGCGGGGTGACCGGGCGCAGCGCGGCGATTACATCGCGCCAGTCGTGGCCGTCTTCGGCGGCCTGGCGGATCAGCTGGCGCAGGCTGCGCAGCCGCTGGTTCAGCCCCATGTCCTGGAGGAAGGCTTCCGGCAGCTCCGGCAGATGCGGGTGGCTGGCGTTGTCACGGTGCGCCTGGGGCAGCAGGGCGCGGCGGGAAAGGGCCAGCAGCGGGCCGCGATGGCCCTGGTCCTGAAGGGCCAGGGCCATGTCGTACATGGTCAGGCCGGCACCCAGCAGAAGAATGTCGGCATCGGCCGGAATGCCTTCCAGGGCACCGGGTGTCCAGGGGTCGCGAAGGTAGCGCGGATCGCTCTCCAGCGCCTTGAGCGGGGCGGGAGTGGCCGGGGCGAAGTTGCCGGTGGCGATGACCACCCTCGCGCTCTCCAGCGGCTGGCCGTCGTCGAGCAACAGCTGCAGGTGGTCGCCCTTGTCCGTCAACTCCAGTACCTGCTGGCAGAGGCTGCTGAAGCGCACGCCGGGTGCGGCTTCGGCGATGGCGTGACCGAGGCGGTCCTGCAGATAGTCGCCATAGAAGCGCCGGGGCAGGAAGTCGCCCGGCTTCGCCTCGGGCAGCTGCTTTCGGGCGAATTCGAGGAAGTCCGAAGGCTGGTCGGGGAACAGGCTCATGCGCTCGGCCGGTACATTGAGGATATGGCTGGCGGAGCGGGTGCCGTAGGCCAGGCCGCGAGCCAGGCGCCCGGAGCGGTTGATCAGGCTCAGGCGCAGTGGGCCCCTGGCATGGCGCAGCAACTGGATGGCCAGCGCCGTGCCGCAGAATCCGCTGCCGATGATGGCGATATGTTCCATGCAAACATTTCCTTGTTTCGGACCGGGGCAGGGTCGCAAAGGTCAAGGCTGCTGGCAATCCCGGCGAACGGGGCAGTAGGCCGCTACGGATGATCGAAAGGCAGCGCCACGGTGTCGATGACCGCGTCCACCGGCATGGAAACGATAGTGACCACCGGACAGACGATGCTTATCCAGCAGAACAGCGTGATGGGGGCGTAACCGGTGCTGATGTTCCCGGTGAGCAGCTTGGCATCGGCCTGCACGCCCTTGTAGTAGGTGTCGTTCGTCCAGCCATGGTCATCGACGCGGGCGATCATGGTGCCGCAGCCGGAAAGTGTGCCGGTGAGAAGTAGGCCGAGGAGAAGGGAGCGCATGGGTATTTCCGACGAGGATTGAATTCGTCGAACTGTGCCGCTGCGGTGGCCGAGTTTGTATGAGAAAAATCGGAAAGGGCGGCCAGAAAAAGCCGCCCTCGGGTGCCGCTTATTCGAACAGGCCGTGCCAGCAGTCGCTCAGGTCGCCCAGCTCGAAGGACTTGGCCCAGGATTGCTTTTCCAGCCACAGGCGGGTGGTCTCGCGGTCGGCCTCGGTCAGGCTGCCGACGGCGTTCAGGCACAGGTAGCCGGTGAACTCGCCATCTTCGGTGGCGCCACCGACGAAGACCCAGCCCTCGGACTCGACGAAGGCGATCCACTGGTCGAGTACGTCATCCAGGTCGCCGCTGTAGTTCACTTCCAGGCTGAAACCGAATTCCTGGAACTCGGCCAGGCGCAGCTTCTTCAGCAGGCGGCGCTTGCGCGGTTTGGCCATCTGTTCGGGGGTGAGGTATTTCATGGAGTTTTCTCTCTGTGCAGCGAAAGGGGCAGGCGGCTGGCAGCGGATGGCTCGTGGGGCCAGTCGGGATCGAGATCCGTTAACTGGCGGATTATCCCCCATTTGCCGGTTCAATGCAGCGTAGCCTTGCGCGGCGCACTGCCGGAGAGTCCCGCGAGCCGAGAAATAGCAAGGTCCCTGAATGAAAAACGCGAGGCCGGTCGATTGGCCTCGCGTTCCGGATTGTCACGGCACTGCCGGCCATCCGGCAGTCGTCGTGATCAGTTGTCGTAACCCAGGTTCGGCGACAGCCAGCGCTCGCTGGTGGTGATTTCCTGGTCCTTGCGCGCGCTGTAGCGTTCGATCTGGTCCTTGTCGACCTTGCCCACGGCAAAGTACTGCGCCTGCGGGTGGGCGAAGTACCAGCCGCTGACGGCGGCGGCGGGGAACATGGCGTAGTGCTCGGTCAGGGTCACGCCGGAGTCGCCTTTCGGGTCGAGCAGCTTGAACAGCGTGCCTTTCTCGGTGTGGTCCGGGCAGGCCGGGTAGCCGGGCGCCGGACGGATGCCGACGTACTGCTCCTTGATCAGCGCCTCGTTGTCCAGGTGCTCCTCGGGCTGATAGCCCCAGTAGTCCTTGCGCACGCGTTCGTGCAGCCATTCGGCGCAGGCCTCGGCGAGGCGGTCGGCGAGGGCCTTGACCATGATCGCGTTGTAGTCGTCGCCCTTGGCCTCATAGGCCTTGGCCACTTCCTCGGCGCCGATGCCGGCGGTGGTGATGAAGCCACCGACATAGTCCTTGACGCCGCTGTCCCTGGGCGCGACGAAGTCCGCCAGGCTGAAGTTCGGCTTGCCGTCGGGTTTGATGGTCTGTTGACGCAGGTGGTGCAGGGTGGCCAGCTTGTGGCCGTCGTCGCCATAGACTTCCAGGTCGTCGTGGTGCACCTGGTTGGCCGGCCAGAAGCCGAAAACTGCCTTGGCGCGGATGAGCTTCTCGCCGATCAGCTTCTTCAGCATCGCCTGGGCGTCGTTGAACAGGCTGGTCGCCGCTTCGCCCACGACTTCGTCGGTGAGGATGCGCGGATATTTGCCGGCCAGATCCCAGGAGATGAAGAACGGCGTCCAGTCGATGTACTCGGCCAGCACGTTGAGGTCGATGTCATTCAGCACCTTGACGCCGGTGAAGCTCGGCACCGGCGGCTGGTAGCCGGCCCAGTCGAACTTCGGCTTGGCGGCGATGGCCTGCTCGTAGCTCAGGCGTTCGGTGCGCGCGCTGCGGTTGGCGGTGCGCTCGCGGACTTCCGCGTACTCCTCGCGCAGCTTGCGGGTGTACTCGGGTTTCATTTCCTTGGACAGCAGGGTGGTCGCCACGCCCACTGCGCGGGAGGCGTCGGTGACGTAGACCACGGCGTCGTTGCTGTACTGCGGGTCGATCTTCACCGCGGTGTGCGCCTTGGAGGTGGTGGCGCCGCCGATCAGCAGGGGCAGGTGGAAGTTCTGCCGCTGCATTTCCTTGGCGACGTGGACCATCTCGTCCAGCGACGGGGTGATCAGGCCGGACAGGCCGATGATGTCGCACTTCTCGGCGATGGCGGTCTGCAGGATCTTCTCCGCCGGGACCATCACGCCCAGGTCGACGATGTCGTAGCCGTTGCAACCCAGCACCACGCCGACGATGTTCTTGCCGATGTCGTGTACGTCGCCCTTCACGGTGGCCATGAGGATCTTGCCCTTGGCCTCGGGCTTGTCGCCTTTTTCCGCTTCGATGAAGGGGATCAGGTGGGCCACCGCCTGCTTCATCACGCGGGCGGACTTCACCACCTGCGGGAGGAACATCTTGCCGGCGCCGAACAGGTCGCCGACCACGTTCATGCCGTTCATCAGCGGGCCCTCGATGACTTCGATGGGGCGCGCGCATTTCTGCCGACACTCCTCGGTGTCCTCGACGATGAAGGTGGTGATGCCCTTGACCAGCGCGTGCTCCAGGCGCTTCTCGACGCTGTGGCTGCGCCACTCTTCGTCTTCCACTTCCTTGACTGCGCCGCCGCCTTTGTAATTGTCAGCGATGGCCAGCAGCGCCTCGGTGGCATCCGGGCTGCGGTTGAGCACCACGTCCTCGACCTTGTCGCGCAGCTCCTTGGGGATCTCGTCGTAGATCTCCAGCTGGCCGGCGTTGACGATGCCCATGGTCAGGCCGTTCTGGATCGCGTAGTAGAGGAAGACCGAATGGATCGCCTCGCGCACCGGGTTGTTGCCGCGGAACGAGAACGACACGTTGGACACCCCGCCCGAAGTCAGGGCGTAGGGGAGGTTGTCACGGATGTAGGCGCAGGCCTCGATGAAGTCGACCGCGTAGTTGTTGTGTTCCTCGATGCCGGTGGCGACCGCGAAGATGTTCGGGTCGAAGATGATGTCTTCCGGCGGGAAGCCCACTTCGTTGACCAGGATGTCGTAGGAGCGCTGGCAGATTTCTTCCTTGCGCGCCTGGGTGTCGGCCTGGCCGGCTTCGTCGAAGGCCATCACCACCACGGCAGCGCCATAGCGCTTGCACAGGCGGGCATGGTGCTTGAACTGCTCGACGCCTTCCTTCATGGAGATGGAGTTGACGATGCCCTTGCCCTGGATGCATTTGAGGCCCGCTTCGATCACTTCCCACTTGGAGGAGTCGATCATGATCGGCACGCGGGAGATGTCCGGCTCGGAGGCGATCAGGTTGAGGAAGCGGACCATGGCGGCCTTCGAGTCCAGCATGCCCTCGTCCATGTTGATGTCGATTACCTGGGCGCCGGCTTCCACCTGCTGCTGCGCGACTTCCAGCGCTTCGGCGTAGTTCTCCTCGCGGATCAGCCGGGCGAACTTGGCCGAGCCGGTGATGTTGGTGCGCTCGCCGACGTTCACGAACAGCGAGCTGCGGTCGATGGTGAACGGCTCGAGGCCGGACAGGCGGCAGGCGCGGGGGATTTCCGGAATCGCGCGCGGGGCGTACTTGGCTACGGCCCTGGCGATGGCCTCGATGTGCCCCGGCGTGGTGCCGCAGCAACCGCCGATGATGTTGAGGAAGCCCGAGGCGGCGAACTCTTCCACGACCACGGCCATTTCCGCCGGGGTCTCGTCGTACTCGCCGAAGGCGTTCGGCAGGCCGGCGTTGGGGTGCGCGGAAACGTGGGTCGCGGCCTTGGTCGACAGCTCCTCCAGGTAGGGGCGCAATTCCTTGGCACCGAGGGCGCAGTTCAGGCCGACGGAGATCGGGTTGGCGTGGCGCACCGAGTTCCAGAAGGCTTCGGTGGTCTGGCCCGACAGGGTACGGCCGGAGGCGTCGGTAATGGTGCCGGAGATCATGATCGGCAGCTCGACGCCCAGTTCTTCATAGACGCCCTGTACGGCGAAGATCGCCGCCTTGGCGTTGAGGGTGTCGAAGATGGTCTCGATCAGGATCAGGTCCGCGCCGCCTTCGATCAGGCCGCGGGTGGATTCGCTGTAGTTTTCCACCAGTTCGTCGAAGGTGACGTTGCGGAAACCAGGGTCGTTGACGTCCGGGGAGATCGAGCAGGTGCGGCTGGTCGGGCCGAGGACGCCGGCGACGAAGCGCGGGCGGTCCGGGGTCTCGGCGGTCTTGGCGTCGGCCACTTCACGGGCCAGGCGCGCGCCTTCGACGTTCATCTCGTAGGCCAGTTCCTGCATGTCGTAGTCGGCCTGGGACACGCGGGTGGCGTTGAAGGTGTTGGTCTCGAGGATGTCGGCGCCGGCGTCCAGGTAAGCCTTCTCGATGGCCTGGATGACGTCCGGGCGGCTGAGCAGCAGCAGGTCGTTGTTGCCCTTCACGTCGCTCGGCCAGTCGGCGAAGCGCGCGCCACGGTAGTCCTCTTCCTGCAGCTTGTAGCTCTGGATCATGGTGCCCATGCCGCCATCGAGGATCAGGATGCGCTCCTTGAGGGCTTGCTGGAGGGCTTGCAGGCGTGCGGCACGGTCGATCATTGGAGGTCTCGGAAAAAGGCGTGACGAAAGGTCGCTGATGATAACAAAGCTGCAGGAAATTTGACCGCGCGCGGTTTTACATGAAGATTCCTCATGTTCAGTCTTTGGTTGGAGCGCATTGCGCCGGCACTCCCGCTAGAATCCGCTCCATCCTGATGTCCGGAGTCCTTCATGTCCCTGCGAGCCCGCTTCACGTTGCTCATTGCGTCCCTGGCGTTTTCGGCTTTGGCCCAGGCGGGAGGGCTGTCCTACACCAAGGACATCCAGCCGATCTTCACCGAGAAATGCGTGGCCTGCCACGCCTGCTACGACTCGCCGTGCCAGCTCAACCTGACCGCTGCCGAAGGGGCGCAGCGCGGGGCGAACAAGCTGCCGGTGTACGACGGTGGGCGGACCAAGGCGCAGGAGACCACCCGGCTGTTCCTCGACGCCCATGGTGCCGATGAGTGGCGGCGCAAGGACTTCTGGTCGGTGCTCGATGGCCGCGGCAGCCAGGCGGCGCTGATGGCGCGGATGATCGACCTGGGCCATGAGCACCCGCTGGTGCCCAACGCGAAGATTCCCGACGGGCTGGACCTGTCGATCTACCGCACCAACCAGTGCCCGACACCTGACTCCATGGACGATTTCGTGGCGAAGAACCCGCGCAGCGGCATGCCTTTCGCCGTCACCGGCCTCACCGACAAGCAGCTTTCGACCATCAAGACCTGGCTGGCCCAGGGCGCGCCGGTGGACGAGAAGGCCTGGCAGCCGGGCAGCGGCGAGGCGGCGCAGATTGCCGGCTGGGAAAGCTTCCTCAACCAGCCCGGTGCGCGCCAGAGCCTGGTGTCGCGCTGGATCTACGAGCACCTGTTCCTTGCCCACCTGTATTTCACCGAGCACGGCGAGCCGGGGCATTTCTTCCAGCTGGTACGTTCGCGCACGCCCAGCGGTCAGCCCATCGATCCGATCGCCACGCGCCGCCCCAACGATGACCCGGGCAATACCTTCTATTACCGCCTGTGGCCCATCCAGGGCGTAATCGTGCACAAGACGCACATCACCTATCCGCTCAACGAGGCCCGTCTAAAGCGCAACCAGGAGCTGTTCTACGGTACCGCCTGGAACACCGACAAGGTGCCGGGCTACGGCCTGCAGCACCGCGCCAACCCCTTCGTGACCTTCGAGGCGATCCCGGCGCGGGCGCGCTACCAGTTCATGCTGGACAACGCCGAATACTTCGTCCGCACCTTCATCCGCGGGCCGGTGTGCCGCGGGCAGATCGCCACCGACGTGATCCGCGACAACTTCTGGGCGCTGTTCCAGGACCCGGACCACGACCTCTACGTTACCGACCCGAAATTCCAGCACCAGGCCTCGCCGCTGCTGGCGCTGCCGGGGCAGATCGACGACATGGGCGCCATGCTGTCGCAGTGGCGCTCCTACCGCGACAAGCGCAACCGGTACGAAGAGCTGCGCCAGGACGTCTATGACGATGCGCCGGCGCCGACCTGGGCGGATATCTGGGCCGGTAACGACAACGCCGTGCTGAGCATCTTCCGCCAGTACGACAGCGCCTCGGTGCGCAAGGGCCTGATCGGTGGCGTGCCACAGACCATCTGGTGGCTCGACTACCCGCTGCTGGAGCGCACCTACTACGGGTTGGTGGTGAACTTCGACGTGTTCGGCAACGTCGCCCACCAGGCGCAGACCCGCCTGTATTTCGACCTGATCCGCAACGGCGCCGAGCAGAACTTCCTGCGCCTGATGCCCGTCGGCGATCGCAAGAAGCTGCTCGATGACTGGTACCAGAGCAGCGGCAAGCTGAAGATGTGGGCCGATTACTACAACAACGACAGCGACGCGCCGACCGGGCTGTTCCTGCCGGAGAAGGGCGCCAAGCAGGCGTTCGCCAAGCAGTTGCTGAAGAACTACGTGGCGCTCAATGCGCGGCCCGACCCGATCAACCTGTGCGAGAACGGCGCCTGCTACCGCAGCACTGTCGCTGCGCCGCTGCAGGACGCCGAACAGGCCTTCAGCCGCCTGGTCAGCCGCCCTGCGGCCGGGTTGCCGGTGATCGACCAGTTCCCGGAAGCGACCATGCTGCGCGTTGAACTGCCGGACGGCCAGCGCGAAATCTACACCGTGCTGCGCAACCGCGCGCACAGCAACGTTGCTTTCATCGCGGGTGAATCCCTGCGCTACCAGCCGGGGCTGGACACCCTGACCATCTACCCCGGCGTGCTGTCGAGCTACCCGAACTTCATGTTCAACCTGAAGGCCGCTGAGGTGGGCGATTTCGTCGCTGCGCTGGAGCAGGTGAAGAGCGCGGAGGATTTCGAGAAGGTCGCCGACCGCTGGGGTATCCGCCGCAGCCATCCGCAGTTCTGGTTCTACTTCCACGACCTCGACGCCTACCTGCACGAAACCGAGCCGGTGGAGGCGGGCGTGCTGGACATGAACCGCTACGAGAACCTTTAAGCCGGACATGTAGGAGCGAGGGGGACGCCGAGTCCTTGCTCGCGAACCAACCCCCGCAGCGGGGCTGTTCGCAAGCAAGCTCGCTCCTGCTACAGGCTATCCAGCCCAGCTGCGAATTATTCCTACTAAAACAGTAGGGCTTTCTACCTGCCCCCCGAATGGCGTAAACTGGCGCCACGTTTGCGAGGAGTTGCCATGAGCGCTATCACCATCACCGAAGCCGCACAGGATTACCTGGCCGAGCTGCTGTCCAAGCAGGACACTCCCGGCATCGGCATTCGCATCTTCATCACCCAGCCGGGCACCCAGTACGCCGAAACCTGCATCGCCTACTGCAAGCCGGGCGAGCAGAAGCCGGAAGACACCCCGGTCGGCCTGAAAGCCTTCACCGCCTACATCGACGCCGTCAGCGAGCCGTTCCTGGACGACGCCGTGGTCGATTACGCCACCGACCGCATGGGTGGCCAGCTGACCATCAAGGCGCCCAACGCCAAGGTGCCGATGGTCAACGAAGACAGCCCGCTCACCGAGCGCATCAACTACTACCTGCAGACCGAGATCAACCCGGGGCTTGCCAGCCACGGCGGCCAGGTGAGCCTGGTGGACGTGGTCGAGGACAACATCGCCGTGCTGCGTTTCGGTGGTGGTTGCCAGGGCTGCGGCGCGGTTGAGATGACCCTGAAGGATGGCGTCGAGAAGACCCTGATCGAACGCATCCCGGAGCTGAAGGGTGTACGTGACGTCACCGACCACAGCAATCGCGAGAACGCCTACTACTAAGTCAGGCGATCAAGCAGCGAAAAGGCGACCTTCGGGTCGCCTTTTTCGTTTCCGCTCCCTGCTTGCAGCTTCCTGTAGGAGCGGGCCCTGCCCGCGAACCGCCGGCAGGGCCGGCGCCCGATGCATACGCAGAGGGCATCGGCGTGATGCGGCCCCATCGCGGACGGAGTCCGCTCCTGCATGAAATCCTGCGAGGGGGCTTGCCCTCTCCCTAACCCTCTCCCTGAAGGGAGAGGGGACTGGTTCGGTGCCGGCTGAAACCACGGCGTCAGCCGGCACGGATAGCTCCCTCTCCCTTCAGGGAGAGGGCGGGGGAGAGGGTAAATCCTGGCACAGACTTTCAGTCACGTAGGGCGCATAACGCCGCAAGCGTTATCCGCCCTACAGCTCCTTGCCGACACAGGAGTCATCCCTGGCAGCCTGCCGGCTTGAGCACCCGCTGGGTCGAGGCCGGATTGGCAGCGAGCTCTTCCAGCGGCCGGCGGGGGCGCGGCACCAGCTCGCCACCGCAGTTCGGGCACTTGCCGTGCAGTACCTGTTCGGCGCAATCACGGCAGAAAGTGCATTCGAAGCTGCAGATGAGCGCGTCGGCGCTGTCGCCGGGCAGGTCGCGGTCACAGCATTCACAGCCGGGGCGGAGTTCTAGCATGGCCTTCTCCTTGGAGGGTGGTGGTTGTCAGTGCAATTGGCCGAAGCGTTCGGCGTATTCCTGGGGGCTGATCGCCAGATGCTTGTGGAAGGTCCGGCGTAGATTCTCCGGATGGCCGAAGCCGCACAGGCGCGACACCGTACTGATCGATGCCTGGGCGTCCTGCAGCAGCGCGCGCGCCGCCTCCAGGCGTACCCGTTCGACGTAGCGGCCGGGGCCCATGCCCAGTTCGCTGATGAACACCCGCGAGAGCGTGCGCGGGCTCATGCAGGCCTGCTCGGCCAGGGCTTCCAGCGACAGGTCGTTGCCCAGGTGCGCCGGTATCCACTCCAGCAGTGCGGCCAGTCGCGGCGTACGTGTCGGCTCCGGGGTCAGCCAGTGGCTGAACTGCGCCTGCCCGCCAGGGCGCTTGAGGAACATCACCAGACGCCGCGCGACCGCCAGTGCCAGCGCGCGACCGAGGTCGGCCTCGACCAGTGCCAGGGCGAGGTCGATGCCGGCGGTGACGCCCGCCGAGGTGAACACGTGGTCGTCGCCATCGCGGCGCTGCGGATCATAGGTATGCAGGCGGTCGCCCTGGACCAGGACTTCGGGGAAGCCCGCGCACAGTTCATCGACATCCGCCCAGTGCGTGGTGGCCGGGCGACCGTCGAGCACGCCGGCAGCCGCGAGGATCAGCGCGCCGGAGCACACCGAGCCGAGCCGGCGCACCTGGGGCTCGGCGGCGGCGAGCCAGTGCAGCAGCTCGCTGTTCTGGCATTGATCGGGAACGCCCAGGCCGCCTGGCACCAGCAGGGTGTCCAGGGTCGCGGGGTCGACTTTGCGCCACGCCTGGTCAGCGCAGATACGTATCCCGGCGGAAGTCGCCACCGGCCCGGCCTGTTCGCCCAGCACCAGCAACTCGTAGAGCGGCGCCAGGCCCTGGCGCTGGCGCTCGACGTTGGCGGAGGCGAATACCTGCAGCGGCCCGGTGATGTCCAGGCTCATGACCTCGGGGTAGAGCAGGCAGGCGATGCGGCGCGGCGATTCCATGGCAGGGCTCGTTCATTGGATGCCACGAGTGTGGCGGTGACCGACGCTGGCGGCAACGTCAGTCCCCCCACGAATCTTGCCAAATCAGCGCGCGCTTACCTCCGCGCTGCCAAGGCGATACGCGCTGGCATACAACACCGGCAGCACGATCAGCGTCAGCAGCGTGGCGAAGCCCAGGCCGAACATGATCACCACCGACATGCTCTGGAAGAAGGCGTCCAGCAGCAGCGGCGCCAGGCCGAGGATGGTGGTCAGCGCGGTCAGGCAGATCGGCCGCAGGCGCGCACAGGCAGCATTCACCAGCGCCTCGCGCGGCGGCTGGCCGCTTTCGGCAAGGTTGTCGACTTCCTCCAGCAGCACGATGCCGTTGCGCACCAGCATGCCGGACAGGCTCAGCAGCCCCAGCAGCGCCATGAAGCCGAAGGGGATGCCGGTAAGCAGGAAGCCCAGCGTTACGCCGATCATCGCCAGCGGCACGGTCAGCCAGATCAGCAGCGCCTTGCGCGGCGAGGAGAACATCAGCACGGTGATGATGAACATCGCCAGGAAGGCCATCGGCAGGCTGCCGAGCACACCGTTGCGGGCGTCGCTGGAGCTTTCCACGTCGCCGCCCCAGGCCAGTTCGTAGCCCGGCGGCAGCGGCAGCGCCTCGATCTGCGGGCGGACCCGGCCCAGCAGTTGCGAGGAGGTCTCACCGCTCTGCGGGGCGACGTCGGCCATCACCGTCAACGTGCGCTTGCGGTCCTCGCGCAGGATCAGCGGGTCCTCCCAGACACTGTCGAAACCGCCGACCACCTGCTCGATGGGCAGGTAGCGCTGGCTCACCGGGCTCCACAGCATCAGGTCGTTGATCTGCCCGGCGTCCACATCGCGTTCGCGCACAACGATGGGCATCTGCTGGGTGCCGTCGCGGTAGATACCCACGCTCAGGCCGCTGAAGCTCATGCGCAGCAGGCTGTCGAGGTCGCGCTTGTCGATGCCCAGCTCGCGGCCGCGGGCCTCGTTGAACTGCGGGCGGACCAGCAGCGCGCGGGCCTGCCAGTCGTGGCTGACACCAGTGGCCACCGGGTCGGCAGCGAGTATGTCGCCCACCTGCGCACCGAGGCGGCGCAGTTCCTGCGGGTCCGGCCCGGTCAGGCGCACTTCGATGGCGCTGCCGTTGGAGGGGCCGAACATCAGGCGCTTGAGGCCGGTCTGCACCTGCGGGTAGTTCTCGTCGAGGTAGTGCTGCAGGTCGGCGATCAACCCCGGAATCTGCGCGCGGTTCTCGGTGCGCACCAGAACCTGGGCGTAGTTGGCATGCTGGCGCTCGGCGCCGTAGGTGAGGATGAAGCGCGGCGCACCCTGGCCGATGCTGGTCACCGTGCGCTCCACACCCGGCAGGGCGGTGATGTGCCGGTCGATCTCGGCGGCCAAGTCGCGGGTGTGCTCGATGGCGGTGCCCTGGGGCAGCCACAGGTCGACGAAGAACATCGGCGTGTTGGCCGGCGGGAAGAAATTCTGCCGCACCTGGGAGAAGCCCAGCAGGGAGGCAGCCAGCGCCACCGCCAGCACGCCCAGGGTCAGCGCGCGCTGGCGCAGGCAGGCTTCCAGCAGGCCGCGGTAGGTACGGTACAGCCAGCCGTTGTGCGGCTCGGCGCTGTCCGCCTGCACCGGCATCTTCGCGAAGGCCCAGCGGGCGAACAGCGGCGCCAGGGTCATGGCGGTGATCCAGCTGAGCAGCAGCGACACCAGCAGCACGTCGAACAGCGAGCGGCAGTATTCGCCGGTGGAGTCCGAGGACAGGCCGATGGGCGCGAAGGCAAGCACCGCGATCACCGTGGCGCCGAGCAGCGGCAGGGCGGTGAGGCGGACGATGTGGCGGATCGCGGCGTCGATGCCCTGGCCGCGCAGGCGGCCGACCAGCACGCCCTCGACCACGACGATGGCGTTGTCCACCAGCATGCACAGGGAAATGATCAGCGCGCCGAGGCTGATGCGCTGCAGCTCGATGCCCAGCAGGTACATCAGCAGCAGGCTGCCCAGCACGTTGAGCGCCAGCACCCCGGCGATCACCAGCCCGCTGCGCAGGCCCATGAACACCAGCAGCGTGCCGACGACGATGGCCAGCGCGGTGACGAAACTGAGCAGGAAGCCGTTGACCGCACCGTGCACTTCCACGGCCTGGTCATAGAAGGGGGTGAGTTGCATGCCCGCCGGGCGTTCGCTTTCCAGCTGGTCAAGACGCTGGTGCAGCGCGTCGCCGACCTTCACCACGTTGACCTGCGGGGCGAAGGCGATGCCCAGTGCCAGCGCCGGCTTGCCGTCCGCACGCCAGAGGTGACTCGGCGTGTCGGTGAAGCCGCGCTGCACCATGGCGATGTCGCCGAGGCGGATCAGCTGGGCGCTGCCCGGTGCACTGACCAGCAGGCGCTCCAGCTCGCCGACGTCGGCGAACTCGCCGGTGGGGTGCAGGCGGATGCTCTCGCTGCCGACCCGCAGGCTGCCGGCGTCGGACACCACGTTCTGCCGGTTCAGCAGGTCCACCAGGCGCTGCAGCGGTACGCCCATGGCGTTCATCTTCTCCCGCGAGACTTCCACCTGAACCTGCTCGGCCTGCAGCCCGGAAACCACCACCTTGCTCACCCCCGGCACCAGCACCAGCTCGCGGCGCAGGTAGTCGGCATAGTCGCGCAGTTCCTGGTAGCTGTAGCCGTCGCCGGACAGCGACAGGAGGATGCCGTAGACGTCGCCGAAATCATCGTTCACCTGCGGCGGCGCAACGCCCGGCGGCAGATGCGGGGCGAGGTCGTTGACCTTGCGCCGCAGCTCGTCCCAGATCTGCGGAAGTTCGCCGGCGCGATACTGCGGCTTCACGTTGACGGTGATCTGCGACAGCCCGGCGCTGGAAATCGAGGTGAGCTTGTCGACGTAGGCCAGCTGCTGGATGGCGTTCTCCAGCGGGTAGGTGACCTCCTCCTCGACCTGTTGCGGCGAGGCGCCGGCGTAGCGGGTGGCGACCACGGCGGTCTTCACGGTGAAGGCCGGATCTTCCAGGCGGCCGATCTCGAGGATCGCGTAGAGGCCGCCGAGGGCCAGCAGGAGGATGACGATCCAGCTGCTGACCTTGTTGCGGATGAAATAGCCGCTGATGTCCATCACAGCCCCCGTTCGCGTTGCCACGGGCGCACGCGCTGGCCTTCGCGCAGCTCGGCGGTGCCGGCGGCGACTATGTGTTCGCCCGGCTCCAGCCCGGAAAGAATCTGGATGCCGGCGGCGCCCGGCTGGCCGAGCTGCACCGTACGGCGCTCGACGTGCAGGCTGTCGCCCTGGCCTTTGACCACCCACACCTGGCTCTGCCCCGGCGCGCCGTCATCGGCGCTGAACACCGCTTCCACCGGAATGCGCAGGATGGCCTGGGTGTCGCGGCCGAGCTGGGCGAAGTCCACCTCGACGGTGGCGCTCATGCCCGGCAGCAGGGTGACGTCCTGCGGCCGCTGCAGGGTCAGGGTGACGGTGTAGCTCAGGGTCGCCGGATCGGGGCGGGTGCTGTGCTCCTTGTACTGCGCGGGGAAATCGCGGCCGGGCACGCGGGCCAGGCGCACGATGGGCTGGTAGTCAGTGCGCAGGCTGGCGCCGTCGACGCGCTCCAGCAGGCTTTCCGGCAGCTGGAACTGTACGTCGTAGCTGTCGGCGGACTGCAGGATCGCCACGGTCTGCTTGGGTTGCAGCATCTGGTGGTTCTGCACCGGCAGTTGGGCGATGACGCCGCCGAACGGAGCGGTCAGGCGCGCATAGCCGAGTTCCTGTCGGGCCAGTTTCAGCGCGGCCTCGGCGGAATCCAGCTGGGCCTTGCGCTGGTCCAGCTCGGCCCGGGCGACCAGTTGTCGCTCGTTGAGCGTGGCCACACGCTGGTACTGGGCGCGGGCCAGGTTGAAGGTGGCCTCGCGGTCACGCAGGCGCAGGCGCAGGTCGGCGTCGTCCAGTTCGGCGATCAGCTGGCCACGCTCCACGCGCTGGCCGGTCTTCACCGCCAGGGTCTTGAGATGCCCGGCGAGGCGGAAGGACAGGTCGACTTCATCCGAGGCCACCAACTGGCCGGGGAACTGACGCACACCTTCGGCGGCCGCGGCGGGCACGCTGTAGAGCTTCACCGGGCGCACGCTGTCGGCCGGCACCGGAGGCGTCGGGCCGCAACCGACCAGCAGGCTGGCGAGCAGAAGGCAGGCGGGGGTTTTCACGGAAGATTCCTCGTCATCGAGTGGGGTGCGACAAGGCTGCGCGCCACCCGGAGGAATTCGCCTGACCTGTATCAAGGGCCGCCGGGCGGCCCTGGGAAAGTTCAGCGGCGGTACAGGAATCGTTCAGAAACGGACTACATCAAGCCTTCCGTCAGACTTTCAGTACGCCGCGAAAGCCCCGCGCCGCGTAATACGACTGCACGCCGTTGTGGTAGGTGAAGACCCGTTCGTAGCGGCGGTCGCCGAACAGTGCGCCGTCCAGCTTGCGCATGGAGCCGGGGGTGCGCAGCCAGCTGGAGGTCTTCAGGTCGAAGCTGCCCAGCTCCTGCAACTGGCGGTACTGCGCCTCGTCCAGCAGCTCGATGCCGATCTGCGCGGCCAACTCGGTGGCGCAGCCGGCGGGCTTGTCCTTCTTGCGTGCGTCCAGCGCTTCGCGGTCATAGCACAGGCTGCGGCGGCCGGCCGGGGTTTCGGCGGAGCAGTCGAAGAACAGGATGGCGCCGCTGGCGCTCTCGCGGCCGACCACGTCGGGCTCGCCGCCGGTGGCTTCCATCTGCTCCAGGGCCTTGAGCTTGGCCGGGGCGCTCTTCAGGCGCGCCTGGACGTCCGCCCAGTCGATACCTTTGTGGCGCTCGGGATGCTGGTCGAAGCGGGCCTGCAGCATGGCCAGCAGGGTGTCGTGCTGTTTCGCATTCATCTTGCTTGTTCTCGGCAGGGGGGAAGGCCTGAGAGTAAAGCAGGATTTGCACGGCTCGCCGTTCAGCCGGCGTCGGCCCAGCGCTCGCGCACGGCGAGGATCTCGGGCAGGCAGCCGAGGAACAGCTCTACCAGCTCCGGGTCGAACTGGCTGCCTTTCTCCCGGCGCAGCAGCTCCACTGCGTCCTCGACGCTCCATGCCGGCTTGTAGGGGCGCACGCTGGTCAGCGCGTCGAACACGTCGGCGATGGCGACGATGCGGCCTTCCACGGGGATATCCTCGCCGCGCAGGCCGTTGGGATAGCCGGTGCCGTCCCAGCGTTCGTGATGGGTGAGGGCGATACTGCGGGCCAGGGTGAGCAGCGGCGAATCATGCTCGCCGATGATCCGCGCGCCGATCTCCGGGTGCTGGCGCATCACCGCCCATTCGTCCTCTTCCAGGCGCCCCGGCTTCTGCAGGATGGCGTCGGGAATGCCGATCTTGCCCACGTCGTGCATGGGCGCGGCGTTGAGCAGGTCGTCGGCGGCCTTCTCGGCGAAGCCGGCGGCGCGGGCGAGAATCTGCGCGTAGTGGCTCATGCGGATGACGTGCAGGCCGGTCTCGTTGTCCTTGTACTCCGAGGCCTTGCCCAGGCGCTGGACGATCTGCAGGCGAGTCTCGCGCAGCTCTTCCACGCGGACCAGTGACAGGTGTGTGCGCACTCGTGCCTTGACGATGGGCGGACTCACCGGCTTGGTGATGTAGTCCACCGCGCCGACCTCGAAGCCCTTGGCCTCGTCCGGCACGTCGGCCAGGGCGGTGACGAAGATCACCGGAATCGCGCAGGTGCTCTGCTCGGCCTTGAGCCGTTGGCACACCTCGAAGCCGGTCATGCCGGGCATCATCACGTCCAGCAGGACCAGGTCCGGGCGTTCGCGGTTGGCCAGCTCCAGCGCCTTGTCGCCGTCCTTGGCGAACAGCAGGCGGTAGTCGTCCTGCAGGATGTGGCGCAGTACCTGGAGGTTGGTGGCTTCGTCGTCCACCAGCAGCAGGCAGGGCCGATGATCTTGGGCGGTCTGGGTCATGCTCGCTCCAGGCGGGTGCCGAGGGTCCGGACCCATTCCAGGGCCTGGTCGAAGTCGAAATCGTCGATGGCGTAGCGCAGGGCCTCGAAGGCCTCGCGGTGCTCGCCCTGGGCGGTGCCCAGGCGCAGGCGTTCCAGCGCCTGGTCGTCGAGGCCGCCACGGGAGAGGGCCAGTTGCAGGGCTTGCAGCGCGTCGCGCAGGTCCTGTGAGGCAGTCTCGCCAACGACCTGGCCGACAGCCTCGGCAACTGCTTCCGGCACCAGCGGCACCGATTCGCGGACGGTGGCGAACTCGGCACGGACTTGCTCCAGTGCCGTGCCCAGCTGCTCAGCCGTACCGTGGTCGGCGGCACCTTCCAGCGCACCGATGGCGCCGGCCAGACGCGGCAGCGCGAGGTTGGCGGCGGCACCGCGCAGGCGGTGGGTGAGGGCGGTGATGCCGGCACGGTCGCCGTCGATCACGGCGCTTTCCAAAGTGGCGAGGCCAGCTTCCTGCTCGTCGAGGAAGCGCACGATGGCCCGCGCCATGGGCAGCGGGCCGCCCCACAGGTGCGCGCCGGCGTTCCAGTCCAGGGTCGCCAGCGTTGCGGGCTGGCTGGCTCGTGCGCTGCGTACCGCCGGGGCGGCGCCGAGCAGACGGGCCATTTCATCCAGCAGCCCGGCGAGGTCCAGCGGTTTGCTGGCGAAACCGTTCATGCCGGCGTCCAGGGCGTTCTGCCGGTCGCGGTCGAGCACGCTGGCGGTGAGGGCGATGATCGGCACGGCCGCCGCGCCCCGCTCCTGCTCGATGCCGCGGATCCGCCGGGTGGCTTCCAGGCCATCCATGCCGGGCATCTGCACATCCATCAGGATCAGGTCGAAGTCCTGCCCGCTGTAGGCCTCCACGGCGGCCTGGCCGTCGCCGACGCTGTGCGGGCGGTGGCCCAGACGGCGCAGGTTCAGCTCCAGCAGCTCGACGTTCTGCGGTACGTCGTCCGCCACCAGGATGCGCAGCGGCGGCAGGCTCGGTGCGTGGCTGCGAGTAGTCGGCTGCACGCTGCGGCCGGCCGGCAGCGGCAGGTCGACGGTGAACACGCTGCCCTGGCCCACCCGGCTCTCCACGGTGATGCGGCCGCCCATCAGCTCCACCAGCTGGCGCGAGATGGTGGTGCCCAGCCCGGTGCCGCCGAAGCGCCGGCTCATGGAAGCGTCGGCCTGGGCGAAGGGGTCGAAGATGCGCTCCAGGCGGTCGGCGGCGATGCCGATGCCGGTGTCGCGGATGGCCAGGCGCAGGGCGCCCGGTTCGCCGCTGATGATCAGCCGCACTTCGCCGCGCTCGGTGAACTTCACCGCATTGCCCAGCAGGTTGGTCAGCACCTGCTGCAGGCGCAGCGGGTCGCCCTGGAAGTACTCGCCGGCGCGCTGGCCGTAGTCGATCTGCAGGCTCAGGCCCTTGCGCTCGGCGGACAGCCGCAGCGCCGCGCAGACCTGCTCGCACAGCTCCGGCAGGGAGAAGTCGAGGGCTTCCAGTTCGATGGCGCCACGGTCGAGCTTGGCGGTGTCGAGGATGTCATTGAGCAGACCCAGCAGCGAGCGCGAGGCGTTCTGCACGGTGCTCAGGTAGCGCCGCTGGTTCTCTTCCAGCGGCGAATCCAGCAGCAGTTCGGTGAAGCCCATGATGGCATTCATCGGCGTGCGGATTTCGTGGCTCATGTTGGCGAGGAAGCTGCTGCGCGCGGCAGCGGCCTGTTCGGCGCGGTCGCGGGCGCTGCGCAGCTCCTGCTCCATGACGCGGCGCGGGGTGAGGTCGGTGGCCAGTTTCACCACCTTCACCGGCTTGCCGTCGAAATCGAGGATCGGGTTGTAGGTGGCGTGGATCCACACCTCGCGTCCGTCCCTGGCCAGGCGGCGGTACTCGCCGGCGCTGTACTCGCCGTCGCGCAGCCCCTGCCAGAATGCCTGGTACTTCGCGCTGGCGGCCACGTCCGGCGGGCAGAACAGGCTGTGGTGCTGGCCCAGCACCTCGGCCTCGGTGTAGCCGAAGAGTTCGAGGATGTTCTCGTTGGCGGCGAGTACGCGGCCTTCCAGGTCGAACTCGATCAGCGCCATGGCGCGGCCGATGGCGGTGACCTTGCCCTCGTACTCGTTGCTCAGCAGCTTGGTTTCGGTCTGGTCGAGCAGCACGCCGTCGATCCACTGCGGCTTGCCGGCTTCGTCGTAGCAGGCGCTGCCGCCTTCCCAGATCCAATGCTCGGCGCCGCTGCGGTCGAACATGCGGTACTCGACGACGTAGCTGCGGCGCTCGGCGATGGCACGGCGGACTTCTTCGTTCACCGCCGGTTGGTCATCGGGGTGATACAGCTCGCCGAAGGTGATACGCCGGTCGATGAAGTCCTGTGCCGACCAGCCAGTGACGGCCTCGACCGCGTCGCTGACGAACAGCGTGCTCCAGACGTCGTCCGGCAGCACCCGGAAGGCGATGCCGGGCATGTTGCGGATCAGCGAGCGGTACTGTTCCTCGCTGGTGCGCAGGGCCTGCTCCATCACGCGGCGCTCGCTGATGTCGGCGACGAACACGACGAACCAGGGCTTGCCGTCGTGATCGGTGACGCCGAGGCTGACCCGGGCGGGGAATTCACGGCCGTCGCGGGTCAGGCCTTCCAGCTCCAGTTCGGAATTGTGGAACTGGCGCTCGCCGCTGCGCTTGTAGCTTTCCAGGGCGATGCGGAACTGGTGCCCGTAGGCCTCGTTCATCAGTACCTGCATGCTCTGGCCGACCAGTTCGTGCGGGTGCCAGCCGAACAGGCGCAGCACGGCGTGGTTGACCGAGCGGATCACGCCAGTGTGGTCGATGGTGAGGATGGCCTCGACGGCGGCGTCGAGCAGCGAATCCAGGTGCTTGCGCCGGCGCTGCAGTTCCTGGAACAGCTGGCGGTAGCGCAGCAGGCCATTCACCGCGGCGACGCAGATGCTCAGGCTGATGGTGGCCATGGACACCGCCATCGCCAGGCAGAAGCTGCCCTGCACGCCCTGCGGGACGCCGAATTCCTCGGTGCCGACGAAGCGCGCCGCGGCCATCCCGGTGTAGTGCATGCCGGCGATCGCCAGGCCCATCACCACGCCGCTGACCAGGATGGTCAGGTTCGGCCGCATCCGCCCGCGCAGGCCGAAGCGCACCCACAGCGCGATCACCGCCAGCACCACGGCGACCAGGATCGACAGGGCGAACATCCACGGGTCGTAGCGCAGCAGCGGGGCCATCTGCATGGCGGCCATGCCGCTGTAGTGCATGGAGCCGATGCCGGCACCGACCAATACGCCGCCGCCGATGAGTTGCAGGCGGCTGACGTTGCGCCGCGCCAGCAGGCTCAGGGCGATCCACGAGGCGAACAGGCTCGGCAGGCCGGAGAGCAGGGTGATCAGCGGGTCATAGCGCACCGTCGCGCAGAGCTGGAAGGACAGCATGCCGATGAAGTGCATCGCCCACACGCCGCCGCCCAGCGCCACTGCGCCGGTGCCGATGGCCAGTTGACGGTAGAACGGGCTGCGCGCCAGCCGCGCCACGCCCGACAGCTGCAGGGCCATGGCCGAGGTGAAGATGGCGATGAGGATGGAGAGCGCCACCAGCGCCGTGTTGTGCTCGCCGAAAACCAGCAGCGAAGGGGTGTCGCCGCTGTAGAAATATCGCTGCAGATCGAGCATTGAACGAAGACCGTACTGCGTGCCGAAGGCCCGGTGGAAGACGAGACTGGGGGAAGCAAAACACAGGATGGCTGCAAATTGCCATCATTGTCGGTCGCTGCGCCCGCGAATCCCTCGCCACAGAGCGGGAATCGGACGAGTGGAAAGCCTGGGTTCGGATTCGAAGCTGAAACGATGCAGCAGGAGGTGCGACCGATAACGCGCTATCGGCGGATGGGGCGGGAAATTGAGCGCTGGCCGACGGCTGGCAGCGCCCATGAAAAAGTCCGGCCGGGGCCGGGCTCTTTCGCGGTGCCGATCTGCCGATCAGGCGGGCATGTGCCATTCCTGCAGGCGGTAGCCTTCGCGGTTCAGCTCGTCGCGGGCCTGGTTCAGCAGGCCTTCGAGCTGCTCCGGGTCGGAGTAGGCGGAGCTGGGGATGCGGGTGAGGCCCAGCAGGCGGGCACCGGTACGATCGAGGACGGACAGGTCGAGGCTGCCGTCGCCCCCTTGGTCAACCCAGGTCACACAATTGAAGGGTTGGAAGGCTCGTCCGGTGATCAGCAGAGCCTCGTTGAAACGAAGAGTCGCATGCATGGTTGTGATCTCTCTGCGGTAATCCATTGCGAAGGTGGCGAAAGCGGTTCATCCACTTTCGTGTTCGTTCACGCAATTGATGGTTTCAGAGTCGAAGAAAGTCACAGCCCATGTCGCGTTTGTACACAAAGTAGTCGCAAATAAAACCGAGCGGATCGCTGCAGGCCCCGTCAGCCGTGGCCTGCAGCGCTGTGGTGGGTGCGCTATTGCGCCGCATCTACCACTCGTCAGAAGCGACCGGCGGTCAGGCCTGCATGGCCCAGCCGTCCACATTCATCGCCGCCTGGCGCAACGCCTCGGAGCGGGTCGGGTGCGGGTGGCAGGTGCGCGCGATGTCCTCGGCGGCGCCGCGGAACTCCATGGCCACGCAGTACTCCGCGATCATGTCGCCGACGTTCGGGCCGATCATGTGCACACCGAGGATCTCGTCGCTGCGCTCGTCCGCCAGCACCTTCACGAAGCCCTCGGTCTCGTGGTTGATCTTCGCCCGGCTGTTGGCGGTGAAGGGGAACTTGCCGACCTTGTAGGCGCGACCCTCGGCCTTGAGCTGCTCCTCGGTCCTGCCCACGGTGGCGACCTCCGGATGGGTGTAGATCACGCTGGGGATCACCTCGTAGTTCACTTCCCCGGCCTTGCCGGCGATCAGCTCGACGCAGGCGATGGCCTCGTCCTCGGCCTTGTGCGCGAGCATCGGGCCGGAAGTCACGTCGCCAATCACCCAGATACCCGGCACGGCACTGCGGTGTTCGTGGTTCTCCAGCATGCCGCGCTTGTCGGTGGTCAGGCCCACGCTCTCCAGCCCGAGGCCCTGGGTATAGGGACGGCGGCCGATGGCGAGCAGTACGTAATCGGCCTGGATGGACTCCGCCGCGCCTCCGGCGGCAGGCTCCACGCTCAGGGTCACCTGCTTGCCGCTGACCTTGGCCTGGGTGACCTTCGAGCCCAGCTTGAAGCTCATGCCCTGCTTGGTCAGCGCGCGCTGGAAGGTCTTCGCGGTTTCCAGGTCCATGCCGGGGCAGATGCGGTCGAGGTATTCGATCACCGTGACCTCCGCGCCCAGGCGGCGCCACACCGAGCCCAGTTCCAGGCCGATGACGCCGGCGCCGATCACCACCAGGTGCCTGGGCACCTCGGGAATGGACAGCGCGCCGGTGGAATCGAGGATGCGCTGGTTGTCGACTTCCACGCCCGGCAGCGGGGAGGGTTCCGAGCCGGTGGCGATGATGATGTCCTTGGCGGTCAGCGTGCTCTTGCTGCCATCGGCGGCAGTCACCTCGACCTTGCCCGGCCCGTCGATGCGGCCCCAGCCCTTGACCCAGTCCACCTTGTTCTTGCGGAACAGGAACTCCACGCCCTTGGTCAGCGCGGTCACGCTTTCGGCCTTCTGCTTCATCATCTGTGCCAGGTCCAGCTTGGGCTTGACCTGGATGCCGAGGTTGGCGAACTCGCCGCCGGCTGCCGCCTCATACAGCTCGGATGCATGCAGCAGCGCCTTGGACGGCATGCAGCCGACGTTCAGGCAGGTGCCGCCGAGGGTTTCGCGGCCCTCCACGCAGGCGACTTTCAGGCCCAGCTGGCCCGCGCGAATCGCGGCGTTGTAGCCACCGGGGCCGCCGCCAATGACGATCACATCGTATGCGCTCATGCCGTGTTCTCCATGCTTGGAAAAGCGTCAGTGGAAAAGGTCAATCGAGGTTAGCCGGTGGTCGCTGGATCACCAGCGCAGGGCCGCTTCAATCCGTTACCTGATTTATATTACAGGCATAATATGTTTGCGCCGGCAAGTCGCCGCTACATGACAGGCGCGGCGGGGAGGGCGAAAATGCAGGGCTTTGGCGCCTCAGGTTCGTGCGCCTACGGAGAATTCATGAAGATCGACTGCGATTTCGACAGCGGCAACATCCAGGTCATCGACGACAGCGACCCGCGCCACGTGCGCCTGGCGCTGCGCCCGGACACGAAAAGCCCGCACTTCCAGTGGTTCCACTTCAAGGCCGAGGGGCTCGAGCCCGGCCAGCAGTACCAGTTCAGCCTGACCAACACCCCCGGCTCCAGCTACACCGGCGGCTGGCCGGGCTACAACGCCGTGGCGTCGTTCGACCAGCGCGAGTGGTTCCGCGTGCCGAGTACCTACGACGCCAACGGCCTGCACTTCAGCCTCGATGCCGAGCAGCCCCAGGCCTGGTTCGCCTACTTCGAGCCCTACAGCCGCGCGCGCCACGCCGAACTGGTGAAGCGCGCCCAGGCCAATGGCGCCGAACTGCTCGCCACCGGGCACAGCCTCGAAGGCCGCGAGCTGCCCCTGCTGCGCATCGGCAAGGGCGCGACGGGTGCGCGCAAGATCTGGCTGATCGCGCAGCAGCACCCCGGCGAGCACATGGCCGAGTGGTTCATGGAAGGCCTGATCGAGCGTCTGCAATCCGGCGATGCCGACATCCAGCATCTGCTGGAGCGCGCCGATTTCTACCTGGTGCCGAACATGAACCCGGACGGCGCCTTCCATGGCCACCTGCGCACCAACGCCGCCGGCAAGGACCTCAACCGCGCCTGGGCCGCCCCCAGCGCCGAGGAAAGCCCCGAAGTGCTGTTCGTCCAGCAGCAGATGGCCAACTACGGCGTGGACCTGTTCCTCGACGTGCATGGCGACGAGGAAATCCCCTTCGTGTTCGCCGCTGGCTGCGAGGGCAACCCGGAATTCACCCCACGCCTGGATCGCCTGGAAAGCCTGTTCCGCGAGCGCCTGGAGGCCAACGGCGAATTCCAGAGCGTGCACGGCTATCCGAAGGATGCCCCGGGCAAGGCCAACCTGACCCTGGCCTGCAATCATGTCGGCCGCACCTACGACTGCCTGTCGCTGACCCTGGAAATGCCGTTCAAGGACCACAACCTGTCGCCGAACCCGCGCACCGGGTGGAGCGGGGCGCGCTCCAAGGCACTGGCCGGCGCGGTGCTGGTGACGGTGGCGAGCCTGGTCGAAGAGTTGCGTGACTGACTCGGAATGACGCGATTTTTGTAGGAGCGAGCTTGCTCGCGAACCGCCCAGTTGAGGTGCCGCCGGGTAACCCGTTCGCGAGCAGGAACTGGGCGTCCCCCTCGCTCCTGCCTGCACCCCACCATCCCGCATCACCTCACGGGCCTTAACCGGCCACCGCCGGTCTGGCCTCGCACCGCGTTAATCCCCCGCTAATTCACTTCGTCGGACTGTATTCCATATTCCGGAGCCACCGCTGTGCGTCCTTCATCCCTTTCCCTGCGGGAAACGGCATTCCAGAGCGGTTCGCTTCTGTAACGTCGCGCATACCTGGTAGCCGATGTCTTACAAATTCCCGGCTGAAAACTTGAACTGCTTCACATAAAATCAGGTCTTCCGTTAGCGCATTTCGCTCTACCCGCAGCAGTCAGAAGTAGCCCATGGAAAACCACAGTACCCCCCTGGGACCGGTGCCTGCTCACCTGGTCCGTGAAGCCGTGGCCAAGAAGACCGGCCTGGGTTGGGTCGTCGAGTTCAATGTCGCCACCTGGCTCAATCTCGCCGTGCGCGACGACACCGCCATTGCCCTCAAGATCAGCTACCTGGATGGCGAAAAGCCCCGGGAAGTGCTGGTCGACAAGGGCAACATCTTCGGCGCCCAGCGCATCCTGCTGTGCGGCATCGCCCGCCTGGGGGTGAACCAGAAGCTGGAATCCATGAGCCTGTCGCTGGAAACCCGCGCGCCGATCCAGTCGCTGCTGGTCGAGGAGCTCTTCGTCCAGGCCGTCGAGCGCCAGAGCGAAAAGAAGAACGGCACCCGCCGCTCGCGCTAACCACCCGCGGCGAGGGGCGTCGCCCGGCCGCCTGAGCGCTGCAATCGACGGGCATTCCCGCCATGCATGAAGCCGCGCCGGGCTTGCGATCCGCCGGCCGGAGCGGAGAACATCGCCTGGCCCCATTTGACGTGCCAGGAAGCCCCATGCCCCTCGATATCGACCAGCTCAAGCTCTACACCGCCCACCGTGGCATCGCCATTCCCATGCTCGATTTCCTGCAGTTCCGCCACGCCCCGGCGGAAGATGGCAACGGGCCGGGCCGTCTGGTCATACGTGTCGAACCGCAGCATGTGAACGGCTGGGCCAACGCCCACGGTGGCCTGATCATGACCCTGCTCGACGTCGCCATGGCCCTGAGCGCCAGCGATGCCGACGAAGCCTATCGCGGCGTGGTGACTGTGGAGATGAAGACCAGCTTCCTGCGCCCCGGCGGCGAAGTGGGCGAGGTGCTCGAAGCCCACGGCAAGGTCCAGCATCACACCCGTTCCATTGCCTTCTGCGAGGGCGAGCTGCGCAACAGCCAGGGCGTGGTCGTTGCCACCGCGACCGGTACCTTCAAGTACGTCAACAAGCCGCGCCCGCTGGCCGACGCCTGACCCGTTCCCTTCCTGTTAACGGCCGTGGACGGAAATTCGCGGCCGTTTCCCTGCGCTGATATCGCCTTGCTGGCAGCCCCATTCATCGGTGCGCTGGCGCCGTTAAGACCTTCTTAATTCATCGGGTGTCCTATCGAGGAACGCTCTAGCACGGGCTTTGTAAGAAATTTCTTTCACTGGCTGTCATGAATTCGTCACAAAGCATGACTACATTTTTCTGTCATGAAAGTGTCACGCGATGTGACTGAGCCAGTGACGGCACAAGGCAAACCACCATGCTGCTCGATGACAAGAACTTCCCACGACGCGTCCAGCGCGACCTGCTGGATGACCGCGACGAAGAGCTCGAACTCGAACTGTTCGACGAACTCTACGACTTCGAAGGGCTGCGCCACGGCAGCCTGCAGACCCACGAGGAACGCCTGGCGCGCCAGCGTTACTTCCACACCCTGTTCAGCCTGCAGGCCGAGCTGGTCAAGCTGCAGAACTGGGTGGTGAAGACCGGCCACAAGGTAGTCATCCTCTTCGAAGGCCGCGATGCCGCCGGCAAGGGCGGTGTGATCAAGCGCATCACCCAGCGCCTGAATCCGCGCGTCTGCCGGGTTGCCGCGCTGCCTGCACCGAATGACCGCGAACGCACCCAGTGGTACTTCCAGCGCTACGTCTCGCACCTGCCGGCGGCGGGGGAGATCGTCCTGTTCGACCGCAGCTGGTACAACCGCGCCGGCGTCGAACGGGTGATGGGCTTCTGCACCGACGCCCAGTACGAGGAATTCTTCCGCAGCGTGCCCGAGTTCGAACGCATGCTCGTGCGCTCCGGCGTGCAGGTGCTCAAGTACTGGTTCTCCATCTCCGACGAGGAACAGCACT
Source organism: Pseudomonas nitroreducens (assembly GCF_024170165.1). Taxonomy (GTDB): domain Bacteria; phylum Pseudomonadota; class Gammaproteobacteria; order Pseudomonadales; family Pseudomonadaceae; genus Pseudomonas; species Pseudomonas nitroreducens_C. Next base: position 12,482 of record NZ_JALJXP010000012.1, on the reverse strand, counting down.
ACCGCTTCCTCAGCCGCATCCACGACCCGCTCAAGCAGTGGAAGCTCAGCCCCATGGACCTGGAATCGCGGCGCCGCTGGGAGTCCTACACCAAGGCCAAGGAAGTGATGCTCGAACGCACCCACATCGCCGAAGCGCCTTGGTGGATCGTCCAGGCCGACGACAAGAAGAAGGCCCGGCTCAACTGCATCCACCACCTGCTGCAGCAGATCCCCTATCAGGAAGTGCATCAGCCCGCCGTCAGCCTGCCCGAGCGGCAGCGCCACGAAGGCTATCGCCGGCATCCCACTCCGCAGGAGTTGCAGGTGCCGGAAGTCTACTGACGCCGCATCGACTGACTTCGGGCGGCTTTGTAGGATGGGGTGGAGCGCAGCGATACCCATCGATCCGCTGCACGGCCAGCATGGGTATCGCCCGGGCCCCAGCCATCCTGCGGATGTCCCCGCCGCGCTGTAGGATCGGGCTCTGCCCGCGCGCGTGAAGGGCGAGCTTGCTCACCTGGCCAGGCTACGCACCGTGCAACTGCCATCCGCAATGGCTTCGCAGAGGAAGTAGGGCATCCATTCCTCCCGGTGTCCCCTGGCCACCGGCGTCTCGTAACGACACAGCAGCGTGCCCTCGGCATCGAACAACCCCCAGGGCTGCAACTCGCCGTCCTTCAGCTTGCTCTGCACCTTGATGCCCTGGTAGCTGGCATTGCAGCCCACATGGAAGGACTCCGTCCGCCAGCGCACCGGCGCGTGGGGCGGGAAGGGCTGCGCCCCGAGGAAGCCGAACAGATCGTCATGGCTCAGCAGGCTCTGGCGGATGGTCGGCCACAGGCTGCGGCGCAGGAAGTACTGGTCGGCGAAGCGCTGGTGGGCTTTCTCCTCCTTCAGGTACTGCGCGATCAGCTCGCGGATGCCCGGCAGATTCGGGTTGTGGCAGCCGGCCCACATCCCCGCCAGCAGCAATTCGGTGTGGCTGAAGTAATCGCGCATGTGGTGGTACCAGCAGCCGCTCTGCAGCCAGGCCTCCACCGCTGCGCGGTCGCGCTCGGAGAGCAGCGAATCGGCGTCACGCACCTGGAAGCGCGAGACCTCGCGGTCCTCCATCACCAGGAAACGCCACATGGTCGCGGGGATGGCGCTGCGGGTCGCTTCGTCAACTCGCACAACCTGTGCGCCAGCCTCCTTCAAGCGGGCCAGCACTGCCTGCGGCACCGAATCGTCGACATAGAAGCGGCAGCGCCATTGCGGGAACAGCTCGCGCGCGGCCTCCACGTTCTTCAGCGCGCTCTCGCAATAGCGCGGGCGGGCGCCGAACAGCGAAAAGACGATCAGGTTGCGCTCTGGGCTACTCCCGTCGAAAGCCGGTGGCGACACGTCCGGCAGCGGATGGGCGGGGAACTGGCTGTATTTCCGGTCCGCCACGCTCAGTGACAGATTGCCGTAACGGTGCACCAGATCCTCGCGCTTCAGCCAGCCGCAGGCCTCGGTCAGCCCGTCCAGCGCCGTCCCCGGCATATTGTCCTCGCCCAGCTTGTTCAGCAGCTTCAGGTAGGTCTTGTAGGCCTGTTCGTAGTCCTTGGTCCGCATCAGGCACAGGGCGTAGTCCGCCAGCAGCGTGGGATGGTTCGGCGCCATCTTCAGCGCTTGGCGCGCGGTATCGCGGCCCAGTTGGTAATTCCCCTTGGCCAGCGCCGCCCGAAAAGTGGCGGCCAGCTTGTTCAACTTCTTCTCGAGGGCGGACATGCGGGGGATTCTCCAGGGCAGGACGGCGGCGGACAGTGCTGCACGGGATGAGCAGCTTGCGCGCGTCGATGACATGGAGCGCAAGGCTAGGGAGCGGGGGAAAAGTGCTCTATCGGAATATTCCTGCGCATGGCGACGATAAATACGAAGTCTCGCCCGCGCCGCCTGGCGCCTGCCGCTAGCGGCAGTGTCGGAGTGCCACTACGCTTTCGCACGCAGGGAGGCCATCAGGTGCCGGCCCTCTTCAGTGGGTGATCGAATGAATCGAATCGGACTGGCGAGCCTGCTCGCCCTGTTGATCAGCGCGCCCTGCCTGGCCGGCGAATTCGCCAGGACGGACAAGGGCTGCCAGGTGCAGAACTGGAACGCCCAGCGCTCCAACCCCAGCTACATCTGGTCCGGTCAATGCGTGGGCGGCTTCGCCGACGGCAAGGGCATCCTCCTGTCGCTGGTGAACGGGCAGGTGTTCTCCACCACCGAAGGCACCATGCACAAGGGCAGCTTCAGCGGCCCTGCGGTGATCCAGTGGGCCAAGGGCGACCGCTACGAAGGCGAACTGCAGAACGGTACCCTCAGTGGCCGCGGCAAATACCGTTACCCTGATGGCTCCTCCGCCAGCGGCGTGTTCAGCAACAGCACCCTGGTGCAGCCCGACGGGCCGGCCGCCGCAGCCACCAGCAGCGGCAGCGGCCAGAACTACAGCGCCTCGGCCGTCGCTCCCGACATCGCCTCGGTAGACCTCTCCGGCGGCTGCGACGCCGCCCAGCAGAAGGCCCAGCTCTACATGGAGCGTGTCGGCCAGGAAGCCCAATCCCGCGATCTGGGTATCTGCGAATCCGCCCGGCAGATGCACCGGATCGGCGAACTGACCGTGCGCGTCGCCGAGCAATGCCGGAACACGCCCAACTGGGAACAACTGCGCGCCGAAGGCGAACGCCTCATGCGCGAAAGCCAGGAAACCGCCGACGGTTCCTGTGGCTGACGCACCTTTCAGGGCTTCCATCCGCACTGGCTCACGAAAAAGCCGCCCCGAAGGGCGGCTTTTTTGCTGCGCGGCTGGCCGCATTCAGTGCCAGAACAGCGCGATCAGGATGATGATCGGGATCGGAACGCCGAGGAAGTACAGAAGAATCGAGCGCATGGTGTGCCTCCAGTCAATGGGCGGGACGGGAATGGGACATGGCATGGGTGGGCGTGCGGTTCACCAGCACCACCGCATCGCGACGGCGGCCGCCGTGGATGGCCAGGAAGCTGGCGAAGAACGCGCCGCACAGCAGCGCGACGAACATCCATAGCGCCGAGCCGGCGGCCACCTTGCGTGCCGTATCCGCAGCTTGCTGGGCCTTCAGCTTGGCCTGCTGCGCGGCGGCGAATACCTGGTCGATGCGCTGCTCGGCTTCCGCCTGGCCGATCTCGGTGCGCTGTGCCACCACGCGGGCGAGGTAAGTGCGGTCGTCCGCGTTGAGCTGACCTTCGGCGAGGCTGCGCACGAAGATGCGAGTGGCGATGGCATGGGCCGCATCATCGCCCACCGCCACCGGACGGTTGTCGCGGAACAGCAGGTCGATGAAGTAGCCCGAGCCATCATTGGCAGTGCTGGCGCCGCCGGTCGAGCCCGCCGCAGCGGCAGCGCTGGTAGCGGCCGCAGCCCCGGCCTGCAGGCCGCCGCCGACGATGCTGCTCACCGAGCCCACCACCAGCGTGGCCGTCACCAGGGTTGCCACGGCCCAGGCCAGGAAGCCGTGGGCGGTATCGCGGAAATACACCTCGTCGTCATGCAGGCTGGCCCAGCGCACCCGCAGGCGGCCGGCGACGTAGCCGCCCAGGCCGGAAGCGAGAATCTGCGTCAGCATCAGCCAGATGACGGTGGAAATCCCCATCTGCTTGAACGTCGCACCATCGCCCGGCCAGGGCGACACCGCGGAAAAGCCCAGGCCGAAGCCCAGGAGAATTAGGATCAGGGACAGCGCCGCCGCTCCAGCGGCCCCGGCGAACACCGCCGCCCAGGACACCCCCGAATGATCGGCGGTATCCACGGCAGTGGCTGCGTAGGCATCAGTAGTTGTCATCATCTTGGCTGCTCCGTGGCGAGAGGGTGGAAACCTCGATGGGAGCTTTTGCAGCCGCTGTGCCAAATGTTACAAAATAATAAAGTCTGCTTTATCAATGGCTTGTAAAAGGCGATCGGGCGATTGCCATGCAGCCTGCAAGATCAGCCCCTTCAGGCCTTGGCAGATTGCATGAGCGCCGAGCCGTGCTGCATCGCCACAGTGAACGCATGCGCCATAGTGGAAGAGGGCACCGCCACGGTGCCCGCCTTCAACCCACGCAGGACAACCCACCATGAGCCTCGACCCCTCGACCCTGCTGTGGAGCGCACCGCTGGTGATGCTGCTCGGCGGTTACCTGCTGGTCCGCTGCATCGGCGGGCTGCGCCGGGTGATCGCCCCTGACCTCTGCTACCGCTGGGCCGACCCCGCCAGCGCGGAAGTGGTGGCGCTGCCGCGACCGGGGCGCTACGTGGTCAACATCGTCTTCCCGCCGTTCAGCGTCGTCACCGGAACCGCGCACTTCAACGCCGATTTCGCCGTCACTGCCTGTGTCACCGACATGCCCGTGCCCTATGAGGCCTACAGCCGCTTCAACGTCTTCACCGTGCGCCGCAGCGACATGGGCGGCAACTCCAGCAATCCCCTGGGCGAATTCCGCTGCAGCGAGCCCGGCGACTACCGGATCACCTGCCTGACCCCGCAGCACATCCGCCCCGGCTTCCTGCTGGAAGTGACGCCCTATGTCTCGCCGGCCGGCGTTGTCCCGCTGATCCTCGGCACGCTGCTCGCGTCCTTCATGACCATCGGCGGGCTGATAATGACCCTCCTCAAGCTCGCCGGCACGCTCTGACGCAGCGCCCCCTGTAGGAGCGGACCACGCCCGCGATCGCGCGCATGGCGCGCTCCTACAGGTGATTCGGCGGAGGCTGATGTATTTTAGCTAACACCTTAGCTAAGCTGGGCTCGTCGCTAACCTGTCCCCGGAGGGGCGCAGCCATGCAAGCACCTGACGTCCACAACATCCATGACGCCAAGTCCAACCTGTCCAAGCTTGTCGATCAGGCGGCGAAAGGGGAGGTGGTGATCATTGGCAAGGCAGGCAAGCCCGTCGCCAAGCTGGTATCGCTGACCTATGGAGAGGGGCAGCGCAAACCCTTCATCGGTAGCCTGAAAGGCCGTCTGTCCGACGAGTTCGATGCCCTGGATGACGAAATTGCCCAGCTTTATCTCGAGGAGCCATCCGATTGATATTGCTGGATACCCACATCCTGATCTGGGCCGCCACGGATGACCCACGGCTGACTCCCAAAGCCCGCCAGATGATCGAGAGCGCGCTGGACAATGGCCAGCCTGTGCATTTCAGCGCCATCAGCCTGGCGGAAATCGCCATCAAGGCCAGCCTTGCGAAAAAGTCGCTGGGCGTGGAGCCCGATGAACTGCGCCGAGCGTCCCTCGAGGGTGGTTTGCGCGAACTGCCCTTCGTCGGCGCTCATGCAGTTGCACTGCGCGCGCTGCCGCAGCATGAGGACCACAAGGACCCGCACGACCGCATGCTGGTGGCCCAGGCGCAGGTCGAGGGGCTGCAACTGGTGACGGCGGACGCCAAGCTGGAGCGCTACGGCTCTGCCGTTCTCTATCTGAAAAGCCGGTAAATTCCTGTAGGAGCGGGCCACACCCGCGATCGCGCGCATGGCGCGCTCCTACAGGTAGCTTCGGTCAGACGATGCCCTACGTCCGCAACCTTTTCGCCCAACCGCGCCAGCCGCTGCGCCCGGCAATCGGCGAACGCCCGCCAAGCACGCGCGGCAGGTCGCCGAAGCGCACCCAGAGATCATCCTGCCAATCCAGCACCCGCAGGCATTGCCGCTCGAATTGCAGCTGCACATGGCGCGGGCCGCTGGCGTTGAACTGGCTGCGCACCTGCGGCACCACCGTGCCGCTGATCCAGCGCCGCAGCGCGCCATAGTCCGGCACGTTGAACAGCACCAGCGCCTGGTACACGGCGGATTCGCTCAGCAGCACGTAATCCAGCTCCAGGCCGTCCTCGGTCAGCAGCCGCTCCTGGCGAATCTGGTCGTCTGCCAGGCGCATGGCCAGGCGGTCTTCGTGCGCATAGCCGGTCACGCGGCAGAAGTCGGAGAGGATGAACCAGACCTGATCGTCGATCAGCAGGGCGCGCAGGGTGCGGCGATTGCGGAGGAAGGGCAGCGGGATTGGCAGGGATAAATCGTCCATTTCAGTCGCATCTCTACTACGAGCAGACCACCTACGGACGATGTTGGATCAGCAGCCACACGAACCAACACGCCGCGTTCCGGTGGACGGCCCAAATGGTTGGGCCGCCGATACAGATCGGCGATTGTCTCTGGAGTTTCGGGCTGCTAATCCCGGCCCCGTCTTTTTCACGGGGCACATTCAGGTTAGTTCAATGTTCTCAGTCATTTCAAGCGGTCCGGTCATCGGCTCTTAGTGTTATTGTCTTGTAATTTCCTCAAGAATTTCTGGGATTTCATTGTATTCTTCGTACCAAATAATAGTCACGCCAAGTTCTTTCATGATTTCTTCGTTAAGCGCGTGATGCCTTTCTAAGAATTTATTTGCGCCTAGGTCATTGCTAATTATTTTCTTTGGCGGGTCCTGCGATAGGTCGTGGCAAAAACTATTTTTGGTCAATCTTTTCATGAAGGTATAGTGCTTGCTGCTTTCAATGCTTCTAGCTGAAATATCAAGAAGCCTGCGTAGGTTTGGGTCTGTCATAGAAAGACCAATCATTAAGCAGTTGTTTTCTCGCAAAGTGCTAAGCTGGACTAGGTTTGACCAGTGGTATGAATCAGAATATATCTGATGATATCCTTCCTCTGAAAAAACTAATGTTGATTTTTCTAGTCTGGAATAATTTTTTTTGTCCTCCGGGAGGAAGCCGTGAACGTGATAAATAGGGAGTTCGTCAGGGTCGTACGTTTCGTTTTCTGTGTATATACAGTGGTGGTGAATTTTGCTGCTATGAAGTTGACGTTCTAGTAGGTCGTCAAAATTATAGGTTATTACAGATCTGATTTTTGCTCCTGTCCTGCGGGGCGTACACATTGCAGATATGGCCTTTAAAAGGCTGGAGTCAATAGGGAACTTTGTGTTTCTTAGCTTATATAGGCTTGTCGTGATCGCTGTAATAAAGTCTATGGATTCTGCGTCGCTTTTTACAAGACCCTTCCGAAGATACCTGGCGGCCATCAGTGCGGATGGTTCGTTTATTGAGTTTAGACGATCTACGAGTTCGGCTATATCGGCGTCGGTGGTTTCTCCGTCTCCATTTAGTTCTTTGGTTAAGTATCCGACGAAAAGTGAATTTAGCAAGCTGTTCCAATCCGGCATGCCTGCAGAGCTAGAGACACCCGCCCCTAGGAGTAAAGAAAACTGTCCTTTCAGATATTGATCCTTAAGTTTTGATATGACTCGATCTCTTTCTGCCCTCCAGTTTGAAGGTGAGCTACTAACTGCTGACTCAAGTCGCAATGCGAATAAATTGTCAACTATCTCCTTTGTTTTTGCGCGATGCTGGTTTATTACCTTGTTTATTTCTTCTGGGCCCCAGAGGAAAACGCTTGTTTCAAGCATTGCAGCTCGAATATCTTCTTCTATTTTTTCCTTATAGAAACTTTTCCCTGGCTTTGCGAATATTACTAAGAATTTTGGTATTGCCTCGTCTAGTTCTTTTGCGGTTTCGATTCTGTGATGAATAAGGTCTATCAAATGCTTTCTTGGTGATCTTAAGAGATCGAATTTTACCTCGATCATCAATGGCCCTTCGATTGTATCTATTCCCTTTGGTGCAAATGCGTCTCCTGCTGCTATAGTGCCTTTGGGGTTGTTGTTGAAATAGAGTGGTCTGTTTTGTTTTTCTGTGTGATGTTTTAAAAGATTTAAAATGAAAGTTTCAAAAGCGTAATAGCTTCTGGGGCCGCTTTCGCCGATTTTTTCAATAATTCCATCAATAATCATTTTTTGAAAGCCAATTAAAATTTTTGGATGCGAGTGTATTTATATTGATTTGTTGCTTTTAGTTGTATTTCCTTTTTCTGTTGGTTTAAATGATTTTTGTTTGTTATGAATGTGTTGGGCATTTGAAATGCGCTTTCCAGCCATTTTGTCACTAGGAAAAGCTATCGTGTGCGCCATAAGCGCCTCGGCTATTCAGGATGAGAATCGCGTAGTGAAGGGTTAATCCTTGCCCACCCCATTCCGCTCATGCCGATAAACACTCACCGCCTCATAAACCGCCTTGCGCAGCCGGTTGATGCCGCCAATCGGGCGGTGTTCGGGAAGGGCGTGCCAGGGGTTGTAGGAGAGGTTGTCGCAGGCGAGGTTCTGTTCGCGGCTGTCAAAGTCCTGGGGCGGGATGCTGACGGTGGCGACGGTCTGGAAGGGGGAGTCCTTCTCGCTCCATTCGACGCTGACGTCTTCGATGGGCATGTAGTGGCTCGGGTCCTGTTTCTGCACTTGCAGGGCGAAGCAGGCGGGGACGCGGTCGACCGAGAGTTGCTGGTACATCGCAGTACGCAGGAAGTTGGGCAGCTTCTCGTTGAGCTTGGGTAGCTGGTAGGCCGGGCAGCCTTCGCTCAGCGGGATGACGCGGTACTTGATGTTGTTCGCCTCGCCCAGCTTGTAGGGGGCGATGCCGTTGTAGCCGGCCTGCAGGGGGCTGTCCGGGGCGGGGGCGAGGGTCTGCAGGGCGATGACCAGGTGACGGATTTCCCAGGTGTTGGGCTTCCAGCTGGGGAAGAACGCGGCGACCTTCTGGCCGCTGGCTTGCGCGGCGAAATTCTGCCGGTATTCGGCGACGTCGCGGACGAAGAACACCGGGTGGTTGAACATGACGAAGTCCTGTTCGGTGTCGTGGCCCTTGCCGGGCATCAGCTTGGCGCCGGGCACGTCGAGCAGTTTGATGGCCATGCCGCGGGCGTCGCGGGCGCTGTCGAACTGCGGGTAGGCGTTGCCGTTGGAGAAGCGGACCATGGCCTCCCATTTGTGCCCCGGTTCGGCGAACACGCCCTGGCGCAGGCCGGGGGCGAGGTCGCTGGCGACCGTGACTTCGGCCTTCACGCAGCCGTGGGCTTTGGCGTGGGCATCGCGCAGGACGCGGGTGTTGTCGCGGTGCTGTTCGACGATGCGCACGGCGTCTTCGATGATGGCCTGGGTGAGCTGGGCTTCGCCCGGCGGGATTTCTTCCTGGGCGGAGACCGGGCCGGAGAATTTCCACGCGTAGTAGAGGCTGCCGAGGCCCCAGCCGAGCAGGCCGATGGCGGCGACGGCGAGCAGCAGACGGCCGAGCCATTTGCCGAGGAAGAGCCAGATGCGGGTGAGCAGGGATTGCATGGCACGGGGTCCTTTGGTGTTCTTTTTATGGAGGGGACCCCAGGAGCTTCCCTCTCCCTGACCCTCTCTCTGGGGAGAGGGGACTGCTGGGTGGATCGGTGTTGCGGGGAGGGAATGGTGGTGGGCGATTCCATCTCCCTAGTCCTGTCCCTGATGGGAGAGGGGCGGATCGGTGTTTCGGGATGGATCGGCGCTGGGCGTCTCCCTCTCCCTAACCCTCTCCCTGAAGGGAGAGGGGACTGGATTGGCGTTTCGATGATGCTGCGGCGTTTCGGCTTAGCTGTTGTAGGAGCGAGCTTGCTCGCGAACGGGCTACCCGGCGGCGCCGGAGTTGGGCGGGTTCGCGAGCAATGACTAGGCGTCCCCCTCGGTCCTACGAAAATCGGATCGGCGTCACTCGCACTTCGGCCCCGGCGTCCACGGTGGGGTGGGGACGTTCGGGTCGAGCTGGCTTTCGTACTCGGGGTTGCCCAGCACCTTCAGGTATTCCACCAGTGCCCAGCGTTCTTCCGGCGACAGGGCGCGGCCGATGACGCCGTCCTTGCGGCAGCCGTCGCGGAATTCGTGGCCGCGGTTGCTGTTGCCGGTGGCGCTGGTGTTGTAGAGGAAGCCGCCGGGGAAGCGCTCGCTGCGGTAGCCGGCGAATTTCGGGTCGTACTCGAAGCTGCCGACCCAGAACTGGCTGTCGCGCTCGGCCACCGGGGAGAGCATCTGGAACAGGTTGGGCACCGAGCCGTTGTGCAGGAACGGCGGGGTCGCCCAGATGCCGTCCAGCGGGCGGGCCTTGTAGGCGCGCAGTTCGCGCACGCCGATGTCGAGGCCGTAACCGTTCATGTCCTTCTGCTGCTCGGCGCCGATGTGGGCGTCGCGGTAGCCGCGCTGCTCGACGAACGCGGTGACGTAGGCCAGCCCCTTGGCCGCGGAGATCTTCGACAGGTCCAGCGGCTTGTCGCTCTCGGGGTAGAGGCGCACGTTCATGTTCTTCAGTTCGTCGGGGTTCCACTTCAGCGAGCGCACGTCGAAGGTGTGGTCGGCGATGTTGTCGGCGGTGGTCGGGTCGGTGCCGATCTCGCTGGTGGGGACCATCTTCATGCGCCACTCGGGCACCCGCGCCGGGGCGATGTAGTCCGCGGCGCCGGGTTCCTTCACGTGCGGGCCGTGGCAGTACACGCAGTTGGCCTGGAACAGGGCGCGGCCCTGGGAGGCCTTCTTCAGGTCGATCTCGCCGAAGACCTCTTTCGGCCAGGTCGGCGGCTTGAGCTGCTTGAGGGTCTCTTCGAGGGTGTGGAGATCGCGCAGGCGCACGCTGGAGGCGTAGCGCTCATCGCCCATCACCGGTTTGCCGTCGCTCTCGAACATGCGCAGGGTGGCGCCGACGCCGAGGGCTTCGCCGATGTTGCGCGCCATGGGCTGCATGGCCGAGCCGTTCCATTGCACCCAGTCGAATTTCCAGATGTCCCACAGTTGCGGGTAGTTCACCGGGGCATTGGCGACGCGGTAGTTGGAGGCGTCGATGCCGTCGCCGAACACGCCATTGGCGATGCGCCCGAAGGCGTCGGCGCGGCCGGGGCCTTCCTGGGTCGGGTAGAGGCCGCGGTGGGTGTCGTTCCAGGCGGTGCCGACGAGGGTGCCGATGACGTTGCGCACGTCGCGCTTGAGTGCGGCCTTGCCCTTGGGATAGCGGTCGCCCAGCACGCCCTTGGCGAAGCGGTCGAACTTCCACGGCACGTAGTAGGTGGAGGCGAGGCTGGCGCCCAGCGCCTGGCCGAACGCGCCGCCGCGCAGGGTGGGCACGGTGGAGGCGATGGAGTGCATGGCGGCGCCGCCGTCGATGCGCACGGCGGTGCCTTTGTAGCGCAGCTCGCCGGTGTGGCAGGCGGAGCAGGTGATGTCGAGGTACCAGGCGCCGGTCTCGCCGTCCTGGTGGCGGGCGAAGCCTACTGGCAGGTTGCCGGGGTTCTTGGCGGTGGCCGCCAGGGTGTCGTCGGCGTCGCGGCCGATCTGCTCGGGCTCGATGAGGAAGCCGAAACGCGCGAGGTTTTCCGGACTGGCGAACTTGTCCTTGGAGAAGGGTTGCTCGAGGTGGGTGAACCAGTCGTAGCGCAGGCCTTTCACCTGGGTGCCCTGGGGCGTGTAGTAGTAACGCTCGCGATCTTCACTGGACCATTGGCCGAGGTGGATCATCTTGTCCGGCTTGGTGTATTCGGGGAGATTGGGATGCGCGGTGTACCAGGCGATGACGCCGCCGACGAGCAAGAGCAGCAGCAGAACTGCAAGTAGGACGCGTCCGAAAATGCGCATCGAAACTTCCTTGTTATATGTGCGAAAAAGAATCGGACGTTTATGCCAAGTACGCGGCGGCTTGGCAAGGTGATGCCGTACGGAATTCAGGGTTTTTATGGTGGGTGACGGGGCTGGGGCGGCGTGTTTCTGGCTTTGCTCGAAGAGCGATACCCATCGTCCTTCAGACGAATGCCTAGGACGCGGGGCGCAGCTCCAGCAGCAGGCTCAGGCAGATCGCCGCGCCGATCAGCACACCGACCAGGCTGGCGATGATCAGCGGCCAGCGCAGGCCGGGGCTGTCGTCCTCGTCATCGGGAATGCGCGCGTGGATGGCGGGCCAGAGTTCGTCCGGTGGCGGCAGTTCCGGCCAGGGCTCGTCGCAGGACGGCGGGGCAGGGTGGCCGGCGAGCTGGTAGAGCAGGGCGATCATCCAGTCCAGCGCGGCGCTGCGCGTGGGGTGGTAGCGGTCGGCGTCGGTCCAGACATGGAGGTAGGTGTCGACCAGCAGCGCGTCAGCTTCTGTCTGATCGGTCTTCAGCTTCAGCGCCAGTGGATAGAGGCGCGCGGCCGTGTTGCGGTACAGCGTGGCAAAGGCGCGCGCGTCGCCGTCGCCGCTTTCGGCGAGCAGGTAGCTGAGGAAGTTTGCTTCGTCCGGGTCGATGACGGCCTCCGGCGGTGTCGCGGCGAGCGGGGAGGGCTGGAGGGTAAGGATAGTCGTAGGCTGTTTGTAGGAGCGAGCTTGCTCGCGAATGGCGTTACCGGCAGCTCCGGTGCAGGGCGGTTCGCGAGCAAGCTCGCTCCTACAGAATCGTAGGGCGAATAACCTGGAACAGGTTATCCGCCGGCTTTTGAACGGCGGATAACGCTGGCGCGTTCTGCGCCCTACGGGGCTACAACGTTTGGGCTGATGACGGAGTTCCCCTTGTAGGAGCGCCCCATGGGCGCTGTCGCGGGCATGGCCCGCTTGTATGGCGTTAGGGTAGGAACCTGTCGGGGGTGGAGGGACAAGACCCGCTTCTGCAAGCCAGACGGTAGGAGACTT
>NZ_JALJXP010000011.1 GCF_024170165.1 Pseudomonas nitroreducens | reverse complement strand
TCGTGAGGTGACCCCTGCAGGTTAGAAACTGTTACCCATGTGCCTGAACAAAACTGTCACCTATGTGGGTGAGTCGTACCGGGGCAAGACCTTTGGTTACTTTCTGTCGTTTGAGAAAGTAACTCGCCCGAGGGGGCGAAACACAGAGTTCGCGCGCAAGCTGGAGCGGCGCTGAAATACCCAAGCTGAGGCAGCACATCCCAAACATTGGAGCCAGGGCAGGCGCCGGCCCTGCCGACGGATCGCGGGCATGGCCCGCTCCTGCAGGGAAGCGTCAGCCGAGTACGGCAAGCACGCCCCCGATCACCGGCATCGCCGCCGCCGTCGGCAACGCCCAGCGCGGCCGCCAGGCCAGCAGCAGGACCAGCGCCGCGCCAGCGATCATCAGCAGGCACGCCCAGTAGACGATGCCCAGCTCGACGCCCATGCGGTGAATCGAATACGCCAGCGCCAGTGCACCATCCACCAGCGCCACGAGCCGCAGCAGGCGCACGCGGGACTGCGAGGGCGCGCTGCCGAACAGGTCGCGGTGATGGCGGGAAAGCGACAGGCAGGCCGCCGCCAGCGCCAGCAGGTTGAGGCCGAATACCAGCAGCATCAGGCGTACTCCTCCTCGTGACGGCTACGACGTGCCCGGGCCGGCTCGGCACGCTCCTGCCCCAGGCGCCAGCCGAGGAAGGCGCAGAGACCGCCGATCAGCAGCAGACCGAGATCGATACCGACCATCATCCAGTCCCCGTTGGCGACATGCGTCGTCACCCGGCCCGGCTCGGGGCCGAACAGGCTCAGCACCGGCAGCAGCAATGCCAGTACCGCGAGGGCAGCAAACTGCTCGCGAGCCATGGCGCGGCTGCCACGGCGCAGCAGCGCGTGGGCCAGCGCCAACAGCCAGATCACCACGAAAGCGTTGGCTTCCCAGCGAGTGCGCTGGAGCAGATCGGTCGGCAGCAGACGCGACGCCGCCAGCAGGCCGAGGGAAGCGATCGGCAGACCGCCGCAGACTGCGCCGTTGAGCGTGCGCACCAGCGCCAAGCCACGGTGGCCGCGAGTTTCACGCTTGCTGACCCACACCTGCAGGCCGCCAAACACCATCACGCAACCCACCAGGCCGAGGGCGAAATACATCACCCGCAGCAGGTCGTTGCCGAACTGCGCCATGTGCAGGCCGGTCAGCCAGGCATAGGTCTTGTATCCCGGCTTGTAGGGCTTCTGCACATGCAGCAGCGCGCCGCTGCCGGAGTCGAAGGACACGGTGCGCTGGTCGTTGACCATGCTCTTGTCCACCGCCTTGCGGATCTGCACCATCGCCGCGGCATCGCCCGGATTCTCGACGTTGATCCAGCCCACCTGGCTGTCATCGCCCCAGGCCTCGCGGGCCTTGAGGATCATGTTATCGATAGACTTGGTCGCCTTGGCCGGCTTGCCCAGCGCCTCGCGGTCGAAGGCGCCCTGCACGTCATGGAAGAAGTGCTCCATGTCGTTCTTGTAGGCCACCTTGATGCCGGCGGTCATATAGAAGGTGATGAAGATCGCCAGCCCCGTGTACGCCATCAGCAGATGGAACGGCAGGCCGAGCACGCCCAGCACGTTGTGCGCGTCCAGCCAGGCACGCTGCCTGGCCGCCTTCGGGCGCAGGGTGAAGAAGTCCTTGAAGATGCGCCGGTGGACGATCACCCCGCTGACCAGCGCCACCAGCATGAACACGCCGGCCACGCCGACCACGTAGAGGCCGAGGATGCCGCCGTGGAGTTCGTAATGCAGTTCGAGGAAGAAGTTGCCGCCAACCGTCCTGGGCAGCACCTCGCCGCTCTGGGCGTCCACCAGGAAGGACTGGAATTCGCTGAAGTCGGACGGCTCCCAGCCCGCAGTCCAGTAGGGCATGCGCTCGGTGGGCGGGTGCATCCAGTAGCCGTGGGCTTTCGGTGCACGCTCGACGATCAGCTCGCGCACCTGGTCGGCGCCGACCTTGGCCTCTTCCAGCTTGTGCAGCTGCGGGATCATCCAGCGGGTGAGTTCCTTGTCGAACACCGCGACGGTGCCAGAGAACAGCACGACGAAGAGAATCCAGCTGACCAGCAGTCCGGCCCAGGTATGCAGGCCGGACATGGATTGACGCAGGCTCATGGGCGCACCCCGTATGTGGTCGGCGCGAAGGCCGCCACGCCTAGCACGAGACTCAGGACAACCGGCAGCCAGACGGCGCGCCACGGGCTCTTCGCGCCGAAGGCATAGATGATCGCCGCGACCCAGACGATGAAGCAGGCCAGACTCGACAGCGAAACGCGGTCCGGACGCGACATCGGCAGATAGACGCTGAGGAAGGCGGTGGCGGTGTACGCCAGCGCATAGCCGCCGACGACGGCGCTGAGGATCCGGGCCGCGACGGCGCCGCCTTGGGTTGCGCTCATGCGGCGGCTCTCGGTTGGGTCGGGCGCGGGGAAACGCACATCGAGGTGATTCCTGCGAGGCGGCCCGGGTGTGGCCCAGGCACGCGATTGAAAAGCGGGATTATATGATATTAATTCTCAATTAAAAGAACTCAGCAACGCCGTTTGTGAGTATCTGTGTCGGAAATTCGCTGAACGGCATAGGTTGCGCTCACGTCCATGGCGCGCAGCAGGCTGTTCATCATCAGGTCGGCCTCGGCCGTGAGGCGCGGGGGCGGCTGCTCTTCGAGGATGCGCGAAACGCCGGGGGTCAGTTCGACGGCGGCCACCACGCTGCCCTTGCCGAACAGGTATTCGTAGATCAGCAGGTAGTCCGTGCCGGGCAGGTCCTTGAACTCGGCGATGCGCCGCAGCACGTTGATCGAGCCGAGTATCCAGTCGCGGCTTTCGGTGAATTCCAGCACGCCGAGGCTCCAGGTCTGGCTCACCTCGTCGTAGTGATTCCAGGCGGGCGAGCGCAGGTGCCTGCTCCAGCCCGCAACCCAGGCCGCCGCCGTCGTGCCCTGTCCCAGCTCGCACAACTCGCCCCAGGTGAGGCCGCCTCCTCGGTGGCGATTGCCGTCCAGCCACTGTTCGAGGTCCCTGAAACAGGCGGCG
This sequence comes from Pseudomonas nitroreducens, assembly GCF_024170165.1. GTDB lineage: Bacteria > Pseudomonadota > Gammaproteobacteria > Pseudomonadales > Pseudomonadaceae > Pseudomonas > Pseudomonas nitroreducens_C. Next base: position 255,091 of record NZ_JALJXP010000011.1, on the reverse strand, counting down.
GAGCCCGCTTCCCGTACGAGGAACTCCTCGAGTCTGGCGCGGCTGATGGAGACCTTCAGGTATAACTGGCACGGCTCGGCCATGGTGCATCCTCTTTGCTGATCCAACGATTCACCTCGACTCACCCATCGCGAGCCAGAGGTGCTGAATCGATAATCCTAGAGGTTTGGCCTGTTCGCGGTTCGCCCTACCTTTTCGACCGTGGGGTGGTATTTTTCAGATCCTGTTGTACAACCGTTCAACTTTCCGCAGGCTTTTCAGTCAGTGCAGGGCGTATTGTCTTCCCCTTCCCTTTTTCTGCCGGCCCCAGGAGAGGGAAACGCTCTGGATTCACGTGAAGAAAAGGAACCGCCGGCTGGTTCTGAGCCCGATTTCTGTCAGCGCCCGCGAGACTGCGCCATGGCCCGTTCCAGCCCCTCGAAGACGCGGGGCGACAGGCACTGGGCAACATTGAAACGCAGGTAGCCACCCGCACTCTGGCTCAGACTGAACACATTGCCCGGCGCCAGCACCAGGTTGTCCGTCAGCGCCGCCCGCGAGACGTCGGCGGCATCCAGCCCGCCCGGCAGGCAGGCCCAGACGAACAGCCCGCCGCGAGGCTCCAGCCAGGGCTGGATATCCAGCGCGCGCAGGCGCAGCAAGGTCTCGCCCATGGCGTCGGCCAGGCGCCCGCGCAGGCTGTCCAGGTGACGGCGGTAGCTGCCCTTGCGCAGCAGTTCATAGAGCATTTCGGCGCTGAACGGGCTGTTGCCGAAGCTGGTCGCCAGCTTCAGGTCCACCAGCCGCTCGCACCATTCAGGCTGGGTGGCGATGTAGCCGCAGCGCACCGAAGCCGAGAGGGTCTTGGAGAAGCTGCCGACCTGGATCACCCGTTCCAGCCCGTCGAAGGCCGACAGGCGCGGCGCGCTCTCATGCTCGAAGTCGCCGAAGATGTCGTCCTCGACGATCAGCAGGTCATGGGCCTCGGCCAGTTTCAGCAGGCGGTGGGCGACCAGCGGCGAGAGCACCGCGCCGGTGGGGTTATGGAAAGCCGAGTTGGTGATGTACAGGCGCGGGCGGTGCTGTTCCAGCAGGGCCGCCAGGGCGGCGATGTCCGGCCCGGTCGGCGTGTAGGGTACGCCCACCACCTGCACGCGGTGCGCACGCAGCAGTGCCTGGAAGTTGAAGTAGCCGGGGTCGTCCACCAGCACGCAGTCGCCCGCTTCCAGCAGGAAGCGGCAGACCAGGTCGATGGCCTGTGTCCCGTTGTCGGTGAGCACCACCTGCTGTGGACCGACCGGCACGCCGTAGTCCGCCAGCCGCCGCGCGAGTTGCTCGCGCAGGCCGGAATGGCCATAGGGGCGGCCATATTCCAGCAGGCTCGATTGCGGCGCGCGGGCGATCTGCCGCAAGGCACGGCGCAATTCCTCCTCCGGCAGCCAGGACGGCGGCAGCCAGCCGCAGCCGGGCTTGAGCGAGGTGTCCGCGGCCTCCAGCGACTGGCGGGAAATCCACAGCGGGTCGATGCTGCGGTCCAGTGCCGGGCCGACGTCGGCCAGGGACAGCGGCGGAGCATGACCAGCGACATAGAAGCCGGAGCCCCGCCGCGCGGCGATCACACCGTCCGCAGCCAGCCGGTCGTAGGCTTCCACGACGGTGGTCTTGGACACTTCCAGCTGCTCGGCCAACTGGCGAATCGACGGCAGTCGCTCACCAGGCACCAGTGCCCGCGCGGCCAGACGCTCAAGCACGTGGTGCATCACCGAATCGACTCGCGTGCTTCTGGGTCTGCCCATGCCGCCCTCTCCTGCCCCGGAACCCTCTGTACCGGGAGAATGTGTACCGAGATAATTTACGGACAGTTTGCGCAAATTGTACCCTTCTGTCACTGGCCGCCCGGCGGCTCCGCGCGCATCCTCCAGGCTCGCTCTCCTGCCGGAAGACCCACCATGAACAACACTCACACTCTGGCCACGAACAGCAACCTCGGCGGCTGGCTCAGTGGCTTCCTCGGCGTCCTCATCTTCAGCGGCTCGCTGCCGGCGACGCGGGTCGCAGTGGCCGACTTCGACCCGACCTTCCTCACCCTCGCCCGCGCCAGCATCGCCGGCCTGCTGGCGGCGGCAATTCTTCTGCTGCTGCGGCAGAAACTGCCGGCGCGCAAGGACCTGATCCCCCTGCTGGTGGTTGCCGGTGGCGTGGTGGTGGGCTTCCCGCTGCTCACCGCGCTGGCGCTCAAGCACGTCAACTCCGCCCACGCCATCGTCTTCGTCGGCCTGCTGCCGCTGGCCACCGCGCTGTTCGGGGTGATGCGCGCCGGCGAACAGCCGCGGCCGGCGTTCTGGATCTGCTCGGGGCTGGGCAGCGCCGTGGTGGCGGGATTCGCCCTGTCGCAGAGCGGCGCGGGCAATTTCACCGGCGACCTGCTGATGCTCGCCGCCGTGGCGGTCTGCGGCCTGGGCTACGCCGAAGGCGGGCGTATCGCGCGCCACCTGGGCAGTTGGCAGGTGATCTGCTGGGTGCTGGTGCTGTCCTTGCCGCTGATGTTGCCGCTGGCCTGGTACACCCAGCCGGAAACCTTCAGCGGCGCCAGCTGGCCGGCCTGGATCAGCCTGGGCTACGTCTCACTGTTCAGCATGCTCATCGGTTTCTTCTTCTGGTACCACGGCCTGGCTACCGGCGGCATCGCCGCGGTCGGCCAGTTGCAACTGCTGCAGCCGTTCTTCGGCCTGGCGCTGGCCGGCCTGCTGCTGCACGAGCAGATCAGCCCGCTGATGGCCGGCGCCACCGTTGCCGTGGTGCTGTGCGTCGCGGGGGCGAAACGCTTCGCCCGCTGACCGCCGGTTTCCTTCCGCGTCCCGCCCGAGAAAAATCGCGGTATCATCGGGCGTTTGCGTACTCGGCTGGACTGCCGGAAGGACACTCGGATGAAGCCACCCGCCGAATCTCCACTGCCTGCCGTGGAGCGCGACGAACTCGCGCCCCGGCCACGGCTGACCTTGGGCAGCCACGTGCACAGCGGCTTCGACCTGCGCAGCGGACGCATGCAGAACATCTCCCGGCACCGTGCCGCGCTGGCGTTCCTGTATGGCGACATGCCGGTCTCGGGCAGCGTCACCCCGCGCTCGGGCCGCGAGATCCGGGTGTTCCGCGATGACCAGATCGTCCGCGTCAGCCGCGAGCTGGAACGGGAGCACGCCTGGCGCCTGGACCTGCGCGAACTGGGCTTCAAGCCGGCGATGCGCCGCAGCGATGCCCTGGAAGACAGCGCCGGGGAAATGTTCGAACTGCCCGACGACAGCGCCTGGCAGGAGTTCATGCGCGAAGGCCTGCCGCAACTGCGCGAACAGGGCTGGGAAGTCGACATCCGCACCGAATTCGTCTTCGACCTCACGCCGGTGGAAAACTGGTACGCCGAGATCGAGGAAACCGACGACCGCCAGTGGTTCGACCTGGAGCTGGGCATCGAGGTGGAAGGCCGGCGCATCAGCCTGCTGCCGGCGCTGATCGAGCTGATCCGGCGCATGCCGGCGCTGCTCGACCCGGTGGCCCTGGCCCGCCACGCCGACGATGAACAACTGGTGCTGCGCCTGGATGCCGGGCGCAACCCGATCCACACCTGGCAGACCGCCTCCGACCGCCCGCTGCGGGTCTCGCTGCCGTTCGGCAAGCTCAAGCCGATGCTGGGCACGCTGTCGGAGTTCTATACCGGCGAGCAACTGCCGGTGCGTCGCCTGCGCATGGGCGCGCCGGACGCCGCGCGCCTGACCGAGCTGGAAGAACTGCCATTGACCTGGCAGGGTGGCGAGCAATTGCGCGAGATCGCCCATCGCCTGCGCGACTACCGCGCCCAGCCGGCACAGATTCCCGCCGGGCTCAATGCCGAGCTGCGTGCCTACCAGCACGAAGGCCTGAGCTGGATGCAGACCCTGCGCGAAGTCGACGCCAGCGGCATCCTCGCCGACGACATGGGACTGGGCAAGACGCTGCAGTCCCTCGCCCACGTGCTGCTGGAAAAGCAGGCCGGGCGCCTGACCAGCCCGGCGCTGGTGATCATGCCCACCAGCCTGATCCCCAACTGGCTGGACGAGGCCGAGCGCTTCACTCCCGAGCTGCGCGTGCTCGCCCTGCACGGCGCCGGACGGCGCAAGGCATTCGCGAAGATCGCCGAGCACGACCTGATCCTCACCACCTACGCCCTGCTGCCGCGCGATGCCGAGAAGCTCGCCCTGCACGAGTATCACCTGCTGATCCTCGACGAGGCACAGAACATCAAGAACGCCACCACCAAGGCCGCCCAGGCCGCACGGCACCTGCGCGCACGCCACCGCCTGTGCCTGACCGGCACGCCGCTGGAGAATCACCTGGGTGAGTTGTGGTCACTGTTCCACTTCCTGCTGCCGGGCTGGCTGGGCGATGCGCGGCAGTTCGCCGTGGACTACCGCACGCCCATCGAGCGCCACGGCGACCAGGGCCGCCTGGCGCACCTGGCCGCGCGCATCCGCCCCTTCCTGCTGCGTCGCACCAAGGAACAGGTGGCCTCGGAGCTGCCGCCCAAGAGCGAGTTCATCCAGCACATCGAGCTCAGCGAGGCGCAACGCGACCTCTACGAAACCGTGCGCCTGGCGCTGGACCGCAAGGTGCGCGACGAGATCGCCCGCCGTGGCCTGGCACGCAGCCGCATTATCATCCTCGAAGCGCTGCTCAAACTGCGCCAGGTCTGCTGCGACATCCGCCTGGTGAACAAGGACGCCCCGCCGCCCACCGGCAAGTCCGCGCGCGCGGTCACCTCGGGCAAGCTGGTGTACCTGCTCGACATGCTCGAAGAGCTGCTCGCCGAAGGTCGTCGCGTGCTGGTGTTCTCGCAGTTCACCTCGATGCTCGCGTTGATCGGCGAGGCACTGGCCGAGCGCAACCTGGAGTACGCCCTGCTGACCGGCGACACCCGCGACCGCCGCGCGCCAGTGAAGGATTTCCAGGAGGGCCGCGTGCCGCTGTTCCTGATCAGCCTGAAGGCCGGAGGCGTAGGCCTGAACCTCACCGCCGCCGACACCGTGATCCACTACGACCCCTGGTGGAACCCGGCTGCCGAGAACCAGGCCAGCGACCGCGCCTACCGCATCGGCCAGGACAAGCCGGTGTTCGTCTACAAGCTGATCGCCCGTGGCACGGTGGAAGAGAAGATCCAGCGGCTGCAGCGCGACAAGGCCGCGCTGGCCGCCGGCATACTCGACGGCTCGGGCAGCGACTGGCAGCTGGACGACGCGGACATCGACGCGCTGTTCGCCCCTCTGCCCAAGGCAGTGTGATCCCTCGTCACCCCCTGCAGGAGCGGGCCATGCCCGCGATGGCACGCATGGCGCGCTCCTGCAGTCCGGCTCCGACGCGGTTGCCGGGCCCAGGTACGCGGGCAAGTTCGTGCCCTTCCATGCAGAGATCCCTGACAGCACGACAGGGAAACCCACTACATAGCCATTTGCCGATCTGAGGGATTCTACTGCTGCGCCGACGCAACCAGCCCGGCCCCGGCAGAGGCAGACGCCCCGGGCGAACCAGGGCTCTTGCCGGCGCAAATGAAGTGTTCATGCAGTCCTGGCCAGAGCCCCTCGCTGTCCGGGGCTGCTGCTTTTGTGCAACCCGACTCAGCGCATGCCCCAGCCATGACTCACCAGCACCGACTGGCCGGTGAGTGCCGCCGAGGGGAAACTGGCGAGGAACAGCACGGTCTGCGCGACATCCTCCAGCGTGGTGAACTCACCATCCACAGTGCCACTGAGCATCACTCGCTTCACCACCTCCTCCTCGCTGATACCCAACTCCTTCGCCTGCTCGGGAATCTGCTTCGCCACCAGAGGCGTGCGCACGAAACCAGGACAAACCACGTGGGAGCGCACACCGTGGGGGCCGCCCTTCTTCGCCAACGTACGAGCTAGCCCGAGCAGACCGTGCTTGGCCGTGACATAGGCGGACTTCAGCGGCGAGGCCTCATGGGAATGCACCGAGCCCATGTAGATCACCACCCCGCCACGCCCCGCCGGGTACATATGGCGCAGCGCTGCGCGGGTGGTGAGGAAGGCGCCGTCGAGGTGGATAGCGAGCATTTTCTTCCAGTCGGCGAAGGCGAAATCCTGCAGCGGGCTGACGATCTGGATGCCGGCATTGGAGACCAGGATATCGACGCTGCCGAAAGTGGCGACCACCCGCTCGATGCCACTGTCCACCGCCTGCTCGTCGGTCACATCCATGGCCACCGCCAGGGCCTTGCCACCGGCGGCTTCGATCTCAGCCACCACGCGCTGGGCGGCTTCCTGCTGCAGGTCGGCGATGGCCACCGCCGCACCCGCATGGGCCAGGGTCAGGGCGATCTGCCGGCCGATGCCGCTGGCCGCGCCGGTGACCACCGCGACCTTGCCGTTCAATGCATTCATCACAGCGCTCCAGGGGAAGATGGAACTCTCACTCTAGACGGCTCTATTCACGCAGTAGCTGAATGTCTCCATCGCGACTCTGGCGATACAGGGTGTAGGGCAGCGTCACCGTATCCGCGACTGCAGAAAAGCCCATGTCGAGAAATGCTACCGGTACTTCCATCGGCGCGATCTTGTAAAGCAGTCCTCCACGTGTCTGGGAGTCTCCACTCATCACACACAGGTTGTAGACCACCCCACCATAGACGCGCGGCAGCGTGTCACCACAACCCGTGCCCTTGAGCTCAAGATCGTCAACCTTGGCGACGCTGTCGCTGGTAAGCGTGCGGGTCGAGCCACACCCTGCAACGCAGACAGCGATTGTCAGGACCATCAGCAAACGAACAAGCATCACTCATCTCCCTTGAAACTCAGCTTCAACGTAGCTCGATACTGCCGTCGCGATTCTGCCGATAGATCGTATAGGGCAAGGCCAGGGTGTCGACGACACCCGATAGCGCCATGTCCAGCACCGGCAGAATCGGCCGGCCGAACTTGTAGTTGGCCGGTGTGGCGGCGGGCGTGTAACCATCCTGGACGGGAGGCTCGCCGAACAATTGGCAGGCATCCCACACGACACCGCCATAGACTCGTGGGATGGACCCGCAATAGGTGCCTTTCAGGCGCAGGTCGCTGGCCCTCACCACATCATCGCTGCGCAGCGTGTGGTAGGAGCCACAACCGCTGAGCAAACCGGCCATGAGCAGTGGCCAGGCCTTGTACATTCTCATATCGAAACTCCCTCTCGATAACGCAAGTGACAACTTACCAGCCCTTGAGCTGGTCCCAGCGCCAGTTGCGGTACTGGTAGATCAGTGTACCCAGCAACCCATAGGCCGCCGCCATGGCGAAGAGGATGAGGATACGGTCGGCCACGGCTGAAAGCGGCAGGTTCATCTGGTTCATTTCCACCACCGCGCGGATTGCCCAGGTGGAGGGAATCGCGTCGGCCAGCAGTTGCACCCACTGCGGCATGGCCTGGGGCGGCCAGGTGAAGCCGGCCATGTAGAACAGCGGCAGGGTGATGAAGGTCATGGTCAGGTAGACCGCCTCCTCCGACGGCAGCAGCTCGGCGATGAATTCGCTCATGGCGATCACCGCCAGCAGGAAGGGCAGCACCAGCCCCATCAGCATGAAGAACGAGGCCGTCTGCCGATACCCCATCATCCACGGCCAGATCACGTAGAACAGCATCGACAGGACCATCCAGATCGACAGCTGCGCGGCGTAGCGGCCGAAGCGGGTGGAGGCTGGCTGACGGAACGAACGTGGCGTCCCGCCGCGCAGGTTGAGGTTCACCCGCGTGCAGGAGAGCAGCAGGCTGTGCTGCAGGATCAGCGTCACCAGCCCCGGCAGGACGATGGCGGCGAAGCTGGTGCCGGGGTTGAACAGATCGGTGAGCTGGCCGATGGCAGGCTGCAGCAGGACGTTCGCCTGTACCTCGGAGAAACCGCCGCGCATCAGCCGCTCGCGGTTGTAGCGCAGCGACAGCTCGCTGTAGGTGGCGCTGATGTCCTGCTGGATCTGCCCGTTGGCCATGCGGTTGGTGGCGTCGCCGAAGATCGGCACGGTGACCGCCTCGCCGCGCAGCACGCGCTTCTCGAAATCCAGCGGGATCACCACGATGGCAAACAGCTTGCGCCAGGCCAGGTCGTGCTGCGCCGCGGGCAACTGGTCATAGCCGACCGTGGCGATCTTCGGCGCCGCATCCAGCTGGCGCACCAGATCGCGGGACACCGCGCTGTGGTCCATGTCGATCACCGCCACCGGCAGGTCATCCATGGTGCGGTGGGCGTAAGGCAAGGTAGTCAGCGCCACGGACAGCACCATCAGCAGCCACAGCGGCTTGCCGAGCATGCCGGTGAGGGTTTCGCAGAAGACCTTGTAGAAGTTCTCCATGGCGGCTCCTTACGCCGGGCTCAGGTCGAGGCGCCGACGCAGGCGCATCTTGGCGATCATGTAGGCGATCAGCGGGTAGAGCAGCAGCTTGCAGCAGGTGTAGAGCCCGGACTCGGCCGGCGCCTTGCGCAGGAACTGGTCGAACAGGCCGTGCAGGGTGTGGGTCAGCGGCTCGGCCTCGGAGATGATGCGGGCGATAGGCGGCATCGCCAGTTCCGGCAGCAGCACGCCGGAATAGGTCTGCGCCACGCCGATCAGCAGGCCGATCAGGGAATAGGCGCTGTAGCGGTTGGCGGTGAAGATGAACAGCATCAATCCGACGCTCTGCGCCGCTGCCACATAGCAGACGGTGATCGCCAGCATCCACCAGGGATTGCCGTTGATCCGCGCGCCATTGAGCTCCACCAGCAGGAACAGTTCGACCATCAGCAGCGTGCTGAACAGCAGCGTGTAGGGCGCCAGCTTGCCCAGCAGCCGCGCGCCGAGGGCCTGGGCGCGCAGGATGTGCGGCGAGGACGCACGCAGCTCCGGCGCTTCGCGCGCCAGCACGTGCACGGTGGCAACGATCACGAACAGTTGCAGCAGGTGGACGATGGCGGCGAACTGCTGGAAGTAGATGTAGTTGCCGCTGGCGTTGAACAGGCTTTCGTAGGACACACTGATGCTGGCCAGCGCCGGCATGGCGCGGTCCATCCCGGTGGCCAGGCGCGGGCGCAGTTCGGCATTGACCGAACTCATCAGGCCACTGAAATCCTGGGTCGAGTAGAAGCCGGCGGAATAGAACAGCGAGTTGTAGTACAGCTCGGCCACTGGCTGGCGGCCGGACAGCGCGTCCGCCTCGAAGTCACGGGGGATGTACAGCAACGCATAGTCATCGGCCATGCGCAGGCGGCGCAGGCCTTCCTGCAGGCCACCACCGAGCACCTCGACCTTGGCGTGGGAACCGGCATCCAGCTCGCGGACGATGCGCCGCGACAGGCTGCTGTGGTCGGCGTCGACCACCGCTACCGGCATGTCGAGCAGCGTCCCGGCCTTGTACACGCCGCTGATGACCACGAACAGCAGCAACGGCCAGAGCCAGCCGAGCCAGTGGATGGTCCAGCTGCGCAGGGCGACCCGCGTTTCGCTACCGAAGGCCTGGGCGAAACGCAGCAGGTTGCGCCTTACTGCTTCCACTGCCACAGCGCGCTCATGCCCGGGCGCAGGCCTTGCACCGGCTGGTCCGGGTACAGGCGCACCTCGAAGGTCTTCAGGTCGAAGTCACCGGTGGCGCGGGTCGCGCGCTTGGTGGCGAAGTCGCCGAGCGGTGCGATGTAGCTGACCTTCGCCTTCACCTCGATACCCTTGAGTGCCGGAACCTGGATCGCCACTTCATCGCCTTTCTTCACATCGGCGAGGATGTCTTCGCGCAGGTTGAACACGAAGTAGGCGTCGGACAGCCGCACCAGCGTCAGCAGCGGGCTGTAGGCGTTGACCAGTTCACCCTGCTCTGCCGGGATCGGTCCGACCTCGCCGTCCACCGGCGCCACCACATTGAGGTCGTCGGTCTGCGCCTGCAGTTCGAGTATCTGGGCGTCGGCTCGGCGCACGGCGGCTTGCAGCGCCTGACGGCGCTCCTCGCGGTCGCCCTGGTTACCCTGGTCGAGATTGGCCTGGGCCTCGGCGACGCGGTTACGCGGTTACGCGCCACATCGCGGCCGCGACGGGAAAGGTCCATCTGCGCCTGGGAAACGAAGCCGCGCCCAGCCAGCTCCTCGTTGCGCTGGTACTCCAGCTCGGCGTTGCGCAGTTCGGCCTGGGCCTGGGACAGGCTGGCCTGCAGGGCGCGCAGGGTTTCCTCGCGGGTGCCATGCAGGGATTCGTCGAGGTTGGCCTGCACCTGGTTGCGCGCGGCGCGCAGGGAGTCCAGCTGGGCCTGCAGCTCCGGGCTGCTGAGAGAGATCAGCACCTGGCCCTGCTTCACGTCGTCGCCGCGCCGCACATGCAGCACTTCGACCCGGCCCTTGGCCTTGGACGCGACGATGACGTTGGTGGCGTCCGCCTCACCCTGCAACAGCAGCGGCTGGGTGTGCAGGCGCAGGTAAAGGGTGACGGCGATGATCACCAGGATCAGCAGGGGAGCAAACAGTTTCCATCCCTTCATGGAGTGGTCTTCTCAGGCAGCGGATGCACCGATGGTAGTGCATCCGCTGGCGGAGCGGCGGCTCTGGACCGAAGCCGCCGGGCAATCAGCGCTCGTCGTCGCTGATCAGGTCACGCTCGCCGCCGCGCTGCGGCGAACTCGGCGAGGGGAAGCGCGAGGAAGCGTAGCGCACCACCAGGATCGCCAGCGCCAGCAGCAACAGGGCCACGGAGACCAGGATGATGCCGTCGTCGGGCACGTGGTTGTGCTGGATATCGGCGATCATCAGGCGGGTCAGCGCGGTCATCGCCACATAGATCAGGAAGCGCACCGGCATGTGGTTGGTCTTGAAGTAGATCCCGACCATGGCGCCCAGCTCGAGGTAGATGAACAGCAGCAGGATGTCGTCGATGCTCGCGTGTCCCTTGCCCACCATCTCGCCGAAAGCCACCGCCGCCGACCAGAACACCGTGCCGCCGATGGCGAACAGCGCCAGGTAGTGGAAGCCCTCCACCAGCAGGTTGCCCAGTGACTCGGCACAGCCGTGCATCCGCTCGCTCAGGCGCTCGGCCCAGTTCTGTTTCATTCGTCGGTTCTCCGCAATACAAGGCTTTGTTGGCGTGAAGCCTGCAAGTGCTACGCCATTGATCTTGCGCAGTCATGGCACAGATGCGCTGCGCGAATATGACTGCGAACTTTTTCGGCCAGCCCCGAGTCCATTCAGGGGCATGCCACAAAACAGGCAGGAACGAGTGATGGAAAGTCCCTTTCAGAAGCTGACCGACGCCTTCCAGGACCAGTACCGCGTCAATTTCAGCCTTGAACGGCCCGACGGCAGCATTGTCCTGACCCTCTCCACCGAGGCAGGCGTCGCCGCGCGCCGGCTGATCCGCCATACCCAGCTGCAGGACCCGGAACAGCTGCAGCGCTTCATCCAGAGCATCCGCTTCGGCATCGCCATCGAGCAAGGCGGCACGGCGCCGCAACTGCTGGCTGCCATGACGCGCGGCGAAAACGGCCTGCCGATCGCGTCCTGACGCCTCCCCTCGCAAGAATTCGTTCCCGCACAGCCATCTGACTGACGATTCATTGCGCCAGTCACCTGGCCGCGTTGCGCGCGCCCGCGGGGCGCGCGCACTGCTTTGGGCCACCGCCAATACTGGCCAACTACAGGCACATCCCTTGCCTGCGTCTACGCTGCTGGCAACGATTCGCACAGAGTCGGTAGCATTGCGCGATCATTTTACTGTATAAATGAACAGTAATTTCGAACTCCCCCAATCAAAGAGAAGGCACAGAGGTGATGAATGGCCGTCGAAGTGGTGTACCGCAGCAGCCGCGATCCGGAGCGCCTGTTCATGGATAAGGCAGAAGCCGACCGGCACGACAAGATGCTGGAGCTGGCGGAAACGCTGGCCGACGTGCTGCAGAAGGCGGTGCCTTCGCTGAAAGAGGATCAGGTCGAGGAGATCGGTATCTTCATGGCGAGGAATCGCGACGCCTTCGCCCGCGCCTTCAAGAACCAGCCCGATGCCCTGAGCGAGATCTTCAGCGAGCCTGCCGCCGAAGAGTGAGCTGGCGAGCAAGCCGCTTGAACCCGGGCGATGAGCGAGGCCGTCTTGATCATCGCCCCGCCTGCCGTCCCCAGCTCCCGACTGACGGGGCCGCCAGCGTCTGAAGGCGGCTTGTCCGGGTACTGGCCCTGATGCCAGAATGCGCTAAGAAAATTCCTATAAGATTCTTAACGCACCGTGCACCGGGAACTGTCGGCGCGCCGGCCTTGCCGGAGCGCGGATGTCCGCCGCGTGGTCGTGATCAGGACGACCGACCATGCATGATGCACCCGCTGCCGAACTCATCCGCTGCTCAGCCCTGAGCAAGAGTTTCCGGCAGTATGCCAAGCCCAGCGATCGCCTCCTCGATGACCTGAGCCATGCCTGGCCCCGCTGGCTGGGCGGCCGTCCACGCAACAGCGCCAACGAGTTCCACGCCCTGCGCGGCATCGACCTGACACTGAATGCCGGTGAAGCCGTCGCTATCATCGGGCGCAATGGCTCAGGCAAATCGACCCTGCTGCAACTCATCGCCGGGACCCTGAGCCCCGGCGGCGGCGCGGTCCAGGTGCATGGCCGGGTCTGTGCCATGCTCGAACTGGGCGTCGGCTTCAATCCCGAGTTCACCGGCCTGGAGAACGTCCGCCTGTACGCCGCCGTGCTGGGCATGAGCAGCCAGGCGATCGAACAGCGACTGCCCTCGATCATCGCCTTCGCCGAAATCGGCGACTTCGTGGACCAGCCGGTGAAGACCTATTCCAGCGGCATGTATGTCCGTCTGGCCTTCGCCGTGCTCGCTCACTCCGATCCCGAACTGCTCATCGTCGATGAAGCGCTGTCGGTGGGCGATGCGGCTTTCCAGGCCAAATGCATGCACTGGTTCCGCAACTTCCAGGAAGCCGGCGGCAGCCTGCTGCTGGTCAGCCACGACGTTGCCACCGTCCGCGCCATCTGCAGCCGTGCCATCTACCTGGAGTCCGGACGGATCAAGGCAGAAGGTCCGTGCGGCGAAGTCACCGATCTCTACCTGCATGACATCCACCAGACCCAGAATCAGGTGCTGGCGCAGCCGGCCGCCCCCTCCGAGGGCACGGCTTCGATCTGCCAGGTCACCGACGCAGCCTACCTCGCCCGCTGCCAGGCTTTCGAACAGCGCTGGATCAGCAGGCGCCAGGGCACCGGCGACAGTCGCGTTCGTCTGGTGGAGTTGCTCGACGCCTCCGGCGAGCCGAGCGAGCTGTTCCAGTTCGATGCTCCGGCGATCGTCCGCATTCATGTCGAGTGTCTGCGCAGCGCCGCCGTTTCAGTCAACTACAAGGTCCGCGACCGCCACCTGGTCTCGGTGATTGGCGCCGACTTCCTCATCGCCGAGCAGCCCCTGCTGACCATGCAGCCCGGCGAGATCCACTGCATCGAATACCGCACCCGGCTGCCACTGATGCACGGCGACTACAGTCTGCGTCTATCGATCAGCGAACCCGTCGACAAGCACGCCCAGGCGGTCTTCCACGACATCGTCGAGGTGGCGCTGCCCTTCAAGGTTCTGCCGGCCGATCGTGGCTGGATCTACACCCAGAGCTACCTGCCCAACCAGGTCAGCGTCCGCCAATGGCAGGACCAAACCCAACTCGAGAACGCCTGACACCATGCATGAACTCGAACAGCGCTTCCCCGAAGTTCGCTTCTACAACCCTCCACTCACTGAAGTGCAGGACAACGTCGAGATCGGCCCGCAGAGCCGGGTCGGCTCGATGACGCTGATCCACAGCGGCGCGCGCATCGGCGCCGGTGTCACCATCGGTTCGCACTGCAACATCTGCGACTGCCGCATCGGCGAACGCGTGTCGATCCAGACCGCCTGCCACATCACCCGGGGCGTCGTGGTCGAGGACGATGTCTTCATCGGTCCGCACGTGGTCACCCTCAACGACAAGCTCAAGGGTGGCCCCATGGTCTACCCGCGTATCTGCCGGGGCGCACGGATCGGCGGCGGCAGCGTCATCCTGCCGGGCGTGACCATCGGCGAGAACGCCGTGGTAGGCGCCGGCAGCGTCGTCACCAGGGACGTCCCGGCGGGCGCCACGGTAATCGGCAACCCCGCGCGCAGCCGCGCCGGTGTGACCGTCGAGCGCGACTGAGACGACGATGGAAGGATTCATCCTCAATCTGGCTCCCACCGGCATGCTGCCCACACGGGCAATGAGCCCTCATGTGCCGCTAAGCGTGGAAGAGATAGTCGCCGACGCCTGCCGCTGCGCTGCCCTGGGCGCCAACATGCTGCACCTGCATGCACGCGATGAACAGGGTCGCCCGACCTATCAGCGGGAGATCTACGCGCGCATCATCGGCGGCATCCGCGAGGTGCATCCTGAAGTCGTCATCTGCGTCTCCCTCAGTGGCCGCGATTTCGGCGAGTTCGAACAGCGTGCCGATCCGCTCGGGCTCACCGGCGACCTGCGACCGGACATGGCCAGCCTGACTCTCTCCTCGCTGAATTTCAGCCGCAGCGCGAGTGTCAACAGCCCCGAGATGATCCAGCGCCTGGCTGAGCGCATGGCCGAAGCGGGCATCCGCCCGGAGCTGGAAGTGTTCGACGCCGGCATGCTCAATTACGCGCACTATCTGCTCGAGCGCGGGCTGATCCAGCCGCCGCTGTACTTCAACTTCATTCTCGGCAATGTGGCGGGCGCGCAGGCCAGGCCAGGCGCGCTGGCGCTGCTGCTCAGCGAACTGCCGCAGGGCGCTCTCTGGAGCGGTGGCGGCGTAGGGGCCTGCCAGTTGGCGATGAACACCCAGGGCCTGCTTTACGGCAACGGTGTCCGTACCGGCCTGGAAGACTACCTGTGGCTCGATCCGCAGCGCCGCGTACTGGCGAGCAACGAACAGATGGTCAGCCGCGTGATCGACCTCGCCTCCCACTTCGACCTGCGTCCGGCCAGCGCCGCCGCGGTTCGCCAGGCACTGGGGCTGCGCCATGTCTGAAGCGACCTTCAAGCCCTTGCGTGTGCTCATCACCAACAACACCCTGGGCGGCCGTGCCGGTTCCGAACTCTACGTCCGCGACCTGGCGCTGGCACTCATGCGCCGCGGCCACTTGCCCGTGGCGTACAGCTCGCAGCTCGGCGAAGTCGCCGAGGAGCTGCGGCGGGCCACCGTTCCGGTGATCGACGACCTGAATGCGCTGAATACTCCGCCCGACGTCATCCACGGCCAGCACCATCTGGATGCGGTCACGGCGATGCTGCACTTCCCCCGCGTGCCGGCCCTGTACATCTGCCACGGCTGGCTGCCCTGGGAGGAAGTTCCTCCGGCTCTGCCCGCCATCGGTCGTTACCTGGCCGTGGACGACCTGTGCCTGGAGCGTCTGCTGACGACACCGGGTATTCCCCCGGAGCGCTGCGAAGTGCTGTACAACTTCGTCGATCTGCAGCGTTTCAAACAACGCCCGGCATTGCCCGAGCGTCCACGCTCCGCACTGATCTTCAGCAACTACGCGGCTGGCCAGCCTGCCCTCGAAGCCATGCGCAACGCCTGCCATCGCGCGGGCATCGAGCAGGTCGATGTGGTCGGCAGCGGCTCGGGCAACTCGGTCAAGGAACCGGCCCGGATTCTGGGCAACTATGACCTGGTGTTCGCCAAGGCTCGCGCCGCCATCGAGGCCATGGCCAGCGGCTGCGCGGTCATGGTTGCCGATCAGGTGGGCCTCGCCGGCATGGTGCGCAGCGACAACCTGGCCGAGCTGCGCCGCCTGAACTTCGGCGTGCGCAGCATGCAGCGCCTGCCGCTGGACGAAGATACCCTGCTGGCGCAGATCCAGCGCTACGACAGCCAGGACGCACGTCGGGTCAGCGACTGGATTCGCCAGGATGCCGATATGGAACGCGTGGTGGATCGCTGGCTGCAGATCTATGCGCAACTCATCGATGAGTCCGCGAACGGCAAAGGCACCTCGACGCCCGAATCCCAGCTGCGAGCGGGAGCCGCCTATCTGCGCTGGCTCGCGCCGACCCTCAAGAGCCAGTACCAGACCGCACACCATGCCGGGCAGCTGCAGCAAAGCCTCACCCACGCCGAAGGGCAGCTCCGCCAGCTCAACGAACACCTACAGGGCTGCGGCGCGCAACAGGCCGCGCAGGAGCAGCACAGCCAGCACTTGCAGGCCCGGATGGCCGAACAGGAGCAGCAGCACCAGCAACTACAGGCGATGCTCGCCGAGCAGGAACAGCACAACCGGCAGTTGCAGAGCCAACTGTCGGAATGGGAGCTGCGCAATCAGCAGTGGCAGCACCAGGCAACCGCGCAGGAGCAGCGCCTGCGCAAGACCGAGTCCGACCTTGCCGAACTTCTCGACTCGCGCGCCTGGCGTGCCCTCGCCCCCTACCGGAGCCTCAGGCGATGGTTGCGCAGAGGATGAGCACAGCTCCCGATAAGCCATTGCGCATTGCGGTCGTCGGTCTCGGCAAGATGGGCCGCCTGCACTGCGCGGCCTGGCAGCGCCTGCCCGATGTCCGGCTCACTACGCTGGTGGACTGCGACCCCGGGCAGATCGCCTGGGCGACGGCCCAGGGCATGACCTGCTTCGATAACGCCAGGGCACTGCTGGGCCGGGTGGACGCTGCGGTCATCGCCACGCCCAGCGACCAGCATGTCGACAGCGCCCTGCCCCTGCTCGAAGCTGGCATCCATTGTCTGGTGGAGAAGCCCCTGGCGCTGACTTTCACCGGCTGCCGGCAACTGATCGACGCCAGCCGGCACAGCGGCGCACTCCTCGCCGTGGGCCACAGCGAACGCTTCAACCCCGCTCTGCACCTGGCACGCAGCGCGCTCTCCGGTCATGCGCCCTGCGTCGAGGTGATACGCGCGGCCCCTCCTCCACCCGGCTCGCCGCGCGGCGACAGCGACGTGGTGCAGGACCTGATGATCCATGACCTCGACTGGCTGCTGGATACCCTCGGGGCTCCCGAGGAAGAGCTGCGCCTGCTCGAATGGCGCCGGCAGGACGGCCAACTGTCGCACGTCCGCTGCCAATTGAATTACGCCAACGGTCGCCGGGTGAACCTGACCGCGTGCCGTGAAAGCGACCGCCGGCAGCGCCAGGTAAGACTCTACGAGGGTGACCTGGCGAACCGGGTAATCGACCTGGACGTACGCTACGCCAGCCACGAGCCGGACGCCCTGACACGGCAGGCACAGGCCTTCCTGATGGCGCTGCGCGGCGAGCCCTCGCCCATCGCCCTGGGCAGCCAGGCCCTGGAAGCGGTCCTGCTGGGTGAACGCATCCGCACTGGCTGCCAGAGGGCAGAAACCGTACTGTGATTTATTCCCGGAGCAACGAATGACGACTGCGGTTCCCTTCATCGACCTGGTGGCCGACTGGCAGCCGCTGAAGGACGAAGTGCTGGCGAGGGTAGCCCGCCTGTTCGAGCATGGGCATTTCATCATGGGCCCCGAAGTGCAGGAGCTGCAGCGGCTCCTGGAGGCCGACTGCGGTGTCGCCCACGCCCTCACCTGCAGCTCCGGGACCATGGCCCTGCAATTGGCGCTGATGGCCCTGGACATCGGCCCGGGCGACGAAGTGATAGTGCCGGCGTTCACCTTCGCCGCTCCCATCGAAGCCGTCCTGCTACAGGGCGCCACACCGGTGCTGGCCGATATCCATGCCGAGACGCTCAATATCGACATCGAGTCCTGCGCCCGGCTGATCGGCCCGCGCACCCGGGCGATCATCGCCGTCTCGCTGTTCGGACAGCCGGCCGACTTCGACGCGCTCAATGCGCTGGCCCGCGAGCACGGCCTGCGGGTCATCGAGGATGCCGCACAGAGCTACGGCGCGACGCTTCACGGCCGACGCAGTGGCGGCCTGGCCGACATCGGCTGCACCAGTTTCTTCCCCACCAAACCCTTCGGCGGCGCTGGCGAGGGCGGCGCCCTGTTCACCCAGGACGAGCAGCTCGCCCAGCGCATTCGCGAGGCCCGCGATCACGGCCAGTCCGCCAAGTACCTGCATAGTTCGGTGGGTACCAACGGACGGCTGGATGCGTTGTCGTGCTGTGCACTGCTGGTGGCCCTTGGACGCCTGCCGGAACAGCTGGCCCGTCGGCAGGCGATAGCGCGACGCTACGACCTGGGACTGGCCGAAGCCGACAACCGCCTGCGGCGTCAGGGGATGCTGGCCGGTGCAAGCTCGGTCTACGCCCAGTATGCCGTGCGCCTCGAGGAACGTGACCGCCTCGCCGAACATCTGCGCAAGGCAGGTATCCAGGTAGCCGTCCACTACCCGACGCCCGCCCACCGGCAACCTGCTTTCGCCAACCGTTGCCGCCATGAAGCCCTGCCCAACGCTGAGCAGGCATCCCGTCAGGTGCTGTGCCTGCCGCTCTACCCCACCCTGACAGAAACGGCGCAGGAGCGCGTCGTCGATGTGCTGCTCGAGGGACTATTGCGGTGAGTGGACAACCACAAGACTCCCGGCCCATGCCGGTCATTGTTGGCGTGCCACGCTCGGGCACGACATTGCTGCGCTTCATTCTCGATGCGCACCCACAGCTGGCGATTCCTCCGGAAACCGGCTTCCTGCTCAACGCAGCCCTGTTGCACAATCCAGCTCCGGCCGCCGAACTGGCCCGGCAGTTGACTCTGCTGCCAGAGTCCGCTCCGGCCTGGGCCGACTTCGCGCTGGACGCGGACCACTTCATCGATGCCGCGGCCCGTCTGCCAGAACCGGCTGACCTCGCGCAGGTGCTGCGGCTGTTCTACAGCCTCTACGCCGCGCGCCTGGGAAAATCCCGCTTCGGCGACAAGACGCCCTCCTACCTGCAACACATGCGCACTGTCGCCGAGCAGTTACCGGAAGCCCGGTTCATCCATATCCTGCGCGATGGTCGAGACGTCGCCTTATCCTGGGGGCGGACCTGGTTCGCTCCCGAGCGCGAACCGGAACTGCTGACAGCGCGCTGGGCGCAGTTGATCGGCGATGCTCGCCAGCAGGGGCAGGGCCTGCCCTATCTCGAAGTGCGCTACGACCAGTTGCTCAACGAGCCCCGAACACAGATCAGGCGCATCTGCGAGTTCATCGAACTCGACTTCCATCCGGCGATGCTCGACTACCACCTGGGTTCGGCCGCTCGCCTCGAAGAGCACCAGGCTCGCTTTCAAAGCAATGGCCAGCTGCTGGTCAGCAAGGAGCAACGCCTGCACCAGCAGTGGCGCACGACCCTGCCGCCGGACACCAGCCGCCTCGACGTCTGGCGTCACCAGCTCAGCCCCGCGCAACAAGCCGCCTGCAAGCGAGCAGGCGGCGCGTTGCTGGCAGAGTTCGACTGAACCGGCTTCGGCCCGCCTACCCGTAGAGAATCCGCTCGGCCAGCACGTCAGCGATGCGCGCCGGCGAACGGTGATCGGCCTGGGCGTGGGCATAGACCTCGGTCAGGCGCTCGGCAATGCGCGACAGATGCGCGGTGATGGTCGGCAAGGACTCGCCCTGATGTTGCAGGGCGACGTAGATCAACCCGCCGGAGTTGATCACGTAATCCGGCGCGTAAAGGATGCCCCGTCCCTCCAGCTCATCGGCGACGTCCGGGTGCGCCAGTTGGTTATTGGCCGCCCCGGCCACGGCGGCACAGCGCAGGTGGCCGACGACGTTCGACGTCAGCACGCCACCCAGCCCGCAGGGCGCCAGGATGTCGCAAGGCGTGGTGAGCAGCGCTTCGTTGGGCACCGGGCGGGCCCCCAGTTGCTCGACGGCGAGTTGCACCTTGCCGGCGTCAATATCGCTGACCAGCAACTCCGCCCCCGCGGCCGACAGGTGTTCGGCCAGCGCGTAGCCCACATTGCCCAGGCCCTGGATCGCCACGCGCAGGCTGTCCAGGTCATCGCTGCCCAGGCGCGCCTGGGCGCTGGCGCGGATGCCCGCGAACACACCGAGGGCGGTGTGCGGTGAAGGGTCGCCACCATGGGTGGTGCTGGTGACATGGCGGGTGAACTGGGCGATGCAGTCCATGTCGGCACTGGAGGTACCGCTGTCCACCGCCGTGATGTACGCGCCGCCCAGGGAATCGATCGCACGGCCGAAGGCTTCGAAGAGTTCGCCACGATTGTTGACGTGCGGGGGGCGCAGGACCACCGCCTTGCCGCCGCCCTGACGCAGGCCGGCCAGCGCCGCCTTGTAGCTCATGCCCTGGGCCAGGCGCGCGGCATCGCGCAGCGCCGCAGCGTCGCTGGGGTAGGGCAGATAGCGGCACCCTCCCAGCGCAGGGCCGAGGCGGGAGTTGTGGATGGCGATGATGGCCTTGAGTCCCGTGGCCGGGTCCTGGAAGAGATGCAGCGACTCGAGCCGGGTGGCTTCCATCATGTCGAACATGGCGGCGCTCCCTTGCTGGGGGTGGACGGCGGTCCGCAGGCGGACCCCCTTCAGTATAGGCAGCGCCTGTCACAACACCTTCACGGGCGACGACCGTACCACTGGACGAGTGCCCGGCGCTCCGGTTACAACCGCAGGGTCAGCCGGAGAACGCCATGGACCCGCGTCAAGCCTGTCTTGCCTGTCTTGCCCAGGACCCGCCCGCCCTGTTCGAAGCGGCCTTGTGGATCGCCGCCGAGCACGAACCGCACCTGCCGCCGGAGCAGGCCCTGCGGCTGTTCGACTCGCTTGCGCACCAGGTCGCTGTGGCCCTGCCCCAGGGCATCGGCGATGCGGAGCGCGCGCAGTTCCTGCTGCGCCGGCTGAGCGAGCTGGGTTTCGCCGAGGACGACGAGTACCCGCTGCACCCGCGCGCCGCCCTGCTCCCCCAGGTATTGCAGCGCCGCCATGGCCAGCCGCTGTCGCTCGCGCTGATTGCCCTGGAGATGGCACGGCGCAACGGCATTACCCTGGTCGGCGTGAACTTCCCCGGACGTTTCCTGCTGCGCGTACCCGGCGCCGATCATCTGCTCGACCCCGCCACCGGCCGCCGCCTCTATACCCGCGACTGCCGTGACCTGCTGGCACGGCAGATGGGCGCCAACGCCGCACTGTCCGCCGAGCACCTGCGCACCGCCAGCGCTGCCGACATGCTGCAGCGCCTGTCGCGCAATCTGCGCCACCTGCACCTGGCCGCCGGGGAACCGCTGGCGGCGCTGAAGGATGCCCAGCGCGTACTGGAACTGGGAGCGCCCAGTGCCGGCGATCACCTCGCCCGCGCCGACCTCTACCACGTGCTGGATTGCCCGCAGGCGGAGCGCTACGACCTGGAGCGCGCCATGCTGCTCAGCGACGATCCCGCCGAGCAGATGCGCCTGGCCCAGCGCCTGGCCGAGATCAGCGTGCCGCCCAAGGCGCTGCACTAGCAGCCTCAGACCTTCAGCAGGCCGAGCTCCTTCGCCCGCGCGACCGCCTGGGTGCGGCGCTCCACGCCGAGCTTGCCGTTGATCCGGCGCGCGTGGGTCTTCACCGTGTGCAGGGAGATATACAGCCGCTCGCCGATTTCCAGGTTCGAGCAGCCTCGGGCGATCAGCTCCAGTACCGAGAGCTCGCGCAGGCTCAGCAGGTTGTGCGGGGCCATCTCACCGGAGTGCGGGCGCAGGCCGAACAGGCCGGGCTGGCGGCGCTGGGTGTCGCGCAGGGTCGAGAGCAGGCCGAAGCGCTGGGCCAGGGAGACCCCTTGGTCCAGCGCACTGCGCGCCTCTTCCAGGCTGCCGGCGATGAAGTGCGCCTCGGCCAGCCCCAGCCAGACGTCGCACGCCAGGGTGTTGCGCCCCTGGCGCAGCAGGTCCGGGAGCATCGCCAGCAAGCGCTGCAGGGCGGCGTCCACGTCGCCGTCATAGAGTTCGGCCAGCGCCAAATGGTGTTCGACTCGCAGTATCTGGTCCGGCGCCGCCGCCGGCGGGCAGAGGCGGTCGGTGCGATATCGCGAGGCCACGCGCTGCAGGACTTCCCGCGCCGGCCCCGCACGGTTCTGCCGCAGGTTCAGCGCGCCACTGGCCAGCAGCAGCGGCCCGCGGTAGATCGGCTCGGGAACATGCTGCAGTTGCATCAGCCGCTCGACTTCCAGCAGACGGCTGAAGGCGCCGTCCGTATCTCCGTCCACTGCGTCCAGCCAGGCCATGCCGGTAAAACCGTAGATCAGGCTAGGGTCGTGACTGCGCCGGGTTTCATTGAGACCGGCGATGAACAGCTCCCGGGCCTCCTCGTCACGCCCCTGGCGCAGGCACAGCCAGCCCCGGCGCAGGGCCACGCGGCCAGCCATGGCGTTGCAGGTGATGCGCATCTCGTCGAGGTATTCCTGCACCCGCGCCAGCAGCGCATCGGCACGCTGCAGCTCGCCGCGCTGCTCCAGCCACTGGGCGCGGTCCAGTTCCAGCAGCGCTTCGAAGGTGGTGCTGCCTTGCAGGCGTGCGCGCCGCAGCGCCTCGCGGTTGATCAGTCGTGCCTCGGCCAGGCGCCCCTCGGCCTGGGCCTGCTGGGTCAGCGCGGACAGGCAGATCAGGGTTTGCGCCCAGGCCTCCTCGGGCAGGTGCTGCAGGGCTTCGCGCAGCTGCTCGCGGGAGCCGGGCAGGCCGCGGCCATGGGTGAGCATGCCGCTCAGGCCCTGCCATTGGGCGATCAGCGCGCGCTGGCGGTGTTCACCGGGCATCGGCAGGAAGCGGTCGAAGCCGGTCAGCAGTGCTTCCACGTCATCCAGGCGGCCGACGAACAGTAGCGTCCAGGCGTTGAGAATGAGCAGGCGTGGTGTGCTGCACAGCAGCTCCTCGGGCAGCGACTCGCGCAGTTGCAGCACACGCTCGACGTTGCGCCCATGCAGCAATTGCTCCTCGGTCAGGCGTTGCAGCAGGCTGGCGGAAACGTCCGGCTGCTCGGCGTACAGCGAATGCTCGAACGCCGAGTGGATTTCCCCGCACTGGGTGAACCACTGGCAGGCGCGCCGGTGCAGGGTCGCCGCCGGCCAGCGCGACAGGCTCGCCAGCACCTCCGCGACCATGGGGGCCACCTGGAACCAGTGCTGGGTGTTGTCCACCGCCTCGATCAGCACGCCCCAGTCCTGCAGGCCGTCCAACCCCAGGCCGGGTTCGTCGAACAGGTAAGCACAGAGTTCGCGGTTGAAGCGGGCGACCTGCGCCAGGCCGCAAAGGGTTTCTGCCAGCTCCGCCGGCAGGCTCGCCAGGACTTCGCGCTGCAGGTAGTCCTGCAGCAGGCCGTTGCCGGTCTCGGCCACCTGGGTGGCGCAGGGCGCGATAGGTTCAGCTCCCAGGCTGAGCAGGCGCAGGCGCACGCCAGCGAACCAGCCATGGGTCGCATCCTGCAGCGCCTGGCGCTGGGCCTGCGGCCATTCCAGGCCGGCGGTCTGCAGGTAGGCATCGAGTTCGTACTGGGTCAGTGCCAGAGCGCTTGCGCCCAGCTCCAGCAACTCGCCTTCGAGCAGCAGGCGGGTGAGGTTGCAGGCCGGGCGGCGGCGGCTCGCCAGCCACCAGCCGATCTGCGGCGAGGCCACGGCGAGCAGGCGATCGAAGCAGTCGTCGAGGGCGGGATCGGGCGCGCGGGGATAGTCGTCGAGCATCAGCCAGACCGGCTCGCTGGCGTTTTCCAGCCAGGCCGCCAGGGCCGCTTCGCCCGACCAGGGCACGCCCAGCGCCTCGCCCAGACGCTCGCAGAACTGTTCGGGTTCGAGCGCCCGACCGCCCAGGCCCAGCCAGACCACGCGGGTGCCAGCTGGCGCCAGGCGCGCGCACTCGCTCATCAGCACCGTCTTGCCACAGCCGGGCGGCGCCACCAGCAGGCGCAGGCGACACTCGGTGGCGCTCAGGCTGGCATGCAGCCGTTCGCGGGGCAGGTGCTGGCGGGGCAGGCGAGGCAGCGCCGCACCATGCTGTGCAAGACTGTGCAGGGCGATTGTCGACATGGGCTTCTTCCGGCCATTTGCGGGCCAGACTATGCCGCCGGGCGGGGCGGGCAAAGGACCATCAGCCAGATTCATGGAGTGGTATAGCGCAGGCCGCCCTCCGGCCCGGGCAGAGGCAGCGCAGCGTGCCGACGGCAGAAAAAAGAAACCCGGCATCCACAGGGGATGCCGGGGCCAAGGAGCGGGGTGTTACTTCAGCGTACGCCGGTGTTGCGCAGTGCCGCCGGGGTGAAGTCGGCCATGGTGGCCTTGTTGCCGAACTGGTAGCCGCGCTTCTCTTCGTTGTTCAGGCCGAAGGTCACGTAGCGGCCGGCGAGGATGTCGTACAGCGATTCGGCGGCGTAGCCGGTGGCGAGTTCGGTGTAGAAGGTCATCTCATGGCCTTCGCCAACGCGCCAGAGTTGGCCGCGACCGTCGTACAGCTCGGACACCGCGATCTGCCAGCTGTCCTCGTCGAGGTAGAAGTGGCGCTGGCCGTAGATGTTGCGCTCACCCGACTTCAGGGTGCCCACCACTTCCCACACGCGGTGCAGTTCGTAGCGGGTCAGGTCCTGGTTGATGTGGCCCGGCTTGACGATATCGTCGTACTTGAGCTCCGGCGAGTTCAGGTGGTAGCTGTTGTACGGGATGTACATCTCGCGCTTGCCCACCAGTTTCCAGTCGTAACGGTCCGGGGCGCCGGAGAACATGTCGTAGTTGTCCGAGGTGCGCAGGCCGTCCGAGGCAGTGCCCGGGCCGTCGTACGCTACCTGCGGGGCGCGGCGCACGCGGCGCTGGCCGGCGTTGTAGATCCACGCCAGGCGCGGCTCCTTCACCTGGTCCAGGGTCTCGTGCACCAGCAGGACGTTACCGGCCAGGCGCGCCGGAGCCGTTACCTGCTGCTTGAAGTAGGTGAGGATGTTGCCGGTCTTGCTGACATCCTGGTCCCCCATGTTCTGCGGCACCGCGATCGATTCCTCGAAGCGGATCGGCGTGTAGCTGCCGTTGGTCTGCGGCACCACCTGCACCACCGAGCGGGAGATGTTGCCGCCGTGGTAACGGGTCAGGTGGTTCCACAGCGCCTGCACGCCGTTCTGGGGCAGCGGGAAGGCGTAGTAGCGGCTCTTCTCGAAGTTCTCCAGGCCATTGCCGTCGTTGATCGGCTGGACGAACTCCGCACTGCGCTTGATGGCCGCGTAGATGTCGTCAGGCAGTGCGAAGGTGCGGTGGGTCTTGTACACCGGGATCTTGTAGGTATCCGGGTAGCGCTTGAACATCGCCAGTTGGCCGGCGGAAAGCTTGTCCTTGTACTGGTCGACGTTCTGCGCGGTGATGGTGAACAGCGGCTTCTCGTCGGCGAACGGGTTGGAAAGGAAGCCCTTGGCGTCCAGCTTGCCGGCGGTGCGGGAGATGCCCCCGGTCCAGGCCGGGATGCTGCCGTCGGCATTGCCTTCCTTCTGCGAGCCCATGGGCGTCAGGCTGGTGCCCAGCTTCGCCACTTCGTCGGCGGACACCGCCGCCATCACGCCGCAGGACAGCAGGCTCAGGGCCAGCGCGCCGCATTGGAGGATTCTTGTCGTTCTCATGTCGATTCCTTGAGCAGGCAGGTCAGAAGTTCACGCCGAAGCTGAGCGATACGAAGTCACGGTCGACGATGGTGTTGTAATCGCCGCCGAAGAAGTTCGTGTAGTTCAGGCTCGCGGTGTAGGTGTTCTGGTAGTCCGCATCCAGACCGATGCTGGCGGCCTTGCTGCCTTCGTTGAAGACCGGGCCGTAACCATTCACGTCATGGGACCAGGCAAGGTTGGGCTTGAGGTTCACCCCGGCGAAGACGTTGTTGTAGTCCCAGATGGCGCGGGCGCGGTAACCCCAGGAGGACGAGGTATAGAAGCCGCCGCTGCCGTACTCGTTACGCGCGGTGGCATTCTCCGGGACGCCGTAGACCGAGTCGCGACCGTAGCGCTCGCCGACTTCGTTGGTCATGCCGCCGACGTAGGTCACGCCGACTTCGCCCACCAGGGTGACGCGGTCGGCGCCCATGGTCTGGTCGAAGAAGTGGGTGAAGGTGGTCTGCGCCTGCGTCACTTCCTTGCGGACGTAACCGTGGCTGACCTGGTTCGCCGTGGCCAAGGCGCCAGCCGCGCCGCCGCTGGTGAAGCCGCCGACTACGGTGGTGGCAAGCAGCGGAGTGAGGTCGGTGGTGTTGAGCTGCAGCGGCATGTTCGGCCGGTAGCTGATCTCGCCGTTCCACGCCGTGCCGGTGGGCAGGGTGGTGGAGAAGCTCAGGCCATACAGGCGGATGTCTTCGGGGTATTCCAGGAAGTAGTTGCCACGACCGAGCAGCAGCGGCTGCGCCAGCGCGGCGCCCCCGGGCACGCTGAGCGCGCGCAGGACGTTGCCGATGTCGGCAGTGCCGGCGTTCTTCATGCTCACGATCGGCGTGCGACTGTGGTAGTTCATGGCGTAGGCGCCATATTCCACATCATCGCCCAACCAGCGCAGGGCCAGGCCCCACTGTCCCGAGTCGCGTGCATCCTGGTCGGCGCCGCGCGGCACCATCAGGCCTTCGGGAGTCACGGTGACGCCCAGGGAGTTGAGCAGGGCCTTGGTTGCCGGTGCGTTCAGCGAGTTGACGGTGGCCGGATCGAGGATGTTGTAGTTGGTGTTGCAACCGTCGGCGGCGACGTCGGTGGTGGAGAAGAAGGTGCCGCAGTTGTCGAGTACTGTCTGGTCCCACTCCAGCTGGTAGAAGCCTTCCACCGACAGCGAGTCGGTCACGCTCTGCGACAGGTAGAGCATGTTCACCGGAATCAGGCCTTCCTTGATTTCCGAACCGGGGCGGCGGAAGGCAGAAACGTCGATGGGGTTGATGGTGTTGATGCTGTTGCCGATGAAGGTGCTTTCACCCCAGCTGACCACCTGCTTGCCCAGGCGCACGGTGCCCGGCATGTCGGCGATGGCGTAGTTGTAGTAGCCGAACGCGTCGAGCAGCTGTGCCCCGGAAGCCTTGGCGCCCTCCTTGCGGCCGTCGTCCGAAAGATCCTTGAAGGCTACGCCTTCGTCCTTCAGGCGGAAGTCATACCAGTACTTGCCACGGGTGAAGACGCCGAAGTCCCCATACTTCAGCTCCAGGTCGTGAATACCCTTGAAGATCTTCGAGAAGGTGTGACCCTTGCGGAAGTTCTGCCGGCCGTCGTCGTTGGTCTGGGTCATGCCGTGGCCGCCATTGGCGGCACCGATCAGATCCTGCTTCGGACTCTGGGTACTCCAACTGGCCCCGACGGACAGGCTGGAATCGAACTGTCCTTCGATCTCCCCGATATTGAAGTTGACTGCCTGAGCCTGGGTGGCGCATCCCAGGGCAACAGCGGTGGCGAGTAGTTGCGGTTGGAAGAATCCGCGCCTTGTTTTTGTTGTCATGCGGCTCTCCTGACGGTGTCTAGGTGGCTACACCCTACTGAGCGACCTGACGGGGAGTAAGCGCTCCAAGGTGGTATTTGGCGTGTCGCCCGAAAGAGTGAATCCCCCCTCTGGGACGGGCTCCGGCGGGCGATATTGGTGCAGGCGATGACGGATCATCGAGACGATGGATAGTGCCTTGCGCCCGACAGGTGCTTTGCCACTACCCGAGAAGCGCTGTCTGGGGCATCCTTAGCCGCCTATGCAAGCCATCGACCAACGCCCGACCGACAGTCACCTGACCGAGCAGACCCGCGAGGTGGTGCTGCGCTACCACCAGTGCTGGAAGCACCGCGACCTCGAAGCGGTGCTCGCGCTGTATCACCCGCAGGTGCAGTACAACGACTTCTTCCAGAACCGCACCCTGGGCTACACCGACCTGCGCGACTACGTGCAGGCCACCATGCCCAGCCGTCCGGAAGAGTTCCTCGACCACATCGACCGCATCCGCGTGGACGGCGACACCGCCTTCATCCAGTACCGCATCGCGGTCACCCTGAGCGGGCGCCTGGCGACCTTCCATTCCAGCGAAGCGATCACCGTGCGCGAAGGCCTGATCTGGCGCATCAACGAGTACGCCTCGGTGGTGCGCGAAGGTGGCGAGAGCCGCCCGCAGGCCATCGATCCGCGTCCGGCCACCAGCCGCCTGGGCCTCTCGCCGCGCCAGCTCAGCCAGCTGGCCAGCGACCTGGAAGACTATTTCAGCAAGAGCCAGCCCTACCTCGCGCCGGACCTCGACCTGACCCAGGTGGCCACCGCCACCGGCTACACGCGCAACCAGATCTCCTACCTGCTCAACCAGGTGATGGGCCTGAGCTTCTACCAATACGTCAACCAGACGCGCCTGACCCACCTGCTCAGCCAGCTGCGCCCGCCGCTGCCCTCGCGCATCGACGAACTGGCCTTCTCCGCCGGCTTCAACTCGCTCTCGGCCTTTTACCGCTGCTTCCGCCAGCAGACCGGCCAGTCCCCCCGCGAGTACCTGAAGCGCCTGCGCGAGGAACAGCAGGAGGCCTGATACGCCCCTGCCGGCGGGTACGCGAGCAATCCTCGCGTACCCGCGCGCACGACAGAACCCCGCGCCAAATCTAGGCTTGCCGACATTCCCCCTTCTTCCTTTCGGAGTCGTCTATGTCGGCATGGCGTCATATCAGTCTGTGGATGAACCAGCTGGACGATGATCTCGTCCCGCGGCCATCCCTGCAGGGCACCCTGGACGTCGATGTGGCCATCGCCGGCGCCGGTTACACCGGCCTGTGGACCGCCTATTACCTGAAGCTGCGCGCACCGCAGCTGAAGATCGCCATCGTCGAGGCCGAGACCGCCGGCTTCGGCGCCTCGGGCCGCAACGGCGGCTGGCTGATGGGCAACATGCTCGGCGAAGACCGCCTGCTGGCCGGCCTGTCGCCCGAACAGCGCCGCGCCTCCTACGACCTGCTGCACGACATCCCCGACGAAGTGGCCCGCGTGCTCGACCGCGAAGGCATCGACTGCGACTACCGCAAGGCCGGCGTGCTCTACACCGCCGCGCGCTACCCGGAGCAGGAAACCCGCCTGCGCGAATACCTCGCCCACCTGCACGCCGAAGGCCTGACGGAGGACGACTACCGCTGGCTGAGCAAGAGCGAGCTGGACGAACAGCTGCGCATTCCCAGCTCGCTGGGCGCCATCCACACCCCGCACTGCGCCACCATCGACCCGGCCAAGCTGGTCCGCGGCCTGGCCCGCGCCGTGGAACGCCAGGGCACGCAGATTTTCGAGAAGAGCCGCGTCACCCACTGGGCGCCCGGCCTGCTGCGCACCGACCAGGGCGAGCTGAAGGCTCACTGGATCGTGCCGGCCATCGAAGGCTACGCTGCCGACCTGCCGCCGCTGGGCAATTACCAGTTGCCGGTACAGAGCCTGCTGGTGGCCACCGAGCCGCTGCCCGAATCGGTGTGGGCCGAGATCGGTCTCGACAAGGGCCAGGCCTTCAGCGAATTCAGCCGCCAGGTCACCTACGGCCAGCGCACCCCGGACAACCGCCTGGCGTTCGGCGCCCGCGGCGGCTATCGCTTCGGCGGCAAGCTGCGCAATGATTTCAGCCTGACCGAGGATGAAGTCGGCCTGCGCCGCTACCTGTTCAGCGAACTGTTCCCGCAACTCAAGGACGTGCGCATCACCCACACCTGGGGCGGCAACCTGGGCATGTCGCGGCGCTTCCACCCGCACATGCTGATCGACCGTCGCAACGGCATCGCCCTCGCCGGCGGCTACGGCGGCGAAGGCGTCGGCGCCACCAACCTGGGCGGCCGCACCCTGGCCGACCTGATCCTCGGCCAGGACAGCGCCCTCACCCGCCAGCCCTGGGTCATCAACGACCGCAGCGTGCAGGACGGCCTGCGCGGCTGGGAACCCGAACCCTGCCGCTGGCTGGGCTACAACGCCATCATCCGCAGCTTCGTGCACGAGGACGATGTGCTGGCCAACCCCCACAGCGCGCCCTGGCGCCGCCGGCTGGCCGAGAAGGTCGCCGCCAGCATGGAAAACCTGATGACCTGGAAGGTCGGCTGAAGCGCCGACCTGCTTCCTGACCGTCAGTCCCCGAACAGAAAGCCCACTGGAGCCCCGTATGAAACTGACCCACCTGAAAGACACCCTGCACGCCCAACTCGGCGAAGCCAACCCGGTGGCCGTGCCCCTGGGCGAGCCGATCTCGGAAACCCGCGTGGAGTCCATCGAGCGCACCGACCGCGTGGAAACCGGCATCTGGGAATGCACCCCGGGCCGCTGGCGCCGCCAGATCGTCGAGCAGGAGTTCTGCCACTTCATCGCTGGCCGCGGCACCTTCACCCCGGACGGCGGCGAACCGATCGCCTTCCAGGCCGGCGACGCCTTCCTGCTGCCGCAGAACAGCCTGGGCATCTGGGACATCCAGGAAACCACGCGCAAGACCTACGTGATCATCGAGCGCGACTGATCACTGATTGGCATGATGGGAAGGCCCGGCGCTCGGGCCTCACTCGTTGCCAGTCGACACCTGTAGGAGCGAGCCTGCTCGCGAAGCGGAATCACCGGCGACACCAATGCCGGGCGGGTTCGCGAGCAAGCTCGCTCCTACAGACAGAATCAGAACTCCCCGTGCCGCCCTTCCCCGCCAGCGAAACGCTTCGCCCCATCCACCGTCTCGCCGCTTTCGATCACCGCCATCCCACCCTGGAATTCGTTGGCCAGCGCCACGTCGAACGACAACTCCCATTGCGCGAACACGCTCGCCCGGTCGGCCAGCATGCACAGCTGCGGAAACTCGGCGATCTCCCGCGCCAGCTCCTCGGCTGACTCCAGCGCCTGTCCACTGGGCACCACGCGATTGGCCAGCCCCATGGCCAGTGCCTCCTGTGCGCCGACCGGGCGGCCGGTGAGGATCAGGTCCAGCGCCCGACCCTGGCCGACGATGCGCGGCAGGCGCACGGTGCCGCCGTCGATCAGCGGCACGCCGAAGCGCCGGCAGAACACCCCGCACACCGCGTCCTCGGCCATCACTCGCAAATCCGCCAGCAGCGCCAGCTCCAGGCCGCCGGCCACGGCGTAGCCCTCGATGGCGGCGATCAGCGGTTTGGACAACTGCATGCGGCTCGGCCCCATGGGCCCGTCGCCTTCCATCTCCAGGCGGTTGCGCCGCTCGCCGTCCTCGGCCACCGCCGTCAGGTCGGCGCCCGCGCAGAAGGTCCCGCCGGCGCCGGTGAGCACGGCGACACGGGCTTCCCCGTCCTGCTCGAAGTCGCGCAGGGCATCGGCCAGCGCCTGGGCGGTCGGCAGGTCCACGGCGTTACGCACCGCAGGGCGGGCGATGACCAGGGTGGTCACCGGGCCGTTCTTCTGGATTATCACGCTCATGGCGAACTCCTCGGGCCAGGAATCAGAAACGCAAAAGGGCCGGCTTGGAGCCGGCCCTTTCACCTTACTGCGTTCGCCACCGTGGAACAGCCCCGCTGGCCGTTCCACCGGTCAGGCTGGCCGGATCAACCGGCGTATTTCTGCAGGTTGGCCATCATCTCGCGCAGCGCTTCGACGTTATCTTTCGGGTGTGCGGCGTTCTCGAAGTCGCAGATCTGCGCAAAGTTGGCCGCCACGTCCTCGACGCTGAAGCCTTCGCGCGGGTCGAAGCCCACGCCCAGGCTGCGCTCCCAGCGCACCTTGCCGATCCAGCCGCCGCCCACTTCGAACAGGCCCGAAGTCTCCTGGCAGGCTTCGCTGCCCAGGTACACCACCAGCGGGCTGACGAGTTCGGGCTTGAGCGCCTCGAACACCTGCGGCGGGATCAGGCCTTCGGTCATGCGGGTGCCGCCGGTGGGTGCGATGGCGTTGACGAAGATGTTGCTCTTGCGGCCTTCGATGGCCAGGTTGCGGGTCAGGCCGTAGAGGCCCAGCTTGGCCATGCCGTAGTTGCTCTGGCCGAAGTTGCCGTAGATGCCGGAGGTGGACGAGGTGAAGATCACCCGGCCATAGCCCTGCTCGCGCATGAACGGCCAGGCGGCGCGGGTCACCTTGTACGCGCCTTCGACGTGGACCTTGTAGACCAGGTCCCAGTCGGCGTCTTCCATCTTGTGGAAGGTCTTGTCGCGCAGGATGCCGGCGTTGTTCACCACCACGTCGATGCGGCCGAATTCCTCGACGGCCTGGCGGACGATCTTCTCGCCGTCGGTGACCGAGTCATGGTTGGCGATGGCGGTGCCGCCGGCTTCGCGGATTTCCGCGACCACGCGGTCGGCAGCCGAGGCGTTGGCGCCTTCGCCATGGGTGCTGCCGCCCAGGTCGTTCACCACCACCTTCGCGCCGTGCTTGGCGAACAGCAGGGCGTGGGCGCGGCCGATACCGCCACCGGCTCCGGTAACGATCACGACTTTTCCGTCGAAACGCAGGGCATCACTCATGATTGGGGCTCCAGGCAGGATGGTTTTCCGTCGAGTGTCCGGCAGTCACGATCCGGTCACAACCAAGACGACCAAGGCTGAATGGTGCTCGATAAGGCCAGGGGATGATCGGTCAGCGCATCGGCAGGTTCAGCTCCGAGCGCGGGCCGAGCTTGAACAGCCACCAGTCGTACTCGCTCCAGAACAGCAGCAGGCCTGAAGCCGGCAGCAGCGCCAGCGCCCCCAGGGCGGCGGGCACCCAGTCCTGCGTGAGCCAGGCGTAATAACCGCCGGCCGCGCAGATTCCGGCCAGCACCAGCAGCACGGGAATGGCGACGAAGGCGAAGTCCCGGCGCAGGTGCAGCAGCGCCCGATACAGCAGCGAACCCTGCGGCTGGCGGACAGGAATGACGGATCTGAGTGGCATGGTAGCGACCTCCGGCTGAACAAAGCCGGGGAAGCTACCGCTGCCACGCAGGGCCGATCTATCAGTCAGTTCCGAATCTAAGGGTGGATCGGTCCGTAGCTACGGCGCCCTTTCCTGTCGGAATGCCAGATAGTGCTGTAGCACCTGTTCCGGCGCCTCGACCTGCGGGTAGTGGCCGATGCCGGGCAGCTCGACGGTATCCGGTTGCGGGATCAGCTCGCGGTAGCGAACCACCATGTGCGCGCCGGAAATCGGGTCCTCCGGCCCGTCGATCAGGCGCAGCGGCACGGTCGTGCGCTGCATCGCGCCGACCCAGCGCTCGCGGTGCTGGCGACGGTCGAGGATGTAGTGGATCAGCCGGTGCATGACCCGTGGCCCGTCGTTGTGGCGGATCAGCTCCCAGAAGGCATCCAGCTCGGCGGCGGACGGCTGGGTCTGCGGGCCGAACACCTTGGCGAAGTTCTGCTCCAGGCGCTTGCGGTCGAACAGCCGGCCGAACAGGGAGCCGAACGGGCCGAGCAGCAGCTTCTGCGAGAGCACCGCGCGGTGGGTCTCGGGGAACAGCCCGCCGTTGAGGAAGGCCAGCGAGGCCAGGGCAAAACCGCCTTCCTCGTGCCGTGCCAGCAGTTCCTGGCCGACGCTGTTGCCGTAGTCGTGCACCAGCAGGTGCGCCGGCTCGCGCACGCCCAGGTGCTGCAGCAGCGCCTGCTGCAGGTCGGCCTGTTCGAGGATGCGGTAGTCGTGCCCCTTGGGTTTGGCTGAGTCGCCGAAGCCGAGCATGTCGCAGGCGATCAGCCGGTAGCGCTGGGCCAGCGGTTGCCAGAGGTAATGCCAATCCCAGGAGGCGGTGGGGAAGCCGTGGACCAGCAGCAGCGGAGCGCCGCTGCCGGCGCTCCAGTAGCGGATTGCCTGCCCACGGAAGCTGAAGTCACTGCCCTGCGCGCGCCAGTCGCGCAGGGCGATGCCGGCCAGCGCCATCAGTCGCGGTAGCCGGGGTTCTGCAGGTCCAGCTTGCGCAGCAGCGCCGGCCACGCCAGGGCGCCGCCCATGCCCTGCTTGCTCTTGGTCACGGCGGCGGCCATGGCGCGGGCGCCATCGAGGATCGGCTGCGGAATCAGGATCAGTTCGGCGCCGCCGCCCTGGGCCAGCACCTGGATTTCACAGGCGCGCTGCAGGGTGAACATCATCAGGAAGGTGTCGGCGATGGTGCCCGAGCAGGTCAGCAGGCCGTGGTTGGGCAGGATCATGAAGTTGGCCATGCCCAGGTCCGCCTGCAGGCGCGCCTTCTCGTCGTGGTTCAACGCCACGCCCTCGTAGCCGTGGTAGGCCAGGCTGGAAAGGACGAACAGCGACTGCTGGGAAATCGGCAGCAGGCCCTGCTTCTGCGCGGAGACGGCGATACCGGCAGCGGTGTGGGTATGCAGCACGCACTCGACGTCGTGACGCACGTCGTGGATGGCGCTGTGGATGGTGTAGCCCGCCGGGTTGATGTCGTAGGGGCTGTCCATCAGCTTCTTGCCTGAGGCATCCACTTTCACCAGGCTCGACGCGGTGATTTCGTGGAACATCATGCCGTAGGGGTTGATCAGGAAGTCCTCGGTGCCGGGGACCTTGGCCGAGATATGGGTGAA
Source organism: Pseudomonas nitroreducens (assembly GCF_024170165.1). GTDB lineage: Bacteria > Pseudomonadota > Gammaproteobacteria > Pseudomonadales > Pseudomonadaceae > Pseudomonas > Pseudomonas nitroreducens_C. Next base: position 220,810 of record NZ_JALJXP010000011.1, on the reverse strand, counting down.
GATCAGGTCGTCCCAGCCCTGCAGGGCGATCAGCCGGTAACAGGCAGCGAGGTCGACGCGGGTCTGCCATTCGGCGGCGGAGACCTGATCCTTGACGTTCACGGTGGGCAGCGGGTGAGCGGCGTGCATGGTCGGTAGCCTCTTCGTTGTTGTTGTTCGATGGCGCAGTCTAGTCAGCGCGGCGAGCTGGCGACTGTCACGGAACTGACAGTTTCATCTGGCAGCGTCTGGCGAATGTCCCCCTATAAGCGCAGGCGGATAACTCAGCTTGCGTCAGCGGTTCCTCCACCTATAGTGGCGTTAGTCGCTGCCAGCGGCACCCGATCCACCCGGTGCCCGGCGACTCCCTCCAAAAGCGCTATCCAGACAGTGCGGCAGCCAGCTCGCACGTCAGGGCTGGCGGAAGCGTGCCCGATTTTCATCCCTGCCCCGGCGCCTTTCTGGCGTCTCCGAGTCACCTGGAAACATTTCGCAATATCTTTCGCAACATTCCTCAGTAGTACCCGGGAGTCGGGAGGAGACTCCAGCTCGGCCAACGAGGCAGCCGACGTGAAACGAACCGCCATCATGCAGCCGTACTTCTTTCCGTACCTGGGCTACTTCAGCCTGATCAAGCACACCGACCTGTTCGTCCTGTTCGACACCGTGCAGTACATCCACCACGGCTGGATCGAGCGCAACCGCATCCTCAATCACCAGACTGGCTGGTCCTACATCCGCGTGCCGCGGATCAAGCACCACCGCCATACGCTGATCAAGGACGTGCGCCTGGACAACGGCCAGGACTGGCGGCGCAGCCTGTTCTCCCAGCTGGACGTCTACCGCAAGGTCGCGCCCTATTACCGCGATGTGCGGGAAATGATCGCCGCGTCCCTGGACCATCCGTTCGAGGACATCGTCTCGGTGAACAAGACCACCCTGGAGGCCACCTGCGCCTACCTGGGCTTCCCCAGGAAAATGCCGGTGCTTTCGCACATGGAGCTGCCGATGGAGCGGCCGACCGCGCCGGACGAATGGGCGCTGAACATCTGCAAGGCACTGGGCGGCGTGGAGGAGTACTGGAACCCGCCGGGCGGGCAGAGCTTCTTCGACCGCGACAAGTACCACGATGCCGGGCTGACCCTGCGCTTCCAGGAGCCCAGGCTGCACCCTTACGACCAGAAGCGCCCGACCTTCGAGGCGGGTTTGTCGATCATCGACGTGATGATGTTCAACTCCCCAGCCGATACCTCGCGGATGCTCGACGCCTACGATCTGAGCTGACTGTCTTTACAGGCACCAGACCAGGACCGGCGCCAGCATCAGGTTGAACAGCCCGGTCAGGACCATCAGCAGGCCGGCTGCCGAACCTTCCTCACCGCCGAACTCATAAGCCCGGCTGGTCCCCGCGCCGTGGGCGCCAACGCCCAGCAGCGCGCCGCGGGCCAGGGCGGAGCGCAGCGGCAGCATCTTCATCAGCACGCCGCCGATCAGGGCGCCGAACACCCCGGTGATCATCACGAAGGCCGCCGTCAGTGCCGGCACGCCGCCCAGATCGTGGGACATTTCCATGGCAAACGGCGTGGTGATCGAGCGCGGGATCAGCGACAGGGTCACCTGGCTATCCAGCGCCAGCGCGTGGGCCAGTGCCCAGGAGCTGCCGATGGCCATGCTCGAGCCGGCCAGCATGCCGGTCAGCAGCGCCGGCCAGTGGCGGGCGAGCAAGGCGCGCTGCTGCCAGATCGGGATGGCGAAGGCCACGGTGGCCGGACCGAGCAGCGCCACCAGCCAGCTGGTGTCACGGGCGTAGTCGACATAACGCGCCTGCAGCGGGATCGCCAGGGCGAACAGCAGCACCGGCACGAAGACGATGGGCGACAGCCAGTACTGTTGGAAACGGCGGTAGAGGGTACGGCTGAGCAGGTAACCGCCCAGGGTCACGGCCAACCAGAACAGGGCTTGCTTATCGAGGCTCATGGCGAGATCTCCAGCGGCACATCCATTCCACCGCCAGGGCGGTGGACAACATCACCATCACGGTGCTGGCAGTGATCACCAGCAGAATCTTCCAGCCTTCGCTGCGCAGCAGCGGGCCATAGTCGAGCAGGCTCATCAGCGCGGGGATGAAGAACAGCAGCATCTCCGCCAGCAGCAGGCCGGCGCCGCCCTGCAGCAGGGCCGGGCGGATCGCCCCGCAGGCGAACAGCACCAGCAGCAGCGCCAGCCCGATGACGCTTCCCGGCACCGGCAGCCCGGTGAGGGTGGCGATCCAGCCGCCGATCCACCAGAAGGCGGCGAGGACGGCGAGTTCGAATATCAGGCGGGCGGCACGGCGGAACATGGCGGCGATCTCGGTGCGTTGGGCGGATGAAGAAAATCGGTTGGGAATGGTGCAAAGCCTACTCCCGCGCCTATCATCCCCAAAGCGAATAGATCGAATCGGAGCCATTCCATAATGGAATTCAAGCAGCTGCGCACCTTCGCCGAAGTCGTGCGCCACGGTAGTTTCACCCAGGCGGCGGTGCACCTGAACGCCAGCCAGTCAGCGGTGAGCAAGCAGGTCGCGCAGCTGGAGCAGAGCCTGCGCGTACAACTGCTGGAACGCAGCGGCCCGCACATCCGCCTGACCGCCGCCGGCGAAGTGGTGCTGCGCCGCGCCGAGGACATGCTGCGCCTGCGCCGCGAACTGCATACCGAACTGGACGACCTCACCCACCTGCACCGCGGCGAGCTGCGCCTGGGCCTGCCGCTGCTGGGGGCCGACGCGCTGTTCGCCGGGCGCTTCGCCGAATATCGGCGGCGCTACCCGAACATCGACGTGCACCTGATCGAAGGCGGCAGCAAGACCATGGAGGAAATGGTCTACAGCGGCGAACTGGAGCTGGGCGGCGGTCTCACCCCGGACGATCCCGGCTTCGACTGGCAGCCCTTCTGCAACGAGCCGCTGGACGTGCTGCTACCGGCCGCGCACCCGCTGGCCGGGCGCGGGAGCCTGGATCTGGCGGAACTCTCGGACACGCCCTTCCTGCTCTACCAGCAGAGCTTCACCCTCAACGACCGCCTGCTGCGCGCCTGCCGCGAGGCCGGATTCGAACCCAAGGAAGGCGGCCGCAGCGGCCAGGCGGACTTCCTCGGTGCGCTGGTCGCCGCCGGACAAGGCGCGGTGCTGCTGCCGCGAGTGGTGGCGAAGGACCTGGAGCGACCGGGGCTGGTCCGCGTGCTGCTGAGCGAGCCGGACCTGCGCTGGGACATCAGTTTCATCTGGCGGCGCGACGCCTACCTGTCGAATGCGGCGAAGGCCTGGCTGGCCTTGATGATCGAGATGCCGCTGCATCCCGAGGGCTCGGAGTGAGGCAGGTTCGCGAGCAAGCTCGCTCCTACGAAGAGCCGTGATCCGCTTGCCGGCAGGCTCCGGTAGATCGTAGGGCGCATAACCCGGAACGGGTTATCCGCCGGCAACTTGGCGGCGGATAACGCTGGCGCGTTACTAGCCCTGCCAGAGCTCGGTACGAAGCCTTTCAGAGCAGCACAGGAAACTCGCTGACGAGCCGCGGCCACTCCCGCTGCGCCTCGCGGTCATCGGCCAGCAGCGTGAAACCGGCGAATTCGAAAGCAGGCGACACAGTGCAGCCCACCAGCACGTAATCCCCCAGGCAACGCGCGGCCTGCCAGGAGTGGGCCGGCACGACGCGTTGCGGCAGGCTGCCCTCGCCCACCGGGCCGAGGGTTTCACGGCGCACGGCGGCATCCGGCCGCTCGGCGATGAGCAATTCCAGCGGCGAACCTTCGTGGAAGTGCCACAGTTCGTCGGCATCCACGCGGTGCCAGCGGCTGACGGTGCCGGCGGGCAGCAGGAACAGAATGGCCGACGACTGCGGCCGGCCATCGGCGCCCATCAGACCCGATTCGAACACCCGTCGATAGAAGCCGCCCTCGGGGTGCGGGGCGAGCTGCAGGGTGTCGATCAGGTAGCGGGCGCGGGGATGCATCAGGCCTTCAGCGCGGCGATGAAATCCGCCAGCCAAGGCTCGGAGTCGGTCTCCTGGTCCACCGTCTCGCTGCCGTCCAGGCGCAGCATCGGCACCACTTCCTGCACGCCCAATTCAGCGTACAGCTCGCGCACCTGCTCACCACCGCCGCAGTAGGTATCGCCGTAGCTGGAATCGCCCAGCGCCAGCACGGCGCCCGGACGACCGCGCCACTCGCCCGGCAGGCGGTCGCGGATGGCGTGGAACAGCGGCTGGAAGCTGTCGGGCAGGTCGCCCATGCCGGTGGTGGCGGTCACCACCAGGAAGGCCTCGGGAGCGAACTCGAGCATGGCGTCCAGGGTGGCGCGCGGGTCGTACCAGGCTTCGAAGCCGGCGGCTTCGAGCAGGCGCTTGGCGTGGCGCGCGACTTCTTCGGCGGTGCCGTAGACCGAACCGGACACGATGGCGACTTTCATGTTCACTCCCACAAGGCAAGACAAGGCCGCCCATTATGCCCCATCCGTGCCGCACCGCGCCGGGGCTGGTATAGTTTTGCCCTACCCGGCCGCTAGGACATTGTCCGCTGCGGCGCTCCCTGAAGTGGATTTTCGCGAGGCGCGCATGGGCCAGACCCCAGCCCCCATCCTGATCACCGGCGCCAGCCAGCGCATCGGCCTGCATTGCGCGAAACGCCTGCTGCAGGACGGCCAGCCGGTCATCGTGACCTATCGCCAGGAAAAACCCGGCATCGCCGAGCTGCGCGAACGAGGCGCCACCTGCCTGCGCGCCGAACTGGGTGACGAAGCCGGCATCCTCGCCTTCGTCGACGAGCTGGAGTCCCGCACCGACCGGCTGCGCGCGATCATCCACAACGCTTCCGCGTGGATCGCCGAGCAGCCCGGTGGCGATGCGCAGGCCTTCGAAACGCTGTTCCGCGTGCACATGCTCGCGCCCTACCTGATCAACCTGCGCTGCGCGCTCCTGCTCGAACGCGACGCCGCCGAGCGCGGCGCCCCGGCGGACATCATCCACCTCTCCGACGACGTCGCCCGCAAGGGCAGCGCCAACCGCATCGCCTACTGCGCCAGCAAGGCCGGCCTGGACAACCTCACCCTGTCCTTCGCCGCAAGCCTCGCGCCGCGCATCAAGGTCAACGGCATCGCGCCGGCACTGATCCTGTTCAACGAAGGCGACGACGACGCCTACCGCGCCCGCACCCTGGCGAAATCCGCCCTGGGCATCGAGCCCGGCCCGGACGTGATCTACCAGAGCGTGCGCTACCTGCTCGACAGTCCCTACGTGACCGGCACTACCCTGACCGTCAACGGCGGCCGGCACCTCAAATGACCCGCCCGGCGCGGGCGCGAGGAACTCCCACATGATCGAAGACCTGTCTCACCACTACCGTGAGATTCTCAAGGGGGTCGGCGAAGACCCGACCCGCGAAGGCCTGCTGGATACGCCCAAGCGCGCCGCCAAGGCCATGCAGTACCTCTGCCACGGCTATGGGCAGACGCTCGACGAAATCGTCAACGGCGCGCTGTTCGCCTCGGACAATGACGAAATGGTGATCGTGAAGGACATCGAGCTCTACTCGCTGTGCGAACATCACCTGCTGCCCTTCATCGGCAAGGCCCATGTGGCGTACATTCCCACCGGCAAGGTGCTGGGCCTGTCGAAGGTGGCGCGCATCGTCGACATGTTCGCGCGCCGCCTGCAGATCCAGGAAAGCCTGACCCGGCAGATCGCCGAGGCGGTCCAGCAGGTCACCAGCGCCGCCGGCGTGGCAGTGGTGATCGAGGCGCAGCACATGTGCATGATGATGCGCGGCGTGGAGAAGCAGAACTCGGTGATGAACACCTCGGTGATGCTCGGCGCCTTCCGCGCCTCCACCAATACCCGCCAGGAATTCCTGCAACTGATCGGACGGAGCAAGTGAAATGACGCAATTGCAGCCGGGCATGGCGCGAATCCGGGTCAAGGACCTGCGCGTGCGCACCTACATCGGCATCAAGGAAGAGGAAATCCTCAACAAGCAGGATGTGCTGATCAACCTCACCATCCTCTACCCCGCCGGCGATGCGGTGCAGGTCAACGACATCGAGCACGCGCTGAACTACCGCACCATCACCAAGGCGATCATCGCCCACGTCGAGGAGAACCGCTTCGCCCTGCTCGAGCGCCTGACCCAGGAGCTGCTCGATCTGGTGATGGCCAACCCGGCCGTGCGCTACGCCGAGGTGGAAGTGGACAAGCCCCACGCCCTGCGCTTCGCCGAGTCGGTGTCGATCGCCCTGGCCGCGCGGCGCTGACGCTGTTTTTCCCCATTGCACGCCCGTGCCAGCCGGCCAACGGGCGTTGCTGGCAGATCGCCCGCCTCTTAGAATCTCGCCAGCCCCGCCATGCGCCTCGATGCGCCTCGATGCGCCTTATGTTGAGAGACCTGCCATGACCGAGCCGATGAACCTGAGCGACGAACAGCGCACGGAACTTGAAGCCGCCGCGTTCCGCACCCTGGTGCAGCACCTGCGTACCCGCAAGGACGTGCAGAACATCGATCTGATGAATCTTGCCGGATTCTGCCGCAACTGCCTGTCCAAGTGGTACAAGGCTGCGGCGGACGACATGGGCCTGGCGGTCAGCCCGGATCAGGCCCGCGAAGAGATCTACGGCATGCCTTACGCCGAATGGAAGGCCAAGTACCAGACGGAAGCCTCGCCCGAGCAACAGGCGGCCTTCGACCACGCGAAGAAACACTAAGAGTTTGCCTTGATGACCCTCACTGATTTCCGCTCGCGCCTGCGCAGCGAGCAGCACCTGTTCACCGATACCCTGGCGTACATCGCCGAGCACTACAGCTACACCCCCAGCGCCTTCACCAACGGCAGCGTGGAAAACCCCGCCGGGCAGAACGAAGGCTCCTGCAAGACCCTGGGTTTCGCGATCCTCGAAGGCCTGAGCCAGGAAGAGTCGCTGCTGGCGTTCGGCGAGCACTATCGCGCCGTGCGCGAGCATCCCGAAGGCACCGATCACGCCAACATCCGCGCTCTGCAGACCACTGGCCTGGCCGGCGTCAACTTCGAGCGCCAGCCGCTTTCGCGCCGCGGCTGAGGTTATCCTGTTCGATGAAAAAGCCCCGCTGATGCGGGGCTTTTTCATGGGGCATCGCACCGGCGACGCCTTGCAGGAGCGACTGCCTTGCTCTGAAAGTCCGTGCGCGGAGTTTCCCTCTCCCTAACCCTCTCCCTGAAGGGAGAGGGGACTGGTTCGGTGCCGGCTGAAACTGATGAGTCAGCCAGCACGGATAGCTCCCTCTCCCTTCAGGGAGAGGGCGGGGGGAGAGGGGGCCCCAGCGCAGATGTTTCCAGGTAGGTAAGCGGACTCTGTCCACGATGCCCTAGCCTTCCGGCCGATCCAGCCGGCCAACGGTGGGCAGATCATCGAACGGCACCCACAACCGCCCATGCCACTCCAGCACGCCCAGATGCTGATCGGCCCAGCTCAGCTGCCGCTCCCTCGGTAGCAACGCCGGATGCTCTGCGCTGCGCAACGCCGGCACCACCTGACGATTGAGCCACTGGCGAATGCAGCGGTTCTCCGGATGGAAGTGAAAGATCAGCACCGCATAGGCACCGGACTCGCTGACCAGCAGGGCCTTTTCGTAGTCGCCACAACTGTCGCGTACCCAGCAGCTCTGCAGTTGGTCGGCATCGAGGCTGTTGTGCAGGCGCTCGTCCAGCGGGCGGTTGATCAGCCGCCCCAGGTCGCTGACGCAGAACCAGGGCTCGTCGTCGAGCAGGAAAGCGCGCAACTGACGGCGGTGGCGGATGAAGGTGGTGGGGATGAGGATTTCATTATCCATGGCGGACCTCCTTGGCTCGGTGGTCGCGCAAGACAACTGAAGCAATTGTCTGGTGCATAAACGGATACCCAAGTTGTTGTTGAATACACCCTTGTTGAGAGGGTGATCGGGCACTTCAACACCGCACTTGGAACGGCCCGCAGATTTCCCTCGTTGCCGAGGTTTTTTATAGCTGCGCGCTACCCGACCATAGCGAATGCCATAGCCGCGAATTACCACTTGCCGATGGCCAGACAAGCGAACCAGTGAGGTGTGTTGAAGCACCGACGGCAAAGTTACTGCTTCTACTTCGACGCGGTTAGCTCACTCGGGACGGGAAAGAATGATAGGGAAGTTTCGTACGCGAAACCGCGGAATCAATTCATAGGATTGCGCATAGGACGCAGGCATTTGTCCTAACGCTGTCGTTTCAAATGTCTGAAGGAGCGAGCTTGCTCGCGAACCTGCAAGGCACGGTGCCAAGCGGTTCGCGAGCAAGCTCGCTCCTACGAAGAGCATCAGCGCCGAAACCGGCTTTGGTTTTGGCTCTGAAGGCTTCCAGAGAAACATCCGCAAGCGCCGAATGCCCCGTTCAGGAGGCCTCGTTGAAGCGGAGTTTCAGGGGTTGAGCGACATGGATGTCGCGAGAGCCGCGATGGGCCAGGGATGGCCCTTCGTGGGGGGACGCCTAGTTCGGGCCCCTGAAACTTCAATTCAACGAGGGAATTTTTCGCCTAAGCGAAAAACCGGATGTCCGGGGCAAGACCTTTTGGTTCCTTTTGGGGCGTTTGCCAAAAGGGACTCGCCCGAGGGGGCGAAACAAGAGGCCTGCGCGCACTCCGAAGCGGCGCTGGAACACCAACGTCAAAGCGGTCAATCAGTACGTAGGGCGCATAACCCGGAACGGGTTATCCGCCGATGCCAAGACGGCGTATAACGCTGGCGCGTTATACGCCCTGCGACGAGCACCCGCCTCACCGAGCGGAAAAGAAAAAGGCCCCGCAAGCGGGGCCCCTTCCTGCACGCCGGCTCTTCGGGCCGTTACAGGGAATCCAGGTAACGTTCCACATCCAGCGCGGCCATGCAGCCGGCGCCAGCGGAGGTAATGGCCTGGCGGTAGACGTGGTCGGCCACGTCGCCGGCGGCGAAGACACCGGGAATACTGGTTGCGGTGGCGTTGCCGTCACGGCTGCCACTCACCACCAGGTAACCGTCCTTCAGCGCGAGCTGGCCTTCGAACAGCGAGGTGTTGGGCGTGTGGCCAATGGCGACGAACAGGCCATCCACCGTCAGTTCGGAAGCCTCCCCGTCGTTGTGGCGCAAGCGCACACCGGTAACGCCCATGTCATCACCCAACACTTCCTCCACCTGGGCATTCAGGCGCAGTTCGATCCTGCCCTCGGCGATGCGCGCACGAAGCTTGTCCTGCAGGATCTTCTCGGCGCGGAAGCTTTCGCGGCGGTGCACCAGAGTGACCTTGCTGGCGATGTTGGCCAGGTACAGGGCCTCTTCCACGGCAGTGTTGCCGCCGCCGACCACCGCGACTTCGCGATTGCGGTAGAAGAAACCGTCGCAGGTGGCGCAAGCGGACACGCCCTTGCCCATGAAGCTCTCTTCCGAGGGCAGCCCCAGGTAACGCGCGCTGGCGCCGGTGGCGATGATCAGGGCGTCAGCCGTATAGGTGCCGCTGTCGCCCTTGAGCACGAACGGCTTGCCGGCCAGGTCCACGCCGTGGATATGGTCGAAGACGATCTCGGTCTCGAAACGCTCGGCGTGTTCCTGCATGCGCTGCATCAGCGCGGGGCCGGTCAGGCCATGGGGATCGCCCGGCCAGTTGTCGACCTCGGTCGTAGTGGTCAATTGGCCGCCAGCCTGCATCCCGGTGATCAGCAGCGGCTTGAGGTTGGCGCGAGCGGCATAGACAGCGGCGCTGTAGCCGGCGGGTCCGGAACCCAGAATGATGACCCGTGCGTGACGATCGGACATGACAGCCTCCTGGAGGGGATGGAGAGACGCGGCAAAGAAAAGGGAGCTGCCAAAGCACCAGGGGGAAGGTTGGGAGGGCGGCAGCTCCACGTAAAAGTTTCTTGCGCGATCCGCATGGCCCGGAGACCGTGGGCAATGCGGTGTGACCCAAGTCACAATTCGAATTGTCCTGCAGAACGCCGGGAATCCCTTGAGATAAGTCAGGGATTTCCGTAGTCGCCCCAGCCTCCTTGAGATAAGTCAGGGAGCTGTGGATCGACCCTCGAACTTGTTCGATACCAGATGGCGCGCAGCTTACCGCCGCCGCCGCGTCCTGCTGAAATGTCCAATATCAATGCCCTCCATAGCCTGCCCCTATGCAGCGGGCACCCATTGCCTGGATAGCTAGACTCAAGAAACCAAAGGTCACCCGTATCACCATGAACCTTCGCGCCCGCCTGCTATGGCTGTGCCTGCCCCTGTTCATCGCGAGCCTTGCCGGGGTCTGGCTGCTGTCGGACATGATCCTGCTCGACCGCTTCGATCGCGGGGACCGCCAGCGTCTGGCCGACGAGGTGCGCATCGTCCACAACCGCATCGCCTACGAGAAGCAGCGAAACCTCGACATCGTCCACAGCTATGCCTGGTGGGACGCCAGCTACCAGTTCATGCGCCTGCCGCAGGCGCGCTTCGTCGAGGACAACCTGGATCAGGATCTGCTGGGCATCCTCGGCTTCGACTACGTGCTTTACGTCGATCGCGACGGGCACATCCTCGCCCAGCAATGGAAGCTCGACGAACTGGCCCAGCGCTTTCCCGGCCAGCAGGTGCCGGACAGTGCCCGGCTGCGCCAGAGCATCCTCGGAACAGCGTTGCGCCTGGGCGCGCTGGACATCGACGGCGACCCGCGTCACAGCCTCGACCAGCTGTTGCAGGTGGACGGCATCCCGCAATTGCTGCTCAGCTACCCGATCAGCAACACCTCGGGTACTGCCGAACCTGCCGGCGCGGTCATCGCCGGCGTGCTGCTCGACAACGCGCGCATGTCCAACCTGCAGACCCAGATGGGCGCGAGCCTGCGCCTGGTGCAGGACGAGGTGAAAGGCAACGACTGGCGCACCCTGAACATCCCTACCGGGCGCGGCGCCACGCTGCTCAGCCCGCGACGCCTGCTGGACGAGAACAGCCAGCAGATGTCCCTGCTCTACCTCGACTCCCACGGCAAGCCGCAACTGCGCCTGGAGCTCACCAGTCCGCGGCCGCTCTACCAGCAGGGCCAACAGTCCGTGCGGCTGTTCCTCTACCTGACACTGGCACTGCTCGGCGGCGCCATCCTGCTGGCCTACGTGGCGCTGGAGTTCCGCATCATCCGCCGGGTCACCAGCATGAACCGCGAGGTCGCGGTCATCGGCCAGGACGACACGCCCTCGCGCCTCAGTCCCCAGGGCACGGACGAACTGGGCCAACTGGCGAACGAGATGAACCGCACCCTCGACCGTCTGGAACAGAGCGAGGCACGCGACCGGGCGATCCTCGACGCGATCCGCGACGGCTACTTCGAGATGGACACCCAGGGCATCATCCGCACACTCAACCCGGCGCTGTGCCGGATGCTGGGCTACAACGCCGACCAGCTCAGCGGTCAGCACTTCAGCATCCTGCTGCAGGAGAAAGACCTGCTGCGCGCCCGCAGCCTCTATCAACAGGCCCGCGACGACGAGCAGGAAACCACCTTCTCCGCGCCCTTCAAGCGCCGCGACGGCCGGCTGGTGAGCTGCGAGACGCGGCTCTCGGCGATCCGCGACGGCCAGGGCGAGTTCCAAGGGTTCCGCGGCATCCTGCGCGACATCAGCGATCAGGTCGCCTACCAGAAACAACTCATCGACCTGGCCTACCGCGACACCCTCACCGAACTGGGCAACCGCAAGGCCTTCAACGAACAGCTGCAGCAGGCCGTCGTGCACAGCAATCGGGTCGCGCTGCTGTACATCGACCTGGACCGCTTCAAGCAGGTCAACGACCGCTTCGGCCATGCCCTCGGCGATGCCCTGCTCAGCACGGTCGGCGAGCGCATGCGCGGCAGCCTGCGCCAGCCGGACCAGGCCTTCCGCCTGGGCGGCGACGAGTTCGCCGTACTGCTGGAGAACGCCGAGCCCGATCAGGCCGAAGCCCTGGGCTTGCGCCTGCTGGCCGTACTCGGCGCCCAATACCACCTGGGTGGCCAGGTGATCGACTTCGTCACTCCCAGCATCGGCATCGCCTTCTACCCTCAGGATGCCGACGACGCCGACGCCCTCACCCGCGCCGCCGACATCGCCATGTACCAGGCCAAGCAGCAACGCAACCGCTGCTATCGCTACACGGCCGCCTGAGCGTCGCTCCGCCAACACATACCCGGCAAAACAGACGGCTCGCCGGCCGTTCGCCGGGTCTGCTAAGGTCGCCAACGGTTCACCCACGGAGAAGCCAATGTCCACCCTGAGCGGCCCGCAATACCTCAGCGAAGGCCTGAAACTGATGATGCGTCCCGGCCTGCGGCTGTTCGTCCTGCTGCCCCTGAGCATCAACATCCTGCTGTTCGTCGGTCTGATCGGCTTCGCGGTCAACCAGTTCAGCCACTGGGTCGATTGGCTGATGCCCAGCCTGCCGGACTGGCTCAGCTTCCTGCAGTTCATCCTCTGGCCGCTGTTCGTGGCGCTGGTACTGCTGATCGTGTTCTTCACCTTCACCATGATCGCCAACATCATCGCCGCGCCCTTCAACGGCTTCCTCGCGGAAAAGGTCGAGGTAGTGGTGCGTGGCACCGACGACTTCCCCGAGTTCAGCTGGGGCGAGCTGATGGCCATGGTGCCGCGCACCATCGGCCGCGAACTGCGCAAGCTCGGCTACTTCCTGCCGCGCGCCATCGCGCTGTTCATCCTCAGCCTGATCCCCGGCCTGAACCTGATCGCCGCACCGCTGTGGCTGATCTTCGGCGTGTGGATGATGGCCGTGCAGTACATCGACTACCCGGCGGACAACCACAAGCTGGGCTGGAACGAGATGCTCGCCTGGCTGCGCAGCAAGCGCTGGGCGTGCATGGGCTTTGGCGGCATCACGTACCTGGCGCTGCTGATCCCGCTGGTCAACCTGGTCGCCATGCCCGCCGCCGTGGCTGGCGCCGTGCTGTTCTGGGTGCGCGAAGGCGGTGACAAGGCGCTGGTGAAATAATCACCGGTGCCGTACGAAACGTCCTGTTTGACGCGCAAGTGCTGACCGCTGCCGGGGAAATCCGTCCAATGACGCTCTTCCCCGGCACCGAGACATCCATGCGCTCACTGTTCGCCCTCTTCCTCGCCCTGCCCCTGGGAGCCCCCCTGGCCGACGATTACGACAGCCGGTTCAGCAGCACACTGCCGACGCAGCCGGCCGCCCCCGAAGCGCTGCCGAGCGAACCGGCTTTCCGCATTAACCGGGACGGTTCGCTCGTTCGGCCACCGGACGAGCGCCGGATCGACAGCGGCAATCCCCTGCTCGACGCCGATGAGTCCCGCGAGCGTGCCAACTGCCAGCGCATTCGGCAGCGCGTCGCCGAGCAGGGAAAATTCCCCTCCTTCGGCTGCAACTGAGCCGCTGTCACCTATCGATCATCGCTCTGTCATCGGCGCGCCACCGCGCGCCGGGACACTGCGAGCATGACCACGACTCCCCTGCGCATCGCGCTGATCAGCGAGACCTTTCCGCCGGAAATCAACGGCGTTGCCAACACCCTTGGCCGGCTGGCCTCGGGGCTGTTGCGCCTCGGGCACCAGATCCAGGTCGTGCGCCCGCGCCAGCAGGGCGACGAAGGCCGGCACAGCGATGGCGAACTCGTGCTCACCCGTGGCTGGCCGCTGCCCGGCTACCCCGGCCTGCAATGGGGCCAGTCGTGCCTGCACAAGCTGCTGCGCCACTGGCACAGTACCCGCCCGGACGTGCTCTACATCGCCACCGAAGGCCCGCTCGGCCTTGCCGCCCTGCGCGCCGCACGGCGCCTGCGGATTCCAGTGATCAGCGGCTTCCACACCAATTTCCAGCAGTACAGCGCGCACTACGGCTTCGGCCCGCTGATGCGGCTGGTGACGCTGTACCTGCGCTGGTTCCACAACCGCACCCAGCAGACCCTGGTGCCCAGCGCCAGCCAGTCCGTGGAGCTGCAACGGCGCGGTTTCGAGCGACTGGCGCAGCTCTCGCGCGGCGTCGATAGCAAACTGTTCAACCCCTCCCGACGCGATGAAACGCTGCGCCGTGAATGGGGCCTGGGCGAGCGCGACATCGCCGTGCTGCACGTCGGCCGACTGGCGGCGGAGAAGAACCTGTCGCTGCTGGGCAGCAGCTTCCGCGCGCTGTGCGCCGCGCACCCGCAACTCAAACTGCGGCTGGTGATAGTCGGCGATGGCCCGCAGCGCGCACACCTGCAGAAGGCGCTGCCCGAAGCGGTGTTCTGCGGCCTGCAACGCGGCGAGGACCTGGCCCGGCACTACGCCAGTGGCGACCTGTTCCTGTTTCCCAGCCTGTCGGAAACCTTCGGCAACGTGGTGCTGGAAGCCTTGGCTTCAGGGCTTGGGGTGGTGGCTTTCGACCAGGCAGCCGCCGGCCAGCACATTCGCCACGGCCACAACGGTGTGCTCGGCGTACCGGGGGAAGACCAGAGCTTCTTCGAAGCGGCCAGTTGGCTGCTGGGGGACCCGGAGCGTCTGCGCCGGGTGCGCCTCAACGCGCGCCACCACGCCATCCATCAGGCGTGGGACACGGTGGTCGAGCGTTTCGAGGGCTATCTGCAGGAAGCCTGCCGCACGGCCCTGCCGGGGAAGAATCCCGGCCTGGGCCATGCTGAGGTGCACAAGTAGGAATCAGGTGAAGGGCTTGGGCTCGGCAGCGAAGGACAGGCTCATGGCGCCCGCGCCGAGGTTGATGCCGCCGGTGGGGCTGAGCATCGCCAGGTGCACCTGGATGCCTTTTGCCTCGCAGGCATCCTCCAGCGCCGCGAAACCGGGCAGGTCACGCAGGGCAGAGGGATCGCCGGCGTAGCTCAGGCACATCTGCGGCGCGAGCAGCTCACCCGCCTCGACCCGCGCACGAGCGAAGTTGAGCAGGCGCTCGGCGGACTTTTCGTAGTTCGGCGACACCGAGACCGGCTTGTCCTCGCCCTGCACCAGGCTCAGCACCGGCTTCATGTCGAGCATCGAGCCGATGCCGAGGAAGGCGCCGCGCAGGCGGTCACCGATGCTGCTGCGGTCGCCCTTCTGGAAGCCGCGGCGGCGGATGTGCCCCAGGTCGCTGGCGACCAGGAAGGTGTTCATCTGCTGGCCGAGTTGCTCCAGGCGAGTGCGCACGGCGTTGGGATGCTGGTCTTCGCCGAGCAGACGCACACCTTCGGCGGCCAGCACGGCGAGGCCGGCGAACACCGTCTGGCTGTCGATCACCCGCAACGCGAACGGCCCGGCGATACCGGCGGCGGCGCGGCGTTCCTTGTAGCTTTGAAGCAGGCTGAAGGAAGCCTGGGTGGCGTGCTCGAAGATCGGGCTGCGCTGGCTGGTCACGGTCAGGCAGATCACGTAGTCGAAATCGGTGACCAGTTGCTCCAGGAACCAGTCGTGGGTCTGCGCCGGCGTCAGCGGCTCGCTGCCGTCCTCGGGGCCGACCTTGGGCAGATCCTGGGAATAGAATCTGAGGGTGGTGTCGGGATCGCGATCATCGACGATGCGACGCTCGCCCACACGGATGCCGATGGGCAGCACGCGAATGTTGTTGGCAGCAAGGAATTCCGGGGGAAGGTCGCAGGTTGCATCGACCACCAAGCCGATCCGCATGTCTTACTCCTATGGCCGTATCCCGGCCTATTTTTGTGTGAACGCGGTCATACTCTGCCCGTTTCAGACCGGGAAGTCAGCATGCGGAAAGGTGGGTCTCGGAAAAGATTTGTAAACGCCTAGGACGGGGATTTCAGACTATTCAGGCCATTTATGACGAGCCATAACCAAGGAACGGATTGCCCGCTCCTACAACAGCTCCGTGCCTCGATATCCCGTGTAGGGTGCATAACGCCTACGGCGTTATCCGCCGTCTTAGCGGATAACCCGTTCCGGGTCATGCGCCCTACGGGGGAATGCCGTGCCATGCGGTTCGCGAGCAAGCTCGCTCCTACGAAGAGCCCGGCCCCAGCCAGGCTCTGGCTCTGGCTCTGGCTCTGGCTCTCAAAAGACTTCTAGAGAAATGCCCGCACGCGCCGAACGGCCCCGTTCAGGAGACCTCGTTGAAGCGGAGTTTCAGGGGTTGAGCGGCATGGATGCCGCGAGAGCCGCGATGGGCCAGGGATGGCCCTTCGCGGCGTGCCGCTGAAACTTCGTTTCAACGAGGGTATTTTTCGCCCAAGCGAAAAACCGGATGTCCGGGGCAAGACCTTTTGGTTCCTTTTGGGGCGTTTGCCAAAAGGGACTCGCCCGAGGGGGCGAAACAAGTAGCCTGCGCGCACACTGAAGCGGCGCTGGAACACCCAGGTCAAAGCAGTCAAACAGGATTAACATTCGAGCAAGAAATGACGCCGGCCCTGCCGACGGATCGCGGGCGTGGCCCGCTCCTACAAGGGATTCCGTGCAAAGGCTCAGCAAAAGAAAAAGCCCCTGGCACCATCGGCGCCAGGGGCTTTTCATTTCAGCGGTTCGCGAATCAGGCCAGCGACATCAGCGCCTCGCGGCTGAACGGCTTGATGTCCTCCAGGCGGCCATCACGCACTTTCACTGCCCAGTCCGGGTCGACCAGCAGGGCGCGGCCGACGGCGACCAGGTCGAACTCTTCCTTGTTCAGACGCTCCAGCAGACCGTCGATACCCGACGGCTGGGCGACTTCCTCGGTGTTGCCGAAGAAGGCCAGGAACTCGCTGCCATCCAGGCCGACGTTGCCTACGGTGATGGTCGGCTTGCCGGTGAGCTGGCGGGTCCAGCCGGCCAGGTTGAGGTCGGAGCCTTCGAATTCCGGAATCCAGAAGCGGCGGGTGGAGCAGTGGAAGATATCCACGCCGGCATCCGACAGCGGCTTGAGGAAGGCTTCCAGCTCTTCGGCGGTCTGCACCAGGCGGGCGCTGTAGTCCTGCTGTTTCCACTGGGAGAAGCGGAAGATGATCGGGTAGTCGGGGCCGACGGCCGCGCGCACGGCCTGGATCAGCTCGATGGCGAAGCGCGAACGGTTGGCCAGGCTGCCGCCGTATTCGTCGGTGCGCTTGTTGCTGCCGTCCCAGAAGAACTGGTCGATCAGGTAGCCGTGGGCGCCGTGGATTTCCACGCCGTCCATGCCGATGGCCTTGGCATCGACCGCAGCCTGGGCGAAGGCGGCGATGACGTCCTGGATGTCCTGCTTGGTCATCTCATGAACGAGCACGGTGCCATCCTTTTCCTTGCCGCTGGGGCCATAGCCCGGGACGCTGGCGTCCGGCTCGGTGCCCAGGCGGCGCACGGCGCCAACGTGCCACAGCTGCGGAACGATCTTGCCGCCTTCGGCGTGCACGGCGTCGACCACCTGCTTCCAGCCGGCCAGGGCGTCCTCGCCATGGAAGCGCGGTACGTTCGGGTAGCCATTGGCGGCCTGGTGGTTGACCGTGGTGCCTTCGGTGACGATCAGGCCGACGCCGGCAGCCGCGCGGCGACGGTAGTACTCGACCACCTGGGCATGGGGTACGCCGCCCGGGGTGAAGTTGCGGGTCATCGGCGCCATCACGATGCGCGTGGGCAGTTCCAGACCGCCCAGGCGGAAAGGCGAGAACAGGGTGTCTACGGATGCGGTCATTGAGGTCTCCATAACGACCAGGCGACCGGTCGTCTCGTTTTTAAGAAGGGGAAATGATGACTCAGGCAGATCAAGCCTGAAGCAAGTGCTCCAGGCGTTCGATAAAGCGTTCCACCGGTTTGAGCGACGCGCTGACTTTCATCCGCGCCAGCACGCCCTGCCAGGCGTTGCCGATGAATTCGGCCAGGGATTCGGCGTCTTCCGCTGCCGGCAGTTCACCGGCGCGCTGGGCGTCGGCCAGACAGCCAGACAACGTGTCGATGGACTGCTGGAGGATGCCGTCGACCCGCTCGGCGATGGCCGGCGACAACTCGGCCATCTCGAAGCTCAGGCTGCCGATGAAGCAGTGGTATTCGAGCTTTTCCTGGCGGGCGAAATGCGCCAGGAGTTCGCGGTAATAGGTGAGGATGCGCGCCCGCGGGCCCAGTGCCGGGTTGCCCAGCGCCTCGGCGTAGCGGGCCAGGCGTGGTGCGTACAGGTGCTCCAGGGCCTGCAGGGCGAAGTCTTCCTTGCTCTCGAAGTAGTGATAGAAGGAGCCCTTGGGGATGCCGGCGGCCTGGACGATGTCCTGCACGCCGGTGCCGTGGTAGCCGCTGCGGGTCATCGCCAGGGAGCCCTTGGCGAGGATCAGGTCGCGTTTGTCGAGTCGGATGCTGTTCATGGGCGCAAGAATATGACCGGTCGTCTCGCTTTTGCCAGCACCATTGATCGCAGTGATTTTCCTCCAGAAACGGATCAGCGAAGGGCCGGGCTTTCCAGCAGTTCCGCGACGCCTTCCTGCAGCAGTTCGCGCAGGCGTTCCACCACCGCTTCCGGCTCGGCTTCGCTACGGTGCAGGCACAACCCCAGCGGCGCCATCAACGGCAGCCCGGCGCGCTCGGCGTCCAGCCGTTCGACGCTGGCCGGCAGGCCGATCGGCGTGCGCAGGCCAATGCCCAGTCCCGCGCCAACGGCCGCCCAGATGCCGGACAACCCGGCACTGGTGAACGCCACGCGCCAGGCGATGCCGGCCCGATCCAGCGCCGCCGTGGCCGCGCTGCGCAGCAGGCACGGCGCCTCCAGCATCACCAGAGGCAGGGGTTCCGCGCCAGGCGACGGAAGTGCGCCCGGCGCACCGATCCAGCATTGCCCGACGGCACCGATGCGCTCCATGTGCGGCGTGCGTTCGCCGGTTTCCCAGGCCAGCGCCAGGTCCAGTTCGCCGCCGCGCACGCCTTCGATGAGCTGCTGGTTACGCGCCGTGCGCACCTCGATGCGCACCTTGGGATGCGCGCGGGCGAAGCGCGCCAGCACGGCGGGCAGCAGGGTTTCACCGAAGTCTTCCTGCAGGCCGAGACGCACCCGGCCTTCCAGCGCGCCGCCACGCAGGGCGCCGGCGGCTTCGTCATTCAGCTCCAGCAGACGGCGGGCGTAGGCCAGCAGCGTCTCGCCCGCCTCGGTCAGCGCCATGCCGCGGCCTTCGCGGCGTAGCACCGGGGTACCGGCCTGCTCTTCGAGCTTCTTCAACTGCGCGCTGACGGCAGAAGTGGAACGCCCCAGACGATCCGCCGCGCGGGCAAAGCTGCCCAGTTCGATGCCGGTGACGAAGGTGCGCAGCACGTCGAGGTCGAAGTTGATGCGGGCCATGGCAACCATCCTGATTATTAGAACTGTTGGTTAAATATTTCCCGATTTTCCGAATTAACTTGCCGAGCTAGCCTGAGCTCGTCAAGCCACAGAAGAGGAACGGCACGATGTCTTCTCCACCCCAGGTTTCCCCCGACCTGCAGCGGCAGGCACCTAAGCTGGCGCAGATCACCGAGCAAGTGCTGTTCGGCGACATCTGGCAGCGCCCGCAGCTGGCCCCGCGCGAGCGCAGTCTGGCGACCGTTGCTGCACTGGTCGCCATGGGGCGGCTGGAACAATTGCCCTTCCATCTCCAATTGGCCCGCGACAACGGCCTGACCCGCGAAGAGCTGGGCGAGCTGATCACCCATTTGGCTTTCTATAGCGGCTGGCCGACGGCCGCCTCTGCTCTCAACCGTCTCGAAGAGGAGTGACACCATGCCTACCGTCCGCATCTCCCTGCTCAAGGGCAAGCATCCGGAATACCTGCGCGAACTCGCCGACACCGTCTACGACGCCATGCACGATGCCTTCAACGTGCCGGAGGGCGATCAGTTCGTGATGATCCACCAGCTCCAGCCGGAAGAGTTCGTCTTCAATCGCCACTACCTGGGCGGCCCACGCAGCGACGACTTCGTGCTGATCGCCATCACCATCGGCCGCCCGCGGGACTCGCAGACCAGGCAGGCGTTCTACCGCCGACTCAACGCGCTGCTGGGCGAGCGACTGGGCATCGCCAGCGAGGACGTGATGGTGCAGATCACCAACAGCGAGGCGGACGACTGGTCCTTCGGCGGCGGGCGCATGGGCGTGCTGACGAAGCCCGATGCGCTCAGTGCCAGCTGACGCGCTGCTCCAGCGGGAAGCGCAGGCGCGGGTTGTAGACGCCATTGTCGGCAGCCCGCCCCACCGCCAGCAGCATGATCGGCACCGCGCGGCGGGGAACCTCCAGCACCTTGCGCAACCGTACCTCGTCAAAGCCCTCCATGGGGCAGGTGGCGTAGCCGTGGCTCTGCAGGGCGAGCATCAGGTTCTGCGCCGCCAGCGAGCTGGACTTCACCGCCCATAAACGCATCTCGGCGTGGCTGTTGGGCTGGCGCATCAGCGCTCGGCGCAAGCCGACCAGTGAGTAGAGCGCGCGCTTGAACAGCCCGCGCAGGCCGAACACACCCTGGTTGTACTGGAAGGGCGCGGTGCGCTGGTAGAAGTCACGCACCTTCTCCGGCACCTGCGGCTCGGGCCACTGATCGAGGATGGCGGCGCAGGACTCG
This sequence comes from Pseudomonas nitroreducens, assembly GCF_024170165.1. Lineage (GTDB taxonomy): Bacteria > Pseudomonadota > Gammaproteobacteria > Pseudomonadales > Pseudomonadaceae > Pseudomonas > Pseudomonas nitroreducens_C. Next base: position 200,381 of record NZ_JALJXP010000011.1, on the reverse strand, counting down.
CGCCAGGTGTCCGGCCGTGCCAGCACGGCGATCAGCACTGGCGCGGTGCGCGCGGCGTTCTGCCCCAGACACACCGGCACCAGTCGACGGCGCAGCTCGGCGTCGCGGATTACCTGGAAGCTCCACGGCTGCAGGTTACAGGCGTTGGGCGCCAGCACCGCCTGCTCCAGGCAATCGCGCAGTACGGCATCCGGTACCGCTTCGTCGAGGAAACGCCGCACCGAGCGGCGCTGTTCGATCAGGGCGCGCAAGGCATCGGGGGTGGCGGGGAGGCAGGCGGACTCGGCGGCGAAACGGCTCATGGCGGGCTCCGGAAGCAGGTCGCCCGATTAAGCCGTCACCACTGGCGCGGAACAAGCCGAAAGGGAGAAATGCCGGCGGGATTGGCGCTTGCGCCCTCTCCCGCCGGGGGAGGATCAGGCGCCCAGCGCCTTCTCGACGGCCTGGATCAGCGCCGGATCATCCGGCGTGGTGCGCGGGCTGAAGCGGGCCAGCACGCGGCCATCCGGGCCGAGGAGGAACTTCTCGAAGTTCCAGGTGATGTCGCCGGGGAACTCGGCGCCCTCGCCTGCCAGCAGGCGGTACAGCGGGTGGCGCTCGGAGCCGTTGACCTCGAGCTTGCCCGACATGGGGAAGCTCACCCCGTAGTTCAGCGAACAGAACGACTGGATCTCAGCTTCGCTGCCCGGCTCCTGCCCGGCGAACTGGTTGCACGGCAGGCCCAGTACCACGAACCCCTGGTCCTTGTACTGCTGGTAGAGATTTTCCAGAGCGGCGTACTGCGGGGTCAGGCCGCATTTCGAGGCGACGTTGACCACCAGCACGACCTTGCCCTTGAGCGGGGCCAGCGGCAGATCCTGGCCGTCGAGACCATGCAGCGTCAGATCGTGAAAAGCGCTCATTGCTTGCTCCTTGAAGAAGTAGGCACGAAGTGCCCGCGCAGGGAGCGGACAACCTGTCCGTCATGCTGCGCAATCCCAGTCGATGCGGGAAAAATGCCCTGGCATTCATTGCAGTTACAGCCACTTGCATGAGAAAGGCGCCCGAAGGCGCCTTTCCCGTTTGAGCTTAGCAGCTCAATGATGGCTGCACCCGGTCGATAGCCGACCGTGTGACGGCTGTCAGTGGTGGTGACCACCTTCGCCATGGACGTGGCCATGGGCAACTTCTTCGGCGGAAGCGTCGCGGATGTCGACCACTTTCACCTTGAAGTTCAGGCGCTGGCCGGCCAGCGGGTGGTTGCCGTCGACGATCACGTCATCGCCTTCGATGTCGCGGATGGTAACGATCTGCATGCCGCCGTCCGGAGCGGAAGCGTGGAACTGCATACCGACTTCCAGCTCGTCCACGCCTTCGAACATTTCACGGGTCAGGGTGGCAACCAGCTCGGCGCTGTATTCGCCGTAGGCATCGGCCGGCTCGACGGTCACGTCCAGCTCGTCACCGACCTGCTTGCCTTCCAGGGCCTTTTCCAGGCCGCCGATGATGTTGTGGGCACCGTGCAGGTAGACCAGCGGAGCGCCGCCGGCGGAGCTGTCGATGACCTCACCCGCGTCGTTGGTCAGGGTATAGTCGATGGAAACCGCCTTGTTGGCCGCGATCTGCATGGTTCGAAACCTATCTGATATAGAAGTTGAGCGCGTAAGTTTACGCGGCGACGCCCCCGAATGCGACCCGAAGACGGACGGACGGGATCACGCGGCCCCGCCGCGCCTGCTTGACTTTCATCAGGACGAAGACGGCCACTGGGTGGCAGTCTTGTCCTGCGGTCATACCCAGCACCTGCGCCACCAGCCGCCCTGGCAGTCGCGGCCCTGGGTGCTGGACCCGCAGCAGCGCAGGGCGCAGATCGGCCGCTGGTTCCCCTGCGGCTGGTGCGCCAAGGAAAACGACAGCAACAAGGAGTAGGCATGCCGGCTCGCAATATCCTGGTGATCAACTGCGGCAGTTCATCGATCAAGTTCGCCCTGGTTCGAGAGGGGCGCGACGACTTCATCCTCCACGGCCTGGCCGAACGCCTCGGCGCCAACGGCGCCAGTCTGCGCTGGCAGGGCGAGACCGACGAGCAGCCGCAGACCCTGGAACTGCCCGGCGCCGACCACAAGGCCGCCCTCGCCCGCCTGCTGCCGTTGGTGGCCCAGGCCGCCCAGGGCGAACTGCACGCCATCGGCCACCGCGTGGTGCACGGCGGCGAGCGCTTCACCCAGGCCTCGCGCCTGACCGATGAGGTGCTCAGCGCCATCCGCGAGACCTCGCCGCTGGCGCCGCTGCACAACCCGGCGAACCTGGTGGGTATCGACGCCGCCATGGCGCTCTACCCGGACCTGCCGCACATCGCGGTGTTCGACACCGCCTTCCACCAGAGCCTGCCCGAGCGCGCCTACCGCTACGCCATCCCCGAGCCGCTGTACCGCGAGCAGCATGTGCGCCGCTACGGCTTCCACGGCACCAGCCACCGCTACGTCAGCCACCAGGCCGCGGAAATGAGCGGGCTGGCGGTGGGCGACAGCTACTGGCTGTCCGCGCACCTGGGCAACGGCAGCTCCACCTGCGCCATCGCCAACGGCCAGAGCCGCGACACCAGCATGGGCCTGACCCCGCTGGAAGGCCTGATGATGGGGACGCGCTCCGGCGACGTCGACCCGAACCTGCACAGCCACCTGGCGCGCACCCTGGGCTGGAGCCTGGAAAAGATCGACCACATGCTCAACCACGACAGCGGCCTGCTCGGCCTGTCGGGGCTGTCCAACGACATGCGCACCCTGGAGAACGCCCGCGAGCAGGGCCACGCCAATGCGGCGCTGGCCATCGAAGTATTCTGTTACCGATTGGCCAAGTCCCTGGCCTCGCTGACCTGTGCGCTACCGCGCCTGGACGGCATCATCTTCACCGGTGGCATCGGCGAGAACTCGGCGCTGGTGCGCAACCTCACGGTCAAGCACCTGCACGTGCTCAATCTCGAACTCGACGGCGAAGCCAACGCCCGCTGCGTGCGTGGCGTCGGCGGGCCGATCCACCTGGCTGGCCACCCCCGCGTGCTGGTGATCCCGACGAACGAGGAAAAGCAGATCGCACTCGACACCCTGGCCGTGCTCGACTGAAGATTCATCGGTTGCGCCCCACAAGGGCACAGACCATTCCCGCACGGCTTAAGGAGCCCGGATGCACACCTTCTTCCTCGCACCGACCGGTTTCGGTGTCGGCCTGACCTCTACCAGCCTGGGCCTGATCCGCGCCCTGCAACGCGCCGGCCTGAAGGTCGGTTTCTTCAAGCCCATTGCCCAGCCCCACGCCGGCGACGACGGCCCGGAGCGCTCCAGCGAACTGGTCGCGCGCACCCACGGCCTCAACGCGCCTACCCCGCTGTCGCTGTCCAAGGTCGAGCGCATGCTCGGCGACGGCCTGCTCGACGAACTGCTCGAGGACATAGTCGGGATGTACAACAGCGCCGCCGTCGACAAGGACGTGATGATCGTCGAGGGCATGGTGCCGACCAAGCACGCCAGCTACGCCGCACGCATCAACGCCCACCTGGCGCGCAGCGTGGACGCCGAGGTGATCCTCGTCTCCGCGCCGGACAACGAGACGGTCAGCGAACTGTCCGACCGCATCGAGATCCTCGCCCAGCTGTTCGGCGGCCCGCGCGACCCGCACCTGGCCGGCCTGATCGTGAACAAGGTGCGCGGCGGCGAGAGCGACGACATGCCGCGCGATGCCGAAGAAGCCGCACGGCTGTTCGGCGAACGCCTGAAGGAACATTCCCCGCTGCTGCGCGACGGCGACGTGCGCCTGCTCGGCTGCATTCCCTGGCAGGACGAGATGAACGCCCCGCGCACCCGCGACGTGGCCGACCTGCTGGACGCCAGCGTGCTCAACGCCGGCGACTACGAACAACGCCGCGTGCAGAAGATCATCCTCTGCGCGCCATCGGCGCCCAATACGGTGCACCTGCTCAAGCCCGGCGTGCTGGTGGTGGTGCCGGGCGACCGCGACGACATCATCCTCGCCGCCTGCCTCGCCGCCATGAACGGCGTGCCGCTGGCCGGCCTGCTGCTGTGCTCGGGCCTGATGCCGGACGCGCGGATCATGGAGCTGTGCCGCAGCGCGCTGCAGAGCGGCCTGCCGGTGCTGACGGTGAAGACCGGCTCGTTCGACACCGCCGGCGACCTGTCGCGGATGAACAAGGAAATCCCGGTGGACGACCGCGAACGCGCTGAGCGCGTTACCGAGTTCGTCGCCGAGCACATCGACTTCGGCTGGCTAAAGGACCGCTGCGGCTCCCCCCATGAGCTGCGCCTGTCGCCGCCGGTGTTCCGCTACCAGTTGACCCAGCGCGCCAACCGCGCCGGCAAGCGCATCGTCCTGCCCGAAGGCAGCGAGCCGCGCACCGTGCAGGCCGCCGCCATCTGCCATGCCCGCGGTATCGCCCGCTGTGTGCTGCTGGCCAAGCCCGACGACGTGCAGGCCGTGGCACAGATGCTGGGCATCGTGCTGCCCGAGGACCTGGAAGTGGTCGACCCGGACCTGGTGCGCAGTCGCTACGTCGAACCCATGGTCGAGCTGCGCAAGGGCAAGAGCCTGAACGCACCGATGGCCGAGCAGCAACTGGAAGACAACGTGGTGCTCGCCACCATGATGCTCGCCCTGGACGAAGTCGACGGACTGGTCTCCGGCGCCATCCACACCACCGCCAACACCATCCGCCCGGCCCTGCAGCTGATCAAGACGGCGCCCGGCTACAACCTGGTGTCTTCGGTGTTCTTCATGCTGTTGCCCGACCAGGTGGTGGTCTATGGCGACTGCGCGGTGAATCCCGATCCTTCGGCCAGTGACCTGGCGGAGATCGCCCTGCAGAGTGCCGCCTCGGCGCAGGCCTTCGGCATCACCCCGCGGGTGGCGATGATCAGCTACTCCACGGGCGACTCCGGAACCGGCGCAGATGTCGAGAAAGTCCGCGAAGCTACGCGCATCGCGCAGGAAAAACGCCCCGATCTGTTGATTGACGGCCCCTTGCAGTATGATGCCGCCGCCATCGCCAGCGTGGGCCGCCAGAAGGCGCCCGACAGCCCGGTGGCCGGACGCGCCAACGTATACGTGTTCCCCGACCTGAACACCGGGAACACCACCTACAAGGCGGTCCAGCGCAGCGCCGACTGCGTCAGCATCGGACCGATGCTGCAGGGCCTGCGCAAACCGGTGAACGACCTGTCGCGTGGAGCGCTGGTGGACGACATCGTCTATACCATCGCGCTGACGGCGATCCAGGCGGACAGCGGCAAGGACGGCTGAAACCCAAGGCACGAGGGATGTGCCCAAGAACGCATCACGCGCCCGGCCGACCGGGCGCCTACGTACAAGGACCATTCCTCGATGTTGAGTTTCCTCCCGCACACCCTGCGCGGCATCCTCGCCACCCTGATCCTGGTGACGAGCACGCTGTGCTGGTGCATTCCGCTGCTGGGCATGTCGATCATCAAGCTGCTGCTGCCCTTCCAGGCCGCGCAGCTGGCGCTGGGCAAGGTCATGAGTGTGATCGCCGAAAGCTGGATCACCTGCAACAAGGGCTGGATGAACCTGGTCCGCAATACCGGCTGGAACGTGCAGGGCCTGCAGGGTCTGCACTACGACCATTCCTACCTGGTCACCAGCAACCACCAGAGCTGGGTGGACATCCTCGTCCTGCAATACCAGCTCAACCGCCGCATTCCGCTGCTGCGCTTCTTCCTCAAGCAGGAGCTGATCTGGGTCCCGGTGATCGGCCTGTGCTGGTGGGCGCTCGATTTTCCCTTCATGAAGCGCTACACCAAGGCCTACCTCGCCAAGCACCCGGAAAAGAAAGGCAAGGACCTGGAAACCACCCGCAAGGCCTGCGCCAAGTTCAGCCGCATCCCGGTGGCGATCTTCAACTTCCTCGAAGGCACCCGCTTCACCCAGGCCAAGCATGACGAGCAGAACTCGCCGTTCCAGCACCTGCTCAAGCCCAAGGCCGGCGGCATCGCCTTCGTCCTCGACGCCATGGGCGAGCAGCTGCGCACCCTGGTGAACGTCACAATTCACTACCCTGACGGCCGCCCGACCTTCTGGTGCCTGCTGTCCGGCCGCCTGCGCTCGGTGGTGGTGCGCTTCGAGGAGCTGGAAATCCCCCGCCAGTTCATCGGCAAGAGCTACGACCAGGACGAGGGCTACCGCGCCGAGTTCCAGCTGTGGGTGAACCAGCTGTGGGAGCGCAAGGACCAGCTGCTGACCCAGCTGCACCGTGAGTTCCCCGCCGCCAGGGCCTGACTCGATCCGCCGAAGTCCTGTCGGCGAATAACGCTGGCGCGTTATCCGCCCTACGAAAGCGACACCAACGATGGATCACGGCGCGTAGGAAAATCATCGCGGACAGATTCCGCTCCTACGCCCCCTTCCCGTCAGGCACAAAAAAGCCCGCCAATCGGCGGGCTTTTTCATGGACAGTGCTTACTGCTGGTACTGCTGGGTCTGTGCGTTGGGCAGGGCCTTCAGGTTCACTTCCACGCGACGGTTCTGCGCGCGGCCGTTGACGTCGGCGTTGGATGCGATCGGCTGGTCCGGGCCCATGCCACGGGTGCTGACGCGGGAAGCGTCGACGCCCTGGGAGGTCAGGTAGGCGGCCACGGACTGCGCACGGCGCTGGGACAGGTCCATGTTGTGCTGGCGGCTGCCGGTGCTGTCGGTGTAGCCGACGATCTCCACGCTGTTCTGGTTGAACTCCTTGAAGGAGTTGGCCAGGTTGTTCAGCGGGGTGTAGAAGGACGGCGCGATGTTCGCCGAATCGGTGGCGAAGGTGATGTTGCCCGGCATGATCAGCTTGATGTCGTCACCCTGGCGCTCGACCTGTACGCCGGTGCCCTGCATCTGCTGGCGCAGCTTGGCTTCCTGCTTGTCGGCATAGTAGCCGTAGCCGGCAGCGGCGGCACCGATGGCGGCAGCGCCGATCATCGCACCCTTGCCACGGTTGTCATGGTTGATCGCGGCACCGGCCACGGCACCGGCCAGAGCGCCCAGCGCACCGTACTTGGCAGTCTTGCTCATGCCGCTTTCGGCCGGCGGGGCCTGGGTGTTCGGGTCATAGGGGTTCTGGGAGGCGCAACCGGCCATGAGGGCAAAGGCGGTGGCAGCCGCAACCATGGACAGACTACGTGCGGTGAACATGTCGGATGACTCCTCGAAATAGCGAAACACCCATTAGCGGGCGGCAGATTAGAGCTTAGGTCGTGCAAATAATTCCGTAGCAACCTTAAGCGCGGATGAAGGGATTCTCCCTCATCTCGTCGCCCAGGTTGGTATCCGGGCCGTGACCGGTGACCACGGTCGCGTCTTCGTCCAGCGAGTACAGGCGGTCGCGGATCGAACGCTCGATGGTGGCGTAGTCGCCGCCCCACAGGTCGGTGCGGCCGATGCTGCGGCGGAACAGCGTGTCGCCGGCGATCAGCAGCTTGTCCTGGGGAAACCAGAAGCTCATCGACCCCGGCGTATGCCCCGGCGTATGCAGCGCCACGCCGCAACCGCAGGCCAGTTCCTCGTCATCGGCCAGCCATTGGTCCGGTGAAGGCACCGGAGTATAGGGGACGCCGAACATGCGGCACTGCATCTCCAAGTTATCCCAGAGGAACTGGTCGTCCTTGTGCAGGTGCAGGGTCGCGCCGGTCTTCTCCTTCATCTGCCCGGAAGCGAGGAAGTGGTCCAGGTGCGCGTGGGTGTGGATGATGCTGACCACCTTCAGCCCCAGCGCGTCGAGGCGCTGCAGGATGAGTTCATGATCACCGCCCGGATCGACGACGATGGCCTTCTTCGTCAGCGGGTCGCCGATGATGGTGCAGTTGCACTGCAGGGGGCCGACGGGGAAGGTTTCGCGGATCAGGGCAGGCTGTTCGCTCATCGAAGACTCGCTCGGTTGCGGAAGAACACGGCGGGTATTTTCGCCGATTCCGCCGCACCCTGGCGAGTCGTACCGGGTCGAGGATTCAGTCGCCCTGGCGGTAGTCCGTGGGCAGCTTGCCGGTCCACTTGCGGAACGCCCGGCGGAAATTCGACGGGTCGTTGAAGCCCAGCAGCAGCGCGATTTCGTAGAGTGGCAGATGGGTCGTGGTGAGGTACTGCAAGGCCAGGCGCTTGCGCACATCGTCGAGCACTTCCTGGTAGGTGGTGCCCAGGTTCGAGAGGTGTCGGCGCAGGCTGCGCCCGCTGGTGTGCAGGTCGGCGGCGACGCTTTCCAGGTCGGGGAACTCGCCGGGGCGCGCCAGCAGCAGGCGGCGGATGCGGGTCAGCAGTCCTTCCTGCACGTCCAGCGTGGCCAGCAGTGCCTCGCACTGCTGTTCGCACATCTGCACGGTGGCCGGGTTGGCCAGCGCCATGGGCCGCTCCAGGTATTCGCTGGGCAGGCCGATGAAGTGGAACGGCTGGTCGAACAGCACCTCACAGCCGAATACCTCGGCGTAGCGCTCGGCATAGGCCGGCTCGGCATGGGCGAAGCCGACGCTGACACCCTGCAAGGGTTCGCCCACCAGGAAACGGGCGATGGTGTGCAGGCTGGTCATCAGGCCTTCGGCGGCGAAGCGGCTGGTGGGGCCCAGGGGAATCGACTCGCTGGCGCGCAGGTAGGACACGCCGCCGTCTTCCACCATTTCCAGGTCGTAGGCCAGGCCGAGCACGCGGTAGTACTTCAGGGCAAAGCCGATGGCGCGCCCGAGGTTGGCGCTGGACAGCACCGCGTAGCCGAGGATGCCGTGGGTGGAGACGTTCAGCCGCTGCCCCAGCAGCAGGCCGAAGGCCGGCTCGTTGCAGTGCGCCAGGGCGGTACTGGAGAGCTGATGGAAATCGATGAAGGACAGCCGGCCGTTGGGGCTCTGCAGCACTTCGGGGCGCACGCGGGCCAGCTCGAACAGGCGCACACGCGGCACGCCCAGCTCTTCGGCGAGATCGAGAAGTGCCTGCGCGTAGGCGACGGGCACCAGTTCGGCGGTGAAATTGAGCGGTTGTTTCATCGTTCTTCTTATAGTGACCGCTGGCCGGATATGACCGGAAAGTTGGCAGACAATAACCTTGTGACGCTTTCCCTACAAGCCCAGAGTAATGACCATGGACAACCACAACAATGGAGCCGCCATGGCCAGCACCACCCCCGCAGGACTGGAGATCAAGCCCCGGCACATGGACTTCGATCTGCCCGATCCGCTGCCGCGTCACTGGCACAGTGGAGACGCCTTCAAGTCCCATCTGTTCGACGCCATGTCGGTGCTGTTCCCCGACGGCGAGCGCTTCTTCATCGACTCGGTGCGGCAGTTCCGCGACCAGATCAGCGACCCGGTGCTGAAGGAGCAGATCCGTGGCTTCATCGGCCAGGAAGGCCACCACAGCCGCGAGCACCTGACCTACAGCCAGCGTCTGCGCGACCAGGGCTACGACATCACCGCCATCGAGAAGCGCGCCCAGGCGCGCATCCGTTTCACCCAGAAGAAATTCCCGGCCAAGCGCCAGCTGGCCGCGACCGCCGCGCTGGAGCACATCACCGCGATCATGGCCAACGGGCTGCTGACCGACCCGCGCACCATGGAAGGAGCCGACCCGGTGATGCAGCGCCTGTGGCGCTGGCACGCGCTGGAGGAAACCGAGCACAAGGCGGTGGCCTTCGACGTCTACAACCAGGTCTGCGGCAGCCGCAAGCTGCTGCGCCGGGCGATGCGCATGGCGACCTTCTTCTTCGTGCTGGATACCTTCCGCGGGCTGGTGCACATGCTCAAGGTCGACGGCCTGCTGTGGAACTGGCGCGTCTGGCGCGACGGCATCAAGTGGACCTGGGGCAAGCACGGCGTATTCCGCCCGCTGCTGCGCGAGTACATGGACTTCTTCAAGTCCGACTTCCATCCCTGGCAGCACAACAACCTCGACGTGTTGTACGAGGTGCGCAAGGAATACGACGCGCAGCCGATGGCTCACGCCGGCTGATTCGCCCTGCGCTTCGAACGCCGCCCCGCTCAGCCGGGGCGGTGTCGTCTCTGGCGTCAGGCAAGGTCTTCCCCTGTAGGAGCGGATTCATCCGCGATAGGCATCGCTCAGGTAGAGGAAGTGCTGGCGGAAACAATCGCGGACGGAGTCCGCTCCTACGCTCCATGAAAAAGCCCGGCACATGGCCGGGCTCTTTCATCACGCGATCAGCACTCAGGCATGCAGGAAACGCAGCGCATCCGCCGCCGACTCCTCGGGGATTTCCTCCATCGGAATGTGCCCCACGCCCGGATAGACCTTCACCTCGATGCCCGGCACGTCGCGCTGCCACATCGGCACATGGCGCGGTGAGATCCAGCGGTCGCGCTCGCCCCACATCAGCATCGTCGGCACCTTCAGCGCGGCGACGCGGTTGGGGGTGGTGGGCAGTTCCTCGCGGTTGGCCTTCACCAGCACGCGGAAGATGTCGATCATCGCGCGGCGATTGCCCGGCCGGCGGCTGATGTCGTAGTAACGGTCGATCACCCCCGGCTTGATTTTGCGCGCATCGCCGTAGACTTCCTTGATGCCCTGGGCCACCAGGGCGCGCGGCATCCACATCGGCATCATGATGCCGGCGCCGGGCAGCACCGCGCTGGCGATCATCAGCGGCACCTTCTGCATGTAGTAGCCGGCCGGGTCGATGAGGATCAGTCGTTCGACGCGGTGGGCGTTGGCCAGCGCGTAGTTCCAGGCGATGTAGCCGCCCAGGGAGTTGCCGGCGATAGACACCTGCTTGAGGTCCAGGCGGTCGAGGAACAGGCCGAACACCTTGACCAGGCGCTCGCCGTCGTACTCGCGGTCCTGGCCGCCGCCGGTGAGGCCGAAGCCGGGCACGTCGAGGCGGATGATACGGAAGTGCCGGGACAACTCGGCAACCCAGCCGTCCCAGGTATGCAGCGATGCCATCACGCCGTGGACCATCACCAGCACCGGCTTGTCCGGGTTGCCTTCGTCGCGGTAGTGGATGTCGAAACCGTCGACGTGGATGAACTTCGAACCGGATTCGGGCGAGGCATAGCGGGCCTTCAGCGCGGCCAGCGGCAGGGGACCGAAACCATAGCGGGCCAGGCCCTCGGCCAGCGGTGGTTGCGCAGACAATGTGGCGGTCATGGACGAGTGACTCCCGTGCTTGTTGTTCTAAAGCCCGAATCACACCACAGCGCCCGCGCCGCCGCGCCCAACCTAGGTAGTGTCGAGGCTCGTCACGGGATGACGCAGGCCTTGCACCCCGTTAACCTAGCCCGACCCGCCCTCGCGCAAGGAAAGCCCGTTCGTGCCGATCCTCATTCGCCGTTCGCTGTGGCCGCTGGCCGTGCTGATGCTGCTCCTGTGCCGCCCGGCCCTGTCCGCCGACCTGTACTACCTGGGCCAGAAGATTCCCGACATCCAGCGCAACTGGACCAGCGCCGACTACCAGGTGCTGATCGACGCGCTGAAGAAGATCGACGAGACCCAGGTCAACGGCCTGCCCCGGCGCAGCGGCGAGTTCACCGGGCCGATCTACCAGCGCATGGTCAGCGAGGAGAACTTCCGCCCGCAGCTGAACATCTACGCGCCGCTGGAGCTGCGGCAGAACGAGGCGCGCGAGGTGCTGTTCAAGCTCAAGGAGCTGATGCGCCTGTACTTCAACTTCCGCGCCGCCAAGCAGCCCTACGGCGCCGAGGCGCTGGGCCTGATGAGCTACTCGCTGCGCGAACAGGCGATCCTGTTCAACCTGACGGTGGAATTCTGGATGACCCTGGCACAGAGCGAGCAGCGCAATCCGGTGCGCCTGCAGGGCATGCAGGAAGCCAAGGCCGCCGCCTCGATGCTCACCAGCAGCGCGCTGGACTACCTCGGCCTCACTGCGCAGTTCGACCGCCAGGACCTGGTGCTCTACAGCGCCGAACTGGCCAAGCAGTTGCCCGAACTCTTCATCCACCTGCCGCCGGAGGTGCGCGTGCAATTGCTGATGCGCGTGGATGAACTGTCGCAGAAGCACGCCTACCCGGAGGTCCGCGAGAACATGCGTGACCTGCTGCCGGTGCTGCAGGCGATCCAGGCGGACGTGCAGAAGCAGCTGGCCGCCCCGGCCAAGGGGCAGCCCGTGCCCAAGGGGCTGGACCTGAGCGCGCCGCCGGAGGCGGAGAAGAAGAAAGGGATGTGATCCTGGCGCCAGTCGAGAGGATTGCAGGACCGTAGGGCGCATAACCCGGAACGGGTTATGCGCCGATTGCCTCGCGGCGGATAACGCTGGCGCGTTATCCGCCCTACGATCTTCGGAGCGGGGTACCCCTAGCGCAACAACCCCAGCTCCTTCGCCCGCGCCACTGCCTGGGTGCGGCGTTCGACGCCGAGCTTGTCGTTGATGTGGCGGGCGTGGCTCTTCACGGTGTGCAGGGAAATAAACAGGCGTTCGCTGATTTCCTGGTTCGAGCAGCCCTGGGCGATCAGTTCCAGCACCGCCAGCTCGCGCCCGCTCAGGCAATCGTTGAGCACCGCACCGCGCTCCGGCGGGGCCGGCAGGCGCTCGCGCAGGGCGTCGATGGCCGGCGACGAAGCCCGCACCGCCAACTGCTCGCGCAACCATTCCGGATGCTGCAGCAGCACTTCATGCAACGGAATCAGCAGGCCGACCGCCAGACCATTGAGGCACTCGCCCAGCTCGAAGGAGGCTTCGCGCTCGCGACCGTCCTGCAACAGCAGGGCGACCAGCTGGCCCTGGGCGAAGCGCGCCTGCAACTGCGCGCCACCTTGCAGGGCACCGCTGGCCACGGCGCGCAGCCGCACCTCGGCGTCGGCCATGCGGCCTTCGCGGCGCTCCAACTGGGATTGCAGCATCTCCACGTTGCGCGGCAACTGCGGCGAGCATTCCGGCGGAGTAGCCGGATCGTCGCCGGTGTAGGTGTCGCGCAGGCGCTCCAGCCAGGCGCTGGCCAGTTCGACCTGGCCCTGGCCGAGCCAGAGCTCGCATTTGATCAGGGTGATGGCCGACAGGTAGTAGACCGGCGGCACATCCCATACATGCATCATCCGCTCGACCTCGGCGAGGTGGGCGAAGGCGCGGGTGTAATTGCCCAGCCGCCCTTCCAGGCTGGCGAGCACGCAGAAACCGATCACCAGGCTGATGTCGCGGCAGGCACGGGCTTCCTCGATGCCGGCCTTGAGGCATTTGCGCGCTTCGTCCGGCTGCAGCGCGAGGCTGCGCAGGTAACCCTGGTAAAGCATCAGTCGGCCACGCACCGCGTAGCGGCGCTGAGAAGACAGGCCGGACAATCGCGCCAGACCCTGACGCACTTCTTCCTCGGCGCGCAGCACTTCGCCGCGCGCTTGCAGAACGCGGGCACGGTCGTAATGCACCATGGCTTCGAACAGCGGATTGCCGAAACGCTGCGCCAGCTCCAGCGCTTCACGGTTGAGCCCGCGAGCGCGCCACAGGTCGTCGCGCACGATGGCCAGGTTACTCAGGGTCGACAGGCACAGCAGGCGCGGGCCGAAGCGCTCCGGGCCAAGGCCGTGCATGGCCTCCTCGCAGTGCCGCTCGGCCGCCTCGATCTCGCCGCGGCCACGGGCAATCACACCCGCCAGCGCCTGCCACTGTGCGAGCAGGTCGCGCTGAGCGGTGGCATCGGCGGCGGGCAGGAAGCGCGACAGCTGCGCGGCCAGTTCTTCGGCCGCATCCAGCTGGCAGGCCAGCGCCAGCGCCCAGCTGTACAGCACGATCAGGCGCGGCGTGCTGGCCAGCAGGCTGTCGGGCAGGTCCATCTTCCAGCGCAGCAGCGTGGCGACATTCTGCTCGGCCAGCAGTTGTTCCTCGGACAGACTTTGTACCAGGCTCGCCGCGACCTCCGGGTGGCCGGCGCGCAGGGCCTGCTCCACCGCGTCGTCGAACAGCCCCTGGGCGCTGAACCAGCGGCAGGCGCGAAGGTGCAGCGCGGCGGCCGAAGGCCCGGAGCCGGGCAGCGGGCGCGCCAGCAACAGGTCGGAAAACAGGTGGTGATAACGGAACCACTGGCCCTGCTCGTCCAGCGGCACGAGGAACACCTGGTGTTGCTGCAGATGCCGCAGGATCGAGGCGCTGTCGTGCGCATCGCGCAGCGCATCGCACAATTCGGCGGAGAAGCGCTCGAAGCGCGCGGTCTGGGCCAGGAACATCTGGACCTCCGGCGACTGCTTGTCGATCACCTCTTCCAGCAGGTAGTCACGGATCAGCTCTTCGGCGCCATGCACCGACAGATCGGGCACGTTGGCCGCCAGTTCGTCGCCGTGGGCCAGCAGCCACAGGCGCAGCCCGGCGATCCAGCCTTCGCTGCGCTCGACCAGGTTGTCGAGCGCGTTGTCATCGAGCTGCGCGCCGTTGGCGCTGACCAGCTGCGCGGTTTCCTCGACGGTCAGGCGCAGGTCCTGTTCGGTGAACTCCAGCAGCTGCCGCGACAGGCGCAGGCGCGCCAGGTGCCAGTCCGGCCGCTGGCGACTGGTGACCAGCACGACCAGGCCGGCGGGCTGGTGATTGAGGAGGAATTGCAGGCAACGGTCGAGCACTGCCCCCTGGGCCAGGTGGTAGTCGTCGAGCACCAGCAGCAGCGGGCGGTCCACCGACAGGCTGTCCACCAGCTCATCGAGCAGGTCGTCGAGCCAGGCTTCGAAGGCGAACGGCTGGTGGCGCTGGCGCATCTTCAGCAGGGCCAGGGCTTCCTCGCCGAGGGTGGGAAAGTGCAGGCGCAGGCCTTCGAGCAGGCGTTCGAGGAAACGTCCGGGGTCGCTGTCCCTGGCACTGAGCCCCAGCCACAGGCTGCGCCAGTGGTCTTCCAGCGTCTGACAGAATTCGATGGCCAGCGAGCTCTTGCCGAACCCGGCCGGGGCGGATACCAGTATCAGCCGTCCCTGCAGCCCCGCAGCCATGCGCTGGCACAGCCGCGAACGGGCGACGTGGCCATGCGGCAGCGGCGGTCGGAAGAAGCGGCTGCCGGCCGTGCTGGGGGGAACATCGGTCAGACTTGGCAGAGTCGAGAAGTCGGTCATCGGCCTGGCTCTTGCTCTAGCTCTTATAGCGGTCAACGAAGGTCACACTGCCGTCCGAGCCTAGCCGCTCGCGGTCGGGAATAGAAGTCGATTTTGTTACCTTTGCTCACAACATGACCAGAAAGCGTCCTACATTCCGCCCTCCATTCACCTGACAGATGATCCCCCATAAAAAAACCGGCCCGAGGGCCGGTTTCTTTTTCACCGCGGAACCACCCGTGGGGATCGGGGGATCAGCGCACGCCTTCCTGGCGAAGCGCTGCCGGGGTGAAGTCGCTTTCCGAAGCGCTGTAGTTGAAGTCGTAGGCGGATTTCTCCTCGTTCTTCAGACCCAGCACCAGGTAGCGACCGGACAGCAGGTCATACAGGGTTTCCGCGGTGTACCACGGTACCTGGTAGTTGTAGTAGTACTGGTTGAACGCCTCGGCCACGCGCCACAGGGTGCCACGACCGTCGTAGTGGTCGATTTCCACGGCCTGCCAGGTGTCCTCGTCGATGAAGAAGTCACGCTTGGCGTAGATGTGGCGCTCGCCCGGTTTCAGGGTCGCGGTCACGTGCCAGACGCGGTGCAGCTCGTAGCGGGTCAGGTCCTGGTTCAGGTGGCCGGGCTTGATGATGTCCGAATACTTCAGCTTCGGATCGTCGAGCTTGTAGTTGTTGTACGGAATGTACAGCTCCTGCTTGCCCACCAGCTTCCAGTCGTAGCGGTCCGGCGCGCCGTTGTACATGTCCAGGTTGTCGGAGGTACGCAGGCCGTCGGCGGCGGTACCCGGGCCGTCGTAGGAAACCTGCGGAGCGCGGCGTACGCGGCGCTGACCGGCGTTGTAGAGCCAGGCCAGGCGCGGTTCCTTCACCTGGTCGAGGGTCTCGTGCACCAGCAGTACGTTACCGGCCAGACGAGCCGGAGCGGTCACACGCTGCTTGAAGTAGAAGAGCACGTTGCTCGGCTTGCTGGCGTCATAGTCCTTCAGGTCGGTACGGAAGACGAACTCGTCCTGGAAGTACACCAGCGAGTAGGAGCCGTTGACCTGCGGAGTGGCCTGGGTGACCAGACGGCGCACGTGGCCGCCGCGGTAGCGGGTGATGTGGTTCCAGATGACTTCCAGGCCGTCCTTGGGAATCGGGAACGGGTTGGCAGTCTGGAAGTTCTCCAGGCCGTTGCCGCCCTGCAGCAGTTTGGTGGCCGTGGCGTTCTTCCTGGTCGCCTCCAGCACGCTGTCCGGCACGGTAGCGGTACGGTGCGACGGGTACACCGGCATCTTGTAGGTGTCGGGGTAGCGCTTGAACATCGCCTGCTGGCCGGGGGTCAGCTTGGCCTTGTACTGGTCCATGTTCTGCGCGGTGATGGTGAACAGCGGCTTCTCGCTGGCGAACGGATCGCTGAGGAAGCCCTTGCTGTCGGCGGTGCCGGCGTTCTTGGCCAGGCCGCCGGTCCAGGCCGGGATGCTGCCGTCGGCGTTGCCGGCCTTTTCCGCGCCCATGGGGGTCAGGGTGGTGCCCAGCTTGGCCGCTTCGTCGGCAGAGACGGCCGCCATCACCTGGGAGGCGATGAGGCTGAGCGCCAGGGCGCCCGTGTGCAGCAGGATCTTTGTTGTTCTCATTCGTTTATCGTCCTCGTTGAGTCTTTGCCCACCGCGCTGGCCGCCCTTGTCGGATGCTTCCGGAAAACCGGGGCGCGGTTTTGTCTGCTGCCCCGCGCGGCCGGGTCACCCGGCCGCGCGGATGGCCCGCCGCGAGGGCGGGCCGCTTGCCGGTTGAACGGCCGGCTTAGAAGGTCACACCGAAGCTCAGGCTGACGAAGTCACGGTCATCGACGGTGGAGTACTTGCCGTCGAAGTAGTTGGTGTAGGCCAGGCTTGCGGTATAGGTGTTCAGGTAGTCGGCATCGATACCCAGGCTGACGGCCTTGCGGCCTTCCTCGAAGTTGCCGCCGGGGCCCGGGGAGTAGCCGTCCACGTCGTGGGACCAGGCCACGTTGGGCTTCAGGTTCACACCAGCGAAGACGTCGTTGTAGTCCCAGATCGCGCGGGCACGGTAGCCCCAGGAGTCAGCGGTGGTGAAGCCGTCGCTTTCGCACTTGCGCGACACGTTGTTCTGCGGACCGGAACCCAGGGTAGAGGCGTTCAGCGCTTCGCAGGTCGGACGACCGTTAAGGCTGCCGTTCAGCGGACCGGGGCCGAAGACCGGGTCGCGGCCGTAGCGCGCATCGTTCTGGCTTTCCAGGCCGCCGACGTGGGTCCAGCCGACTTCGCCCACCAGGGTCAGACGCTCGGCGCCCATGACCTGGTCGAAGAAGTGGGTGAAGGTGGTCTGCAGCTGGGTCACTTCCTTGCGGCGGTAGCCATGCAGATCCTGGCCAGCGGTGCCGGTCAGCACGGAAGCATTGTCGTAGACGTGGTTGCCGCCGATGGCTACCGGGTCCAGGCCGGAATACAGGATGTCCGTGGTGTTCAGCTGGACCGGAGCATTCGGACGGTAGCTGATCTCACCCTGCCAGGCGGTGCCGGTGGGCAGCGTGGTGGAGAAGCTCAGGCCGTACAGGCGGATGTCTTCGGGGTACTCGATGAAGTAGCTGGAGTTGCCCGCCATCGCCGCCGCGCCGGCCTGGGCCGCCAGGGACGGGCTGATCGCCGCGATGCTGGTGATCAGCTGGTTGATCTGCGCCACCTTGGACGTATCAGCGCCACGGCCGGAGAAGATCGGCAGGCGGCTGTGGTAGTTCATGTAATAGCCGCCGAACTCGGTGTTCAGGCTGTCGGCGAAGTACTTCAGGGAGAAACCGTACTGGCCGCTGTCACGGGCGTCGCGGTCCGGACCGCGCTTGACCACGATGCCTTCGTTCCACGGCGACGGGGTCAGCGCCAGGCTCGGGCCGAGCAGGGAGTTCAGGGTATTGATCGAAGCCTGGTTGTTGGTCAGCACCGCCAGGTTCTGGGTGCAGCCGTCAGCCACGACGTCCGGCTGGGAGAAGAACGTGCCGCAGTTGTCGACCACCGTCTGGTCCCACTCCAGCTGGTAGAAGCCTTCGGCGGAGAGGTTCTCGGTGAGGTTCTGCGACAGGTAGAACATATTCACCGGCACCAGGGCTTCCTTGATCTCGGAACCCGGACGGCGGAACGCGGTGACGTCGAACGGGTTGATCACGCTGATGCCGTTCTGGATGAAGGTGCTCTCGCCCCAGTTCACCACCTGCTTGCCCAGGCGCACGGTGCCCGGCAGGTCGGCGATGTTGTAGTTGTGGTAGATGAAGGCGTCGAGGATTTCCGCGCCGGAGGCCTGGGCGGCTTCCTTGCGGTTGTGGTCGGAGAGCGGCTTGAACTCGGTGTTCTCGTCCTTCTGTTCGAAGTCGTACCAGTACTTGCCGCGAACGAAGACGCCGGTGTCCTCGTACTTCAGTTCGAGGTCGTGGATGCCCTTGAATATCTTCGAGAAGGTCTTGCCGGCCTTGTAGTTCAGGTGGCCGTCGTCGGAGGTCTGGGACAGGCCCTTGCCACCGTTGTTGACGCCGATGAGGTTGCTGTTCGGATTTTCCGTCGACCAGCTGGCCCCCACGGACAGCGTCGAGTCGAACGAACCTTCGATTTCCCCGATGTTGAAACTGACGGCGGAAGCCGGCGTCGCCAGCGTGGATGCCAGGCTCACTGCCAGCGGCAACCGTGCCAGGCGCCAGATATGTTGCATGGTTTTCATCGACGCTACTCCATGTGTTTTTTGTTATGAGTAGCGGCGACTATAGCCAGCGACCTGACATGCTTGATCGCTCTAAAGTGTGATTTGTCTTACAAAGGCCCTGACTAGACGCTTGCGCAGGCCCGAGATGGCGTGATCACTGGGCTGCGCCGTGCCAAGCGCTTGCTTGGCACGGCGCCCGAAAACCGTGACTTGCCGGTCGTCGGTCACACCGTGGAGAGGAAAGCGCTGCCGGCCTCCTGCCATTGGGCGATGTCTACCCGGATACGCTTCTTGTCGAGCTTGCCGACGCTGGTCTTGGGAACTTCAGTAACAACGGCGATCTGCGAGGGAATCGCCCACTTGTTGATGTGGCCCTGCTCGACGAAAGGCTTGAGGTGTTCGCGCAGCGCCCTGGCATCCAGCGCCTGCCCCTCGCGCAGCACCAGCAGGGCGAACGGGCGCTCGCCCCACTGCGGATCGGGCACGCCGACCACTGCCACCTCGCGCACCGCCGGGTGACGGCTGATGAGGTCTTCCAGCTCCAGGGACGACAGCCACTCGCCGCCGGTCTTGATCACATCCTTGATGCGGTCGCGAATATCGATGAAGCCCATGCCGTCGAGGGTCGCCACGTCACCGGTGTGCATCCAGCCACCGGCCCAGAGCTCCTCGCCCTTCTCCGGTTCGCGGAAATACCCCTGGGTCAGCCAGGGCGCGCGCAGCACCAGCTCGCCCTGGGACTCACCGTCCGCCGGGTGGAACTGGCCGTGCTCGTCCATGATCGCCGCCTCCACCAGCGGCACCGGCACGCCGGCCTTGATGCGGTAGGTAATGCGTTCATCCTCGCTGCCGGCACACAGTTCCTGGTTCAGGTAGCCACAGGAAATCAACGGGCAGGTCTCGGACATGCCATAGGCCGCGGTGAGCTGGATGCCACGGGCCTTGGCGGCGTCGTACAGCGCATGGTTGAGGGCGCTGCCGCCGATGATGATCTTCAACCCGCCGAAGTCGTGGTCCTTGGCCCCGGCGGCGTTGAGCATCATTTGCAGGATGGTCGGCACGCAGTGGGAGAAGGTCACCTTCTCCTCGCGGATCAGCTTGCACAGCAGCTCCGGCTCGTAACGGCCCGGGTACACCTGCTTCACCCCCAGCATGGTCGCCACGTAGGGCACGCCCCAGGCATGCACGTGGAACATCGGGGTGATCGGCATGTAAACGTCATCGGTGCCCATCAGGCGGATGCTGTCGAGGCTGCCGATGGTCGCCGCCATGGCCAGGGTGTGCAGCACCAGCTGGCGGTGGGTGAAGTACACCCCCTTGGGGTTACCGGTGGTGCCGGTGGTGTAGAAGGTGGTCGCCACCGAGTTCTCGTCGAAGTCGGGGAAGGCGTAGCGCGGGCTGGCGGCGGCCAGCAGGGTCTCGTACTCGCCGACGCAGTTGGGCAGCGTGCTGCTCTTGTCGGCGCCATCGGTGATCAGCAGGGTCTTGTCCACCGTGGTCAGCTGCCCGGCGATGCCCTGGTAGAGCGCGACGAACTCGCTGTTGACCAGCACGAAGCGGTCATCGGCGTGGTTCATGGTGTAGAGGATCTGCTCCGGCGAGAGACGGATGTTGATGGTGTGCAGCACCGCGCCGATCATCGGAATGGCGAACATGCACTCCAGGTAACGGTGGCTGTCCCAGTCCATCACCGCCACGGTGTCACCGGCCTTCACGCCGGCCTCGGTCAGCACGTTGGCCAGGCGCGCGACGCGCTCGTTGAAGGTGGCATAGCTGTAACGCACGGTGTCGCGGTAGACGATTTCCCGGCCTTTCTCGTAACGGCTGCCCGACAGCAGCAGGCTCTTGATCAACAGCGGGTACTGGTAGGCGTTCTGTGCAGCGGGGATGACACGGGTCTTCAGCATGGCGTACGCACTCTCAAGGCTGGATCTCATCAGGATGAGACCGACTCTAGAGCGCCCCGTGTGTCCATTCATCAGTCAAAAGAGTGATTTGCCGATGACTCTATGGCCACATCCGGTCACGCGGTAGAATCCTGACGCCCGGTCGTTCACGCCCGGTACCTTTCCCCGGAGTCCGCACAGGGCCTGCGAGCTGGAGCAGAACAAGGCGGAAGCAGGCGAGGGAGCGGAGTTTACATCTTGTAAATGAGCATCCCGATGCCTGCTTCCGACACAGTTGTGCCGACGCGCAGCCGGCCCTGCGCGGACTCCTACAACAAGAGCTAAGAGGTTAGTCATGTCCGAGATCGTCATCGTCAGCGGCGCCCGTACTCCCATGGGCGGCTTCCAGGGCAGCCTGTCCGGCGTTTCCGCCGTCGACCTGGGCGCCATCGCCATCCGCGAAGCCATCTCCCGTGCCGGCATCCAGCCCGAGGACGTGCAGGAAGTGATCATGGGCAACGTACTGCCCGCCGGCCTGAAACAGGGCCCGGCCCGCCAGGCGTCGCTGAACGCCGGCCTGCCCGCCGCCACCGGCTGCACCACCATCAACAAGCTCTGCGGCTCGGGCATGAAAGCCGTGATGCTGGCCCACGACCTGCTCAAGGCCGGCACCAACAGCGTGATGGTCGCCGGCGGCATGGAAAGCATGTCCAACGCCCCCTACGTCATCGAGAAGGCCCGCACCGGCCTGCGCATGGGCCACGGCGAGATCAAGGACCACATGTTCCTCGACGGCCTGGAAGACGCCCGCACCGGCCGCCTGATGGGCTCCTTCGCCCAGGAAACCGCCGACAAGTACAACGTTACCCGCGAAGAGATGGACGCCTACGCCATCGAATCGCTGCAGCGCGCCCAGGCCGCCATCAAGGACGGTTCGCTGGATTCGGAAATCGTCCCGGTCACCGTCACCACCCGCAAGGGCGAGACGGTGGTGAAGGACGACGAGCAGCCGCTCACTGCCAACCTGGACAAGATCCCCGGCCTGCGCCCGGCCTTCCGCAAGGACGGCACCATCACCGCGGCCAACGCCAGCTCGATCTCAGACGGCGCCTCCGCGCTGGTCCTGATGACCGCTGAAGAAGCCGCGCGCCGTGGCCTGAAACCGCTGGCGAAGATCGTCGCCCACGCCACCCAGAGCCAGGATCCGGCCGAGTTCACCCTGGCCCCGATCGGCGCCATGACCAACCTGTTCAAGAAGGCCGGCTGGAGCAAGGACGACGTCGATCTGTTCGAGATCAACGAAGCCTTCGCCATGGTCACCATGCTCGCCATGCGCGAACACGGCCTGGACCACGCCAAGGTCAACGTCTACGGCGGTGCCTGCGCTCAGGGCCACCCGGTCGGTTCCACCGGCTCGCGCATCATCGTCACCCTGATCAACGCCCTGCAGAAGAAGGGCGGCAAGCGCGGCGTGGCCTCGCTGTGCATCGGCGGCGGCGAAGCCACCGCGGTAGCCATCGAGCTGGTCTGATCCTCGGTCCGGCATGAACAAGGGGCGCTTCGGCGCCCCTTGTTCGTTTCCAGCCGCCTATACCGGCACTGGGCATGGCACACCGCCCGCCCAAAGCACGGAAAATTCCGCCCCCATCATCCGAACACGGGGGGCAAGCACCCGCCACCACGCTCCCTAGCATGGACAGTCTCTTCATCTGAGAGTGCTTTCCCATGTCCGACGACTTCAACGATGACGAGCCCGCTCGCCGTCGCTTTCTGAAGCACACCCTCACCCTCATCCCTGCCGTGACCTTTCTGGGCGGCGCCAGCCTGGTCACCGGCAACGCCAGCGCCACTGCGCCGGCAGCCGCGACGGACCAGGAGCGGATAGCCCCCGCGAGTCATGTACCGCTGTACTTCAACGATGTGGAATGGCTCTTCCTGCTGGCCGCCTGCGAGCGTCTGATTCCCAGCGATGACAACGGCCCCGGCGCGGTCGCCGAAGGCGTGCCGGAATTCATCGACCGGCAGATGGAAACCCTCTACGGCCACGGTGGCATCTGGTACCTCAAGGGCCCCGCCCTGCCAGCAGCGCCGGAGCTGGGCTTTCAGAGCCTGCTGGCGCCGCGCGACATCTACCGGGTCGGCATTGCCGCGCTGAACGCCCATTGCCAGCAGCAGTATGCCGGCAAGTACTTCCACGAGCTGGCGGCGGCCAGGCAGGAAGCGCTGTTGAGCGCGCTGGAAAAGGGTGAGATGGCCCTGGGCGATGACTGCTCCGGTCCGATGTTCTTCCAGCAACTGCTGCAGAACACCCGCGAAGGCTGGCTCAGCGATCCCCTCCATGGCGGCAACCGGACCATGGCGTCGTGGAAGCTGATCGGCTTCCCCGGGGCCCGCGCCGACTTCACCGACTGGGCCGCGCGGCCCAACGCCCCCTATCCCCAAGGCCCGGTGAATATCGCCGGGCACAGGAGCTGACCGCATGAGCGCATTGAAGATGGCGCCCGTCGATGCCGTGGTCATCGGCCTGGGCTGGACCGGCTCGATCATGTCCCGGGAGCTGACCGACGCCGGCCTCGAGGTGGTCGCACTGGAGCGCGGGGAAATGCGCAATACCTCCCCTGACTTCGCCTACCCGCGCATGGCCGATGAACTGACCTACGGCATCCGCTACAAGCTGTTCCAGAACCTCGCCAAGGAAACCCTGACCATTCGCCACACTCCCGCCGACCAGGCCGTGCCCTACCGCCGCCTCGGCGCCTTCCTGCCCGGCAATGGCGTGGGCGGCGCCGGCGTGCACTGGAACGGCCAGCATTGGCGTATGCAGCCCTATGACCTGCAACTGCGCAGCAACACCCTGCAGCGCCACGGCGCCAATGCCATCCCCGAAGGCATGACGATCCAGGACTGGGGTGTGACCTACGAAGAACTGGAGCCCTTCTTCGACCACTTCGAGAAGGTCTGTGGTACCGCCGGCCAGGCCGGCAACCTGCGCGGCCAGCGAACCGGCGGCGGCAACCCGTTCGAGGCGCCACGACAGAACCCCTACCCCACCGCGCCGATGAAGACCCTCTACGCCGGCGAACTGCTGACCCAGGCCGGCAAGGAATTGGGCCTGAGCGCCTTCCCCTGCCCTGCTTCCAACTGCACCGAGCCCTACACCAACCCCTACGGCGTACAGATGGGGCCGTGCAACTACTGCGGCTACTGCGAGCGCTTCGGCTGCTTCAACTACTCCAAGGCCTCGCCGCAGACAACCATCCTCCCGGTCCTGCTCACCCAGCCGAATTTCCAGCTGCGCACCCAGTCCAAGGTCATCCGCATCAACACCGACTCCAGCGGGCGCAAAGCCACCGGCGTCACCTACATCGACGCCCAGGGCCGCGAAGTCGAGCAACCGGCTGACCTGGTGATCCTCAGCGCCTTCCAGCTGCACAACGTGCGCCTGCTGCTGCTCTCGAAGATTGGCGAGCCCTACGACCCGGCCAGCGGCGAAGGCGTGGTCGGCAAGAACTACGCCTACCAGACCAACTCTGCAGTGAACCTGTTCTTCGACAAGGACAAGCACTTCAACCCCTTCGTCGGCGCCGGCGCGGGCTACACCTGCCTGGACGACTACAACAACGAAGCTTTCTTCAACCAGACCAACGGCTTCGTCGGCGGCGCCTACCTGTCTTCCTCCACCAGCGGCGGGCGGCCAATCCAGCAGATGGTCCTGCCGGACACCGCGCCGGCCTGGGGCAGCGGCTGGAAGCAGGCGATCAAGGACAACTACAACCACAACATGGGCCTGCATGCCGAAGGCTCGAGCATGGCCTACCGCGACTGCTACCTCGACCTCGATCCGACCTACACCGACGAGCACGGCCTGCCGATGCTGCGCATGACCTTCGACTGGAAACCCAACGACATCCTCCAGGCCCAGTTCATGGTCCAGCGCATGGAGCAGATCGCCCAGGTGCTCAACCCCAGGCACAGCGTCTCCTCGGCGCCCAGGCCCGGCTCGCGCTTCGACTGGCGGGCCTACCAGAGCACCCACACCACCGGCGGCGCCATCATGGGCGAGAACCCGAGGCAAAGCGTGGTGAACAAGTACCTGCAGAGCTGGGACGTGCCGAACCTGTTCGTCCTCGGCGCCAGCGCCTTCCCACAGAACATGGCCTACAACCCCACCGGCATCGTCGGCGCGCTGGCCTACTGGGCGGCCAACGCCATCCGCCAGCAGTACCTGAAGAACCCCGGCCCGCTGGTATCCGCCTGAGGAGGCACGTCATGAAATCCATACTGCTTTCGCTGACCCTCCTGCTGGTCATGGACTCGGCGCAGGCCGACGCGGCCGAAGACCTGGACGCCGCCATTGACCGCGGCCGCTACCTCGCCCAGTTGGGCGACTGCGCCGCCTGCCACACCGTCGATCCGCGGCGCCCCTTCGCCGGCGGGCTGGCGCTGCAATCGCCACTGGGCGCGATCTTTTCCACCAATATCACGCCGGATACCCGCAACGGCATCGGCTCGTACACGCTGCAACAGTTTGCCGATGCCCTGCGCAAAGGCCTCGCTGCCGATGGCCGCAACCTGTACCCGGCGATGCCCTATCCGTCCTTCTCGCGGCTCAGCGATGAAGATGTCAGCGACCTCTACGCCTACTTCAGGCACGGCGTGCTGGCCGATCCCTCGGCGAATCGCATCAGCGACATCCCCTGGCCATTGAACATGCGCTGGCCGCTGAGCGTCTGGAACACCCTGTTCAGCAAAGCCGAACCCTACCGCCCGGTCGCCACCCAGACTCCGGAGTGGAACCGCGGCGCCTATCTGGTGCAGGGGCTGGGGCATTGCGGCACTTGCCATACGCCACGTGGCATTGCCTTCCAGGAGAAAGCCCTGGACCAGAACGGGGCGGACTACCTGGCAGGCGCGAAGCTGGCCGGCTGGTATGCGGCCGACCTGGCCGGTGTCACCGACAGCAGCCTGCAGGACTGGTCCGAGGCAGACCTGATAGAGTTCCTCAAGGCCGGTCGTAATACCCACACGGCCGCCTTTGGCCCGATGGGCGAAGCCGTAGCGCACAGCACCCAGTACTTCCAGGAGGCCGACCTCAAGGCCATCGCGGTCTACCTCAAGTCCCTTTCCTCTGGGCGTGAGGTGGCCAGCGTGGGCAGCGACTTCACCACCGTGAACCTGGTCGAAGGCACGCCGAAAACCGTCGGCGAGGAGCTCTATCTGGATAACTGCGCCGCCTGCCACCGCAGCGATGGCCGCGGCTACCGCAGCACCTTCCCGCGCCTGGCGGGCAACTCGGCGGTGCTCGGTGCCAGTCCCGACTCGCTGATCCGCCTCATCCTGAACGGAGCCAGCGTGCCCGTCACCCAGGCTGCTCCCACGGGCCTGAGCATGCCCGCGTTCGGCTGGCGGCTAAGTGACAGGCAAGTGGCCGAATTGACCAGCTTCCTGCGCTCGGCCTGGGGGTATCAGGCCACACCGGTCAGCCCCGACCAAGTAGCAGACATCCGCGCTCTGCAGTAGTCCCGAGGGCGCCGCGAGGCGCCCCGTTCAAGCCGGTTCAGCGCAACTGGGTGAACGCCAGCTTGATCCCCAGCCCCACCAGCACCACGCCCATCATCCGATCGAACCAGTGCCCCATGCGCGCGAAGCCCGCGCGCACCCGCTGCTGGCTGAACAGCAGCGCCACCAGACAGAACCAGCCGGCCGTGGCGCAGGCCAGGTAAACGCCGTATCCCGCCTGGACCAGCAGCGGCGTGTGCGGGTTGATCACCACGGTGAACAGCGAGAGGAAGAACAGCGTGGCCTTGGGGTTCAGGCCATTGGTGACGAAGCCGGCGACATAGGCGCCGCGTGCAGTACGGGCGACCGGCGCAACGACGGTTTCGGCCGCTGCCGGATCGGCCGGCCGCGCCCGCAGCGCCTTGAAGCCGATGTACAGCAGGTAAGCCGCCGCCAACCATTTCAGCGCGTTGAACAGCACGATGGACTGCGACACGATCAGGCCGATGCCCAGCAGCGAATAGGTCACGTGCAGGAAGATCGCGCTGCCCACGCCCAGCGCCGTCCAGGTTCCGGCGCGACGGCCGTGGGCCACGCTCTCACGCACCACCACGGCGAAATCCGGGCCGGGGCTGGCCACTGCCAGCAGGTGAATGAACGCCACCGTGAGAAATTCCGCCCAGTACATCGTGCCTCCGAACAGCCATCTGCAAAGCCCACTTCTATACGAAGCCACGGGGCCACCACAAGTGCCCGGACCGCGCCTGGCCTGCCTCAACGAGCCACCGCAGAGGATACCGCGTGGAGTACCGGCAGCCTGTCCAGTGGACAGGCCTGCCAGGGTGAAAGGAATTCGGCGAACGGGCAGATGCCATCGAGCAACGCCATGCCGCTACGCAGCAGCTGCCGGCCGGCATCCCGATCCGGAGTGGCCAGCGCATGACCGATGACCACCGAGATCAGGTACTGCTCCCAGTCAGCGAATGCCGAGCGCGCCTGTCGCGCCATGTGCCGCAGGGCATTCCACAGGCTCGCCTCATCCAGCAGGCCGGCGGCGAAGGCCAGGCGCGCACCGAAGGCGGCCCGCTCCAGGTCGTAGCCCAGCGCCGTACGACAGCCGTCCACCCGTTCCGGATCGTGCCCGGCCTTGAGCAGAGCCCGACGCGCCTGCTCTAAGCGTTCCTGCCCCGCCTCGCCAGCGCCACTGCCCCGGCGATCCACGCCAGCTTGCAACTGGGCATCGAAGCGCGCCCGGCTGCCGGTCTCCAGCAGCCAGTGCAGACGCTCCTTCACCGGCCCCGGGCCCTCGGCACGCCAGTTCCGTGCCAGCCACAAGCGGTGCAGTTCCGGCTCATCGGGCGCGATCGCCAGTCGATCGGAGCGCACGCCGGCGCTGAGTGCGATCAGTGATCCGAAGGCCAGCAGGAACAGGCGAGGCTGGCTGGCGAACGGCGCAATCTCGTGTCCGATCTGCAGAACCACACCGTCTGCACGGATGCCTGCCAGCGGATGGGCCCGCCACTGTCCCGCTTCCGCCATCAGTTCCCTGTAGGCACGGATGGCCAGCGAGTCCTGTTGGCCGTCGCGTTGCAGGGTGGCCCGCACCAGCACACAGGACGCGGCATAGCTTTGCCAGTCGCCGAAGTGGCGCACGGCTGCTTCTGCCACCCAGGCCAGGCAAAGCCAGGCCTCGGCCTCGGCGAGATAACCGCAGGCATGGCAGCGCCGCGTCAGCCAGGCAATACACTCGTAGTCGTGAGCCGCCATGGAAATGTCCTTCGGCAGGACCAGGCCGGCCTTGCCCCAGGCCCGCTTCGCACGTTGCCAGCGCAGCCGCTGCTCACCATCGAACGCGCTCGGCTCGTTGCGTTGCAGGCGGCGGAAATCCTCGTCCAGCGGCAAACTGTGCGCTTCCAGCAGCATGCTCTGCAGCGTATCGCGCGCCGATTTGCCATCGCGGATACCCCAGCATTCCTCCAGATCCGCGGCCAGCCGTTCGGTCATTTCGCCACGCTCGCGCACCAACGCCACGCCCACCGGCCCTTCGCAGGCGGCCATCAGGGAGCCGAAGCAGAGCAGCGGCTCCAGGCCGTTGGGGCGCAGCTGATGGCGACGTCGCGCGCAGGGAACGTGAGGAAGGGACGCCGAGGAACCCACGCGGGACCAGACCCATGCACTCCAGAGTCCGGCGGTCGTGATGCCAAAGAGCGTCAGACCGGAGATCAGCCAACCCATCATCGCAAGTCACCTCGGGATTTCGATGGGATCACTCTAAGTAGCTGGCACGGGACAGCAGATGAGGGAAAACCGAAACGCCTGTCAGACTTTTCACTCAAACATCTACCATCAATACGCAGTTCCCTCCGTCCACATCCGCGGGCAGACCGGGTTGTCCACGGCGGCGGTTCTGCCGAGAATCCCCTTCATCCCGCCCTTCCGCTCAAGGTGTCATCGCTCATGAATCCTGCTCGCGCCGTCTTCCTCGACCATGCCTCCCTCGACCTCGGTGACCTCGACCTCGCGCCGCTGCGCGCGCCGTTCGGCGAGCTGGTCCTGCACGGGCGCAGCGACACCGAGCAGGTGGCCGAGCGCCTGAAGGGCGCGCAGGTGGCGATCAGCAACAAGGTGCGCATCGGCGCCGAGGCCATCGAGCAATGCCCGGACCTCAAGTTGATCCTGGTGGCCGCTACCGGTACCAACAACGTCGACCTCGATGCGGCGCGCCGCCACGGCGTGACGGTGAGCAATTGCCAGGGCTACGGCACCCCGTCGGTGGCCCAGCACACCCTGATGCTGCTGCTCGCCCTGGCCACGCGGCTGCCGGACTACCAGGCGGCGATCCGCGAGGGTCGCTGGCAGAAGGCGCCGCAGTTCTGCCTGCTGGACTTCCCCATCGTCGAGCTGGAAGGCAAGACCCTCGGCCTGCTCGGCCACGGCGAACTGGGCGGTGCGGTGGCCAGGCTGGCCGAAGCCTTCGGCATGCGCGTGCTGCTCGGCGCGTTGCCCGGCCGCCCGGCGCGTGCCGATCGCCTGGCGCTGGACGAACTGCTGCCGCAGGTCGACGCCCTCACCCTGCATTGTCCGCTGACCGACGCCACCCGCAACCTGATCGGCCAGCGCGAACTGGACCTGATGAAGCCCGGCGCCTACCTGATCAACACCGCCCGCGGCGGGCTGGTCGACGAACAGGCGCTGGCGGACACCCTGCGCCGCGGCCATCTCGGCGGCGCGGCATTCGACGTGCTCAGCGTCGAGCCGCCCAAGGACGGCAACCCGCTGCTGGCCGGCGACATCCCGCGCCTCATCCTTACCCCACACAGCGCCTGGGGCAGCCGCGAGGCCCGGCAGCGCATCGTCGGCCAGTTGAGCGAAAACGCCGCGGGCTTCTTCGCCGGCGAGCCGCGCCGGGTGGTGGCACCATGAGCCTGCATCTGGTCTGCGGCGACGGCGCCGCCGAAGCCCTGCATCGGGCAGTCGAGGCCGGCGTGCTGACCGAGAAGAAAATCCGCGTGATGCCGGACGACCTCGCGGTCGGCCCGTTGAGCGATGTGGATAACCCGCCCTGCCTGCAGCGCGCCGCGTTCTGGCACGAGCTGGGCGGCGACGTCCTGCGCGAGCGGGAGATTGCCATCGAGATGGCCACCGAGGTGAACTGGCTGCACAGCCCGGACGTCGCCTCCATCACCCTCTGGCACGGCGACAGCGCCAGCGAGCAACTGCTGCTGCGCCGCGTCTGCGCGCTGCTGCCCGCGAACATCATCCTGCGCAGTGTCGGCGCCGGCAGCGGCCAGTGCCGCAGCGAGGACCGCCACGCCATCGCCATGCTCAAACCCGTCGAACTGGCCAACGCCCTGGCCGCCAGCCACGAACTCGACGCCGCCGAGCGCCAAGGCCTGGCGGCGGACTGGCAGCGCGCCCTGACCGAAAACGCCGAGTTGCGCCTGTGGCTGGATGGTCAGTTGAGCGGCAGCGGTTATGCGCACATCGACCGCATCCTGCTGGACAGCGCCAGCGCGTCCTGGCGCCCGGTGCAATCCGTGATCGGGCCGACCATGGCCTACGTCGACGGCCTGTTCGTCAGCGACCTGCTGGCGGCCTGGCGCCTGCGCGAACAAGTCGCGGCCGGGGCGCTGGAACTGCGTGGCGACGACTTCTGGAAGAATGCCGAAGTGCGGCTCGCCTAGGCTCGGCCGCGGCAGCCCTGCTAAACTCGCGCCCTTTTTCGCCAGGAGGCCGCATGTCCAACGCCCCCACCAGTGAAGTGCTGCTGCGCCAGACCGAGCGCTTCCAGGGCCGCGTCCTGCTCGCCGGCCTGCCCGCCGATGCCCTGCTCGGCGACTTCCCGCAGGCCCAGGGCTGGAGCTGGCATGCCGGCGAAGCCCGGCAGCTGGAAAGTCGTTATCCCGGCCGTTGCCATTTCGGCGCCACACCGCCCGCAGCCCCTTTTGAGGCCGCGGTACTGTTCCTGCCCAAGTCCCGCGAGCTGACCGACTACCTGCTGGCCGCACTGGCCAGCTGCGTGCCGGACGGCGAGTTGTACCTGGTCGGCGAGAAACGCGCCGGCGTCGAGCGCGCCAGCAAGCAGCTCGGCGAACTCGGCCGCGCCAGCAAGCTGGACAGCGCCCGCCATTGCCAGCTGTGGCACACACACATCGACGGCGCGCCGGCTGCGCCCGATCTGCACGGCCTCGCGCAACGCTATGAACTGCCGCTGGCCGATGGCCCGCTGCAGGTCATCACCCTGCCCGGGGTGTTCAGCCATGGCCGCCTAGACCGTGGCAGCGCACTGCTGCTGGAGCATCTGGACAAGCTGCCGAGCGGCCACGTGCTGGACTTCGGCTGTGGCGCCGGGGTGCTCGGCGCCACGCTCAAGCGACGTTATCCACAGAGCCGCCTGACCCTGCTGGACGTCGACGCCTTCGCCATCGAAAGCAGCCGCCTGACCCTGGCTGCCAACGGCCTGGAGGGTGAAGTGATCGCCGCTGACGGCATCGACGCCGCGCCAGAAGGCCTCGCCGCCATCGTCAGCAACCCGCCCTTCCACCAGGGCGTGCACACCAGTTACGCCGCCACCGAACACCTGCTGCGCCAGTCGGCACGCCACCTGGCGTCCGGCGGCGAACTGCGCCTGGTGGCCAACAGCTTCCTGAAATACCCGCCGCTGATCGAACAGCACCTGGGCCCCTGCCGCACCCTGGCCGAGGCCGACGGCTTCCGCATCTACAGCGCCCGGCGCTGATCCAGAGCTCGCACTACACTCCACGCAGCCCGCTGGATCGGCGCATCGCCGCTCGCCCTGAAATATCGAGGACACCGTGAATCGCAGAATCAAAGACGACGTCGAACTGACATTCGCCATGGGGCCGAAGGAGAAGCCGCATCATCTGAAGCGCTCCCTCAAGCCGCGCCACCTGAACATGATCGCCATCGGTGGCTCCATCGGCACCGGCCTGTTCGTCGCCTCCGGCAGCACCATCGCCACCGCCGGTCCCGGCGGCGCACTGCTGGCCTATGCGCTGATCGGCCTGATGGTGTTCTTCCTCATGACCAGCCTCGGCGAGCTGGCGGCGTACATCCCCGATTCCGGCTCGTTCTGCACCTATGGCAGCCGTTTCATCGACGATGGCTTCGGTTTCGCCATGGGCTGGAACTACTGGTACAACTGGGCGGTGACCATTGCCGCGGAGCTGGTGGCCGCGCAGCTGGTGATGAAATTCTGGTTCCCGGAAGTCTCGGGCATGTACTGGAGCGCCGGCTTCCTGGCCATCATGTTCATGCTCAACTTCTTCTCGGTGAAAGGCTTTGGCGAGAGCGAATTCTGGTTCGCGCTGATCAAGGTGGTGGCCGTGGTGATCTTCATCGGCATCGGCCTGGCCAGCATCATCGGCATCATGCACGGCATCGACAGCCCCGGCTTCAGCAACTTCACCAGCGGCGATGCGCCCTTCGTCGGTGGCCTGCAGGCGATGATCGGGGTGGCGATGATCGCCGGCTTCTCCTTCCAGGGCACCGAGCTGATCGGCGTCGCCGCGGGCGAGTCGGAGAATCCGCAGAAGTCCATTCCCATCGCCATCCGCCAGGTGTTCTGGCGAATCCTGATGTTCTACATCCTGTCGATCTTCGTCATCGGCATGCTGATCCCCTACACCGATCCGAACCTGCTCAAGACCGACAGCAGCGACATCAGCACCTCGCCCTTCACCCTGCTGTTCGAGCGCGCGGGCCTCGCCGCCGCCGCGGGCGTGATGAACGCGGTGATCCTCTCGGCGATCCTCTCGGCGGGCAACTCGGGCATGTACGCCTCGACCCGGATGCTCTACACCATGGCCACCCAGGGCAAGGCGCCGCGCCTGTTCACCCAGGTGTCCGCCAGCGGCGTGCCGCGCTATGCGCTGTATGCCACCACGCTGATCGGCGCGCTGTGCTTCCTCACCAGCTTCATCGGCGACAAGACCGTCTACACCTGGCTGCTCAACGCCTCGGGCATGTGCGGCTTCATCGTCTGGCTGGGCATCGCCGTGTCGCACTACCGCTTCCGCAAGGGCTTCGTGCTGCAGGGCGGCAACCTCAATGACCTGCCCTACCGTGCCAAGTGGTTCCCCCTGGGCCCGCTGTTCGCCTTCACCCTGTGCCTGATCATCACCCTGGGGCAGAACTACCAGGCCTTCGTCGGCGAGCACGTGGACTGGGCCGGGCTGGTTGCCACCTACATCACCATTCCGCTGTTCCTGGCGATCTGGCTGGGCTACCGCTTCAAGAACGGCACCCGTTTCATCCGCTACGAAGACATGGACATCAGCCCCACCCGCGACTGATCCGACACGCAGGCTTGCCCAAGTCCCGGGACTTGGGCAGAATGCGCCCCGTCCTAGGGGAGTAGTCTCCCGCGAGCGCCCTGCTCGCCCGGTACGCGTCAACACACTTGGTCCGCAGACCATGGCGCGTACGATCCAGGCCTGCAGCGTTCAGGCCGGGGTTTGACAAGACCTATGACACGAGCAACCTGACCCGGGGCGGGCAGGTAGCGCGTGTCATGGTGATTAGTCGACCCGCCCCCTTTGGAAGTCTGATGGAATCCCTCTTCGTCCCCACCCTGATCGTTGCCCTCGCGGAAATCGGCGACAAGACGCAACTGCTCGCGCTCGTCCTCGCCGCGCGCTTCCGCAAGCCCTGGCCGATCATCGCCGGGATCATCGCCGCCACCCTGGCCAACCATTTCGCTGCCGGCGCCGTGGGCAGCTGGGTCGCTTCGTTCTTCTCGGAAAGCACGCTGAGCTGGGTGCTGGCCGTGTGCTTCCTGGCAGTCGCTGGCTGGACCCTGATTCCGGACAAGCTGGATGACGACGAAGAAGGCTCGCTGAAGAAGTTCGGCCCGTTCCTCACTACCCTGATCGCCTTCTTCCTCGCCGAGATGGGCGACAAGACCCAGGTCGCCACCGTGATGCTGGCCGCGCAGTACCCGCACTTCTGGCTGGTGGTCATCGGCACCACCCTGGGCATGCTGATCGCCAACGTGCCGGTGGTCCTGGCGGGCAACTTCGCGGCCGAACGCCTGCCGCTGAACCTGATCCGCCGCCTGGCCGCCGCCGCCTTCGCCGTTCTCGGCCTGGCTGCGATCTACCATGCACTGAAGCTCTCCGGCGTGTTCTGACCGGCTGCTTTTCGTCGGGGGGCTGGCGCGCCGGCCAATGCCTGTGTATCGCCAGCGATACACAGTGGCGCTCCAGCCTCCCCCGACAAAGGATGTCGCCATGCCGGAAAAAGACCTGAAGAAAGTCGCCCGCCACCATATCGACCTCGCCTGGAACAAGGGGCACCTGGCGCTGGTCGAGCAACTGCACAGCCCGGACTTCATCTACAAGAGCGCCTTCACCGCCCAGCCGCTGGACAACGCCGGCTACCGGGCGCTGGTGGAGGAGATCCGCAGTGGCATGGAAGACCTGGAAGTGGCCGTGGAGGAATGCATCCGCGAGGGCAACAAGGTCTTCACCTGGAGCACCCTGATGGGCAGCATCGCCCGCCCTGTGCTGGGTTACCCGGCCAGCGACCGCATCGTCAGCATCTCGGCCATGGGCTTCTGGACCTTCAACAGCCAGGACCAGGTGCAGGAACTGTGCACGCTGTTCGACATGGAAAGCTTCCGCGCGCAGATGGGGCTGCCCAACCGGCCCTTCGCTGAGAAGGCGCTGCCCTGACAACGAAAAAGCCCGGCCAATGAGCCGGGCTTTTTTCATTCACTTCCACGCTCTACGCGGCACATAAGGCTCTCGCAGGGAGCTCCGTAACAGCTTTTCGTAGGAGCGAGCCTGCTCGCGAACAGGGACCGCTCAGCGTTATGCAGTTCGCGAGCAAGCTCGCTCCTACAAAGACAGCCGAAATCAGAGGTAATCGTTGGCGTGGAACCAGGAGATGGCCCGCTCCAGCGTGTCATCCAGCGGCACATGGGACTCGAAGCCCAGCTCCTCGCGCGCCTTGCGGCCGTCGAGGAACTGCCCGCCGGCCATCACCTCGATGGCGGTGTCGTCCAGCAGCGGCATCTTGCCAGTCAGCCGGTAGCGCCAGCGACCCAGCGTCGCCAGCGCGCGGGCGCGATGCAGCGGCATCGGGGTCGGTGCCGGCTTGCCCAGCAGCTTGGCGATGGTGGCGGTCAGCTCGCCCATCTCGATGTTGTGCCCGGTCAGCAGGTAGCGCTCGCCGACCCGCCCACGCTCCAGCGCCGTGAGCAGGCCGCGCCCGGCCTCGGATGCATCGATGACGTTCCGCCGGCCCGGCACGTAATGCAGCATCTCGTCGCGGCCGATGGCGGTGATCAGGCGTCCGGTGGTCGGGCCGATGTCCAGCTCGCCCAGCACCATGCCGGGAATCCCGATGACCACCGGCAGCCCGCCACGGGCCTGTTCGCGGGCCTGTTCGTCCAGCGCCCACTTGCACATCACGTAGGCGCTCTTGCCGGTGGGCAGCCCTTCGTAGAACAGCCCCTCATGGCCCGGCAGCCCCTGCGGGTGCGAGGGCATGGCGAAGGCCGAACCGACGTAGAGGATGCGTGGCACTTTCGCCTGCAGACAGGCGGCGTAGAAATGATTGGTCAGGTCCAGTGCGCTGGCGACCTCCTCCTGCCAGCGACGCGGGCGCACCGGGTAGTAACCGGCGCTGAAGATCACCGCGTCCAGCCCGCTGAGCGCGCGGGCCATGCCCTGGTGATCGAAGAGTTCGGCTACCCGGCACTCAGGCTCGAGGTAGGCCAGGCGCTGGATCTGCGACGAGGGTCGGTGGATCAGCACCAGCTGGTGGCCGGCCGCCTTGATCGCGCGGGCGGCGTGGTGGCCCAGGAGCCCGGTGGCTCCGAGTACAGCGATTTTCACGGGTGCTCCCTGTTCACTGGATAAAGCGGCGCAACCTTACGCCGCTCCTGGCCGTTCGAGAGAATCACGAACCCCTGCTGCAAAAACACTGTTCAGCGGGTCTTGGCCTGCTCGTAGAGCGGCATGACCTTCGGGATGGCGGCCTGCAGGTTGGCCATCCGCGTACTGTCCGCCGGGTGAGTGCTGAGGATTTCCGGCGGAGCCTCACCGTTCGACGCCTGTCCCATCTTCTGCCACAGGGTCATTGCGGCGTTGGGGTTATAACCAGCTCGCGCCGCCAATTCCAGGCCGATCAGGTCCGCTTCGTTCTCATTCTGCCGGCTATTGGGCAGCGTCAGGCTGTATTCGACCACCTGGTGGGCCATGTCCACGCTGCTCTGCCCCAGCCCCAGCAGCGCGCCGCCGATGCCCAGCCCCATCTGTTCCGCGTAGGCGCGGGACATGGCTTCTCGGCCGTGCTCGCGCAGGGCGTGGGCGATCTCGTGGCCCATCACCGCGGCCAGTTCGTCGTCGCTGAGCTTGAGCTGATCAATCAGCCCGGTGTAGACGATGATCTTGCCGCCGGGACCGCAGTTGGCATTGAGCTCGTCGCTCTTGATCACGTTGACTTCCCACTGCCAGGACGGCGCGTCCGAGCGGAAGGCGCCGGTCTGCGGAATCAGTCGCGCGGCAATGGCCTTCACACGCTTGGCGTCGTTGCTGCTGGCATCCAGCTTGCCGGCCTTGGAGGCCTCACCGAGGGTCTGCTGGTAGGACTGCGCATACATCTGGTCGACCTGGGCGCTGGACAGCATGCTGAACATGCTCTGCTTGCGATCGACACCGACGACGCCGCTATTGGTGGTATTCACCTGCTGGCAGGCGGTCAGCAGCAGGGCTGCGGCCAGGCCTGCGACACGAAAAACGCTGGGCATGTTGCTCTCCCGAAACAATGCAATCTCCCACGGACAGCGCGCATGGTAGGCCCGCCTCCGATGCCCGGCAACTGGCAGGAAACAGCCGGCGCAGCAGGGACTTACGAAACCCTATCGACGCCACCCCAGGTACCCTGCGGCGCGCGTCGTAGCACACGCGAAGAAGACCATCGTGCTGGCGATCCTCAACCGCGAACAGGGCGCTCACAGCGCCCGCGTAATTTCATTTTGACATCACATGCTAGACCTCCCGGCCCACCCCGACAATCCTGCGACAAGCGGCGAACAGCCGCGTTACAACGCTTTACAACGGCCGCCTAAGGAATTCCCCCGGTCCTGCCGATACAGATAGACACGCAGACCTCTGGCGCATTCCGGGTACCCGTATGAAATTCAAGTCGATCCAGTTTTCCGTGGTGGCGCTGGCCGGTGCCAGTGTTCTGGCAGTGGTCGCGGCGCTGGTGCTCTACGCACTGTTCGCCGGCTCGCGGACCCAGGCGCTGGTGCAGGAGCGCACCCAGGCGCTGCTCGAACAGGTGATCAACGAACGCCTGGTGGCCATGGCCCGCGGCCAGGTCGCACAGATCCAGCGCGAACTGGAATACCCGCTCACCGTCGCCCGCGACCTGGCCAACACCAACGCCCTGCTCGACGAAACCGACAGCAATGGCCAGCCGCTGCTGGGCATCGGCCGTGCCGGCATGTCCAACCTGCTGCGCCAGACCGTGGCGCAGAACCCCAAGCTGCTCGACGCCTTTGCCGGTTGGGAACCCAACGCCTTCGCCGGCAATGACAGCCAGTACGCCGGCCTGCCGGGATACGACGGCAGCGGCCGCTTCATGCCCTGGTGGTATCGCAAGGACGGCGGCCTGACCGTGGAAGCCATGGGCGACACCCTGGAAAGCCAGAAAATGCAGCCCACCGGCGTGCGCGAAGGCGAGTACTACCTGTGCCCGAAAGAGAAGCACCAGCCCTGCATCATCGACCCGGCGCCCTACGAGATGGCCGGAAAGATGGTGCTGATGTCCTCGTTCAACGCGCCGATCATGGTCAAGGGCCAGTTCAAGGGCACCGTCGGCGTGGACCTGTCGCTGGACTTCATCCAGGACCTGCTCAAGGCCGCCGACAGCCAGCTCTACGACGGCGCCGGCGAGATGGCGCTGATCTCCACCAACGGCCGCCTGGTCGCCTACACCAAGGACCCGGCCAAGCTCGGCGAATCCGCCAGCAGCGTGCTGGACGCCAACGAAGTGGCCAACCTGGCCAAACTCACCCTCGACCAGCCGCTGACCTCGGTGGACAAGGAGCACGGCCACATCGAGCTGTTCCTGCCCTTCACCATCGCCGACTCCGGCGCGCGCTGGACGCTGATGCTGCAGCTACCGCAGGAAGCCGTGCTGGGTGACCTGAACCAGCTGCAGAGCGACCTGAAAGCCCAGCGCGACAGCGACACCCTGGGCATGACCCTGGTCGGCCTGCTGATCGCCGCCATCGGCCTGGCCGTGATCTGGCTGGTCGGCCACGGCATCGCCCGCCCGCTGCGCCAGCTGGTCGGCATGCTCGACGACATCGCCCAGGGCGAAGGCGACCTGACCCGCCGCCTGAGCAGCGACCGCGCCGACGAACTGGGCTCCATCGCCAAGGGCTTCAACACCTTCCTCGGCAAGCTGCAGGGCATGATCGGCCAGGTGGTGACCTCGGTGCAGCACGTCAGCGACTCTTCCGAGCACACCGCCGACATCGCCATCCGCACCAACCAGGGCGTGCAGAAGCAACTCGCGGAGATCGAGCTGGTGGCCACCGCCGTCCACGAGATGACCGCCACCGCCCAGGACGTGGCGCGCAACGCCACCCACGCCGCCGAAGCGGCCAACCATGCCGACCAGGCCGCGCACCACGGCAAGCGCATCGTCGAGAGCAGTTCCACGGCGATCCAGGCGCTGGCCAGCGAGATCGGCCGCGCGGTGGGCGTGGTGCAGTCGCTGGCCCGCGACAGCGAGAACATCAATGCGATCCTGGTGGCCATCCGCGGCATCGCCGAGCAGACCAACCTGCTGGCGCTCAACGCCGCCATCGAGGCCGCCCGTGCTGGCGAGCAGGGCCGTGGTTTCGCGGTGGTCGCCGACGAGGTGCGCAACCTGGCGCAGAAGACCCAGCAGGCCACCGAGGAAATCCAGTCGATGATCCAGCAGCTGCAGAACGGCACCCGCGAAGTGGTGCAGGTGATGCAGCAGAGCCAGGACAAGACCGAAGACAGCGTGCGTCATGCCGGCGAGGCGGCCCAGGCCCTGGAGTCGATCACCCAGGCAGTGTCGGTGATCAACGACATGAACACCCAGATCGCCAGCGCCGCCGAAGAACAGAGCGCGGTGGCCGAGGACATCAACCGCAACGTCAGCAACATCGGCATGGTCGCCAACCAGGTGGCCGGCGGCGCCGACGAGGCGTCCCAGGCCAGCGCCGAGCTGACCAAGCTGGCCGAGCAGCAGCGCCGGCTGGTGAATCAGTTCAAGGTGTAAGGCTTGCGGGATCGTACAACGGTCCCCATCAGCCCATGACGCCGTCGATTTCGTAGGAGCGGACTTCGGTGTCAGGCCGGGGTGAGGCACTCCGGCCCATTGCAGGTCGGGTCGTTGATGAAGCTCGCCAGCGCCTGCATGCGCAGCCGCGCCTGGGGCAACTGCAGCAGCTCCAGCAACCGCGCGGCGGGCGTCGCGTTCGACAGCCATTGCGCCTGTTCCTGCACATCGAGGATCAGCGGCCGGCGCATCTCGCCCGCCGCCTGGGTGAGCATTGCCACGCTGTAATAGGTGTGGCCTTCGACCGGATACGCCTCCCACACCCCCGCGAAACAGATCAGCCCGCCGCCGGAAACCCAGTGCGGCCGCTTGCGCACACCGTGCCACTCATAGAAGCCATTGGCCGGCAGCAGGCAGCGGCGCTGGGCGAACGCGTCGCGGAACATCGGCTGTTCAGCGATGGTTTCCGTGCGGGCGTGGGCAGGGGTTCGCGACAGATCCTTGAGCCATGCCGGCGTCAGCCCCCAGCGCGCAAGCTCGGCATGGCGCGCGCCATTCTCCTCGCGCAGCATCAGCACGCGGGAGCCGGGTGCAAGGTTCCACTGCGGCTGCAGATCGGCAGGGAAGCCGACGTTTTCGGCAAGCTCGCGGTTCCAGCGGAACAGGGCGTAGCGGCTGGTCATGGGCGATCGTTCATGGGGAGTCGTCGAGGCGAGTCAGCAAAGCAGGACGCCGGGGCCGCCCTCGTGATCGTCGGCGCCGCCCGGCAGGGGTTGCGCGGCATTGTACGCGGCGATCAGTTCGCGCGCCTGCTCGGCCACCGCGTCCTCCACCCACAGGTGCAGCAGGCCCATGCCCGGCAGCTCGCCGATGCCACCGACCAGATGGCGTCCGCCCAGGTGCGACGAAATGCCCTCGTTGGCCAGCATGCCGCCCAGCAGCTCGGCTTCGATCAGGTCGGCGGGTTCGTAGATTCGCTGCATCAATCGTCCTCGCGCTGGACTTCCAGGGTCCAGTCCACGCCGTCGGTGTGGAGCTGGAACAGGATCGGCCGGCAACACACCGGGCAATCTTCATAGTAGCTCTGGTCGCCCCCGGAAAGGTCGAGCACGGCCTCGGCCGGCTCGCCGCAATAGGGACAGGAATAAGCCTGACTTTCGAGCATCGCTGGTTCCCCCGTGACTTCCGTTTATAATCGCGCGGTCTTTTTGGGTGCCCGCCTGGCCGGTGAGTCGGCGGCATACCCATCCGGGCCGTCTATTTCGCGGCCTGTCCCGTGATACCCCGAGAATTCATAGAGAGCATGATGGGCGAGTTCGAAGCCATCCGACCGTACAACGACGCCGAAGTCCCGGCTGTCCTGCAGCGCCTGCTGAGCGATGACGCCTTCCTCGGCGCGCTGGCGCGTTACCGTTTCCCGCGTCTGTCCGGTCCGTTCGGCTGGCTGCTCAGACCACTTATAGCCCATCGGCTGGCCCGCGAAGTCACCGGTATCCGCAGCGTCAGCGAGCTGCAGCACAAAGTCGAGCCCTACGTCGACCGAACCATCGAGCACGCCACCGACGGCGTCACCTATTCGGGTGTCGAACGCCTGCAATCGGGCCGTGCCTACCTGTTCATCGCCAACCACCGCGACATCGTGGTCGACCCGGCCTTCTGCAACTACGCGATCTACCACGCCAAGCTGCCGACGCCGCGCATCGCCATCGGCGACAACCTGCTGCAGAAGCCCTTCGTCAGCGACCTGATGCGCCTGAACAAGAGCTTCATCGTGCACCGTTCGATCAGCGGCCGGCGCGAGAAGCTGGCGGCTTACCAGAACCTCTCGGCCTACATCAATCACTCGATCTGCCAGGACGGCCAGTCGATCTGGATCGCCCAGGCCGAGGGCCGCGCCAAGGACGGTGACGACCGTACCGATTCGGCGATCCTCAAGATGTTCCACATGAGCCGCAAGGACGAGCCGTTCGCCGAGGTGGTTCGCCAGCTGCACCTGATCCCGGTGTCCATCAGCTACGAATACGACCCCTGCGACGCCGCCAAGGCCCGCGAACTGTTCACCCGCGCGACCACCGGCGAGTACAGGAAGGCGCCGGGCGAGGACGACCGCAGCATCGTGCAGGGCATCACCGGCTACAAGGGCCGGGTGCACATCAACTTCGGCGAGGAAATCACCGGCGACTTCGCCGACGCCAAGCAGCTCGCTGCCGAGCTGGACCGGCAGATCCTCGGCAACTACCGGTTGTTCCCGGTGCACTACCTGGCCTACGAGGCCTCCGACCTGCGCGACGCCGCGCTGAACGTGCCCCGCGCCGAGACCCTGTTCAAGGCCGACGAACTGCAGCGGGCGCGCACCGAATGGGAGCGTCGCCTGGGCGAATGCCCCGCCGAGCAGCGCGGCCACCTGATCCTGCAGTACGCCAACCCGGTACTGAACCAGTACCGGCTCAAGCAGCGGGCATGAAAAAAGGCGCCCTCGGGCGCCTTTTTCATCTCAGCCGTTACTGGCTCAGCTGCGTGCTGTACCAGCTCACCGCCATGGCCAATGCCATGCAGGCGAAACCGAAACGGTAGAAGAAGCGGTTCATCCGCGCGGTCGGTTCGACGCTGTCCAGCGGCACCGGTGCGACTTCGCTCTCGGCGGCCAGGCGCGCCAGGGCGAGGCGCTCGCGGCGACGGGTCGCCAGCAGCAGCCAGCCTCCGGCCAGGGCGAAGAACAGGGCCAGGTCATTCACGATACGACCGGGATGGGCCTGGAAGAGACTCCAGAGCGCCTGCAGCGACATCACAACCTCCGCTTCAAACTGCACACCAACGACTTCGAAGCAAAGCGGGGCCAGTCTGGACGAACGGGCATGGCCCGTCATGGATGAGAAACAATCGACGCGCATTTTATCCGCTGGCCCGCCATCGCAGCCAGCGCGCAACGCTTATTTACGACGAGCGTAAGAATTATCGAGAAATGGTCTAAGACCTCTCCCGCGCCCTGGCACGTTGCTGGCTTCAACGAATTCTGCAAACCCGGTCTTTCGCCAAGGAGATTCGCCATGCTCGACATCGTCCCCCACGAAAACGCCTACCTGATCGAACACCTGGAAGAAATCGAAGCCGTGGTCGTCGAACTCTCGTTCAACGTCCAGGACGACCACTGGCTGGTCTACACCCAGGCCTGCGGCCACGAGCACCTGGACCTGCCGGAAACCGACGAGCGCATGCGTTCGTTCGAAGTCGACCCGTACCGCCAGGCCGCCTGATCGCAACCGCTCAGCGCCCATGAAAAAGCCCGCCATTCGGCGGGCTTTTTCATGTCCGATCGATCAGCGCTGGTTCAGCGTCTGGCCGATGGTCGGGTCCTTGAACACACGGGTCAGCGCATCGCTGAGCACGTCGCTCACCAGCTTGGTGTTGGTCGCCTGGTTGGGCGCCATGCCGAAACGCTGGTTGGTCGAGGCGCCGTAGCGGCCGCTGTAGCGACGGGTGCCGCTCTGCACGTCGGCGCGGAAAGTGGCGCCGATGTCGGCCTCGGTGACGTACATGCCTTCCTTGGGCGACTGGTACTTCAGCTCGGCCAGGGTCAGGGTCAGTTGCGGCGCGTTGTAGGCGTTGGCCGACGGGGTGAAGCCCAGCAGGCGCACGGCAGTCTCGGCCTGCAGCTGCAACTTGGGGATCACGTCTTCACTGCGCACGGTCAGCTGGCTGGTTTCCGAATACAGGCCACCACGGGTACCCAGCGCGGTGCTCGGGCGACCGTCGACGACTTTCACCACCACCGGCTGGCCCTGGCCAACGGCGGCGACCGGGCCCTTGAACTCGGGCGTCGGGTTGAGTTGTTGCGGGCTGAGGGCGCAGCCGGTCAAGGTCAGGCTGGCGGCAGCGATAAAGCCGAGCAACAGGCGAGGCAGCATGCTCATCTCTCCATGGGGTAGGCGATGGCCGGCAGTATACCGGCGGGCAGCGCGGTCAGATAGCGCTTGGCCATTGGACGCGGAACCCGTTCGCAGGGTTCCCTCGCCACGCGTCGATCAGCCACCTTGACCGACCCGCAGGCAAGACGCACCGGGAGGGGGCACAAATGGTCAATCAAGGGGTAGACACTAGGAAAAAAGTCTAAGGTGCAGAGCTTTTTTTTGTGTTTCGCCGTTATAATCGCCCCCCGATTATAAGGACGCCTCCTGGTCGGGCCCCGCACGATGCCGACACACCGTGTCTCGCCTCTGCCACCCCTCAAAGAGAGTCGCCACTCGCCTCGGTCACTGGCCGTCGCGCTTTGTACGTTCGTTGCGCAGAACTTGGCATGGATGCAGCCGCCCCCTCCGCACGGAGACCGGACCGGCCCGCGACGACGATCCCCTTTGAGCTTCACGCCTCCAAAAGAGCGTGATCGAAGGTTTTTCACTACTTCACGAGAGTGTGGCGAGCAATGAAGAGTTTTGCGTTGGTAGCACCATTGACGTCTGACCCCGCAGCACTGAATCGCTTTTTCGGCACCGGAAGCCGCGCATAAGCGCCACTCCCCGATGCCCTTGCGGATGACTTTGTCTGTCCGTGGATTGCCGAGAAGGTGCGCACTTCCCCTCCTCCGATCCCGGCCCGAGACATTCCGCGAAAGGTCCCTGGCGACCTGAGAAGAATTCGGACATGCGGCTTCGCGCAACGAGCGCAAGGCCCCTGTCACAACTGGCTGCTGATAGTTTT
Source organism: Pseudomonas nitroreducens (assembly GCF_024170165.1). Taxonomy (GTDB): domain Bacteria; phylum Pseudomonadota; class Gammaproteobacteria; order Pseudomonadales; family Pseudomonadaceae; genus Pseudomonas; species Pseudomonas nitroreducens_C. The sequence continues at coordinate 156,822 of NZ_JALJXP010000011.1, read as the reverse complement.
GGAGACGCGTTAATGGCGCAGAACGAAATCGAATCGATGGACGTGCTGCTGGTCGGCGCCGGCATCATGAGCGCAACCCTGGCTGTCCTGCTCAAGGAAGTCGATCCGGGCGTCAAGCTCGAGATCGTCGAACTGCAGGAATCCGGAGCCATCGAAAGTTCCAACCCGTGGAACAACGCCGGTACCGGTCACGCCGGCCTCTGCGAGCTGAACTACACCCCGCAGGCGGCTGACGGCTCGATCGACATCAAGAAGGCGGTGAACATCAACGCCCAGTTCGAGGTGTCCAAGCAGTTCTGGGCCTACCTGACCGGGAAGGACGCCTTCGGCGCACCACGCAACTTCATCAACCCCGTTCCGCACATGAGCTTCGTGCGTGGCAAAGACATTCCGTTCCTGAAGAAGCGCCATGAGATGCTTGCCCAGCACCATGCCTTCTCCTCGATGGAATACACCGAGGACCGCGCGAAGATCGCCGACTGGGCCCCGCTGACCATTCCCGGCCGCCCGGCCGACGAGCAGGTCGCGATGACCCGCGTGGAAAGCGGCACCGACGTCAACTTCGGCGCCCTGACCAACCAGCTGCTGAGCTACCTCTCCAGCCGCGAAGGCAGCGAAGTCCGCTACTTCCAGAAGGTCGTGGGCCTGGAGCGCTCCGGCGACGGCTGGCTGGTGGACATCAAGAACACCCAGACCGGCGACGCCCGCAAGGTGAAGGCGAAGTTCGTCTTCCTCGGCGCCGGCGGCGGCGCGCTGCCGCTCCTGCAGATGTCCGGCATCCCGGAAAGCAAGGGCTTCGGCGGCTTCCCGGTAAGCGGCCAGTGGCTGCGTTGCGACAACCCGGAAGTGGTCAAGCACCACCAGGCCAAGGTCTACAGCCAGGCCGAAGTGGGCGCCCCGCCGATGTCCGTGCCGCACCTGGACACCCGCGTGGTCGAGGGCAAGACCTCGCTGCTGTTCGGCCCCTACGCCGGCTTCTCCACCAAGTTCCTGCGCCACGGTTCGTTCCTCGACCTGCCGCTCTCGGTGCGCACCAGCAACCTGCTGCCGATGCTCGCCGTGGCCCGCGACAACATGGACCTCACCCGCTACCTGGTGAAGGAAGTCATGCAGTCCATGGACCAGCGCATCGAAGCCCTGCGCAAGTTCTACCCGGAGCTGAACCCGGCCGACTGGCGCCTCGAAACCGCCGGCCAGCGCGTGCAGATCATCAAGAAGGACCCGAAGAAAGGCGGCATCCTGCAGTTCGGTACCGAACTGGTGGCGGCCCAGGACGGCAGCATCGCCGCCCTGCTCGGCGCCTCGCCGGGCGCCTCGGTTACCGTCTCGATCATGCTGGGCCTGCTGGAGCGCTGCTTCCCCGAGCGCTACCAGTCGGCCGAATGGACCGCGAAGCTCAAGGAGATCTTCCCGGCCCGCGAGAAGCAGCTGGAAACCGACGCCGCGGTCTACCGCGAAGTCAACCAGATGACCGCCGACCGTCTGCAGATCGTCGCCGCGTCCTGAGTGCTGCTCCCATGAAAAAGCCCGCCATCCGGCGGGCTTTTTCGTTTCTGTCTTCGGAAGAGGTCAATGGCAGCTGACCATCCAGCCGACGCCAAAGCGGTCGGTGAGCATGCCGAAACGCTGCGCCCAGAAGGTCTTCTCCAGCGGCATCTCCACCCGCCCCTCCTCCGCCAGGGCAGCGAATGCCTGCTCCGCCGCCACCACGCTGCGCAGCGTCAGGTGCAGGGAGAAGCCATTGAAAGCGGCGTTGTGCTCGCCGCGGCCATCGGACAGGAACACCTCCGTCTCGCCGATCTGCAGGCTGGCGTGCATCACCTTGTCCAGCCAGCCGTCGGGCACCGGCGAGGGACCGGGCGCCTCCTCGAAGCGCATCAAACCTCCGAGCTGGGCACCCACCGCGCGCTGGTAGAAGGCAATCGCCTCATCGGCGCGACCATGGAAAAACAGATAGGGCTGTACTTGCACGGCTTCGTCCTCGCCTTGTCGTTATCGTTCTGAGGGAAAGTCTAGGCGGGGATTCGCGGAGGTGTCCGGCGAGTCTTTTCGTAGGATGGGTGGAGCGCAGCGATACCCATGCGGTCCGACGCCCGGAAGTGATGGGTATCGCTGCGCTCCACGCCATCCTACTTCGAGTTTCCCTGCTGAACTCGCGAACAAAAAAGCCCGCACAAGGCGGGCTTTTCAGCGGTTCGCAGCGATTAGCCGCGAGCAGCCTTGATCACCTCGATGTAGGGCTCGGCCTGGCGCTGGTCCTGGATCAGGGCGATGAAGTCCTGGCCCTGGGCGTCCTTGGCGGACAGGTCGTAACCGGCTTCGACGAAGAAGCCGACGAAGCGCTCGAAGTCGTCGATGCGCAGGCCGCGGTAGGCCTTGACCAGCTTGTGCAGGGACGCCGGAGTGTCGTCGGCCGGTTCCACGTCGAGGAACAGCTTGATGGCGTCGTCGTTGATCTCTTCGCCAATCACCTGCTTCTTGTCTTTACGCATCGCTCGCTTCTCTCTACGGCTGTCTCGGGGATCGCGGCCGGCAACGGCTCAGGCCGGGCACCACGGGTCGGGCAGTTTAACCCTGCGCCGTGCGCGGCTCAACGCGCACGCACCGCGCCGGTATGCAGGTCGGCCCAGATATGGCCATTGCCATAGGTGAGGAACTGCACGTAGACGGTGCCGTTGCGCAGCAGGTCGAGCAGCTGGGGATAAGCCGCCTGTGGGTAATACAGGCTGAGCACGCGGGTCTTCTCGTCGTAGGCCGGCTTCTTCAGGCTCTTGCCCTCGGCGTCGAAGCTGATGACCACCTGGCTGATCTGCGCGCCCTTGCTCAGCGGCTTGCCCTTGAGGCGCAGCAGCGACGGCGTGGTGATCGGGATCGGCTGCTGGTTGGACTGGCGCTGGTTGCCCAGCACCACGCTGTACTCGGTGACCTGCAGCAGTTGCTGCTGTTCCGGCTCGCCCTGGCGCAGGCCGGCGTCGTCCGGGGGCAGGAACTGGCTGTGCATCGGCGCGGCAACGGCCGTCCCGGCCAGGCCGAGAGGAAGGCAGAACAACAGCGCCAGCACGGCGCCCGGCATGCGAACGGACATCATCACCTCCGCGGGACAGGGCCGAGCACTCTAGCACGCACCCGAAGCGCCACGACAGGCACACATGGCAAGCCCGGCGATACATTGATAGCCTTCGAAGCAACACCCTCGACACATCGCCACTCACGAATCGAAAGCCGCCATGCTGCACAACGTTTCCGACCTCGACCTGCGCCTGCTGCGCATCTTCGCCTGTGTGGTGCGCTGTGGTGGCTTTTCCGCCGCCCAGGGCGAACTGGGCATGGGCCAGTCGACCATCAGCACCCACATCGCCAGCCTGGAGACGCGCCTGGGCTACCGCCTGTGCGAACGCGGCAAGAGCGGCTTCCGCCTGACCGAGAAAGGCCAGCGGGTACTGGATTACGCGCAGAGCCTGTTCGCTGCGCTGGGCGACTTCCGCGACCAGGTGCAGTCCCTCGCAGGGCGACTGGTCGGCGAGCTGCATCTGGGCCTGGCCGATAACATCGCCACCCTGCCCGACGCCCGCATCCACCAGACCCTCGCGCGCTTCAACCGCCGCGACCAGGACGTGCGCCTGCATTTCCTCATCGAGTCGTCCAGCGAACTGGAGCGCCTGGTGCTCAGCGGCCGCCTGCACCTGGCCATCGCCTGCTTCAGCCGGCGCCTGCCGAATCTGCGTTATCAGCCGCTGTACCATGAGCGGGTCGCGGTGTTCTGCGGGCGCGAACATCCGTTGTTCGGCAAGTCAGTGAAGGACGCCGCAGAGCTGGAAAGCTGCGACTGGATCCAGCATGGCTATGCGGTGGCCGACGTGCAGTTGCCGGCCGATCCGCAACGCAGCACGGCCTTCGCCCAGCACATGGAGGCGGTGCTCCACGCCGTGCGCGCGGGCACTCACCTGGGCTACCTGCCGACCCACTATGCCGAGCGCTGGGTGGAGCAGGGAGAGATGCGCGCGCTATTGCCGGACAGCCTCGGCTACGGCATCACCCACAGCCTGGTGGTGCGCGACGAGCCGGGGCACAACGAAGCGCTCCAGGCGCTGGTCGAGGACCTGCGCCTGGAGCACGGGGTGACGCCGATCAGCGCGGCGCGGTGATGTGCTTGATGTCGAAGAACGCCGACAGGCCCCACGGCCCCAGCTCGCGGCCGATGCCGCTGCGCTTGCCGCCGCCCCAGGAGGTCTGCGGGAATACCACTTGCGGCGAGTTCAGCCAGACGTTGCCGGCCTCCAGGCTCTCGGCGATGCGCTGGGCGCGCCCGAGATCGGCGCTGCACACGGTGGCGGCCAGGGCGAAGTCGCTGTCGTTGGCCTGACGCAGGGCATCGGCTTCGTCGCTGAAGGTACGCACGCACAGCACCGGGCCGAAGATTTCCTCGCGCCACAGGCGGCTGTCCGCCGCTACGCCGGTGTACACGGTCGGCTGGATGAACCAGCCCTCGGCCGCTTCGCCGCCGGTCAGGCAGGCCAGGCCTTCGTCGCGGGCGACCGCGAAGTAGTCGAGCACCTTGCGGTACTGCGCCTCGCTGGTCATCGGGCCCATGTCGGTCTCGCCCTGCAGCGAATCACCGACGCGCAGACCTTCCACCGCGACCTTCAGCTTCGCCAGCAGCGGCTGAGCGATGGATTCCTGCACCAGCAGGCGCGAGGTGGCGGAGCACATCTGCCCGGCGTTCCAGTAAACGCCGGCGATGATCCATTGCACGGCCTCGTCCAGGTCGCAGTCCTCGAACACCAGGATCGGCGACTTGCCGCCCAGTTCCAGGCCCACCGGCAGGGTGCGCGCGGCAGCGGCTTCCATGACCTTGCGGCCGACGACGTTGCTGCCGGTGAAGGACAGCTTGGCGATGCCCGGATGGCTGCACAGCGCGGCGCCGGCATCGGCCAGGCCCGGCACCAGGTTCAGTACGCCGGCCGGCAGGCCGATGGCGTCGGCGATCTCGCCCAGTACCAGTTCGATCAGCGGGGTGATCTCCGAGGGTTTGAGCACCACGGTGCAGCCCGCCGCCAGCGCCGGTGCGACTTTCCAGGCGCTGGTCACCAGCGGGAAGTTCCACGGCACGATCAGACCGACTACACCGATGGGCTCGAAGCGGGTCTGCGAGCGGTAGCCGGCGTCCGGCAGGGCGACTTCGGCGTTCTGCCGGGCGTCCAGCTGGTCGGCCAGCTCGGCGTAATAAGCGAAGGTGGCGATGGCATCGCCGATATCGATTTCCGCTTCCAGGCGCGGCTTGCCACTGGCCTGCATCTGCAGGGCGATCAGCGCTTCGCTGCGGGCTTCGAGCTGCTCGGCGAAGGCGCGCAGATAACCGGCACGCTGGGCGGCACTGGTCAGTTTCCAGTCGGCGAAGGCACATTTGGCGGCAGCGACGGCGCGCTCCACGTCGGGCACACCGGCGCAGGCGACTTCCGGCAGCGCTTCACGGGTGGCGGGAGCAATCGGCCGCAGGACCGCGCCGCTGTCGGCGGGCTGCCATTGGCCATCGATATAAAGGAGACGGGACATGCGAACCTCGGACGGTTGTCGGGTGAGGGTCGCAGGATAGGGACGGCATGCATCGACAAAAATGCGAGTCAGCCCATGCATGCATCGATGGATATCAATGCTTCGATGTTCGACTGCAGGAGCGGGCCATGCCCGCGATTCGCGCCCATGGGGCGCTCCTACAGGTATCGATCAGGCAGGAAAGTGCGAACGCATCCAGTCCAGGTACTCGGCAGCGCCTGCCTCGCCCTCGCGCGGCGCCCACTGCCCGCGCTCGTCCTCGCTCAGCGGCACGAAGGGGCCGGCCTTGGCTTCGAACATGATGCTGTCCGGCTCCAGCGCCACCATGGCGTGGAAGGTGCCCGGCGGCAGGTCCGCGCCGACACAGTCGCCACCTGCGCGCAGCACGCGCGTGGTCAGCAACTCGCCGCTGTCGGAAAAGATCAGCAGGCCCAGCGCACCCTTCACCACCAGCAGGCTTTCGGCCTTGTCCGGGTGGCGATGGCAGTGCGGTGGGATGTAGCTGTCGGGCTGCAGCGCGTTGAGCAGGCGATGGCAGGGCTCGCTCTGCTCGTGGAAGTTGTGGTTCTGCCGGCGCCGGGGGCTGGCGGCGGCACGGGCCGCGACCTCGTCGAACAGCGCACTGTCGAGAAAACGCGGCCCGCTCATCGTCAGAGACCCTTTACGGCGAAGATGCCGGCGGCGTTGCGCCAGTAGCCCTTGTAGTCCATGCCGTAGCCGAAGATGTAGCGATCGATGCAGGACAGGCCCACGTAGTCGGCCTTCAGGTCCGGACGGGCCTTGCGGTCGTGATCCTTGTCGATCAGCACGGCGGTGTGCACGCGCTTGGCGCCGGCATGCTTGCAGAAGTCCATGATCGCCGAGAGGGTGTGCCCTTCGTCGAGGATGTCGTCGATGATCAGCACTTCGCGGTCGATGAAGGAGATTTCCGGCTTGGCCTTCCAGAACAGTTCGCCACCGGTGGTCTCGTTGCGGTAACGGGTCGCATGCAGGTAGGAAGCTTCCAGCGGGAAATTCAGCAGCGGGAGCAGCTTGCCGGAGAAGATCAGGCCACCGTTCATCACGCAGAACACCACCGGGTTGGTGTCGGCCAGGGAGCCGTTGATGGCCTCGGCCACACGGGCAATGGCGGCCTCTACCTCGGCGTTGGTGTACAGGCAGTCGGCTTCGGCCATGACTTGGCGGATGTGCGCGAGATCGACGGACATGGGGGTTCTCCCGTGAAAAAGTGCGCAAAGGTACCTATCGGCGTGCCACGGAGCAAGGGTCAGCGGACGAATGTCGCCGACAATCATGGCCCAAGGTAGCTAGGATGCATTACGCTACCGCAATTTTTTTGCCAGCCCGTCCGGAGAACCCATCCATGCCCGTCCTCGAGATCCGCCATCCCCTGATCCGCCACAAGATCGGACTGATGCGCCGTCACGATATCAGTACCAAGAATTTCCGCGAGCTGGCCCAGGAAGTGGGCGCCCTGCTGACCTACGAGGCGACCAAGGACCTGCCGCTGGAAAACTACGAGATCGAAGGCTGGGCCGGCCCCGTGCAGGTCGAGAAGATCGCCGGCAAGAAGATCACCGTGGTGCCGATCCTGCGCGCCGGCATCGGCATGCTCGACGGCGTGCTCAGCCTGATTCCGGGCGCCAAGGTCAGCGCGGTGGGCGTGGCGCGCAACGAGGAAACCCTCGAAGCGCACACCTACCTGGAGAAGCTGGCGCCGGACATCGCCGAGCGCCGCTCGCTGATCATCGACCCGATGCTGGCCACCGGCGGCTCGATGGTCGCCACCATCGACCTGCTCAAGAAAGCCGGCAGCAAGGACATCCGCGCCATGGTGCTGGTGGCCGCTCCCGAAGGGATCAAGGCAGTCAACGATGCGCATCCGGACGTGCTCATCCTGACCGCTTCCATCGACCAGTGCCTGAACGAAAATGGCTACATCATGCCGGGCCTGGGCGATGCCGGTGACAAGATCTTCGGCACCAAGCAGAAGGAAACCTGATAGATGGCCGATGAATTCAACGAACCGCTGTGGCGCCAGATCATCTCTGGCGCACAGATGCTCTTCGTGGCCTTCGGCGCGCTGGTGCTGATGCCGCTGATCACCGGCCTGGACCCGAACGTCGCGCTGTTCACCGCCGGCTTCGGCACCCTGATGTTCCAGATCGTCACCGGCCGCCAGGTACCGGTATTCCTGGCTTCGAGCTTCGCCTTCATCACCCCGATCATCCTCGCCAAGGGCCAGTTCGGCCTGGCGGCAACCATGGGCGGCGTGGTGGCCGCGGGCTTCGTCTACACCTTCCTGGGCCTGGCAGTGAAGGTAAAAGGCACCGGCTTCATCGACCGCCTGCTGCCGCCGGTGGTCATCGGCCCGGTGATCATCTCCATCGGCCTGGCCATGGCGCCGATCGCCGCCAACATGGCGATGGGCAAGGCCGGTGACGGTACCGAGCTGATCGCCTACAAGACCGCCATGTTCATCTCCATGCCAGCGCTGCTGACCACCCTGATCGTCGCGGTGTTCGGCAAGGGCATGCTGCGCCTGGTACCGATCATCGCCGGCGTGCTGGTGGGCTACGGCCTGTCCTTCGCCTTCGGCGTAGTCGACGTGGCGAAGATCGTTGCCGCGCCGTGGCTGGAACTGCCGAAGTTCACCGCACCGGAGTTCAACTGGCAGGCCATCCTGTTCATCGTTCCGGTGGCACTGGCCCCGGCCATCGAGCACATCGGCGGCGTCATCGCCGTGGGCGGCGTGACCGGCAAGAACTACCTGAAGACTCCCGGCCTGCACCGCACCCTGCTGGGCGACGGTATCGCCACCTCCGCCGCCGGCCTGTTCGGCGGCCCGCCGAACACCACCTATGCGGAAGTGACCGGCGCGGTGATGCTGACCAAGAACTACAACCCGAAGATCATGACCTGGGCGGCGGTGTTCGCCATCAGCCTGGCCTTCGTCGGCAAGTTCGGCGCCATCCTGCAGAGCATCCCGGTCCCGGTGATGGGCGGCATCCTCTGCCTGCTGTTCGGCACCATCGCCTCGGTGGGCATGAACACCCTGATCCGCCACAAGGTGGACCTGTCCCAGGCGCGCAACCTGTGCATCGTCTCGGTCACCCTGGTGTTCGGCATCGGCGGCGTACTGATCGGCACCGGCACCGGCCCGGATGATTTCGGCCTGAAGGGCATCGCCCTGTGCGCCATCGTCGCGATCCTGCTGAACCTGATCCTGCCCGGCGAGGAAGGCTGGGAAAACAAGGTGCTGGAACAAGGCGCCGGCGACTCCGCGGCCGACAAGCCCGCCGAGTGAGGTCCGGGCGCCGCCTCGCGGCGGCGCCCTGCCCACACAAAGTCAGGCGAACGCAGCATGCCGATCACGGTCCATTCTGCATGACAGTTCGCACCCGACAGGAGGCACTCCCATCCGCTTCGCCTCAATGACCCCGCCCCTCCCTGACCGGGTGCGCCCGTGAGCCGTGCCGCGTGGCTGTTGATCGGCCTGATCGGCGCCTCGCTGATTCCCCTCGCCCTCGGCGGGCGGGAGATGCTCGAGCATGTCCTCGCCTTCCCCCTCGACCAGTTGCTGATCATGTTCGGCATGATCTGCCTGTGCTGGCTGATCAATGCGCAGAAGCTGCGGGTGCTGCTCAACGGCCGCGCCGGGGAGATCGGCAAGGTACGCTCGGTGGGCATCATCATGGCCTCGGAGTTTGCCTTCTACGCCACCCCCGGCGGCACCGGTGGCCCGCTGACCCTGATGGCCCTGCTCGCCCGCCACGGCATGCGCCCGGCCCACAGCAGCGCGATCTTCGCCGTGGACCAGCTGAGCGACCTGCTGTTCTTCCTCTGCGCACTGGCGGCCGTGCTGGTGTGGGCGCTATCGCACAGCGTCAGCCCGAACCTGGAGACTTCGCTGATCACCAGCGGCGTGCTGCTGGGCGGGATCTTCTTCGGCGTGGTATTGCTCGCGCATTTCCAGCGCCGGGTGATCAAGGCCAACGGCCGGCTGTTCACGCGCCTGGGGATGAAACCGCGCACACGCCTGCACTGGGCGCGCAAGTGCCTGCACTTCCGCGACACGCTGGTAAGCTGCCTGCGCCAGCCCAAGCGCCGGCTGCTGCTGATCTTCTCCTTCACCTGCTGCCACTGGATCCTGCGCTTCTCGGTGCTCTACATCACCCTCAAGGCGCTGGGCGTGGACCTGCACTGGGCCTGGGCCTTCCTGATCCAGCTGCTGTCGCTGGCGGCCGGCCTGGCTACCCTGCTGCCGGGTGGCGCGGGCGGCACGGAACTGACCAGCGCCGCGCTGCTCGCCCCGCTGGTGGGCAAGTCCACGGCAGCAGCCGCCATCCTGATCTGGCGCCTGGTGACCTACTACTTCTACCTGGTGATGGGCGCGCCGGTGTTCGCCCTGATGGCGGGCCGGCCTTTGCTGCGCAAGCTGATGGGGCTGCGCGAAAGCGCCTGAGGGTCAGTCGCTGGCGGGCTTTTCGTCGTCTGGCGACGCGGGCTTGAGGGAATCCCAGAGCTCGGCGGCGCCGGGAAAATCGGTGCCATCCTCGTCGCTCAGGGCTTCGGGATCGTAGCGGCTGGTACAGCCTTCGCCCAGGGTGGGCGGCGGGGTGGCGGTGCCGGGGTTCTTCGGGTCACTCATGCTGGCCATCTCCGTTGAGCGCAGCGCCCGCCGTCAGGCGACGGCGGGAGCATGCGGAGTACCCAGTCCAGAACGAAGCCGGGTGGATCAGTCGAATACCACGGTCTTGTTGTCGTGCACCAGCACGCGGTCTTCCAGGTGGTAGCGCAGGCCGCGGGCCAGCACCAGCTTCTCCACGTCCTTGCCCAGGCGCACCAGGTCCTCGATGTTGTCGCGGTGGCTGATGCGCACCACGTCCTGCTCGATGATCGGGCCGGCGTCCAGTTCCTCGGTCACGTAGTGGCAGGTCGCGCCGATCAGCTTCACACCACGCAGCGAGGCCTGGTGGTAGGGCTTGGCGCCGACGAAGGACGGCAGGAAGCTGTGGTGGATGTTGATCACCTGGTGGCGGTACTTCTGGCACAGGTCCGGCGGCAGGATCTGCATGTAGCGCGCGAGCACCACGTTGTCGGCCTGGTGTTCGTCGATCAGGCGCGAGACCTGCTCGAAGGCCGGCTGCTTGTTCTTCGGGTCCACCGGGACGTGGAAGTACGGAATACCGTGCCACTCCACCATGCTGCGCAGGTCATCGTGGTTGGCGATCACGCAGGGAATCTCGCAGTCCAGCTCACCGCTGTGCCAGCGGTGCAGCAGGTCGGCCAGGCAGTGCGACTCGCGGCTGGCCATCAGCACGACGCGCTTCTTCACCGAGGAGTCGGTGATGCGCCACTCCATGGAGAACTCGCGGGCAATCGGCGCGAAAGCCTGACGGAAACCGTCGATATCGAACGGCAGGGAGTCGGCACGAATCTCATGCCGCATGAAGAACCAGCCGTTGTCGTTGTCAGAATGGTGACTGGCCTCGGTGATCCAGCCGTTGTAAGTGGCCAGGAAATTACTCACCTTGGCGACGATGCCAACCCCGTCGGGGCAGGCGATCACCAGTCGGAAAGTGCGCATGGGTGTACTCCAGATACATCGCGAAGGCCGCCATTCTAGCGGCTCGAGGGGAAAAGATCAGCCATTGCCGTGGTGCGCCGACGAGAGCCAGTTCGGTGCATTGCGAATGCATCGGTTAATTACCGGCGAATGAACTAGTTAAATAATCCGGCAATTACCGATAAAACTTTTCCCAAGCATTTACTTGAACAACTTCGCTGACTATTATGTCTGCTACAAACTTTCCGCCACCGCTGGACCCAGAACAAGGTACCCAACATGTCGCTGATCAACGAGTACCGCGCTACCGAAGAAGCCATCAAGGAACTTCAGGAGCGCCTGAAATCCCTGGAACAGGACGACAAGCTGAAGAAAGAGCTTGAGTTCGAAGAGAAACTTCGCGCACTCATGGCCAGCTACGGCAAATCCCTGCGCGATGTCATCGCCCTGCTCGATCCGGACGCGAAGCTGAGCAAATCGCCGCGTACCGCAAAAGCCACCGTGAGCAAGCGCGCGCGCAAGGTCAAGCAGTACAAGAACCCGCACAATGGTGAAGTGATCGAAACCAAGGGCGGCAACCACAAGACCCTCAAGGAATGGAAGGCCAAGTGGGGCGCCGAGGCCGTAGAAGGCTGGGCCACGCTGCTGGGCTAAGCCTCTCCGACATGAAAGACGCCAGCCTTGCGCTGGCGTTTTTTATTGCCTGCGAGAACAGTGCGCGGCGCTACAGGCTATAACGCGCGCGCAGCGCCTGCGCATACTTGTCCCACTCTTGCAGCAGCAGACGCCCGGCCGGCGTGGCATTGACCAGCTGTTCGCTGATTGCCGCAGCGAAGTTATCCAGAGTATTCGGTGCGCCCCACTCCGCCTGGCTCAGGCGAGCACGGCAGAAGTCCTGCCATTGTTGCTGTTCCGCGGCGCTCAAAGTTTCCGGAAAATTGCGCGCACGATAACGGAACAGAAGTTCGGGAAGTCGCGCATCGTCGAACGGCCATTGCTCTTTCGCCAGGCGCGCAGGATCGGCCTGGCGCACCTGCTCGCACAATCTGCGATCACGATCACCAATAAATCCGTCATACAACTGCTGTTCGGGATCTTCACTGCCGGCGAAACTTTCCTCGGCATACAAGAGGGCGAGTTTGTCCTGCCAGATTGCCTTCGCCTCGGTCAGTGTCCGCGCCGCCGCCAGGCAGGCGTCGAGATCCAGGCCGATGCGCTCGCGATCCTGCGGGCGCAGGACGGACAGCGGCGCCACCACCGGGCATTTGTTGATATGCAGCAGCTTCAGCGGCACCGGCAACTCGCCCTCGGCCAGTTCGTCACGGCGCGTGTAGAGGCGCTTGCGCAGGGTTTCCGCATCCAGCTCCAGCAAGGGCGAGACTTCGGTGCCCAGGTCGCAGACGATCAAGGCGTTGCGGTTGCGCGGATGCCAGCCCAGCGGCAGCACCACGGAGAGATAATGCCGCGCACCGGAGAACATGCCGGAGATATGCACCATCGGCTGCAGCACGCGTACCTGATCCAGCACACCCTGCTTGCCGCGCAGGCGATAGAGGTAGTCGTACAGCTTGGGCTGGCGGTCACGCACCAGCCGCGCCAGGGCGATGGTGGCGCGCACATCGGACAGCGCATCGTGCGCCTGGCCGTGTTCGATGCCGTTGGCCGCGGTGAGGCGCTCCAGCTTGAGGCTGACGACGCCGTCCTGTTCAGGCCAGACGATGCCTTCGGGGCGCAGGGCGTAGGCGGTACGCACCATGTCGATCAGATCCCAGCGGCTGTTGCCGCCCTGCCATTCACGAGCATAGGGATCGAAGAAGTTGCGGTACAGGCTGTAGCGCGTCACCTCGTCGTCGAACCGCAGGCTGTTGTAGCCCGCCACGCAGGTACCCGGCTGCGCCAGTTCGGCGTGCAGGCGAGTCATGAATTCGGCCTCGCTCAGCCCGCGCTCTTCCAGCCGGTCCGGGGTGATGCCGGTGACCAGGCAGGCGGCCGGGTGCGGGAGGATATCTTCGCTGGGCCGGCAATAGAGGTTCAGCGATTCACCGATCTCGTTGAGCTCCTCGTCCGTGCGGATGCCGGCCACCTGCAGCGGGCGGTCGCGGCGCGGGTCGATTCCGGTGGTTTCGTAGTCGTACCAGAAGATGCTGGCGTTCATCGTTTTTCCTTGCCTGCAAGCGAGTGCGTCGCAGTCTAACAGTGCAGCCGACCACACTTCCAAAACGCCTCGCTGGCACCTCGCCAGCCCCCGCCTTTATGATGGGCGTCGCAAGGACACTCACTGGAAAGGACTTTCCTCATGCAAGACATCGCTGCACAAAATCCCTACAGCGCTCCGCTGAGCAACCTCGAAGCGAGCGCCGCCCAAGGCTCCGTCCCCTCCATCGTCGAGGCCCTGACGCGCGGCTACAACTTCGGTATCGGCGATCTGCTGGGCGAATCCTGGCGCCGCACCAAGGGCGCCAAGGGCCTGATCATCGGCGGCTTCGTGATCTTCTATGCGGCGATCTTCGCCCTGGTCAACCTGCTCAGCCTGTTTCTCACCGTGGTCGGCGTCGCCGGGATCGCCGGCATGGGCCTGCTCGGTGACAGCGAAGCGGCCGGCGGCATGGCAGTCGGCGCGCTGGTCGCGTTCTTCATCGGCTCCATCGTCCTGAGCTTCGTCGCCACAGCCGTCTGCTACCCGCTGCTGGCCGGCGTGAACATGCTCGGCATCCGTCGCGCAGCCGACCAGCCACTGCGTTTCAACGAAGTCTTCAGCCACTTCGGCCGCACTTTCCAGGTGGTGATCTGCGTGCTGCTGAGCACCCTCATGATCTTCATCGGCTACTTCCTCTTCGTGCTGCCGGGCATCTACCTGAGCATCGCCTACATGCTCGCCATCCCACTGGTGGTCGAGCGCGGCCTGTCGCCCTGGGCGGCAATGGAAGTCTCGCGCAAGGCCATTACCCAGCACTGGTTCAAGGTCTTCGGCCTGCTGCTGGTGTTCGGCCTGCTGTTCATGCTCAGCACCCTGACCCTGGGCATCGCGCTGATCTGGGTATTGCCGTGGCTGATCGTCGCCATCGGCGTGCTCTACCGCACCATCTTCGGCGTGCTGCCGCCAGCCAAGTGATCAAATCGGCCTGAGCCTGCCAGCGCGGTTGCCTCGCCGCACCGCGCTGGCTAGCATCTGGCACCTACGTCATCGACAGCGGTTTCCCTTGAGCCCAGCAGACCTCCATTCCAACGCGTCGCCCCACGCGCCCGTCCTGGATACCCGCTACCACGTGGAGACCCCGGAAGGCATCGACCTGCTGCTGCGTCCCGCCGGTGTCGTCCCCCGCGCCCTCGCCTACCTGATCGATCTGGGCATCCGCGCCCTGCTGATGGTGGCGCTGTTCATGCTGCTGGCCTTCCTCGGCGAACTGGGCACCGGGCTGGGGCTGATTCTCACCTTCATCATGACCTGGTGGTACATGGTGCTCTTCGAAGTGCTCAATCAGGGCCGCTCGCCCGGCAAGCAGATGATGGGCCTGCGCGTGGTGCACGACGACGGTACGCCGATCGGCTGGTCCGCCTCGCTGCTGCGCAACCTGCTGCGCTTCGCCGACATCCTGCCGTTCGCCTACACGCTCGGGCTGCTCAGTTGCCTGTCCAACGCCGCGTTCAAGCGCCTGGGCGACCTCGCCGCCGGCACCCTGGTGATCTACCGTGACCCGCCGCCGAGCCGCCCACAGGTGCCGCAGACCTCGCCCGAACTCGCCCCCTGGCCCCTGACCCTGCAAGAGCAGCGCGCCCTGATGAGCTTCGCCGAACGCGGCACACAGCTTTCGGCCGCACGCCGTGAAGAGCTGGCCGCCATCCTCGCGCAACCGCTGGGCATTGCGCCCGAGCAGGCGGAGGAACGCCTGAACCGCATCGCCAGTGGCCTGCTGGGCAACGGGGCGGGCCACCCATGAAGCAGGCCTTCTTCGAACAACGCCACCAGGGCAGCTGGAAGCGTTTCGCCAGGCGCCTTGAGCAACTGGAAACCGGCAAGCGCCAGGAATCGAGCGAGAAGCCCGAGGAATTCGCTGCCGACTACCGGCGCATCTGCCAGCAGCTCGCCCTGGCCCAGGAGCGCGGCTACAGCAGCCACCTGATCGACCAGCTGCAGCAACTGGCCATGCGCGGGCACCAGCAGTTCTACCGCCACCGCAGCCACCTGGGCGCGCGTATCCTCGGCTTCCTGGTCGCCGGCTTCCCGCGTCTGGTACGTGAGGAGTGGCGCTGCATCGCCATCGCCAGCCTGCTGCTCTACGGCAGCCTGCTGCTGATGGGCGTGCTGGTCTACCACTTCCCCGACCTGGTCTACAGCGTCATGGCGCCGGAGCGGGTGTCCGAGATGGAGTCGATGTACTCGCCGGAAGCCAGGCGCCTGGGCCCGATAAGCACACGCGATGCCGGCGATGACTGGAAGATGTTCGGCTACTACATCATGAACAACATCGGCATCGCCTTTCAGACCTTTGCCAGCGGCCTGCTGTTCTGCGTCGGCAGTCTGTTCTTCCTGCTGTTCAACGGGTTGATGATCGGCACGGTCGCCGGCCACCTGACCCAGATTGGCTACACCGAGACCTTCTGGTCCTTCGTCGTCGGTCATGGAGCCTTCGAACTGACTGCGATCACCTTTGCCGGCGCTGCCGGCCTCAAGCTTGGCTGGGCGTTGCTCTCTCCCGGCCGCCTGAGCCGCCTGGAGGCCCTGCGCCAGGCCGCCGCCCGCGCCGTGCAACTGATCGGCGGGGTGATCCTGATGCTGCTGATCGCCGCCTTCGTCGAGGGCTACTGGTCCTCCGTCACGCACTTCTCGGCCACGGTGAAGTACATCGTCGGTGCCTGCCTGTGGCTGCTGGTGGGCAGCTATTTCCTCCTGGCCGGACGGGGTCGCCATGCGCCTGACTGACGCCAGCGTCGCCATCCGCCCGCGCAGTGCCTGGGAGGCGCTGGACCTCGGCATCCTGCTGGCGCGCCGTCACGCCGGCCTGCTGATGGCCAGCTGGGCGATCGTCACCCTGCCGGTGTTCGTGCTGCTTTCCGTGTTGCTGTGGAACTACTCCAGCTGGGCGGTACTGATCTTCTGGTGGCTCAAGCCCGCCTTCGAGCGCCTGCCGCTGTACATCCTGTCGCGCGCGCTGTTCGGCGATACGCCAACGCTCAAGGAAGCGCTGCGGGCCTTCCCCGGCCTGCTCAAGGCACAACTGCTGCCCAGCCTGCTCTGGCGCCGGCTGAGTCCGACGCGCAGCTTCGACCTGCCGGTACTGCAGCTCGAAGGCCTCAAGGGCCAGGCGCGCAGCCAGCGTCTGGTCGTCCTTGGCCAGCGCAATGCCGGCGGCGCCACCTGGCTGACCATTGTCGGCATGCATTTCGAACTGGCGCTGTGGCTGGGCCTGACCACCCTGATGTACCTGATGCTGCCCAACCAGTGGGTGGAAGACTGGGAATGGCAGTCACTGATCAGCGTGGCGCAGGGCGACTGGGCGTGGCTGGAACACGTCAGCAACCTGATCTATGCATTGCTGCTGATCGTCTGGGAGCCGGTGTACGTGGCCTGCGGCTTCACCCTCTATCTCAACCGCCGTACCGAGCTGGAAGCCTGGGACATCGAACTGGTATTCCGCCGCCTGCGTCAGCGCCTGATCGGCAGTGCCTACGCCCTGCTGCTGGTCGTGGCCGGCGCCTTCGCCCTGCTGCCGGCCGATGACGCCCTGGCAGCCGGCTCCGCAACGCCCAGCGGCGTCAGCCACAGCTGCCCGCTGCCCGACCAGAATCCCGACGGCCCGCAGGGCGCTCGGCTGACCCAGCAGAAGCTCAACAGCGAAGACTCGCGCAAAGCCGCGGAAAAGATCCTTACTGCGCCGCCCTTCAAGAACAGCGAGAAGGTCACCAGCTGGCGGCTCCAGGAAGACAAGAAAGACCCGAAGCCGACCGACCCGGACGAGGCCAAACGGCTGAAGAGCTTCTTCGAGGCGCTGGGCGACTGGAAGGCCTTCCAGTTCGCCGTGCAAGGCATCGAAGTGCTGCTCTGGGGCATTCTGTTCAGCGTCATCGCCCTGGTCATCTGGCGCTACCGCGAATGGCTGCGGCTGTTCGTCGGGCGCATCGGCCTGCCACAGAAGCCGCTCCGCGAAGCTCCCAGCGTGCTGTTCGGGCTGGACCTGGCGCCGGAAACCCTGCCCAGCGACGTCGCCAGCGAGGCCGAGCGCCTGTGGGACGAACACCCCCGCGCGGCCCTCGGCCTGCTCTACCGTGCGCTGCTCAGCCGCCTGCTGCACGACTTCCGCGTGCCGCTGCGCGAATCGGCTACCGAAGGCGAAGTCCTGCTCCGTGTGGCTGACCTCAATGATCCGCCGCTGGACAACTTTGCCCGCAGCCTGACCCAGCAGTGGCAGGCACTCGCCTACGGCCACCACGCGCCACAGGCTGAACTCAAGCAGCAGCTGTGCGAAGAATGGCGCCACCTGTTCGGCAGCGAGGTGCGGGCATGAAGCGCGGCAACCTCGCCCTGCTGCTGTTGCTCGTCCTGCTCGTGTTCGGCGGCATCGGCTACTACCTGTACCGCAACCTCGAGCACTACACCGAGACCGTCGAGCACGGCGCTTCCCCGGAAGCTCGCGCCAATCCCTATCTCGCCGCCGAAATGTACCTGCGCGGTCGTGGCATCCGCGTCACCACCGCCCGCGGCATGGAAGTGCTGGACCAGTTGCCGAGCAAGGGCCAGACCCTGATCCTGCTGGGCACCCGCGAGAACGTCACGCCGTCGCAGAATGCGCGCCTGCTCGACTGGGCCAATCGCGGTGGCCACCTCATCGTCACCGCCGAAAGCCTGTGGGACGAGGACGAAGGCAAGAGCGGCGACGCACTGCTGGATCAGTTGGGCGTACAGCAATTCCTCACCGCCGACCTGAAGGACAAGGAGCAGGAGAAATCCGCTCCGACCGACGACAAGCCTGCCGAAGCGTCCGCAGGTCAGGCGCAGGAAGATGCCGCCAGGCCGGAAGTGGAAGAGGAACATCCGGACCAGGCTTCCAGCGCCAGCGACAACGCCGCCGCTGAGGCCGATCCCTACCCGAACCTGACCAAGCTCTACCTGGAGAACGAGAAGGCCCCGGCCTACTTCGACTTCGACACCGACTACCACCTGTTCGACTCGAAGAACCTTGCCTACGCCTGGGCCAACAGCGCTGATGCCACCCACCTGCTGCAACTGCAGCAGGGCCAGGGGCTGATCACCGTGCTGACCGACAACTGGCTCTGGCAGAACGCCGAACTCGATTCCTACGACAACGCCTGGCTGCTCTGGTACCTGACCCAGGACAGCGCCGTGACGCTGGTCTACCGCGCCGACGGCACCAGCCTGATGACCCTGTTGATGCGCTACTTCCCGCAGGCACTGCTGGCCGCCGTCCTGCTGCTGGCCCTGGTGCTCTGGCGCAACGGCCTGCGCCAGGGCCCGCTGCAGCCCAACCCGGATCGCAGCCGCCGGCAGCTGGAAGAACACCTGCGCGCTGGCGCCGACTTCGTCCTCCGCCAGCGTGGCCAGCTCGCCCTGCTGCAGAGCCTGCAACGTGACGTGATGCGCCGGGCGCGGCAGCGCCAGCCCGGCTTCGACCGCCTGCCGGTCGCCGAACAATGGCAAGCTCTGGGCCGCATGACGCGCATGTCGGTCAGCGCCATCAGCCAGGCCATGCGCCCCTATCCGCAACAGCGCATGGCCGTCGCCGAATTCACCCGCCAGGTCGCGCACCTGCAAAGCCTCAGGAATGCCCTATGAGCGAACAGACGCCCGAACAGCCCGGCTCCACCGCCGGCACCGCCCCCAACCCGGGCGCCCAGCGCCAGCGCGCCAGCCAACTGGGCCAGGCGCTGCGCCACGAACTGCAGAAGGCCCTGATCGGCCAGCAGGAAGTGATCGACGACGTGCTCACCGCCCTGCTCGCCGGCGGCCACGTACTCATCGAAGGCGTGCCCGGCCTGGGCAAGACCCTGCTGGTGCGCGCCCTCGCCCGCTGCTTCGACGGCGGCTTCGCGCGCATCCAGTTCACTCCCGACCTGATGCCCAGCGACGTCACCGGCCACGCCGTGTACGACCTGGCCACCGAGCAGTTCAAGCTGCGCAAGGGTCCGGTGTTCACCCACCTGCTGCTGGCGGACGAGATCAACCGCGCCCCGGCCAAGACCCAGGCCGCACTGCTGGAAGTCATGCAGGAGCGCCAGGTCACCCTCGAAGGCCGCGCCCTGGCCGTGCCGCAGCCGTTCATGGTGCTGGCGACGCAGAACCCCATCGAGCAGGAAGGCACCTACCCGCTGCCTGAAGCCGAGCTTGACCGCTTCATGCTCAAGCTGCGCATCGACTATCCGCTGGAAGCCGAGGAGCAGACCCTGGTGCGCCAGGTCACCCGTTCGGCGCGCAGCGACATGCTCGACGTGGCGCCGATGCGCGCCCTGCTCAAGGACAAGGACGTGCTGGCCCTGCAGAAGATCGCCGCCGACCTGCCCATCGATGACCAGGTCCTCGACTACGCCGTGCGTATCGCCCGCACCACCCGCAACTGGCCGGGCCTGGCGCTGGGCGCCGGGCCGCGCGCATCCATCGCCCTGGTGCGTTGCGCCCGCGCTCGCGCCCTGCTGCGCAGCGGCGACTTCGTAATCCCCGACGACGTCAAAGGCAGCGCCCTGGCCGTGCTTCGCCATCGCGTGCGCCTGTCGCCGGAGCTGGAGATCGAAGGCCTGTCGGTGGACCAGGTGCTGAAACAGCTGCTCGACCAGGTACCGGCGCCGCGCGTATGAAGCCATCGCGCGCGCTCCTCGCGCTGCTCGGCGCCCTGCTGGCGATTGCCATCGCCCTGGGCGCAGCCGAGGCTCTGGACTCGGGCTCGGCGCTGCTCGGTCGCCTCTGGTGGGGTGCGCTCTGCGCGCTGCTCCTGCTGGCGCTGGCCGATGCCCTCTGGCTGCGCCGCACGCCGTCGCCCGAGCTGCGCCGCCAGCTGAGCGGCAACCTGCCGCTGGGACGCTGGAGCGAAGTGCGCCTGCAATTCCATCACCGCTATGCCCAGCCGCAGCGCATCACGGTGTTCGACCACCTGCCCGCGGGCATGGACTTCGAATACCTGCCGCAGACCGTGGAGCTGCATCCTGGCGAGCAGACCGAACTGGGTTACCGCGTGCGTCCGCTGTCCCGCGGGCATTTCGTCTTCCAGCGCTGCGAGATCGAACTGTCCAGCCCGCTGCGCCTGTGGAAGGGCCGGCGCTACCTGGAACAGCGTGACGAAACCCGCGTCTACCCGGACTTCGCCCGCCTCTACGGTGCCGAACTGATGGCGGTGGACCACTGGCTCAACCGCATCGGCGTGCGCTCCGGTCAACGGCGTGGCCTGGGTCTGGATTTCCATCAGCTACGCGAATTCCGCGACGGCGATACCCTGCGGCAGATCGACTGGAAGGCCACCGCACGCAAGCGCACGCCCATCGCCCGCGAGTACCAGGACGAGCGCGACCAGCAGATCCTGTTCCTGCTCGACTGTGGCCGGCGCATGCGCAGCCACGACGGCGACCTTTCGCACTTCGACCACTCGCTCAACGCCAGCCTGCTGCTGGCCTACGTCGCGCTGCGCCAGGGCGACGCGGTGGGCCTGATGACCTTCGCCGGCGACCAGCCGCGCCATCTGCCGCCGGCCAAGGGCAGCGCCCAGCTCACCGCCCTGCTCAACAGCGTCTACGACCTGCGCAGCAGCCAGCGCCCGGCGGACTTCCCCGCCGCCGTGCAGGCCGTGCTGACGCGCCAGCGCCGCCGCGCGCTGGTGGTGATAGTGACCAACCTGCGCGACGAGGATGACGAGGAACTGGTGGCTGCGGTGAAACGCCTCGGACGCCAGCACCGCGTGCTGGTCGCGAGCCTGCGCGAAGAAGTGCTGGACCGTCTGCGCCAGACGCCGGTGGAAGGTTTCGAGGAAGCCCTGGCTTACTGCGGCGCGGTGGATTACCTGAACGCTCGCGCGGGGCTGCACGAGAAGCTGGCGGCCCACGGCGTGCCGGTGCTCGACACGCGTCCGAGCCAGCTGGGGCCTGAACTGATCAGCCGCTACCTGGGCTGGAAGAAGGCTGGCGCGCTGTAACCACGCGCCACAACCGGACGCCGACTCCGTGGCGTCCCACACCGAACAGATCGGTCAGCGCGTCCTGCGCTTCAGACCGACTCCACCTGCCGGCGAAAACTGAAATAACGGCGCAGCGCGTCGACCAGCTCGACGTACTCCAGCGGCGGCGCTGTCAGGCTGAAACCCGAATCGTAGTTGCCTGGATTGACGTCCTCGCGGCACCACTGGCAGGTGGCGGCGAACTCGATCAGTTGCAGCTTGCCGTCGTGCCCGGGGATCTTCAGGCGCATCTCGAAGCGGCCACCCACCAGCATCGGCAGCTGGCTGATCAGGAGCAGCCCATCCAGCGACACGTTGCCCAGGTAGCCCATCGGTTTGTCGGTGATGCTGTTGAACACCTTCAGGTAGTAGGGCAGCTGATGGCGCTCGATATGTCGTTGATGACGCATAATGGCGTTTCGCTATGAAATATCGTCCAGTATGACGATGCCGCCCAGGCAGGGCCAGTCCTAACGACAACCTTCCGCCAGCCGTGCGCTAAGCGCCTGACGAGCGGCGTCGAGCTGTGCATCGCTGTAGTAAGTCCTTTCACCACTGCTGGTCTGCGTGAAGTACCGCCCGCCATGACTGAGCGACTCCAGGTCACGGCGCCACTTCGCGCACTGCTGGTCCAGCTTGGCCTGCTGCTGGGCCGCCTGGTTCTGGGCGGCGGCACTTTCATCTCGACGCGCGTCATAGAAGCGGCGGGTTCGCTCCTCCCGCTCGCGGGTCGCCTCGTCACGCTCGACGACCTGCGGCTTGACCTCGACGCGTTGCGCCCCTGGCGGTGGTGTTTCGCTGAAATGCACCTTTCCCTGAGCGTCGGTCCAGCGGTAGATGTCCGCCGAAGCCAGCAGGGGGAAACACCAGGCACAAAGCCACAGGGCGCGCATTCGTAGCTCCTTGCATGAAGCACAGAAGAGATTAGCCAGCTATCGGCCGTGCTCAAGTCGACCCGCGACCGGCGGTCAGGGCATCGCTACAGGCGCGGGCGGGTCGAGGCGCAGATCGTTGGGCAGACGGCCATTCAGGCGCAGCGTCTCCAGCCGAGCCCTGGCTCGATAGGCATACTCACTGGTGGGGTAGCGGGCGACGATGAACTGATAGGTCTGCGCCGCATCGACGTAGAACTTCTCACGCTCCAGGCACTGGCCGCGCAGCATGGAGATTTCCGGCTGGATCCACGGCCGCGCGCGGGCCTTGCGCTCGGTCTCCGAGAGCTCCAGCTGCACGCGCTGGCAGTCGCCGCTCTTGTACGCGCGGTAGGCATTGTTCAGGTGATAGTTCATCGACCAGCTGGTGCAGCCGGTAACACTCAGCGCCAGCAGCGCGAGGAAAAGGGTTCGCATGGGCATATCCTCCGTTGGGAAGTGTATCGGCCCGTCTTGGCCGTACTGTAGCCCGCCACTAGACTCACGTGGACTTCGCCCCAGCGCAAAGGATCTGCCATGCGTTTCGCCCACCCGCTTTCGATTGCCCTGCCGTTCGCCGTGCTGCTGCCCTGGCTCGCCGCCTGCGCCCCGACCACGCCGTTATTCGTTGCCCAGATCACCACCGGAGAAGTGGCCGAATACAAGCAGCTCAAGAACAAGCGCATGACTGCTGCCGTGGAAGAGGAAGGCGACCTGCTCACCTACAGCGCCCAGGCCATCCGCGATGGCAAGAGCAGCGAAGCCGAGCAGCTCTATCTCACCGGCTACGACAACACCCGCTATGGGCCCGAGGTTCGCGCCATTGCGCTGTACCAGATCGGGCTGATCTACATGAGCCGCTACAACGACCAGCGCGACGATCAGAAAGCCATGGATTACTTCCAGCGCATCGACCGCGAGTTCCCCGGCACCAAGGCCGCCGAACACGCCGACGCCCGCGAGCTGATCATCCGCCAGCGTGCCAGGGAGCCGGTGCAGAAGACCGCCAAGCAGTTGCTCGCCGACTGGCAGCCGCAGTACAACCTGGACCTGAACAAGCCGACCCTCGACCCCGACATGACCCTGCTCTCGCGCCGCGCCGTGCTCAAGGGGCGTGTCGACGAGGCAGCGCAGCTCTACCTGCTGGGCGCCAATGACCCGGCCATCCCGGCGGACATTCGCGAGAAGGCGCTGTACCAGCTGGGCCTGATGTACATGGCGCCGGACAACCCGCACCCGGACCGCGAGAAGGCCATCGCCTACCTGCGCCGCCAGCTCGCGGAGTTCCCCAACGGCGAACTGTCCGACAAGGGCGCCCGGCATCTGGACCGCGCGCTGAACCAGACCTCGCCACGCAGCTGACGGCAAAGCCCGCGCGCCGCTGAGCCACATCAAGGCGCGCGGCGGGCGGCAGTGTCTACGCTTGCTCTGCAATGAGCGCAGAGCAAGCGAGGACTCCGCCATGAAGCTGCAGCACCTGCTCGTCATCATCGACCCGACCCGCGCGGACCAGCCTGCCCTCACCCGCGCCCGCTGGATCGCCCAGCGCTGCGGGGCGCGCCTGGAGCTGCTGGCCTGCGCGTACAACGCGGCGCTGGACAACGCCCTGCTGCTGGAACGCGGCGACCTCGACGCCGCCCAGCACAACCTGCTGGACGAGCGCCTGGCCAGGTTGCAGCAACTGGCCGCGCCGCTGCGCGAGGCTGGCATCGACGTGCACTGCCAGGCACGCTGGGGCAAATCCCTGCACCACCAGGTCGTACTTCACTGCGAGCAGACCAGGCCCGACCTGGTACTCAAGTCCGCGCACCACCACAACCTGCTCAAGCGCCTGTTCCTCACCAACCACGACTGGCAACTGATCCGCCATTGCCCGCAGCCGCTGTGGCTGGTGCAGCACGGCGAGTGGTCCGGAAAGAACCTGTGTGCCGCCGTCGACCCGTTGCACACCAGCGACGCGGCCGCCGCGCTGGACCATCGGCTGATCATGGTAGCCCGCGAGCTAGGGCAACGCCTGAAGCTCGACGACCATTACCTGCACGCCTACATGGCACTGCCGCACACCCTGGCATTCAACGCGGAGCTGCTGGCCGACTACGATAACTATGTGCTGCGCACCGAGGCTCACCACCGCGAAGCCTTCGACGCCCTGCTCGCCCACTACCCGCAGATCGACCGTCAGCGCACGCTGCTGGGCCAGGGCTTCGCCGAGGAAGTGATCCCGGCCTACGTGAAGGACCACGCCATCGACCTGCTGCTGATGGGCGCGGTCGCCCGCGGGCAGCTCGACAACGCCCTGATCGGCCAGACCGCCGAGCGGGTCTTCGAGGAAGTCGAATGTGATCTGCTGGTGATCAGACCCGACCTGAAAGAGTCACCTGAAAGAGAGTAAGATGGCGCCCTGGCCGCCCCGGACCCGCTCCGTGGAAGGCCTGACCGCTGCTTTCCCCTAGGAGTCCCGCATGTCCCTTCGCCGCACCAAGATCGTCGCCACCCTCGGCCCAGCCAGCAATTCCCCCGAAGTCCTGGAACAGCTGATCCTCGCCGGGATCGACGTCGCCCGCCTGAACTTCTCCCACGGCACTCCCGACGAACACCGCGCGCGCGCCCAGCTGGTGCGTGACATCGCTGCCAAGCACGGTCGCTTCGTGGCGCTGCTGGGCGACCTGCAGGGTCCGAAGATCCGCATCGCCAAGTTCGCCAACAAGCGCATCGAACTGGCAGTCGGCGACACCTTCCGCTTCTCCACCAGCCACCCGCGCACCGAAGGCAACCAGCAGGTCGTGGGCATCGACTACCCGGACCTGGTCAAGGATTGCGGCATCGGTGACGAGCTGCTGCTGGACGACGGCCGCGTGGTCATGGCGGTCAAGGAAGTGAAGGCGGACGAACTGGTCTGCGAAGTCCTGATCGGCGGCCCGCTGTCCGACCACAAGGGCATCAACCGCCGTGGCGGCGGCCTCACCGCGCCGGCCCTGACCGAGAAGGACAAGGCCGACATCAAGCTGGCCGCGAGCATGGACCTGGACTACGTCGCCGTGTCCTTCCCGCGTGACGCCAAGGACATGGAGTACGCCCGCAGCCTGCTCACCGAGGCCGGCGGCACCGCCTGGCTGGTGGCCAAGATCGAGCGCGCCGAAGCCGTGGCCGACGACGAAGCCCTGGACGGCCTGATCCGCGCCAGCGATGCCGTGATGGTCGCCCGTGGCGACCTCGGCGTGGAAATCGGCGACGCCGAGCTGGTGGGCATCCAGAAGAAGATCATTCTGCACGCACGCCGCTACAACAAGGCGGTGATCACCGCGACCCAGATGATGGAGTCGATGATCCAGAACCCGATGCCGACCCGCGCGGAAGTCTCCGACGTGGCCAACGCCGTGCTCGACTACACCGACGCCGTGATGCTCTCGGCCGAATCCGCCGCCGGCGAATACCCGGTGGAAGCGGTCAAGGCCATGGCACGCATCTGCGCCGGCGCCGAGAAGCACCCGACCACCAAGAAATCCAGCCACCGCCTGGGCCAGACCTTCGAGCGCTGCGACGAGAGCATCGCCCTGGCGGCCATGTACACCGCCAACCACTTCCCGGGCATCAAGGCGATCATCTGCCTGACCGAAAGCGGTTACACCCCGCTGATCATGTCGCGCATCCGCTCCTCGGTTCCGATCTTCGCCTACTCCCCGCACCGCGAAACTCAGGCCCGCGTGGCACTGTTCCGTGGCGTGGAAACCATCCCGTTCGACCCGGCAGCCCTGCCGCCGGAGCGTGTCAGCCAGGAAGCCGTCGACGCGCTGCTGCAGCGTGGCGTGGTGACCAAGGGTGACTGGGTGATCCTGACCAAGGGCGACAGCTACACCGCCCAGGGCGGCACCAACACCATGAAGGTGCTGCACGTGGGCGACCTGCTGGTCTGATCCGGCTGTGAAGGCTCTTTATTGAGCGAGAAAGGCCGCCTTCGGGCGGCCTTTTTACTGGCGGTTGCTCAAAGGGCAACCAATCGGCTGAAAGCCAGGCGCCCCGTGGCTTCGGCACCTTGGCCCCAAGCTTATCCACAGCACCTTCCACACCTTATGTGGGCAACCTGCCGGGAGTCGTTCAAATACCACTCAATCCCCTGCAGGCCACGGCTGGCGGTGGCTAGCAGGGTTGCCCCAGAGGTTATCCACAGCGCGTTCCACAGATTGTGTGGGCAACCTTTGCGTAGCAGCGGTGACATCGAATTCCCCTGTAGGAGCGGGCCATGCCCGCGATCGCGCGCATGGCCCGCTCCTACAGTGAGCAGTGCGTCAGGGCACGTGCTCCAGCCAAGACAACCCGCGAATTACAGAAACTTGGAGAAGTCCGGCTGGCGGCGCTGGGTGAAGGCGCTCAACGCCTCGTGGGCTTCCGGGGAATGCAGGCGCTGCACGAAGTGCTGGCCCTCCTCCGCCACCACGCGACGCAGTTCCTCGATGAAGGGCGCTTTCAGCAGACGCTTGCTCAGCGCAACAGCGGCAGGCGGCAGTTGCTGGAAGGCGTTGCAGACTTCACGGGCACGCTCCAGCGCTGCCGCGCCGTCTTCCAGTGCCTCGTTGGCGATGCCGTAGGCCACGGCCTGTTCGCCGGTGAAACCCTCGCCACGCAGCAGCAGGCTGGAAGCCTTCACCGGGCCGACCAGACGCGGCACCAGGAAGCTGGAGCCGAACTCCGGGCACAGGCCCAGGTTGACGAAGGGCATCTTCAGCTTGGCGCCCCTGGCGATGAACACCTGGTCGCAATGCAGCAGCAGCGTGGTGCCGATGCCCACGGCCGGGCCGGCGACGGCGGCGACCACCGGCTTGGTGAACTCCATCAGCGCACGCATGAAGCGGAATACCGCGCTGTCCGGGCCGCTCGGCGGCTCCTGGAGGAAATCGACGATGTCGTTGCCGCTGGTGAAGCACTCGGCGTTGCCGGTAATCAGCACCACGCGCACCGAACGATCCTCCTGCGCCGCTTCCAGGGCATCGGCGAGACCGGCATACATGCTGCGGGTCAGCGCATTCATCTTGTCCGGACGGTTCAGGCGCAGGGTCAGCAGGCCCTCTTCGCGCTCGACGAGAATCTGTTCGCTCATGGCAATTCCTTGTTCTTATTGAAAGTGGGGAGGACCGCTTCAGAGCCTTTTCAACACCTCGCGAGCTAGAGCAGAACAAGGCGGAACCAGGCAGAAAAAGCGGAGTTTACATCGTGTAAATGAGCATTTTTCTGCCTGGTTCCAACGCAGTTATGCCGACGCGCAGCAGGTGATCAAATGGCTCTCAGGCGTGGGGCAGGTACAGGTCGGCCAGCGTCTGGCCACGAGGCACGCCGCAGAGGTAAAGGCGGCGGGCGAAGGCATCGACGCTGGCGGGATGGCCGCAGAGTAAGGCGAGGGTTCGCCGGGAAACAAGCCGGAGTTGCGCCAAAACCTCGGCCGACTCGGCCGTGGTCAGCAGCGTCACTTCCAGCTCAGGGTGGCTGGCGGCCAGGGATTGCAGGGGTTCGGCCAGGTAATGGCCGGCAGGGTCATGGGCCTGGTGAATGACCCGGATCGGCCCGCCGTGATGCTGCCGCAGCGCCTCGCGCAACACGCCCCAGAGCGGCGCCAGACCGGTACCGGACGCCATCAGCAGCAGCGGCCGCTCGTGCCATTCCGGGTCGTAGTGCAGCGCGCCGCCACGCAGTTCGCCCAGACGCAGGCCGTCGCCGAGCTTCAGGCCGCGGGCGAAATCGGCGAAGGCGCCTGGTTCGCGGCAGTCTATGTGGAATTCGAGCCAGGGGTCGAGGCCCGGCACGCTGGCCAGGGAATACGGTCGCGCTACCCCCTCGGCACTCCAGAGGATCAGGTGCTGCCCGGCGCTGTAGCGCAGCGGGCGTTGCGGGGTCAGGCGCAGGCGCAGCACGTCCGGGGACGGCCAGTCCAGTTCGCTGACCGTGGCGGGCAGCCCGTCGCGCTGCGGGTCGAAGGCTTCCACGTTCAGGTCTTCGATCACCCGGCACTGGCAGGACAGCCGCCAGCCTTCTGCACGGCGTGCCGAATCCAGCGCATCGGGCAGGGCATCCTCGACCTCGCCGCCAGTGCAGCGCACCAGGCAAGCGTGGCAACTGCCGGCGCGGCAGCTGTAGGGCACGGCGATGCCGGCCCCGCGCAGGGCATCGAGCAGGTTGACTCCGGGGCTGACCGAAAAGCGTTGCGATCCGGCCTGTATCTCAGGCACGCGTCCACTCCCATGCGGCATCGCAGCGGTTACGTCCGCTGCGTTTCGCACGGTAGAGCGCCTGGTCGGCCCGTTGCAAGGCCTCGTCGAGATCGTCGTTGGCGTCGAGCAGGGTCATCCCCGCCGACAGGCTCAGGGACTCGATGTTCACCCCCACCGGCTCTGCCGCCGCGTAGGCCATCCGCAGCCGTTCGCAGCAGGTGGTCAGTCGGTCGGCATCGGCGTTGGGCAGCAGCAGGACGAACTCCTCGCCGCCGTAGCGCGCCAGCACATCGCCCTCGCGCAGGCAGGCCCGCGCCACGGCGGCGAAGGTCTGCAGCACGCGGTCGCCGGCGGCGTGGCCGTGGACATCGTTGATGCGCTTGAAGTGGTCCAGGTCGATCAGCGCCAGGCCGTGGCGCTGGCCGGGGTGCATTTCTTCCAGCGCGCGGCCGGCCAGGCGAATGAAGTGCCGGCGGTTGAACAGCCCGGTGAGCTCGTCGGTGGCCACCAGGTCTTCGAGCTGGCGCATCATGCCGCGCAGGGTGTCCTGGTGCGCCTGCAGCGCATAGCGGCGCTGGCGCATGCGTTGGCGAAGCGACTGCACGTAACCGGCGAACAGGCTCAGCCAGGTGAGCACGATGAACAGCACCAGCAGTTGCAGGACTGCCTGGGCCGGCAGTTGCAGGCGTTGCTGGAAGGCTTCGTGGAGGTTCAGGCCGGCGAAGGCAATGAACGCCAGCGCGGCGCAGCGGGCGAATACCCTTGGCTGCAACTGGAACACGCCGAACAGCAGGATCAGCACGTAGAGCACCATCAGCGTGCCACGCGCGGTATCGACATTGGCCAGGAACAGGGTGTTCCAGACCAGCGCCACCAGCACCTGCGGCTCGGTCATGCTCGGGTCGCTGAAGCGCTGGTTGCGTCCGCTGAAGAACAGCCAGGCGAACACCAGCTGGCTGCCGGTGACCAGCAGCGTGCAGGTCAGCGCGAAGCTGACAGGGGCGCGGTAGAACTCGCCGAATACGGCCAACCACAACAACAGCAGCGCCAGGGCATAAGTCCCGAGGGCCATGCCGAATCGCCTGATGAGTAGTTTTTGTAAGGCGTGCTGCTTCAGAGGTGGTTTCAGCGTGCTCATGGGGCTCCGTCCCGTAATGGCACCTGGCCTTCACTCTACTCTCAAAGCGCCCCAGTGCCTAGCCGATCGGAATGTGGGCGGTCAGCGAGCTCTTTCATCAGAGCAGCGGGCTTTCTGGGACCAAGGTCGGATCACCGGCGAGTGCGCGGCAAGCGACCGCAGCGCTATACTATGGCGCCTTTTTTCGCCGCAGCCGTGTCGGCGCAACCCTGATGTAACAGGCTGACAGCCTGTCTTACCCCGCCTGAAGAGGACCGTGCTCCATGGCCGTGATCAAGCAAGACGACCTGATCCAGAGCGTCGCCGATGCCCTGCAGTTCATCTCCTACTACCACCCGGTTGATTTCATCCAGGCCATGCATGAGGCCTACCTGCGTGAAGAATCGCCGGCCGCCCGGGACTCGATGGCGCAGATCCTGATCAACTCGCGCATGTGCGCCACCGGCCACCGCCCGATCTGCCAGGACACCGGTATCGTCACCGTGTTCGTCCGCGTCGGCATGGACGTGAGCTGGACCGGCGCCACCATGAGCGTCGACGACATGATCAACGAAGGCGTGCG
The DNA here is from genome assembly GCF_024170165.1 of Pseudomonas nitroreducens. Classification (GTDB taxonomy): domain Bacteria; phylum Pseudomonadota; class Gammaproteobacteria; order Pseudomonadales; family Pseudomonadaceae; genus Pseudomonas; species Pseudomonas nitroreducens_C. The sequence goes on along the minus strand of NZ_JALJXP010000011.1, from coordinate 126,738 downwards.
TCGCGCCTACAACCTGCCGGAGAACGTCCTGCGCGCCTCCATCCTGGCTGACCCGGCCGGCGCGCGTAAGAACACCAAGGACAACACCCCGGCGGTGATCCACTACTCCATCGTCCCCGGCAACACCGTGGAAGTGGACGTCGCGGCCAAGGGCGGCGGCTCCGAGAACAAGTCGAAGATGGCCATGCTCAACCCGTCCGACTCCATCGTCGACTGGGTGCTGAAGACCGTTCCGACCATGGGCGCCGGCTGGTGCCCGCCGGGCATGCTCGGCATCGGCATCGGCGGTACCGCCGAGAAGGCCGCAGTGATGGCGAAGGAAGTCCTGATGGACGAGATCGACATTCACGAGCTGAAGGCCCGCGGTCCGCAGAACAGGATCGAGGAAATGCGCCTCGAGCTGTTCGAGAAGGTCAACCAGCTGGGCATCGGCGCCCAGGGCCTGGGCGGCCTGACCACCGTGCTCGACGTGAAGATCATGGACTACCCGACCCACGCAGCATCCCTGCCGGTCTGCATGATCCCCAACTGCGCCGCCACCCGCCACGCGCACTTCGTGCTCGACGGCTCGGGCCCGGCCGAACTGGAAGCGCCGTCCCTCGACGCCTACCCGGAAATCGTCTGGGAAGCCGGCCCGTCCGCGCGCCGCGTCAACCTCGACAGCATCACCCCGGAAGAAGTGCAGAGCTGGAAGCCGGGCGAGACCATCCTGCTCAACGGCAAGATGCTCACCGGCCGCGACGCCGCGCACAAGCGCATGGTCGACATGCTGAACAAGGGCGAAGAGCTGCCGGTGGACCTCAAGGGTCGCTTCATCTACTACGTCGGCCCGGTCGATCCGGTCGGTGACGAAGTGGTTGGCCCGGCTGGCCCGACCACCGCGACCCGCATGGACAAGTTCACCCGCCAGATCCTCGAGACCACCGGTCTGCTGGGCATGATCGGCAAGTCCGAGCGCGGCCCGATCGCCATCGAGGCAATCAAGGACAACAAGGCCGTCTACCTGATGGCCGTGGGCGGCGCCGCCTACCTGGTCGCCCAGGCGATCAAGAAGTCCAAGGTCCTGGCCTTCGCCGAACTGGGCATGGAAGCGATCTACGAGTTCGAAGTGAAGGACATGCCGGTGACCGTTGCGGTCGACACCAATGGCGAGTCGGTGCACATCACCGGCCCGGCCATCTGGCAGAAGAAGATCGCCGAGAACCTGGCGGTGGAAGTGCAGTGATCACTGCATGACTGCTCGATAAAAAAGCCCGGCCATGTGCCGGGCTTTTTCATGCTCGCGAACCGGGTGTCAGAGCGCGGTTTCCAGGCTCGACTGGATCGCTTCGGTGCGCTCCTCGATCTGCTCGGCAGCCGACGCCGGCCTGAAGTTGATGCTCAGGACCCCGGATTCGAAAGCCACGGCGCGGCGGTAATCGCGGGCCGCGGGGTTGCTGGCGTCATAGCGGATGACGATGCGTTTGAGCTTGTCCTTCATCGCCTGGCGCCCCAGGTCGTAGGAGGTGAGCATTTCCAGCGCTTCGGCCAAGGGCACGAAGTACACGTTGGTCCAGTAGTCGTCGCTACCGTAGTGCGCGGCCTGGCCGGGCAGTGCGATGCTGTCCCAGTCGACTTCGACCGGCACGGAAAAGCCGGCGGACTGGTGGATGTCCTTGAGTTGCGTCTGGTAGACACTCTGCTGGTAAGAACTGATGGCCGCCTGTTCGACGGCGGTGGGCGCGGCATGCAACAGGCCGCTCGCCAGCCCGCAGGGCAGGGCGAAGGCAAGCAGGGTACGGCGAATGGATGACATGGCGATTCCCGGGATCTGGAAATCGCGCAGTCTAGGAAGCCATACCGACCTCGGGGATCGGACAGTTCGACAGCCGCTGTGGGCGGATGCCGACTCAGGATGCGCTGCGCGCCACCAGACTCAGCTCGGTGACCTTGTCGCGGCGCTGGGCCAGGAAGCGCGTGCAGCTCACCCGCAGGAAGGAGGCGAAGTTCACCACCTCCCCGCGGTAGTCCATCACCTCATCGTAGAGCTTGGTGATCAACTGGTTGGTGGTCATGCCGTCCACCTCGGCGATCTCGCGCAGGATGTCCCAGAACTGGTTCTCCAGGCGCAGCGTGGTGACCACGCCACGGATGCGCAGCGAGCGCGAGCGCGACTCGTAGAGGATCGGGTCGGCCTTAACATAGAGTTCGCACATGGACGGCTTCTCCAGCTTCGATGTCGGGCCAGTTTACAGGCTGATCTTCGTGCCCAGCACGTCGAGGAACTTCGCCAGCCAGGCGGGATGCGCCGGCCAGGCCGGAGCGGTGACCAGGTTGCCGTCGACATGGGCGGCGTCCACCGGGATATCCACGTACTCGCCACCGGCCAGCGTCACTTCCGGGCCGCAGGCCGGGTAGGCGCTGCACGCGCGGCCCTTGAGCACACCGGCAGCGGCCAGCAGCTGGGCACCATGGCAGACGGCGGCGATGGGTTTCTTCGCGGCGTCGAAGGCTTTTACCAGTTCGATCACCCTGGCGTTCAGGCGCAGGTATTCCGGGGCGCGGCCGCCGGGGATCAGCAGCGCGTCGTAGTCTTCGGCGCGCACCGTGGCGAAGTCGGCGTTGAGGGCGAAGTTGTGACCGGGCTTCTCGCTGTAGGTCTGGTCACCTTCGAAGTCGTGGATGGCGGTGCGGATGCTCTGGCCGGCCTGCTTGTCCGGGCAGACGGCATGGACGGTGTGCCCGACCATCAGCAGGGCCTGGAACGGCACCATGGTTTCGTAGTCTTCGGCGTAGTCGCCAACCAGCATCAGGATCTTCTTCGCGGCCATCTGGGCATCCTCCCGGCAAGGCCCGGCCATGGTGGCCGGGCATGCGGGAGAGCTTAGTCAGTGGCGCGGGCAGCGGGTAATACGCCGCTACTACACCGCCGCGTGCTGGACGGACTTGGCCGACGAACGCTGCTCGGCGGCCTGGCGGGCGTCTTCGAGGATCAGGTCGGCGCCCTTCTCCGCCACCATCATCACCGCGGCATTGGTGTTGCCGGAGGTGACATTGGGGAAGATCGACGCATCGACCACGCGCAGCCCCTTGAGGCCGTGCACGCGCAGGCGGTTGTCCACCACCGAGGTCTGCGGGTCGCTGCCCATGGCGCAGCTGCCGCACAGGTGGTAGATCGAGCCGCAGTTCTCGCGGAAGTACTGCAGCATCTGCTCGTCGGACTGGGTCGCCGGGCCGGGCAGCACTTCTTCCACGGTGATCTTCTTCAGCGCCGGGGCGTTCATGATCTTGCGGATCAGGTGGCTGCCCTGGATGGCTTCATCGATGTCCTTCTGCGTGCTCAGGTAGTTCGGGTCGATCAGCGCGGCGTCGGCCGGGTTCTTCGAGGCGATGCGGATGTCGCCGCGACTGGTCGGCCGGCACGGGTTGAAGCAGAGCAGGAAACCCGAGTACGGCTCCGGTTTCAGGCTGGCCTTGTTGCTCTTGGGAATCTGGTACGACAGCGGGTTGAAGTACAGCTGCAGGTTCGGGTGCTCCAGCTCATCGTCGCTGCGGAAGAAACCGCCGCTCTGATTCACGCTCATCGACAGCGGCCCCTTGCGCGTCAACAGGTATTCCAGCCCGAGCCTGGCCTGGCCGAACAGCGAACCGAAGTCGTCGTTCAGGGTGCGGATATTGGCCTTGTAGTAGTAGCTGACGCAGAGGTGGTCCTGCAGGTTCTTGCCCACCGCCGGCAGCTCGTGGACTTGCGGAATCTGGTGCTGGTCGAGCAGCTTGCGGTCGGCAACCCCGGACAATTGCAGCAGCTTGGGCGAATCCACCGCGCCGGCGGCGAGGATCACCTCGCGCCTGGCGTGGAACTCACGCTGCACGTCGCTCTGCTTCACGCTCACGCCAATGGCGCGCTTGTTTTCGTCGAACAGCACGCGCTCCACCAGTGCATTACGCTCGACGCTCAGGTTCTTGCGACCCTGCGCCGGGTGCAGGTAGGCGAAGCTGCTGGAGCAGCGCTGACCATTCTTCGTGTTGACGTCGTAGAGACCGGCGCCTTCGAAGTCCTTGCCGTTGAAGTCGTCGCTCAGCGGGTAGCCCAGCTCCTGGCAGCCGTTGAGGAAGCTGTCGCAGATCGGGTGGGTGTGGCCTTTCATCGGCGTGATCTGAATGGGGCCGTTGCCGCCGTGGTACTCGGTGTTGCCCAGCGGGTGCGATTCCAGCTTGCGGAAGTACGGCAGCACGTCCTTGAACGACCAGCCCTCGTTGCCATCGGCCGCCCAGTCGTCGAAGTCATGGGCCTGGCCACGCACGTAGATCATCGCGTTGATCGAGCCCGAACCGCCCTGCACCTTGCCGCGCGGCGCATAGAGTTCGCGGTTGGCGAGCTGCTTTTGCGGCTGGCTGTAGTACATCCAGTTGAAGGTCGGGTTGTAGTAGAGCTTGGCGAAGCCCACCGGGATCTTGAACCAGTGCGAGCTGTCCTTGCCGCCGGCCTCCAGCAACAGGACGCTGTGTTCACCCGATTCGCTGAGGCGGGCGGCGAGGATGCAGCCGGCGGAACCGGCGCCGACGATGATGTAGTCGTATTTCATGGATTGCGTACCGCGGTGTTGGGTAAAACCCCGCTCCCCTTCCTTCACGGAAAAGGGGGCGGGTCCGGCATCAGCCCTTGGCTGGTGCGTTGTCTTTCACGTCGACGGGGTCCGGGCCCATCTGCAGGTGCAGGCGCTCACCGGTATAGGGGCTGTGAGCGCGCACCACGTCCATGTTCAGCTCGACGCCCAGGCCGGGCTCGCTGGACGGGATGATGTAGCCGTCTTCCCACTGCAGCGGCTTCTTCAGGACCTGCGCGTGGAAGCCGTCCCAGGTGCCGATGCTTTCCTGGATCAGGAAGTTCGGCGTACAGGCCGCCAGCTGGAAGCTCGCCGCCGCGCCGATGGGGCCGTTGTAGAGATGGGGGGCGATCTGCGCGTAGAAGGCTTCGGCCATGGAGGCGATCTTCTTGCCTTCGAGCAGGCCGCCGCAGCGACCGACGTTCATCTGCAGGATCGACGCGCCGCCGGCCTGTAGCAGCTTGAAGAATTCGTACTTGGTGGTCAGGCGCTCGCCGGTGGCAATCGGGATGCTGGTCTTGGCGGCCACCTGGCCCATGGCGTCTTCCTGGCCCGGCGGGATCGGTTCTTCGAACCACAGCGGATCGTACTTCTCCAGGCGCCGGGCCAGGCGGATGGCCGAGGACGGCACCATCTGTCCGTGGGTGCCGAACAGCAGGTCGCACTGGTTGCCCACCGCTTCGCGGATCTTGCGGCAGAAGGTTTCGCAGCGCTCCAGCACTTCCAGCGACACCTGGTGGCCGGAGAACGCGGTATAGGGGCCGGCCGGGTCGAACTTCAGCGCGGTGAAGCCCAGCTTCATGTTCTCGATGGCGCACTCGGCGGCCAGGTCCGGGTCGGAGTAGTCGTACTCGCCCTGGGCATTCTTCGGATACAGGTAGGTGTAGGAGCGCAGGCGCTCGTGGACCTTGCCGCCGAGCAGCTCGTAGACCGGCTTGTTCGCCGCCTTGCCGATGATGTCCCAGCAGGCCATTTCCAGGCCGCTGACGATGCCCATCATGGTCAGGTCGGGGCGCTGGGTGAAACCGCTCGAATAGGCGCGACGGAAGAAGCGCTCGATGTGGTGCGGGTCCTGGTTCTCCAGGTAGCGGCCGAATACGTCCTCGATGGCCGGCACCATGACCCTGGGATGGAAGGTGGCAGCGTAGATCTCGCCGACGCCTTCGATGCCGCAATCGGTCTTCAGCTTGACGAACAGCCAGTACATACCGCCGACGTGGGGCGGCGGGACGGCGACCACATGGGTTTCGAGGGAGACGATCTTCATGCTTGTTTCGCTCTCTTCTGGATGCGCTTGTTCAGGATCAGGGTGGCGACCACGCCCAGCAGGCCCATCACCACGACGTAGGAGAAGTAGATCTGGTAGCCGACGAAGCCGGGGAAGCGGTCGGTGATGTAGCCGTTGAGCAACGGCAGATAGGCGTCCGGGGCGTAGCCCAGCACCGAGATGATGCCGATGGCCAGGCCCGTGACGCGCAGCGGGATGTGGCAGTCGTCGAGGATCGCCCAGTACAGGCCACGGATGGCGTAGGTCATCAGGCCGATGAAGATCACCAGGAAGATCAGCACGCCCAGCACATGCAGGCTCGGCAGCACGATCAGGCCGATCATGCCCAGCGCGGCCAGCAGCATCGCCCAGGTCAGCACGCCGGTGCGGGTGAAGCGGTCACCCAGCCAGCCGCCGCCGATGCCGCCCAGTGGGCGCATCCACAGCTTGATGGTGGTAATCAGGCCGGCGGCCGTGGCGGAAAGGCCGAAACCGCCTTCCTGCAGGTAGGCCGAGAAGCTGTAGGTGGCCCAGAAGAAGTGGTAGCCGCAGAAGACGATGGCAGTCACCAGCCACAGCTCGGGAATGCGCAGCAGGGTGCGGAAATCTTCCAGCAGGTTGCCCTTCTCGGCGTTGGCATCGCGGGTGTTCTTCTGCGGATCACGCACGGCCATCAGCGCCACGCCGAGCACGATGCAGAAGAGCGCGTACATGTGGATCACCAGTTGCAGGCCCTGGGCGTTCTTCTCGCCGCGGGTCTCGGTGACGTAGGCAAACAGCGCGATGGCGATGGTCGCCAGCAGTGCCTCGACCAGCCCGCGCCCGCCGTCGAGCACGCCGAAGAAGCGGCCCTGCTCGTCTTCGCCGGCAAGCATCTTCACCCGCTTGATCAGCGCGGCCCAGAAGGTCAGGCCGGTGGTGATGCCGAAGCCGCAGAAGATCACCAGCAGCGTGTCGAAGCCCGGCAGCATGGCGTACCACATGCCCAGCAGGCCGGTGCCGATCAGCGAGAAGCTGATCAGGAAGCGCGGTGACAGGCGATCCGCCAGCCAGCCGCTGGGCAGGTAGCTGAGCAGGAAGGCGGTGCCGAGGATCGAGTAGAGGTAGCCCAGTTCGCTGTTGTTGATCGCCAGCGCCTCGAGCATGGTGCTCTGGTACACCTGGCGCAGGTACAGCATGGGATAGATCGCCCCCGCCGCGAGCACGAGCAGGGCGAGCTGGATGTAACGGGTGAGGTTGGCATTAGCGGGCACGGCCATGGGCATGGCTTCTGCACTTATTGTTTTTTTCATCATGCATCTCGCAGCCGACGCGGTCGCCGGCAACTGGTCGGAACAGCAGTGGGAAACACAGGGCCCAGGCAGTGGGCCCTGTGGAGTTGAATCAGCGGATCAGAATTTCAGGACCACGAGGCGCGTCTGGGTGAACTCCAGCATCCCGTGCTTGCCGTCGTCGCCGCCCAGGCCCGAGCGCTTCCAGCCGGCGTGGTAGCCCTGGTAGGGGTCGGCAGGTGTGCGGTTGATGTAAATCTCGCCAGCCTCGATGTGGTTGGCGACCTTCATGGCGTTGCGGTAGTTCTCGGTGTAGAGCACCGAGGACAGGCCGAACTGGTGGTCGTTGGCCATGGCCAGCGCTTCGTCGAGGGTTTCGTAGGAGAGCACCGGCAGCACCGGGCCGAAGATTTCCTCCTGGACAATCTCCATGTCCTGGCGGCAGCCGCTGAGCAGGGTCGCCGGGTAGAAGTGGCCGGCACCTTCGGGCAGCGCGCCGCCGCACTCCAGCACGGCGCCCTCGGCCAGCGCGCGCTGGACCTTGGCGTGCACGTCGGTACGGGCGCGGCCGTACTGCAGCGGGCCCATCAGGCTGGCGTCCTCGGCACGGTTGCCGATGCGCACGGCGGCCATCTTCTCGCGCAGCAGGGCGAGGAAACGGTCATGCACGCTGGCCTGTACGTAGACCCGCTCGATGGCGGTGCACAGCTGGCCGCAGTGAGTGGTCTTGGAGGCAACGATGGCGGCGGCGGCCTTCTCCAGGTCGGCGTCCGCCTCGATGATCGCCGGGGTCTTGCCGCCCAGTTCCAGGGACGGCTTGGCGATGTTGGCCTTGCAGTAGTCGAGCACGATACGGCCGGCGCCGACGCTGCCGGTCAGGGTGATCAGGCCGACCTGCGAGTGCTGGCAGAGTACGCCGGCAACGTCGTGGTTCATGGTCAGCACGTTGAGCACACCGGCGGGCAGGCCGGCTTCCTCGGCGCAACGGGCGATTTCGAAGGCCGAGGTCGGGGTGTTGTTGCTCGGGCGCACCACCACGGTGTTGCCGCTGATCAGCGCCGGGGCGACCTTGCGCAGCAAGGTGTAGACCGGGTAGTTGAACGGGATCAGCGCTGCCACCACGCCGATCGGCTCGCGCTGCAGCAGAATGGTTTCGTCGGTGGAATCGCTGGGGATCACTTCGCCTTCGATGCGACGCGCCCATTCGGCATGGTAGCGGGTGATCTGGCCGGCGTAGAACGCTTCGCTGCTGGCATCGGCCAGGCTCTTGCCGGACTCGGCGGCCAGGGCGGCGCCAATACGATCGGCATTGCGTTCCAGGGCTTCGGCGAAGCGACGCAGGTGCTCGCCACGCTCGATCGCCGGCAGACGAGCCCAGCTGCGCTGAGCGCGTGCGGCCGCCTCGACGGCATTGCGTACATCGGCTTCGGTTGCAGCTGGCACCTGAGCGACCTGCTGCTCGGTCGCCGGGTCGAACACGGCGATGTGGGCGAAGGAGGCGTCGGCAAAGCGGCCGTCGATGAAATTACGATCTGTACGCATGGGCATGTCCTGTCGTTCAAGCAAGGCTTCGGCCGCTGGCGGCCACACGGAACGACAAGGTGCAGGCTGACTCATGCAGACGACGGGCAAGGCGGCGCGGCGCAGGCATGGGGTGACTCTTGTCGTTATCGAATGGCCGAAGTTTCGGTAGGCACCGCAGGAGCGACAAGCGATTAATAGACCGCAGTAACTTGCGAAAAACGCAGGTTAGTACGCGCAGGAAAGACGCCACTTCCTACAGGAAATGACGGTGGATTCTTTCAGGAAAGACTGATGACGGAGCCCGATCCCGCCAGGTTGCGCTCGGTCATCCACACTTCCTGCTGCAACCACTCATGGAAGCGCTGGACGTGGGACGGCAACTCCTGTTCCGGCCGGCTGACCCACCAGTAGGACTGATGGCCCTGCACCTCGACGTCGAGCATCTGCACCAGTTGCCCCGCCGCCAGTTCACGGGCGACCATCTGCCGATCGGCGATGGTGATGCCCAGCCCGTCGATGGCCGCGCGGATGGCCATGTCCAGCAGGTCGAATTCGTAGCCGCCCTGCAGATCGACACCCTGGATCTTCGCCGCGTCCAACCAGTGCCGCCACGTCAGGAAGCGCTGGTCGTCGCGGGCCAGCACATGCAGCAGCGTCATGCTGCGCAGGTCGATGTCCTGCTCCTCGCGCTGAGCCAGCAGACTGGGCGCGCACACTGCAATGTGCCGTTCGTGCATCAGCAGCGAACTGTCCAGGCCATCCCATTCGCCATTGCCGAAGCGAATCGCGCAATCCAGCGTGCTGCTCTGCGCGAGACTGTCCTGCAGGTTGGTGGTCAGGCTCACTTCCAGGTCGGGGTGCGCCTCGCGCAGGCGCGACAGACGCGGCAACAGCCAGCGCAGGGCGAAGGTCGGCGGCGCATTGACCCGCAGTCGGTTGAGGTGGTGGCGCTGCTGGATGCCGCGCACCGTCAGCTCGATACGGTCGAACGACAGTTGCAGTGCCCGCAACAGCACCCGCCCGGCCTCGGTCAGCTCCAGGTGGTGGTGTCGGCGCACCAGCAGGCTCTCGCCCAGCTGCTCCTCCAGCTGGCGAACCTGACGGCTGACCGCGCTCTGGGTCACGTTGAGCAACTCGGCCGCACGGGTAAAGCTGCCCGTGCTGCCGGCCACTTCGAAAGCCTTCAGCGCATTGAGCGCCGGAATCTTGCGTTTCACCCACCCTTCCCTGCCCCGCGGCCGTTGCCGCGCAGGTCTTGTCAGCGCGATATCAGAAGTAATAGCCGACATTCGCGTACAGCTGGTTCTCCCAGTGGCTGGTGCCACCTTCGGCCAGGCTCTGGGTGTAGTTGCTGCCGCCGATGTACGGATCGTTGCGGCCGTTGAGCCATTCCACGGCGATGTACACCGCCTTCACCGAGAAGGAGGTGCCGAAGATGAAGCGCTGCGAAGTCTTGAAGTCATCAGCGGATTTGTCGAAGGCACTGTAGTTGCCATAGACCTTCACGCCGCTGACCCAACCATCGAGGAAACTTCCCGGAATGCTGTAGCTCAGGTCGCCGACATACAGGTTACCGCGACTGGCGACGTTGAACGTACCGTCGTACCCACCGAATGTGACTACCTCGTCGCTCCCCGGATTGCGTGGCGACATCTGCTGGCGTGCCGCCTGCAGTTGCACGCCCCAGGGGCCATTCTGCCCGGCATAGTGAATGGCGTAGGCGTTGCGCCGGCCGTTGTCGTCGGTGTCCTGGTTCTCCAGGCGCGAGGTCAGCGCGGAGAAGCCGATTTCGGACTTCCAGTTGCCCAACTGCAGCGAACGCGCCAGTCGGCCGACGAGGATCTGCCGCTCCTTGTTGCGCGAGCCGTCGCCGACATAGCCGTCCGCGGAGGTCACCACGGTGGAATAGGTGGTGCCGTTGCTGGTGCCGTTACCCTCCCATGCGGGGCGGCTGTATGCGCCCACCTGGAGGTTCCAGTCGTCCTGCTGCTGGATGTACTTCACGCCCACGTCGTTGACGTCTTCCAGACCGATGACGTTACCGAGGGTCTCGTAGAAGGTGCTGCCGAAGAAGGGTTGCAGACCGAAGGGAATCTGGTTGAGGCCGACCTGGATCTGCCGGTCCGGATCGAACCTGTAGCCGATCCAGGCGTACTCGGCGAAGTTCACGTCACCAAAATGCTGGGTGTACTGGTAGGGATAGTCCTTGCCGTACCAGCGGTAGCGCGCGGCGCCGATCCAGGTGTCGGAGGTGTAGGTGACGCGCAGCATCGCGGTGTCGATGCCGAACTTCTCGATATCGCGGTCCGGGTCATGATCCCAGCGCGCGCGCACCGCGCCGCCGATGTCCAGGTTGTCGGTCAGCGGTACGGCAACGGCGGTGGAGCTCAGGGCGAAGAGTGCAGGAAGCAGGAACGGCAGGTGGAGTCTGGCCACGTTGAAGGTGCCTCGGCTGGTTTCTTGTCGTTATGGGAATCGCCCGCGCCCGGTGCTCCCCGGTGCGTGAGCGCGGCCGAAACTAGCCCTTGGCCGAACCGCCACACAAACGACTAAATCGCAGTCAAAACCCGAGAAAAACGCATATTCCGAAGGCATCGCCCTCGCTAGAATCGGCGAAGAAAGCCCGCGCCCCGAGCGTACTTCCGGATGGCCCCGCCATGCGCAATCTGCCGCCCCTGACCATGCTCCGCGTCTTCGAAGAAGTGGCCCGCCACCGCAGTTTCAATCGGGCAGCCGATGCACTGAACGTCACCCAGGGAGCCGTCAGCCGGCAGATCAAGCAACTGGAGGAATACCTCGGAATCAGCCTTTTCCTACGCACACCTCGTGGCCTGACGCTGACCGAAGCCGGCAGCTCCCTCGCCCCGCACCTGGGCGAAGCCTTCGACCAGATGGAGCGCGCCCTGCAGTCCGTGCGCGTGCCTAACCTGCGCCAGTGCCTGCGCATCCTCGCGCCACCTACCTGGGGTACGCGCTGGCTGTCGCCGCGCCTGCGCAGCTTCCTCAAACGCTATCCGGACATCAGCCTGAGCATCACCAACCAGCAGGGTGACGACAGTGCCGGCGAACTGGATTGCCGCATCCGGTTCGGCCTGGAGCAGGCTGCGCACTGTCATAGCGAGCTGCTGGTGATGGAGCGCCACATCGCCGTGGCCAGCCCCGAGTTGTTCGAAGGCGAACAGCCACCCGAACTTGGCGCGTACCCGTTGCTGCATATCCTCCACGAGGGCAAGCGTCTGAGGGTCTGGGAAAACTGGCTGGAAGCGGTCGGCCGCAGCGACATCGACGCAGCCAGCGGGATCGAGTTCAGCACCCTGGACCAGGTCATCCATACGGCCCTGGCCGGTGGTGGGCTGGCAGTGATCGACCGGCAGATGATCGAACGGGAACTGGACAACGGCAGCCTGCTGCCGATCACTCCCGTCGAGGTGCTCGGTCCCTACGGCTACTGGCTGGACATCGCCAGCGACAAGCTGGGACTGTCGAAGGTGGAGCGCTTCCAGCACTGGCTGAACGCGGAGCGCAATCCCTGAGCGCTGCCACCAACGCCAGACAAAAAAGAGCCAGGTACCTGACTCGCCGTCAGGTGACTGGCTCAAGTCAGAGGCATGATGACGGAGCACCCCTCATGTCTCTTCTGCATGCCCCGATCGGCGTGCGCCCCATTCTTGACGCCACTCCCGGGAGCGGGCTGCCAGAAGCGTCCTAGAGTCAGCCGCGATATTTCCGGTACAGGTTCCGCCCCGGCGCATCGCCAGGAGCTTCCCCTTAACCTCGACGACAGGCGTGCCAATGAGGGCGCGCTGCAATAGCTCCTACAGTCGAGGTACCGATCAATGAAATCAGCAATATCCTGGCTCGCCAGTGCCTTGCTCGCCTTTTCCCTCAGCGCCTGCTCGACGGTGGACGCGGGCAACGGCGGGCCGGGGGAAATGGAGATTCGCACCGGGCGTATCGAACAGCTCAGCCTGACGCAGATGCAGACCAACCACGACAGTGGCATCGGCGCCGTGATCGGCGGCGTTGGCGGTGCGGCACTGGGCAGCCTGATCGGCCACGGTACCGGGCGGGATGTCGCGATGGTGGCCGGCGCACTGGGTGGCGCACTGGGCGGGAACTACGAAGAAAAGAAACACTACGATCAGCCCAAGGAGGCACAACAGGTCATCGTGCGCCTGAAGAACGGCGTACTGGTCTCGGTGACCCAGCCCGTCAACCCCAGCCTGAGCCAGGGTATGGCTGTCTATATCGAGGGTAGCGGCAACGGCGCCCGCGTGGTTCCGCAGCACTGATCGCCCGAGGCGCCTCCCATGAGATGACCGGGGGGCGCCGCCGAAGGTGGGCTAGCGGCTTTCTGGCGTGCCCATCAACTCCTCGCGCAACACCGCCATGCAGGGAGGCGCCTGAATGGAAAGGCGCACTATCAAGCCCTTCACCGGCGTCCGCGAGAGCGAGGTGAAAATCCCCTCCACCCGCACCACCAGCCCATCCCCACGTACAGCCGCGAGGATTTCATCGTCGCTCACCCCCTCGCCGCAGGAAATGCGGATCTCCTCCCCTGGGCGACGTGATAATGCCAATGTCACAGATCCGTCCTCCACGTCGTCTCAGCGACTCACCACGGGCTTGAAAAGTGCCGTCCCCTCAGGCCCCGGCTCGCCCCCCACCGCCAGGTACAGCGAGTTGTAGGCATTCAATGCGGCGAGACGGCTGCTCACCTCCTGCAACTGACCATCGAAGAGCTTCTCCTGCGAAGTGGTGACCTCCAGATAGGTGGAATACCCCCCTTCGTAGAGGCGTCGCGCCTGCTGCGCATAGGTCTGCAACGACATGACCTGATGTTCGACGGCAGCCAGTTGCGCCGCCGATTCGCGGGTTCCGACCAGGGCATCGTTGACGTCCGCCAACGCCGACTTAACCGCGCCCTGGTATGCCAGCACCGACTGCTGGTACTCGGACTTCGCCTGCAGCACCTGCCCGGAGATCGCCCCCGCGTCGAAGACGGTCTGGTTCAGGCCCAATGCCAGACTCCAGACCTTCGAGGCGCTTTCGAACAACTGCCCGCTCTCGCCGCGGCTGAAGCCGATCATCCCGCTGAGGTTGAGGTCTGGCAGGTAAAGCGCCTGCGCCGCACCGACCATCGCGTTACTGGCCACGACGGCCTGCTCTGCCTGCAGCAGGTCCGGACGCCGCGACAGCAGGCTGGCCGGAAGGACATCCGGCAGCCTGGGTGCGTGTAAGGACGACAACCGCTCATGGCGCACAATGGGACCGGGGTTGCGGCCGAGCAGTACCGACAACGAGTTCTCCGCCGAGGCGATTCTGGCCCGTAACGGCGGGATGGCGGCCTGGGTCGCCCAGTAGTCATTCTGCGCCTGACTGAGTTCGATCTGCCGGATCACACCGCGGTCATAGCGCTTCTGGAAGATGCCCAGGGCTTCCTTGCGCGTCTGCGCCGTCTGTTCGGCGATGGCCAGTTGCTCGTCCAGCGCCAGGAGGTTGAGATAGCCTGCACTGATCGAACTGGCCAGACTGAGCGCGACGCCGCGCTGGGCATATTGCGAGCCCAGCAGTTGTGCGCTGGCCGCTTCGCTTTGCCGGCGCAGACGCCCCCACAGGTCGATTTCCCAGCTGGCGTTCAGGCCTGTCTGGTACTGATTGGCAACGCCATCGAAGTTGGAAAGCGGCGTATCGACGAACTTGTCGCTTCGCCCACGCTGCCCGCTCATGCCCAGGCCGAGTTGCGGGAACAGACCGGCACGAACGCTGCGCAGTTGGCCACGGTACTGCTCGATGCGTGCAGTGGCGCGTTGCAGGTCGAGGTTGTTGCTCAAGCCCTCACCCACCAGGGAGGTCAGGGTGGGCGAGCCGAACTGCCCCCACCAGGGGCCGGCGACTTCCGCGGAGGGAGTCGCCAGATGGGCCCTGTAAGACGACGGCAGGTCGACGTCCGGTCTTTGATAGTCAGGCCCGACCATGCAACCCGACGCTCCGGCGACGGCCAGCGCCAACAACAATTTCCTGGCGTTCATCAGTGGGTCTCCGTGGCAGAGTCGCTGCCAGCGCCGTTTGCGACGACAGGTGTTCGAGTGGCTTCCTTGTTCTTCGCACGCCGCTCGCCGGCACGCTCGACCAGATAGGAGAACAGCGGCACGAACAGCAACGCCAGGCTGGTAGCGGCGAGCATGCCGCCGATGATGCCGGTGCCGATGGAGTGACGGGAGTTGGACCCTGCACCCGTGGCAATGGCCAGCGGCACGGCACCGAAGATGAACGCCAGCGAGGTCATGATGATCGGGCGCAGGCGCAGCTCGGCAGCCTTGAGCACGGCGTCCATCGGCGATAGCCCCGCCTGGCGCTGGAGGATGACGAACTCGACGATCAGGATCGCGTTCTTCGCCGCCAACCCCACCAGAGTGACCAGGCCGATCTGGAAGTACACGTCGTTGGGAATGCCGCGCGCCCAGATGGCCACCAGCGCGCCGAAGATGCCGAAGGGCACCGCGCTGAGGACCGTCAGCGGCAACGACCAGGACTCGTACTGTGCCGCCAGGATCAGGAACACCATGACGATGCCGAAGATGAACACCAGCACCGTGGTGTTGCCCGACTTGTTCTCCTCGAAGGCTTCGCCGCTCCACGCGTAGCTGTAGCCCGCCGGCAATACCCGGGAGGCGAGTTGCTGCATCGCGGCGATGGAGTCGCCTGAGCTGTAGCCTGCTCCGGCGTTGCCGGTGATCTTCGCGGCCGGGAAGTTATTGAAGCGAGTCACCAGGCTCGGCCCGGAGGTGAATTCGGTCTTCACCAGGGCAGACAGCGGGATCATCTTGTCGTTCTTCTGCTTGACGTAGAGATAGCCCAGGTCAGTCGGCGAGCCCCGGTACTGCGGAGCCCCCTGCAGGATCACCTGCCACACCCGGCTGCCCAGTACGTACTGGCTGATGTAGGAGGAGCCGAACTGGGTCTGCAGCGCGCCATAGACATCGGCCATCGGTACACCCAGCGTCTCCGCCTTGGCATTGTCCACGGCAATGCGCATCTGCCGCGTGGAAGCCTGGAAGGTACTGATAAGGCCGGACAGTTCGGGACGCTCGGCGCTGGCGCCGATGAGCTTCCAGGTAGCGTCCTGCAAGGCTCTGGCATCGCCGTCGCCGCGGTTCTCCACCCAGAATTCGAAGCCGCCCTGGGTGCCCAGCCCCGGAATCGACGGCGGGTTGATCGGGATGATCCGCGCCTGGGGAATACTCGCGAGCCTGGGATACAGCGCCCGGATCACGCCCTCGGCGGAAAGCTCGAAGCCCTTGCGCTGCTCCGACGGCTTCAGGTTGATGAACACCGTGCCCATGTTGGTCTGGCTCTGTCCATCGATGAAGCTGTAGCCGGACACCGCAGAGGCATCCTGAACGGCTGGATGCTGGCGGAACAGGGTAGCGACCTGCTCGGTGATGGCCTCGGTGCGATCGAGGCTCGCCGAGTCGGGCATCATCACGGCCACCAGCAGGTAGCCCTGGTCTTCCTCCGGCACGAAGCTGGTTGGAATCCGTGCAAACAGCACGTAGATGCAGAGCAGCATGCCGGCGAACAGCGCCAGCGCCACCACGAGCCGCCGTACCACCACCGAGACCAGACTCACGTAGCCACGGGTCAGCTTGTCGAAGGCCGTGTTGAACCACTGGAAGCCTTTCCAGCGCGCGTGCTGACCGGGCTTGAGTATCAGTGCCGCCAGCGCCGGCGAGAGACTCAGCGCGACGAAGCCGGAGATGACCACCGAGCAGGCGATGGTCAGGGCGAACTGCCGATACAACAAGCCGGTGGTGCCGCTGACGAAGGCCACGGGAACGAACACCGCGCAGAGCACCAGCACGATGGCGATCACCGGGCCGGTGACTTCCTCCATCGCCTTGATCGTCGCCTCGCGGGCGCCGAGCTTGAGTTGCTCCATGTTCCGCTCGACGTTCTCCACCACCACGATGGCGTCGTCCACCACGATGCCGATGGCCAGTACCAAAGCGAACAGCGTCAGCAGGTTGATCGAGAACCCCAGTGCCAGCAGGGCACCGAAGGTCCCCACCACCGCCACCACCACGGCCGCCACGGGAATCAGCGTGCTGCGCACGCTCTGCAGGAAGATGAACACCACCAGCACCACCAGGGCGATGGCGATCAGCAACGTCACCACCACCTCATGAATGGAGGAGCGCACGAACTCCGTGGTATCCAGTGAAACGACGTAGTCAATGCCGTGGGGGAAGGTCCTGGACATCTCGGACAGCGCGGTGCGGACGTTCTTCGAGACCTCCAGTGCGTTGGAACCGGCTTGCTGGTAGACCGCGATCAGCGTGGCCGTCTTGCCGTTGATCGCCGAACGCATGGTGTACTGATTGAGCCCGATCTCCGCGCTGGCCACGTCGCCCAGGCGAACGATGGCGGTCCCGCTGGAATCGGCACGCAGGATGATGTCCTCGAACTCCCTGGCGGTCTTCATCCGCCCCGGCGTCACCAGGGGATAGGTCAGTTCCATGCGCCCCTGGGTGGGTGCCTGGCCGATGTTGCCGGCGCCGAACTGCTGGTTCTGCTGGCTGACGGCGTTCTGTACGTCGCTCGCCGTGATGCCCAGTTCCGCCATCCGGTCAGGCTTGAGCCAGACGCGCAGGGCCAGGTCGGCATCGCCCATGATCTGCGCCTGGTTCGCCCCCTGGATACGCTTGATCGTATCCAGCACGTAGAGGTTGGCGTAGTTGCCGACGTACTTCTGGTCGAAGCTGTTGTCCGGAGAATAGATGGCCAGCAGCATGAGGAAGCTGGAGGAGCGTTTCTGCACGTTGACCCCGTTCGCCTGAACGGATTGCGGCAGCTGTGCCAGCGCCTGGCTGACGCGGTTCTGCACCTGGACCTGGGCGATGTCCGGGTCGGTGCCGATATCGAAGTAGACGTTGAGGGTCATCTGGCCGGTGGGCGAGCTGACCGATTGCATGTACAGCATGTTGTCCACGCCGTTGACCTGGGTCTCGATGGGCGCGGCGACAGTGGAGGCGATGGTCTGCGAATCGGCGCCCGGGTAGGTCGCCGTCACGGTGATCTGGATGGGTGTGATGTCCGGATATTGCGCCACCGGCAGGGCGAAGATGGACACGCCGCCGGCGATGATGATGATCAGCGACAGCACCATGGCGAAGATCGGACGATCGATGCAGAAACGCGAAAGCATGGCCGCCCCCTCACTCAGACTTCGTGGCGGGAGTGCCGAAGCTGCCGGCCGGCGCCGCACCGGTCACTTTCAGCGGCGCACCCGGCATGAGCTTCCCGGCGCCGTCGACCACCACCTGTTCGCCGCCCTTGAGGCCGCTCTCGACCCGCCAGAACTCACCGGCCGGATCAGCCACCTGCACCGGACGCGCCTCGGCCTTGCCATCAGCCCCGGCGATGTACACGAAGTCGCCCTTCGGACCATGCATGACCGCCCGCTGCGGTACCTGGATGGCATTGGCGTAGCTCGCGCCCTTGAGCGTGATACGCACGAACTGCCCCGGATGCAGGTCGCCCTTGGGGTTGGCGAAGTCGGCACGCACCATGAACGTGCCGGTCTGCTGGTTGAAGACGGTCGAGGTGAAGGTCACCAGGCCGGTGTGCGGATAGCCGGAGCCGTCCGCCATCAGCAGGTCCGCCTCCAGGCGCTGGTCGGCCGGCATGACCAGCCGGCCGCTGTCGCGCAGGTTGCGTATGGCAAGGAACTGCTCCTCGCTCACGCTCAGGACCACGCGCATGGGGTCCAGGGTCGAGACCGTCGTCAGCAAGGCATTGCTGGCATTCACGTAAGTGCCGTCATTCACCCGTGCGTAATCGCTGACGCCATCCACCGGCGCGCGGACATAGGTGTAGGAGAGATTGAGTTCCTGGGTATTCACCGCGGCCTGCGCCGCCTGCATCGAAGCCTCTGCCGCCTTCGCCGTGCCAATGGCGTCATCGCGGTCCTTCGGACTCAAGGCGTTTTCCGCAGCCAGCGGCAGAACCCGGTCCAGGTTCGCCTTGGCCCGATCGTAGCGAGCCTTCTGCGCCTGAAACTCCGCCCTGGCCGAAGCCAGGTCGGCGAGGAAGGGGGCGTGGTCGATCTCGAACAGCACTTGACCCGCTTTCACGACGGCCCCTTCGGTGTAGTTGCGCTTGAGCAGGTACCCGTTGACGCGCGCTCGTATATCCACTGCCTGGGGACTTTGCGTCTGACCGACAAAGGTAAGGCTTGCCGGCAGGCTCTCCGGTCTGGTCGTCACCGTAGTGACGCTTGTCGGGGCGGCTGCGGCGGGGGCCTTGCCCTCCGGTCCGCAGGCCACGAGGCAGGCAGCGGTGAATAGCACTGCACAAGGGCAGCCGAGGTCAGTCAAGCGCATGGTTCTGAATTCCATTGAGTCATCGCCGGGCAATGGCAAGAACGAGGGCCGGAGCCCCTGTGCGGGACGTAGGAGCTCCGGATTCGTATCAGTGGGAGGATGGGGTCGAAGCTGCGGCTTGCGCCGCTGGGTGGGCAGTGACGATCTGCAGCGAGTCCGTGAAGGTCACGTTGAGCATCTGGCCGACCTTCAACTCGCTCATCTTGCTGCGCAGTTTTGGGTCGTCGACGGAGACGACCTTGTTGGAACCATCCGGGCCTTCGAAGGTGATCTGATGCTTCGCCAGGTTGACTGCGAGAACTTTGAGTTGCACGCGCGCCATGCGGAACGCGTCACCCCCCGGGTGAGGATTGGACGGTGTGGCCAGGGCAGCACCTTCGGCCTCGATGCCCCCCGGTGCCTGGCTCTGTACCTGGGTATCCAGGTCGAAGGCGGCGGAGTGGATGACCAGCGCACCGATGGCGTCGCCCGCCTTCAGGTGGCCAAGGTCCTGGGCGGCGTCGGTCACCTGGACCGTCACGGGCTTGCCGGCGGCATCGGCGACGACGATTCGGCGGTCCTTGGCATCGACGGAAATGACCCTGGTCACCACCTCATCGGCTTCGACGGCGGTCCCCAGCGGAATGTCCTTCGCCATCACGGGAGTGGCAATCGCCAGCGCCAGTGCGCTGATCATCGGCAGGGACTTTAGGAAACGCATGATGAAACCCTCCTTGGGCTCGGTGTTGTGGAAACGCGACGAACAACGGGCGACCGCTACCGCTACTCGGAAACCCGGGCGGTATCGCTGATCGCATTGCAGGTGTCTGGATCGAGGCAGTAGGTGATGTACACCGCCTGGCGGCCACAGCCGCGGGCGCCGATGGTGTATTCGGTGCGGTTGCTGACGCCGGCAAGACGGACCTGGGTGACCTTGCTGGACAGCACCGATGTCGTGACGTCCGGGCAGTCGAGTTCGAACCGCGCCCGCGCGAAGGTCGCGCTGAGCGCGGCATTCTGGTTCTGCGCGAGAAACTCCTGGTCGGACATGCAGCCGCCCAGCAGAGCGGCGCAGATCAGCAGCGCTGCCTGCAGCCCCCTCGCCAGGGGTAGACGATGCCGGATATCGGCTGCCAATGGAGAAGGAACGCCGCCCCCTGGATAGCGTGCAGCCCCCGGTGAACAGCTCAGCGTGTCGACGGCAAAAGCGGACTCAAGGTGCATGGCAACTCCTTCACCGGAACAGGCCACCGGGCAATGCCGAAACGACCGAGAAGGCCGCGCCAGACATCTCCACCCATGGCTGAAGTCGTTACCTTAGTCGCCCGACAGGACGCTGAAATCAGGGAAAAAACGATAAGGACAGACCTCCTGTCAGTTGCACCGAATTCCTACGCGACGCCACACAAAGGCTGACGATTGGTCATCCTGGACAGAAAAATTCTTCCCCAAAAAAACGGACGCACCGGTTTCCCGGTGCGTCCGTCAAATGGTTACCCAGCGGATCAGGCCAGGCTTGCCGCCTTGCCCGTTGCCTTGTCGGCGTCACCCTCGGCCTCCGCGCGGCAGGCATCAGTCAGCGTCAGGTTCTTGGTTTCCGGCGCCCAGGCGATGGAGATGATCGCCCCCAGCAGCAGGATGCCGGCGAGTATCGCCATCGTCGGATTGAGGCCGATGCCCGCCACGCTGACCGGCAGGAGGAAGGTGCTCAGCGCCGAGCCCAGGCGGCTGGCGGCGGTGGCCAGGCCGATACCGCCGGCGCGCACTTCGGTGGGGAAGCTCTCCGCCGGGTAGACACCGACCAGGTTGCTCACCGCCGACAGCACCAGGGTGAACAGGCCGAAGCACGCCACCATCAGCCAGGCCATGCTGCTCGGCAGCAGCACCAGCAGGAACAGCGCGGCGGCGAGGATCAGGAACGAATTGATGAGGAAGCCGCGGCGGGTGAACCGGACGGTGCACCAGATGCCCAGCACCGCACCGACCACCAGCAGCGCGTTGAGCATCATCTCGGTGCCGAAGCCTTCGGACAGCCCCATCTTCTGCAGGATCGACGGCAGGAAGGTGTAGATGGCGAAATACGGCATGACGATGCAGATGAAGAACAGGCAGTTGAACGCCGTACGCTTGCGGTACTCGCGACTGAACAGCGCGCCGTAGCCGGCGTGCTTGCGCGTGATGACCTCCTCGTCGATCTCCACGTTGGCGCCCAGGTGCTTGTGCACGATGGCGCGGGCTTCCTCGACGCGCCCCTTGTGGATCAGCCAGCGTGGCGACTCCGGAGTGCCGATGCGGGCGATCAGGATCATCGCCGCGGGGATCGCCGAGGAGGCCAGCATCCAGCGCCAGGCATCGTCGCCCAGCGACAGCAGCGCAGTGCCGACGAAGGTGGCGGCAACGTAGCCGAAGGTCCAGATCACGCTGAAGGAACCCAGCAGCACGCCACGGTGCTTGCGCGGCGAGAACTCGGCGAGCATGGCGTGGCCGACGCTGAAGTCGCCGCCCAGGCCAATGCCGATCAGCACCCGGCAGAGCAGCAGCTGCGTTGCGGTTTCGACATAGAACTGCATCACCGAGGCCGCCGTGATCAGCACGAAGCTGATCAGGAAGATCTTCTGCCGGCCGAGGTGATCGGAAATCCAGCCAAAGAACAGGCTGCCGAGGAACAGGCCGAACAGTGCCGAGCTGCCGATCAGGCCCTGCCAGAACGGCGTCAGCGCCATCTGCGGGTTGATCAGGGTGAAGGCGATACCAATGAGGCCGAGGATGTAGCCATCGGTGAAGTGGGCGCCGAAGGTGAGGCCGGCGATCTTGATGTGGAACCTGCCGATGGGCAGGTCATCGATTTTGACTGGTTGACCCGACATGATCGTCTCCGACTTTTTGTTATTGGAAACACAGCGAGGTTGAGCCGCCGCGCCCCGGACGGCGCGGCGGATGAGACAGAACTCCTTGGCCGGGCGTCAGGCGGACAGGCCACCCATGAGCAGGTACTTGATCTCCACGTAGTCCTCGATGCCGTACTTCGAACCTTCGCGGCCCAGGCCCGATTCCTTGATGCCGCCGAAAGGTGCCACTTCGGTGGAGATGATGCCTTCGTTGATGCCGACCATGCCGGCTTCCAGGCCTTCGGCCATGCGCCAGACGCGGCCGATATCGCGGCTGTAGAAGTAGGCGGAGAGGCCGAAGGGCGTGTCGTTGGCCATTTCCAGCACTTCCGCCTCGTCGCGGAAGCGGAAGCAGGCAGCGACCGGACCGAAGGTTTCCTCGCTGGCGATCAGCATCTGCGGGGTCGCTTCGGCCAGCACCGTGGGTTCGTAGAAGGTGCCGCCCAGCGCGTGGCGACGGCCACCGCAGAGCAACTTGGCGCCCTTCTCCACGGCGTCGCCAACGTGCTGCTCGACCTTGGCCAGCGCCGCTTCGTTGATCAGCGGGCCCTGCTCGGTTTCACCTTCCAGCGCATTGCCGACGCGCATCGCGCTGACGGCCTTGGTCAGGCGCGAGACGAAGGCTTCGTAGACCCGCTCCTGGATATAGAAGCGGTTCACGCACACGCAGGTCTGCCCGTTGTTGCGGAACTTCGAGGCCATGGCACCGCGCACGGCGGCATCGATATCGGCGTCGTCGAAGACGATGAAGGGCGCGTTGCCGCCCAGTTCCAGCGAGACCTTTTTCAGTGTCTCGGCGGCCTGGCGCATCAGCAGCTTGCCGGTGCGGGTGGAGCCGGTGAACGACAGCTTGCGAACCGCTCCGGATGCCTGCAGCGCACCGCCAATGGCCGGAGCATCACCGGAGACGATGTTGAACACGCCCGGTGGAATGCCCGCCTCTTCCGCCAGCACCGCGAGGGCGAAGGCCGACAGCGGGGTTTCTTCCGACGGTTTGAGAATCATGGTGCAACCGGCGGCCAGCGCCGGACCGACCTTGCGGGTGACCATCGCCAGCGGGAAGTTCCATGGGGTGATCGCCGCGACCACACCGATCGCCTGCTTGATCACCACGATGCGCGCATCGACCTTGTGCGAGGGGATCACGTCGCCGTAAACGCGCTTGGCTTCCTCGGCGAACCACTCGAGGAAGCTCGACGCGTAGACCACTTCGCCCCTGGCCTCGGCCAGCGGCTTGCCCTGCTCGGTGCTGAGCAGCCGCGCCAGGTCATCCTGGCGCTGCAGCATCAGCTCGCCCCAGCGGCGGACGCGTGCGCTGCGCTCCTTGGCCGTCAGCGCGCGCCAGGCCGGCAGCGCGCGCTCGGCGGCGGCAATGGCGGCATTGGTTTCCTCGGCGCCGCCACGGGCCACGTCGACGATCAGCCCGCCGCTGGCTGGGTTGCGTACAGGGTAGGTGGCACCGCCGGCCACCCATTTGCCGTCTATGTAATGGCCGGTCTTCAGCAGCTCGCTCATGCCACTGCCTCCGTCAGCGCGAAAGCTTCGCGCATTGGCCGGGCGGCACGCAGGATGCGCTTGCCGGCGGTGTAGTCGTTGATCACGTCGCAGGGCGTGTAGTTGCGCTCCAGCTCGTGGATTTCCTCGTCGTCCAGGCGCGTTTCCAGGGCAGCCAGGGCGCTGTCGAACTGCGCGGTGGTGTCGGCGCCGACCAGCATGCAGTCCACACCCGAGTGCTGCAGGACCCAGGCCTGGGCGATCTGCGCGTTGGATACGCCGCGGCGCTGGGCCACACGCTGCACGGAACGGGCGATCTCGAAGGAGGCCTCGTCGGCGTACATCTGCTGGGTGAAGAAGTCGGTCTGGTTGCGCGTGGAACTTACGTCGCCGGTCAGCAGGCCGCGCGCCAGCGGGCTGAATACCGAGACGCCGAGGCCCTGGTCGCGGCAGAACGGGATCATCTCGCGCTCTTCCTCGCGGTAGGCGCAGTTGAGCTGCAGCTGCATGTTGATCGGCTTGACCCAGCCATTGCGCTCGCAGGCCATGAGGATCTTCGCCAACTGGCCGGTGAGCATGGTCGACACGCCGATGTAGCGGGCCTTGCCGGCGCGGACGATGTCGTTCAGCGCGCCCATCACCTCTTCCACCGGGGTGTTCACGTCGTAGAAGTGCAGCATGTAGATATCGACGTAATCCATGCCCATGCGCTTCAGCGAGGCATCGATGCCGTCCATGATGTGCTTGCGCGAGTGGCCACTGGCGTTGATGCCGGGGCGGGTGCCGTAGCCGACCTTGGTGGTGATCACCACGTCCTCGCGGCGCACCAGGCGCTTGAGGATGCGGCAGACCACCTCCTCGCCGACGCCGGCGGAGTAGAAGTCGGCGAGGTCGATGAAGTTCACCCCGGCATCCAGCGCGTGCTTCACGATCGGCTCGCTCTTCGCCTCATCGAAGATCCACGGTTTCCAGTCCGGGGTGCCCATGTTCATGGTGCCCAGGCACAGCTTGGAGACCTGCAGGCCGGAGTTGCCAAGACGGATGTATTGCATGCTGCTGTCCTCAGGCCTTGGGGGTGTAGAAGGGGTTGGCGATGGCGTTGACCACGTCCGCCAGCTGCGCGCGCTCGGGCTTGCAACTCAGCGCCGCGCGGATCGCGGTGCGGCAGGCGTTGTAGTTGTTGCGGTAGACGGCATCGAGGTCGTCGCAGCCCGGGTTGACCCAGTTGGCGGTGACGATGGCCCACTCGTCCTCGGCTTCGGGCGGCAGGGTGCCGTCCAGCAGCGCCTCGGTCACCGCCCTGGCGATGCCTGCCTGGGACGCGCCCCAGGTGGCGTTGGCGTGCAGGTCACCGTTGATCTCGGCCTTGTTCACATAGAGGGTCATCGGCTTCACCGGGATGTTCGGCTGGGCGATCACCATGAACGGGCAGTGGCCCTGGCTGGGCGAAGCCAGGCTGTTGGAGAAGGCCTGGCCGGCCGGGCCGCTGCGCGGGCCGAGCAGGATGTTGATGTGCGCGGCGTTGACGCCGGGGCCTTCGAAACCTTCACCGATGTACAGGTCGAGCTTTTTCATGGGGGACCTCATGGAACCGTGGGGGTGTAAGAAAGCCCGGGCCTGCGTGCGCGGCCCGTGGCAAAACCGGCGCAGGGACGCCGGGAGAAAGACGGTGTGGGATCAGGAATCGACAGGCGAGTCGGACAGGTGCGCGAAGGCACCGGACAGGCCGGAACGCGGAGGACGGATCGAGGGAAGGGAAAGCAGGCAGGTGATCATGTCGCGTCGCTCTTTGTTGTTGTCGATGAGCAGGTGCGATGATTTTTAGCACCGGGCAAAAGCGCTCCGGTAACCATAAAAACTCAAGGGGCTATGAGTTCATCTCATACCCCTAAAAACAGACAACCAGACAGGAAAAAACCGACGACGGTGCACGCTCCGTCGCCGGTCCGTCAGTCTCCGGGCATCAGTCCTTGAGACAGGCGATACGGTAGAAACCGTCCTCGACCTCGACGCCATGGGTATCGTGGGCGAAGCCCGGGAAACGCCGGTCGAAGGCTTCCAATGCCTTCAGGTAACCCAGTACCGGGCCGTCGCCCGAACCGGCATTCTCACCCGGCATCAACAGCGGAATGCCCGGCGGATAGGGCACCACGCCAGTCGCCACGGTGCGGCCACTCATTTCCTGCAGGGTCAGCTGCTCGATGTTGTTCCTCACCAGTTGCTCATAGGCGGCGGTTGGCGTCAGTCGCGGCTCGGGCAGCAACGAGAAGGCCTGGCCCATCAGGGTAGTGGTCTGCAGTTCGGCCATGCTTTCGAACATCCGGTCGCAGAGATCCTTGAGCCCCATGTCGCCGTAGCGCTGCGGCCAGCTCGAGACCAACTGCGGCAACACGCGCGGCAGCGGAAGGTTGCCGTCGTAGTCACGCTTGAAGCCCAGCAGCGCGTTGACCAGCGTCCCCCACTTGCCCTTGGTCACGCCGATGGAGAAGAGGAACAGCAAGGTGAAGTCGGTGGTCTTCTCCACCACTATGCCCTGTTGCGCCAGATAGCTTGTGAGGACCGCCGCGGGAATGCCGACCGGCATCAACCCGCCATTGGGCGCGACACCAGGCGTCACCACCGACACCTTGATCGGATCGAGCATGCAGTAGCCTTCCTCGATCTCGCCAAAACCATGCCACTGTGCTCCCGGTGACAGGCACCAGCACTGCGGGTCGCTGACCAGAAGCTCTTCATCCGCCTCGAAGAACGGCACCTTGCGACCGCTTTTCGGATCGCGCACCTCGTCGGGTTGCCAGGCATCGAAGAACCAGTCGCCCTGCTCGGCGAAGTCGTTGTTCAGGCGCGCCAGCAGGCGACGGAAGGCCACAGCCTCGCGGATGGCGTCGGTGGTCAGCGCCACTCCGCCCTGCCCGTCCATCATGGCGGCCGACACATCGTTGGAGGCGATGATCGCGTACTGCGGCGAGGTGGACGCATGCATCATGAACGACTCGTTGAAGCGCGCATGTTCCACCGGGTTGCGCCCATCGCGCACATGAATGAACGAGGCCTGGGACAAGGCCGCCAGCAGCTTGTGGGTGGACTGGGTGGCGAACACCGTGGGGCGGTCTGCCCTGTGCTCGGCCGGATCGCCATGCATGGCGTGGCGCTGGCGGTAGAGGGGGTTGAAGCGCGCATAGCCGTACCAGGCCTCATCGAAGTGCAGGCGGTCGACACTCTGGCCGAGCAACTCCTCGACCCGCGCCACGTTGTAGCAAAGTCCGTCGTAGGTGGAGTTGGTGATGATCGCGTGGCGGGGCGTCGGATCGATGCCCGGATGGGCCAGTGCGTTTTCGGCGATATGGCGCCTCACCGCGACGGGCGTCAGCCGCTCGGGCAGGATCGGGCCGATCAGCCCGAGGTGGTTGCGCGAGGGCACCAGATAAGTCGGGATCGCCCCCGACATGGTCATCGCATGCTCGGCCGACTTGTGGCAGTTGCGGTCGCACAGCGCGATCTGGTCGCGGGTGACGCTGGCCATCAGGATGACCCGGTTGGAGGTCGAGGAGCCATTGGTGACGTGATAGCTGCGATGAGCGCCGAACACCCGCGCGGCGTAGCGCTCGCTCTCGCCGATGGGACCGCTGTGGTCGAGCAGCGAGCCCAGATCGCCGACGGAGATCGACAGGTCCGAGCGCAGCAGCTCTTCGCCGAAGAAGTCGAAGAAAGCGCGCCCGGCTGGCGCCTTGAGGAAGCCCGTGCCGCCGGTGTGGCCCGGCGTGTGCCAGGAGTATTCGTAGACTCGGGAGAACTTCATCAGCGCCTTGAACATCGGAGGCAGCACCGCGTCGCGATAGCGCTCGACGGCGGCAATGATGCGGCCTCCGATGAAGTCGGTGGTGTCTTCCAGCAGCCAGATGAAATCGTCCGATAGACGCAACGCCTGCAAGTCGATGGCGGCCGCGTTGCCGCGCGAAGCCATGAGGAAGACGGGCAGCTGTGCATGCCGCCGGCGCACTGCTTCCAGCACCGACTGCGCCCCGCCGGGCAATTCCCAGTTCAGCAGTACGGACTGCAGTGCAGGGTTCGAGTCGATGACGGCACAAGCATCCTCGGCACTCGCAGCAATCAGCACGACCACCCCGCGACGCTCGAGATCCTGCACCAGCGCGCGCGCGGCTCGTCCTGCTGACGTAGCCTGGTCCAGCGCTTCATGGGCCATCAGGACCACGATATCCAGCGTGTTCTTGGTAATGGGCTCGGACATGGAAACTCCTCGAAACGGCTGGCAGCTCTCGCGCCACCAGCCAGGCAGGCGCCTGCCCCGCCTTCAGCGCCATCGGAGAAGGCGCATGCAGGCGAAGGGATCAGTTGGCGGCAGGGACGCCGGCGGGCGGTGCCGTAGCGGTGACGGAGGCGGCAGTTGCCGGTTGCGGCACCCGAGGACGCAGGTTGAGGTTGTCATGACGACCGACCGACACCCAGAACATCGCCACCAGCGCGAGGATGGTCAGTGCCAGGGTGCCGAAGCGGATCCAGCCCGGAGAGACGCCACCCGGGTGCACGCCGGTTTCCTCGACGGTACGCATGCTGTTGATCGACAGCTCGTAGAAGATGATCGTCGAGACCACGAAGATCAGCGACCAGCGTGTCTGCTCGCCATCGGAGCCGACCATCGCCCACAGGCTGTAGATCGCAGCGATGACGCCCACGAAGGTATAGAAGCCGTACTGGCGGGCGGGCATCTTCCGGTAGCCCAGCACCTTGATGGCGACAGCCGAATAGATGTACGGCAGCAGCGTCATGATCACCGCAATGGAAGCGATCTTGCCGAACTGTTCGCTGGCGGTCGGCGACATGGTCGCCAGCACCTGGACGCTCATGATCGCCGCGACGATGGCCAGGCCTGCCGAGGGCACGCCCTTGGCATTGACCTTGGCGAAGATCTTGCCGAACAGGCCATCGTCCGCCGCCGCCTTGGCCGTCTGCCCGACGAGCAGCGTCCAGCCGGCCAGAGAGCCGAGGCAGCCGATGGCCGCGCAGAGGGCCACGACGTTGGCGGCGGTATCCCCCAGCGCCAGACGCGCGGCATCCGCGAAGGGAGCGCTGGAGGCGAGCAGATCCTTGTTCGGGATCATGCCCATGATCGCCGTGGAGCTGAGTACGTAGCAGACCGCGGCGATGAGCACTCCGCCCACGGTGGCGATCGGCACGTTGCGCGCCGGGTCACGCACCACGCCTGCCGATACCGAGGCGCTCTCGACGCCGATGAAGGCCCAGAGCGTGTAGTTCAGCGTGGAGCCGACTGCTTCGAAGCCGCTCTTGCCCGACACGTTCCAGCCGGCCTCGTAGATATCGCCGCTGAACCAGAACCAGCCCAGCAGCGCCATGCCAATGATCGGGAACAAGGCGAACACGGTCGTGAACGACTGCAGCTTGCCGACCACCGACGGGCCGAGGATGTTGGCGTAGGTGAAGAACCAGATCACCGCGATCTGCGCCATCGCGGAGACCAGCGGATCCTTCAGGCTGGGGAAGAAATGCGACAGGTAACCCAGGCCGGCCACCGCGAGACCGACGTTGCCGACGACGTTGGCCAACCAGTAGATCAGGTTGGTCTGGTAGCCCATGTAGTTGCCGAAGGACTTCTTGGTGTAGGCATAGGGGCCGCCCGCTGCCGGATCGATTGCCGACAGCTTGGCGAAGACCAGGGCCAGCGACACCGCGCCGACAATGGTGATGAACCATCCGTAGAGGGCAATGCCGCCGGTGGTAGCCAGGTTGGCCGGGAGCATGAAAACCCCCGATCCCATCATGTTGCCCGCCACCATCAGGGTGGCCGCCACCACCCCGATCTTGTTGCTGTCGGCCTGTTCCATAGCGTGACTCCGTGGATGTGGAGTCACGATTCTTCTGCCCCCGGACAGGGTTAAGAAATCGCCAGGATTCTCAAAGAGGAGTCCGAAAACTCTTCAGCACTTCAGGGCCTGAGACCGTCTATTCCGGGGATTTCCAGCAGTCAGCACATCACAGACCGAGGCGTTCGAAGAAGCCCGGCCCTTCGACTTCCTTGCCGCTGGCGGCGATGCTCACCGGACCCTGGACCTGCCGCGTGGCGGGGATTTCCCGCGAGCCCAGCTCCTTGCCCACCAGTTGCAGCGGGCCGGCACCCTGGCCAGTGGTGTGTTCGTACTTGGGCGGCGTGTGGGTCTCGTCGTAGCGCAGGTAGTAGACCTCGCCGGCGCGGGCTTCCAGGGTGAAGCCGGCGATCAGGGTGAAGTCCAGGCTGCCGCCAGCGAAGAAGGTCCAGAAGCTGCCCAGCAGCGGGCGACGCATCTGCAGCGGATAACTGCCGGGGGCGAAGCTCAGGGCGAAGTAGCCGTTGCTTGGCAGGCTGCCGATCAGCTCGTTGTCGATGAACAGCCCGGGCGCTTCCAGCTCTTCGTCGGACCACTGGTTCTGCGGCCGGTAGAGGTACACCGTGGCCTGCTGCGGATCCGCCGGCAGCGCGGCGAACGGCGGCCCGTCCACTGCGCCGAAGAACGCACCGGGCGAGCTGCAACCAGCGAGCATCAGGAAAAAGGCGCACAGGGCCACTCGGAGCATGGAAAGTCCCTCTTATGGTTATCCCCGGAGCATAACCAGCGCTTCACGCCTTGCCACCCGTCGAAAGTCCGGGTCGATCACTTCTCGGCCACACCTGGGCCACCGGCGCAGACCTGTCCCCGATCCAGCGTCCCGAACACTGACGTGCGTCAGCTCAGGTCCTTGAGCCAGAACATCATCGACTTGGCCGTCTCCCGTTGCTCGCCGATATCCCGCCAGTGGTACTCGGTCTGCAGGGAGGGTTGCGGAGTGAAGCCCCGCTGCAGCCAGAAGGCGTCCGGCGAGCGGTAGCTGGCAGGTCGCGCGAAATGATCCGGCTGCCGCCGAAGGGCGCAGAAGGCACACCAGTCGAAACGATCCAGGCTGCGCGCAAAGCGCTCGCGTTCCTCGAAGAAGTGCAGCTCGAGATCGGCGCTGCGGTACTCCGGCAGAACCAGCGACTCGCCAAAATAGAAGATTCGTTCCGGGTTCCAGCCCTGTACCAGGAACGGCTGCTGCAAAGCCTCGGATTCGTCCGGCAACGGCAGCCCGGTCGAGGCCCCCACTACCCGCCCCTCGTCGATCACCAGCACGCACAGGCTCCAGGCCGAGCGCACGTGACTGTCGAGGTATCCGGCTTCGTATTCCGGGCTGCCGTCGTAGAGGTAGGGATACTCGCGGAACACAGTAATGCGCAGTCGCGCCAGATCATCGATGAACGGGCGGATCGCATCGCCGCTGAGCAGGCGGAACTCGATGGGCATGGTGGTTTTCGTCCGCGAGGGGCCGCAGCGGCGGCGCTGCAGAAAACCTAGCACGGGCCGCACAAGTTGGCAGAGCTGGCGATCTGGTTCGCGAGCAAGCTCGCTCCTGCAGGTTCAGGTCGCGCGCTTCGCAGGATCGAGGGGGACGCCTGGAACCTGACCCGGACCGGAGGTCATGACT
This sequence comes from Pseudomonas nitroreducens, assembly GCF_024170165.1. Classification (GTDB taxonomy): domain Bacteria; phylum Pseudomonadota; class Gammaproteobacteria; order Pseudomonadales; family Pseudomonadaceae; genus Pseudomonas; species Pseudomonas nitroreducens_C. Next base: position 95,832 of record NZ_JALJXP010000011.1, on the reverse strand, counting down.
CGGTCACCACCCGTCGCCGCGAGGCCGGCGGTGCAGGCGGCGCTGGCAACAGGTGGCGCACCAGCCATTTGCGCACCGGTACCACGCAGCGCTCCTGCACCAGCACGCAACTGGTGACCATGAACAACAGGAACAGCGGGTACAGCCACAGCGACAGCTGCTGGTGCGTCGCCGACTCGACGCAGAAGGCCCAGTCCGCCAGGCAATCGCCCGGCGCGCGGATCAGCTTCTCGGTGCGCGAGAACAGCGTGAACAGCGGCACATGCAGGGCGAACAGCGACAGCGACGCCGCCCCCAGGCGTGGCGACCAGTGGCGGATCAGGCTGTTCTGCGGATCGCGCGGCAAGGCGCTCATGTACACCAGCACCAGCTGTGCCGGCAGCAGCAGGCCGTTGTGCAGGAGGAAGTACCAGTACTTGGCGCCATGGGTGTAGAGGTAATCGGCAACGAGGAAACTGGCCAGCACGAAGGCGCCCATTGCCGTCAGCATCCCGCGCCCCGGCAGGCGGCCGGCGTCCTTGTACTCGCGGAACAGCCCGTAGGCGAGGATGCCGCTGAGGAACTCCGGCAGACGCAGCAGCGGGTTGCGGTGCAGCAGGCCGGTCCAGGGCATGCCGTACTGCTCGCTGGCGACCACTAGGATCGGCGGGATCAGGTAGAGAATCCACAGTGCCAGCAGCCAGCGCCATTTGTTCTGCAGGCGCGCCAGGCGTGGTGCGACGAAGGGGAAGCAGAGGTAGAAGAAGAACAGCGTCGACAGCGACCAGAGCGGTGCGTTGAAGGTCAGGTAGTACGGGTTCCAGGCCTGCAGCATGGTGAGCTGGAGGATGCTGTTGAACAGCAACTCGCGGTCGCTCATCCAGTGGTGGAACAGCTCCGGCTGCAACCGGCCGATGGCCTCGTTGGTGTCGTAGATGACGAAGCGTGGTGTCGCCTGGTCGAGGTCCGGGCCGATGCCCAGCCCGCTCACCACCAGCAGCACGGCGATGGTCAGCAGGATCGAGAAGATGTGCAGCGGGTAGAGGTTGGACAGGCGCTTGGTGAAGAAGCTGCGCGGAGTCTCGCGCAGTTGCCCATCGGTGACGTAGACGTGGCAGAGCAGGAAGCCGGAAAGCACGAAGAAGGTACTGGTGGCGAAGAAGCCCAGCGCGGTGAGGTCATCGAGCCCGGCGAACTTCTGCTCCGCCGGGTAGCTGTGCAGCGTGTGGTAGACCACCACGTAAAGGCCCATCAGGAAGCGCAGCCATTCCAGCCCGATGAAACGCTCCTTTTTTTGCAGGTTCTCCACGCTTCTCTCCTTCCAGGTAGGCGAATGGCCGCTGGACGAACGACAGCAGCATCATCGGCGGCGATCGAGGAAGTTCACCACCAGTCGGTCCAGCGAGCCCCACAGACGCTCACGCAAGCGCTTCCACCAGGGACGTGCGCGCCAGAAACCCAGGTCGATCTCGCGGCTCTGTGCGAAGTCGGCGGCCAGGCAGTCGGCCACCGCCGCGGTGAATGTCGGATCGAACGCTTCTACATTGGCCTCCAGATTGAACCGAAGGTTCCAATGATCGAAGTTGCACGAGCCGACGCTGACCCAGTCATCGACCAGCGCCATCTTCAGATGAAGGAAGCGCGGCTGGTACTCGAAGATCTTCACCCCGGCACGCAGCAGGCTCGGGTAATAGCGCTGTCCAGCGTAGCGCACCGGCGCATGGTCGGTGAGGCGCCCGGTGAGCAGCAGGCGCACATCGACGCCGCGCTGGGCGGCCTTGCGCAGAGCCCGGCGGACCTTCCAGGTCGGCAGGAAATACGGCGTCGCCAGCCACACGCGCTGGTGCGCGCCGCGCAGCGAACGCACCAGCGCCTGGAGGATGTCGCGGTGCTGGCCGGCGTCGGCATAGGCGACTCGCGCCAGGCCCTCACCGTAGCTGGGAATCGGCGGCAGTCGGGTCAGCAGGACTTCCTCCCGCGGTTTCCAGGCGCGCACGCCAAGACACGCGTTCCACTGCCGCTCGAACAGACGCTGCCAATCGGCGACGATCCGGCCGGTCATCTCCACCATCACTTCGTGCCAGTCGCTGCGGTTCTCCCGCGCGGACCAGAACTCATCGGTGGCGCCGGTGCCACCGACATAGGCGATGCGCTCGTCCACCAGCAGCAGCTTGCGGTGGTCGCGGTACAGGTTGCGGATGCCGGCCTTCCAGTTCAGCGGGTTGTAGTGGCGCAGCTCGCCGCCCGCCTCCAGCAACTGCCGCGTCCAGGCGCTGGAGAGCTTCAGGCTGCCGAAGGCGTCGAACAGGCAACGCACCTTCACGCCACGCGAGCGCGCCGCCAGCAAGCGATCCAGCAGCGCCTCGGCGCAGCTGCCGCTTTCCACCAGGTAAAGCTCCAGTTCGATCTGCCGCTCGGCACTGTCGATGGCGGCGAACATGCGCGGGAAGAAGCGCTCGCCGTCGCAGAGCAGGGCGAAACGGTTGCCCGTCCGCCAGGGGAAGATCGGGCCGCTCACCGCGAGGCGAAGATCAGCACGGCGCCCACCGGCACCGACAGGCCGATGCTCTTCAGCCCGGCCAGCTTGCGCAGCTGCGTCACGCCCGGAGCGAGGCCGAAGTCAGCGGCGTTGATCACCAGCGGCTGCAGCGTCACCACCTGGAAGCGGTGCTCGTCCAGGCGGGTGATCAGCACGTCGGTGCGGTAGTCCTTCGCCTGGCCGTTCAGCTCCAGGCGCAGCGGCAGGCGCGTCTCCAGTTGCACGCCACTGGCGAGATCGGTGATGGGGCGCAGGTCGATGGTCGAGGTGATGCGCGCCTCGGGGAATTTCTCGGTATCGAACAGCTTGTCGCGCACACGTTCGTCGCGCAGCGGGATGCCGGTGCTCAGCGAGTCCATCTCGATGCGCAGCTCCACCTGGCCCTGCTCCTCCACCTTGCCGTGCATCACCAGGAAGCGGTTCACCTCGGCGATATCGGCGTTTTTGGTGGTGACGAAGGTCAGCCGCGAGGACTCGTAGTCGAGGTACCAGGCAGCCTGGGCGGAAGCGGCGAAGCAGGCCGCGAAGAGGAAGGCGAACAGCGAGCGCATGGAATCCCTTACATGGAAAACGGACGGATCAACGGCCAACGATAGCGGCCCGCCGTCGGCTTGCAAACCGGCCGACCGGCGAGCCCATTGGGCAGGTGATGGCGCCAATGGTTCAGTCGGCCAGCAGGGCGGGAATCCCGGCCACCAGCGCATCGATGGCGCAACGAATCTTCGGCGGCATGTAGCGGGTCTTCGGCCACACCGCATGGATCTCCAGCGGCGGCAGGTTGCAGCGTCCCGTCACCGTCACCAGTTCGCCCAGCTTCACGTGCCGCGCCAACAGCCAGGACGGCAGGCGCGCCAGGCCGAAGCCGGCCACGGCGGCGGCCGTGATGGCCTGCAGGTCGTCCATGCTCAGCTGCGGGTCGATGTCGATGCGTTTCGCCTGGCCGTCGTCCTCGCGCAGGTCCCAGGGCGAGGTGACGCCGGCAACCGAATAACTGATGGCCGCGTGGCCGGCGAGATCGTCCAGCGCCTCCGGCATGCCGTGTTCGGCGATATACGAGGGCGCCGCGCCGATGCTGGTGTATTGCACGCCCAGCCTGCGCGCGGCGAGGGTAGCGCTGTCGCTCAGCGGGCCGATGCGCACAGCGAGGTCGAAGCCCTCCTCCACCAGATCGACGCGGCGGTCGGTGAAGGACAGGTCGATCTTCAGCGACGGATACTGCCGCGCCAGCGCCAACATCAGCGGCACCACGCAGAGGTGACCGAAGGAGATCGGCACGCTGACCCGCAGGCGCCCGCGCGGCTCCAGGCGTCCGCCTTCCAGCGCGGTGTGCGCGGCATCCAGTTCGGCCAGCGCGCGCACGCAGCTGTCGTAGAACACCTGGCCATCGTCGGTGAGGTTCTGGCTGCGCGTGGTGCGTTGCAGCAGGCGCACACCCAGGCGCGCCTCCAGCCGGGCAACGGCCTTGCCCACCGCCGAACGCGTGAGGTTCAGGCGCTCCGCCGCGAGGGCGAAGCTGCCGGCGTCAACCACCTGGACGAAGGTGGCAATGCCATCGAGCCGGTCCTCCATCACCCTTCCCCTTTGAATCCCAGAAAGACCCAATGATGGGACGAAATGGAGCCAATGGGGAACCCTGTTCTTTTCGACAATGGTGGCTCGCCAAACGGAGCCCACTCCCATGACTGCCCACCACACCCCCAGAAACCTCATCGCCCTGGCGGCGGTATGCCTCTCCTCGATGATGTTCGGCCTGGAAATCTCCAGCGTGCCGGCCAGCCTGCCAGCGCTGGAGCGCGTGCTGCACGGCAACTTCCAGGACCTGCAATGGGTGATGAATGCCTACACCATCGCCGTCACCAGCGTGTTGATGGCCGCCGGCACCCTGGCCGACCGCTTTGGCCGCAAGCGCCTGTTCGTCATCAGCCTGGCGCTGTTCGGCCTGACCTCGCTGCTTTGCGGGCTGGCAAGCGACATGCCGACCATGATCGCCGGGCGTTTCCTGCAGGGCGCCGCCGGCGGAGTCATGCTGATCTGCCAGGTGGCCGTACTCACCAGCCAGTTCAGCGAACCGATCGAACGCGTGCGCGCCTTCGCCGCCTGGGGCGTGGTGTTCGGCATCGGCCTGGGCTTCGGGCCGATCGTCGGCAGCGCCATCGTCGCCCTGGCCAGCTGGCAATGGGTATTCCTGGTCCACGGCCCGCTCGCCCTGCTCACCCTGGCACTGGCGCAGTATGGCGCGGTGGAATCTCGCGACCCGGAGGCCGAGCGGCTGGATATCAGCGGCATGCTGACGCTGTCGCTGGCGGTGCTCGGCACGGTGTTCTACATCACCCAGGGCGCGGTCATGGGCTTCGCCAGCCCGGCCGCGCTGGCGATCCTGCTGCTCAGCGTGGCCTGCCTGATCGCCTTCATCCTGATCGAGCGCCGTGTCGCCCATCCGATGTTCGACTTCTCGGTGCTGCGCATCCGCGCGTTTTCCGGCGCGATGTTCGCCTCGGCGGGGATGAACGTGAGCTTCTGGCCGCTGATGATCTACCTGCCGGTCTACTACCACGGCGTGCTCGGCTACGACGATGTGAGGGCCGGCTGGTCGCTACTCGCCTATACCCTGCCGACGCTGGTGGTGCCACCGATCGCCGAGCGCCTGGCGCATCGCTTCCAGCCGGGCTGGGTGATTCCCGGCGGGATGTTCGTGATCGGCGCCGGCTTCTTCCTGATGCTCTGGGGCAGCGCCGTGGACCACGCCAGCTGGCTGACCCTGCTGCCCGGCTGCGTACTGGCCGGCATCGGCCTGGGGCTGACCAATACCACGGTGACCAACACCTCCACCGCCGCCGTGCCCGCCGCCCGCGCCGGCATGGCCTCGGGCATCGACATGAGCGCGCGGATGATCTCCCTGGCGATCAATATCGCGGTGATGGGGCTGATTCTGCTCTCCGGTGTCGCCGCTGCGCTGCATGGTGTGGAGGGTGGCGAGAAGCTGCAATTGGCGGCCAGCATCGCCAGCGGCCGGCTGGGTGCGGACGATCCGGACGGCGCCCGTGCGGCGCTGGTGCAAGGCTTCGGCTGGGTGCTGGGCTACGGCGGGATCGCGGCCTGGTTGTTCGCGGCGGGGAGTTTCCTGACCTTCGGCGCGCATCGCGCGGTGCGGCCTAGACTGGAGGCTGTCCAATCCTGAATGACAGGAGCACTGCCATGAAAACCATCCTGCTGCTCACCTTCGTGCTCATCGGCGCTTCCAGTTGCAGCGTGGGCTCGGGCTTTCGCTTCCAGCCCGACGTGCCGGCGATTGCGGCGCGGGCTTGAGGCCGGCTGTTTTTGCGGTTGACGCTGTGCCGTGCGGTTCGCGAGCAAGGGCTAGGCGCCCCCCTCGGTCCTACGAAGAACCAATGCCCCGCCCCGGCTCTGGCTCTGTCTCTGTCTCTGTCTCTGGCTCTTGAAGACTTCCAGATAAACCTCAGCGCACTCCGAACGGCCCCGTTCAGGAGGCCTCGTTGAAACTTCGATTCAACGAGGGAATTTTTCGCCTAAGCGAAAAACCGGATGATTGGGGCAAGACCTTTGCCTTCTTTGGGGCGTTTGCCAAAGAAGGTCGCCCGAGGGGGCGAAACAAGAAGTCCGCGCGCACGCCGAAGCGGCGCAGAAATACCCAAGCCAACGCAGCAATACAGGACCAACATCGGAGCGGAGGAAGGCGCCGGCCCTGCCGGCGGATCGCGGGCATGGCCCGCTCCTACAGGGTCATGGTGCGCGTGTCACGGCGCCTGCTTGATCACCTGGCTGAACCCCAACACCGCAAACACCGGCACCTCCGGAGTAATGGAGGGCACGTTGGCGACTTCCTTGAGCGGCTCCAGCTTCTCCTCCAGGTCGAAGTCGACCAACTTGAGCACCAGCGGCTCCAGGGTCGTCACCTCGATGCGGCTCTCGCTGGGCCGGCTGACCAGCACCTCGGACTTGAGTCGGCGCTGCTGGCCATGCAGGTCGAGGTTGAAGTCGATGGTTTCCTGGCGCGACTGGCCAACCTGCAGGTCCTCGTATCGGCTGAGGTCCAGCTGGCTGCTGATGATCGCCTCGGGGAAGCGCTCGATCTCGAAGAAGGAGTTGCGCATGCGCTCGTCGCGCAGCGCCAGGCCGCTGTCGATGGACTCCAGCGGCACCACCACGCGCACCGCGCCCTGGTCGTCGATCTGCCCGGAGAGGCGGTCGAAGCGCTGCACCTCGGCCATCTTGCCGCGCTTGACCGAGACGAAGCTGATCCGCGAGGTGTCGCCGTCCAGTTGCCATTCGGCCAGGGCCAGGGGGCTGGCCAGTACCAGCAAGGCGCACACAGCTCCTGTTACAAAAGAATGCATTGGTCCTCCGAAGCGGGTCGCCCCGCTCCGTGGAACGCGCCCGTCAGTGGCTGCCCGATTCGGGCAAATCGTCCGCCTGGGGCATCAGTTGGCATCCCTCGCGCGCACCGAGCCAGGCGGCTGTCTGCGTACTGCCCAGGCCGCGGGCGGTCACCCGCTTGCGCGCTTCGTCGTCGAGGAAGGCGCTGGTCGGCACGTACTGCTTGGTATAGGCCTGACAATAGTCCGCCGAGTTCCCCATGACGTAGCGGCAGGAGCAGTACTCCTTGGCCGTGTAGGCACCGATGATGCCGGGGAACGCGGCGAGATGGACGCGGTTCTGCCAGGCCGTGGTCACCAGCGCGAGCAGCAGCAGGACCAGGGCGGTGAGAATCGGATGGCGACGGATCATGGCTGCACCTCCCCGTGGGCGAAGGCCGCCTGGGCAAGCTTGAGGAAGGTGTCGTGCTGGTAGCTGCCGTCACGGTCGTCGGCGTAGCGGACGATCACCAGCTTCTGTTCGGGGATCACATACAGCGCCTGGCCCCAGTGGCCGAGGGCGGCGAAGGTGTCCTCGGGCGCATCCGGCCAGGGCGCAGGCGCACCGGCCACCGGGCGGTTGAGCCACCACTGGCCGCCGGGCACCGCTTCGCCGGGTTTCTCGGTTTTCGGCTGGTACTCGGGGAATGGCGCGAGAACGAATTTCAGCCAGTCCTGGGGCAGCAACTGGCGATCCTTCCAGCGCCCGTCGCGCTCCATCAGCAAGCCGATACGGGCCATGTCGCGGGCGGTCATGTAGGCGTAGGAGGAGCCGACGAAGGTGCCGCTGGCGTCACGCTCCCAGACCGCGGACTGGATGCCCAGCGGCTCGAACAGCGCAGTCCAGGGGTAGTTCGCGTAGTCCTTGCCGACCATTTGCTTGAGCGTGGCGGAGAGCACGTTGCTGTCGCCGCTGGAGTAGCGGAAGCGCTTGCCCGGCTCGGCGTCGGCGGGGAAGCCGGCGGTGAATTTGGCCATGTCGTCGCGGCCACGGGTGTAGAGCATCGCCACCACCGAGGAGCGCACCGGCGCGTACTCGTACTCTTCCTGCCAGGCCAGGCCCGAGGCCCAGTGCAGCAGGTCGCGCATCTTGATCTCGGGGTGCTCGGCGAAGGCCGGGTAGTGCTTGGCCACCGGGTCGTCGAGCTGGAACTTGCCCTCGCCGAAGGCGACGCCGAGGACGCTGGCCATCACGCTCTTGCTCATCGACCAGGCCAGGTGCGGCGTCTCGGCTCGGGTCGGGCCGGCATAGCGCTCGTAGATCAGCTGGCCGTCGCGGATAACCACCACGGCGTCGGTACGCACGCCCTTGCGGGTGCCGTCGTCGCGGGTGGGGAAGGCGTAGTTCTCGAACGCCTGCACGGCGGCGCCGCTGGGAGAGGCGCCGTGGGGCCAATCGGCCTCGGGCCAGGTTTCGGTACCGTGGGCGTGGCTGCTCAGCAGGCAGGTCGCCAGCGCCAGCGCACGCAGCGCTGGGCGGAAGGGGGCAATGGGCATCGGCGGGCCTCTTGTTATCAGGTCGGCCCGCACCCTAGCACGGTGAAGATGACGGATTAAGCGCCGATCGTGCCGTAATCAAGGACGATTGGCGCAATCGGTCAGCACCGCGCTTGTCAGCAAGTACCTGTCAGCGCGGAACCTGATAGTCGTCAGGCCCCATCAGGTCCATGCCGCATTGCAGGTCGGCGATCCAGTCGAGGAAAGCCGTGATCATCGGTTTGCCCACGAACGGCCGGCCGTGCTGCGGGACGATCATCTCGATGTCGAGGCCGCGAACCATGTTGGCCCACAGCCGGCCGACCTTGTTCGAGGCCATGTAGCGGCGGTGGAAACCTTCCATGTGCGGCACATGGGCGGCGAAGTCCTGCACCGGGCTGGCATCGTCCACCAGGGAGGCGCCCATGTCGCCGGAGAAGAGGATCTTGCTGACCGGGTCGTAGACCTGGAAGTTGCCTACCGAGTGGAGGAAGTGCGCGGGGATCATCTTCAGCTGGCAGCGGCCCAGCTGTACCGACTCGCCACGGTCCGGCAGCGGGATCACGCGGTCATAGGTGGAAATGCCGTGGCTGACCGCCAGGTAGCTGGCCGTCAGGTGCGGCAGGAAGCGAGCCCAGAGCTTGGAGCAGATGACCCTGGCGCGGGTGTGCAGCAGCCACTTGTCCAGCGCGGCGATGATGTCCGGGTCCTGGTGCGAGGCGAAGATGTAGTCCAGGTCCTGCAGCGGGAACAGCTTGGAGAGTTCCAGGGACAGCGGGGTGTAGGTCAGGTCGCCACCCGGATCGAGCAGCAGGCGCTTGTCGTGGTCGACGATGAGGAACTGGTTGGATTGCACACCGTCGCCGCTGACCAGATCGTCGAAACACAGGCATTGGTGTTTACCGTCGTCGAACAGGACGATGGGTTCACGTCGCATGAGGGGATTTCCTAAAGCAGTGGGAGGGAAAACTGTGGGTAGCCCTGCGGAAATTTCTAGGTATCTCAGAAACTTCCGTAGGCTAGCGCCCCCTCCCCCAGCCCTCACTGACGTGGGTCAAGGCCTATTGCCACCCTCGCTTTCTCCAGGCGCTTGGCCCGCGCGGCGCCGGCGATGGCGAGCACGCCCTTGTCCCTGCGCCACACCGCCGCCAGCTCCGCATCGCCGGCGGCAAACGCGGAGTCCAGTGACGCGGCCAGGCTTTCGAACTGGCTGAAAACACCGGCCAGCAAGAGGTGGGTTTCCGCCTGCGAGGCGGGCTGCCGGCTGACTTCGGCGCAACCGGCGAGCACGCCGGTCAGGCGCAGCGTCAACTCCGCCGGCCACTGGCGCTCCAGCGCCAGCCCATAGAGCCAGGCGCAGACCGCCGCCAGCACATGGGTGTCTTCCAGGGTGCGGAACGGTTTGCTGTAGGCCTCCCAGCCGTCGCCGGGCAGGCGCTCGCAATGGGCGCCGTCGAGCAGCAGGCGGGCGTGGGGAATGTCGGGCATCAGCGGCAGGGCCGGCAGCGCTTCGAGCCTGGCGCCGGGGGCGCCGGCCTGCACCACGGTCATGGCGATGCGCGGCGGCTCGCCCTCCTCCTCGTCGCGCGCGGCGACCAGCCACCAGGCGGCACTCTCGGCGGCCGTGGCGAAGTCCTTGCGGCCGTGCAGCACCAGGCCTTCGAGGCGCGTCTGCAGATCGGCGGGGCGCACGCTCTTCTTCTCGGTCACGCACAAGGCGCCGAGGCTGCGCGGGGCAGCCGGCCAGAGAGCGCGCAACGCCGCCTGGTAGCCGGCGAGGAAGGCCAGCCCCGGCGAGCTCGCCAGACGGCCGCCGAGCAACGCCAGCTCGAAGCTGTTGGCGCACCCGGCGCGGGCGAGCAGTTCGGCGTACCAGTCGTCCAGGACCAGGCCGGGCGGTAACCGGTCCTGCGGGCCGAGCAGGCAATTCCAGGGCATCGCGGCGCTCCTTCCTTCGAGGTCGTTGTTCTTGTCATACAAGCATCACCGCACCGTCATGGGCGTGACACCGGTCATTCCTAGCCTGAGCTTGCACAACAAAGCCGACCGGCCGCAACCCGCATGGCCGGTTCACGGAGGCACTCGCATGAGTCAGATCGCCCTCTCCTGTGACACCCCGGCAGAACGCCGTCTCAAGGCCGTGCGTCTGCGCGGCGCCCGCGCCCTGCGCGAAGCCCAGGCCCTGCGTTACCGCGTGTTCAGCAGCGAGTTCGATGCCCAGCTCAAGGGCGCGGACCTGGGCCTGGACATGGACGACTACGACCGCCACTGCGCCCACATCGGCGTGCGCGACCTCAACACCGGTGCGCTGGTGGCCACCACCCGCCTGCTCGACCACCGCGCTGCCCAGCGCCTGGGCCGCTTCTACAGCGAAGAGGAATTCGCCCTCGACGGCCTGGACGACCTGCAGGGCCCGGTGCTGGAAATCGGCCGCACCTGTGTCGATCCGGACTACCGCAACGGCGGCACCATCGCGGTGCTCTGGAGCGAACTGGCCGAAGTCCTCAACGAAGGCGGCTACCGCTACCTGATGGGCTGCGCCAGCATCCCCATGCGCGACGGCGGCATCCAGGCCCGCGCCGTGATGCAGCGCCTGCGCGATCGCTACCTCTGCCAGCAGAACCTGCGCGCCGAGCCCAAGACGCCGCTGCCGCCCATGGAAGTGCCGGACAACCTCACCGCCGAGCTGCCGCCCCTGCTCAAGGCCTACATGCGCCTGGGTGCGAAGATTTGCGGCGAGCCCTGCTGGGACCCGGATTTCGGCGTCGCCGACGTGTTCATCCTGCTCAAGCGCGACGAGCTCTGCCCGCGCTACGCCCGCCACTTCAAGGCCGCGGTCTGATGCGCAGCCTGCGCGCCTGGCTGCGCGTCGCCCGCCTGCTGGCACTGCTGCTGGTGGGCCTCGCGCTGGCCAGCTTCGTCAGCCTGCTGGAGCGCCTGCCCGGCGACCGCATGCCCCTGCGCCAACGCCTGACACGCTGGTTCCTGGCGCGCCTGTCCGCCGCCCTGCCCTTCGAACTGCAGGTGCACGGCGAACTGCCCACGCAGCCGATGCTGTGGGTCTGCAACCATGTGTCCTGGGTCGATATTCCGCTGCTGGGCGGGCTGCTGCCGCTGACCTTCCTGTCCAAGGCCGAAGTACGCCAGTGGCCGCTGGCCGGCTGGCTGGCGGAGAAGGCAGGCACGCTGTTCATTCGCCGTGGCTCGGGCGATGCGCGGATGATCAATGCGCAGCTGGCCACGCACCTGTCGCGCGGCCGTTCGCTGCTGGTCTTCCCCGAAGGCACCACCACCGACGGTACCGGCCTGCGCACTTTCCACGGTCGCCTGATGGCCAGCGCCATCGAAGCCGGCGTGCCAGTGCAACCGGTGGCGCTGCGCTACCGACGCAATGGCCAGGCCTGCGAGCTGGCACCGTTCATTGGCGACGATGATCTGGTCAGCCACCTGAAGCGCCTGTTCGACCATGATCGGGGTGTGGTGGAAGTTCACCTGCTGCCGGCGCTGTCCAGCGCCCACCAGGACCGCAACCTGCTGGCGAAGCAGGCCCATGCCGCGATCCATGCAGTGGTGTGTGACGTTCAGGAAGAGTCGGCCATCGCGGCCTGAGATTTGCCAGTCAAGCGGCCGGTAAAGCGAAGAAGGTTTGGAGCCCGCCGTAACCTACGGCCGACGGGTTCCCACTCTGACGAAACGGCTTTCAAACTGCGCCGGGCGGCACCCTCGAGCCTCCCGACGCAACCTGAAAACAGTCTCCAGACGCCGGAGGCTCAAGCCTCCGGCGGCACGACCAGGATGTCACAATCCAGTTCGCGCAGAGCGTAGTCGGCAACACTGCCGATCAGGGCACGCTTGATCCCACCCATACCCCGAGTACCCATGACCAGCAGATCGGGCCGATGCTTGTCGACCATCCGCTGCAGCACGTTGCCCGGCAGCCCGACGGCCACCAGTTGTTCATCGATGCGTTCTTCCAGGTGCTGGTCGTGGAGGAACTTCTTCAGCTCGTCCACCGCCTGGCGCGATTCGCTGCCGACGAATTCGTCGATGCGCTCCTCGCTCACTCCGGAGTACTGCATCATGCCCTTGGCCAGCGGGCTGAAGGCGTAGACGCCCCGGCGCACGGCGCCTTCGAGCAGGCCCAGGTCGTTGGCCACTTCCACTGCGTGGGCCGAGGCCGGCGAGGTATCGAGGGCGATAAGCAGGTCGCGGTACTCGCCGCCGGCCGGCTGGTTGACCACCAGCACCGGCAGTTGCCCGGCGCGCAGTACTCGCTCGACCGTGGTGCCGACGAAGATGTCACGCAGCACGCTCTTGCGGTGCGCACCCATCACCAGCATCTCGCAGTTCTGCTTCTTCGCCGCGGCGAGAATCTGCTGGTTCGGATCGCCGCGCTCCACCAGCAGTTTCGGGCAGGTGCCGCCCAGTTCGGTGAGTTCCACCAGCCGCGCTTCGAGCATCAGGCGCACCTGGGTGACTTCCTGCTCGACCAGCGCCGCGGGCTGGTCTTCGTCGACCACGTAGAGCACGGTCCAGGGACAGGCGTAGCGCTTGGCCAGCGCTGCCGCACGGTGCAAAGCCTTTTCGGAACGGCCGGACAGATCCGTTGCGACCATTAACGACTTCATCATGCTGCTCCTCTCGTCGTCCTTCAGATGTGTCTATTGCACACGCGATGGGCCGTCGGGCGGTTGACGCATATCAAGTCAGGTCGGACCGTCCATCGAATTCGGCAGATTTCTGACGAAGGCCTGCAATTCGGGATAGAACTCGCGGAAATCGCTGCTCAACGGCTCGTACAAGCGATCCAGTTCATCCCAGGCGCCGTCCAGCAGGGACGGCCTGGACAGGCGCCGGGACATGCCGGCGACCACGTCCTGCAGCACCTCGAACTCCCGATAACTGCCGAGCCAGTCCTGCGCGGCCATACGCGGTGCAATGCGCGCCAGACGCTCCGGCAGGCCGGGCGTGCGGCCCAGTACACCGTAGACCCGTTGGGTGAAGTGCTCCAGCGGCTCACCGGAGAAACGCCCCCAGTCGCGGGCCAGGCAGTGGTCGAAGAACACGTCGAGAAGCACGCCGGCCATGCGCCGGCGCTCGCTGGGGAAGCGCGTCTTGGCACTGTGTATCAGGGCGTGACTGTCGGTGAAGGCATCGATGCGCCGGTGCAGGCGGATGCCCGCCTCGATCTCGGCGGGCCATTGCCCGGCCAGCGGGCCCTTGACGAAGTCGCCATAGAGGCTGCCGAGCAGTTGGGCAGGCCGGTCGCCGCCCAGGTGGAGGTGCGCGAGGTAATTCATGTCGCTGAGCTTAGCGCGGAACCCGCCCTGAAAGCGTCATACCTGATCGAAGCGTAGGAGCGGACTCCGTCCGCGATAGGTTCGCATCGCGCCGGACGCCATCGCGGGCGGAGTCCGCTCCTACGTCAGCCGGGTAATATCATCCGCAAGGCAATTGGCGGCAGGTATCCACGCCCACAATGGCGGGGTCTGCCGGCTAGTATCATCGGTGTCGATCATTACTATCGCCCCAAACGAATTCATATCGTTTTTGACCGATATATAGTTCGTCCCAACGCGATATACCGATGTGTCCCATGACTGAACAACCCCATCTCGATCCTGACATCGACCTCGAAGAGATCTTCAAGGCCCTGGCCCACCCGGTGCGGCGCGACATGCTGCACTGGCTCAAGGACCCTGAGCAGTTCTTCGTCGAGCAGGAGCACCAGTCCTTCGAGATCGGCGTCTGCGCCGGCAAGTTCGACCAGCGCACCGGTCTGTCGCAATCCACCGTCTCCGCGCATCTGGCCACCCTCCAGCGCGCGGGCCTGGTGACCAGTCGAAGAGTCGGCCAGTGGAACTTCTTCAAACGCAATGAAGACACCATCCAGGCCTTTGTTCGCCACCTGAGCGAAGCGCTGTAACCCGGCTACTGCCAGCCAACACAATCCCACTCTCCAGGAGCAGGTACATGCCCACTTCGCTTCTCGTCCTCGCTTTGTCCGCGTTTGCCATCGGCACCACGGAATTCGTGATCATGGGCCTGCTGCCCGAGGTCGCGGGCGACCTCTCCGTGACTATCCCGGCCGCCGGCTGGCTGGTCAGCGGCTATGCCTTCAGCGTCGCCATCGGCGCGCCGATCATGGCCCTGCTCACCGCCCGCCTGCCGCGCAAGACCGCGCTGCTGATGCTCATGGGCATCTTCATCCTCGGCAACCTGCTCTGCGCGGTGGCCGCCAACTACGGCCTGCTGATGCTGGCGCGGATCATCACCGCCCTGTGTCACGGCGCCTTCTTCGGCATCGGTTCGGTGGTTGCCGCCAGCCTGGTGCCGGCCAACCGCAAGGCTTCCGCCGTGGCCCTGATGTTCACCGGCCTGACCCTGGCCAACGTGCTCGGCGTACCAGCCGGCACCGCGCTGGGTCAGATCGCCGGCTGGCGCTCGCCGTTCTGGGCAGTGACCCTGATCGGGGTGTTCGCGCTGATCGGCCTGTGGAGCGTGCTGCCCAAGAAGCATGACGAGGAAGCGGTGGACATGCGCAAGGAAGTCGCCGCGCTGCGCAACGGCCCGCTGTGGCTGGCGCTGGGCACCACCGTGCTGTTCTCCGCGGCCGTCTTCGCGCTGTTCACCTACGTCGCGCCGCTGCTGGGCGAAGTCACCCAGGTTTCGCCGCGCGGCATCACCTGGAGCCTGGTGCTGATCGGCCTCGGCCTGACATTGGGCAACATCCTCGGCGGCCGCCTCGCCGACTGGCGTCTGGGCACCACCCTGGCCGGCGTGTTCGCCACCATGGCGGTGGTTTCCACCGTCCTGAGCTGGACCAGCGCCTCGCTGATCCCGGCCGAGATCACCCTGTTCATCTGGGCCGCTGCTGCCTTCGCCGCGGTGCCCGCCCTGCAGGTCAACGTGGTGCGCGTCGGCGGCGCTGCACCGAACCTTGTCGCCACCCTGAACATCGGCGCCTTCAACGTCGGCAACGCCATCGGCGCCTGGGTCGGTGGCAGCGTCATCGACCACGGCCTGGGCCTGACCCGCGTGCCCCTGGCCGGCGCCGTGCTCTCCGTACTCGCGCTGATCGCGGTGATGATCGCCTTCAGCGGCAAGCCCAACCAGACCCAACCCGTCCTCGACTGATCCTCCACCCTCACGCCCCGGAGTAACGCAATGACCACGCTTTTCGACCCCATCGTCATCGGTGACCTGGAACTGCCCAACCGCATCGTCATGGCCCCGCTGACCCGCTGCCGCGCCGACGAAGGCCGCGTGCCCAACGCACTGATGGCCGAGTACTACGTCCAGCGCGCCGACGCCGGCCTGATCCTCAGCGAGGCCACCTCGGTGACCCCGATGGGCGTGGGCTACCCGGACACCCCCGGCATCTGGTCCGATGACCAGGTCCGCGGCTGGACCAACATCACCAAGGCCGTACACGCCAACGGTGGCCGCATCATGCTGCAGCTGTGGCACGTGGGCCGCGTCTCCGACCCGCTGTACCTCAACGGTGAACTGCCGGTAGCGCCGAGCGCCATCAAGCCGGCCGGCCACGTCAGCCTGGTGCGCCCGATCAAGGAATTCGTCACCCCGCGCGCCCTGGAAACCGAAGAGATCGCCGACATCGTCGAGGCCTACCGCGTCGGTGCCGAGAATGCCAAGGCCGCCGGTTTCGATGGCGTGGAAGTGCATGGCGCCAACGGCTACCTGCTCGACCAGTTCCTGCAGAGCAGCACCAACCAGCGTACCGACCAGTACGGCGGCTCGGTAGAGAACCGCGCGCGCCTGCTGCTGGAAGTCACCGATGCCGTGATCGGCGTCTGGGGCGCCGGCCGCGTCGGCGTGCACCTGGCTCCGCGCATGGACTCCCACGACATGGGCGACGCCGACCCGCTGGCCACCTTCGGCTACGTAGCCCGCGAGCTGGGCAAGCGCGGCGTGGCGTTCATCTGCACCCGCGAGAAGGCCGGCGACGACAGCATCGGCCCGAAACTGAAGGAAATCTTCGGTGGCGTGTACATCGCCAACGAGCGTTTCACCAAGGACAGCGCCAACCAATGGCTGGAGAGCGGCAAGGCCGACGCGGTTGCCTTCGGCATCCCGTTTATCGCCAACCCGGACCTGGTGACCCGCCTGGAAAAAGGCGCCGCCTGGAACGAGCCGCACCCGGAAACCTTCTACGGCAAGGGTCCGGTCGGCTACCTGGACTACCCGCGCCTGTAAGGGCTGGTTCCAGCGCCAATGAAAAAGGCGCCTTCATTCGAAGGCGCCTTTTTTGTATTCCCGAGGCATCGCAGCCGACCTGTAGGAGCGCCAGAGCCGATATCGAAACCTTTTGTAGGATGGGTGGAGCGCAGCGATACCCATGCTGTTCGTGCGCTGCGTGATGGGTATCGCTTCGCTCCACACCATCCTACGGTTCGAGTTCAACCTGTAGGGCGAATAACGCCTCGGGAGTTATCCGCCGATCTGGCGGATAACCCGTGCCGGGTTATGCGCCCTACGCATTGCTCCAGCGCAGCGGGACGGCCACGGTTCGCCCCGCCAGGCGATACCCCGTGGTCGCACATCGCGTAGCCTCCGCGCAGCCCTTGCAACTCCCGCAGGCGGCCGGCTCGGGTGCGATCTTTTCCACCACGCCCATCGCCAGCAGTCGCTCCAGCAATGCTTCGAGCAGAGCCTTCGAGGCCCCCAGGCGCTGGGCCAGGGTCGGAACATCCGCCTCGCCCATCTCGCCGAGCAGGTTGCGTACCGCGATTGCCGTGGCCATCAGTGGCAACTCCCCGCCGGAGCCGGGCGCAGCACGCGCTCGCCCTCCAGCTCCAGACCGCGCCGGCCAACCCAGCGCAGGATCAGGAACAGCACCAGGTTGAACGCCAGCACCAGGCCGATGGCCACCGCGCTGTACTGCGGATGTTCGGCGAAGCTGAACACCTGGTAGCAGAGGGTCGCCAGCGAATAAGCCACGTTGAGGCCCCAGAGCACCGCGAAGGTCATCCAGCCGCGACCGCTCTCGCGGGTCAGCGCGCCGAGGGTCGCCACGCAGGGCACGTAGAGCAGTACGAACACCAGGTAGCTGTAGGCGGCCAGCGGGCTGCCGAACTTGGCGGCGAAGGTGCCCATGGAGCCCTCCTCCATCTCGCCGTCGGCCATGCTCGCGGCGACCGGGTTGGCCAGCACGCAGAGGCTGAACGAGTCGCGCAGGCCATCCAGGGTATCCGCGCCGGCCTGTTTCAACTGGCCCCAGAGGTCATAGCCGTCGGCATCGAAGGCTTCGCCCTGGATGTGTTCGGCTGTGTAAAGGGTGTTCAACGTGCCGACCACCACTTCCTTGGCCAATGCGCCGGTGACCAGGCCGACCGTGGCCTGCCAGTTGTCCTCGTGCACGCCCATGGGTTTGAGCAGCGGCGTGACCTTGTGGCTGAGGCTGGCCAGCGCCGAGTCGGCGATGTCGCCCTGTACCGGGCGGCCGTCGAGGGTCACGCTGTTGAGGCCACCGATCACCAGGCTGACCAGGATGATCACGGTCCCGGCGCGGACCACGAAGGCGCGCAGACGCATCCAGGTCTGCAGCAGCAGGCTGCGCAGGTGCGGCACGTGGTACAGCGGCAGCTCCATGACGAAGGGCGAGGCCTCGCCGCGCATCAGCGTGTGCTTGAGCAGCAGGCCGGTGAGTACCGCGACGACTATGCCCAGCAGGTACAGCGAGAAGATCGCCAGTGCGCCGTTCTGGCCGAAGAAGGCTGCGGCGAATACGGCAAAGATCGCCAGCCGCGCACCGCAGGACATGAACGGCGCCATCATCGAGGTCATCAGGCGTTCGCGCGGGTTGTCCAGGGTACGGGTGCCCATGATCGACGGCACGTTGCAGCCGAAGCCGACGATCAGCGGCACGAAGGACTTGCCCGGCAGGCCGAGGGCCTGCATCAGGCGGTCCATGACGAAGGCGGCGCGAGCCATGTAGCCGGAGTCTTCGAGCAGCGCGAGGAACAGGTACATCAGGCCGATCTGCGGGATCAGCGGCAGCACCGCGTTGATGCCGCCGCCCAGGCCCTGGGCCAGCAGCGCGGTCAGCCAGTCCGGCGCACCCGTGCGCGCACCCAGCCACTGGATACCGTCGATGAAGAGGGCCGAGGAGCCCTGGTCGAAGATCGGCTGCAGCGCGCCGCCCAGGGTGATGGCGAAGAAGAACATCAGGTACATGACGAAGAGGAACACCGGGATGCCCAGCCAGCGGTTCAGCGCGATGCTGTCGAGCATCTGCGTCAGACGATGCGGCGCGGCCTGGCGGTGGTTGCTGGCGCGTTCACAGAGCTCACCGATCAGCCGGTAGCGCGCGTCCACCAGCAGCAGTTCCGGGTCTTCGCCGCAGGCGCAGCGGATCGCATCGCGGGCGGCCAGCAGGCTCGCCGGGTCGAGCTTGAGCTGACGGGCGCTGTGCAGATCGCCTTCCAGCGCCAGCAGGGCCATCCAGGCCTGGGCCGGCGGTGCGTCGGCGGGCAGCAGTTGCGTGACGGCATTGCGCAGTGCGGCAGGGTACGGCACCTGCAGCGGCGGCTGTAGCGTCACGCTATCGATGGCGTCCTTCAGCGCATCGATGCCTTCGCCACGGGTCGACACCAGCGGCACCACCGGGCACCCCAGCTCCCGCGCCAGCGCCTCGCGGTCGATATTCAGGCCCTGGGTGCGGGCGATGTCGAGCATGTTCAGCGCCACCACGCAGGGCAACCCCATCTCGCGCAACTGCACGGTGAGGTAGAGGTTGCGTTCCAGGTTGGTGGCGTCCACCACGTTGACCAGCACGTCCACCTCGCCACCGACGATGCAGCGCCGGGCGATCTGCTCGTCCAGCGAGGCCTGGGTCGACAGCGTGGTCAGCGAATAGGTGCCGGGCAGGTCCACCAGGCGCACCTGGTGGCGCGCGGTGCGGAAGCTGCCTTCCTTGCGCTCCACGGTGACGCCGGCCCAGTTGCCGACGCGCTGGCGCGAGCCGGTGAGCTGGTTGAACAGGGTGGTCTTGCCCGCGTTGGGGTTGCCGATCAGGCCGATGCGCAGCTCCTTCATGGCGGCTCAGTCCTGCGCTTCGAGCTGGAGGAAGGCCAGGTCGCGGCGGCGCAGCACCAGGCTGCACTGGCGGGTATCCACCTGTACCGGATCGCCCAGCGGCGCCACGCGGCGCACCTGCAATTCGGCGCCAGGCAACAGCCCCATGGAGAACAGCCGCTGGCGGAAGGCGGCGCCGATCCCGGGCCGGTAACCGGCAATGCGGTACCGGCGTTGCGCTTGAAGATCGTGCATGGGAAGCCTCCGGGCGAATGATCGAAACACGGAGAGAATCAGAATGACTCTCATTTGTTAGCGATTATTCGCCTCGAAGCCCGCCCTGAAACTGATTCAAGACAAGAATTGCCCTCACTACCCCCAAAGAGGGATGGCCAGAAAAAAGCCCCCGGACCTTTCGGCGCGAGGGCTTTTCCCGGGCAGGCCAATCAGCGGGTGCTGATCTGCTGCTGGAGGTTCTGCATCTGCTGCTGCAGGGTGTTGATGTTGCGCATCACCTGGATGCGGAACACGTCGAACTCCTTGGTATCGCTGCTGGCCTGGCCCTGGCGCCCGTCAACCTCGGCGCGCAGCAGCATCAGGTCGTCCTGCAGGCTCTTGATCGCCTGGCTCGGGTTGCCCTGCTTCTTCAGGTTGGCGATCTCGGTGTTCAGCCCCTGGATCTGCTGGTTGGCAGTGGCGAGGTCGGCCTGCACGTTCTTCAGCTTGTCCTGCTCGTCGGTGATGGACTTGAGCTTGACGTCGAGCTGTTGCATCAGCAGCGCGGCGCTTTCCTGCTGGGCCTTGAGGTCGGCGCTGACCTGCGCCAGGCGCTTGCCCTGGGCGCCGTCGAACTCCGACAGCGAGGTCTGCTGCGCCTTGGCCTGCTCGGCCAGGCGGCCCTGCAGCTGCTTGACCTGGAGCTTGAGCGCCTCGCGGTCGGTCATGCCATTGGATTCGTTGGCGACGAACTTGCCACGGATATCGTCCAGGCGACCGGCGGCTTCCTCGCTGATCTTGGCGAAGCTTTCCTGGGTGGCGATCAGCTGCTGTTCCATGAGCAACAGCTGCTGGTGGCTCCACCAGCCCACACCGGCCAGGGCAATGGCCATGGCCGCGACCAGCGCCCACAGCGCCCCGGTCCCGCCACCACGCTTCACCGGCTGGGGCTGCGGGCGGCCGTTGGGCTCGACCACACGGCGCGGGTGATGACCGAACTCGTCGCGGTCGGCGGCGTCGGTGGAAAGGTGGGGCACATCATCGAATTCGTCGAACGTGTCGTTACGCATGGAATGAACCTGTGGGGATAAAGCGGCGTGTTGCCTGCGCAGGGCGCAGTATATCCGTTCGCGTGACACCAGGAGCAGCGTGCCATCACAGGGCGTCACGCACCTCGTCGGCGCACAGAAGACCCGTGACGGAGGTCGCAGTTCCCCAGGCGACCCGCCAATAGTGGCTTTGCGACATCGTGGCACGCCCCTTGCTCCCGCTCCGGTTACTTGGCGCCGCTTTGGCGCCCTTCGCGGGGAGGAAGTCGGGTGATCGAACTCAACAAGGCCATCCTGGATTGCATGCGCGAATTGCGCCGCCGTCTGCGTGAAGAACAGGCACTGGACATCCAGTACCAGCAGAGCGACGCCATCGAGCGAATGCTGCGCGCCTGCGCCCATTCAGCGTGCGAAGAAACGCGCCAGCTGGGCGAGCGCCTCAGTGAGCTGAGCGGCGTGAAGCTGCCCCGCGTGGTGCAGGAGCCGAGCTTCCTGCCGATGCAGGGCGGCGGCGACCAGCAGTACTCCGGGCCGCTTCGCGGCGGTGCCCGCCCCTCGCGCTGAACGCCTGCCTCTTTTGTAGGAGCGAGCTTGCTCGCGAACAGCCCGAGCTTCGGTGCCGTGCGGTTCGCGAGCAAGCTCGCTCCTACGAAGAGCCACTACGCGCCGCGCACCCGCCACCAGTCGCAGAACTCGTCCAGCGCATCCCACAGGCTCGCCTGCGGGTCGTAGTCGAGGTACTGGCGGGCGCGGGAGATGTCCAGGGAGAAGTCCTTGGCCATCACCGCCATGCCCAGGCGATGCAGGGTCGGCTCCGGGCGGCCGGGCAGGACCTTGCACACGCCTTCGTTGAGCAGCGCCAGGTTGTAGGCCAGCCCGTAGGGCATGTGCCGCTCCACCGGTTGCATGTCGAGCCGGCGCAGTACGTAGTTGACCACGTCCCACAGCGGCAGCGGCTGACCGTTGCTGATGTTGTAGGCCCGGCCGAGCGCCTCGTCGCCCGCCATCAGGCTGGCGAACAGCGCGTCGTTGAGGTTCTGGATACTGGTGAAATCGACCCTGTTCAGCCCCTGGCCGATGATGCGCAGGCGGCCCTTGCGGTGTGCGGCGATCATCCGCGGGAAGATGCTGGTGTCGCCGGCGCCGGTGACGAAGCGCGGGCGCAGCGCCAGCACTTCCAGGCCGAACTCCTGGGCGCCGAGGGCCACCAGTTCGGACTGGTACTTGGTCGAGCCGTAGTGGTTGGCGAAGCGCTTGGGCACCTGCTGTTCACTGATGCCGACATGGGACTGGCCATCGAAGTAGATCGACGGCGACGACAGGTGCACCAGCCGGCGCACCTTCTGCTTGAGGCAGGCCTCGACCACCGACTCGGTCATGGTCACGTTGGCCTGGTGGAAGTATTCCCGGCTGCCCCACACGCCGACCGCGCCAGCACAATGCACCACGGCGTCGACGTCGCTGCACAGCGCGCGCACCAGCGCCGGGTCGGACAGGTCGCCGGCCATGAATTCGGCGCCGCGCGCCACCAGCGGTTGCAGCGCCTCTTCGCGGCGTCCGTTCACCCGCACCGCCAGCCCCTGCTCCAGGGCAAAACGGGCGAAACGCCCGCCAATGAACCCGCTGGCTCCGGTGACCAGAATCTTCATGCACGCCACTCCCGTTCTTATAGTCCGGCGACTCTAGCAGGCGCCGCACCGTCCTACTCTGGCCTTGCACGCCAGAAACGAATCCTTGCAGACCGCAGCGCCGCGCCAGGGTTGCACGACTTGCGATCGGCGACAGCCACCGGGCAGTTGCGACTACCCTTGATGCACACTGATTCCCCCTGTCAGCAGCAAGGCGAGGCCACACCATGAGCAAGCCCCACTGGATGATCTACGGCGCCAACGGCTATACCGGCCGGCTGGTGGCCGAGCAGGCGCAGCGCGAGGGCCTGAAGCCGATCCTTGGCGGCCGCAACCCGGCCAGCCTGCATGCGCTGGGCAGCTCCCTGGGACTGGAATGCCGGGTGTTCGACCTGAACGACAGCGCCGCCGCCCTGGCCGCACTGGAAGATGTCGCGGTAGTCGCCAATTGCGCCGGCCCCTTCTCCGCCACCGCCGCGCCGATGATCGAAGCGTGCATCGCCAGCGGCGCACATTACGTGGATATCACCGGTGAGATTTCCGTCTTCGAATACGCCCACAGCCTCGACGAAGTGGCGCGCACGGCCGGCGTGGTGATCTGCCCCGGCGTCGGCTTCGACGTGATCCCCACCGACTGCGTCGCCGCCTGCCTGAAGGAAGCCATGCCCGACGCCGCGCACCTGGCGCTGGGCTTCGACAGTGGCAGCGGCCTCTCGCCGGGCACCGCCAGGACCACCGTGGAAGGCCTCAAGCTCGGCGGCAAGGTGCGCGAGGCCGGGCGCCTGCGCGATGTACCGCTGGGCTACAAGCGCCGCGACATCGACTTCGGCCGCGGCCTCAAGCACGCCGTGACCATCCCCTGGGGCGACGTGGCGACGGCCTACTACTCCACCGGCATCGGCGACATCGAGGTCTACCTGCCGGTGCCGCCAGCCGCCGCCATCGGCATGCGGGTTATGGACAGCATCCGCCCGCTGCTGGGCCGCGACCGCGTGCAGGACTGGCTCAAGCAGCAGGTGGACAAGCGCGTCCAGGGCCCCGACGAACTGGCCCGCAGCAAGCTGCGCACCTGGGTCTGGGGCGAAGTGCGCAACGCCCGTGGCGAACGCCGTACCGCACGGCTGGAAACTGCCAACGGCTACGACGTGACCATCCACGGCGTGCTCTTTGCGGTGCGCCACCTGCTGGCCAACCCGAACACGGTCGGCTACTTCACCCCGTCGAAACTCTTCGGTGCGCGTTGCATCGAGCAGTTGCCCGGCAGCGGCAACATCGTCATTCGCGGCTGATCGGCACCATCAGTCCCGGCGCCTTCGCCAGCAGGTGCCGGGTCAGCGCAGCGAGCAATTCGCCGCCGTTGCGCCAGTGGTGCCAGTAAAGAGGCACGTCGATCACCTGCCCCGGCAGCATATCCACCAGCTCACCGCGCTCCAGTTCGCCGCGCACCTGCTGCTCGGGCACCAGGCCCCAACCGAGGCCACCGCTGGTCATGCGCACGAAGCCTTCGGAAGACGGGCACAGGTGGTAGCTGAAGTGACCGTCGACGCCCAGATCCTTCAGGTAGCGGTGCTGCAATTGATCGTCCGGGCCGTAGACGATGGCCGGAGCACGCACCAGGCCGGCGGGCGTCACACCTTTGGGAAAGTGCCGGGCGACGAATTCCGGGCTGGCCAGCCCGCGATAGCGCATGGCGCCCAGCGGCTCGCAGCGCCCGCCAGCCACCGGGCGCGGACTGGCGCAGACGCAGCCGGCCACCTCACCGGCGCGCATACGCTTGAGGCCAACTTCCTGATCCTCCACCACCAGGTCCAGCAGCACATGGCGCTCGCCGCAGAAATCGCCGACCGCGTAAGCCCACCAGGTCGCCAGGCTGTCGGCGTTCAGCGCCAGACGCAGGCGCTCGGGCGCTGCGCCGTCATCCAGCGCGGGCACCCACTGCTGCAGGTCGCCCTCCAGCAGGCGCACCTGCTGCACATGGTTGAGCAGGCGCTGGCCGAGATCGGTCGGCTGCGGCCGCGCCGCACGCACCAGCACCGGCTGGCCGACCCGCGCTTCCAGCAGCTTGATGCGCTGGGAAATGGCCGACTGCGACAGCCCCAGCACCTGGGCGCCGCGCTCGAAACCGCCCTGCTCCACCACGGCGGCCAGGGCGGCAAGCAGCTTGTAGTCGAACATGATCAGTTTCCCTAATGAGATATCAGCAGTATTGGTTTTTCTTATACAGGCCAAAGTCGGACAATCGCCAGCATTCCCACTCTTTATGGACGGCCCACCATGGCTGGCGAAACCTCCCTGGCCGCGCTGCTGCGCGACATGACCCCGGTACTCAACGATGGCGAGTACGTGTTCTGCACCCTGCCCGACGGCCAGTTGCCGGCCGGCCTGCAACCGCTGGGCAGCTTCCGCGAAAGCGAAGGGCTGACGCTGATCCTGCCGCGCGCCGACGCCGAGCAGGCGGGGCTCGGCTTCGACTACGTCGCCGCCTGGCTGACCCTGGAAGTGCACTCGGCGCTACAGGCAGTCGGTCTCACCGCCGCCGTGGCCGGCGCCCTGGCCAGGGCCGGGATCAGCTGCAACGTGATCGCCGCCTGGTACCACGACCACCTGTTCGTCGCCCATGCCGACGGCCCGCGCGCTCTGGACGTATTGCGCGCCCTGGCACTGAACCCGGAGGCCTGAACCATGTGGCAGAGCTACCTCAACGGCGTGCTGGTCGCCGCCGGCCTGATCATCGCCATCGGCGCTCAGAACGCCTTCGTCCTCGCCCAGAGTCTGCGCCGCGAGCATCACCTGTCGGTGGCCGCGCTGTGCGTGCTGTGCGACGCCATCCTGGTCAGCGCCGGGGTGTTCGGTCTGGCCAAGGTCCTTGCCGAAAACCCGACGCTGCTGGCCATCGCCCGCTGGGGCGGGGTGACCTTCCTGTGCTGGTACGGCCTCAAGGCACTGCGTCGCGCAGTCGCACCCGAAGCCCTGGCCGATGCCCAGGAAACCGGCCCGCGTTCACGCCGTACCGTGCTGATGGCCGCGCTGGCGGTCACCCTGCTAAACCCCCACGTCTACCTCGACACCGTGCTGCTGATCGGCTCCCTCGGTGCCCAGCAGACGGCGCCCGGCGCCTATGCCATGGGGGCGGCCAGCGCCTCGCTGCTGTGGTTCTTCACCCTGGCCTTCGGCGCCGCGTGGCTCGCACCGTGGCTGGCGCGACCGGCCACCTGGCGCCTGGTGGACCTGATGGTCGCGGTGATGATGCTGGGCATGGCCGCGCAGCTGGTGTTCGCCAGCTGATTGCGCCCGCGGCGGAACAAATCCGAACGTCGATCCGTCATCCCGGTCTGTGCATAGTGAGCGTCGCGCTCCGGCGCAAGCCGCTGTGCAGGGCCTTTGCCCCTACAGTTGCTGCGTGGATATGCCACAGGTCGGGTGCTATGATCCGACCTTCGCGGCGCCGGCGGGCTCTGAGCCTTCCGGACGCAACTGGCGCGCTGCCTGTCCCTTCGGGGACGTATCGCAGCTACGCCCGGATGCCGCGACAAACATCGAACCGGCCCCGTGTACCGGTCGCGCGCACGTCGCGCTAGCCCAGACTGAGTGAGATAGGAGAGAGACCATGGCTTTCGAATTGCCGCCGCTGCCTTACGCGAAGAACGCCCTTGAGCCGCACATTTCCGCGGAAACCCTGGAGTTCCACCACGACAAGCACCACAACACCTACGTCGTGAACCTGAACAACCTGGTTCCGGGTACCGAGTTCGAAGGCAAGAGCCTGGAAGACATCGTCAAGACCTCTTCCGGCGGCATCTTCAACAACGCCGCCCAGGTGTGGAACCACACCTTCTACTGGAACTGCCTGAGCCCCAACGGCGGTGGCCAGCCCACCGGCGCCCTGGCTGACGCCATCAACGCTGCCTTCGGTTCCTTCGACAAGTTCAAGGAAGAGTTCAGCAAGACCTCCATCGGCACCTTCGGCTCCGGCTGGGGCTGGCTGGTGAAGAAGGCCGACGGCTCCCTGGCCCTGGCCAGCACCATCGGCGCCGGCTGCCCGCTGACCAGCGGCGACACCCCGCTGCTGACCTGCGACGTCTGGGAACACGCCTACTACATCGACTACCGCAACCTGCGTCCGAAGTACGTCGAGGCGTTCTGGAACCTGGTCAACTGGGACTTCGTGGCTGAGCAGTTCGCAGCCTGAATGTACCCTGCCTGATACGAAAAACCCGGCCCCGCGCCGGGTTTTTTCGTAATGGGCGCGTAACACCCTCGTGTCAGCTAACCTGAAAGGCCGGTACAGTCACGAAACACAACGATGGCCCTTTGACGTCATTGCGCCAATTGCCAATACTCAGCCCCAGTCGTTCGCCCCTGGCGAGAAACAAGGAAAGCCCTTGAAACTGGATCCCCGGCACAGCCTCTCCCTCAAGCTGCTGCGAATGGTATTGCTCGCGGCCCTCGTGGTCGGGGTGGTACTCAGCTGTGCCCAGATCGTCTATGACGCCCACAAGGCGCGCCAGGCCGTGCACAACGATGCCCAGCGCATCCTGGCGATGGTCCGCGATCCCTCTACCCAGGCCGTCTACAGCCTCGACCGCGATATGGCGATGCAGGTCCTCGAAGGCCTGTTCCAGCACGAAGCCGTGCGCTACGCCGCCATCGGCCACCCCGACGAACCCATGCTGGCGGAAAAATCCCGCCCGCTGCTGGACTCCAGCACCCGCTGGATGACCGACCCGATCCTCGGTGCCGAGCAGAACTACTCCATCCGCCTCGCCGGCCGTGGCGGCTCCAACGAGTACTACGGCGACCTGAAGATCACCCTCGACACCGCGCCCTACGGCGACGACTTCGTCGCCACCTCGGTGATCATCTTCATCTCCGGCATCCTCCGCGCCATGGCCCTGAGCCTGGTGCTGTTCATGGTCTACCACTGGCTGCTGACCAAGCCGCTGTCGAAGATCATCGAGCACCTCGCCTCGATCAACCCGGACCGCCCCAGCCAGCACAAGTTGCCGATGCCCGACGGTCACGAGAAAGACGAGCTGGGGTTATGGGTGAACACGGCCAACCAGCTGCTGGCCTCCATCGAGCGCAACGGCCATTTGCGCCGGGAAGCCGAAGACAGCCTGCTGCGCATCTCCCAGTACGACTTCCTCACCGGCCTGCCCAACCGCAAGCTGCTGCAACAACGCCTGGACCAGATCCTCGAGGGCGCCTCGCGCCTGCAACGCCGCGTCGCCGTGCTGTGTCTGGGCCTGGATGACTTCAAGGGCATCAACGAGCAATACAGCTACCAGTTCGGCGACCAGTTGCTGATCGCCCTCGCCGACCGCCTGCGCACCCGCAGCGCACACCTCGGTGCCCTGGCCCGGCTCGGCGGCGACCAGTTCGCCCTGGTCCAGGCCGACATCGAACAGCCCTACGAAGCGGCGGAGCTGGCCCAGCAGATCCTCGACGACCTGGAAGCGCCCTTCGAGCTCGACCAGCACCTGGTGCACCTGCGCGCCACCATCGGCATCACGCTGTTCCCCGAAGACGGCGAGACCACCGAGAAGCTGCTGCAGAAAGCCGAGCAGACTATGACCCTGGCCAAGAGCCGCTCGCGCAACCGCTACCAGTTCTACATCGCCAGCGTCGACAGCGAGATGCGCCGCCGCCGCGAGCTGGAGAAGGACCTGCGCGAGGCCCTGGCACGCAACGAACTGCACCTCGTGTATCAGCCCCAGGTGGATTACCGCGATCACCGCGTCGTCGGTGTCGAAGCGCTGCTGCGCTGGCAGCACCCGACCCAGGGCTGGGTCGCGCCGGACCTGTTCATCCCGCTGGCGGAGCAGAACGGCAGCATCTTCAGCATCGGCGAATGGGTGCTCGACCAGTCCTGCCGCCAACTGCGCGAATGGCACGACCAGGGCTTCGACGACCTGCGCCTGGCGGTCAACCTGTCCACCGTGCAGCTGCGCCACAATGCCCTGCCACGGGTGGTCAGCAACCTGTTGCAGATGCACCGCCTGCCGCCGCGCTCGCTGGAGCTGGAAGTCACCGAGACCGGCCTGATGGAAGACATCTCCACCGCCGCCCAGCACCTGCTCAGCCTGCGTCGCGCAGGCGCCTTGATCGCCATCGACGACTTCGGCACCGGCTACTCCTCGCTGAGCTACCTGAAGAGCCTGCCGCTGGACAAGATCAAGATCGACAAGAGCTTCGTCCAGGACCTGCTGCTGGACGACGACGACGCCACCATCGTTCGCGCCATCATCCAGCTGGGCAAGAGCCTTGGCATGCAGGTGATCGCCGAGGGCGTGGAGACGGTCGAGCAGGAGGCTTACATCATCGCCCAAGGCTGCCACGAAGGTCAGGGCTACCTCTACAGCAAGCCGCTGCCGGCCCGCGAGCTGACCCTCTACCTCAAGCAGGCGCGACGCCTGGCCGAAGCGGCCGGCGGCAATCCCAACGGGTCCGTCGAGCGGCATTGATGCCATCGGGCGGCTAACCCCCTCCCCACGCCGAATCCCGGCCCTACAAAAAATCGACTCTCCCTGCCCGCTGCTGGCGACTTGCTGGCGCCGTGACCGAACGGCGCTATCGAACGCCCTTTTCAAAAATGCAAATCTTTCGCATTATGTTGCGGATTTTCTTGCGCAGTCCTTTTTACGTGCGCCTCTTTTCCATGCAAAGGAACCCGTCATGACTCGTATGCCCTGGGCCACTGCCAGCCTGCTCGCCATCGCCATCTCCCTCGCCGGCTGCGGCGATGACAAGAAAGCCGAAGCTCCCGCCGCCGCGCCGGCTGCCAGCACCCAGAGCACTGCCCCGGCAGCGGCTGCCAAGGTCGACGAAGCCGCAGTCAAGGCCGTGGTGAAGAACTACCTGGACATCGCCGAAGCCACCTACGGCGACGCCCTGACCACCGCCAAGGCCCTGCAGACCGCTGTGGACGCACTGATCGCCAAGCCCAGCGAAGAAACCCTGAAGGCCGCCCGCGAAGCCTGGATCGCTTCCCGCCCGTCCTACTCGCAGAGCGAGGCCTTCCGCTTCGGCAACTCGATCATCGACGACTGGGAAGGCGCGGTTAACGCCTGGCCGCTGGACGAAGGCCTGATCGACTACGTCGCCAAGGACTACCAGCACGCCGAAGGCAACGCTGGCGCCAGCGCCAACATCGTCGCCAACACCGAGATCCAGGTCGGCGAAGACAAGATCGACGTCAAGGAAATCACCGGCGAGAAGCTCAAGGGCCTGAACGAGCTGGGCGGCTCCGAAGCCAACGTCGCCACCGGCTACCACGCCATCGAATTCCTCCTCTGGGGCCAGGACCTGAACGGCACCAAGCCGGGCGCTGGCGATCGCAAGTACACCGACTACGCCCAGGGCAAGGACTGCACCAACGGTCATTGCGACCGTCGCGCCGCCTACCTGAAGGCCGTCACCGACCTGCTGGTGTCCGACCTGGAAGAAATGCACGGCAACTTCAAGGCCGGCGTCGCCGACAACTACCGCGCCAAGGTCGAGGCCGACACCGCCGAGAACAACCTGCGCAAGATGTTCTTCGGCATGGGCTCGCTGTCCCTGGGCGAGCTGGCCGGCGAGCGCATGAAGGTCGCGCTGGAAGCCAACTCCACCGAAGACGAGCACGACTGCTTCAGCGACAACACCCACAACACCCTGTTCTTCAACGCCAAGAGCATTCGCAACATCTACACCGGCGAATACAAGCGCACCGACGGCAGCGTCGTGAAGGGCCCGAGCCTGTCCGACCTGGTCGCCAAGGCTGATGCCCAGGCCGACAGCGACCTGAAGGCCGACCTGGCGAACACCGAAGCCAAGATGCAGATCATCGTCGACCGTGCCGAGAAGGACGGTGTGCACTTCGACCAGATGATCGCTCCGGAAGACAAGGACGATCAGCAGAAGATCCGCGACGCCATCGCTTCGCTGGTCAAGCAGACCGGCGCCATCGAGAAGGCCGCCACCGCGGTCGGCGTGCAGGACCTGAAGCCGGACAACGCTGACCACCAGTTCTGATCAGCCTGCCCTGACGGCTTGCAGGTGGCTGCGGCTCCACGCCGCAGCCACCTGCAAGCCTCTGCAAAGCCCCGCCCTGCGGGGCTTTGTCATTTCCGGACGGCAAAAGAAGTCGTTCGCAAATACAAATTTTTCATATTTGCATTTGACGCCCCTGCTACCATGGCCCGCTGCCATAACACCGCTCTGGAACCCCGCCAATGCTCCCCCGCCGTACCGCCCTGTGCCTCGTGCTGTCTGCCCTCGCCCTTGCCGCGTGCAAGCCGGAGACCTCCCAGCACGCCGTGGCCGAACCTGGCGAAGCACTGTCCGGCGGCGCCACCACGGTGAAACAAAGCGACCGCAACGCCTACTCCATGCCCTCTGGCAACCTCACGCCGAGCCGCCGCCTGGACTTCGCCGTGGGCAACAGCTTCTTCCGCAATCCCTGGGTGATTGCGCCGACCACCACCACCGCGCGCGACGGGCTCGGCCCGCTGTTCAACACCAACGCCTGCCAGAACTGCCACATCAAGGACGGCCGCGGCCATCCGCCGGAACTGGGCGACGTCAACGCCGTGTCGATGCTGGTGCGACTGTCGATTCCCGCCGGCTCCGCCGACGTCGAAACCATCAAGCGCCTGGGTGTGGTGCCCGAGCCGGTGTACGGCGGCCAGTTCCAGGACTCGGCCATTCCCGGCGTGGCGCCCGAGGGCAAGGTGCGGGTGGATTACGAGCCGGTGAAGGTCACCTTCAAGGACGGCACCGAAGTTGAGCTGCGCAAGCCCAGGCTGCTGATCAGCGACCTGGGCTACGGCCCGATGCACCCGAACACGCTGTTCTCCGCGCGCATCGCCCCGCCGATGATCGGCCTGGGCCTGCTGGAGTCCATCAGCGAGGCGGACATCCTCGCCAACGCCGACCTCCAGGCCAAGGGCAGCGACGGCATCCATGGCCGGCCGAACCGGGTCTGGGACGACGAGAAACAGGCCACCGTGCTCGGCCGCTTCGGCTGGAAGGCCGGGCAACCCAACGTCGCCCAGCAGAACGCCCACGCTTTCTCCGGGGACATGGGCCTGACCAGCGACCTGCTGCCCCACGACGACTGCACCCCGGCGCAGGTCGACTGCCTGAACGCCATCGATGGCGGCAAGCCGGAAGTCAGCCAGCACATCTTCAACCAGGTCGCCTTCTACGCCCGCAACCTCGCGGTGCCGGCGCGGCGCAAGGTCGACGACCCGCAGGTGCTCACCGGCAAGGGCCTGTTCTTCGACTCCGGCTGCGCCAGCTGCCACACGCCCAAGTTCACCACCGGCGCCAATGCCGCCGAGCCCGAGCTGGCCAACCAGGTCATCCGCCCGTATACCGACCTGCTGCTGCATGACATGGGCGAGGGACTAGCGGACAATCGCCCGGAATTTCTCGCCAGCGGCCGCGACTGGCGCACGGCGCCGCTGTGGGGCATCGGCCTGACCGAGACGGTCAACGGCCACACCCAGTTCCTCCACGACGGCCGCGCCCGCAACCTGCTCGAAGCCGTGCTCTGGCACGGCGGCGAAGCCGAAGCGGCGAAGCAACGCGTACTGAATTTCGACGCCGGGCAGCGCGATGCCCTGCTGGCGTTCTTGAACTCACTCTAAGGAGCCGAGCCCACCATGTTCCGCCCCCGACTGCTGATCACCAGCCTCGCCATCGCCCTGGGTGCCTGCTCGCCCACCGACCCGCAGGCCACCACCAGCGCCACGCTGGCCCAGCAGGTGATCCTGCCGACGTACAGCCGCTGGGTCGACGCCGACCGCGCGCTGGCCGCCAGCGCCCTGGCCTACTGCCAGGGCAAGGAAGACCTGACCAAGGCCCGCGCCGACTTCATGGCCGCGCAGAAAGCCTGGGCCGAGCTGCAGCCGCTGCTGGTCGGCCCGTTGGCCGAGGGCAACCGCTCCTGGCAGGTACAGTTCTGGCCGGACAAGAAGAACCTCGTGGCGCGCCAGGTCGAGCAGCTGCTCAACAGCGGCAACGCGATTTCCCCGGCGACCCTGGATAAATCCAGCGTTGTGGTCCAGGGCCTGACCGCCTACGAATACATCCTCTACGACGCCAGGATCGACCTCGCCAACGCCGAGACCAAGGCGCGCTACTGCCCGCTGCTGGAAGCCATCGGCAGCCACCAGCAGGCCCTGGCGGAGAGCATTCTGGCGCAGTGGAAGCAGGACGGCGGCATGCTCGCCCAGCTCTCCAAGTTCCCCAACGAGCGCTACGCCGACGCCCACGAGGCCATCGCCGAGCTGCTGCGGGTGCAGGTCACCGCGCTGGACATGCTGAAGAAGAAACTCGGCACCCCGCTGGGCCGCCAGAGCAAGGGCATCCCACAGCCGTTCCAGGCTGAAGGTTGGCGCAGCGACATGTCGCTCGCGAGCCTGGACTCCAGCCTGACAGGCGCCCAGGCACTGTGGGACGGCACCGACAAGAAGGGCCTGCGCGCCCTGCTGCCGGCCGAACAGAAAGACCTGGCCGGCAAGATCGACGCGGCCTACGCCGACGTCCACGGCAAGCTGAAGGCGATCAACAAACCGCTCAGCGAACTGCTCAAGGACGAAGCCGGCCTCAAGCAGCTGAACGAGCTGTATGACAGCCTGAACGTTGTCCATCGCCTGCACGAAGGCGACCTGGCGAAAGCGCTCGGCGTGCAGCTAGGGTTCAACGCCAACGACGGCGACTGATAGAGAGCGAACGAGGTGCAAGCCATGTTGCGACGTCACGTGATCGGCCTGGGCAGCCTGCTGCTCGGCGCCCTGACCTTCGGCGGCTGGACGCTGTCACGCAAGGGCAAGGAGCCCCTGGTGCTGTCCGCCCGTGACGACGCGGATGGCAAGCACTACGCCGTGGGCTATCGCCTGGACGGCAGCTGCGCCTTCGCCACCGAGGTCGGCCTGCGCTGCCACGACGTGGTGCAACATCCCAGCCTTCCGCTGGCGCTGTTCGTCGCCCGCCGCCCGGGCCGGCACAGCTACCTGATCGACCTCAACGACGGCCGCCTGCTGCAGACCCTCGACTCGCAGAGCGACCGCCACTTCTATGGCCACGGCGTGTGGCACCAGGACGGCGAGTGGCTCTACGCCACCGAGAACGACACCACCGATCCGGGCCGCGGCCTGCTTGGTGTGTACCGTTTCGATGGCGAGCGCCTGAGCCACACCGGCGAGGTGTCCACCCACGGCCTGGGCCCGCACCAGGTGTCCTGGATGCCCGACGGCGAAACCCTGGTAGTGGCCAACGGCGGCATCCGCACCGAAGCCGAAAGCCGCGTGGAGATGAACCTCGACGCCATGGAGCCGAGCCTGGTGCTGATGCAGCGCGATGGCACGCTGATCTCCAAGGAAACCCTGCCGCAGCAGATGAACAGCGTGCGCCACCTGGCCATCGCCGCGGACGGCACCATAGTCGCTGGCCAGCAGTACATGGGCGACTCCCATGACCGCGCCGACCTGCTCGCCATCAAGCGGCCCGGCGAGGCCTTCCAGGCCTTCCCGCTGGCCGACGAACAGCGCCTGGCGATGACCCAGTACACCGCCAGCGTCGCCGTGCACGACGAGCTGCGCCTGGTCGCCCTCACCGCTCCGCGCGGTAACCGCTTCTTCATCTGGGACCTGGATACTGGCGCCGTGCGGCTGGACGCGCCGCTGCCCGACTGTGCCGGCGTCGGCGCGGTGAAGGACGGCTTCGTCGTCACCTCCGGCCAGGGCCGTTGTCGCGTCTACGACTGCCGCAGCGAACGCATCGCCGGCACGCCGCTGGAACTGCCCCCGGCCTTCTGGGACAACCACCTGCACCTGGCCTGAACCGAACGTCCTGCAGGAGCGGGCCATGCCCGCGATCGCGCGCATGGCGCGCTCCTACAGTTCTGCTCCGTCCTCTGGATTGCCGTAGGAGCGGACTCCGTCCGCGATGGTCAACCGACTTGCTCGGAGCCGCCGGATAGCGATCGCGGATGAATCCGCTCCTACGTAAACAACAACCCAGTGCATCAAGCCAGAACGCCCGTACCAGAGCGCCCGGAAACCCCTACCACTCGTCTCCCTGGCCTCAGGAAGACTGCCATGCGGCCGATGCAAAGGCTGACCGATTCCCACCCTGCGTCTTAGAGGCGTAAACAAGATGTCCCCCAACACTTCCCTGCGTACCCAGATACTCTCGCTGCTGGGCGGCAGCCTGCTGCTCGTGCTGCTGATCGCCCTCGCCTGCTTCCACTTCCTCTCCGGCAGCGTCGGCGCCTACCAGCGCCTGCTGGACGGCCCGCTGCAATCCTCGCAGCTGGTCGACCAGGCCAACCTCGCCTTCAAGATCCAGGTGCAGGAATGGAAGAACGTCCTGCTGCGCGGCCAGCAGCCGGCCGACCTGAGCAAGTACTGGGGCCAGTTCGAGGATCAGGAGCGCGCCGTGCAGGATGTGCTCGGCCGCCTGGAGCAGAACGCCACCGACGAGCCGCAGCTCAAGGCCCAGGTCAGCCGACTGCGCGATGAACACCGCCAGCTCGGCCAGGCCTACCGCAAGGGCCGTGACGCCTACCTCGCCGCCGGCAGCGACCCGCGCGCCGGAGATGCCGCGGTGAAAGGCATCGACCGCGCCGCCAGCGACCAGATGGCCGCCCTGGTGGAGAGTCTGCACCGCGACGCCCAGCAAGAAGCCCAGAGCATTTCCGAGAGCGCCCATGGCACCGTCATCAGCGGCAGCCTGATCCTGCTGATCTCCGGCATCGCGCTGGGCCTGCTCAGCCTGTGGCTGGTCAACCGCAACCTGATCGGCCCGATCGCCCGCCTGATCGAGCACATCGCCCAGCTCAGCGAAGGCAACTTCGGCGAGCGCGTCGACGCCAGCCGCCGCGACGAACTGGGCCGCCTGGCCCGCGCCGCCAACACCCTGCGCGACTTCCTGGCCGAGACCTTCACCCGCCTCAAGCACAGCACCACCGAACTGGACACCGCCAGCGGCGAACTGAATGCCATCGCCACCCTGATGGCCGAGGGCACCCGCGAGCAGTTCTCGCGTACCGACCAGGTGGCCACGGCGATGCACGAAATGTCCGCCACCGCCCAGGAAGTCGCCCGCCACGCCTCCGACGCCGCGCGCGCCGCGGACGATGCCGACCAGCACGCCCAGCAGGGCGGCGAAGTGATGAAGACCACCATCGTCACCATCACCGAGATGAGCAACGAGATCGCCAACACCGCCGAAGTCATCCGCCGCCTGGAGAGCGACAGCGGGCGCATCGGCAAGGTGCTCGAAGTGATCCGCGGCATCGCCGACCAGACCAACCTGCTGGCGCTCAACGCCGCCATCGAGGCCGCCCGCGCCGGTGAAGCCGGCCGTGGTTTCGCCGTGGTCGCCGACGAGGTCCGTACCCTGGCCCAGCGCACCGCCGAGTCCACCGCGGAGATCCACCAGATCATCGACACCGTGCAGACCGGCTCGGTCAACGCCCTGCGCGCCATCGAGAGCGGCCAGACCCGCAGCGAACAGGGCGTGGAGCGCGTCACCCAGGCCGGCGAAGTGCTGCGCAGCATCACCCATGCCGTGGAAGCGATCCGCGACATGAACCGCCAGATCGCCACCGCCGCCGAGGAACAGACCTCGGTCGCCGAGGACATCTCGCGCAACCTCACCGAGATCACCGCCATTGGCGCCACCAACGAGGAAAACGTGGTGCGCACCCAGGGCGCCAGCCGTCACCTGCACGGCCTCTCCGGCGAACTGGCGGACGTCACCCGCAAGCTCAGCGCCTGATCCTCCTGCGCCACATGGATGTGGCCTCCTTCCCGGCTCCGTCTGCTGCACCGATTCAGCGCGTATCTGCCGCAAACAACCTTACTTTTCGTGGGAAACCTCTTGTAATCGCAGCCCTTTGACTCGCCGCGCATTCAGGCATAAGGTGCGCAATTCCGCCCCGCAATGGGGCGTCCCCCGTATCGGCTTCAAAGCCTGATCGATATCTGCGCGAACGGAAGGCCGCCCGGCAAATAGTGGGCGAGCGATCGCGCCCGATTGCTGCCAGGCACGTACCAAGGAACAGGAAGATGTTGCGCCGCATGCTGATCATGCTGGGCGTAGTTGCCGTCATCGTTGCGGTGCTCGCCGGCTCGAAATACCTCTCCATCAAGAAACAGATCGCCATGTTCTCGGCGCCGCGTCCGCCAGTGAGCGTGAATGCCGCCCAGGCCGAACAACGCGACTGGCAGAGCCGTCTGCAGGCCATCGGCACCCTGCGCGCCATCCAGGGCGTGACCCTGACCGCCGAAGTCTCCGGCACGGTCAGCGCGGTGCAGTTCGTCTCCGGCGACAAGATCAGGATCGGCCAGCCCGTCGTGGAGCTGGAATCCGACGTCGAACAGGCCACCCTGCGCAGCGCCGAAGCCGACCTTGGCCTGGCCAAGGTCGAGTACGAACGCGGCCGCAGCCTGATCGACCGCCAGGCCATCTCCAAAAGTGACTACGACCGCCTCGCCGCCCAGCTGAACCGCTCCACCGCTACCGTTGCGCAGCTCAAGGCGAGCCTGGACAAGAAGCGCATCCTCGCGCCCTTCTCCGGCACCATCGGCATCCGTCAGGTGGACGTCGGCGACTACGTCTCCCCCGGCACCGAGATCGTCACCCTGCAGGACCTGACGACCCTGCAGGTGGACTTCTTCCTCCCCGAACAGGACTTCCCGCTGCTCAAGCGCGGGCAGAAAGTCGTGGTGCGCGTGGCGGCCTATCCGGGCCAGAGCTTCGACGCGCAGATCGACGCCATCAGCCCGCGGGTGGACAACCAGACGCGCAACCTGCTGGTCCGCGCCAGCCTGGCCAACCCCGACGGCAAACTGCTGCCGGGCATGTTCGCCAACCTCGAAGTGCAGCTGCCGGACAGTGCGCCGCGGGTCGTGGTACCCGAGACTGCCGTGGCCTTCACCCTGTATGGCAACTCGGTGTACGTGGTGGTGCCGCACAAGCCGAAGGAGGGTGAGAAAGCGGACGACGCCAAAACCGACGACAAGGCGCCAAAGCTGGACGTCGAACGCCGCTTCGTGAAGACCGGCGAACGCCGCGAAGGCAGCGTGGTGATCCTCGAAGGCCTGAAGGCCGGCGAAGAAGTGGTGACCTCCGGCCAGCTCAAGCTGGACAACGGCACCGCCGTGGCCATCGTCAAGGACCCGCAGTAATCGCATAGCCGGCGCGTCACTCGATGTGGCGCGCCAACAGACCCCGCCGTCATCCGGCAGGGGTCCGCATTAAAGGATTGAGCTATGTTCACCGATCCCTTTATCCGTCGCCCGGTGCTGGCGACCGTGGTCAGCCTGCTGATCGTCCTGCTCGGCATGCAGGCCTTCAGCAAGCTGGTGATCCGCGAGTATCCGCAGATGGAAAACGCGCTGATCACCGTCACCACCTTCTATGCCGGCGCCAACGCCGAAACCATCCAGGGCTACATCACCCAGCCGCTGCAGCAGAGTCTCGCCAGCGCCGAAGGCATCGACTACATGACCTCGGTGAGCCGGCAGAACTACTCGGTGATCTCGATCTACGCGCACATCGGCGCCAACTCCGATCGCCTGGTCACCGAGCTGCTGTCGAAGATCGGCGAGGTGAAGACCCAGCTGCCGCCCGACGCCGAAGACCCGGTGCTGGACAAGGAAGCCGCCGACGCCTCGGCGCTGATGTACATCAGCTTCTTCAGCGAGCAGATGAACAACCCGCAGATCACCGACTACCTGTCGAGGGTGATCCAGCCCAAGCTCGCCACGCTGCCGGGCATCTCCGAAGCCGAGATCCTCGGCAACCAGGTGTTCGCCATGCGCCTGTGGCTGGACCCGGTGAAGATGGCCGCCTACGGCGTCACTGCCGGCGACGTGGCCAGCGCAGTGCGCGAGTACAACTTCCTCTCCGCCGCCGGCGAGGTGAAGGGCGAACTGGTGGTCACCTCGGTGAACGCCTCCACCGACCTGAAATCCCCGGAAGCCTTCGCCGCCATCCCGCTGAAGACCGCCGGCGATCGCCGCGTGCTGATGGGTGACGTGGCTCGCATCGAACTGGGCGCGGCGAGCTACGACGCGGTCAGCTCGTTCAACGGCATCCCCTCGGTGTACATCGGCATCAAGGGCACGCCCAGCTCCAACCCGCTGGACGTGATCAAGGAAGTCCGCGCCAAGATGCCGGAGCTGGAAGAACAGCTGCCACCGGGGCTGAAGGTGTCCATCGCCTACGACGCCACGCGCTTCATCCAGGCCTCCATCGACGAGGTGGTGAAGACCCTCGGCGAGGCGATCCTGATCGTCATCGTGGTGGTATTCCTGTTCCTCGGCGCGTTCCGCTCGGTGATCATTCCGGTGGTGACCATCCCGCTGTCGATGATCGGCGTACTGTTCTTCATGCAGGTGATGGGCTACTCGATCAACCTGCTGACGCTGCTGGCCATGGTGCTCGCCATCGGCCTGGTGGTGGACGATGCCATCGTGGTGGTGGAGAACATCCACCGCCACATCGAGGAGGGCAAGTCGCCGTTCCAGGGCGCCATCGAAGGCGCGCGGGAAATCGCCGTGCCGGTGGTGACCATGACCATTACCCTGGCTGCCGTGTACGCGCCCATCGGTTTCCTCAGCGGCCTCACCGGCGCGCTGTTCAAGGAGTTCGCCTTCACCCTGGCCGGCGCGGTGATCATCTCCGGCATCGTCGCCCTGACCCTGTCGCCGATGATGTGCTCGCGCCTGCTGCGCCACGACGAGAACCCCAGCGGCCTGGCGCATCGCCTGGACCTCATCTTCGAAGGCCTGAAGGTGCGCTACCAGCGTGCCCTGCACGGCACCCTGAACAGCCGCCCGGTGGTCATCGTCTTCGCCCTGCTGGTGCTGGCGATCATCCCGCTGCTGATGATGTTCACCCACAAGGAACTGGCGCCGGAGGAGGACCAGGGCATCGTCTTCATCATGGCCAACGCGCCGCAGACGGCGAACCTCGACTACCTGTCGAAGTACACCGCCGAGTTCGAGGGCATCTTCCGCAAGTTCCCCGAGTACTATTCGGCGTTCCAGATCAACGGCTACAACGGCGTGCAGACCGGCATCGGCGGCATGCTGCTCAAGCCCTGGGACGAACGTGAGCGCAGCCAGATGGAACTGCTGCACGCGGTGCAGGGCGAGCTGGACAAGATCCCCGGCCTGCAGATCTTCGGCTTCAACCTGCCGTCGCTGCCAGGCACCGGCGAGGGCTTGCCGTTCCAGTTCGTGATCAACACCGCCAGCGATTACCAGTCGCTGCTGCAGGTGGCTGAGCGGGTGAAGAAACGCGCGGAAGAGTCGGGCAAGTTCGCCTTCCTCGACCTCGACCTGGCCTTCGACAAGCCCGAGCTGGTGGTCGATATCGACCGCGCCAAGGCCGCGCAGATGGGCGTGTCCATGCAGGATCTGGGCGTCGCACTGGGAGCGCTGCTGGGTGAAGGCGAGATCAACCGCTTCACCATCGACGGGCGCAGCTACAAGGTGATCGCCCAGGTCGAGCGCGCCTACCGCGACAACCCGGGCTGGCTGAACAATTACTACGTGAAGAGCCAGAGTGGCCAGCTGGTCTCGCTGTCCACCCTGGTGACCTTCCACGAGCGCGCGCGCCCGCGCCAGCTCAACCAGTTCCAGCAGCTCAACTCGGCGATCATCTCCGGCGTGCCGATGGTCAGCATGGGCGAGGCCATCGACACGGTGCGCGGCATCGCCGAGCAGGAATCGCCGCGCGGCTTCTCCTTCGACTACGCCGGCGCCTCGCGGCAGTTCGTTCAGGAAGGCAGTGCGCTGATGATCACCTTCGCCCTGGCGCTGGCGGTGATCTTCCTGGTGCTGGCGGCGCAGTTCGAGAGCTTCCGCGATCCGCTGGTGATCATGGTCACCGTGCCGCTGTCGATCTGCGGCGCGCTGATCCCGCTGTTCCTCGGCCTGTCGAGCCTGAACATCTACACCCAGGTGGGCCTGGTGACGCTGATCGGGCTGATCAGCAAGCACGGCATCCTCATCGTCGAGTTCGCCAACCAGTTGCGCCATGAGCGCGGGCTGTCGGTACGCGAGGCGGTGGAGGAAGCCGCGGCGATCCGCCTGCGCCCCGTGCTGATGACCACCGCCGCGATGGTGCTCGGAGTGATCCCGCTACTGCTCGCCACCGGTGCCGGCGCGGTGAGCCGCTTCGACAT
Source organism: Pseudomonas nitroreducens (assembly GCF_024170165.1). Taxonomy (GTDB): domain Bacteria; phylum Pseudomonadota; class Gammaproteobacteria; order Pseudomonadales; family Pseudomonadaceae; genus Pseudomonas; species Pseudomonas nitroreducens_C. Next base: position 55,345 of record NZ_JALJXP010000011.1, on the reverse strand, counting down.
CGGTGTGGTGATCGCCACCGGCATGAGTGTCGGCACGTTGTTCACCCTGTTCGTGCTGCCCTGCGTCTATACGCTGCTGGCCAATCCGGACAAGAAGCCCGGCGAAGCCACCGTGCCGGCTCCGGCGCACTGAAGAAAAAGCCCCGCACCTGCGGGGCTTTTTCTTTGAGCAGCTCCGCCACCGGTACATCCGGAGCTGCCTTGCAGGATGGGTGGAGCGCAGCGAGATCGATGGGTATCGCTTCGCTCCACGCCATCCTACGACGTAGTCAGCCGGCTGGATCGGGGCGCGGGCTCGTCAGCGGCGCAGGCATCTGACAGACCACTCATGCGCGCAATTCGACCGCCCACCCCTTTATCTCAGCCTTGATACACAGCCTCTAAATTCCCCATACACGCATCGCGTATCCCTGCGCGGCATTCGCCGGGAATCTCCGGCTCAACGTCGGAACCCGCCATGCCGGCCAATGCCCCAAGCCCAGGCTTCACCCTGGTCGAACTGATGGTCACGCTGGCCGTCCTGGCCATCCTCTCGACCCTGGCCGCGCCGATGTTCGGCGACCTGATCCAGCGCAACAAGGTCGAAGCCGCCAGTGGCGAACTGGCCCACCTGCTGCAATACGCCCGCAGCGAGGCCATCACCCGCGCCAGCACGGTGACGGTCACTGCCGGAAGCGGCAACTGGGTTGGCGCACTGAGTGTCGCCACCAGCAGCGAAACCCTGCGCCAGTACGGCAGCGAGGGCATCAACGGCGGCAGCGCGGTCACTGCGACCGGCAGCGCCAGCAGCCTTACCTTTCGCGCCGCCGGCACGCTCAGTGGCGCCGCGCAGAGCATCCGACTGTGCCCCGGCAACGGCAGCAGCAGCGGCCGTCTGCTGAGCATTTCCAGCAGCGGACAGATCACCAGCAGCACCACGGAGTGCTCTTCATGAGACGCGCCGACCGAGGTTTCAGCCTGCTGGAAGTGCTGATCAGTCTGCTGCTGGTCAGCGTCGGCGCCCTGGGCATGGCGGCACTGCAGGGCAAGAGCCTGCATTACACGCAGGATGCGGTGCAGCGCAACGAGGCGATCATGCTCGCCCAGCAGTTGCTGGAGCAGATGCGCAGCAACCCCAAGGACGCCCTCAGCGCCACCCACCAGTTCAGCAGCAGCTCGGCCTACTACAAGGTCGCCGGCAGCGCCTTCAGCACCACCACTCGCAGCGATTGCGCCACCCGCGAGCGCGGCAACGGCGGCTCCGACGTGGCCAAGGCCGACCTCGCCTGCTGGCTGCAGGCGGTGCAGGCGACGTTGCCGGTGACCAGCGCGATCCTCAGCGCCGACTTCACCATCTGCCCCAGTCAGTCCGATGGCGCGTGCAGCAACGACGCCAGCTCCGCCGTGCTGATCCAGCTGGCCTGGCAGGACCCCAGCGGCCAGTGCGACAACAACCTGTGCACCTACCGCCTGCGCGGCGAACTCTGAGGTCCGGCATGTCTGCAAGAACCTTCCCCACATTGGCACGCCAGGCGGGCCTGTCCCTGGTCGAGCTGATGGTTGCCCTGGCCATCGGCAGCCTGCTGATCCTTGGCGCCACCGAGCTGTACATCAACAACAGGGCGCACTTCCAGTTCCAGCAGGGGCAACTGGGCAACCAGGAAAACGCCCGCTACACGCTCCTGCTGCTCGACCAGCAGCTGGCCCGCACCGGCTACCGCTACCTGCCCCAGGACAGCCTGGAAGTGGCCTTCCCGGCGCTGGCCAGCAGCAGCGGCTGCCCGTCGTTCAAGGCCGGCCAGACCTTCCAGGCCAGCAGCGACGGCAAGGGCCTCTGCCTGCGCTACCAGGGCGCCAGCGACAGCACCACGGAAGTCGCCGGCTCCGGTGGCAACCAGTACGACTGCCTCGGCGCATTCGTCCCGCGCGGTACGCGCGTCCTCACGCGCATCAGCTATGTCGCCGGCAGCACGCCGGGCGACGGCACCCTGACCTGTACGGCCCAGGGCGCCAGCGAGCAGGCGCTGATCAAGGGTGTGGCGGGCTTTGTCCTGTTCACCCTGCCGGGCAGCAGCGATGACAGCCAGGCCGTCAGCTACGCCGCTCTGCTCGCCAGCGGCGCGTCGACCCGCGGCGGCATGAGCAGCGATATCGCCAGCCGCTGGAAAACCCTCAGCGGCGCGACCCTCAGCGAGAACACCGCCTACCTCTACCAGATCGCCCAAGGCAGCGTGATGCTGCGGAACCTGATGCCATGAGCCTGAGACACAACCGGCGTACACAACACGGCGCCACGCTGGTGATCGCCCTGGTGATGCTGCTGCTCGGCACCCTGATCGCCATGAGCAGCATGCGCGGCACCACCACCGAGACCCGCATCATCGGCAACCTCAGCGAGCAGCAGCATTCGCGCGCTGCCGCCGAGTCGGCGCTGCGCGAGGGCGAGCGCCGGCTGGCGGCGCAGACCAGCCTGGATCAGGGTTCGGCCAACTGCACCTCCAGCGTCGCGCAGCACGCCAACCTGTGCATCCTGGTCAGCGACAAGTACTCCTCCAACGCCAAGGCCAGCGCCGACTGGTGGAGCAGCGACGCCACCTCCATCGCCTACCTGGGCATGGACGGCAGCTCCACCTTCGACCCGGTGCCGCGCTGGAACGCCGCCTACATCGCCTTCGACCCGGCCGACTCCAACGGCAACGTGCAGATCACCGACCCCGACGAGCGCTCCCAGGGGCGCGGGCCGCATTACTACCGGGTGAGCGCTGCCGCCCGCGCCGACGGCCAGCGCCTGATGAGCGTGCTGCAGACCGTCACCATCCGCCGTTACTACTGAGGAGCCCGACGTGAGCCGACGTCCCGCCCAGCCAATCCTGCTGTTCCTGTTCGGCGGCCTGCTGCTGGTCACCGCGCTGCCCACCGATGCCGCGACGCTGACCCTGAGCCAGCAGCCGCTGTTCCTCACCGAGGGCGTGGCGCCGAACATCATGGTGACCATCGACAACTCCAACAGCATGCGCTGGAGCTTCGCCCCCGATGGCATGAACCCCACCACCAACAGCACGTACAACGGCTATAGCGCCGACCAGGTGCGTACCAGCCGGCGCGCCAAGTCGTCGACCTTCAACCCGCTGTACTACAACCCCAATGTCACCTACCAGGCGCCCTACAGCGTCAGCTACAGCAACGCCAGCACCACCTACACGCCGCTGACCACCAGCTTCACCGCGGCCTACGTGAACGGCTTCAAGACCGCCAAGGGCAGCTTCGACCTGAGCTCGGCGTACAAGGTCTCGTGGGAATACGACACCGCCCGCGCGACCACCGACAGCACCTATTGGACCTACACCGGCTACACCTCCTACAACAGCCCGGACAAGGTCTACTACCTGGCGGCGAACCCCTCTTCGGACTTCAGTTCGAGCAGCACCACTTCCAGCACCACCAGCAGCGCCAGCGTCAGCGGCTCGACCACCTCCACCGGCAAGTCCGCCTCGCTGACCGGCGGCGGCACCTACACGGTCACCGCCAAGAGCAACAGCTGCACCGCGACCATCACCAACCCGAAGTCCAGCACCGGCTCGACCACCACCAACAGTGACGGCAGCACCTCCAGCACCACCACCGCCGTCAGCTATTCGACCGCCAGTTGCTCCTACGTAACCAGCGGCAAGACCACCACCTATACGGTGACCTCGACCGCCACTACCACCCTGACCACTACCACCACCTACCCGGACCGCACCAAGGCGGCGGTGCCGGCGTACTACTACGTCTACAACACCGCGCTCAGCGGCTGCAGCAGCAACGTCAACGACGACAACTGCTACAAGCTGGTGACCGTTTCCTCCACCTCCGGCACCAACAGCAGTGACGAGCGGCAGAACTTCGCCAACTGGTACAGCTTCTACCGCAACCGCGAGCTGGCGACCCAGTCCGGCGCCAACCTGGCCTTCGTCTCGCTGCCGGAGAACACCCGCCTCAGCTGGCAGGCCCTGGGCACCAGCGATACCTGCATCACCAGCAGCTCCTACCTGTCGAGCTACAACTGCCGCGGCCTGAGCAACACCAGCACCAGCTACTACGACAACCGCCTCGGCACCTTCTCCGGCGCCCACCGCGCCAAGTTCTTCGAGTGGCTCGGCGACATCTACTTCAACCAGGGCACCCCGCTGCTGGACGCCGTCGACCGCGTCGGCTCGCTGCTCAGCGTCACCGGCAAGTACAGTCCCTACGCCTACTCCATCGGCAGCAGCGAAACCCCGCTGTACAGCTGCCGGGCGAGCTACAGCATCACCCTCACCGACGGCATCTGGAACACCGCCGGCAGCCACGGCGACTGGGACAGCACCGGCCGCACCCTGCCCGATGGCCAGACCTACAGCGCACGCGCTCCGTACAAGGACAGCGCCTCCAACACCCTGGCCGACCTGGCGTTCAAGTACTGGGCCACCGACGCCCAGCCGAACATCGCCAACAACGTCAGCACCTACATCGCCGAGAGCAACAGCAACGCCACCACCCAGTACTGGAACCCGAAGAACGATCCGGCGACCTGGCAGCACATGGTCAGCTACTTCGTCGGCCTGGGCCTGACCACCAGCCTGACCAGCCCGGCCTGGGGCGGCGACACCTACTCCGGCGACTACAGCAAGCTGGCCGCCGGCACCCTGAGCTGGCCTGCGGCCTCGTCAGGCAGCGCCAACAACGTCTACGACCTGTGGCACGCGGCCATCGACTCCCGTGGCGAGTTCTTCAGCGTCGACTCGCCCGACGACCTGGTCTCGGCCCTGCAGAACGTGGTCAACCGCATCTCCCAACGCGAGGACTCCGGCGCCGCGCCGGCCCTGGTCAGCTCACCGCTGCTCAACGCCGACAGCAGCACCGCCGACAGTGAGCTGTACAGCTACACCCCGAAGTTCGCCAGCACCGACTGGAGCGGTGACCTGATCAAGTACCTGCAGAACACCAGCAACGGCAGCCAGACCTCGGTCTGGAGCGCCCAGGACCTGATGGACATCACCTACGGCAGCGGCAACAGCGCGTACTCCACGCGCACGGTGAAGATGGCCGGCAGCACCGCCGGCACGCTCAAGGACTTCACCTGGAGCAACCTCAGCAGCGCCCAGCAGACCACCCTCAACAAGACCCTCGCCAGCGTCACCGACAGCAACGGCGAGAAGCGCGTGGCGTACCTGCGCGGCGACCGCAGCAACGAAGGCACACTGTTCCGCAGCCGCAGCACCGTGCTGGGCGACATCATCGACTCCTCGCCGGTGCTGGTCGGTCCGCCCAATCGCCTGGCCTCGCTGATGAACGCCACCATCAGCAGCACCGACACCTCCTACACCACCTTCAAGAGCACCTGGAGCGCGCGCCCCACGCGCCTCTACGTCGGCGCCAACGACGGCATGCTGCATGCGTTCGACGCCGACGGTAAGGAAGTCTTCGCCTACGTGCCCAGCGCGGTGATCAGCAACCTCTACAAGCTGAGCGACAGCGACTACACCAGCGCCACCCACCAGTACTACGTGGACGGCTCGCCGGTCACCGCCGACGTCTACTACGGCAACGCCTGGCACACCGTACTGGTCGGCACCCTGCGCGGCGGCGGCCGCGCGCTGTTCGCCCTGGACATCACCGACCCGACCGACATCAAGCTGCTCTGGGAGAAGAGCTACAGCGACAGCGACTACAGCGAACTGGGCTTCACCTACTCGCGGCCGACCATCAGCCTGCTGCACAACGGCACCTGGGCGGTGATCCTGGGCAACGGCTACAACGGCACCAGCGACAAGGCCGTGCTCTACCTGATGGACGTGAAGGACGGCAGCCTGATCAAGGCCCTCACCGTCAGCGACGGCAAGACCACCGCCAACGGCCTGGCCACCCCGCGCGCCGCCGATATCAACGGCGACCTGATCACCGACTACGTCTACGCCGGCGACCTGCACGGCAACCTCTGGCGCTTCGACCTGACCAGCTCCGGCAGCCTCACTTCCAGCACCACCGCCAGCAGCTTCCGCGTTGGCTTCGGCGGCTCGCCGCTGTACAGCGCGACCACCACTGCCGGGCAGGTGCAGCCCATCACCAGCGCGCCTTACCTGGTCAAGCACAGCTCCGGCACGGGCTATCTGGTGATCTTCGGCACCGGCAAGTACATCGAGTCCGACGACGCCGATCCGAATACCACCCAGGTGATGGGCCTCTACGGTATCTGGGACCGGCAGACCGCGGGCGAGGCCGCCAGCACCACGCCGACGCTCAGCCGCAGCAAGCTGCAGCAGCAGACCATCACCCAGAGCGAAGTGACCACCTCCTTCGACAACAACGGCACCGCGGTGACCCAGACCATCCGCACCGTCAGCGACAACGCCGTCACCTGGTACGACAGCAGCGGCAACGTCTCGCAGTACGGCTGGTACCTGGACCTCCCCGCCACCGGCGAAATGGTGGTCAACAACCCCTATGCCACGTCCGGCGTACTGCTCGCCAGCACCCTGACACCCAACGAAGACCCCTGCGCCGACGGCGTCACCACCTGGCTGATGTCGCTCGACCCGTACACCGGCGGCGCCACCGACTTCGCCACCCTGGACCTGAACAACGACGGCGTGGTGGACGACAACGATCTCTACAACGGCAGCGTCGTCTCCGCCCTGCAGATGTCCGGTCTGAAAGGCGGCTTCACCGTCGGCAGCACCAGCGCCAGCAGCAGCAACGTCAACGCCTGCGGCAGCGACGGCTGCGTCAGCGTGGCAACCAGTGGCGCCAGCTCCGGACGGCAGAACTGGCTGAACATCAAGGAACAGGAATGAACAGGCACTACCGGCAAGACGGCTTCACCCTGATGGAGCTCATGGTGGTGGTGGCGATCGTGGCGATCCTCGCCGCCGTCGCCTACCCCAGCTACCAGGAATACGTGCTGCGCGGCAAACGCGCGGAAGGTCAGGCCCTGCTCAACCAGGCCGCCTCGCAGGAAGAGCGCTGGTATGCGCTCAACTCCGTGTCCGGCTATGTCACCGACCAATCTTCGGTGGCCAACCTGAAACTGGCCGGCACCAGTGGCAGCACCGTCTCCTCCTCCACCGGCCTGTATACCCTGACGGTCGGCGGCGGCAGCAGCGACGGCGGCTACACGCTGACGGCCAACCCGACCTTCACCGACAGCAAGTGCACGCACCTGACCCTGACAGCCCAGGGCCAGAAGGGCAGCAGCGGCACCGGCAGCGTGAGCGATTGCTGGCGTTGAGGCACAACGAGCCTCCTGATAGACCGGAGCGGTGCTGAGTCAATCACGGACAGCTCAGGCTCCTACAGGTAGCCGTCACAGTCCGGGAATGGAAAACGCCACCAGCCGATAGCCCTCGGCGGTGCGGATGAAATCGAAGCTGGCGTGTTTGTCCGGCTCGAACGATCCCAGTTGCCAGTGCTCCATCGCCGATATCCTGTGCGTCTTCCACTGTGCGAACTCACCGCAACCATCAAAGTACTGCGGGTCGCGCTCGGGGTCGAAGGGCCAGCCCATGTCGTCCTGGCGAACGCCGTAGCCCGCGGAGCTTCGCAGGGCCTCCAGCCGCTTGCGCAGCTGCGTGCCGTGCTTTTGCAGCACCTCATCCGGCGTGGTGGCCTGCCAGTCATTGAGCGGCTCACTGCCCTGCCCGCTCCAGACTTGTGGATAACTGTGGGCCTTCAACGAAGCATCATCCAGGTGCGCGAGGAACTCGTCGCGGAACCAGATGGCGAAGTCCTTCTCGATGTCGACGAAGCTGAGATAGCGACCGTCGACGCCCTTGAAGGAAACGCGGCGTGGATCGTCGGAAGGCTGATCGCTCTGCTGTTTCGAGAACCAGTCCAGCGCACCGGCACGGGTAGTGTCGAAGTGCTCCACCAAGGTCTTGCCGTGGCGGTCGAGCAGTAATTCAGTGCCACCGCGCCACCCCTTGTGCTCGCACTGATCCAGGCTCACGCCCGGATCGGCGCAACTGCGCGTGGCCCCCTTCAGCACCACGACCATGCCGTTGCGCATGGCCGTCGCGTCGCTCAGTTCGGCCGGGATCAGCACCCGGCCACTGCCGTCGAGAAGGCCGACCCTGTCGCGCTTGCGGTCACGGAAGCGGATGCTGTTTTCGCTCTCGCAGACCGGCGCGTTATCGAAGAAGTACAGCGAATCCGGCGCCACCTGGCGGCCATCGCGCAGCAGGTAGTAGGTGCGGTAACCGTCGGCGGTTTCCTCGCCGGTAGCGATGATGTGCTCGAAGCGCTGGGCGGGAGTGAACATGAGGCTGAGCTTCGGATCGATACGCACAACACCCTGAGCATCCTTGAAGCCGATGCGGTCGTTCTGCGCGAACACCTCCCAGGGCTCGCCTGCCGCCCAACCCGAGGCTGCCGCAGCCATCGCTGCCAGGGCAAGCCAAAGCCATCCCATTGCGCTGCGCTTCATGCTGAAAATCCCTTTGACCGAAAGTCTGCCTGTGTGCAGCAAGCGCCTCAGTCGGCCGGAAGAGCATGCCCCTCAACAACCAACCCAGTTCTCCACACGGGAAACGAAGCCATCCTTGAACTCGAACAGCAAGCCGGCTTCACGGGCGCCAACGCCTTCGTAGCTGAAGAAAGCACTGCCGTCTTCATCGAGCATCAGATTGTCCTTGAAGCGTTGCTTGAAAGACACCTCCGACGTCTTGCCATTGATCGGCAGGCCGGCGATGACCACGGCATTGCCGGGGTCGGTGAACTCGAGGGAGTCCAGCGCCGCTTCTTGCTGGTTGGCCTCGAAGGTGGCGCCGGGATAGACATAGAGCTTGTCAGCGTCGTCCAGCACACCGCCGCACTCCGCATCGTTGTCCTGCACCTGCGCCGGCTTGCCCAGCGCGGCCACCAGTTCCTGCGGGCTGAGCCCAGCCTGGATCGGTTTGCCCTGCACGACGAAATGCTCGAACAGGCCTTCGTTGGAGATACTCGTTTCCGCCTGGGCGGCGAAAACCAAACCCAGCCCCAGGCTCAGGGCGAATATTGCGCCCAGTTGGCGCTTGTCTTGCGTAAGCATGATTGCCACTACCACCTGATTGATTGCCTCGTTCGCGCTATCACGAGTGTCCTCAAGGAGCAGGCACGCTCCTGACAGCTTCTCGAAATCGCTGCCGATGCACTCCAGGCCGGAAACTCGGCGCCGCTTCGCTTGCGCGGAAGGAATTGCATGGCCACGACAAGGTACAGGCCTCAACCAATGGCGCGAGATGGATGAACAGGATCGGGAAATCTCTTACTGCCTGTTGAGAATTGACCGCAGCGCAAGTAGGCAATGCCAACCACAAAGGTCGGTCCTACGGCGCCACGGGAACTCTCTGACTTAAGCAAGCAGGTGGCAAAACGTACCACTCAGCAGCGGCCTTGCTCGCCCACACAGTCTCAGGCCGGCTGGCGTTGCATCGCGCCGCTGTCGCTCTCGCCTTTCAGGCTCCAGCTCTTCAGGTGCTCGAGGCTCGCGCGGTACGGCTTCAGACCATTGGCAAGCAGCAATGCACCCGCGACCAGGGCCACGACGCTGACAATCAGCAGCGAGTAGCGCAGCGCCATGTCGTCGCCGAACCCGTAGTCGGTCACCAGGGCGATGGCGGTCGGGCCGATGCCCAGGCCGAGCAAGGTCACGACGAACAGGTAGATGGCCGAGGCCTGGCCGCGCATGGAGTTGGGCATGATTTCCTGGATCGCCGCCGGGGCGACGCCGAAGGGCATGCTGAGGAAGAACACGATGGGCGCCATCAGCGCCGCCGCGGCGTTGCCGCTGTCCAGCAGCGGATAGACCAGGCTCAGCGGGATAGCCAGACAGGCGGCCAGCAGGCCCACGCGCATGTTCGCATCGGTGCGCCCGCGCTTGGCCCAGAAGTCCGCCAGGCGGCCACCGCAGACGATGCCCAGGCAACCGAACACAGCGACGATGCTGCCGTAGACCACGCCTACGTGGCCGGCGTCCCAGCCGTAGGTGCGGACGAAGAAGGTCGGCACCCAGGCACCGCTGCCGTAGCTGGCGAAGGAGATGCAGGCGAAGCCGAAGTTGTGACACAGCACGGTCTTGCGGTTGGCGCGCAGGTAGGCGCCCACTTCGCTCATCGGCACCACCACGCCAGCGCCGACGCCACGACGGGTCGGTTCCTTCACCGCGAGCATCAGCAGGGTGAAGAGTACGCCGGCGGCGCCGAGGATCAGGAAGATCAGCTGCCAGGGACGCACTTCGCCGAGGATCGGCAGGTGCACGTCGCCCTGGGCGGAGGCGAACTTGATCACCAGCCCGCCAAGCAGGAAGGCCAGCCCCGAGCCGAGGTAGATGCCCATGGAATAGACGCTGATGGCAGTGGCGCGGCGCTGGGCCGGGAAGCTGTCGGCGATCAGCGAGTAGGCGGCCGGCGACAGGGCTGCCTCGCCCACGCCGACACCGACGCGGAACAGCAGGAAGTGCCAGTACTGGCGGGCCAGCCCGCAGGCGGCGGTCATGGCGCTCCAGATCAGCACGCCGACGGTGATCAGCCCGCGACGGCTGCGACTGTCGGCCATGCGCCCGAGGGGGATGCCGCACAGCGTGTAGAACAGCGCGAAGGACAGGCCCATCAGCAGGCTCATCTGCGTGTCGCTGATTTCCAGATCGCGACGGATGGGGCCGACCAGCAGGTTGAGAATCTGTCGGTCGATGAAGGAAAGCACGTAGGCGACCATGAGGATCGCAACCGTGGACCAGGCCACGGCACTGGAGGGGTAGCCGTTATTGTTGTTGTTCATGCCGGGCTCCTGAAACGCCGCCAATCGCGGCGAAGGCGAAGGGGAGAACCCGCAGAGTAGGCATTGCGAACGCGTCGCGCGCGCACTATCAAATCTCTGAATGCGCGCGTCGGCCGTTGGCTGATGGATGGGTGGTCAGGGATTGGACGCAGGGTTTCGCTGTCGCCCTCTGTAGGAGCGAGCTGGCTCGCGAACAAGCTCACCGGCGACTCCGGCGCTGGACGGGTTCGCGAGCAAGCTCGCTCCTACGAAGAGCTGGTCTCACCTGTAGGGCGCATAAAGCGGAACGCTTTATCCGCCATGGCAGGGTTCAGATCGAGGCGGGGGTCCGCTCGCAAAGCTGCGCCAGCGCACGCGCCCACAGCTCCTGGTCATTCAGGCAAGGCACCAGCACCAGCTCCTCGCCACCCGCCGCACGGAACTGCTCCTGGCCGCGCTGGCCGATTTCTTCCAGGGTCTCGATGCAGTCGGCGACGAAGGCCGGGCACATCACCAGCAGGCGCTTCACGCCCTGCTTGCCGAGCTTGTCCAGTTGCGCCTCGGTATAGGGCTCGATCCACTTGTTGCGGCCCAGGCGCGACTGGAAGGACACCGACCAGCGCCCGTCCTGCAAGCCAGCGCCAGCGGCGAAGTCTTCCGCCGTGCGCAGGCACTGGCTGCGGTAACAGACGGCCATGACGTCCTCGTGCACGCCACGGCTGGAACTGGCGGTGAGGTCGTGGCTCTTGTCCTTCACCAACTTGCGGATGTGCGATTCGGGCAGGCCGTGGAAGCTCAGCAGCAGGTGATCATAGGGTTGCTCCAGGTACGGTCTCACGCTGTCCACCAGCGCCTGGCGGTACTCGGGCTCGGCGTAGAACGGCGGCAGCACCTTCAGCTCCAGCTTGAGGTTGTGCTCGCGCATGACACGACGAGCTTCCTCGATGGCGGTGGTGGTGGTGCTGTCGGCGAACTGCGGGTATAGCGGCGCGAAAGTCACCTGGGTGATGCCCTGCTGGCTCAGGCGCAGCAGCGCCTTCTCGATGGACGGCTCGCCATAGCGCATGCCCAGCTCCACCGGGCCGTGTGGCCAGAACGGCTTCACGGCCTCCTGCAGGCGGCGGCTCAGCACCACCAGCGGCGAGCCCTCGTCCCACCAGATCGAGGCGTAGGCGTGGGCGGATTCCTGCGGGCGCTTGCGCAGCACCAGCGAAACCAGCAACCGGCGGATCGGCCAGGGCAGGTCGATCACGTAGGGGTCCATGAGGAACTGATCGAGGTAGCGGCGCACGTCCTCGACCTGGGTGGAGGCCGGGGATCCCAGGTTGACCAGCAGGAGGGCGTTTTGGGTCATGCAGTGTCCTTAAACCGGTACGGTTGGGTGCGTCGTGCGGGCTGCGCAGTTTACACGCAGCCCGCGCTATCCAGATGTTCCAGGGCTGTTGCCGATGTCGCAGGGGCTCAGCGTTTTTCCTGCAACACGTCGGCCAGCGCTTCCTTGAACTCCGCGAAGCGGAACTCGAAGCCGGCGTCCAGCAGGCGGCGCGGCACGATGCGCTGGCCGCCCAGCAGCAGGGTCGACATCTCGCCCAGCAACAGGCGCAGAGCAAAGCCCGGCACCGGCATCAGCGTCGGCCGGTGCAGCGCCTGGCCCAGTTCCTGGGTGAAGTCGCGGTTGCGCACTGGCAGCGGTGCGCACGCATTATAAGGACCGGTCGCGTCCGCCTTGCGCAAAAGAAAATCGATCAGGGCGATCTGATCTTCGATATGCACCCAGGACATCCACTGCCGACCATCCCCCAGGCGCCCACCGGCGCCCAGGCGGAACGGCGGCAGCAGGCGCTTGAGGAAACCGCCTTCGGGCGCCAGCACCAGCCCGGTGCGCACCAGCACCACGCGAATGCCCAGGGCCTCGGCCTCGCGGGCGATCTGCTCCCAGGCCAGGCACAGCTCGCTGGCGAAGTCCTCGCCGGCCGCCGCGCTGTTCTCTTCCAGCGGGCGCTCGCCGGCGTCGCCGTACCAGCCCACCGCCGAGCCGTTGATCAGTACCGCCGGGCGCTGGCTGCGCCCCTCCAGCCAGCTCACCAGACGCTCGGTCAGACGCACCCGGCTGTCCCAAAGCAGGACCTTGCGCCGGGCGCTCCAGGGCTTGTCGGCGATGGGCTCGCCGGCCAGATTGACCACCGCATCCAGCGGCCCGTCTCCATAGGCCTCGAAGTCGGCGATGCCGCGCACCGTCCCGCCGCACAGCGCGGGGACGTGCTGCGGCTGGCGACTCAGCACGGTGAGCTGGTGCCCTTCGGCACTCCACTGGCGGCAGAGGCGGCGGCCGATCAGGCCGGTGCCGCCGGTCAAGAGAATATGCATGGCGAACTCCTTGTTGGGCTGTTCCACCTTCCATCAGTCTGGACGAGAGGGAGGCGATTGCATTGACACTCCCTCTACGGCGAGGTCTACGCTGTAAGTGCCGGAACCAAAGCCGGGCTCATTCCTGAATGAACCGATGCGGCAGCGAAGGTTCCGATGATCGGACTCCTGTCGTTGACGAGCGCGGACAGCTGAAACGCAATTGTACAGATAGTTTCGTTTGTACAAGAGCATCCCGCTCGTTACGCTGAAAGACACAGACTACGAGGCATGTCATGAGCGCCCCCATTGCCATCATCGGCACCGGTATCGCCGGACTCTCGGCCGCCCACGCCCTGCGCGATGCCGGGCAGGACGTCCAGCTGTTCGACAAGGGCCACGGCAGCGGCGGCCGGATGGCCAGCAAGCGCAGCGAAGCCGGCGCCCTGGACCTCGGTGCGCAGTACTTCACCGCCCGCGACCGGCGCTTTCTCGATGCCATACAGAAGTGGCGCGAGCACGGCTGGGTCGCCGAATGGGACCCGGCCCTGTACCAGTATCGCGACGGCGAACTGAGCCCCTCCCCCGACGAGCAGCCACGCTGGGTCGGCACCCCGCGCATGAGCGCGATCACCCGCGCGCTGCTGCAGGACCAGGTCGTCACCTTCGCCTGCCGCATCACCGAGGTCTACCGCGGCGAAGAGCACTGGCACCTGCAGGACTCCGAAGGCCAGACCCACGGCCCCTTCAGCCGGGTACTGGTCGCCACGCCCGCGCCCCAGGCCGCCGCGCTGCTGGCCAGCGCGCCGAAGCTGGCCGCCGCCGCCGCGAGCATTCCCATGGAGCCGACCTGGGCCGTGGCCCTGGCCTTCCGTGAACCGCTGGATACCCCCGTGCAGGGCTGCTTCGTCCACGAAGGCCCGCTGTCCTGGCTGGCCAGCAACCACTCCAAGCCGGGCCGTGACGAGCAACTCGACACCTGGGTACTGCACGCCGCCAGCGGCTGGAGCAAGCAGCACATCGACCTGCCCAAGGAAAGCGTGATCGAACACCTGCGCGGCGCCTTCGCCGAGTTGATCGGCTGTGCCGTCCACGCCCCCGACTTCGCCCTCGCCCACCGCTGGCTCTACGCCCGCCCCATGGAAGCGCACCAGTTCGGCGCGCTCGCCGATGCCGACCTGGGGATATACGCCTGCGGCGACTGGTGCCTCTCCGGCCGCGTCGAGGGAGCCTGGCTGAGCGGCCTGGAAGCCGCCCGCCGCCTGCTCGAACACCTCTGACCGAGCACGGCCATCTCCCGGCGGAGATGGCCGTCGAATCCCCGCGCTCGCCCCTCTCCTTGTACAAGTCTTTGCACTTGTACAAGCCTGCGCCTATCCTTGCCGATAGTTGTACAAAGAAACCCACCTGTACAAGAAATCGGTTGCCGCCATGTCCACCGCCAAGCCCACCAGCCCCCCGCGTCCCCAGCTCGCCATCAGCGCCTGCCTGCTGGGCGAGCCGGTGCGCTACAACGGCGGACACAAGGCCTCGCGCCTGTGTCTGGACGTCCTCAGCCGCTACTTCGACTTCGTCCCGGTGTGCCCGGAAGTCGCCATCGGCCTCGGCGTGCCACGGCCGACCCTGCGCCTGGTCGGCGACCGCGATGACCCGCGGGCCCTGATCCAGCGCGAAGGCGGCCGCGATGTCAGCGAAGCCCTGCGCGATTTCGGCCGCAAGCAGGCCGGGCTGCTGCAGGAAATCTGCGGCTACATCTTCATGCAGCAATCGCCCTCCTGCGGCCTGCAGCGGGTGAAGCTCTATCGCTTCGACGGTCAGCTGCGTCCGCCAGGTGTGCGCGGGCTCTACGCGGAAACCTTCTGCGCCGCTCGCCCTGAACTGCCGGTGGAAGAAGAAGGCCGCCTCAACGACCCGGTGATCCGCGAGAACTTCCTCACCCGCGTGTTCGCCTACGCCGCCTGGCAGCGACTTTGCGCGGAAGGCCTGTCGCGCCACGCGGTGATCGGCTTCCACTCCCGCTACAAGTACCAGCTGATGGCGCACAACCCACGCCAGTACAGCGTTCTCGGCCAGCGCCTGGCGAAGATCGGCGAGCAGCCGCTGGAAGACTTCGCCCCGGACTACTTCCGCGACTTCATGCAGGCGCTGGGCACCTGCGCCACCCGCGGCACCCACAGCAACGTGCTGCAGCACCTGGCCGGTTATCTCAAGCACGACCTGCCCTCCACCGAGAAGGCCGAGATGCAGCACCTGATCGACCAGTACCGCGAAGGCGTGATCCCGCTGGTGGTGCCGCTGACACTGCTCAAGCACCACTTCCGCCTGCACCCGCACCCCTACATCGACGCCCAGGCCTATCTGCAACCGCACCCCGAAGACCTGAGCCTGCGCAATGCCATCTGAACTCCCGACAGGACGCTCATGAATCCCGACCACCCTCACCAAGAATCGGACGACGACTACCGTCAGGCCCTGGCCGAAGGCTGGCTGCCGATCCGCGAAGTTTCCCGGCGCACCGGCGTCAACCCGGTCACCCTGCGCGCCTGGGAGCGCCGCTACGGCCTGGTCGTGCCGCAACGCACGCCCAAGGGTCACCGCCTTTATTCCGAAGCGCAGGTCGCACGCATCCAGGCCATCCTCACCTGGCTCGGCCGGGGCGTGGCGGTGAGCAAGATCCGCGCACTGCTCGACGAAAACGCGTCGCCACCGCCGGAAACCACCGCCTCGCCCTGGGACGACCTGCGCCAGCAGTGCATCGCCGCCATCGGCCGGATCCACGAGCGCCAGCTGGATGAACTGTTCAACGGCGCGCTGGCGATCTACCCCGCGCAGACACTCTGCGAGCAACTGATGCTGCCGCTGCTGGAGGAGCTGGAACTGCGCTGGCAGGGCCAGTTCGGCGCGCAGCTGGAGCGGGTGTTCTTCCACACCTGGCTGCGCACCAAGTTCGGCACCCGCCTCTACCATCACAACCGCCAGCAGCGTGGCGCCCCGCTGCTGCTGGTAAACCAGTCCGGCCTGCCGCTGGAGCCGGGCCTGTGGCTCACCGCGTGGCTGGCCAGCAGTGCCGGTTGCCCGCTGGAAATCTTCGACTGGCCCTTGCCGCCCGGTGAACTGGCGCTGGCGGTGGAACGCCTGCAACCGCGTGCCGTGCTGCTCTACTCCAGCCGCACGCTGAACCTGCTGCAACTGCCCCGGCTGCTGGCCGGCGTCGACTGCCCGCGCCTGCTGGCCGGCCCTGCCACCGCCATCCACCCCGACGCGCTGCAGGAACTGGCCATCGCCGAACCACCGCTGCACCTGGCCAGCGACCCGGTTGCCGCCTTCGACCTGCTGCGCGAACTGCACCTGCTCAACGGGGAGGCCGCATGAAACGCCAACTCGTCTGGCTGCGCAGCGACCTGCGCCTGAGCGACAACAGCGCCCTGCACGCCGCCGCCGAGCGTGGTCCGGTAATCGCGCTCTACCTGCTCAGTCCCGGTCAGTGGCTGCGCCACGACGACGCGCCGTGCAAGGTCGACTTCTGGCTGCGCAACCTGCGCGAACTGCGTGCCGGCCTCGACAAGCTGCGCATTCCACTGCTGATCCGCACGGCGGACCATTGGCACGAGGCGCCGAAAGTCATTGCCCAGCTCTGCCGCGAACTGGACGTCGAGACGCTGCACGTCAACGAGGAATACGGCATCAACGAAGCCGCCCGTGACGTTGCCGTGGAGAAGGCGTTGGAGCAGGACGGCATCCGCCTGCGCAGCCACCTCGACCAGCTGTTCTTCACGCCGGGCACCATCCTCACCAAGGGTGGCACCTACTTCCAGGTCTACAGCCAGTTCCGCAAGGTCTGCTACGAGCGCCTGAACCTCGGCGTGCCCAGCCTCGTACCGGCGCCTCGTGCGCAGCAGGAGCTGGATATCGCCAGCGACGAGGTGCCCTCGCAGGTCACAGGCTTCGAGCCGCCGCCCGCCGAACTGAGCGAAGAATGGCCCGCCGGCGAGGAAGCCGCCCATGAGCGCGTGGAGCTGTTCACCGACGAAATCCTCAGGACCTACCAGGACACCCGCGACCTCCCCGCCCGCGACGGCACCAGTCGCCTCTCGCCGTACCTCGCGGCCGGCGTGCTGTCGCCCCGCCAGTGCCTGCACGCGGCGCTGGCAAACAACCACGGCGAGTTCGAGACCGGCAACAGCGGCGCGGTCAGCTGGATCAACGAGCTGCTCTGGCGCGAGTTCTACAAGCACATCCTCGTTGGCTTCCCGCGCGTCAGCCGGCACCGGGCCTTCCGCGAGGACACCGAAAAGCTCAAGTGGCGCTACGACCCGAAGGACCTGGAGGACTGGCAGCAGGGCCGCACCGGCTTCCCCCTCATCGACGCCGCCATGCGCCAGCTGCTCGCCACCGGCTGGATGCACAACCGCCTGCGCATGGTGGTGGCGATGTTCCTCACCAAGAACCTGCTGATCGACTGGCGCGAGGGCGAGCGCTGGTTCATGCGCCACCTGATCGACGGCGACCTGGCGGCGAACAACGGCGGCTGGCAGTGGAGCGCCTCCACCGGCACCGACGCGGCGCCTTACTTCCGCATCTTCAACCCGATCTCGCAGTCCGAACGCTTCGACCCGGACGGCCGCTTCATCCGCCGCTGGGTGCCGGAACTGGCCGGGCTGCAGGGCAAGGCCATGCACGACCCGTCTAAACTCGGGCTGTTCGGCGCGCAAGGTTATCCACAGCCGATGTGCGACCTGTCGGCAACGCGGGAACGGGCACTGGAGGCGTTCAAGAACCTGGCAGCTTCGCGCTGACGCTGCCGCCTGTCTGTAGGAGCGAGCTTGCTCGCGAACCCGCGCAGTCGCGGTGCTTTCGCGAGCTCGCTCCTACGAAAAGCCAGCGCGCACAAAAAAGCCGGACCCAGGGCCCGGCTTTCTTTGTCAGCGCTCTGTTACAGCGGATGCGTGTAATAGAGGCTGTAGGATTCGATGCCGTCGTTCGGCTGGCTGATACCGGCGTTGGAGTAATGCATGGCGCGCACTCCGATGGCCTGGCCCTCGCCGAAGCGCAGGCCTGCGCCCAGGCGATCCTCGAAGTTGAAGGCGCCGCCCAGGTTCTGGTCGCCGGCGCGCGAGCCACTGAACACGGCCACGCCGATACCGGCTTCGATGAAGGGTTTGACCTTCTCGCCAGAGAACTCGTAGACGAACACCGGGCTGAAGGACAGCGAATGACGGCCGCTGGCCTCGTCACCACCCTCCCAGTAGGTGTAGCCGGCGTCCCAGTAGCCGGTCAGGCGTCCGGTGGAGCTTTCCCACCAGCTCTTGTCCCAGTCGAAACCCAGGCCCAGGCGGTAGGTCATGGTGTTCTGCCCGGTAAAGCCAACAGCGCCAGTCAGGCCAGCAGCCTGTGCGGAAACCAGATGCCCCAGAGTCAAAGCTGCCACGGCGGCAAGCGAGAGTAGTTTCTTCATCGAAACATCCTTTTATTAGAAAGCTGAATGAAAAATCCCCGCGAATAGCTGGCGATTATAAGGACATTTGTCAGCACTTGCTGACAGACCCCAGTACCCAGCCGCTATTTTTTCATCAGCCAGGGAAGAAATTGACCGGCTCTTCGGTGCCCCATAGCACCGGCAGGACGCGCTCGAGTCCTTCGACTGCCCCACTGGTCCATAGCTCAGTTTTTTTTGCGTCGACCTCGGCCAGCATCCCCCGTGCCTGCAGCAGACGCTCGAGCTGACGGGCGACGGCGGCCCCGGTGTCGACCAGCGAAACGTCCGCCGGTACCAGCTCCCGCAGCAGCGGGCGCAGGAAAGGGTAATGCGTGCAGCCGAGGATCAGCGTGTCACAGCCCTCGGCCAACAATGGCGCAACGTAACCCTGCAGCAGTTCACGGGTCTGCGGGCCACTGAGGTCGCCCAGCTCGATGCGCTCCACCAGCCCCGGGCAGGGCTGGGTGACGACGCGCACGTCGCTGGCGAAGCGATCCAGCAATGCGGCGAAGCGTGCGCTCTTCAGCGTACCGGTGGTGGCGAGTACGCCGACCACCCCGCTGCGGGTCGCTTCGGCCGCCGGCTTCACGGCCGGCTCCATGGCGACGATGGGCAGCAGCGGATACAGCTCGCGCAGGTCCGCAGCGGCAGCAGCGGTGGCCGTGTTGCAGGCCAGCACCAGCGCCTTGGCGCCACGGGTCAGGAGGAATTCGGCGATGGCGCGGCAGCGCGCGCGGATGTATTCGGGGGTCTTTTCGCCGTAGGGCACGTGGCCGCAGTCGGCGAGGTAGATCAGGGATTCCTGGGGAAGCCGCGCCCGGATTTCGTGGAGGACGCTGAGGCCGCCCACTCCGGAGTCGAACACGCCGATCGGCGCGGCATCAGCCATGCGCGGCTCCGCACACGGCACACTGCGGATCGCGCTTGACCCGCAGCTCGCGGAAGCGCGTGCCGAGGGCGTCGATCAGCAGCAGGCGACCCACCAGCGGCTCGCCGAAGCCGGCCAGCAGCTTCAATGCTTCGAGCGCCTGCAGGCTGCCCACCAACCCCACCAGCGGGCCGACCACGCCGGCCTCGCTGCAGGTCAGTTCGGCTTCGCTGCCATGGCCGTAGAGGCAGTGGTAGCACGGGCTTTCCTCGCGACGCGGATCGAACACCGAAAGCTGCCCTTCCAGGCGAATGGCCGCGCCGCTGACCAGCGGCTTCTTCGCGGCGACACAGGCGGCGTTCACGGCTTCGCGGGTGCCGAAGTTGTCGCAGCAATCCAGTACCAGGTCCACACCCGCCACCGCGGCGTCGAGGGAGTCGGCGTCCAGCGCCTGGCGGTGGGCGACCAGTTTCACGTCCGGGTTCAGAGCGGTCAGGCGGGCGATGGCGGAATCCACCTTGCCCACGCCGACGCTGTCGGTGCCGTGGATGATCTGTCGTTGCAGGTTGGTCAGGTCGACCGTGTCGAAGTCAGCCAGGTGCAGCTCGCCGACACCGGCAGCCGCCAGGTACAGCGCCACTGGGGCGCCCAGGCCACCGAGGCCGACGATCAGCACGCGGCTGTCCTTCAGGCGCAGCTGGCCGTCGACGTCGATCTGCGGCAGGAGGATCTGCCGACTGTAACGCAGCAGTTCGTTGTCGCTCAGCATGTCCAGCGCCCCAGGCTGATGCGTTCGTGGCCACCCAGGTCGCGGCGGCTTTCCACCGCGCTGAAGCCGCGGCTGAGCAGCAGGTCGCGCACGGCGTCAGGCTGGTCGAAGCCATGTTCGAGCATCAGCCAGCCACCGTTCTCCAGATGATTCGGTGCCTGCTCGATGATCAGGCGGATGTCGTCCAGCCCGTCCGACCCGGAGACCAGCGCGCTCGACGGCTCGAAGCGCACATCGCCCTGCTTGAGGTGCGGGTCGGTGCTGGGAATGTAAGGCGGGTTGCTGACGATCAGCGAGAAACGCTCTTCATTCACCGCGGAGAACCAGTGACTGGCGCGGAAGGCGACGTTGGCCAGGCGCAGGCGTTCGCGGTTGCGCTCGGCCAGGGCCACGGCCTCGGGAATGCGGTCGACGCCCAGCACCTGCCAGCTCAGGCGCTCGCACGCCAGGGCGAGGGCGATGGCGCCGGTGCCGGTGCCCAGGTCGAGCACGCGTGCTGGCGAGGCCGGCAGCAGCGCCAGCGCGGTCTCCACCAGCAGCTCGGTGTCCGGACGCGGGATCAGGGTGTGCGGCGCGACTTCCAGGTCCAGGCTCCAGAAGCCCTGGCGCCCGAGAATGTAGGCCACCGGCTCGCCAGCCACCCGGCGGGCCAGGTAGCGGTCGTAGAGGTCGTGGGCCTCGCGGCTGACCACGCGTTCGGGCCAGGTCCGCAGGAAGCTGCGCGGTTTGCCCAATGCGGCGGCGAGCAGCAGCTCGGCGTCCAGGCGCGCACTGGGCGAGTCCGGCAGTTGCGCCTCGTTGAGCAGGGTCATGATGGTTGCCATGGTCTGTCGCTCTCTCAGTGGCCCGCGCTCAGTCGCCGAGCGCGGCCAGCTGGTCGGCCTGGAACTCTTGCAGGAGCGGCTCGATGACCTGCTCCACCGCGCCTTCCATGACTTCACCCAGGGAATACAGGGTGAGGTTGATGCGGTGGTCGGTCACCCGGCCCTGGGGGAAATTGTAGGTGCGGATGCGCTCGGAGCGATCACCCGAACCGACCAGCAGCTTGCGCGTGCTGGCGATCGCCTGCTGGGCCGCGGACTGCTGCTGGTCGTTGAGCTTGGCCGCCAGCCAGGCCATGGCCTTGGCGCGGTTCTTGTGCTGCGAGCGTTCTTCCTGGCACTCGACCACGATGCCCGACGGGATGTGCGTGATGCGCACCGCCGAGTCGGTCTTGTTCACGTGCTGGCCGCCGGCGCCGGAGGAGCGGTAGGTGTCCACGCGCAGGTCGGCCGGGTTGATCTCGATGGCCGCCTGTTCGTCCGGCTCGGGCAGTACCGCCACGGTACAGGCCGAGGTATGAATGCGGCCCTGGGACTCGGTGGCCGGCACGCGCTGCACGCGGTGGGCGCCGGATTCGAACTTGAGCTTGGCGTAGACGTTCTCACCCTCGACGCGGGCAATCACTTCTTTATAACCACCGTGTTCGCCTTCGTTCTCGGACATGACTTCGACGCGCCAGCCCTGTTTCTCGGCGTAGCGCGAGTACATGCGGAACAGGTCGCCGGAGAAGATCGCGGCCTCGTCGCCGCCGGTGCCGGCGCGGATCTCCAGGAAAACGTTGCGGCCGTCGTTGGGGTCCTTGGGCAGCAGCATGCGCTGCAGGCGATCCTCCAGGCCGACCAACGCGGACTTGGCCTCGGCGACTTCCTCCTCGGCCATTTCGCGCAGGTCCGGGTCGCTGTCCTTGAGCAGCGCCTGGGCGCCTTCGAGGTCGGACTGCACCTTGCGGAACTCGCGGAAGGCGAGGATGACCGGCTCCACTTCCGCGTATTCACGGGAGTAGGCGCGGAACTTGGTCTGGTCGCTGATGACCTCGGCGTCGCCCAGCAGAGCGGTGAGCTCTTCGTAGCGATCACTGAGGATATCCAGCTTTTTCAGGAGGGACGCTTTCATCGCTTGTCAGTGCCCTCCTCGAGGGCGAACAGTTCCTGCGCGACGGCCAGCGCATCGATGCGGCCCTCGGCGGAGAGTTTCTTCATCTGCACGCTGGGGGCGTGCAGCAATTTGTTGGTCAGGCCACGGCTGAGCTGGGCGATGACGTCCATCGGGTCGGCGCCATTGGCCAGCAGGCGCTGGGCCTTCTGGGTTTCCTCGTCGCGCAGGCGCTCGGCCTGCTGTCGATAGGCGCGCAGCACATCGACCGCGGCCAGCTCGCGCAGGCGCAGCATGAACTCGTGCACGCCATCGCCGACCAGCTCCTCGGCGGCCTGGGCGGCGCCCTGGCGGCTCTTGAGGTTTTCCGCGACCACTTCGTGGAGGTCGTCGACGCTATACAGGTAGACGTCTTCCAGCTCGCCGACTTCCGGCTCGATGTCGCGCGGCACGGCGATGTCGACCATGAACATCGGCTTGTGCCGACGCTGTTTGAGCGCACGCTCCACCGCGCCCTTGCCGAGGATCGGCAGCTGGCTGGCGGTGGAACTGATGACGATGTCGCTGTTGACCAGCTCGTCCGGCATGTCCGCCAGCAGGATCGCGCGGGCGCCGAACTGCTCGGCCAGCAGGCTGGCGCGCTCCAGGGTGCGGTTGGCGACGACGATGCGCTTCACGCCCTGCTCGTGCAGGTGGCGGGCGACCAAGGTGATGGTCTCGCCGGCGCCGATCAGCAGCGCCTGGCTGCGGCTCAGGTCGCTGAAGATCTGCCGGGCCAGGCTGACCGCGGCGAAAGCCACGGACACCGGGTTCTCGCCGATGGCGGTGTCGGTGCGCACGGTCTTGGCGGTACTGAAGGTGGCCTGGAACAGGCGCCCGAGCATCGGCCCGACGGTGCCGGCCTCGCGGGCTACAGCGTAGGCGGACTTCATCTGCCCGAGGATCTGCGGCTCGCCCAGCACCATGGAATCCAGGCCCGCAGCGACGCGCATCATGTGGCGCACGGCGTCCTCGTCCTGGTGGACGTAGGCACAGGCGCGCAGGTCGTCGATCCCCAGGTTGTGGTAGTCGGCCAGCCAGGCCAGCACGTCGCCGGCGTCCGGATGCTCGATCTCCAGGTAGAGTTCGCTGCGGTTGCAGGTGGAGAGGATCGCGGCTTCGCGGCTGGAAGTCAGCCTGCACAGCAGCTGCAGGGCCTCGACCATCTGCTCGGGAGTAAAAGCCACGCGCTCGCGGACGGCCACGGACGCGGTCTTGTGGTTGATGCCGAGGGCAATGAAGGCCATGCAGAATCGCTGAGCTGATCGGAAAGCCCGCAATTGTCCTACTTAGCCTTGTGAAGGACAACCACCCGCGACGGATCGCACACTGCAAATCGTATACAGGCCCGTAACGGGCGCTTGCCCATGGGATTGGCACTTTCCTTATGTCATGATGGTCCCATTTCGCAGGTCAGGCCCTCGTCCTTCCTCTATGAACAAGTCTCTTGCGCTGCTGACTGCTCTGCTGCTGCTCGGCGGCTGCCAGTCTCTTACACAGAAAAACGCCGACAGTGCTTCTGCAGAGAAGGACAAGGCTGCGGCTGCTCAGAAGGACCAGAAGTACGGCTCCTTCAGCGAAGACACGATGTTCTCGCTGCTCACCGCCGAGCTCGCCGGCCAGCGCAACCGCTTCGACATCGCCCTCGCCAACTACGTCGAGCAGGCCAGGGAAACCCGTGATCCGGGCGTCGCCGAACGCGCGTTCCGCATCGCCGAGTACCTGGGCGCCGACCAGGAAGCCCTGGACACCTCGCTGATCTGGGCCAAGGCCGCGCCGGACAACCTCGACGCCCAGCGCGCCGCCGCCATCCAGCTGGCGCGCACCGGCCAGTACGACGAATCCATGATCTACATGGAGAAAGTCCTCAACGGCCAGGGCGACACCCACTTCGACTTCCTCGCGCTGTCCGCCGCCGAGACCGACCCGGATACCCGCGCCGGCCTGCTGCAGAGTTTCGACCGCCTGCTGAAGAAGTACCCCGACAACGGCCAGCTGCTGTTCGGCAAGGCCCTGCTGCTGCAGCAGGACGGCCGCCCGCAGGAAGCCTTGCACCTGCTCGAAGACAACTCCGCCAGCAAGCACGACGTCGCCCCGCTGCTGCTGCGCGCGCGTCTGCTGCAGAGCATGAAGCGCAGCGACGAAGCGCTGCCGCTGCTCAAGGCCGGCATCAAGGAACACCCGGACGACAAGCGCGTCCACCTCGCCTACGCCCGCCTGCTGGTGGAGCAGAACCGCCTGGAAGACGCCAAGGCCGAATTCTCCGCACTGGTCGAGCAGTTCCCCGACGACGACGACCTGCGCTTCTCCCTGGCACTGGTCTGCCTCGAAGCCCAGGCCTGGGACGAGGCCAAGGTCTATCTGCAGGAACTGGTCGAGCGCGACAGCCATGTCGACTCCGCCCACTTCAACCTGGGCCGCCTGGCCGAGGAGCAGAAGGACCCGGAAACCGCACTGAAGGAATATGCCCTGGTCGGCCCGGGCAACGACTTCCTACCGGCCCAGCTGCGTTCCACCGAGATCCTGCTGGACCAGAAGCGCTACGACGACGCCTCGCGCCGCCTCGCCGAAACCCGCGACCGCCAGCCGGACTACGCCATCCAGCTGTACCTGATCGAAGCCGAAGGCCTGTCCAATCGCGACCAGGTGGACCGCGCCTGGAACGTCATCCAGCAGGGCCTCAAGCAGTTCCCGGATGACCTCAACCTGCTCTACACCCGCTCCATGCTTGCCGAGAAGCGCAACGACCTGGCGCAGATGGAGCAGGACCTGCGGCTGATCATCCAGCGCGAGCCGGACAACGCCATGGCGCTCAACGCGCTGGGTTACACCCTGGCCGACCGCACCACCCGCTACAGCGAAGCCCGCGACCTGATCCAGAAGGCCCACTCGCTGAACCCGGACGACCCCGCGATCCTCGACAGCCTGGGCTGGGTGAATTACCGCCTGGGCAACCTCAGCGAAGCGGAAACCTACCTGCGCAAGGCGCTGGAACGCTTCCCCGACCACGAAGTGGCCGCGCACCTGGGCGAAGTGCTCTGGGCCCAGGGCAAGCAGAGCGAAGCCCGCAAGGTCTGGGCCACCGCTCTGCAAAGCCAGCCTGACAGCGCCGTCCTGCGCGACACCATGCTGCGCCTGACCGGCTCCGGAACCCTCTGATTCATGCGTTTACGTCACCTGATCGGCGCCGCCGCGCTTGCCCTGCTCGCCGGCTGCTCCAGCTTCGGCACCCACGAAGCCCTGGAAGGCCAGGGCAACGCCACCGCCTGGAATGCCCACAAGGCGCGCATCGCCACCCTCGACGGCTGGCAGATCGACGGCAAGGTCGGCATCCGTGCACCCAAGGACTCCGGCAGTGGCACACTGTTCTGGCTGCAGCGCCAGGACTATTACGACATCCGCCTCTCCGGCCCCCTGGGGCGCGGCGCTGCACGCCTGACCGGACGGGAAGGCGCGGTGACCCTGGAAGTCGCAGGGCAAGGCCGCTTTGAGGCCGCCTCCCCCGAAGAACTGCTGGAACAGCAACTGGGCTGGCGCCTGCCGGTTTCCCACCTGCTCTGGTGGATTCGCGGTCTGCCAGCACCGGACAGCAAGAGCCGCCTGACCCTGGACGGCGACAGCCGCCTGGCCAAGCTGCAGCAGGACGGCTGGGACGTGGAGTACACCCGCTACAGCGAGCAGAATGGCTACTGGCTGCCCGAGCGCCTGAAGCTGCACGGCCAGGATCTGGACGTCACCCTGGTGGTAAAGACCTGGCAGCCGCGTCAATTGGGCGCAGGCCAGCCGAACCAAGCGGCCCCGCAGTGACATGCACGAACGCCTGACTCTGCCGGCACCGGCCAAGCTCAACCTGTTCCTGCACATCACCGGCCGCCGCGCCGATGGCTACCACGAGCTGCAGACCCTCTTTCAGTTCCTGGATCACGGCGACGAACTGCAATTCGCCGTGCGCCAGGACGGCGAAATCCGCCTGAACACCGAGATCGAAGGCGTTCCCCACGACAGCAACCTGATCGTCAAGGCCGCACGCCGGCTGCAGGAGCAGTCGGGCTGCAAACTGGGCGCCGACATCTGGCTGGACAAGCGCCTGCCCATGGGCGGCGGCATTGGCGGCGGCAGCTCCGACGCCGCGACCACCCTGCTCGCACTCAATCATCTGTGGCAGCTGGACTGGGACGAAGACCGTCTCGCCGCCCTTGGCCTGACACTGGGTGCCGACGTTCCGGTGTTCGTGCGCGGCCACGCGGCATTCGCCGAGGGCGTCGGCGAGCAGCTCACCCCGGTGCAACTCGACGAGCCCTGGTTCCTCGTCGTCGTACCGCAAGTCTTTGTCTCCACAGCAGAAGTTTTCTCCGATCCCGAGTTGACACGGGATACTCCGCCCATTAAAGTTCGCAGCCTTCTCGGGGTGGACGGTCATAACGACTGCCAGCCGGTCGTCGAGAAGCGTTACCCGGATGTACGTAACGCACTGATCCAGCTAGGTAAATTTACCCAGGCTAGATTGACCGGCACCGGAGCTTGTGTGTTTGGGAGCTTCCCAAACAAGGGCGATGCTGATAAAGTTCGCCGCCAACTTCCGGCCACTCTGCCAAGTTTTGTTGCCCAGGGGCGTAACATCTCGATGTTGCACCGAAAGCTGCAAAATCTGGACTGAGAAGAAAGCAATGTAATCGGTTGTACGATACAGGGGCGTCGCCAAGCGGTAAGGCAGCAGGTTTTGATCCTGCCATGCGTTGGTTCGAATCCAGCCGCCCCTGCCATTAACCCACAGGGTTACACGTACAGCGTCAACGAACACATTGCTCCGCAAGTTGTAAGCTACAGGGGCGTCGCCAAGCGGTAAGGCAGCAGGTTTTGATCCTGCCATGCGTTGGTTCGAATCCAGCCGCCCCTGCCATTTTCTTCTGGCTCAACCGGGCCTACCCTCAAGCCGACACAGGTACCGCAGCGTGTCCAAAATGATGGTTTTCACGGGGAACGCCAACCCCGATCTGGCACGCCGTGTCGTACGGCAGCTGCACATCCCCCTCGGTGACGTCTCTGTCGGTAAATTCTCCGACGGCGAGATCAGCGTTGAGATCAACGAAAACGTTCGTGGTAAGGACGTCTTCCTGATTCAACCGACCTGCGCACCGACCAACGACAACCTGATGGAACTGGTGGTGATGGCCGATGCCTTCCGCCGCTCCTCGGCGACTCGTATCACGGCAGTCATCCCCTACTTCGGTTACGCCCGCCAGGATCGCCGTCCGCGTTCCGCTCGCGTGGCCATCAGCGCCAAAGTCGTTGCCGACATGCTGACCGTCGTAGGCGTCAACCGCGTTCTCACCGTTGACCTGCACGCCGACCAGATCCAGGGCTTCTTCGATATCCCCGTCGACAACATCTACGGCTCGCCCGTACTGGTCGACGACATCGAAGACCAGCGCTTCGAGAACCTGATGATCGTCTCCCCGGACATTGGTGGTGTGGTGCGTGCTCGCGCCGTCGCCAAGTCCCTGGGCGTGGACCTGGCCATCATCGACAAGCGTCGTCCGAAGGCCAACCAGTCCGAAGTCATGCACATCATCGGTGATGTCGAAGGCCGTACCTGCGTACTGGTCGACGACATGGTCGATACCGCTGGCACCCTCGGCCACGCCGCCAAGGCTCTGAAAGAGCACGGCGCCGCCAAGGTCATCGCCTACTGCACCCACCCGGTGCTGTCGGGTCGTGCCATCGAGAACATCGAGAATTCCGTACTGGACGAGCTGGTGGTGACCAACACCATCCCGCTGTCCGCTGCTGCACAAGCCTGTGGTCGTATCCGCCAGCTGGACATCGCTCCGGTTGTCGCTGAAGCCATGCGCCGCATCAGCAATGAAGAATCGATCAGCGCCATGTTCCGCTAAGGCGGGACAGCGCTGACGTAAAGCGCCCCGTCACGTCGACGGGGCATTAGCAAAATCGCCCGAACGCTGGTCGCAAGCGTCCGGGCGATCTTGTCATTTTGGAGAGTGTGAAATGGTTGATTTTGTACTGAATGCACAAGAGCGTTCCGACCTGGGGAAAGGTGCGAGCCGCCGCCTGCGTCGTAACGAAGGTCTGATCCCGGCTGTGGTCTACGGTGGCGAGAAAGCCCCGCAATCCCTGACCCTGGAACTGCGTGAAGTTTCCAAGCTGCTGGAAAACGAGGCTGCCTTCAGCCACGTGATCACCCTGAACGTCGGCTCCGCCAAGGAAACCGTACTGATCAAAGCCCTGCAGCGTCACCCGTCCAAGGGTTTCGTCATGCACGCTGACTTCCAGCGCGTCGTTGCCGGCCAGAAACTGACCGCCCACGTACCGCTGCACTTCATCAACGAAGCTACCGCTGTTGGCGTCAAGACTGGCGGCGGCGAGATCTCCCACGTGATCTCCGAAGTTGAAGTGTCGTGCCTGCCGGCCAACCTGCCGGAGTTCATCGAAGTCGACCTGGCCAAAGTAGAACTGGGTCAGATCGTTCACCTGTCCGACCTGAAACTGCCGAAAGGCGTAGAGCTGGTGCAACTGGCCCACGGTAACGACCTGGCCGTCGCCAACATCCACGCTTCCCGCGTAGTGAAAGAAGAAGGTGAAGGCGAAGCTGCTGCCGAGTAATCGCGCGCACCATTGCCTTTAAGGAAGGGGCCCCCGTCGTGACTGCCGTACAACTGATCGTTGGCCTGGGAAATCCAGGCCCCGAATACGACCAGACCCGGCATAACGCGGGGGCCCTTTTCGTTGAGCGACTGGCAGACGCGCAACGCGCGAACCTGTCGCTGGACAAGAAGTACTTCGGCCTGGTCGGCAAGTTCAGCCACAAAGGCCGCGACGTTCGTCTGCTCATCCCCACCACCTACATGAACCGCAGCGGCCAGGCCGTGGCGGCGCTCGCCGGATTCTTCCGCATTCCGGTCGAAGCCATCCTGGTGGCCCACGACGAACTCGACATGCCTCCCGGCGTCGCCAAGCTCAAGAAGGGCGGCGGACACGGCGGGCACAACGGGCTGCGCGACATCATCGCCCAGCTCGGCAACCAGAACGGTTTCCATCGCCTGCGGCTTGGCATCGGCCATCCGGGGCACAGCAGCCTGGTCTCCGGCTTCGTCCTCGGCCGCGCCCCGCGCTCCGAGCAGGAACTGCTCGACACCAGCATCGACTCCGCCCTCGGCGTGCTGCCGGAAATGCTCGACGGGGACTGGACCCGCGCGATGCAGAAGCTGCACAGCCAGAAGGCCTGACTCACCTCTATTTCCGCCACGTGGCGCGAGGAACCTAGCATGGGATTCAACTGCGGCATCGTCGGCCTGCCCAACGTCGGCAAGTCCACCCTGTTCAACGCCCTGACCAAATCCGGCATCGCGGCGGAAAACTTCCCCTTCTGCACCATCGAGCCGAACAGCGGCATCGTACCGATGCCCGACGCGCGCCTCGATGCGCTGGCCGAGATCGTCAAGCCCGAGCGCGTGATCCCGACCACCATGGAGTTCGTCGACATCGCCGGCCTGGTGGCAGGCGCGTCCAAGGGTGAAGGCCTGGGCAACAAGTTCCTCGCCAACATCCGCGAGACCGACGCCATCGCCCACGTGGTGCGCTGCTTCGAAGACGAGAACGTCATCCACGTCTCCAACAGCGTCGACCCCAAGCGCGACATCGAGATCATCGACCTCGAACTGATCTTCGCCGACCTCGACAGCTGCGAGAAGCAACTGCAGAAGGTCGCGCGCAACGCCAAGGGCGGTGACAAGGACGCCCTGGTGCAGAAAGCCCTGCTGGAAAAGCTCATCCCCCACTTCAGCGAAGGCAAACCCGCGCGCTCGCTGATGAAGAACATGGGCGATGACGAGAAGCGTCTCGTCCGCAGCTTCCACCTGCTGACCAGCAAGCCGGTCATGTACATCGCCAACGTTGCCGAAGACGGCTTCGAGAACAACCCGCACCTGGACGTCGTGCGCGCCATCGCCGAAGAAGAAGGCGCCATGGTCGTACCGGTGTGCAACAAGATCGAAGCCGAGATCGCCGAGCTGGATGATGGCGAAGAGAAGGACATGTTCCTCGAGTCCCTCGGCCTCGAAGAACCCGGCCTGAACCGCGTGATCCGCGCCGGCTACGAGCTGCTGCACCTGCAGACCTACTTCACCGCCGGTGTGAAGGAAGTCCGCGCCTGGACCGTCCGCGTCGGCGCCACCGCCCCGCAGGCCGCCGCCGTGATCCACACCGACTTCGAAAAAGGCTTCATCCGCGCCGAAGTCGTCGCCTACGACGACTTCATCCAGTTCAAGGGCGAACAGGGCGCGAAAGAAGCCGGCAAATGGCGCCTGGAAGGCAAGGAATACATCGTCAAGGACGGCGACGTGATGCACTTCCGCTTCAACGTCTAAGCCCGCTCCAGACCCGAAAGAGCCCCGGCCACCCGCCGGGGCTTTTTCATATGCGCGCCCTGCTCCGCCGCTCATCGCGAAAAACCCCCGCGGCTGGCTAAACGATTGATAGATCAGAACAATATTCAAGAAAAGGGGTTGACACCCCCCCTCGATCTGCGGAAAATGCGCGCCACTCGGCTACATAGCTCAGTCGGTTAGAGCGCAGCATTCATAATGCTGATGTCCCAGGTTCAAGTCCCGGTGTAGCCACCATACAAAACAAAGGGTTAGCGAAAGCTAGCCCTTTGTGCTTTCTGGGGTAGTGACTACAAAGTGACTACACCCTGTCTACCCCCTCCTCTCCAACTCTCCCCCCCTTCTGACCTCCCCAAAACCTCCCGTTACTAAGAGGGATGAGATAGCCTTGGCGCGATCTATTGGCTAAACCCAGGGAGCGGGTAACCCATGAGTCCGGCGAAAATCTCTTCAGGCCCCAACATCGCCAAGGGTCTTTGCGCCTTGCTTGTGTTGGGCTCGTTAGCCTTCTGGCTAATGAACCGAATGGAACCGCCAACCTCATATGTGCGCCTGTCGACCCTCGAGGATGAGGCAAATCTGATCGTACCGCTGCAAGGCGACGCGCTAGTCGACAGCAAAAGTGGCCACAAGGCCAGCGATGCCCTCGTGCTGAAAACCTACAAGGCAGTCAGCCAGGACACTCAAATCCGCAGCCATTACAGAGACGAACTGCAGAGAAACGGCTGGCACCAGGTACCCAGTCTGAGCAGCTCCGTTGATGAGTACTGCAAAGGATCACTTGGTGCCTCCCTTCAGCTTTCTTCAGAGGTGCCAACGTACTCGTTTGGTGTCAGTTGGCATCAGCACGGGACGGCCTGCAAAGCTAAAAACTGAATGCCTTCGCCCATCCCTTATCGCCCAAGAAACCCGCTGCTTCCGGGCTTCTGATTGATAAACGCACTCAAGCACAGGAAGTAACAATGGCAACCAGCGATGGAATCGAGGGAGACGACTGGGAAATTCTTGCGGATTTAGCCGGCGCGGTCGCCAGCCAGTCGGGATCAGGATGTGATGCATCTCTTGAGAGGAAACGGCTGCTGCGCGCTTTAGACAAGCTAGAGAAAAAGTACGGTCGCCTTCCATCGATACTCAGCACACGCGCGGACTACGTTGACGACCCCGAGCTCAGCCTCTCGCTGCTGAAAGAAGCCTACGTGACAGCGGACGAGCGCTCTGACGTGAAGAACAAAGCTTTTATCAGCAGCACACTGTCAGAGCTGTATTTAGAAACCTTCCAGCGAAAGGATCTCGCCCGCTTTTGGCTAAAGCTATTCAAGAAGGATCTCGGAAGCTACTCCGAAGATGAATACTTACAAAAGCTCTGCGCAGAGCTATCCGAAAGCCTTTCGGAGGCTTAGGCGCGACAGTGTGAGAGCTTCAGATTAGGTTCAAAGATTGCCAGCCATCGCTCCTCTACCTTGCAGCATGACCAAACAGCAGTTCAGGCTGACCAGGGATTAACCAGGGGGACACCAAAGCTTTCAAAGTGACGGACGTTCCGCGTGGCGATCTGCACTCCGTGAAGCCGGGCAATCGCAGCGATTTGCCCGTCCGCCATATCGGCAATCTTTCCCTTGGCCTCACTGTCTGCCGCCAACTCCGCGTAATGCACTGCGGCGTCCGCATCGAATGGCAGGATTCTCCCGGCAAAGTCCTCTTCGAACATTGCGATGGCCACACCCTGTAACGCTCGCCTGCGCTTACCTTCCGGCATCCTGGCGATGCCATAAAGGATTTCGGCCACCGTGATCGAGCAGATCAGCAGATCCTGGGTAGGTTGAGCGTCGATCCAGGCGACCACAGTCGGATCCGGCTTGGCCCTCATCAGCTCCGACAGGACATTGGTGTCGAGCAGAATCATTCGTCGAAGTCCGCAGCCCGAGCCTTGGCCTTGCGCACCGGCACCTCAATCTCGGCGCCGCCGACTGACGCAAAGCGGGCATGAATCCGGCTTCCCAAGCCACCTTTCTTCTCTTCACGGGAAAGCGCTTGAGCGAGGATCACGCGGACCTCCTCTTCCATCGAGCGGCCATGGTTCGCTGCAACCACTCGGAGCTTGGCCTTGAGGTCTTCGTCTAGGTTTCTAATCGTGATGCTGGCCATAAAATCCTCCGGCGTCATCAATGCAATCATTGATAGCATACGAAAAGTCGAGTGGGCTGTGCGAGCGGAGTCAGATACCCGGTCAGGCTTCTCGCTGCGCCCTTCCCCTCCGACGCCAAATCAGGTCCTATTCGCGATATGCCGGCTAGGCCAAAGACCCAAGGGAGTGGAATGGAATGCAGGACAGCTCGGAAGGTACGCACGTCGAAAGCAGCCTGGCCGGAAGGATCGATGGTTTCCTTTTCACCCTGACGCGCTTCGGCAGGGACCCAAGCAAGTACTCAGCTTCAGCCGAGCTATGCCAACTGCCGGGACGAGACATAGCTGCTGAGTACATCGAACTCATTGAGAGTTCCGACGATCCAGTCCCCATCTCCATCAATGATCTTTCCCTGCAGAGCGGGCGCTTCCGTTTTTTGGAAGACACGCTTTCGTCATTCTTGCGAGAGGCAATGGCTAGGCCAGATGGTGCTGAGCCCAACGAAGATGCCATTGGCCTCGCGACGTGGTACCTCATCGAATACATCTCCAGCATGTCCGATCCTCTGGGCCAGATTTACTCCGCGAAGCTGAGCATTGACGGACGCACGAGCGACTGTATTTTCATCACTTGCAGCGAACAGCTCCTCGTGATTCGTATGCATACGGAGGAAGCATGAAGGAACTATGGAGCTGGGAACCCAATAAAAGCCTAGGGCCTGTAGCTATCGGCTCTGCCATTGAAATCTATATCGATCAGCATGGGTTCGCATATGACGAGGACTCGGACCCGAACGATGAGTGGGTCTCGTATGCGGACAAGAGCGGTGATGTATACATCGACACTGAAGACGGCCTAGTCGTATCAATCACCGCTTATCGCGACTTCTACTACAAGCACCTGAATCTTATAGGCGCCAACATCATCGAGTTAGGTGCACTTCTTGGACAGGTGGCAGATGATACCGAGACGACCGTTGAGTTCGACGATGGCGACGTAAAGAGCTGCTATGACTTTACGGACCTCGGTCTCCAGATATGGGCCAGTCGCGGAATTATTACGTCGGCAACCTGTAGCAACTACAAGGAATGACTTGCCCTAGGTTAAGTCGCCCAATGTGATTTTGGCCTGCGCGATAGGTGATAAGCGCATCGCTGACTCCAGATGCTCCGGCGACAGATGTGCATACCGCATTGTCATTGTGATCGACGAGTGCCCCAGGATCCGCTGCAGCGTGAGAATGTCCCCTCCTCCCATCATGTAATGGCTAGCGAAGGTGTGGCGAAGGATGTGGGTCAGCTGACCCGGCGTCTGGAATCCACAGCGCTCGTAGGCGCAACGAAAGGCGGCGCGGCAGGACATGAACAGGCGGCCGGTTCCGGGCATGCCCACCTTGAACATCAGTTGCTCCAGCTCGGCCGGGATCGGTACTGAGCGACTCTGACGGTTCTTGGTCCGGTGGTAGTGGACCTTTCCCCCATGCACGGCACCTCGGGCGATGCTCTCGGCCTCTTCCCAGCGGGCACCTGTAGCGAGGCACAGGAGAGCGACCGGGTACGTGTGGTTGTTCGTACTGGCCTTGCACTCCTCGAGGAGCTGGACGACCTGATCCAGGGTAAGGAAGGTCAGTTCGACCTGATCAGTCTTGATCTGCCGGACGTTGGCCAGCGGATTTGCCTTGTGCCAAGAGCCGAGGCGATTCAGCTCGGAGAAGATCGCGGACAGGTAGCGTTGCTCATGGTTAACCGTCTCCGGTTTCACCTCAGTCAGACGACGCTGCCGATAGCGCGCCCACGCGAGCGAATCGAATTCGAAGGCCTGCGGATCGCCGAGGCGTTCAGCCAACGCTTGGCAGTGAGCCAGGCGCTGTTTGCCGTCCTTCAGGGTGCAGCCGTGGAGGTCGTACCAGACCGTCACCAGATCAGAGTTCCCTAATACTCAGCCGCATCGATTAATGCAGCCGAGTCATTCCTCGCGTCATTCACCCTCAACGACACCCGGTACCCCGAAAAATCTTCCCGCGCATGGTGAACCAGGTCGCCCAGCGCTTCGCTGCGGGTGGAAGCGGATAACCATTCCTCGAAATTCTCCGGCGCCAGCACCACGGGCATGCGGTGGTGGATGTGCTCGATGCCTGGGGTCGCGGACCTGGTGAGCAGGGCGCAAGAGAGGACGGGGTCACCCTTGGGGTCTATCCACAGAGACCAGAGTCCGGCAATGGCGACAAGGGGATCGGTCTGGCTGTGGATGAAATACGGTTGGTGGACCTGGCGGCCGGCGAGGTTGCGCACGCTCTCCTTCTCGTTCCACTCGTACCATCCCAGCGCGGGCATCACGCAGCGCGTGCTGCGCAGGGCCTGGCGCCAGAGGGGTTTGCCGGCGGCTTCTTCGCTGCGGGCGTTGAAAGAGTAGCGTGGTGGGGTGGCGTTTTTCCACCACGTGGGGATGAGGCCCCAGCGGGCGGGCAGCAGTTCGAGCTGGCCGTTTTCGTCGTGGCGCAGGATGGGGACGGTCATGGTCGGGGCGACGTTGTAGCAGGCCTTCAGCCAGCGCGGCGGGGTACGCGCGCCGATGTGCCAGTAGCGCTCAATGGCGGCCTCATCGGGGCTGACGTAGCGTCCGCACATGCCGGGCACCTTGGGGAGAGTGGTGCCTTGAGCTTAGTTCGCCGGAGTACCCGGCGAACGTCATTGCGGCAAGTGGGACTGGCCGATGTGCTTGGCAGCGGTGTCGATCAGGAACCAGAGCGACAGGGGCGCACCGAGGAACAAGAAGGGAATCATCAGGAACAGGCCGTGGCCAATCCAGGCAGTGATGTCCTCGCCGCCGGCCAGGCAGTCATGCAGATTCTTTGCTCCGCCCTGGCAGTTGGCGTAAGCGTATCCCCTGGAGCCCAATTGCCAGCCGATGGCGGTATAGGCCGCGGGCAGGACAGCGAGGAAGTAGCGCACCGACCAAGCCAATTGCGATGCACGCCAGAACAGGAGAGCCGGAGGCAAGAAGAGCGCCAAGGCCAGTATCAGCAGCTTCATGCCCGTTCGGTTCCGCGATGCGCACCAACGCTGCAGGCAATACACGCCGCGAAATAGCTCAGCAAGGCAATCAGCAGACCCTTTGCCCAGGCAAAGACCGCCATTTTTCTGTCCAACTGGTCATTCAGCCCCTGGCTGCGCGGCTCATCCACCATACTGCGGGTCAACTCATAGACCTTTTCCTGAGCCTCGCAGCGGTATTCCTTGTAGATGCGCTTAATCTCGATCGCATACTTCTGCCCCACCACAGTCGCGGCGAAGTCGTCCCGCATGTGGTCGCGGATAGCGCTGTTTACTCCCGTCAAGAAGGCCGTCATGTAGTAAAGGCCAACGGCAATGAGAAGTTTCCGCCAGGAAGGTTTGAAGAAGCGCAGGATCATCCTTGTCTCCATGCGTTGCGGGATGGTGCACGCTAACACACTGGCCGGCGGCGCTTCACGCTCAGCTGCTCAGTCCAACTGCTGCATAACACCCCGCCCGATCACCCGCGTCGTCTCGCTCCCGAAATCCACACTCCCCTCCTCCCGCAGGAAACCGTCCACCGCCAAATCGATCCGCTCCGCCAGTTCCGGCAGTTGCCAGCAATGCCGCAGCAGCATGCCGGCACTGAGGATGGCGGCGAGCGGGTTGGCGCGGCCTGTGCCGGCGATGTCGGGGGCGCTGCCGTGGACGGGTTCGGCCAGGGCGATGCCGGTGCCGAGGTTGAGCGAGGGCGCCAGGCCCAGGCCGCCGCCCCAGTGGCTGGCGAGGTCGGAGAGTATGTCGCCGAAGAGGTTGGTGGTGACGATCAGGTCGAAGGCTTCCGGGCGCTCGACCAGTTGCAGGGCGGCGACGTCGACCAGGCGTTCATCGAGCACGTCGCTCCAGCCGTCTTCGGCCAGCAGGTCGCGGCAGGTGTCGCGGAACAGGCCGCAGGTGAGCGGCAGGACGTTGGCCTTGTGCACCAGGGTGATGCGCCGGGCGTGGCGCGGGCGGGCGAGTTCGGCAGCGCCTGCGGCGAGGTGCTCGCAGGCGGCGCGGCTGATGACCCGTTCGGCGATGGCGACGCCTTCGGCTTCCCAATGCTCGCGGCCACTGTAGAGGCCTTCGCTGTTTTCCCGCAGGACCAGCAGGTCGATGCCGGCGCGCTGCGAGACCACCGGGCGAGAGCGCACGGGGCGCAGATTGAGGTTCAGCGCCAGCGTCTGGCGCAAACTGAGGATGGCGCTACGGTAGCCCTCGACCTTGTGGCTGGGCGAGGAGACGGCGCCGAACAACCCGGCGCCGCAGGCGCGCAGGCGTTCGTAGGTGGCGTCGGGAACAGAAGTGCCGTGGCGCTGGAAGCAGTCCCAGCCGGCCTCGGCTTCTTCTACCTGCAGGTCCGGTAACAGGCGCTGCAGGACTTCCACGGCGACGGGCACGACCTCGCGGCCGATGCCGTCACCGGGGATGACGCACAGGCGTCGGTTCACACCTGGCCGAGCGGGCGTAGGCGGTATTGCGGCGGCAGTTGGTCGAGGCCGCTGACGGTGACGTTGAGATCCTTCCAGATGCCGTCCTTGATGCCGTAGATGCAGCCGTGCACGGAGATCTTCTGGCCGCGGTGCCAGGCGTTCTGGACGATGCTGGTGTGGCTGACGTTGGCGACCTGCTGGATGACGTTGAGCTCGCAGAGGCGGTCGACGCGCTCTTCTTCCTTCTCGAACTGCGCCAGGTGGTCGCGGTATTCGTAGGCGAGGTCGCGGATGGTGCGCAGCCAGCCGTCGATCAGGCCGAGCTGGCTGTGGTGCAGCGCGGCGCGCACGCCACCGCAGCCATAGTGGCCGGTAACCAGGATGTGCTTGACCTTGAGTACGTCGACGGCGAACTGGATGACCGACAGGCAGTTGAGGTCGGTATGCAGCACGACGTTGGCGACGTTGCGGTGGACGAACAGGTCGCCGGGCAGCAGGCCGACGATCTGGTTGGACGGCACGCGTGCATCGGAGCAGCCGATCCACAGGTAGTCGGGAGTCTGCTGGCGGGCCAGTTTGGCGAAGAAGTCGGGGTCTTCCTGCTTGATGGCTTCGGCCCAGCGGGCGTTGTTGTCGAACAGTTCCTGCAGATCGCTCATGTCCGGCTCCTCATCATTTGGCTGGCGGCACCTTACGCAGCGCGGGCGTGGCTGACAAGCTGGATCAGCGCACGGCGTTGAGCCGCCACCAGCGCGGTGGGCGCGGCGCCTGCTGCAGCGCCAGCTGGTGCCAGGCGTCGTGCCAGGCCTGGCCTTCGGCAGCAAGGCGCGGCCAGTCCAGCGTGCGCCGATCCAGGGCAGCGAGCAACTCGGTTTCCAGCCAGCCGTGGCCGGCGCGCAGGGCGTCGGCGAAGCCGGGATCGGCCAGGGCGCGCTGGTGCACGGTTTCGAAGCGCCACCAGAGTGAATCTTCAACGGCGTCGGTCTCGCGGCTGAGCAGCCCTTCCCCGGCGCGCTCGTCGAAGCCCAACGGCTGGAACATCGACAGGCAGGGGGCGGAGGTAGCAGTGGCGGCCAGCCGCGGCGACGCGCCGTCGAGCCGGGCGATGAGGCTGGCGGTAGTCTGCGAGGGGCGCCAGAAACTGCCGGCATGCAGGCAGATCTGCCGGTTGTCATGCAGGTTGAAGCGGTGCCCGCGGTGGCCATGGCTGCGCAGGGCAACGACCAGCGCCAGCCAGTCGACCTGGGCCGGGCAGTGGGCGAGGAAGTCGTCGTTGAGCTGGCGGCGCTGATGGGCACCAGCCACCCAGGGCAACACGCGGCCATCGAAGGCGCGGGCGAAATGGAAGTCGCCACGGCCATTCCAGCAGCCGAAGCGGCGCGCCTGGGTTTCCAGGTTGGGGCTGGCGAGGTCGTAGTCGTGGCCGAGGCTCAGGGCGTTGGAGATGGCCCAGCGCTCGACCTTCTTCGCCGCCCACAGGCGCCCGGCGGTTTCCAGCACCCAGGCTTCGTCACGGTCGGCGATCAGGTAACTGTTGTCGTAGCGCATGCGCTTGTTGCGGTAGCCGGCCGGGCCGCCCTGGCCGTGGCGTTCCAGCAGTTCGGTGATGACGGCCAGGGCCTCGCGGGCGCTGCCGCCGCGCTCCAGGCCCAGACGCAGCAGGTCCATGCCGAGCAGCGCCTCGCCGTCACGCTGTGTCAGCCGGGTGAACACGGCTTCGTTGCCGATGGCCACGCCCTTGTCGTTGACGCCCATCTCGGCGCCCCACAGCCAGGCCGGCTGGCTGAGGATGACGCCGTGGCGGTTGGCGGTCTGGGGAATCTGCAGGTAGCTGGTGCGCACCGTGGCCGCGCTGTCGCCGTGTACGGCGTCGAGGCGTATCAGGCGTTGCGCTTCGGCGGGTTCGCGGTCGCTGTTCTTGGCGAACCAGGTAGCCCCACCGCTACGCAATACCAAGGTGTCGCACATAATCTTCCTCCCCGTGATCTTCCCGCGCGCCTAGCACTTCCCGCGCCGCGCGCTCCCCGGCCTCCACGGCCCCGTCGAAATAGCCCATCCAGCGCGTCGCCGTTTCGGTGCCGGCGAAGTGCAAACGCCCGTAGGGTTCGCGCAGGCGCGCCGCGCCACTGCTCCACAGTCCCGGCGGGAAAAGGGCGGCATAGCAGCCGCGGGCAAAGGGTTCCTCGGCCCAGGATTTGTCCACGTAATCCACCGGCTGCAGCGCCTGTTCGCCGAAGTAGCGGGCGAAGCAGTCGAGCACCTGGCCACGGCGATCACCGGCGGGGCGGGCGTTCCATTGCCGCGCCTCGTCGCCTTCGATGAAGCCCAGCAGCACGCCGCGCGCGGAGTCCGGGACACTGTTGTCGAAGGTCAGGCGCACCGGGCCGGTTTCGCTGGTGGCCTGCCCGGAGAGGTTGCGCTCGCGCCAGAAGGGCTTGTCGTAGAGCGCCATGCACTTGATCACCGCGCCTTGCGGCAGGCGCTGCAGGAGTTGGTCGCGCCAACTGGGCAGCAGCGGCTCCTGGGTGATGCGCAGCAGTTGCGTTGGCGGGATGGCGAAGATGACGCGGCTGGCCTGGTGCGTGCCGCGGTCGGTCACCAGTTCGACGCGGCTGCCGTCCTGGCGCACGGCGCGCACCGGTTCGCCGGTATGGACGTCGCCGATACGCTCGGCCAGGGCTTCGCTGATTCGCTGTGAACCGCCAAGGATGCGGTCCTGCTGGGCGCCGCCCTCGACGCCGAGCACGGTGTCGAGGTTGGTGCCGCCGTGGATATAAAAGAGGACATGCAGGAACGACAGGTCATGGGGGCTGGCGGCAAACACGGCGCCGCACATCAGCTCGAAGACCTTGCGCCCGGTAGAAGTACGCACGTTGCGCCGCAGCCATTCGGCGAAGGTGAGACTGTCCCACTGCGGCGCCTTGGGGTGCAGGCTCGGGTCACCCAGCGGGATTTCCCGCGCCATGCGGTCCAGGCGCACATGAGCCTGAAGGACATCGAGCAGGACGTGAGGAGGAAACTTCGGGATGGTGCCGCGATACGGCCTGAGCCGGCCACCGAACAGGGTAAGGTTGTCGCCCTGGTTCCATTGCGGAAAGGTCGACAGGCCGAGCTCGGCCAGCAGGGAAAGGATGCGCTCCTGGGTCGGCCCGACCCACTGGCCGCCCACTTCGACCACTTCGCCGCTGGCGAAGCGATGGTTGAGGGTGCGCCCACCGACGCGCTTGTTGGCCTCGATCACTTTCACCCGTTGCCCGGCCTGCGCCAGACGCCAGGCCGCGGTCAGCCCCGAAATACCGGCGCCCACCACGATCACATCACTGCGATTCATGTTTGCGACCTTATGTTCTTGTTGTTATTGGTCTTAAGGGTAAGCCAGGAATCGCCCTCGGAAAAACCCGATCGGCAGGAAATTTCGCAGCTTTTGCAGCGGATTATCGTGCGGAGGCTCTAGCCTGGGAGATCCCGCTGCGGGGTGCGCCGAGCGGCCGGTAGCGCTGAGCGGGTGCGGGTTCGCGAGCAAGCTCGCTCCTACGAAGAGCGCATCGCCGAGCGTGCGATCTGGCCTGGATGAACGGGCACGAACGATGGGTATCGCTACGCTCCACGCCATCCTACGGAGAAGTCAGAGCGCGCCTCGCAGCAAGGCTCAATCGACCAGCGTGCAGGCCATCACCAGCGCGTCTTCACGACCGCCGACAGCCGGGTAGTAGTCGCGGCGGCGGCCGATTTCGTTGAAGCCGTAGCGCTCGTAGAGGCGATAGGCGGGGCCGTTGGAAGCGCGGACTTCGAGGAAGCATTCCACGCCGCCCTTCTCGTGGGCGCGCTTCATCAGGTGTTCCAGCAGCGCCAGCCCAAGGCCACGCCCCTGGCTTTCCGGCTTCACCGTGATGTTGAGCAGGTGCGCTTCATCGAGGATCAGCTGGAT
This sequence comes from Pseudomonas nitroreducens, assembly GCF_024170165.1. Lineage (GTDB taxonomy): Bacteria > Pseudomonadota > Gammaproteobacteria > Pseudomonadales > Pseudomonadaceae > Pseudomonas > Pseudomonas nitroreducens_C. The sequence continues at coordinate 14,282 of NZ_JALJXP010000011.1, read as the reverse complement.
CACACCGTGGCCGACCTGCTGGCTGCCTTCGAACATCACCCAGCATTCGTAGCTCTTCAGGCCGTCGGCGAAGGTACCGCGCGTCCAGGGGTGGCTGAAGGCGGCGTATTCGATCTTGAGTACGGCATCGAGGTCCGCCTCGGTCATCGGGCGGAAGGTAACAGCGTCGCTCATGCAGGGGTCTGACTCATCCAGCGTTGCCGCACCCGGCGCATGGCGCGCCAGAGGTCGGCTTTCAAAGTGGGTTCTTCGGCCAGGCGCTCAAGGCCCGGCAGCGCCCAGGCGACGCCCAGGCCTTCGACCTGCAGCTCGCGCAGCAGGGATTCTTCATCGCCTTCGCCGGCGAAGCGCACGGCGGGCATGCCGACCAGCCAAAGGCAGGAGCACGCGGCCCCCTCCTCCAGCCGCGCGGCGACGAAGCCCTGGACGAACTCACGAGCGGCCTGCGGGCCCTGGTCCATGTTGCCGCGGGAGAACAATGGCCAGCGAACGGGCTCGCCCATCAGTTGCGGGCTGTCCGGAAGACCGGCAGCGCGCAGCAGGTCTTTGAGCAGCAGGTAGGCCGGGTCACGGCTGGCCAGCGGCTCGCCGGTGGGCAGCTCGACCAGCAGGATGCATTCGCCGGCACGCAGCAATTGCAGGGCAAAACGCGGCGGAGGGGCAACCGGAGTGCGAACAGCCGATTCGGCTTCCGCTTCGGCGGCTTCTTCGGTTTTGACCGGCGCAGTGGGCTTGGCCGGGGCGCCAACCTTGGGCAGCAGGCGCGCGGCGATCGAGCCGGGCTCGCCGGCCGTGACCGGGGCAGTCGCAGGGGCAGCGACCGGAGCGGCAGCCTCGCGCGCGGCGGCGGCAGGCGCAGCAGGTGTGGGCTCGGCAATGACGGGTGCGGGGGTTTCCAGCAGCTCCGGGCGCGACGGTGCAGCGAACGGCAGCACCACGCGTGGCAGCCAGCTGGCGACCTGCATGGCGCCAAGGTAGGCGCGGCGACGGGCTTCTTCGATCAAGGGGCGTTTACCTGTGAGTGGTGCCTGCACGGGCAGGCCGACACGACGAGGCGGGATTGTCGCGTGAAACGCGCCGGGGGGAAAGGCCGGCGGGCGGAGAGCCTGTACGTTTCGCTTACGGGGTGCCGAAGACGTAGACGTTGCCGGTGAGCTTGACCGCGCCGGTGGCCTGGTAGGTGAGCAGGTTGGTCTGCTGCAGGCCGCTGCCGGAAACCTTGCCCTGGTTGGAGCCGCCCAGGGTGAACTGCAGGTTGCTGGCACTGGCATTGGTCAGGCCGATCTTCATGGCCTGGCGGTTGAACAGCGCGCCGTCGCCGTTGAAGCCGTTGTTGATGGTCACCATGTCGATGGACATGCCGTCGAAGCTGAAGGAGCCCTTGATATTGTCCAGCACGATGTAGCCGGTGCTGTTCATCGGCTGGATCGCCAGCCGCGCGCCGCAGCCGCCGGTGCAGCGCGTATCGGCGGTGTTGGCGGCGAGGTTGAAGTTGACGCTCAGGCTGACGCCGTCTTGGCCACTGACGTCGGCCATTTCGCTGTCGTCCAGGCCGCGCAACTCGCCGTGGGCAGTGGTGGCGGCGAGCAACAACAGCGGGGCCAGGAGTCGGCTCGAAAAGCGTGGGGTTTTCACGGCGAGTCTCCTCATGCGCTAGCGCGGCAGGTTCACGGTGCGGACGTTCAGGTAGTCGATGCGCAGGCCGCGAATGGCTTGGGAGCCGACGTCGGTGCCGCTGATGTTCAGGTTGCCGATGCTGATATTGCTCTTCTGCACGTTCTGGTAGAAGGCCTCGTGGTTGGCCCAGGTGACGCCCGGCGCGCTGAGCATCAGGTCGCCGTTGCTGGCCACCGAGAGCGTCGCCGGCTGGTAGTTGGCATCGCCCAGGTTGAGGTCGAAGTAGACGTTCTTGGCCACCACCTTGTTGCTGTCGGCGCAGTTCTCGCAGCCGGCGATGACCAGCTTGTCGGCGTACATCTGCAGACTCATGGAGGCCTTCAGCCCGGCGGCGTCGCCCCACAGGTTGAGGTAGGAGCCGTTGAGGGTGAAGTTCTCCAGGGCGATGGAGAAGAAGTCGGTGCGAGTCGTGGTGGCACCCGCGCTGCCGTTGCTGTTGTAGGCGGTGCTGGGCAGGGTGAACTTGGTGGCGATGCCGATATCCAGGCCCTGGATGCGCGTGCCGGAGGAGCTCTGCATGGCGTTGGCCACCAGTTGCACCGTGGAGACGTTCTTCTCGGTGCGGGTGATGGTGCCGCTGACGCAGGTGGTGGCGCTGCCACCTTGCGAGCCGCAGAGCTGGACGAACTTGTCGTAGTCGCTGGCGCGCTGGCTCAGGGTGACGCCGTTGCGACTGACCGACCAGGAAGCGCTGAGGTCCTGCTGCGCCTTGGTGAGGTCGGTGGTGCTGCTGGTGTACCGGTCCACCGAGTCGTTGTAGGCCTTTACCCCCGAGTTGCTGCTGCAACCGACGATGCCGCCGCAACTGTACTTCTCGCCGAAGTCCGGCTTGTTGGTACAGGCAATGCCCAGGACGGTGTCGCAGACCCGGGCCGGGGCCACATTGAAGGTGCTCTGCATGGTGCTGTAGTTGTTCTTCTGCACCACCTGCGCGGCATCCACCGTCGCCTTGCGCTGGTTGACCACCACCATGTCGGCGTCGATGCCGCTCTTGAGCGTCACCATGTTGTTCGAATAGGTGGTCAGCAGCGTGTCGCGCTGGGTCTTCAGGGCGCTCAGCTCGGCGTTGATCTTGTTGGTCGCCTGGGCCGGGTTGGTGCAGCCGGCGTCGCCATACAGGCAGCCCTGGTAGTAGGACCAGAGGCCGAACTTGTGGGTGTCGTTGATCGGGTCGGTCCAGGTCGGCGTCATCAGTTGCAGCGCTTCCTGGTTGGCCGGGATGTTCAGCCCCGCCTTGTACTTCACCGGGCCGAGGGTGAAGGGGTGCATGGGCGTGCCGAGGTAGGCCTTGGTGTCGAGGGTGCCGCGCTGGCTGCCGGCGCCCTTGATGTAGGCGCCGGTGATGTCGACCTGCACATCCTGGTTGGCGCTGTTCTTCACCCCGGTGATCTTCGAAGTGGCCGTGGCCTGGTCGTAGCTGAAGCCATCGATGAAGAAGCCCAGGCCGGCGCCGCTGACCTCTTCCAGTTGATCGTCATCCAGCGCCTTCATGGCCAGCGCCGGCAGGCTGACCAGGCAACCGGCGAGGCAGGCGAAAACTGCTGCGCGCCAGCTCATGTCAGCAGCCCGCCGCTTGCGAGCCCATGCAGGTGGACTGCCGGGGCAGGCCGCGCAGGGCGTCGTAGAGGTTGATCAGGATCGGGTACACCGCGTCCGCGCCGCTGCCCACCTTCGGGAAGTTGGCGAAGGCGCCGGACTGGGTGTTGACGAAGTTGCCGGCGTTGGCGAGATCCTGCCAGGGCACGTTCTGGTTCTGCAGGGAGAAGAAGATGCCCTGGGCGCCGGTGTTGATGTCGGTGGAGCCCGGCTTGCCGATGTAGATGGTCTTGTAGTTGGTCAGGTCGAAACAGGTCGTCAGGCCCAGCGCCTGGCAGTTGCTGGTGGTCGACAGAGTCGGGATCAGCGAGGCGATCAGGCCGCCGGCGTCGGAATGCAGCGAGTCGCCCTTGGCGATACCGATCTGCTCGGCGCGGTTGATCGGCTGACCGTTGATGGTGGCCTCGCCGGTGCCGCCCTTGAGCAGCACCACGTCGGCGTACACCGGGGTATCGCCGGCCACGGCCAGCGCCAGGCAGTTGATGATGTTCGGGCAGCCGTTGCGGGTGTAGTAGTCGTAGGCGATGGAGGCCGGGCCGTAGATCTGCCCCTGCAGGTTGCCGGTGATCGACAGGATGTCGCCGGAGAGATCACCCTGCGCCTTGCCGAAGCCGACCCGCGCGCCCACCAGTTGGCGCACACCATTGTTGGTCTGGAAGGCGAACTCGACGTAGGGGTCGCGGATCTGGAAGGGCACCACCTTGGCATCCGGGGAGTTGGCGTTGTCCACCCGGCCCAGGGCGAAGTTGTTGATCAGGATGTCCGCCGGCTGGCCGGAAACGGTAGTCGAGCCGGTGCGGCTGTAGTTGCCCAGGCTCAACTGGTCGATGTTGGTCAGCAGGCTGACATCAGCGCCGAAGTTGAGCCGGGTGTACTGGTAGTTCTGGTAGGTGGAAGCGTCGACGGTAAGCATCGCGCCCTGGCCGGAGATGGCGGACAGCTCTTCATCGTCCATCGACTGCATGCGCGCCTGGGCGGAAAAGGCCAGCAGGCCTCCGCAGAGCAAGGCTAGGGCACGCATGAGCGGACCGGAGGACTGACGCATGGCACTCTCCTTTCCTGGCTCCCTGTTCGCGGGCGCCTGTTGTTATTCGTCGGGCGAATCGGGTCAGGAAACAGGTCGAGACTCGGCGCCGTGATGCCACTATAGGAATTCACCCGCCACGGCGGGCCGACCCATAGTCGAGTAAATCGCTCCGAACGATAGACGAGGAAAGGAAAGTCCGGGTCGGGTTGTTACCCATCGTCACACCCGGGTGACAGCTTCGGGCTACCGCCGGCTCACTGGTGGCGGAACAGACCGATCAGGTGCTCGGCAATCGCCCCCTTGATGGCGTCGAGGTTCAGCCGCGAATGGGCCTGCAGCTTGGCGATGTTAAGGCGGTGCAGGTGCAGCGAGGGCATGCGCGCCTCGTATTCGCGAAGGTCGCCTTTCACCAGTACCGGCAGGAAAATATCCCCACGCATGCGGTAACGGTTGATCAGCAGTTTCAGGCCGTCCTGGAAGGGCAACTCCCGCGAGGCCACCAGCCGATGCTCACCGGGGATCTTCAGGTAAAGGCCGCTGTAGCCCATGGTCTCGCCGGGCAGGATGTGGATGCCGGTGGGCTCCACTGCGTCGCCGGGGATGTCGTGGAAGGTGTCGAACCAGGCCTGCTCGTCCGGGAGGATGGTGATACCGCCCTCCTGGCTCTCCGGGATCACGAAGCTGTAGTTGCTGTAGAGCTTCTCGACATACGACGAGTAGATGCACAAGCGATTCTCGAAGCGCTGCAGGAAAGCGATGGCTTCGTTGCGATCGGTGATCGCATCCAGATCCCAGTCGAGGTCGTTCTGGCGTTCCAGTTCGGCCCAACGGGCTTTGGCGAGTGCGGCGTCGTAGGTCATCGGCGTAAATCAGACTCTGATATCTAGGTCTCTGGTAAGGGCTTTGGCAAAAAACTTGCCAGAAAATTCAGCCAGTTAGCCCCCATTTTCCGTGAGATGCGTCACACGAGCGCTGATGGTGCAGTCGCAAACTGACGCGTTTCGTCACCCTGTCGGCCAGGGGTAGGCCTTTGCAGTACAATCGCTCCCTTTGTTCATTCCGGGCCCAACCAAGCCGATGATCGACCCACGACGCGTACTACGCGCCCTTGCCGAACACTGGGTGCTGCTCGAACCGCTGTGCGAGCGCTTCGACGCCGGCACCCTGAGCCTGGTGGAGCTGCGCATCCAGCTCACCAGCCAGTTGCCCGACAGCACCCCGGTGGACATCACCGCCCTGCTCGACCAGTGGGTCCGCCTGGACATCCTCGTCCCGGTGGCCAAGAGCCCCAACCGCTTCGAGCTGAATGCGCAGATCCACGACTTCCTCGCCTACCTGCGCCAGGAACACCGCCTGGGCCTGTGCCTGGAGATCGAAGCCTACCTGCGCCACCTGGAGCGCCTCGCCGGCTACATCCGCGAAGCTTTCGAGGCGCGCGACGGCAATGACCTGGCCCGTCAGCTGCGCCTGCTCGACATGCGCGTGCGCGATGTGCTGAAGAAGCTGGCCAACGACGAGCAGGCGCTGGTCGCCGTCGCCGAGCGAGCCAAGACCCAGGACCGGCAGATTCCGCTGCGCCAGCGCTACGCGGAAGTCCTGGCGACCTGGGACGAGTACGTCGAGCCGATGATCCAGCTGGTCTCCGCCGACGGCGCCTTCGAACAGGGCGTGCATCGCGTGGAGCAGGTACTGCTGCGCCTGCTCAGCGAACAGGCGCGCCTCGGCCAGCTGGTTGACGATGACCAGCTGCTGCGCACCCACGCGCGCATCCTGGAAATGCAGACCACCGCCCAGCTCACCCTGCGCCGCGCCCGCGAACTGCTACTGCCGCTGCGCGAAGAAGCGCGCCGGCACAATGCGATCACCCGTGGCGCCGCCCTGGCGCTGTCGGTCATCCGTCGCAAGGGCATCGACGCCGTGCCCCAGGCTGCCCTGCCGATGTTCACCCGGCCGCAGAGCAACTTCCTCGGCACCGCCTCGCAGGTCGAGAGCTACGTCTTCGCCCTCGCCAGCTTCCAGCCCAAGCCGGCGCACTTCCCCAAGGCCAGCGGCAATCGCAAGAGCGACGGCCCGCAGCGCTCGCCGCGCACCGCACGGGAAATGCTCGACCGCTGCCAGGCCGCGCTGCCGCTGCCGGACCTCATGCAGTGGCTGCTCGACCAGGAGCCCGAAGGCGCCACCGACGAGCTGCTCTACTGGTTCTCGCGCCTGTCGCGCGACGCCCGCTTCCAGCGCGACCGCCTCGATCGCCGCCAATACGACACTCTCCAGCACAGCGTCAGCCTGTGCTCCTTCGCCCTGATCGCCGGCCCGACCGCTGGCAAGGACAGCAAGAGCGAATCGCATGCAGATTAATCTCACCGAAATGACCCAGCTCGCGCCGATCTTCCGCGAGCTGTTCAAAGGCTTCCACATCAGCCGCCGTGATCCGGAGCTGTACAGCCAGCTGTCCAACCAGCAGGACGCCTACCGCGCGCTGTTCCGCAGCCTGGGCTACGAACTGGTCTGCGATACCCGCGGCTTCTACTACTTCGTGCCCGAGCAGGTCGGCGCCCAGGTGAACAAGACCGCCCAGCGCCTGGCGCTGTTCACCTTCATACTCGTCGAGCACCTCGCCGACCAGGGCCGCGACCCGCTGGCCGTCCTCGACGGTGGCAGCATCGGCCGCGACGAGCTGCCGCCGCTGCTGGAGAAGTACCGTGACCTGTTCCTGCAGGCCGAGGTGACCACCCAGGAAGAACTGGAAGAGAAGGTCATGCGCCGCCTCACCCAGCTCGGCTTCGCCGCCGAGGACAACGGCGTGTACCGCTTCCTGCCGCCGATCCACCGCTTCCTCGACGTCTGCCTGTCGGTCCAGCAGGACCGCGACCTGGCCGCCAACCTGCACGCCAGCGAGATGCAGTTCAGCGCCCCGGTGCTGATGGAAGAAGACGACGAGCCGGTGGTGATCCTCGAGTCCTACGCCGATCAACCGGCAGCCGACAGCGAAGACGCCATCGTGGTGATCGACGAACCAGCCGCCCCTGCGGAGGCTGAAATTGCCGAAGACGAGAGCGAAGAAGACGCCCTCGCCCGCGCCATCGCCGAAGAACAAGCCGACATGGAGGCCCAGGCATGACCCAGGAACGCTACGGCATTCGCCGCTTCGCCCTGCTCAACACCGCCGGCTACAGCCTCGGCATCTTCCCGCTGGAACAACCACTGTCGGTGTACGGCGCGAACAACCTCGGCAAGTCGGCGTCGATCAACGCGCTGCAATTCCCGATCCTCGCGCGCATGTCCGACATGAGCTTCGGCAAGTACAGCCTGGAAGCCTCGCGCAAGTTCTATTTCGCCACCGACACCAGCTACATCCTCGTCGAACTGGACCTGCCCAACGGCCGCCATGTGATCGGCGTCGGCGGCCGCGGTCCGGGCGGCGGCTTCGGTCACCAGTTCTTCGCCTACCAGGGCGAACTGGACCTGGAGCACTACCAGAAGAACGGTACCTGCCTGCGCCTGCGCGAGCTGTACGCCAACCTTGAGCGGGAAGGCATCAAGTCCTACGAGCTCAAGCCCGACGAGCTGCGTCGCCTGCTGGTCGGCGGCCACACCTCGATCCCGCTGGATCTCACCCTGATCCCGCTGCGCTCCACCAGTGAACAGAGCCTGAAGACCTTCCGCTCGCTGTTCATCAACCTGCTGCACATGCGCGAGATCACCGCTGCCAAGCTCAAGCAGCTGTTCCTCGACGCCTTCGAGCACAGTCTGCGCTCGGGCAGCGTCGACTACATCGCCGCCTGCGAGGAAGCCTTCCGCGACGTGCGCCGCATGGAGGGCGACTACCAGGCCCTGGTCGCCGCCGGCCCGCTGGTCGAGGCACTGGCCAACGGCGTATCGCAGCGTGAAATTCTGCGCGGCAAGATGCACCGTCTCTCGCCGCTGCTGGATAACCTGCTGGGCACCTGGGAAGACTATTCCGGCGCACGCAAGGAAGAGCTGGTCATCCAGTCCGAGCACTACCGCCGCGAGCAGGACGGCCTGCAGAACGAACAGCGCGGCAGCACCGCCGAACTGATGCGCCTGGAGCGCGAGATCAGCGAAATCCAGCGCTGGATGGGCGAGCTGGCCGTGCTGAAGAACCGCTTCGCGCTGGTCGACGACGTCAAGGTGCTGGAGCAGCAGCTGCTCGCCGCCAAGGACGCCCACGACGAGCTGGCCGGCGCCCTGGCGCATTCCCGGCAGTTCTCCAGCGAAGACCTCGAAGAGCGCATGCGCGACCTGGAGAAGCGCCTGAAAGGCGTTCGCCAGCAACTCGAACACGCCGACAACAACAGCTACGCCCGCCTGCGCGAAGAGTTCTCCCAGCAGGACGTCGAGCGCCTGATGCGCCTGTTCAACGGCGCACTGTTCAGCCTGCCGCTGGGCGACAAGGGCGTGGACCTGGACGAGGCCGGCCAGTGGGTCGGCAGCGTCGAGAAGATCCTCGATGCCTTCAAGGGCGAGCGCTTCGAAGTACCGGGCCTGACCATCGACCTCTCCACCATCGAGCCGCCGGCCCTGCAGGCCCTGGCCGACCGCGCCGCCCTGCGTGACCAGAAGGAACGCCTGGAGAAGGAGCTCAAGCAGCTCAAGACCCAGCAGGCCGTGGCCGCCGACCGCAACGCCAGCAAGGCGCAGGCGGACAGGTTCTACCAGGACGTACTCGACGCGCAGAAGGCGCTGGAAGACTTCCGCCGCAGCCAGACCCTGAACGCCGAGGAGCCGGGCAAGCTGGAACAGCTCGCGCAGCTGGAAGCCACCCAGGATGAACTCAAGCGCTCCGCCGACGCCTTCACCGAGCGCGTCCAGCAGCTCTCCGCCAAATTGCAGCTGATCGGCCGCCAACTGGCCGACATGGAAGCCAAGCAGCGCACCCTCGACGACGCCCTGCGCCGCCGTCAGTTGCTGCCGACCAACCTGCCCTTCGGCATCCCGTTCATGGACCCGGTCGACGACTCCATGGACAACCTGCTGCCGCTGCTCAACGACTACCAGGACACCTGGCAGTCGCTGCAGCGCGTGGACGGCCAGATCGAGGCGCTGTACGCCCAGGTGCGCCTGAAGGGCGTGGCCAAGTTCGACAGCGAGGATGATCCTGAGCGGCGCCTGCAACTGCTGATCAACGCCTACGCGCACCGCACTGACGAAGCCATGACGCTGGCCAAGGCACGCCGTGCGGCGGTCACCGACATCGCCCGGACCCTGCGCAACATCCGCAGCGACTACGACAACCTGGAACACCAGCTGGCGCTGTTCAACCGCGAGATCAACAAGCGCCAGGTGTCGAACCTGCAGAGTTTCCGCATCGTGCTGGCGCCGAACAAGGACGCGCTCAAGCACATCGACCAGATCATCCACAGCGCCGGCCAGTACGAAGAGGGCGAGAACCTTTCCGTCTTCGACCTGACCCAGAGCGCCGAGCAGGATGCGAAGAACGAGGAAGCCAAGGACTACCTGTCGCGCCTGGTGGCAGCGAACAACAACCAGCTGGGCCTCAAGGACCTGTTCGAGCTGGCGTTCGAGATCACCAAGATGGGCGGCCAGCCGATCATGCACACCGACATCGACGGTGCGGCATCCAACGGCACCACCATGACCATCAAGGCGCTGACCAACATGTACCTGTTGCTGCACCTGATGGACCGCGAGCAGGCCGGTCGCATCCGCCTGCCCTACTACCTCGACGAGGCAGCAGACATCGACGAACGCAACCAGTCGGCGCTGCTGGAGACCAGCCTGCAGCTGGGCTTCGTGCCGATCCTGGCGAGCGTGAAGCCGCAGGTCTCGGCCCAGGTGGCCATCGACCTGGAAGGCGGCAGCGGCCCCAACGGCATCTACATCGACGAGGCGGACTGGAAGTACATCCGCCGTCGCGATACAGAGAAAGCCGCGCACAACGACGTGGAGGCCAGCGCCGAGCCGGCGTGATGCTTCTGCAGCGTTGACGAAAAAGCCCCGCCTTGCGGGGCTTTTTCTTGCTTTTCGTAAGAGCGGGCCTGCTCGCGAACGGATTTGCCCTGGCTGCAGTGCTACGCGGTTCGCGAGCAAGCTCGCTCCTACAAGGGGGGATCGGCTCGGGTGCAGGAAATGAAAAAGGGCCGCAATCGCGGCCCTCTTCCTGTTCGGCGTTAACTCACTGCGCCTTGCCCAGCGGAATCTTCGGCGCCCAGTCCAGCCACTCGTCGTTGGCCTCGTCGAACAACGCGAAGGTCTGCCCCGGCTTGGCCGCCGAGCCCATCTCGGCATTGTTCGGCGTAGCGAAGGCCACGCCGCCAGCGAGGAGGGTCTCCATCGACTCGGTGCGCACCTTGACCCCTTTGAACAAGCCCGCATCCACACCAAATCCGCTGGTGTTCCAGAAACGGCTGCCAGTGCGCACCAGCGGTGCGTACCGCGGCTCGATGAGGATATGAATCAGCACACGGTCGGCCGTCTCGCCCAGCTCGAAGGACGTCACCTTGCCCACCTGGACTTCACGATAGGTGACCGGCACGCCCACCTTCAGCGAGCCACGACGGGGCGCACTGAGGGTCAGGCGCAGGCCGTCGGCATCGAGCAGGCGGTTGGGCTCGCCATCCAGCAGGCTGAAACTGGTCTGTGCCTGCCCGACCGAGGCCGCCGGCAGGACCTCGATATACTGGCCGCTGACGATGGTGCCCAGGTTGGTGACACCGGACAGCCCGACCTGCGGCCCGACCACCCAGAAGCGGGTGCCCTGGCGCGCGATGCGATCGGCGCTGCGGGTCAGCCGGGCTTTGAGCTGCACGCTCTGCAAGTCCTTGCTCAGCTCCACCTGCTCCACGCGCCCCACTTCCAGCCCCTTGTAACGCAGGACGGTGCCCTCCTTCAGTCCGTCGGCGGTATCGGCGCGCAACTCGATCAGCTGGCCTTTCAGGTGCGCGTCATCCTCGCTGTCGAACAGGGCGAAGCGCCGCACCTTGGTGATCGGTGCCGCTTTGGGGTCGGGGGTGTCGAAGGCGATGCCGCCGGCCAGCAGCGTCTGCAGCGACTCGCTCTTGAGCTTGATCCCATCCAGGCCACCGCTGATGGTCACGCCGCTGATATTCCAGAAGCGCGACGAGGTATTCACCAGCTTGGCGTACTCCGGCTCGATGTGGACGCCGATGACCAGACGCGAGGGATCACGACGGGAGAGCTGGTAGCTCTGCACGCTGCCGACCTTCATCTGGCGGTAGAGGATCGGCGTACCGACCTCCAGCGAACCCAGTTGGTCGGTGGTCAGTACCAGATGCAGGCCCGGCGAGTCGAGGTTCAACGGCGGCGCCTTGGGCCGGATGACGAAATCGCGGGTCGGCTCGCCGCCGCTGGCAAAGCGCACGTTGAGGTAGTTGCCCTTCACCAGCGCCTCGAGGCCGGTGATACCGGCCAGCGAGATGCTCGGCTTGACCATCCAGAACTCGGTCTTGCTGTTGAGGAATTCCTCGGTGCGCGGGTCCATGGACAAGGTGGCGGTAGCGCCGTTGAAGTCCTTGTCCATGTCGATGCTCTTCACCGTGCCGACTTCCACCCCGTTGTACATCACCGGCGTGCTACCCGGCGTGAGGCCACTGACGTCGCTGACCTTCACCTTGACGGCGAGCCCGGACTGGGCGGCGTCGTAGTCCTCATAGAGTCGGAAGGGCTTGGTCGGGTCGGTGGGCGGGCTGTCCGCGTAGTTGTCCGGGGTGGAGAAGGCAATACCGCCGGCGGCGATGCTCGCCAGCGACTCGGTGCGCAGCTTCAGGCCGCTGAGGCTGCCGGACAGGGTGATGCCACTGGCATTCCAGAATCGCGTGTGCTTGCGCACCAGGTTCGCATAGGCCGGCTCGATGTGGATCTTCACCTCGATGGTCTTCTGGTCTTCGGCCAACTGGTAGCTCTTCACCTGGCCGACCTGGATCTGCCGGTAATAGATCGGGCTGCCCTGTTCGAGGGAACCCAGTCGCTCGGCCTTCAGCGTCAGGTGCAGACCGGGCAGGCTGTCGGACAGCGGCGGCGGCTCCTTCAGGGCAGTGAACTCATGTTGCTGTTCGCCCTTCACCGGATCGACCGCAATGTAGTTGCCCGATACCAGGGTCTCCAACCCGGTCACCCCAGCGATAGAAACACGCGGCTTGACCAGCCAGAAGCGGGTGCTGCTGCTCAGGTACTCAGCCGCCTCCTTGCGCATCTCGACCACAGCGGTCACACCCATGTTGGGCTTGTTCACATGCAGGTCGACAACCTTGCCGACGCCGATCCCCTTGAACACCACTTCGGTCTTGTTGGCCTGGATACCCTCGCCACTCTCGAACTGGATCTGGATCATGATCCCCGCCTGGTCATAAGCACGCCAGGCCAGCCAGGCACCGATGGCCAGTGCGATCAGCGGCAGGATCCAGATAGCCGACCAATTCGTGGTCTTGCGCATCTTGGGTGTTGGGAGGTCACTCATCGTTATCTTCCGTGTCCGTGTTATCCCAGATCAGCCGGGGATCGAAAGTCACAGCGGCCAGCATGGTGAGCACTACCACGCTGGCAAAGGCGGCCGCGCCGAGATTCGCCTCGATGCTGGCCAGGTTGCCGAAGTTCACCAGCGTCACCAGGATCGCGATGACGAAGATGTCGAGCATCGACCAGCGGCCGATCCACTCGATGAAGCGGTACATCACGTTCCGTTGCAGGGCGGACAGCGGCTGCCGCCGCTGCACCGAATACAGCAGTAGCGCGATGCCGATGAGCTTGAAGGTGGGCACCAGGATACTGGCGATGAACACCACGGCAGCGATGGGAATCATGTCCGCGTTGATCAACTCGACCACGCCTTCCATGATCGTCGCCGGCATGCCGTTGCCGAGGAAGTTCACCGTCATGATCGGCAGCAGGTTGGCCGGGATGTAGAGGATGGCGGCAGTGATCAGCAACGCCCAGGTGCGGATGATGCTGTTGGGCCGGCGCTCGTGTACCACTGCGCCGCAGCGGCTGCAGTGAGTCTCGTCATCTTCTTCGCGGCGATTGAGCTGGTGGCATTCACCGCAGACCACGATCCCCGCATCAATGGCCCGCATCGTGGAACTCCCCGGAAAGCTCGCCCCAGACCTGATGGTGCGACATGGTGACCTCCAGCCAGATCTGGGTGAACAGCAGTGCCACGAAGCAGGCCAGGCCGACGCTCACATGCAACTCGGCCATGCCGATCAGTTTGACGATGGAGACGAGGATGCCCATCAGGTACACCTCGAGCATCCCCCATTCGCGCAAGTGCTGGTAGCCGCGCAGCAGCAGCATGCCGTGCTCGCGCAATGCCGTGAAGCGGATCGACAGCAGCACGAACAACTGGCACAGCAGCTTGGCCAGCGGGATCACCATGCTGCAGAGGAACACCAGGAAGGCGACACCGGCCATGTTCGAATGGTAAAGGCCGACGACACCACTCCAGACGGTATCCATGCTGGTCTGGCCCAGGATGGTGATGTGCATGATCGGCAGGAAGTTGGCCGGGATATACAGGATCAGCGCGGTCAGGACCAAGGCCAGGGCACGGCGGACCATGTGCGGGCGATGGATTTCCAGCTCGTACCCGCAGCGCGGGCAGACGGAGCGATGCCCGAGAGGAACGGGCTCGCGGCGCATCAGCAGGTCGCACTCGTGGCAAGCCATCAGCTCTTCCAGAGGCAGGTCCCGCAAGGCATGTCCTTCGATGTCGGGCATGTAGGAACTCAGGGAAAATTTGAAGCTATTGTAGACGACGCAACCACCCATCCGGTGCCCAAAGACTGCCTCAAATTATCTGGAGAAACCTGCCAGCCACACAGCTCTCCGCCGCCCATCCTGCTTGCCAGGGCATCCCTGCAGCCTGCGTAGCGGTTGCTGTTTTTCTCGCGCGCAAAAGCAAAACCCCCGGCCAGCGATGCTGACCAGGGGTCTTGGGATAGGAGCTTGACGATGACCTACTCTCACATGGAGAAACTCCACACTACCA
>NZ_JALJXP010000010.1 GCF_024170165.1 Pseudomonas nitroreducens | reverse complement strand
AGCCTTTCTCTTCGTCGATCTTGCGCCAGTATTCGGCAGGGAACTCCGCGCACAGGGCGCGCACGCCGTCACGGATGGCCTGGAGTTCTTCGGGGTTGTGGGTCATGGGGTTTCCTCTGGGCGGCGCCGCCTTGGGCGAGCGCGGGATGGCTTGTTCGGTGTTGGTGGATCGAAGGGAATGCTCAGTCGAACAGCACGTCGGCGCGCTGGCACAGGCCGCTGCCGTTGGCGGCCCACAGCTCGGCGACGCCGGGCTCGGTATGGCGGCCGCCGACGCGGAAGGTTTCCGGCGCGATCAGCGGGCGCACGCCACGGAAGCTGAAGCGGCGCAGGCGCGCCAGCGGGTTGGCGCGGGCGAACGCGGCGAGGCTCAGGCTGGCGGTCAGCGGGCCGTGCACCACCAGGCCGGGGTAGCCTTCGCTGGCGGTGACGTAGGGCCAGTCGTAGTGGATGCGATGGGCGTTGAAGGTCACCGCCGAGTAGCGGAACAGCAGGGTCGGATCGGGCGCGATGCTTTCCTCCCAGTCCGCCAGCGGCGCGGGCTCGCCCTCACTCAGCTTCGGCGGCGAGGGCTCGCGGTAGACGATGTCCTGTTCTTCGCGCAGGCACAGCTGCTGGCCCTGCCAGTACTCGTGGGCGAGGGTGACGAAGAGCAGCGAGCCGGTGCGCCCGGCTTTTTCCTCGATGCGCTCGATGCGCGTCTTGCGGAAGGCTTCGGCACCGACCCGCAGCGGTTCGAGGAATTCCAGGCGGCCCCCGGCCCACATGCGATTGCGCCCATGGGCCGGGGGCATGAAGGTGCCCAGGGTCGGGTGGCCGTCCGGGCCCAGGCGATTGCCCGCGACCTGGTCGTTGAAGAAGCACCAGTGCCACAGCCACGGCAGTTCCTCGCCATGGGCCGGCGCCTGGGCATTGAAGGTGGCCGCGATGCGCTGCACGAGGTTGCGGCTGAGTTGGTCGTGCACTTCCTGGGTGCGCCCCAGCCATGCCGAGGGATCGAAGTCGGTCATGCCGTGTATCCGCTTTGTGGGTGATGCCCGGCATGATGCGGGCGCGTGCGGACGGGGAGGAATTCGCTTTTGCGGAAGCCCGGTTCAAGCTCAGGCTAAGACGCGGCGCAGCAATGAAAAGGCCGCCCCTGGGGCGGCCTCGGTGTGAACACTGCCGTCAGGCGCTTTGCGTGCTCAGCGCCGCCTGCACCAGGGCATGTAACTCGGTGCCCGGATGATCGGCGTGCCAGTCCTTCAGCTCGCGGCGCATGGCCGGCGTCCAGAAGTTCTGCAGGTGCTGCTGCACGCCGTGGACCGCCAGGGCAGGGTCCGATTCGGTGGAGAAGTACTGGCCGATCTGGTTGGCCATCTTGATCAGGTTCTCGACGCTCATCGACGGACCTCGGTTTTCTCGGCTTTCTCGGCCTTCTCGGCTTTCTCGGCTTTCTCGCCATGGGCGTGGCGGCGCTCCTTGAGCAGGCGCCGTTGTTCGTCGCTGAACGCCTGGTAGCGCTTCTGCCATTCCGAAGGCTGGAACACGCGCACTACCTCCACTGCGGTGACCTTGTACTCCGGGCAGTTGGTGGCCCAGTCGGAGTTGTCGGTGGTGATCACGTTGGCGCCGGATTCGGGGAAGTGGAAGGTCGTGTAGACGACCCCCGGCGCGACGCGCTCGCTGACCCTGGCACGCAGCACCGTCTGCCCGGCACGGCTGCCCACGCCGACCCAGTCTCCATCGCTGATGCCGCGGCTTTCCGCGTCGCTGGCGTGGATTTCCAGGCGGTCTTCCTCGTGCCAGGCGACGTTGTCGGTGCGCCGGGTCTGCGCGCCGACGTTGTACTGGCTGAGGATACGCCCGGTGGTGAGCAGCAGCGGATAGCGGGCGTTGACCTTCTCCTCGGTGGGCACGTAGCCGGTGAGCATGAAGCGTCCCTTGCCACGCACGAACTGCTCGATGTGCATGGTCGGGGTGCCGTCGGGCGCGGCGTCGTTGCACGGCCATTGCAGGCTGCCATGGCGGTCCAGCTCGGCGTAGCTGACGCGGGTGAAGGTCGGCGTCAGGCGGGCGATCTCGTCCATGATCTGCGCCGGGTGCGTGTAGTCCATCGGGTAGCCCAGGGCGTTGGCCAGGGCCACGGTGGCTTCCCAGTCGGCCTTGCCGCCCAGCGGCTCCATCACCTTGCGTACGCGGGAGATACGCCGCTCGGCGTTGGTGAAGGTGCCGTCCTTCTCGAGGAAGGAGCTGCCCGGCAGGAACACGTGGGCGAACTTGGCGGTTTCGTTGAGGAAGATGTCCTGCACCACCACGCACTCCATGGCGGACAGGGCGGCGGTGACGTGCTGGGTGTTGGGGTCGCTCTGGGCGATGTCCTCGCCCTGGCAGTACAGCGCCTTGAAGGTGCCGCCCAGCGCCGCTTCGAACATGTTGGGGATGCGCAGGCCGGGATCGGGCTGCAGGGTCACGCCCCAGGCCTGTTCGAACTGGCTGCGCACGGTCTCGTTGGAAATGTGCCGGTAGCCGGGCAGCTCGTGGGGGAAGGAGCCCATGTCGCACGAGCCCTGCACGTTGTTCTGGCCGCGCAGCGGGTTCACCCCGACGCCCTCGCGGCCGACGTTGCCGGTGGCCATCGCGAGGTTGGCGATGCCCATCACCGCGGTGCTGCCCTGGCTGTGCTCGGTGACGCCCAGGCCGTAGTAGATCGCCGCGTTGCCGCCGCTGGCGTAGAGGCGGGCGGCGGCGCGGATCTCTTCGGCGGGCACGCCGCACACCGGGCCGAGTACCTCCGGAGCGTTCTCCGCCAGGCCGACGAAATCGCGCCAGCGGATGAAGTCGCTGGTTTCGCAGCGCGCGTCGACGAAGTCCTGCTTGACCAGCCCTTCGCTGACGATGACGTGGGCCAGGGCGTTGAGCATGGCGACGTTGGTGCCGGGGCGCAGTTGCAGGTGCAGCTCGGCGCGGGCGTGGGGCGAGTCGACCAGGTCGATGCGCCGCGGGTCGATGACGATCAGCTGCGCGCCCTGGCGCAGGCGGCGCTTGAGCTGCGAGCCGAACACCGGGTGGGCGTCGGTGGGGTTGGCACCCATCACCAGCACCACGTCGGACTGCATCACCGAGTCGAAGCTCTGGGTGCCGGCGGATTCGCCCAGGGTCTGCTTGAGACCGTAGCCGGTGGGGGAGTGGCAGACCCGCGCACAGGTGTCGACGTTGTTGTTGCCGAATGCCGCGCGCACCAGCTTCTGCACCAGGTAGGTCTCTTCGTTGGTGCAGCGGCTGGAGGTGATGCCGCCGATGGAGTCGCGCCCGTATTTCGTCTGGATGCGGCGGAATTCGCTGGCGGCGTAGGTGACCGCCTCGTCCCAGCTGACTTCCTGCCAGGGGTCGCCGATGTGCTGGCGGATCATCGGTTTGCTGATGCGGTCCGGATGGGTTGCGTAGCCCCAGGCGAAGCGGCCCTTGACGCAGGAGTGGCCGTGGTTGGCCTGGCCGTTCTTGTCCGGGACCATGCGCACCAGCTGGTTGCCCTTCATCTCCGCGCGGAAGGAGCAGCCCACGCCGCAGTAGGCGCAGGTGGTGATGACGGCGCGCTCCGGCTGGCCGATCTCGACCACGCTCTTCTCCATCAGCGTGGCGGTGGGGCAGGCCTGCACGCAGGCGCCGCAGGAGACGCATTCGGAGTCGAGGAAGTTCTCGCCGCCGGCCGCCGCCACGCGGGACTCGAAGCCGCGCCCTTCGATGGTCAGGGCGAAGGTGCCCTGGGTTTCCTCGCAGGCGCGCACGCAGCGGTTGCAGACGATGCACTTGCTCGGGTCGTAGTCGAAGTAGGGGTTGGAGACGTCTTTCCGGTCCTTCAGATGGTTGGCGCCGTCATAGCCGTAGCGCACCTCGCGCAGGCCGACCTGGCCGGCCACGGTCTGCAGCTCGCAGTTGCCGTTGGCCGAGCAGGTCAGGCAGTCCAGCGGGTGGTCGGAGATGTACAGCTCCATCACGTTGCGCCGCAGGTCCGCCAGCTTCGACGTCTGCGTGCGCACCACCATGCCTTCGCTCACCGGTGTGGTGCAGGAGGCCGGGTAGCCGCGCATGCCGTCGATTTCCACCAGGCACATGCGGCACGAGCCGAAGGCTTCCAGGCTGTCGGTGGCGCAGAGTTTCGGGATGGTGGTGCCGAGCAGGGCGGCGGCGCGCATCACCGAGGTGCCGGCGGGCACGCTGATCTCGCGGCCATCGATGCTCAGGCTGACCTGTACGTCGCTGTCGCGCGCTGGGGTGCCGAGGTCGATGTCGCTGCCTGCGGACGTGGAGGGATCGAAGTAGTTGATCACTGGTCGGCCTCCGAAGTCGCCAGACCGAAGTCGGCGGGGAAGTGCTTGAGGGCGCTGGCCACGGGGAAGGCGGTCATCCCGCCAAGGGCACAGAGCGAGCCGTATTGCAGGGTGTCGCAGAGGTCGCCGAGCAACCTGGCCTGCTGCTGGCGGGCGCCGAGGTCGGTGGCGGCGATCAGCCGGTCCACCACCTCCACGCCACGGGTCGAACCGATGCGGCAGGGCGTGCACTTGCCGCAGGATTCCTCGGCGCAGAACTGCAGGGCGAAGCGGGCCATGCGTGCCATGTCCAGGCTGTCGTCGGCGACCACCACGCCACCGTGGCCGAGCATGGCGCCGACGGCGGCAAAGGCTTCGTAATCCAGCGGGGTATCGAACTGCGAAGGGGGCACCCAGGCGCCCAGCGGGCCGCCGACCTGCGCGGCCTTCAGCGGGCGGCCACTGGCGGTGCCGCCGCCGTAGCCTTCCACCAGCTCGCGCAGGGTCAGGCCGAAGGCGCGTTCCACCAGCCCGCCGTGGCGGACGTTGCCGGCCAGCTGGAAGGGCATGGTGCCCAGCGAGCGGCCCATGCCGAAGTCGCGGTAGAACTGTGCTCCTTTGGCCAGGATGATCGGCACCGAGGCCAGGGTGAGCACGTTGTGCACCAGCGTCGGCAGGCCGAACAGGCCTTGCAGCGCCGGCAGCGGCGGCTTGGCGCGGACCACGCCGCGCTTGCCTTCCAGCGAATCCAGCAGGGCGGTTTCCTCGCCGCAGATATAGGCGCCAGCGCCGACGCGCACTTCCAGCTCGAAGGCGCGGCCGCTGCCGCCGACGTCTTCACCGAGGTAGCCGGCGTCACGGGCGAGCTTCAACGCCTGGTTCAGGGTGGCGATGGAGTCCGGGTATTCCGAGCGCACGTAGAGGTAGCCCATGCTTGCGCCGACGGCGAGGCCGGCGATGGCCATGCCCTCGATCAGCAGGAAGGGGTCGCCTTCCATCAGCATGCGGTCGGCGAAGGTCCCGGAGTCGCCTTCGTCGGCGTTGCACACCACGTACTTCTGGCTGCCGGCCGCATCGCGTACCGTGCGCCACTTGATGCCGGCGGGGAAGGCCGCGCCGCCACGGCCGCGCAGGCCGGAGTCAAGCACTGTAGCGACGATGTCGGCACCTTCCATGCCGATGGCGCGGGTCAGACCCTCGAAGCCGCCGTGGGCGCGGTAGTCGTCCAGCGACAGCGGCCGGGTGATGCCGGCGCGGGCGAAGAGCAGACGCTGCTGGCTCTTCAGGTAGGGAATCTCTTCCACCGGCCCCAGGGCCAGCGGATGGCTGGCCGGGTCACCGCAGAGGGCGTCGAGCAGGGCGGGAACATCGTCGACCGTGAGCGGGCCGAAGCCCAGCCGGCCGGCGGAGCTGTCCAGCTCCAGCAGCGGCTCAAGCCAGTACAGGCCACGGGAGCTGGTGCGCTGGATGTCCAGCGGCAACTGGCGACGTTCGGCCTCGGCGACCAGGGCGTCGGTCACTTCGTCGGCGCCCACCGCACGGGCCACCGAATCGCAGGAAACGAACAGCTTCAGCATGCGGCGTCCTCCCGGCAACCGTTGACCAGCTCGCGCAGGCGCTCGGCGGTGAGGCGCGCGTGGACCCGGCCGTCCAGCTCCAGCGCCGGCGAGCAGGCGCAGGCGCCCAGGCAGTAGACCGGGCGCAGGGCGATGCGGCCGTCGGCGCTGGTGCCGTGGTCGTCCAGTTCGAGCTGTTCGCGCAGCTGCGCGGCCAGGGCTTCGGCGCCGCGGCTCTGGCACGATTCGGCGCGGCACAGGCGCAGCGTATGGCGGGCCGGCGGCGCGGTGCGGAAGTCGTGGTAGAAGCTGATCACCCCGCGTACCTCGGCGACGCTGAGGTTCAGTGCATGGGCGATTTCCGCGACGGCATCGTCGGGAATGTAGCCGACGCAGTCCTGGATGGCGTGGAGCACCGGCAGCAGGGCGCCGGGCGTGGCCTTGAGACGTTCCAGCACATCGTGGATCAGGGGCAGGTGAAGCGAATCATCAGGCATACAGCGCACCTCGACATCGCGGGCGCCTGCGGTGGGCGGCGACCCGGAATCCTTCGGCGGCGGCGAACCGGCCACGTCACGGTCTGCGTGGCTTTGCGGGGCGCCATCGTTCTTATGGGGTGTTGCCGTCCGGCCAAGCATCTGTGCGCGCCTGGTCCGTGACAATTGGAAAGATTGCCATCCCTCTGGATTAGGGATAGCACTCGAACGACCCTGCGCATCCTGAAACCGACAGGGGACCCAAACCGCCACCTTGTCCGCCGAGAGCCCCCTTATTGGCCGGTAATGCCCTCAGGTGCGGCCGCTGCCCGCCTTAACCTGCCAGCTACCCATGACAACAAGAATCCGCGCCGTCGCCGCGTGCGGGAAGAAAAGGGGAGCACCATGCATAAACCCGCAACACCCTGGCCTGCGCTTGCCTTGCTGGCCCTGACCGGCCTGCTCGGTGGCTGTGGCGACGATGCCGCGCCGCCAGCGGCCCGCAGCGCGGCCGTGCTGTCGCCCGCAGATCCCGCGCTGGCGAAGATCTATGACAGCAGCTGCAAGCTCTGCCACGCCAACCCGGCCTCCGGCGCGCCGCAGGCGGGCGACGTGAAAGCCTGGCAGCCGCGCGTCGCCCAGGGCGCCGACAGCCTGCTGGACCACAGCATCAACGGCTTCAAGGGCATGCCGCCGATGGGCATGTGCATGCAGTGCTCGGAGGACGAGTTCCTCGCGCTGATTTCCTTCATGTCCGGCCAGTCTGTCCAGTAAGCGCGGGGGTTCCTTCGATGCCTATTCAACTCACCCGGCGTCAGCTCTTGCAGAGTGCCGGTATTGCCGGGGCGTATGCCTCGTTGTCGAGCCACTCGCTGGCGGCCGAACTGGCCCGCGCGCCGCGGCTGATCCCCTGGCGCAACTGGTCCGGCGGGCAGAGCTGCCTGCCGGCGGCGCGCCTGGCCCCACAGAGCCTCGACGAGCTGGTGCAGGTCATCCGCCAGGCCCAGGGCAAGGTGCGCCCGGTGGGCTCGGCGCATTCCTTCAGCGCCCTGGTGCCCACCGACGGCACGCTGGTTTCTCTGGCCTATTTCAACGGCCTGCTCGGCCACGACGCCGACACGTTGCAGGCAGAGTTCGCCGCCGGCACGCCGATGTCGCTCATGGGCCCGGCGCTGAAGGAAATCGGCCAGGCGCTGCCGAACATGTCGGACATCGACTACCAGACCCTGGCCGGGGCGATTTCCACCTCCACCCACGGCACCGGCGTCGGCTTCGGCTCCTACTCCACCCGTGTGACCGGCCTGCAACTGGTAACCGCCAGCGGCGACGTGCTGGACTGCGACGCCCAGCGAAACCCCGAGGTGTTCAACGCCGCGCGGGTGTCCCTCGGCGCGTTCGGCATCGCCACCCGCGTGCGCCTGCAGAACCGTGCGGCGTTTCGCCTGCACGAGAAGCAGTGGGTCGCCAGCACCGAGGAACTGCTGGAAGACGTGGAGAAGAACACCCGCGAGAACCAGCACTGGGAAATGCAGGTCATGACCCATTCCGACTATGCACTGTCCATCGCCCTCAACGAGACCACCGACCCGCCCACGGCGCCGCAGGACCCGGCGAAGGAGGGCGGCAACGAGTTCGTCAGCATCATCGAGGGCCTGGACAAATACGGCAGCGATTTCCCCGCCGCACGGCGCTTCCTGCTCAACAGCCTGCGCCATGTCGCCAGCTTCGACGACCGCATCGGCGACTCCTACGACGTCTTCGCCAACGTGCGCAACGTGCGCTTCAACGAGATGGAGTACTCGGTCCCGGCCGAACACGGCCCGGCCTGCCTGCGCGAGATCCTCAAGCTGATCAACGACAAGGACCTGCGCACCTGGTTCCCCATCGAGTACCGCTACGTGAAGGCCGACGACATCCCGCTGAGCATGTTCGAGGGCCGCGACAGCTGCTCGATCTCCGTGCACCAGCACTACAGCATGGACCACCACAACTTCTTCGCCGCGGTGGAGCCGATCTTCTGGAAATACGCCGGCCGGCCGCACTGGGGCAAGCTGCACACGCTCAATGCGCGCACGCTGCAACCGCTGTATCCGCGCTGGAAGGAATTCACCGAGGTGCGCCGCGAGCTGGACCCCCAGGGCAAGTTCCTCAATGCCCACCTGTCATCGATCCTGGGCGTGGCCTGACAAGGAAGAAAAATCCATGAAACGACGCAATTTCATCGTCGGCGCGGCAGGGGCGGGCGTCCTGCTCGCCGGTGCCGGTGCCTGGCTGCGCCCGAGCGACCACGGCGCTCCGTATGACGAGTACTTCGCCCGGCTCAACCGCGAGCTGCGCGAGCACGGGCCGATGCGCCCGGTGATGCTGATCGACCTGGACCGCCTGGATCACAACGTCGACGTTGTGATGCAATCAGTGGCCCGCACCGGCAAGCACCTGCGCGTGGTGGAGAAGTCCCTGCCGTCGCCGCAACTGCTCGACTACATCGCCAGGCGCGCCGGCACCCGGCGGATGATGTCCTTCCATCAGCCCTTCCTCAACCATGACGCCGAGCGCTTTCCCGACTCCGACCTGTTGCTGGGCAAGCCGCTGCCGGTGGGTTCGGCGCAGCAGTTCTACGAGAACCTGCGCGGCCCCTTCGACCCGACCACCCAGCTGCAATGGCTGCTCGACACCCCCGAGCGCCTGCAGCAGTACCTGGCGCTGGCGCAGGGGCGCAACACCCGGCTGCGGATCAACATCGAACTGGACGTCGGCCTGCACCGCGGCGGCGTGGCTGACAAAGAAACCCTGGGCAGGATGCTCACCATCATCGGCGCCAACCCGCAGCATCTGGAGTTCGCCGGCTTCATGGGCTACGACCCCTTCGTCGGCATGGGCGTGCCCGAGGTGCTCGGCTCCTCGGAGGAACTCTTTGCCAAGGTGATGACGCTCTACGACGGCTTCGTCGACTACGCCCGCAGCCAGCACCCGACGCTGTGGAAGCCGGGCCTGACGCTCAATACCGCCGGCAGCCCGAGTTTCAGGATGCACGAGAACGAGCGCACCAGCACCGAGGTATCGGTGGGCTCGGCGCTGGTCAAGCCGACCCACTACGACCTGCCTTCGCTGGTGGAGCACCAGCCCGCCGCCTTCATCGCCACGCCAGTGATCAAGAGCACCGGCCCGGTGCTGATTCCGGCGCTGGACGACAAGTCGAAGCTGTTCTCCTGGTGGGACCCGAACCAGCGCGAGACCTTCTTCGTCTACGGCGGCAACTGGCTGGCCGAGCCCGAATCGCCCCGAGGCCTGCAGTTCAACGGCCTGTACGGGCGCAGCTCGAATCAGGAGATGGTCAACGGCTCCAGCGCCGTCGGCCTGAAGGTGGACGACCAGATGTTCCTGCGCCCGACCCAGTCCGAGTCGATCCTGCTGCAGTTCGGTGATCTGCTGGCGGTGCGGGGAGGGCGTATCGTCGAGCAATGGCCGGTGTATAGCTGACCAGCGCAGAGCGGGTGCAGGGCGGGGAGCCTTGCGCCAGCTGCTGTTCCAGAGGTGTCTGTAATATTCTGTTACGCCCGCTCTTGGCGGGCCTGCGAAAGCGTTATGATGCGGCCATCGTGCGCCAGCCACATAACAAGAATCGCCGGCGCCCCCGATCGAGAGCAGCCTGCATGCCCAGTACTAGCATCGATGCGCAATACGACCTGGCCCTGGTTTCGCCCTTCCTGCTGCAGACCCTGGCCGAGGTCGCCAGCGCCCAGGGCGTAAGCGGCGAGCGGCTGTGCCGTGGGCTTGGCTTCACCGCCGAGGAACTGCAGGATCCGGCCCAGCGCGTCAGCTACCGGCAGACAGTCGCGATGATCCAGCGCGCCCTCGCGGCGCTGCCCGAGTGCGGCCTGGGGCTGCTGGTCGGTCACCACAACGTGCTGGGCACCCTCGGTTTGCTCGGCCATGTGCTGTCCCTGTGCAGGAACCTGCGCGATGCCTTCGAACTGGGCCGCCGCTTCCAGCACACCACCGGCGGCATCGCGGTCTGCAACCTGATCGAGGGGCCGCAAGAGAGCTTCATCGAAGTGGAATGCCGGCTGCCCTTTGCCGACATTCAGGTATTCGCCGTGGAGGAGTTCTTCGCCAGCCTGCTGGTCTACAACCGCACCCTGATCGGCCCCCAGTTCCAGCCCCTGCGCTTCGAGTTCACCCACGCCGCGCCCGCCTATGAAGCCGAGTATCGCCGCCTGCTCGGGCCGAACCTGCAGTTCGGCTGCCTGCACAACCGCGTGGCCATCGCCAGCCACTGGCTCGATGTGCAACTGCCTAGCCATCACCCTGTCGCGTTGCGCCAGGCGCTGAGCCTGCTGGAGAACGAATCGGCCCAGGTGCAGCAGAAGACCGGCCTGCTGGAAACGGTGGAGCGCGCCATCGCCCGCGACCTGGCCCACGGCAGCCCGATCGACAAGGTCGCCAGCGAGCTGAACATGAGCAGCCGCACGCTGCGCCGTCGCCTGAGCGAGCACGGCATCACCTTCGATGCGTTGCAGGATCAGGTGCGCCATGCCCGCGCCATGAGCCTGCTGAACAACCCGGAAATGCCCATCGAGCGCATTGCCGAGGCGCTTGGCTACAGTGACGTACGCGGCTTCCGCCGCGCCTTCAAGCGCTGGACCGGGCTGAGCCCGTCTGCCTGCCGTGATGAGGTCGCTCTGGCGCACTGAGTCGCCATCCGGCGATTACATTGACACGGCACAAGGGCGGCCCCGGCCCGCGCAGTTAAGGTCGAACTGCCCAAACAACGAGGAGCACAGCATGTACGAGCACGTACTGGCCGCCGTCGACGGCAGCCCCGTTTCGTTCCGAGCCCTGGCCGAAGGCGCAAGACTGGTGCGCATGAGCGGCGGTGAACTGCATGTCATCACCATCGTCGACCGTCCGCTGGGGCACCTGCCTTATTACGCCAAGTACTATGACGCCGAGGCGCTGCAGGCCGCCGCGCTCAAGGCGGCCGACGACATCCTGGGCAAGGCGCGGGAAGTGGTCGAGGAGCACGCTGTGCGCGCCACCTACCAGAGAATCAACATGGAAACCGCGGGCGAAGAGGTAGCCGACCGCATCGAGGCCGAGGCCGACGCGGTCAAGGCCGATGCCATCGTCATGGGCACCCACAGCCGGCGTGGCGTGCAGCGCCTGATGCTGGGCAGCGTGGCCGAAGGCGTGCTGCAGTCGAGCAAGCGTCCGGTGCTGCTGGTGCGCGACCAGTAAGGCGGTTCCGCCGGCAGCGCGGCAGCCGGCATTGCCTTTCGTCGAACAGCACGGCGAACCACCCGGCACCACCGGCAGGCCCCCGGGAAATCGGCTGTACTGCATAGTCCCGATCCCTGCGCGGCAGGAGGTGATGCCATGTCCCGTTCCCTGTTCACCGCCATTCTCGCGGCGACCTTCCTCGTTGCCTCGGCCGGCTCCGCCTGGGCCACCGAGCAGGGCAACCAGCGTCGCCAGGCGCGCGACGTGCGCCAGGAAACCCGCCAGGATGCCCGGCAGACCAAGCAGGACTGCCGCGCCGCCGACCAGAAGTACAACGCCCAGTGCCGCCAGGACAAACGCCAGACCAAGCAGCAGGGGCGCGAGACTGCGCGGGACATCAAGTACTGAGTGGCGGATGCCGAGGTGAAGCGCCGGGCAGCTGCTAGGCTCGATAAAACCACGCAGCCAGGCAGCACCGGCAGGCGTGCTCCTGTTCCTGTCGGCAAAACCACAACGCAAACACCCCTGACGCAAGGAGTTGCCCGATGAGTGTGTCCCGTTGGATCTGCCTGTCCCTCGCCGCTGGCGTGCTGGTCGGTTGCCAGAGCGAGAAGAACGATGAGTTGAGTTACCAGTACGACAGCACCGAGTCGGTTGCCAAGGGTGTGCCGGGCGGTGCGATGACCGAGACGGAGGAAATGCAGGCCAGCGTCACTGCCATCGACCGGACCGAGCGAACCGTTACCCTGAAGGACGACCACGGCAACAGCCGCACCCTGCGTGCGCCAGCGGAGATGCGCAACTTCGAGCAGATCAAGGTGGGTGATCGGGTGCGCGCCATCGTCACGCTGGAGCGTGTCGTCTACCTGCGCGAGCCGGGCCAGGAGAGCGGCAGTGGCGCTGCCGGGCTGATGGCGACGGCGCAACCGGGCAGCAAGCCCGGCATGCTCGCGGCCGATACGGTGGAGATCACCGCCACGGTCAAATCCATGGACACCGCCAGGCGCACCGCCACCCTGCAATTTGCCGACGGCAGCCAGCACACGGTGCAGGTCCGCCCGGACGTGGTGATGAAACCCGAGTATGTGGGGCGTCAACTGGTGATGCGGGTGACCTCCGCCGTCGCCGTCAGCGTCCAGCCGCAGTAAGGCGCCCGCCTGCGCCTGTCAGGGCTGGCTCTCCAGCAGTGCTGGCAGGTGCAGCACGATCTGCGCGTCCTTGACCACATCCAGGCGCAGGATGCGCGACGCGCCCAGCCCATCGAGCAACTGGCTCAGCGGCCCGCCGTTGCGGGTGAGCCGGACGTTGCCGGGCAGCAGCTTCTGCGCGTAGGCCAGGGTGTTGCTCTGCACGCGCGTCTGATGCCAGCGCCCATCGACCTGATGAACCATGGTGGCAGTGCCCAGGCGCGATTGCGCGGTGGCGATCTGCAGCGCCGGCAGCGGCGCCTGCAGGACGAGGTCGGCGGTGCCGTCGGGCCCCTGGATGCTGGCCGACACTTCGCTGCCGATCTTCACCTCGATGCCGGTGCGCCATTTCGGCAACTGGTAGCCATGCACACCGCGCACCCGCGCAATCTCGGTGGAGACCGGCAGGGCCAGCACATGGGCGACGAAGCTGCGGCGGCGCACGGCGTCGAGTAGTTCCAGGGCATGGCTGCCCCTGGCGCCTGGACGGCGAATGACGATGGCGACCGAGACTTCATCGTACGGGTCGTTGTCGCACACCGAGTAGGAGAAGAAGGTCAGTGCCACCAGTCCCTGGCCGGGCAGGGCACGCAGCGGTTCCAGTGGTGCAGGCAGCGTCGCACGCAGGCGCTCGATCGGCGCCAGGAACAGCAACTGGATGCTGCTGGTGCGGTAGTAGAAGTTCGGCGCCCAGGTCGGCCCGACGCGCGAGGCGACCATCTGCTTGGGAAAGCGCCGGAAGTAGTCGATGTTGCCGGCGGCGGGGTCCTTCGCCACCTCGTTCAGGTCCGGGTTCATCCGGTAGCGGTCGTAATAGCCGCCCTCGATCACTTCAACGCTCTGGGTGCCGAACTCCACTGCCTTGAACCGCGCCTTCATCTGCTTGACCTTCTGGTAGACCCTGTGGGAAGCCGCCCGGCGTGAGAGCCGGGAGGCGGATGGGTTCACCCTAAGTTTAAAGTTAACTTTAATGTCAAGCGGGTTGGTGTGGGGCCGATGGGTTGTGTATCGGGGGCACTGACAGATGCTCGCGTCTGCTTCCCCGGCTGGCATGGACGTCCCATTGTAGGAGCGGGCCATGCCCGCGATCGTGCGCATGGCGCGCTCCTACAGGGTGCGGCGCGTCGTCAGTGGGCGCAGGCCTCAAGACATTGCCGTGCTCTGCGCTGGTCCGGCGAGTCGAAACCTTCGGTGAAGCATCGGTAGACCGGCTCCAGCAGTTGCCGCGCAGCTTCCGGTTTGCCCTGTGCGCTCCACAGCTCCGCCAGGCAGGTGGCCGAGCGCAGCTCCCAGGCCAGTGCACCTTGCTCCTGCGCCAGCGTCAGGGCACGGGTCAGCAGGGTTTCGCCGCCGAGCAGGGACTCGCGGTCGCCCCGCGCCAGCAGGGCGACCGCCTCGTTGCGCAGGATTTCCGGTGCGCACCAGCCGGCCGCGCCGGTGCGGGCGCGCATCAGCTGCGCCTGATCGGCGGGGAGGGGGCGGCCGCCGAGGGTCTGCACGATGTCGCGCACCAGGCCGACGGCGGGTGCCGTGGCGCCAGCGGTCGAGTCGAGCTGCATGGCCCATGCGTAGTGCCGCGCCCAGTCGCTGAACAACGGCACGCGGTGACGCTCGGCAACCTCGATCATCTGCCGCACGCGGCTGCGGGCCTTGTCGAACTCGCCGTTGTAGAAGGCGATGACGCAGCCGGCCACTGCGAGGCTGTAGGCGATGGAGGCGCTGTGGTCGATCTCGCAGGCCAGTTCGATGGCCTGTGCAGCCATGCGCTCTGCCTGTCCGGGCAAGCCGCGCAACCAGAGCGTGCGCGCCTGGGTGGCAAGGGAGGCGACCTGCTGGTCGTACTGCACGCCCAGACAAGGGGCAAAACGGTTGGCCCGACGTTGCTGTTCCAGTCGCCGCAGCACTTCATCGCCGACGGCCTGGGCGCGTACCTGATTGCCCGAATAATGCAGCGCCAGCACCTTCAGGCGCAGGGCGCTGGTGGCGAGCATCTCACCCTGGCCGTCGCTCAGCCGGTCGAATTGCCGGCTCTGCTCGGCGGCCTGCTGGTACTGGCCGGCCCACAGCAGCACGGCCAGGCCGCCAGACAGCGCGGTGAGTTCACCGTCGCGGTCGCCAATCTGCCGGGCGAGGTAGCGGGCGTTCTGGAAGGCCTCGTCTGCCTGGCTGTTGCGCACGTCGTGGTAGGTCGTGTTGCCCAGCGCCAGCTCCAGGCGCATGGCCAGTTGCAGCGACGAAGCGGACTCGGCACTGAGCAGGCCGAGTGCCGCGCTCACGTAGGGACCGTATTCGTGGAGCAGCGACAGTTCCTGCCACAGCGGCGCCGAGCAGGCCGCGAGGTGGATTGCCCGGGTGTGCCGGACTTCCGCATGCAGGCCCCAGTCGAGGGCGGCGCGAACCTCCGCGAGCCACGGCGAATGTTGCTCGAGCCAGCCCAGTGAGGCGGACCTTTCCCATTCGTTCTGCGCAGCCTGCATCGCGTCCTGGCACAGCTGCAGATGGCGTTCGCGGGCCTCGTGCAGTTCGCCAGCGGCCTGGAGTTTCTCCAGCGCGTGCAGGCGGGTCGGTTCGAGCAGCCGGTAGGTGACTTCGTCGCGGCGAATCTCGGTGGTCAGCAGCGATTTGGCGGTCAGCTGGTTCACCAGCACGAAGGCCGCGCCCAGGTCCGCCGGCTGGCCAAGGACGGCGGCGATGGAGTCCAGGGTGAAGCCGCCGCGGAACACGCTCAGGCGCCGCAGGCAGGATTGCTCCGCGGGGCGCAGCAGCGTGTAGCTCCAGTCGAGCATCGCGCGCAGGTGTTCGTGGCGGCTGGGCGATTCCTCGGACTGCAGCGGCAGGTCCAGGTAGCCGTCCTGCAATAGCGCGTCGATGCTGCCATCGGCCTGGCCCAGATGGCCGGCGGCCAGTTCCAGCGCCAGCGGAATGCCCTCCAGGCGCCGGCAGATTTCACTGACGCGGGGCAGGTCTGCGGGGCGGAACTCGAAGTCTTCGTGGGTCTCCCGGGTCCGCTCGATGAGCAGCGCGACGGCGGGGTAGGCGAGGGCGTCCTCGATGCTGCCGACCTGCACCGGCGGGCAGCCGAGCGGCCGTAGCGGCAGGATGTATTCGCCGGTGGCGCGCAGGCTTTCGCGGCTGGTGGCGAGGATGTGGATCTGCGGCGCGTGGCGCAGCAGGCACTCGACCAGGTGCGCGGCCGCTTCGATCAGGTGCTCGCAGTTGTCGATGAGCAGCAGCATATGCCGGTCGGCGACCTGGCTGCAGAGCCGCTCCAGCGATTCGCCGGCCAGCCCCGGAATGCCCAGCGCGCTGGCGAGGGTGCTGTTCAGCGGCCGTGCGTCCTGCAACGGGGTGAGGTCGAGCATGCGGATGCCGTGGGGATACTGGCCGATGAAACGCTCGGCGGCCTGCAGGGCAAGGCTGGTCTTGCCGATGCCGCCACAGCCCACCAGGCTGACGCAGCGACGTCGCGGCAGCTCGCTGACCAGACGCTCCAGCTCGGCCTCGCGGCCCAGCAGGCGATTGCGCCGGGGCGGCAGGTTGTGGTCCGCCGACTGGCCGTCATCGGGGGCGGGCATCGCCTGCGCCGAAGCCGTCAGCGGCTCGACGAAGCTGTAGCCGCGCAGCGCGATGGTGACGATGAAGCGCCGACCGTTCTGGCCGTCTCCCAGCGCCTTGCGCAGGGCAGTCATGTGGACCCGCAGGTTGCCTTCGTCGATGTCCTGTCCGGGCCAGGCACGGGCCAGCAGCTCGCGCTTGCTGACCACCTGGCCGGCACGTTCCAGCAGCGCCAGCAGGATGTCCAGCGCGCGTTGCCCCAGGCGCAGCGGGCGGCCGGCCTCGAGGATCACGCGGGATGCGGGGTAGATCTGGTAGGGGCCGAAATGAAGCACGGTTTCGACCGTGGCCACGGCATCGGGAGTCATCGTCTGGTAGTCGCTTTCGCACGCTGGGGGCAGATTGCGCGCCAGTCCTGGCGTCAGCCCGGTGGCACAGGTCCATCGACTCTCCGGTCGATTGGCCATTCTTTCGTGAACCGCAGTCAGGGTAAACGACGGCTCAGCGTTGAGCCATCCTGCGCCAGGCGTGGCGTTTTGCCTGCGGGCTTAATAACGATTAACGCCCGGCCCACTTCGGCGCTGGCTGGCAGGGTGCCCGCTGTCACCGGTCCTTGTGCTGCAAGCCCCGCCGTGCAAGGCATGGCGGCCGGTTGCTGGCACTTGTGTGGTGTTGGCGGGCGGCTGTGCGGGCCCAGAGAACCGTTGCTCTCTGCCGTCGAGCCGCCGCTTTTGTTCTGCGGCGGATTAATGCGGTTTAACCAGCTTTAACTCGCCGCTACCCCTGCGCCCACCAAGAATGGTTCGCAGACCGCAGGGGAGGGACCAGCATGCTTCAGAGACTCATCAGCCAGATTCCAGTGGACGCCCCCAAGCGCGACCTGGCCCCCTGGCAGAAGGAGCGTGCCCAGGCGCTGCTGCTCAAGCATCTGGACAGCGGCATCACGGTCAGCGACCTGGCTGCCGCCTGTGCGCTGTCGCGCAGCGATTTCACCCGCAAGTTCAAGGTCACCACCGGGCATTCGCCCCAGGCCTGGATGCGAGTCCAGCGGGTGGAGAAGGCCAAGCAACTGATGCGCGAATCGACCTTCCCGCTGGCGGAGATCGGCCTGCAATGCGGCTTCTGCGACCAGGCGCATTTCTGCCGGATCTTCTACCGCATCGAAGGTGTCACGCCGCTGAGCTGGCAGCGACGCTTCTTCGATGGGGTGCGCGAATCCACCTGGCGACACGCGGGTTAGCCCGATCACCCGGTCGCGCCTTTGCGGCTGTTCGTTCTTTTAATGGAACGCTAGAGGCGATTTTTGCGGTCTGGTGCGTCAAGGGTGTCGAATTTAATCTTTGTTCCAGGCAGTGACCCACTGCAACCGAATCCAAAACCTTCCGGCCCAGCCGGTACCCACTGAAAGCAAATCGAGGATTTCACCATGGCCAACCCCACCTACAACCGCCTGGACAAAGACAACGCCGCCGTACTGCTGGTCGATCACCAGGCCGGCCTGCTCTCGCTGGTCCGCGACATCGATCCGGACAAGTTCAAGAACAACGTGCTGGCGCTGGGCGACCTGGCGAAGTTCTTCAACCTGCCGACCATCCTCACCACCAGCTTCGAAACCGGCCCCAACGGCCCGCTGGTTCCCGAGCTGAAGGCGCAGTTCCCGGACGCCCCGTACATCGCCCGCCCCGGCCAGATCAACGCCTGGGACAACGAGGATTTCGTGAAAGCGGTGAAGGCCACCGGCAAGAAACAGCTGATCATCGCCGGCGTGGTGACCGAGGTCTGCGTGGCGTTCCCGGCGCTGTCGGCCCTGGCGGAAGGCTTCGATGTGTTCGTGGTGGCGGATGCTTCCGGCACCTTCAACGAGATGACCCGCGACGCCGCCTGGCGTCGGATGGAAGCGGCCGGTGCGCAGCTGATGACCTGGTTCGGCGTGGCCTGTGAGCTGCACCGCGACTGGCGCAACGATATCGAAGGGCTGGCGGCGCTGTGCTCCAATCACATCCCGGACTACCGCAACCTGATCACTGCCTACAGCACCCTGACGGCTGGCAAGTAAAAGACTGCTGAAATGAAAAACCGGAGCCTCCTGCGAGGCTCCGGTTCTTGTGCTTTTCGTAGGAGCGAGCTTGCTCGCGAACCGCCCAACGCAGGGTTTCCCCTGTAGGACGGGCGGGGGCGCCTAGCCCATGCCCGCGATCCGTCGGCAGGGCCGACGTTACGGATGAAGCTCAGCGCGTGAAGTCTTCGGCGCTGTGCCGCTCCGGCAAGGCGTCATCGCCCCAGGTGCGGTTGACCCGGCGGCCACGCTGCACCGCCGGGCGCGCGGCGATCTCGTCGGTCCAGCGGCGCACATGGGTGTAGCTCTCCACGTCGAGGAACTCAGCCGCCTCATACACCTGGTTGTTCAGCAGCGCGCCGTACCAGGGCCAGATCGCCATGTCGGCGATGCTGTACTCGTCGCCGGCGATGTAGCGGTTTTCCGCGAGCTGGCGGTCGAGTACGTCGAGCTGGCGCTTGACCTCCATGGCGTAGCGGTTGATCGGGTACTCGTACTTCTCCGGCGCGTAGGCGTAGAAATGACCGAAGCCGCCGCCGAGGAAGGGCGCGCTGCCCATCTGCCAGAACAGCCAGTTCAGCGTCTCGGTGCGCTTGGCCAGGTCCCTGGGCAGGAAGTGGCCGAATTTCTCCGCGAGGTACACCAGGATCGAGCCGGATTCGAAGATGCGCAGCTCCGGCTTCACGCCGGTATCCAGCAGGGCCGGGATCTTCGAGTTCGGGTTGATCTCGACGAAACCGCTGCCGAACTGGTCGCCGTCGCTGATCCTGATCGGCCAGGCGTCGTACTCGGCCTCGGTGACGCCCAGTTCCAGCAGCTCCTCGAGCAGGATGGTGACCTTCACGCCGTTGGGCGTGGCCAGCGAATACAGCTGCAGCGGGTGCTTGCCGCGCGGCAGCTGCTTGTCCTGGGTCGGGCCGGCGATGGGCCGGTTGATGCTGGCGAAGGCGCCGCCGTTGCTCTTGTCCCAGGTCCAGACGCGGGGGGGAGTGTAGGTATCGTTCGCCATCTCGAGTTCTCACCTTGTGGGTTGAACCCTGGATGCTAACTGCCTGCCCGCTGTGGCGTCAGCCGTTTTTCCAGTTCGCTGCTGCGCCGGGATACCCGCCCGTGTCGTCGTGCAGCTCGCGCCGCCAGGCCAGCAGGCCGTAGATCGCCAGCACGATGAAGCCGGCGTAGAGCCCGGCGGTGAGGTAGAGCGCCTTGTAGAGGAATACCCCGGTGTAGACCACGTCGAGGAGGATCCACAGCCACCAGCTGGCGACGTACTTGCGTGCGGCCCAGAAGCTCGCCACCAGGCTGAAGGCGCTGAGCGCGGCGTCGAGCCAGGGCAGGGCGGCGTCGGTGTGGGTGTGCATCGCCCAGCCCAGGGCGAGGGCGCCGGCGGCGCCGGCCAGGCAGCTGGAGATGGCTGTAGAGAGCGGCAGACGCTCGACGCGGACCTTACCGTGGTCGCTGCTGCCTTGGCTCCATTGCCACCAGCCGTAGAACTGCAGTACCACGAAGACCAGTTGCAGGAGCATGTCGGAGTAGAGCTTCACGCTGAAGAAGATCCACGCGTAGAGCAGTACCGCGACCACGTTCACCGGCCAGCACCAGCGGATGCGCCGGGCGGTGAGCCAGACGCCGAGCACGTTGACGATCACCGCGATGATTTCCAGAGCAGACATGCCCGTTTTCCTCAGAATGCTTGTTCGGGCGAGTCAGATCGCCCTGGCCGCCAGTTGGCGCAGATGGTTGAGCAGCCGCTGGCCTTCGCTGTCGGCGAACCAGCGGCTGTGGCCGATCAGGTAGTTGTCGTAGGCCAGGGCGGCATTTTCCTCCGAGCCGAGCAGGCCGTGGAAGTAGCCGATTTCGGAGAGGGCGAAATCCGCATGCACCAGCGGCAGCAGCGCGGCCAGCGCGAGCAGGTCGTCGCGGCTCAGCGGGCGCACGCTGGCGTAGCCGCTCAGCAACGCGTCGAGGGCGTCGAGGTCGGCCACGGCGGCGCGGCCCTGGTCCAGTTCCAGCCAGGGCACCAGGTTGCGCTCGATGGCGGTGGCCAGGTCGAAGAGGGCGAAGGTGCGGTCGCTCAGGCCGAAGTCCAGCACCGAGGCCACCTGTGCCTGTGGGCTGTCGTCGCTCCACAGCAGGTTGGAGGCGTGCCAGTCGTTGTGGGTCCACAACACCGGCTGGCGCTGCAGGTAGGGCAGCAGGGCGCGTTGCAGCGGCAGGTGCAGCTCGCTCAGCGCTTCCTTCCACGGGCGCGCCTGCAGGTATTGGGCTAGGGCCGGGAAGCGCGGGAAGGTCGCCTCGATGGCGGCGATGGGGTCCTGTGCGCCGAACAGGTTGAGGTTGCTGAAAAGCACGTCGGTGCTGCGCGACGGTGCATCGAAGCTCCCGGCAGCCCGGTGCAACTGCGCCAGGGCGACGCCGGCGGCGAAGGCATGGGCGTTGTGCCGGAAGGGCGTCCAGGACAGCGCGTCGCGGTACAGGTCCAGCCCCCGGGCCTGCGTGTGGACCTCGTAGGTCCAGCCGTCGCGAGCAATGGCGCTGCGACCGTGCTCATCGCGCAGCACCTGGGGGACCGGCGCGCCGTGGCGGGCCAGATGGTCGAGGAATGTGTGCTCCTCGACCAGTTGCGCAACGCTGCGCACGCTGGGGTGGTGGCGCTTGACGAACAAGGGGCCGCGGGCGGTTTCCACCAGCGCGGCAGCAGAAAACGGCCGAGGGCTGTGCCACGTCAGGCGGGCGTCGGCCTGGCCGAATCCTTCCAGCAGACTGGCGACTTCCATCTCGGTCAGCGCTGGCCAGTCGGGCTCCACGGGCTCCAGGCCCATGCCATGGCTCAGGCGTTTGGTCATGCAGGGTCTCCACTTGCGGTGCTGGCACGTGCCGTACGCAGGTTTTTGCGGCGGGCGATTTTGCCAGCATCCGGCGAGGAATGTGGGGATTGCTGTGGCGGGCCTCGCACACCGTCATGGGCCCGGCGTTTCCCTGGGTGTTCCGCCTACCGCCCGATCCGGGTGCGGCGGGCGGGGCGCCGGCGGGTCTGAAGTCACCCTCGGTGGCAGGGGCCGTTCGCGGGCAGACGGTGCGAAATATTCGTTAACAAATCCTTAACTTCCTGAGTTATAACATATCTTTTTCTCCCTCTCGGGCGCCCGCCGGCTGCCCGTCGATGGCATCTCCTGCTGGTTGTCGGAGCTGCCTGGCCTTCCTGGAGTCTTCATGAGAGTCGATCTGGACATCGAGGCGGAGCCACTCGATGGGCTGCCGCGCTTCCAGCGTTCGCTGACGCTGTCGCGGCCGCTGGTGCTGCTGACCTGGCTGCCGGCGCTGGTGGCGCTGCTGTTGTGGGCAGTGGGCTACCTGGTCGGCCTGTTCTCCGCCGGCTCTCACTGGGTGGCCCTGCTGGACGTCAACGCAGCGTCGCTGCTGTTGCTCGGCGCGAGCGCCCAGTCGGCCTGGTGGGTCGCCCGCTGGCGCGCCCGGGCCATCGGCCAGCGGCCGGCGCCGCTGCGCTTCTGGCAGCGCGAAGACGAGACGCCGGCCGCGCCCGACGCGCAACCGCTGAGCGGTTACGAGCGCTGGCTTGAACGGGGCGTCGAGGCTTGTCGCCTGCAGGTCCGGCGCATCGGCGGCGAGGCGCTGTGGTTGTTCGGCCTCGCGGGGCTCGCTCTGCTGCTGGTGAAGGACGCCTGGCGCTTCGACCTTCCGGTGCCGGCAACGGCCGGCCAACTGACCTGGATTGTCGTTGGCATCCTGGTGGCCTCGGCCTTCTGCCTGGTGGTGGTGGAACGCCACCTGGCTGCCGAAACCGAGGTCACCTGCCCGGAAGCCGAGTCCCTGGCGGCCATGCTGCGTCTGGTCATGGTCGTCCAGGTACTGACGATCGCCTGCCTGGTACTGGTGGACGGGCAGCGCCTGTGGCCGGCGCGGCTGGCGGTGCTGATCGGCCTGCTGCCGGGCTTGGCGGCGGTTGAGCTGCTGCTGCGTGCGCTGCTGTCGGTGTTCAGCCCGCGTCGCCCGCGCCAGGAGCCGGTGCTGGTGGCGCGCAGCCTGGTCGCCGGGTCCCTGCAATGGCCGCCGCGCCCGCTGGCGTTCATCCAGGGCGAGCTGC
The DNA here is from genome assembly GCF_024170165.1 of Pseudomonas nitroreducens. Lineage (GTDB taxonomy): Bacteria > Pseudomonadota > Gammaproteobacteria > Pseudomonadales > Pseudomonadaceae > Pseudomonas > Pseudomonas nitroreducens_C. The sequence goes on along the minus strand of NZ_JALJXP010000010.1, from coordinate 261,955 downwards.
AGCAGCGCCTGGGTATCGATCTGCGCCAGGTCTGGGCTTTCGATTTCATGCGCCGCGCCTTCCTGCCGGTGGCTGCGCTGGTGGCTGTGGTCGGCTGGCTGCTGACCGGCGTGGTCGAGGTGCCCATGAATGGACGCGGCGTCTACGAGCGCTTCGGCAATCCGCTGGAGGTCTACCAGCCGGGGCTGCATGTCGGGCTGCCGTGGCCGTTCGGCAAGGTGCTGAACGTGGACAACGGCGTCATCCGCGAGCTGGCCACCTCGGGCTCGGACAGCGCCGCCGAGCCGCTGGCGCCGGCCGAAGGGCCGGCTCCGGCCAATGCCAACCGCCTGTGGGACGCCACCCACCTGAGCGAGAACTCGCAGATCATCGCCGGCGTCGATGGCGGTCGGCAGAGCTTCCAGATCGTCAACATGGACGTGCGCTTCATCTACCGCATCGGCCTGAGCGACCAGGCCGCGCTGGCGGCGACCTACCACAGCACCGACGTTGAACAACTGCTGCGCAGCATCGCCAATCGCGTGCTGGTGCATGATTTCGCCGGGCGCACGCTGGACGGCGTACTCGGTGCCGAGCGCGAAGCCCTCGGCCACGACATCGGCCGCGCGGTGCAGGCTGACCTCGATCGCCTCGACAGCGGCGTGGAGCTGCTCGCCACTTCGGTGGAGGCGATCCACCCGCCGGCTGGCGCGGCCAACGCCTACCACGCCGTGCAGGCGGCGCAGATCACCGCCCAGGCCCTGATCGCCCGCGACCGCGGCCTCGCCGCGCAGCAGGCGAACATCGCGCAACTCAACGCCACCACGCTGACCGACAAGGCCACGGCCGACGCCCACGAAACCACCAGCAAGGCGCGTACCGCCGAGCTGCGTTTCGCCGCCGAGCGCACGGCCTGGCAGCGTGCCGGCCAGGCCTTCCTCCTCGAACAGTACCTGGGCCGCCTGAGCCAGGGGCTGAACGGGGCCAACAGCCTGATCATCGACCACCGCCTGGCCGCCGGCCAGGCGCCGACGCTGGACCTGCGTGGCTATGCCGCGCCCGGCGCCCCTTCATTGGGTTTCCCCTGATCCCGCCGCAGCCCAGGAGCGCGTCCTTTGAGCTCGAACGCCACCCACGCCCATGACGGGCATTCCTCCCATGACTGCGGCCATGATCATTCCCACGACCATGGCCACGGTCACCCGCACGACCACGATCATGAGCACGGCCGCGGCGAGCCCGGCCACGCCTGGCGACGCATAGGCGTGGCCGCGCTGCTGGTGCTGGCGATGGCCGCCACGGCCTGCTTCGTCCAGGTCCGGGTGGGCGAGGCGACGGTCATCACCCGCTTCGGCAATCCCTCGCGGGTGCTGATCCAGCCGGGCCTGGCCTGGCGCTGGCCGGTACCCTTCGAGGCGGCGGTGCCGGTGGACCTGCGCCTGCGCACCACTTCCAGCGGCCTGCAGGACGTCGGCACCCGCGACGGCCTGCGGATCATCGTCCAGGCCTATATCGCCTGGCAGGTGGCACCGGACCCGGAGAGCATCCAGCGCTTCATGCGCGCGGTGCAGAACCAGCCCGACGAAGCCGCGCGGCAGATCCGCACCCTGGTCGGCTCGGCGCTGGAGACCACCGCCAGCGGCTTCGAGCTGGCCGACCTGGTCAACGTCGACGGCAGCCGCGTGCGCATCGACGACTTCGAGCAGCGCCTGCGCCAGCAGATCGACAAGCAGCTCGGCGACACCTACGGTGTGCGGGTGGTGCAGGTGGGCATCGAGCGCCTGACGCTGCCGAAGGTGACCCTCGACGCCACGGTCGACCGCATGCGCGCCGAGCGCGAAACCATCGCCACCGAGCGCACCGCCGAAGGCAAGCGCAAGGCGGCCGAGATCCAGTCTGCCGCCGAGCGCGATGCGCGCATCCTGGAGGCCGACGCCAACGTGAAGGCTGCCGATATCCAGGCGCAGTCCCAGGTCGAGGCTGCCGAAATCTACGGCAAGGCCTATGCCGGCGCGCCGGAGCTGTACAACCTGCTGCGCTCCCTCGACACCCTCGGCACCATCGTCAACCCCGGCACGCGCCTGGTATTGCGCACCGACGCAGCGCCGTTCCGCGTGCTGGTCGATGGCCCGACGCTGCCCGCGGCGGCGCATGCCAATGGTTCTGCCCATGAGTAAGCCCGAGCAGGGGCGGCCGAGTCCCTGGCTGCAGGCCGGGCGCACCGGCTTCCTGGCGTTGTATCTGGTGACGCTGCTGGCAGCGCTGGGCTGGCTGCTCGGCAATGTCCGGCAGATCGGCCCGGAGAGCCGCGCGGTGGTATTGCGCCTCGGCGCCCAGGACCGTATCCAGAACGCCGGCCTGCTGCTGGCCTGGCCGCGTCCCTTCGAGGAGGTGATCATGCTGCCTTCGGCCGGCCGTGTGACCGAGCGCCGGGTCGAACTGCTGCTGCGTTCGGAGCAGGCACAGAAGACCGATTACGACGGCACCCTGGCCAACGATTCCAGCGCCGGTTCCGGCTACCTGCTGACCGGCGATTCCGGCGTGGTGCAGCTGGACGTGCGGGTCTTCTACAAGGTCAGCGATCCCTACGCCTTCGCCCTGCAGGGCGAGCACGTGGAGCCGGCGCTGGATCGCCTGGTGGAGCGCAATGCGGTGCAGGTCTGCGCGTCCCGCGACATGGACGCCATCCTGGTCGCGCGCCCCGAGCTGGTGGGCGGCGATTCCGGCCTGGCCGAGCGCCGCGAGCGCCTGCGTGGCGACCTGCAGCAAGGCATCAATGCCAGCCTGGCGAAGCTGCAGCAGGAGCATGCCGGCCTGGGCATCGAGATCGTCCGGGTCGACGTGCAGTCATCCCTGCCGCTCTCGGCGGTCAGCGCCTTCAATGCCGTGTTGACGGCCAGCCAGCAGGCCGAGCAACTGGTGGCCAATGCCCGCAACGACGCTGCACGCAAGCAACAGCAGGCGACCCAGTCGTCCGACCGTATCGTCCAGGTGGCGCACGCCGAGGCGACCGAGCGGCTGGCCCGCGCGCGCAGCGATACTGCCAGCATCGTCAGCCTCGGCCAGCAGCAGGACCCGGGCCTGCTGCTGCGCCTGTACCGCGAAAAGGTCCCGGCGATCCTCTCGCGTGCCGGCTCGGTGACGGCAGTGAACCCCGACGACGCAGGACGGATGATCCTGCAGGGGCCAAAGCAATGACCGCGTTCGTTCCGTCTTTCTCTGCCAGCAGGAGCTTCCCGGCATGAGTGGCCATCACCACCACGGCCATGACCATCACGGTCACAGCCACCTGCACCTGACCTCCGGGCTGCTCTCCGTCGACGAGCGCCGCCGTGCCGCGCGCCAGCTGAGCCTGGCGATGCTCGCCCTGGGCCTGCTCGGCCTCGGGCTGGCGTGGCGCTGGCTGGCGCCCGAGCAGGAGGGCGTGGCCCAATTGCTGCTGGGCATAGCCTCGCTGCTGGTGGCGGTGCCGGTGCTGCGTTCGGCCTGGCACAGCCTGCTGCATCCCAGCCTGCACGGCCTCACCGATCAACTGATCGGCCTGGCCATGCTCGGCGCCTGGGCCACCGGCGACCTGGCCACGGCGGCGTTGCTGCCGATCATCATGATCTTCGGCCACGTCCTCGAAGAGCGCAGCGTGCTCGGTTCGCAGGAGGCCATCGAGGCACTCGGCCGGCTGACCCGTAGCCAGGCGCGGGTGATCGGCGCCGATGGCCAGGTGCGCGAAGTGGACAACGCCAGCCTGAAGGCTGGCGACCAGGTCGAAGTACGTGCCGGCGACCGGGTGCCGGCCGACGGCCGCGTGCTCGAAGGGCAGGCCAGCCTCGATACCGCGCCGATCACCGGCGAAGCGGTGCCCGTGGAAGTCGCGGTGGGGGCGGACATCTACGGCGGCGCCATCAACCTCGATGGCTTGCTGCGGGTGGAAGTGACCCGCACCGGCGACGACTCCACGCTGGGCAAGGTCATCGCCCTGATGCAGCGCGCCGAACAGGCCAAGCCGCCGATCACCCGCCTGCTGGAGCGCTACGCCGGGCGCTACCTGCTGCTGGTGTTGCTGATCGCCGCCGCCACCTGGTTCATCACCAGCGACGCCCAGGCGATGCTCGCCGTGCTGGTGGCGGCCTGCCCCTGCGTGCTGGTGCTGGCCGCCCCGGCCACCGCCGTTGCCGGTATCGCCGTGGCGGCGCGGCACGGCATCCTGATTCGCGGCTCGGCCTTCCTCGAAGAGCTGGCCGACCTGTCTTCGCTGGTGATCGACAAGACCGGCACCCTGACCTACGGCGAGCTGCGCCTGCACAGCATCGTCAGCGCCGACCCGCGCCAGTCCCAGGATGCCATCGCGCGGCTGGCTGCCAGCCTGGGCGCCGCCAGCAGCCATCCGGTCAGCCGCGCGCTGGCGGCGCTGGTGCCCCATGAACGGCAACTGCCGCTGAGCGAGCTGCACGAGCGCCAGGGCTTCGGCGTCGTGGCGCAGACGCAGGAGGGCGCGGCGGCGCTGGGCCGGCCGGAACTGTTCCAGCGCCTGGGCATCGCCTTGCCCGAGGTGCCGCAGCATGACGGACCGATTGCCGGCCTGGCGCTGGACGGACGCTTCCTCGCCTGGCTGCTGCTGGCTGACAACGTGCGGGTCGAAGCCGGCGAGGCCATGGAGCAGCTGCGCGAACTCGGCCTGCGCCGTCAGTTGCTGCTGACCGGTGACCGACGCAGCGTGGCCGATACGGTGGCCGCGCAGGTTGGCATCGGCAGCGTGGTGGCCCAGGCCCTGCCGGAAGACAAGCTGCACCAGGTGAACCAGGAACTGCAGAGCGGCTTCCGCCCACTGGTGGTCGGCGACGGCATCAACGACTCCCTGGCCCTCAAGGCTGGCGCGGTGGGCGTGGCCATGGGCGCGGGTGGCGCCGACATTGCCCTGGCGGCGGCGGACATCGTGCTGATCAATGGCGACCTGCGCCGGCTGGGCACCAGTGTCCGCCTGAGCCGCCTGTGCCGTCGCACCTTGCAGGTCAACGTGCTGATCGGTCTGGGCTGGACCCTGGCGATCGTCGTTGCGGCGGCCTTCGGCCTGCTCGGCGCGGCCGGGGCGATGATTGCAGCGCTGCTGCACAACCTCAGCACGCTGCTGGTGCTGGCCAATGCCGGGCGCCTGCTGCGTTACGACGAACACCTGACGCAGCACCCCGCAGCGGCGCCGCAACAGGTGTTGGCGCCGCAGGCCTAGCGCCTGTGGTTTAACTGGGCGGGCGTGCTCAGGAGGCTTGTACTGCTGCCGAGCGGAAGCTCACCACCTGGTTGCGTCCGCCGTTCTTCGCCTGGTACAGCGCGCTGTCGGCGGATTGCAGCAGCTCGGCCCAGTCGGCCGGGCTGAACCGCGAGGTGCTGGCCACGCCGATGCTCAGGGTGAGCACGCCCAACGGGCCATATTCGTGCGGCACGGCAAGCGCCTGCAGGGCGGCGCGGATGCGCTCGGCCAGCTCCAGGGCATCGGCTTCCCCGCTGTCGCCCAGCAGCACGACGAATTCCTCGCCGCCGAAGCGCGCCGCGCAATCGGCCGGGCGCCGCGACCACTCGGCGATCACCCGCGCCACGGTCTGCAGCGCGGCGTCGCCGGCGGGGTGGCCGTAGTGGTCGTTGTAGGCCTTGAACTTGTCGATATCCATCAGCATCACGGACAGGGGCGCACCGCTGCGCTGGTAGCGCGACCATTCGTGGTTGGCGCGCAGGTCGAAGGCGCGACGGTTGTTCAGGCCGGTCAGCGGGTCGGTGCTGGCGGCCCGCCGCAGTTCGGCTTCCTGGCGGTCGCGCTCGCGCATCTGGCGCAGGGCGAGCAGCGCCAGACCAAGCACCGCGCCGACCAGGGCAATGCCCAGCACGCCGATCAGGCTGGCGCGCCAGTACCAGTCGGCGTAGATCTCGCGGGACGGCAAGGCGACGCTGAACACCAGCGGGTAGCCCTCCACCGGGCGGAAGTCGTGCCAGCGTTCCTGGCCGTCGCTGCCGGTGTCGAAGAAGATCTCCTGGTGGCTCGCCATGAAGTGCTTGAAGGCGCCGGTGCGCGCCGGCTCCGGTGCCGACTCGGGCCAGTGCGCCAGCAGCGTGCCGTCGCGCATGTGCAGGCTCACCGCGCCGCCGTCGCCCAGGTTCAGGCCGCTGAACAGTTCGCGGAAATAGCTCAGCTCCAGGTTGGCCGCCACCACGCCGGCGAAGCTGCCGTCGGCGCGCTCCAGGCGGCGGCTCAGGGCGATGCTGGCTTCGGCGTTGGTCGAGAAGGGCTGGTAGGGATGGCTGAGGAACAGCGACTGGCCGCTGGCGTCGCGCTGCGCCTGGAAATATTCGCGGCTGGAGAGGTCGATGCGCGCCGGTACTTCCTTGCCGTAGCTGAAGGTCGCCAGACCGTCGGCGTTGGTGATGAACACCGAGCCCATGCCACGGGTGGGAGCGGTGTAGTCCTTGAGCAGCGAATCGCGCACCTCGCTGGACAGTGCGCGCACCTCGGGTTGTGCGTGGGCGTGGACTACCGCTTCCAGCGTCATGGCGTAGAGGTCGAGGTTGCGCTGGATGTCGCGTTGAACCAGCAGGGCGATGTTGTGGCCATTGGCGCTGGCGACTTCCAGGGCATCGCGGCGCATTTCCAGGATGGCCCCGAGCGACAGGGCAGCAATGGCGACGGTCAGGCCCAGGCTGGCGAAAAGGGCGGTACTCGAACGGCGGATCGGCATGCCGGTATCCATACAAGGGCACAATGGGGGACGCCGCACATCGGTGCGGGCCTCAAGGCATATAGCAGCAATCGGCGGGGTTGTCCGGTATCGAATGAGAGGTGATAGGTCCCTGCAGGAGCGGACTTCGTCCGCGATGCACTCCGGCGTGATGCAGACCTGTCGCGGACGGAGTCCGCTCCTACGGCCGAGTCCGGCGTCGGGTGGTTCGTGCGGGCAAAAAAAATGCTGCCTGGATCAGGCAGCATTCACGAGTCACGCACCCTTGGTGACTGGGCGCAGTCTGCCGGTGCGAGATTAAGCTTTGATGAAGGCAGGCTCTTCAGTACGTCGCGCGCACGGTCAGCATGAAGTTGCGCGGATCGCCGTAGACGTTGCCATAGGTCGAGGTGCCGACCGTCTGGTAGTACTTCCTGTCGAACAGGTTGTTGCCGTTGAGCGCGACGTTCCAGTGTTCGTCCAGCTGGTAGTCGACCAGCGCGTTCCATACCGCGTAGCCGCTCTGCTGGTAGTCGAACGGCACGTCGGCCTGGGTCACGTTACCGTTGCTGTCGTAGTAGGAGGCGGTGCCGCTGACCTTGGTCGCACTCTGGATATCGACGCCACCGCCGACGCGGAACTTCGACCAGTCGCCCGGCAGGCGGTAGGTGCTGAACAGCTTGGCCATGTGCTTGGGCGTGATGGTGCTCAGCTCGCCGCCGACGGTTCGGTTCTTGTTGAGGTTCAAGGTGTAGCTGGCCATGACCATCCAGTCCGGCAGCACCTCGCCGGAGATTTCCATGTCCACGCCCTTGCTGACGACTTCGCCGCCGTTGACGTAGCAGCAGTTGCCGCCGAACAGCACCGAGGTGGCGTCGTACTGCGGGTCGAGCACGGCCTGGTCTTCGCGCTTGGTGTAGTAGAGCGCCACGCTGGTGTTGACCTTGCCGTCGAACAGCTCGCCCTTCAGGCCCGTCTCGTAGGTCTTGCCGGTCATGGGGTCGAGGGTGCTGCCGCTGCCCAGCGGGCCGGCCATGTAGTTCTGCTGTGGCTTGAAGATTTCCGCGTAGCTGGCGTAGGCGGCCCACTCATCGGTGAGGTCGTAGACGATGCCGCCGAACGGCGTGGTCCTGGTCGGCTCGCGCATGTCGACTCGCGACTGCACGCCCCACACTCCGTTGGCCAGGGTCTGGTAGGTCTGGTCGAACTTGTAGCGTTGCACCCGTGCGCCGAGGATCAGGTGCAGCGGCTCGGCCAGCTGCAGGCGCAGGCTGGAGTAGAGGCCGTACTGGGTCTGGCTGTTGGGGCTGTAGTCGCGGGTGACGTCCGGGCGCGGGCCGGGGTCGGTCCAGGGCGTGGAGTTGGGGTCGAACACGTCCACCGCGCCGCCGGCCGTGGCGAAGCGCGGAGTGCCCTGCCAGCGGCTGTCGATGTCCTGGTAGTCGCCGCCGACGGTGAGCTGGTGATCCAGGCCGAACAGGCTGAAGTTGCCCGAGACGTTGGCGTCCCAGAGGTCCTGCTCGCTCCACTGGGTGATCCAGGTGCCGTAGCGGGTGACGCCGGTGCCGGTCACCGGGTTCACCGAGCCCAGGGTGGTGGCGTTGTTGGTCTCGATGGTGTCGTAGATGTTGGTGTAGCTGAGGTTGAGCTTCCAGTCGTCGTTCAGGCGGTGGTCGAGCTTGGCGAAGTATTCGCGGGAGAAACCGTCGGCGTAGGCCCAGGTGGTCGACAGCCCGGTATGCCGCGGCAGGCCCAGATCGACGCCGTTGCTGTAGCGCGGCACGGCGTTGGCGGTGCCGGTCTCGTGGACCTGGTTGAAGCGCATGCCGGCGGTGAGCAGGGTGTCGTCGGTGACATCGGCTTCCAGCACGCCGTAGAAGATCGGCTTGTCGGTGGCGCGGTTGTCGGTGAAGTACTGGCGGTCCTGGTAGGCCACCACCGCGCGCCCGCGCAGCTTGCCGTCGAAGCCCAGCGGCCCGGTCACGTCGAGCTCGGAGCGGTAGTTGTCCCAGGTGCCGGCGGAGGCGCTGAACTTCAGCTGGTAGGTATCCAGCGGACGCTTGCGTACCAGGTTGATGATGCCGCCGGGGTCGCCGGTACCGCCGAACAGCGCCGAGCTGCCGCGCAGCACTTCGACGTGGTCGAACTCGGCCATGTCGTAGACGTTGGAGGAGTAGAACGAGCCGGCGGTGGTACCCAGGGCCATGGGCGCGGCGCCGTCGAGCTGGATGTTCTGGATGGCGAAGCCGCGCGAGTAGTAGTCCTGCAGGCGGAAGGTGCCGCTCTGCACGGTGATGCCCGGCACCGCCTTCATGGCCTCGTTGATGTCGGTGATCTGGCGATCGTCCATCAGCTGGCGGGTGATCACCGAGACCGACTGCGGGGTTTCCTTCAGCGAGGTCGGGGTCTTCGAGCCGACGCTGGTCAGGCCCGGCGTGTAGCTGCCGCTGTTCTCGGTGGCCTGGCCCATGCCCTGGCCCATGATGGTGGTTTCGCTCATCTCCAGCGCGGCGTCTTCCTGCGGGATCAGCACCAGCTGGTAGCGGGAGCCGTTGCGCTGCGCCGCAAGGCCGCTGCCCATCAGCATCAGGTCCAGTGCTTCCTCGGCGCTGTAGTTGCCGCGCACGGCCTGGCTCTGGCGCTCGCGGGTCAGCTCGGCATCGGCGGCCAGCAGCAGGCCGGTCTGCGCTGCCAGTTCGTTTAGCTGGCGGGCGAGGGGGCCGGCGGGGATGTCGAAGCTCTGCCGTTGTGCTTGTTCAGCCATCGCCGCCGGGGACACGGACAGCGGGGCGACGGCGGCCAGGCTCAAGGCCATGGCGAGGATCAGGGGATGCTTCTTGCTCGGGAAGTGCTGGTCTTGGCGTGACATTCCGGTTCCTTGGCGTCCGGTTATTAGGAGTGTTTCCTAGTAATCCGAAGCTGAACGGAAAATCGGAACCATTCTCGAAAACTTTTTTTGCAGGGTGCCACCTGAGGGGGAAGTTCGTTGCTCGCGAACACATGTAGGGCGCATAACGCGTCAGCGTTATCCGCCGCGAGCTTGATGGCGGATAACCCGTTCCGGGTTATGCGCCCTACGAAAGCGTTCAGCGCCTGGTTAGCTGCGCGGTACCACCGTCACCCACCAGTCGAAACGCCGCTGCACACGCACCGGAAGTGCTTCTTCCAGCTGCGCCAGGGCCTGGTCGGTGTCCCCCAGCGGGAAGCTGCCCATGACGCGCAGGCGCGCCAGCGCGGGGTCGACGCCAAGGTGTCCGCGCCGGTAGCCGCCCAGCTCGCTGATGAACTCTTCCAGTGGCATGTCCTCGGCCAGCAGCAGGCCGCGGCTCCAGGCTTCGCGGCGGGCTTCGGCGCGGGTCAGCGGGCCGGCGTCGCGGGCATCGAAGACGACGCCCTGGCCTGCTTGCAGGGTGAGGCTGGCGCCGCTGTCCTGCAGGGTGGTGCGCACCGCGCCCTGGTAGACGCTGAGCTGCGTGCGCGGACCGATTTCCCGCACGCTGAAGCGGGTGCCCAGCGGTTGCAGCAGGCCGGCACGGGTACGTACCTGGAAGGGGCGGTTGTCGCCGTGGCCGGTCTCGATCAGCACTTCACCGGCGTACAGCACCAGCTCGCGGCGGCTGTCGTCGAAGTGGACGTCCAGTGCGCTGTCGCTGTTGAGCCAGATTTGCGTGCCGTCGCTCAGCCGCTCGCTGCGGCGCTCGCCCACCGCCGTGCGGTACTGGGCGCGCCAGGCGTGCAGGCTGTCGATGGGATTGGCGCGCCAACCCAGCCAGCCGAACAGGCCGGCGCCGGCGAGCACGCTGAACTGGCTGAGCAGCCGGCGGCGCGTCTGCTTGCCGGAACGCAGGGTGGCCAGCGTCCGGTGTGCGGCGGGGCCTTGCTGCTGCAGGCCGGCGAAGCGCTGGCCGATACGTTCGATGTAGCTCCAGGCCAGGCGCTGCGATTCACCCTGGTCCAGCCAGCGGCGCCATTGCGCTTGCAGTTCGTCGTCGTTGGGCGATTCCTGCAGGCGGGCGAACCAGTCGGCGGCGCTTTCCAGGGTGGCGTGGTCGAGGCCGGGGCGCGTGCTCATTGCAGCACTCCGTCCAGTTCCGCCTCGAGCAGGGCGCACTGGAACATGGCCTGGGCGATGTACTTGGTCACCGTGCGCACGGACACGCCCAGCTCCTGCGCGATCTCCCGGTAGCCCATGCCGTGCAGCTGCGACAGGCTGAAGGCGGCGGCTACCTTGGGTGGCAGGCGTTCCAGCAGGTCCTGCAGCTGAGCGAGGGTTTCCAGGATGATCGCCTGGTGTTCCTGCGACGGCCAATGGCTTTCCGGCACCAGCGCCAGGGCTTCGAGCCAGGCCTTCTCCAGCTGCTTGCGGCGCCAGAAGTCGACGCACAGGTGCAGCGAGATGCGGCTCAGGTAGGCGCGGGCATGCACCTCGCTCTCGAACTCCCGAGGTTGCGCCAGCAGGCGCACGAAAACGTCCTGGGCCAGCTCGGCGGCGTCGCTGGCGTTGCCCAGGCGACGATTGATCCACTGCTGGATCCAGCCGTGGTTCTCGCGATAGAGGCTGGCCACTTGGGCGCGATGGGCGCAGGCGATGGGTCGTGTCATGGAAGGCCGGGCGAGTGGGATTGCGCAAATGCGAATTATTATCAAAATAACCGAATGGCCGGCGTCAGGGCAACAAGGCATTGCAGGGAATGTTGGAGTGGTCGACGGGGCGGCCGGACCGCTGCAGTGGCGTGCTCTGCCCTCGGTCGCGGGATGGCCCGTTTCTGCAGGGGCTGGGTGATCAGGCCTTCAGCGCGCGCCGATGCTCGATGGGCGCCATGCCGAACCAGCGGTGGTGCGCCCGGCAGAACGAGGTAGTGCGGCGGTAACCCAGTTCCTGGGCGATCTGCGCGATGGCCAGGTCGGACTGGCCGAGCAGCTGTTCGGCGCGACGGCGGCGGATCTGGTCGACGTGCTCCTCGAAATCGATGCCATCGCTGGCCAGCCGACGCTGCAGGGTGCGCGGGTGCAGGTCGAGCAATTGTGCTACCTGTTCCAGGCTGCAGCGCTGCCGCGGCAGCAGGGCCTGGATATGGCGCTCGACCTGGGCGCCGAGCTTGTCGTCGGAGCCGGAGTGCGCCTCCAGGTAGAACTTCACGATGGAGTGCAGCGTCGCATCGTGGCGCGCGCAGGGACGCTGCAGGTCGCTCTGGGCGATCACCAGGGCGTTGTGCTCCTGGCCGAACAGCACCGGGCAACCGAAGTAGCGTTGGTAGACCGCCAGCCCGGCCTGAGGCTGATGGCGCAGCAGCACGGTGGTAGGGCGGAACGGCGTGCCCAGCAACTCGGCGATCATCAGTTGGCCGTGCAACAGGGACTTCTCGACGATCTGCGGAATCTCCTCGATACACGGCAAGGCATTGTCGAAGCAGAGCAGGGCGCTGCCGCCGCGACGTTCCAGGCGGAACAGGATCGATGGGCTGTAGACGCGCATGTAGCGCACCACCGCAGCCAGCCCTTCACCAGCAGTGGGTGCGGTTTGCGCCAGGTGCTGCAGGGGGCCGAGCAGGCTGGATTTCTGCCGGCTTGCCAGTTCCAGGCCGAACTCGGGCATGTGCAGCGCGCGGGCGCTGTCCTCGAAAATCTGCACCAGGCTGCGGTAGGAGAACTTCTTTTCGTAGTCGCCGACGACGTTCAGGTCGATGCGGTGTGGCGCGAGGTGAGCGCGCAGCGAGGCGCCGCGCTCGGCGAGCAGGTCGCCGAACTGGAGGAAGGCGGTGCCGCGAACGGTATCCATGTCGGTTGGCTTCCTGGCTTGCGGGGAAGAATGCAGGCCGGCGGCACGTGCCGCCGGCCTGGCTGTTGCGGCCCGGTCAGGGCGTGACGATGTTGAACCAGAAGTCGAAGTTGTCCATGTAGCTCATGAGTTCTTCGAGCTTGGCCTGGTCGCCGTTGACCTTGATATCGCCCTTGGTCACGGCGTCCTTCAGCGTCGCCTGCTTGAGCATCAGCTTGTTGAGGGTGTCGCGGGTCAGGCTGATGGTGGCGTCGGCATCCTTGGCCTGCATGCCCTCGGTGTGGTTGAGCACACCGTTTTCCATCTGCAGCAGGTACTTCTGCTTGAGGTCGGTGAAGTCGAAGTTCAGGGTGATCTTCTTGTCCTCGACTTCCGGGCCTTTCAGGCGCATGGCCAGGTAGTCGAAGAACAGGTCGAGGTCCATCGCCTTGACGGTGTCGGGGCTGGCGGTGTCAGGCGTCGGCAGCTTCTGCACGCCGTTGCGCAGTTCCTGCGCACCGGTCAGGTAGAAGTTGCGCCACGGCCCGCTCTCGGCCTGGTAGCCCATCTGCTCCAGGGCGTCGGCCTGCAGGTTCTTTGCCGCCTGGTTGTTCGGGTCGGCGAAGACCACGTGGTTGACCACCTCGGCCACCCAGCGGTAGTCGCCCTTGTCGTAGTACTCCTTGGCCTTCTTCAGCACCGCGTCGGCGCCGCCCATCATGTCGACGTAGCGCTTGCCTTCTTCATCCGGCGGCAGCTCGTGCAGGGTTGCCGGGTTGCCGTTGAACCAGCCCAGGTAGAGCACGTAGGTCGCCTTCACGTTGTGGTTCAGCGAGCCGTAGTAGCCACGGTTGGAGAACTTGGTGGCGATCGCCTTGGGCAGTTTCACCTGCTCGGCGATCTCGGTCATGGTCAGGCCCTTGTTGGCCAGGCGCAGGGTTTCGTCGTTGATGTAGCGGTACATGTCGCGCTGCAGGCCGATGTGCTCGTTGACTTCCTTGTTGCCCCAGACCGGCCAGTGGTGCATGGCGTACATCACCTGCACGTCGTCGCCCCACATCTTCAGCGCCTGGTTGAGGTACTTGGACCAGGGCAGCGGTTCGCGAATCTTCGCGCCGCGCAGCGAGTAGGTGTTGTGCAGGGTGTGGGTGGAGTCCTCGGCGGTGTTCAGCGCCTTGAGTTCCTTGATGTAGTACATCATCTCGGCCGGCGCCTCGCTGCCCGGCGCGTAGAGGAACTCGTAGTGCAGGCCGTCGATGACATGCTTCTCGCCGGTCTGGGAGATGATGTCGGTCGGCGGGATCAGCGTCACGGTACCGGCGGAGGTGGTGGTGCCCAGGCCGGCGCCGAGCTGGCCGGTGTCAGTGGGCGGCAGCAGGTTGCCGTACATGTAGCTGGCGCGGCGGCTCATGGCGGTGCCGGCCATCACGTTCTCGGCCACGGCGTGTTCGAGGAAGCCCTTGGGTGCGTAGATCTTCACCTTGCCCGACTTCACGTCTTCCTCTTTCACCACGCCTTTCACGCCGCCGTAGTGGTCGACGTGGCTGTGGGTGTAGATCACCGCTACCACCGGTTTCTTCGGCCGGTGCTGGTAGTACAGCTCCAGCGCCGCGCGGGCGGTTTCCTCGGAGATCAGCGGGTCGAAGATGGTGATGCCGGTCTTGCCCTCGACGATGGTCATGTTCGACAGGTCGTAGTTGCGCACCTGGTAGAGGCCCTTGGTGACCTCGAACAGACCGGAGATATTGATCAGCTGCGATTGCCGCCACAGGCTCGGGTTGGTCGAGGCCGGCGCCGCTTCACCTTCCTTGATGAAGTTGTACTTGGCCGGGTCCCAGATCAGGTTGCCTTTCTCGCCCTTGATCGGCTCGGACGGCAGCGGGGCGATGAAGCCCTTGTGGGCCAGTTCGAACGAGGTCTTGTCGTCGAACGGCAGCTCCTTGAGCAGGGCGTCGTTGGCGGTCTTGGTGGCCTCGGTGGCGGGTTTGGGCGACTCGGCGGCCCAGGCCTGGGTGGTCATGGAGATGGCGGCGGCGAGGGCGAACGAGGCGCTGAACTTCCAGATGCTGCCGGCTGGCGAATGCCCAAGCGGACTCGAGTGACGGTCGATCGCTTTCATTTCAAGCTCCTTCTTGCGGAATGCGCTGTACCTGCGCGGCAACTGCCAGCGTTGTTTTTCGATGGATTCCTCACGGCATGAGGTGGGGCGTCGGGGCCGGTGATGCGTGGCCTGCCGACCGGCAGGCCACGCCCGGGATCACTTGTGCTTGAGCTGTTCGTAGGACTTGACCATGTCCCGCGCCCAGCCATCGAGCACGGCCTTGGCGTCGTTGGCGCTCATGACCTGGGAGGAGTTCTCCAGCTCGGTGCCGGCGCCCTTGCGCACGACTTCGGCGACCACCTTGCCGTCGCTGCCATCGAGGAAGGCCGCTTCGGTGGCGATGCTGGTGTCCTGGTCGCGGATGCCGGTGGCGGTGCTGACGCCGGCGGCGATCAGGGCGATGGGGATCACCTCGTAGGGTTGCAGGCCCTTGGTCGAGGCGCTGACGGCGGTGATCGCCGGGCGCACGATCAGCACGCCCGCGCCGGGTCCGCTGGCCAGCGGCAGGACCTTGGCGAATTGGGTCTGCAGCGACTGGTCATAGTACTTGGTGATGCCGTCCAGGGTGGTCTGCGGGATCTTCTCGCTGGGCTGCGGCTTGGGGTAGAGCTGGCTCGGCTCGACATAGACGCTGGTGAACTGGCTGACGTCGATGCCGGGTTTGATCCAGCGCATCACCGGCGCGCCGGAAGGTGATTTTTCTTCCTTGAGGACGCTGTAGTCCTTGAGGAATCCGGAGTAGTTCTCCGGCTCCACGTATTTACTGGCGCAGCCGGCGAACGTCAGTGAAGCCAGGCACAGGGCCAGGAGTTTGACTTGCATGGTATTGCTCCTTGTGGATGTTGCAGTCGGGCGCGCTCTTGTCGTCGCGTGGTTGCTGAAAAAACAGTCAGAATCGCCAGGTCGCACCGCCGCCGATGATGTGCAGGGCAGCATTCTTGTAGGTGCCGGATAAGGTTTCGCCGGAGCGCGATTTGGTCTGCTCGACGTCCATGTTGCCGAGCCAGACGAGGGTATAGGCCAGGTGCAGGTCCAGGCCTTCCTCGACCTGGTAGTTCACCCCCGTCGCCACGCGCCAGGTTTCGGCCATGGGGTTGTCCACGGTGCGGTCCTTGTCGTCCACCGCCGAGCTGTCGTAGCCCAGGCCGACGCTCCAGCGCCATTGCGGGGTGGCCTGGTACTGGGTGCCGACGGAGGCGTGCCAGGTGTCCTTGTACTTGCGGTCGACGGTGCGATCCACGCCGCCGGCGTTGGCGTCGACGTCCACACCGATCTCGCCGAACTCGCTCCAGTCCTGCCAGCCCAGGCTACCCAGCAGCTTCCACTGCGGGTCCAACTGGTGGGCGATGCTCAGGGTCGCCGTCTGCGGGATGTTCACGTCCAGCTCCAGAGAGCTCACGTCGAGACGGTTGAGCGCGGCATTGATGATCGGGTTGCTGATCTTGCTGACGTGCGGGCTGTCCTCGAACTCCAGCTTGACCTTGCTGGTGTAGGCGAGGCCGATCTGCGTGCGTTCGCTGAGGTCATAGAGCAGGCCGAGGTTGACGCCGACGCCGACGTCAGTGTCCTTGTATTCCAGCTGGCCGTCGGGGTTGTCGCGCAGGCCCAGCAGGTTGTTGTTGATCGCCATCTCGGTGCGGTAGTAGCCGTAGACGATGCGCGGGCCAATGCCGACGGTGAGGTCATCGGTGAACTTGTGCGCGATGGTCGGCTGGAACGACACGCCGATGATCGCGGTTTCCTGGCTGAAGTAGCGGCCGGCCCAGTCGTCGTCGTAGTTCAGCGCCAGGCCGAAGTTGCCGTACATGCCGAAGCCGATGGCCGAGCGGTCGTCGACCTGGTGGCTGACGAAGAAACTGGCGCCGGGCAGCCACTCCAGGGCGTTGCCGCCTTCGTTGCCGTCGAACTGGTTGTTGTCGTCACGCGAGAAGCGCAGGTCGCCGAGAATGACCTGGGCGTTGGCACTGATCTGCGTGCCCTTGAGCTTCGCGATGCCGGCCGGGTTGCTCATCAGCACGCTGGGGTCGGTAGCCAGGGCGGCGGCGCCGGCGTTGGCCAGGCCCATGCCTTCCTGCCCGGCCTCGTAGATCATGATTCCGCCGGCAGCGGCAGGGCCGCAGAACAGAATACAAAGTGACGTCGCAATGCCTGCGCTGATGGCCCGTCCGGCGCCGTTGCTGTCTCGTGTCATCGAGCATCCCCTGCTGATCCATGACTGGCTTTCACGGCATGCTGGCCCGTGAAAGGCACTCGCTCCGAATGCGTGCTGGAGACGACAAGCCCGAGGCTCGTGCGCGAGCCGGGTGTGAGAAAGAGCCTAGATAGCGATACGGGATATGCAAACGGGTTTTTGCTTCAAGAGGCGATCAATGTGCTTCACACGACACCAGGGTGGGCATAAAGAGTGTCCCGTCGCCGGTTCGCCGGGTTACCCGTGGCCGAACGGTTGCTGTGCCGTGAAGCGAGGCGGTCTCCGCAGGTGCAGCGGTTGTCGCGAAATGAGTGACGCGGCCAATCTGTGCATCGCCCGCTTCACCCGCCTTGCGCCGAGTGCGCCGCCTCGGTCAGCATGCCCGCCGCCATTCCCGGAAAAGACTTGCCGCCATGCGCCGCCTGCCATCGCTGACCGCCCTGCGCACCTTCGAATCCGCCGCCCGCCATGCGCACTTCGGCCGCGCCGCCGCCGAGCTGTGCGTCACCGACAGCGCGGTCAGCCACCAGATTCGCCAGCTCGAAGAACAGCTCGGGGCGACGTTGTTCGAGCGCCAGGGCCGCCAGGTGCAGCCCACTCCCCAGGCGCGGCGCCTGTTGCGCAGCCTGCAACAGGCCTTCGAGCTGATCGGCACGGCGTGTGACGAGCTGCGTGACCCCGGCTCCCAGGCGCAGCTGCACATCGCGGTGACGGTGGAGCTGGCGCAGAAGTGGCTGGTGGGCCGGCTGGCGAACTTCGCCGAGCGTTATCCGGAGATCATCCTGCACCTGCATGAGCAGCCGCTGGAGGCGCCGGGGCCGGCCGCCGAGATCGACCTGGCGATCACCTACGGCACCGGCCCGGCGGACGCCAGCAGCTACTTCGTGCGGCCGTTGCCGACCCTGCAGTTCTTCCCGGTGTGCAGCCCCGGCCTGTTCAACCAGTCGCCGCTCAAGCACCCGCGAGACCTGGCGCGCCACTGCCTGCTGCACGACGACCAGGACGGCAAGTCCTGGACCGCCTGGCTGACCACCCACGCCAGCGATATCCGCCCCAGCCGCCACGTCTACCTCGGCCACGCCGGTCTGACCATGGAGGCGGCGGTGCGCGGGCAGGGCGTGGCCATCGGCGACAACCTCACCAGCGCCGAAGACCTGGCCAGCGGCCGCCTGGTGCGCCCGTTCGCCGCGCAGATCACCTCGCTGGGGCAGTACGCCCTGGTCTGCGAGCGCCTGCGCCTGGAGAAGCCGGCGGTGGCGGATTTCATCGAATGGATGACCGACCAGCTCAATGACATGTGAGTCCGGCACGGGCTTTTCTGCTGGCTTAACCTGAGTCTCGCAGGATGAACGCCAGGCAGGATGGCGTGGAGCGCAGCGATACCCATCGATGCGCCGTGAAGCCCAGGCAGCATGGGTGTCGCAGGCTCCACCCATCCTACGGCGAGGTTTGCCGGTAAGGTCGGTGGTGTTGGTGGGGCTCATCTTTTTGTGGATTTTCGATGAATTGAATTCAGCTAATCCGCGAAATTCATCAATGGTTCTCTTCGCGGCTAGCCGGCAACCTTGAGGCATCCCAGCCCCTGATTCCGGAGTACCGCCGATGTCCCGCACTCACTCGACCCTGCCCAAGGCCGATGGCTTCCGCCTTCCCGGTGAATTCGAACCCAAGGCCCGCTGCTGGCTCGGCTGGCCGGAGCGCACGGACGTCTGGCGTAACGGCGGCAAGCCGGCGCAGAAGATCTGGGTCGAGGTGGTCAGTGCCATCGCCAGCAGCGAGCCGGTGACCGTCTGCGCCTCTGCCGCGCAGTACGCCAACGCCCGGCGCATGCTGCCCGAGCACGTGCGCGTTGTGGAGATGACCTGCAACGACACCTGGTTCCGCGACAGCGGCCCGGCCTTCCTGGTCAACGACGAGACGGGCGAAATGCGCGGCGTGGACTTCCAGTTCAACGCCTACGGCGGCCTCGATGGCGGCCTCTACTATCCTTGGGACAAGGACGACCAGATCGCGCAGAAGATCCTCGAGATCGAAGGCTTCGACCGCTATCGCGCGTCGATCATCGCCGAGATGGGCAGCATCCGCAGCGACGGCCAGGGCACCCTGCTGACCACCGAGCAGTGCCTGCTCAATCGCAACCGCAATGCCCACCTGGGCAAGGAAGAGGTCACCCGCCGGCTCTGCGACTACCTGGGCGCCGAGCACGTGATCTGGCTGCCGCGCGGGTGCAAGTTCGACGAAACCGACGGCCACGTCGACGATCTGGCCTGCTTCGTGCGGCCGGGCGTGGTGGTGATGCAGTGGACGGACGATCGCAGCGACCCGCAGTGGGAAATCTACCAGGAGGCCTACGACGTGCTGCGCAGCGCCCGTGACGCCCGTGGCAATGCTCTTGCGGTGCACAAGCTGCCACAGCCGCAGGTATTGGAGTGGACCGCCGCCGAAGCCGAGGGTCTGGACCAGGTGGACGGCAGCTTCGACCGCCAGGAAGGCACGAAGATCTGCGCTTCCTACATCAACTTCTACACCGGCAACTCGGCCGTCGTGATGCCGTTCTTCAACGATCCCAACGACTGCATCGCCCAGGGCGTGCTGGCCGAGCTGTTCCCGGACAAGCGGGTGATCGGCATCGACAACTCGCGGGAAATCCTCCTGGGGGGCGGCAATATCGGTTGCATCACCATGCCGCAGTACGCAGCGCCGGCGCGCCGCGCCTGAAGTTCGCCCCAGTAAGAACGCCGCCGCTCCATCAGGAGCTGCGGCGTTCTTTCTTGCGTGAAGAATCCTCGGCCTTGGCCATCACCCCAACCGCAGCGGATCACCCCCGGCCACCGTGCGATCCATCAGGCGAATGCTGTCGCGGCCGCCGCGCTTGGACTCGTAGAGCGCGGCGTCGCCTTGCTCGATCAGCGCGGCGAGGCTCGCCGGCGGCTGGTCGAACAGGCTGGCGCCGATGCTCAGGGTCACTGCCTGGGGCGTGGCGAAGTTCTGCGTGGCGGTGCTCTGGAACTGCTCGCGCAGCTTGCCGGCCAGCTCCAGCACCTGCCCGCCGCCAACGTTGCTCAGCAGGATGACGAACTCGTCACCGCCCAGGCGCGCCGCCACGGCTCGCTCCGGCAGCGCCGCGCGGATCATCTCGCTGAGCGCCACCAGCAGGCGGTCGCCGGCGGTATGGCCGTGCAGGTCGTTGACCTGCTTGAAGTTGTCGATGTCGATCAGCAGCAGCGCGCCGGGGCGCTCCGCGGAAATGTCCTCGAACACGCGCGGCGCGCGGACTTCCAGGGCACGGCGGTTGTACAGGGCGGTCAGCGGATCGCGCGCGGCGAGGCGGGCGATGCGCTTCTCGCGGCGGTAGCGCTCGGTGCCGGTCATCGACAGGGCGATCAGCATAATCGCCATGGCGCCCTCGACCAGGGAAATCTGGATGATCTCGCCGCGGAAGGCCGCCAGGTCGATCAGCGTGCCGGGGATGATCACCGTGGCACCCTTGGCCAGGTAGAAGGCGCCGTGCACCAGCATGACGTAGCGCAGCTGCACCGCGCCCACGCTCAGGGATTTGCCGTGGGGCCGCAGCAGGTAGCTGGCGCGCAGAGAGAGCAGGGCGACCAGCCAGGAGTTGGCCAGGAGCATGAGCTTGGACCACAGCGGGCCGCCGTCGGGCAAGGCCAGCAGTGCCGCCCAGGTGATCGGCACCAGCAGCCAGCCCCGCGACAGCCGCGCCTCGGTGAATTTCGCCACCCCGTAGAGAAAGAACCAGTGCGCCAGCACCAGCAGGCCGTTGGCGAACCAGATGCCTACCAGCAGGTAGCCGCTCATGCGCAACAGGGCGAGGGTGGATCCGATGGTGATGGTGGCAAAGCCGGCGCTCCAGTAGAGCAGCGAGCGTTCGCGCACGCTGCCCCATTCGATGGCCAGGTACAGCGCTGCGGCCGCGGCGAGGGCGACCGTGATGGTCAACATGGTGGGTGGATCGAGCGCCATTTTGGAAAACCGTACTGCACTGTCGGCAAAAACCGTGATTGTAAGCGCCCTTGCCGGTTTTTCGGTATGCCAAACTGCCTCTTCCGGTCGGGTTTGCGCCAGTTCCGTCGCGCCTGGACAGCACGTCCTGCGCTTTCGTCGCATTGCGAAAGCGGCCAGTGGCCATCAGACTGCGCCGATTAGTGAGTGTTCGATGTGGGGCTGGAGGCCCGAAGCCATGGAAAAGCCGCCGCGCAGGCGCTGGAACCCGCTCTGGATGCTGATCGTCGCGGCCAGTTACCTGATCGCCATCCTGTTCACCGTTGCGCTGGCGGGGCTGGGCTGGATTCTCTTCTCCGGCGGCCTGGACGTGACCGTGGTGAAGGAGCGTCGCTACCTGCTGCTGGGCAGCGGCGGCCTGATGCTGGCGGTGTCGGCCTACATCCTGTTGATGTCGATCCCCACCAGTTTCCTCTCCACGGTACGCCGCGAGCGCTCCTGAGCCGCGTCAGAGCCCGATATCGCTGCGCCGGTTGCCCGAGCCTTCGATGGGGTCGGCGTCCAGGCTGAAGCCCTTGACGCCGAACTCCTTCTCCAGCGCCAGCAGGTACTGGCGCAGCGCGTGGCGGGTGGATTCCTCGCGCAGGCTGTGGTGCACGCGGTGGGCGACCTGGGCGTAGGGCAGTGGCTTGCGCTCCTGGCGTTCGTCGACGCTCACGATGTGCCAGCCGTAGCGCGACGCCAGCGGCCGGTCATGCAGGCCCACCGGCAGGCGCTGCAGGGCCTGGTCCAGCTCGGCGACCGTCTGCCCGGAGGTCAGCCAGCCCAGCTCGCCGCCTTCGTCCTTCGACGGGCAGGCGGAATGCCGTTGGGCCAGTTCGGTGAAGCGTTCCGGGTGCGCGGCCAGCTCCTTCAGCAGCTTCTCGCCGAGGCGGTAGTGCGCGTCGCGGGCCTTGGCGTCTTCCGGCGCGGCCGGTAGCAGGATGTGCCTTACGCGCAGGCGGGTCGGCTCGGAGAAGCGCTCGCGGTGGGTGTCGAAGTAGCGCTGGCAACTGCTTTCGTCCGGCTCGGGCACGTTCAGTTCGCGCTCCAGCAGGGTCGCCACGGCCTGGTCTTCATCCTCGTTGCTGGCGGTCAGCCCGAGCATGGCGGCGCGCTGCGTCAGCAGTTCGCGGACCACCAGCGCACGCACCGCGCTCAGTTGCGCGTCAGCCAGGGATGAGGCCGGGTGGAAGGGCGTTTCCTTGGCGATGTCCGCCTCGGTCAGTTCGGTGTCGCCGACGCGGATCACCGGGATCGGCGCATCGGGGAGGGTCTCGACTGCAATCATGTCCATCTGCGTTTCCTTATGAGGCAAGCGCTCAGCCGCGACGGCGGACGATCTGGTAGCTGCGCCCGAAGTAGCCCAGTGGAATGCTCCACACGTGCACCAGGCGGGTGAAGGGGAACAGCAGGATGATGGTCAGGCCGAGGAAGATGTGCAGCTTGAAGATCAGCGGCGCCTCCATCACGAAGTCGGCGGCGCCCCCGCGGAAGAACACGATGGCCTGCGCCCAGTTGGCCAGGGCCAGCATCATGCCGCCGTCCAGGTGGTCCATGGATTCGAAGATGGTGGTCAGGCCCAGGCAGGCCTGCAGCAGGAGCAGGGCGATGATCAGGTTGTCCATCACGCTGGAGGAGGCGCGCACCCGCGGGTTGGTCAGCCGCCGCCAGAGCAGCATGGCGCCGCCGATGACACAGAGCACCCCGGCGATGCCGCCGAAGATGATCGCCATCAGCTGCTTGTGCCCGGCCGAAAGGAACGGCGCGTAGACCCAGTGCGGTGTCAGCAGGCCGACCAGGTGGCCGCCGAAGATGGCCAGGATGCCGATGTGGAAGAGGTTGCTTGCCAGGCGCATGTGCTTTGACGAAAGCATCTGGCTGGAGCCGGTCTTCCAGGTGTACTGGCCGTAGTCGTAGCGCATCAGGCTGCCAAGCAGGAACACCGTGCCGGCGAGGTAGGGGTAGATGCCGTAGATGAATTGGAGCAGGTATTGCTCGAACATGATGGGCCTCCGTTCATTAGCTCGTTGGCGTTAGCTCATGGGCGCTCTGACGGCATGATCTGGACGACCTGGGGCAGCGCTTCGTACTTGCGCTCGGCCAGGCGTCGCCCTTCGGCGGACTGCAGGCTGCAGTCCTTGTCGGTTTCGGCGTGGAAGCGCACGGCTTCTTCCTCCCACACCGCATCCAGCGCCTGGGGCGTGTTGTCCGGTTCTTCGCTGGCGGCTACCGGGCGCTGCTCCTCGACGGCTTCGGTGGCGCCGATCAGCGCGAGCAGGGCGTGGGGCACCAGCGCGTAGCAGGTGTCGCGTTCATCCAGGCGCGCGGCAAGCAGGGCGAGGATGTGCTGGATGTCGCCCAGCCACTGGCCGATTTCCTCGTGGCTGCGGGTGGACAGGTACTCCAGGAACAGCGGCAGGTAGTCCGGCAGTTCGCGGGCGTCGAGCTGGAAGCCGGCGGCCTCGTACTCGGCCAGCAGGTTGACCATGGCCTGGCCGCGATCGCGGGATTCGCCATGCACGTGCTCGAACAGCAGCAGCGAAGTGGCGCGGCCGCGGTCGAACAGCTCGACGTAGGCTTCCTCCAGGTCCAGCAACTCGCCTGCGGCCAGCTCGCCGCACCACTGCGCCAGCTCGGCGCGCAGCTTCAGCGGCAGGCGGTCCTCGCCGTCCAGAATTTCCACGGCTTCGGCGCAGGCCGCCTGCAGCTCGGCGCTGGGGTAGTCGAGCAGGCGCGCGAGGACGCGCAGGCTGAGCAGGCCAACGATGGGGCCGTCGTGAGGTTTGGGGATGGCTTCGTAGTTACCCATGGCGGCTGTCCTCCACCGGGTCGAAGGTCTCGACCGGCTTGACCAGCGTGGTGGTGTTCTTGCGCCCGCCGAACAGGCTGACCTGGTTGTTGCCGCCGCCGTTGCAGCCGTCGCCGAAGGTGAAGCCGCAGCCGCTGCGTTCGGCGTAGGCCTCGGGGATGTGCTCGCGGTGCCCGGTGGGGATGACGAAGCGATCCTCGTAGTTGGCGATGGCCAGGTAGCGGTACATCTCCTCGACCTGGTTCTGGGTCAGGCCGACCTGTTGCAGCACTTCGGTGTTCAGCTCCTTGTTGACGTGCTTGGCGCGCATGTACACGCGCATCGCCATGAGGCGTTTCAGCGCCAGCACCACCGGGGCTTCCTCGCCGGCGGTGAGCATGTTGGCCAGGTAGCGCACCGGGATGCGCAGCGACTCGACCTTGGGCAGCACGCCGTCGAACTCCACGTGCCCGGCCTCGGCGGCGGACTGGATCGGGGAGAGCGGCGGCACGTACCAGACCATCGGCAGGGTGCGGTACTCCGGGTGCAGCGGCAGGGCCAGCTTCCAGTCCATGGCCAGCTTGTACACCGGCGAGGCTTGCGCGGCGGCGATCACGTTGTCGGGGATGCCGTCCTTGCGCGCCTGGGCGATGACGGCCGGGTCGTGCGGATCGAGGAAAATTTCGCACTGGCGATGGTAGAGGTCGCGGTCGTCCTTGGAGGCGGCCACTTCCTCGATGCGGTCGGCGTCGTAGAGCAGCACGCCGAGGTAGCGGATGCGCCCGACGCAGGTTTCCGAGCAGACGGTGGGCTGGCCGGTCTCGATGCGCGGATAGCAGAAGATGCACTTCTCCGACTTACCGCTTTTCCAGTTGTAGTAGATCTTCTTGTACGGGCAGCCACTGATGCACATGCGCCAGCCGCGGCACTTGTCCTGGTCGATGAGGACGATGCCGTCTTCCTCGCGCTTGTAGATCGCGCCGCTGGGGCACGAGGCCACGCACGCCGGGTTCAGGCAGTGCTCACACAGGCGTGGCAGGTACATCATGAAGGTGTTTTCGAACTGCCCGTAGATGTCCGCCTGGACCTGGTCGAAGTTGATGTCCTTGCGCCGCTTGGCGAACTCGGTGCCCAGCAGCTCTTCCCAGTTCGGGCCCCATTCCACCTTGTCCATGCGCTGCCCGGAAATCAGCGAACGCGGCCGCGCCACCGGCTGGTGCTCGCCCTGCTTGGCGCTGTGCAGGTGCTGGTAGTCGAAGGTGAAGGGTTCGTAGTAGTCGTCGATCTCCGGCAGGTCCGGGTTGGCGAAGATGTTCGCCAGCACCCGCCACTTGCCGCCGATGCGCGGGTTGATGGAGCCGTCGGCGTTGCGTACCCAGCCGCCGTTCCATTTCTTCTGGTTCTCCCACTCCTTGGGGTAGCCGATGCCGGGCTTGGTCTCGACGTTGTTGTACCAGGCGTACTCGATGCCTTCGCGGCTGGTCCAGACGTTCTTGCAGGTGACCGAGCAGGTGTGGCAACCGATGCACTTGTCGAGGTTCAGGACCATCCCGACCTGGGAACGAATCTTCATTTGACGGCCTCCTGCTGATAGTCGTTGCCTTCACCGTCGAGCCAGTCGATGCGGCGCATCTTGCGCACGATGACGAACTCGTCGCGGTTGGAGCCCACGGTGCCGTAGTAGTTGAAGCCGTAGGAGAGCTGCGCGTAGCCGCCGATCATGTGGGTCGGCTTGGGGCAGACCCGGGTGACCGAGTTGTGGATGCCGCCGCGGGTGCCGGTCATCTCCGAACCGGGGATGTTCAGGATGCGTTCCTGGGCGTGGTACATCATCGCCATGCCCGGGCGCACTCGCTGGCTCACCACTGCGCGGGCGGCGATGGCGCCGTTGGCGTTGTACAGCTCGATCCAGTCGTTGTCGGAGACGCCGATGGAGCGCGCGTCATCCTCGGACATCCAGACGATCGGCCCGCCGCGCGACAGGGTCTGCATCAGCAGGTTGTCGCTGTAGGTGGAGTGGATGCCCCACTTCTGGTGCGGGGTCAGCCAGTTCAGGGCGATCTCCGGGTTGCCGTTGCTCTTCGGCGCGGCAACGCTGGCGGCGGCCTTGGTGTCGATGGGCGGGCGATAGACCATCAGGCTCTCGCCGAAGGCGCGCATCCACGGGTGGTCCTGGTAGAACTGCTGGCGGCCGGTGACGGTGCGCCACGGGATCAGCTCGTGGACGTTGGTGTAGCAGGCGTTGTAGCTCACGTGCTCGTCTTCCAGGCCCGACCAGGTGGGGCTGGAGATGATCTTGCGCGGCTGCGCCACGAGATCGCGGAAGCGGATTTTCTCCTCTTCCTTGGGCTTGGCCAGGTGCGTGTGGTCGCGCCCGGTGATCTTCGACAGCGCCGCCCAGGCCTTCACCGCCACCTGGCCGTTGGTCTCCGGCGCCAGGGCGAGGATCATCTCGGCGGCGTCGATGGCCGAGGCGATCTTCGGCCGGCCGGCGGCGGAGCCTTCGAGCTTGCGGTAATTGAGCTTGCCGAGCAGGTCGACCTCGGTCTCGGTCTTCCAGGCGATGCCCTTGCCGCCGTTGCCGATGGTGTCCAGCAGCGGGCCGACGGAGCTGAAGCGCTCGTAGGTTTCCGGGTAGTTGCGCTTGACCTCGATGAGCGACGGCATGGTCTTGCCGGGGATTGCCTCGCACTCGCCTTTCTTCCAGTCACGCACTTCGGGCTGGGCCAGCTCGCCGGGGCTGTCGTGCTGCAGGGGCAGGGTGACCAGGTCGGTTTCCTCGCCCAGGTGGCCGACGCACAGGCGCGAGAAGGCCTGGGCGATGCCGTCGTAGATCTGCCAGTCGCTGCGCGCTTCCCAGGCCGGGTCGGTGGCGGCGGTGAGCGGGTGGATGAAGGGGTGCATGTCCGAGGTGTTGAGGTCGTCCTTCTCGTACCAGGTGGCGGTGGGCAGCACCACGTCCGAATACAGGCAGGTGGTGGACATGCGGAAGTCCAGGGTGGTCAGCAGGTCGAGCTTGCCTTCGATGGGGTCGTCCTTCCAAACCACTTCCTCGGCCCTCTGTTTGCCCACTTCGCCCAGGTCCTTGCCGAGCACGCCATGCTTGGTGCCCAGCAGGTACTTGAGCATGTACTCGTGGCCCTTGCCGGAGGAACCGAGCAGGTTGGAACGCCAGACGAACAGGTTGCGCGGGTGGTTCTGCGGGTTGTCCGGGTCTTCGCTGGCGAATTTCAGCTGGCCGCTTTTCAGCTGCTCGACGGTGTAGTCCACGGTGCTCTTGCCAGCAGCCTGGGCGGCGGCGGCCAGGCGCAGCGGGTTGATCCCCAGCTGCGGCGCGGAGGGCAGCCAGCCCATGCGCTCGGCGCGCACGTTGAAGTCCACCAGGCTGCCGCTGAAGTCCTGCGGGCGGGCCAGCGGGGAGAGCAGCTCCTTCACTTCCAGTTTCTCGTAACGCCACTGGCTGGAGTGGTTGTAGAAGAACGAGGTGCCGTTCATGTGGCGCGGCGGGCGGTGCCAGTCGAGGGCGAAGGCCAGCGGCGTCCAGCCGGTCTGCGGGCGCAGCTTTTCCTGGCCGACGTAGTGCGACCAGCCGCCGCCGCTCTTGCCGATGCAACCGCAGAGGATGAGCATGTTGATCAGCCCGCGGTAGTTCATGTCCATGTGGTACCAGTGGTTCATCCCGGCACCGACGATGATCATGGAACGCCCGTGGGTCTTGTCGGCGTTGTGGGCGAACTCGCGGGCGATGCGGATCATCTGCGCCGCCGGCACCCCGGTGATCGCCTCCTGCCAGGCCGGGGTGTAGGGCTTGATCTGCCCGTAGTCGCTGGCGCCATCGTCCTCGCCCGCGCCGCCGACGGTGGCCTGCAGGCCACGGTCGATACCGTAGTTGGCAGCGGTCAGGTCGAACACCGTGACCGCCAGCACTTCGCGGCCATCGGCCAGTTTCAGGCGCTTGGCCGGCACGTGGTGGTAGATGACGTCGCGCACTTTGACGTTGGGGAAGTGCTGGCGCTCGATGCCGCCGAAGTAGGGGAAGGCCACCCGCGCCACTTCGTCATGCTGGCCCAGCTGCGACAGGCGCAGGCTGATTTCCTTGCCGTCGGCGTCGACCTGCTCCAGGTTCCAGTGGCCGCTCTCGCCCCAGCGGAAGCCGATGGCGCCGCGCGGTACTACCAGGCGATCACCGCTCTCGTCCCAGGCCACGGTCTTCCATTCGGGGTTGTTGGCCTGCTCCAGGTTGCCGTCGAAGTCGCTGGCGCGCAGTTGCTTGCCTGGCACCAGGCTGCCGTCGTCGCGCTGTTCCAGCTCGACCAGGATCGGCATGTCGGTGTAGCGGCGGATGTAGTCGGTGAAGTAGGCGCTGGGTTTCTCCAGGTGGAATTCCTTGAAGATCACATGGCCCATGGCGATGGCCAGCGCGGAGTCGGTGCCCTGCTTGGCGCTCATCCACTCGTCGCAGAGCTTGGAGATTTCCGCGTAGTCCGGGGTGATGGCGATGGTCTTGGTGCCCTTGTAACGCACCTCGGTGAAGAAGTGCGCGTCGGGGGTGCGGGTCTGCGGGACGTTGGAACCCCAGGCGATGATGTAGCCGGAGTTGTACCAGTCGGCGGACTCGGGCACGTCGGTCTGTTCGCCCCATACCTGCGGCGAGGCGGGCGGCAGGTCGCAGTACCAGTCGTAGAAGGACAGGCACACCCCGCCGATCAGCGACAGGTAGCGGGTGCCCGACGCATAGGAAACCATCGACATCGCCGGGATCGGCGAGAAGCCGGCGACGCGGTCCGGGCCGTAGGTCTTCACGGTGTAGACGTTGGCGGCGGCTACCAGGGTCTGCATCTCGTCCCAGTCTGCGCGGACGAACCCGCCACGGCCACGGATGGACTTGTACTGCTTCGCCTTCTGCGGGTCCTCGACGATGCTCGCCCAGGCCAGCACCGGGTCCTTGTGGGTCGCCAGCGCCTCGCGCCACAGCTGCACCAGCGCCTTGCGCACCATGGGGTATTTCAGCCGGTTGGCGCTGTACAGGTACCAGGAGTAGCTTGCACCGCGCGGGCAGCCACGGGGCTCGTGGTTGGGCAGGTCGGGGCGGGTGCGCGGGTAGTCGGTCTGCTGGGTTTCCCAGGTGACCAGGCCGTTCTTCACGTAGATCTTCCAGCTGCAGGAGCCGGTGCAGTTCACCCCGTGGGTCGAGCGGGCGATCTTGTCGAACTGCCAGCGCTGGCGGTAGCCGTCTTCCCAGTCGCGGCTCTCATCGCGGGTTTCGCCGTGGCCACCGGCGAACTCCGGAGGACGCTTGACCAGGTAGCGCAGACGGTCGATGAAGAAGCTCATGTTTCTCCTCCTTGGCAGGGCGCGCGGTTAGCAACGCGCCTCTCTAGCAACGCGACTCTTCAGCAACGCAGCTCGTCAGCAACGAACTTCGGCATTGCCACGGGTGTAGTAGAACCAGGTCAGCGCGATACACAGTCCATAGAACACGATGAACCCGTAGAGCGCCCATTCCGGGCCTCCGGTGAGGTCGAACGAACTGCCGAACGATTTCGGGATGAAGAAGCCGCCATAGGCCGCCACCGCCGAGATGAAGCCCACCGCGGCGGCGGACTCCTTCTCGCTCTGCAGTGACTGTTGCTCGGCGGGCAGGCTGGGGAACAGGCGCGGCGTCATGATGCGGAAGATCGCCGGGATCATCTGCGTGGTGCTGGCATTGCCCACGCCGGAGAAGAAGAACAGCAGCAGGAACATCGCCAGGAAGCCCCAGAAGGCCCCCGGCTGGTCCTTGCCTTCGATGAAGAACAGCACGCCGCCAACGCACACGGCCATGGCGACGAACACCCAGAGGCTGATCCGCCCGCCGCCGAAGCGATCCGCCAGGCCGCCGGTGAAGGCGCGGGCCAGCGCGCCGATCAGCGGGCCGAGGAAGGCGAACTTGAGCACGTCGACACCGGGGAACAGGTGCCCGGCGAGCAGCGGGAAGCCGGCCGAGAAACCGATGAAACTGCCGAAGGTGCCGGTGTAGAGCACGCTCATCAGCCAGGTGTGCTTGCGCTTGAAGATCGCCATCTGGTCGGCGAAGGACGACTTGGCGCTGGCGATGTCGTTCATGCCGAACCACGCGGCCAGAGTCGCGACGATGATGAAGGGCACCCAGATGAAGCCGGCGTTCTGCAGCCACAGCGGCGTGCCGGCGCTGGTCATCTGTGGCTCGCCGCCCAGGCCGCCGAACACCGCCATGGTGATGCACAGCGGCACGGCGAACTGCATGACGCTCACGCCCAGGTTGCCCAGCCCGGCGTTCAGGCCCATGGCCGCGCCCTTGGCCTGCTTGGGGAAGAAGAACGAGATGTTCGCCATGCTCGAGGAGAAGTTGCCGCCGCCCAGGCCGCAGAGCAGCGCGAGGATCAGCATCACCAGGTACGGCGTGTTCGGGTTCTGCACGGCGAAACCGATCCACAGCGCCGGCAGCAGCAGCGAGGCGGTGGACAGCGCCGTCCAGCGCCGTCCGCCGAAGATCGGCACCATGAAGCTGTAGAAGATGCGCAGGGTGGCGCCGGACAGGCCGGGCAGGGCGGCCAGCCAGAACAGCTGGTTGGCGCTGTACTCGAAGCCCGCCAGCGGCAGCTTGGCCACCACCACCGACCAGACCATCCAGATGGCGAAGGCCAGCAGCAGGTTGGGGATGGAGATCCACAGGTTGCGCGTGGCGATGCGCTTGCCGGTCTGCTCCCAGAACGTCGGGTCTTCGGGGTGCCATTCGCGCAGCACGAAGCTGCTGGGGGTGGAGAGTTCCGGCAGGTCGCGGGAGGAACTGCGCTCGGCCCATTCCACGCGCTCGGCCATGCGGATCGCGTAGTGCATCCAGGCCAGGGCGCCGGCGGCGATCAGGAACAGCAGCATGAAGCAGCTCTGCCAGATGCCGACCACGTCATTGAGCATGCCGAAGGTCAGCGGCAGCAGGAAGCCGCCCAGGCCGCCCATCATGCCCACCAGACCCCCGACTACGCCGACGTGCTGCGGGTAGTAGGTGGGGATGTGCTTGAACACCGCCGCCTTGCCCAGGGACATGAAGAAGCCCAGCACGATGATGATCGCGGCGAAGCCGATCAGCCCCAGGTGCATGGCGAACTCCACCTCGCCGCGCACGCCGGTGACCACGTAACGAGTCGGTGGATAGCTGAGCAGGAAGGTGCAGATCACCGACAGGCTCAGGGTCCAGTACATCACCCGGCGCGCGCCGTAGCGGTCCGACAGCCAGCCGCCGAGGATGCGGAACAGCGAGGCCGGCACGGTGTACAGCGCGGCAACGAAACCGGCGGCGGCCAGGCCCAGGCCGTAGACCTCCATCAGGTAGTGCGGCAGCCACAGGGCCAGAGCCACGAAGGCGCCGAAGACGAAGAAGTAGTACAGCGAGAAGCGCCACACGCGCAGCTCGGCCAGCGGCGCCAGTTGCTCGGCCAGCGGCACGGCCTTGGCCTGGCGGGTGGCGGCCTGCGGGTCGGTCTTGGCCAGCAGGATGAACAGGATGCCCATCACCCCCAGCACGATGGCGTAGACCAGTGCCGCGCCACGCCAGCCCAGGGCAAGCATCAGCAGCGGGGCGGCGAGGTTGGTCAGGCCGGCGCCGACGTTACCGGCGCCGAAGATGCCCAGCGCGGTGCCCTGGCGCGCCGGTTCGAACCAGGTGGCGGTGTAGGCGGTGCCGACGATGAAGCCGCCGCCGGCCAGGCCCACACCCAGCGCGGCCACCAGCAGCATCGGGAAGCTGTTGGCGAAGGTCAGCAGGTAGACGCAGACGGCCGACACCAGCATCAGCAGGCCGAACACCCAGCGGCCGCCGTAACGGTCGGTCCACAGGCCGAGGAAGATGCGCGAGATCGAGCCGGTCAGCACCGGTGTTGCCATCAGCAGGCCGAGCTGGGTATCGCTGAGGCCGAACTCGTTCTTGATCTGCAGGCCGAGGATGGAGAACAGCGTCCATACGGCGAAGCACAGGGTAAAGGCCAGGGTCGACAAGCCGAGGGCGCGATAGCGGTCGCCGGCTGGAATTGAAGTAGCCATTCTGCACGCAGTCCCTTGAAGGTACCGTCAGCAACGGTTCGTTCCATCCAGCCGTAGCCACCCCGGACAGGTGAGTGGGTACCTGTACTCGCGGGTCTTGCCATAAGCCGAATCACGGTCAGTCTTGTGGAATCTCTATTTTTTCTTCGCACTCGAAGGTGCTGCAGAGGTCCAGCCTAGACACAGATCAAGGGGAATTCCAAAACGAGGCGGGATATTGCTGCGAACGTGCGCAACTTGGTGTTTCGCTGTATATAAAAGTAAATAGCGATGGCCATTCAATTGCCAATGCGTGAACAGGCGTGCTGCCCTCGATCAGCAGCTACTGCAGGAAGGTGGAGATTCGTCCTGTACGACAGAACTTCTTGATCCTGCGCAGGAGGCGCGTAGCTTGAGCGGAGTATCGTGC
The DNA here is from genome assembly GCF_024170165.1 of Pseudomonas nitroreducens. Taxonomy (GTDB): domain Bacteria; phylum Pseudomonadota; class Gammaproteobacteria; order Pseudomonadales; family Pseudomonadaceae; genus Pseudomonas; species Pseudomonas nitroreducens_C. Next base: position 229,971 of record NZ_JALJXP010000010.1, on the reverse strand, counting down.
GGCGGCGACTCGCAGCGACAGACTGCCAGCGCCTCAGGAGCCCGTGTCATGCCCGAATCGATGAGTTTCAACCGCGCGCTGGTGGAGAAGTACGACCGTCCCGGCCCGCGCTACACCTCCTACCCCACCGCGCCGCAGTTCCATGGCGCGTTCGCCGCCGACGACTACCGCGCGGCCGCCCGGCGCAGCAACCATCCCGGCAACGGGAGCGCGGCCAAGCCGCTCTCGGTGTACATCCATATCCCGTTCTGCAAGAGCCTCTGCTACTACTGCGCCTGCAACAAGATCATCACCCAGAAGACCCACCGCGCCGTGGAGTACCTGGATTACCTCAAGCGCGAGATCGCCATGCAGGCCGAGCTGTTCGACGGCACGCGCAAGCTCACCCAGCTGCACCTGGGCGGCGGCACGCCGACCTACCTGACCAGCGAGCAGCTCAGCGAGGTGATGGACAGCCTGCGCGAGCATTTCAACCTCGACGAAAGCGACGCCCACGAATTCTCCATCGAGGTCGACCCGCGCACCATCAGCCGCGAGCGCATCGCCGAGCTGCGCGCCCAGGGCTTCAACCGCCTGAGCTTCGGCGTGCAGGATTTCGACGAGAAGGTGCAGGAAGCAGTCAACCGCGTGCAGAGCGAGCAGCAGGTCTTCGACCTGGTGGCGGCGGCGCGCGAGGCGAAGTTCAAGTCGGTCTCGGTGGACCTGATCTATGGCCTGCCGCTGCAGACCGTGGCGAGCTTCGACACCACCCTCGGCAAGATCATCGCCCTGCGCCCCGACCGCATCGCCGCCTACAGCTACGCCCACCTGCCCGAGCGGGTACGCGCGCAGCGGCTGATCCGCCGCGAGGACATGCCGCCACCGGAGCGCAAGCTGGAACTGCTGGAGCTGACCATCCAGCGCCTGACCGAAGCGGGCTACGTCTACATCGGCATGGACCATTTTTCCCTGCCGGACGACGAACTCACCGTGGCCCGCAGCAACGGCACCCTGCAGCGTAACTTCCAGGGCTATTCGACCCATGCCGACTGCGACCTGATCGCCCTCGGTGTGTCGTCCATCAGCAAGGTCGGTGACACCTACGGACAGAACGTGAAGGAGCTGTCGCAGTACTACGCGCGGCTCAATGAGGGCCTGCTGCCGGTGCACAAGGGCTATCGCCTGACCGACGACGACCGCCTGCGCCGCGAGGTGATCAGCGCGCTGATGTGCCATGGCCGGGTGGACTACGCCCCGCTGGAGGAGCGCCATGGCATTCGCTTTGGCGAGTACTTCGAGGGCGCGCTGCGTCAGTTGCAGGAGCAGGTCGGCGACGGCCTGATCGAACTGCACGACGACGCGCTGGTGCTGCTGCCCCAGGGCCAGCTGATGATGCGCAGCGTGGCCATGGCTTTCGACGCCTACCTGGGGGGCGCGCAGCAGGAGCGCTTCTCGCGCACCATCTGACACTGTTTGTTTTCCGATGCAGAACGGCCCGCCTTCCTGGCGGGCCGTTGTCGTTTGGGTAGATGAAGACCGATCCCACGCCAGGGAGGGAACTGGCTGATATTTCCGTGCTTGCCTAGTCCCTAGGATTTGCGTCCCGGTTATTTGTGACGAGACGCGCAAGATGGACATTCGCCACCCCGCCTGCCAACTGCTCGCCAGCGTCCTGTCGGGGCTGCTGATCCTCAACCCCCTTGTTGCGGCGGCGGCAGAGCTGGCGGTGGATTCGGCAGCGGGTGGCAACACCACGGTAGGTGCGGCGGGCAATGGCGTGCCCATCGTCAACATCGCCACGCCCAACGGAGCGGGCCTCTCCCACAACAGGTTCAGCGACTACAACGTCGGCGAGCAGGGGCTGATCCTCAACAACGCCATCGACAAGACCCAGATCACCCAGCGGGGCGGGATGATCGTCGGCAACCCGAACCTCAAGGGCGGCGCGGCCAACAAGATCCTCAACGAAGTCACCGGGGCCAACCCCTCGCAACTGCGCGGCTACACCGAAGTGGCCGGGCAGGCCGCCCACGTCATAGTCGCCAACCCCCATGGGATCACCTGCAACGGTTGCGGCTTCATCAACACGCCAAGGGCGACGCTGACCACCGGCAAGCCGTTGCTGGATGCCGGGCGCCTGCAGGGTTACGACGTCAGCGGCGGCGAGATTGCCATCGAAGGGACGGGGCTGAACGGGCTCGACCAGGATCGCTTCGAGCTGATCAGCCGCGCTACCCGAATCAATGCCGCCTTGCATGCCAACCAACTGACCGTGGTGGCCGGGCGTAATCAGGTGGATGCGGAAAGTCTCGCTGCCACCGCCAAGCCGGACGACGGCAGCCCGAAGCCGCAGTTGGCCATCGACAGCTCGGCGCTGGGCGGTATGTACGCCGGCGCCATCCGCCTGGTGGGTACGGAGCAGGGCGTGGGAGTGAGGCTGGCCGGCAACATGGCCGCCAGTGCCGGCGATATCCAGATCGACGCCAACGGCCAGCTGACGTTTTCGCAGGCCAGTTCCGCCGGCAGCCTGCGCGCCAAGGCGCAGGACATCAGCGTCAGCGGCCCGGCCTATGCGGCGGGTGACGTCGAGTTGGCGGCCAATGGCACGCTGAGCAACCAGGGCCAGGTGGCTGCCGGTTCGCGCGTGCAGGTCAGCGCCGCGCAGATCGGCAACAACGGCATCCTCGAAGCCGGCGTCAACCCGGACAACAGCCGCAACGCCCAGGGCGACGTGGCGATCGCCACGCAGAACCTGCGTAACAGCGGCAGCGTGGTCGCCAGTCGCAACCTTGAGGCCACCGTCAGCGGCATGCTCGACAACGCACCGGGCGCCAGCCTGCGCGCGAGCAACACCACGGTCAACACCACCACCCTGAACAACCAGGGCCGGGTGCTGGCCAGTAACGCCCTGAGCCTGTCCGGGCGGCTGCTGGGCAACCGCGGCGGCGAGGTCAGTGCGGCCTTCATCCAGGTGCAGGGTGGCACCCTGGACAACCGACTGGGCCTGTTCAGCGCCGCGCAGGCGCTGAACCTGACGCTCGGCACGCTGGACAACAGCCAGCAGGGGCTGCTGTCCACCGACGGGATGCTCAGCGCCCAGGTTACTGGGGCACTGAACAACAGCCAGGGCGGCAGCCTGCGCAGCGAGGGCGCCCAATGGGTGCGTGCCGGTCAGTTGAGCAACCAGGGCGGCGGGCTGATCTCCAGCCAGGGCGAGTTGGCCGTTCAGGCCGCCGCGCTGGACAACCGGGGCGGCCAGATCGTCGGCGATGCCTCGGTGAACCTTTCCGACGGCAGCCTGGACAACCGTGATCAAGGTCGTGTCGTTGCCCGGCGCGACCTGAATCTGGCGCTGGAGAGTCTGAGCAACGCGGGCTTGATCCAGAGCGACACTGCCGCCCTGATACTCAACGCCCGCACCGTCCTGAACGCCAGTGGCGGGCGGATCGGCGCCAAGGGCAATCTCCTCGCCCAGGTCGAACGCTTCGAACAGAACGGCGGCGAGCTGCTCAGCGAAGCCTCGCTACAAGTCCTCGCGCAGCAACTGATCAACCGCCAGGGCGGCTGGGTCGGCGCCATGAATGCGCTCGAGTTGCGCACCACGGAGCTGTTCAATCAGGGCGCGGCGATCTCCAGTCGCGGCACCCTGACGGTTCAGGCTACCCGCGCCGACAACAGCGGCGGCCAACTGCTCGGCGATGCCGGCCTGCAAGTTCAGGTGGATCGCCTGGTCAACCAGGGCGGCAGCCTGCTCAGCCAGCAGGGCCTGAGCCTGCACGGCGCCACGCTCGACAACAGCCAGGGCGGGGTGCTCAGCAGCCAGCGCGACCTGACCCTCGAACTCTCAGGAGCACTCGACAACCAGGCTGGCGGGCAACTCAGCAGCGAGGGTGCTCTGACCGTCACGGCGGCGCAGGTGGATAACCGCGCCGGCACAGTCTCCAGTGCACAAGCGCTGAACATCAGCGCCAATGCCCTGAACAACCAGGGCGGCAAGGTGCTGACTGACGCGGCGCTCAACGTCGCCGCGGCCACCCTCGACAACCGCCAGGGCGGTGTCATCAGCGGCAAGGGCCGCATCGACCTGCGTGGCGCCAGCCTGCTCAACAGTCAGTCCGGGCGCGTCCTTGGCGGCGCCGACCTGCTGCTCAGCCAGGCCCGCGTCGATAACAGCAACCAAGGCCGACTCGAAGCCGCTGGCAGGGTCAGCGGGCAGCTCAATAGCCTGGACCAGCACGGCGGCGGCCAACTGGTCAGTAACGGCGGCATCGACCTCGATTTCACCGGTGGCAGCCTCGACAACAGTCAGGGGGGGCTGCTGACCACGCCCGGCCAGCTGCTGCTGCGCAACCTGGAGCAATTGAACAACAGCGCAGGCGGCGAAGTGTCCAGCCAGCATGGCTTCACGCTGCAGGTCAGCGGCTTGAACAACCAGAGCGGCAGCCTGCTCAGTGGCGGTGCCCTCGGTCTTGCCGCACAAACCCTCGACAATCGCCAGGGCGGCTGGATCGGCGCCACCCACGGAATCGACCTGCGCGCCGGCGAACTGCTCAATCAGCGCGGCGAAATCAGCAGCCACGGCACCGTCAGCCTCGATGCAGGCCAACTCGACAACAGCGCCGGGCGCATCGCCAGCGATGGCCGGCTGCAAGTGACCGGTGATGACCTGGTCAACCAGGCCGGCGACCTGATAGGGCAGGACGCTGTGCTGCTGCGTGGCGGACACCTGAACAACAGCCAGGGACGCGTCAGCAGCCAGGGCAACGTCGAACTGCAACTGTCCGGCGTGCTGGACAACCATGACCGTGGCCAACTGATCAGCGAAGGCGTGCTCACGGTCACGGCGGCCCAGGTCGACAACCGCACTGGCACCCTCTCCAGTGCGCAGGCGCTGAACGTCAGCGCCAACGCCTTGAACAACCAGGGCGGCAAACTGCTCACCGACGCCACCCTCGGCGTCACCGCGGCCACCCTCGATAACCGGCAGGGCGGCGTGCTCAGCGCCAAGGGCGTGCTGGACCTGCGCGGCGCCACACTGCTCAACGCCCAGGCCGGGCGCATCCTCAGCGGCGCCGACCTGCTGCTGGCCTATGCGCGGCTGGACAACAGCGAGAAGGGGCGCCTGGAGTCGGCCGGACAGGTGGCCGGCCAGGTACGGGCACTGGACCAGCACGGCGGCGGCCAACTGGTCAGCAACGGCGGCATCGACCTCGATTTCACCGGCGGCAGCCTCGGCAACAGCTCCGGCGGCCTGATCGCCACGCCGGGCCGATTGCTCCTGCGCAACCTCGCGCAACTCGACAACAGCGCCGGCGGCGAAATCTCCAGCCAGCAGAGCTTCTGGCTCACCCTCGCCGGGCTGAACAACCAGGGCGGGCGCCTCGTCTCCGGCGACAAACTGAGCGTGCAGGTGCTGGGCGGCGCCATCGACAACAGCCAGTCGGGCGTGCTCTACGGCAAACACCAGCTGTCCTTGCGCGCCGGCACCCTGAACAACAGCATCGGCGGCACTGTCGCCAGCCAGGGCGCAATAGACGCGGCCCTCGATGGCCAGTTGGATAACCAGGGCGACGGCGCCCTGGCGGCCGGCACCACGCTCGACGTGCGCAGTGCCAGCCTGAACAACCAGGGTGGCAGCCTGAGTGGCGGGCAGGACCTCACGCTGACCACCGGCGCCGTCAACAACCAGAACGGTCGCCTCACCGCGCAAGCTCGGCTCGATGCCACGACCGCCGACCTCGACAACCAGGCCGGCATCATCAGCGGCCAGCAGCAACTCGCCCTCCGCGCGCAGAACATCGACAACCGCGGCGGCCTCATCACCACCCAGGGCGTGCTCGACCTCACCGCCAACACCGTGGACAACCGCCACAGCGGCGAACTCTCCGCCGGCGGCCAGCTCAACCTGCGAGTCCAGCAACTCATCCAGCAACAAGGCCGGCTGATCACCGGCGGCGACCTCAGCCTCGACCTCGCCGGCGGCGACCTCGACAACCGTGGCGCCGTGCTTAGCGTCGGCGGCCTGCTGCGCATCGACAACCTGCGCCACCTCGACAACCGTGGCGGGGAAATCTCCAGCGCCAACAGCGTCACCCTCAACGCCACGAGTATCGACAACGGCGACGCCGGGCGGATCATCAGCGCCCAGCAACTCACCCTCAACACCGGCGCCCTGCGCAACGCCAACCAGGGCCTGCTCTCCGGCTGGCAAAGCCTGCTGGTCAACGCCGCCGACCTAGACAACAGCCTGGGCGGCACCCTCTCCAGCAAGCTCGGGACCCTCGACCTCACCCTCAGTGGCGCGCTGGACAACCACGGCGAAGGTGCCCTGGTCAGCCTCGGCCAGCAAAGCGTCAGAGCCGCCAGCCTGAACAACCAGGGTGGCTACCTCTCCGGCCAGCAAGGCACCCGCCTGAGCATCGCCGGCCAACTGGATAACCGCGCGGGCGGAGTGATCAGCGCCCAGCAGCAACTCACCCTCGACCAGGCGCAGACCGAGCTCCTCAACCAGGGCGGGCAGATCAACGCCGCCAGCATCAACCTCAGCGCCCGCCGCCTGGACAACAGCGGCGGCAGCCTGACCAGCCAGGGCAACCTCGACCTGCACCTGCTGGGCGACCTGCTCAATATCGGCGCCCGCTCGGTCATCGCCAGTGGTACGCGGCTCGACCTGAGTGCCGCCAACGTCGACAACCAGGCAGGCCAGATCGCCAGCCAGGGCCTGCTCCAACTCCTGGCCGGCCACTTCGACAACCGCGCCGCCGGCACTCTCGCGGCGCTGGGCGACCTGTCCCTCGTACTGCGCGGCGACCTGCTCAACGACCAGGACGGCCTGCTGTTCAGCAAGGCCGGCAGCCTCGCCATCAGCGCCGCCAGCGTCAGCAACAGCGGCGGCACCCTGCAAGGGCAGGGCAACATCACCCTTGAAACCCAAGGCGCCATCAGCAACCAGAACGGCCGCCTGCTCAGCCAGAGCGGTAACCTCGACCTCCACAGCGCCAGCCTCGACAACAGTGCCGGCGGCATCCTCGCCAGCCTCACAGGCGCGCTCAAACTGATCACTGGCGGGTTCAGCAACAACGCCGGCATCACCCAGGCGCACAGCCTCGACATCACCGCCACCAGCGGCCTCGACAACCGTAGCGGCCACCTCTCCGCAGTCAGCGGCGACCACCGCCTCAGCACCGCCACCCTCGACAACCAGGGCGGCGGCCTCTATGCCGCGCAGACCCTCGTGCTCAACGGCGACAACCTCGACAACCAGGGCGGCCAGATCGGCGCCATGAGCATCGACTTCAGCCTGCGCAACGCCCTGGACAACCGAAGCGGCCTGATCGAAAGCAGCGGCACCCTGGACCTCAACACCGCCTCCCTCCGCAACCAGAACGGCCGCCTGCGCGCCCTCGGCCAAAGCGGCGCCACGACGCTCACCACCGGCTACCTCGACAACACCAACGGTCGCCTGGAAACCGCCAACACCGACCTCGCTCTGAACCTCGGCGGGCTCGCCAACGACGGCGGCACTTTCCTGCACGTCGGCACCGGCCAGTTTGGCGTCAGCGCCGGGCAGATCACCCAGGCCGGCGGCCACTTCATCACCACCGGCCGCCTCGACATCACCGCCGAGCGCTGGAGCAACAGCAGCGTCCTGCAGGCCGGCTGGCTCAACCTCGACATCGGCCAGTTCAGCCAGACCGCCAGCGGCCAGCTGCTTGCCAGCCAGGCCCTGACCGGGCGCGGCGGCAACTGGAGCAACGACGGCCTGCTCGCCAGTGACGGCAGCCTCGACCTCCAACTGACCGGCACCTACAGCGGCGCCGGCCGCGTCAGCAGCCTGGGCGACCTCAACCTCTCCGCCAGCCAGCTCGACATCAGCCAGGGCGCCAGCGTCACCGGTGGGCAAAACGTCACCCTCGGCGCCGGCACCTTGAGCAACCACGGCCGCGTCACCGCCGCCGGCAGCCTCACCGCCAACAGCGGCACGCTGAACAACCACGGCACCCTCGGCAGCGCCGGCCAGTTGCGGATCAACACCGGCGACCTGCTCAACGACGGCGAAAGCAATGGCGCGCTGCTCTTCAGCGGCGACGACATGACCCTGCGCGTCAGCGGCGGGCTGACCAACCGCTATGCCGACATCTACAGCCTGGGCCGTCTGGACCTTGCAGCGAATGACGCCGGCGCCTGGACCGGCACCCTGGAAAACATCTCCGGCACACTGGAAAGCCTGGGCGACATGAGCCTGCACAGCAGCGTCCTGCTCAATCGCAAGGACATCCTCGAAGTCGAGCGGCAGCGCATCTCCGGCCATGTCGAATTCCGCCGCGACGACCGCTGCGCCGGCAATGGTTGCGAGCTCGACTTCTACACCGTCGAAACCTTCGAAGACATCCTCACCGCCGACTCCGCCAGCGCCTACCTGCGCTCGGGCGGCAGCCTCAGCTTCAGTGGCAGCCAGTTCACCAACCGCTTCAGCGCCATCTGGGCTGCCAGCGATATCGCGGTGAACGCCGACACCCTCGACAACGTCGGCGCAGGGGGTGGCGTCGAGAACCACTTCGACGGCCACTACTACACTCGCCGCACCCTCGAATACAAAAACTTCGTCGCCGCCCGCGACGCCTTCAATCGCTACAACGACCCCAGCTCCCCGGACTACCAACCGGGCGCCCTGAGCGTGCTGGAAGTCCTCGAAGCCGGCGGCTACCCCGGGCCCAACAGCTTCCAGAAGCTGATCCGCTACAGCGTCGACATCACCGGCACACCCATCGCCTCCGCCACCATCCAGGCCGGCGGCGACGTCCGCATCGACGCCAGCCAGCACCTCAACAACAGCGTCATCTCCGCCTACCAGAACGACTCCGGTGCCGGCCAGGTGACCGCTGGGGGCACCGTCGAGCCGGTGGAGCGCCTGTCCATTGCGCCCACCCTGGCTCAACCCTTGCCCGCAGGCCTGGCCGAACAGCGCATCGACCCCGTGAGCCAACCCAGCTTCAGCCTTCCCCAGGGGAGCAACGGCCTGTTCCGTCTCAGTGGCCAGGAAGGCACCCAGAGCGGCGCGCAGACCATCGAAGCCGGCGGCAGCTACAGCTTCAGCGGCCAGACCATCCAGCTCACCCAGCGCGAGCGCAGCCTCGATGGCGCCGGCGGCCGCGCCGACGACCTGCAGTGGAACAGCACCGGTATCAGCGGCGGCGCCCAGCGCACCGGCGGCGCCCGTGACAGCGCCGAAGCCGTCCACCTCGACGGCGGCCCCCAGGCCCCGGACAGCGCCAGCGCACCCTCCTGGAACGTCGCCCAGGTCCAGGGCGTCCCCAGCACCGCGCGCCCCGACAACAGCCACAAATACCTCATCGAAACCAACCCCGAGCTCACCAGCCTCAAGAGCTTCCTCAGCTCCGACTACCTCCTCGGCCTGCTCGGCTACGACCCGGACAAGGCCCAGAAACGCCTGGGCGACGGCCTCTACGAACAACGCCTGGTGCAGCAGGCCCTGTACAACCGCACCGGGCAGAACACCCTGGCGGGGTGGGGTGAGGCGGACCAGCTCTTCAAGTACCTCATGGACAACGCCATCGCCTACAAGGCCAGGGTTGGCCTGAGCCTGGGCGTAGGCCTCTCCGCCGACCAGGTCGCCGCGCTGACCCACGACATCGTCTGGCTCGAAGAAATCGACGTGAACGGCGAAAAAGTCCTGGCCCCGGTGCTCTACCTGGCCAACGCCCACCAGCGCCTGGCCAGCGACGGCGCGTTGATCCAGGGCCGTGACCTGACATTGATCAGCGGTGGCGAGCTGGTCAACCAAGGCACCCTGCGTGCCAGCAACGACCTCGCCGCCACCGCCGTCAACCTCGACAACAGCGGCCGCATCGAAGCCAGCAAACGCCTCGACCTGCTTGCCCTGGACAACCTGCGCAACACCAACGGCGGCGTCATCAACGGACGTGACGTCACCCTCACAGCCCTGACCGGCGACGTCATCAACGCCCGCACCGTCAGCACCCACGACGTCACCAGCGGCACCGACCGCCTGCGCGACGACCTCGTCAGCCAGGCCTCACGCATCGAAGCCGCCGGCAGCCTCCAGATTGTCGCCGGGCGCGATATCCAGACCATCGGCAGCCGCATCGAGGCCGGCACCGACGCCAGCCTCAGTGCAGGCCGGGACCTGCTCATCGGCAGCCAGACCGAAGTCGACAGCTTTGACTACCAGCGGCGCCGGGCCAAGGGCAGCGAATCCAGCGTCACCCAATACGGCTCCGAACTGAGCGCCGGGCGCGACCTGCAACTCGAAGCCGGGCGCGACGTCACCAGCATCGCCAGCCGTATCGACGCCGGCCGCGACATCGCCATCAACGCCGGGCGCGACGTCACCCTCGCCTCGGCAGCCGACGAAGCGCACAGCTACTCCAACGGCAAGAAGGGCGACACCCGCACCATCAAACAGGACGACCACGTCCAGCAACAGTCCACCACCGTCAACGCCGGTGGCGACGTACTCATTGCCGCCAACGAGGACATCACCCTCATCAGCAGCAAGGTCAGCGCCGGCAACGAAGCCTACCTGGTGGCCGGCGACAAGATCCAAGTACTGGCCGCCAACGACAGCGACTACAGCCTCTACGACAAAAAGGAAAAAGGCAGCTGGGGCAAGAAAGAAACCCAACGCGACGAAGTCACCGACGTCAGCGCCGTGGGCAGCGAAATCCACGCCGGCTCCGACATCACCCTACTCAGCGGCGGCGACCAGACCTACCAGGCTGCCAAGCTTGATAGCGGTGGGGATATCGCCATCGTCAGTGGCGGCGCGGTGACCTTTGAAGCGGTGAAGGACCTGCACCAGGAAGCCCACCACAAGAGCGACAGCGACCTGGCCTGGAGCAGCTCCAAAGGCAAAGGCAGCACGGACGAAACGCTGCGCCAGAGCCAGCTCACTGCGCAGGGCGAGCTGGTCATCCACGCGGTCGACGGCCTGCACATCGATGTGAAACAGATCGGCCAGCAGAACGTCAGTCAGGCCATCGACGCCATGACCAAGGCCGACCCGCAACTGGCCTGGCTGAAGGACGCCGAAGCCCGTGGCGACGTCGACTGGCGCCTCGTGCAGGAGCTTCACGACTCGTACTCCCACAGCAGTTCCAGCCTGGGCGCTGGGCCGTCGCTGATCATCGCCATCGTCGCGGCCGCGTACCTCGGCCCGGTCTACGGCCCGATGGCCAGCAACCTCGCGGTGGGCACCATCAACAACGGTGGCGATATCGGCCAGGGGCTACAACAGGCTGCCAGTGCCGATGCACTCAAGAGCTACGCCATCGCGGCCGCCACGGCCTACGTAGTCACGCCGCAACTGAACGAGTACTTCAGCGCTACCCACGACAACGTCAACGACATCACCCGAGGCTTCGACCTCAGCACAGCAGAAGGCATCGGCGGCTTTGCCGCCTACAGCATTGCCCAGGGCATGGTCCAGTCGGTCATGCAGCAGGCCGCCTTTGGCGGCAGCTACGCCGACAACCTCGGTGACGCCATGGCCGGCCAGGCGCGGAACATCGGCATGGCCGTGGGCTTCAACTTCATCGGCGACGCGGTCAACTACCCGGACGGCAGCCCGCAGAAAGTCATGGCCCACGCCCTGATGGGCGGGCTGCTGGCCGAAGCCGCCGGCGGCGACTTCAAGACCGGTGCAGCAGCGGCGGGCGCCAACGAAGCGATGATCAAGCTGCTCAGCCAGATGGTCGGCGGCGACCAGAACCTCGAACTGATGGGCTCGCAAATCGCCGGCGTGATGGCCGCGATGGCGGTGAATGGCGACGTCAACCTGGGGGCCGAGATTGCCAAGAGTGGCACGGCCTACAACGCCCAGTTGCACGATGGCGCGAAGAAGCTGGCCGCCGCTTTGGCCGAGGAAAGCGACGGCCGCTTTACCGCCGAGCAGATTGAAGCGGCCCTGCGCATTGCCTCTACCGACGATGGTAGAACGCCTGCGACGGATATGGTCGTAGCGCTGCCGGGAATCTACGACCCGGCTGGCAACTGGATACCGTTGGGTAATAGCGGATTGTATGTCCAGACCTTTGAAAAGGCTGATCCGGAGGTCATTGCCTACATCAAGGAAAACGCTGCGGGGTACAACTGGACCAGTGAGGCAGAGACTGGGTTTTCGAAGATATTCCCTAATAGCGGGCTGGGTGTTGGGGTTGAGTCAGAGCAGAGAGATTGGCTGACTGGTAGTGTAGTTGATTCGGATGGTCGATATACGCTTGGAAGCCTTGTTGGAGATAGAGTTTATTACCCGCAGTATAATAGTTGCGCTGATGCTTATTGCTTGATTTATGGGGCTGGTATAGATGTAGGCAATGCAAGTACAGACTTGTATTTGCGAGCAAAGAATTTAGAAGATATGAATGCACTAGGAAAAATATTTTCGGCAGGAATAATTGCCACTCCAACAGGTGTGTCGGCTGCAACTCTTTCTCTGTTCGGGTATGCTGCAACAGTAGGCGGGGGGTATTATTCGGGTGATCTGAAGTCCGGCGGACAAAATGTCTTTGAAGATTATTTGATAAATTACGGATTAGTGAAAGCACTCGGTGAGGCCGCCGGTAATAGGGCTGCCGCAGGAATAACAGTTTTCGACTTGAAAAATGCAATTAAAGAGCGTGCGGGAGAATTGAAGTGATTCGCAAAGATGATCTGCTCTTTCCAAGTAGATATGTTTCCGTTTGGATAAGATGCTCTTTTCTTGTTTTTTTGTTTTTAGGGGTGATTGCACGTTTATTAGCTAAGTATGATGAAAATGGTGTGTGGGGCTGGGGAGGGTTTCAAATTCTCTGTTTAATGAATGTCGCTGCTTTCTTGTTTGATATGCGGCTCTTTATAGCCGGATTCGGTGCTTTTTGTGAGGGGGATACTGGAGTTCAGTTCGTAAGGATGATGATATTTTCTTTGAGTTTGTTTTTGTATTTCACGGCCTTTTTCATTGCATAAGGGCAAAGGGGGTGGGTTTGAATGGATATATTTTCCCTGATAAATTAATGCACGTTTGGCTTAGGGTGTTGTTATTGCTCGCTGGGTGTCCCGTCCAAGTGTCCAAACGACTTTCCCCGCCTTGCGGCGGGGTGGAATTTCGAGTGTTTCATTCGACCTTCCGCCTCGCCGACGCTTCGCTCGTCGGGTTTTCTACTGATCCACCGCTAAAAATTTCCCGATTTCTATCGTTTCCCCGTCACTCGCGCAGCTGAATTCCTCTGTTCCGTGGACAGACGATTTCCCCGTACGCAAATCCCTTGGCACCTACCCGTCCAGGTAAAAGCCGCAAAGCAATCCGTCCCAGGCTTCGAACCATTCCACGCGTTTCACTACACGTCGGTACGGATCGATCCCGCACCAAACCTCCCATGGTGTCCGTCCACCTAAGTTCTGGTGCGGCCACACGCGGTTGTACCAAACGTCGAATTCCCGCAGAGCTACCCGCAATTGTTCACCGTCCAGCACACGCCATCGATCGAGCTTTGCTTTCAGCGTGCCGAACAGTCTTTCAATGCGTCCGTTCTGCCATGGACAACCGATGTCCGTGCGCTGGCGGCGAATGCCTGCTAGACGCAGTGCTCCAGTGAAAATCCGACCGGTAAAAAACCGCTCATTGTCCGTGCGCAGGGCGTGAGGTTTTCCGTATCGACCGACTGCCAGAAACAAATGCCCCAACAGCGTCCAGGCGTTCTTGTTGGCCAGGCACTCCAGTCGCAGAAGTCGGCGCGTGCCGTGATCGATCAGGCCGAAGATGCTGTGTTGCTGTCCATGGACGTCCTGCTTCCCCGTCATGTCCAACGCACATACGGCATTCCGCACAGGTGAGTACGGAGTTCGCCGCCGCAAGGCTCGTCGCTGACACGCCACCGCGTACCGCTCGCGGCTTAGGGTGTAGGCAACGAACGACTTGCTCACCGTCATTTGTCGCCGCCGGGCATGCAGCCGGTTGAAGGTATCGGTGACACGTCGGCAGCCTGCCGTTGGCATCAGTGCTTTGAGCTGAATCAGTTCCTCGACAACCCAATTGGGTTTGCGCGGCGAGCGAATCGCCGTGCCGGATTTCGCTCGTTGCCAGCCGGAGCGGTTGAGCGAATGGCTTTCCCTGTCGAATTATCAGTAAGGTCGGAACTTCGTCTTTTCGATCTTTAACAACGCGATCTGAATAAGTGCAGGAGCACGGTGCAGACATCCCTGTCGCGGCTCCGTCGCTCACTGCACCCCCGGCCCCGCCATCCCTGGCGGGTCGCTCGCCGGGGCAACGCACGCGTTGCCAAACCCCGGCTCGCCCAGCCGTATCGACGCCGGCCGCGACATCGCCATCAGCGCCGGGCGCGACGTCACCCTCGCCTCGGCAGCCGACGAAGCGCACAGCTACTCCAACGGCAAGAAGGGCGACACCCGCACCATCAAACAGGACGACCACGTCAGTCAGCAGAGCACCGAGATCAAGGCCGGTGGCGACGTACTCATCGCCGCCGGCGAAGACCTCAGCCTCATCAGCAGCAGGATCAACGCCGGCCACGACGCCTACCTGGTGGCTGGCGACAAGATCCAAGTGCTGGCCGCCAACGACAGCGACTACAGCCTTTATGACAAGAAGGAAAAAGGCAGCTGGGGCAAGAAAGAAACCCAGCGCGACGAAGTCACCGACGTCAGCGCCGTGGGCAGCGAAATCCACGCCGGCTCCGACATCACCATCCTCAGCGGAGGCGACCAGCGCTACCAGGCGGCCAAGCTCGACAGTGGTGGTGACATTGCCATCGTCAGCGGCGGCGCGGTGACCTTTGAAGCGGTGAAGGACCTGCACCAGGAGGCCCACCACAAAAGCGACAGCGACCTGGCCTGGAGCAGCTCCAAAGGCAAGGGCAGCACGGACGAAGCGCTGCGCCAGAGCGAACTGATCGCCCAAGGCAACCTCGCCATCAAGGCCGTGGACGGCCTGAATATCGAATACCAGCACATCGATAAAAAGTCCGTGGGCGAAGCCATCGACGCGATGGTGAAAGCCGACCCGAACCTCGCCTGGCTCAAGGACGCCGAAGCGCGCGGTGATGTGGATTGGCGGGCGGTGAAGGAGCTGCACGACAGCTACTCCTACAGCCACTCCGGGATGGGCCCGGCCACCCAGTTGGCCGTAGCCATTGCAGCGGCAGCGATTGGCGGTTGGGCGGCGTCGGGGGCGCTCAGCGGAGCGGGAGCGGGTGCTTTTGCCACCGGCGCGGGCGTGGGTGCGGCGGGCAGCCTTGCCAGCTCCACCGCCGTCAACCTGATCAACAACCAGGGCGACCTGAGCAAAGTCCTGACCGGCGACACCCTCAAGCAAGCCGCCATCGCCAGCCTGGTTGGCGGCATGACGGCGGAATACTTCAACGCCTGGAGCGGTGCCGAGACCAACACCCAAGTGGTGGGCGGCAGAACCATTGCCAACCTCAACACTTGGGACGGCGTCGGTAGCTTTGCCGCCAACCAGGGCATGCAGAACGTCACCAGCGCCGCCCTGAGCAAAGCATTGGACCAAGGCGGCAGCTTCAACGATGCGATGAAGAACAGCCTCTACAACACCGTTACAGCGGCAGGCTTCAACCAGGTGGGCAACATCGGCGCCCCAGCCGGTAGCCCACAGAACATTGCCATGCACGCCCTCATGGGCGGCATCGCCTCGGTGGTCAGTGGTGGCGACTTCGCTACCGGCGCGGCGGCGGCCGGTGCCAACGAAGCGCTGGTGGCCAGCCTGGACAGCACGTTCAGCGGCTTGAGTCCGGATACGCGCGATCAGTTGATGACCACCAGCTCACAGCTGATCGGTCTGCTGGCCGTTGCCGCGTCCAATCAAGATGCCGGCCCGGACCAACTCCAGACCGGTGCCTGGGTGGCGCAGAACTCCACGCAGTACAACCACGACTTGCACCGCGACCACGCCAAGAGCTTCGTGGATGGGGCTCTGGACTTCTGCAAGCAGAAACCTGAGCTCTGCTCGCCAGGGGCCGAGAAGGTTACGCCACAGGACATGATGGCCGCGCTGGAAGCCGTGGCAGCGCATGGCGAAGGGGCCGAGAAGGTCACGCCCGAGGCGCGGAGACTGGTCAATCAGTTCCTGACTGATCAATTCCTGGTCGATCCGGACCAGTTGAAAAATGACCTGTTCAGCGCGACGGAGTCCGAGCAAAAGCGCCTGGATACCACCGATACGGCGGAGACAGCAGTTGCTGTACTCTCCTTGGCGCAGGCGGCAAAAGCTGTTTTGATGGGCGCAGGCCCCGCACTCGCCAAGGTGGCTGCAGGGCTGCGGAAGGAATCGGGTGAGGCTGCAAAAGGATCAGCAACGGCTCTTCAGAATTTCGGTGGTCGTACTGCTAATGACCTTGTTGCTGCTGCAGCTGAACCAATCAACAAGGAGGGTTTAACTAAGGCTGCTAGAGCCTTGACAAAACACGCATCCGGGCAGAGAGCGACGGGAACATTTCCAAAGCTTACCGGCGGAATCGAAAATCAAAATTCAGTGGCTCAGAGGATTGTCGATGAAATAGTCACTGATCCGAAGGCTGTGTACACAAATCTCAGTCGAGGCGGACTTGAGATTCGAGTTCCTGATGGTAGGGGTATACGCTATAACAGCGATGGCTCCTTCTCCACATTCCTTGATCCGAAGCTGTGATTATGAGACTCGAACGAAATCCTGATTTTGAAATCCTGCGCTCTAGTGATGTGCGATACGAGCATCTCACGACAGAGGTTCAATACAAAGGTGAGCCGGTTGCTCAGATTAATCAAGATAAAGGAAAAGAAAATTTAGAGTTGGAGATATTTGCGGACTTGAAAGATTCAATTTTACGAGTTCCGCTGGATGACTTTGTGGCGTCGCTGAAATTGGCGAGGAGCTCTTTGCTAAAGTAGTGATTCGTTGCTGCAAAAGGGGCTGGGGCGGTTTGGAAAATTAAGGTTGAGCCTAGCGCAATACCTGACTCTAACGAGTTACGTGCCGGCCAAGGCTTATCTAATCTTCGTAAAAAAGTAAAAAAGTAAAAAAGGGGGCAGATTTATTTTTCCTACTCTAATCTCGGCCGATATGGGGTCAAGGGTTATGATTTTGGAAGTAAACTGGCGGACTGATCTTTGGGTTATGATATGAACCTAATCAGGGTTATTTTGCTTGCAATGATAGTTGTGGTTGTGTTTTTAGTTGTTTCGTTTGTTTTGTTCTCTTTGGCATCGCTTGTGATGGCGCTGCTGGATGTGAGTGATGCAGTTCAATCTATAATTTTTAAATTTTTCTTACCGATTTTTTCGATTTTCTTATCTGTTGTTTTTGTGGTTAGAAAGTGGAAGGGAGTTGTAGAGATTATTAGAACGCTTTCACCGTAGCGGAAGAATTTGGCGAATATATTTTTCCTAGCCTAATGCTAGCTGACGGGTCATTATTAGTGTGCAGAAAATAAATCTGCCCCCTTTTTTCTTGCTTTTTTCTTGAGTAAATGAATACTTAAGGGGTGATGAAAATGATGCGCAAGTATATTTTGCTAAACAGGCTGGATGAACGGCTAAAGATTTCATTTTTAGTCTTCTTGGCAATGGTTATTTTTGTATTGAGCGGAATTAATGCTAAGTCAGCCCTTGACGGAGCCACGCGAATTGTTTTGCAAAGTATATTTCTGGTTAATGTTTTTGCATATTTATATGATATGACAATGTATGGTCCGCATCTTTATTTGAGATACGCTGGTGATGCAGGCGGGGAGCAGATTGGGCGGTTTACATTTATGGTTTTCTGCATAGCCTTATGCGTAATTTGTATCTTGTATTGAAGGGTGGAGAAATGAGCAGCTTTTGCGTCCTTTTGAAATCAAGGCCTGGATATAGGAGATGCAGCATATGATGCTATTGGTTCATGGCAGGGCGCCAAGATTTGATAATGCCAAATTTAGAGCCTTCCTCAAAAACCACTGCGGGCTTTCCTTCACAATGACGAGAATCGCAGTCGGCAAAATTCGAGCAGGTGAACGGGTGGCTTTGAATATAGAGGGTTTGCCTGATTCGAATATCTTGGATGAGTTGGGTGTTTTGTATAAATTCCAGCCCTGATTTGAATAAAAACCCCAGCCAACGGCTGGGGTTTTTTATTGCCTGCGATTTACCGCTGCCTGCCCCGCTGCTCATGGTCCGCCTGATACAACGACCAAGCATCGGAGGCCAGCAACAACAGCGAACGACTGACCGCGCAGCTGGGGCTCTGCTCCGGGTCGCCCTGGCGTAGTGTGGTGAGCAGCTCGATCAGTGACATCAATCGATGCTCCGCTGCGTCGTACAACGCATCGGCGGGTGCGTCCGCGTTCAGGTACAGCGTGGCATTGCGTGGGTTGATGCAGTGTTGCGAAGCACCTTCCAGCGGGACGAACCGCTCTGCATTGCGGCGTTCAGTTGGGGCGGTGTGTGACGTATGATTGGCGCCAGCCATGGTCAGCTCCTGTTTAGCTGGTTGTGGTTAGCGGGCCGACGGTGTGCTACCACCGTCGGCCCGCGTCTTTTGCGTTATCGCAAAACTCCTTTACCTGATCCGCGCCGTTCGGCATTTCCGGTTCATGTCTGTGCTGTGCGCGGCTTCTTTCGCCAAGGCGATCATTCAGGAACGTGCCTGTAATGAGCGGCGTACTGTCGATAATGTGCGGCTACTTTAGCTTCGCTCGCTGCCCGGCATCCAGGCCTTGAGAGGGATTCCACCCTATCTGGTAGGAGCTTGGGAAATGGCTGACGTGTTTCCCAGGTGCCTTCTTCGACGACGGGTCGCTGGCTCGGTTGACCGAGAGCCAGGGCGCATTGGCGGCGTGAATTCCGGCAGGCCAAGAAGGGATTGGCGGGTGAAGCGCTCGCGAGTCTCTTGCCCGTCCGGTAGCGCGCAGGCAATCGAAACCTGCGGTGGAGGCACGGGTGGAAATGGCCCTCGACGCCTACCTGGGCGGCGAGCAGGCCGAGCGCTTCTCGCGCACTCGCCAGATCACAGCAGGTTCAGCCGCCGCGCCAGCTTGCGCAGGTTGCTCGGGTCCATCTCCAGGGCGCGGGCGGCGCTGGCCCACTTGCCGTTGTGACGCAACAGGGCGTCCTGCAGCAACTGGCGCTGGTAGTCGTCCACCGCGGCCTGCAGGGAGTAGGGCGTCTCGCCGGCTGCCCGCGTGGAGACCATCGCCGGCGCCGGATGGGTCGTCACCTCCAGGCCCAGGCCGGCCGCTTCGATGCTCAGCAGCGCGTGGCGTGAGTCCGCCTGGCTGAGCACCTTCAACGCCGCCCGGCTGATCACATGTTCCAGCTCGCGCACGTTGCCCGGCCAGGCGTAGGCCAGCACCGTGCGCTCGGCCTCCGCGCTCAGGCGCAGGCAGCGCAGCCCCAAGCGCGCGCGGTTCAGTTCGAGGAAATGCCCGGCGAGCATCAGCACGTCGTGGCCGCGCTCGCGCAGCGGCGGGATGTGCACCGGGTAGACCGAGAGTCGGTGATAGAGGTCGGCGCGGAAACGCCCCTCGCGCACTTCCTCGATGAGGTTGCGGTTGGTCGCCGCGATGATCCGCACATCCACGTGCTTCGGCCGGTCCGCGCCCAGGCGCTGGATCTCGCCGCTCTGCAGGGCGCGCAGCAGCTTGGCCTGGATCGCCAGCGGCAGCTCGCCGATCTCGTCGAGGAACAGGGTGCCGCCGCTGGCCGTCTCGAAGCGGCCCTGGCGGTCCTGGGTGGCGCCGGAGAAGGCCCCGCGCACGTGACCGAACAGCTCGCTCTCGGCGAGGCTTTCCGGCAGCGCCGCGCAGTTGACGTGCACCATCGGCTTGCGCGCCCGCGGCGAGTTGGCGTGCAGCCAGTGGGCGAACAGCTCCTTGCCGACCCCGGTCTCGCCCTGCAGCAACACCGGCAGTTCGGCGTCGGCGACGATCTTCAGCTCATTGAGCAGGCCGCGCAGCACCGGGCTGTCGCCGAGAATACTGCTCTGCGACTCCACCGCCGGTTCCACCAGGCCGCTGCGCGCCAGGCGCAGGCCGCGCACTTCGTTTTCCAGCTGGCCGATGCGCAGCGCCGTCTCGATCAGCGGCGCGCATTCCTGCAGGCGCCGCGCCACGGAGGCATCGAAGCTGCCAGGGCGCAGCGCGTCGAGGGTCACCGTGCCCCACAAGCGGTCCTGCACGCGCAGGCTCATGCCCATGCAGTCATGCACGGGCAGGGGCTTGTCGGGGCTGTCCTGCAGCAGGCCGTCATAAGGATCGGGCAGTTCGCTGTCGGCGGCGAACCGCACCGGTTCGCGCTCCTCGAGGATGCGTGCCAGGCGAGGGTGGCGCTCGACCTGGAAGCTGCGCCCCAGCACTTCAAGGTCCAGCCCGACGGCGGCCTGGGTCTGCAGGCGGTCGCCATCCAGGCGCAGCAGCACCACCGCGCTGCAGCTGAATTCGTCGCGCAGGGCGGCGACCAGGCGTTGCAGGCGCACGGCGGCCGGCAGGTCGCTGGGCAGGTCCGCCAGGAGCCGGTTGAGGAAGGAGGTACTTTTTACCTTGATGAGGTCTTTTGAACCCGTTGCGTGAGCGGTCATTTAGACTCTTCTGCTTTCCAGGTACTTGATTCCAAAAGTGTTATCGGGTGGCACGCGGCTTGCCATCTGAAGGATAAGCCTGACACAGGAGTCGCATCATGTACGACGATTCGCCCGAAAACACTTTAGGACATTCAGCCTGCGAAGACACCGCCGCTTGCGCAGCCGTGGCCGCCTCCCCGGAGGTGTGCCATGGGTGAATACCGCAAACTCTGGTGGACATTGCTGGCGGTGCTGGCAGTGACCTTCGGTATCCTCGGCTACTTCGGCCGCGAGGTTTACCGCCAGGCGCCGCCGATCCCGGATGAGGTGCGCAGTGCCTCCGGCGAGCACCTGTTCACCGGTACCGACATCCTCGACGGGCAGACCGCCTGGCAGAGCGTCGGCGGCATGCAGCTCGGCTCCATCTGGGGCCACGGCGCCTACCAGGCGCCGGACTGGACCGCCGACTGGCTGCACCGCGAGCTGACCGCCTGGCTCGACATCGGCGCCCACGAGCTGTACGGCAAGGCTTTCGGCGAGCTCGACAGCGACCAGCAGGCCGTGCTGCGCAATCGCCTGCAACGTGAATACCGGCAGAACCGTACCGACAACGGCGTGCTGACCCTGAGCGAGCGCCGCGTCGAAGCGATCCGCCAGACCGCCGCTTACTACGTCGCCCTGTTCGGCAACGACCCGGCGCTGCAGCCCAGCCGCCAGCATTTCGCAATGAAGGAGAACACGCTGCCGAGCCTGGAGCGGCGTGAAGCGATGACCCACTTCTTCTTCTGGACTGCCTGGGCCGCCGCCACCGAGCGCCCGAACTCCGTCGCCACCTACACCAACAACTGGCCCCACGAGCCGCTGATCGGCAACCAGCCGACCGCCGAGAACGTCATGTGGTCCATCGTCAGCGTGGTGCTGCTGATCGCCGGCGTCGGTTTCCTGGTCTGGGCCTGGGCCTTCCTGCGCAAGGAAGAAGAGGAGCCGCACCCGCCGCTGCACGACCCGATCAGCCTGGTCGGCCTGACGCCTTCGCAGAAGGCCCTGGGCAAGTACCTGCTGCTGGTGGTGGGGCTGTTCACCTTCCAGGTCATGCTGGGCGGCGGCACCGCCCACTACACCGTGGAAGGCCAGGACTTCTACGGCATACCGCTGTCGCAGTGGTTCCCCTATTCGCTGTTGCGCACCTGGCACATCCAGAGCGCGCTGTTCTGGATCGCCACCGGCTTCCTCGCCGCCGGGCTGTTCCTCGCGCCGATCATCAACGGCGGCAAGGACCCGAAATACCAGAAGCTGGGCGTCGACATCCTGTTCTGGGCGCTGGTCGTGGTGGTGCTGGGCTCCTTCGTCGGCAACTTCCTGGCCATCGCGCAGATCCTGCCGCCGCAGTGGAATTTCTGGCTGGGCCACCAGGGCTATGAGTACGTCGACCTCGGCCGTCTGTGGCAGATCGGCAAGTTCCTCGGCATCGCCTTCTGGCTCGCCCTGATGCTGCGCGGCATCCTCCCGGCGTTCCGCAAGCCGGGCGACAAGAACCTGCTGGCGCTGCTGTCCGCTTCGGTGATCGCCATCGGCCTGTTCTACGGTGCCGGCCTGTCCTATGGCGAGCGCACCAACCTGTCGGTGATGGAGTACTGGCGCTGGTGGGTGGTGCACCTGTGGGTGGAGGGTTTCTTCGAGGTCTTCGCCACCACTGCACTGGCCTTCATCTTCTCCAGCATGGGCCTGGTGAGCGTGCGCGCCGCCACCACCGCGAGCCTGGCCTCGGCCTCGCTGTTCATGCTCGGCGGCGTGCCGGGCACCTTCCACCACCTGTATTTCTCCGGCACCACCACGCCGGTGATGGCGGTCGGCGCCACCTTCAGCGCCCTGGAAGTGGTGCCGCTAGTGGTGCTGGGCTACGAGGCCTGGGAGAACTGGCGGCTGAAGAACCGCGCCGCCTGGATGCAGCGGGTGAAATGGCCGCTGGCCTGCTTCGTCGCCGTGGCCTTCTGGAACATGCTCGGCGCCGGGGTCTTCGGCTTCATGATCAACCCGCCCATCTCGCTGTATTACATCCAGGGCCTGAACACCACGCCGACCCACGCCCACGCTGCGCTGTTCGGGGTGTACGGCTTCCTCGCCCTGGGCTTCACCCTGCTGGTGCTGCGCTACATCCGCCCGGACCTGCAGTTCAACGAGCGGCTGATGAAGACCGCCTTCTGGTGCCTCAACGGCGGCCTGGTGCTGATGCTTTCCACCAGCCTGCTGCCGATCGGCATCATCCAGTTCCACGCCAGCGTCGACGTCGGCCTGTGGTACGCCCGCAGCGAAGCCTTCATGCAGCAGCCGCTGCTGCAGACCCTGCGCTGGGTGCGCACTTTCGGTGACGTGGTGTTCATCATCGGCGCGCTGTCGATGACCTGGCAGGTGGTCTCCGGCGTCCTCTCGCCCGTTACTTCTGGCGCAACCGCATCGGTGCAAGGAGGTGTCGCACAACAGGACTGACGAATCGTAGCGTGCTGTGTTGGTAGGCGGCCCACCTCTTCAGGTGGGCCGCCTTTTTTGCGCCGGGTGTTTTAGCGGCGGTCGACCCAGACGGTCTGCGCGTTGCAGAACTCGCGCACGCCGAAGTGCGACAGCTCGCGACCGAAGCCGCTCTTCTTCACGCCGCCGAAGCCGACGCGGGGGTCGCTGGCGCTGTAGCCGTTGATGAACACGCCGCCGACGTCGAGCTCGGCGGTCATCTGCCGGGCGCGGGCGAGGTCGGCGGTGAACACCGTGGCGGTCAGGCCGAAGTCGCTGTCGTTGGCCAGCTCCAGCGCGTGGCGGGCGTCCCTGGCGCGGATGATCGAGGCCACCGGGCCGAACAGTTCCTCGCGGAACGAGGTCATGTCCGGGGTGACATCGCCCAGCACCGTGGGCTGGTAGAAGTTGCCCGTGCCTTCGGCCTTGCCGCCGCCCAGCAGCAGGGTGGCGCCTTCGGCCAGGGTGCGCTGCACCTGGTCGTCCAGCTCGTCGCGCAGGTCGAAGCGGGCCATGGGGCCGACGTAGGTCTGCGCCTGGGTCGGGTCGCCCATCACCAGTTCGCGGGTCGCGGCGACGAAGCGCTCGGTGAAGGCGTCGGCGATGCTGTCCTCGATGATGAAGCGCTTGGCCGCGGCGCAGACCTGCCCGGAGTTCTGGAAACGCCCGGCGACGGCGGCTTTGACGGCGACGTCGAGGTCGGCATCGGCGAGCACGATGAAGGCGTCCGAACCGCCCAGCTCCAGCACGCACTTCTTCAGCGCGGCGCCAGCCTGGGAGCCGATCGCGGAGCCGGCGCGCACGCTGCCGGTCACGGTAACGGCGGCGATGCGCTCGTCGCGGATGGCCTGGGACACCAGGTCATTGCCGACGTTGATCACCTCGAAGGCGCCGGCCGGGAAGTCCGCCTGCTGGAACGCCTGCAGCATCAGGTAGGCGCTGCCCATGACGTTGGGCGCGTGCTTGAGCACATAGGTGTTGCCCGCCAGCAGCGCCGGCACGGCGCCGCGCAGCACCTGCCAGATGGGGAAATTCCACGGCATCACCGCGAGGATCGGGCCCAGCGGACGGTATTCGATCCAGGCGCGCTCGTGCTCGACGCTGGTCGGCTCCGGGGCGAGCATCTGCGGGCCGTTGGCGGCGTACCAGTCGCACAGGCCGGCGCACTTTTCCACTTCGCCGCGGGCCTGGGTGACGGGCTTGCCCATCTCGGCGGTGATGGTGGCGGCGAGGGCAGCGGCGTTGGCGCGCAGGGCCTGGCCGAGGCGTATCAGGGCGGCGGCGCGCTGCTCGATGGGCGTGCGCTTCCAGGAGGCGTAGCCCTGGGCGGCGCGGGCCAGGGATTGCTCCAGCGTCGCGGCGGACTCGAAGGCGTAGCTGTCGATCACCTCGCCGGTGGCGGGGTTGCGGGAGATCGCGTGGGTCTGCGGGGAGATGCTCATGGCTCGCTCCTGGAAGTGGGCCGGGTGGGCCGGTCGGGTGTCTGTGCGAGCCAGTGTCGCGTTGATTGATGCTTATGAAAACTGAATAATAATGACGATTACGCTCTCGTTTGGAGAATGATATGGACCTGGTCCAGTTGGAAATCTTCTGCGCCGTGGCGGCCCACAAGAGCATCGCCGCGGCCGCGCAGGCCATGCACCGCGTGCCGTCCAACCTGACCACGCGGATCAAGCAGCTGGAAGCGGACCTCGACGCCGAGCTGTTCATCCGCGAGAACAACCGCCTGCGGCTGTCCCTGGCCGGGCATGACTTCCTCGTCTACGCCACGCGCATCCTCGGTCTGGTGGAAGAGGCGCGGGTGGTGGTGTCCGGCAAGGAGCCTACCGGGCGTTTCCCCATCGGCTCGCTGGAAAGTACGGCGGCGGTGCGCATTCCGCGCCTGCTGGCGCGCTACCACCAGCAGTACCCGAAGGTGGAACTGGACC
This sequence comes from Pseudomonas nitroreducens, assembly GCF_024170165.1. Lineage (GTDB taxonomy): Bacteria > Pseudomonadota > Gammaproteobacteria > Pseudomonadales > Pseudomonadaceae > Pseudomonas > Pseudomonas nitroreducens_C. The sequence continues at coordinate 204,990 of NZ_JALJXP010000010.1, read as the reverse complement.
TGTCCACCGGGCCGTCGGGCGAGATGATCGACGGGGTGATTGCCGGCGAGCTGATCGCCGCCTTCGTCGACGGGCCGATAAAGCATCCGGCGCTGGAGGGCGTGCCGGTGTTCGACGAGGAGATGCTGGTGGTGGCGCCGTCGCACCACGCGGCTATCCAGCGTGGGCGGGATGCGGATGGCGAGATGATCTACGTGTTCCGCGACAACTGCTCCTACCGCCACCACTTCGAGCGCTGGTTCGCCGCCGATGGCGCGGCCCCCGGTGCCATCCGCGAACTGGAGTCCTACCACAGCATGCTCGCCTGCGTGAGCGCCGGCGGGGGCCTGGCAGTGATGCCGCGCAGCATGCTGAGCAACATGCCCGGCAGCGCCTCGGTCAGTGCCTGGCCGATGGCGGGGGAGTTCGCCCGGCTGAACACCTGGCTGATCTGGCGCAGCGATTCGCGCTCGCGCTCGCTGGAGTTGTTCCGTCAACTGGTGGACGAGCAGGCGGCGGCGCTGGACATGGCGCGAGGCCCGTCCGCGCGCGGCTAGTGCCGGGGTGCCTGGGTGAAGGTGCGGCGGGTGTCCACCGGGCCGATGCGCTCCAGGGTGCGGCGGCCCAGCAGCAGCGGGTAGAGCATGTCCTTGCGGTCGCGCAGGGAGAACTCCTCGACCAGCATCTGCTGGCCGATGCCTATTTCCATCGTCACCACCGGGCGATGGTCGACTCCACCGGCACCGCGCAGCTTCACCCGGCGCACCAGCGGGCGCTCGAACTCCTGGCTGAACGCTTCGCCGCTGTCGCGATGCCTGCCGACCACGCGGAACCTGACCCACTGCTGCGAGTTCCGCTTGAAGTAGCGGATATCCCGCGCGTCCATGGACGAGGTGAGAGCGCCGGTGTCCAGCTTGGCCTTCAGTGCAATCGCTCCGGGGTAGAGTCGTGCCTCCTCGATCCAGCCGTTCACCGGGCGGTGCCCGGAACGGGATTTCAGCGAGGCAACGAAGGTCAGGACCAGCATGGCGAGCGAGAGAGAATTCAACTCCATGGTCATTCTCCAGGGATTCGCGTGGCGGACGAGTCCATGGTTGAGCCGGGAAAGTTATGGCGGCGTTAAATCCTGGTCGTCGAATCATTCGGAAAATGGCGCATGGCCATCATTCCGATGAGCGGTGTGCTTCCGGTGCCGATGAGCAGATGTGCCTATGCTGTTGCGCCAGGGAGATGGAATTCGGACAAGGCAGGAAAGCTATGGCCAGGGTTTTGCTCGCGGATGCGACACCGATTGTGCGCGATGCCTTGCGCATTTTGCTGGAGGAGATGGGCCACGAGGTGGCAGGGGAGGCGGTTGACGTGCCCACGGCATTGAGCCTGGCGCGGGAAAACCGGCCGGACCTGGTGATTCTCGAACTGATCCTGCCGGGCGCCGGCGGGCTCGATCTGCTGCGCCGCCTGCGCGCGCGCGATGCGCGGCAGAAGGTGCTGGTCTACAGCCGGCAGAACCCGGCGCACTTCGCCCCGCTGTGCTTCCAGGCCGGCGCCGCGGGTTTCGTCAGCAAGAGCGAAAGTGCTCCGCTGCTGCTCAAGGCCATCGCCGATGTGCTGGCCGGGCGCGGTCACTTCGCCCGCGAGTACATGCAGTCAGGCCCGGAGAATGTGCTGGGCAGCCTGACCCCCCGCGAGCTGTCCGTGCTGCAGCTGATCGCCGAGGGGCATTCCAACGTGCGCATCGCCGAGCAGTTGCGCATCAGCTTCAAGACGGTGAGCACCTACAAGGCGCACCTGCTGGAGAAACTGCGTGTCGGCTCCAGCGTCGAGCTGGCGGACATTGCCCGGCGCAACGGGCTGGTGCCGGACAGTTCACCCGGTGCGGCGGTGGCCGAGCCGCTGCCGGCGGAAATCGGCATGCTGCGCGAGCTGGTCGATGCCGCACCCAATCCGATGTTCGTGCGTGGCGTCGATGGTCGACTGCTGTTCTGCAACCAGCGCTTCCTCGACTTTCATGACGTCGGCGCGGAAGAGGCGCTCGGCACGCCGCTGGCCGAAAGCCCGTGGTTGCCGCTGCAGTTCCGGGAGAGTTTGCCGGGCAAGTTCCAGGCGGTGGTCGACAAGGGCGTGCCGGTCAGCGTCACCCTGCGCGCGGAATTGCGCGGCAGGTACCGCGTGCTGCATGCCTGGATGGTCCCCTGTCGTGACTCCAGCGGCCAGCCGACCGGCGTGCTGGGAGGTTTGCAGGACATCACCGACAGCGAAGGCGAGCTGCTCGAGTGGCGTGATCGGGCCCTGGCCGCCGAGGCGCAGCTGCATCGCTTGCGCGAGATCGACACCGCGGCGCTGGAGGAACTGGCCACCCACCTGACGCGCCTCGAACTGCACCCGGCCACTCCCGGGCTGGCCCGCCTGTTCCAGGCGCTGCGCCAGCGCAGGAGTACCAGCAACCCGCGCGAAGACCACCCGGCGCCGGTGCAGCAGCCCTGCGAAATCGGCGCGATCATCGAGCGCTGCCGGGCGGTGTATCCCGATTGCCGTTTCGACAACCGTTGTCTGCATCCCTTGCATGCCTGGCTGGATGCCGGGCTGTTCGGCCACTGGCTGGGCGCCGCGCTGGAGCTGCTCGGCGAGCCGCTGGAAATCATGCTCGCCGCGCGTGCGGTGCAGCCGGGGCAGTTATTGGTGCGGCTGGAGCTGCAGGGCTCGGGAGGGGTTAGCAGCATCATCCTGCAGCAGTACCTGCTGCGCCTGGCGCAGCGCTTGAACGGACGGATGGGCATCGAGCGCAATGTCGAGCGCCTGGTCATCGACCTGGAGCTGGAACTGGCCCTGGCGGCGCCCACCTGACTGCCGAAAAACTCTGATGGCGGAGCGGGGAGGACTCTGAGTTCGCTTTGCCCGGGTCGTTCTTAGCATGACAGCAACTCGAACTTTTACAGGAGTTGCCGCCATGAACCTTCCTTCGAAAACTGCCGACCGGACTCGCTCCGGCAAGCTCTCCGCCATCGCCCTGGCCCTGCTGGTCGCCACCGGTTCGGCCCTCGCCGGCCCGGCCCAACCCGTACCTCCGGGCGCCGCTCAACCTGCCGCGCGACCCACCGTGCAATCCGTCGCGCAGCCTCTGGTAATGCTGGCGCACGAGCAACTGCTCGAAGGCGACCTGGCCTCGGCCCAGGCGCTGCTGCGCGAAGCCGGCGCGCAAGGGCAGGGTGGCACCCGTGCCCTGGCCGAGCAGGCCTTCATCGAGGATGCCGGCGGCCGCCACATGCGCGCCCGGCAGTTCTACGACGCCCTCAAGGGCAGTGACCAGGCCGCGGTGATTGCCCTGCCGTCGGCGGTGAACCTCGCCGCGCTGGGGCGCTTCGACCAGGCCGGCAAGGCCTTCGCCGAACTGCAGAAGACCTCTCCCAATCCGCAGGTCCAGGCCTACGCCGGCCTCTGGAACCTCTGGGTGAGCGCGCGCCAGGGCAGCGACGCCGGCGTCAAACCGGCCGTTACCAAGGCTCGGGTGGAAAAGCTCGCCCGTGCCATCAAGCCGGTCGACGAGCACCAGCGCGCCCTGCTCGCGCTGTTCCAGGGCAAGTCCGACAGCTCCGCAGTGTTCGCCCAGATCGATGGCCTGCAGGCCCCCGACGCAGTCAAGCGTGACCTGCGCACCGAGGCCGGGCTGTTCGCTGGTGGCTACCTCGACTACGTCCGCCAGGACCACGCCGGCGCACTGCGCCTTTACGAGCGCGCGCTGCAGCAGTCGCGCCCGACGGCCATGGAGCGCCCGCAACTGATCCAGTCCAGCCGCGCCCTGCAGCTGTCCTCCCGCTGATTTCCCTTTGCAGAAATCCAGGGGCAGGCCCCCTGGAAGGAGCTTCTCATGAACAGGATTTATCGTCTGGTGTGGTCGCGCAGTCGCGCCACCTGGTGCGTTGCCTCGGAGCTGACCAGTCGCGTCGGCAAGAGTGGTCGTCGTGGTGCCGGCGCAAGCCGTCCGCTGAAACTGGCGCTGTCGCTGCTGGCGCTGAGTATTGGCTTGGCAGCCAGCGGGCTCACCGGCGCGGCCGAGACCAAGGAAGGTTTGGTGGAAGGCAATGCCGGCCTGTACGTCAACGACAGCGGGTCCAACCAGGGTTGCAATTACATGCATGACACCGGTAAGGACGGCTATATGGGCTGGAAGTACGACGGCAACAATGCCAATTGCCTGTCTTCGGACAAGTCGACCCAGACCGGTCGGGTGCTGTTCTACGGTACCGGAACGCAGAAGGATGGCACCAACTCGCTGACCCTGGGCAACGAACTGTTCGTCAACGGCGGCCGAATCGGTCTGAACAACAAGATCGATGGCAGCAACTCCATGGCTATCGGCAACGTCAACGATGCCAATGGCACCAGCGCCTCCGGCGCCGATGCCATCGCCATCGGCAACAACGCCGTGACCACTGAGCAGAACGCCATGGCGCTGGGCACTGGCGCCAAGGCCAACACCCTCGGCGGCGTGGCACTGGGCGCCGGCTCCATCGCAAGTACCACCGCCAACCAGGCAGGCTATGTGCCCATCGGCGTGACCCAGGCCCAGGCCGATGCCATCAACGCCACCACCAGCACCCAGGGTGCCGTCGCCGTGGGGGACGCCAGCACCGGCGTGTACCGGCAGATCACCGGCGTGGCTGCCGGCAGTGCCGATAGCGATGCAGTCAACGTCGCCCAGCTCAAGGGTGTGACTGGTCAAATCGCCCAGGACGCACTGCTCTGGGACGAGACCCTGGGCGCGTTCAGCGCCAGCCATGGCGGCAGCCAACGGAACAAGATCACCAACGTTGCTCCGGGTAACGTCAGCAACACCTCCACCGATGCGGTGAATGGCTCGCAGCTGTACCAGACCAACCAGAACGTCACCCATGTCGATAACCGCGTGAGCAACGTCTTCGGTGACGACAGCACCACCAACATCCAGCAGAACGGCCGCGGCATTCGTTACGTCCGCACCAACGACAACGGCCTGCCGGTGACTGACGCCTACGCCAAGGGGCAGGGCTCCACGGCGGTCGGTTATGGAGCCACTGCTGACGCTGAGAGTGGCCTGGCGGTGGGCCGTGGGGCAACCAGCCAGAGCCGCCAAGCCACCGCCATCGGCGCTGGAGCCAAAGTGGGCGACAGTTCCAGCCAGGGCCTGGCGGTCGGCAACGATGCCCAGGTGCAGGGTGCCAGAGGCATCGCCATCGGCAACGGGGCGCAGACCCTGTCCAACGACGCGCTGACCCTGGGCAACGGTGCGACGGTCAGCCATGGCGCCACCGACAGCCTGGCGCTGGGCAACAACAGTCAGGTCGCCGAAAATGCGAGCAACGCCACTGCCCTGGGCTACAGCGCCAGTGCGCAGGCCTCCAGATCCACCGCCCTGGGCGAAAGCTCGGTGGCCGGTGCGAGGGGCTCCGTTGCGCTGGGCAGTACCGCAAACGTCGAGGCCGGTGCTGAAAACGGCCTGGCCCTCGGCACGGCGGCCACCGTCGATGCGGCGGACTCGATAGCCCTGGGCTCCAGTGCCTCGGTGGTCAACTCCGCTTCGGGCGAAATATCCACCGGCAGCCTGGCGCTGGGCCACAAAAGCGGGGTGGTCGGCGCCAATTCGGTGGCCCTGGGCGCAAGTAGCAATGCCACCAACAGCAATGCCACCGCGCTGGGCACTGGCACCTTGGCGGCAGCGGATGGTTCGGCTGCCCTGGGGCGCGGCGCCACGGTCAACCAGGGCGCTGACAACAGCCTCGCGCTGGGTAGTGGCAGCCAAGTCGCCGCAGGCGCGAAGAGCGCAGCGGCGCTAGGCAATGGCGCCAAGGCCAATGCCAACAATTCGCTGGCTCTGGGTACGTCCGCCGTGACCGGCGCAACCAATTCCGTCGCATTGGGCAGCGCTGCCGTGGTCGGTACCAACTCCAGCAATGGCCTGGCCTTGGGCAGCGGTAGTCGGATCGGAATCAACGCGAGCAATACCGTTGCGCTGGGTACCGGCACAATCGTCGGTGACCGTGCCAGCAACAGCATGGCCATGGGCAATGGCAGCATCGTTTCGGCGGATGTCAGTAACGGCATCGCGCTGGGTACTGGCAGCAGTGTGACCAAGAGCAACTCGGTTGCTATCGGTCGCGAGGCTAGCGCCACATCATCCGACGCCGTGGCGCTAGGTCGCGAGGCCAGCGCTGCTGCGTCCGAGAGCATTGCCCTGGGACGTGACGCCAATACCCAAGCCGGGGCATCCGGGAGCATGGCTCTCGGGCGCGGTGCCAGCGCTCAGACCAACAGGAGCGTCGCCCTGGGTGCCGATAGCGTGGCGAACCGCACGGCCACCCAATTGGCCTTGTCCGGCTACGTCCCGGCCGGCGCCACCAGTGTTGCCGCCAGTACGGCCACCGGAGAGGTCTCCATCGGCTCCAGCGGCAGTGAACGCCGCCTGACCAACCTGGCGGCGGGCGCCGCCGACACCGACGGTGTCAACGTCAGCCAGCTCAAGGCCCTGGGCGACCAGGTGGCCGATGGCGACGCCGGCGCGGTGAAGTACGAGCGCGACCCGGTCACCGGCACCATCAACTACAACAAGGTGGTGATGCAGGGCGATACCTACAACGCGGTGACCAAGACCGGTGGCACGAAGATCACCAACGTCGCCCGGGGTTCGGATGACAGCGACGCAGTGAACATGTCGCAGCTCAACGAGACCAACGAGAACGTCACCAACGTCGACAACCGCGTGACCCATGTCGATAACCGCGTGAGCAACGTCTTCGGTGACGACAGCGAGGCCAACGTTGCCACGAACGGCCGTGGCATTCGCTACGTGCGCACCAATGACCAGGGCCTGCCGGTAGAGGATGCCTACGCCAAGGGGCAGGGCTCCACGGCCGTCGGCTACCAGGCCGGGGCAACGGGTGACAGCGCCCTGGCGCTGGGCCGCAATGCCAGCGCTTCTGCGGACAATAGCGTGGCCCTGGGGGCCAACAGCACGACGACGGCCAAACTCGCCAATCCGGCATTCGTGCCAAACGGCGCGGTCGTCTCCGGGCTTTTGCCGGCGGGCGAAGTCTCGGTTGGTTCCGCCGGTGCCGAGCGTCGAGTGACCAACGTCGCCGCCGGTGCCGATGAAACCGACGCGGTGAACGTCTCGCAACTCAAGGGTGTAGCCGACCGTACCGACCAGCTGGCCCAGGACGCGCTGCTCTGGGACCCGGACGCCAACAATCAGGAGGGTGCGTTCAGCGCCAATCGGGCCGGGCGTGGGCCGAGCAAGATCACCAACGTCGCCGCCGGCGATATCAACTCCACTTCCACCGATGCAGTGAACGGCTCGCAGCTGTACGAGGTGACCACCCAGATCAACAACATCACCCTGGGCGGCATCAAGTACTTCCACGCCAACTCGCAGAAAGCCGACTCGGTTGCCAGCGGTGCTGACTCCATCGCCGTCGGCCCGGCCGCCCAGGCTTCCGGGACCTCGTCCCTGGCCATGGGGGACGGCGCCAATGCCAGTGCCAGCAACGCCAGCGCCATCGGCAGCAACGCTGCTGCCAGCGGTGAGGGCGCTACGGCGGTAGGCACCGGCTCCAGCGCCACCGGCAGTTCCTCGGTGGCCATGGGTGACGGCGCTGCCGCCACCGGCGAGCGTAGCTCGGCCATCGGTGCCGGGGCCAGTGCCGAGGCCGCCAACAGCGTGGCCCTGGGCGCCGACTCGGTGGCCGATCGCGACAACAGCGTCTCGGTGGGCAGTGCCGGCAACGAACGGCAGATCACCAACGTCAAGGCCGGCGAGGCCGATACCGATGCGGTCAACGTCTCCCAGCTGCGCGACCACGGCGACACGATCAACAGCACCATCAACAACGTCGACAATCGCGTCACCCAGGCGAAGACCGACATTACCCAGCTGCAGAACGGCACTGATGGCATGTTCCAGGTAAACAACAGCAGCAACCTGCCCAAGCCACGTCCCACCGGCACCGACGCAGTAGCCGGCGGTGCCGGGGCCGAGGCCTCGGGCAGCAACAGTGCCGCCATCGGCACCCGCGCGCGGGCCAGCGGCGCCAACGCCACGGCCCTGGGCAACGGTTCCAGCGCCCAGGCGCAGAACTCGGTGGCACTGGGCGCCAACTCGGTGGCCGACCGCGCCAACAGCGTCTCGGTGGGCAGCGCCGGCAACGAGCGGCAGATCACCAACGTCGCCGCCGGCACCGCGCCGACCGACGCGGTGAACGTCAGCCAGTTGCAGCAGAGCATGGGTGACATCTCCAACCAGTTCTACGACTACACCGACTCCCGCTACAACGCGCTGCGCCACGACCTGAAGAAGCAGGACGACATCCTCAGCGCCGGTATCGCCGGGGCCATGGCCATGGCGACCCTGCCGCAGCCGCACTCGGCCGGGGCCAGCATGGCCACCGTCGGGCTGGGCAACTACCGCGGCCAGGGCGCCCTGGCGGTTGGCGTCTCGCGCATCTCCGACAACGGCAAATGGGTCACCAAGCTGCAGGGCAGCACCAGCAGCCAGGGTGACGCCGGCGTCGCCGTCGGTCTCGGTTACCAGTGGTAAGTCATTGCGTCGCGGCCCGGCTCCGGTCGGGCTGCGCAGAGGAGGTCAAGATGAACACTTTCACCATTCGCAACCTGTGCACCCTGGCGCTGGCCTGCAGCGGTCTGCTGCTGGCGGCCTGCGGCAGCCACAGCGTGGTCGATGCCCAGGGCCACAGCGCCGATCCGCAGTTCCCGGCCATCGCCGATTCCTACCGCCCGCAGGGCAGCTACGTGAACCTGGAGAACCTCGGCAAGGTGCAGCCGGGCATGAGCAAGGACCAGCTCTACGAACTGCTCGGCACCCCGCACTTCAATGAAGGGATGTTCGGTGTGCACGAGTGGGACTATGTCCTGCGCTTCCGTCGCGCCGGCCGCGAGGACCTGGTCTGCCAGTACAAGGTGCTGTTCGACAAGGACATGCAGGCCCAGACCTTCCTGTTCTCGCCGGTCGATTGCCTGGATCAGGCCCGGCCCGCGCCGGAGCAGTCCCCGGTGACGGCGCCGGCTCCCGTTCCGGCACAGCGCGTCACCCTCGGCGGCGATGCCACCTTCGCCTTCAACAGCGCCGAACTCAGCCCCGCCGGCCGCAGCAGCCTGGCGCGCCTGGCCGGGCAGCTGAAGGCGCAGCAGCCGGCGCACATCAGCATTACCGGGCACACCGACCGTCTCGGCTCGCCGGCCTACAACCTCGATCTGTCGCGCCGCCGTGCCGAAGCGGTGCGCGACTACCTCGCCGCCGCCGGCGTGCCGTCCGCCTCGATGCGGGTACGCGGTGCTGGCGCTGCCGAGCCGGTGGCCGATTGCCCGGACCTGCCGCGCGCCCAACTGATCAACTGCCTGGCGGCCGATCGCCGGGTCGTCATCGAATCCAGCGCCGTTGCGGCGCAAGCTCAAGAGTGAGGAACACGCCATGAACACCCAAAGCAAATGGCTGACCGCGATGCTGATTCCCGTCTGCCTGCTGGCCGGCTGCAAAGGCTCCGACCAGGCAACCGCCCCCCGGGCCGCCGCTGCCACCCAACAGAAACTGGGCACGCTGGACTACCCGGCCCTGCCGATCATCCGCAACGCCGTGTTCAGCATGAGCCCGCTGGTGGACGGCAAGCGCAACCCCGCCGTGATGCAGCAGCTCTGCGGCCTGGCCCGCGGTGAATCGACCCAGGCGGAAGTCGACCGCTTCGTCGCCGCCAGTGGCGAAAGCGCCACCAGCCTGAAAGAGAAGGGCGGTGTCACCGCCTTGCTGGTCAACGGCAACCACGCCGGCCAGCAGATCGCCTGCGCCGCCTACCTGGCTACCGCGCCGCTGATCCAGGTCGACGGCAACGAGTTCATCGCCCCGCAGAAAGGCGCCGACGGCAAGCTGCAGGTCGACCAGGCTCGCCTGAGCGAAGTCATGGCCGTGCGCATGGCCCTGGCCCGCACCGACGCCGAGTACTTCGGCCTGATCGCCGAGAAGCTGCAGCAGACTCCCGGCCTCACCGATTCGCAGTACCAGGCGCGCACCCGCGAGCTGTTCTCCGAACTGGCGCCGGCCTACCTCAAACGCGTGAAGGAAATGATGCCCCCGCCCGGCACCCGCTTCGACCTGAAGCAGATGGACAGCGAGCGCTTCGCCTTCAGCACCTCCAACGGCGGCGAATACCAGTACACCAGCGACGGCATGACCCTGCGCCAGGACAACATCACCTGGTACGGCGACGGCCAACTGATGGGGCAGCCGCATACCCTGAAGGTCGCGTACTACCCCGAGACGGTCACCCAGGTGCTGGGCAAGTGAGCTGCGAGTAGAGGATAAGAAAACGGCCCGTATCGGGCCGTTTTTTTTGCCTGGTTCTACCCGTTGCACCTGTTCCACGCGCGCTGGGCCAGCGACCTGGATGACCTTGCCGGAAGGCAGTTTTACCTTCCCGCGCAATTCGGCAGCAGAGAGCCAGGGAACTGCATGAGCGCATCGAGGCCGGACACGCTCCTGGTCATCGCCGTTCCCCGGGAGGCGGGCGGCAAGGGGCAGCCCGATTGCGCAGGAGCGGCTAGGCGCTGTCCGCCGACGCCTGGTAGCTGCTGGGCGCCACGCCCAGGCTGCGGCGGAACATGCTGGAGAAGGCGCTCGGGCTGTCGTAGCCCAGTTCCAGCGCCACGCGGGTGACCGGGTTGCCCGCCGCGAGGCGGGTGACGGCGGCGAGCAGGCAGGCCTGCTGGCGCCAGGCGCCGAAGGACAGGCCGGTCTGCTGGCGGAACAGGCGGCTGAAGGTGCGCGTGCTGCAATGCAGCTCGGCGGCCCAGCGATCGGCGGTGATGCCGATGTCCGGTGCGCGCAGGAAGTCGCGGCACAGCTCCACCAGGCGCGGGTGCGACGGCAGCGGGGCGAACAACGGCAGGCTCGGTGCCTGGCGCAGTTCGTGGAGCAGCAGACGCAGCAGGTCGCCGTCGCGGCCGCCCTCGTCGTGCAGCGCCGGTACCTCGACGCTGGCCAGCAGCAGGTGATGCAGCAGCGGCGAGACGGTCAGCGCCTGACACAGCAAAGTGTCGCGCACCGGCACCTGCGGGTCGATGTACAGGCTGCGCGTGCTCACGCCGCGCATCAGCACCCGGTGCTGCTTGCCGGCGGGAATCCACACGCCGCTGTAGGGCGGGATCACCCAGGCGCCGTCCTCGGTCTCCACCTCCATCAGCCCGCTCATGCCATAGAGGAACTGCGCCCGGCGGTGCGCGTGGGGCTTGAGCAGCGTGCCGAGCGGGTAGTCGGTGCCGATGGCGAGCACGGCGCGGTCGACGTGGTCGACGCTGGCGAGGGGGATGTTGAGCATGGCGGCGAATCTGGCTGGGATGCGACGATTATTCGTCAATCTGCTGGAAATGGCCAACAGCCCGGCGGCCGAGAGCCGCGGCCCGCCCGGCGCCGGGGAATTGCCGTAGGATCGGCCCGTCACGACTTGCCAGGAGGCGACCATGGGTATTCGCGGAAACGACCGTCAGATCGACAACATCGAGTTCAACGTCAGCGACATCGCGCGCAGCAAGGCCTTCTACGCCAGCGCCTTCGGCTGGACCTTCACCGATTACGGGCCCACCTATACCGAGTTCAGCGACGGTCGTCTCACCGGCGGTTTCACCACCGGCGAGCCGGTACGCCCCGGCGGTCCGCTGGTGATCCTCTATGCCGACGATCTGGCGCAGACCCAGGCGCGCCTGGAGGCCGCCGGCGCCACCATCAGCCGCGCGACCTTCGCCTTCCCCGGCGGCCGACGCTTCCATTTCATCGACCCGGACGGCTACGAACTGGCGGTGTGGACGGCGGACTGAAGGCTGTGTCGCAGCCTGCGTGCTGCCACGCCCGTTTGTCCGCTGCTGGCGAGGAGGGCGGCAGTTGCCGGAACTGTCGTTCTGCGCTCCGGGTCTGGGAAACAGTGGGAGTCGCATGTCGCGCGCTCCGCCGCCATCCAGAGCAGGCCTTCCGGGCCGGGGGAGATCCGCATGCAGCAGTCAGTCGAGCCGGAGTTCATGGCGCCCAGTGAATACCTGACCTCCAGCGGCGTCGCCGTGTTGATGTCGCCGCGCTACATCGCGCCGGGCAAGGTCGGCGAGGTGCTGCTGTCGCTGGCGAAGATGCCGGCCGGCGTGTCGCCGCTGGACGTGGTGGTTGGCCCGTGGGAATCCCATGAGGAAGCCTTCCAGGCATCCCATGACGCGGCCGAGCGTTGGGTCGAGGGGCTCGACGACGCCTGAGCAGGCGCGGCCTTCAGCGGTAGCGCTGGCGGTCGGCCTCGCTGATCGGCCGGATCACCCGCGCCGGGTTCCCGGCCGCCAGCACGCCTTCGGGGGTGTCACGCACCACCACGGCGCCGGCGCCGATCACGCTGTTCGCGCCGATGCTCACGCCGGGGAGGATGTTCACCCCGGCGCCGATCCATACGTTGTCGCCGATGCTCACCGGGTGCGCGTACTCCAATCCCCGGTTGCGCCGCTCGGCGTCCAGCGGGTGGCCCGCCGTGTAGATACCGACGTTCGGCGCGATGAACACGTCATTGCCGATGGTGACCCTGGCGCCGTCGAGGATCACCAGGTTGACGTTGGCGTAGAAGCGCTCTCCGATCTCGATGTTGAAGCCGTAGTCGCAATGCAGCGGGCCCTCGATCACGAAGCCTTCGCCGATGCACGCGAACAGCCCCCGGAGAATTGCCTCGCGGCGCTCGCGGTCATCCGGATGGCTGTGGTTGTACTCGAAGAGCTTCGCCTTGGCCTCGGCACGCTGGCGCAGTACCTGCGGGTCGTGGTTGGCGTCGTAGAGCAGCCCGGCGGCAGCTTTTTCCAGTTCGTTCATCGAGGCGGGTCCTTGTTGCGTTGAGAGGTGTTCGACGCGCACAGGACAAGCCGGTTCCCTCCCTGGGCAACAGCCTCCAAGGGCTCTGCGTCGCGGAGCGGAGGAGTGTGCTGGTGATTTGTAGTGAATGCTACAAAAAATACGTATTGAAAGTTTCTGAAGCGCATTATACAAATGGCGCCATAACAAGAGGCGCCTCCATGCTCACACTCAAAGATCGCCTGAATACCCCGGAAGTCGAACTCACCAAGGCCGAGCGCAAGGTCCTGCGCGCCTTGCTCGACGACTACCCGCGCGCCGGCCTCGGGCCGATGTCGCGCCTCGCGCGCCAGGCCGGGGTCAGCGACCCGAGCATCCTGCGCCTGGTGAAGAAACTCGGCTTCAGCGGCTACAGCGACTTCCAGAACGCGCTGATGGCCGAGGTGGACGACCGCCTGCGCTCGCCGCGCACCCTGCTCGCCGGGCGCCGCGAAGGCATGAGCCGCGACGACGTCTGGTCCAACTACCTGAGCGACGCCAGCGAAGGCATCCAGCGCACCCTGGCGCTGACCCAGGCCGACGACGTGCGCCTGCTCGGCGACTGGCTGCTCGACCCCAGGCTGCGCGTGCTCTGCCACGGCGGCCGCTTCAGCCGCTTCCTCGCCGGTTATCTGGTGGCGCACCTGCGCATGCTGCGCGGCGGTTGCCTGCTGCTGGACGACGGCGCCGCGCTGCCCGACCAGCTGGGCGACATCGACCGCCAGACCCTGGTGGTGGTGTTCGACTACCGCCGCTACCAGGCCCAGGCGCTGGGCGTGACCCGCGCGGCCAAGACCCGTGGTGCCCGCGTGGTGCTGTTCACCGACATCTACGACTCGCCGCTGCGCGAGTTCGCCGACCTGATCATCAGCGCGCCGGTGGAGTCCCCATCGCCCTTCGACACCCTGGTGCCGACCATGGCCCAGGTCGAGGCGCTGATCGCCAGCCTGGTAGCGCGCATGGACGGCCAGCTCGACGAGCGCCTGGAAGGCATCGACCACCTGAGAGCTGCCTTCGGCAGCCACATCCTCGAGGAATGACCGTGTTCAGCTTGCCCCACCAATCGCCCCGTGATCTCCCGTTCACCCCCGGCCAGACCGCCATCCTGTTCGTCGACATGCAGAACGCCTGGGTCATCCCCGGCCGCGATGCCCACGTCGACCCGGTGACCCACCGCTACTTCTACGACCGCGTGGAAGCGAGCGTGATCCCCAACCAGCAGCGCCTGCTGGCGGCGATGCGCGAGGTGGACGGGGAGGTGCTGCACACCATCATCGAGAGCCTCACCGCCGATGGCCGCGACCGCTCGCTGGACCACAAGCTCTCCGACATGCACCTGCCCAAGGGCAGCCCGGACGCCCAGGTGATCGACGCCCTGGCACCGCGGGAGAACGAGATCGTGCTGCCCAAGACCTCCTCGGGCGTCTTCAACTCCACTGCCATCGACTATGTGCTGCGCAACCTGAATACCCGCCACCTGATCATCTGCGGCGTGGTCACCGACCAGTGCGTGGACATGGCCGTGCGCGACGCCGCCGACCGCGGCTACCTCGTCACCCTGGTGGAAGACGCCTGCGCCACCCACACCGCCGAACGCCACCAGGCCTGCCTGGAAGCGATCAAGGGCTACTGCTGGATCGCCGACACCGACAGTGTGCTGGCCCGCATCGCCGCGCTGGCCTGAGGCCGGGAGAACGCCATGAGTCAGAACAACAACAATCCCGCCCCGATGCGCCTGACCAGCTTCGTCACCACCGATCTCTGCGGCATCACCCGTGGCCGCTCGCTTCCCGAATCCGAAGTCGCCGAGCAACTGGCCACCGGCTGTGGCTGGGTGCCCGCCAACAGCGCGCTGACGCCCCAGGACATCATCGCCGACGACAACCCCTGGGGCAGCCACGGTGACCTGCGCCTGCTGCCCGACCCGAACAGCCGCGTGCGTCTGGAAAACGGCCCGGACGCCCAGGCCGCGCCGCTGGATTACCTGCACGGCGACCTGGTGACCACCGCCGGCGCGCCCTGGCCGGTGTGCCCGCGCACGTTGCTGCGCGAAGAGATCGCCCGTTACCGGGAACTCGATCTGCAAGTCACCGCCGCCTTCGAACACGAATTCAACCTGCTGGGCCTGGCGGAGGAGCATGCTGCCGCCTTCTCCCTGCAGGCCCAGCGGCAGACTGGCAACTTCGGCGGCTGGCTGATGAGTGCGCTGGAGCAGATCGGCGCCGAGCCGGAGATGTTCCTGCCCGAATACGGCCGCAACCAGTACGAGGTCACCTGCCGGCCGACCCAGGGCGTTGCCGCTGCCGACCGCGCGGTGAACGTCCGCGAAGTCACCCGCGAGATCGCCCGCCAGTTCGGCTGGCGCAGCACCTTCACGCCGCTGCTGGCACCGGGCGCCGTGACCAACGGCGTACACCTGCACCTGAGCCTGCAACGCCTGGACGGCACCCCGGTGTTCTACGACGAGGCCGCGCCGACCAACCTGTCGAAGCTCGCCGAGCACTGGGCTGCTGGCGTGCTGCGTCACCTGCCGGCGCTGTGCGCGCTCACTGCTCCGACGGCGGTCTCCTACCTGCGGCTGAAGCCGCACCACTGGAGTGCCGCCTACGCCTGCCTGGGCCTGCGCAACCGCGAAGCCGCGCTGCGCATCTGCCCGGTGGTGGAGATCGGAGGCAAGCCCAAGGCGCGCCAGTTCAACCTGGAATTCCGCCCCATGGACGCCACTGCCAGCCCGCACCTGGCCATGGCCGCGGTGCTGATCGCCGGGCGCCTGGGCATGCAGCAGGAGCTGCCGCTGTCGGCGGTGACCGATGTCGACCCGCACAGCCTCAGCGATGCCCAGCGCGAAGAACTGGGCATCAGGTCGCTGCCCGCTTCGCTGGAGGAGGCCCAGCGCCTGCTGCTCGCCGACAGCGAACTGTGCGCCCAGCTGCCGCCCGCGCTGCTGCAGACCTACGCCGCCATGAAGCGCCAGGAACTGGCGCTGACCCGCGAACTCAGCGAAGAACAACTCTGTGAATCCTATGCAAAGTTCTACTGAATCCGGCCTCTACCGGCGCCCGCCGTTCGAGATCGTCAACCCGCAGGGCAAGAGCCCGGTACTGCTGGTCTGCGAGCACGCCAGCCGCTACATCCCCGAGGAACTGGCGCAGCTGGGCCTGGACGATGCGGCGGCGGCCGAGCACATCGCCTGGGACATCGGCGCGCTGGAGCTGGCCCGCGAGCTGTCGGCGCGTCTGGACGCCACGCTGCTGGTGGCCAACTACTCGCGCCTGCTGATCGATCTCAACCGCCCGCTGTCGGCGCCGGATGCGATTCCCGAGCACAGCGAGATCTACCCGATCCCCGGCAACTGCAACCTGAGCGCAGCGGCCCGGCAGGAGAGGGTGGCGAGCCTGTTCGAACCCTTCCACCGGCAACTCACCGCGCTGCTCGACGAGCGCCTGGCGGCCGGCCGGCCAACCCGGTTGGTCGGTGTGCACAGCTTCACCCCGAGCTATCGCGGCGAGCCGCGTCCGTGGGTCGCCGGGGTGCTCTTCGCGAAGGCCGAAGCCTATGCCCAGCGCATGGTCGCCGGGCTGAGGGAGAGTGGAGAAGAAATCGGCGCCAACCAGCCCTATGTGATCGACCCGCTGGAGGACATGACCGTCCCGGTGCATGGCGACGAACGCGGCGTGGACGCCGTGCTGATCGAAATCCGCAATGACGGACTGCGGACCCCGCAAGGGGTGGAAGCCTGGGCGACACGCCTGGCTCCCTGGCTCTGAGGACCCCAGCCCTGCTGGCCGCGTTCGAATGGCCGGGCAGGTTCTGAAAACAACAACAATTCAGCGCATGAGCGCCGAACCCTGAATGCTGCCGTTCCCAGAGGAAGTGCCCCGTGGCTATCGAACAGTTCGGATACAAGCAACAACTCCGCCGCAGCCTGACGCTCGGCGACCTGGTGATCTACGGGATGATCTTCATGATCCCGATCGCCCCCTTCGGCGTGTACGGTTGGGTGCATGCCGACGCCCACGGCATGGTGCCCATGGCCTACCTGGTGGGCATGGTGGCGATGCTGTTCACCGCGCTGAGCTATGGCGCGATGTCCCGCGCGTTTCCCATCGCCGGCTCGGTGTACTCCTACGCCCAGCGCGGCATCCACCCCAACGTCGGCTTCATCGCCGGCTGGGTGCTGCTGCTGGACTACCTGCTGATCCCGCCGCTGCTCTACGTGTTCAGCGCGCTGGCACTGAACCACCTGTTCCCGGCGATCCCCAAGCTGGTGTTCATGCTGATCTTCCTGGTGTCCGCCACGCTCATCAACCTGCGCGGCATCACCCTGGCGGCACGCTTCAACCTGCTGTTCCTGATCGCCGAACTCGCGGTGCTGGCGATCTTCCTGGCGGTGGGTTACCACGCGCTGGAAGGCGGCCTGGGCAATGGCCGGCTGACCCTGGAACCGCTGCTGCAGCCCGAGCACTTCAACCTCGGCCTGGTGATGAAGGCGGTGTCCATCGCGGTGCTGTCGTTCCTCGGTTTCGACGCGATTTCCACCCTCGCCGAAGAAGTGAAGGGCGACCCGGCCAAGCAGATCGGCCGCGCCTCGCTGATCGCGCTGTTCGTCATGGGCGCCATCTTCATCGTGCAGACCTGGCTGGCCACTGACCTGGCCGCCGGCATGACCTTCAAGTCGGCCGACACCGCCTTCTACGAGATCGCCGAAGCGGCCGGCGGCAGCTGGCTGTCCACGCTGACCGCAGTGTCCACCGCGCTGGCCTGGGGCGTGACCGTGTCGATCACCTCGCAGGCCGCCGTGTCGCGCCTGCTGTACTCCATGGCCCGCGACGGCAAGCTGCCGCGGGTGCTGGCCAAGGTGCACCCGAAGTACCAGACCCCGCACATCAGCCTGTACCTGGTGGGCGTGCTGTCGCTGGGCATCGGCATCTACTTCCTCGACTCGCCCGACGTGCTCACCTCGCTGGTCAACTTCGGCGCGCTGACCGGCTTCTGCCTGCTGCACCTGGCGGTGATCAACCATTACTTCATCCGCCAGAAGAGCGGCCAGGTGCTGCGCCACCTGGTGTTCCCGCTGGTTGGCCTGGTGATCATCGCCTACGTGCTGTTCAGCATGAGTCGTGAGGCGCAGGAGCTGGGCGCGGGCTGGATCGCCATCGGCCTGGTGTACCTCGCGGTGCTCAGCCGACGCGGTAACGGCAGCGAGCTGGCGCGGGAAATCTGAAGGGGTGCGCCGTGCTGTCGCAGACGGCACGGCGCGCTTTGACAGACGGCGGGGCGTGCCCCATAAAGATCGGGCGGTGCAGGGACGCCGCCAACTCCGATGAGCTAGCGCGAAACAGCATGAGCAGGAAAGATCAGGACAGCACCACGCCCTTCACCCTGGACCGCATCGACGAGGAGATCATCCGCATCCTCCGTCACCAGGGGCGTATCACCTACGGCAAGCTGTCGGCGCTGGTCCATCTCACCCCGCGCCCGTGCCAGGAGCGCGTCCGCAAGCTGGAGAAGCACGGCATCATCCGTGGCTATGGCGCCGTCATCGACGAACAGCGGATCGCCTCGGGCCTGTCGCTGCTGGTGCTGGTCGCGTTGTCCAACCAGAGTGGCCGCACCGCGCAGAAAGCCTTCGAAGCGCGGGTGGTGGCCTGCCCGGAAGTGCTGCATTGCCAGCTGATCAGCGGCACCTTCGACTACAGCGTGCGCATGCGCTGCCGCGACATGGAACACTACCGCGCGCTCACCGAAACCTGGCTGAACGATGAGAGCCTGCACATCGACAAGCTGGTCGCCCACCCTGAGCTGACGACCATCAAGGAGTCCGCCAGCTAGCGCTGCGGGCTCGCTTTTCTCCTGCGTTTTCTTCCGGTGATCTCCCCCCGCCAGCGGCTGCTCCGAGCACAGCCGAATCGGCTGTCGTGACCCTCCAATACAGCCGGATCGGCCGGCGAAGCCCTGCATTACAGCCGGGTTTTCTCCGGGGCCGGTGGGAGAATCCTGTGGCCCCTCTCCTCAAGTGCAGACCTGATCCAGGGCCTCTGCGACCTTGTTGTGCCCGCTGTTCGCGGCATGCTGGAGCGGGGCGGTGCCGTTCGAATACACCGACAGAAAAGTCCAATCACAACAATCGGAGGTCCCACCATGACTCGCTTCGTCGACGTCCCCACGATGTCCCAACTGGTCCAGCAGATCGGTGTCGCCCGCTTCATCGGCGAACTCGCCGACACCATCGCCGAGGACTTCGTGCGCTGGGAGTCCTTCGACAAATCCGCCCGCGTCGCCAACCACTCCGAGATCGGCGTCATCGAACTGATGCCGGTTTCCGACACCGCCCGCTATGCCTTCAAGTACGTCAATGGCCACCCGCAGAACACCCAGCGCGGGCTGTTCACCGTCATGGCCTTCGGCGTGCTGGCTGACGTCGAGACCGGTTATCCGGTACTGCTGTCCGAGCTGACCGTGGCCACCGCACTGCGTACCTGCGCCACCTCGCTGATGGCCGCCCGCGCGCTGGCCCGTCCGGATTCGCGACGCATGGCGCTGATCGGCAATGGCGCGCAGAGCGAGTTCCAGGCCCTGGCTTTCCATCACCACCTGGGCATCGAGGAAATCGCTGTCTACGACATCGACCCGCAGGCCACCGAGAAGCTGATCCGAAACCTCTCGGACGTCGCCAACCTGAAGATCATCCGCGCTGGCTCCACCGCCGAGGCCGTGCGCGGCGCCGACATCGTCACCACGGTGACCGCCGACAAGGCCTACGCGACCATCCTCACCCCGGAAATGATCGAGCCGGGCATGCACATCAACGGCGTGGGCGGCGACTGCCCGGGCAAGACCGAGCTGCACGCCGACGTATTGCGCGCCGGCAAGGTATTCGTCGAGTACGAGCCGCAGTCCCGCGTCGAGGGAGAAATCCAGCAGATGCCGGCGGACTTCCCGGTGAACGACCTGTGGCGAGTGCTCACCGGCCAGCTCGCCGGGCGTGACAGCGCCGAGCAGGTGACCATCTTCGACTCGGTCGGCTTTGCCCTCGAAGACTATTCCGTGCTGCGCTACGTGAACGAGCAGGCCAGCCGCCTGGGTCTGGGCGAGCGCATCGACCTGGTGCCATGGAGCGAGGAAGAGGACAACGACCCCAAGGACCTGTTCCGCTACACCCGCTCCGCCAAGGCGCGCAAAGGGCTGCGCCGTATCGCCTGACCGTCAGCGTGCCAGCTCCGCCTCCGGTGAAATCGCCAGGGGCGGGCGGCTGAGGTCGCTGGCACTCTGCGTGGTGGCGGCGACCCGGGCCCTCAGCCATTGGCTGAAGGCCTTCACCACCGCACGTTCGGCCTTCACCGGATCGGTCACCAGGAAGTAACCACGGCTGGACTGGATGGTGATGTCGAACGGACGCACCAGCAGGCCGCGGGCGAGGGCGTCGCCGCTGAGCAGGTTGTCGCCGATGGCCACGCCCTGGGCGGCGATACACGCGGCGATGGTGCAGGGCGCATCGGCGAACAGCACCCCGGAGCGATGATCGATGGCACTGGCGCCCACCGCGCCCAGCCACAGGCGCCAGTCGGCGAAATCATTCATGTGCAGCAGCGTGTAGTGGGCCAGGTCCGCCGGCTGCTGCAGGCCGCCGCGGGAGTGGATCAGGCGCGGGCTGCAGACCGGGAAGAAGTGCAGCGCCACCAGTTGCTCCACCGTCTGGTTCGGCCAGTCGCCGCTGCCGTAGGCGATGAACAGGTCGGCATCGCTGGCGCTGGTGTCCTGCGGCACCCGCGGCGTCACCACGTGCAGTTGCACCTGCGGGTACTGCGCGAGGAAGTCGCCCAGGTGCTGGCACAGCCAGTAGGTGGCAAAGCCGGGATTGCAGCTCACGCAAAGCGGGCCGCTGACCTGCTGCTCGTCGAAGCTGCTGCCGGCCAGTTGTACCTCCGCGAGGATGCGCCGCACGTCGCGGGCATACCTTTCCCCCCGATAGGTCAGGCGAATGCCGCGCCCGGTGCGCTCGGTCAGGGCGAAGCCGAGGCGTTCCTCCAGTGTGGCGATGCGGTGGCTGACCGCGCTGCGGGTGAGGTTCAGCTCCGTCGCGGCGGCAGATACGCTGCCCAGCCGCGCCACGGCATCCAGCGCCCGCAGGGCGGTCATCGAGGGAAAGTGCATAGGTCGATCACTGTTCAATTGGTGAAACTATCAGGACATGGGGTGGCGAAATCCTGCGCTTGTTGCAAATTCCGCTTCACCAATACTAGGCCACACGACAACTACAACAGGCAACGATGAGGAAGCCGCCATGTCGAAATTCAAGGCCTACGTCCAGCAGTGGATCGACGAGCACCGCCAGCAACTGTCCGACTGGCACCAGGTGATCTGGCATTTCGCCGAGCCGGCGTTCCGCGAGTACAAGTCCTGTGCCTGGTATGTGGAGCTGCTGCGCAACGAAGGCTTCACGGTGGAAGAGGGCAGTGGCGGCATGCCCACCGCCTTCGTCGCTACTTTCAGCAATGGCGAAGGGCCAATCCTCGCCACCTACGCCGAATACGACGCGGTGCCCGGCAACTGCCAGGCGGCGGCAACCCGGCCGATGCCGCGCGAAGGTCTGTCGAAGTACGCGCCGGGCCACACCGACCCGCACTCCGCGCTGGGCATTAGCGCCCTGGGCGGCGTGCTGGCGGCGAAGGCGGCGATGCTGGAATTCGGCATCCAGGGCACGATCAGATTCTTCGGCGAGCCGGCGGAAAAACTGCGTGCCTCCAAGCCCGTGCACGCTGCCAAGGGCTACTACGACGACCTCGCCGCCGCCGTCAGCTTCCACCCCACCTACATGCTGCCGCTGAACAACACCACCACCTGGGACACCCACTGCGGCATCGCCTACTCGTACATCTACACCTTCACCTGCGAAGACCCGCAGAACTGGATCGCCGCCGACCGCTACAGCCCGATCCCGCAGAACCACCTGGCTGCCCGTGCCCCCGGCGCCAACGACGCGCTGGTGCACTTCTACACGCTGAACGAGAGCCTGCGCCGCTCGACCCTGCCATTCACCGGGCTGTGGAGCTTCAACGAAGCCATCCTCACCGCCGGGCAAGCCACCGCCGACAACCTGCCGCCGCACATCTCGCAGATCCAGTACCTGCTGCGCTGCGACTCCATCGAGCAGGCCGAGACCATCTCCACGGTGATGGACAACAACGCCGCCGCCGCCGCCATGGCCACCGGCTGCCAGTGGAAGAAGACCTGGGTCTGCAAATCCCGTGGCGGGCTGGCCAACCACGCGCTGGCCCAGGCCTGCTACGACAACCTCGCTGCCATCGGCGCGCCGAGCTGGGGTGAACAGGCCATCGCGGTGGCGCGGGAAATCCAGCTGAACCTCGGCCTGGAGCCCATGGACGAACCCTTCCTGCCGGCCACCCAGGCGCTGATCGAACCGCAGGAATGCGAGCGGCAGATGCGCCTGCAGATGCCCGCCTGGCAGAAGTACCTGACCTCCGACGACTACCCCGAATACACCTGGCACTGCCCGACCGTGCGCCTCTACGTGGCCCGGCCGATGCTCAGCGCGCCCGCCGGCTTCACTTACCCGGACTGGGTGTCCAACGCCCTGGGCGGCATCCGCGAGACCATCGACCCGATGATCGACGTGGCCGCCAAGACCATCGGCAGCACCCTGATCGAGCTGTTCACCGATGCCGGACTGCTGGCCGAGGCGACCCGCGAGTTCAATGAGCGCACCGGCGGCGGCATTGGCGGCGAACAGTGGCAGGCGCCGTTGCTGCCCAAGGACTTCAAGGTTCCGCACCGCTTCCGCTGGCCGGAGTACATCCGCACGGTGCGCGGCGAGGAGTGGTGGATTCCCGCGCGGGAGGACGAGTAAAGCGAGCCTGCAGCTGCATGAAATCCTGCGCGTGGGCTTGCCCTCTCCCTAACCCTCTCCCTTCGGAGCGGGGCGCGTAGCCAGGGCGGGGGAGAGGGTTGTCTCGCGGTTCCGTAGGGCGCATAACGCGCCAGCGTTATCCGCCGTTTTGGCTGCTCGCGAACAAAGCTAGCGCTCACTTCAGGGTCTGGTTGGAATGCTCGCTCCTACAGGGGGCCTTTCAGCCAGCGCATGAACGCCGCGCCGAGTTCCATCGTGCGTGAACGAGAAGGGCAGCCCGGCGTCGAGATCAGCTGCGGCAGCAGGAAGCCCACTTCCGCCTCGTTCGGACCGCAGAAACCCGGTTCGGCTGGTTCAAGGAATGCCTCGTCCCACTGCGGGAAGCGTTCGCTCGCGCTGTCGATTGCAGTCAGTGCGTTCATGATCGATTCGCCTCCTAGAGGTCCAGCACCAGCGGTTGCACGCCGCCGTCGTCCTGCGCCGGGACGGCGCAGCAGATCAGCACGCTGCCGGCCTCGGGCAGTTCCGCCGGCGGGTTGGGGTAGTGCACCTGGCCGCTGACGATCTTCGTTCTGCAGGTGCCGCAGGAGCCGCCGCGGCAGCTGAAGTCCGGCGCCAGGCCGCGAGACTCGGCGAGTTCCAGCAGGCTGCCGCTCTCGGGTTTCCAGCGTGCCTCCTTGGCCGAGCCGGCGAAGTACACCGGCACCGGTTCGCTGGCCGCAGGCGGCTGCACCAGCGTTGGCGTCTGCCCATCGCCCCGGCGCTTGAGCGTCGAGGGGCCGAAGGTTTCGGCGTGGATGCGTGCGTCGGCGATGCTCAGGCCGCGCAGGCCGTCGTAGATCGCCTGGGTGAATTCGCCGGGGCCGCAAACGTAGAAGTCGTAATCGTCCAGCGGCAGCCGCGCCTTGATCGCCTCGATATCCAGGCGGCCGGCCTGTTCGAAGTCACGGCCCGGTAATGCCTCTGCTTCGGGACGGCTGAGTGCACGATGGACCTGTAACAGCGGTGCCCGCTGGCGCAGTTCGGTGATCTCCCGCTGGAACGGCAGCTGGGCCAGCGTCCGCGCGGACTGGAACAGGTACACGTGCCGCGACGGCCCGACCAGCAACTCGCGCAGCATCGACAGCAGCGGGGTGATGCCCACGCCTGCGCCGATCAGCACCACCGGCCGCACACTGTCGCTCTTCAGGGTAAAGCTGCCCATGGGCGCGCGGACCTGCAGGTGATCGCCCGCGCGCACCTGCTCATGCAGGTGGCGGGATGCCGTGCCCTGGGCCTTCACGCTGATGCGCAACTGGCCGTCCGACGGCGCGCTGGAAAGGCTGTAGGTGCGGATCAGCGGCTGTTCGCCAGCCGTCAGGCGCACGGGCAGGTGCTGGCCCGGCGCGAAGCTCACGGCGGTGCCGGCTGGCGGTTGCAGGTAGAACGAGCGGATGTCCTCGCTTTCCTGCTCTACGCGCAGCACTTGCCAGTCCTGCCACTGCTGGCGCTTTTCACGTTCGCGCAGCCTGGCGTCGGCCTCGGCCCAGGTGCCGGTCATCAGGCTGGTGGGCGAGAACTCCTGGAAGCTCCAGCGCAGCGCCAGGGCGCTGCGGCGCAGTACTACCTGCTGCACGTCCAGGGTCCACAGGCGTTCGGCGCCTTCGAAGGCGGCCAGCAGCGGGCTGTCGAAGAGGATTTCGCTGCGGCCATGGACCTGCAGCACGTCGCCGCTGCTGAAGTCGACGAACAGCAACCCCGCCTGCGGGTTGGCCTGCAGGTTGCCCAAGGTGTTGAAGTGCAGGTTGCCGGCATAGTCGGGGATGGTCAGGCGGTTGCCGTCGACCCGGACGAAGCCGGGGCGGCCGCCGCGATGGGAGACGTCCACCGAGCGCTCGCCGTCCTCGTGTTGCACGTAGCTGGCGACGAAGAAGGTGTCGGCGTTGCGGACGATGGTCGCCAGCTCCTCGTTCAGCGCACTGAAGTCCTCGCGTGGGGCGCGCTGGCTGTAGCGCTGCTCGTCGCGGCTCCAGTCGCGCTTCTGGATGTACTGCGGGCAGTTGCCGAAGGAGTGCTCGACGGCCACTGTCAGCCGGCCACCGTCGACCTCGCGAAGGACGCCGTTCATGCGGTTGCGCCGGCGGGTGTGCAGCTCGATGCCCAGCAGGCCGATCGCTTGGCCGGCCTGCAGGCCGCTGGCGGCAGGGTCCTGGCTGTCGGCCAGGCTGTCGATCAGCAGGCTTTTCGGGTCGGGCGAAGTGACGAAGCCTTCCGCGCCTTCGAGCAGGGTCGCCCAGGGCCGGCCCCGGTCATCCACGGCGCCGGCGATGATGAAGGGCAGCTGGTGGTAGAACTCGCGGTGCTGGTCGGGCATGTAATCGCGGATGACTTTCTGGCCATGGACTTCCATGCGCTCGGCGACGCCGACGCGTTCCTGGATGGCCTTCTCCCCGGCGTGCCAGGGCGAGGTACGGTGCTTGGGCAACTGGAACATGGCGCTCACCTCGCGACGAAGTGGCTGCCGGGTGGCCCCGGCAGCACGGGGTGCATCAGGCTTGCAGGCCGATGGCGGTGCGCGGCATCGGCACGAAACCGGGCAGGGCTTCGACGCGGGCCAGCCAGGCGCGCAGGTTCGGGTAGTCCTGCAGCGAGACGTTGCCCTCCGGCGCGTGGGAGATGTAGGAGTAGTTGGCGACGTCGGCGATGGTCGCCTCGTTGCCGACCAGGAAGGGCGACTTGGCCAGCTCGCGCTCCATCACCTGGAACAGGGTGTGGGCGCGGGTGGCGACTTCCTCGGCGTTGAAGGCGGCGCCGAACACGGTGATCAGCCGCGCGGCGGCGGGGCCGTAGGCGACCTGCCCGGCAGCCACCGACAGCCAGCGCTGCACGCGGGCGGCGCCCTGCGGGTCTTCCGGGAGCCAGCGGCCGTTGCCGTATTTTTTCGCCAGGTAGACTAGGATGGCGTTGGAATCGCTGACGATGACGCCATCGTCATCCAGCACCGGCACCTGGCCGAAGGCGTTCAGGGCGAGGAAGTCCGGGTGCTTGTGCGCGCCCTTGGCGAGGTCGACGAAGACCAGCTCGGCGGGCAGCTGCAGCAGCGAGAGCATCAGCTCGGCGCGGTGCGCGTGGCCGGACAGGGGGAAGTGGTAGAGCTTGAGAGCGTGGGACATGACAGTGACTCCGTCGGCTGGATTGGGTGGGCAGCGCGAGTCGGTCCTTGGCGGGGCACTCGAGCTGATGGGTGAATGCTGCGCCCGATGGCCGGCGCGCAGAATCACCAGGACGGGCAATCCAGCGTTTCAGAATGCGGAAGAATCGGTCGGAGGTCGCCGGATAGGCTGCAACGATGATGTTCGCGAGCAATAACGATGGCGTCCCCCTCGCTCCTACAGGCCAGCACCGGCGATTCCTTGTAGGAGCGAGCTTGCTCGCGAACCGCCCAGAGCGCCGTGCGTTACCCGCGCAACGCCGGATGCGCCCGCAGGCGCGGCACCACGAAATCCAGGAAGGTGCGCACCCGCGCCGCCGCGCGGCGGCCTTCGCGGTAGATCAACTGAACCGGCAGCCCCGGTGCCGCGTAATCCTGCAGTACCACCTGCAGGCGCCCGCTGCTCAGTTCGGCATGGGCCTCGTGGCTCATGCAGCGGGTCAGCCCGAGGCCCAGGCTGGCGGCGCGAATCGCCGCCTGGGTGGTGCTGCATGTCAGCCGCGGCGTCAGGCGCACCGAGCGCGGCGCGCCCTGGTGGCGGAAGCGCCACTCGCCAACCGCGCCCTGGTTCCCTGCAAGGATGATGCGGTGCTTCTTGAGGTCTTCCGGCGCCTGCGGCACGCCATGCCGCGCGAGGTACTCGGGCGATGCGCAGATCACCGGCCGCACTGTGCCCACCGGCAGGGCGAAGCCGGAGGAGTCGGGCAGGGCCCCAATCACCAGGGCCACGTCGATGCCGTCCTCCAGCAGGCGCGGCAGGTCCTCCCGGTGGCGGCTGACCAGGCGCACCTCGGGAAAGGCCGCCAGGTAGTCCAGGGCGATGGGCGCGAAGAGGCGGTCGGCCATCAGCAGCGGCAGCGACAGGTTCAGTTGCCCGGCCGGGTGCGCCTGCAGGCCGTCGAGCGAGCCTTCCGCCTCGTCGATTCCCTGCAGGATCTGCCGGCAGCTGGCGGCGAAGGCTTCACCACTGGCGCTCAGCTCGATTCCGCGCGGGCCGCGCAGCAGCAGCTCGCAGTGCAGGCGTGATTCCAGCGTGGCGATCAGGCGCATCACGGTGGCAGTGGACAGCTCCAGCTGCCGTGCGCCCGCAGCCAGGCTGCCGGAGCGCGCCACGGCGTCGAACGCCTGCATTTCCCGGTAGCGGCTCACGGCCTGGCGGCTTGCAGGGCCGGGTCGGCGCGCAGGCGTTCCGCGCAATGGGTGACGAAGCTGCGGACCTTTGCCGGCAGTCGCGGGCCCTCCTGGTAGAGCAGGTGGATCGGCAGCGGCGCCGTGGCGAATCCGGCGAGGACGATTTCCAGGTCGCCCCGCGCCACGGCCTCGGCGGCCTGGTAGGACAGCACCCGAGTGAAGCCACCGCCAAGGCGCGCGGCGTGGATGGCGGCGTTGTTCGAGCTGACCACGAAGCGCGACGGCGGGCGCAGGGTCAGCGGGCCCTGCGCGGTATCGAACTGCCAGTCGGTGAGCAGGACGCTGGTGGCGGCGATCACCACCGGGGCGTCGAGCAGGTCGTTCGGGTGCTGCGGGCGGCCGTGGCGGTCGAGGAAGGCGGGGGACGCGCAGACCACCGGGCGGATTTCGCCGACCTTCAGCGCCGTCAGGCTGCCCTCGGGCAACTGGCCGATGCGCACGGCGACGTCGATGCCCTCGTCGAGCATGTTCACCACGCGATCCACCAGCAGCGCGTTGACCGTCACTTCGGCGTGGGCGTCCAGGTAGCTGGCGATCAGCGGGGTCAGGTACAGCTCGCCGAACAGCACCGGGGCGGTCACCGTCAGGTTGCCGCGCGGGCGCAGGGCGCTGCCGGCGGCCAGTTCCTCGGCATCCTGCAACTCCTGCAGGATGCGCCGGCAGTCCTCGACGTAGCGCTGGCCGGCTTCGGTCAGGCGCACGCTGCGGGTGCTGCGGGCCAGCAGCAGGGTACCCAGGCGCTGCTCCAGTGCGGCGATGGCGCGGGTCACGCTGGGTGGGGACAGACCCAGTTGCTTCGCACCAGCGGCAAAGCTGCCGGCTTCGGCCACGGCCAGCAGCACTGTCATTTCCTGAAACCTGTCCATGGATCACCGTTGTCGCCTTGAGCGGGTCGCCAGACTGTAGTGGGAAGCCGCGCCGGATTGAAGTACCGGCAGCTTGCAGGCGACATCGGCGTGCTTGCCAGCGCCCTGTGGCTTGACCGCGCCCCGGCCGCTCCGGCACAAGCGCTGCAGGCGCCCGCCGCGAGGCCGCCACCGCCAAGAGCCTTCTCCCATGACCAGCAAGACCCCGGCCGCCACGCTGGCCGCTGCCAACAATCCGCGCCTGGGCATCGCCCTGTGCCTGCTGTCGATGCTCATCTTCGCCTGCCAGGACGGCATCACCAAGGTGCTGGTCCGGCACCTGCCGGTGGCCGAACTGGTGATGGTGCGCTACTGGGTCTTCGTGCTGTTCGCGCTCATCGTCTGCCGCTCCCGGGGCGGCGTTCGCGCCGCCAGCCGCAGTGCCAGCCGCTGGCAGCAGGTGGTTCGCTCACTCCTGGGCGTCGCCGAGATCGCCATCTTCGGCCTGGCCCTGCGCTATCTCGGGCTGGCCGAGACCCACGCGCTCTACGCGGTGTTCCCGCTGATGACGCTGGGCCTGGCGCGGCTGTTCCTCGGCGAGCGGATGGTCGGCCGGCAATGGCTGGCGGCGGCCGTGGGGTTCGGCGGTACGCTGCTGATCCTGCGCCCCGGCATGGGCGTGTTCGAGCCCGCGGCGCTGATCCCGCTCGCGGCGGCCCTGACCTTCGCCTTCTTCAACATCCTCTCGCGGCGTATCAGCCAGACCGACTCCTTTGCCACCACTACCCTGTACATGGCCGTGGTCGGCGCCGTGGCGGCCACCTCGGCCGGGCTTCCCGCGTGGGTCACGCCGACGCCCCACGAAGCGCTGCTGATGTCGATCGTCGCCGTCTCCGGGGTGATCGCCCAGCTGCTGCTGATCCAGGCGCTGAAGTACGCCCAGGCCTCGACGCTGCAGCCGTTCAACTACTCGCTGCTGGCTTTCGCCACGCTGATCGGTCTGGTCGTGTTCGGCGAGACGCCGACTCTCTGGACCGTCATCGGCGCGTTGCTGATCCTGCTGGCGGGGTTGTATTCGATCCGGCCGAAAGCCTTGTAAATGCGGATACTTGTGCTTCATGGGAGGCCAGGATTGGGCCGATCGATCGCGGACAAAGTCTGCTCCTACGCCCGCCGGGAGTTGTAGGAGCGAGCTTGCCCGCGAACGGCGGACAACGTCCGTCGTCAACCGGGTGCGCCGCCCCCCGATAGACACCATGGTGCAATGTCCGCCCCGCGGCCGGCGTGGTGTCATTCCCGGCCAGGGCAGCCCGGCCAGCGTTCCGGGGAGCCCCACAGCCTGAACGTGCGCCGCACGCTCATCCCGCAGGCGAACCCGTCGAATCGCGAGGTCTTCCATGCTCCTCCCACTTTGCACCTGGTCCGAAATCGAGCAGTTCCTTGGCCGCAGCCGGACCATCGTCATCCCCATCGGCTCCAACGAGCAGCACGGCCCCATCGGCCTGCTGGGGACCGACTGGATGTGCCCGGAAATCATTGCCCACGAAGCACAGAAGTCGGCGGACATCCTCATCGCGCCGACCTTCAACATCGGCATGGCGCAGCATCACCTGGGCTTCCCCGGCACCATCACGTTGCGTCCTTCGACCTTCATCGCGGCCATCTGCGACTGGGTGAATTCCCTGGCCGCCCACGGCTTCGAGAAGATCCTCTTCCTCAACGGCCACGGCGGTAACGTCGCCTCCATCGAGGCGGCCTTCTCCGAACTCTATGCCCAGGCCAGCTTCGCCCGCCGCCCGGCCGGGTTCGCCCTGAAGCTGTGCAACTGGTGGGACCTGGAAGGCGTCGGCGAACTGGCCAACCGGCAGTTCCCCAAGGGCCATGGCATCCACGCCACGCCTTCGGAGATCGCCGTCACCCAGTGGGCCTATCCGCAGCACATCAAGTCGGCCGAGTACTCGCCGCCGATCGCCAACTGGGGCCCGATCCGCGAAGCGGCGGACTTCCGCGCACGTCACCCGGACGGCCGCATGGGTTCCGATCCGGGCCTGGCCACACCGGAGAAGGGCCGCGAACTGGTGATGCTGGCCGCCCAGGGACTGGTGCAGGCGGTCGAGGCGTTCAGCGGGGAACCGTCGCCGCTCTGAGCGCCATCCGCCCCAGCGTCAACCACACGGAAACCCGGGCCTGGCTCGGGTTTCTGCTGTGTACACGGCGAAAAATCGGCCAGCTAACAACAGCTAACAGCAGATAACTCGCCCGATTGCGCCGGCCCTGCGACGCTGGCAGCCGGGTGTCATTGGCTAATCAGGGAGGCCTCCATGACCCAGCACGATGGCTGCATGAATCTGGCCGGGCGGCGCAGCAACGCGGAATTCGGCGCGCTGATCCTCGGCTCCGGCGAGCCCGACGAGGCCGCATCGCGCCAGTTGTACCTGGCCGTGTTGCCGTTGCTCATCGCCTTCTTCGAAGGCCAGGCGCAGGCCGGCCGCATTGGTCAGCAGGAGATGGGCGACCTGCTGCGCGCCACCTTGCGCCAGGTCGACCGCCAGCGCGGTCGCTACGACCCGGCCGTTCCCTTCCGCGCGTGGCTGCTGGAACTGGCCCGGCAGGAGCTGAGCGCCAAACGCAGCGCAGCACGGGTCGAGGTACCCGCCCTGCGCGCGATCAGGAAGCCGGCGCGACGCAGGCGCACCGTCGCCGCCCACTGAATCCAGGTTTCAGGAAGTCCCGATGCAGTCGATCGAGAAGGTTCTCTACACCGCCCGCGTCCATACCCGTGGCGGCCGTGATGGTGAAGCACGCAGTGATGATGGTCGGTTGCAGGTCCGGCTGACCCCGCCGGGCGCCCCGGGGCAGGGCAGCAACCCCGAGCAGTTGTTCGCCGCCGGCTGGTCGGCCTGTTTCATCGGCGCCCTGCGCCATGCCGCGAATGCGCGCAAGCTGGAGTTCCCGGCGGACACATCGGTGGATGCCGAGGTGGAACTCATGCACGGCGAGCACGGCTTCTTCCTGCGCGCACGCCTGGCGATCCACCTGCCGGGCCTGGACCCCGAGCTGGCACAGCGGCTGGTGGATGCCGCACAGCTCAGTTGCCCCTACTCGAAAGCGTTGCGCGGCAACATGGCGGTCAGCCTGAGCCTTTTAGCGTGACAGCCCGCATGAAAGCACGCGGGAAAGGCTTGATCGCGCGCTCGAAACTCCTATCCTGCTAGGACTTGCGGGCCAGTCTCGCGCCCACTCCCCCTGTCGGAAGAAACGCCCCGTGGAGTCCGCAGCGGACGATCCGTCCTCCTCACTGAAAGCGCCTATCGAATTCGGCCCGTTCCGGGTCGTCCCCGGCAAGCGCCTGCTTACCCGCGATGCACAGCCGATGGATATCGGCGGACGCGCCTTCGACCTGCTCCTCGCCCTGCTGGAGAAGCCCGGCCGCGTGCTCTCCAAGCGCGAGCTGCTCAAGCGCGTGTGGCCCGACATGGTGGTGGAAGAGGGCAGCCTGCGCTTCCACATGACCGGCCTGCGCCGCACCCTGGGCGACGGCGAGGACGGTGCGCGCTACATCGCTACCCAGGTCGGCGTCGGCTATGCCTTCGTCGCGCCGGTGAACCACGGCAGCGAAGCCGCCCCGGCAACGCTGCCAGCGGTGAGCATGGGCGAAGGCGTCGGCAGCCTGCCGCCGCGGGTCCGGCTGATCGGCCGCGAGGCCGATGTGCAGATGATCCTGCAGCGCCTGCGTGAGCCACGGCTGTTCACCATCGTCGGCACTGGCGGGGTCGGCAAGACCAGCCTGGCCAACGAGGTCGGCCATCGCCTGCTCGCCGAGCGCCGGCAGGCCGTGCGCTTCATCGACCTGGCCCAGGTGGAGGACGAGCAGCTGGTGGCCTCGGCCCTGGCCGCCTCGGTGGGCGTGCCGGTGCAGGCCGAGGACCCGCTGGCGGTGCTGCTGGCACACCTCAAGAGCCAGGACCTGCTGCTGATCGTCGACAACTGCGAACACGTGGTGGACGCGGTGTCCGCACTGGCCGAGCGCATCCGCGATGCTGCGCCCGGCGTCGGCCTGCTGGCCACCAGCCGCGAGCCGCTGCGCGCGCGGGACGAGGAGGCGCACTGGCTGGGCCCGCTGGACTTCCCCGAAGACCCGCACGCTGTGCCGGTCGAAACCCTGCTGGAGTTCCCTGCTGTACGGCTGTTCGTCGAGCGCGCCAGGGCCGCCAATGCCTCATTGCAATGGCAGGACGGCGACCCTGGCCTGATCGCCGACATGTGCCGGCGCCTGGGCGGCATGGCCCTGCCCATCGAACTGGCGGCCGTGCGTGTGGCGATCCATGGGGTGAAGGCCACCCACGGGCTGCTGGGCGAGCGTTTCTCCCTCAGCTGGTCCGGTCGGCGCACGGCGCAGCCACGCCACCAGACGCTGCGCGCCATGCTGGACTGGAGCTACGGCCTGCTGTCCGAATACGAGCGACTGGTGTTCGACCGCCTTTCGATCTTCGTCGGGCCGTTCTCCCAGGAGGCGGCCGCGCAGGTCGTCGCCGACGCTCGGATCGACGCGCTGGAAGCCGCCGCCCTCCTCGATGAGCTGACCGCCAAGGGCCTGGTGGCGGTGGACCGCAGCGAAGCTGCCACGGCCTATAGGCTGCTGGAGATGACCCGCGCCTTCGCCCGTGAAAAGGCGGCCTCTCACGGCTTCGAGGACGCGCACGCACTGGCCTTCCGTCACGCCGCCTATTACCTGTGGTTGCTGGAGCAGCTGGGCAGCATGCCGGAAGTGATCTACGAGGGCTGCGCGCGCCTGGCCAGTCAGCTGGGCAACGTGCGCAGCGCACTGGAGTGGAGCTTCGGCCCGCAGGGCGACCCCGGCCTGGCGCTGCCGCTGGCGGCGGCCAGCGCACCGCTGTTCCTGCACTATTCGCTGCAGGTGGAGTGCCGCACCTGGTGTGCGCGGGCCACCGAACTGCTGGAGCTGGGCTACTTCGGCACGCCCACGGAAATGGAACTGCAGGCCGCCCTCGGGCTGGTGCTGATGTTCACCCGCGGCAACAGCGAGGCCGCCGGCAAGGCCCTGTTGCGCGCGCTGGAAATCGCCGTGGCGCTGGGCGATCACTGGGCCGAACTGCGGGTGCTGGGGCGCCTGCAGATATTCTACGAGCGCATCGGCGACTTCGCCTCGTCGCTGGCCTGGGCGGAGCGCGCGGTGCTGGTCGGCGATACCCTCGGCGAGCCGGAAGCGGTGGCGGTAGCCGCCTCGCTGGCGGGCATTTCCCACCACCTGCTGGGCGACCAGCAGCGAGCGCGCGAGGAGCTGGAAAAGTCCCTGCGCAACAGCCTGCCCTCGGAGCGCAGCCGCACGCTGCACTATGGCTTCGACCACCACAACCGTACCGGCCTGGCCCTGGCCCGCACGCTGTGGCTGCTCGGCTGCGCCGACCAGTCGCGGCGCTGGGCGGAGCAGGTGGAAGCCGAGGCGGCGGAACTCAACCACCCTGCGACCCACTGCATCGCCCTGGTGTGGACGCTGTGCATCCACATCTGGACCGGTGAGCTGGACAAGGCCGAGCGTAGCCTGGCGACCTTCAGCCGGATCGCCGAGGCCAACGCCTTTGCGCCGTACCAGGCAGCGACGGCGGGGCTGCGCGCGGCCATCGCCATTCGCCGTGAGCAACCCGGCGACGCCGTGCGCCAGCTGGAGGAAAGCCTCACGCGCCTGCATGGCATGCGCTACGAGTTGCTGACCACCTCCTTCGAGATCGCCCTGGCCGAGGGCCTGGTGCTCGCCGGCGAATACCGCCGCGCATCAGGTGTGGCGCGGCGCTGCATCGCGCACTGCCGCAGCAGCGGTGATGCCTATGCCTTGCCGGAGCTGATGCGCATCGAGGCGCAGATCATCGGGGCGCTGGGAGAAGAAGGGGATCAGGCGGTGGCGCATGTGCTGCAGGATTCGCTGGCCCTGGCGCGCGGGCAGGGCGCTCGCGCCTGGGTGCTGCGTTCGAGCCTGGACCTGGCGCGCTTGCGGGCCAGGCAGGGAGAGACGGCTGCAGCGCTGGAGCTGCTGCACAGCTGCCAGCTCGAAGAGGGCCTGGACACGCTGGACGTTCGTCAGCTGGACGAACTGCGCCGGACCTTGGGCGATACCGCCGGAGTCGAAACTAGCGGCCCGCGGCCGGCGTGATGGCGAGCAGCGCCGCCATGTTCACCAGGTCCGGCAGGGTGCGCGCCTGCATCTTGCGCATGACCCGGCCACGGTGTGCCTTCACGGTGATCTCGCTGATCCCCAGGTCGGCCGCCACCTGCTTGTTCAGGCGGCCGGCCACGACCATCTCCAGCACTTCGCGCTCGCGGCTGGTGAGCAGGGCGTAGGCCTGGCGCAGCGAGTCCAGTCGGGACTGCTGGCCGAGCGCGGCGCGGCTGTGCTCCAGGGCGTCGGCGATGGCTTGCAGCAGCGTGTCGCTGTCGAACGGCTTGGTGAGGAATTCCACCGCGCCGGCCTTCATCGCGCGCACGGTAAGCGGTACGTCGCCATAACCGGTGATGAAGATGATCGGCATCGCCGGGCGTGCGCCCGCCACGCTGCGCTGCAGGTCGAGGCCGTTGAGGTCCGGCAGGTTGACGTCCAGCACCAGGCAGCAGGGCGCGTGGCTCGGCGGCGCGCCGAGAAAGGCCGTGGCGGCATCGAACAGCACCGGCTGCCAGCCGGCGGAGCGGATCAGCAGCTCCAGCGACTCGCGCACCGAGATGTCGTCGTCGACCACGTAGACGATAGGTGTCGCCTCTGGCATGGGCCGGGTTTCCGTTCGCGGGGATGAGCGTGGATGAGGGGGAGAGTGGTGCAACATGCCATGTCCTCCGAGTGGCGTCGACCGGGCTGTCAGCCGACCGGCAGGGCGGCGCTGAGCGCCTTGAGCAGTTCCGCTTCGCTGAATGGCTTGAGCAGGCAGGCCACCGCACCCTGGGCGAGCAGGCGCGGGCAGGTGGTCGCGTCGCTGTAGGCGGTGATGAAGATGATCGGCACGGGGATCGCCCGCTGCGCCAGTTCCTTCTGCAGTTGCGGCCCGCTCATGCCCGGCATCGACACGTCGAGAATCAGGCAGCGGGTGCGCTGCAGGGCGTCCGAGGCGAGAAAGTCCTCCGCGCAGGAGAAAGCGTTCACCTCGAAGCCGAACTCACGCAGCAGGTCCGGCAGGGATTCGCGCACCGATTCGTCGTCATCGACCACCGACACGAGCAGGGGCGTGGCCATCAGCGGATCTCCATCGGTTGGTCGTGGCTGGGTGATGCCGGGGGCAGCGCGAAGATGAAGGTGGAGCCCGGCCCGTCGTGGGTGGTGGCCCAGACCCGGCCGGTGTGGTGCTCGATGATCGAGCGGCTGACCCACAGGCCGATGCCCATGCCCGTCTGCTTGGTGCTGAAGAAAGCATCGAACAGCCGGCCGGCATCCTCCGGCGCGAAGCCCGCGCCGTTGTCGCGCACCGCCAGGAAGATGCTCGCGTCCAGGTCGTGGCCGGTGCTGATGCGCAGCTGCCGCGGGCGGTCATGCACATCGCTCAGCGCATCGATGGCGTTGAGGATGAGGTTGAGGATCACCTGCTGCAGCTGCACGCGATCGCCACTCACGGCAGGCAAGCCCTCTTGCAGCGCGGGCAGCACCGTCACGCCGTGGCGCTGCAGTTCGTTGTGCAGCATGGCGATGACTTCCCGCGTGGCCTCGTTCAGGTCGACCTGCTCGCTGACCGCCTCGTGGCGGGCGAACAGGGAGCGCAGGCGCTTGATCACATCCGCCGCGCGGTTGCCGTCGCGGATGGTACGCCTTGCGGTTTCCCGCGCGCCCTCCAGGTTAGGCGTTTCCGCGCCGAGCATGCGCAGGCAGGTGCTGGCGTTGGTGATGATGCCCGCCAGCGGCTGGTTGACCTCATGGGCGATGGACGCGGTCAGCGCGCCGAGGCTGGCGACGCGGGCGACGTGGGCCAGTTCGGCGCGGGTCCGGTGCAGGGTTTCCTCGGCGAGTCGGCGCTGGGTGACGTCCTGCGCCGTGGCGATGTACAGCAGCGCGCCGTCGGCCTCGCGGGTGGCCTGGGCGACGAGATGGACGTGGCGCACGGCGCCGCTGGGCAGCAGCAGCCGGTGCTCGTGTTCGAAATCGCAGCCGTCGCGGCGCTGGCGCCTGAGCATGGCTTCCACCGTGGCGCGGTCGTCCGGGTGGATGCGCGAGAAGATCAGTTCGAACCCCGGCGTCAGCCCCGGCTGCAGGTCGAGCAGCCGGTAGATTTCCTCCGACCAGGCGATCTCGTCATTGTCCACGCGCCAGGAAAAGGTACCGGTGAGGCTGATGCGCTGGGCCTTGGCCAGGAAGGCTTCGCTCTGGCGCAGGGCCGCTTCGCTGCGGGCGCGGTCGATGGCGATGCTGGCGAGGTGGGTGAACTGGCCGATCAGCGCGCAGAGGTTTTCGTCCAGCGCACGGGGCTGGGTGAAGTAGACCGAGAGGATGCCGCTCGCCTCGCCATCGGTGGACACCACCGGCATTGCCGCCAGCGCCTGCAGGCCGCAGTCCTGCACCTGCTGGCGCCACTCGGGCCAGCGCACTTCGCCGGCCAGGTCGTCGACCCGCACCATGCTGCCCAGCAGCACCGCCAGTGCCTGGGGGCTGCTCTGGGCACCCAGCGGCTGGCCGTCGACACCACCCTGCAGCGACTCGGGCAGGTGCGGTGCGGCGCCGGCCTGCAGGCGCAGTGTCGCTTCCGGCGAGCGGCCGTGGCGCGGCGCAACCAGGGTGACGGCGCAGCGGCTGCCTTCGAGGTTGGCTTCCACCAGTTCGCAGAGGGTCTGCAGCACCTGCGGCAGGGCACAGCCGCCGGCCATCAGGCCGAGCAGGCGCTTCTCGCCGGCGAGCAGCAGTTCGGCGCACTTGCGCACATGGATATCGGTGTTGCCGCCGTACCATTTCAGCACCCGGCCGGCCCCGTCCAGCTGGGGCACCGCGCGGATCAGGAACCAGCGGTAGCTGCCGTCGAAGCGCCGCAGGCGCGCCTCGAACTCGCCGGCGCTGCCGGCTTCCAGCAGGCCCTGCCAGTACACGCCGAGCGCCGGTGCATCGTCCGGGTGCAGGGCGGTCATCCAGCCGACGCCGGCCGCGTTCTCGGCGGTCATGCCGGTGTAGTCGAACCAGCGCTGGTTGAGGAATTCCACGCTGCCGTCCGGATCGGTGCGCCAGACGAATCCCGGCACGGCATCGATCAGGGTGCGCAGGCGGTCTTCGGAAGCGCTGACTTCCCCCAGCGCGCGGGCCAGCGACTGCTGGGCCTGGGCGATCAGCACCTGGTCGCGCTTCTGCTCGTCGATGTCCACCTTGAGCACGAACCAGCGCTGGATGCGCCCGTCGCTGTCGCGGTGGGGCAGGGCGCGCACGTGGAACCAGCGGTAGATGCCGTCCGCGCCGCGTACCCTTTGCTGGAAGTTGTACGGCTCGCCGGTGGCCACCGAGTGCGTCCAGGCTTCCAGTGCCGAGGGCAGGTCGTCGGGATGGATGGTGTCGGAACTGGTCCAGCGCCGCAGCTCGTCGAAGCTGGCGCCGAGGTACTCGCGGTTGTGCCGGTTGACGCACTCCAGCTCGCCGGCGGGCGTCATCAGCGAGATCAACGCCGGGATGCTGTCGATGAGGTCCTGGGTGCCCTGCGTGATGGCGGCCGGCGCGGCAGGCAGCAGGTCGTCGATATCGATGTTCTGGCCACACCAGCCAGCGCAGGCGCCGAGCTCGTCGGTGAGCGGGCGGGCGCGCAGCAGGAAGCGGCGATAGACACCGTCGTGCCGGCGCAGGCGGGCCTGAAGGTCGTGGGCAACGCCGCACTGACGGATAACACGCCAGCCATGCTGGAGCGCCGGCAGATCATCGGGGTGCACCAGCGCCTGCCAGGCATGCTCGCCGAGGGTATCGACATTCCGGCCGGCATAGGCACGCCAGGCCTGGTTGACGCTTTCCAGGCGGCCTTCGACGCTGGCGGTCCACGCCATGTCGGGCAACTTGTCGACGACTTCGTTGTGCATACCGGTCCTCTCCCGGCGCTGGCCGAGGGGCGAGCATGCGCCTCACTGGCGGGGCTGCCAATGATACCTAGGTGTCGGCTGCGGTACCGCTGGTGCGTCACGCGGTGGCCCGATACCAAGGTATCGACCGACACCATGGTGCAATCGCGGTACCTCGCGGGCTTTGGTGAGATCGCTGCAGGTCGCCGATCCGTCGGCCAGTGACTCAGGGAGATCGACCATGCCAGCCGCCCCGTTATCGCCTCACCTTCGTCGCCGCTTCTGCCGCACGCTCATGGCCTCCGCCGTGGGCCTGTTCCTGCTCGGTGACGGCCAGCATCACCTGCTGCAACAGACCTTTGCCGCCACCACCAGCAACGCCGCCATCGCCGATGACAGCGTGCGGCCGTTCCGCATCCAGGTGCCCCAGGAACAACTGGACGACCTGCACCGGCGCATCGCCGCGACGCGCTGGCCGGACCGCGAGACGGTGAATGACGCCTCGCAGGGCATCCAGCTGGAGAAGGTCCGCGCGCTGGTGGACTACTGGGGCAAGGACTACGACTGGCGCCGTGCCGAGGCCAAGCTCAACGCGCTGCCGCAGTTCATCACCCGCATCGATGGCGTGGACATCCAGTTCATCCACGTGCGCTCGAAAGAACCGAATGCCATGCCGCTGATCCTCACCCACGGCTGGCCCGGCTCGCCGCTGGAGTTCCTCAAGACCATCGGCCCGCTGACCGACCCGGTGGCCTATGGCGGACGCGCGGAAGACGCCTTCGACGTGGTCATCCCGGCCATTCCCGGCCACGGTTTTTCCGGCAAGCCGACCGCCACCGGCTGGGGCCCGGACCGCGTGGCCCGCGCCTGGGACGTGCTGATGAAGCGCCTGGGCTACAGCCACTATGTGTCCCAGGGCGGCGACCATGGCTCGGTGATCTCCGATGCCCTCGGCCGCCTGGCGCCGCCCGGCCTGCTCGGCATCCACCTGAACATGCCGGCGACGGTGCCGCCGGAACTGGTCGGGCCGATCAACAGCGGCGCGCCGGCGCCCGCCGGACTGGGTGCCGACGAGCGCCGCGCCTTCGACGCGCTGAGTACCTTCTTCGGCCGCAATGCCGCCTACGGCGCAATGATGGTGACCCGCCCCCAGACCATCGGCTATTCCCTGGCCGACTCGCCTGTCGGCATGGCCGCCTGGATGTACGAGAAGTTCGCCGCCTGGACCGACAGCGGCGGCGAGCCCGAGCGCGTGCTGAGCCGCGACGAGATGCTCGATGACATCTCGCTCTACTGGCTGACCAACACCGGTGCTTCCTCCTCGCGCTTCTACTGGGAAAACAACAACAACAACTTCAGCGCCGCCGCGCAGAAGACCGCGCAGATCAAGGTGCCGGTGGCCATCACGGTATTCCCCGGCGAGATCTACCGCGCGCCGAAGAGCTGGGCGCAGCGCGCCTATCCGTCGCTGGACTACTTCCACGCGGTGGACAAGGGCGGCCACTTCGCCGCCTGGGAGCAGCCGCAGCTGTTCAGCGAGGAACTGCGCGAGGCGTTCCGCCCGCTGCGAGCCAGCCTCACCAGCCACTGAATCCCGCCGAATGCCGGCAACCACCGTGCAGGCCGCACGCCTGTCCTGGAGACTCCTGATGACCCTGTTCAAGCACCCGCTGTTCGGCGCCTCGGCGCTGGCCATCGCCCTCGCGCAATTCACTTCCTGCTCGGTGGCGCAGGCCGCTACCGCGCCGTCGACTGACCCGGCTTTCGGCACGCTCAAGCACGTCGACGCCGGCCTGCTCAACGTTGCCTACGCCGAAGCCGGCCCGGCCGATGGTCCGGTGGTGATCCTGCTGCACGGCTGGCCGTACGACATCCACAGCTACACCGAGGTAGCGCCGCAACTGGCCGTCAAGGGCTATCACGTGCTGGTTCCCTACGCCCGTGGCTATGGCGAGACGCGCTTCCTCTCCGCTTCGACCCGGCGTAACGGCGAGCCGGCCGCGTTGGCAGTGGACGTCATCGACTTCATGGATGCGCTGAAGATCAAAAGCGCCGTGCTGGCTGGCTACGACTGGGGCGCGCGCTCGGCGGGCATCGTCGCGGCACTCTGGCCGGAGCGGGTGAAGGCGCTGGTGTCGGTCAGCGGTTACCTGATCGGCAGCCAGGAAGCGGGCAAGGCGCCGCTGCCGCCGGCTGCCGAGCTGCAGTGGTGGTACCAGTTCTACTTCGCCACCGAGCGTGGCAAGGCCGGCTACGACAAGTACCGCCACGAGTTCGCCAGGCTGATCTGGCAGCTGGCTTCGCCGCAGTGGAAGTTCGACGACGCCACCTTCGAACGCAGCGCCCAGGCCCTGGACAACCCCGATCACGGCGCGATCTCCATCCACAACTACCGCTGGCGCCTGAACCTTGCCGAAGGCGAGCCGCGCTACGCGGAGCTGGAGAAGAAACTCGCGGCCTTCCCGACCATCAAGGTGCCGACCATCACCCTCGAAGGCGACGCCAACGGCGCGCCGCACCCGCCGGCCGAGGCCTACGCCAAGCGTTTCAGCGGCAAGTACGAGTACCGCCTGATCACTGGCGGCATCGGCCACAACCTGCCGCAGGAGGCGCCGGACGCCTTCGTCAAGGCGGTGGTCGACGCCGATCACCTGTGAGCCGGAGGGTCACCATGAACATCACAGCAACCATGCTGCGTCGCGTCACCCTGGCCGGCTTCGCCCTGCTGGCGACGACGGGCGCCAGGGCTGACAGCGACGCCTCGCCGATCTACGGCGTGCGCATGCCCGAGGGTTACCGCCACTGGCAGCTGGTGGCGCCGGCCCAGGAGGCGGCGCCGCTGAACGAGCTGCGCGCCGTACTGGGCAACGACATCGCCATGAAGGCCTATCGCGCCGGCACCTTGCCGTTCCCCGACGGCAGCGTGCTGGCCAAGCTCGCCTGGAAGCACGTGCAGTCGCCGGAGTTCGAGCCGGCGTCGATCCCCGGTGCGGCCACCACCGTGCAGTTCATGGTCAAGGACTCGAAGAAGTACGCGGCCACCGGCGGCTGGGGTTTCGCCCGCTTCATCGACGGCAAGCCTGCCGACGAGGCGCAGCACCAGACCTGTTTCGCCTGCCACCAGGCGCGGGTGAAGGACCATGACCTGGTCTTCACCCGCTACGCCCCCTGATAGCCCCCTCGCGAACCCTGGAGGTTTCCATGAACC
Source organism: Pseudomonas nitroreducens (assembly GCF_024170165.1). Lineage (GTDB taxonomy): Bacteria > Pseudomonadota > Gammaproteobacteria > Pseudomonadales > Pseudomonadaceae > Pseudomonas > Pseudomonas nitroreducens_C. The sequence continues at coordinate 163,809 of NZ_JALJXP010000010.1, read as the reverse complement.
AACGATGGCTGATTACCGGTTGCTCCCGAGGACTGGGCCGTGCGTTGGCCGAAGCGGTACTGCAGGCCGGGCACCGGCTGCTGGCCACGGCCCGCGACCCGGATGCCCTGGCCGACCTCGCCCGGCTCTACCCGCAGACGCTGCGCCTGGCGCCGCTGGATGTCACCGACCCGGCCGCCGCGCAGGACGCCATGGCGCAGATGACCGAGGAGTTCGGTGGGCTCGACGTGCTGGTCAACAACGCCGGCTACGGCAACGTCAACTCGGTGGAAGACACCTCGCTGGAGGAATTCCGCCGGCAGATCGAGACCAACCTGTTCGGCACCATCATCGTCACCAAGGCGGCGATCCCGGTTCTGCGCCGGCAGCGCAGCGGCCACATCATCCAGCTGTCGTCGGTGGGCGGACGCATCGGTGCGCCGGGGCGCGCGCCCTACTCGGCGGCGAAGTGGGGCGTGGAGGGCTTCTCCGAAGTGCTGGCGCGGGAGATGGCGCAGGTCGGCGTGCGGGTGACGATCATCGAACCCGGCGGCCTGCGTACGGACTTTGCCGGCGCCTCGACCAGCCTCTCGGAAGGGCGCTTCGAGTACGACGCCGTGGTCGGTGCGGTGGCGCGCCGGCAGCGCGCCTACGACGGCCAGCAACCGGGTGATCCGCAACGCGCCGCGCAGGCGATCCTCGCGGTGGCCTGGATGGATCGTCCGCCGTTGCGCCTGGCCCTGGGCAGCGATGCGCTGCAGGCCATCGAGAGCGCCGAAAAGGCTCGCCTGGCGGAGCTGCGCCTGTGGCGCGAATTGAGCCAATCCAGCGATTTTCCCCGCTCGGCATGAGCGTTCCCCGCACGGTCCGAGATTCCCCCGAGCCGCCGTGCGGGGCTTTTTATTCCTCACATCCTCAGCAAGGAGATCCACCATGAAGACAACCCTCACCGCCCTGGCGCTCGCCAGCGGCCTGCTGGCCGGCAGCGCTTTCGCTGCTCCGGTGAAACCGACGGTGGTGCTGGTGCATGGCGCCTTCGCCGACGCCTCCAGCTGGAACGGCGTGACCCGCATCCTGGAAAAGGACGGCTACCGCGTGATCGCCGCCGCCAACCCGCTGCGCGGCGTGGCCAGCGATGGCGCCTACATCGGCAACATCGTCGGCAGCGTCAAGGGGCCGGTGGTGCTGGTCGGCCACTCTTACGGCGGTAATGTGATCAGTGCGGCGGCCAGCGACCGGGCCAACGTCAAGGCGCTGGTCTATGTCGCCGCATTCGCCCCGCAGAAGGGCGAGAGCGCCGCCGAGCTGGCCGGCAGGTTCCCCGGCAGCACCCTCGGCCCGACCCTGGCCGCCCCGGTGGCGCTGGCCGATGGCGGCAAGGACCTGTACATCCAGCAGGACAAGTTCCACGATCAGTTCGCCGCCGATGTGCCCGCTGGCGAAGCCGCATTGATGGCGGCGGCGCAACGGCCGGTCACCGAGGCGGCGTTGAACGAGAAGGCCGGCGCGGCCGCCTGGACGGCCATCCCCTCGTGGTTCGTCTACGGCGACCAGGACCTCAACATCCCGCCCCAGGCGATGGCATTCATGGCGCAGCGCGCCAAGGCCAAGGACGTCGAGGTGGTCAGCGGTGCTTCCCATGTGGTGATGGTCTCGCACCCCGAGGCGGTGGCGCGTTCCATCGAGAAGGCCGCCAGCGGTTACTGACGGCGCGCCCGTCAGTGCTGCAGCGTTGCGACCGGCAGGCCTAGACGCTGCAGGTCCTGGCGCAGCCGTGAGGCGTTGACGAACTGTGCCGCTTGCAGCCCCTGCGCCGCTGCGGCGTCGACGTTCTTCTGCACGTCATCGATGAACAGCGTGCGCGAGGGCGTCAGGCCGTAGCGGCGGATCAGCAGCTGGAAGATTTCCGGCTCCGGCTTCATCAGGCCTTCCTGGCCGGAGACCAGCACGCCCTCGAACCTGTCGAGGAAGCCGAAGCGCTCCTGCGCCACAGGGAAGGTCTCCGCCGACCAGTTGGTCAGCGCCAGCAGGCGCACGCCGCCGCGGTGCAGTTCGTCCAGCACCTGCACGGTGTCTTCCAGGGCGCCATTGAGCATTTCGTCCCAGCGCTCGCGGTACGCGCGGATGTTCGACGCATGGGCAGGATGCTGCGCGACAGCCTCGGCGATGGCCTCGGCCCAGGGGCGCCCGCGATCCTGCTTTTCGTTCCAGGCGGTATTGCAGACGTCCGCCAGAAAGGCCTCCATCGCCGCGTCGTCGCCGGCGAAGAGCTTCCGGTAGAGGTGGCGCGGATTCCAGTCGACCAGCACGCCGCCAAGATCGAAAACCACGGTGTCCACGCTGCTGCTTGCTTGCTGCACAGGTTGCGGCTCCTTGATGGATGAATGTCTGTTGCGCCCCCCGACCTTAGCGAAGACAGCCTGTGCGTCAACCCTTGTGCGAGATCGCGATAACGGACTCAGGCCGATCAGACACCCAGTTCGGCGACTGCCTGATCGACGAAGCTGCGCGGCCAGGGCGACATGCGCCGGTCGCTGGCGTAGAGCAGGTGTACCTGCCGCGCCGGCGCCTGGAGCTGGGGGAACAACTGCACCAGGCGACCCTGGCGGGAGATCGTCGGCGAGCATCATCTCGGCCCGGGCCATTGCACGCAGCAACGCGCAGGGCGTGGACATCGCCATTCTCGAACGCGATCTGCTTGCCGATGCTCGCCCCGCCGGTGTTGCCGAGCAGAGCGCGTTGCCCATTGCCAGGGATGACGCACGAGCCAGGCAGGCTGCCAGCGATCTGCACGAGCGCTTGGGTTACGATGTGGTCGATGCCGGCGCCTTTTGCTGAGGACAGGCGGCTCGGGCGAGCGCGTCCCGCCTACCGTCAGCGCTGGAGGTTGCCGGCCTGCACGCAGCGTTGGCGGACGAAGGCTCCGATCAGCCTGAATGTGCCTGGCGCACAGGCTGCGAAGACGCCCAGCCCGGAAGAACAAGGTCGTTCAATCACATGACAAGGAGTGCCAACGCGTGACCACCCTCGAACGGAATTTCCTGCGCCTGGGCCTGTTGATCCCCCCCTGGCTGTTTGCCGGGGTGGCGTTGACCGCGCTGGGTTTTCCCGGCTACAGCCATCTCGACCAGGCGATGAGCCAACTGGGGGCGGCCGGTGCGCCCACGCAGGCATATTCCGCCTGGGTGAACAATTTCCCCCTGGGGGTTCTGTTCATGCTGTTCGGTCTCGGCGTGGCCCGTCGGTTCCCGGCATCCAGGCTGGCCTTGCTGAGTGCCGCGCTGATTGCGCTGCACGGCCTGGCGAGTTTCGCCACCGGTTATTTCTCCTGTGACCAGGGCTGTGCGCCAGTGCAGCCTTCAGCTTCCCAGCAGGTCCACAACCTGGCGGGCCTGCTGATGTTCCTTTCGCTGACGCTGGCCAGCGCGCTGTGGGTATTGCTGGGCAAGCGGCTGCTGGCATCACCGGGGTTCGGCTGGTTCTCGCTGCTGTGCCTGGCACTGGCGCTGGTAACCGTGGCGCTGATGGGCAGGGCCGTCGCCGAGGGGCATGGCTTCGGTCTTTACCAGCGGCTCAACTACGGAGTTTCGGTCATCTGGGTCGCGACCCTGGCGTGGCTCGCGCTGCGTTCTGCAGACGTGCCCGCGACCAGGCTGGAGAGCCGCTTGCAAGGGCGCTGAGCAGCCGCTGCCGATTGCGGTGCTAGACTCGCCGCTTTCTGCCTTGCCCTGCCCAGGAGAATTTCCCATGTTCGGCGTAACCGATTACGGCGCCTTCCTGATTGCCTTCGTGGTGCTCCTGGCCATACCCGGCCCCGGTAACTTCGCGCTGATCACCGCGACCGGCAAGGGCGGGGTGAGGGCAGGGCTGGCGGCCACCTGCGGGGTGATCCTCGGCGACCAGGTATTGTTGTGGATGGCGGTAGCTGGCGTGGCGACGCTGCTCGCCACTTACCCGGCTGCCTTTCACGCGGTGCAGTGGCTGGGTGCGGGGTATCTTGCCTGGCTGGGCCTGCGCATGCTGATGAGCAAGCCCGGCGAGGCGCCGCGGCAGAGCCGCATGGACAACGGCCACTATCTGCGCCAGACCATGCTGATCACCTTGCTCAACCCCAAGGCCATCGTGTTCTACATGGCCTTCCTGCCATTGTTCGTCGACCCGGTGAAGCACCAGGGGCTGGTGACTTTCGCCTTCATGGCGGCGACCGTGGCGGTGGTGACCTTCCTCTACGGGCTGGTGGCCGTGCTGCTGACCCACAAGCTGGCCGAGCGCATGCGCGCCAACCCGCGCGTGGCCAATCTGCTGGAGCGTCTGGCTGGCGCCTGTCTGCTGGGTTTCGGCATCAAACTGGCGGCGATGCGCTAGGGTGCGACGCGGCGATTGTCTGTCGCAGAGGCCGGCTCGAAAGACCGGCCTTTTGTTTTATCGCCCCTGCGTTGTCACGGTGGCGAGCGACCTGCTTTGATAATCTCATCCTCCCCGATTCCAATGGCGGCGAATGGCGACCATGCTCAACCAATCCCCCGAACCCCAGTCGGTTGACAGCCCGATCACCCGCAGCGCGATCTTCCTGGTCGCCACCCTGACGCCGGGGAAAGACTGGAGTCCGATGCGTGCGCTCTGCGAAGACGTCGCCGCGCTGGTTCGCTCGGTCGGCAAACGCGTACCCACGGGCAACCTGTCCTGTGTGGTGGGCTTCGGTTCGGCCGCCTGGGATGCACTGTTCGGCGCTCCACGTCCGGCCTCCCTGCATGCCTTCCGCGAGATCGGTAGCGGCGAGCGGGTCGCGGTGTCCACGCCGGGCGACCTGTTGTTGCACATCCGCGCCGAGCAGATGGACCTGTGCTTCGAGCTGGCTTCGCAACTGATGGCGCGCCTGGGCGATGCGGTCACGGTGGTCGACGAGGTGCAGGGGTTCCGCTACTTCGACATGCGCAGCATCATCGGCTTCGTCGACGGCACCGAGAACCCGGAAGGCCGCGAGGTTCCGTACTTCACCCTGATCGGCGACGAGGACGCGGACTTTGCCGGCGGCAGTTATGTGCTGGTGCAGAAGTACCTGCATGACATGAGCGGCTGGAACCAGCTCTCCACCGAAGCCCAGGAGCGCATCATCGGCCGTACCAAGCTGGCCGATATCGAACTGGGTGACGACGTGAAGCCGAGTTGCTCGCACAGCTCGCTGACCACCCTGGAGAAGGATGGCCAGGAGGTGAAGATCCTGCGCGACAACATGCCCTTCGGCCGGCCCGGCGCCGGGGAGTTCGGCACCTACTTCATCGGCTACGCGCGCTCGCCGGCGTCAGTGGAAGAGATGCTGGAGAACATGTTCGTCGGCCGCCCGGCCGGCAACTACGACCGCCTGCTGGACTACAGCAAGGCGGTGACCGGCAGCCTGTTCTTCGTGCCTTCGGCCGAACTGCTCGAGGCGCTGGCCGGCAGGCAGCCCTGAGGGCTCAGCCGGCGACCCTGGCCGGGAAACACTCCACCAGCCAGTCGATGAACACCCGCAGGCGGTGCGTGACGTAGCGGTTGTGCGGGTAGACGACGTGGAAGGGGTAGGGCGCCGGGCGCCACTCCGCAAGGATTTCCACCAGCGAGCCATCGCGCAGGGCGGCGCCGGCGGCGTAGGAGAAGGTCTGGACGATGCCCAGGCCGGCCACGCAGGCGGCCAGGTGCGCGTTGCTTTCGTTCACGCCGATGCGGTGCTCGAGCTTCAGCTCGCTGCGTTCGCCATCGCGCTCGAAGCGGAAGGGCACCGCCCGGCCATTCTGCGGCGACAGGTAGCTGACCAGCCGATGGCCGTTGCGCAGCTCCTCGGGGTAGGCGGGGATGCCGTTGTGGCGCAGGTATTCGGGGGAGGCGCAGGTGACCATGGTCGCCTGGCCGATGCCGCGCGCCACCAGTGACGAGGCGTCCAGCGCGCCGCCGCGGATCACGCAGTCGACGTTGTCGCCGATCAGGTCCACCGAGCGGTCGGACACGCCCAGATCGATGCGGATGTCCGGATAGCGCGCGAGAAAATCCGGCAGCAGGGGCACCAGCACGTCCCGCGCGGTGGAGCCGCCGACGTCGATGCGCAGGTGCCCGCGCGGCTTGCTGCGGGCGATGTTGAAGGTCGAGTCGATGTCTTCCAGGTCGCGCAGCACGCGGGTGGCCTTGGCGTAATAGTCCTGGCCTTCCGGCGTCACCGTGACGCGCCGCGTGGTGCGCTGCAGCAGACGTACGCCCAGGTGCGCCTCCAGTTCCTGCACCAGCTTGCTCAGGGTGGCGTTGGGCATGTCCAGCGAGTCGGCGGCGCGGGTGAAGTTGCCGGCTTCCACGACGCGGGCGAAGGCACGGATGGCCTGGAGCTGATCCATGGAAATTCCTCTGAAGGGATCATTTGATTATCCATGGATATGGATAGTCATTCCATTGTATGCGCTTTTTCCATCAATCGACGGGCCCTAGAGTAGCGCCATGCCTCACCGCAAAGCCGCGACAGACGCAGGCCACGAGGCAGAACCCACAAACGCGAATCTCAGGAGATCATCATGAACAAGTCCCTCACTGGAAAAGTTGCACTGGTCACTGGCGGCAGCACTGGCATCGGCCTCGGCGCCGCGCAGGAACTCGCCGCCCAGGGCGCCCGTGTGTTCATCACCGGCCGCCGCCAGGCCGAACTGGATGCCGCCGTGGAAGCCATCGGCCCGGCCGCCACCGCTATCCGCGCCGACGCCTCGGTGCTCGCCGATCTCGATGCGGTCTACGCACAGATCGCGAAAACCGCCGGCCGCCTGGACATCCTCTTCGCCAACGCCGGCGGTGGTGACATGCTGCCGCTGGGCGCGATCACCGAGGAGCACTTCGACCGCATCTTCGGTACCAACGTGCGCGGCGTGCTGTTCACCGTGCAGAAGGCGCTGCCGCTGTTGACCGATGGCGCCTCGGTGATCCTCACCTCGTCCACCACCTCGATCCAGGGCACCGCCAACTTCAGCGTGTACAGCGCCAGCAAGGCGGCCGTACGCAACTTCGCCCGCTCCTGGGCGCTGGACCTGAAGGAGCGTGGCATCCGCGTCAACGTCGTCAGCCCCGGCCCGGTGCGCACTCCCGGTCTTGGCGATCTGGTGCCCGAGGAAGCGCGCCAGGGTCTGTTCGACGCGCTGGCCAGCCAGGTGCCGCTGGGCCGCCTGGGCGAACCGCGGGAGATCGGCAAGGCGGTGGCCTTCCTGGCTTCGGAGTCGGCCAGCTTCATCAATGGCATCGAGTTGTTCGTCGACGGCGGCATGGCGCAGGTCTGACCGCGCAACCGGCCGGGCAGGGCGCAAGCGCTGCCCGGTCTTGCGGCTTCTCCTTCGCACCGGCTTGCCATTTACATTAGTGCTAATGTAATTTGGGGCCGTCGAAGGAGAGGGCTGCGATGAACCGAAAGAACGAACCCGGCCTGGGTGAACTGCTGCGCTACGTGTCGGAATTGGTGGAGCTGGGCGCCGAAGAGCATTACCAGCAGATGGGCATGAACTACCGGGCCCGCTACACGCCGGTGCTGCGTGCCATCCGCTCGGGGGCGCAGACGGTCACCGAGATCACCGCGCGTACCCACCTGACCCAGGGCGCCATCAGCCAGACCGTCGGCCAGATGGAAACGGACGGCGTGATCAGTCGACAGCGCGCCGAAGACGGCCGCAAGAGCGTGCTGCAACTGACTCCGGCAGGGAAGAAGCTGGTGAGCAAGCTCAACGCCCATTGGGCGGCGACCTTCGAAGCCATCGAGCAGCTGGAAAGCGAGATCGGCCATCCCCTGCGCCGCGTCCTCGAAGACACCGCCAGGGCGCTGGAGGAGCAGGGCTTCTCGCAACGCCTGAGCCATGCCAAGCAATGCATCAAGACAGGAGCTGCCCGCCATGAGTAATCCCTCTGCCGACCTGCGCAACTGGTTCGACCAGGGGGGCGAGGCCTACGCGCGCTTCCGCCCCGAATACCCGGCGGAGCTGGCGCCGTACCTGGCATCGATGGCGCCCGACCGGGTGCTGGCGGTCGACGTCGGTTGCGGCAGCGGCCAGCTGACCCGGCAACTGGCCGGGCACTTCAATGCAGTGGTCGGCTTCGATCCCAGTGCCGATCAGATCGCCCACAGCGCGCCGCAGGAGAACGTCAACTACGCCTGCGCCCCGGCCGAGGACCTGCCGCTGCTCAGCCGCAGTGCCAGCCTGATCACCGCCGCGCAGGCCGCGCACTGGTTCGACCTGCCGAGGTTCTATGCCGAGGTGCGGCGGGTCGCCGAGCCCAATGCGATCCTGGCGCTGATCAGCTATGGCGTGCTCCGGCTGGAGGGCGCGCTGGGCGAGCGCTTCGAGCAGTTCTACTGGAAGGAGATCGGCCCCTACTGGCCGGCCGAACGCAAGCTGGTGGACAGCGGCTATGCCACCCTCGACTTTCCCTTCGCCGAGTTTCCCGGCCCGGAAATCGCCATTCGCCTGGAATGGAACCTCGAAGAGTTCCTCGGTTACGTCAGCACCTGGTCGGCGCTGCGCAGCGCCCGCGAGGCCGGGCGCGAAGACCTGCTGCATGACTTCGCCGAAGACATGGCCGAGCGCTGGGGCGACCCCGCCGCGCGGCATCGGGTCAGCTGGCCGATCAACATGAGGATCGGACGCGTATGAGCCCGCAAGTACTTGCCGCAGGGCTGACCCACAGCGAAACCCTGGTCGTTGCAGAGCGACACACGGTGCCCCAGGTAGCGCCCGACTGGCCGGGCTTTGCCGACATGCCGCCAGTGTTCGCCACCGCGATGATGATCGGCTTCATCGAGCAGACCTGCATCGAAGGCCTGCGGCCCTTCCTGACACCGGAACAGCGCACGGTGGGCACCCTGGTGGATGTCAGCCACATTGCCGCAACGCCGGTGGGGATGACGGTGACGGCGTCAGTAGAGCTGACCGCCATCGATGGAAAGACGCTGGTGTTCCGTGTCGAGTGTCGCGACGAGGCGGGCGTCATCGGTGCCGGTACGCATCGGCGCGCGATCATCGATCTGCAGCGTTTCGTCCAGCGGTTGGGGGAAAAGTCCGCTGCGTCTGGTGGCTAGCTGGCGTACCGCTCAGGATGACGGCGGCGGATCGAAACGCTCGGCGGTGTCCATCTGCACATTGCGCAGGCCCATCGTCTCCAGGTGAGCTGCATAGAGAGGCTCGGCCCGGTAGCTGACCAGGATCGAGCGGCGCCGCGCGCCACTGATGTTAAGGCTGCCGGCGTGCACGAGGTCGACGTCGAACACCAGGATGTCGCCGGCCCGGCCGCTCAGCTGCAGGGAGCGGGACTCGTCGAGGAAGTCGAAGGGCGGCTCGCCGGGGGCGGGCCGATGGCTGCCGGGGGCGACGCGGGTGGCGCCATTTTCCGGCGAGAAGTCATCGAGAAAGACGAGGGCGCTGGCCATGTCGCCCGGACGCAGGGCGGACAGATCGCGGTGCAGTTGCTGATGGCCGCCTCCGGGCAGGGGTTCGCGTCCTTCGGCATGGGCGAGGAAGAAGCGCTCGCCGATCAGCGCGCCGGCTGCCGCCAGCAGTGGCGGCAGTCGACAGACCGCCTGTGCGCAGGGCTCCAGGTCGATCTGCGCGTGGCGCCAGTCCATGCCGCGGGGCACGGGCCAGCGATCCGAAGGCAGGATGTTGGCATCGAAGGCTGCGCGCAGCTCCTCCAGCAAGGCGAGCGGGATCACCTGGCGCAGCAGGGTATAACCTTCGGCGTGGAGTCGCTGGAGATCGAACCTGGCTGCTTCCATTTGCCTGTCTTCCTTGAGGTCTGTCCGCCGGGCCCGGCCTAGAGCGGTTGTCGCGTCGAGCCGGGTTTTCGCCGGCGCTGGCCGGCAGCCAAGCCTACGGAGGAATTCTGCTGCGGCCAATACCCGCCGCTTGCGGAGTACCGTAGACTCCGCCGATCTGCAGGGAGAGCTGACAATGCATAAAGGGATCTGGCTGGGTTTTGGGGTGTCGTTGTGCGTGGCGGGTGCGGCCTATGCCGCGGACCCCGCGCAGGACGACCCCTTGCTGTCGAGCCCGTCGTCCTCCGCCGGTTCGGGGGATGTCCGCGGCATCCTGCGGGCGCGGGACCAGGCGATGCTGTCGAGCGAGCTCGCCGGGCGTATCCAGGAAATGCCGTTCGCGGACGGCCAGTCCTTCCGCAAGGGCGATGTGCTGGTGCGCTTCGACTGCTCGGCCTATCAGGCTCAGCTCAATGCCGCCCAGGCCGGCGCCAGGGCGGCCAACGAGCAGCTGGGACACAACCGCCAGCTGGCAGCGCTCAATTCGGTGGGGCGCTTCGAAGTTGCGCTGGCCGAGGCCAAGCTCTCCGAAGCCCAGGCGCAGGCCCAGGTCTACAAGGTCCAGGTTGGCCGCTGTGCGGTGGTCGCGCCCTTCGACGGGCAGGTCGTGCAGCGCAAGGCGCAGCCCTTCGAGAGCGTTTCCGGCGGCGCGCCGCTGCTGGAAATCGTCGACAACCGCAGCCTGGAAATCCGCCTGCTGGTGCCTTCGCGCTGGGTGTCCCGGCTGAAGGTGGGGCAGTCCTTCACCTTCGTGCCCGATGAGACCGGCCAGCCGCTGCAGGTAGAAGTCAAACGCCTGGGCGCGCGGATCGATGAGGGCAGCCAGATGTTGCCGCTGATCGCTTCGCTGCCGGGGGACGCCAAAGGCCTGCTGGCCGGCATGAGTGGTACCGCGCGCTTCGCGGAGACGCCATGAACGCGCCGCAGGTCGGTCTGGCCGAGCGGGTCTTTGCACAGTTTCTCGCTCTGGAGCGGCAGGCGCGGTCTTGCTCGACGGTGGAGCAGCTGGCGTATCACCTGGTCAACGACGCCCAGGCGCTGTTCGGTTACCGCCATGCGGCGCTGCTGATCGCCGGCAAGGTCAGGGCGCTCACCGGCATCAGTATGGTGGAGCCCAATGCCCCCTTCGTGGCCTTTGTCGAGCAGGCGTGCAGCCAGTTGCACCAGCACGACGCGCAGGGCACAGCGCAGCGCGTGGATTTTCAGCTGCTGGGTGCACAGCAGCAGGCTGATTGGCAGGAGCTTTCCGCCGGGGATGTCTTCTGGTTGCCGCTGGCTGATCGTCAAGGCGCAGTCTTCGGCGGTCTCTGGCTGGCCCGCGAGCAGTCGTGGAGCGAGGCAGAGCAGGCGTTGCTGGTGCAATTGGGCGATGCCTATGCGCATGCCTGGACGGCCCTGCAGCCGCGCAAGCCCTGGCGGCTGCGCTGGCCGAAGAAGAAACTGCTGGCGATTGCTGCCGCGCTCTGCCTGCTGCTGCTGGTGCCGGTGCGCCAGACGGTGCTGGCCCCGGCCGAGGTGGTTCCGCTGGACGGTCAGGTGATCGCCGCGCCGCTGGACGGGGTGATCCAGCAGGTGCTGGTCAAGCCCAACCAGGCGGTGAAATCCGGTGATCTGCTGGTGCGCTTCGATGCCACCACCTTGCAGGCCCAGGCCGATGTGGCCGAACGCTCCCTTGGCGTAGCCGAAGCCGAGCTGAAGGCCAATTCACAACGGGCTTTCTCCGATGCCGAGTCGGGCGCGAAGGTTGATCTGCTGGCGGCACGGGTGGAGCAGAAGCGCGCCGAGCGTGACTATGCCCGTGATCTGCTGGCCCGTGCTGAAGTGCGGGCGCCGCGCGACGGCATTGCGGTGTTCGCCGATGCCGCACGCTGGACCGGCAAGCCGGTGCAGACCGGCGAGCGCCTGATGGAATTGGCGGACCCGCACCAGGCGGAGCTTCGCATCGATCTGGCGGTGGGCGATGCCATTGCCCTGGAACCCGGCTCCGAAGTCGTGCTGCTGCTCGACAGCGACCCGCTGCGGCGGCACGACGCTCGCCTGGAACGTTCCGCCTACGAGGCCCAGACCACTGCCGCCGGGCAACTGGCGTATCGGCTGGACGCGGCGTTCGACGAGGCGCCCCCGCGCATCGGCTTGCGCGGCACCGCGAAGCTGTATGGCGATCGCGCCCCGCTGGCTTATTACCTGTTGCGCCGGCCGCTGGCGGCTGCGCGTCAGAGCCTGGGGCTGTGATGCTGCCGGCGCTGCGACCGGACCTGCAGCTGTCGCCGGCCGCACCCGCGCTGGACGGGGCGCCGCAATGGACGCTGGCCGACCCGTTGCGCGGACGCTACTTCAAACTCGGCGGCGCTGCGGTGCGGCTGTTGCGCCACTGGGCGCTGGGTGACCCGCGGCGGGTGCTGGGGGCGGCCAATGCGGAAACCGGCGAGGCGCTGGGCGCGCAGGAGCTGGAAGAGTTCCTGCGCTTCCTGCGTGGGCATGACCTGATCGCCGCCGTGGACGCCGAACAGCGCTCCAGCTATGGGCAGAAAGCGGCGCTGCACAAGCGCAGCCTGTGGCAGAAGGTGCTGCACCAGTACCTGTTCTTCCGGATTCCGCTGTGGCGCCCGGATGCCTTCCTCAATCGCGCCTGGCCGGTCCTGCAGCGCAACGGCGGGTGGATATTGCGCTGGGGCTTGCCACTGGTGTTCGTCCTCGGCCTGTTCCTGGTGGCGCGGGACTGGCAGCGCTTCCTGGCGACCTTCCCGCATCTGTTCAGCCTGGGCGGGGCGCTGGCCTTCGGCGTGTCGCTGACCTTCGCCAAGCTCTGCCACGAGTTTGGCCATGCCTTCATGGCCAAGCGGGCCGGCTGCCGGGTGCAGAGCATGGGGGTGGCGTTCATGGTGATGCTGCCGATGTTCTACACCGACGTCAGCGATGCCTGGCGCGTCAGTGATCGACGCTCACGGCTGTTGATCGGAGCCGGCGGCGTGCTGGCCGAACTGGTACTGGCCGTGCTCGCGCTGCTGGCCTGGTCGCTGCTGCCGGACGGGCCGCTGCGCACCTCGGCCTTCATGCTGGCCAGCGCTACCTGGATCACCACGGTGCTGGTGAACCTCAATCCGTTCATGCGTTTTGACGGCTACTTCCTGCTTACCGATCTGCTCGGCGTGGAGAACCTCCAGGCACGGGCTTTCGCGCTGTGTCGCTGGCGGTTGCGCGAGGCGCTGTTCGGCTACGGTGAACCCATGCCTGAACCCTGGCCCGTGCCGTTGCGCCGGCGTCTGCTGATCTGGGGGTACGGCTCGTGGATCTGGCGCGCGGTGCTGTTCTTCGGTATCGCCCTGGCGGTCTACCACCTGTTCTTCAAGCTGCTGGGCATCTTCCTGATGCTGGTGGAGCTGGTCTGGTTCATCGGTCTGCCGATCTGGCGGGAGCTGCAGGAATGGTGGCAGCGCCGCGAGCAGGCTGCACCGCACAAGGTCGTCGGGCTTGGCCTGGCGCTGCTGGCTCTGCTGGCGCTGCTGGTCGTGCCCTGGCGCAGTGCCGTGGAAGTGCCGGCGCAGCTGGAGGCGACGCGTGCCGTGGCGCTGCATGCACCGGCGGCTGCTCAGGTCGGGCGGCTGCTGGTGCGCGATGGCCAGACGGTGGAGCAGGGCGAGTTGCTGCTGGAACTGACCTCGCCGGACCTCGATGCCAGACAGCTCATCGTGCGCCGCGAGATCGATCTGCTGCAGTTGCAGTTGCGCCGTCAGGCGGGCCGTAGCGAGACGGCTGCCGATGTCGGCATTCTCGAACAACGGCTGGCGGAGTCGGTGGCCCAGTACCGCGGCCTCGCCGCCCAGCGCGAGCGCCTGCAATTGCGCGCGCCGCAGGCTGGGGTCGTGCGCGACCTGCTGCCCGACCTGAGTACGGGGCGGTGGCTCAAGCCCGCCGATGTGCTGGTGCGCGTGGTGGAGCCTGGCGTGCGCCTGCGCGGCTATCTGGCTGAGGCAGACTTGTGGCGCGTGCAGAGCGGCGCGCAGGGGCGCTTCATCGCCGACGACCCAGCCCGCCCGGCCGTGCCGGTGCAGCTGGATGAGGTGGACGCCAACGGCGCGGTCTTCGTCGAGCTGGAGGCACTGAGTTCCGATCACCATGGCCCGATCGCCGTGCGCCGCGATGCCCAGCAGCGTGCCGAGCCGGTCCAGGCGCAGTACGGCGTGCGTCTGAGCCTGCGCGATGCTTCGTGGCCGCTGGTGCAGCCGCAGCGCGGCATGGTGGTGCTGGACGGCAGTGGGCAGTCGATCCTGGGGCTTGCCTGGCGGCGGCTGGCGGCACTGGGGGTGAGGGAAAGCGGATTCTGAGGCGGCGGCTTTTCTCGGAGCAGGGAGAGTTCCATGAGCGCGACATCGTTACCCCGCTGCGCACGGCTCGCGCTGGATATCCCGTTGCAGCCGTTGCTCGACGCATTGGCTGCCGTGGACCAGGCGGCCTGGCAAGGGCATTTCAACAGTGGCTTCTACGAAGGGGACTGGAGCGGCGTTGCGCTGATCACCCCCGACGACGCCGTGATGCCGCTGGCGCCGGGGCAGGGCACACCGCTGGCCAGCGACCTGTTGCGGCGCAGTGCGGTCTGGCAGGCCGCACTGGGTGCCTTCCGCACGACGATCCGTAGCGCGCGCCTGCTGCGCCTGGGCTGCGGCTCGCGGATTCACGAGCACTGCGATCCCGATCTGGGGCTGCCCGACAGTGATCTGCGCCTGCACCTGCCGTTGCTGAGCCCCGAGGGTGTCGAGTTCCTGGTGGACGGACTGCAGGTGCCGATGCGTCCGGGTGAATGCTGGTTCGTCGATCTCGCCCGCCCGCATCGGGTCGATAATCCGGGCCCCGGGGAGCGCATTCATCTGGTGCTCGACTGCCAGCGCAACGACTGGCTGCTGGCGCTGATCGAGCAGGGGCTGGCGGATACGCCGGGCCTGCGTCCTGGCCGGGCGGTCCTGGCATTCGAGCAGTTCCGCGTGCAGGTAGAGCAGGAGCCTGAACTCGCCCAGGCGCTGCGCTCGATGACCGACAGCGCAGACTTCGTGGAGCGGGTGGTCGCTCTGGGGGCCGCCCGCGACCTGCATTTTTCCGCTGCTGATGTTCGCGCCACGATGCGCCTGGCCCGCAAAGTCTGGAGTGACCAATGGAGAGCCTGACCCCTGCGCCGGACTTCACGGGCTGGCGGCCTATTCGAGCCTGGAGTGACCCACAGGGCTGGCGCCTGGACTGGTGCTGGTTCGGCGAACAGCGCCTGACCCGGCCATTCTTCCATGACGACGTGGAGCAGGCCTTGCGCTTGCCCTTCAACCTGGCGTTCCGCCGCGAGACCGGCTTGACGGAGCTGCTGGATTGGCAGCGCGAGAGCCCCGGCGTGGCGCCGAGTCTGCTGGTCTTCCACGCCTCGCGCTGCGGCTCGACGCTGCTGGCGCAGATGCTCGCCGGGCTCGACAGCCACCTGGTGCTGTCCGAACCCGGCCCGCTGGACAGCCTGCTGCGCAGCCACTATCTCCACGACTGGGAGGCAGGCCGGCAGGAGCAGGCCGTCATCGCGATGCTGTCGGCGCTGGCGCAGAACGCGGGGCCGCCGGCGCAGCATCTGGTGGTGAAGCTCGATGCGTGGAACCTCTTCGAGCTTCCGCTGATTCGCCGCTGCTTCCCCGATACACCGTGGATCTTCCTGTACCGCGACCCGCTGGAGATCGCCGCATCGCACCTGAAGATGCCGGGCATGCAGATGATCCCCGGCCAGCTGAATCCGTCGCCGTTGAACCTGGCCGATGAGCCGGTGGCGCCGCGGGAGGAGTACATCGCTCGTCGCCTGGGGCGCTTGCTGGCGCTGGCGGTGGAAGCGTGCTGCGAGCATGGCGGCCTGGCAGTGGCTTACGAGGAGTTGCCGCAGGTGTTGGGCGGGCGTCTGCGCGATCATTTGCGACTGGCGCCTGAGCAGGTCGAGCAGGCAATGGCGGTCAGTCGGCTCAATGCCAAGCGTCCGGGCGAGGCTTTCGTCGCGGATTCCCGGAACAAGCGCGACTCCGCTTCGCCGCTGCTGCGTGACAGTGTGGCTCGTTGGGCCGATACGCCTTACCGGGAGCTGGAGGCGTTGCGCAGGGATCAGACGAGTTGAACGGGCTCGCGACGCATCTGCCATTGCGCCTCGTCCGGCGCGCCGGACAGAAGCTCGAAACCCAGGCGCTGGTACAGGCGCACGGCGGGGTTGTGGCTCATGACCGCCAGCTCCAGTGCTTTGCCCTGGTGGTCGGCACGGGCGATGACCTCACGCAGCAACTCTTCCCCCAGGCCGCGCCCGCGCTGATGGATTTCGAAACCGATTTCGACGATGCGCAGGCTGTCCGGGCGGTCGTCCAGGGTCAGCACGCCGACGGGTTCGCCGTCGAGCAGGAGCAGTTCGGTACGGGCGTCGGGATAGTCGCTGGCGAAGATGCGCTGCTGCAGCTGCCACTGCTGGTCGAGCAGGGCGGGGCAGGCTTCGATCAGTGCCGCGTCCAGGCCGCGCAGTTGCGCGAACAGGCGCTTCAGCCAGGGTTCGTCGGCGCTGCCGGCGGCGCGGCGAAGCAGGGTGGGGCGGGTCTTTATCTCGCTCATGGGCTGTTGTAGTTTTCCACGCTTGGTTTTTTCAGGCTCGGGTTTTCCAGGCTTCGCGCAGGCGCAGCCCGCCATTCAACGATCAGGGAGTGACCTCATGCTCATCGACCTCCAGGGCCTGACGGCCCAGGCATTCAGCTCTGAACTCGGCCAGGTATTCACCGCGCACACCGTTCCCGATCCGGTCCAGCTGACCTTGCACAACGTGATCGAAGGACGCGAGGTCGGCGGTGGTTTCCGCAGGCCTTTCGCGCTGATCTTCACCACGCCGATGCAGGTGCTGCTGCTCGAGGCCCAGTATCGCCTGAGCAGCCCGAGCGGGCGTGATTACGAAATCCACCTGGCGCCGCTGGCTGCGACGGTCGACGGCCAGCGCCACTACCAGGCCCTGTTCAGCTAGGGCCTGGCAGCGGGCCGGGCCGATCAGTTGCGGCTGGGGAAAACCCCGACGGTGCAAATGCACTGGTTCAGCGCCAGATAGGGCTGCAGAATCGAGACAGGCAGGCTGCCGCCGGCCACCGCCAGCGTCACGTTCAGTTGCCCCTGTGCCGGCAGTTGTACCGAGCCCGGTGCGGGGCCGTAGATCTGCACCGTGACGGCGTCACGCCCGGCGACACCCACCGACTGCGCCAGCGTATCGCTGGTCGTCGCCTGGCTGGCACTGGCTGCGTTGCCGGACTGCTGCAGCAGCACGGTGGCCTCCGCAATGGCGCCGTGGCTATGGATCGGCATCTGCGCGGTAGTCAGGGTGGTGTGTTCCGTACCGGCTTGGGCACCCAGCGGGTAGTTGGCGTTTTGGCCGATGCCCGCGCGCCCGCCAAGATTGGGCAGCCAGAAGGTGTTGACGCCGTCGCCACCGTAGGTGGTGCCCAGCAGTGCATAGAGCGTCTGGTTCTGCGAGATGCTCATTTGCTGGCCATTGCAGATCATCCAGTTTCTCGGCGCGAAGCTGCCTGCAAAGGGTGCGACGACGCCCATGTAGCTATCGACATCCATGTGGTGCTCCTTTAGTCGTCAGTTGCGCGAGGGATACAGCCCGGAAACGCAGATGATGTAGTTGATGGCCTGGAACGGCTGCACGATGGAGAGTGGCTGGGAGCCACCGGCCGGCTGGACGTTGACCGTCGCCGAACTGGACAGCGGCAGGTTCACCGAGCCCGGTGCCGGCGCGTAGATCTTCACGTCGACGGCGTCGCGGCCGTAGGCGCCATTGGCGGCTGCCAGCACCGAGGTAGCGCTGGGCGTGGCCGAAGTGGCGGCTGCCGTGCTGGTCGGCAACGAGGCGCTGAGGGTGCTGACGGCGGCGTGGGTGTGCATCGGCATCTGAGCGGTGGTCAGGGTGGTGCTTTCCGTGCCCCCGACCTGGCCGAGCGCGTACATGGATGTCCCCGGCGACTGGCCCGTGCCGACGGGGACGCGACCCTGCAGGTTGGGCAGGCCGAAGGTGTTCTGGCCGTTGCCGCCGTAGACGGTGCCCAGCAGCGAGAACAGCGCGGTGTTCTGCTGGACGGCGAGGATCTGCCCGGCGCAGAACATCCAGCCGCGCGGTGCGAAATTCGGGGCCCAGCCGCTGATCGAGCCGAGATAGGACTGTTCACTCATGATCATTTCCCTACTTTGAGTTGTTATCGCTTCATCACGGGACTGGCCCGCCGACCAATCCGCTGGCGATCGGGCCGAGAGGAAACATAGACGATATCCGTGAGTGCGTCGGGCTCGCTGTTATTGATCGAATTGCCGGCAAGTGCCGGCTATCGGGCCATTGACGTCAGCTTTCCATCAGGCATTATGGTGAGATCAATCCAATAACAATTTGCCAGCTTGCAGTCGTCGTACCGGAGCCGGTGCGGCTTTGCGTGTGTGCTCTCAGGGAGGAGGCCATATGTTCAGGCATTGGTTCGCGTCGTCGGCCGTTCGCAAGCATCAGTCGGGCGCCATGCGCTCCCCACTGGCCCTGAGCCTCGAAGCCAGGATGATGTTCGACGGCGCGGTCGCCGCCACCGTCGCGGATACCGCCGCCAGTCAGAGCGCCGATCATCCCGCCGCCCAGGACAAAACACCCACCGACTCGTCCTCCCACGACACCCTCGCCGCAGCCCCCACTGCTTCCTCCGACCAGCGCCATGAAGTGGTGTTCGTCGACAGCAAGGTCGCCAATTACCAGCAACTGGTCGCCAGCCTGAAGCCGGGTACCGAAGTGGTGGTGCTCGACGGCAACAAGGACGGCCTGCAGCAGATCGCCCAGTACCTCAACGGTCGCACCGGCATCGACGCCATCCATATCCTCAGCCACGGCGAAGAGGGTGAAGTGCATCTGGGCAACACCGTGCTCAGCACCGACAACCTGGCCAGTAAGGCTTCGCAACTGTCCGCCATCGGCGACAGCCTGGATGCCGATGGCGACATCCTTCTCTACGGCTGCGACGTGGCCAAGGGCTCCGGCGAAGTGCTGCTGCAACAACTGTCGGTGCTTACCCGCGCCGACGTGGCTGCCTCCACCGATCGCACCGGCGCCGCGGCCCTGGGCGGCAACTGGACGCTGGAAGCCCACACCGGCAGCATCGAGACGCAGCGCCCCTGGGCTTCCGACAGCGGCCCCGATTATGCCGACCTGCTGGCGCTGCCCTCGGCAAACCAGTCGCTGGGCGACACCTACTGGACCAACAACACCGGCGGCAACACGGTGGATGGCTTCACCCTCAGTGAGTCCACGGGCGCAGTGCGGGAGAGCTCGCCGGACTCGATCTATTTCAGAACGAGCTCCGTGGCTGACGGGGACAGCAACTACTACTACCAGCTGACCTGGACCGCGGATAACGTTGATCTTGGCAAGTTCGACCTGGATGGCCTGGTGATCCAGTCCTTCGGCGGCAACTACCGGCTGGACGTCAGCGCGATTTCCGGGGGCGCTACGGTTACCCAGTCGTTCACCTTCTCGGGTGCACAGGGACCACTGACCGTCAACATCGACAGTTCACTGTTCAACGACATCAGCAGCTTTACCCTGCGCGTCACCAATCTCAACGGCTCCACATCGGTCGCCAACATCGACCTGCAGCAGGTCCTGCTCACCGACCTGAAGGGGCCCAACGCCGATCCGGTGCTCGGCGGGCTCAATGGCAAGACCGCAAGCTTCACCGAAGATAACGGGCCGACGCTGATCGATGCGGCGGGCCTGGCCACGGTGAGCGACAGCGACTCGGCGAACTTCGATGGCGGTCAGCTGCGCGTGGCAATCACCTCCGGCCAGCAATCGCTGGAGGACGTCCTGGGCATTCGCAACCAAGGGACCGGCGCCGGCCAGATCAGCGTTTCGGGCGCCAATATCTCCTACGGCGGCGTGCTCATCGGCACTTACACGGGGGGCAGCGGCGGCAGCAACCTGGTGGTGACCTTCAACTCCGTGGCCACCGCAGCGGCAGCGCAGGCGCTGGTGCGCAACCTGACCTACGTGAACAGCAACGGGCTTGACCCGAACACTGCGGCGCGCACTATCAGTGTGACCGTTTCCGATGGCGATGGCGGCACCAGCGCAGCATCGAACGTCACTCTCAGCGTGATCGCCACCAACGACGCCCCGATGCTCGCGCCTGCCAACAACGCCATCGGCTACACCGAGAACGCAGCCGCAGTGGCGCTGAGCCCCACGCTGACCCTGGTGGACGACGGCAACAGCTTCCAGAAGGCCACGGTCACCATCAGCGATCTGCGCGTCGGCGATTCCCTCACCGTCGGCAGCCCGGGCGCTTTCGCCACCAGCTACAACAGCGCCACCGGCGTCCTGACGATCACCGGTGGCGGCAGCGCCGCCGCGTTGCAGGCCGTCCTGCGCTCGGTGAGTTTCTCCTCCAGCTCGGATGACCCGACCTTCGGGGGTTCCGATACCACCCGGCAGATCAATTTCGTGGTCACCGACAGCGCTGGCGTCGACTCCAACAGCGCCGTCGTCCAGGTGGCGATCACCGCCATCAACGACGCGCCGACCCTGTCTGGCGGCCCTTACACCTGGGTCGGTACCAACGAAGACACCAGCTCCCAGGCCGTCACGGTCAGCAGCCTGCTGGCCGGCGTTACCTACGCCGACGTCGATGGCCCCGCCAGCGGAATTGCCCTGACGGCCAGCTCCGGCAGCAGCGTCTGGCAGTACTCCACCGATGGCGTGACCTGGACCGATGTTGGCGCGGTGTCCAATGGCAGCGCGCTGCTGCTGTCGGGCAGTACCCTGCTTCGCTATGTGCCCGATGGCAAAAACGGTGGGACGGCCACACTGACTTTTCGCGCCTGGGACCAGACCTTCGGCATCGCTTCCCTCAACGGCATTCGCTCCACCTCCGATACCAGCTCCAACGGCGGCAGCACGGCGTTCTCGACGGGCATCGCGCAGGCAACAATCAGCGTCAGCAGCGTCAACGATGCACCCGTGTTGACCCCCTCCAGCCCGATGCTCAACACGCTGACCGACGGTGACGTGAATAACGTCGGACAGGCGGTTTCCAGCCTCATCACCGGTCAGGTCAGCGACGTGGACACGGGCGCGGTGCAGGGCATTGCCATCACCGGCCTGAACTCCGGCGTCGGTGGCACCTGGCAGTTCAGCCTGGACAGCGGCGCCAGCTGGCAGGACGTCGGTACCGTTTCCACGGCTTCGGCGCTGCTGCTGCGCAGCAGCGATCGCGTGCGCTTCGTGCCCGACGGCGTCCATGGCACCACTGCCAGCTTCACCTTCAAGGCCTGGGACCAGAGCGGCTTCACCGCCGGTCAACAGGGGTTCAAGCTCGACGCTTCCAGCAGCGGCGGCACCACGCCGTTTTCCTTGTCCAGCGATGCCGCCAGCGTCACCGTCATCGCGATCAACGACGCCCCGGTGGTCGCCAGCAGTGGCGGCAGCGCGGCGTTCGTCGAAGGGGCGGACGTGGCGTCCACGCCGGTGGTGGTCGACAGCGGCCTTACCGTGTCGGACATCGATTCGCCGCTGCTCTACAGCGCCTCGGTGAAGATCACTGGCAATCTGCGGCCCTCCGAGGATGTGCTCGGATTCACCAACGATCCTGCCACCATGGGTGACATCAGCGGCAGCTACAACGCCGCCACTGGCACAATGACCTTCACTTCCGCCAGTGGCGCCAGCGCGGCCCAGTGGCAGGCAGCGCTGCGCTCGGTGACCTACAGCAACAGCTCGGACACCCCGGACACCACCACGCGCAGCGTCAGCTTCAGCGTGAGCGACGGCCAGCTCGACAGCGTCGACGCCACCCGCAGCGTGACCGTGACCGCCGCCAACGATTCCCCACAGCTCAGCCTGCCTGGCGTGATCAGTCTCAGCGAAGACACCACCGGGCCCATTACCGGCATCGTCGTCTCCGACGTCGACGCGGGTACCGGCAACGTTCAGGTTACCTTCACGCTGCCGGCCAACAGCGGCACCGTGCTGGCGATCCCCAGCAGCAACGTCACGGTCGGCGTTGGGTCCAACACTGTGCAGCTCACCGGCAAGGTCGCGGACATCAACGCCTACATCGCCGGGATGAACCTCTTCTACTCGCCGAACGCGAACTTCAACGGCAACGTCACCCTCGGTGTCAGTATCACTGACCTGGGCAACAGCGGTGGCCCGGCGAAGACCGACAGCGGCAGCCTGATCCTGCAGGTCGATGCGGTGAACGATGCTCCGGGCATCCCCGTGGTGCCGTCGTTGCCGGTGAGCGGCAGCGAGGACGTCCCCCTGGTGCTGAACGGCATCAGCTTCAGCGACATCGACGCCGGATCGGGTGTGGTCCGGGCGACCTTCAGCGTCGCCGCAGGCAGCGGCACTTTCAGTGCCCTGGCCGGTGCCGGCGTGACGCTGACGGGTTCGGGCACCAACCAACTGGTGCTCAGCGGTAGCCTGAGCGATATCAACGCCTTCATCGCCGGCAGCCAGGTGAGCTACCTGTCAGCAGTCAATGCCTCGGGCAACGTCACCGTGACGGTCAGCCTCGATGACCGCGGCAATACCGGCACGGGTGGCGCCAAGGTTTCATCGGCCACCTTCAATCTGGCCATCAGCCCGGTGAACGACGCTCCGGTGAACAGCGTGCCGGGTGCCCAGACGGTGCTCTCGAACGAAACGCTGGTCTTCAGCGCCGGCAATGGCAACGCGATCTCCATCTCGGACGTGGATGTCGCGGGTGGGAACCTGCGCGTGACGCTCGTCGGCATCAACGGGCTGATCACCCTGGGCAGCACCTCGGGCCTGTCGTTCCTGGCCGGTGATGGCACCGTCGATGCCATCATGACTTTCGATGGCTCCCTCGCCGACATCAACAATGCGCTGGCAGGGCTGAGCTTCACCCCACTGGCCGGCTACCACGGCGCGGCTTCGCTGCAGATCATCACCAATGACCAGGGGCAGTCCGGCTCCGGTGGCCAGCAGACCGATACCGATATCATCTCGATCAACGTCGAGCAGCCCAACCCGCGTATCGTCGGCGTCAGTGCCGGCACCCCGGACGGCACCTACAAGGTCGGCGATCAGATTCTGGTCCTCGTCGAGTTCGACCAGAGCGTCAGCGTCGACACCACCTCCGGCAGGCCGAGCCTGCTGCTGGAAACCGGCATCATCGACCGCACCGCCCAGTACCTGGGCGGCAGCGGCAGCAACATCCTGTCGTTCCTCTATACCGTGCAGGCCGGCGACCAGAGCGCGGACCTCAACATTGCCGGCGTCGGCGCGCTGTCGCTCAACGGCGCGAGGATCTTCAACGCGCGCCTGGACGATGCCTTCAGCGACCTGCCGGACCCGGCCAGCATCGACAGCCTGGCCAGTCGCGCCAACCTGGTAATCGACGGCGTGGCGCCTGTCGTCAACAGTGTCACGGTGCCGGCCAACGGCACCTATGTGGCGGGGCAGAACCTCGATTTCGTCGTCAACTTCAGCGAGAACGTGATCGTCGACACCAGTGGCGGCACGCCGAGCATCGCCGTGACTCTGGATGGTGGCGGCACTGTCCTGGCCCAATACGTCAGTGGCAGCGGTGGCACGGCCCTGCTGTTCCGCCTGGTGGTATCCAGCGGTCAGTTCGACAGCAACGGCATCAGCCTTGGCTCGTCCATCCAGACCGGCGGCGCCACCCTGCGTGACAGCGCCGGCAACGACATCGTTGCCAGCCTCAACAGCGTGGCGAGTACCACCGGCGTGCTGGTCGATGCCGTGGCGCCCACGGTCAGCAGTGTCAGCGTGCCGGTCGGCGTTCCCTACAACGCCGGCGATACCCTGACCTTCGTGGTCAACACCAGCGAAGCCGTGCTGGTCAACGGCACCCCGCGACTGTCCCTGGATATCGGCGGCCATACGGTATTCGCCGACCTGGTCGCCGGCTCCGGCACTTCGACCCTGGTCTTCCAGTACACCGTCCAGGCGGGTGACAACGACGCCGACGGCATCAGCGTGAATGGTCTTGCTGCCAACGGCGCGACCCTGCGCGACGCCGTCGGCAACAACATGAACCTGACGCTCAATAATGTGGGTGCCACCTCCGGCGTGATCGTCGATACCGTGGCACCGACACCCAGCGCCATCGTCACCCTCGACCCGTCGCCGACCAATGCCGGCAGCGTGCGTTACACCGTGACCTTCAGCGAAGGCGTCAGCGGCGTCGACCTGAGTGACTTTGCGCTGGTCGGCACCGGTACCGCTGCGGGCAGCCTGAGCGGCCTGCAGCAGATCGACGCGCGTACCTACCAGATCACCGTCAGCGACGTCTCGGGGACCGGCACGCTGGGCTTGAACCTCAATGGCGGCGCCACTGGTATCGTTGACACGGCAGGCAACCCCCTGAGCGGCGGGCTGACGGGTGCGGTGTACAGCGTCGACCGCGATGCGCCGACCGTTACCGCAGTCACTGTGCCTGCGGGGAGCCTCAATAACGCGGGCGACACCCTCGATTTCGTGGTGCAGACCAGCGAAGCCGTGGTGGTCGACGGCTCGCCGAAACTGGCCATCGACATGGGCGGGCGCACCGTCTACGCCGACTACGTCAGCGGTTCGGGCAGCAACAGCCTGGTATTCCGCTACACCGTCCAGGCTGGCGACAACGACGCCGACGGCATCCAGGTCAGTGGGCTTTCCGCCAACGGCGGCTCCCTGCGCGACGCCACCGGCAACGCGCTGAATACATCCCTGAACGGCGTCGGTGACAGCCATGGTGTGCTGGTGGATACCCGCGCGCCCACCGCCACCGGGGTCGTGCGGCTGGACCCGTCGCCCACCGGCGCGAGCACGGTGAACTTCCTGGTGACCTTCGACGAGGACGTCAGTGGCGTCGATGCCGGCGACTTCTCCATGGTGACCAGCAACTCCGCCAGCGGCAGCATTCTCTCCGTCGTGCAACTGGACGCGCGCATCTACCGTGTGACGGTCGGCAGCGTGAGCGGGCAGGGCAGCCTGGGCTTGGCGGTCAACGCTGGCGGCATCAGCGATGCGGCCGGCAACGCGCTGGCGAACTCGTTGCGGGGCGACAGCTATGTGATCGGCTCGCTGTCCGATGGCGATCCGGAGTTCCGGATCACCACGCCGGCTGTGCCTGCCGTGCCGTCGCCTACCCCGTTGCAACCCAATGTGCCGGTGGTCGTCACGCCGCAGGGCGCCTCGCCGGTGCTGCCGCCGTCGCTGTTCCCGAGCGAAGGAACTGGTGGCCTGCCACCGCTGGGCAATATCTTCGTGCATAACGGCGCGCCGTCGCAGAGCTTCATTGCCCAGGCCTTTGGCAGTTCGTCGTTCGGCGACGGCAGCGGCAAGGGCTTCCTCGGTTTCGGCGGCGGCGACGCTGGGGTATTCGGCAGCAGCACGCTGGCCGGCATCTTCGATAGCGCCGGTAGCGACGACAACTCGCCGCTGAAGGCCTTCGATCGTCGCAGCGGCGACATCGACCAGGGCATCCGTGGCATCTTCGGCGCGCCGAGCCTGACGCAGCAACTGCAGCAGATCCACGAGTCCGAACAACAACCATTGCGTGAGCTGGCCTGGGCGCTGGGGCAAGTAGCCCAGGACCGCGACGCATCCTGATGACCACATCGCCAAGCAGAAGAAGCACAAGAACGAAGCCGTAACGAGGGGGACGGCCAGGGATGAAAAAACACACGACCTTGCTAGGGATCAGCTTGTTGGCGCTTGCCGTGTCCGGCTGCGCTGTCACCACGCAACCCATCGACCGCAGTGTCAGCGAGCAACGCGCCCGCGACGACCTGCAGGCGATGTTCAAGGATCAGGAGCCGCTCAGCGGCCCGCTGACCCTGCACGAGGCCATGGCCCGTGCGGTGAAGTACAACCTCGAGTCGCGCCTGAAGGTGATGGAGGAGGCGCTGTCGCGCCGGCAACTCGATCTCGCCACCTTCGACATGCTGCCGCGCATGGCGCTCGAGGCGGGTTACGCCGGGCGCAACAACCAGAGCGCCTCGAGCAGCCAGAGCGTGCTGACCAACACCCAGTCGCTGGAACCCTCCACCTCGCAGGACCGCGACCGCGACGTCGCCGACCTGACCATGGTGTGGAACGTGCTGGACTTCGGCGTCAGCTATGTCAGCGCCAAGCAGCAGGCCGACCAGCGCCTGATCGTCCAGGAGCGTCGGCGCAAGGTGGTGCAGACCATCATCCAGGACGTGCGCTCGGCCTACTGGCGCGCGGTCGCCGCACAGCGCCTGCTCGACCGCATCGACGCGCTGATGGCGCGGGTCGACGGCGCGCGCAAGGACAGCCAGCAGATGAGCCAGCAGCGTATCGGCGACCCGGTCCAGGCGCTGGGCTACCAGCGCGCCCTGATCGAGGCCAGCCGCCAGCTGGAGGAGCAGCGTCGTGCGCTGTCGCTGGCGAAGACCGAGCTTGCCACCCTGATCAACCTGCCGCTGGGCACCGAGCTGACCCTCGCCGCGCCGGAAGGCTACGACGTGCCCGAGCTGAAAGTGGGCCTCGAGCAACTGGAGCAGCAGGCCCTGGCCAGCCGCCCGGAACTGCGCGAGCAGGACTACCAGGCGCGTATCAGCGCCGCGGAAACCCGCAAGGCCATGCTGCGCCTGCTGCCGGGCCTGGAATTCTCCGCCGGCGGGCACTACGACTCCAACAGCTTCCTGGTCAACAACCGCTGGGCCGACTACGGCGTGAAGGTCACCTGGAACCTGTTCAACGTGCTGTCCGCCCCGGCAGCCATCGACGTGGCCAAGGCGGGCGAAGACGTCAACGTGGCCCGTCGGCAGGCCATGTCGATGGCCGTGCTGGCACAGCTCTACGTGGCCAACGCCAACTACAACGAGGCGCGCCGCCAGTTCGTCACCACCCAGGAGTTGGCCAGCCTGGACAACCAGATCGTCGGCCAGCTGCGCAACCGCCACCAGGCGCAGGGCATCGGCGAGCTGGACCTGATCCAGGGCGAACTCAATGCCCTGCAGGCGGACCTGCGTCGCGACCTGGCCTATGCCGAGTTGCGCAACAGCTACGGCCAGGTGTTCGCCTCGGCCGGCGTCGATCCGCTGCCCGGCAACGCCGCCGACACCAAGCTGACCACCCTGGCGAACGGCCTGGCCGAGAAGGAACGTCAGCTCGACAGCGGCAACGTGCAGTAATCGCCCCTGGCGTGCCAGTGCCGGAACGCTACTGGCACGCCGAGGGCTGCACGCCCGCCGTGAGCGCGCGGATCATCCGAGCCGATGCGCTCAACCGGTCGCCTTGCAATCCTCGGCGTGCTGCTTCGGCGCAGGCTGAGGCGCTGCCTTGGCCCCGGACAACCGCGACACCCCGAACAACACCAGTGCCAGTCCGGCAATCTGGTAGAGCGTGATCGCCTCGCCCAGCAGCGCCCAGGACGCGAACACCGTCAGCACCGGGCCGAGGTTTCCGAACGCGGCGGCATGGGTCGCGCCCATGCGCTGGATCGCCAGCGCCATCCAGTAGATCGGCAGCACGGTGGAGATCAGCGCCATCAGCGAGCCGTGGACCCACACCGCGCCGGGCAGTGCCAGCAATTGCTGCACGTCGCCGCTCACCGCGTAGTGGATCAGCACCATCACCGATGAAGCGCCGCCGGCGAGCCCGGCCAGCCGCATCGAGCCCGCGCGCCTTACCACGGCGGCTGTGCCCATGTAGTAGAGGGCATAGGTCACGGCGCTGGCGAACACCCAGAGGGCGCCCAGCAGGATCTGTCCGCCGCCGCCTTCGACGCGGAGGTCATGCACCAGCGCGATGCCCAGTCCCAGGTAGCACAAGCCCATGGCGGCCAGGGTCCGGGAGTCGGGGCGCTCGCGGTTCACGGCCATCTGCAGGAGCAGCACCAGGGTCGGGTAGGTGAACAGGATCAGC
Source organism: Pseudomonas nitroreducens (assembly GCF_024170165.1). GTDB lineage: Bacteria > Pseudomonadota > Gammaproteobacteria > Pseudomonadales > Pseudomonadaceae > Pseudomonas > Pseudomonas nitroreducens_C. Next base: position 136,093 of record NZ_JALJXP010000010.1, on the reverse strand, counting down.
CGTTCCAGCCCGGCGCTGATGTACTGCAGGCCGTAAAAGTCGAACAGGCTGGACAGGTAATAGCCGAACAACCCGAGCAGCAGGATGCGCACGCCATCTGCCGGCGTCAGGCGGGCCTGTTCCGGGCTGCGGCTCAGCCAGATCAGCCAGAGGAACAGCGGCAGTGCAAGGCCCATGCGGATGGCCAGCACCGTCACCGCATCCACTGGTGCGGCGGCGTAGGAGAGCTTCACGAAGACCGCCTTGAGGCTGAAGCCCGTGGCGGACAGCACGGCGAAGAACACGCCGTTCTGCAGGCTGCGCTGGTAGAGAGAGGTCAGGCTATTCATGGCGGCACGGACGCAAGGCAGGAGAAAGGCTTTATTCTAGAGAGAAGGCCATTCCGCTAGAATCGCAAGTTGGCGAACGTGGCTTTCGTTTTTGGAGAACGCTTCATGCATTTCGATCTTGCCGATCTGCGCCTGATCGCCGCCATCGCCAGCACCGGCAGCCTGAGCAAGGCGGCGGCTTCGGTTCCAGTGGCGGTCTCGGCGGCGAGCAACCGCCTGCGCCTGTTCGAGGAGCGCTGCGGGCTCGCCCTGTTCGCCCGGCACAGCGACGGCATGACCCTCACGCCAACCGGCCGCCTGGTGCTGGAGGCCAGCCAGCGGGTACTCAAGGAGGCCCGGCAGCTGCGCGACACCCTGCAGGAACTGAGTGGAGAGCGGCGCATCACCCTGCGCCTGGCGGCTTCCACCGTGGCCAACAGCACTTTCCTGCCCACCGCGCTGGGGCCCTTCCTGGCGGACTACCCGGAAGTGGACCTGCAACTGACCGAGCAGAACAGCAAGGATGTGCTGCGCGCGGTGCAGGAAGGGCAGATCGACATCGGCGTCTACGACGGCAACCTGCCCACCGCCGGGCTGCTGTCGCTGCCGTTCCGCAACGACAAGCTGGTACTGCTGGTGCCGCAGGATCATCCGCTGGCCGGCCAGCACCTGCCGAGCCTGCGCGATGCACTGAGTTTCCCCTTCGTCTGTCTGCCCGCCGAGCGCGCCATGCAGCGCTTCGTCGAGGCGATGGCGGTGCGCAATGCGATGCCGCTCAAGGTGCGCGTGCGCGCGCCGAGCTTCGATGCCATTGCCCAGCTGGTCGCCCAGCGGGTAGGCGTGGCCATGCTGCCGGAAGCGGCGGCGACGCGCATGGCGCAGGAACTGCCGGCGGCAGTGGTGCCTCTCGCCGATGCCTGGGCCACCCGTGAACTGCGCATCTGCGTCGCGGACTGGGATGCGCTGTCGTCCCACGCCCGGCAACTGGTGACCTACCTGATGGGTGAGGGGGCCGCCATTCGTTGAATCGCGCCGGGGCGGGAGAGAGGGGCGGCCAGCCTTACGCGGTGGTATTCACCGAGGTACCGCTGGTGCTGCTGCCCGAATCGGTCAGGGCTTCGGAATAGGCCGCGGTGGCTGCGGCTACCGCTGCCGAGGCAGACGAAACCCGCGCCTGGGCCGCCTGGGCAGCGATCTGCTGGGCCTGCTTTTCTTCCTCGGTCTGGCCGCCGCCCTGGCTGGCCCTGGCCAGTTCCTGCTCGGCTTCTTCCAGCTCCTTCTGTGCCTGCTCCATGGCCTGCTTGAGCTTCTCCAGGGTGGTGTCGGAACTGCTGCTGTCGGAGCTGCCGCTCGCGCCGCCGGCAGCGCCGCCACCCGCCGCTCCGCCCGTCGCCTGGGTGGAGGAACTGGCCGAGGCCTGGGAGGTACCGGTGGCGTCGCTGCTGGCGCTGCTTTCGCTGCTGCTGGAGGTGCTCGAAGCGGCCGAGGTCGAGGCGCTGGTATAGCGAACGTTGGTGGCGCTGACGGCGCTGATGGTAGTCATGGACGGGCTTCCGCTGAGGATGGGTATCCGCAATGGCGGCCGCCGGGGAAACAAATTTAGAGCGGTTTGTTATCGACTTGGTATCGGGCCTGGTACTTCAGGCGCGCTGCCTCAGTGCTGCTCCACCAGTCGCGGTGTCTGCGAACCTTCCAGGGCCAGGTGGATCACGCCGGCGCGGCTGGGGAAGTTCGGTGAGTCGTCATCGGTATTTTCCATCACCGGGATGTCGATCAGGGTGCGCTGGCCCGCCGGGTCGGCGATCAGCCGGGCATCCAGCTTCTCGACCGAGCGCCAGCCACCGCCGCCGATCTGCATCGCGTCCAGCAGGCTGTAATGCTCCTGGCCTTCCTCGTTGGGCGTGGAGGAAAACACCGCGAGGTACTGGCTGTAGTTGTTGCCCATGTCGAAGCCTTCGATGGTGAAGACCGCGAGGGTGAGTTCGTTGCCCGGGCCGGCCTTCAGGGTCTGCACACGGGTGGCCTCGGGGTAGCCGGTGGCAAAGCTGTCCTTGTACAGCTCGACCAGGCGGCTGACCTGTTCTTCCAGGGGCTTGGGCACGGGCGGCTGGTCCGCGGCGTGGGCGAGGGTACAGGCAAGCAGCAGGCTGGCGGGCAGCAGGCGCAGTTTCATGAGGGTCATCCTTGACTGGGGGGGCGGTCCGGCCGGCATCGGTGGATGCCGGCCTTCTCCGGATTACTGCTTGAGGCCGGGAATCGCGTTCTTCGGCACCCAGTCACCGACTGCCGAGCAGGAGAAGGTGTTGGAGTAGTCGTAGAACTGCTGCGCGAGGGAGCTGGCCTCGTAGGTGCCGCACTGGTAGACCGACGTGCCTTTCTGCAGGATCAGGAAGTGGATCTGCGTGACCCGCCCCGGCGCCACGTAGGCCGCCTTCACTTCATAGCCGCTGCGCAGCAGCTCCGTCACCTTCACTTCTTCGGCGACAGCCTGCGAGGCAATGCCCAGGAGGCCGAACAGCGGGAATGCAGCTTTCGTCAGGTAGCTCATGCTGGGCATGCTTGGGTTCCTTCCTGGCTGGGGAGGCCTGGGCTCAGGCTTCAGGTTTCAGCGCGATGCCGCCGCAATTGCCGCGGGTCAGCAGGTAATCCACCTGCCGGGCGCGGTTGATCGCCACGCGGATTTCGCAGCTGGCCGAATGGACCACATCGCCCCAGTACTCGGTGTGCACCAGCTGGCCGTTCTGCGGGCCGGTATAGGTGCCGAGCGCTTCACGGGAGACGTAGGAGGTGTCGCGGCGGTAGATCAGCACGACCCAGTCGTTCTCCGGCGCCAGGCCGATATCGCTGGGCGCGCCGAAGTGGTCGATGGCGTCGCCGGCCGGGCGGCCCTTCCAGTAGCTGCGCGCCTGCGCCTCGGGCAGGGTGGGGATGGCGGAGCAGCCGCCGAGCAGGATGGCGATCATCCCCAGTGCGAGTAGACCTTTCATTGCACGCCCTCCTTGGCCGGTGCGTTCTTCACGGGCATCTGCTCGAAGCCCTTGTCGACCATCTGCAGGATCAGGTCCTTGGCGTGCTCGCGGTTGCGCAGCTGGAACAGGCCAGGGGCGGCCGAGACCAGCTGTGTCATGGGCATCTTGCCCAGCGGGTACATCTTCTGCTCGACGTGGGCGTCGGGCTTGCAGAGGAAGTCGCGGCTCTGGGCGATCCACGCCTCAGGCTTCTTCTGCCATTCCTTGGAAACCTTCTTCGGACGGATATCGTTGTAGAACTTGTCGTAGTTCTGCGCCCCGTTCAGGCGCACGCGGTTCTTCGCGCAGTCGACTTCGACGTCATAGGCGGTGAAGGTCGGCTTGGCGCCTTCCTCATGGAGCTCATAGACGCCCAGCGAGCGCACGCCGTTCTTGCGGTCGTAGATGTTGGCGGGGTCGCCATCGACGACAAAGATTTCGTTCTTGTAGAGACTGCCCTGCTGGTGAATCAGCCAGAAATCGCCAGAGGGACCTTCCGCTTGCGCGGCGAGCGGGCTGCAAAGCAGCAGGGCAGGCAACCAGGGCCTGAGGGGCTTGAGCATGACGGACATTCCTTTGCCGTTGTGATCGCCCGAGCGCAGCACACCCCGGCGAAAGAAGGGTAGGAAACTAGAGGCGCAGGTTTTGATGGTCAACCTGCTTGTAGGAATTTTGTGACAGACGGCAGTGAAGTTGCTGCGGCGAAGGGGAGCGCAAGAGCGCCTGTTGGCGCTCTTCGCGGGCATGGCCCGCTCCTATAGGGGGGAGGCCAGTCAGGGGGAGATGAACTGTCGAATCGCCTGGATCGTCGGCGTCGGCGCCTCTTCCATCAGCCAGTGCCCGGCACCTGGCACCACCACTTCGGTGACGTCGTCGGCAGCATTGCGCATGACGATGGCCTCGTTGGCGCCGAAGGACTTTTCACCGCCGACAGCGAGCACCGGCATCGTCAGCTTTGTCTTGTTCGACGCCTCGTTGTCCACGGCATCCTGGCGAATGCTGCGGAACTGCGAGAAGGCCGCATGCATCGCGCCGGGGCGGGCGTAGAGCTTGGCGTAATGCTGCCGGGTGGCTTCGTCGACCTTGTGCGGGTCGCCGGCGAACTCGTTCCAGAAGCGGTCCAGGTAGATGCGCTCGCGCCCGGCTACCAGGCGCTCCATGTCCGCGCCGCCGAAGTCGAAGTGCCAGAGCATGGGCGAGCGAACGATGTCATTCCACGGCGCGATGCCGGGCACCGGAGCATCCATCACCACCAGGCGTTCGGTCTGCTGCGGATATCGGGCGGCGTAGGCGTAGGCGACCATGGTGCCGATGTCATGGCCGACCACCACCGAGTGCTCGATGCCCAGGGAGGCCAGCACGGCGCGAACATCGCCGGCCTGGGTCTTCTTGTCGTAGCCGGCGGCGGGGATGGAGGACAGGCCCATGCCGCGCAGGTCCGGCACCACGACGGTGTGGTCCCTGGCCAGGTCTGCAGCCAGGGGCGCCCACATGTCGCCGGTATCGCCGAAGCCGTGCAGAAGCACCACCGCCGGCCCCTTGCCGCCGACGCGTACGTGGATGGTCGCGCCGTCTACGGCAACGTCCTGGGTACGAAAGGAGGAGGGGAAAGCCATTACGCCGGCATGCGCCGGAATGCTCAGGATCACCAGCAGGGATGCAGTCAGCAGGGAGCGGATCATCATGAACTCTCCAGAGGTCGACTGGAGGAGCGTAGTCCGCTTTGCGAGTCCAGCACGGGCCGCTGTTTTCGCCGCCTGTGTTGCCATCTCTGCGTGGGGGATTCCTTCCCGCTAACGCACTGCTTCGACCCTGGAAAGGACATTCAGTGGACGGGGAACTGATCTGTCAGTTGTGCCCATTGTCCATCAGAAGACGGCCCTGCCGGAAACGCAGTGCTGCACCTCTCCGCCTACCCAGATTATCCCGTCGATGCTTTCGATCTGTACTCGTCCGCGGCGCCCGATCACCGTACCCTGGCTGGCCGTATAGCGTTCGCCCACGATGCCCTTGCCAATCAGCCACTGGGCCAGGCCCGCATTGAGACTGCCCGTGACGGGGTCCTCGTTGCATTCCTCGCCCATGAAAGCCCTGACCTCCGCATCGGCTTCAGCGTCCGGGCCCGTCCACGGAGCGATGACGCCGACATTCAGCCCTTGCAGTGCGGCGTAGTCGGGCCTGATGGCCAGCACTTCATTGCGACTGGCCAGCAGCACACCGGCCCACCCCGGGCCGTTGTCGACCCATTGGCTGGCGCGGACCTGCCCGGTGGCGAGGCCGAGCCCCTGTTCAATCAGTTTCAGCTTCGCCGCATCCAGCGGTCCGCTGCGCTTGAGTGGCGGAGCGGAGAACGCCAGTTGCCGGCCTTGCCTGCGTATGCGGATCAGGCCCGTCGGGCACTCCTGGACAATCTCGGCAAGCTCGAGGTTGTCCTGCTGATCCAGCCAGACCTTGCAACTGCCCAGGGTCGGGTGGCCGGCAAAGGGCAGCTCTCGCAACGGCGTAAAGATACGCACGCGGTAGTGTGCTCCCGGTGCCTGAGGCTTCAACAGAAAAGTGGTCTCGCTGAGCTGCGTCCACCGCGCAAACGCCTGCATCTGTTCGGTGGTCAGCTCATCGGCATCCACGACCACTGCCAGCGCATTACCTTCGTAAGGGTGCTCGGCAAACACATCGACCTGTTCGAACTGCAAAGAAAGCGGCATCGGATTTCCTGGATAAATAACGGCGGGCAATCGCCGATCGGAGGCCGAGGCTAGTCGTCGCATGGACACAATGGAAGGGGCCCCGGATCGCTGAGCTTTGCGAGGGGCGGCCAGCGGCGCGCGTTGGCAGCGGCAAGACGGCCAGGTGGCTGTTCCGCACCCCGCGCGGAACAGGCCTTGGCAATCCAGCCCCGGTCAAGGTTCTCGCCTACCCTACCGCCACCTCGTAACCATCTGCCCAGCGGATATCCGTTGGGCAGATGTGATTTTTGTCATGGAGCGCAAGCACCTGCACCGCCTGAAGGCGAAGTACGCGCGTTTGCTTGAGTACCAGCGAATTCACGCTCTGGATATCCCCGACGACTACCCGTTCATGGACCCCGAGTTGATGGACCTGCTCGACGACCTGGTCAGGTCCTGCCTGGCGGGCCAGGAAGTGCAAGAGTGGAATGACCCAGGATAGAACCTGATCTGCCCCAGGTTTGTACGCGCTTCTACAGGAAGCATGTGCTGGCTGGTCGGTATTGCTGCCGATATGTCTTAAGATAGCCGGTTGCCGAAAGAACCGTCATGGCCACAGCCATGAAGGGCTTTCATCCTTTACAGATAAGTGGGGTGAAGATGAACAAGCCTTTCATTTCGCTGTGTCCTGAAATTACTCGGGCACACGCGCTGAAGCTGATGGATTGGTTGGAAGATGAGCGCGTCACCTGCTACCTGAGCGACTCACGACATGTCTCCCGCTCCATCGAGCAAGCCATCGATCGGACTCAGTTGCCGATCCTGACCCATCTCTTTAATCGGGGCGGCCGATTCTTCATGGCCTATGACCGGCATGACACTCCGGTGGGCTTTGTCCGCCTCATCAAGACCGGCTCCAATTGCGAGATAGTCCTGGCCATCGGAGACAGCGATAGATGGGGGCGAAACCTTGGTGCCCGCACGATCCGCGAAGGCATGAAGTTGGCCTTCCTCGATATGCGCGCCGAGAAGCTCATCGCCAAGATCCACCCGGACAACGCGCGCTCGCTGAAAGCCTTTCTGCGCAGCGGCTTTCTGCTTGAGAGCGAAACGCCGGGATTGAAGTCATTTGCCATGACGGCGGGGCGCTATCTCCAGTTCTTGCGCGAAGGTGCCATTGTCGACTCCACGCAGATCTACATCACTGAAATCGACAAGGCCAGGCTCGAGAGTCTGATCGCCTTCGAGCAAGGCCCGGCCGTTGTTGAACTCGAACATGAGCTTGAGCGAGCCATTGTCGTCAAACCTCAGCAGGTGGCGCGCAATGTCGTCACCATGAACTCTCGGACCTTGCTGCAGCTGGACGACGAAGAGATCGAGGTGGCCTTGGTCTACCCTGAAGACGCGGACAGCAGCGCCGGGAAGCATTCAGTGTGTTCCGACATCGGCGCCGCCATCCTGGGCTATCAGGAAGGGGATGCCATCGACTGGAGAATTTCTGATCGGACTCGCCGAATCGGGATCAGGAAAGTGCTTTACCAGCCGGAGGCCGCGGGCGATTTCCATCTGTAATTGCGCCTCTGGCCCGGTGTTTGTCCATCCTCCAGATGACACGGTCGCGCGCTCCGTTGGACATTGCATCGGCCGAGACAGCAATACGGAGATGCGCCGCATGTTGGCGGCCAACGCTAATGGCGTCCGCCAACATCCGTTACTGGCCGATAGCGGACATGCGCCGAACTCAGGTAATCATCCACCTCTGATGCCTCAGTCCGTCTGCGCGGAGCATCCCCGGTAACACGCAGGGCGCACGAGCTGGCGTACGAAACGGGCGTGGCCCGTGAGGCACGCCTCGGCAAACCACCTCTCAGGCCTCTGCTTCTGCATCTTCCCGTTGGGCAAAACCCAGTGGGCCTCGCTTCTTCTGTATTCCACTGTATCTGCCGGCCTCTGCGACATGCGCGGAGATGGTGACGGCTGTTTCCGACACGCTGCAGATACCCCAGGCGCTCTTAATGGGTTCCAACAGCTCATCGGCACGGCAGGCACCTCAGGGTTCTCCAGTGCGCTGTGTCCCGCGTCGATGAGCTGTCCCCCTGACCCCTGAGGATCGATGCCATGAAAAACCTGAAGACCTTCGTGACCGCCGTTGCCTTCTCGCTGGCCGGTGTTGCAGTGCACGCGAATGCCGCCAGCGAAGCCAGCTGCACCCACGGCGCCGCGTGCTTCCAGTTGACGCCCCTGGCTGAAAAGGGCGTGGCACCGCAGCTGGCTGAAGACGGTTTCAGCCGTACCCCGCTGGGCATGCGGGTGAACTCGGAAGCGCCGGCACAGCAGACCCTGGCCTCCGACGGATTCAGCCGTACGCCGCTGGGCATGCGCGTGAATGCGCAAGAGCCGGCAAAGCAGACCCTGGCCTCCGACGGATTCAGCCGTACGCCGCTGGGCATGCGCGTGAATGCGCAAGAGCCGGCACAACAGACCCTTGCCGCCGATGGCTTCGGCCGGACGCCGTTGGGCAAGCGTGTGGCTGCGTCGCAGGATTCGGCTGTGGCCTGATGGTGGGCGAAGGAGGGCGCTACGATCAGTGGCGCTCTGAGGTTATTGACAGGTCAGTCCAATAAGGTGAGTCTTTCGCCATGGGCAGACCACGTGAATTCGACCGCGAGCTGGCACTGGAACACGCGACAAGGGTGTTCTGGGCGAAGGGCTTTGCCGCCACCTCGACCGAGGATCTCCTGCAGGCGATGGGTATCGGCCGGCAGAGTTTCTATAACGCCTTTGGCGACAAGCGCACGCTGTATCTCGAAGCGCTGGAGGTCTATCAGAACGGCACGCTGCGCAAGCACCTGGGCCGCCTGCACAGCCCGGCATCGCCGGCTGAAGGCATCGCGGACCTGCTGATCGGGCTGATCGAATCCGACGATGAGCTGCGTGCCCTGGGCTGCATGGGCGTTGGTGCGCTCTGCGAGTTCGGCGGTACCGACGCCGACGTCCGGGCGCTCGCGGAGCGCGGTTCCGCCCGGCTTCATGCTGGCTTGCAATCGCGCATCCGCGAAGGGCAGGAACAGGGCGAACTGGCCGAGCGGATCGACCCGTCCGAGGCGGCGTCATTCATCCAGATGACCATGATGGGTATCCAGCTCGGCGCCCGCGGTGGCGCGGATGCCGGGTCTCTCCAGGCGATGGCGCGGTTCGCCGTCGAGCGTCTGAAAAGCCAATGAACAGTCGACGCGATTCGCGCGTTTTTTTTCGTCAAATTCTGGACTGATCAGTCAATAAAGGTGAGGCGATGAAGATCAACGAAGCAGGGCGCAACAAGGTTGCCATGGTTTTTGGCGGCTCCCGGGGCATCGGCGCGGCGGCGGCGAAGCAGTTGGCCGCTGACGGATTCGCCGTGGCGCTGACCTATGTGTCGCGGCCGGACAGCGCCCAGGCGTTGGTGGAGGAGATCGAAGCCAGCGGCGGCCGTGCGCTGGCCATCCAGGCCGACAGCAAGGATGCCTGCGCCATACGGGACGCGGTGTCGGCGGCAGTCGCGCAATTGGGTGAACTCGACGTGGCGGTGGTCAACGCCGGCGTGCTGCGGCTTGCGCGTATCGACGCGCTCAGCGTCGAGGACCTCGACCTGATGCTCGACGTGAACATCCGCGGTGTCATCCTCTCGGTCCAGGCTGCGGTGGCCCGCATGCGAGACGGTGGGCGGGTCATCACCATCGGCAGCAACACGGCATCCGGCCGTACGTCGGTGGAGGGCGCCGTGTACTCCATGACCAAGGCCGCTGTGGCACGGCTGGTGCAGGGGCTTGCGCTGGACCTGGCGGGGCGCCGGATCACCGTCAACAATATCCAGCCGGGCCCGACCGCGACCGACATGACGCAAACCCATCTGCAGGCGCTGGCGCAGCAGGTCCCGCTGGGGCGAGTGGCCCAGCCTGTGGAAATCGCCGGGTTGGTCTCGTACCTCGCCAGCCCGGCAGCGGCCCACATGACCGGAGCAAGCCTGACACTGGATGGCGGCTATGCCCTGTAATTCGCAAACCCCCAGGAAGACGCCGTGTCCAAGGCCCTGACCGAGAGTGACACCTGCGCGCGCTCGCGATGGAGCGCGGTCGTGCTGTGCATGCTGTTCAACGTCATCGATGGGCTGGACGTCATGGCGATGGCCTTTACCGGCAGCCGCGTGTCTGCGGAGTGGGAGCTGGGTGCGGGCCAGCTTGGCGTGTTGCTCAGCGCCAGCTTGCTGGGTATGGCCGGTGGTTCGCTGCTCGGCTCCCGGGCTGACCTGCACGGCCGCCGGCCACTGCTGCTGGCGGCGCTGTCGTTGAGCGGCCTGAGCATGTTGCTGTCGTTCGGCAGCCAGGACTACTACCAGCTGCTGCTTCTTCGGGTACTTACCGGTCTGGGCATCGGCGCGGTGCTGGTGGGCGCCAATGTGCTGGCCTACGAGTCGGCCAGCCCACGCCGGAGGAACCTGGCCATTGCCTTGCAATCGGTCGCCTTCGCCCTGGGCGCGGGCCTGGGCGGGCTGCTGGCGCACCAGTTCAATGAATGGATCGGCTGGCGCTATGTGTTCCTGGCCGGTGGCGCAGTCACGCTGGCTGGCGCGCTGGCGGGAGTACTCTGGCTGCGCGAGTCGCCGCAGTTCATCAGGCTCGCAGCCAGCACGCCGCGAGTGCCGCGCCGCGAGGTCTACGGGCAGTTGTTCGCTGCCCACCAGTGGCGGTTGACCGCATCGCTGGCGTTGGCGTTGTTGCTGGCGATGGCGGGCTTCTATTTCGTGATGAGCTGGACGCCGACGCTGATGGTCCGCAACGGATTTACCGAGCAGCAGGGGGCCGTCGACGGGCTGCTGCTGTCCTGCGGCGGCATGCTCGGCGCGCTGCTGGTGGGACTGTCGGCGAACCGCAGCGGGGGACGGGCTCTTTTGCTCGGGCTGCTGCTGCTCAACGCGCTGGTGATGGCGCTCATGGCCTGGCTGGTCGCCGAATCGGCGCTGCCGGTTGCCGTTGGCGTGTTAGCGGGGATGGCCCTCAACGGGACTATCGCAGCGCTGTTCGTCCTCGCGCCGCAATCCTTCCCCGCCGCGATCCGCGCCAGTGGCGTGGGGCTGGTGCTGGCGACCGGGCGGCTGGGAGCGATCCTCTCGCCCGCCATCGCCGGGAGCCTGCTGGTTGCCCAGTGGAGCACGGGGGCGGTGTTCCTGCTCTTTGCTTGCAGCCAGGTTCTGGCAGCGCTGCTGGTCTGGCTGGGCTATCGGCGGACTGTGCAGGCATCCACCTGACATGCCGAGCTGGCGGCGCGCCGGCCCCCGCGCAGTGCTATGGCCCAGCGCGGGGCGTTTGTATAATCCTTTCCACAAGCGGCAGAACCGGCTTTGTGCCGGGTGGGCGACAAGGTGAACACCTGAGCTGAAGGACCTGCCAACAAGAATTCACAATGGTGTGCAGCGGTGGAAAGACGACAGTTCAGCGAGTCCATGCAGGGGCAGAACCTGCGTTTCGTCGGCGAGCGCAAGGCCGAGCCGCAACGCCAGCGCAAGGTCGGCTTCGTACTGTTGGAGAACTTCTCCCTGCCGGCCTTCACCCAGGCGCTGGACACCCTGGTCACCGCCAACCTGATCCAGGAGGGCGCCTTCGCCACGCGTACCTTCAGCCTCGACGGCGAGTCGGTGACCAGCGACCTGGGCCTGGTGATCTGCCCTGCGGCGGCGCTGCAGAGCAAGTATCTGGACATGGACCTGCTGGTGGTCTGCGGCGGCCTGCGCACGCCGCTGAAAGACATGCCCGGCCTGAGCCGTCTGCTGCAACAGGCCGACGAGCGCGGCATCGCCCTGGCCGGCCTGTGGAACGGCGCCTGGTTCCTCGGCAAGGCCGGCCTGCTGGATGGCCACAAGTGCGCGGTGCACCCCGAGAACCGCGCCTCGCTGGCGGAGGTCGCGCGTAATAGCGTGGTCACTGCCGAGAGCTACATCCTCGACCGCAATCGCCTGACCGCCGGCAGCCCCACCGGCGCCTTCAACCTGGTACTGGAGTGGGTTCACCAGCTGCACGGCCGCGAGCTGGTGGAAGGCATCGTCGACATCCTTGCCTTCGAGGAATCGCGCTACCGGCGCACCCGCCCGGCACTGCACGAGAAGATGACCCAGCCGCTGCGCGACGTGCTCAACCTCATGAGTGCGAACATCGAGGAACCGCTGAGCACCGACCAGCTGTCCGAGTGCGTGGGGCGCTCCAAACGTCAGCTGGAGCGGCTGTTCCAGGAGCAGCTGGGCACCTCGCCGGTACGCTACTACCTGGAGCTGCGCATCACCGAAAGCCGCCGCCTGCTGCAGCATTCCGACCTGTCGCTGGTGGAAGTGGCGCTGGCTTGCGGCTTCGTTTCGCCCAGCCATTTCAGCAAGTGCTACACGTCCTTCTTCGGCCATTCGCCGTCGAAGGAAGTGCGCTTCGGCTGCGTGCGCTCGGCCAAGTAGCGCAGGTCGTCGGCGAGTCGGTCTGCGTGCCCGCAGTGCCTTGCCGATGGTGTTCCTCGCGCGGATCGGCTGGTTAACTGGGCGGACGTGCGAAGAACAAGAGCGAGGAACAGGACGTGATCTTTCTTTACAACGCCGAACCCGAACACGCGGACAAGTGGCGAGCGCTGCTGGCCGCCCAGGTGCCCGACCTGGAATTCGTCGAAGGCTTCGAGGCGGTCGACCCGGCCCATGTCACCTACCTGCTGACCTGGAAGGCGGTCGAGGATATCCAGCGCTACACCAGCCTGCGCGTGCTGTTCGCGGCGGGCGCCGGGGTGGATCAGTTCGACCTGTCGAAGATCCCCGAGTCAGTGGCGCTGGTGCGTATGGTCGATGACTCCCTGGCGGACATCATGGCCGAGTTCGTGGTGATGTCCGCGCTGGCCCTGCACCGCGAGATGCCGGCCTACCGCGTGCAGCAGGCCGGTCAGGTGTGGGAGCCGCTGAGCATCCTGCCGGCGGCGACCAGCCGCGTCGGCGTGATGGGCCTCGGCCAGCTCGGCCAGGCCTGCCTTGCGCAACTGCGCCACCTGAAGTTCCAGCTGCTGGGCTGGAACCGTTCCGCGCGGCAGATCGACGGGGTACAGACCTACACCGGCCCCGAGGAACTGGCGAGCTTCCTGTCCCAGTGCGACATCCTGGTCAACCTGCTGCCGCTGACCGACAGCACCCGCGGCATCCTCAACCGCGAGACCCTGGCGCAGCTGCCCAGGGGCGCCGGGCTGATCAACGTCGGCCGCGGCGAGCATGTGGTGGAGGCTGATCTGGTTGCCGCGCTGGACGCGGGGCAGGTCGGCGCGGCGATTCTCGACGTGTTCCGTGAGGAACCGCTGCCGCAAGACCATCCGCTGTGGTCGCACCCGCACGTCTGGGTCACTCCGCACATCGCCAGCACCATGCAGGTGGAAGGCGGCGCGGCGGCGGTGGCGAAGAACATCCTGCGCGACCTGGATGGCGCCGAACTGCTGCACAGGGTGAATCGCCAGACCGGCTATTGAGCGTCAGCCGGCGCCCCTGTGCGCCGGTTTCTCAGCAGGCGACTGCATCGATGATGATCTGCAGCGTCTGCTGCGAGCAGCGCTCGACTCGCGCCTGCACGCCATACACCTCGCCGAACAGTTGCGGCGTAAGGATGCTCTCGGCATCGCCCGCGCCTACGAGGCGGCCCTGGTGCAGCACCGCCAGCTGATCGGCATAGCGCGCGGCGAGACCGATGTCGTGGAGCACGGCAATGGCGATCAGGCCGTGACGACGGACTTCCTCCTGCACGCACTGCATGACCCGCAGCTGGTAGTTCAGGTCCAGCGCGCTGGTGGGTTCGTCCAGCAGCAGCACCTGCGGGCGCTGCGCCAGCAGCTGGGCCAGGCTGACCATCTGCCGCTGGCCGCCGGAGAGGCGGTCCAGGCGCTGGTCGCGCAGGTGCAGGATGCCGACCCGGCGCAGCGCTTCGAGGGCGGCGGCCAGCGGATCGGCGCGGCGCAGCTCGGTGTCGAACGGATTGACCCGCAGGCTGGCGAGCAGCGCGTCGAGCACGCTCAGGGCAATGCCGCCGGGCAGGTTCTGCGGCATGTAGGCGATGCGTCGGCTGCGTTCGCCGACCGACAACGAAGCGAGCGACTGGCCGTCCAGGCTCAGGTCGCCGCGCACCCGCTCAAGGCCCGCGAGGCCGCGCAGCAGGGTGGACTTGCCGGCGCCATTGGGGCCGATCAGGGCGGTGAGGGTACCGCGTTTCAGCTCCGGCAGCGTCACCTCGTGGACTACGGTATGGCGGCGGTAGGCGACCGTCAGGTTCTGTGCGAGCAGGCTCATGCGCTGCGCCCTCCGCGGCAGATCAGGCTGACGAATATCGGCACGCCCACCAGTGCGGTGACGATGCCCACCGGCACGATCAGCCCGGGCATCAGCAGCTTGCTGGCCACCGACGACAGAGACAGCAGCAGCGCACCGACCAGCGCACTGGCCGGCAGGTAGAAGCGCTGGTCCTCGCCGATCAGCATGCGCGCGATGTGCGGGCCGACCAGGCCGATGAAGCCGATGGTGCCGACGAAGGCCACCGCGCACGCCGACAGCAGGCAGATGCGCAGCAGGGCGAAGCGGCGCAGGCGGCGCACGTCCACGCCGAGGCTGCGGGCGCGGTCCTCGCCCATGCGCAGCACGGTGAGCTTCGATGCGGCGGCCTGGGAGAAGGGCAGGCACAGCGCGAGCACCAGAGCCAGCGCGCCGACCTTGTGCCAGTCGGCGCGGGCGAGGCTGCCGAGGGTCCAGAACACCAGCTGTTGCAGCACGTCTTCGCTGGCCATCATCTGCAGCAGCGCGACCGCCGCGTTGCAGCTGAACACCAGGGCGATGCCGAACAGCACCAGGCTTTCCACGCCGCCGCCGCGCAGGCGCGAGAGTAGTTGCAGCAGCACCAGCGAAAGACAGGCGAAGACGAAGGCTGCCAGTGACACCGCAGCGTTGGCCGAGAGCCAGGCATTGCCCAGGTGGAAGAAGATCGCCAGCGAGGCGCCCAGCGCCGCGGAGGATGACACGCCGAGGGTGAAGGGGCTGGCCAGCGGGTTGTCGAGGATGGTCTGCATCTCCGCGCCGGCCAGCGCCAGCGCGCCGCCCACCAGCAGCGCCATCACCGCGTAGGGCAGGCGTACGTTCCAGATGATCACCCGCTGGCTCGGTTCCAGCGCCCCCGGATGCAGCAGGCCATGGAACAGTGTTGCAGGCGTCAGCCCGGACGGCCCGCTGAGCAGGTCCCAGGTCATGGAGCCGAGTAGCAGGGCGAGCAGCGCAACCAGCACCGCCCCACGGCGGCGCAGTTGCAGCCGGCGCTCACGGCGCGCCAGCTGCAGGTCGATGTGGTCGGCGGTGACGTTCATTCAGGCTGGCCGGCGTCGATCCAGTAGGTGCCGTCCAGGCCGATGCGCAGGAAGTCCTGGTTGATCTGCGCCTGGGTCTTTGCCGGGTCGAGATCGGTGAAACGTTCCGGGTGGACCCAGCGCGCCATGGCCTCGATGGCGAGGATGTTGAACGGCGAGTTGTAGAAGTCGTGCCAGAGGCCGTGGGCCTTGCCGTTGCGAATGGCATCCAGGGTGGCGAACTCGGGGCGTTGCAGGACCTTCTGCAGGCTCTCGCGGGCCTGCTGCTGACTGACGCCGGCACCGAGGATCAGCCCCGGATGGCGGTTGCCGGTGGCGATGTAGATATCCGGCCTGGCCGACAGCGCGTACTCCACGCTGATATCGCCCAGCGCACCGGGTACCACGCCAGCGGCAATGTTGCGCCCGCCGACCGTGTCGATCACGCTGCCCAGGCCGCTCTTGCCGGTGGTGTGCCCCGGCGCCTGCCAGACGCCGGCCAGCAGTTCGAGGAACACGCTGGGCTTGTGCGCCTCATCCAGCCCGGCGACACCGTCGCGGATGCGCTGCAGGTGGGCGTCGTAGAACTTCAGGTACTGGTCCGCCTCGGCCTGGCGACCGAGTGCCGCGCCCAGCGCGGTCAGGCTGGTGCGCACGCCTTCGATGGGATGCACGCGGAAGTCGACGAACAGCACCGGCACGCCGGCGGCGGCGAGGATGTCGGCAATCGGGCTGTGCTGGGTCGGGCCTTCGCCGGCGATGCTGAACACCGCGAGATCCGGCTTCAGGGCGAGGATCTGCTCGGCGCTGACGCTCTGTTCCGAGGCCTGGCCGATCAGCGGGATCTGCATCACCTGGGGGAAGCGCTGGGCGTAGACGTCGAAGGTGTGCGGGTCGAGCAGGCGCACGTCGTTCTGCCAGCCGACCACGCGCTGGAAGGGGTTGTCGCGGTCGAGCAGGGCCAGGGCGAAGAACAGCCGGCCTTCACCCAGCACCACGCGCTGGGCGTTGCCGTTGACCTCGACCTTGCGCCCGAGCACGTCGGTGACGGTGAGTGCCTGGGCGGGCAGGGCGAGCCCGAACCAGCCGAGGCAGAGCAGGGCGAGGGTGGCAAGGGAGCGGGTCAGACGGGGGCGGGAAGGGCGGAACGACAGGAAGGGCATGCGGAACGACCTGGGCATGAAGTAGAATTAATCGCATTTGCAAACCACTCTACCGCTGCCGTTGCCGGTGAGCCGGGCGGCTTTGTATTGGAGGGGCGCGAAATCCCGCGCCACAACATTCCATTACATTTGCGCCGTGCAGCCCGCCCCGGCAGCCGGAACGATAGCGACCCGCCGCGAGTTTCCCGATGTCCAGGCCAGACCACATCCTCGTCGTCGACGACGACCCCGAAATCCGCCAGCTGCTGGCCGATTACCTCAAGGGCATGGGCTACCAGGTGTCCGCCGCCGCCGATGGCCGCGAGATGCAGCGCCAGCTGGAAGTGCAGCCGGTGGACCTGGTGGTGCTCGACCTGATGCTGCCCGGCGAGGACGGCCTGACCCTGTGCCGCGACCTGCGCGCGCGCAGCGACGTGCCGGTGATCATGCTCACCGCGCGCGGCACGCTGATCGACCGCATCATCGGCCTGGAGATGGGCGCCGACGACTACCTGCCCAAGCCCTTCGACCCGCGCGAGCTGCTGGCGCGGATCAAGGTGGTGCTGCGCCGGGTGCAGAGCTTCCCGCAGCGCGCCCAGGTGGACGAGGCGGCGACCCTGCGCTTCGCCGGCTGGGAGCTGGATACCCGCGCCCGCCACCTGCGCTCGCCGGCCGGGCTGAGCATCGCCCTGGCCGGCTCGGATTTCCGCCTGCTGCGTTTGCTGCTGCAGCATCCCAATCGCCCGCTGGGCCGTGACTTCCTGCTGCGCCAGGTGTTCGACAAGGAACGCCTACCCTTCGACCGCGCCATCGACGTCTGCATCAGCCGCCTGCGCCAGCATCTGGAGGACGACCCGAAGTCGCCGAGGCTGATCCGCACCGTGCGCAACCAGGGCTACATGCTCACCGCCGAAGACGTGGTCAGCGCCTGATGCGCCTGTGGCCGCGCACGCTGTTCGGGCGGCTGGTGGTGATCCTGGTCGGCGGCATGATCGCCGCCCAGGTGCTCACCGGCAGCATCTGGTACGACGTGCGCCACACCCAGGCGCTGGAGATTCCCCTGCGCCTGGCGGCCGCGCGGTTGACCGACCTGCAGCATCTGCATCAGCGCCAGCCGCAGGACTTTGCCGAGGCGCTGAGTGCGCTCGACCGGCCCGGCTTCGAGGCGCGCCTGGTGGCGTCGGCGGATGCGCCGGACGGCTCCTTCGACCCGGCAGCCGAGCGCCTGTTGCGTCGCGCCGTTCACGACCAGGGTGGCGACTCCCAGGGCTTGCGCCTGTTGCGCGTAGAACTGCGCGATGGCGCTGGCGATCGCAGCGGGCTGACTGGACTGTTCTCCGGTAACGGTGTGGAAGCGCATCTGCTGCTGGAGGCGCCGATGGGAGATGGCGGGTGGCTGCGTATCGCCATGGTCGAAGGGCAGGGCTGGAGCAGCCAGTCGACCCTCGACGTGGCGCTGGATTACCTGCTGCGCCTGTACCTGTTGCGCATCCTCGTGGTGGTGCTGCTGGCCTTGCTGGCGGTGCGCCTGGCCATCGGCCCGCTGGACAAGCTGGCGCGCGCCGCCGAAGGCCTGGGCCAGGATATCCAGCGCCCGCCGCTGGCCGAGGAAGGCCCGCTGGAAGTGCGCCGCGCCGCCCGCGCCTTCAATGCCATGCAGCAGCGGCTGATCCACAACCTCGGCGAGCGCATGCGCTTTCTTGCTGCGGTGTCCCACGACCTGCGCTCGCCCATCACCCGCCTGCGCCTGCGCACCGAAATGCTCGCCGACGAAACCGCGCGGCAGAAGCTGCGCAAGGACCTCGACGACATGGAAGGCATGGTCACCGCGACCCTGGATTTCATCAGCGGTAGCGACCTCGACGAGGCGCGGCAGAACCTCGATGTGAACGCGCTGTTGCAGAGCCTGCAGGCGGATTTCGAGGAGCAGGGCGAGCGGGTTTCGCTGTCCGGCCGCGCGTTGCAGCCCTTGGCCGGTTACCCGCTGAGTCTGCAGCGGGCGCTGCTCAACCTGCTGGAGAACGCCATCCGTTATGCCGGTGGCGCCGATATCGAGGTCGAGGACAGCGAACAGGCCCTGCGTATCCGCGTGCTGGATCGCGGACCGGGCATTCCAGCGGAGCAACTGGAGCGGGTGACCGAGCCTTTCTACCGGCTGGAGCCCTCGCGCAATCGTTCCACCGGCGGCTATGGGCTTGGGCTGAGCATCGCCCAGACCATTGCCGCGGCGCACCACGGACGGCTGGAGTTGCGCAACCGCGAGGGCGGCGGGCTGGAAGCGACGCTGCTGTTCGACCGTGGGGCCTGAAGCAGAACACCCTGTAGGAGCGAGCTTGCTCGCGAACCCGCAAGGCACGGTGCCAGGCTGTTCGCGAGCAAGCTCGCTCCTACAAGAGCTCGTCGACCCTCGTGCAGATAGCCGACGGATTTCGATTCTCCTACAAAAGAAGATCGGTGCGGGGATTGGGTCGCGAACCCGCCCGCCGGGTTTCCGGGGAGGGAGTCCTGTTGGTGGACAGGTTCGCGGTTGAAGGGGACCAGATTGCTCTCGCAGGAGCAGACTCCGTCCGCGACAGGTCTGCATCGCGCCGGACAACATCGCGGACGAAGTCCGCTCCTACGCAAGCCCAGGCGGTCCGGCCTAGAACGAATAATCCGCACTCAGCACCGCGCCCCGGCTCGCACCCGGCACGCCGTAGCCGCGGCCGTTGTACTGGCTCCAGTAGTGCTTGTCGAACAGGTTGTTGACGTTCAGGCGCAGCTGCACGTCCTGGGTCGCCTGCCAGCTGAGCATGGCGTCGTGGACCACGTAGCCGGGCACGGTGGTCTGGCCGGCGCGGGTCATGGTCGAGCCCAGGCCGGGGTAGATCTTCACGTCGTCCACGTACTGCACGCCGTAGCTCAGGGCCAGGTCGTCCGGCAGTTGCCAGGTGCTCCACAGGCTCAGGGCGTTCTGCGGGGTGTTGGCCAGTTGCACGCCCTTGTCCGAGCCGTTGTAGGGCTTCACCAGCTTGCTGTTCTGGTGCACGTAGGCGGCGTACAGCGACCAGTTGCGGGTGATGTTGCCGCTGGCGGACAGCTCGATGCCGCGCACCCGCTCTTCGCCGCCGGTGTAGGCGGAAAGCTCCTCGTCATCGATGTAGGTCAGTTGGCGCTTGGTCTCGAACACGTCGCCGTTGAGTGCCAGCTGGCCGTCGAGAAACTCCCACTTGCTGCCCACTTCGTAGGTCTTGCCGCGGTCGCCCCTGGTCGAGGCGATGCTGCCGGTCTGCGCCACGGCGAGTACGCCTGAAGGCTGCCTGGCGTTGGCGTAGCTGACGTAGAGGCTGCCGTTCTCCTCCGGCTTGTAGGTCAGCGCGGTGTGCACGCTGGTGAGCTTCTCGTTCTGCGAGGAGCTGCCCTTGTCGACCCAGGCGGCGCTCTGGATGGCGCGGGTTTCGCTGTCCAGCACGCGGGTGTCGAAGTGGTCCTGTCGGGCAGCCAGGTGCAGCTGCCAGTGCTCGTCGAACTTCAGCGTGTCGAGCAGGTAGAAGGCCTTGTCGAGCTGCTCCACCGACTGCTTGGCGGAGGTATAGGTGTCCAGCGCATAGGGGTACTTCGACCAGTCGTTGCTGGCCACCGGCAGGTTGCCCATGGTGGTGCGGCTGGCGGCGGTCAGCGCACCGGTCTTCGAGTCCAGGGTCTGCTTGCTCAGGTCGAAACCGCCGACCAGGGTGTGGCCGATGCCGAAGGTGTCGACGCGCCAGGTCAGGTTGGTCTGGTTGCTGTAGGTCTCGTTGGTCTGCTCGCGCAGCGGCGTGTTGATGTTGCGCCGGTAGATGCCCTTGCCGGCCTGGATGCCGGGCGCGCCGGCGTTCGCATCGCCACCGGGGGTGGTGACGAAGAAGTCGTGGTCCAGGTGGAACCAGGTGAAGCGGCTGTCCAGGCTCAGGGCGTCGTTGAAGTCGTGGGCGAACTTCAGGTTCACCCGGTGCGATTCGTTGTTCTCGTAGTCGAGGTTGCGCCAGCCCCAGTAGCTGCTCCAGCTGGCGCCGCCAGCACGGTGCGGCGAGCTGCCATTGCTGCCGTTGACGGTGGGGATGCCGTAGTCGGGCGTGGCGTTGTCGTGCAGGTATTCGTAGGCCAGGGTGACGCGGGTGTCGGTGCCCAGGCCCAGCGCCAGGGACGGGGCGAAGCCGTAGCGCTCGTCGCCGACCCAGTCGCGGCCGTCGGTGCCGGTGTTGGCGCCCATCACGTTGACGCGGAACGCCGCGCCTTCGCCGAGGCCATCGATGCGGTGATTGACGTCCAGCGTGCCGCGCTTGAAGTTGGCCGTGCCGACGCCGCCACTGAGCAGATTGAAGTCGTCCAGCTGCGGGGTCTTGGTCACCAGGTTGACCGCGCCGCCCACGGCGCCGACACCCCAGGCCGCTGTGCTGGAGCCCTTGAAGACCTCCACGCCCTCGGTGTTGAAGAAGTCGTCACGGGAGTACTTGGCCGGGTCGCGCACGCCGTCGCGGTAGATGTTGCCGTCGGCGTTGAAGCCGCGGATGGTCAGGCTGTCGCCGACGCCACCGCCGCCCTCGCCGGAGTTGAAGGTGATGCCCGGCACGTTGCGCAGGGCGTCCTTCAGGCTCTGGGCGTTCTGCTCCTTGAGCAGCGTCTCGGAGAGCACGGTGACGCTCTGCGGGGTGTCGCGCAGCGGTTCGCTGTACTTCGTCGAGCTGGCGTGGTCGACCTTGTACGGCGATTCCTGGGTGGCCTGCACGGTGCTGTCGGGCAGGGCCAGGGTGTCCTGGTCATCGGCGCTGGGCGCGGCGTCGGCCCAGGCCGACAGCGGAATTGCCATGAAGGTGGCGAGGCCGACGATGGGGGCGAGGGTGAAAGGTGCTTCGGAACGGGTAACGGGAGTGAGATTCAGGCGGGACGACATGGACGGAAAGCTCTCCGGCAAATGCGAGTTATTTGCATTGCGGAAAGGCTAACAGTGAGGGCCCGTTGCCCAGGCGGCGCAAATGTATCGCCGGCGAGGCGCGAGGCGCTTTACAACAATCCATTACATTTGCCCGCGCACGAACGGCCGGGCGAAGGGTCTGCCGCCGGCTCGGGGCCGGCGGCAGGAGGCTCAAGCTTTCTTCTTCGTCGACGGCAGCAGGATGGTCAGGCAGCCCAGCAGCGGCAGGTAGGAGCACAGCTTGTAGACGTACTCGATGCCGTGGATGTCGGCCAGGTGGCCGAGCAGGGCCGCGCCGATGCCGCCGAAGCCGAACATCAGGCCGAAGAACACCCCGGCGATCATGCCGACGTTACCCGGCACCAGTTCCTGGGCGTAGACCACGATGGCGGAGAAGGCCGAGGCGAGGATGAAGCCGATCACCAGGCTGAGGATGCTGGTCCAGAACAGGTCGACGTAGGGCAGCGCCAGGGTGAAGGGCGTGACGCCGAGGATGGAGAACCAGATCACCGCCTTGCGGCCGATGCGGTCGCCCACCGGGCCGCCGAAGAAGGTGCCGGCCGCCACCGCGCCGAGGAAGCCGAACAGGTACAGCTGCGAACTGGCCACCGAGAGGTCGAACTTCTCGATCAGGTAGAAGGTGTAGTAGCTGGTGAAGCTGGCCATGTAGAAGTACTTGGAGAACACCAGCAGCGCCAGCACCACCAGGGAGGCAGTCACCCGGCCCTTGGACAGCCCGTGGGTGGCCACGCCGCCGGCCTTGAGCTTGAACAGGTTGAGGTGATGGCTGTACCAGCGGCTCAGGCCCCAGAGCACGCCGACGAGGAACACCGCGAACAGGCCGAAGTACGCCACGTTACCCTGGCCATACGGAATGATGATGGCCGCTGCCAGTAACGGGCCGAACGCACTGCCGGCGTTGCCGCCGACCTGGAAGGTGGACTGCGCCAGGCCGTAGCGCCCGCCGGAGGCCAGCCGCGCGATGCGCGAGGTTTCCGGGTGGAAGGTCGACGAGCCGATGCCCACCAGCGCCGAAGCGAGGAGGATGGCGTGGAAGCTGCCGACGAAGGCCAGCATGAGGATGCCGATCAGCGTGCAGACGCTGCCCAGCGGTGCCAGCCAGGGCTTGGGATGGCGGTCGGTGTGGTAGCCGACCCAGGGCTGCAGCAGCGAGGCGGTGAGCTGGAAGGTCAGGGTGATCAGGCCGACCTGGGTGAAGCTCAGGCCGTAGTTGGCCTTGAGCACCGGGTAGATCGACGGCAGCACGGCCTGGATCAGGTCGTTGGTCATATGGGCGAGGGCGCAGGCGCCGATCACGCGCATGACCAGCGGGCTGGCCTGGCTGGCCAGGGTCGGCGCGGCCAGGGGGGAAGCGGTGGTAGACATGGGACTCCGGGGCAGCAAGGTGTGGCGCGCGGGCAGGGCGCGCCGGGTTCTACGTATTGGGAGGCCTATGCTAGGCGTGCGAACCCTGGCTGTCTCACGCGATCCGGACGACGAATATCGCGAAACGGCCAAATCGGCCGTGGGTCGGACTGGCGGAGCGGGCGCCGTCAGTGCCGGTCAACTGATCTTCCAGCACCCGAGGAGGTACAACATGGACAAGACCACCGGCAGCTGCCTGTGCGGCAGCGTGCGCATCGAGGCCACGGGCCAGCCCTATCGGGTCGGCATCTGCCATTGCCTGGACTGCCGCAAGCACCACGGCGCTTTGTTCCATGCGTCGGCGATCTTCCCCGAGAGCGCCGTGCGTATCGAGGGCGACACGCAGGAGTATCAGGGCCGATGCTTCTGCCCGCGTTGCGGCTCCTCGGTGTTCGGCCGCAGCGGTGACGAAGTGGAAGTGAGCCTCGGGGTGCTGGACGAACCGGACCGCTTCCGGCCGACCTATGAACTCTGGACCTGCCGCCGCGAGGCATGGCTTCCGGCGTTTCCCCTGCGCCATAGCTACGAGCGCGACCGCGAGCCGGGCGGGCGGCGCGAAGACTAGAAAAAGCGTCGATCACGGACAGAAAACGCACGCCACGGACAGATCGCGCCGGCATTTCCCTTTGCTGCAGGATTGTCATATTCGCGCTCGAAAACCCTGCCGATAGTAGCCCCGCCAACAAAGCTCAAAGAGGCTACATCGTGTTTCATCGTGCCCTGTTTTCCGCATCCCTCGGCCTGTCCCTGCTCAGCCTGTCCATCGCCTGCGCCAACGCGGCCGAGACCTACACCCTGGACACTCCGCACCTGGCCGGCATCGACAACTTCCGCGACATCGCCGGCACCACCACCGCCTACACCACGTCCAACGACGGTGTGATGCGCTCCGGGGTGTTCTACCGCTCCAACGCGCTGACGCCCAAGGGCAATGACCTGGCGGTGCTCAACAGCCTGGGCATCAGCGACGTGTTCGACCTGCGTACCCCGAGCGAAATCGCCGGCACGCCGGACACCCTGCCGGCCGGGGCGAACTACCAGAATATCGACATCATCGGCAGCACCACCTCCGGCGCCAATGTCACCAACATCTCCTTCACCAGCGCCGCCCAGGCCATCGAGATGATGGAGGAGACCAACCGCGCCTTCGTCAACGACGCCGGCATGCGTGGCCAGTTCACCACGCTGTTCAACGAGCTGGCCGCCGCCGACGGCGCCGCGCTGTTCCACTGCACCGCCGGCAAGGACCGCACCGGCTGGACCGCCGCCGTGCTGCTGAGCATCGCCGGCGTGGACAGCGCCACCATCATGGAAAACTACCTGGCCACCAACGACTACACCGCCGCGCGGGTCAAGGCGACCCTGGCGATGCTGCCGGCGAGCATGGCGGCCATCTACGAGCCGCTGCTGGGTGTGCAGGCCAGCTACCTGCAGGCCGGCCTGGACGAAGTGACCGCCGAATACGGCACCATGGACAACTACCTGAAGGAAGGCCTCGGCCTGTCCCAGGAAACCATCTACGTGCTGCGCGGCAAGATGGTCTACTACAGCACCCTGCCAGGTGTCGCAGGCCTCTCCGGCAACTCGGCTGCCGGCGCGCAGCTGCTGACCCAGCTGCAGAACAGCAGCCTGTCCGGTGACTACACCGCCTACAACTACTACCTGCAGTCGGCCATCGACGCTGGCACCCTCGGCGGCGTCGAGTCCACCGTCGGCGGCCAGGTGCATGCCGATGCGGCCAGCTACCTGCTGCGCCAGGATGCGCTGATCGACCGCGCCGCCGCGCCCTATGCCAGCGGTGTCGACCTGAAGAGCGGGCAGACCCGCCTGTGGACCACCGCGCTGGCCGGCTACCAGGGCAACTCCTCGACGTCGAACGCCGAGAGCAGCAACGAACACACCCAGGGCATGATGATCGGCGTGACCCAGCGCTTCTCCGAGCAGCTCAGCGGCAACGCCGGCTTCGGCTACAGCAAGGGCAGCGTTGGCGGCGCCGGTGGTGACGTCGACACCGACCTGACCTTCCTCCGTGGCGGCGCGCGTTTCGCCCTCGACAGCCTGGAGCAGGGCCTGTTCGTCGACGCCGACCTCAGCTACGGCTGGCTCGACTACGACAGCAAGCGCGACATCGGCGGCGGCCTGGGCAAGGCCAAGGGCGACACCAACGGCAGCCTGAGTGGCGGCAGCATCGCCCTGGGCTATCGCACCGCCGTCTCCACCGTCACCCTGGAGCCGAGCGTCGGCCTGCGCTACAGCCACCTGGACCTGGACGGCTTCCAGGAGAAGGGCAGCGAACTGGCACTGGACGTCGACGACATCAGCGAAAACCGTCGCAGCGCCTACGCCAACCTCAAGGCTTCGTTCGCCCCGGTGGCGCTGGGCAGCGGCTGGCAGATGGTGCCGGGCCTGGAAGTGGGCTACGACCACGCGCTGGGCGACTACAAGGTCGATAGCGAAGGCCACCTGCTGGGCCTGGACGTGTCCCAGCGCGCCGCCTTCGACAACCGCGACCAGTTCAGCGGCGCGTTCAGCCTGACCGCCAGCCAGGGCGACTTCAGCGTCGGCGCCGAAGCGGGCGTACTGGGCGGCAGCGGCAGCCATGGTGCCAGCGGCACGCTGAAGGCCAGCTATCAGTTCTGATAAGCCTCGCGCTGTAAGAACGGCCCGTCGCGGAATACGCGGTGGGCCGTTTGCTTTTGGGCACCGGAGCACGGAAGCCATAGGGAGCGATGGTATCCGGCGTGAAGTGGGGCCAATCGCGGACGGAGACCGCTCCTCTCGGTTTTGAATTGCTGTTTCGGTGGGATGTTCGCGAGCAAGCTCGCTCCTACGAAGAGCCTCCGCGCGGTGTTTCCAGCTGGCTGTAGGAGCGAGCTTGCTCGCGAACCAGTTCGATGGCTGCCCTACGCCGAAACCGGCAACCCCTTGCGCAGGTCCGCCGGACTCATGCCGTAGGCGCTCTGGAAGTACTGGCAGAAGCGCCCGACGTTGCTGAAGCCCAGGGCCAGGGAGATCTCGCTGACCGACTGCGCACTGTCCTGCTGCAGGGCGTGATAGGCGCGCTGCAGGCGCACTTCGCGCTGGTAGGCGACGATGGAGCTGCCGACGAAGCGGCGGAAGCCTTCCTGCAGGGCGCGCAAACTGACATTGGTCAGCTCGGCCAGGTCGCTGCCGCTGACCATCGCATCGGGGTGCTCCTGGATGTAGTCCATGGCCAGCTTCACATGGCGCGGAGCGATCTGCGGAGCGGGCCGCCTGAGCGCCTCGCTGTAGTTGTGCGGCCAGATCTCCAGCACCGAATCCACCAGCATTTCCTGCAGGCGCGCCGGCATCAGCGCGCTGGAGTTGATCAGCAGGTCGAACTCGTTGCCGGTGGCCATCGCGACGATGGCCTTGATGCCCTGGTAGGCGTCGTTGCTCAGGTCGACCCGCGGCTGGAAGCGCACCTTGTGGGTGATCGGCCGGCCGAGCAGGGTCGCCAGGCGGCGGGCGAACAGCGAGCGACGCACCGACAGGCCGTGGTGCGCATGCCCGTCGATGAAGCCCACCGAACGCACGGAAGCCTTCTCCATGGCCAGGCCCACGCTGGGCAGTCCGACGCTGTCGCTGCACTGGTTGAAGACCACGCGCCCGGCGCTGGGGAAGATGAAGGTGATCTCGTCGTCCAGGTCCGGCATCTCGGCCAGCAGATCGCCGTGAAAGCTCAGGCGGCGGAAGCTCACGCCCTCGTAGCGGCCGTAGACCCCGCCGATGACGATGGGCTTTTCGGGACGCGGCATGCCCGAGTAGAGGTTGCCGAACATCCGCGTGTAGAGCTCGCCGAAGTCGTCGGCGCTCATGTGTTCGGAGCGGATCAGGAACTGCTTGCGCGAGGTGCTCGTGTCTACCGTCATGGTCCGTCTTCTGGCAGCGCCGGGAGGAAAGATGGGCGAGCACGTTAGTCGGCGAGGGTTACAACTGCGTGTCGGTGGCCGAGTGAAGCGCAAATGGCGGGTCAGGCCGGACACCGGTACTTCCCTGTAGGAGCGGGCCATGCCCGCGATCGCGCGCACGGCGCGCTCCTGCAGGCGTGCCGCTATGGCGGATAACCCGTTCCGGGTTATGCGCCCTACGAGGTGACGCAACCTGTCAATCCGGCAGTCCCGCCTTGCGGAAGCCTTCGACGAAGTGCTCGCGCACGGCCGCGTCGCGCAGGGGCTCGGTGGCCACCCAGTGGCGGATGGTGAAGCCGGGATTGGTGACCAGGAAGAACTCGGTTTCCGCCCGCGCTTCGTCCAGCCGGCCCAGCTGGGCGAGGCTGGCGGCGAGGAAGCGCCGCGAGCTGCTGCGGTAGGTTTCGCCGCGGCGCAGGGTCTGGATCGCGCCTGGGTAATCGCGCGCTGCGTACTGCGCCTGGCCCAGCGTCAGGTAGTACCAGCCGGCGGGGAAGGGATTGAGGCGAAAGGCCCGGCGGATGTGCTCCAGGCCTTCGTCGATGCGCCCGGCCAGCACCCTGACGTCGGACAGTGCCGTCCAGGCGTCGGCATCGTTGGGGTCGAGTTCCAGCGCTCGCTGGAACTGCGCGTCGGCTTCGGCATATTCGCGCTCGTAGGTCAGCAGGTAGGCCAGGCTCCAGCGGCAGCCGGCATCGTTGGAGTCGATGGCCACCGCCTCGCGCGCTTGCGCCAGGGCGGTTTCGCGCTCCTGCGGGGTCGGGCCGCCGCTGTGTATCCAGCCCATCCAGTGGTTCATCGCCAGCCAGCGCCGCGCCTCGGCGTACTGCGGGTCGAGGGCGATGGCGCGGCTCAGCATCAGGTGCGCTTCCCGCGCGGCCAGCGGTGAATCGTCCATCAGCTGGCGGGCACGCACGCAAAGCTCGTAGGCCTCCAGACTCTGCGGCCGGTTGCGTGGCAGCGGTGCGCGCAGGTGGCCGAGCAGGGCCTGGACGATCTGCCCGGTGAGCTGGTCCTGCAGGTCGAAGAGGTCTTCCACCCGGCTCTCGAAGCGCTCCGCCCAGAGGTGTTCGCCGCTGCTGGCGTCCACCAGCTGGGCGTTGATTCGCACGCGCTCATCGGCACGCCGGGCGCTGCCTTCGAGCAGGTAACGCACGCCCAGCTCGCGGGCGATTTCGCGTACGTCCATGGCTTTGCCCTTGTAGGCGAAGGCCGAGGTGCGTGCGATGACGAACAGCCCGCCGACGCGGGACAGCTCGGTGGTGAGGTCTTCGGTGAGGCCGTCGGCGAAGAGCGCCTGCTGCGGGTCGTCGCCCAGGTTGACGAAGGGAAGCACGGCTATCGATGGCTCTTCCGGCAGGGCCGGCAGCGTGCGCGACGCGTCATCCAGACGTTGCACGGCGCCGCTGAAGCGGTAGCCGACGCGGGGCACGGTGGTGATCCACGCACTGCCATTCGGCGCCTCGCCAAGCACCTTGCGCAGGTGGGCGATCTGTACCGTGAGATTGCCTTCCTCGACCACCAGGCCGGGCCAGGTGGCGTCCATCAGCTCGGCCTTGGTGCGGATTTCGCCGGGCCTTTCGAGCAGGGTCTGCAGCAGGTTCAGCGCGCGATAGCCAATGGCGACGGCGCGTTCGTCGCGCTTGAGCACACCGCTGGGGCCATCGAGCACGAAGGGGCCGAAAGCCAGACGCGATTGCTGCATGACGTCCCCCCTTTGGAAGTTTTTGCAAGTGTTTGGCGCCGCTTCAGGACGGCGCTTTGGGCGACCGCCATGCTCGGCCCCATGAGGCACGAGTCGAATGGAGGTTGCCATGCACGATACTCCCCGCCTGCTGCTGCCGGAAGCTTCACTCCGCTCGTTGAGCCTGCCGGCCCTGCTGCAGCTGCTGGCCCTGTGGCAGGCGCGGACGCGGGTGCGCCAGCAGCTTGCGAGCATGGCCAGGGCCAATCCGCACCTGATCGAGGACATCGGCCTGACCCGTCGCCAGGTGGCACGGGAGATCGCCAAGCCGTTCTGGCGTGCCTGAGGCTACCTTTCCACGCCCAGGCGCTGGTGCCACTGGGCGATGGACTCCTGCGGGTAATCGTCGAACTGCAGGTCGCGCGGCCCGGCCTCTACCTCGACCCACTCGGCCTTGGAGCGCAGCAGCAGGTGCGTGTGCTCCGGCGGCACTGGCAGCGGCGTGTCGATGGCCGAGGCGAAGGGGTGGATCAGCTCCGGCCAGCGCGAATCGTAGAGCCACAGCCCGCTGCCGCACTGCCTGCAGAAGTGTCGCTCGGCGCTGCTGGTGTGGGTGCGCTGGCCTTCCTCGCGGATCTTCGCGTGGTAGATGCTGATGTGCTTGCGCCCGCGCACCTTGAGGCTGGCGGCGTCGCCGCCGAGGTTGATCGCGTAGCCTCCACCGCCCTGGGTCTTGCGGCAGATCGAGCAGTAGCAGCGCTGGTAAGGGTAGGGGTGGGCGCTGTGCAGGCTGAAGTGCACGGCGCCGCAGTGGCAGGAACCTTCGAGCAGCATGGTTTCTCTCCCGGACGCTGGTCTGGGAGTTGACCGTAGCGCAGGTGGAGGATTCAGCCACGCTGATGAGCGCCGCGGAAATGAAGAAGGCCCGCCAGTGGCGGGCCTCGGGTTCAGGCGTGCACGGGCCTCAGCGCGCGGCCCAGGCGTTGAAGCGCTGTTGCAGCTGTTCGCCGTGGTCGGCCCAGAAGCTGGCGTCCATCGCCAGCTGCTTGTCCAGGTTCTCCGGTGCGCTGGGCAGGTCGCGGGCCTGGGCCGGGGCGATCTCGGCAGCGGCGGCGAGGTTCACCGGACCGTAGGCGATGTGGTCGGAGTAGGCCTTCTGCTGCTGGGTCTGCAGGGCGAACTCGATGAACTTGCGGCCTTCGGCGGCGTTTTTCGCGCCCTTGGGAATGGCATAGGTCTCGATGTCGTAGATGCCGCCGTCCCACACCACCTTCAGGTTGCTCTCGTTCTGCACCGCGGCGATGCGGCCGTTGTAGACGGCGCTCATCACCACGTCACCGGACATCAGGTACTGCGGCGGCTGCGCGCCGGCTTCCCACCACTGGATGTACGGCTTGATCTCGTCGAGCTTGCGGAAGGCGCGGTCCTGGCCTTCCTGGGTGGCGAGCAGGCTGTAGATGTCCTTGTACGGCACGCCGTCGGCCATCAGCGCGTATTCCAGGGTGTACATCGGGCTCTTGCGCAGGCCGCGCTTGCCCGGGTACTTCTTCACGTCCCAGAAGTCGGCCCAGCCGGTGGGCGCGACCTTCAGCTTGTCGGCGTTGTAGGCGAGCACCGTGGACCAGACGAAGATGCCGGCGCCGCAGGGCTGGATGGCGCCCTTGACCACCTTGGGGGTCATTGCGGCGATGGCCGGGTCGCTGCCCAGTTCCTCCAGCAGGCCTTCGTCGCAGGCGCGGGCCAGTTCCGGCATTTCCAGTTCCACCACGTCCCAGGTGACGCTGCCGGTGTCGACCTGGATCTTGACCTTGGCCATCTCGCCGTTGAACTCGTCGGCGATGATCTTGCTGCCGGTCTGGGCGCTGTAGGGTTCGTAATAGGCTTTCTGTTGCGCGGCCTTGTTGGCGCCGCCCTGGGAGGCAACGGTGATGTCGGCCAGGGCGAGGCCGGAGAGGCCGGTGAGCGGGAGGCAGGCGAGGGAAAGGACGAGGGCGCTGCTCAGAGACTTTGGCATTGTTATTGGCTCCGATGGGGCTTGTGAGGCTGCGTGAGGCAGTGGGCCGGGCGTTCGTGGCGATCCGGCCTGCGTTCCAGTCTCCGCCCGGCGCACCTGGCGTAACATCAGACGGATTTACAAAACGCCCCCGGCTGGTTCATACCTTTGTACGGATTCCAGCCCGTGTGGCCGGTGGGATGCTCTGTCGGCCCCAGCCTGACCTGAGGGATTGCCCGCTTTTTCCGGAGATGCCATGCCGATTTCGATCCAGGACATTCTCGACGACCCCGCCCTGGCCACCCGCCTGGTCAGCGGCGCCAGCCACACCGCGCGGCCGCTGCGCTGGGCGCACGTGTGCGAGTTGCCCGACCCGGCGCAGTGGCTGGGCGAAGGCGAGCTGCTGATGACCACCGGCATGGGCATTCCGGCGGGCGCCGAGCCCCAGCGCGAGTACGTCGAACGCCTGGCTGCGGCGCGTGTCGCCGGGCTCATGCTGGGCGAGAACATGCAGGCGCCAAGGGACATAGAGACGCTGCTGGCCACCGCGCAGCAGCTGGATTTCCCCTTGCTGCTGATCCACAAGTCGGTGCCGTTCTCGGCGGTGGCGCGGGCCATCATCGACACCAGCAAGCAGGAGGAACTGGAGCGCCGCAGCGCAGTGACGCGCCTCTACGAGAGTGCGCGCATGGCGCTGCGCAACAACGGCCTGGAATTTCTCCTGCAGCGCCTGGCCGCGGACCTGCGCACGCGTCTCTACCTGTTCGACGCGCAGACCCTGGAGCCCTGGCATCCGGGCCTGGAACCCTTGCCGGCGGACTGGCGCGAACGCCTGGCCAAGCGCAGCAGCACGGCGACCACGGTCACCCGCCACGCCTCGGAGGAGGGCGACGCGCTGTCCATGGCCCTGCCATCGATTCCGGCATGCAAGATTCTCGCGTGCGGCGGCCTGCTCGATTACGGCCTGCTGCACCACGTTACGGCGGTGCTGGGCATCGAGCTGGAACGTCAGCAGCTGGAACAGGAGCGCGTGCTGCGCCAGGGCTGGGAATTGCTGGACGATCTGCTGCAGCAGCGCCTGAGCGAGCGGCCCGCCCACGAGCGGCTGAACGCGATGGGTTATCCGGTGGCCAAGGCGCTGTTCGCCATTGCCCGTGGCCAGACGGAGCTGCCCGAGCGCTGGAGCCAGCGCCTGCATCTGCAGGGCGTAGCGGTGCTGGCGCGGGCCCAGGGCGAGGAGCTGATCCTGCTGCTGGCCAATGCCGAGTCGGCGCCGGCAGTGCAGCAGGTGCTGGGTTGCCCGCTGGGCCTGTCCGACCCGCTGGGGCATTCCGGGCGTACCAGCGAGGCCCTGCGCGAAGCGCGCCTGGCCCTGGCACACACCTCGGCGAGCCGCCCGCTGGCGCATTACGCCCGCGCCGCCGGCGAGCTGCTGTGGTTGCCCTCAAGCCTTGAGGAGGCGCTGCTGGTGCATCGCCGCGCGCTGGGTGCGCTGGCCGACTACGACGGCGAGCACAGCGCCCAGCTGCAGCAGACCCTGCAGGTGTTCCTGGAGCAGAACCGCTCGTGGCAGAAGACCGCCGAGCGGCTCAACGTGCACCGGCAGACGCTGGTCTATCGCATCCGCCGCATCGAGGAGATCACCGGCCTCTCGCTGGACTCCACCGAGGACGTCGCCGTCCTCTGGATTGCCCTGCGCGCGGCGCAGATCGCCGGGCTGGGCAACGACCTCAGGGAATGATCACGAAACTCTTGCGCAGGGTTTCGCGGATATCCCAGGTGCCCTGGCTGTTTTCCGGGAACAGGATGGCGTCGCCGGCGCGCAGCTCGATCGGCTCGCCGCCATCGGGGATGAAGAAGCCGTGGCCGCTGATGAAGTGGCTGAATTCGCGCTGCAGGATCTGCCGGCGGAAGCGCCCCGGAGTGCATTCCCACACGCCGGTGAGCAGGCCGCCCTGGCCTTCGGCGGCGTGGGTGGCCGCCTCGGCGATGGGCGTGCCGACCGGCTCCTTGGCCGGCACGGCGGCGGGCAGGGCGAAGCGGGCGGTATCGGGCAGATGGATCGGCTGGTTCATCGGTTTCTCCTGGCGCACTCAGGCGCTCTTGTCTTCCAGGCCCACGGGGGCGAATTTGGCCAGTCGCAGGTCGATCCACGACGGCTTGCGGTTCTGCGCTTCGGCCTGCTCCTTGCGTTGCACGGCGCCGCGCACCATCAGGCCGCCGACGTAGCGCACCGGCTCGGGCGGGAAACGCCTGGGCTGGCGGCCCACCAGGCCGCAGCGGCTCCACTCGTCGTTGCGCCCCAGCACCAGGCTGGCGAGGATGCGCCCGCCCAGGCGGGTCGGGCCGACGCCGTTACCGCTCCAGCCGATGCCGTAGAAGATGTGCGGCGCGCCGTCGAGGTGGCCGAACACCGGCATGCTGTCGTAGGTGCGATCAATGGGGCCGCACCAGGCGTGGGTAATGGCTTCGTCGGCGAGGTTGGGGTAGGTGCGGCGGAAGTCCTGCTCGGTTTCCTCGGTCAGGCGCGGGTTATCGTCGAAGCTGTCGTCGATCCTGCTCGCATAGTTGATCATGCCGGTGCCCTTGCCGAAGGCGATGCGGCCGTCCTTCGTGGTGCGGTAGAAGTCGACCATCAGCTGCGAGTCGGTGATGGATTCGCCGCCGGTCCAGCCGATCTGCTCCAGGCGCTCGGGCATCGGCCGGGTCGCGACTATGGTGCTGGTGACCGGCAGGACCATGCGGCTCAGTTCCGGAATCTGCGCGGCCCAGGCGTTGGTGGCGAGCACCACGCGCGGCGCGGTGACCGAGCCATTGGGCGTGCGCAGCACGGCTGGCTGGGTGCGCTGGATTTCGTCCACCGGGGTGTTCTCGAAGATCCGCACGCCCTTCTCCAGGGCGACCCGGCGCAGGCCGCGAACGAGGCGGGCGGGCTGCACGGTGGCGTTGCTGTCCTCGATCACGCCTTCCAGGTGCTGGTGCGAGCCGGCTCGGCGCTCCACTTCGTTGTCCGGCAGGGTGCGGAAGACGTTGGCGCCCAGGCTCTCGCAGGTGCGCTGCACGCCTTTCCAGGAACCGCGCTGGGCGGCGGTGGTAGCGGTCCACAGCCAGCCGCCGCGACGGAAGTGCGCGTCGATGCCGTGCTCCTCGCAGAACTGGCCGATCTCGGCGATGTTCGCCTCCGAGGCACGGGCCAGGCGCAGGGCTTCTTCCTGGCCGCACTGTTCCACCAGCGAGCTGATCTTCGGCCACCAGGACATCACGAAGCCGCCATTGCGCCCCGAGGCGCCGCCGCCACAGATGTCCCGTTCGAGGATCACGATGCGGCATGTCGGGTCCAGCTCCAGCAGGCGCAGGGCCGTCCACAGGCCGACGAAGCCGCCGCCGATGATGGCGACGTCGGCATCGAGGTGTTCCCGCAGCGGTTCGGTGGGGGTGAGTTCGTC
The DNA here is from genome assembly GCF_024170165.1 of Pseudomonas nitroreducens. Lineage (GTDB taxonomy): Bacteria > Pseudomonadota > Gammaproteobacteria > Pseudomonadales > Pseudomonadaceae > Pseudomonas > Pseudomonas nitroreducens_C. The sequence goes on along the minus strand of NZ_JALJXP010000010.1, from coordinate 102,190 downwards.
GGCGATTTCCTGGAGCCAGAGGGAGCGCTTCATGGTGGGGGTCCATGGGTTGTTGTTTGCGCCTACTCTGACCGCGGTGCGGCCGGCTCCCTATCGTGCATTTCTAAGTATCGGCCCCTGGTTGTTCATACAAACATACGAACGCGCCAGCGGCTGGCCATTGCGCTGCCGCTGGCGGGCCCGCGGGCTTAGGCGCAGGGCCGGCGGTGCAGTAGACTGCCAGCCCCGTCCAGTGCCGGAAGCCCGTCATGCTGAGGAATTTCACCGACCTCGATCTGCGCCTGCTGCGCATCTTCGCCTCCGTGGTGAAGTGCGGCGGCTTCACCGCGGCGCAGGCCGAGCTGAACATGAGCCAGTCGAACATCAGCATGCACATCGGCAGCCTGGAGAAGCGCCTGGGTTATCGCCTGTGCGAACGCGGCAAGGGCGGCTTCCGCCTGACCGCGAAAGGGCAGCGGATTCTCGAAGCGTCGCAGGCGATGTTCGACGCCATCGGGCTGTTCCGCGACCAGGCCCAGGCGCTGTCCGGGCAACTGGTCGGCGAGCTGTACCTGGGGCTGGCGGACAACGTCACGACGCTGCCGCAGGCGCGCTTCGACGAGACCCTGGCGGCCTTCCACGGCCGCGAGCAGGACGTGCAGCTGAACCTCTACGTGAACTCGCCCACCGAGCTGGAGCTGGCGGTGATCGACGGCCAGCTGGACCTGGCGATCTCCTACTTCAGCCGTACCCGACCAACGCTGGAGTACTTGCCGCTGTACACCGAGGAGATCGGCGTGTTCTGCGGCGAGCGTCACCCGCTGTTCTCCGCGCGCAAGCCGACGCTGAAGCAGATCGCCGAGTACAACTGGGTGCGCCATGGCTTCCTGCCGGCGGACCAGGAGTTGCCGTTCCGCCCCGAACGCAGCAGCGCCACCGCGCATCACATGGAGGCGGTGGCGCATTCGGTGCTGGCCGGCACGCACCTGGGCTACCTGCCGACCCACTACGCGAACATCTGGGTCGAGCGCGGGCGGATGAAGCCGCTGCTACCGGAGAAGCTCTGCTACGAGGTGACGCACAGCATGATCACCTACGCCGGGCGGCCCCGCAGCGAGGCCGCCCGCGCCTTCATCGAAGACCTGCTGAGCGTGCACGGTCTCGGCGCCTGAGTTTCAGGCGAGCGTGCCGTGGATAGCGTTGAGATAGATGCGCGAGTAGTCCTCGGCCTGCAGCGGCAGGGCGTTGGTCTCGGAGGAGGAAATATCCGCCACCGCCTGTTCGCCGACCCACTGCGCGTCCTCGCCATGGAGGCCCAGCTCCTTGAGCGTATGAGGAATGCCGACGGCCGAGCGCAGCTCCAGCACCCAGCCGAGCAGGCCGTCGAAGCTGGCTTCAGGTAGTTCCAGGTAGCGCGCCAGGCGCGTGGCGTCCGCTTCGATGGCCGAACGGTTGGCCACCAGCACATACGGCAGCAGCACCGCGTTGAGCAGGCCGTGGTGCTTGTGGTGCTTCGCGCCCAGCGGGTGGGCCAGCGCGTGTACGCCACCGAGGCCTTTCTGGAAGGCCACCGCCGCGCTGGCCGATGCCACCAGCATGCCTTCGCGGGCGGCGAGGTCAGTGCCGTTGTGCACGGCGCGCTGCAGGTGTTCCTTGACCAGGCGCACGCCTTCGATGGCGACGCCGGCGGACATCGGGTGGTAGAGCGGCGAGAACAGCGACTCCAGGTGGTGGGTCAGGGCGTCCATGCCGGTGGCGGCGGTGAGTGATTTCGGCAGGCCGACGGTCAGCGCCGGGTCGAGGATCACCGAGCGTGCCAGCAGTTCGCGGTGACCGACGACGATCTTGATGCCGCGCGAGGTGTCGGTCAGTACTGCTTCGCGGCCCAGCTCGGAACCGGTGCCGGCAGTGGTGGGGATGGCGATCAGCGGCGGCAGGTCGAGGGCCGGATGATCACCGAGGGTCGGGTACTGCACGATCAGTTGCGACCATTCGAAGTGACGCAGGCCGTCGGCGTCGCGGCTCAGCAGGGCAATGCCCTTTGCCGCATCCAGCGCGCTGCCGCCACCCAGGGCGATCAGCGAATCGTGGCCACCTTCGGCCAGGGCCTGGGCGCCGGCGGTGACTTCCTCCAGCGCGGGGTTGCTGGAAAAACCGTGGAACAGCGCGTAGTCGATGCCGGCGGCTTCCAGGCGAAGACGCACTTCATGCAGCGGCGGCAGTTCGAGCATGCCGGGGTCGGTGACCAGCAGCGGCTTGCGCATCCCGGCGAGGCGGCAGCGCTCGGCCAGCTGGTCGAGGGCGCCGACGCCGCAGAGGATTTCCGTGGGGTAGTTCCAGTAGTTCAGGGTGGACATGGGAAGCTCCGGATTGCAGGCATGACCTGCCCGTGCCGGGGTGCTGGGCAGCCCGGCCGGACAGGAAGGAAAGGAGGGCACCGGTGTCCCGGTGCCGGGGTGGCTCAGCCGACGGCGCGGCCGGCGAAGCTCAGGCTGGTGGCGATGCGCCGGTGCGGCTTGGCGATGAACAGGTAGGCCAGACCGAACAGGGCGAGGACGGAGAACACCACGACCACCGCCCACACCTGGAACCAGGGCGCGCCGGGCGGGGCGAGCATTTCCCGCGGCCAGGCCACGTTGATTGCCTCGAACACCAGCCAGACCACGGCGATGACGTTGACCAGCAGGCCCTTGCGGCCGAGCTTCAGGGCGCCCTTGTCCGGGTCCCAGCGGCCGCTCAGGCGGGCATACAGCGCGCTGGCGGCGACGATCAGGAAGACGAAGAAGAAGCCGCCGCTGCCGAAGGCGATCAGCGTGCCCACCGCGGTGGCGTTCAGCCCCAGGGCCAGGCCCAGGCTGGCCAGCAGGGTGCTGCAGACCATCGCCGCCATCGGTACCTTGCGCTTGTCCACGCGGCGCAGCAGGGCGGAGCCGGGGAGGATTTCATCGCGGGCCATGCCGAAGATGGCGCGGCCGATGTAGGTCTGTACCGACACCACGCAGGCGACGAAGGCTACCAGCACGATGGCCACGAACGGCCGCTCGGCCCAGGCGCCGAAGGCGTCCACCACGGCGGGGGTCACCGGGTCGATGATCTGCCCGCTGACCACGGCGGCCGGGTCCTTGTACGACAGGGTGACGGCGAAGGCAGTGAGCATCACGGTCAGCCCGACCACCAGCATCGAGCGCAGGATGGCGCGTGGCGTGGAGACGCGGGCGTCGGTGGTTTCCTCGGAAATCTGCGAGCAGGCATCGAAGCCGAGGAAGGCCCAGCCGCCCACGGCCAGTGCAGTGAGGAACCCCGACCAGTAAGTGCCACCGGAGACTTCCAGGGCATTGAGGCTACTGAACAGCATCTCGAAGGAGTGGTTGCGGAAGAACAGCAGCAACAGCACGCCGATACCGATGGAGGCGATGGCCTCGGCGAAGATGCCGGCGTTGACGAAGTATTTCAGCGGGTTGATCCCCAGCAGGTTCACGCCCAGCCCCAGGGCTAGCAGCGCCGCGCCGCAGAGCACCTGCGCGTTGGCTGACGGCGGCTCGCCGGTCACCAGCAGGCCGAGCCAGAAGCCGCCCAGGTAGGCCACCGTGGTCAGCGAGGCGAGGGCGGAGGCGAGGTAGAGGAAGCCGGTGAACCAGGCCGCGCGGTCGCCGATCAGCCGGCGTACCCACTGGTAGCAGCCGCCCGCCAGGGGGAACTGCGAGGACAGTTCGGCATAGACCAGCGCTACGGTCAACTGCAGGAGCAGGCACAGGGGCACGATCCACACCCAGGACGGCCCGACGCTCATGGCGCCCAGGGACATCACCGAGTAGATGCCGACCACCGGGGAAATGGTGGCGAAGCCGACGGAGAACGAGGACCACAGGTTCAGGCCGCGGTCCAGCTCCTGGCGGTAGCCGTGGCTGGCAAGCAGGCTTTCATCGCCATTGGCGAGGGTGGAGCGGCGAAGGTCAGACATGCCGGCCTCCGGTGTTCAGGGAAAAGGGGGATTCACGGCCAGGCATGAGCGGGCGAAGGCGCATGGGAGATCCTCGGGGCAGTTGGAGTTGTTATCGAGAACCCGCGTCTCTAGAGGACGGCTGAGTAGCTGGCGCTGTCAGTGCAGCGCGGAGCCAGAGTAGGGCGCTGCCGCATCAGGAAAAATTCATATTTGATTGGGCTGACATCAATTAGGGCTGATGTTTGTGGGGTGGTAGCCGGAATGATGCCAGGGCAGGCAGGGGATTGCCCGTACAGGAGCGGGCGTGCCAACGATCAGGCTGGGCGGAGGGCAGGTAAGACGCGGGAACGGCAGGAACCGGGAGCGGCGGCGCGCTCCCGGTGTACAGCGGTATCAGCAGTGCTTGTCCTGCCCGGCCTTCTTCTCGGCGTCCGGCTGGGCATTCTGCGCGGTCTGTTGCTCGGCGTCGGTCTTCGCGCGGCTGGCCTGCATGGCCTCGTAGTTGGCGGTGGTCAGGCGGTTGGTCATCAGCGGCGATTCTTCGGCCATGGACACCTGGCTGGCGAGCAGGGCGGCAAGGGACAGGACACTGGCAGAGAGCAGTTTCATGAAGGAATTCTCGGGTAGTGGACTTCTGATGGGTGTTGCTCGCGAGTGGCCACAGTCTACTGACCGGTAAGCGGGCGAACCCATGAGGAAAACTGCTGGGATTGATCGAATCGCTGCTCGCCCGGCGCAACGTGCGTTCACCGCTGATGCGTGGCGTTCCGGCAAAGCCTTGCGGGCAGCGGCATACAGCTGGAAATGAAGATACGGCGGGCGCTGCCGTGTTGAGCGAAAAACAACCTATCCTGAAGTGCAGCTAACGAATCCATGCCGTTCGGCTAATGAGTAACGGCAGGTTGCCAAGGGGCCGATTACCCGACCGGCGTGACGCTTTCTTCACAAACTCCTGTTAAGATCGCCGCCTCTTTGGGGAGTAGCCTGGCTTCACACCTGCGTGAAGTCGCCCTGGTCAACATGATCGGCAACCTGCCGTGGCCAGTGCATCCAACCGGATTGGCGAGACCAACGACATGACTGCGCTCAAGCCGGGCTCGCAGTGTCTTGTCGTTGTCTCGTGCCCGGCTGGAGTTGTACGTGAATCCCATCTCGCTGATCTTCCTGGCCTTCGCCATGTCCACCGACGCCTTCGCCGCCGCCATCGGCAAGGGCTCGACCCTGCACAAGCCGCGCCTTTCCGAAGCCCTGCGCACGGGTCTGATCTTCGGTGTGATCGAAGCCATCACCCCGCTGATCGGCTGGTTCATCGGCCAGGCCGCCAGCAGCTATGTCGTCGAGTGGGACCACTGGATTGCCTTCGGCCTGCTGCTCGTGCTCGGCCTGCACATGATCTACAACGGCGTGCGCCACGACGACGAAGGCGGAGACGAAAAGCCCTCGCAGCATTCCTTCTGGGTGCTCGCGGTGACCGCCGTGGCCACCAGCATCGACGCCCTGGCAGTGGGTGTAGGCCTCGCCTTCGTCGACGTGAACATCTGGGTTGCCGCAGCTGCCATTGGCCTCGCCACCATGACCATGGTCACCATCGGCACCATGCTCGGCCGCGTGCTGGGCGCGGTGGTCGGCAAGCGCGCCGAGATCATCGGCGGCGTGGTGCTGATGCTGGTGGGCGCGACCATCCTCTACGAGCACCTGTCGGCGGTCTGAGTCGACGACCCGAAGAAGAAAGGGCCGCATCGTGCGGCCCTTTTTCATTGCAGTGAAGCTTCAGATTTCCTCGAACGTAGGGCGAATAACGCGCAGCGTTATCCGCCGTCGGGCTGGCTGGCGGATAACCCGTCCCGGGTTATGCGCCCTACGTTCAGGCATCCCCCGCTCCTACGCACCTGACGATCCCACGCTCTGCAGCTAGCTTTCATTCGCGCACGTTGCGGTACAGCATCGCCCGCGAGGTCTCGTGCATGGCGCGGGTCAGCGCGGCGAGGCGCTGGAATTCCTCCGGGTGTTGCTGCGCGACGTCCTCCATCGGCGTGGGCGAGTAGATGTCGTGCAGAGTCGGCGAGCTGCCGTCGTGCTGCATCTGCAGGAGGAAGCGTTGGGTCACGCCGCCAATGATCGGGAAGGTGCCCTCGCGCAGCACCAGTGGCACCACGCGTTCGCCTTCCGGAGCGGCGAGTTGCAGGTCGCGGCCCATGCCGCCGTTGGCGTAGGGCTTGCCGAGCAGGCCGAGCACGGTGGGCAGAAGATCGGCCAGGCCGACGGCCTCGTCGAACACGCGGGGCTGCAGCAGGCCCGGTGCGTAGATCATCAGCGGCACGTTGTTGCTCTCCAGCCCGAGCTGTTCGAAGCCCGGCGCCATGTGCGGAATCTGGCTGATGCGCGTGTTGTGATCGCCGAAGAACACGAAGAGGGTGTTGTCCAGGTAACCGTCGCGCTCGGCCATTTCCAGCAGCTTGCCGATGTTGAAGTCGAGCAGGCGCACCGCGTTGAACTGTTCCAGGCTGCGTGAGCCGGCAGCCTGGACCTTCTCCAGCGGCAGGTCGAGGGCCTGGAAGCCGTCGTTGTCACGGGGGATGGTGAAGGGCCGGTGGTTGCCGGAGGTCTGCAGGTAGGCGAAGAACGGCTGGTCCTTCGGCAACTGGCGCAGCACCGCAGTGCCTTCCTTGAAGAAGTCCAGGTCGGAGATGCCCCAGACGTCCACCAGCGGCGCCTGCCAGTGGCGCTCCTCGTACAGCTGCACGTCGTCGATGCTGCGCTGGATCAGCGCGTTGATATTGGCCCAGCCGGCGTTGCCGCCGATCATGTAGAACTTCTCGTAGCCGTCCAGGGCGTTGATCAGGCTGTGCTGGCGGGAGATCAGCGGGTTGCGCGTGGCGGTCTGCTCGCGGGTGACGTCCGGCACGCCGGTGATGCTGGCCCAGACGGTTTTCGCGGTGCCGGTCACCGGCACGTAGAAGTGGCGGAAGAACCAGCCTTCGCGAGCGATGCGGTCGAGGTTCGGCGTCGGGTTCAGCGGGTTGCCGTAGGCGCCGACGGCGCTGGTGCCCAAGGACTCGAGCATGACAAAGACCACGTTGGGCTGGCGCCCGCTGGCCAGCGCTGCTGGTTGCGCGGGCTGCTGGCGGCGGTAGTCGAGGGCCTGCCCGTCGGGCTGGTCGATGCCGAGGTAGTTCGTCATCAGCGGGTAGTGCTTGCGGGCCTCGGCTTCGTCATAGGCGACCGGGTCGACGCGTAGCGTGTCGTAGAGGAACACCACCGGGTTCAGTCCGAGCGCGGCGATCTGCGGATCGCCGCTGTAGAAGGCGTCGCTCCAGCGCAGCGGCACCGGGTTCTCCAGGTTGAGGTTGTCGACGCGGCCGAGCAAGCCGAGGAACACCAGCACGGTGACCAGCGCGGAACCGGCGGCGACGGGCCAGCGCGGGATGGAGGTGGCGGGTCGATCCAGTGTCCGCCGTTCGAGCTGGCAGAACACGGCGAGCGTCAGCGCCAGGCAGGCCAGCCAGCCCAGGCTGATCCAGACCACCGGGTAGCTCTGCCAGACCATGCCGGTGGAAATCTGCGCGTCCTCGATGAAGCGCAGCACCGTGGCGTTGATGCGCACACCCAGGTAGGCGTAATGGCCGAAGTCGATGATGTAGACCAGCAGCACCAGCCCCACGGCGAGTGCCAGGTAGGCGCGGGCAAGGTAGCGCATGGCGCGGCTGCGCAGCAGGTTCAACCACGGCAGCCAGGCCAGCAGCATCAGCGGCAGCGCGACCAGCAGCGCCAGGCGCAGGTCGAAGCGCAGGCCGATGCCGAGGGTGCGCAGGAGGTCGCCGTTCTCCCCCAGCGCCTGCCAGGGCAGGCCGGAGAAGCCGAACAGGAATACGCCGCGCAGCAGCGCGAACAAGGTGAACAGCACGGCGACGATGCCGGCCAGGTAGTGCAGGCGTCGGGAGCGAATCCAGCTCATCGATCAGTCTCGGCGAAGTCCATGGGGTGGCGCGTGCTGCGCTCGCCGGAGAGAAGTGTGCGGGCACGGTGCAGCACGGTCTGGCCCGTCCATATCAGGCAGAAAATCAGGGCGTAGAGCGCCAGCAGCGGGTCGATCAGGTAGTTCCAGTAGTTGCCGGAACCGTCACCGCGCAACGCGTAGGCCAGGGTCGCGATGAGGAGCATCGCCGCGCCGAGGCCGTTGCCGCGCAGCAGGAAGAACAGGGTCAGCACGGCCATCGCCAGCAGCAGCCAGGTTGGCTCGTAGCCCCAGCGGAACGGGTCCAGGTAGCTCAGGCCCAGGGAGGCCGGATAGAGCACCAGCGCCAGCACCGCCACGGCCAGCAGCACCTCGCGCAGGTGGACGGCGCGAACCTGCATCACGCCGAAGCGCGCCAGGGTTAAGCCCATGAGCAGCACCAGCAGGCTGCTGGCTAGGTCATGGGTGAAGCTGCGCACGACCATGGCCAGCGACAGGCCGTCGACGGGAACGAAGGTCAGCCCGGTTGCCATGGCCAGCTTCAGCGCCTGCCAGTGGCGGGCGCTGCCGAAGGGCGCGATGAGCAGGAACAGCGCAAGGGCCAGCGCCAGATGCGCCTGCCAGAGTCCGAATGTCATGGTTGGCCCTCGACCCAGGCGTCGCTGAAGCTGACGTGCTTGATGAAGGTGTCGTTCCACGAATAGACCAGGTGATAGGCACCGGCCGCGTCGCGGGCGAAGTAGGGGTACTCGTACTCGAAGCGGCACTGGCCGGACTCGCACATGCGCTGGCTGACGCTGGCGAGGAAGTTCTGCTCCAGGGTCTTCTGTTGCCGCGCGTCCACTTCGTCCCAGGTCGCGCCGATCAGTGCGCGGAAGACTTCCGGCGGCACCGGGTCGCCCCAGGGGTCGGGGGATTCGTCGAGCTGTGAGACCAGCCGCCAATTGCGCAGCTGTGCGTCGGTTTCGTAGAGGGTGAGGCGGAAGCGACCGTCCTCCAGGTCGTTCATCGCTACCAGCAGGTTGCCGTTGCTGCGGCCGACGGCGGCCAGCGACGAGTTGGGGTTGCTCGGTTCCACCGGCTGCGGTTCGCTCCAGGTCTGCCCGGCGTCCTTGGTGCGGCTGGCCAGCACACGGTGGTGCTGCTCGCCGGCATAGCGCAGCAGCGCGACCGCCTGCCGGCCATCCTGTGCCACCACGGTCGGCTGCAGCGAATGCTTGCCCTTGCTGATGCGGAATTTGTCCAGCACCTCGCCGTCGCGATTCAGGTAGAGGTACTCGGCGAACTTGCCCATGAACTCGTGGTAGACCGGCAGCCCGATGGAGCCATCGCGGTGGAATACCGGTGCGCCGCGCACCAGGGTGCTGAGGTTGAGGAAGGGCGTGGTCACCAGTTGGCGCGGCGCGCTCCAGGTCTGGCCGAGGTCGTCCGAGTGCATGGCGTTGATCGCGCTGCCGGCCCAGCCGCCCACCGAGACGGAGACGTAGAACAGCCACAGGCGGTTATCCGGCGAGAGGGCGATGACCGGGTTGCCGAGCTTGCGGATGTTCTTCTGCACGGCCCGCTCGGTGCCGATCCGCGTGGCCAGCACGCGCTCGGGGGACCATTGGCGGGTGCCGGCGTCGAACTGCGCGGCGCGAATCTGCACATCGGCGGAGCCTTCGCGGGTACCGGCGAACCACACCGCCATCAGCGCGCCGTCGGGCAGGGTGGCAAGGGAGGCAGAGTGCACGAAGTCGCGCATGTCCGAGGAGGCGAAGCGCCGGGTCAGGTCTGCCGGGGCTGCGGTCGCGGAGGCTTCGCTGACGGCGAAGTCGGCGACCTCGAAGGAGGGCGACTGGTACCAGGCAAAGCCGAACACGGCGGCGACCAGCAGGCCGCCGGCGGAGCGCAGGGCAAGGGTCTTCATCGTCGCAGCACCGGCTCGGCCCTCACCAGGGCGAAGGTGACGGGGTGGAAGTACAGCTCGACGCGGTCGCTCTGCGGGTTGAAGCCGTAGATCTCGTAGCAGTTGCCCGGCGTCACGCGGAACTTGGTGATGCGGTAGCCCTGCTGCTTCATGGTCGAGCGGAAGAGCGATTCCTGCTGCCAGGTGGATCTGTCCGCGCGAGTACATTGCGCGTCGGCGAAGGCGAGGTCGGCGCTGCCGAGTGCCGCGAGGAAAGAAATGAGCTTCCGCATGGGGCCTGTCCGGTGGGTGGAAGGCGCCAAGTTAGAAAGCGAAATGTGAATTAAATGTTAAATATAACAAGCAGTTACATTGCTTGTGATAAGGCGTCTGAAGGATTTTTCCGGCTGCTTTCCGGCGAGCCTAACGGCTGATCCGGCAGCGCGCCAAACCGCTTTTGATGACTTTCTGTGTCGTTGCCGGGGGGCGTTGCATTCGGTGGGGTGCGCCATGGCCGATCAGCGTGATCGGCCATGGCAAGGGAGCGTCGGGCGACGCTCCGCGAGAGCAGGTCAGGCCGGCACGCCGAGGATCACGTGGGAGGCCTTGATCACCGCAGTGGCGCTGGCGCCCGGGGCCAGGCCCAGTTTGCTAACGGCGTCGCGGGTAACGATGGAGTAGACCTTGGTGCCGCCGGCCAGCTCGATCACCACCTCGGCGTTGACCGCGCCGTCGGTGACGCTGACGACCTTGCCGTTCAGGCAGTTGCGCGCCGAAAGGCGGATATCGCTGGCTTCGGTCATCAGCATGACCCAGGGCGCCTTGACCAGGGCGACGGCTTCGGCGCCGGCGGCCAGCTTCAGGCTGTTGACGCTTTCCACGGTGACCACGGCCACCAGGGTCTCGCCGCCCGCCAGCTCGAGGACGACTTCGCTGTTGACCGCGCCGGCGCGAACTTCGCGAACCTTGCCTTTGAAGACGTTGCGTGCACTGACTTTCATTGTTTTTCTCCACGTGGGGCTTCAGAAAATTCTGACCAGCGTGTCAAAAAACGCTATGCACTTGCCACCACAACGCCTGCGTCAGGATTTCACATAGACCCACGCCTGCAGGCCCGACTGCAGGCGGACGTTGATCCGCTGGTAATCGGACACCTCATAGGCGTCCGCCGCCAGTAGCTCCTCGTGGGTGATCTCGAAGACGCTGCCGGGCACCCGGTCGGCGTCTTCGCCGCTGTACTGGACGATGGGGTGGTGCGTCTTGCCGCTGGTGGCCAGCACGGCCGGGTCGGTGATCTCCACCCAGTCCTGGCGGAAGCCCACCAGCGCGTCGGCGCGGCCCTGCAGCTCGCGGCCGAAGCTGGCCAGTTGCACGGCCTTGTCCTGCAGGGTGCCGTAGGAGAACAGCAGTACGTGTTCAGTCATCGCAGGGGCTCCGGGTCAGGCCAGCAGGTCTTCGTAGAAGGCGCCGTAGTCCTTGCTCGGGTGGGCGATCTGGATTTCCAGGATCCACAGGCCGCCGTTGGGATGTTCGGCGTAGTCGCCCAGGTCGCCGGCGCGGTAGATGGCGTGGGGGAAGTCGCTGACGCGGTGGCCCTTGATGTCCAGGTTGAGCTTCCAGCCCATGGATTCGGCCTGCTGGTGGGCGAAGTCGTAGAGTTCGACGCCGCTGCAGCCGGTCTCGCGCCAGCGCGCCTCGACGCGTTCGAACAGCGTCTTCGCCGCTGCTGCGCAGGCAGTCATTTCAGTATCGTTGCCGGTGACGAAGGTCGCTCCGGCATCGCCTTCATGGCCGCGCCAGACTACGCCCATGTCGATGAAGTAGATGTCGTTTTCGCCCAGCACCGGGTTGCCTTCGGAGCGCTGCTTGAAGGTCTTCAGGGTATTGGCGCCGAAGCGGATCAGCAGCGGGTGCCAGATGCGCTCCATGCCCAGGTCGGCAAGGACCTGCTTGCCGATGGCGACGGCTTCCAGCTCGGTCAGGCCGGGACGCATCGCGGCGGCGATGGCGTCCACGGCTTCCCAGGTGCGGGCCTGGGCGTACTGCATCGATTCCAGCGCGTAATTCGCGCCGACGGCTTCCTTGGCGTACACGGCGGTATTCATTTTTCTTCTCTCTACGGGACAGGCTTGTCGATATATATATTTCTACATAGCGATGGCGGAATTCAATCGTCGGCTCAACAGCAGGACATGGCGCAGGCGATAAAGGCGGTGGTCAGGGTGGTGAGGCTCAGGCCCACCAGGAACAGGGTGTCGGCGATGCGTTCCAGGCGATGGTTGCGCTGCAGCTTGCGGGTGCGCAGGCCGAAGTAGGCGGCAAGGGTGGTGGCCAGGTAGATCACCGTGTTCACCGCGAGCATGTCCTGGCCGATCAGGTCGACACGGTGCTGGCCGACGATGATGCGCAGGATGCCCACCACTGTCAGGCACACGCCGACCATGGCGCCGGACGCGGCGAAGATGTGCACGCAGATGTCGTCGTCCAGTTGCGCGGTGTGGCTCTTGTGGCTCATGGCGGGGGCTCCTGCACCGGCCGCTGCGGTTCATCCGCTCGCCTTGCCGGGCTGTGGGTGGCTGCCATGATAGGTAGGACGCGGCGCTCGCTGTACTCGCTTTCCCGGTGGCCCCAGGTGACCCGAAAAACAACGGAAAATCAGCCAGATAGCCGTCGCCTGCCGCGGCAGGCGCGGGCCCTGGAGAAGGTCGAGCTCATATTGGAGGCGTCGCGGCGCATCCTCGAGCGGCACGGCCTGGAGGGGTTCACCACCAACCATGTGGCGGAACTGGCGGGGGTGAGCGTCGGTTCGCTCTACCAGTATTTCCCCAACAAGGAACGCATCCTCGACGAACTGGCGCGGCGTGAGCTGGCGGCGCTGGCGACCGGCATCATGGACGCGCTCACCGGCCGCCCGCCGGAAACGCCTGGCGAGCGCATCCGCGCGGTGATCCACGCCGCCGTCAGCGCCTACGGCGGACGTACCGGCGCGCACAAGGCGCTGATGCACTACCTGATGACCCGTGGCGGCGGCAGCCCGCTGCCAGCCCTGCGCGGCAGCGTCATGACCCACCTGGTGACCCACGGCCTGATCAGCCATGACCAGCAACTGCGCAAGCTCGGTGAGGCCGAGGTGTTCGTCCTCGCCCATGCGGTCGGTGGCGTGCTGCGCGCCCTGCTGGAGGATCCCGCTGCCCTGGCGCCGGGGCGGCGCGAGGGCATCGAGGAAGCGCTGGTGCAACTGGTGCTGGCGTACTACGGGCGGAGCGGGGCGGGCTGAAGCCTGACGCCGGTCACAGCCACCAGCGCAACAGGTAGAACGCGCCCATGCTGAGGATCACGCTGAGCAGCACGTTGCGCGTCCACAGCACTAAGGCCACGGCGACGATGGCGCCGAGCAGGTAGGGGTTGTCCAGGCGCAGGTTCAGTTGGTGCTCCGGAAGGAACACGATGGGCCCGCAGATCGCCGTGAGCATGCCCGGCACGGCGAAGCCGAGGAATTGCCGTACGTTGCTGCCCAGGCGGATCGGCAGGCGCGGTTCGAGGAACACGTAGCGGTTGAAGAACACGATCAGGCCCATGCCGAAGATCACTGCCCAGACCATCATGCGCGCACCCCCGAGAATTTCTGACAGATGAAGCCGGCGAGCATCCCCGCCAGCCCGGAAAGTACCAGCGCCGAGCCGACCTGCCAGTAGCTCAGCAGCACCGAACAGAACAGCGAGACCGCCACGCAGACCACGGTGGGCACGTTCTTCACCACCGGCGCGATCAGCGCGACGAAGGTGGCGGCGATGGAGAAGTCCAGGCCCAGGTGCTCCAGCCCTGGAATGCTGCTGCCTACCAGTACGCCGGCGAGGGTGAAGAGGTTCCAGGCGATGTAGAAGGTCAGGCCCACGCCCAGGGCGTACCAGCGGTTGAAGGTCTGCTTGTCGTGGCCGCTGGTCAGGGCGAAGAACTCGTCGGTGAGCAGGAAGCCCAGCCCGGCACGCCAGCGCCCGGGCAGCCCGGAGATCACCGGGCGCATGGTCATGCCGTAGAGCAGGTGCTGGGAGGTGAGCAGCAGGGTGGTGATCATGATCGAGAAGAACCCGGCACCGCCCTTGAGCATGCCGATGGCCACCAGTTGCGCCGCGCCGGCGAAGACGATGGCGGACAGGCCCTGGCCGTGCAGCGGCGAAAGTCCGGCGTCGATGGCCAGGGAACCGGCCAGCAGGCCCCAGGGCAGGACCGCAAGCGACAGCGGCATGATATCGATGGCGCCCCTGAGGAAGGCGCGGGAGGGAAGCTGATCTTGTGACATGAGCGTTTCTTGCAGGCAGATAAGTGTCCTCAGCGTGACAGAGAGAGCGGTCGCCTGGCTTGAACAATCTTGCTGTCGTTGTTGCCTCGCCCGGCCAGTTTCAGAGTGGCTCAGCGGACAGAAAGGCCAGCAGGGTCGCTTCCTCGGCGCTGAGATTCTGCCGTTTGCGCTCCTTGCGCAGCCCGTCCAGTTCGCCTGCGAGAAAGGCCTCGATCACCTTCGGATGCACATAGCATTTGCGGCAGATGGCCGGGGTGTTGCCCAGTTCGTCGGCGACCTGCCCGATGATCTGCTTGAGTTGCCGGCTGGCGCCTTTCTCGCCTTCCCAGCGGGTCTTGCGGCAGTACTCCAGGGCCAGGGCGGTGCCGGCCCAGGTGCGGTAGTCCTTGGCGGTGAATTCCTCGCCGGCGTGTTCGCGCAGGTAGGCGTTGACGTCGCGGGAGTCGATCATGTGCCGCTGGCGGTCTTCGTCCAGGTACTGGAACAACTGCTGGCCGGGCAGCTCCAGGCAGCGCCGGAGGATGCGCGCCAGGCGCGGGTGCTCGATGTCCACGCTGTGCTTTACGCCGCTCTTGCCGCGAAAGGCGAAGCGGATGCGCGCGCCCTGTACCTCGACATGGCGGTTGTTCAGGGTGGTGAGGCCGAAGGAGCGGTTCTCCTTGCGGTAACGCTGGTTGCCGATGCGAATCAGGGTGCGGTCGAGCAAAGCGACGACGGTCGCCATCACCTTCTCCGCGCCCAGGCCAGGCAGCGCCAGGTCCTGCTCGATATGCCGGCGCAGGGCTGGGAGACTCTCGCCGAAGCGCAGCAGTCGGTCGTATTTGGCGCTGTCGCGGACCTCGGTCCAGCGCGGGTGATAGCGGTACTGCTTGCGCCCGCGCACGTCGCGCCCGGTGGCCTGCAGGTGGCCCAGCGGGTCGATGCAGATCCATACATCGATATAGGCCGGCGGAATGGCGAGCTGGTCGATGCGCTGGATTTCCGCTTCCACACGGATGCGCTCACCGCCGGGATCGAAGTAGGCGAAGCGCCCGCGCAGGCGGCGCCGGCTGATGCCCGGCAGGCTGTCATCGACGTAGTGCAGGTCGGAAGGTAGCTCCAGCAACTCCGGCGGTGTGCTCATGGCGGCTCCTCGAAGGTCCTTGCGTGTATGGATCGCTGAAGGATGCTGCGAGTGCCGTTTTTTTCACTCGGCCGGATTCAGAGGCGGGCGTCCTCCGCTGCCAGGTGCGTGGGCGAGATCAGCCGGGGATCGGCACCGCCGAACAGGGTGCGCAGGTAGTCTTCCTGACTTTGCAGGCCATGGCGCACCAGCCAGTCGCGGCCGCCGGGCAGCGCGCGCAGCAGGCAGTGGCAGACGAAGCGCGGCGGCGCGCTGAGCAGCGGATACCAGGGCAGGCTGCTGCCGGGCAGGCCCAGGGCGCGACGGCCGGGGGCGTCAATGAAGGTGCCGGCGATGCTCAGGTGGATGGCGCGATTCAGCCGCCCGCGCAGCCAGGCGAGGTTGGCGTAGTGGCGCTGCAGGGGTTCGTCCACCAGCGCCGAGCCGAGGATGCGGCTGCTGTCGTCCGGCGGCGCCTGGGACAGCAGGTTGTGGTAGAGCGCGCGTATCGCGTCGTTCTCGCTGGCGCACAACCAGCGCTCCTCGACGCCCATCAGCCAGGCGATGTAGCGCCAGAGATGGATGATGGCTTCGCGGTCGGCGCGGCTCAGGACAACCCCGAGCATGCGCTGACCAATCAGGAAGATGGCCGAGAAGGCCAGGTAGGTCGCGTGCATGTCGCCCTGGTTGACCGGCAGGCCATAGTGGGCGGAGTCCCAGTCCTCCAGCCGTGAAACCCTCCGTCGCACCAGACCATGCACCAGCCGGACATGCAGCGTGCTGCGATAGCCTGCCGCACCCCGTGCCATGCCGCCGGGGCGGGTGCAGTCGATCCACCATTTGGTGGTTTCGGCGATGCGCCGCTGCGGGCCTTTCTCCAGCGCGCCGGTAAGCACCAGCGTGCGGTTGATGCCGGAAGCCTGGTAGCCGGCCAGCAGGCCCAGATCGCGCAGCACACGCATGCCGGTGAGGCCGGAAAGCCCGCAGGCACGGGCGCCTTCATCGAGCAGTTGCAGATCGACCCAGTCGGGCAGTGCCTCGACTCGGGCGAAGAAGGTCTTCAGCGGTTCGGGTGCCTCAGGGATGGCGGCGATGCCCTGGTGCAGTGCCTGTTCGTACAGGCGCATGCCGGAGCCGAGCCCGACTTCGAACATCCATTCCACCAGCGCATCCATGGGCGCATCGCCTACCGTGAGGGACTCGCCGATAGCCTGCCAGGTCGCGGCGTCCGGCTCGCTCGGACCCTTGAGGAAGCGCCTTACCGGTGCGGCGGTGCGGCGGGCGCGCTGCAGGTCGGCGCCGTGGCGGGTGGGCAGGGCGGTTGCGCTCATCGATTCATACCTTGGTTGGGTGGCCGGGCGGATTCGTCGAATTACGCTATTGCGAGTATTTGCTCGCATTCAACTCGCATCCGGCTCGCACCAGGAGAGAGACATGAGGAAGCAACCCAGGCAGCAGCGCGCCAGCGAAATGGTGGCCGTGCTGGTCGAGGCGGCAGCGCTGGAAATCGGCGAGCGTGGCCTCGATGGTCTGACCACCAACCACGTCGCGCGGCGAGCCGGGGTCAGCGTCGGCTCGCTTTACCAGTACTTCGCCAACAAGGAGATGATCGTCGAGGCCCTGCTGATGCAGCGCGCCGGGACTTTGATGAAGGTGGTGCACGAGCGCGTGATGCCGCTGCTGGGCGCTGACATCGGCAGCGTTACCCGTGCGGTGCTGGAGGGCATCTTCGCGGAGGTGGAAGGTGATGCGGCGCAGCGTGAGCTGCTGCGGCACTGGCACCGGCTCAATTCCGCGCCGGTGTTCCAGAGCCTGGAGCAGCAGATGATGGAGGTGTGCCGGCAATACCTGATGCGCCACTTCGACGATTACCGCATCGACAACCTGCCGGCGGTGCTTTTCGTGGTGATCAATTCGGTGCAGTACACCACCGCGCGCTATCTCAGCGAGGCTCAACCGCTGCTGGGGCGCGGGGAGGTGATCGAGACGCTGGCGCGGATGGTCGAATCGCTCTGCGCACCACGTACCACGCGCCACCTGTAGGAGCGAGCCATGCTCGCGATCCGCCGGCAAGGCCGGCGTTCAGGTCAGATCACGCTGTTCGCAGGGGGCTTCAGATTGGCTGCGATGACTTCGCGAGCACTGCTCGCGGATCGCGGGCATGGCCCGCTCCTACAGGGAAAATCGTTCGAATCAGGCATGAAAAAGCCCCGGCAGGCTCGCGCCGACCGGGGCTTCATTCAGCGCATCAGGCCACGACGGGAATCATCGGGTCGGCCGCTGCCAGTGCAGTGGCGCGGTCAGCCGCCGGCGGGTAGATCCACACGGTGTTGATCTCGGTCTTGATCTTCTTGCCTTCCTCGCGCTGGAAGCGCACCTGGCGGTCCCAGCCCTCGGTGAACAGCGCGCCCCAGGCGCCCAGGTCCAGGCAGGTCACGTACTTCACCTGGCTGTAGGGGATGGGCGCCACGCCCAGCAGATCGGCGGCGGCGTTGTTGCCGGCCGAGCGGCCCAGGGCGATGGCGTGCTGGCAGGTCATCAGCGCGTAGTTGCCAACGTCATCGGTGGCGGCGTAAGCCGTGTCGCCGGTGGCGAACACCGCGTCCTGGCCGATCACCTGGAGGTTGCGGTCCACGTGCAGGCGGCCCTGGCGGTCGCGTTCGCCGGCCACCTGTTCGGTCAGCGAGCTGGCGCGCACGCCGGCGGTCCAGATCACGGTCTTGGCTTCGATGCGCTCGCCGCTGGAGAGGGTCACGCCGTTCTCGTCGATGGATTCCACCGAAGCGTTCAGGCGCCATTCCACGCCCAGTTCGGTGGAGGCTTCGGCGACCACGGACTGCGAGGTGACACCCAGCGCGCCGCCAATCTCGGCGCCACGGTCGACCACAATGACGCGCACCTTGGCATCCGCACCCAGCACTTCACGCAGACGTGCCGGCATTTCCGCGGCGGTCTCGATGCCGGTGAAGCCGCCGCCAGCGACGATCACGGTGTTGCGCGCCGCGGACTCCGGCAGCTGGTCCAAAGCGCGAATGTGCGTCTCAAGGCGCACGGCCTGGTCGATGTCGTCGACGTCGAAGGCGTGTTCGATGCCCGGCAGGGCGGGGCGGGCGACCTTGCTGCCGCTGGCCAGGATCAGGCGGTCGAAGCCCAGGGTGGCGACTTCGCCGCCGGCATTGCGGTAGTCCAGTTGGCGGCCATCGACGTCGATCTGCTCGACGCTGCCCTGGATGAAGGTCACGCCCACGGCGCCAAACAGGTCGCCCAGCGGCGCGGCCATCTGGTGCACGTTCGGCTCGTAGAAGCGCGGGCGGATGCGCAGTTCGGCCTGGGGTGCGAGCACCGCGACCTCGATGTCGGTGCGCTGGTGCAGGTCGAGCAGACGCGTGGCGCTCAGGGCGCTCCACATACCCGCGAAACCGGTGCCGACGATCAGGATGCGTTGTTTCATGGTGGTCTCCGACGAAAAGGATGAGTCCGAAAGGGGTTCCCGAGTGCCTGATATCGGAGCGGTTCGCTTCCTGGCTCGCCTCGGAATAACTACGACTATATTTGTCGTAGTTCGAGGGCGCAACCGATTTCTGTCGCAAACTCCGACCGTTCGTCACGGCCGAGTGGCGAAAATCCCGCTGCTTCTGTTTATCCAGGGAACAGGTAGAAGTGCTGGAAGGCGCGGGCTGTAGGTGACAGTTCGTCAGAATGCATGCGTAAGTGCTTGCCGGATGCCCCCTGTGGCTTGAGAATAATACGACTGATTTAGTCGGAGTTTGTGATGGCTTTGTACAGTGCGGGCGTGGAGTACGGCATTCACTGCCTGCTCTTTTTGACAGACGAGAAGGGCGACAGCCGCGACTCCAGCGTGCGTACGCTGGCGGAACTGCAGGGCGTGCCCCAGGAGCTGCTCGCCAAGGTCTTCACCAGGCTGGCCAAGGCCGGACTGGTGGCGGCCACCGAAGGCGTGCGCGGCGGGTTCCGCCTGGCGCGGCCGGCGGACGAAATCACCGTGCTGGATATCGTCAAGGCCATCGACGGCGACAAGCAGATCTTCGAGTGCCGCGACATCCGTGGCCGCTGCGCCGTGTTCGAAGGCTCGCCGCCGGAGTGGGCGACCTGCGGCACCTGCTCGATCCATGCGGTCATGCTCACCGCGCAGAAACGCATGGAAGAAGCCCTGGCCCAGCACACCGTGCTCGACCTCGCGCGGCGTGTCGGGCGCAAGGCGCCACCGGAATTCGGCGAGGCTCTGGTGCGCTGGATGGACGGTCAGCGCGACGGCAGCAGCGCCGTCAGCTGACTGGAAAGCCCTAGCGCGCATCGCCGCCGCGCGGCTTGTAGAAGACGAACTCGTCGGTCTCTGCCGTGCGGATGTATTCCTTCGCCCAGGACGGCGAAACGTGTCGGTCATGGAAGTACATGGCGCCGCGCGTGCGGTCGCTGAGCTGCTGGTTCAGCGCCCGGCGGGCGATTTCCTTGGCGATGTCGTAGCGATTCTTCTCTTCCACCTGGTCGGAGCGGCCGTCGCACCACCAGGAGAACTGGCAATGCTTCTGCTCCTGGCCCTGCTTGACCACGCCGCATACGGTGTCGGGGAAGCCCCCGTGGCCCATGCGGTTGAGCACCACGTTGGCCACTGCCTCCATGTCCGCCTTGCCGCCACCCTTGGCTTCCCAGTAGATGGTTCGCGACAGGCAGACCAGGGCGTCGTCCAGCGGCGCCTTGCCCGCCGGGTCCAGCGCCTTGACCTCGGATTTGCTGATGGGCGCCGGGTTGGCCACTGCCGTGGCCGGGTGGGCGACCTGCTGCTCCAGCACTTCGGCCTTGGTCACGGCGGCCTGGGCTTTCTCGTCGGTGGAAGTGCCGATGGAGGCGGCAATAGAGAAGGGTGCCCACAGGGTGAGCAGCAATAGCGGAAGAATAAGGCGGCACATGAGCGAACCTACCTGCGCAACGAAACCAGTCCGGTCGTTGCGCGAGTCCTGCCAATCGCTTGTGCAACGACGCCCTTGAGGCCGTCTCTATCAATCAAGGTACGAGAGCCGACAGCGCCTGGACGTTGTGACTGTGCCCTGCACGATTAGATTCAACTTTCCAGCCAGGCGGTAATCCCGCAGCCCACGGCTGACGGGGGGTACGGCAAATAGAGCCTATGGCAGATAGCGCTGGAGGAACTCAGTGACTGCCTGCAGCACCGCCGGCTGCTGCTCGCGGTGCGGAACGTGACCGCAGTCGGGCAGCAGCCGGAGCATGGTCGGCACGCCGGGGACCGAAGTGAGCCGCTCCGGGTGCGCGGCTGAGCCGTACTCGTCCTGCTCGCCATGCAGGCTGAGGATCGGGCACTGCACTTGGGCCAGTTCGGCGTCCAGGTTCCAGTCGCTGAAGTCGTCGGACAGCCAGGTATCGACCCAGGCGCGCAGCACCCAGAAGGCCTTGTCGCCGTGGTACTTCTGCAGGCGCTCCAGCTGGCCCTCGCGGGCGAATTCCAGCTCTGCGGCGCGGATGCCGTCGCGGGTGCGGTGTTCGACGAAGGCCTGGGCCGATTCGGTGACCAGCGCCGCGCAGGTCCGTGGATGCCGTGCCACACAGGCCACTGCCATGGCTCCGCCAACGCTGTGGCCGAACACCACACAGCGCTCAAAGCCGAAGTACTGTTGCAGCAGGGGGAAGAAACTGCGCGCCTCGTCGTCGATGAAATCCAGGGGCAGGGCGCCGGGGTAGCGCTCGGAGCGGCCGAAACCGAGGCGGTCGTAGGCGATCACCTGGCGGCCGGTGGCGCGTGCGAGCTGTTCGGGGAAGTCACGCCACAAGGTCACGCAGCCCAGCGAGTCGTGCAGCAGCAGGATCGGCTCGCCGGTGTGTTCGGCGGGCGTCCAGTCCTGGGCGAACAGCTGGCCCTTTTCGCTGCTGATCCAGTGCTCATGGGTGCTGACGGCAGACGACATACGAATTTCCAGAGTGGCTCGGGCGGGGGGGCCATGGTAGGTCCGATAGCCTGCTAAGGAAACCTTAAGGCAGCTCGGCGATGATGACGACTCGCGGCCGGTAGCTGTCCCGGGCAGTGCTCACACCGGGTCCGGCCGCTTTTTTTGAATTGAAGAGGAGTCCTGCCTTGGACACTTGCCCTGGTCGATTGCGACAGGTCTGAACAGCGAGCCGTCCGGCAGAACCCTGCCACTGTCTCGCTGCGTTGCGGACAGTGGCGCTATGCATCCCGCCACGGGATGACGTTGCACCATTCCCCTGCGGGGCCGGTCCGGCCCTTCGCTCTCTCGCAATCCATCACCCGAATGCGCGCCGGCCTTGCCCGGCGCATGGAGCGGTCGCGCGCCGCGAACGAGGTGGAACATGGATTGGAAAATCTTCCTGCTGCGGGTCGCCGCTGCACTCATTCTGGGCGCCCTGATCGGCGCCGAACGCCAACTGCGCCAGCGTCTCACCGGCCTGCGCACCAACGCGCTGGTCAGCACCGGCGCCTGCCTGTTCGTGCTGATGACCCAGGCCATGCCGGGGCTTTCCGCCGATGCGCCGCGCATTGCCGCTTATGTGGTTTCCGGGATCGGCTTCCTCGGTGGCGGCGTGATCATGCGTGACGGCCTGAACGTGCGCGGCCTGAATACCGCCGCCACGCTCTGGTGTACTGCCGCCATCGGCGTGCTGTGCAGCATGGGGCTACTGCTGGAAGCCGCGCTCGGCAGCGTGGTGGTGCTCTGCGCCAACATCCTGCTGCGTGACATCGCCCAGCGCATCAACCATCAGGACGTGCTGCCGGCCAGCGAGGCCGAGCAGCGTTATGGCGTCGCCATCATCTGCCGCGCCGAAGACGAGATTCAGGTGCGCAGCCTGATGCTGCACAGCCTGGACAGCAGCGAACTGCGCCTGCAATCGCTGCACAGCGAAGACCAGGCCAACCCGGCGAAACTCGAAGTGCGCGCCGAACTGCTCGGCGGCCATGGCGCCACCGGCCAGCTGGAACTCATGGTCAGCCGCATCAGCCTGGAGAAGGGCGTTAGCTCGGTGCGCTGGCAGCTGTTCGAGCTGGCCAGTGATTGAAACTTTGTAGCGCGTATAGGCTTTTCGTAGGACCGAGGGGGAGCGCCCAGTCCTTGCTCGCGAACCGCATGGCACAGGTCCAAAGCCTCGAAGTCCAACCCGTAGGGTGCATAAGGCGCCGGCGTTATCCGCCGTTGTGCTGACGACGGATCTGTAGGAGCGCGCCATGCGCGCGATCCATCGGCAGGGCTTGTCCCTATGTTTCGGGTGTGCTGCTTTGGCTTGGGTGTTCCGCGCCGCTTCGGCGCACGCGCGGGCTTCGAGTTTCGCCCCCTCGGGCGA
Organism: Pseudomonas nitroreducens; assembly: GCF_024170165.1. Taxonomy (GTDB): domain Bacteria; phylum Pseudomonadota; class Gammaproteobacteria; order Pseudomonadales; family Pseudomonadaceae; genus Pseudomonas; species Pseudomonas nitroreducens_C. Next base: position 79,694 of record NZ_JALJXP010000010.1, on the reverse strand, counting down.
CCTACTTTGCCAAACGACGCAAAGTAGGCAAAGGTCTTGCCCCGGACATCCGGTTTTTCGCTTAGGCGAAAAATTCCCTCGTTGAATCGAAGTTTCAGGGGCACGCTGCGAAGGGCCGTCCCTGGCCTATCGCAGCTCTCGCGACATCCATGTCGCTCAACCCCTGAAACTCCGCTTCAACGAGGCCTCCTGAACGGGGCGTTCGGAGTGCGCGGGCGTTTCTCTGGAAGTCTTCAAGAGCCAGAGCCTGCATGGCGTGACGCGGCTTTTCGTAGGATGGGTATCGCTGCGCTCCACGCCATCCTACAAGAGCTCAGCTCTCGCGAGCGGCCCGGCAGCCGCAGCGCGGTGCCGGCGTGCGGGCTTCCTCGGCCACCACGCCGCGCCACCAGCGCTCACCCTGATGGGGCGCCTGGATGTCGATGCGCTCGCCCATCATCGGCGTGGTGACGGTCAACCCGCGCTCGCCGGCAATTTCCAGCACGCGCTCGAAGGGCTCGTACCAGGCGTGCATGGCCAGATCGAAGGTGCCGTTGTGGATCGGCAGCAGCCAGCGCCCGTTGAGGTCCTGGTGTGCCTGCACGGTCTGCTGCGGGTGCATGTGCACATAGGGCCAGTTTTCGTTGTAGGCGCCGGTTTCCATCAGCGTCAGGTCGAAATGGCCGAAGCGCCGGCCAATCTCGGCGAAGCCGTCGAAGTAGCCGGTGTCGCCGCTGAAGAAGATGCGCAGGCTGTCGTCCTCGATCACCCACGAGCACCACAGCGTGCGGTTGCCATCGCGCATGCCGCGCCCGGAGAAATGCTGCGCCGGGGTGGCGGTCAGGCACAGGCCATCCACCGTGGTGCTCTGCCACCAGTCCAGTTGGCGGATCTTCTCCGCTGGCACGCCCCAGTCCAGCAGGCGGTCGCCGACGCCCAGCGGGGTGAGGAAGACTTCCGCACGGGCAGCGAGCACGGCGATGGTGGCGCGGTCCAGATGGTCGTAGTGGTCGTGGGAGAGGATCACCCCGCGAATCGGCGGCAAATCCTGCAGGGCAATCGGCGGCGCGTGGAAGCGCTTGGGCCCGGCGAAGCTGAAGGGCGAGGCGCGCTCGGAGAACACCGGATCGGTCAGCCACCAGCCGCCGCGCAGCTTGAGCAGCAGGGTGGAATGGCCGAGGCGGTACAGACTACGGTCCGGGGCTTGCTCCAGCTCGTCGCGGCTCAGCGCGCGTACGGGTACCGGGGCGCGGGGCACGGTGTTCTTCGGCTTGTTGAAGAGCAGATCCCACAGCACCCTGCCGCTCGGTTCGGGCATCTCGGCCGGGCGCGCCTTGAGGTTGCGGAATCGCCCGGCGATGTATTGCGGCGAGTGGCTGTAGTCGTCGATGGGCGCGCGTTGCAGTGGGAGACGGGGCAAGGCACTGATCCTCAGTGGCGGAATGCGTCAGGGAAGCACGCTACAGGTTCCGCCGCCAGGGAGCATTACCGGCATTTTGATTCAGAACATCACCGTTATCGATAGGGGGCAGGGAGCGTCAGAGTTCCCCTGCAGGAGCGAGCCATGCTCGCGAACCGTATGGCAGCGAAGTGGGAAAGCGGGCGGCTCAGTCGAGCTTCGACAGGATGTCCCAGGCCAGCTTCACCCGCACCTCGTTGGGGTAGTTGCGGTTGGCGAGGATGACGATGCCGCGCTGCTTCGACGGGACGAACGCCACGTAGGCGCCGAAACCGCCGGTGGCGCCGGTCTTGTTCACCCAGACGTCCTGCCGGGGCGGCAGCGGTTTGCGCAGGGGCTTCACCGGCTGGCTCTCCAGCATGCTGCTGCCGTTGTACTGCTGCAGTTCGGCGAGCCTGGGCGGGTAGGCGTATTGCTCCCAGACCAGGTCCTGGGTCATCGGGCCGACCTGGTAGTAGCCCGTGCGGGTGGCATCCACGGCGGCCCGCAGCTTGTCACCGAGCTTCACCTCGCCCAGCTGCACCTGGACGAAACGCAGCAGGTCGCGGCTGCTGGTCTTCACGCCATAGGCCTCGTCGGCAACCAGGTCGGGGTTCACCCGCACCGGCGCATCGTCCTTGTCGTAGCCCTGGGCGTAGATCGCCTGGCGGGTCACCGGTACGTCGATGTGGGTGTTGCTCAGGCCCAGCGGGGCGAAGACGTTGCGCTGCAGGGCGGTCTTGAACGGTATGTCGAGCGCGCGCGCCGTGGCGATGCCGAGCAGGCCGATGCTGGGGTTGGCGTAGGTGCGCTGCGTATTGGCCGGGTACTGCGGCTGCCAGGCCTTGTAGTAGTCGGTGAGCTGCTTCGGCGTCTTCACCTCTTCAGGCAGTTGCAGCGGGAAGCCGCCGCTGACGTGGGTGGCGAGCTGGATCAGCGTCACCTTGTCCAGCGCGCTGCCGCGCAGTTCCTTCAGGTAGCGCGTCGGGCTGTCCTGCAGTTTGAGCTTGCCGCTGGCCTGGGCGAAGCCGGCGAGGGTGGCGGTGAAGGTCTTGCTCACCGAGCCGATCTCGAACAGCGTGTCGCTGCTCACCGGCTGCTTGCTCTCTTTCGAGGCCATGCCGAAGTTGTAGAAATACTGCTGGCCGTGATCGGTGACGCCGATGGCGAGGCCGGCGATGTTCTGCTCGCGCATGACCTGCTGGGCGAGCTTGTTCACCCTGGCGTCGAAGTCCGGCGGGGCGGCCTGGGCGAGTCCGGCGAAGAGCAGAGGGGTGAGAGTGAGCAAGAGCGGGGCGGTCCGGTGCATGACGACTTCCTGGGCAGTGCAATGGGCAGACCCTAGCACCGCTGTGCTCAGGTCTCCAGCCAGACCGGTAGCGCTACGCCGCCGCCCACGGCGGTGGTAGGATTCGCGCCCCATGCGAATCCATGACCTCGACCAACGCCTCGCCGACCTCGGCGCGCTGCCCCTGCACCGCGGACGGATGCTACGCGCCTGGCTGCAGGGGAAATCGCTGGATGCCGGCACCAGGCGCCAGGCCTCCGAGGACTTCCTGCCGCTGAGCGTGCGCAATGGCGTGGCACAGATAGCTGCCGAGCTGGACGCCCTGGCGACCATCCATTCCCGGCATCCCGCTGGAGACAACTCCGAGCGCCTGCTGGTGCGTCTGGCCGATGGGCAGATGGTGGAGAGCGTGCTGTTGCCGCGCGGCGGCGTGTGCGTGTCCACCCAGGTTGGCTGCGCCGTGGGCTGTCGCTTCTGCATGACCGGCAAGAGCGGCCTGCTGCGCCAGCTCTCCACCACCGAGATCGTCGCCCAACTGGTCTTGGCGCGCCGCGTAAGACCGGTGAAGAAAGTGGTGTTCATGGGCATGGGCGAGCCGGCGCACAACCTCGACAACGTGCTGGAAGCCATCGACTACCTCGGCACCGACGGCGGCATCGGCCACAAGAACCTGGTGTTCTCCACCGTCGGCGACCCGCGGGTGTTCGAGCGCCTGCCGCAGCAGCGGATCAAGCCGGCCCTGGCGCTGTCGCTGCACACCAGCAATGCCCAATTGCGCGAACACCTGCTGCCACGCGCGCCGAAGCTGACGCCCGAGGAGCTGGTGGAGCAGGGCGAGGCCTATGCCCGTGCTACGGACTACCCGATCCAGTATCAGTGGACGCTGCTCAAGGGCATCAACGACAGCCAGGAAGAACTCGATGGCATCCTGCGCCTGCTCAAGGGCAAGTTCGGCGTGCTCAACCTGATCCCCTTCAACGCGCTGGAAGGCGACCAGTACCAGCGCCCGGACGGCGAGCGCATCGTCGAGATTGTCCGCTACCTGCACAGCCGCGGCGTGCTGACCAAGGTGCGCAACAGCGCCGGGCAGGATGTCGATGGCGGCTGCGGCCAGCTGCGTGCGCGGGCGACCGAGCTGATCGCCAGCTCCGGTCGGCGGAATTCTCGTCTGAGCGAGTAATTACCGCGCTCCTTTGCTGTTCGAGATCTTGCACGGGTATCGCGACGGTTGTTAGCCTGCCGCATCTGAAAGAACCAGCAGGGCTGGGTATGGCGATCCGGGTTGTCGAAGCACAAGAAGTAGATCAGCAGCGCATAGCCATTCCTGGTTGGGAACAGCAGTACACGCAGATGTCCGCCGGGCGCTTCTCCGGGCGCATCCTGCATGCCGAGGTCGAGGGCATCGAGCTCTTTGAAGAGCAGATGAACCTGCGCGTGGAGCAGGAGTTCCATGCCCCTCCCGGTGCGCTGGTGTTCAGCTTCGACATGTCCGACAACGCGCTCTACCTGCTCGACGGGGAAACCCGCAACGCCTGGGTCACGCCGGAGAACTACCGCGAGGTGGCGGTGGTGATCAAGGAATCCGCGAGCTGGGGCCAGCCGGCCGACGCCTTCGCTGACCTGGTGCTGACGCCGCTGCGCTCGGGCCACTGCCAGTCGGTGGCGACTACGCTGAGCAACCTGCTCACCGGCGCTTCGGCCGGCGACGACCCGATGGATGCGCCGGGTGTGGCGCAGAGCATCGTCTCCCACTGTTTCTCGCTGCTCTGCGAAGCGCCGCTGGAAGAGGGGCGCCGCGCGCGCTCGATCGTCCAGGCCAAACGCGTGGTGCAGCGGGTCAAGGAAGTGGTCAACGACTGCCCCGACGAGCAGTTCGGCATGGCCGACCTCGCCGCCAAGGCGGGTGTTTCGCCGCGTACTCTGCAGCAGTCGTTCCTGCATTACGCCGGCATGCCGCCCATCGTCTGGCTGCGCAACCGCCGCCTGAACGCCGCCCGCCGCGACCTGCTGGCCGCCGCCGAGTCTGGCATGACCGTGGCCGAGGTGGCGATGAAGTGGTCGTTCTGGCACCTGGGGCGGTTTTCCCAGTCTTATTTCGCGCTGTTTGGCGAGTATCCGAAGGTCACCGCCCGGCAGGGGCGCGCCTGATTCCAGGTTGGCGCCGCAGCGGGCGATGAATCATCGCGGACAAAGTCCGCTCCTATGCTGGACGGCTACGTAGGAGCGGACTCCGTTCGCGATTGCTATCCGGTTACTTCGATGTTGGGCCTGGTTCGCGAGCAAGCTCGCTCCTACGAAGAGCGCACCGGAGCCGACCTTGTAGGAGCGAGCTTGCTCGCGAACCCGCTTGGCACCGATGCAACACGTAGGGCGCATAACGCCTGTGGCGTTATCCGCCATTGCGGCGGATAACCCGTTCCGGGTTATGCGCCCTACGGGGCGAGTGATTTCAAGGATGCGGGCGCGTATCGCGTGAGACGCAGCAGCCGATGAATCATCGCGGACAAAGTCCGCTCCTGCGCTGGACGGCTACGTAGGAGCGGACTCCGTCCGCGATTGGCATCCGGCGACGCCGATCAGCCCAGCAATTCCCGCACCCGATACCATGCCATGCCCAGTGCCAGCAGCGGCGAGCGCAGCAGTTTGCCTCCGGGGAAGGTCAGGTGCGGCACGGCGCTGAACAGGTCCAGTCCCTTGCTTTCGCCCTGGTGGATGGCTTCGGCGAGCAGCCTGGCCGACCAGTGCGTGACGTTCAGCCCGTGGCCGGAATAGCCCTGGGCGAAGTACACGTTGGGGTGGCTCTTCAGCCGGCCGACCTGGGGGAAGCGATTGGCGGTGATGCCGATCATGCCACCCCACTGGTAGTCGAGCTTCACCTGCTGCAGCTGCGGGAACACCTTGAGCACCTTTGGCCGCATGTAGGCACCGATGTCCGCCGGGTCGCGCCCGGAGTAGTGGCAGGCGCCGCCGAACAGCAGGCGGCGGTCGGCCGTCAGGCGGTAGTAGTCCAGCCCCACCTTCTGGTCGCACAGCGCCATGTTCTGCGGGATCAGCTGCGCTGCCAGTTCCTCGGACAGTGGCTCGGTCGTCACCACGTAGCTACCGGCGGGCAGTACCTTGCCGGTGAGCCTGGGTTCCAGCTCCTCCAGGTGCGCGTTGCAGCCGAGCACCAGGGTCTTTGCCAGTACGCGGCCCTGGGCGCAGTGCACCACGGCAGTGGTGCCGTGCTCGATGCGCAGCACCGGGCTCTGCTCGAAGATCTGCGCACCGAAGGCCTTGGCCGCGCGCGCCTCGCCCTTCACCAGGTCGAGCGGATGCAGGTGGCCCGAGCCCATGTCGATGTGCCCGCCCGCATAGAGGTCGCTGGCGACCACTTCGCGCATGCGCTCCGGCGGCACCAGACGGGTCTCGTGCGGGTAGTCCGAGGTGCTCAGCGACTCCTGCTCGCGGACCATCGCGGTGTACTGCGCCGGGGTATTGGCCAGCTCGCAGAAGCCCCAGCGCAGGTCGCACTCGATATCCAGCTCACGGATGCGCTCGGCGACCAGGGCCACCGAATCGACACCCGCCTGCTCGAGGTAGTGCACGCCTTCCTCGCCGACGTATTTGGCGAAGCCGCTGACGTCGTGGCCGATGCCACGGATCAGCTGCCCGCCATTGCGCCCGCTGGCGCCCCAGCCGATGCGCCGGGCTTCCAGCAGCACCACGGAGTGGCCCTTGCGGGCCAGCTCCAGGGCCGCGTTCACGCCGGTGAAGCCGCCGCCGATCACGCAGACATCCGCACGCACCTCCCCCGCGAGGGAAGGGTACTGCTGACGGTCGCGGGCGGTCGCGGCGTAGTAGGACGCGGCGTGCTCCTCGGTGTGCTTCATGGCGCTTTCTCGTTTCATTGGTTGAACTTGATCTTGCTCCAGCTGCGGGTCATCAGGCGCATGATCTTGGGCGGCGGCGCCTTGGCGATGTACAGCTTGTCGAGCACGGCCTGGCTCGGGTAGACCTCGGGGTTGTTCTGCATTTCCTCGGGCAGCAGGGTCTTGGCGTCAGCGTTGGCGCTGGGGTAGCCGACGTATTCGCTGATGCCGGCGATCACCTTTGGATCGAGGACATAGTTGATGAACGCCAGGGCCTGCTCCGGATGGCCGGCGTCGGACGGAATCGCCATCAGGTCGAACCACAGGTTCGCGCCTTCCTTGGGAATGCTGTAGGCGATCTCGATGCCGTTCTTGGCCTCCTTGGCGCGGGCGGCGGCCTGGAAGACGTCGCCGGAGTAGCCGAAGGCCACGCAGATGTTGCCGTTGGCCAGGTCCGAGATGTACTTGGAGGAGTGGAAGTAGGTGACGTACGGGCGCACCGCCACCAGCTTGGCCTCGGCCTTGGGATAGTCCGCCGGGTTGGTGCTGTTGGGATCCAGGCCCAGGTAGTTGAGCACCGAGGGGATCATCTCGTCGGGCGAATCCATGAAGGCCACGCCGCACGCCTGGAGCTTCTTGATGTTCTCCGGCTCGAACAGCACCGACCAGGAGTCGATCTTGTCGACGCCCAGCACTTCCTTGACCTTGGCGACGTTGTAGCCGATGCCGTTGGTACCCCACAGGTAGGGCACCGAGTGCTTGTTGCCCGGGTCGTTCTGTTCCAGCAGCTTGAGCAGTACCGGGTCCAGGTGCTTCCAGTTCGGCAGCTGGCTGCGGTCGAGTTCGAGGAACACGCCGGCCTGCACCTGACGGGTCAGGAAGTGATTGGACGGCACCACCACGTCGTAGCCGGAACGGCCGGCCAGCAGCTTGCCTTCCAGGGTCTCGTTGGAGTCGAAGACGTCGTACACCGGCTTGATCCCGGTGGTCTTCTGGAAGCCGGCGAGGGTGTCCGGGGCGATGTAGTCGGTCCAGTTGTAGATGCTGACCGTTGGTGCAGCGTGTGCGGCCGAGGTAAGGGCTGCCAGGGCGAAGGGCGCAAGGGTGCGCAGCAGTCTCATGGGGACTCCCGAATTGTTGTTGTGAAGTCGGTGAAGCGGAATCAGACGCTCAGCAGGAGGAACTCACGCTCCCAGGAACTGATCACGCGCTTGAAGTTCTCGTGCTCGGTGCGCTTGACCGCCACATAGCCCTGGACGAATTTCTCGCCGAGGAATTCCTTGAGTACGTCGCAGTCTTCCATCTGCTGCAGCGCGTCCTCGATGGTGATCGGCAGGCGCAGGTTGCGGCGCTCGTAGGCGCGGCCCTGGACGGCGGCGCTGGGGTTGATCTGCTCGATCATGCCCAGGTAGCCACACAGCAGGCTGGCGGCCAGCGCCAGGTAGGGGTTGGCGTCGGCGCCCGGCAGGCGGTTTTCCACGCGCATGGCGATCGGCGGGGCGGCGGGGACGCGCAGGCCCACGGTGCGGTTCTCTTCGCCCCATTCGACGTTCACCGGCGCGGAGGTGTCTGGCAGGAAGCGGCGGAAGGAGTTCACGTTGGGCGCGAACATCGGCAGCATCTTCGGGATGTACTTCTGCAGGCCGCCGATGTAGTGCAGGAACAGCTGGCTCATGCTGCCGTCTTCGGCGGCGAAGATGTTCTTGCCGGTGGCGATGTCCAGCACGCTCTGGTGGATGTGCATGGCGCTGCCGGGCTCGTCGGTGATCGGCTTGGCCATGAAGGTGGCGCTGACGTCATGCTTGAGCGCGGCTTCGCGCATGGTGCGCTTGAACACGATGATCTGGTCGGCCAGGCTCAGTGCGTCGCCGTGACGGAAGTTGATTTCCATCTGCGCCGGGCCGTCCTCGTGGATCAGTGTGTCCAGGTCCAGGCCCTGCAGTTCGCACCAGTCGTAGACGTCTTCGAACAGCGGGTCGAATTCGTTGGCAGCGTCGATGGAGAAGCTCTGGCGGCCACTTTCCGGGCGGCCCGAGCGGCCCACGGGGGCTTCCAGCGGGAAGTCCGGGTCGCTGCTGCGCTTGGTCAGGTAGAACTCCATCTCCGGCGCCACCACCGGGCTCCAGCCCTTGTCGGCATAGAGCTTGAGCACGCGCTTGAGCACGTTGCGCGGGGAGAGTTCGATGGGGTTGCCGACCTTGTCGAAGGTGTCGTGGATGACCATCGCGGTCGGTTCCAGCGCCCAGGGCACCAGGTAGATGGCGTCCGGGTCGGGCTTGCAGACCATATCGATGTCCGCTTCGTCGAGCAGGTCGTAGTAGATGTCGTCGTCGACGAAGTCGCCGGTGACGGTCTGCAGCAGGACACTTTCGGGGAGTCGCATGCCCCCTTCGCCGAGGAACTTGTTGGTGGGGGAAATCTTGCCGCGGGCGATGCCGGTGAGATCGCTCACCACGCATTCGACTTCGGTGATTTTCTGTTGCTTCAGCCGTTGCTCCAGTTGCTCGGCGGGGGTGGTCATACAAGCCTCGGGCGTTTTTTTGATTTTATAAAAGGGGGATTTTGTAATGGGTGCACGTGCAGCGTGTTGCTGCCAGCGAGGCTAGTGTCGGCCGGAGGCACGACCGCGTTCTATCCACTTTCCGCAAGGCTTGGGAATCGCCGTGAAAAAGGCGCCCGTTCGAATGCAGAACAGCCCCGGGCGCCAGGGGCGGCCGGGGCTGTTGCGAAGAAGTGGAGGTGTCGGGAATCAGACCCCGGACTTGATCCGGCTCCAGTTGCGGGTGATCAGGCGCAGGATCGACGGGCTCGGCGGCAGGCTGACGTACATGCCCTTGACCAGTTCGGCGTTGGGGTAGACCGCCGGATTTTCGCGGACTTTCGGGTCCATCAGCGCCTTGGCCGGCACGTTGGCGTTGGCGTAGTGCAGGTAGTCGCTGGTCCTGGCGATCACGTCCGGGCGCATCAGGTAGTTGATGAAGGCATGGGCACCCTCGGGGTTGCGCGCGTCCTTGGGGATGGCCAGGTTGTCGAACCAGATGTTGGTGCCTTCCTTCGGCACGCTGTACTCGACGTCCACCGAGCCGCCGGCTTCCTGTGCGGTCTTCTGCGCCTGCAGCACGTCGCCGGAGAAGCCGATGGCCACGCAGATGTTGCTGTTGGCGAGGTCGGCGATGTACTTGGTGGAGCTGAAGTAGGTGACCGAGGACTTCAGGCTTTCCAGCAGCCTGGTGCCGGCTTCGTAGTCCGCCGGGTTGTTGCTGTTCGGGTCCTTGCCCAGGTAGTGCAGGGCCAGCGGCAGGATCTTCGCCGGCGAGTCGAGGAAGGCCACGCCGCAGCCCTTGAGCCTGGCCAGGTTCTCCGGCTTGAACACCAGGTCCCAGGAGTCCAGCGGCGCGTCGGCGCCCAGCGCGGCCTTGACCTTGACCGGGTTGTAGCCGATGCCGACGGTGCCCCAGAGGTAGGGCACGGCGAAGCGGTTGCCCGGGTCGGACTGGGCCACGCGGGCCAGCAGGTCGGGGTCGAGGTTCTTGCGGTTGGGCAGCAGCGCGTCGTCCAGCGGACGGTAGACGCCGGCCTTGAGCTGGCGGGCGAGGAAGTCCGCCGAGGGCACCACCACATCGAAGCCGGAATGCCCGGTGAGCAGCTTGGCTTCCAGCACTTCGTCGGATTCGAAGGCGTCGAGCACCACCTTGATTCCGGTTTCCTTCTGGAAGTCCGCCAGTACGGTCGGCCCGATGTAGTCGGCCCAGTTGGCGAAATGCACCTCTTGCGGCGCCGCCAGCACCGGCAACGCGGCACCGGCCAGCAGGCCGGCCAGACAACCCAAAGCACGCTTGTTCATCTTCACTCCTGGAGGACGCCGGCTAGCGCGGCGCCAATGCGATCGGCAGGTGGGAAACGGGCCTTGTTCTGTTGTTTTCGGCCCTGGCCGAAAACTAGGCGCGGCGCGGCTTTGCGTCGTTCTTCCGTGCACGGGCGGAATCGGCGATGCTGCTGCGGACCCGCGGCACTGTGCAGCGCGCAGCCTGCGCCTTACGCTGCGGCCCAGGCGGAGGGAAAACCATGAACGATGAAACCGAGCGCACCCGCGAAGTGGTCACGCGCTACCACCAGTGCTGGATGAACCGCGACGTCGAGGGCGTGCTGGCGATGTTCCATCCGCAGGTGCAGTACTGCGACTTCTACAACGACCTGGAAATCCCCGCCAGCGAACTGCCCGGCTACATCCGCACAGCGATGCCGCGCAGCCCGCAGCACCATATCGAGCACATCGACCAGATTCGCGCCGATGGCGACACCGCGTTCATCCAGTACCGTTCGCGCCTGACGCTGCGGCGCAGCAGCCGGCTGGCCTCGTTCCGTGCCAGCGAGGCGATCACCGTGCGCGACGGGCTGATCTGGCGCGTCCACGAGTACGCCACGCCAGTGCGCGAGCAGCGCGAGGAGGGCGTCAAGGACCAGCGCCGCCTGGGCCTGAACTCCGCCCAGGTGGGGAAGATGCTGCTGGATATCGAATCCTACTTCGGCAGCGCCCATCCTTATCTTGACCCGGAGATGGACCTGGAACGCCTGGCGCGGGCGACCGGCTACACGCGCAACCAGATTTCCTACCTGCTCAACCAGGTGCTCGGGCAGAGCTTCTACCGCTACCTGAACCAGGCGCGCATCGGCCATCTGCTGGAGCGCCTGCGCGAGGAGCCGGCAGCGCGCATCGATGAACTGGCGTTCGCCGTGGGCTTCAATTCGCTGTCGGTGTTCTACCGCTGCTTCCGCGAGCACACCGGGCAGCCGCCACGCGCTTACCTGGCGGCGCTGCAGGAAGGCAGTCCGGCCTGACAAGGCGTCAGGCCGGGACTCGTCAGAGAACGGCGTCGAGCAGGCGGTACCAGGCGATACCCACGCCCAGGTACAGGCGCTGCAGGCCGTGGAAAGGAATCGGCCGTACCGGCGTGACCGGGAAGGGGAAGTCCTTCTCACGGTCCAGCAGGCGTTCCGCCAGGTGCCGGCCGAGGGTGGACGCCATGGCGATGCCGCGACCGTTGTAGCCCAGCAGGATGCTCAGGTTCGGCGCCGGTTCGTGCAGCCGCGGCATGAAGTCCGGGGTCAGCGCCACGCGGCCACTCCACTGGTACTCGAACTCGACCTCGGCCAGCTGCGGGAACAGCCCCAGCAGCGAGCGCTTGAGGTGCAGCCAGTCGCCGGGCGAACGCGGCTCGGCGAACGGCCCGCGACCGCCCAGCAACAGCCGGCCACGGGCGTCCTGCTTGAAGTACAGCAGCAGCCGCCGCGCATCCGAGCAGACTTCGCCATTGGGCAGCACGCTGCGCCGCAGGTGGTCCGGCAGGGGCCTGGTGGCGACGATGAAGCTGTTGGCGGCGATCACCGTCTGCCGCAGTTTCGGCCAGAGGTCATCGGTGTAGCCGTTGGTGGCGAGGATCAGCCGTTCGGCGGTCACGCTGTGCCCACTGTCGGTGCCGAGTTGCCAGCCGCTGCCGTGACGACGCAGGTCACTCACACGGGTATGGCCGTGGACAGCAGCGCCTTCGTTCAGCGCAGCACGGGCCAGCCCGCGCACGTAGCTCAGCGGCTGGACGCTGCCGGCGCGCGGGTCGACCCAGGCGCCGAGGTAGTCATTGCTGCCGATGCGTTGTGCGACGCTGGATTTGTCCAGCATCTCCACCGGCACGCCGCGCTGGCGCCATTGTTCGGCGCGCTTCTCGATGGCGCGCAGGGCGGCCGGCGAGGCGGCGGGCTGGATCCAGCCCTTGCGGGTGGCTTCGCAGTCGATGTCGTAGCGGCGGATCAGCTCGAAGACTTCATCGGCCGCACCGCCGGCGACTTCGATCAGGCGCTCGGCCTTGTCGCCGCCGAACATCCGGCGCAGGTCATCCGGGTCATGCTTGAGGCCGGGGATCACCTGCCCGCCGTTGCGCCCGGAAGCGCCCCAGCCCGGCTCGCCGGCATCCAGCACGCAGACCCGCACGCCGTTGCGGGCCAGGTGCAGGGCGGTGACCAGCCCGGTGTAGCCGGCGCCGACGATGGCGACGTCGACCTGCTTGTTCTCAGCCAGCGCCGGCGTGGCCGGGCCGGCGTTCGCAGTGGCTGCCCAGAGCGAGGGCGGCAGTGCCAGGGGCTGGGCGTTCATGCCTGGCCCCCATCGGTGTTGAGCAGACGGCGGAGGAATTCCTGGGTGCGCGGCTGGCTCGGCGCGCCGAGCACATCCTTGGCCGCGCCTTCCTCGACGATGCGCCCGCCATAGAGGAAGCACACCTTGTCCGCCACTTCGCGGGCGAAGCCCATCTCGTGGGTCACCACCACCATGGTCATGCCTTCGTCGGCCAGCTTGCGCATCACTGCCAGCACTTCGCCCACCAGTTCCGGGTCCAGCGCCGAGGTTGGCTCGTCGAAGAGAATTGCCTTCGGCCGCATGGCCAGGGCACGGGCGATGGCCACGCGCTGCTGCTGGCCGCCGGAGAGTTCGTCCGGGTAGGCGTCCATGCGGTGGCTCAGGCCGACCTTTTCCAGCAGGGCGCGGGCGTGCGCGCGGGCTTCGTCCGGGCGTTCCTTCTTCACGTAGACCGGGCCTTCCATCACGTTCTGCAAGGCCGTGCGGTGGGGGAACAGGTTGAAGCGCTGGAACACCATCGCCACCTGGGTGCGGATTTCATGGATGGAGTGGGCGTGGCGGTCGACGCGCTCCTGCCCGACCAGGATGTCGCCACCCTCGTAGGTTTCCAGACCGTTGATGCAGCGCAGCAGGGTGGACTTGCCCGAGCCGGACGGGCCGATCAGGCACACCACCTGGCCGCTGTCCACCGACAGATCGATGCCTTCGAGAACGCGGGTGCTGCCGTAGCTTTTGTGCAGCGACTGGATACGGATCATGCTTTCTTCCTCGTGGCGATGCGCGCTTCGAGGCGGCGCAGGGCGTACGACAGCGGCAGGCTCAGGGCCAGGTAGAGCAGGGCGACCAGGGTGTAGACGGTCATGTTCTCGAAGGTCGAGGAGGCGATCAGCTGGCCGGCGCGGGTCATCTCGGCCACGGTGATGGTGGACACCAGCGAGGAGTCCTTGAGCATCATCACCAGGGTGTTGCCGTAGGGCGGCAGGGCGATGCGGAAGGCCTGCGGCAGCACCACCCGGCGCATGATCATCGGACCGCGCATGCCCAGTGACTCGGCGGCTTCGATCTGGCCCTGCTGGATGGCCTGGATGCCGGCGCGGAAGTTCTCCGCCTGGTACGCCGAGTAGGCGATGCCCAGGCCGATGATGCCGGCCTGCATGGCGGAAAGCTGCACGCCGAAGTCCGGCAGCACGAAGTAGATGTAGAACAGCTGCACGATGATCGGCAGGCCGCGGATCACGTTGACCACGGAGATGCCGAACAGCGCCACGGCGCGGACTTTCGACACCATCATCAGGGCGAAGGCCAGGCCGATGAGCGAGCTGAGCAGGAAGGACGCAATCGTGACCTGCACGGTGACCACCGCGCCACTCAGGAGAATGGGCAGGAAGTCCAGAGCATTCTGGAGAAACATGGGAGGTGTCCGTGAGCGTGAATCTGAGGGCGGCCGTTACCCTTCACCGGGCGCGGGGGCCGGCGAAAGGTACGGGTAAGTCTTGGTAGCGGCGTGAGGAAGGGCGGACGTCAGTCCAGGTGCCACTTGCCGATGATGGCGGCGAGGGTGCCGTCGGCCTTGATGCTGGCGATGCCCTGGTTGACCTGGGCGAGCAGCTGCGGGTCGCCCTGGCGCAGGATCAGGCAGACTTCGCCCTTGATCTGCGGCTGGTAGCTGTCCACCAGGCGGACTTTCTTCAGCGTGCCCTTGGCCATCTGGTAGGCGAGGATCGGGTGGTCGCCGAAGCCGGCCTTGATGCGGCCCAGCGCGAGGTCGCGGGTGAGGTCGGCGAGGGAGTCGTAGCCGCGCACTTCCTTGAAGATGCCGCGCTGGTTGAGCTTGTCGATGAAGATGGTGCCGACCTGGGCGCCGACCACTTCGCCCTTGAAGTCATCCATGCTGGTGTAGGCCTTGTCGTCGTCGGCGCGTACCACCAGGCCCTCGCCGTATTCGAACACCGGGTCGGAGTACTGCACCACCTTCTCCCGTTCGGGCGTGCGCAGCATGGCGGCGGAGATCAGGTCGATCTTCTTCGCGGTGAGCGAAGGAATCAGCGCGGCGAAGGTGGTCTGGGCGATTTCCACCTCGAAGCCGCCGGCCTTGGCCACGGCCTGGGCGGAGTCGACCATCATGCCCTGGATGCTGTTGGTCTTGACGTCGAGGAAGGTGAAGGGCACGCCGGTGGCGGTAGCCCCGACTTTCAGAGGTTCGGCCTGGGCGGCGAAAGATGCAGCGCAGCTGGCGACGAGCGCGAGGGCGCAGGAAAACACGCGGAGGCGAGGATGCATTGGTGAACTCCCATTTGACGCGGATTGTTGTCTTTATGCGTTATGGATGGCCTCGAGTATCGGCAGGAGGCGTTGGCTGCAATATAAATGATTTACAAGAATCGTAAAGAGATTTATAAATATCGCATATCGATATTCAATGCCTGATAAAGGCGAGTTCCTTGCCAAGGACGAGACATGAGTGACAACGAAAACAGCCTGTTCAATCAGTCGCTGGAAAAGGGCCTGGCCGTGCTGCGCGGATTCAATGCGAGCAATCGCACCATGAACCTGGCCGAGGTGGCCGAGGCCGCCGACATCACCAAGAGCTCGGCGCAGCGGATGATCCACACGCTCGAAGCGCTGGGGTACGTCAGCAAGCACCCGCAGACCAAGCGCTTCCAGCTGACCCCGCAGGTGATGGAGATCGGCTACAACTACCTCGCCGCCGACACCCTGGTGGACGTCGCCAATCCCTTCCTCGCCGAGCTGGCGCAGACTACTGGCGAGACCACCAACCTCACCGAGCCGGTACGCACCGACATGCTCTACGTGGCGCGCTTCGTCGGGCCGAAATTCATCCCGATCCACCTGCCCATCGGCAGCCGCATTCCCATGTACTGCACCGCCTCGGGCCGCGCCTTCCTCAGTGCGCTGAGCGATGACGAGGTGCTCGAGCTGCTGCAGGGCAGCGACCTGTCGAGCCACACCCAGTACACCCGCACTTCGCTGGAGGAAATCCTCGCGGAGATCGCCGAGATTCGCCGCAAGGGCTATGCGATCAACAGCGAGGAGCTGTTCCTCGGCGACATGGCGGTGGCCGCCCCGGTGCGCAACAGCCAGGGGCGGCCGGTGGCTTCGGTGCACGTGGTGGCGCCCACCAGCCGCTGGACCCGCGAGGACGCCGAACGCCGCCTGGCGCCGGCGGCCATCGAGTGCGCGCGGGCCATCAGCACCTCGATCCGGACGCTCTGAGGCCGCCGGCTCAGGCTGGCGGCTGCAGGGGCTCTGGCGTCGCGTCCAGCAGCCGCTGCAGCTGTTCCAGGGCGCGCTCGTAGTCGAAGCCTTCGACGGCTTCGGTGATCTCCCGCAGCAGCGCGGCGCGGGGCGCGTCCGGGAAGGCGCTGCCCAGACGCCCGATCAGCTCGCCGGCGCCGGTATCGCTGTCCTCCAGCAAGGCGTGCAGCTGCTTGAGGAGTGCGGCGATCTGCTCCTCGGGCATGGCGGCGGCCGGCGGCTCTGCGGCCGGCACGGCGCCGAGAGTCTCCAGGCTCGTCAGCACTGTCTCCAGCTGCGCCTGTACATCGAACAGCAGTCGCGAGATCAGCTCTTCCGGCGAAGGCCCCTGGCAGGCGTCTTCCAGTACCGTGGCGGACCTGGCCAGCGCCAGGGCGCCGATATTGGCGGCCGCACCACGCAAGGTATGGGCCGCACGGCGGCGAGCTGTCGGGTCGCTCGCAGTATCCAGGGCGCGGAATTCGTCGACGAAGTCCCGGTAGCTGGTGCGGAAGCGCTGCAGGAGGCGTTCGTAGAGGGCTGCCTTGCCAGCGCAGGTCGCCAGCCCGGCGCGGCTGTCGATACCAGGCAGGTCGAAGCGGCCGGCCGGCGGTGCGGTCGGCGCGCTCGCGGTTTCCGGGTGCTGCCGCGGCTCGATCCAGCGCGACAGGGTGAGGAACATCGCGGGCGGGTCGATGGGCTTGGCGATGTGGTCGTTCATGCCGGCCGCCAGCGCCAGTTCGCGATCGCCGGCCATGTTGTTGGCAGTCATGGCGATGATCGGCAGTTGCGCCAGCTCCGGGCGCCGGCGCAGCGCCTGGGTGGCCGCGTAGCCGTCGAGCACCGGCATCTGGCAGTCCATCAGCACGCAGTCGAAACGCCTGTCGACGGCCAGCCGGTCCAGCGCTTCCTGGCCGTTGCAGGCCAGCACCACCTCGATACCGGCATCTCCCAGCAACTCCATCGCCAGTTCCTGGTTCAGTTCGTTGTCCTCCACCAGCAACACCCGGCTGCCGGCGACCCGGGCCAGGGCTTCGTCGGTGGCACTCTGGCGTTCGCGGCTGCGCGGCTCGACCACGCTCTGCTTGCCCAGGGCGATGTTGATCGATTCCAGCAGGGTGGAGGGTGTCACCGGTTTGGTCAGCACCGTGCCCAGTTCGACGCCGCGCTGCTGGGCGGCCTCCAGTGCTTCCTCGCGGCCGAAGGCGGTGACCATGATCACCGCCGGGACGTTTTCGCAGTGGCCATCGTGCAGGCGTGCGACCACCTCGATGCCGTCCATGCCCGGCATCTGCCAGTCCACCAGCACCAGGTGGTAGGGCAACTGGCGATGTTCGGCCTCGCTGATCCATTCCAGTGCTTCGCTGCCGTTGCGTGCGACGTCCACCTCCAGCCCGTAGCTGATCGCCATCCCCGAGAGGATCTCGCGAGCCGAGGCGTTGTCGTCGACCACCAGGGCGCGCACCCCGAGCAGTTCGTCAGCGCGCAGCATGCGCCTTGGTGCGGCAGTCTCGGGAATGCCGAAGTGTGCGTGGAAGTGGAACACCGAGCCCTTGCCCGGTTCGCTTTCCACCCAGATGCGTCCGCCCATCAGTTCCACCAGGCTCCTGGAGATCGACAGTCCCAGCCCGGTACCGCCATAGCGCCGCGACGTGGAGGTGTCGGCCTGGATGAACGACTGGAACATGCGGCCGCACTGCTCGGCGGTCATGCCGATGCCGGTGTCGCGCAGCCAGAAGTGCAGTTCGGCGTCGCCGCTGCCGATCATCACCGGCTCGATGCCCAGGACGATCTCCCCCTGCTCGGTGAACTTCACCGCATTGTTGCCCAGGTTCAGCAGGACCTGCCCCAGTCGCAGCGGGTCGCCCTCCAGAGAAGTGGGCAGGCGCTGGTCGAGCTGGAACAGCAGTTCGAGCGACCTTTCCTCGGCCTTGAAACCGACCAGCGCGGTGAACTGCTCCAGCACGTCTTCCAGGCGGAATTCGACGTGCTCCACGGTCATCATGCCGGCCTCGATCTTGGAGAAGTCGAGGATGTCGTTGATGATTCCCAGCAGGCCCTCGGCGGAGCGGTGGACCTTCTGCACGTAGTTGTGCTGGCGCGGGTTCAGCCCGCTTTTCAGGGCGAGGCTGCTCATGCCGATGATGACGTTCATCGGTGTGCGGATTTCGTGACTCATGTTGGCGAGGAACTCGCTCTTGGCACGCGTCGCATCCTCGGCCAGCTCCTTGGCGCGGCGCGTCTGCTGCTCCACCAGCTTGCGCGCGGTGATGTCGTAGAGCCAGGCGAGCACGGCGGGCTCGCCATGATGGAGCACGGGCAGGTAGGTGGCGAGGATGTCGCGCTCGCCACCGCGGCTGTCGTACATGCGCACCTCGCGCTCGATCATCTGCTCGCCCGCCAGCATGTCGTTCCACACCGCCTCGCGGTCGGCCCGCTCGACATAGAGGCCGACCGCGGCATCGCCGACCTTCAGGCCGAAGTTCTCGACGAACGCCGGATTCACCAGGTGCAGGCGGTCGCGGGTGGCGATGGCCACGCTGACCGGACTGCAGTCGAGGATGTACTGCAGGCGTTTTTCGCTTTCCTGCAGGGCAGCAGCCTGCTGCTCCATCAGTTCCGCCTGGCTCAGGGTCTCCTTGAGCAACTGCTCGGTGCGCGAGGTGCGTTCGAGGATTTCCAGGTTCATCGCCAGCAGCGGCAGGAACTCTTCGAGCAGCGCGCGCTGGCTTGCGCCGGGCGGCTGCATCAGCTCCAGGGCCAGCACGCCGACCAGGCGTTCACCGTGGATCAGCGGCAGCACTTCGAGGTACAGCGGCAAGGCGTATTCGCCTTCGACGCTGCGCTCGGGCAAGGACAGGCGGATCGGTTCCCGCTGCCGCGCGCATTGTCCGATCAACCCCTGCCCCATGGGGACGCGCTGCGGCAGGTCCTGCGGGGCGGCATAGCTGCCCAGCAGGAGCAGCTCGGCGCTCTGCTCCTCATGCACATGCAATGACGCGCGGCGCAGCGCCAGGGGGAGCGCCAGCGATGACAGGGCGGCATCGCCCAGCTGCGTGGTGCCGGCGACGGCCTGCATCTGCCCGCTGAGCGTTGCCAACTCGGTCTTGACCCAGCGCTGGTCGGCCATCTGCCGGGCTTCCGATTGCAGGGCCGTGATCGCCCGCGCCATCTCGCCGACCTCGTTGGGGTAATCCTGGAAGGGTACCTGCACATCCAGCTCGCCCTTGCTCAGGGCATCCACCGAGAACCGCAGCTGGTCGGCCGGCCGGCGGATCGACTGGCTGATCAGAATGCCGAACAGCGCGCCGCCGCCCAGGCCCAGCACCAGCAGCCAGATGGTCAGCTGGACGCTGCGGTAGAAGCGCTCCGTGGCCAGGTTCACTTCCAGATCGGCGCCCTGGCGCTTGACCTGAGCTACCTCGGCCAGCGCCTGGTTGGCTACCTCGCCCGGCCGTTGCAGCGCGGTGGAGGAGAGCAGGGCGATGGCGCCCAGGTCGGTGGACTGGCCGTGGCGGATCGGCTGATCGTTGAGCTCCAGCACGTGCTTGATCTGGTCCTGGTACTCCTCGTAGGCGGCTTCGAAGCGCACCAGCCCCTGCTGGGCCGCGGTACGGTAGATGAGCGGGCGCGCCAGTTCGATTTCCTCGCGCAGGTTGCTGCGGACTTCGTTGAACTGCTTGACCGCCTGGGCCCGGCCGTTTTCGTCTGATGCCAGGACGAACTGGCGAATGCTGCGCCCCATCCCCGCGAGGGCAACCCGGGCCGCCTCGATGTGCGAGAGGCCGAGCATCTCCTTCTCGTAGATCACGTTGATCTGTTCGATCTGCTGGCGCTGTACGTGCAGGCCGTAGAGGCCGAGAAACAGGGCGAGCAGGAGGATGCCGCCGAAGCCGAGCACCAGCCGGGTACGCAGCCTGAGGCGCTGAAGATAGCCGAGCGGAGTCAACATCGGGCCGCCTCCTGGCAGGGTTGCCGCGTGCGCTGCGAATCAGGCCCCGGTCGGAACCGGGGCTGGTTCGGTCGGGGCGCCGTCGTTGAAGCGCTCGGCGATGCCTCGGAAGCTGTCCTGCAGGGCCAGGAAGGCATCGGTCACGTCCGGGTCGAAGTGCTGGCCGCGCTGGCTGCGGATGAACTCCACTGCGCTGGTGTGGGTCATCGGCGACTTGTAGATGCGCTTGCTGATCAACGCATCGTAGACGTCGGCCACCGCCATCAGCCGCGCCGACAGGGGAATCGCATCACCGGCCAGGCCCTGCGGGTAGCCGGTGCCGTCCCATTTTTCGTGGTGGCCGTAGGCGATCTGCTTGGCCAGACGCAGGAAGGGCACGTCCATGCCCAGGCGCTCCTCGGCTTTCTCCAGGGCATCGAGGCCGAGTGTGGTGTGGGTCTTCATCAGCTCGAATTCCTCGGGCGTCAGGCGGCCGGGCTTGAGCAGGATGTGGTCGGGGATGCCGACCTTGCCGATGTCGTGCAGCGGTGCGGACTTGAACAGCAGCTGCCGGGTTTCCTCATCCAGCTCGGCGGCGAAGCGCGGCCGCTGCGCCAGGTGCTCGGCCAGCGCGCTGACATAGTGCTGGGTGCGGCGGATGTGGTTGCCGGTTTCGTTGTCGCGGGTCTCGGCCAGGGACGCCATGGCGATGATGGTGACGTCCTGGATGGCCGCCAGCTCGCGGGTTCTGCGCTGCACTTCCTGCTCGAGGTATTCGTTCTGGTCACGCAGGAAGTCGGCGGCGGCCTTCAGGCGCAGCTGGTTGTCCACGCGCATCAGCACGGTGGGCGGGTTGATCGGTTTGGTCAGGTAGTCCACCGCGCCCAGCTCCAGGCCGCGGAGTTCTTCGTCGGCAGTGTTCTGCGCAGTGATGAAGATCACCGGGATGTGGCGCGTGCGGGCATCGTCGCGCAGGCGCCGGCAGACCTCGAAACCGTCCATGCCGGGCATCATCACGTCCAGCAGGATGAGGTCCGGTGGCTCGTCGGACAGGGCGACCTGCAGCGCCTTCTCTCCGCTGCGGGCGGCCTTGACGCGGTACAGCAGCTTGAGCAGGTCCGAGAGCAGCGTGAGGTTCTCGGGGGCATCGTCGACGATCAGGATCGTCGGACGAACAACGGGACCAGGTGCATTCATTGACCATCCTCCGCCACAGGGCATGCGCTGCGGGAGTTCCTGTCCGCGCGCCGGTGTCAGTATAGATCGCGTCGGGCAAGTCTCTGCGGTGGTTCGGCAGGCAGGCCCGGCGGGTGATTCAACCGTTGTGCTCGACCTCGACGAAGTGCCGGGTGCCGGCCTCGACGTCGTAGATGTGGTAGTTGTTCATCATCCGCCCGTAAAGGTGCAGGCTGACCGCGCGCGGACGGTCGGCGGGGACGCCGGTGACGTGGATGTGGTCGGGGTTGGGGACGAAGCTGGTGACCGCGCCCGGCGGCAGCAGGATCATGCCGCCCTTGACCAGTTCGATGCCTTCGTCACGCTGGCGATCGGCGGACAGGCAGACGTAGCTGCGCTCCTCCAGCACGCCTTCGACTATGCCCACTACGCCCCAGCTGCCGTGGTCGTGTACTGGCGTCCACTGGCCCGGCGACCAGACCAGGGCGTAGAGCGACAGGTTGTCATCGGGCGCCTGGTAGATCAGGTTGCGCGCGTAGTGGAACGGGTCGCTCTGGTAGTGGTGCGCTTCGAGGAAGTCACCGGCATGGGCCAGCAGTTCCATCATGAAGGGCGCCAGCGAGGCCACGCACTGGCAGGGTTCGGATTCCTGGCGGTTGAGCTGGGTGGCGTGTTCGATGAAACGGGCGAGGCTGGCGTTGGGCATGAGCGGTGCGCTCCGGCGGGCGTTGGCGACACAACGCCAATCACTCTAGCCGCTTTTGCCGGGCCTGCTCGGAACCTGATCCGGCATGGGGTATCCGCCCCAGGCAAGCGCTCATTCGTCCTTGGGTGTGCGCCGCAGCAGGTAGGTGTCCATGATCCAGCCGTTGGCCTCGCGGGCTGCCCGGCGAGTGCGCTGGATGTCTTCGCCGACCTCGGCGAGCCGCCCGCTACGGAGGATTTCGTCCGCCGTGCCGACGTAGGCGCCCCAGTAGATTTCCAGTTCCGGGTCGTCCAGCTGACGGTAGGTATCCTCGGCGTCGAGCATCACCACGACGCTCTCGGCGTTGGCCGGAAAGCCCTCGGCCAGGCGGCGGCCAGTGGTGATCTGCACCGACTGGCCAATGGCGTTCAGCGGCACCCGGTGGCGCGCGGCCAGCGCCTGTACGCTGGTGATGCCGGGGATCATCTGGTAGTCGAAGCTCACCCGGCCCTCGCGCAGGACAGCATCGAGGATGCGCAGCGTGCTGTCGTACAGCGACGGGTCGCCCCAGACGAGGAAGGCGCCGCACTGGCCATCCTGCAGTTCCTCGTCGATCAGGCGCTCGAACACCTGCTGCTTGGCCCGATTGAGGTCGCGCACCTGCCCGGCATAATCGCCTTCGCGCACGCGTTCGGGGCTGTCGGCTTCAACGATGCGGTAATCGTTGCGGGTGACGTGGCGTTCGAGGATGTCCCGGCGCAGCTGGATCAGCTTGTCCTTGCTCGCGCCCTTGTCCAGCAGGAAGAACACGTCCGCGCGGTTCATCGCGTTGATCGCCTGCACGGTGAGGTACTCGGGGTCGCCCGCGCCGATGCCGATGATGAGCAGTTGCTTCATGTCTGGTCCTGCGTGCCTGGGTGGGAAGGGCTCCAAGATTACGCCGGTCGGGCGCTGCGCTCATCTGCCGGATCGACGCGGCACGAGATGAACCTGCGGCAACGTAGGGCGCATAACCCGGCACGGGTTATCCGCCCTACAAGACTGCGCGGGTCAGACGGTGGGAAGGGCGCCAGGTTGGTCAGCCCAGCAGCGCCAGGTCCTTGCGCAGCTCGCGGGCGGCCGCGACCATGTTCACCAGCGCCGCTTCCGTTTCCGGCCAGGCGCGGGTCTTCAGGCCGCAATCCGGGTTGACCCACAGGCGCTCGGCGGGAATGCGCTGCGCCGCCTTGCGCAGCAGCTTGACCATCTCGTCCTTGCCCGGCACCCGCGGCGAGTGGATGTCATAGACGCCCGGGCCGATCTCGTTGGGGTACTCGAACTGCTCGAAGGCTTCCAGCAGCTCCATGTCCGAGCGCGAAGTCTCGATGGTGATGACATCGGCGTCCATGGCGGCGATGGATTCGATCACGTCATTGAACTCGCTGTAGCACATGTGGGTGTGGATCTGCGTTTCGTCGCGCACGCCGGAGGCGCACAGGCGGAAGGCTTCGGTGGCCCAGCCGAGGTAGCGGCCCCAGTCGGCGCGGCGCAGCGGCAGGCCCTCGCGGAAGGCCGCTTCGTCGATCTGCACGATGCGGATACCGGCGCTCTCCAGGTCCACCACTTCGTCGCGGATCGCCAGGGCCAGCTGGCGCGCCTGGGTTTCGCGGGAGACGTCCTCGCGCGGGAAGGACCACATCAGCATGGTCACCGGGCCGGTCAGCATGCCCTTCATCACCTTGCTGGTGAGGCTTTGCGCGTACTTGATCCATTCCACGGTCATCGCCTTCGGACGGCTCAGGTCGCCAAAGATCACCGCCGGCTTCACGCAGCGCGAGCCGTAGCTCTGTACCCAGCCGAAGCGGGTGAAGAGGTAGCCGTCGAGCTGTTCGGCGAAGTACTCGACCATGTCGTTGCGCTCGGCTTCGCCGTGGACCAGCACGTCCAGCCCGAGGTTTTCCTGGATTTCCACGGCGTGGCGAATCTCGCTGTGCATGGCCTCGGTGTAGTCGGCGGTGTTGAGCTTGCCCTGTTTGAACGCCTGGCGGGCCAGGCGGATGGCCGAGGTCTGCGGGAAGGAGCCGATGGTGGTGGTGGGGAAGTCCGGCAGGTTCAGGCCGGCGCGCTGCTTGACGATGCGCTCGGCAAAGGGCGACTGGCGCTGGCTGTCGGCGGCTTTCACCGCTGCGAGGCGGGCTTTCACCTCCGGTTTGTGGATGCGCGGCGAGGCGGCGCGGCTGGTCTGCACGGTGCGGCTCTGTTCCAGCGCGGCGATGACTTCCGGCGCTTCCGGGTCATTGACGGCGCGGGCGAGCAGGGCGACTTCGGCGCACTTCTGCACGGCGAAGGCCAGCCAGCTCTTCAGCTCGGCATCCAGCTGGTCTTCGCGCTCCAGGTCCACCGGGCTGTGCAGCAGCGAGCAGGACGGCGCGACCCACAGGCGCTCGCCCACGCGGTCATGGGCGTAGCGCAGCACTTCCAGGCTCTTCTCCAGGTCGCAGCGCCAGACGTTGCGGCCGTTGACCACGCCGAGGGAAAGAATCTTGTAGGCCGGCAGGCGGTCGAGGATGCTCGGGAACTGTTCCGGCGCGCGCACCAGGTCGAGGTGCAGGCCGTCCACCGGCAGGCCGGTGGCCAGGCCCAGGTTGTCGTCCAGGCCGCCGAAATAGGTGGCCACCAGCTTCTTCAGCGGCTCGCTCTGCAGCAGGTTGTAGGTGCGCTCGAAGGCGTTCTTCCAGTCCTGCGGCAGGTCCAGGGCGAGGATCGGTTCGTCGATCTGCACCCACTCCACACCTTGCGCGGCGAGGCGGCGGAAGATCTGGCCGTAGAGCGGCAGCAGGCGCTCGACGAGGTCGAGCTTGTCGAAGTCGCCGCCCTTGGCCTTGCCCAGCCAGAGGTAGGTCAGCGGGCCGATTACCACCGGTTTCACCTGATGGCCGAGGGCGTGGGCTTCCTCCACTTCCTCGAACAGCTGCTCCCAGCTCAGTTCGAACTGCTGGTCAGCGCTGAATTCGGGGACGAGGTAGTGGTAGTTGGTGTCGAACCACTTGGTCATCTCCTGGGCGTGGGCACCGCAGCAGCCGGCACTCACGCCTCGCGCCATGGCGAACAGGGTCTGCAGGCTCGGCTTCACGTCGCCGTGAGCGCGGAAACGCTCGGGGATCACGCCGAAGGTCAGCGAATGGGTCAGCACCTGGTCGTACCAGGCGAAGTCGCCCACCGGCAGCAGCTCGATGCCGGCGTTCTTCTGCACCTGCCAGTGGGCGGCACGCAGTTCGCGGCCAACGGCGCGCAGACCGGCTTCGTCCAGTTCGCCCTTCCAGAAGGCTTCCTGGGCTTTCTTCAGCTCTCGGTCGCGGCCGATGCGGGGAAAGCCGAGGTTGTGTGCCAGCGCCATGTGAATCTCTCCATTGAATCAACGATGGGGAAATTCTCCCGGCATGGCGTTCATGAGACAAACTCAACGTTCTCGTGATCATCACAAGAAATCCTCATGTTGATGTCGCTCCCTGTAGGAGCGGGCCACGCCCGCGACCGCGGACACAGTCCGCGCCAGTGGCGGCCTCGATCCTTCCGACCGAATGCCGGGAAGAGTGTGCCCGCGGACTGCGTCCGCGATAGGTCGGCGCTCGCTCTGTCGCAGGCATGGCCAGCTCCTGCAGGCTGGTTCCAGCGCTCTGTCTGTTGTCAGGTGCGGCTACCCGCCAGCCCGCATCTGCCGCGCCAGAGCGCCGGGCGAGGTGTGCAGCTGGCGCTGGAACAGCTCGATGAACGCCGAGGTGGACTCGTAGCCCAGCTCGCCGGCAATCAGCGTCACCGACTCGCCGCGCTCCAGCCGCGGCAGCGCCGCCAGCAGGCGCACCCGCTCGCGCCATTCGCGGAACGACAGCCCGGTCTCGTCGCGGAACAATCGCGCCAGGGTGCGCCGCGAGGCGCCGACGCGCTGCGCCCAGTCCTCGATGCCCAGGCGCTCGCCGGGGTGCTCCTGCAGGTGATCGGTGACGCGTCGCAGCCGTGCGTCACGCGGCAGCGGCAGGGCCAGGCCGGAGTCCGGCGCACTGTGCAGTTCATCCACCAGCACCTGCATGAGCCGCGCTTCCGGGCCCTCGTCGGGGTAGTCGCGGGAGAACTCGCTGGCACGCTGGATGAGGTTGTCCAGCAGCGGCGAGACGTCCAGCACACGGCACGGCCCCAGGCCGACGGCCAGCTCCGGCGCCAGGTAGAAGCTGCGATGCACCACCAGCGTCCGCGCGCGGGCGCTGTGGCGCACCCCGGCCGGCAGCCACATGGCCCGGCGCGGCGGGATCACGCAGGCGTACTGCTCGGTCGTTGCCTCCAGCACGCCGCTGGCGGCGTACATCAGCTGGCCCCAGGGATGGGAATGCGGTTCCACCTCGTGGCCGGCGGGCATGTCGAAGGCGCGCAGCCACACCGGGCGCGGCAGCGCGGTGAAGCCGGGAAGCGCCAGAGCATCCTGTCCCGCTGACGGCATAGCTTGTCTCACTGTCGGAAGTGGGTCATGAAAGGCCGATGGTAGCGTCTTCCCCGGCCAATATCAGCCATCCGTGGAGAGCACCATGAGCAGCCATCGTCCGCAACAACGCCTGTCGATCCTGGACATCCGCCAACGCCGCGAGCCCGGCAGCCTGGTCGTGCTGACTGCCTGCTCGGCACCCATGGCGCGGTTGCTCGACCCGCATGTCGATGTGCTGCTGGTGGGGGATTCGCTGGGCATGGTGCTCTACGGCATGCCGCACACCCTGGCCGTCAGCCTGGACATGATGATTGCCCATGGCGCTGCCGTGGTCCGTGGCTCGCAGCGGGCGTGCGTGGTGGTGGACATGCCCTTCGCCAGTTACCAGGCCTCGCCGCAGCAGGCATTCCTCGCCGCCGCGCGCGTCCTTGCCGAGAGCGGCGTCCAGGCGGTGAAGCTGGAAGGGGGCGCGGAGATGGCCGGGACCATCGCCTTCCTCGTCGAGCGCGGTATCCCGGTGATGGCGCATATCGGCCTGATGCCGCAGAAGGTCAATGCCCTCGGCGGCTTCAAGGTTCAGGGCAAGGAGGAAGCCGGTGTGGCGCGGGTGCTGCGCGACGCGGCTGCCATCGCTGCCGCCGGGGCCTTCAGCGTGGTGCTCGAAGGCGTGCTGGAGCCCGTGGCGCGGCAGGTCTGTGAGCGGCTGGAGATTCCGGTGATCGGCATCGGTGCTTCACCTGCCTGCGCCGGGCAGGTGCTGGTGACCGAGGACATGCTGGGGCTGTCCGGCGAGCAGATTCCGCGCTTCGCGCAGCAGTACGTGCGGGTGGACGAACTGATAGTCGCCGCGGCCGAGCGATTCGCCAGCGAGGTGCGCGAGCGCCAGTTCCCGCAGGCCCGGCATTGTTTCGGAATGGCGAAGGAGTGAACCCTGCGCGGGGGCGCAAGCACGGAGCATCAACCTGCAGTGCTAGAAGCCGCTCTCGCGCAGGGCGACAGCCAACAGCCGGGTGAAACCTTCGCCCAGCCAACTGCGCCGGGCGCCTTCGATCTGCAGGTGCCCACGGGTCTCGTGCAGGCCCGGTGGTGGCGCGTCCAGCTTCACCAGTACGTGGAACAGCGCCGGGTTGGGCACCAGCGCCTCGCCCTGCGGGTTGACGTTCAGCGGGCCGCCGTAGCGCGAGGCGAGCATCGGCTGTTCCAGCTGGCTGATGCGCGTGGTGCCGATCAGCACCACCTGGCCCTCGATAGGACGTGGCACGCCTTCGGGGTAGAAGCGCACATGGCCGCCGTCGGTGAGGCGCTGCACTTCGTCCTGCTTGACGTAGGCGTCCACCAGCCAGTGCTGCGGGTCCACCAGAACGCCGATAGGCTCGCGGGTGTTGATCCACTGGCCGGGCTTCCAGTCCGGGTTGACGTCCAGCCAGCGCCCGGCGAACGGCGCCTGCAGGTTGAGGCGGGCCATCTCGTTGCGCGCGGCGCGGGCCTGCTGGTACTCCACGCCCAGGCGCTGGCGGGTGACGGCTTCCTCGGTCAGCCCGGACGGGTCGGCCAGCATGCCCGCCAGCCGCCCCTGGTAACCACGGATACTCGCCTCGCTGCCAGCCACCTTGGCGGCAATGTCGGGCTCTTCCATCACCGCCAGGGTTTCACCCTTGCCGACTTCACCGCCCGGGCGCAGGTCGCGCAGCAGCGCAGGGAAGGGCGCGTAGACGTGCAGCTGCTGCGCCGCGTGCGCGAGGCCCATGGCATGCACCTGGGTGCGCCAGGGAATGGCGAGCAGCAGGACGATGGCGCCGAGCAGCGCGAGGAACACCAGCTTGCGCCGCGGCTTCACTTCCGCACGGCGCTGCCACCAGACCTTGAGTTCGCGCCACACGGGCTGAACGATGAACCAGCTGATTTCCACGGCGAACAGGAAGATCCCCAGCAGTTTGAAGAAGAAGTAGTAGACCGCCACGGCGATGCCGAGGAACAGCAGCAGGCGGTAGACCCAGGTGCCGAAGGCGAAGGCCACCAGCGCTCGGCGCTTGCCGGTGGGGAAGTGCTCCGGCCAGGGCTCGTCCAGCCCCAGCAGGTTGCGCCGCAGCGTGGTGCGCGCCAGGGCGCCGGCGCGTTCGTGCAGGTTGGGGAAGTCCAGCAGGTCGGAGAAGATGAAGTAGCCGTCGAAGCGCATGAAGGGGCTGGCGTTCAGCGCCAGCGACAGCGCCCAGCTGGTGGTCGCCAGGTACAGCAGGGCATTGCGCAGCGGGCCGGGGTCGGCCAGCGCCCAGCCCAGGGTGGAGAGCCCGGCCAGGCCCAGCTCGGTGATGATTCCGGCGCTGGCGATGGCCAGGCGCTGGCGGTTGCTGCGCAGCTTCCAGCTCTCGCCGGTGTCGGTATAGAGCATCGGCCACATCACCACGAAGGCGATGCCCATGTGCGCGACCTTCAGGCCCAGCCGTGTGGCCACCAGCGCATGCCCCAGCTCGTGCAGCGTCTTGGCCACCACCAGAGCGGCGGCGAAGCTGAGCAGGCCCTCGAAGGAGAAGGACTCCACCACGTCGTGGGTGAAGGTGTCCCACTGGTGCGCCACCAGCACGATGCCGGCCAGGCTGAGCAGCAGCACCAGGATCGCCACGTAGCGGTTGAACAGCCAGTCGAGGCTGCCGGCGATGGCGCGCAGGAAGCGCTGCGGGCGTAGCAGAGGGATGCGGAAGAACAGGTAGTGGTGCAGCCACCAGTTCCAGGTCATCCATTGCTTGCCTTCGCTGCGCGCGGCCAGCCGCGCCAGGGCTTCGGGGCCGGGACGGAGCAACTGGTGGTGTTCGAGGAACTGGCGCAAGCCCAGCACCTGCTCGGCGTCGGGCTTGAGCGCGGTCTGCTCGGCGATCTGCTCGCTGATCTGCCGCGGCGTCTGCTCCCAGCGCAGCAGGCATTCGAACTCCAGCCAGCCGATGCGGTAGAAGCGGTTGAGCACGCTGTCCTGGATCACCCACACCGGCTCGCCGTCCGGGCCGGGCGCAGCTTCGTCCAGGCGCAGGTCGTCGCGCAGCGGCGGGGTGGGCAGGTCTTCGGCGGCAATGTCCATCGCCGTTACCAGCCGGTCCAGGCGCGCACGGAGGCCAGTGGCCGGCGCAGCAGGTAGTAACCCAGGACGACGCGTTCGCCGTAGAGCTTGGCGGTGCCATGCAGGCCCAGGCGTGCATGGGGCGGGGGGGTCTCGACGCTGGCCAGCAGGCGGTAGGAGGCCACGCCTTCGTCGCTGGGCTTGGCCTGGTAGCTGGTATCGAGGATTTCCCCATGCAGCGGGTCGAGCGGGTAGGCGGTGAGGAACAGCGCCACTTTTGCCCCCGGCTCCAGGGCGATGGCGTCGGCCACCGGCAGCTGGATGCGCATGCCCGGCGCCTTCGGGTCGGCGATCTGCAGGATGCGCTCGCCAGTCACCACCGGTTTGCCCAGCCAGTCGTTGGGGTCGCTGTACACGGCTACGCCAGCGCGCGGGGCGAGCACACGGGTGCGCGCCAGTTGCGCCTGCACGGCGGCCAGTTCCGCGCGGCGCTGGCGGGCGCGGCCGTCGAGCACGCTGAGTTCGCTCTTGCTCTGCGGGTTGTCGAAGGCGCGCTGGCTGGCGGCCATGAGTTCGGCGTCGGCCACGGCGACTTCCTTGGCCAGCACGTCGGCGCGGCTGCGCAGGGTGGTTTCGTCCAGCTCGAAGAGGGGCGTGCCGAGCTCGACGTTCTGGTTGGGCCGCACCAGCATTTTCACGATCACCCCGTCGATGGGCGAGCTGATCACCTGGGCGTTGCGCGAGACGACTTCAGCCGGCGCCAGGGCGGTTTGCCGGACGGGGATGAGCAGCAGCGCCGCCAGGGCGATCACCCCGACCAGCAGCTGGCGTTTGCTCGGCCGCCAGAAGCGCAGGCGGGTGCGCGGCCCGAACGACGCCCAGGCGTGGGCCCAGGTCTGCCAGACACCTTGAAGCAGCGGTTGCAGGTTGCGCGCCGGCGGCTCGTCGAGCAGGAACAGCACCAGCCCCAGGCGCTTGCCGGCGCGGTCGTGCAGTGGCACGCACCAGAGGCCGGCGGGCCACCACTCGCTCCAGCCTTCGGCGATGTCGGCGGGCGGTTCGATGGCTTCGCGGGCCAGCCAGGTCGGCGTGGCGTCGGGCAGTTGCGTGGCGACCCAGCGGCTGGCGCGCTCCAGCCAGACCAGATAGGGCGAGTCCTCGGTGGGCTTGGCCAGGCCGGACACCGCGAGCAGCTCGTTGCGCGTGTCGTGGCAGGCGAACACCAGCGCCTGGTGGAAGCGCAGCAGCGGGAACAGGTCATTGGCGATGCTGAAGGCCAGGGCGCCGAGGGACTCGGCCGTCAGTGCCTTGTCGCGCACATTGGCCAGGCTCAGCAGCAGCTGGGGGGGCGGCAGCAGCTCACTCATGGCTTTCGGGGAAGCGCGCGACCCCGCTCATGCCGGCGATCAGTTCGGGGTAGCTGGCGTCCAGCTTCGCCTCCAGTTCCACGGTCTGCGCCACGGCATCGACCCGCGCGTTGATCACGCTGACCTTGGCCGGGTAGTGCTTGCCGGTTTCGTGGATGTCCACTTCCAGCGGCATGTCCGGGCGCAGGCTGGGCAGCATGGAGGAGGGCACGTTGAGACGGACCTTCAGCGCGCCGTCGCTGACCAGGTCGAACAGCGGGGTACCGGCCGTCACCGTCTGGTACGGCTTGACGTAGACCTTGGCGATGCGCCCGGAGAAGGGCGCATCGACCAGGCAGTAGCCAGCCTGGGCGCGGGCCAGGGTGAGGGCGCCATCGGCCTTCTGCACTTCGGTGTTGGCCATGGCGACTTCCAGGTCGCCCACCGCGTCGAGCTTGCGCAGGTTCTGCTTGGCGGCAAGATTGGAGCGGGCCATGTTCAGTTCGGCGGCGGCGACCTTGGCGCGGGCATTCACCTCCACGCAGTTGAGCTGGGCGAGTTCGGCATCCTTGGCGACCTTGTCGCCCAGGCTCGCCTTGAGCGCACCGAGGGTGCCGTTCATCTGCGCGGAGAGGGTGGTTTCCAGGTTGGACACCAGCAGCACGCGGATGGCGCCGGGGTCCTGGTTGTCGGGCAGTGGTGGCAGGCCGCTGGTGGCATCATCGGCCTGCGCCGGCTGGAGCAGCATCAGGCACAGCGGGAGGAGCAGGTACGGCTTACTGCGCGGCATTGGCGGTTTCCTTCTGCCCTGCGGAGGCTTGCCCTGCGGTCGGTTGTACGGTCGTGGTGCCGCTGCTGGCCAGCAGGTTGGTGCTGGTCTGCTGCTCCAGGGTGCGCTGGATTTCCCGCGCCAGGGTCTTCACGTCGTGGTTCTCGATCTCCTTGGGCATCACCTCGAAGCCCACCGAGTTGTACAGCCGGCCCCAGGCGGCCTGGGCGTCGGAGTAGGCGGCCTCGCGCTGGTAGCGCGAGAGCAGGAAGCGGCCCTCGGCGCGGATCAGCTCCAGCTCGCTGCCCAGGGCGGCGCCACGGGCGGACTGGGCGTAGCTGAGCAGGCTCTGGTCGACGCGCAGGCTCTCGTCGGCGAACTCCACTTCCTGCCTGGCCAGCTGGTAGCGCAGCAGGCCGACGCGGACCTGGGTGAGGATCGCCATGGACAGCGCGGTACGGCGCATGTCGTCGGTCTTTTCCTGGCTGGCTTCGGCGGCCTTGATGTCCGGGTACTGGGCCAGGCGCAACAGGTTCATCGAAACGTTGATGCCGGTCTGGTTCCAGTCGTTGTTGTACAGGTACTTGTTGGAGTCGTACTCGTAGCCGTAGTTGAAGCTCACGTTGGGCCACAGCTGGGCCTTGGCGATCTTCAGGTCGTTCATGTCGACGCGTTTGCGGTACCACTCCTCCATGATTTCCGGGCGGCGCTCCAGGGACAGGCGCTCGAGCTGCTCGACGTTGTTGGTCACCAGCGGCAGCGGCTGCTCGCCGATGTCGGCCAGGACCATTTTGGTGTTCGGCGGCAACGACATCAGCGCGGCCAGTTCGGCGCGGGCGAACTCGAGGTCCTGGCGGCGCACGGTGAGCATGTACACCGAGTCGAGCAGGGCGCGCTGGTAGGCGAGGATGTCCTGGCGCGGCAGCAGGCCCTTGCCTTCGGCCTCGCGGGCGGAGGTCAGGGCGCGGTGGGTGCGCATCAGCAGGCCGTCCACTTCCGGCAGCAGGCGCTGGGCGCCCAGGGCGCGCCAGTAGGCGTTGCGCACGTCCTGCAGGACGTTCTGCGCGACCTTCTCGCGGCGCTCTTCGGCCATCAGC
The DNA here is from genome assembly GCF_024170165.1 of Pseudomonas nitroreducens. Classification (GTDB taxonomy): domain Bacteria; phylum Pseudomonadota; class Gammaproteobacteria; order Pseudomonadales; family Pseudomonadaceae; genus Pseudomonas; species Pseudomonas nitroreducens_C. The sequence continues at coordinate 47,247 of NZ_JALJXP010000010.1, read as the reverse complement.
ATCTGGTCGTTCTTCTGCTGGGTGCGGAAGTAGGCCACGCCGAAGTCCAGCAGGCTCCAGGACAACCCGAGGCTGTAGAGCTGGCGATAGCGCTCTTCCGAGGTGGACGGACGCAGGCTGACCTGGCGGTCCTCGATGCCGATGGAGGTGCCGCCGGAGTCGTTGTTGCGCCCGGCGTAGCCGGCGGAGGCGACCACCCGCGGCAGCATCTCGTGGCTGGTGACATCGCGCAGGTCGGAGGCCAGCGCGCTTTCCAGCAGCTTCAGGCGGTAGTCGAGGTTGTACTTCAGCGCGCGCGCCGAGGCCTCGTAGAAGGTGATCGGCCCGTTGACCGGCTCCTGCTCCTTGTACATCCGCGCCTGGTCGTCGATCACCCGCTGGCGCATTTCCTCCTCAGTGTAGGGCTTGGGCTCGAACGCCGAACAGGCGCTGAGGAGAATGCTGACGGTGATGGTGGCGCTCAGGCATTTCAGGGCGTAGGCAGGCATAGTCTGTCCTTGATCGATCCTAGAAAGTCGCAGGTTCCTCATTGGCCGCTCCGGCGCTGGGCGGCATCCCGCAACTGGGCGCGGAAGCCCGGCGCGGTCTGTGCTTTTTCGGTCTTGCCGAGCATGTCGGCGGGGAACGGCGCCCACACCGACGGGTCAGGCAGCAGGCCGTCGGCGGTGAGGCTGATGACGCCGTGTCGACCTTCTACCCAGGCCTGGTCCAGGGCCGCGGCGCGGCGACTCTCGGCCACGGCGCGGGCGACGAACTGGCCCCTGACTTCACCCAGCTGGGCCCCCAGGGAGGGACTGTCGGTTTCCGCGGTGGCGAAGAAGCGGATGTTGCTGCCGTCGGCACCCCAGTTGGAAAGCGACAGGCGCTCGTCGATGCGCTCCACCACCGGCTGCACGAAGATCGCCGGGCTCACGTCGGGGATCCGCTGATACGGCCGGCCGTCGTCGCCGAAGCGGTCGAAGTGCGGGCCCGGCGGGATGTACGGCGTGGCAATGTCCAGAGTGATGGTCAGCACGGCATCGTCGGTGGCGCCGGCCAGGTCGCTGATGGTGTAAGTGAAATAGTCCTTGAGGACCTGCCCCAGGCCTGCCGCGGCGAGTACTTCGCGATTGCTCAGGTCGATGCTGTAGGTGTAGCTGCCGTCGGCGTTGAGGACGAGCGTGCCGTAGCGCCCGGCAATCGGCTGACCTACCACTCCGCGGGTGCCGCTGTCGGTTTCCTGCCCGGTGCGGATGCCGGTGACGCTCAGCGAGTCGCCGCCATCCACGTCGCTGTCGTTGGGCAGGACGTTGCCGCTGGCCTGCGGGGCCGGCGTCTGGTCGGTGGCGCTGTTGCTGTCGTCGCGGGCCACCGGGTTGTCGTTGGCGCCGTCGATGACCACGGTCAGGCGTGCGTCCGAGGAGGCGCCGGCGGTGTCGCGCATGCGGTAGGTGAAGACTTCCTGCAGCTTTTCGTTGGCGCTGCGCATGGCCTGCACGGTGGGGTTGTCGTTGTCGACGCGGTACTCGTAGCTACCGTCGGCGTTGATCGTCAGTTTGCCGTAGAGGCCCTGCAGCACGTTGCCGGCGTTGGTCGTGGCACCGTTCTGGTTGGTGAAGTAGACGACTGTCTTGGTTTCGCCGTACTGCACGCCGTCGACATCGGTGTCGTTGTCCAGCACGTTGCCGCGCGGGTCGACGCCGGGTGTGCCGTTGTTGACGCCGCCGGCTTCCACGGCCAGCGCGTTGTCGTCGCTGGCGATCGGCGTGTCGTTGCGCCCGTCGATGGTGATGGTCAGCAGGCCGGGAGTGGCGCCGCCCCAGATGTCCGCGCCCAGGTAGGTGAACTTGTCCTGCAGGGTCTGGCCGCTGGCGCGCAGGGCTTCCACTTCCGCCAGGGAGTTGTCCAGTTCGTAGCTCCAGCTGCCGTCGTCGTTGATCGTCAGGGTTCCGTACTGGCCACGCAGGCTCTGACCGGGGGCCGCGGCATTGGCCGGCGGCGGGCCGTCGCCGGCCCAGTAGGAGGCCACGTGCATCACGTCCTGCGGGATGGTGGTGATGGTGTCCGGGTCGGTGTCGTTGGCCAGCACGTTGCCGGATGGATTGCTGCCCGGCACGTTGTTGTGCAGGCCGCCGTCTTCGACCGCCGTGCCGAAGTCCGGCGCGGTGTCCGGTGGCTGGTTCTGGCCGCGGACCAGGATGATCAGCGTGGCCTGGTCGTGCAGGCCGCCATCGTCGGTGACCTGGTAGGTGAAGGATTCCAGGGCGAACGCCAGCGGGCCGAGGGCGATGATGTCTGCGTTGGTATTGTCGACGAAGTACTGGTAGCTGCCGTCGGCATTGATCACCAGGGTGCCGAACGCGCCGGCGATGGTCTGCGGGCTGCCGGGTGTCACCGTCACGGTGCTTACCTGCGCACCTTCCGGGCCGACCGCGATGGTGGTGACACGCATGTGGTCGCCGGCATCGACATCGGTGTCGGCGCCGAATACGCCGCCAAGCAGGCCGATGCCGGTAATGACGTTGCCGGTGGGATTGCGCCCGCCGCTTCCGTCGAGGTTGGCCACCGCGTAGTTGATGTCGTCATTGGCCACCGGGGCGTCGTAACGGCCCGCGATGGTGATGGTCAGCTGGGCGATGGAGTTGGCGCCATCGGTGTCGTGCATGCGGTAGGTGAAGACTTCCGTCAGGCTGTCACCGGTCTTGAGCGCCTGCACGGCGGCCAGGCTGTCGTTGACCACGTAGGTGTAGGTGCCGTCGGCGTTGAGGGTCAGGCTGCCATAGCTGCCGGCCAGGGTACGGGTACCGTTGACCAGGCTGAGGAACACCCCGTTGTCGCTCCTCGTCCCGGTGCGCAGGGCGTCCAGGGTGCGGGACTCACCGTAGATGTTGCCGTCGACGTCGACGTCGTTGGTCATCACGTTGCCGGTGGCCGGCGCACCCGGCGTGGCGTTGTTGGTGCCGCCCGCCTCGATGGCGTCGCCGGTGTCGTCGACGGCGATCGGGGTGTCGTTACGGCCATGGATGACCACGCTGAAAGAGGCAGTGACGAACTTGCCGTTGCCATCGGTGACGGTGTACTGGAATACGTCGCTGAGGGTCTGCTGGTTGGTGCGCAACGCCTGTACCAGCGCATTGTTGTTGTCCACCACGTAGCGGTAGTTGCCCTGGGCGTCGAGTACCAGGCTGCCGTAGCGACCGGCCAGGCTCTGGCCGAGGGTACCGGCGGTGCCGTTGAAGTTGACGTAGCCGGAGATGGTCACCGGGTCGCCGTCCGGGTCGCTGTAGGAGGAGCGGATGCTGCCGCTGGGGTCCAGCCCCGGCACATTGTTGAGCAGACCGCCGGCCTCGATGGCATCGACGCTGACCGGGTTGACCACCGGCGGGTCGTTGACCCCGGTCACGGTGATCACCAGCTGCGCCTGGTCGGTCAGCCCGCCGGTGTCGTGGATGCGGTAGGTGAAGATCACGTCCAGGCTCTGGTTTGCCGTGAGTGCCTGGATGGCCGGATCGGCGCTGTTGACGACGAAGGTGTAGGTGCCGTCGTCGCCCAGGCTGAGCTGGCCGAAGTTGCCGCTGATGAGGGTGCCGTTGGCCAGCCGGGCGACCGTGCCGGTGATGTTCGTGGTGATGCCGCTGGTGACGCCGGTCAGCGTGCCGCCGGCGCTTTCCAGGCCGGAGCGCACGCCGTCGACCTTGAGCTTGTCAGCGTTGGGCCGGTCGACAGTGTCGACATCGGTGTCGGTGCCCACCCCGGCGTTACCGGTGATCACGTTGCCGCTGGCGTTGACCGGTGCCGGGCTGCCGTCGCTGGCGCCGGCCGTGGCGCTGCCGTGGTCGTCCACTGCCACCGGCGCGTCGTTGGCGCCCTGGATGGTGATGGTGAGGGTGGCGATGGCGCTCAGGCCGCCCTTGTCGGTCACCTGGTAGGTGAACTGCTCGGAGAGGAGAGGGTCGCTGGGGGACCGCGCCTGGACCACGGGATTGTTGTTGTCCACCACGTAGCGATAGGTGCCGTCGGAGTTGATCGTCAGGCTTCCGTAGAGGCCCGCAACAGTGGTCGGTGAGCCGGGGGCGACCGGCAGGATGGCGCCACCGCCGGTGCCGTCGAAGCGCACCAGGCTGACGGCCTTGGTCTCGCCGTAGACTATTGCGTCCACGTCACTGTCGTTGTCCAGGACGTTGCCGGTGGCATCGCTGCCGGGAGTGCCGTTGTTGGTGCCGCCGGCCTCGATGGCGGCGCCGGTGTCGTTCTGCGCGACGGGGGTATCGTTGGCACCGTGGATGTCGATGGTCAGGGACGTCGAGCTGCCCAGTCCGGCGATGTCCTCGATGAAGTAGCCGAACGACTCGCGCAGCACATCGCCGGCGCTGCGCAACGCCTGCACCTCTGTGTTGTTGTTGTCGACTTCGTACTGGTAACCACCGGTGGCAGTGATGTACAGCGTGCCGTAGCGGCCGGCCAGACTGACGACGCCGACGGCAGGCACCAGGACGAAACCGCCGTCGGCGTTCTCCAGGCGTACAACCCGGATCACATCGTTGTTGGTGTCGATGTCCACGTCGCTGTCGTTGTCCAGCACGTTGCCCGTCGGGTTCACCCCGGGGTCGGCGTTGTTAAGGCCGCCGGCCTCGACGGCGATGCCGATGTCCGGGTGGGCGATGGGGGCGTCGTTGACCGGAGCGATGACGATATTCATCTCATCGGTATCGCTCAGGGCGTCCGTGGGGTTCTGCCCGGGGATGCCGTCGCCGGTACCGGGTGAGTCGCCGAAGTTGCCCTGGTCGTTGGTGACCATGGTCAGGGTTTCGGGATCGCGGAAGGTGTTGAAGTCCTGGTTGCCCTTGTAATAGAGCTGGCTGAGCAGCACGTTGAGCTGGGCGAGGGTCCCGGTCAGCACCAGCTGGGTGCTGGCGCCAGTCGGTGGCGTGGCGTCGGCGGCCGGTGCTGTGGCGCTGATCCAGAGAACGCCGTGGAGCACCGAAAGAGTGATGGTCAGCTGGCCATTGCCGGCGTCGACGTCGCTGACCGCCAGGCCGCCGATGTGCAGCACGGTGTCTTCCGCGCCGCTCTGGTCGGAAACGGTGTTGATCGGCGCTTCGTTGATGTGCACGTAGCCAAAGTCGGCCTCGCCCTGCGGCGAGCTGCTGCTGGCGTCCAGGCTCAGTTCGACGCGGGCGTTGCCGTTGGCGCTGCCGTCGCTGTCGATGCGTACCCGTAGCTGATTGCCGCTGGTGCCGTTGACGTCGCTGATGTTGGCCAGCGCTTCGATGCGGTAGAGGTTGCCGGCACCCGCCGGGAGGATGCCGAACACGTACTCGCCGTTGGCATCGGTGGTGGTGCTGCCCAACACCTCGTCATCGGCGTCGCCGAAGATGCCGTTGGCGCCGGCCCAGGTCAGCGTCACGGTCTGCCCGGCAAGGCCGGGGCCATCGGGCGTGGCGCTGCCGGTGGCCGACGCCGTGTCGTTCCACAGGGTGCCACGGACCATGCCGAAGGCGATGCCGACGCTCTTCACGTAGTTGTTCAGTACGCTGTTGTCGGCGCCGGGGCCGTCGTCCCCGGTACGCTCGCCGGTCGCGCTGCTGGCGCTGCCCACCGCCGAGCCGCCCCAGCTGGTGAAGCTCTGCGGCAGGCTGGTCCAGGTCAGCACCGCGGAGCTGGCGGCGTTGTTGGCGATGGGGCTGTCGGGCACGGTGACGCTGTAGCGGAAGCTGACCTTGTCGCCGACGTTCAGCCTGGCGATATCCAGGCCGATGCCGTTGGCGGGGTTCGCATCGATGTTCAGGGTCAGGCCGGCCAGGGTCGCGGCGCCGCCGGGTGCGAAGTCGGCCGCGGTGTAGGTGGCGCTGGTGCCGTTGGCAGCGCTGATGGTCACGCTGACGAACTGGTAATTGCTGCCGTTGGGCAGCTTGTCCTGCAGGTGGACGTCATAAGCGGGCACGTTGCCGTTCTGCTGGAAGCTCACCTCCAGGGTGGCGTCGGTGCTGTTACCGGGATTCAGCGATAGGTCGATTACCGACTTGCTGGGGTCGCTGAAGCCCGGTTCGACCACGGTCTCGTAGACGGTCCCGCTCTGCCCGCGCGGGTTGCTGTTGTTGTCGACGTATTCGCTGACCTGCATGCCCAGCTGGCTGCCGGCCTGGTTGGAGAGGATGTTGCGGACGCGGACGTTGAAGTCGATGACCACGCCCTCGATATCGGTATCGGCGGGCAACTGCTCGGTATTGGTCAGGGTGCCGAGGTTGATGGTGACCCGCTGGCCACCGGTCGGGCTGCTGGTCGGAGCGATGCTGAAGAGGGAAGGGTCCAGCACCACCGTCGGGCCGGGCCAGCTGCCGGGGTTGGACGGGTCGACGGGCACGTTGGGGTCGATCGGGCGGGCGATGTCGCTGAGCTGGTTGCCCTGTACCCAGAGGCCGGCCACGCTGTTGGCATCGAGCAGCGGGTTGCTGCTGTTGAGCCCGCCCTGGGTGCTGGAAACGAAGGCGATGAGGATCTTGTTGAGGTCGGCGGCGAGAAATTCCAGACCCGGAGCGAGGTCGATGACGATCTGGTAGTTGGTGTTGCCAGTGGCACTGGAGGCGATCTGCACGGCAACGCGGTAGCGGATCACTTCGCCGACCGCCACCTGTTCGACCGGCGCCGAGGTGTCGACCACGCCGCTGGCGTTGGTGGGCGGCGGCGTGTCCTGCATGCCGCCGACACGGGAAATCTGGATCTGGTTGGAGACCGGGATCAGCAGGGTGTTGTCGATGCTGTAGTCGTTGAGCACGCCGCTTGCGAGGATGCCATCGGTGCCGTTGCGCTCGCCGCTGTCGATACCGTCCAGGCTGGTCCACTGCACGCTGGCCTTGTTGGTCATCACCGGCACCGTGCCGACCTGGTCGTTGACCACCCCGGAAAGACTGATGACGATGCTGCCGCCGTTGGCCAGGTCCACCTTGCCGCTGGTCTGCAGCACGCCATTGACGATGACGAAACTGCCAGCGGCGGCACCGCTGATGTTGGTGATGGTCATCCCGCTGATCTGCACGGGCAGATTGTCGAGGAAGCTCAGGTCGAAGGCGTCGGTACCGCTGCTGTTGCTGATGGTGATGTCCCAGGTGATCGGGGCGTTCTCGCCGAAGCCGCCGAACAACGGGTCGGTGGTGAGCTTCTGGGTGACCGACAGGGTCGGCTCGACGATGGTCACGCCGGGCTGCTGGCTGCTGGCGAGGCTGCGATCCACTGCCACTGTGCCGTTGGGCGTATCGCCGTCGGGGTCGCTGTAGGTGAGCTGCGCGCCGTTGTTCAGGGTGACGCCCTGCTGGTTGGAGCCGATGTTGTTGGCCACCAGCACCAGGCGGATGACGAAGGCATTGTTGCCGGTGTTGTTGTCCGCCGCCGGGTTGGCAGCGCTGAACACCAGGCGCACGTCGCCGCCATCGCTGCCGTCGGCGCTGAAGCTTGCGACCGTGATGGTGCCGGAGAAATTCTGCGCGAGCGCGCCACTGAACGGATCGCTGCCGTTGTTCACGGCGTTGTAGATGATCTGGTAGCCCGCACCGCCGAAGGCCGAGAGGTCCAGGCGCAGGCCCGGCGGGATCAGGTCATCCAGGCGCAGGTTGGCGGTAGAGCCTTCGGGCAGGGTGATGACGATGTCGTAGGTCATCGTCTCGCCGATCGCCAGGTTGCTGCCGCTGGTGTGGGTGGCGCTGGAGTCGTCGCTGCTGAGGCTGCCGTCCTTGTAGGTCTTGCTGATGGTCGGCGCGGCCACCTGCTGGTTGGCGACCTCGACGATGTCTACCGGAGTGAAATCCTGGCCGCCCTCGACGCTGGCGTAGTTGGTCAGCGCCGAGCTGCTTTGCAGGGTGCTGGAGGCGAGGATGGCGTTGCTCACGGTGACGTCGTAGGTGATCACCACCACATTGCGCCCGGCGGCATCGTTGCCGTCAGGGGCACCGGCGCGGCCGGCAAGGAGAGCTCCCTGGCCGTTGCGGTCGATGAAGGTGATGCTGTTGCCGCTGACCGTGTAGTCCACGCCGGACTGCAGCAGAGCGCCGTCGCCGCGGTAGATCTGCAGGTTGGCTCCCGCCAGGCTGCCGCCGACGAAGGCCAGGCCCGCCGGCAGGGTGATGCTGGTGGCGACGTCAAAGGCATTGCCACCGCCGCTGTTCTTGATGGCGGTAGCCAGGCGCAGGGTGTCGGCGCCGTCGATGCCGCTGACGTTGCCATCCACCGCCGCCAGGCTGGTCACGCTGCCGCTGAAGGGCGTGCCGGTGGTGCCCGGCTGGGCCCAGGTGCCGGTGGTGCCGGTGACCGTGCCGTTGGTGGTGGAAACCACGCCGTGCTTGATGTCCAGCACCGGTTCGGCAACCGATTCGATGACCGCGACATCCGAGGAGATCAGCGGCGTCTTGTCGATGGTGGTGGTCTGGCTGGACTGCGCCAGCACGTCGAGTTCGCGCTGGTCGGCGTAGGGCTGGTCGCCGACCACCATGGTGAAGCGCACCTGCACCGTGCCGCCGTTGAGGCCGCCGGACACATAGTTGCCGAAGTCGAAGATGATCGAGTTGCCCGCCCCGGTGGTCACGCTGTCGGGCACGTCGAGGATGCTGTTGCCGGGGCCGAAGCTCCACTGGCCGACACCGTTGCCGATGCTCCAGTTGATGCCCGTCGCGTTGAGCAGCGGCAGCGGCAGGTAGGCGGTGAGCTTGAAGTTCTCGTAGTCCGCCACCAGCAGGTCGTAGGTGATGGTGAAGGTCACCACGTCGCCGGGACGCAGCTCGCCGTTGGCCGGCGGATTGCCGCCGTTCACCTGGGTCAGGGTGATATCGATGTTGGAGGTGTCGATGGTGCTGGTGGTGCCGGAGCCGTCGGTCTGCTCGCCGCCGATGTTCACAGCGTCGCGCAGCACGGTGGCATCCACCACCGCGTTGTTGCTGACGCTGTCGCCTTCGTTGAGCTGGTCATGGGGCGGGTGGTCGGAGGTGTAGGTGGTGTCGATGGTCGCGTCGTAGACGATCGACATCCGCGTGGCGCCTTCCTGCACATCGTCATCCCAGAGGTCGCCGAACAGCGCATAGAGGCCGGGCCCCTGGACGGCTGCAGCGATGGACGCGCCGATGTCGAAGACCAGCGTGGTGCTGCCGTCGGCATTCACCGTGGCGGTGTAGATCACCGGGATGACCTGCGATGCGCCGTGTTGCTGGATGACGATGCTCGGTGCATTGGCGGCGGAGAAGGTCTGGCCGTCGCTGAGCTGGTCGGTGACGGTAAAGGTGCCCTGGCCGAGGATGTTCTTGCCGAAGGCGTAGAAGTCGGAGATGTCCACCTCCATGGTGTAGCGCAGGGTATCGCCTGGGGTGATGCCGGGGGTACCGACGTCGGTCTGCAGGTTCACCGTCTTGAGCAGGGTGATCGATTTGGCGACGAAGGTGATGCCCGCGCCGTCGCCGGTCACGGTGAAGGGGTAACCGTCCGGGTCGGTGGGGCGGTCGCGCGGGTCCAGCGGGTTCCAGTCGCCGCTCACCGTGGCGGTGCCGAAGGTGATGGTGCGCGGGTTGCCCGTGGCAGGGTCGAGCACCGGCCGCCCGGCCGCGTCGATCTCCGGCACGTAGAAACCGACCTGGGTGGTGCTGGGGCCGGTCAGGGTGTCGTAGTGGATGGTGTAGCTGGCGACGAAGGCGTTGGGGTTGTTCAGCGCCGCGGCGATCAGCGTCGGGTTGGTCAGCACGGTGCCATCGTGCAGGGTGATCGATGCCAGGGTGCCGCCGGCGCCCGGGGTGATGGAGCTGACGTGGACCTGGTCGGGCACCGTCTGGGTAACGGTCACGTTGTTCAGGGTCTGGCCGGTAGCCGGGGTCACAGTCACCGTTTCGGTGCGGGTGAAGTTCGGGCCGGTGACCGTCTCGCCCTCGGGCATGTTCACCGTCTGGGTCACCGAGAGCAGGGTCGGGGTGACCACGAAGCTGTGCAGCGCGGCCTCCACCAGGGTCGGGTCCTGTGCCGGGTTGTTCAGCGAATCATTGCCGTACTCGAAACCGCCACGGGCATTGATGGTGAGGTTGGGCGCACCGTCGGAATAGCTGGTGTCGGCCAGGTTGCTCAGTTGCGCGGTGATCTGGATGTCGATGGCCGGCTGACCGCTGGTGACGCTGGCGTAGGGCAGTTGCAGCACGACCATCTGGTCGCCGGGCTTCATGCCGACGCTGGCGGCATTGATCACCAGGGCATTGCCATTGGCGTCCTTGGCCAGCGGGTGAGTGGCGTTGCCGTTGACGTCGAAGGTGAGTACGTACTGGTTCACCGCCTGGCCCAGGTAGGTGGCGGAAACGAAGGTGGCGCCGTCATTGCCGTCGCGGCCGGTGGCCGGCATGAACAGGTCGATATAGGGCGCGTAGCCGACCTGGGTGGACGGGTTGCTGAAGATGACGTCGAAGGTGAAGGTATCGCCCAGGCGCACCGTCGAGCCGCCGCTGCCCAGGGCCACCGTGGGGCTGGCATCGGCCAGCAGGCCCTGGAAGCTCACCAGGGTGTCGGCGCTCAGGGCGATGGACTTGTCCACGTCGCCCGCGCGCACTTCCAGGTTCCAGTCGCCGCCGGCGCTGGTGGATCCGGTGGCGTTGCTGGAGGCGCCGACGTCCGCGCCGGTCCAGCGTGCCAGTTCATTGACCAGCGCCTGTCCGGCGGCGCCCGAGCCCGTGTCGCAGCCGTACAGCTGGATATCCGCACCGGCGTTCAACTCGCCGCGCCAGGCGCTCAGGCGTTCGCCGAGCTGGTCGACGCTCTGGCTGGTGAAGGTCTGGTTGCCCAGGGTGAACTGGCCGGTGGCGCCGTGGGAGAAGATCTGGATCGAGTCGACCTTGCCCAGTTGCGTCAGCGCGTTGCTGATGGCCGCGATGGCGTCCTGCCCGGCATCCACCACCAGCGCGGTGGTGCCCACCGGCAGGTTGGCGGCGAGCTGGTCGCGATTCTCCAGTCGGGCATCGATCACCACCAGGTTGCGCGGCGCCGCCTGTGCGGGCGCCGCTGCCTGGGCGCGTGCCTCGACAGCGGTGGCCGGCTTGGCGGTGTCCTTGGCCTCGGCGGCGGTGCTATCGTGGTGCTGCTGATCGACGGCCGCGGCGGCGGCGCCGTCGAACAGGATGCGTTGTTCGAGCGCGAGGGCGTGGGCGACTGGCTGAAAGAGCTTCGAGCGATATTTGGCCTGCATTTCCCTAATTCCGGCTGGTATTTCCCCAGAGAAAAGCAGTCCTACGCATATCTGCTTACGGAATTGACGCTAGTCGGGATTGGAATTTTCGCCAGAAGAACAGGGACATAAACGACAAAACGCGATACGCCGTGTAGTCGGAAAGTATCGGAATTCTTACAGGATGATGGCTGCAAGCCTTTACCCGCGCGGCTTTCCAATGAAGCGCGGGGAAGTGTCAGGAAATTCGTGTGCGGGAGGAACGAGAACCCCATTGCAGAATGCACGGGATAAATCTGACAGACCGGCGGCCAGTCGGACTTTGGCTACGCTTGAGCGAACAGTCCGAAATTACCGTGGTTGCAGGGCTCAGGCGCACTGGGGGAAGGGAATGAAGAATGCGGTCGTTGGGCTCTATCGAGGCCTGATGCTGGTGTTACTGATGACCTGGTCTTTCGCCGCTGGCGCTGTGGACCCCGCCGCCGACCCGGCGGCCCACGCCAACGAGGAATTGCCGGTCGAGCTGAAGATCGAGAACCGCAGCGTCATGGTCTTCCGCGGCACGCTGCTGGGCGAGTCGCCGACCATGCGCGCGCGCCGGGCCAATGCGGCCATCGAGGATGCGCTGCAGGGCGGTGATTCGCTCAAGGTCAGCATCGACCCGATCCAGAACAGCTACCTGGTGCTGCTGGGTTACAGCCGCGCCTTCATCGTCTCGCCGCAGGACGTCGACCAGCCCGGCACCTCGGTGCGCGAGGCGGCGGAAAAAGCCGCCGCCAACCTGCGTCTGGTGGTGGCCGAGAACGGCGAGGCGCGCAACCTGCACTTCCTGCTCAGGGCCGCCGGCTTCGCCGCGCTGGCCACCGTGCTCTACGCGCTGCTGCTGCGCGGGGTCGGCTACCTGCGGCGCAAGTCGCTGGGCATCCTGCCGGGCTTGATGCAGCGCCACACCCATCTGCTGCGCCTGGGCCGCACTCCGGTGTTCGATACCCAGTACCTCTACTACCTGCTGGGGCGCCTGATCTGGGTGGTCTACTGGCTGTTGGTGGCGCTGCTGAGCTACCAGTGGCTGAGCTTCGTGCTGTCGCAGTTCCCCTACACGCGGCCCTGGGGCGAGAGCCTCAACGTCCATCTGCTGAACCTCGCCCATTATCTGGTCAACGGTATCCTCGACGCGTTGCCGGGGCTGGTCGTGGCGCTGTGCATCCTGCTCATCGCGCGGGCCTTCAGCGGCTTCAGCCGCAGCCTGCTGCAGCGCCTGGCGCGGCCGGGAAACCTGCGCTGGCTGACCTCCGAGACCCTGCAGCCGACCACCCGGCTGACCTCGCTGGCGATCTGGCTGTTCGCCATTGTCATGGCCTACCCGTACCTGCCCGGTTCCGGCACCGAAGCGTTCAAGGGGCTGTCGGTGCTGGTGGGCCTGATGATCTCCCTCGGCGCATCCAGTGTCATCGGCCAGGCGGCGTCCGGCCTGATCCTCACCTATTCGCGCACCCTGCGTGCCGGCGAGTTCGTGCGCATCGGCGACCACGAGGGCACGGTGACCGAGGTCGGCATGTTCAACACCACCATCCGCACCGGCCTGGGCGAAGTACTGACGCTGCCCAACTCGATGATCACCGGCTCCGTGACCAAGAACTACTCGCGCATCGTGCAGGGGCCCGGCTACGTGGTGGATACCGTGGTCACCATCGGCTACGACACGCCCTGGCGGCAGGTGGAGGCGATGCTCATCGAGGCCGCGCGGCGCACCGATGGCATCCTGCAGACCCCCGTGCCGCAGGTGTTCCAGACCGCGCTGTCGGACTTCTATCCCGAGTACCGCCTGGTGGCCCAGGCGATTCCCAGCGAGCCCCGCCCGCGCGCCCAGTTGCTGAGCATGCTGCACGCCAACATCCAGGACGTGTTCAACGAGTACGGCGTGCAGATCATGTCGCCGCACTATCTGGGCGACCCGCAGGAACCCAAGTGGGTACCCCGGGAGCAGTGGCACGCGGCACCGGCCAAGCCCGAAGACCCGGCCGGGAACTGAGGCAGCCGGTTCCGGCGATTCATCTATGCTCATCGGTCCACGGTCCCGCACCGTCGCGTCGGGACCCACCACCGTGTCATCGCCGGAGACGCATCCATGAACCTGCACCTGTCAGACAAGCTCGCCCTGGTCAGCGGCTCCACCAAGGGCATCGGTTTCGCCATCGCCCAGGGCCTGGCCCGCGAAGGGGCGAGGGTGATCCTCAATGGCCGCAGCCAGGCCTCGGTGGACGATGCCCTGGCGCGCATTCGCGACGGGCAGGCCGACGCCAAGGTGGAGGGTTTCGCCGGTGATCTCTCCGATCCACAGCAAATCGCCGCGCTGGTGAAACGCTACCCAGCAGTGGATGTGCTGGTGAACAACCTCGGCATCTTCGATCCCAAGCCCTTCGAGGAGATCCCGGACGAGGAGTGGGTACGGTTCCTCGACGTCAACCTGCTGTCCGGCGTGCGCCTGTCGCGCGCGTACCTGCCGGGCATGAAGCAGAAGAACTGGGGGCGGGTGGTGTTCATCAGCAGCGAGAGCGCCATCCAGATTCCCCTGGAAATGATCCACTACGGCGTCACCAAGACCGCTCAGCTCGGCCTCTCCCGCGGGCTGGCGGAAAGCTGCGCGGGCACCGGGGTGACGGTGAACTCGGTGCTGCCGGGGCCGACCGCCTCCGAGGGGGTGGGCGACTTCGTCGACAAGCTCTCCGGCGGGCAGCCGTTCGAGGAATTCGAGGCGGAGTTCTTCCGTACCGCGCGGCCGGGGTCGCTGCTCCAGCGTTTCGCGCGACCGGAAGAGATTGCCAACCTGGTGATCTATGTCTGTTCGGAGCTGTCTTCGGCCACCAATGGCGCAGCGCTGCGGGTGGACGGCGGGTTGGTGCGGACGGCGTTCTGAGTCACTCGGCGCTGCGGCTTTCGAACTCCAGCCCCAGCGCCAGGTCGCCGCAGCTGAGCTGGGCGAGCCATTGTTGCGCTGTCGGGCCGGCCAGGTGCGCCTCCAGCTCGGCCTGGCTGGCCCAGCGGGTGAGCACCTGCCAGCGGTCGGCGGCCAATTCCTGCAACTCGCTGCCCTGACAGCCGGGTTGCTGGCGGACCTGGGTGACCAATCGAGTGAGATGCTCGCCCAGCGCGGCAGCCTGGCCGGGGAATGCCTGGACGCGAACGATGGCGATGGCGGACGGGGACATGGCGAGGCTCCTTTGTGCTGAGTGGCCATTGGGCGCTGGCACCAGTGTCCGGTAAAGGCCGGAACCGGCTTTCAAAACCGATGCTGAAAGGTTACGGGCGCAGCGCCCCCGGCTGAACCGCCAATTCCCGGGAAAACCGCCGGGCCAATCCTGCGGTGGGTGCTATCCATGGGGCGCTGGCGCGCCAGGGGTAAGGTTTGGCAGGGGGACAAACGTGTAGGAGCGGGCCATGCCCGCGAACCGCGGACGTAGTCCGCGCATCCCGGTACGCATCGACACCGTGAGCCCTGCTCACGGATCGCGGGCATGGCCCGCTCCTACAGGGGGGACGAGGCTCAGGCCAGCTGCTGCAACAGGTCGCGAACCTTGTCCAGCGCCGGGTCGATGTCCAGCGTGTCGATGGCGCCGAAGCCCAGCAGCAGGCCGTCGCGCACCGGCACCTGGTGGTGGAAGGGCGCCAGTCCGTAGAGGCCGACCTCGACCTTGCGCGCCAGCTCGCAGAGCAGCGCCACGTTGACCGGCTGGCGCAGCAAGGCGGTGAGGTGGAAGCCGGCCACCGAAGGCACCGCCTCCAGCCAGGGCGACAGGTCGCCCGCCAGCCGCGCGAGGATGCGCTCGCGGCGCCCGGCATAGATGCCGTGACAGCGGCGGATGTGCTTGAGCAGGTAGCCCTCGCTGATGAACTTGGCCAGCGCCCACTGCGGCAGCGTCGAACTGTGCCAGTCGGAAATCTGCCGCGCCCGCTGCAGCGCCGGGAACAGGCCGGGCGGCGGGATCAGGTAACCCAGGCGCAACTCCGGCAGCAGCACCTTGGAGAAGGTGCCGATGTAGGCCACCACACCGTGGCGGTCGAGGCTCTGCAATGCATCGGTGGGCCGGCCTTCGTAGCGGAATTCGCTGTCGTAGTCGTCCTCGATCACCAGCGCGCCCAGTTCCAGCGCCCGCGCCAGCAGCGCCTCGCGGCGTGCCGGGCTCATCGGCATGCCCAGCGGGAACTGGTGCGAGGGCGTGGTGTAGATCATTCGCGTACCGTCGGGGATCAGGTCCACGCGGATGCCCTCGGCGTCCACCGGCACGCTGGCCACCTCGGCGCCGAGGGTCTGGAAGATCAGCCGCGCCGGGGTGTAGCCGGGGTCTTCCATGGCGACCCTGTCACCGGGGCGGAGCATGACGCGGGCGAGCAGGTCCAGCGCCTGCTGCGCGCCGTTGCAGACCATCACGTCGTCCAGCTGGCAGTTCACTCCACGGGCATAGGAGATGTGCCGGGCGATGCCGTCGCGCAACGGGGCGATGCCTTCGGGAGCGCTGTAGTGCCCGCGCAGGCCGGTCATCTGGCGCATGGCATGGTTCACGCAGCGGCGCCATTCCTCCTGGGGGAACTGCAGTTGGGTGGTGGCGCCGCCGATGAAGTCGGCCTTGGCTGTGCCTGCGCCGGGGTGGCGCAGGCGTGTGTCGAGGTTGGCCCAGCGCTCGATGTTTTCCTGGCTGGCGAAGCGCACGCTTTCCTGGCGCCGGTCATGACGCGGCAGGTGGGTGTTGACGAAGGTGCCGCTGCCGATCTTGCCCACCAGCACGCCTTCGTAGGTGAGCTGGGCGTAGGTGTCGGAGATGGTCTTGCGCGAGATGCCCAGCTGTTCGGCCAGTAGGCGGCTGGGTGGCAGGCGGGTACCGGCGGCGAGACGGCCGGAGTCGATGGCTTCGCGCAGCTGGCGATAGAGTTGCCCGGCGAGATCCTTCTGGCCGTGGATGATCAGGTGCAGCTCCAAGGGCGAACTCCGCAGCTTCTGGGCAGTGGCGCAAGCGTAGCGCCGGCGTGGGGCGCGGTGAAGTTGCGCGGTCGAAATTCCGTGGATTGGTCACCTGTGGCCGGCACGGCTCGGCGCACAATGGCCCGGTCAATTCCTGGAGTACCGTCATGGAGCCGCGTCTGGATTACTACACCGCCTCGCCGGAAGCGCTGAAGGCGGTACTGGCGCTGGAAGCCGCGATCTTCGAGTTGTCCCTCGAGAAAGCGCTGCTGGAACTGGTGCGCCTGCGCGTGTCGCAGGTGAACAACTGCGCCTTCTGCGCCGACATGCATGCGATGGAAGCGCGCCGCAACGGCGAGACCGAGCGGCGCCTGTTTGCCGTCAGCGTGTGGCGCGAGTCGCCTTTCTTCACCGAGCGCGAACGGGCGGCACTGGCCTGGTGCGAGTCGGTGACGCTGCTGTCCGAATCGAAAGTGCCGCTGGAGGTATTCCAGCAGGCCCGCGAGCAGTTCAGCGAACGCGAACTGGTGGACCTCACCGTGGCCATCGGCGCGATCAACGTGTGGAATCGATTGGGCGTGTCTTTCCGTCAGCAGCCGCCGGCGTGATGCTCTTTAGGAAGCAATCCCGCGCTTGAGACTTCAACGCTCCGGATTGCCCTCTCCCTAACCCTCTCCCTGAAGGGAGAGGGGACTGTCCGCAGCATTCAGATAGTACCGAGCTTGCCGGCTGATCCTGACTTGTCACCGAGCACCGTACGGCTCCCTCTCCCTTCGGAGCGGGGCGCGCCGCCAGGGCGGGGGGAGAGGGCGCTGGTGCTCACACGGAGTTTTCAATGTAGGTGCGAGTTCGGCGCAGAGGGAGGCAGCACAGCGCCCCAATCAGCAACGCGCTGGCCGCCGCTCCCAGGGCCGGGATGAAGCTCCCGGTCAGCCCGCGCAGGGCGCTGGCGGCCAGCGGACCGACGATCTGGCCGACGCCGTACAGCGCAGTCATCGCCGCGAGCATGTTGAAGCGCACCTGCGCGGCCACTGCGCGAGCTGCCGGCATGGCGATGGTCACGGTGCCCATGAAGCTGCCGCCCACCAGCACCGCGCTGCCCAGATAAAGGAAGGCGGAGTCGCCCAGTGCCGGCAGCATCACGCCCACCGCCTGCACCAGCAGGTTCAGCGACAGTGCCCGCCGGCCGCCCAGTCTCAGGTGCAGGCGGTGCCAGAGGAAGCACGATGGCGCAGCGCCGAGGCCGAAGGCGGCCCAGACCTGCAATGGGTCGATGGCGCCCAGGCCACTCTTCATCAGCAACGGCAGGTAGGTGGCGGTGATGATGTAGCCGAAGCCGGCCAGCCCGTAGACCAGCAGAATGATCGGCGCGGACAGCTCCGGCGCCGGCCCCGCGCCGTTCGCAGCTTGCGGCTGCGTGGTCGGGGCCGCGCGACCCAGCCCAGGCGCAGCCAGCAGCGACAGCACCAGCCCGGCCAGTGCCAGCACACACCAGATCGCCGCGCTGCCCAGGCCGAAGGCGTTGCCGGCAGCGATCAGTTCCGCCGAGACCAGAATGCCGATCCCCACGCCAGCGAACATCGTCGGCGCGCCGTGGCTTTCGCCCATGCTCTGCAACAGCCATTGCGCGGCACTGACCAGGGCCATGGCGCTGAGCACCCCGGCCAGCAGGCGCACGCCGATGGCGAACCAGACCGGCGCCGGAATCGCCATGGCGGCAAGGGTGGCCAGCGTGCCGATCAGCGCCATCAAGCAGATACGCGCGGCATGCCGTTCGTGGCTGCGCGCCAGCAGCAGCGCGCCCAGCAGGTATCCGGCGTAGTTGGCCGAGGCCGCCAGGGAACCGCCGGTGACGCTGAGCACGCCGTCCCGCACCATCAGCGGGTAGAGCCCAGTGAAGGCGAAGCGGCCGAAGCCCATGCCCACGGCGAGGATCAGCGCCGCCGATAGCGCGGCGGGCAGGCGACGAGTGTGGCTCATGGGCGTGCCTCCAGGGTTTCCCGCCAGCGCTGGAAGGCGCCGGTGGCGTAGCCGTCGCGCCAGATCAGCAGGGTGTCCACTTCCATCAGCGGCACCACCTGCAGATCGGGCCTGTCCCGCTGCAGTTCCAGCACCGAGCGCGGCAGCACGCCAATGCAGGAGCCTGCGTTCACGCAGGCGAGGATGCCGTGGTACGAGCCGACTTCCTGCACCGCCAGCGGCTCGCCCTTCAGCCAGTTCTCCGCCAACTGGCGGTAGGTGCAGCCGCGGGTAAAGCCGACCAGGGTGCGGATCTGCACGTCCTCGGGCTTGCGCACCGGCGGATGGTTGCCAGGCAGCACCAGCAGCAGTTCTTCGCGGAATACCGGCTCGGCGCGAAGGCCGCGCTCCAGCAGCGATTCGAAGCCGGGCCCGGCGTGGAGGATGTCCGGGTGGGAGATCAATGCGCAGTCCAGCCGGCGCTCCAGCACCTCATTGATCAGCTTCTGGCTATGCCCCGTGCTGACGTGCAGCTCCACTTCGGGATAAGCGCGGTGAAAGCGCGCGAGGATTTCCGGCAGACGGCTGGCCGCGGCGGCTTCCATGCTGCCCAGGCGCAGGCTGCCGGTGGCGCTGTTCGGGTGCAGCGACTGTCGCGCCTCGCTGGCCAGGGCCAGCAATTGCTCGGCGTAACGGAGGAATTCGCGGCCCTGGTCGGTCAGCGTCATGCGCTTGCCGTCACGCAGGAACAGCGCCGCGCCGAGGTCTTCCTCGAGCTGGCGAATGCGCGTGGTGACGTTCGATTGGACGCGTTGCAGGCGAGCGGCAGCACGGGTGACGCTCTGTTCCTCGGCCACGCAACGGAAGATTTCCAGGCTGGAGAGATCCATGATTGATCTTCATTAGAGAACAAGTTGCCGTTAATATTCTCTTTGTGAGATTGTTGGTCAAGTGCCAATCAGCCAGTCGGCCCTATCGCCGGCCCGCCCCCGAGGACCCCGTCATGCCCATCACCGAACTGCTCGGCATCCAGCACCCCATCATCCAGGCGCCCATGGTCGGCGTGTCCACCCCGGCGCTGGCCGCGGCGGTGTCCAATGCCGGCGGCCTGGGTTCCATCGGCCTGGGGGCGAGCAATGCGGCCCAGGCTCGCGCGCTGCTGGAGCAGACCCGCGCGTTGACCGACAAGCCGCTCAACCTCAACCTGTTCTGCCACCGCCCGGCGGTGGCGGACCCGGCCCGCGAGGCCGCGTGGCTGGAGCATCTGCGCCCGCTGTTCGCCGAGTTCGAGGCGCAGCCGCCAGCGCAGATCACCGAGATCTACCGCAGCTTCCTGGCTGACCCCGAGATGCTGGAGTTCCTCATTCAAGCGCGCCCGGCCGTGGTCAGCTTCCACTTCGGCCTGCCGCCGCAGGAGTGGATCGACCGTCTGAAGGCCGCCGGCATCCGCCTGCTGGCCACCGCCACTTGCCTGGCGGAAGGCCGCGCCATCGAGGCGGCGGGCATCGACGCCATCGTCGCGCAAGGCTATGAGGCTGGCGGCCACCGCGGCGTGTTCGAGCCTGAGACGGATGCGCGCATCGGCACCTTTGCGCTGGTTCGCACGCTGGTGCAGGGCACCGGCCTGCCGGTCATCGCGGCGGGCGGGATCATGGACGGGCAGGGCATGCGCGCAGTGTTCGAACTGGGCGCGCAGGCGGTGCAGATGGGCACGGCGTTCATCTCCGCTGACGAGTCCTCGGCCAACGCCGCGTTCAAGGCGGCGCTGCGAGGCGAGCGTGGCGAGCGCACCGAGGTGACGGCAGCGATTTCCGGCCGTGCCGCGCGGGGCATGGTCAACCGGCTGTTCACCGACGTCGGCAGCGCAAGAGCGCCGGCGCTGCCGGACTACCCGATCACCTACGACGCCGCCAAGGCGCTCACCGCTGCAGCGACCGCCAAGGGCAACACCGACTTCGCCGTGCAATGGGCCGGGCAGGGCGCGCCGCTGTCGCGGGAGATGCCGGCGGCGCAGCTGGTGGAAACACTGATGCAGGAGTTTGGCACCGGCACAAACCTGTAGGAGCGCCCCATGGGCGCGATCGCGGGCATGGCCCGCTCCTGCAGGTGCGAATGAGTCAGCGCGCGCTGACGGCGGCGGCCGGCTTCTCCCGCGGCCGCCACAGCTCGGCGAGCAGCACCCCGGCCAGGGTCAGCGCGCCGCCCACCAGGTGGTAGCTGGTCAGCTGCTCGCCCAGCACCACGGCGGCGATGGCGGCGGTCAGCACCGGCAGCAGGTTGAAGAACAGCGACATGCGGCTCGGCCCCATGCGCTGCACGCCCTGCATCCATGCCAGCGCGCCGACGATGGATGCCAGCAGTCCCGCATACAGCACCAGCGGCAGGTTGGCGGCGTTCAGGCCATGGTGCGGCGAGGCGAGGTACAGCGGCGCCAACGCAACGATCGCCACCAGCACCTGCAGGTACAGCATCAGCAGCGGCGGCAGGGGCAGGTTCCACTTCTTCAGCAGCACGCCGTAAATGCCATAGGCAAGGGTGGCGACGATCATCATGCCGTCGCCCAGGTTCACGCCGTGGCTGATCAGTTGCTGCGGGTTGCCCTGGGTAATCACCAGCAGCACGCCGCCCAGCGAGACCAGTGCACCCAGCACGGCAGCGACGCTCAGCTTGTGGCGCAGCAGCACCGACGCCAGGCCGAGGGACATCAGCGGCATCAGCGAGAGGATGATGCCCATGTTGGTCGCCGAGGTGAGCGCGGCGGCGTAGTAGGCCAGGCATTGGTAGACAGCCATGCCGAGCAGGCCGAGGGTGATGATCCTGCCCAGGTTGGCGCGGATCACCGGCCAGTGGGCGAGGGTCGCGCGCAGCAGGAAGGGCGTCAGCAGCGCGCCGGCCAGCAGCCAGCGGTAGAAGCCGATCTCCGCCGGTGCGATCTGCCCCACGGCGAGCTTGTTGACGACGGTATTGCCGGACCAGATGACCACGGCCAGCAGGGGGAACAGGTAGTTCATGGGGCTTTCGAATTCCGGTGAGGCTTTGGAGTTGGAGCTTTTCCCTCTCCCTAACCCTCTCCCTGAAGGGAGAGGGGACTGTCTGGAGTTGCCGGAAAATCCAGTGTTAGCCGGCTGACTCCGCTATTGCGCTGGCCGCCGAACGGCTCCCTCTCCCTTCGGAGCGGGGCGCGCAGCCAGGGCTGGGGAGAGGGTGCTCCACAGGTGGCACCCATTTTCACCCCGTCCGAAACCAGACGTATAATGAAAACCGGACAATCCACCCCGGCTTTCGGACATGACCCGCATCCTGCCGCTCCCGCTGCCCGACATCGACCAGTTGCCCGCCGAGCTGTACTTCCGCTACGACGAGTTCGACGCCGGCACCCATTCGCCCAGCCATCGCCATGCCTGGGGCCAGCTCAACTACGCGTCCCACGGGGTAATGGAGCTGGAAGTGGACGGCCAGCGCTTCCTCTCGCCGCCGCAGTACGCCGTGTGGGTGCCGCCGGGGCGCGAGCACAGTTGCTACAACCGCCAGGCGATCATCTACCGCTCGCTCTACGTGTCCGCCGAAGTGGCGCGCAAGCTGCCGCAGAACCCCTGCACCCTGGCCATCAGCGACATTCTCAAGGCGATCCTCTCCGACTTCGCCGCGCGGCGGGTGAACATCCCGCAGAGCGCCGCCGACCAGCGCCTGGCCGAAGTGGTGATCGACCAGCTGCAGGCCGCGCAGCCCCACGACGACTACCTGCCGTACGCCAGTGGCGGCGCGCTCGGCGAAGTGCTGGCCGCGCTGCAGGCCGAGCCCGGCGACAACCGCACCCTCGCGCAATGGGCCGAGCGCGTGCACAGCACCGAGCGCACCCTGGCGCGGGCCTGTCAGCGGGAACTGGGGATGTCTTTTGGCGAATGGCGCCAGCGCCTGCGGTTTCTTGCCGCCATCGAGGCACTGGCATCGGGGGAAGGGGTGCAGCAGATCGCCTTCAACCTGGGCTACAGCAGCCCTTCGGCGTTCATCGCGATGTTCCGGCGGCTGTCGGGCACCACGCCGGAGCAGTATCGCTCGACCTTCCGCGCCCTGGCGGAAGGCTGAGACGCGGAGCCTGTTCAGAATCTCGCCGAGCGCAGTCCGGGCTAGGCGGAATCAGGTAAAAAAAGCGGAGTTTAGCTGCTCTAAATGAGCATTTTTTTATCGGATTCCAACGCCGCCCGGACCAGCGCAGGCAGATTATGGACAGGCTCTCACGGCTTGCCGTCTTCCAGCCCCTTCAGGGTCTTGCGGCAGTGGATCAGCGCGTCGCGCACCATGAAGTTCACCAGGGTCGGGGACACGCCCAGTTCCTCGGCGATCTCCTTCTGCGTGCGGCCGTGCAGGCGGTACATCTCGAAAGCGTAGCGGGTGCGCTCGGGCAGGCTCTGCAATGCGCTGGAAATAGCCTCCAGGGTCTGCCGGTCCTCGTGCTCGATCTCCGGTGACGCGGACGGCGTCGCGATGTGCATGCCTTCTTCCTCGCTACCCGAGTAGCGCTTCTCCAGCGCCTGGCGGCGATAGAGGTCGATGGCCAGGTTGCGCACCACGCGCATCAGATAGCCGCTCTGCGACTGGATGCCGGGAGTGAGGTCGCTCGCATTGAGCTTGATATAGGCATCATGGACCACGTCTTCGGCATGGCTGCGGCAGCCGAGGATGCGTGCGGCCGCATTGATGAAGGTCTGCCGGTGGGTAGCGAACAGCTCGTGGAGAGCAGGGCGCGACTCGGCGGGCATTGGCTTGGACATGCAAGGTTTCCTATGCGGCGGCGGAGGCGGGGACGTCCACATGGGTTGAGGCGGCCAATCTAGATCAAATGATAATTATTATCAATTTATTCGAGAGACTCGGACTATCGCTCTGCGACAGGGTTCCCACACAAGTGTGAAGATTTTTCATTCGCATCCATTCGTCAGATCTCTCCGCACATTGGTGAAGGGCAAGCCAGGAAATTTCGCCGGCGCATATCTTATGAGAATTAATCGCATCCGAGAACACTAACTATTTCATCGTCTCCCTCGTCTTCATGGCAGAGCTGGAAAACATCGGTAATGGCCGGTGGCCGGCATCCCATACAGCGGAAGGAGAAGGGCGATGGCGTTCGATCGCGAAGACGCGGTTTACAAGGTGCTGGTCAACGGTGAAGAGCAGTACTCGCTGTGGCCGCAGTACAAGGAAGTCCCGGCCGGCTGGCGTGAAGCGGGCAAGCAGGGGAGCAAGGTCGAGTGCCTGGCCTTCGTCGAAGCCAACTGGACGGACATGCGCCCGCTCAGCCTGCGGCAGAAGATGGCCGAGGGGCAGTAACCCATGCTGCGTCTGTTCTGCCTGCCTTACTCCGGCGCCAGCGCCATGCTCTACGCGTGCTGGAAGCGCCAGCTGCCGGGCTGGATCGAAGTCTGCCCGGTGGAGCTGCCCGGCCGTGGCCGGCGCTTCGCCGAAAGCCTGCAGACCGACCTGCGCGCCCTGGCCAGCCAGCTGGCCGATGAAATCGCTGCGCGCCTGGACCTGCCCTACGCCCTCTTCGGCCACAGCCTCGGCGGCCTGCTGGCCTTCGAGCTGGCCCACGCCCTGCGTGAGCGCGGCCTGCCGATGCCGCAGGCGCTGTTCGCCTCGGCAGCCTCCGCGCCGGCGCGGCGCGACAGCCATCGCGAGCTGGCGGAGGAGCAGAGCGATGCCCAGTTGATCGACCGCATGCGCCGCCTCCGCGGCACCTCCGAAGCCGTGTTCGCCGACGAGGAAATGCTGCGCCTGACCCTGCCGGTGATGCGCGCCGACTTCCTCCTCTGCGGCCTCTACGACTACCACCGCCGCGCGCCGCTGGCCTGCCCGATCCACGTGTTCGGCGGCAAGGCCGACCGGCTTTCGGTGGAGTCCCTGTCCGCGTGGCAGGACGAGACCAGCGCCGGCTTCTCCCTGGAGATGCTCGACGGCGGCCACTTCTTCCTCAATGCCGGCGAAGCGCGCCTGCTCGAGCTGCTGCTCGGCCACCTGCGCCGGCCCGGCCAGTCGACCAGCGCAGCGCTGGCCTGATCGATTCAAGCGGAGACCCAGATGCCCAGCTCCACTCTGTTCGACATTGCTCCCCTGGCCGAAGCGCGCGGTGGTCTGCCGCTGCTGGTGCAGGCCCGCGGCGACGGCATCGACCTGCTCGACGCCCTGGCCGAGCTGCGCCCTCTGGTGGATGAACGCCTGCCGGTGTGCGCCGGCATCCTCTTCCGTGGCTTCCAGGTCGGTGCGCCGGAGCGCTTCCGCGAGTTCGCCGCCGGCTTCGGCCATCCGCTGCTCAACTACGAGTTCGGCTCCACCCCGCGCAGTAACGTCACCAGCGGCGTCTACACCTCCACCGAATACCCGCCGCACCAGCACATCCCGCTGCACAACGAGCAGGCCTACACCCGCGAGTGGCCGATGAAGATCTGGTTCTACTGCGTGCAGGCCGCGCAGAGCGGCGGCGAGACGCCGATTGCCGACAGCCGCGAGATCTACCGTCGGGTCGACGAAGGCATCCGCCGGCGCTTCAGCGAACGCGGGCTGATGTACACCCGCAACTTCGGCAACGGCCTCGATGTGGCCTGGGAGCAGGTGTTCAACAGCGACGATCCGGCCGTGGTCGAGGCCTACTGCAAGGCTCACAACATTGGCTGGGAATGGAAGGAAGACGGCGAGCTGCGCACCCGCCAGGTCTGCCAGGCCGTGGCGCAGCACCCGGTCACCCGCGACTGGGTCTGGTTCAACCAGGCGCACCTGTTCCACGTCTCCAACCTGCCGCCGGAAGTGCGCGAAAGCCTGCTGGAAATCGTCGACGAGGAAGACCTGCCGCGCAACGTCTACTACGGCAACGGCAGCCCCATCGAGCCCTCGGTGCTCGACGAAGTCCGCGGCGTGCTGGAGGAGGCCAAGGTGAGCTTCCCCTGGTACAGCGGCGACGTCCTGATGCTCGACAACATGCTCGCTGCCCACGCGCGCTCGCCGTTCAGCGGGCCGCGCAAGGTGGTGGTGGCGATGGCGCAAGGGCATGGCGCTGACGCCTGAGGCCGGCACGGATAGCCCCCTCTCCCTTCAGGGAGAGGGCGGGGGGAGAGGGCAACACCCAGCGCCGGAGCGGCCGGGAACACCCTCTCCCTAACCCTCTCCCTGAAGAGAGAGGGAACAGCTCGGAGTACCCGGGAAGCGCCTGCGACGGCCATGCCCCGGTACTCCCCACGAATTTCCCTCCGGCGGGCCCCACGCGCCCGCCGACAGAACAGGTGATGTCATGAACGACCGTTACGAAGCCGCAGGAAACCTGGTCGAGGCCCTGCTGCAACGCGCCTGCGAAATGCCGCGCAAGACTGCCCTGCGATTCATCGCCGAGAATGTCGAACAGCCCATCAGCTTCCGCGAACTGGACGAGCGCGCCCGCGCCATGGCCGCCTGGATGCTGCGCCACGGCCAGCACGGCGACCGCGCCGTGTTGCTGCTGCCCAGCGGCCCGGAGTACGTCACCGCGTTCTTCGCCTGCCTCTACTCGGGGATCATCGCCGTGCCGGCCTATCCGCCGGAGTCGGTGCGCCCGCAGCACCTGGCGCGCCTGCGCTCCATCCTCGACGATGCCGAACCGAGCCTGGTGCTCACCGACTCCACGCTGATCGAAGCCCTGCGCCCGGCCTGTGAGCGCGAGGACGGTGACAGCCCGCTGCTGCTGGCGGTGGACCAGACTGACCCGGCGCTGGCCGTCGAGTGGCAGATGCCCGAGCTGGCCGACGACGACATCGCCTTCCTGCAGTACACCTCCGGCTCCACCTCGACGCCCAAGGGCGTGCAGGTCAGCCACGGCAACCTGGTGGCCAACGAGCGCCTGATCCGCCACGGCTTCGGCATCGGTGACGACGACGTGATCGTCAGCTGGCTGCCGCTGTTCCACGACATGGGCCTGATCGGCGGCCTGCTGCAACCGATCTACAGCGGCATCGAATGCGTGCTGATGTCGCCGCGCTACTTCCTCGAGCGCCCGCGCCGCTGGCTGGAAGCCATCGCCCGCTTCGGCGGCACCGTCAGCGGCGGGCCGGACTTCGCCTACCGCCTGTGCTGCGAGCGGGTCAACGAGGCTGCCATGGAAGGCCTCGACCTGAGCAAATGGCGCGTGGCCTTCTCCGGCTCCGAGCCGATCCGCCCGGATACCCTGGAGCGCTTTGCCGCCTGGTTCGCCCCGGCGCAGTTCGACGCCTCGTCCTTCTACGCCTGCTACGGCCTCGCCGAAGCGACCCTATTCGTCACCGGCGGCGTGCGCGGTGACGGCATCGGCCAGCTGGAAGTGGACCTCGACGCCCTGGGCGAGAACATTGCCCGTCCGGGCCGTGGCTCCTCGCTGATCAATTGCGGCCGCGCCCAGCCCGACCATGAAATCCAGCTGGTCGATCCGGTGAGCGGCGAAAGCCTCGGCCCGGACCGCGTCGGCGAGATCTGGAGCAGCGGCCCCAGCGTCGCCCTCGGCTACTGGCGCAACCCGGAAGCCAGCGCGCGCACCTTCGTCGAGAAGGACGGCCGGACCTGGCTGCGCACCGGCGACCTGGGCTTCCTGCACAACGACGAACTCTTCGTCACCGGCCGCCTCAAGGACATGCTCATCGTCCGCGGCCAGAACCTCTACCCGCAGGACCTGGAACGCTGCGTCGAGGAAGAGGTGGATCTGGTGCGCAAGGGCCGCGTCTCCGCCTTTGCCATCGAGCACCAGGGCCGCGAAGGCATCGGCATTGCCGCCGAAGTCGGGCGCAGCGTGCGCAAGCTGATCTCCGCCGAGGCACTGGCCAGGGCTATCTCCGCCGCCGTGGCGGAAACCTTCCAGGAATCGCCGCTGGTGGTGGCACTGCTGGAGCCGGGCGCACTGCCCAAGACCTCCAGCGGCAAGCTGCAACGCTCGGCCTGCCGAACCCAGCTGCTCGACGGCAGCCTGCAGGCCTACGCCATCCAGCGCGCTGGCGAGCCGATCAGCGACGGCGCCAGCGCCAAGCCGGTTGCGCCACTCTCGGCCGAGGAGCAAGCCATCGCCGCACTGTGGAGCGAAGTGCTGGAGCTGCCGGCGATCCGCCGCGACGACAACTTCTTCGCCCTCGGCGGCAACTCGATCAAGGCCACCCAGCTGATGGCGCGCCTGCGCGAACGTCTTGGCCGCGCCGTGGAATTGCGCCTGCTGTTCGAGGCGCCGGAGCTGGGCGCCTTCGCCGCCGCCCTGGCAGCCTTGCCGACTGCTGCAGTCGAAAGCGTGCCGCAGGTCCCGCGTGACGGCCTGCTGCCGCTGTCGCCGGCCCAGCGCCGCCTGTGGTTCCTCTGGAAGCTGGAGCCGGAAAGCGCCGTCTACCACATCGCCGGGCGCATGAACCTGCGCGGCGAACTGCGCCGCCCGGCGGTGGAGCAGGCGTTCGCCGTGCTGCTGGGCCGCCATGAAACCCTGCGCAGCCGCTTCCTCGAACAGGCCGATGGCGAGGTATCGCTGCGCCTGTCCGACGTCACTCAAGTGGAACTCAGCGAAAGCGACTTCAGCTCCCTGGGCAACGCCCGCCGCGACATCGCCGCCCGCGAGGACGCCGAGGCCTTCGCCGCGCAGCCCTTCGACCTCGCCAGCGGCCCGCTGCTGCGCCTGCGTCTGCAAAACCTCGGCGGCGGCCGCCAGGCGCTGCTGCTCTGCGTGCACCACATCATCGCCGACGGCTGGTCGCTGAACCTGCTGCTGGACGAGTTCGCCGAGTGCTACCGCGCCATCGTCGAACAACGCGAGCCTGTGCTGCCGGCACTACCGCGCCAGTACCTCGACCTTGCCGCCGCCCAGCAGAACAGGCTGGAAGCGGGCGAGGGCGCCCGCCTGCTGGACTGGTGGAGCGAGCGCCTGGGCAACCAGCATTCGCCGCTGGAGCTGCCATTCACGACCGGCGAAAAAGGCCAGAGCGCCGAGCTCATCGAACGCGAAGTGGACGCTGAACTGACCGGCAAGCTGCGCAGTCTCGCCCAGGCCCACGGCGTGACCTTGCCGATGCTCCTGCTCAGTGCCTACAACCTGCTGTTGCAGCGCTACAGCGGCCAGCACGACCTGCGTATCGGCCTGACCCAGGCCGGCCGCGAGCAGCTCGATAGCGAGCGACTGGTCGGCTTCTTCGTCAACCTGCTGGTGCTGCGCAGCGAGCTGCCCGAAGGCGCCAGCCTGCGCGGCGTGCTCCGCCAGCTGCGCGATGACCTGCTGCAGGCCCAGGCGCACCAGGGCCTGCCGTTCGAACAGTTGGTAGAGGCGCTGCAACCCGAACGCGGCCACGGCCGCCACCCGCTGTGCCAGGTCGCCTTCGATCACCAGTGGCAGCCGCGCGCCGGCAACGGCCTGCCCGGCGTCAGCGTGGAAGCGCTGGAGCAGCTCGACCTGGAAACTCCCTTCGACCTGGTGCTGCGCGTGCGCGAAGGCGAACAGTCCCTGCGCCTCAGCTTCTGCTATGCCCGCGAGCGTTACGCCGCTGCCGGCATGCAGCGCCTGGTCGGGCACTTCCTCGACCTGCTGCGCGCCTTGCCGCAGCTCAATGCCGACGCCGTGCTGGACGCCCGCGACTGGCTGCCCGCCGGCGACTGGAGCATTGCCGTGGCCGGTGATGTGCCGGCCTTCGAGGCGCTGAGCGAAACCATCGCCGCCCAGGCCCGCCGCCATCCGGCCAAGGTCGCGTTGATCGACGAGCAGCGCGAGGTGAACTTCGCCGACCTGGAGGATCGTTCCAACCGCCTGGCGCAACGCCTGATCCAGCGCGGCATTGGCGCCGAGCGCCGGGTTGCCGTGGCCTTTCCGCGCGGCGTGGACATCCCGCTGGCCCTGCTGGCCGTCATGAAAGCCGGCGGCGCGTACCTGCCGCTGGACGTCGACTACCCCAAGGAGCGCCTGGCCTGGCTGATGCAGGATGCCGGCGTCGACCTGCTGCTGACCAACGCCGAGCTGGCCGAGCGCCTGCCGCTGCCCGAAGGCGTCGAGCGCCTGGTGCTGGAAGAGGCCGACCTCGGCAACGCCCTGGCCGTGCGCCCGCTGGTGCGCATCCAGGCGCAGAATCTCGCCTACCTGATCTACACCTCCGGCTCCACCGGCCAGCCCAAGGGCGTTGCCGTGGCCCACGGCGAGATCGCCGCACACTGCCGCGCCATCGGCCAGCGCTACGCCATGAGCGAAGCCGACCGCGAGCTGATCTTCATGTCCTTCGCCTTCGACGGCGCCCACGAGCGCTGGCTCACCGCGCTGTCCCACGGCGGCAGCCTGCTGATCCGCAATGACGGGCTGTGGACTGCCGAGCAGACCCTGGAACAGCTGCGACGCCACGCCGTGACGGTCGCCGCCTTCCCGCCGGCCTACCTGCAGCAACTGGCGGAACAGGCCTTGATCACCGGTCACGCGCCGAGCATGCGCATCTACTGCTTCGGCGGCGATGCGGTGCCGGAAGCGGCCTATCACCTGGCCCACCAGGCGCTGAAACCGCAGCACCTGATCAACGGCTACGGCCCGACCGAAACCGTGGTCACCCCGATGCTCTGGAAGGCTGATGCCCGCACCACCTGCGGCGCGGCCTACGCCCCCATCGGCGAAGTGGTTGGCGAGCGCAGCCTGTACATCCTCGACGACCGCCTGCAGCCGCTGCCGCGCGGCGTGGCGGGGGAACTGTACATCGGCGGCCACGGCCTGGCCCGTGGTTACCACCAGCGCGCCGGCATGACTGCCGAACGCTTCGTCGCCGACCCTTATGCCGATGGCCTACGCCTGTACCGCAGCGGTGACCGCGTGCGCTGGCGTGAAGACGGCGCGCTGGACTACCTCGGCCGCGTCGACCAGCAAGTCAAGATTCGTGGCTTCCGTATCGAGCCGGGCGAGATCGAAGCGCGCCTGCGCGCGTTGCCCGGCGTGCGCGAGGCAGCCGTGATCGCCCGCGATAGCGAGCGCGGCAAGCGCCTGCTGGGCTATGTCGTCGGCGAAGCGCTGTCGGAAGATGCCCTCAAGGCCGCGCTGCGTTCGGAGCTGCCGGAGTACATGGTGCCTTCGCGCCTCCTGGTGCTGGAGCAGATGCCGCTCAACGCCAACGGCAAGATCGACCGCAAGGCGCTGCCCGAACCGCAGGAACCTGTCGGTACCAGCGAGGCGCCGCGTGATGGCCTGGAGAGCCGCGTCGCCGCCGTCTGGTCCGAAGTGCTTGGCGTACCCGCCGTGGGCCGCGAGGATGACTTCTTCGAACTGGGCGGCCACTCGCTGCTGGCCACGCAAGTCGTCTCCCGCCTGCGCCGCGACCTGGGCTGCGAAGTGCCGCTGCGTGACCTGTTCGAAGCCAGCCGCCTGGACGAATTCGCTGCACGGCTGACGGTTCTTGCGCCCAGCGCGCGCCCGGCGTTGCGCGCCGTGGCCCGCGACGGCGACCTGCCGCTGTCCGCCGCCCAGAGCCGTCTGTGGTTCTTCTGGCAGATGGAACCGGCCAGCGCCGCCTACAACGTGCCGGGCGCGCTGCGCCTGCGCGGCCAGCTGGACGAGTCCGCGCTGCGCCGTGCCTTCGACGCCCTGGTGGCGCGCCACGAAACCCTGCGTACCACCTTCGATGAAGTGGACGGCCAGGCCTTCCAGCGCATCCAGCCGGCGCAGCCCCTGGACCTCGCGCGGGTCGACCTGTCCGCTGAAAAAGAGGCCGAAAGCGCCGCGCGCCATCTGGCCGAGGAGGAAGCACAGCGTCCGTTCGACCTGCGCAACGGCCCGCTGCTGCGCCTGACCCTGCTCAAGCTGGCCGACGCCGACCATGTGCTGCTGCTGACGCTGCACCACATCGTCTCCGATGGCTGGTCGATCCGCGTGCTGGTGGACGAGTTCAGCCGCCTCTACGGCGCCTTCGCCGCGGGCGAGGACCTGCAACTGCCGGCATTGCCGGTGCAGTACGCCGACTACGCCCAGTGGCAGCGCGAGCTGCTGGCAGGCGAGGAGGGCCAGCGTCAGCTGGCCTGGTGGACCGAGCAACTGAGCGTCGAGACGCCCGTGCTGGAACTGGCCGCCGACCGCCCGCGCCCGGCGGTCCAGAGCTACCGTGGCGGCAGCCTCGGCTTCAGCCTGGACGCCGGCCTCGGCAGTCGACTCAAGCAACTGGCCCGTGAACAGGACGTCACCCTGTTCATGCTGCTGCTCGGCGCCTACGCCGTGCTGATGCAACGCTACAGCGGCCAGCGCGACCTGCGCGTCGCGGTGCCCATCGCCAACCGCCAGCAGCTGGAAACCGAGGGGCTGATCGGCTTCTTCGTCAACACCCAGGTCATGCCCTGCGCGCTGGCCGACGACGAATCCTTCGCCGCGCTGCTGGCACGCCTCAAGCCGCTGGCCCTGGGCGCCCAGGCGCACCAGGACCTGCCGTTCGAACAGCTGGTGGAAGCCCTGCAGCCCGAGCGCAGCCTGGCCTACAACCCGCTGGTGCAGGTGAAGTTCAACTTCGGCTTCGATGTCAGCCGCCTGCCCGATGCCGGTGCGCTGAAGCTGGAATTGTTCAGCGAAGAACAGTACGGCGCGCGCTTCGACCTCGCCCTGGACATGGCCGAGGCGCTGGACGCCAGCGGCCAGCCGGGCGATGAGCTGCGCGGCAGCTTCGTCTATGCCCGCGACCTGTTCGACGAGGACAGCGTCGCCGCCATCGCCGGCCAGTTCGAAGCGCTGCTGCGCCAGCTGTGTGCCGAGCCGCAGCGCGCCCTCGGCGAATTGCCGCGCCCGGTCGCCTCGCGCCGTCGTGGCGAAGCCCGCCAGTGGCCGCAGCAGGATGTGCTTGGCCTGTTCGCCGCGCAGGTGGCCGAGCAGCCAGACGCCATCGCCGTGCAGGACGACAGCATCCGCTACAGCTATGCCGAGTTGGACCAGCGCAGCAACCGCCTGGCCAACGCGCTGATCGCCAGCGGCGTGGAGCAGGGCGAGTGCGTCGCCCTCTGCCAGGAGCGCAGTGCGCAGTGGGTGCTCCTGCTGCTGGGCGTGCTCAAGGCCGGCGCCACCTACGTGCCGCTGGACCCGGCGCAACCCGCCGAGCGGCTGCGCCAGTTGCTCGCCGACAACGGCATCGGCCGCGTGCTGGTGAGCGAGGCGGCGCTGCTGGAAACCTTCGGTGCCGCCACGCTGATCCAGGCCGGTGGCCCGGAGCAGGGCAGCGCTGCCGCACCTGCGCGGAGCATCGACCCGCAGCAGGCCGCCTATGTGATCTTCACCTCCGGCTCCACCGGCCAGCCCAAGGGCGTGCGCGTCAGCCACGGGGCGTTGGCCAACTATGTGCAGGCCGTGCTCGAACGCCTGCAGCTGGACCAGGGCCGCGCCCGGGGCCTGGGCCTGGCGATGGTCTCCTCGGTGGCTGCCGACCTCGGCCACACCACGCTGTTCGGCGCACTGTGCGGCGGTGGTCGCCTGCACCTGGCGGACGCCCAGGCCGTGGCCGATGCCGAGCGCTTCGCTGCGTTCATGCAGGACGTGGACGTGCTGAAGATCGTCCCCAGTCATCTCGCCGGCCTGCTGGCCGCCGCGCCCAACGCCGCCGCCGTGCTGCCACGTCGTCTGCTGGTGGTGGGTGGTGAAGCCTGCGACCGCGCGCTGCTGCAGCCGATCCGCGAGCTGTCGCCCAAGCTGCGCATCGTCAACCACTACGGCCCCAGCGAATCCACCGTCGGTGTGCTGACCTATGAATGGTCGCTGCTGGATGACCTGCCGCAAGGCAGCCTGCCCATCGGTACGCCGCTGGCCAACACCGCCATCCGCGTGCTCGACGAGAACGGCCGAGACCTGTTGCCCGGCGTGCCCGGTGAGCTGTATCTCGGCGGCGCCGGCCTGGCGCTGGGTTACCTCGGCCTGCCGGAGATGACCGCCGAGCGCTTCGTAGAGATCGAAGGCGAGCGCCTGTACCGCAGTGGCGACCGTGTGCGCCTGAGCCGTCGCGGCCTCGTGGAATTCCTCGGACGCGTGGATGACCAGGTGAAAATCCGTGGCTACCGCGTCGAGCCGGGTGAACTGGCGCAAGCGCTCAAGAGTCTGCCCGGCGTGCGCGATGCCGTGGCATTGGCCGAGCGTGACAACGACGGCCCGATGAAGCTGCTGGCCTGGGCCGTGGCCGAGGGACAGAGCGTGGAAAGCCTGCGCGAAGCCCTGGCCGCCGCTGTCCCGGAATACCTGCTGCCGGCCCAGCTGATGCTGCTGGAGCGCCTGCCGCTGAACGCCAACGGCAAGGTCGACCGCAAGGCGCTGCCGCGCGCCGAGGCGGTCGCCAAGGCCGTGGACAGCGCGCCGCTGAGCGAGCTGGAGCAGCGTATCGCCGATATCTGGCAGGCGGTGCTGAAAGTCGAGTGCGTTGGCGCCGAAGACAACTTCTTCGAGCTGGGCGGCGACTCCATCCTCAGCCTGCAGATCATCGCGCGCATCCGCAAACTCGGTTACAAGCTCAGCCCCAAACAGCTGTTCGAGCGGCAGAGCGTCCGCCAACTGGCGCAGTGGCTGGAAAGCCGCGCTCCGGCTGCCCAGGCAACACCCGCGCCGGTGACTGCGGTCAGCGGTGAGGTGGCCCTGTCGCCGGTACAGGCGCGCTTCTTCGAGCGCGTGCCGAGCGCCCAGCGTCACCACTGGAACCAGGCATTGCTGCTGCAACCGCGTGAAGCGCTGGACGGCGATGTTCTCGCCCGCGCGCTGCACTGGCTGGTCGGCCAGCACGACGCGCTGCGTCTGCGCTTCGACGGCAGCCGCCAGCATTACGCCGAGCAGGGCCCGCTGGATATGACGCTGCTCTGGCGCCGCCGCGCCGCCGACGCGCAAACCCTGGAACGCCTGTGCGACGACGCCCAGGCCAGCCTGGATATCGCCAACGGCCCGCTGCTGCGCGCCATGCAGGTCGGCCTGGAAGATGGCAGCGAGCGCCTGCTGCTGGTGATCCATCACCTGGCGGTGGACGGGGTGTCGTGGCGCATCCTGCTGGAAGACCTGCAGTACGCCTGCCGCGAACTGCGCGCCAGCCGCACACCCGCTGCACTGCCGCGCAGCGACAGCTATCAGGCCTGGAGCGCCCGCCAGCAGGCGGCTGCCAATGGCGCCGCCGCTGAGCTGGACTACTGGCAAGCCGAACTGCGCGATGCACCGCGCCTGAACCGCGCTCGCAGCGAAGCCCCGGCCACCTGGAAGGACGCTGCCAACGCGCGCTTCAGCCTCGACGCCGAGACCACCCGGCAACTGCTCGGCCCGGCATTGAAAGCGCAGCGCGTGCAGATCAACGACCTGCTGCTGACCGCGCTGGCCCGTGCCCTGTGCGCCTGGACCGGCGAAACCTCCGCACTGGTGGAGATGGAAGGCCACGGTCGCGACGCCTTCGACGGCGAAGCAGCGCTGGACCTGAGCCGCTCCGTGGGCTGGTTCACCGCGCTTTACCCCGTGCGCCTGCAAGCCGGCGGCGAGCCGGGTGCGGACCTGCGCGCCACCCGCGAACACCTGCGCAACCTGCCGCGCGCCGGCATCGGCTATGGCCAGCTGCGCTATCTCAGCCAGCACGCCGCCAGCCTGCGTGACCTGCCGGCGCCGCAGGTGACCTTCAACTACCTCGGTCAGCTCGACCAGGCCTTCGCCGACGCCGACTTCCTGCCGGCCTTCGAAGGCGTGGGCCGCAGTCAGCCGCTGAACGCTGCACTGGGTAACGCACTGGTCTATGCCGGCCGCGTACTGGGCGGCGAGCTGAGCCTGGAAGTCACCTACAGCAGCGCCCTGTTCGACGCCGCGGACATCGATGAGCTGCAGGCGCTGTTGCGCGCCGAGTTGCAAGCGCTGGTCGCATACTGCCTGAGCCATCCCTACAAGCTCGGCGCAAATGACCTGCCGCTGCTCGGTCTCGACCAGCAACAACTCGACGCACTGCCGCTGCCGGCCGGGGTGGAAGACCTCTATCCGCTGTCGCCGATGCAGCAGGGCATGCTGTTCCACGCCCTCGACGTGCCGGGCTCCTCGCTCTACGTCAACCAGCTGCGCGTCGACCTGGATGGCCTCGACGAAGTGCGCTTCCTCGATGCGTGGCGTGCAGTCATTGCCCGCCACGCCAACCTGCGCACCGGCTTCCTCGCCAGCGCCGACGCCGCGCCGCTGCAGTTCGTCCTGCGCGACGTGCAGTTGCCGGTGCAGTCCTTCGACTGGCGCGGCCAGCAGGTGAGTGAGCAACAGCTTGAAAACGTCGCTGACGCGCAACGCAACCTCTGCTTCGACCTGGCTAAGCCACCGCTGCAACGCCTGGCCCTGGTGCGCGTGGGCGAGCGTCGCTACCACCTGATCTGGACCTGCCACCACCTGCTGCTGGACGGCTGGAGCAGCGCGCGGCTGATCGGCGAAGTGCTCGCCCTCTACCGTGGCGAGGCGTTGCCGGCGCCGGCAGCGCAGTACGGCGACTACATCGGCTGGCTGCACGCCCAGGACGGCGCGGCCGGCGAGAGCTTCTGGCGCGAGCGCCTGAAGGGCTTCGACGAGCCGACCCTGTTGGCCACCGCTTGCAACGCCGGCTTCCACGAGGAACCGCTGCGCGAGCTGCACAGCCGCCTCGACAGCGCACCGCTGCAACGCTTTGCCCAGGCCCAGCGCATCACCCTCAACACCCTGGTCCAGGGTGCCTGGGCGCTGCTGCTGCAACGCTACTGCGGCCAGCGCAGCGTGACCTTCGGCGCCACCGTGGCGGGGCGCCCGGCCACGCTGCCGGGGGCGGAGGAGAGCCTCGGCCTGTTCATCAACACCCTGCCGATTGTGCAGGCACCGGATGACGCCCAGCGCGTCGGCGACTGGCTGCGCGAGCTGCAGGCCTTCAACCTCGACGTACGCGAGTTCGAGCACACGCCGCTGTACGACATCCAGCGCTGGGCCGGTCGCGGCGGCCAGGCGCTGTTCGACAGCATCATCGTGTTCGAGAACTTCCCCATGGAGGCGGCGCTGGCGTCGTCCGGCGAGGACGAGCTGCGCATCCTCGGCCACCACCCGGTGGACGGCACCAACTACGCCCTGGCCCTGGTGGCCAGCGCTGGCGAACAGCTGGACGTGCGCTACACCTACCGCGCCGACCGCCTCAGCGCGAGCCAGATCGAACAGCTGCGCGGGCACTTCGAGCACCTGCTGCTGGCCCTGGTAGAGGATGCCGAGCGCCCGCTGGGCCGGGTCAGCCAATTGGCCCATGCCGAGCGCAACGAACTGCTGCAACGCTTCAACGACTCCGAGGCGAAGTTCCCCGCCGACGTGCAACTGCAGGAGCTGATCGAGCGCCAGGTCGCCGCGACCCCGGACGCGCTGGCTCTCCAGTTCGGCGACGAGCGCCTGAGCTACGCCCAGCTCAACGCTCGCGCCAACCAGCTCGCACATTGGCTGCGTGGCCAGGGCGTCGGCCCGGACGTGCTGGTCGGCGTCTGCGCCGAGCGCTCGGTGGAGCTGGTGGTGGCCCTGCTGGGCATCGTCAAGGCCGGCGGTGCCTACGTGCCCATGGACCCGGACTACCCGCAGGAGCGCCTGCAGCACATGCTGAGCGATAGCGGCGTGAGCCTGCTGCTGACCCAGCAGCATCTGCTGGAGCGCCTGCCCGCGAGCAACGCTGAGCTGATCTGCCTGGACAGCCAGTGGAGCGAGATCGTCACGGCTTCCGAGCAGAACCCGGCCATCGCCGGCAGCCCGCAGAACCTGGCGTACCTGATCTACACCTCCGGCTCCACCGGCAAGCCCAAGGGCGCCGGCAACAGCCATCGTGCACTGGTCAATCGCCTGAACTGGATGCAGAAGGCCTACGCGCTGGATGCCTCCGACCGCGTGCTGCAGAAGACCCCGTTCAGCTTCGACGTGTCGGTGTGGGAATTCTTCTGGCCGCTGCTGACCGGCGCCGCCCTGGTGGTTGCCGCGCCCGGCGCGCACCGCGATCCGGCAGCACTGCGCCAGGTGATCGAGGCGGGGCAGGTCACCACGCTGCACTTCGTGCCGTCGATGCTGCAGGCCTTCGTCGCCTCCGGTGAGCTGGAGCGCTGCCCGTCGTTGCTGCAGGTGATGTGCTCCGGCGAGGCGCTGCCCTATGAGCTGCAACAGCAGTTCCGCCAGCGCAGCAGTGCCAGGCTGCACAACCTCTACGGCCCGACCGAGGCGGCGATCGACGTCAGCTTCTGGGCCTGCGACGAGGACAACGCGCGGCAGGTCGTGCCCATCGGCCGGCCCATCGACAACCTGCGCCTGATGCTGCTGGACGAGCGCCTGGAGCCGGTGCCGCAAGGCGTGGCCGGTGAGTTGTACATCGGCGGAGTCGGCCTGGCGCGCGGTTACCACGCTCGTCCCGGCCTGACTGCCGAGCGCTTCGTGGCTGACCCCTTCGGCAGTGGTGAGCGCCTCTACCGCACCGGCGACCTGGCGCGCCAGCGCGAAGACGGCGCCATCGAATACCTCGGCCGCCTCGACCACCAGGTGAAGATTCGCGGCCTGCGTATCGAACTGGGCGAAATCGAGGCGCGCCTGCAGGCCCACCCGCAGGTCAGCGAAGCCGTGGTGGTGGCCAGGGACGGCGTGCTGCTGGCCTACGTGGTCGCCAGCGTCGAACCGGAAACCCTGCGCCAGGCGCTGCAAGGCGAGCTGCCGGACTACATGGTGCCGTCGCGGATCATCGCCCTTGACGCCATGCCGCTGTCGCCCAACGGCAAGCTGGACCGCAAGGCCCTGCCGGACCCGCAGCTGGGCGACAGCCTGCGCGAGTACGTGGCGCCGCGCAGCGACCTGGAAGTCGAGCTGGCCGGCATATGGCAGCACGTGCTGCAGGTGGACCGCGTCGGCCTGCACGACGACTTCTTCGAACTGGGCGGCCATTCGTTGCTGCTCACCCAGGTCGGCCTGACCCTGCGTCAGCGCCTGGGCCTGGAACTGCCGCTGCACCGCCTGTTCGAGCTGAGCAACATCGAAGCGCTGGCCGCCTGGATCGAAGCCCAGCGCGCAGGCTCCGCCAGCGCGGAAGAGGAACTGGACCTGATGGATGAACTGCTCGGCGAGCTGGAGAATCTGTAATGACACACCCGATGGACGCCCAGCTGAAACAGGTCGCGGAGCGCCTTGGCGCGCTGCCCGAGGACAAGCAGATCATCTTCCTGCGTCAGCTGCGCGAAAAAGGCGTGAGCCTGTCGCGCCTGCCGATCCTCCGCGAGGGGCGCGAGCACGCGCCGCTCTCGGCGGCCCAGGCGCGCCTGTGGTTCCTCTGGCAGATGGAGCCGCACAGCGCCGCCTACAACATTCCCGCCGCCGTGCGCCTGCGCGGCGCGCTGGACGAGGGCGCGCTGGAGCGGGCCTTCGCCGCGCTGATCGCGCGCCATGAAAGCCTGCGGACGGTGTTCCGCACTGCAGAGGACCGCTCTGGTAGGGCGAATGACGCGCAGCGTCATCCGCCGCAGGCTGGGCAGAGTGCGGTGGCGGATAACGCTGGCGCGTTATGCGCCCTACAGGAGCCGGATGGCGAGGTGCTGCAGTGCATCCTGCCGCCGGCCCCGGCGCATCTGGAGGCGAAGGATTTCGGCGGCGAAGCCGAGGCGCGGCAATGGCTCAACGAGTGCGCCCAGCGCTCCTTCGATCTCGCCGAAGGCCCGCTGCTGCGCCTGCACCTGGCGCGCCTGCCGGGCGAAGCGCTGCTGCTGGTGAACCTGCACCACATCATTGCCGACGGTTGGTCCATCGGCGTGCTGATCGATGAGTTCGCCGCTTTGTACAGCGCCGAGGTGCAAGGCACCCAGGCCGCGCTGGAAGCCTTGCCGATCCAGTACAGCGACATCGCCCGCTGGCAGCGCCTGTGGCTGGCGGCCGGTGAGGGCGAGCGACAGCTGGCCTACTGGAAGGAGCAGCTGGGCGAGGAGTCCCTGCTGCTGACCCTGCCGGGCGACCGGCCGCGCCCGCTGGTACAGAGCTATCGCGGCGCGACGCTGGACTTCGAGCTGCCCCGCGCGCTCAGCGACGTCCTGCGCGAACTGGCGCGGGGGCAGGGCGCCACGCTGTTCATGCTGATTCTTGCGGCCTACCAGTTGCTGCTGTCGCGCTACAGCGGCCAGCGCGAACTGCGTGTGGGGGTACCCATCGCCGGCCGTGGCTGCGCCGAGAGCGAAAGGCTGATCGGCTTCTTCGTGAATACCCAGGTGCTGTCGGCGCGCATCGATGGCGACGAATCCTTCAACGCTTTCCTCGTCCGCACCCGCGAGGCGGTGCTGGGCGCCCAGGCCAACCCGGACCTGCCGTTCGAACAACTGGTGGACGCACTGCAACCCGAGCGAAGCCTGAGCTACAACCCGCTGTTCCAGGTGGCCTGCAACCATCAGCCGAGCCGCCGCGACGCCCTTCGCGAGCTGCCCGGCGGCCTGCAGCTGGAAAGCCTGGAGCTGGACAGCGGCATCGCCAAGTTCGACCTGACCCTGAACACCGAGGAGAGTCGCGACGGCCAGGTGCGCGGGCAGTTCATGTACGCCACCGACCAGTTCGACGCGGCGACCATCCAACGCCTGGGCGGGCACTTCCTCAACCTGCTGCAGGCCGTGGTGCGCGACCCGCAATGCCCGGTGGCGCGCCTGCCGCTGCTCGATGGCAGCGAGCGCGAGCAACTGCTCTACGGCTGGAACGCCACCGCGATGGACTACCCGCGCGAAGCCTGCCTGCACCAGCTGATCGAACAGCAGGTGCAGCGCTCGCCCGCTGAGGTGGCGCTTACCGACGGCCAGCGCAGCTTCAGCTACGCCGAACTGAATAGCCGCGCCAACCGCCTCGCGCACTGGCTGCGCGCGCAGGACGTCGGCCCGGACAGCCGTGTCGGCGTCGCCCTGGAACGCTCGGTGGAGCTGCCGGTAGCGTTGCTGGCGGTGCTCAAGGCGGGTGGCGCCTACGTGCCGCTGGACCCGGAATTTCCCGCCGAACGCCTGGCGCACATGCTCGAAGACGGCGGCGTGCGCCTGCTGCTGACCCAGCAGCACCTGCTCGGCGAGTTGCCGCAGACGGGCGCCCATGCCTTCTGCCTGGACCGCGACTGGGCCCAGCTGGATGGCTACGCCGACAGTGACCTGACGAACCTCGCCAAGCCGGATGATCTCGCCTACGTCATCTACACCTCCGGCTCCACCGGCAAGCCCAAGGGCGTCGCGGTGCGCCATGGCGGGGTGGTCAACTTCATGCTCAGCATGGCCCGCGAGCCGGGCCTTGGCGCGCAGGACCGCGTGCTCGCGCTGACCTCGCTGTCCTTCGACATTTCCGCATTGGAGCTGTACCTGCCGCTGCTGGTCGGCGGCCGTGTGGTGCTGGTTGACCGCGACGTCGCCCGCGACCCGTCGCGCCTGCTCGGCGTGGCGCTGGAGCAGGGCGTGACGGTGATCCAGGCGACTCCCAGCACCTGGACGCTGCTCAGCGGCCACGAGGACTTCCCGCGCCTGACCGGCTGCCGTTTCTTCTGCGGCGGCGAAGCGTTGTCTGCCGAGCTGGCGGACAAGCTCACCGCACAAACAGAAGCGCTGTGGAACCTCTACGGCCCCACCGAAACCACCATCTGGTCGGCGGCCTGGAAGATCGCCAAGGGCGCCCGCGCGCTGCTCGGCAAGCCCATCGCCAATACCCAGTTGTACATCCTCGATGGCGAGCTGCAACCCGCGCCGATTGGCGTGGCGGGCGAGCTGTACATCGCCGGTGACGGCCTGGCGCGCGGCTATCACGGGCGTCCGGAGCTGACCAGCGAGCGCTTCGTCGCCGACCCGTTCAGCCCGGAGCGCGACGCGCGCATGTACCGCACCGGCGACCTCGCGCGCTGGCGTGCAGACGGCGTGCTGGAATACCTCGGGCGCATCGACCACCAGGTGAAGATCCGCGGCTTCCGTATCGAACTGGGCGAGATCGAGTCGCGCCTGCTCGGCCAGCCTGGCGTGCGCGAGGCGGTGGTGATCGCCCGCGACGCGGGGCAGGTGAAGCAACTGGTGGGCTACGTGACCGGCCAGATCGATTCAGACCTGCGTGCTGCTTTGCTGGATGAGCTGCCGGACTACATGGTCCCCGCGCAGATCGTCCTGCTCGAGCGCATGCCGCTGACGCCCAACGGCAAGCTCGACCGCAAGGCTCTGCCGGAGCCGGACTTCAGCCTGTTGCAGAAGACCTACCGCGCGCCCGAGAGCGAGCGCGAACAGACCCTCGCGGCCATCTGGTGCGCCGTGCTCGGCCTTGAGCGGGTGGGGCTGGACGACAACTTCTTCGAGCTGGGCGGCGACTCCATCGTCTCCATCCAGGTGGTCAGCCGCGCCCGTGCCGCCGGCCTGCAACTGAGCCCGAAGGACCTGTTCCAGCACCAGACGCTGCACGCTCTGGCCCGCGTGGCCGGTGATTTCGTAGCGACCGATGCACCGGTTGCCGTCGCCTCCATGGAGGCGCCGGACGCCGCACAGCTGGCCGCACTCGGCCTGAATCCCGAGCAGATCGAAGACCTCTATCCGCTGTCGCCGATGCAGCAGGGCATGCTGTTCCACGGCGTGGACGGCAGCGAGGGCGGTGTCTACGTCAACCAGCTGCGGGTGGAAGTTCACGACCTCGACGTGGAGCGCTTCCGCGGCGCCTGGCAGGCCGCGCTGGATGCCCACGACAACCTGCGGGCCGGCGTGCATTGGCAGGGCCTCGATCAGCCGGTGCAGGCCGTGCACAAGCAGGTCGAGCTGCCGCTGGAAGTCCTCGACTGGCGTGGCCGCGAGGACATGGACGCGGCGCTGGACGAACTGGCCGCCGCCGAGCGCAGCCGCAGCTTCGACCTGGAGCGCCCGCCGCTGCTGCGCCTGGTACTGGTGCGCAGCGCCGAGGCCAGCCACCAGCTGGTCTACACCCATCATCACATCCTGCTCGACGGCTGGAGCAACGCCCAGTTGTTTGCCGAGGCCCTGCGCCGCTACAACGGCGAGAGCATCGCCGAGCAGGGCCGCTACCGCGACTACATCCACTGGCTGCAGGTGCAGGACCAGCAGCAGGCCCAGGATTTCTGGAGCGCGCGGCTGGAGGGTTTCGCCCAGCCCACCGTGCTCGCCGACAGCCTGGCGCGCCCGGCCGAGGGCAGCGGTCACGGCCTGGAATACAGCCGCTACGACGCCACGGCCACCGAGCGCCTGAAGGCCTTCGCCCGCAGCCAGCGGGTCACGCTGAACACCCTGGTGCAGGCCGCGTGGATTCTCCTGCTGCAACGCTACACCGGGCAGCAGCGCGTGGCCTTCGGCGCCACCGTGGCCGGGCGTCCTGCGCAATTGGCGGGCGCCGACAGCCTGCTCGGCCTGTTCATCAACACGCTGCCCATCGTCCAGGCGCCGGCCGAGCAAGCCGATCTCGGCGACTGGCTGCGCGAGCTGCAGGCCTACAACCTGGATGTGCGCGAGTTCGAGCACACGCCGCTGTACGACATCCAGCGCTGGGCCGGCCAGGCCGGGCAGGCGCTGTTCGACAGCATCATCGTGTTCGAGAACTACCCGGTCGACGAGGTGCTGCGCAGCGCCCGGGGTCCGCGCTTCGGCGAGCTGAAGTCGAAGGACGAGACCAGCATTCCCATGGACCTCGCCGTGCGCGTCGGCGAGCGCCTGGAGATCGAGTACCAGTATCTGCGTGCGCACTTCAGCGCTCCTGCCGTGGCACGCCTGCGCGGCAACCTGGAACAGGTGCTGGAGAGCCTGCTGCACGGCGCCGGCAAGCGCGTCGGCGAACTGCAATGCCTGTCCGCCAGTGACCGCGCGGCGCTGGCGGCCTGCCGTGGCCCGCA
Source organism: Pseudomonas nitroreducens (assembly GCF_024170165.1). GTDB lineage: Bacteria > Pseudomonadota > Gammaproteobacteria > Pseudomonadales > Pseudomonadaceae > Pseudomonas > Pseudomonas nitroreducens_C. Next base: position 4,400 of record NZ_JALJXP010000010.1, on the reverse strand, counting down.
GCAGTCGCAGCCGACGGTCGAGCCGGTGCAGCTGGCCATCGCCCGCCAGGCTTCGCTGCGCGGCAACGAAGTAGCGTTGCTCTGCGGCGACGAGGAAGTCGACTATGCGGCGCTGGAACGCGATTCCAATCGCCTGGCCCATCGCCTGATGGCGCTGGGTGTCGGCCCGGAAGTCCGGGTCGGCGTGGCCTTGCCGCGCAGCGTGCGTATTCCCCTGGCACTGCTGGCAGTGCTCAAGGCTGGCGGGGCCTATGTGCCGCTGGACGCCGAGTATCCGCGCGAGCGCCTGGAATTCCAGATGGCCGACGCCGGCATCGCGCTGCTGATCACCGACAGCCGCCTGCGCGAGCGCCTGCCGCTGCCGGCGGGCGTGACCTGCCTGGAGCTGGACGGTCTCGATCTCACCGGCGAAGACAGCGACCTGCCGGTGGTGGCGCTGGAGCCGGAAAACCTCGCCTACCTGATCTACACCTCCGGCTCCACCGGCAAGCCCAAGGGCGTGGCGGTCAGCCATGGCCCGCTGGCCATGCACTGTGCGGCCATCGGCGAGCTGTACCGGATGGACGCGGCGACCCGTGAGCTGCACTTCATGTCCTTTGCCTTCGACGGCGCCCACGAGCGCTGGCTGACCACGTTGGTGCATGGCGGCAGCCTGGTGCTGCGCGGCGATGAGCTGTGGACGCCCGAGCAGACCTACCGCGTCCTGCACGACAAGCAGGTGAGCGTCGCGGCCTTCCCGCCGGTGTACCTGCAACAACTGGCCGAGCACGCCCTGCGCGACGGCAACCCGCCGCCCGTGCGTATCTATTGCTTCGGTGGCGATGCGGTGCCCAACGCCAGCTTCGAACTGGCCAAGCGCGCGCTGCGTGCCGAGCACCTGATCAACGGCTACGGCCCCACGGAAACCGTGGTCACGCCGCTGCTGTGGAAGGCCGACCGCGCCACCTCCTGCGATGCTGCCTATGCGCCCATCGGCAAGGGCGTCGGCGCGCGCAAGCTGTACATCCTCGATGAGCACCTGCGCCAGGTGCCGCTGGGAGTGGCCGGCGAGCTGTACATCGGCGGCGATGGCCTGGCGCGGGGTTATCACGAGCGCGCCGGGCTGACGGCCGAGCGCTTTGTCGCCGATCCGTTCGAGGCGCAAGGCGGCCGCCTGTACCGCAGCGGCGACCTGGTACGCGGCCGCGCCGACGGCGTGATCGACTACGTCGGACGCATCGACCATCAGGTGAAGATTCGCGGCTTCCGCATCGAACTGGGCGAGATCGAAGCGCGCCTGCAGGATCACCCGCAGGTCAGCGAGGCGCTGGTGGTGGCCCGCGACGGCATCAGCGGCAAGCAGCTGGTCGGCTACGTGGTCGGTGAAGCGGAAGGCGATGCATTGCGCAACTTCCTCCGCGAGCAGGTGCCGGACTACATGGTGCCGGCGCAGATACTCCGGCTGGAGCGCTTCCCGCTGTCGCCCAACGGCAAGATCGACCGCAAGGCGCTACCCGAGCCAACCTGGCAGGGCGAGGCCTACGAGGCGCCGCGCAACGAGCGCGAGCGTGCCTTGGCGGCCATCTGGCAGGACGTCCTGCAGGTAGACCGCGTCGGCATCCGCGACAACTTCTTCGACCTGGGCGGCGACTCCATCCTCAGCCTGCAGATCGTTTCCCGCGCCCGTCAGGCGCTGGGCGAAGGCGTGGAAATCCGCCTGCGCGACCTGCTGCAGTACCAGACCATCGCCGGACTGCTGGAGCGTGCCGAAAGCGTGGCCGAGGCGGCGCCGACAGCGACCGTGGCAGTGGCCGATGACGGCGAATCCTTCGACCTGGTGCCGATCCAGCAATGGATGTTCGAGCAGCAGCTGGAGGAGCCGAACCACTTCAACCAGGCAGTCCTGCTGGAGTGCCGCCAGCGTCTCGATGCCGAGTCGCTGGAAGCGGCGCTGCAAGGCCTGCTGGCCGAGCACGGCAGCCTGCGCCTGTCGTTCGCCCGTGGGGCCGACGGCCTCTGGCGCCAGCGCTATCGCGAGGCCAGCGAGATCACCGGCGCGCTGCTCTGGCAGCGGCAGGCGGCCAACGCCGAGGAGGCACTTCTGATCGCCAACCAGGCGCAGCGCAGCCTGGACCTGGGCGAGGGCCGGCTGATGCGCGGTGTGCTCACCGATATGGCTGATGGTACCCAGCGTCTGTTGCTGGTAATCCACCACCTGGGCGTGGACGGCGTGTCCTGGCGAATCCTGCTGGAAGAGCTGCAGCAGCGTTACGCAGCGCAGGTCTCTGGCGAGGCGGCGCCGCGCTTCGAGCGCACCAGTGCCTACCGCGCCTGGGCCGAAGGCCTGCGCGACTACGCCGACAGCCAACTGGCCCAGGCCGACCTGCCGTACTGGCTGGAGCAGACCGACAGCACCGGCCTCGGCGAGCCGCAGCGCGACAACCCGCGCGGCGCCGAGCGCATGGCACACCTGGAGCAGCTGTTCCTGCGCCTGGACCGTCAGCAGACTCAGCGCCTGCTGAAGGTGGCGCCGGAGGCCTACCGCACGCAGATCAACGACCTGCTGTTGACCGCCCTCGGCCGCACCCTGTGCAACTGGTGCGACAGCGAATCGGTGCTGATCGGCCTGGAAGGCCACGGCCGCGAGGACATCCTCGACGAAGTCGACCACAGCCGCACCCTGGGCTGGTTCACCAGCCTGTTCCCGCTGCGCCTGACACCGGGACCGGGCGACTACGCCCAGGCCATCCCGGCGATCCGCCAGCAACTGCGCGCGGTCCCGGACAAGGGCATCGGCTACGGCGCCCTGCGCTACCTGGGCGACAGCGCGCTGCGTCGCCAGCTCGCCGCCCGCGCCGAGCCGCGGGTCACCTTCAACTACCTCGGCCAGTTCGACCAGAGCTTCGACGCCAAGGCGCTGTTCGTGCCGCTGCAGGAGAAGCCCGGCGACACCTACGCCGCCAGCACGCCGATGAACAACTGGCTGGAGATCGTCGGCCAGGTCTACGACGGCGAGCTGACCCTGCGCTGCATGTTCAGCCGTCGCGTATTCCGCCCGTCGCGTATCGAGGCGCTGATGGCCCAGCTGCGCACGGAACTGGACGGGGTGATCGGCCATTGCTGCGCCAAGGTGGAAAGCGGCGCGCGCAAGGAGCAAGCCACGGTATGAACGCATTGATGAAAGAGGTCGACATGCTGCATCCGGAGATTTCCGCCTTCCTGGACATGGTCGATGACGGCCGCCGCAGCGGCCGCCCGGCGCTGCACGAACTGCCGCTGGAGCAGGCGCGGCAGGATTTCGAGGCTTCCTCGGCGTCGCTCAAGGCTGGGGCGCCGTCGATGCCGGTGGAAGCGCTGATGATCCCGGCGCGTGAGGGGCGGCAGCTACCGGTTCGCCTGTACCGGCCGGTAGGTTCTGGCGATGGGGCGATCCTGTATTTCCACGGCGGCGGCTACACGGTCGGCAGCCTGGATTCCCATGACGGGCTGTGCCGGTGGCTGGCCCAACACTGCGATTGCGCGGTGATTTCGGTGGGTTACCGGTTGGCGCCGGAAGCGCCGTTCCCGGCCGCGACCCATGACGCCCGTGACGCCTGGAGCTGGTTGCAGGAATCCGCCGTCAGCCTCGGCCTGAATCCATGCCGCCTTGCTGTTGGCGGCGACAGTGCCGGTGCCACGCTGGCTACCGTGCTCTGCGCCGAGCTGGCGGGCGAGGGCGCCGGGCAGCCGAGCGCCCAGCTGCTGTTCTATCCGGCGGCGGATGCCAGTGTGCGCAGCGAGTCCCAGGAGCTGTTCGCCGAGGGCTATCTGCTGGAAACGGCCAGCCTGGACTGGTTCTACCAGAAGTACGTGCCTGACGTTGCGCAGCGCGGTGATTGGCGCTGCTCGCCGGTCCATGCGGGTTCAGCCTTGCAGGGGAGTGCGCCGGCGTTGCTGTTTGCGGCGCAGTTCGATCCCTTGCTGGACGAAGGCCTGGCCTACGCCCATGCCCTGGTGGAGCAGGGCGTGGAAGTGGAGGCGGAGCGCTGCTGCGGGATGACCCACGACTTCCTGCGCATGGGCAACCTGGTGCCGGAGGTGGAGGGGTATTACCGGCGTGTGGCGGAGTTCCTCGCCGCCCATTGGTAAGCCGGCGCTACACCGACTGCAGGAGCGGGCCATGCCCGCGATTCGTCGGCAGGGCCGGCGTATGCCCTGGCTCCGTTAATTTGGGAATGTTGCTTTGGCTTGGGTAGTGCTGCGCCGCCTCGGCGTGCGCGGATATATTGGGTTTCGCCCCCTCGGGCGACCCACTTTGGCAAACGACCCAAAGTGAGCAAAGGTCTTGCCCCGGTACGACTCACCCACATAGGTGACAGTTTTGTTCAGGCACATGGGTAACAGTTTCTAACCTGCAGGGGTCACCTCACGAGGATTGCCCC
>NZ_JALJXP010000009.1 GCF_024170165.1 Pseudomonas nitroreducens | reverse complement strand
AGCCTTTCTCTTCGTCGATCTTGCGCCAGTATTCGGCAGGGAACTCCGCGCACAGGGCGCGCACGCCGTCACGGATGGCCTGGAGTTCTTCGGGGGTGGACGTCATCGAAACACCTCATGTCTTTCTTGTTGGAGGCACCTGCAAAAGGTGCGGTCAGTCGAATTCCACTTCGCCGCGCTGGGCGATGCCGGCGCCGTTGCCGGCCCAGACCTCGGCCTTGCCGGGGCCGATCAGGCGGCCGCCGACGGCGAACGGCTCGGGGCTGATCAGCGGGCGCAGGCCGCGATAGGCATAGCGGCGCAGGCGTGCATTGGGGTTGGCGCGGCAGAACGCGCGCAGGTTCAGGGTGCCGATCAGCGGGCCGTGCACCACCAGGCCGGGGTAGCCCTCGGCTTCGGTGACATAGGGCCAGTCGTAATGGATGCGGTGGCCGTTGAAGGTCAGCGCGGAATAGCGGAACAACAGGATCGGCGACGGCACCACGGCCTCGCTCCAGTCGCCGGCGGGCACGGCATCGCCGCTGGAGAGCTTGGGCGGACTGGGTTCGCGGTAGACGATGTCCTGTTCCTCGCTGAACGCCGGGCGGCCGTCCTGGGTGAATTCGTGGCGCAGGGTGACGAACAGCAGCGAGCCGGTGCGGCCGTGCTTTTCCTCGACATTGATAATGGTGGTGGTGCGTTTCGCCACGCCGCCGACGCGCAGTGGCTCATGGAACTCCAGGCGGCCGCCGGCCCACATGCGGTTGCGCCCATCGGCCGGGGGCAGGAAGCCGCCGCGCGCCGGATGGCCGTCGGCGCCCAGGCCCGGCTCGGCCACTTCATCCTGGAAGAACATCCAGTGCCACAGCGGCGGCAGTGCCTCACCGGCAGCCGGGACCTCTTCGGCCAGGGTCACGGCCAGGCGGCGGACCAGCAGCGTACTCAGTTCTTCCTCACGTTCCTGGGAGCGGCCGATCCAGTCGGCGTAGGGTGAATCGCTCATTGCGGACCTCTAGGCAGGTTTGATGAACGGAGCATGCAACAGGGCTTGCGTTCGTCGAATCCACATTTTCATAATCCAGCGTTAGGCAATCCCTAACGCCATTTCCACACTTCAAGCCTAGCGCCGCTGTCGGTCGCTTCGCGGAGAACCGCCCCATGCATTTCGACCTCGCCGACCTGCGGCTTTTCGCACACATCGCCGAAGCCCCCAGCCTCACCCAGGGCGCGCGCCGCGCCCATCTCTCGGCGGCCGCCGCCAGCGCGCGGATCAAGGCGCTGGAAGGCCAGCTCGACTGCCGCCTGCTTTACCGCGACAACCGGGGCGTCGAGCTGACCCCGGCGGGCCAGCGCCTGCTGCAGCACGCGCGGCTGATCCTGCGCCAGGTGGACCACCTGAAGAGCGACTTCAGCGGCCAGGCCGGCGACCAGGTCGGGCACATTCGCATATTCGCCAACACCACGGCCTGTACCGAATTCCTCCCCGAGCTGCTGGCGGACTTCCTCGCCGAACGCCCCGGCGTCAGCGTCGACCTGCAGGAGCGGCTGAACCGCGACATCGTCCGCGCCATCCTCGACGGCTCGGCGGACCTGGGTATCGTCGCCGGCCCGGTGCGCGCCGAGGGCCTGCAGATCGTCCACTTCAGCACCGACCGCCTGGTGCTCGCCGTGGCGCCGGAACACCCGCTGTGCGCCCTGCCCCGCCTGACCCTGGCCGACACGCTGGACTATCCGCACATCGGCCTGCACGAAGGCAGCACCCTGCAGAGCTTCCTGCGTGAGCGGGTGGAACGCGTGGGCGGCGAGCTGAACCTGCGTATCCAGGTGGCCAGCTTCGAGGCGATCTGCCGGATGATCGAGGCCGGCGTAGGTATCGGCGTGATCCCGGAAACGGCCGCGGTGCGCCACAGCCGCACCATGAACCTGCGCATACTGCCGCTGGACGAGCCCTGGGTGATCCGCGAACGCAGCGTGCTGTTGCGTGACCGCGAGGCCCTGCCCGCCTGCGCCCGCGCGCTGGTGGACCTGTTGCGCGGCCTGCAGGGGGGCGGCTCAACCGAGCAGCCCCAGTGACTTGGCGCGGACGATGGCCTGGGTGCGCCGGCGCACGCCAAGCTTGGCGTTGATCTTCTTGGCGTGGGTCTTCACGGTGTTGAGCGAGATGAACAGGCTGTTGCCGATTTCCTGGTTCGACAGGCCCTCGGCGAGCAGGCGCAGCACCGCCACTTCCCGCGCGGTGAGGCAATGGGCAACGTCCTCGGCGTCACCGCTGGTGGTCGGCAACAGGCCGGGCAGGTGTTCCGGCGCGATCTCGACCTGCAGGCTGTGCAGGGCATGTTCGGCCTCGCCCGTCAGCGCCTGGTAACCCAGTGCCTGGCACTCTTCGCGCAATACCTGCAGACGTAGCCGTGCGGCGTCGATCCGACCACAGCCGGCCTCGGCCAGCGCCAGCAGGTAACGCAAGCGCTGCGGCAAAGACGGCGTATGCAAGGGTGCGACCCGCTCCGGGCGCTGCTCCAGTTCCGCCTCCAGCATCGTTGCCTCATGGTGCAGGCGCAGCCACTGCCCCTGGCGCGCGAGCAGGCGCAGCTTGAGGCTTTCCAGCGGTAGCCGGTAGCAGTCGGGCTGTACCTTCCAGCAATGCATGCGGCGTTCGGCTTCCTCGCAATAGCGTTGCGCGGACGCTGTGTCGCCGCTGCGCGAGGCCGCCTCGCCAAGGCCCAGCAGGCCATGCAGGATGTACGGATCGGCGCACGAGCGAGCCAGGCGCGCACCGTTCTCCAATGCCCGCGTGGCAGTCGTGGCATCGCCCTGCAGGAGCAGCAGCTCGCCATCGAGGAAGGTCAGCCGACCGCGCAGCAGCTCGTGCCCTTGGTTACCCGCCGGTAGCCGCTCGCGGCAGGCGTCCAGCAGGCTGCGAGCCTGTTCGCGCTCGCCGGCCAGCAGGCACAGGCGCACCCGGTCGCAGTCGATCAGCACTTCGCTGGCCAGGCAGCCCTGGCGCCGCGCCAGCTCCAGCGCGGCCTGGAAGATGCGTCGGGCCTGCGGCAGCGCACCGGTGGCCATATCCAGGCGCGCCAGGGTGGTCAGGCACAGCAGGGTCGAACGCCAGTCGCGCGGTTCGAGGTCTTCGAGGGCCGCGCTGCAGTACTCGCGGGCCTGTTCGAGGCGGCCGTGCATGCCGTCCAGCGCGCCGCGCAGGGCCAGCCAGTTGGCCAGCAGGCGGCGGTTGCGCGGCGACTGGGGCTGCGGCAGGAAGTTGCCCAGGCGCTCGATGCAGCTATGCGCTTCGTCCAGCCGCCAGCTGAACAGCAGCGCGCGGGCGCTCAGGCTGATCAGCCGTGGCGTGCTTTCCAGCAGGGTCGCCGGCAGCCGCTCGCGCCACTCCAGCAGCAGGCCGAGGTGACGGCCGCTGAACAGCCAGTCCATGTCCAGGCGGTCCATGTAGCCGGCGGCGACTTCCGGCTGGCCGGCTTCCAGCGCCATCTCGATGGCTTCGTCCAGCCAGCCGGCCTGGCCCAGCACGCCACAGGCGCGCAGGCGCAGGCGGGTCAGCGCCGGGCCCTGGAGATGGCACTGCAACGCCTTGGCCACCAGCGGCGGCAGACGGAAGCAGCTGGCCTCGGCATCCAGTGCGAGAAAGAAGCCCTGCCCCTGCTGCAGTCGATCGAACAGCACGCCGCCCTGTTCTTCCCAGAGGTTCGCGCAGATGTCCCGGTTGAAGCGCGGCAGGTAGGCCAGCCCGCAGAGCATCGCGCCGGTCTCGGCATCGAGTCGGCCCAGCAGTTCCTGGAACAGGTAGGTGCGCAGCCAGGACGCCACCTCCCCGGGCGCATGCACGCCGTCGCGCGCGCTGAGCACCAGTCGAGCGCCGGCACACCAGCCCTGGGTTGCGGCCCACAGGCGCTCGCGGCAATCGACGTCGTAGCCCTGCGCCAGCGCCAACAGGTCGCATTCCTCACGGCTGAACGCCAGGCGCGCGGCGCCCAGTTCGCAGAGACGCTCATCCAGCAGCAGCCGCGAGAGGTTCCAGGCCGGCCGCTGGCGGCTGCTCACCAGCAGATACAGCGGCGTTTCCGCGAGGCCGAGCAGGCGCTGCAGCCAGACGTCGAGTTCCGGGGCGGCCGCCTGCGGATAGTCGTCCAGTACCAGCCACAACGGTTGCCGGCGCGACTGCAGGGCCAGTTGCACGCTCGCCGGGTCACTGTCGAGCAAGCCCAGCTGGCGGGCTATCTGGGCGCAGCAGGCACTCAGCGCCAGGGGCTGCCCGGCGAAGTCCAGCCAGACGCGGGCACAGCTCGCGGGCAGACGTTCCAGCACGGCGCGGGCCAGAGCGCTCTTGCCATAGCCGGCCGGGGCGCACAGCAGGTTCAGGCGCCGGGGCGATTCCAGCAGAGCCTGGAGCAGCGGCTCGCGGGGCAGATGCAGGGCGACCGGCGTAGCGGCGGCAATGGCGGGGAAACTGGACATGGCGACACCCGTTATCGTTGTAGTTCGTGCTGCGTCGGGGTGTCAGAAGATCATTGCGGGGCGAAGCGGGACAATCGGTCGTTCGGACTAGCCGCAGGACTAGCCCTGACCCGGCGCCGCCACGCAAGGCGCGGCGCCGGGCTGTTTCAGGCAGGGCGGATCAGCGGATACCGGCGTTGCGCAGGGCCGCAGGGGTGAAGTCGTTCATCGCGGCGCTGACGCCGAACTGCGCGCCCTTGCGGGCCTCGTTGACCAGGCCCATGGCGATGTAGCGCCCGGCGATCAGGTCGTTCAGCGACTGCACGGCGTACACCGAGATGCCCTGCTCGTAGTCGTTCACCTGGAAGCCCTCGCCCACGCGCCAGAGCTGGCCACGGCCGTCGTACTGGTCGGTGGCGACGATGGACCAGGTGTCCTCGTCGACGTACATCCGGCGGGTGCCGTAGATGTGCCGCTCGCCCGGCTTCAGCGTGGCTTCCACCACCCACACGCGATGCAGTTCGTAGCGTGCGTGCTCAGGGTTGATGTGCCCGGCCTTGAGGATGTCGTCGTACTTGAGCTGCGTGGACCACAGGCGGTAGTTGTTGTACGGGACGTACATCTCCTTCTTGCCCACCAGCTTCCACTGGTAGCGGTCCGGCGCGCCGTTGTACATGTCCAGGTCGTCGGCGGTGCGCAGGCCGTCGGCAGCAGTGCCGGGGCCGTCGTAGGCCACCTGCGGGGCGCGGCGCACGCGGCGCTGGCCGGCGTTGTAGATCCAGGCCAGGCGCGGCTCCTTGACCTGGTCGATGGTCTCGTGGACCAGCAGCACGTTGCCCGCCAGGCGCGACGGCGCGGTCACCTGCTGCTTGTAGTAGAACAGCACGTTCTCGCTCTGCTTGCTGTCGGCGCCGCCGGTCAGCGTCTGCGGGTAGGCGATGTCCTCGACCATGCTCACCGTGTTGTAGGAGCCGTTGGTCTGCGGCGTGGCCTGCACGGTCTCGCGGTGCTGGTTGCTGCCGCGGTAGCGGGTCATGTGGTTCCAGATCACCTGCACGCCGTTCTGCGGAATCGGGAAGGCGTAGTAGTGCGAGCTGAAGTTGGCCAGGCCGTTGCCGTCGTTGGCTTCCTGGGTGGTCACCGCGCTCTGCTTCACTGCGTCGTACACCGCCTGCGGGCTCGCGGCGCTGCGGCGGGTGGTGAACACCGGCATCCTGTAGCTGTCCGGGTAGCGCTTGAACATCGCCAGCTGGCCGGCGGTGAGCTTGTCCTTGTACTGCTCGGCGTTGGCCGCGGTGATCACGAACAGCGGCTTGTCGGTGGGGAAAGGATCACCGAGGAAGCCGTTCTCCACCTTCGCCGCGCCGGGCTTGAGGCCACCGGTCCAGGCCGGGATGCTGCCGTCGGCGTTGCCTTCCTTCTGCGCGCCCATGGGGGTCAGCGCGCTGCCGAGTTTGTCCGCTTCCTGCGCGGAGACGGCGGCTTGCACCGAGCAGGCCAGGAGGCTGAGGCCGAGGATGGCGCCCTTGATCATTGTGGTTGCTTGCATGTGCTGTTCACCTGCTCAGAAGTTCACGCCGACGCTGACCGACATGTAGTCGCGGTCGGTCAGGGTGTTGTAATCGCCGCCGAAGTAGTTGGTGTAACTCAGGCTCATCGTGTAGGTGTTCTGGTAGTCGGCATCCACGCCCAGGCTGATGGCCTTGGCGCCTTCCTCGAAGCTCGGGCCGGTGCCATTGATGTCCTGGGACCAGGCCATGTTCGGCTTGAAGTTGATGCCGGCGATGACGTTCGGGTAGTCGAGGATGCCGCGTACGCGGTAGCCCCACGAACTGGTGGTGTAGAAGCCCTTGTTGTTGCACTCCTGCTGCGGGTTGCTGGCGGTGGCGGTGCCGGCGGCGGTGCCGACGCACACCGACTGGTCGAGCAGCTCGCCGGCGCCGAAGGTCGGGCTGCGGCCGAAGCGCAGGTCACCCACCGAGTTGCCGATGCCGCTGATATGGTCGTAACCCACCTCGCCCACCAGGGTCAGGCGTTCGGAGCCCAGCACCTGGTCGAAGAACTGCGTGGCGCTGACCTGCACCTGGGTGAACGGCAGGCGCTTGTAGCCTTCGATGTTCGCGCCCGGCGCATTCACCGCCTGGCCGTCGACGAACACCGGCGACACCGCGGTCGCCACGCCATTGACCAGGCCCACCTGGTTGACCGCGGCGAGGTTCAGGTCGGCGGTGTTGATCTGCATCGGCATGTTCGGCCGGAAGCTGACCTCGCCATTGAGCGCGACGCCGGCCAGGTTGGTCTGGAAGCTCAGGCCGTACAGGCGGATGTCCTCGGGGTAGTCGACGAAGTAGCTGGCGCCGCGCACACGGCTGGCAGTGGTCAGCGCGTTGGAGGCGCCGGCGTAGGTGGTGCGGGTGAAGCTCAGGAAGGGGTTGCGGCTGTGATAGTTCATCACGTACGCGCCCAGTTCGGTGTCGTTGAAGTCCGGCAGGAACCAGCGCATGGCCAGGCCGAACTGCCCGGAGTCGCCCGGTTCGTGGTCGTCGGTACGGGGGATGTAGGCGTTGGCGCGGTTGGTGGCGACGTCGAGGATGGTGCCGGCATTGGATCGCGGGTCATTGGGCGCGAAATCGGGACCGGCGATCACCAGGCGGTCGTCGCAGCCCTTGGCCACGGCATCCACGGCGAAGAAGGTGCCGCAGTTCTCGGTGACCGTCTTGTCCCACTTGATCTGGTAGAACGCCTCGGCGGTGACGTTCTCGGAGAGCCCCTGGGAGAAGTACAGCAGCTGGATCGGCACCAGCGCTTCCTTCACCTCGGCGCCGGGGCGGCGCAGGGCCGAGACGTCCACCGGGTTGATGGAGTTGATCGAGTTGGGGATGAAGGTGCTCTCGCCCCAGCTCACCACCTGCTTGCCGAAGCGCACGTTGCCCGGCAGATCGCCCAGCTGGTAGTTGTGGTAGAGGAAGGCGTCGAGGAACTCGCCGCCAGAGGCCCTGGCCGACTGGTCGCGGCCATGGTCGTCGATGTTGTAGTAGCGCAGGTCCTCGTCCTTGAGCTTGAAGTCGTACCAGTACTTGCCGCGCAGGAAGGCGCCGGAGTCGCCGTACTTGAGTTCGAGGTCGTGGGTGCCCTTGAAGATCTTCGAGAACACGTCGCCCTTGCTGAAGTTCAGCCGGCCGTCGTCGGCGGTGCGCGAGGCGGCCTTGCCCTTGGCGCCGACCACGTTGTAGTTGGAGATGAACTTCGGGTCCGGGTTGCTCAGGGCCCAGCTCATGCCCAGGGACGCCGAGGAATCCAGCTGCCCTTCGATCTCCCCGATATTGAAGTTGACGGCGTGTGCGCAGGGTGCGCTCGCCAGGGCGATGGCCAGGGCCAGCGCCTGCGGTCGAAAGTGTCCGCGCATTGTTATTGTTGGCATGCGGTACTCCAGGTGGTCCAGGTGTTGGAGTGCGCATGCTGGCAGCGCGTGGGGCGCGCAAAAACCGCCCGATCAGGTGATTTTCGCCCTCACCCGAGCAGGTGATTCCGGCTTTTTCAGCCGTATCCGACTGCGTTCCCGCGAGCCTTTCCACGGGAGCGGGCCGCCCCCGCGATACCCCACGTAACACCCCCGGGCATCACCCTTTCATGACAATCCGGCGAACCACCCCAACGGGTGATTTGCACCCCACCCCTTGCCGCGTTCAATGGCGCCCTGTGCCCGGCCACCTGCGCCAGGGCCTGCAAACCACAACAACAAGCATCACGGAGAACCGTGCTATGACCCGCAAACGCAGCTGGCTGCCGCGGCTGACCCTGGCCGTCGGCCTGCTGGCCGGAGCCGGCGCCCAGGCAGCCGACAAGCCGAACATCCTGGTGATCTTCGGCGACGACATCGGCCAGACCAACATCAGCGCCTATTCCCAGGGCGTTGTCGGTTACCGCACGCCGAACATCGACCGCATCGCCAAGGAAGGCATGCTGTTCACCGACTACTACGCCGAAAACAGCTGCACCGCCGGCCGCTCGACCTTCATCACCGGGCAGGCATCGCTGCGCACCGGGCTGACCAAGGTCGGCGTGCCCGGATCGCCAGTCGGCCTGCAGGACCGCGACATCACCCTGGCCCAAGCGCTCAAGGGCCAGGGCTACGCTACCGGGCAGTTCGGCAAGAACCACCTGGGTGATCGCGACGAATACCTGCCGACCAGACATGGCTTCGACGAATTCTTCGGCAACCTCTACCACCTCAATGCCGAGGAAGAGCCCGAGCGCCCGTACTGGCCCAAGGACCCGGGCAATCCCTACGTCCAGCACTTCTCGCCGCGCGGGGTGATCCACTCCTACGCCGACGGCAAGATCGAGGACACCGGGGCCCTGACCAAGAAGCGCATGGAAACCATCGACGACGAGACTACCCAGGCGGCGATCAACTTCATCGACAAGCAGGCCAAGGCCGACAAGCCGTTCTTCGTCTGGATGAACACCACGCGCATGCACCTCTACACCCACGTGCGCGACTCGATGAAGGGCCAGAGCGGCATGCCGGGCAACGAGTACGCCGACGGCATGCTCGAGCACGACGGCGACGTCGGCAAATTGCTCAAGAGCCTGGATGACCTGAAACTCACCGACAACACCATCGTCATCTACACCACCGACAACGGCCCGAACCGCTTCACCTGGCCGGATGCCGCCACCTCGCCGTTCCGCAACGAGAAGAACTCCAACTACGAAGGGGCCTTCCGCGTGCCGGCGATGATCCGCTGGCCGGGACACATCGAAGCAGGCCAGGTTTCCAATGGGCTGTTCTCCGGGCTGGACTGGTTCCCCACCCTGCTCTCGGCGGTCGGCATTCCCGATGCGAAGGAACGCCTGCTCAAGGGCTGGGCACCCACGGCGGGCGGGCCGAACTTCAAGGTTCACCTGGACGGCTACGACCAGCTGGCCTACCTGACCGGCAAGCAGAAGGACAGCGCGCGCAGCGAGTTCTACTACTTCAACGACGACGGCCAACTGGTGGCCATGCGTTTCGGTGACTGGAAGGCGGTGTTCTGCGAACAGCGCAAGCCCGGTGGGTTCGAGGTGTGGAGCGAGCCCTTCGTCTGCCTGCGCATCCCCAAGCTGTTCAACCTGCGCATGGACCCCTACGAAACCGCTGACATCGTCTCCGACCAGTACAGCGACTGGGTGGTGAAGAACGCCTACCTGCTGGGCATCGCCACCCTGAAGTCCACGCAGTTCCTGCAGACCTTCGTCGAGTGGCCGCCGAGCCAGCGCCCGGCCAGCTTCACCATCGACCAGGTGCAGCAGGCCGTGTACCAGAAGATCGCCGAGAAGGCCCGCCAGCAGGCCCACGGCAACTGAACAAGGGCCGGCCCCGTGTGGGGCCGGCGCTTTTTCTAGGCGTCCTGCCCGTCTCCAGCCGCCAGCAATTCCACCGCCATGTCACGGAACTGCCGCACCACGCGGCTCTCGTTGTCCGGGTTGTAGACCAGGGCGAGCGCCACGGTGCGCTCCTGATGCGGTGTTTCCAATTCCAGGAAGCACACCGGTGCCGACGAATTGCGCGCATGCAGCGCCGGCACCAGCGCCACGCCCAGGCCGCATGCCACCAGGCTGATCGCCGCCTGCACCTGAGTCGTGGAGTGCACCAGCTGCGGGACGAAGCCCGCCGCCTGGCACAGCTGCAACAGCACGTAGTGCAGGCCTTCGGTGTGCGGGTAGTCGATCAGCGGCTGGTCGGCGACCTCTGCCAGATGCACGCGGCTACGCCCGCTCAGGGCCAGCGGGCTGTCCAGCGGGACGACCAGCATCATCGGCTCCCACACCAGCGGAATCAGCTTCAGCGTGCTCGGCTGCGGCAGCGGGAAACGCACCAGGCCGACATCGGCAGCGCCGTTCTCCACCAGCTCCAGCACGCCGCTGGAGGGTAATTCGCGCAGCTCCAGGGTGATGCCCGGATAGCGCCGGCGAAATTCCGGGATCAGCCGCGGAATCAGCGACAGCGTTGCCGAACCCACCGAGCCCAGGGTCAGTTGCCCGCGCTCCCCCGCCCCCGCCTCCAGCGCGTAGCGCCGCGCCTGCTGCAGGTGCAGCAATGCCTTGCGCAACTCCGGCAGGACCGCCTCACCGGCTTCGGTGAGCGCCACCTGGCGCGTAGTCCGCTCGAACAGCGGCAGGCCGATCTCCTCCTCCAGCTTGCGGATCGACACCGACAGTGGCGGCTGGGACATGTGCAGGCGCTCGGCGGCCTCGCGGAAGTTCAGGGTCTCGGCCAGGGCGAGGAACTGGTGAATCTGGCGCAGCTCCATACTGATACTCCGTATGTATCAATCGTTCTCCAAATAATATTGGATGACTACCAGCCCTGCCCATAGCCTGACCCCACTCGACGACAACAATCCCAACAGGAGAGTGCTGCATGGCGCACCACGAAATCGCCCTCGGGCAAGGTTATTACTGGCAGCAGATCGAAGCCGGCCAGCGTTTCCGCACCTTCCGCCGGACGGTCACCGAGGCTGACCTGATCGGCTTCGTCGGCGTCACCGGGCAGACCGAAGTGATCTTCATCGACAGCACCTTCAATGGTGCCATCCAGGGCCGCCCGGTGCCGGCTGCGCTGAGCTACAGCCTGATCGAAGGCATCCTCATGCAGACCATGCTGCAAGGCACCGGCCTGGCCCTGCTGGAACTGCACAAGAGCGTGAAAGGCCCGGTGGTCGTGGGTGACACCCTGGAAGCCGTGGTGGAGATCGAGGAAGTCCGCCCGACCTCAAAGCACAACCGCGCCGTGGTCACCTCCCGGGTCTTCGTGCTCAACCAGCGTGAGGAGACGGTGATGGAATACCAGGTCAAGCGCCTGCTCGCCGGCCGCCCCGAACGGGGTGAAGGCTGATGCTCGAAGCCCTCGACTTCCGCGCGCTACCGGCGCGGCACGAGGCCTTGCGCGAGGAGCTGCGCAGCTTCCTCGCCGGGCGCCTGCGCGATTACCCCACCGACCTGCGGGCGCGCAGCTGGCAAGGCTTCGACGCCGACTTCAGCCGTGCCCTGGCCGAGCGCGGCTGGGTCGGGCTGACCCTGCCGCGCGAGTACGGCGGCGCCGGCCTCGACCCGCTGGCGCGCTTCGTGGTGGTGGAAGAACTGCTCTGCGCCGGCGCGCCGGTGGCCGCCCACTGGATCGCCGACCGCCAGAGCGGCCCGCTGCTGCTGCGCTTTGGCAGCGAGCAGCAGAAGCGCCTGCACCTGCCGGCGATCTGCCGTGGCGAACAGTTCTTCTGCATCGGCATGAGCGAACCGAATTCTGGCTCGGACCTGGCCAGCGTGCGCACCCGCGCCGAAGCCAATGCCGACGGCTGGCTGCTCAACGGCCAGAAGATCTGGACCACCTACGCCCAGCACAGCCACTACATGATCGCCCTGGTACGCACTTCCGGCAGCGCCCAGGACCGCCATCGCGGGTTGTCGCAGGTGCTGGTCGACCTGTCGCTGCCCGGCATCAGCATCCGCCCGATCCGCGACCTCACCGGCGCCGAGCACTTCTGCGAAGTGTTCTTCGACAACGTGCAGCTGCCGGCCGCGGCACTGGTCGGCGAGGAAGGCGATGGCTGGAAACAGGTAACCGCCGAACTGGCCTTCGAGCGCAGCGGACCGGAGCGCATCTACTCCAGCATCGCCCTGCTCGATGCCTGGCTGGACTGGCTGCGCAGCCACCCACAGGCGGGCCAGGAGCGTCTGTTGGGCCAGCTGCTGAGCGAGCTGATGGTGCTGCGTGCGCTGTCGGTGAGCCTCGCCGCGCAACTGGCGGACGGCCGCAGCCCGGTGGTGGAAGCGGCGCTGGTGAAGGACCTGGGCACCAGCTTCGAGCAGTCCATCCCGACCCTGCTTGGCGACCTGCTCGGCGCGGTGGATGGCGGCGCCGTCCCGCACCTGCTGCAACGCACCCTGGCCTACCTGGAACGCATGGCCCCGGTGTTCTCCCTGCGCGGCGGCACCCGCGAAATCCTCCGCGGCGTGATCGCCCGCGGCCTCGGCCTGCGATAGGAACCCCCCATGAGCCTCGACACCCTCATCATCGACGCCTTCGGCCAGTGGCTGGAAGGCGAAGTCAGCGCCGAGCGCGTGCGCCGCATCGACCTGGGCGAGCCCGCCGACGGGCTGTGGCGCTCGCTGGCTGAACACGGTTTTGCCGACCTGCTGTTACCCGAGGAACTTGGCGGCGCGGCGGCCAGTGCGGAAACCGCCTGCCACCTGCTGCTCGCCGCCGGCGGCGCAGCGCTGCCGCTGCCGCTCGCCAGCACCTGGTGGGCGCGCCTGGCGCTGGCCGAAGCCGGTCTTGCGCTGCCCGAAGGCCCCATCGCCCTGGCGAGCGGCGAGCGCGACGGCCAAGGCCTGCGCTGCCATGCGGTGCCCTTCGCCGCGCAGTCGCGCTGGGTGCTGGCAACCCTGGCGGAAGGCGCCTGGCTGCTGCCGGTGGACAGTGCGCAACGCCGGGCGGACGGCGTCCACGCCAGCGCCACCGAAGCACTCTTCTGGCCCGAAGTGCCCGCCGACGCCCTGCGTCTGCCAGCGGAGCGGGACTGGCGCGCCCTGGGCGCGGCCTACAGTGCGGCGCTGATCGCCGGCGCCGCAGAACGGGTACTGCACCTGACCCTGGACTACGCCACTACCCGCCAGCAGTTCGGCAAGCCGGTCGGCGGTTTCCAGGCCGTGCAGCAACAGATCAGCGCGCTCGCCGAAGAAGCCTTCGCCGCGTGCATGGCGGCGCAACTGGCGCTGCGCGGGCCGAACTGGCCGCAGGGCATCCCGGCCGCCGTGGCCAAGGCGCGCTGCAGCAGCGCGGCGGTGCGCATCTGCAACATCGCCCATGCGGTCTTCGGCGCCATCGGTGTCACCGAGGAATGCGACCTGCAGCTCTACACCCGCCGCCTGTATGCCTGGCGCGCGGACTTCGGCAGCGAGGCGTACTGGCAACCGCTGATCGGCCGTGCGGCGCTGCGGGAGAGCGGCGACAGCCTGGCCTTCCTGCGCCGCCACCTGCCCGCCGCCTGAACCGTGCCTCTCACAACCGTGCTTCTCAAAACCGTGCTTCTCAAAACAATGACAATGGAGAACACCGATGGCCCACATTCTCAGCCAACCGCACCGCGCCACCTCAACGGGCGCGGCGTCCAGCAGCCGACCCATCGCCTGGCGCACCATCATCGCCGGCAGCGTCGGCAACACCGTGGAATGGTTCGACTGGACGGTCTACACCGCCTTCGCCCTCTACTTCAGTCACCAGTTCTTCCCCTCGGACAACGAGACCACCGCCCTGCTCGCCTCCTTCGCGGTGTTCGCCATCGGCTTTGCCATGCGCCCGCTGGGTGGCTGGCTGATCGGCATCTTCAATGACCGCGCCGGGCGCAAGGCAGCGCTCAACCTGACCATCCTGATGATGGCGCTGCCCTCGCTGCTTATCAGCCTGATGCCGACCTACGCCACCATCGGTATCGCCGCACCCGTGCTGATGGTATTGGCACGCATGGTCCAGGGGCTCTCGGTCGGCGGTGAGTACGGCGCCGCCGCGACCTTCCTCGCCGAATCGGCGCCGGCCGGCCAGCGCGGCCTGTACTCGGGCTTCTTCTTCGCCAGCATCGCCCTCGGCCTGCTGTTCGCCTCGGGCCTGGCCTGGGCGCTGAGCCAATGGCTGAGCCGCGACCAGTTGATCGACTTCGGCTGGCGCATTCCGTTCTTCATCGGCGGCCTGGGCAGCCTGGCCGGCTTCTGGATTCGCCATGGCGTCGAGGAGACCGCAGCGTTCCGCAAGGGCCAGGAGCAACGCCATGGCCAACGCGTCGAGCAGCCGCTGCGCACCCTCTGGCGTGACCATCCGGAGGCGGTGAAACGCCTGGTCGGCATCAGCCTGCTGGGGGCCTTCGCCTTCTACCTGTTCGTCAGCTACCTGCCGGTGCACGCCATCCGCACCCTCGGCGTGGCGCCGGGCACCGCCTACGCTGCCAGCAGCCTGGCGCTGGTGGTGTTCATGATCTCCCAGCCGCTGTTCGGCTGGCTGTCCGACCGCATCGGCCGGCGCCCGCAGCTGATCGTCTTCGCCCTGGGCTACGCCGCGCTGCTCTATCCGGTAGTGCGCTCGATGAATGCCTCGTTTGCCTCGATCCTCGCCGTCGAACTGTTCGGCCTGCTGCTCTACGGGCTGTATTCGGCCATCGCCCCGGCGATCAAGTCGGAGCTGTTCAGCACCGATATCCGCGCCCTGGGCATCGGCCTGCCGTACAACCTGGTGGTGGCGATCTTCGGCGGCACCACGCCCTACCTGATGACCTGGCTGCAGAGCCGCGGCCAGGAGCAGTGGTTCCTGGTCTACGTCTCGGTCATGGCGTTGATCACCCTGGTGGCGTTCGTGCGCATGCCCGAAACCCGCGGTAAAGACCTGCACTGAAGCCCTGCAGCGAACTGGAGAAAAGCATGAGCAACACCCAAGCCACCCCACAGGGCCCGCTTGCGGGCCTGCGCGTCCTCGACCTCTCGCGGGTTCTCGCCGGACCCTGGGCCACGCAGATCCTCGGCGACCTGGGCGCGGACGTGATCAAGGTGGAGCGCCCCAGCCGGCGCGACGACACCCGCACCTGGGGACCGCCGTTCCTCGAGGACAGCAGCCCCACCTGGGATGCCGCCTACTACTTCTGCGCCAACCGCAACAAGCGCGCCATCGCCGTGGACTTCGGACACCCCGACGGCGCCGCACTGCTGCGCCGTCTGGCCACCTCGGCGGACGTCCTGGTGGAGAACTACAAGGTCGGCACCCTGGCGCGCTACGGTCTGGATTACGCGGCCCTCAAGGCCCTGAACCCGAAGCTGATCTACTGCTCGGTCACCGGCTTCGGCCAGACCGGCCCGTACGCCGGGCGCGGCGGCTACGACTTCCTGGTGCAGGGCATGAGCGGGCTGATGAGCATCACCGGACGCCGCGACGACGAACCCGGCGCCGGGCCGCTGAAGGTCGGCCTGCCGGTGAGCGACCTGTTCTGCGGGCTGTACGCGACCATCTCGATCCTCGCCGCGCTGAACCATCGCCACGCCAGCGGCGAAGGCCAGCACATCGACTGCGCGCTGCTCGACAGCCAGCTGTCGCTGATGGCCAACCAGGCGATGAACCACCTGGTCAGCGGGCAGGTGCCGCAACGCCTGGGCAACGCCCACCCCAACGTGGTGCCGTACCGCGACTTCGCCTGCAACGACGACTACATCCTCGTTGCCTGTGGTTCCGACGGGCAGTTCCAGGCGCTGTGCCGCCTGCTCGACCGCGACGACCTCGGCGGCGACCCGCGCTTCACCCGCAACCCCGGCCGCAGCCAGCATCGCCGCGAGCTGGAAGTGGAACTGGCAAGAAGCATCGCCGGCTGGCAAGCCGCCGACCTGCTCGCGGCCATGGAAAAGGCCGGCGTGCCCGGCGGGCCGATCAACAACCTGCAGCAGGCCCTGGCCGACCCGCAGGTACAGGCCCGTGGGCTGTTGCAGACCCTGACCCGGCAGGACGGCACCGAAGTCACCCTGCTCGGCTACCCGGCACGCTTCTCCGCCTCGCCGCCCACCTACCGCCTGGCGCCGCCGATGTTCGCCCAGGACACCGCGCAGGTGCTGGCCGAGCAACTGGGGCTGGCCACCGAGCAACTGACGGAGCTGGCTGGCAAGGGCGCGATTGCCCTGGCCCAGCCACTGGCGGAGCCTGTTTCGAAGGTGGGCTGAGCCGCCGGCTTTGCATTCCCTCGCCTCGGTCAATATGATGCATATATGTTTTGTTATGCTTCATAGCGAATTGCGTCAGAGAGAGGCGAGAGAATCATGGGCATCATCAACCTGGACGACGACCTGCACGACCAGCTTCGCCGCGCCAGCTCCGTGGCCTGCCGGTCGATCAACGCCCAGGCGGCGTTCTGGATCAAGATCGGCATGCTCTGCGAGCTGGAACCGACCCTGAGCTTCAACGAGATCATCACCCGCGAACTGCAGGAAGCCGGGGTCAAGTACTCCGCTGCGGGAGGCGCCAAGTGACCAAGACGCCTGCGGAACTGGCGCTGATGGCCGAATCCGGCCGGCTGCTGGCGAAGGTCTTCGGCTTCGTCGACAGCCTGCCGCTGGACGGCATGACGACCCTGGAAGTCAACGACCGGGTCGAGCGCTACATCGTCGATGAGCTGCAGGCGCGGCCGGCCAGCAAAGGCCAGTATGGCTTCGCCTACGTGCTCAACTCCTCGCGCAACCAGGTGGTCTGCCATGGCGTGCCGTCCGAGGCGGACCGACTTCAGGACGGCGACATCGTCAACTTCGACATCACCCTGGAGAAGAACGGCTTCATTGCCGATTCGAGCAAGACCTACCTGATCGGCAACGTCTCGCCCGCCGCCCGGCGCCTGGTGGAGATCACCTACGAGGCGATGTGGAAAGGCATCCGTGCGGTGAAGCCCGGCGCACGCCTGGGCGACGTCGGCCACGCCATCGAGCGGCACGCCCGGCAGCACGGCTACACCGTGGTCGAAGACTACTGCGGCCACGGCATCGGCCGCGAAATGCACGAGCCGCCACAGGTGCTGCACTTCGGCCGTCCGCGCACCGGGCAGGTGCTGCGCGAAGGCATGACCTTCACCATCGAGCCGATGCTCAACCAGGGGCATTCCGGGGTGAAAACCCTGGCGGACGAATGGACCGTGGTCACCCTCGACGGCAAGCTCTCCGCGCAGTTCGAGCACACCGTGGCAGTTACCGCCAGCGGCTTCGAAGTCCTCACCCTGCGTCCCGAGGAGCGCAACGCCGGCTACTGATGCGCCGCTCAGCCGTCGGTGGAACGGCTGAGCGCTTCCCAGTGACTGATCTCGTCCTGCAAGGCTGACAGTTTCTGCCGCACCAGCCCCAGCGCATCGCTGCCCAGCAGCAGATGCCGTGGCGGCACCGGCGCTTCGATGGCCGCCAGCATCGCTTGCGCGGCTTTCTGCGGGTCGCCCAGCTGCTTGCCGCTCTTTTCCTGCCGCGCCTGGCGCACCGGGTCGAACAGCGCATCGTAGTCGGCGATGGAGCGCGGGCTGCGGACCATGGAGCGCCCCGCCCAATCGGTGCGGAATGACCCCGGCGCCACGGCGGTCACGGCGATGCCGAAGCCTTCGACCTCCTTGCCCAGTGCGTCGCTGATGCCCTCCAGGGCGAACTTGCTGCCGCAGTAATAGGCGATGCCGGGCAGGGTGATGTAGCCGCCCATGGAGGTGATGTTGAGGATGTGCCCACGCCGGCGCTCGCGCATGCAGGGCAGCACGGCCTGGATCATCGCCACGGCGCCGAAGACATTCACCTCGAACTGCCGGCGCATCGCTTCCAGCGGTGATTCCTCAAGGATGCCTTCGTGACCGTAGCCGGCGCTGTTCACCAGCACGTCCAGTGGGCCGACGCTGGCTTCGATTTCCGCGACCATGCCGGGGATGGCATCGACGTCGGTCACGTCGAGCAGCCGGCCGAATATCCGGCCGGGCGCCAGGGCTTCCAGGTCGGCGCGGGCCTGTTCGGTGCGCACCGTGCCGATGACGTGATGGCCGGCGGCGAGCGCCTCGCGAGCCAGCGCCAGGCCGAAGCCGCTGTTGGCGCCGGTGATCAGCAGGGTCTGGGAAGATGACATGGGGTGACTCCATTGCAGGGGGATTGAATGCACAATACGTAGCCCCATCTGTCTTTCAGAGACCTCAAACTCTGCGTTTATTGCCTGATTCTATGAATACGGATATCAAAGACTTCCGCGCCACGCAGGCACGCATGGCCACCCTGCTGGCCGCACTGGCTCCACAGGAAGGCTACAACCTCACTGCGCTGCCGGGCGTGCGCCTGCTGCGCTCGAATCGACCGCTGGCACGCACGCCGGTGCTCTACGACCCCGGCATCGTGATCGTCTGCCAGGGCTGCAAGCGCGGCTATTTCGGCGAAGAAATCTACCTCTACGACGAACAGCACTACCTGGCCGTCGCGGTGCCGGTGCCCTTCACCATGGAAACCGATGCCACGCCAGAACGCCCGCTCCTGGCGCTCTACCTGCACCTGGACTTCCAGCTCGCCGCCGAGCTGATGTTGCAGATCGACCAGTCAGGCAAGCCGCTGGCCGCGGACTCGCCGCGCAGCCTGTTCTCCAGCCCGATGGACCCGGCGCTGACGCAATCCGTGCTGCGCTTGCTCGAGGCCCTGGGCGATCCGCTGGAAACCGCCATCCTCGCGCCCGCCCTGCTGCGCGAGCTGTATTTCCGCGTGCTGACTGGCGCCCAGGGCCATGCCATGCGCGCCGCACTGGCCATGCGCGGTCGCTTCGGCAACATCGCCAAGGCCCTGCAACGTATCCACGCGAGCTACGCGCAGCCCATCGACCTGCCGCAACTGGCGAGCGAGGCCGGCATGAGCGTTCCGTCCTTCCACAGCCACTTCAAGGCCATCACCCGCACCTCGCCCATGCAGTACCTCAAGTGCACGCGGCTGCACCAGGCGCGGCTGCTGATCGTGCGCCAGGGCATGACGGCGCAGGCGGCAAGCCTGGCCGTCGGCTACGCCAGCGCCTCGCAGTTCAACCGCGAGTTCAAGCGCCTGTTCGGCCGCACGCCGCTGGCAGAGGCACAGCGCATGCGGGAGAACTTCGCGATTCCGCCAGCGCAGGAAGCTTCGACCTACATCTCGTCCCACTGAGGTGGGAAGCTTTGTGAGAATTCCAATATCCCGCCATTTGGCGATCATTTATTGCTGGAACTAGACAATCACAGCCATGTATCGCCGATTTCCTGCCGCACGTTTCACTTAGAATGCTGACTCCCCCAGGAGCCCTGCATGAAACCGCTCGACACTTCCCCCTGCCCCGCAGGCAAGACAGCATGACCTGCGCCCTCTCCCTCGAAGCGCTGGCCTACGACCATCGGGATGGCGAGGAAATCCTGCCGCACTGTCACACCCAGGCGCAGCTGATCCACTCGATTTCCGGGGTCATGCTGGTGGGCGCTGCACAGAAGAACTGGGTCGTGCCGCCCGGCCACGCGCTGTGGGTACCACCGGGCACCGAACACCAGATCCGCATGTTCGGCAGCGTACGCATGCGCACCCTGTTCATGCCCGCTTCCACCTGGCCCTGGGGCGGCCAGCAGTGCCAGTTGATCGCGGTACCGCCACTGCTGCGGGAACTGCTGGTGGCCGCCAGTGCGCTGCAGGCCGGTGCGGGCAATGAGCACCGACGTCGCTGCCTGCACGAGATGCTGCTGGTGGAAATGGACGCGGCACAGACCGTCGGTATTCACCTCGCCATGCCGCAGGACCCGCGCCTGCTGCGGCTGTGCAACGCGGTGATCGCCGCACCGGCGGACGAAACCGGCATGGAGGACTGGGCGCAGCAACTCAACATGAGCAGCCGCACCCTCGCCCGGCTGTTCCAGCGCGAGCTGGGGATGAACTTCGGCGACTGGCGCACCCGCGTGCGCATGGTCCTCAGCCTGCAACGCCTGATCGCCGGCGCCTCGGTGCTGGAAGTGGCGCTGGAGCACGGCTACCAGAGCCCGAGTGCGTTCTCGCAGACCTTCAAGCGGGTTCTCGGGCGGTTGCCGAGCCACTACCTGGCGGCACACGGCTGAGCAGCTTGTCATTTTCGCGAGGCTGGTTGTCGGCCTTGCGAGAGAGCCGTACTGGCTGAATCCCTAACCTGCGGGAGTCCGAAACCAAGTGACTCCCCGACATGCCCATACCCTCTTTCAACCTGCGACATTCGCTGCTCGCGCTGGCCTGTGCCGGCCTGCTGGTCAGCGGCTGCACGGCGGTCAGCGAACATCCAGCCCCGGCTGCCCAGTTGCCCGCTGGCGGCGACTGGCAGGCGCTCGCTGCCGGCACCGCCGGGCAGGACCCACCCACTGACTGGTGGCGGCTGTATCAGGATCCGCAACTCGATCAGCTGGTAACCCGGGCGCTGCAGCACAACCAGGACCTGCAGGCCTCCCTCGCCCACGTCGACGAATTGCTGGCCCTGCTGGGCCAGGCCCGCGCGCAACGCTGGCCGAGCACCACGGCAAGCTGGCAGACCTTCTACGGCCGCACCAGCGACGACCAGACCGAAGCCAAGGCCACCGGCAGCCGCGCCGGCTCGCAGTGGAACCAGGTGCCCGGGTTCGCGCTGGACTACCAACTCGACCTCTGGGGCCGGGTACGCCAGTCGATTCTTGCCGCACAGGCCAACGTCGGGGCGGCGCAGGCCGCCCATGACCAGTTGCGGGTGAACGTCGCCGCCGGCACCGCCCGCGCCTACGCCAATGCCTGCGCTTACGCAGCACGGGCTGCCATCCAGCAGCACTCGCTCACGACCGTGGAGCGCAGCCTCGACCTCACCCTCCGCCAGCGTCGCGCCGGGCTGGTCACCGAGCTCGAAGTGGACCGCGTGCGCAGCCTGCTGGAGGAAACCCGCGCCCTGCTGCCGCGCCTCCAGGCCGAACACCAGGCGGCGCTGGAAGAACTCGGTGTACTCACCGGCAGCGAGCCGGGGCAACTGCCGGTGGCCGTCGGCAACTGCCGAAGCGTGCCGCAACTGAGTCAGGCCCTGCCGGTCGGCGATGGCTGGGCGCTGCTGCAACGCCGGCCGGACATCCGCGCCGCCGAACGCGCGCTGGCTGCCTCCGGGCATGAAGTCGGCGTGCGCCAGGCCGACTTCTACCCGAGCGTGTCCTTCGGTGCGTCGATCAGCTCGTCCGCCCAGCGCCTGCATGACCTCGGCGGGCACGAGGCGATCACCTATGCGGTCGGGCCGCTGATCAGCTGGAGCTTTCCCAACCTGCTGACCACCCGTGCCCGCCTCGAGGGCGCACAGGCCCAGGAGCGCCAGCAGCTCGCACGCTTCCAGCAGCAGGCGCTGGTTGCGCTCAAGGAGGTTCGCCAGAGCCTGGCTCGCTACCACGGCGAGAGCGGCCACCGCGATGCGCTGGCCGGCGCCCTGGACAGCAGCCGCAATGCCTACCACCTGGCGCAGTTGAACTACCAGGCCGGCGCCCTGGACTTCCTCGACGTGCTGGACAGCGAGCGCGCCATGGTCCGCCTCGAAGCGGACAAGGCCGAAGCCGACCGGCAACTGGTCGAGCGCCAGATCGACCTCTTCCATGCCCTTGGCGGTGGCTGGCAGGAATCGCCGGCCCGGGAACTCGCCCGGCACACTCCCCATTCCACAGGACCCGCCCGATGAACATGGCCGTCGATGAACAACAAGCCACCTCCGCCGAACAGGCCAGCAGGATCAACCGCAAGCGCCGATTGTTGTGGCTGGGCGGCGGCTTGCTCGCATTCGCCGCACTGGCGTACAGCCTCTATTGGGCCGGTGTCGGCCGTTACCTGGAAGAAACCGACGACGCCTACGTGCGTGCCGACTGGATCGCCATCAGCCCGAAGCTTTCCGGCTACGTCGCCGAGGTGCTGGTGGCGGACAACCAGAGCGTCGCCGCCGGTACTCCGCTGGTGCGCATCGAGGACCGCGATTACCGGGCCCGCTTGCAGCAGGCACGGGCGCGGCAGACTGCGGCCCGGGCCGCCATCGCCGTACAGCAGGCGGCACTGGTAACGCTCGATGCGCAGTTGAAGGAGCAGCAAGCGCTGATCGACCAGGCTGCCGCCGATATCGACAGCGCCCGCGCCGAACGCCAGCGCGCACAGCTGGACTTCCAGCGCTACCGCGATCTGGTGGCCCAGCAGGCGGCCAGCACCCAGCGACTGGAAAGCGTCACCGCCGAGTTCGCCCGCGCGCGCTCCGCACTGAGCCGCGCTGACGCCGCAGCGATCCGGCAGCGCACTCGTCTTGGCGTGCTCCAGGCCAATCGCGAACAGGCCGCCGCTCAGTTGCGCCAGCAGCAGGCCCGAGCCACCGAAGCGGATGCCGGCTTCACCCTGGCGCAGCATGAACTGGACGACACACTGATCCGCGCCCCCATTGCCGGCGTGGTCGGCCAGCGCCGCGTACGCCAGCGCCAGTACGTCACGCCCGGCCTGCCGCTGCTGGCGCTGGTGCCGGTGGCGCAGTCCTATGTGGTAGCCAACTTCAAGGAAACCCAACTGCTCCGCATGCGCCCCGGCCAGCCGGTGAAGGTGCGCATGGACAGTTTCCCCGGTGCCGTGTTGCACGGCCGCGTGGAAAGCTTCTCGCCCGGTTCGGGCGCGGTGTTCGCCCTGCTGCCGCCGGACAACGCTACCGGCAACTTCACCAAGATCGTCCAGCGCTTCCCGGTGCGTATCGCGCTGGAGCCCAACGCACGCCTGCAGGTACCGATCCTGCCCGGCATGTCGGTGATTGCCGAAGTGGACACCCGCGGCGGCGAGGCACAGCCCCATGAGTAGAGCGGGCGATGACAGCGAAAAGACCTCGTTCAAGGCCTGGGTGGCGGTGATCGGCGGGCTGTTCGGCTGCTTCATGGCGGGTATGAACGTCCACGTCACCAGCGCCGCCCTGCCGGAAATCCAGGGCTCGCTGAGCGCCAGTTTCGAGGAAGGCTCGTGGATTTCCACGGCTTACCTGGTCGCCGAGATCGTGATGATCCCGCTGACCGCCTGGCTGGTGGAGGTGTTCTCCCTGCGCCGGGTGATGCTGGTGGGTTCGGCGATCTTCCTGGCGGCCTCGGTGGCGTGCTCGTTCTCGCCCAACCTCGCCACCCTGATCGCCATCCGCGTCATCCAGGGGGCTGCCGGCGCGGTGCTGATTCCGTTGTCGTTCCAGCTGATCATCACCGAGCTGCCGGCCTCGCGGGTGGCCATGGGCATGGCACTGTTCAGCCTGTCCAACAGCGTCGCCCAGGCCGCCGGCCCGTCCATCGGCGGCTGGCTGACCGACGCCTACAGCTGGCGCTGGATCTTCTACCTGCAGCTGATCCCCGGCGTGCTGCTGCTGGCGGCCGTGGCCTGGGCCATCGAGCCGAAAGCCATGCAGCTGGAGAAGTTGCGCAACGGCGACTGGCTGGGCATCGCCAGCATGATCGTCGGCCTGGGCGCGGTGCAGATCGTGCTGGAGGAAGGCGGCCGCAAGGACTGGTTCGGTTCCGACTTCATCGTCTGGATGCTGGTCGTCGGCGTGATTGCGCTATTGCTGTTCATCTGCACGCAGCTGTTCGGCCGGCGCTCGTTCATCAACCTGCGCCTGCTGGCCGGCTACAACTTCGGTGTGGCCAGCGCGGCGATGTTCATCTTCGGCGCAGCGACCTTCGGCCTGGTGTTCCTGGTGCCCAACTACCTGTCCCAGCTGCACGGCTACAACGCCAGCGAGATCGGCGTCAGCCTGATCGCCTATGGCCTGGTGCAGTTGCTCCTGGCGCCGCTGATGCCGCGCCTGATGCGCTGGCTGAACCCCAAGCTGATGGTCACCAGCGGCTTCGCCATCATGGCGCTGGGCTGCTACCTCGGCGCGCACCTGGATGCCGACAGCGCCGCCAATGTGATCATTCCATCCACGGTGGTGCGCGGCGTCGGCCAGCCTTTCATCATGGTGGCGCTGTCGGTGCTGGCGGTCTCGGGCCTGTCCAAGCAGCAGGCCGGCTCGGCCTCGGCGCTGTTCTCCATGTTGCGCAACCTGGGCGGCGCGGTGGGTACGGCGGCGCTGACGCAGATCGTCTCGCAGCGCGAGCGCTTCCATTCCGAGCGCATCGGCGAACAGGTGACGCTTTTCTCGCCCGCCTTGCAGGAGCGCCTGCAAGACGATCCGGGCGGTGCCTTTGGCCTCAACGAATGGTTGCCGGCGCAGGCCGAAGCCCTTGCCCGTCTCGGCGCGCACATTCGCCATGAGGCATTTCTCATGGCGTACGGGGATGCGTTCTACCTGTCCTTCCTCGCCTTGCTGGCCTGCGCGGTGGCCGCGCTGGCTCTGCGCAGCAACCGCCAGGTTTGATCGTCACTCGATGCCAATGTGAATGCTGTAGTCCACCTTGGTCCCGCGCCGGGCGGTGGCGCGCATCTGGTAGACCTGCACGCTGTAGGTGCCGGAGGCTGGCAGCGCGCCGCTCCAGTCCTGGCCGACGGCGCCGCTGCCCAGGGCGGTGGATTCGCCCGGTTTGTCGCCCGGCGCGAACAGGTTGAAGTTGGCGTTGCTGCTGCCGCTGACAGCCACTTTCATGTGCTGGCCGGCTTTCGCCGAGAGCGTGTAGAGGACCGTGTCGTAGCCCTTGAAACTGCCTTTGACGGTGGAGCTGCTGGCGCCCTTGGCGAAGTGCACCGGGACCGTGGTGACGGTGTCGGCAGCCAGCGCAAACGCAGGGGTGGCACTGAGCAGACAGAACAGCAGGAGGGAGGTTTTCATGGTGATCATCCTGTGGTCAGGGATTGGAAATCATGAGGCCACCAGCCAGGTCTGGCCGGCGAGGTAGGCGAGGAATTCGTTCAGTGGCATTGCCTTGCCGAACAGCCAGCCCTGGCCGTACTGCACACCGCGCTGGCGCAGGTACTGCAGTTGCTCGTCGGTCTCGACGCCTTCGGCTACCATCCGCAGCGCCAGCTGGCGGGCCATGGCGATGGTGTGGTCGGTCACCGGGCAAGGTGCGCCGGCCGACAGCGACTGGACGAAGGAGCGGTCGATCTTCAGCAGGTCCAGCGGCAGGCGCCGCAGGTATTGCAGGCTGGAGTAACCGGTGCCGAAGTCGTCCAGGGCGATCGGGTGGCCCGCTTCGCGGCTTTGCGCCAGTGTCCGGTGCGCCGCGTCGATACTCAACAGGCAGCTTTCGGTCACTTCCAGCCAGATGCTGCCGGGGTCGATGCCTGCCTGCTGCCGTGCCTGGAGCAGATGCGGCAGGAAGTTCCCGCTCGCCACGTCGAGCGCCGAGAGGTTGATCGACACGTGCTGCAACTGACCCGAGGCGAGGCTGGTGCCCAGCTCGCGGCAGACCGTCGAAATGACCTGCGCGGTGATCGACTCGACCAGCCCACTGGATTCGGCCAGGGGCAGGAAGCTCTCGGGCAGGTTCACCGAGCCGTCCGCGCGGCGCCAGCGCACCAGGGCTTCGGCGCCGATGCAGCGGCCGTCGCGCAGGTCGAGGATGGGTTGGTAGAAGGCGGTGAACTCGTCCTTTGCCACCGCCCGTGTCAGCACTGCCAGAGGCGACAGGTAGGCCCGCACGCGGCGCGCGACCACCCAGCACCACAGGCCGGAAAGCAACAGGGCCAGCGGCATGAGCATGAGCAGTTCGCGCCACAGATCACGGACCAGGTTGTCGCGGCTGACCGCAGCCACCGTCTGCCAGTTGCCGTGGTTGATCCGCGTATAGAGGTAGCCGTCCCGCAGCGCGGTGTGCGGCTCGCCATGGATGCGCGTGAGTACTTGGGCGAAACCCGCGGCCGGCTTGCCCAGCCACTGTCCGGTGGGCGTGCCCAGGGCCAGGCTGACGCCGGGCGCCAGCGAGGTCTCGAGGAAATGCTCGGGGTCGATCAGCAGGTTGAAGGCCGCGTCCTGCAGCGACAGCATCGGCTTGGCTGGCGCCACGAAGGGCGGCACGTTGACCGCCACGTCCAGCCCCTCGCGGGTGCGGAACTCCGCCGGCCAGCGCTGCGCGCCACTGTCGGCCAGCCCCCAGGAGCTGCAGACGAACACCTCCTCCTCGACGTAGCCCACCGCCTTCACCGCCAGGGTGTCGATGGCGATCAGACGCATCTGTTCGATGCCTTCCACGGAGCACGCCGGCAGCGGCGAACGATTCAGTTCGCGCAGCGCCGTGGCGGCCTGGGCGAAGGTATCGTCGGCTCGCTGCGAAGCCAGCCGGGCCAGGGTTTCCAGGCGTTCGGCGGTGTGTTGCATGACCAGACGCCAGGCCAGGTAACTGGTGCCGGCCAGTACCAGGGCAACACCCAGCAGGCTGGCGGCGATGCCGGCCCTGAGAATGCGCGCGCGACTCATGATGAGCCTCCAGAGGGCGCACGGCGTGCGCCCGAGCGGGGATGGTCGGTTACCAGAGGTAGCGGTAGCCGAGGGTCAGCGACAGCGGCTGTTCGATCTCGTGGCCGTTGGCGTAGTGGGCCTCGACCATCAGTTTCTGGTGCGCGCTGACCAGCAGCGAAGCGCCGGCGCCCAGTTCGGCGCGCGAGCCGGGAAGCTGGTTGTCCAGCGCGTGGCCGTTGACCTTCACCGTGCTGTCCCCGGCCAGCTCGTCGATCCACGAGGCGCTGAGGTAACCCTCCACCTGCGTGCCGGATTCCAGCTGCCAGTTGCGCCCGAAGCGGCCGCCAGCTCGCGCCTGCACGGAGTCCACGGCGTCGCCGTCGACCTTCAGCTCGTCGCTGCTGGTGTACTGCGGGCCTTGCAGATGGGCCGCGGCCAGCTGCACCTGCGGTTCGACGAACCAGCCCTGGCCCAGTGGCAGGGTACGGCCCAGTTCGACACTGGCGCCGTAGGCATCGGAGTCATAGTGACCGCGCACCTGGCCGCCGACATTGGTCGGCACCTTCACTTCGCCGCGCAGGTGGTCGTACTTGAGTACCGAGTCCAGGTACCAGCCGTCTTCGCGTACGTAGGTGGCGTAGAGGCCGACGCTGCGGCTGTCGAGATCGCCGGAGCTGTGTTCGCCGAAGTCCTGGTCGGCATGGCCGACACCGAGCATGCCGCCGACATAGAGGGTGCCCTGGCTCTGTTCGATGGCGCGATCAGCGCCGATCTCGGCACCGCTCACGCGCTGGTCGAAAGCGCGGCTGTCGCCAGTATCGACATTCAGCTTGCCGCCCATGGCGCGGGTCCAGAGGCCGCCCTGGTCATGGCCCTGGCGCAGCTCGCCGAGCCGGCGCGTCAGGGTGCCCAGCTCGCTCTGCCAGAGGTTGGCGGCGGCGGTCTGCATGCCCAGTGCGGCGTTGGCCCCCTTGGACAGGCGCTGCGCCTGGCCGGCCGGACGCGATGCCGGGGTCAGTGTACTCATCGCCATGGACGGGGCACCGGTGGCGACTGTGGGTTGAGTCGCCGGCGTGAGTGCCGCCATCGGCAGCGTATCGACCTTGGGCTGCGGGACGAGTTGCGGATGCATCGACGGATTCAGCGGCGTCATGGGCACGCTGCTGCCGTTGGGCTGGGGCACCTTCTGCGGAGGGATCGAAGGGTTGAGCGAAGTCATCGGGATGCTGCTGCCATTGGGCTGCGGGACGAGTTGCGGACGCATCGACGGATTCAGCGGCGTCATGGGTACGCTGCTGCCATTGGGTTGCGGCACCTTCTGCGGAGGGATCGAAGGGTTGAGCGAGGTCATCGGGATGCTGCTGCCATTGGGCTGCGGAACCAATTGCGGGCGCAGTGAAGGGTTCAGTGCCGTCATCGGCGCGACCTGGCCGGCCTGCACCAGGTACCAGTCGTTGCCCTGCTGCTGCAGCCCATAGCGGAAGGCGCCGGCATCGACATGACCGCCCTGCAGGCTGAACTGCCCGGCGCCGCCACCGGTACCGACCAGTTTCAGCGGGGCGCCCTGGGCGTCCCGGCCGCTGTCGGCCACCAGCAGTTCGTGGCTGCCCTGGGCCTGCCCCAGTACCTGCAGCAGGTCACCCCGGGAGGTGGACAGGTCGGTTTTCATGCGGAAGCGGCCATTGCCGGTGAGGTCGCCGTTGACCGTCAGCACCTGGTAGCCCGGGCCGCTGAAGAACACCGTGGAATCGCGCAGCTTCAGATTGCCCAGGGATGGGTTGCCGGCAAACTCCCAGGTACTGGTGCCCAGGTCCATGTCCAGCCGGCCACGGGACGGAGCCAGCAGTTGCGTATTGCCATGCAGGGTGCTGCCGTTCGCGAGCAGGTCGAACTGGCCGTTGTCCTCGACGCTGGCCAGGGTCGAGGCCTCGACGGTCGAACCCTGCAGAGTGGCATTCAACACGCTGTCCGGACGAACCAGGAAGGCACTGCCGGCGAACGCATGCAGCTGCGCGCCCTGGCCATCGACCAGGCCCTGGCTGCCGCTGGTGGTCTCGATCAGGGCCTGCTGGCCGGTGAGCGCCGAGCCGGTCAGTTCCAGCTGGCCGATACCCTGCCCTCCGGAGAACAGCACGGTACTGCCATCGACGTTGGCGGCCTGGCTGTCCTGCAGGCCGATGCGGCTGTCGCCGCTGATCTCCAGCGCGGGGGACTGGGCTCCGGCGCTCAGCAACTGGGTGTCTTGCAGCTCGATCTGGCTGGACCGGCCGGCCCAGGCGGCGGCGGACTGGCGCCCCTGGGTGAACACCGAGCCGTCGCTCATGGCGATGGCCGACCCTTCCCGGGCGTTCAGCGCAGAGGCATAGTCACCCTGCGTATTCACCGTACTGCCCTGGCCCAGCAGCACCTGGCTGCCGTTGTTCGCGGAAACACCGTAGCTGGAGCTGCCCTCGGTGAGAATCCGTGTGCCGAGCAGTTCCAGCGGGCCGCTGGCGCTCAGGCCGATGCCGGCGCTCTCGGCCTTGTGCGTGTGGATCTGCGAGTGGCTGACCCGGCCGGGCAGCGTGTCGCTTTCCACGAGGATGCCGGTGCTGCTGGTCTCGAAGGTCTCGATGTACGAACGCTCGACTTGCAGCGCCGACGGCCCCGTCATCCGGATACCGAAGCTCTGGATGCCCCGCGTCACCAGATTCGAATCACCCAGTTGCAGGGAGCTGCCGAGCAGGCTGATAGCCGGGCTGCTGCCGCCGAGCGTCTGCGCATCCAGCGCCGTCGCGGTCAGCTGTGCGCCGCCAAGACCCTGCAGCGCCCCGCCGCCACCGGCATTGCGCAGCAGCACAGCGCGCAGGGAGAAGTCCGTGCCCTGCACGTTGATGGCCGGGCCGTTGCCGCCGATATCGACGCTCGACTGCACCAGCGCGTGGGGTTGCGCGCTGCCGGCGGTGAAAGCCTGCGGGGTATTGAAGTCCACGGCCAGCGCCGGGGCGGCGATGAGCATGGCGATGATCAGCGCCAGCGGCGTGTGGGAAAGGTTGGGACTGCGTGTGAGGGGTTCCATGGCGAGTCACCTTGAGGGGAAGCGGTTGAGCCCATTCTTGGCGTGCCCGCTCAAAGTGAGGATGCGAAAACCAGTCACGATTTGTAGGAAAATGATTACACGAGTACGAACACCATGCCCTAGAGTGAAGGGCAACCCAGGGGGAACAGATGGCGCGGATACTGATCGCGGACGAACACCCGATGACCCGCTACGCGGTGCGCATGCTGCTGCAGGCGGAGCGCCACACGGTGGTCGGCGAGGCCTGCAACGGTCTCGAAGCACTGAGCCTGACCACCCGGCTGGCGCCGGACCTGCTGATCATCGACATCGACCTGTCGCAGCTCACCGGCCTGGATGTCATCTCGCGCCTGCGCAGCCGCGGCCTGACGCTGCCGATCCTGGGCTACAGCACCCAGGACTCGGAGCACTACGTCGGCCGTTTCCTGCAGGTGGGCGCCTCGGGCTTCGTCAGCAAGCACCAGGACATCGATCGGCTCAAGGAAGCCCTCGCGGTGGTCCTGCGCGGACACAGCTATTTCCCCGCCGAAACCCTCGGCAGCGTGCACCGCGCCAGCCTGCACGAGAACGACGCCGAGCGCGTCGCTTCGCTGTCCAACCGCGAACTCAGCGTGCTCAGCCTGCTCGCCAGCGGCTACAGCAACCAGGAGATCGCCCACGAGCTGACCATCAGCGAAAAATCCGTCAGCACCTACCGCGCACGCATGCGCAGCAAGCTCAACCTCTCCAGCATGCTCGAGCTGATCGACTTCGCCCGCCGCAATCATCTCGCGGCACCGGCAAGCCATACCCATGACGCGGGCGCCGACGGCGGTGAGGCCCCCCTGTGGCGCTCCATGGTGGAAAGTCTGCCGGCGGCCTTTTATGTGCGGGATACCGAAGCGCGCCTGGTATACGCCAACCCGGCCCACCTGGAGCTGTACCAGGCGGACCTGGACGACGTGCTCGGCACCCGCACCACCGAGGTGGACTGGTACCAGCCGACCGATGCCCGCAACATGTTGCGTTTCCTGCAGCGCGCCCTCAGCGAAGAGCAATCCTTCAGCAAGGACATCGAGCTCTCGGTCCACGGCGAACGCCGCGTGCTGCACCACTGGGGCACGCCCTACCGCGACGGCGACGGCAATCTGCTCGGAATGATCTGCTGCAGCACCGACATCACCGAGCGCTACGATCAACTCAACGAGCTGCGCAGCCGGGCCGAGGCCAGCGAACTGGCGCACCAGCAACTGACCGACCTGTTCACCAGCGCGACGACCCATCTCAACGAACGTATCGAGGCGCTTGCCGGCACCCTGGCGCAGCCCAACGCCACGGATCTCGACCAGGCCCTGGCGATCCTCGAGGAGCTGCGGGTGCACGGCGGCTCGCTCAAACGTGCGCTCATCGCCCAGGACGAAGTCCCCCTGCTACCGGCGCGGCTGGACGAGCTCGCCGCCGAAGTCCTCGACGTGCTCCACGCCCAAGCCGACCAGAAGCAGTTGCCGCTGAAACTGGAGACCGACAGCCGCTCGAGGAAAGAACTGCTGGTGGACGCCAAGTCCCTGCGCGAAGCCCTACGGCACCTGGGCCTTTACGTGATCGACCTGACCGACGACGGCAGCGTCCAGCTGCGCATCGCCGCCAGCCCGAAGCAACAGCAGATGGGCGTACGCATCACCCTCGAAGGCATTCCGGGCAGCAAGCGCCGCGAACTGCGCGCCTACTCCCTTTCCGAACTGACCCGCGACTATCCCGCGCGCAACCCGTCCCGCAACAGCCTGAGCCTGAATATCGCCCAGCACCTGATCAACAGCATCGGCGGCGAGTTGCAGGTTTCCCACCTGCCGGGGCAAGGCTGCTGCGCAACCGTCCACCTGCTGCTGCAACAGGCCAGCACGCGCTGAGCCCCACAGCGGCGCCGCTCATACGATCGTACAGGCGCCATCGCCGCACTTCTTACCTTGGGTGAATTGTCCGCCCGAGCCTCCCCCTGCACCCTCTCCCTCCCCTTGCCGGCCCCTGAAAACGGGCTCCTGCCGCCCGCTGCCGGCCCCGGAAAGCTGCCTGCCCGGCCACTTACAAATTCAACAAAGGTTGTACCCATGAGCGTGTTTGATGTCATTGAACATTCCCCGGTATCGAAATTTCACCGGAAATTGCTGCTGGCCTGCTGCGGCGGCCCCTTCCTCGATGGCTACATCCTCAGCCTGATCGGCATCGCGCTGATCGGCTTCGGCCAGGACATCGCCGCCACCTCGGTGGAAACCGGCCTGATCGGCGCGGCCTCGCTGCTGGGCATTTTCTTCGGCGCCACGGTGTTCGGCGCCATCACCGACCGCATCGGCCGGGAAACCATGTACGCCCTGGACCTCACCGTGCTGGTGATCGCCTGCGGCCTGTCGGCGTTCGTCACCGAGGCCTGGCAACTGATCGTGCTGCGCTTCGTCATCGGCCTCGCCGTGGGTGCGGACTACCCCATCGCCACCTCGCTGCTCACCGAGTTCACCCCGTCCAAGCGCCGCGGCTTCATGATCGGCGTGTCGGGGCTGGCCTGGTCCTGCGGCGCCATGACCGCGTTCATCGTCGGCTACCTCATGGTCTCCTGGACCGGTGATCACTCGCTGTGGCGCTGGATGCTGTTCAGCGGCGCGGTGGTGGGCATCATCGTCGTGCTGATCCGCCGCGGCATCCCGGAGTCGCCGCGCTGGCTGGCCAGCAAGGGGCGCATCGAGGAAGCGCAGAAAGTCATCAAGCTGGTCTACGACAAGGACGTGGTGATCACCCCCGCCGATGTCGCCGAGCTGAATGACGGCGGTCGCCATCGTTCGTGGAAAAGCGACCTGAAGATGATTTCCTCGGGCGGCTACCTCAAGCGCACCATCATGTGCGGCATGCTCTACTTCGCGCAGATCACCCCGCAATACGTGCTCTACACCTTCGGCAGCATGATCCTGCTGACCGCCGGCATCAAAGGCGAGAACTCCTCGACCCTGGGCGAGCTGATGATCGCCATCCTCTTCGCCATCGGCGTGATCCCGGCGCTGAAGCTGGTGGAAACCTGGGGCCGCCGTCCCATGGTGGTGGTGCCCTTCGCACTGATGGCGTTGCCGCTGCTGGCCCTGGGCCTGTGGGCAGACGCCCCGGCCTGGTTCATCGTCGGCGCCTTCGCCTTCTACGCCTTCGTCTCCGGCGGCCCGAGCATCCTGGAATGGATCTACCCCAACGAGCTGTTCCCCACCTCCGTACGCGCCACCGCTGTCGGTGTAGCCGTGGGCTTCAGCCGGATCGGCGCGGCGACCGGCACCTACCTGATGCCCATCGGCATCGAATCCATCGGCCTGCAGGCAACCCTGCTGATCGGTGCGGCAATTACCCTGCTGGCGTTCTTCATCTGCCTGGCGTGGGCGCCGGAAACCAAAGGGCGCTCGCTGCAGCAATCGGCATCGCTGAGCCTGGCGACCTGATCCGCTCCCGCGCTTGACCCGAAGCCCATCGGCATACCCGATGGGCTTTTTTGTGCCTGACGCGGAACCCCGTGCAGGGCTTATGGTACCGACGCACGACGGGGCCGCGGACTTCGTCCACGGTTCGCGGGCATGGCCCGCTCCTACCGGGACACCTCGCACGGTCCGCTGAACTGGCGCGCACAAAAAAAGGCCGCCCGAAGGCGGCCTGAAAGTGCGGCCTCGCCGCACACTGTGAAGCTTTACTGCTTGGCGGCCCAGGCGTTGAAGCGCTGTTCCAGCTGCTCGCCATGGTCGGCCCAGAAGGCGGCGTTCATCGCCACCTGCCCGGCCAGGTTGGCCTCGTCGGTCGGCATGTTGGTGCGGCGGGCAGCGTCCACCAGCGGGACGGCGGCGCGGTTCACCGGGCCGTAGGCGATCTGCTGCGCATAGTTCTTCTGCTGCTCGGTCTGCAGCACGTACTGGATGAAGCGCAGGCCTTCCTCGGTATGCTTCGCGCCCTTGGGAATGGCGAAGGCGTCCATGTCATAGATGCCGCCATTCCACACCACGCGCAGCTGGCTTTCGTCCTGTACGGCGGCGATCCGCCCGTTGTAGGCGGAACTCATCACCACATCACCGGAAGCCAGGTACTGCGGCGGCTGTGCGCCGGCTTCCCACCACTGGATGCTCGGCTTGATCTGGTCGAGCTTCCTGAAGGCGCGGTCCTGGCCTTCCTTCGTCCCGAGCACGGCGTAGACATCCTTCGGCGCCACGCCGTCGGCCATCAGGGCGAACTCCAGGGTGTACATCGCGCCCTTGCGCAGGCCGCGCTTGCCGGGGAATTTCTGCGTGTCCCAGAAATCCGCCCAGCCGGTCGGCGCGCTCTTGAGCTTGTCGGCGTTGTAGGCCAGCACCGTGGACCAGACGAAGAAGCCCACACCGCACGGCTGTACCGCGCCTTCCAGCAGATCCGGGGCGAGTTTGGCAATGCCCGGCTGCTCGCCGATTTCCTGCAGCAGGCCTTCGTCGCAGGCCCGCGCCAGTTCCGGCATTTCCATCTCCACCACGTCCCAGGAGACGCTGCCGGTGTCCACCTGCACCTTGACCTTGGCCATCTCGCCATTGAACTCGTCGGCGATCAGGCGGCTGCCGCTCTGCTGCATGTAGGGTTGGTAGAAGGCCTTGACCTGGGCAGCCTTGTTGGCGCCGCCATGGGATACCACGGTGAGGTCGGCGAAAGCAGGGAAAGTCGCCGCGCAACCCAGGGCGCAGGCGATGGAGGAACTCAGGATCTTGTTCATTGTTATGGTCTCCGGTGAGTAGACGGCCCGCCTCACGGCAGGCGGCGCCATCCGCGGCCTCCAAGGGCTCGCATGGCGCACTGCCAGCTAGTCTTGGGGCCGCCGCCAGGCTCCACAATCAGACGGAACTACAATTCGGAAGGCCCCGCTCGTATCCCGGTACGAAGCCCGCATGGCTCGCCCAAGCCAGACGCGACAAGGCCTCGCGCTTGGTGGCATGCTTGCCGGCCCGATCGATCGCCACTCCTGCCCGCGGACCCGCCATGCCTTTCCATATTCAGGACATCCTCGACAACGCCTCCCTGCGCACCCGCCTGCTCGGCGGCAGCGAAGGCGTCGGCCGGCGCCTGCGCTGGGCGCACGTGTGCGAGCTGGCGGACCCGACCCAGTGGCTGGGCGAAGGCGACCTGCTGATGACCACCGGCATCGGTATTCCCAGCGAGGCCCAGGCGCAGCGGGATTACCTGCAACGCCTGGCCGGGGCACGCATCTCCGGGCTGATGATCGGCGAGAACATGCAGGCCCCGGCGGATATCCAGGCCCTGCGGGACGAAGCCTGCCAGCTGGGTTTCCCGCTGCTGATGACCGATTACGCGGTGCCCTTCTCCGCCGTCACCCGCGCCATCGTCGATGCCAGCAAGCAGGAAGAGCACGAGCGCCGCAGCGCCGTCACGCGCGTCTATGAAAGCGCCCGCATCGGCCTGCGCGGTCTCGGCCTCGCCGGCCTGTTGCGCCGGCTGTGCAGCGACGTGCGCGCGCAGCTGTTCCTGTTCGATTCAGCCGCCCTGCAACCCTGGCAGGAAGGCCTGCCGCCACTGCCCGACAGCTGGCGGGCGAGCCTTGCCCTGCGCCGCTCGGTGCCGGACACCGTGACCCGCTGCAGCAATGGCGAGCAGGAAGCGCTGGTGATGCCGCTGCCGTCGCTGACGACCTGCGAGATCCTCGCCACCGGAGGCGAGCTGCTCGACTACGGCCTGCTGCATCACGTCGTGGCGGTACTGGGGATCGAGCTGGAGCGCGCCCAGGTCGAGCATGAGCGCATGCTGCGGCTCGGTTCGGAACTGCTGGACGATCTGCTGCAGCAACGCCTCACCGAGCGCGCCGCGCAGGAGCGCCTGGCGCAGCTGAACTGCCCGGTGGATGGCGCCTGCCTGGTGCTGGCGCGCGCCTCCGGTGAGCTGCCAAG
The DNA here is from genome assembly GCF_024170165.1 of Pseudomonas nitroreducens. GTDB lineage: Bacteria > Pseudomonadota > Gammaproteobacteria > Pseudomonadales > Pseudomonadaceae > Pseudomonas > Pseudomonas nitroreducens_C. The sequence continues at coordinate 253,548 of NZ_JALJXP010000009.1, read as the reverse complement.
GCACTGGCAGCAACGTCTTCAGCGATTGGGAATGGGCCTGTTGGTGCGCCACCAGGGCAACGAGTTGATCCTGCTGCTGAGCGATCCGGCACAGGCAGAAACGCTACAGGCGGAGCTGGACTGCACCCTCGGCCATAGCAACCCGCTGGGCCATGCGCTGCGGGCGGTGGAAGCGCTGCGCGAGGCACGCCTGGCGCTGGCCCATGCCAACCGTCAGCGGCCGCTGGTGGCCTATGCCGATGCCCAGGGCGAGCAGTCCTGGCTGCCGGCCAGCCTGGAAGAAGCGCGGCGCGTACATCGCCGGGTGCTCGGTGCGCTGGCGGATTACGACGCGCAACAGGGTGGCCAGCTGCAGCACACCCTGCGCGTCTTCCTCGAGCAGAACCGTTCCTGGCAGAAGGCCGCGCAATTGCTCAACGTGCACAAGCAGACGCTGGTCTACCGCATCCGCCGTATTGAGGAAATCACCGAGCGCTCGCTGGACTGCACCGAGGACGTGGCCGTCCTCTGGATCGCGCTGCGCTCGGCTGACATTGCCGGGATCAGGGAATGATCACGAAGCTCTTGCGCACCGTCTCGCGGATATCCCAGGTGCCCTGACAGTTCGCCGGGAACAGCACGGCGTCGCCGGCGCGCAGTTCGATCGGCTCGCCGTCGTCCGGGATGAACAGGCAGTGGCCGCTGATGAAGTGGCTGAATTCCCGCGACAGCACCTGGCGCCGCCAGCGGCCGGGCGTGCATTCCCAGACGCCGGTGAGCAGACCGTCCTCGCCTTCCTCGGCGTGGCTCGCGCTGCGGGAGACCGGAGTACCCAGGGATTCCTTCACCGGCTGAAGCGCCGGCAGTTCGAGGCCGGCGGTGCCGGTGAGCAGGATGGGTTGGGGCATGGGATCTTCTCCTAGAGGTCCTTGTCTTCGAGCCCTGCCGGAGCGAAGCCGGCCAGGGTACGGTCGAGCCAGCCGCCCTTGCGGTTCTGCGCCTCGGCCTGCTCCTTGCGTTGCACCGCGCCGCGCACCATCAGGCCGCCGACGTAGCGCACCGGTTCGAGCGGGAAGCGTTTGGGTTGCCGGCCAACCAGGCCGCAGCGGCTCCATTCGTCATCGATACCCAGCGCCAGGCTGGCGAGGATGCGCCCGCCCAGGCGGCTCGGGCCGACGCCGTTGCCGCTCCAGCCGATGCCGTAGACGATGTGCGGCGCGCCCTCCAGGTGGCCGAACACCGGCAGGCTGTCGTAGGTGCGGTCGATGGGACCGGACCAGCTGTGGGTCACCGGCACGTCGCCCAGTTGCGGGTAGGTACGACGCAGGTCCTGCTCGGTGTCTTCGCTGAGCTGCGGGTTATGGTCGTAGCGCTCGTCGATGCGACTGGCGAAGCTGATCATCCCGGTGCCCTTGCCGAAGGCGATGCGGCCATCCTGCGTGGTGCGGTAGTAGTCGACCATCAGTTGCGAGTCGGTGATGGCTTCGCCGCCGGTCCAGCCGATCTGTTCCAGGCGCTCGGGGATCGGCGCGGTGGCGACCACGGTGCTGGTCACCGGCAGGATGGTGCGGCGCAGTTCGGGAATCGCCGCCGCCCAGGCGTTGGTCGCCATTACCACCTTCGGCGCGCGCAGTTCGCCGCCGGGGGTGCGGATCACTGCCGGCCGGCCGCGATCGAAGCTGAGCATCGGGGTGTTCTCGAAGATGCGCACGCCCTTCTCCAGCGCCACCCGGCGCAGGCCACGCACCAGGCGGGCCGGCTGCACGGTGGCGTTGCTGGCTTCGAGCACGCCTTCGAGATGCTTCGCAGAGCCGGCGCGGCTTGCCACTTCGCTGTCGGAGAGCGACTGGAACACCGGCTCGCCGAGGCGCTCGCAGGTCTGCTGCACGCCCTTCCAGGCCCCGCGTTGGGCGTCGGTGGTGGCAGTCCACAGCCAGCCGGCACGGCGGAAGTGCGCGTCGATGTCATGGGTCTTGCAGAAGTCTTCGATCTCACCGATGGCCGCCGCCGAGGCACGGGCCAGGCGCAGTGCCTCGTCCTTGCCGCACTGCGCGGCCAACGAACTGATCTTCGGCCACCAGGACATGACGAAGCCGCCGTTGCGCCCCGAAGCGCCGCCACCGCAGATGTCGCGCTCGATAATGGCGATACGGCAGTCAGGCTTGAGTTCGAGCAGGCGCAGCGCGGTCCAGAGGCCGACGAAGCCGCCGCCGACGATGGCCACGTCGACTTCGAGCGGGCCTTCCAGCGCGGGCAGCGGAGTGAGCTCGGAGGCGATTTCCTCCAGCCACAGGGAACGTTTCATGTGCGGATTCCAGGTTGGACGGTAGTGGCGCCACTGTCCTGCGTCAGGCCAGTGGCGAACAATCGTCCATTCCATGCAATCCGGGGGAAGGCCTCATACGAAGATATGAAGCCGAAGCCTTTGCAGGAACAACTCTCTTCTTCTGAAGATCAGTGCCTGGGGCTTCCCTCTCCCCCGCCCTGGCTGCGCGCCCCGCTCCGAAGGGAGAGGGAGCAGAGCGTGCCAGCTAACACCATGGTTTCATCCTGCACCGAACGGTCCCCTCTCCCTTCAGGGAGAGGGTTAGGGAGAGGGCTGGCCCTCGTGCAGGGCTCCCTGTAGAAGCGGATTCCGTCCGCGATCTCTTCAGGCCGCGCTAAGGCGAGGTGCCCGCGGCGTAGCAATCGCGGACGGGGTCCGCTCCTTCCCTCAGTTGCGGGTCTTCTTGGGGGCGAGTCCCGGCTTGGAGAACTTCACGATCAGCCAGTTATCGGACTTGCCGTGTTTCACCGTGACCTCGGCCACGCGGATGCTCGACGGCACCGTGGCCAGCACCTGGCGGGCGTCGAGGCCCGGCTTGATGTACTGGTCGAGCTGCTCGTAAAGGCGGTAGCTGATCATCCCGTTGCGCAGGGCATGGGTCTCGAAGTCACCGATGGCCTTGGCGTCGGCCTCGGTGCGGTTCGGGTTGAGGGTGTGCGCCAGGACGTCGACCACGCTCTTGTCGTCGGCGATGGCCACCAGCATGAAACGCTTGGCCACCTCCTGCAGCAGGCGCCGGTAGGCGGCGTCGCTGTATTCGCTGTACAGCACCGCTTCGACCAGTTTCTGCTTGTCGAAGGTCAGCGCCAGGCGGAAGCGCGTGCCGGCGTAGTCCACGCCATCCTTGCAGCGCGCGGTGACACCCATGGGCTGCAGGCACTCGACGAAGCCCTGCTGCTTGCCAAAGCCTTTCTGCGCCGCGCCGTAGTTGTACTTGCCGAACAGCGGGTCAGCCGCCGACGCCATGCCCGCCACGCACATCAACAGTGCGCCCATTGCCCATCTGCCCATTACCAACTCGTCTCAAGGAAATGCAAAGGACGCGAGGATAGAGGATTCAGGGGCGTTATGGCGCCCCGCAGACGACAATCGGAACATTGCAGGAGCGGGCCGTGCCCGCGATCCGTCGGCAGAGCCGACGCCCACTCAATCGAAGCGGTACTCCAGCCCCGCCCCCGCATACCACGACCGCCCCGGCGCCGCCTCGTAGTAACGCCCGTTGCTGTCGCCGACTATCACCGAGCCGACGTACTGGCGATCCAGCAGGTTGTCCAGGCGCACCAGCTGGTGGAAGGTCCAGGGCCCGACGTGCTGCTCGAAGCGGGTGCGCCAGTTGAACACCGCGTAACTGGGCGCCGGTTTGTCCTCGTTGCTGTCCTCGACATACACCTTGCTGCGGTACTGGCCTTCGAAGCCCATGCTGATGCCGTCCTGCGGCTTCCACACCAGCTCGCCGAACAGGCTGCTGCCAGGCACGCCGGGAAGGTGATTGCCCTTCTCGATGGTGCTGCCGCTCTCGACGAAGTCCTCGTCGTAGGTGGCGTCCAGGCGGGTGTAGGCCAGGTTGGCCTGCCAGTGCTCGGAGAGGTCGCTCTGCACGCCCAGCTCGAAGCCCCGGCGCAGGGTCCTGCCAGCATTCTGGTAGCTGGTGCGGCCGTCGGTGGAGCTGGCGACGACGATCTCGTCATCGGTGCGAATCTCGAAGATCGCCGCGTTGACCCGCGTACTACCCGCGACCCTGGCCTTCAGGCCGATCTCGTACTGGGTGCTGGTGGCCGGGTCGAGGCCGAAGTTGAAGCTCTCGGCCAGGCCCGGCGCGTAGGCCATCTCGGCCTGGGTCGGGGTCTCGAAGCCCTTGCCGGCGCTGACGTAGCCGTGCAGCTCGGGGGTAAAGGCGTACATCAGCGAGAGCGACGGGTTGTTCTGCTGGTACTTCTTCGAGCCGCTGGAATCGCCGTTGGCCAGGTAGTGGTCATCCACTTCCATCTTCATCGTGCTGTGCCGCAGGCCGGCGTCGAAGGTCCAGTTGCCCAGCTCCCAGCGCGCCTGCACATAAGGGTCGAGGCTGGTGGCGATGTCGTTCTCGTTGCGCCGCAGCTCGCCCTTCACGCCCAGCTGGTCGCCGCTGAAGTTCTGGAAGCCCTTGCGGTCATCCTCGCTGCGGTCGTAGTCCACCCCGGTGGTGACGGTCAGCTCGCCCGGCACGCCGTGCACCGGCTGGATCCAGCGCAGGGTGCCGCCGTGGAATTCGCGGTCGAAATCCACCACGCCGCCACCGCGCTGGGCGTTGGAAACCACGCCCCGCGGGATCGACAGGTACTGCACTACGCTGCGCTGGCCGGCGTAGAGGTTGAACTGCAGTGTCGCGTCACCGAAGTAGCGCTCGTAGTTCATGCCCAACTGCTGGTGGTCGATGCTCTTGCGCGTGTTGTACAGCTCGGCAGCCGGCGCCACGGAGCGCGGGTCGTGCTTATAGGCATCCCAGGTCTGGCCCAGCGGGTCCTGCGTGTTGTTCTGCTCCAGGCTGCTGTAGATCAGCGCCAGGCGGCTGTCTTCGTCGGGCTTGAAATTGAGCTTGGCGAAGGTCTGGTCGCGGCGCGCAGCGCTGTGGTCACGGTAGCCATCGGTGTCCATGCGCGAAGCATCGAGCAGGAACCCGGCCTGGTCGGTGCCGCCCTCGGCATACAGGTGGTTCTTGTTGAAGCCGTCGCTGCCGAAGGTGGTTTCCGCGCCAACCTTGGGCGGGCCGTAGCCGTCGCGGGAGAACATCTGGATCACCCCGCCGCTGTTGCTGCCGTACAGCGTCGAGGCCGGGCCGCGCAGCACTTCGATGCGGTCGGCGACATCGAGGTTCAGCGTTGCCGCCTGGCCCTGGCCGTCCGGTGTGCTGGCGGGGATGCCGTCGCTGAGCAGCTTCAGCCCGCGAATGCCGAAGGCCGAGCGCGCGCCATAACCACGGGAGGATATCTGCAGATCCTGGGCGTAGTTCTGGCGGTTCTGCACCACCAGGCCGGGCACCCGCTGCAGCACTTCGGAGGCATTGACGCCGAGCTGGCCGTCGCTGAGCTGCGGCTGCTGCACGGTATCGATGGAGAACGGCAAATCGAAGCTCGACACCGGCGCATAGGCACCCGTCACCACCATGGGCGCGGCCAGCGCTTCCTCGGCGCTCTGCGAGTCAGCGGCGCGGGCCAGTTGGCCGTGGGCGACGCCGCAGATCAGCAGCGGCAGCAGTTTGAGTCGGGCGGGCACAGCGGAGCGGGAGACAGGCACGGCGGCTAGGATTCTTCTGTAGGACCGAGCAGCGATGCTGCCAGTCTCGGCAGCCTCTGCACAGAGGGTTGATCGGTCGGGATGTTGCGGAAAATGAGCGTGCGAGAGGCTATTTCATTCATCCGGTTTTTTAACTTCGACGTTTGTACTATCTAGTTAATTAGCTTGCTAAGAGTATAATCGGCGAATCCAACAGTGAGAACCTTCTGTATGAAACCGGTACAGCGCGCCTCCCGCGTGAGCACTTTCATCCTCCTCGGCCTGGGCGTGGTCATCGCCCTCCTCGGCCTCGCCCTGGCCGCCGGCGGCATCCGCCTGGTCAGCCTCGGCGGTTCCTGGTACTTCCTCATCGGCGGTCTGGCCATGGCCGTATCCGGCCTGCTGATCGCCCTTCGCAAGCCGGCCGGCGCCTGGCTGTTCGCCGCCTTCCTGGTGGCCACCGCGGTCTGGGCCGTGGCCGACACCGGCCTGGTGTTCTGGCCACTGTTCTCGCGCCTGTTCATGTTCAGCGCGATTGGCGTGGTCGTTGCGCTGGTCTACCCGCTGCTGGCGCGCCCCGCCGGCCGCGAAGCTGGTCGCGGTGCATACGGCATCGCCGGCGTGCTGGCAGTGCTGGTGGTGATCGCCGCCGGCAACATGTTCGTCGCCCACCCCAGCGTTGCGCCCACCGGCAAGGGTCCTGGCCTGACTCCCGTCGACCCGGCGCACGCACAGAAGGACTGGGCCCACTACGGCAACACCGAGGGCGGCAGCCGCTTCGCCGCGCTGGACCAGATCAACCGCGGCAACGTCGACCAGCTCAAGGTGGCCTGGACCTACCACACCGGCGACGTGGCGATCAGCGACGGCAACGGCGCGGAAGACCAGCTCACCCCGCTGCAGGTTGGCGACAAGGTGTTCATCTGCACCCCGCACAACAACCTGATCGCCCTCGACGCGGACACCGGCAAGGAACTCTGGAAGAACGAGATCAACGCCCAGTCCAAGGTCTGGCAGCGCTGCCGTGGCATGGCCTATTTCGATGCCACCCAACAGATCGCCCAGCCGACCCAGCCGAACAGCTCGCAGGTCATCGCCGCCAGCGTGCCGGCAGGTGCCAACTGCCAGCGTCGCCTGCTGACCAACACCATTGACGCGCGCCTGATCGCGGTGGACGCCGACACCGGCGAGTTCTGCCAGGGCTTCGGCAACAACGGCCAGGTGGATCTGAAGGCCGGCCTGGGTGACGTGCCCGATTCCTACTACCAGCTCTCCTCCGCCCCGCTGATGGCCGGTACCACCGTGGTGGTCGACGGCCGCGTCGCGGACAACGTTCAGACCGATATGCCCGGCGGCGTGATCCGCGGCTTCGACGTCATCACCGGAGCCATGCGCTGGGCCTTCGATCCGGGCAACCCGGAGGACAAGCAGGCCCCGGCGGACGGCAGGACCTACGTGCGCAGCACCCCCAACAGCTGGGCGCCGATGTCCTACGACCCGGCGATGAACACCGTCTTCCTGCCCATGGGCAGCTCCTCCACCGATATCTATGGCGTGGAACGCAGCAAGCTCGACCACACCTACGGCGCCTCGATCCTCGCCCTGGACGCCAGCACCGGCGCCGAGAAGTGGGTCTACCAGACCGTGCACAACGACCTCTGGGACTTCGACCTGCCGATGCAGCCGAGCCTGATCGACTTCACCCGGGACGACGGCAAGACCGTGCCGGCCGTGGTGATCGGCACCAAGGCCGGGCAGATCTACGTGCTCGACCGCGCCACCGGCCAGCCGCTCACCGAAGTGAAGGATGTACCGGTCAAGCCGAGCAACATTCCCAACGAGCCCTACTCGCCGACCCAGCCGAAATCCGTCGGCATGCCGCAGATCGGTGCGCAGACCCTCACCGAGTCGGACATGTGGGGCGCCACGCCCTATGACCAGTTGCTGTGCCGCATCGACTTCAAGAAGATGCGCTACGACGGCCTCTACACCGCACCGGGCACCGACCTGTCGCTGAGCTTCCCCGGCTCCCTGGGCGGCATGAACTGGGGCAGTCTCTCCACCGACCCGGTGCACGGTTTCATCTTCGTCAACGACATGCGCCTGGGCCTGTGGATCCAGATGATCCCCTCGGCCAACCAGGGCGCGGCGGCCGGCGGCGGCGAAGCGCTGAACACCGGCATGGGCGCCGTGCCGCTCAAGGGCACGCCCTACGCGGTGAACAAGAACCGCTTCCTCTCGGTGGCCGGCATCCCTTGCCAGGCGCCGCCGTTCGGCACCCTCACCGCCATCGACATGAAGACCCGCCAGGTGGCCTGGCAGGTTCCGGTGGGCACCGTGGAAGACACCGGCCCGCTGGGCATCCGCATGCACCTGCCGATCCCCATCGGCCTGCCGACCCTCGGCGGCACGCTGTCCACCCAGGGCGGCCTGGTGTTCATCGCCGGCACCCAGGACTTCTACCTGCGCGCCTACGACAGCGGCAACGGCGAGGAAATCTGGAAGGCCCGCCTGCCCGTCGGCAGCCAGGGCGGCCCGATGACCTATGTGTCGCCCAGGACCGGCAAGCAGTTCATCGTCATCACCGCCGGCGGCGCACGCCAGTCCACCGACCGCGGCGACTACGTGATGGCCTACGCCCTGCCCGACAAGCAGTGAGCCACCCCGCGTAACTCTCCCATCGCGCCCGCCTCGTGCGGGCGCCTCCTTCCGGCGCGGCACTACCACCGCGCCTTTTTTTATTCGCTTCAAGCTCAGGAAACCCCATGCGCACTTCCCTTCGCCTTACGCCCGGCCTGCTGCTGTGCGTCGCCTCGCTGCCTGCGCTGGCCGAAGAAGGCCTGCTCGAAAGAAACACCCTGACCGGCGACTGGGGCGGCCTGCGCCACCAGCTGGAACAGGATGGCGTCAGGTTCAGCGGCGACTACAGCGGCGAGACCGCCTACAACGCCCACGGCGGCCTGCACCGCTCGGCGCGCTACTCGCAGAACATCAAGCTGGGCGTGCAGTTCGACCTGTCGAAACTCTACGGCCTGGACAACGGCGGCAAGGTCCAGCTGACCATCAACGACCGTCGCGGCAACAGCGCCTCCGAGGACCTGGTGGGCAACCGCCTGCCGGTGCAGGAAAACTACGGCGGCCTCTACACCCGCCTGACCGAACTGAGCTACGAGCGCGACCTGAGCCAGGCCGTGAACCTCAAACTCGGCTACATGGCCATGGGCAACGATGTCGGCGGGCTGGACAGCGGCATCCTCTGCAACTTCATGAACGCCGGCTTCTGCGGCCACCCGCTGAACATGTCCGGCGGCAGCGGCTGGACCAACTACCCCAACGCGCATCTCGGTGCGCGGGTGAAATACAGCTTCGCGCCCGACTGGCAGCTGCGTATCGCCGCCTTCAACGTCGACCCGGAGAGCAACGGCAACTCCAGCCGCGCCTGGCACCTCACGCCCAAGCACACCACCGGCACCGTGGTGCCCATCGAGCTGGTCTACAAGCCACAGGGCGAGCTGCCCGGCGAGTACAAGCTGGGCTGGTATTACGACAGCTCCGACGTGCAGCGTATCGGCAGCGATAAGGAAGTCTCCGGCCGCAGCGGCCATTACCTGCTGGTGGACCAGGCCGTGTGGAACGACCCGGCTTCGAAAGGTCGCAGCCTGCACCTGTTCGGCCAGGCCTCGGCCGCGAGCAGCGCCGCCTCGCCGTTCACCAAGTGGTATGGCGCCGGCGTGGTGCTCTACAAGCCCTTCGACGGCCGTCCGAAAGATACCCTCGCCTTCGGCTACGGCCGCGCCGTACTGAACCCGCGCAGCCGCGAGGTGCAGGAAGACAACGCCGTTGCCAATGGCGAGACCTTCCCCAACCTGGACAGCGGCGAACAACTGATCGAACTGAGCTACGGCTACCAGGCCACACCCTGGCTGACCTTGCGCCCAGACCTGCAGTACGTCATCGAGCCCGGCGCCTTCTCCGGCCAGGACATCGACAACGCCCTGCTGCTCGGCCTGCAGGTCAAGGCGACGTTCTGAGACAGGCTGATTCTGAGACAAATTGATACAGTAACCCCATGATTAATAGGACTTTTCCTATGCAATTAGAACGCCTGTCCTCCTAAACTGGCCTGTCACCCTGTGGGACTACCCACAGGACGTTGACACCGGTTATATGGAGCTACACATGCCCGGCTGGTATGAAATCAAGGAACTCAGCAGCGGCAACCGTCGCGTTCTGCTCAAGAACTCTGCCCACGGTACTCTGCTGGAAACTCTGGCCTACCCCACACAGGAGGCAGCCGAGCAGGCGATCAACAGCCTCCGCAGCTCCTGTGCGGCCGTCGAGCGCTACAAGCGCCAGATGGCCCCCGGCGGCAAGAATTTCTTCGTGATCCGCGATAACACCGGTGCAGAACTGCTGACCAGCAAGCTGTACGACTCCGAGGCCGCACGCGAAGAGGCGATTGCAACGATTGCCCAGGCCGGCCTCAGCACCGAGCTGCGTCCGCACGCTTGAGTGAAGAGTGAATGAAAAAGCCCCGCGCCATGCGGGGCTTTTTTGTGGCCGCACGCCAGGCCCGCTCCTGCTGGTGAAACCCGGCGTTCAGTCCGCTCCGCGACTTTGCGCATTTCTGATATCGCCCCACCCCGCACCCTTCGTACCTTCTCCCTGCCCGCTGCACCTGACGGCGGGCGCGTGCACTCCCGCATAAAACAACAAGAAGGGCCGCCCCATGACTCCACGCACCCAACCCTCGGTACTCGCCGAACACCTCCCTTGCCCGCTGCGCTCCGGCGCTCGCGGCTGACTGCCGCTCACCCATTCGACAACCACAGGCAAGGGACAACCACCATGCTCAAACAAGGCGTACTCCGCTGGCCCCAGATCGCCGGGCTCGGCATTTCACTGGTCATCGCCGGGCAGTTCTCCGGCTGGAACTACGGCCTGGCCAGCAGCGGCTGGGCCAACATGCTCGTCGCCACCCTGCTGATGGCCGTGCTCTGCGGCGGCCTGGCGCTGTGCGTGTGCGAACTCTCCACCGCGCGGCCCCACGCCGGCGGTGTGTTCGCCTACGCGCAGCTGGCCTTCGGGCCCTTCGTCGGCTACCTGGTCGGCGCCGCCTGCGCACTGGCGCTGACCATCGGCACCGGCGCCGCCGCCAACTTCCTCGCCGCCTACATGGAGTCGGTGTTCGGCTTCGGCGGCTGGCCGGTGCGCATCGGCCTGTTCGCGGTGATCATCGGCATCCACATCATCGGCGTTGGTGAGGCCCTCGGGCTGACCCTGCTGGCCGGCGCCGTGGCCGCTATCGCGCTGCTGGCCTTCGGCGGCGCGATGCTGCCCCACGTGCACTGGGAAAACCTGCTGGCCACTTCCGGCAGCGCACTGCCGGGCGTGAGTGTCGGCGGCGTGTTCGCCTGCGTGCCCTTCGCCATCTGGATGTTCATCTGCCTGGAACAGGTCGCCTCGGCCGCCGAAGAAGCCGCAGACCCTGGCCGCAGCATGCCGCGCGGGATCATCGCCGCCGTCGCTACCCTGCTGCTGACTGCCCTGACCGTGGTGATCAGCGCGCCGGGAGCGGCCGGTGTGGAAGTGGTCGGCAATGCGGGGGATCCGCTGTATGCCGCGATGACCCACGGCGGGCTCTACGGCGAGCGCGACTGGCTGCCGCTGCTGGTCGGCTCCGGCGCCGTGTGCGGCCTGCTGGCGACCTTCTTCTCGGTGGTGTTCTCCGCCTCCCGACAACTGTTCGCCCTGGCCCGCGACGGCTTCTTCCCTGCCGCCCTGGCCCGCACCAACCGCCGCGGCGCACCCTACGTGGCGCTGCTGGTGCTGACCGTGATCGGCCTGCCGCTGACCCTGGTGCCGCCGGAAAAACTCCTGCTGTGCATCGTCCTGCTGCTGGGCAGCTGCCACCTGGTGCTGTTCGCCGCCTACCTGCGTCTGCACCGCACCCAGCCCGGCCTGGTGCGCCCCTTCCGCCTGCGCGGCGGCCCCGTCGTGGCCAGCGTCGGCATGCTGCTGACGCTGGTGGTGATCGCCGCCTGCTTCCAGCTGGAAGTGGCGATGCTCAGCGCCCTGGCCCTGGTGGTCGCCGCCCTCATCCTCAACTACCTGCTGCGCGCTGCCAGCCGCGCCGGCAAACCCCTGGAGAATGCCGAGAATGTCTGAACCGACCCTGCTGCAACGCCGCCACCAGGTCATGGGCGATGCCTCGCCGCTGTTCTACGACGAGCCGCTGGAGCTGGTGAAGGGCGAAGGCGTCTGGCTCATAGACGCCGCCGGCAAACGCTACCTGGACTGCTACAACAACGTGCCCTGCGTCGGCCACTGCCATCCGACGGTGGTGGCGGCCATGGCCGAACAGGCGGCGACGCTGAACATCCACACCCGCTACCTCAACGAGCGCGTGGTGCGCTATGCCGAGAGCCTCACCGCAACCTTCGCCGAACCGCTGGACAGCCTGATGTTCACCTGCACCGGCAGCGAGGCCAATGAGCTGGCCCTGCGCATGGCGCGCTTCGCCACCGGCAACAAGGGCGTGATCGTCAGCGACTACAACTACCACGGCAACACCACCACGTTGGCGGCAGTGACTACCGCGCTGCCCAGCTCCGAGCCGTTCTCCGCCCACGCGCGGGCCGTGCCGATCCCCTGCCTTTACCATGCCGACGGCACGCCCGAGCAGATCGCCGACCGTTACGTGGCCAAGGTCGCTGAAGCCATCGCCGAACTGCAGGCTGCCGGTGTCGGCCTCGCGGCGATGCTGATCGACACCCTGTTCGCCAATGAAGGCATCCCGCGCCTGCCGGCCGGCTACCTGGAGCGCGTGGCCAGGCTGGTGCGCGAGGCCGGCGGCCTGTTGATCACCGACGAGGTGCAATCGGGCTTCGCCCGCACCGGCGACCACATGTGGGGCCACCAGTCGCACCCGCTGGTGCCGGACATCGTCACCCTCGGCAAACCCATGGGCAACGGCTTCCCCCTGGCCGGCGTGGTGACCAACCGCGAGCGCGTCGAGACCTTCGGCCGCAGCAACATGTACTTCAACACCTTCGGCGGCTCGCCGGTGGCGGCGGCCGTCGGCCAGGCGGTGCTGGATGTGATCGCCGAAGAGGACCTGCAAGGCAACGCCCGGCGCCAGGGCGCAAAGCTCAGTGCCGAACTGCACCGCCTCGCCGAGCGCCACTCGATCATCGGTGACGTGCGCGGCCAGGGCCTGTTCTTCGCCGTGGAACTGGTGCGCGACCGTGCCAGCCGCGAACCGGCCGGCCTCGAAGCGCGGCGCATCGTCAACGCCATGCGCCAGCGTGGCGTGCTGATCAGCAAGATCGGTGGCGACGACAACATCCTCAAGATCCGCCCGCCACTGGTGTTCGAGGCCGAGCACGGCGAGCACTTCATCGACACCCTGAACCAGGTCCTGAGCGAACTCTGAGGAGCCACCATGAACGACTTTGCCAAGGCTTGTTTCGCAGAGCTTGATCACGACCAGCAGATCGCCTGCCTGCGCGACCTGGCGCTGGACGCCCTGCACCACTGGGACGGCGATTTCGTCGGCCTGGAACTGCTCAAGTACCGCGAGAACGCGGTGTTCTGCGCCACCCGCAGCGACGGCACACGCAGCGCCCTGCGCGTGCACCGCGGCGGCTACCACAGCGAAGCGGCGCTGCGCTCGGAGCTGACCTGGATGGAGCAACTGGCCGCCGGCGGCATCGGCGTGCCGAGCATCATCCGCACCCGCAGCGGCGAGCACCTGGCCGAGGTACGCAGCGCCGCCCTGGAGGAATCGCGCTTCGTCGACATGCTCGGCTGGCTCTCCGGCAGCACCCTGGGCTCCGCCGAACAGGGCCTGAGCGCCGCTGGCGACATCGAGGCGCTGTTTCATCAGGCCGGCGCGGTGGCCGCGCGTATCCACCTGAATTCGGCGCAGTGGCGTCAGCCCAACGAGTTCACCCGGCACGCCTGGGACGAGGAAGGCCTGGTCGGCGCCAACCCGTTCTGGGGGCGCTTCTGGGAGCTGGACCTGCTCAGCGCCGAACAGCACGAACTGCTCCAGCGGGCGCGCCAGGAAGCGCGTCTGGACCTGCGCCAGTACGGCCGCAGCCTGGGCAACTTCGGCATGATCCACGCCGACCTGGTGCCGGAGAACCTGCTGCTCGAAGGCGGTGAACTGCAGCTGATCGACTTCGACGATGCCGGCTTCGGCTGGCACATGTTCGAGCTGGCCACCGCGCTGTACTTCTGCCTCGACGACCCGCGCCTGGCGCAGATCCAGGCGGCGCTGCTGGCCGGCTACGACTCGGTCAAGCCGCTGTCCGCCGCCGATCGCGCCGCTCTGCCGCTGTTCCTCGCCCTGCGCGGCACCACCTACCTGGGTTGGGTGCATACCCGGCGCAACAGCGAGACCGCGCGGGAACTGGCGCCCATGCTGATCGAACGCGCCTGTACACTGGCCGCCGCCTACCTCGCCGGTCGCTGAAACTGGCAGAGCGCCGCAACACCCTGGCGCGCAGGCACAAGCCTGCGCGCCAGCGCTGGCCGATACTCGGCGCACAACCGAGGTGAACCGCCATGACCGGCATAGCCCGCCACCAGGCAACCGACTCCGATGAACTGGCCTGCGCCCTCGCCGGCTGGAGCCAGGACTACACCCAGCTCGGCCACGGCCGCCTGCAGGCGGAGCTGCTGCATGTGCAGTTGCCCGACGCCTCGCTGATCTACGAACACTCCAACCTGCACCTGCACGAGAACATGGCGCCGCCCGCCGGCCACCTGGTGATCGGCATTCCCCTGCGCGCCAGTGCCGATTCGCGCTTCAACGGCCAGGCCCTGCACGACGACACCCTGCTGGTGCTCGAAGGCGGCCGCGAGCTGGAAATCTGCGCCGCAGGGGAAATCCACATGCTCGGCCTGACCTTCAGCCAGGCGCAGCTGGAACGCCTGCTCGGTGCCGAAGAGCGCGAACTGTTCGAACGGGCGCTGCAGCAACGTCGCCTGCAACTTTCACCCACCGGTGCGGGCGATCTGCGCCGCAGCCTGTGCGATGCCCTCGCCGGTTTCGAAAGCGAGCCGTGGCGAGTGGACAATCCGCAGCAGGCCGGGCATGCCGTCGCGCTGGTGCTCAGCCACGTGCTGCAGGCGCTGGAAGAAATCCTCCCGGGCCATGACCGCGAAGGCACGCCGCGCTCGCTGCAACAGCATCGCCGGCTGGTGCTGGCGGCTATCGAACGCATGCAGGCGGATCTCTCCGAACCCTTGTCGCTGCTGGAACTGAGCCAGAGCCTGAACACCAGCCAGCGCACCCTGCAGTACTGCTTCCGGCAGATCTGCCAGAGCACGCCGCAACAGTTCTTCCTCAGCCTGCGCCTGGCCGAGGCGCGCCGCCGGCTCAAGCAGGAGCCGCAGCAGAGCATCACCCACCTGGCGCTGGACCTGGGGTTTGCCAGTTCCAGTCATTTCTCGGCCCTCTACAAGCGCCTGTATGCGGAGCAGCCGTCGGTGATTTCAAGAGCGCGTTGAGGCTACTGGAAGACGCTCTCACGCCCTCTCCCTCTCCCTGAAGGGAGAGGGGACTGATCGGAGCAGGATTAAACCAGATCATCAGCCGGCACATTCGGCTCCCTCTCCCTTCAGGGAGAGGGCTGGGGAGAGGGTTTTTCAGCCCGCACGGATCTCGACAACCTCCTCCCACCGATCTGGCAACCACACCCAATCACTTGGCAGACAGGAGCAACGGCACAGGGCCAGCCCTTACTTAGCATCGGCAGAAGTCACATCCCCTCAATCGACAATAACGAAACGGATGCCTTCACCATGACCCACGCCGCCGTGCTGCGCCCCACCCTGCTCGCCCTGCTCATCGCCGGGGCCAGTTCCGCCAGCGCCTACCAGCTGTACGCCACCGACGATACGCACCTGAACGCCGATCTCTCCGCGACCTTCGGGCTGTTCCACAGCCAGGAGCGCTACAACATGACCGGCACCCTGGATGAAGGCTCGTCCTCCTGGCAGGAAGGTTTCATCAAGTACGGCCTGAGCGGCGACCAGAAGCTCGGCGACGCGGGCACCGCCTACGGCGCGTTCAACCTGCTCAGCTCCGCGACCTGGGGCGACGGCGACGCCGCCGGCTTCAGCGACGGTTCCGAGCGCACCACCAAGATCGAAGACGCCTACGCCGGCTGGCGCTCGGGCGGCCTGTTCCCGGTGCTCGGCGAGGACGGTATCGACCTGTCCTTCGGTTGCCAGAACATCGTGGTCGGCGATGGCTTCCTGATCGACGGCGACGCCCTGAACATGGGTAACGGCCTGGCTGACGGCGAGTACAACCGTGGCGGCGCCTACTACCTGGCCGGCCGCCGCGACTTCGACGAAACCGCCGTGCTGCGCGTCGGCGGCAAGGAAGGCTGGCGTGGCGACCTGATGAGCCTGAAGTCCGACAACCGTGCCCAGGCCAAGTCCGAGCTGTACGTCGCCACCCTCGAACACGTCGCCCAGGAAGCTACCTTCGGCCTGACCTACATCGACGTGAACGACATCGATGAACAATACGCATCGCCCGCCCAACTCGACCGCAAGGACATGAAGACCTACAGCCTGCGCGGCACCGGCAATGCCGGCGTGGAGAACCTGTTCCTCTCCGGCGAGTACGCCTGGCAGGACAAGCGCCACACCGACAACGAGAACGCCTGGTACCTGGAAGCCGGCTGGACCTTCTCCGACGTCGCCTGGAAGCCCTACGTCAGCTACCGCTTCAGCCGCTTCTCCGAAGGCTACGACCCGCTGTTCTACGGCTTCAGCCGCGGCTTCGGCACCTGGTTCCAGGGCGAGGTGGCAGGCAACTACTCCGGCCCGTTCAACAGCAACACCCGCGTGAACAACATCGGCGCCAAGGTCAGCCCGCTGGAGAACGTCAACGTCGGCCTGCAGTGGTTCGACTTCCACACCCTGGACACCGACCTGGGCAACACCGACGCCAACGAACTGGACCTCTACGCCGAGTGGGCGGTCAACGATCACCTGATGATCATCCCGCTGGTGGGCCTGTACCAGCCGAAGAAAAGCGCGGCCGAAGGCGGCACCCAGATCGGCAACGACAACAGCAACCTCTACAGCCAGCTGATGTTCTCCACCACGTTCTAAAGCCCAGGGAAGATGCCCGCCATGCCCAGCCTCCTGACCTCCATCCAGGGTCGCATCACCTGGCTGGCGGGCCTCTGCCTGATCCTCGTCGCCAGCGTCCTGATCGGCCTCTCGCTGTACCAGGCGCGACAGGACAGCCGCACCATCCAGCACGACAGCGGCGAACTGTTCGCCGTTGCCGCGCGGCACAACCTGGAGACCCAGGGCCAGGTGCAGGCCCTGCTGATCCGCGAACGCCTGCAGAACAACCTGCTGCTCGGCGAAGGCCTGCTGCGCAGCGTGCAGACCCTGCGCGCGCAGCAGCACCAGGGCGTCCTCGACGCCGCCGCGCTGCGCAACGCGCTCAATCAGTCGATGGCCGACACCCTCGCCGCACACCCGGAACTGCTCGGCCTGTTCCTGGTGTTCCAGCCCGATGCGCTGGACGCCGCCGACAGCCAGTTCGCCGCCCGCGAAGACCTGGGCAGCAACGAGACCGGCCGCTTCGCCCTCTACCTGCTGCAGAACGGCAAGGACACCCAGCGGGTGATCGGCACCGAGCAGGTCCTCGGCGACACCACCCCCGGCCCCAGCGGCCAGCCCTACAACGCCTTCTTCACCTGCTCCACCGGGCACGCCCGCCCCTGCGTGCTCGACCCGTATTTCGACGACGCCTCGGGCCAGCGCCGGCTGGTCACCAGCGTCACCCTGCCGCTGCTGGAGAACGGCAAGGCCATCGCCGCCGTGGGCTTCGACATCGACCTGGCGGCGCTGCAGCAGAGCAGCGCGGAAGGCAGCCGCAGCCTGTTCGACGGCCAGGGCCGCATCCGTATCCTCAGCCCCAACGGCCTGATTGCCAGCGACAGTGGCGACGCCTCGAAGCTGGGGCAAAAGTTCGACGACAAGAGCGTGCTTGGCGAAATCGCCGCCGGCCGCTCGCAATCCACCGACGACGGCGAATCCATCAGCGTGCTGCACAGCCTCGCGCCAGTGCCGGACGCCGCGCCCTGGGGCATCCTGCTCAGTGTTCCCCGCGCAGTGATGCTCGCCCCGGCGGAACGACTCAAAGGCACGCTGGACGACCTGCGCTGGAAGAGCACCGCGCTGGAAACCGGCGTCGGCATTGCCGCCGGGCTGCTCGGCATGCTGCTGGTGGCGCTCACCGCGCTCGGTATCAGCCGGCCGATCCTGCGCCTGGCGCGGATGCTGGAAGACATCGCCGACGGCGAAGGCGACCTCACCCGCCGCCTCGACTACCCGCGCCGCGACGAACTGGGCCGCCTGGCCACCGCCTTCAACCGTTTCCTCGACAAGCTGCAGCCGA
This sequence comes from Pseudomonas nitroreducens, assembly GCF_024170165.1. Taxonomy (GTDB): domain Bacteria; phylum Pseudomonadota; class Gammaproteobacteria; order Pseudomonadales; family Pseudomonadaceae; genus Pseudomonas; species Pseudomonas nitroreducens_C. The sequence continues at coordinate 235,549 of NZ_JALJXP010000009.1, read as the reverse complement.
GCATCGCCGCCGTGCAGTCGGCGACCCGCGAGGCGCACTCCACCGCCGACCGCTCGGCGCAGATCGCCCGGCAGACCAGCGACGGCATGCAGCAGCAGTTCCGCGAGATCGACATGGTCGCCACGGCGCTCCAGGAAATGTCCGCCACCGCCCAGGACTCGGCCCGCAGCGCCGCCCGCGCCGCCGATGCCGCACGCACCGCGGAACAGGCCTGCGACGACGGCTTCCGCACCCTCGACGCCACCAACAGCGGCATCGACCTGCTGGCCGCCGGGATGAACCAGGCCATGGCCGAGTTGCAGCAACTGGCGGCGAGCAACGAGCAGATCGGCTCGATCCTCGAAGTCATCTGCGGCATCGCCGCGCAGACCAACCTGCTGGCGCTCAATGCCGCCATCGAAGCGGCACGCGCAGGCGATGCCGGGCGCGGTTTCGCCGTGGTCGCGGACGAAGTGCGCGGATTGGCCCGGCGTACCCAGGAGTCGGTGGAGGAGATTCGCGAAGTGATCGAGAACCTGCAGGCGCGCGGCCAGTCAGTGACCAGCGCGATGCAGGGCAGCTTCGCCCAGGCCCAGGGCAACGTCGATCAGGCGCGCCAGGCCATCGACGCCCTGCGTCGGATCGGCGAAGCGGTGAACCTGATCAGCGAGATGAACCTGCAGATCGCCAGCGCCGCGGAGGAACAGAGCAGCGTCGCCGAGGAGATCAACCGCAACATCGCCGGCATCCGCGACGTCACCCAGACCATTTCCGATCAGGCACAGCAGGCCGCCAGCGCCAGTCGTTCACTGAACGACCTGGCCAGCCGGCAGCAGGGATTGGTGGATCAGTTCCGCGCCTGACTCAGATGTCGCTGCAGCGCGGGGTCTGGCGCAGGTACTTGACGGTGTGCTGCCGGCCCTGGGAATCCAGGTAGACCATGGTCGCCTGGCTGACTTCACAGCGGTCGTTGGGTTGCGAAATGCTCAGCACCTTGGCCACGTCCAGCGGCATGCCGTAGTGGTACACGGCCGCATCGTCGGCGAAGGCGCTGAAGGACAGCAGCAGGGCGGGGATGGCGAAGAGCGCGCTATACGCGGATTTCATGACAGGAACCTCAGGATCACGCGGGTCGCGTCGATCGTGGCCCACTGCCATAAATCTAGCTGACCGGATCTTTCCTACACAGCTCGACTTCGACAATGCATTACTGCAGATAACGCAACAAAGGCGTACTGCTGGCCATTCCATCTTTCGATTGTCACGCCGACTGTTGGCTGATTGGCAGCATTCGAACCCACGTAGCGTTTGCGGCCAGCATTTTCTCCCGCAAGAATGAACACCATCGATCGGATCGGGAGACGCCATGAAGCGCGTAGCCATGCTGCTGTTCCCCGGCGTGCAGGCGCTGGATGTTTCCGGGCCGCTGGACGTGTTCGCCGAGGCCAATGCCTTCGTCCCTGCGGGCCAGGGCTACCAGGTCGTCACCCTGGCCGCGCCGCCCTGCCCTCTGCGCGCTTCCAACGGCCAACTGCTCGGCGCCGACTTCAGTCTCGATCAAGGTGACGGCGCCGCCGACATCCTGCTGGTGCCAGGCGGGCCGCAATTGCCGGAAGGGACGCCCGCGCCCGAGTTGCTCGGCTGGCTACGCGCGGCCTGTGCCCGGGCCCCGCGTTACGGCTCGATCTGCACCGGGGCCTTCCTGCTCGGCCATGCCGGGTTGCTGGACGGCAAGCGTGTGACGACTCACTGGAGTGACGCGCGGCGGCTGGCCGAACTGTTCCCGCGGGCACTGGTAGAGCCGGATCGGATTCATGTGCGCGATGGCGCGCTGGTGACTTCGGCGGGCGTGACGGCCGGTATAGACCTGGCGCTGGCACTGGTTGCCGAGGACCACGGCGCAGCAGTAGCGCTGTCAGTGGCGAAGCGACTGCTGGTGGTGGCGCAGCGTCAGGGCGGGCAATCGCAGTTCAGCCCCTTCCTGCAGGCGCCGGCCGACGAAGGCTCACCGGTGGCGCGCATCCAGCGCTACGTGCAGGAGCACCTCGACCAGCCGCTGGGCGTGCCGCACCTGGCGGCCGAGGTGGCGATGAGCCCGCGCAGCTTTGCCCGGGTGTTCGTCCGTGAAGCGGGGGTGACGCCCGCGGAATTCGTCCAGCGCGCCCGCATCGACGCGGCGCGCGGGTTGCTGGAAGGCAGCGACCAGGCCCTGAAGATGATCGCCTGGCGCTGTGGCTTCGGCAGCGCGGCGCGCATGCGCCTGGTGTTCTCCCAGCGCCTGGGGGTGACGCCGACGCAGTACCGCGAGCAGTTCCGCCGCGAGGGTTGACTTGTTTTTCGTAGGAGCGAGCTTGCTCGCGAACCGCACTCTGCCGATGTTCCCGCATGGTCGGATAGCTATCGCGGACGGAGTCCGCTTCTACGCCCAGGCGAGACAGGTGCCGGCTGCGGTAGGAGCGGATTCATCCGCGATTGGGTCGGCGCCACGCCAGGCCGCAGGTTCGCGAGCAAGCTCGCTCCTACAATCCAGCCGGATCGTCCGCAATGGGCCGGGTGGATTAGCGGACCTTGTCCGCGAAATCACTGCTCCCGCGCCATGGCCCCGCTCAGATCGGCGGCGCCGAGCGCAGCATCACCGACTTCAGCGCGAACGCCGACTTGATCCCGGCCACGCCGGGAATCTGCGTCAGCGTATTGGTCAGGAACAGCTGGTAGGCCGACAGGTCCTTCACCACCACCCGCAGCATGTAGTCGGCGTCGCCGGTCATCTGGAAGCAGCTCATCACCTGCGGTGCCTGGACGATGCGTTCTTCGAACCGCGCGAGGTAGTCGCCGGTCTGTTTTTCCAGGGACACCGAGACGAACACGCTCATGCCGCCGGACAGGCGCTCCTCGTCGAGGCGAGCGAAGTAGCCCTGGATGTACTGCTCCTCCTCCAGGCGGCGCACCCGGCGCAGGGTCGGGGTCAGCGACAGGCCGATGTTCTGCGCCAGATCGCGCCAGGACAGGCGGCCATCGTCGGCCAGGGCGCGGAGGATTTTCAGGTCGGTGCGGTCGAGATCAGCCATTTTTCGTCGTACTACCCAGAGCTGTTTTTATAGTTCAAACACACTAATCCTGAAGCTTACAGCTAGTCAATTTGGAGCAAAAAACCAATCGGTCACACCTATACTGAAACCACAACTACAACAACCGAGGACCTCACCATGAGTGATGTCACCCCCCGCCACGCGACCCCGCGCGGCACCCGCACCGTAGCCTTACCCGGCCGGGTGCGCCCGCCAGGCATGGCCGCTTCCGTCTGCTGATCCACACCCACGATCACAACTGGAGACCGACCATGACTGACTACGCTCCGCTTCGCCTGCACGTCCCCGAGCCCACCGGGCGTCCGGGCTGCAAGACCGACTTCTCCTACCTGCACCTGTCGCCCGCCGGCGAGGTGCGCAAGCCCGACATCGACGTGGAACCCGCGCAGACCACCGACCTGGCCTTCAGCCTGGTGCGCGTACTCGATGAAGACGGCAACGCCGTCGGCCCCTGGGCCCCGGACCTGAGCCACGAACAGCTGCTGCGCGGCATGCGCCTGATGCTCAAGACGCGCCTCTTCGACGCGCGCATGCTCACCGCCCAGCGCCAGAAGAAGATGTCCTTCTACATGCAGTGCCTGGGTGAAGAAGCCATCGCCACCGCCCACACCATGGCCCTGCGCGACGGCGACATGACCTTCCCGACCTACCGTCAGCAAGGCATCCTGATCACTCGCGATTACCCGCTCAAGGACATGATCTGCCAGCTGCTCTCCAACGAGCAGGACCCGCTCAAGGGCCGCCAGCTGCCGATCATGTACTCCAGCCGCGAGAAGGGTTTCTTCTCCATCTCCGGCAACCTCGCCACCCAGTTCATCCAGGCCGTCGGCTGGGGCATGGCCTCGGCGATCAAGGGCGACACCAGGATCTCATCCGCCTGGATCGGCGACGGCGCCACTGCCGAATCCGACTTCCACACCGCCCTCACCTTCGCCCACGTCTACCGCGCGCCGGTGATCCTCAACGTGGTCAACAACCAGTGGGCGATCTCCACCTTCCAGGCCATTGCCGGCGGTGAAGGCACCACCTTCGCCAACCGCGGCGTGGGTTGCGGCATCGCCTCGCTGCGAGTGGACGGCAACGACTTCCTCGCCGTGTACGCCGCCTCGCAATGGGCCGCCGAGCGCGCCCGTCGCGGCCATGGGCCGAGCCTGATCGAGTGGGTCACCTACCGCGCGGGCCCGCACTCCACCTCGGACGACCCGTCCAAATACCGCCCCGCCGATGACTGGACCAATTTCCCGCTGGGCGACCCCATCGCCCGCCTCAAGCAGCACCTGATCGGCCTCGGCATCTGGTCCGAAGAGCAGCATGAAGCGCTGAAGAAGGAACTGGAAGCCGAAGTGATCGCCGCGCAGAAAGAGGCCGAACGCCACGGCTCGCTGGTGGACGGCCATGTGTTCAGCGCCGCCAACCTGTTCGACGACGTCTACAAGGACCTGCCGGAACACCTGCGCCGGCAGCGCCAGGAGCTCGGGGTATGAATGCCATGAACCAGCAACACGAGAACGCCCAGGCGGTCACCAGCATGACCATGATCCAGGCGCTGCGCTCGGCCATGGACGTGATGCTCGAACGCGACGACAACGTCGTGGTGTTCGGCCAGGACGTCGGCTACTTCGGCGGCGTGTTCCGCTGCACCGAGGGCCTGCAGAAGAAATACGGCACCTCGCGGGTGTTCGACGCGCCGATCTCCGAGAGCGGCATCATCGGCGCCGCCGTCGGCATGGGCGCCTACGGCCTGCGCCCGGTGGTGGAAATCCAGTTCGCCGACTACGTCTACCCAGCCACCGACCAGCTGGTCTCGGAAGCCGCGCGCATCCGCTACCGCTCGGTCAACGACTTCACCGTGCCGATGGTGGTGCGCATGCCTTGCGGCGGCGGCATCTACGGCGGGCAGACCCACAGCCAGAGCCCGGAGGCGATGTTCACCCAGGTCTGCGGCCTGCGTACTGTCATGCCGTCCAACCCCTACGACGCCAAGGGCCTGCTGATCGCCTGCATCGAGAACGACGATCCGGTGATCTTCCTCGAACCCAAGCGCCTGTATAACGGCCCCTTCGACGGCCACCACGACCGCCCGGTGACGCCCTGGTCCAAGCACCCGGCCAGCCAGGTGCCGGAGGGTTACTACAGCGTGCCGCTGGACAAGGCCGCCATCGCCCGCCCGGGTTCCGAACTGACCGTGCTGACCTACGGCACCACCGTCTACGTGGCTCAGACCGCAGCCGAGGAAACCGGCATCGATGCCGAGATCATCGACCTGCGCAGCCTCTGGCCGCTGGACCTGGACACCATCGTCGAATCGGTGAAGAAGACCGGCCGCTGCGTCATCGTCCACGAGGCCACCCGCACCTGCGGCTACGGTGCCGAGCTGATGTCGCTGGTCCAGGAAAACTGCTTCCACCACCTCGAAGCCCCCATTGCGCGCGTGACCGGCTGGGACACCCCCTACCCGCACGCCCAGGAATGGGACTACTTCCCGGGGCCCGCGCGCGTCGGCGCGGCCTTCAAGCGCGCCATGGAGGTCTGAATGGGCACTCACGTCATCAAGATGCCGGACATCGGCGAAGGTATCGCCGAAGTCGAGCTGGTGGAGTGGCATGTCCAGGTCGGCGACGAGGTCCATGAGGACCAGCTGCTGGCGGAAGTCATGACCGACAAGGCCACCGTGGAAATCCCCTCGCCGGTGGCCGGCAAGATCATCGCCCTGGGCGGCGTGCCCGGCCAGGTGATGGCTGTGGGCGGCGAGCTGATCCGCCTGGAAGTGGAAGGCCACGGCAACCACCGCGAAGTCGCGCAAGCCAACCCCCATGAAGAGGTACCGGCAGCCAAGCCGGAAAGCAAACCGGCCCCCGTCGCCGAAGCGCCCAAGCCTGCGCCGCGCGTCGAGAGCAAGCCGGTCGCCCCGGCCGCGCGCCCTGCCCCGTCACCGGCGCCGCGCCGCGCGCCGGGCGAGAAGCCACTGGCCTCGCCGGCGGTGCGCCAGCGTGCCCGCGACCTGGGCGTGGAACTGCAGTTCGTCCAGGGCAGCGGCCCGGCCGGGCGCATCCTGCGCGAAGACCTGGAACACTTCCTGGAACACGGCGGCGCGACCATCGCCTCCGGCTATGCCGCACGCCACGACGAGCACCAGATCCCGGTGATCGGCCTGCGCCGCAAGATCGCGCAGAAGATGGCCGAGGCCAAACGGCGCATCCCGCACTTCAGCTACGTCGAGGAGATCGACGTCACCGATCTCGAAGCGCTGCGCGTGCATCTCAATGCCAAGCACGCGGCGGCACGCGGCAAACTGACCCTGCTGCCGTTCATTGCCCGTGCCATGGTCGTCGCCCTGCGCGACTTCCCGCAGCTCAACGCGCGCTATGACGACGAAGCCGACGTGATCACCCGCTACGGCGCGGTGCACCTGGGCGTCGCCACCCAGAGCGACAATGGCCTGATGGTGCCGGTGCTGCGCAATTCCGAGTCCCGCGACCTGTGGGGCAACGCCGCGGAAGTGGCGCGCCTCGCCGAAGCCGCGCGCCATGGCAAGGCCAGCCGCGAGGAACTGTCCGGCTCGACCATCACCCTGAGCAGCCTCGGCGCCCTGGGCGGCATCGTCAGCACGCCGGTGATCAACTACCCGGAAGTGGCCATAGTCGGCGTCAACCGCATGGTCGAGCGGCCCATGGTGGTCAACGGCCAGGTGGTCGTGCGCAAGATGATGAACCTGTCCTCGTCCTTCGATCACCGGGTGGTCGACGGCATGGACGCGGCGGCCTTCATCCAGGCCGTGCGCGCCCTGCTCGAACACCCCGCCACCCTGTTCATCGATTGACTGGAGCCCTACACGTGAAACAGAACCAGACTCTCGAAACCACCCTGCTGGTGATCGGTGGCGGCCCCGGCGGCTATGTCGCGGCGATCCGCGCCGGCCAGCTGGGCATCCGCACCGTGCTGGTGGAAGGCGCCTCCCTGGGCGGCACCTGCCTGAACATCGGCTGCATCCCCTCCAAGGCGCTGATCCACGCCGCCGAGGAATACCTCAAGGCCCGCGAGTTCGCCGGCAAGTCGCCGCTGGGCATCAGCGTGCAGGCGCCGAGCATCGACATCCAGCGCACCGTGGAATGGAAGGACGGCATCGTCGACCGCCTGACCACCGGCGTCGCCGCGCTGTTGAAGAAGCACGGCGTCACCGTGGTGAACGGCTGGGCGAAGATCGTCGACGGCAAGACCGTCGAGGTCGAGCTTGCCGAAGGCGGCACCCAGCACATCCACACCGAGCACCTGCTGCTGGCGGCCGGTTCGAAATCCGTGGAGCTGCCCTTCCTGCCGGTGGGCGGCAATGTCATCTCGTCCACCGAGGCGCTGGCACCGAAGACCCTGCCCAAGCGCCTGGCGGTGGTGGGCGGCGGCTATATCGGCCTGGAACTGGGCACCGCGTACCGCAAGCTCGGCGTCGAAGTCACGGTGGTGGAAGCGCAGCCGCGCATCCTGCCGACCTATGACGAGGAGCTGACCAAACCGGTGGCCAATTCCCTGCGCAAGCTGGGCATCGAGCTGTATCTGGGCCACAGCGTGATGGGCCTGGAGCCGGACGGCAAAGGCCTGCGCGTGCAGGATGGCGCCGGTTCGCAGCGGGTGATCGAGACCGACCAGGTGCTGGTCGCCGTCGGCCGCCACCCCAACACCGCCGGCTGGGGCCTCGACACCCTGCGCCTGGACATGAACGGCCGCGCCGTGCAGGTCGACGAGCAATGCCGCACCTCCATGCGCGATGTCTGGGCCATCGGCGACATCGCCGGCGAGCCCATGCTGGCCCACCGCGCCATGGCCCAGGGCGAGATGGTCGCCGAGATCATCGCCGGCAAGCGCCGCGCCTTCACCCCCACGGCGATCCCGGCGGTGTGCTTCACCGATCCGGAAGTGGTGGTGGTCGGGCTGTCGCCGGAACAGGCCCAGGCCGCCGGCCATGAGGTGCTGACCGCGAGCTTCCCGTTCGCCGCCAACGGCCGCGCCATGACCCAGGAATCCAGCGACGGCTTCGTTCGTGTGGTGGCGCGCAAGGACAACCACCTGATCCTCGGCTGGCAGGCCGTGGGCAAGGCGGTGTCGGAGCTGTCCACGGCCTTCGTGCAGTCGCTGGAAATGGCCGCCTGCCTGGAAGACATCGCTGGCACCATCCACGCCCACCCGACCCTCGGCGAAGCGGTGCAGGAAGCTGCGCTGCGTGCGCTGGGACATGCCTTGCACGTCTGAAACCGGTTCTCTCCAACTGGCCTGGCTTCCAGGCTTCCCCCTCTGACCCGCCACTTGGCGGGTCTTTTTTTGCCGGCAGGTTCAGCACTGGGCGGGTCGCGGGCAACGTCCGCCTTCGGGCCCACTGCCGCGTCGAACCGATCACGGACGGAGTCCGCTCCTACGCAGGGTGGTCGATCACCGCACGGATTGTCGTTTTTCTCCCGCTCGCGGCCACATGCACGTAATCGCAAGATCGGCGCAAAAACGGCCACTCAGGTCGATTTAAGTCAGCATATCTCAACAAAAACCACCAACCTCCGGTGGCATTGACCAAATTAACCATTTGGTACATTTTGCTCCTGCAGGCCTTTCCCGCACGGCCATACAAAAACAACGGAGCCTCCCTTCATGCCTCATACCCTGCTCGTGCTCAACGGGCCGAACCTGAACCTGCTCGGCACCCGTGAGCCCGCCACCTACGGCCACGAGACCCTCGACGACATCGCCGCGCTCTGCCAGCGCACCGGTTCCGAGAACGGTCTGGACATCGAATTCCGCCAGACCAACCGAGAAGGCCAGCTGCTCGACTGGATTCACCAGGCCCGCGGCCGCTGCGCCGGCATCCTGATCAACCCGGCCGCCTGGACCCACACCTCGGTAGCCATCCGCGACGCGCTCGCCGCCGTGGAGCTGCCGGTAATCGAAGTGCACCTGTCCAATGTGCACCGGCGCGAGGAGTTCCGTCATCACTCGTTCGTCTCTGCGATCGCCGTGGGCGTCATCGCCGGGCTCGGCAGCGACGGCTATCGCGCCGGCATCCAGCACTTCGCCAAGCTGTTGAAGGGGTGAAGGCCATGAACGAATACCGCACCGTGCTGGCCGGGCTCATCGGTGCCGGCATCCAGGCTTCGCGCACCCCAGCCCTGCACGAGCACGAGGGCGACGCCCAGGGGCTGCGCTATCTCTACCGGCTGATCGACCTGGACACACTGGGTGTCGATGCCGGTGCCCTGCCCGACCTGCTCGCCGCCGCGGAACGCATGGGCTACACCGGGCTGAACATCACCTTCCCGTGCAAGCAGGCAGTGATCCCGCTGCTGCATGAGCTGTCCGACGAGGCGCGGGGTATCGGTGCGGTGAATACCGTGGTGCTGCGCGATGGCAAACGCATCGGCCACAACACCGACTGCCTGGGCTTTGCCGAAGGTTTCCGGCGCAACCTCAGCGATGCACCGCGCGAACGCGTGGTGCAACTGGGCGCTGGCGGCGCAGGCGCTGCAGTGGCCCACGCGCTGCTCAGCGAAGGTGTGCAGCAATTGACTCTCTTCGAAGTGGACTCGGCCCGCGCCCAGGCGCTGGTGGATAACCTCAACGCGCATTTCGGCGGCCAGCGCGCGCGGGTCGGTCATGACCTTGCCGGCGCCGTCACGGAGGCAAACGGGCTGGTCAACACCACCCCGGTGGGCATGGCCAAGCTGCCCGGCGCGCCCCTGCCGCTGGAGCTGCTGCACACGGGCCTGTGGGTGGCGGAGATCATCTACTTCCCGCTGGAGACCGAACTGCTCCGGCATGCCCGCAGCCTCGGCTGCCGCACGCTGGATGGCGGCAACATGGCGGTGTTCCAGGCGGTGAAGGCGTTCGAGCTGTTCAGTGGCGTCGAGGCAGACGCTGAACGGATGCTCACGCATTTCGCCGCCATGTAATCGGGCGCGGTACCCGCGATGGGTATCGCTTCGCTCCACGCCATCCTACGCAGGTGTTCGCCGGCAATAATGGGCAGTGCCCCAACCGACCTTACGGCTGCACGTAGCGCAACACCGCCTCGATGATCATGTCCTTGTGCCGCGCCTTGATCGCCGGGTCTTCCAGCTCGACCTGGAACAGCGAGCCGACGGTATGGCGGTTGGACACGCGATAGAAGCAGAACCCACTGATCAGCATGTGCACGTCGATGGCCTGCAGGCCGTCGCGGAACGCCCCGCTGGCAGCACCGCGCTGGAGGATGTCCTCGATGGTGCGCAGGATGTTGCTGTTCATCGAGCGAATCGCCTCGGAGCCGGAGGCGAACTGGCCGTAGTGGATGTTCTCGATGCTGACTATCCGCACGAAATCGACGTTGCGGTCATGGTGGTCGAAGGTGAAATCCACCAGCCGGCGCATGGCCTCCAACGGTTCCAGCTCGGCCAGGTGCAAGCTCTGCTCGGTGCCGCGGATATCTCCGTAGAGCTTCTCCAGCACCGCCTGGTAGAGCTGTTCCTTGCTGCCGAAGTAGTAGTAGATCATCCGCTTCGAGGTGTTCATGCGCTCGGCGATGGCATCCACCCGCGCGCCGGAAAGCCCCTGCTGGACAAACTCGACGATGGCCGCCTGGAGGATGTCCTCGCGGGTCTTCTCCGGGTTGTTCTTGCGGCCGCGGCGGGCGGGTTCGGCGGGAGTCGGCTGGGCGGCGCTGTCGGTCATGGCTTTGCATCGTCGGGCAGGCGCCAGGGGCGCCCGCTGGGGGGTGAAGGGATGCGCGGATTATGCGCGCCCCCACACCCTGCACGCAAAGCGCGGCGGCTCAGACCTTCGGTCGACGGGTGGTGCCGTTTCGCGCCTGGGCCATGGCTGCCAGGCGCACGGCGACGTTGGCCGCGCCGTAGCCAGCGTAGCCGCCGCGGCGCTGGATGATCTCGAAGAAGAAGCGCTCCTCGAACGGCTCGGTGTACACGTGGAACAACTCGCCGCCGCTGGCGTCGCGGTCGTAGAGGACATTGAAGTAGGCCAGCTCGCTGAGGAACTCGTCGTCGAAGTCGAAGCGCGCGGCGAGGTCGTCGTAGTAGTTCAGCGGGATTTCCAGCAACGGCACGCCGGCGTCCTTCGCCCGCGCCACCTCGGCAAAGATGTCTTCGCAAGCGAAGGCGATGTGATGGACGCCGGAGCCGCGATAACTGGACAGCGCGTGGGAGATCGCCGTGTTGCGGTTCTCCGAGATGTTCAGCGGCAAGCGCACGCTGCCGTTGGCGCTGCGCAAGGCGCGACTCTTCACCAGGCCGTAGGGATCGGGCAGGACCACTTCGTCATCGGCCTCGAAGTCGAACAGTCCCTTGTAGAACAGCACCCAGCTGTCCAGCCCGTCCGCCGGCAGCGCCATGGCCATATGGTCGATGCGCTGCAGCTTTCCGCTCGGCATTGCAGCGGGATCGAGGCGGAAGTCCACGTCGTAGATGGTCTGCCCGGTGGCGCGTTCCTCAACGAGATAGATCAGGCTGCCGTCCGGCGCGCGCACGGCGGGAATCTCCCGCTCGTTGGGGCCGACCAGCCCGCGATATGGCTGGCCCTTGTAGTCCTGTGCACGCTGCAGCGCGCTGGCGGCGTCACGCACGCGCAAGGCGGTGGCGCACAGCGACGGGCCGTGGGCCTCGAAGAAGCTGTGGGCGAAGGAATAGGGCTCGGTATTGAGCACGATATTGATGTCGCCCTGGCGCAGCAGGCTTACCGCCTTGGAGCGGTGCTCGCCGGCACGGGCGAAGCCCAGGCGCTCCAGCCAATTGCCCAGGCGTGCGCCGAGGGCTTCGTCGACGGCGAATTCGAGGAACTCCACGCCATCCAGCTGGCTGGCTGGCGGCGGCGCGAACAGGCAGTCGAGCTGCTCCTTCGGCGTGCCGTCGCTTTCCAGCCGGGCGCGGGTCTTCTCTTCGAGATAGAGCAGCGAGCGCAGGCCGTCGGCGGCGTTGGCGCGCGGCGGCGCGGCGCGGAAGCCGTCATTGAAGATTTCCAGCGACAGCGGGCCGCGATAGCCGCTTTTCAGGATCGGCGCGAGGAAGCCCGCCAGGTCGAACTCGCCCTGGCCGGGGAAGTTGCGGAAGTGCCGGCTCCACTCCAGCACGTCCATGGCCAGGATCGGCGCATCGGCCATCTGCACGAAGAAGATCTTCTCCCCCGGAATCTGCGCGATCCCGGCCGGATCGCCCTTCAGCGAGAGGGTGTGGAAGCTGTCGAGGATCACGCCCAGCGCCGGGTGATTCACTTCGCGCACCAGGTCCCAGACCTGCTGCCAGGTGTTTACGTGGCGGCCCCAGGCCAGGGCTTCGTAGCCCACGCGCAGGCCACGGGCGCCGGCGCGCTCGGCGGCGAGGCCAAGGTCTTTGAGGAGGAATTCGCGCTCGCCCAGCGAATCGGCGGCCACGTTGCTGCACATCAGCACCAGGTCGGTGCCCAGCTCCTGCATCAGGTCGAACTTGCGCTCCAGGCGGTCGAGGTTGCGCGGCAGGCGGTCGCGGCGGCAGCCCTCGAAGTCGCGGAACGGCTGGAACAGCGTGATCGCCAGCCCCAGGTCGGCACAGAGACGGCGCACGTCGCGCGGACTGCCGCCGTAATAGAGGAGATCGTTCTCGAAGATTTCCACGCCGTCGAAACCGGCGGCGGCGATGGCTTCGAGCTTGTCCGGCAGGGTCCCGCTCAGGGAAACGGTGGCGATCGAACGTTGCATCTGGGGAACTCCTGCCGGGCGGGGTGAGGGCTTTCTGGAATCGGTCTCCGGCTGAGTCTGATTATTCTGGCGGTCGGGGCCGGCAGCAATTTAAAGTGTACTAACTGGTTAGTTTTGTGTTCGATTACCGAACCAAAGGCCGTTTATCGAATTGACGCTGTTCCGGCCGCTGCTCAAGATTTAGCCACGTCGACGCAACCCGGCTGCTCTCCAGCCACCTGCCTTGCCTGGAGAAGTACACAAAGCCGCTGCGAGATGGCCTGCGTGTCATCCATAACAATTTCAAGAACGGGTAAATGCTCATGTACATCCCCCACCCTCGCCTCGCTGCCTCCATCCCCCACCGGCAAACCGTCCTGGCACGCCTGATGCCAGGTCTGTGCTGCCTGCTCGGGCGCCACCGCGCGCACTGATTTTCGCCAGCCACCGCACGTCTTTCCTGTTGCCCACGCCGATCGGCGGTGGAGCACGCGGGATGCCTGCGGCACGACAATAATTCCTGAGGCTGCGCGTCAGCCCGATAACGGATGGCCCCGATCATGATCCATACGCAATCCGCTCCCCTCGCCGCGGTCTCCCCGCACGGTTCCTCGTTCTTCGGCAAGGTGCGTGGCGCCATGGCGGTCGGCAAGGTGCGCTGGGGCATGCTCGCCCTGGTGTTCTTCGCCACCACCCTGAACTACATCGACCGCGCCGCCCTGGGCGTGATGCAGCCGGTGCTCGCCGAGAAGATGGCCTGGACGGCCATGGACTACGCCAACATCAACTTCTGGTTCCAGGTCGGCTACGCCATCGGCTTCGTGCTGCAGGGCCGGCTGATCGACCGCATCGGCGTGAAGCGCGCGTTCTTCTTCGCCGTGCTGCTGTGGAGCTTCGCCACCGGCGCCCACGGTCTGGCCAGCTCGGCGGCCGGCTTCATGGTCTGCCGCTTCATCCTCGGCCTGACGGAAGCCGCCAACTACCCGGCCTGCGTGAAGACCACCCGCCTGTGGTTCCCAGCCGGCGAGCGGGCCATGGCCACCGGTATCTTCAATGCCGGCACCAACGTCGGCGCCATGGTCACTCCCGCGCTGCTGCCGCTGATCCTCGCGGCCTGGGGCTGGCAGGCGGCGTTCCTGTGCATGAGCGCGCTGGGCTTCGTCTGGGTGGTGCTGTGGAGCCTGAAGTACTTCAACCCCGAAGAGCATCCGACGGTGAAGCAGAGCGAGCTGGACTACATCCAGGAGGCCGACGAGCCGCCCGCCGAACGCGTGCCCTTCTCCACCATCCTGCGCATGCGCGGCACCTGGGCCTTCGCCCTGGCCTACTCGCTGACCGCGCCGGTGTTCTGGTTCTACCTCTACTGGTTGCCGCCGTTCCTCAACCAGCAATACGGCCTGGGCATCAGCGTCACCCAGATGGGCATCCCGCTGATGCTGATCTGGCTGACCGCGGACTTCGGCAGCATCGGCGGCGGCATCCTCTCGTCCTGGCTGATCGGCCGTGGCATGAACTCCATCCATGCGCGCCTGCTGTCGATGTTCATCTGTGCCTGCGCGATCATCGGCGTGATCTTCGCCGCCAAGGCCAGTGGCCTGTGGGTCGCGGTGGCCGCCATCGCCCTGGGCGTCGGCGCGCACCAGGCGTGGACGGCGAACATCTGGAGCCTGGTGATGGACTACACGCCCAAGCACCTGATGAGCACGGTGTTCGGCTTTGGCGGCATGTTCGCCGCGATTGGCGGCATGTTCATGACCCAGATCGTCGGCTACATCCTTACCGTCACCCACAACAACTACGCCATCCTCTTCACCATCATCCCGACCATGTACTTCCTGGCCCTGGTCTGGATGTTCTTCATGGCTCCGCGCAAGGTGCCCGGCGCGCCGGCGTGACCCAGCAGCCCCCGCCCTGTGCGGGGGCCTTCTTCTCGTGGCCTCAGGCCTTTCTTCTGCGCAAGCGTTGCCCCAGCGCCAAGCCTGCGAGTAGCAGGACCAACACCAGCAGCATCACCCCATAGGGCATTGCCCGCAGGAGCAAAGGCCGACCACCTCCCGCGCGGGACTCCTCCACGTCCTCGGCAGTCACCTGCAACGCCGGATTGCCGAAGTGCTGCAGCACATAGTTGCTCACGGCCGCCACTTGTCCGTCGTCCAATTGATCGGCGAAGGCCGGCATGGCGACCTGGTAGCTGTTGGTGTTGCGTTCGACGCCCCGCAGGATGGCCATGACCAGGCTGCCGGCATGCACATCACCGGTGGCGCTGTTATGCGTCAGCGAAGGGTAGAACTGGTTCTGCGTACCGGCCCCGTCGATCTGGTGACAACTGGCGCAGGCGGCGTTGTAGAGCCGTGCGCCATCGAGCACGGTGCTGTCTGCCAGCGATTGGGGGTGGCGATCCAGCAATGGCTCCAGCTCACTCGGCGGTTCCTGGCGCCCGGCGAAGGTGGAACGTTGCACCGACTGGACCGGGTCACGAATCGGCGACACCGTGCGCAGGTAGGTCGCCATGGCTTGCAGGTCGCTTTCGTCCAGGTGCCGCAGGCTCTCGCTGACCGCCTCTGCCATGCCACCCCCGGCCTGCCCCTTGCCCTCCAGATGGCCGGTGCGCAGGTAATGCACAAGATCCTCCTGACTCCAGGTACCAATGCCGCTGACCGGGTCGGAAGTGATGTTCGGCGCATACCAGCCACCCACCGCAGCGCCGCCCAGGTAACTGCCGCCCATCTCGGCCAGCAGAGCGTTGCGCGGCGTATGGCAGGTGCCGCAATGGCCAAGCACGTCGACCAGGTAGCGCCCTCGCTCGATCGGCTGCTGAGCGCCGTTGACCGGAGCCTGTGCGGCGCCCAGGAACAGGCCGTTCCAGAGGCTCATCAGCGGGCGCCAGTTGAACGGAAACGGCAGACTGGTCAGCGTCGCAGCCTGCTCTACCGGCGCCACGCCCTGCTTGAAGTAGACGTAGAGCGCATGGATATCCTTGTCGCTCATGCCGCGGTAGGCGGTGTACGGCATGGCCGGGTAGAGGTTGGCGCCATCGGCCCGCTTGCCCTTGCGTAGCGCCGCACTGAACTGGGCCTCGCTATAAGCGCCGATGCCGTATCGCTGCGATGGGGTGATGTTGCTCGCGAAGATCGGCCCCATCGGTGTGTGGATTTCATAGCCACCCGCGAAAGGCTTGCCGCCGGGTGCGCTATGGCAAGCCTGGCAGTCGGCGAGCAGCGCCACGTAGCGACCCTGTTCCACCAGCTCACGGTTGCTGTCATCTGCAGCCGGCGCCGCGTGGGCGGCTCCAGTCAGGCACAGCAGGAATCCGAAACTGAGCGTCTTCATGCTCAGACCTCCCTACCGATGATGTCGGCGATGCGCAGGCTCAGGGCGACACCGGTCAGCGTCGGGTTGATCACCCCCGATGCCGGGATTACCCCAGTGGTGGCCAGGAACAGGTTGGGATGATCCCAGCAACGGCACTCGCCGTTGACCACCGAATCCTTCGGGTCATGACCCATGATTACCGAGCCCATCAGGTGGTCGCGGTTCTGCCAACCGGTATCGTCCGTCACCACTTCGCCGCCCAGGCGCTGCACGAACACGCGGTAGTCCGCCAGGGCAACCTCCCGGGCTGCCTTCACATAGTCGTCCACGTCGTAGTTCACCCGCAGCGTGGGAATGCCCAGGGCATCCTTGCGATCAGGGTGGAAGCTCACACGATTGGTCGGGTGCGGGAGCATTTCGAAGACCGTGGAAATATCCACCCAGCGCGCCGCATCGTGGCGGATGCGGCGGTCCAGCTCGGGGCCGACCACGCCGGCCTGCAACAGGCGCAGGGTGACTGCCTCGTTGGGCACCCTGTTGGTCGGGGTGTGCTTGATCGCCGCGTGGCGGCGGCGGAATTCGCCGTCGCGCCAGTTGAAGATACCACCCTGCTGGAGCTGCCCGCGCCCGGGCCACAGCGGCTCGTCGGCGAGGAACTGCAGCCCGATGCCGGAGTGATCCATCAGGTTGCGACCGACCTGGTCGGAAGAGTTGGCCACCTCGGAGATCAACAGCAGCTTGGGTGTTTCCAGGCCGTGGGCGGCGATCACGAAGTAACGCGCGGTCAGGCGCACGTCATCGCCCTTGGAGCTGCGGTAGTGCACGGCGACGATGCGTTTGTCCGGGCCTTTCTCCAGGCGATAGGCGGTGGCATCGGTCAGCAGCCGCGCCCCCGCTTCCACCGCGTGGCGTGCGTGCACTTCACCGCAGTAGAGGGCGCCAATGGGGCACACCGGCATGCAGTTGTTGTTGCCGCTGCACGCCGGCCGCCCATCCCAGGGCCGGTTGGTGCGGGCGTTGGGTTCGTGGATGAAGTGGTAGTCCGGGCCGATACGGTCCCTCAGGCGCTGGAAGTAGTAGGTATCGGCCTCCGGTGGCACCGGATAAGGCTTGGAGCGTGGCGGGAAGGTCGTACCGCCCTGCCCGCTCTGGTCATCCGTGTCACTGCCGGCCACGCCAAGGGCGTACTCCGCGCGCACGTACCAGGGCTCCAGTTCGTCGTAATCGATAGGCCAATCGCGCCCTACGCCGTAGATCGAGTTCAGCTTCATGTCATTAGGAACGTAGCGCCAGGTGGCGCCGCCCCAGTGCCAGGTGGTGCCGCCGACCAGCTTGAGCATGCCCGGCAGCAGGTCGAAGGAGCCGGTATTGTCGATGTAGCCCGGCGTGAACGAGGTCATCGCCCAGGGCTGGTTCGGATAGGGGTCGTTGTTGTTGATCTTGCGCGGCGATGTGCGGAAATTCTCGACGATCTTCCAGCGCGGGATGTGCTCGCCCGCTTCGAGGATGATGACCGATCGACCCTGACGCGCCAGTTCATAGGCAGCACTGCTGCCAAGCGCGCCCGAGCCGACGACGATGACGTCGGCGTCGTATTCGCTAGCCATGGGGAGTTCCTGCCGGTGCAGTGAGGCGGGCGGCGCCCGCGAGGGAATGGATCAGTCGTTGGCGATGGTGGCCGGGGGCTGGTCCCAGTAGTCGGTGCGGCCACGGGCGAAACTCGGGATCACCGTGGCGTCGAGCGTCGGCGCATACATGAGCGCCGAGCGAAAGGCGATGAAGCGGGCGTCATCTTCGCTGGACGAGGCGCTGGGCGTGCCCGTGTAGCCCAGGTACCAGGCGGAGAGAATGGCCATGGCGGTGACCTTCACGGCGGGCTCATGACGGGCGCAGAACTCAGCGAATTGCCGCATGTCGTCGAAACCATCGTCAGCCACCGCGCAGGAGAGTTGCGTCAACCGCTGTGGGAAGGAGGGATCGCTGGCGGTCAGTGCATCGTTGATGCGCGCCGCCTGCAGGCTGTTCAACATTGGTCGGCCGGTGAGCAGTAGCGAAAGGCGCAGCAGGCTCTCATCGCCGCCTTCGTCTGCCAGCAGATGACGGTTTACCGAATACAGAGCCAGGCCCAGCGTGAGGGTGCCAGTGGCGCGCAACAGGGTGCGGCGGGTGAAGGGAGGAATTGGAGTGTCCATGGTGTGTGGAAAACCTCTCTGTCAGAACGCGGTTTTCAGGCAGTGAGCGGACCTGCCACGGACACTCTTGACCAGATCTACAACAAAGAAAAACCCCAATAAAAGAAAGGTGTTTTGTTAGCCTTGAAACAGTTGTAAGGCACGTCCTACAAGGCTTTGCGCGAAACTCACAGGACTCTCTGACAGAAAAAAGCCCCCGCCAAAGCGGGGGCTCATTCAAGGCGCCGTCAGCCTCACTGTTTCAGCGGCGTCAGCACCGGAGCCTTCTCGTCCAGCAACATCCATACCAGCAGCTTGGCCGGCTTTTCGTTGCTGGCGTTGCGCGACACCAGGTGCGGGGTGTTCGGCGCCTCGTACCAGGACTGGCCGGCCTGGTAAGTCACCGGTTTCTGCCCTTGCAGCTGGGAGATCACCGCGCCTTCGAGCACGTAGGCGAATACCGAGCCACTGTGCACGTGGGCGCCGGAGGCCTGGCCGGGCGCATAGGCAACGGTGATCATCAGGCCCTTCTTGCCGGCGGCGTCGGGGAGTTTCTGCTCCTGCTGGACTTCGATCTTTTCCTGGGTGGCGTCGTGGGCGAAGAGCGGCAGGCTCAGGGCCAGGCCGAGGCCGGCAAGGAGGCATTTCAGGGAAGTGGTGGCGGGCATGGCGGCGTTCTCGGCAGTGGGGAGATGAGTCCACGCTACGCCCGGCGCCGGTGAGGGCCAACAGCCAATTCGGCGGAAGATCGGGGGGCCATTGAGGTCGCCGGCGGGTGTGTGCCACACCGGGTTCGCGGGCATGGCCCGCTCCTGCAACAGCACGCGACACCCTGCAGGAGCGGGCCATGCCCGCGATCTGGCCGCGCAGCGGCCACAAAAAAGCCCCGCACGCTGGCGAGGCTTTGGCGTTACTACGGCAGGCTCAGCCCAGCAGCGCGCTCAGGTCGAGCATCCCGTCCTTGCGCGGCGGGCACCAGTAGTAGCCGCCGGTCAGCGGCCGGCTGAAGCGGTACAGCGCGTCGGTGATGCCGTCCTCCAGCCCGCTCATGCGGCGCAGCTGCACTTCGAAGGCATCCAGGGTGCAACCGAAGGCGAGGAACATCAGGCCGGCGTCCTGGCCCAGGGTCCAGGGCATGGAACGGCGCACGATGAAGGCTTCCGGCTCGAAGCTCTCCTGGGCGGTGCGCTTGACGTGGGCGGATTCCGGCGCGTCGTCCAGCTCCTCGTTGTCGCTCAGGCGGCGACCCATGATGTCGTCGCGCTCGTGCTGCGGCAGCGCGGCGAAGTCCTGCAACTGGTGGCGCCATTGCTGGATCGCGGCGAAGCTGCCGCCGGCCAGCCCGGCATCACCTTCAACGATGGCGGCGGCGATGGCAGCGTCGTCCTGCGGATTCTCGGTGCCGTCCTCGTAGCCGGTCAGGTCGTGGCCGCTGCCATGGCGGAAGGCCTCGGTCAGGCTGCCCAGCTCAAGCGCCGGGGCCAGCAGCGACTGAACTTGCTGGGTGCGCAGGAGCAGCTCGCCACGCTCTTCACCACGCAGCCAGACCCACAGGGCATGCGGGGTGGAAGGGTTGTCGACGCCGACGCCGGCGATCGCCGGAAACTCGCGCAGCCCGTCGATGCGCCGGCCCAGAGCACGCACCAGCGACTCGCCGAAGCCAACCACCGCGCGCTCGCCATCGGCGAACTGCAGCAGGCGATCCAGTGCGGCGGGCAGGTCCTGCAGCGACTTCAGATCGAAGAACAGGTGGCGGGCGTGGGCGGGAACCGGGGTGGCGAGAATGCCGGGCTGGTAAAGGCTCATGACAGCGTCCTTGAACGAAAGAGCGGCGATTCTAATCGCGCCGCGCGCGAATCCAAACCGCTCTGTATCAAGGCTTGTGCAAACTGTCCGAGGATGCGGCCGACTGCGCCTTGCGGCGCTGCCGATGACGTCGCCACCACTCCAGCCCGCCAACCAGCACCAGCACCGCGAGGAAGATCGGCAGCCGGTAAGGCCGCAGGTTGCCCAGCCAGCGCTCCAGCACCTCACCGGCCCAGTAGCCGGCACTGGCGAACAGCAGTGCCCAGCAGAAGGCGCCGAGCAGGTTGATCAACAGAAAGCGCAGCGGCCCTACCCGGCTTGCGCCGATCAGCAAGGGACCGGCCAGGCGCATGCCGTAGAGGAAGCGCACGGAGAAGATGGCCAGCAGCGGGTGCCGCTCGATCAGCCCGGTGACCCGCTCGACGGCCAGGCCGCGCCGCTGCAGCCAAGGCACCGCGCGGTCGCCGGCGCGGCGGCCGATCCAGTAGAGCAACTGATCGCCCAGGGTGCCGGCCACCGTCGCCCAGAACACCACCGGCGTGTAACCCAGCAGGCCCTGGTGGGCCGCAAGGCCGGCGAGGATGAGGATGGTTTCCCCTTCCAGCAGGCAGCCGACGAACAGAGCCAGATAGCCGTAGCTGGAAAGCAGTTGCGCAAGATCCAGGTGATCGAACATGCAGGTCCTTGAAAACGGCCAGTGCCAAGAGCCTAGCGGCTTGCAGGATGTTCTGCTTATTGAACATGCGCTGTAAAAAATAAACGACTAACCAGTCAGTCAGATTCGTTAGCAACCAATCAAATCAGCAGGTTGCCTACACCATTCGTCATCCCATGTAATTTTTTTCACTCATCACTCATTCAAGTGTTTGACATATTTGACGGATTTGGCAGACTGCGGCCCGTTGTCGCAACTGGTTACGTTTTTCCGGCTCCACTGCCTGGCGCACCGGATGACCTTGGCCGCGCAACCCAACAAAAACAACTTTGTCAGTCGTGGCCTGCCTGCCCGAGCCTTGTCTCGGCAGTACGGTTCCCGGCGAGCCAACGGAACGAACAAATGCTGATCTGGTTTGTAGCGGTGTATCTGGTGATCACCGTAGCTGTCGGTTTCTACGCCACCACCCGCGTGCACAACTCCTCGGACTATGCCGCCGCTGGCCGGAGCATGTCCTTCCCCCTCGTCGTGACCATGGTGTTCGCCACCTGGTTCGGCTCCGAGGCTGTCCTTGGCATTCCCGCCACCTTCCTCGAAGAAGGTTTCTCCGGGATCATCGAAGACCCGTTCGGCTCCTTCGGCTGCCTGATGCTGGTGGGTGTCGTCTTCGCCCGCCCGCTGTACCGCCTGAACCTGCTCACCATCGGTGACTTCTTCCGCAAGCGCTTCGGCCAGCACGTGGAAATCTTCACCAGCCTGGTGATCATCATTTCCTACATGGGCTGGGTCGCCGCACAGATCACCGCGCTGGGCGTGGTGTTCAGCGTGCTCTCCGACGGCGGCATCACCACCACCCAGGGCATGATCATCGGCACCATCATCGTCCTGCTGCACACCCTGTTCGGTGGCATGTGGTCGGTGGCACTGACTGACTTCCTGCAGATGATCATCATCGTCTGCGGTCTGTTCTACCTGGTCTGGCTGATCGGCGACATGGCCGGCGGCCCGGTCAACGTGATCAGCCACGCCGCCAGCGAAGGCAAGTTCACCTTCCTGCACGGCACCTCGGCCAAGGACATCGTCGCCTTCCTTGGCGCTGCGGTGACCATGATGTTCGGCTCCATTCCGCAGCAGGACGTGTATGCCCGCGTGATGTCGGCCAAGACCGAGACGATCGCCAAGCGCGCCACCATGACCGGTGCCTGCTGCTACCTGGTCTTCTGCATGCTGCCGATCTTCCTGATCTACGCCGCGCAGATGATCGAGCCGGAGATGGTCAAGCACTGGCTGACCGAAGACTCCCAGCAGATCCTGCCGCGCCTGATCCTGGAACGCACCCCGCTGTTCGCCCAGATCATGTTCTTCGGCGCCCTGCTCTCGGCGATCATGTCCTCCGCCTCCGGTGCCCTGCTGGCCCCGTCGGTGACCCTGACCGAGAACATCGTCAAGCACTTCCTGCCCAACATGAACGACCGCCAGGCCCTGCTGGCCATGCGTTGCAGCGTACTGGCGATGACCGTCGCCACCTGCCTGTTCGCCCTGCTGTCCAACGCCAGCATCTACGAGATGGTCGGCAACGCCTACAAGGTGACCCTGGTCGCCGCCGTGGTGCCGCTGTTCTTCGGCCTGTTCTGGAAGCGCGCCACCACCCAGGGCGCCCTGACCGCCATCGCCTGCGGCCTGATCGGCTGGGTCTCGCTGGAACTGGGTCACCAGGAAGGCGACTTCTGGCCGCCGCAGCTGGTGGGCCTGATCTGCAGCGCCATCGGCATGATCATCGGCTCCCTGGCTCCGCAGTTCAGCGTGCACCGCGGCGAGAGCGTGTCGGACATGGCTGCCGCCGCAGCCGCCGGCAACTGATCGGCTGATCGGTAACCCAGAAGCCCCGCCTTGTGCGGGGCTTTTTTGTGACCGCTCGATGAGCTCGCTGAAGGGCGTCAACGCAGAGTGGCGTGGAGCGCAGCGCTACCCATCCTGCAAGGGAGGCGGTCGGTAAAGACGATGGTGCAGGTGAGCTGCGCAGGTCAGCTACCTGTTCCATCGCCTCCGATGTGACGCGGGCCGCAAGCCTGCCTATCCTGAACCTCGCCCCGTCGAGGATCGGCGGGTAGGCTGCATGTCCCTTACCCGAGCCGGCGCTTGCATGGACCAGACCCCGACATCCCGATCAGGCTCCACCCGGCAGGCCAGGCCATGAAGCGCTGGAGCCGCAAGCCACTGACCCTGCGGGTTCTGATACTGGTCTTCGTGCTGCTCGCCGCGCTGGCCACCCTCGGCAACAGCCTGGTGGTCGCCTACAACGTGCAGCGCAGTGCGCTGATCCACTCGACCCTGGAAGCCAACCGCGCCTATGCCGCCAAGGTGGCTTCGAGCATCAGCGAGTTCCTCAACTCCGCGCGGCGCAACCTGGCCTACAGCTCCGGGATACTCGCCAACCACTTCGACGAGCCGCCGGTGCTGCACGCCGAGGCGATGCGCCTGCAGGCCCAGGACACCTACTTCAACTCCATCATCATCGTCGACGCCAGCGGCAAGGTGCTGCAGGCGCACCCGGATTCCCTGCAGATTGTCGGCACCACCTTGCGCTCGGAGAGCGTGCAGGAAGCGTTGCGCCTGAAACGGCCGAATGTCAGCCAGGCCTACGTGTCCATCGCCGGCAACCTGGTGGTGCTCATCTCCCAGCCGATCGTCAGCCCGCAAGGCGAATACCTGGGGCTGGTCGGAGGCTCGGTCTACATCT
This sequence comes from Pseudomonas nitroreducens, assembly GCF_024170165.1. Lineage (GTDB taxonomy): Bacteria > Pseudomonadota > Gammaproteobacteria > Pseudomonadales > Pseudomonadaceae > Pseudomonas > Pseudomonas nitroreducens_C. Next base: position 212,124 of record NZ_JALJXP010000009.1, on the reverse strand, counting down.
ACAAGCCCAGCGTGCTGCACAGCATCATCGGCAGCCACTTCCAGCAGGAAGGCACTTTTGCCTTCGTCGCCGACGCCAACCACCGGCTGCTGCACCACCCCAACCGCCAGCGCGTGGGCGAAGTCGTGCAGCACAGCAGCACGATCGACGCCGCCCTGCGCGGCGAAAACGGCTCCATGGAAGTGGTCAACTACCAGGGCATACCCATGCTCGCCGGCTACGCCCAGGTACCGGAAGCCAACTGGGCGGTGGTCGCGCAGCAGCCGCGCGATCTCAGCCTGTCACCGCTGCGCCTGCTGATGAAGGACATGCTGCTGGGCCTGATCCCGGCGAGCCTGCTGGGGGTGCTGGCGATCTGGGCCGGCACCCTGCTGATCACCCGTCCACTGCGCCAGCTGGCGCTGAGCGCCGAGCAGCTGTCGAACCCGGAAACGCCCCGCGAACTGCAGGGCATCAAGACCTGGTACCGCGAAGCGGCGGCGATCCGCAAGGCGCTGCTGACCGGTGTCGGGCTGATGCAGCAGAAGCTCGGCCAGCTCAGCCACGAGGCGCAGAGCGACGCCCTCACCGGCCTGGCCAACCGTCGCGCGCTGGGTGTGGCGCTGGAGGCGCTGGAGCAGTCCGGCGAGCCCTATTCGGTGCTGGCGGTGGACATCGACCACTTCAAGCGGGTCAACGACACCTGGGGCCACGATGCCGGCGACGAAGCCCTGCGCAGGATCGCCGCGATCCTGCGCGACTCGTCGCGCTCCGGCGACCTGGCCTGCCGCGCCGGTGGCGAGGAGTTCGTCCTGCTGCTCCCGCAGACGTCCCTGGAAACCGCCGCCGGCATCGCCGAGCGTATCCGCGCAACGGTGGAGGTAACGCAAATACCGCAGGTGGGGCTGATCACCCTGTCCATCGGCGTCGCCAATCTGGGCGCCTGGGCGCTGACCCCGGACGCCGTGCTCAAGCTGGCGGACCAGCGCCTTTACAACGCCAAGCAGAGCGGCCGCAATCGGGTGGACAGCGGCGACGCCAGCTAGGCCCGGGAATCCAGTGACGCCAGGCGCGACGCCAGTGTCCGCGCCAGGGCAGCTATGCGCCCGCCATCGCCCAGCGACGGAGCGATGTAGATAGCCACCGGAAACGCCACCGCCTCCTCCAGCGGCAACGGCTGAATGCTCAGGCCCAGCAGCCGCGCCATGCGCTCGGGCAGCGTCACGCCCAGGGGATGACGGTCCAGCATCAGCCGCGCAGCCAGCGCACTCTGCACCCGGCAGGCGACGTTGCGGCGCAATCCGCGCAGCCCCAGTTGCAGGTCCACCGGGCACAGGCCGCCGCGTCTTGCCGAGACCTGAATCTGCGGCTGACGCAGGTACTCGGCAAGTGTCTGTGGCGGAAGTTCGAGAGCCGTGCCGTGGGCGAACACATAGCGATCCGCTGGCACCGGGATGCGCTCGATGCCATAGCCGAACGGCACCACCTGATCGATGTCCAGCAGGATATCCAGCTGGGCGCCGCGAAGTTCATCGAAGACCACGCGGCGTTGCGGCTGGTAGAAGGTCACCCGCCAGTCCTCGCCGAGCCTTGCCAACGCGGTATCGAGGAACAGCGGCTGCAGGCAGTCGATGCAGCTGACCCGCAGTTCGGGTGTGGACGGCTGCCGGCCCGGCACCTTCCGCCAGCCTTCGCGCAGGCTCTCGAAGGCCAGCCGCACGTGGTCGGCCAGGCGGTGCCCGGCCACGGTCGGCGTCACCCCGAGATGGCTCTTGATGAACAGCGGGTCGCCGCAGTGCTGGCGCAGGCGCCGCAGGGCATTGCTCACCGCCGGCTGGCTCAGGCCCATCAGCCGCGCGGCGCGGGTAATGCTGCGCTGCTGGTAGATGGCGTCGAACACCGACAGCAGGTTCAGGTCGAGGTCGTAGAGGTCGTGCATGGTCAGATTTCGTCGTGCAACAGGATCAGGCCAAGCAGCAGGCCGGCCGCCAGCATCAAAGCCAGACACAGGCAGGCCACGGCGCGGACGTTGCCACCTTGCGCAAGGCCGGTCAGGGAGAGACGGCAGCGCCGGTAGTGACCGCCCTGCCCGACCAGACAGACCAGAGCACAGCCGGCCAGCAGCGCCGCCGGCAGCAGGGCCAGCAGCGACAGCTCGCCGATCCGCCGCAGCACCAGCGCCGCCAGGACCAGCAGCACCAGCAGGGTTCGCGTCCAGGCCAGGCTGGTGCGCTCGGCCTGCAATCCGTTGTCCGTCATCTGCGACAGCTCATCGCTGATAGCCGACCAGCCCGGCAGCCAGCACCATGCAGGCCAGCGCCAGGACGGGCACCAGCAGCGGAACCGGCAAGGGACGGCCCTGGCGCAGCGCGCGCTCCACGCCCAGCCAGCGCAGCCCGGCCGCGCCGGCGGTCAGCAGGCCCAGGCCGGCCAGCAGCAGCGCAAGAAAGGCCCGCGCGGAGCCCGTCAGCGCGGGGGCGGCGAAGGCGTCCACGGCGATGGCACCGGCCAGCAGAGCCATCGAGGTGCGAATCCAGGCCAGAAAGGTGCGTTCGTTGGCCAGGGTGAAACGCGGGTCCGGCTCCTGGCCGCCGCCCAGCAGGCGGTCGGCCAGGCGGCTGCGGCCGCGGCTCATTGCGGCTGCGCCATCAGCGGATACCCAGCCCGCGCAAGGCGCCCGGCGAGAAGTCCGAAGTGGTGGCACGGAAGCCGAAGTCATAGCCGCGCGGCTGCTCGTTGGTCAGGTTCGAGGCGATGTAGCGGCCGGCCTGCAGGTCGTAGGACACCTGCGCGGCGGACAGCAGCACCTGGGCGTCGGGGCGGTAGAAGGTGTGGTTCTCGCCGATCCGCCAGAGCTCGCCACGGCTGTCGTACTGATCGTTCTCCACCACGGTCCAGCTGTCCTCGTCGAGGTAGAAGCGGCGCTTGGAGTAGATATGCCGCGCGCCGGGCTTCAGGGTCGCTTCCACTTCCCAGACGCGGTGCAGTTCATAGCGGGTCGGCGCGGCGTCGATCACGCCGGGCTTGAGGAAGTCCGCGTACTTCAGGCTCGGCGAGGCCAGGCGGTAGCTGTTGTAGGGGATGTACAGCTCCTTTTTGCCGATCAGTTTCCACTCGTAGCGGTCCGGGGCGCCGTTGTACATGTCGCGGCTGTCGGCGGTACGCAGGCCCGCGGTGGTGGGCCCGGCGGCATCGTAGGCGTTGTCCGGGGCGCGCCGCACGCGGCGCTGGCCGGAGCTGTAGACCCAGGACAGGCGCGGCTGCTTGACCTGGTCCAGCGTCTCGTGGACCAGCACCACCTCGCCCACCTGGCGCGACGGCGCGGTGATGCGGTGGCTGTAATAGAACAGCATGTTGTCCACCTTGCCCGGCTCGTAGTTGCTCACCTGGTCGGCCATGGTGAAGCGCTGCTCGGTGGTGGTGATCACGTAGTCGCCGCCGGCCTGCGGCGCGGCGCTGTCATTGACCGACAACAGGCTGCCGCCGCGGTAGCGGGTGATGTGGTTCCAGATCGCTTCCAGGCCGTTCTGCGGGATCGGGAAGGCCACCGCACCGTGGAAGCCCTCGATGCCGTTGCCTTCATTGACCAGTTTCGCGCCGGTGGCGTTCTGCGCCACCCAGCCCTTCACCGAGTCCGAGATGCCCACGCTGCGGCGGCTCGGGTACACCGGCAGCTTGTACTGGCCGGGGTAGCGCTTGAGCAGTGCGATCTGGCCGGCGGTGAGGTTGGCCTGGTACTGCTGGTAGTTGCCCGAATCGATGGTGAACAGCGGCTGGTCGCCGGCGTATGGGTCGGCCGGCGTGCCATTGCCCTGGATCTTCAGTCCCTCGCCGGACAGCCCGCCCTGCCAGGCCGGGACCTTGCCGTCGGCGCTGGCGGCGCGCTCGGCGCCCAGCGGGGTGAGTGAGCTTTGCAGCTTGGCAGCCTCCCCGGCCGGCACGGCGGCATGCGCGCCGTGGGCCAGGAGGATGGCGGAGAACAGGCAGTAGATGCGTTTCAAGGGGCAGGCTCCGTCAGAAGTTGATGCCGACCGACAGCGAGACGAAATCGCGGTCGCCGCGGTTGCCGTAGTCGCCATCGAAATAGTTGGTGTAGGAAATGCCGGCGGTGTAGGTGCTGTTGAAGTCCGCATCCAGCGAGACGCCGACCGCCCTGGAGCCCTCGTTGAAGCCCGAGACCTCCGCCGGGGCGTAGCCCTTCACGTCATGGGACCAGGAGAGGCCGGGCTTGAGGTCGATACCGGCGATGGCGTTGGCGTAGCTCCAGATCGCCCGTGCGCGGTAGCCCCAGGAGAAGGACGTGACGAAACCTTCGTTGTTGCAGTTCTCCGGGGTGGCCGAGTTGGCGATGCACACCGCGTTGTTGGCCAGCTCGCCCGAGCCGAAGGTGCTGTTGCGCCCGTAGCGCGGACCGCCGTTGCCTTCCAGGCCGCCGACGAAGGTGGCGCCCACCTCGCCCACCAGCACCAGCTGGTCGGCGCCCATGACCTGGCTGATGGTCTGGGTGGCGGTCATCTGCGCCTGGGTCACTTCCTTGCGGCGGTAGCCGTCGGTGGCGTTGCTGTCGGCGTAGGCGACGACACCGCTGTCGTACAACGGCGTGCGCGACGGGTCACCGAGGCCGGACTGGATCAGATCCGGGCCGTTGAGCTGCAGCGGCAGGTTCGGCCGGTAGCTGATCTCGCCCTGCAGCGCAGTGCCGGTCGACAACGTAGTGGCGAAGGTCAGGCCGTAGAGGCGGATGTCTTCCGGGTACTCGACGAAGTATCTGGAAGTACCCATGCGCAACGCGTCGGTCAGGGTCTTGCCGGCGCTGCTGCTCATCAGGCCATTGCACGCTGCGCCGGACAGGCCGAGGTTGCCGCACAGCTGCGGGACGAAGTTGCTGTTGGTCAGGTACGGGCTGCTGATCGAGCCGGTGTACGGCAGGCGGCTGTGGTAGTTGGCGGCGTAGGCGCCGAACTCGGTGTCCAGGCTCGGCACGAACCAGTGCAGCGACAGACCCCATTGCCCGCTGTTGCGAGCGTCCTGGTCGGCGGCGCGCTGCAGGCGGATGCCTTCGCTGGTCAGCTCGACGCCGAACGGCGACAGGGCCCGCACGGCAGCGGCATTGCCCTGCAGGTTCCTGCCCACGTCCAGGCCATAGCAACCCTCGGGGATGTAGTCGTTGCTGGAGAAGAAGGTGCCGCAGTTGTCCAGGTTGGTCTGTTCCCAGTCCAGCTGGTAGAAGAAGTCGGCGGAGAGGTTCTCGCTGAGGTTCTGGGTGACGTAGAACAGGTTCACCGGCACCAGCGCGTCCTTCACCTCCGAACCCGGCCGGCGGATGGCCGACAGGTTGGTCGGGTTGACCACGTTCAGGCCGCCCTGGATGAAGGTGCTCTCGCCCCAGTTGACCACCTGCTTGCCCAGGCGCACCGAGCCCGGTTCATCGGCGATCTGGAAGTTGTGGTAGACGAAGGCGTCGAGCAATTCGAAACCGGCGGACTTGTTGGCGTTCTTGCGGCCGTTGTCCTCGACGTCCTTGAAGCGCTGGCTCTCGTCGCGCAGGGCGTAGTCGTACCAGTAGCTGCCGCGCAGGAATACACCGCTGTCGTTGTACTTGAGCTCCAGGTCGTGACGACCCTTGAAGATCTTCGAGAAGACATCCCCGGCGCGGTAGTTGCGCCGGCCGTCATCGCCCGAGGCGCTGTGCATCAGGCGCTGCTCCGGGTTGTGGGTGGACAGGCTGGCGCCCAGCGACAGCGCAGAGTCGAGCTGACCCTGGATTTCCCCGATTTCGAAGTTGTAACCCCAGGCGGAATGGCAGGTGCAAGTTGCGACCAATAGCCATGAGCCTCGCACCATGATGCGAACTTTCGGCGTCATCACTCTTATCCTCTTTATTCTTGTTCGAGCGATCTTCAGGCAATACAAGGCCCACCTCGAAAGCACATGAGGTCACATGAGGTTTCGAGTGCATGACATTGAATTGTCTGGAAATTTATTATCGAAGAATTATTCTCCGAATGAACTTCCGGAACACTTTGCGGATTGTTGGCTTATCGTTACCGACCCTTGCTTTACCGTGACGGGTCGATACTAAATAGCCCCTGAAGTGCGAACAAATATCGTCTTCAGATGGCCCCCATATCAAACCGGCATGGCCGGAAAGGCACGACCATGACCCTCAAACAGTTGCGTTACCTGATCGCCATCGCCGAAGCCGGCAGCTTCTCCGCCGCCGCGCGCAAGGCCTATATCGCCCAGCCGGCGCTGAGCCGGCAGATCGGCATGCTGGAAAGTGAACTGGAGGTGCAACTGCTGTTGCGCCAGCACGACGGCGTCGACCTCACCGACGCCGGCCGGCGCCTCTACGAAGTGGCGCGCTCGGTGGTGCAGAAGATCGATTCGGTCAAGGACGAGCTGGTCTCCAGCCGGGGCGATCCGCGCGGGCGGGTGTCCGTGGCGATCCCCGTGACCACCTCGGCCCTGCTGCTGCCGGCGATCATCCAGCGCGTGCAGGCGCGCTTCCCCGGCATCGACCTGGTGGTGCGCGACGGCCTGAGCAAGGAAGGCGGCGAAGCCATCGAGCTGGGCAAGGTGGATTTCGGCATCGTGCCCAATGCCGAGGAGCTGGATGGCGTGGTCGCCGAGCCGATCTTCGTCGAGCAGCTCTACTGGGTGGGTCAGATGCAGTTGGCCAACGAGGGCGACACCATCACCCTGGCCGAGGCGCTCAGCCAGCCGCTGGTAATGCCGCCACGGGGGATGCACCTGCGCCGGCGCATCGAGCAGGCGGCCATGGCGGCCGGACTGGAACTGAACGTGAAGTACGAGCAGCAGTCCGCCTATGGCATCACCGGTCTGGTGGTCAGCGGGCTGGCAGCCTCCATCAGCAACTGGCCGCCCATCGAGGTGGGCTCGCAAGCCCTGGCACGGCGCATCGTCGAGCCGCAGATCGAGCGCACCGTGTCCATCGCCCACTCGGCGCACAAGCCGCTGAGTTTTGCAGCGTCCTGCGTGCACGACCTGGTGCGCGAGCTGCTGGTGGAATCGGTGCGCAACGGAACGTGGAAAGGCGAGCTGATCGAGCGCTCGCCCTTCCCGGCGGTCAATCTCGGCGATTGACCATTTTTTCAACGGCGCCGATCAGCTGGCCGCAGCCAGCTCACCGGACAGCTGGGCCCGCGAACGCTGCGGGCGCAGCCAGCCCAACCCAACCAGCCCCGCCACCACCAGCAACACGCCGCTGACCGCGAAGCCGTGGGCGTAGCCGCTGCCATCCAGGCCGCCGGAGCGCTGCACCAGGAAGCCGGTGACGATGGGCGCGCTCAGCCCCGCCAGCGAGGAGAAGGCATTCCCGATGGCAAGGATGCTGCCGCGCTGGGCGGTGGGCGTGACCTCTGCCAGCATCTCCGGGCCCACCGAGTACATCACCAGCGCCAGGCCGCCGCTCAGGGTCATGTAGGTCATGCGCAGGGCCACCGGCAGATCCGCCAACAGGCTGATCGACAGTACGCCGCTGGCCAACAGGCAGACCGAGACGAACACACCCCGCGCCACCCGCGACGACACCCCGGCACGCAGCATTCGTTGCGACAGCCAGGCCATGAACAGGCTCAGTGGCATGGTCACCAGCACGAACAGCCCGAACAGCCGCCCGGCGTTCATTCCGCTCAGGCCCAGGCCGCTTTCCAGGTAGGCCGGCACCCAGGTCAGGGTCAGCGCCAGCGACCAGTTGGCGGCGAAGTGGCAGAAGTAGTTGGCCAGCACCGTACTGTCGCCCAGCAGGCGACGGTACGGCAGGCGCTCGCCACCCGACCGGCCCTGGCGAACCTCGCCCAGCCGGCCTTCCTGGCCGAAGAAGAACCAGGCCGCGCACCAGACCGCGCCGAGAATCGCCAGGATGGCGAAGTTGCTGCGCCAGCCGTAGTGGGTGCTGATCCACGGGATCATCAGCCCGGCGATCAGCAGGCCCATGGCGCTGCCCGAGTGCAGCAGGGCCACCGGCAGGCTGCGGCGCTCGTCGGGGAACCACTTGTACAGCGCGTGGGTGGCGACCGGCGATGCCGGACCCTCGCCCACTCCCAGCAGCACACGGCAGGCCACCAGCGTCCATAGCGAAGTGGCATAGAGCATCGGCAACTGCACCAGCGCCCAGAAGGCGCCCATGCCCAGCAGCATCCAGCGGGTCGAGCGGCGGTTGGCGAGGAAGCCACCGACCACCGCGGAGAGGGAGAACAGCCAGTGCAGGCTGCCGCCGACGAGGCCGAACTCGGCCGGGGTCAGGTTCAACTCCTTCATCATCGGCACCGCCACCAGGCCGGTGACCACCTTGTCGAGGAAGTTCACCAGCATCATCGCCGCCAGCAGGAAGGCGACCGTCCAGGCCTGGCGGGGCTGATAGGCGTGCGTTTGGGCATCGTAATCGTGCATGTTGCTTGTCTCTCTTGTTCTTGTCGGGTGCTGCGCTCGCGCTACATCAAGCCGGTCAATCGGGCATCAGGATGCCCTTGGCGATGGTGTTGCGCTGGATTTCGCTGGTCCCGGTAAGGATGCGCATCATACGGGTGGCGCGGAACAGCCACTCCACCGGATGACCATTGATCAACCCGGCGCCACCGTGCACCTGCACCGCGCGGTCGGCGATGCGGAAGGCGGTTTCCGAGCTGAACACCTTGCACATCGACGACTGGGTGCGGATGTCGCCGCCGCTGTCATAGCTGGCCGCCGTGGCGTACATCATGCTGCGCGCGGCATACAGTTCGGTGGCCATGTCGGCGAGCATGTGGCTGACCGCCTGGAACATGCCGATCGGCCGGCCGAACTGCACCCGGGTGCGGGCGTAATCCAGCGACAGGTTCAGCGCGAGATCAGCCATGCCGAGCATGGTCGCGCAATGCAGCAGGCGGTTCAGGGTGATGCGCCCCATGGCCAGCTTGAAGCCTTTGCCCTCTTCACCGATGCGGTGCGCCACTGGCACCTTCACCCCGTCGAGGAGGATGTCGCCGTGGGTGCCGGGGCCGGACATGGCCTGGTAGTCGGAGACCACCCTGGCGCCCGGCGCTGACAGGTCAACGAAGAACGCCGAGATGCCGTCCGCGCCCTTGCCCGGCCCGGTCACCGCCAGCAGCACGGCGAAGTCCGCGTAGGGCGCGCCGGAAATGTAGCGCTTGGCGCCGTCCAGCACGTAGTGGTCGCCCTCCAGGCGCGCGCTGGTCTTGATCGCCGTCGCGTCGGAGCCAGCCTCGGCTTCGGTCAGGGCAAAGCACACGGCCTTCTCGGCGCGGCATACCGGACGCAGGAAATGCTCGATCTGCTCCTCGCTGGCCACGCGGAACAGGTGGCCGACCCGCGGCGGGCCGCTCAGCTCGCCCAGCACGTGGGCGGCCAGCACTGCGCCACTGCTGGCGGCGGCTTCCTTCACCGCACACAGGTCGGCGATACCGAGGCCGGCGCCGCCCAGCTCCTCGGGCAGCATGATGTTGTAGAAGCCGCGCTCGCAGGAGCGCTGCCACAGGTTGCGCAGCAGCTCGCGGGAGTGCTTCTCGCCGAAGCGGATGCCCTCGCGCTGCTCCAGCGGCAGCAGTTCTTCACGGATGAAGCCGCGCAGGTCGTCGATGATCGCCTGCGCCTTGGGGCTGGGTTGAATCGCTTGCATGGTCATGTTCCTCAGATCCGCCGATCCTGGTTCTGCCAGTAGGGTTCGCGCACCAGGCGGCGCACCACCTTGCCGTTGGGGTTCTTCGGCAGCTCGCGGACGAAGTCCACGCTGCGCGGCTTCTTGAAGCCGGCCAGCTGCGCGGCGCACAGTTCGATGATCCGCGCCTCGTCCAGCTGCATGCCGGGCTTGAGCACCACCACCGCCTTGATCGCCTCGCCCCACTGCTCGTCGGGCACGCCGACCACCGCCGCCTCGAAGACTTCCGGGAGGCTGTAGAGCACCTGTTCCACCTCGGTGGGGTAGATGTTGAAGCCGCCGGAAATGATCATTTCCTTCTTGCGGTCGACGATGAACACGTAGCCGTGCTCGTCCACCGTGGCGAGGTCGCCGGTGAGGTAGTAGCCGTCGCGCATGACCTCGGCGGTCAGCTCCGGCGCCTGCCAGTAGCCCTGCATGATGTCCGGCCCGCGCACGACGATCTCGCCGATCTCGCCGGCCTGCACATCCTCGAAGTCCTCGTTGACGACCCGCAGGTCGGTGTCGAAGTAGCAGCGCCCGCACGAGGCCAGACGTTTCGGATCGTCCAGCGCGGCAATGTGGTCCTGTTCGGTGAGCACGGTGACCAGCGAGCAGGTCTCGCCGGCGCCATAGCCCTGGGCGAGGATCGGTCCGAACACCTGCATGGCGCGGCGCACCAGCGCAGGTGCCATGGGCGCAGCGCCGTACATGACCAGGCGCAGGCTGCTCAGGTCGTAGGTTTCCACGCCGGGGAAGTTGACCAGGCGGTTGATCATCGCCGGCACCAGGAACAGCCGGGTGACGCGCTCGCGCTGGATGGTTTCCAGCAACAGGCGGTCGTCGTAGCGCTCCACCAGCAGGTTGCAGGCGCCGGCGGCGAGCAGCGGCATGATCTGCATGCCGCTGGCATGGGTGATCGGGCCGACGTGGGCCATCACATCGCCGGGACCGGAGCGGCCGGTGGGGCTGGCGATGCTCTTGCGCACCAGCGCCTTGCGGTTGCCGACACTGAGCATGGCGGCCTTGAGCACACCGGAGCTGCCGGAGGTGTAGTGCAGCACGGCCAGGGCGTCGTCCGCCGGGTCGCAACTGATAGGCGCCTCGCTGCCGCGCTCGAGCACCTGCTCATAGGGTACGTCGGCGCCCTCGTCCGCCAGCGGGACGATCAGCTTCAGGTCCGGCAGCTCGGCGCGGCGCTGGTCGATCAGCTGAGCGAAGGCCGCATCGGCGATCACCGCCTGGCTGCGCGAATCCTTCAGCACGCTCAACACTTCATCAGGGGCCAGGCGCGCGTTGATCGGCACCTTGACCATGGCGTTCTTGTAGAGGGCGACTTCCGCCTCCACCAGCTCGACGCGGTTGAGCGCCAGGATCGCCACGTGGGCGCCCGGCTCCAGGCCCAGTGCCAGCAGGCCCGAGGCCAGTCGATTGGTGCGGCGTTCGAGGCCGGCGAAGGTGATGCGTTGGCGGGAATCGACCACGGCTTCGCGGTCAGGCCAGTAAAGCGCGCTACGGCGCAGGATTTTACCCAGGTCCACTTGTTGTTCTCGTTGTCGGGGGAAGACGTCCGAGATGCTAAGAGCCGCGCGCCGCGTCCGGCCAATACCATAGGTCGATGCCGGCCATGCCGGAATGCGATGGCCGCCTGACGCGACGGGCCGGACCGGCAGCAGCAGGACCGTTCGTCCCTCGCCGCGAACAGTCGCCCCTGGCGCCGGTCTTCCAATAAGGCGGCGCGACAGACGTCGCCCACTGCCAGTGCTCTTAGCGAGCCGCTCACGCTTTACCACTCTCGTTGGAACCGACCTGGGAGGTGCGAACGATGGGCTGCAACGAACACCGCGACCTTGAACGCTCAGAGGACCTTCGCCGCCTGCTCGACGAAGGAGCGCTGGATGCTGACAGCCGCCAGGAAGTCCTTGCCCGCTACATCCTCAACCACGGCTTCGCCGCGCTTTCCGAGGCGCAGCAGCAGGAATTCCATGATGACCTGCTGCCACTGCTCGACCGCCGCGACCGCAGCGAAGGCCTGATGCCACAGGGCAGCCTGGACCCTGCCATGGCCGAGCCCGCCATCAACGACCCGGGCAATGAAGACCCGGGTTCGCTGATCGAGATGGAAGTCGCCGAAGGCCTGCGACCCGCACGAAGGACCCCGGGGAACTGAGATCGCCCCGCACGACAACCAGCGACCTTGAGCAGCAGCGCGCCATGTACCCGGCCCCGGGCATGGCGCGCTGCCGGCAGCTACTGCTCGGGCCGCGGCAGCGGTTCCTCGGGCGGCTGCTGCATCGGCACTTCCTCGGGAAAGTCCTCGGGAACCTGGCTTTCACGCTCCGCTGGCGGGTCGAGGGGTTCCGGTCGCTGGGCCTGGATACGGGTGCACATGGCAAGTCCTCCGGGACACTGGCAGTCACCATTGGGCGCACAGCCGTCGCGTAGGTTCGGATTTTCTTACCCGGCGCTCTTCACCTGCAACAGCAGCGCGAGCAACTGGTTGCGGTCGAATGGCTTGGGCAGGCGCAGCACCGAATCGGCCAGGGTGTCCAGCCGCCCGGCATAGCCGGTGGTGAGCACGCAGGTCAGCGCCGGATGGGACTGGCGCACCTGCTGGATCAGCAGCATGCCGTCCATGTCCGGCATGGCGAAGTCGGTGATCAGCAGGTCAAAACCCGACTGCTCGAGCAGTTGCAGGGCCGCCCGCGCCGAGTCGGTGCGCGCGAACTGGCAGCCGAGATCGGCCAATAGCGCGCTGGTGCCGGCCAGCACCAGCGCATCGTCATCCACCACCAGCACCCGCAGCCCCAGCGCTTCGGTCGGTTCGGCCAGTGTCGTGGCGATTGGCAGGTCATCGGCCGCCTCCGGCTCCACCTTTGCCTTCACCGCCGGCAACCAGATTTCTGCGGTGCTGCCCTGCCCCGGCGTACTGCGCAGCAGCAGCGCCCCGCCCTGCTGCTGGGCCAGCCCATGGACGATGGACAATCCCAGCCCGGTGCCCTTGCCGGTCGGCTTGGTGGTGAAGAACGGCTCGGCGGCGCGGCGCAAGGTGTCCTCATCCATGCCCTGCCCCGAGTCGGTCACGGCCAGGCACACGTACTCCCCCGGCGGCAGCTTGCCGCTCTGACGCGGCCCAACCTGGGCGTTGCGTGCCGAGAAGGTGATGCTGCCGCCGCCGGGCATGGCGTCCCGGGCGTTGGTGGCGAGGTTGATGATCGCCAGTTCCAGCTGGTTCTGGTCGCTCATCACGCAATCCAGTTGAAGCGGGAAGCGGGTTTCCAGGCTGATGGTCGGCCCCAGGGAACTGACCAGCAGTTCACTCATGTCCTGCAGCAATACCGGCAACTGGATCGGCTGTGGGAACAGCCGCTGCTTGCGGGCGAAGGCCAGCATCCGCTGGGTCAGCTGGGCGCCGCGGCGGGTTGCCTCCAGGGCGTTGCGCCAGATGCTCTGGACCTTCTCGTTGTCCTTGGGCAGTTGCCGTTCGAGCAATTGCAGGCCGCCGAGAATCACCGTCAGCAGGTTGTTGAAGTCATGGGCAACACCGCCGGTGAGCTGGCCGAGGGATTCCATCTTCTGCGACTGAATCAGCTCGTCGCGGGCGCGCTCCAGCTCTTCCTGGGCGTGGCGCTTGTCGGTGATATCGCGGGTGATCTTGGCAAAACCCAGCAACTTGCCGGTATCGTCGAACACCGGATCGATGACGATATTGGCCCAGAAGCGCGAACCGTCCTTGCGCATCTGCAGGCGCTCTTCCTCGTAGCGCCCTTCAGTCAGTGCGGTGCTCAGGCTGGTTTCAGGGACGCCGCCCTGGCGGTCTTCATCGCAGTAGAAGCAGTCGAAGCGCCGACCGATGATCTCCTCGGGGTGGTAACCCTTGATCCGCTCGGCCCCGGAGTTCCAGCTGGTGACGTTGCCGTCGGGGTCGAGCATGTACAGCGCGTAGTCCGTCACGCCGTTGACCAGCAGGCGGAAGTGCTGCTCGCTGCGCCGCAGCGCCTGCTCGGTCTCGTGCTGCTCGGTGCGGTCGCGGGTGATCTTGGCGAAGCCCAGCAGTTCGCCCTCGCTGCTGCGAATGGCGTCGATCACCACGTGGGCCCAGAACGAACTGCCGTCGCGGTGCAGGCGCCAGCCTTCACTCTCGTAGCGGCCAACCCGCGCCGCCTCGCCCAGCGCCCGTTCGGGGAGCCCGGCCTCGCGGTCGGCGGGGGTGTAGAAGCGCGAGAAGTGCTGGCCGAGAATCTCGTCCGCGGCGTAGCCCTTCAGGCGCTGCGCCCCGGAGCTCCAGCTGCTGACGCGACCATCGGGGTCGAGCATGTAGATGGCGTAGTCGGTCACCGCCTCGACCAACAGGCGGTAACGCGCATCCTCGACGAGCTGGGCGGTGCTGGCGGTCGTATCGGGCATCAAGTCTGCTCTCTTGGCTCATTGGAGCAAAGCATAGGCGCAGCCACCTCACTTCGGGCGCCGCCGGACGGCGCTCAGTCCAGTGGCAGGAAGATGCTGAACGCCGCGCCCCGCCCCGGATCGCTGCGCACCTCGATGCGACCGCCGTGGGCCAGGACGATCTGTTCGGAGATGAACAGCCCCAGGCCCAGGCCGGCGACGCGGGCCGCGCCGGCGCCCCGTTCGAATTGCTGGAAGATGCGCCGCTGTTCGTCGGCGCTGATGCCATCGCCATGGTCGCGCACGCAGAGCTGCGCGCGGCCATCCGTCACCGCGACGGTCACGTCCACCGGCTGGCCGGGCCCGTAGCGCAGGGCGTTGCTGACCAGGTTGCTGATCACCTGCTCCAGGCGGTAGGCGTCCCACACGCCTTCCACCACCTCGGGCGTCTCCAGGCTCAGTTCGCAGCCGGCGGCCTGGGCCTGCACGGCGAAGTTGCCCAGTACGCGGCGGGCGATCTCGACGAGGTTGGCCGGTTCGGGGCGGATCGACAGCTTGCCGGTGCGGATGCGCGAGACGTCGAGCATGTCCTCGATCAACCGGTTGAGCCCGGTGAGCTGGCGCTCGTCGCGCTCGAAGAGCACGCCCAGGCGGTCCTGCGCGAAGTGCTCCAGCTTGCCCTTGGACAGGTACAGGCGGCGCAACTGGGTATCCAGCATCAGGCCGTTGAGCGGCGTGCGCAGCTCGTGGGAGACAATCGACATGAAGTCGTCGCGCATCTTCACCGCGCGCTGCAGCTCCACCTGGGTCTCGCGCAGCTCGGCGAGCAGGGCGTCCTGTTCGCTGCGCGCCTGCTCCAGCGCCTCCAGCTGTCGCGCCAGCACCTTGCGCTGGCGGTAGAGGTCGACGAACACGTTCACCTTGCTGCGCACCGCATGGTTGTCCAGCGGCTTGTAGAGGAAGTCCACCGCGCCGCTCTCGTAGCCCTTGAACGCATAGTTCAGCTCGCGCCCGGCAGCGGTGACGAAGACGATGGGGATGTTCTTGGTGCGCTCGGTGCCGCGCATCAGTTCCGCCAGGGCGAAGCCGTCCATGCCGGGCATCTGCACATCGAGGATGGCCAGGGCAAATTCGTGCTCCAGCAGCAGCGACAGCGCTTCGTCCGCCGAGGAGGCCTTGAACACCTCGCGTCCCTCGCCCTTGATCAACGCCTCCAGTGCCAGCAGGTTCTCCGGCAGGTCGTCGACGATCAGCAGTTTGCTTCCCTGGTTACGCAGCATGTCGGGTGCCCATTCGGGTCAGTAGCGCGTGAATTTCACGCAGCGCAAGTATGTGGTCCGGGGCGTGCAGTGCAATGGCCGCCTCCGGCATGGTGGACACGGCGGCTTCGGCCGGGTCCTGGACGATGGTCAGCCCGCCTTCGCGGCGGATGTGCGCCAACCCTTCGGCACCGTCCTGGTTGGCTCCGGTCAGCAGGATGCCGGCGACATTCTCGCGGTACGCGTCCGCCGCCGAATCGAAGAGGATATCGATGGACGGCCGGGAAAAATTCCGTGGCGCCTCGCGACTCAAGGCAAAGCTGCGCTCGCGCTCGATGGACAGGTGATACCCGGCAGCGGCGAAGTACAGCGTGCCCGCCTCCACCGGCGCCTTGTCGCGGGCCTCTGCCACGGGGATCGCCAGGCGCCGGGCGAACAGCTCCACCAACTGGCTCTCGTGGTTTTCCGGCAGGTGCAGCACCGCCACCATGGGCAGGGCGAAATCCTCCGGCAACCCGCCGAACAGCTGGAACAGCGCGTCCACGCCGCCCGCGGAGGCGCCGATGACCACGGCTTCGACCTTGCGTTGCGCGTTCATCGCTTGCGGAACACTCGTTCGCGGCGGTTCACCACCTCGAACTCCGAGGCGAAGTCGGTGAAATCCAGGCTTTCCTTGCTGCCCAGGCCGAGGAAGCCGCGGTGGCACAGCGATTCGTGGAACAGGCCGATGGCGCGGTTCTGCAGCTGGCGGTTGAAGTAGATGAGCACGTTGCGGCAGGAGACCAGGTGCGTTTCGGAGAACACGCTGTCGGTCGCCAGGCTGTGGTCGGCGAAGGTCACGTTGGCACGCAGCATCTTGTCGAACAGCGCGCCGTCGTAGGCCGCCGTGTAGTAGTCCGAGAGCGAGCCCTTGCCGCCGGCGGCGCGGTAGTTCTCGCTGGCCTGGGCCAGGTCTTCCACCGCGTAGATGCCGCGCCGCGCCTGCTCCAGCGAACGCGGGTTGATGTCGGTGGCGTAGATCAGCGTGCGTTCGAGCAGGCCTTCCTCGTGCAGCAGGATGGCCAGCGAATGCACCTCCTCACCGGTGCTGCAGCCCGCAACCCAGAGGCGCAGCGACGGATAGGTACGCAGTACCGGCACCACTTCCTGGCGCAGCGCGAGGAAGTAACTGGGGTCGCGGAACAGCTCACTCACCGAGATGGTGAGGTACTGCAACAGCTCATGGAACGCATGCGGATCATGCAGGATGCGCTCCTGCAGAGCCGAGATGCTGCGGCACTCGAAAAGCTTGGTGGCGTGCAGCACGCGGCGCTTCAGCGAGGTTCCGGAGTAGTCGCGGAAGTCGTAGCTGTACTTCAGGTAGATCGCCTCGATCAGGAGGCGCAGCTCGATGTCCTGGCTGCGATCAGGCATGTCAGATGCGCTCCAGCTTGGGCAGCCATACACGGATCAGGGAGAACAGGCGATCCAGGTCGATGGGCTTGGCCAGGTAGTCGTTGGCGCCGGCGCGCAGGCACAGTTCGTGGTCGTCCTTCATCGCCTTGGCGGTCACCGCGAGGATCGGCAACTTCCTGAAGCGTGCGTCCTGGCGGATCAGCCGGGTCGCCTCGTAGCCGTCCATCTCCGGCATCATCACGTCCATCAGCACCAGGTCGATGTCGCCGACTTCGGCGAGCTTCTCCAGGGCCTCGCGGCCGTTGCGCGCCACTTCCACGCGGGCGCCCTTGTGCTCCAGGGCGCTGGTGAGAGCGAAGATGTTGCGCACGTCGTCGTCCACCAGCAGGATGCGCCGCTCCTCGAAGGCGCGGTCGCGGTTGCGCGAGGTACGCAGCATGCGCTGGCGTTCGCTGGAGAGCTGTGATTCGACCTTGTGCAGGAACAGCGTCACCTCGTCCAGCAGGCGCTCCGGCGAGCGCGCGCCCTTGATGATGATCGAGCGCGAATACTTGAGCAGCTCGGCTTCCTCGTCGCGGGTCAGGTTGCGCCCGGTGTAGACGATCACCGGCGGGAACGAGCAGATGTCCTCCTCGCCCATGCGTCGCAGCAGCTCGTTGCCCTGCATGTCCGGCAGCTTGAGGTCGATGATCATGCAGTCGTAGATATTCTGCCGCAGCAGCTCCAGGGCCTGTTCGCCCTGCTCCACGGCGGTGATCTCGATGTCGTCGTCGCCGATCAGGCGCGAGACGCTGTCGCGTTGCAGCGGGTCGTCTTCCACCAGCAGGATGCGCTTGACCTCCTGGGTCAGCTTGGCCTCCAGCTTGCCGAACACCTCGCGCAGCTGCTCGCGGGTGGTGGGCTTGAGGGCGTAGCCGATGGCGCCCAGGTGCAGGGCCGCTTCGCTGCGATCCTCCACGGAGACCACATGCACCGGCACGTGGCGGGTGCGCGGGTTGGCCTTCAGGCGCTGCAGCACGGCCAGGCCGGATTCGTCGGGCAGGTGCATGTCCAGCAGGATGGCGTCCGGGCCGTGCTCGTCGGCCAGGCGCAGGCCTTCCTCGGCGCCCATGGCCACCAGGCAGCGATAGCCCAGCTCGCGGGCCAGGTCATAGAGGATCCGCGCGAACTTCGGCTCGTCCTCCACCACCAGCACGCAGCGCTGGCCGACGTTGACCTGTTCGCGGTCGTCGGCGAAAGCGGCAGCGGCCGGCGCACGCACCACCGGTGGCGCGACCGGCGCCGGAGCCAGGGCAACGATCGGCGCGGGCGTGCTGACGACGTCCTCCGCTGGCGCCTGGTAATTGAGCGGCAGCAGCAGGCTGAACACGCTGCCCTTGCCCGGCTCACTGCTGACAATGATGCTGCCGCCCAGCAGGTGTGCGAGGTCGCGGGAGATCGACAGGCCCAGGCCAGTGCCGCCATAGCGGCGGTTGGTGGCTCCGTCGGCCTGCTGGAAGGCTTCGAAGATGCGCGCGAGCTGGTCTTCGGCGATACCGATGCCGCTGTCACGCACATCGAAGCGCAGCCCCTCGGGCGCGGCGCTCACGCGCAGGGCAACTTCCCCGCTGTCGGTGAACTTGAAGGCGTTGGACAGCAGGTTCTTGAGGATCTGCTCGACCCGCTGGCGGTCGCTGAACAGCAGCGCCGGCGCGTCCTCGGCGACTTCGGCGACGAAGCGCAGGCCCTTGTCGTCGGCCTGCGGGCGGAACAGCCCTTCCACCGCTTCCACCAGGCGACGGACGCTGGCGTTCTCCGGGCGCACTTCCAGCTTGCCGGCCTCGACCTTGGAGATGTCGAGGATGTCGTTGATCAGGTTGAGCAGGTCGTTGCCGGCGCCGTAGATCGACTCGGCGAACTTCACCTGCTCGTCGTCCAGGTTGCCCTGCTCGTTGTCCGCCAGCAGGCGCGCGAGGATCAGCGAGCTGTTGAGCGGCGTGCGCAGCTCATGGGACATGTTGGCGAGGAACTCGGACTTGTAGCGGCTGGCGCGTTGCAGCTCGTCGGCGCGGCCCTGCAGGTCCAGGCGAGCCTGGTTCAGTTCGGTGTTCTTGCCGTCGAGATCGTCGCGCTGGGCGGCCAGCTCCTGGGTCTGCTCGGCGAGGCGCTCGTTGGTCTGCTCCAGTTCCGCCTGCTGGGCCTCGAGGTGCGCCTGGGACTCCTTGAGCACCCGCGACTGTTCTTCCAGTTCCTCGTTGGCGGTCTTCAGCTCTTCCTGCTGCACCTGCAGCTCTTCGTTGAGCTGCTGGGTCTCGGCCAGCAGATCCTGCTGGCGCTGGCGATGCTGCGCCGAAGCGATGGCGCTGCCGAGGGTCTCGGCGACGTTCTGCAGGAAGGCCTGGTCGCGCTCTTCCAGCTCGCGCAGGAAGCCCAGCTCCAGCACGCCGACCACGCCGCCGTCGTTGAGCAGCGGCAGCAGCGCCACGCTCACCGGCTGGCCGTTGCCCAGGGCGGAGTTCACCTTCAGGTAATCCGGCGGCAGGCCGTCGACCACGCGCAACTTGCGCTGACGCGCGGCCTGGGCGATCAGGCTTTCGTCCGGGGCGAAGTAGTCCTCGCCCAAGGCATCGGTGGCGAAGCCGAAGGTGCCGGACAGGCGCAGGCCACCGCGATCATCACGCACATACAGCGCGCCCACCGGGGAGGCGACGAACTCGCCGAGGAAGTCCATCAGGCTGCGCCCCAGGGTCGGCAGCGACTGCTGGCCGATCAATTGCTCGCCCAGGCGGCTCTGGCCGTCGCGCAGCCAGGCCTGGCGCGCCAGGTGTTCGTTATGCGCCACCTGGCGGCGCAGAGATTCGGAGTAGGACTCGGACAGGCTGACCAGCTGGCGGCGACCGAAATAGGCCAGCAGCGTGCCGACCACGATACTGAACACCAGGTAGAGGACGACCACGCCCGTGGAGAGGCTGGAGGCGAACTGGTTGCGGTCGTGGCGCAGCTGCTGTTCGGTATTGATCAGTGAGGCGTACTGGGCGCGGATCGCATCCATCATGCTCTTGCCGCGCCCGGCCTTTATGGCGTCGGAGGTGTCCTGGCCCTGGCGGCGCTGCTCGATCATCTGCTGGGCGAAGGTCATCCATTCGTCCTGCATCGAGGTCAGGCGGCCTACTCGCTCCACCTGCGGAGGGTTGTCCGCCACCAGCTCGGAGAGGCTCTTGAGGCCGGAATTGATCCGCGGCCGCGCCTGCTCCAGGGGTTCCAGGAAACCTGGATCGCCGGTGATCAGGAAGCCGCGCAGGCCGCTCTCCTGGTCGACGCTCAAGCGCTGCATCTCGTTGGCGCTGGAGATCACCCGGTCGGTGTGTTCGACCCAGCCCAGCACGTCGAGCATATAAAGGATCAGGCCGATGAACAGCACCGCGCCGAGCAGGCAGATGCCCAGCGGCAGCGCCATGTTGCGCGCCAGGATGCGGCGGAAGGCGCTTTCGTCGGCGACAGCTTTCTGGTTCATCTGCAGGGTCCCTGATGGCGTTTCTTCCCTGGGCGCAATCCACTCGCAGCTCGGAGATTGCGACAGATGCCAGGTAAGTATTTGAAGTTATTGTAAGAACGTTCTTTAAACTGCGGAAATAATAACGCTAAGCGTTGTAGGCTACACACCAGCTGGCGAATTGACAGCCACTCCCGCAGGACGTTCGAAATTTTCGCGGAACAAGCTGAGAGAAAAGTGGAATTATCTCTCACGGTGCCTTTCCAACGTCCGACAAGGAACAGAAGATCAATCGGTCGCAGGGTTTGCTCGATGCCAAGCTCACCGGGGGAAACCCCCATTTCGTCAGTGCAGGGCCAGGGCGACTTCCTCAACAGCAGTAGCGCCATGGCACCGCTGATCCGCCAGCACGACTGGGCAGCCACGCCGCTTGGCCCGATGGATCAGTGGCCGGCGACGCTCAAGGGCATTCTCGAAGTCGGGCTCAATTCGAAGCTGCCGGTGTGCATCTACTGGGGGCCGGAATTCATCCTGCTGTACAACGACGCCTGGAGCGTCATCCCCGGCGACAAGCACCCCGCCTGCCTGGGCCAGCCGGCACGCATCGCCTGGTCGGACATCTGGCCGATCATCGACCCCATGTACAACGGCATCCTGCAGACCGGCGTCGCCGCCCACGAGGAAGACCGCCTGCTGCCCATGGTGCGTTTCGGCTACGTCGAGGAAGCCTACTTCACCTACAACGTCAGCCCGATCTTCGGCGAGGACGGCAAGCCCATCGGCCTGTTCAACACCGCCGTGGAGACCACCGGCAACGTCATCCAGCAACGCCGCCAGCGCCTGCTCACGCGCATGGCCGAACGCCTCGGGCAGCCCGACGACAGCACGCAGATCTGCGCCCAGGCCTTTGCCCTGCTCGCCGAGGCCAGCCACGACGTGCCCTTCTGCCTGATCTACCAAGCCGGCATCCTGCTTGGCGCCTGCGGCACCGCGCCTGAAGACCGCTTCGCACCGGCACAGCTGAGCGCCGAAGACGACCCGCTGCATCTGTTCAACGGCCTCACGCAAGCCCATCAGTCGCCCCTGGGCAGCCAGTACGTGCGCGCCTTCGCGCCCTGGCCGGAACTGCTCGACAGCACCTACGCCACCCCGCTGCACGGCCATGCCGACAGCCTCGCGGTGTTCGGCATCAGCCCGCGCCGGCGCCTGGACGAGAACTACGCAACTTTCTTCAACGAGCTGGCCGCCCTCCTCGGCCACGCCCTGGCTGCTGCCAGCCTGCGCACGGAAGAGCGCCGACTGAAGGCCGCAGTGCAGGAAGAAGCCCGCCTGCGCACCCTGGAACGCGACCGCGTCTGGGCAGTAAGCCAGGACCTGTTCTGCGTGCTCGAACACGACGGCCTGCTGCGCAGCGTCAACCCGGCCTGGACCAGCACCCTCGGCTGGAGCGAGGAGCAGCTGAGCGGGCTGAACAGCGAAGATCTGGTGCACCCCGACGACCTCGCGGCCAGCGTCGACGGCCGCGCCGCACTGGCGCAGGGCGAACGCCTGCAGCACTTCGTCAACCGCATGCGCCACGCTGACGGCAGCTACCGCTGGATTTCCTGGCACGCCACCGAGGAGAACGGCGTGATCTACGGCTGCGGCCGCGACGTCACCGAGCAGAAGCGCGGCGCACTGCTGCTGGAGCAGGCGCAGACCGCCCTGCTCAACGCCCAGCGCATGGAGGCTGTCGGCCAGCTCACCGGCGGCATCGCCCACGACTTCAACAACCTGCTGGCGAGCATCCGCTTCAGTCTCGATCTGATCAACCGCCGCGCACCGGCCAACGCCCAGCCCGAGCTCAGCCACATCCTGCAGGCCGCCACCCAGGCCACCGAGCGCGCCGCCGAACTGACCCACAACCTGCTGGCTTTTGCCCGTCGCCAGGCGCTGGCCATGCACCCGGTGGACCTCGGCCAGCATCTCAGTGAATGGCAGGACGAGCTGATCGAACGGGCCGGGCCGGAGGTCACCCTGACGCTGGAACTGAGCGAGGCGCAAAGCGTACTCACCGATCGCGACCAGTTGCACAAGGCCCTGCTCCACCTGGTGGAGAACGCCCGCGACGCCATGCCCGGCGGTGGCAGCCTGGAAATCAGCCTGCAGCACCAGGAAATCGTCAGTGGCGACCATGAGCTGCCGGCGGGCGACTACCTCGCCCTCGCCCTGCAGGACAGCGGTCAGGGCATGAGCCCGTCGACCCTGACTCACGTCTTCGACCCGTTTTTCACCACCAAGGGCATCGGCCCCAACAGCGGGCTGGGCCTGTCGATGGTCTACGGCTTCATCAAACAATCCGGCGGGCACATCCGCCTGCGCAGCGAGCCCGGCCAGGGCACCTGCGTCACACTCTATTTCCCGAGAGGCAACTCAGTGGTCAGCATTCCCGACGCCCCTACGCCCCCCAATGAACCGGCCAACGAGCAGCAGTGCGTCCTGGTCGTCGAGGACAACGACCTGGTGCGCATGCTCACCGTCGAAGTGCTGGAGGAGATTGGCTACCAGGTGCTGCAGGCCGAGGACGCCGAAGAGGCGCTGTCGATCCTGCAGGGAGATACCACCATCCACCTGCTGCTCACCGATGTCGGCCTGCCGGGCATGAACGGCGAGGAACTGGCCGTGGCCGCGCGCGAGGCGCGACCGGAGCTGCCGATCCTGTTCGCCACCGGCTACGCCGAGATCGTCCATATCGATGGCAGCGAACTGGCCACGCGCATGTCGATGATCGCCAAGCCGTTCTCCATCGACGCGCTGCGCGACAAGGTCAACGGCATGCTCGGGCGCAAGGACCGCTGAACGACTTCAATGAGTGAGCAGCACGCTCAGCGTCGCGCGCAGCTTGCCCGGCTTCACCGGTTTGTTCAGCAGCGGCATCCCCAGCCGCTGCAGCGCGCGGCGGCACTCGTCGCTGCGGTCGGCGGTGATCATCAGCGCCGGCAGCTCGCGGCGGAAATGCTCGCGCAGGCCCCGCACCGCCTCGCAGCCGGTACGGCCATGGTCGAGGTGATAGTCGGCCAGGATCACCTCCGGCGCCTTGCCATCCAGCGCCTGCAGCGCTTCCTCGTAGCTGGTCGCCACCAGCACCTCGCAGCCCCACTGCCCGAGCAGCGCAGCCATGCTGGCGAGGATCGCCTCCTCGTTGTCGATCACCAGCAGGCGTCGCCCCGGCAGCGGATCGCCGGTCACCGGGCGCGGACCGCTGTCCACCAACCCCGGCTGCGGCAGGTCCCGCACCAGCGGGACTTCGATGGCGAACACCGAACCGCGCCCCGGCACCGAGCGCACCTGCACCCGACACCCGAGGATGCCGGCGATGCGGTCGACAATCGCCAAACCCAGTCCGACACCCCGGCGATCTGCTGCACGGCCGGCGTCGAGCTGGTTGAACTCGAGGAAGATGGCCTGCAACTGCTCCGCCGGAATCCCCCGTCCGGTGTCCCAGACTTCCAGCCTGACGCTATCGCCGCGCCGGCGTGCAGCGAGCATCACACTGCCGCGCTCGGTGTAGCGGCAGGCATTGCTGAGGAAATTGCGCAGGATGCGCGACAGCAGACGGTGGTCAGTGCGCACCGCCAGCGCGGGAATCCGTGAGCGCAGCTGCAGTCCGGCGGCGCGGGCCACTTCGTCGAACTCCGAGACCAGCGGGCCGAGCAGTTCGTCCAGCGGGTACACATCCAGGTCCGGACGGATCGCGCTCTGGTCCAGGCGAGCGATCTCCAGAAGGTCGGTGAGCAGGTCCTCGGCGCCCTCGAGCGCCTGGTGCGTGCGCTCCACCAGTACCTGCTCGGCGTTCGGCAGCTTGCGTTCGCGCAGGGTGGAAACCAGCAGGCGCGCGGCATTCAGCGGTTGCAGCAGGTCGTGGCTGGCAGCGGCCAGGTACTTGTCCTTGCTGTTGTTGGCGGCCTCGGCGGCGTCGCGGGCTGCGCGCAGCTGCTGATTCAAGCCTTCCAGCTCGCGGGTACGCTCGGCGACGCGCTGCTCCAGCTCCTCGTTCAGGCTCTGCAGGCGCTGCTGGGCCTGGACGCGCTCGCTGATGTCGGCGACGAAGCCTTCCACCAGGCCGTCTTCGTCGGGCTTGATCAACAGGTTCATCAACACGACGACATGGCTGCCGTCGCGGCGGCGCAGGCAGGTCTCGTAGCCGAACAGGCCATCGCGCTCGCGCAGCAGCGCGCGGATGCGGCGCATCTCCGTCTCGCCGCCAACGAACAGCTGGCTGGCCATGTCCTGCAGGCTGAACAGCACCTGCTGCGGGTCTTCATAGCCGAGCATCCGCGCCAGCGCCGGGTTGGCGGCGCGCAGGCCCTGGTTCAGGCTGGCCTGGAAGATGCCGTGGACGGCGTGTTCGAACAGCCATTTGTAGCGATTGCGCTCGGCTTCCAGCTCATCCAGCCGTGCCACCAGCTCGGGGTAGTGGCTCTTGCGCGCGGAATGGCTGCCCAGGCCGAGCAGCCCGGCCAGGGCCTGTTGCTGCTGCTCGTCAGAGGGCCTCGCCATACACCACCTCGACATCGCGCAGGCTGGATTCACGAGGGTTAGTAAGGATGCACGGATCCTGCATCGCGTGGCGCGAGAGGAAGGGAATGTCGGAACTGCCCACGCCATGCAGGCCGAGGCTTTCGTGGAAGCCCACGGCGTTCTTCAGGGCGATCAGGTGCTCCACCAGGCGCTGACGGATCTGCGCGTGGTTCATCCCGCGGCAGTCGATGCCGAAGGTCTCGGCGATCACCTTGAAGCGCTCGGGCGCGGCGCTGTAGTTGAAGGCCACCACGTGCTCGACCAGCACGGCGTTGCACAGCCCGTGCGGCAGGTCGAGGTAACCGCCCAGGCTGTGGGACATGGCGTGCACCGCGCCGAGGATCGCGTTGGAGAACGCCAGCCCCGCCTGCATGCTGCCGAGCATGATCTTCTCGCGCAGGGCGATGTCCGCCGGGTTGGCGATCATCTGCACCAGGTTGCCGTTGATCAGCCGCATGGCCTCCAGCGCGTGGGGGTCGGTGAGCGGACCGTGGCCGGTTGAAACGAAGGCCTCGATGGCGTGCACCAGCGCGTCGATGCCGGTGCAGGCGGAGAGGAACGGGTCCATGGTCAGGGTGGTTTCCGGGTCGATCAGCGACACGTCGGGCACCACCGCCTTGCTGACGATGGAGAACTTCATCCGCTCGTCCTGGTTGGAGATGATCACGAACTGCGAGACATCCGCCGAGGTGCCGGCGGTGGTCGGGATCAGGATCAGCGGCGGGCTGGGCACACGCAGGGTGTCCACGCCCTCGAACTCGAGGATGTTGCGGCCGTGGGCGGCGACGATGCCGATGCCCTTGGCGCAGTCCATCGGGCTGCCGCCGCCGACTGCGACTATCACGTTGCAGCCTTCGCTGCGGTAGACGTCGGCGCCGCGCATGACTTCTTCCACGCGCGGGTTGGGCGACACCTCGGTGTAACGGCAGAAGGGGATGTGCTGGGCGGCCAGGCTGGCCTCGATATCGGCGACCCAGCCGGCGGCGACTACACCGGGGTCCGATACCACCAGGACCTTGCGGGCGCCGAAGGTTTTCACGTAATTGGCGACATTGTGCCGGCATCCGGCACCGAAAATGATCTCTGGCGAGACGAACTTGCGCAGCTGGCTGAGCTCGTGGGACATCGGGGGCTCTGTCGTTATTGTTATGGGATGTTTCCGGCAGCCTACTGCATCCGTCAGGTATTGCAATGCGACCTTGGCAGACGGTTCTGACAGCCCGATCCGACAGATATCAGCCCGCCAGCAGCGCCTGATAGAAGCGCCACTCAGCCTCCAGCGCATGGGCCAGGTTGGCGGCCTGACGGAAGCCATGGCGCTCCCCTGCGTAGCGGTGCACTTCCACCGGCACACCACGCTGGCGCAGGCTGTCGACCATGGCATCGGTCTGCGCCGGCACCACCACGGCGTCCAGTTCGCCCTGGAAGAAGATCACCGGCGCGTGGATGTGCTCGGCCTGCAGCACCGGCGTGCGCTCGCGGTAACGTTCGGCGTCCTGTTGCGGGTCGCCGATCAGCCAGTCCAGGTAGTCCGCCTCGAACTTGTGGGTGACCCTTGCCAGCGCCTGCGGGTCGCTGACGCCATACAGGCTGGCGCCGCCACGCAGGCCCGGCAGCCGCGCCAGGGCCATCAGCGCGCTGTAGCCGCCAGCACTGGCGCCGCGCACGAACACCCGCTGGCGGTCGATGCGCCCGGTCTTGCCAAGGAAATCCAGCGCCGCGCCGATATCCTCCACTTCCACCTGGCCCCAGCCCAGGTGCAGGCGCTCGCGGTAGGCGCGCCCGTAGCCGCTGCTGCCGCGGTAGTTGATGTCCGCCACGGCGAAGCCCCGGCGCGTCCAGAACTGGATGCGCCCGTCGAACACCGGGTAACTGGCCGAGGTCGGCCCGCCGTGCAGGAACACCACCAGTGGCGGCGTCCCTTCCGCGGCGAAGGGCGGATAGAAGAAGCCGTGGCCGCATTCATCCTCGCCCACCGGGTAATGGAAGACTTCGCCACGGGACAGCTCGGCCTCGGGTAGCGGTCGGTCGCCACCGGCCAGCACCTGGATGGAGCCGTCCACCCGGCGGATCGCCAGCAGCGTCGGCAGGCGGTCCGGCGCGGCGGCAATGCAGTAGAAATGCCGCTCATCCGCAGCCAGCGAGCGAAACCGACTGTATTCCGGGGCCAGCCGGCGTTCGCCGCCCCGCCCGTCATACAGCACCAGTACGCCGCGGCCGTCCTCGTAACGGGTCGCCAGCAGTGCGCCGTGGGGCAATGGCAGGAAGGTCCGCCCGCCCAGTTGCCAGGGTGCGCCGGCATGGTCGGCGGCAGCACGGGGAATAACCCGGGGGCCTTCGTGGCAGGGCTGCCAGTAACCGTCGCCGTCGCTCAGCCAGTGCAGGCGGTCGTCCTCGGCGAAGCGCGGCTGCTGGATCGATTCGTGGCGGGCCTGCCCGGCCAGGCAGCGTTCCTCCCCGGCGAAGGACTCGCACAGGCGGGTGCGCGTCCAGGGCTGGTGCGGGCGATCCCATTCCACCCAGACAATCCGCTCGGCGCTGCTGTCGACCACCGGGGAGGCGTAGAAATCCGCGCCGGCGGCGATCACCCGACGCCGGCCATCGGCATCGAGGCGGACAACCCGGTGGATCACCCCGTCGCTGCCATTCTGCTCCTCCACCGCCAGCAGCGCATTCCACGCCGGCACGTAGTGCAGGTCGCCATAACGACAGTCGTCGCGATGGGTGATCGGCCGTGGCGCGCCGCCCAGGCGCAGCCAGTGCACCTGCTGGTCGCCCTCTTCGACCCAGGCCACGCCGTCGGCGGTCGCGCAGCAGGCGCCGCCACCGTATTCGTAGACGCGGCTGCGCAGCGAGGCGCCGGCCGGCGTCAGCTCGACGCTCTGCCCTTCGCGGCGGAGGAACAGCCGGCAGCGCGCGCTGGCGGGATCGAAGGCGGCCCACAGCAGCCCGCCGTGGGCCACGTGCAGCTCGGCAAAATCCCCGGCGGCGGCTACCGCGCGTTCGGCGCTCCAGGCGCTGCGGTCCATCCTCAGGCCTTGCAGATCAGTTGTGAGGCACGCTCGTTGCGCAGGGTCAGCGCGCTGAGCGGCGCAGCCGCGGTTTCCGCCTCGCGACGGGCGTCGAGGATGATGCCGTGGTGGGCCGACTTGGCGCACACCGGGTCGGTGGCCTCGGCGTCGCCGGTAAGCATGAAGGCCTGGCAGCGGCAGCCGCCGAAGTCGCGCTCCTTCTCGTCGCAGGAACGACACGGCTCGGGCATCCAGGCGTCGCCGCGAAAGCGGTTGAAACCGAACGACTCGTACCAGATGTGCTGCAGGCTGTGCTCGCGCACGTTGGGGAACTTCACCGGCAATTGTCGCGCGCTGTGGCACGGCAGCGCGGTGCCGTCCGGGGTGACATCGAGGAACACGCTGCCCCAGCCGCCCATGCAGGCCTTGGGGCGCTCCTCGTAGTAGTCGGGCACCACGAAGATCAGCTTGCACGGGTTGCCCTCGGCAGCCAGACGCTCGCGGTACTGCGCGGTGATGCGCTCGGCGCGCTGCAGCTGTTCGCGGGTCGGCAGCAGGCCGGCACGGTTCAGCTCGGCCCAGCCATAGAACTGGCAGGTGGCGAGTTCGACGAAGTCGGCCTCCAGCTCGATGCACAGCTCGATGATCCGGTCGATGCTGTCGATGTTGTGCCGGTGGGTGACGAAGTTCAGCACCATCGGGTAGCCGTGGGCCTTCACCGCGCGGGCCATGGCGAGCTTCTGGGCGAAGGCCTTGCGCGAGCCGGCGAGCAGGTTGTTCACCTCCTCGTCGGCGGCCTGGAAGCTGATCTGGATATGGTCCAGGCCGGCGTCGGCGAACTCCTTCAGGCGCTTTTCGTTGAGCCCGATGCCGGAGGTGATCAGGTTGGTATAGAAGCCCAGCCCGCGGGCCGCGGCGATCAGCTCGGCGAGGTCCTGGCGCACCAGCGGCTCGCCGCCGGAGAAGCCCAGCTGTGCCGCGCCCATCTCGCGGGCCTGGCGGAACACCTCGATCCACTGCGCGGTGGTCAACTCCTCGCCGCCCTTGGCGAAGTCCAGCGGGTTGGAACAGTACGGGCACTGCAGCGGGCAACGGTAGGTCAGCTCGGCCAGCAGCCACAGTGGCGGGCCTACCGGCGCCTCAGCGCAGCTCGATCCAGAATTGCGCATGGGCCACCTCGAGGAATGCCAGGATGTCTTCGTCGATGCCCGGCACGCCGGGGAAATCGGCACGCAGGCCATCGATGATGCCGGCGACGTCAGCTTGCCCGTCGACCCGGCCGAGGATCGCCCCGGCGCTGTCGTTGAGCTTCACCATCCCTTCAGGATAGAGCAGCACATGGCAGCCCTGGGCCGGTTCGAACTGCAGGCGGAAACCCCGGCGCAGCGCCGGGATACTGTCCAGCGAAGGCAGACTCATCACAGCAACCCCCTGTGCCATACGCGCTCGCTCGTCACCGTGTGGTACGGCGGGCGCCCCAGTTCATAGGCCATGCTCATCGCGTCGAGCATGCTCCAGAGCACGTCGAGCTTGAATTGCAGGATTTCCAGCATGCGCTCCTGGGCCTCGCGGGTGCGGTAGTGCTCCAGGGTGATGCGCAGGCCGTGCTCGACGTCGCGGCGCGCCTGGGACAGGCGCTTGCGGAAGTAGTCGTAGCCGCTGGCGTCGATCCACGGGTAGTGCTGCGGCCAGCTGTCCAGGCGCGACTGGTGGATCTGCGGGGCGAACAGCTCGGTCAGCGAGCTGCTGGCGGCTTCCTGCCAGCTGGCGCGGCGGGCGAAGTTGACGTAGGCGTCCACGGCGAAGCGCACGCCGGGCAGCACCAGTTCCTCGGACAGCACCTGCTCGCGGTCCAGCCCCACGGATTCGGCCAGGCGCAGCCAGGCCTCGATGCCGCCCTCCTCGCCGGGCGCGCCATCGTGGTCGAGGATGCGCTGCAGCCATTCGCGGCGCACCTCGCGGTCCGGGCAGTTGGCGAGGATCGCCGCGTCCTTCAGCGGGATGTTCAGCTGGTAGTAGAAGCGGTTGGCCACCCAGCCCTGGATCTGCTCGCGGCTGGCGCGGCCTTCGTACATGGCCACGTGGTACGGGTGGTAGATGTGGTAGCAGGCGCCCCTGGCGCGCAGCGCCTGTTCGAACTCGGCAGGGCTCATGGCTTCACGGGTCATCGCGCTTTCCTTTCAGCGTCTTAGAGCTGGATGCCCATGCCGTCGAAGGCCACCTCGATGCCGCGGGCGTCCAGTTCGGCACGTTCCGGCGAGGCGATGTCGAGGATGGGATTGGTGTT
This sequence comes from Pseudomonas nitroreducens, assembly GCF_024170165.1. Taxonomy (GTDB): domain Bacteria; phylum Pseudomonadota; class Gammaproteobacteria; order Pseudomonadales; family Pseudomonadaceae; genus Pseudomonas; species Pseudomonas nitroreducens_C. Next base: position 182,117 of record NZ_JALJXP010000009.1, on the reverse strand, counting down.
GTTGATGTGGATGAGCACCTTGCGCGGCCCGTCGAGGCCGTCGAGCACCTCGATCATCCCGCCCGGCCCGCTCTGGGCCAGGTGGCCCATCTCGCTGCCGAGCTTGTCGCCCACTTCGCAGACGCGCATCTCGTCGTCGCGCCACAGCGTGCCGTCCACCAGCAGGCAGTCGGCGCGGCGCATCCAGCCCAGCAGCTGGTCGTCCACCTGGCCCAGGCCGGGTGCGTAGAACAGCTTGCCGCCGGTGGACAGGTCCTCGATGAACAGACCGATGTTGTCGCCCGGATGCGGGTTGCCCCGGTGCGGCGAATACGGCGGCGCGCTGCTGCGCAGGGCGATGGCGGTGAGGCGCAGGCCCGGGCAGGCCGGGATGCTGAAGGGCTTCGCGTCCAGCTCTATGAGCCGGTGCTTCAGCCCGCCGTTCCAGTGCGACAGCATGGGGAACAGCGGGAAACCGGTGGACAGGTCCTGGTGAACCATCTCCGTGCACCACACCTCGTGCGGGCAGCCTTCACGCAGGCTGAGCAGGCCGGTGGTGTGGTCGATCTGGCTGTCCAGCAGGATGATCGCGGCAACCGCCGAATCGCGCAGGCGCCGCGCCGGCTGCAACGCCGGGAACGACGCCAGCTGGACGCGGATGTCGGGTGAGGCGTTGCAGAGAATCCAGTTGGCGCCGTCGTCGGACAGCGCGATGGAGGATTGGGTGCGTGGCTGCGCGATCACGCTGCCGTCGCGTACGCCGCGACAGTTGCGGCAGTTGCAGTTCCACTGGGGAAAGCCGCCACCGGCGGCCGACCCGAGAATTCGGATGTGCATGACAGTGCCCCGTGGGCAGGGGCCCCGGCGGACCGGGGCGCAGTGGATCAGCGGTTGGCGAAGTACAAGGTCACTTCGAAGCCAAGGCGCAGGTCGGTGAAGCTAGGCTTGGTCCACATGGGTCTGTCCTCTTTTTTTGTTAGGCAAGGTGCCGGCAGGACCGGCAAGTCGAGTTAAACACCAGGGTCAGACACTCCGAATGATACTTTCGAAGGAGATTCCCCCCTGATTTGGTAGCGGGCCCGCGACAGCTGTCGCGCCCCGCCGCTACAACTGTCCCATCGCTGCGACAGCCGTTGCCCGGTTGCGCTCGCGCCCTCCGGGGGCGAACGCTCTGGCGTGGGGCTGGACGCCCCACGTGGAGTGATTCGGCACAGGCCTTGCTCGGGCACTCGTCGCCCGTGACCGACCGGTCTAGACTGGCTCTTCCTAGGAACGGTCCTACACGGAGCCGGTCCCTTACAAAAACAATGCGCCGCAGCCATGCTGACGGCCGCCGGGAGTGACCATGCACCCGCAATCCCTGGAAAACTGCCCGAACGACCTTGCTGCCTTTATTGCCGATCACTTCGGCGAGCGTGACATCCAGCCCGAGGGCGCCATCGCGCGCTCCTGGTACCGCAGCGTGATGGAGCACCATCTCGACCCGCGCGCGCGGGCGGAAAAACACATCCTCACCGCCGGGGAAATCCGCGACCACCAGGGCCTGCACCAGGACTACCTGGCCATCGCCAGCCAGGGCGTCACCGGCCTCGCCCGGCGCGTGCTGCCGGCAGGTTTCGCGGTGCTGCTCAGCGACGAGCGCGGCATCACCCTCGATGCGCGCCTGCCCAGCGAGCGCGACCGCTACACCCAGGCCGGGCTGATCGTCGGCGCGCGCTGGGACGAATCCATCGCCGGCACCAACGGCATCGGCACCGCGCTGGCCGCCGGCGAGGCGCTGACCATTCACCGCCAGGAACACTTCCTGGTCAGCAACTTCCGCCTGAGCTGCTCGGTGGCGCCGATCTTCGACGCCCAGCACCGCCTGCGCGGCTGCCTGAACGCCACCTGCCTGTACAACGACGGGCCCAAGGACGCGCAGTACCTGACCCTGCAGCTGGTGATCCTGTACGCCCGGCTGATCGAGAACGCCAGCTTCCGCCAGCGCTACCGCGACCGCCTGACCCTCTCGGTGAAGGCCCGCGACGAGGTGTCGGACCTGGCCAACGAACAGCTGATCGCCCTCGACGAACAGGGCCGGGTGATCGGCGGCAACCACGCCGCCTTCACCGCCTGCCGTGGCGAGCTGCTGGGCAGCCGCATCGAGCAGTTGCTGGAAGCGGACGTCGATCAGTTGCTCGACCTGAGCAAGGGCGGCGCACGGGGCATCCGCCTGCGCACCCTCGCTGATCACGCGCTGGTGGACGTCGGCCTGCGCACTCCGGCCAGCCCACCGCGCCGCAGTGCACCGGCCACGGGTGCAACCAAGAGTCCGGAGCATCCCGACCTCGCCCGACTCGCTGGCGCCGACCCGCGCCTGCAGGACGGCGTGCGCAAGCTGCGCAAGGTGCTCGACAAGGGCATCTCCATCCTGGTCACCGGCGAGACCGGCACCGGCAAGGAAGCCTTCGCCCGCGCCATCCACCAGGCCAGCGCACGCCACGCCGGGCCCTTCGTCGCACTGAACTGCGCGGCGATTCCGGAGAGCCTGATCGAGAGTGAGCTGTTCGGCTACCGCGGCGGCAGCTTCACCGGTGCCAGCAAGAAGGGCATGAAGGGCAAGCTGGAACTGGCCAATGGCGGCACCCTGTTCCTCGACGAGATCGGCGACATGCCCGCGCACCTGCAGACGCGCCTGCTGCGCGTGCTGGCCGAGCGGGAAATCCTCCCGCTGGGCGCCGAAGCGCCGGTGGCGCTGGACGTGCAGGTGGTCTCGGCGACCCACCAGAACCTGGCCGAGATGATCCGCGCCAAGGGCTTCCGCGAGGACCTGTTCTACCGCCTCGCCGGCATGACCCTGCAACTGCCAGCGCTGCGCGAGCGCACAGACCGCGAGGCGCTCATCGACAGCCTGCTGGCCGGCCTGGGCGGCAAGCTGCACCTCGATGCCGCGGTGCGCGAGCGGCTGCGCGGCCATCCGTGGCCGGGCAACATCCGCCAGTTGCTGAACTGCCTGCGCTACGCTGCCGCCCTCGCCGAGGACGGCCGCATCGACCTGGACTGCCTGCCGATGGAACTGCATCAGGCCGCTCCCGCCGTGGCCTGCGAAACACCGCCGGCAGCCACCGCCCTCGCCGCCCGCCTGGACGACGACGAAGCCCGCCACCTGCTGGCGGCGCTGCGTGAGCAGCAGTGGAATATCAGTGCGGTGGCGCAGCAGTTCGGCATTGCCCGGTCGACCCTGTATCGGAAGATGAAGAAGCACGGCATCGTGCAGCCCAATGCGCTGTATTGATCCTTTCCCTTTTCCCTGCGCCCGCTTGTTGCCGGCATGCCCCGCACTCCTGTAGGAGCGGGCCATGCCCGCGACAGACCTTGCGCGGCAACCTCCTGCGCAAGGCACGCATCCAGGCGCAGGGAAAAAGGAGCGGGCCTCACCTGGCAAGGAAGGCCCGCCCAAGCAAAACGGTGATGGGTTTACCGGTACGGCATTCTCTTTCCCAGGAAACACCGTGCGCGCCCTGGCCCACTCTCCCCCGCCAGGGCTGGGGAGAGGGCCTACGCCCAGTCACGGACTAACCGGTAGCTCACTCCTGCGCATAAACCACATGCGTGTGCGTGTACTCGTACAACCCATGCTTGCCATCCGCGCCGCCGATACCGGACTTGCGGGTGCCGGCGTGGAAGCCCTGCATCGCCTCGAAGTTCTCGCGGTTGATGTAGGTCTCGCCGAAGTCCAGTTCGCGGCTGGCCTTGAGGGCGGCGCTGAGGTTGCGGGTGTAGATCGACGAGGTCAGGCCGTAGTCGCTGTCATTGGCCAGGGCGATGGCTTCGTCGAGGTCGTCCACCACCTGGATCGGCAGCACCGGGCCGAAGATTTCCTTGCGCATGATCTCCATGTCGCCCTTGCAGCCGGCGAGCACGGTGGGCTGGTAGTGGAAGCCCTTGCCGAGGTCGGCGACGGCGCCGCCGGTGATGATCTGGGCGCCCTGCCCGGTCGCCGTGCGGACCATCTGCGCGACCTTGTCCAGGCCGATCTGGTTGACCAGCGGACCCATGTCGAGGTCGGCCTGCACGTTCGGGTCGCCGAAGCGGGTGGCGGCCATGGCGGCGGCGATCTTCTCGATGAACTGGTCGGCCACCTGGCGCTGCACGTAGACGCGCTCGGCGCAGTTGCACACCTGCCCGGTATTGATCACCCGCGAGGCCTTGATGGCATTCACCGCCAGTTCCAGGTCGGCATCGGCGAGGACGATGGCCGGCGCCTTGCCGCCCAGTTCGAGGTTCAGCTTGGTGATATTCGGCGCGGCCGCGGCCATGATCCGCGAGCCGGTGGCGACGCTGCCGGTGAAGCTGATCAGGTCCACCCCGGCGTGGCTGGTCAGCGCGCTACCGGCGCTGGCCCCGGTGCCGCCGACGACGTTGAAGACGCCGGTGGGCAGGTCGGTTTCCGCCACCAGGCGGGCGAACTCGAAGCAGTTGATCGGGGTTTCTTCACTGGGCTTGATGACGATGGTGTTGCCGGTCAGCAGGGCCGGCGCCATCTTCCGGGCGATCAGGAAGAACGGGAAGTTCCACGGCAGGATACCCGCCACCACACCCAGCGGCTTGCGCAGCAGGAAGATGTGCTCGCCGGCGCGGTCGCTGGTCAGCACTTCGCCTTCCAGGCGGCGCGCCCACTCGGCCATGTAGTCGAGGTAGTCGGCGGTGAAGTTCACCTCCACTTCCGCCAGCGCCGGCACCTTGCCCTGCTCGGCAGTAATGATTTTCGCCAGGCGCGGCGCGTTGGCGCGAACCTTCTCGGCGATCTTGCGCAGGTAGCCGGCGCGCTCGATGGCGGGCTTCGCCGCCCAGGCCTTCTGCGCCTGGCGGGCGGCACCGATGGCGCTGTCCACCTGGGCCGCGCTGGCCTCGGGAATGCGCGCCAGCAACTCGCCGTTGGCTGGATTGTGCACCTCGATCAACGGCTCGCCGGCAACGAAGCGGTTGTCGATGTAGTGCTGGTAGGTTGTCACGTCAGTCATGGGGTTGGTCTCCTTTTAGACGGTCACTTGGCGGCGGTCTTCTGCGCGCCGGCCAGTTGTTCCTTGAGGTCGTAGGCGCGCTTGATCAGGTACTGGTGCACGGCCTCGGCCTGCTGCAGGTCGAGGTGGCCCTGGAACGAAGGCATGCCATCGGGGATGCGGCCGCCGTAGATGATGCCGAGGAAGCGCTGGTGGTTTTCCGCGCTGAGGGTGCGCAGGTCGGGCACCACGCCGCCACTGATGGCGTTGATGCCGTGGCACTGCGAGCAGCTGCCGTTGAACAGCTCGCGACCCTGGTCGATCTGCGCGGTGGTGCCGGTCAGCGCCGGCGGCTCGGGCTTGCGGTCGGCCCACTTGTAGTTGATGTCCGGCAGCTTCGCGGTGCCGCCCAGCTTGTAGGTCAGCACCTGGGCGTTGGGCTTGACCCCGGCGCGCAGCGACAGGGCCCCGGCAAAGGTGGAGAAGGCGCCGCCCCAGCCGGCCATGAAGGTCACGTACTGCTCGCCATCCACCTCATAGGTGATCGGTGCGGCCATCACGCCGGTGTTGGCCGGGGATTCCCAGAGCTTCTTGCCGTTCTCGGCGGCGTAGGCCACCACACGGCCGTCGGCGGTGCCTTCGAATACCAGGTTGCCGGCGGTGCTCAGGGTGCCGCCGTTGAAGATGGTGCTGTACGGCACTTCCCAGCGTTTTTCCTGCTTCACCGGGTCCCAGGCGATCAGCTTGCCGGTCCAGGTGTCGGCGATCTTGCGCAGGCCTTCGGGATCCTCGGGCATCATCCCGGTGTTGACGTCGAGCTGGTAGATGCTCTTGAACTTGGAGCGCGGCGGCGCGCCGTCCACATCCTGGTACATCGCCGACATGATGTGCGCGGGGATGTACACCAGGCCGGTGTTGGGGTTGTAAGACATGGGCTGCCAGTCGTGGGCCCCCCAGAAGGCCGGCTGGATCAGGCGCGCCTTCTTCTCCGGGTCCTTCCAGTAGTCGGAGACCTTCTCGTTGCGGATCGGCCGGCCGGTCTTCAGGTCGACACCGGTAGCCCAGTTGATCGGCACGATGTTATTGGCCGAGAGCAGTTCGCCGGTGGCACGGTCGATAACGTAGAAGAAGCCGTTCTTCGGCGCCTGCATCAGCACCTTGCGCTGCTTGCCGTTGATCTCCATGTCCACCAGCATGATGTGCGCGGTGGCGGTGAAGTCCCAGGCATCTCCCGGCGTGGTCTGGTAGTGCCAGACGTACTCGCCGTTGTCGGGGTTGATCGCGACGATGGACGAGAGGAACAGGTTGTCGCCCTTGCCTTCGCTGCGGATCCGCGGGTTCCACGACGAGCCGTTGCCGACGCCGATGTACAGCAGGTTCAGCTCGGGGTCGTAGGACATCGAGTCCCACACGGTGCCGCCACCACCCTGCTTGGCATAGTTGTCGCCGAACCAGGTCTTGGCGGCGATCTCCATGCCCTTGCCCTTGGGCATCTCCTTGGGGTCACCGGGCACGGTGAAGAAGCGCCAGTCCTGCTTGCCGGTCTCGGCATCGTAGGCGGTGATGTAGCCGCGCACGCCGAACTCGGCGCCGCCGTTGCCGATGATCACCTTGCCCTTCACGATGCGCGGCGCGCCGGTGATGGTGATGCTGCGCGACGGGTCGGTGCGGGTATCGACGCTCCACACGCGCTTGCCGGTCTTGGCATCGATGGCTTCCAGGCGACCGTCGAGCACGCCGACGTAGACCTTGCCCTTCCACACCGCCACGCCACGGTTCACCGCATCGCAGCAGGCTTCGCCGGCGCGGCTGCGGTCGGACTGCGGGTCGTACTTCCACAGCTGCTCACCGGTGCGGGCGTCCAGTGCGTAGACGATGGAGAACGGCCCGGTGGTGTACATCACGCCATCGACCACGATGGGCGTGGCTTCCACGCCGCGGTCGATGTCCAGCTTGTGGCTCCAGGCCAGGCCCAGGCTGCCGACGTTGCTCTGGTCGATCTGCTTGAGCGGGCTGTAGCGCTGCTCGTCGTAGGTACGGCCGGTGGTCATCCAGTTGCCCGGCTCCTTGTCGGCAGCGGCGATGCGCTTGCCATCGACGTTGGCGGGCGTTTCAGCGGCGTGGATATTCGGGGACAGACCGGCCATCAGCAGCGAGGCGGTCAGCAGGGAATGGCGCAGAGTGGGTTGCAGGCGAACGGAAGGCACGTGCAGGCCAATCGATCTCATGGAGGTTCTCCGATTCTTGTTGGTGCCGCGGATCGTTCGCCGCGGCTTGCAAGGCTCAGAGCAACCGCTGTGCCAGGGTTGGCGGAATAGGCTGGAGGGCCTGCCGTTCGGGGCTTCCGGCGCTTTCTGCCGGCGCCGAGGCAGGTGTTGCGGGCGCTACAGGTGTTGCACGGGACCGCGGCAGCTGTTGCGCAAGCGGGACGTTGCGAACGCTCTTGTAGGAGCGGATTCATCCGCGATGGTGTCCGGCGCGAAGTGGGGCCAATCGCGGACGGAGTCCGCTCCTACGCGGGGACGAACCGCGACACAGGCGCCGGAAAAAAGAAAACGCGGCAGATGCCGCGTTCGACGAAGGCCGTCGCCCATGGAAGTGGGCACGGAAGCGGACGGCCGCCCGAACGGGCGCGTCGACACAAGGGATGCCTGGTGGAGTGCCAGGCGGGGTACACCAGGAAGGGCCGGCGAGCCTGATGGGAGAAGGCTCGCCGGTTTACTGCTGACTGTTAGAAGAAGCCCAGCGGGTTGATGTCGTAGCTGACCAGCAGGTTCTTGGTCTGCTGGTAGTGGTCGAGCATCATCTTGTGGGTCTCGCGGCCGACGCCGGACTTCTTGTAGCCGCCGAACGCGGCGTGGGCCGGATACAGGTGGTAGCAGTTGGTCCACACGCGGCCGGACTGGATGCCACGCCCCATGCGCCAGGCGCGGTTGATGTCGCGGGTCCAGACGCCAGCACCGAGACCGAACTCGGTGTCGTTGGCAATCGCCAGGGCTTCGGCTTCGTCCTTGAAGGTGGTCACGCCCACCACCGGGCCGAAGATTTCCTCCTGGAACACGCGCATGCCGTTATGGCCTTTGAGCAGGGTCGGCTGGATGTAGTAACCGCTGGCCAGATCGCCCTCCAGGCGCTCGCTGGAACCGCCGGTCAGCAGCTCGGCGCCCTCGCTCTGGGCGATGTCGAGGTAGGACAGGATCTTCTCGTACTGCTGCTGCGAGGCCTGGGCGCCGACCATGGTCTCGGTGTCCAGCGGGTTGCCGCGCCTGATCGCCTTGATCTTCTTCATCACCTCGAGCATGAACGGCTCGAAGATCGACTCCTGCACCAGCGCCCGCGACGGGCAGGTACAGACTTCGCCCTGGTTGAAGAACGCCAGCACCAGGCCCTCGGCAGCCTTCTCGATGAAGGCCGGCTCGGCCTGCATGATGTCCTCGAAGAAAATGTTCGGGCTCTTGCCGCCCAGCTCCACGGTGGACGGGATGATGTTCTCCGCCGCGCAGTGGAGGATGTGCGAGCCGACCGGGGTGGAACCGGTGAAGGCGATCTTGGCGATGCGCTTGCTGGTGGCCAGCGCCTGCCCCGCTTCCTTGCCGAAGCCCTGGACGATGTTCAGCACGCCCGGCGGCAGCAGGTCGCCGATGATCTCGGCGAGCAGCATGATCGACAGCGGGGTCTGCTCGGCCGGCTTGAGCACCACGCAGTTGCCGGCGGCCAGGGCCGGGGCCAGCTTCCACGCGGCCATCAGCAGCGGGAAGTTCCACGGGATGATCTGCCCGACCACGCCCAGCGGTTCGTGGATATGGTAGGCGACGGTGTTCTCGTTGATCTCGGCGGCGCCGCCTTCCTGCGCGCGGATGCAGCCGGCGTAGTAGCGGAAGTGGTCAGCGGCCAGCGGCACATCGGCGTTCAGCGTCTCGCGCACGGCCTTGCCGTTGTCCCAGGTCTCGGCGACGGCGAGCTGCTCCAGGTTCTGCTCGATGCGGTCGGCGATCTTCAGCAGGATCAGCGCGCGATCCTGCACCGAGGTACGGCCCCAGCTGCCGGCTGCGGCGTGGGCGGCGTCGAGGGCGCGCTCGATGTCTTCGGCGGTGGAGCGCGGGAACTCGGCGATGACTTCACCGTTCACCGGCGACGTGTTGCTGAAGTACTGGCCCAGCACCGGCGCGACGAACTCGCCGCCGATGAAGTTGCCGTAGCGCGGCTTGAGGGTGACGACGGCGCCTGGGGTTCCGGGTGCGGCGTAGATCATGGGGTGCTCTCCTGTCGGTTCCCGGCCTGAATCGGCCGGGTCATGGAGCGATCTTAGGCAGCGCCCTTCCCACCCCGGAATGCACCCATGGGCGTGGTGGGTTACTCATTTGGTAGTAGACTGGCGATCGTCGCTGGTTGTAGTGCGCATAACCCGGAACGGGTTATCCGCCGACGCCGCGACGGCGGATAACGCTGTCGCGTTATGCGCCCTACGATACTGTTTGCAGGAGCGGGCCCTGCCCGCGATGGCGCCCATGGACGCTGCCCGGCAATTCCGGCCAACCGCCGAGCCGCCTGAAACGCCGGCCTTGCCGGCGGATCGCGGGCATGGCCCGCTCCTACAGGGAAAGGCCGTGCTACGGTTCGCGAGCAAGTTCGCTCCTACGAGGAGCAACAACTCTCGCACTGGGTTTGGCTTTGGGTTTGGCTCTTAAAGACTTCCAGAGAAATACCCACGCACTCCGAACGCCCCGTTCAGGAGGCCTCGTTGAAGCGAAGTTTCAGGGGTTGAGCGACATGGATGTCGCGAGAGCCACGATGGGCCAGGGATGGCCCGTCGTGGCGTGCCCCTGAAACTTCGCTTCGACGAGGGAATTTTTCGCCTAAGCGAAAAACCGGATGATTGGGGCAAGACCTTTGCCCACTTTGGGTCTTTCCAAAGTGGGTCGCCCGAGGGGGCGAAACAGGAAGCCTGAGCACACACCAAAGCGGCGCAGGAACACCCAAGCCAAGGCAGCAGAACGGCAACACCGGAGCAAAAGAAAGCGCCGGCCCTGCCGGCGTATCGCGGGCAGGGCCCGCTCCTACAGGTTGAGTTTCACGCCGGCGCAAAAGCTAAGGGCCGACTCAATGGCCGGCCCTTAGCCCCGATCACACAACCATCACTTCTTCGCCACCAGATCCTTGGGCAGCTTGAAGGTCCAGATCATCCCGCCCTGGTCCAGGTCCTTGATGCGCTTGGCCACCTCGCCGCCCCACAGCGGCACCGCGCCGCCCCAGCCGGAGAGGACGGTGACGTACTGCTCGCCGTCCATTTCCCAGGTGATCGGCGAGGCGATCACGCCCGAACCGGTGTTGAACTGGTAGAGTTTCTTGCCAGTCCTGGCGTCGAAGGCCATCAGGTAACCCTCGGGGTTGCCGGTGAACACCAGGTTGCCGTGGGTCGCCAGCACGCCGCCCCACAGCGGCGCGTAGTTCTCGTAGCGCCAGACCTGCTTGCCGGTCTTCGGGTCGATGGCGCGCAGCACGCCGATGTACTTCTCGTTCAGCGGCTTGATGGTGAAGCCCGCGCCGAGGTACGCCGCGCCCTTCTTGTAGGCGATGTTCTCGTTCCACATGTCCATGCCCCACTCGTTGGACGGCACGTAGAACAGCCCGGTGTCCTGACTGTAGGCCATGGGCATCCAGTTCTTGCCACCGAGGAACGACGGCGCGACGAACACCGAAGTGCCCTTCTCACCCCCCTCGCTCGGAGCACCCGGACGGTGCGCGTCGTCGTAGATCGGCCGGCCGTCCTTGTCCAGGCCCTTGGCCCAGGTCACCTTGTCGACGAAGGGGAAGCCACGGATGAACTTGCCGTTGGTGCGGTCGAGCACGTAGAAGAAACCGTTGCGATCGGCGGTAGCCGCGGCCTGCACGGTCTTGCCGCCATCCTTGTAGTCGAAGGACACCAGCTCGTTGACGCCGTCGAAGTCCCAGCCGTCGTGCGGGGTGGTCTGGAAGTGCCACTTGATCGAGCCGTCCTCCGGGTTCAGCGCCAGGCGCGAGGAGGAGAACAGGTTGTCGCCCGGACGCAGGTGCGAGTTCCACGGCGACGGGTTGCCGGTGCCGATGAACAGCGAGTCGGTGCTCGGGTCGTAGTAGCCGCCCAGCCAGGGCGCGGCGCCGCCGGTCTTCCACAGGTCGCCCGGCCAGGTCTTGCCCGCCTCGCCGCCGGAGATGCCGTTCTCCACCGCCTTGCCGTCCTTGTAGACGTAGCCCATGTGGCCTTCCACGGTCGGGCGGCTCCACAGCAGCTCGCCGTTGGTGGGGTTGTAGGCCTCGATCTTGCCGACCACGCCGAACTCGCCGCCGGCCACGCCGGTGATCAGCTTGCCCTTGGCGATCAGCGGCGCGGCGGAGATGGAGTAGCCGGCCTTGTAGTCCGCCACGGTCTTCTTCCACACCACCTTGCCGGTGTCCTTGTTCAGGGCGACGAGCTTGGCGTCGAGGGTGCCGAAGATCACCAGGTCGCCGTACAGGGCCACACCCCGGTTGATCACGTCGCAGCAGGGCATGATGCCGTCGGGCAGGCGCGCGTCGTACTGCCAGAGCTTGCGACCGGTGCGCGCGTCGGCGGCGAACACCCGCGAGTAGGAGGCAGTGACGTACATCACGCCGTCCTTGATCAGCGGTTGTGCCTGCTGGCCGCGCTGCTTCTCGCCACCGAAGGACAGCGCCCAGACCGGCCGCAGCTCTTTCACGTTGTCGCTGTTCAGGGTGTTCAGCGGGCTGAAGCGCTGGCCCTGCTGGTTGATCCCGTTGACCACGATCTGGTCGGTGCGCTTGGCGGAATCGCTGATGTCCTGGTCGGTCACCCCGGCGTGGGCGCCCAGCGAGGCCAGGCTGATGGCGGTGAACAGCACGGTGCGGGCGAAAGGTTGAAGCTGTCTCATGGCGGTGCGCCTCTGCGATTGTTGTTGTACCCGGAAAAATCTCCCGGTCTGTCGCAGATTCTTGGTTTGCCGGGGCGGGCCAACAATTGAACGCAGTGCCGAATTTGCTAGTTCCTTGGTAGCAATACCGGGCCGCGAAGGCGCGGAAACAGCGGCGTGCGTAGGAGCGGACTTTGTCCGCGATGGCATCCGGCGCGATGCTGACCTATCGCGGACGGAGTCCGCTCCTGCGCTTGGCCCCGCAGCGGAGTTGTCAGCGAGCCTACGAACGCGGGATCACGGTTCATCGACTCGCGGCAGGGCCTTCTGCTCGTAGCGCGGATAGAGGTGACTGACGCTGCGGATCAGCTCGTAGCGGGTCAGGCTGACGCCGGCGAAACGCTCGGGGATGGGCGTGCGCAGGAGGTCGTTCATGTCGGCGCCCTGGGCGATGCCGTCGCGCATCAAGCTGTCGAGCCAGCCGAGGTAGTCGCGCATCTGCGCAAACGGCGCGGCGTCGGTGGCGATGGGGCCGTGACCGGGAACGATGAGCTTCCAGGGCAGCTTCTGCAGTGTGTCGATATCGCCCAGCCACACGTCCAGCCCCGGACTGTTCGGCGTGGTCAGCGCCCGCTGGTAGAACACGATGTCGCCGGCGAACAGCACGCCGGTGGTCTCATCGAGAATCGCCAGGTCCGCGCCGGTATGCCCGCGCAGCCCCACGAGACGGAATCGATGGCTGCCCATCTGCAGCTCCCCCGGCGTCACCGTCTCGGTGGGCAGCACCACTTCCGTGCCGCGCATCCAGTCGCCCACCAGGCGGTACATGTTCTCCGCCATGGCGTTGCCCTGCTCTTTCAGCAGCTTGCCGGTGCCGGCCAGAGCGCCGATGGGCACGTCGGTGAAGGCCTGGTTGCCCAGCACGTGGTCGGGGTGATGGTGGGTGAGCAGCACTCGCCTCACCGGCTTGCCGGTGGTCTGCTGGATCAGCATGCGCAAGGCTTCGCCGTAGCGCCTCGACGGGCCGGTATCGATCACCAGCACGCCGTCGCCGGTGTCGATGAAGGCGACGTTGACGATGGCACCGCCATTGTCCCTGGCGAAGTTGTCGGTACTGCCCTCTACCAGCCAGGTGCCTTCGGCGATCTGCCGGGGTTGAAGGTGGTACTGCAGGTCGGCCAGTGCCGGCAGGCACAGGCAGGCCAGGGCGATCAGGAGGAAACGCATGGGCACCTCGTCAGCACAGGGCGGCGCCGGCTCGCTGCGGTGTCATCGCAGAGCGGCCTGGAATTCGTTGCCGTTGTTGTCGTGCAGCCAGAGCTGCGTGTGCGGATGGCCCCGCACCTCGAAGGTGAAGGTGGGGTTCTCGCTGACCGCCGGGAACAGGTCCAGGCGGGCGAAGACTTCGCCGTCCGGCCCGCGCAGTTCCGCGTGGTCGAGATAGAACTCCGGGATGCCACCGACCAGTCCGTTGTCCATCGGGTGCGAGACCGACAGGCGCACCCGGCTGTATTCGCCCCTGGGGTAGGCCTCGCCGTGGACCTGGCCGAGGCGGTCTTCCCAGCCCGGCTGCGCACGCACCACGCTGGGCGCGGTACAGCCGCCACCGGCGGCATCGATCCAGGCCGAACCGACGTGCCAGACGCCCTTTTCGTCGCGCAACGCGGCGCGGATCGGCGTGGCCTGCTCGATGCGGATACGCACCGCCAGCAGCGGCTCCAGGTGCTCGCCCGGATAGAGCGTCAGCACATGGGGAATCGGGTTCAGCTCGGCCCACAGCAGCAGGCGGTCGAAGCGCCCCGGCAAGGCGCGGGCGTCCACTTCCACCGGCACCTGGCGGGAGTCCTCGGCGAACGGCGGCACACCCAGCTTCACCCGCTCGTCGAAGACATAGGGCTCGCCGTTCAGCAGGCGCTTGTGGTGGTACTCCCACATCACCGAGGGCATCGGGTCGCCCTCCACTGCCGCCGCCAGCAGCGGCAGCGCGCAGATCCCGAGCAGCAGTTCGCGCCTGTGCATCCTGTCTCCCTCACTGCACGTCCTGGTAGAGCCCCGGCAGTTCGTAACGCACGCCGTAGGCCGCGTAGAGCTTTTCCATCTCGCCGCTGCGCACCAGCTCCTCCAGCTCGCCGTCCAGGGCGTTGGAGAGCTGGCGGTTACTTTCATGCACGGCCATGCCGATGTCCCACTCGGGCTGACCGAGGTTGGGATAGGTGTTTTCGGCGTTCTTCAGGTGCACGTCGGCGGCCTGCGCGCGCATCCAGTCCAGTTCGCCACGCAGGGCCATCACCGCATCCACCTTGCCCGCGCGCATGCCGTCGAAAGCCGCCTGGGTACTGGGGAAGTGCACGGTCATGCGGCTGAGCTGGCCGCCCAGCACCGAGGTCAGGTAGAAGGACGGCACGCTGTCCAGTTCGACGCCGATGGGGTGCTCGCGGAACGCGGCGATGGTGTCGACTTCGGGCAGTCGGCGGTTGTCACTGACTACTTGCCAGCGCTCGCGCTGGTAGGGGCCGAACATCACCACCTGCTCGTTGGCGAACTCGCCGACATCGTTGCGCCGGTTGGCGTACTGGCGGTCGTAGGGCACCCGCAGCATCACGTCGGCGACCACGCCGGGACGCAGGTAGTGGCCCTTCCAGATGAAGTTGCGCAGGTCATCGTCCAGCCGTTCGCCCGGCGTGACCCAGAGGAACTCCGCGCGCAGGCCCAGCCCGCTGGCCAGGCGTTTTGCCAGGTCGACGTCGACCCCGCGCGGCTGCCCGCCCTGCATGAAGCTGTAAGGCGGGAAGTTTTCGTACACGGCAACCCGCAGCACGCCGCTGGAGACCATGTCCTCGTAGGGGCGAACCCCGGCCTGCGCCTGCCCCAGCAACAGGCACAGGGCCAGACCCAGGAGCGCGCCGATCAGCAGATTGGGCAGGCGCATGGCGGTCACTCTTCCACGTGCACGCTGTCCAGGTAGGTGCGGATCGCCCAGAGGCCTTCCTGGCTGATGTAGTCGGCCATCTTCGGCATGTACACGGCCCCGTCGCGTACCGCGCCGTTGATCACCCGCTCCTTGAACCACTCATCCCCTTCGGCGCCGACATCGAGCATGCGCAGGTCGGGAGCGATGCCGCCGGACTTGGCTTCCAGGCCGTGGCAGCGCGCGCAGTTCTGGTTGTAGGCCGAGGCGCCGATCTCCACCGCCTTGGCGTGGTTGGCGTAGGGTTCGCGGTAGGGGTTGGTGTCGCGCCATTCCTTGCCCAGCGGTTCCAGCCCCGTGGTATCCACTGCCTGGGGCGTCACATTGCCGTGGGACAGGGCCAGGCCCGTAACTCCCAGGCCGGCCACCAACAGCAGGCCACACAGCACGTTCTTGTTGTTCATCACTTCATCCTCTCATCGAGATGCTTGGCAAGGCACGGCGCCCGGAACGACGCCTGTGATGAGATGGTAAGAACGCGCGGCCGGCGGCCGAATCCTGCTTTGGATGCTCCCGTCTACTCCCTTGGTACTAGGACGGCGGTTGGCCATGGTCGCTGAATGGCCGCCATTGGTCTGCCGCTATTGCCGGGAATTGGCTATTCGAAGGTGGCGTCGCGAGGGGTAACTTAGCTCCATTCCCGCACTCCCGCGGGCCCCCCACTGGAGATCACCATGAGCGCACGCATCGAATGGCCCAAGGCCGCCCCTGACGCCTACAAGGCCATGCTCGGCCTGGAGCAGGCCCTGGCCAAATCCGGACTGGAAACCTCGCTGCTGGAGCTGATTCGCCTGCGTGCCTCGCAGATCAACGGCTGCGCCTATTGCGTGAACATGCACGCCAACGATGCCCGCAAGGCCGGCGAGACCGAGGCGCGGCTGCAGACCCTGAGCGTCTGGGAGGAAACCCGCTTCTTCACCGAGCGCGAGCGCGCCGCGCTGGCCTGGGTGGAAAGCCTCACCCGCCTGCCGGAAAAACACGCCCCGCAGGACCAGTTCGACGCTTTGCGCGAGCAGTTCAGCGAGGCCGAGATCGTCAACCTGACCCTGGCGATTGCCACCATCAATGCGTGGAACCGCTTTGGCGTCGGCATGGCGATGGTGCCCTGAGCAGGCACCACTCGTCCTTCATCCACATACCCCGGACAATCTGGTGGAAACACCTGTCTTCTTGTGAAAATCCGTGCCTGGGCTTTCCCTCTCCCCCGCCCTGGCTGCGCGCCCCGCTCCGAAGGGAGAGGGGGCAGACCGTGCCGGCTGAAGCCACGGTTTCATCCTGCGCCGAACGGTCCCCTCTCCCTTCAGGGAGAGGGTTAGGGAGAGGGCAAACCACCACGCGGGAGTTAATGTAAGCGGGCCATGGGGCGCTCCTGCAGGGGAATCCGCCCCTGATCAGCCCTCGACCAGCTCCACCTGCTCCGGCTCGCGCTTCATCAGCACGCGGCCATTGCGGATCGAGTACAGCGCCTTGGTCTGCTGGCGCACCGCTTCGTAGTCGCTCTCCACACCCAGCACCAGCAGGTTGGCCGGCCGGCCGGCGGCGATGCCGTAGCGCGCGCCCAGGTTCAGCGCACGGGCGCTGTTGTCGGTGACCAGGTCCAGCGCACGCTGCAGGTCGTCGAAGCCCATCATGTGGCAGATGTGCAGGCCGGCATCCAGCACGCGCAGGATGTTGCCGTTGCCCAGCGGATACCACGGGTCCTTGATCGAATCCTGGCCGAAGCAGACGTTCATGCCGGCACGGTCGATCTCGGCCACGCGGGTCACGCCACGGCGCTTCGGGAAGGTATCGAAGCGGCCCTGCAGGTGGATGCTCTCGGTCGGGCAGGAAACGAAGTTGATCCCCGAACGCTTGAGCAGGCGGAACAGCTTGGAGCAGTAGGCGTTGTCGTAGGAGCCCATGGCCGTGGTATGGCTGGCGGTGACGCGACCGCCCATGCCGCGCACGCGGGCTTCTTCGGCGAGTACTTCGAGGAAGCGCGAGTTCGGGTCGTCGGTCTCGTCGCAATGCACGTCCACCAGGCAACCGGTGCGCTCGGCCAGGTCCATCAGGAACTTGATCGAACTGACGCCCTGCTCGCGGGTGTTCTCGAAGTGCGGGATGCCGCCGACCACATCCGCGCCCAGGCGGATCGCTTCTTCCATCAGCTCGCGGCCGCCCTCGTAGGACTCGATGCCCTCCTGCGGGAAGGCGACGATCTGCAGGTCCACCAGGTGCCGCGCTTCTTCACGGACTTCCACCATGGCCTTGAGCGCCGCCAGGGTCGGGTCGGTTACGTCGACGTGGGTGCGCACGTGCTGGATGCCGTGGGCGGCCAGCATGCGGATGGTGGTGTGGGCGCGGGACTTGGTGTCATCAAAGGTGATGGTTTCCTTGCGCTGGGCCCAGCGCTCGATGCCCTCGAACAGGGTGCCGCTCATGTTCCATTCCGGCTCGCCGGCGGTCAGGGTGGCGTCGAGGTGGATGTGCGGCTCCACCAGCGGGGCGATGGCCAGGTTGCCACGGGCGTCGATGTCGCCGCCGCAGGCCTCCACGGTGCCGGCTTGCTGCACGACCTCGGCGATGACGTCGCCTTCGCAGCGGATGGTGTACAGGCCGGTCTGCTTGCGCAGGGAGGCGTTGATGATTTTCATGGGATCAAAGGTCCTCTTCAGGCTATTCGTGGCGCGGCGCATTGGACATGCGCCAGATGAGCAGCGCCACGGAGGTATTCAGGCGGAACTGCGCGTCGTCCAGGGACTGGCCACTGAGGGCCTCGATGCGCGCGATCCGCTGGTTCAGGGTGTTGCGGTGGATGCCCAGGCGCTGTGCCGCCTTGAGCGCGTTGCCGTCTGCCTGGACCAGCGCGTCAAGCGTCTCGATCAGCAGGTGCGGCTGTTTGCGGCCCGCGTCGTTGAGCGGACCGAGGGTGTCCTTGACGAACTGCTCGACCACCGCGCGATCGGGGATCGCTCGCAGCAGGCGCAACACGCCCAGCTCACGGTAGTCGCAGAAGCCGGCCGGCGCCTGCATGCCTTCGGCGACGTCGAGCGCCTGGCGCGCTTCGAGCAGCGCGCGGGGGAATTCGGCGCAGGACTCGGCGCGGGCCGACAGTCCCAGATAGGCGCGCAACGGCGCCAGTTCCTGCTGCAACCCGGCGGCCAGGGCATGCAGTTCGGCACGGTCGGCATCGCCCAGCAGCAGGACGAACAGGTCGCCCTGGATCACCACCGGCAGGCGCTCGGGGCGTTCCTGCTGCCAGTTCTCCAGGTGGTCGAGCAGGCGCTGGCGGGTCAGTTGCAGCACGCGCTCGGCCTCTTCCGGCTCCTGCTGCTGGAACAGCCTGTCGACGCCGGACAGCCGCAGCGCCACCAGGCGCCGCGGGGTTTCCAGCGGCAGCTCCAGGTGCCGGGCACGGCGGCGGACGATCTCCAGGCTCGGGTAATCGCCGCTGAGCAGCTGGCCGAGGATGTCGCGGCGCGAGGTCTTCACCTGGGTCATCTGCACCAGCGCCGTGCCGATCAGGTGGGTGACGATGACCATCTTCAGCGCATAGGGCTGCTCGATCAGCGGCAGGCCTTCCGTCTCGGCCAGGTGAACCACGCACGGCGGAATGCGCTGGATGAACTCGTCGCCGGTGAGGATGACGATGCCGGCGATGCCGCTGGCGACGCCTTCGCGCACCAACTGCAGCAGGTTGGCTTCGTCACGGCTGTGGTTGATGCCGGTGACGAACACCAGCTCGCCGCCCATCACCCAGTCGGCGATGCCGACGTTCTCCGCCACGTAGGACCAGCGCACGCTGCGATGCACGTTGCGCGCGCCGGCCCGCAGCACGAGGCTTTCCAGCCCCGGCAGGCGGAGGATTTCCTCGACGCTCAGGCTCAAGCGCGCGGCTCGGCCACCGGCGCACGGGCGCGGGTGACTTCGGTGAGGATGATGTAGCAGAGGGCCGACGCGGCGATGCCCACCAGCGGTGCGATCCACGGCGAGGCATAGGCCAGGCCGGCACCGACGGCGTAGGACACGAGGCCCGTGACATTGAATGCCGGGATGTGGGCGCCCACCAGCGCCGGGTATTCACCGCGGTTGCGGTACCAGTA
Source organism: Pseudomonas nitroreducens (assembly GCF_024170165.1). Classification (GTDB taxonomy): domain Bacteria; phylum Pseudomonadota; class Gammaproteobacteria; order Pseudomonadales; family Pseudomonadaceae; genus Pseudomonas; species Pseudomonas nitroreducens_C. Next base: position 163,219 of record NZ_JALJXP010000009.1, on the reverse strand, counting down.
GTCAGCCATGATCACGCCACCCAGCGGCGGGATGATCGAGCCCAGCAGCACCAGGAACGGGATCAGCCATTCGTACATGCCGCCGATGGCGAGGATGATGCCGATGCCCGCGGCCAGCAGGGTCATGGTCCGGCGACGCTCGCTGCGCACCAGGTGGCAGGCGGCGGCGGAAACGTTGTAGATGGTCGGCCCCTGGATGGTCCACAGGTTCAGGCAGAGCATGATCACCGCGGCGAAGGACAGGCCCTGCAGCACCATCACTTCGACGATGTCGGCGTTCTGGTAGACGATGGCGCACCAGGCGCCGGCGACGATCATCAGGCCGTTGCCGATGAGGAAGGCGACCACGCTGGCGATCACCGCGATGCGCCCGCTGCGGGCCATGCGGGTCCAGTTGGTGGCCTGGGTCGCGCCGCTGGCAAAGGTGCCGAAGACCATGGTCACGGCGGCGGAGAAGGTTAAGGTCTGGCTCGGCTCCTTGGCCAGCAGGCCGCTCCAGCCACCGGCATGGTTGGTGGCGATGACCATGGACGCCACCAGCAGGATGAACATCAGCGGCACCGACACGCGGGACATGATGTCCAGGCCCTTGAAGCCGATGATCGCGGTGATCGAGAACAGCAGGCCGAAGGCCACCATCAGCGGGATGTTCAGCCACTCGGGCAGGGACAGCATCTTCACCAGCACGATGGCCACGGTGGCGGTGCCCCAGGCGTACCAGCCCAGTTCGGCGAAGCCGAGGAGGAAGTCGGACAGCTTGCTGCCGCGCTCGCCGAAGCAGAAGCGGCCCATCAGCACGGTGTTCAGTCCGCTGCGCGAGGCGATCAGGCCCAGGGCGGCAGCGTAGACGGCGAGCAGCACGTTGCCGATGAAGGCGACCCAGAGCATGTCGACGAAGTCGAAGGCCATGCCGATCTTGCCGCCGGCGAACATGGTGCCGGTGAAGAAGGTGAAGCTGAACAGGACCATGGCGATGGGCAGCAGGCCTTTGCGCCCTTCCCTGGGCGTCGCGCTCAGGGGGAACTCACTGGGGGAACTCATACAGGGGGGATCTCCGCGAGGATTGGTTGAGGACTCCCGGCACAACGCAAATAGCGGGCCGGAAAAGCCAATCAGGAACGACGCGGAAATTTTGAGCATGTCGAACATTGTGAACTGTTCACAATGCACACTTCCGGTGGGTGTAACGGCGTTTCAAGATAGCTCAAATGTGCATTGTGCGGATTTTCGGGGCACGATGCAGCTTTTTCGCACCAAAACCTGACGAAGCCTTGATCCATGTCTGTGCCGTTCGGCGGATTTCCCGCCTCCAAACGCAACGGCAGTCTGCACTTTCTCCCTGCGACACCCTGTCACCCCCAGACAAGGAAATGGCACGGACAACAAGTCCGGCGCACACCGACGCAGGCAGACTCTCCTCAATGTTCCGTCCGCTGTCCGCCCCAGGCAGACGGCCCGATAACAACCGATAGCCCGCCAACAAGAAAAAGGGAGTACCCGCCAATGAGCGTCGCCAGGTTCCTCGCTCCATCGGTCCTCGCGCTGAGCACGTGCCTCGCGATGGGCGCAGCCCACGCCGAGCTGCCGACCGAGAGCATCGGTGAGTCCGTCTTGCCGTTCCCGCCCTCGCCGCACCGCGCCTACATCGTCGACGTGGAGTTCGAGAACTTCATCGCCGGCCGCGTCACCGTGGTCGACCCCGAGCAGAAGAAGATGCTCGGCATGGTCAGCACCGGCTTCGTGGCGCCGTCCACCCTGAGCCACGACGCCAAGACCCTGTACTCCGCCGACACCTTCTACTCCCGTGGCACCCGCGGCGTGCGCACCGACGTGCTGACCGCCTGGGACACCTCGAACCTGCGTCCGAAGTGGGAAGTGGAAATCCCGGCCAAGCGCGCCTCGATCCTGACCCAGAAGTACGCCCTGGGCACCAGCTCGGATGACCGCTTCGTCTACATCTACAACTTCACCCCGTCCACCTCGGTCACCGTGGTCGACACCCAGGAGAAGAAGGTCGCCAGCGAAATCGCCATCAGCGGCTGCGTGCTCAACTACCCGGTGGGCAAGCGCGCCTTCGCCTCGCTGTGCGGTGACGGCCAGCTGCAGATCACCAAAATCGGCGACGACGGCAAGGAAACCGGCCGCAGCCAGACGCCCTTCTTCGACCCGAACAAGGAGAAGCTCAACGAACGCGGCCTGGCCGTGGGCGAGACCTACTTCTTCGTGACCACCGACGGCATGGTCAAGCCGGTGGACGTTTCCGGCGACAAGCCGAAGATGCTGCCGAGCTGGTCGCTGACCACCGACGAAGAGCGCAAGAAAGGCTGGGGCACCGGCGGCTGGCAGCTGATGGCCGTAGCGCCCAAGCTGAACCGCATGTACGTGCTGATGCATGAAGAGCACAGCGCCGGCAAATGGGAAGACCCGAGCCCGTTCATCTGGGTCTACGACCTGAAGACGCAGAAGAAGATCGGCACCCTGGAAGCACCCAAGCCGGTGTGGAGCCTGCACGCCACTACCGACGACAAGCCGCTGCTGCTGGGCACCGACGTCGAAGGCGGCCTGCAGATCTTCGACCTGAAGACCGGCAAGTACAACGGCGCCATGGACAAGATCGCCAAGACACCGATCCTGGTCCTGAGCCACTAAAACCACTCCGAGAGGTACGGATATGTTTTCCGATCCGATCCTGATCATCGCCAGTGCGGTGGCCGTTGCGGTGCTGCTCGCCAGCGCCGCCAGCCACAAGCTGCGCGCGCCGATGCGCTTCGCCCGCCAGGTCGAAGACTACGGCCTGCTGCCGGCCTCGCTGGTCGGCCCGGTGGCCCGCGTGCTGCCGGTGGTCGAAGGCGTGGTCGCCTTCGCCCTGCTGGTGCCGGCGAGCCGCCACGTCGCGGCCCTGGCCGCCACGGCGCTGATCCTGTTCTATGCCGGCGCCATCGGCATCAACCTCTGGCGCGGGCGCCGCGACATCGACTGCGGCTGCTCCGGCCCCGGCCAGATGCAACCGCTGCGCCCGGTACTGCTGCTGCGCAACGCGATCATCGCCGCGCTCGCCCTGATTGCCTCCTGCGCTCCGCAGGCCCGCGAGATGGGCGTGTTCGACGCCTTCGTGATCCTCGCTGCCAGCGCTGTCGCCCTGCTCCTGTATGCCGCGGCCGATGGCCTGCTGGCCAATCATCCCCGCCTGCTCAAACTCATCGGAAGGTGAACAAATGGAAGGTCTGATCGTTTCCAACATTCTTCTCTGGGTGCTGCTCATCGCCCTCGCCTTCACCGTCATGGCGCTGGTGCGCCAGATCGGCGTCCTCCACGGCCGCGTTGCACCGGCCGGCGCGCTGATGGTCGACAAGGGCGTAGCGGTCAACGAGCCCGCGCCGAAAGTCACCGCCGCCGACCGCCACGGTCGTCCGGTCAACTTCGGCTATGAAGGCGAGCGCGGCCAGCTGCTGTTCTTCCTCTCGCCGACCTGCCCGATCTGCAAATCGCTGCTGCCGGCGATCAAATCCATCGCCAAGGACAAGGCCGGCGAGCTGGAAGTGATCTACGTCAGCGACGGCGACATGGCCGCCCAGCAGGCGCTGATCGCCGAGCACGGCCTGGAGAAATCCGCCTACGTGGTCGGCCCGGAAGTCGGCATGACCTACCAGATCGGCAAGCTGCCCTACGCCGCGCTGATCGACAGCAAGGGCATCCTGCGCGCCAAGGGCCTGGTGAACTCCCGTGAGCACCTGGACAGCCTGTTCGAGGTCGAGCACCTGGGCAGCGCCACCCTGCAGCAGTACATGAATGGCACCGGCCACGTGCACACCCACGACGCCAGCCACGGCCACAGCCACTGATCACGGAGAGAACAAGAATGAAATTCCTCGACAACCTGTTCGAGCGCTCCTCCCGCCAGGTGGCCAACGTCACCTCGCGCCGCAAGCTGCTGGGCCGCTTCGGCTCGCTGCTGGTGGCCGGCGCCGCCCTGCCGATCATCCTGCCGATCGACCGCACCTCCAAGGCCCTGGCGGCCGAGGCGCCCAAGGCCGGCGACCCAGGTGACCCGAACAGCTGCGACTACTGGCGCTACTGCTCCATCGACGGCTTCCTCTGCACCTGCTGCGGCGGCACCACCACCTCCTGCCCGCCCGGCACCGATGCTTCCCAGGTGACCTGGATCGGCACCTGCCGCAACCCGGCGGACGGCAAGGACTACATCATTTCCTACAACGACTGCTGCGGTAAGCACAGCTGCTCCCAGTGCGCCTGTACCCGCAACGAGAGCGAGGAACCGCTGTACCGTCCGTTCAACAACAACGACGTCAACTGGTGCCTGGGTGCGGAATCGCGCATCTACAACTGCACCGTCACCATCATCCGCGGCGTCGCGGTCTGAAGTCGGGAGAAAAGCCCATGCGCAGTCTCGTTGTCGGCGCCCTGCTCTGCAGTCTGGTCGCCCCCATCGCTCAGGCCCGTGCGATCCCCGATCCGCACCAGCGGCCGGCGCCCGGCAACGAGGAGGTGCAGAAGCCGATCTCCCAGCAGAGCTACACCCCGGCCACCAACTACCAGCTGCAATGCGCCGGCTGCCACCTCACCGCCGGCAGCGGCAGCAAGGCCAACGACACGCCGCGCCTGCACGGCTTCGTCGGCAACTTCCTGAAGGTGGACGGTGGCCGGCAATTCCTCGTGCGCGTGCCGGGCATGTCCCAGTCCGCGCTGAACGACGCGCAACTGGCCGACCTGCTCAACTGGCTGCTGCGCAAGGACGGCATGGCCGGCGACAGCATGCCTGCCGAGTTCAAGCCGTACACCGCCGAGGAAGTCAAAGCCACGCGCTATGAAGCCCTGCTCAACCTGCCGGGCACCCGCGCCGGGCTGATCCAGGCAATGCGCAAGCAGGGCATCACCATCACCGATGGGATGAGCGATGCGTACTGAGTGATTGCTCTGGCGGCTTGCCCGCCGGTACGAAGAGTTGCCTCCGCTCTACGCCCGCTGCTCCAGCGGGCTTTTTTATGCGCGTCGCTTTTCCAGAGTGGCATCGACTACCTGTAGGAGCGAGCTTGCTCGCGATCGGATTCCCAGGCTACATCGGCGTCAGGCGGTTCGCGAGCAAGGACTGGGCGTCCCCCTCGGTCCTACGAAGAGCCCTGCATGCCCGCCCCCGCGCGAAGAGTCGATGGGTATCGCTTCGCTCCACGCCATCCTACAGCGGGGCTCCCGGCGACTCAGTGCAACCTGTAGGAGCGCGCCATGCGCGCGATCGCGGACAAGGTTCGCTCCTACATTCGAGCGCCGAAGCCCTGCCCCGTAGGGCGCATAACCTGGAACAGGTTATCCGCCGCTCACCAACGACGGCGGATAACGCTGGCGCGTTATTCGCCCTACGGTCATGAACCTCAGCTGCTTTCGCGCACCACCAGCTCGAACCCCAGGTCCATCACGGGGGCGTTCACCGGTTTGTCGTTGATCAGGTCGAGCAGGCGCTCGGCCGCGTGGCTGCCGATGGCCTTGCGCGGGGTGCGGATGCTGGAGAGGCGCGGGACCATGAACTCGGAACTGGGCAGGTCGTTGAAGCCCAGCACCGCCACCTGCTCGGGGATACGGATGCCGTGGCGCATGGCTTCCAGCAGGGCGCCGTGGGCCAGGTCATCGTTGCCGAAGAAGATGCCTTCCACCTGCGGATGGCTGGCCAGCAGCTGGCGGAACAGCTCGCCGCCCAGGCCCACCGAGGACGGGCGCGGCGTGAGGATTTCCAGCGCCGGGTCGTAGCAGCCGGCCTGCTGCAGCGCGCGGCGGTAGCCCTCGCCGCGCAGCAGGGTGCGCTGGTCCAGCTGCGCGCCGATGTAGGCCAGGCGTTTGCGCCCATTCTTGAGCAGGTGCCTGGCTGCCGCCTCCCCCGCACGTATCTGCGAGAAGCCGACGCAATGCAGGCCTGCGCCGGGGTCCAGGTCCATCATGTAGACCGCCGGCACGCCGCTGGCCTCGATCATCCGCCGGGCGCTCTCGGTGCGGTCGAAGCCGGTCAGCAGCAGGCCGCGGGGCTGGTACGCGAGGTAGTTGCGCAGCAGGTTCTCTTCTTCGTCGCGGGAGTAGTGGTAATTGCCGATCAGCACTTCCAGGCCGCGCGGGTGCATCACGGCGTGGATGGCTTCGAGGGTTTCGATGAACAGCTGGTTCGCCAGCGACGGCACCAGCACCACGATGTTGTGGCTCTGCTTGGACGCCAGCGCGCGGGCGGCGGGGTTGGCCACGTAGCCCAGGTCGGCGGCGGCCTGGCGAACCTTTTCCACCAGCTCCTCGGCCACCGTGCTCACGCCGCGCAGGGCGCGCGAGGCAGTGATGGGGCTGACGCCGGCGCTGCGCGCCACGTCATTGAGGGTCGGTTTGCCGGTGGTACGTGAACTTCTGTCGTTTTTCTTATCGTTCTTCTGGGCGGTCATCGGGCGGCTTGCCAAACAAAAATCGAGGCACTAAGGTAGCGCTGTCTCGCAGCCAGGGCAATTGCCTGAGGCCGGCTCCCGCCACCCCTCGCCCGCCGGTGAAACATACTCACCGAGAGCACCGGGACACACCGACTAGAATGACAAGAATACGGAGGCAGCCGATGCTTTTCGTTACGCCCACCAAAGATAGCGCTGTCTCAACACCGAGGCCCTGCATGCTCCCCGCCATCGATGCCGTCCTCATCATGGGTGTCGCCGGATGCGGCAAGTCCAGCGTCAGCGAGGCCCTGTGCCTGCGCAGCGGCGCGTTCGCCATCGAAGGCGACTCCTTCCACCCCGAAGCCAACATCCAGAAGATGAGCGCCGGCATCCCGCTGACCGACGAGGACCGCGCCGGCTGGCTCGACACCCTCGCCGCCCAGCTGCAGAAAGCCATCGCCGCCGGCCAGCGCCCGGTGCTGACCTGCTCCGCGCTCAAGCTTATCTACCGCGAACGCCTGCGCCGCGCCGTGCCCGGCCTGGGCGTGGTGTTCCTGGAACTCACCCCGGAAACCGCCGCCCAGCGCGTCGCCACCCGTCCCGGCCATTTCATGCCCGCCAGCCTGATCGACAGCCAGTTCGCCGCCCTCGAAGTGCCGACCAGCGAACCGCTGACTCTCTGCCTCGACGCCACCCGCCCGCTCGACGAACTGGCGGAAGCCGCGCACATCTGGTGGCGACAGCACGCCAACGACTGATCCGATAGCGCCTGCCATCAAAAGATAGCGCTATCTTAATCTCACTGAAAAAGAAGAGCCGCTCCGGCGCCAAGACAACATCAGGAGAGACCCATGCTCGGCATGTCCCACAACACCTATCTGCTGCTGGACGCGGTGGTCACCATCATCGGCCTGATCCTGCTGATCACCCGCTTCAAGATCCACCCCTTCGTGGCCCTGATCATCGCCGCCGGCTTCCTCGGTCTCACTTCCGGCATGCCGGTGGCGACCATCGTCAAATCCTTCCAGGACGGCTTCGGCGGCGTGCTCGGCTTCGTCGGCATCATCCTTGCCCTGGGCACCATGCTCGGCAAGATGATGGCCGAGTCCGGCGGCGCCGATCAGATCGCCCGTACGCTGATCCGCGCCTTCGGCAAGGAACGCGTGCACTGGGCGATGATGCTCGCCGCCTTCCTGGTCGGCATCCCGCTGTTCTTCGAGATCGGCTTCATCCTGCTGGTGCCGCTGGTGTTCATCGTCGCCCGGCGCAGCGGCGTCTCGCTGATCAAGATCGGCATCCCGCTGCTCGCCGGCCTCTCCGCCGTGCACGGCCTGGTGCCGCCGCACCCGGGCCCGCTGCTGGCCATCGGCGTGTTCGGCGCGGACATCGGCAAGACCATCTTCTACGGCCTGCTGGTCGCCCTGCCCACCGCCGCCATCGCCGGGCCGATCTTCGGCAAGTTCATCGCCCAGTACATTCCTGGCCAGCCCAATGAAGAGCTGGTGGCGCAGATCGCCCACGAGCCGGACACCAGCAACCTGCCCAGCTTCGGCGTCACCCTGCTCACCGTGCTGCTGCCGGTGTTCCTGATGCTGCTCAAGACCTTCGCCGACGTCATGCTCGCCGACGGCCATGTGATCCGTGCCTGGCTGGACATGATCGGCCACCCGATCACCGCCCTGCTGCTGGCCCTGCTGCTGTCGCTCTACACCTTCGGCCACGCCCGCGGCTTCGATTCGAAGAAGATCCTCAAGCTGCTCGACCAGAGCCTCGCGCCCACCGCCGCCATCGTGATGATCATCGGCGCCGGCGGCGGCTTCAAACAGATGCTGGTGGCCAGCGGCGTGGGCGACGTGATCGGCCACATGGCGGTGCAGGCGCAGATCTCGCCGATCCTCCTGGCCTGGCTGGTGGCCGCGGTGATCCGCATCGCCACCGGCTCTGCCACCGTCGCTACCATCACCGGCGCGGGCATCGTGGTGCCGGTCATCGACCTGATCCCCGGCGTCAACCGCGAACTGCTGGTGCTCGCCACCGGCGCCGGCTCACTGATCCTCTCCCACGTCAATGACGCCGGCTTCTGGCTGGTGAAGCAGTACTTCAACATGAGCGTGATGGAGACCTTCAAGACCTGGACGGCGATGGAAACCATCCTCTCGGTGGTCGGCCTGCTGTTCATCCTGCTGCTGTCGATGTTCGTCTGATGCATTGATCGCCCAGCGCCATATCACCCGGCGAGCGCCACCAACCGCCCGCCCCGGATTCCTGCAACGAGGTATCGCCCGTGACTTCCTCCGCAACTCCGAAAGCCCCCGCCCAGCCCGCCCAGCCCATGTGGCCCCGCGACTTCGACATCCGCGCCCGCTACGCCGAGCAGCAGGAACTCCTGCAGCCCGCTCCAGCGCCACAGCCCAGCCCGGCACACCCGTAGGGCGCATAACCCGGAACGGGTTATCCGCCGCTGCCCACCCCATGAAGCCGGCGGATAACCGCAAGCGGTTATCCACCCTACGCACTGACCTTCAGCATTCACCTGTAGGAGCGCGCCATGCGCGCGATCGCGGGCATGGCCCGCTTCTACAGCACCTGTCGCACCATTGGCTGAATCGATTTATCTGAAGACAGCTACGATCTAAAACAGACCAGTCGCCCACCTTCCCCGAGGGATGAGTCATGCCCGACAACAACAAGCTCGACCATCTGTTCCCCCGCCTCACCGACATCCCCGACGCCTGGCGCCCCGACGCGCCGGTCGAGCAGCGCGAGTACCTGGTCAACGGCGAACTGCGCCGCTGGGACGGCCCGCTGGCCCCGGTGCGCAGCCCGATCTTCCTCGCCACCGACCAGGGCGATGAACAGGTAATCCTCGGCAGCACGCCGCTGCTGGATGCCGACGCCGCCCTCGCCGCGCTGGATGCCGCCGTGGCCGCCTACGACAACGGCCAGGGCGCGTGGCCCAACCTGCGCGTGGCCGAGCGCATCGCCCACGTCGAGCGCTTCCTCGCCCGCATGCGCGAGCAGCGCACGGCCGTGGTCAAGCTGCTGATGTGGGAGATCGGCAAGAACCTCAAGGACTCGGAGAAGGAGTTCGACCGCACCTGCGACTACATCGTCGACACCATCCAGGCGCTCAAGGAACTGGATCGCCGCTCCAGCCGCTTCGAGCTGGAACAGGGCACGCTGGGGCAGATTCGCCGCGTACCGCTGGGCGTCGCGCTGTGCATGGGCCCGTACAACTACCCGTTGAACGAGACCTTCACCACCCTGATCCCGGCGCTGATCATGGGCAACACCGTGGTCTTCAAGCCTGCCAAGTTCGGCGTGCTGCTGATCCGTCCGCTGCTCGAAGCCTTCCGCGACAGCTTCCCGCCGGGCGTCATCAACGTCATCTACGGGCGCGGCCGCGAGACCGTCAGCGCGCTCATGGCCAGTGGCAAGGTCGACGTCTTCGCCTTCATCGGCACTCACTCCGGCGCCGCCGACCTGAAGAAGCTCCACCCGCGCCCGCACCGCCTGCGCGCCGCCCTCGGGCTGGACGCCAAGAACCCCGGCATCGTCCTGCCCAGCGTCGACCTCGACAACGCCGTCAGCGAAGCCATTACCGGCGCCCTCTCCTTCAACGGCCAGCGCTGCACCGCACTGAAGATCCTCTTCGTCCACGAAGACGTACTGGACAGCTTCCTCGCCAGGTTCAGCGCCAAGCTCGCCGAACTCAAACCCGGCATGCCCTGGGAATCCGGCGTGGCGCTAACGCCGCTGCCCGAGCCGGGCAAGGTCGACTACCTCGACGGCCTGCTGCAGGACGCCCTGGCCAAGGGCGCCAGGGTCATCAACCCCGGTGGTGGCGAGAGCCGCGAAAGCTTCTTCTACCCCGCGCTGCTCAGCCCGGTGCGCGCCGACATGCGCCTGTACAACGAGGAACAGTTCGGCCCGCTGGTGCCGGTGGTGCCCTACCGCGAACTGGACGAGGTGATCGACTATGTCCTGCAGTCCGACTACGGCCAGCAGCTCAGCCTGTTCGGCGACGACCCCGAGCAGATCGGCCCGCTGGTGGATGCCTTCGTCAACCAGGTCGGCCGCATCAACATCAACGCGCAGTGCCAGCGCGGCCCGGACAGCTACCCCTTCAACGGCCGCAAGAACTCCGCCGAAGGCACCCTCTCCGTCCACGACGCCCTGCGCACCTTCTCCATCCGCACCCTGGTGGCCACGCGCTTCACCGACGCCAACAAGGCGCTGATCAGCCAGATCATCCGCGACCGCGACTCCAGCTTCCTGACTACTGACTACATCTTCTGATAGTCGGCCGGAAAGCGCCCTCTCCCTTCAGGGAGAGGGCTGGGGACAGGGAATCGCCCAAGCACCGGACCTCCACGAAAACCACCACCCCCACTTTCAGAAATCCCTTTCGAAATATCCCGACACCCTCCCATCGCCAATTGAAACAACCCGGTAAGAAGACCCCACTACGCTTGCCTTAAGTCAAAGGGGTCACCCCGGAAGACTCGATAGTCTGCGCGCCTCTCGACGAGCTTGATATCCGTCGTCTGAACCGATAGTGGCAACGACCGATATCGCAATGGACGAAGCGTTTGCCACCCAATCCACGGATTCCCAGCGAACAAGGGAGCACCAACATGAGTGGCTACAACGCAGTTCTGGCACGTAACACCGACAAGGCCCCGCAAAACCTCGGCCCCTACGCCCAAACCGTCGCCTTCTCCCACTACAACAACCTTGCCGCCCAGCTTCCGGTCGACCCGAGCAGCGGCAAGCTGGTGGCCGGCGGCGTCAAGGAGCAGGCCGAACAGTGCTACCGGAATCTCCAGGCCGTCATCGAAAGCATCGGCCACAACCTGAACGACACCGTCCGCATCTCCATCTTCCTGACCAACATCGCTGACGCCGAAGCCGTCGCCAAGGTGCACGCAGCCTTCTTCCCCAACTACCTGCCGACCCTCACCACCGTCGGCGTGGCCGCCCTGCCGCTGGGCGCCCAGGTACAGGTCGAGGCGCTCATCACCTGCGGCGAAGGCACCATCCCCAATGCCCCGCAGGCCGGCGACCTGGTCAAGGTCGAACGCAACACCGAGAGCGCGCCGCTGAGCCCGCTGTCCACCCAGACCGTCGCCTTCTCCCACTACAACAACCTCAGCGCCCAGCTGCCCATCGACCCGCGCACCGGGAAGCTGGTGGCCGGCGGCGTCGAGGAACAGACCCGGCAGTGCCTGCGCAACATCAAGACCATCCTCGAAAGCATCGACGTGCCCTTCGACGACATCGTGCGCATCACCGTCTTCGTCAAGAACCTCGCCGACATGCAGGCCGTGAACAAGGTCTACACCACCTTCTTCCCCGACTCGGCCATCGCTCGCGCCGTTGGCTACGTGCCGGCACGCACCGTGGTGCAGGCGCAAGCCCTGCCGATGGATGCCCTGGTGCAGGTCGAGGCCGTGGTCTCCCACGGCGACGGCACGCCCCCGCAGGCCGTCGAAGACCGCCACGGCATCGTCATCAAGGCCCACAACACCGACGCCGCGCCGAAATGTCCCTACTCCACCCAGACCGTCGCCTTCTCCCACTACAACCACATCTCAGCCCAGCTGCCGCTGGACGTGAAGACCGGTGAACTGGTGGCCGGCGGCATCAAGGAACAGGCCGGCCAGTGCTTCAAGCACCTCAAGGCCATCGTCGAAAGCATCGACCACGCCCTGGCCGATGTGGTGAAGGTCAACCTCTACCTGAAGAACATCGACGACATCGCCGCCGTCGATGAGGTGTACGCCAGCTACTTCCCCGGCGGCATTCCCGCTCGCCGGACGGTAGCCGTAGGCGCATTGCCCAAGGGCGCGCTGATCCAGATCGACGCCGTAGTCGCCAACGCCGAAGGCACCCCGCCGGCCGCTTGATTGGCAGACGCTAATCCAGCCCTATCCGGCTAACACCACCCCATCCCCACACGCCATACGGCCCCCTCTCCCTTCAGGGAGAGGGTCGCGCCCAGCTCCGAGTTCCCCCTCGCCGTAGGCTTTTCGTAGGAGCGAGCTCGCTCGCGAACCCGCCCCACTCCAAACCGCCAATCACTCCCTCCGCCACCATCTCCCGCGCCTCTCCTCGCGCATCAGCCGCGGCACCTCCCCCATCGGCACCCAGTACTCCCCCTGCCAATCCAGCACAGCCAACGACCGCCCCTCGCCTTTCGCCAGCATCCGCCTCGGCAACCCTGCCGCCACCCGCTCCTGATCCCTGAGCGTCGGCAGCACATGGCCGGTGATCCACATCCGCAACTGCCGATGCTCCGGATCGCGATAACGGTGCAGCACATGAAAGGCGCCATAGTCACTGACCAGCAGCACCTCTTCCTCGCCGCTACCCGTCACCAAGCGCGCCTCGCGAAAGAGGTCCTCATCCAATCGAAGAACATAAGCATCGACCCGCTCGCGGATCAGATAGCCCAGCTCGCGGGCGACCAACCAGGGCTGGTTGTCGATCAACACGCCGCGCAGGGAACGGTTGTAGCGGTGGAAAACGGTGGGAACGTAGATGTCGTCCATGGAAGCTGACCCAGATGGTTGTGTATGGGAACCTCCTCATCCGTCGCCAAACGGATTGGGAGGCGAAACCGTGCAGGGTTGGCGAACCGGCAACCATCACCCGGCAGACCCGAAGGTCTCCCTGCACGGCCCGCCATAGCACTGCACTGCGGCCGCAAAGGTACGGCGCAGAGCCTGACAACGCAGGTCGCGTGATTGGTTGAGGTGGGTCGCCAAACCCGTTCCCCTGTCGCTTTCACAGGGGCGTCGGGAGGTTATGGGGAAGAGTTACAGCGGTCAAGCCGGAGCGGTTGGTACGTCCAGATCAAGCTTCAGATTCGCAGGCAGTTTCCGACCCATAGCGGACGCTCGCTCAATGGGCGCTGTGATGAATCAGCCAGGTAATGAATGCTACGAACGGGGCGAACAGAATCAAGCCACCGACCACGACTGCCCATCCCCAAAAGCAGACACTTCCGCCCTACTTGGTTTCGACGGCGCTGGCTGGGAGTTCAAGGAACACTGTCTGCTCAACCGCAGCTCGACCCGAACCTGCGCAGCCTGCATCACGTGGCGGGCGGGCATTACCACGCGATTGGTGAGGCGCTACAAGCCTGAGCCATCACACCAGCACATTGCCGCCATCCACCACCAGCGATTGGCCATTGGCGAAGCCACTGCGCATGAGGAACAGGTAGGCAGCGGCGACGTCCTCCACTTCGCCTATTCGCCCGACCGGCAGGCGAGCGGCAACGCTTTGGTAAAGCGCCTGCCGTTCGCTCTCTCCCATGTCGCGCCACAACTCGGTACGCACCAGACCGGGCGCCACGGCGTTGATGCGTAACGGTGCCAGCTCTAAGGCCAGGGCCCTCACGAGCGAGTCGATGGCACCGCAAACGCTGGCGGCCAGGCTCCAACCTGAACTGGGTCGGATGCCGGCGATACCGCCCGAAAGCACGATTGACCCATTAGGACGAATCCACCTCACGGCATGACGTATTGCCACGAGTGCCGACCAGAAACGCAGTTCGAAGGCGTGCCGGGCATTCACTGAATCCAGTTCGGCCAGCGGGCTCAACAGCAAGCGGTCGCCGGCACTGTAGACCAGATGGTCGATTGCCCCGACTTCCGTGAAGAAAGCCGCAATGGCTTGATGATCGGCGAGATCAAGCAAGCGGCCACAGGCACCTTTGCCAAGTTGGGCCAGGGCACTTTCAAGGCGCAATGGGTTGCTTGAAGCGATGGTCACGCTGGCACCCTCGGTCAGAGCCTGCCGGGCCACTTCTAGGCCGATGCCGGATGAGCCGCCAAGGATGACGATGTGCTTGTCACGCAATGCGGGAAGCTGGGTAGACATGTTTGTATCTCCGCGGTTAGTTGCTGCGTATCTGGCCGAGAGCCAAGGCAATAAGCGCCAGAAGGGCGGCTATACCGGCAAGCCAGTGCCAGCCGAGTTGCAACAAGGGCATCGCCAGTGCCGAGCCGAGGGCACCGCCAAGGAAAAAACCGGCGATATACAGGCCGTTCAGTCGGCTACGGGCCCTGACATCAAGCGCCAGCACCTGGCGTTGTGCGGCCACGTGACTAATCTGCACGCCGGCATCGATAAGCAGGGCCGCCAGTAACCAACAGGTCAACGTGGGCAGGGCAATGCTCAGCAGAAAGCCGCTCGCTACCAGCACTGCACCCCAGCCTCGCAATGCGCTCGAATGGCCGCTGTCGACGAGGCGGCCAGCCAGCGGTGCGACCAAGGCTCCGGCGGCGCCGGCCAGGGCGAACAGTGCTATATCCTGTGCATGCAGGCCGAAGCGTTCGGCCAGCAGCACAGGTGCACCAACCCAGAACAGACTGAATGCGGCGAACAAGCAGGCCTGTGCCGCGCTGCGTCGGCGTAGTTCGGCGTGCCTGCCCAGCAGTTGTGCCAGGGACGCGAGCAGGGCTGGATAGCTAAGCGTCGAGTTGGCTCGATGGTGTGTCAGGCGCCAGGCCAGTAATGCACCGAGCAGACTGACCAGCAGCGCGTCTGCCGCAAACAGGGCGCGCCAGCCAAATGCATCGGTGATCAGGCTGGCCAGGGGGCGGGCCAGCAGAATGCCCAACAGCAAGCCGGCGGTGACGCTACCGACGGTGCGCCCCCGGGTGCTGTCGCTACTCATGTGCGCTGCCAGGGGTACCAGCAATTGCACGGCGCAGGAGCCCAGGCCGACAACGAGTGCCGCCAGCAGCAGAACGCCGACATTGCTGGCGCTGGCCATCACCAGCAGTGCCAACACTTGCACGAACGCCAGGGTCAGGACTAAACGACGGTTCTCCAGCAGATCGCCCAGCGGCACCACCAGCAACAGGCCCAGGCAGAAACCCAGCTGGCTGGCGCTTACGGCTAGCCCCGCCTGCCAGGAGACGATCCCCAGATCAGTGGCGATCACCGAAAGTATTGGTTGGGCCAGATAGCTGCCCGCGGCAAATGTGCCACAGGCCACTGCCAGCAGTGCCGTCGATGAACGGCCGCTACCGGTCAGCGGAGTGCTGCCAGTGCTCATGCGAACTCCCTCAGGCCTGCCGTTGGATCAGGTCGGCGAGTACCGTTTCCAATTCGGTGGTGCCGCATATCGCCGTGCCTGCGAAGTTGATCCAGCCTTGATTGAATCCATCGAGCATCTGCATGCGCGGCAATGGGTTGTGCATGCCCTGGCTGTGGAAAAGCTGCTCCCAGGTGTCACGCGGTACGCTGCGTGCCTGCACGTCACGACCCAGCAGTCGCCCGAGCGTGGCGGCCAGACGTTGTGGCGAGATGCGCCGCGGCCCTTCCAGCTCGACGATGCGTACGCCCTGCCAGGACTCTTGCAAAAGCATGGAGGCAGTGCAGCCGACATCGGCGGTGGCGACCATTGGCACGGCTTTGTCCAGTGGCTGCAGGAAGCTGTGCAGCACGCCCTCGTCGCGCGCCGGAGCGATGTCCCACAGGCTGTTTTCCATGAACCATGCGGCGCGTAGGAAAGCGACCGGCATCGGCAACTGGCCGAGTTGTTGTTCCATGTCACTGAGTTGGCTGAGCAGGTTGGACTGGCTGGCCTGGGCGCCGATGGTCGACAGGCATACGACTTTGGCCGGCTGAGCTGTCTCCAGCGCCGAGCGAAGGGTCGAGACGATATAGCGTGATTCGAGGAAGTCTGGGCTCGGGTCGAAGTTCGGTGGCAGCAGCACGAACACCGCCTCGGCACCTTTGAAAGCGCGGGTCAACGCGGCAGCGTCACGCATATCCGCCAGGGCCAGCTCACAGCCTTGGCGCAGCCATTCGCCGCCCTTGGAGGCATCGCGCACTACCGCGCGTACGTTCTTGCCGGCAGCGAGCAGGTTGCGGGCCACGGTGCCGCCTACCTGGCCGGTGATTCCAGTGATCACATACATGGGGGTAATTCCTATTGCGACCGGCGGTTGCCGGGTTCGCAAGCAGTCTCTCCTCAGTTGATTGATCAATCGATAACATGGAAGGCATTTTATTGATGACATAAAGGCATTAAATGTGAGCTTCGATGAGCGCACCCTGAATGGCATGAGTGTGTTCGCCGCCATCGTCGACACCGGCAGCTTCGCGGGTGCAGGTGAGGTGCTGGACATGTCCCAACCTGGCGTCAGCCGGGCGTTGGCGCGGTTGGAGAAACGCCTCGGCATTCGCCTGTTTGATCGCACTACGCGCTCGGTAACTCTGACCGACGACGGTCGGCGCCTGCATGAGCAGGTACTGCCTTTGCTGACTGCATTGGAGGAGGCGGCCAGCTCGGTCACTGCTGGTGCTCGGGTGGTGCGTGGGCGCTTGAGGGTCAATGTCGATCCTTTCTTCGCCCGCCTGATCCTTGGCCCGCGATTGGGGGCGTTTCTCGATGCCCATTCGCAGTTGGAACTGGAACTGATCACTCGCGACCGACTGGGTGACATGGTCGCCGATGGCTTCGACCTGGCGCTTCGTTTCGGTGAGCCGCGTACTTCCAGCCTGGTCGCGCGCAAGTTGCTGGACACGCGCATCCTTACAGTCGCGGCGCCTTCCTATCTGAAACGTCATGGTCGCCCACTGCAGCCACAGGACTTGAACGGACATCGCTGCATCCAGTTTCGCGATCCTGAAACCGGGCGGCCGTTCGACTGGGAGTTCCATCGTGGCAGTGAGCGCCAGGTGGTGGATACCCGTGGACAGTTACTGGTCAACGATGTCGGCAGTCTGCACAGCACCTGCCTGGCGGGATACGGCATTGCCCAGATCATGGCGCTGGGCAGTGACTTGCTGCTGACGGATGGGAGGCTGGTGGAATTGTTCGCGGACTGGCCGGACGAGCGTTTCCCGCTATACGCCCTGTATCCGTCGAGGCATAACCCGCCGGCCAAGGTGCGGGCTTTTCTCGATTTCGTCTTGCAACTGGTCGCGGCCTGAAACGACTGCCGAATCTTTGGCAGGCGATCAGCGCGCCGGCGGCAGCGCTACGCCGATAAGCACGAAGTGAATCGCCCCGGCCGTCCTAGTCACTTTCAAGCCTCAAATAGATGTCCATTGAGCCGCAGCATGACTGTCCGCTCTTGGCCGATAGCAGCCCCTGGCGAGTGTCCTCGCCCTGACAGTTCATCGGCGGCAACCGGAAGCATCTGCATCCCTTGGCACCGCCAAGTGACCGTAACTATTTATTGCGCAGCGAGCTCATCGAGTAGGCGGGAGATCCCCTGCCCCGAACCTCCGCCCCTGCCCCGAAATGGCCGCCAGCCAAGGCGGGCAGCGGCTGCGAATGCACCTGGCGCGCATCGCCGGAGCCCGGAGATAGACCAGTCGAGCCGGCAAGCCAGAGCGTTTGCCACCGCGCTGTCATAAATATTTCACAGGACCCGATCACAGTATGGCAGCCCGATATCAAAAGGATTGCCCTCGATGAAAAGCTTTGTGAAATCTGCTGCGATCGCCGTAACGCTGTCCATGTGTGCCTCTTCCGTCGTCTTTGCCGACGAAAGCGTCCGCCTGACCGGCTCTGGCGCCAGCTTCCCCGCTCCGATCTACCTGACCTGGTTCAAGGACTTCAGCAAGAAAACCGCTGGCGTCACCGTGGATTACCAGTCCAAGGGTAGCGGCGCGGGCGTACAGGATTTCCTCAACAAGACTGTGGACTTCGCGGCCAGTGACTCGGCCATGAAAGACGAAGACATCGCCAAGGTTGCCGAAGGCGTGCAACTGCTGCCGATGACCGCCGGCGAAATCGTTCTGGCGTACAACCTGCCGGGCAGCCCCAAGGGCCTGAAACTGCCGCGCGACGTTTACTCCAACATCTTCCTGGGCAAGATCACTCAGTGGAACGACCCGCAGATCGTTGCGGCCAACCCTGAGCTGAAGCTGCCGGCCCTGCCGATCACCGTTGTCGTGCGTGCGGACTCCAGCGGCACCACCGCTGTGTTCACCAAGCACATGTCGACCATCAACCCGGAGTTCAAGACCGCCCTGGGTGAAGGCAACACCGTCAACTGGCCGGCCACCGACAAGTTCATCAAGTCGCCGAAGAACGATGGCGTGACCGCTACCGTTCGCCAGACCCCGGGCGCCATCGGCTACATCGAGTACGGCTTCGCCAAGCTGGCCAAGGTCGACTTCGCCGAGCTGCAGAACAAGGCCGGCAAGTACGTCGTGCCGAACGCAGAAAGCGGTGCCGCGGCGCTGGCTGCCGTGAAGTTCCCGGAGAACCTGGTGGCCTGGCTGCCCGATCCGGACGGTGCCCAGTCCTACCCGATCACCTCCTACACCTGGATGATCTTCCGCAAGCACAACGAGAACCCGGCCAAGGCCAAGGCCATGCGTGAAATGGTCGAGTACGGCCTGACCGAAGGTCAGAAGATCGCTGATTCGATGGGCTACATCCCGCTGCCGCAAGCCGTCGTCGATCAGGTTCGCAAAGCTTCCGCCAACATCCAGTAACGCCTGCGAGTCTTCATCCGGCGGGGGCTGTCAGCCACGCCGGATGAGATTTCCACCTGTTCCGGAACTCCCCCATGACCCAACCTTTTGTCGTACCGGTAAATCCGGACTCTGCCTGCCAACCGCCATCCGCGAAGGATTTCCTGGTTGACCGGACCTTCCGTGCCATTGCACGCCTGGGTGTGGTCCTGATTCTGGTGCTGGTCGTTGCCCTCGTGTTCGAAGTCGGCCGCAAGGCCTTTCCGGGCATTGAGAAACATGGCCTGGACGTTCTCCTGGGTTCGGTCTGGGACGTCAACCAGGGCAAGTACGGCATTCTGCCGGCCATCTGGGGCACGCTCTACAGCGCACTGATCGCTCTGGTCATCGCTGGCCTGTTCGGCGTCAGCATGGCGATCTTCCTGACCCAGGATTTCCTCCCCGCCAGGCTTGCGGCGGTGTTCCGTACCATCGTCGAACTGCTCGCCGCGATCCCCAGCGTCGTTTACGGCCTGTGGGGGATCTACGTGGTGATCCCGGCCATTCGTCCGCTGACGACGTGGTTGAACAGCGAATTCAGCTGGATACCCTTTTTCGGCACATCGTTGAGCGGGCCTGGCTTGCTGCCCGCCTCTCTGGTGCTTGCCATCATGATTCTGCCCACCATTGCCGCGGTCTCGCAGGACGCTCTTGCCAGCGTGCCGATGAAGACCAAGCAGGCCGCCTACGGCATGGGAACCACCCATTGGGAAGCGATCCTCAAGGTGATGGTGCCCTCCGCTGCCACCGGCATCTTCGGCTCCCTGGTGCTGGGCCTGGGCCGCGCACTGGGTGAAACCATGGCCCTGGCCATGCTGGTCGGCAACGCGAACACCATTTCCCTGTCGCTTTTCGCCCCGGCCAACACGCTGGCAGCCTTGCTGGCGCTGAACTTCCCCGAAGCCGGGCCGAACGAGGTTGAAGTGCTGATGTACGCCGCACTGGTGCTGATGTTCATCACGCTGATCGTCAACGTGCTCGGCTCCATGATCATGCTTTACGCCCAGCGGGGGACCAAGTAATGACCAGCCTCACTCCCACCGTCTCCGCCCTTCCGAGCCTGCAGCGCAAGCTCGAGGGCCGTGCCCTGCGCAGCCTGGTGCTGACCACGCTGGTCTGGCTGGGCGCCCTGCTGGCCAGCGTGCCGCTGATCTCCGTGCTCTACATGCTGATCACCCGCGGTGGTGCGCGCCTGAGCCTGGAAGTCTTCACCGAACTGCCACCGACCGGCTTCGAGACCGGCGGCGGCTTCGGCAACGCGCTGGCCGGCACCTTCGTCATGGTCGGTATCGCCGCCGCCATTGCCGTTCCGGTTGGCATCATGGCCGCCGTCTTCCTGGCTGAACTGGGCCCGGACAGCAAACTGGCGAGCGCCGCGCGCTTTGCCGCCAAGACGCTCACCGGCCTGCCCTCCATCCTGGCCGGCGTGTTCGCCTACGCCCTGGTGGTGATGACCACCGGTACCTATTCGGCTCCGGCGGGTGGCGTGGCACTGGCCGTGCTGATGCTGCCGATCGTCGTGCTGACGGCCGAAGAGTCGATGAAGATGGTGCCCAAGATCATGAAGGATGCCGCCTACGGCATGGGCTGCACCCGCGCCCAGGTCATCTGGAAGATCGTCCTGCCCACCGGCCTGCCGGCAATCCTCACCGGCGTCATGCTGGCCGTGGCGCGCGCAGCAGGCGAGACCGCGCCGTTGCTGTTCACCGCGTTGTTCAGCAACTACTGGATCTACCACGACGGCAGCCTGGCCGTGATGAACCCCACGGCCTCGCTTTCCGTGCTGATCTACAACTTCTCCGGCATGCCCTTCGACAACCAGCTCGAGCTCGCGTGGGCCGCATCGCTGGTGCTGGTGATGATCGTGCTGGTCGTGAACGTCATCAGCCGCATTTTTGGCAAGCCCAAGTTTTGAGATACGGAGCATCCGAATCGTGAACACAGCTACTGCACAGAAAGTCGCCCCGGTTGGCTCCGAGACCCAGGTGGTCATGGACTGCAAACTCGACAAGATTTTCTACGGCAACTTCATGGCGGTACGTGACAGCCACGTGCCGATCGAAAAGAACAAGATCACCGGCTTCATCGGCCCTTCCGGCTGCGGCAAGAGCACCGTGCTGCGCAGCCTGAACCGGATGAACGACCTGGTGCGCGGCTTCCGCTTCGAGGGCCATGTGCATTTCCTCGGGCAGGACGTCTACGGCAAGGGCGTGGACCCTGTCGTGGTGCGCCGCTACATCGGCATGGTGTTCCAGCAGCCGAACCCGTTTTCGATGAGCATCTTCGACAACGTCGCGTTTGGCCTGCGCCTCAATCGCTACAAGGGCGACATCGGCGACCGGGTCAAGCACGCCCTGCAGGGCGCTGCGCTGTGGGATGAAGTGAAGGACAAGCTGAAGGTGAGCGGCCTGTCGCTCTCCGGTGGCCAGCAGCAACGCCTGTGCATCGCCCGCGCCATCGCCACCGAGCCGGAAGTCCTGTTGCTGGATGAGCCCTGCTCGGCCCTCGACCCGATCGCTACCCGCCGTGTCGAGGAGCTGATGGTCGAGCTGAAGAAGGACTACACCATCGCGCTGGTCACCCACAACATGCAGCAGGCCATCCGTGTCGCTGACACGACGGCGTTCTTCTCGGTGGACATTTCCCAGGGCACCCGCACCGGCTACCTGGTCGAAATGGGCGCGACGAAGCAGATCTTCGAAAACCCGCGGGAAAAGATGACCGAGGACTACATCAGCGGCAAGTTCAGCTGAGTCGAACCTGCAGACGTATGAAGCCACACACCTCTTCTTCAGGGTTGCCCATGCCTGCCACGCGCCGTCTTGATCTGCGAGCGATCGAACGTGCGCTGCGTGAGGTGCAGGGGCGTTTCGGCGAGCTCAGCCAGTGCTTTACCGAGCCGCGTGATCCGTTCACCGATGAGGTGCTGCACAACGTGCTGGAGGGTTACGCCCTTATCGACGACTACGTCGCACGGGGCGTCGACCTGTTCGATCTGCAGCAGGTCAACCTGATGCTGGAGATCAACGCCACCGTGCTTTGCGGCCGCGACCCTGCCCGTCGGCTGGAATTCGCGCCGCACCTGGCGGCCACCGAGGCGCACTTCTTCAACAACGTCGAAGGTGGCATCAAGGACCTGTACAACTGGTACTGCGCGTATCACAGCGAATCGGTGTGGAAGCGCGCGGCCGGTGTCTATGTGCGGATTCTGAGCAAACCGCAATTGTTCATCGAAGGTAACCACCGCAGCGGCTCGCTGATCGTCAGCTATCTGCTGCTGCGTGCCGGGCTGCCGCCTTTCGTGCTGACCCTGGACAACGCCAAGGGTTACTACAACCCGTCATCGGTCATCCGCAACTCCGCCAAGCATGGCGTAAAGGCGCTATTCGAATTGCCCAAGATCAAGAAAAAGTACGCTGCCTTCCTCGAAGATCATGCACCGGATCCGGACCGATTTTTCCTGGGCGAAAAACACGCCTCCGCCTGTCAGGGAGGTGCCTGATGACTACCCATCCCATGCTCGCAACCTGCCTGGCCATCAAGGATCAGCTGTGGGACGCCATGAAGGGTTCCGTTGCGCCCTACCGGTTCGGACGCCCGCGCATACGGATTTCGTTCGATATCGATGACACCCTGGCCTGCCTCCCCCACCACAGCGACGTCGAACCCAGCAGGCTCCCGGTATTCATCCACCGCTGGCTGGGCGAACCGCTGCGTATCGGCACCCGCTCCCTGACCCGGGAACTGCGCCGCCAGGGCTGCAGCATCTGGGTCTACACGTCCTCCGGCCGCACACCGTCCTATATCAGGCGCTGGCTGTTGTTGTACGGCATCCACGTCGACGGCGTGGTCAACAGCGTGCGGCACAACCAGGCCCTGACCGAGCGCGGGCTGGCTAACGCCCCCTCGAAACTTCCGCCGGCATTCGATATCGACCTGCATGTCGATGATTCCGAAGGCGTGAAGAGCGAAGGCCACGACCACGGTTTCCGCGTCGTTGTCGTGCGTCCGGACGATGAGCGCTGGACGCAGAGAGTCCTGGATTCAGTGGCTGAACTCCAGGACATGCTGGATCGACAACAGCAGCCATTGGCTGCAGCAGCCTGAGCCGTCAACCACGCGGCTCGTTGCTTGCTGGCAAACCTCTTTTACCCTGCCCGTCGCCCGTAGCCTGCCGCTTCGCGGATACCGGCTCGGCCGACTCCCTCAAGGTTGCGCCCCGGTTTAGTCGGCAGCGGGCGCATCCCCATCTGATCGATGGTCTCCCCTGCTCAACAGGCCAATCCAGGCGCCTCCGCGCACCAGGCCGCTGAAGGCCCCCTGCCGCATTGCCCCGCCCCGGCGCCGCTGAACTTTGACAATCTGATCCCCCGGGTTCCATGCTGAGCGAACGCGTGACATCCCACGAGTCGCTGGCACCTCAGCGCCGCGGGCGATCACTCGAAGCACAAGTCTGTCCACTTGACTTCCGGCGCCAGCGCCCATGCCTGACCTCTCGCATATCCACCGCCACCTCACCGAACTGGTGGTCGATCCCGTTGCCAACCAGGTCGCCGGCCTCTTCGACCTCAGCGGCCGCGTCGGCGTGGTGTTCCTGCTGTGCTCCTACGCCATCGCCTACGCGCTGTTCCGCTTCCGCCGCCAACGCGGGCTGACGCAGGCGGCGTCGTTCTGGCAGTTCATCGGTGGCAGCCGGGTGAACCTGCATCGCTCAGCGCTGCTGGATTACCGCTACTACCTGGTGCGCGGCATCCTCAATGTGGCGTTGCTGGTGCCCATCGTCGGGCTGGTCGATCCCTACATCCTGCGCTCGGGCGACTACATCGCCTTCTTCACCAATCTCTGGGGCGCGCGGCCGCAGGTGGGGACGAACCTCGGCCTGTCGCTGCTCTACGGACTGGGGGTGTTCCTGGTCAGCGACTTCAAGAACTACTGGGTGCACCGTGCCTTCCACTCGCGCTGGCTGTGGGCGTTCCACAAGGTGCATCACTCGGCGGCGGTGCTGACGCCGATCACCGCAAGCCGCGTGCACTTCGTCGAGAAGCTTGCGGCGCAGCTGGCTGGAGCCTTCGCCCTGGGCGCCTATGCCGGCGCCTTCTGGTACCTGTGCGGCGGCGAAATCAGCGCCTACACGCTGTTCGGTGTGACCTACATGATCCTGCTGTTCAACGTGCTGGCGACGAACCTGCGCCACAGCCATGTGTGGCTGTCGTTCGGACCGGTGATCGAGCACGTGCTGAACAGTCCCGCCCAGCACCAGATCCACCACAGCGACGCGCCCCGCCACTTCAACAGGAACTTCGGCATCAACCTGTCGCTGTGGGACTGGATGTTCGGCACGCTCTACGTCACCCAGCGCGAGCCGGAGCCGATCCAGTTCGGCGCGGGGGAGCAGGATGACGAGAAGTATTCTTCGCTGTGGAGCCTGATCGTTACGCCGTTCGTGGAGACGGTACGCAAAGTACGAATGGCGAGAAGCCAGAGAACGCCGGCTTCCGCTCGTCCGGTCAGGAGCCGCTGAATCTGCGCCCTGTTCCAACACAACGGAAGTAATCTACTCTGCCCCGCCTGCGATTACCCGTTCAAACGCCAAGGATTCGGCATGCCTATTGGAAGAGTCAGTTTCCTGCTACTTCTCGCAAACTTCGTAGTTGTTTCAGTGGTCTCTCTGCTGCCAGTGGGCGATGGCGCAATCTTCAGCGTTGCAGCTGGACTGCTGTCGTTCAGCTGCAACGCTGATTACTGGCTGGACAGTTCGCGCGTGCTGATCCCCGCAGTGGGTATTCCGCTCATTGCAGCGGGGATCGCATGGTTATTGCTGTTGGGCACATACAGCAGGAAGGAGCTGATGAGAACGCGCAATGGCGCAAGCGTATCGGCCGCATGCTGGCTGGCGGCTTCGGCTGCCGCTCTGCTGAGCTATTCGTTTTTCCCGTGCGGCTCGTTCTACCTTGGCTTTTCCGAAGCCGGCGGCTCATCAGCACATCGCAACGGTCATTTGCTGTTGCATCTGCTGATGGAGAATCAGCCAGTTTTCAATCTGCTCTACGCATTCATGTTCTGCGGCATTTCGTATTGCGTTGCCTTGGGCCTGAAGCTATTCAGGAGTGATTCGGCTTCCTGAGCAGATCAATCAAGCGGAATACTTCCAGCTCGCCCTGAATGCCAATCTCGGGGTCAGTTCTCATTCCCACACCCCTGCCCCCGCACCGGATACCGCAGCCTATGCCGCTGCCCCGCGCTGTCCTCGTAGGTCATCTCCACCTCGCGAATCCCGCAGAACCCCAGGTCCGGCTGTTGCACCACACGCTTGATGTCGAGTTTCTGGCCGTAGTGGTAATCCTGCTCGGGTGGTGCGTCCGGCGCGGCGAGGGCCGCGCAGGAGGTGAAGAGGCAGGCGGCAGCGAGTAGGCGCTTCATGGCCGCTCTCCGCTGGAATTACGCGGCATGGGGGCGCCGGTCATGCTGGGGAGGACTTCGTCGCGGCGGATAAGCCCGTGGAACAACGCGGCGGCGAGGTGCAGGAGGATGGTTGCCAGCAAGGCGTAGGCAATGAAGGTGTGGGCGCTGCGCAGGAGGGTGTGCAGTTGCACCGACGGCGAAACCAGCGCGGGCAGTTCGAAGCCGCCCCAGAGCACCACGGGGTAGCCGCCGGCGGATTGCATGGTCCAGCCCACCAGTGGTTGCGCGAGCAGCAGGCCGTAGAGCGCCAGGTGCGAGAGGTGCGCCGAGCTGCGTTGCCAGCCGGGCATGTCGCTGGGCAGTGCGGGGATGCGCTGGGTCAGGCGTACAACGATGCGCAGCAGTACGAGTACCAGCAGCGCGGCGCCCAGGGGTTTGTGGATGGCGACCAACGCGGCGTGGCGCGGGGAGACGCTGGCGACCATGCCCAGTCCGATCAGCAGCATCGCGAGCACCAGCACGGCCATGAGCCAATGCAGCACGCGCAGGGAGAGCGGGAAGTAGGTGGGTTTCATCAGTGGGTCTCCTGGGCCTGCTCACGGGTACGACGGTTGAAGGATTCCGAGTAGGCCGCCGAGCGTGCGCTGAGCAGCGGGTCGTCGGAGGCGCGGATGCCGTCGGGGAGGATCAGCGGGTCGTAGTTGACGTCACGGCAGTCGCCGCCGATTTCTGGTTGCAGACGCTCGATCACCAGTTCGCCGGCATCCACGGTGCGGCGGCTGTCGGGCCAGGCCTGGGTGGGGTCGACGGTGCTGTCGCCGGGCTCGCCGAGGGTGAATTGCAGACGCCAGCGCAACGGACCGGCGGCGATGCGCTGGGCCAGTTCGGCGGCAAGGAAGTCGGCGTCGCCACGTTTGTCGGCGGCCAGCGGCTCCACCGGCGCTTCGGGCTGCACGGACCAGCGCACCGGCTGTTCCTTGCCGTCCTTGTTCACCAGGTAGAAGGCGTTGAGGCTGTAGTAGGCGCTGTTGGCGTAGCTGGAGGACGGTGTCGATGACTTGGCCCACTTGAGGAAGGCCTGGGTCTCGGGGTGCGCCTTGAAGAAGGCTCCGGCCTTTTCCGGGTCTGGCTTGCCGGTGCCCGGCTGCGGCGCGGTGGCCTGTTGCAGCGCGTAGAAACTGGCGACATCACGCACGACGAAGACCGGCATGGCGTTCATCCCGGTGCGCCATTCCTGGCCGTCGGCCGGCTGGAAGCGCAGGGCCAGGCTGCGGATCGGCGCGGCGCCGTCGCTGGCCTTGGGGTTGCCGCCGGGGATGGCGAGGCGCCCTACCACCGGTACGCGGCCGACGGAGAACAGGCTGGCGCGAGACAGACTGGCCGCGCCGCCATTGCTGTCGAAATGGCCGATCACGCACAGGCCCTTGGCGTGGTTGCGCCGGTAGCCGGGGTAGACGCCGCTGTTATGCTCCAGGGTGTTGATCACGCTGGCCGGGGTGAGCCGCTGCGGATCGAGCCAGCCGGCGACGTAGGCGAAGACGGCGGCCACGCCGAGCACCACGGCGCCGATGGCGGCCAGGCGCAGGGGCACGTTGGGTGCGGTGGGCGGTGTTTCTGTCATTTCCAGCTCCTCAGGCTTAGGCTGAATGCGTTGAGCCGGTACGACGCACCGTGCGACGGGTTATTCCCGTCAGCCGCGAATAAATTATTTTTTCCCGCGAAGGGAATAGATCGCCGCAGCGTTCGTCTGTCTCGCTCGAACCCACCCATTCCTGGCGCCCCGATGCACTCACTGGACGACCATTCACTGCGCGAACTGCTGCCCCGGCTGCGGCGCTTCGCGCTGTCGCTGACCCGCAGCGCGAGCAGCGCCGACGACCTGGTCCAGGCAACCCTGGAAAAGGCGCTGTCGGCCTGGACCGGCCGCCGCGACGACGGCGACCTGCGCGCCTGGCTGTTCTCGATCCTCTACCGGCACTTCATCGACGGGCAGCGCCGGGCGAAACGCTACGCGCGCCTGCTCAGCCTGTTCGGCGCGGACAGCGCGGTGAGTGCCTCGCCGGAGGACATCGTCAGCGCCCGCTCGACGCTGGAGGCCTTCGAACGCCTGCCCGCCGAACAGCGCGCGCTGCTGACGCTGGTCAGCGTCGAGGGCCTGAGCTACCGCGAGGTGGCCGAGGCACTGGATATTCCCATGGGCACCGTCATGTCCCGCCTGTCGCGCGCCCGCACGGCGCTGCGCGCGCTGAGCGAAGGACAGGCGGCGACTCCTTCTCTGCGGGTACTGAAATGAACGAACGCATCCCCGACGGCACTCCCCAGGAACAGGATCTGCACGCCTACCTCGACGACCAGCTGGAGCCGGCGCGCCGCCAGTGGGTGGAAGCCTGGCTGGCCACCCACCCGGACGACGCCCGGCGCGTGGAAGGCTGGCGGCAGGACGCCCAGCAACTGCGCGCGGCCTTCGCCGGCCAAGCGCGTGGGGCGCTGCCCGAACAGCTCGACCCGGCGCGCATTCGCCGCCAGCTCCAGCAGCGGCGACGCTCGCGCCTGGCCACGGCGGCGGCCCTGCTGATCGCCCTGGGCGTGGGCGGCATGGGCGGCTGGCAGATGCGCGGCGACGCGATGCTGCGCGGCATGCTGCCGATGCAGGACGCGGTGCAGGCTTACCGCCTGTTTGCCGACGCCGGCCAGAATGGGCTGGACCTGCGCGACGGCGGCGATCTGCGTGGCTGGCTTTCGCGCTACCTGAAGGACGCCACGCCGCCGCCCTCGCTGGAGCAGGTTGGCCTGAAAACGGTCGGCGCGCGGTTGCTGGCCACCGAACAGGGCGCAGCGGCGCTGGTGATCTATGAGGATGGCCAGGGTCGGCGGCTGACCTTCTTCATCCGCCCGCCAGGCCCGCGCCACGAGATGTTGCCGCAGGGGCAGCGCACGGATGGCGACCTGCTGGCACGCTACTGGAGTCAGGGTGGCTACAACTATGCGCTGGTGAGCCGCAGCGATGATCCGCAGGCGCAGGCCGTTGGGCAGTTGGTGGGGTTCTGAGCGCGGACGTTGTCCGCAGATCGCGGGCATGGCCCGCTCCTACAGGGCAAGCGCATGGTCGGCCTGTAGGAGCTGGCCATGCCTGCGACTGAGCCGGCGCCGGAACAACGTGGACGCAGTCCGCTGGAGCAAACGTAGGATGGGTGGAGCGAAGCGATATCCATGCTGATGGTGCACAGATCGATGGGTATCGCTGGGCTCCACGCCATCCTACGAAGCGTTAGCCGGAGGTATCAGCGGGGCTGTCGGTGCGGACGTTGTCCGCCGGTCAAGGGCATGGCCCGCTCCTACAAGGAGCGGGCCATGGGTTGGGTCAGAAGGCGAAGCAGGAACAGCCGAATGCGCCCCAGAATCCCTGGAAATCACTCACCGGCACGCTCGACTGGCGGGCGCGTTCGTGGCTGTGGCCGTGCACGCCGCAGGAGCCGGCGCACTGGTGCACAGCATTCTGCAATGGTGCCTGCGGGCGCCAGTGGCCGGGGACCTTGGCCACCGGGGACCAGTCCGGCAGCACCGGAATGGCGGTCGGGGCCTGACGCTCGAAGTCGCCGCTGCCGAATACCACGCGGCCGTCCACCACGGTCAGCACCGACTCGATGGCCTTGATCTCTTCCTCCGGCACGTTGAAGTAGTCCGCCGAGAGCACCGCCAGGTCGGCCATCTGCCCGACCTTGAGCATTCCCTTTTTGCCCTGCTCGTTGGAGAACCAGGCGCTGCCGTGGGTGTACAGCTCCAGCGCGGTGGCGCGGGACAGCCCTTCCGGGTACAGCTCCAGGCCGCCGACGGTCTTGCCGCTAACCATCCAGTACAGCGAGGTCCAGGGGTTGTAGCTGGAGACACGGGTGGCGTCAGTGCCGGCGCCCACGGGTACGCCTTCGGCCAGCATGCGCTTGATCGGCGGAGTCGCCTCGGCGGCCTGCTTGCCGTAGCGGTCGACGAAGTACTCGCCCTGGAAGGCCATGCGGTCCTGGATGGCGATGCCGCCGCCCAGCGCCCTCACCCGCTCGATGTTCTTCGGCGAGATGGTCTCGCAGTGGTCGAAGAACCAGTGCAGGCCGTTGAACGGGATGTCCCGGTTGACCTTATCGAACACGTCGAGCATCCGCGAGATGGATTCGTCGTAGGTGGCGTGCAGACGGAACGGCCAGCGCTGCTCGACCAGGTGGCGCACCACCGGCTCCAGCTCGGTTTCCATGCTGCCGGGCAGGTCCGGGCGCGGCTCGAGGAAGTCCTCGAAGTCGGCGGCGGAGAACACCAGCATCTCGCCAGCGCCGTTGTGCCGCAGGAAGTCGCTGCCCTGCCCGTACTGGACGCTGCTGGTCCAGTTCTTGAAATCGGCCAGTTCTTCCTTGGGCTTCTGGGTGAACAGGTTGTAGGCAATGCGCACGGTGAGCTGGTTATCCTTCTCCAGCTGTTCGATCACCTGGTAGTCGTCCGGGTAGTTCTGGAAGCCGCCGCCGGCGTCGATGGCGCTGGTGACACCCAGGCGGTTCAGCTCGCGCATGAACTGGCGGGTGGAGTTGACCTGGTAGTCGAAGGGCAGCTTCGGGCCTTTGGCCAGGGTCGCGTAGAGGATCATCGCGTTGGGCCGCGCCACCAGCATGCCGGTGGGCTCGCCCTTGCTGTCGCGGACGATCTCGCCGCCGGGCGGGTTCGGGGTGTCTTTAGTGTAACCGACCACGCGTAGTGCGGCGCGGTTGAGCAGCGCGCGGTCGTACAGGTGCAGGACGAACACCGGCGTATCCGGCGCAGCCTGGTTCAGCTCCTCGATGGTCGGCATGCGCTTTTCGGCGAACTGGAATTCGTTCCAGCCGCCCACCACGCGCACCCATTGCGGCGACGGCGTGCGCAGGGCCTGCTCCTTGAGCAGGCGCAGGGCGTCGGCCAGGGACGGCACGCCTTCCCAGCGCAGTTCGAGGTTGTAGTTCAGCCCGCCACGGATCAGGTGCAGGTGCGAGTCGTTGAGGCCGGGGATCGCGGTGCGCCCCTTGAGGTCGATGACGCGGGTGGCACCGGCGCGGAACGCCATGGCCTCCGCCTCGCTGCCCACGGCGATGAACTTGCCGTCGGCGATGGCCACGGCGGTGGCTCCGGGTTTCTCGCGGTCGACGGTGTGGAAGCGGCCGTTGGTCAGGATCAGGTCGGCATACATGGCGATGTTCCTCTTTCGATCAGCGGGCATTGAGCCAGGCGGAGAACAGGCGCGTGGCCCGTGGCATGAAAACGTAGACCACCAGCAGGACGATGGTCGCGACAATGAGCATGTTGGCCGGCACGAAGCCGCCCAGCAGCGGGACCTGGGCGAACAGCGGGCGCCAGAGCTGCGGCACCAGCATCACCAGCGGCAGGATCACCAGGTAGGAGATGGCTGCCTGCTTCCAGCGCGGCGGCTGTTTCTGCGGGTTGTCCGGGGTGGTGAACCAGAATTCGTGGGCGGTGTGCAGTTCCTTCTGCTCGACGTCGAGCAGGTGCGGGTTGGCGCGCTCGATCAGTTCATGGCGTTGTGGCGAGTCGAGCCAGGTTTGCAGTTCATCGGCGCTGGCGAAGCGCAGCACCGAAGTGAAATGCTCGCCCTGGCGCATCACGTCCACGCCCAGGTGGCCGGGGTACTCGCTGGCGGCGCGGGTCAGCTCGCGCAGGATGGCTTCATAGGCGGCGACGCTGTCGGGGCGGGCGCGGTGGCGGATGATCAGGGTGACGGATTCTTGCGGCGTGGGCTGGCGCACTTGGGTTCCCTCCGGAGAAGTGGCCTCCCCCGCCCGACGGCGAGGGAGGAAAGCGGCTGGTTGGCTAAGCGGCTTACTGCAGGTGAACCTTCAGCTCTGCACCGGCCTGGCGCATGGCGGCCTGTACCGCCGGCACCTGGCTGACCACATTGAGCAGACCGTAGTCGTGGATCATTCCGTTGTAGCGCACGGAGGTGACAGCCACACCGGCGGCGTCGAGCTTGCGCGCGTAGGCTTCGCCCTCGTCACGCAGCACATCGGACTCGGCGGTCTGGATCAGGGTCGGCGGCAGGCCCTTGAGCTGGTCGGTGGTGGCGCGCAGCGGCGATGCGTAGATCTCGGCGCGCTGTTTCGGGTCGGTGGTGTAGCTGTCCCAGAACCACTGCATCATCGGCTTGGTGAGGAAGTGCCCCTGCGCGAACTGGTTGTACGAGCCGGTCTCGAAGCTGGCATCGGTCACCGGCCACAGCAGGGCCTGGAAGCGCAGCTTGGGCGTGCCCTTGTCCTTGGCCATCAGCGCGACCACCGCCGCCATATTGCCGCCGACGCTGTTGCCGGCCACGGCCAGGCGCTTGCCGTCGACGTTGATCTGCTTGCCGTGCTCGGCGACCCACTGGGTGGCGGCGTAGGCCTGGTTGATGGCCACCGGGTAATGCGCCTCGGGGGACGGGGTGTAATCGACGTAGACCGCCACCGCGCCGGAGTTCACCACCAGGTCGTGGATCAGGCGGGCGTGGGTCGGGTAGTCCCCCAGCACCCAGCCGCCGCCGTGGAAGAACATGAACACCGGCAGCGTGCCCTTCACCCCGGCCGGGCGGACGATGGTCAGCTTCACCGGGCCGACGGTGGTCTGCACGGTCTTCTCGCTGACCTGGGTGCCGGAGAGGTCGACCTTCACCGAAGCCTGGGCGCCGGTCAGCACCCCACGGGCGTCTTTCGGCGAGAGGGTTTCCAGCGGCTGGCCCTTGCCGGCTTCCAGGGCTTCGAGGAAGGCCTGGGTGTTGTGTTCGACGGTGGGGTTGCCGGCGGCGAAGACGTTGCCGATGGCCAGGGCGAGGGAGGCGGCGAGCAGGGATTTCTTGGCGTTCATGATTCGGTTCCTTGAAAATGGGGAGAGGTGTTCCGAGAGGACGAACGAATCTTGATCCATGCCCGCAAAGCGCGGAATAGACAGAGTTGCAGGGTCACTTTGCAGTTCTGCAAGGGGGGCTGAAGGGGCGTTGCAGAATTGCCGGAGGTGGGGATGCGACCTGTAGGAGCTGGCCATGCCTGCCCGCGCCGAAACAACGCGGACGCAGTCCGCTGGCACGCACGTAGGATGGGTGGAGCGCAGCGATACCCATGCTGCCGGTGCACGGGGCGATGGGTATCGCTGCGCTCCACGCCATCCTACAAAGGGTTAGCCGATGGGATCGGAGCGGCGGTTGGTGCGGACGTTGTTCGCGGTTCGCGGGCATGGCCCGCTCCTGCAGGGGCAGCCGGGGCGACCGGGGGTTACGCCGCCTGGCACGCCACGGGTGCCGGCGCGGCGTTTGGCCGGTACAATGCGCGATTGCCCGTGCCACGCCTGATAAAGAAGAAACCATGTCCCTGCCCAAACACCATCTGGAACTGCTCAGCCCTGCCCGCGATGTGTCCATCGCCCGCGAGGCCATCCTGCATGGCGCCGACGCCGTCTACATCGGCGGCCCGAGCTTCGGCGCGCGGCACAATGCCTGCAACGAGGTGAGCGATATCGCCCAGCTGGTGGAGTTCGCCCACCGCTACCACGCGCGGGTATTCACCACGATCAACACCATCCTCCACGACAACGAGCTGGAGCCGGCGCGCGCGCTGATCCACCAGCTCTACGACGCCGGCGTCGATGCGCTGATCGTGCAGGACCTGGGGATCATGGAGCTGGACATCCCGCCGATCGAGCTGCACGCCAGCACCCAGACCGACATCCGCACCCTGGAGCGGGCGAAGTTCCTCGATCAGGCCGGCTTCTCCCAGCTGGTACTGGCCCGTGAGCTGAACCTGCAGGAAATCCGCGCCATCGCCGACGAGACCGATGCCGCCATCGAGTTCTTCATCCACGGCGCGCTGTGCGTGGCCTTCTCCGGCCAGTGCAACATCTCCCACGCCCAGACCGGCCGCAGCGCCAACCGCGGCGACTGTTCCCAGGCCTGCCGCCTGCCCTACACCCTGAAGGATGACCAGGGCCGCGTGGTGGCCTTCGAGAAGCACCTGCTGTCGATGAAGGACAACAACCAGAGCGCCAACCTCAGCGCCCTGGTCGACGCCGGCGTGCGTTCCTTCAAGATCGAAGGTCGCTACAAGGACATGGGCTACGTGAAGAACATCACCGCCTATTACCGCCAGCGCCTGGACGGCATCCTCGCCGAGCGCCCGGACCTGGCACGCGCCTCCAGCGGCCGCACCGACCACTTCTTCGTGCCGGACCCGGACAAGACCTTCCACCGCGGCAGCACCGACTACTTCGTCAGCGACCGCAAGATCGACATCGGCGCCTTCGACTCGCCGACCTTCACCGGCCTGCCGGTGGGCACCGTGGAAAAGGTCGGCAAGCGCGACCTGCTGGTAGTGACCAAGGACCCGCTGTCCAACGGCGACGGCCTCAACGTGCTGGTGAAGCGCGAAGTGGTCGGTTTCCGCGCCAACATCGCCGAGCCGAAAGGTGAGTTCGAGGAAGACGGCGAGAAGCGCTACCGCTACCGCGTCGAGCCCAACGAGATGCCCGAAGGCCTCTACCGCCTGCGTCCGAACCACCCGCTGTCGCGCAACCTCGACCACAACTGGCAGCAAGCGCTGCAGAAGACGTCTGCCGAGCGCCGCATCGGCCTGTCGTGGGTCGCCAAACTGCGTGAAGAGCGCCTGGAGCTGACCGCCACCAGCGAGGAAGGCGTCACCGCCAGCGTCGCCCTGGACGGCCCGTTCGGCGCCGCCAACAAGCCGGAACAGGCACTGGACCAATTGCACGACCTGCTTGGCCAGCTGGGCACCACCCAGTACCACGCCGACCGGATCGAGCTGGATGCCCCGCAGGCATTCTTCATCCCCAATTCCCAGCTGAAATCGCTGCGCCGCGAGGCCATCGAAGCGCTGACCGAAGCCCGCGTGCAGGCCCACCCGCGCGGTGGCCGCAAGGCCGAGACCAGCCCGCCGCCGGTGTACCCGGAGTCGCACCTGTCCTTCCTGTACAACGTGTACAACGAGAAGGCCCGCGAGTTTTACCACCGCCACGGCGTGCAGCTGATCGACGCGGCCTACGAGGCCCACGAGGAAACCGGCGAAGTGCCAGTGATGATCACCAAGCACTGCCTGCGTTTCTCCTTCAACCTGTGCCCGAAACAGGCCAAGGGCGTCACCGGCGTGCGCACCAAGGTGCAACCGATGCAGCTGATCCACGGCGACGAAGTGCTGACCCTGAAGTTCGACTGCAAGCCGTGCGAGATGCACGTGATCGGCAAGATCAAGGGCCACATCCTCGGCCTGCCGCAACCGGGCAGCGAAGGCGTGAGCAACATCGTCGGGCAGATCAGCCCGGAAGACCTGCTCAAGACCATTCGCAAACCGGCGCACTGATCGTCCGCACTGCCAACCGGCTGATGACAGAGTGTGCCCGCGCTCAGAACGCGGTCCCCTCTCCCTTCAGGGAGAGGGAGCAGCCTGTACGGGCCTGCAATGACGGAGTTGGCTGGACATACCCGCTACGCCGTGAGCCACAAGCTGACAACCCCCTGCGCAAACTCCCGATCCCCCGCTATGATCGGGACATGACCGCCACTCCCCCGCTCCGCCAGCAATGCCCGCCCGGCGCCTGCAACTGCGACCGGGAACGCCTGCTGCAAACCGCCAACGCCGACCTGCGCATCCTGCTGCTGACCCGGCACGAGGAGCAGCGCCTGCTGGATCGCCTGGAGAACCTCAAGGACCTGGCGGATCTCGAGCGTCTTCAGCACAAGCTCTTCGAGCAGCTTGGCATCCGCCTGCACATCGCCCCCGGTTTCAACGAAGTGCGCACGATGCGCGGCATCGAGTTCGACTTCGACGAGCAGCCCGGCCTCTGCCGCAAGACCCGCCAGGCCATCCCCGCCGCGATCCGCCGGGGCCTGGAGAAGAACCCGGAAATCGCCTGGCGCCTGCTCGACGCCCACGACCTGCTCGGCGGGCTCTGATCAGAAGCCGCCGTCCAGCGGATACTCCACGGCCACCCGCAGCTGATCGGTATTGAGTTCCGCCTGCGCGGCGTTGGCGCGGTGGCTGTTGTGCATCAGCACCAACCGCAGGCCCTTGGCCGGGCCTTCCGGCACCCGGTATTGCAGCAGCAGGTCGCGCTCCCAGTGCTTGCCGCCCTCGCCGTAGCCCAGGTACGCGTAGCCGCCGCGCGGGTCGACATGGCTGCCATCGATGTCCGTGCCACGTACGTAGGCCGCTGCCATGAACAGCCCCGGCGCACCGAAGGAAGCCAGGTCCAGGTCGTAGCGCAGCTGCCAGGAACGCTCATTGGGCGCATTGAAGTCCGACAGTTGCACCGCATTGGTGATGAAGATCGCGCCGCGCGTCACGTAGTCGAACGGCGTGTTGCCATCGACCTGCTGGTAACCGAGGCTCAACCGGTGCGCGCCAAAGCCGTATCCGCCGAGCAGGCTCCAGGTGGTGTTGTCGATGCGCCCGGAAAGCGCCTGTCCGGTATCGCGGGTGCGGTAGAGATTGAGGTTGAGCGACAAGTCCTGCCCCGCCCCCAGTGGTTGGCTGAAAGTGCCGCCGAGGTAGTCCTGGCGCCAGCTGTCCTCGTAGCGCGAGGTGAACAGGCTCAGACTTGCCGACTTGGCTGGCGCATAGGTGAAGCCCGCCAGGTCGAAGGCATCGCCCTGGCGGGCGTTGGAATAGTTCACCACGAAGCCGCGATCATGGCTGGAGGCATTGCGGTCGGTGCTTTCGGTAAAGTGCCCGGCCACCAGCCGCAGCCCCGAGAACTCCTCGCTGGAGAGGAAGAAACCGGTGGCCGTTTCCGGTAGCAGGCGGCTGTCGGACGAGCTGAATACCGGCGTCTTTACCCGCTGCTCGCCCCACCACAGGGTGGTCGAAGACGTCCGCGCCTTCAGTGCCGCGCCGCCACGGGCGAAGCTGTCCTTGGGATGCCCCTCGTTATCCAGGCCGACCAGCCGGGCCTTGCCGGCACGGCCACCGCCGCTGTCCAGCAGCACGCCCTGGTACAGGTGCGCGTCCAGCCCCAGTCCGACGTCGCCCCGGGTAAAGCCGGACTGCAGGCTGCCCATCAGGCCATAAGCCCATTCTTGCGCGTAGCCGTTGCGCTCACTGCGAGGCTTGTAGGCATTGCGCGCGCCACTGTTGCGGTCGCCGTGGCGGTATTCACGCTGATCGAACACCGTGCGGTTGAGCAGGCTCCAGCGGCTGTCCTCGATGAAGCCGCCGGACTCCTCCTGCGCCGCGCCAAACGCCGGTGCGGACAGGGCCAGCAGCACGGCGGAACTGCGCAGCCTCACAGGTACTTCAGCCAGGCGATGTCGCGACGACGGGCCTTGAGCCCGGCGAACCAGTGCACCGGCGGGTACAGCGCGACGATCAGCACCAGCGCACCAACCCAGACGGCCCACACCGAATCGAAGCCGAAGTACTGCCCCTGATTCAGCCCCCAGATCGCCACGGCGGCCAGGTAGAGCAGCTTCAGTACATAGAGGTGCAGCAGGTAGAAGAACATCGGTGCGGCGCCGAACACCGCCAGCCAGCGCGCCAGTGCGCCCTGCCCGCGACGCTCGAAGAACACCAGCAGGAGCAGGCCGATACCCAGGGTCAGCGCCAGGAACAGCAGCGACGGCGGGTACTTGGTGATGTTGAGGAAGCTCATCGCCAGCTGCACGCTGTTGTCGCCGTCACCCCAGGGCTTCTCGCCGTAGCCGTTGTTCAGCCGCAGGACGATGAAACCGCCCAGCGCGATGGCCGCCGCCAGTAGCAGGTTGCGGGTGCGCCGGGCGGCATCGGCCGAGCGAGCGAACCAGGGCCCTGCGGCATACCCGAGGGCGATCACACCGATCCACGGCAGCAGCGGATACGACGTGCGCAGGCGCAGCGCGTCGCTCACCTCGATCCAGCCGCGATCATGCAGCACCGCCCAGGGCAAGTGGGCCCAGTGGCCGGCGGCGAAGTGCACGCCATCGAGCAGGTTATGCCCCGCCACCAGCACCACGCCCAGCACCACCAGCGCAGCGCGCGGCAGCCAGACCAGCACGGAGAGCGCCAGCATGCTCAGGCCGATGGCCCAGATTACCTGCAGGTAGATGACCTTGGGCGGGAACTGGAAGGTCCAGGCGAAATTCACCAGGGTGACTTCCAGCAGCACCAGGAACAGCCCGCGCTTGAACAGGAAGGCGTAGACCGCCGCGCGGCCTTCGTGCTTTTCGCCATAGAGGAAGGCGGAAAGCCCGGTGAGGAAGACAAATACCGGCGCGCACAGGTGCGCCAGGGTGCGGCTGATGAATAACGCTGGGTCGGTCTGGGTCACGTCCATCGGGTCGCTCACCTGCAGGTGCAGGTAGAACGTCTCGCGGACGTGGTCCAGCAGCATGAAGAGGATCACCAGCCCGCGCAGGGCGTCGATGGAGTGGAGTCGCGTGGCGGTTTTGGCAATTGAAGGTATTGCGGGGCTCAGTGCGGAGGTCATGGGCGAGATCGATTGCGAGTGAATTGTAATATTATTACATTCCACGCAACCGATCCGCCAACCCTTCGAAACATGCGGACATGTCTGGAACGGGCCTCACCGGCACGGACTCAGCCCAGCGCACCCTTCATCGCTGCGGAAAGCTCGCCACTGCCGAGCTGCTCCAGCCGCTCGGCGGCACCCAGGCGATCGCGTTCTTCCTTGTTCTGGCTGAGCTTGGACTTGCCGATGATCTCGCCGATCTCCACCTCGATGCCGACGATGTTCGCCAGCATGCCGCTGATGAACTCCGGGGTGGAGTCGCTCATCTTCCAGGGCTTTTCCTCGCTGGCTTCGTGGGTACGGGTCAGGCGGCCGACCACGCCGCGCACGAAGCGCTCTTCGTCCATCACCTTCAGGCGGCCGCGCACATGCACTACCTGGTAGTTCCAGGTCGGCACCTGGCGGTGCGCCTCGTGCTTGCTCGGGTACCAGTTGGGCGAGACGTAGGCATGCTCGCCACGGAAGATCACCAGCACCTCCTCGCCATCGGCCTCCTGCCACACCGGGTTGTTGCGCGCGACATGGGCACGCAGCAGGGGTTTCTCGCCGGAGAGCTCCAGTTCGAATGGCAGGTGGTTGGCATCCAGCAGGCCGTCGTGGCCGGTGACCAGGATGCCCAGGGGATAGTCACGGATCAGCCGGTGCAGCTCATCCGGGCGGGTTTCCTCGAAATGCGCAGGTACGTACATGAAAGACCTCGACAGCAAGTGATGGCGGTCATCATGCCGCCGCATTGGAACCCTATAAAGATCCATTAGCAGCTCAAGCGAAAGAACCAATCGGCGGCGACCGGTATTTTGGTACAGCCTATGCATCGCCCCGCTGGACGGCGATGGTGCCGCCACCCTACTCTAGCCCTTGGCCAGCATTCGCCCTGGATGGCAGACACAGGCTCCCACTCTCGATGACCGTACCCGAGTTCCCCGCCGCTCCGCCCCGGCAGTCCCAGGGGAAAATTCCGCCACGCCTGCAGGATGCCTACAAGGCGTACGTGGTCCAGCATTACCGGCGCTTCCTGCTGGCGATCAATTTCATCGCCATGGCCGCCTACGACTCCTACGTGCTCGCCGACGCCCTGCTGATCCCGGACATGGCCAAGGAATCGCTGTTCCTGCGCACGGGACTGAGCCTGCTCGGCCTGCTCAACATTTTCCTGGTGTTCCGCTTCAGTCGCAGTGTGCTGGTGATGGACCTGCTGATGCCGGTGCACGACATCATCTCCACCATCGCCTGGTTCGAGCTGCTCAAGCGCAGCGCCTCGCCCGACGTGCCGTTCTTCCTCTACGCCTCGGTGGTGTTCATCCTGCTCGGCAACCTGGGGGTGCGCTACTCGTTCAAGGGCATCGCGCTGGTCTCGGCGATCATCTCGACGATCATTCTCTACAACGTCTGGCTGATCCACGACGGCGCCACCAAGCCGCTGCTGATCTTCACCCTGGTCTACTTGCCGGTCGCACTGTTCAGCCTGTTCATCAGCTGGACCAACATCAAGGGCGTGCACCAGGCCTTCCTCGCCGACCTCGAGGAAAAGCGCCAGCGCACCGAACTGGCCGCGCTCAACCTGCGCCTGCAGGAGCTGGCCGCCACCGACGGCCTAACCGGCGTGGGCAACCGCCGCGCCCTGGACCTGCAGCTCAACGAGAGCTGGCACGGCATGCGCGCCCACGGCCGGCCCTTCGCCCTGCTGATGGCCGACATTGACTACTTCAAGCCCTACAACGACCACTACGGCCACCAGGCCGGCGACCGCTGCCTGTGCCAGGTGGCCGAGAGCCTGGTGGGCACCCTGCGCGGCGGGCGCGCCAACGTCTATCGTTATGGCGGCGAGGAGTTCGCCATCCTGCTGGAGGCGACCAGTGCCGAAGACCTGCGTTGCGTCGCCGAACGGCTGCGCGAACAGGTGACAAGCCTGGGCATCGAACATCTGTACCGGCCCGACAGCCTGCGCTTCCTGACCATCAGCCTTGGCGCGGCGATGGCCAATGAAGGCGGCCTGAACGAACCGCGCGAACTGCTGGCCCGCTGCGACCGGCACCTGTACGTCGCCAAGCAGAAAGGTCGCAACCGTGTGCAACTCAGCGGCATGCCGGGCGTCTGACGAACGACACGTAACCCGGCACGCGTGGCCGGCGTCTCCCTGTTCTGCTGCCGGGCGATGCCCGCCACACGCGGTAAACGCCACAGGGAATGTCCCATCGAGGCCAGTGTGAAACGCGACATCCGCCTAGCCATCCTCCTGCTGTCGATCATCAGCCTTGCCGTGGCCGCCGCCACGGCCTGGGAGCTGTGGTCGGCGCGCGAGCGCACGCTGACGGAAACCACCACGCACAACCTCAACCTCACCCAGGCACTGGACACCTACGTCGAAGGCATCGTCACCCAGAGCTCCATGCTCCTGCTCGACCTGGCCGAGCGCCTGGAGCATGAAGGCACCGGCACCGCACCACTGCAACGCATCAACGAGCTCGTGCAACGCCAGCAGCACCTGCTGGTGCAGCTCAATGGCGTCGGCATCTACGATGCCCAGGGCAACTGGCTGATGACCTCCACCGGACCCTTCCCGCCGGGCTCCAACAGCGCCGACCGCGCCTACTTCATCCACCACCGCGACAACCCCTCGCTGGACGCCTACATCGGCGAGCCGATCCACAGCCGCTCCACCGGCGTCTGGGTGATCACCGTCAGCCGCCGCTACAACGACGCCCAGGGCCACTTCGCCGGGGTGATAGTCGCCGCCCTCGGCGTGCAGGACTTCCTCCGCCTGTTCGGCAAGATCGACATCGGCAAGACCGGCGCCATCGGCGTGGCCACCAGCAACGGCCAGGTGCTGGTGCGCTATCCCTTCCGCGAAAGCGACATGGGCCGCGTGCTGTCGCGCTCGCCGATCTTCACCCAGTACCTGGACAGCGCCACGGTCGGCAGCGCGACCTTCGCCTCCTCGCTGGACGGCATCGAGCGCATCTACGCCTTCCGCAAGAACGAGCGCTACCCGCTGGTGACCTCGGTCGCCCTGGGCAAGGATGAAGCCCTGGCCGCCTGGGCTGCCGACGCCCTGCGCACGGTGGCCATCGCCTTCGGCCTGCTGATGGTCGTCGTCGTCATCGGCAGCCTGCTGATCCTCGCCATCCAGCGCCGCATCGGCACCGAGCGCCTGCTGCGCGACGCCCGCGAAGAGCTGCTCAAGGCCAATCGCCAGCTGGAAGTGCTCGCCTCGCGCGACCCGCTCACCGGCCTGGAGAACCGCCGCAGCTTCGACGACCACCTGATCGCCGAACTGCGCCGCTCCCACCGCGATCGCTCGCCGCTGGGGCTGTTGCTGATCGACGTGGACCATTTCAAGCGCTTCAACGACACCTACGGCCACCCCGCCGGTGACGACTGCCTGCGGCGCATCGGCCGCGTCCTCGCCGACAGCGTGCGGCGCCCCGCCGATCTCGCGGCGCGCTATGGCGGCGAGGAACTGGCGGTGATCCTGCCCAACACCGGCCTCGACGGCGCCCAGGCCGTGGCCGAGCAGTTCATGCAGCGCCTGAAGGGCGCCAACCTCACTCACGCGGGCAGTCCACTGGGGCGCATCACCGCCAGCATCGGCATCGCCACCCTGCCCGGTGGCAGCGACAGCAGCCCACAGGCCCTCATCGAAGCCGCCGACCGCGCGCTGTACCGCGCCAAGGCCGCCGGCCGCAACCGCCTGGAAAGCGCGCCGACGCCGCAGGGAACCCCGCAATGATCTTCGACCCCGCGCTCCTGGATGGGCTGCGCAAGGCCCGTCACGTCGTGGTGTTCAGCGGAGCCGGGGTTTCCGCCGAGAGCGGCATTCCCACCTTCCGCGACCGTCTCACCGGGCTCTGGGAGCGTTTCGACGCCGCCTCCCTGGCCACCGCCGAAGCCTTCCGCGCCGACCCGGCGCTGGTCTGGGGCTGGTACGAATGGCGGCGCAGCGTGGTCCACCGCGCGCAGCCCAACCCTGCGCACCTGGCCATCGCCGCGCTGGCGGCCAAGGTGCCCAGGCTCACGCTGATTACCCAGAACGTCGATGACCTCCACGAGCGCGCCGGCAGCCAGGACGTCACCCACCTGCACGGCCAGCTGGAGCGCCCGCGCTGCTTCCAGTGCCAGCGCGCGCCCGATGCGCCACTGCCGGTACCGGACGAGCCCGTGGCCGGCCGCCGCGTACAACCGCCGGCCTGCGCCCATTGCGGCGGCCCGCTGCGCCCCGGCGTGGTGTGGTTCGGCGAAAGCCTGCCGGTGGACGCCATCAGCCATGCCTTCCAGGCGGCCGAACAGTGCGACCTGCTGATCTCGGTCGGGACGTCTGGCGTCGTCTACCCGGCAGCGGAAGTTCCCCAGGTCGCCTGGCGCTCCGGTGCTACCGTCCTGCACATCAACCCCGCTCCCGGCCCGTTGCATGGCGAGCGTGATTTCGCGGTGGCCAGTGCCGCTGGTGTCGCGCTCCCGGCGCTGATCGACGCAGCTTTCCCGTCGTAGGACACACACGCCACCTACGCTGCTCCCCGTGGTACACCCGGCAATGGCATGTCTGTAGGAGCGAGCTTGCTCGCGAACCCGCCCAACCGTGATGCCGCCAGGAGTGATTGTTCGCGAGCAAGCTCGCTCCTACGAAGAGCCCCCCGCTAAACCGCCGGCATCTGCAAAGTCACGCAGTGGATGCCACCGCCGCCCGCCGCAATCGGGTCGATGTTCAGCTGGACGATCTCGCGATCCGGATACAGCTCGCTGAGCAAGGCATGGCAATGCTCGTCCGCCGCCGCATCGCCGAACTTCGGCGCGATCACCCCGCCGTTCACCGGCAGGTAGTTGATGTAGCCGGCGGCGAAGTCCGGGTTGTCACGGTTGTACGCGCTGGGCTTGGGCTTCATCGGTGGCGGCAAGGTGTGCACCCTCAACGGGCGCCCATCGGCGTCGGTGGCGGTCCTCAGGATCTCCAGGTGCCGGCGGGTGACCTCGTAGTCGTAGGAGCGCTTGTCGTTGTCCAGGTTGACCACCACCACGCCCGGCTCGACGAAGCGTGCGTAGAAGTCCACGTGGGCATCGGTGATGTCCTTGCCGCGAATGCCCGGCAGCCAGATCACCTTGCGCAGCCCGAGCATACGCTTGAGCTCCGCCTCGATACGCGGGCGGGCCCAGCCCGGGTTGCGGTTGTCGTTGAGCCAGCAGCTCTCGGTGAAGATCGCCGTACCGTGGCCGTCCACCTCGATGCCGCCGCCCTCCCCGCACAGTTCGCTGATGATGGCCTTCGCCTCCACGTCCTCGGCAAGGGCGGCCGAGACTTCGCGGTCGCGCTCGGCGTGTTGCTTGCCGCCCCAGCCGTTGAAGTTGAAGTCGGCCAGCGCCAGGCCGCCCGGCGCATCGTTGACCAGGAAGCAGCCGCCGTAGTCGCGCACCCAGATGTCATCCACCGGCACCGGCAGGAAGTCGACGTTCTCCCCGCTGCACGCGCGCTTCGCCTCGGCCTGCTGCTCCGGCCGGCAGAGCACCGTCACCGGCTGGAACTCGGCGATGGCGCGGGCCAGCCGCGCCACCGTGGCGTTCACATCGGGCGCCAGGTCTTCCCAGACGTCGGCGCTCGCCGCATAGGCAACGAACACCCGCTCCTGCTTGCGGTGCTCGTCGGGCATGTACCAGGGCTTCGCCGCCAGGGCGACGCGGCCCAGGCCGAGCCCGAGGCCCGTCGCCAGGGTCATGC
Source organism: Pseudomonas nitroreducens (assembly GCF_024170165.1). Lineage (GTDB taxonomy): Bacteria > Pseudomonadota > Gammaproteobacteria > Pseudomonadales > Pseudomonadaceae > Pseudomonas > Pseudomonas nitroreducens_C. The sequence continues at coordinate 119,698 of NZ_JALJXP010000009.1, read as the reverse complement.
CGGCGCCGAGCAGGTTCCTGCGTGTCATCATCCTCGCCTCCTCAGCCGCCGGTGCCGGTCTTGAAACTGGTCCAGGTACGCATCCGCGCACGCATGTCGCGCTGCGGGATGTCCTTGCCGGGGAACAGCCGCGCGTACGCCTTCTCATCAAGATAGATGTCCGGGTTGTCGCGCATGCTTGCCTCGACCATCGGCCGCGCCTTGGCGTTGGACGTCGGGTAGCCGGTGGCGTTGCTGATGGCCGCCATCACGTCCGGGCGCATCAGGTAGTTGATCAGCGCGTAGGCGTACTCGGGGTGCGGTGCGTCGGCGGGAATGGCCATGGTGTCCATCCATACCGAGGTACCTTCGCGCGGCACGCGGTACTCGAAGCGCTCGGGCTTCTTCGCTTCGTCGGCGGCGCGTTGCGACTGGATCACGTCGCCGCTGTAACCCAGCGACAGGCAGAGGTCGCCATTCACCAGCTGGGTCACCGGCTGCGACTGGAACTTGCGGATGTACGGGCGGATGCCATTGAGCACCGCCAGCGCCTCGCTCAGGTCCTGCGGCTTGCCGCTGCGCGGGTCGCGGCCGAGGTAGTTGAGCACCACGGCGAGCACTTCGTCCGGCGAATCGATCATCGAGATGCCGCAGTCGGCGAAGTGCTTGGCCATTTCCGGCTTGAACATCAGGTCGAGGCTGTTCACCGGTGCGCCGGGCATGCGCTGCTCGATCTTCGCCTGGTTGTAGGTCAGACCGATGCTGCCCCAGGTATAGGGCACCACGGCATGCCGCGAGTACGGGTACTTGGTCTGCAGGTCGCGCAGGCCCGACTCGATGTCGCCCAGGTGCTCCAGCTTGCTGTCGTCGAGCTTCTGCAAGGCGCCGGCGCGCATCAGGCGCTCGGCGACGGTATCGCCGGGGAAGATCAGGTCGTAGCCGCTGTGCCCGGCCATCATCTTGGCCTCCAGGGTCTCGCTGCTGTCCATCACGTCGTAGATGACGCGGATGCCGGTTTCCTGGGTGAAGTTGGCCAGGGTGTCGGGGGCGAAGTAATCCGCCCAGTTGAACAGGCGCAGGACCTTCTCTTCGGCCGTGGCCGGTTGCAGGGTGCACGCCAGGGACAACCCCAGCGCGCCGATCAGCAGGTGCTTGTTCATGGTCAGACTCCTTGCCAGCGCGGGTGCAGGTGGCGGCCGTCGAGGCCGAGCAGCGGGCCGTACATTTCCGGGCGGCGGTCGCGGTAGACGCCCCAGGTCAGGCGCTCCTCGCGGGCCAGGTCGAGGTCCAGCTCGCGCACCAGCACGGCGGCCTCGTTGCGCCCGGCCTCGGCCAGCAGCGCACCCTTGTGGTCGGTGATGAAGGACGAGCCGTAGAAGCGCATGCGCAGAGCGTCATCGCTGGACGCCACTTCTTCGCCGATGCGGTTGGCTGCCAGCACTGGCAGCAGGTTGGCGGCGGCGTGGCCGCGCTGGGCGGTCTGCCAGTGGTCGCGGGAGTCCAGTTGCTCGGCGCCCGGCTCGGAGCCGATGGCGGTGGGGAACAGCAGCATTTCCGCCCCTTGCAGCGCCAGGCAGCGGGCGGTCTCGGGGAACCACTGGTCCCAGCAGATGCCCACGCCGAGGCGGCCGACGGCGGTATCCCAGACACGGAAGCCGGTATCGCCGGGGCTGAAGTACTCCTTCTCCTGGTAGCCGATGGCGTTGGGGATGTGCGTCTTGCGGTACACCCCGAGCAGGCTGCCGTCGGCGTCGGCCACGGTCAGCGAGTTGAAGTAGGCGTTGCCGGCGCGCTCGAACCAGCTGATCGGCAGCACCACGTTCAGCTCTGCCGCCAGCTTGGCGAAGCGCTGCAGCAGCGGGCTGTCGTCATACGGCTGGGCCAGCGCCAGGTGGCGATGGTCCTGTTCGATGCAGAAGTACGGCGTGGCGAACAGCTCGGGCAGGAGGATCAGCTTCGCCCCCGCTGCCGCTGCCGCGCGCACGTGGCGTTCGGCTTCGGCAAGGTTGCGCGGCAGGTCCCAGCTGCAGGAAAACTGCAGGACAGCGACGGTCAGCTTGCCCATCACAGGCCTCCCAGCGGCCAGGCCGGCTGCTGCTGGGTGATGCAGTGCACGCCGCCACCGCCGTGGGCCAGGTGGTTGATGCGCACCGGCACCACTTCACGGCCGGGGAAGGCGCGGGCCAATACCGCAGCGGCTTCGTCGTCGGCGGCAATGCCGTAGGCCGGCATGATCACCGCGCCATTGGCGAGGTAGAAGTTGGTGTAGGAGGCGCAGAAGACTTCTGCTTCCGGGTCCACCGCCGCGCTGGCTTCGAACAGCTCGATCAGCTCGAAGGAGCGGCCGTTGGCGTCGGTGGCCAGCTCCAGCGCGCGACGGTTCTCGCGCGCCACCTCGGCGTAGGTGCTGGAAGCATCGTGGGTGGCGTCCACCAGCAGCACGCCGGGGCGAGCGAAGGCGCAGACGCCGTCGACGTGGCCGTCGGTCATGTCGCCGGTCACGTACTGCGGGTCGCCCGGCAGCCAGATGGTCTTGGTCACGCCGAGCAGGCGGCTGAAGATTTCCTCCATCTCGCGCTTGCTGACGCCCGGGTTGCGGTTGGGGTTGAGCAGCACCGACTCGGTGGTGATCAGCGTGCCCTCGCCATCCACGTGGATCGCCCCGCCCTCGTTGGCCAGCGGCGTGCCGAAGCAATCCAAACCGAGGGTGTTGAGGATGCGGCGGCCCAGGCCTTCGTCCAGGGTGTGTTCGGACTTGCCGCCCCAGGCGTTGAAGCGCCAGCTCACGCCGGCCACGCCGTGCTGCGGATGGCAGACGAAAGTCGGCCCCGAATCGCGGCACCAGCTGTCGTCGATGGGCAGCGGCACCAGCTCGATGTTGGCCCCGCAAAGCTCGGCGGCACGGGCCATGGCGGACGGGTCCACCACCAGCTTCACCGGCTCGAAGCGGGCAATGCCGTTGGCGACGCGGGCAAAGTCTTCCTGCACCTGCTCCAGGGTCACGTGCCAGCCGCCCTCCCAGAGCGGACGGTTGTGCGGGAATGCCATCCAGGTCGCCGCGTGGTTGACCCATTCGGCGGGCATGCGCCAGCCGTTCTGCCTATCGTCATTGCGATGCATACTCGAACCTTTGGTAAGGAATTTTTATCGGAAGGAAAGGATTAAGCGGCGCCTGATAACCATGCTAGGCCTGTAAAATCGCGACAACAAACGATAGATTTTGCGCAAATCTGATTAGGCAGACTTATCAATCATGCTCAAACACTGGCCACCCCTGAATGCCCTGCGCGGTTTCGAAGCCGCCGCACGCCTGGGCAGCTTCCACAAGGCCGCCGAGGAACTGCACCTCACCCAGTCGGCCATCAGCCAGCAGATCCGCAGCCTGGAAAGCTTCGTCGAGCAACCGTTGTTCTATCGCTCCGGGCGCAAGGTGGCGCTGACCGACGCCGGCGCCGACCTGCTCAGCACCACGCAATCCATGCTGCAGCAACTGGCCGTGGGCATCCGCCGCCTGGACCAGTACCGCAAGCCGAACCAGCTGGTGGTCAACACCACCCCGGCCTTCGCCCGGCACTGGCTGGTGCCGCGCCTGGGCGACTTCCACGCGCGCCACCCGCAGATCGACCTCTGGCTGCTGACCACTGACGAAACCCCGGACATGGCCACCCAGACCATCGACATCGCCGTTCGCGACGACCTCACCGCCCAGGCCGAGTGCCGCTTCCGCGTGCTGCTGGAGGATCGCCTCTACCCGGCCTGCCATCCCTCGCTGCTGGCGCAGCCGGAAGCGGCGCGCACCACCCTGCACGGCGAACGGGAAATGGACTGGGCGCACTGGCAACTGCAGGGCGGCGCCGACGTCGGCCAGCGCAGCGAAGGACTGAACTTCTCCGACCCCGGCCTGCTGCTGGATGCCGCCAGCCAGGGGCTGGGCGTTGCCCTGGTGAGCCAGCTGCTGGCCGGCGATGCCCGCAGCAACGACCTGCTGACCCCGCTCAGCGAGCAGACCGTGCGCGGGCCGAACTGGTCGCTGCTGGTGCATCAGCAAAGTGAGCGCAATGCGCAGGCGGTGGGATTCTGCGAGTGGCTGGAGAAAGCGCTGGGGCTTCCCCTGTAGGGCGCATAACGCCTACGGCGTTATCCGCCAAGCCGGCGGATAACGCCGTTCCGGGTTATTCGCCCTACGAAATTGTAGGAGCGGGCCATGCCCGCGAACCGCCGGCAGGGCCGGCGTTGGGAACCTTCCGCACATTCGGGATCTGGTGCCCGCCGGCAAGCCCCGCACCGAACTCTCAGCCCTTCCCCTTCCTCAACCTCCCCCGCTCCTTCTTCCCCTCCAGCGCACTCTCCCCCGCGGCCTTCACCAGCTTCTGGAAAGTCGGACACTGCGCATGACTGGGCGCCGGGCACGCCGCCGCATGGCGCAGCCCCCGGCTCATCGCCCGCAGCCGCCTGATCGTGGCATCCAGCTCATCCGCCTTGGCCGCCAGCATCTGCCGGTCGATGTTCGTCCCGCCGTCGCCGGCAAACATCGAGCGGATTTCCTCCAGGCTGAAGCCCGCCGACTGCCCGAGCGTGATCAACGCCAGCTGGTCGAGAATCTGCGGCGCAAACTGACGCCGAGCGCCGGGATTGGCGAGCGAGACGATCAGCCCCTTCTCCTCGTAGAACCGCAGGGTCGAAGCCGGCACGCCGGAACGTCTGGCCACGTCAGCGATATCCATGGAACACCTCTTGACCTCAAGTTCGCTTGAACTTGTAGGTTCACGCCAAAGGCCATCGAGGTCAATCCACTCGCAGCCTTCCCCTTGCGTGCAACCTGCGGAGAAACCATGAAAACCATCGCCATCGTCTACCACAGCGCCAGCGGCCGTACCGAGCACATCGCCCAGACCATCGCCAGCGGAGCCCGCCAGGTGCCCGGCTGCGAAGTGCATCTGCTCAAGGCGCAGGAGTTGATCGAGCAGCCGCAAGCGCTGCTCGCCTATCACGGCCTGATCCTGGGATCACCAACCTACCTGGGCGGCGTCTCGGCACCGCTGAAAGCCCTGATGGACGCCACCGGGCCGCTCTGGCGCCAGCAGCAGCTGCGCGGCCGCCTCGCCGCCGGCTTCACCGTGTCGGCGCTGCCGGCGGGCGACAAGCAGTCCACGCTGATCTCGCTGTTCACCTTCTGCATGCAGCACGGGATGCTCTGGGCCGGCAACCCGATCCTCCCCGAACAGCACCTGGGCGTGCCCGCCGAGGAAGCCGCCAACCGCCTCGGCTCCTGGTCCGGGCTGATGGCCCAGGCAGACAGGACCGCCGCGGACTTCTGCCCCGGCGACCTGAAGACCGCCCGGCTGTTCGGCCAGCACTTCGCCGAAACCCTCGGCCGCCTGCATCAGCCGCAGGTCGAGCACGCGCAGGAGGCCCACGCATGATCGCCCGCCGCTACGGCCCGCTGCTTTTCGCGCTGATCCTGTCCTGCGTGATGACCTTGCTGGTCTCCGGTCTCTCCACCTGGCGCGCCGTCGGCCTGGCCCCGGCCTTCGCCCAGCTCTGGCTGGGCGCGTGGCTCGCCAGCTGGAGCATCGCCTTCCCGCTGGTGCTGGTCATCGCCCCACTCACGCGCCGCCTCGTGGAGAGGCTGGTCCGCGCTTAGGCCCAGGAATATCAGGGAACCTCGAACGTAGGATGGCGTGGAGCGCAGCGATACCCATCGCCTCGTACCACGCCACAGCATGGGTATCGCTGCGCTCCACCCATCCTACAAACCAAGCTCCCTGTGGGAGCGGGCCATGCCCGCGATCGCGCGCATGGCCCGCTCCTGCACGAGACTACCGACTACTGCCGAATCCCGTCGGTGAACCGGCAGAAGCCGTCACGCACCGCACCCTCGGTGGTGTACATGCCGCCCAGGGTGACGAAGACATAGCTTACCTTGGAGCCGGAGCCCGACTTTTCCACCACGACGTTCAGCGGTGCGTTGCGGCTGCTCAGGATCACGCCCTGGTAGGCGGAGATGGTGCCGCTCTTCGCGTCGGCGCTCTGGATGGTGAAGCCTTCCTTCACCAGCGTCTGCTGCGCCCGGTCGAAGACCTTGGCCACCGGCATGTCCAGCTGGACGTTGGAAGTGAAGGTCTTGCCAGCAATGAAGCCCCCTTCGGTGTTGAAGTTGTCTTCGCACTGGTTGCCGGTCTTCTGGTGCGCACAGCCCTGCAACAGGGCGGCAGCGAGCAGAATCATCGTGACTCGTCGCATCATCGTTCCTTGATCTCGTGGGGCCGCCATCCCTGCGGGTCTGCAGCGGCGAAGGGGTTTTATAAGCCGAGGGCGCGGGCCCTGACCAGACTTTTCCTCGTCCAGTGAGACAGCCAGCACGTAGGAAATATCCCCTCACTCGCTCAAGCACGGGCTTTCACGCCGTTCGTCCCGGAATCTCGCCGGGGTGCGTTCCGGGCCTGTCGGCGCAGCGCCCGGACACTCATGAAGCGAAGCCTCTCCAGTCACTGCGGACCGGGAGGCTTCAGACCGCACTTACCAGATCGGCAAGGTGTAGCTGACGATGAAGCGGGTTTCGTCCATGTCATTGCCGAAGCTGCTGCGGAAGGTGCTGTTGCGCAGCTTGAAGCCGACGTTCTTCAGCGGGCCGCTCTGCACCAGGTAGCCGACGTCGGTGTCGCGCTCCCATTCCTTGCCGTTGCCCTGCCCGTTCAGCAGGTCGATGTTGTCGCCGCGCAGGTAGCGGGTCATCAGGCTCAGGCCGGGCAGCCCGTAGGAGGCGAAGTTGAAGTCGTAGCGCAGCTGCCAGGAGCGTTCGTCCTTGTTGGCGAAGTCGCCGATCTGCACGTAGTTGACCAGGTACGGGTCGGTGCCGGACAGGTAGGCGAAGCCGGTGTCGCCGGACATGCGCTGCAGCCCGAGGCCGAACGCCTGGTTGCCCAGCTTGTAGGTGAACATGGCGTTGAGCGCGCGGTTGTCGACGTTGCTGCCGCCATCGTCGGTGGAACGTGCCCAGCGGATGTCGGACTTCAGCGACTGGCCCTCGGCGATCGGCAGCGTGTGCACCAGGCTCACGTAGTGCTGGCGATAGAGGTCTTCGAGGTTGGCGTAGTGGTAGCTGGTGCTGAGCTGATTGCTCCAGCGGTAGGTGCCGCCAGCGAGGTTGAAGCGGTCGCTGGTCAGGTGGCTGCCGGCCACGATGTTGCGCTTGTTGCCGCGGGTCATCGACAGGTCTTCGTCGTTGGACGAATCGCGCTGCTTCACCTCGCGCAGCTGGCCGAGCTGCAGGTCGAGGTCGTCGAGCTCCTTCGATTCCACCAGCGCGCCCTGGAAGGTCTGCGGCAGCAGGCGGGTGTCGTTGTACTGCACCACCGGCAGCTTGGGCAGCAGGGTGCCGACTTTCAGGGTGCTCTTGGAGACGCGCAGCTTGGCAGTCAGGCCGAGGTCGCTGTAGTCGTCGGCGGCGCGCTTGTCGCTGGCGGAATACGGCAGCAGGCCGGAGCCGGAGCGATCCGGGCTGGAGTCGAGCTTCAGGCCCAGCAGGCCGAGGGCATCGACGCCGACGCCAACGGTGCCGTCGGTGTAGCCCGATTCGTAGCGCAGCAGGAAGCCCTGCGCCCATTCCTCGGATTTCGACTGGGCGGCGCCGCTCTGGCGGTAGTCGCGGTTGAAGTAGAAGTTGCGCGTTTCGATGCTGGCCTTGCTGTCGGCGAGGAAATCGGCGAGGGCGAACGGGGGCAGCAGCGCCAGTCCGGAGACCAGCACAGGGAGTCGACGGGTATTCATTGTTGTTGTTTCTTTCTACTGAGGTGTTGGCAAAACGCCGGGCCGATAACGCTGGCCCGGCCAGGGGATTGAGCGGGATCAGATAGTCCGTTCCAGCTCCGGTACGGCTTCGAACAGGTCGGCGACCAGGCCGTAGTCGGCGACCTGGAAGATCGGCGCCTCTTCGTCCTTGTTGATCGCAACGATCACTTTCGAATCCTTCATGCCCGCCAGGTGCTGGATGGCGCCGGAGATACCGACGGCCACGTACAGCTGCGGAGCAACGATCTTGCCGGTCTGACCGACCTGCATGTCGTTCGGCACGAAGCCGGCGTCGACCGCGGCGCGGGAAGCGCCGACGGCAGCGCCCAGCTTGTCGGCCAGGGAGTAAAGAATGCTGAAGTTGTCGCCATTGCCCATGCCACGGCCGCCGGAAACGACGATCCTGGCAGCGGTCAGTTCCGGGCGGTCGGACTTGGCCAGTTCTTCGCCCACGAAGGCGGACTTGCCGGCATCGGCCGGGCCGGAAACGGCTTCGACAGCGGCCGAGCCACCTTCGGCAGCCACGGCGTCGAAGCCGGTGCCACGCACGGTGATGACCTTGATGGCAGCCGAGGATTGCACGGTAGCGATGGCGTTACCGGCATAGATCGGGCGCTTGAAGGTGTCGGCGCTGACCACTTCGCTGATCTCGGAGATCTGGTCGACGTCCAGCAGCGCGGCGACGCGCGGCAGGAAGTTCTTGCCGTTGGTGGTGGCCGGGGCCAGTACGTGGCTGAAATGACCGGCGATGGCCGCGATCAGCGGCGCCAGACTCTCCGGCAGCTGATGAGCGTAGGCAGCGTTGTCGGCGACCAGCACCTTGGCAACACCGGCGATCCTGGCAGCGGCTTCAGCCACGCCTCCGACGTTCTGGCCAGCGACCAGAACAGCGATGTCACCACCGATCTTCTGCGCAGCAGCGACTGTGTTCAGCGTTGCCGAGCCCAGCGCGCCATTCGAATGTTCTGCAACAACCAAAACAGCCATCAGATCACCTTCGCTTCGTTCTTCAGTTTCTCGACCAGTTCGGCCACCGATTTCACCTTGATGCCGGCGCTGCGCGCGGCGGGCGCTTCGACTTTCACGGTCTTCACGGTGGAAGCGGTGGAAACGCCCAGGGCGTCCGGGGTCACCACGTCCAGCGGCTTCTTCTTCGCCTTCATGATGTTGGGCAGCGACGCGTAGCGCGGCTCGTTCAGGCGCAGGTCGGTGGTGACGATGGCCGGCAGGTTCAGGGCAACGGTCTGCAGGCCGCCGTCGATTTCACGGGTGACGTTGAGCTTGTCGCCAGCGACCTCGACCTTGGAGGCGAAGGTACCCTGGGCGTAGCCGGTCAGCGCGGCCAGCATCTGGCCGGTCTGGTTGTTGTCGCTGTCGATGGCCTGCTTGCCGAGGATGACCAGCTGCGGCTGCTCCTTGTCGACAATGGCTTTCAGGGCCTTGGCCACGGCGAGCGAGTTCAGCTCGTCATTGCTCTCGACCAGCACCGCACGGTCTGCGCCCAGCGCCAATGCGGTACGCAATTGCTCCTGGGCAGCGGTCGGGCCGACGGAGACCGCAACGATCTCGGTGGCGACGCCTTTCTCTTTCAGGCGCACGGCTTCTTCCACGGCGATTTCGCAGAAGGGGTTCATGGACATCTTGACGTTGGCCAGATCGACGCCGGAGTGGTCCGCCTTGACGCGGACCTTGACGTTGTAATCGACCACGCGTTTTACCGCGACCAGTACTTTCATTCGGTTGTTTCCTTGGCTGGCGCCGCCCTACAACGGCGCTGTGGTTGGGATGGGTTCGCGAGCAGGCCCACGCCTGCGAAGAGCAATGGGGGGGGAACGCCCCGCAGGAGCGAGCCTGCTCGCGAACGGACTCAACGACCGTAGGGCGCATAACCGCTTGCGGTTATCCGCCGTCATTCGGGCCAGCGGCGGATAACGCTGGCGCGTTATGCGCCCTACTCTCTTGCAACCATTGACGCATCAGGGTTTGCCCAGCTGCTCGATCACACCCTCAGCCTTGAGCACAGCCAGGCGCGCGTCGTCGAGGCCCAGGCGGCGCTTGAGCACCTCGTCGGTGTGTTCGCCGAGCATCGGCGCCGGGCGCTGGTATTCCACCGGGGTGTCGGACAGCTTCAGCGGGCTGCCGACCATGCGGAACGCCGGGTTCTGCGCGTGGGGAATCTCCACCAGCATGTCCCGGGCGACCACCTGCGGCTCGTCCAGCGCGCGGCCGATATCGTTGATCACGCCGACCGGCACCTTCATCGCGTGGATGCGCCGCACCCAGTTGTCGGCGGTGTCGCCCTGGAAGTGCTCGGCCAGCTTGCCGACGATCACGTCGCGGTTGCGCACGCGGTCGGCGTTACGGGTGAAGCGCGGATCCTTCGGCAGTTCGGGCAGGCCGATGGCGTCGCACAGCGAGACGAACTGGCTGTCGTTGCCGCAGGCGATGATGAAGTCCATGTCCTGCGCGCTGAACACCTGGTACGGCACGATGTTGACGTGGGCGTTGCCCTGGCGGCCCGGCGAGCGGCCGGTGGCGAGGAAGTTCTGGCTCTGGTTGCCGAGCATGGCGACCTGCACGTCGAGCAGCGCCATGTCGCAGTGCTGGCCGCGGCCGGTCTTCTCCCGCGCCAGCAGCGCGGCCTGGATGGCGACCACCGAGTACAGGCCGGTCATCACGTCGGACACGGCGACACCAACCTTCTGCGGGCTGGCGCCGGGCACGCCGTCCTTCTCGCCGGTGATGCTCATCAGCCCGCCCATGCCCTGGATGATGAAGTCGTAGCCGGGCTCCTCGGCGCGCGGGCCGGTCTGGCCGAAGCCGGTGATGGAGCAGTAGACCAGGCGCGGATTGACCTTCGACAGGCTGTCGTAATCCAGACCGTACTTGGCCAGCGAGCCGGCCTTGTAGTTCTCGATCAGCACGTCGCACTCGCAGGCCAGGGCGCGCACCAGGGCCTGGCCTTCAGGCGTCGCCAGGTTCAGCGCCACCGACAGCTTGTTGCGGTTGGTCGACTGGTAGTACGCCGCCTCGGAGCTGTCCGAGCCGTCGGCGGCCTTCATGTAGGGCGGGCCCCAGCCGCGGGTGTCGTCACCCACGCCGGGACGTTCGATCTTGATCACTTCCGCGCCCAGATCGGCCAGCACCTGGCCGCACCAGGGGCCGGCCAGCACGCGGCTGAGGTCGAGTACGCGGTATCCGCTCAAAGCACCCATCTTCAATTCCTCGCAGGCGCGCTCACGCGCGCTCGATAACCATGGCGAGCCCCTGGCCCACACCGATGCACAGGCTGATCACCGCATAGCGTTGACCGGTGCGCTGCAGTTGTCGCGCTACGCTCAGCGCCAGCCGCGCGCCGGAAGCGCCCAGCGGGTGGCCGACAGCGATGGCGCCGCCATTGGGGTTGACCCGCGCATCGTCGAAGTCCACGCCCAGGCCGTGCAGGCAACCGAGCACCTGGGAGGCGAAGGCTTCGTTGATCTCGATGATGTCCATGTCGGCCAGGGTCAGTTCGGCGCGCGCAAGCGCCTTGTTGATCGCCTCCACCGGGCCGACACCCATGATGCGCGGCTCCACGCCGACCGCCGCTGCCGAGAGAATCCGCGCCAGCGGCTTGAGGCCGTGGCGGTCGCCCGCTTCGGCGGAGCCGATCAGCAGCGCGGCCGCGCCGTCGTTGACGCCGGATGCATTGCCGGCGGTGACCACGCCGCCTTCGGACAGTGGCTTCAGGCGCGCCAGCGCGGCTTCATCGGATGACGGACGCGGATGCTCGTCCTGCTCGACCACGTTCGGCGGAGTCTTGCGCCCGGTGGGCACGCTGACCGGGAGAATTTCCCCGGCGAAGAAACCGGCCTGGCGGGCGGCTTCAAAGTTGGCCTGGGAACGGGCGGCGAAACGGTCGGCCTGTTCGCGGCTGATGCCGAACTCGCGGGCGACGTTGTCGCCGGTCTCCGGCATCGTGTCGTTGCCGAACCCGGCGATGATCTTCGGGTTCGGGAAGCGCGCGCCGATGGTGCTGTCGAACACCGTCAGGTCGCGGCTGTAGGCGGCCTCCGCCTTGGCCATGACGAAGGGCGCGCGGGACATGCTTTCCACGCCGCCAGCGACGAACAGTTCGCCTTCGCCACAGGTCACGGCACGCGCCGCGTCGATGACCGCAGCCAGACCGCTGGCGCACAGGCGGTTCACCGTCTGTCCCGGCACTGTCACCGGCAGGCCGGCGAGCAGCGCGGCATGGCGGGCGACGTTGCGGCTGTCTTCACCGGCCTGGTTGGTGTTGCCGAGGATCACGTCCTCGATGGCCTCGCCGGGCACGCTGGTGCGCGCCAGCAGCTCGCGGATCACCTGGGCGATCAGGTCGTCCGGGCGCACCGGAGCCAGGGCGCCGCCATGGCGCCCGAAGGGGGTGCGCAGGCCGGCGTAGATAAAGGCATTGAGCATGGAAGTCTCCTTGAAAGAGGGGGACGCCGGGCCTCAGCCCAGCGCGGGCTCGGCATGGCGCAGCGACAACCCCAGCGCGGCGCGGCGGCGCAGCCAGGGGCCGGGGCGGTAGCGGGCGTCGCCGGTCAGGCCGGTCATGCGTTCGAGAATGGTCAGCAGGCGCGCCGGGCCGACGCTGTCGCCCCAGGCCAGCGGGCCTTGGGGGTACCCCAGGCCGCGGCGCACGCCTTCATCGAGGTCGTCGACGCTGGCGATGCGCTGCTGGACGATGTCGCCGGCCAGGTTGACGATCAGCGCCAGCACGCGCTGGGCGACGAAGCCGACACTGTCATTGATCACCGTGACGCCCACGCCATCAGCCGCCAGCAGCGCATGGGCGGCATCGCGCATGGCGGCAGAAGTCGCCGGGTTCTGCATCAGGCAGCGGTGGCGTTGCAGGTCCAGCAGCAGGTCGATACACAGGGTCCGCGCCGGGTCGGTAGCGAAGTTCTGGCAGGCCGTGGTCGCATCGACGCCATAGGGAGCCAGCAGGCACAGCGCCTCGCTGCTCGGCTGGGCGCCCTGCTCCAGGTTCGCGCCGAGCTGCTTCAGCAGTTCGCCGAGCAGCTCGCGATCCTGGTCGTTCTCTGCGCCGATCCACACCGGCGGCAGCGCGGCCACGCTCGGCACTGCTTGCGGCGCGGGCGCATCGATCATCTTGCCGTCGGCATAACGATAGAAGCCGCGCCCGACCTTGCGCCCGACGAAACCGGCCTCGAGCATCTGCCGGGTCAGCGCCGCCGGGCGATAGCGCGGCTCCTGGTAGAACTGGTTGTAGATGGACTCGATCACCGGATGGGAAACATCCAGCGCGGTGAGGTCGAACAGCTCCAGCGGCCCCATGCGGAAGCCCAGGCCCTCGCGCAGGATGCGGTCGATATCGGCCGGCTCGGCGATGGCTTCCTTGAGTATCTGCAGCGCTTCGGTGCTGTAGGCGCGGCCGGCGTGGTTGATGATGAAACCGGGGGTGTCCTTGGCGCGGATACCGCGATGGCCCATGCGCGCGGCGAGCGCCACCAGGCTATCGCCAACCTGAGGATCGCTGGCCAGGCCGTCGATCACCTCGACCACCTTCATCAGCGGCACCGGGTTGAAGAAGTGGAAGCCCGCCACCCGCTGCGGATGCTGGCAGCCGCGGGCGATGCTGGTGACCGACAGCGAGGAAGTATTGGTGGCGAGGATGCACTTGGCGCTGACCACCGCTTCCAGCTCAGCCAGCAGCGCCTGCTTGGCATCCAGGCGCTCGATGATCGCCTCGACCACCAGGTCGGAATCCGCCAGCTCGCTCAGGGAGCCGGCGACCAGCAGGCGCGCCAGGGTGGCGTCTGCCTCGGCGGCTGTGATCTTGCCCTTCTCCGCCAGCTTGGCGAGAGTCCGGCCGAGGTTGTCGCGAGCGGTTTGCGCGGCGCCGTCACGGGCGTCGAAGAGTTTCACCTGGATGCCGGCCTGGGCGGCGATCTGGGCGATACCGCTGCCCATGACGCCGGTGCCGACGATGGCCATGCGCTCGATGCGGAAAGTAAGGGTCATGCTCATTCCCCCAGGAAGCTGGCTTGGCGTTTTTCCAGGAAGGCGGCGGCGCCCTCCTTCTGGTCCTGCGAGTCGAACAGCAGCTGGAAGGCCTTGCGCTCCAGGGTCAGGGCGCTCTCCAGCGGCAGGTCGGCGCCGGCGAGCATCACTTCCTTGATCTGCGCCACGGCCAGCGGCGGCAACGCCGCGATCTCGGCGGCCAGTTCCAGCGCGCGGGGCAGCGTGCGCGCGTCTTCCACCACTTCGCTGAGCATGCCGATGGCCAGGGCTTCCGGCGCCTTGATCAGGCAACCGGTCAGGGCGATGCGCATCGCCTGGAACTTGCCCACGGCGCGGATCAGCCGCTGGGTGCCACCCGCACCGGGCATCAGGCCGAGCTTCACTTCCGGCTGTCCGAAGCGCGCCGACTCACCGGCGACGATGATGTCGCAGTGCATCGCCAGCTCGCAGCCGCCGCCCAGGGCGAAACCGTTCACCGCAGCGATCACCGGCTTCGGGCAGCGCGAGATGGCTTCCCACAGCAGCTCGGTATGGCGGCGGTACATCTCGATGGGGCTGGCCTGGGCGAATTCGCGGATGTCCGCCCCGGCGACGAAGCACTCCTCGCCCCCGGTCAACACCACCGCGCGAACCTCGCGGTGGTCGCTGACGGCACGGAAGTGCTCGGCCAGTTGCTGGCGCACGGCAGCATTCAGGGCGTTCCTGGCTTCCGGACGGTCGATGCGGACGACCGCCACACCATCGGCCTGGATATCGAGATGAACCACGCTGGTACTCATTGGGGCTTTGACCTCATGCTTGTTTCGTCTGACGAAACTACATTCCGTATTTCGATTTCATCATAGTGACACCCCATCCAGCCTGTAAACGGTGAAGATCGAAACACCCTCTAAAAGCCTTTAAATACGCGGCATTGAATATTTTAAAGGGCACGCCTGTACTAACTGACCAAGACCCATTACAATTTCGCCTGCCGAAACTGTATTTTATTTTATTGATTTTCCGTGAATAGGGGTTCTACCATGCGCCGCAACAAGACGGAGATGGACTCGGCTGCGCCGACGAAAAACGAAGGTGAGATCGGCCTGCTGGAACGGGGACTGTATGACCCCGCCACGGCACTGAGCGAAGAGGAAAACAGCGGCCAGTTCGTGACGGCCCTGGCTCGCGGCCTGGAGATCCTGCGTTGCTTCACGCCACGGGAAAACGTGCTGAGCAACCAGGACCTGGCGCGCAAGACCGACCTGCCCAAGCCGACCGTGACGCGCCTGACCAACACCCTGATGCGCCTGGGCTGCCTCAAGCGCGAGGTGCATTCGGGCAAGTACCAGCTGGATGTCGGCGTGCTGGGTTTCGGCTACGCGATGCTGTCGAACCTGTCGATCCGCGCGGTGGCCCATCCACTGATGGAAGAACTGGCCAACCACGCCCAGGCGGCGGTGGCCATGGCTGCCCGCGACCGCCTGCAGATGGTCTACGTGGACGTCGTGCAGGGCCAGGGAAACATGACGATGCGCCGGCAGATCGGCAGCTACCTGCCGCTGGCGGCGAGCTCGGTGGGCCGCGCGTGCCTCGCGGCGATGCCGGAGAACGAGCGGGAATTCCTGCTCGACCACGTTCGTGAACGCGAACCGGAAAACTGGCCGGCCATCCGCAAGGGTCTGGACCGCGCCTTCAGGGACTTCACCGATTACGGCTACTGCCTGTCGATCGGCGAATGGCACCGCGACGTCAACTCCGTCGCCGTGCCCTTGGTACATCCGCAGTACGGGCTCCTGGCCTTCAACTGCGGCGGCCCGAGCTTCCAGCTGACACGCGAGAAGCTCGAAGACGACATCGGGCCCCGCCTGATCAACATGGTCAACAACATAGGTGCCGCCGCTCGCTGAAATCTCGGGTGACGGTGCCTCGGAAGACTGGCCCGCTCGCGGGCCTTTTGAGGAGTGCACATGATCCGAGACCCAGAAACGCTGCAGATACTTCTGGATTCCATCCACCAGTTCGTCGGCGAAGTGCTGATTCCGCGGGAAAACGAGGTCGCCGAGACCGACGCGATCCCGCAGGACATCGTCGAGCAGATGCGCGAGATGGGCCTGTTCGGCCTGACCATCCCCGAAGAGTTCGGCGGCCTGGGCGTGACCATGGAAGAAGAGGTGAACATCACCTTCGAACTCGGCCGCACCTCCCCCGCCTTCCGCTCCTACATCGGCACCAACAACGGCATCGGCTCCATCGGCATCCTGATCGACGGCACGCCGGAGCAGAAAGCCCACTACCTGCCCAGGCTCGCCAGCGGCGAACTGCTCAGCGCCTTCTGCCTGACCGAGCCGGACTCGGGCTCCGATGCCGCTTCGCTGAAGACCACCGCCGTGCGCGATGGCGACTTCTATGTGCTCAACGGCACCAAGCGCTTCATCACCAACGCCCCGCACGCCGGCATCTATACCGTGATGGCCCGCACCAACCCGGCGATCAAGGGTTCCGGCGGTATCAGCGCCTTCATCGTCGAGCGCGGCACGCCGGGTATTTCCCTGGGCAAGCCGGACCACAAGATGGGCCAGAAAGGCGCGCACACCAGCGACGTGATCTTCGACAACGTGCGCATCCCCGCCAGCCAGTTGATCGGCGGCGTCGAGGGCGTGGGCTTCAAGACCGCCATGAAGGTGCTCGACAAGGGTCGCCTGCACATTGCCGCACTGAGCGTCGGCGCCGCCGAGCGCATGCTCGCCGATGCGCTGCAATACGCCCTGGAGCGCAAGCAGTTCGGCCAGCCGATCGCCGAATTCCAGCTGATCCAGGCGATGCTCGCCGACAGCAAGGCCGAGATCTACGCCGCCCGCTGCATGGTCCTGGACGCCGCGCGCAAGCGCGATGAGGGCCGCAACGTCAGCACCGAAGCCTCCTGCGCGAAGATGTTCGCCACCGAGATGTGCGGTCGCGTGGCCGACCGCTGCGTGCAGATCCACGGCGGCGCCGGCTACGTCAGCGAGTACGCCATCGAGCGCTTCTACCGCGACGTCCGCCTGTTCCGACTCTACGAGGGCACCACCCAGATTCAGCAGGTGATCATCGCCCGCAACATGATCCGCGAAGCCCAGTCCTGACACATAGGCGCTGAGGCACCCAATTCGGCGGCGCGTGGCCACGCACCACGCGCCTGCCGGCAGGATTCGCACGCACGCTTACCGAGGGTCGGCCAACCGCCCCGCCAACAACTACAACAGGTAATTCGTTCATGGAAAACACTGCTTCCGCACCGGCCGCGAGCGCCGCCACCCAGAGCAAGACCTGGGTCCTGGTCTTCGCCTTCTGCTTCATCGGCCTGCTGATCGATGGCGCAGACCTGATGCTCCTCTCCTATAGCCTCACCAGCCTCAAGGCCGAGTTCGGCCTGAGCAACCTCCAGGCCGGCAGCCTGGGCAGCGTCACCCTGGCCGGCATGGCCTTCGGCGGCATCTACGGCGGCTGGGCCTGCGACCGCTTCGGCCGGGTCAAGACGGTGGTCTGGACCATCGTGCTGTTCTCCGTCGGCACCGCCATCCTCGGGCTGACCCACAACTACTGGCAGTTCGCCGCCGCGCGCTTCGTCGCCTCGCTGGGCCTGGGCGCCCTGTACGTGGCCTGCAACACGCTGATGGCCGAATACGTGCCGACCAAGTACCGCACCACCGTACTCGGCACCCTGCAGGCCGGCTGGTCGGTGGGCTACATCGTCGCCACCCTGCTGGCCGGCTGGATCCTGCCGGACCATGGCTGGCGCTACCTGTTCTACATCGCCATCATCCCGGTGGTGCTGGCCGTCGCCATGCGCAAGCTGATCCCCGAACCCGCCGCCTGGGTCCAGGCGCAGGCTGAACGCCAGCAGCGCAAGGCCGAAGGCTCGTCCGGCCGCGCAGCCACTGCACCCCGGCAGAATGCCTTCAGGCAGATCTTCGCCGACCCGAAGGCCAGCCGCATGTTCCTGTTCTGGGCGCTGACGGCCGGCTTCCTGCAGTTCGGCTACTACGGCGTGAACAACTGGATGCCGTCCTACCTGGAAACCGAGATGGGCATGAACTTCAAGGCCATGACCTCGTACCTGGTGGGCACCTACGCCGCGATGATCCTCGGCAAGGTCCTGGCCGGCGTCGCCGCCGACTGGTTCGGCCGCCGCACCGTGTTCTCCTTCGGCGCCCTGGGCACCGCCGTGTTCCTGCCGGTGATCGTGCTGTTCCACAGCCCCGAGAACATTCTCTGGATGCTGGTGGTGTTCGGCTTCCTCTATGGCATCCCGTACGGCGTGAACGCGACCTACATGACCGAGAGCTTCGCTGCCGTCTTCCGCGGCACGGCAGTCGGTGGTGCCTACAACATCGGCCGCATCGGCGCGGCCATCGCCCCGGCGGTGATCGGCTTCCTCGCCACGCAGATGTCCATTGGCGTCGGCTTCCTGGTGATGGGCGCGGCGTACTTCATCTGCGGCGTGATCCCCGCGCTGCTGATCCGCGACAAGCAGTTCGACCCGCAGCAGGAGTGACCTGAGCGCTCAGCGCCCAGCCACGAAAAACGCCCGGCGCACTGCACCGGGCGTTTTTGTTTGTGCACTCGAAGGACATCGAGGCAAGTCGCAGGCAAATCGCAGGCAAAAAAAAGCCCCGCCGAAGCGGGGCTTTTTCGTCAGCGATGTCGATTAGACAGCGCGAACTTGTTCAGCTTGCGGGCCTTTCTGGCCGGCAGTCACAACGAAGCTGACCTTCTGGCCTTCGTCGAGGGACTTGTAGCCGTTGCCTTCGATCTGACGGAAGTGAACGAATACGTCCGGGCCGCTTTCCGGGGTGATGAAGCCGAAGCCCTTCTCAGCGTTGAACCACTTGACGATGCCGTTTTGACGATCGGACATGATGTTGTCTCCTAAAAGAATGCTAAAGGCCGGCCGAATGCCGACCGGCGATGAGCTGAATGCGTAGTGAAGAGGTGCCGAGGAGATGGAGCATCTTGTAGAAGAACATCAAGTCGCGGAACTCGTTACTGGGCAGGCAGCCCATGCAGAATACAAGGTTTGGCGCCGATTCATAGCTTTTTTTGCTGGTAGGGTGCGATTTTGACAAATGGTCGAGCAATTACGACGCGAAAGGCCAAAGACGTGTAGGCTGGCGGGGCCGGCTTGGCGCCCAACGCAAAGGTGACTTCATGACTGATTCACAGCTGATTCGCGAACGTTCGGAGCTCGATGAAAAGATTGCCGCTTTCCTCTCCCAGGGTGGCGAAATCCAGGAAATCCCCGTTGGCCAACTGGCAGTGAAGGTCGAGCGGAAGTCGCAGTGGGCGAAGTCCGATGGGAAGAAACCGGCGCCCTGACCGTTTGAATGCATGAAGAAAACCCCGCCATGGCGGGATTTTGCGTTTCAGTGGCTGAGGTAATGGTTCGACAGCCAGTTCAGCGCCCTGCCCGGCCGCGTCAGCGCGTCGATGAAGCTCGGCCCCCAGAAGCGGATGTCATTGGCCTCCAGCACCGCGTACATGTCGCGGTGACGCGCCTGGCGCTCCTTGAGCGGCATGCGCAGGGCCCGCTGCATGGCGTCGGCCAGGGCATCGCGGTCATGCGGGTTGATGATCAGCGCGCCGCCCAGCTCGGCAGCGGCGCCGGCGAACTGGGAGAGGATCAGCACGCCGGGATCCTCCGGGTCCTGGGCGGCAACGAATTCCTTGGCCACCAGGTTCATGCCATCGCGCAGCGGCGTCACCAGGCCGATCCGCGCGTGGCGCATGACCATCGCAATGTCCGCCCGCTGGTGGTTGCGCGCCACATAACGCAGCGGCACCCAGGACACGGCACCGAAACGCCCGTTGATGTGCCCTACCCGCGCGCTCACGGCGGCATCGATGTCGGCGTATTCGGGGATGTCCTGGCGGCTGCCGGGTGATATCTGCAGGCAGGTGACGCGGTTGTGCCAGTCCGGATTGCCCTCGAGGAATCGCTCGTAGCCGTCCAGCCGGTTGACGATGCCCTTGGAGTAGTCGAGACGGTCCACGCCCACCATCAGCGCGCGTCCGCCCAGGCTTTCACGCAGGTCCTGGGCGGCCTGGCTCTGCGAAGCCTCTTCGGCAAGCCGGCGAAAGCCTTCTGCATCCACGCCCACCGGGAACACACCGACGCGGAAGTGCTGGTCCTCCAGGTGATAGCGCCGGCCATCGGGCGTCGCCGCGCCCACTACGCGGGTGAGGTAACGGGCGAAGTTGCTGGCGTCGTTCTCGGTCTGGAAGCCGATCAGGTTGTACTCGGTGAGTGCGCGGATCAGTTCGTCATGGTGCGGCAGCGCGGTGATGAGGTCGGCCGGCGGCATCGGGATGTGCAGGAAGAAGCCGATGCGATTGCCGTGCCCGCGCTGCCTCAGCGCCAGGGCCAGGGGGATCAGGTGGTAGTCGTGGACCCAGAGGACGTCATCTTCCTCCAGCAGCGGGCTCAGGCGCTCGGCGAAGAACTCGTTGACCCGCTGGTAGCCGCCGAACTCGGCCTCGTTGAACTCGGCCAGGTCCACCCGGTAATGCAGGATCGGCCAGAGCACACGGTTGGCGAAGCCGTTGTAGTACTCGTCGAAATCCTGCGGGTGCAGATCGGTCAGGACGTACTGCAGGTTGTCGCGCTGCACCATGGTCAGCGGGCCCGGCTCCTCGGCCTTCCTGCCGCTCCAGCCGAACCAGATGCCCTCGCGGTTGCGCATCGCCGCGTCCACCGCTACGGCCAGCCCACCGGGAGCCGGCCCGTTCTCGCCGGGAATGCCCACCCGGTTGGAGATCACCACGAGACGCGACATAGTCCCTCCTCCCAGCCAGTGGACAGACGCATGGCGGAGTTGACCAACCCGGCCATGGAGTAGGTCTGCGGGATGTTCCCCCAAAGCTCCCCGGTGTGCGGGTGCAGGTCCTCCGAGAGCAGCCCGTAGCGGTTACGCGCGGCGATCAGCTGTTCGAACAGCTGGCGAGCCTCGTCTCTGCGGCCGATGGCGGCCAGCGCGTCCAGGTACCAGAACTTCACCACCAAGAAAGCCGTTTCCGGCACGCCGAAATCGTCCGCCGCGGCGTAGCGCAGCATCTGCCCGTTGACGTTCAGCTCGCGGCCAATGCAATCGACCGTGGCGATGAAACGCGGATCGTCCGCCGCGATGATTCCCAGCTCGTTCATCAGCAGCACACTGGCGTCGAGGTCGTCATGACCGAAGGCGCCGGTGAAGCACTGTTTCTTCTCGCTCCAGGCTTCGGCCAGGATGCGCTCGCGCAGGTTGGCGGCCTTGTCCATCCAGCCCTTCGCCTGCTCCCTGCGGCCCAGGCGCGCAGCGATGTGCCCGACCCGGTCGCAGGCGACCCAGCAGAGCAACGCGGAATGGGTATGGATGCGCTGGCGGCCGCGGTATTCCCAAATGCCGGCATCCGGCTCGAAGGCCGCGTTTTCGGCCCTGGCGGCCAGGCTCTCGAGCAACTGCAACATGCCTTCGCTGCTGGGATTGGGCAGTCGCTCGTCGACGAAGCTCTGCAACACCGCCAGCGCCACCGAACCGAACACGTCGTGCTGGTTCTGCTCCACCGCCTGATTGCCGACGCGCACCGGGGCGTGATTGAGGAAGCCGGCGAGGTCCGGTTCGATGCGCTCGGTGAGGTCCTGGTTAGGGATTATCCCGTACAGCGGCTTGAGCTCGGCGTCGCCGCTGGCCACGGTGGTGATGAAGTCGATGTAGCCCTCCATGGTCCGCGTGGCCCCCAGGCGGTTGAGGGCGAGGATCACGAAGTAGGCATCACGCAGCCAGCAGTAGCGGTAGTCCCAGTTGCGCTGCGAGTCCGGCGCCTCCGGCACGGAGGTGGTGGCAGCAGCGATGATGGCGCCCGTGTCCTCGAAGTTGCACAGCTTCAGGGTGATCGCCGAGCGGATCACCACCTGCTGCCACTCGAAGCAGATGGCCAGCCCGCGCACCCAGTCGTGCCAGTGATTCTGGGTGCGCTTGAGGTAGTCGCGAACCACTTCACCGGGGGCATTGCCCAGCGGCTCGTCGAGGCCGATCACCAGGCTCACCGGATGCCGCAGGGCGAACGGCGTCTCGTGCTGGATGTAGGCCAGCGGTGCATCGGTGGTCAGGCGCAGCGGCTCGTCGCCTTCCAGGTAGCGGATATGGCTGGAGCCGGTCGCACCCTGGCTTGGCTTGCCGTAGCCGTGGGTCGGACGCACGCGCAGAGTGACCTTCGGCATGCCTTCGAGCGGCTCGATCAGTCGGCACAGCTGCGCCGGCCGGTAGATGTCGCCGTGCTGCAGGAAGCGCGGGGCGAAGTCGGTGATGCGCACCGCCCCGCCACTGCCGTCACGCAGCACGGTGGTGATGATCGCCGTGTTGCGCTGGTAGTCGGATGTGCTGCTGACCTGGTTCTCCAGCACCACGTCGGCGAAGCCCTTTTCATCGTCGCCAGCCAGTAGCCGGGAAAAAACCGGATCGCTGTCGAAATTCGGGTAACACCACCAGACCAGCCGAGCCTGCGGGTTGACCAGCGCGGCCACCCGGCAATTGCCGATCAGGCCGAGTTCCAGTGCGCCTTCCTGTGGGTTCGTCATCGGTGATGTCCTCCTGCTGCTTGCATGAGTGCTCCACGGACTTGCTCCGCGTCGCTGAACACCGCGCTGGCACCGGGCAAGGCGCGCCCGACCGAGAGGCCGAGGCCGCCCAGCGCGGGCATCAGCGCGATAGCGGGTTCGTCGGTGACGTCGTCGCCGATGTACAACGGCAGGCGCCCGGCAAAGCCTGGCGTGCCCAGCAGTCGCTGGATCGCCTGGGCCTTGTCGACGCCTTCGGGGACGATCTCGTAGACCTGCTTGCCGCTGAGCAAGCGCAGCCCTGCGCCCTCCGGCGCCCGCAACAAAGCCTGCAGCTCGACACGCAGTTCTGCGGCGAGCGAGGGTGCCGAGCGGTAATGCAGCGCGTAGCTGCTGCCCTTGTCTTCGGCATGGATTCCGACATGCCGGTTCGCCAGGGCGTTCAACTGCACTCGCACGCAGGCGGGCAGGTCTTTGCTGGTGCGGCGCAAGGGGCTGTCGCCACTGTCGCGCCAATGGGCGCCGTGGCCGCCGCTGGCGGCGAGACGCAGGGGTTGCAGAAGCCGGTCGAGTTCTTCGACCGGGCGGCCACTGATCAGGGCCAGGGCACCGTCGAGTCGGCGATGCAGGTGCGTGAGGGCATCGAGCAGCCCGGGCGGTACGACGACCGCGCCGGGTGATTCGGCGATGTCCAGAAGGGTTCCGTCGACATCCAGGAACAGTGCGCTCTGCTGAGGTCGGCTGAGCCAGAGGTTCAGCAGCGCAGTGGCTGAGGCCTCGCTATGCGGGACCATGGCGGTGTCGACAGGTCCCCTGGGTACGGGACGTGACATGAGCCATTTCTCCATGTTCAGGGCGTGCCGCGAGGCCGTGGGTAGCCGGTGCGGACGTGAAAGGGAGCCCAAGGACCCTAACATGTGGGACCGCCAGGGTCGACCTCGGGTTTCACCCGCATGCCACCCGGCAAGGCGCAGGCCAGAGCTTCCGGGGGTTCAGAGCAGGTGCCCCGACAACACCTGATGGGATTTCCCTTACAGAAAACCCGGAATGATCCACCTCACAGCTCAAACGCCAATCTCGAAAATGCGCCGGGCCAATCCTCCATGAGAAAACCCCATGCTTCCGCTCTCTGCGCTGGTGCTCCAGGCTTCCGGCCTGCACCGTTCCACCGCTGTCACTGCGCTGCATCACCTGGGCTACAGCTTCCTGTCCGAGGTTTCCAGCAATGCTTTCGCACTGGATCGGCTGCGCAGCCAGGGGGGCGTCCACCTGTTGATCTGCGATGTGCGCATTGATCCGGTTTCGCGCCTGGAACTCCTCCAGGCCGTAGCCCGCGAGCGCCTCGCCCATGGCGTAGTGGTCAGCGGGGAGATGGCGCCGGGCACCTGGAGCGCCCTCTCCCACCTGCTGCAGTTGCAGGGCCTGCGGGTGTTCTGGCTGGGCAACGAGGCTGCGACCCTGGAGCGTCTGCGAGCCTTGCTCACCGACTTCCAGCCCCGGGAAGCGCAGCTTGGCCTGTCGCTGAACGACGCCATTGCGGACGAGGACAGCGAGGCCGCCAACCTGCCCTCGCAGGGGCGTCTGCGCGCCTACCTGCAACCCAAGGTATCCGTGGCGACCGCGCAGGTTTATGGATTCGAGGTGCTGGCACGCTGGCAACTGGAGGACGCAAACGTCCTGCTCCCCGGCGAGTTCCTGCCAGGGCTGCGCCGTGCCGGCAAGCTCGACGGCATGCTCTTCGAACTGATGACCCAGGCCGCCGAGGCCCTGCGATCCCAGGGCAACGATGAGCTGAAGCTGTCGTTCAACCTGGAAGCCGAGCAGATCGCCCAGACCGACTTTGCCGCCGCGGTAGAGCGCAATCTGCGCCTGCTGGACATCGAGCCCAAGCGCATCACCTTCGAGCTGACCGAAGCCTCGCCGCTGCACGCGCCGTCGTTGAGCCTGGAGAACGTGCTGCGCCTGCGTCTGCTGGGCTGCGGCCTGGCCATCGACGACTTCGGCTGTGGCCACTCCACTCTGCAGCGTCTGATGGAACTGCCCTTCACCGAGATGAAGCTCGACCGCCACCTGGTGGCCGACGTGAACAAGGGTGACCCGCGCCGCCTCATCGTGCTGCGCAACGCCCTGGCGCTCGGCCACGAGCTGGGCCTCAGGGTGATAGCCGAGGGTGTGGAGAACGCCGCGCAGCTTCGCCAGTTGCAGCAGCTGGACTGCGATTGCGCGCAGGGCTATCTGTTCGGCAAGCCGATGGATGCCAGCCAGATCGGCACCTTCCTGCGTGGAGCACCGCTTCGGCTGCAGAAACTGGAAGCGGTTCAGGCGATACGCCCGGCGCAGTGAAACGCGGAAAAGAAAACGGCTGTTGCGGACTTCCTGTCCGCAACAGCCGTCTGGATTGTCCTCAGCAAAGGACGCAAGGATTGTAGGCCATTGGCCATCAGCGCGTCTTCCCAGTTCTCCCGCATTAAGGGCAAATCGGCACATACGCGACAAAACACCGCAAATTCCTCGGCTAATACCCGCCAATTCGCTGCACATTCGTGCCAATCGCGCCGGCCAAACGACGACTTGCCCGGTTTTTCCGCGTGGCCGTGCGTGATGTCCGTCACGCGGATTCGCCCTAGCCCGCGGATGAACTGTCTGGTTACCATGCCCGGCCGCATGCTGGATGCCAGGAAGGCATAAATCCAAAAGGTTCGTCCCAGCGTTGCCCACCTTCAGTTTTGGCAGCCGATACATGCCCCAGACTTCCGTGCGTTCGTCCCGCCGCTCGCTGACTCGCCTTGCCCTGACCGGCACTGGCGTCATCGTCGTGGCCGCCCTTGGCTTCTTCGCCTGGCAAGGCTTCTATCCCGTCCAGGCCGCCGATGGCTGGTCCGTCGAGGTGCTGCACAAGAACGTGCAGAAAGCTGCATCGCTGGTGCCGCTGCCCGATGGCAGCCTGCTGGTCAGCCAGGAGCTGAAAAAAGACAAGGGCAACATCCTGCGCATCGCCACCGACGGCCAGCGCAAGGTCATGGTCGACAGCCTCTCCAAGCCCGACGGCATGATCGCCGCCCAGGGCGGCTGGGTGTTCAGCCAGGAATCCGACGGCAAGCCGGTACAACTGCTCAAGGACGGCAAGGTCACCGACCTGTTCATGGGCCAGTCCGTGCAGGGCCTGTGGGATGACGGCGAAAACCTCTATGCCATCGAGGACCGCCGCGAAGACGGCCGTCTGCTGCGCTATCGCTGGAGCGATGGCGAGCTGACCGTACTGCGCGACAAGCTGCAGGAAACCGAATCGATCACCCGTTGCACCGACGGCAAGCTGCTTTACACCGAGAAGAAGAAAGGCGTCGTGCACCAGTTCAGCGACGACGGCAAGGACCCGATCCTGCTCTCCGGCCTGAACCAGCCCACCTTCCTGATGTGCGATTCGCGCGGCCTGTGGATCAGCGAAGACTCCACCCACCGCGCCCGCCTGCTGCTGTGGGACGGCAAGGGCGAACCGCGCACTGTCCTGTCGTTCCTCAAGGCGCCGCAATCCATCGTGCCCGACGGCAAGGGCGGCTACCTGCTCGCCGAAGGCGGCCGCAACCGCGTGCTGCAGCTCACCCCCGCCAACTGACCTCAGGGGCGGCCAGTAGCGCCGCCCTACTCCTGCACGCCCGGCATCACCAGGCCGGGTATCACCTCGACCAGGGCGTCGATCGCCAGGCGCACCTTGCGCGGCAACTGGGCGGTCTGCAGCCAGGTCGCATGCACGTCATAGAGGAAGCCCGGCTGCCCCGGCAACAACTCCTCCAGTGCACCGTCCCTGATGACTTCGCGCACCAGCCAGTAAGGCAACCACGCCAGCCCCATGCCGCGTACCGCCGCATCGGCAATGGCAGCGAGGTCGTCGAATCGCAGCCGGGAGCTTGGCGCGAACGCTGTCGGTTGCTGCCCCTCACCGGGGAACAACCAGGGATTGATCCGCCCGGAGCGGTGATAGACCAGCACCCGGTGCGCGGCCAGCGCCTCGATGCTGTCCGGCCGCCCGTGCTCCTCCAGGTAAGCTGGCGCAGCACAGACCACCATGCGCTGCCGGCCGATGCGCCGCGCGATGATGCCGTCCCTGGGCTGCGGCTCGCCGGTGCGGATCGCCAGGTCGATCTGCTCATCCGCCAGGTCCGTCAGGCGGTCGCTGAAGCGCAGGTCCAGTTCGAGTTGCGGATAGCGCTGCGCCAGTTCCAGCAGGACCGGCGCCACGCAGCGCCGACCAAAATGCACCGGCATCGCCACCCGCAGCCGGCCTCGCGGCTCGGCCACCTCGCCGGCGGCAAGGATGTCCGCCGCCTCCGCATCGGCCAGCAGCGCACGACAGCGCTCGTAGTAGATCCGCCCGGCCTCGGTCAGGCTCTGCCGGCGCGTGCTGCGCATCAGCAACTGGGCGCCGAGGCGCTCTTCGAGAAAGCGCACATGCTTGCCCACCATCGGTGCGGACATTTCCAGGGCATCCGCCGCCGCCGCGAAGGACCCGAGATCCACCGCGCGGACAAAGACTTCCATGCTGGTCAGACGATCCATTCGAAACTCCTGATTTCGACCCACTGCTTCTATACGCCATTTATTGGCTGAATCCCATGACTGATAGTCGCTTTACGTCAAATCAATTTCGTATGGGAGCATCACATGGAAAGCACCAAGACCCGCGCCGTTCGTTTCCACCAGTTCGGCGGCCCGGAAGTCCTGCGCATCGAGCCCGTGGACGTTCGCCAACCCGGCGCGGATGAAGTGAGCATCCGGGTCAGGTCCCTGGGCCTGAATCGCGCCGAATCGCTGCTGCGCACTGACCGCTACATCGAGCGCGCGCAGTTCCCCTCCGGCCTCGGGCTGGAAGCCACGGGCGTGGTCGAAGCGGTGGGCAGCGCGGTGCGCGACTTCGCTCCGGGGGATGCGGTGAGCATCCTGCCGCCAAGCTCGATGAAGGCCGACCCGACCCACGCCGAGCGTCTGGTGGTCCCGCAAACTCGCCTGGTGAAGAACCCACCGGGGCAAGCCTGGAGCGAAGCCGCTGCCACCTGGATGCAATTTCTCACTGCCTATGGTGCGCTGGTTCAGGTGGCCGGGCTGCGCGAGGGCGACTTCGTCGTCATCACCGCCGCATCCAGCAGCGTCGGCCTCGCCGCGATCCAGATCGCGCGGCGCGTGGGCGCGGTGCCCATCGCCGTGACCCGCACCTCGGCCAAGCGCGAGGCCCTGCTGCAAGCGGGGGCTGCCGAGGTGATCGCCAGCGAGGACGAAAACCTGCGCACCCGCCTGCTCGAGATCACTGGCGAAGTCGGCGCACGGGTGGTGTTCGACCCGGTGGGCGGGCCGATCTTCGAAGCGCTGACCGCCGCCATGGCCGAGGGCGGCATCCTCATCGAGTACGGCGGCCTGAGCCCCGAGCCCACGCCCTTCCCGCTGTTCGAGGTACTGAGTCGATCACTGATCCTGCGCGGCTACCGTGTCTATGAAGTACTGGACGATGCGGCCCGCCTGCAGGACGCCAAGGCGTTCATCTTCGCCGGCCTGGCGGACGGCTCCCTGCGCCCGGTGATCGCCCGCAGCTTCGCCTTCGACGAGATAGCCGAGGCCTACCGCTACCTGGAATCCAACCAACAGTTCGGCAAGGTCGTGGTCACCCTCTAGCCATCGGATACACTGCCCCGGCGCGGCTCCCGCCGCGCTGGACGCAGCGGAGCCGAGATGCCTAGGGAAAACTTCAACGATCTGATCGCCTTCGTCACCGTGGCGCGCGAAGGCAGTTTCACCAAGGCGGCGGCGCAACTGGGTGTCTCCCAGTCGGCGCTGAGCCACACCATCCGTGCGCTGGAGACACGCCTGGGGCTGCGTCTGCTCAGCCGCACCACCCGCAGTGTTTCGCCCACCGAAGCCGGCGAACGCCTGATGCAGACCCTGGCCCCGCGCTTCGAGGAGATCGAGGCGGAGCTGGCGGCCCTGAGTGACTTGCGCGACAAGCCGGTCGGCACCCTGCGC
This sequence comes from Pseudomonas nitroreducens, assembly GCF_024170165.1. Taxonomy (GTDB): domain Bacteria; phylum Pseudomonadota; class Gammaproteobacteria; order Pseudomonadales; family Pseudomonadaceae; genus Pseudomonas; species Pseudomonas nitroreducens_C. The sequence goes on along the minus strand of NZ_JALJXP010000009.1, from coordinate 91,356 downwards.
ATCACCGCTGCCGAGCACGCGGCCAGCACCGTGCTCTGGCCGAAGCTGGCGAAAGTGCTGCCGGATTATCCGGACATCAAGGTCGAGGTGAGCATCGACTACGGCCTCACCGACATCGCCGCCGAACGCTTCGATGCCGGCGTACGCCTGGGCGACCAGGTGGCCAAGGACATGATCGCCGTGCGCATCGCCCCGGACCTGCGCATGGCGGTAGTGGCCAGCCCCGCTTACCTCGCCCGCAAAAGCCGCGCACTGGACGTGCCGGCACTGGCCAGCCACGACTGCCTGAACCTGCGCCTGCCCACCTACGGCGGGCTGATGGCCTGGGAGTTCGCCAAGGACGGGCATGAAGTGAAGGCACGGGTGGAAGGCCAGCTGACCTTCAACAGCAGCCCGCATATCCTGCGCGCCGCGCTGGATGGTTTCGGCCTGGCCTATCTGCCCGAAGACATGGTCACCGAGCACGTCGCCGCCGGACGCCTGCAGAAGGTGCTGGAAGACTGGTGCCCGACCTTCCCCGGCTACCACCTCTACTACCCCAGCCGGCGGCAGAAATCCCGCGCCTTCACGGTGCTGGTGGACGCGTTGCGCCACCGCGAGTGAAAGCCGGGCGCAGGGCGCGCCCGGCCTGTTGCCTCAGCTCAGCGTGGCCAGGTCGATGACGAAGCGGTAGCGCACATCCGAGCGTTCCATCCGCTCATAGGCATGGTTGATCTCGTCCATGCGGATCATCTCGCACTCCGGCAGGATGTTCTTCTTGCCGCAGAAATCGAGCATCTCCTGGGTTTCGGCGATGCCACCGATGGGCGAGCCGGCAATGCGTCGACGGCCGAGCAGCAGCGGGATGCTGCTGATCTCGTCGATGGGCCCGACCTGCCCCACCAGCACCAGGGTGCCGTCCACATCGAGCAACGGCATGTAGGGCTTGAGGTCATGCTTCACCGGCACGGTGTCGATGATCAGGTCGAAGCTGTTGGCCGCAGCCTTCATCGCCTCGGCATCGGCGGACACCAGCAGCGCGTCGGCGCCCAGTTCCAGGGCATCGCTGCGCTTGTCCGGCGTGCGGCTGAGGACGGTAACGGTGGCGCCCAGGCCGACCGCCAGCTTCACCGCCATGTGCCCCAGCCCGCCGAGGCCGACCACGCCCACACGGCTGCCCGGCCCGACGTTCCAGGTGCGCAGCGGCGAATAGGTGGTGATGCCGGCGCAGAGCAGCGGTGCCGCCTTGCTCAGGTCCAGGCCGTCAGGCACGCGCAGGACGAATTCCTCCCGCACCACCAGCTGCCTGGAATAGCCGCCCTGGGTCGCTTCGCGGGTCACCCGGTCGCGGTCGTTGTAGGTCTGGGTGTTGCCCTTGCGGCACAGTTGCTCTTCGCCCTTGCGGCACTGGTCGCACTCCTGGCAGGAGTCCACCATGCAGCCCACTGCCACGGCGTCGCCAACCTGGTAGCGCGTCACCTTCGGCCCGACGGCGGTAACCCGACCGACGATCTCGTGGCCCGGCACCATCGGGTAACGGCTGAAGCCCCAGTCATTGCGGGCCTGGTGCAGGTCGGAGTGGCAGACGCCGCAGTAGAGCACGTCCATCGCCACGTCGTTGTCGCGCAGCGAACGGCGCTCGAAGGTGAAGGGTCCGAGCGGGTCCTGCGGGTTCTGCGCGGCGTATCCAAGGGTCTTCATCGGCATTGCTCCTGACGCTTCGAATGGATGGATTTCAACGGCGGGCCGGGCGGCCTTCGACCGGATAGGCGGGATCGCTGTAGCCGGGGGTGGAGGCATGGCCGGGCGGCACCAGGCTGTCCACGAAGGTTTCGTCCTCGGCGGTCAACTGGAGATCCAGTGCCGGCAGGTAGCCGTCCCAGTGCTCCTCGGTGCGCGGGCCGGCGATCAGCGAACTGACCAGGGGGTTGTGCAGCACCCAGGCCAGGGCGAAAGCGGCCGGCGTGGTGCCACGGGCGATAGCATGCTCAGCGATGCGCTGGGCGATCTGCAGCGACTCGGGGCGCCACTCGGTCTGCTGGATGCGCTTGTCGCCACGGCCGACGCGGGAGTCCGCCGGCGGCTCGGCGCCGGGCCGGTACTTGCCGGTGAGCACGCCACGGGCCAGCGGACTGTAGGGCACCACGCCGATGCCGTAGTGGCCGGCGACCGGCAGCTGCTCGACCTCGGCGGTGCGGTCCACCAGGTTGTACAGCGGCTCGCTGCAGACGGGCCGGTCCATGCCCAGCTGATCGGCCAGGCGCACCACCTCGGCGATCCGCCAGCCACGGAAATTGGACAGGCCGTAGTAACGCACCTTGCCCTGGCGGATCAGCTCGCCCACCGCGCGCAGGCCCTCCTCCAGCGGCGCGTCGACGTCGGTGCGGTGGAAGTAGAGGATGTCCAGGTAGTCGGTGCCCAGCCGGCGCAGGCTGTCTTCCACCGCCTGGTAGATCCACTTGCGCGACTGGCCACGGTGATTCGGGCCATCGCCCAGGGCATTGCCGAACTTGCTGGCGATCACCCAGTCATCGCGCCGGGCGGCCACCGCGCGGCCGACGATCTCTTCGGAACGCCCCTTGTGATAGACATCCGCGGTGTCGAGGAAATTGACGCCCTGCTCGAAGGCCTTGTCGATGATGCGGCGCGAGGTCGGCTCGTCGGTCTCGCCGCCGAACATCATCGCGCCCAGGCACAGGGGCGAGACTTTCAGGGCGCTACGGCCCAGGTAACGGTATTCCATGGAATGCTCCTCAGGCGGCATCGCGCTCGGCGAACACGCGGCGGGCGACGCCCAGCGCGGTGGAGGCCGTGGGCCAGCCGGAATAGAAGGCCAGGTGGGTGATGGCCTCGATCAGTTCCTCGCGGGTCAGGCCGTTGTCCAGCGCCTTGCCCAGGTGGAAGTGCAGTTCGTTGGCCTGGTAGCGCGCCACCAGGCTGGAGACGGTGACCAGGCTGCGGTCACGCGGCGAGAGGCCGGGGCGCTCCCAGACATCGCCGAACAGCACCTGGTCGGTGTAGTCGGCCAGCGCCGGGGCAATGTCGCCGAAAGCCTTGTGGGCGGTGGAAGCTGATTTGCTCATGGTGTTCTCCGCTTCGCTAGTGAACTGGTGAACCATGCTAGGCCCTGCCACGCCGGCGATTAAGCGCAGAAACGCGCTTGGACCTATGAGACAGCCTCATGAATGATCCCCCATAATCCATGAGCCAGGCTCATAGGCGAATGCGCTTTTGCCCGTCTAATCACGGCGAAAGTCCTTGAGTAAAGTTCATTCCAGACGTTTCGCCGGGCATTCCTGCCCGTCCCGCTTCAGGACTGACTTTCAATAGGAGAGAACCCAATGGACAAGCGCACTCTGGGCCGCAACGGCCTGCAGGTATCGACCCTGGGCCTGGGCTGCATGGGCCTGAGCTACGGCTACGGGCCGGCGGTCGACCGTTACGATGGCATCCGTTTGTTACGCACCGCCTTCGACAGCGGCGTGACCTTCTTCGACACCGCCGAGGCCTACGGTCCCTTCGCCAACGAGGAACTGCTGGGCGAGGCCCTGGCGCCAGTGCGCGACCAGGTGGTGATTGCCACCAAGTTCGGCTTCCGGGATGGAGACGTGTCCCTGGGCCTGGACAGCCGCCCGGAGAACATCCGCGCCGTGGCGGAAGCCTCGCTCAAGCGCCTTAAAACCGACCGCATCGACCTCTTCTACCAGCACCGGGTCGACCCCGGCGTGCCCATGGAAGACGTCGCCGGCACCGTCGGCGAGCTGATCCGCGAGGGCAAGGTGAAGCACTTCGGCCTCTCCGAAGCCGGCGTGCAATCCATCCGCCGAGCCCACGCGGTGCAGCCGGTGGCGGCACTGCAGAGCGAGTACTCGCTGTGGTGGCGCGAGCCGGAGAAGGAAATCCTCCCGCTGCTGGGCGAACTGGGTATCGGCTTCGTGCCCTTCAGCCCGCTGGGCAAGGGCTTCCTCACGGGCGCCATCGACGAGCGCACGCAGTTCTCGGCCAATGATTTCCGCAACGTCGTGCCGCGCTTCTCCGAGGAGAACCGCAAGGCCAATGCCGGGCTGATCGACGTGCTCGGCCACCTCGCCGAGAGCAAGGGCGCGACCCGCGCGCAGATCGCCATCGCCTGGCTGCTCGCCCGGCAGCCGTGGATTGTGCCGATCCCCGGCACCACCAAGCTGCACCGCCTGGAAGAGAACCTCGGCGCGGCCTCACTGGTGCTGGACGCCACCGACCTCGCCGCCATCGAAGCGGCGCTGCGCGAGATCGAGATCGTTGGCGAGCGCTACCCGGCGCACCTGCAACAACGCGTCGATCGCTGAGAAGAAGCCCGGCGCCAATGGGCGCCGGGCGCTTGCCGTCATCCCTCGAAAGTCACCGGGCGCAGCGGCGCGGTATTCACCTTGAGTTCGAAGACGTCCGGCCGTGCGTAGTGGCCGACCACATCGAAGTCGAGGTTGCCCTGCTCCAGCAGGCCCAGGTCGAGGTCGGCATACAGCTCGGTCTCGCAATCGAACACCGGCCCGGCCAGCACCTCGCCCAGCGGGCTGACGATCATGCTGCCGCCGCGCATGACGTAGTCGTCTTCCTGGTGGGCCAGCCCGAAGGCCTCGCGGTGCTGCTGCGGATACTCGCCGAGGCGGATCGCCTGGCAGGCCGAGAGCACGAACACCCGGCCTTCCAGCGCGATGTGCTGCATCGACGCGGCCCAGGACGGACGATCATCCGCCGTCGGTGCGCAGTACAGCTGCACCCCTTGCGCATACATGGCCTGGCGCAGCGCCGGCATGTAGTTCTCCCAGCAGATCACGCTGCCCAGCACACCGAAGTCGGTCTGCACCGGCTCGATGGTCGAGCCGTCGCCGAAGCCCCAGATCAGCCGCTCCTGCCCGGTGGGCATCAGCTTGCGGTGATAGCCGGCGATGCCGCGGCCCGGCACCAGGGTCACGGCGGTGCAGTAGAGGGTGCGACCGTGGCGCTCGATGATGCCGACCACCGTGGTCACGCCGGTCTGCTCGACGCTCTCGGCCAGCGCCGCCAGCTCCGGGCCGTCCAGCGCCACGGCGCCTTCGACGTAGCGCTGGTACAGCTCGCGGCCGGCGGCGCTGCGGTTGCCCACCACGCTGCCGAAGGCCGCACCCTTGGGGTAGCCGCCGATGTAGGCCTCGGGGAACACCGCCAGTTTCGCGCCCTGCTCCGCCACCCGGCGCAGGATGCCGGCGGCCTTCTCGACGCTGGCCATGGGTTCGTAGGGCACGGAGGCGGCCTGGATGATTGCTACACGGGTCATGGGGACTCCTGTCTGGGCTGAAAATCTGAGCACTTGGCTTAAAAGCGGCTGATGTCGTTGTCGCGGGTTTCCGGCAGGGTCTTCCACAGCACCACCAGGCACACCAGGGAGACCGCCGCCAGATAGGCCGCCGGCAGGTTCGCATCGCCGGTCTGGCGGATCAGCGCGGCAGCGATGAAGGGGCCTGGGCCGGCGAGGATCGCCAGGGCCAGGTTGTGCCCCAGGGCCGCGCCGGTGGAGCGGATCGACGCCGGGAAGACCTCCACCAGCAGCACCACATCCATCACCGCAGTGATCGCCACCAGCACCCCCATCACCGTGAGCCCGGCGAGGATCGCCAGCGGGTTGCCGGTGTTGAGCAGCAGGAAGATCGGATAGGCCAGCAGCGTCAGCGCGGCGGCCGCGCCCAGCAGGAGCTTGCGCCGGCCGATGGCGTCGCTCAGGCGGCCGATCAGCGGGTTGACGATGACGTAGACCACCAGCGCGATGCTGCACAGCCACAGCGCGCTGCTGCGCGGCAGGCCGACGGTGCTGACCAGGTGGTTGTTGGCGTAGGTGATGAAGTAGTACAGCGATACGCCGAACAGCGCGGAAAAGGCGAAGGTGGTGATGAAGGCACGGCGGCGCACGGCCTTGCTCGGCGCCTGAGCCTTGAGCGCATCGCGCTGGCGCACCATTTCCTCGTAGACCGGGGTGTCACCCAGCTTGCGGCGGATGAACACGGCGATGCCGGTCATCACGATGGAGGCCACGAACGGCAGGCGCCAGCCCCAGGCCGCCAGCTGCGCATCGTCCAGCGCCGAGGCAATGCTCGCGGCGGTGAAGGTGCCGAACAGGAAGGCCAGCCCCGCGGTGCCGGTGATCACGCTGGCAGCGGTGGCGCGGCGGTTCGACGGCGCGCTCTCGACGATGTAGATGCCGGCGCTGGACCACTCGCCGCCGACCATCATGCCCTGGATGAAGCGCATGGCGATCAGCAGGATCGGCGCAGCGATGCCGATTGCCTCATAGGAGGGCAGCAGGCCGATGATGGTGGTGCACACGCCCATGCCGAACACCGTGATAATCAGCACCGCGCGGCGGCCGAATCGGTCGCCGATGGGGCCGAGGATCAGCGCGCCGAAAGGCCGCGAGAGGAAGCCCACGGCGAACACCGCCAGCGACGAGAGCAGCGAGACCCCCGGCGCGCTGGAGGGGAAGAACAGCATGCCGATCACCGCGGCGAAGTAGCCGTAGATGGCGAAGTCGAACCACTCCATGAAATTGCCGATGCCGACCGCGATGGCCCGCTTGCGGATATCCGACTGCCCGCCCCTGGTACGGATGCTGCTTGCACCCATGCTTTGCGAAATCGCGTCCACAGGATTCTCCATCCCTTGTTATGGTTGTGTGGACGCCAGACTAGGAATCCCCGCGGGCGCAGGGCAAACGATTAGGAAATATGAGCCGGATTAACGTACGTAATATCTCGCGGATCGACCTCAACCTTCTGCTCACCTTCCACTGCCTGATGACCGAGCGCAGCGCCACCCGCGCCTCGGCCGTGCTGCACGTGACCCAGGGCGCGGTGAGCGCGGCGCTGCGCCGGCTGCGCGAGCATTTCGCTGACGAACTGTTCATCCGCACCGCCTCGGGCATGCAGCCCACGCGCAAGGCGATGGAACTGGCACCGAAGATCGCCGAGGCGCTCACCTCGATCTCCGGCGTGCTGGGCAGCGAACCGGAATTCTCCGCCCGCGACTCCAGCTACGTGTTCAACATCGGCCTCTCCGACGACATCGAGGCGTACCTCGCGCCACGCATCGTCAACGCCGCGGCCGCGCAAAGTCTGGGCGTGAGCTTCGCCTTCCACCAGAGCAACAGCTCGCTGTGGAAGCAGTCCCTGCAGGACCCGGACATGGACCTGGTGATCTGCAGCGAGCCCAAGGATTTCGGCACCAGCTACTCCTCCCAGGTACTGTTCTCCTCGTCCTACTCCTGCCTGTTCCGCCCGCGCGGCCGGGCGGCGGACCAGCCCATCGGCCTGGAGGAATACTTCGCGGCGAACCATGTGCGGGTGTCCTACGACGGCCGCCGCGGCTTCATCGACGACATGTTCGAAGCCGCCGGCTATGCGCGCCGGGTCACCGCCTCCTTCACCCATTTCAGCGGCGCGCTAACGACGCTGATGAGCAGCGATGTGATCGCCACCATCCCGACCTTCGCCGCCGAGAGCTACGCGGCGATGACCGACCTCACCGTCAGCCCGGTGCCCTTCCCGGTGCCGTCCTTCCGCTGCTTCATGCTCTGGGACATCGCCCGGCACAACAAACCGCACCACGACTGGCTGCGCCAGTTCATCGGCGAGCTGGGGCAGAAGCTGGGGTGAGGCGCGCGGCACCTGCCCTTGTAGGAGCGGAGCTTCTCCGCGAAATCCCGGCGCAGCCGGGACAACGGGTTCGACCAGGTTCCGGCCTGCCAGCCGGATCGCGGGCATGGCTCGCTCCTACAACGGCCCACCCTGGCCCACGATTCTACGTACCGAGCTCCGGGCCAAACCTGTAGGAGCGAGCTTGCTCGCGAACCCGCCCAACTCCGGCGCCGCCGGAAAATCCGTTCGCGAGCAAGCTCGCTCCTACGAAGAGCACCTATTCACGCTCTGGTAGGGCGCATAACGCCCGAGCGCTATCCGCCGTGGAGTGCTCCGGGCATCGCGCGTCAGAGGCTTTCCAGCGGCATGGGCCGATAGAGAGGCTCGCTGGCCAACACCCGAATGCCCTCCGGCGAGCTTTCCAGCAGGCGGCGTTCGCTGTCGGCGACCTGCAGCTCCAGGTCAAAGCCCTGCCCGCCCAGGCTCTCGGCAATGGCGCGCACGGCGTCACGAGCCCAGGGCAGGTCGGAATCGAAATGGCCGAGCAACTGGCCGTGGCGCTGGATGATCAGGCGGTACTTGTGCATGGCGGACTCTCGCGAAAATCGAACGGACGAATTACTTGGTATCGAATCGAAACCTTGACAGAGCCTACCGTCCTGGCGGATTTTGTCCAGGTAGTTTTTGGTCGACACCATTTCCAGACCCGAGAATCCCGTCATGAGCCTGCCCGCCGTTTCCCTCGACACCCTCCTCACCGGCCAAGCCGTGCCTTTCACCCGCCCCGGCTCGCGCAGCGCCATCGCCAAGCAACCGCGCCAGGCCACGCTGGCGGTGACCACGCTGGGGCTGGAGAGCGACGAGCAAGGCGACCTGCGCGTCCACGGCGGCATCGAAAAGGCCATCCATCACTACCCCCGCGAGCACTACGCAGACTGGGCCGCCGAACTGGGCGAGCATGCGCTGTTGAAGCAACCGGGAGCCTTCGGCGAAAACTTCAGCACCACCGGCTGGACCGAAGCGGACCTCTGCCTGGGCGACCGCATCCGCGCCGGTACGGCCTTGCTGGAGGTGTCCCAGGGACGCATGCCCTGCTGGAAGCTCAACGACCGCTTCGACGTGGCGCAGATGGCCCTGCGCGTGCAGGAATCGGGACGCACCGGCTGGTATTACCGGGTGCTGCAGGAAGGCTCGGTGGCCGCCGGAGCGACACTCGAACTGGTCGAGCGGCCCTATGCCGAGTGGTCGCTGCAACGGCTTTCCGCCGTGCTGTTCGACAAGCGCGTGGACACCGACGTGCTGCGCGAATGCCTGGAACTGCCGCTGCCGCCGAACTGGCGCCGCACCCTGACGCGGCGCCTGGAGAACGGCGCGGTGGAAGACTGGAGCCCACGCCTGGAAGGCAGCCCGAAGGCCTGACTCAGGACTCCACGGCGCGCGCCGGGACCTCGGCCGGCGCACGGTGCAGGCCGATGGCCCAGAGCACACCGACCGTCAGCAGGACAATCGCCAGCGCCTCCACCGGGCCGGGCAGCCGCTGCTCGTTGATGTAGGCGTAGGCGCAGGCGAACAGCGTTTCGAAGACGATCAGCTGACCACCGAGGCTCATCGGCAGGCGGCGCGTCGCGGCATTCCACAGGCCATTGGCGACCCACGAGCCGAAGATGGCGAGGAACAGCGAGACCCAGAGGAACACCATCCAGCGCTCCGGGGAAATGCCGGTCGGCACCGCCTGCGGCGCAATCAGCACGCCCACGCCCGCCAGCACCACGGCCATGACGCCAGTGACCACGCCGGTCAGCGTCGACCATTCGTGGCTGTTGAAGTGGCTGGCCTTCAGGTAGCGCGCGTTGGCCGTGGCAAACCAGGACCAGCAGACCACCGCCGAGAAGCCGCAGACGATGCCGAGGATGCGCTCGCCCGGCGTGCTGCCGGCAGCCATCAGCGCCGACGGATCGAGGTTGATGCAGAGGATGCCCAGCGCCACCAGCGCCAGCGGCATCTTCATCCGCGACAGCGGCAGCGAGTCCTGCTCGGAACGGCTGCGGTAGCTGATCGCCAGCGGCATGATGCCGTTGATCAGGGATGCCGCCGCCACCCCGGCGAACTGCACCGCGGCCGACAGCAGCGCGAAGTACAGCAGGTTGCCGGCCAGGGAGAGGCGAATCAGCATCGACAGGTCCTCGCGGCTGACCCGACGCAGCAGCCCGAGGGCCACCGGCAGGGCGATCAGCAGCGAGATGGCGCCATACAGCGCGAAACGCACGGAGCTGATCAGCAGCGGGTTGAACTCCGGCACCAGCGACGGTGCGAGGATCACCCCGCCCCAGATCGCCCCTGCCATGCCTGCGTAGACCACCCCGCGTTTCATCTCCAACAACCTCGATACTTCAGTGAATGCCCATAAAGAGCCGCCACGGTAGCGGTTGTGGTAGGTTCTGACCAAGGATAAATCCGCACCGAGACATTCCCCACGGGAATACCTCAGGCCTTTCACCGGAGAGCCGTCATCAGCCGTTACCTGCGCACCCTGCCACCCCTGGAAACCCTCATCACCTTCGAGGCCGTGGGCCGCTATGGCAGCTTCACCCAGGCCGCCACCGAGCTGTTTCTCACCCAGAGTGCGGTGAGCAAGCAGATGCGCGCGCTGGAAGACAGCCTCAAGGTGCCGCTGTTCGAGCGCAAGCCGCGCGGCGTCACCCTTACCGCTGCCGGCGCGGAGTTGCTGACCACCGTGGACATGCTGCTGGACCGCTTGCAGCACAGCGTGCGGCGCATCCGCAACGTGCACCAGAGCAACGCCGTGTCGGTGCTGGCGACCCATGCACTGGCGCAGTTCTGGCTGTTCCCCAAGCTGATCGAGTTCAACAAGGCGCATCCCGGCATCGCCGTGCATGTCCATGCGATCAATGAGATCGACGAAGCCAGCCTGGTGGATTTCGACCTGGGCATCCTCTACGGCGCGGGCGACTGGACCACGCTGAACAGCCGCTTCGTGCTGCCCGAAGTGGTCTACCCGGTGGCCCGGCCGGACTTCGACGCCTCGCGCATCACCACCCTCGACCAGCTCGCCGCCGCGCCGCTGGTGCAACTGGATACTTCGGCCTGGAGCTGCCTGGACTGGCACGACTGGTTTGGCCACTTCGGCAAGGATTACCAGCCGGCGGAGAGCGACCCGGTGTTCAACCAGCTCACCCTCGCCTACCGCGCCGTGCAGCAGGGCATGGGCATTGGCCTGGCCTGGGGCTTCATGGCCGACGAAGCGGTGGCCAACGGCGAGATGCAGCGGGTGACCGACCTGGCCATGGTCACCGAACGCGGCGAGTACCTGGTGTCCCTGCGCCACCGCCAGCTGTCGCCGGCGGCGCAGTTGTTCCATGACTGGTTGCTGGCCTCGGTCAGATCCATCTGAGCCTGGCAGGAAAATCCGCGGAAAACCGTCTATGCCATCTGGAGCATGCCCTCCGGCGTGCACCGGCGGCCTCCAGGTCGTGCACGATAACGGAGCTTAGCGGGCGTTGCCTGTCGAGGCATGGCTTTCCTGGAGCGGGTCCCTTTCAAGGAAGCGGAGATCCCTTCATGAAGCTCAATCAACCGACCGTGGGTCCCATCGTGGGCCATACCTCGACCGACCTCGTGCGCATCTTCCTGCGCGGCAGCCAGGAGCGCGAGGGCGACGGATTCCGACGTTGCTTCGCGATACTGCGCTGGCGCCCCGCCGGCGGTAACTGGTCCAAGCCACTGTTCAACAAGCTGACCTTGAATTTCGACTTTACCGGCGTGCTCGTGCCACAAGGGCTCACTCCAGCCACCCGCTATGAATATCAGGCTTGCTGGTTCTTCGCCGAAACTGAACTGGAGAGCCTGCCTGCAATCGATGAGAGAACCTTCGAATGGCCCACCCCGGACGATGGCCTATACGATAGTTTCACCACCAGCCCGGCCAACGATCTCGCGCCACGACGTTACGCCGTCGGCTCCTGTCGCTACCTGTTGCGGCTGTTCGAACAAACGCTGTTCGACGACCGCGGCGACAAACTGTTCCGCTCGATACTGGAAAAGCGCAAGAACGACCCCGTCGACGGCCTGATGATGATCGGCGACCAGATATACGCGGACGATCTGAATTTCATCGCCCCGGACACCACCATTCTCCAGTACCTGGAACGCTACCGGTCAGTCTTCTCTCAACCCTACATCCGCAAACTGATGGCGAATGTGCCGACCTACATGATCCTGGATGATCACGAAATCGAGGACAACTGGCCCAAGGGCGCCAAGCGCAAGTCGGCGACCACACTGTTCACCAACGCAATGTATGCCTACCAGATCTACCAGTGCAGCCACAGCCCGCTGTTGAATGTAACGCCCGATGGCCGCCTCGACGGGATTCCCCGCCGGTATTGGTACAGCTTCAGCGATGGTTGCGCCGACTGGTTCGTCATGGATTCGCGCACCGAGCGGGTCATCGCGCCGGATGACCCGAGCCGACACCAGATGATCAGCCAGACGCAGATGAAAGCCTTGCTCGACTGGCTCGACGACCAGTCCGCCCGCGTGAAACTGGTGGTCACTTCAGTGCCCATCTTCCCCGACATGGCTGCGGAGAACGACGACAAGTGGGGCGGTTTCCAGGCGCAGCGGCAAACCATACTGGAACACATTCGGACAAAGGGCATTCGCAAGGTCGTCTTCGTCTCCGGCGACGTCCACTGCTCTTTCGCCGGCCGGCTGGAGCTCAAGAACGACAGCAGTTTTGCCGTTCACTTCGTGGTGTCCTCGTCCTTCTACTGGCCAACCGCACATATGCAGGAGCATCAGTTCGCTTTCGGTAGCGCATTGCAGGGAACCGCTCCGCAGCAATACGTCAGCAAGCGGCTGACCCAGGTCCACTCGGACGACAACTACGCCCGCCTGGAGGTTTCGCCCACAGACCTGGTCGTTCGTTACTACGACCGCAAGGGCAGCGCCCTGGAGAAAAAGAAGATCACTTTCTAGCACCGGCCGCAAAGGCGGGGCCACCTTGCCGCGCCCCGCCAAATGGTGGCTCACCTTGGAGCCGGGAAGGCAACTTCGGACAATGGTTCGAGAACCTTGTATCGCCCGGCGTATCCCGAGTCCTCGATGTTCTCGATCAGGCCAGCGTAATTCAGCAACGGAATGGTGCGTGCCGGTTCGCCCGGGTCGTTGCCGAAGAAGTTCTCCCAGTGCCCAAGCAGAACGAGGCTGGGGCGGGTCACCTGCAGCAGTCCATTGGGGTAATAGTCCACCTGGTTCCAACTGGCCGCACAGAGTATCTCGACATCCACTGCTTTGCTGTCCGCCAGCAGCGGCGGAAAGCCGTAGGGAGGGTTCGCTGCGCTGTCCTGGAAATGGATGCGGTAGACCGGCCGGCCCGCTTCGTCGAGCAGGTCGATCAACCACGCGAAGGTATGGTGACCGAGCTTCCAGTCACGGATGTACGTGGGCACCCGACCCAGATCGTCGTCGTAGGCGCCTGGCAGGAAATTGTAACGAAACACGTGCCCGGCATGCTCGCTCGCAATCGGCATGGCCCGGATGCGTCCCAGCGGCTGCCCTTCGGGGAGGTTTTGCGCGGTATCGCCGTCACGCATGCGGCCACGGATCGAATAGAACCAGGTCCCCCTGACGCCAGGCAGGCCTACCGGCGCGATTTCGGCTCCGCCCGGCTCGACGATACGCGCCGGGTCCACCAGCGGCCGGGGGTCGTTCTCGCTGCGGTGCGCGCGGAGAATGTGCGCCACCGTTTCTGAACCGAATACCCTGGCCTTGGGTGTATACCGATCCATTATCCTCGGCACGTCGAGCAGATGGTCGTAATGAGCGTGCCCTACCAGCAGCATGGTGACGTCGTCCGCGCGAGGCATGTAGTCGGCGATGCGCTTCTCGTCGGCGGACACAAAAAGCGGCGGGAAGCCCGGCAGGCCCGGGTTGGAGAACATCGGCGCAATCAGCACGCCTTCGCCTCCCCAGTGGATCAGCCAGCCGCCGACTCCCAGGTACTGCAACTTCGGCTCGGGGAGCCCTCTCTGGTTGTCGACCTTGAGCCCTCGGGATGCAGGCGAATGAGTGCAGCCCAGCAGCAACGCAAAGAACAGGGTGAGGATGATTCGCATGGCCAGCGCTCGCTGATCCAGCACCCGGCGGCGCTGGCTCTCCGAAGCTTAGTCGCTCCTGCCAACCTTACGGCACAAGCGCAGGCTCAGGAAAAACGACTACGCAGCCGCTCGATCACCTGCTCGACCGACGGCCCCTGCACCGCCGGCGGCACGGGCGCTTCGCCGAATTCGCGCCAGACGAACAGGGTCAGCTCGGCGCCGTCGGTCTGGGTGGCGGCATCGTCGATAGCGGCGAACTGACTTAATGCGCGATAGCGCTCATCGGCCCAGAACAGCTCCTCGACCCAGGCGTACACCGGGATGAAATGGAAATGGATGGGGAAGCCTGGCGAATGGCCAAAGCGGCCGATGTACAGCCATCTGGGTTGCAGTGTCTGTTCGAGGATGTGCTGGACCTTCGCCATCAGCACGCCCATTTCCGCCAGCGCGGCCTCCGGCAGGTCGGCCAGGGATGCCACCGGCTGCTTCGAGCCGAGCATCAGGTAGCCGGGCAAGGCCGATGCCAGGTGATGGTTGAGCAGCCAGTGCTCGGTCTGGTGGATGACGTGGGTGGCAGGTATCTGCATCGACGGGCGTCCAGCGCAAAACGGGACGCCAGCCTAGCAGACAGGCGCCTCAGGCGAGCGCGACCCAGCCGCGGAAGGCGAAGCCGACGTAGAAGGCTTCGATGCGGCTGAAGCCGGCCTCCCAGAGCAGCGCTTCGTCCTGCTCGGGGGTGAGGATGTTCAGGTGCGCATCCACGGCGTTGCGTGCCTGCTGCGCATTGGCTGACTCCATGCCCGCGCTGACGGCGAACTCGGCGTAGCGCGACAGCCAGCGCGCGCGCTCGCCAGCGCCTTGCGGCACGCACAGGTGCGCCATGACGAAGGCCGCGCCGGGCCTCAGCCGGGCGTGGATCTCGCGCAGCACGCGCAGGCGTTCCGCCTCGGGCAGGAAGTGCAGGGTCAGCAGGCAGGCGCCGCCGTCGAACGGCCCTGGCGGCGCATCCTCGATATAGCCCTGCAGCAGGTCGGCCCGGCTGGCATTGGGCCCGAGCATCTGCGCCGCTACCGCGAGCATCTCGGCGGAGGGGTCGACGCCGGTGAAACGCCAGCCCGGCTGGGCTTCGGCGAAGGCGCGCAGCTCCATGCCGCCGCCCGCCCCCAGCACCAGCAGGTGGCCGTCGCGCGGCGCCTGTTCGGCCAGCAGGATGGCCGCCATGCGGTGCAGGTCGAACAGGCCGGGGACGAAACGCGGCGGGTTTTCCGCGTAGCGCGCGGCAGCTTCGGGGTCGTGGAAGGGAGCCATCAGTTCGGAGGGGGTCATGCAGAGTCCTTTCCCGGTGCTGTCCATGTCACTCACTGGCGAACAGTTTCTTCAGTTCCCGTTCGCTCACGGCCTTGGCCATGGCAGTGAGGAATACCTTGAACAATAGCCCGCAGAACATCGCCGTGAGGGCCACGGTGAAGAAGGTCGCCACCAACCAGTCGACCGGCGCCCAGCCGCTGGCGATCAGCACCGGACGGTAGACCAGGGTGCCGGCGATCACCACCCAGTGACTGAAGCAGTAGAAGCACTGGAACAGGTGGCCGACCTGCGGGTGGACCTTCCAGGCCAGCGCGCGCAGAGGGGCGAAGAGTTCGGTCTGGGTGACGGTCATGGACAGGGCGGACGCGGCGAGGGCCAGGGCAAGGCAGGTCCACAGCGCGCCGGCCAGCGGCGAGTTCAACAGATCGAGCATGGGAGGTTCCTGAGGGGACGATGAATTGGGCTTCGAATCTTTCGTTACTTTTAAAGTAACTTGATTAGGCGCGCAGGGTCAACGCCAGTCATCGACCGGCTTTCTCAGCGATCAGACATCAGCGGTCTTTCGGGTAAAGCGCGGTGAAGCGCTCGGCGAGATCAGCCAGGGAAACGGCGCCCAGGCGTTCAAGGAGGATAGCGGTGGCCTGCTCCATGGCGTCCTGCAGTGCAGCATTGACCACCTTTTCCACCAGGCAGTCCGGATGCACGTTATCGAAGCCCATGGCGAACAGGCGCTCGCTGCCCACCGCGCGGTAGACGTCCAGCAGCGTCACCTGCGCCAGGTCGCAGTCCAGCGTCCAGCCGCCACCGTGGCCCTTTTCCGAGCGCACGTAGCCGGCCTCGCGCAGGCCGCCCATGGTCCGCCGCACCACGGCCGGATTGGTGCCGAGCATCTGCGCGATGCGCTCGGAGGTCACGGGCTGGTCGTCGCGGGCCATGTGCAGCAGCACGTGGAGCATGCGCGAGAGGCGGCTGTCGGTTCGCACGGCGGGGTCTCGAAGGGGAAGGCGCCTGCATCATCGCACCCCGCCACGGCGCGGTTCAAACCCGTCGGCCACTGGCATTGCCGCAGGAATGGGCGACAATGGCGGTCACGCGCCCTCTTTCCGCCGCCCCGCGAGCCCCGACCATGAACGATCTTTCCATCCAGCTGGTGCAGACCGGCCCTGAACACCAGGACCTGATCCGCAACCTCTACCAGTACTACGCCTACGAGTCGTCGGACTGGGAAGACGAGGACGTCGAGGTCGATGGTCGCTTCTACCTCCACGAGGAGCACCTGGCGCGCTACTGGAGCGAGCCGGAGTGGAGCGCCAACCTGATCCTCGCCGACGGCTTCATCGCCGGCTTCCTGCTGGTGGAGGGCAGCGAACTGCCGGGTATCGACGCGCTGGAGTTGTCGGACCTGTTCGTGCTGAAGAAGTACCGGCGCCTGGGGATCGGCCGCGCGCTGGCCAACCAGGTGCTGCTGGGCAATCCCGGCCCTTGGCTGGTGCGTTTCTATTCCCAGGACGAAGTGGCGGCAGCCTTCTGGAAGGCGGTGTTCGCCGACCTGCCGCGCCCGGTGCAGAGCATCGAGCCGGGGGACGATCCGCAACTGGTGAGCTATCTGGTCAGTCCGGTCGCCCACTGAGCGCCTGTGCTCGCGGATCAGTCTTCTGTCATTTCCGATCATTGAGCGACTCGCAGGCCCGGCCTTATCGTCCTGAGTGAACAACAAGAACTCTCAGGAGGTATTCCCGTGACCGCACTGAACCTGCATCCCCAGGCCGCCGCTTCGCTGGCCAGCTGGCACCAGATGGTGGCCGCCAAGAACCTGTCCAACCTGCCGTCGCTGCTGGCGCCCAACGCGGTGTTCCGCTCGCCCATGGCGCACTCGCCCTACCCCGGCGCGCCGGTGGTCTCGACCATCCTCAACACCGTGCTGCAGGTGTTCGAGAACTTCACCTACCACCGCGAACTGGCCACCGGCGACGGCCTCAACGTGGTGCTGGAATTCAGCGCCACGGTGAACGGCAAGGACCTCAAGGGCATCGACATGATCCGCTTCGACGAGAGCGGCAAGATCGTCGAGTTCGAGGTGATGGTCCGCCCGCTCAGCGGCCTGCAGGCCCTGGGCGAGGAAATGGGCCGCCGCCTGGCGCCCTACCTGGCCGCAGCCAAGGCGCAGACCGCCAGGAGCTGATTGCCCGCCTCGGGGATTTCTGCTGGGATGGGCCATCACCCGTTCAAGGAAATCCCCATGGCCTCCTTCGAGGAACTCTTCTCCATCGGCGAGGGCTTCGACGCCTTCGTCGCCCACGGCCTGCCCGGTGAGATCGCCGGCGTGCGCAAGGTCCAGCAGCAGCTGGCCGAACCCGGCACGATCAGCGCCGACACCCTGCGCCGCATCCAGGCCATCGAGGGCCGCTACCGTCTGCTGATCGCCGGCGAGATGTGGTGCCCGGACTGCCAGATCAACGTCACCGTGATGGACCACCTGCAGCGCCTGCAACCGCGTGTGGAGCTGGCGCTGATCACCAAGGGCCGCGCCGAGGATGACCTGCGCGAGCGCATGGCGCTGGAGCGCATCCTGATTCCGGTGGTGCTGGTGCTCGATGGCAACTTCCAGCCGGTAGGCCGCTTCATCGAAAGGCCGCTGGATGTGGTGGCTGGCGGTGATGCGCTCAAGCCTGCGTACCGTGCAGGTGAGTACCTGGAAAGCACCCTGACGGACCTGCTGGCGCTGTTCGAGAAGGCTGAAGGCCGGGCTTAAGCGCGGCTTGCCAGCGGGTTCGCGGGCATGGCCCGCTCCTGCAGTTCCATCCTTTGCAGGGGCGTAGAGCGCATAACCTGGAACAGGTTATCCGCCGATACTTCGCGGCGATAACGCTGGCGCGTTATGCGCCCTACGGCCCTGACGACCGCACGTGACCATCCCTGTAGGAGCGAGCTTGCTCGCGAACCGCTCCACACCGGAGCCGCCAGCAGAGTGTTCGCGAGCAAGCTCGCTCCTGCGAAAAGCAAAGAAAAAGCCCCGCGATGCGGGGCTTTTTCGTTCAGGCCAGGCCGATCACATCGAGTACTTCACCGTGAACATCAGGTTGCGTGGCTCACCGTAGTTCAGGTTGCCGAAGCTGATGCCGCTGTAATAGTACTTGTCGAAGATGTTGTTGAAGTTCACCCGGGTGTCGATGTTCTCGTTGACCTTGTAGCCGAGCATGGCGTTGGTCACCGTGTAGCCGCCCTGCTGGAAGCCGGTGGTGGTGTCCTCGGTCTGGCTCTGGGTCACCAGGTTGCCGCCTACGCGCCATTTGTGCAGCTCGCCCGGCAGGGTGTAGCTGGTGGCGAGCTTGAACAGGTGGCGCGGTTTGCTCGGGTCGAACGGCTTGCCGACGTTGTCCTCGTTGCTGTCGTGCTTGTACTTGGCATCGACGTAGGTGTAACCCGCCATTGCCTGCCAGTTCTCGGTCAGCGCACCGCTGACTTCCATGTCCACACCCTGGCTGCGGACCTTGCCCGAAGCACGCGAGCAGTAGATCGAGGTCGGCGAACTGGGGCACGGCGAGGGACCGCTGGTGTCGTCGGTGGCGCGGTTTTCCTGGTCGATCTGGAACAGCGCGAGCTGGGTGTTCAGCGTGCCGCCGAAGTGCTCGCCCTTCAGGCCGATCTCGTAGTTCTTGCCGGTGATCGGGTCGAGCAGGCTACCGCTGGAATCGAAGTTGCTCTGCGGCTTGAAGATGTCGGTGTAGCTGGCATAGACCGAATAGACGTCGTTCAGGTCATAGACCACGCCGGCGTAGCGGGTGACGTTGCGGGTGACCTTCTGGGTGCCGGTGTCGTTGTGCGGGTCGGCCTCGTACCAGTCCAGGCGGCCACCGAGGATGACCTTGAGCGGGTCGGCGACGTTCAGGCGGGTGGTGACGTAGGCGCCCTTCTGCTCCTGGTCGAGCTTCATGTTCCAGAGGCTCATGTCGATGTTCGGCTTCTGCACCGAGCTGGGGTCCCACTTCGTCGGGTCGAACGGGGTCACCGGCGAGCCGTCGTTGTAGGTCAGGTCGCCCCAGCCGCCGTGGCCGTCGAAGCGCTCTTCGCGGTAGCTGCCGCCGAACACCAGCTCGTGCTCGCGGCCGAAGGCCTGGAACGGGCCGTTGGCGAAGGCGTCGTAGCTCTGGTGGTCATCGGTGTAGGCGTACTGGCCCGGCCCCTGGATCATGGTCGGGCAGCCTTCGGTGTAGTAGCAGCTGTTGTACAGGCCGAGCATGTCGATGCGCGCCCACAGCTTGTCGGCGGCGACCTTCATCTGCCAGCCGTTGTCGAAACGGTGCACCACGTCGCCGAACAGGTGAGTGGTGGTGGTATCCCAGTAGGACCAGTCGGCGCCGTAGTAGTCGGAGCGCTTGAGGTCCAGGTGACGACCGCCCAGCGGCGCCGGCAGGCCCACCCAGTTGTCGTTCTTGTTGTCGTTCTGGTAGGACGCGCCCAGGGTCAGGGTGGTGTCCGGGTTCAGGTCGGCCTCGGTGATGCCGTAGAGCACGCCGCGCTCGCCGCTGACCACGTCCTGGAAGCTGTCGCGGGTCTCGTAGGCGGCTACCGCACGGCCGCGCAGGGTGCCTTCGCTGTTCAGCGGGCCGGACACGTCGACCTGGCTGCGGTAGCGGTCCCAGGTGCCGGCGCTGCCTTCCAGGCTCATGTGGAAGTCCCGGGTCGGGCGCTTGCGCACCATGTTGACGGCGGCGGCCGGGTTGCCCGCGCCCTGCATCAGGCCGGTGGCGCCGCGCACCACTTCGACGCGGTCGAACATCGCTAGGTCCGCGGCGGAAATCACGTCCTGGGTGTAGGTGGAAATGCTGGTGGCGAGGCCGTCGTACATGATGTTGTCGACGTCGAAACCGCGCGCGGCATAGCTCACACGCGCCGGGCCGTACTGCTGGACGGTCATGCCGGTAACGCCGCGGATCGCGTCGTCCAGGTCCTGCATGTTCTGGTCTTCCATTTGCTGGCGGGTAACCACGCTGACCGACTGCGGCGTCTCGCGGACGGTCATGTTCAGCTTGGTGGAGGTCTGCATCACGCCGGTGGTATAGGAGCCGGTGCCTTCGGTGGTACCCGGCGCCACAGGGGCGGCGCCGACGACCTCGGTGGCCCCCAGGTCGACGCTGTCGTTGCCCGCGGCGCCGCTGCGCACGGCACCGCCGACCTGCGCGCTGTTGCCATTGACCGTGCCCTGCAGGCCGCTGTCCGCCAGCAGACGATCGAGTGCTTCGCCCGGCTCCATGTTGCCCTTGAGTGCCGGCGCGCCAACCTTGGCGATCTGGACACGGTCATAGGAAATCCGCATTCCGGTCGCGGATTGCAATTGCTCCAGTGAAGCGGCCAGGGGCTGCTTGGGCAGGTCGATAGCCACGGGGGCGGCGACTGCGGAGAGAGCAAAGGTGGAGAGACTGAGCAGGAGCGCGCCTGAGGCTACGTCTTTCATCTGCTGGAGGATCCTTCGGTACGAGGTTTGCGCTCTGACGGCGCAATGACTCGGGTTGGCGAATGCCAGCGTGGTGGACGCCGGCGGGGAGCCAAAGTGTATGCAGATGTAAATTCTTTGTAAATGCGAATACTTCGTATCTTATTTCTCGAATAGGAGCGCCTGCGCGAAACTTGAAGGTGGCGCAGGAGCGGACTCCGTCCGCGATGGCTACGCCCAACTCCCTGGCAGACCTGAGCAGCGGTGATTCAATCGTGACAAAGTCCACTCCTAAGCCAGGGCGGGACGCGTCTCCAGCATGAACTCGATGAACGCCCGCACCCGCGACGGCACATGGCGCGCATGCGGGTAGATCAGCAGAAAGGGCCGCGTGGTCTGGCCGAAATCCTTCAGCACCTCCACCAGTTCGCCCCGCTCCAGCTCCTCCTGCACGGTGAAGCGGTACGCCTGCATCAACCCGCCGCCGCATTTGGCCAGGGTCGCGGTGGCCAGGTAGTCCTCCAGCACGGTGAGGCTGCCGGAGGTCTCGATCTCCACCTCCTCGCCGTCGATACGGAAGGACCAGGGCACGCGCCGCCCGCTGCTGGGCAGTTCGAACTGGATGCACTCGTGCCCGGCGAGATCGCCCGGTGTCTGCGGTGTTCCGGCTCGCGCGAGGTATTCGGGGGTTGCGACCACCACGTTCTCCACCTCTTCAAGCCGCCGCGCCACCAGGCTGGAGTCCGCCGGGTCGCGGCCACGGATCGCCAGGTCGTAGCCTTCGCCGGCGAAGTCGATATTGCGGTTGCTGACATGCACCTCCACCTGCACCTGCGGATAACGCCGGCGGAACTCCGGCAGCCGCGGGAACAGCCGGTAATGCGCGAAGGGCGTGGGCACACTGATGCGCAGGCGCCCGGAGGCGATGCTCTGGCCACCGCTGACGGCGCGCTCGGCGTCCACCAGCAGGGTCAGCGCCTGACGGCATTGCTCGAAGTAATTGCGGCCGTCATCGGTCAGGCGCATCTGCCGCGTGGTGCGGACGAACAGGCGCACGCCCAGGCGCTCCTCCAGACGCGCCACCGTGCGGCTCACCGCCGCCGGAGTGATGCCAGCCTCGTTGGCGGCGGCGGTGAAGCTGCCGGTTTCCGCCGCCAGGCAGAACAGCTCGATGCTGCCCAGTTGCAGGTCGTCGAAATGGCGGGTCATGGCATGGCTCGATTAATTACACAACGTATCAATTCAAATGCCACCAGCCTTATTTTTCAAGCCGTGATTGCAGCCTAGATTGGCCTCCAAGACGCGGGCACACCGCCCCGCCCCACTCTCGGAGACAGCACCATGAGCAAGACCGTCATCGTCACCGGCGCCTCCAGCGGCCTCGGCTTCGCCATCGCCCGCGCCTACCTGGAACGTGGCTACAACGTAGTCGGCAACGCCCGCACCGCAGCCCGTCTGGAAGAAGCCGCGGCACGGCTGGGCAACCCGCAGAACTTCCTTGCCGTGGCCGGCGACATCGCCCGGCCGGACACCGCCAGGCGCCTGTTCGCCCAGGCCATCGAGGCCTTCGGCCAGGTGGACATCCTGATCAACAACGCCGGCATCTTCATTCCCAAGCCAGTCACCGATTACACCGAGGAAGAGGTCAACGCCATCGTCAGCACCAACCTGATGGGCTTCTTCTACCCCTCCCAGGCCGCCGCCCGGCACATGGTGGCCAACGGCGCGGGGCACATCGTGACCATCACCGCCTCCATCGCCATCCAGCCCAACGTGAAAGTCCCGGCGCTGCTGCCGGTGCTGATCAAGGGCGGTCTGAACAGCGCCGTGCGCGGCCTGGCTCTGGAGCTGGCAGCCTCCCACGTGCAGGTCAACGCGGTGGCGCCGGGCATCATCGATACACCGCTGCACGCCAGTGACGAAGGCACCCATGCGTTCCTGCGCGGCCTATCGCCCAGTGGCGAGATCGGCAGCCCGCAGGATATCGTCGACGCGGTGCTCTACCTGACCGACTCGACCTTCGTCAGCGGAACCGTCCTCAACGTCGACGGTGGCTCCACCACCGGCGTCTGGTAAGCCAACCCTCACAACAACAACGGAGAACCTCCATGCCCTACGTGAACATCCAGGTCACCGACGAAGGCGTCACCGCCGACGAACGCCGCCAGCTCATCGAAGGCGTCACCGAACTGCTCGAGCGCGTGCTGCGCAAGCCGCCGTCCACCACCTACGTGGTGATCCAGGAAATCGCCACCGACTCCTGGGGCGTGGGCGGCAAGACCGTCGCCGAGCTGAAGGCCAAGGGCAAGCCCGGCAACAGCTGACCCAGCGGGCACGCCGGGGACTCGAACGAGTCTCCGGCGCTTGCCATGCACCAAGCTGGTGCTGCTAGGATCGGGAGCCCATCCGCTCCTACCGACAGCCGAGGCATGGAATGCTCGCCGCGCTCAGACGCTATCCGCTACAGGTCAACCTGCTGCTCAGCGGCACCTTCCTGCTCACCCTGGGCCGCGCCATCACCCTGCCCTACCTGGTGATCTACCTCTCGACCCAGTTCGACCTGCCCGTCAGCCGCATCGGCCTGATCCTCGGCGGCGCGCTGTTCGGCGGCTCGTTGCTGAGCCTCTACGGCGGCTTCCTGATCGATCGCCTGCCCGGCTTCCGCCTGATCCTCGGCTTCGGCACCTGCTTCGTCGCCGCCTTTGCCGGCATGCTACTGAGCACCCAGCTGTGGCTGTTCTTCCTGTTCCTGCTGGGCTTCAACTTCGCCTATTCGGTGACCGACGTGGTGGTGAAGACCATCTTCGGCCGCCTGCTGCCGGCCGCCGAGCAGGGCCGTGCGTTTTCCATCCGCTACACCCTGATCAACCTCGCCTATGCCATCGGCCCCTTCATCGGCGCGGCCCTGGCGCACTGGAGCCAGCACCTGCCCTTCGTGCTCTCGGCGAGCCTGGGCGCGCTGTTCCTGCTCGCCTTCGCGCGCTACGGCGACCGTGGCATGCGTCCGGCCGAAGGGGTGGCGCCGCCGTCGTTCATCGCGGTGATGGGCGTGCTGGCGAAGGACCACCGACTGATGTACTTCACCATCGGCGGCGTGCTCACCGCCGTGGTGTTCGGCCAGTTCTCCGCCTACCTCTCGCAGTACCTGGTGGCCACCGGCACGGCGGAACATGCCTACCAGGTGATCCAGACCCTGCTCGGGATCAACGCGGTGACGGTGATCGCGCTGCAGTACCTGCTGGGCAAGCGCATCGGCAACGAGCACCTGCAACGCTGGCTGATCGTCGGCCTGGGCATGTTCGTGCTCGGCATCGTCGGCTTCGGCCTGTCCCACAGCCTCGTCCACTGGGGGCTGGCGATGGTGGTGTTCACCCTGGGCGAGATCATCGTGATCCCCGCCGAGTACATGTTCATCGACCGCATCGCCCCAGCCCACCTGCGCGGCGTGTACTACGGCACGCAGAACCTGGCCAACCTCGGCGGCGCCTTCGGGCCGATCCTGGTGGGCTACTTCCTCACGCTGTTCGCGCCGCACTGGGTGTTCGTCATGCTTGCGGCCTTCATCGTCGGCGGCGGGGTGTTCTACGTGCTGGGCTCGAACCTGAGCCGGCGCATCGCCAGCGAGGCTTGACCTCAAGTCCACTTGAACCGGGATGCTGGTTCCATCGACCCCACTCGAAGGAACCCGCCATGCCACTCTCGACCCTTCTCCTCACAATCGCCATTGGCATCGGCGCCACCCTGCTGATGGACGGCTGGACCCTCCTGCGCCAGCGCCTGCTCGGTGTGCCCGCACTGGACTATGCCCTGCTCGGCCGCTGGGTCGGCCATATGCCGCGCGGGCGCTTCCGCCATGCGGCCATCGGCAAGGCCGCCACGGTGCCCGGCGAGCGGCCGCTGGGCTGGGTAGCGCACTACCTGACCGGCATCGTCTTCGCCCTCGCCCTGGTCGCGCTGACCGGCAACGGCTGGCTGTGCGCACCGAGCCTGCTGCCCGCGCTGCTCTTCGGCCTGCTGACCGTGGCGCTGCCCTTCCTGCTGATGCAGCCGGCTTTCGGCCTGGGCGTCGCCGCGAGCAAAACCGCAAACCCGGCCAGGGCCCGCCTGCATAGCCTGATTACCCATGGGATCTTCGGGGCCGGGCTGTACCTGAGCGCCCTTCTGCTGACTCCCTTGACTTGTGCCGGCTGAATCCCCGACAACTGGACTACCCTTCCAGCATTTTCGAGCGCAGGAATCTTCCAGGATGAGCCGTATCCTCATAGCCGATCCACAGCCCTTCATGCGTGCGGCCCTGCGCCAGCGTCTGGCGGAGGCCGGCCATGAGGTGATCGGCGAGGCGGGCGACGGCCGCGAGGCGCTGGAACGGGTCAAGCGCCTGCACCCGGACCTGCTGATCCTCGAACTGGACCTGCCACGCCTGGGCGGCATGGAGTTGCTGCGCCGCCTGCACCACGACTGGCCGCAGCAGAAGAGCCTGGTCTTCACCCACCTGCCCGCCGCGCACTACCAGGGCCTGAGCCTGGAGGCCGGCGCCCGCGGTTTCGTGCACAAGGACGAGCGGCCCGAGGAACTGGACGACGCCGTGCGCCTGGTGCTGGGCGGGCGCAAGGTGTTCGCCGCGCAACCGCCGCATCCGGGCAGCGAGACGCCGGGGGCGGAAGACCACATCACTCCGCGCGAACTGACTGTCCTGCGCTATCTGTCCCAGGGTTACCGGGTCAAGGACATCGCCGAGGAGCTGGCGATCAGCGACCGCACCGTCAGCACCTACAAGGCGCGCCTGCTGGAGAAGACCCAGACCGATTCGCTGGTGGACCTGGTGCAGGCCGCCAAGGTGAAGGGCCTGCTCAACAACAACGTGGTGGAAAGCCTGGTGCGCGCGCCGGCAGAACCCTCCAGCAAGACCCGCGACCTGGCGCGGCTGTTCGACATCCTGCCCAGCCCCATCAGCCTGTGGAGCCGCGAAGGCGAGCTGCTGGCGTGCAATCGCTACTTCCTGCAGGCCTACGGCAAGAGCGAAGAACAACTGCTGGGGGCGCGCATGTTCGAGCTCGGCGTGGTCAGCGAAGAGGACGCCGTGCTGGCGCGCCGCGAGTTCCTCACCGGCGCGGCGGGTGACAAGCCGTTCACCCAGGTGATCGCCGGCAACCTGCGCGGCAGGCACCGCATCATCCGCCTGATCGGTGTACCGCTGTGCGAAGACTCCGGCGAATCCATCGGGGTGGTCTGCTCCTTCGTCGACATCACCGAGCGCGAACTCGAAGTGCAGCGCCTGCAGGAGGCCAAGGCCTATCTCGACGGCCTGCGCGCCACCCGGGCGCGCTACCTGCAGTACAGCTTCGACGACCTGCTGGAAGAAGCTCGCCATCTGCAGCAATTGCTTCCCGCCAGCAGCCAGCGCAATACCGATCCGGACCACCTGGCGATCGGCATCGGGCGGATCGAGGAGAAGCTACTGATCCTGCGCGAGCTGCTGCGTATCGAGTCGGGCAGCGAGCCGACGGTGCCGCAGGTGTACGAGATGAACCAGCTGACCGCCAGCCTGCTGGCTGATCTGCCCCTGCAAGCCACCGCGACAGCGCAGTTCGCCTGGGTCGACTCCGCGCGCTACCGCAACCTGCTCAAGGCACTGCTGTTCTCGTTCGAGCGCTCCGCGCTGATCGTACAGGAGGCGCAGGCCAGCGTGGAAAACCTGCCACACGGCGAACTGCTCTGGCGCCTGAATTTCCTGCTGGCACCGCAGGAGCACCTGGCGGAACACCTGGCCAGCCTCGAAGATCGCCCCAGCCTGCAACTGGTGCGCCTGCTGTGCGATGTGTTCGCCGGCAGTTTCCAATCCGGGCAGGCGGGCGATCCGCCCAGCGCCGGATTGATCCAGCTCAAGCTCGTGCGCAGTAGTTCGCCGCACTAGTGCGAGCACTACATGGCTTTCAGGCGCCCATGATGGGGGCGCCGCCAGGCTGATCCGATGCTTGCTCCATAGCCTACTTGCTATGGAGCAGCATCATGAATCCCCTACCCTCATTCCCCCACTCCCACACCTCCTGCCCCAGCCGCCTGCGCATCCTGTGCATCGCCGTGGCGCTGGCCAGTGCAGGCGTGCCACTGACCGTCATGGCCAGCGACGCCCTGCCCCAGGGTGGCAGCATCATCTCCGGCAGCGGCAACATCAGCCAGAACGGCGCCGAGATGACGGTGAACACCCAAAGTGCGCGCACCGCCATCAACTGGCAGCGCTTCAACGTCGGCGCGGACAACCGCATCACCTTCAACCAGCCCGATGGCAAGTCCGTCACCCTCAACCGGGTGATCGGCAGCGACCCGTCGAAGATCTACGGCGCGGTCACCTCCAACGGCCAGCTGATCCTGGTGAACCCCAACGGCGTGTGGATCGGTCCGAAGGCGCACATCAGCTCCAGCGCCCTGGTTGCCAGCGCCGGCTTCCTCACCGAGGAACAGGCCAAACAGTTCGCCGAGAGCGGCAAGCTGGATATCCAGCTCACCGGCAGCGTGACCAACCAGGGCCGCATCACCGTGCACGACAACGGCATGGTGGCCCTGCTCGGCGCCCAGGTGAACAACGCCGGGGTGATCCAGGCGCGCAAGGGCATGGTGCAGCTGGCCACCGGCCCGCAGGCCACCCTGGACTTCCACGGTGACGGCCTGCTGAACATCGCCGTGACCGGCACCCCCGGCGAGCAGGACAGCGTCAATTCCGACGTTACCGGCGGCGTCCACAACAGCGGCGAGATCGATGTCGGCAACGGCACCGTGGCCATGAGCGCCGCCCGCGCAGCCAAGCACCTGGACTCGGTGATCAACGTCGGCGGCAACGTGCTGGCCGACTCCGTCTCCACCGATGGCGGCACCGTGGTGCTGGGCAATTCGGCGAAAACCAGCGTCACCGGCAACATCAGCGCCACCGGCGTCAATGGCGGGCAGATCAAGGTGCTGGGCGACGAGGTGAATGTCGCCGGTTCCGCGAAGATCGACGCCAGCGGCTCCCAGGGCAACGGCGGCAAGGTGCTGGTTGGCGGCAGCTTCCAGGGCCAGGGCAGCGAGCAGGCCGCGAAGGCCACCAGTGTCGCCAAGGGCGCTCAGCTCAAAGCCGACGGCAAGACCGATGGCGGCCAGGTGGTGGTCTGGAGCGATGGCAAGACTCACTTCGCCAGCAATGCCAGCGCCAAGGGTGGCGAGCGCGGCGGGATCGTCGAGACATCCGGCAAGCAACTGACTGTCACCTCTGACGCCAACGTCTCCACCAAGGGCAGCAAGGCTGACGGCACATGGCTGCTTGACCCGGCTACGGTCAACATCGAAGCCACGGACACTGATGGGAGTGGCGAAGGTTCAGTCGCCGCCAGCGCCATCGTCACCGGCCTGGCTCAAGGCAATGTGACGATCTATGCAACTGACACCCTGAACGTCAACGCCCCGATCATTGCCACCAACTTCGCGACCGTTAACAACGACGGGCGAACCAGCAAATCCACTCTCGCCCTGATTTCCTCAGGCAACGCAGGTACGGTCTCCGCCTATACCGGGACGGACAAGACCCGCACTGATGGCGCTGTCAATATCCGCGCACCGATCCTGCTCAAGGATGGCAACCTCTACATCACCGCCACGGGTGACATCCGCCTGATCGACAACGCCGGCACCGCAACCGGGGACGCAGCTTACGAGAAGCGCGCAATCATCGACGTCGGCTCAGGTGTGGCCTGGCTGAAAACCGGCGACACTGCGTCGATCTTCCAGGACAACAACACTGCGCTGATCGGGGATAAGGTAGCCCTGGACGGTGCGAGTGTGCGCATGGAAAGTGGTCTCAACTACGCCGGCACGCTGGCAGGCCAGGCAAGCAACGGGATATTCCGTTTCACCCAAACGAATGCTGCAGGCTCATTGCCGAACACCACCGATACCGTCACTGCACCCTACACCGGAGAGCAGCTGACCGGGGTGAAGGCCTACACCCTGTCAGTCGTCGGCTCGCAGGCTATCACCTCCTATCAGCACGCCAATGAAACTTACCGGGACGTAACCCTTAGTGCTGGTGGAGCACAATTCGACTACATCATCTTCGAGGCCACCAGCTACACCGGGCGTAATGGGCAGACAATATCCCCAGCTACGCTGCTCAACTATCTGGACAGTTCGGACTACCTGGTCAACGGACTCAGCTTTACCGATACCAGCGGTGTGAAATGGCAGTTCATTCCCGATGGCACCAAGGATGGGCTGACCCAAATACTGCGCAATGGCGTCGTGGTGGACACTCCCGTCGGATTCTCCCTCACTGGCGTTGGCGGTGTAGCAGTCGCCGGAACCACAACGGATGCCCAGAAAAAGCCGTATTGGGGTGTGTTCGGCGATTACATCCCCGGCGCTCAACTGCAGTCGGAAATCCAGTACAACGAGCAGACACAGTCCTCTCAGCAACTGGCGATCAAGCTGGGCTCCACCACCACCTCGGTGCTGGCGCAGATCGGCTGGCTGATGAACGATGGGACAACCCAAAATCCCCTTTACGAGAACGCCAAGGTCCAGTTCCTCAAGACACAGGATCGGACTGCGCAGAACGTCCAGATCACCTCAAACAAGGCGGCCGTTACCGCCACCCCGGCCGACGCCAGCCGCACCTATGGCGATGCCAATCCGAACTTCTCGCAAACACTGAGCGAGAACGCCCAGGCCTCGAAAGTCAGCGGCATCGACAACTACGTCGACCGGATGCTCGGGCGTACCGGCATCACTCAGTCTGAGCCCACTACTGCAGCTACCCAGCAATCGAATGTCGGGCAGTACGACATCAAGGGTGGCCTGGCTGCCGGATCGTTTGCGCAAAAACGATATGAACTCAACAGTGGCACTGGGAAGCTGACAGTCACCCCTGCTGAATTGACTGTCACTGCTAAAGACAAAGCCAAAACGTATGGCACTGGAGACCCGACTTTAGAGTATGAGGTATCCGGCGAGAAGCTTGGTCAGACTGGTGCTGATATCTTAAATGGCGGAGCACTAGCCAGGGAGGCTGGCGAGGATGTGATTCCTGGTGGATACGCCATCAACCAGGGTGGGTTGGGCTTAAACAACGGGCCAGGTGGAAACTATACCCTTAAGTTCGTTGACGGGAAGCTTGAAATAGTGCCTGCCGAACTTGTCATGCAAGCCGGCAATGAACACTACGTCTATA
Source organism: Pseudomonas nitroreducens (assembly GCF_024170165.1). Lineage (GTDB taxonomy): Bacteria > Pseudomonadota > Gammaproteobacteria > Pseudomonadales > Pseudomonadaceae > Pseudomonas > Pseudomonas nitroreducens_C. The sequence continues at coordinate 61,674 of NZ_JALJXP010000009.1, read as the reverse complement.
ACGGAACCACTCAGTCTGTTACTGGTTATGTTTACTATGGACTAATTCCTGGTGACGAAGCCGTCATTAAGAATGTAGTCCTGTCGGGACAGGGCAGAGACGTAGGATCATATGTAACCAGGATCAATGATGTGACATTGGATCCTTCGAAATCAGCAAACTACACCCTCCGGATTTTGGATGGCCTGCTTACTATCACTCCTGCTCCGCTGACTCTCACGGCCGGTAGCGCGCAATACGCCTACGATGGCATGTCGCACGCCGCCCCATGGTTCACTGCTCAAGGTCTCATGAATGGCGACACGATCAGAAATGATTCGGTAAAAACCTCTGGTCAAGGAACCAACGTGGGGTCTTATGTCAATCAGATTGAAAGTTTCAATCTAGATCCTTCGATAGCGCACAACTACTCAGTCTCGTTAATGAATGGTGTAATTACCATCACGCCAGCTGAACTTCGGGTTCGAGCACTGGATGCCGGCAAGACTTACGGCAATGCTGATCCTCTCCTTGAGTACTCTGTATCAGGGCTTGCGCAAACTGATAGCCTGAGCAATATCCTGAGTGGCGCCATTTCCAGAGAATCTGGTGAGAACGTCGGTTCATATGGAATAAACAAAGGCACTCTTGGAATGACGGGAGAGCTTGCCCAGAACTACATCCTGCACTTTGACGACGGGGTATTCACTATTACTCCGGCGACTTTGAAAGTGCAAGCTGATGGCATTACCAAGGTCTACGGCGATCTTGATCCGAAACTGACTTATCAGGTGTCCGGCAACAAAGGAAATGACAAGGCAGAGGATCTGGTTAGTGGCCAGGTCGTCCGCGACGCGGGTGAGAACGCTGGAACCTATGCCATCAACCAGGGAACCGTGGGCCTCACGGGTGCCGCCGGGCAGAACTACATCCTCCAGTACACAGGCGGAGACTTCGTCATCACTCCTGTCTCCTTGCAGGTTGAGGCCAACTCGCATACCAAGGTTTATGGAGACGTTGACCCAGAGCTCACCTACAAGATCAGCGGCCTGAAAAACGGCGACCAGGAAGCTGATGTGGTCAAAGGCGCCCTCACCCGCCAGGCTGGGGAGAATGTCGGCAACTATGGCATTGGGCAGGGCAACGTAGGCCTGACAGATGCAGCATCAGGCAACTACATCTTCACCTTCGTCGATGGCCAGTTGGCAATCATCCCGGCCAAGTTGACCGTACACGCCAAGGACGATGGAAAGGTCTATGGCGATGCCGATCCGACCTTCTCTCATGTGGTCACTGGGTTTAAGGGTACTGATACAGAGTCTTCCGTACTCAACGGTGGTTCCGTGGCCCGTCAGGCTGGCGAGAACGTGGGGAGCTACGGCATCGGCCAAGGCACTCTGGATCTCAATGGCGGTGTTGGCTCGAACTACATCCTGGACTTCAAGGATGGCGTGTTCACCATCTCACCCGCCACGCTGACCGTCACCGCAGAGGGCAAAACCAAGGTCTATGGTGAGGCTGATCCGACCCTCAGATACCGTGTCGATGGCCTGAAGGGCAATGATGTCGAAGCTGATGTGATGAACAGCGGCTCCCTGGTTCGCCAGGTTGGCGAGGACGTCGGTACTTACGGTATCCACCAGGGCTCGGTAGACCTCAATGGCGGGGCCGGGAAAAACTATGTCCTGCACTACGAGGCAGGCACCTTCTCGATCACCCCGGCGACTCTGGTGGTCACTGCAGATGGCAGCACCAAGGTCTATGGCGACTTTGACCCCAAACTGACTTACTCCGTGACCGGCATGAGGAACGGTGACACCGAGGATCAGCTGGTTGCAGGCAGTGTGGTCAGAGATGCTGGCGAGAATGTCGGCAGCTACACCATCCGCCAGGGTGACGTCGACCTCACCAGCGGCAAGGGTCAGAACTACGTACTGAGCTTCGCCAACGGCACCTTCACAGTGACCCCGGCCACCCTCGAAGTGACTGCTGACAGCCACACCAAGGTCTATGGCGATTTAGACCCGACCCTCAGCTACACCGTGACCGGATTCAAGGGTTCTGACAGCGAAGCAAATCTGGGCCTGAGCGGTGACCTTTCTCGGGCTACCGGCGAGAACGTTGGCAACTACAGCATTGACCAAGGCAACCTTTCGGTAGGTGGGGACAGCAACTACGTCCTCTCCTTCGTCAATGGCAACCTGGCCATCACTCCCGCCACGTTGACCGTCAAGGCCGATGATCAAACCAAGGTCTATGGCGATCTCGACCCGACGCTCAGCTACAGCGTCAACGGCCTGAAGAATGGCGACAGCGCCGCCTCCACCGTGAGCGGCAGCCTGGCACGGGTCGCCGGCGAGAACGTCACGCCCGAGGGCTATGCCATCACCCAGGGCAACGTGACCCTCACCAGCGGCAACTACCGCATGGTGTTCAGGGACGGCAACCTGCAGGTCACCCCGGCCCCGCTGGTGGTCAGCGCCGACAACCAGAGCAAGGCCCACGGAGCGGCCGATCCGACACTGACCTGGAGCGTCAGCGGCCTCAAGGGCCATGACCAGGCGTCCATCGCCCAGGGCTCGCTGCTGCGCGCCCCCGGCGAGGACGCCGGCAGCTACGCCATCAGCCAGAACCAGTCCTTCAGCGCCGGCAACAACTACAGCGTCAGCTTCAGGGACGGCGCGTTGACCATCACCGGTCCGCTCGCCCCTGTGGTGCCGCCGGCGCAGCCCGGCCTGCCGTCGCTGCCGATGACCGCACAGTCCCCCGGCAACGCCCGTTGCACCGCGCTGGAATCGCCCTCGGCGGCCGCGGCCAACTACTCGGTCTCCCCCGCCGTGGTGCGCAGCTACGCCGTGCAGCTGGTGTGCAAACCGCGCTCGTACGAAGGCAAGGCCAGCACCGCTGCCGACCTCACCGACGTACTGACCTACGCCAACAGCCTGCTCAGGGACGGCCACTTCATCATTCCGGAGGGGAACCGCAGCGTGATTCCCCACGACCTCAAACCCACTGGCAGCACAACCAAGGGAGGGAAATAGCCATGAAAGGCATTCCTTCGAAACTGCACATCCTGGCGGTTGCCGTGTGCTCCGCCCTGTTGCTGGCCCAGGCTCCGGCGTTCGCCGGGCCGCGCGCCCAGCTCGACCCCGGCCGGGTGGAGATCCCCCGCCCCGACGGCGGCCGTGAAAGCTCCACGCAGATGCCTTCGACCCTGCAACTGCCCGACACCGTGGTAGTCCCCGGCGAAGAAGCCCCGCCAGCCGAAATGCAGGTGAACCCCAACGACACCACACGCTTCCAGGTCGACAAGGTGATCATCCGCGGCACCACGCTCTACGCGCCGCAAGCCTTTGCAGCACTCACCGCGAGGATCGAAGGCCGCCGGGTCACCCTCGGCGAGGTCGACGCGGTGGTTGCGCAGATCACCCAGCGCTATCGCCAGGCCGGGTTCCTGCTGGCCCGCGCCTATCTGCCAGAGCAGCGCCTGGAGAACGGCGAGCTGCTGATCCAGGTCTTCGAGGGCCGGGTCAACGATGTGAAACTGCAGGGTGACAGCAACAAGGCCGTGCAGCGCTACGCCGACAACATCCGCCAGGAAGTGCCGCCGAAAAGCGCCACCCTCGAACGCAACCTGCTGCTGATGAACGACCTGTCCGGCCAGCAGAGCCGTGCCACCCTCGCCGCCTCACCGGTGGCACAGGGCACCGACCTGATCGTCGACAACCAGGTTCGCAAGTACGAAGGCTTCTTCGGCTTCGACAACCGCGACAGCCGCTACTTCGGCCCCTGGCAGGTCTACGGCGGGGTTGGCGTAAACGACCTCACCGGCCGTGGCGACCACCTGGGCGTGCGCGCGGGGAAATCGGTGGAGGGCGACAAGATGACCTTCTTCGAAGGCCAGTACGACCTGCCGGTGGGCGGCCAGGGCGATGTGCTGAGCTTCCTCGCCCAGCACAACGACGGCCAGGCCGACACCTACTCCTTCCTCGACGCCAACAGCTCCGGCGACACGCTCGCGGTGCGCATCACCCGGCCGTGGATCCGCCAGCGCGACCAGACCTTCAAGACCTCGGCGGCCTTCACCTGGTACAACGGCAAGTCCGAGTACCTCGACGATCCGCACAACCCGCCGTCCAGCGACGACCGCATCCGCGCCATCCGCCTGGGCGCCAGCTACGACTTCTTCGACGACTTCGGCGGCACGAACCTGGTCAAGGCCGAGCTGAGCAAGGGCCTGAAGATCATGGGCGCCAGCCAGGAAGACCGCGCCAACCCCTCACGCGAAGGCGGCAGGACCGACTTCACCAAGCTGCAGGTCGACGCCCAGCGGCTGCAGGACCTTTCAAAGATCATCGACGGCATGAACCTGTACATTGCCGGCACCGCGCAGACCTCGTTCGGCCAGGCGCTGCTTTCGCCGGAACAGTTCGGCGTCGGCGGCAGCGAGTTCGGCCGTGGCTACGACCCGTCGGAAATCACCGGCGACAAGGGTTTCGCGATGAAAACGGAGGTGCAGTACAACCGCCTCCACACCTTCGGAGACCATGCGGTGCCTACCCAGTACTACGCGTTCTGGGACTTCGGCAAGGTCTGGAGCGAAGACCCCAGCTGGATCAGCAGCGAAAGTCTGTCCTCCACCGGTGTCGGCGCCCACCTGCAGGTGTTCAAGGACACCTACGTCTCGCCGGAAGTCGCCTTCCCGCTGACCCGTTCGGTATCCGCCAAGGAACTGGACGACGACAACGGCAAGGCACCGCGTTTCTACCTGAACTTCCTCAAGCTCTTTTGAGCTGCTAACCGGCGGCCGGGCATATCGGCCGCCGCCAACCGGAGGCTACCGCCATGCAAGACCCGGATATCCAGGCGCTGCGCTGCGTGCGCTCCACCGCCTACAACAACGAACTGGCCGCGCAACTGCTGCGCGAACTCGCTCCCTTCATCGCCAGCGCCGAGCTCAACCGCCGGCTGCGTTGCGCCGCCCGCCAGCTGATGCGCGACGCCGATGCGCTGGAAGATGCCTACCAGCAGATGGCTTCGCCGCAGCATTGAGGCCAACCTGCAGGTTTGCATCGACATGAAAAAGCCCCGCGGACGCGGGGCTTTTTTTCTGTTGCAGGAGCACTCAGGCGTGCTGCGCCCCGGCTCGTTTGAGCAACTGCTTGCAGCGCTCCGACAGGTGCACCACCCGCAGGTGCTTGCCGGCCTTGCTGTAGCGCTCGCGCAGGGTCATCAGCGCGGCGATCGCCGAGTAGTCGACGAAGCTCAGGTGCGCGCAGTCCAGGGTGACCTGCTGCGGATCGCCCGCCGGGTCGAACTGGTTGAGGAACGGCGTAGTGGAGGCGAAGAACAGCGTACCGTGGACGCGGTACAGCTTGCTGCCATCGGCCTCATCATGGATGTCCGCGTACAGCTCGCGGGCGTGCTTCCAGGCGAAATCCAGCGCCGCCAGGATGATCCCGCAGAACACCGCAGTGGCCAGGTCCGTCGCCACGGTGATGGCGGTCACCGCGATGATCACCAGCACGTCGCTCACCGGCACCTTGTTCAACACTCGCAGCGAAGCCCAGGCAAAGGTCTGCTGGGACACCACGAACATCACCCCCACCAGCGCCGCCAGCGGGATGCGCTCGATCAGCGGCGAGAGGAACAGCACGAAGAGCAGGATCATCACCCCCGCCACCACGCCGGAGAGCCGGCCGCGACCGCCGGAGCTGAGGTTGATCACGGTCTGCCCGATCATCGCGCAGCCGCCCATGCCGCCGAAGGCGCCGGAGACCATGTTGGCCGCGCCCAGGGCCACGCACTCGCGGTCCGGGAAGCCGCGGGTCTCGGTGATTTCGTCAGTAAGGTTGAGGGTCAGCAGGGTTTCCAGGATGCCAACCATGGCCATCAGGAAAGCGTAGGGCGCGATGATCCGCAGGGTTTCCAGGTTCCACGGGATGTCCGGCAAGGCGAACTGCGGCAGGCCGCCGGCGATGTGCGCCATGTCACCCAGGGTGCGGGTCGGCAGGCCCAGGAGGTAGACCGCCAGCCCGACGCCGAGGATCGCCACCAGCGCCGGCGGCACCGCGCGGGTCAGCTTCGGCAGCAGATAGACCACCGCCATGGTCAGCGCCACCAGGCCCAGCATCACGTACAGCGGGTTGCCGCTGAGCCAGTGCTCGCCGTCCTTGAAGTGCTCCAGCTGGGCCATGGCGATGACGATGGCCAGACCGTTGACGAAGCCCAGCATCACCGGGTGCGGCACCATGCGCACCAGCTTGCCCAGACGCAGCAGGCCGAACAGGATCATCACCACACCGCCCAGCAGCACGGTCGCCAGCAGGTACTGCACACCGTGCTGGACCACCAGCGCGACAATTACCACCGCCATCGAGCCAGCGGCGCCGGAGACCATGCCGGGACGGCCGCCGAACAGCGCGGTGAGGGTACAGAGGATGAAGGCGCCGTACAACCCCATCAGCGGGTTGAGGTGGGCGACCAGGGCGAAGGCGATGCACTCGGGCACCAGCGCGAAGGACGTGGTGAGTCCGGCCAGGACATCGGCACGCAGGCGGGCGGGTTTCATTTTTCTACTCGGAAGCGGGGATCACGAAGGGCCGGCAATGGTACGGAAAACCGCTCCCAGCCACCACCCGCTAATCCCGCATGGAAGTGCGTCAGGCCTTGGCGGGCGCCGCTGCGCCGTTCAGGAACAGTTGTTCCAGCACGGTCGCCGAACTGGAACTGGCCGCCCGCCCGCGACGCTCCGCATCGACCATGCCGTAGATCATCGAAAGGAAGAGTTCGGTGAACACCGCCGCCGTCACGTCGATGCGCAGCACGCCGGCTTGCTGGCCACGGAGGAAGAAGGCATCCAGCGCATCACTGTAGGACTGCCAGCGACCGTCCATGCAGGGGTCAAGGCTATCGGGGCTGTATTGGAACATCAGGAAAATCAGCACTTCGCGATGCGTCAGGTGCTCCTGGATCAGCTTGCGCAATGCCGTCAGGGGCTCGGCGCTCTCCAGCTCGCAATTGCTGACCACCTGGTTGAGCACCCGCTCGCCATACCCCATCAGCATTTCCACCAGGTTGTCGCGTGTGCCGCAGAAGCGGTGCAACGTCGCCTTGCTCACCCCTGCCGACTCTGCGAGTTCCTTCAGCGTCGCCCGGGGGCGGTCGACGATAGCGGCGGCGAGCGCCTTGAGGAGTCTTTCATCGTGGGCAGTCAGGGACATCAGCGGGCCTCGGGTCGGTGACCGGTCAGAGGGTCAAGGGAAAGGTGGGATGGGGTGCATTGTGCAGAAAAAGTCCCAACCCACCAAAGGAAATGACATCTTTGTTCACACTTGATTCACATGAGTCAATATTGACTCATTTTAACTTCGGAAAGATCATACGCAACCTCTTAGAAAGACAGACCCCGGGTGAAACATGGGCAGGTTGCGTGCAGTAGGGACAATCAGTGCGTTGGTGACAGCGCTGGCGCTGGCGGGTTGCGGACCATCCGCCGAGCCGCAGGCAGCCGCCGAGACGGCTCGCCCGGTGGATGTGGTGGCGGTTTCGACCGAACCCCTCACCCTGACCTCGGAGTTGCCGGGGCGTATCGAGCCGATGCGCGTCGCCGAAGTGCGTGCACGGGTCGCCGGCATCGTGATGCAGAAGCGCTTCGAGGAAGGCGCCGACGTCAAGGCCGGCGACCTGCTGTTCCAGATCGACCCGGCGCCGCTGAAGGCCGCTGTGTCCCGCGCCGAAGGCGAACTGGCGCGCGCCCAGGCCGCACAGCAGGAAGCCCAGGCACGGGTGAAGCGCTATGAGCCGCTGGTGAAGATCGAAGCGGTCAGCCAGCAGGACTTCGACACCGCCACCGCCGACCTGCGCAGCGCCCAGGCCTCGGTGCGCTCGGCCCAGGCCGACCTGGAAACCGCGCGGCTGAACCTGGGCTATGCCTCGGTCAAGGCGCCGATCTCCGGGCGCATCGGCCGGGCTTTGGTAACCGAAGGCGCGCTGGTCGGCCAGGGCGACGCCACGCTGATGGCGCGCATCCAGCAGCTCGACCCGATCTACGCCGACTTCACCCAGCCGGTGGCCGACGCCCTGCGCCTGCGTGAGGCACTGAAAAGCGGCAACCTCCCCGCCGGCCAGAGCCAGGCCCTGAGCCTGCGCGTCGAAGGCACGCAGTACGAGCGCCAGGGCGAGCTGCTGTTCACCGATATCTCGGTGGACCGTGGCACCGGCCAGGTCTCGCTGCGCGGCAAGTTCGACAACGCCGACGGCCTGCTGCTGCCGGGCATGTACGTGCGTGTCACCGCCCCGCAAGGCACCGACGCCAAGGCCATCCTGGTGCCGCAACGCGCCGTGCAGCGCGCTACCGACGGCACCGCCCACGTGCTGGTGATCGGCGAAGGCAGCCGTGTCGAGACCCGCCCGGTGCAGACCGGCGCCATGCAGGGTTCGCGCTGGCAGATCAGCCAGGGCCTGGCCAGCGGCGACCAGGTGATCGTCGGCGGCCTCACCGGCCTGCAGCCGGGCACCAAGGTCGAAGCCCGTCAAGCCCAGCAGCAACAGCAGGCGTCGCGCCAGTAAGGCGAAAGTCGCCGCGAGGAATTCCCCATGTCACTGTTCTTCATCAAGCGCCCCAACTTTGCGTGGGTGGTGGCGCTGTTCATTTCCCTGGCGGGCCTGCTGGCCATTCCGCTGCTGCCGGTGGCCCAGTACCCCAGCGTGGCGCCGCCGCAGATCACCGTCACCGCCACCTACCCCGGCGCCTCGGCGCAGGTGCTGGTGGACTCGGTCACCAGTGTGATCGAGGAGGAGCTCAACGGCGCCAAGGGCCTGCTCTACTTCGAATCCACCAGCAACTCCAACGGCATGGCCGAAGTGGTGGTCACCTTCCAGCCCGGCACCAACCCGGAGCTGGCCCAGGTGGACGTGCAGAACCGCCTGAAGAAAGCCGAGGCGCGCATGCCGCAGGCCGTGCTCACCCAGGGCCTGGAGGTCGAGCAGACCAGCGCCGGCTTCCTGCTGATCTACGCGCTCAACTACAAGGAAGGCTCCGCGCGCACGGACACCACCGCCCTGGGCGACTACGCCGCGCGCAACATCAACAACGAGCTGCGCCGTGTACAAGGCGTCGGCAAGCTGCAGTTCTTCTCCTCCGAAGCTGCCATGCGCGTGTGGATCGACCCGCAGAAGCTGGTCGGCTACGGGCTGTCCATCGATGACGTGGGCAACGCCATTCGCGGGCAGAACGTGCAGGTGCCGGCCGGCAGCTTCGGCGCCTCCCCCGGCAGCAGCGAGCAGGAGCTGACCGCCACCCTCGCGGTGAAAGGCACCCTGGACGACCCGGCGGAGTTCGGCCGCATCGTCCTGCGCGCCAACCCGGACGGCTCCACCGTCAAGCTCGCCGACGTGGCGCGCCTGGAAGTGGGCAGCGAAAGCTACAACTTCACCGCGCGCCTGGACGGCAAGCCCACCGTGGCCGGCGCCATCCAGCTCTCCCCCGGCGCCAACGCGCTGCAGACCGCCGCGCTGGTGAAGGAACGCCTGGCCGAGCTGTCGGTGAACTTCCCCGACGACGTCGAGTACTCGGTGCCCTACGACACCTCGCGCTTCGTCGACGTGGCCATCGAGAAGGTCATCCACACCCTGCTCGAGGCCATGGTGCTGGTGTTCCTGGTGATGTTCCTGTTCCTGCAGAACGTGCGCTACACGCTGATCCCGGCCATCGTGGTGCCGGTGTGCCTGCTCGGCACGCTGACCATGATGTACCTGCTGGGCTTCTCGGTGAACATGATGACCATGTTCGGTATGGTGCTGGCCATCGGCATCCTGGTGGACGATGCCATCGTGGTGGTGGAGAACGTCGAGCGGATCATGGCCGAGGAAGGCCTCTCCCCGCCCGCCGCCACGGTCAAGGCGATGGGCCAGGTGTCCGGCGCGATCATCGGCATCACCCTGGTGCTGTCGGCGGTGTTCATGCCGCTGGCGTTCATGGCCGGCTCAGTCGGCGTGATCTACCAGCAGTTCTCCCTGTCGCTGGCAGTGTCGATCCTGTTCTCCGGCTTCCTCGCCCTGACCTTCACCCCGGCACTGTGCGCAACATTGCTCAAGCCGATCCCCGAAGGTCACCACGAGAAGCGCGGTTTCTTCGGCGCCTTCAACCGTGGCTTCAACCGCCTGACCGAGCGCTACACCCTGCTCAATACCGCGCTGGTGAAGCGCGCCGGGCGCTACATGCTGATCTACGCCGGCATCGTCGCCCTGCTCGGCTACAGCTACCTGCGCCTGCCGGAATCCTTCGTGCCGGTGGAAGACCAGGGCTACATGATCGTCGACATCCAGCTACCGCCGGGCGCCACCCGTGCACGCGCCGACATCACCGGCCAGGAGCTGGAGCAGTTCCTCAAGTCCCGCGAAGCAGTGGCCTCGTCCTTCCTGGTGATGGGCTTCAGTTTCTCCGGCATGGGCGAGAACGCCGCGCTGGCCTTCCCGACCCTGAAGGACTGGTCCGTACGTGACCAATCGCAGTCCGCCGAAGCGGAAACCGCGGCGATCAACGAACGCTTCGCCGGCATCAGCGACGGAGCGATCATGGCCGTCACCCCGCCGCCCATCGACGGCCTGGGCAACTCCGGTGGTTTCTCGCTGCGCCTGCAGGACCGCGCCGGCCTTGGCCGCGAGGCGCTGCTGGCAGCCCGCGACCAGCTGCTCGGCAAAGCCAATGGCAACCCGAAAATCCTCTACGCCATGATGGAAGGCCTCGCCGAGGCACCCCAGCTGCGCCTGGAGATCGACCGCGAGAAGGCGCGCACCCTGGGCGTCAGCTTCGAGTCCATCAGCAGCGCGCTGTCCACCGCCTTCGGCTCCTCGGTGATCAACGACTTCGCCAACGCCGGTCGCCAGCAGCGCGTGGTGGTGCAGGCCGAACAGGGCGACCGGATGACCCCGGAAGCCGTGCTCAGGCTCTACGTGCCCAACAGCGCCGGCGAGCTGGTGCCGCTGTCCGCCTTCGTCAGCACCCGCTGGGAAGAAGGCCCGGTGCAGCTGGCGCGCTACAACGGCTACCCGTCGATCCGCATCTCCGGCGACGCCGCACCCGGCGTCAGCACCGGCGAAGCCATGGCCGAAATGCAGCGTCTGGTGAGCGAGCTGCCGGCCGGCATCGGCTACGAGTGGACCGGCCTCTCCTACCAGGAGAAGGTCGCCAGTGGCCAGGCCACCCAGCTGTTCGCCCTGGCGATCCTGGTGGTGTTCCTGCTGCTGGTGGCGCTCTACGAAAGCTGGGCGATCCCGCTGTCGGTGATGCTCATCGTGCCCATCGGCGCCCTCGGCGCGGTGCTCGCGGTGACAGTCACCGGGCTGCCCAACGATGTGTACTTCAAGGTCGGCCTGATCACCATCATTGGTCTTGCGGCAAAGAACGCGATCCTCATCGTCGAGTTCGCCAAGGAGCTCTGGGAACAGGGCCACAGCCTGCGCGACGCCGCGATCCAGGCCGCGCGCCTGCGCTTCCGCCCGATCATCATGACCTCCATGGCGTTCATCCTCGGCGTGGTGCCCCTGGTGGTCGCCAGCGGCGCCGGCGCCGCCAGCCAGCGCGCCATCGGCACCGGGGTGATCGGCGGAATGCTCAGCGCCACGCTGCTGGGGGTGATCTTCGTGCCCATCTGCTTCGTCTGGATGCTGTCGCTGCTGCGTCGCCAACCCAAAACTGCGCATCAACCCACGGAGGCCGCGCAATGACTTCCCTGCGCAAACCCGCCTTTGCCGCCAGCGCGCTGCTGCTGGCGATAATTCTGGGCGGTTGCTCCATGGCACCCACCTACGAGCGCCCCGAAGCACCGGTGGCACAGAGCTGGAGCGGCCCCGCCGCCCAGCCCGGTACCACGGCCAGCAACCTCGACTGGCAGACCTTCATCGTCGACAGCGAACTGCGCAAGCTGGTGAACGTCGCCCTGGACAACAACCGCTCGCTGCGCCAGACCCTGCTGGACATCGAACAGGCCCGCGCGCAGTACCGCATCCAGCGCTCGGAGCGCGTGCCTGGCCTGAGTGGCGCCGCCAACGGCAATCGCCAGCGGCTGCCGGCGGACCTGTCCAACAGCGGCAGCTCGGCGGTGAGCAGCAGCTATCAGGTCGGCCTGGCGCTGCCTGAATACGAACTGGACCTGTTCGGCCGGGTGAAGAGCCTGACCGACGCCGCGCTGGAGCAGTACCTCTCCACCGAGGAAGCCGCCCGCAGTGCGCGCATCGCGCTGATCGCCGAAGTCAGCCAGGCCTACCTCACCTATGACGGCGCCCAGCGCCGCCACCTGCTGACCGAGCAGACCCTGGCCAGCCGCGAGGATTCGCTGAGCCTGATCAGCCAGCGGCGCAGCGCCGGCGCGGCCACGGCGCTGGACTATCAGGAAGCGCTGGGGCTGGTCGAACAGTCCCGCGCGGAGCTGGAAAGCAATTCCCGGCAGAAACAGCAGGCGCTCAACGCCCTGGTGCTGCTGCTCGGCACCAGCGATGCGGCCAAGCGCATTCCGCAGGTGCCGCAGGACAAGCCCATGCTGATCCAGGACATCGCGCCGGGTACTCCGTCGGAACTGATCGAGCGACGCCCGGACATCCTCGCCGCCGAGCACGTGCTCAAGGCGCGCAATGCCGATATCGGCGCGGCCCGCGCGGCGTTCTTCCCGCGCATCAGCCTGACCGGCAGCTTCGGCACCTCCAGCGCAGAGATGTCCGGGCTGTTCGACGGTGGCTCGCGTTCGTGGAGCTTCGTGCCGACCCTGTCGCTGCCGATCTTCGATGCCGGCCGCAACAGCGCCAACCTCGACCTCGCCAAGGTACGCAAGGACTCGGCGGTGGCCGCCTACGAAGGCACCATCCAGACGGCGTTCCGCGAAGTGGCCGATGCGCTCGCCGCGACCGACACCCTGCGCCGCGAGGAAGCCGCACGCCGGGCCTTGGCCGACACCACCAGCGAAACCCTGAAGCTGGCCAAGGCACGCTACGAGGGCGGCGTCGACAGTCACCTGCGCTACCTCGACGCGCAGCGCAGCAACTTCGTCAACGAGTCGGCCTACATCGAGACCAGCACCCAGCGACAGATCGCCCTGGTGGACCTGTTCCGCGCCCTCGGCGGCGGCTGGAGCGGTGACGTCACGGCGCAACGATGATCTTCTGCCCTGCAACGGCGGATAACGCCCAAGGCGTTATTCGCCCTGCGCATTACCGGCCAGGTCGACGCGACGTGTAGGGCGCATAACCCGGAACGGGTTATCCGCCGCACTGGTGCACGAAAGTCAGCCGCCAAACACCGGCCGGAAGAAGCTGCGCTCGTAGCTGAGGATGCAGCGGGTTTCCTCTGCATAACGGAACGCCGCCTGGCATTCGGGATCGTCCATGGACGCCTGCCGGTAGCGTTCGTAGTCGGCCAGGCTGGGGAAGGTGAACATCGCCAGGGCAATGTTGCTGGCGCCTTCCGAAGGCAGGAAGTACCCGTGGTGCTGGCCGCCGAAGCGCTCCACCAGCGGGATCCACAACCGGCCGTAGTGTTCGAATTCCTTGAGCTTGTATGGATCCAGCACATAACGCAGGTAACAGGTAACCATCTTGCCGACTCTCTTCCGGTGAAAGGGACGGCCACTGTACCGGGCAAAGCCGGTCATCGGTACAGGGATTCGACCTTGCGCGGGCGCTCGTGCAGGAGCGCGCCATGCGCACGATCGCGGACAAGGGCCGGGCGCCTCACGCATTGTTCGCAACGCCATGCGCCGCAGGAGCGAGCTTGCTCGCAAACCGCTTGACGGCGGAGGTGCCGGGAGGCCCGTTCGCGAGCAAGCTCGTTCCTACAGGTCCAGTCCGGGCGGGGCTGCCACATATCACCCCGGTTATCTGGCCAGCCCGTTAGACTGACCGCACCTTCCTATCCACCGGGGGCACGAAGCCCCATTCCACGAGCGCCGGCACGAGGCCGGCGCGGAGTACAAAGGCATGTCCTTCGACATCTTCCTCGACCTCTTCGCGGCGCTCTGCTTCGGCGCGCTGATCGGCATGGAGCGCCAGTGGCGCCAGCGTTTCACTGGCGTCGCTACCCATGGCCTGGTCGCCCTCGGCGCGGCCACCTTCGCCACCCTGCCCTTCCTCATGGGTGCGGAGGATCAGGTGGTGCGCATGTCCGCCCAGGTGGTCACCGGCATCGGCTTCCTCGGCGCCGGCGTGATCATGCGCGACGGCCTCAGCGTGCGCGGCCTGAGCACCGCGGCCACGGTCTGGTGTACCGGCGCAGTGGGCGTGCTGGCGGGTAGCGGGTTCCTTGCGGCAGCGCTGACCGCCACCCTGCTGATCGTCCTGTGCAACCTGACCCTGCCCTCGGTGACCCGCTGGATCCAGCGCCACGCGCCCATCGAGCCGAGCAGCGAGCGCTACTACACCATCGAGGCCGTCACCGAAGGCCATCAGGAAGCCCTGGTGCGCTCCACCCTGCTGCGCCGCCTCAGCGCCAATGGCCTCGCCCTGCAAAGCCTGGAGAGCCACGCGCGCAAGACTGGCGGCGAGGTGGAAGTCGCCGCCCTCGTGCTGGCCCCCGCCGACAAGGACAGCCTGCTGGAAGCCCTGGTCGGCGAGCTCGCCCTGGCGCCCTACGTGTCGGCGGCCAGCTGGTCGGTCAGCGACGGGCCGCAGTAATTCGGCTCAGACGAGGTGTGCTCGCAGCAGCACCTCGATGTCCCGGCGCACCAGCCTGAGTGCGTCGCGCGTACGCGCCTTGTCGGCACAGGCGAGGCTGCGGAAGTGGTAGGCGTAGATGGCATAGACGATGTCCACCACCGCCTCCACCTCGCACTCGGCGCGCAGCCTGCCGCGCTCGATGTAAGTCACCAGCGCCCGGCCCAGGGCCTCGCGGAAGCGATTGCGTGACTGCTCGATCTCGCCGTGCTCGGCGCTGGCGAACAGCATCACCGCCAGCAGTTCGCGCCACAGGCGCTTGTCCTCGATGCGGTCCATGTTGCCGTAGTCGGCGCCGATCATCTTCGCCAGCCCTTCCACCGGCTCCTCCGGCAACGCATCCAGCACCCGTCCGACCTTGTGCTGCGCCAGCGTCACCTGGTTGTCGATGATCGCCACCAGCAGCTCGTGCTTGCTGGGGAAGTAGTTGTAGACCGTGGTCACCCCCACCTCGACCACCGCGGCGATGTCCTCCATCCGCGTGTTGGCGAAGGTTCGCTCACGAAACAGCTCGGTGGCGGTGTCGATCAGCGCCTGGCGCTGTTTTTCCTTCTTGCGTTCACGCAGCGAGGTCTCGGCGGCGGGCTTGCGGGCGGGCATGGCGGCTCCGTGTCGGTTCTTGTTCAGGGATGCATTCTACTCAAGCCATGGCATCGGGAAAGCCACCCGGGCACGGCAACAAAATTGTAGTTGACTACAACTTTGTAGAAAAATACAGTTTTCACGACAACAAGAACTCCTGAGGTCCACCGAAGATGAATGGCATCAAGCTGGCGCTCGGCATGCTCGCCGCGCTCTCGATCCCCGCTGCGGGCGCCGCCCAGCAGCAGGTGCGCGTGTACAACTGGTCCGACCTGATCGGCCAGGACACCATCAAGGATTTCCAGGCCGCCACCGGCATCAGCGTGCAGTACGACACCTTCGACAACGAGTCGACGCTGATGGTGAAGCTGCTCACCGGCAATAGCGGCTATGACGTGGTCGTGCCCTCGGGCACCTCGCTGGAGCAACTGACAAAAGCCGGTGCCCTGCAGGAGCTGGACCGCAGCAAGCTGCCCAACTGGAAGAACCTCGACCCACAACTGATGAAATTCGTCGAGGGCAAGGACCCGGGCAACCGCCACGCCTTCATCTACGACTGGGGTACCACCGGCCTGGGAGTGAACGCGACGCAGGTCGCCAAGCGCCTGCCCAATGCTCCGCTGGACTCCTACGACCTGCTGTTCAAGCCGGCCAACGCCAGCCAGCTCAAGGACTGCGGCGTCGGCCTGATCGACAGCCCCGAGGACGTCTACCCCATCGTCCTCAACTACCTCGGCCTCGACCCGCAGAAACCCACCCGGGAGAGCCTCGACAAGGCCAACCAACTGCTCGACGGGATCAAGCCGAGCCTGCGCTACATCAACTCCGGCAGCTACATCAACGACCTGGCCAACGGTAACGTCTGCCTGGTCCTGGGCTGGTCCGGCGACGTCGAAATCGCCCGCCGCCGTTCCCAGGAAGCCGGCAAGGCCGACGAGATCCGCTACATCGCGCCCAGGGAAGGCACGGTCGCCTGGTTCGGCTTCATGGCCATGCCGCGCAACGCGCCCAACCCCGAAGCCGCCTACCGCTTCATGAACCAGATACTCGAACCCAAGGTCAGCGCCGACTTCACCGCCACCGTCGGCTATGCCACCGCAGTGCCCGCCAGCCAGGCGCTGCTGCCCGAAGAGGTGGCGCACAACCCCACGGTGTTCCCGCCAGAAGCGGTGCGCCAGAAGATGTTCTGGCAGTCCAACCCGACGCCGGAAGACCTGCGCCTGATGACCCGTGCCTGGAACCGCTTCAAGAGCGGCCTCTGATTCCCCTTTTCCGCTGCAACGACGGGTGCCTGCGCCCGTCCCAGGAACTTCGCGATGACCGACCAGACCCTCGTCCACACCGCCCAGGGCCCGCTGCGCGGCGCCTTCGACCCAGCCAGCGGGCTGTACCGCTATCTCGGCATTCCCTATGCCGAGCCGCCCCTGGGCGAATTGCGCTTCCGCGCACCGCAACCCCATGGTTCCTGGAAGGAAGTGCGCAGCGCCGAGCGTTTCGGCTCGGCGGCCGCGCAGCTGTTCGATGAAACCGAGGGCGAGTACGCGGAGTTCAGCGACCACGCTCCAGTGCCGGGGCGTCCCTGGGTGGGCTCGGAGGACTGCCTGACGCTGAACGTCTGGACCCGCGACCCCGGCGCCACGGATAAGCCAGTGGTGGTATGGATTCACGGCGGCGCCAACTGGCTGGAGAGCAGCCGCCTGAAGTGTTACCACGGCGACGTACTGGCGAAGCACGGCGACGTGGTGTTCGTCTCGCTGAACTACCGCCTCGGCCTGTTCGGCTTCCTCGACATCAGCGTGCTCGGTGGTGAGGAGTTCGCCGGCTCGCATTCCCACGGCCTGCTCGACCAGCTCCAGGCGCTGCGCTGGATCCGGCAGAACATCGCCCGGTTCGGCGGCAACGCCGACAACATCACCCTGATGGGCGAGTCCGCCGGCAGCATCGACATCAGCTGGCTGCTCGCCGGCGGCCATCTGCAAGGGCTGGTGCGGCGCGTGGTGATGATGAGCGGCTATGCCGGCCTGCCGGGCCTGAGCGGCGACCTCGGCCACGGCCTCAGCGACGCCTCGGCGAAGGAACTCGCGCGCGGCTTCTTCGCCGACTGTGGCATCGACAGCCTCGGGCAGTTGCAGCAACTGGACACCAACGCCCTGATGACCAAGGTGCATGCCCTGGCAGAAAGCACCGACATGCTGTTCCACATGGACTCGCTGTTCTGGCCGAAGACCCACGCCAGGGCGGCGCTGGACCCCATCGAGTTCGCCCGGCGCGGCGCCGCCACCGGCATCGATATCCTGATCGGCTTCACCCACTACGAGATGGGGCTGTGGCTGAACTGGGACGACAGCCTCGACCGCCTCGGCCTCGATGCGCTGGTGGAGCGCCTGGCGATCATTCCGCCGCGGCTCAGGGACTCCGCGAAGGCCCTGTACCGCGAGCAATTCCCCGAGGAACACGACGGCGCCCGCGCCATGCACCTGCTGGGCGACTGCGCCTTCGTCATGCCCGCACTCTGGGCCGCAGAGGGCCTGGCGGCGCAGAACCGGGTGCAGGTCTACCGTTTCGACCGCGAAACCGACCCGCGCCGGCGCGCCCAGCACGCTGCCGACCAGGTCTACTTCTTCGGCAAGCTGGACACCTACGTCGGCCGCTTGCTGGCGGGCAAGCCGCAAGACGCGGCCGACGCTGCAGAGCGCGATCGCCTGTCACGGCTGATGCAAGGCATGCTGCTGGACTATGCGGGCGCCAGCGAAGCCCCTGGCGACAAGCTGCCGCCTTGGCCGCTGTATGACGCCGGGCAGCGCACCCTGCTCAGCCTGGATCAGCAGCCGACGCTGCTGGAAGATCCCTACGCGGTGC
This sequence comes from Pseudomonas nitroreducens, assembly GCF_024170165.1. Classification (GTDB taxonomy): domain Bacteria; phylum Pseudomonadota; class Gammaproteobacteria; order Pseudomonadales; family Pseudomonadaceae; genus Pseudomonas; species Pseudomonas nitroreducens_C. Next base: position 43,551 of record NZ_JALJXP010000009.1, on the reverse strand, counting down.
GCCGCCGCTGGTGGTTCGAGAACATCTACCCGGCACGCTGAAACGACAGAGGGGAGCCCTGGGCTCCCCTTTTCGTCAGCGCCCGATGTCAGGCGAAGACGAAGTACTTGCGCACCGTCTCTACCACTTCCCAGGTGCCCTTCATGCCCGGTTCGATGACGAAAACATCGCCGGCGCGCAGGTGGATCGGCTGTTCGCCCTCGGGGGTGATGACGCAGTAGCCGTCGAGGAAATGGCAGTACTCCCACTTCTCGTAGTTCACCTCGAACTTTCCGGGGGTGCAGATCCAGGTGCCCATGATCTTGCTGCCGTCCGCCGACAGGTAGGCGTTGAGGTTGACGGTATGCGGGTCGCCGCCGATACGCTGCCACTTGGTGGCGTCCAGCACGGGCGTCGGGCAGGTGTCGCGCAGCACGGTGATGAAATCGGACATGACAGCTCCAGGTCGTTGCAGTGAAGGTTCGCCACCCTAGCCATGAACCGCCGCAGCGAGTTGCCTGGATTCGACATCGGTATGTCTGCCAGCGCTGCTCCACCCTTCTCCCATCCCTTGCTGACAGATTTGTCATCCGCCGCTCACGTCGCCGTTATCCACGCTCCCACACGATGCCCGTAGCCCTCGCCACGCCTGAGCAAAAACAACAACAGCAGGCGGTCACCAACCGTCCTGCCCTTGGGAGCAAACCCTGTACCGAGGCAAATGGGGTCGGCCAGCGCGCAGCGTTCGGAGGAAGGGCCGACGCGCTTCCTCCTGACATTTCCGGCGGCATCCGACTGAATCAACGAGTGGCGCGGCAGGCAACGCGCTCGGCGCGGTACTCGATGGCCTGCTCGTCGCCGAGGGAGTCCCTGTAGCGCAGCTGTACCGGCACCACGCCGCAGTCGGCGCTCATCGGCGTCACCGCCACGACTTCGGCGATGTCCAGATTCATCCCGTAGGTGTACTGCTTCGCCTCGGCGATCTGCGTCGGCGACAGTGCGCTCTGGCGCGCCAGCATGGCCTGCTGGCGGGCCTGTTCCATCCGCGCAAAGGTGATGTCGCCGCCACCGTCGGCCAGGGCCAGGGAGGAAGCGCCCAGCAGGGCGGCGCTCAGGAAGATGCGGGAGAGTTTCATGGCAGTCACCTCGTGGTGGTTGAAAGTGACTCCACCTTAAGCGGCCGCCGCTAACGGGAAGCTGAGGCAAGGATGACGATTCGGTTATCCGGGGCAGGAGCTACCGCGGTAGCGCAGGCAATTTCCCACCACTCATCCGTGCAATTTCCCAGCGGTGAACTCTCAGCGTCCGACAACTGTCTGTGTGCTGTCGGCCCCCCGGGTGGGTTTTCTGGCCATTGGCCACCCGGCCAGTTCTCAACAAGTTGCCCGGCCGACGTTTTCGCTCCCGCAAGACGGGTTTCGTTCCAAGTCATGTGAAGATTGCCCATGTCCCTATCGCGTCGCTTCCCCGCACGAGTTTCTCCCCTCCAGCCCCGCGCCCTCGGTGCCTGCCTGTTCGCCAGCCTGCTGGCCGCCGGCGCCCCGGCCCAGGCCGAGGAGCCCGCCAGCAACGCGCGCTGGGTGAACGACAGCCTGAGTACCTATGTGCGCAGCGGCCCCACTGACGGCTACCGCATCGTCGGCACCCTCACCTCCGGGCAGAAGGTCCAGCTGGTCAGCACTTCCGGCGACTACAGCCAGGTGCGCAGCGACAGCGGCAACAGCGTGTGGATTGCCAGCAAGGACCTGCAGGAGAAGCCGGGCCAGGCCGAGCGCCTGCCCTCGCTGGAGCAGAAGGTCACCGAACTGACCACCCAGCTGCAGACCATCGACGACTCCTGGAAGAACCGCGTGCAGGGCATGCAGGAAACCCTGGACGCGCGCAAGAAGCTGATCGACGAGCTGCAGGCCGCGCGCAGCGCGCTGGACGCCGAGCTGAACCAGGCGCGCTCGCAACTGCGCGATACCCAGGCGCAACTGGGTGACGAGAACAAGCAGGTGCTGATGCGCTACATGGCTTATGGCGGCAGCATCGCCGGCGCCGGCCTGCTCGCCGGGCTGATCCTGCCGACCATGCTGCGCGTGCGCCGCAAACGCAGCACCGAGTGGGTCTGACGCTTCAGTCGATGCGCAATTCGTACTGCCGGTAACCCAGGGCGTCGCTGCCCTGCGGTTCGAATCCGGCGCGTTCGTACAGACGCCGCGCCGGGTTGTCGGGGCGCACGCTGAGCGTCAGCCGCGTGTAGCCTTCCTGCCGGGCATCGGCGATGTAGCGCTGCAACAGCGCAGCACCGACGCCCTTTCCCCGCCACACCACACTGACGCCCAGGGTGCAGAGCTCCGCAGTGCCCGCTTCGGGCAACCAGAGGCTGTAGCCGACGCTCTCGCCATCGAGCTCGGCGATGGTCAGCCGCTCGAAGTGCTCCAGCCAGCGCGCCAGGTGGCGGTCGAAGTCGTCTCGCCAGCGCGCCTCATGGGCAGGCTCCCACTGGCGGATATAGGCCTCTTCGCCGCGCTGGACGAAGGGGACATCGGTGATGCGGGCGGGTCGGAGCGAGAGGCTCATTGCAGTTTCCATGGCAGGAGCAAGCTGTACGACCTGACCATCGCATCCGTCAGATCCCGGTGGCAACTGGCAGAATCGACCGAATCTCATTTCGGCGCACTCAGCATACCTTCCAGGCGTGATTTGACGTCCGCTCGCTCCTCCATCAAGCGCTGCAGGTCCACGTTGTATTGCAGGTTAACGACGTCAATTTCAGCCAGCGCATCCTGCTGCAGATTATCCAGGCGCGCGCTCCGCTCCCTTGATAATGCGGCAATGCGGCCATCGAGGCTGCTGAGTCTCTTGCGCAGGAACGTCACCTTGTGGAATTTCCAGCGCCCCATTGCTGCGACACGAACAGACTGGTTGGCGGCCTCCTGCTGCGTGAGCTCTTCGTCGGTCGGCTGGGGAGAAATAGCGGGTTTGACGAGGATTGCATCGGCGGAGCAGGGATGTTGGGAAAAAGTCGTTCGACCTTCGACAGTGCACTTGTAGATCTCGGCTTGCGCGGTGTTGAAACCCAGCGCGGCCAGAAGGACCACGACGAATGGGAAGCGCATGATGCAATGCTCCTGACCACTCCATTGGTTTGCCTGTAAACAGGACCCTTGGGATTGCCATCAGATTGACATGCGCTGTTTCGGCGAGTTCTTCGGCGCTCTGTAAAGGATCGGTAAATACCGGCCGGCACGGTCGGCGCTGGCTGACGGGCGATCCGAGCTCCGCCCCTGCGGCCCGAGAACCGGCGCCGTGCGCGCCGGTTGTGTTTCAGTGCCCGCTCAGCGCCGCAGCCAGGGCGGTTTGCTGGCAAGGACATACGCCGGCATTGCCGGCGGTTCGCGGGCATGGCCCCGCTCCTGCATGAGATATCGTGCCAGCCTACCCTCTCCCCCGCCCTCTCCCTGAAGGGAGAGGGAGCCGCCCGTGCCAACTGACGCCTTGGTCTCAACCTGCACCATACGGTCCCCTCTCCCTTCAGGGAGAGGGTTAGGGAGAGGGGGAACCTCAGGCACGGACTTTCAGACGCAGACAGTTGCTCCTGCAGGGGAAGAATGGGTCGGGCGGTTCGCCGGCAAGGACATACGCCGGCATTGCCGGTGGTTCGCGAGCAAGCTCGGCTTACGCCACCGCGCTCTCCACCCCCGCATCCAGGTCCACCAGCAACTCGATCATCGCCCGCGCCGCCGCCGAGAGACGGTCGCCGCTGCGGGTGACGATGCCGCAGCGGGCCTGGAGGATGTCGATGTTGGTAGGCAGGTTGCGGAAGTGCAGGCGCACCAGTTCGCCGCGCGCCATCGGTTCGCTCAGCGCCTCTTCCACGGCGATGCCGATGGCGTCGGTCTGGCTGACGATGCGCACCAGCGAAGCCATGTCCTCACACTGCACATTGGTGGTGATGTCGATCTTGCCGCTGAGGTTGGCGAGCATCTTCCGCGCGCTGGGCGGGATCAGCGTGGCCGCCAGCGGGTAGGCGAACATGTCGTTGGTGGAGAGACTCTCCTTGGCCAGCAGCGGGTGCCCCTGGCGGCAGAAGAACAGCCCGCTGCGCGGCTTCAGCGCGCGGGTCTGGAAGTTCGGGTCGGCCTCGAAATGGCGGATGTCGGCGACGAAGAACTCGATCTCTTCGCGGCTCAGGCTGCGCGCCAAGCGCTCCCAGTTGTCCACGCCGAACTGGATGTGGATGCGCGGGTAGCGCTGGACGAAACGCGACACCGCATCGGACACCAGCTTCTGCGCCGGTGCCGGCCCGCTGCCGAAACGCAGCTCGCCGGAGTCCAGCTTGTTCAGCCGGGCCACCGCGTGGCTCAGGTTGTTGGCGCCCTGCACCAGGCTCAGCGCGTGCTGCAGCACCACCTGCCCTTCGGGGGTCGGGCGCAGGTCCTTGCTGCCACGGTCCACCAGGCGGCAGCCCAGCTCCTGTTCCAGGCCCTGGATGCTGCGGCTGAACGCCGGCTGGGTGATGCCCATGGCGTCGGCCGCGCGAACGAAGCTGCGGTGTTCGTTGAGGGCGATGAAGTAGCGGAGTTGGCGCAGATCCATGATGCATTTCCGGCATTGAAAATAGAGGGCAAAGGCATTTGCCGCTGGGTATGCGCTGGTTTTAAATGCAAGCTCTTATTCCGTCAATGAAGAATAAAACAAACATCTATTCTTTTATGAACTAAGAATATAGCTCAGACCAGGAGTCGCCCGATGCCAGCCCTGCACCTCCTTTGCTCGCGAATGTGCCTGTCCCGCTGTCGCTGACAGCCAAAGCCGCACCCACCCCTACCGAAAAACGTCGTTCGCCACTTTTGCCTGGCGCGGCCCCGTTTTGCCTGCGATTGGCGCAGGCAAATAAGGACACAGCATGACTTCGAGACATTCGCCCTTCCCGTTCAAGCCAAGCCGGCTGCGCTCGGCTATTTTTCTGCTGGCCCTGGGCGGCACCCTGCCGGTATTCGCCGAGGAAGCCGAGGACGGCAGCACGGCCAGTGAGACCGCCAAACCTGTAAGCGCGGCGCCGGCCAAGGCCGATGCCACCCTGGGCAAAGTCACCGTGACCGCCCGCCGCCGCGAGGAAGACTCGCAGAAGGTGCCCACGCCGATCACCGTGGTCGGCGGCGAGACCCTGGAAACCCAGCGCGTCTACAAGGTGCAGGACCTGCAGCAGATCCTGCCCAGCGTGAACGTCGCGTTCATCCACGCGCGGCAGTCGAGCATCGCCGTGCGCGGCATCGGCAACAACCCGGCCAGCGACGGCCTGGAAGGCAGCGCCGGGGTCTACCTGGACAACGTCTACCTCGGCCGCCCGGGCATGGCGGTGTTCGACCTGCTGGACATCGAGCAGCTGGAACTGCTGCGCGGCCCGCAGGGCACGCTGTTCGGCAAGAACACCACGGCCGGCGTGCTGAACATCAGCACCCGTGCACCGACCTTCAGCCCCGAACGCAGCGTGGAGGTTTCCGGTGGCCAGGATGGCTATTTCCAGGGCAAGGGCACCGTCTCCGGCGCGCTGACCGACACCCTCGCCGGTCGCGTCTCGGCCTATCGCACCCGCGATGACGGCTACATCAAGAACATCCACGACGACAACACCCTCAATGGCGGCGAGCGCCAGGGCATCCGCGGGCAGTTGCTGTTCAAGCCCAACGAGGACTTCGACCTGCGATGGATCAATGACTACAACGAGGAGGACTCCAGCAACGGCAGCATGGTGGTGTACGGCGCCGCCGACCGCTTCTGGCAGCGCGCCGCCTCGGTGGGCGCCTCGCCGATCCGCGACCCGGACCGACACAAGGTCAACATCAACGCCCGCCAGCACGTCAGCGTGCACCAGGGCGGCAGCTCGGTGGAGGCCAACTGGAACCTCAACGGTGGCTACAAGCTGACGTCCATCAGCGCCTACCGCTACTGGCACTTCACCCCGGCCAACGACGAGCAGCTCGACGTCTCGGCGATCAACAACACCGGCGTGGAAGTCCACGACCGCCAGTTCTCCCAGGAAATCCGCCTGGCCTCGCCCACCGGCGGCTTCTTCGACTACGTGCTGGGCGCCTATGCGTTCAACCAGAACCTGGGCAACAAGACCTTCACCAGCTATGGCCCGCTGGCCGACCGCTACCTGCTGGGCACCGACCTGAATGCGCTGAACAACACCTACTCCAAGGCCAACGGCAAGATCGAGACCGACAGCTTCGCCTTGTTTGCCCAGGGTACCTGGCACCTCACCGACAAGCTGGACTTCACCGCTGGCATCCGCGGCACCTACGAGGAGAAGGACGCCAATGTGCAGCGCTTCTCCCCGTCCGGTGGCGCGCCGGTCACCGGCGTCGGCGCCGTGGTGCGCAACAACCAGCTGGGCGCCTACGACTCGGGTGACCTCAGCCTCTACAGCTTCGCCCCTTCGGCACTGCTGAGCCTGAGCTACCAGTTCACCGACGACCTGCTGGGCTACGCCTCGCTGTCCCACGGCGAGAAATCCGGCGGCGTGAACCTGGCCGTGGCCAGCGCGCCAACCGCGGGCGCGGATTCGCTGCTGGTCGGCCCGGAACGCGCCAACGATGCCGAACTGGGGATCAAGACGACCCTGTTCGACAACCGCCTGCAGCTCAACACCAACATTTTCTGGACCGGCATCCACGGCTACCAGGCGACCACCCTGTACCAGCCGCCGGGCTCGACCCAGCTGGTCTCGGTGCTCTCCAACGCCGGCAGCGTGCGCTCGCGCGGCCTGGAGTTCGAAGCCACGGCGCTGCCGATTCGCGGCCTGACGCTGAACTTCAACGGCTCCTACAACGACGTCACCTACCTGTCGTTCAAGGACGCCCCGTGCCCGGCGGAAGTCTCCACCCAGCCCGGCGCACCGGCGAGCTGCGACCTCACCGGGCAGCGCGTGGTCGGCGCCTCGAAGTGGATCGCCAACCTCAACGGCGAGTACGCCTGGAACCTCGACGACGGCATCCGTCCCTACGTGACCGGCAGCTACTCCTACCGCTCCGAGGCCGAAGGCACGCTGGACAACTCCGACCTCTCGAAGATCGACGGCTACGGCCTGGCCAACTTCTCCGTCGGCCTGCGCAAGGACCTGGGTGACGGCCAGCTGGACGCCTCGGTGTGGCTGAAGAACGCCTTCGACAAGGACTACTACCTGGCCGCCTTCGCCAGCATCAATGGCTCCTACACCGCCTCGGTGGGGCAGCCCCGCACCCTCGGCGCCTCGGTTCGCTACGACTTCTGATCCCCATCCGCCGCGCCCGGGCGCGCGGCTCTATTGCCACAGCAAGAGGACGATGAGATGAGCAATGCAGCACAAGCACTCCAGCAGCACGCAGTAGGCATCGACATCCACCCGGTTGCCGGCCGCATCGGCGCCGAAATTCGCGGCGTGAAGCTGTCCGGCGAGCTGGACGCCGCCACCACCGACGCCATCCAGGCCGCGCTGGTGAAGCACAAGGTGATCTTCTTCCGCGACCAGACACACCTCGACGATCAGGGCCAGGAGGCCTTCGCCAAGCTGCTCGGCAATCCGGTGGCGCATCCCACCGTGCCGGTGCAGGAAGGCACCCATTATCTGCTGGAACTGGACGGCGCCCAGGGCCGCCGCGCCAACTCCTGGCACACCGACGTGACCTTCGTCGACGCCTATCCCAAGGCCTCGATCCTGCGCAACGTGGTGGCCCCCGAGCACGGCGGCGACACCGTCTGGGCCAACACCGCCAGCGCTTACGACGACCTGACGGCGGAGCTGAAGGCCCTGGCCGATTCGCTCTGGGCGGTGCACAGCAATGAGTACGACTACGCGAGCATCAAGCCCAACGTCGACCCGGCGCGTCTGGAGGAGTACCGCAAGGTGTTCACCTCCACTGTCTATGAGACCGAACACCCGGTGGTGCGCGTACATCCGGTCAGCGGCGAGAAGACGCTGCTGCTGGGGCACTTCGTCAAGCGGCTGAAGGGGCTCTCGCAACAGGATTCGGCGCACCTGTTCGCCGTGCTGCAGAGCCACGTCACCCGTCTGGAGAACACCGTGCGCTGGCGCTGGCAGCCGGGCGACGTGGCCATCTGGGACAACCGCGCGACCCAGCACTACGCCGTGGACGACTACGGCACCCAGCCGCGCATCGTGCGCCGCGTGACCCTCGACGGTGACGTGCCGGTAGGCGTCGACGGGCAGCGCAGCCGGACCATCAAGAAGGTTTGAGCCTTAACCACAAAAGCCAGGAGCCCCTCTCCCTAACCCTCTCCCGCAAGCGGGAGAGGGGACTGGGTCGGTGTGAAGCGCGGCCATGGTTCTCTCCTGATACGAACGTGTCAGGAAAGCACGGCTGGCATGCCTCACTCGCATACCCCCTCTCCCTTCAGGGAGAGGGCTGGGGAGAGGGAACGCCCAACACAAGGACCCCCAACATGACCCAATCCGCCCTGCAGAAATCTACCCCGGAACCCTTCGCCATCATCCCCCTCGACGCCCCGCTGGGCGCCGAAGTACGCGGCCTCGACGCCCGCGAGCCACTGACGCCGGATCAGATCCTGGCGATCCGGCAGGCCCACCGCGAGCACCACATCCTGATCTTCAAGGACCAGCAGCTCGATGATCAGCAGTACCTGCGCTTCGCCACCCTGTTCGGCGCGGTGTTCCAGCCACCGGCGGACTTCCCGGTGCTGTCCTCCGGCGCCGACGGCAAGGCCCCGGACATCGTCAAGGTGGCCAACACCGAGGACGGCGAGCTGGGCAACTTCGCCCTGCCGGCCCACGTCGATCACCAGTGGACCCCGGTGCCCTCTTCCGGCTCCTTCCTCTACGCGCTGGAGGTGCCGAAGACCGGCGGCGAAACCCAGTTCACCAACCTCGCCCGCGCCTACGAGACGCTGGATGAGGCGACCCGCGCCGAGATCGACCCGCTGCGCCTGATCAACTACAACCCGTTCATCCGCCTGAAGAGCGGCGGCTACAACGGCACCTTCGTGCGCTACCGCACCCCGGACATCGAGCCGATCCAGGGCACCGAACACCCGCTGGTGCGCACCCATCCGGAGAACGGCAAGCGCGTGCTTTTCCTCTCCGTGCACACCGAGGTGGAAATCCCCGGCGCCGATCCGCAACAGGGCGCCGCGCTGGTGGAGAAACTGCGCGAACACCTGCAGCAGCCCGAGCTGATCTACAGCCACAAGTGGTCGGCCGGCGACATCGTCTGGTGGGACAACCAGGCCGTGCTGCATGGCCGCAACGCCTTCCCGGCGAGCGAGAAGCGGCGCCTGAAGCGCATCAGCCTGTCGGGCAGCCGGCCGTTCTGAGCCACCGTAGGGCGCATAACCTGGAACAGGTTATCCGCCGGCCCATCTACGGCGGATAACGCTGGCGCGTTATCCGCCCTACGGAACTGACCCCGCCGGAAAATACCGTGTTCCCCCGCGAGACCCTGTAGGAGCGAGCTTGCTCGCGAACGGATTATCCGGCCGCGCCGGCAACCAGCAGGTTCGCGAGCAAGCTCGCTCCTACAAAAAGCCGTGTGCCACTATGAAGACAACGCTCTCTATGCTTATGCCAAATTGTTTCTTGTCCTGGATCAATTATTCCTTTTATAGTTTCACCAACTCGTCATAACAAGTTATGAACTATGACCCAACTCCTCCCCCTCTCCCCGGTTCCCCTCTACAGCCAGCTCAAGGAAGTCCTGCGTACGCGCATCCTCGATGGCAGCTATCCGCCGCTCAGCCGCATGCCCTCCGAGGCCGAGCTGGGCAAGGCCTTCGAGGTCAGCCGGATCACCGTGCGCCAGGCCCTGGGCGACCTGCAGAAGGAAGGGCTGATCTTCAAGATCCACGGCAAGGGCACCTTCGTCGCCAAGCCCAAGGCGTTCCAGAACGTCAGCACGCTGCAGGGCCTGGGTGAATCCATGACCCAGCGCGGCTACGAGGTGATCAACCGACTGCGCAGCTTCAAGAGCGTACCGGCCAGCGCCCAGGTCGCCGCGCGCCTGCAGGTCGCCGAGGGCGACAACGTGGTGCAGATCAAGCGTGCCCGCCTGGTCAACCGCGAGCTGGTATCGCTGGAAATCACCTGGCTGCCCGAGCACGTCGGCAAGCGCCTGGAGAAGGCCGATCTGGTCAGCCGCGACATCTTCCTGATCCTCGAGAACGACTGCGCCCTGCCCCTGGGCCATGCCGACCTGGCCATCGACGCCATCCTCGCCGATGCCGAACTGGCCAGCGCGCTGGAGGTGGAAGAAGGCTCGCCGGTGATGCGCATCGAGCGCCTGACCCACACCGCCGACGGCGCCCCTCTGGACTACGAACACCTCTATTACCGCGGCGATGCCTTCCAGTACCGCCTGCGCATCGACCGCCACAAGGGACAGCAGCAATGAGCCAGTTCGACCTCTCCCAGGTTCCCGCGGACAAGGAACTCGCCTACGACATCGTGGTGATCGGCGGCGGCACCGCCGGCCCGATGGCCGCGATCAAGGCCAAGGAAGCCAACCGCGAGCTGCGCGTGCTGCTGGTGGACAAGGCCAACGTCAAGCGCAGCGGCGCCATCAGCATGGGCATGGACGGACTGAACAACGCGATCATTCCCGGCCACGCCACGCCCGAGCAGTACACCAAGGAAATCACCGTCGCCAACGACGGCATCGTCAACCAGGCGGCGGTCTACGCCTACGCCACCCACAGTTTCGAGACCCTGCAGCAACTGGACCGCTGGGGCGTGAAGTTCGAGAAGGACGAAGTCGGCGACTACGCGGTGAAGAAGGTTCACCACATGGGCGCCTACGTGCTGCCGATGCCCGAGGGCCACGACATCAAGAAGGTGCTGTACCGCCAGCTCAAGCGCGCACGCATCGAGATCACCAACCGCCTGGTGGTCACCCGCCTGCTCACCGATGCGGACGGCGCAGTCAACGGCCTGCTCGGCTTCGATTGCCGCACCGCGCAGTTCCAGGTGATCCGCGCCAAGGCCGTGGTCCTCGCCTGCGGCGCCGCCGGCCGCCTGGGCCTGCCCTCGTCCGGCTACCTGATGGGCACCTACGAGAACCCCACCAACGCCGGCGACGGCTACGCCATGGCCTACCACGCGGGGGCGGAGCTCTCGAACCTGGAGTGCTTCCAGATCAACCCGCTGATCAAGGACTACAACGGCCCGGCCTGCGCCTACGTCACCGGCCCGCTGGGCGGCTACACCGCCAACAGCAAGGGCGAGCGCTTCATCGAGTGCGACTACTGGAGCGGCCAGATGATGTGGGAGTTCCACCAGGAACTCGAAGGCGGCAACGGCCCGGTATTCCTCAAGCTCGACCACCTGGCCGAAGAAACCATCCAGACCATCGAGGAAATCCTCCACAGCAACGAACGCCCCAGCCGTGGCCAGTTCCACGCCGGCCGTGGCACCGACTACCGCCAGCAGATGGTGGAGATGCACATCTCCGAGATCGGCTTCTGCTCCGGCCATTCGGCCTCCGGCGTGTGGGTCAACGAGAAGGCCGAGACCAGCGTCAGGGGCCTGTACTCGGCCGGCGACATGGCCGCCGTGCCGCACAACTACATGCTCGGCGCCTTCACCTACGGCTGGTTCGCCGGCGCCAACGCCGCGCAGTACGTGGCCGGGCGCGACTTCAGTGAAATCGATGCCACCCAGGTCGAGCGCGAGCGCGAACGCGTCTTCGCCCCGCTCAAGCGCGAGCACGGCCTGCCACCGGCGCAGGTCGAGTACAAGCTGCGGCGGATGGTCAACGACTACCTGCAGCCGCCCAAGGTGACCAAGAAGATGGAGATCGGCCTGCAGCGCTTCGCCGAGATCGCCCGCGACCTCGACCAGATGAAGGCCAGCAACCCCCACGAGCTGATGCGCGCCATGGAAGTCAGCGTGATCCGCGACTGCGCCGAGATGGCCGCCCGCGCCTCGCTGTTCCGTACCGAGAGCCGCTGGGGCCTGTACCACCACCGCGTCGACTACCCGCTGCGCAACGACGCCGAGTGGTTCTGCCATGCGCACCTGAAGAAGGACGCGGACGGTGCGATGAGCAGTTTCAAGAAGCCCATCGAGCCGTACGTGATCGCGCTGGATGAGGATGAGCAACAGGCCTACGAGAAGCTGCGGGTGAAGAGCGAGGCGGCTTGAGAGTTTTCGGCTGGCCGAAGAGCCCCTCTCCCCCCGCCCTCTCCCGCAAGCGGTAGAGGGAGCTGTCCGGCGCGAGCGGCAACCACGGATTCAGCCGGCGAGCACAGCAATGCCCGCAACATCGAACAAAACAGATCTGCCCGGCGAGCTCATCGCCATCCGCCGGCACGATCAAGCCCCCTCTCCCTTCAGGGAGAGGGCTGGGGAGAGGGTAACGAGCCACCGCGCCGAACCTTCGACCTGAACAACCAGCCCGCCGCCACGACGGCCGGCAAGCAACACGATGAGGACCGCGTGCCATGGCCTACCAACCCCAGGAAATCTTCTTCCGCTCCAGCGCCCCGGTGACGGTGGACGAGGACAAGTGCATCGCCGACAAGGGCTGCACCGTCTGCGTCGAGGTCTGCCCGATGGACCTGCTGGCGATCAACCCCGCCACCCGGAAGGCCTACATGGCCTTCGACGAATGCTGGTACTGCATGCCCTGCGAGAAGGACTGCCCGACTGGCGCCGTGCGGGTCGAGATTCCGTACCTGCTTCGGTGAGTCGTACCGTGCTCTTGTAGGAGCGAGCTTGCTCGCGAACCAGGGCCGGCAGAGGGGCTGTTCGCGAGCAAGCTCGCACCTACGAAAAGCCCCAAGCACACCATAAGAAACGCTACCCGGCCAACGACCGGACGCCTGATGCACCGCCCCTCGTTTCCCACCGCAAGGCCTGCGGCGGAGACGATTCCAACACTCATGATTCGAGGGGAACACCCATGACCTTGCGCACTACCCTGGCCGGCCTCGCGCTCGCCATCGCCAGCATCACTGCCCACGGCGAAACCATCCGCGTCGCCATCGGCACCCAGGACACCACCATCAACTGCGCCGCCGGCGGCCTGCTGATCCGCGAACTCGGCCTGCTCGACAAGTACCTGCCCCACGACGGCGCGTACAAGGACGCGCAGTACGACGTGCAGTGGAAGAACTTCACCAGCGGCGCGCCGCTGACCAATGAGATGGTCGCCGGCAAGCTCGACTTCGGCGCCATGGCCGACTTCCCCGGCTCGCTCAACGGCGTCGCCCACGAGGCCGCCGGCAAGCGCAGCCTGTTCATCAGCGTGCTCTCGGGCAGCATCGACGGCAGCGGCAACGGCATCGTCGTCCCCGCCGCGTCCAGGGTGCAGTCGCTGGCCGAACTCAAGGGCCAGACCATCTCCGTGCCCTTCGCCTCCACCGCCCACGGCCTGCTGCTGCGCGCCATCGCCGCGCAAGGCTGGGACCCGGAGAAAGACGTCACCATCATCGCGCAGCCGCCGGAAGTCGCCGGCTCCGCGCTGCAGGCCAACAAGATCGCCGCCCACGCCGACTTCGTGCCCTTCGCCGAGCTGTTCGAAAGCCGTGGCATCGCCCGCAAGATCTACGACGGCTCCCAGGCCAAGGCGCCGACCTTCCACGGCGCGCTGGTGGAAGCCGACTACGCGCAGAAGTACCCGGAAATCGTCGAGGCCTACCTCCGCGCCACCTACGAGGCCAACCAACTGCTGGCGCAGGACCCGGAGAAGTACAGCGAGCTGATCGAGAAGGTCGCCGGCATTCCCGCCGAGGTGAACTACCTGTTCCACGGCCCGCTCGGCCTGCAGACCCGCGACCTGACCTGGAAGCCGGAGTACCGCCAGGCCGTGGCCACCGCCATCGACACCCTGAAGCTGCTGAAGAAGGCCGACCGTGGGCTGAACGTCGAGCAGTTCGTCGACGACCGTTATATCCGCGCCGCCTTCAAGGCCTCCGGTGCCGACTACGACGCCGCGCTGAAGAACTACGCGCAACAGCCGCTGCTGGGCAATGACGCCCTGACCCACAAGCCGATCAGCGATACCCGCAAGGTCGCGCAGATCTGGGTGCGCGGCGAGCCGAAGGTGCGCAGCTACGCGACCGCAAAAGAGGCGCTGGGTCAGCTGGCCGAACTCAAGCAACAGGGCAAGGACATCCGCGCGGTATACGCCCAGGCCAGCGACAGCGGCATCAAGCTGCTCGCCGGGCAGGCCTGGTTCGTGCGCGGCAAGGACGGCGCACTGGATGCCTTCCTGCTGCGTGAACAGGCCGACGCCTTCGCCCGCCAGCATGGTGGCGAGGTCGCCGACTTCGCCGCCGCCAGCCAGCAGGCCGTGGCCAGCCGCTGAACCGAAAGCCGGTCCCGGCCAGCGCCGGGACTGTCGGAGACAAGCCGATGAACACCACCACCCTCACCCGCTGGAGCCTGCGCCTGGCCTCGCTGCTGGCCTGCCTCGCGCTCTGGCAGGTGCTCAGCGCGCGCCACGTCAACCTCGGCGTGGTCACCTTCGCCAACGTGCCCGGCCCACGCGATGTGCTCGACGCCGCCTGGAACCTCGTCCAATCGAGCAAGCTCGGCCGCCACCTGGGCAGCAGCCTGCTGCGGGTGCTCGCCGGCTACCTGCTGGCGGCCTGCGCCGGCATCCTCCTCGGGCTTGTGATTGGCCGTGGCCGCTGGGCGCGCGACAGCCTGTTGCCACCACTGGAGGTGCTGCGACCGATCCCGGCGGTGGCGTGGATTCCGCTGGCGATCCTGATGTTCCCCAGCTCCGAACTGTCGATGATCTTCATCACCTTCACCGGCGCGCTGTTCCCCATCCTGCTCAACACCATCCACGGCGTCGAAGCAGTCGACCCGCGCCTGCTCGCCTCCGCCCGCAGCCTCGGCGCCGGTCGCCTGGCGTTGCTGCGCGAAGTGGTGCTGCCGGGCGCCGCGCCGAGTATCGTCACCGGCCTGGCTATCGGCATGGGCACCTCGTGGTTCTGCCTGGTGACCGCCGAGATGATCTCCGGGCAATGGGGCATCGGCTACTACACCTGGGAGTCCTACACCTTGCAGAACTACCCCGACATCGTCGTCGGCATGCTGCTGATCGGCGTGCTCGGCATGGCCAGCAGCCTGCTGGTGCGCCAGCTCGGCGCGCTGGTCACGCCCTGGCAGCGCCAGGCCGGGGGCAAGCCATGACCTTGCCCGCCAGCGCACCGGGGCGCGTGCGCGTCGACGGCCTGTCGATCCACCTGGGCCGCGGCCGTGACGCCTTCGAGGCCGTGCAGTCCCTGAGTTTCGCCATCGAGCCGGGCGAGTTCGTCTGCGTGCTCGGCCCCTCCGGCTGCGGCAAGTCCACCCTGCTCGGCGCCCTGGCCGGGCATCTGACACCCAGTGCCGGCCAGCTGGAAGTGGACGGCACCCGTGTTGCCGGCCCTTCGCCCGAGCGCGGCATGGTGTTCCAGCACCACACCCTGCTGCCCTGGCGGCGGGTGCGCGACAACGTCGCCTTTGGCCTGAAGATGCGCGGCGTGCCCCGCGCCGAACGCCATCGCCAGGCGGACGAAATGCTCCAGCTGGTGGGCCTGAACGGCTTCGCCAACCGCTGGCCGTCGCAGCTTTCCGGTGGCATGCAGCAGCGCGTGGAGATCGCCCGCGTGCTGATCAACCAGCCGCGCCTGTTGCTGATGGACGAACCCTTTGGCGCCCTCGACGCGCAGACACGGATGATGATGCAGGAGCTGCTGCTGGACATCTGGACGCGCCTGCGCACCAGCGTGCTGTTCATCACCCACGACATCGACGAGGCGCTGTTCCTCGCCGACCGCATCCTGGTGATGAGCCCCCGCCCCGGACGCATCCTCGAAGACATCCGCCTCGACTTCCCGCGCCCGCGCCACGCCGACCTGCTCACCAGCCCGGAATTCTCCCGGCTCAAGCGCCACTGCCTGGAACTGCTGCGCCACGAAGACGGCCGCCAGCTGCCCCGCCTGACGCCCCTGGGCCTGCCCACCCCCCAACGGATACCGCGATTCGCCATATGACCGACTTCAATCCCCCATCCAACATCAGCACCGACAACCCCGACATCCTCGACCTGCAGCCTCGCCTGCAGGACGCCGACGCCGGCGTGCGCCGCATCGCCCTGATCGAGCTGGCCGACCTGGAAGAGCCCGACGGCCTGCCCTGGCTCGCCCACGCGCTGAACCATGACGCCGCCGCCAGCGTCCGCGCCGAGGCCGCGCGCCTGCTGGAGGCCTGGGAAGAGCCCGAGGTGGTGGACGCCCTCTGCCAGGCCCTGGCCGACCGTGATGACGACGTGCGCGAAGCCGCCGCCCAGAGCCTGAGCGAGCTGAAGACCGCCGAAGCCGGCGTGCGCCTGCTGCCCTGGACGACCCACGCCGACGTCTTCGTCCGCCGCAGTGCCCTGCGCGCCCTGCGCGAATTGCGCCTGGAAGAAGCTGCCGAACCGGCCCTGACGGCGCTGGACGACAGCGACTCCGGCGTGCGCCGCGAGGCCGTGGGCATCCTCGGCTGGCTCAAGCGCACCGACGCCCTGCCGCACCTGGCGCGCCTGACCCGTGACGACCCGGACGCCGAAGTCCGCCGTGCAGCGGCCGGCG
Source organism: Pseudomonas nitroreducens (assembly GCF_024170165.1). Classification (GTDB taxonomy): domain Bacteria; phylum Pseudomonadota; class Gammaproteobacteria; order Pseudomonadales; family Pseudomonadaceae; genus Pseudomonas; species Pseudomonas nitroreducens_C. Next base: position 27,003 of record NZ_JALJXP010000009.1, on the reverse strand, counting down.
CCCTCGGCCTGGCCATCGACGCCAGCGTGCTGCCGGCCTTGCAATCGGCGCTCGCTGACCCGGCGTGGCAGGTGCGCGAGGAAGCCGCCGCCACCCTCGGCAAGCTGGCCCTGCCGGAAGCCGGCGAAGCCCTGGTGCAGGCACTGGAAGACGACTTCTGGCAGGTGCGCCTGCGCGCCGCGCGCTCGCTGGGCAGGCTGCGCTACCTGCCGGCGCTGGAAGGCCTGAAGGTCGTGCTCGGCCACGGCATCAGCAACCTGCGCAAGGAAGCTGCGCTTGCGCTGGGCGAACTGGGTAGCGCGGATGCCATCGACGCACTGCGCAACGCCGAGCACGACGGCGACCCGGAAGTGCGCAAGGCCGTGCGCATCGCGCTCGCACAACTGGGCCAATCGACATGAACACACCGGTCGCGCTGCACCGCTCCAGCGCCGACGGCGAGTTGCGCATCCGCTGGGACGACGGCGTCGAACAGGGCATCGCCTTCACCCGCCTGCGCGGCGCCTGCCCCTGTTCGCAGTGCCGGGCAGCGCGCCTTCAGGGGCGCATCGAGCTGGTCGCGGCCGGGGTCGTCCTGCAGGAACTGAACCTGCAGGGCTACGGCGTGCAGCTGGTGTTCGACGACGGCCACGACCGGGGAATCTACCCCTGGTCCTATCTCAGAACACTCAGCTGATCGCGCGGGCCAGGTGCTCCAGCACCCGCTCCACCGCGCGCTCCAGGCAGCCCTTGAAGAAGTGGTCGGCGCCGGCGTAGAGCACCACCTCGCGCTGCGCCGGGCGCGCCCAGTCCAGCAGGTTGCTCAGTGGCGCCATCTCGTCCGCCTCGCCGTGCAGCAGCAGGCAATCGGCCGGCAGGTCCTGTGCCTCGTAGTCGCGGCCGCCGGGGACCGTCCCTACCGGCAAGCCCATCAGGGCGATGGCGGCGGCTGGCGGCGAAAGCTCGCTGGCAACGCGGGCGAACACGTACGAGCCAAAGGAAAAACCGACCAGCGCCAGCGGCAGATCGGGGAATTCGCTGCGCAGGTGCGCAATCACCGCGAGCATGTCCTGCGCCTCGCCGATGCCTTCGGCGTACTCGCCCTCGCTGCCGTCCACGCCACGGAAACTCGGCCGCACCGTTAGCCAACCGGCACTACAGAGCTGGCGGGAAAGGGTCAGCGGCACGCGATGCTTCGGGCTGCCGCCGAGCAGCGGCTGCGGGTGGCTGATCAGCGCGATGCCTTTTGCCGGCACGCCCGGCCGGTCGATCAGCAAGTGCAGCCTGCCCACCGGGCCATTGATCAGTTGCGTGCTGCGCTGTTCTTTGGACATCGACTCTTCTCGCGGAACGGGTACGGAGCGCCGATTGTAGCGCCCCGCTCGCATTCCAGGCTTGCAGAAGGCAGCACCCGTAGGGCGCATAACCTGGAACAGGTTATCCGCCACGCAGCTGGAAGGCTTGCGGCGGATAACGCTGGCGCGTTATGCGCCCTACGGGTATGCAGCGGAACCCGCCAGGCGTTACAGGATCGACAGCGGGTAGTCGACGATCAGGCGGAACTCGTTGACGTCGCCCTCGGCCTGGTCGGCGTTGCCGCGGTGGATCGCCTCGCGCAGGCGCAAGGACAGGTCCTTCGCCGGCCCGGATTGCACCACGTACTTCGCCTCCAGGTTGGTTTCGTGGTGCTTGCCGTCATCGCCATAGCCATAGCCGCGGTAAGGGCTGTCGGCGGCCATCTTGCTGCCGTCGATGCCGTGGCCGTTGACGTAGCGGGCCATGAAGCTCAGGCCGGGGATGCCGTAGGTGGCCATCGCCAGGTCGTAGCGCAGCTGCCAGGACTTCTCCTCCGGGCCATTGAAGTCCGAGTACTGGATGGAGTTGGCGAGGAAGATCGAGTCGCCGGTGTCGCCGGGGCCGTTGACGCCGAAGGCCACGTAGTCGAACGGCGTGTCGCCGTGGACCTTCTGGTAGGCCAGCGTCAGGGTGTGGGCGGTAAGGAAGGTATACGCGGCGGCGGCGGACCAGGTGGTGTTGCTGATCTCGCCGGCCTTGGCGCTGCCGTCGTCGTTGGTGCGGTAGATATTGAAGTCGACGTTCAGCGACTGGTCGTCCGCCAGCGGCAGCGTGTAGTTGGCGTTGCCGTAGTACTGGCGCCACACGTCTTCGAGCTTGGAGGCATAGAGGGAGAAATTCAGCGCGTCGTTGACCGCGTACTTGCCACCCACGTAGTCGATGCTGCTGGCCTCGACGTTGGCATAGGAGGCCCAGATACCATGGTCGCCGTTGGTGGTCACCGGGCCGTTGCCGCCGGTGAAGTGGCCGCCGTCCAGGTCCAGCCCGGCGATCTCGCTGCTGAGCACGTTGAAGCCGGTGGCGGTCTGCGGGAACAGCCGGGTACCGCCAGCGGCGAATACCGGCGCAGTAGGCTGCAGGTCGCCCCAGCGCAGTTCGGTCTTCGACACGCGCAGCTTCACCGCACCACCGGCGCGGCCGTATTCGCTTTCCGGCGAGCCGTCGTCACGCACCGGCAGGTTGCCGGTGCCGGAAGTGCCGGCGCCGCCGTCCAGGCGGATGCCCCAGTTGCCGAAGGCCTCGACACCGAAGCCGACCGTGCCCTGGGTGAAGCCGGAGCTGTAGTTCAGCGTGAAGCCCTGGGTCCAGTCCTTGCGGTCACTGGCGCCGGACTTGCGGTCGCTGTTGTAGTAGTAGTTGCGCATCAGCAGCGAAGCGGTGCTGCCTTCGATGAAGCCGGTGGCTTCGGATTGGTCGGAAACGGCGGCGGCTTGCGCCAGTTGGAACGGAATGCCGGCCAGCGATGCACTGACACAGGCACCGAGCACGGAAAGACGGAACGCGGACATCTGCTACCCCTTTGTTGGATTTGTCTTGGCAGGTGTATCGAGTGAGTTCTGAACAACTTTCTTATGTTTCCCCGCCCTAGGCAGAGCGAGCGAAGAGATAACAATCCGCCGTCTGCGTCTCCAACCAGCAGTGTCGATAGTCGATATCGAGACGAATGATTAAGCATTTTCCCGCCGCGCCATTAAGCTTGCGCCCCGATGAAGAACATGAGTCCCGGATGCCCGCTCCAGAGCGTCCGGAGGATTGCTCCACTTCATCATCCTTTGGTTTGGCCGCCTCCCCAGGCGGCCTTTTTTTGCCTGAAGGAAAGTTATGGAACATCCGTTCCAGACCATTTCCCGGATAACTATCCCGGCCACTTCCCAAGTTATTCAGCCGGTACTTCCCAGTAACTTCACTTAACTTTGCCAGGCAAGTTGCGCAGGATCGGGCAACTAGTTCGCCAGCCGAAAACTTGCCTCGCACACCGTTCATCCCCTGCGCCCTTCCTCCCCCCACCGAGTCACTTGCGCAAAGCAAGCCACCGCATTAGATTACGACCATAATTCTTTCCGGCCCGACCTTGCCTGCAGCCTTGCCAGGCCCGTGACAAGGCGGCCCCATTAGATGACACTACTCATGTAAAGAGGTGCAGCATGCGCAGAACCCGCTTCGAAAACCTGCCCTGCCCCGTGGCCCAGGCGCTGGACCTGATCGGTGACAGCTGGAACGTGCTGATCCTGCGTGAAGCCTTCTACGGCTCCACCCGCTTCGACCAGTTCCTCGCACGATTGGGCATCGCCAGCAACGTGCTCACCCGCCGCCTGCGCGCCCTGGTGGACAGCGGCCTGCTGCAGCGCCACCCGTACAGCGACCACCCGCCGCGCTTCGACTACCAGCTCACCGAGCGCGGCCGCGACCTGCGCCCCGTCCTGCTGACCCTGCTGCAGTGGGGCAAGCGCCACGCCGGCATGGCCAGCGCCGCCGAGCTGGTGGACACCCGCAACGGCCGCCCCGTGCGTATCGCCCTGGTGGATGCCGACAGCGGCGAGCCCATCGGCCCGCAGCACCAGATTCACCGTCGCGAGGGCGGCCTGCTCGTCCCCGTGTTCCCACCAGCAAATCCTCAGAACATCCCCCCAGCCGATCACGCCTGAGCGAGGCCACCATGAACCAGCCCGTCACCCTCCCCGCCACGCCCGCCGTCGACACGGCCAGAGCGAAATCACGCAAGGTGCTCAAGTTGAGCATCGTCATGGCGGCCCTTCTCGGCGCGGGCGCCTACGCCGGGCACTGGTGGCTCGACGGGCGCTTCCTGGAGAAGACCGACGATGCGTACGTCGGTGGCGATGTCACCGTCATCAGCCCGCGCGTGGCCGGCTACATCGCCGAGCTGAAGGTGAACGACAACCAGCTGGTGCATGCCGGCGACCTGCTGGCGCGCATCGATGACCGCGACTACCGCGCCGCCCTGGCAAAAGCCGAGGGCGCGGTGCATGCCGAAGAAGCGGCGCTGGGCAATGTCGACGCCCAGGCCTCGCTGCAGGACGCGCTGATCCGCCAGAGCCAGGCGGAGATCGATGCAGCCAGCGCCGAGGAAGTGCGCACCCGCGACGACCAGCGCCGCTACGCCACCCTGGTGCGCACCAACGCCGTATCGGTGGAGGCCGCGCAGCGCGCCGACGCCAGCTTCAAATCCGCCCGCGCCAACAGCGACAAGGCCCGTGCCAGCCTGCTGGCCGCGCGCCGCCAGCTGGACGTGATCCAGAGTCAGCGGCAGCAGGCCCAGGCCGCGCTGGAGCAGGCCGTCGCCGCCCGCGACCTGGCGCGCCTGGACCTGAGCTACACCGAGTTGCGCGCCCCAGTGGACGGCTACATCGGCAACCGCCGCGCGCGGGTCGGCAGCTACGTTGCGGCCGGCACCCAGTTGCTCGCCGTGGTGCCCGCGCAGGGCCTGTGGGTGGACGCCAACTTCAAGGAAGACCAGCTGGCGCGCATGCAACCCGGCCAGGCGGTGACCATCGAAGCCGATATCCTGCCCGGCAAGGTCTTCCACGGCCACCTCGACAGCCTCGCCCCGGCCACCGGCGCGCAGTTCAGCATCCTGCCGCCGGAGAACGCCACCGGCAACTTCACCAAGATCGTCCAGCGCGTGCCGGTGCGCGTGCACCTGGACGACGCCGACGGCCGCCTCGGCAACCTGCGCCCCGGCCTTTCCGTGCTGGTGCAAGTGGACACCCGCGCCCACGAGCATGGCGACGCCGACCCGCGCGTCGCCCTGAGCAACCAGCCGTGAACCTCTCCGCCAGCAAGCGCTGGATCGAAAGGCACTGGAGCAGCGAGGTGGTGCCGGTGGAGAGCCTTTCCACCAGACGCAAGGTCATCTCCTTCGCCTGCATGTGCCTGGGCATGTTCATCGCCCTGCTGGACATCCAGATCGTCTCCGCCTCGCTGCGCGACATCGGTGGCGGGCTCTCGGCCGGCGCCGATGAACTGGCCTGGGTGCAGACCAGCTACCTGATTGCCGAGATCATCGTCATCCCGCTCTCCGGCTGGCTGTCCAAGGTGCTCTCCACGCGCTGGCTGTTCGCCGCCTCGGCCCTGGGCTTCACCCTCACCAGCCTGCTCTGCGCCATGGCCTGGAACATCCAGAGCATGATCGCCTTCCGCGCGCTGCAGGGCTTCCTCGGTGGCTCGATGATCCCCATGGTGTTCACCACCGGCTTCCTCTACTTCGACGGCAAGCAGCGGGTGATAGTCGCCGCCACCATCGGCGCCATCGCCTCCCTGGCGCCGACCCTCGGACCGGTGGTCGGCGGCTGGATCACCGACATTTCCTCCTGGCCCTGGCTGTTCTACATCAACCTGGTGCCGGGGCTGTTCGTCGCCATCGTGGTACCGGTCATGGTGCGCATCGACAAGCCCGACCTGTCGCTGCTCAAGGGCGCCGATTACCCGGCGATCGTGCTGATGGCGCTGTTCCTCGGCTGCCTGGAATACACCCTGGAGGAAGGCCCGCGCTGGAACTGGTTCAGCGACGACATCATCGTCATCACCGCCTGGGTTTCCGCGCTGTGCGGCATTGCCTTCATCTACCGCAGCCTGACTGTCGCCAACCCCATCGTCGACCTGCGCGCACTGAAGGAACGCAACTTCGCCCTAGGCTGCCTGTTCAGCTTCGTCACCGGCATCGGCATCTTCGCCACCATCTACTTGACCCCGCTGTTCCTCGGCCGGGTGCGCGGCTATGGCGCGCTGGACATCGGCCTGGCGATCTTCTCCACCGGTGTCTTCCAGATCATGAGCATCCCGCTCTATGCCGCCCTTGCCCGGCGCGTCGACCTGCGCTGGATACTGTTGCTGGGGATGCTGATGTTCACCCTGTCGATGTATGAATTCGCCCCGCTGACCCACGACTGGGGCGCGGCCCAGCTGATGTTCCCGCAGGCCCTGCGCGGCATGGCGCAGCAGTTCTGCGTGGCGCCGACCGTGACCCTGGCGCTGGGCTCATTGCCACCGGAGCGCCTGAAGCTCGCCTCCGGGCTGTTCAACCTGATGCGCAACCTGGGCGGCGCCATCGGCATCGCCGCCTGTGCCACGGTGCTCAACGACCGCGCCAACCTGCACTTCCTGCGCCTGGCCGAACACCTGAACAGCGGCAACGAAGCGCTCAACCACTGGCTGGCGCCGTCCCTGGACCTCAACGGCGAACCTTCGCAACAGGCGCTGAAACACCTGTGGGACCTGACCTGGCGCGAGGCGCAGACGCTGACCTTCGCCGATGCCTTCCTGCTGGTCGGCGCCTGCTTCGCGGTGACCCTGCTGCTGGTACCGTTGATGCGCAGGATCGCCCCGCCCACTCAGCCCAGTGCAGACAGTCACTGAAGCCTGATTCGCCGGGCCGTCAGGCCATGTCGCTCGCGCCGAACTCCTCGGCGAGGAAGTCGATCAGCGTGCGCACCGAGGGCAGCAGGCCACGGCGCGAGGGGAAGATCGCATGGACGATGCCGCACTTGGGCGACCAGCCCGGCAGCAGCTCCACCAGCCTGCCGGCGGCCAGGTCCTCGCGCACCGCCACGCGCGGCACGTGGGCGATGCCGACGCCAGCGATCACGGCGTTGCGCAGGGCCAGCAGGTCGTCGGTGACCATGCGCGGCTTGTGCGAGATCAGCAGGCGCTCGCCCTCCTCGTTGAACAGCTCCCACTGGTACTCACGCTGCATGCCGCCCCAGTGCAGGCTGGGCAGCTGGCCGAAGCCCAGGGGTGAACTGTCGCCGGCCATGCGTTCGAGGAAGTCCGGGCGTCCTACCAGGCACTGGGTACTGTTGCCCAGCACCTTCATCACCATGTCGGTGTTCTCCAGCGGCGGGAAGCGCACCCGCAGGGCGATGTCGAAGCCCTCGTGGAGCAGGTCGACGCGGCGGTTGGTGCTCTCGATGAACAGCTCCACCAGCGGGTACTTGAGCATGTAGCGGGTGAGCATCGGCCCGACCCAGGAGTTGAGCAGCGTCGTCGGGCACGCCAGCCGCACCAGGCCGCGCGGCTCGGCACGGTTGCGCTCAATGACCTCGGACGCCCCTTCCGCTTCGACGCGCATGGCCACGCAGCGCTGGTAGTACTCCTGGCCGATCTCGGTCAGCGAGCAGTGCCGGCTGGTGCGGTGCAGCAGGCGCACGCCGAGGCGTTCCTCCAGCTGGGCAATGCGCCGGCTGAGCTTGGACTTGGGGATGTCCAGCGCCCGGCCGGCCGCGGCGAAACCACCCTGCTCCACCACCTGGGTGAAGTAATAGAGGGTGTTGAGGTCTTCCATGGATCGTTCTCCGCATGGAACGCTGGGAAAGCTGCGGAGCTTACCGCATCGCGCGGTGCGACATGTGCTTGGCTCGGGGCGGGCGACGTCCGCGCTGGTCGCCGCGCGGCGGATAGCGCTGACTCGTTATCCGTCCTGCGGTTTGGCCCAGACGTCGGCCCTGCCGGCGGATCGCGGGCGCGGCCCGCTCCTACAGGTTGGGTCTGGTGTGCTGTTGTAGGAACGGGCCATGCCCGTGAATAGCGCCTGTAAGGCGCTGCTGAAATCCCCTCGATATCCGGGACAAACCACGAATATTCCCACCCGCCAACCGACTTGTGGGCCTACACGGGCCGTCGCTAGATTCCAACCCGCCACGGTCAATCCCGTGGTCGGGTGTGAAGACCTGCTAACCGACGCGATTGCGTCGACAATGCATGCGAAAACAGCGAATCGTTTTTGTAGGCCCCCACGCAACTGCAGGAAACTGCAGCGCTGATATGGCGGATCGCGTGGGGAGGCTTTCGGGCCTGCCGGCCTTCGGTTCCGGTTCTTCACCCCCACGCGGTCCGCCTCCCTCTTGAGGACGGCGGTTTTCTCCTTGAACCGGAGTACCTGCCATGGATGCCCTGATTAGCGTCACCGCCACCACCTTCCTGCGCCACAACCGCCCTGTACGCGGCGTGATGATCGACAACCAGCCCTGGTTCGTCGGCACCGACGTCGCCCGCCTGCTCGGCCTGCACCACCCCACCGTCCTCGCCCGCCGCCTGGAGGAAGGCGAAGCCAGGACCGTGCGCCTGCTGCACAACAGCGGCAACGAGGAGCGAGTCGAAGTCATCAGTGAAGCGGCGCTGTACATGGCGTTCTACCGCCACAGCCACCCGGAAAACCGCACCCTTCGCCAGTGGTTCAGCCACGAGGTGATCCCGCAGTTGCGCGACGAGCACACCCAATGCCCGCACCAGCCACGGCGCATGCGCATGACCTGGCTGGATGGCTTCGTCACCGTGCTCGACTGGCAGGGTGAAGTCTGGGTGCCGCTGGAAGATCTGCCGACCTTCACCCGCGTCGGCGACAAACCCAAGGGCCCACGCGGGTTCTGGAAGCGCTGAGACGACGCGGCCCGCCAGCTGGCGGGCCCCATCGGTGGACGGGTCCGGCGTCAGCGCAGGGTATAGCCGTTGTCGACGATCAGGTCCTGGCCGTAGATGCCGCGTGCCTGGTCCGAGAGCAGGAAGACGATGGCATCCGCGACGCTCTCCGCTTCGAGGAACTGCCCGCCCAGCAAGCGCTGGTTGACACTGGCGGCGACGCTTTCCAGGGCGCTGGCCTCCAGCCCCAGGGTGCCCCAGATGGCCGTGGCGGTCGGCCCCGGCGAGACCATGTTGATGCGCACGCCCTCGCCCGCCAGTTCCACGGCAAGCGTTCGCGCCTGGGCCCGCAGTGCGGACTTCGAGGCGATGTAGGCCGCCAGCCCCGGAAAGGTCACCTGGGACAGGAAGGTGCCGATGAACACCACGGACGCCGGGCGCGCCAGTTGCTCACGCAGTGCGCGCAGGGTGTTCAGCGCGCCGGCGCCGTTCACCGCCCACTGCTGCGCGAAGGCGGATTCGTCGAGCCCATCGGCCAGTTGAGCGATGCCGGCATTGGGCAGCAGATAGTCGACGGGACCCAGCTCGCGTGCCAGTTCGGCCAGGCGCTGGAGGTCTTCGCGGTGCGTCACGTCGCCGGCCAGCCAATGCAGGCGGTCGCCGGCAATGTCCTGTAACGCTGCCGGCGCCTCGCTGCGTCGCGCCATGGCCAGTACGCGGGTACCCTCGCGCAACAGTCGCCGGGCCACGGCCAGCCCGATGCCGGAGCCGGCTCCGGTGATTACGGCAAGGGGAGTTCTGGTTTCACTGCTGGGCATCTGTCCTTCTCCTTCGATGACAGGTGACGGGCGCTGCGGCGCAGCGCGCCTCGGTGCAGGCGAATGCGCCTGCACACCTGGCATTCCAAGCTCCGTGCCAGCCGCAGGGCCCGGAAGATTCGCGGCATTGCGGGCAACCGATGTCAGAATGACCCGGCCATTTCGAGGTCAATCGGACTGCAAAGGTCCGTTCTACCCGATTCCGACAGAACCATCCGAGGCCGGCTTGCCGGCCTTTCAGGAGGAAAACAGCATGCAGCACAGCATTCGCCCCGAGCGCCCGGAAGACCTGCCAGCCATTCGCGAAGTGACCACCGCCGCCTTCGCCGTGGCCGAACACAGCAGCGGCACCGAAGCCGCCATCGTCGACGCCTTGCGCGCGGGCGGCGCGCTGAGCGTTTCCCTGGTCGCCACGGTGGAAGGCGAAGTGGTCGGCCACGTGGCTTTCTCGCCCGTCACCCTGGACGGCGCGGACCTCGGCTGGTACGGGCTGGGGCCAGTCTCGGTGCGACCCAACCTGCACGGCCGGGGCATCGGTGCGGCATTGATTCGCGCCGGGTTGCAGCGCCTGAGCGCCCTGGGCGCGAAAGGCTGCGTGGTGCTCGGCGACCCGGCCTACTACCCGCGCTTCGGCTTCCGTCAGGACCCGGCGATCCAGTATTCGGGCGTGCCGCCGGAATACTTCATGGCGCTGTCGCTGGACGGTTCGAAGGCTGTCGGACAGGTTGCCTACCACATCGGCTTCTCTGCCACCTGACCACGAGAACAGTCTCCATGTCTCCATCGATCCGCACCGTATCGATCCGCCCCGCCACCCCGGCGGACATCGACATCCTCTTCGACATCCGCACCAGCGTGCGGGAGAACCACCTGAGCCGCGAGCAGATGGCCGAGCTGGGCATCACCCCGCAGGTGCTGGCCGAGGCGATCGAATCTGCACCCTGCGCGTGGATCGCCGAGATCGACGGCGTTGCCGGCGGCTTCGCCATGGTGGATAGGGAGGAAGGAGAACTCTTCGCCCTGTTCGTGCGTCCGGAGTGCGAAGGGCTGGGCATGGGTCGCCGGTTGCTGGCGGCGGCCGAGGAGCAGTTGTTCCGCGAGCACGGGGACATCTGGCTGGTGACCGATGGCAGCGACGGCATTCGCGCCAACGCCTTCTACCGCCGCCACGGCTGGCAATTGGCCGGACGCGTGGATGAGCGGGATGTGCGCTACGAAAAATCCCGCTCCTGCAGGAAACCACGTGGCTGACAGGAAACGCCGTCAGAGCAGCGACTTGCCCTGGCTGAGCACCTTGTCGCACACCTGCTTGGTGACCTTTTCCTTGATGCCGCTGCCGGACAGGTCGAGGCTCTTGCCGTCAGTACCGGTCAGGATGCCCTTGGCACCGTCCTTGTAGCCGCTGTCGCTGGTGGTGGTGTTGCCCGGCAGCTTGCCCAGCAGCTTGTCCTTGACCTGGGTCGCGGCGTCGGCATTGAGGTAGTTGTTCTTCGCGCAGTACTCCAGCAACCCGGCGACGTTGCCGCTACTGCTGGAAGACACCGACGACATGTTGCCGAGGCCACCGAGCTGGCCGGCAACGTCGCCGAGGGAGGCGGCCTGGGCCAGCGACCAGGGCAGCAAGGCGGCGGCGAAAACGCTGGGAATCAGTTTGCGGGCCTTCATGGGACTCTCCTGTTCATGGGGCTCTCCCGGTTGCGGGCGACACAACACGGAGCGCCACTGCGAGTGTAGACATGCCTTGCGCACGCCAACTCAGTAGCCCACCGACTTCAGCACCTCGTCCACATCCCGGCTCGGCGGCCGGCCGAGGAACAGCAGCAGCTGATCGGTGCGGTTGGTAAAGAAGCCGTCCACGCCGGCCTTGGTGAGCTTGTCGAAGTCCACCGAGTCGTCGACCGTGTAGGCATGCACGAACAGGCCGCGCTCATGGGCGGCCTGGTTCATCCACGGTTGCACCAGGTCCATGTAGCTCTGGTCGCCACGGGCGGTCAGGGTCGCCGAGGGGCCCGTGCCCAGCGCGCCATGGGCCTTGGCCCAGTCCAGCCAGGCGAAGAATTCTTCCTTGGATTTCACTTCCTGCCCGGCATAGAAGTCGGCTTTGATCTTCTCGCCGGACTGGGCAAAGGTGGTCGGGCTCTTCGCCGCCATGTAGCCATCGCCGGTCCACAGCAGCAGGATCTTCGGCACCTTCGGCATGCTCTTCTGCAGCAGTTCGAGGCTGCTCTTCTCGAAGGTCTGCAGGACGATCTTGCCTTGCGGCTCGCCCTCGGCATTGAGCCAGCCGCGGTTCTCCAGGGCCTTGCGCAGGTCTTCCTCGATGCCGGGGAACTGCCCCGGCGCCTTGGTTTCCAGGTACAGGCCCGGGGTTTCGCCGCCGCCTTCGGCGATGTCGATCAGCTCGTCGAGGGTGAGGATGCGTAGCCCCGCGTACTTGGAGCGGGCGCGCTCGGGATAGGTGGCGTTGAACCAGCTGCCGGCGTCCAGGCGCTTGAGTTCGGCCAGGGTGAACTTGCTCACCGGGTCCTTCTCGCGGCCGGGAAAGACCTTGGCAATGTTGCTGGTGCGCTCCAGGGTGTCGTCATGCACGGCCACCAGCACGCCGTCGCTGGTGCGCTGGAGATCCGCCTCCAGGTAGTCCGCGCCCAGGTCACGGGCGGCGAGGTAGGCCGCTGCGGTTTCCTCCGGAGCGTCATGGGATGCACCGCGGTGGGCGATCACCGTCGGCCAGGGAACGCCGGCCGCTGCGCTCAGGGCGCGGCCGGGGGACTCCTCGGCGCTGGCGGTGAAACTGGCGGCGGCCAGTGCGATGGTGCCCAGTACAGCGATGATGCGACGGCGCATGTGCGAAACCCCTTTGGCTGGGTAACGGATAAGCGGCCCAGTCTGCCGGCGGCCTGTGAAACTCTTGCGACGGCCAGCCCCCTCACGAACGACAAGGCCCGCGGACGATCGCTCGTCCGCGGGCCTTTGCTCCTGTCTGCCCGATCAGCGCGGCAGGTCGAAGCGGTCGAGGTTCATCACCTTGGTCCAGGCCTTGACGAAGTCATGGACGAACCTGCGTTCGCCGTCCGAGCAACCATAGACCTCCGACAGCGCCCGCAGCTGAGAGTTTGAACCCAGTAGCAGGTCGATGCGGCTGCCGGTCCACTTCGCCTCACCGGTCTTGCGGTCGCGGCCTTCGAACTCGGTGTTGTCCGCCGAGGTCGGTTTCCACACGGTGCCCATGTCCAGCAGGTTGACGAAGAAGTCATTGCTGAGGGTGCCGGGGCGCGCGGTGAACACGCCGTTCTGCGAGCCCCCGGTGTTGGCCCCCAGCACACGCAGGCCGCCGATCAGCGCGGTGACTTCCGGCCCGCTCAGGGTCAGCAGCTGCGCGCGGTCGATCAGCAGGGCTTCGGCCGGCACGGCGAACTTCGACTTCTGGAAGTTGCGGAAGCCATCGGCCACCGGCTCCAGCATGCCCACCGAGTGCACGTCGGTCTGCTCCTGGCTGGCATCCATGCGCCCCGGGGCGAACGGCACGCTGACCTTGTGGCCACCCTTGCGCGCGGCCTCCTCCACGCCGGCATCGCCGGCCAGGACGATCAGGTCGGCCAGGGATATCTTCTTGCCGCCGGTAGCGGAGGCATTGAACTCGGCCTGGATTTCCTCCAGCACGCCGAGCACCTTGGCCAACTGCTCCGGCTGGTTCACCGGCCAGTCCTTCTGCGGCGCCAGGCGGATGCGCGCGCCGTTGGCGCCGCCCCGCTTGTCGGAGCCACGGAAGGTCGAGGCCGAGGCCCAGGCAGTGGACACCAGCTCGGAGACCGACAGGCCCGAGGCCAGCACCTGGGCCTTGAGCGCAGCGATGTCCTGCTCCTCCACCAGCGGGTGGTTGACCGCCGGGATCGGGTCCTGCCAGATCAGCTCCTCTTTCGGCACTTCCGGCCCCAGGTAGCGAGCCAGCGGGCCCATGTCACGGTGGGTCAGCTTGAACCAGGCGCGGGCAAAGGCGTCGGCGAACGCGTCGGGATCTTCGTAGAAACGGCGGGAAATCTTCTCGTAGATCGGGTCGACACGCAGCGAAATGTCGGTGGTGAGCATCGACGGCGCGCGGCGTTTGGACTTGTCGTGGGCATCGGGAATGCTGCCGGCACCCGCGCCGTTCTTCGGCTGCCACTGGTGGGCGCCGGCCGGGCTCTTGGTCAGCTCCCATTCGTAACCGAACAGGTTCCAGAAGAAGTTGTTGCTCCAGCGCGTCGGCGTGGACGTCCAGGTGACTTCCAGGCCGCTGGTGATGGCGTCGCCACCGGAGCCAGTGCCGAACGTGCTGACCCAGCCCAGGCCTTGGCTTTCCAGGCCGCCGGCTTCCGGGTCGGCGCCAACGTTGTCCGCCGGGCCCGCGCCGTGGGTCTTGCCGAAGGTGTGGCCGCCGGCGATCAGGGCGACGGTTTCCTCGTCGTCCATGGCCATGCGGGCGAAGGTCTCGCGGATGTCGCGGGCGGCAGCCACCGGGTCAGGGTTGCCGTTGGGGCCTTCGGGGTTCACGTAGATCAGGCCCATCTGCACCGCGGCCAGGGGGTTCTCCAGGTCACGCTCGCCGGTGTAGCGCTTGTCGCCGCCCAGCCAGGTGGTTTCCTCGCCCCAGTACACGTCCATGTCCGGTTCCCAGACGTCCTCGCGACCGCCGGCGAAGCCGAAGGTCTTGAAGCCCATGGATTCCAGGGCGACGTTGCCGGTGAGGACGATCAGGTCGGCCCAGGACAGCTTGGCGCCATATTTCTGCTTGATCGGCCAGATCAACCGGCGGGCCTTGTCCAGGCTGACGTTGTCCGGCCAGCTGTTGAGCGGTGCGAAGCGCTGCTGGCCACGGCCGGCACCGCCACGGCCATCGCCGATGCGGTAGGTCCCGGCGGCGTGCCAGGCCATGCGGATGAACAGCGGGCCATAGTGGCCGAAGTCGGCCGGCCACCAGTCCTGGGAGTCGGTCATCACGGCGCGCAGGTCGGCCTTGACCGCTTCCAGGTCGAGGGTCTTGAAGGCCTCGGCGTAGTTGAAGTCCTCGCCCATGGGGTTGGACTTGGAAGAATGCTGGTGCAGCAGGTCCAGCCGCAGCTGGTTCGGCCACCAGTCACGGTTCGATGTACCACCACCGGCGGTCTGGTGGAAGGGGCAGCTACCTTTCTTTTCTTCACTCATTGCAGGCTCCTTGTGAGCGCCTGGCGCGGCGCTTCGTATACGCACAACCCATCAGAAGATAGATCAACTGGGGCAGGCTGCTATTGCAGTTATTGATCGGCTGAAGCGGTAAAAGGCTATCGATGCGGGGGATGGGCCGGGCGCACCACGGGAATCGGCGGGAATCGGCGGGAATCGGAACTGTAGGAGCGAGCTTGCTCGCGAACGGTCCGGAACCGAAGCATCCGGAAACACTGTTCGCGAGCAAGGACTAGGCGTCCCCCTCGGTCCTACGAAAAGCCCTTCATGCCGAACGGCAAGGCAGGCTCCAGGTCAGCATCAGAACGCGAAGCAGGAACAGCCGAACGCGCCCCAGAACCCGGCGAAGTCGCTCACC
Source organism: Pseudomonas nitroreducens (assembly GCF_024170165.1). GTDB lineage: Bacteria > Pseudomonadota > Gammaproteobacteria > Pseudomonadales > Pseudomonadaceae > Pseudomonas > Pseudomonas nitroreducens_C. The sequence continues at coordinate 11,922 of NZ_JALJXP010000009.1, read as the reverse complement.
GGAACGTCCCTGGTACGCGCACGCTCATGGCTGTGGCCATGCACGCCGCAGGAGCCGACGCACTGGTGCACGGCCTGCTGCAGCGGCGCCTGCGGCCGCCAGTGGCCGGGGACCATGGCCACCGGGGACCACTCCGGCACCACCGGGATGCTCGGCGGGGCCAGCTTGTCGAACTCGCGGTCGCCATGGACGATCTTGCCGCCCACCACGGTGAGCACCGACTCGATGGTCTTGATCGCCTCTTCCTCGACGCTGAAGAAGTCCTCCGAGAGTACCGCCAGGTCCGCCAACTGGCCGGCCCTGAGCATGCCCTTCTTGCCCTGCTCGCTGGAGAACCAGGCGCTGCCGTGAGTGAACAGCTGGATCGCCACCTCGCGGGACAGGCCCTCCGGGTAGAGGCTCAGGCCGCCCACGGTCTTGCCGCTGACCATCCAGTACAGCGAGGTCCACGGGTTGTAGCTGGAGACGCGGGTGGCATCGGTGCCGGCGCCCACCGGCACGCCCTCGGCCAGCATGCGCTTGATCGGCGGCGTGGCCTCAGCGGCCTGCTTGCCGTAGCGATCGACGAAGTACTCGCCCTGGAAGGCCATGCGGTCCTGGATGGCGATCCCGCCGCCCAACGCCCTCACCCGCTCGATGTTCTTCGGCGTGATGGTCTCGGCGTGGTCGAAGAACCACGGCAGGCCGTTGAACGGGATGTCCAGGTTGACCTTCTCGAACACGTCGAGCATGCGCGAGATGGACTCGTCATAGGTCGCGTGCAGGCGGAACGGCCAGCGCTGCTCGACGAGGTGGCGAACCACCGGCTCCAGCTCGGCTTCCATGGTGCCGGGCAGGTCCGGGCGCGGTTCGAGGAAGTCCTCGAAGTCGGCCGCCGAGAACACCAGCATCTCGCCGGCGCCGTTGTGGCGCAGGAAGTCGGTGCCCTGGCCGTAGGTCACGCTGGAGGTCCAGTTCTTGAAGTCCGCGAGTTCTTCCTTGGGCTTCTGGGTGAACAGGTTGTAGGCGATACGTACGGTGAGCTGGTCAGCGTCGGCCAGTTGCTGGATCACCTGGTAGTCGTCCGGGTAGTTCTGGAAGCCGCCGCCGGCGTCGATCACGCTGGTCAGGCCGAGGCGGTTCAGCTCGCGCATGAACTGGCGGGTCGAGTTGACCTGGTATTCCAGCGGCAGCTTCGGCCCCTTGGCCAGGGTGGCGTAGAGGATCATCGCGTTGGGCCGGGCGATCAGCATGCCGGTGGGTTCGCCGTTGCTGTCACGAACGATCTCGCCGCCGGGCGGGTTCGGCGTGTCTTTCGTGTAGCCAACGACGCGCAGCGCGGCGCGGTTGAGCAGCGCGCGGTCATACAGGTGCAGGACGAATACCGGGGTGTCCGGCGCCGCCTTGTTCAGCTCCTCGATGGTCGGCAGGCGGCGCTCGGCGAACTGGAATTCGTTCCAGCCACCCACCACCCGCACCCACTGCGGCGAGGGCGTGCGCTGGGCCTGCAGGCGCAGCATTTCCAGCGCGTCGGAGAGCGACGGCACGCCCTCCCAGCGCAGTTCGAGGTTGTAGTTCAGGCCGCCGCGGATCAGGTGCAGGTGCGAGTCGTTGAGGCCGGGGATGACAGTGCGGCGATTGAGGTCGACCAGCTGGGTCGAGGCGTCGCGGTAGGCCATCGCCTGGGCGTCGGTGCCGACGACCAGGAACTTGCCGTCGGCGATGGCCACGGCGGTGGCGTGGGGGCGTTCCGGGTCGACGGTGTGCAGCTTGCCGTTGAACAGGATCAGGTCTGCGTTTCTTTCTGCGTTGCTCATGCTCGGGCCCCTCAGCGCTGCAGGAAGGCCAGCAGGTCTTCGTTGAGTTGCTGCGTGTGGGTGACGGCGAAGCCATGGGGAGCGCCGGCGTAGACCTTGAGCTCGGCGCCCTTGACCTGCTCGGCAGCCAGCTTGCCGGTGGTTTCGAACGGGACGATCTGATCGTCGTCACCGTGGATCACCAGGGTCGGCACATCGACCTTGGCCAGGTCCGTGCGGAAGTCGGTTTGCGAGAAGGCGCTGACGCAGTCCACGGTGCCCTTGAGCGACGCCAGCAGGGCGATGTTGAGGGTCTGGGTGAGTACGCCGTCGGAGACCTTCTGGCCGTGGTTGGTGCCGTAGAACGGCGCGGCGAAGTCGGCGATGAACTGCGCGCGGTCCTGCAGCAGGCCGGCCTTGATGCCGTCAAACACGGCGGTGTCCACACCCTGCGGGAAGTCGGCGGCCTTGCCGAAGATCGGCGTGACGGCGCCCAGCAGCACCAGGCCGGCGACGCGGGAGGTGCCGTGGCGGCCGATGTAGCGGCTGACGTCGCCACCGCCCATGGAGAAGCCGACCAGAGTGACGTCACGCAGGTCCAGGTGCTCGATCAGACCGGCGATGTCATCGGCGAAGGTGTCGTAGTCGTAGCCGTTCCACGGCTGGCTGGAACGACCGAAGCCGCGGCGGTCGAAGGCGATGGTGCGGTAGCCGCGGCTGCTCAGGTACTGCATCTGGTATTCCCACATGTCGCCGTCCAGCGGCCAGCCGTGGCTGAACAGCACGGGTTTGCCGCTGCCCCAGTCCTTGTAATAGATCTCGGTGCCGTCGCGGGTAACGAAAGTGCTCATGGAAACTCCTCTGCCTGCCATGCAGGACGATGTGGGAACGGGCGCCCTGCGGGCGCCGCGGGAGGGAAAGTCAGGCTCAGTTTCAATCGGCGTTGAGCCAGCCGGCACAGCGCCGGGTCACCCAGGGCATGATCAGGTAGACCACCGGGAGGACGATGCACAGGGTCACCAGCAGGTTGCTCGGCACCACCCCGGCCAGCACCGGGAAGCGTTCGAACGCGGGCCCCCAGAGCGGCGGGATGACCATGGTCAGCGGGCTGATCACCAGGTAGGTGAGCAGCGCCTGCTTCCACTTCGGCGGCTGGCGCACGTTGCCGTGTGCGGGGGTGAACCAGAATTCGGCGTCGTTGTGGATCAGCGGGTGGTCGCCCTCTTCCAGCAACGGCGAAACCTCGTCGATCAGCTCGGCGCGCTCGGGGGAGTCGATCCAGGCCTGCAGCTGCGCGGCGGCGGCGAAACGCACCACGGTGGTGTACATCGCGCCTTCGCCGTCCGGGCGGATCACATTCACGCCCAGGTGCCCCGGCTGCCGGCGCGCGGCCGAAACGGTGCGGCGTAGCCAGGCCTCGTAACTGGGCAGGGCTGCGCAACGCACCTTGTGGTGGACCACCAGCGTCACCACGCTGTTCAGATCGATGGTTTCGGCGCTCATGGGTGTTCCGGACTCATGCTTGAGGTCCGGTCACTATGGCGGCGGCTGCGGTCTGCCTATTGGACGCATGTGCTGGATCGATGCCGGCCATGGCGGCGGATAACGCTGGCGCGTTATGCGCCCTACGCCCCCGGCACCGGCGTCACCTGCAGGAGCGCGCCATGCGCGCGATCGCGGGCATGGCCCGCTCCTACAGGGAAACGTCGGCGTTGGGCAGTTCGCGAGCAAGCTCGCTCCTACAATCGCTCTTAGCTCTTTGCTCTCTGAAGACTTCCAGCGACATGTCCGAGCACGCCGAACGCCCCGTTCAGGAGGCCTCGTTGAAGCGAATTTTCAGGGGTTGAGCGACATGGATGTCGCGAGAGCTGCGATGGGCCAGGGATGGCCCTTCGTCAGGGGGACGCCTAGTTCGTGCCCCTGAAACTTCGCTTCAACGAGGGTATTTTTCGCCTAAGCGAAAAACCGGATGTCCGGGGCAAGCCTTTTGGTTACTTTTTGGGGGGCGGCCTTCCGTCGTTTGGAAAAGTGACTCGCCCGAGGGGGCGAAACACAGAATCCACGCACACGCCAATGCGGCGCTGAAACAACCAAGCCCAGGCAGCAGACCCGTACCACCAGAGCAAAAGAAAGCGCCGGCCCCTGCCGGCAGATCGCGGGCATGGCCCGCTCCTACAGGGTTCGTGCATCGTCGGGCACATGCACGTTACCGGCTATCAGGCCGCCGTGATGGTGAACTCGGGCAAGGTCACCTGGCGCATGTAGGCGCGGGCGGTATGGGGCACGCGGTAGCGCACTTCACTCTCGCCCTGCTCCACCCACAGCAGGGACTTGTCCGCCAGCTGCCGCACGGCGGCGAACACGCACTCACGGCACCAGCGCTTGTCGTCCAGCGAGGCGACGGCCGCATCCAGGGTGAAGCCATCCGCCATCTGCGCGAGCAGCCCCAGGCAGCGTTGCTCGTCCGCATCCAGCAGACCATAGCTCCAGTCGTAGGTCGCCCGCAGGCTCTGCTGGCGCGCCGGTGCGGTGCGGCGACCGGGCATCAGCAGTTGCATGGGCGTGTCCAGCAGCGCCGGCAGCCCGGCGAGGCCGAGGATACCCACCTGCCGAGCGGCCATCTCGATGGCCAGGGGAATGCCGTCCAGGCGCCGGCAGATGTCGATGATCGCGCGCACCTGGCCGGACTTGAGCTCGAAACGGTCACAGACCTCCCGCGCGCGCATCACGAACAGTTGCACCGCCGAACTGCACATCGCCAATGCCAGCGGCGCATCGTCCTGCGCGGGCACTTCCAGAGGCGGCAGGCGCACCACACGCTCCCCTTCCGCCCGCAGCGGCTCGCGGCTGGTGGCGAGGATGCTCAGTGCCGGATGCAGCCGCAGCAGGTGCTCCACCGCCTCGGCGCAGCGGTCGGCGAGGTGCTCGCAGTTGTCCAGCAACAGCAGGGTCGGCTCATGGGCCGGCTCGCGCAGGAGAACGGCGAGGCTCTGGCTGAGGGAGATGCCGTCCGGGTCGGCGGACAGGTCGAGGAAGCGTACCTCGCTGAAGTGCCTGCCGAGTTGCTCGGCGGCGTGGATCGCCAGGGAGGTCTTGCCCATGCCGCCAGGGCCGACCAGGGTCATCAGGCGCGTGGCGGGCATCTGCTTCACCACCCGTTCGAGCAGCGCCTGCCGGCCGACCAGCCCCATCAGCAGGACCGGCAGGTTGCTCGCGCGCACTTCGCACGGCAGCGCTGCTGCCTGCGCCGGAGCGACCACGCTCTCCACCACGCCGACGAAGCCGTAGCCGCGCAACGGCACGTTGGCGATGTAGCGCTCACCCGTGCGGCCCTCGCCGAGGGCCCGGCGCAGCGCGGCGATGTGCACCCGCAGGTTGATCTCCTCGACCACGGTATCGCCCCAGACCTGGGCGATGATCCTGTCCTTGCCGATGATCTCGCCGGGTTGGCGGATCAGCACCTGGAGAATGTCCAGCGCCCGGCTGCCGATGCGCACCGGGCGATCCCCCTGCAGCAACTGGCGCTTGTAGGGGTGGAACTGGAAGCGACCGAACTGCAGGATGGTCTCGGTGCGGTTTTCCGTGCTTGCGCTCATGTCCTGCTCACGTCTGCGGATCTGACGGATCGCTCTACAACGGGTCCTCCAGGCGATCTGGCCAGTACCGAGGTGACGCGCCCCTGATGATTGGTCAGGGTATTTTCCCGCCCTCGCGTGACAGCGCAATTCCCGCGGGGGGAAGGATTCGGCCAACTTGGGTGCGCCGGACGGTCAACCGGCTGAAAATGCGGCGCACTGCCATCAGGCGAAGCCGAATTGCTCGCGGTACTGGCTCGGCGTCATGCCGATCCGCTCGCCGAACACCGTGCGCATGTGCCGGGGGCTGCCAAAGCCGCTACGGCTGGCCACCTGCTTGAGCGGCAGGTCGCTGCTTTCCAGCAACTTGCGCGCGTGGTCGATGCGCGCGCTCTGCACGTACTGCATGGGTGTCATGCTCGTCTCGCGCTGGAAGGCGCGGGCGAAGTTGCGCGGGCTCATGGCCACCAGTTCGGCCAGGCGATTCACTGTCAGCGGCTCGTCGATGTGGTCCACCACGTGGGCCTGGGCGCGAGCGATCACCGAGCCATCGCGCACCACCGAGACCAGCAGCGGACCGAAGGGCGTCTGCCCGCCCTGGCGCTTGAGTACCACCAGCAGGACCTTGGCGACCTCGAGGGCGACGTCCTTGCCGTGGTCCTCGGCGACCACTGCCAGCGCCATGTCGATGCCGGCGGTGACGCCGCCGGAGGTGATCAGGTTGCGGTCGATCACGTAGATGCGCTCGGCCTGCACCTCGGCACGGGGATACAGCTGCGCCAGGCGGTCCAGGTAGTTCCAGTGGGTGGTGCAGCGGTAGCCGTCGAGCAGCCCGGCGGCGCCGAGCAGGAAGGCGCCGGTGCACACCGCGCCATAACGTTTCGCCGCGCGCGCCGCCGCCGGCAACCAGGCGTCGAGCGCCTCGTTGTTGCCGTTGTAGGCGCCGGGCCCACCGGGCACCAGCAGCAGGTCCACGCCCGCCAGCAGTGCTTCCAGTGGCAGGTCGGCGCTCATCTTCAGGCCGCTGGAGGCGCGCACGCCCTCGGGTTTCGCCGCCACCGTCAGCAAGCGGTAATGCCGCTCCGGCGGCAGGTAACGGTTGGCCATGGAGAACACCTCCATCGGCCCCGTCACATCCAGCGCCAGCACATCGTCATACAGCACCATGGCCACTGTTTTCATTCTTCTACTCGCACGCAAACGGGGCTTGGCGGTCTCGCGTGCCCCGGTATAGGAAAAAACCACTGTACCCATTCGCCGCGCCGGCGAATCGCACGTTTGCATCATTCTCCGCCAGGCGGGCCGAGCACACAGGTCCAATAAATGCCGTGGCGGCGAAACCATAGTCTGCCCATCGAAGCGCCCCGGACGCCCTTGCAGAACTGCAAAGCCACCCTGCAGGGCTGTCTGTTCCGCGCCTCGCAGCGTTCGGCAAAGATGTGTCCACGCTTTGCAGCCAGGTCCTGCAGACCGAAAAGACACGCCAGACGCCCTCTTCCCACCCCACGCAATCCACCAGGAAATCCGACCATGACCGCCATCGCCAAAGCCGTTCCCGGCAAGACCCTGCTCAACCCCACCGACCACACCCTGATCATGATCGACCACCAGTCGCAGATGTCCTTCGCGACCAAGTCCATCGACGCGGTGACCCTGCGCAACAACGCCGCGCTGGTGGCCAAGGCAGCCAGGGAGTTCAACGTTTCCACCATCCTCACCACTGTTGCCGAGAAGAGCTTCTCCGGGCCGATCTTCGACGAAATCAAGTCGGTCTTCCCCGAGCACAACGTCATCGACCGCACCAGCATGAACACCTGGGAGGACCCGCGCATCGCCGTGGAGGTGAACAAGTTCGGCAAGCAGAAGATCGTCCTCGCCGGCCTGTGGACCTCGGTGTGCATCGTCGGCCCGGCGCTCTCGGCCATCGACCAGGGCTTCGAGGTCTACGTGATCGCCGACGCCTGTGGCGACGTCTCCGACGAAGCTCACGAAATGGCCCTGCAACGAATGATCCAGCTGGGCGCACGTCCCATGACCTCCCTGCAGTACCTGCTGGAACTGCAACGCGACTGGGCCCGTGGCGAAACCTACGAGGCGACCGTGAAAACCTCCATCGAGCACGGCGGCGCCTACGGCCTGGGCCTGATCTACGCCAAGACAATGTTCAACGCCAGCGAAGGCCACTGAGCCTGAGCAGCAGAAAGGGGCGGCATGGCCGCCCCTTTTCATTCCCGGGATACCCACCATGCCGACCCACGACCGCTCCGGCGCCCTGGCGCTGCTGTTCATGCGCGTAGCCGCCGCCCTCCTGCTGCTCCAGGTGCACGGGCTGCCCAAGCTGCTGCATTGGCACAGCGAGCTACAGCACATCGAAGACCCCTTCGGCCTCGGCGCCTCGCCGACCCTGGCGCTGGCGGTGTTCGCCGAAGTGCTCTGCCCGATCCTGCTGATCCTCGGCGTGTTCGCCCGCCTCGCCTGCCTGCCGGTGATTGCCGTGCTGCTGGTGGCGCTGCTGTTCGTGCACCCGCAATGGTCGCTGGAGGAAGGCCAGTTCGCCTGGTGGATGCTGATCCTCTTCGCCGGCCTGGCGATTGCCGGTCCCGGCCGCTATCGCTTCGCCCTGCCTCGCCGCCTGGGTGAACTTCGGACGGAGCCCCGACCGTGAAAAACCTCCTGCTCCCCTGCGCACTGGCACTCGCCTGCGTCCAGGCCCACGCCGCCGACTGGTCGCTGTTGTCACGCAACTACTTTCTCGACAACGACTACCGCAGCCCCGGCCCAAACGGCCAGAGCCTGCGCCGCGAATGGGCGCAGGGTTTCATCGGCAGGTTCAGCAGTGACGTCACGCCCGGCACCGTCGGCCTGGGCATCGATGCCCACGCCTTCCTCGGCCTGAAGCTCGACGGCGGGCGCGGCCACGCGGGGACCGGCCTGCTGCCACTGGACAGCGACGGCCGCAGCGAAGCCGAGTATTCCGACGCTGGCGCCGCGCTGCGCCTGGTGCATGAGAAAACCACTGTCGCCTGGGGCGAGATGGAAGTGGAAACCCCGGTATTCGACACCGGCGACAAGCGCCTGCAGCCCGAATACGCCACCGGCTGGTTCCTCGACGACCACAGCCTGCCCAACCTGCGCCTGCAGGCCGGGCGCTTCACCGCCTTCAAGAACCAGGACTCCAGCTCCAGCCACGGCGAATTCGAAGGCTACGGCGCCAGCACCCGCTTCGGCGGCCTCAGCCTGGCCGGCGCCAGCTGGAGCGCAACCGACGCCAACTGGGGCGGCGCACTCTACGCCAGCCAGCTGGATGACGTCTGGCGCCAGGCCTACGCCAACCTCAACGGCCACTTCGGCCGCTGGTCGCTGGACGCCAACCTGTACAAGACCGGCGACACCGGCAGCGCCCGCGCCGGCGAGATCGACACCCTGGCCTGGAGCCTGCTGGGCAAGGTCGCCCTGGGCAGCCATGCGCTGAGCCTCGCCTACCAGAAGATCGACGGCGACACGCCGTTCGACTTCGTCGGCGGCGATTCCATCTACCTCGCCAACTCGATCAAGTACGCCGACTTCAACGGCCCCGGCGAGCACTCCTGGCAGGCGCGCTACCAGTGGGACGGCGCCAGCGCCGGCCTCGCCGGCCTGACCTTTTCCACGCGCTACGTGCGCGGCAGCGGCATCGACGGCACCCACGCCCCATGCGGCGGCGCCTACAACCCCGTGGAGGGCGGCACCTGCCAGCCCGCCTACGGCGACGGCGGCCGCCACTGGGAGCGCGACCTGGACGTGCGCTACGTGGTGCAGTCCGGCCCGGCCAGGGACCTGGCGCTGAGCTTCGCGCAGGTCTCGCACCGCGCCAACGACGCCCAGGGTGGCGCGGATATCGACCGCCTCTACGTGATTGTCGAGTACCCGCTCAAGGGGGTGTTCTGAGTGCTCGGGAAGCGTCGGCGCACAGCTCTGTTCGCGAGCAAGCTCGCTCCTACGAAGAGCACTCCAAAGCCCCTTGTAGGAGCGAGCTTGCTCGCGAACCCGCCCAGCGCTGAAACCATCAGGCTGCTTCCCTGCAGGGCGCATAACGCGCCAGCGTTATCGGCCGTTACCGAGCCGGCGGATAACCTGTTCCAGGTTATGCGCCCTACGTAATCGATCCCCCAGCCGTTAGGCCATCCGGAAAAACGCTTCGCAGGATGGCGTGGAGCGCAGCGATACCCATCAATCCCCTGCACCCGCAGCCTGGGTATCGCTAAGGACTCCACCCACCCCACGAATGGCCTTGTGCGGGGCTCAGGGCACCGGCGCGCTCATGTACTCGACCATCCGCTCGCGCAGCCAGCGCTCGGCCGGGTCGTTGTCGTGGGCAGCGCTCCAGACCAGCGAGAGCTCCGCGGGCTTGATCTCCAGCGGCGGGTCCTCGGCGCGCAGGCAGCTGTCTTCCACCAGCGCGCAGGCGGCATAGTCGGGGACAGTGGCGATCATCTCGGTGTTGCGCAGCAGCGCGCGCAGGCTGCCGAACTGCGGCACGGCCAGCACCACGCGACGGCGGCGGTCGATGCGCTCCAGGTCCAGGTCGATGGCGCCGTTCAGGTCGCCGGAGAAAGACACCATCACGTGCGGCCGCGAGCAGTATTCGTCGAGGGTCAGCGGGCCGGGACGGTCGTCGCCGCGCAGCACCTTCACGCCGATATCGCGCAGCTTGCGGCGCTTGGCGTTGGCCGGCAGGTCGGTGGTGTAACTCACCCCCACGGTGATCTCGCCGGAAGACAGCAGCGCCGGCATCAGCAGGAAGTTGGCGCGGCGCACCACCACGGTGATGTTCGGCGCCTCCTGCTGCAAGCGTGCCAGCAGCGCAGGGAACAGGCCGAATTCGGCGTCGTCGGAAAGCCCCAGGCGGAAGATGTTGCAGCTGCTCTCGGGCTCGAAGGTCTTGGCGCGGCTGACCGCGGCGGAGATCACGTCCATCGCCGGGCGCAGCTCTTCGAAGATGTGCAGCGCCCGGCTGGTGGGCTCCATGGCGCGGCCGGCGCGCACCAGCAGCGGGTCGTCGAACAGGTCGCGCAGGCGCGCCAGGGCGGCGCTGACGGTGGACTGGGTGATGAACAGCTTCTCGCCGACGCGGGTGAGGTTCCGCTCCAGCATCAGGGATTCGAAGATCACCAGCAGGTTCATGTCCAGGCGGCGCAGGTCGTTTCGGTTCATGGCTGGTCGCTCGGGGCTGTGGGAGTCGGCATCTTTGCACAAGACAAGGGACGCGCCAGTCGATCATGAAACCGGGCATTTTTCTTGGACGTGTGTGCTCATCCGCGCACCGTTTGGCTTAATCCGATTGAGCATCGGATCACCTTGATTTACCTTGAATTTTTTACATTCCAGAGCGGCATTTCGGCCGCCACCAGAACGAGAAGAGAGACGCCATGCCCGCACCTGCCCACCAGGTAGCGACCATGCTCGCCCCCCAGACCCACCGCCTGGTCCTGCAGCTCATGGAGGAGCTGGAAAGCCAGGGAGACGGCCTCCACCAGGCCAGTCAGCGCCTTTGCCAGCACCTGCTGGAGCACTACCGGTTGCCCGAGCCCTGCAACGACGGGGCGGACACTGGTGAACGCCTGGCCCTCGCCCCCTGGCAGGAACGCAAGGCAAAGGACATCCTCGCCGGCAGCCTGCTCAGCCGCCTGTACATCGCCGACGTCGCCGAACAATGCGGCATGTCGCGCAGCCACTTCTCCCGCGCCTTCAAGCAGGCCACCGGGGTCGCACCACGGGAGTGGGCGCTGCGCCTGCGCATCGACCGCGCCCGCGAGCTGCTGGCCAGCGGCGACGCGCCGATTTCCCAGGTCAGCCAGGAATGTGGCTTCGCCGACCAGTCGCACTTCGGCCGCAGCTTCCGCAAGCTGGTGGGCTGCACGCCGAACCGTTGGCGGCAGGCTTGCCGGGTGGGTGGAGTGCAGGAGGTCGATGGTGCCAACCGGGCGTCACCAACGTAGGGCGCATAACGCCCCAGGCGTTATCCGCCGGTGAGGGGCGGCGGATAACCCGTTCCGGGTTTATTCGCCCTACGTATGCTTTGGGCTGTTGTTGCAATCCATAGCCCCGGAGTACGCCGCGGGGGAATTCGCGGACAAGGTCCGCTCCTACGGGGTGGCACCGAGTTGGGCGGGTTCGCGAGCAAGCTCGCTCCTACGAAGAGCCTGATCCCCACCCCGCCTCGGCTCTGGCTCTGGCTCTGGCTCTGGCTCTGGCTCTGGCTCTGGCTCTGGCTCTGGCTCTGGCTCTGGCTCTGGCTCTGAAAGTCTTCCAGAAAAACGTCCGCGAGCTCCGGAGTGCCCCTTTCAGGAGGCCTCGTTGGATCGGAGTTTCAGGGGTTGAGCGACATGGATGTCGCGAGAGCCACGATGGGCCAGGGATGGCCCTTCGTGGCGTGCCCCTGAAACTTCGATTCAACGAGGGAATTTTTCGCCTAGGCGAAAAACCGGATGGAGGGGCTGTAGGAGACAACCACATAGGTAACAAACGAGTTCAGTCACATGGGTGACACTCGCATCTTCAGATATCGCCTACTTCGCTCCCTTTCGTCCAGC
>NZ_JALJXP010000008.1 GCF_024170165.1 Pseudomonas nitroreducens | reverse complement strand
GTGAGGTGACCCCTGCAGGTTAGAAACTGTTACCCATGTGCCTGAACAAAACTGTCACCTATGTGGGTGAGTCGTACCGGGGCGAGACCTTTGCCTACTTTGGGTCGTTTGCCAAAGTAGGTCGCCCGAGGGGGCGAAACACAGAGTCCGCGCGCACGCCGAAGCGGCGCAAAAGCCCCAACCCAATGCAGCACGTAGGGCGTGGCGTGATCCTGTAGGAGCGGACCTTGTACGCGAACGATTCGCCTCGCGCCGTAGACCATCGCGGACAGAGTCCGCTCCTACGAAAGCGTTCCTGGCCTTACGGGTAACTGAACCGCTTCACCAGCGTCAGCTCCCCCGGCTGCCGCATCGGGATCAGGAACGACTCCTGCTTCTCGTTCACCGTCCCCTCTTCCGTGACGATGGTCACCTGCGCCGTGGTCAGCGGCTTGGCCGCATTCACATCGCCCGAGCTCTCATCCGAACTCCAGCCACCGCCGTAGTAGTTCACGTAGACCAGGTACTGGCCCTTGAGCGGGGTCGGGCTGGCGATGATTTCCGGGCCGTAGCCGGTGGTCACGTCAACGTCCTGGGCCGCGCCGTTGGGCAGCGAGCGGTTGCCGTACCAGACGTGCCCGCCATCGGGCGTCACCAGGTGCAGGTCGAGGTCGGTGTTGTCCGAGTCCCACGACAGCAATACCCGCAACTTGGCCGCTACTTCACCGCCGCCGCCACCATGGTAGAACTGCACGCGCTTGTGCTGCTGGCCATCCGGGCTGATCACTTCGACGCTGTTGGAGCCCGCCGGGAAGGCGAAGGGACGGTCGAACCTGCCGTCGCCTTCGACCCGCATCGGCATGGCCACACCGTTGACCACCAGGCGCGCCGGCTCCTTGCTGTCCTTGGGCAAGCCGCGAATCTCGCCACGGATGCGCGCCGTATCGGACTGGTCCTCCCGCGAGTTCACCGATGACGCCGGGTAGTTCACCGTCTGCCGGAAGTCGGCCTTGTCGCCGTCGCCCGAGCGCCAGCCGCCCAGCGGGGTATCCAGGCTGATCGGCGATTCGGCGGCCTGTGCGCCCAGCGGGATCAGGCTGGCGAGCAGGGACAGGCGGAGCACGTGGGCGAGTTTCATGCTGATCATTCCAGTATCAGGCGACGGGCCAGGCTTTCCACATAGCCCTCGTCTTGTCCATTGGGGTGCGCCTGGAAGGCCAGGTGCAGGTATTCATGAGCCAGGTCGAGGCGGTCCTGCTGGGAGTACAGGCCACGCACGTAGATGCGCTGGCGTTCGCGGTCGACGTAGGGCCGGCCACTGCTCAGGCGGCACACGGCGAACGACTGCAGCTCCTCATAGCCCGCCTCGGTTTCCAGGCGCGGGCGCCAGTCGCGGCGCTGCGCCTTCAGCCAGCGCTCGGCCTCGGGCAGCGGCTGGCAGGCAGCAATCGGGTTGCTCCAGCGGCTGAGGCTGGTACGCGGGAAGGCGCGCGCAAGGATTGCGTCATAGCGCAGGCCCTTGGCGGCCTGCTCCCGGGCATCGCGCCAGGAAAGTTTCGACTGCCCCGCTTCGTCCGAGTGGTAGGTGATGGTACCGCCCGCCAGCACCAGATCGGCGGTCCAGGCGGCGATACCACGCGCCGCCTCGCTCGCCGGGCGCGGCGCCACGCGCTGGCGCTGGCTGCTGTCGTCGATGCTCAGGCAGTCGCCGCGCGGGGCGCCGTTCTGCAACAGATAAGTGCGGATGGTCACCGCCAGCGCCTTGGCCGCTTCCGGCGGCGTGGCGGAAGCCTCGCGATCGAGCACGCGGGCGACATATTCCTCGCGGGACAGACGCGCGGTGAGACGCGGCCCCTGCGCACCGCGCTCGAGGAAGAGGTCGCCGCTGCTGTTCACGTCCAGTCGAACGCCGTTGACGAACATCACGCTCTGTCGGCCTTGCAGCAGGCCTTCGGCAGCCGGTTGGTTACGTTCGTCATAGACCTCTTTCAGCGGATAGCGGCTGAACAGTCCGACCTCGACGCAACGCCCAGGATCGCTCGGCCACGGTGCCGGCAGCGCCGCGCCGATGGCATTACCGTACTTGGCCAGCAGCGTCTTGCTGGTGCCCGGTCCGCGCGCCCAGAGCGGCGTGCCGTCGACCAGCCAACCAGCGAAGCCTCCCTCGCGCTGACCGCCCTTCTCCCAGCTCCAGGTCTTCACCCGCAGGCGCCCACCCAGCGCAGCGGGTGCACGACCTTCGTCGGCAGCAAGGCTGACATCCAGCAGCACCTTGCGCGCCTGCTCCTGCGCCGGCAGGTGCTGCAGTTGATCGAGCAGTTCGGCGACCGGCACTTCGGTCTGCGGCGCCAGCTTGTCCAATTGGGCAATCCACGCCGGCGCATGGCGCGCCTGCCAGTATTGCTGCCAGACAGAACCTTCGATGCCCAGTCTCTGCGGCTGGAAGTACAGGCCACAGGACTTCACCAGCGCGGCGTCGCGCTCGATGCTCTGCCCGGCCAAACAGCAATAGACCTCTTCCCTGCTCTCGCCACGGCACTGATAGGCCGGCTCCTGCTGGCCGGTATCGTTGAGCCAGGCGTAGACGAACAGTTTCCACAGGCTGCCCAGCGGTGCGCGCAGGTCAGCCGGCAGCGGCTGGCGACCGAGCACCTGCTGCGACCCGAGCCGTAGCAGTTCGTCGCCCTGCGCCGTGCGCCAGGCCAGCTGCGCCTGCTCCTGCGCGCCGGGCGCCGCGAGGGCGCTCAGCGGCAACAGCAGGATCAGCCCGGCCAGACGCGCACGCATCGGTTACTGAACCTTGATCTTCGCCAGGGCCGGCTTCTGCTCCAGCGCCTGCTCCTGCGGCGCATAGAGGCGCTGGTAGCGCGCCGGCGGCAGGACGAACTCGCCCTTCTGCGAGAAGCGCACCAGGTGGCGGAAGCGCAGTTCTCCGCCCAGGGTGTCCACCGGCACGCCGTAGAACAGGTCGCCCGGCTCGTTGCGTGCCCGCTCCAGGCTGGTCGCTTCGACACCGCCCAGGCCGCTGATCTGCAGGCCCCAGGTGGTGCGCTCGACGTCCGCGCCCGGCGGCAGCGGCACCTCCAGCATGCCGTAGCGCAGGGCTTGGGCCTGCTCGGTGGTCAGGGTCACTTCGTCCAGGTACAGCTCGTCGCTGGACAGCGGCTTGCTGCCCAGTTCCTCGGCCTTGAAGGCGAAGGCTTCGTCGCCCGGTACCAGGCGCAGCAGACGCCGCTTGATGGTCACCGGCAGCTGGCTGGCCGGAGCCTGCGCGCTGCGGAAGGAGATCGAGGCGTTGAGCATGCGCGACGGCGCGGCGCTGAGGTCAAGCTGGGCCGGAGCCTCCTTGCCCTGCCACTTCCAGAACGCGTCGCCAGTGGTGCTGCGGCTTTCCTTCCAGTCGGCCACCGGCTGCGGCAGTTCGGCTGCAGGAGTGGCGGCCACGGCACGCTGCATCCAGGCCAGGGCCAGGGCGCGCTCGATGGTGGATTGCTGCGGTGCGAGGCTCTGCAGCAACGAGCGGGCGCGGCTGGCGTCCGCCGGGCCGCTGTACAGCTGAACCGCGCGGGCGAACGGCTGCTCGCTGGTGTTCAGTTTCAGGCGTGCGCCATCCAGTTGCTTGGCGAAGCCGGCCGGCAGCGCGACCTTGTTCTGCTCGGCCAGGCTGGCCGCCAGCACACGGGCAGCGGCCAGGCCCAGCTCGGAGTCCGGGTCGCCCATGACCAGGCTGTCCTCGCTGTCGAGGTCGTTGATCGACTTCGCCGCCTCGCCGTTGCCGGCATTCTCCAGGTCGGTGAGCAGGCCGCTGACCAGGGTCTGCACCGGCAGCTGCATGTCGCGGGCGAAGGCCAGGATCAGCGCACGCTGCAGCAGCGGCGTGGCACTGGCGCGCGCGGAGTACAGCTCCAGTACGCGCTGCCAGTGGTCCGGCGGCAGCTGGATTTCCAGCGCGCGGCTGGCGTACCAGTCGGCGTAATAGGCGTACGCGGTGAGGAAGGCATCGTTGTCTTCGCCGCCCCACCAGGTGAAGTAGGCGTCCGGGCCGGCCATCTGCACCAGGCGCAGGCGGCTGGTCTGCATGATCAGGCGCAGACGATCACGCACACGCGGCTCGCTGTTGGCCAGGGTCGGGTAGGCGATGCTCAGCGGCAGCAGCTGGCTGGCAGTCTGCTCGACGCCACCCCAGGGGTAATCCAGCAGCGAGTCGAGGTTGCCACGCAGCAGGGCCTGGGCGCTGTCATCCAGCCGTAGGGTGACGTCGCGGGCATCCGCCGGCAGCTCCAGCGGGGTGTTCTGCGCGTTGACCCGCAGCGGCTTGGACTGCAGCACCTGCCAGCTGTCGGCTGCCAGGCTGAAGTGCACGCCGAGACTGTCGCGCACCTGGCCGTCCTGGCGCAGTTCGACGCTCCAGTCGCCATCGCTGAGCGGCTGTTGCGGCAGGGCGATGTAGTTGACGCCGCGCTTGAGCTCCAGCGCCTGGGTCTTCTCTGCGCCGTTGGCGCGGATCAGCAACTCGGCCTTGGTGTCCTGCTCGCCCTGGTTGAAGACGAACAGGCCGAGGTCCGGCGCATCACCTGTGCGGAAGCGTTTCGGGCCACTCCACTTCAGGTACAGCGGCTTTTCGGAACGGATGAACTGCTTCTTCTGGCCGACCTGGCCCTGGTCATCCATGGCGCGGGCGGTAATACGCCAGCGGGTCAGGGAGTCGGGCATGCGGAACTTGAACTGGGCCTTGCCGTTGGCATCGGTGACCAGCTCCGGTTCCCAGGCAGCGGTGTCGACTTCCTCGCGGCGCGGGCGCTCCAGCACCTTCACGCCACGCTCGCTGCGGTTGGCGCGGCCGGGCGCACTCGGCGTACCGGGCAGCGCGACGTCGTAGCTGATGAACGCGAGGCTGGCGCTGGTGCGCACATTGTTGCGCCGCGGGTGATAGAAGAACTGGTCGATGCCCGGGGCGATCTCCGGCTGCAGCGCGTAGATCATCTCGTCCACCACGCTGACGGTGAGGTGGCTGGAGACCGGCTTGCCGGCGTAGGCGGTATCGAGATTGACGGTGACCGTCTCGCCCGGCTCGTAGCGTTCCTTGTCGGTGCTGACGGCGATTTCCACCTGCGGCACCGCAACCTTGATGCCGGCGTTCTGGAAGCTGTAGTCGCCGCTGCGGGTGTAGAGCACGGAGAAGGTCAGGTTCGGCGAGAACTCCGGCTTCACCGGGATACGCGCGCGGTACTGGGTCGGGTTGAGCTTCTCCAGCTTCAGCCAGTCGCCGCCCCTGGACAGCAGCGCGGTGGCCTCGACCTTGTCGCGCTCCAGGGACAGCAGCGCATCGTCCACCGGTTCGGGGAAGGTGATCAGTGCCAGCGCTTCTTCACCGGCCTGGTACTCGGCCTTGTCGAGGACGATTTCCACGGTGCCGGGCACGGCCTTCACGCCGTCGCCGCTGACCGAGTGGCCGGTGCCGCCGAGCAGCTGGCCGGCCTTGTCGCGCAGTTCGACGCTGTAGGTGCCGGGCTTGTCGAAGGTGATGGCGAACTTGCCGCCCTCCACCGCACCATCGCCGCTGCTGCGGTCTTCCAGGCGCAACCAGCGGTAGGCGGTCGGCTGGATCTGCGTCTGCTGTTCGGCGGCATAGCTGAACTCGACCTTGTCACCGGCAGCGCTGAAGCGCTGCGGCGCGCTCACGCGATAACGCGCGGCGCCACGCTCGATGAGGATTTCCTTGCTGGTCTTCACCCGGTACGCGGCGCCATCGCTGGCGAACACAGTGAGCAGGTAGCGGCTGGGTTTCTCCGCCGCCGGCAGGTCCAGCGCCGCGCGGCCCTGGTCGTCGGTGGTGATCTGCGCGCTGGTCAGCTCCACGGGGAACTGGCCGAGGTACTGCAGTTCGTTGTCCACCATGGACAGTTGCTGGGCGCGCAGGCTCAGCTCCAGGCGCGCGTTGGCCACCGGCTTGCCGTCCGGGTAGAGCAGGATCAGGTTGCCCTTCACCGGTTCGCCGGTCTTGAAGTCCGGCTTGGCCAGGTCGAGGGAAATCTCGAAGTGCGGCTTGATGTATTCGGCAACGCGGAAGGCGCTGCTGTAGGTCTGGTCGCGGTAGTCGAAGCGCAGCTCGTAGCCGCCGGCAACGGCGTTGGCCGGCAGCTGGAAGCGGCCGTTGGTGCCGCTCTTGGCGTCGTACTTGAGGTCGAGGGTCTGCAGCGTGGTGCCGGCCGCGTCGATCACCGACAGGCGCAGCGGCGCGCTTTGCGGCGACTGCGATTCGCGGGAGTTCTTGAACTCGCGGCCGACGATCTTCAGCGACACCCAGTCGCCCGGACGGTACAGCGGGCGGTCGGTGAAGGCGTAAAGCTTGGTGTCGTAGATTTCGCTGTCGTAATAGAAGTTCTCGGAGACGAAGACGCCGCCCTCCTCGTCCTCGCCGATCACGAAGGAGCGCTCGGGGCTGACGTGCTGCAGGCGCAGCAGGCCGTCGGCATCGCTGCTACCACTGCTCATCACGCCCAGGCCGTCGGTCCACAGCACCTTGGCGCCGCTGACCGGCGTGCCTTCATGCTTGCGCGCAGTCCACACCAGCAGTTCACTGCCGGCGATCTTGCTCACCGCGACGCTGTTGGAGACGAACACCACGGTGGTCGCGCGGTATTTGCCGACCAGCGCTTCGACCAGGTACAGGCCCGGCTTCAGCTTGCCCAGCGGTACGTAGACGTTGCCCGGGGCGACGTTGATGAACTCGCTGGAGGAGCCGGCCAGGGTGACTTCCTTAGGCGGCTGGATGGGCTTGGCATCCCACAGCGGGTAGCGGAACTGGCTGACCATCGGCAGGCCGGGAATCGGCGCGTACTGAGTCTGCGCGTCATAGGGTGTCGGCGCGCGCATGGCATTGCCCATTTTCAGCTCGGGCACCACTTCGGTGACCTGCTGGCGCGACTCGTAGGAGAAGGTCCGCTGCATCACCCGACGCGACTTGCGGTACCAGTTGTCCCACAGGTAGGCCAGGGTGTTGGACAGGCCCTCGCCCTTGAACTGCCCCTCGGACAGCACGCGGTGCAGGTTCTTCTGGCGCTTGAGGAAGTCCAGCGGCTGGTCGATGCGGTAGACGCGGATGTCCGCGCCGCCGTAGGGCTCCATGCGGTAGCGACGGTAGTCGCGGCCCGGCGCTTCCAGGCGCACCTTGGCCACCTCGTCGGACGCGAAGCTTGAGTCGGCGAGCAGGAAGAACGACTCGCCAGCCATGGGCGTGTAGTTGCTCGCCGGGACGTCGTCGTCCGCCTGCACGAGCGCGGGCGCGGCGGCGAACAGACCGGCGCAGGCCAGGGCGGCGGCCATGCCGCGCAGCGCGTTCATCGGGTCAGGAAGGACAAGCGATAGACGCCGATAAAGTTGGGATTGGATTCGTCGGGTATCCATCGGGTGTCCTTCCATGTCATGAGTTGTTGCAGGCTGACCGAGCGCATGCCGTTGTCGGTCGCCGTACGAGTGCCGGTGTGATAAGCGATGTCGCGGCCCATCCAGATCATCAGATGCTGGTCATCGCCCTGGTCGAAGAACATCAGGTCGCCGGGGCGCGCCTGGTTGAGGTCGCGGCCGACGAGCTGGCTGTTGTATTGAATGAGTTTGATCGCGTTGACGTAGGGGCCGGTCTTGCCGCCGCCCTGCTGCCAGGTCTGCGCGAGATTGCGCTGCGCATCGGACAGTTCCAGCTCCGGCGGCAGGTAGCGGTTGGACATGCCGTTGGCACGCAGCCACTTGGCGTCGTGCACCTTCAGCGCCTCGTTGGCGGCGAAGCGCACGAGGCCCGCGCAGTCCTGCTGGTACCAGCGCGGGTTCGGCCCACGGCGCAGCTGCTCCTCGGCGATACGCACGAACCAGGCGCGGAACACCTGGGTCTGTTGCGCATCCAGCGCCGGCTCCGCCGCGTGCGCCAGGGTGGCGACGAGCAGGCCTGCCAGCAGCGTTAAAGACTTTCGGATCACAGCGCCTTCCAGTCCAGCGGCAGCCACTTCCATTCACCGCTGGGCTCGCTGCCGGCCGGCAGGGTCAGGGCGTAGGAACCGTTGCCGGCGAGGGTCTTCAGGCGTGGCAGGAGCAGCGTGTCGGCAGCGTTGCGGAACACCGGTTCGACGTCCTGCGGCAGGCTGTCGAGGGTCTCGCGCTGGAGCAGTGCGGACAGCGTCTTGGGCGCGAGGTACGCGGGCACCAGGGCGTCCTTGGGCAGCACGTCGGCCAGCGGCGGGTAACGCTTGGCCAGGGTACTGCGGGCCTTGTCGAGCAGCTTGTCGTCGATGGAGAACAGCAGGGTGTTGCCATCACGCAGCAGGCTGACACGGAAGAAGCCGTTGCCGCTGACCTGGTCGGGATTCTCCGCCTCGCTGGCCGGGTACTGGCCGAAGCGCGAGCTGACCTGACGCTGCCACAGGCGACCTTCGCCCTCGGCACGGCTTTCAACCTCGAAGGCGCCAGCCTCCACATTGGCCTCGTAGGCGCCGATCATGCTGCCAAAGAGCTTGCCCAGCTGCTCATCCAGCTCCGGGCTGGCGGGGGCGTCCAGCTTTACCGCGAGCAGCGGCGAGTGCAGGCGCGAGTCCGGGTACCAGCACAGGCCGGCGGCACCGGAGAGGTGCTCGGAGAAGGCCACCGCCATCTTCTGCTCGGCGCCCAGCTTCACCAGCATGTTGTCGTACAGGCCCGGCGTGACGGGCAGCGCGACGCAGGCGCTGGCCCCCATGGGCATGGCCTGCCAGACGGGGGTGAAGTCCAGGTCTGGCTGGCGGGCGACTTCGTTGAGCGCCAGGTAGCTGTGCCAGCCGTCCTGGCCCTGCTCGAAGCGCACGCCGGCGAAGGTCGGGATGAAGCGCTGGTAGCCCATGGCGAGAACGCCGGCGCCCAGGGTGATGCGCTGCTTCAGCTCGCCGCGTGGCTCCAGGGCGAAGTCCTTGGCAAACAGCGGCTCGCCTTCCAGCGCGGTGCCCAGGTCCTTGCCGACAGCGGCATCGGGCTCACCCAGGTTGTCGTAATCCGGGTTGGGGAAGAGCATCTTCGGGTTCGACAGGATCAGCATCTGGTCGCCACGGGAGACGAACAGCAGGGTCTTCTCGGCCCCGTAGCGCAGGCTGTAGACCGGCGTGGCGCTGCCCTTCACCTGGATTTCCGCGACCTGCTTGAGCTGCGCGTCATCGGCGGCGACCTTGGCCAGCGGCTCCAGCACCTTGGCCAGGCCGCCGCGCTTGAGCACCACCATGAAGTCGCGCAGGCGGCCGTCAGCGCCACGCCACAGGGCAACCTGGGCCGGCTGGTCGAGCAGTTCCTCGATCACACTGTCCTTCAGGGTCAGGTCGTGCTCGTAGACGATGCGCCGCAGGGTGCCGGTCAGGCCCAGGCGGTCAGCGTTGTTCTCGTAATAGAAGACGAAGTCCTCGGTGAGCACGTCGCGCAGCAGCGGCACTTCCAGCACGGCCTTGGGCAGCTGGCTCAGGGAGGCGCTCTCGATCAGCGCGTCGGGGCGCTTGAGGTCGCGGACCACATCCGGGCTTTCCGGCGCCTCCAGGGTGCCCACCGGCGCCGAGTGGAAGGCGGGAATCAGGCCGAAGGCCAGCGCCAGGCCGCCGGCGACCAGCGCGGCGGCAAGCGCGCCGATGGCGATCAGCGGACCACGGCGCGGGGCCTGTTCCGGCGTCGGCGTGGGGGTGCTGTCTTGGCTGCTGGAGGGCGTATTGTCGCTCATGGATCGCTTGTCCCGTGTCATCCCTGCGAGGGGCGAATTCAGTAATTGAAGGTCTTCACCAGCACCAGATCACCGATGGTGCGCATGGGCACCACGAAGGTCTCGCGCTTCTCGTTGACGGTATTTTCGTTGAACACCAGGTTGATCTCGGCGGTGATCACGTCCTGCTCGTGATTGCCTTCCTGGAAGTTGTAACCCTGGCTGGCGTTGTAGTTGCCCCAATAGTTCACGTAGACCAGGTAAGTGCCATGCAGCGGCGCAGCCATGGTGAACATCTCCGGACCGGGGCCGTCGACGCCATCCGGGTCGAGGCCGCCGCCGTTGCTGAGCCGCGGATTGGCCCAGAACGCATGCTGACCGTCGGGCGTGACGATATGCAGGTCGAGTTCGGCCTTGGGGTCGTTCCAGCCCAGCACCAGGCGAATGCGCGGAGGAATGCGGCCGGCGTTGGCTTCGTAGAACTGGACGCGCTTGAGGGACTTTCCCTCGGCGCTGGCCACCTCGACGCTGTTGCTGCCGGCGCCGAAGTTGTAGGGACGGACGAACTTGCCTTCACCGTCGGTATAGAGAGGGAGGGGGCTGCCGTTGACCACCAGCCGCTGGGCCCGGTCAACGCCGGCCACTTCGCGCAGATGGCCTTCGATCAGGCTGCGACCCCGGACGCCACCACGATCGATGGGCGGCGTGGGATAGGCCACGCGGGGCACGCTGGGGTCATCGTTCAGGCCAGAATAGCGCCAGCCGCCAGTGGGGCTGGAAAGGTCCGCGCTCGGCTCGGCAGCGACCGTCGCAGCCAGGAGACTGGCTGACAGAAAACAGACGGCACGGACCATCCGACGCGTGGGCTGCATGAACATTCCTTGATCGTGCATAGCGGGGGGAGCCAAATGTAACTGGTCTTGTCGACGCGCGGAACGACGTTCGCGCGGCGTTGCGACATTGGGCGATCTTTCAGAAATTTCCTACAAACTGAATAGCTATTTTCGCAACACCAATTGGAAGGTTCTCGGCTTCCATCGAGTCACATCCAGCCGCCCCACTGCAGGACGAAGATGCCGACGTTAGTGGTCAGCGCCGCCACCAGGGTGGTGATGACGATGATCGACGCCGCCAGCTCATGGTTGCCATTGGCGGCGCGGGCCATGACGTAGCTGGCCGCCGCAGTCGGGCTGGCGAAATAGAGGAACAGCACGCCCAGCTCGGCACCACGGAAGCCCAGCGACCAGGCGGTAAAGGTGCAGACCAGCGGCAGCCAGACCATCTTCATCAGGCTCGCGCTGATCGCCAGCCCGCCGCTTTCGCGCAGCGAAGCCAGCGACAGGGTGCCGCCGATGCACACCAGCGCCAGCGGCAGGGTCATCTGGGCAAAATAGTCGGCGGAGGTCAGCAGCCACTTCGGCAGGCCGATGCCGAACCAGGAGAACGGCAGAGCCGCCAGCACGCTGATGATCAGCGGATTGCAGATGACGTTGCGGGCGATGCTCAGCGGGTCGGACTTCATGCTCGGGCTGTAGATCGCCAGCACCACCGAGGACAGCGTGTTGTAGCAGAGGATCACCAGGGCGGCGAGGACCGAGCCCAGCGCCAGGCCATGGTCACCATAGAGGCTGGTGGCCAGCGCCAGACCGATGATGCCGTTGTTGCCGCGGAACGAACCCTGCACGTAGACGCCGCGCTCCTCGCGCGGCACCCGCCAGGCCGCCCAGCCCCAGGCCAGCAGGAAGCCCACCAGGGTCGCTGCACAGAAATACAGCAGCACTTCCGGACGCGCCGCGCTATGCAGGTCGGAGTGGTAGATACCGAGGAACAGCATCGCCGGCATGGTGGCGTTGAACACCAGCGCCGACGCCGTCTGGATGAATTCCGGATTGATCGCCCCTACGCGGCGCAGCAACACTCCGAGGAACAGCATGGCGAAGACGGGGGCGGTGATGCTGAAGGTCTGGAGCAGAAGGGCAAGCATGGGACGGGAGGGTCTGGGCGGTGGGGGGTGACAATCATAGCAAGCTAAGTACCCACCGCGCCGGAGCAAATCAGACTTCGGCTGCCTCTTCGCGCACCGGCGCCGGCAGCTCGAGCGGCCGGGGCGCCTCGCCGTCAGCCAGGCGGGTCAGCTTGCCGTCCACCGTGGCACCGTTTTCCATGCTCAGTTGGCGGTACTGGATGTTGCCGACCACCCGCGCGTTGGAGTGCAGCTCCAGCAGGTGCTCGACATAGAGATCGCCAATGATGGTGCCGTCGATCAGCGCATCGTAGCTGCTGACGTTACCCTCGATCCGCCCTTCCGCGCTGAGCGCCAGCAGGCTGGCCGCGCCGGGCTTGTGGCTGACGTTGCCCTTCACCGTGCCGAGGATCTTCAGGCCGTCCTGGAACTGCATGTCGCCGACCAGATCGACGTTGCCCGAGAGCAGGCTGGAGAACTTGTCCACCGAGACCTGCGGGCCCTTTTTCTTGCTGTTGCTGAACATCGCAATTCCTCGCGCGTACTACTTGCCAGGTTTCTGCTGGCGGAAGAAGGCCAGCTCGGTCTTGAGTTTCTTGATTTCGGCGGACATCGCGTCGATCCGCAGCATCAGCTGCTCGCGGTTGGCACGCTCCTCCTCGGCTTGCAGGCGCTTTTCCTCCAGCTCCTGCGTCAACTCGGCATTCTGTGCCTCGAGCGCACCGATGCGCTCGTGCACCTGCCCATCCTCGCGAGCGCGCAGTTGCCAGCCCCCCAACGCGAGAACTGCCAGCAGGAGGAGCGCCAGCGCCGCCCAGCCCAGCCAGGCAAAGCCGCGGGGAACGTGGGGGCGGTGCTCGGCGCGCAGCAGCTGGCGGGTAGAGGGCCGTTTAGTCCGTGGCCAGGCCATCGCTGTCGATCTCCATGCCGCCCAGGGAAAGGAAGTTCTGCGGGTCGACGAATTCGCCGTGGTAGAGCACTTCGAAGTGCAGGTGCGGGCCGGTGGAGCGTCCGGTGGAACCGACCTTGGCGATCTCCTGCCCCGGCAGTACGACGTCGCCGACCTTCACCAGCAGCTTGGAGGCATGCGCGTAGCGGGTCACCAGACCATTGCCGTGGTCGATCTCCACGCGATTGCCGTAGGAGGCGTGCCGACCGGAAACGATCACCCGGCCGCCAGCAGCGGCGTGGATCGGGCTACCGATGGGTGCCGAGAAATCCTGGCCGGAATGGAAGGCCAGGTGGCGGTTGAAGGGGTCGACGCGGTTGCCGAACGGCGAACCCAGACGCGCCTGCTCCATCGGACGGCGTGCAGGGATTGCCATGAAGTCAGCGTTGCGGCGGGCCACCTGATCCATCAGCAGGTCGAAGACCCGGCGCAGGCACCTGGCCGATTGTTCGTTGCGCTCGAGGTCGGCGGCCGACGCAGGCAGCGGGTCGACGCAGGCCCGGGGCGGCAGCAGGATGCCACCTTCGTTGCGGGTGGAACCTGGCTTGCTCTTCGGAGCGGGCACCAGCTCGGGGTCGACCCTGGACAGCTTGCGGGCGATTTCCTCATGGCTGTCGACCGCCTTGAGCAGGTAGTCGGCGTCCTTTTCCAGCACCTGCAGGCGCCCGGTCAGCTCGCCGATGCGCTCGGCGGCAAAACGCTCACCTGACTCGTCCGGCGCTTCGCCGGCCTGCGCCACCGGGACCATCACCGGTTCGGCATGCCCCCGCCCGATCCACAGCCCGCCGGCGAAGGCGGCCGCAGCAAAGGCCAGCGACACACAGGCAGCACCCAGCAGGTACCGGCGCGTGTCGACCAGGCGCAGGTCCGAGCGGGTCAGGGCCTGGCGTGAGGGGGAAAGGGATTTCATGGCGGTACCGTTGGAATGCATTCGGCCCGGCGGATGGCCGCCGGGGGTGCACAGGGTACCTGTTCTTGAAAACTTCGCAGCGGCTAAACACTGAAAAATGTAAATAAATAAGAAGAAATCATCCCGTCTGAGAAGACTTTCAGATGTTTCCCACTAACACGATCACATTATCCCAGTGAATCAAACTGCCACTACGCCGGCAAAACGGACTCGATCTCCTGCAAACGATGCTCTTCCAGGCGCAGTTGGCGCGGGTGGAAGCGCTTCAGGCTGACCCGGTGACCGATGCTGACCAGGGTCACCTCCGGCAACTGGTCGAGCAGCACCTGATAGAGCGCGGCCTCGTCGGTTTCATCCAGCGCGGAGGTGGCTTCGTCAAGGAACAACCACTGCGGCGCGTAGAGCAGCGCGCGAGCGATGGCCAGGCGCTGCTGCTCGCCGGGGGAGAGCACGCGCTGCCAGTGATCGGCCTCATCCAGACGCGGCACCAGCGAATCCAGGCGGCACAGATGCAGCACCTGCTTCAGTTGCTCGGGGGTATGACGGTCGCCAGACTCCGGGTAGCAGAGCGCCTCGGCCAGGGTGCCGATGGGCAGATAGGGCTTCTGCGGGACGAACAGGCTGCGTGTATCGGGCATCTGTACCACACCGCTGCCGTAGCGCCACAGGCCGCTCATGGCGCGCAGCAGGGTGCTCTTGCCGCTACCGGAGGGACCGCCGATCAGCACGTGCTCGCCGGGGTTCAGCTCCAGGCTGGTGGGCTGCAGCAGTTCGCGGCCGTTGCCCAGGTTCAGGCTGAGGTTGTGCAGTTGCAGGTTGTCGCCGGTCTTGCGCACGTCGATGTTGGCCGACTCATGGGCCGTCTCGTCCATGGTCTCGCGGAAACTCAGCAGACGGTCGCAGGTGGCGCGCCAGCTGGCGAGACTGGCGTAGGCGTCGATGAACCAGCTCAGGCCGTCCTGCACATTGCCGAAGGCGGAGTTGATCTGCATGAGTTCGCCCAGCTGGATCTGCCCGGAAAAGTAGCGTGGCGCGGCGACGATGAAGGGGAACACGGTGGCAATCTGGGCGTAGCCGGAGCTGAAGAAGGTCAGGCGTTTCTGCACCTTCATCAGCTCCCAGAAGTTGCCCCAGACGTTGCGGAAACGCCCCATCAGCCGGTTGCTCTCGTTGGCCTCACCGTTGTACAGGGCGATGCTTTCGGCGTTCTCGCGGACCCGCACCAGGCCGAATCGCAGATCTGCCTCGTAGCGTTGCTGGCGGTTGTTCAGGCCGATCAGGCGGCGTGCGATCAGGTGGGTCAGCCAGCTGCCGATCGCGGCATAGAGCAGCGCCGCCCAGAACATGTAGCCGGGAATGCTGATGCCGAAGAGCTCGATGCTGCCGGACACACCCCAGAGAATGACCGAGAAGGACACCAGGCTGACGATGTTGCGGATCAGCCCCAGGCCGAGGGTCAGGGTGGTATCGGTGAAGCTGTTGAGGTCTTCGGAAAGGCGCTGGTCGGGGTTGTCGGTGTGCCCGCGCTGCTCCAGGCGGTAGTAGTTCTTGTCGCCCAGCCAGGCAGCGAAGTGCTTCTCCGTGAGCCAGCGGCGCCAGCGGATGGTGAGCATCTGCGTCAGGTACAGGCGGTACACCGCCGTGAGGATGAACACCGCGGCGATGCCGCAGAACATCAGCATCAGGTGGATGAAGCTGTTCAGGTCCTTGTTCTGCAGGGCGTTGTAGAAGTCGCGGTACCAGCTGTTGAGCCAGACGCTGAGGGCCACGCCCACCAGTGACAGGGCGATCACCACGATCAGCAGCAGCCAGGCCATGCCCTTCTCTTCGCTGCGCCAGTAAGGCGCGGTGAGTTGCCAGACTCGGTGGAAGAAGCGGCTGCGAACGGCGTCGTTCGCGGCCCGGTATTCGGCGCTGTCGGTCATGGGGTCGGCTCGCACGGCTGGAAATAAAAAGGAGCGCTCATTGGCGCTCCTTAGTCTTATCGATCGCTTAACGCCTCACCGGGCGTTTCTGCAGCTTACGTTGCAATGTGCGCCGGTGCATACCCAGCGCTCGGGCGGTCGCGGAGATGTTGCCGTCATGTTCGGCAAGCACGCGCTGGATATGTTCCCACTGCAGGCGGTCGACCGACATGGGGTTTTCCGGCACCAGGGACTCCAGGTCGGCATGTTGCGACAGCAGTGCGGTGAGCACGTCGTCGGCATCGGCCGGCTTGCACAGGTAGTTGGTGGCGCCGCGCTTGATGGCCTCCACCGCGGTGGCGATGCTGGAATAGCCGGTGAGGATCACCACGCGCATCTCGGCGTCGAGCTCGAGCAGCTTGGGCAGCAGCACCAGGCCGGAGTCGCCGTCCATCTTCAGGTCCAGCACGGCGTAGTCGGGCAGATCTTCCTTGGCCATGGCCAGGCCTTCCTCGGCGGAGCCGGCGACCGACACCCGCAACCCGCGGCGGGTCATGGCGCGGGCCATGACGCGGGTAAAGGTGGCATCGTCGTCCACCAGCAGCAGGTGGGGCTGCTCTTCGCCTTCGAACAGGATCTCTTCGCTCATGGTACTTCCTCGCGGGCGCGGCGATCAGGCCACGCCATAGCTTCTGGGCAGACGCAACTCGGTCAGAGTGCCGCCATCTTCATGGTTATACAACTTCACCGTTCCACCCGCGCGGGTCACGCTGGCCTGACTGAGGAACAACCCCAGACCGAACCCTTTGCCCTTGGTGGTGAAGAACGGTTTGCCGAGCTGTTCGGCAATCGCCAGCGGCACGCCCGGGCCCTGGTCGCGGATGCTCAGGCAGATTTCACCGGCATCCCAGTCCAGGCGGATGTCCAGATCGTCCGGACAGGCGTCCGTCGCGTTATTCAGAAGGTTGAGCAGCGCCTGGCTCAGGTCGGTCGGCGGAGTCATCCGCGGCGCCTTGCCCTTGCCCAGCGTCTGGTAGCGGTAGCTCGCCTCGGGGCGCATCAGGTGCCAGCGACGCAGCACCGCCTCGACCCATTCGTTGGCGCCCTGCTCTTCCACCGCCTGGCGACGATCCGCCTCGGCAGCGCGCACCAGGTGCTGCAGGGTGGTCTTGCAGAGCTTGACCTGCTCCTGCAGCAGGGCGAGATCTTCCTGCAGCATCGGCTGGTCCGCATTGGTCTGGCGCAATTCCTTGAGCAGTACGCTCATGGTCGCAAGCGGCGTGCCCAGCTCATGGGCGGCACCGGCGGCCTGGGTGGCGACGGCCAGCAGTTGCTGGTCGCGCATGCCTTCCTCGCGACGTTGCGCCTGCAGTTGTTCCTGGCGGCGCAGGGACTCGGACATGCGCGCGACGAAGAAGGTGATCAGCGCCGCGGCCAGCGCGAAGCTCAGCCACATGCCGTAGATCAGCAGGTTGTCCCGCTGCCCGGCGGCCATCTCCAGCGGGTGGAACCACACCAGCAGTACCGTGTAGCTGGCCAGCGCAAGGCCTGCCAGGGCGATGGTGTAGAGCCACGGCAGGGTCGCCGCGGCGATGGTCAGCGGCACCAGGTAATAGGAGACGAAGGGGTTGCTCGAGCCACCCGAGTAATAGAGCAGCACGCTGTGGATGACCAGGTCGCAGGCGAGCTGGACGGCGTACTCCAGTTCGGTCACTGGCCACGGGCCGCGCAGGCGCAGCGCAGTCCCCAGGCACAGGACGAGGGAGACACCGATGGTCACGCCGAGCGCCAGCCAGGGCAGCTGGATCAGTTGGGCCTTGTAGGCGAGACCGACGGAGCCTGCCTGGGCGGCAAGCACGAGAATACGGATAAGCGTCAGATGCAGCAGGTTCTGACGACTGGCGGACAGCTGGAAAACCGGTGGGCGCATGGTGAATTCCGGAATTTGCGCGAGTATAGCCAAGAGCCCCCTCCCCTTAATGCGGCATAGCGCCACAGCATACTCCACAGCACCCCGTGACGGCCGTCTCGCTCCGAAACAATTGGTGACATCCGCCGCTAACCCGCTTGCGAACAAATGGCCGTCAAAGGGTCTGACAGTCCTCGCCACCGCCTCTACTAAGCTGTGGCCCGGACATTTTCTGGAGCAAGGAGTCATCCATGTCTGTACTGAAGAAACCCTTCACCGCCATCGCCGCCGCCATCGCCCTGTGCGCCACCAGCCTGGGAGCCCTGGCAGACGAACCCCGCTACAACCAGGTTTCGCTGCGCGCCGAGGTCAGCCAGGAAGTCGCCCACGACCTGATGCACGTGACCCTGTTCAGCGAGGGCCAGGGCACCGACCCGGCCAAACTCGCGGCGGAAACCACCACCACGCTGAACGCGGCGGTACAACAGGCGCGCAAGGTGAAAGGCGTGACCGTCAGCCTGGGCAGCCGCAACAGCTACCCGGTGTATGACGACAAGGGGCAGAAGATCACCGCCTGGCGCGAGCGCGCGGAAATCCGCCTGGAAAGCACCGACTTCGCCGCCCTTTCCCAGCTCAGCGCCGACCTGCTGGGCAAGCTGAAGATGGGCAGCATGAACTTCAGCATCGCCGACGCCACCCGCGCGAAGAACGAGGACGCAATGCTGAAAGGCGCCGTGGATGCCTTCAAGGCGCGCGCCCAGGTGCTCACCGACGCCCTCGGCGGCAAGGGCTACAAGCTGGTCAACCTGAACCTCAATACCTCCGGCGCGCCGCGGCCGATGCCGGTGATGCGCATGGCAGCGATGAAGGCCGACAGCTACGGCGGCGCCCCGGCGCAGGAAATCGAAGCCGGCACCAGCCAGGTCACCGTCAGCGCCGACGGCACGATCGAGGTGCAGATGCCGTAACCGCTCGCCCCTCGCCAGCGCGGCGCTTCAGGGAACCGGAGCGCCGCCACTCGACCGCAGGGTTCCCATTGTCGAAATTGCGACATTCCCTTGCACTCGCGTCACAACTTCTACACTCACCCCGGTCGACCGCTTGCGCCCGGCATGTGCCGTGCATAGCTTCACGCAACGCAGCTCACGAGGCTGCCCCTCGATGACAACCAGAATAAACAGAGGTCCGTATGCGTAAGAACGCCGTCATCCGCTCCATGATTGCCGCTGGGTTGATCGCCAGCGCCCCGCTCGCCCACGCCGCCAACAACCTGGTCTACTGCTCCGAAGGCAGCCCCGCAGGCTTCGACCCCGGCCAGTACACCACCGGCACCGACTTCGACGCCTCGGCCGAGACGGTCTTCAACCGCCTCACCCAGTTCGAGCGCGGCGGCACCCAGGTCATTCCGGGCCTGGCGGAAAAGTGGGAAGTATCCGATGACGGCAAGACCTACACCTTCCACCTGCGCTCCGGCGTGAAGTTCCACACCACCGACTACTTCAAGCCGACCCGCGAGTTCAACGCCGACGACGTGCTGTTCACCTTCAACCGCATGCTCGACAAGAACCATCCGTTCCGTAAGGCGTACCAGACCGAATTCCCCTACTTCACCGACATGGGCATGGACGCGAACATCGCCAAGGTGGAGAAGGTCGACGACCACACCGTCAAATTCGACCTCAACGAGGTCGACGCCGCGTTCATCCAGAACCTGGCCATGAGCTTCGCCTCGATCCAGTCCGCCGAGTATGCCGACCAGTTGCTCAAGCAGGGCAAGGCCGCCGACATCAACCAGAAGCCCGTGGGTACCGGCCCGTTCGTGTTCAGTCGCTACCAGAAGGACGCGATGATCCGCTTCAAGGCCAACCCGGACTACTGGAACAAGGGTGAGGTGAAGATCGACAACCTGATCTTCGCCATCAACACCGACGCCTCGGTGCGCATGCAGAAGCTCAAGGCCAACGAGTGCCAGATCACCCTCTTCCCGCGCCCGGCCGACCTGGACGCGCTGAAGAAGGATGCGAACCTGAACATGCCGTCGCAGCCGGGCTTCAACCTCGGCTACATCGCCTACAACGTCCTGCACAAGCCGTTCGACAAGCTCGAAGTGCGCGAGGCGCTGGACATGGCGGTGAACAAGAAGGCGATCATCGACGCCGTCTACCAGGGCGCCGGCCAACTGGCCGTGAACGGCATGCCGCCAACCCAGTGGTCCTACGACGACACCATCAAGGACGCCGGCTACAACCCGGAGAAAGCCAAGGAGCTGCTGAAGAAAGCCGGAGTCGCCGAAGGCACCGAGATCACCCTGTGGGCCATGCCGGTGCAGCGTCCGTACAACCCCAACGCCAAGCTGATGGCCGAGATGCTGCAGTCCGACTGGGCCAAGGTCGGCATCAAGGCGAAGATCGTCACCTACGAGTGGGGCGAGTACATCAAGCGCGCCAAGGGCGGCGAACACGACGCCATGCTGATCGGCTGGAGCGGCGACAACGGTGACCCGGACAACTGGCTGGGTACTCTCTACGGCTGCGACGCGGTAGACGGCAACAACTTCTCCAAATGGTGCGACCCGGCCTACGACAAGCTGATCAAGGATGCCAAACGCACCCCGGACCAGGCCAAGCGTACCGAGCTGTACAAGCAGGCCCAGCACATCCTCAAGGAGCAGGTGCCGATCACCCCGATCGCCCACTCCACCGTGTACCAGCCGATGCGCAAGACGGTGCAGGACTTCAAGATCAGCCCGTTCGCGCTGAACTCGTTCTACGGCGTCAGCGTCGGCAAGTAAGGCCAGCGGCCGCCGGGTTTCCCGGCGGCCCTTTCCTACGGCAACTGCCGTGCGCAAAGCGCTCATCCGCCTGACCCTCGCCAGCCTGCTCGGCTGCGCGCCGGCATTCGGTCAATCCCTGGTGGTCTGCACCGAGGCCAGCCCGGAAGGGTTCGACATCACCCAGTACACCGCCGCCACCACTGCCGATGCTTCG
Source organism: Pseudomonas nitroreducens (assembly GCF_024170165.1). Taxonomy (GTDB): domain Bacteria; phylum Pseudomonadota; class Gammaproteobacteria; order Pseudomonadales; family Pseudomonadaceae; genus Pseudomonas; species Pseudomonas nitroreducens_C. The sequence goes on along the minus strand of NZ_JALJXP010000008.1, from coordinate 293,597 downwards.
GCGGAGACCGTCTTCGAGCGCCTGGTGCAGTTCGCCCCCGGCAGCACCCGCGTGGTGCCCGCGCTGGCCCAGAGCTGGGAGATCAGCGACGACGGTCTGCAATACACCTTCACCCTGCGCCAGGGCGTGAAATTCCACAGCACCGACTACTTCACCCCGACCCGCGAATTCGACGCCGACGACGTGCTCTGGAGCTTTCAGCGCCAGCTCGCCCCGAAGCATCCGTGGAACAAGCTGGCCCCGCGTGGCTTCCCCTACGCCGAGGCGATGGGCCTGCCCGGCCTGATCAGCGCGGTGGAAAAGCTCGACGAGCACCACGTGCGCTTCACCCTGAATCATCCCGAAGCCCCCTTCCTCGCCGACCTCGCCATGGGCTTCGCCTCCATCTATTCCGCCGAGTACGGCGACCTGTTGCTGGCCGCCGAGAAAGCCGACCAGCTGAACAACCTGCCCATCGGCACCGGCCCGTTCATCTTCCAGCGCTACCAGAAGGACGCCCAGGTGCGCTTCAACGCCAACCCCGACTACTGGGGTGGCAAACCGAAGATCGACCGCCTGCTGCTGGCGATCACTCCCGATCCGAACGTGCGCATCCAGAAGGTCAAGGCCGGCGATTGCCAGATCGCCGTCTACCCCAAGCCCACCGACGTGCCCGCGCTGCGCCAGGATCCGAAGCTGAAGGTCGAGGAACTGGACTCGCTGCTGGTCGCCTATGTCGGCATCAATACCCGGCACAAGCCGCTGGACGACGTGCGCGTGCGCCAGGCGATCAACCTCGCCTTCGATCGCGACGCCTACCTGCGTGCGCAGTTCGGTGAGGGTGCCGCGACGCTGGCCGTGGCGCCTTACCCGCCGACGCTGTGGGGCTCCGATCCGCAGCTCAAGGTCTGGCCGCACGACCCGGCGCGGGCAAGACAGTTGCTGGAGGAAGCGGGCATCAAGCCGGGTCTGAAACTGTCCATCTGGACCCGCCCCGGCGGCGGGCCGACCAACCCCAACCCCGGCATCGGCGCGCAGATGCTGCAGAACGACCTCACGCAGATCGGCATCCAGGCGGATATCCGCGTGTTCGAATGGGGCGAGCTGATCAAGCGCGCCAAGCAGGGCGAGCACGACCTGATCTTCATGGGCTGGGCCGGCGACAACGGCGATCCGGACAACTTCCTGACGCCGAATCTTTCCTGCGCCGCCGCAAAGAGTGGCGAGAACCAGGCCGGGTGGTGCAACGCGGAGTTCGACGAACTGCTGCGCCAGGCCCGCGCCATCACCGATCAGGACGCCCGCGCCGCGCTCTATCGCCAGGCGCTGGCGATCTACCAGCGCGAAGCGCCGTGGATCGCCCTGGCCTACCCGAAGCAGTTCGCCGTGGTGCGGCCGGGCGTCAACGGCTTCACTCTGAGCCCGCTGGGATCGAACAACTTCTCGCGGGTTGAACTCGCTCCCTGAGGACTTTTCGCAGGACCGAGGGGGACGCCCAGTTCTTGCTCGCGAACAGGCTCGCTGCCGGATCATTCGCGAGCAAGCTCGCTCCTACAGAGGCTCAGGCCTCCAGGCCGAAGGGATCGTCCACCGAGTGACTCGGCCGGGTGAACCAGCGCGGGCCTTCCGCCGTCATGTAGAAGTGGTCCTCCAGACGGATACCGAACTCGCCGGGCACGCAGATCATCGGCTCGTTGCTGAAGCACATGCCGACGTCCAGCGGCGTGCTGTCGCCGCGTACCAGGTACGGCCCCTCGTGGATATCCAGACCGATACCGTGGCCGGTGCGGTGCGGCAATCCGGGCAGCGCGTAATCCGGCCCTAAGCCGCCGGCCTCCAGGCAACGGCGGGCCGCGGCATCCACCTGCTCGCAGGGTGAGCCGAGCACGGCGGCATCGAACGCCGCCTGCTGCGCGGCCTTCTCCAGGTTCCACAGCTCGCGCTGACGCGCGCTGGGCGAGCCGAACACGTAGCTGCGGGTGATATCCGAGTTGTAGCCGAACAGCTGGCAACCGGTGTCGATCAGCACCATGTCACCTTCCCGCAACGGCCGCGGCTGGCGCACGCCGTGGGGGAAGGCACTGTCTTCGCCGAACAGCACGATGCAGAAAGTCGAACCCGGTGCGCCGACCTGCCGGTGCGCCGACTCGATGAAGCGCGCCACCTCGGTGGTGGTGATGCCCTCGCGCAGGATGCTCGCGGCGGCCTTGTGCACTTCCAGGGTCATGTCCTTCGCCCGCTGCATCAGCGCCAGTTCCGCCGGAGACTTGCAGCGGCGGCACTGTTCGATCAGCGCACCGGCATCCACCAGTTGCAGCGCGCCCGTCGCCTGACGCAGGCGCTCGAACATGCCGAACGGCAGACTGTGGGAAAGGCCAACCCGCGCACCGTCGCGTACTTCAATCTCCGCCAGCATGCCGGCCAGCAGGGTGAACGGGCTTTCGTGCTCGGCCCACACGCAAATGCTGCCGGGCAGCACCTGCAGATCGCGCACCGTGCCCTCTTCGAAGGCCGGAGCGATGTAGCGCACTTCGCCCCGCGCTGGCACCAGCGCGCCTACCAGCCGCTCGCTGGGGCTCCACTTCAGGCCGGTGAAATAAACCAGCGAACTGCCGGCGTCGACGAACACCGCCGAGATCTCCTGCGCCTGCATCAGGTGCTGCAATTGCCCGATGCGCAGCTGGTACTCCTCGGGCGCAATGGGGCGAGCGCCAGCCGTCATGACCTGCAACTTCGCCAGCGCCTGCTCGGGGCTCACGCCCCCAACTCCCAATGTCATGCGACTCTCCCGAGGAATGGAATGAAACGACCTGAAATTTAAGCAGCACTGAAATTTCCGGTCAAAGGCTTTTCGGTGTCCTGCCTGCTTGCGGCCGATTTTCCGCCCGCTGATGGCTCGATGCTTTCACCGGCCGACGACACTGGTATGCTGCCGGCGTCCCACAAGAGCCTTGCCAATGTCCGCAGATCGTATCGGAGAACGCCTGCGCCGTTATCGGCGCGCAGCGAAGAAGACCCTGAACCAGGTGGCCGCCGAATCCGGCCTGACCGCCAGTTTCCTGTCCCAGGCCGAGCGCAATCTCACCGGCGTTTCGTTGTCCTCCCTGGCCAGCATCGCCAAGGCGCTGGACGTGCCGCTCAATGCCCTCTTCGACTCTCCGCAGCAGATCCCGCCGGACTCGCACGAGGGCCAGCGCGTGCGCTATACCATCGAAGGCCAGCCGCTGAGCTACGAACGCCTGTCCAGCAGCTTCCCCGGCAACCAGCTGAACGCCGTGAAGGTGACGGTCCCGGTGGGTTACGAATCCGAGCTGATCACCCACGACGGCTCGGAATTCGCCTACGTCCTCACCGGGCGCATCGCCTACGACATCGACGGCCACACCTATCCGCTGGGCCCCGGCGACTCCGTGCACTTCGACTCCGGCAAGCATCACTGCCTGCGCAATGTCGGCGACAGCGTGGCGGAAATGCTCACCGTCACGACCCTTCCGCTGTTCGGCGAACATCTCGCTACCTGATTCACAGGCCGGCAAAAATTTCAGTACCACTGAATTTTAAGTTGAACTTAATTTCAGCCTGACTTAACTTCGGCGCGGCGTGGCCGGGCACAGCCCGACCGTGAATGGATAGGCCTTATCCGGACCAGTCCGACCAGGCCGGCTGCAAACCCCATCGGTTCGCCGGCCCCCTCAGAAAAACAAGAATGAGGTCAGGCAATGCGCAAGATGCGACGTAATCCCCTGCACGCACTCGCCTTCGGCGGGCTGCTGCTCGCCGGCTCCGCGGCCCAGGCCGCCTCCAGCCTGGTGTACTGCTCCGAAGGCAGCCCGGCAGGTTTCGACCCCGGCCAATACACCACCGGCACCGATTACGACGCCACCTCGGAAACCCTGTTCAACCGCCTCGTGCAGTTCCAGCGCGGCAGCACCGAAGCCCAGCCGGCCCTGGCGCAAAGCTGGGAGACTTCCGCCGACGGCAGGACCTGGACCTTCCACCTGCGCCCGGGGGTGAAGTTCCACACCACCGAGTACTTCAAGCCGACCCGCGAATTCAACGCCGACGACGTGCTGTTCACCTTCAACCGCATGCTCGACAAGGAGCAGCCGTTCCGCAAGGCGTACCCCACCGAGTTCCCCTACTTCACCGACATGGGCCTGGACCGCAACATCGCCAGGGTCGGCAAGCTCGACGAGCACACGGTGACCTTCACCCTGAACGAGGTCGACGCGGCCTTCCTGCAGAACCTGGCGATGAATTTCGCGGTGATCCAGTCCGCCGAGTACGCCGACCAGTTGCTCAAACAGGGCAAGCCCGGCGAGATCAACCAGAAGCCCATCGGCACCGGCCCCTTCGTGTTCAGCCGCTACCAGAAGGACGCGATGATCCGCTTCAAGGGCAACAAGGATTACTGGAAGCCCGAGGACGTGAAGGTCGACAACCTGGTCTTCGCCATCAACACCGACGCCTCGGTGCGCCTGCAGAAGCTCAGGGCCGGCGAATGCCAGATCACCCTGAACCCGCGCCCGGCGGACCTCGAGGCGCTGAAGCAGGACCCGAACCTGAACATGCCGTCGCAACCGGGCTTCAATCTCGGCTACCTGGCCTACAACGTCACCCACGCGCCGCTGGACAAGACCGTTGTACGCCGCGCGCTGGACATGGCGCTGAACAAGCAGGCGATCATCGACGCGATCTACCAGGGCGCCGGGCAGTTGGCGGTGAATGCCATGCCGCCGACCCAGTGGTCCTATGACGCATCGATCAAGGGGCAGGCCTACGATCCGGAGCAGGCCAGGACGCTGCTGAAGCAAGCCGGCGTCGCCGAAGGCACTGAGATCACCCTCTGGGCGATGCCCGTGCAACGCCCGTACAACCCCAACGCCAAGCTGATGGCCGAGATGATCCAGGCCGACTGGGCCAAGGTCGGCATCAAGGCGAAGATCGTCACCTACGAGTGGGGCGAGTACATCAAGCGCGCCCATGCCGGCGAACACGACGCCATGCTGTTTGGCTGGACCGGCGACAACGGTGATCCGGACAACTGGCTGGGCACCCTCTACGGCTGCGATTCGGTGAGCGGCAACAACGTCTCCAAATGGTGCGACGCCACCTACGACAAGCTGGTGCGCCAGGCCAAGGCCACCACCGACCACGACCAGCGCGTGGCCCTCTACCAGCAGGCCCAGCAGCTCCTCGCGCAGCAGTTGCCCATCAGCCCCATCGCCCACTCCACCGTCTACCAGCCCATGCACAAATCGGTGCAGGGCTTCCTGATCAGCCCCTTCGGGCGCAATTCCTTCTACGGCGTGGCCAACCAGCCCTGATCGCCGACAGTGCAGCGGCGGCCACGGCCGCCTGAACGCCAGCCCGGCACAGACCGGGCGGCACACCCCGCCTTCCCCTCCGCCTGCCGGCTCCCCCATCTCTCCGATGGGCGGAGGGGATGCATTCGTTGCTAGGAAAACTGACAACAACAAGGAGCAACTCATGCAGCATCACGTACTCACCCGTACTCTGCTGGCACTCGCCGTCGGTAGCGCCCCGCTGGGCCAGGCATTCGCCGACGAGGACGACCTGCCGCCGAACGAGGCCCACCGTGACGCCGAAGTCGTGGTCAAAGGCCAGGCCGGCGCGAAAGGCTTCGTCCAAGGCCAGAGCCTGACCTTCAGCACCCGCAACTTCGCCGCCCGCGAGCAGATGAAGGACAGCTTCCACTTCAACATCAAGAAGGACGGCTATACCGAGCCGACCCACAGCCGCTACACCTGGACCCAGGGCAGCCAACTCCGGTACAGCTCCGGCTACACCCAGGGCAGTGTGGGTGTCGGCCTGGACGTCTCCGCGTTCAACGAGGTCGCCCTGGAGCGCGGCCACGGCCGCATCGCTGGCGGCGGTACGCGCACCCTGACCGACAGCGACGGGGATGCCGTGCCGCAATGGTCGAAGATGGGCGTGGCCAACCTGAAGCTGCGCGCCTCCAGCACCGAACTGCGCGCGGGTCGTCAGCAGACCGAGACCCCGGTCTTCAACATCAACGACAACCGCGCCCTGCCCTCGTCTTTCGATGGCGTCAGCCTGCTCAGCGAAGAGTTGGAAGGCCTGCAGGTCCAGGCCGGCAGCTTCACCCGCGCCAGCCCGCGCACCGGCGCAGGCTCCGAAGGCCTGACGAGCGAATACGGTTCCATGGACTTCACCGGCAGCCACTTCAGCTACCTGGGCGGCAGTTACCAGCCGATGCAGGAGTTGAAGCTCAGCGCTTACGGCGCGCACTTCGAAGACATCTGGAACCAGTATTACTTCGGCGCCTCCCACGACCTGGGCGACCCATCCAGCCTGGCGCTGAATACCAGCCTGAACTACTACCACACCGGCGATACCGGCGCGCGCAAGGCCGGCTACATCGACAACGATGCCTACAGCCTGGCCTTCACCCTCACCCACGGCGCCCATGCCGTGCTGCTGGGCTGGCAGCAGATCCGTGGCGACGAGTACTTCGACTACGTGCACGAGACTGCGGCCATCTACCTGGCCAACTCGTTGCTCTCCGACTACAACGGCCCCAACGAAAAGTCCCTGCAGCTGCGCTACAGCACCGACTGGGCGGCCTTCGGCGTGCCCGGCCTGACCACCATGGCGTGGTACGCCAAGGGCTGGGGCATCGACGGCACCCACTACGACGGCGACCGCAACGGTGTGAGCGGCTATAACGTGCGCGCCATGGACGACGAGAAGCACCACGAGCTCGGCCTCTCGGCCGGCTACACGATGCAGGACGGGCCGCTCAAGAGCAGCAACTTCCGCCTGACCTACATGAAGCACCTGGCCAGCCAGAACCAGGCCGACGGCAGCGTCAACGAAGTCCGTCTGGTCAGCAACTTCCCGTTCAACCTGCTGTAAGGAGAACCGACATGCCCCTCCCGCGTCTGATCCCCCTTCTGCTCGCGCTCGGCAGCGGCACCGCCCTGGCGCAGAACCTGGTGGTCTGCACCGAAGCGAGCCCGGAAGGGTTCGACATCGTCCAGTACACCGGCGCGGTCACCGCCGATGCCAGCGGCCAGACCGTCTTCAATCGCCTGGCCGACTTCCGCCCCGGCACCACCGAAGTGGTGCCTTCGCTGGCGCAAAGCTGGGAGGTCAGTCCCGACGGGCTGACCTACACCTTCCACCTGCGCCCGGACGTGAAGTTCCATACCACCGACTACTTCAAGCCCACACGGCCCCTCAACGCCGACGACGTGCTCTGGACCTTCCAGCGCCCGCTGGACCCGAAGCACCCCTGGCACGAGTCGTCTGCGCGCGGCTATGCCTACTTCGACGCCATGGGCATGCGTGACCTGATCAAGTCGGTGGAGAAGCTCGACGACCTCACGGTGCGCTTCACCCTGAACCACCCGGAATCGCCATTCCTGGCCGACATGGCGATGGATTTCGCCTCCATCTACTCGGCCGAATACGGCGACCAGTTGCTGGCCGCCGGCAAGCAGGGGCAGCTCAACAACCTGCCCATCGGCACCGGGCCCTTCGTCTTCAACCGCTACGCCAAGGACGCCCAGGTGCGCTTCCGCGCCAACCCGGACTACTTCGGCGGCAAGCCGAAGATCGACAACCTGATCTTCGCCATCACGCCGGACTCCAACGTCCGGTTGCAGAAGATCCGTCGCAACGAATGCCAGATCGCGCTCTACCCCAAGCCCTCGGACGTCCCGGGCCTCACGCAGGACAAAAACCTCGCCGTGGACAGCATCGACGCGCTGCTCACCACCTATGTCGCCCTGAATACCCGGCACAAGCCGCTGGACGATGTGCGAGTCCGCCAGGCGATCAACCTGGCGTTCGACAAGAAAGCCATGCTGGATGCCGTCTACGGCCCCGGCGCTGCCACGCCGGCCATCAACCCGTACCCTGCCACCCTGCTGGGTTACAACAACGACATCCAGGACTGGCCCCACGATCCTGAGCGCGCCAGGGCGCTGCTCAAGGATGCGGGTGTGGGGAATCTCAAGCTGACCCTGTTCACCCGCAACGGCAGCTCCTCGACCATTCCCAATGCAGCGCAGATGGCACAGATGCTGCAGTCCGATCTGGCCAAGGTCGGCATCACCCTGGAGATCCGCACCCTGGAATTCGGCGAGCTGATCAAACGCATCAAGGCCGGCGAACACGACCTCTCGCTGTACGGCGGCTGGGCTGGCGACAACGGCGACCCGGACAATTTCCTTTCGCCCAACCTGAGCTGCGCGGCGGCGAAATCGGGCGAAAACCACGCGTTCTGGTGCGATCAGGGCTTCGAGGCGCTGATCCAGGAAGCCCGCCAGACCAGCGATAGCGCAAAACGGGCGGAACTTTACAGAAAGGCGACATCCCTATTCCACGAACAGGTCCCGTGGATTCCCCTGGCACATCCTAAGCTGTTCAATGTGCGCCGCAGCAATATCGAGGGCTACACCATCAGCCCTCTGACAAAAAACAACTTCGCCGACGTTCAGATCCAGTAACCGGCAAAGTCATAAGAAACCGGCGCCCGTCGCGATCCGACGGGTAGCCGCTCGGTGAGGAGCCCCAACCACCATGCTCAGTTTCATCGCACGCCGATTCGGTCTGCTGATCCCGACCTTCTTCGGCGTCACCCTGCTCACCTTCGCGCTGATCCGCCTGATTCCGGGCGATCCCGTGGAGGTGATGATGGGTGAACGCCGCGTCGATCCGCAGATGCATGCCGAGGCCATGCACCGCCTGGGGCTCGACAAGCCCCTCTACCAGCAGTACCTCGACTACATCGGCAACCTCGCCCAGGGCAACCTCGGCGAATCGCTGACCACCCGCGACAGCGTCTGGCATGAGTTCCTCACCCTGTTCCCCGCGACCCTCGAACTGTCCCTGGCCGCGCTGCTGTTCGCCGGCGTCTTCGGCCTGCTCGCCGGGGTGATCGCCGCCCTGAAACGAGGCTCGCTGTTCGACCACGGGGTGATGACCATCTCCCTGGCCGGCTACTCGATGCCGATCTTCTGGTGGGGCCTGATCCTCATCATGCTGTTCTCCGTTTCTCTTGGCTGGACGCCGGTTTCCGGGCGCCTGGACCTGCTCTACGACATCGAGCCGAAGACCGGCTTCATGCTCATCGACACGCTGCTCTCGGATGAGGAAGGCGCCTTCATGGACGCCGTGCGCCACCTGATCCTGCCGGCCATCGTGCTGGGCACCATCCCGCTGGCGGTGATCGCCCGGATGACCCGCTCCTCGATGCTCGAAGTACTGCGCGAGGACTACGTGCGCACCGCCCGCGCCAAGGGCCTGTCGCCGGCCCGCGTGGTGTTCGTGCACGCCCTGCGCAACGCCATGATCCCGGTGCTCACCGTGTTCGGCCTGCAGGTCGGCACGCTGCTGGCCGGTGCGGTACTGACCGAGACCATCTTCTCCTGGCCCGGCATCGGCAAATGGCTGATCGACGCCATCGGCCGCCGCGACTACCCGGTGGTGCAGAACGGCATCCTGCTGGTGGCGACCCTGGTGATCCTGGTGAACTTCATCGTGGATATCCTCTACGGCCTCGCCAACCCACGCATCCGTCATCAACGCTAACCGGAGCCGACGCCATGAATGCCAACGCCAAAGCTCCCGCCAGCGACCCGAGCCTGGTCTACCCGTCCCCGCTGAAAGAATTCTGGCAAGCCTTCTCGCGCAACAAGGGCGCGGTCGGCGGCCTGCTGTTCATGCTGGTCATTGTGTTCTGCGCGCTGTTCGCGCCCTGGGTCGCGCCCCATGACCCGAGCGAGCAGTTCCGCGACTTCCTGCTCACCCCGCCGCTGTGGCTCGAAGGCGGCAACTCGCAGTTCCTGCTGGGCACCGACGAACTGGGCCGCGACCTGCTCTCGCGCCTGATGCACGGCGCACGGCTGTCACTGATGATCGGCCTGACCTCGGTGCTGATCTCGATGATCCCCGGCATCTTCCTCGGCCTGCTCGCCGGCTTCTCGCCGACCCGCCTGGGCCCGGTGATCATGCGCCTGATGGACATCATGCTGGCCCTGCCCTCGCTGCTGCTGGCGGTGGCCATCGTCGCCATCCTCGGCCCGGGCCTGATCAACACCGTGATCGCCATCGCCATCGTCTCCCTGCCGGCCTACGTGCGCCTGACGCGCGCTGCCGTGATGGGCGAGCTGAACCGCGACTACGTCACCGCTTCGCGCCTGGCCGGCGCCGGCACCCTGCGCCTGATGTTCGTCACCGTGCTGCCCAACTGCATGGCGCCGCTGATCGTGCAGGCCACGCTGAGCTTCTCCTCGGCGATCCTCGACGCTGCCGCCCTGGGCTTCCTCGGTCTGGGCGTGCAACCGCCGACGCCCGAATGGGGCACCATGCTGGCCTCCGCGCGCGACTATATCGAGCGCGCCTGGTGGGTTGTCTCGCTACCCGGCCTGACCATCCTGCTCAGCGTGCTGGCAATCAACCTGATGGGCGACGGCCTGCGCGATGCGCTGGATCCGAAGCTGAAGAACGCGGCGTGAGGACAGTGACCATGCACAGCCTCAAGATCGCCAATCACAACAAGAAGAGCCTGATGGAGACCGCCGTATGAGCCTCCTCGACCTGCGCAATCTTTCCGTGCGCTTCGGCGACCGCAACGCCGTCCCGGTGGTGGACGGCCTCGACCTCTCGGTGGACAAGGGCGAAGTCCTGGCCATCGTCGGCGAATCCGGCTCCGGCAAGTCGGTGACCATGATGGCCCTGATGGGTCTGATCGACGCCCCCGGCATCATCACCGCCGACACCATGCAGTTCGACGGCACCGACATGCTGCGCCTGAAGGGCCGCGAGCGGCGGCGCATCGTCGGCAAGGACATCGCCATGGTCTTCCAGGACCCGATGACCGCCCTCAATCCCAGCTTCACTGTCGGCTACCAGATCGAGGAAGTGCTCAGGCTGCACCGCGGCCTGCGCGGCAAGGCCCTGCGCCAGCGCGCCCTGGAACTGCTCGAACGGGTGGAAATCCCCGGTGCCGCGCAGCGCCTGGACGCCTACCCGCACCAGCTGTCCGGCGGCATGAGCCAGCGCGTCGCCATCGCCATGGCGATTGCCGGCGAGCCCAAGCTGCTGATCGCCGACGAGCCCACCACCGCACTCGACGTGACCATCCAGGCGCAGATCATGGAGCTGCTGCTCAACCTGCAGCGCGACCAGGGCATGGCGCTGATCCTGATCACCCACGACCTCGCCGTGGTCGCCGAGACCGCCCAGCGCGTCTGCGTGATGTACGCGGGGCAAGCCGTGGAGATCGGCGAGGTGCCGGCGCTGTTCGACGTGCCGACCCACCCGTACACCGAGGCGCTGCTCAAGGCGATCCCCGAGCACAACGCTGGCGAGGAACGCCTGGCGACCCTGCCCGGCATCGTCCCCGGCAAGTACGACCGCCCGCAGGGCTGCCTGCTGTCGCCGCGCTGCCCCTACGTGCAGGACAACTGCCGCAGCGTGCGCCCGGCCCTGGAGGCCCATGAGCGCGGCGCCGTGCGCTGCTTCTATCCGCTCAACCTGAACACCGAGGTGGCCCGATGAGCGCCGTCCTGACCGCCCGCGACCTGACCCGTCACTACGAAATCTCCCAGGGCCTGTTCAAGCCGCACGCCCTGGTCCGCGCGCTGAACGGAGTGTCCTTCGACCTGCAGGCCGGCAAGACCCTCGCCGTGGTTGGCGAATCCGGCTGCGGCAAGTCCACCCTCGCCCGCGCACTGACCCTGATCGAGGAGCCCACTTCCGGCTCCCTGCAGATCGCCGGCCACGAAGTGAAAGGCGCCGACCACGACACCCGCAAGCAGCTGCGCCGCGACGTGCAGATGGTGTTCCAGAACCCCTATGCCTCGCTCAACCCGCGGCAGAAGATCGGCGACCAGCTGGCCGAGCCGCTGGTCATCAATACCAGCCTGTCCCGGGTCGAACGCCGCGAGCGCGTGCAGGCGATGATGAAGCAGGTCGGCCTGCGCCCCGAGCACTACCAGCGCTACCCGCACATGTTCTCCGGCGGCCAGCGCCAGCGCATCGCCCTGGCCCGCGCCATGATGCTGCGGCCCAAGGTGCTGGTGGCGGACGAACCGACCTCGGCGCTGGACGTGTCGATCCAGGCCCAGGTGCTCAACCTGTTCATGGACCTTCAGCAGGAATTCGGCACGGCCTACGTGTTCATTTCCCACAACCTCGCCGTGGTCCGCCACGTGGCCGACGACGTGCTGGTGATGTACCTCGGCCGCCCGGCGGAAATGGGCCCGGCGGACAAGCTCTACGAACGGCCGCTGCACCCGTACACCCAGGCGCTGCTGTCGGCGACCCCGGCCATCCACCCCGATCCGGACAAGCCCAAGATCAAGATCCAGGGTGAGCTGCCCAACCCCCTCAACCCGCCCAGCGGCTGCGCCTTCCACAAGCGCTGCCCGTACGCGACCGAGCGCTGCAAGGCCGAGGTCCCGGAGCTGCGCCTGCTCGATGAGCGCCAGGTGGCTTGTCACCATGCGGAGCAGTTCCTGAACTGATGCGAAACGGGCCGGTCATAGGCCGGCCCCTCTTTCGGAAACAGCTGCGTCCTACAACGCAGCCGGACCAGGCCTATCGCCTGATCCAGACAATCCCGCCAGGGTGGCACCCCGCCACTGCCTGCATGCCGTGGCCGTTATCCACAGGGCCACGATCTTCCATGCTGCTGTTCTACCTCCTGCTCATCCTCGTCACTGCGGTCATCGCCAACGTCCAGTTGCACAAGTGGAAGCGTCAGCGGCGCATGGACGTGCGCGCGGCCGTGAAATCGCGGAAAAAGCCGGCGCCGAAGAAGAGAGCACCAGCGGAGGACGTCGATCTCGACGAAATCGACTGGGACGGGCTCGACCAGGAGGAGCTGGATTTCAGCGTGCCGCCCCCGCCAGCCCCAAAGCCGCCGCCTGCGCCGGCTCGTGCCAGGACGACCACCCAACCGGCGGCCGAAGCCAAACCGAAAGCCGAGCCCAGGGACGAATTCTTCGCCCTCGAACGGGCACTGCCACCGGGGCAACTGACGGCCACCCAGCGTGACGAGGCCATGGCGCAACTGCTCAAGACCAGCCTGCACATTCCCACTCCGGAACCTGGCGAAAAGCATGTGGTGCTGGACATGGACGACGGCAGCTATGTGCCGGTCGCCACGCACCCGGCAGCAGCGACCATCGCCCTCGGGCATCTCGCCGAGAGCCTGCAACAACGCAAGGGCGCACAACTGCTGCGTGAGTTGCGCGGCAAGGACCTGGGCCTGCTGGTGGTCGCGCGCAACCCGCAGAAACCCTCGGTGGCGCGGCTGTGGAAAATCCAGCCGGAAGACCTCTGATCCGCGCCTCTACAAATCGCGGATCAGCGCCAGACGCACACCGAAGCCCAGCAGGATGCCGCCGAAACCCCACTGCTGAACGCGCTGCATCGTCCGGTGCCGCGCCAGCCAGCGGCCCATGCGCTCGCCGCTGGCCGCGTAGAAACTGTCGAAGCCCAGCCCGACCACCACCAGCACGCCACCCAGCAGCGCGAATTGCAGCACCAGCGGGCCGTTCTGCGGATGGATGAACTGCGGCAACAGCACCGAACAGAACAGCAGCGCCTTGGGATTGAGCAGATTGGTCAGCAGGCCCCGGCGAAATGCGCGCCGGTAGCTGATTGTGGATAACTCTGCCGCACCGGTCGCCACCGGCAACCCCACTGGCGCGCGCAGCAGTTGCAGGCCAATCCACGCCAGGTAGAGGCCGCCGCCGATGCGCACGACATCGAAGGTCCAGGGCGCGGTACGGAACAGCAGCGCCAGCCCGGTCGCCGCCAGCGCGACGTGACAGCCACGCGCTACGCCCAATCCAAGAGCGGTTGCCAGGGCCACGCGGCACCCGTCGCGGGCACCGGTGTGCAGCAGGAGAATCATGTCCGGCCCCGGCAGCAGGTAGACCATCGCCAGGGCCAGCAGGAAGACGCCGATATCCACAGGAAACACTCCGAAGAAGTCATTGCGGATAGGGATTCTATGCCCGAAGGCCGAGGCAGGTGCTTGCGTATTCAGCCAAGCTGGCGATAACAATTGGCATATCCTGCCAATCGAAAGCTCTTCTGGTAGCCACTCATGCCAAAAATCACACTGGACGCTTACGACCACCGCATCCTCGCCGCCCTGCAGCGCGATGGCCGGCTGAGCAACGTGCAGCTCGCCGAGGAGATCGGCCTGTCGCCCTCCCCCTGCCTGCGCCGGGTGCGCCTGCTGGAAGAGGCCGGGATGATCCGTGGCTACCACGCCGAACTGGGCCGCGACGAAGTCGGCCTGGGGCTGACCGTGTTCGTCGGCGTGAAGGTCGAACGCCACAGCGACACCAGCGCCGCCGCGTTTCGCCAGGCCGTGATCGATCTGCCGCAAGTCATCTCGGTGCACCTGGTCAGCGGCGAGTCGGACTTCCTCCTGCAAGTGGTGCTGCCGGACCTGCGCGCCTACGAGCAGTTCCTCACCGGCACCCTGCTCAAGCTCCCGGGCGTCAGCGACATCCGCAGCAACTTCGCCATCCAGACGGTGAAGGAGTCGGCGCCCCTGCCGCTGCGCCACCTGCCGAAATAGCGGGATTGCGCGCGGGCGGCTGCGCGCCTATCATTCGCAGCCTTCCCATCCACCGACAGCAAAGGAGAGACATCATGCAAGCACTGATCACCCTTTGCAGGTCGCGTCTGGCGTAATCGCTTCCCCGCCGCCCCTCTGGCGGCATCGCATTGCCCGGCTCCGGCCTGCCCCCATCCTCTTTTTTCGTTTCATTCCTCATGGGATTGGACAATGGGCAATTGCATCCAAAATCTGTCCGACGGCATCACCCTGATCGCCGCGGACGACACCTGGATCGAAGGTAAAGCGATCCAGCAACTTGAAACCACCGCCCGCCTGCCGGGCATGCAGCGTGTCGCCGGCATGCCGGACCTGCACCCCGGCCGGGGCTACCCGATCGGCGCGGCGTTCTTCTCCACCGGCCGCCTGTACCCGGCGCTGGTGGGCAACGACATCGGCTGCGGCATGGCGTTGTGGCGCACCGATATCGCCACCGCCAAGCTGAACCTGGACAAGCTGGAGAAGCGTCTGGGCAACCTCGACGGCCCGCTGGACGACGACTGGAGCGAGCGCATCGCCAGATTCGGCCTGCCGCCCTGCGGCCACGAGCATTCGCTGGGCACCATCGGCGGCGGCAACCACTTCGCCGAGCTGCAGCAACTCGACCAGCTCTACGACGAAGCGGCCGTGGCAGCCCTCGGTCTCGATCGTCGGCACCTGCTCCTGCTGGTGCACAGCGGCTCGCGCGGCCTGGGCGAAGCCATCCTGCGCGAGCAGGTGGACCGCTTCAGCCACCAGGGCCTGGAACAAGGCACCGACGACTGCACGCACTACCTGGCCCGCCACGACGGCGCGCTGCGTTTCGCCGAAGCCAACCGCCAGCTGATCGCCCTGCGCATGCTCGACCGCCTGCGGGCGGACGGTGCGCAGGTGCTGGACGTGAACCACAACCTCGTCAGCCGGGCGCAGGTCGAGGGCGTCGACGGCTGGCTGCACCGCAAGGGCGCGACGCCAGCGGATCGCGGGGTGATGGTCGTCCCCGGCTCGCGCGGCGACTACAGCTACCTGGTGGAGCCGGTCGCCGATCCGCGTAGCCTCTTCTCCCTCGCCCATGGCGCGGGGCGTAAGTGGATGCGCAGCGAGTGCAAGGACCGTCTCTCGGCGCGCTACCGCGTCGAACAACTGGCCCGTACGGCACTGGGCAGCCGGGTGATCTGTGGTGATCGCGGGTTGATCTACGAGGAGGCGCCGGAAGCCTACAAGGCCATCGACTCGGTGGTCGGCGCGCTGCGTGAAGCGGGGTTGCTGCGGGTACTGGCACGGCTGAAACCGGTGCTGACCTACAAGACCCGCGGGGAGTGCTGCTGATGATCCTGCTGCAACTTTCCGCGGCCCAGGGGCCGGACGAGTGTGCACTGGCCGTGGCCAAGGCCCTGCAGCGTCTGCTGCGCGAGGCCGAGGCCCACGGCACCGAGGTGCGCGTGATCGAAGAAGAAGCCGGGCCGCGCCGGGGCACCCTGCTCTCGGTGCTGCTGGCGCTGGACGGCGGCTCAGCGACAACGCTGGCCGAGGACTGGAGCGGCACCCTGCAATGGGTCTGCGCCAGCCCTTACCGGCCCAACCACAGGCGCAAGAACTGGTACTTCGGCGGCGCACGCTTCAGTGCGCCACCGGCCAGCCTCGAAGGTGAAGTGCACTTCGAAACCCTGCGCTCCTCCGGTCCCGGCGGGCAGCACGTCAACACCACCGACTCGGCGGTGCGCGCGACCCACGTCGCCAGCGGCCTGAGCGTGAAGGTGCAGAGCGAACGCAGCCAGCACGCCAACAAGCGCCTGGCGCTGCTGCTGATCGCCCGCAAGCTGGAGGAGCGCGCGGAGCAGGCGAGCAGCGAACTGCGCGCCGAACGCCGGCTGGTGCACCACCATCTGGAACGCGGCAATCCGCACCGGGTGTTTCGCGGCGAAGGCTTCGAAGGCTGATTTCAGCCGGAGAAGAAACGCAGGAACGCGCGCAGGTCCGCCTGCGCCTGTTCCACGCTGGTCGGGGCGAAGCGCACTGCGCTGTGCGCCGGGCATTGCGCCAGGCGGCCGATGTCCAGCGGGTGCAGCACGCCCAGCAACGGATAGCCGCCCATGCTCTGGCGGTCCGCCAGCAGGACGATCGGCTGGCCGTCCGGCGGCACCTGGATGGCCCCTTCCACTACCCCCAACGACCATTGCCGGCGAGGCGCGCTCAGCGCTTCGCCGCGCAGCCGCACGCCCATGCGGTCGGATTGCGGGCTGACCTGCCAGGCTTGCTCGAAGAAGACCTGGCGCTGTTCCGCGCTGAAGGCATCCGGGCCGGGCAGTACGCGCAGGGTCGGGGTCTCACGGTAATCCGGTCGATAGGGCCAGGGCACGCTGGCGCCGTGCATGAAACGCTCTCCCAGTGCAGCACAAGTGAGCAAATCGCCCACCACCAGCGACTCGCCATTGCCGGCAAGACCGCCGAGTCTTTCCCGCCTCTGGGTCGCCACACTGCCCAGTATCGGCTGCGCCACGAAACCTCCGGCAGCGGCGAGATACGCCCGTTGTCCGGCACGGGCGAAGCCCAGTTTCAGGCGCTGCCCTGCCCGTACGCGAAAGCGCGACCAGCCCGGCAGCGGCTCGCCTTCGAGGGTCGCCGACGGCTCGGCGCCCGTCAGCGCCAGCCAAGTGTCCGCCTGCGCTTCCAGCTCCGCACCGCCCAGCGCGATCTCCAGCAACGGCAGGCCCGGCGTGTTGCCCAGCAGGCGATTGGCCCAGGCCGCCGCGCGTATATCCACAGGGCCGCCGGGGGACACGCCCAGGTGCTGCCAGCCTTGCCGGCCACCGTCCTGCAACAGGAACTGCGGACCGCAGGCGATGACTTTCAGGCTCATGGCTTGCCTCCGGCCGCCCGATAAGCCGACTCATCGACGGGCACGAAGCGCACGCGGTCGCCCACGGCCAACGGGCAAGGCGGCTGCTGGCGTGGATCGAACAGGCGTTGCGCAGTGCGCCCGAGCAGGTGCCAACCACCGGGCGAGGCCTGTGGATAAACCGCTGTCTGCCGCTCGGCAATCGCCAGGCTGCCGGCCGGCACCTGCGTGCGCGGCGTGGCCCGGCGCGGCAGAGCGAGGCGTTGGTCCAGCTCGCCGAGGTAGGCAAAGCCGGGGGAGAAGCCGATGGCACCGACGCGATAATCGCGGCCGGCGTGCAGGTCGATCACCTGGGCAGGAGTGAGCTGGCAAAGACGGGCGACTTCCGCCAAGTCCTCGCCGGCGTACCACACGGCGATTTCATGCAGGCGCCCGGCGCTGCGATCGAGGGCTGCGCCAGGCCAATCCGCCAGCGCGGCCTGCACGCGCAGCTGCAGTTGCGGCAGGTCGATACGCAGCAGGTCGTAGTGCAGCAGCAGCGTGGTCCAGCCGGGCACGCAATCCGTCAGCGCCGGGCCCAGCTCGGTACGCAGGCGCTCGGCCAGGCGGGCGATGCGCAGGGGCAACGCATCGTCTGGCTGCTCGGCGAGGGTGATCAGCAGCGCCGTGGCGCCGAAGGCTTCGACGCGGATCATGCCTGGTCCAGCAGGCCACGCAGGCGCCGCAGCACCGCCAGGGATTCGGGGTTATCACCATGCACGCAGAGGCTGTCGGCGCGCAGGCGCAGCGGGTTGCCGTCGATATCCGGGAAGGCTTCGCCACGGGCGATGGCCAGGGCCTGGTCGAGGATGCGCTGCGGCTCGTGGTGCACGGCGCTGGGCAGCCGGCGCGGGGCAAGCTGACCATCGGGCAGGTAGGCGCGATCGGCGAAGGCTTCGAACATCAGCGGCACGTCTGCGGCGTCAGCCAGTTGCAGCTCGCGGTTGTTGTCGGCCAGGGCCAGCACCATCAGCGGCAGGCGCTTGCGGTAGGCGGCGCATGCGTCGAGCACCGCGGCGAGCAATGCGTCGTCGCGCACCAGGTCGTTGTACAGCGCCCCGTGGGGCTTCACGTAGGCCACCTGGGTGCCGGCGGCGCGGCAGAACGCATCCAGCGCGCCGATCTGGTAGAGCACCAGGGCGTGGACTTCCTCGGGCGAACAGCTCATGTGCCGGCGGCCGAAGCCGGCCAGGTCCGGGTAGGCCGGGTGCGCGCCGATGCTGACACCCTGCTCCACCGCCAGGCGCACGGTGCGCTGCATGGTCAGCGGGTCGCCCGCGTGGTAGCCACAGGCGAGGTTGGCCTGGTCGATCAACGGCATGGCGTGGACGTCGTCGCCCATGCGCCAGGCGCCGAAGCTTTCGCCCATGTCACAGTTGAGCAGGATTGGCGTGGTGCGCTGGTTCATCGGTAGGCCCCGGGATCAATCTGGTACACAGGTTACTGTACGAATCCACCTTTGGCCTTTGGAGAATATTCAGTCACGTTCAGGAGGAGTACCATTCCGCCTCTAGACCCGTGGAACCGTCCCCCGAATGATCAAAGCCGCCATTCTGGCCGCCTTCGGCCTGAGCATCGTTTATGTCCACCTGCGTGGGCGGGTGCGCCACAAGTTCACGCGCCAGCTGAGTGACCACTCCAGCTTCCTGGCGCCGATCAACTGCCTGATGTACCTGTTCTCCAGGGTACCGAGCCGCCCGTACCTGGCGACCGACGAATTCCCCGAGATGCGCCTGCTCGCCGACCACTGGGAAGCCATCCGCAGCGAGGCCCTGCACCTGCGCGACGCCGGCAGCATCAAGCGTTCCGACCAGCTCAACGACGTGGGTTTCAACTCCTTCTTCAAGACCGGCTGGAAGCGCTTCTACCTGAAGTGGTACGACGACAGCCACCCGTCCGCCGACGCCCTGTGCCCGAAGACCACCGAGCTGCTGCGGCAGATTCCGTCGGTGAAGGCGGCGATGTTCGCCGAACTGCCGCCGGGTTCGCGCCTGGTGCGCCACCGCGACCCCTACGCCGGTTCGCTGCGCTACCACCTGGGCCTGCTGACGCCCAACGACCCCGGCTGCTTCATCGAGGTGGATGGCGAGCGCTACCACTGGCGTGACGGCGAGGCGGTGGTGTTCGACGAGACCTATATCCACTACGCCGAGAACACCACGGACCACGACCGGGTGATCCTCTTCTGTGACATCGAGCGACCACTGAAGTACGGCTGGGTGACGGCGTTCAACCGCTGGTTCAGCCGCAATGTGATGGCCGCCGCGGCCTCGCCCAACGACGCGGGCGACAAGACCGGCGGCATCAACCGCGCCTTCGCTTCGCTGTACAAGATCCGCCTGCAGGGCAAGGCGCTGAAGAAGCGCAACCGCAAGCTGTACTACCTGCAGAAGTGGGGCTTCTTTGCGGCGGTGCTGGCCGTCTTTCTGTGGATATGAGCCGCCCCTGAAACAACAAAGGCCTCCGCAAACGCGGGGGCCTTTTGGTTTTGGCTCAGTGGAAGCGTTGCCGGCGATGTGGGAGCAACTGTCTTTTCCCTGGATCACTTCGTGTTAGCGCTTTCCCCCTCACCCCAGCCCTCTCCCTCAGGGAGAGGGGGCAGATTGTGCCGGCTGACGCTACAGCTTCATCCTGCACCGCGCGGTCCCCTCTCCCCTGGGAGAGGGTTAGGGTGAGGGCTGATCCGGGCGCAGGACTATCGGGTAGGAGCGAGCTTGCTCGCGAACCCGCCCCACACCGGAGCCGCCGGGGAATCCGTTCGCGAGCAAGCTCGCTCCTACAAAACCCACTCAAACCAGGCGTAGGAGCGGACTCCGTTCGCGATTGGCTAGGCCCAACTGCGGATCAATACACGTCGCGGCGATAGCGTCCGCTCTCCAGCAGCGCATCGACCTCGGCGTCGCCCAGCATTTCGCGCAGGGCGCGGTCGACGCCTTCGGCCATGCCCTGCAGGCTGCCGCAGACGTAGATCGCCGCGCCGTCGTCGAGCCACTGGGCGAGCACTTCGCCGCTGGCGCGCAGGCGGTCCTGCACGTAGACCTTCTCGGCCTGGTCGCGGGAGAAGGCGACGTCCAGGCGCTGCAGTTCACCGCGCGCCAGCAGGCCTTCCAGTTCCTCGCGGCAATAGAAGTCATGGGCGATATTGCGCTCGCCGAACAGCAGCCAGTTGCGCGAGCGGCCCTCGGCCACGCTCGCCTGCAGCAGTGCGCGCAAGCCGGCGATACCGGTGCCGTTGCCGATCAGGATCAGCGGGCGATCCTCCTCGGTCAGGTGGAAGCTGCGGTTGCGCCGCAGGCGCAGCAGCAGGCTGCCGCCCTCGGGCAGGTACTCGGTGAGCCAGCCGGAGCAGATACCCAGCGAGCCGTCAGCATGTTGTTCCTGGCGGACGATCAGCTCCAGGGTGCCTGCGCTGCGCAGCGAGGCGATGGAGTACTGGCGCACCGAGAGCTTGATCAGCGCGTCATACACCGCCTGGCCATGCTGGCCGACCAGGTGTTCGAGGTTGCCCGGTAGCAGGCAGCCGGCCAGGGCGTCCTGCAGCGGCATGGCCAGGCCATCCACCTGCACCTTGGCGGTGCCATCGAGGCCGAGGCGTTCGAGCCAGCGGGCAACGAGGAAGTCAGGCTGGCGCGGGACGATTTCCACCAGGTCGCCGGCAGCCCAGTCGATCTGCGAATCGTTCGGCGCGGTGAGGCGCAGCAGCCAGGTGGATTCGCCCTGGCTGCCGGGGTTGAGGTGTTCGCGACCGCTCAGCGTCCAGACCTCGAAAGCTGGTGCAGTGAACGCCACTTGCGGCGCGGCGCCGGAGAGTTCGGCCAGACGGACCTGCCAGTCGTGCAGCGCGGCGGCATCGCCGTTGTCGACTTCCACGCCATCGAACAGCGGGCGCGCGCCCTGCCCTTGCAGCCAGCCCTGCATGCGCCGGGCGAAGCCGCAGAAGTGTTCGTACTGGCGGTCGCCCAGGGCGAGAACGGCGAAACGCAGGTCATTGAGGCCGAGGGTCTGGCCAAGCACCTGGCGCTCGAAGCCACGGGCGCTGTCCGGCGCTTCACCTTCGCCGAAGGTGCTGACCACGAACAGCGCGTTGCGGGTCTGCTCCAGCTGCGCGCGATCCAGTTTGCCCAGCGGTTCGACGCGCACCGGCAGCCCGGCAGCCTGCAGCTGGCCGGCGCTCTGCCACGCCAGTTGTTCGGCGAAGCCGCTCTGGCTGGCGTAGCCCACCAGCCAGGAGTCGGCGCCACCGGCGTTGTTGTCCAGTTCGCCTCGGGCGGCCTGCGCGGCGCGCTTCTTGCGGCGGCGGTCGAGGTAGAGCAGCCAGCCGGTGATGAAGAACAACGGCATGCTCAGGCTGGCGAGCATCATCAGGATGCGCCCGGTGAGGCCGAAGTAGCTGCCCACGTGCAGGGCGTAGACGCTGGTCAGCAGTTGCTTGCCGGCGCTGCTGTCGTTGTAGCGGCGGTGCTTGAGCAGCTTGCCGCTGGCCGGGTCGATGGTCATCTCGTTGAAGGCGCGCTCATGGGCTGCGTCATCGAGGAGGTAGAACACGGTGGCCGGCTGGCCCTTTACCGGCGGCAGGCGCAGGTTGTAGGCGGTCATGTTGGGGCCGCCGGTCTGCGCGACGGTGTTCCAGATGGCAGTGGCATCCACCACTGGCGGCGGGCCCTCGGGCGCCGGACCGCGTTTACCACCGCCACGCTGGCCGCCCTTGGCCTGGCCGGCAGGGGCGTCGTCGAGCAGCTTGAACAGGCCGTTGCGGTACCACTCGTAGGACCAGTACAGGCCGGTCAGCGCGGCCAGCAGGTAGAACACCAGGCACCAGGTGCCGACCACGGCATGCAGGTCCCAGTTGAAGGCGCGGCCCTTCTTGCGCCAGTCGAAGGTCAGCCAGGTGCGCCAGTTCAATGCCTTGCGCGGCCAGCGCAGGTACAGGCCGGAAAGGCAGAAGAAGATCAGGATCAGGGTGCAGGCCGCGGTGATGCGCTGGCCGACTTCGCCGGCAGCGAGGAAGCGGTGCAGCTGCATGATGAACATGAAGGCGCCCTCGCCCACTGGTGCGGGCAGGGCTTCAGCGGTGTAAGGGTCGACATAGCGCGATTCGCCGCGACGCTGGCCCGGCGGCGGGCTGAAGAAGAGGCGTGCGGACTCTACACCCTCGGTCTTCAGCCAGAGGAAGGAAACCTTCTTGCCCGGCTCGGCGCTCTCCACCCGGCGGATCAGTTCGTCCATCGGCAGCACGGCTTCGGCGCGCTTTTCCACCACCAGGCTCTCGGGGTTGATGGCGCGCAGGATTTCATCCTGGAACGACAGCATCGCCCCGGTGATGCCCATCAGCGCCAGCACCAGACCTGCGCTGATACCGAACAGCCAATGCAACTGGAACAGGACTTTCTTCAACACCGCGGCTTCACCTTCGCAGACCCTTCACGCAGGGCGGGCATTTTAATGAGAATGGCTCGCAAGCGCAGCCGATTTAACAATCTTTACCCTGGCCTTACCTTCGCCGAACGGGCGCCAGCCCCGGACAAAGAAAAGCCCCGGCCGAGGAGCATCGGCCGGGGCAGGTCGCCAGAGACGCGCGGCCTTAGAAGTGGAAGTTGGTGGACAGCAGCACGGTGCGGCCGGCCGCCTGCGACGCATAGTGCGAGGCGTAGGCCTTGTCGAAGTACTGCTTGTCGAAGACG
Source organism: Pseudomonas nitroreducens (assembly GCF_024170165.1). Taxonomy (GTDB): domain Bacteria; phylum Pseudomonadota; class Gammaproteobacteria; order Pseudomonadales; family Pseudomonadaceae; genus Pseudomonas; species Pseudomonas nitroreducens_C. Next base: position 270,445 of record NZ_JALJXP010000008.1, on the reverse strand, counting down.
TTCTGCACGTTGAGCTGGAAGTCGACGTTCTTGCTCAGCTTGTAGGCGGCCATCGCGTCGTAGCGCCAGTAGTCCGGGACGTACATGGTGTTGGCCACGTCGCCGTAGACCTTGTCGACGTAGAAGGTGCCGCCGCCGATGGTGGCGTTGGGCAGGACGTCGTAGGTGGTCCACAGGCTGAAGCTGTTTTCCGGGGTGTTGGGCATCTGGTTGCCGTCGTTGGAGGCGGCGGTGGCGTTCACCGTGCCGCTACGACCGGACTTGCCCGCCTTGACCAGTTCGCTGTCGAGGTAGCTGTAGCCGGCGAAGACTTTCCACTTGTCGGTGAGCTTGCCGCTGGCGGACAGCTCGATGCCGTCGACGCGGGACTGACCGGCGTTGTCGTAGGTCTGGTTGGCGACCAGTACGCGGGTGTTGTCCTTGTCGGTGCGGAAGATCGCCGCAGTCAGTTCCAGGCGCTCGTCGAGGAAGTTCCACTTGGTGCCGATTTCATAGTTGGTGGTTTCTTCGGGCTCCAGGTTGTTCTTCACCGCGAAGGTATCCACGGCGTTGCCGGTGTCACCGTTGTCCAGCATCGAGCCGGGCGGCGTCGCCGAAGTCGCGTAGGAAGCGTAGATGCTGCCGTTGGGCGCCGGTTTGAAGACCACGCCGGCCTGCCAGTTCCAGAAGCTCGAGCTGTCCTCGAACTTGGTGGTCGGGGTAACGCCGTGGTTCTTCGCGGTGGTCTCGAAGCTGTCGAAACGCGCGCCGACGTTGACCTGCCATTGCTCGTTCAGGTCGATGGTGTCGAAGCCGTAGATCGCCTTGGTGGTGCCGACGGTGTTCAGCGGCTTGTAGTTGCGGGTGATGCTGCCGTTCCACGGGTCGTGCGGATTGGGGTTTTCCAGGCTGGTGCAGTTGTAGCCGCTGGGCGCGCCGACGATGGCCGGGCGGCACTTGTTGGCGCCAGCGCTGGAGCCGGTGTTGGTGTTCACCGTGTAGCCGTCGCGCTTGCTGTCTTCGCGGGTGAACTCCAGGCCGGTGGTGAAGCTGTTCTTGAAGCCGGCAACGTAGAACTCGCCGAACAGGTCGGTCTGGTTGGTCGCGGTGGTGGTGGTACTGATGCGGTTGTTGTTGCGGCGCCAGACGGTGCCGTTGTTGATGTTGCCCTGGCTGTCGTCAGGCTGGGTCCAGATGTAGTCCTGGTGCGCGGTGCCGTAGCGCAGGGTGTTGCGCAGGCTCAGGGCATCGTTGAAATCGTGCTCGAAGGTGATGGTGCTGGTATCGATGCGGCTCTTCTGGAAGTCGCGATCCTCGAGGCCGTAGTAGTTGTCGCGGTCGACGTTCACCGGCTTGTCGGGGTTGTGCTTGCTGCGGTCGGCGCTCTTGGCGTACGGGATGCCCGAGTCCGGGGTGTCGTCGCTTTCCAGGTGGTAGTGGCTGACGGTGACGCGGGTCGGGCCGTTGAGGCCGAAGGTCACGGACGGCGCGATGCCCCAGCGGCTGGCGTCCACGGCCTGGCGACCGGCGACGTTCTGGTCGTGGGTCATCAGGTTCAGGCGGAAGGCGGCGTTGCCGTCGAGGAACTCCTGGTTGGTGTCCAGGGTGTAGCGACGGGTCTGGTCGGAACCGTAGGTGAAGCTACCGTCGGTGAAGTTGCCGGCCTTGGCCTGCTTGCTGATCAGGTTCAGGCTGCCACCGGCCGAGCCGCGGCCGCCGAAGGCCGAGTTCGGGCCCTTGCTGACTTCGATCTGCTCGAGGTTGAACACTTCACGCGATTGCGCGCCGGTGTCGCGCACGCCGTCGACGTAGGTGTCGCTCTGCGCGTCGAAGCCACGGATGAACGGACGGTCGCCCGTCGGGTTGCCACCCTCGCCGGCGCCGAAGGTGATGCCCGGTACGGTGCGCAGGGCATCCTGCAGGGTCAGCGCGCCGGTGTCCTTGATCACCTGCTGCGGTACCACAGTGACCGAGCGCGGCGTATCCAGCAGCGGCGCGGTGTACTTCTTCGACGCGGACTTCTCCACGTTGTAGGTGGTCGGGTCCTGCTGCTGCGCACCGACGACAGTGTCGGCGTCCAGGGACAGCACGTCCTCGCCGGACTGCTTCGGCGCCGCCTCGGCAGCGTGGACCAGGTGGGTGCCGGACATGGCGGTGATCGCCACGCCGACAGCGCTGACTAGAAGGCGCGGCTTGCTGCCGGCGAACTCGGTGGATTGACGCGACATCGAAACTCCCTCCCCAGGGGCTCATGAAGGCCGCGCAATTTATTGCAACTGAGAATTTGTATCAATTCACATTCATTACCATACGCATATGATTTACAACTTTTACACTTTCTCCCTGTCGGAAGTAGGGGTATGGCGGTTGTACCTATCTGTTGCAAATCATTATCATTGGCAAATTATCGAATCTGATGGAACCGGCCCATGCTGCTGCACATTCCCGGCGTGTTCACCCGCGATGAGGTGACGCGCATCCGCGCCGCCCTGGAACAGGCCGAATGGGCCGACGGCAAGGTCACCGCCGGCTACCAGTCGTCCCGCGCCAAGCACAACCTGCAACTGCCGCAGGACCACCCGCTGGCCCGCGAGATCGGCGAAGCCATGCTGCAGCGCCTGTGGAGCAACCCGCTGTTCCAGTCCGCCGCGCTGCCGAGCAAGGTGTTCCCGCCGCTGTTCAACTGCTACACCGGCGGTGGCTCGTTCGACTTCCACATCGACAACGCCGTGCGCGACACCCAGGGCGGCCGCGAGCGGGTGCGCACCGACGTCTCCTCGACGCTGTTCTTCAGCGATCCGGAGGACTACGACGGCGGCGAACTGGTGATCCAGGACACCTACGGCACCCAGCAGGTCAAGCTGCCGGCTGGCGACCTGGTGCTCTACCCCGCCACCAGCCTGCACAAGGTCAACCCGGTGACCCGCGGTGCACGCATCGCCTCGTTCTTCTGGACCCAGAGCCTGGTGCGCGAAGACAGCCAGCGCGCCCTGCTGTTCCAGATGGACCAGTCGATCCAGGCGCTGACCCGCGACGTGCCGGACCACCCGGCGCTGATCGAGCTGACCGGTACCTACCACAACCTGCTGCGCCGCTGGGTGGACGTCTGATCTGCCATGAGTTTCGTCCTGCGTCGCACTGAAGAAATCAACGTCGAAGACCTCACCGGCCAGCTCGCCGATGATCCTCGGCAGACCGCCCGCCTCATCGTCACCGGTGCCCGCGAAGGTGACCTGGAGGCCCAGGCCCTGCTCGGACAGATCCTCCTCGACGGCCATGGCATCGAGCAGGACATCGGCCTTGCCCTGACCTGGTTCGGCATCGCCGCCGAGCGCGGCCACGCCATGGCGCGCAACATGCTCGGACGTTGCCTGGAGCACGGCTGGGGCTGCGCGAAGGACGAAGCCGGCGCCGCCCGTCATTACACGATGGCCGCGCAGCAGAAGCTCGACTGGGCGATGTACAACCTCGCCAACCTGCTTTCCACCGGCCGCGGCGTGGCACGCGACGACGCCCGCGCGCTGGCGCTGTACCAGAGCGCCGCGGCCCTGGGCCACGCCAAGTCGATGAACCTGGTCGGGCGCTTCCACGAGGAAGGCCTGGTGGTGCCGCGCGATCTGGACGCGGCGCACCAGTGGTACCGCCGCTCCGCCGAAGCCGGCGACTTCCGCGGCCAGTTCAGCCATGCCTCGGTACTCGCCGAACGCGGTGACCTGCCAGCGGCGCGCATCTGGCTGGAGCGCGCGCTGGAAGGTGGCAATCTCAACTTCCTGCGCGTGGCCCGTGAGCAGCTCGCCGCATCGATGCCGCCAAGCCTGCGCGAGCTGACCCTGGCGTACTACCAGCGCGCCGCCGAACTGGGCGACGAGTCGGATCTGCGCGCCCTTGCCCAGCAAATGGGCGTTCTCTGACGTCCCTTGACGTAATTTTCACGCCCGCCTTGCTAGCATCGCCGGCTACCCTGGCTGCCGGAGCACTCGGCAGCCGCCTGGCAACAACGAGGCGCAAGTGTCGAACACCACATCCCCCGCAGCGCGCAAACGCGTGGACTGGGCCGCCCTGGGCTGGCTCCTGCTGTTCTTCTGGTATTTCTCCGGCGTCACCCAGGCGCTGATCCTGTTCAGCGGCACCACCGGTTTTGCCGGGTTCCGTGATGCCTTCTTCCTCAGCAGCCTGTGGCTGGCGCCGCCACTGCTGTTGCCGCGCTTCACCAAGGGCATCGCCGCCGTCATCGGCCTGGTGCTCTGGGGCGCCTCGCTGGTGGGCCTGAGCTACTTCGGCATCTACAAGCAGGAGTTCTCGCAGAGCGTCATCTTCGTGATGTTCGAGTCGAACACCGCCGAGGCCGGCGAGTACTTCAGCCAGTACTTCAGCCTCTGGCTGTGCCTGGCATTGCTGGCCTACAGCGTGGTCGCCGTGCTGCTGTGGAAGCGCATCCGCCCGATCCGCATGCCGGCCTATGCCCGCGTGCCGCTGGCCGTGCTGCTGGTGGTACTGAACCTGTTCTACCCCTTCTACAAGCAGATGGTCACCCAGGAGCGCACCTTCGCCCAGGCCGTGGAAAAGGTGCAGTCGCGCATGGAGCCGGCAGTACCGTGGCAGTTGGTGGTCGGCTACGTCCAGTACCGCCAGCAGCTGGACAACATGCAGAAGCTGCTGCAGCAGAACGCCTCCCTGCCGCCCCTGCAGAACCTCAAGGACAGCAGCGGCAACGACCCGCGCACCCTGGTCCTGGTGCTGGGCGAATCCACCACCCGCCAGCACATGCACCTGTACGGCTACGGCCGCGAAACCACGCCGAACCTCGACGCCCTCGCCGCCAGCGGCCTTGGCCTCACCGTGTTCCAGAACGTAGTCGCGCCGCGCCCCTACACCATCGAGGTGATGCAGCAGATCCTCACCTTCGGCGATGAGCAGAACCCGGACAGGTTCCTCACCGATCCGTCGCTGATCAACCTGATGAAACAGGCGGGCTACAAGACCTTCTGGATCACCAACCAGCAGACGATGACCAAGCGCAACACCATGCTCACCACCTTCTCCCAGCAGACGGATGAGCAGGCGTACCTGAACAACCAGCGCAACCAGAACGCCAGCCAGTACGACGGCGTGGTCCTGGCGCCGTTCGAGAAGGCACTGCGCGACCCGGCGCAGAAGAAGTTCATCGTGATCCACCTGCTTGGCACGCACATGGACTACCGCTACCGCTACCCCGAGGAGTTCGCCTACTTCAAGGACCGTCAGGGCGTGCCGTCGGCGCTGTCGGATGACCAGGTGGAGACCTACAACTTCTACGACAACGCGGTGCGCTACAACGACTTCGTGGTGTCGAGCCTGATGAAGCGCTACAACGAGTCCAACGCCAACGGCTTCATGCTCTACCTCTCCGACCATGGCGAGGATGTCTACAGCTCGGGCAACCATGACCGCCTGGGCCGCAACGAGATGGACCCGACCCGGCCGATGTACACCATCCCGTTCATGATCTGGACCTCGCCGAGCTGGCAGACCAACCACCCGCGCGACCTGCAGGCGGTGGCCAACCGTCCGTACAGCAGCTCGCACCTGATCCACACCCTGTCGGACCTCGCCGGCCTCAGCTACGACCGCTACGAGCCGGCCAAGAGCCTGGTGAGCGGCCAGTTCGTCGCCACGCCGCGCTGGATCGGCGACCCGTACCGCAAGGACGGCCTGCACGACTTCGACAAACTGCCGCAGGACCAGGCCACGCCGCCGCAGGAAATCGCCAAGGACGCCAAAACGCCGGCCACGGCCCTGACCCCGTCGGAGACGCAGCCCAAGGAGGGTTGAGTCGGACCCGGTGCCCTGAAGAACGCCCCGCCTTTGCGGGGCGTTTTTCATTGCGCGCCAGTAAAGAATTCCGCCTGTAGGAGCGGGCCATGCCCGCGAACGCATCCCTGGAACGCCTCTGCAGATTGACGCCGCTTGCCTGAAACGCCGGCTTTGCCGGCGAATCGCGGGCATGGCCCGCTCCTACAGGGGAAGGCTGGCGTTGGGTTTCCGCTGCTGCGATGAGCCCAGAAAGAAAAAGCCCCGCTGATGCGGGGCTTTTTCATTGGAGCCGAGCCTTACAGGTAGAACGCCTTCAGCGGCGGGAAGCCGTTGAACTCCACCGCACTGTAGCTGGTGGTATAGGCGCCGGTGGACAGCCAGTACAGGCGGTCGCCAGCGGCCAGGTTCAGCGGCAGGCCGTACTTGTAGTGCTCGTACATGATGTCCGCGCTGTCGCAGGTCGGCCCGGCGATCACTACTTCTTCCAGCTCGCCCGCCTTCTCCACGTGGATCGGGAACTTGATGGACTCGTCCATGGTTTCGATCAGCCCGGAGAACTTGCCCACGTCGGTGAACACCCAGCGCTCGACCGCGGTGCGCGACTTGCGCGCTACCAGCACGACTTCGCTGACCAGGATACCGGCGTTGGCGATCAGCGAGCGGCCCGGCTCGAGGATGATTTCCGGCAGTTCGTCGCCGAAGTCTTCCTTGAGGAAGCGAATGATCTCTTCCGCGTAGGTTTCCAGGCTGTTGGTCTTGGCGATGTAGTTGGCCGGGAAGCCGCCGCCCATGTTGATCAGCTTCAGCTCGATGCCGTCTTCTTCCTTCAGGCGCTCGAAGATGACCTTCACCTTGGCGATGGCCGCGTCCCACACGCCGATGTCGCGCTGCTGCGAACCCACGTGGAAGGACACGCCGTAGGGCACCAGGCCCAGGTCGCGGGCCAGCACCAGCAGGTCCATGGCCATGTCCGACTGGCAGCCGAACTTGCGCGACAGCGGCCAGTCGGCCGAGGTGGAGCCTTCGGTGAGGATGCGCACGTAGACCTTGGAGCCCGGCGCGGCCTTGGCGATGTTGCGCAGGTCGGCTTCGGAGTCGGTGGCGAACAGGCGCACGCCCTTTTCAAAGAAGTAGCGAATGTCGCGGGCTTTCTTGATGGTGTTGCCGTAGCTGATCTGCTCGGCGCGCACGCCGGTCTTCATCACCTTGTCCAGCTCGTAGATGGAGGCGATGTCGAAGTTCGAACCCTTGTCGCGCAGCAGCTCGGTGATCTCGGTGGCCGGGTTGGCCTTCACTGCGTAGTAGATCTTGGCGAACGGGAAGCAGCCGGTCAGCTGGTCGTAAGCATCGGCGATGGTCTGCTTGTCGATGACGACGAAGGGGGTTTCCTGCTTGTCGGCAAACGCCTTCATGCGCTGGAAGGTTTCGGGGGCGAAGTAATCCTCGACCTTGATGGACATGGTTGGGACTCCAAATGGCAGAACAGGTTATTCGTAGGGGTGAAGCTGAACGTCGAATCCGTTTCCCCACTTTGGTTCGCCTACTTCCCAAGGCATGTCGCCGAGTATCACCGGTACCGGTCAGTGGCGCCGGTGCCTCTCGTCGTCAGTACTTGAGCCGGATGGATCGTTTCCAGCATGGACGTTCGGGCGCGAACTTTAGGACCTGAAGTCCCTGAGTTCAACCCTGATTTGCCGCTTTTTCGCATCCCTTTGTCGCACTGCCGGTTGACTGTTTCAGATACTCAACAAAATGCACGGAATACCGCACAGAACGGGGCTTTCGACGGGTTTCTGCATCATCGTCCTACTGAGTTAACGACCGGTGACAGAGGGGGGAGTTCAGCGTTTCGGGATGGGTGGTGCGGGGGGAAGTTTTCTTGAGAGGTGCAGTGGAGAAAATCGGAGCTGGGCGGCCCTCTCCCCCGCCCTCTCCCTGAAGGGAGAGGGAGCGTTCCGAGCTCACTGATAGCGCTGCGTCAGCCGGATAGCACGAACACCGCAGCCGGCACGGATATCCCCTCTCCCTTCAGGGAGAGGGTTAGGGAGAGGGCAGCCGTCCGCTGCGAAGTCAGCATTCGCACGGAAGAGTCAGGCGCCCCAACCTTCACATATAAAGTCAGGAAGCCTGCGCCACCTCCGCCGGCGACACGATGTTGGTCTTGCGCCCACGCGAGCGCCCCGAGCTCAGGTAATCGGCGATCGACTCCTGCGTCACCTCGCCAAGGAACTGCCCCTCGGCATCCAGCACCGGCAACCACGAGCTGTTGAACTCGTACATGCGCGACAACAGGATGCGCAGGTGCTCGTCGTGGCTGGCGGTCACGCGGAACTCGTTGAGGAAGTCGCTGCACACGCCGTCCTTGCGGCGCATGTCCTTGCGGCGCACGTAGCCCAGCCCCTTGCCGTTGGCGTCCACCACCACCAGGTAGCGGCGGTCGTCTTCTTCCATCTTCTCCACGGCTTCGGCGACGGTGGTGCCCGGGCTGGCGGTGACGATGCTGCTGTCGGCCGCATCTTCGGCGCGTACCAGCAGCAGGCGCTTGAGGGTGCTGTCCTGGCCGGTGAAGGCGCTGACGAACTCGTCCGCCGGGTGTGCCAGCAGGGTGTCCGGGTGGTCGTACTGGAGCAGGCGGCCGCTCTTGAACACCGCCACCTTGTCGCCCAGTTTGATCGCCTCGTCGATGTCGTGGCTGACCATGATCACGGTCATGCCCAGCTTGCGCTGCAGCTCGAAGAACTCGTTCTGGATCGACTCGCGGTTGATCGGGTCCACCGCGCCGAACGGCTCGTCCATCAATAGCAGCGGGGCGTCGGCTGCCAGCGCGCGGATCACGCCGATACGCTGTTGCTGCCCGCCGGACAATTCACGCGGGTAGCGCGACAGATACTGCTTGGGCTCGAGCTTGACCATGGCCATCAGCTCGCGCGCCTTGTCCTTGCACTTCTGCTTGTCCCAGCCGAGCAGGCGCGGCACGACCATGATGTTTTCCTCGATGGTCATGTTGGGGAACAGGCCGATCTGCTGGATCACGTAGCCGATCTGCCGGCGCAGGGTCACCTCGTCCAGTTCGGCGGTGTCCTGGCCGTCGATCAGCACGCGCCCAGAGGTGGGCTGGATGATGCGGTTGATCATCTTCAGCGTGGTGGTCTTGCCGCAACCAGAGGGGCCGAGGAACACGCAGATCTCGCCCTTCTCCACGGTCAGGCTGACCTTGTCCACGGCGCGGAATTCCTTGCCGTCCTTGAGGGTGAAGGTCTTGGTCAGCTGGTCGAGTTCGATCATGTTCAGTCTCCTGTCTGCGGGCGCAGGCCCTTCGGGGTGAGCGCACGCTGCAACCACTGCAGCAGCAGGTCGGCGGCGATGGCCAAGAGGCTCACCAGCACGGCGCCGACCACCAGCATGGGCATGTTGGATTGGCTGATGGAATTGAGGATGAGGACGCCCAGGCCACCGGCGCCGATCACCGCGGCGATGGTCATCACGCCGATGTTCATCACCACGGCGGTGCGCACGCCGGCGAGGATCACCGGGACGGCGATGGGGATGTCGACCATCCGCAGGCGCTGCCAGAACGTCATGCCGATGCCCTTGCCGGCTTCGCGGATGCCGGGTTCGACATTGGTCAGCGCGAGGTAAGTGTTGCGCAGGATCGGCAGCAGCGAATAGAGGAACACTGCGGTGATCGCCGGCAGTGGGCCGAGGCCCTGGCCGATCTTCGAGTAGAGCGGCAGCATCAGGCCGAACAGCGCGATGGAAGGGATGGTCAGCACCACGGTGGCGGCGCCCTGCAGCGGCCCGGCGAGCCAGCGGAAGCGCGTCATCAGCACGCCCAGCGGCACGCCGACGATGATCGCCAGGCCTACCGCAATGGACACCAGCATCAGGTGCTGCAACGTCAGTTGCCCGACCTGGGCCCAGTCCAGGCGGGAAATCACGGTCATGAAGTCCATATCAGTTGTCCTCCCCGGCGGGCTGGTCATTGGTGGACTGGCCCTTGTCGCCCAGCAGCTTGTGCTCGCGCAGGAACTTCTGCGCCACACGCTGCGGCGGCTCCTGGTCGATGTCGACCTGGGCGTTGAGCGCCTGCATGGTCTTGTCGTCGAGCAGGTCGGAGATGGGCTCGAACAGGGTCTTCAGCTCCGGGTGCTTCTGCAGCGCATCGGCGCGCAGCACCGGGGCGGCGTTGTAGAAGGGGAAGAAGTGCTTGTCGTCTTCCAGCACGCGCAGCTTGAAGTCCTGCAGGCGGCCGTCGGTGGTGTAGACGAGGCCGACGAACACCTGGCGATTCTTCAGCGCGGTGTACACCAGCCCGGCATCCATCTGCCGCACGTCGTCACGGGTGAAGTGGAAGCCGTACAGCTCGCTCATCGGCCCGAGGCCGTCGGGGCGCCCGGCAAACTCCGGGTCCATGGCGAACAGGTGGCTCGGCTTCGCACCCTGCTCCTTCATCACCCGGGCCAGGTCGCTGAGGGTCCGCACGCCGAGTTTCTCGGCCTGTTCCTCGGGCATCGCCAGGGCGTAGGTATTGTTGAACGGCGCCGGCTTGGGCCAGACCAGCCCCTTCTTGCCGTCCAGTTCGCGGACCCTGGCCAGTGACTGCTGGGCGTCCAGCTTGTCCTTGACCTTGTTGTAGACGATCAGCGATGAGCCGGTGTACTCCCAGACCAGATCGAGTTGGCCGCTCTGCTGCGCGCTGCGCGCCAGGGTGCTGCCCAGGCCGTTGGTGACCTTCACCTCATAGCCCTTGCTCTGCAGGTACTGCGCGGTGATGGCGGTGAGAATGCGCTGTTCGGTGAACGGCTTGCCGCCGATGCGGATCACATCGGCCGCGTGCGCAGCTCCCGTGGCGGCGGCAAGCAGCAGCCCCAGCGCGCCAAGCAGACGTTTCATGCCGGCTCCTTTGAAATCGAGTCCCTTCATTGCGTCAGCCCCCGCTCCAGCACGGTGCGGCTGAACAGCACCACCAGGCCATCGAGCACCAGCGCCAGCAGCGCGGTGCACACGGCGCCGAGCAGCAGCTTGGACTGGTCGTCCAGGGCGATGCCGGGGAAGATCAGGCTGCCCAGGCTGTTGGCGCCGATCAGGAAGGCCAGCGGCGCGGAGCCCACGTTCAGTGCCAGTGCAATGCGCACGCCGCCCATGATCAGCGGCACCGCGTTGGGCAACTCGACCCGCAGCAATACCTGGCGCGGTGTCATGCCGATACCGGTGGCCGCTTCCTTGAGCGAAGCCGGCACGGCGCGCAGGCCTTCGTAGGTATTGCGCACGATGGGCAGCAGCGAGGCGAGGAACAGGGCGAGGATCGCCGGACCGTTGCCGATCCCGACTATCGCCAGGGCGATGGCCAGCACGGCCAGCGGCGGGATGGTGTTGCCGACGTTGAACACCTGCATCAGGCGTTCGGCCTGCCCCTGCAGGGCGGGCCGGCTGAGCAGGATGCCGGCGGGGATACCGACCGCGACGGCGGCCAGCATGGACGCGAACACCAGGACCAGGTGCGCCTGCAGGTAGAACAGCAGGTCTTCGCGGTACTGCCACAAGGTGGCAGGGGTGATCCAGTGGATCAGCAAAGCCAGAACAACGACTGCAAAGCAGACGCCGAACAGGGCCTTGCCCGTGGTGGTTTTCACCATGGTTGGGGGACTCCCTTCGGGTGCGCGGCGACTGGCATCGCCCCGCTCACTTGACGCTCGATCCCGTCCAGAAACCCATCTGGGACCGCGATTAAACGCGACGGGAATCAAGCACTTGCGAATGCGTTTGCGGATTACCGTCGCGAAGGGGTGGACCCCCGTCCGTGTCCATCCGTTCAATAAAATTGCCATCCTTCTGCCATCGCGCGCAGGCGAAATCGGCGTCAGCCCCCATGGTCCGGGGGCTGTGGGCGACAAAACTTTTTTCAAAAAAATCCTCGACTCGGCTGAACCATCGCCCAAGTACGCTTGCCCAACGCCGGATGCGCCCGGCGAAGACGCACGCGGTTTCGCTCAGCGGTTATCATCGGGTTCCTTTCGCGTGCCCCCGACCCATGGATAGGTCACTCGGGGCCGGCGTCTTGCCTACCACGGAGACCCATCACCATGCTTGACCTGGCTGCGGCGTTCATCGCGCTGACCACCCTGCTCACCTACGTCAACTACCGCTTCATCCGCCTGCCGCCGACCATCGGCGTGATGGCCACCGCCCTGGTGTTCTCCTTCATCGCCCAGGGCATGTCGCTGCTGGGCTACCCGGTCCTGGAAGTCGAGATGCAGCAGATCATCAGCCGCATCGACTTCTCCGACGTGCTGATGACCTGGTTCCTGCCCGCCCTGCTGTTCGCCGGCGCACTGCACGTGAACCTGGCGGACCTGCGCAACTACAAGTGGCCCATCGGCCTGCTGGCCACCTTCGGTGTGCTGATCGCCACTACCGTGATCGGCTACCTGGCCTACTACACCTTCGCCCTCTTCGGCTGGCACGTGGACTTCATCTACTGCCTGCTGTTCGGCGCACTGATTTCGCCCACCGACCCCATCGCGGTGCTGGGCATCCTCAGGTCCGCCGGCGCACCCAAGCCGCTGGCCACCACCATAGTCGGCGAATCGCTGTTCAACGACGGCACCGCCGTGGTGGTCTTCACCATCCTGCTGGGCATCCTGCTGGCCGGCGAAACGCCCACCGCGTCGACCATCGCCTGGCTGTTCGTGCAGGAGGCCATCGGCGGCATCCTGTTCGGCGCGGCGCTGGGCTACGGGGTGTTCCTGATGATGCGCGGCATCGACCAGTACCAGGTGGAAGTCATGCTCACCCTGGCCCTGGTGATCGGCGGCGCGGCGCTGGCGGCGCGGCTGCACGTGTCGGCGCCGATCGCCATGGTGGTGGCCGGCCTGATCATCGGCAACCAGGCGCGGCAGTACGCCATGTCCGACGAGACGCGGCGCTACATCGACAAGTTCTGGGAGCTGATCGACGAGATCCTCAACGCCCTGCTGTTCGCCCTGATCGGCCTGGAGCTGCTCCTGCTGCCGTTCAACTGGCTGCACGTGGTGGCCGCCTTCGCCCTCGGCGGCGCGGTGCTGATCTCGCGCCTGCTCACCGTGGCCCCGGCCATCCTGGTGCTGCGCCAGCGGGAGAACGGCCGCCGCCAGGTGCCCGCCGGGACCATCCGCATCCTCGTCTGGGGCGGCCTGCGCGGCGGCGTCTCGGTAGCCCTGGCGCTGTCCCTGCCGCTGGGCGAGCAGCGCGACCTGATCCTCAGCCTGACCTACGTGGTGGTGCTGGTGTCGATCCTGCTCCAGGGCCTGTCCATCGGCCCGCTGGTGCGGCGCATCTACCACGGCGCCGGCCCCGTCGCCGACAGCCACCACTGAAGGCCCCCACCGGGGACTTGAGCCTTGCGTCGCCGGGTCTGCCGGCGACGCACCGGTTTACGCTATAATCCCGCGCTTTTCGGGCCGCTTGCCGCCCGTCTTCACCGAATCGACCAGGCACCCATCCATGAGCATCCAAGCCGCCGAAGTCGCGAAGCGCCGTACGTTCGCGATCATTTCCCACCCCGACGCCGGTAAGACCACCATTACCGAGAAGCTCCTGCTGATGGGCAAGGCGATTGCCGTCGCCGGTACCGTGAAGTCGCGCAAGTCCGACCGTCACGCCACCTCCGACTGGATGGAGATGGAGAAGCAGCGCGGCATCTCCATCACCACCTCGGTGATGCAGTTCCCCTACCGCGAGCACATGATCAACCTGCTCGACACCCCCGGCCACGAAGACTTCTCCGAAGACACCTACCGCACCCTGACCGCGGTGGACTCGGCGCTGATGGTCCTCGACGGCGGCAAGGGTGTAGAGCCGCGCACCATCGCCCTGATGGAAGTCTGCCGCCTGCGCGACACGCCCATCGTCAGCTTCATCAACAAACTCGACCGCGACATCCGCGACCCCATCGAGCTGCTCGACGAGATCGAAGCGGTCCTGAAGATCAAGGCCGCGCCGATCACCTGGCCGATCGGTTGCTACCGCGACTTCAAGGGCGTGTACCACCTCGCCCAGGACAAGATCATCGTCTACGTGCCGGGCCACGGCCACGAGCGCATCGAGACCAAGGTCATCGACAAGCTCGACTCGGACGAAGCGCGCGCGCACCTGGGCGACCTCTACGACAATTTCCTCGAAGAGCTGGAACTGGTGCAGGGCGCCTGCCATGAGTTCGACAAGGACGCCTTCCTCAAGGGCGAGATGACCCCGGTGTTCTTCGGTACCGCACTGGGCAACTTCGGTGTCGACCAGGTCCTCGACTGCATCGTCGACTGGGCTCCGCAACCGTTGGAGCGTGGTGCCCACGAGCGCACCGTGGCGCCGACCGAGGAGAAATTCTCCGGCTTCGTGTTCAAGATTCAGGCGAACATGGACCCCAAGCACCGCGACCGCATCGCCTTCATGCGCATCTGCTCGGGCAAGTACGAGAAGGGCATGAAGATGCGCCACGTGCGCCTGGGCAAGGACGTGAAGATCGCCGACGCGCTGACCTTCTTCTCCAGCGAGCGTGAGCAGCTGGAAGAGGCCTTCGCCGGCGACATCATCGGCCTGCACAACCACGGCACCATCCAGATCGGCGACACCTTCACCGAAGGCGAGGCGCTGGGCTTCACCGGCATCCCGCACTTCGCCCCAGAACTGTTCCGCCGCGTGCGCCTGAAGGACCCGCTGAAGTCCAAGCAGCTGCGCCAGGGCCTGCAGGAGCTGGCCGAGGAAGGCGCCACCCAGGTGTTCTTCCCCGAGCGCAACAACGACATCATCCTCGGCGCCGTCGGCGTGCTGCAGTTCGACGTCGTCGCCAGCCGCCTGAAGGAGGAATACAAGGTCGAGTGCGCCTACGAGCAGATCAACGTCTGGTCCGCGCGCTGGATCGAGTGCAAGGACGAGAAGAAGCTCAAGGAGTTCAAGGACAAGGCCTTCGAGAACCTCTCCGTGGACGGCGGCGGCCACCTCACCTACCTGGCCCCGACCCGCGTCAACCTGAGCCTGATGGAAGAGCGCTGGCCGGACGTGACCTTCCGCGCCACCCGCGAACACCACTGAGTTCGCCGCTCAAAAAAACGCCCGCCTTGTGCGGGCGTTTTTGTGGGTGCCAATCCACTCCTGCGTGATTTCGCTTTCGTCTGGCTCGATGCACCACCTCGCTCCGAACAGTCCCCTCCCCCTTCAGGGGGAGGGTTAGGGAGGGGGAACGGAGCCAAGCTCGACTTCACGGCCAGCCTGTCTGCCCTCTCCCCAGCCCTCTCCCTGAAGGGAGAGGGAGCCGATTGTGCGCGCGAAAAGTTCCGAGCACGCCGGCAATCTCATCAATCCTCAAGGATCGAGCGCGCCGGAGCTCCAGGTGCTGGACGTCGCGTTCCCCGTCAGTTTGGCGGCGATGGCTCCCTGCGGAATGAGCCGGTCCCGATAGCGCGTGGCGAGCAGCCCGCCCTGCGGTGCGCGCAGGATGTGCTCGCTGCTGGCATCGCCGGGACGGGCGATGATGCGCGCGAAGCGTTCGCCCGCCTCGATCCAGTCGCCCAGCTCGCGCTCGAAGACCAGCACGCCGGCCGCCGGAGCGAATACGGTTTCCATGAAGCCCATGGGCGTGGCAACGCCCTTCCACTCCGGCAACGGCGCGGCGTCGCTCACCACGCCACGGGCGCCGAGGAAGCGGTAGAGCCCCTCGGCATCCTGCTGCGCCAGTGCGTCGCTCACATCGCCCTGGCCGCGCAGCTCGACCGTCGCCACCAACCGCCCGGCGAAGCGCTGCTCAGCCAGCCACGGCGCGATCACCACCTCTTCGAACGCGCCGTCGCCGTCGCCTTCCCAGATGATCGCCAGCTCCGCTTGCAGCGCGGCGGCGAGGTCCTGCGCGGCAGGCCAGAAGCCTTCGTGGATGTAGACGTATTGCAGGGCCTCGTCGTCGGTGTGCAGGTCGAGCACGATGTCCGCCGGCGCGGCCAGTTCGGCCAGGCGCTTCTGCCACAGCGTGAGGTTGTCCAGCGTGCCGCTGGCGGCCGCCGAGGCGATGAAGCCACGGTTGAAATTGCGCGAGGTCGAGTCGTGGTTGCGCCCGAGAATCCGCCCCTGGCGGAACTGCCCGATGCCGATGGGATTGGCCTGCGGCACGACTGTCACGCTGCCATTGAGCGCACCGCGTTCGGCGGCATCGCGCAGGCGCGGCAGCAGCTCGTGAAGCACCAGCATCCCGGCGATTTCGTCAGCGTGTACACCCGCTTGCAGGTGCACCTTCGGCCCCGGCCTGCCGCTGTCGATACGCCAGGCGCACACACGCAGCTCAGTGCCGGAATCACCGGGTACGGCAAAGGAAACGTCCTCGATCATCTGTCCTCCCTCCTCTGTCTGGTCTGTGTCTGCTCTCTATCCAAAACGCCCGTGGAAATCTTCCGCGACGCCTCCTAGTATCGAAACCGTTCGCCACGTACGGCACCCCGCAACACAGGACGCCACCCTTGGATATCCCCCGCCAGAAAGCTCAGCGCAGCACACCCGAGGAACGCCGCGACCACCTCGTGCGCGCCTGCCTCAAGTGCCTGGTCGCCGATGGCCACGCGGGCATTTCGGTGCGCCGCATCGCCAAGGAAGCCGGCGTCGCCGTGGGCCTGGTCAACCACCACTTCGGCAGCATCGACGCCCTGGTCGCGCAGGCCTACGAAACCCTTGCCAGCGAGGTCACACAGGCGCTCTACCGGCAGGTCGACGCGGTCGGCAACGACCCGGCCGTGCGCATGGAAGCCTTCCTCACCGGGTCCTTCTCGCCCCAGGTACTGGACCCCGACCTGCTCAGCCCCTGGGTAGTGTTCTGGAGCCTGATCCGCCACTCGCCGCCAGTGAACGAGGCGCACGAACGCGGCTACCACAGCTACCTCGCCATCCTGGAAAAACTCATCAGCGAACTCGCCAGCGCCGAAGGCTTCAGCGTGGCGCGCCCGCGCCTGGCCGCCATCGGCCTCTCCGCCATGCTCGACGGACTGTGGCTGGAGTGGTGTCTGAACCCGACCACCTTCAGCGCCGCCGACGGCCTCGAACTCAGCCGCTGCTGGGTGGAGGGACTCCGCCGCGGCGCTTACGCCTGAAGTACGGCAACGATCTGCTGCGCGTCGGCTGGATGTCGTTGGGCGCCGCCCGCCTAATCCAGCTCTAGCTCGCAAGATCGTCATGCGAGCCACGAAATCTCAAACTGCCGTCCTTGCCCGACGCTTGCCCAGCCAAGAGCGCTGCGTCGGCTTCGGCGTCTCGCGGCGAACCGGCGTAGTGCGTTCCAGCACCGCGAACAACGCCTCGATGATGAAGGTCAGGCAGATGTAGATCGCCGCTACCAGCAGCAGCGGCTGGTAGACCTGGAAGGTCTGCGCGCGCACCACGTTGGCGGCGCCGAGCAAGTCGACCACGGCAATGGTGGAAGCCAGTGCGGTGGACTTGAGCAGCATCACGCTCTCCCCCGCCAGGGTCGGCAGCAGCAGGCGGATCGCCCGCGGCAGCCACACGCGGTAGAGCACCAGCGTGCGGTTCATGCCGAACGCCGAGGCGGCTTCCAGCTCGCCGCGCGGCACCGCTTTCAGACCACCGCGAACCACCTCGCCGACATAGGCGCCGACCGAGAGGATCAGCGCGATGACGATGTACCAGAAGCCATCGCGCAGGTACGGCCAGAGGAAGCTGCCGCGAATCAGCGGGAACTGCGCGAACAGGCTGCCCAGGCCGTAGTAGAAGATGTAGATCTGCACCAGCAGCGGCGTGCCGCGAATCACGCTGGTGTACGCCAGCGCCAGGCGCGAGACCAGGAAGTTGCGCGACATCCGCGCCAGCGCCACACCCAGCGCCAGCACGAAGCCCAGCGTGGCGGATATCAGCAGGATCACCAGGGTGGTGCCCAGGCCCTTGAGCAGCAGGGCTCCGTAGACGAATAACCAGTGTTCGTTCATCGCCGCGCCTCGTTCAGACCGCCGGAATCCAGCGGCGGAAGCGCCGCTCCAGGTAGCCCGCGAACAGGTTGGAAAGCACGGTGAGCACGTAATACAGCGCCGCCGCGGTGAGGTAGAAGGTCAGGTAGTGACGGGTCGATCCGGCGGCCTGCTTGGCGGTGTAGAGCAGCTCGTTGGTGCCCACCACGCTGATCAGCGCGCTGTCCTTGATCAGGTTGACCCACAGGTTGGCCATGCCGGCCAGCGCGTTGGGCGCCATCATCGGCAGGGTCACCCGACGGAACAGGCCGAAGCCGTGCATGCCGTAGGCGCGCGCCGCTTCGATCTGCCCATAGGGAATCGACTGGATGGCGCCACGGAAGATTTCCGAGGCGTAGGCGCCCTGCACCAGGCCGAGCACAACGATGGCCACCATCATGCCGTTGAGCTTCACCTGGCCGTAGCCGAGCCATTCGAAGAACTGGTTCAGGCCCATGGAGCCGACGTAGAACAGCAGCAGGATCAGCAGCAGTTCCGGCACCGCCCGGCACAACGTGGTGTAGCCGCGCGCGAGCATCGCCAGCGGGCGCGGGCCGTTGATCTTGGCGCTGGCCGCGGCCAGGCCGATGAGCAGGCCGACGAGGAAGGCGCCGACGGAAATCTGCAGGGTGACCAGCAGCCCCTTGAGCAGGGCCGGGCCCCAGCCGGTGGGACCGAAGCCGATCAGGTCGAAGATGCTTTGCATGGCCGTCTCCAGGATGGGAGGCTCAGGGTCATCCCGTGCCCTTGGCGGGCACGGGTCCGGCTCACGCCGGGATCACTGCTTGGGCGCGACGCTCATGCCGAAGTACTTGTCCGACAGCGCCTTGTAGTCATCGCTGGCGAGCAACTTGCCGATGGCCTCGTCCATCTTCGCCTTCAGCTCGGTATCGCCCTTGCGCAGGCCGGCACCGACGCCACGGCCGAACACCGGGTCGTACTTCACCTCGCCCTTGTTGACGATGCCGGCGGCCTGGGCGTCCGGCGACTTGACGAAGGACGCCACGGCGATGCCGTCTGCCATCATCAGGTCGATGCGCCCGGCCACCAGGTCGGCGTTCACCGAGTCCTGGGTGTCGTAGTAGCGCACGTCGGCGATCTTCTCGTAGTACTTCTTCAGGTAGTTGGAGCTGACGGTGGAGATCTGTACGCCGATGGTCTTGCCCTTCAGGCCCTCGGGACTGATCTGCACGTCCACGGCCTGAGGCGCGGCGACAGCCACCGGGGTGTCGTAGTAGGGGCGGCTGAAGGCGATCTGCTTCTCGCGCTCATCGGTGATCGACAGCGAGTTGAAGATCACGTCGATCTTCTTCGCCAGCAGCGCGGGGATGATGCCGTCCCAGGCCACCTCGTCGATTTCGCAAGTGGCTTTCATCTCGGCGCAGACCTTGTGGATCAGATCCGGCTCGAAGCCGACCCAACTGCCATCGGGCTGCTTCTGCGAGAACGGTGGATAGGGTTCGGCGGCCAGGGCGAAGCGGATCGTCTCGGCGTGGGCACTCGCCACGCCAGCCATCAGCATCGCCGCACCCACCATCAGATTGCACAGACCTTTCTTGTTCATCGTGATCCCCTGCATTGTTTTATTTAGTGTTGGGTCACGCTCATCGATGCGCCGACAGCGCGGCATCGGTCAGCGATTCTGGTGCGCGTTGACGAACTGCCGGCAGCGCTCGCTGCGCGGCCGCGAGAAGACTTCCTCGGCGGTGCCCTCTTCCTCGATCAGGCCCTTGTGGAGAAACGCCACGTGACTGGAAACGTCGCGGGCGAAGGCCATCTCGTGGGTGACCAGGATCATGGTCCGCCCTTCCTCCGCCAGCGAGCGGATCACCTTCAGCACTTCGCCCACCAGCTCCGGGTCGAGCGCCGAGGTCGGCTCGTCGAACAGCATCACTTTCGGTCGCACGGCCAGCGCACGGGCAATGGCCACGCGCTGCTGCTGGCCGCCGGAAAGGAAGGCCGGGTATTCATGGCGCTTCTCGGCCAGGCCGACACGTTCCAGCAGCGCCTCGGCGCGCTCGCGGGCCTCGGCCTTGCTCTCGTGAAGGACGAAGGTCGGCGCCTCGATCAGGTTCTCCAGCACCGTGCGGTGCGGCCACAGGTTGAAGCTCTGGAACACCATGCCCAGCTGCGAGCGGATGCGCGTGAGCTGCTTCTGGTCGGCCACCATCGGCTCGCCGTGGCGGTTCTGCGCCAGCGCTATGGTTTCGCCATTGACGGTGACCGAGCCCTGGTTGGGAATCTCCAGCATGTTGATGCAGCGCAGCAGGGTGCTCTTGCCCGAGCCGCTGGCGCCGATCAGCGAGATCACCTCGCCCTCGCGGGCCGACAGCGACACCCCCTTGAGCACTTCGAAGTCGCCGAAACGCTTGTGGATATCGCGCACTTCGATGACGGGCTTCGTCGCGGGCTGCGCCGGCTCTTGCAGGAGCGGACTACGCCCGCGATCAGCTTCGGCACGCGGGATATCGCGGACGGAGTCCGCTCCTACGGAGCGATTGGCACTCGCCGGCAGCGATTCGACGAAGCGGATGATCCGCGCACAGGCCTCCGCCATGCTCTCGTCGCTCAACCCGAACGACAGCCGCACGAAGCCATCCGCCTGCGGGCCAAAGGCCGCCGCGTCGAGCACGGAGACGCCGGTGGCATGGAACAGCTGCCAGGAGAAGTCCAGCGAACTGAGGCCGGTATCGCGCACGTCGACCAGGACGAACATGCCGGCTTCGGGCGACAGCACCTTCACCCGTGGACAATCGCTCAGCGCGGCGACCACCAGGTCACGGCGCCGGCGGTAGATCTCGCGCATCGCCGAGACCACCTCTTCGTGACGCCGCACGGCCACCAGCGCGGCCTCCTGCACGAAGCCGGGCAAGCCGTAGAACATGTTCAGCGCGAGGTTTTCCAGGTGCGCGACCAGGGTCGGGTTGGCCACGATCCAGCCCGCGCGCCAGCCAGTCATGGCATGGGATTTCGACAGGCTGCCCAGGCTCAGAGTGCGCCCGGCCATGCCCGGCAGCGCGGCGAAGCTCTGGTGCTCCCGCTCGAAGGTCAGCCCCTCGTAGACCTCGTCCACCACGACCCAGAGGTCGTGGGCCGCGGCCAGCTCGGCGATGGCCAGCAGCTCATCACGGGTCAGCACCACACCGGTGGGATTGCTCGGGTTGGCCAGGAAGATCGCCTGGGTGCGCGGAGTGATCGCTGCGGCAATGTCGGCGGCCAGGGGGCGGAAACCGTTTTCCGGGCGGGTAGGCACCCCGACCAGGACCGCTCCGGTGGCCTTCAGCGTGGCTTCGTAGGTGACGTAGACCGGGTCGAAGGTGATGACCTCGTCGCCCTTCTCCAGCAGGCACATCGCCGCGGCAAACAGGCCGTTCTGAGCGCCAGCGACGACGATGACGTTTTCGGCACCGGTCTTCTGGCCGAAACGCCCTTCATGCAAGGCGGCAATCGCCTGGCGCAGTGCCGGTTTGCCAGCTACATCACTGTAGTGGGTGTCGCCGTCGCGCAACGCGGAAACGGCAGCCTCGGTGATGAAGTCCGGAGTAGCGAAATCGGGGTCGCCGACGCTGAGCACTATCACGTCGCGGCCGGCTCGCTGGGCGGCGATGGCGGCGTAGTGAATGTCCCAGGCAGCGACGCCGGGTCCGACCATCCTGTCCACAAGCGACGAATAACGCATGCAAGGGCCTCATCCGAATGACGGAATGTCCTGCAGAGGGGTCCGCAGGAGCGTTGGGCCACCATAGCCAAGGATGAACGAGTGTTCAACAGCGTTTTCCGACATCGGACAGGTCGTTTTCAGACCGTTCACTCACCTCCCATCACTCCTTCGGGCGTCGCGTGTCGCAAGTTCGACCGACGAACGGAATCACGACATCCACTTAACGCCTTCTTAACGATCTTCCCCGTAGCGTTCTCTCACCCCCTGACAGAGCCGTGACGGCCTTTGGAACACCACATGGAAATGCCCTTCCTCCCCTTCTCCCGCCCCAGCATCGGCGAGGAGGAGATCCAGGCAGTCAATGAAGTCCTGCGCTCGGGCTGGATCACCACCGGGCCGAAGAACGCGGAACTGGAGCAGAAGTTCGCCGAGTCGATCGGCTGCCGCCACGCCGTGGCGCTGTCCTCTGCCACCGGCGGCATGCACCTGGCGCTGCTGGCCCTGGGCATCGGCCCGGGCGACGAGGTGATCACCCCGTCGCAGACCTGGGTCTCCACCGTCAACATGATCAGCCTGCTGGGCGCCACGCCGGTGTTCGTCGATGTCGACCGCGACACCCTGATGACCGACGCCGCGCGCATCGAGGCTGCAATCACGCCGCGCACCCGCGCCATCATTCCGGTGCACTATGCCGGCGCTGCCTGCGACATGGACCCGATCAACGAACTGGCGCTGCGTCACGCGATCCCGGTGATCGAGGACGCCGCCCACGCGGCCGGCACCGCCTATCGCGGCCGCCCCGTCGGTCAGACCGGCACCGCGATCTTCTCCTTCCACGCGATCAAGAACCTCACCTGCGCCGAGGGCGCCATGTTCGTCACCGACGACGAAGCCCTGGCCAACCGCGTGCGCACCCTGAAGTTCCACGGCCTGGGCGTCGACGCCTACGACCGCCTGACCCACGGCCGCAAACCTCAGGCGCAGGTGGTGGAGCCGGGCTTCAAGTACAACCTCACCGACATCAACGCCGCCATCGCCCTGGTTCAGTTGCCCAAGCTGGAAGCGATCAACGCCCGCCGCGCCGAACTGGCCGCCGGCTATGCCGAGCGCCTGGCGCACCTGCCCGTGCAACCGCTGGTGGTGCCGGACTACCCGCAGCATCACGCCTGGCACCTGTACGTCCTGCGCATCGACCAGGAGCGCTGCGGCATCGACCGCGACGCCTTCATGCAGGGCCTGCAGCAGCGCGGCATCGGCAGCGGCATCCACTTCATCGGCAGCCACCTGCACAGCTACTACCGCCAGCGCTACCCGCGCGTGCAACTGCCCAACACCGAGTGGAACTCCTCGCGGATCGTCTCCATCCCGCTGTTCCCTGACATGACCCAGGCCGACCAGGACCGTGTGGTCGACGCCATCGAAACCCTGCTTCGGTAACGCCACCGTGAAACCCTATCCGATCAACCTCGTGTCCATCGTCATCCCGGTGTACAACGAAGAGGCCAGCCTGCCCGAGTTGTTGCGCCGTACCACGGCCGCCTGCGAGCAGCTCAATCGTCCGTACGAGATCGTCCTGATCGACGACGGCAGCCGCGACAGTTCCGCCGACCTGCTGCAGGAAGCCGCCGAGGCGCCGGGCAGCCATGTGGTGGCGATCATCCTCAACCGCAACTATGGCCAGCACGCGGCGATCATGGCCGGCTTCGAGCAGTGCCAGGGCGACCTGGTGATCACCCTCGACGCCGACCTGCAGAACCCGCCGGAGGAAATCCCCCGCCTGGTGGCCGAAGCCGCCAAGGGCTACGACGTGGTCGGCAGCGTGCGCCAGCAACGCCAGGACTCCGCCCTGCGCCGCTGGCCGTCGAAGCTGATCAACCTCGCCGTGCAGCGCTCCACCGGCGTGGCGATGAACGACTACGGCTGCATGCTGCGCGCCTATCGCTCCAGCATCGTCAAGGCGATGCTCGCCTGTCGCGAGCGCAGCACCTTCATCCCGATCCTGGCCAACAGCTTCGCCCGCCACACCAGCGAGATCCTCGTCGCCCACGCCGAGCGCGAGCACGGCGAGTCGAAATACGACTTCCTGCGCCTGATCAACCTGATGTTCGACCTGGTCACCTGCATGACCACCTCGCCGCTGCGCCTGCTGTCCTTCGTCGGCGGTGGCATGGCAGTGGCCGGCTTCGCCTTCGCCCTGCTGCTGGTGGTGTTGCGCCTGTTGTTCGGCGCCGCCTGGGCCGGCCACGGCGTGTTCGTGCTGTTCGCCGTGCTGTTCATGTTCACCGGCGTGCAGCTGGTCGGCATGGGCCTGCTCGGCGAGTACCTGGGGCGCATGTACAACGACGTGCGCGCCCGCCCCCGCTTCTTCATCGAGCGCATCGTCCGCACCGAGACACCGCGCGCCCAGATCACCACTTCTTCCCCTTCTTTCGAGTCCATCCAGCCATGACCCAGCAGACCATCGTCTTCGCCTACCACGACTTCGGCTGCGCCGGCATCGAGGCCCTGCTCGCCGCCGGTTACCAGATCGACGCCGTCTTCACCCACGCCGACGATCCGAAGGAAAACCGCTTCTATGGCTCCGTCGCGCAGCTCTGCGCGCGCCTGGGCATCCCGGTGCACGCCCCGGAAGACGTCAACCACCCGCTGTGGGTCGCACGCATCCGCGAGCTGCAACCGCAGTACATCTTCTCTTTCTACTACCGCCACCTGCTCAGCGAAGAACTGCTGGCCTGCGCTGCCAAGGGCGCCTACAACCTGCATGGCTCGCTGCTGCCGCGCTACCGTGGCCGCGCCCCGGCCAACTGGGTGCTGGTCAACGGCGAGACCGAGACCGGCGTGACCCTGCACCGCATGGTCAAGCGCGCCGATGCCGGCGGCATCCTCGCCCAGCAGAGCGTCACCATCGGTGCCGACGACACCGCCCTGGTGCTGCACGGCAAGCTGCGCGAGGCCACCCGCGAGCTGCTGGCCACCGCCCTGCCGCGCCTGGCCCGTGGTGAACTGCAGGAAGTCGCCCAGGACGAATCCCGCGCCAGCTACTTCGGTCGCCGCACCCCGGCCGACGGCCAGCTCGACTGGAAACGCCCGGCCCGCGAACTGCACAACCTGGTGCGCGCAGTCACCCAGCCTTACCCTGGCGCCTTCGCCCCGGTGGGCGATCGCAAACTGATCGTCTGGAGCTCCCGCGTGGCCACCGGCAACAATGGCATGGCACCCGGTTCGGTCCTGTCGGTCGATCCCCTGCGTATCGCCTGTGGTGAAGACTCGCTGGAAATCCTCTCCGGCCAGCAGAACGACAGCGGCCTGTTCCTTGCCGGCCCGCAACTGGCCCGCGAGATGGGCCTGGTGGACGGCTCGCGCCTGCACGGCGCAGTCGGCAAGCCCAAGCGCAAGACCCGCGTACTGATCCTCGGCGTCAACGGTTTCATCGGCAACCACCTCTCCGAACGCCTGCTGCGTGACGGCAACTACGAGGTGTATGGCCTGGACATCGGCTCCGACGCCATCGAACGCCTGAAGGGCAACCCGGACTTCCACTTCGTCGAAGGCGACATCAGCATCCACACCGAGTGGATCGAGTACCACATCAAGAAGTGCGACGTGGTCCTGCCCCTGGTGGCCATCGCCACGCCGATCGAATACACCCGCAACCCGCTGCGCGTGTTCGAGCTGGACTTCGAGGAAAACCTCAAGCTGGTCCGCTACTGCGTGAAGTACAACAAGCGCGTGATCTTCCCGTCCACCTCCGAGGTGTACGGCATGTGCACCGACGCCAACTTCGACGAGGACAGCTCCAACCTCATCGTCGGCCCGATCAACAAGCAGCGCTGGATCTACTCGGTCTCCAAGCAACTGCTCGACCGCGTCATCTGGGCCTATGGCCAGAAGGGCCTGAAGTTCAGCCTGTTCCGTCCGTTCAACTGGATGGGCCCGCGCCTGGACCGCCTGGACTCCGCGCGCATCGGCAGCTCCCGCGCCATTACCCAGCTGATCCTGCACCTCGTGGAAGGCACCCCGATCCGCCTGGTGGACGGCGGCGAGCAGAAGCGCTGCTTCACCGACGTGGATGATGGCATCGAAGCGCTGGCGCGCATCATCGACAACGAAGGCGGCCGCTGCGACGGGCAGATCGTCAACATTGGCAACCCGGACAACGAAGCCAGTATCCGCCAGCTGGGCGAAGAGCTGCTGCGCCAGTTCGAGGCCCACCCGCTGCGCAACCAGTTCCCGCCCTTCGCCGGCTTCCGCGAAGTGGAAAGCCGCAGCTTCTATGGCGACGGCTACCAGGACGTGTCGCACCGCAAGCCGAGCATCGAGAACGCCCGTCGCCTGCTGGACTGGCAGCCGAACGTGGAGCTGGCCGAGACCATCGGCAAGACCCTGGACTTCTTCCTCCGCGAAGCCCTGGCCGAACGCGCCGGCGGTGCTCCCCACGCCTTTCCGCTGAAAAGCATTGCCTGATGCGGGCAGGACTGCGCATCGACGTCGACACCTACCGTGGTACCCGTGATGGCGTGCCACGGTTGCTGGACATGCTCGAGGAGGCCGGCGTCAAGGCGACCTTCTTCTTCAGCGTCGGCCCCGACAACATGGGCCGGCACCTGTGGCGCCTGATCCGTCCGCAGTTCCTGTGGAAGATGCTGCGCTCCAATGCCGCCGGGCTCTACGGCTGGGATATTCTCCTGGCCGGCACCGCCTGGCCGGGCAAGCCGATCGGCCGCGACCTGGGCCACCTGATGCGGCGCGCTCAGGACGCCGGCCACGAAGTCGGCCTGCACGCCTGGGACCACCATGGCTGGCAGGCCAACGCCGGTCGCTGGAGCGCGCAGCAACTGGAGCAGCAGATCCGCCGTGGCGTCGACACCCTTGCCGAGATCCTCGGCAACCCGGTGGAGTGTTCGGCGGTGGCCGGCTGGCGCGCCGACGAGCGCACCGTGGAAGCCAAGGAACGTTTCGGTTTCCGCTACAACAGCGACTGCCGCGGCAGCTCGCTGTTCCGCCCGCGCCTGGCCGACGGCCGCGCCGGCATCCCGCAAATCCCGGTAGACATGCCGACCTTCGACGAAGTCGTCGGCCCGCAGGTGGCGCCGTCCGCCTTCAATGACTACATCCTTTCCCGTTTCGACATGGACGCCCTGAACGTGTACACCATTCATGCCGAGGTCGAGGGCATTCTCATGGCCCACGACTTCCGCCGCTTGCTGGCCCAGGCACGGGCCACCGGCATCCGCTTCGTTCCGCTGGGCCGGCTGCTGCCGGACGACCCGACCACCCTGCCCGTCGCCAGCCTGGTGCGCGGCGAACTGGCCGGCCGCGAGGGCTGGCTGGGGGTGCAGCACCCATGAAGCGCCTGGCCTACCCGACCCTGCTGGCCGCCTTCGTGCTGTGCATCCTGCTACCGATGGCCTTCCACGGCCTGTGGATTCCCGACGAATCGCGCAATGCGCAGATCAGCCAGGCCATGCTGCAGAGCGGCGACTGGGTTTCCCCGCACCTGCTCGGCCTGCGCTACTTCGAGAAGCCCACCGGCGGCTACTGGCTGACCGCGGCCAGCCAGGCGGTGTTCGGCCAGAACCTGTTCGGCGTGCGCTTCGGTTCGGCGCTGGTCACGGCACTCAGCACCCTGCTGGTGATCCTGGTCGCCCGCCGACTGTGGAACGACCCGCGCCGCACCTGGGTCGCGGGCCTGCTGTACATGAGCTTCGGGCTGATCGCCGGGCAGGCTGGCTACGCCAACCTCGATCCGCAGTTCACCCTGTGCGTGAACCTCAGCCTCGGCGCCCTGTGGTTCGCCTTCGACGCCGCCACCCCCCGGGGACGCCTGCTCGCCTGGAGTGCACTGGGCGCGGCCTGTGCCTTCGGCTTCATGACCAAGGGCTTTCTCGCCTTCCTGCTGCCGGTGATCGTCGGCCTGCCCTACGCCCTGCTGCAGAAGCGCTTCGGCGAGCTGCTGCGCTTCGGGCCGCTGGCGGTGCTGGTCGCCGTCCTGGTCGCCGCGCCCTGGGTGCTGCTGATCCACGCCCGCGAACAGGACTTCTGGGACTTCTTCTTCTGGCACGAGCACATCCGCCGCTTCGCCGGTGAAGACGCCCAGCACGGCCGGCCGTTCTGGTTCTTCGTCCCGCTGCTGTTCGCCAGCGCACTGCCCTGGGCGGTGCTGATCTTCCCGGCGCTGCGCAACGGGCTGGCAGGCTGGCGCGAATCCCGGCTGCTGTTCCTGCTGCTGTGGTTCGTCATGCCCTTCCTGTTCTTCAGTCTGGCCAAGGGCAAGCTGCCGACCTACATCATGCCCTGCTTTGCCCCGCTGGCCCTGCTGATGGCCGACGCCATCGGCCGTGCGCTGCAGCAGCGCAAGCTGATCGCGCTGAAGCTCAATGGCGCACTCAACCTGCTGCTGGGCAGCAGCGCACTGGCTGGCCTGGTGTTCATGCAGGCGCGCCATCCGCAGTACCACGACGAACTGCCCAGCGTGCTGATGATTGCCCTGGTCTGCATCGTCTGGCTGCTCGCCGGCCTGCTGCAACTGCTGCGGCCCGGTCGCTACTGGGCAGCGCCGGCCTTCGCCGCCTGGCTGCTGGTGGCGCTGGTGCCCAACGCGATGCCGAACAAGATGGTCAACAGCAAGATGCCCGACCAGTTCATCGCCGAGCACCTGGAGCAACTCAAGGGCGCCCGCAGCCTGCTGAGCAACGACCTGGGCGCCGCCACCGCACTCGCCTGGCGCACCCAGCGCAGCGACATCACGCTGTTCAACACCGAAGGCGAGCTGAAGTTCGGCCTGGGCTATCCCGAAGGCCAGGGCCGCAGCATTGCCCTCGACGGCATCCACGCCTGGATCGAGCGCGCCCGCGCCGAAGGCTCCATTGGCGTGGTCATGCGGGTCAACAGCGCCAGCGACGAAGCCGAACTGGCCATGCTGCCCAGCGACGCCATCAGTTACCGGCAGAACCATCTGGTGGTCCTGCTGATTCCGCAGGCCGCGCCATGACGGCCCTGCTGCTGGTCGGAGTCTGCCTGCTCACCTGCATGGGCCAGCTGGCGCAGAAGTTCGCTGTGGAAAGCTGGCGCGATGCTCCGTCCGGCGTGGCGGCGAAGCTTTTCTCGCCCTGGCTGCTGCTGGCAATCGCCTGCCTGGGATTCGGCCTGCTGCTCTGGCTGCTGGTCCTGCAGCGCCTGGAGGTAGGCGTCGCCTACCCCATGCTGAGCCTGAACTTCGTGCTGGTGACTCTGTTGGCAAGCCGTCTGTTCGGCGAGCACATCGATGCGCGCCACTGGTTCGGCGTGGCGCTGATCGTTGGTGGCGTCGCCCTGCTGGGGATGCACTCGTGAAGCGCGGCATCGCTTTCGCCCTGGGCAGCGTCCTGCTGGTGAGCAGCGCACAGCTGGGCATGCGCTGGAGCATGACGCGCCTGCCCTCGCACTGGCCGTTCGACCTCGCGCAACTGGACCTTGCCGCCCTGGCGATGCTGGCTGGCGCGGTCCTGGCCTACGTGCTGTCGATGCTCTGCTGGCTGCTCGCCCTCAAACACCTGCCGCTGAGCCGCGCCTATTCGCTGCTGAGCCTGAGCTATGCCTTCGTCTACCTGGGCGCCGCCGTGCTGCCGGGCCTTGGCGAACCCCTGAGCCTGCCACGCACCCTGGGCGTCGCCCTGGTGATCGCCGGCGTGATCGCGATCAACGCGCCACGCCGTCCTGACAGAACAACCGTCATCAAGCCCAGCGACGCTCGCCCCGAGCGCGCGCAGTTCGACTGACCCAATCTCGTTTCAAGTCCCTCAGCGGGAGAGCGACAACATGAAAATCAGCGTATTCGGCATCGGTTATGTGGGTCTGGTACAGGCAGCCGTCATGACAGAGGTCGGCCACGACGTCCTCTGCATGGACATCGACGCCGACAAGATCGCCAAGCTCAAGCGCGGCCAGATCAGCATCTTCGAGCCGGGCCTGGCCGAGTTGGTGAAGGACAACCTGGAAGCCGGGCGCCTGCACTTCACCAGCGATGTCGCCGAAGCCGCCGCCCATGGCCGCGTACAGTTCATCGCAGTCGGCACGCCTCCGGCGGCCGACGGTTCCGCCGACCTGCGCGCCGTGCTGGCCGTTGCCGAAGGCATCGCCCGCCACCGCACCCAGCCGGTGGTCCTCGTCGAGAAATCCACGGTGCCCGTGGGAACTGGCGACCGTGTGCGCGCGCGGGTGCAACAGGTGCTCGCCGAAGAAGGCCGCGACCTGGACTTCGATATCGTCTCCAACCCCGAATTCCTCAAGGAAGGCTCGGCGCTGGCCGACTGCCGCAAGCCCGACCGGATCGTCATCGGCTGCGAGCGCGCCGACACCATGGCGCTGATGCGCGAGATCTACGAGCCGTTCAATCGCAACCACGACCGCATCATCGCGATGAACCTGCGCAGCGCCGAGCTGACCAAGTACGCCGCCAACTGCATGCTCGCCACCAAGATCAGCTTCATCAACCAGATCGCCGAACTGGCCGAGCACCTGGGCGCGGACATCGAGGCCGTGCGCCAGGGCATGGGCGCCGACCCGCGCATCGGCTACCACTTCATCTACCCGGGCTGCGGCTACGGCGGCTCGTGCTTCCCCAAGGATGTCCAGGCGCTGATCCAGAGTGCCGAGGAAGCCCATTGCTCGAACGACCTGCTGCGCGCCGTGGAAGCCGTCAACCAGCGGCAGAAGAACAAGCTGTTCGAGCGCATCCACAGCTACTACGGCGGCAACCTCCAGGGCCGTACCTTCGCGCTCTGGGGGCTGTCGTTCAAGCCCAATACCGACGACATGCGCGATGCCCCCAGCCGTACGCTGATGGAGGCCCTGTGGGAAGCCGGCGCGCAGGTGCGGGCTTTCGACCCCGAGGCCATGCCCGAAGCGCAGCGCCTGTATGGCCACGATGAGCGCCTGACCCTGATGGGCACGCCGGAAGCCACCCTGGGCGGCTCGGACGCGCTGGTCATCTGCACCGAGTGGCGTCAGTTCAAGGCGCCGGACTTCGAACTGCTGGCCAGCCGCCTGAAGGGCCCGGTGATCTTCGACGGGCGCAACCTGTTCGATCCGGAACGAGTCGCACGCTACGGCTTCGAGTACTTCCCCATGGGCCGTGGCGACTCGCACCGCCTGCCGGTACCGGCACCGCAGACCGCCGCGCAAGCACATCACCTACGTAGTGCCTGACGCCACCGCCAACCTGTAGCAGCGCGCCCTGCGCGCGGTCGCGGGCATGGCCCGCTCCTACAGGGAATCTCCGGCGCTGGGCGGTTCGCTGTACATAACTGTCGGGCGGATAACCCGGAACGGGTTATCCGCCGCATCGATGCTGCGCCAAGGCAAACCCTGTCACCCCCGCCCCGGTACCTGCTCGCCCATCACCATCATCGGCGCCGCCTCACCGCGCTTGAGCAACGCATACAGCACTCCGGTCACCACGCTGCCAATGGCAATCGCCAGCAGATACAGCAGCGCGTGGTTCATCGCGTTGGGGATCAGCAGCACGAACAGCCCTCCATGGGGCGCCAGCAGCTTGCAGCCGAACAGCATCGACAACGCGCCGGTCAGCGCGCCACCGGCGATGCTCGCCGGGATCACCCTCAAGGGGTCCTTCGCGGCAAAGGGAATCGCGCCCTCGGAGATGAAGCACAGCCCCAGCACCAGCGCCGCCTTGCCGGCCTCGCGCTCGCTCTGGGCGAACTTGCGCCGCGCCAGCAGGGTAGCGATCCCCATCCCGATGGGCGGGACCATGCCACCAGCCATCACCGCCGCCATCGGCGCATAGCTCTGCGAAGCGAGCAGGCCGACCGAGAATGCATAGGCCGCCTTGTTGATCGGCCCGCCCAGGTCCACGCACATCATCCCGCCCAGCAGCAGGCCGAGCAGGATGGCGTTGGTGGTGCCCATGCCGGCAAGAAAATCGGTGAGCGCACGCATCATCGCCGCCACCGGCGAACCCACCACGTAGATCATCACCAACCCGGTGAACAGGCTGGCCAGCAGCGGAATGATCAGGATCGGCTTGAGGGCCGCGACACTGGCCGGCAGTGGAATCCACCGGGCAATCGCCCGCGCCGAGTAGCCCGCCAGCAGGCCGGCGACGATGCCGCCGAGGAATCCCGCGCCCAGCGTGCTCGCCAGCAACCCGCCGATCATCCCCGGCGCCAGGCCCGGACGGTCGGCGATGGACCAGGCGATATAGCCGGCGAGCATCGGCACCATCAGCTTGAACGCGGCGTCGCCGCCGATCTGCATCAATGCCGCCGCCAGCGTGCCCTGCTGTTTGAAGGCTTCGATGCCGAAGACGAATGACAGCGCGATCAGGAGGCCGCCGGCCACCACCATCGGCAGCATGAAGGACACGCCGGTGAGCAGGTGCTTGTAGACGCCGCGCGCTTCATTCTTTGTCGGCGCCGCGTTGTTGCCGACAGACGAAGCGGACTCCGCCGTCGCTTCCTTCAACGCGCGTTCCAGGGTCGCCTGCGGCTGCTTCAGCGCCACGCCCGTGCCGCAACGGAAGATGCGCTTGCCGGCGAAACGCTCGGGATTGACCTCGATGTCAGCCGCCAGCAGGACCACATCGGCGGCCGCGACTTCTTCCGCCGTCAGCGGATTGCGCGCGCCCACCGAGCCCTGGGTTTCCACCCGCAGTTCGATGCCCATCTGCTGCGCCGTCTGCTGCAGCGCCTCGGCAGCCATGAAGGTATGCGCGACACCGGTCGGGCAGGCCGTCACCGCAACGACTTTCGCCGCGGGCTTCGCGGCGGCGGCCGCACTCGAAGGCTGATCGGGCTGCCAGACCTGCGCCGCTTCCTGCGCTCGTTGCAGGAAGCTGGCGGGCTCGGCCAGCGCTTCGGCCGGCCGGGCCTGGACCAGGCGTTTGCCGGCGAAGCGCGAAAGCTCCAGCGGCTGCGTACTGACCACCAGCACCCAATCGGCTGCGGCGATCTGGCCGTCGCTCAACCGGCGCTCCGGATGCTGCGGATCGCTTTGTTCGACACACACCGACCAGCCCAGGCGTTCGGCCGCCGCGCGCAGCAGGCGGGCGCTGAGCACACTGGAAATCTGGCCGTTGGGGCAGGCCGTGATCAGGGCTAGGTTCATCGTCATACCTCTTGTTGTTCTGTCGCTCAGGACTGGCTGGAAGCCAGCGCCTGAACCTGCACCGCGTCTTCGATGCGCTTGAGCCGCTGCACGTCGCCGATGCCGAACTGGAACTGGGTGACCGCCAGCGCGGCGACCGCCGTGGCCTGGCGCAGCACGCGCTCGGCCGGCCAGCCGGCGAGCAGTCCATGGACCATGCCCGCCAGCAGGGAATCACCGGCGCCCACCGTGCTGGCCACTTCCACCTTCGGCGGCAGCGCCTGCCAGACGCCCTGCGGGCCGAACCACCGCACGCCCTCCTCACCCTGGGAAAGCACCACCTGCTCGATGCCACGAGCGCGCAGCGATTCAACCTGCGCGGTCAGTTCCTCGGCACTGGCGGCGAGTTGCCCGCAGGCCTCGCCCAGTTCCTGGTCGTTGGGCTTGATCAGCCAGGGAGCGGCATCGATGCCCGCGCGCAGGGCGGCGCCGCTGCAATCGAAGGCGACCTTCAAGCCATGCCCCTGCAAGCGCAGCAACAGCTCGCGCAACCACTGGGGATCGACGCCGCGTGGCAGGCTGCCGGCGACCACGGCGATCTCGAAGTCGGCGGCGATCAGGTCGAGGCGATCCAGCAGCGCGTCCTGCTGCGCCCCTCCCACCACGGGGCCGGGCCCGTTGATATCGGTGATGCGCCCGGTGCCCTCGGCGAGCTTGATATTGCTGCGGGTTTCGCCCGGGACGCGGACGAAGGCATCGACGAAGCCGCGTCGGCGGAACAGCGCTTCGAAGGGCTGCGCATTGTCCGCGCCGAGGAAGCCGGCGACGGTCAGCGAATGGCCAAGGTCGGCCAGCACCTGGGCGACGTTCACGCCCTTGCCGGCAGCCTGGCCGAGCACCGACTCGCTGCGGTTCACCTCGCCGGGTGCCAGCTGCGGCAGGCGCACGGTGAGGTCCAGCGCAGGGTTCAGGGTCAGGGTCAGAATGCGGGCCATCAGTGCACCTCCGGCAGCGCGAGGGCGACACTCTGGCGCACGTCCGCCGCCGAGCAAAGGGTCAGAGCGGCTTGCGCCAGTTCGCGGGAAGTCGGCAGATCCAGTTCGCGGACCCGCGCCTTCACCGCGGGAATGCTGCGCGCCGAGACACTCAGTTCATCGACACCCAGCCCAATCAGCAGCGGCACCGCCAGCGGGTCAGCGGCCAGTTCGCCGCACACGCCCACCCATTTGCCTTGGGCATGGGCGGCGCGCACGGTCATGTCGATCAGTTGCAGCACCGCCGGATGCAGGCCGTCGGCCTGGGCGGACAGGCTCGGATGGCCACGGTCGATGGCCAGCGCGTACTGGGTCAGGTCGTTGGTGCCGACGCTGAAGAAGTCCACCTCGCGAGCCAGCACCGGCGCCAGCAGCGCGGCGGACGGCACCTCGACCATGATGCCGAGCTGCAGGTCGTGCTCGCCGCCCAGCTCCGCGCAGAGTTCGAGGGTGAGGTCGCGGGCCTGTCGCCACTCCTCCACCTGTCCGACCATGGGGAACATGATGCGCAGTGGGCGGCCGGCGGCGGCAGTCAGCAGGGCACGCAGCTGAGTGCGGAAAATCTGCGGGCGCTGCAGCGTGAGGCGTACGCCACGGATACCCAGATAGGGATTGGTTTCCTCGGGAATCGGCCAGTAGGGCAGCGGCTTGTCGCCGCCCACATCGAGGGTCCGCGCCACCAGCGGGCGGCCGTCGAGGGCGTCGAGGACGCGGCGGTATTCCAGCTCCTGGGTCGCCTGGTCCGGCGCCTGGGGGTTGTCCATGAAGACGAACTCGGTGCGCAGCAGGCCCACGCCCTCCGCGCCCAGTTCCACGGCCTTCGCCGCACCGGCGGTGTCGCCGAGATTGGCGCAGACTTCCACGGCATGGCCGTCGCGGGTCACCGCCGGCTCATGACGGCGTGCTTCGGCCTGTTCGGCGCGGCGCTGGCGCAGGTCGCGCTGGGTTTCGGCCGCATGCAGCGTCTGTGCGTCCGGCGCGATCGTCAGCTCGCCCTTCTCGCCATCCAGCAGCAAGGCGGTGCCGGACTCCAGCGCCAGCACGCTTGCCCCGGCGCCCACCAATGCGGGAATGCCCAGCGCGCGAGCGATGATCGCGCTGTGCGAAGTCGCACCGCCGCGCGCGGTGACGATGCCAGCCACGCGCTCCGGGTCCAGCCGCGCCACGTCCGACGGGCCAACTTCATCCATGACCAGGATGTAGGGTTCGCCAGGCTCCACGGCACTCTCGACACCACACAGGCGTGCCAGAACACGTCGGCCTATGTCGCGCAGGTCCGCCGCGCGCTCGGCCAGCAGCGCGTCGCGCAGGGCCTCCTGCTCGCCGGCCACGCGCTCGATCACCTGGCTCCAGGCCGCTTCGGCGCTGGCGCCTTCGACCAGGCGTGCCTGCACCTCGTCGAGCAACTCGGGGTCATCCAGCAGGGCCTGGTGGGTGACGAAGATGTCGCGGATCGCCTTGACCTGGCTGCGCTCCACCAGGGCTTCGATCTCCCGGCTGATGGCCGTGCGCGCCGCGTCCAGGCGCTGGCGTTCGACCTCCGCCGACTCGCCGCGCGCGGCGAACTCGAAGGCGCGGGCGACCTGCACGTAGGCCGGGCCATGGGCAATACCTGGCGACGCGGGGATGGCCTGGAGCTGCGCGCCCGCTTCGGGAGCCCGCACGGCCTGCAATTCCTGCTCGTCCACCTGGATGCTTTTGACGATCAGTTCGAGCGTTTCCGGCAGCGGTTCGACCTCTTCGCCCAGGCCCTGCTCCACCGCCACACGGACGGCGGCCAGTGCGGCTTCGGCGATTTCCGGCTCGGCGAAGAACTCCAGCATCTGCCCGCGCCGTGCGCCGAGGCTGAGCAGCTTGCTCAGGCTGCGGATCGACACCGGGGCACTATCGCCCTCGGCGATACGCACGCGGATTTCCCCGCTGAAGTCCCGCGCCAGCAACATCAGTACCTGCGCCGGGCGCGCGTGAAGACCATGGGGGTTGGCCAGCGGCACGCGGATGCTCGGCCAGTCCACCGGCAATTCGCCGCCCAGGGCCTCCAGCACCGCGCGAACGGAAGCGGCGCTCGCCAGCTCGCCAGCACGGCCATCCACCAGCAGGTCGCACAAGCGCGCGAACACCGCATCGTGGGCGTTGCCTTGGCGAGCCAGGCAGAACAGCCCGAGCACCGGCTGGCCGGCGTGGCTCAGCTCGCGCGTGGGGGTAACGAAGACCAGGCCGGGACGTGTGACGCACTGCTCGCTGTCCTGCCACCAGAGCCCGGCCCCCAGCGGCAGGGCCTCCTGGTCATGCAGCGCGGCGGCAAAGCCGGGAACGACGCAGCCGGCCTTCTTCAGGCGGCGGGCGCCGACCAGCGCCAGTTCGTCGAAATCCTCCGCCGCGACGCCGAACCCGACCAGGTGCTCGTCGAACAGCAGCGGCTGCGGCGCTCCACCTTGCAGCAACTGCAGCAGGTCTTCAGGCTTCTCCGCTGCACGCAATGCCGCGCCCACTTCGCCGTCTCCCAGCGCACGGGTGAGCAATTGCAGCAGACGCAAGTGTTCGTCGGACTTGGCGGCAATGGCGATGGCCAGGTGCACGGTCTGTCCGTCGCCCCAGTGCACGCCCTCGGGAAAGTGCATCAGGCGCACACCGGTGCGCTGCACCAGGTGCCGGGTTTCCGGAGTGCCGTGGGGAATGGCGATGCCCTGCCCGAGGTAGGTGGAGCCCTGTGCCTCGCGGGCCTGTATTCCGGCGAGATAGCCAGGAGCGACCAGGCCGTCGTCTTCGAGGGCGGAGCCGAGCATGGCCAGGGCGGCCTGCTTGTCGGCAGCGCGCTGGCCCATGCGGACCTGCTGCGCGTTGAATTCGAGCATCGCGTTCTCCTCACCGGCGTTCGCGCGCGCCGGCGCTGGGGCGGTTATCCGCTTGTACGGTGATCAGCTTAGAGGTTGCGGCGCAGGAACAGGGCTCAGGCAATACTGCGTGCGCTATGCTGAATCGTTTCACCTATTGAGACTGGCACGTTACTCGATAATGCGTGATCCTTGAAGCCCCCAATTGTCGGCAGCATCCCGCGTTGAAACTCAGTGATATCGCCCGCCTGGCCGGTGTTTCGGTCACCACCGCCAGCTATGTGATCAATGGCAAGGCCGTCCAGCGCCGCATCAGCGCCGCCACGGTGGAGCGCGTGCGCGCGGTGATCGAAGAGCACGGCTACCACCCGGACCAGCAGGCCGCCAGCCTGCGCCGCGGGCAGACCCGCACCCTGGGTTTCGTCCTGCCGGACCTGGAAAACCCCAGCTACGCCAAGCTCGCCAAGCTGCTCGAACAGGGCGCGCGCGCGCGCGGCTACCAGTTGCTGATCGCCTGCTCCGACGACGAGCCGGATACCGAGCGCCAGGTGCTCAACCTGTTCCGCGCGCGACGCTGCGACGCGCTGATCGTCGCCAGCTGCCTGCCCGTCGGTGACGAAAGTCACGCACGCCTGCAAGGCGACGGCGTGCCGATCATCGCCGTGGACCGCCAGCTCGACCCACAACGCTTCTGCTCAGTGGTCAGCGACGACCGCGACGCCAGCCAGCGTCTCACCGCCAGCCTGCTCAAGCCGGCGCCGCGCAGCATCGCCCTGCTCGGCGCGCGACCGGAACTGATCATCTCCCAGGAGCGCGCCGCGGGATTCCGCAGCGCCCTGCGCGACTACCAGGGGCAAGTGCTGATCGAACACGGCGAGACCTTCAGCCGCCCCTGCGGCCGCCGTCTGATGGAAGAACTGCTGGCCGGCCAGGGGCAGTTGCCCGATGCGCTGATCACCACTTCCTATGTGCTGCTCGAAGGCGTCTTCGATGTGCTCCAGGCACTGCCCAGCGGCTGGCCGGCAGACCTGCGCATCGCCACCTTCGGCGATACCCAGTTGCTGGACTTCGTACCGCTGAAGGTCAACGCCATCTCCCAGCAGCACGCCCTGATCGCCGAGCGTGCGCTGGACCTGGCGCTGCTTGCCATTGAACAGAACAGCTACACCCCCGGCGTGCACCCGATCCCGCGCAATCTCAAGCTGCGCACGGAGTGAACCGATGCGCCTGATCGACACCCACAACCACCTCGACTGCCCGGACTTCGCCGAAGACCGCGCGGCCGTGCTGCAGCGCAGCCGCGAGTTGGGCGTGGAGCGACAGGTGCTGCTGGGAGTATTCCGCGAGAACTGGGAGGACGTCTGGGCGCTGGCGGAAAGCGAGCCGGACCTGTATGCCGCCCTCGGCCTGCACCCGATCTACCTGGCGCGGCACCGGCCGGAACACCTGACGGCGCTGCGCGAGTGGCTGCAACGCCTCGCCGGACACCCGAAGCTCTGCGCGGTGGGCGAAATCGGCCTGGACTATTACCTGGAAGACCTCGACCGCGATGGCCAGCAGGCGATCTTCGAGGAGCAGCTGCGCATCGCCATCGATTTCGAGCTGCCGGTGCTGCTGCACGTACGCCGCGCCCATGCGGCGATGATCGCCACGCTCAAGCGTTACAAGCCCAAACGCCAGGGCATCATCCACGCCTTCGCCGGCAGCCGCGAGGAGGCCCGCGAATACCTCAAGCTGGGCTTCCGCCTGGGCCTGGGCGGCGCGCCGACCTGGCCGCAGGCCAATCGCCTGCGCAAGGTGGTGCCGGAGATTCCGCTGGAGTCCATCGTGCTGGAGACCGACTCACCGGACATGGCGCCGTCGATGTACCCCGGCGTGCGCAACAGCCCGGAGCACCTGCCGGACATCTGCGTGGCACTGGCCGAGCTGAAAGGCATCAGCCCCGAGGAACTGGCCAGCGCCAGCACGCGCAATGCGATGGAGTTGTTTGGCTGGAGCTGACGTTCCCTTTTCGTATGTCCGCATTGGCTCAGGCCTACGCCTGATCGCGGATGAATCCGCTCCTACAGGAACCTGTGCATCTCCCGCGCTCTCGCTTTTGAGGTCTTCCAGAGAAACATCCGCACGCTCCGGAATGCCCCTTTCAGGAGGCCTCGTTGAATTGGAGTTTCAAGGGTTGAGCGGCATGGATGCCGCGAGAGCCACGATGGGCCAGGGATGGCCCGTCGTGGCGTGCCCCTGAAACTTCGATTCAACGAGGGAATTTTTCGCCTAAGCGAAAAACCGGATGGAGGGGCAAGACCTTTGCCTACTTTGGGTGGGGCGGCCATCCGTCTTTCCAAAGTAGGTCGCCCGAGGGGGCGAAACCCAAGTCATCCGCGCACGCTGAAGCGGCGCAGAAACCCCCACGTCGACGCAGCAATTCAAGATCAACATTGGCGCGGAAGCAGGCGCCGGCCCTGCCGACGGATCGCGGGCATGGCCCGCTCCTACAGGAAGTCGGTGATTCACCGACAAACCGATGCCCGTGAGATGGGGTGCATCCGTGCGACCCACGGGCATCGGCCTGCTGGCGAAAACCTGGTAACGGGGCGGCTCACAGCAGCCGCCCCGGCGTCAGTGACGATCAGACGCGGAACGCGCCGATCAGCCGCTTGAGTTCCACCACCTGCCCAGCCAGTTCACGGCTGGCACGTTCGGTCTCGCTGGCGCCTTCGGAAGTACGCTCGCCGGCCTGGTTGATCTCGACGATGTTCTGGTCGATATCATGGGCCACGGCGGTCTGCTGCTCGGCAGCGGCAGCGATCTGCTGGTTCTGGTCGACGATGGCGCCCACCGCCTGCAGGATGTTCTCCAGCGCCTGCTGCACCTGGGCCGACTGGCTGACGGTGCCGTCGGCGGTCTGGTGGCTGCTGCCCATGGCCTTCACCGCCGCGCCCACGCCGTTCTGCAGGCGCGCGATCATCTGCTCGATCTCTTCGGTGGACTGCTGGGTGCGCTTGGCCAGGGTACGCACTTCGTCCGCGACCACGGCGAAGCCCCTGCCCTGCTCACCGGCACGAGCGGCCTCGATGGCGGCATTGAGCGCCAGCAGGTTGGTCTGCTCGGCAATGCCCTTGATCACGTCCAGCACGCGGCTGATGGAGGAGCTGTCGGCGGCCAGCTGGTTGATCACCGCCACCGATTCATCGATCTCGCCGGCCAGTCGCTGGATACTGCCCACCTGGGATTCCACCAGGGCGCGGCCGCTGGTGGTTTCCTGGTTCACGTTGTGCGCGCTGCCCACCGCCACGGCGGCGCTGCGCGCGACTTCCTGGGCGGTCGCGGCCATCTGGTTCATCGCCGTGGCGACCTGCTCGATCTGGTTGCGCTGGCCGGCCACCGCCTGGTTGCTCTCGGCGGACACCGACTCCACACGCACGGTCTGCCGCTCCACTTCGCTGACGGTCCGGCCGACCTGTTCGATCAGATCGTGGATCTTCGACACGGTCTGGTTGAAGGCATCGCCCAGCTCACCCAGCTCGTCGCGGCTCTGGGCCTGGAAGTTGACGGTCATGTCGCCGGAAGCGACCCGCTCCATCATCTTGCCCAGGCTCTTCAGCGTGGTGCGGGTGGAGACGTAGAAGCCGCCGTAGAGGTAGACGATGGAAACGAACACCACCAGTAGCGCGACGACCAGCAGCACCATCTGCCGCTGCTTGCTGGCCAGGCGCGCCTGCAGCGCGCCGTCGACGAACTGCAGGACATGGTCATCCAGGCGATAGGTCTGCTCCATCGCCTTGCTCACCTGCTCGTAGAACTCCGCCCAGGGCGTGTCGAGGGTGTCGGCCATCACCACCTTGTCCTCGAACAGCTTGCCCATGCTCTTGATGGTTTCGCGGCTGGCCTGGGCGTCGGCAGATAACGCGCTCTGCGCGGCCGGGCTGGCGCCCAGGGCATCCTGCAGCTTGAGGCCGTACTCGGCGTGGAGCTTTTCCAGCTCCTGCAGCAGGTCGTCCAGCTTGCTGCTGGTGGAGGAATTGAGGAACCCCTGCCCCAGCGCGCCAGCGCCCATGGTGCGGCCCTGGCTGAGGGTTTCGGTCACTTGCGGGGTGCCGGAGGTAATCAGCTCGGCAAGCTGACGCAGGTCGCGGGCGTCGTCCTGGCTGAGGCCGGCCTGGGACACCAGCAGCTTGTTGAACACCTGGACTTCGCTGAGCAGGCGCGCGGCCATAGCCGACTTGCTCTGCAGCGAACCCTCGGCGTCGACGGCCTTCAGGCTGGCCAGCAGCTCGTCGCGCTTGGCGTTGAACTCGGTGATCTGCTCGGCATCCTGGGTCACCGGTTGCAGGGCGCCGATCTGCGCCTGCAGGTCCTTGTGCAACTGGCTGATGCGCGAATCGAGGCCGGCGGCCTTGCTCGATTGGCCCAGCGTCCCGTTGATCTGCAACAGGTCGTTGTAGGACTCGAGGTGGCGGCGCACCTGCAGCCCGTTGCCGATCAGCTGGAGGCTCTCCAGTTCGGCGCGGGTACTGACGAACTGCCCGTAGGAGTCGCGCACCAGATAGAAGTTGGTAATCAGCATCGGCAGAAAGAACAGCACACTGATCAGGCTGAACTTCATGCCGAAGCTCAGACGGTTCATCAGCGCGATGGCCGGATAGAGCACGGTCCTCACGAAAGACGTCTCCTGTTCCCGTTATTGTTATGTCGCTTGTCGGGGATGGTACGGCGCGCCCCTGGACGGGCTGTCGCCACGAGCGCTCACCGGCCGGTCACTGTCATGCAGCGACCGTCACCTCACGCCTGGGTTTCGATGTGTACCTGATATCGGCGGGGAGTTCTGTAACTTAAGGTTAAAATGCCATCACCGGACCGGCGGACGCCGGCCCGATCCGCGGGCTCAGAGCAGCAGCGTCCAGATCGCGAAGATGGCGTACCAGAGCACGGCAGAGCGCACCAGCAGCTGCCACAGCGCATCCAGGCTGGCGACGCCCTTGGCGCCCAGGCCGCCTTCGTTGAAGTCTTCGGCGACGTAACCGGCGCGGGCCAGCAGACGAGCGGCAGGGACGTCCCAGGCCAGCAGGTCGTGCAGCAGGGTGCGGGTTACCGCGACGAAGTTGCCCACCAGGGCGAAACTCAGCACCAGCGCACGCGACGGCAGCCAGTCGAAGGCGTGTCGCAGTTGCGCGGCGCGTTCGCGCAGTTCCGGCTGGCGCGCCTGCTCGGCGGCAATGGCGAGCAGCCGGTAGGCCAGCGCGGCCACCGGGCCAAGCAGCGCGTACCAGAAGATCACGGCGAAGAAGGCCTGGTAGGCCTCCCACACCAGGGTGCCCTGCACCACCGCCAGCAGGTCATCGTCGCCATCGGCCTGCACCTGTACGCCCAGGTCGCGCTCGGCGACATGGTAGGCGGCCTGGGCATCCTCGCGGCGCCAGGCATCGCGGAACGGTCCGATGGCGCGCAGCACGTCACCACGCCCCAGGCTCCAGACCACCACCAGCAACTGCACCGGCAGCGCCAGCAGGCCATAGGCGACCGGTTCGAGAAGGGTCAGCAGCAGCGCCAGCAACAGCAGCGGCGGCAGGATTGCCACCAGCAGGCCGAACCAGGGTTGTGCCACCAGCGACTTCACGCCGCC
The DNA here is from genome assembly GCF_024170165.1 of Pseudomonas nitroreducens. GTDB lineage: Bacteria > Pseudomonadota > Gammaproteobacteria > Pseudomonadales > Pseudomonadaceae > Pseudomonas > Pseudomonas nitroreducens_C. The sequence continues at coordinate 228,473 of NZ_JALJXP010000008.1, read as the reverse complement.
CACGGTATCCAGCCAGCCGAGCCACCAGCCATCACGCTGTACCTTGGCGCGCCAACCGGAGAACTTCTCGACCAGCAGGACCAGCAACAGCACCAGGAAACTCATGTCGGCTCCTTCTTCAGGCCGGCGCCAATATCGGCAAAGTAGCGCGTCCAGTCGAACGCCTCGCCCGGGTCGGTCTTGCGCTCGGGGGCTATATCGCAGTGACCCTGGATGCGCTCTGCGCTGATGGCCGGGTACACCTTGCGCAACTGCCGGGTCAGCTGCGCCAGCACTTCATACTGGCGGTCGCTGTAGGGCTCGGTATCGGTGCCTTCCAGCTCGATGCCGATGGAAAAGTCGTTGCAGTTCTCCCGGCCGTCGAAGCGCGACACGCCGGCATGCCAGGCGCGCGCGTTGCAGGAGACGAACTGGAACAGCGAACCGTCGCGCTCGATGAGGAAATGCGCCGAGACGGTCAGGCTGCAGATGCTGGCGAAGTACGGGTGCTCATCGGCGTCCAGGCGGTTCTGGAAGAACTCCTGCACCTTGCAGGTACCGAACTGGCCGGGCGGCAGACTGATGTTGTGGATGACCAGCAGCGAGACTTGCTCGCCATCGGGACGGGCATTGAAGTTCGGCGAAGGGCAGCGCTGGGCGTCGAGGCACCAGCCGGATTCGGGGTCGATCTGCATGGAGACTCCTTGGCAGAGCCCCACTCTAAAGCAGGCGACGGGGGAAATGAACTCGCTGGCACGCGGCCAGCGGGCTCAGGCGTTCTTCAGGCGGCGCAGGTTGCCGATCACCGACTCCAGGGCACGGTCGAACAGCAGCGCGTCGTCGAGCAGGCGCACGGCGTTGCGGCGGAACTCGACGGCCAGGCTCATGCGGGTTTTCTCCAGCACCTTCATGCCGGTGCGGTTGACGAAAATGTAGCGACCGCTCGGGCGGATCACCGCGGCCAGCTTGCAGCGCAGCTTGTGCTCTTCGTCTTCCTGGATTTCCACCCAGCTGCCGACACGCAGCTCATCGACCTTGCGCAGCGACTCGTCGTCGTCGGCAAAGACCTCCTCGGGCTCGACCGCACGGGCCGGCTCCGGCGAGGCCAGGACGATCTCCTCGACCACCGCCACCATGGCCGCCTGTGCAGGGGCAGATGCAACGGTTGCCGGTGCGTCCAGCGGGTCGTCGAGCAGCGGCAGGTCGTCTTCCAGATCGAGCAGCGGCGCTTCCTCGACCTGCTTGTAGCGCTGGAAGGCCTGCACATGCAGCCCTTCCAGACGGCTGAAGAACTCACCGGTGGAGAACGGATCGAAGGCGGCCGAAGCCAGGCCTTCGCGCAGCGACTTGAGCAGCTGCGGGACCATTTCCAGCAGGCGCAGACGGGAATCCGGATCTTCGTGGGGCTCCACGCTCCAGATCAGATCGTCCATGGTCGCCAGCGCGGCTTCCCACTCGCTGGAGTGAGTGCCGTGCTTCAGGCAGGTGAGCAGCAGGACCTGGCTCCAGGCCTCCTGCAGCAGGCGCACCACCACTTCGGGGAGGGTGCGACCCAACAGACGCGCGTTGAGCACACCTTCCACGTCCTGACGGGCCAGCTCGGCGCGCGCGCGGCCTTCCTCGGCGTCGCGGGTGCGTTGCTCCAGCAGGTCGCTGCGACGGCGCTCGTCGCCGGTGAAGGAGATGAACTCGTCGAGCAGCTCGGAGAAGATCGCCGGGTCGTCGACGAAGTCATTCAGCAGGCGCATCACCACCTGCTCGATCTTCTGGTACAGGTGATCGCGCTGGCCATCGGACTGCTCGGCCCAGCCCAGGGCGGCCGAGGCGATCTCGTTGAGCAGGCGACGCGCCGGGTGGCTGCCACGGCTGAAGAAGTTCTTGTCGAGGACGGCAACCTTGAGCATCGGGATCTGCATGCGGCCGATCAGGGCCTTGAGCGAATCCGGCAGGGTGCGGTCGTCGAGGATGAATTCGAAGAGCATGGAGACGAGGTTGATGACGTCCTCGTCCACCTGGCCAACCACACGGGAACGGCCACTCTTGCTGCTGACGCGGGTCAGCAGGTGATCCAGGTGCTGGCGCACGTCGATCTCGTCGATGCTCTGCGCCGGCAGATGCGACTGCAGGTGGGACAGCAGGCGCATCAGATCGTTACTGGAAATCGGCACGGCATCAGCCGGCATGGGGCGTGCGGGGGCAGCACTGCCGCGGACTCCGGAGAGCAGATCGCGCAAGGCGGCGAAGGCGGCCTGGCTGTCGGCGTCCATGTACTGGCCGGCACCCTGCTCGCCCGCTTCGGCGGCGGCAGAGGCTGGCGCGGCACCCTGGCTGCTGGCCACGGTACGTTGCGGCGGGCGGCGCAGCGGGACGGACTTCAGCTCCGGCAGCACACCCAGGGCAATCAGCGTCTGGTTGGCTTCCGCATACAGGTGCTCGGCGTCGGCCAGCACGTACTTCTCGAAGAGCTTGAGGATGATCAGCTTGACCTTGATCTCCACGCCCAGGCCACGGCAGGCTTCAAGGAAGGCCTCGCAGAGCTGGCGCGGACCGAGGGGATTGGTCTTGTCCTCGACCTTCTTGCTGACCAGGGTGTTGAAGCGGGTGGTGAGGTGCGTGAGGGCGACACCGTCGCGGCTCACCACCTTGGCGACCATGGCGTCCAGGGCGACGGACTCTTCCAGCTCGTCGTTCTGCACCAGGGTGAGATTCTCGTAGGAAACCGTGTCCAGCACCGGCGCGCGGCCGATCTCGTACTGGTTCAGGTTGGCGAAGCTTTCGAAGACCTTCTGCAGGAAGCCGCGCTCGATGCCCTTGCGCTTGAGGCGCAGGTCGCGCATGGCTTCGAAGTAGGCACTCTGTTCAGCGTTATTGGCGGCGCGGTCGGCCATCTCGAACAGGGTGTCGTCGGCGTTGTCGAACAGGGCCTGCATGGCATGACGCAACTGGACGGCGACCTTGTCGCGGACAGCGACGAGCCCCGCCGGAACGCGTCCAGCGAACGAAGTCTGCGAGGTTTCCGTGGCCGACTTGTTCAGCGGCACTACGTTCGCGTCGTTCTGCATCGCAAGTCTCCTGCCGTCAGATCTGTCTGGCGGCACCAACAGTCATCGAAGCGTCATCCGTAACGTCAATTTAGTGGCGTCAAAAAGCGGAAAGGTTCAACGTCATTATAGGGAAGCTTCTTACACAACCAAGAGACATTTCACGCATTCTTGAAGAATTTCACACTGAAGCGCCCGCCGTCCGTCCGACAGATTGTACGACGATCCAAAAAACACCCTGCCCTGCACGCCGCGCGCTGTCGCCCGTATAATCGCGCCACTGCGAACAGGAGCTTTCCATGCCGAACCTCACCCTCGCCGAGCTTTCCGGGGAAATCCAGGCCAACGTCCGCGCCGCCCTGGCCGAAGACGTCGGCAGCGGCGACATCACCGCCCAGCTGATCCCCGCCGAGCGCGACGCCAGCGCCCGCATCATCACCCGCGAGAACGCCACCCTCGCCGGCACCGCCTGGGTCGACGAGGTATTCCGCCAGGTCGACCCGCGCGTGCAGGTGAAATGGCAGGTCCGCGACGGCGAGCAGGTCAGCGCCGACCAGACCCTGTTCACCCTGGAAGGCCCGGCCCGCGCCCTGCTGACCGGCGAACGCAGTGCGCTGAACTTCCTTCAGCTGCTCTCCGGCACCGCCACTCGCGCCCGCCACTATGCCGACCTGGTGGACGGCACCGGCGTGAAGCTGCTCGACACCCGCAAGACCCTGCCCGGCCTGCGCCTGGCGCAGAAGTACGCGATCACCTGCGGCGGCTGCCATAACCACCGTATCGGCCTGTACGACGCATTCCTGATCAAGGAAAACCACATCGCTGCCTGCGGTGGGATCGCCCAGGCCATCGCAGCGGCCCAGCAGATCGCCCCCGGCAAGCCGGTGGAGATCGAAGTGGAAGACCTGGACGAGCTGCGCCAGGCGCTGGCGGCCGGCGCCGATATCGTCATGCTCGACGAGCTGAGCCTGGAAGACATGCGCACCGCCGTCGCCCTCACCGCTGGCCGCGCCAAACTGGAGGCCTCGGGCGGCATCACCGAGAGCACCCTGCGCACCATCGCCGAGACCGGAGTGGACTACATCTCCATCGGCGCCCTGACCAAGGACGTCAAGGCGCTGGATCTGTCGATGCGGCTGAGCCTGTAATCCCCTGACAGGCGCGCCTGTCCTCCCTCGCCTACGCTTCTAGCAAAGCGCCTGAATTCTCTCAGGCTCTTTCCTACAGCTGGCGAAAGGAGGCACTGGCGCAATGGCGGGCAAGATTCTGCTGACCGGGGGCTGCGGCTATATCGGCTCCCACATCTGTCTGGAACTGATCGAGCAGGGGTATCAGCCCGTCGTGCTCGACAACCTGAGCAACAGCTCGCCCACCCCGCTGCAGCGCATCGAGCAGCTCACCGGCCAGGGCATTCCCTTCGTCAAGGGCGATATCCGCGACGAAGCCATCCTCGACCGGTTATTCAGCGAGTACAGCATCGACGCGGCGATCCACCTTGCCGGCGTCAAGTCCGTCGCCGAGTCGGTGACCGACCCGATCGCCTACTACCAGATCAATTTCACCGGCACCGTCACGCTTTGCCAGGTCATGCAGCGCCATGGCGTGAAGCGCTTCATCTATAGTTCCTCTGCCACGGTCTACGGCCTGGCCGCCGAAAGCCCAATCCGCGAGGACGCCCCCACCGGCCCGGCCAGCCCCTACGGCCAGTCCAAGCTGATGGCGGAAATCGCCCTGCGCGACATCGCCCACGCCGATCCGCAGTGGACCATGGCCATCCTGCGCTACTTCAACCCGGTGGGCGCCCACGCCAGCGGACGCATCGGCGAAGACCCCAACGGCATCCCCAACAACCTGATGCCTTACGTGTCCCAGGTCGCCACCGGCAAGCAGCCGTTCATTCGCGTGTTCGGCAACGACTACCCCACCCCGGACGGCACCGGGGTGCGCGACTACCTGCACGTCGTCGACCTGGCCAACGCCCACCTCAGCGCCCTGCGCTGGCTGGACGGCGCCAGCGGCGCGAAGGCCTTCAACATCGGCACCGGCCGTGGCTACAGCGTGCTGGAAATCATCCACGCCTACGAAAAGGCCTGCGGCCGCGAACTGCCCTTCCAGTTCCTGCCCCGCCGCGATGGCGACATCGCCAGCTACCACGCCGACCCGTCCCTGGCCGGCGCAGAACTGCGCTGGAGCGCCGCCCGCGACATCGAAGACATGTGCCGCGACGCCTGGAACTGGCAGAGCCAGAATCCCAGCGGCTACGCCTGACTTTTCGTCCAGCCGGAAAACAAAAAGCCCCGCTCGAAAGCGGGGCTTTTTGCTGAAGATGGTGCCGGTAAGAGGAATCGAACCCCCGACCTTCTCATTACGAATGAGCTGCTCTACCGACTGAGCTACACCGGCGGCGGGGCGAAAGACTGATGCATACCCGAGAAAAACGCAACCCTACTTCTACTGAATCAGCTGACGACTCCAAGCCTCAAAAAATGCCCGGCAGAAATCGCCAACGAGTTCGAGTCATATAATCTTGATAGAGGGGATCCAGCTTAAGCACCTTCTCCTCCTCGACGATTCGTACAAATTGGACTCCATACAGAAAAACCAGAACGATAAGATTATGCAGACTGAAGGCTCCCAACAGAAAACCCATGTGAGCAACGAAATAACCTAAGTAGATGGGGTGCCTTACCAGTTGATAGGCACCTCCCGTTACAACAGCCCTATTAGCCGGCACAAGGCCAAAGCTGCGCCCCAAACTGAGCTTGGCAAAAATCTGAAAGAGAACGCCGGCGACTTGGAGCGTTTCGGCCACCTGCAACGGAACTAGACTTTCCGAATGGACACTGAAGCTGAAAAATAAATAATAAAAGCTCCCCATAAAGGCAGCTGCCATAGAAACCACAGAAAGCCTAACCTCCCGCGCTCCTCGAGCAGAAATCACCAAAACAAGGGTAAGCATCTCTCCCACGAGGAGAACCAAGTAATTTGCCGTACCGTGCAGCATAAAAGCCTGCACAGCGGAAACCACAAAGCCAGCGATCAACACAAGAACTATCAATCTTGCGCCAATTCGGAAAACCCTATAACTCCAGAGATAATTTGCCAACCTCTCGATTAGTTCCAACTGGATGCCCTCAACTCATGACCACGTACTTCCTGACCTCGGCGTTCGCACCACGCCAGATCACGCTATCCAGGAAGTAATGATGAATATTTACAAACAAAAGAAACGCAACCATGAAGAGAGCCGGCGAAATCTCTCCTGGGCCGCGAGCACTATCCAGCCAGTTAGGGAGAAGATAGAAGTAAATTGCAGCCGCGCAGAAGGCAAAACCCCACCAATGGAGAAGCCCCTTCTTTTCCTTACCCGTATCCCGAGCGCGCCCTCGGGTATAGGCGCCACTAAAAAGCAGATACTGCAGTGAATGAAAGAGAGGCACCAGATAGAGGAAGCTCGCATCGTTGAACACTGGAGCCAGCCACAGGTAAATTGCCGCAAGCGGGGTCAACGCAACAACACCCGGAAGCGGAAGCCTTAAGATCCGGCGACGAAGCAGTATTACCAGCATCAGGGAAGCGCTACCCAAGGAAAGCACTTCACTAATCAACTGAAGATCGAAATCGATAGGCGACTGATATTTCAGCCCCCAATAATCACCATCGCCTACAGTAGCAAAGAAAAATGAATAAGAGGCCCACCAGAGCGGAAAAAGAGAGTACTTGATCGCCTTTAGCTCTAGACTGGAAAATCTAACCCCCTGCCCTCCCGAATAAACCACAAAGCATCCGTAAGCCTGCTTCACGTAGTGCCAGCCAACCAAAAAAATCATCGCATATAACAGGTAGACAAATACAGCCTTGCTGAACACCACAAAACCAAAAATCAACAACACTATCAAGAGCACAGGAACAATGACCCCCACGAAGAGCGCAGAGATATCACTGAACAACAGCTTGAATTTGCTGATATAGAATATCTGGTAACTTACGAGAAAGTGAGGTCCATTGATAAAAAAAGCCAGAACCAGTGCCCACCAGGCAACATCCGCGCTATTAAGCTGTCCGCGAAACAAAACAAACAGCGGATAGCAGAATATTGAAAGCCCTCCAATCATTAAGAAGTCAATTTTTGGTGAAAAAAGGCTCTTTTCTTTTGCCATTATTTTATTTCTTCCAAAAAAAATGCGCCGCAAGGCGGCGCATCTTCTCGAGCAATATTACGGGCTAGGAGCAGCAGCAGCGATATTGTTCTTGGTGATCGCACCAGAGGCAACGGTGTTGGACACAGAAGTAGAGTTGGCCCAGGTCAGTGCGCTTCCGCCAGCGGTGGAAGTCGGAGTCATGGTGATGGTCTGACCATCCACACCAGTACCAATGCCAGTACCCAGGGTCAGTACAATCACACCATCGGTAACGGTGGCGCTCGCAACTTCCTTGGTCGCGGTAAAGGTCGGAATACCAGCAGCACCGTCATCACAGGAGGTCAGTACACCACCCGCTTCCTGTGCACACAAGGCAACAGCAGTCTTCAGCGAGTCACCAGCAGTCAGTGCGTTCCCGACCTTGGCCTTGATGGTGTAGTCCTGGTATTGCGGAATGGCCACGGCGGCCAGAATGCCGATGATTGCGACAACAATCATCAATTCAATCAGAGTGAAACCTTTTTGAGCCTTCATAATTCTCTCCAGTGTTTAGGTTCCGGTCTTAGGACCTAACAACAACGCAAGCAGATTCCATGCCAAGATCACCACATCAGAACCAGTGGCGCTCGTAGGCTGTTTCGTTTTCTCGGGCGCGAAATTACGCAAGAACTGACAATTTTTGACACCACCTAGCGTCTGATTTGGCACCTTTCCGCATCTGCGTTATAAGGCTTGAAACTCTTATCTGGTTGTTTCCCATGAACGATCAAGTCGTACTGTCTGGGCTCGCTCGTCAGCTGGTGCAATTTCAGCTGCTCGATGAGAAAAGTGCCCGGCAGGCCCTGGAGCAGGCCCAGCGCAACAAATTGTCGCTAGTGACCTATCTGGTACAGAACAAGCTGGTCAAAAGCCGTCCATTGACCGAGCTGGCCGCCGAGCAATTTGGCGTGGCTTACTGTGATATTAGCGGCTTTGATCGTGAGAGTTTTCCGAAGGAACTGGTGTCCGAAAAGCTGGTTCGCCAGCACCGCGCCCTTCCCCTGTGGAAGCGCGGAAACAAGCTGTTCGTGGGGGTCTCAGACCCGACCAACCATCAAGCAATCACAGACATCCAATTCAGCACAGGGCTCACCACCGAAGCGATTCTGGTCGACGATGACAAGCTTGGTGACGCTATCGAGAAACTGTATGAGAGCGTAACGGGCGGCCTTGATGATCTGGGCGATATCGATCTGGAGAATATCGACGTTGAGGGCGGTAACGCGCCTTCCCGAGACGACGATGTGGGCGGGGATGCAGACGATGCGCCAGTCGTACGATTCGTCAACAAGATGCTGCTCGACGCCATCAAGGGCGGTTCATCCGACCTGCACTTCGAGCCTTACGAAAAGATCTATCGCGTCCGCTTTCGTACAGACGGCATGCTGCATGAAACCGCCAAGCCGCCGATCCAACTGGCCAGCCGTATTTCCGCGCGCCTGAAGGTCATGGCGGGCCTGGACATCTCCGAACGCCGCAAACCCCAGGACGGCCGGATCAAGATGCGAGTGTCCAAGTCCAAGTCCATCGACTTCCGTGTCAACACCCTGCCCACGCTGTGGGGCGAGAAAATCGTGATGCGGATACTCGACTCGTCCAGCGCGCAGATGGGTATCGATGCCCTGGGCTATGAAGAGGCGCAGAAGCAGCTCTACCTGGACGCCCTCAAGCAGCCGCAGGGCATGATCCTGGTGACCGGTCCGACCGGCTCGGGCAAGACGGTATCGTTGTATACCGGCCTGAACATCCTCAACACCCCGGATATCAACATCTCCACCGCCGAAGACCCGGTGGAGATCAACCTGGAAGGCATCAACCAGGTCAACGTCAACCCGCGCCAGGGCATGGACTTCGCCCAGGCGCTGCGTGCCTTCCTGCGCCAGGACCCGGACGTGATCATGGTCGGCGAGATCCGCGATCTGGAAACCGCTGAGATTGCCATCAAGGCCGCCCAGACCGGCCACATGGTAATGTCCACCCTGCATACCAACAGCGCCGCGGAAACCCTGACCCGCCTGCTGAACATGGGCGTCGCCTCCTTCAACTTGGCAACGTCGACCAACCTCATCATCGCCCAGCGCCTGGCTCGCAAGCTCTGCCCGCACTGCAAGAAGGAACACGACGTTCCGCGGGAAGCCCTGCTCCATGAAGGCTTCCCGGAAGAAAAGATCGGAACCTTCAAATTGTATTCACCGGTCGGGTGCGACAATTGCAAGGGTGGATACAAAGGACGCTTGGGTATTTATGAAGTGGTTAAAATCACGCCAGCCCTGCAGCGGATTATCATGGAGGAAGGCAACTCCATTCAGATCGCCGAACAGGCCCGCAAAGAAGGCTTCAACGATCTGCGCACTTCGGGACTGCTGAAGGCCATGCAAGGCATCACCAGTCTCGAAGAAGTCAACCGCGTGACCAAGGATTAATCCATGGCGGAAAAAGCATTGAAGACCAGCACCTTCGTTTGGGAAGGCACTGATCGAAAGGGCGGAAAAATCAAAGGGGAGCTTTCCGGGCCGAATACTGCGCTGGTCAAAGCACAGCTTCGTAAGCAGGGCATTAACCCGACAAAGGTACGTAAAAAGGGCATTTCGCTGCTGAGTAAGGGCAAAAAAATCAAGCCCATGGACATCGCCCTGTTCACCCGCCAGATGGCAACCATGATGGGCTCCGGCGTTCCGCTGCTCCAGTCCTTCGACATCATCGGCGAGGGCTTCGAAAATCCAAACATGCGCAAGTTGGTCGACGAGATCAAACAAGAAGTGGCATCGGGTAACAGCCTTGCCAACTCTCTTCGCAAGAAACCGCTCTACTTCGATGACTTATACTGCAATCTCGTGGATGCCGGCGAGCAGTCTGGCGCACTGGAAACCCTGCTTGACCGGGTCGCTACTTACAAGGAAAAGACCGAGTCGCTCAAGGCCAAGATCAAGAAGGCGATGACCTACCCCATCGCAGTCGTCGTGGTTGCCGTTATTGTGTCGGCCATCCTGCTGATTAAGGTAGTACCACAATTCCAATCAGTTTTCGCTAACTTCGGAGCAGAGCTCCCTGCCTTCACCCGCTTCGTTATCTCCATCTCCGAGGTTCTTCAGGCGTGGTGGTTCATCGTCCTGATCGCACTGTTCATCATTGCCTTCATGCTGAAGGAAGCATATCGGCGGTCGGAACCATTCAGAGACGCAGTTGACCGCGGCATATTGAAAGTGCCTGTCGTTGGCGACATCGTCTACAAGTCCGCAGTGGCGCGGTACGCTCGTACACTTTCCACTACGTTCGCGGCCGGGGTACCACTTGTCGAGGCTCTGGACTCGGTTTCCGGAGCTACCGGTAACGTGGTCTTTCGCAACGCGGTAAACAAGATCAAGCAGGATGTATCCTCCGGTACGCAGCTGAACTTCTCCATGCGTACCACCGGCGTATTCCCCAGCATGGCCATCCAGATGGCTGCTATCGGTGAGGAGTCCGGCTCACTGGACGCCATGCTCGACAAGGTCGCCAACTACTACGAGGAAGAAGTCGACAACGCCGTCGACAACCTGACAACCCTCATGGAGCCGATGATCATGGCGGTTCTGGGGGTTCTCGTAGGCGGTCTTATCATCGCCATGTACCTGCCGATCTTCCAACTGGGCAACGTCGTCTAACTCATGCCTGTTCTCGACTTCCTGGCCAGCACCCCGCTGGCCTTTGTTTTGTGCGTCACCCTCCTCGGCCTGCTGGTCGGCAGCTTCCTCAACGTGGTGATCCATCGCCTGCCGCGGATGATGGAGCGCGACTGGCAGCAGCAGGCCCGAGAGACCCTCGGCCTGCCGGAGGGCGAGAAGCTCCCGACCTACAACCTGGTCCTGCCCAACTCCCAGTGCCCGCAGTGCGCCCACGAGATCAAGCCCTGGGAGAACATCCCGGTGGCCAGCTGGCTGGCGCTGGGCGGCAAGTGCTCGTCCTGCAAGGCGCCGATCAGCAAGCGCTACCCGCTGGTCGAGCTGGCCTGTGGCGTGCTGTCGGCCTTCATTGCCTGGCATTACGGTTTTGGCTGGCAGGCCGGCGCGATGCTGCTGCTGACCTGGGGCCTGCTGGCGATGAGCATGATCGACGTCGATCATCAGCTGTTGCCGGACGCCCTGGTGCTGCCGCTGCTGTGGCTGGGGCTGATCGTCAACCATTTCGGGCTCTTCACCAGCCTGGGCGACGCGCTCTGGGGCGCAGTGTTCGGCTACCTGAGCCTATGGTCGGTGTACTGGCTGTTCAAGCTGATCACCGGCAAGGAAGGCATGGGCTACGGCGACTTCAAGCTGCTGGCCATGCTCGGCGCCTGGGGTGGCTGGCAGGTGTTGCCGCTGACCATCCTGTTCTCGTCGCTGGTGGGCGCGGTGCTGGGCGTGATCATGCTGCGTCTGCGCAACGCCGAAACCAGTACGCCCATCCCCTTCGGCCCCTATCTGGCCATTGCCGGCTGGATTGCGCTGCTCTGGGGTGATCAAATAACCGCGACCTATCTGCAGTTCGCCGGTTTCCGCTAGCCTTCTCCTGCGCCGAGTCTCCTCGGCGCATCTGGACGGCCTTCGGGCCGGCTGAAAGGAGAAGCATGAAACCCTGGATCCTGGGCCTCACCGGCGGCATCGGCAGCGGCAAGAGCGCCGCCGCCGAGCATTTCGCCTCGCTGGGCATTCACATGGTCGACGCCGACCACGCCGCACGCTGGGTGGTGGAACCCGGCCGCCCCGCCCTGGCGAAGATCGTCGAGCGCTTTGGCGACGCCCTGTTGCTGCCGGACGGCCAGCTCAACCGCGCCGCCCTGCGCGAGCGCATCTTCAAGGCCGAAGACGAACGCCGCTGGCTGGAACAGCTGCTGCACCCGCTGATCGGCCAGGAAATCGCCAGCAACCTGGCGCAGGCGCAATCGCCCTACGCCATCCTGGTCTCGCCGCTACTGGTGGAGTCCGGGCAACACCGCATGACCCAGCGTGTGCTGGTAGTGGATACCCCGGAACACCTGCAACTGGAGCGCACCATGCGCCGCGACCAGGTGTCCGAAGAACAGGTCCGCTCGATTCTCAAGGCCCAGGCCTTGCGCGACGACCGACTCAAGCACGCGGACGACGTGCTGCTCAACGATGGCGACCTCGGCCACCTGCACCAGCAGGTCGAGCGTCTGCATCAGTTCTATCTAGGCCTGCGTGGAGGACAACCATGAGCCAACCCCTGACCGTGGAATGCCCCACCTGCGGTGCCCCCGTGGAGTGGAGCGCCAAGAGCGAGTTTCGCCCCTTCTGTTCGCACCGCTGCAAGCTGATCGACCTCGGCGCCTGGGCGGCGGAAGATCACGCCATCCCCGGCGACAATCTCGAGGACGAGCTGTTCTCCGGCGATCTTGAGAATCCGCGCGGGCATTGAGCCCACTCATGAAGCCGCCCCGTTGGGCGGCTTTTTTGTGCGCGATGGTTAGGCTTTTCGTAGGAATGAAAGAGGCCCGCATCTGCGGGCCTTTTGGGTTCAGGGGCGCATGAAGGCGTAGTCCCGCTCTTCATCCAGGTTGTCGGCGAGGAAATGCAGTTCGTGCCCCAGGTCCTCCTGGGTGCGCACCTGCGCGTTGGCCTGCACTACCGCGCTGAGCAGCGCGCGCACGACCAGTTGCGGGTCCTGCCCGCCCGCTTCAGCTTCGATCAGCAGTTCGTGGAGGCGTTGTTCGGCCCAGCTGTGAATGCTCATCGGCAATCTCCTTGCGAATGGGGGCCAAGCTTCCCTGATCCTGGGAGGCTGCGGAACTGATCTGGATCAAACCGCCGGAGCCATGGACCTCGCCGATGGCTGAACATCAGCGCGGCTCATCGTCATCCTTCCACGGCGCCTGCAGGTAGCGCGTGCGGTTGAAGGTCTCCAGCCAGTCCGGGTAGAAGACCACCAGCCCGGTGACGATGGTGCCGTTGATGAAGGCTTCGGGGAACATGATCAGCCAGAGGTAGCCGATGAAGTCCTCGATCCACGGCGGCATCGGGAACAGTCCGTCCATCCACAGCAGGCCGAGCCCCAGCAGCAGGCTGCAGACCGCTGCCAGCGCCGCCGGGAAGAACCCCGAGCAGAAGATGTAGACGAACAGGTTGCGTGGCTGTCGGCGCTCGACAAAGATCGCCGCGAGCTCAGTGATGACCACCGGAATCAGCACCAGCAGGATGCCGTTGACGCCGAGGGCCGCCCAGTCCTGGCGGCCGATGGCGCACAGCCCCAGCTGCGCAACCAGCCCTACCAGGATCGCCAGCGGCCAGTCCAGCAGCAGGGTCACCGCAGTCATGCCGATGAAATGGAAGGACACCCCGGAAGCGAAGTCGCGCCGCACCAGCCAAAGCAGGAACAGCCCGAGCATGGTACCGAACACCAGGTGCTGGCGGCGGAAATCGCTGACCAGTTCGAGCCAGGGCGCGCGCCAGATGGCCCAGGCGACAATGGGCAGGTAGATCGCCCAGCCGATCTCCAGGGTTTCCGCCGACAGCAGCTGCGCGGCGATCACGGCGCGCCCCGCTCCAGCGCCTGACTCAAGGCTTCGGTCGAATCGAACTGATGCGTCGAGACGACTTTGCCCTGGTCCAGTTGCAGCCAGGTCACCGCGTCGGCCTGGGCCGGGAAGCGGTTGGCCAAACGCGGCTCGCGGTCGAGCAGCACGCGGTAGGAGTAGTCGCGCATGGCGGGGATGGCGAACAGCTTCGAGATGGGCGCGGGCATGCGGCTGATATCAGCCACGAAGGCTGCATGGCGCGCCTCGAGATAGCCCGCCGGGCGCTCGGCCAGCGCTGCTTTCATCAGCTTCGAGCCGGCCATGTCGTGGGCGACCAGCAACACCTTGAGGTCAGCGTTCGCCGTGTAGGGCTTGTCAAACTGATCCAGCAGCGTCCAGCCAACGGCCGGCGACTCCTGCGCCAACGCCAGGCTCGCCAGCACCATCAACAGCATCCCGCCCAGCACTCGTCTCACGCTTCCCCCTTGCCCGGAACCGCCAATGATTGGCAACAGTCTACACCGCCGTCGGCGCCCGCCCGCGCTTGCCAGCAACTATGCTTGAGGCATGAACGAGTCCGACTATCTGCGCCTGCTGACGCGCCAGGCGGAACAAGCCAACGACTTCCTTTCCAACGCCCGCAAGTGGGAACGGGAGTGCTGGGCCTGCCAGCGCCTGTTGCAGGCGTTGAAGGTGCCCTATCGCCAGGAAGACTTCGTCGCCCCCACGCAGCAGCCCCCGGACGTGCTGTTCCGCGACGCCACCTTCGAGGTGTTCTTCGTGCTCGACCAGGGCCGCCGGCTCAACGAGGAGTGGAAGGAAGAACTGCTGCGCCGACGCATGGCCCAGAGCCTCAACCAGCTGATTCGTCGCGAGCAGCGGCCACGGCGGATTCCCTGCGCGGAACTGCAGGCGCGCCTGGCGCCGACGCTGCGCAAGAAAGCGCACAACTACACCGAACGCGGCATCGACCCGCGCGAGCTGGACCTGCTCGCCTTCGTCAGCCTCAAGCGCGAGACGCCGGACTTCAACACCCCTTTTCCGCCGCCCACCGAGTACCTGCGCCAGGGCTGGCGCTCGCTGTCGGTGGTCGGGCCGACCTTCGCCCGCGTGCTTTTCGCCCACAGTGACGCGCCGGACTTCCTGCGCGGCAGCCTGGGACGCAGCATCCTTTTCGACATGGGCGTCGGCCTGTAAATAGGCGCCGGCGCAAAGCTGCATTGATCGGCGGCGCATTGAGAGGCCGCCCAAGCCCTACTAGAATGCTCGACATTATAAACGGAGGCCGCCCATGCCCAGTCGCTTGAGCCCCGAAGACCAGCAGAAGGTCGATCAGTACCTCAGCTCTCCCGTCCACCAGGTCCAACGCGCGCCGTTCAAACCCTGGCTGATGATGGGGGCCTTGCTCGCGGTAGTCATCGCCCTGGGTTTGCTGAGCCGCCTCCTGGCCTACCTTGCGTGAGCGCCGTGCCGCCACGGGCCGATACAGGATTCCTTAAGCTATGAGAATGCACCATGTCCCATCGTATCGTGATCGTCGGCGGCGGCGCCGGCGGGCTGGAGCTCGCGACCCGTCTCGGCCGCACCCTGGGTAAAAAGGCCAAGGCGCGCATTACGCTCGTCGACGCCAACCTCACGCACATCTGGAAACCCCTGCTGCACGAAGTCGCCGCTGGCTCGCTCAACTCTTCCGAGGATGAGCTGAACTACGTCGCCCAGGCGAAATGGAACCACTTCGAATTCCAGCTCGGCCGCCTCACCGGCCTGGACCGCGCGGGCAAGCGCATCCAGCTCGCCGCCACGCTCGATGAACAGGGCGAAGAGCTGGTGCCGGCGCGCGCGCTGGAGTACGACACCCTGGTCCTGGCCATCGGCAGCACCACCAATGACTTCGGCACCCAGGGCGCTGCGGACCACTGCATCTTCCTGGATACCCGCGAGCAGGCCGAGCGCTTCCACAAGCAGCTGCTGACCCACTACCTGCGCGCCCATGCCGGGCAGGACAAGGACGACCAGATCAGCGTTGCCATCGTCGGCGCGGGGGCTACCGGAGTCGAGCTGTCCGCCGAGTTGCACCACGCCGCGCAGGAACTGGCGGCCTACGGCCTGAGCGGCATCCAGCCGCAGAACATGCGCATCACCCTGATCGAGGCCGGCCCACGCGTACTGCCGGCGTTGCCCGAGCGTATCAGCCGCCCGGTGCACCAGACGCTGGAGAAGCTCGGCGTGCGTGTGCTCACCGGTTCGGCAGTGCAGGAAGTGACAGCAGAAGGCCTGCGCACGGCGGTGGGCGAGTTCATTCCGGCGAGCCTGAAGGTCTGGGCGGCGGGCATCCGCGCGCCGATCCTGCTCAAGGAGATCGACGGCCTGGAGACCAACCGCATCAACCAGCTGGTGGTCCGCCCTACCCTGCAGACCACCCGCGATGACAACGTCTTCGCCTTCGGTGACTGCGCCGCCTGCCCCATGGGCGATGGCAGCGATCGCAACGTGCCGCCGCGCGCCCAGGCCGCGCACCAGCAGGCTTCGCTGCTGGCCAAGGCCATCCTTGCACGCCTGGAAGGCAAGCCGTTGCCGGAGTACCGCTACACCGACTACGGCTCGCTGATCTCGCTGTCGCGCTTCAGCGCGGTGGGCAACCTGATGGGTAACCTGATGGGCAGCGTGAAGCTCGAAGGCTGGCTGGCGCGGATGTTCTACGTATCGCTGTACCGCATGCACCAGATGGCGCTGTATGGGCCGTTCCGCACGGCGCTGCTGATGATTGCGGACCGCATCGGGCGCAGCACCGAGCCGCGCTTGAAGCTGCATTGATCGGATAGCGATCGCGGACAAAGTCCGCTCCTACGGCCGGGGCAGCACCACGCCCCACCTGTAGGAGCGAGCTTGCTCGCGAACGCTCTTCCTGTCGGTTTCGGTGTTCGGGCGGTTCGCGAGCAAGCTCGCTCCTACAAAAGCCCATCCTGCGCACACAAAAAAGCCGCCCCGAGGGGCGGCTTTTTCGTTGCAGCAGAGCAGCCTTACAGCGCCGCCAGCATCGACTGCGCCGGGATGGCCTGGAAGTCGATGGACATCATCAGGCTCAGCACGCTGATCGCGATGATGGAGAAGGCGAACAGCTGGCGAGCCCAACGGCGGTCGTCTTCGGCACTGAAGCCTTTCACCGCGATGAACAACCACCAGGCACTGACGGCCAGCGCCACCACCAGGTAACCGTAGCCGGCGAAGCCGGTCAGGGTCAGCAGCAGGGTCGCCAGGCCGAAGGCCACGACGTAGTACAGGATCTGCTTCTTGGTCGCTTCGATGCCCCGCTCCACCGGCAGCACGGGAATCCCGGCGGCACGGTAGTCGTTGAGGCGGAAGATCGCGATGGCGTAGCTGTGCGGCATCTGCCAGAGGCAGAAGATCAGCAGCAGCACCGCCGCGCCCATGTCGAAGTGACCGCTGGCGGCGCAGTAGCCCACCACCGGCGGCATGGCTCCGGAGAGACTGCCGACCAGCGTGCCGTAGACCGAACTGCGCTTGAGCCAGAGGCTGTAGAGCACGACATAGACGAAGAAGCCGAACGCGGCGAGCAGGGTCGCCTGCACGTTGGTCTTCCACGCCAGCAGGCCGAAGCCCGCCGCGCCGAGGACCACGCCGTGGGCCAGGGCGGCCTTCAGCGAGATCTGCCCGGTCACGGTGACACGGCTGCGGGTACGCTCCATGAAGCGATCGATGTCGCGGTCGATGCAGTTGTTGAACACACAACCGCTGGCAACGACCAGGGACAGGCCGATCACGGTGGCCAGCAGCAGCATCGGGTCAACACTGCCGCGAGCGGCGAGGAAGTATCCCCCCGCCACCGCGATCAGGTTTCCGAAGATGATGCCCGGCTTGGCGACCAGGAGATAACGCTTGAGTTTCACGGCATCGGCCCTCAGGGCATCGGCATCATCAGGGTGTCTGCGGTGTAGATGATCCACAGCGACAGACCGACCACCAGCAGGATGATGATGGCGGTGAAGATGAATGCCATGACGTTCCAGCGGCCTTCGGAGCTGAAGTTCATGTGCAGGAAGCAGATCAGGTGCACGACGACCTGAACCAGACCCAGGATCACCATGGTCAGCAGGGTGGCGTGACGCGAGAAGCCACCGTCGATGACCATGTAGAACGGGATCGCGGTCAGGATCACCGAGAGCACGAAACCGATGGCGTACGAACCCAGGCTGCCGTGACCGGCGCCGTGGTCGCCGTGGCCGGCACCGTGGGAGTCGTGATGATGTGCAGCAGCGGTCATTACAGAGCCCCCATCAGGTAGACGACGGTGAATACGCAGATCCAGACGATGTCCAGGAAGTGCCAGAACAGGCTCAGGCACATCATGCGGGTGTTGTTCTGCGCGGTCAGGCCACGGGTACCGATCTGTGCCATCAGCACCAGCATCCACAGCAGGCCTGCGGATACGTGCAGGCCGTGCATGCCGACCAGGGTGAAGAAGGACGACAGGAAGGCGCTGCGGCTCGGGCCGAAGCCTTCGACGATCAGGTGATGGAACTCGTTGAGTTCCATGCCGATGAACGCGGCGCCGCAAAGGAAGGTCACGCCCAGCCAGGCGATGGCCTTGCCCTTGGCGCCCTTGTGCGCAGCCAGCATGGCCAGGCCGTAGGTGCAGGAGGAGATCAGCAGGATCGCGGTTTCGACGGCCACGTAGGGCAGTTCGAAGATGTCCTTGCCGCTCGGGCCGCCGGCGGTGTGGTTGACCAGCACGGCGTAGGTGGCGAAGACGCTCGCGAACAGGATGCAGTCGGTCATCAGGTACAGCCAGAAGCCGAAGACCGTCATGCCGCCACTGTCGTGAGCGTGGTCGTGGTCGTGCGCCGCTTCGTGCGTATCGACCAGGTGTTGATTCAGTACTGCCGTCGACATGGTTTTATACCTGCTGCGCGGTGGCGAGTTTCTGGAAGTTGGCGTTTTCGATGCGCTCGATCTCATCCGGCTGGACGTAGTAGTCCACGTCGGTGACGTAGCTGCGCACGATGACCGAAGCGATCATGCCGACGAAGCCAACGCCCACCAGCCACCAGATGTGCCAGATGGCAGCGAAGCCGAAGAGGAAGGCGAACACGGCGATGGAGAAGCCCGCAGCGGTGTTCTTCGGCATATGGATCGGTGCATAGGCCGGCAGCTTGCGGTACGCGGTACCGGTCTGCTTCATCTCGTGGAACGCGTCGATGTCGTTGACCTTCGGCAGTTCGGCGAAGTTGTAGTACGGCGGCGGCGAGGAAGTGGACCACTCCAGGGTACGGCCGCCCCACGGGTCGCCAGTCAGGTCGGCCAGCTTCTCGCGGTTCTTGATCGACACGAACAGCTGGATCAGCTGGCAGGCGATACCGAAGAAGATCAGCACGGCGCCGCAGAAAGCCACCACCATGTACGGCTGCCACATCGGGTTTTCGTAGTGGTTCAGGCGACGGGTCATGCCCATGAAGCCGAGGACGTACAGCGGCATGAAGGCCATGTAGAAGCCGACCAGCCAGCACCAGAAGGAACGCTTGCCCCACTTCTCGTCCAGCTTGAAGCCGAAGGCTTTCGGGAACCAGAAGACGAAGCCGGCCAGGTAGCCGAACACCGCACCACCGATGATGGTGTTGTGGAAGTGAGCGATCAGGAACAGGCTGTTGTGCAGCAGGTAGTCAGCACCCGGAATGGCCAGCAGAACGCCGGTCATGCCACCGATGGTGAAGGTGATGATGAAGCCCAGGGTCCACAGGATCGGGGTGTCGAAGCGCAGGCGGCCACGGTAGATGGTGAACAGCCAGTTGAACAGCTTCACCCCGGTCGGGATAGAGATCAGCATGGTCGCAACGCCGAAGAAGCCGTTGACGTCGCCGCCCGAACCCATGGTGAAGAAGTGGTGCAGCCACACGGTGAAGCCGAGGAAGGTGATCGCGGCGCTCGCCCACACCATCGAGGTGTAGCCGAACATGCGCTTGCCGGCGAAGGTCGCGGTGACTTCGGAGAAGATACCGAAAGCCGGCAGGATCAGGATGTACACCTCAGGATGGCCCCAGGCCCAGAAGAGGTTGATGTACATCATGGCGTTGCCGCCCAGCTCGTTGGTGAAGAAGTGCATGTCGAAGTAACGGTCCAGCGACAGCAGGCCCAGGGCCGCGGTCAGGATCGGGAACGACGCAACGATCAGGATGTTGGCGAAGGTGCAGGTCCAGGTGAAGATCGGCATCTGCATCAGCTTCATGCCGGGGGTACGCATCTTGAACACGGTGACCAGGAAGTTGATACCCGTGAGCAAGGTACCCATACCCGATATCTGTAGCGCCCAGATGTAGTAGTCCACACCCACGCCCGGGCTGTAGGCCAGCTCGGACAGCGGCGGGTAAGCGACCCAGCCGGTACGGGCGAACTCACCCAGACCCAGCGAGACGTTCACCAGCATGGCGCTGACGACCAGCAGCCAGAAGCTCAGGGAGTTCAGGAAGGGGAACGCCACGTCGCGTGCGCCGATCTGCAGCGGCACGGCCAGGTTCATCAGACCGGTCATGAAGGGCATGGCCATGAAGATGATCATGATCACGCCGTGAGCGGTGAAGATCTGGTCGTAGTGTTCCGGCGGCAGGTAGCCGTGGTTGGCGCCTTCAGCCAGCGCGAGCTGGCCGCGCATCATGATGGCGTCGGCGAAGCCGCGCAGGAGCATGACCAGGGCGACGATGATGTACATCACGCCGATTTTCTTGTGGTCGATGGACGTCAGCCATTCGGTCCACAGGTAGGTCCACTTGCGGTAGTAGGTGATCGCGCCGAACACACCGAGGCCCAACAGGGCGACGATGGCCAGCGTGATGACGATGATCGGCTCGTGATACGGCACGGCCGACAGTGTCAGTTTCCCGAACATCTGCGGTTACTCCTGGCTCGGATTCGTTTGCATGCCAGGCATGCCTTGCATGTTGCTCATGTCGTGGCCCGCCATGGCGGTCTCGTCATGCGCGGCTTCGCCGTGCTTGCCCTTCTCGGCCTGTTCTTTGGCTTCGTGGGCCTTGGCCATCGCGTGGCCGGCGTGTTCCCACTTGTTCAGCACGTGGGAGAACAGCTCGGGGCTGACGGTGGCGAAGTAGGTCGCCGGGACGTTCTCGGTCGGCTTCACCAGCTCCGGGTACTGATCCAGGTTCAGGGTCTGCTGCGAGGCCTTGACCTTCGCGACCCAATCCTGGAAGCCCTGCTCGGAGGTGGAGATCGCCTTGAACTTCATGCCCGAGAAACCGCCGCCGCTGTAGTTCGCGGAGATGCCGTCGAACACGCCTTCTTCGTTGGCGATCAGGTGCAGCTTGGTCATCATTCCGGCCATGGAGTAGATCTGGCTACCCAGCTGCGGAATGAAGAACGAGTTCATCACCGAATCCGAGGTGATCTGGAAGTTCACCGGGGTGTCTTTCGGGAAGGCGATTTCGTTGACGGTGGCGATACCCTGTTCCGGGTAGATGAACAGCCACTTCCAGTCCAGCGAGATGGCCTGGATGGTCACCGGCTTGACCTCGGAGTCCAGCGGACGATACGGGTCCAGCTTGTGGGTGCTCTCCCAGGTGATCCAGCCGAGCACGGCGATGATCAGGCAGGGAACCAGCCATACCACCAGCTCGATCTTGGTCGAGTGAGACCAGTCCGGCATGTAGGTGGCCTTGGTGTTCGAAGCCCGGTATTTCCAGGCGAACCCGAGGGTCATCAGGATGACCGGCACCACCACGATCAGCATCAGCAGGGTTGCCGTGATGATCAGGGACTTCTCGTCAGCGCCGACCTGCCCTTTCGGGTCGAACAGCGCCATGTTGCAACCACCGAGCATCAGCATCGGCAGCAGCGCAAGTCTCTTCAAAATTCCTGTGTACTGCTCTTTTTTCATCTTGCGGCCTTAGTGGATGAAAATCGCTTCACCGCCCACGAGTCTTCGCCACGCATTGCTCGACGACTCGTTACCCGCGACTTTTCCAAGCCGCCTGCCAGGGCTGTCATGGATTCACGAACGCGGCCGCACGGATTCCAGGCAAAGGGAACTCGCCCGGTCTTCGCGATGCGAAACCGATTTCGTCAGCTGATTCGTTCCGTGTTATTCAGCGTGTGGTGTCTGGACTGGCGGCTCGTGAGAACGCGCGCGTCGCACACCGGATGCACGAGTGGATTGCCCGACTCGTCTTATGACAGGAGCCCACCGATGGCAGCCCCCTGTTGTTATGCCGCTGCACCGAAGGGTGAGCACTGGCTTTGATTTACGTCAGTGCGACTCAGCGATTTGGGGGTAGGAAATGGACGGCGGGTATTACAAAGCATTTCAGAAACCCCTTTCAAGGCCCTGACCTTTCATTTTTAACAAGATATTTTCTCATCCTGCGAAACAGTCCGGACCAGGATCGTTCAGAAAACGATCAAATCACGTAACCTGTGAAAGGAATTTCCCACCCAGCCAAGCCCTCCCACGAACGCCATGAAAATGTTTCAAATCCATGAACCACGGGGGTTACAGCGCGCCACGAGCAGGTCATTTCAAGTCACCGAAGCATCTGGCAAAGACCTTGCCATGACGGCGATCAAGAATGCTTTCGAAAGCCCGGCAATGACCGGGAACACCCTGCGACACATCGACGCAGCAGCGTTTTTGCAAGAGGAAATGTGCGACGAAGTATGACGATCGTTCCATTTCTGGAGCACGAAAAGTCGTCGACCCGGCGCATCGTTGACGTCCGAGGAATGGGATCAGCAAGGGGAATTATTGCGAAAAATGAAAAAGCCCGCGATCTCAAAGAGACCGCGGGCTTTTCATAGCTCTTGCGAGCTTAATATGGTGGGTCGTGTAGGATTCGAACCTACGACCAATTGGTTAAAAGCCAACTGCTCTACCGACTGAGCTAACGACCCAAATGTTGGTCGGGGTAGGGGGATTCGAACTCCCGACATCTTGCTCCCAAAGCAAGCGCGCTACCGGACTGCGCTATACCCCGTTTGAAAGTTGGCTCCGCGACCTGGACTCGAACCAGGGACCCAATGATTAACAGTCATTTGCTCTACCGACTGAGCTATCGCGGAACGACGAACCTTTCAATCTCCTCTACTTTCTTCCGGCTTCACCGGTTTCCCGTATCAGAGGCGCGCCATTTTACGTATATCGAAACGCCTGTCAACACTCTGATCCAAAAAGTTTTTCTCTGCTTTGCAGGGGGCCGGGCTGATTGCTATATCTGCATGGAAAAACTCGAGTGATCCACCGCGGGTGCAAACGGAACGATCACGCACAGGATGGCCATGAGCAACAAGGACACCCCACCACCCTCCCCCATCGCCAGCCGGATGATCCAGCCGCGCTTCGGCGAACTGGTGCAGGGCTGCCGTCAGTTGGCGATGAATCACCTCGCCGAGCTTCTGGGTAATGTCTTCGCCCAGGTGGACGACACGCTCTTCGAATGCGCCGAGAAAGCCGAGAACAACCAGGTCCAGGCCCTGTTCTTCGACGCCATGCGCGAAGTCCGCCGCGAGCGGCCGAACCTTGAGCGTTTCTACCATCAGCGCATCGCGCAGGGCCTGAATGACTTCCTCGAAGGCAAACTGCCCCTTCCGGAGGCGCTGGAAGAGCTGGACATGGACCAGCTGACCCTGGTCGGCAACGACGAATATGAAGAAACCTTGCTGGTGACCAACATGGTCAACCAGGTGCGCGCCCACTGCGCCCAGCAGCTGTTCGCACTGGATCAGCGCCTGGCGCTGCTCAACAACGGCAGCAAGCTGGGTGAGGACCGCAACCCCTTCGGCCCCCAGGCCATTGCCCAGGCGTTCCGCGACACACTGGCGCGCAGTGTCTTCCCGCTGCGGATCAAGACCATCCTTTATGTGCTGTTCGATCAACAGGTCATGCAGCATCTGCAACCTTTATATGAACAGCTGAACAAGCGCCTGGCCGACGGCGGTGTCCTGCCCAACCTGAAGTACCGCCCGCAAGCGCAGCGCCAGGCCTCCGCGCCGGCACCGCAGCCGCCCGTGACCGGGAATAGCACTGCGGAGATGGACCGGGGAGCGCCAACACCGCCGCCCTACACCGCCAGCGACATGCCGGATATGCCACCGGGCGACCGCAACGCCCTGTTCGGCGGCCTCGCGGTGCTGCTCGCCGAACGCCGTCGGCGCGGTGACAAGGCCACGCTGTTCGGCAACACCCAGAGCATCGTCAGCTTCGGCCCGAGCTCGGCCACCACCACCTACAGTGCCAACGAGCTGCTGGAGGCGCTGAACCGCCTGCAGCGCGAGTCCGCCCAGGAACTGTCCCACCGTCTGCGCCATCCGCAGCCGGTCGATGCGCTGAAAGCCGACCTGCAGCGCCAGCTGGAAGCCGGCAGCGCACAACCGAAGAACACCCGGCTGACCGACCGGGAAGCCGATGTCATCGATCTGGTGGGGATGGTCTTCGACTTCATCCTCGATGACGAGAACCTGCCCGACAGCTGCAAGACCACCCTTTCCCACCTGCACACGCCCTTCCTCAAGGTGGCGCTGCTGGACAAGCAGTTGTTCACCCAGCATCACCACCCCGCGCGCAAGCTGCTCAACGCCATGGCCCAGGCCGGCGTGCTGTATGGCGGCGAGGGCGAGGAGCGCGCCCTGCTGGCGAAGATGCACTGGGTGGTCGAGCGAGTGATCCAGGACTTTGTCGGCGACCTGTCGCTGTTCGACAACCTGCTGGTCGAGTTCAACGAGTACGTCACCAACCTCCGGCAGAAAGTCGAACTGCGCGAACGCCGGGCCATGGAGGCCGCCCGCGGCCGCGACCGCTTGCTGGCCGCCCGCGAGCAGGCGCTGGACGCCATCGCCAGGGTGACGCAGGACCGCGACCTGCCAGAGCTGGTCCGCAACTTCCTGGAAATGAGCTGGTGCGATGCGCTGACCTTCATCGTGCTGCGCAGCGGCGAGCACAGCGACGAATGGAAACGTGCCTGCGAAGTGGGAGAACAGCTGGCCTGGAGCGTGACACCGCTGGATGCCGCCGGCCGCGATCATCTGCAAGCGATCCGCCTGGCCCTGCTGGAGGAACTGCGCAAGGGCCTGGAAGTGCTCGGCGGTTACCACGAGGACGGCATCCGCCGGCTGCTGCAGGATCTGGTGGCCTGCCAGCACGCGATCCAGGCGCAACAGCCGCAGCTCGCGGCGCAGCTCAAGCAGGAACTGCCGGAGAGCCCGCTGGGCGCCATGCTCGGGGCCGAGGGCCATACCCTGGTCAAACCTGACGGCGAGGCGCTGTCCGAGCGCGCGCGGGTACTGATCAAGGAACTGAGCCATCTGGAATTCGGCACCTGGTTCGAATTCAGCGATACCACGCCGGCGCGCCGGCTCAAGCTGTCGTGGTTCAGCCCGACCACACGCAATTACATGTTCGTCGACCACACCGGGCAGCGGGTGGCGGTCAAACCGATAGTGCAGTTGGCCCAGGAGATGGAGGCGGGCAAGGTCCGCCTGGTACCGACGGAACAGTCCGCCCCGCTGATGGATCGTGCCCTGAATGCGATCTACCGGGTCTTGCAACGCTTTACGTCCGGGCGCAGCCCGGCGCAGTCCTGAAGGAGCAGTCGATGAGTGAACGTCGCCAGCACAGCCGGCATCAGACCGGGCTGACCGTGGAAGTCTTCGACCGCCACTCCGGGCGCAGCCTGGGCCGGCTAGCCGACCTCTCCGCCGAAGGGTTCATGCTCTGCGGCGTCGAGGTGCCGGAGGCCGATTCGGTCTGGGAATGCCTGCTCGTGCCGGCACCGCCACTGGATGAAATCGGCGACATACAACTGGGCGCGGATTGCCTGTGGAGTCGCGCCGGCACCGACGGCCAACTGGGCTGGGCGGGTTTCCACATCATCGATATCGCCGAGGATCAGGCGGAGCTGATCGAGCAACTGCTGGTCCTGCTCGGTGGCGCCCGCGAGACCGGCTGACCGCCGAAACCCCTGCAGGAGCGCGCCAGGCGCGCGATCGCGGGCATAGCCCGCTCCTACAGGGAGATTCGGAGTACGTGGGAGTCTGTAGGAGCGAGCTTGCTCGCGAACCCGACCCCCGCTGCGAAAGCTGTTCGCGAGCAAGGGCTGGGCGCTCCCTCGGCCCTACGAAAAGCCAAAGCAAAAGCCCGCCGATTGGCGGGCTTTTTCGTGGAGCATGGATCAGGAGAAGACGATCTCGTCGTTCTCGACCCTGGCGTGGATCTGCGTACCCGGGTTGAACTTGCCGGCCAGGATCAGTTGCGCCAGCGGGTTCTCGATCCAGCGCTGGATCGCACGCTTGAGCGGCCGCGCACCGTACACCGGGTCGAAACCGACGGCGATCAGCTTGTCCATGGCTTCGTCGCTCAGCTCCAGGCTCAGCTCGCGCTCGGCCAGGCGCTTGCGCAGGCGGCCCATCTGGATCTTGGCGATGCCGGCGATCTGCTCGCGAGCCAGCGGCTCGAAGACCACCACTTCGTCGATCCGGTTGATGAACTCCGGACGGAAGTGCGCATTCACCGCATCCATCACCGCCGCATGCTGGGCTTCGCGATCGCCCACCAGCTCCTGGATCTGCGCCGAACCGAGGTTCGAGGTCATCACCACCACGGTGTTGCGGAAGTCCACGGTACGCCCATGGCTGTCGGTCAGGCGGCCATCTTCGAGCACCTGCAGGAGCACGTTGAAGACGTCCGGGTGGGCCTTCTCGACTTCGTCGAGCAGCACCACGGAGTACGGCTTGCGGCGTACGGCCTCGGTCAGGTAACCGCCCTCTTCATAGCCGACGTAGCCCGGAGGCGCGCCGATCAGGCGAGCCACGGAATGCTTTTCCATGAACTCGGACATGTCGATGCGCACCAGCGCTTCCTCGGTATCGAAGAGGAATTCGGCCAGGGCCTTGCACAGCTCGGTCTTGCCCACCCCGGTCGGGCCGAGGAAGAGGAACGAGCCGCTGGGGCGATTCGGGTCCGCCAGCCCTGCGCGGGAACGGCGCACGGCGTTGGAGACGGCCACCACGGCCTCGTGCTGGCCGATGACGCGCTTGTGCAGCTCGTCCTCCATGCGCAGCAGCTTCTCGCGCTCGCCTTCGAGCATCTTGGACACCGGGATGCCGGTCCACTTGGCGACGACCTCGGCGATTTCCTCGTCGGTCACCTTGTTGCGCAGCAGCTGCTTCTCGGTCTGGCCGTGCTGGTCGACCATCTGCAGGCTGCGTTCCAGGTCCGGAATGGTCTGGTACTGGATGCGCGCCATGGTTTCCAGGTCGCCCTTGCGCCGCGCGGTTTCCATTTCCTGCTTGGCCTGCTCGATCTTCTGCTGGATCTGCGCGGAGCCCTGGACCTCGGCCTTCTCCGATTTCCAGATTTCCTCGAGATCGGCGTACTCGCGCTCAAGCTTGGCGATGTCTTCTTCCAGCTTGGCGAGGCGCTTCCTGGTGGCCTCGTCGTCTTCCTTCTTCAGCGCCTCGCGCTCGATCTTCAGCTGGATCAGGCGGCGATCCAGGCGATCGAGTTCCTCCGGCTTGGAGTCGATCTCCATGCGGATGCGGCTGGCAGCTTCGTCGATCAGGTCGATGGCCTTGTCCGGCAGCTGGCGGTCGGTGATGTAGCGGTGGCTGAGCTTGGCCGCGGCGATGATCGCGCCGTCGGTGATGGTCACACCGTGGTGCACCTCGTAGCGCTCTTTCAGGCCACGCAGGATGGCGATGGTGTCTTCCTCGCTCGGCTCATCGACCAGGACTTTCTGGAAGCGGCGCTCCAGGGCGGCGTCCTTCTCGATGTACTGGCGGTATTCGTCCAGAGTGGTGGCGCCCACGCAGTGCAGTTCGCCACGGGCCAGGGCCGGCTTGAGCATGTTGCCGGCGTCCATGGCGCCCTCGGCCTTGCCGGCGCCGACCATGGTGTGCAGTTCGTCGATGAACAGGATGATCCGGCCTTCCTGCTTGGACAGTTCGTTGAGCACGGCTTTCAGGCGCTCCTCGAACTCGCCGCGGAATTTGGCGCCGGCGATCAGCGAGCCCATGTCCAGCGCCAGCAGGCGCTTGTCCTTCAGGCCGTCGGGCACCTCGCCGTTGACGATGCGCTGGGCCAGGCCTTCGACGATGGCGGTCTTGCCGACGCCGGGTTCGCCGATCAGCACGGGGTTGTTCTTGGTGCGGCGCTGCAGGACCTGGATGGTCCGGCGGATTTCGTCGTCACGGCCGATCACCGGGTCGAGCTTGCCGTCCTCGGCACGCTTGGTCATGTCGACGGTGTACTTGTCCAGTGCCTGGCGCGAGTCCTCGGCGTTCGGGTCGTTGACCGCTTCGCCGCCACGCAGGTTGGCCACGGCGTTTTCCAGGGCCTTCTTGGAGACGCCCTGGCTGGTCAGCAGCTTGCCGAGCTTGGTGCTGTCGTCCATGGCGGCGAGCAGCACCAGTTCGCTGGAGATGAACTGGTCGCCCTTCTGCTGGGCCAGGCGGTCGGCCTGGTTGAGCAGGCGCGCCAGATCCTGCGACAGGTTCACGTCGCCAGTGGGGTTCTGGATCTTCGGCAGCGTGTCCATCTCTTTATTGAGGGAGGTACGCAGCGCCGGGATGTCGAAGCCGACCTGCATCAGCAGGGGCTTGATGGAGCCGCCCTGCTGGTCGATCAGGGCGGACAGCAGGTGCAACGGTTCGATGGCCGGGTGGTCATGTCCGACGGCCAGGGACTGGGCATCGGAGAGTGCAAGCTGGAGCTTGCTGGTCAAACGG
Organism: Pseudomonas nitroreducens; assembly: GCF_024170165.1. Taxonomy (GTDB): domain Bacteria; phylum Pseudomonadota; class Gammaproteobacteria; order Pseudomonadales; family Pseudomonadaceae; genus Pseudomonas; species Pseudomonas nitroreducens_C. The sequence continues at coordinate 200,046 of NZ_JALJXP010000008.1, read as the reverse complement.
TCTATTCGCATGAGGGTCGTCCTTCCTTTCTAGAGCGGGCCGGAGCGATGAGTGCCCCTGGTCACGACTAACCCGCCGGGATGCCAGATAGATAAGGACGATTTTGGTCGGTTCAAGCCATTTGGCCATGACACCCGTCAGTTAGTGCCTTCGAAAGGACCTCCGGAACGGAGTTGAACCTGTAGGAGCGAGCTTGCTCGCGAACCTCGCCTGACACAAAGGTATCCAGCTGTTCGCGAGCAAGCTCGCTCCTACGAAAAGCAGGTCAGGCCAGCCAGATCAGGCTGGCCAGGCGGCCGGTACGGGAGCTGCGGCGGTAGGAGTAGAAATGCTCGGTGTCGGTGAAGGTGCAGAAATCCCCACCGTAGACGGCGGTAACGCCCTTCGCCGCGAGGCGGATGCGCGCCAGCTCATAGATGTCGGCCATGAACTTGCCGGCATTGGCGCTCGGCGCAAAGGCTCGCTCGGCTTCGGCATGCTGCGCCAGAAAGGCTTCACGCACTTCCGGGCCGACTTCGAAGGCCTGCGGACCGATGGACGGGCCGAGCCAGACCAGCAATTCCGCCGGCGCGACGCCCATGGCGTCCACGGTCGCCTCCAGCACGCCACCCGCCAGCCCGCGCCAGCCGGCGTGGGCCGCGCCGACACGAGTACCCGCGCGGTCGCAGAACAGCGCCGGCAGGCAATCGGCCGTCATGATGGTGCAGGCGATGCCGCGCGCGGCGCTCCAGCTGGCATCCGCGGTAGCGACGGCAGACGGGTCGGCCTCGACCACATCGATGCCATGCACCTGGCTCAGCCACGCCGGCTGGCAGCCCAGTCCGGCGGTCAGGCGACGACGGTTCTCGGCCACGGCAGCCGGCTCGTCGCCGACGTGATCTCCGAGGTTGAAGCTGTCGAAAGGCTCGACGCTGACGCCGCCGGCACGGGTCGTCACGCAGGCGCGGACGTTCGCCGGAGCCGGCCAGTCGGGCGTCAGCCAGGGGCTCATACGAAGGACTCGTTGTCCTGCCGCAGCAGGCTCAGCAGCCAGGTGAAGTCATCCGGCAGCGGCGATTCCCACTTCATGCGCACGTTGGTGGCCGGGTGATCCAGCTCCAGGAAGCGCGCGTGCAGGGCCTGGCGCGGGAAGTCGCGCAGCGACTCGACGAGGGTCGGGCTGGCACCCGGCGGAATGCGGAAACGCCCGCCGTAGGTGGGGTCGCCCACCAGCGGGTGGCCGATATGCGTCATATGGACGCGGATCTGGTGGGTACGCCCGGTTTCCAGCTTCACCCGCGTGTGGGTATGCGCACGGAAGCGCTCCAGCACGCGGTAATGGCTGATGGCGACCTTGCCGGTCTCGATCACTGCCATCTTCTGCCGTTGTACGCCATGCCGGCCGATCGGCGCGTCGACGGTACCGCCTGCGACGATCACCCCGGTGACGATGGCTTCATAGATGCGGCTGACGCTGCGCGCCTGCAACTGGGCGACCAGGTTGGTGTGAGCTTCGAGGGTCTTGGCCACCACCATCAGGCCGGTGGTGTCCTTGTCGAGGCGGTGCACGATGCCGGCGCGCGGCACGTTGGCCAGATGCGGCACGTGGTGCAGCAGCGCGTTGAGCAGGGTACCGTCCTGGTGGCCGGCGGCGGGGTGAACCACCAGGCCGGTCGGCTTGTCGATGACCAGGATGTGGTCGTCTTCGTAGACGATGTCCAGCTCGATGTCCTGAGCGACCCATTCGCCCTGGGCCTCCAGCTCGACATCCAGTTCAAGGCGCGAACCGGTGTGGACGATGTCGCGCGGACGCAGCACGGCACCGTCGACCTTGAGACGGCCGTCCTTGATCCAGCCAGCCAGGCGGGAACGGGAGTGGTCGGAGAAGAGCTGGGCGGCGACCTGGTCGAGACGCTGACCACCGAGGTCGAACGGCACTTCTGCCGCGAGTTGGATGATATTGGACATGACGGGACACGAAGGGCGCGCGGCCTTTTGGTTCGGCAGCACGCTGTGGTTAAATACGGGGCCTTTGTCCCAGGGGTATCCCTGGGGCGCCAATCATAACAGACGGTTGCGGCCGCGACAGCCGACCGTCCAGGGACGCAACTCGCCATGCAAGTGAAACACCTGCTGCTGATCGCCATCCTCGCCTTCGTCACCGCCTGCTCCTCCAAGGGCGAGAAGGTGGATGAGAACCTGAGCGAAAGCCAGCTGTACCAGCAGGCACAGGACGACCTCAACAACAAGAGCTACACCAACGCCGTCGCCAAACTGAAGGCGCTGGAGTCCCGCTATCCGTTCGGCCGCTATGCCGAGCAGGCGCAGTTGGAGCTGATCTACGCCAACTACAAGAACATGGAGCCCGAGGCCGCCCGCGCCTCCGCCGAGCGCTTCATCCGCCTGCACCCGCAGCACCCGAACGTCGACTACGCCTACTACCTCAAGGGCCTGGCTTCCTTCGACCAGGACCGTGGCCTGCTGGCGCGCTTCCTGCCGCTGGACATGACCAAGCGCGACCCGGGTGCCGCCCGCGACTCCTTCAACGAGTTCGCTCAGCTGGTCAGCCGCTACCCGAACAGCCGTTACGCCCCGGACGCCAAGGCGCGCATGATCTACCTGCGCAACCTGCTGGCGGCCTACGAAGTGCACGTCGGCCACTACTACCTCAAGCGCCAGGCCTATGTCGCCGCCGCCAACCGTGGCCGCTACGTGGTCGAGAACTTCCAGGAAACCCCGGCCGTCGGCGATGGCCTGGCGATCATGGTCGAGGCCTACCAGCGCCTGGGCCTGAATGACCTGGCCGATTCCAGCCTGGAAACCCTGAAGGCGAACTACCCGGACAACGCCAGCCTCAAGGATGGCCAGTTCGTTCCGCGTGAAGACGAGGCCGACAACCGCTCCTGGCTGGCCAAGGCCACCCTGGGCCTGATCGAGACCAACGATGCCCCGCCGCACATGGAAACCCAGGCCTCCAAGGACGTGATCAAGCAGTACGAAGACGCCGAACAGCAGATTCCGGCCGAACTCAAGCCCGAGAACCAGAGCGACGTGCAGGAAGAACAGCACGAGTCCGAGGGCAACGCGGGCAGCAGCGACCGCTCCTGGTTCAGCTACATGACCTTCGGCATCTTCGACTGATACCGGCAGGTTCGAGAAAAAGGGAGGCTTCGGCCTCCCTTTTTCATTCGGGCAAAGCATCGGCGCTTTTGTCCATGGTCTGGCGGGTGCGCGCACGGGCTCACTGTGCGGCGCCGCGTGGCTTGGATAAACTGCCGCTCTTTATGCACAAGGGATTGCCATGACCCGTCTGCTGTTCTGGATCGCCCTCTTCGCCTTCGGCTGGTGGTTGTGGCGCAAAGCTACCCGGCCGGCCCGCCCTGTCGAAAAGCCCAGGGGCGATGACCCCGCCGCACCGATGGTCCGCTGTGCACAGTGCGGCGTGCATGTACCGCAGAGCCACGCCCTGCAGGACGAGAGCAAGTGGTACTGCAGCCGTGCGCACCTCGAACAGGACCGCACCGACCGTGGTCGCTGAAGGCATCTCGCTCACAGGCCAGGGCCTGCGGGTCCTGCGCCTGTACCACCTGTACCGCCTGACCATCGGGCTGGTGCTGGTGCTGCTGATCTCCAGCAGCCTGGACGATGAGCTGCTGAAACTGGCCCATCCCGAGCTGTTTCACGTCGGCTGCTGGATCTACCTGGTCCTCAATATCCTGATCGCGGTGCTGATGCCGACACCGCGCCAGCTGCTGCCGATCTTCCTCCTGGCAGCGCTGGACATACTCCTGCTCAGCGCCCTGTTCTATACCGCAGGCGGCATTCCCAGCGGCCTCGGCAACCTGATGGTGGTCGCCGTGGCCATCGCCAACGTCCTGCTGCGCGGGCGTGTCGGCCTGCTCATCGCCGCCATCGCCGCCATCGGCCTGATCTACCTGACCTTCTACCTGAGCCTCAGCCAGCCCACGGTCATCAACCATTACGTACAGGCAGGCGGCCTGGGCGCTCTGAGCTTCGCCTCGGCCCTGCTGATCCAGGCCCTGGCGCGGCGCCAGCAGATCGTCGAAAGCATCGCCGAGCAGCGCGCCACCACGGTGGCCAACCTGGAAGAGCTCAACGCGCTGATTCTGCAGCGCATGCGCACCGGCATCCTGGTGCTGGGCGATCGCCACCGGGTACTGCTGGCCAACCAGAGCGCCACCACCCTGCTGGGCGGCCACGACCTGCCCGGTCACTCGCTGGCCGAGTACAGCCCGCAGCTGGTCTCCAGCCTGCAGCAGTGGCAGCAGAATCCCGCTCTGCGTCCGCCGAGCCTGCAGCCCATGGAGTCCGGCCCGACCGTACAACCGAGCTTCATTCCCCTGCGCCGGGGCAACGAACAGCACATCCTGATGTTCCTCGAGGACATCTCGCAGATCACCCAGCAGGCCCAGCAACTCAAGCTCGCCGCCCTGGGCCGGCTCACCGCGGGCATCGCCCACGAGATCCGCAACCCGCTGGGCGCCATCAGCCATGCGGCGCAGTTGCTGCTGGAGTCCGAAGAACTGGACAAGCCCGACCGGCGTCTGACGCAGATCATTCAGGACCAGTCGCGGCGCATGAACCTGGTCATCGAGAACGTCCTCCAGCTCTCGCGCCGGCGCCAGTCCGAGCCGCAACTGCTGGACCTGAAGTACTGGCTGCACCGCTACGCCGGCGAGATGCGCGAGAGCCTGCGCGAAGGCCAGCAGCTCCATGTGGAAACCGGCCAGGGCACCGTGCAGACGCGCATGGACCCGCACCAGTTGACGCAGGTACTGACCAACCTCGTGCAGAATGGGTTACGGTACAGCACTCAGAAGAACGGCACCGGCCAGGTGTGGCTGCGTCTGTTCCGCGACAGCGAGACCGACCTGCCCGTACTGGAAGTGCTCGATGACGGTCCCGGCGTCGCTGGCGATCAGCGGGGGAAGCTGTTCGAACCGTTCTTCACCACCGAAAGCAAGGGCACCGGCCTTGGCCTGTACATCTCCCGCGAGCTGTGCGAAAGCAACCAGGCCCGGCTGGACTACAAGACGCGTGACGAAGGCGGCAGCTGCTTCCGCCTCACCTTCGCCCACCCGCGCAAACAAAGCTAAGAAGACGCAAAGAGCATGAGCCGTCAAAAAGCCCTGATCGTCGACGACGAACCCGACATCCGCGAGCTGCTGGAGATCACCCTCGGCCGCATGAAGCTGGACACCCGCAGCGCCCGCAACGTCAAGGAAGCCCGCGACTTCCTGGCCCGCGAGCCCTTCGACTTCTGCCTCACCGACATGCGCCTGCCCGATGGCACCGGCCTGGACCTGGTGCAATACATCCAGCAGCGCCATCCGCAGATGCCGGTGGCGATGATCACCGCCTTCGGCAGCCTCGACACCGCGGTGCAGGCTCTCAAGGCCGGCGCTTTCGACTTCCTGACCAAGCCGGTGGACCTTGCCCGCCTGCGCGAGCTGGTGAATTCGGCCCTGCGCCTGCGCTCGCCGGAGGCCGAGGAAGCGCCGGTGGACAGCCGTCTGCTCGGGGATTCGCCGCCCATGCGCACCCTGCGCAATCAGGTCGCCAAGCTCGCCCGCAGCCAGGCGCCGGTGTACATCAGCGGCGAATCCGGCAGCGGCAAGGAACTGGTGGCCCGGCTGATCCACGAGCAGGGCCCGCGCGAAACCCAGACCTTCGTGCCGGTCAACTGCGGCGCCATTCCGTCCGAGCTGATGGAAAGCGAGTTCTTCGGCCACAAGAAAGGCAGTTTCACCGGCGCCGTGGAAGACAAGCTTGGCCTGTTCCAGGCGGCCAACGGCGGCACGCTGTTCCTCGACGAGGTCGCCGACCTGCCGCTGCCGATGCAGGTCAAGCTGCTGCGCGTCATCCAGGAGAAGGCCGTACGCGCGGTGGGCGGCCAGCAGGAGGTCGCGGTGGACGTGCGCGTCCTCTGTGCGACCCACAAGGACCTGGCCGCGGAAGTGGCCGCAGGCCGATTCCGTCAGGACCTCTACTACCGCCTGAACGTCATCGAGCTGCGCGTTCCGCCGCTGCGCGAGCGCCGTGAAGACATCCCGCTACTGACCGACCGCGTGCTCAAACGCCTGGCCGGAGACAGCGGACTGGCTACCGCGGCAGTCAGCGCCGATGCACTGGAGAAGCTCAAGAGCTACCGCTTCCCCGGCAACGTGCGGGAACTGGAGAACATGCTGGAGCGCGCCTACACGCTCTGCGAGGACGACGTCATCCAGCCTCATGACCTGCGCCTGGCCGAAACCAGCACGGCGGACGGCGGCGGTGACGCGAGCCTGGCACAGATCGACAACCTCGAGGATTACCTCGAGGACATCGAACGCAAGCTGATCATGCAGGCGCTGGAAGAGACGCGCTGGAACCGTACCGCAGCGGCGCAGCGTCTGGGGCTGACCTTCCGCTCCATGCGTTACCGCCTGAAGAAGCTGGGGATCGACTGATCCCCGGCCGCTCTCAGACGATGGGCGTCGCCACCAGACGCCCTGCCGGCGCATAGGGCGCCGCCTCGATGATCGGCTGGCGCTTCTGCATCAGGTCCGCCAGCAACTGGCAGGACGCCGGCGCCAGCACCAGGCCGTTGCGGTAGTGCCCGGTGTTCAGCCACAGCCCCTGGTGACCCGGCACCTCCCCGATGAAGGGAATGCCCTGCGGTGAGCCGGGCCGCAGCCCTGCCCAGTGATTCACCGGTTCCATGCCCGCCAGCGCGGGAATCAGCTCCTCTGCCGAAGCGCGCAGGCTGCTCAGGGCCTCGCCCGACGGGGTCTTGTCGAAGCCGGCGTGCTCCAGCGTGCTACCCACCAGAATGTGCCCATCGCGACGCGGAATCGCATAACGACCTTTGGCCAGCACCATGCTGGAGAGGAAGTCCGCGGCGCAGCGGTACAGGATCATCTGCCCCTTCACCGGCTCCACCGGCAACTCGAGGCCCAGCTTCGCCAGCAGCTCGCCGCTCCAGGCGCCGGCCGCCAGCACCACCGCGTCGGCCGTGAAATCCCCCTGAGCCGTGCGGACGCCCGTCACGCTATCGCCTTGTTTCAGGAAGCCGGTCACCTCGACCTGCTCCTGCACGCTCACAGTCGGCAGCTGTACCAGCGCCTGGCGCAGCGACTTGGCCAGGCGCGGGTTGCGCACGTTGGCCACGCCGGACATGTACACGGCGCGCTCGAAGCCCTGTCCCAACACGGGGACAGCCTCATGCACGGCGCCGATATCCACCTCCGAAAGCGGGCGACCATGGGTCCTGGCCCACGCCAGGGCTTCGGCCTGGTCGTCCAGGTCCAGCCAGTAGAGGCCGGTGACGTGCACTTCGGGATCGAGCCCGGTATCCGCCAGCAGGCGGTCGCCCAACTGCGGGTAGAAATCCTGCGACCAGTGGGCCAGGTTGGCGACCGCCGCGCTGTAGCGCCACGGATAGAGCGGCGAGACGATGCCACCACCGGCCCAGGACGCCTCGCGCCCGGTCTCGCCCTTCTCCAGCAGCACCACCTCGGCACCCGCCTGCCCCAGAGTCCAGGCAGTCAGCATCCCGACTACCCCACCGCCCACCACGATCATGTCCGGCATACAACGCCCCACATCACAGGAAAACCAACGGCCCATCGCCGGCCGCACACTATACCGGGCATGGGCCGTCGACGGAGCAGGACGGAAGTCGATGCGGCATCGGACCGCTCCTACAGCAGCCATCCAACTCACCGGCAGGCACCGCGTAACCGGCGGCCAATACTTCCCGCACCTCAACTGCCCGGAAGCGAACCATGGCCAGAGAGCAATCCACCATCAGCGGGCTGGGCTTCACCCTCGTCGAGCTGCTGTTCACCCTCGCGATACTGGCGATAGCGCTCGCCATCGCTGCCCCCAACCTCAGCGAACTGCTGCACAACCAGCGGGCAAGCACCGCCACCCGGGAACTGCGCAACGCACTGGACTTCGCCCGCGAGTCGGCCGCGCACAGCGGGCAACCGGTCAGCATCGCGGCGACCGGCGGCGACTGGGCCGCCGGCTGGGAGGTTTTTGCCGACTCCGGCAATAGCGGCGTCCATGCCCCCCAGCAAGCTCCGCTCGCGGCCCACGCCCCCCTGAGCGGTATCAGCATCCGCACCGACAGCACCTCGCGTCGCTACCTCCACTTCACCCCGCGCGGCAATGCGATCCAGCCCAACGGCGCCTTCCACGCCGGCACCCTGACGCTCTGCGGCGCAGGCCGAACGAGTTACCGCATCGTGCTCAACAAGGCCGGACGTATCCGCACCGAGGCCGGAAACACCGAGGACTACTGTCCCCGCTGACCGACTTCTCACGCCTTGCGCGACGGGGTTCACAGAACCTCGGAAGACATGACCGAACGTCCCCCTAATACGAACGGTCATCTATAGAAAAAGGACATTTCCCACACGACTAGGCAACATCGCTGCTATCGAAAATGTGAGGAATGCGTCCATGTCGCGCCCCAGGGAATCAGCAGGGTTTACGCTGATCGAGTTGATGGTCGTGGTGGCGGTTGCCGCCATTCTGGCGACCATCGCCATACCCAGTTTCCGCACCTTGATGCTGAACAACCAGATCTCCAGCCAGACCAACATGGTGATCGGGTTGCTGCAATCGGCGCGCAGCGAAGCCATTACCCAGCGCAGCATCGTCCGCGTCTGCGGCAGCAGCGACGCAGGTCTCAACCAGGCCAACTACAGCTGCAACAGCAACAGCTGGGAGGCCGGCGCCATCGTTTTCCGCAGCCCCGACGCCACGACGACGTCGGTGGCCCAGACCGCCGTGATCCGCGTGCTGCCCCCCAACACCAGCGGCCTGACCCTGCGCAGCAGCGGCACCCTGACCTTCAATCCGAACGGCACCCTGACCACGGCAGGGACGCTGCGGGTCTGCGACTCGCGAGGCAGTGCAAGTTCGCGCGCAGTTACCCTGAATATCGCCGGCGTCGCCACCAGCGGAGCGAATGGAACATGCCCATGATCCAGCGCCGCGAGGGCGGCTTCACCCTCATCGAAGTGCTCATCGCCCTGCTGGTCCTGGCCATCGGGCTGCTGGGCATGGCCTCGCTGACCATGACCAGCCTGCAAGGCAACCAGGGCGCCTACCTGCGCGGCCAGGCCAGCATGCTTGCGTATGACTACGTGGAGCGGATGCGTGGCAACTCGGCTCAAGCGCTGCTGGCCACCTCACCCTATGTGATCAGCCTGACCTCCGGCGCAACCCGGACCAACCCGGACTGCCGCACCAAGACCGTTGGCTGCTCGGCTTCGGAACTGGCCAACCAGGACATCTTTGACTGGTGGGGCAACCTGCAGGCCGCGATCCCCGGCTCCGGCGTCACCGTCACCAAAGCGAACACCAATGAGTACCAGGTCGTCATCAGCTGGACCGAGTCGGACGCACAGCAACACAGCACTGGCTCTCAGGCTCAGAACTTCACGCTGCGGGTGAATCTATGACTACCAGGCAATACTCCTACCGGCAGCGTGGCCTGTCGATGATCGAGCTGATGGTGGCTCTGCTCCTCAGCACCCTGTTGCTGCTGGGCGTACTGCAGATGTTCAGCAACAGTTCCGCATCGGACAAGACCAGCAGCGCGTTGACCCGTGTCCAGGACAGCGGCCGGGTCGTCCTCGACCTGGTGTCCATGGATGCTCGCCGAGCAGGCTATCAGGGCTGCCAGTTGCCAAGCAGTGCCGTGACCGTCAGCAATGGAGTCCAGTTCCCTCGTGACGCGGTCACTACCACCAACGGCGTGAGCACCAGCGTGAGCTTCAACTACGCCACGACCACCACCACCTCGGTGGCCATGCCAGGCGTCAACAAGACCTGCACCAACCAGACGCTGTACCTCTACTCGGTCACCTACAGCAACTGCGCCAACGGCACCTCGATCTGCATGAACTCCAGCACCAGTGGCGGCAACCAGACGGTGGTCGATAACGCCACCATCACTGGCATCACCCTGGGCTTCGAATCGGCAGGCAAGATCGTCTGGAAAACCGCAGGCAGCATCAGCGCCGCGGAAGCCCAGAGCGCCGATCGCGTGCAGCTGAGCATCACCGCCATCGATGCTGCGCAGAACATTTCCCGCAACTTCACCGGCACCGTCGAGCTGAGGAACCGGCTATGACTTCATCCAAGACCCAACGCGGCATGGCGCTGCTCGTCAGCCTCGTGCTGCTGCTGATCCTTACAGTGCTGGCCATTGCCATGGCCAGTAATTCGACGATGCAGCAGCGCATCTCGGCCAACGCCCAGCAACAGAACATCGCCTTCCAGGCAGCGGAAAGCGGCCTGCAGGTCTGGGTTAACCGATTCGCCCAGAGTGGTGTGGCCCCCACCAACGGCATCACCATCCCGGTGGAGCCAACGTCGGGCAACTCTGGTTCGGCGCAGGTGAGCCTGAATGCGAGCTTCATCGAATGCGCCAAGTTCATTCCGGCGCAGAGCATGAGCGTCGCTGCCGGCACGCTGACCTACACCTGCTATCAGGTGAGCAGCCAGGCCAAGGCCTGCAAGAACCTGAACAACTGCAACGTCACCAGTTCGGACGGCCAGGCGCGTGCCCTGCATCGCCGCAGCTACATCCAGGCTACCCACCTCTAAACGCATCAGGTGCACAGAATGAATCGTCCACAGTCCTTCCTCCGCAGCCTGATGAGCGGTGCCCTGCTGACCTCGGGCATCGCCTGCGCGACCCTCAGTTACGCCGACGACACCGAAATCTTCTTCGGCGGCCAGTCCATCGACCAGAACGTACGTCCCAACGTGCTGTTCGTGCTGGACAACTCCGGCTCCATGGCCTGGCGTACCGACAGCAACAACAACCCCTCGCGGGGCCAGCAATCGCGCATGACCCTGCTCAAGCAGGCGTTCGCCGACATCATCCAGAACACCAACGGCATCAACGCAGGCCTGATGGTGCTCAACGGCGATAATCGACTGCTCTATCCGGTGACCAATATCGACTCGGTGCTGCCCAGCTCCGCCACCCAGTACGCTGGCAACCCGGAGATCGGCCAGGGCAGTGACGACGCGACCCAGAATATCGCCAACAGCACCGGCGACCTGGGCGAGTCCAGCCTGCCCATGGGCTACACCAGCACCACCACGACCGTGGTCGGCACACCGAACTCGACGCTGGCCCAGAACGATGCCTTCTTCATCGTCACCCAGAGCGGGACGGACTACGCCTGCCGCATGCGATCCAGCGGCACCAACCGTCCGAGCAAGCCGGTCTGCACCAACGGCAACCTGACCGAGCTGAACCTCAACTCGACCAATAACAGCAGCTACCAGACGGCGCTCTTCGATTTCCGCTCGCTGGGTGTCCCGGCCAGCGCAACCATCCAGAGCGCCTACCTGGTACTGGTACCGACCAATGGCAACAGCAGGACGACGCCGCCGACGCTGAACGTGAGGATGGAGCTGTCGAAAACGCCCGCCGCGCTCAACGACAACAATCCGGTAGGCACCAGGACCTTCAATACTGCCTCGGCCACCGCATCGAGCTGGATCAACGGCAATGCTGCCCAGATCGATATCACCAACCAGCTCAGGGCTTTGCAGAGAACGGCCCCCGCCACCAGCGACATTGGTGACGTGGTGATGAGCTTCCGCGCGACCCAGGCCGCCGACTACACCTTCTGCGCACGCAGCTGCAGCACTAACGCGACGCCCGCCCTGGTGGTGAACTACTCCAGCACCTCCACCGTGTCACAGACCCGCATCGGCGCCCTGCGCTTCCAGAACCTGGGCATCCCGCAAGGAGCGACCGTCACCAAGGCGGTGCTGTCCTTCGTTCCGGCAACCTCCAACAGCGACCCTGTGACCTTCCGGATCAAGGGCCAGCTGGTCAGTGACGCGCCCACCTTCTCAGCCACCGAGAACCTCCCGGCCCGTGCCACCACTTCGGCCTACCTCGACTGGGCTGCGCCCGAATGGACAGCCCAGAGCCCGCCCGTGCCGGTGGCAGGTCCGGACATCAAGAACGTGGTGCAGCAGATCGTCAACCAGGGCGGCTGGTGCGGTAACAACTCCGCCGCCATTCTCCTCACTCCGCAAAGCGGTACTGGCTCGCGGACTGCGACCAGCATCGAGGGCGGGATCGGCCTGCAGCCGACACTGACCGTGACCTATACCGGCGGTAGCAGTGGCTGTCTGAACCCGATCATCGAAACTCGCGTCACTGATGCCAAGAACGACGGCTTCGAAACCGCTCCGGGCCGCAACTACTACACGCCGACCCTGGGCGACAACACACTACCGCTGAACTCGGGCTCCATCGCGGCGCGCTACGAGAACCTGCCGGTCATCCAGGGCGCCACCGTGCTGGATGCCAAGCTGTTCGTCACGCCGAACAATACGGTCGCAGCCCCGAACGTCACTACCTCGATCAGCTTCGAGAACACCGACAACTCGGCGGCGCTGCAAGCGACCAGCGGCAACATCGGTTCGCGCAGCAGCACGTCGGGGGTCAGTTGCACCATCAACAATGCCAACGGTGGCTGGACCGCCGGCACCAGCTTCGCCTGCGCAGGCCTCACCTCTTCCCTGCAGACCGTGTTCAACCGTAGCGGTTGGGCTCCGGGCAACGCCCTGACGATGTTCATGACCCAGAGCGCAAACTCCAGCCTCAACGCCCAGGCCTACGAGACAAACCCGGCCCAGTCGTTGCGCCTGCGCATCAAGCTGGCCAGCGGTGGCATGACCACCAGCCCCTTCACCGTGCGCAACCAGCTCAACAACCTGGCGCAAAGCATGACGCCGGACGGCAGCACGCCCATCGTGCCGACCCTGTATGACGCAGTGCAGTACCTGCGCAACGGTGCGAGCGGCTATCCCAGCCCGATCAACAGCGCCTGCCAGACCACCCACATGGTGTTGCTGACCGACGGCCAGGCCAACCAGAACACCACAGCCGCCAAGAACGGAATCGCCGCACTGACCGGCGCCTGTTCGAGCGACGCCAGCGACGACGGCGAGAAGTGCGCGCGCACTTTGGCCGGCTGGATCGCCGCCAACGACCAGGCCTCCAGCATCGACGGCGACAACGAGGTAACCACCCACACCGTGGGCTTTGCCCTGGACGCCAGCGGCGCGACGGATAGCGCCAACATCAAGAGGTTCCTCGCCGATCTGGCCTCCCGTGGTGGTGGCTCCACCTATACCGCCACCACCGCCGGCGACCTGTCCAAGGCGTTCAACGACATCATTCAGCAGGTCCTGGCGACCGACAGCACCTTCGTCAGCGCCAGCGCCCCGGTGAACACCTTCAACCGCCAGGACAACAAGGACGAGCTGTACTTCTCGGTATTCAAGCCGCAGGAAACCGATACCTGGCCCGGCAACCTGAAGCGCTATCGCCTGGACACCGCCACCGCACAGATCGTCGATGCGGATAACACTGCCGCCGTGGACCCGCTCACCGGCTTCTTCAAGAGCTCCGCCCGCAGCTTCTGGAGCTCCAGCGCCGACGGCAACAACACCGCCAATGGCGGCGCTGCCTCCAATCTGCCGGACGCGGCGGCGCGCTCGCTCTATACCTTCATCGGCTCCTCGCCCAGCGCCGCGGTGAACCTCAACCAGAACAACTACCTGCTCAACACGGCGAACACCACCATCACCAACGCCAAGCTGGGCATCACGGACGCCAGTGACACCGCTGCACGTACCGCGGCAATCAATTATATCCGCGGCCTCACCGCCGCCGGAGCGCAACGCAAGGCACTGGGCGACCCGCTGCACTCCTCGCCGCGCCTGGTCACCTACGCGTGCAACACCTACTCCGACAGCACCTACAAGACCTGCAGCAGCGAAGACCAGAGCGTGGTCATGTCGACCAACGAGGGCTATCTGCACCTGTTCAATACCAGCAACGGCCAGGAGCAGATGGCTTTCATGCCCGAGCCCCTGCTGACGCACGTTCCGCAGCTGGCCGCCAACCAGAAGTCGACCAGCGCCAAGCCGCGCTCCTACGGCATGGATAACACCGTGACCCTGTGGGTGAACGACGCCAACAAGAACGGCGTGCTCTACGGCGGCCTCGACCCGAATGCCGCCACGCCAACCCTGCTCTCCGGGCTCAACACCGGCGAGTTCGTCTACGCCTACGGCACCATGGGCCGTGGCGGCCGTGATATCTACGCGCTGGATCTCACCGACCGCGCCAACCCGAAACTGCTGTGGCTGATCAAGGGTGGCACCACCACTGGCTTCGAGCAGTTGGGACAAACCTGGTCGCCGCCGGTCAAGACCCGTATCGACGTCGGCGGCACCATCACCGACGTGCTGATCTTCGCCGGCGGCTATGACCCGAACCAGGACGGCGTCAGCATTCAGACCGACGACACCATGGGCAACGCCATCTACATCGTCAACGCCAAGACCGGTGCGCGCATCTGGTCCGCCAGCAAGACCAGCGGCACCCTTCAGCTGAGCAAGATGAAGTACAGCATCCCTTCTGCCGTGCGCGTCATCGACCTGCAGCAGAATACCGACGGCACCCTGGCCAATGACGCAAACCAGTTGGCCGACCAGTTCTTCGTCGGTGACATGGGCGGCCAGGTCTGGCGCTTCTACATCAACAACGGCAGCAGCGGCTCCGGCCTGGTGACCGCTGCCGGCAGCAGCAACAATGGCGTGTTCGCAAGCGTAGTTCCTGCCGATGTCGCGGCCACCACCGACGACCAGCGCAAGGCCAAGGCGCGGCGCTTCTACAATGAACCGGACGTGGCCATCGTCAACGTAAACGGGACGCTGGTACTAACAGTCAACATCGGTTCCGGCTACCGCGGTCACCCGCTCAACAAGCTCACGGAGGACCGTTTCTACTCCTTCCGCACCCCGGTGCTGACCAAACCCTCGACCAGCGAGAGCACCCTGACCGAGAGCAGCCTCTACGACGCAACCAACAACCTGCTGCAGGCTGGCTCCGCCACCGAGAAAGCCGACGCCACCACCGCCTTCAGCGCTACCACCGGCGGCTGGATGATCAAGATGAACAGCTCTGGCGGGGAAAAGGTCCTCACCCGCTCTCTGACGGTGAACGGCTACCTCTACTTCAACACTTACGAGCCCACAGCGGCGGCGAATTCCTGCCAGGCCAGCGTCGGCGTGAACCGCTCCTACGTGGTGCACCTGGCGGATGCAACCCCGATCACTACCGACACCGGATCCACATCGCCGTCGGCTCGCTATAACGTGGTCAAGACCACCGGCCTACTGCCCGATCCGACCCTGGTCACCATCGGTGGCACCAGCTTCGTGATCAACGGCACCCAGGTGAGCAAGCCGCCGCAGCTGAACCTCAACGAGTACTACTGGATTGACGAGGACAACCTTTGAGCATCAAGGCCAGAAAATGCCAGCAGGGGTTCACCCTGCTGGAACTGATGATCGCCGTCGTGGTAGTGGGGATACTCGCCGCCATTGCCCTTCCTTCTTACACGGCCTACGTGCGCCGAACGGCATGTGAAGACGCCAAGGGCACTCTGACCGGTGCCGCCGGACTGCTGGAACGGTTCCGCGCGCAACAGAACACTTACAGCAACGCAACGCTGGGAGCTTATGCACAGAGCCCCGTTGACGGCGGCGCGGTCTTCACCATCGCTGTCGCCATCGACAACACCGGCACCAGCTACGGCCTGACCGCAACGCCCGTGAATGGAGGCATATTGGCAGGTCGTGGGACTATTACCCTCACCTCCAACGGAGTGCGTGGAGGCTCCGGGGACCTTGCCGGCGCCTGGGGCAGTTGCCGAGGCATCTAGGTCGATTCCCGAGCAATAAAAAAACCCGCCTAGGCGGGTTTTTTATTTGGCTGATCACCGGTGCGAAGTCAGAGCGCCTTCACCCGCAACTCCTTGGGCATCGAGAAGGTGATGTTCTCCTCCCGCCCATCCAGCTCCACCTCGGGCTCCGCGCCCCAGTCACGCAGCTGCTGGATCACACCGCGCACCAGGACTTCCGGAGCCGAAGCGCCAGCAGTGATGCCGATGCGCTGCACGCCGTCGAACCATTCCTTCTGCATGTCCTCGGCACCGTCGATCAGGTAGCCGGGAGTGCCCATGCGCTCGGCCAGCTCGCGCAGACGGTTGGAGTTGGAGCTGTTCGGGCTGCCGACCACCAGCACCAGGTCGCACTGGTCGGCCAGTTCCTTCACTGCATCCTGACGATTCTGGGTGGCGTAGCAGATGTCGTTCTTGCGCGGGCCCTGAATGTGCGGGAATTTTGCGCGCAGGGCGTCGATTACCTTGGAGGTGTCGTCCATCGACAGGGTGGTCTGGGTGACGAAGTGCAGCGCCTCGGGGTTGCGCACTTCCAGCGCGGCAACGTCTGCCTCGTCTTCCACCAGGTAGATGGCGCCGCCATTGGAGGCGTCGTACTGGCCCATCGTGCCTTCGACTTCCGGGTGGCCTTCGTGGCCGATCAGGATGCATTCGTGGCCGTCGCGGCTGTAGCGCACGACTTCCAGGTGCACCTTGGTCACCAGCGGGCAGGTGGCATCGAAGACTTTCAGGCCGCGGTTCTCGGCTTCCTTGCGCACCGCCTGGGAAACACCATGGGCGCTGAAGATGACGATGGTGTCGTCCGGCACCTGGTCGAGCTCTTCGACGAACACCGCGCCACGGTTGCGCAGGTTCTCCACCACGAACTTGTTATGCACCACTTCATGGCGCACGTAGATCGGCGGGCCGAAGACATCGAGGGCGCGGTTGACGATCTCGATCGCCCGGTCGACGCCGGCACAGAAGCCGCGGGGATTGGCGAGTTTGATTTGCATGGTGGCCTCGGGTGCTACGCAAGCCGGCCCACAAGGGGCCGGTAGGAATACTTCGCCTGAAGCGCAACGGCCCGCCAGCGGCAGGCCGCGCAGTCGGTCAGGCTGGTTGTACGTCGATGATATCCACTTCAAACGCCAGCGTTTTACCGGCCAGCGGATGGTTGAAGTCGATGGTGACGTGCTGCTCGTCGAACTCTTTCACGACGCCCGGCAGTTCGGTCTTGGCGGCGTCGTTGAAGATCACCAGCAGGCCTTCGGCCAGCTCCATGCCTTCGAACTGGTCGCGCGGCATCACCTGCACATTGGCCGGGTTCGGCTGGCCGAAGCCCTGCTCCGGCTCGATGCTCAGGGTGCGCTTGTCGCCAGCCTTGAGACCGAACAGCGCCTGCTCGAAGCCCGGCAGCAGGTTGCCGTCGCCGACCTTGAAGGTGGCTGGCTGCTTGTCGAAGGTGCTGTCGACGACGTTGCCGTCATCGAGCTTCAGGGCGAAGTGCAGGGTGACCTTCGAGTCGCCGCCGATGCGCTGAATGGTGTCAGAGGAATCAACCATTGGCGGTCTCTCCGGAGTTCTTCGATTTGAACATGTCCAGCGCCAGCATGATGGCGCCGACGGTGATGGCGCTGTCGGCCAGGTTGAAGGCCGGGAAGCGCCAGCGGTCCTGCCAGTGCACGAGGATGAAGTCCACCACGTGCCCCAGGACCATGCGGTCGTACAGGTTGCCCAGCGCGCCGCCCAGCACCAGCGCCAGGGCGATGGCCAGCCAGGTTTCGCCGCGCTTCAGGCGCTTGAGCCAGACCACCAGCACGACGCTGACCACGATGGCGATCAGGGCAAACAGCCAGCGCTGCCAGCCCGAGCTGTCGGCCAGGAAGCTGAACGCGGCACCGGTGTTGTAGGCCAGGGTCCAGCTGAACAGGTCGGGAATGACCACGATCTGCTGGTACATGGTCAGTTCGGACTGGAAGAAGGCCTTGGTGACCTGATCCAGGATGAACACTACCACGGTGATCCACAGCCAGGGCAGGCGGCCGAAACGATCAGCATTAGGCATAGTGACGCACCTCGCCCGCGCCATCGATGTTCTCGACGCAGCGACCACAGAGTTCCGGATGCGCGGCGTGACTGCCTACGTCGGCGCGGAAGTGCCAGCAGCGGCCGCACTTGGCATGGGCGGACTTGACCACCTTCAGCTTCAGGCCCGGCAGTTCGCTCTCGACCGCATCGGCGGGCGCATCGGCCAGCGGCGCGACGGTGGCGGCGGAGGTGATCAGCACGAAGCGCAGCTCGTTGCCCAGTTTCTCCAGGCGCTTGGCCAGGGAGTCTTCGGCATAGAGGGTGATCTCGGCCTGCAGGTTACCGCCGATGGTCTTGGCGCTACGCAGGTTTTCCAGTTCCTTGTTCACCGCAGCCTTGGCGGCGATGACCTCATCCCAGTAGGTGCGATCCATCTGCGCATCTGCCGGCAGTTCAGCAAGGCCCTCGTACCAGGTGCTGAGCATCACCGACTCGGCGCGCTCGCCCGGCAGGAAGCTCCAGATCTCCTCGGCGGTGAACGCCATGATCGGGGCGATCCAGCGCACCAGGGCCTCGGCAATATGGAACTGCGCAGTCTGGCAGGAGCGACGTGCAGCACTGTTGGTCTGAGTGGTGTACTGGCGGTCCTTGATGATGTCCAGGTAGAAGCCGCCCAGCTCCTGCACGCAGAAGTTGTGCACCTTGGAGTAGACGTTCCAGAAGCGGTAGTCGCGGTAGGCCTCTTCCAGCTCGCGCTGCAGTTGCAGGGCACGGTCGATGGCCCAGCGGTCCAGGGCCAGCAACTGGTCGTTGGGCAGCAGGTCCTTGGCCGGGTCGAAATCTTTCAGGTTGGCCAGCAGGAAGCGCGTGGTATTGCGGATACGCCGGTAGGCGTCGGCGCTACGCTGGAGGATCTGCTGGGAAACGGCGATCTCACCGGAGTAGTCGGTGGACGCGACCCACAGGCGCAGGATGTCGGCGCCCATGCTGTCGATCACGGTCTGCGGCACCACAGTGTTGCCCAGGGACTTGGACATCTTGCGGCCGGACTCGTCCACGGTGAAGCCGTGGGTCAGCAGTTGGCGGTACGGCGCGTGGCCGTCGATGGCGCAGCCGGTCAGCAAGGACGAGTGGAACCAGCCGCGGTGCTGGTCGGAGCCTTCCAGGTAAAGGTCGGCAGCCGGACCACTGGGATGACCCAGTTCGGCGTGGGAGCCACGCAGCACGTGCCAGTGGGTGGTGCCGGAGTCGAACCAGACGTCCAGGGTGTCGTTGATCTTGTCGTACTGCGCGGCTTCATCGCCCAGCAGTTCGGCGGCGTCGAGCTTGAACCAGGCCTCGATGCCTTCCTTCTCGACGCGCTGGGCGACGGCTTCCATCAGCTCGACGGTGCGCGGGTGCAGCTCACCGGTGGCCTTGTGCAGGAAGAACGGGATCGGCACGCCCCAGTTGCGCTGACGCGAGATGCACCAGTCCGGACGGCCGGCGATCATGCCGTGCAGGCGCGCCTGGCCCCAGTTGGGCACGAATTCGGTCTGGGTGATGGCTTCCAGCGCACGCTCGCGCAGGGTGGCGCCGGTCTGCGGCTGCTTGTCCATGCCGACGAACCACTGCGCGGTGGCGCGGTAGATCAGCGGGGTCTTGTGGCGCCAGCAGTGCATGTAGCTGTGGCTGATGCTGGCGTGCTTGAGCAGCGCGCCGACTTCATCGAGCTTGGCGACGATATTCGGGTTGGCCTTCCAGATGAACTGGCCGCCGAAGAACGGCAGGTCGGCCACGTAGACACCATTGCTCTGCACGGGGCTGAGGATGTCGTCGTTGACCATGCCGTACTGCTTGCAGGTACGGAAGTCGTCCTCGCCATAGGCCGGGGCGGAGTGGACCACGCCGGTGCCGGCGCCCAGTTCGACGTACTCGGCCAGGTAGACCGGCGAGAAGCGCTCGTAGAACGGGTGGCGGAAGCGGATCAGGTCCAGCGCCTCGCCCTGGGCGGTGGCGATGACCTGGCCTTCCAGGCCGTAGCGCGCCAGGCTCGACTCGACCAGCTCCTCGGCCAGCACCAGCAGGCGGTCACCGACATCGACCAGCGCGTAGGTGAATTCGGGGTGGACGTTCAGCGCCTGGTTGGCCGGGATGGTCCAGGGGGTGGTGGTCCAGATGACGATGGCAGTCGGCTTCGGCAGGTTATCCAGGCCGAAGGCGGCGGCCAGTTTGTCAGCATCTTCCACCGGGAAGGCGACGTCGATGGCGTCGGACTTCTTGTCGGCGTATTCGACTTCTGCCTCGGCCAGGGCCGAGCCGCAGTCGAAGCACCAGTTCACCGGCTTCAGGCCCTTGAACACGAAGCCCTGCTTGACCATCTCGGCGAGTGCACGGATTTCACCGGCCTCGTTGGAGAAGTTCATGGTCTTGTAGGGGTTGTCCCACTCGCCCAGGACGCCCAGGCGGATGAAGTCGGCCTTCTGCCCTTCGATCTGCTCGGCAGCGTATTCACGGCACAGTTCGCGGGTCTTGTCCGCCGGCAGGTTCTTGCCGTGGGTGGTCTCGACCTTGTGCTCGATCGGCAGGCCGTGGCAGTCCCAGCCCGGCACATAAGGGGCGTCGTAGCCGGCCAGGGTCTTGGAACGGACGATGATGTCCTTGAGGATCTTGTTGACCGCGTGACCGATGTGGATGCTGCCGTTGGCGTAGGGCGGGCCATCGTGCAGGATGAATTTCGGGCGACCTTCGCCAATCTTCCGCAGCTTCTGGTACAGGCCAATGTCGTTCCAGAGCTTGAGAGTTTGCGGCTCGCGCTGCGGCAGGCCGGCTTTCATCGGGAAGTCGGTTTCGGGAAGGTTCAGAGTGGCTTTGTAATCGGTCATCTCAGGGCCTGTTCAGGATCTTCAATCAAGCGGTTGGCCCAGCCAGAAGGCTCGGGCGGCGGCGATGTCGGCGAGGATGGCCGCCTTGAGTGCCTCGAGCGAGGCGAAACGCTGCTCATCACGCAGCTTCTGGTGGAAAGTGATGTTCAGGTGCTGGCCGTAGAGATCGCCAGCGAAATCCAGCAGATGCACTTCCAGGTGGGGCCGGCCGTCACCGTTCACGGACGGTCGGGTGCCGATGTTGGCAACCCCGTTGCGGCGCTGGCCAGCCACCATCGTGCTGACCAGATAAACCCCATTGAGCGGCGCCTTGCGGCGCTTGAGCTGGATGTTCGCGGTGGGCGAACCCAGCGTACGGCCCAGCTTCTGCCCGTGCAGCACGCGGCCGCTCAGGCGATACGGACGCCCCAGCAGGCGCTCGACCCGGTGCAGGTCACCGTCGGCCAGGTCCTTGCGGATACGCGAGCTGCTCACGCGCATGCCGTCGACTTCCACGGTGGTCGCGGCTTCGACGGTGAAGCCCTGCTCCGCGCTGGCGTTGACCAGGAAGGCGAAGTCGCCGGAACGGTCACAGCCGAAGCGGAAATCGTCGCCCACTTCCAGATGGCGGACGCAAAGGCCCTCCACCAGTACCTGGCGGACGAACTCGGCGGCCGACAGCTCGCGCAAGCGGCGGTTGAAGGCCAGGCAGAGAACGAAGTCGACGCCGTACTGGCGCAGCAGTTCGAGCTTCTCGCGCAGGCGCGTCAGGCGCACCGGGGCGGCATCGGGAGCGAAATATTCGCGTGGCTGCGGCTCGAAGATCACCACGCAACTGGGCACGCCCAGCTCCAGCGAACGCTCGCGCAGACGCCCCAGGATCGCCTGGTGGCCGAGATGGACGCCGTCGAAGTTACCGATGGTGGCGACACAGCCCCCGGACAGGGGCCGCAGATTGTGAAGGCCTCGAAGCAGCTGCATAGCGCGCGTATTGCTCAGAAAGTGGTCGATTATACCTGCACCCGCTGCCATGCGACAGGCAAAATGCCGTCGCCGCAAACCGATGCAATGCTTTGCCCGGCGAAGGTTACAGCACCGCGCGGCGGGAGAAGTCCCGCAGGCGGAAGCCAAGGAGCGCCAGCATACCGAAATAGGCGAGCACACCGGCCACCACCAGCGCGCCCAGGCGCACCAGGCGGATCGGCATGCCACCCTGATCCCAGGCCGGCATGAAGTGCATCATGCCGATCAGCACCGCGCACATCACCAGTACAGAGACGACTAATTTGGCGATGAACCTGCCCCAGCCCGCCTGCGGCTCGAACAACTGCTGTTTGCGCAGTTGCCAGAACAGCAGGCCGGCGTTCAGACAGGCCGCCAGACTGATCGCCAGCGCCAGACCTGCATGCTTGAGCGGGCCGATGAACACCAGGTTCATCAGCTGGGTGGACACCAGAGTGAACAGCGCAATCTTCACCGGCGTCTTGATGTTCTGCCGCGCATAGAAGCCTGGCGCCAGCACCTTCACCAGGATGATACCGAGCAGACCGACCGCGTAGGCGATCAGCGCGTGCTGGGTCATCTGGGCATCATGGGCGCTGAACTTGCCGTACTGGAACAGCGCGACGGTCAGCGGCTCGGCGATCACCGCCAGCGCCAGGGAGCACGGCAGCACCAGCAGGAAACACAGGCGCAGGCCCCAGTCCAGCAGCCGCGAATACTCGTGGCGGTCGTCGCTGGCGTAGGTCTTGGCCAGCGATGGCAGCAGGATGGTGCCCAGCGCCACGCCGAGCACGCCGGACGGCAGCTCCATCAGGCGATCCGCGTAATACATCCAGGACACCGAGCCGGCGACCAGGAAGGAAGCGAAGATGGTGTTGATGATCAGCGAAATCTGGCTGACCGAGACGCCGAGGATCGCCGGCCCCATCTGCTTGAGCACGCGCCAGACGCCGGAATCGCGCAGGTTGACGCGCGGCAGCACCAGCATGCCGATCTTCTTCAGGTGCGGCAGCTGGTAGAGCAGTTGCGCCAGGCCGCCGGCCAGCACCGCCCAGCCCAGCGCCATGATCGGCGGGTCGAAGTACGGCGTGAGGAACAGCGCGAAGAGAATCATGCTGACATTCAGCAGGGTCGGCACAAAGGCCGGCACCGAGAAGCGATTCCAGGTATTGAGGATCGCCCCCGCCAGCGAGGCCAGCGAGATCAGCAGGATATAAGGGAAGGTCACCCGCAGCAGGGAGCTGGTGAGCTCGAACTTCTCCGGCGAATCGACGAAGCCGGGCGCCGTCACCCAGATCACCCAGGGCGCGGCGAGCATGCCCAGCGCGGTGACCAGCGCCAGGATCAGGGTCAACAGGCCGGACACATAGGCGATGAAGGTACGGGTCGCCTCCTCGCCCTGCTGGGTCTTGTACTCCGCCAGGATCGGCACAAAAGCCTGGGAGAACGCGCCCTCGGCGAAGATCCGGCGCAGCAGGTTGGGCAGCTTGAAGGCGACGAAGAAGGCGTCGGTGGCCATGCCGGCGCCGAACATGCGCGCGACTATCGTGTCGCGCACGAAGCCGAGCACCCGCGAGATCATGGTCATCGAGCTGACCGCGGCCAGCGACTTGAGTAGGTTCATAACGTCCAGAACTGGTAGAATGGCCGACCCTGCAGGGTGCAGCCCTGACCTGGAGCGATTGCTCGACCGTCAGGCGAAGCGCAGCAGTGTAGGGCCGCGGGGCGAATAAATCACCCCATCCGCCGGACAGCGTGCGCCCGTCGCACCACTCGTCGGAGGCCGCGCATACCCTTGACAAGGCCCTGATGCAACGGCATTATTCGCGGCCTTAATTTATTCGCAACATCCCAAGTTTTTTTTCGAGGAGCTCGACGGTGGCCAACACACCTTCCGCCAAAAAACGCGCCAAACAGGCTGAGAAGCGTCGCAGCCACAACGCCAGCCTGCGTTCCATGGTTCGTACCTACATCAAGAACGTAGTCAAAGCAGTCGACGCCAAGGACCTGCCGAAGGCCCAGGCCGCTCTGGTTGCTGCTGTACCGGTCATCGACCGTATGGCTGACAAAGGCATCATCCACAAGAACAAGGCCGCTCGTCACAAGAGCCGCCTGAACGCCCACGTGAAGGCCCTGGCCACCGCGTAAGCGTTCCGTTCTTGAAAAGCCGGCCTCAGGGCCGGTTTTTTATTGGCTGCGATTTACCATTCGCAAGAATTATCCACAGGCGCAACTTCCCTGCCGGTGAAACCTGCAGGCAAAAAGAAAGGGCGGTCACCCGCCCTTTCCTTGTTACTTCTCAGGCCACGGCATGATCGGAATCGCCGTCACCGCATTCTGCGGACTGCCCTCGATCACCCGGTCGCTGTAGACCAGATAGACCAGCGCATTGCGCTTCTTGTCGAAGAAACGCACCACCTGCATGGTCTTGAACACCAGCGAAGTGCGCTGCTGGAACACCACCTCGCCATCCTTCAGCTCACCGGCGAAACGGATCGGCCCGACCTGGCGGCAGGAAATCGACGCCTCGGCGCGATCTTCCGCCAGCCCCAGCCCGCCCTTCACACCACCAGTCTTGGCGCGGGACAGGTAACAGCTGACGCCCTGCACCTTCGGATCATCGAAGGCCTCGACGACGATCTTGTCGTTCGGCCCGACCCACTTGAAGACCGTGGACACCTCGCCGACCACGTCGGCCCTGGCCAGTGCCGGCAGCAGCATCAGCGCCGCCATCAATCCCTTGCGCATGACGAATCTCCTCAGACCAGCACCAGGTTGTCGCGATGCACCAGCTCCGGACCATCGACATAGCCAAGCATGCCTTCGATGGCGTCGGTCGGCTGACCGATGATCTTCTGCGCCTCGAGAGCACTGTAGTTCGCCAGACCGCGAGCGACTTCACGCCCCTTCTGATCCACGCAAACCACCATCTCGCCGCGACGGAAGCTGCCCTGCACGGCTTTCACGCCAACCGGCAGCAGGCTCTTGTGATCCTGGGACAGCGCCTTCACCGCACCATCGTCCAGCACCAGCGTGCCGCGCATCTGCAGATGCCCCGCCAGCCACTGCTTGCGCGCCGCCTTGCGGCTCTGCTCGGGAGTCAGCAGCGTGCCGAGACGCTCGCCGACACGCAGGCGATCCAGCACACGCTCGATACGACCACCAACGATGACCGTGTGAGCACCGGAACGCGCCGCCAGACGGGCCGCGCGCAACTTGGTCTGCATGCCGCCACGGCCGAGCGCACCACCGGTACCACCCGCCACCGCATCCAGGGCAGGATCGTCGGCACGAGCCTCGAAGATCAGCTCGGCATCGGGATTGTTGCGCGGGTCGGCGTCGAACATGCCGTCGCGATCGGTGAGGATCACCAGCAGGTCGGCCTCGACCAGGTTGGCCACCAGCGCCGCCAGGGTGTCGTTGTCACCGAAGCGGATCTCGTCGGTGACCACCGTGTCGTTCTCGTTGATCACCGGGATCACACCGAGATCGACCAGCGTGCGCAGAGTGTTGCGCCCGTTCAGGTAGCGCTTGCGGTCGGACAGGTCGTCATGGGTCAGCAGCACCTGCGCGGTCTGCAGGCCGTGCACGCCGAAGCTGGACTCCCAGGCCTGCACCAGCCCCATCTGCCCCACTGCGGCGGCCGCCTGCAGCTCGTGCATGTCACTAGGTCGGGATACCCAGCCCAGGCGACTCATGCCCGCCGCGACAGCGCCCGAGGACACCAGCACCAGCTCGACGCCCGCGCGATGCAGCGCGACCATCTGCTCGACCCATACCGCCATGGCGTCGCGATCCAGACCGCGACCATCGGCGGTCAGCAACGCACTGCCAATCTTGACTACCCAGCGCTTGGCGCCAGTGACCTTCTCACGCATACCCTCAACCTTAGCAATCAGGCGGTTCATCCCCGCCTCAACGGGGAACACTAGAGGACCCGGCAACCTGGGTCGCCGGGCTACACGCTACAACCAGAGAACTGACAACGCGCCGATCAGGGCACGTAGAAGATTTCCGGCCCATCGCCGTCGTCTTCGTCATCCTCGAAATCATCATCGTCATCCAGATCGTCGACATTCTTCAGACCGGAGCGACGCAGTGCACGGGCATCGTCCAGAGCCTGCAGACGAGCGCGAGCCTCGTCTTCGATGCGCTGATCCAGGGCCGCCAGGGCTTCGCCATAGGCCGGCTCCTCCTCGATGCGCAGGCTGCGCTCGTCGAGGTATTTCATGATGTCCTGGCTCAGGGCCTCGGTGCCGTTACGCTCCAGGGCGGAGATCACATAGACCGGACCTTCCCAGCCCAGACGATCGACCACAGCCTGCTTGCGGCGCTCCTGCTCCTCGGGCTCGAGGATCTGGTCCATCTTGTTCAGCACCAGCCAGCGGTCACGCTCGGTCAGCGCCGGGCTGAATTTTTCCAGCTCGTGGACGATGGTTTCCGCGGCATCGGCCGGGTCGCTTTCGTCCAGCGGCGCCATGTCGACGATATGCAGCAGCAGGCGGGTACGTGCCAGGTGCTTGAGGAAGCGGATACCCAGGCCAGCGCCTTCAGCGGCACCTTCGATCAGGCCGGGGATGTCGGCAACCACGAAGCTCTTGAAGCGACCGACGCTGACCACACCGAGGTTCGGCACCAGGGTGGTGAAGGGATAGTCGGCAACCTTCGGCTTGGCGGCGGACACCGAGCGGATGAAGGTGCTCTTGCCGGCGTTCGGCAGACCGAGCAGACCGACGTCCGCCAGGACCTTCAGCTCCAGCTTGAGGTCACGCGCATCGCCGGGCTTGCCCGGGGTGGTCTGGCGCGGCGCACGGTTGGTGCTGGACTTGAAGCGGGTGTTACCCAGACCGTGCCAGCCGCCCTGGGCCACCATGATGCGCTGACCGGCAGCGGTCAGGTCACCGATGATCTCCTGGGTATTGGCATCGATGATGGTGGTGCCGACCGGCACGGGCAGGACGAGATCGTCACCCTTGGCACCGGTGCAGTCCTTGCTGCCGCCGTTTTCGCCGCGCTGGGCGTCGAAACGACGGGTGTAGCGGTAGTCCACCAGGGTATTCAGGTTCTCGTCGGCCTCGAGGTACACCGAGCCGCCGTCGCCACCGTCACCGCCGTTGGGACCGCCTTTCTCGATGAACTTCTCGCGGCGGAAGCTCATGAGGCCGTTGCCGCCGTCACCGGCTTTCACGTGGATGGATACTTCGTCGACGAATTTCATTGCGAACGCCTCCCGCAGCACCTGCGGGTTGAAAATAAGAAAAGGAGCATAGGATACAGCCAAGTCCGCGCAAACGCCCGAACCGACAGCACCTCGCCTGGAAACGCCAGAAACAAAAAAGCCCCGTCGCGAGACAGGGCTTTTTCAGTGAGAGCTCGCTTAGGCAGCGACGACGCTTACATAGCGACGGCCAAAGGCGCCTTTCACTTCGAACTTGATCACGCCGTCGACTTTAGCGAACAGGGTGTGATCCTTGCCCATGCCAACGCCGTAGCCAGCGTGGAACTGGGTGCCGCGCTGACGCACGATGATGTTGCCTGCTTTCACAGCCTGGCTACCGAACAGCTTCACGCCAAGGCGTTTGCTTTCTGAGTCGCGGCCGTTGCGGGTACTACCGCCAGCTTTTTTGTGTGCCATGAGTCAATTCTCCTGAAGAGGAATTAGGCCTGGATGCCGGTGATCTTGATTTCAGTGAACCACTGGCGGTGGCCCTGACGCTTCATGTGGTGCTTGCGGCGGCGGAACTTGATGATGCGCACTTTGTCGTGACGACCGTGGGAAACCACTTCTGCGGTCACTTTCGCGCCTTCTACCACCGGCAGGCCGATCTTGACGTCATCGCCGTTGGCGACCAGCAGAATGCGATCCAGGTTGATCGCTTCGCCGGTGGCAACGTCGAGCTTCTCGACCTTGAGGAATTCGCCTTCGGTGACTTTGTATTGCTTGCCACCAGTAACAATTACTGCGTACATCTGGATGTCTCCGTTAGACCTGCTCACCCGACGCTTTATAGAAAGAGGAATCGGTCGGCATGGCTGCATGGGGCCGGAAAGGACGCCCGTGCAATTGCGTAAGGCAGGATATGCCAGGGAAGTTCGGGGCCGCGATTGTACGCAAAGCCCCAGTGAGGATCAAGCCCCATGGGGCCTTGCCTTGACAGCCCAAACAGCGCCACCTAGCATGCCGCGCAATCTACGAGGAGCGCTGTCTTTAATGCAACCCCAGGCTTTCTATCGCGTGGTGGCGGACGACTTCACCGCCGTCGACGGCATTATCCGTCGCCAACTCACTTCCCGCGTTCCCCTGGTGGAAAAGATCGGCGACTACATCATCTCTGCCGGCGGCAAGCGTCTTCGCCCGCTGCTGGTGCTCCTCTCCGGCAAGGCGCTGGGCTATTCGGGCGATGACCTGAAGCTGCTGGCCGCCACCATCGAATTCCTGCACACCTCCACCCTGCTGCACGACGATGTGGTCGACGCCTCCGGCCTGCGCCGTGGCCGCGCCACCGCCAATGCCCAGTGGGGCAACGCGCCGAGCGTGCTGGTGGGCGACTTCCTTTATGCGCGCTCCTTCGAAATGATGGTCGAGCTGGGCTCCATGCCGGTCATGCGCATCATTTCCCAGGCCACCCGCGTGATCGCCGAAGGCGAAGTGCTGCAACTGTCCAAGGTCCGCGACGCCAGCACCACCGAAGAAACCTACATGGAAGTCATCCGCGGCAAGACCGCGATGCTCTTCGAAGCCTCGACCCACAGTGCCGCCGCGCTGGCCAACGCCCAGCCGGAGCAATCCGAGGCGCTGCGCCTGTTCGGTGACGCCCTGGGCATCGCCTTCCAGCTGGTCGACGACCTGCTGGATTACCGCGGCGACGCCGCCAGCCTGGGCAAGAACGTCGGCGATGACCTCGCCGAGGGCAAGCCCACCCTGCCGCTGATCGCCACCATGCGCGACGGCACGCCGGAACAGGCCGCGCTGGTGCGCAAGGCCATCCAGCAGGGCGGCAGCCAGGACCTCGAAGGCATCCGCGCCGCCGTGGAAGCCGCAGGCGCGCTGGACTACACCGCCAACCTGGCCCGTGACTACGCTGCCCGCGCCATCGACTGCCTGAAGGCGCTGCCGGACAACGAGTACAAGGCCGCACTGATCGAACTGGCCGAGTTCGCCGTCGCGCGCACGCACTGAGCCGCCGTTTCGCCAAAGCCCGCCCCGGTTCGCCGCGGCGGGCTTTTTGTTGCCCGGCAGTTGACCGGGGACAACAGATCGTCGCCGGCGCAAAAATTTTTCCAATTCAGGCTTGCTATTGAGATAATAAGAATTATTCTCATTAAACGGTCTGCACGGAGGAACATGCCATGACCTACATGATCGACGCCTGGCTGGATCGCCCGCACCCCTACCTGCGCATCCTGCATCGGGACACCGGGGAAGTCTGCGCGGTGCTGGAAGAAGAAGCCCTGGACGAGCTGCGCGAACAGGGCGGCCTGGAGCTGTCCGAACTCAATACCAGCGAGCCGCTGGTGCTCAAGGAGCTGGTGCGCAACCTGTTCCTGTTCTGTTACGCCCGCGCACTGCGCTAGACGCTCTTTACGATGGCGCAGGAAGCGCCGTCGGTGCGGTCGCCGCCCGGGAGGCGGCTGCACAAAGGGGCGCCGGAGCGCCCCTTTTCCTGCGCAGTCGCCAGGGATGGCACTGCGCAGCGAACCATTCGGAAATCAGAGGATTTCCAGCAGCTCGACGTCGAACACCAGCACGCTATGCGGCGGGATGCTGCCGACAGCCTGGCCACCGTAGGCCAGCTCGCTCGGTACGTGCAGGCGCCACTTGCTGCCGGCGTTCATCAGTTGCAGGGCCTCGACCCAGCCGGCGATCACACCGCCCACCGGGAATTCGGCCGGCTGGCCGCGCTCGTAGGAGCTGTCGAAGACAGTGCCGTCGACCAGGGTGCCGTGGTAGTGGGTACGCACGGTGTCTTCGCGGGACGGCTTGGCGCCTTCGCCGGTGGTCAGCACTTCGTACTGCAGGCCGGACGGCAGGACGGTCACGCCTTCGCGCTTGGCGTTTTCCACCAGGTACTCGCGACCAACGGCGGCGGCAGCTTCGGCTTTCGCCTGGGCGTCGGCCTGCATGCGCTCGCGGATCACCTGGAAGCTGGCGGACAGGGCTTCGCCCGGAACGCGGCTTTCGGCGCCAGCGTAGGCGTCGGACAGGCCGGCCAGGATGGCGTCGAGGGTCATGCCCGGAACCGGGTTCTCGCGCAGCTGGTCACCCAGCTGACGGCCAATGCCGTAGCTGACGCGGGCTTCGTCGGTGGAAAGGTTGAGTTCGCTCATGGCGGCGCTCCGCTGGGGGTTCAAAAAAGGGCCGCCAGCCTAGCACAGATGCACCGCCTCCCCCACCGCGCAAGCCTCGCGCAGCGCGCCACGCAGCGAACTCAGTGCAACGGCATGGTCACGCCGGCGCCGATGTCGCGCTCGTCGTCCATACCGCACATCTCGTCATGCACCACCGCATGCACCAGATGAAACGGGACGCTGGGCAGCGCCTTCAGCACCTCACGCGCATGCGCGACCGAGCGCACGCTGATGACGTGCCCGGCCTCGTCCTGGACCGGATAGAAGCGCGCGCCCATGCGCGCCTCCAGCACGTAGATATCGCCTTCCAGCGACACCAGGTTGATCTCGTCGATGTCGCCGGCGACGGAGCGGCTGGTCAGTTCCTGCAGATTCATGTGCTGCACCTCCTGCGGATTGATCCACGCAAAAAGTCTTGTACAGCAGGCGCTCACCGCAAGCCGAAAACGCAACCGCCCGTCCGTTTTGCAACGGCCGGGCGGTGTGGATAACCCAGCAAAGCGTCAGTGGTCGTGGCGCGTGGCCTTGTCCAGGTAGCCCATGGCAAAGGCCGAGAGGACGAAGGTGAGATGGATGATCACGTACCACATCAGCTTGTTGTCTTCGATGTTCTTGGCGTCCATGAAGATGCGCAGCAGGTGGATCGAAGAGATCGCGACGATGGAGGCAGCCACCTTGTTCTTCAGCGAACTGGCGTCCATCTTGCCCAGCCAGCTGAGCTTTTCCTTGTCGTCGTCGATGTCCAGCTGCGACACGAAGTTCTCGTAGCCGGAGAACATCACCATCACCAGCAGGCCGCCAACCAGCGCCATGTCGATCAGCGACAGGATCACCAGCACCAGGTCCGCCTCGGCGATGGAGAAGATGCCCGGCAGGATGTGGAAGATTTCCTGGAAGAATTTGATGGTCAGCGCCAGCAGGGCCAGTGACAGGCCGATGTAGATCGGCGCCAGCAGCCAGCGCGCCGCGTACAGGGAGTTCTCGATGAAACGTTCCATGGTGCTCGCAGGAAAAGTCTTGGGGAAAGGGCGCCGCAGTATAGCGGATGACTTTTACGAGTTACCCCGGCTTTCTATGGATAAATATGTCTGCGGGGCAATAGGTTCGCAGCCGCGGCATGAAACCGCAGCAGCCAGACGCCCCGCGGCCTACAGCGGCTTGCGCAGGGGCTGCGCAAGCCTGCCTCAACCCTCGGGGCGGAACTGGAAATTGCCCACATGGCGCGAACGCTCGCCGTTCAGCCGGCGCAGTTCGCCCTGAAGGTGCAACTGCCAGATAGGGGGATCCTCCGCCACGATATAGCCCTGCTGGGCCAGGCAGTCGGAGATCGCTTCGAGTACGCCCTCGGCGACGAAAGGCCCGCAGAACGGGCCCTGCGCCTTGATGGCGGTGGGCTGCGCACCGGACATGCCGGCAGCGCACAACAAGGTCCAGAGTCCATTCTCTCCGGCCAGCGGCCTGATCTCGCACTCGATGCGCGTGGTCAGCCCCAGACAGGGGCGGATAAGGCAGAGGTTACGCGGCATGGCGGCACCCTCGCGGTTGTCCTGGGTTTGAGACTACACCCAGGTTCCGACACGCGAAAGCGCGGATTTATCCACTCATCTTGCGGGCAACGGAGTGTAAAACGCGCGGACAGGGCGCCGTGGCGGCGACCCTGTCCTGGCGTCAATCAGTCGGCGTCCTTCTTCTTGCGGGCACGCTCCTTTTTCACCGGAGCCTTCTCGGCGGGAGCCTTCTCCACCGGGGCCACAGGAGCCTTCTCCGCCTTCGGCTTGCTGGCGGGCTTGGCGACGGCAGGTTCCTTGGCCGGTTTTTCCTTCTCCTCCTCGTCCATGCCCAGTTCGGAGATCTCCTTCAGGCGCTCGACGACACGGGCGTTGACGCTGCCCTTGGGGAAGTAGCCCTTGGCATCCGGCGCACCCGCCGGTTCGCCGACCAGCAGGCTCAGCGCTTCGTCGGCCTGGCGCACGGCGTAGATATGGAACTGGCCGTTGCGCACCGCCTGCAGCACGCGCTCGTCGAGCATCAGGGTGGCGACGTTGGCGCGCGGGATGATCACGCCCTGCTCGCCGGTCAGGCCGCGCGCCTCGCAGAGGCGGAAGAAGCCCTCGATCTTCTCGTTGACCCCGCCGACCGCCTGCACCTCACCGAACTGGTTGATCGAACCGGTGATGGCGAAGCACTGCCGCAGCGGCGTGCGCGACAGGGCGGAGATCAGCGTGCAGACCTCGCCCAGCGACGCGCTGTCGCCGTCCACGTAGCCGTAGGACTGCTCCAGGGCGATGCTCGCGGAAATCTCCAGGGGGAATTCCTGGGCGTAGCGGCTGCCAAGGTAGCCGGTGAGGATCATCACGCCCTTGGAGTGAATCGGCTGGCCGAGGTTGACCTCGCGCTCGATGTCGACGATGCCGCTACCGCCCGGGTAGACGGTGGCGGAGATGCGCGCCGGCATGCCGAAGGCCGAGTCACCGACTTCCAGCACGGTCAGGCCGTTGCACTTGCCCACCGCGGCGCCTTCGCTGTCGATCAGGATGATGCCGGCGAGGATGTCGTCGAGAATCCGCGCCGACACGCGGCCGGTGCGGGTTTCCTTGGCCTTGAGGGCACGTTCGATATGGCCCAGGTCGGTCACTTCCTGGCCGGCCAGCTGACGGATGAAGTCTGCCTCGCTGACCAGCTGGAACAGGTCGCCGATGCGCGCCGAGAGACGGCCCTGGTGCTCGGCCAGGCGTGCACTGTAGGTCGCCAGGCGCGCCACGGCTTCACGGGTGAGCGGTGCCAGCCCTTCTTCCGAGGTGCGGGTCTTGAGCAACTGGGCGAACTGTTCGAGGCTGTCCTCGGCGAGCGGGATGTCCTCGTCGAAGTCCACCAGCACGCGGAACATCTCCTGGAAGTCCGGATCGAGATCCTGCAGCGTGTAGTAGATCTGCCGCGAGCCGATGATGATCACCTTGAGGTTCAGCGGGATCACCTGGGGCGTCAGACTCATGGCGGTCAGGCGGCCGAGTTCGGCCAGGGGCGATTCCATCTTCAGCTGGCGCGATTGCAGCGCACGCTTGAGGGCGTCCCAGACGAACGGCTCGCTCAGCAGCTTCTCCGCCTCCAGCACCAGGAAGCCGCCGTTGGCACGGTGCAGAGCACCGGGGCGCAGCTGACGGTAGCTGGTGTAGAGCGCGCCCTGGTCTGAGGCATACTCGATGCGGCCGAACAGGTTGTCGTAGGTCGGGTGTGACTCGAACACCACCGGCGCGCCACTGGTGGCGTGATGACCGATCGCCTGGTTCGGCGCGTACTGCTCCTCCAGACTCTGCTTGCGCTGCGGATCGGTGCGCTCGGCGTCCACCAGCTGGTCGACCACGGTCTTCAGCAGGTTGAGCTGCATGGCCTGCAGGTAGGTGCTCACCCCGGTGTTGTTGTTGTACTTCTCCACCAGCGGCGCCAGCAGCGGCTGCAACGCCAGGGTGATGGTTTCCTCGTTGAGCTGGCGCAGCTGATTGCTCGACTCGCGCTTCCACTGCGGCAGGCTGGAAAGCTCTTCGTTGAGGTGCTCCTCCAGGTCGGCGATGTCGGCGTGGAAGCGCTCGCGCTCCTCTTCCGGCAGCTGGGCGAAATCGGCTTCATCCAGCGCCTTGCCATCCTTCATCGGGGTGAAGGCGATGTTGGAGCTGTCGCGATAGAGGGCGACCTCCTTCTCCAGCGCCAGGCGCTCGACATTATCCAGGGCCTTGTCGTAACGCTGGTTGAAGGCGCGGTCGATGGCGCTCTTCTTCTGCTGGTAGGCCGGGTTCTCGAACACCGAGGGGAAGGTGGACAGCAGGTTGTCGATCAGGTGATCGATATCGGCGCCGAACTCGGCGGCGCTGCCCGGCGGCAGTTCGATCACGCGCGGCTCGCGCGAATCGTCGAAATTGTTGACGTAGACCCAGTCGGCTGGCGTCGGCAGGCGCTTGCCCTCGGCCTTCAGATAGCGCTGCACGAAGGAGAAGCGACCGGTACCCGGCTCGCCCATGACGAATACGTTGTAACCCGGACGCGGCATCGCCACGCCGAACTGCAGCGCCTCGACCGCGCGCTCCTGTCCGAGCACGCCCAGGAAAGGCTCCAGTTCTTCGGTGGTCTTGAAGGGAAACTGTTCGGGGGTGAAGGGGCGGGTCAGTTCATCGGGCGCCAGGCGCAGGCCGGCAGCAACGGAATCGGGCATTGGAGGTCCTTGCTTCGGGCGGCGCGAGGCCGCGGAGATTCGTCCGCATTCTCGCGCCGCCCGCGCGCCACTGGCAAGGCAGTATTGGTGACAGTTTCAGTCCACCGCATCGGCGCAGCGCAGGCAGTGCTCGGCGGCCGGCAACGCGCGCAGGCGGCGCTCCTCGATGGCCTCGCCGCAACGCGCGCACTCGCCGTAGGTGCCGTCAGCCAGACGCAGGCGCGCCAGGCCCACCAGGCGCATGCCGGCGTCCGCTTCGGCGAGCAGGGCGCGCAGCACGTCGTCGTTCTGCCGCTGCTGGGCCTGTTCGGCGAAGTCCGGCGAATGGCTGCGTCCGAGGTCGCGGCGGATGGCCTCGGCACGCTTGGAATACTCGGCCGCCAGCTGGTCCAGCGCTGGCCGTGGATCGAAATCGACCATGACGACTTCCTCGCAAGGGGAACTGATTCAAGTGTGGTCGGTTCCAAGACTTCCGCCGCTGATGCCGATCAATTGCCGGTCATCCCGGCCAGCTCGCCGGGCCCGGTCTTACTGGCGGCAGCAGCGCTTGCCTTGACACCCGCAAGGCATTGGAGAAAAGCTCTGACCAGGCGCTGTTTTGCTGTCAGCGACTGTTCACCGGTCCCCGACCTCAAAAAGAGAGAAAAACGATGAAAAGGATTCTGCTCGGTACCCTCCTCGCCACCGCCTCCCTGAGCGCCCTCGCCGATGCACCCGGCAGCGACGGCTGCGGCTGGGGCAACATGCTGTTCAAGGGCCAGCGCGGCACCGCCACCCACGTCCTGGCAGCCACCACCAACGGCACCAGCGGCAACAACACCTTCGGCATGACCACCGGCACCAACGGCTGCCACACCAATGGCGCGCTGACCTACGGCGGCAAGCCGATGATCGTGCTCAGCAGCATGATGGACGAGCTGTCCGAAGACATGGCCAAGGGTGACGGCGAAGCGCTGACCACCTACGCCGTCGTGCTGGGCGTGAAGCCCGAGGACCGCGCGCACTTCGCCCAGGTCACCCACGAGCACTTCGCGCAGATCTTCAACAAGTCCGACGTCACCGCCGAAGACGTCTACGCCAACACCCAGGCCGTCCTGAAGCAGGACAGCACCCTGGCCAAGTACGCCGAACAGGCCTGATGGCCGACGCGAGCCCGCCGCCTGAGGGCGGGCTCACCCTTCCCTCCCAGTAGCCCACTCGATGCCCAAACGCCTGTTGCCCTGGATGGCGCTGTGCGCCTGCACCCCACTGCTGGCTTCGCCGGCAATCGACCCACAACGCCTGCAGAGCCTGGCCGACGAGCCCTACTGGCTGGCCCTGGGTCACTACGAACACGCCAAGCTCGGTGGCTGGCGCAGCTTCGTCGACGACCCGAAGTTCTTCCTCGCCAAGGACGGAGAGCGCCACCCGCCATCCGAACTGGCCGCCACGCTGAAGGCGCTCTACGCCCCGCCCAGCCTCGGCGACAAGCATGCCCAGTGCGTGTACCCGGCGCGCACCCGCTGGCTTCGCCAGCAGTTGCAGCTCGCTGACCTGCCGACGGTGGAGTGCAAGGAATTCACCACCTGGTACCAGGACATCAACCCGCACAGCGCCGTGCTGGTATTCCCGGCCGCCTACCTGAACAGCCCGTCCTCGATGTTCGGCCATACCCTGCTGCGCATCGACCAGGCCGACGTCGACTCCGACAACACCGCGCTGCTCAGCTATGCGCTCAACTTCGGCGCCTACATCGAGGGCATGGACAACAGCATCCTCTACGCCTGGAAGGGCCTGATGGGTGGCTACCCCGGCCTGTTCGCCCTGGTGCCCTACCGCGAGAAGCTCTCCGAATACAGCCGCCTGGAGAACCGCGACCTCTGGGAATACCGCCTGAACCTGACGCCGGAAGAAACCGCGCGCATGGTCGAGCACGTCTGGGAGCTGAAGCAGATCCGCTTCAAGTACTACTTCTTCGACGAGAACTGCTCCTTCCGCCTGCTGGAACTGCTGGAGATCGCCCGCCCCGGCACCGAGCTCACCGACCACTTCCCGCTCACCGCCATCCCCACCGACACGGTGCGCGCGGTGAAGGACGCCGGACTGATCGACCGGGTGGACTATCGCCCCTCCCGCGAGCGCGAGCTGCTGGCCCGCGGCGAACCGCTGAGCCACGACGAGAAGGTACTGGCCCGCCACATCGCCGACGACGACAGCCAGCTGCAAAGCCCCGAATTCGCCGCCCTGCCCGCCGACCGCCAGGCGCTGGTGCAGGACACAGCCTTCCGCCTCGTGCGCTACCGCGCCACCGGCCAGGAACGCGACCAGTCCACCGCCTCGCGCAGCTACAACCTGCTCAAGGCGATCAACAGGAACCCGCCGCCAGCACTGGACGTGGAGCGCCCCGGCCAGCCGGAAAACGGCCACGAATCACGCACCTGGCAACTGGGCGCCGGCAGCCGCGACGGCAAGGCCTTCGCCCAGTACGGCCTGCGCATGGCCTACCACGACCTCGACGACAACGCCTACGGCTTCCCCCTCGGCGCGCAGATCGAGATCGGCCAGCTCAAGCTGCGCCAGTACGAAGGCAACCGCTGGCAGCTGCAGCAACTGGACCTGGTCACCATCCGCTCCATGACGCCGCGCAACGAGCTGCTCAAGCCGCTGTCCTGGCAGGTCGCCGGCGGCTGGGAACGGGTGATCGGCAAGCACAGCGACAACGACCACGACACCCTGGTCGGCCACCTCAATGGCGGCGCCGGCGGCAGCTGGAAGCTCTCTGACGACCTGCAGGCCTACGCCCTGGGCACCGCGCGCATCGAGAACAACCCGGACTTCGCCGCCACCATCGCCCCGGCCATGGGCTTCGATACTGGAGTGCTGTGGAGCAACCCGCTGGGCAACCTCAGCCTCGAAGGCAAGGGCGACTACTTCCACAACGGCGAAGTACGCCGCACCCTGAGCTTCGGCCAGCAGGTGGAACTGGCCCGCAACCTCGGCCTGCGCCTGTCCGCCCAGCGCGAGTTCAGCCACGAGGCCAGCCCGCGCAGTGAAGTGATGCTGGAGCTGCGCTGGTACCACTACTGAGGCGCGCCGCGCCTCAGTAGTGCAGCGACGCCCAGTCCAGGCCGAAGCGCGCCAGGTACTTGCGCAGGCGGTCGGCGTCGTTGGGGTTCTGCTTCTCCTGGCGCGAGACGGCGAACAGCTGGCGGCCGGCGTCGGACAGGCTGCGCGCCTGCCGGCAGACGTCGATTACCGCTTCCAGCTGCAGGCGGTCGAACAGGTCCAGCGCTTCGGTGCCCTCTCCCAGCAGGCGATCCAGCAGGCTTTCTGCCTGGGTCGCACCCCAGGAGCGGCGCAGCCGGCCGATTTCTTCTTCCACCAGCACCTCGTCGATCCGCCCGCTGTCGGCCAGGGTCGCCATGCGCGTGATGGATGCCGACAGCTCGCGGAAGTTGCCGCTCCACAAGGCCTGCGCCGAGTTGGCGAAGGCCAGGTAGCGCGTGCGCGCCTCGCGGTTGAAGCGCACTAGGCGCCCCTGCTCGCGGGCGTGGCGCTCCAGCTCGAAATCAATGTTCGGCTCGATGTCCTCGCGGCGCCCGGCCAGCCCCGGCAGGTCGAAGGTCCAGAGGTTGATGCGGGCAAACAGGTCCTCGCGGAACAGCCCTTCGGCGACGCGCTCGCGCAGGTCACGGTGGGTGCCGGCGATCAGTTGGAAGTCGCTGCCCACCTCGCGGTCCGAGCCCAGCGGGAAGAAGCGCTTCTCCTCGATGGCCTTGAGCAGCATGGCCTGTTCGTCCAGGCCCAGCTCGCCGATCTCGTCGAGGAACAGCATGCCGCCGTCCGCCGCGCGCAGCAGGCCTTCGCGGGCATTCTGCGCGCCGGTGAAGGCGCCCTTGATGTGACCGAACAGCGCGGACATGGCGCCGTCGCCACGCAAGGTCGCGCAGTTCACTTCGACGAAACGGCCCTGGAACTGGTGCCGCGCGCGCTTGAGTTCATAAACCCGACGAGCGAGGAATGACTTGCCGGCGCCGGTCGGACCGATCAGCAGCATCGGCGCGCGGGAACGCCCGGCGACCCGCTCGATCTGCTCGATGGAGCGGTTGAAGTCGGCGTTGCGCGTGGCGATGCCTGACTTGAGGAAGGCCAGGCTCTCTTCCTGCTCACGGCGGAAGCGCGTGGCGATGCGGTCGTAGCGCGACAGGTCGAGGTCGATGACCGCGACCGTCCCTTCCGGCTGCCGCGCCTCGTCCTTGCGCCGCGCCGGCGAAGCCTGCACCAGCCGCGCCGGCAGGTAGCGCGCCTCGGTGAGGAGGAACCAGCAAATCTGCGCGACGTGGGTCCCGGTGGTGATATGCACCAGGTAGTCCTCGTGCTCGGTATCGAAGGCGTAGCCACCGACGAAATCGTGCAGCGCGCCGTAGACCTCCTCGAAGTCCCACGGGTTGCGCAGCGCCATGGGCTGCAGGCGCACTTCGGTCTCCGGGGAGACTAGCCGAACGTCAGCAGCGATGCGCTCGGCCAGCCCGACATCCCGCGCGTCCAGCCCGTGAATCAGCTCCAGGCGGTCGACCAGCAGGTCCTGCTGCTGGCACAGGCCGACCGTGGGCCGCCACTTTTGCCAGCGTGCCGCGCCCTTGCCGACGCGATCCAGGGTGGAGCCGAGGAAGCCGATGGCGACGGTTTTCTTGGCTTTCATCTTTTATCCATAAAGATAAATAACGATCCTAGCATATCCATTAACTGCCCAATCGACCAATCAAGAATCACGGCCACTCGTTCAGAAAATAAAATTAAATCGTTATTTATCAACTAGTTAAAAATTCAGCACAAACCGAAAGCAAACCTGGCACGTCCCTCGCTATATCTCCCTCGACCGCATCGCTGATGCAGCCTACGGGCAGGGACTTCAATTCCCGCCGGTGCCCGAGCCCACCCCTGGTGTCGGCTTCGTGCATGCCGCTGCAGTAGTCACGGTCGATGGCGCGGTAGCTCAGCCCGGTAGAGCACTCCACTTCGCTGGAGCCGTCGCAGGTTCGAATCCTGCCCGCGCCGTTCGATAGCTCAGTCCGGTAGAGCAGCCGTTTTCGGATGGCCTGTCGCGGGTTCGACTCCCGCTCGAACACTGCCCTTTCACGGCAGCTACTCATGAAGGCAACACCCCGCCGGTGGGCGACGGGACAGGCGCAAACAGGCCAGGAAGGCCGGATACGCCAGGGACCCGAAGCCACCGCCGGCCCGCCCGGTACGAGGACCGGGCCCGCGACAAGGCAAGTGCTGGCCGATGGATTCGACGCAACGGACAGGCAGTCCGCAGCACCTGGCTCTCGCAGGCCCCGCCACGCCACCCGACGGGCCGGCGGACACCGGCACCCAGGACAAAATGAAGAAGGAAGAGAGAGATGAAACTGCTGAAGCGCTTTACCGTGAAGAAGAACGAACGCGCCCTGCTGTACTCCGAGGGCGATTTCCTGGCGATCCTCGAGCCGGGCATCCACCGCCACCTGGACCTGTACAACCGCCTGAGCGTGGAAACCTTCAGCCTCAACACCCCGCTGTTCGAACACCGCCTGGCCGGTTACCTGCGCCAGTCCGAACCTGCGCTGGTCGATCGCTACTTCACCCGCATGGACCTGGCCGAGAACGAGGCCGGCCTGCGCTTCGAGGACGGCGTGCTGGCGGAAATCCTCGCGCCAGGCAGCCGCCGGCTGTACTGGAAAGGCCAGACCGAACAGCGCCTGGAGCGCATCGACCTGAGCCAGGAGTACCGCGTCGCTCCGTCGCTGTTGCAGCAGATGCAGGGCAACCTGCGCGGCCGCAGCGTGATCGGCGTCGAGGCGCTGCTGGTGACCCTGGTCCCGGCCTACCAGGTCGGCGTGCTGAAGGTCG
This sequence comes from Pseudomonas nitroreducens, assembly GCF_024170165.1. Lineage (GTDB taxonomy): Bacteria > Pseudomonadota > Gammaproteobacteria > Pseudomonadales > Pseudomonadaceae > Pseudomonas > Pseudomonas nitroreducens_C. Next base: position 159,979 of record NZ_JALJXP010000008.1, on the reverse strand, counting down.
ATGGCGCAGTGGTCGAGTTGCTGCCGGCAGGCCAGTACGGTTTCTGGCGCTACAACCGCCAGGTGAGCGTGGAGCTGATCGATACGCGGATCCAGGCGCTGGAAGTCAGCGGGCAGGAAATCCTCACCCGCGACAAGGTGAGCCTGCGCCTGAACCTGGCCGCCAACTGGCGTTACAGCGACGTGTTGACGGCGTTTTCCAGCCTGTCCAAACCGCTGGAGCACCTCTACCGCGAGCTGCAGTTCGGCCTGCGCGCGGCGGTGGGCACCCGCTCGCTGGATGAGTTGCTGGAGAACAAGCAGCTCATCGACGACTCGGTCAGCGCCTACCTGAAGGAACGGCTGCCGGGCACCGGCATCGAGGTCAGCGGCCTGGGCGTGCGCGACATCATCCTGCCGGGCGAGATGAAGACCCTGCTGGCCCAGGTGGTGGAGGCGGAGAAGGCCGCACAGGCGAACGTGATCCGTCGCCGCGAGGAAACCTCGGCGACCCGCTCGCTGCTGAACACCGCCAAGGTGATGGAAGACAACCCCACCGCCCTGCGCCTGAAGGAACTGGAAACCCTGGAGCGGGTGGCCGAACGGATCGACCGCATCTCGGTATTCGGTGGCCTGGATCAGGTATTGAATGGACTGGTAACGCTGAAGCAGGCCTGACAAAGGCCTGCCCGGCGCAGGAGATCGCACGGTGAAGAGCAACAGGCAGCGCCGCCAGGAAATCCGCCAGAAGCGCGAGCGACGCAAGGCCAGGAAGACCGAGCGGGCCAGGCAGCCGGAAAGCCGTCTGGCACCGCCCGGCAGCGTCCCGGTCAACCGCTCGAACCTGGCGCCCTACAACAGCTATGGCGACCCGCTGTTCGTGCGCCGCGGCTGGTACGAGGACCAGGACTTCACCTGCCACGACTGCGGCGCCGAGCAGACCTGGACCGCCGCCCAGCAGAAGTGGTGGTACGAAGACTGTAAGGGACAGGTGTTTTCCACGGCGATACGCTGCCGCACCTGTCGATTGAACAAACGAATTCGCGATGGCCGGGCGCAACCCGCTGCCGGCCAGCTCGCCACGCAACAGAAGAGAGACGAAACATGAGCACCAAGACCTTCCAGCTGCTGGAAGTCGCCCACGGCAAACCGATCAAGCTCTGGACCCAGGGCGTGCCGGTGGAAGACGACGCCAGGCAGCAACTGATGAACACCGCGAAGATGCCCTTCATCTTCAGGCACCTGGCCGTGATGCCGGACGTGCACCTGGGCAAGGGATCGACCATCGGCAGCGTGATTCCCACCAAGGGCGCCATCATCCCGGCCGCCGTGGGTGTGGATATCGGCTGCGGGATGATCGCCGCGCGCACCTCACTGGTGGCCGCCGACCTGCCGGACAACCTGCACGGCCTGCGTACCGCCATCGAAAGAGCCGTGCCCCACGGCAAGACCTTCGGCCGCCGCGACCAGGGCGCCTGGGAAGAGGTGCCCGATCATGCCGACAACGCCTGGCGCGCACTGGCTAGCCGCTTCAAGGTGATTACCGACAAGCAACCGAAGCTGGAGAAAACCAACAACCGCAAGCACCTGGGAACCCTCGGTACCGGCAACCACTTCATCGAGGTCTGCCTCGACGAAGCGGACCGCGTCTGGTTCATGCTGCACAGTGGCTCGCGCGGCGTGGGTAACGCCATCGGCAACCTGTTCATCGAACTGGCCCAGGCCGATATGCGCCAGCACATCGCCAACCTGCCGGACCGTGACCTGGCCTACTTCGAGGAAGGCAGCCAGCACTTCGACGACTACGTGGAAGCCGTGGGCTGGGCCCAGGACTTCGCCCGGCAGAACCGTGAACTGATGATGCACTCGGTGATCGCGGCCGCGCGGCAAATCATCCGCAAACCATTCGAGGCAAGCCTGGAAGCGGTGAACTGCCACCACAACTATGTGCAGAAGGAACGCCACTTCGGCGAAGAGGTACTGGTGACGCGTAAAGGCGCAGTGTCTGCGCAGAAGGGCCAGCTCGGCATCATTCCGGGGTCGATGGGCGCACGCAGCTTCATCGTCCGCGGCCTGGGCAACGAGGAAGCCTTCTGCTCGTGCAGTCACGGTGCCGGGCGGACCATGAGCCGCACCAAGGCGAAGAAGCTGTTCAGCGTCGAGGACCAGATTCGCGCCACCGCCCACGTCGAATGCCGAAAGGATGCCGACGTGATCGACGAGATCCCGATGGCCTACAAGGACATCGACGCCGTGATGGACGCCCAGCGCGAGCTGGTGGAAGTGCTGCATACCCTGCGCCAGGTGGTCTGCGTGAAAGGATGAGGTGAGGACATGCTGCAACCCATGGAAAACCAGCGCATGCAGGAGCTGCGCAGCCGCCTGGAACAGGAGCGCTGCGTCTTCGACTTCCGCGTGTTGACGCTCGACCCGACCGCCACGCCCGGCGAGGCGGAACATCGCCTGGCGTTGCAGCTGCTGTTCGAATCCATCCAGGAACGCGCACGCAAGTGGCAAGCGGAAGTCATCGCCCGCCACCCGCAGTACGCCACCCACGAATGGGCGGACCTGACGCCGGACCTGGCCCAGGCCCGCCCGCAGGCACTTTCCGCCGAGGCGGTGCGCGAGCTGGCTCGGGACGACGGCCCGCTGTGCCGCGCCTTCCGCGACCCGCCCTACGGCACCCAGCTGCAGGTCGCGGACTTCCGCGAATGGCTGCAGGCGCTGCGGCTGTATCCGGACGAAGGCCTGCAGGTGCTCGACTGGGTCGGCGACGGCGATGCCGAGCCGCACCGCAGCAACTGGAGCGGCTACTTCGATGACGGCAAGGAATGGTGGGGCATCTGGTGCCTCACCCTGTACAACCCGCGACGCCGGACATTGTCCGCGCTGGCCGCCAGCGCGACGGACTGAAGCTGCAAGGATCGAAGCAATGAACAAGGACCTCATCGAACTCGACGGCGCCGAAGGCGGCGGGCAGATTCTGCGCAGCGCGCTGAGTCTGTCGATGATCACCGGCAAGGCGCTTCGCATCGTCAATATCCGCGGCCGCCGTTCGCGGCCGGGACTGCTGCGCCAGCACCTGACCGCCGTGCGCGCGGCGGCGGAAATCTGTGGTGCGACAGTGGAAGGCGACGAGCTGGGCTCGCGCAGCCTGACCTTCCGCCCCGGCGCGATTCGCGGCGGTGACTACCGCTTCGCCATCGGCAGCGCGGGCAGCGCCGTGCTGGTGCTGCAGACGCTGTTGCCGGCCCTGCTGTTCGCCGACGGGCCGAGCAGCCTGGCAATCAGCGGCGGCACGCACAACCCGCTGGCGCCGCCGGCAGACTTCATCGAGCGCAGCTGGCTGCCATTGCTGCGACGCATGGGTGCGAAGGTCGACTTCGAGCTGTTGCGCCATGGCTTCATGCCGGCGGGCGGCGGTGAGTTGCTGGTGCGCACCACGCCCGGCGAGCTGCAGCCGCTGCACCTGCCGGAAGCCGGCTCCGTACTTTCGCGTTCGGCGCGCGCCCTGCTGGCGGCGATTCCCGGCCACGTGGGGGATCGCGAGCTGGAAAAGCTGAGGCGGCATCAGGACTGGCACGCAGCCTCCGCTCAGGTCGTCCGCCTGCCGGAAGACCAGGGGCCGGGCAACGCCTTGCTGCTGGACGTCGCGTGCGAGCAGTTGACCCTGGTGTTCTGCGCCTTCGGCCAGTCCGGGGTCAGCGCTGAGCGCGTGGCCAGCCAGGCGCTGCGTCAGGCCGAGGACTGGCGGCGCAGCGGCACCAGCGTCGAGGAACACCTCGCCGACCAGTTGCTACTGCCCATGGCCCTGGCCGGCGGCGGCAGCTTCACCACGCCGCTGCTGAGCGATCATCTGCGCAGCAATCGCGCGGTGATCGAAGCCTTTCTGCCAGTACAGGTCGACTGCACCGCAAGGCCGGCAGCTGGCCAGCACATCCGCATCACGCCGGCTTGACGCTTTCCTCACTACCCGCTGGCTAGATTGGCGCCCTGTCACCTCGAGTGGCGCCAACTCTTCCGGCGTGTGTGCCCGCCCATCGGCACACAGGAGTCCCCATGGCGCGTCGCGCCGCCCTCGTCCTGCTTAGCGCCGCACTGCTCGCCGGCTGTGAAACCACCCACGAAACCCTCGTCGCCCAGGGCTATCCGCCCGCCTATGCCGACGGCTACGACGACGGCTGCGGCAGCGGTCGCCAGGCGGCCGGCGCGATCACCGGCGAGTTCCGCAAGAACGTGCCGCGCTATCTGGACGAACCGAAATACGCCCTGGGCTGGAACGACGGTTTCCAGCAATGCCAGGCCATGCGCGTCAGCCAGGAGCGCCAGCAGTACGAGGAACAGCGCAACAGCGACCGGGACCGCGACTGGGAACAGCAGAAGGACCGCGCGCTGTCCCACGCCCTGCGCGGTAATTGAGACCGTGACAACGCTTCACCTCTGAACGACCCGTACGCTTGACCCTGGTCAAGCAGGCCCCTGGCCCCATCGCCTCTCCTTGAACTCAGAAGAAACCAAAGCCTGAGACAAGGAGACTCCACATGCAGCCCATCAGAATGGCCCTGGGCAGCCTGCTGCTGGCCGTGAGCACGGCGGCGGCGCAAGCCAACGCCGACACCCTGCGCGACAACGCCAACAGCATCTTCAAGCCCATTCCCGAGCAGGCCAGCGACAAGCTCGACCCCAATCAGATCGAACTCGGCCGGCAGCTGTTCTTCGAACCGCGCCTGTCCGCCAGCCACGTGATCAGCTGCAACACCTGCCACAACATCGGCACCGGCGGCGCCGACAACGTGCCCACGTCCAGCGGCCATGCCTGGCAGAAAGGCGCGCGCAACTCGCCCACGGTGTTCAACGCGGTGTTCAACGTCGCGCAGTTCTGGGATGGGCGTGCCAAGGACCTGGAAGAACAGGCCAAGGGGCCGGTGCAGAATCCGGTGGAGATGCACAACACGCCGAAGAACGTCGAGGCCACCCTGCAGAGCATGCCCGAGTATGTGGCGGCCTTCGAAAAGGCCTTCCCCGGCGACCAGCCGGCGGTCAGCTTCGACAACATGGCCCGCGCGCTGCAGGCCTTCGAGTCGACCCTGATCACCCCCGACTCGCGCTTCGACCTCTACCTCAAGGGCGACGGCAACGCCCTCGACGCCAGGGAGAAGAAGGGCCTGCAGACCTTCATGAGCTCGGGCTGCATCAGCTGCCACAACGGCGTGAACCTCGGCGGGCAGGCCTACTTCCCGTTCGGCCTGGTGAAGAAGCCCGACGGCAAGATCCTGCCCACCGGAGACAAGGGCCGCTTCGAGGTGACCAAGACACAGAACGACCAGTACGTATTCCGCGCCGCGCCCTTGCGCAACGTCGCCCTGACCGCACCGTACTTCCACAGTGGCCAGGTCTGGAGCCTGGAGGAAGCGGTGGCGATCATGGGCACCGCGCAGTTGGGCAAGCAGCTCAACGCCGACGAGATCAACGACATCGTCGCCTTCCTCAAGACCGCCACCGGCAAGCAACCCAAGGTGGAGTACCCGCTGCTGCCGCCAAGCACGGCGACCACGCCAAAGCCGGTGGATTGAGCTAAACGAAAAACGGGCCCGATGGGCCCGTTTTTCATACTGAGAGGGCGATCAGACCACGCCCTGGGCCAGCATGGCGTCGGCGACCTTGACGAAGCCGGCGATGTTGGCGCCCTTCACATAGTTGATCCGGCCATTTTCCTCGCCGTAGGCGACGCAGGCATGGTGGATGTTCTGCATGATGCCGTGCAGGCGCTGGTCCACTTCACCGGCGGTCCACAGCAGGCGCATGGCGTTCTGGCTCATCTCCAGGCCGCTGGTGGCGACGCCACCGGCGTTGGAAGCCTTGCCCGGCGCATAGAGGATGCCGGCCTCGATGAAGATATCCACAGCCTCCAGGGTCGAAGGCATGTTTGCGCCTTCGGCCACGCAGACGCAGCCGTTGGTCAGCAGGGTGCGCGCGTCATTGGCATCCAGTTCGTTCTGGGTCGCGCAGGGCAGCGCGATATCGCAGGCCAGCGACCACGGACGCTCGCCGGCAATGAAGCGCAGGCCAGGGCCGGTCATTTCGCTGAGACGGCCGCGACGGACATTCTTCAGCTCCATGACAGCTTCCCACTGCTCCAGGGTCAGGCCGGCCTCGAAGAACAGGGTGCCTTCGGAGTCGGACAGCGAGATCACCTTGCCGCCCAGTTCCATAACCTTCTGCGCGGCGTACTGGGCCACGTTGCCGGAGCCGGAGATGGCCACGCGCTGGCCGTCGAAGCCACTCTCGCGAGCCTTGAGCATCTCCTGGGCGAAATACACGCAGCCATAGCCGGTGGCTTCCGGGCGGATCAGGCTGCCGCCGTAGGACATGCCCTTGCCGGTCAGCACCGAGGTGAACTCGTTGGACAGGCGCTTGTACTGGCCGAACAGATAGCCGATCTCGCGGGCGCCCACGCCAATGTCGCCGGCCGGCACGTCGAGATCAGCGCCGACATGGCGGAACAGCTCGCTCATGAAGGACTGGCAGAAGCGCATGACTTCGGCGTCGCTCTTGCCCTTGGGATCGAAGTCCGAGCCACCCTTGCCGCCGCCCATGGGCAACGAGGTCAGGGAATTCTTGAACACCTGCTCGAAGGCCAGGAACTTCAGTACGCCCAGGTTCACCGAGGGGTGGAAGCGCAGCCCGCCCTTGTAGGGGCCGATGGCGCTGCTCATCTGGATGCGGAAACCGCGGTTGACCCGCACTCGTCCGGCATCATCCACCCACGGCACGCGGAACAGGATCGCGCGTTCGGGCTCGACGATGCGTTCGACGATGCCGGCCTGCAGGTAGTGCGGGTTGGCTTCGAGGAAGGGCCAGAGGGAGCGCAGCACCTCTTCCACCGCCTGGTGGAATTCGGGCTGATCGGGGTCGCGCCGCTTGAGGCGCTCGAGGAACGAGTCAACGGATTGCGTCATGTCTACACCGGTACTTTTCTGATTATGTGATGCTTTTTTGCCGGCAGACTCTAACAACCCACGCCGCCCCGAGATAGTGCAGCGTGACGCTTTTATGAATCTTTATGGTGCAAAAATATAAATCCCATTTCTGCCGGACCGGCAGAAAAACAGATTTTTGTATACAAAATCAATAGAAAAAGCACTCAACCGGTGCGAAAACCTGAGGACGATCCATGCCCGCACGCACGCCAGCTCTCCTCGCCGCGCTCACCTGCGCACTCGCCCTGCCCGCCCACGGAGCCATGAAACTGGGCAACTTCACCGATTCCGGCGCAATTCTCGTGGCGGACACCTTCGACAGCGAAGTGATCCACAAGTCGCAGTTCAGCACCGACGATCTGCAGCGCATGTCGCGCCAGCTGGAAGACCAGCAACGCACCCTGCAGGACCAGGCGCGGCAAATCGACACACTGCAGCGCCAGTTGGAAGAGCAGCGCCGCGCCCTGGACGATCTCAAGCGCAGCCGCTGACAGGCGCAAAAAAAACGGGGCCCGAAGGCCCCGTTTTCCTGCAGAAGCGGCTTACGCCAGCTTCTTGTAACGCACGCGGTGCGGCTGCGAGGCAGCGTCGCCCAGGCGCTTTTTACGATCGGCTTCGAACTCGGTGTAGTTGCCTTCGAAGAAGACCACCTTGCCGTCATCCTCGTAGGAGAGGATGTGGGTCGCGATGCGGTCCAGGAACCAGCGATCGTGGGAAATCACGATGGCGGCGCCGGGGAAGTCCAGCAGCGCTTCTTCCAGCGCACGCAGGGTTTCCACGTCGAGGTCGTTGGACGGTTCGTCGAGCAGCAGCACGTTGCCGCCCTGCTTCAGGGTCAGGGCCAGGTGCAGACGGCCACGCTCACCTCCGGAGAGATCCTTGACGAACTTCTGCTGGTCGCCGCCCTTGAAGTTGAAGCGGCCGACGTAGCTGCGCGACGGGACTTCGTAGTTGCCGATCCTGATCTGCTCGAAGCCGTCGGACACCTGCTCCCACACGGTCTTGTTGCCATCGAGGATTTCGCGGCTCTGGTCGACGCTGGCGATCTGCACGGTTTCGCCGATCTCGATGGTGCCCGAGTCCGGTTGCTCCTTGCCGGTCAGCATGCGGAACAGGGTCGATTTACCCGCACCGTTGCCGCCGATCACGCCGACGATGGCGCCCTTGGGAATGCTCAGCGACAGATCGTCGATCAGCTGGCGATCGCCATAGCCCTTGCTGACGTTGTGCAGCTCGATGACCTTGTCGCCCAGGCGCGGACCGGCCGGGATGTAGATCTCGTTGGTCTCGCTGCGCTTCTGGAATTCCTGCGATTGCATTTCCTCGAAGCGTTGCAGACGGGCCTTGGACTTCGACTGGCGAGCCTTGGCGCCCTGGCGCACCCACTCCAGTTCCGCCTTCATGGCCTTGGCGTGGGAGGCTTCCTGCTTGGCTTCCTGGGCCAGGCGGTTGGCCTTGGATTCCAGCCAGCCGGAGTAGTTGCCTTCGAACGGGATGCCCTGGCCACGGTCCAGCTCGAGGATCCAGCCGGCGACGTTGTCGAGGAAGTAACGGTCGTGGGTGATCGCTACCACGGTGCCCGGGAAGTCGTGGAGGAAGTGCTCCAGCCAGGCGACGGAGTCGGCGTCCAGGTGGTTGGTCGGTTCGTCCAGCAGCAGCATGTCCGGGGCGGACAGCAGCAGGCGGCAGAGGGCGACACGGCGCTTCTCACCACCGGAAAGGTGTTCGATCTTCGCATCCCACGGCGGCAGGCGCAGGGCGTCGGCGGCGACTTCCAGCTGACGCTCCAGGTTGTGGCCGTCGGAAGCCTGGATGATGGCCTCCAGCTTGGCCTGCTCGGCGGCCAGGGCGTCGAAGTCGGCGTCCGGCTCGGCGTAGGCGGCGTAGACCTCGTCCAGGCGGGCCTGGGCGGCCTTGATCTGGCCGACGGCCTCTTCGACGATCTCGCGCACGGTGGCCTGCGGATCGAGCTTGGGCTCCTGCGGCAGGTAACCGACGTTGATGCCGGGCATCGGGCGGGCTTCACCTTCGATCTCGGTGTCGACGCCAGCCATGATGCGCAGCAGGGTGGATTTACCCGCGCCGTTCAGGCCGAGCACGCCGATCTTGGCGCCCGGGAAGAACGACAGGGAAATGTTCTTGAGGATTTCACGCTTGGGCGGCACGACCTTGCCGACCCGGTGCATGGTGTAGACGTATTGAGCCATGGATACCTGACTTCTGGGATGAATTGTGATCGGGATGGCCGGAACGGACGACGGCAGGTTCCGGGACGCCGGCTCACTGGCCGGAGCGGCAGCGCTCGAACGCTTGCGAGCAGGCTGCCGGGGGGCGCGAACGGCCGATGGACGGCCCTTCGCGCGGGACTCTGCGCGGATGTACTTTATGCAACCCACACCACGCGCGCGTGCGGCAAAGCTACCGGAATGAGTCAGGAAGGGCAAACGACGCTCGTCGGCCATACTGGCACTTAGCCGCCTTTCCGGGCATCCTAGCCCGCGCCGAATTCAGTCGTATCGCCCCAGGTCCTCAAGTCCTTGTCTATTTTCCCCCGCACCCCTCCGGACGCCCTGGCCAGGCCAGCCCGCGTGGCGACCCGGACCGCGCTGGTACTGCTGGTGCTGTTCATGCTCGCCCTACTGGGCTGGCAGCTGCACCAGGAGTTCCGCAGCCAGGAGCGCTTCGAGCGCGAGCGGGTGGTGCTGCACGGCGAACAGATGGCCCAGCGGATTTCCCTGACCCTGGAGCTCAAGGCCGTGGCGGCCCAGGCCCTGCTGCAGCAGGAACAGGACCGCGCCGCGGGCGATGCCCACGCGCCGCTGATCGCCGGCCTGAAGCACATCTACCCATCCTTCCACAGCCTGGTGCGGCTCGACGCCAGCGGGTTGCCCGTGCGCGACTCCGCCAGCGGCATCAAGGACGCGGCGTTCATCGAGGCCCTGCGCCAGCGCAGCGCGCAGCAGAGCTATCACTATGCCTTCAGCGAAGAGAACGGCGGCCATTTCTATGTCTGGCTGAAGGCCACCGAGGCGGGCGAAGGCGACAGCATCCTGCGCCTCGACGAGAAGATCGCCCGGCGGGGCTGGGCCGCGCAGATCCGCCCGGAGTCGCCGGACTGGATCCTGGTCGACGACGTCCAGCAGAAGGTCCTCGGCCGCTCCAGCGGCTATCGCCCCGGCCCGCTGTCCGCCGCCTCGCCGCTGGAACAAGCGCAGAGCCTGGACGGCCTGGACATCCAGAACACCGACTGGCAGCTGCACCCGCAGTTCGACGACCGGCAGATCCGCGCCACCCTGCTGCCGCGCCTGGGCGGCGAACTGGCACTGCTGCTGGTGCTGGCCGGTGTCGCCTGCGCCGCCCTGCTGCGCCTGCAGCGCGAGCAGCAGAACCTGCGCGCGCTGACCGTGGAATCGCAGCAGAGCCTGCGCCAGGCTGCGCAGGCCCTGGGCGCGATCGACGAACGGGTGCTGGTGACCCGCGCCGACGGTCGCCTCGCCTACCTCAACCCGCAGGCCGAACAACTGTTCGGCATCACCGCCGACAAGGCCGGCGAGCATCACCTGCTGGAGCTGCTGCCCGGCCTGGGCGGCCTGCTCAATGGCAGCGATCCCTCGGCCGACAATGGCTCCGAGCTGGTGCGCGTCAACCATATAGGCCAGGCCCGGCTGTTCGCCGTCAGCCACCACTCCCTGGACGACAGTCCGCTGTCGCCGGAGCAGACCTGGGTGCTGCGCGGCAACCTGCCTCAGGGCGGGCAGGTCTGGGTGCTGCGCGACGTCACCGAGGAACAGCAGGCGCTGCACATCCTCGAAGAAACCCGTCGGCGCTACCAGGACATCTTCGATGGGGTCGGCGTCGCCCTCTGCGTGCTCGACCTCTCCGCCCTGCGCCAGAGCCTGGTGGACCTCAACCTGCGCCGCCAGAGCGACCTGCGCGAATGGCTCGCCTCGCAGCCCGAGCGCCTGCCCTGGCTGCTGCGCCAGGTGCGCATCACCGAGATCAACAACGTCGCCAAGCGCCTGATGGGCGTGGGCACCACCGAGCAGGCCTGGCAGATTCTCATCGGCAGCGCCGGCATGCGTCCGGACGGCGTACGCAGCAAGGTGCTCGAAGCCGTGTTGCACGGTCATGGCATGGTCGAGCTGGAGGCCTGCATCCATACCCGCCAGGGCGAGCAGCGCCACCTGTGGCTGCAGTTGCGCGTACCGGAGATGATCCAGGACTTCCACGCCGTCACCCTGAGCCTCTCGGACATCACCAGCCGCAAGCAGGTCGAGCTGTCGCTGATCGAGCGCGAGAAGTTCTGGTCCGATGCGGTGCGTGCGGTGCCGGACACCCTGTACATTCACGATATCGCTGCACGCCGGGTGATCTTCAGCAACCACAACCTCGGTCACCAGCTCGGCTACGACAATGACGAGCTGCGCGAGATGGGCGAGCGCTTCTGGGAGAAGGTGCTGCACCCGGACGACGTCGAATACTACTGGCGCGTGCGCAACCTGCAGCAGGTGGTCGGCGACGGCCTGCTGCTGGACAGCCAGTTGCGCTGGCGCCACCGCGACGGCAGCTGGCACTGGTTCGACATCCGCGAGCAGGCCTTCACCCGCGACGCCTCCGGCCGCGTGGCGCGGCTGATCGGCGTGGCCAAGGACATCACCGACACCGTCGAGGCGCACAACTCCCTGCGCGAGAGCGGTCGCCGCTACCGCATGCTCGCCGAGAGCATCAGCGACGTGATCCTCTCCACCGACGCCCAGGTCAAGCTCAACTACCTCAGCCCGTCGATCCACCAGGTGCTCGGCTACAGCCCCGAGTGGGTGCTGGCCAACGGCTTCCAGCAGGTGGCCGCCAACCCGGCGCAACTGGAGCGCCTGGATGAACTGCTGAACCGGGTGCAGGGCGCCATTGGCGAGCCCAAGCGCCTGGCCGAACTGCGCGAGGGCGCCGAGCCGCAGCTGTTCAGCCTCGACTGCCTGCACGCCGACGGCCACAAGATTCCCGTGGAGCTGCGCATCGCCCTGATGTGGGACGACCACGGCCGCTTCGAAGGCCTGCTCGGCGTCGCCCGCGACGTCAGCCAGCAGCGCCGTGCCGAGCGCGAGATGCGCATGGCGGCGACAGTCTTCGAGCACTCCACGGCGGCGATCATGGTCACCGACCCGGCCGGCTACATCGTGCAGATCAACGACTCCTTCAGTCGTCTCACCGGCTACTCCGACCGGGAAGTGCTGGACCAGCTGCCACGCCTGCTCACCGCCGACCGCCAGGAAGCCAACCAGCTCAAGCACGTGATGGAAAGCCTGCTCAAGAGCGGCAGCTGGGAAGGCGAGATCCTGCAGAAGCGCAAGAGCGGCGAGCTGTACCCGAGCTGGGTCGGCATCACCGCGGTACACGACGAGGAAGGCGACCTGGTCAGCTTCGTCTGCTTCTTCAGCGACATCAGCGAGCGCAAGGCCAGCGAGCGGCGCATCCACCGCCTGGCCTACTACGACGCCCTGACCCACCTGCCCAACCGCACGCTGTTCCAGGACCGCCTGCACACTGCGCTGCTGCAGGCCGAAAGGCACCAGCAGTGGGTGGTGCTGATGTTCCTCGACCTCGACCGTTTCAAGCCGATCAACGACTCCCTCGGCCATGCCGCGGGCGACCGCATGCTCAAGGAAGTAGCCGAGCGCCTGAGCCATTGCGTCAGCGATAACGACACCGTGGCGCGCATGGGCGGCGATGAGTTCACCCTGCTGCTGCCCGGCCAGAAGGACCGCGAGAAGGCGCTGCGGCAGGCGATCCAGGTCGCCGAGCAGATTCTCTCCAGCCTCGCCCGCCCCTTCACCCTGGAAGGCCGCGAATTCTTCGTCACCGCCAGCATCGGTGTGGCGCTCTCGCCGCAGGACGGCGCCGAGCTCAGCCAACTGATGAAGAACGCCGACACGGCGATGTACCACGCCAAGGAAATGGGCAAGAACAACTTCCAGTTCTACCAGGCCGAGATGAACGCCCGCGCCCTGGAACGCCTGGAACTGGAAAGCGACCTGCGCCGCGCCATCGAGCTGCACGAGTTCGTCCTGCACTACCAGCCGCAGTTCACAGGCGACGGCCGCCGCCTGACCGGTGCCGAGGCGCTGCTGCGCTGGCAGCATCCCAAGCGCGGGCTGATCCCGCCGGCGGAGTTCATCCCCGTGCTGGAAGAGCTCGGCCTGGTTGCCCAGGTCGGCGACTGGCTGCTCGAGCAGGCCTGCCTGCAACTGCGCGCCTGGCACCGCGACAAGGTGCGGGTGCCGAAGATTTCGGTGAACCTCTCGGCCCGGCAGTTCGCCGACGGCCAGCTGGGCGAGCGCATCGCCGGCATCCTCGAGGACACCGGCATCGCCCCCGCGTGCCTGGAGCTGGAACTGACCGAAAGCATCCTGATGAGCGACGTTTCCCAGGCGATGCAGATACTTCAGGGCCTGAAACGCCTGGGCCTGGCGATTGCGGTGGACGACTTCGGCACCGGCTACTCCTCGCTCAACTACCTCAAGCAGTTCCCCATCGACGTGCTGAAGATCGACCGCAGCTTCGTCGACGGCCTGCCCCACGGCGAGCAGGACGCGCAGATCGCCCGCGCCATCATCGCCATGGCCCACAGCCTGAACCTGATGGTGATTGCCGAGGGCGTGGAGAGCCACGAGCAGCTGGAGTTCCTGCGCGAACACGGCTGCGACGAAGTGCAGGGCTTCCTCTTCGGCCGCCCGGTGCCGCCTGACCAGTTCGCCGCGCTGTTCGCCAGCAACGCGCTGTTCCTTCTGGGCTGATCGCGCATCCGCGCGATGCCTGGCCATGCGTAGGAGCGGTCTGCCGTCGGTGCCAAACCGCTCTCAATTCCACGCACCTCCTGGCCTTGAGCCCCGCTTGTCAGCCACATGACCGCCTTTCATGTGCCAGCACCGGCGCCTTGGGTTAGAATGCGCGCCTTTCCCCCAGCACCCGATCCTTAAGAGGACCGCCATGTTCAGCCGTGATTTGACCCTCGCCCGCTACGATGCCGAACTCTTCGCCGCGATGGAGCAGGAAGCCCAGCGCCAGGAAGAGCACATCGAGCTCATCGCCTCCGAGAACTACACCAGCCCGGCGGTGATGGAAGCCCAGGGTTCGGTGCTGACCAACAAGTACGCCGAAGGCTACCCGGGCAAGCGCTACTACGGTGGTTGCGAGTACGTCGACGTCGTCGAGCAGCTGGCCATCGACCGCGCCAAAGAGCTGTTCGGCGCCGACTACGCCAACGTCCAGCCGCACGCCGGCTCCCAGGCCAACGCGGCCGTCTACCTGGCCCTGCTGTCGGCCGGTGACACCATCCTGGGCATGAGCCTGGCCCACGGCGGTCACCTGACCCACGGCGCCAGCGTTTCCTCCTCCGGCAAGCTGTACAACGCCGTGCAGTACGGCATCACCGACGCCGGCCTGATCGACTACGACGAAGTCGAACGCCTGGCCGTCGAGCACAAGCCGAAGATGATCGTCGCCGGCTTCTCCGCCTACTCCCAGGTCCTGGACTTCGCCCGCTTCCGCGCCATCGCCGACAAGGTCGGTGCCTACCTGTTCGTCGACATGGCCCACGTGGCCGGTCTGGTCGCCGCTGGCGTCTACCCGAACCCGGTACCGTTCGCCGACGTGGTCACCACCACCACCCACAAGACCCTGCGCGGCCCGCGCGGCGGCCTGATCCTCGCTCGCAAGAACGAAGAGATCGAGAAGAAGCTGAACTCCGCTGTCTTCCCGGGTGCCCAGGGTGGCCCGCTGGAGCACGTGATCGCCGCCAAGGCCGTGTGCTTCAAGGAAGCCCTGCAGCCCGAGTTCAAGGCCTACCAGCAGCAGGTCCTGAAGAACGCCCAGACCATGGCCAGCGTGTTCATCGAGCGCGGCTTCGACGTGGTGTCCGGCGGTACCCAGAACCACCTGTTCCTGCTGTCCCTGATCAAGCAGGACATCACCGGTAAGGACGCCGACGCCGCCCTGGGTCGTGCCTTCATCACCGTGAACAAGAACAGCGTGCCGAACGACCCGCGTTCCCCGTTCGTCACCTCCGGCCTGCGCATCGGCACCCCTGCCGTGACCACCCGCGGCTTCAAGGAAGCCGAGTGCCGCGAGCTGGCCGGCTGGATCTGCGACATCCTGACCAACATGGGCGACGAGTCCGTGGTGGACGGCGTGCGCGAGAAGGTCAAGGCCATCTGCGCCAAGTTCCCGGTCTACGGCGCCTAAGCCGAACCGGCGAACCGCGAAACGAAAGAGCCCGGCAGATGCCGGGCTTTTTCATGGGCGTCCCACCAGGAAGGCGGGCCAAACCTGTAGGAGCGAGGGGGACGCCATCGTTATTGCTCGCGAACGGATTCCAACCCAGCGCCTGTGATGTTCGGTTCGCGAGCAAGCTCGCTCCTACGAAAAGCATTCCGTGCCGATATTGGATCGTAGGGCGCATAACGCGCCAGCGTTATCCGCCGCCGGGTAAGCGGCGGATAACCTGTTCCAGGTTATTCGCCCTACGAAGAGCCACCTTTCTCAAGCCCCTATAAAGAAGCTACGGCTGCCCGCCGGACTCCTGCTCCGGCTGCACCGGCACATCCCGCAGCTCGTTGAGCCGGTGCACCAGCGTCTGGGCTTCCGCCTGGCTGGCGAAGCCCTTGAGCATCACCTGGCCATCGCTCACCACCCGCGTCACCTTGGGCAGCAGCCGCAGCTGCCCGTCAATGACTACCGCCAGGGCCTTGCCCTGCTCTTCCTGGGTCAGTTTCGCCAGACGCTGGCTGGCGTCGGGGGTGAACAGCACGCGGACTGCCGGCTTGCCATCGGCCACACTGGCCAGCTCGGCCCGCTGCACATCCTGCTGGGTCAGCGCCGGGCGGGTCGTCACCAGCACAGCCTTGCCCTGCGGATCGGCCAGGGTGCGGGTGCTGGCCGTGGGCTTTTCGGCCACGGCGTGGACGTCGAAGGTGTGCTGCGGCGCCGAAGGCGGCGCACCGGCACAGGCCCCCAGCAAAGAGGCGCCCAACAATGAGGCAAGGAGGATCGGAATAGAGCGTTTCATCGACTGCGAATCAGACAGGAAGGCCCGGTCGGGCCAGGGTTAGAGCCAAGGTCATGAAGTGTCAGACCACCCCCAGCGCACAAGTTGCACTCCCTTGGTCGGCGCCCGCGTCTAAGCTTGCAGACGAACGGATGCTGGCGGTCCGGTCAGAAATTCTCCGGTCAAGGGCAAGCTGGTATCATGCGCGCCTTTTTGCCGGTCACAAGAAAAGGCGCACGGCCCACCTGGGCATGCACCTTGCTTTTCCCGGCCAGAACGATAACGGCGCAAGAGCGTCACGGGGAGCCAAACATGCTGGAAAAGCTGTTCCAACTCAAGGCACACAACACCAATGTGCGCACCGAGATCCTGGCGGGTATCACTACCTTCCTGACCATGGCCTACATCCTTTTCGTCAACCCGAGCATCCTCGGCGAGACGGGCATGGATAAGGGCGCGATCTTCGTCGCCACCTGCCTGGCCGCCGCCATCGGCTCGGCAGTGATGGGCCTGATCGCCAACTACCCGATCGCCCTGGCTCCCGGCATGGGCCTGAACGCCTTCTTCACCTACACCGTGGTCCTGCACATGGGCCATACCTGGCAGGTGGCCCTCGGCGCGGTGTTCCTCTCCGCGTGCATGTTCTTCATCATTTCGATCTTCCGCATCCGCGAATGGATCATCAACAGCATCCCGCTGGCGCTGCGCTCGGCGATAGCCGCCGGCATCGGCCTGTTCCTCGCGCTGATCGCGCTGAAGGAGTCGGGCATCGTCGTCGCCAACCAGGCCACCCTGGTGGGCATGGGCGACCTGGCCAAGCCCGCTCCGCTGCTGGCGATCCTCGGCTTCATCCTGATCGTCGCCCTGGAAGCCCGCCGCGTGACCGGCGCGGTGATGATCGGCATCCTGGTGGTGACCTTCATCTCCATCGCCATCGGCGTCTCCCAGTTCGGTGGCGTGGTGTCGATGCCGCCGTCCCTGGCTCCGACCTTCCTGCAGCTGGATATCAAGGGCGCGCTGGACATCGGCCTGTTCAGCGTGATCTTCGCCTTCCTCTTCGTCGACCTGTTCGACAACTCCGGCACCCTGATCGGCGTCGCCAAGCGCGCCGGTCTGATGGGCAAGGACGGGCACATGCCGAAGATGGGCCGTGCGCTGATCGCCGACAGCTCCGCCGCCATGGTCGGTTCGCTGCTGGGCACCTCCACCACCACCAGCTACATCGAGTCGGCAGCGGGCGTTTCCGCCGGCGGCCGCACCGGCCTGACCGCCATCGTGGTCGCCGTGCTGTTCCTGCTGGCGCTGTTCTTCGCCCCGCTGGCGGGCAACGTACCGGCCTTCGCCACCGCGCCGGCACTGTTCTTCGTCGCCGTTCTGATGGCTTCGGGCCTGGCCGAGATCGACTGGGACGACCTGACCGTCGCCGCTCCGGTGGTGGTGACCGCGCTGGCCATGCCGCTGACCTTCTCCATCGCCAACGGCATCGCCTTCGGCTTCATCACCTGGACCGCCTGCAAGCTGCTCTCCGGCCGCTTCCGCGAGCTGAACCCGGCGCTGATCATTCTGTCGATTCTCTTCGTGATCAAGCTGGGCTGGTTCAACGCCTGACCTTTCCTTTCGCGGCACGGACATCGCTGCGCTCCGCTCCTGCCAGTGACACTGGCGTAGGATGGCGTGGAGCGCAGCGATACCCATCACCGGCCGCCGACCCAAACGAGTTACCCGCCCCATGAGCAGTCCGCGTTTCGATCCCGCCCAATACGACAGCCAGCTGGCCCACAAGGCCGCGCGCCTGCGCGAGCTGCTGGCGCCCTTCGCCGCGCCGGAGCCGGAGGTGTTCGATTCGCCTCGCGAGCATTACCGCCTGCGTGCCGAGTTCCGCCTGTGGCGCGAGGGCGAGGCACGCCACTACGCGATGTTCGAGCAGGGCGACAAGCACACGCCGATCCTCATTGAAGAATTCCCCATCGCCAGCCAGCGCATCAACGAGCTGATGCCGCGCCTGAAGGCCGCCTGGGCCGAGCCGACGCTGGGCCACAAGCTGTTCCAGGTGGAGTTCCTCACCACCCTGGCGGGCGACGCCATGATCACCCTCTGCTACCACCGCCCAGTGGACGCGGCCTGGCAGGCCGCCGCCGAGAAGCTGGCTGCCGAACTTGGCGTGAGCATCGTCGGCCGCTCGCGCGGCAAGCGCCTCGTCGTCGGCCGTGACTATGTCAGCGAAGAACTGAGCGTCGCCGGCCGTACCTTCCGCTACCGCCAGCCGGAGGGCGCCTTCACCCAGCCCAACGGCGAGGTCTGCCAGAAGATGCTCAACTGGGCGTACGAAGCCCTGGGCCAGCGCGACGACGACCTGCTGGAGCTGTACTGCGGCAACGGCAACTTCACCCTGCCGCTGGCCACCCGCGTGCGCAAGGTACTGGCCACGGAGATCAGCAAGACCTCGGTGAACGCTGCCCTGGCCAACCTCGCCGACAACGCCTTGGACAACG
Organism: Pseudomonas nitroreducens; assembly: GCF_024170165.1. Taxonomy (GTDB): domain Bacteria; phylum Pseudomonadota; class Gammaproteobacteria; order Pseudomonadales; family Pseudomonadaceae; genus Pseudomonas; species Pseudomonas nitroreducens_C. The sequence continues at coordinate 141,489 of NZ_JALJXP010000008.1, read as the reverse complement.
TCACCCTGGTGCGCCTCTCCGCCGAGGAGCTGACCCAGGCGCTGAATGACGTGCGCCCGTTCCGCCGCCTGGCCGATGTCGACCTGAAGTCCTACGCGTTCGGCAGCGTATTCGTCGACCCGCCGCGCGCCGGCATGGACCCGGATACCTGCGAGCTGACCCGGCGCTTCGACAACATCCTGTACATCTCCTGCAACCCGGAGACCCTGGCGCAGAACATCGCCCAGCTGCACGACACCCACCAGGTGAGCCGCTGCGCCCTGTTCGACCAGTTCCCCTACACGCACCACATGGAAGCCGGCGTGCTGCTGACCCGCCGCTGAACCCATGCCTTGCCGCCGCCCAACCAAGGGTTGGGCGGCGCGCCGGCACCCGGCGGCTACGCTTGCGGGACAACGACAAGAGGCACGTCCATGTCCCGCCTGATCCTTCCCCTGCTCTGCCTGCTGCTGGCCGCCTGCGCCGGCAGTGATCCCGCCAGCATCAGCGTCTCGCCCGCCGCCAACGGCCGGCAAACCACCTTCTTCGTCCAGGCCGTGCGCGCCCAGGGCCACCGCGAGGACCTGGAAGACCGTTTCGATCTCGCCGTGCGCCGCGCGCTGGAAGCCAAGGGCTATCGCTATCAGGAAAATTCGGGGGAACTGCGGGTGATCTATGCCGTCGGCCTGGAAAGCCAGACCGGCGTCATCCAGCGCCCAGTGGCGACCAGCTCCGGGGTGATGACCCAGACGCAGATCACTGACCAGGAACAGGCGCGCCTGGCGCTGCAGATTCTCGATGAGGCGAGCGGCACGCTGCTCTATCAGGCGCAGGTGGCGCGCCAGCTGCACGATCCGAAGATCACCCAGCAGGCCGTGGACGAAGGCATCGCCCGCCTGCTCAAGGACTTCCCCGCGCAGGCGGGGAACTGAGGATCAGCTGTAGTTCGACGGCGACTTGCGCACGAACTTGATGCTGTACTTGAAGTCGGCCTTGCGCGTGACACTGATCGCACGGCGGGTGACGGTGTCGATGGTGATGTTCCAGTTGCCGGTGCTGGGCACCTTGATCTTGGCCGGGAACCGGTCGAACGCACCGCCGTGGTAGACGTGGCGCCCGCCATTCTTGAAGCTGCGGAAGGCGGCATCGGTCATCAGGCGGATGTTGCAGGTCATGGAGCACTCGATGACGACCAGGTCGCCTTCATTCAGGTGCTCACGTTGATGTACGAACTTCATGCTGGCTCCGCCTTGCTTCTACCGCGAAATCAATACGATAGCACGACAGCGGGGGCGCCTTCGCCTGGCCGTGGCATTCCATGGCGCCCGCTCATCGGCGGCGCTACAGCGGCTTGAGCCGGTCGCCGCTGACGCTCACCTGCTGGCCAACCTCGAATCTGGCATTCGGCGAGCGCACGGTGTGCTCGTGACCCTGGGCGTCGCGCACGACATAGGCATGCCCGCTGCTGCCCGTCGCCTCCTGCGCCTCGGCGCCACCCAGGGCACCGATCCCGGCACCGACCAGCGCACCAATCGGCCCGCCCAGCGCGCCGCCCAGCAGCACGCCGGAGCCGGCACCAAAACCACCGCCGACAGTATTGTCGGGCACTTCGGAAACGATTTCGTCCGCCAGGGCCGACGCACAGAGCAGCAGGCTGCACAACGCAATGACTTCACGCATGGGTTTCTCCACTCACTGAATCTGGAAAGGGCAACTTGACCATTCCAGGATTCATGCCAGGTAGAAACTCGTTTTATTTCAATGCGTTAAAAATAAAAGAGGTATAAATGACCGCCATAGAATGCGGTCTGAATGACTGCAATAAAGGTACAAACGACCCGACATCACAGACCTTCGAAGTCCGCCTTGCGCTCCTCCGGCTCTTCCGGTTCGCGCACCACCACCGCACGATGGCGCGACTGCCGCTCGAGCCAGTAGAGGGCGACGATCGCCAGCGCCGAGATCACCCCGCGGTAGACCACACCGGCCAGTTGCGCATCCCACTCCATGCCGCCCTCTGTCCAGGCAATCAGCAGGCGCGACAGGGTCAGTGTCAGTTGCACCAGGATCACCAGGATCAGCGCCGGCCGTACCAGCAGCCGACGACGCAGGGCAAAGACGAGGAACAGGGCAAGGGCGAACTGGTGGCCGCCATAGAAGACGCGGGCGTCGCTCACCGACGACGGCTCCATCAGCAGCATGCCGCTGAGGTTGGCCATCTCATAGGGGCGAATCCAGTAGAGCAGTCCCAGACCACCCCAGACCAGAGCCTGAACCAGCAGGACGAGACGGGCGAAGAGCATCCGATTTCTCCTTGGCCATGCAGCCATTGCCGAGCGTCCTGACCTGCGACCGGGAGTCGCGGACGCACCACCGATCAGCTAGAGACCCCGCACGGCACGGCAAGTTCGGGCGAGCGCGTCATATGGGGAAACAAACGCCGGGTGGGGGCTGAAGACGCTCGGGAGTATGCTCGGTCGCGTTCGTATCCCGAGGTTCCAACCATGCGCACCCTGCTTCTGCTCACCGCCCTTGTCGCCGGCGCCGCCCAGGCCGCCGAGCCGCTGACCATCGACGTGCACCGCGATGCCAACTGCAGTTGCTGCAAGGACTGGATCAAGCACCTGGAAGGCAACGGCTTCACCGTCAACGACCACGTCGAGGCGGACATGAGTGCAGTGAAGACCAAACTCGGCGTCCCTTACAGCTTAGGCTCGTGCCATACCGGCGTGATCGACGGCAAGTTCGTCGAGGGCCACGTGCCGGCGGCGGACGTCCTCAAGCTGCGCGAGCGTGCGGACCTGATCGGCGCCGCCGTGCCGGGCATGCCGGTGGGCTCGCCGGGCATGGAGATGGGCGACCGGCATGACGCCTACCAGGTGGTCGGGCTGAACAAGACCGGCCAGCGCGAAGTGCTGGCGGACTACCCCGCTCACTGACCTGACATCGAGGCACTCCCTCACCCCTGAAAGCTGGTGGAGGTGGGATGGGGCTTCCGGCGCGCGGGGCACTCTCCAGGTTCCCGCGCGACATGGCTCCGCGAGCACGACGGGGTGAGGGACTCCAAAAGAAAAGGGCGACCATCGGGTCGCCCTTTTTCATTCATGCGGCGGTCACTCGGCCTTGGCCGGCAGCAGGCCATCGGCGCGGAACATCGCCTTGATCCCGCGTACGGCCTGGCGCAGGCGGTCACGGTTCTCGATCAGTGCGAAACGCACATGATCGTCGCCGTAGTCACCGAAGCCGATGCCCGGCGACACCGAGACCTTGGCGTCCTTGAGCAGCTTCTTGGCGAACTCCAGCGAGCCCAGGTGCGCGTAGGCCGGCGGGATCTTCGCCCAGATGTACATCGAGGCCTTGGGGTTCTCCACCATCCAGCCGGCCTCGTGCAGACCTTTCACCAGCACGTCGCGGCGCTTCTGATACTGCTCGGCGATATCGCGCACGCACTGCTGATCGCCCTCCAGCGCGGCGATGGCCGCCACCTGCAGGGGGGTGAAGGTGCCGTAGTCGTGGTAGCTCTTGATCCGCGCCAGCGCCGAGACCAGCTCCGGGTTGCCGACCATGAAGCCGATGCGCCAGCCGGCCATGTTGTAGCTCTTGGACAGGGTGAAGAATTCCACCGCGATGTCCTTGGCGCCGGGCACCTGCATGATCGACGGCGCCTTCCAGCCATCGAAGGTGATGTCCGCGTAGGCCAGGTCGTGCACCACCAGCACGTCGTAACGCTTGGCGAGGTCGACCACGCGCTCGAAGAAGTCCAGCTCCACGCACTGCGCGGTGGGGTTGGAGGGGAAACCGAGGATCATCATCTTCGGCTTGGGGATCGATTCGCGGATCGCCCGCTCCAGCTCGTTGAAGAAGTCGATCCCCGGCACCAGCGGCACCGAGCGCACCTGGGCACCGGCAATCACCGCGCCATAGATGTGGATCGGGTAGCTGGGGTTGGGCACCAGGATGGTGTCGCCGTGATCCAGGGTGGCGAGCATCAGGTGTGCCAGGCCTTCCTTGGAGCCGATGGTGACGATGGCCTCGGATTCCGGGTCGATCTCGACCTCGTAGCGGTCGCGGTACCAGTGCGAGATAGCCCGGCGCAGGCGCGGGATGCCACGGGACGTGGAGTAGCCGTGGGTGTCTTCGCGCTGGGCGACCTGGCAGAGTTTCTCGACGATATGCGGCGGCGTGGCCCCGTCCGGGTTGCCCATGGACAGGTCGATGATGTCCTCGCCACGGCGGCGGGCGGCCATCTTCAGTTCGGCGGTGATATTGAAAACGTAAGGCGGCAGGCGATCGATGCGCGCAAAGCGACGAGCTGAACGGGGTTCAGTCATGGTGTCCTCTGATGAACGTAGGCGCCCGGAACCGTCCGAGCGACGCCGGCCACTGCGGTGGCCTGGAAAGCGCGGCGCTGTGACCTGCGCTTTCTTGTCGGCGAACATATAGCTCGCTAGGCTGGCTGTCGAGTTTTTCTTTGCACCGCTCAAGGGCGGCATCTGGAGGCCCATGTCCGCGCAACAGTACTGGCAGCTCGACGTCTTCGCCGAGCAACCGCTCACCGGCAACGGCCTGGCGGTCTTCCCCGACGCCCGTGGCATCCCCGCCCCGACCCTGCTGGCGCTGACCCAGGAGCTGCGCCAGTTCGAGTCGATCTTCCTGTTCCCGTCCGCCTCGCTGGACACCTACTCGGCGCGCATCTTCACCGTCGACGAGGAACTGCCGTTCGCCGGCCACCCGGTGCTGGGCGCCGCCGCGCTGCTGCACCACCTGCACCAGCGCGGCGAGGAGGAACACTGGACGCTGGACCTGCCGGCCAAATCAGTGAAGGTCGCCACCCGCCGTCGCGGCGCCGGCTTCCACGCCGAGATGAACCAGGGCGCCGCCGACTTCGGCACGGTGCTCGACGATGACGCGCGGCGCTGGTTCGCCGAGGCCTTCTCGCTGAGCGTCGGCGACCTCGCCGACTACCCCGCCGCCGTGGTCAGCACCGGTCTGCCCTACCTGCTCCTGCCGGTGCGCGGCGAAGCCCTGGAGCGCGTGCGCCAGCGCACGGACCTGACAACCGAGCTGGCCAAACTCAACGCCGCCTTCGTTTTCGTGCTGGATGTGGATAATCGCGAGGGCCGCACCTGGGACGGCGCCGGGATCATCGAGGACGTTGCCACCGGCAGTGCCGCCGGCCCCGTTGCCGCCTACCTGGTGGAGCTGGGCAAGGCACGCCGTGGCGAGCTGTTCCAGCTGGCCCAGGGCCGCTTCGTCGGTCGCCCCAGCCGGCTCGACGTGCAGGTCGGTCAGGACGATGAGGTCCGCGTCGGCGGCGACGTGCAACTCCTCGCCCGCGCCGAACTGCTGCACCGTTTCGCCTGACGACCGGGCTGGCGGCCAGCCCCACTCAAGACAACACTGAAACCACCTGTTCGATGGAGATGCCGCCATGCAATGGCGCAAAGGACGACGCAGCGACAACGTAGTGGATGCCCGCGATGAAACCGGCAGCAGCATGGGCGGTGGCGGCGGCATGCGCATCGGCGGCCGCGGCCTGAGCCTGGGCGGCGTGGCCATCGTGGTGGTGATCGGCCTGCTCTCCGGGCAGGACCCGATGACCATCCTCGGCTCGCTGCTCGGCCAGATGGACGTCTCCCAGCAGCAGGCGCCGGCGCGGCCGACACAAGGCAAGCCGGCCACCGGCAACGATCCGCAGGTGGACTTCGTCCGCTCGATCCTCGGCGACACCGAGGACACCTGGGGCGAAATCTTCGCCCGTAGCAACCAGCAGTACGAGCAGCCCAAGCTGATCCTGTTCAACGGCGGAGTGAACTCAGCCTGCGGCTTCGCCTCCTCGGCGGTCGGCCCGTTCTACTGCCCCGGCGACCACCGGGTGTACCTCGACCTCGGCTTCTTCCGCGAGATGGAACAGAAGTTCTCCGCCGCCGGCGACTTCGCCCAGGCTTATGTGATCGCCCACGAAGTCGGCCACCACGTGCAGAACCTGCTGGGCATCTCCGCGAAGATCAACGCCGCCCGCCAGCGCGGCGCACGCATGGAAGGCGCCAACGGCCTTTCGGTGCGTCAGGAACTTCAGGCCGACTGCTTCGCCGGCGTCTGGGCCAATCACGCCCAGCAGCGCCTGAACTGGCTGGAGCCGGGCGACGTGGAAGAGGCGTTGAACGCCGCCAACGCCATCGGCGACGACCACCTGCAGCGCCAGGCGCGCGGCACGGTGATGCCCGATTCCTTCACCCACGGGTCCTCCGCGCAGCGCGTGCGCTGGTTCAAGATCGGCTTCGAGAGCGGCGCGCCGGGCAAGTGCGACACTTTCAAGGCGCAGACGCTGTAATTGCCCAGCCGGGGGCGCGAGCAATAACGATGGCGCCCCCTCGCTCCCACAGTGCCCCTGCGCCGGAGCGCTCTTCGCAGGTGCAAGATGGCTCGCGAACGTCCGTAGCGCGGCCCTACAGGTAACGGCCCAGCAGATCCAGGAAGTAAGCCGGGTCCACCGGTGTGGCCAGAAAATCCAGCACGTTCAGCGACGCTGTCGCGAACCCATCGCGCAGATCCCCCTGCCCGGAGAGCACGATGATCGGCAGGAAAGTGCCGACGCTGCCAAGCTCGCGCAGCAGGTCCAGCCCGCCGCCTTCGCGCCCGACACGCAGTCCGATGACCAGCAGGTCTATACCGGCCTCATCGCGTCGAATGCGCCGCAGCGCCTCCTGCGCCGTACTCGCCGTCACGCAACGCAGCCTGGCCCTCTCGATCAGGCCGCGGACTCGCACGAGCGCCGCGCGGTCGTCATCGACCAGCAACACCACCGGCTGGCGCAGCACCCGCGCGTTGACTTCGCGCAAGGCTTCGAGCTCCTCGGCGTCGAGCAGGAGGCTAGGGTTCATCAATGCAAGGCACCGATAGAGGCCAGATGCCATTATCTTAGCCAACAGCCTGTCTTTGCTCCTGCCCGTCCAAGGTTGGGCGATGTACGGCATAGGGCCGGCTGAGCGCGCGCATAAAAAAGGGCCGCAACGAGTGCGGCCCTGGAAATACGCCGGCAACGCCGGCGTCGTGGGATATCAGCCGGCCTTGGCCAGCCCGGCCTGGCCCAGGCGCTCGGCAATCTCGCCGAGGATCGCCGGGTCATCGATGGTGGACGGCGGCGCGTAGCTCTCGCCGTCGGCGATCTTGCGCAGCACGGCGCGGAGGATCTTGCCCGAGCGGGTCTTGGGCAGGCGTTTCACCACCACCGCGCGCTGGAAACAGGCCAGGGCGCCGATGCGCTCGCGCACCAAAGCCACCAGCTCGCGCTGCAGGTTGGCCTCGGTCACCTGCGCGCCGTCCTTGAGCACCACCATCCCCAGCGGCACGTGCCCCTTGAGATCGTCCTGCACGGCGATCACCGCGCACTCGGCGACGGCCTCGTGCAGCGCCAGCAGCTCCTCCATTTCGCCGGTGGAAAGCCGGTGGCCGGAGACGTTGATCACGTCGTCGGTGCGCCCCATGATGTAGACGAAACCCTCCTCGTCCACATAGCCGCCGTCGCCGGTGTGGTAGTAACCGGGATAGGTCTTCAGGTACGCCTGCAGGTAGCGCGGATGGTCGTTCCACAGCGTCTGCGCACAGCCAGGCGGCAGCGGCAGGGCAATCACGATGGAGCCCTGCTCGTTCGGCCCGAGCAGCCGGCCCTCATCGTCCACCACCTGCACGTGGTACCCGGGCACCGCGCGATTGGTGGAGCCCGCGCGCAGGTCGTGGTCGCCCAGGCCGGTGCAGGGCGCGGTCACCGGCCAACCGGTCTCGGTCTGCCACCAATGGTCGTGCACCGGCTTGCCGGTGAGTTCCTCCAGCCAGTGCTGGGTGCTGCTGTCGAGCTTTTCGCCGGCCAGGAACAGGTGGCGCAGCGAGCTCAGGTCGTAGCGTTCGAGCAGCTCGCCCCGGGGGTCTTCCTTGCGGATCGCGCGGATCGCCGTGGGCGCGCAGAACAGGCTGTTGACCTTGTGCTCCTGGATCACCCGCCAGTAGCTGCCGGCATCGGGCGTGCGCACCGGCTTGCCCTCGTAGAACACCGTGGTGCAGCCATTCATCAGCGGCCCATAGACGATCAGCGAGTGGCCGACCACCCAGCCGACGTCGGAAACGCCCCACCAGACATCCCCCGGTTGCAGGCCGAAGATGGCCGGCAGTGCATAGCTCAGCGCTACCGCGTGGCCGCCGTTGTCGCGCACGATGCCCTTGGGTTTCCCGGTGGTGCCGGAGGTGTACATGATGTACAGCGGGTCGCCGCTGGCGACTTCCACCGGCTCGGCCGGTTGCGCGTGGACCAGGGTTTCGCGCCAGTCCAGGTCGCGGCCGGGCTCAAGCTCCGCCATCGCCTGCGGGCGCTGCAGCACCAGTACGTGAGCCGGCTTGTGAGTGGCCAGTTCCAGGGCCTTGTCCACCAGCGGCTTGTATTCGATCACCCGCTCGAACTCCAGGCCGCAGGAGGCGGTGAGCACCAGCTTGGGCCTGGCATCGTCGATGCGCAGCGCCAGCTCGTGGGGCGCGAAGCCGCCGAACACCACCGAGTGCACGGCGCCTAATCGGGCACAGGCGAGCATGGCCATGGCCGCCTGGGGCACCATCGGCATGTAGATGATCACCCCGTCGCCCTTCTCCACCCCCAGCGCGCGCAGGGCGCCAGCCAGGCGCGCGACTTCATCGCGCAGCTCCAGGTAGCTGAAGCGCTGCTGGGTATGGGTCACGGGGGAGTCGTAGATCAGCGCGGCCTGGTTGCCGCGGCCGAGTTCGATCTGCCGGTCGAGGGCAAGGTAGCAGGTGTTCAGGCGGCCATCGGCAAACCAGCGGTGGCTGCCGTCGGGCAGCTCCTGCAGGGTATCCTGCGGCGCGCGGTACCAGGCCACGCGGCCGGCCTGCTCGGCCCAGAAGGCGGAAGGGGCCGCGATGGAGCGGTCATGGGACTGCCGGTAGCTCATCGTCACTGCCTCTTATTGTTGTTATCGAGGTCGAACAACGAGTATGGACGGGGATCGCCACACCACCATCAACCTTTGGTCGTAGGCGATTCGCCCAGGCGGGCACGATTGCTTTTCAGGATTTTTCAGCGAAGCGGCAGCGCTCTGGGCGAAGCGCTCTGCAACGGGGACTGAAGGCCGCTTCGGGGGCAGGAGCACCGCATGTCGGCGACCACAGGTCGCACCCGCTACCACCATGTGACAGGACTACACTGAGAGTCCCTTTTCACCTGACAGCACAGGGGTGAGCACCGTGAACATCCTCGTCCGTCCGTCCAGCCTGCGCAAAGACCAGCCGTGGGAAGTCTGCCTCGACCAGCAGGCCGTGGGCTTCCGCAGCGAGCTCGAAGCACGCAGTTTCGTCGCGACCCTCGAAGCCCGCCTGAAGGCCCCGCACCGACTCCCCGAACTGATACAGCGCGTCGCCAGCTGATCAGGCCGCGCGTTCGCTGATCTGCCCGCTCAGCCAGCCGAGCACCGCGGCCACCAGGCCGCAGACGGTGATGACCACTGCCATCGGTAGCGCCGTGCCGTCGTGCAATGCACCGACCAGCGCCGAAGCGCCAGCCGCGACGGTGAACTGCAGGCTGCCCATCAACGCCGAGGCGCTGCCCGCATGGCGGCCCTGGCTGGCCATCGCGCAGGCCGAGGAGTTGGGCAGCAGGAAGCCCAGACTGGCGATGGCACCAAACAGCGGCACCAGCAGCGGCCACAGGTGCTCGGGTCTGGCCAGGGTGATGCCCAGCAGCAGGACGCCGCAAGCGAAGTACACCCACACCGCCCGGCGCAGCCAGAATCCCGGCCCGCGATAGCGCAGCAGCCGCGCGTTGACCTGCGCCATCAGGATGAAGCCCGCCGCGTTGCTGCCGAAGATCCAGCCGTAGTGCTCGGTCGGCACGCCGTAGAGTTCGATGAACACGAAGGGCGAACCGGCGATGTAGGAGAACATCCCGGCGATGGCCACCCCGCCGGTGAGCGCATAGGTAATGAAGGAGCGGTCGCGGAACAGCGCGCGGTACTGCTTCAACGCGCCGCGCAGCGGCGGGCGCGGCCCGCTCGGGATGGTCTCGGGCAGCCACAGCGCGATGGCGCCGCCGGCCAGGGCACTGAACAGCGTCAGGCAATAGAAGATCGACTGCCAGCCGGACAGGCTCAGTAGCAGCCCGCCGCCCAGCGGCGCGAGGATCGGCGCCAGCCCCATCACCAGCATCAGCTGCGAGAAGGCCTTGGCGGCGGCAACCGGGTCGCACAGGTCACGTACCACCGCTCGCGAGATCACCATCCCCGCGCAGCCACCCAGGGCCTGGACGAAGCGCGCGCCAATCAGCCACTCCAGGTTCGGCGCCAGGGCGCACGCGACCGAAGCCAGGGTGAAAATGCTCACGCCCAGCAGCAGCGGAATGCGCCGACCAATACGGTCAGCCAGCGGCCCGTAGAGCAACTGGCCAATGGCAAGGCCGGCAAAGTAGGCCGACAGGCTGAGTTGCACGTGCTCGACGTCGGTACCGAAGGCCTGCGCCAGCGCCGGGAAGCTGGGCAGGTAGAAGTCGATGGCCATGGGCCCGAAGGCGCTGAGGGCGCCGAGGATCAGCAGGATGCGGAGGTTCATGGATCACCTGGTCACACCCGTCCGCCGAAAGGCGGTGGAGACCGCAGGCAGGCAAGCGTGGATATCGGATTGGCGCGCAAGGAAGGTGCGACGAAGCCTTGCATTGTGGCGAGCGCCGGGAAATTAGCAAGCTCCCTAAGCAACTCGCGAAACAAGTCCCGAAACAATGGGAGAAGCGGGTCCGGCCGCGCCGGCCGGACCCGTTGCCACATCAAGCCTCGTGCACGCCCTCTGGCTCGGGCTTGCCCTTCGCCTTACGGCCGCTGAGCTTGTCGGCAGCCGACTCCACCAGCATGTAGAACATCGGGATGAGGAAGGTCGCCAGCAGGGTCGCGGCGAGCATCCCGCCGATCACCCCGGTGCCGATCGAGTGACGGCTCGCGGAGCCGGCGCCGGTGCTGATGGCCAGCGGCACGCAACCCAGGATGAAGGCCAGCGAGGTCATCACGATGGGGCGGAAGCGCAGCTTGGCCGCCTCCAGTGCCGCCTCGACCGGGCCCATGCCCTGCTCCTCGCGGCACATCACGGCGAACTCGATGATCAGGATGGCGTTCTTCGCCGCCAGGCCGATCAGGGTCACCAGGCCGACCTGGAAGTACACGTCGTTGTCCAGCCCGCGCAACCAGATCGCCAGGATCGCCCCGAACACCGCGAACGGCACCGCGGTGACCACGGCCAGCGGCAGGGTCCAGCGCTCGTACTGGGCCGCGAGGATGAGGAACACCAGGATCAGGCCGAAGATGAACGCGGTACTGCCCGAGCCCTGGGTCGCCAGTTCCTGATAGGCCGAGCCGATCCAGGCCAGCGAGTACTCTTCGCCGAGCACCTGGTCGGCCACCTGTTGCATCGCCGCCAGCGCCTGGCCGGAGCTGTAGCCCGGCGCGGGGCCGCCCAGCAGCTTGGCCGCCGGGAACACGTTGAAGCGCGCGTAGGAGTCCGGACCGAGGATGCGCTTGACCGACACCAGGGTGGTCAGCGGTACCAGATCGCCGGTGGAGGAGCGCACGAAGACCTGGCTCAGGTCGTCCGGCTTGCGGCGGAACTCCGGCTCCGACTCCAGGGATACCTGCCAGGTGCGCCCATAGAGGGTGAAGTCGTTGACGTAGTAGCTGCCGAAAGTGGACTGCATGGCAGTGAACACGTCGTTGATCGCCACGCCCAGGGAGCGCGCCTTGGTGCGGTCGAGGTCGACGTAGTACTGCGGCACGTTGGCGTTGAAGGTGGTGTTGACCCCCGCCAGCTCCGGGCGCTTGGCCGCGGCGGCGAGGAACTTCATGGTCACCTCTTCCAGCTGCTCGGAGGTGCCGCCGCTACGGTCCTGGATATACGCCTCGAAACCGCCGGTGGTACTCATGCCGGTGATAGGCGGCGGGTTGAAGGACATCACCACGCCGTCCTCGTGACCGGCGCCCATCTTCATGAACTCACGGGTCAGGTTGCGCGCGTCCAGCTCGGGCGTGGTGCGCTCCTTCCAGTCCTTGAGCGGTACGAAGGACACCCCGGCGTTGCTGCGGGTGCCGTTGGTGAGGATGTCGAAGCCGGCGAAGGTCACCACGTCCTGCACCGCCGGGTGTTTCATCAGCTGGTGGGTCACGTCGTTGGTGAGCTTCTCGGTACGCGTCAGCGAAGCGGCCGGCGGCAGGAAGTAGGCGTTGAGCACGTAACCCTGGTCCTCGTCCGGGACCAGCGAGCCGGGCACCCGGCCGAACAGGATGACCAGCAGGGCGATCATCCCGCCGAACAGGATCAGGCCGAGGGCGGCGCGCTTGAGGAAGAACTGCACCCCGGCGCCATAGCCGTTGGTGATGCGTTCGAAGGTGCGGTTGAACCAGCGGAACGGCGCGGCGGGCTCCTTGTGCTCCTCCTTGAGGATCAGTGCGCAGAGCGCCGGCGACAGGGTCAGAGCGACGATGCCGGAGATCACCACCGACACCGCGATGGTGATCGCGAACTGCTTGTACATCTGGCCGGCCAGTCCGCCGAGGAAGCCGACCGGGATGAACACGGCGCAGAGCACCAGGACGATGGCGACGATCGGCCCCGTCACCTCCTCCATGGCCTTGATCGCCGCTGCCTTCGGGCTGAGCTTCTCGGTGCGCATCACCCGCTCGACGTTTTCCAGCACCACGATGGCGTCGTCCACCACGATGCCGATGGCCAGCACCATGCCGAACAGCGACAACAGGTTGATGGAGAAGCCCATGAGGTACATGCCGGCGAAGGTGCCGACCAGCGACACCGGAATCGCCAGCACCGGGATCAGCGTGGCGCGGATGTTCTGCAGGAAAATGAAGACCACCACCATCACCAGGATCAGCGCCTCGATGAAGGTGTGGATCACCTCCTCGATGGAGACCTTCACGAAGGTGGTGGTGTCGTACGGAATCTTGAAGGCGATGCCCTGCGGGAAACGCTTGGCCATGGTCGCCATGTGGTCGCGCACGGCCTGGGCGGTATCCAGGGCGTTGGCGCCCGGCTGAAGGTAGATGCCGAAGGCGGCGTTCTGCTGGCCGTTGAGCGAGGTCACCAGCGAGTAGTCCTGAGCCCCCAGTTCGACCCGCGCCACATCCTTGAGCAGCAGGCTGGCGCCGGTGGAGTCACTGCGCAGGATGACGTTCTCGAATTCCTTGGGATCGGTGAAGCGCCCCTGGGCCGTGGCCATGTAGGTGAAGTCCTGCGGCTCCTTCATCGGCTGCTGGCCGAAGCTGCCGGCGGCGAACTGCGAGTTCTGCTCGCGGATCGCGTTGACCACGTCGGTGGGCGTCAGGTTGTACTGCGCCAGCTTGTCCGGCCGCAGCCAGACGCGCATGGCGTAGTCCTTGGAGCCGAACTGGCTGACGTCGCCGACGCCGGGAATCCGCTTGAGGTCGTCGATCACGTTGATCAGCGCGTAGTTGCTGATGAAGATCGGGTCGCGGGAGTTGTCCGGCGAGAACAGGGTCACCACCTGCAGGATGTCGGAGGATTTCTTCTCCACCTTCACACCCTGCCGGCGCACCTCCTCGGGCAGCTTGGCGAGCGCCGCCTGCACCTTGTTGTTGACGTCGATGGTGGCCTGGTCGGGGTCGGTGCCCACCTCGAAGTACACGGTCAGGCTCATGGCGCCGCTGGCGTCGGAGTTGGACAGCTGGTAGATCATGCCCTCCACGCCGTTGATTTCCTGCTCCAGCGGAGCGGCCACGGTTTCGGCGATGACCTGGGAACTGGCCCCCGGATAGGACGCGGTCACCGAGACTTCCGGCGGCACGATTTCCGGGTACTGGGCGACGGGCAGGGCACGCATGGCCACCAGGCCGGCGAGCAGGATCACGATGGAGATCACCATCGCGAACACCGGACGTTCGATGAAGAAGCGCGAAATCACGATAGGCGCTCCTTAGGACTGGGTGGAGGCGGTGCCGGCTGCAGCTTCCTGCGCGCCACCTTCCACGGCCTTGACCGGCTGGTCGGGGCGCACCTTGAGGATGCCATCGACTATCACCCGGTCCCCATCGTCCACGCCGGCGTCGATGATCCAGCGGCCATCCACGGTCTTGCTGGTGGTGACCTGGCGCACGCGGGCATAGCTGTCCTTGTCCACCACGTAGACGAAGGTGCCACGCGGGCCCTGGGCCAGTGCGCGTTCGGGCAGGGTCACGGCCTTGCTCTGGGTGATACCGGTGATCAGGATGCGCACGAACTGTCCGGGGATCAGCAGGTTGTGCGGGTTGGGCACCACGGCGCGAGCGTTCACGGTGCCGGTGCCGGTGTTGACGAAGCTGTCGGTGAAGTCGACGACGCCTTCGATGGGGTATTTGCTGCCATCGCCGAAACGCAGCTCGGCGGTCAGCTTGCCGTCCTTGGGCAGGATGTAGCGGCCGCTCTTCACACCGTCGTTCATCTGGGTCGCCTGGGTATCGGGGTAGGCGAAGTTGACGTACACCGGGTCGAGCTGGGTGAGCTTGGTCAGCAGGCTGGAGTTCGGGTCGCTGGCCACCACCAGACTGCCCTCGGAGCGCACTTCCTTGCTTGCCATGCCGGAGATCGGCGCGGTCACCGTGGTGTAGTTGAGGTCGATCTGCTTGGCCTGGACGTTGGCCTGGGCGGCCTCGACATCGGCCTTGGCCTGTTCGAAATCGGAGGTGTAGCGGTCCAGCTCGCTTTCGCTGGCGAAGCCCTTGCGTTGCAGCTCACGAATCCGCTTGAGGTCACGCTCGGTCTGCCGGTAGCGCGCCTGGGTCTGCGCCAGCGAACCCTTGGCCTGGCCCAGCGCGGCCTGGTAGGGGCGCGGATCGATGCGGAACAGCACCTGGCCTTCCTTCACCGGCCGGCCTTCCTCGTAGGTGCGACGCTGCAGGATGCCGCTGACCTGGGCGCGCACTTCCACTTCGCGGTAGCCGGCGGTGCGCGCGGCGTATTCGAAGGTCAGCGGCACCGGGGCGCTCTTGGCCACTTCGACCGTCACTGCCGGGGGCGGAGGCGCTGCCGTGGCCGGTTTGTCCTCGGCCTGGGCCCAGGCAGCGAACAGGACTGGCAACCCAACGACAGCAAGCGCGACGGGCAAACGACGGGCAAACGGCATGTAACCTCTCCATGGAAATGACTGACGGCGGAACCCCAAAAGGACGACGACTGCGTGACTTTTACCTACGCCAGTGTCTGTAAAGCACTGTTAGCGCAATAAAATCAGTAAACTGCCTGTCACCCAGTGATCCTAGCCTGTATACCACCAAGCGCCATGCGAAGAACTAAAGAAGATTCGGAACGAACTCGACAGACGATTCTCGACTCGGCTGAAGGCCTTTTCTTTGCGAAAGGCGTCTCGAATACCAGCCTGGAAGAGATCGCGCGCGCCGCTGGGGTCACCCGCGGAGCGGTGTACTGGCATTTCCAGAATAAGGCGCATCTGTTCAACGACATGCTCAACCAGGTCCGCCTGCCGCCCGAACAACTGGCACAGCGGCTGTCCGGTTGCGACGGTCACGACCCGATCGAGTCGCTGTTCCAGCTCAGCGTGGAAGTGGTCGAGAACCTCGCCCGCGACGAGCAGCGTCGGCGCATCCTCACCATCCTCCTGCAACGCTGCGAGTTCACCGATGAGCTGCGCGACGCCGAGGAGCGCCACAACCAGTTCGTCCGGCAGTTCATCGAGCTTTGCGAGCAGCTGTTCAACCGCGAGGATTGCCGCACGCGGCTGATGCCCGGCGTGACGCCCAAGATTGCCTCGCGCGCGGTACACGCGATGATCTTCGGCCTGCTCAGCGACTGGCTGCGCGACCCAGCCCTGTTCGACCCGCTGCAGGAAACCCGCGAACTGTTCGACGCCGTGTTCCGTGGCCTGGTGCGCGACTGGCACCCGGCGCAGGCTTGAGGGCCGGCAGGACGCCGGCCCGGGAGGAATGAAGCTTCAGGCCGCCTCGGCCTCGTAGCCTTCCTCGCGGATCGCCGCGAGGATTGCGGGCTCGTCCAGTCGGCTGGCGACGCGGACTTCACCGGCGCCCAGGTCGACCTGCACGTCCGCCGCGGCGTCCAGCGCCTGCACCGCCTGGGTGATGGCCCGCACGCAGTGGCCGCAGCTCATGCCTTTGACATTGAAGGTATGCATGGAATCTCTCCTCTGATGGATTGAAGCGTTGGATGCAGTCTCGACCTTGCCACCGTGGCAAGGTCAAGCCTCTCGCGATGCAATCGCCTTGCACTTGTCCTACGTCAGGCTCTCAGCCAAGCTGCGGAAATAGCTGACTCATCGGAGAACGCCATGCGCCGTTCCCTTTTAATTGCCGCCGGCTTCACTGCCGCCCTGCCCTTCGCCGGCCTGCCTTCGAGCACCTGGGCCGATGGCATGCCCGAGGCCCCCCCGGCGCCGCCCGTCCCCACCTCCCCGGCCACGCCGCCGCCAAGCACGCCCGGTTCATGGCCGGTGCCCGACGCGCAGCCGGTGGCCTATGCGGTGCTGATCGTCAGTCGCGAACGACTGGATACCGGCACCGCCTGCGACATCGACCTGTACGTGCAGGACGAGAAGGTCTCGCGCCTGCAGCCCGAAGGCGAGATCGCCCTCAACCTGCCACCGGGTGAAGTCTCCCTGCGCCTGCAAACCGCCAACTCCGGCCTCTGCCGCAGCGGTATCCAGCCACTGCGTGCCCAGTCCGTGCAGCTGCATGCGGGTGAAGTGCGCAAGTTCCGCATCGCCAACAGCGAAAGCGGGCTGTACCTGATGCCTGTCTCCAGCGGCAGCTGATCCCGCCCGCGGATTTGACCTGCGACAAGCTGGCAGCGAACGAGGGTTGACCTTGCCCTCGTGTCAAGGTTGATGCTATCGGGGAACTTCAGGGAGAAAGCCCCATGAGCAGCGCCAACCCCATCGAACTCGACCTGCCCGTCTCCGGGATGACCTGCGCCAGCTGCGCCGGCCGGGTCGAACGCGCCCTGCGCAAAGTGCCCGGCGTGCAGGACGCCAGCGTCAACCTCGCCAGCGAGCAGGCCCGCGTGCAGCTCGCCGCGCCGTCCAGCGGCGACACCCTGCCGGCGCTGGTCGCCGCCGTCGAACAGGCCGGCTACCAGGTGCCAGCCCATAGCCTGGAACTGAGCATCGAAGGCATGACCTGCGCCAGCTGCGTCGGCCGCGTCGAACGCGCCTTGAACAAGGTTCCCGGCGTGCGCTCGGCCAGAGTCAACCTGGCCAGCGAGCGCGCCCACCTCGAGCTGCTCGGCGCAGTGGACACCGCCACGCTGATCGCGGCCGTCGACAAGGCCGGCTACCAGGCCCGCCCCATCGAACCCGACCAGCCCACCGTGGACCCGGCTGTGGCCCGTCTGGCGCGCGAGCGCTGGTGGCTGGCCGCTGCCATCCTGCTGTCCCTGCCGCTGGTGCTGCCGATGGTCGGCGACTGGTTCGGCCAGCACTGGATGCTCCCAGCCTGGGCGCAATTCCTCCTCGCCACGCCGGTGCAGTTCCTCATCGGCGCGCGCTTCTATGTTTCCGCCTACAAGGCCGTGCGCGCCCGCAGCGGCAACATGGACCTGCTGGTCGGCCTCGGCACCAGCGCCGGCTACGGCCTGAGCCTGTACCTCTGGTACGCCGCCGCGCCAGGGCAGATGCCGCACCTGTACTTCGAAGCCAGCGCGGTGGTCATCACCCTGATCCTGCTCGGCAAGTACCTGGAAAGCCGCGCCAAGCGCCAGACTGCAACGGCCATCCGCGCCCTAGAAGCCCTGCGCCCGGAGCGCGCCACTCGCGTGCGTGACGGCGTCGAGGAAGACGTCGCCATCGCCGAACTGCGCCTGGGCGACGAAGTGCTGGTGCGCCCCGGCGAGCGCTTTCCGGTAGACGGCGAAGTCCTCGCCGGCCAGAGCCACGCCGACGAAGCCCTGATCACCGGCGAAAGCCTGCCGGTGCCCAAGGACGTGGGCGACCCGGTCACCGGCGGCGCCATCAACGGCGAAGGCGTGCTGCGCGTGAAGACCACCGCGCTGGGCGGCGAGACAGTGCTGGCGCGCATCATCCGCCTGGTGGAAGACGCCCAGGCCGCCAAGGCGCCGATCCAGAAGCTGGTGGACAAGGTCAGCAACGTGTTCGTCCCGGTGGTGATCGGCATCGCCCTGCTCACCCTTGTCGGCTGGCTGATCGCCGGCGCCGGCTGGGAACAGGCGCTGATCAACGCCGTCGCCGTACTGGTCATTGCCTGCCCGTGCGCCCTTGGCCTCGCCACTCCGACCGCGATCATGGCCGGCACCGGCGTTGCCGCGAAACACGGCATCCTGATCAAGGACGCCGAAGCCCTCGAGGTTGCCCACGCGGTCACGGCCGTGGCCTTCGACAAGACCGGCACCCTCACCTCCGGCCAGCCGCGCATCACCAACCTCGCGGCGGACGGCGACGAAGCCGAAGCCCTCGCCCTGGCCGGCGCCCTGCAACGCGGCAGTGAACACCCGCTGGCTCGCGCCGTGCTCGACGCCTGCGCCGAACGCGACCTGAACCCTGCTGCCGCCGAGGCGACTCAAGCCCTGACCGGCCGCGGCATCCAGGGCCGCATCGGTGGTCGCCTGCTGGCACTGGGCAACCGCCGCATGCTCGACGAAGCCCAGCTGCAGCCGGGTGCTCTCACTGAATCGGCGCAGCGTTGGGAAGCCGATGGCCGCACCCTGTCCTGGCTGATCGAACGCGAACCGCAGGCCCGGGTGATCGCCCTGTTCGCCTTCGGCGACAGCCTCAAGGAAGGCGCGAAAACCGCCATCGACGCCCTGCGGGACCGCGGCATCGCCAGCCATCTGATCACCGGCGACAACCGTGGCAGCGCCAAGGTCGTGGCCGACGCCCTCGGTCTGGACGATGTGCACGCCGAGGTACTGCCCGGCGACAAGGCCGCCGTGGTCGGCGCGCTACGCCAGCAAGGCAAGGTGGTGGCGATGGTCGGTGACGGCATCAACGACGCCCCGGCGCTGGCCGCAGCAGATGTGGGCATCGCCATGGGCGGCGGCACCGACGTGGCCATGCACGCCGCCGGCATCACTCTGATGCGTGGCGACCCACGGCTGGTTCCGGCAGCGCTGGACATCTCCCGGCGCACCTACGCGAAGATCCGCCAGAACCTGTTCTGGGCCTTCATCTACAACCTGGTGGGCATCCCACTGGCCGCCTTCGGCCTGCTCAACCCCATGGTCGCCGGCGCGGCGATGGCCGCCTCCAGCGTCAGCGTGGTGAGCAACGCCCTGCTGCTCAAGCGCTGGAAACCCCAGGACCACCAATAAGCCCCGCGCCCGCGCTGACGTAGCGCGGGCGTTCGCTCAGGAGAGATCGGCATGAACATCGGCGAAGCGGCGAAGAAGAGCGGCCTGACCGCGAAGATGATCCGCTACTACGAATCCACCGGCCTGCTCGCCCCCGCCGGCCGCAGCGCCAGCGGTTACCGCCACTACAGCGAGCAGGACCTGCACACCCTGGCGTTCATCCGCCGCTCGCGGGATTTCGGCTTCTCCCTGGAGGAAGTCGGCCAGCTGCTCACCCTCTGGCAGGACCGCGGCCGCGCCAGCGCCGACGTGAAGGCCCTGGCCGCCCGGCACATCGACGAACTCAACCGCAAGATCGCCGAACTCAGCAGCCTGCGCGACACCCTGCAGGAACTGAGCGACCACTGCCAGGGCGACCACCGGCCGGACTGTCCGATCCTCAGGGACCTGGAGTCGGGGAAGGGCTGTCACTGAGGACTCTTCACGCGGCCCTTGGCGAGATGTCCGACAGCTGGCTCACGGCATCTATTGGTAGCATAATCTGATACCAATCACCGGAGCACAGGATGAATGCTCGGCATCGACGGACGCTGGAGCTGATCTTCACCCTCCCCGTCCCGGCTTCACTGGAATGGCTTCGCATCGAATCGCTGCTGATCGCACTCGGTGCGCAGGTGATAGAGGGCAACGGCTCACGGGTGCGCTTCGAGCTGAACGGCATAGTCGCCACCTTCCATCGCCCGCACCCGGCCAAGGAGGCCAAGCCCTACCAGGTGCGTGACACGCGAGCGTTGCTCGAACAGGCAGGAATCCACCCATGACCCCTATGAAATACCTAGGCTACGCCGCACGGATCGAGTACAGCGACGATGACCGGCTGTTCATTGGTCATATCGCCGGTATCCGCGATGTCATCGGTTTCCATGGCGAATCGGTCAGCGAGTTACGCGGGGCGTTCGAAGAAGCAGTGGATGACTACCTGGCGACCTGCGCAAGACTCGGTCGCGAGCCGCAGCGGCCCTTCTCCGGCAAGCTCAGCCTGCGTCTCGACCCGCAATTGCATGCGCAGGTGGCGATCAAGGCGGAGCTGAGCAACCAGAGCATCAACCAGTGGGTAGTGGAACGCCTCGGCGAGGCAGTCTGACTACCTGATCGTAGGGCGGATAACGGCGGATAAAGCGTCCCGCTTTATGCGCCCTACGCGCTGGCCACCGCGCGGCGGCGCCACAGCGAAGCCGGCAGCACGGTTACCGCCAGGCCAACGAACACCAGCACGCAGGCCATCCAGTCCTGGGTGGTGAGGTCTTCACCGAGGAACAGCCAGCCCGACAGCAGACCCGACACCGGCACGGCCAGAGCGAAGGGCGTGACCTGGCTGGCCGGGTAGCGGCGCAGCAGGAAGCTCCACAGGCCGAAGCCGACGGTGGTGGCGAGGAAGGCGATGTAGAGCAGCGCGCCTGCGCCGGTCCAGTTGATGTTCAGCACGGCGTGCTCGATGGCTTCCTGGCCTTCGAAGATCCACGACAGAACCAGCAGCGGCAGCGGCGGGATCAGGCTGACCCAGCTGATCAGACGCAGCATGTCGCTGGCGCCGGAGCGTTTGGTGGCGATGTTGGAGAAGGACCAGGCCAGGGCCGCGGCAATCACCAGCAGGAAGGCCACCAGGCTGTCGCCCATGGGCCGTTCCAGGCCGATCAGCAGCAGGCCACCGGCGGCCAGCGCCAGGCCGATCAGTGCGCGCGGGCTGGGGCGCTCGCCGAGGAAGGCGGCGGCGATCAGCACGGTGAAGAACACCTGGCTCTGCAGCACCAGCGAGGACAGGCCGGCAGGCATGCCGATGTGCATGCCGACGAAGAGCAAGCCGAATTTGACCACGCCCAGCAGTACGCCGATCTGCACGATGCGCCAGAACGGCGCCGGCAGCGGGCCGCGCAGGAAGATCAGCGGCAGCGCCGCCAGGGCGAAGCGCAGGGCGCAGAACAGCAGCGGCGGAAAGTCGTGCAGGCCAACCTTGATCACGACGAAGTTGACGCCCCAGATCAGGGTGACCAACAGGGCAAGGAGAACGTGGCGGAGGGGCATGGCAGAGCGCTCGCGGTGGGATGCAGCAAAACTAACAGCCCACGCCTGAAATGTATGGATACAGTTGTGGGCTTACAGTTTTTTCGCAGGACCGTGCGGGAATCCAGACAAGCAGCGCCCAGGCCAAAGAAGGAACCGTACGTAGGATGGCGTGGAGCGCAGCGATACCCATCCTACGCAGAGCAGGCCGGGGATATCCGCGAGCAGGTTTTTACAGGGATTCGATGCGCAGCTTCGGCCAGCGCGCCGGCCAGTTCTTGGCGGCGATGCGCTCGCGGTAGAGGTGCGGCTTGCTGCGGAAGTGCTCGGTGGGGCGGACGCGCAACCCCCAGATGTCCTCGATGCCCAGCGGCGCCAGCAGCTCCAGGGAATCCCCCCGCAGGCGCAGCGCTACCGCCGTGCAGACCTCCGGCCAGCGGCACATCGCATCGGCGCAATCCCTGTAGGGCGCATCGCCATTGCGCAGGTGCATCCGCGCCTGATTGCGCACCGACCAGGGAACCTCCGGACAGACGTCCAGCAGCCGGCTCTCCCAGGCGTAGTCCGCCTCGGGCTCCAGGTTGTCGGTCGCGAAATACAACACGTCGATATCGCTGAGCGGCGTGGGTTCGCCATAGCCATGCAAGGCGTCCCACACCGCGTTGCGCACGAAACCGGCGGCGATCCAGGCGCCTTCCGGGCCATGGTCGCGCACTACGCGCAGCAGGTGCAGGCGTTCGGCTTGCCCGGCGATCAGGGCGAGCAGCTCAGGCTCGCCGGGCAATGGGCTCAGGCCTGCTCCCACGGTGGGGGCGGCGGCTCGTCGCGTTGCTGCGGGGCATCCTGGGCGGCGCGGCCGGCTTCGCGGCGCTCCTGCTCGCGCATGGCCTCGGCAATTTCACGCAGCACCGAATCCACGTCCGCCTCGTCTTCCGGATCATCGAAGTGCCCGGTCAGTGGGGTGTCCGGCTGCAACTTGCCGTCCTCGTAGAGGGCCCACATTTCCTTGGCGTAGTGGGTGTAGCGCAGCTCCGGGGCGAAGCGGCCGAAGTAGGCGGCCATGTTACCCACGTCGCGCTCGAGCATACGGAAGGCGTGGTTGTTGCCGGCGGCGTCCACAGCCTGCGGCAGGTCGATGATCACCGGGCCGTCCGGGCCGACCAGCACGTTGAATTCCGACAGGTCGCCATGCACGAGGCCCGCACAGAGCATCATGACGATCTGGCGGATGAGGAATTCGTGGAAGTCGCGGGCCAGCTCGGGTTCCATCACCACATCGTTCAGGCGCGGTGCGGCGTCGCCCTCTTCGTCGGCGACCATCTCCATCAGCAGCACGCCATCGAGGAAATCGTACGGCTTGGGGACGCGTACACCGGCGTTGGCCAGGCGGAACAGCGCGGCCACCTCGGCGTTCTGCCAGGCATCTTCCTGTTCCTTACGGCCGTACTTGGTGCCCTTGGCCATGGCGCGGGCCTGGCGGCTGTTACGCACCTTGCGGCCTTCCTGGTATTCGGCGGCCTGGCGGAAGCTGCGTTTGTTGGCTTCCTTGTAGACCTTGGCGCAGCGCAGTTCGGCGCCGCAGCGCACCACGTAGACCGCTGCTTCCTTGCCGCTCATCAGCGGGCGCAATACTTCATCGATCAGGCCGTCTTCGATCAACGGCTCCAGGCGTTTCGGGGTTTTCATCAGGCTTCCTGGCGTACCTCTCTGGGGCGCTGCGCTCCTTATACGGCAATCCTCGACAACCGCCCAGCGCGATCAGGGTTCCGGCGGCGTCAGCTCGATGCTTTCCACCACCGCGTCTTCCAGCCGCTGCAGCTCCAGCCCCAGCGCCTCGTCACTGTCGGCGTAGCGCTGGGCGATATTGGCGAAGCCTTCGGCGACCTCGCCGAAAGCCTCGGCCACGCGCGGGTCGAACAGGCTGCCGGCGCCGGCCTTGATGCGTTCGGCGGCTTCGTCCGGAGTCAGCGAAGTGCGGTAGGCATGGCGGCAGGTGAGTTCGTCATAGCAGTCGATCAGCGAAAGCATCCGCGCGCCCAGGGGAATCTGCTCGCCGGCCAGCCCCTCGGGGAAGCCGCTGCCGTCCCAGTGCTCGTGGTGGCTGTAGGCGATTTCCTTGGCAAAACGCAGAAATTCTGCCGGGGAGCCCAGCTTGCGCTCGGCTGCCGCCAGGGCGTCGCGACCGACAGTGGTATGGCTTTCGAGGATCAGCCGGTCGGCCTCTTCCAACTGACCAGGGCTGTGCAGGATGCGGTCAGGCACGGCGACCTTGCCGATGTCGTGCAGCTGCGCCGAGCGCACCAGCAGCTCGATGTTCTCCACCGACAGCTCGGCGGCGAACTCATTGTGCAGGGACAGCGAACTGCCCAGCAGGCGCATGTAGTGCTCGATGCGCACCAGGTGGTTGCTGTGGGGGTTGTCGCGCAGGTCGCAGAGGGTCGCCATGGCTTCCAGGGTGGCGTCCTGGATGGCCTGCAGCTCGCGGGCGCGGCGGCGCACCTCCAGCTCCAGGTACTCGCTCTTGTCACGGAGGAAGTCGGAGTTGGCCTTGAGGTTCAGGTGCGCGCGGATACGCGCCAGGGTCACCGGCGGGCTGATCGGCTTGGTCAGGTAGTCCACCGCGCCCAGGTCCAGGCCTTTCTGCTCGTCGGCGGCACTGACCATGCCGGTGAGGAAGATCACCGGAATATCGCGGGTCATCGGGTCGGCCTTGAGTTGCCGGCAGACTTCGTAGCCGTCCATCTCCGGCATCATGATGTCGAGCAGCACCAGGTCCGGGCGCGGCTCGCCCTGCATCAGGCGCAGCGCCTTCGGGCCGCTGGAGGCGACGCGCACCTGATAGCGGTCCATGAGCAGCTCGCTCATGAGCATCAGGTTGTCGGGCTGATCGTCCACCACCAGGATCATCTCCTGCTCCGGCCGGTCCAGCATGCTATCCATCGCAACTCCTCGCATCGGTCAGATTCGTGACATGCCATGGGGGATCGGACCACGGCCCTGTCCGCGTGTTCCTGTCACACCCTTCTTGTCGATCGCCCGTCAGATCCGGATGTCGCGCTCCCTCGCGAGATTCACCAGGCTTTCCAGGGCCCGCTCGAACTCGAAACGCCGCACACTCGTGGCAATGCCTTCGTAGCCCTCATTGAAGACGCTGCGCAGCAGGCTTGCACGTTCGCCGAGCAACCGTCCGGCGCGCGGATCGTCCGCCGCCAGCAGGTGCGCCAGGCGCCGGCAGACCTGCTCGACCTCGGCGACGTTGCCATTCTCCAGCAGCGCCGGAGCGGCCGAGGCCGCCGGCAGCAGGGGCACCGGCAGCGGTTCGTGGCTGATGTTCTGCAGGCTCAGGCTGACCGAGTCGTCCACCCGGCCCATGGGCAGCCGGCACCAGAACAGGCTGCCGCGGTTCGGCTCGCTCTCCACCCCGACGCTGCCGCCCATCGCCTCCGCCAGCTTCTTGCAGATCGCCAGGCCCAGGCCGGACCCGCCATACCGGCGGGTGATGGAGCTGTCCGCCTGCTGGAAGGACTCGAACAGACGCTCCTGCTGCGGCTCGGTGATGCCGATACCGGTGTCGCGGAAGGCGAAGTAGAGCTGCAGGCTGTCTTCGTCCTCGTCTTCCAGGCGGACGATCAGCACCACTTCGCCCTGTTCGGTGAATTTCAGCGCGTTGTTGCCGTAGTTCATCAGGATCTGCCGCAGGCGCAGCGAATCGCCCACGACCTGGGCGGGCACCCGTGGGTCGATCTCGCAGCGCACCGCCAGGCCCTTGCTCGCGGCACGGATGTTGAACAGGTCGAACAGCTCGCCGAGCAGGCGCTCCAGGTCGAAGCCGATGTGCTCGAACTCCAGCTTGCCGGCCTCCACCCGGGACAGGTCGAGGATGTCGCTGATCAGCTCCAGCAGGTACTGGCCCGACCCCTGGATCTTGCCCAGGTAGTCCACCTGTTGCGGGTCCAGGGTGGTTTCCTGGAGCAGGTGGGCCAGGCCGATGATGATGTTCAGCGGCGTGCGGATCTCGTGGCTCATGTTGGCCAGGAAGTCGCTCTTGAGTTGCGCGGCCTCTTCGGCCAGGTCGCGGGCCTCGGCCAGCGCCAGCTCGGTGGACTTGCGCGCGGTGACGTCGCGGCTGACGCCCACCAGACCGAGCAACCGCCCCTGGTCGTCGTGGAAGGCGCTGCGCAGGGTATCGAAGAGCACCCGCCGGCCATCGGGATAGACCACCCAGCCCTCGCTGGCGTAAGGCTCGCGCTCAGTCAGCGCCTGGCGGTCGCGCTCCTGGCGTCCGGCGCCGGCGGCGCGGCTGAACAGCTGCTGGTCACTGCAGCCGACTATGTCCTCCGGCGCGCGCCCCAGGCAGTCGGCGAACGCCTGGTTGACCCCCAGGTAGCAGCCCTGGGTGTCCTTGAACCAGATCGGGTCGGGGATCGAGTTGATCAGCGCCAGCAGGGTACTGCGCTGGCGCCGCTCCTCCGCCTCGGCGCGGGCGCGCTCGGCCACCTGGATCGACAACCGGCGGTTCCACACCAGTACGAAGGTCAGCAATGCGAGGAAACCCACCACCCACGGCCAGGCGATCTGCAGCAGGTTCATCCAGTCGAAGACATCCAGCGACGGCAGCCAGCGAGCCTGGATCGCCTCCTGCTCGTTGCGGGTGATGTTGCCCAGCGCACGGTCCAGCAGCGGTACCAGCGGCTCCAGCGCCTTGCGCGTGGCGAAACGCACCTGGCTGTTGCCCAGCCCGCTGTCGCCGCGCACCTCCATGTTGGACAGGCTGAGCTGCTCGATCAGGAAGGTGGTGGCGATAAGGTTGCCGACATAGGCATCGGCGCGCCCGGTGGAGACCGCCTTGAGCGCGCTGGGGGAATCCTCCACCAGCACGAAGTCGATCCCCGGTACCGCCTTGCTCAGCAACTCATGGACGGCATAGCCCTGCTCCACCGCCACGCGTCGTCCGGACAGATCGTCCAGCGTGCGGATGGTGCTGTCGCGCCGGGCGAAGATCAGGCTGCTGGTGGTGACGTAGGGCTGGGTGAAGCTCAGGAAGCGCTGGCGCTCGTCGGTGGCGGCCATGGACGGCAGCAGGTCCACCTCGCCGGCCTTCACCGCCGCCAGCACTTCCTCCCAGGTGTTATAGAGCACTGGCTGGACCTTCATGCCCAGACGCTCGGACAGCAGTTGCAGGTAGTCAGCGCTGATGCCGTGGAACTGGTCGAACTCGTCGATCACCTCGAACGGCGGCCAGCCGGCACGGAACAGGCCGACGCGGATCGGCTCGTGGGCCGCGATGAAAGCTCGCTCCTTCTCGCTCAGCTCCAGGCTCGCGGCACGGGATTGGGCGCACAGCGCGAGCAGCAGCAGAAAGCAGCACAGGCAGAATCGGCGCAAGGGCATGGGGTCTTCTTCAGGGAATACCCAGCAAGCGTAGTCCCTGCCGCCGCGCTTCGAGTTTGAAAACGCGATGCGGATTGCTGCCCTGCCTGCCGGGACGGACAATCGCCCCAACAGCCATTGCCCGGAGAGCGGCCATGACGACCACCCGACTTGACCCCGAGCGCTGCTGGCAGGCGGTCTGCGAGCGCGATGAGCGCTACGAGGGGCGATTCGTTTTCAGCGTGCGTTCCACGGGCGTCTACTGCCGGCCGAACTGCCCGGCACGCCGGCCATCCAGGGAAAACGTGGCCTTCCACGCCGCCCCCGAAGCGGCCGAAGCCGCCGGCTTCCGTCCGTGCAAGCGCTGCTCGCCACGCGGCCCGAGCCCCCGTGAGCAGCTCGATGCTCTGGTCGCTGCGGCCTGCGGGCTGCTCGACAGGGCCGAAAAGCCGCTGACTCTGGACGAGCTGTCCAGCCGCATCGGCCTGTCTGCCTCGCATCTGGCCCGCGCTTTCAAGGCTCGCACCGGCCTCACCCCGAGAGCCTGGGCAGAATCCCGCCGCGAGCAGCGCCTGGCCGCGGTCCTGCCACAAGCGCGCTCGGTGCTCGATGCTGCACTTGAGGCCGGCTACTCCGGCACCCGCGCCCTTTATGAAAGCGCCACGCCGCTGAGCCCCGCGCAACGCCGGCAGAAAGGCGCCGGCGAGCGTCTGCGCTATGCCATCGCACCCTGTCCGCTCGGGCTGGTGCTGCTGGCGGCTACCGACAAGGGCGTGTGCGCCCTGCTCTTCGCCGATGAGGCCGGCGAACTGGAGCGCCAGCTCGCCGAGCGCTTCACTGCCGCCGAACGCCACCGCGACGACGCCGGACTGGGCGACTGGTTGCGCGAGGTGATTACCCAGCTGGAGGAACCCGAGCAGGCCGCACACCTGCCGCTGGACCTCCACGGCAGCGCCTTCCAGCTGCGCGTCTGGCGCGCCCTCACGCGCATTCCCAGCGGCGAGACGCGACGCTACGGCGAGCTGGCCGAGGAGCTGGGCACCCACCCGCGCGCCATCGCCCGCGCCTGCGCCAGCAACAACGTCGGCCTGCTGGTGCCCTGTCACCGGGTGGTTGGCGGCAGCGGCGAGGGCGGCTACCGCTGGGGCCTGCCGCGCAAGCGCGAGCTGCTGCGCAGCGAGGAACAGGCCGTCGGTCAGCGTGCCGAGGTGGATTGAACCCGGTCACGCACGGCACGCGGAGGCGCCGTGCTATGTTGGCGGACCGTCTCCCCGCCCCTGTCGAAGCAGCATGAACTTCTGGCCCCTGATCACCCGCCTCGGCGACAGCTCCCTGCTCGCGCCCGCTGCCGTGTTCATCCTTGTATGGCTGCTGTATCGCCGCGAAACCGCCAAGGCCGGGCTATGGGTGCTGCTGTTCGGTTTCTCGACCGCGCTGGTGGTAGCTTCGAAGCTGGCCTTCATGGGCTGGGGAATCGGGATTCCGAACCTGAACTTCACCGGCATCTCAGGCCACAGCATGATGGCCGGCGCGGTGCTGCCGACCCTCGCTGCGCAGCTGTTCAGTTCCCGGCGCGCCGGCCTCGTCGCCGCAGCCGTGGCCGCACTGGTGGCGGTGCTGGTCGGCCTGTCGCGGCTGGCGATCCACGTGCACTCACCGGCCGAGGTCTACGCCGGCCTGGCGCTGGGCCTGGGCACCAGCGCGGCCTTCCTCGGCGGCACGCGCATCCGCCTGCCGCCCCTCAACCCGGCGCTGCTGGTGTTGGTTCTGGCTTTGGGCATGGCGCAGACAGTCACCGGCGTACGCGCGCCAACCCACCAGTTGCTGGAGCGCATCGCCGCCCACCTGGCCGACCGCGACCAGCCGTTCCAGCGTGGCCAGTGGGCCGGCCAGCCGGACGCCTGAGCCCAGTCTTCGTTCGGATATCCGAACGCCAATAACGTGAAAATCCGAAAAGCCGAACATCGCGCGGCCGCCTGGCGCGTAGAACCATTCAAATAATCGTTTAAATTCAACAAGTTAATAAAAACTGAACGCTTTGGCACGGAGCCTGCTCTACACCTCTGGAACATGCGACCGGCCTGGAGTGAGCCTCGCCGGCGCAGGACTGAATAACAAACACAACCAGTCGAGGTAGTCTCCATGCGTTTCGCACCCCGTGCGTTGGGCGTCGCCATTGTCGCGGCCCTGCTCGCCACTCCCGTCGTCGCCGAAGAACTCACCGGTACCCTGAAGAAGATCAAGGACTCCGGCACCATCGTCCTCGGCCACCGTGACGCCTCCATCCCCTTCTCCTACCTCGGCAGCGATCCCCGCCAGCCGGAAGGTTATTCCCACGACCTGCAGATCAAGGTCGTCGAAGCCCTGAAGAAAGAGCTGAACGCTCCCGACCTGAAGGTGCGCTACAACCTGGTGACCTCCCAGACCCGTATCCCGCTGGTGCAGAACGGCACCGTGGACATCGAGTGCGGCTCCACCACCAACAACCTCGAGCGCCAGAAGCAGGTCGACTTCTCCGTCGGCATCTTCGAGGTCGGCACCCGCCTGCTGACCAAGACCAGCTCGGGCATCAACGACTTCCCGGACCTCAAGGGCAAGAACGTGGTGACCACCGCCGGCACCACCTCCGAGCGCCTGCTCAAGCAGATGAACGCCGACCAGAAGATGGGCATGAACATCATCTCGGCCAAGGACCATGGCGAGTCCTTCCTGATGCTCGAATCCGGCCGCGCCGTGGCCTTCATGATGGACGACGCGCTGCTCTACGGCGAAATGGCCAAGGCCAAGAAGCCCGACGACTGGCACGTGGTCGGCAAGCCGCAGTCCTACGAGATCTACGCGTGCATGGTTCGCAAGGGCGACGCACCGTTCAAGAAGGTGGTCGACAAGGCCATCTCCGACACCTTCGCCTCGGGTGAAGTGAACAAGATCTACGACAAGTGGTTCATGCAGCCCATCCCGCCGAAGAACCTGAACCTCAACTTCCCGATGAGTGATGAGCTCAAGAAGCTGATCGCCAATCCGACCGACAAGTCTGCCGAGCAGATGTAACGGTCGCGCGCGGCTGCGCCCACAAGGCGTAGCCACGCGGGGGCTCGGGAGCGCACGCCAGCGCTCCCGAGCCCACTACTCCTGATGACGATGCCGGAACGCCCGCTACCCGCGGGTGGCGGGCGGCCTTGCGCCCGCGTCCGGCCCCGTACCGCAACAAGCCACCGTGCAAAGCTATCGAGGGGAAACCCGTCATGGATTACAACTGGGACTGGGGCGTGTTCTTCAAGTCCACCGGGATTGGCGACGAACGCTACCTGGACTGGTACATCACCGGCCTGGGCTGGACCATCGCCGTCTCGCTCGCGGCCTGGGTCATCGCCCTGGCGCTCGGCTCGCTGCTGGGCGTGATGCGCACCCTGCCCAACCGCTGGTTGTCGGGCATCGCCACGGCCTACGTGGAGCTGTTCCGCAACGTGCCGCTGCTGGTGCAACTGTTCCTCTGGTACTTCTTCGTACCGGACTACCTGCCGCAGCCGATCCAGGACTGGTTCAAGCTGGGCATCGCCCCGGAAACCTCGGCCTTCATCAGCGTTGTCGTGTGCCTGGGCCTGTTCACCGCCGCGCGGGTCTGCGAGCAGGTGCGCACCGGCATCCAGGCGCTGCCCAAGGGCCAGCTCGCCGCCGCCAGCGCCGTGGGCTTCCGCCTGCCGTCGATCTACCGCCACGTGCTGCTGCCGCAGGCCTTCCGCATCATCATTCCGCCGCTGACCTCGGAATTCCTCAACGTCTTCAAGAACTCCTCGGTGGCCTCGCTGATCGGCCTCATGGAGCTGCTGGCGCAGACCAAGCAGACCGCCGAATTCAGCGCCAACCTGTTCGAGGCCTTCACCCTGGCCACGGCGATCTACTTCACCCTGAACATGAGCCTGATGCTGATCATGCGCTTCGTCGAGCGCAAGGTCGCGGTGCCCGGCCTGATCTCCGTGGGAGGTAAATGATGGACTTCAGTCAGATCGTCCCCGCCCTCCCCGGCCTCTGGGAAGGCATGCTCACCACCCTGCAGCTGATGGTGCTGGGCGTGCTGGGCGGCGTGGTGCTGGGCACCATCCTCGCGCTGATGCGACTGTCGAGCAGCAAGCTGCTGGCGAACATCGCCGGCTTCTACGTGAACTACTTCCGTTCGATCCCGCTGCTGCTGGTGATCACCTGGTTCTACTTCGCGGTGCCGTTCATCCTGCGCTGGATCACCGGCCAGGACACTCCCGTGGGCGCGTTCACCTCGTGCCTGGTGGCCTTCATGATGTTCGAGGCGGCGTACTACTGCGAGATCGTCCGCGCCGGCATCCAGGCCATCCCCAAGGGGCAGATCGGCGCGTCCTACGCGCTGGGCATGACCTACGGCCAGTCCATGCGCCTGATCATCCTGCCCCAGGCATTCCGCAAGATGACCCCGCTGCTGCTGCAGCAGAGCATCATCCTGTTCCAGGACACCTCGCTGGTCTACAGCGTCGGCCTGATGGACTTCCTCAACGCCGCCCGCTCCCGTGGCGACATCATCGGCCAGCCCCATGAGTTCCTGATCTTCGCCGGACTCGTCTACTTCGTCATCAGCTTCGCCGCGTCCTTCGGTGTGAAGCGCCTGCAGAAAAGGTTAACCGTATGATCTCCATCGATAACGTCAGCAAGTGGTACGGCGACTTCCAGGTGCTCACCGACTGCAATACCAAGGTCGCCAAGGGTGAAGTGGTGGTGGTCTGCGGGCCGTCCGGCTCGGGCAAGTCGACCCTGATCAAGTGCGTCAACGCGCTGGAACCCTTCCAGAAGGGCGACATCACCGTCGACGGCACCTCCATCGCCAACCCGAAGACCGACCTGCCGAAACTGCGCTCGCGGGTCGGCATGGTGTTCCAGCACTTCGAGCTGTTCCCGCACCTGACCATCACCGAGAACCTCACCATCGCCCAGCGCAAGGTGCTCGGGCGGAGCAAGGAAGAGGCGCTGGACAAGGGCATGAAGCTGCTCGACCGCGTCGGCCTCAAGGCCCATGCGCACAAGCACCCCGGCCAGCTTTCCGGCGGCCAGCAGCAGCGCGTGGCAATCGCCCGCGCCCTGGCCATGGACCCGATCGTCATGCTGTTCGACGAACCGACCTCGGCGCTCGACCCGGAGATGGTCAACGAGGTGCTCGACGTGATGGTCCAGCTCGCCCACGAAGGCATGACCATGATGTGCGTGACCCACGAGATGGGCTTTGCGCGCAAGGTCGCCGACCGGGTGATCTTCATGGACCGCGGGCAGATCGTCGAGGACTGCCCGAAGGAGGAATTCTTCGGCGACCTGCAGAACCGCGCCGAGCGTACCCAACAGTTCCTCGCCAAGATCCTGCCGCACTGAGCCGCCCGCTCTGATTCACCCGAACGCCCCGGCTCGCCGGGGCTTTCAACCTCACCGCAAGCACAAGAATAAATAAGGAAGTTCCATGCGCGTGTTCCACTTCAGCAAACTGCCCCTGGGCGTCGCGATCCTCGCGGCGAGTACCTCGGTGTTCGCCGTCACCCTCGACGGCGGCGCGGTCGCCTCCCCTGACCAGTACGGCGCGAAAGTCGCCGCCGAGATCCTCAAGAAAGGCGGCAACGCCGTCGACGCCGCGGTTGCCACCGCCTTCACCCTCGCGGTCACCTACCCCGAAGCCGGCAACATCGGCGGCGGCGGTTTCATGACCCTGTACGTCGACGGCAAACCGTACTTCCTCGACTACCGCGAGATCGCCCCGAAGGCGGCGACCAGGACCATGTACCTGAACGACAAGGGCGAGGTCATCGAGAACCTCAGCCTGGTCGGCGCCAAGGCCGCCGGCGTGCCGGGTACCGTGATGGGCCTGTGGGAAGCGCACAAGCGCTTCGGCAAGCTGAAGTGGAGCGAACTGCTGACCCCGGCCATCGGTTACGCGCAGAGCGGCTTCAAGGTCGCCGACCAGCAGTACCAGTACCGTCAGGACGCCATCGCGCTGTTCAACGGCAAGACCAATTTCGGCGACTACTTCGGCACCATGAAGCCGGGCGAGACCTTCAAGCAGCCGGAACTGGCCAAGACCCTGGAGCGCATCGCCGACAAGGGCCCGGACGACTTCTACAAGGGCGAGACCGCCAAGCTGCTGGTCGCGCAGATGAAGCAGGACGGTGGCCTGGTCACCGCCGACGACCTCAGCACCTACGAAGCCAAGTGGCGCGAGCCGATGCGCGTCGACTGGCAGGGCAACACCCTCTACACCGCGCCGCTGCCCAGCTCCGGCGGCATCGCCCTGGCCCAGCTGATCGGCATCAAGGAACAGCGCGCCGCGGACTTCAAGGGCCTCGAGCTGAACTCCGCCAAGTACATCCACCTGCTCGCGGAAATCGAGAAGCGCGTGTTCGCCGACCGCGCCGACTACCTGGGCGACCCGCAGTTCTCCAAGGTGCCGGTGGCCCAGCTGACCGATGCAAAATACATTGCCAAGCGCGCCAAGGAAGTGAACCCGGACGCCATCTCGGCCACCGAGAAAGTCCGCCCCGGTCTTGAGCCGCACCAGACCACGCACTTCTCCATCGTCGACAAGGACGGCAACGCCGTCAGCAACACCTACACCCTCAACTGGGACTTCGGCAGCGGCGTGGTGGTCAAGGGCGCCGGCTTCCTGCTCAACGACGAGATGGACGACTTCAGCTCCAAGCCCGGCGTGGCCAACGCCTTCGGCGTTGTGGGCAGCGACGCCAACGCCATTGAGCCGGGCAAACGCATGCTCTCGTCCATGAGCCCGAGCATCGTCACCCGCGACGGCCACGTCAGCCTGGTGCTAGGCACCCCCGGCGGCTCGCGGATCTTCACCTCGATCTTCCAGGTGCTGAACAACGTCTACGACTTCCACCTGCCCCTGGAGAAGGCAGTCGCCGCGCAGCGCGTGCATCACCAGCTGCTGCCCAAGGACACCATCTACTACGACGCTTACGCGCCGCTCACCGGCAAGGTTGCCGACGAGCTCAAAGCCATGGGCTACACCCTGGAAGACCAGGGTTGGAACATGGGTGACATCCAGGCCATCCGTGTCAACGGCAAGGCCCTGGAAACCGCCTCCGATCCGCGCGGCCGCGGCGTCGGCATGGTGGTCAAACCCTAACCCCTGGCAGACGCACCGTGTGGTATCCGAGCCAGTCCATCGCCGCCCCCCGGCGTTGGGCTGGTTCGGCCCCGGCGACTGTGCTGCAATGCGCTTCCAGCCCATTGCCGTCGCCGCTCACCGTGAAGCCACGCCTCGTGCGCAACTACCTGTTGCCCCTCCTGCTGCTCCTGCTCACCCTGGGCTTCGGCTACGGCGGCTACCTGATCAGCGAAGGCGCCGGCACCCGCAGCCTGATCGAGAGCGGCGAACGCCAGCTGGAACTGCACGCCCGTGGCGTGGAAAGCGAGATCAGCCGCTACACCTACCTGCCCAGCCTGCTGGAACTCGAAAGCAGCGTCAGCCGCCTGCTGGTGGACCCGACGCCGCTGCACCGCGACCGCGTCAACCACTACCTGGAAGGCCTCAACCGCCGCGCCGGCAGCCGCGCCGTTTACCTGCTGGACACCTCAGGCCGCGTGCTGGCCACCAGCAACTGGCAGGACGCCGACAGCTACCTGGGTGAAGACCTGTCCTTCCGCGCCTATTTCCAGGAAGCGGTGAACGGCCGCCCCGGCCGCTTCTACGGTATCGGCAGCACCACCGGCGAGCCCGGTTACTACCTCGCCCACGGCCTCGTGCATGGCGGCAGGATTGTCGGCGTCGCGGTGGTCAAGGTGCGCATGGAATCCCTCGAAGAACGCTGGGAGAAGGCGCGTCTGCAGGCCTTCGTCAGCGACGAGAACGGCATCATCATCCTCTCCAGCGACCCGGCCCTGCGCCTGAAGGCCGTGCGTCCGCTCAGCGACCAGGACAAGGAACGCCTCGCCCGCAGCCTGCAGTACTACTGGTGGGCGCTCAACGAATGGCAACCGCTGTCGCGCAACCCCCTCGGTGAAGGGGTCGAGGAAATCAGCTTCCCGCCGGGCGAACACGCCGACAGCCACAAGCCGCTCAGCTACCTGATGCAGACGCGCCAGCTCAGCGACACGCCGTGGAACTTCACCCTGCTCACCCCGCTCGCCGACCTGCGCCGCGAAGCACTGATGCACGGCGTGCTGGCCGCCGTCGGCTTCGCCCTGTTCGCCTTCCTGCTGATCGCCTGGAACGAACGGCGCAAGGTCATCGCCACCCGCCTCGCCGCCCGTGAGGCGCTGGAGCAGGCCAACAACGCCCTGGAGCGGCGCATTGCCGAGCGCACCGCCGACCTGCGCGCCAGCAACCAGCACCTGCGCGAACAGATCCGCGAACGCCGGCAGGCCGAGGACACCCTGCGCAAGGCCCAGGACCGCCTGGTCCAGGCCGGCAAGCTGGCGGTGATCGGGCAGATGTCCACCAGCATCGCCCACGAACTCAACCAGCCGCTGGCGGCGCTGCGCACCCTGTCGAGCAACAGCGTGCGCTTCCTCGAGCGTGGCAAGCTGGACGTCGCCAGCAGCAACCTCGAAGCCATCGCCGAAATGGTCGACCGCATGGGCCGTATCACCGCCAGCCTGCGCGCCTTCGCCCGGCGCGCCGACGATCACGGCCAGGCGACCCTGAGCAAGGCGGTGGACGCCGCCGTGATGGTGCTGCAGGGGCGCCTGTCCGAAGTGCCGGTGACCCTGCACCGTGACTACCCCGACGCGTGTCTGGCCATCGACCAGACGCGCCTGGAACAGATCCTGGTCAACCTGATCGCCAACGCCCTCGACGCCATGCGCCCGCAGGACGACCGCCAGCTCTGGCTGGAAGGCCGCAGCGAAGGCGACGGCCACTACCGCCTGGTGGTCCGCGACAACGGCCCCGGCATCCCGCAGGATCAGCGCCAGCACCTGTTCGAACCCTTCTTCACCACCAAGCCCGGCGAACTCGGCCTGGGCCTGGGCCTGACCCTTTCGGCCAGCCTCGCCACCGCCGCCGGCGGCAGCCTCGGCGTGACCTACCCGGAGGCCGGCGGCACCGCCTTCGAGCTGCACCTGCCGCTGCTACCGGCCATGGAGACACCCGCATGAGCGACCCATCCCTGCGCGTCCTGATCGTCGAGGACGACCCCCACGTGCGCCTCGGCTGCCAGCAGGCGCTGGCCCTGGAAGACATCGAGACCGACAGCGTGGGCAGCGCCGAGGAAGCGTTGAAAAAGGTCGGCGCCGACTTCCCCGGCATCGTCGTCAGCGACATCCGCATGCCCGGCATGGATGGCCTGCAACTGCTGGAAAAGCTCAAGGAACGCGACCCCAGCCTGCCGGTGGTACTGATCACCGGTCACGGCGACATCGCCATGGCGGTCAAGGCCATGCGCGACGGCGCCTACGACTTCATGGAAAAACCCTTCTCCCCCGAGAAGCTGGTCGACACCGCGCGCCGCGCCCTCGCCCAGCGCGCGCTGACCCGTGAAGTCAGCCAGCTGCGCCGCCAGCTCGCCGGCAAACAGGCACTGGAAAGCCGGCTGATCGGCCGTTCGCCGGCCATGCAGGCGCTGCGTGAACTGATCGCCAACGTCGCCGACACCTCCGCCAACGTGCTCATCGAAGGTGAGACCGGCACCGGCAAGGAACTGGTCGCGCGCTGCCTGCACGACTCCAGCCGGCGCCAGCCCAAGCCCTTCGTCGCGCTCAACTGCGGCGGCCTGCCGGAAAGCCTGATCGACAGCGAAATCTTCGGCCACGAGGCCCACGCCTTCACCGGCGCCGGCAAACGGCGGATCGGCAAGATCGAACACGCCGACGGCGGCAGCCTGTTCCTCGACGAGATCGAGAGCATGCCGCTGAACCTGCAGATCAAGCTGCTGCGCGTGCTGCAGGAACAGCAGCTGGAACGCCTGGGCTCCAACGAACTGATCCGCGTCGACTGCCGGGTGATTGCCGCGACCAAGTCCGACCTCGCCGCCATGGGTCGCGAAGGCAGCTTCCGCAGCGACCTCTACTACCGCCTCAACGTCATCACCCTGAACCTGCCACCGCTGCGTGAGCGTCGCGAAGACATCCTGATGCTCTTCGAGCACTTCCTGCAGCAGTCCTCGCTGCGCTTCGACCGGCCGGCGCCGGCCATCGACAACGCCACCGCCGCCACCCTGATGGCCCACGACTGGCCGGGCAACGTACGCGAACTGCGCAACGTCGCCGAACGCTTCGCCCTCGGCCTGCCGGTGCTGGCCGGCGGCAACCTCGGCCCGGACGCCGGCGAACCGCGCTTCGCCGAGGCCGTGGAAGCCTTCGAGAGGAGCCTGCTGTCCACCGCCCTCGAACGCCACGCCGGCAACCTCAGCCAGGCCGCGCACGCCCTGGGCATGGCCAAGACCACGCTGTTCGACAAGGTGAAGAAGTACGGCCTGAAAAGCGAATGAACGGCACCTGCTTCGCAAGTGCCTGACCTGTAGGAGCAGTTCCCATTGATCTGTGCCGCCCCGTCCCGGACACTATCGGCCTTTGAACCGGCCGCACGAGCGGGAGCCAACATGTCCACCCAAGCCGAAACCCTCTGGAACCAGCTCTGCGCCGACGCCGGCGTCGATCCGCAACAGCGCATGGCCGCACGCCAGGCCATCCTCGCCGACAGCAGCGCGCTGGACGCCACCGTCTACCGCCCGGACGACAACGACCCGGATGCCGAAGAACAGGACATGGGTGATGCCAAGGTGCTCTTCCTCGGCCCCTTCGACCCCCCCACCGAATGGGACGCAGCCGAGCGCGAAGACTTCTTCGACGACGCCGACCCGGCGCTGTTCTTCAGCGTTCGCATCGAGTGCGAAGCCCAGCCCGGCACCTCCGCCTTCTTCGTCCCGGAAGTGGGCGACTACCTGGCAGTGATGGACGGCGGCAAGATCCAGATGTACTTCCTCCACGACTGGCGCGAAGACGAAGACGGCTGCACCTGCGTGCTGATCCGCGACGATATCGAGCTCTGATCTCTTCCTGCCGCCGGCACAAGCGTAGGGCGCATAACCTGGAACAGGTTATGCGCCGAAGCCTCGCAGTGAATGCCACCCTGATGGATTTCGCGGACAAGGTCCGCTCCTACACAGTGCGCTCTGGCTCTGGCTCTGGCTCTGGCTCTGAAATATTTCCAGAGAAATGACCGCACACTCCGACTGCCCCGTTCAGCGAGGGTATTTTTCGCCCCAAGCGAAAAACCGGATGTCCGGGGCAAGCCTTTTGGTTACTTTTCGGCGTTTGGAAAAGTAACTCGCCCGAGGGGGGCGAAACACGAGGTCCGCGCGCACGCCGAAGCGGCGCAGAAACACCCAAGCCAACGCAGCAGACCTGCAACACCAGAGCAAAAGAAGCGTCGGCCCTGCCGACGGATCGCGGGCATGGCCCGCTCCTACAGTCGACGGCACAACCTAGCTGCGCCGCACGCTGCCCGGTGAGACGCCGATAAAGCGCTTGAACGCCCGGCTGAACGCCGCCTCGGACTGGTAGCCGAGTCGCTCGGCCAGTTCGGCCACGGCGATCTCCCGCTCCTGCAGCCAGCTCAGCGCCACATGCATGCGCCAGCGAGTGACGTAATGCATGGCCGGCATGCCGACCTTTTCG
Source organism: Pseudomonas nitroreducens (assembly GCF_024170165.1). GTDB lineage: Bacteria > Pseudomonadota > Gammaproteobacteria > Pseudomonadales > Pseudomonadaceae > Pseudomonas > Pseudomonas nitroreducens_C. The sequence goes on along the minus strand of NZ_JALJXP010000008.1, from coordinate 103,125 downwards.
GCGAAACGGGCGGCAAAGGCGGAGCGCGACATGGCCGCTACGCCGGCCAGCGACGCGAGGTTCCAGTCCCGCGCCGGGTCACGATGGATCAGGCTCAACGCGCGGCCCAGCTGGCGATCCTGCAACGCGCCGAGCCAGCCGGTCTGGGCCGTGGGGTCCTGCTCGATCCAGGCGCGGATGGCCTGGATCACCAGGATGTCGGCCAGCCGGGTGATCACCGTTTCGCCACCGGGACGCATGGCCCGCGCCTCGTTCTCCATCAGTTGCAGGGTGCTCATCAGCCAGTCGCGCTGGCCGGGATCGCGCACCTGCGCCTCCAGCACGCGCGGCAGCAGGCGCACCAGTTGCAGCGCGGCGGGATGGTCGAAGCGCACGGCACCGCAGATCATCGCCGTCGGCTCCCCGCCACCACCCTGGCGCAGCACTTCGTAGCGGTCGCTGGCGTAGGCGCGCGGCAGGTCGAACAACCCCGCCGCCGTCTGGCCCGGTGCACTCACCAGGCGATGGCCTTCGCCGTGGGGTACCAGCACCAGATCGCCCGGCACCAGCCGACGCGGCTCGTCGCCCTCGGCTTCCAGCCAGCACTCGCCGACGGTCAGCACGTGGAACATCAGGCACTGCGGCATCGCCGGCAGGTCCAGCCCCCAGGGCGCGCTGAACTCCGAGCGGCAATAGAAGGTGCCGCTCATGCGCAGGAAATGCAGCGCCTCTCCCAGGGGATCGGTGGATGCCCAGGCATCGGTCAGGTCCGGAATCGCAGTAGGAGCATTCATGGCCTTGAGACTGGGCCGGCACTCCGGCGGCGTCCAGCACTTCTGGACGAATGAGCATGAAGTTGCGATTTCCAGACATTAACCGTCCAGAAATTCAGCAGCAGACTGAACCCAGGCCAACGAACCCACGGCGGGCGCCGCGGGACGGCCAGCAGCGAGGACACCGCCATGATCACCGTAATGGGAGCCACCGGCCGTACCGGTTCGAGAATCTGCCAGACCCTGCTGGAGGCGGGCGTGCCCGTCCGCGCCCTGGGCCGCAACGCCGAACGCCTGGCGCCGCTGACCGCCGCCGGCGCGCAGATCGCCGTGGGTGAGCCGCACGACGCCGCCTTCCTCAGCGAGGCCTTCCGAGGTTCGGAAGCGGTCTACACCCTGCTCGCCTACGGCCCGGACACCGAGGACTACCGCCAGCAGCAGGCCGCCCAGGGCGAGGCGATCCTTGCCGCGATCCGCACCAGCGGCGTGCGCAGAGTGGTGTTCCTGAGCAGCGTGGGCGCCGGGGTGCCCTCCGGCACCGGGCCGATCATCAGCATGCACGATCAGGAACAGCGCCTGCGCCAGCTGCCGCCGGAGGTGGATGTGCTGATGCTGCGCTCCGGCGCGCTGTTCGAGAACCTGTATGGCGCGCTGGAAATCGTCCGCGCCTACGACTGCTACAGCGATGCAGTGGCGCCGGACGTGCCGGTGCCGATGGTCGCCGCCCGGGACGTCGCCGACGCCGCCAGCCGCGCCCTGCTGGCCCGCGACTGGCAAGGTCGCGTGACCCGCGAAGTGCTCGGCCAGCGCGATATCAGCTATGCCCAGGCCACCCGCCTGCTGGGAGCAGCCATCGGCCGGCCGGACCTGCCTTACGTGCCGGTATCGCCGCCGGAACTGGCCGCCGCGCTACAGGAAGCCGGTTGTTCCACCAGCGTTGCCGGGTGCTACGCCGAGCTGGGCGAGGCGATCAGCAGCGGGCGGGTTCGCGCGCTGGAGGCACGCTCGGCGGCCAACACCACGGCGACGCGCTTCGAAGACTTCGCCCAGGACTGGGCGGCGGCCTACCGGGCATTGCCGTAAGAGCGTGCCGTCGGTCAGTGCAAAATAATTTCCTACAAATATATCGGAGGGTTCTGATGAATTCGGCGCTGGTCCGCTGTCTAGAGTACTCGCCCCTTTCGCAACGGCCGGACCACCGCCATGAACCTCGCTCCCGACAGTCTCTGGGTCGATGTGGAGACCTGGTCTCCCTACCGCCCGCAACGCATTCTCCACGGCCGCATCAGCCGCGAGGATTACCTCGCCCTGCGCGACGGCCGCGCGCCCTTCGAGGTGCGCCTGGGCGATTGCCAGAGCCGCCACTGCCCCACCGGCCCGGTGCAGGACCTGTTCCTCAGCGGCACGCACATCCTCAACGTCACCCCGACCGACCGGGTCGCCTGATGCGCCCGGGATAGTCCCACAGGCCATTCAGAACAACCTGACAGAGACCATTCAGGCCGGACGCTAAGGTTTGTCACCTCTTCTCACCCTCAGTGGAGTGATGTGGCAATGGACGATCAGCTCAAGGTCGAAGTCGTGGTTCGCGCACACAACCGCGAGTCCTCCGTGCTCCAGGGCTGGATCAGTCCGGGCGACTACCACGCGCTGTGCGACGGCGCGGCACCCTTCGTGGTGCGCGTGAACGACTGCCAGTCGGACATGGGACTGCTCGAACACCCGGAAGACCTCTACGTGCGCAGCGCCTACATCCTCAGCATCGAGGTGCTCGACCGCCTGCCCGCGCGTCAGTCGGCCATGCCGCGGTAGACGTAGGTCATCGGTCGCGGGCCCGGCAGGTAGTCCTGGATCAGTTCGCGCAGGTGGAAACCGCCGGACTCGATGATCGCCGGCATGTCGCGATCCAGATGGCAACCGCCGGCCAGCGGCTTCCACACCGGCGTCAGCCGGTGCTGCCAGGCGCGTACGCCGGCATCCGGCGCCAGCCCGTGCTCACAGAAGAGGAACTCGCCGCCGGGCTTGAGGACCCGACGCATTTCCTTCAGCGCCGCCACCGCATCGGGGATGCTGCACAGGGTGAAGGTGCAGACGATGCTGTCGAAGCTACCGGCGTCGGCACGAATCTGTCCCAGCTCCAGCGCCACCATGTCCACCGGAATGCCAATGGCCCCGGCGCGGCTGCGGGCAAGCTTCTGCATCTGCGCCGCCGGGTCGACGCCGACGATTGTCGACACTTTCGCCGGGTCGTAGAACGACAGGTTCAGGCCGGTGCCCATGCCGATCTCCAGCACCCGACCGCGAGCACGGGGCACCAGCAGCGAGCGCTGCTTCATCACATCACCCATGCCGCAGGCGAAGTCGATCAGTCGGGGCAGCACGTAGCGATCATAGAGTTGCATGGGCGATCCTTCCGTCGTTTAGCCGATCCTAGCGGGCCTGCGCCGAACCGGCACAGCGGCCGACGAGGGGATATCCGCCATTCTCGCGCACCATTCATCCGCGGGGGCTGCCGCCGGAACCGCCGCCACGGCATAACCACGAACCCTGATTAGACGATTGTCGACAATTCATCAGATCTCGATTGACCCAGAGGGTTTACGGGGGTAGCTTTCGCCGCACATCAAGAAGATTGTCGACACCATGAGCGATAGCCTGATTCTTCCCACCCCTGCCAGCGACGACGGCGAGACCCTGTCGGAACACGTGTTCCGCAAGATCCAGTCGGCCATCGTCCAGGGCGAGATCGCCCCCGGCAGCAAGATTTCCGAGCCGGAGCTGGCGCGCACCTACGGCATCAGCCGCGGCCCGCTGCGCGAGGCGATCCACCGCCTGGAAGGCCAGAAGCTGCTGGTGCGCGTGCCCCACGTTGGCGCCCGGGTGGTTTCGCTCAGCCACGAGGAGCTGCTGGAGCTCTACGAGATCCGCGAATCCCTCGAAGGCATGGCCTGCCGCCTGGCCGCCGAGCGCATGAGCCAGGCCGAGATCGACGAGCTGCGCCGGGTGCTCGACACCCACGAGCGCGACGAGGCCTTCCAGGCCGGCCGCGGCTACTACCAGCAGGAAGGCGACTACGACTTCCACTACCGGATCATCCAGGGCAGCGGCAACCGCACCCTCACCCGCATGCTCTGCGGCGAGCTGTACCAGCTCGTGCGCATGTACCGCCTGCAGTTCTCGGCGACGCCCAACCGCCCGCGCCAGGCTTTCTCCGAGCACCACCGGATTCTCGATGCCATCGCCGACCGTGACGGCGAACTGGCCGAGTTGCTGATGCGCCGTCACATCGGCGCTTCGAAACGCAATATGGAGCGTCACTACCTGGACGCCCAAGCCAAGACAGCCAACGAACGAGGTGAACAATGAGCTACAAGACCGCCGGCCAACGTTTCCGTGAAGCCCTTGCCGAAGAAAAGCCGCTGCAGGTGATCGGCGCGATCAACGCCAACCACGCCCTGCTGGCCAAGCGCGCCGGCTTCAAGGCCATCTACCTTTCCGGTGGCGGCGTGGCGGCGGGCTCCCTCGGCCTGCCGGACCTGGGCATCAATACCCTGGACGACGTGCTCACCGACGTTCGCCGCATCACCGACGTCTGCGACCTGCCGCTGCTGGTGGACATCGACACCGGCTTCGGCCCCAGCGCCTTCAACATCGAGCGCACCGTCAAGAACCTGATCAAGGCCGGCGCCGCCGCTGCGCACATCGAAGACCAGGTCGGCGCCAAGCGCTGCGGTCACCGCCCGGGCAAGGAAATCGTCTCCACCCAGGAGATGGTCGATCGCGTGAAGGCTGCCGCCAACGCCAAGACCGACCCGGACTTCTTCCTCATCGCCCGCACCGACGCCATCCAGGCCGAAGGCGTGGACGCCGCCATCGAGCGCTGCCAGCGCTACGTCGAGGCCGGCGCCGATGCGATCTTCGCCGAAGCCGCCTACGACCTGCCGACCTACAAGCGCTTCGTCGACGCGCTGAACGTGCCGATCCTGGCCAACATCACCGAATTCGGCGCCACCCCGCTGTTCACCCGCGACGAGCTGGCCTCGGTCGGCGTGGCCATCCAGCTGTATCCGCTGTCCGCCTTCCGCGCTGCCAACAAGGCCGCCGAAACCGTGTACACCGCCATCCGCCAGGAAGGTCACCAGCAGAACGTGATCGAACTGATGCAGACCCGTGCCGAGCTGTACGACCGCATCGGCTACCACGCCTTCGAACAGAAGCTCGACGCGCTGTTCGCCGCCGGCAAGAAGTGATTTCCCCTTCGTCCAGGCCAGTCCTGAACGAAGCGCAGGGTGCATAACGTCACAGACGTTATCCACCCTTGGCTGTGACGGCGGATAACGCTTTGCGTTATTCGCCCTACGCCAGGTCGGCCTCCCGCGTGGGAGCCGGCCAACCAGATTCGAACCGATATCCCGGCCACGCCGGGGACAAGAACAAGCAACCGGATTTGATGAGGAGACACGCGATGAGCGCTACCGCAGAAACCACCACCGGCTTCAAGCCGAAGAAGTCCGTGGCCCTGAGTGGCACCGCCGCTGGCAACACTGCCCTGTGCACCGTCGGCCGTACCGGCAACGACCTGCACTACCGTGGCTATGACGTACTGGATTTCGCCAACCGCTGCGACTTCGAGGAAATCGCCCACCTGCTGGTGCACGGCAAGCTGCCCAACGCCGCCGAACTGGCCGGCTACAAGGCCAAGCTCAAAGCCCTGCGCGGCCTGCCGGCCGGCGTCAAGGCCGCCCTGGAAACCCTGCCGCCGTCGGCCCATCCGATGGACGTGATGCGCACCGCCGTGTCCGTGCTCGGCTGCCTGTCGCCGGAGAAGGATGACCACAACCATCCGGGCGCCCGTGACATCGCCGACAAGCTGATGGCTTCCCTGGGTTCGGCGCTGCTCTACTGGTACCACTTCAGCCACAACGGCAAGCGCATCGACGTCGAGACCGACGACGACTCCATCGGCGGCCACTTCCTGCACCTGCTGCACGGCGAGAAGCCCCGCGAGTCCTGGGTGCGCGCCATGCACACCTCGCTCAACCTGTACGCCGAGCACGAGTTCAACGCCTCCACCTTCACCTCCCGGGTGATCGCCGGCACCGGCTCGGACATGTTCTCCTGCATCGCCGGCGCCATCGGCGCGCTGCGCGGCCCGAAACACGGCGGCGCCAACGAAGTGGCCTTCGAGATCCAGAAGCGCTACGACAACCCGGACGAAGCCGAGGCCGACATCCGCGCCCGCGTCGAGAAGAAGGAAGTGGTGATCGGCTTCGGCCACCCGGTCTACACCGTGTCCGACCCGCGCAACAAGGTGATCAAGGAAGTCGCTCACCAGCTGTCGAACGAGCAGTCCAACACCAAGATGTATGACATCGCCGAGCGCCTGGAAACCATCATGTGGGACATCAAGAAGATGTTCCCCAACCTCGATTGGTTCAGCGCCGTGAGCTACCACATGATGGGCGTGCCCACCGCGATGTTCACCCCGCTGTTCGTCATCGCCCGTACCGCCGGCTGGTCCGCCCACGTCATCGAGCAACGCATCGACGGCAAGATCATCCGCCCGAGCGCCAACTACACAGGCCCTGAAGACCTGAAGTTCGTGCCGCTCAAGGACCGTAAATAACTATGAACGCCACCGTGAACAGCCAATTCCGCAAGCGCCTGCCCGGCACCGCGCTGGATTACTTCGACGCCCGCGAGGCGGTCGAGGCGATCCAGGCCGGCGCCTGGGACAAGCTCCCCTATACCTCCCGCGTGCTGGCCGAACAGCTGGTGCGCCGCTGCGAGCCGGCGGACCTGACTGCCTCCCTGGAGCAGCTGGTCTACCGCAAGCGCGACCTCGACTTCCCCTGGTACCCGGCGCGCGTGGTCTGCCACGACATCCTCGGCCAGACCGCACTGGTCGACCTCGCCGGCCTGCGTGACGCCATCGCCGAGAAAGGCGGCGACCCGTCCAAGGTCAACCCGGTGGTGCCGACCCAGCTGATCGTCGACCACTCGCTGGCCGTGGAAGCCGCCGGCTTCGACCCGGATGCGTTCGAGAAGAACCGCGCCATCGAGGACCGCCGCAACGAGGACCGCTTCCACTTCATCGACTGGACCAAGACCGCGTTCAAGAACGTCGATGTGATCCCGGCCGGCAACGGCATCATGCACCAGATCAACCTGGAGAAAATGAGCCCGGTGATCCAGGCGCGCGGCGGCATCGCGTTCCCCGACACCTGCGTCGGCACCGACTCGCACACCCCGCACGTGGACGCCCTGGGCGTGATCGCCATCGGCGTCGGCGGCCTCGAAGCCGAGACCGTGATGCTCGGCCACCCGTCGATGATGCGCCTGCCCGACATCGTCGGCGTCAAGCTCACCGGCCAGCGCAAGCCGGGCATCACCGCCACCGACATCGTCCTGGCGATCACCGAGTTCCTGCGCAAGGAACGCGTGGTCGGCGCCTACGTCGAGTTCTTCGGCGAGGGTGCGGACAGCCTGTCCATCGGCGACCGCGCGACCATCTCCAACATGTGTCCGGAATACGGCGCCACCGCCTCGATGTTCTACATCGACGGCCAGACCATCGACTACCTCAAGCTCACCGGCCGCGAGCCCGAGCATGTGGAGCTGGTGGAGAACTACGCGAAGACCCTCGGCCTGTGGAGCACCGCTCTGGAAACCGCCGAGTACGAGCGCGTGCTGGAGTTCGACCTGGGCAGCGTCGTGCGCAACATGGCCGGCCCGTCCAACCCGCACCGCCGCCTGCCGACCTCGGCGCTGGCCGAGCGCGGCATCGCCGACGAAGCCAAGCTGCAGGAAGGCAAGGGTGAAGAAGCCCAGGGCCTGATGCCCGATGGCGCGGTGATCATCGCCGCCATCACCAGCTGCACCAACACCTCCAACCCGCGCAACGTCATCGCCGCCGGCCTGGTGGCGAAGAAGGCCAACGCGCTGGGCATGCTGCGCAAGCCGTGGGTGAAGACCTCCTTCGCGCCGGGTTCGAAAGTCGCCAAGCTGTACCTGGAAGAAGCCGGCCTGCTGCCGGAGCTGGAGAAGCTCGGCTTCGGCATCGTCGCCTATGCCTGCACCACCTGTAACGGCATGTCCGGCGCGCTGGACCCGGTGATCCAGAAAGAGATCATCGACCGCGACCTCTACGCCACCGCCGTGCTCTCGGGCAACCGCAACTTCGACGGGCGCATCCACCCCTACGCCAAGCAGGCCTTCCTCGCCTCGCCGCCGCTGGTGGTCGCCTACGCCATCGCCGGCACCGTGCGCTTCGACATCGAGCAGGACCCGCTGGGTACCGACAGTCAAGGCAACCCGGTCACCCTGAAGGACCTCTGGCCGTCCGACGAAGAGATCGACGCCATCGTCGCGGCGAGCGTCAAGCCCGAGCAGTTCAAGCAGGTCTACATCCCGATGTTCGACCTGGGCAGCGTGCAGGAAGCGGAAAGCCCGCTGTACGACTGGCGCCCGATGTCCACCTACATCCGCCGTCCGCCGTACTGGGAAGGCGCGCTGGCCGGCGAGCGCACGCTCAAGGGCATGCTGCCGCTGGCGATCCTGCCGGACAACATCACCACCGATCACCTGTCGCCGTCCAACGCCATCCTGCTGGACAGCGCGGCCGGCGAATACCTGGCGAAAATGGGCCTGCCGGAGGAAGACTTCAACTCCTACGCCACCCACCGCGGCGACCACCTGACCGCCCAGCGCGCCACCTTCGCCAACCCGCAGCTGGTCAACGAAATGGCCGTGGTCAACGGCGAGGTGAAGAAGGGTTCGCTGGCCCGCGTCGAGCCGGAAGGCCAGGTGATGCGCATGTGGGAAGCCATCGAAACCTACATGAACCGCAAGCAGAACCTGATCATCGTGGCCGGCGCCGACTACGGCCAGGGCTCATCCCGCGACTGGGCGGCCAAGGGCGTTCGCCTGGCGGGCGTGGAAGTGATCGTGGCCGAAGGCTTCGAACGCATCCACCGCACCAACCTGGTGGGCATGGGCGTGCTGCCGGTGGAGTTCAAGCCGGGAACCACCCGCCTGTCCCTGGGACTGGACGGCACCGAGACCTACGACATCAAGGGCGACGTCTCGCCGCGCTGCGACCTGACCCTGGTGGTCAATCGCCGCAACGGTGAAGTGGTCGAAGTGCCGGTCACCTGCCGCCTGGACACCGCCGCCGAAGTGAAGGTGTACAACGCCGGCGGCGTGCTGCAGCGCTTCGCCAAGGACTTCCTCGAGTCGTCCGTGGCGTGATGTAACGGCTCCGGCCTGCCTTGTGCGGGCCGGGTTGAGAGCCCCTCTCCCCCGCCCTCTCCCTGAAGGGAGAGGGAGCTGTCCGTGCCGGCTGACGCCATGGTTTCAACCTGCACCCAACGGTCCCCTCTCCCTTCAGGGAGAGGGTTAGGGAGAGGGCAGCCCACCACCGAATTCCCAGGGACCCGACCCATGCCCCACGTACCCCAAGTGAAGATCCCCGCCACCTACATCCGCGGCGGCACCAGCAAGGGCGTGTTCTTCCGCCTGCAGGACCTGCCCGAGCGCTGCCAGGTGCCCGGCGCGGCCCGTGACCAGCTGTTCATGCGCGTGATCGGCAGCCCCGATCCGTACAGCGCGCACATCGACGGCATGGGCGCCGCTACCTCCAGCACCAGCAAGTGCGTGATCCTGTCGAAAAGCACCCAGCCCGACCACGATGTCGACTACCTCTACGGGCAGATTTCCATCGACAAGGCCTTCGTCGACTGGAGCGGCAACTGCGGCAACCTCTCCACCGCCGCCGGCTCCTTCGCCATCCACGCAGGCCTGGTCGATCCGTCGCGCATCCCGGACAACGGCACCTGCGTGGTGCGTATCTGGCAAGCCAATATCCAGAAGACCATCATCGCCCACGTGCCGGTCAGCAACGGCCAGGTGCAGGAAACCGGCGACTTCGAACTGGACGGCGTGACCTTCCCCGCCGCCGAGATCGTGCTGGAGTTCCTCGACCCGTCCGATGACGGTGAAGACGGCGGCGCCATGTTCCCCACCGGCAACCTGGTGGACGACCTGGAAGTCCCCGGAATCGGCACCTTCAAGGCGACCATGATCACCGCCGGCATCCCGACCATCTTCGTCAACGCCCAGGACATCGGCTACACCGGTGCCGAACTGCGCGAAGCGATCAATGGCGACCCCGAGCAACTGGCGCGCTTCGAGAAATTCCGCATCGCCGGCGCCCTGCGCATGGGCCTGATCAAGACCCCGGAAGAAGCCGCGACCCGCCAGCACACGCCGAAGATCGCCTTCGTCGCGCCGGCGAAGAACTACGTCACTTCCAGCGGCAAGCAAGTCCAGGCCGGCGACGTCGACCTGCTGGTGCGCGCGCTGTCCATGGGCAAGCTGCACCACGCCATGATGGGCACCGCCGCCGTGGCCATCGGCACCGCGGCGGCCATCCCCGGCACCCTGGTGAACCTTGCTGCCGGCGGCGGCGAACGCAGCGCCGTACGCTTCGGCCACCCCTCCGGCACCCTGCGCGTGGGCGCCGAGGCGAAACAGGTGAACGGCGAGTGGACCGTGACCAAGGCCATCATGAGCCGCAGCTCGCGCATCCTCATGGAAGGCTGGGTGCGGGTGCCGGGAGATTCGTTCTGAGCGCTCTCCCTGCCCGTAAAAGCACAAGGCCCGCACTCGCGGGCCTTGTCGTTTTCCACGGGCAAATCGTGCCTGGGCCTGCCCTCACCCAGTGCACCGATGTATCCCTGTAGGAGCCAGCGTGCAGGGTGCGTCGGCATGTCAGGCGACGAAGTCGCCCTGCAACTGTTCCAGCAGCACCTGGATGCGCGCCAGGCGTACGGTGGGGTCGTCCATCTCCAGCAGAACCTGCTTCTGGTCGCGTTCGAAGGGCAGCAGGTAGGCGAGCTGGCAGGCCAGGGCCTGCTGGCCGCTGACTTCGCCGCCCATCTCCAGCGCGGAGACCATGGGGTGCATGGACAGCGCTTCGAGCAGCGCCGCAAGGTCGTCGTGTTCCTTGGTCAGCGGCTGGTCGGGCTGCTCGTCCAGCCACTGCACTTCGGCCACGGTCAGCTGGTCCGTCTGCACGTTGGTGGAGAGCACGCGGAAGCGCCGGCCACCCTCGACACGGATACCCAGCAGGCCATTGGACTGCTGCTGAAAGTCACGGATATGCGCCTCGCAGCCGACCAGGCTGTAGCGCTCCGGTGCATCGCCAACCTCCTCGCCCTCGACGATGGCCACCACGCCAAAGCCGCCGTTCTGCTTCATGCAGCGGCCGATCATGTCCAGGTAGCGCGCCTCGAAGATCTGCAGGTCGAGGCGGCAGCCGGGAAACAGCACGGTGTTGAGGGGGAACAGCGGGAAACTCATGGACACTCCGTCGATTCGTCAGGCGATCAGCGCTACCGCCAACGGTAGCAGCACAGCGGTGGCCACGCCCATCAGGCTCATGGCCAGGGCGGCGAAGGCGCCGCACTCCTCGCCTTCCTGCAGGGCGCGTGAAGTACCCACGGCATGGGCGGTCATGCCCAGCGCCATGCCTTGCGCAGCCGGGTGATGCACGCCGAAACGGCGCAGCAGTTCCGGGCCGAGGATGGCACCGAGCACGCCGGTGATCAGCACGAACACCGCTGCCAGCGCCGCCACGCCGCCGATCTGGCTGGCCACCAGCATGGCAATCGGCGAGGTCACCGACTTGGGCGCCAGGCTCATCAGCAATTCGTGATCGACGCCGAACAGCCAGCCCAGGCCGATGCCCAGCGCGGTGGCGAACAGGCCGCCGACCAGCAGGGTGATCAGTGTCGGCCAGAACAGCTGGCGGATGCGTTTCAGGTTGAGGAACAGCGGCACCGCCAGCGCCACGGTGGCCGGGCCGAGGAGGATGGTCAGCACCTTGGCGCTGTTGCTGTACTCGGTGTAGTCGATACCGCAGGCCAGCAGCACCGCGATGACGATCAGCATCGACACCAGCACCGGCTGCAGGAACACCCAGCGCGTGCGCTCGTAGGCGGCCAGCGCCAGCTGGTAGGCACCCAGGGTGACGCCGACGCAGAACAGCGGATGGTGGATGACGGAGTTCAGCGCGCCTTCCCAGTCGAACATCACGCGCCCTCCTTCTGCTTGCGCTGGCGGTCGATGAGCTTCTGCATCAGCCAGCCGGCGAATACGAAGGACACCAGCAGCGACAGCGCCAGGGCGCCGACGATGGCCCAGAAGTCCGCGGCGATCTGCCTGGCGTAGACCATCACGCCCACCGCCGCCGGCACCAGCAGCAACGGCAGGTAGCGCAGCAGCGAGGCGGCCGCCTCGTTCACCGGCTTGCTCACCTCGCCGTTCCACACCAGGAAGGCGAACAGCAGCACCAGCCCAATGATCGGGCCGGGAATCATGTGCAGGATGAGAGCATTCAGGCCCGTGCCGAGCAGTTGGAACAGCACCAGCCAGGTCAGGCCGCGTAACAACATCAGGGAAATCTCCAGCGCAACGAGGCGCCATTATGCCCGCCCGGCGACCGCTATGGCTCGGCATTCGCCCAAAGCATGAATGCCGCTGCGGCTTGACCGGCCGCGGACCCCATGCTGATCTGTTGGCGGACTCTTACGCAGGCCGCACTAGAAGAACAACGATATCCCCGGAGGAAACATGGCATTCGTACCCGTTAGCGCACTGAAGGATTACATCGGCAAGGACCTGGGACATTCGCAGTGGATCACCGTCGATCAACAGCGCATCAACCAGTTCGCCGAGTGCACCGAGGACCACCAGTTCATCCACGTCGACCCGGAGAAGGCGAAGAAGACACCCTTCGGCGGCACCATCGCCCACGGTTTCCTGTCGCTGTCGCTGATCCCCAAGCTCTGCGAGGGCCTGCTGGTCCTGCCGGAGAACCCCAAGATGGTGGTCAACTACGGCCTGGACAGCGTGCGCTTCATCCAGCCGGTACCGGTGGATTCGCGCGTGCGTCTGCAGGTGACCATCACCGACATCACCGAGAAGAACCCCGGCCAGTGGCTGATCAAGGCCCGCTGCACCCTGGAGATCGAGGGCCTGCCCAAGCCGGCCTACATCGCCGAATCCCTGAGCCTGTGCTTCGTCTGACGGCTCGTCATCGACGTGCAACGCGCGTCTGAGAAAAAAGCCCGCGACCGCGGGCTTTTTTACGTCACACTCACTCTGCGCCCCACCGTCGATTCGAGAGCCCCGATGCCACGCCAACTCCTGTCCTTGAGCCTCGCCTTGCTGCTCGCCGCCTGTGGCGAAGGCGAACCGCTGACGCCTCCGGACGCCCGCCTGCCCGATGGCGCACGCTACCGTGGCGATTTAGTGAACGGCCAACTGCAGGGCCCGGGCCGGCTGGATTACAGCAACGGCGCCTGGTACGAGGGCGGCTTCGACAAGGGCCTGCAGAGTGGCCAGGGCAAGTGGAACGACGGCAACGGCACGAGCTATGAAGGCGAGTTCCACGACGGCCTTTTCGAGGGTCTCGGCCGCCTGCAGTACGCTGACGGCAGCTTCTACGAGGGCCAGTTCAAGCGCGGCGAATTCGACGGCGAAGGGCGGCTTTCCCAGAACGGCACCACCTACAGCGGCGGCTTCCGCAAGGGTCGTTACGAAGGCACCGGCAGCCTCGAACTGGCCGACGGCACCCGTCACCAGGGCTACTTCGCCAGGGGCGAGGCCAACGGTGAAGGCGCCCGCCGCGACAGCCTCGGCAACCAGTACAGCGGCCCGTTCAAGAACGGCGTGCTCGAAGGCAAGGGCATCTTCCGCGACGACGCGGGTGACCAGTATGCCGGCGAGTTCCGCAACGACCAGTTCGACGGCAACGGGCGCTTCCAGAACGCCGACGGCGATGTCTGGTCCGGTCGCTTCAAGGCCGGCGCACTGAGCGGGCCGGGTGAGTTCATCGGCACCGATGGCAGCCGCTACAAGGGCGACTTCCGTTTCTGGCGTTTCGACGGCCAGGGCACCCTGAGCAAGGCCGACGGCCAGACCTACAGCGGTGGCTTCGCCCGTGGCGAATACTCCGGCGCCGGCACCCTCACCCGCCATGACGGCAGTGTGCAGAAAGGCACCTGGAGCGCCGGCCAGCTGCGCCAGGACGCCGCCGGCAAGCTGCTGCCCAATCCGCTGGAGGTGGGGCTGCTGGAACAGGGTGCGCTGCTCGACCAGGCGCTGGCCGCCATCCCCCAATCCACTCCGGCGATCGAGCTCTACGGCGTCAGCCTGGGCGGCGACGGCAAGCAGAGCGTGTTCCTGCGCGAGGCCGACTACGTCGCCAACCTGCTCGGCGAGCGCTTCGGCGCGCGCGGCGTGGTACGCCTGGTGAACCACCGCGACCACCTCGCCGACCGCCCGATGGCCACCCGCGAAACCCTCGCCCGAACCCTGCGCACCCTCGCCGAGCGCAGCGGTCCGGAAGACCTGGTGTTCATCTACCTGACCAGCCACGGCTCCCACGACCACCAGCTGGTGCTGGACATGCCGGGCCTGAAGCTCGACGACCTGCCGGCCAGCGAACTGGCCACGCTGCTCGCCCCGCTGAAGGACCGCTACAAGGTGCTGGTGATTTCCGCCTGCTTCAGCGGCGGCTTCATCCCCGCACTCAAGGACGACAAGACCCTGATCATGACCGCCGCGCGCAGTGACCGGGTGTCCTTCGGCTGCTCCGAGGAAGCCGATTTCACCTACTTCGGCGATGCACTGTTCGCCAAGGCATTCCAGCAGACCGACGACCTCAAGCTGGCCTTCAAGCAGGCCAGCGCTACCGTGGCCAAGCGCGAGAAGGAGGAAGAATTCGAGCCGTCGGAGCCGCAACTCTGGGCGCCGGAGGCGGTCATTACTCGCTGGCAGGCCCTGCGCGCGCAGCAGTCGCACGGCGAGCTGGCGCTCGGCAATGGCGATGCGCAGGCAAAACGACAGGGCGGCAACTAAGCTGGAAAGTGTGTCAGAGGGGAAACACAGATGTACTCGAAACCGACGAATATCCTGCTAGCTGGCGCCACCGGCCTGACCGGTGAGCATCTGCTCGACCGCATGCTCAACGAGCCCACGGTCAAGCGCGTCATCGCCCCGGCCCGAAGGAAGCTGGCGGAGCACCCACGTCTGGACAATCCCATCGGCCCGCTGGCGGAACTCATCCCCCACCTGCTCCAGCCGGTGGATACGGTGTTCTGCTGCCTGGGCACCACGCTCAAGGAAGCCGGCTCCGAGGAGGCCTTCCGCAGTGTCGACTTCGACCTGCCGCTGGCCCTGGGCGAGCGCGGCCTGGCCCTGGGCGCGCGGCACTACATCGTGGTCAGCGCGCTGGGCGCGGACAGCCAGTCGTCGATCTTCTACAGCCGGACCAAGGGCGAACTGGAAGATGCCCTGCGCCAGCAAGGCTGGCAGCAACTGACCATCGCACGGCCGTCATTGCTGCTGGGCCAGCGCGAGGAAGTCCGCCTGGCCGAACTACTCGCCGCGCCCTTCTCGCGCATCCTGCCGGGCAAGCTGCACGGCATCGAAGCCATCGCCCTGGCCCGCGCGCTCTGGCGCCTGGCCCTGGAACCGGGCAAGGGCGTGCGCGTCGTCGAGTCGGACGAACTGCGCAAGCTCGGCAAGTAACCCCCCTGCCGCCCACTGGAACACCCTGTCGGAGCGGGCCATGCCCGCGAAGGCGCCAACAGGCGCCCTTGCAGGGGAATGCCCATCCAGCCGGTCAACAACATGCACGCATGTGAGCGCGGACCTGGTCCGCGATCGCGGGCGTGGCCCGCTCCTACAGGGGGAGGCGTTGCTGCGATGGGCGGGAGCGACTAGTTCCCGCCCCACACCTGCAGGCCGATGCCCAGTTCCGCGGCAAGCGACAGTGGCAGCAGCAGGGTATCCAGCAGCGCGCTGCCGGGCAGGTCGAGGCCGGGGTAGGCCGGCGCGTCGGTGCCGAAGTGATCCTTCGGACAGCAGCCGCCATTGAGCGAATACCAGTCCAGCCGGGTGCCGGCATAGATCAGCGGATCGCCGGGGCGGCTGTCGTTGAGGGTGTTCACGGTGGCGCAACCGCCCAGTTGCAAGAGCAGCAGGGCGGCGAGGAGTTTATTCGTCACTGACAAGATGGTGTTCGCCCCAGCGCGGCAGCATGTCCTGGGGAATGCCCAGCTGATTGAGGATGCGCGCGACGACGAAGTCGATCAGGTCGTCGACTGTCTGCGGCTGGTGATAGAAGCCCGGAGCGGCCGGCAGGATCACCGCGCCCATGTTGGACAGCTTGAGCATGTTCTCCAGGTGGATGCTGGAGAACGGCGCCTCGCGCGGCACCAGGATCAGCTGGCGGCGCTCCTTCAGTGCCACGTCGGCGGCGCGTTCGATGAGGTTGTTGCAGGCGCCGGTGGCGATGGCCGAGAGCGTCCCCGTCGAGCAGGGCACCACCACCATCGCACTGGGCGCGCCGGAGCCGGAGGCCACCGGGGCCATCCAGTCCTCCTTGCCGTAGACACGAATCTGCCCCGGCGCGGCGCCGGTGTATTCGCTGAGGAAAGCCTGCATCGCCTGCGGCTTGCCCGGCAGGGTCACGTCGGTCTCGGTGGCCATCACCAGTTGCGCGGCCTTGGAGATCAGGAAGTGCACCTCGCGGTCTTCCTGCACCAGGCAGTCGAGCAGGCGCAGGCCGTACTGGGCGCCCGAGGCGCCGGTCATGGCGAGGGTGACGCGTTCGGCTCCGGCCATGCTCAGCCCTCCAGCGCCTGGGCCAGCTTGCCGTGC
Source organism: Pseudomonas nitroreducens (assembly GCF_024170165.1). Lineage (GTDB taxonomy): Bacteria > Pseudomonadota > Gammaproteobacteria > Pseudomonadales > Pseudomonadaceae > Pseudomonas > Pseudomonas nitroreducens_C. Next base: position 86,641 of record NZ_JALJXP010000008.1, on the reverse strand, counting down.
AGGCCGCCGAATCCGCCGTTGCTCATGACCACCACCTGGGTGCCCGGCGTAGCGATGGCTTTCACGCCCGCGATGATGGCTTCCAGCGAATCGCACACTTGCGTGGGCACGGTGGAGCTGGCGACGGTGGCAGCCAGGTCCCAGCCGAGGTTCGGCGGCGCGTACCAGAACACGTGGTCAGCCTGCACCACGGACTCCGGCAGGCCATCGCGGTGGGCGCCGAGCTTCATCGAGTTGGAACGCGGCTCGACCACGGCGATCACCTTCGCTGTGCCAACGCGCTTGCGCAGGCCGTCGAGGGTGGTGGCGATGGCCGTCGGGTGGTGGGCGAAGTCGTCAAAGAGGGTCACGCCTTTGACCTCGGCGACCTTCTCCATGCGCCGCTTGACGCTCTTGAAGGCCGACAGCGCAGCGCAACCCAGCTCCGGCACCACGCCGACATGGCGGGCCGCCGCGAGGCAGGCCAGGGCGTTGGCGACGTTGTGCTGGCCGGTCAGCTCCCAGTCCACGGTGCCCTGGGCCTTGCCGTCGAACAGCACCTCGAAGTGCGAGCCGTCTTCGCTGAGCAGGCGCGCCTGCCACTGGCCGCCTTCACCGGTGGTCTGTACCGGGGTCCAGCAGCCCATGTCGATCACGCGCTTGAGCGCGGTCTCGGAAGTGGGGTGGATGACCAGGCCTTCACCGGGGATGGTCCGCACCAGGTGGTGGAACTGCCGCTCGATGGCCGCGAGGTCGGGGAAGATGTCCGCGTGGTCGAATTCCAGGTTGTTCAGGATCGCGGTGCGCGGGTGGTAGTGGACGAACTTGGAGCGCTTGTCGAAGAAGGCGCTGTCGTACTCGTCAGCCTCGACCACGAAGAACGGGGTGCCGCCCAGCCGCGCGGAGACGCCGAAGTTCTGCGGCACACCGCCGATCAGGAAGCCCGGGCTCATGCCCGCGTGCTCCAGCACCCAGGCCAGCATGCTGCTGGTGGTGGTCTTGCCGTGGGTGCCGGCGGCCGCCAGGACCCAGCGGCCCTGCAGCACGTGATCGGCCAGCCACTGCGGGCCGGAGACATAGGGCAGGCCCTTGTTCAGCACGTACTCCACTGCCGGGTTGCCGCGCGACAGCGCGTTGCCGACCACCACCAGGTCCGGAGCCGGCTCCAGGTGCGCGGGATCGTAGCCCTGCATCAGCTCGATGCCCTGGGCCTGCAGCTGGGTGCTCATGGGCGGGTAGACGTTGGCGTCGGAGCCGGTCACGTGGTGGCCCAGTTCCTTGGCCAGGACGGCCAGCGACCCCATGAAGGTGCCGCAGATGCCGAGGATGTGGATATGCATGCAGACTCCTGCAATCAAGCCTTTGAAGGCGCTTCGAATGGGCGGCAGAGTAGCATAGCGCGCCCCCGCGCGGCCCGCCGCCGGGGCATCAGACGACGAGGTGGGGAGGCGGTTCCCGTTCGAGCTGAAATGCCAGCGGGAATGCGCGGACAAGTGGAGGAATCTCGGTTTCCAGGACATGCCTCGGTGCCAGGGCCAATACCCTCTCCCCTGCCCTCTCGCTGAAGGGAGAGGGAGCAGTTCGTGCCGACTGATGCCATGGTTTCAGCTGGCACCATACAGTCCCCTCTCCCTTCCGAGCGGGGCGCGCAGCCAGGGTTAGGGAGAGGGAAAGCCCAGGTACGGGCTTTCAGAGAAAGACAGTTGCTCCTACGAAAGGCTCTTCCTGCTCAGGCCGTGGCGATTGAGCTTGCGGTACAGCGTATTGCGGCTGATGCCCAGGTGCTGCGCGACCCGGCTGACATGCCAGTGATGCACTTCGAGCACCTCCAGCAGCGCCTTGCGCTCGGCCGCGCCGAGGGCATCGCCGCCCTCCTCGGCCATGACGGCGCGAGTCGCAGGAGGAGCCGGCGCGCGGCGCAGGTCCGGCGGCAGGTCGGCCATCTGGATGCGTCCGCCATCGCACAGCGCACAGAGCGTGCGCAGCACGTTGCGCAGCTGGCGCACGTTGCCCGGCCAGGGGAAGTCCAGCAGGTGCCGGCGCACGTCGTCGTCCAGGCGCACGCTGCGGCCCTTGCTCTCCTCGGCCAGCAAGTGATCGAGCAGCGCGCCACGGTCTTCGCGCTCGCGCAGCGGCGGCAACGCGACCACCAGGCCGTTGAGGCGGTAATAGAGGTCTTCGCGGAACTGCCCGGCGGTGACCAGTGCTTCCAGATCGCGGTGGCTGGCGCTGATCAGGCGGATATCCACATCCTGCGGCTCACCGCCGATGGGCACCACCTGGCGCTCTTCCAGCACGCGCAGCAGGCGGGTCTGCAGCGCCAGCGGCATGTCGCCGATCTCGTCGAGGAACAGCGTGCCGCCATCGGCCTGCTGCAGCTTGCCGCGCATGCCTTCCTTGCGCGCGCCGGTGAAGCTGCCGCCGCGATAGCCGAACAGCTCGCTCTCGATCAGGGTCTCGGGAATCGCCGCGCAGTTCAGCGCGACGAAACTCTTGCCGGCGCGCTCGCCGCCCAGGTGTACGGCGCGGGCGAAAGCCTCCTTGCCGGTGCCGGTCTCGCCCTGCAGCAGCAGCGGCACGTCGTGGGCGTAGACCTTCAGCGCACGGCGGAAATCGTGGGCCAGTTGCGGGTCGTCGATGCACAAGCCTTTCGCCAGCGGCGCGCGCGGCAGGACCGGCGCGGCGGCGATGGGCCGCTTGCCGCGCAGCAGCGCATACAGGGTGCGCCCGGCGTGGGTGCGCAGCGGCCAGCTGGCGTTGGGATGCGGGTCGGCGCGACTGAACAGGTCGTCCAGGCGGCAATCGAAGAACTGCTCCAGCGAGCGGCCGATCAGGCTTTCCCGGCGACTGCCGAGCAGGTTGATGGCACTCTGGTTGGCGGCACGGATGCGCCCGTCGCCGCCGAAGGCCAGCAGGCCTTCGCTGAACAGCCCGAGGCCGTCCGGTTGCAGGTGGAAGCGCAGCAGCCACTGGTCCTCGAAATGGCGCAGGAAGTAGCAGCTCTCGATGGCCTTGGCCGACAGGTTGACCAGCGCCATGGTGTGGAACTGGCTCTGCCGCGACACGTCGCGACGCGCGGAGGAAACGTCGAGCACCGCCAGCAGTTCGCCCTGCGGGTCGAACACCGGGCTGGCCGAGCAGGTCAGGCCGGTGTGGCGGCTGCGAAAATGTTCATCCTGGTGGATGGTCAGCGCCTGCCGCTCCACCAGGCAGGTGCCGATGCCGTTGGTGCCTTCGCGGGCCTCGCTCCAGTCGGCGCCGAGCCACAGCCCGGCCAGTTCGAAGGTGCGCCGTTCGGCGGCTTCGCTGACGCAGTTGAGGATCACCCCGCGGGAATCGGTGAGCAGCACCGCATGGCCGGCGCCGGACAGTTGCTGGTGCAGACTGTTCATCTCGCCGCTGGCGATCTCCAGCACCTGGCGATGGCGCTCGCGGACTTCGAGCATGCGCGCGTGCTCCAGCACGGCTGGCGCCATGGGCTGCGCCGGGTCGAGGTGGTACTGCTCCAGGCAGCGCATCCAGGAGCGGGCGATCGACGGGTCGGCGCCGGGGGCTCCGGCGCGGGCCTTGCCCTCGGCCACGGTCATGACCTGGCGGGCGTGGCGGCTCAAATCGTTGGCGCGCATTCTTGTTGTTCTCCGCTTGGGGTCGGGGAGGCAGCCCCGAGGCTCTGTCGAATCCTGTAGGACAATTCAGCAGAACGCAGGACAGCATCCCCCACGCGCCAGCCCAATGCAACGTTCGGCCGACCGTCAGGTCACGACTGTCACGAATACGGGACAAAGTGTCACGAAGCACTGTACCGCAGGCGCAACAGCGCCCTTTCCGGGGCATCGGCAGGCAGCCGTCCAGGCCATGTACGGCGCGCCTTTCACTGGCATGGCCCGGCCCTTGCTCTACGCTTGTTCAACGTCCTCCCCAACAAGCACAAGACCCAGGAGATCCGACCATGCGTTATGCCCATCCCGGTAGCGAAGGCGCCATCGTTTCGTTCAAGGCGCGCTACGGCAACTACATCGGCGGCGAATTCGTCCCGCCGGTGAAGGGTCAGTACTTCACCAACACCTCGCCGGTGAATGGCCAGCCCATCGCCGAATTCCCCCGTTCCACCGCCGAGGACATCGACAAGGCGCTGGACGCCGCCCACGCCGCTGCCGATGCCTGGGGCCGCACCTCGGTGCAGGACCGCTCGCTGGTGCTGCTGAAGATCGCCGACCGCATCGAACAGAACCTGGAGCTGCTGGCCGTCACCGAAACCTGGGACAACGGCAAACCGGTCCGCGAAACCCTCAACGCCGACATCCCGCTGGCCGCCGACCACTTCCGCTACTTCGCCGGTTGCATCCGCGCGCAGGAGGGCAGCGCCGCCGAGATCAACGACAGCACCGTCGCGTACCACATCCACGAGCCGCTGGGCGTGGTCGGGCAGATCATCCCGTGGAACTTCCCGCTGCTGATGGCGGCGTGGAAACTCGCCCCGGCCCTGGCCGCCGGCAACTGCATCGTGCTCAAGCCGGCCGAGCAGACCCCGCTGGGCATCTGCGTGCTGATGGAGCTGATCGGCGATCTGCTGCCCAAGGGCGTGCTCAACGTCGTCCAGGGCTTTGGTAAAGAGGCCGGTGAAGCTCTGGCCACCAGCAAGCGCATCGCCAAGATCGCCTTCACCGGCTCCACGCCGGTGGGCTCGCACATCCTCAAGTGCGCCGCCGAGAACATCATTCCGTCCACCGTGGAGCTGGGCGGCAAGAGCCCGAACATCTACTTCGAAGACATCATGCAGGCCGAGCCGACCTTCATCGAGAAGGCCGCCGAAGGCCTGGTGCTGGCCTTCTTCAACCAGGGCGAGGTGTGCACCTGCCCGTCCCGCGCGCTGGTGCAGGAGTCCATCTACCCGCAGTTCATGGACGTGGTGATGAAGAAGGTGAAGGCCATCAAGCGCGGCGACCCGCTGGACACCGACACCATGGTCGGCGCCCAGGCCTCGCAGCAGCAGTACGAGAAGATCCTTTCCTACCTCGACATCGCCCAGCAGGAAGGTGCGCAGGTGCTGGTCGGCGGCAAGGTCGAGAAACTCGAAGGCAACCTCTCCACCGGCTATTACATCCAGCCGACGCTGCTCAAGGGCAGCAACCAGATGCGCGTGTTCCAGGAGGAAATCTTCGGGCCGGTAGTAGGCGTCACCACCTTCAAGGACGAGGCCGAGGCACTGGCGATCGCCAACGACACCGAGTACGGCCTGGGCGCGGGCGTCTGGACCCGCGACATCAACCGCGCCTACCGCATGGGCCGTGGCATCAAGGCCGGCCGCGTGTGGACCAACTGCTATCACCTGTACCCGGCGCACGCCGCGTTCGGCGGCTACAAGAAATCCGGCGTGGGCCGCGAGACCCACAAGATGATGCTTGACCACTACCAGCAGACCAAGAACCTGCTGGTGAGCTACGACATCAACCCGCTGGGCTTCTTCTGAGTTTGTTCTGATCCACCCGCCCGGCTCGCGCCGGGCGGCCTCCCCCGAATCGATCTTTGCGCGGCCCACGGGCCGCGCTTTTTTATGCCCGGGAGAAACCTGCGGCGCACGGTGAGAGGACAGACCATCGCGGACGGAGTCCGCTCCTACCCAAGGTTTGAACATCGCACGGACCTGTAGGAGCGGGCCACGCCCGCGATCCGTACGCAGGCCGCCGGCATAGCCGGCGCCCCACGAAGCACGGTTCAGCTGGCGTCGCTACGCCACTGCCGCGGGCTCACGCCGAACCAGCGGCGGAAGGCGCGGGAGAACGCGCTGGTCTCGGAATACCCGAGCAACGGCGCCAGCTCGGAGATCGGCCGCTGCGGCTGCCGCAGGTAGTGCAGCGCCAGCTCGCGACGGGTGTTTTCGACCAACTGGCTGAAGCTCAGCCCGGCCTCGCGCAGGCGCCGTTGCAGGCCGGCGGTGGTGAGTTCCAGCTGCTCGGCGATGATCTCCAGCGATGGCTCGCCATCCGCCAGCGCCAGGCGAATCTGCGTGCCGGCATCCTCCACCAGATTCGGCGCACCACTCTGCTCACCCAGGCGACGGATCACGTCCTGCACCAGGAACAGCAGGTTGGCGTCGCGCTCGGGCATCTGCCGGCCGTAGAGGTCGCGCTTGGGAATCAGCATCGAATTGCAGCCGCGCTGGAACAGCACCGGCGCGTCGAACACCCGACCGTGTTCCTGCCAGCCTTCCGGCCGCGCGTGCTCGAAGCTCACTGCGCGCGGCGCCCACTCGGGGCCGAGCGCGTGGCGCATCAGGTTCAGCGCCATCCCCAAGGTCAGCTCGGCGTCCTGCCGGCGGTCGAGGATCGCGCCATGGCGCACCTGGTAGTCGAAGCGATAGCACTCGCCGCAATCCACCAGGCGGATCAGGGTGTCGTGCTGGTGATAGGGGAAGGCCGCGGCGAAGTTCTTCAGCGCCTCTTCCAGGGTCTCCGAGCACAGCCCGACGTAGCCCAGCAGGCCCAGCTCGCGGGGGCGGAACTGCTCGCCGTAGCGCAGGCCGAAGTTGTCGCAACCCGACTGCCGAGCGGCCTCTTCCAGCACCTGGCAATAGTTGGTCAGCGCCAGGCTCAGGGTCGGATGCAGCAGGCGCTCCGGATCGATGCCGGCGCGGCCGAAGACGCGGTCGATATCGCCGCCCTGGTCGCCGATGAAGCGACCCAGGCCGCTGGCGGCGGCGGACAGCACGCCGATGTTGCTGGCCAGGGGCAGGCTCAGGCCGGACGGGGAAAACAGAGGCTGGCTCATGTCGGTTACCGATCTTGTTATGAGGCACTTCGAACCCATAAACGAAGCAAATCCCGTGCCTCGTCCAGCTCTTGTCCAATCAGCCGAACACCGCGCTACGCCTGACCTGCAGCTGCCACAGCACGGGGCGGGCAGGCAATTTCGGGCACCAGAAGCGGGCACCGTGCGCACGGTGGGGCGATGGGTAACAACCAGTTGACCCTGCACGGCGAAAGCCGGTTCCAGCGGTCAAGTCTTGCGCGGCAGTGCGCCACTACCATCGGGGCTCGGCTATCCGTCCATGCCCCTGCGGCCCGCCCCTTGCGGCCTATCCCTTGCGGAGAGAGGAATAACAACAATGAGCGCATCACAACTCAAACCAACGCTTGGCACCCTGCACCTCTGGGGGCTCGCCGTGGGCCTGGTGATCTCCGGCGAGTACTTCGGCTGGAGCTACGGCTGGGCCGCCGCCGGCACCCTGGGCTTCCTCGTCACTACGCTGATCGTGGCGGTGATGTATACCTGCTTCATCTTCAGCTACACCGAGCTGACCACCGCCATCCCCCACGCCGGCGGCCCCTTCGCCTACAGCCTGCGGGCGTTCGGCAAGACCGGCGGGATGATCGCCGGCATCGCCACCCTGATCGAATTCGTCTTCGCCCCGCCGGCCATCGCCATGGCCATCGGCGCCTACCTCAACGTGCAGTTCCCCGGCCTCGATCCGCGGTGGGCAGCCACCGGCGCTTACGTGATCTTCATGACCCTGAACATCCTTGGCGTGAGCATCGCCGCCACCTTCGAGCTGGTGGTGACCGTGCTGGCGGTGGCCGAGTTGCTGGTGTTCATGGGCGTGGTCGCACCGGGCTTCAGCTTCAGCAACTTCGTGCTCAATGGCTGGGCCGGCTCCGACGTGTTCGGCTCCACCGCCATGGCCGGCATCTTCGCCGCGATCCCGTTCGCCATCTGGTTCTTCCTCGCCATCGAGGGTGCGGCCATGGCCGCCGAAGAAGCCAAGGATCCGAAACGCACCATCCCGCGTGCCTACATCGCCGGCATCCTGACCCTGGTGACCCTGGCCATCGGCGTGATGATCTTCGCCGGCGGCGTGGGCGACTGGCGCGCCCTGTCGAACATCAACGACCCGCTGCCGCAGGCGATGAAAGCCGTGGTGGGCAACAACTCGACCTGGATGCACATGCTGGTGTGGATCGGCCTGTTCGGCCTGGTGGCGAGCTTCCACGGCATCATCCTGGGCTACTCGCGGCAGTTCTTCGCCCTCGCCCGCGCCGGCTTCCTGCCCCGCGGCCTGGCCAGGCTGTCGCGCTTCCAGACCCCGCACCGCGCCATCCTCGCCGGCGGCGCCGTGGGCATCGCGGCGATCTTCAGCGACGGCCTGATCAGCCTGCAGGGCATGACCCTGACCGCGGCGATGATCACCATGAGCGTGTTCGGCGCCATCGTCATGTACATCATGAGCATGTTCAGCCTGTTCAAGCTGCGCCGCAGCGAGCCGGACCTGGAGCGCAGCTTCCGCGCGCCAGGCTACCCGGTGGTGCCGGCCATCGCGCTGGTGCTGGCGCTGGTGTGCCTGGCCGCCATGCTCTGGTTCAACAGCGTCATCGCCTCGGTGTTCCTGGTGCTGATGATCGGCGGCTGCTCCCTCTGCAGCATCGTCATCAGCCTCAACCGCGGCACCGACGCATCGTTCGCCAGCCAGGGCTGAGGAGTAGCGCCATGTCCGGATTCGTCCACAGCGTCGGTGGCCAGACCTGGCGCTTCGACAGCCTGCGCGAGGTGATGGCCAAGGCCAGCCCGGCGCGCTCCGGCGACCGCCTCGCGGGGGTCGCCGCCGGCAGCGATGCCGAGCGCGTCGCCGCGCAGATGGCGCTGGCCGACATCCCGCTCAAGCACTTCCTCGACGAGGCGCTGATCCCCTACGAGAGCGACGAGGTCACCCGGCTGATCATCGACAGCCACGACCGCCAGGCCTTCGCCCCGGTCAGCCACCTCACGGTAGGCGGCCTGCGCGACTGGCTGCTCGGCGATGCCGCCGACGAAACCAGCCTGCGCGCCCTTGCTCCCGGGCTGACGCCGGAGATGGCCGCGGCAGTGTCGAAGATCATGCGCGTGCAGGACCTGGTGCTGGTCGCGCAGAAGATCCGCGTGGTCACCCGCTTCCGCAACACCATGGGGCTGCGCGGGCGCATGTCCACCCGGCTGCAGCCCAACCACCCGACGGACCACCCGGCCGGCATCGCCGCCAGCGTGCTCGACGGCCTGCTCTACGGCAACGGCGACGCCATGCTCGGCATCAACCCGGCCACCGACAGCCTGCAATCGATCTGCACCCTGCTGGAGATGCTCGACGCGATCATCCAGCGCTACGAGATTCCCACCCAGTCCTGCGTGCTCACCCACGTCACCAGCTCCATCGAGGCGATCAACCGCGGCGCGCCGCTGGACCTGGTGTTCCAGTCCATCGCCGGCACCGAGGCGGCCAACGCGAGTTTCGGCGTGAACCTGTCGATTCTCCGGGAAGGCTACGAGGCCGGGCTGTCGCAGAAGCGCGGCACGCTGGGCGAGAACCTGATGTACTTCGAGACCGGCCAGGGCAGCGCGCTGTCGGCCAATGCCCACCACGGCGTCGACCAGCAGACCTGCGAGACCCGCGCCTACGCGGTGGCGCGGCACTTCAAGCCGTTCCTGGTGAACACCGTGGTCGGCTTCATCGGCCCCGAGTACCTGTACAACGGCAAGCAGATCATCCGCGCCGGCCTGGAAGACCATTTCTGCGCCAAGCTGCTCGGCGTGCCCATGGGTTGCGACATCTGCTACACCAACCACGCCGAGGCCGACCAGGACGACATGGACATGCTCCTGACCCTGCTCGGCGTGGCCGGCATCAACTTCATCATGGGCATCCCCGGCTCCGACGACGTGATGCTCAACTACCAGACCACCTCCTTCCACGACGCGCTCTACGCGCGCCAGACGCTGGGCCTGCGGCCGGCGCCGGAGTTCGAGACGTGGCTGGAGCGCATGGAAATCCTCCGCCAGCAGGACGGCCGCGTGCAGATGGCCGGTCAACTGCCCGGCGCGTTCCGCCACGCGCTGGCGCAACTGTCCTGAGTTGAGGAGTCTTCGATGAGCGACAGCTTCACCCCCAACCCCTGGCAGGAATTGCGCCGCCTGACCTCCGCGCGTATCGCCCTGGGCCGCGCCGGCACCAGCCTGCCGACCGGCGCGCAGCTGGACTTCCAGTTCGCCCACGCCCAGGCGCGCGACGCCGTGCATCTGCCCTTCGACCGCGACGGCCTCGCCGAACAACTGGCCGAACGCGGCCGCGACACTTTGCTGCTGCACAGCGCCGCCGCCGACCGCGACACCTATCTGCAACGTCCCGATCTGGGCCGCCGGCTGAACGCGGCATCGGCGGACATCCTGCGCCGCCACGCCGACCGCCATCCCCAGGGCTACGACCTCGCCGTGGTGATCGCCGACGGCCTCTCGTCGCTGGCCGTGCAGCGTCACAGCCTGCCCTTCCTCGAACGCATGGAAGAACAGGCGCGCAACGAAGGCTGGAGCCTGTCGCCGGTCGCGCTGGTGCAACAGGGACGGGTTGCCGTGGCCGATGAAGTCGCCGAGCTGCTGCGGGCGAAGATGGTGGTGATCCTGATCGGCGAACGCCCCGGCCTGTCATCGCCGGACAGCCTGGGCCTGTACTTCACCTGGGCACCGAAGGTCGGTCTGAACGACGCCTACCGCAACTGCATCTCCAACGTGCGCCTGGAAGGCCTCAGCTACGGCCTCGCCACTCACCGCTTGCTGTACCTGATGCGCGAGGCCTGCCGCCGGCAGCTGTCGGGGGTAAACCTGAAGGACGAGGCGGAGCTGCCGACCCTGGAGGGCGGCGGGCCAGGGGCGAATTTCCTGCTGACCTGAACTCCCGGCCGCTGCGTACTGCTCTTTTGTAGGAGCGAGCTTGCTCGCGAACGTGTCTCCCGGCCGCTCCGTTGCTGAGGCGGTTCGCGAGCAAGCTCGCTCCTACAGCTCTTTAGGCCCCATCTGCCAAGCCTTCCAGATCAAACGCTCGCTTGGATTGCGCTTTCAACAATTTCTGGTGCAGCATCGGACCAATGGCCATCCGCTGGCATAGCCCCTGCATTGCCATACCAGCCCACCCACCTCCCGCCGAGGCCCGCTTATGCGCATCGTGCAAGCCACGCTCGACCACCTCGATCTGCTCGCGCCGCTGTTCGTCAAATACCGCGAGTTCTACGGCATGCTCCCCTACCCCGAGTCCTCGCGGAAGTTCCTCGAGAAGCGCCTGCGCCGCAAGGAATCGGTGATCTACCTGGCCCTGCCGGATGACGACGACAGCAAGCTGATGGGCTTCTGCCAGCTCTACCCGAGCTACTCCTCGCTATCGCTCAAGCGCGTGTGGATCCTCAACGACATCTACGTCGCCGAAGAAGCGCGCCGCCAACTGGTCGCCGACCACCTGCTGCAGACCGCCCGGCAGATGGCCCGCGAGACCCAGGCCGTGCGCATGCGCGTGTCCACCAGCGTCAACAACGAAGTAGCGCAGAAAGTCTACGAGTCCATCGGTTTCCGCGAGGACAGCGAGTTCAAGAACTACATATTGCCGATCAGCGACGACCTCAACTGAGGATCCCGCCCAAGGTGCGGGGCGGCCCGCTGGCATCGGCGGGCCCGGCGCATTAGAGTGCAATCAGCGGAATCACCGCGGCCTCCGCATGAAGGGATCCCATGCGTATTTCCCTGCTTGTTCTGCGCACCGCCAGTCTCTGTCTCGCCATCCTGGGCGCCAGCGTCCAGGCTCAGACCTTGCGTGTCGCCACCCTGGAATGGGCGCCCTACGTCGGCAGCGACCTGCCGGGCAACGGGCTGGCCAGCCGCATCCTCAGCGAAGCCCTGGCGCTCAACGGCGACAAGGCCGAGCTGGTCTTCCTGCCCTGGCAACGGGCCCTCAACGAAACCCGCGAAGGCCGCTTCGATGCACTGATGCCGGCCTACCTGTCACCCGACCGCAGCCAGGACTTCTACACCTCGATGCCGCTGCTGGACTCCCAGCTCGGTTTCTTCCGCCGCCGCGACCGCGCCCTGCCGATCAACCCACGCGACCTCGACAGCCTGCGCCCCTACCGCATCGGCGTGGTGCGCGGCTACGTCAACCAGGAAGGCTTCGACGCCGCCGACTTCCTCAACAAGGACGTGGTCAGCAGCGACTGGCAGAACCTGGAAAAGCTCCTGCGCGGGCGCATCGACCTGGCCGTGGTGGACCGCTACACCGGCTACCAGCTGCTCAGCCAGAACGCCCCGGCGCTGCGCGAGCAACTGGAGTTCGTCGACCCGCCGCTGGAGGTCAAGCCGCTCTACGTGCTGGTGCCCAAGAAGCGCGCCGAAGGCGAAGCCCTGGCCGCCAGCCTCGACCGCGGCCTGCGCACCCTGCGCCGCAGCGGTCGTCTTCAGCAACTGATCGCCGAGGCCCGTCTGGAAAGCGCGATGAATACCCGCGAAGTCGCCGCGCATCCGCTGGCCGAGCAGTTGCCGGCGACCCGCGATCAGCACGGGGCCGCGCTTTCGCCTCAGGCCCAGACGAGCCTGCTGAGCTGGCAGGCGAGCCTGCTCTGACAAGCCCGGGGGCACTGCCCCGGCATTTGTCACAAGGCGTTGCCGCGCTCACAGCGACAGGATTTTCACGCAGAAGCTGTAATATCCTCCCGCGGACCTCCGTCGCAGGATTCGACGGAGCGCTCTCCCGGCAGCCCGGCCGCGCCTTATAATGGGCGGCCCGGCCGTTCACCTTGTTGTCAGACAGGCTTCTCATGGAATTCAACCCGATCGACCTGATTCTCCACCTCGACACCTACCTGTCGCTGGCGGTAGCCAACTATGGCACCTGGATCTACGCCATCCTCTTCCTGGTGATCTTCTGCGAAACCGGCCTGGTGGTGACGCCCTTCCTGCCGGGCGACTCCCTGCTCTTCATCGCCGGGGCCATCTGCGCCACCGGCGGCATGGACCCGTGGATGCTCGGCAGCCTGCTGCTGGTCGCAGCGATCACCGGTGACAGCACCAACTACGTGATCGGCCGAACGCTGGGCAAACGCCTGTTCAGCAACCCGGACTCGAAGATTTTCCGCCGCGACTACCTCGACCAGACCCACGCCTTCTACGAACGCCACGGCGGCAAGACCGTGACCCTGGCGCGCTTCCTGCCCATCGTGCGGACCTTCGCGCCCTTCGTCGCCGGCATGGCCTACATGCCCTACGCGCGCTTCGTGTTCTTCAGTGTCGCCGGCAGCATCGCCTGGGTCGGCGGCCTGGTGACCCTGGGCTTCTTCTTCGGCAACGTGCCCTTCATCAAGCAAAACCTCTCGTTCATGATCATCGGCATCATTGCCTTCTCCCTGCTGCCCATGGTGATCGGCTTCGTCCGCCACAAGCTGCGCCCGTCGGCCAAGGCCCAAACCAACGAGCGCTGATCCCCCATGTGGTCGTTCAGCGCCTGGCGCCGCCGGCGCTTCCTCGCCCGCTATCCGCTCGACGCCGAGCTGTGGGCGCAGGTGCGCCGGCACCTGCCGATTCTTGACGGCCTGAGCGAAGAAGACCTGCAGCGACTCGGTGAGCGGGCCCTGCTGTTCCTGCGCGACAAGCGCCTCTCGCCACTGCCGGGCATCGAACTGGACGACTACCGCCGCCTGCTCCTGGCCACCCAGGCCGAGCTGCCGCTGCTGCACCTGCCGGACCTGAACTGGTACGGCGGCTTCCACGAACTGGTCCTTTACCCCGACGACTTCGTCAGCCCGCAGAAGCACCGCGACCCGGCGGGTGTCATGCACGAATTCGACGACGAGCGCGCCGGTGAGACCTCGTTGCAGGGTCCGGTGATCCTCGCCTGGCCCGGCGTGGAAAGCGGCGGTGGCTGGGATGCCTACAACCTGGTGATCCACGAACTGGCACACAAGCTCGACATGCTCAATGGCGATGCCAACGGCATGCCGCCGCTGCACCGCGACATGCGCGTCGCCGACTGGGCCGCGGCCATGCAGGCCGCCTACGACGACCTGAACCGACAGCTCGACCGCGACCCGCAGGCGCACACCGCCATCGACCCGTACGCGGCCGAGAATCCGGCGGAGTTCTTCGCCGTCACCAGCGAGTACTTCTTTACCGCTCCGGACCTCCTTCAGGCGGCCTATCCCAAAGTCTATGAACAGCTTTCGCTGTTCTACCGGCAAGATCCGCTCGCGCGTCTGCACAAGCTGCAGGCCGATCACCCCGAATATCAGGAAACTCAGGCGCACTAGGCGATGTCTGTGGCTTGGACACGGCAATCTGCCTATAATCCGCCGCACTTTTTCGGCCCGACCACTATCTGGAGTCGTCCATGAGCTACAGCAGCATCCCGGCTGGCAAAGACCTGCCGCACGACATTTACGTCGCCATCGAGATCCCGGCCAACCACGCGCCGATCAAGTACGAGATCGACAAGGACACCGACTGCCTGTTCGTCGACCGTTTCATGGCCACCCCGATGTTCTACCCGGCCAACTACGGTTTCATTCCGAACACCCTGGCCGACGACGGTGACCCCCTGGACGTGCTGGTGGTGACTCCGTATCCGGTCGCTCCGGGCTCCGTGATCCGCGCCCGTCCGGTTGGCGTGCTGAACATGAGCGACGAAGCCGGCGGCGACGCCAAGCTGATCGCCGTGCCGCACGACAAGCTGAGCGTGCTGTACCACGACGTGAAGGAATACACCGACCTGCCCGCCCTGCTGCTGGAGCAGATCAAGCACTTCTTCGAGAACTACAAGGATCTCGAGAAGGGCAAATGGGTGAAGGTCGAAGGCTGGGGCGACACTGCCCAGGCGCACGACTACATCAACAAGGCCGTCGCCGCCTTCCAGGCCAAGTAATGGTTGCGGGTTGACCCCCGCCACGAAAAGCCCCGCCTGCGCGGGGCTTTTTTATGACCAGGAATAGGCTTTTCGTCCCGACTTTGCTACCATCCTGGCCCCCGCACGCAGCTCGCTGCGCTGCCACAGAATCAAGGCGGTCCGCCCTACCAGAAGTAAGGTTGGACCACCCCCTGAAAGCCGGCCACAAGCCGGCTTTTTTAATGCCCGCGATTTGCCTCGCGCCGCTTGCGCAATCCCCCCGCCAGACCGCTCGCCGGCCAATGCGCCACTGTCACGAGCCAGGCATAAGATCGAGCTGATCCCTCGCCGGTCCGTTGCCATGAAATGCTCCTCGATCGCCCTGCTCGCCCTGCTGCTGACAGTCCCGCCGCTGGCCCATGCGCAGGCGAGCGACTGGAAGCTCGCCAAGGATGCGGACGGCGTGCAGGTCTACCTGAGCGATGTACCCGGCTCGCGCTACAAGAGCTTCCGCGGGGTGACACTGGTGAAAGCCGACGTCGCCACCCTCGGCCACCTGCAGGAGAACCTGCGCGTCTCCTGCGCCTGGCTCTATTCCTGCGCGCAGATGAGCCTGCTCAAGTACAGCGACGCGGCCATCTGGGTCTACCTCGACACCAAACTGCCCTGGCCCGCAGCGCCGCGGGATCTGGTGCTGAAGGTGAGCACCGAGGAAACCCCGGACGGCGGCATGATCCGCCGCCTGCAGGCCGATCCGGACTATATCCCGCCGGTCAAGGACCGCATCCGCGTGCCCAGCGTCTCCGGCACCTGGCAGATGGTTCCCAAGGGCCCGAAACTCACCGAGGTCACCTACGAAATGCGCGGCGAACCCGGCGGCAGCGTGCCGTCCTGGCTGGCCAACCAGTTCGTGGTGGATGCCCCCTTCGAGTCGCTGCGCATGCTCAAAGTGGTGGCGGAGCACCAGGGCGTCCGTGACGGTGGCTACTAGGCCAGCGGTCCGCAAGCACCCCGGGCAGCCCGACCGAAGATTTGCCCGCAAAGCCCGTCTCTGCTAGTGTCGCGAGGTTTCCGAATACCCCCGCCGAGATGTCCGCATGGCCCGCAAGAAAGCTTCCCTCGACTTCGAACAGTCCCTCGCCGAGCTGCAAACGCTGGTGGAGCGCCTGGAAAGCGGCGAGCTGTCGCTGGAGGACTCGCTGGGTGCCTTCGAGCAGGGCATCCGCCTGACCCGCGACTGCCAGGCGGCGCTGACCCAGGCGGAGCAGAAGGTGCAGATCCTGCTGGAACGCGATGGCGAGCTGAGCGAAGCGCCCTTCGATCCGGAAGGCGAAGACGCATGATCGCCGCGTACCAGGCGCGCTGTACGGCGCGTGTCGATGCTGCGCTGGAAAAACTCTTCGTCGCCCCCCGTGAAGAACTCACCCGCATCTACGCCGCCATGCGCTACAGCGTGGTCAACGGCGGCAAGCGCGTGCGCCCGCTGCTGGCCTACGCTGCCTGCGAAGCCCTGGGTGGCGAGGCCGAACGCGCCGATGGCGCGGCCTGTGCGGTAGAGCTGATCCACGCCTATTCCCTGGTGCACGACGACCTCCCGGCCATGGACGACGACGACCTGCGCCGCGGCCAGCCGACCACCCACATCGCCTTCGACGAAGCCTGCGCGATCCTCGCCGGCGACGGCCTGCAGGCGCTGGCGTTCGAGGTGATCGGTAACGTCCGACTCAATCCGCAGGATGCCCAGACCCGCCTGGACATGCTGCTGGCCCTGACCCGCGCCGCCGGTTCCGCCGGCATGGTCGGCGGCCAGGCCATCGACCTGGAATCCGTGGGCCGCAAGATCGACCAGGCGGCGCTGGAAACCATGCACCGGCACAAGACCGGCGCGCTGATCGAAGCCAGCGTGCAGCTCGGCGCCCTGGCCAGCGGCCGCGCCGACGCCACCGCCCTGGAGGCCCTGCGCCGCTATGCCGAGGCCGTGGGCCTGGCGTTCCAGGTGCAGGACGACATCCTCGACGTCGAAAGCGACACCGCCACCCTGGGCAAGACCCAGGGCAAGGACCAGGCGCACGACAAGCCGACCTACCCCGCCCTGCTCGGTCTCGACGCCGCCAAGGCCTACGCCCTGGCCCTGCGCGATCAGGCGCTGGCCGCACTGGAAGGCTTCGGCGACAACGCCGAGCCGCTGCGCGCCCTCGCCCGCTATATCGTCGAACGCCGCCACTGATTCCCCGGCACGCGCATTGCGTGTGCAAATGCACCGACTCAGCCATTGCGATGACCGCTTGCCGGTGCTTCACTGCATCACAGGGATTTCGTATACCATATCCGACAACCGCCACCTGACCGGACTGCATCGTGCCGCTACGCAACGCCCCCAACCTGGGTATCGTCCCCTCCGCCTCGGAGACCATCGCCAAGCACCTGCGCGAGGCGATCATTTCCGGCCAGATGGCGGAACACGAGCCGATCCGCCAGGACGACATCGCGCAGATCTTCAACGTCAGCAAGATCCCCGTGCGCGAGGCGCTCAAGCGCCTGGAAGCCGAGGGCCTGGTGGAGTTCCAGCGCAACAAGGGCGCGCTGGTGACGAAGATTTCCGAGCCGGAACTGGCGCAGATGTTCGAGGTGCGCGTGGTGCTGGAAGTCCAGGCGCTGCGTCTGGCGATCCCCAACATGAGCGCGCAGACCTTCGCCCGCGCCGAGAGCATCTGTGCCGAGTTCGTCGGCGAGGATGACATCGGCCGCTGGGCCGAGCTGAACTGGGAGCTGCACGCCTGCCTCTACGAGCCGGCGCAGCGGCCGTACCTGGTCGGGCTGATCCGCTCGATCCACGACAAGGTGGAACGCTACCTGCGCCTGCAGATGAGCATGTCCGACGGCAAGGAACGCGCCGACCACGAGCACCACGACATCCTCGACGCCTGCCGCGCCGGCGATGCCGACCGCGCCGCGCGTCTGCTCGAAGAGCATATCAACGGCGTCTGCCGCACGCTCTACGAGCACCTGCCGAACCGGCCGACGCCGAGTTAGGTAAAAGACCCGCTGTGCCGATTTCATCATCGGCCCGGCGGAAAACCCTCAAGCTGCAATCCCCGCCCCGCGCCACCCTAGGGTCAATCACAAGACCACCTCAGGGGGCAGCATGAAACGCATCCAGGTTCTCGATTCCCACACCGGCGGCGAACCCACTCGCCTGGTGCTCGACGGCTTTCCCGATCTGGGCAAGGGCAGCATGGCCGAGCGCCGCGCGCTGCTGGCCGAACAGCACGACAGCTGGCGCGCCGCGACCGTGCTGGAGCCGCGCGGCAGCGACGTGCTGGTCGGCGCGTTGCTCTGCGAACCGGTGGACCCGGACGCCTGCGCCGGGGTGATCTTCTTCAACAACACCGGCTACCTGGGCATGTGCGGCCACGGCACCATCGGCCTGGTGGTCTCGCTGGCGCACCTGGGGCGCATCGGCCCCGGCACGCACAAGATCGAGACGCCGGTGGGCACCGTCGAAGCGACCCTGCACGACGACCGCTCGGTGAGCGTGCGCAACGTCCCCTCCTACCGCTACCGCAAACAGGTTCCGCTGGAAGTGCCCGGTCATGGACTGGTGCACGGCGACATCGCCTGGGGCGGCAACTGGTTCTTCCTGATTGCCGATCACGGCCTGCGCGTCGCCGGCGACAACCTCGACGAGCTGACCGCCTACACCGTCGCCGTGCAGAAGGCGCTGGAAGACCAGGGCATCCGTGGCGAAGACGGCGGACTGATCGACCACATCGAACTGTTCGCCGACGACCCCGATGCGGACAGCCGCAACTACGTACTCTGCCCCGGCAAGGCCTATGACCGCTCGCCCTGCGGCACCGGCACCAGCGCCAAGCTGGCGTGCCTGGCCGCCGACGGCAAACTCGCTGCCGGCGACGCCTGGCGCCAGGCCAGCGTGATCGGCAGCCAGTTCGAAGGGCGCTTCGAGTGGATCGGAGAACCCTCCGAGGGCCGCATCATCCCGACCATCCGTGGGCGCGCCAACGTCAGCGCCGAGGCCACCCTGCTGCTGGAAGAGGACGATCCCTTCGCCTGGGGCATCCGCCCGTGAGCGATGCGGACATCATCGTCATCGGCGCGGGCATAGTCGGCGCCGCCTGCGCCCACGCCCTCGCCCGCCGCGGGCTCGACGTGCTGGTGCTGGACGCGCGCCTGCCCGGCGCCACCGCCGTCGGCATGGGCCACCTGCTGGTGCTCGACGACAACGCCGCCGAGCTGGCGCTGAGCAACTACTCGCTGCAACGCTGGCGCGAGTGGGGCCACGACATGCCCGCCGAGTGCGCCTACCGCAGCAACGGCACGATGTGGCTGGCCGCCAATGACGAAGAGATGGCCGAAGCCGAACGAAAATTCGCCGTACTGCGCGAACACGGCGTCGCTGCGAAACTGCTGAACAGCGCCGAGCTGCAGCAGGAAGAACCCGAGCTGCGCAAGGACCTGCATGGCGGGCTGGAGATCACCGGCGACGGCATTCTCTACGCACCGCGCGCCGCCGCCTGGCTGCTGGAATCGGCGCTGAAACCGATCCGCCAGCGTCAGGCCAAGGTGGTGGAGATCGACGAACCCCGCGTGCGCCTCGACAACGGCCAGTGGCTGAGCGCCAGGGCCGTGGTGCTGGCCAACGGCATCCAGGCCGGCGAGCTGTGCCCCGGCCTGCCCATCGAACCGAAGAAAGGCCACCTGCTGATCACCGACCGCTACCCCGGCAAGGTGCGCCGCACCCTGGTCGAACTGGGCTACGTGACCAGCGCGCACAACGCCAGCGGCCCCTCGGTGGCCTGCAACATCCAGCCGCGCCCCACCGGCCAGCTGTTCATCGGTGCCTCGCGGCAGTTCGGCACCACCGACCCGCAAGTGGAAGGCTGGATGCTGGCGAAGATGCTGCGTCGCGCCGTGGACTACATGCCCGGCCTGGCCAACCTCAACGTGATCCGCAGCTGGGCCGGATTCCGCGCCGCCAGCCCGGACGGTATGCCGCTGGTGGGCGAACACCCGCAGCGCCCCGGTCTGTGGCTGGCAGTCGGCCACGAGGGCCTCGGCGTGACCACCGCGCCGGGCACCGCCGACCTGCTCGCCGCGCAGTTGTGTGATGAGCCGTTGCCGCTGCCGGCCGAACCCTATTCCCCGCGCCGCTTCCCCGGAGTCAACACCCATGCCTGAGCTGATCCTCGACGGCCGCCCGCTGCGGGTCGCCGCCGGCACCACGGTCGCCGCCGCGCTCGCCCTGGGCGGTGACGGCACCACGCGCACCTCGGTCAGCGGCCAGCGCCGCGCCCCCTTGTGCGGCATGGGCGTCTGCCAGGAATGCCGGGTGAGCATCGACGGCCAGCGTCGCCTGGCCTGCCAGACCCTGTGCCGCGACGGCATGCAGGTGGAGACCCGCCCATGAACGCTGCGGCCGATATCGTCATCATCGGCGCCGGCCCGGCCGGGCTGTCCGCCGCCCTCGCCGCCGCGCCCAGCGGCGCGAGCATCGTCATCCTCGACGACAACCCGCTGCCCGGCGGGCAGATCTGGCGCGACGGCCCCAACGCGCACCTGCCGCGTGCCGCCACCGAGCTACGCGAGCAAGTGGCTGCCTGCGCCAATATCAGGACTCACAACGGCACGCGCGTGGTCGCGCTGGCAGGCGAGCGCGGCCTGCTGCTGGAAGATTTCGAGCGCGGCTGGCGCCTGGACTACCGCAAGCTGATCCTCTGCACCGGCGCGCGCGAGCTGTTGCTGCCCTTCCCCGGCTGGACGCTGCCCGGCGTCACCGGTGCGGGTGGCCTGCAGGCGCTGGTCAAAGGCGGTATGCCGGTGGATGGGCAACGCGTGGTGATCGCCGGCAGCGGCCCGCTGCTGCTCGCCAGCGCCGCCACTGCACGCGCCAACGGTGCGAAGATCCTGCGCATCGCCGAACAGGCGCCCTGGCCGGCGCTCGCACGTTTCGCCCTGAAGCTGCCGCGCTGGCCGAACAAGCTGCTGCAGTCCTTTGGCCTGTATGACCCGGCCTACCGCGCCGACAGCCATGTGGTCGCCGCCCTGGGTAGCGATCACCTGGAAGGCGTACGCATCCGCCAGGGTGGCAAGCTGAAGGAGATCGCCTGCGATCGCCTGGCCTGCGGCTTCGGCCTGATCCCCAATGTGCAACTCGGCCAGGCGCTGGGCTGCGCGGTGGACGACGGCGCGATCCGCGTCGATGCCTGGCAGGCGAGCAGCCGCGATGGCATCTATGCAGCGGGCGAATGCACCGGCTTTGGCGGCTCGGAAAAAGCCCTGGTGGAAGGTCGCATCGCCGGCCACGCCGCCGTCGGTGAGCATGAGCGCGCGCGCGAGTTCTGGGCGCAGCGCCAGCGCTGGCAGGGCTTCGCCGTTGCACTCAAACAGGACTTCGCCCTCGACCCGCGGCTGAACCAGCTGGCCCAGCTGGACACCCTGATCTGCCGCTGCGAAGACGTGCCCTACTCGGCGCTGGCCGGCAAAGCGGACTGGACCGCCGCCAAGCTCGCCAGCCGCTGCGGCATGGGCGCCTGCCAGGGCCGCGTGTGCGGCGCGGCGGCGAAGCAGCTGTTCGGCTGGCAACCGCCGGCCCCGCGCCCGCCGTTCAGCCCGGCGCGGGTGGAAACCCTGTTGCAGCTCGCAGAAGACTGAAGGAGCGGACGGCGGATAACGCTTGGGGCGTTATGCGCCCTACGCGCGCACTCCGCAGGGCGCATAAAGCGGCACGCTTTATCCGCCGGACCTGCTCCCTCGCATTGACTGCGGCGGATAACGCCCGAGGCGTTATTCGCCCTACCACGAAGGCCCTTCGCCCCGTATTCTCCATGTTCCGACAGCCGACCCGCTTTCCGATGCACGACCTGATCCCCCAGGGCGCCCGCGACCTGGACAGCCTGCTGCAGACTTTCCGGCAGATCGCCCCGCTGCTCGATGCCATGCCCGACGTGGTGTTCTTCATCAAGGACACCGCGGCGCGCTACGTGCTGGTCAACCAGACCCTGGCGCGGCGCTGCGGCGTGAAGGACGCCAGCGAACTGCTCGGGCGCACCGCCGAGGAAGTCTTCCCCTCGCGCTTCGGCCCGGTCTACACCGAGCAGGACCGCCGCGTGCTGGAAACCGGCGGGCAGCTCAGCGACCAGCTGGAGCTGCACCTCTACCCCGGCCGCCAGCCCGGCTGGTGCCTGACCCACAAGCTGGCGCTGCGCGATGCAGGCGGCGCGGTGATCGGCATGGCGGGGATTTCCAGCGACCTGCAGGCGGCGCAATCCACACACCCGGCGTACCAGCGCCTGGCAGCGGTGGACGCCTATATCCGCGAGCACTTCGACAAGCCGATCAACCTTGGCGAGCTGACCGAGCTGGCCGGGTTGTCCGTCGCCCAGCTGGAGCGCCACTGCAAGCGCATCTTCCAGCTCACCCCGCGGCAGATGATCCACAAGGCGCGCCTGGGCGCGGCCACCCGCCTGCTGGGCGAAGACCTGCCGATCACCGAGATCGCCCTGCGCTGCGGCTACACCGACCACAGCGCCTTCAGCCGGCAGTTCCGCGCACTGACCGGGCTTTCGCCGACGCAGTATCGCGAGTCGCAGATCGCTTCCAACTGACAAGCCCCGTAGGGCGCATAACGCCTACGGCGTTATCCGCCGTCAGTCCAGCCGAGAAATGGCGGATAAAGCGTGCCGCTTTATGCGCCCTACTGGGCGGTTCGCGAGCAAGCTCGCTCCTACAGGTTTACACCCGCGCTCTTCGTAGGACCGAGGGGGACGCCTAGCCCTTGCTCGCGAACGCTCTTCAACTCCACTGCGCAAACGCTCGCCGAGTGCTCCCATTGGGGGCAGCGAAACGCCCTCCTGCTTCATTTGGTAACAGCGCGCAGAACCCGCCTACAGTTAATTCGGAAGGCTCCCAGCAACCAATCCCCCGAACACCGGGCTTTGCGACCCATGGGTCACACCCGAGTGGTTTCTGGCACATGCCTTGCTCTAAGAAATATCGTATACGAAATCCATAATACAAAAACTGCTGCACAACACTGACTCAGAGAGGCCCCCATGAAATTCTCCCGAATTGCTCTAGCCCTCACCGCTGTGTTCCTCGTCGGCCAGGCGCAGGCCGACAAGCTCGACGACATCATCGAATCCGGCAAGCTGCGCTGCGCCGTGACCCTGGACTTCCCACCGATGGGTTCGCGCGATGCGCAGAACAACCCGGTCGGCTTCGACGTGGACTACTGCAACGACCTGGCGAAAGTGCTGGGCGTGACCGCCGAAGTCGTCGAGACGCCCTTCCCGGATCGCATCCCCGCGCTGGTGTCCGGCCGCGCCGACGTAATCGTCGCCTCCACCTCCGACACCCTGGAGCGCGCCAAGACGGTCGCCATGACCATCCCCTACTTCGCCTTCCAGATGGTCGTGCTGACCCGCGACGACACCGGCATCACCAAGTACGACGACCTCAAGGACCGTCCGGTGGGCAACACCAGCGGCACCTACGAGGCCATCGCGCTGGAGAAGGACGTGAAGAAGTGGGCCGGCAAGGGCAGCTTCCGCGCCTACCAGAGCCAGAACGACACCATCCTCGCCGTCGCCCAGGGCCACATCGACGCCACCGTGGTGACCAACACCGTCGCCGCCTCCACCCTCAAGTCCGGCAAGTACAAGGGCCTGAAGGTCGTGGGCAACGCGCCCTACGTGATCGACTACGTGTCGCTGGCCGCCGCGCGCAACGAGTACGGCCTGATCCACTACCTCAACCTCTTCGTCAACCAGCAGGTCCGTACCGGCCGTTACGCCGAGCTGTACGAGAAGTGGGTCGGCGGCGCCCCGGTCGATCTCACCGTTCCCCACGTGTACTACTGACAGCGGGTGCACCATGTCTTCGATGCAGGCTTCAAGGGTGCGGGACACACGCCTCACAGGGCGGGTCCTGATGGGGGGTAGCGCCGAAGGGGCGCTACTGTCCGCCGCCACCGGGCTGAGCTTCTGGGGAGGCGTCGAGCCTTTCACGGGCGAGGTCATCGACCGCCACCATCCGCTGTCGGGCAGTTTCCTGCCCGGCCGGGTGCTGGCGATTCCCAGCGGACGCGGCTCCTGTACCGGCAGCAGCGTGATGCTGGAGATACTGCTCAACGGCCACGCGCCGGCAGCCCTGCTGCTGGCCGAGCCGGACGAAATCCTCACCCTCGGCGTGCTGGTGGCGCAGGCGTTGTTCGGCCGCTCCATCCCGGTGCTGTGCCTGGGTCGCGAAGGTTTCGAGCAGTTGTCCACGGGCGGCTGGGCCCGTATCGAAGACGGTCAGGTAACCCTCACCGCCGAGCGCCCTGCCGATGGCTGGCAGGGCGTGATGGCCAGCGACGCCGGCCCGCTGCCGGAGGGCCTGGCGCTGAATGCCGGCGACCATGAGCTGCTCGACGGCAAGCAGGGCAAGGCCGCCCAGGCCGCCATGCAGATCGTCCTGCGCATGGCCGCGCTGCAAGGTGCCAAGGATTTGCTCGATGTGGCCCAGGCGCACATCGACGGTTGCATCTATACCGGCCCCGCAAGCCTGCGCTTCGCCCGCCAGCTGGCGGACTGGGGCGGCCAGGTGAAGGTGCCGACCACTCTGAATTCCATCTCCGTGGACCACCGCCGCTGGCGCGAGCTGGGCGTCGACAAGGCCTTCGGCGAACCCGCCGCCGCGCTGGGCGATGCCTACATGGAGATGGGCGCGCAGATGAGCTACACCTGCGCTCCCTACCTGCTGGACAGCAAGCCGAGCCTCGGCGAACAGGTGGTCTGGGCCGAGTCCAACGCCGTGGTGTACGCCAACAGCGTGCTTGGCGCGCGCACCCTGAAATACCCGGATTACCTCGACATCTGCATTGCCCTCACCGGCCGCGCGCCGAACGTCGGCAGCCACCGCGACGAGGGCCGGCTGGCCACGCTGCGGATCGACGTCGAGCTGCCGGCCGCGCACGACGAATCGATCTTCCCGCTGCTCGGCTACCACATCGGCGAGCTGTGCGGCTCGCGCATCCCGGTGGTCGACGGCCTGCAGCCGCTGGCACCGGACAGCGATGCGCTGAAAGCCTTCGGCGCAGCCTTCGCCACCACTTCCGCTGCGCCGATGTTCCACATCGCCGGGGTCACCCCGGAAGCGCCGGACGCGAACACCGCCCTGGGTAACAAGGCGCCGCTGCAACACCTGCGCGTCACCCCGGCGGACCTGATCGCCTCCTGGCGCGAGCTGGACCACGCCAGCGAGCCGACCGTGCAGCTGGTGTCGCTGGGCAACCCGCACTTCTCCGCCAGCGAATGCGCGGACCTGGCGAAACTGGTCGCCGGGCGCCGCAAGCATCCGGACGTCGCGCTGGTCATCGCGCTGGGTCGCGCCGTGCAGGAAAAGGCCCGCGCCGCCGGTGACGTGAAGGTGCTGGAAGACTTCGGTGCGCAACTGCTCAACGACACCTGCTGGTGCATGATCGGCGAGCCAGTGATCCCGCCGGCCTGCACCACGCTGATGACCAACTCGGCGAAGTACGCCCACTACGGTCCGGGCCTGGCCGGACGCCAGGTGCATTTCGGCAGTCTGGCCGCGTGCGTCGAGGCGGCCTGCAGCGCTCGCGCCGACGGCGGCGTGCCGCACTGGCTGAGCGAGGGGGTACGCTGATGTTCAACTACAGTTTCCACTGGCGTTCCGCGTTCAAGGCCCTGCCGGACATGCTCGGCGGCGCCTGGGTGACCCTGGAGACAGCCGCGCTGTCGATGATCCTCGGCGTGCTGATCGCGCTGCTGCTGACCGTCATGCGGCAGATGAAGAACCCGCTGCTCAAGGGTTTCGCCGACACCTGGGTATCCATCGCACGCAACACCCCGTCGCTGTTCCAGATCTACATCCTGTACTTCGGCCTGGGCTCCTTCGGCCTGCACGTCAGCTCCTGGGTGGCACTGCTGGCGGGGATCACCTTCAACAACGCCGGCTACCTCGCGGAGAACTTCCGTGGCGGCCTCAAGGCCGTGCCGGACACCCAGATGCGCGCCGCGCGCTCGCTGGGCATGAGCGCCTTCCAGGCGTACCGGATGATCATCGTTCCGCAGCTGCTGCGCATCGTCTATTACCCGCTGACCAACCAGATGGTCTGGGCGGTGCTGATGACCTCGCTGGGCGTGGTGGTGGGCCTGAACAACGACCTCACCGGCGTGACCCAGGACTTCAACGTGCGCACCTTCCGCACCTTCGAGTACTTCGCCCTGGCCGCGGTGCTCTATTACATCATCGCCAAGGTCATCGTGGCGGTCGCCCGCCTGTTGAGCTGGCGGTTGTTCCGCTACTAGGAGAAGCACGCATGTTTTCCACGAGCTTCACCGTCAATGACCTGATGTTCCTTCTGCAAGGGGCCTGGGTCACCGTCAAGCTGACCGTCGGCGCCATGCTCATCGGCACCCTCGCCGGCATCGTGCTGGGCTGGCTGCGCGCCGCCCTGCCACGGGCCACGATGCCGGTCGGCTGGTTCCTCGACATCTTCCGCAGCGTGCCGCTGCTGATCCAGTTCGTGCTGTTCAACTCGCTGAAAAGCATCGTCGGTCTGAACTGGAGCGCCTTCACCGTCGGCTGCCTGGTACTGGGCGTGTACGCGGCGGCGTTCTGCACCGAGATCATCCGCAGCGGCATCCTCGCCGTCGGTCCGAGCATCCGGCGGGCCAGCCGCTCGCTGGGTCTGACCTACTGGCAGGACCTGCGCTACATCGTGCTGCCACTGGCCGCACGGGTGGCCTTCCCCGGCTGGCTGAACCTGGTGCTGGGGGTGATGAAGGACACCGCGCTGGTCATGTGGATCGGCATCGTCGAACTGCTCCGCGCCTCGCAGACCATCGTGACGCGCATCCAGGAACCCCTGCTGGTGCTGTGCGTCGCCGGGGTCATCTATTACCTCATGAGTTGGGTCGTGGCGCGCCTCGGTGCCCGGCTGGAAAAAAGGTGGCAGGAAAATGATTGAAATAGACAACGTGCACAAAGCCTACGGCGATCTGGAAGTGGTCAAGGGCGTGAGCCTGACCGTGAAGAAGGGCGAAGTGGTCTCGATCATCGGCGGCTCGGGGTCGGGCAAGTCCACCCTGCTGATGTGCATCAACGGCCTGGAGCCGATCCAGCGCGGCAAGATCCGCGTCGACGGCATCGAGGTCCACGCCAAGACCACCGACCTGAACAAGCTGCGGCAGAAGATCGGCATCGTCTTCCAGCAGTGGAACGCCTTCCCGCACCTCACCGTGCTGGAGAACGTCATGCTCGCCCCGCGCAAGGTGCTCGGCCTGTCCAAGGAAGAGGCCGAGGCGATGGCGGTGAAGCAGCTCAAGCACGTGGGCCTGGGCGACAAGCTCAAGGTGTTCCCGCAGAAGCTCTCCGGCGGTCAGCAGCAGCGCATGGCGATTGCCCGCGCGCTGGCCATGTCGCCGGACTACATGCTGTTCGACGAAGCCACCTCGGCGCTCGACCCGCAGCTGGTGGGCGAGGTGCTCGACACCATGCGCCTGCTCGCCGAAGAGGGCATGACCATGGTCCTGGTGACCCATGAGATCCGCTTCGCCCGCGACGTGTCCGACCGCGTGGCGTTCTTCCGCGACGGGCTGGTGCACGAGATCGGCACGCCGGACCAGGTGATCGTCAACCCGCAGCGGGCGGAGACGGCGGAGTTCCTTCGCTCGGTGAACTAGGCAGTCGGTAAACAAGAGACAGGAGCCCCTCACCCTAACCCTCTCCCGCAAGCGGGAGAGGGGACCGTTCGGTGAAGGATAAAACCACAGCGTCAGCCGGCACGACCTGCCCCCTCTCCCTCTGGGAGAGGGCTGGGGTGAGGGAAGGCAGGCGGCACAGATCGAGGAGACAGCAATGCGTTCGAGCAAGATCATCCACGTGGTCAGCTGCCATGCCGAAGGCGAGGTCGGCGACGTCATCGTCGGCGGCGTCGCCCCGCCGCCGGGCGACACCGTATGGGCGCAGTCGCGCTTCATCGCCAGCGACAACGTGCTGCGCAACTTCGTCCTCAACGAACCGCGCGGCGGCGTGTTCCGCCACGTGAACCTGCTGGTGCCGCCGAAGGACCCGCGGGCGCAGATGGCCTGGATCATCATGGAGCCGGCCGACGTACCGCCCATGTCCGGCTCCAACTCACTGTGCGTCAGCACCGTGCTGCTCGACAGCGGCATCCTGCCGATGCAGGAACCGCAGACGCGCCTGACCCTGGAAGCCCCCGGCGGGCTGATCGAGGCGGTGGCCGACTGCAAGGACGGCAAGGTGCAGCGCGTGGAAGTGCGCAACCTGCCCTCCTTCGCCGACAAGCTCGACGCCTGGATCGAAGTGGAAGGCCTCGGCTCGTTGCAGGTGGATACCGCCTACGGCGGCGACAGCTTCGTGCTCGCCGACGCCCATTCTCTCGGTTTCACCCTGCATGCCTCGGAGGCTGCCGACCTGGTCGCCACCGGCCTGAAGATCACCCAGGCGGCGAACCAGCAACTGGGCTTCCAGCACCCGGAAAACCACGACTGGGCGCACATCTCCTTCTGCCAGTTGACCGCTCCGGTGGAACGCGTCGACGGCGTACTGCACGGCCGCAACGCAGTGGTCATCCGCCCCGGCAAGATCGACCGTTCGCCCTGCGGCACCGGCTGCTCGGCACGCATGGCCGTACTGCATGCCAAGGGCCAGCTGAAGGACGGCGAGCGCTTCGTCGGCCACTCGATCATCGACTCCAAGTTCCACTGCCGCATCGACGGCCTCACCAGCGTCGGTGGCAAACCGGCAATCCATCCCTGCATTTCCGGTCGTGCCTGGATCACCGGCACCCACCAGCACCTGCTCGACCCGTCCGATCCGTGGCCGGAAGGCTACCGGCTCTCGGACACCTGGCCGAACGGCTACTGATTTCCCCTTTTCAACCCTGATTCGCCGCGTAGCGGCACCCGACGACGAAATTTCAGGAAAACCTTCCAGAATTTTCGTATACGAAATACGACAATCGGAGACAAACATGAGCAAGAAGGTCAATTGGAGTGGCGTGTTCCCCGCGGTGACCACTCAGTTCAACGACGATTTCTCGGTCAACCTGGAAGCCACCCACAAGGTGATCTCCAACCTGGTGCGCGACGGCGTCTCGGGCCTGGTGGTGTGCGGCAGCGTCGGCGAGAACACCTCGCTGTCCATCGAGGAAAAGATGGCCGTCACCGAAGTCGCCAAGGACGCCTCCGGCGGCCGCGTGCCGGTGATCTGCGGCATCGCCGAGTTCACCAGCCACGGCGCCTCGCAGGTGGCCAAGGCGGTACAGAAGGTCGGCGTCGACGGCATCATGGTGATGCCCGCGCTGGTCTACTCCTCCAAGCCCCACGAGACCGCTGCACACTTCCGCAGCGTGGCCACCAGCACCGACCTGCCGGTGATGGTCTACAACAACCCGCCGATCTACAAGAACGACGTCACCCCGGACATCCTCATCTCCCTGGCCGACTGCGAGAACATCGTCTGCTTCAAGGACAGCTCCGGCGACACCCGCCGCTTCATCGACGTACGCAATGAAGTGGGCAACCGCTTCATCCTCTTCGCCGGCCTCGACGACGTGGTCCTGGAGAGCATCGCGGTGGGCGCCGAAGGCTGGATTTCCGGCATGTCCAACGTCTTCCCGCAGGAAGGCGAAACCATCTTCCGCCTGTGCAAGGCCGGCCGTTATGAAGAGGCCATGCCGATCTACGAATGGCTGATGCCGATCCTCCATCTCGACGCCCGCCCGGACCTGGTGCAGTGCATCAAGCTGTGCGAAGAGATCGCCGGCCGCGGCACCGCCCTCACCCGCCCGCCGCGCCTGGCGCTGCAGGGAGCTGACCGCGAGCATGTGGAGACGATCATGGCCAAGGCGCTGGCCAATCGGCCGAAGCTGCCGGATGTGGGGCTCTGAGTCGCAGCCAGTGAGAAGAGCGAACGACCGTGCCTGGGGAAGCTTCATGGTTCACCGGCACGCTCGATGCCCTCTCCCTAACCCTCTCCCTGAAGGGAGAGGGGACTGGTTCGGCGTGAAGAGGCAACGCGTACTCTTCCTGATGCCATCCCCGAAGGAGAGCACGACCGCCCGAGCCACTCGGACACTCCCTCTCCCTTCAGGGAGAGGGCTGGGGAGAGGGGCTCTTCGCCGCACCAAAATCCAGCCCCCGAGAGCCCGCCCATGACCGCCCACAACTTCATCGCCGGCCAGCGCATCGGCGCCGGCACTGTCCGCCTGCAAAGCCTCGACGCCAGCACCGGCGAAGCCCTGCCCCGGGAATTCCTCCAGGCCACCGAGGCCGAAGTCGACGCCGCTGCCCGCGCTGCCGAGGCCGCCTTCCCGGCCTACAACGCCCTGTCGCCGGAGCGCCGCGCGCAGTTCCTCGACGCCATCGCCAGCGAACTCGAAAGCCTTGGCGACGACTTCATCGCCACCGTCTGCCGCGAGACCGCGCTGCCTGCCGCGCGCATCCAGGGTGAGCGTGGCCGCACCGCCAATCAGATGCGCCTGTTCGCCAAGGTCCTGCGTCGGGGCGACTTCCTCGGCGCGCGAATCGACAGCGCATTGCCCGAGCGCCAGCCGCTGCCGCGCCCGGACCTGCGCCAGTGCCGCACCGGCGTCGGCCCGGTGGCCGTGTTCGGCGCCAGCAACTTCCCGCTGGCCTTCTCCACCGCCGGCGGCGACACCGCCGCCGCCCTGGCTGCGGGCTGCCCGGTGGTGGTGAAAGCCCACAGCGGCCACATGGCCACCGCCGAATTCGTCGGCGAGGCGATCACCCGCGCGGCCGAAGCCACCGGCATGCCCGCCGGCGTGTTCAACATGATCTACGGAGCCGGCGTCGGCGAGCCGCTGGTCAGGCATCCGGCGATCCAGGCGGTCGGTTTCACCGGCTCGCTCAAGGGCGGCCGCGCGCTGTGCGACCTGGCCGCCGCGCGACCGCAACCAATCCCGGTGTTCGCCGAGATGAGCAGCATCAACCCGGTCCTCGTGCTGCCCGCTGCCCTGCAACAACGCGGCGAGAAGATCGCCCGCGAGCTGGCGGATTCGGTGGTCATGGGCTGCGGCCAGTTCTGCACCAACCCCGGCCTGGTCATCGGCATCGCGTCGCCCGCGTTCAGCCTGTTCATCGCCAACCTGATCGCCGAGATCGGCCAGCGCCCGGCGCAGACCATGCTCAACGCCGGCACCCTGAAGAGCTACGAGAAAGGCATCGCCAGCCTGCTCACCCACCCCGCCGTGTGCCACCTCGCCGGCCAGCCGCAGGAGGGCAGGCAGGCGCTGCCGCAGCTGTTCCAGGCCAAGGCCGAGTTGCTGCTGGCCGGTGAGGAGTTGCTGCAGGAAGAAGTCTTCGGCCCGACCACCATCGTCGTCGAAGTAGCCGATGAAGCCGAACTGCGCCGCGCCCTGGACGGCCTGCACGGCCAGCTCACTGCCACGCTGATCGCCGAAGCCGACGACCTGTCGCAATTCGCCGCGCTGGTGCCGGTGCTGGAGCGCAAGGCCGGGCGCCTGTTGATCAACGGCTATCCGACCGGCGTGGAAGTCTGTGACGCAATGGTTCACGGCGGCCCCTACCCGGCGACCTCCGACGCGCGCGGCACCTCGGTCGGCAGCCTGGCGATCGACCGCTTCCTGCGCCCGGTGTGCTACCAGAACTACCCCGACGCGCTGCTGCCCGATGCGCTGAAGGACGCCAACCCGCTGGGTATCGCGCGGCTGGTGGATGGCGAAACGACGCGCAGTGCGGTGACTCGCTAAGGGTTCGTCGGCGCGGGAGTGAACTGTCGGCCAGTCCCGCGCCGATGCTCAGCCCCGGCCTTGCGCCGGGGCTTTTTTATGCACAGATGATTGGGGTTTGCGTAGGAGCGGACTCCGTCCGCGATGACTTCGCGCCGCGCCGGATACCCTCGCGGATAAATCCGCTCCTGCAGGGAGAGTCCGGCGTTATTCCATCAACCTGCGCAAATCGGCATACAGCGAATCGCTGATTTCCACCCCCTCGGCCAGGCTGCGCTCGCGTGCCGCAAAGCGCCGCTGCGACGGCAACCGCGCGCCCATGTCGACGATGGACTCGAACAGCTTCTCCGCCCGCGCCAGATGCTGCGGGGCGTCGGCGCCAAGGAAGCGCGCCGGGTCCAGGGCGATCAGCAACTCGCCGTGGTGCGGCGAGGACTTGGTGCCCTCGTCGAACACCGTGGACTCCGCACTGGTCAGGTCGCCGATCAACGGGCCGGCGATCAGTTCGACCATGGTCGCCAATGCCGAGCCCTTGTGCCCGCCGAAGGTCAGCATGGCGCCGTCGAGTACCGCGCTCGGGTCCGTGCTGGGATTGCCCTGCGCGTCGATGCCCCAGCCCAGCGGGATCGCCTTGCCCTCGCGCTCGTGCAACTGGATTTCCCCGCGCGCCACCACCGTGGTGGCGAAGTCGAAGACATAGGGATCCTTGTCCCCACGCGGCCAGCCGAAGGCGATGGGGTTGGTGCCGAACAGCGGCCGTGTGCCGCCGGCCGGCGCCACGTAGGCCTGGGCCGGAGTCACCGCCAGCGCAACCAGGCCCTGAGCGGTGATCCGCTCGATCTCCACCCACAATGCCGAGAAATGTACGCAATGGTTGATCGCCAACGCCGCCAGCCCCTGACTGCGCGCTTTCTCCGCCAGTTTCGGCAGGCCGAGGTCGAAGGCGCATTGCGAGAAGCCCCCCTTGGCGTCCACCCGCACGATCGCCGGCGCCGGCTCGGACAGTTGCGGTACGGCATCGGCCACCACCTTGCCGGCGCGCACCGTGTGGATGCAGCCCAGCAGCCGCCAGACCCCATGGGAGGTGCAGCCATCGCGTTCGCCGGCCAGCACGGTATCGGTCACCGCCTGTACGTGGGGTTCGCTGAAGCCGTTGTGGCGCAGGATCGCCACCGACAGTTCGCGCAGTTCATCCAGGGTCAGTCGGGCCACGCCATTCTCCTCAGATTGCAACAAAAGCCTGCGGCAAACCGCCGCCGGTCGGTGATCGGTCTACCATGGAGTCTCACGCCCGGCCCCGCTTGCGCGCAATCGCCAGCCGCGGCGACGATTTCGGCACAGCCTGCCGACCCATTCCCGACCATCCGGTCGTCCGAAGGATTGGCCCCACGTTGCTTGGGGCATTCCGGCGCATCAGGTAAACTTCCGCATCTTTGCCTTCTCATAACGATCAGCCTGATGCCCACGACGTTTCACGAGATTCCCCGCGCGCGCCCTGCCACGCCCCTGCTTGACCGCGCCAGTACGCCGGTCGAGCTGCGTCGGCTGGGCGAAGCGGAGCTGCTGACCCTCGCTGACGAACTGCGCCAGTACCTGCTGTACAGCGTCGGCCAGACCGGCGGCCACTTCGGCGCAGGCCTGGGCGTCATCGAACTGACGGTGGCCCTGCACTACGTCTTCGACACCCCGGACGACCGCCTGGTGTGGGACGTCGGCCACCAGGCCTACCCGCACAAGATCCTCACCGGTCGCCGCGAGCGCATGGGCAGCCTGCGCCAGAAGGACGGCCTGGCCGCCTTCCCGCGCCGCTCCGAAAGCGAGTACGACACCTTCGGCGTCGGTCACTCCAGCACCTCCATCAGCGCTGCGCTGGGCATGGCGATTGCCGCCCGCATGCAGGGCTCGGGGCGCAAGTCAGTGGCGGTGATCGGCGACGGCGCCCTCACCGCGGGCATGGCCTTCGAGGCGCTCAACCATGCGTCGGAAGTGAAAGCCGACATGCTGGTGATCCTCAACGACAACGACATGTCGATCTCCAACAACGTCGGCGGCCTGTCCAACTACCTGGCCAAGATCCTCTCCAGCCGCACCTACAGCAGCATGCGCGAAGGCAGCAAGAAGGTGCTCTCGCGCCTGCCCGGCGCCTGGGAAATCGCCCGCCGCACCGAGGAATACGCCAAGGGCATGCTGGTCCCCGGCACGCTCTTCGAGGAGCTGGGCTGGAACTACATCGGCCCCATCGACGGCCACGACCTGCCGACCCTGATCGCCACCCTGCGCAACATGCGTGACCTCAAGGGCCCGCAGTTCCTCCATGTGGTGACCAAGAAGGGCAAGGGCTTCGGCCCGGCCGAGATCGACCCGATCGGCTACCACGCCATCACCAAGCTCGAACCCGAAGGCGCCCCCGCCCATGCCGTGCCGAAGAAGGCCGGCGGGCCGAAGTACTCCAGCGTGTTCGGCCAGTGGCTGTGCGACATGGCGGCCCAGGATCCGCGCCTGGTCGGCATCACCCCGGCGATGAAGGAAGGCTCCGACCTGGTCGCCTTCGCCGACCGCTTCCCGGAGCGCTACTTCGACGTCGCCATCGCCGAACAGCACGCCGTGACCCTGGCGGCCGGCATGGCCTGCGACGGCGCCAAGCCGGTGGTGGCGATCTACTCCACCTTCCTGCAGCGCGGCTACGACCAGCTGGTGCACGACGTCGCGGTGCAGAACCTCGACGTGCTGTTCGCCATCGACCGCGCCGGCCTGGTGGGCGAAGACGGCCCGACCCACGCCGGCAGCTTCGACCTCTCCTACCTGCGCTGCATCCCCGGCATGCTGGTGATGACGCCCAGCGACGAGAACGAACTGCGCAAGCTGCTCACCACCGGCCATCACTTCGAAGGCCCGGCGGCGGTGCGCTACCCGCGCGGCACCGGCCCCAACGCGGCCATCGAGGCGGCGCTGGAACCGGTCGAGATCGGCAAGGGCGTGCTGCGCCGCGAGGGCAAGGCCGGCAAGGTCGCCTTCCTGGTGTTCGGCGTGCAGCTGGCCGAAGCGCTGAAAGTGGCCGAGCAGTTCGACGCCAGCGTCGCCGACATGCGCTTCGTCAAACCGCTGGACGAAGAGCTGGTACGCCAGCTGGCCGCCAGCCACGAGCTGCTGGTGACCCTCGAGGAAAACTCGGTGATGGGTGGCGCCGGCGCCGCCGTCAGCGAATTCCTCGCCCGCGAGAACCTCCAGCAGCCGATCCTGCACCTGGGCCTGCCGGACTACTACGTCGAGCACGCCAAGCCGGCGCAGATGCTCGCGGAATGCGGTCTGGACGCTGCCGGCATCGAAGCCTCGGTGCGCACTCGCCTGGACCTGCTGCAGGCCAGCGCCGGCGTGAAGCGCTGACCTGTTTACCCTGGCGCGGCTCAGTCGAGCAGCGCCAGGGTATCCAGCGCGATCATCTCTTCTTCCGCCGTCGGAATGACCAGCACCCGCCGACTACCCGCGGCCTCGACACAACGGGCAGCACCTCCCGCACGAGCTTCGTTGGCCCGTTCGTCCAGGCTGAAGCCGAGCGCGTGCAGATGGGCGACTGTCAGCCGGCGTATCAGCGCCGAGTTCTCGCCGATGCCGCCGGTGAAGATCAGCCCGTCGATACGCGGCAGGGCACAGCTCATGGCCGCCAGCGACTTGGCCAGCCGATAGCAGAAGACCTCGATGGCCAGCGTCGCGCCAGGGTGCCCCTCGGCACGGGCCAGCTCCAGCGTGCGCATGTCATTGGACAGGCCGGACAGCCCCAGCAGACCGCTTTCATGGTTCAACAGTCGATCAACCCGCTCGATGCTCCAGTCCAGCGTGCGCATCAGGTGGATGTGCAGGTTAGGGTCCACATCGCCGCTGCGGGTGCCCATGGCCAACCCTTCGAGGGGCGTCATCCCCATGCTGGTATCACGGCTGTGCCCATTGACGACGGCACAGGTCGAGCTGCCGTTGCCCAGGTGCGCCGAGAGCCAGCAGCTGTCATCCGCAGGCAGGTCGCAGAAATGCGCGGCACGCTGGCTGACACAGCGGTGGCTGGTGCCATGGAAGCCGTAGCGGCGCACGCCCAGCTCACGATAGAGATCGTCAGGCAAGGCGTAGCGGTAGGCGCGCTCCGGCATGGTCTGGTGGAATGCCGTGTCGAACACCGCAACTTGCGGTAGCGCGGGAAATACCGCCAGCGCGGCTTCGATCCCCGCCAGCGCGCCGGGGTTGTGCAAGGGGGCGAGACCGATGGTGGCACGGATGATTTCGACCACCTTTGCGTCGATCCGGCAGGCCCGCGTGAAGTGCTCGCCGCCATGCACCACGCGATGGCCGATACCGTGAAGGTCGCCGCCGGCGGCAAGCCGTGCCAGCGGCAGCAAGTGGGCCAGCGCCCGAGCATGATCGGCACCCGGAATCGGCAGAGATTCCTCCGTCAGGCCGTCGCAGATGCGCAGGAGTGCCTCAGGCGACTCCAGGCGCTCGGCGATGCCCGAGAAGCCGGCAGCAGCATGGCCTTCACGGTACAGGGCGAACTTGATGGAGGAGCTGCCGCAGTTGATGACAAGGATATTGCGTGTGGACATCGTCGATTTCCGGATGAAAGCGCCCGCCGCGCCTGCAGGGCAGGCGCGATCAGGTGCCTGGCTGTGGATAAGGGGTAGCTACCAGGCCTCGATAAGCTGGGTCCGCTCGGCAAGGGTCTGGGAAGGAAGGATTCCGAAGTACGTCAGGTAATCGCGTGCAAACTGGCCCATGTGCCAGAACCCCCAGGCCATCGCAGCGTCCTGCACGGTGCGGAAGATCGAATAGGGGCTGCCCAGCTCGCGGTGCACCGCATTCAGGCGCACGGCCTTGAGGTAGTTCATCGGGCTCTTGCCGATGACCTCCATGAAACAGTTCTGCAAGGTGCGCTGGCTGACGTGCAGGCGCTGGCACAACTCAAGCACCGTCACCGGCTCGCAGGGGTTATCCAGAACGATCTCGCGTGCCCGAGCCACCGTCTGGCGTTTGCGCAACAGGCTCGCGGAACACTCCTGGCGCACGGGTTCAGCGGCCTGCAGGGTCGCCAGCAACCCCAGCAGCAAGTCATGCCGCATGTGCTTACCCACAGCCGGCACCGTCAGGCTTTCCGGCGTACCGGTGGCAACGCGCAAGCCCTGCGCAACCAGCTCGCACAGGTGATGCCTGCGCGCGGGGTCGACGTGCAGAAGCGTGTGATCGTCCAGCAGGCGCACGGTTTCCGGCAGCTCCTGATGCTCCAGCTGCTCCTGCAACAACTGACGATTCACCACCAGTCCGAGGATGCTGTAGTCATCCGGGGTGCTGAGCTCGAACTCGTGCCCCCCCGGGCGGACCGCAATCGACTGTTCGTCGATCTGCCGTCTGCCGATGTAGCTGGCGGCCTGGGTGGCGCAAGGAACGCCGAACCAGAACGAGTCCGGCCAGACCATGCAGGACTGGTGGAGGGCATGGCTGGTGTATTCGCGAAAGAACTGCACGCCCGTGAGCCAGACCTCGTCCAGCTCGCCCTGGAAGGTTCCCGGCTTCAGCTGGTCGTACAGCTGCTGCCAGGCCGTGATGTGGCAGGCGTGCGTATAAACATCCTCGGCGCGGCGCAGGAGCACTCCGTCGCTGCGTCCCAGACGCTCTTCGGCACATTCGCCGGCCCGGCGCTCCTGCCAAAGATGATGCAGATCGATATCGCGTTTTTTACTGCTCATGCCTGCCTTGCCGGGGGCCCGATGGGGCCCACAATCCAACCTGGCGCGAACGCCAACTTCATCTGCAAGGCACAACAATTCGTACATCTGGAGGCGACTCTTCGGTCGCCTGACCAGCCTGTTTCACACAGCTAGAGCAGGTGCTGCCACAGATCAACATGCGGCCGGGGCACCGTCATGCTGTGAACCAGTAGGCCTTTCTCCCCGGCGCTGCGTGCGGCGACCTTCACCGCCGTCTCCACGTCAGCCACCTCACCGGTGACCACCAGATAGCACTTGCCACCGATGCCGAACGCCATGTGCACACGCACCAGCACCACGTTGGCCGCTTTCACCGCTGCATCGGCCGCCTCGATGCAGGCGGCCACGCTGAAGGTTTCCACCACACCCAGGGCTCGGGTGCGCTCCACCCGGGTCACACCGCTGATGGCAGGTAGCACCGACTCATGGATGTTGGGCAGGACAAAGCGATCGACCAGCATGTGGCCTGCGCCCTCTTCGCCGACGCTGACAGCCTGGTTCACCGCGGCGATCTGCCCGCCGACCATGGCGATGTACTTACCGGGACAGATGGTCTTGGCCGACAGCAGTTGCACATCGGCGCTCTTGAGCATCAGGTCGGCAACCTGGACTCCGCGGGCAATGCTGGTCAGCTCGATCAAGCCGATGGCGTGATGCATGGGAGCTCTCCTTGGGAAGTGGCGCAGGTTGCAGAAGCGACGATGCGGATATGCTCGGCGCTGACTTCGACTACCTCGCCGGCAATGCTGGCGTGCAGCGCAGCGCCCAGTTGTCCGTCGGCCATGCGCGCAATGCACTGGCCAACGCCGACCCTCTGCCCCACGCTCACGCAGGGTTCGGCGGCTGCGCCGATATGCTGGCGCAGCGGCAGGCGGACCTCTTTGGGCACGTAGTCGGGGACCTGCATCGGCGCCTTGTGGTTGAAGGGTTGCAGCTCCAGGCGCGAGATCAGCCGGCTAACCGGCAACAAGCGGTACTCGGCCATGGGATCGGCGGCGCGCAACTCGCCCTCGTAGCGGGCGCCTTCGGCACGCAGGCGGGTCTTGAGCGCCTGGTTGAGGCGCATCGGCGAAATCTCCACCGGACAGGCATAGGCCTCGCAGATACCGCATTCGGAGCAGGTCAGCGCCGACAGCAGCACGCTGGGCTGGGCGATGTGCTGGTAGTTGGTCGCGCGCACGATCAGGTGCGGCGGCAGCTCGTGGCCGATCAGGTGGCGCGGGCACAGTTCGGTGCACAGGGTGCACTGCTCGCAGACCGAGCGCGCCATGGCCAGTACCGTCTCCATGCTCTGCCGGCGTCGGCGGATCAGCAGGTGATCGACGGGCAATACCAGCAGGCCGCCGGTGGTCTTGGTCACCGGCTCGTCGAGATCCTCCAGCAGGCGCCCCATCATCGGCCCGCCATTGATGAAGGCCGGATTGCCGATGCTGCTGCCACCGGCCAGCGCCAGCGCCTCGCGCAACGGCGTGCCGAGCGGCAGGCTGAGGGTCAACGGCTGGGCCACCGCACCGTTCACCGTGAGGGTGCGGTGGGTCACCGGCCGTTCGAGTTCCACCGCGCGGGCGACGTTGATCAGCGTCTGCACGTTGCTCACCACCACACCGATGGACAGCGGCAGTGCCGCCGGCGGCACGCGCCGGCCGGTGGCCAGCCAGATGGTGATGACCTCGTCGCCGGCCGGGTAGATGTCCGGCAGGATGTGCAGGCGCACGTTGCTCGGCAGCAGCGGCGTCAGCCGGGCGATGGCGGCTTCGTACTTGGCCTTGAGGGCGATAATGCCCTCCTGCGCGCCGGTTGCGGCCATGCCATACAGCAGTCCCTTGAGCAGCCACTGGGCCTGCTCGTCGGCCATCTGCTGGTCGACCTTGAGCAACGGCTCGCACTCGGCACCGTTGACCAGGTAGATCCCGGCCTGGGCGTTGAGCTTGACGTGGGTCGGGAAGCCGGCGCCGCCGGCCCCCACCACCCCCGCCGCCGCTACCCGTTGGCGGATGACGGCGGCGTCCAGCTCGAGCAGTGCGCTCATGACTGGCCCCCGCCGACTCGCCGATAGCGGCTGCCGCGCTTGCGCAACTTGCCCGCCATGCGCAGCTGCTCCAGCCAGTCGCGGGCGAGTTCCACCGAGACCTCCAGCGCCGCCGATACTTCACTGGCGCTGACACCCTGCTTGTGCTGCGTCAGCAGTGCCAGCAGCTCAGCCACTGGCGCCGGCTCAACCGGCACAGAGGTGAACGACGGCGCCACTGGCGACAGCTCCTGCTCCGCCAGCAAGGTCGTCAGCAGGTGCGCCGTGTCCGCTTCCGGCCGGCCGATTTCCCGTCGACTGACCAGTGCATTGGCACGCAGCGCTACCCCGGCGCCCGCATCCAGCGCGGCGCGGCAGGCGGCGAGGTCGCCCTCCACCACCAGACTGACCAGCGCCGGGTTGGTGATGGTCTGGCGCAGCAGCCGCACCGAGGCCGACTTGAGCATGGCGTCCGCGGCTTCGATCCCGACGACCAACCCGCGCACTTCCAGCAGACCGATGGCGTTGAGCATTCCCGGTTCCTCCTCAGCGCAGCTGGATCGGCTGCCGCGCGACGTCCAGGACGGCTTCGCGGAAGGCGTTGCAAGCTGCCAGGCAGGCCGCCTGACTGCCACTCAGGAAGGCCGCCGAGTAGTTGGTTTCCGAGGGCGGCGGCACATAGGTCACCAGCTTCACGTCGGCCGCCTTGAGCGCAGCGTCGATGCCGAAGGTCGCCTCCAGCGGCGGCGCCACCAGGTAGGCCAGCGGATCGCCCAGGGCAATGCCGGCGGTCTCCGACAGGTAGCTGCCGGTACGCGTTACCACGTGAGCGAGGAAGGCGGTGTTCTCGGCATCGTTGGCCCAGCGGAACGCCGGGCCGCTCTCGATGGTGGCAACCATCGCATCGAGGCCGGCGCGCACCTCGGCGGGGTTCGGCCCGCCGAGCATGATCAGTACTTCACCGGCGGTGGGTGAAGGGCCATTGGCGGCGCCGGCGTACAGCGAACGGCCGTAGACCACCTGTACCAGCGCCTGCTTGGTGGCCTCGTCGGCGGCGATATAGGCAACGTCGTCGGAGTCGACACTGATAAGGCCGAGGCTGCGGATGTCATCGGGCAGTTTCAGCTCGCGGCGGAAGTCGTCCTGCAGCGAGGCGATCAGGCGCAGGGCGGTAACACTGGGTTTGATCGGATCGAGCATGCTCATCGAAGGTCACTCCCTTAACGGTTCAGTGCGATACCGGAGGCTTTCTTCTCCAGCATCCGCTTGGCCAGGTCGACGATCACCGCCGCGGCCTCCACCGGCGGCGTGCCGCCACGGTGGATGTTGGAGATACAGGTGCGGTCGGCTTCCACGGTGCCGGCCTGGGTCGGCTGGTACACCGCGTAGCAGGACAGGCTTTCCGACTGCCCCAGACCCGGCCGTTCGCCCACCAGCAGGATCACCACCTGGGCGCCGAGCACTTCGCCGATCTGGTCCTCGACCTTGACCCGGCCATAGCGCACGAAGAACGGCGTGCCGACGTCGAGGCCAGCGCTCTTGAGACCCTGCAGCAGCGGTGGGAGGATTTCGTCGAAGTTGGCCGTCACCGCGTCGGTGGACAGGCCGTCGGAGATCACCACCTGCACCTGCGGGTTCTTCCTGCACTCGTTCTGCAGCGTGGCCAGAGCCTGGGCGCTCAGGCGACGGCCCATATCCGGCCGAGTCAGGTACTGGTCCTTGCTCTCCACCTCGGACTGGACTTCCAGCAGCCCCTGCCTGGCCACCCACTCGCTGGAAACTTCCTTGAGCACGGTGTCCTTGGAGCGCGAGTGGTCGGCGAGGAAGCGCAGCAGCGCCTGGGTGCGCGGGCGTACACCGGTGCGGCCCAGGCAAACCCGCGCGGCAGTGGACTTGCGAAACTCCTGGAGCACTTCGGGACGATGGGCGTTGTCGATGCCGATCCACTGACGGGCTTCGGCCGAGCCCAGGTCCCAGCCGCACAGGCCGTCTTCCACGCCGCTCTGTTCAGGTGCCGCGACGCTGGCGGCAGTGGGGCGTGCCTTGAGTTCGCTCAGCACGGAGCGAACGATGTCCTCGATCTGCTGTTGATGCATGTCGCTTCACCTTTAAAAGAAAATGGAGGGATCGCCGGCGCGGGCGGTCAGCCGGCCGTTGTGCATCAGGCCCATGCGCTCGAGCCACTGCTCGAACTCCGGGGCCGGGCGCAGGCCGAGCAGCTGGCGGATGGTGGCGGTGTCGTGGAAGGCGCTGGTCTGGTAATTGAGCATGATGTCGTCGCCCATCGGCATGCCGATGATGAAGTTGCAGCCGGCGGCGGCGAGCAGGATCATCAGGTTCTCGTTGGAGTTCTGGTCGGCATCGGCGTGGTTGGTGTAGCAGCAGTCCACGCCCATGGAGAGCCCGCTGAGCTTGCCCATGAAGTGGTCTTCCAGGCCGGCGCGGATGATCTGGCGATCGTTGTAGAGATACTCCGGGCCGATGAAGCCGACCACGGTGTTGACCATGAACGGATCGTAGTGACGAGCCAGGCCGTAGTTGCGCGCTTCCATGGTCAGCTGGTCGGCACCGAAGTGTGCGCCGGCGGACAGCGCCGAGCCCTGGCCGGTCTCGAAGTACAGGCAGTTGCTGCCGGCAATGCGGTTGTACTCGGCGCCCACGGCGCGCGCCTCGTCGAGCATGGCCAGCTCCACGCCGAACTCGCGCAGGCCCTTTTCGCTGCCACAGATGC
Source organism: Pseudomonas nitroreducens (assembly GCF_024170165.1). Lineage (GTDB taxonomy): Bacteria > Pseudomonadota > Gammaproteobacteria > Pseudomonadales > Pseudomonadaceae > Pseudomonas > Pseudomonas nitroreducens_C. Next base: position 44,761 of record NZ_JALJXP010000008.1, on the reverse strand, counting down.
TCTGGAAGATCAGCCCGCCTGGCGCGCCGCGGCGGATCGCCTCGACCTGGGTGGTGACGTGGGCCAGCACGCAGCCCTGGGTGGGAATCTCGAACTTGTCGATGGCCTCGTAGATGGTATTGAGCACCCGCGTGGTGTTCTCGACGTTGTCGGTCACCGGGTTGACCCCGATCACCGCATCGCCGATGCCATAGGACAGCCCCTCGTACAGCTGCGCGGCGATGCTCTTCACATCGTCACGGGTGTCGTTGGGCTGCAGGCGCGCGCTGAAATGCCCCGGCAGACCGATGGTGTTGTTGGCACGCTTGACCACCGGGATCTTCTTCGCGCCGTAGATCAGGTCGGTGTTGGAGCAGAGCTTGGCCACCGCCGCGATCACTTCGGAGCTCAGCCCCTTGCGCAGGAAGGCAATGGCGTCGGTGTCGGTGCTGTCGGCGAGGATGTACTCGCGCAGCTCGCCGATGCTCCAGTTGGCCACGCGGGCGTAGGAGGTCTCGTTGATGCCGTCCTGGATCAGGCGCGTGACACAGTCTTCCTCATAGGGGATGACCGGGTTCATGCGGATGTCGGCCACCGTCAGCTCCGACAGCACCTGCTTGGCCGCCACGCGTTCCTGGGCAGTGGTCGCCGCCACGCCGGCGAGAACATCGCCCGAGCGCGGCTCGTTGGCCTTGGCCAGGACTTCCTTGACGCTACCGAACTGGTAGGTCTTGCCGAACAATTGAGTCTTGAGTTTCATCGTCACTGCCTTAAGAAAGAGAAAGCTCAGGAAGGAAAAGCCAGGGACTTGACGGTGACCGGGAGGATCTCGCCGTCGAAGATCGGGCTGCCGATATCGATGTAATCGCCATCGCTGGTCGCCACCTCGTCGATCACCGCCAGGGCGCGACCGGCCAGGTGCGGCTGGAGCAGCATGCCCAGCGCCTTGCCGAGGTCCTGGCTGGCGACGACCAGCAATGGATGGGGGTTGGAATAGCGCTGTTGGAACGCCACCAGCTGTTCCACGCAACCTTGCAGCGCCCGGTAGGCGATGGGCAGATCGTCGGCCAGGGCCAGGGCGTACAAGTCCTCGCCGGGGCGCAGATCCAGCTGTGCCAGACGGGCACTCCAGCCCTCCAGCGGCGCGAGCCCCGGCATGCCGTGCACCACCGGAATGTTGCGCATGGGCAAGTGCAGGTCGCGCAGCCAGATGGTGCTGCCCGACAGCGAAAGGCTGTGGGCACCGGCACCGATGACCGTGGCACGCACGGTCTGCTTCGGCTCACGCATGGGCAGCGCGCGGAAGCCAGAGTCCTCACGCAGCGCCACCGCCAGCAACGGACCGATGTCGCCATAGCGCAGCGGCGCCTCGTCACGGTCCTGGTAGTAGCACTGGCCGACACCACCGGAGAGCGTCACCGCATGCAGCGGCAACAGCTTCGGCAATGGCTCGGTCATCAGTAGTTGGCGCGCCAGCGGCGACAGCTCGCCACTGACGACCTCATGCAGCAGCTGCGCCATGCGTCGGGTCAACGCCTGCAGTTGCTCAAGGCTCAAGCCATTGGATTCGTCGAAAGCGGGGAACAGCTCACGGCAGATGGTCCGTGCCGGCGCATGCAGGTGCTTGACTCGCCCCTGCTGATCCAGCTCGACCAGGTGGCCGCCAACGTTCAGGCAGGCCGAAGCCACTACGCGCCCGGCCTCGAACAGCGCGTAGTTCGCCGTACCACCACCGATGTCGATGTTCAGCACGCGGCTGGCGCTTGCGGCGGACAGCTCGGCCGCGCCGGCACCACGCCCGGCAATCACCGACTCCAGGTGCGGGCCCGCGCTGGCGACCACGAAGTCCCCCAGCCGCTCGGCCAGCTGCAGCACGGCCGGACGGGCATTGCGCGCCTTGGAGGTCTCACCGGTGATGATGATCGCGCCGGACTCGATATCCTCCGGCGCAAGCCCCGCCGCGCGGTACTGCGCGAGGATGAAATCGAGCAGCTCGCTCTCGCGCAGACGCCCTTCGAAATCGATCGGGGTGAAGGTCACCGGACTGACGTAGGTGACCTCCCGCGAGGCGAATTCGTAATGCGGCACCTGCGACAGTGACGCGCGGTTGACCAGTACCAGCCGGGAGAAGATCACCTGGGTGGTGGTGGTGCCGATGTCGATGCCGACGCTGCGCAATTCCTTCCTGCTCATCGCTGCGCGTCCTACTTGACCGGCAGCGCAGCGTCGGCAGCGATGGCCGCCGGCTCGGATTTGGGCACGATCATCATCGCCACGATCACGGCAGTGACGCCGCCCACCAGCTTGCCGACGATCATCGGGAAGATCATCGCGGACATGTTCGCCGCGGTGAAACCCAGGTGGTCGCCCAGGGCGAAACCGGCGGACACGGCGAAGGCGCAGTTGATCACCTTGCCGCGGTTATCCATCTTGCCGAACATGCCGAACATCGGGATCACGTTGGCCAGGCTGGCGACCATCCCGGCGGCGGCGTCCTTGTTCATGCCCAGCAGGTTGCCGACCTTCATCAGCGGCGTGCCGAACCAGCGGGTCAGCAGCATCACCATCGGGTAGGCGCCCAGCAGTACGCAGGCGATCGAGCCGATCACCTCGATGGCGCGCATCACCTCGCCCGGCTTGTCGCCAGCGGACATGAAGATCGGGTCGATCCCCGGAATCAGCGTCCAGCCCACGGTGTACTGCACCACGGCGGCGGCGAGGCCGACGGTGATGACGCCCACCAGCAGTTTGGCGAACACCTCGAAGCCGGCAATGATCTTCTCCGGACAGAACTTCAGCCCCAGGGCGATCAGCCCGGCGACGATCAGCACCGGAACCATGTTGATGAGGATCATCGCCATGGAGAACTCCACCGGCACGCCGTTGACCTCGATGTTCGAGGCCATGGCGACCATGCCGCCGGCGATGCAGCCCAGCGGAATGGTGACGATGCCGGCCAGGGTGCCGATGGCCAGGTAACGGCGGTCCGACGGCTCGATGATGCCCAGCGCCACCGGAATGATGAACACCAGGGTCGGCCCCATCATGGCGCCGAGGATCAGCCCCGAGTACAACCAGGCGGCGGTGTCGCCGCCAGCCAGTTCCCTGGCCAGGAAGAACGCGCCCATGTCGTTGGCCAGCAGGGTGCCGGCGAACATCGCCGGGCTTGCGCCGACGCTTTCGTACAGCGGGATCACCAGCGGCCCGAGCAGGTGCGCCAGCACCGGCGCCAGCGCGGTGATACCGACCATCGCCAGGCCCAGGGCCCCCATGGCCATGAAGCCTTCCTCGAACTGCGAACCGGCGCCCTCGATGCCACGCCCGACCTTGCCCAGGCCGACATAGCCGAGGATTTTCGCCGAACCGCCGAACTGGGCCATGATCCTGTCCACTGCTGCTATCAGCAGGAAGACCATCATCACGACCATGATGATTTCGTTGATGCTCATGACTGCTACTGCTCCTGAATGACTCTTGATTCCTTGTGGCAGCCGACTCAGCGCTGCCAGGCATCCTGGTAGATGCCGATGATCTGTTGGGCCGTGGCGGTGCGCGGGTTACCGGCCAGGCAGGCGTCCTGCAGGGCCACATCGGCGAGGGCGGCGAAGTCCTCGCGCAGCACACCGAACGACGGCAGCGGACGCCCCGCACCCACCTCATCGATCAACTGCTGCACCGCCGCGACGCTCTCGCCGGCATCCAGCTCGCGGCGGGTCAAGGCGTGGCCGATCTCGGCGTAGGCGCGCTTGCACACCAGCTGGTTGAAGCGCATGACTGCCGGCAGCATCAGCGCGTTGGCCTGCCCATGGGGGATGCCGTAGCGCGCGCCTAGTGGATGGGCACTGGCGTGGCACAGTCCCAGCCCGGAATTGGAGAAGGCCATCCCGGCCATGTAGGAGGCGAGCATCATCGACTCGCGGGCGCCGACATTGGCGCCCTGCCCCACGGCCAGCGGCAGCGCCTCGCCGATCAGGGCCACGGCGCGCAGGGCCAGGCCCTGAGTCAGCGGCGTGGCACTGGGCGAAACGTAGGCTTCCACGGCATGGGTCAGCGCATCGATACCGGTGGTGGCGGTCACCGCCGGCGGTACGCCCAGAGTCAGGCAGGCGTCGATGATCGCCAGATCGGGGATCAGGTCGGTGTGCAGCAGTACCTGTTTCACCCGACGGACGCTGTCGGTGATGACTGCCACGTTGGTCGCTTCCGAACCGGTACCGGCGGTGGTCGGCACTGCGATCAGCGGCATGCGGCGACGCAGGGGGCGAGCATCCGCGCCGAGACTCTGCACAGTGCAGTCAGGGTTGGCGGCGAGCATGGCGGTCACCTTGGCGGCGTCCAGCACCGAGCCGCCGCCGAAGGCCAGCACACCGTCACAGGCCGCTTCGAGCAATTGCCGGCCGGCGGCCTCCACCGTCTCGCTGTGTGGCTCGCCGCCGGGATAGACCAGACACTCGTAGGCCACGCCGGCATCTTCCAGCGAGCGGAACAGACCCTGATCGAGCGCCAGCTCATGCAGCAGCGCGTCGACCATCACGAACACCCGGCCGATGCCGCAGGCGTGGATAGCTTCGCCCGCGCGCACCGTGGCCCCCGGACCGATGAAGGTGCTGGGCGGAACGCGGAACTCGCGCACCGCACGGGCGTTGAGCATGTCCAGAGCGCGGTAGATTACCCGGCCAACATCCTGCCGATTCATGGCGCTAGTCATGGGGAGATTCCTTGCGCGGCCCGCAGGCCGCAACTGGCGATGGCCAAAGGCGTGGTGAACAGCGGCGGCGCCGGCAGCAGCACGCGTTGTTCGGGGAAGGCGGCGGCGAACAGCGACTGCACGCCGGGCAGGCAGCAGGAACCGCCGGACAGGTAGATCTCCTCGACCGCGTGGCCACGCAGGTGCTGGCGGACGATGTCGGTCATCTTGTCGAACACCGGCCGCACCAGCGGCCAGAGCTGCGCTCCGTTGACCCGTTTCTGCCGCTCGGCCTCTTCCAGCGGTACGCCCAGGTGCCCGGCCAGCACCAGGCTGACGTGGTGGCCGCCCGTGGGCTCGTCGCCGCTGTAGATCACCCGGCCGTCACGCACCACCGCGACTCCGGTGGTGCCGCCACCGATGTCGACCACGGCGGCGCTTTTGAGCCGCAGCATGCTGGCCACCGCGGAGGGCTCGTCGATCACGCAACTGACGTCCAGGCCCGCGGCCTCCAGCACGTTGATCGAAATTCGCGGCTCGGTGCCCGGCGGATAGGACGTCGCCGCCTGGGTGAAGCGCACCCCCAGCTGCTGCTGGAGGCTGTCCAGCTGCCGGCGGACGATGTTCACCGCGCCGAAGAAATCCCAGACCACGCCATCGCGCACCACGTCCGCCCAGTCCAGGCGCACGGCGACCGGCCGGCCCTGGGCATCGAGCACCATGGACACCAGGTCGCAGGTGCCCAGGTCGATGCCCAGGGTCAGCGGACCGTCATCGATGAGCGCCGCCTCAGGCTCCGCCAGGTAGCAGGCGGCACTCTGGAGGCGGGGTAGCAGCCAGTGCTGCAGGTCGCGTTGCATGGCCGCCTCAGACGATCCGCAGGTGGTCGACCATGACGCAGCGGCGCAGGCGCACGAAAGTGCGCGCCGAGGTCACGCCCTCGCCGGTCGGCGTGGTGATGGTCATGGTGGTCCAGCCTTCGCCGCCGAAGCCCAGGCCGGCGATGCACGGTCCGTTCTTGACGAAGATGCTGGTGTCCATGGCGTTGGCCATGCGGTCGAGGTTGTCGAGGTTGCGCGAATGCATGGCCGCCGTGTGGTGGCAGCCACCTTCAAGTTGCACCGCCAGCTCGATGGCGCGCTCGACGTTGGCCGCGCGCACCAGGGGCAGCACCGGCATCATCAGTTCAGTGACAGCGAAGGGGTGCTCGGCGCTGGTTTCCACCAGCAGCAGCCGCGTGTCGGCAGGCACCTCGAGGCCGATGGCAGCAGCGATCTTCGCCGCATCGCGCCCCACCCAGTCGCGCGCTACCGAACCACGGCCCCGGGCATCGATCTTCGGCAGCAGGATCGGCAGCAGTTGCGCGGCCTGCGCAGCCGTCAGCTCGACGGCGTGATGCTTGAGCATCTCCGCCTTGAGGCGGTCGGCGATGCCCTCCACCGCGATCAGCACCTTCTCGTCGGCACAGATGATGTTGTTGTCGAAGGAGGCGCCGTAAACGATGTCACGACCGGCGCGGGCCAGGTCGGCGGTCTCGTCCACCACCACCGGCGGGTTGCCGGCGCCAGCGGCGATCAGACGCTTGTCGGTGTGCTTGCGAGCGGCTTCGACCACGGCTTCGCCGCCGGTGACCACCAGCAGACCGATGCCGGGATAGCGGAACAGGCGCTGCGCGGTTTCAATATCCGGAGTCTGCACGGTGGTGATCAGGTTGGCCGGGACGCCAGCCTCGACCATCGCCTCGTTTAGCAGGCTGACAGTGCGCTGGGAAACACGCCTGGCCGCCGGGTGCGGGGCGAACACCACGCTGTTGCCGGCAGCGATCATGCTGATGGCGTTGTTGATCACGGTGGCCGCCGGGTTGGTCGATGGCGTCACCGAGGCGATCACACCCCAGGCGGCATTCTCGATCAGGGTCAGGCCACGATCACCGGTCAGCACCTGCGCCTGCAGGCACTCACTACCGGGAGTGTGGCGAGCCTGGGCGATGTTCTTGGCGAGCTTGTCCTCGACCCGCCCCATGCCGGTTTCCGCCACGGCCATTTCCGCCAGCTCACGGGCATGTCGCTCGCCGGCCATGCGGATGGCAGCCACAGCGCGATCGCGCATGGAGACCGAGCACAGTGCCTTCTGCGCCTCGCGGGCAGCTGCCACCGCATCGTCGAGTTCGACGAACACGCCCGGCGCGCAGCTGGCGCCCGGCGCGGAGGATGCAGCGGCCGTGGAGGTCGCCCCTATGGAGGCGAGCACCGCCTTGACCACCTGTTCGATTTCCTGCGGGTTGATATCCACGTCGTGCCTCACTCAAATTCAGGATGAGCCGGTCCGCTCCGGCTGGACGCGGCCAGCGGAGAGTCCGATTCGAAAATTCAGGTGCGCCGCCTGGGCGCACTCACTTGCGGTAGAACACCTCGCCATCGAGCACCGTCTCGTCGACGATGCCGATCACGCACAGGTCGATGGGGGCGCGTGTTTCGCTGCTGGCCTGGCGCGCGGAACTGCCGCTGGCCAGGAGAACCCATTCGCCGTTGCCGGCGCCGATGGCATCGCTGGCAACCAGGCGTTCCCCTTCGGGTCGGCCCTTCGCGTCGAGGCCCTGCACCAGCAGCAAGCGCTCCAGTCCCAACCCCGGATGCCGGACGGTGCAGACCACCTGTCCCACCACCATTGCCAGTTTCATTGCGTCCTTCCTTGCCCGGTCGCCGGCCGGGGCCGCCATGCATGGCATGCGCGGCTCCGGTGCGACGGGATCAACCTGCGTTCACGCAGCGCCGTGCACCAACACGTTGGATACACCGCGCTCGCGGGCCATCAGTCCAGCGATCCGCCGGACAGCTTGATCGGGAAGACTTCTTCCAGGTCCGAATGCGGACGCGGAATCACCTGTACCGAGACCACCTCGCCGACACGCTGCGCAGCGGCGGCGCCGGCATCGGTGGCGGCCTTGCAGGCGGCGACGTCGCCACGCACCATCGCGGTGACCAGGCCACCACCAATCTGCTTGACGCCCACCAGCTTGACGCGGGCGGCCTTGACCATGGCATCGGACGCTTCGATCAGCGCCACCAGGCCCTTGGTTTCAATCATGCCTAACGCTTCCATCACTCACTCCTCGAACTTTCGCCCTTGCGGGACTGCATCCGAGTGGCTGACCACTCGACTCGCCCCCGGACGGCGGGGGCCACCGTATGGCTCGGACCGATCGATTACGCGACGCGGTCCACAGCCCTGGTTCCACCGCCCATCTTTGCGGCGAGCAGAACCGTCTGAATCATTTCCTCGCGGCTGCAACCGCGGGACAGGTCATGCAGCGGTGCACGCATGCCCTGCAGCATCGGCCCGATGGCGCTGTAGCCACCCAGGCGCTGGGCGATCTTGTAGCCGATGTTGCCGGCCTCAAGACTGGGGAAGACGAACACATTGGCCGCGCCACCCAGCGGGCTGCCGGGAACCTTCAGGGCAGCAACATCCGGAACGAAGGCGGCGTCGAACTGCAGCTCGCCGTCCACGCACAATTGCGGCGCTCGCTCACGCACCAGGGCACAGGCCTCGCGCACGGCATCGGCGTCAGCGTGGCGGGCGCTGCCATGGCTGGAGAAGGAAAGCATCGCCACCCGCGCCGGCCGTCCGGTGACCCGTTCGAAACTGGCGGCCGAGCTGATCGCGATATCCGCCAGCTGCTCCACCGTCGGCCGCGGCACCACACCGCAGTCGGCGAATGCCAGGGGCTGGCCGCCATCGGGCGGGAGCATGAAGAACACCGAAGACAGCGTGCGGTTGCCCGGCTCCAGGCCGATCACCCGCAAACCGGCGCGCAGCACATCGGCGGTGGAACTGAGGTTGCCGGCGATGCACAGGTCGGCATGCCCGGCCTCGAGCATCGCCGCGCCGAACCACAGCGGCGAGCGCAGCGACTCTTGCGCCTGCTCCAGGGTCAGCTTCGGCTGACGTTGCAGCAGTGACTCGGCGAAAGGCTGGGCCCAGGGCGAGTGGCACGGGTCGATCAGTGATACATCACCCAGGCGCACGCTGTGCTCCAGACAGTAGCTGCGCAGGGCGAAGGGATTGCCCAGCAGCAGCGGCTCGGCCAGGCCCTCACGCTTGAGATACTGCGCCGCCTCGATGGCACGGCGGTCCAGGCCGTCGGGGAAAACCACCCGTGGCGGATTGCGCCGGGCAGCCTGGCGGCATTCGTCGAGCAGGCTCATGGCCGGTCTCCTTGCAGGCGCTGCAGCAGCGCTTCATGACTGGGCCAGGGCTGACCGCGGCCGTGCAGGACGCTGAGCAGCATGGCTACGTACAACGCGCTCGATAGCCGGTTGAGTCCATGCAGCAGATCCTTGCGCTGCAACTGGTAGCCGACGCCCATGAACACCTCGGCAGCCGTCACCTCCACCTCGCGCACCTTGGCGCGCAGCAGATTGAGCAGTGCGCCGGTGCGCCCGTGGGCCACCTCCGGTACCAGGTGGTCATGGCCCAGATACTTCAGCGGCGCATGGGAAATCCGGTGCAGCGCCTCATCGTCGAGCCCGCCGATTGCGAAGCCCGCAAGAGGCTCGCCGAGTACATCGGCGCGCATCACCTGGCCGAGCACCGAACGGATATCAGCGAGCCACAGCGCCAGCTCACCCGGCTCGCGCAACTCCACCTGCAACCACACCGCCTGGGCGATGGCCGCATCGAGCTGGGCGCGCAAGCGCAGGCGCGGATCGTTTTTCGCGACCAGCTCGTGGGCATTCAGATGTGTCATGCCTTCAGGCTTGCGCGCGGCGGGCTGGTGGCACAGCTGGCAGCAGGCGACGAGCTTCTCGCTGCTGCCGGTCAGACCATGCACCGGCTCCAGCGTGGCAACCTCACCCTCCTCGCTTTCCCGGTACAGGCGGCCCTGCTCATCGTGGTACTTCACCGTCAACCGCCGCGACTCGATCAGCGTGCGGGCTGCCGGCGTCAGCCGTGCGTTGGCCGGCAGCCGCAGCTCCGTGCCCTCGCTCAGGCTGTGCCGCTCGCGCAGCCAGGTTTCGGTGATGAAGGCGCTCATGAGCTCACTGCTCCTGCCAGTTGGCGGGCCAGGCCACATAAAGGAAGCGCACACGGGTCGGGGTGCCGAACTCGATGCTGCTGCCCTTGGGGATGAACAGCACATCGCCTGCTCTGCCCACCAGGGTCTCGCCGTTCTGGCGGATATGCAGCTCGCCCTCGAGTACCAGATCGACCTCGTCGTAATTCAGCGTCCAGGGGAAGAAGGCGTTCTCCCACTGCATGAAGCCGGCCCCCATGCTGCTGCCGTCGGCCGTGCCCACCACATCGGTGATGCCGATCTGGCAGCCCCCCTCAACGCCATCCAGCAAGCCGAAACGCACGCTGTCGCCCTTCACCAGCTTGATCCCGCCGGCACCGGTGCGCGATTCGAAACCGGCCTGCGTCGCAGCGTCGCTCATGCCGCCGGCCTGGGCCGCCTTGCGCACCAGTTGCTCCACCAGCGCCGCATCGGCACCAGCTGGAAGCTGCGCCAGCACCGCGGCGCGAATGGCGGTGATGTGGTCTTCATTGGCCGCCGTGGAACCTTCGTGGTCCTCGACGTTTTTCACCGTGACGCAGGCAGCAGACTGCACTGCTGCGCCGGCGACGCGCTCGATGATCTCCAGCCCTGCCTCTTCGGCGATCATGCGCGCCTCGGGCGTCAGGATGCAGCGGGGCAGCTCGACTTCCAGGGTGCGTTGGCCGGCGGCAATCGCCTCGCGGACGGAGCCGGCGGTAATCAGCTTTTTCATGGGCACTCTTCCTCAAGCGGAGCGCGTCCGTGCAACACCTGGCGCAGACGCTCGATACTGGTAGGGTCGTCCTGGGCAATGCGCAGGATGTCGCCGCGAATGCCATGACTGCGCAGCAGGCGCTCGATCGCCTCGGGGTCGGCATCGTCCAGGTCGCACTTGCTGATCACACCCACCAGGCGCTTGCCCGAATGGATATCCAGCAGGCCCGGTGGCAGGCGGCATTCGCGCTCGTTGGCCGGATGCACGTAGACCAGGGTGTCGACGTTGTCGGTACTGGTGATCAACGCCCGATACAGCCGCGGGTGACTGATGAACTCGCCGGGAGTGTCCAGCGCACCGCACAGGTCGAAGTCCAGCGCCTGGGTCTTGCGCGGGGTTTCCTTGCGACCGCGCAGGGCGTTGAACAGCGTGGTCTTGCCGGCACCCACGCCACCGACCAGGGCATAGCGTTGCGTGCGCATGCTCAACTCCTGGTCACCGGGCAAATGGTGTAGGCAAGCAGACGGCCAAGAGAAGCGCAGGTACGCTCCAGGGCCTCCTCCACCGCACCGACACTGCCGTAGAGGACCAGCGCGCCGCTGAAGCGATCGAGAAAGCCGATCTGCACGTTGGCGGCCTTGGTCGCGAAGTCACCGGCGATCATCGCGGTCTCGCCCGGCGTGAGGGTCATGATGCCGATGGCCTCGGCCCCGGGAACGCCGATCTTGCTCGACAGCTCCTCCTGGGGATGCGCGATCAGGTGCGCCAGGGTCACCTGCTTGCCCGGCACAAACTCCTGAATGATTCGCTCTGTGGTCATATCGCGGCCCTCTCGTTCATGACCAGAAGGCTAACCATCGGGGGCAAAGCGACCCTATCAAAAATCGGCAAATCTTCCGGCCGCACTGCCGGTAGCGAACGACAACGCCCCTGACCACCTGGCCGCGCGACGGATGAGAGATTTCGTCGCAGCTCCTGATCGGCGCGGGAGGCTTCTGGCAGCTGAGTTGCTGGATGGCACAGGCAACGAGCCGGGCGTGCAGGAAGGCCACCATTGATCGGCCGCGCTCTTGCCCGCCGAGCACCTTGGCCGTATGGTTCGCCCCGTTTTCGTTCGAGGTAACGGGAAGCAGGTGAAAAACCTGCGCTGCCCCCGCAACGGTAACCGACGCACTCCCTGCGGGAGTGCAGCATCGCCATGAGCCACTGCACGATTGTGGGAAGGCGGCGATGTGACGTCGGCAGCCCGGAGACCGCCCTCGACACGCCCCGACAGGTGTTGCGGAGGGCCGCACCGTCAAGTGCGGCCTGCCGCCCTTGTCACGCCCTCCTCGAAAGTCATCCGACCGCTTTTGAGGACGCTCCATGAAACTGACCCGACTCGCCCTGGCCACCAGCCTGCTGCCCGGCATGGCCTTCGCCACTGGCGACATCTACACGCTCTCCGACCAGGTGATCACCTCCGCCCGCCAGGCCCAGCCGCGCAACGAGGCCACCTCGGCCAACAGCGTATTCACCCGCGCCGACATCGAGCGCCTGCAAGTGCGCAGCGTGCCTGCCCTGCTCGCCCGCGTGCCCGGCGTGCAGATGGGCAGCTCCGGCGGCGTGGTTTCGTACTCCGTACGCGGCGCCAGCACCGCGCAGACCCTGGTGCTGGTCGACGGCCAGCGCATCGCTTCGGCCAGCAGCGGCATCGCCCGCCTGGACTACCTGAGCATCGACAGCATCGAGCGCGTGGAGGTGACCCGCGGCCCGCGCTCCGCGCTGTATGGCGCCGACGCCATTGGCGGGGTGATCCAGATCTTCACCCGCCGCGGTGAAGCCGGCCTGCACCCCGAAGTGCGCCTGGCCGCCGGCAGCCACGGCACCTTCGAGCGCAGCCTGAACCTCTCCGGCGGCGACGGGCAGACCCGCTACAACCTCGGTGGCAGCCTCGACGAAAGCCAGGGCTGGGACCGCACCAGCGACAACGTCGGCGCCGACAGCGACGACGACGCCCAGCGCAACAAGGCCGTGCACCTGAACCTGGACCACCATTTCAGCGAAGACTGGAAGGCCGGCCTGAACCTCAACGACCAGCGCGGTAAGAACGAATACGACGACGCCTACAACTTCGAGCCCGGCCGCCCGCAGGACGAATTCCGCGTCAGCAGCTACAGCGCCTACCTCGACGGCCAGATCACCCGGATGTGGAACAGCCGCCTGGAACTGGGCCGCAGCTTCGATCGCAACAAGGCCGTGGGCGCCGCCGACAGCTGGAACAACGGCACCCTGGAAACCACCCGCCATTCCGCGAGCTGGATCAACCGCCTGCAGCTGGACGCCGCCAACCAGCTGGCGCTGGGCGCCGACTGGTACGAAGACAAGGTCGATGGCAGCACCGATTTCGCCGACGACCAGCGCAGCAATCGCGCCTTCTTCGCCCAGCACAGCTTCAAGGGCGACAGCTTCGGCACCGAGCTGGGCGTGCGCCACGACAACAACCAGGCCTACGGCAGCCAGAACAGCTGGAACGCCGCCTTCAGCCTGCCGGTGGGCGACAGCCAGACCTGGATCGCCAGCTATGGCGAAGGCTTCCGCGCGCCGACCTTCAGCGACCTCTACTACCCCGGCGCGAGCAACCCGGACCTGAAAGCCGAGACCTCGAAAACCTACGAGCTGCAATGGCGCGGCGACTTCTCCGGCACGCACCTGGAGGCCTCGCTGTACCGAACCGAGATCGACGACCTGATCGCCTGGGACAGCACCAGCAACCAGCCGGAGAACATCAACAAGGCGCGCATCAACGGCTTCGAGGCCAGCGTCGCCCGTGACGTGCTGGGCTGGCAGGCCGCCCTCGGCCTGAGCCTGATCGACCCGCGCGACCGCGACACCGGCCACACCCTGCCGTACCGCGCGCGGCGCACCCTGAGCCTGGACCTGGACCGCCAGTTCGGTGTCGTCGGCGTCGGCGGCACCTGGCGCGCGGTCAGCCAGCGCTACGACGACGCGGCCAACACCCGCGAGCTGTCCGGCTACGGCGTGCTCGACCTGCGCACCAGCTGGCTGGCCAGTGATGAAATTCGCTTCGACCTGAAGCTGGATAACGCCCTGGACCGCAACTACACCCTGGGCGACTACCTGCGCCCGACCAGCCCCAGCGACTACTTCGGCGAAGCCCGCCCCTACCAGGAACCCGGCCGCACCGCGCTGCTGGCGGTGACCTGGACGCCGGAGCTGTAAGTCACGCCCGAGCCGAATGGCTCTTCGTAGGATGGTGTGGAGCGCATCGATACCCATCGGCCCTTGCACCGACCGCATGGGTATCGCCTAGGCTCCACCCATCCTACGTTCGAGGCTCCCTGCACCCGAAGTTTCGTAGGGCGCATAACCTGGAACAGGTTATCCGCCGTCAGTTCCGACGGCGGATAACGCTGGCGCGTTATGCGCCCTACGCCCGCCCGGTCATCGGTGTGGGAATGGGCTCAGCCCAGAACCCCCGCCATCCGCCCCAGCTCCGCGCAGTCCTGCGCGTGCCAGTTGGTCAGCTCCGGCCAGGGATTCTCCGCGAGGTTCACCAGCGCACTGTGGGCGCCGGCTGCGCGGGCACAGTCGAGATCGAAGCGGTAGTCGCCGACCATCAGCATCTGCTGCGGCGCCACGTCCCAGCGCGCGGCAAGGCGCAGCAGGCCGTCCGGGCTGGGCTTGGGATCGGCCTCGCCACGGCCGAGCACATCCTCGGTGAGGAAGCAGTCGCCAATGCCAATCGCGGCCAGGGTAATCAGCGCCAGCTCGTGGGCATTGCGAGTGAGGATGCCCAGGCGGTGGCCGGCACCGTGCAGTGCACGCACCAGTTCCACGGCGCCCGGTGCGGCCCTGGAAGCTACCGCCAGCTCGCGCTCGTGCTCCAGCAGCCAGGCATGTTTGGCCGCAGCCTCGTCCTCGGGCAGCGCGGCCAGGTGGCTGAGGATGTCGTGTTCCTGGGGAATCCCCAGGGCCCGCTTGATCGCCGGAAAATCATGCACCGCCAGGGTCAGGGTGCCGTCCATGTCGAACACCCAGTGGCGGATTTCATCCAGCGCCATGACTGGGCTCATGCCCAGTCCTCGCGGCGGCGGATCAGGCCTTCCTGGGTCGAGGAAGCGACCAGCTGGCCGTCGCGGTTGAAGATGCTGCCGCGCACGAAGCCACGGCCGTTGCCGGCCCAGGGGCTGTCGATGGCGTAGAGCAGCCACTCGTCCGCGCGCAGGTCGCGGTGGAACCACACGGAATGATCGATGGTGGCGACCTGCATGTCCTTCTGCCACACCGAGCGGCCGTGGGGCAGCAGCGAGGTGGTGAGGAAGCCGAAGTCCGAGGCGTAGGCGAGGATGTACTTGTGCAGTGCCGGGATGTCCGGCAGCTTGCCGTCGGCGCGCAGCCAGAGGTACTTGATCGGCTCGCCGATCTCCGGGTCGTACGGGTCGTTCTCGGTCACCGGGCGGATTTCGATGGGCTTGGGATAGAGCAGCTTGTCGCGGATGCGCTCGGGGAACTGCGCGGCGCTGCGCTTCTTCAGCTCCTGATCGGTCGGCAGGTTCTCCGGGCCGACCACGTCGGGCATGGCGATCTGGTGCTCGAAGCCTTCCTCGTCGGTCTGGAACGAGGTGCTCAGGGCGAAGATCGGCTGGCCCTTCTGGATCGCGGTGACGCGGCGGGTGCTGAAGGTACCGCCGTCACGCACGCGGTCGACCTGGTAGACGACCGGCATGCTGGCATCGCCCGGGCGCAGGAAGTAGCCGTGCATCGAGTGCACGTGGCGCTCCGGCTCGACGGTCTGGCTGGCCGCCGACAGTGCCTGGCCGAGCACTTGCCCGCCGTACAGCTGGCGGAACCCGAGGTCCTGGCTCGTGCCGCGGAACAGGTTCTCTTCGATCTGTTCCAGGCTCAGCAGAGCCACCAGGTTGTCCAGGATCTGGGTCATGCGCGTTGTTTCCTCAATTGCGGTCTTGCTGAAGTGGGAGTCGGCGTGGCGACGGATAAGCGGGAAGGCTGCTGAGGCGTTCGTCCCACACGGCGCGGCCGATGGTGAAATGATAGAGGCTGACCGGGCAGTCCGGACCGCCGCCGAGCAATTCGTCCAGCGCCGGGTCGAAATAGCAGCCGATGCCGGTGCCCGACAGGCCCGCCGCTTCGGCTTCCAGGTAGAGCAGCTGGCCGATCTGGCCGGCCTCCCAGTACAGGCGCGGATAGGTCCAGGCGCCCTCGGCCAGCGCAGCGTCGAGGTCGGCGAGCATGGCGAAGGCGACGCAGCCGTCGCTGGCGATGTCCTGCCCGCAGGAGAGGAACGCCGACAGCCCGCGTGCGTCGCCGGACAGCAGGCGGTACAGCGGCACGCCGCTCTCCTCCACCGGTTGCCACAGGTAATCCGCGCGCAGCCCGCCCGGCTCGCGGCCGCTGCGCCCCAGCCAGTACAAGCCCGGGTCAAGTCCCTGGACGCGATGGACGAACAGCAGCAGGTCGATGCGCACCGGCTCGCCGCTGCAGGCGAAGGGGACCGGCGAGCGCTCCGGCATCAGGCGGCGCAGCCAGGCATACAGCAGCTCGGCGTGAATGCCGCTGCGGCCGTCCATGGACTGCGCGCTGCGTCGGCGATGCAGGATCGGGCGCAGCGGCAGGCCGGGGTTGTCCACAGCCACCTCGGTTGACGCTGTGCTCCAGTCACGGGTCGCCAGCGCGGGCGCGCGACTCAACCGGTGTACCCGCTCCAGCTCCGGCCAGTGGCGATACTCGCGAGAGAGACGATTGGGCGTGCCGGCCAGCGGTAGCTCGGCGAGGCCCTTGAGCAACGTGTCGGGCAGCGGGAATTCGGCGGGCTGAGCCGGGCCGATCCACAGCAGCGCATCGGCGAACTCATGCTCGCTGAAGCCTTCACTGTCGAGGCCGATCAGCGTATCCAGTTGCGCTTCGGCGATGCCGCGCAGCAGGCGCACTTCCCAACCCTGGATCGCCGCGGCGATGCCCAGACAGGCCAGCGCGTGGCCGAGATCGTGATTGCAGTAGCGGTAGGCGCGCTCGCCGTATTTCCAGGCCTCGCGCCAGGGAATGCTCGCCAGCGCCAGCAGGAAGCCACCGGCGGGAAGCGCATCGCCGAGTTGTGCGGCCAGCGGTGCGGGCAGCTCGGCGCGCACCTCCAGCAGATGTTCGTCGGCGCTGTAGTGCGCCAGCAATGCGGGGTTATCCACAGCACCGGAGGGCAGCAGCAGATAGGCCTCGGTCGGGTGCAGGTTGCCGCTCGACGGGTTGACGCGCAGCGCCCAGCGATTGCCGCCCGCCTCCTTCCAGGCCGAAATGGCCAGGCTGTCGTAGAGCAGCTGCGAGAGGCTGGCGAGGTTCAGCGGGGCGGGCGCGCCGAGGGGGCCGGCGAACACCTCGTCATAACCCGGCGACTCTTCCTGCGGCCGGTGCAGCAGCTCGATGCAGCGCGCGCCGGAATAGCGGCGGAAGGCCGCCGGCTGGGTCGCCCAGTCGAGCTGGCCGGGGCCGGGGGCGAAACGCTCCGGGCGGTGGCTGCTCAGTTGGTGATAGGCGCGCACGCCCTCGGCCGGCGTCATGGCCGCGCAATCCGGTAGAGCACGTGCTGACGCAGGGCATGGCCTTCGGGCAGGCGCGGGTGCTCGAAGTCGCCGGCCTCGTCATGCTGCATGCCCAGGCGCTGCATCAGCCCCCGGGACGGCAGGTTGGCCGGCACGGTGAAGGCAACCACCTCCTCCAGCTGCAACTGCTCGAAGGCAAACCCCAGCACCGCACGGGCCGCTTCCAGGGCATAGCCCTGGCGCCAGTAGGCCGTATTGAAGCGCCAGCCGATTTCCACCGCCGGGGTGAACGGAGCGTCGAAGGACACCCGCTGCAGGCCGAGCACGCCGATGAAGGCACCCTCCTCGCGACGCTCGACTATCCACTGGCCGAAACCGTGCTCGTCGAAGTGTTTGAGAATGCGTGCGGCCAGCAGGTCGCTTTCCTCGCGATTCATGCAGGCGGGGAAATGGCGCATCACCTCGGCGTCGGCATTCAGCGCAGCGAAGGGCGCCAGGTCGTCATGGCGCCACGGTCGCAGCAACAGGCGCTCGGTGGTCAGGCTGGGAAAATCCATGGGAATCATCACGGCTCATCAGAGGTCACCATGATACCCGGCGACGGGCCTGTAGGACGCACTCCGTCAGACGAGGCGCAATCGATTCAGCACAGTGGGGCCTTCATCTGGTATTTTTCTCCTACCTTCGCTGTCGGTCACTGCCTTGACCGTGCTTACGCAGACAGCCGCGCCGCCATGGCGCACCGCAAAAAAGACCAAGGAACCCCCAATGACGACCTCCACCACCGGACTGCAACGCAGTACGGCCCTGGTGCTTTTCGCTTTGGCTGTCGGCGGCTTCGCCATCGGCACCACCGAATTCGCCACCATGAGCCTGCTGCCCTACTTCGCCCCGGCGCTGGGCATCGATGCCCCGACCGCCGGCCACGTGATCAGCGCCTATGCCCTGGGCGTGGTGGTCGGGGCGCCGCTGCTGGCGGTGCTCGGCGCGCGCCTGCCTCGGCGTACCCTGCTGGTGCTGCTGATGGCGCTGTTCGCCGTCGGCAACGGCCTCAGCGCCCTGGCGCCGACCTACCACTGGATGCTGCTGTTCCGCTTCATCAGCGGCCTGCCCCACGGCGCCTACTTCGGCATCGCCGCGCTGGTCGCCGCCTCCATCGTGCCGCCGCACCGGCGCACCGTGGCGGTTGGGCGGATGTTCCTCGGCCTCACCGTCGCCACCATCATCGGCGTGCCGCTGGCCAACTGGCTGAGCCAGGCCGTGGGCTGGCGCTGGAGCTTCGCGCTGGTGGCCGCACTCGGCGTGCTGACCATGATCTGCGTGCGCCTGCTGGCGCCCTACTCGCCCGCCGAGCCGGACTCCAGCCCGCTGCGCGAACTGGGTGCACTCAAGCGCGGCCAGGTCTGGCTGACCCTGGGTATCGGTGCCATCGGCTTCGGCGGACTGTTCGCGGTGTACACCTACCTGGCCGACATCCTCGGCGCGGTGACCCACGTATCGCCGAGCATCGTGCCGCTGATCCTGGCGGTGTTCGGCATCGGCATGACCCTGGGTAACCTGTTCATCCCGGTACTCGCCGACCGCGCCGTGATGCCCACCGCCGGCGGCCTGCTGGTTTGGAGTGCGGTGGTGCTGGCGATCTTCCCGTTCACCGCGGGGAACATCTGGGCCATCTCGATCTGCGTGTTCTTCGTCGGCTTCGGCGGCGCCCTGGGCACCGTGCTGCAGACCCGCCTGATGGACGTCGCCGAAGACGCCCAGGGCCTGGCCGCGGCGCTGAACCACTCGGCCTTCAACTTCGCCAATGCGCTGGGCCCGTACCTCGGCGGCCTGGCCCTGGCGGCCGGCTACGGCTGGACCTCGCCGGGCTGGGTCGGCAGCCTGCTGGCCATCGGCGGCTTCATGCTGTGGTCGGTGTCAGTGGCCACCAGCCGCAGCGCGCGACGCGACACCGCCCTCTCCAACGAAGGCTGATAACGGCAAGGGCCGGCGCAATGCCGGCCCTTTCGTCTGCGCGCTGCGCCGACGTACCCTGTGCAGCACATTCCCGATCCGCCGACGCCATGCCGCTGCCCCTGGTCTACCACGACGACTACAGTCCGCCCTTCCCGGACAACCATCGCTTCCCCATGGAGAAATTCCGCCTGCTGCGCGACCACCTGGTGGACAGCGCGCTGGTCAGGGACGAACAGTTGCTGCGTCCGGAACTCTGCCCACCGGACATCCTCGCCCTGGCCCACGACCGCGACTACATCGAGCGCTATTGCAGCGGCGAGATGAGCCGCGAGGAACTGCGCCGCCTGGGCCTGCCCTGGACACAAGCGCTGGCACGGCGAACGGTGCGTGCGGTGGGCGGCTCGCTGCTCAGCGCGGAGCTGGCGCTCAAACACGGCCTGGCCTGCCATCTCGCCGGCGGCACGCATCACGCGCACCACGACCATGCCTCGGGCTTCTGCATCTTCAACGACCTGGCGGTGATCAGCCTGTACCTGCTGGAAAGCGGCAAGGCCAACCGTGTGCTGATCTTCGACTGCGACGTGCACCAGGGCGACGGCACCGCGCGTATCCTGGAAAACGTGCCGGATGCAGTGACGGTGTCCTTGCACTGCGAGAAGAACTTCCCTGCGCGCAAGGCGCAGAGCGACTGGGACATTCCCCTGCCGCTGCACCTGGGGGACGCGGAGTACCTGAAGGTGGTACAGGAGGCGCTGGACTACCTGCTACCCCTGTATCAACCGGACATCGTGCTCTACGACGCCGGCGTGGACGTGCACAAGGACGATGCCCTGGGCTATCTGCAACTCACCGACGCGGGACTGGCGGCGCGCGA
Source organism: Pseudomonas nitroreducens (assembly GCF_024170165.1). Classification (GTDB taxonomy): domain Bacteria; phylum Pseudomonadota; class Gammaproteobacteria; order Pseudomonadales; family Pseudomonadaceae; genus Pseudomonas; species Pseudomonas nitroreducens_C. Next base: position 24,958 of record NZ_JALJXP010000008.1, on the reverse strand, counting down.
CGAACACGTCATCCGCCGCTGCCTGTCCGGCGACATCCCGGTGGTGGGTGTGATCGGCGGTGGCTACGACAAGGACCGCCACGCGCTGGCCCGGCGTCACGGCATCCTGCACCACAGCGCCGCGCGGGTAGCGCGCGAGTTTCAGCTGGAGCGGTAACGCGAGTTGTTGGTGTCCATTCGTATCGGCAGGCGTTGCTGTTCCCAGCGCGCCAGCTCCTGCGCGGAGAAATTCAGAAGCGCCGCCGCTCGCGGGCGGGCTTCCGCCTCGTAGTGCTTCTCGCAGAAGCGCATCACCTGCTCGGGAACGTGGTGCTGCAGCAGCTCCTGGGCGCGCAGCGGCCCGGCGAACTGAAGATAGCGCGGCAACAGGCGGCTCCAGTTGGTGAACACGTAGAGGTTGTGCAGCGCGATCTGTATCGACAGCAACTCGAGCACACGCTGTTCGAACTTCACCTTCGAACCCTGCAGGTTCTTGTTCAGTCGCACCACCATATGTGCCGTCGCCTCGTTGAGCAGGGCGCGGATCTCCTCGCTGGGGAGGCTGCGGATGACAATATCGAGGCCATTCACCCGGACGCGGGTGTCGCTGCCCTCCACCCATAGGTGGGCCTCGTGGGAGCGAAGGTAATCACGGACTTTCATCGACAGTCGGACCAAGGTTGCAAGAGGCCCGCATGCTGATGGATTCACAAAAGTGCCAACATCGGCGCAATCCCGATCCCCTGTAGGAATTCTCGTAACACCCGCCCTTCAAGCGGCGGAGCGCCTCGACCGACCGCTGGCCTTTTCCACGACAACTGTGGAGCGGCCTGTGGATAAGCTGCGGGGAAACCGCTGGCGCGCCCACGGCGCAAGCCTTTGCGGGTACTGAGCGAAAAATGAGCAACCGCCGTGGAGCAGCGCTGCGCTAGAATTGCGCCCCTTCCCGCCCTCCTTCGCCTGGCCTTCTGCATGACCGATTCCCGCCCGCTCGCTTCCCGTACCGCCCTCGTCATCGGCGGCGGTCCTGCCGGCCTGATGGCGGCCGAAGTCCTGGCCAGCGCCGGCGTAAAGGTGGAGCTGTTCGACGCCATGCCCTCGGTCGGGCGCAAGTTCCTGCTGGCCGGCGTCGGCGGCATGAACATCACCCACTCCGAGGCGCGCGAGCCGTTCCTGTCGCGCTACGGCCAGCGTGCACAGACCCTCGCGCCACTGATCGACGCCTTCGACAACCAGGCCTTGTGCACGTGGATTCACGAGCTCGGCATCGAGACCTTCGTCGGCAGCTCCGGCCGCGTCTTCCCCACCGACATGAAGGCCGCGCCGCTGCTGCGCGCCTGGCTCAAGCGCCTGCGCGAATCCGGCGTAGTTATCCACACCCGCCACCGCTGGCTGGGCTGGGACGCCAATGGCGCGCTGCTGATCGAAGGGCCGGAAGGCCAGCGCCGCCTGAACGCCGACGCCACCGTACTGGCCCTCGGCGGCGGCAGCTGGCAACGCCTGGGTTCGGACGGCGCCTGGGTACCGCTGCTGACCGACCGCGCGGTGGATGTCTCGCCGTTGCGCCCGGCCAACTGCGGCTTCGAGGTGGCCGGCTGGAGCGAGTTCTTCCGCGACAAGTTCGCCGGAGTGCCGGTCAAACCGGTGGCGCTCTCGCTGGACGGCGGCACGCCGCGCCAGGGCGAATTCGTGGTCACCGCCGGCGGCATCGAGGGCAGCCTGGTCTATGCACTGTCCGCCGGCATCCGCGAACGCATCGCACAGAGTGGCAGCGCCACCGTGCACCTGGACCTGCTGCCCAACCGCAGCCTGGAGCAGGTCGCCAAGGCCGTGGCCCAGCCGCGCGGCTCCAAGTCCATGGCCAACCACCTGCGCGGTCGTCTCGGGCTGGACGGCGTGCGCGCCGGGCTGTTGCGCGAGTTGTCCACAGCCGCCGACTACGCCGACCCGCAGCGCCTCGCCCAGCTGATCAAGGCACTGCCGCTGACCGTGGTGCGCCCCCGCCCGCTGGACGAAGCCATCAGCAGCGCCGGCGGCGTGACCTTCGAGGCGCTGGACGCGCAGCTGATGCTCAAGGCGCTGCCGGGCGTGTTCTGCGCCGGCGAGATGCTCGACTGGGAAGCCCCCACCGGCGGCTACCTGCTCACCGCCTGCTTCGCCAGCGGTCGCGCAGCCGGGCTCGGCGCATTGCAGTGGCTGCAAGCGCAAGGCTGACCACTGCTTTTCTGGAACCATGGTGCTAGATTGCCGACTCCCACTCAGGAGTCGCCTGCATGCCGCTGACCTTCCGCCGCGCCCGCCCCGCTGATGTCGACGCCGCCGTTCCGCTGATCTACAGCTCCGGCCCGGACGCCTTCGACTACGCCTTCGCCCGCCCCGGGCGCAACAGCGCCGAGGACTTCCTGCGCTACGCCTTCCTCCAGGGTGGCGGGCAGTTCGGCTGGCGCCAGCACTGGGTCGGCGAGCAGGACGGCCAGGTGGTGGCGGCCGGCACGGTGTTCGGCGGCGAGGTGAACCTGAGCTACATGCTCGCGGCGACACGGCAGATTTTCGGCTACTTCGGCCTGGGCTCGGCGGGGGTGATCCGTCGCGGCCTGCAGCTGGAAAAGATCATCTGCCCGCCGCCACGCAAGACCCTGTACCTCGCGCACCTGGGCGTCACGCCGACGCTGCGCGGCGAAGGCCTGGGCAGCCAGCTGATCGACCACTTCCTGCAGATCGGCCGCAGCAGCGGCCTGCCCATGGCCGCACTGGATGTCTCCACCGCCAACCCCAAGGCCCAGGCGCTCTACGAGCGGCTGGGCTTTTGCGTGCAGCTGGAGCGCGCCTCGACCCTGCCCGGCGTCGCCGGCAGTCGTTACATGCAGCGCCAGCTCTGAGTTAGACTCGCGGCCAGCCGCCCGCCAGAGGCGGCCTGCTCCCTTGCCGTCGAAAAAGCCTGCTCACGTATTAACCAGGAAGGTTGCCCATGAGCACTGCCAGCGTTGAATTGAAAGTCTTCGTCCCCGCCCGCGATTTCGCGCTGTCCCAGCAGTTCTACAAGGACCTGGGATTCCTCTCGCCGTGGAACTCCGAAGAGCTCGCCTACTTCCACCATGGCGACCACTGCGCCTTCCTGCTGCAGAACTACTACGTCAGGGAATTCGCCGAGAACCTGATGCTGCACCTGCTGGTGGAGGACGCCGACGCCTGGTACGCGAAGGTCCGCGACGCCGGCCTCGCCGAGCGCTACGGCGTGCGCCTCGGGACGCCGGAAGACCAGCCGTGGAAGATGCGCGACTTCACCCTGCACGACCCGAGCGGCGTGCTCTGGCGGATCGGGCATAACCTCGATTGAGTGGCGCGCCGCACTTGGGCTTTTTGTAGGAGCGAGCTTGCTCGCGAAGGAGCTCCCGGCCGCACCCTGTTCCTGGCCAACCTTCGTTCGCGAGCAAGCTCGCTCCTACAGTGACGCCGCTACTTCAGGTACCAGTACGTAGGGCGCATAACCCGGAACGGGTTATCCGCCATTGCCACGACGGCGGATAACGCTGACGCGTTATGCGCCCTACGAGCCTGTGATAGCAGGCTGAATCAGGAGCATCCGAGCACTCCGAACGGTCCCTTCTCCCTTCAGGGAGAGGGAGAGCTCGGGGGAGAATTTTCCAGGGAAACCATCAGCCCTTCAGATACCACCCCCAAGGCTGATCCGAGAGGTACTCGGTCACCTGCTTCACCTCCAGGTAGTTCTCCAGCCCCCACACGCCCAGCTCGCGGCCGATGCCGCTGTGCTTCATGCCGCCCCAGGGCGCCTGGGTGAAGGTGGGCTGCGAACAGTTGACCCAGACGATCCCCGCACGCAGCCCGTCGGCGACCCGCGCGGCGCGCTGCGGGTCGCCCGACATCACCGCGCCAGCCAGGCCGAAGCGGCTGTCGTTGGCCAGGCGCAGGGCCTCGGCTTCGGTCTTGAAGCGCTTCACGCAGAGCACCGGGCCGAAGATTTCCTCGCGCCAGATCAGCGCGTCCTCGGCCGGCTCGTCGAAAATCGCCGGCTCCAGGAACCAGCCCGCCTCCAGCCCCGCCGGGCGCTTGCCGCCGGTGAGCAGCCGAGCACCGCCAGAGCGGCCCTTGTCGATGAAACCGAGCACCTTCTCGTGCTGCCCCTGGCTCACCAGCGGGCCGAGCAGCACGCCCGGCTTGAGACCGTTGCCGATGGTGATGGCGCGGGTCGCTTCCACCAGCCGCTCGATCAGCCGCGGGGCGATGCCCTCCTGCACCAGCAGGCGCGAGGTGGCGCTGCACACCTGGCCCTGGTTCCAGAAGATGCCGAACAGGATCCACTCCACCGCCGCCTCGACATCGCTGTCATCGAAGACGATGAAGGCCGACTTGCCGCCCAGCTCCAGGCTGACGTTCTTGATGTCCTGGGCCGCCGCCGACATGATCCGCGAGCCGGTCGGCACGCTGCCGGTGAAGGCCAGCTTGTCCACGCCCGGATGCTGGCTCAGTGGCCCGCCGGCCTCCGCGCCGAGGCCCGGCAACACGTTGAGCACGCCTGCCGGCAGGCCCACGGCGTCTGCCGCGGCGGCCAGTTCGAGGGCGCTCAGCGGCGTCAGCTCGGACGGCTTGAGCACGCAGGTGGCGCCCGCCGCCAGGGCCGGTGCGACCTTCCACGCGGCCATCAGCAGCGGGTAGTTCCAGGGAATGATCTGCCCCGCCACGCCCACCGGCTCCTGGCGGATGCGGCAGCGGAAGCGCTCGTCGGGCAGCGGCAGAATCCGGTCCTGGCGCTCGTCCAGTTCCCGCGCCAGCCCGGCGTAGTAGCGGAAGCAGCCGATGGCGTCGGCCACGTCCCACTGCGCCTCGGGCAACGGCTTGCCGTTGTCGCGTACCTCCAGTTCGGCCAGTGAATCCTGGTTGCGCGCAAGCTCCTCGGCCAGCGCCTCCAGCCATTCGGCGCGCTCGCTGCCACGGCTCTGCCCCCAGCCGCGATTGAACGCGGTACGTGCTGCGCGCACGGCATGGTCGACGTCTTCCTCGGTGGCCGCCGGGACTTCCTGCAGAGGCTGCCCGGTGGCCGGGTCGAAGCTGGTGAAGCGGCCGCCCAGGTCCGGCCTGACCCACTGCCCGTTGATGTAGAGCTGGTCGCGCATCCTCGAGTCTCCTTGAAGGCGGCCCTCAGGCGGCCTGAACGCCGGTGCGGCGGTTCTGCAGGTAGCGGGAGGTGAACAGCAGCGCCAGCGAGGCGCAGATGATCACCGTGGAGATGGCGTTGATCTCCGGCGTGATGCCCCGGCGAATCGACGAGAAGATGTAGATCGGCAGCGTGGTCTCGGAGCCTGCGACGAAGAAGGCGATGATGAAATCGTCGAAGCTGAAGGTGAACGCCAGCAGGAAGCCGGCGAGGATGGCCGGGGCGATCTGCGGCAGGGTCACCCGCCAGAAGGTGTCCAGGGGCGGGGCGTAGAGGTCGGCGGAGGCTTCCAGCAGCGACTTGTCCATGGCCTCGACGCGGGTGCGGACGATCACCATCACCAGCGCCATGGTGAACAGCGAGTGCGCCGCCACCACCGTGCCGAAGCCCATGTTGAGTTTCGGCAGGCCGATGTCCAGCAAAGCCAGCAGCGGGTTGAGCACATCGAACAGGGTGATGAAGGCGATCAGCGTGGCGATGCCGATGACGATCCCCGGCACGATGATCGCGCAGTAGGTCAGCGCGTCGAACAGCAGGCGCACGCGCTTGCCGACGCGCTGCAGGCCGAACACTGCGAGGGTGCCGAACAGGGTGGCGATGAGCGCCGAGCAGAGGGCGATCAGCGCGCTGTTGCCCAGGGCTTCCATGATGAACGGATTGTCGAAGGCGCGGCCGAACCACTGCACCGAGCAGCACTGGAAGCTCAGCCCGCTGCGCCCTGCGTTGAAGGCGAAGAGCATGATCAGCGCGATGGGCGCGTAGAGAAACAGGTAGACCGAGGTGGAGTAACTGCGCAGCCACATGTCAGAGCACCCCGTCGTTGCGCGAGCCGCCGTAGCGGGCCACGAGTTTCAGATAGACGCCGATGATCACCAGCATCATCGCCACCAGGGTCATCGCCACCGCGCTGCCGAACGCCCAGTTGCGCGATTGCAGGAACAGGTCGACCAGCGCATTGCCGACGAAGAACACCTTGCCGCCGCCGAGGATCGCCGGGATCAGGAACTCGCCCATGAGCAGGATGAACACCAGCATCACCCCGGTGATCACCCCCGGCGCGGAGAGCGGCAGGGTGATCCGGCGGAACGTCTCGAAGGCGCTCGCGCCCAGGTCGCCGGAAGCTTCCAGCAGGCGCTTGTCGAGCTTCTCCAGGGTCACGTAGATGGGGAACACCATCAGCGGCAGGTAGCCGTAGACGATGCCGATCAGCACCGCGTAGGGCGTGTTGATCAGGCGCACGTCGGCGATCCCGAAGGTTTCCAGCAGCGCCGGGATGCCGCGGCCGCTGAGCAGGAAGATCCAGGCGTAGGTGCGGATCAGGAAGCTGGTCCAGAACGGCACGATCACCAACGTCAGCAGCAGCGACTTGTTGCGCCGCACCTTCACCGCCAGGAAGTACGCCAGCGGGTAGGCCGCCAGCAGGCACGCCAGGGTGCCCAGCGGCGCCAGGGTCAGGGTGTTCCAGAAGGCCTGGGCGCGGGAGCCGAGGTTCAGGTAGTTCTCCAGCGTCAGCCCGCCGCCGTAGCCACCCACGGCGCTGCGCTCGCCGAAGCTGAAGACCAGGATGATCACCAGCGGCATCAGGAGCAGCAGCAGGAACCACAGGGTGGACGGCAACAGCAGCAGGAGCGTGACGCGCCGGCCGAGGCTTTTCGCGCGCGAGGCGCTGGGCGTCGCCTGGGTCTGCGGCAACGGAGCGCTGACAGCGATGTTCATGTTCGATTCCCTACGCATAGGAGTTGCTCAGGGCCCTCTCCTGTAGGAGCGAGCTTGCTCGCGAACCCGCCCAGCTTCCGAGCTACCGGGGAACTTGTTCGCGAGCAAGCTCGCTCCTACGAAAAGAACCCGTCAGGCGGCCTTGAACCGCGCCATCAGTTCGGCGCGCGCCGGGCTGGTGAGGGTCGCCGCGGCGCCGAACTCCAGCGGCGACAGGCGCTCGGCCGCGGGGTACATGATCGGGTCGTCGAGCATCTCCTTGGAGAGCAGCGCATCGACGCGCTTGTCCCCGCTCGGGTAACCGTGGGAGAGCACCTCCAGCTTGTTGTGCTGCGGGTCGAGCAGGTAGTTGATGAACGCGTAGGCGGCGTCGCGGTGCTCGGCACTCTTGGGAATGGCGAAGAAGTCGCTCCAGATTTCGCCGCCTTCCTTGCCCAGCACGAAGGTCATGTCCGGGTTGTCGCGGTGCAGCTGCGAGGCGTCGCCGGTCCAGGCCATGGCCATCCAGGCGTCGCCGTTGCGCAGCGAGGGCTGGATGTCGGAGTTGATCGCGAACAGGTGCGGCTTGGCCTGGATCAGCAGCTTCTCGGCTTCGGCCAGCTCCTTGGGGTCCAGCGAGTTGAAGCTATAGCCATGGTACTTCAGCGCGTTGCCGATGGCGGTGAGCTGGTAGTCGTGGACGATGGTGCGGCCCGAGGCGCTGGTCAGGGTCAGGTCCCAGAACTGCTTCCAGGAGTCCGGGCTGCCCTTCACGCGGCTGGCGTCGTAGACGATGCCGGTGGTGCCCCAGTTCTTCGGCACCGCATAGACCTTGCCGTCCACCGTGCCCTGGGCCATGAAGCGTTCCTCGAAGGCCTTGGGGTCGAAGTTGGGGATGCGCGACAGATCCAGCGGTTCGATCAGGCCGAGCTGCACGTAGGTGCTGATGGTGTAGTTGGTCGGCACGAAGACGTCCCAGCCACTGCCGCCGGCCTGCAGCTTGGCGAGCATCTCTTCGTTGGAGCCGAACACGTTCATCTGCACCCGCGCGCCGGTGGCCTTGGCGAAGGCGTCGAAGTTTTCCTGGCTGTGGTAGTTCGGCCAGGTGGCGAGCGCGAGGCGGTCACCGATGTTGCTGCCCTCGGCCGCGTAGGCCTTGCCGCTCAGCAGGCCGGGCGTGTTGGCGGCGACCACCGCCATCGCCAGCCCGAGGCCGGTCCTGCCGAGGAAATCGCGCCGCGTGATGGAGCCGTTTTCCCAGCTGCGCATCGTCTTGATGAAGCTCTTCTTGTCCATCGTCACTCCCCGCCTGTCTGCTGATTGTCGTTATGCTTGGATCGTCGAACTCAAAGGGCCATGGCCAGGCCACTGGCCTGGTTCCAGCCGACCTGCACCGGTGCGCCATGCTCGAAGGCCTCTGCCTCGCCGCCGGCCTTGCGCGGCACGCGCACGCAGACGATGCCGAAGGCGTCGGTGCGCACGCGGTATTCGGTGAGGTTGCCCAGATAGATGCGGTCTTCGACGCGGCCCTTCAGGCGCACTTCGCGCTGCAGGTCCGAATCGGCGGCGGCAATGCCGACCAGCTCCGGGCGCACGGCGATGCAGCCTTCCGCCTGGGGCGCCAGCGCGGGGCCGGTGGGCGTCGGCGGGCTGCTCAGTTCCAGCCCGGCCGGGGTGCCCAGCACCACGCGGCCGGAATCGAGGCGGCGCACGGTGCCGGAAAACAGGTTGGATTCGCCGATGAAGTCGGCCACGTAGCGGCTCGCCGGCGTCTCGTAGAGCGCTTCGGGGGTGGCGGTCTGGATGATCAGGCCGTCCTTCATGATGCTGATGCTGTCGCTCATCGACAGTGCTTCTTCCTGGTCATGGGTGACCAGCACGAAGGTGATGCCGACCTCACGCTGCAAACGCAGCAGCTCCGACTGCATCTCCTTGCGCAGCTTGCGGTCGAGTGCGGCCAGCGGCTCGTCGAGCAGCAGCACGGTGGGTTTGTTCACCAGTGCGCGGGCCAGCGCCACACGCTGCTGCTGGCCGCCGGAAAGCTCGTGGGGCTTGCGCGTGCCGAAGCCGGAGAGGCGCACCATCTCCAGCGCCTCGTCGGCCATGCGGCGCTGCTGCGCGCGGTCCGGGCGCGGCGTGCGGTAGCGCAGGCCATAGGCGATGTTCTCGGCCACCGTCAGGTGCGGGAACAGCGCGTAGTGCTGGAACACCATGTTCACCGCGCGCTGGTGCGCCGGCCCCCCGGCCACCGCCTTGCTGGCCAGCAGCACCTCGCCTTCGCTGGGCTGCTCGAAGCCGGCGATCATCCGCAGGGTGGTGGTCTTGCCGCAACCGGAACTGCCGAGGAAGGAATGGAAGGCGCCGCGCTTCACCCTGAAGCTCAGCCCGTTGACCGCCGGCACGCTGCCGTAGCGCTTGACCACGTTACGGAATTCGATATCGAAGTCCTGACCGCTCTCCATCACCGCGCGCTCCCACTTTCGTTCTTGTTGGGGCTCACGCTAGCAACGGGGCTTTCGGGGTGTATATATCCCTCGGGGGATAGATGGCGGGATTGGAGCGCCCGGTGCGTATCCGCTGGCTCTTCCTGTAGGAGCGCGCCATGCGCGCGATCGCGGGCATGGCCCGCTCCTACAATGGGCGCCCGGAGCTTCCGATGACTGTAGGGCGCATAACCTGGAACAGGTTATCCGCCAGCGACGGCACGGCGGATAACGCTGGCGCGTTATTCGCCCTACATGACTGTAGGAGCGAGCTTGCTCGCGAACAGGGCTCCCTGGCAGCTCAGGCGCTGGGCGGGTTCGCGAGCAAGCTCGCTCCTACGAAGAGCCGCCCGGCTCAACCGACCGCACGCATCCCACCCGCAGCATCGCGCCCGGCCAGCTCGCGGATGAACAGCCCGAGCAGCTCCGACTGGCTACCGATGCCGAGCTTGGCGTAGATGTTCTTGCGGTGGATCTTCACCGTGCCGGGGCTGATATCCAGCTGCTCGGCCACCGAGGCGCTGGAGTGGCCGCGCAACAGCAGCTGGACGATCTCCTGCTCGCGGGGCGTGAGCAGCTGGGCACCGAACTGGTCGAAGGCCTCGCGGATCTGGTAGTCCAGGTCCTGGGCCGGACGCGGTTGCGCGCGGCGCAGTTCCCAGGCCTCGCGCACCACCTGTTCGACCACCGGCCGCGCGCACTCCAGCAGCTGCATCTCGTCGCGGCTGTAGGCGGGGCTGGAGGTCTTGCGCATCAGCGAGAGCACGGCGGTAGCGCCATCGGCGAGGTCGATGAAGAAGGCGATCTCCTCGGTCAGGCCGGTCTGCTGGTAATAGGTCTGGTAGTACTCGCCCAGGTAGAAGTGGTCCGGCGCGAACTGGCGCAGGCGCCACAGGCCGGGAGCCTGGTGGCGGGTGCAGGCGAGGTAGAAGGGATCGAGCAGGTACGGGCCGACCTGGTAGTCCTCGACGTAGACGTGGCGGATGTCGGCCGGGAAGGTGTCGAACAGGTCCAGCGGCCGGTGGTTGCCTTCGTAGACGAAGAGCACGAAGTTATCCACCGCGCAGACCTGCTGCAGCCACTGGCTGAGGCCGAGCAGGCGCGGACGACCGGCGGCCAGCGGGAGCAGGTGGGCGACTCCGCCGGTCCAGGCTTTGAGTTCCTTGTGGCGCATGGGCTGTCGTTCTTGTTGTGTGCGCGATGGGCACACTATAGGCGTTCGGGATTCCACACGGAAATGCAGCTTTTGCGCCACACCCCGCCAGGCCCCGCCACACCTGAAGACAGCGGCTGATTCAGCCTCAGGCGCGCACCGCGATGAAGCAGGCGCGCGCCAAATCGGCTCAGGGGCGACGAGAGCCCTTGCCGCCCGGCTTTCCAGCAGACGATTTGCCGGAAGCAGGTTTGCCGGCGGCGGGCTTGCCCCCCAGGCCAAAGCCCGGCGCCTTGCGCACCGCCTTGACCTGCGGCTTGTCATCCAGCAGCGAGCCTAGGTGGACCTTGCCCGGCTTGCCTTCCGGCACCTTGGGTTGCTTGGGCTTCTTCGGTTTCTTGGTGATCTGGCCGCCAGGGGCGGTGACGGGCACCCGGTGCTCGGCCTCGAAGCCGTCTTCTTCCTGGCGCTGCAGGGTCTGGCCGATCAGCGTCTCGATGGCCGCCAGCTGCTGCACTTCATCGGCGCAGACCAGCGAGATCGCCTGCCCGCTGGCGCCAGCGCGGCCAGTACGGCCGATGCGGTGCACGTAGTCCTCGGGGACGATGGGCAGGTCGAAGTTGACCACCAGCGGCATTTCCTCGATATCCAGGCCGCGGGCGGCGACGTCGGTGGCGATGAGGAAGTCCACCTCGCCGGCCTTGAACCGCGCCAGGGCACGCAGGCGCGAGGGCTGCGGCTTGTCGCCGTGGATCGAGTCGGCGCGGATGCCTTCGCGCTGCAGCAGGTCGACCAGTTCGTCGACGCCCTTGCGGGTCTTGGCGAACACCAGCGCCTGGCGCCAGCCCTGTTCGCGCAGCAGGTGCAGGAACAGCTCGGCCTTGCGCTTCTTGTCCACGGTGAGCAGGTGCTGCTTCACCGTCTTCGCCGCCGTGTTGCGCGGCGCCACGTCGATGGTCAGCGGGTCGCGCAGCAGCGTGCGGGCCATCTGGCGGATGGCGTCGGAGAAGGTCGCGGAGAACAGCAGCGTCTGCCGGCGCTTTGGCAGTGCGGCGAAGACTTCGTCCAGCTCGCGGGCGAAACCGAGGTCGAGCATGCGGTCGGCTTCGTCCAGCACCAGCAGCTGCAGCTGGGTGAACTTCAGGGCGTTCTGCCGGTACAGGTCGAGCAGGCGGCCGGGGGTGGCTACCAGCACGTCGACGCCCTTGCGCAGCTTCATCATCTGCGGGTTGATGCTGACCCCGCCGTAAGCCACGGCGGTGCGCAACGGCACGTGCTGGCCGTAGGCGCGGAAGCTTTCGTGCACCTGCTCGGCCAGCTCGCGGGTCGGCACCAGCACCAGCGCGCGGATCGAGTTGGCCGCCACCTGCGGGCCTTCCTGGAGCAGCTTCTGCAGCAGCGGCAGGGCGAAGCCCGCCGTCTTGCCGGTGCCGGTCTGGGCGGCGGCCAGCAGGTCGCGGCCCTTGAGCACGGCCGGGATGGCCTGGGCCTGCACCGCCGTCGGGTTCTGGTAGCCGAGCCCGTCAAGGGCGTGCAGGAGGGGATCGATCAGGCCGAGATTGGCGAAGGTCATGGAGCGCTCGCAGAAACGATTCGGAATGGGCGGCATTGTAGCCGCAGGGCTCAGGAGCGCAGCAGCAGCGCGCCTTCGATGGGCACGTAGCGGCTGGCCGCGCGGATCAGCGCCTGGGCGGTGAGGCCCGGTACGCCGTAGGCGGTGGCGTCGGCGCCGCCGGCACGGACACGCTCGAGCAGCAGGTCGAAATCGCCATCGCCGGAGGCCAGGACGATCTCGTCCACCTTCGGCGCGGCGTCGAGGATGTCGATGGTGATGCCCACGTCCCAGTCTCCCTTGGCCGAGCCGTCGGCGCGCTGGATGTAGGGCTTGAGCTTCACGGTGAAGCCGAGCTTGCGCAGGATCTGCTGGAACTGCTGCTGTTTCGCATCGCCGCGGTCGATGGCGTAGGCGTAGGCCTGGACGATGTTGCCCTGGGCGCTCAGCTCGGCCCACAGGGCGGCGTAGTTGAAGTGGCAGCCGTAGGCCTGACGCACGGTGTAGTAGAGGTTCTGTACGTCGGCGAACAGGGCGATGGTCTTCAACGGTGACTCCGGGACTCGAACAGCGGGGGCGCATTATCGGCACAGTGGCGCGCCCCCGCCAGTCCCGGCGGGCGGGATGACCTTGCGTACGGATCAGCTGAACAGGTCGCCGTCGTCATCGCCGAAGAAGCTGGAATCGTCGCCGAAGCTGCCGCTGTCGTCGTAATTCGCATCGTTGAAGCCGTTGTCGGCGTAGCGGTCACCGCCCAGGGAGGAGTCATCGCCGCGCCCGTCGTCGAAGCTGGACGGCTCCGGCTGCACCGGCTGCTCCTGGATCACCTCGACGATTTCCTGCGGCTGGTTGTGGTGGAACATGCTGGTCAGCAGGTCCGCCACCATCACGCCACCGGCCACGCCTGCGGCGGTCTGCAGGGCGCCGCGCATGAAGCCGCCGCCTTGGGGCGCGGCCTGCGCCGGTTGCGCAGGTCGGAAGTCGTTCGGGTTGCCGGCGCCAGGGTTGTTCGCGTAGGCGGCGTTGCCGCCGGCCGGTTGCGAGAAGCGCGTCTGGCCCCAGCCATCCGGGCGTTGCTGCGCTGGCGCCGGACGCGGCTCCTGGCTCTGGCCGCCGCCGAACAGCCCGGCGAGGAAGCCGCCGCTGCTCGGACGCTGCTCCTGCGCCCTGGCCTGCTGCGCTTCCAGCTCCTTGACGCGCTGGTCCAGGCGCTTGATCGCCGCTTCCTGGATCAGCATCGCCTGGGCCATGTAGTAAGGCGCGGCCGGCTGTTGCACCAGGTGCCGGTTGATCTGCGCCTCGGCATCGGCGTCGCGCGGCGCGGTCTGCGCCTGCGCGTCACGCAGGCGGGTGAACAGACCATCGATCAGGGATTGCTCTTCGGAATTCATGGCAGGCCTCAAATGAGCGGGTGGATCGCTGCGGGTGAATCATTGCTGACTGAAACATTGGATCGAGTCGGAAAAAAACAAGTTCCGGTCGCAGAATTCTGGCGTCTTCAGCTGAGGGTTTGCTTAAGTTAGAGTCGAAGCCCTCGGACAGTATCGGGTTACTGATGAATCCCCTCTCCATCCTTCGCGACACCTGGTTCTTCTTTTCCCGTCATCTGGGCACCCTGGTGCCGCTGTGCCTGCCCTGGATCGTCATGGAGACGATCGTCCAGCAGCAGATCAACGTCGCTGCCGGCCCGCAGAACATCGCGCCCTGGGGCATGGCTGCGGGACTGGTGTTCTACCCGATCTACACTGCCAGCCTGATCCTCTTCATGATCGATGCCGGTGAAGGCGTGCAGCGCAGCGTGCGCGAACTCTGGAGCGCCGCGCTGCGGTTGTGGCCGGCCTTCGCCCTGCTCTCGGCAATTACCTCACTGCTGATCGTGATCGGCCTGTACCTGATGGTGCTGCCGGGCATCTTCGTGATGATCAAGCTGGCCTTCGCCGAGTTCCTCCTGGTACAGCGCGGCCGCGCGCCCATCGATGCCATGCGCGAGAGCTTCGCCATGACCACCGGGCACTTCTTCCTGCTGCTGATGACCTCGCTGGCCATCCTCGCGCCGGTCTGGCTCGCCGAAGGCTGGATCGCCGAGGCCGGCCAGGATGCGCCGGTGCTCAGCGTCGCCCTGCACTCGCTGAGCGGGTTCTTCCAGCTGCTGCTGACGGTGGCCGCCTACCGCATCTTCATCCTGCTCGGCCGCGAAACCGCCTGAGCGGCAGCAAGTCGCAACAAATCTCCCGGCACGGCGAGTGCCGGGGTTCTACGCTGGAGGCTCCCTTTCCCGAGTCTGGAGACTCGCCGTGAGCGACTTCCCGCCCAGCTGCCTTTCGCACATCTCCATCGGCACCAACGACTACCCGCGCGCCAAGGCGTTCTATGACGCGGTGCTGGCGACCCTGGGCTGCCAGCCGATCATGGAGCACCCCGGTGCCGTGGCCTACGGCCGGGTGTTCCCCGAGTTCTGGCTGCAGACGCCCATCGACGGGCGCCCGGCCAGTGTCGGTAACGGCACGCACTTCGGCTTCATGGCCAACTCCCGCGAGGAGGTGGACGCCTTCTACCGCGCGGCGATTGCCGCCGGCGCCACCGACGAAGGCGCCCCCGGCCCACGCCCGCTGTATGGCGACCCTTACTACGGCTGTTTCATCCGCGACCTGGACGGGCACAAGATCGAGGCCTCGTTCTGGGACATGGCGCTGGCGGGCGACGGTTTCGATACCCACTCCCACTGACCGCTCCCACAGTTGTCCCGATTTTCAACTCGCACCGGTTCAGTGTCCGGGGCGCAGCCCCGACATCTTCGGCACCAGCAGCTTCTCGAACAGCCGCGGGAAAAAGCGCGCCAGCAGGCGCGCCCGCCAGTTGACGTTGGACAGCACCAGCAACCGGCGTCGACGCAGCGCGCCCTGGAAGATCGCCTCGGCCACGTCGCGCGGCGACGCCACTTCCGCGCCCAGCACCAGGGCCGGCTGGCGGATCACCGAGCCGTCGCCGACCAGGGCGTTCCTGCGCAGATCAGTAGCGGTGAAGCCCGGGCAGGCCAGGGTGATCGCCACGCCGGTGCCGTCCAGTTCCATGCGCAGCGTGTCGAACAGACCGTGCAGCGCGTGCTTGCTGGCGTTGTAGGCGCTGCGGTAGAGCAGCGGGGCGAAGCCGGTCAGTGAACTGAGCACGACGATCTGCCCGTGCCGCGCCAGCAGGCTGGGCAGCGCCGCCTGGGTGCAGTGCAGCGCGCCATAGAAGTTCACCGCCATCACCCGCCGGAACACCGCCAGCTCGGTCTCGATGAACAGACTGCGGTGGGTGATGCCGGCGTTGTTCACCAGCACGTCGATGCCGCCGAAGCGCTCGACGGCGAGCGCCACTGCGCGTTCCACCGCCTCGGCGTCGGCAATGTCGCAGCGCAGGCCGAGGGCTTCGACGTTCAGGTGTTCGCGCAGGTGCTGCACCAGGCTGTCCAGCGCCGCCTGGTCGAGGTCGAGGATCACCGGGTGCGCACCTGCCCGGGCGAAGCGCAGCACCAGCGCGCGACCGATGCCGGAACAGCCGCCACTGACCAGCACCACCTTGCGCCGGTAGGTCGAATGGGAGAAGAGTTTGCGGGGCATGGCAGTCTCCCGAAGCCCGCAGGGCGCGATGTTGACGTCTTGCGAACTACATCTCACAAGGTTTCAGGATAATTCCCACATCAAACACGGAGGTGAAATACAAAGTCGTAGCCACTATCCTCTGGACCCAACAAGCATAGCCCCTGGTCACCCATGAGCCTCTCGCTTCGCCGCCGCTTCCTCTTCGTGCTGTTCATCGCCCTGCTGCTCGCCGTCACCGCTGCCGCCTGGCTGCTGGCCTGGCACCCCGCCGAGCGCGAGGCCGTCGCCGCGCAGTGCCGTGCGCCCGCGCCGCAATTGCAACCGGGCCAGGCGCTGAAGGTGATGACCTGGAACGTCCAGTACCTGGCCGGCAAGCGCTACATCTTCTGGGACGACCTGCCCGACACCACCGGCCCCGACGACAGCCCCAGCCCCGAGGACATCGCCTACAGCCTCGACGAAGTGGTGCGGGTGATCCGCGACGAGGCCCCGGACATCGTCCTGCTGCAGGAAGTCGATGACGGCGCCGCCGCCACCGGCAAGCAGGACCAGCAGGCGCTGATCGGCGACCGCCTGACCGACCTCTACCCCTGCTCCACCGCCGCCTTCGACTGGAAGGCGCGCTTCGATCCCAACCCCCATGTATTCGGCAGCGCCGGGCGCAAGCTGGTGACCTTCAGCCGCTTCCAGATCAGCGGCGGCGAGCGCATTGCGCTGCCGCAGCGCTCGTCGATCCCGCTGCTGCACCTGTTCGCTCCGCAACCGGCGCTGCTGCAGAGCGACCTGCCGATCCGCGGTGGCGGCCAGCTCAGCGTGATCAACACGCGCCTGGAGCGCCCCAACGGCGACGACACCCCGCAGCGCCAGGTCGAGGCCGTCGAAGCCCACCTCAACGCCCTGCAGGCCGCCGGCCGCCCCTGGCTGCTGGGCGGCGACCTCGGCCTGCTGCCGCTGGGCCAGTACCCCTACCTGCCGGAAGTGCTGCGCGCGCCCTACCGCGCCAACAGCGAACTGAACCTGCTGGCGGCGCGCTTCCCGGTGGTCCCGGCGGTGGAGGAATCCAGCGGCGCCGACCAGGAGAACTGGTACACCCACTTCCCCAACGACCCGCGCGTACACAAGCCCGACCGCACCCTCGACTACCTGTTCCACAGCCCCGGCCTGAACCGCCTGGAAGCCGGCGTGCGCCGCCACGACACCCTGCGCATCTCCAACCACCTGCCGCTGTCCGCGCGCTTCCTGCTGCCCCACTGAGGGGTGCGCCACATCGCCGCCGGGCCAGGCTGGACAAGCGAGGCGCGGCGGCCCCATGCTCGCCCGGCACCGCATAACAACAACATGTACCTCGGGTCTCCATGCACTTTCGCCGTCTCGTCGGGCTGATCGTCGCCCTGCTCTGCCTCAACGCCTTCGCCGTCGACCGGCCCACGCTGGCCGACCGGCTGCCGCATCCGCTGCCGGCGTTGAGCGTCGGCTACTACGAGTTCCCGCCCTACACCTACACCGCCCCGGACGGCAGCACCCGCGGCAGCGGCGCCGAGATGGTCCGGCGCATCCTGCTCAAGGCCGGCTACCGCGCCGATTTCCGCCCCTTGCCCAGCGCCCGCCTGTACCTGGGCTTGCAGGACGGCAGCGTGCAGCTCTGGGCCGGCGCGCCGGGCAAGCAGGAACTGCTGGGCAGCACGCTGGAATGCGAGCGCGTGCTCGGACATGTCGAACTCAACCTGTACCGCCTGACGTCACGACCCTCGCCGAAACTGCCCGAGGGGCTGAGCGGCGGCCGGATTATCCTGATCAGCGGCTACAGCTACTGGCGACCGATCACCGAGATGCTGGCCGACCCGAAGCTCAACCTGGAGCTGCACCGCACCAGCACCCACACCGCCGCCCTGCAGATGCTCGAACGCGGCCGCGGCGACTACCTGATCGACTACCAGACCCCGGTGGAACAGGCACGCCGCCAGCTGAACATGGCACCGCTGGCCTTCGACACCCTGTACAGCGTGCCGACCAAGCTCATCGTCTCCCGCCGTGCACCCGACGCCGAAGGCCTGCGTGCGCAGCTCGACCAGGCCTACGACAAATTGCAGGCGGCGGGTTACGAGATGGTATTGCCCTGAACCGTGACAGCAGGAATGGCGTAAGCGCGGATTCAAGCGACGGAGCTGACCTGCAGGAGCGCGCCATGCGCGCGATCGCGGGCATGGCCCGCTCCCACATGCGTTCTGGTCAGGTCTTGCGCGGTTTGGCCCGCGCCGTCGGCTCGGCGATCAGCGGGTCATCCGGCCAGTAGTGTTTGGGGTAACGCCCCTTCAGGTCCTTCTTCACTTCCGCATAGGTGCTGCGCCAGAAGTTGGCCAGGTCCTGGGTCACCTGCACCGGGCGCTGTGCCGGCGACAGCAGATGCAGCTTCACCGCCACCCGCCCTCCGGCAATGCGCGGCGTGTCGGCAAGGCCGAACAGCTCCTGCAGGCGCACGGCGAGCACCGGCGGGAACTCGCTGTAGTCCAGGCGGATACTCGAACCGGACGGCACCTGCAGCGTGCGCGGCGCCAGCTCGTCCAGCCGTTGCGGCAGTGGCCAGGGCAGCAGCCCGTGGAGAATCCCGCTCAGCTCCAGGTTGGCGAAGTGCGACAGCCGCGAGACCTTGCCCAGGTAAGGCAGCAGCCAGTCTTCCAGGGAAGCGAGCAACGCCGCGTCGCTGACGTCCGGCCACTCGCTCTCGCCCTTGCCTTCCAGGTCGAGTCGGCGCAGCAGGGCGATACGCGCCTGCCACTGGCGCAGTTCCGGCGTCCACGGCAGCAGCTCCAGCCCCTTGCGCCGCACCAGCCCGAGCAGCGCGCGGCTGCGGGCCTCGGCGTCGAGGTTGGGCAGAGCCTCGGTGGACAGCACCAGCTCGCCGACCTTGCGCTGGCGCTCGGCGCGCAGCACGCCTTCGCGCTCGTCCCACTCCAGTTCGTCGTGGACGCTGACCTGCTCGGCGAGGATGGTTTCGAACAGCGCCGGCTCCAGCGCCGCCGCCAGGTAGATGCGCTCCTCGCGCTGGCCCTGGCGGCTGCCGAGGTCGGCGATCACCAGCCAGGCTTCCTTCATCAGCGCATCCGGCTCGCCGAACAGCGCCGCCCGGCCGTTGGCCAGGCGGTACTCGCCACCGCCGGCGCGGCGCTGGCGGGCAATGCGGTCCGGGTAGGCGAACGCCAGCAGACCGCCCAGCCAGCGCGGATGATCGGGATCGGCCACCGGCTCGCGGGCCGGGCCACGCAGGTAGCCCTTGAACTGCCGCGCCAGCTGGCGAACCCGCTGCACTGCGCCCCGGCTGGCGCGCGGGCCGTTCTGCTCGCCGGCCAGCAGGGCGATGCGGTGATGCAGATCGGCATCGTTGCCGCGCAGGATGTCGCGCTCGCCCAGCAGGGCAGCCAGATCGCAGGCCAGTTGCCCCAGCCCCAGCGCATGGCCGCGCAGCAGCAGGTGGGCGATGCGCGGGTGCGCCGGCACTTCGGCCATGGCCTGCCCGTGCGGCGTGAGGCTGCCGCCACCGGCGCGGGAGGCGAGCGCGCCGAGGCGCTCCAGCAGGTCCCGGGCCTGTGCATAAGCGGCGGCGGGTGGCAGGTCGAGCCAGGCCAGCTCCTGCGGGGCGACGCCCCAGCGCGCCAGCTGCAGGGCCAGGCCGGCGAGATCGGCCTGGAGGATTTCCGCCGCGCCGTAGGCCGATAGCTGATCGTGCTGCGTTTCCGACCACAGCCGGTAGCAGGCGCCCGGTTCCAGCCGCCCGGCACGACCGGCGCGCTGGGTGGCGGAGGCGCGGGAGATGCGCTGGGTGTCCAGGCGGGTCATGCCGCTGCCCGGATCGAAGCGCGGTACCCGCGCCAGCCCGGCGTCCACGACGACGCGCACGCCGTCGATGGTCAGGCTGGTCTCGGCGATGTTGGTCGCCAGCACCACCTTGCGCTTGCCCGCCGGCGCGGGTTCGATGGCGGCGCGCTGGGCGTCCAGGTCGAGTTCGCCATGCAGCGGGCAGAGCAGCACCTCCGGGCGACCGGCCAATGCCTCGCCCAACTGTTCGGCCACGCGGCGAATCTCCGCCTGGCCGGGCAGGAACACCAGCAGGCTGCCGGACTCGTCGGCCAGCGCCTGCAGGACCGTCTGCACCACCCGCGGCTCGATGAATTCGCCCGCCTGCCAGGGGCGGCCCCAGCGGATATCCACCGGGAACATGCGGCCCTCGCTGCGCACCACCGGCGCGTCGTCCAGCAGCGCGGACAGGCGCTCGCCTTCCAGCGTCGCCGACATCACCAGCACCTTGAGGGGCGGATCGTCGCGCAGCAGCGCACGGCCATTGAGGGTCAGCGCCAGCGCCAGATCGGCATCCAGTGAGCGCTCGTGGAATTCGTCGAAAATCACCAGCCCCACGCCCTCCAGTGCCGGGTCGTCCTGCAGACGGCGGGCGAGGATGCCCTCGGTGACCACTTCGATGCGGGTCCTGGGGCCGACCCGGCTGTCCAGACGGATGCGGTAGCCGACGGTCTCGCCGACCTTCTCGCCCAGCTCCGCGGCCAATCGCTCCGCGGCGGCGCGGGCGGCCAGCCGGCGCGGCTCCAGCATCAGGATCGACTGCCCGGCCAGCCACGTCTCATCCAGCAGCGCCAGCGGCACGCGGGTGGTCTTGCCGGCGCCGGGCGGCGCTTCCAGCACCACTTCGTGGCGCCCGGCCAAAGCCTGGCGCAGGGCGGGAAGGACGCTGTCGATGGGAAGGGCGTTCATGCCGGCTCCTGGAACTCGGATGTCATAAGGCGGTAACCCGGACTACGCGGGGGGCGGCGATTATAGCGGGCGAACCGCGGTGCCAACCCAGCAGTCATAGAAGCAACGAGAACGCCGGCTAGTGCGAAACTGCCAGCAGTTGTTCAGAACTCGTTGATATAGTTGTCCGCATCATCCTCCCGGAGGTTATTTCATGCGTCTTGCCACCCGAGTCTCCTGTGCAGTTCTGAGCGCCGCCCTGTTCAGCCAGCTGACGGCCTGCGGCACCCTGTTCTATCCCGATCGCCGCGGCCAGATCGACGGCCGCATCGACCCGGCAGTCGCCGCCCTGGACGCCGTCGGACTGTTGTTCTACATCATCCCGGGACTGATCGCCTTCGGCGTAGACTTCGCCACCGGCGCGATCTACCTGCCCGACGAGAAGTACTCGGTCGCGCCTGAAAAGCTCAAGGATGCCGTGAGTGAGGACGGCACCGTGGACAAGGCTAAACTCAAGGCGATCCTCGAGCGTGAAACCGGCCGCAGCCTGCCCCTGGATGATCCGCGTCTGATCCAGCGCAGCGGCAGCCTCCAACAACTCGCCAGCCTGGGCCTGCGCCCGGAGGCCTGATATGCACGGCGCTCTCGCTTCACACCTTCAGCAACTCCTGGCGTACCACCAGTGGGCCTACGAACGCATCCTGGAGGCCGTCGCGCCGCTGGATGAGGAAGCCTACCGCGCACCGCGCGGGTTGTTCTTCGGCAGCCTGCACGGCACCCTCAACCACCTTGCGGTAGTCGATCGCATCTGGTTCGCCCGTGTGCAGCGAGAGCCCTGGCAGTTCGAACGCCTCGACGCCGAGGCCGCGCCCGACCGGGCCGGCCTCGCCGACTTTCTCAATGACGGTGTCGGCGCCTGGCGCCTGTGGCTGAGCAAGCAGAGCGACGCCACCCTCGGCACCCAGCTGGACTACCGCAACATGGCCGGCCAGGAACACCGCCAGAGCCTGGCGAACATCGTCCAGCACCTGGTCAACCACGGCACCCACCACCGCGGGCAGATGAGCGCCGCGCTCACCGCGCTGGGGCAGAAGGCGCCGCTGCTGGACTACATCTACTTCCTGCCCAATCGCCTGGACACCTGATGCTCAAGCACGCCAGCCACGCCCACCTGATGCGGCTGGCGACCTTTGCGTCGCTCGGCGTCGCCACTACCCTGATCGTCGCCAAGGCCATCGCCTGGTGGCTCAGCGGCTCGGTCAGCCTGCTCGCCGGCCTCACCGACTCGCTGCTCGACGGCGCCGCGTCCTTCCTCAACCTGCTGGCGGTGCACTACGCCATCCGCCCGGCGGACGACGACCACCGCTACGGCCACGGCAAGGCGGAGTCGCTGTCGGGGCTGGCCCAGGCACTGTTCATTGCGGTCAGCGCCGTGCTGGTCGGCACCCAGGCCATCGATCGCCTGCAGCATCCCGAGCCGGTGGAAGCCGTCGGCTGGGGCGTCGCGGTGATGATCCTGTCGCTGGCGCTCACCGCCGGCCTGCTGATGGTGCAGGGCTACGTGGTGAAGATCACCGGTTCCAACGCCATCCGCGCCGACTCCCTGCACTACCGCTCGGACCTGCTGCTCAACAGCAGCATCCTGGTGGCGCTGCTCCTGGCGCAGTTCGGCTGGCAGCAGATGGATGCCATCTTCGGTCTGGGCATCGCCCTGTATATCCTCTGGAGCTCTTTCCAGATCGCCCGCGAATCCGTGGCAGTGCTGATGGACGAGGAGCTGCCGCCGGACGTCAGCACGCGCATGCTCGAACTGGTGCGCGAAGTCCCCGGCGTACTCGGAGCCCATGACCTGCGCACGCGGATTTCCGGCACCCACTGGTTCGTCCAGCTGCACCTGGAGCTGCCCGGTGAGCTGTCACTGTCGAAGGCACATCACCTGTGCGATGAGGCGGTGCTGGCGATCCACAAGGAATTCCCGCGGGCCGAGGTGCTGGTGCACGCCGACCCGCAGGAAGTGGTGGGCAAAGAGACCATCAGCTAGAGAGCATCAGTTGACGCTGTAGCCGCGCCCACTCAGGCAGGCACCCAGGGCGCGGCGATAGTTGTCGGCGACGTAGTCCGGCGGCGCATAGCTGGCCAGCGCCGGGTCGAAGCCGCTCTGGTCGGCCGCCCAGCGGTGGCATTCGTAGCGGTCGC
The DNA here is from genome assembly GCF_024170165.1 of Pseudomonas nitroreducens. Classification (GTDB taxonomy): domain Bacteria; phylum Pseudomonadota; class Gammaproteobacteria; order Pseudomonadales; family Pseudomonadaceae; genus Pseudomonas; species Pseudomonas nitroreducens_C. The sequence continues at coordinate 2,403 of NZ_JALJXP010000008.1, read as the reverse complement.
GGTTCTGCTGATCCGGCCCCTGGTTGTACATCGGGTAGGCAATCACGTCATAAGGCGACTGCGCCACGCTGGCTACCTGCTGCGGCGGCGGCTGCACCACTTCGTAATCCTGCGTACCGGCCTGCCACAGGTAGTAGGTACCGGCGGCAAGGAAGTAGCCGATGCTGCCGATCCACACCTGCTCGGCGTAGGACGGCAGGTAACGCACGCGCACACCGTAAGGCGGCGTCACCACCACGTAGCGCGAGCCGTACGGGCGATACCAGTAGCCATCGTTGAAGTAGTAGTCGCTGCCGCGATAGGGCACGCGGTAGTGCCCGCTCGGCATGCGGTCCACCACATAACCCGGTCGCCAGTAGGACGGATGCGGGCCCCAGTTGCCATGTGAAGGCGGCGGGCGCCCCTGCCAGCCGGCCGACGGCGGACGGCTACCGCCCTGCCAGCCGGGGCTGCCGTGGTCGTTGCCCTGCGGACGGCCTTGCCACTGCCCACCGGTGCTGCCCTGCGGATGGCCCTGCCATTGGCCACCGTTGCTGCCCTGCGGACGCCCCTGCCACTGACCGCCGTTGTTGCCCTGCGGACGGCCTTGCCACTGACCACCGTTGCTGCCCTGCGGATGGCCCTGCCATTGCCCGCCGTTGTTGCCCTGCGGACGCCCCTGCCACTGGCCACCGTTGTTGCCCTGCGGATGGCCTTGCCATTGCCCGCCGTTGTTGCCCTGCGGGCGGCCGTGCTCGCGGTCACCATCGTTGCCTTGCGGACGACCCTGCCACTGACCGCCATTGTTGCCCTGCGGACGACCCTGCCATTGGCCACCGTTATTACCCTGCGGTCGACCGTGCTCCTGGCCGCCACTGTTGCCCTGCGGGCGCCCCTGGGGCTGACCGCCCCCGCCGTTCGCCGGCGGATGGCCCTGCATATCGGGACCATCGGCCGCCACCGCCTGGACCGCGACGGCCAGAGTAAGCACAGCGAACGAGGCGAACCGCCCGAGACCCGACTTCATGGATTCCTCACTTCGGCGACGGCCGAAAAGCGTGATGTGACATTGCCATAGACCACGGCGCAAAGCCGCCATTGCAGGATGTTGGGTAAAGGCAGGGTAAAGATGGCGGGGGTAAATCGCGGGCAAGAAAAAAGGGAGGCTCGTCAGCCTCCCTTCGGAGAATCTCGTCCTGCTCGTCGCTGTTGGCGCCGGCTCACCTCGCTCCGCCTTCTGGGCAGTGCGTAGCCCGGTGGCCGGCGCGATCCTGTTGGGTCGGCGAGCCGCGAAGCGCCTGATTGGGCGGATCGCAAGGGGACGTGATGTCCGGGCTGTGAATCTGGAAGAAATAGTAAAGCGACAGAGCAGGGAAATGATTGCTAAGATTGCTCATACAGGCACCACCTGAGCAACAAATTCCTAAAAATTACGCCAAAAGCGCAATTGAATCGAAAAACGAGGCTTTCATGGACAAGCTGGACCGCTACGACCTGCGAATTCTTGCCGAACTGCAACGCGACGCGCGCATCTCCAACCAGGAACTGGCCGAACGCATCGGCCTGTCGCCCTCGCCCTGCTCGCGGCGGGTCAAGCAGCTCGAGGACGACGGCTACATCGTCCGCCAGGTCGCCCTGCTGGACAGCAAGAAGCTCGGCCTGAGCCTCACCGCCTTCGTGCTGATCGGCATGGACCGGCACACACCGGAGCGTTTCGAGCACTTCCAGCAGATCATCGGCAAGTGCCCCGAGGTGCTGGAATGCAGCCTGGTCACCGGGATGGACGCGGACTACCAGCTCAAGGTGATGGTGCCGGACATGGAACATTACCAGCACTTCCTGCTCGGTACGCTGACCCGTATCGAAGGTGTGACCAGCGTGCGGTCGAGCTTCGTGTTGCGCAATGTAATGGCGAGTACCGAGTTGCCGCTGGATCACCTGCGCGCCTGAGCCAGCTCGCGATCTGCGCGGTCCCGGGCCAATCGCGGACGGAGTCCGCTCCTACCCGCGCGCCGTGCCCAATGGGCTCCCTGTAAGAGCGGATTCATCCGCGATGGATTTCGCGGACAAAGTCCGCTCCTACAGGGGAATATCTGTGCCATGCGGTTCGCGAGCAAGCTCGCTCCTACGAAAAGCCAATGCGCCGCTCCGGCTCCGGCTCTGGCTCTGGCTCTGGCTCTGAAGGCTTCCAGAGAAATCGCCGCACACTCCGACGGCCCCGTTCAGGAGGCCTCGTTGAAGCGGAGTTTCGGGGGTTGAGCGACATGGATGTCGCGAGAGCCGCGATGGGCCAGGGATGGCCCTTCGCGGCGTGCCCTTGAAACTTCGCTTCAACGAGGGAATTTTTCGCCTAAGCGAAAAACCGGATGTCCGGGGTGTAGGAGACAACCACATAGGTAACAAACGAGTTCAGTCACATGGGTG
>NZ_JALJXP010000007.1 GCF_024170165.1 Pseudomonas nitroreducens | reverse complement strand
TGTGCCGAGGGCTTTGAATTCTGGCTCCGCGACCTGGACTCGACGGCGTCAGCCGAACGCGCTTCAGCGCGGCCCCGAAGGGGGAATCACCTGGGGCGCAGTCCCTGGAGAGAGTCCGGCGCCCAATAAAAAAGCCCCCGGCATGTGCCGAGGGCTTTGAATTCTGGCTCCGCGACCTGGACTCGACGGCGTCAGCCGAACGCGCTTCAGCGCGGCCCCGAAGGGGGAATCACCTGGGACGTAGTCCCTGGAGAGAGTCCAGCGCCCAATAAAAAAGCCCCCGGCATGTGCCGAGGGCTTTGAATTCTGGCTCCGCGACCTGGACTCGAACCAGGGACCCAATGATTAACAGTCATTTGCTCTACCGACTGAGCTATCGCGGAACAACGGGGCGTATCTTACTGATTAAAAAGGGGAAGTCAACATCGTGCCGACGACTTCCCCTGGTTTTTTTACAGCACCTGGACGATGGCGCGGGTGACGGTGTCCAGGTTGCCGTTGTTCAGCGCGGCGACGCAGATGCGGCCGGTGCCGACGGCGTAGATGCCGAACTCGTTCTTCAGGCGCTCAACTTGCTCGGCGGTCAGGCCGGAGTAGGAGAACATGCCGCGCTGCTCGGCAACGAAGCTGAAGTCGCGCTTGGCGCCCAGGGCGGCCAGCTGCTCGACCATGGCTACGCGCATGGCGCGGATACGGGTGCGCATTTCGCCCAGCTCTTCTTCCCAGACGGCACGCAGTTCCGGGCTGTTCAGCACGGCGGCAACGACGCTGGCGCCGTGGGTCGGCGGGTTGGAGTAGTTGGTGCGGATCACGCGCTTGACCTGGGACAGGACGCGGGTGGACTCCTCGCGGCTGTCGGTCACGACCGACAGGGCGCCAACGCGCTCGCCGTACAGCGAGAACGACTTGGAGAAGGAGCTGGACACGAAGAAGTTCAGGCCCGACTTGGCGAACAGGCGCACGGCGGAGGCGTCTTCGTCGATGCCGTCGCCGAAGCCCTGGTAGGCGATGTCGAGGAACGGCACGTGGCCCTTGGCCTTGAGCACGTCCAGGACCTGCTTCCAGTCGTCCATGGTCAGGTCGACGCCGGTCGGGTTGTGGCAGCAGGCGTGCAGCACAACGATGGACTGCGAGGGCAGGGCGTTGAGGTCTTCCAGCAGACCGGCACGGTTCACGCCGTTGGTCGCGGCGTCGTAGTAACGGTAGTTCTGCACCGGGAAGCCGGCGGCTTCGAACAGCGCGCGGTGGTTTTCCCAGCTCGGGTCGCTGATGGCGACGGTGGCGTTGGGCAGCAGGCGCTTGAGGAAGTCGGCACCGGTCTTCAGCGCGCCGGTACCGCCGACGGCCTGGGTGGTGACCACTCGGCCTTCGGCCAGCAGTTCGGAATCAGCGCCGAACAGCAGCTTCTGCACGCCCGAATCGTAGGCGGCGATGCCTTCGATCGGCAGGTAGCCGCGCGGTGCGTGGGCTTCGATGCGGGCTTTCTCCGCGGCCTGTACGGCACGCAGCAACGGGAGACGGCCTTCCTCGTTGTAGTAAACGCCTACGCCCAGGTTGATCTTGCCCGGACGGGTATCGGCGTTGAAAGCTTCGTTCAGGCCCAGGATCGGGTCACGGGGGGCCATTTCGACAGCGGAGAACAGACTCATTTTGGCAGCAGCTCTAAGGCGGGAGTGAAGTGCAATTGCAACCCACCCGCACACGGCGCTGGGGGTTGCGTCGACGGGCCGGTATTATATAGGCCTCTACAGCAGGCGGCGAGTTGTCGCGCGTGCTTTTCGACTGGTATGACGCTTTGGCGACCGAAGCGTCACACGCCAAAGCGAGGTTCCCATGTCGATTTTTCAGCTGGATTCGCGATTCGAGCCCGCCGGTGATCAGCCCGAGGCCATCCGACAGATGGTGGAAGGGCTGGAAGCGGGGCTGTCGCACCAGACGCTGTTGGGGGTGACCGGCTCGGGCAAGACCTTCAGCATCGCCAACGTCATTTCCCAGGTGCAGCGCCCGACCATGGTGCTGGCGCCGAACAAGACGCTGGCCGCGCAGCTCTACGGCGAGTTCAAGACCTTCTTCCCGAACAACGCCGTCGAGTACTTCGTTTCCTACTACGACTACTACCAGCCCGAGGCCTACGTACCGTCCTCGGACACCTATATCGAGAAGGATTCCTCGATCAACGACCACATCGAGCAGATGCGGCTGTCGGCGACCAAGGCGCTGCTGGAGCGCAAGGACGCCATCATCGTCTGCACCGTGTCGTCGATCTACGGCCTTGGCGACCCGGCGTCCTACCTGAAGATGGTCCTGCACCTGGACCGTGGCGACAAGATGGACCAGCGCGAGCTGCTGCGCCGCCTGACCAGCCTGCAGTACACCCGCAACGACATGGATTTCGCCCGCGCGACCTTCCGTGTGCGCGGCGATGTGATCGATGTCTTCCCGGCGGAATCGGACCTCGAGGCCATCCGCATCGAGCTGTTCGACGACGAAGTGGAGAACATCGCTGCCTTCGACCCGCTGACCGGCGAGGTGCTGACCAAGCTGCCGCGCTTCACCTTCTACCCCAAGAGCCACTACGTCACCCCGCGGGAGACGCTGCTCGAGGCGGTGGAGCACATCAAGGCCGAGCTCAAGCAGCGGCTGGATTACCTGCGCACCAACAACAAGCTGGTGGAAGCCCAGCGCCTGGAGCAGCGCACCCGCTTCGACCTGGAGATGATCCTCGAACTGGGCTACTGCAACGGCATCGAAAACTACTCGCGCTACCTCTCCGGTCGCGGTCCCGGCGAGCCGCCACCGACCCTCTACGACTACCTGCCGGACAACGCCCTGCTGGTGATCGACGAATCCCACGTCAGCGTTCCCCAGGTCGGCGCCATGTACAAGGGCGACCGTTCGCGCAAGGAAACCCTGGTGGAGTACGGCTTCCGCCTGCCCTCGGCACTGGACAACCGCCCGCTGCGTTTCGAGGAATGGGAAGGGATCAGCCCGCAGACCATCTTCGTCTCCGCGACGCCCGGCCCTTATGAGGATCAGCACGCCGGCCGGGTGGTCGAGCAGGTGGTACGCCCTACCGGCCTGGTCGACCCGGAAGTGGAAATCCGCCCGGCAACCACCCAGGTGGACGACCTGCTCTCGGAAATCGGCAAGCGTGTGGCAGTGGACCAGCGCGTGCTGGTCACCACCCTGACCAAGCGCATGGCCGAGGACCTCACCGACTACCTGGGCGACCACGACGTGCGCGTGCGCTACCTGCACTCGGACATCGATACCGTGGAACGGGTGGAAATCATCCGTGACCTGCGCCTGGGCAAGTTCGACGTGCTGGTGGGCATCAACCTGCTGCGCGAGGGCCTGGACATGCCCGAGGTGGCGCTGGTGGCGATTCTCGATGCGGACAAGGAAGGTTTCCTGCGTTCCGAACGTTCGCTGATCCAGACCATCGGCCGCGCCGCGCGGAACCTGCACGGCAAGGCGATCCTCTACGCCGACAACATGACCGGCTCGATGCAGCGGGCAATCAACGAGACCGAGCGCCGCCGCACCAAGCAGCTGGAGTTCAATGCCAAGCACGGCATCGTGCCCAAGGGCGTGAAGAAGGACATCAAGGACATCCTCGAAGGTGCCGTGGTGCCGGGCGCCAAGGGCAAGCGCCGCAGCCTGGCGAAAGTGGCGGAGGAGAGCGGCAAGTACGAGAACGAGCTGCGCACGCCCGACGAGATCGGCAAGCGCATCAAGCAGTTGGAGGAGCGCATGTACCAGCTGGCCCGCGATCTGGAGTTCGAAGCGGCGGCCGGGGTGCGCGACGAGATCGGCAAATTGCGCGATCGCATGGTGGCGATGGGCTGATCAACGCGCCTGACGCCCTCTCCCCCGGCCTCTCCCTTCAGGGAGAGGCCGGGGGAGAGGGCATTTCAGGCTGGCTCAAGTCTTGGGGGCGGACTTATTGTGTTGCTCAGTGCGCCCCGGCCCCCGCGCCAGCCCCCATGCCTGCCGGCAGCGGGCGGGTCAGCAGCACTGCCACCATGCTGATCGCCAGCACGATGCCAATGGCGTGGAAGGCGTCGTTGTAGGCCATGATCGCCGCCTGCTGGTGGACGATCTCACTGATCTTGCCCAGCGCCGCCTGCTGCGTCCCCAGTTGCGAGGTCAGCTGTGCCAGTCGTTCGTCCACCGCGCCATTCACTGGCACGACGGCTTCGCGCAGGTAGTCGTAATAGACCTTGGCGCGGCTATCCAGCAGGGTCGCCAGCAGCGCGATGCCGATGGCGCCGCCGAGGTTGCGCAGGATGTTGAACAGGCTGGAAGCCGAGCCCGCGTCCTGCGGCTGCAGGTAGACGGTGGCAATCAGCGAGATGGTGACCATCACCATCGGCTGGCCGAGGGCACGCAACAGCTGGATCTGGTTGAACTGCGGGCCGGCGAAGTCCGGGTTGAGCACGCCGGAGAAGAAGCTTGCCATGCCGAACAGGCCGAAGCCTACAGCGCAGAGCAGGCGCGGCTCGATGATCTTCATCAGTTTGGGAATCAGTGGGATGAGGAACAGCTGCGGCACGCCCATCCACATGATCACCTCGCCGATCTGCATGGCGTTGTAGCCCTGGATCTGCGCGAGATACAGCGGCAGCACGTAGATCGAACCGTACAGCCCCATCCCTAAGCCGATGCTGGAAATGCTCGACAGCCCGAAGTTGCGGTTGCGCAGAATCCCTAAGTTGATCAGCGGGTTCGGCCGCGAGGTCTGCAGGATCACGAAGAGGATCAGGCTGACCAGCGCGATGCTGCCCAGGCTGACGATCAGGTTCGACTCCAGCCAGTCCTTGCGGTGGCCTTCCTCGAGGAACACCTGCAGGCAGCCCAGGCCGATGGCCATGGTGACGATGCCGGCGTAGTCGGTGCTTTTCAGCAGTTCCCAGTGCGCTTCCTTCTTCTCCAGGCCGTAGAGCAGGCCGGCGATCATCAGCAGGCCCGGCGGGATGTTGATGTAGAAGATGTACTCCCAGCCGAAGTTCTCCGTCAGCCAGCCACCCAGGGTCGGGCCGATGGAGGGTGCGAAGGTGGCGGTGATGGCGAACAGCGCCATGCCCTTGGGGCGGTGGTGTTCCGGCAGCTTGATCAGCGCCAGGGTGAAGGCCAGGGGGATCAGCGCGCCGCCGGTGAAACCCTGCATGGCGCGGAACACGATCATGCTCTCCAGGTTCCAGGCGAACGAGCAGAGCAGGGAGGAGAACAGGAAACCGACGGAGATCATCCAGGCCAGCCGGCGCGCCGAGAGCAGCTGCACCAGCCAGGCGGTGAGCGGGATCATGATGATCTCGGCCACCAGGTAGGAGGTGGAGATCCACGAGCCTTCCTCCAGGGTGGCGGCCAGCGCACCCTGGATGTCTTTCAACGAAGAGTTGGTGATCTGGATGTCGAGCACCGCCATGAACGCGCCGAGCATGGCGCTGAACACGGCGATCCAGTCGCGACGGGTCGGTTCGCCGACCGGCCGGACCAGTTGATCACCGGCCACCCAGCTCGACCTCAGCTGCGACGGACATACCCGGGCGGATCAGCCCCTTGAGCGGGTTGTCGTCGGCGAAGGTGATCTTGACCGGAATGCGCTGTACCACCTTGGTGAAGTTGCCGGTGGCGTTGTCCGGCGGCAGCAGGCTGAACTGCGCGCCGGAGGCGGCGAACAGGCTCTGCACCTGGCCTTCGATGGGCTGGTCGGGGAAGGAGTCGAACACCAGCCTGGCGGTCTGGCCGGGACGCATCTTGCCGATCTGGGTTTCCTTGAAGTTGGCCTGGACCCAGATGCCGTCGTCCGGCACCAGCGACAGCAGTTGGCTGCCGACCTGCACGTACTGACCGACGCGGGCGCCGCGCTGGCCGACCAGGCCGCTGACCGGCGCATGGATTTCGGTACGGGCGAGGTTGATCTCGGCCTGGGTGATGTCGGCGCGGGCGCTCTCGATCTGCGCCTGCAGGCGCTGTACGTCGGTACCCAGGGTTTCGCGCTGCACGCGCTGGGCCTGCAGGTCGGCCTGGGCCTTGGCCACCTGGGAGCGGGCGACGTTGGAGTCGGCGGCCAGGGTGGTCACGCGCTCTTCCGACACGTAGCCGGGCTTGCGCAGGGCCTGGGCGCGGCCAAGGTCGACCTCGGTGCGGCCAAGGGTAGCCTGGCTGGCGTTCACGTCGGCCGCACTGGCGGCGATCATGCTGGTCTGGCCCTTGAGCTTGCTGCGCGCCTGCTCCAGCTCCGCCTCGCGGGTGGCCAGGGTGGCCCTGGCGCGGTCGAGCGCGAGCTGGAAGTCGGCAGCTTCGAGCTTCACCAGCAACTGGCCTTTCTCGACATGCTGGTTGTCCTGCACCAGTACCTCGTCGACGCGGGCGCCGAGCTGGCTGGCGATGCGGGTAATCTCGCCCTGCACGTAGGCGTTGTCGGTGCTCTCGACGAAGCGGCCGATGAAATACCAGCGCGCCAGGAAGGCGAGGGCGACCACGGCGAGGATGATGAAGAACACGGACAGGCGGCGTTTCAATTGTGCGGGCATAGGTAAACGAGCGTTTGGTTGGCCAAAAAATGTTTGCCAATGTAACAGTGTTCCGTGGCGGCACGTAGCCGCTACACTTCGGAAACTTTGTTGCTTATAGGGAACAATCATGGGGCTGGATGATGCGCTGATCTTCACCCGCGTCGTGGAACTGCACAGTTTCACCCAGGCGGCGCAGAGCCTGGGGATGCAGAAGTCCACGGTGAGCCGGCGTATCGCGCTGCTGGAAGAACGCCTGGGCGTACGCCTGATCAACCGCACCACCCGCAAGTTGCGCCTGACCGAAGTGGGGCAGGCGTACTACGACCGCTGCCGGCAGATCATGCATGACTTCGCCGAGGCGGAGCAGGCGGTGATGCAACTGCAGCAGGCGCCTTCGGGATTGCTGCGGATCAGCGCCCCCATCGAGTTCGGCCAGATGTACCTGGCCAAGGTGGTGGGCGACTTCATGAACCTTTATCCACAGATCACCGCCGAGGTCGAGCTGAGCTCGCGCACCGTCGATCCGCTGGAGGAGGGCGTGGATATCGTCATCATGGTCGGCCAGCCGGAGGATTCGACCCTGATCGCCCGGCGCATGCTGGTCACCAACCGCTGCCTGTGTGCCAGTCCGGAGTATCTGAAACGCCACGGTCGCCCGGAAACCGTCGAGGAACTGGCCGGCCACCGCGCCGTGCTGCTGCAGGCCGACTCCCAGCGCTACTGGCCGTTGCGCGGGGAAACCGTACCCTGCCACCGGGTACTGTCCTGCAACAACATCACCTTTGCCCGCGAAGCTGCGCAGGCCGGGGTGGGAATCGCCTCGCTGCCCGAGCTGATCGTCGACGAGCAATTGGCCAGCGGTCGCCTGGTACGCGTGTTGCCGCAGGTCCAGTTGCCGGTGGGCGAGTTGTACGCCGTGTACCCGTCGCGGCGCTTCCAGGCGATGAAGGTGAAGGCTTTCCTCGACTTCCTGATCAATAACCTGCCCATCGACCCCGGTCGCTGGCTGGAGCCGAAGGCGGCCCGCCTGATACCATCGCACCCATGAGCGCGCGCGCCGTCGCGCGCTGTCCGCTTTACACGAAGAATTGCTGCACACGAGAGCCTTCATGACCACAGTCCGCACCCGTATCGCGCCGTCTCCCACCGGCGACCCGCACGTCGGCACCGCGTATATCGCGCTGTTCAACCTCTGCTTCGCCCGCCAGCACGGCGGTCAGTTCATTCTGCGTATCGAGGACACCGACCAGGTGCGCTCGACCCGCGAATCGGAACAGCAGATCTTCGACGCGCTGCGCTGGCTGGGTATCGAGTGGGACGAGGGCCCGGACGTCGGCGGCCCGCACGGCCCGTACCGGCAGAGCGAGCGTGGCGCCATCTATAAGCAGTACAGCGACGAGCTGGTCGAGAAGGGCCATGCCTTCCCCTGCTTCTGCTCCTCCGAGCGCCTCGACGCACTGCGCGCCGAGCAGCAGGCGCGCAAGGAAACCCCGCGCTACGACGGCCATTGCATGCACCTGGCGAAAGAGGAGTCGGCCAAGCGTATCGCCGCCGGCGAATCCCACGTGGTGCGCATGAAGGTGCCGACCGAGGGCGTCTGCGTGGTGCCGGACATGCTCCGTGGCGACGTGGAAATCCCGTGGGACCGCATGGACATGCAGGTGCTGATGAAGGCTGATGGCCTGCCCACCTACTTCCTGGCCAACGTGGTCGACGACCACCTGATGGGCATCACCCACGTCCTGCGCGGCGAAGAGTGGCTGCCCTCGGCGCCCAAGCTGATCAAGCTGTACGAGTACTTCGGCTGGGAGCAGCCGGTGCTCTGCTACATGCCGCTGCTGCGCAACCCGGACAAGAGCAAGCTGTCCAAGCGCAAGAACCCCACTTCGATCACCTTCTACGAGCGCATGGGCCTGCTGCCCCAGGCGCTGCTGAACTACCTCGGCCGCATGGGCTGGTCCATGCCCGACGAGCGCGAGAAGTTCAGCCTGGCGGAGATGATCGAGCACTTCGACCTGTCCCGCGTGTCGCTGGGTGGTCCGATCTTCGACATCGAGAAGCTCTCCTGGCTGAACGGCCAGTGGATTCGCGAGCTGTCCGTCGAGGACTTCGCGAAGGAAGTGCAGAAGTGGGCGCTCAACCCCGAATACCTGATGAAGATCGCTCCGCACGTGCAAGGCCGCGTGGAGAACTTCAGCCAGATCGCTCCGCTGGCCGGCTTCTTCTTCAGCGGCGGCGTGCAACTGGACGCCAAGCTGTTCGAGCACAAGAAGCTCGACGCCACCCAGGTTCGCCAGGTGCTGCAACTGGTGCTGTGGAAGCTCGAAGCACTGCGCCAGTGGGAGAAGGAGCGGATCACCGCGACCATCCAGGCCGTGGCCGAGCACCTCGGCCTCAAGCTGCGTGACGTGATGCCGCTGATGTTCCCGGCCATCACCGGTCAGGCCAGCTCGGTATCGGTGCTCGACGCCATGGAGATCCTCGGCGCCGACCTGTCGCGTTATCGCCTGCGCCAGGCCCTGGAGCTGCTGGGCGGTGCGTCGAAGAAAGAAGCCAAGGAGTGGGAAAAGATTCGCGACGCCATCGGCTCCTGAGTTCTTTCCTACACTGAAAAAGGCCGGGCGCTGAGAAACGTCCGGCCTTTTTCATGCTGGCGACGGCGCCGGCGGGTGAACCGGGGAGGGCAGGCGAGCCGCGGATTTCGCCGGGCGAAAACCGGGGTGGTCACATAAGTGTTTGTTCTTTGGGAGAAAAAAATAAGAAATCTGAAAAAATGTTGTTGACAGGGGTTCGCCTCGCCCCTAAGATGCGCCCCGTTCCAGCGACGAACTGAACTGACAGGGCGAAGCGGAACGGTAGATCCAGCGGTACTTTGGGGCTATAGCTCAGCTGGGAGAGCGCTTGCATGGCATGCAAGAGGTCGACGGTTCGATCCCGTCTAGCTCCACCAAATTACCAGTAAGCTTTGTCTGGTCCGGACAAGGCTGAAATCGAAGGTTTTGCGTCCCCTTCGTCTAGTGGCCTAGGACACCGCCCTTTCACGGCGGTAACAGGGGTTCGAGTCCCCTAGGGGACGCCACTTATCCAGCGACGATGCGTTCGCGTCGTCAGCCAGAGTCATCTGGGGCTATAGCTCAGCTGGGAGAGCGCTTGCATGGCATGCAAGAGGTCGACGGTTCGATCCCGTCTAGCTCCACCAAATTCCCGTACGGGATGAAGCCAGAATCCACCGCCTGGTGGGTTTCTTCGAAGGATATGTCCCCTTCGTCTAGTGGCCTAGGACACCGCCCTTTCACGGCGGTAACAGGGGTTCGAGTCCCCTAGGGGACGCCATTTTTATCGCTCTGCGATGCCTATAGGGCCACTGAGACTTTCAGTGGCCCTTTTGTTTTTTCTCCCTCCAGAAAATGTTCCTCCGACCAGTGGTCGCGCTTTCTGCTTGCCGATTTTTATTATGAGAATAATATTCTCTCCATAATATTTTATCCGAGCGAGCAGTCAGCCATGAGCGACAAGAAAGCCCAGACCCGCGAACGCATTCTTTCCGCCGCCACCAGCGCCTTGCTGCAGCACGGGCCGGTCGGCCCCAGTGTGGGCGAGGTGATGTCGGCGGCGGGGCTGACGGTGGGCGGCTTCTATTCGCATTTCGAGAGCAAGGACGCGCTGATGCTGGAGGCCTTCCGCGAGTTGCTCGCCAAGCGCCGCGAGGGGCTCAAGCGCTTCGACCCGCAATCGACCTTCGCTGAGCGCCGCGCACTGACCGCGCAGTTCTACCTGTCGCGCAAGCACCGCGATACCGAGGAGGACGGCTGCCCGATCCCCAGTTCGCTGAACGAGGTGGCCAACCTGCCGGAAGGTTTCCGCCAGACCCTGGAAGAGCACGTGGAATTGATGGTCGCGGCGCTGGCCGGCCGCCCCGAGGAAATCGACAGCGTGCTCAGCGACTTGGCCCTGATGATTGGCGGACTGGCTCTGGCTCGTGCCCTGGGCACTGGCGACCTGTCCGATCGTGTCCTGCGTGCCGCGAAAAAAGCGGTGATCTGAGGAGGTACGGCAAATGAGCAGTCTGAGCTGGGTTCGAGGATTCAATGCCACCCTGGGACGTGTTGCGCCGCAGTGGGCGGCGAAGCGCATGGGGCAGCTGTTCGTGACGCCCAATCAATACGCCCCGCGCGACTGGGAGCTGCCGCTGCTGGCCAGCTCCGAGCGCGTCACCCTGCGCTTCGGCCTGTCCGCGCTGCGCTGGGGTGAAGGCCCCGCCGTGCTGCTAATGCACGGTTGGGAAGGGCGCCCCACCCAATTCGCCACGCTGATCGAGAAACTGGTGGGTGCCGGCTATGGTGTCATCGCCCTCGACGGACCGGGCCACGGTCGCTCGCCGGGGCGCGAAGCGGACATCGTGTTGTTCGCCCGCGCCCTGCTCGAAGCGGCTGACGAACTGCCGCCGCTGCGCGCGGTGATCGGCCATTCCATGGGCGGTGCCAGCGCCTTGCTCGCGACCCAGATGGGCCTGCGTACCGAAACGCTGGTGACCATCGGCGCGCCGAGCAATGTGCTGGGCGTTCTGCGCGGCTTCTCGCGGATGGTCGGCCTGCCCCCAGTGGCGCGGTCACGCTTCATCCGCATGATCGAGGGGCGCACGGGCATCGTTGCCAAGCAGTTGGATGTCGCGCGCTATCGGCTGGATTTCCCCGGATTGGTGGTGCACGCGGAAGACGATCGCTATGTGCGGGCTGGCGAGTCCGCGGCCATTCACGACGCCTGGCCGCGCAGCCGGCTGCTGCGCCTGAAGGAGGGCGGGCATCACCGCGTGCTGGCGGATGCGGTGGTCACCGAGGCGATCCTGGAGCTGTTGGAGGAAGTCGAGATGCCGTTGCCCCTGGCATTGGCATCCTGACTCATTCACCCGTTTGATAACGGCGGCTACAGGCCGCCGTTTTCGTTGCATGATGGCCCGTTGCGGGTCGTCAGGCCCGGCGCGCTGGCGTAGACTTTCGGGCATTTCCGGCCGCCCCGGCCTGGGCGCGAGGTCTTGCGCACGCGGGTGGTCGATTGGGGGAATGCATGAATCTGTCGCTGGACTGGGTGCTGCAGCAGGCTCGCCCGGTCATGCCGGTGTTGGTGATCGATGACGTGGCGCTGGCGGGTGATCTGGCCCGCGCCCTGTACGACGGTGGCGTGCGGGTGCTGGAAGTGACCCTGCGTACGCCGCAGGCGCTGGATGCGGTGGCCGAGATCCGCCGCGAGCTGCCGGAGATGGTCGTGGGTGCCGGTACACTGATCCACACCGAGCAGTTCCAGGAGGCCCGCGACGCCGGTGCGCAATTCGCGGTGAGCCCCGGTTGCACACCGCGCCTGGTGGCCGCCGCCGACGATGCGAAACTGCCTTTCCTGCCGGGGGTGATGACGCCGTCCGAAGTGCTGGTGGCGCTGGAGTACGGCTACCGCTCGCTGAAACTCTTCCCGGCCGACGGCAACGCCGCGATCAAGATGCTCAAGAGCCTGAAGGCGCCTTTCTCCGGCATCCGCTTCTGCCCGACTGGCGGCATCACCCAGGAAAACCTGCTCAACGTGCTGCGCCTGCCCAACGTCGCCTGCGTCGGCGGTACCTGGATCGCGCCGCCCAGCCTGGTCCGCGCCCGCGCCTGGGACCAGATCACCCAACTGGCCGCCGAAGCGATCGCGCTGGCCGCAAGCCTGGAGCACGCTTCATGAGTTGGCAGTTGCCCGACCCGTTCGTCATCGATATCGAGGTCAAGTCCGAGGACATCGACGGCCTCGGCCACGCCAACAACGCCGTCTACGTCAGCTGGCTGGAACGCTGTGCCTGGCGTCACTCCCAGAGCCTGGGCCTGGACCTGGCCGAGTACCGCCGGCTGGATCGCGCCATGGCCGTGGTGCGCCACGAGGTGGATTACCTGGCCGCCGCCTACGAAGGCGAACAGCTGCAACTGGCGACCTGGATCGTCCAGTCCGACCAGCGCCTGAAGATGACCCGGCACTTCCAGCTGGTGCGTCCGGCGGATGCCCTGACCCTGCTGCGTGCGCAGACCACCTTCGTCTGCATCGAGCTGTCCAGCGGCAAGCCCAAGCGCATGCCGTCGGAGTTCATCGAGGGCTACGGCCGCGCGCTGCTCTCCCCGGAAACCGTGGCCGCCGGCGCGTGATCCGTCGTGCCGCGCTTTTCCCGGCGCGGCGCATTCCCTACAATCCGCGGCCTTCGCCATAGCCCGAGATTCCCCCGTGCAGATCGCCCTGGCCCCGATGGAGGGGCTGGTAGATGACATCCTCCGCGATGTGCTGACCCGTGTCGGCGGCATCGACTGGTGCGTCACCGAATTCATCCGCATCAACGACCGGCTGCTACCGCCTTCGTCGTTCCTGGCGCTCGCTCCGGAACTGGCGCATGGCAGCCGCACCCGTGCCGGCGTGCCGATGCGCGTTCAACTGCTCGGTTCCGACCCGCAGCTGCTGGCGGAAAACGCCGTGCAGGCCTGCGAGCTGGGCGCTCCGGTGATCGACCTGAACTTCGGCTGCCCGGCGAAGACGGTGAACCGTTCCCGTGGCGGCGCGGTGCTGCTCAAGGAGCCCGAGCTGCTGTTCAGCATCATCGAGGCCGTCCGCCGTGCGGTGCCTGCGCACATTCCCGTGACTTCGAAGATGCGCCTGGGCTACGACAGCCCGGACGGCGCCATCGACTGTGCTCGCGCCCTGGCCGATGCCGGCTCCGCCCATGTGGTGGTGCATGCGCGGACCAAGGCGGAGGGCTACAAGCCGCCGGCCCATTGGGAGTGGGTGGCGAAAGTGGCTGATGCGGTGAAGGTGCCGGTGTTCGCCAATGGCGAAGTCTGGACCCTTGAGGACTACCAGCGCTGCCGTTCCGTCAGTGGCGTGGCGGACATCATGCTCGGCCGCGGGCTGGTTTCCCGCCCGGACCTCGCCCGGCAGATCGCCGCCTGGCGCGATGGTCGCGAGGTAGTGCAGATGCCCTGGTCGGAAGTGCGTGTGCTGCTCGACGACTTCTGGCGCCAGGCCCGGCGCAAGCTGGCGCCGCGCTATGCGCCGGGGCGTCTGAAACAGTGGCTGGGGATGCTCACCCGCAGCTATCCCGAAGCTGTGGAGCTGTTCGTCCAGGTACGCCGCGAGCATGACTGCGAAGTGCTCGACCGGATGCTGCAGGTCGAGATCGAAGTCGCAGCCTGACTCGAATTCGCTGGAAAAACGCTGAGCCGCCCTCTCCCTAGCCCTGGCTACGCGCCCCGCTCCGAAGGGAGAGGGGACTGTTCGGCGCAGAATGAAACTAATGTGTCAGCCGGTACGGACGGCTCCCTCTCCCTTCAGGGAGAGGGCGGGGGAGAGGGCCGCCCCCGCGCAGAACTTGACCAGAACAGCCATGCCCGCGATCGCGCGCATGGCGCGCTCGTACAGGTTATCGCCCGCCGCTGACGTCGACGAAACCGCCGGTGCTATAGCTGGACTCATCCGAAGCCAGGAACAGGATCGCCCGCGCCACTTCTTCCGCTTCACCACCGCGGCCCAGCGGAATCGCCGACTGCAGGCGCTCCACGCGCCCTGGCTCGCCGCCGCTGGCGTGGATTTCGGTGCGGATCAGCCCCGGCCGCACGGCATTCACGCGGATGCCATCCGCCGCCACTTCCTTGGCCAGGCCGATGGTCAGGCTGTCCACCGCGCCCTTGGCGGCCGCGTAGTCGATGTATTCGTTGGGCGAGCCCAGGCGCGAGGCCATGGACGAGATGTTGACGATGCTTCCGCCAGCGCCGCCGTGCTCGCGCGCCATGCGCTTCACCGCCTCGCGGCAGCAGAGGAAGGTGCCGGTGACGTTCACCGCGAACACCCGCTGCAGGCGCGCCACGTCCATGTCCACCAGGCACATCTGGCGCTCCAGGATGCCGGCGTTGTTCACCAGCACGTCGAGGCGGCCGAAGGCTTCGTCCACTTCACGGAACAGGCGCAGCACGTCTTCCTCGTTCGCCACGTCGGCGGCAAAGGCGCGTGCGTTGCCGCCGGCCGCCGTGATCTGCGCGACCAGCGCCAGGGCCGCTTCCCGCTCGCGGCGGTAGTTGAGCGCCACGGCAAAGCCGCGCTCGGCGGCCAGCAGGGCGGTGGCGGCGCCGATACCGCGACTGGCACCGGTGATCAGCATGACCTTGTCCATGGAAATCTTCCTGTTGCGAAGAGGGGCTTGAAATGAATCCGGGCAGCCCAATCTATGTTCCTGCGGGAGGCCGAAGACGGGTCCCGCACCGGAGTTCTGATGTCAGGCTCCCGATCATACCTTGCTGAAAATTTCAGGAGATTCGCATGAGCAACGTCCTTTCCCTCGCCCCGCTGTTCCGCCAGTCCGTCGGCTTCGATCGCTTCAACGATCTGTTCGAGTCCGCCCTGCGCAGTGAAGGCGGCAGTTCCTACCCGCCCTACAACGTCGAGAAGCATGGTGACGACCAGTACCGCATCGTCATCGCTGCCGCCGGCCTGCAGGAGGAAGACCTGGAGCTGCAAGTGGAGCGCGGTGTGCTGACCGTCAACGGCGGCAAGCGCGAAAAGGCTTCCGAGAGCGTCACCTACCTGCACCAGGGCATCGCCCAGCGCGCCTTCAAGCTGTCGTTCCGCCTCGCCGACCATATCGAGGTGCAGGGCGCATCGCTGAAGAACGGCCTGCTCAGTGTCGAGCTGGTGCGCATCGTTCCGGAAGAAGCCAAGCCCAAGCGGATCGCCATCAACGGCCAGAACCCGGCCATCGAAGGCTGAGTAGCATCCCGGCATCAGCCGGGCCGTAGCCGCAAAGCAAAACGCCCGTCTCGCCAGAGACGGGCGTTTTCGTTTTTGCCTCGATCAGGCGTTCTGGCGATCCGGCAGTGGCGCCGAGCGATTGCGCCACCAGGCGATGACGATGGCAACCATCAGCACGAAGCCCAGGTAACCCATGGCCGGATAGACCAGGCCCACCAGCTTGACGAAGCCGACCTGACTGGCGATGAAGGCGAGTACCACGGCGACCACGGTCGCCACGCGGAACGGCACGCCATAGGCGGCGCAGCGCGCGGCCAGGGTGTAGGCGAAACCGCTGGTGGTGCAGTAGAGCTTCACCAGCAGCAGGGCCAGCATCACGTCGCCGAACCAGGGCGCGATGTTGTTGCTCAGCAACAGGGTGGGGATGGCGCTGCCGCCGATCACGTCGATCTGCACCAGCATCACCAGGGCCATGGCGAGGATCAGCACGCCCACGCCGATACCGCCGAACACACCACCCATCGCCGCGGTGCGCAGGTTGGCCACGCTGCCGCCCATCACCACCACGGCCGCTGCGGTGGCGGCGACGTTATAGGAGACATAGAGCAGCGCGCCGAACAGCCAGTTGGGCGCCGGGTGCGGCACCGCCAGGGCGATCTGCTCCAGCTCCGCCAGCGGCTTGTGGATATGTGTCAGCGCGTAGATGGCGATGATCGCCACGATGATCATCAGCACCGGGGTGATCAGGCTCATCAGGGTGATCACCCGCTTCAGCCCCAGACACACGGTGATCACGGTCAGCACGCCGAGGACGATGCCGCCGATGGAGTGGCCGATGCCCAGTTGCTGCTCGAAGGAGGAGTTGGCGCCGGCGAACATCACCACCATGGTGCCGAACAGGAAGAAGGTCAGCATCAGGTCGACGACGCGGCCCAGCGGCTTGCCACAGATGTACTCCATGGCTTCCTTGTGCGACTGGGTCTGCAGGCGGCTGCCGATCTGGTAGAGGTTCATCAGCAGGAAGGCGAACAGTGCCAGCGCCACCAGCGCGCCGGCCAGGCCCATGAGGCCGAAGCCGCCGAAGAACTGGAGGATCTCCTGGCCCGAGGCGAAGCCGACGCCCACCACCAGGCCGATGTAGGCCCCGCCGAGCTTGAGACTGGTTTTCATGATCGAGACTCTGTTGTTGTTATGGGAGCGGCCCCGCGCGCGGCCGGGCCGGAAGGGGTCACGCCTGGCCGACGTAGGCCTGGACTTCCACTTCGACGTCCACGCCCAGCGCCAGAGCCGAAGCCACGCAGGAACGCACCGGCAGGCCCTGTTCGAAGTAGCGCTTGTACACCTCGTTGAAGCCGGCGAAGTGCGCCATGTCGGACAGCCATACGGTGGCCTTCACCACCTGCGAGTAGTTGGCGCCGCAGGCTTCCAGGCTTTCGGCGATGCGGGTCATCACCGCTTCGGTCTGGGTCTGGATATCGCCCTTCACCACCTGGCCGTCTGCGGTCATCGGGATCTGCCCGGACAGGAACAGGAAGCCGCCGGCCTTCACGGCGCGGGAGAAGGGGAAGGGCAGGCTGCTGGGGTAACGCTGGATATCGCTCATTCTAAGGTCTCCGGGGGAATTCAACGCAGGCGCGCCGGGCTCAGGCGTCGGGGATCGACGCCTTCCTGGCGCAGGGATTCGGGCAATGGCTGGCCGAGCAGCAACGACTGGGCCAGGCGCGACACGCCGTCGGCGGACTGGATGCCGTAGCCGCCCTGGGCGGCCAGCCAGAAGAACGCCGGGTTCTGCGCGTCCTGGCCGATCACCAGGTCGCCGTCGGCGACGAAGGAGCGCAGGCCGGCCCAGCAGTGGTTCGGTCGGCGGATCGCCAGGGTGGTGTGCTCCTCGATGTGGTGCACGCCCAGGGCGATGTCCAGTTCCTCGGGCTGCACGTCCTGCGCCTCCACCGGGTCGGCATTGGCGGGCGAGCCGAGCAGCTGACCGGCGTCCGGCTTGAAGTAGAAGCTTTCGTCGATGCCGATCACCGTCGGCCAGCGGCTGATGTCCATGCCATCGGGCACCGGGAAGGTGAAGGCGGTGCGACGGCAGGGTTGCAGGCCGATCGGGCGGATGCCGCAGCGATTGGCCACATGATCGGCCCAGGCGCCGGCAGCGTTGACCAGTTGCGCGGCCTGTATGGTTTCGCCGTGGCTGAGTTCCAGCGCCCAGCGGCCGTTCGCATAGCGGGCCGAGAGCAGCTCGCGGTTGCAGCGCAGTTCGCCGCCGCGCTGGCGCAGCGAACGCAGGTAGCCCTGGTGCAGGGCGTGCACGTCGAGGTCGCGGGCGTCCGGCTCGTAGAGCGCGCCGATGATGGTGTCGGCGCGCAGGACGGGAAGGAATTCCAGCGCCTGTTCGGTGCTGATGCGCTGCACGCCGGGTGTGGCTTCGGCCCGCTTGAGCAGTTCGACGTGTTCGGGGCCGCCGACGTACAGGCAGCCGCGCGGGGTGAGGATCGGATGCTCGCTGAAGCCCGCTGGCGGCTTCTCGTAGAAGGCGCGGCTGGCGCGGGTCAGCGCCTGGATCTGCGGCGTGCCGTAGGCCTCCATGAACATGGCGGCGGAACGCCCCGTGGCGTGGTAGCCGGGCTGCTCTTCGCGCTCCAGCACCAGCACGTTGTGCGTCTCGCTCAGGCGGTAGGCGAGGGAGGTGCCGGCAATGCCGGCGCCGATGATGACGAAATCGAAATGGCTCACTGCAAGGGCCTTCTGCAGATTTTCTCGTATGTGAGAAATCTAAGATATGAGAATTTTTGCGCCAAAGGCAAGGCCCGGTAAACTTTCGTCGGCCCCCTCACGAGACGTCCCATGAGCGAAACCGCCCAGGCACTACCCAAGCCCCAGCAACTGGATCGAGACGAAGTCGGTGCGCGCCTGCGGGCGGTTCGCAAGCAGCAGAAGCTGACCCTGAAACAGCTCTCCGACCTGTCTGGCGTGGCGGTTTCCACCCTGTCGAAGATGGAGCTGGCGCAGGTCGCGGTGAGCTACGACAAGCTGGCCGCCGCCGCCCGCGCCCTGCAGGTGGATATCGCCCAGTTGTTCCGGCCTTTGCCGCCCGTCGGCGGGCTGACGGGGCTGAAGACTTTCGTCAAGACCCAGGTGGATGACACGGCGGGCTACGACACCGGCGGCTACGAGTACTACCCCATCGCCGGCGATTTCCCGCAACGCAGCATGACGCCGCTGTACGCGCGCATCTTCGCCCGCGAGGTCGGCGAGTTCGACGATTTCGTCCGCCACCCCGGCCAGGAGTTCGCCATGGTGGTGGCCGGCCGCGTGCGCATCCAGTTCGAGACGGGCGAGTCGGTCAGCATCGGGCCGCGCGAGACGGCCTACTTCGACAGCAGCGTCGGCCACCTGTACCTCAACGACGGCGAAGCCGACGAGGCCCAGGTGATGGTGGTGATGTCGGAACTGCGGCCCGCCGAGTGACGGGCCTCAGGTCGCCTGCTGCTCGCAGCCCGGCAGCAGGGCGATGAACTCCTCCAGCGGCACCGGGCGGCTGAACAGGTAGCCCTGGTACTGGTGGCAGCCCTGCTCCGCGAGCAGCGCCAGCTGCTCCGGGGTTTCCACGCCTTCGGCGATCAGCTCCAGGCCCAGGCTCTTGCCCATGGCGATGATGGCGCGGACGATTTCCGCGTCGTTGCTGTCGTTGGGCGCGTCGCGGACGAAGCTCTGGTCGATCTTCAGGCTGTCCACCGGCAGGCGCTTGAGGTAGGTCAGCGAGGAGTAGCCGGTGCCGAAGTCGTCCATGGCAAAGCGCACGCCGATCTCGCGCAGACGCTCCATGCGCGCGATGGTGTCGTCCAGTTGCTGGATCACGATGCCCTCGGTGATCTCCAGCTTCAGCAGGCTGGGCGGCAGCCGGGTCTTGTGCAGCAGGCCGAGCAGGCGCTCGACGAAGTCGCTCTGACGGAACTGCCGCGGGCTGATGTTCACGCTCAGGCTGAAATTCTCGATGTCGATGCGGCCCTCGGCGAGCAGCCGCGCGCCGGTGCGGCAGGCTTCCTCGATGACCCACTGGCCGACTTCGACGATCAGCCCGCTGTCCTCCAGCACGCGGATGAAGCTGGCCGGCGATTGCGGGCCGCGAGTCGGGTGACGCCAGCGCAGCAGTGCTTCGGCGCCGACGATGCGCGAATCGCGGGCGTCCACCTGCGGCTGGTAGTGCAGGTTGAATTCGCGACGGGCGAGGGCCATGCGCAGGCCGTTCTCCAGGCGCAGGCGCTCGCTGGCGGCCTGCTGCATGGATTCGTGGAACAGCTGCACGGTGTTGCGCCCGGCGTCCTTGGCGCGGTACATGGCAATGTCGGCGCGCTTGAGCAGGTCGTCCGGAGTCGCGCCGTCGTCGGGGATCAGCGCGATGCCGATGCTCGGGGTGATCTGCAGCCGGTGGCCGTCCAGCAGCATCGGCTCGGCCAGCAGGTCGCGGAGTTTTTCCGCCAGCTGGCGGACCTGCTGGGCCGTTTCCAGGCGGCTACCCTCGATGCCGGTGATCAGCACCACGAACTCGTCGCCGCCCAGGCGGGCCACGGTGTCTTCCTGGCGCACGCTGGCTTCCAGGCGCGCGGTGACCATCTGCAGGATGGAGTCGCCGACCGAGTGGCCGAGCGAGTCGTTGATGTGCTTGAAGTGGTCCAGGTCGAGGAACAGCAGGGCGCCGCGCAGGCTGTGGCGTTGCAGCAGGGAAATCTGCTGCTTGAGGCGGTCCATCAGCAGGGCGCGGTTGGGCAGGTCGGTCAGGGCGTCGTGGTAGGCGAGGTGCTGGATGCGCGCTTCGGCCTCGCGCAGCTCGCTGGTGTCGCGGGCGGTCAGCAGCAGGCAGTTCACGCCGCCCAGTTCGATCGGTTCCACCGACACGTCCACGGTCTTGATCATGCCGTCGCGGTGGCGGCCGCGCATTTCCAGATGGTGGACGAAGCCGTCGCGGTTCAGCGCGGCGATCATGTTCAGGCGCTCGTCCGGGTCGGCCCAGATATTGATGCCCAGGGAGGTTTGCCCGATCACCTCGTCGGTGCGGTAGCCGGTCAGGCGATGGAAGCCTTCGTTGACCTCGATGTAGCGGCCGGTCTCGCGCTCGGTGATGGTGATGGCGTCGGGGCTGGAGTGGAACGCCTTGGCGAACTTCTCCTGGCTGGCCTGGAGCGCGGCCTCGGCCTGCAGCCGGCGGGTGACGTCGCGGAAGCTGGAGAGGATGCACAGTTGGCGGTCGACCCAGATCAACCGGCTGGCGACCATGCAGGTGAGGCTCTGGCCGTCGCGGGTGAGGAACTGCACCTCGATGTTCTGCAGCGAATGGTCGCGCATCAGTTGTTCGAACAACCGCGAACGCTGGTGGTGGTCGGCCCAGAAGGTGATCTGGTGGGACGAGCGGCCGATGATGTCCTCGGCGAGCCAGCCGAAGGTGCTGCAGAAGCTCGGGTTCACTTCGACGAACTCGCCGTCGCGCACGCGCGATACGCAGATCGGGTCCGGGCTGCCCTGGAACAGGCTGGCGAACTTCTCTTCCGAAGCTTCCAGGCTGCGCTCGCGCAGCACCCGTTCGGTAATGTCGAGCAGAGTACCGGCCATGCGCAGCGGTTTGCCGCGGGCGTCGCGGTACAGCCGTGCACGGCTTTCCAGATAGCGGACCTCGCCGGAGTCCAGCTGGGCGCGGTAGGTGAACTGGTAGTCGTTCTCCGGCCCGCGGGCGAGCCGGGAGTAGGCCTGGCGCATGCGCTGGCGGTCGGACTTGTCGACGCAGGCGAAGAATTCGCCGAAGGGGCCGTGGAAATCCCGGTCAGGCAATTCGTGCAGCACGGCGGCGCGGGCGGAGCCGTAGAGCAGGCCGCTGGGGATGTGCCAGTCCCAGATGCCCAGTTGCGCGGAATCCAGCGCCAGGTCCAGGCGCTCCTGGCTGTCGCGCAGGGCGCGTTCCTGGGCGCGCATGCGGGTAATGTCGCGGACGGTCAGTACCAGGCACGGGCGGCCATCCTGTTCGATCTGGCAGCCATACACACGGGCGCTGCGGACTTCGCCCGCGCGGGTGATGAGGGTGACGTCGAAGCCGTCGATCTGCCGTTCGGCGGTGATCTTGTCGAGCATTCGCTGGCGTTCGTCGAGGCTGTGCCAGAGACCGAGTTGCACCGAGGTGCGGCCGAGCGCTTCTTCGCGGCTCCAGCCGAAGTGGTCGACGAAACTGGCGTTGAGCTCGAGGAATTTTCCGCTGTCCCGGTCGGTGATGACCATGGCATCGGGCGCCGTATGAAAGGCTTTGGCGAACTTGTCCTGTCCGTCGGAGGCGTGCGGGGGCGTGAGCGGATCGCGGCTCATGCGGCGCTCCCCCTGAGTCTGGCGGCGCCGGCCAAGTGGGGCCGGCTAACGCGAACGGGTGTGCGGACGGGCATTCGGGCCCCTTCTTCTAGTTCTGTCAGAACAATAGAGGTTAGGCCGCGACAGGCGCAAGCCCGCCCGCCTGGGCGTCGAGCAGGCGCATGAAGGCCCGTGCGGCGTTGGACAGGGTGCGCTCGGTATGCAGGATGTAGCCGAGCTGGCGGCTGAGCTGGATGTCCTGCAGCGGCAGGCGCACGACGCTGTCATCGAGCATGGTGCGCGGCAGCACGCTCCAGGCCAGGCCGATGGAGACCATCATCTTGATGGTCTCCATGTAGTTGGTGCTCATGCCGATGTTCGGCGTCAGGCCCTCGGCTTCGAACATGCGGCGCACGATGTGGTGGGTGAAGGTGTTGCCGCCGGGGAACACCGCCGGGTGTCGCGCCACGTCGGCGAGGAACACCGGGCCCTGCACCGACAGCGGGTGTTCGGGGGCGGCGACGAAGTCCAGCGGGTCGTCCCACACCGGTACGGCGCGCACCGGCTCGGCGGTTTCCGGGGCGAGGGTGATCACGGCCAGTTCCGCACGGCCGTGGAGAATTTCTTCGTAGGCCACTTCCGAGTCGCAGAACTGGATGTCCAGCGCCACCTGCGGGTGGGCCTTGGTGAAGGCGCGCAGCAGCGGTGGCAGGCGGTGCAGGCCGATGTGGTGACTGGTGGCCAGGACCAGCCGGCCGCTCACTTCGCCATTGAGGTTGGTCAGGGCGCGACGGGTGTCGTCCAGCACGCTGAGGATCTGGTAGGCGCGCGGCAGCAGGGCGCGGCCGGACTCGGTGAGGGTCACTTCGCGGCCAACGCGGTCGAACAGACGCACTCCCAGCTGGTTCTCCAGGGCGGCGATGCGCTTGCTCACCGCCGGCTGGGTCAGGTGCAGACGCTCGCCGGCTTCGGAGAAGCTGCCGGATTCGGCGATGGCGAGGAAGGTGTTGAGGCTGGTCAGGTCCATGTCGACTCCCTGCGCTCTGGAAGCGGCGCCCGACTTTTATAACGCACCGTATTCCTCGTGGGAATCCTTTGGATAAAAAATATGAATTTGAGTTATTCGGTGCCTTTCCATAGGATCATCCCCACAAGCCCAAGGGGCATAGAAAGACGCTGATGAGGACTCTCTGATGGCCGGCAAGACGCTCTACGACAAACTCTGGGAAATGCACGAGGTGAAGCGCCGTGACGATGGTTCGTCGCTCATCTACATCGACCGCCACATCCTCCACGAAGTGACCTCGCCGCAGGCCTTCGAAGGTCTGCGCCTGGCCGGCCGCAAGCCGTGGCGCATCGACGCGAACATCGCGACCCCGGACCACAACGTGCCGACCACCCAGGTCGAGCGCAAGGGCGGCCTGGCGGCCATCGCCGACGAAGTGTCGCGCATCCAGGTCCAGACCCTGGACGAGAACTGCGACGACTTCGGCATCCTCGAATTCAAGATGAATGACGTCCGCCAGGGCATCGTCCACGTGGTCGGCCCGGAGCAGGGCGCGACCCTGCCGGGCATGACCGTGGTCTGCGGCGATTCGCACACCTCGACCCACGGCGCCTTCGGTGCGCTGGCCCATGGCATCGGCACCTCCGAGGTGGAGCACGTGCTCGCCACCCAGTGCCTGGTCGCCAAGAAGATGAAGAACATGCAGGTCCGCGTGGAAGGCAAATTGCCCTTCGGCGTGACCGCCAAGGACATCGTCCTCGCGGTGATCGGCAAGATCGGCACCGCGGGCGGCAACGGCCATGCCCTCGAATTCGCCGGCAGCGCCATCCGCGACCTGTCCATGGAAGGCCGCATGACCATCTGCAACATGTCCATCGAGGCGGGCGCCCGCGTCGGCATGGTGGCGTGCGATGAGAAGACCGTCGAATACGTGAAGGGCCGTCCGTTCTCGCCGCAGGGCGGAGACTGGGACAAGGCCGTGGAAGCCTGGAGCGACCTGGTTTCCGACGCCGATGCGCACTTCGACACCATCGTCGAACTGCGTGCCGAAGACATCAAGCCGCAGGTCAGCTGGGGTACTTCCCCGGAGATGGTCCTCGCGGTGGACCAGAACGTGCCGGACCCGGCGGCCGAAGCCGATGCGGTCAAGCGCGACTCCATCGTCCGTGCGCTGAAGTACATGGGCCTGAACGCCAACCAGGCGATCACCGATATCCAGCTGGACCGTGTGTTCATCGGCTCCTGCACCAACTCGCGGATCGAAGACCTGCGCGCCGCCGCCGCCGTGGCCAAGGGCCGCAAGGTCGCTGCCAGCGTCAAGCAGGCGCTGGTCGTGCCGGGCTCGGGTCTGGTGAAGGCCCAGGCTGAACAGGAAGGCCTGGACAAGATCTTCATCGAAGCCGGCTTCGAATGGCGTGAACCGGGCTGCTCCATGTGCCTGGCGATGAACCCGGACCGCCTGGAGAGCGGCGAGCATTGCGCTTCCACCTCCAACCGCAACTTCGAAGGTCGTCAGGGCGCTGGTGGTCGCACCCACCTGGTGAGCCCGGCGATGGCCGCCGCGGCTGCCGTGACCGGTCGTTTCATCGACGTACGTGAATTGATGCAGGCCTGAGGAGACCGAACATGAAAGCCTTTACCCAGCACACCGGTCTCGTCGCGCCGCTCGACCGCGCCAACGTCGACACCGACCAGATCATCCCCAAGCAATTCCTCAAGTCGATCAAGCGCACCGGCTTCGGCCCGAACCTGTTCGACGAGTGGCGCTACCTCGACGTGGGCCAGCCGAACCAGGACAACTCCAAGCGTCCGCTGAACAAGGACTTCGTCCTCAACTTCCCGCGCTTCCAGGGCGCCAGCGTGCTGCTGGCCCGTGAGAACTTCGGTTGCGGTTCCTCCCGCGAGCACGCGCCGTGGGCGCTGGACGAGTACGGCTTCCGCACCGTGATCGCGCCGAGCTTCGCTGACATCTTCTTCAACAACAGCTTCAAGAACGGCCTGCTGCCGATCATCCTGAAGGACGAAGAAGTCGACGAGCTGTTCGCTCAGTGCGAAGCCACCGAGGGTTACCAGCTGACCGTCGACCTCGCCGCGCAGACCGTGACCCGCCCGGACGGCAAGCAGTACAGCTTCGAAGTGGACGCGTTCCGCAAGCACTGCCTGCTCAATGGCCTGGACGACATCGGTCTGACCCTGCAGGACGCCGAGGCCATCCGCAGTTTCGAAGGTGGTTACAAGCAGAACCAACCCTGGTTGTTCCGCGACGCCTGACCGGCGCCGCATCACTCTGTAAGGAGAGCACCATGACCGAGAGTCGCCACGAGCAAGTGGTCCAGCGCCAGTTCGGCGCCCAGGCCAACGCTTACCTGACCAGCGCCGTACACGCCCAGGGCGAGGAATTCGCCCAGCTACGCGAGCGACTGTCGGCGACTACTGGTGCACGCGTGCTGGACCTGGGCTGCGGGGCAGGGCACGTGAGCTTCAACGTCGCGCCGCTGGCCGGCGAGGTGGTGGCTTACGACCTGTCCCAGCAGATGCTCGACGTGGTGGCCTCGGCCGCCACCGAGCGCGGCCTGGCCAACATCGCCACGCGCTGTGGCGCCGCCGAGCAGCTGCCGTTCGACGACGGCGAGTTCGACTTCGTCTTCAGCCGCTATTCCGCGCACCACTGGCGGGATGTCGGCCAGGCGCTGCGGGAAGTGCGCCGGGTGCTCAAACCGGGCGGCGTGGCCTGTTTCATCGATGTCGCCGCGCCGGGCTTGCCGCTGCTGGATACCTATCTGCAAACTGTCGAGGTCCTGCGCGACACCAGCCACGTGCGTGACTACTCCCCGTCGGAGTGGGCGCGTTTAGTGGGGGAGGCGGGTCTTGCGGTGACTGCGCAGAAGCGCCAGCGCCAGCGCCTGCGCCTGGAGTTCACGTCCTGGGTCGAGCGCATGCGCACCCCCGAAGTGATGCGCCAGGCCATTCGTGCCCTGCAGCTTTCGATGGGCGACGAGGTGCGCGAGTATTTCGAGATCGACGCCGAGGGTTCCTTCAGCACCGACGTGCTGGTGCTCTGGGCCATCAAATAACGGCTGCAAGCTTCAAGCCGCAGGCTCCGGGCAGGAGCCTGCGGCTTTTAAACTTTTCCGAAGGAAACAAGCGATGAGCAAACAGATTCTGGTTCTCCCCGGCGACGGTATCGGCCCGGAAATCATGGCCGAAGCGGTCAAGGTGCTGGAGCTGGCCAACGACAAGTTCGCCCTGGGCTTCGAACTGACCGAAGACGTGATCGGCGGCGCCGCCATCGACAAGCACGGCGTACCGCTGGCGGACGAGACCCTGGAGCGCGCGCGCGCTTCCGACGCCGTGCTGCTGGGCGCCGTGGGTGGCCCGAAGTGGGACAAGATCGAGCGTGACATCCGCCCCGAGCGCGGCCTGCTGAAAATCCGCTCGCAACTGGGCCTGTTCGGCAACCTGCGTCCGGCCATCCTCTACCCGCAACTGGCCGATGCCTCCAGCCTGAAGCCCGAAGTGGTTGCCGGCCTGGACATCCTCATCGTCCGCGAGCTGACCGGCGGCATCTACTTCGGCCAGCCGCGCGAGCAGCGCGTGCTGGAGAACGGCGAGCGCCAGGCGTACGACACCCTGCCGTACAGCGAAAGCGAAATCCGCCGCATCGCCCGCGTCGGCTTCGACATGGCCCGCGTGCGCGGCAAGAAGCTGTGCTCGGTGGACAAGGCCAACGTCCTGGCTTCCAGCCAGCTGTGGCGTGAAGTGGTCGAGGAAGTCGCCAAGGACTACCCGGACATCGAGCTGTCGCACATGTACGTCGACAACGCCGCCATGCAACTGGTCCGCGCACCCAAGCAGTTCGACGTGATGGTCACCGACAACATGTTCGGCGACATCCTGTCGGATGAGGCTTCCATGCTCACCGGCTCCATCGGCATGCTGCCCTCTGCCTCGCTGGATTCCAACAACAAGGGCATGTACGAACCGTGCCACGGTTCCGCCCCGGACATCGCCGGCAAGGGCATCGCCAACCCGCTGGCGACCATCCTCTCGGTTTCGATGATGCTGCGTTACACCTTCAACGAAGGCGCCGCCGCCGACGCCATCGAGAAGGCCGTGAGCCTGGTGCTCGACCAGGGCCTGCGTACCGGTGACATCTGGTCCGAAGGCTGCACCAAGGTCGGCACCCGCGAAATGGGCGACGCGGTAGTCGCAGCACTGCGGAATCTGTAATCTGTCCGGCTCGCTCGTTCCCGCGCTTCTGCAGGAAGGCGGGAACGACGGCCCTCTAAATATTTGAAGGTGTAGTAGCGATGAAGCGTGTAGGTCTGATCGGTTGGCGTGGCATGGTGGGTTCGGTGCTCATGCAGCGGATGCTGGAAGAGCGGGACTTCGACCTGATCGAGCCGGTGTTCTTCACCACCTCCAACGTGGGTGGCGAAGGTCCGTCCATTGGCAAGGACATTGCCCCCCTGAAGGACGCCTACAGCATCGAGGAACTGAAAACCCTCGACGTCATCCTGACCTGCCAGGGCGGCGACTACACCAGCGAAGTCTTCCCCAAGCTGCGCGAAGCCGGCTGGCAGGGTTACTGGATCGACGCCGCTTCCAGCCTGCGCATGCAGGATGACGCGGTCATCGTCCTCGACCCGGTGAACCGCAAGGTCATCGACAACTCGCTGGACGCCGGCACCAAGAACTACATCGGCGGCAACTGCACCGTCAGCCTGATGCTGATGGCCCTGGGCGGCCTGTTCGAAGCCGGCCTGGTCGAGTGGATGAGCGCCATGACCTATCAGGCGGCCTCGGGCGCCGGCGCGCAGAACATGCGCGAGCTGATCAAGCAGATGGGCGCCATCAACGCTTCCGTCGCCGATGACCTGGCCAACCCGTCCAGTGCCATCCTCGACATCGACCGCAAGGTCGCCGAAGCCA
Organism: Pseudomonas nitroreducens; assembly: GCF_024170165.1. Lineage (GTDB taxonomy): Bacteria > Pseudomonadota > Gammaproteobacteria > Pseudomonadales > Pseudomonadaceae > Pseudomonas > Pseudomonas nitroreducens_C. The sequence goes on along the minus strand of NZ_JALJXP010000007.1, from coordinate 353,400 downwards.
TCCGCAGCGACGCCATGCCCACCGAGAACTTCGGCGCGCCGCTGGCCGGCAGCCTGATCCCGTGGATCGACAAGGAACTGCCCAACGGCCAGAGCCGCGAAGAGTGGAAGGGCCAGGCGGAGACCAACAAGATCCTCGGCCGCTTCAAGAACCCGATCCCGGTGGACGGCATCTGCGTGCGCATCGGCGCCATGCGCTGCCACAGCCAGGCGCTGACCATCAAGCTGAACAAGGATGTGCCCATCGCGGACATCGAAGGCCTGATCAGCCAGCACAACCCCTGGGTGAAGCTGATCCCGAACCAGCGCGAGATCAGCATGCGCGAACTGACTCCGGCGGCCGTCACCGGCACCCTGAGCGTTCCGGTCGGCCGCCTGCGCAAACTCAACATGGGCACTCAGTACCTGGGCGCCTTCACCGTGGGTGACCAGCTGCTGTGGGGGGCCGCCGAGCCGCTGCGTCGCATGCTGCGCATCCTGCTCGAGCGTTGATCCGCTCCTGAGTGTGAACCCCGCGACGCCGGCCCTGAGCCGGCGTCGTGCTTTGTGGAGCACGAGAAGTTCCCTGTGTGTAGGTGAACCGCTGCACAAAAACGCCAGTCTGTCCGGTTGCCGGCTCTTTGGCGCCAGTTTCTGTGACGCACCCGGAAAAGCCACCGGGAACCAGTCGCTATCCTCGCAGCCCGTCCATGGGGACAGGTTTCGGCGCGCCTTTTCGCGTCGGCCGACGGCAAGCAAGCAGCGGGGGAGAGGATGGCTCGGTTACACAGGTTGTGGTTGGCGACGGCAGTCGCCGCGGCGTTCATGCCGGGCATGGCAGGCGCCCTGGAACTGGGCGACATTTCTTCGCGGGCCGTGCTGGGGCAGACCCTCTCGGCCAATATCGACCTGCGCGGCGTGGCCGACCTCAGCTCCGAGGAGGTTGTGGTCAGCCTCGCCTCGGCAGAAGATTTCGAGCGCCTGGGTGTGGACCGCAACGTGATCACCAGCGGGCTGAAATTCACCCCCGATGTCGGCAGGAATGGCCGTGGCGTCATTCACGTCAGCTCGTCCAAGCCGATTCGCGAGCCCTACGTGAACTTCGTCCTCCAGGTGGTCTGGCCGCAGGGGCGACTGGTGCGCGAGTTCACCCTGCTGCTGGACCCGCCGAGCTATGTGGCCAGCCCGGTGACGCCGCCGGCCATCGCGCCGGTGGCTGCGGTTCGCGCGCCGCAGGCGCAACCGCTGGTGCCGTCGGTAGCCAATGCGCCGGCCGACAGCTATCGCATCCAGCGCAACGACGCGCTGTGGGACATCGCCTCGCGCAACCGGCCGTCCAGCAGCGTGTCGGTCATGCAGACCATGGCGGCGATGCAGCAGATGAACCCCGATGCCTTCGTCGATGGCAACATCAATCGCCTGAAGGTCGGCCAGGTGCTGCGCCTGCCCAGCGAGCAGCAGGTTCGCGAGCAGAGCCATGCCCAGGCCGTGGCTCACGTGGAAACCCAGAATTCGCAGTGGAAGGCCAGGCGCAATCCGCAACTGGCCCAGCAGGGGCGCCAGCTGGATGCCACCCACAAGGCGGAGGCGGGCAGTGCGCCGGCGAAAGCCGAAGAGCGCGACAACCTGCGCCTGATCTCCGGCCAGCCGGGCAAGGACCAGGGCAAGGTCGAGGCCGAGCAACTGGCCGTGGCTCAGGAAGGCCTGGACAGTGCGCGCCGCGAAGGTGATGAGCTGCGCAGCCGGATTTCCGACCTGGAAAGCCAGACCCAGAAACTGAACAAGCTGATCGAGTTGAAGGACTCGCAGATTGCCGGCCTGATCGCGCGTCTGGCCGAGCAGGATCGCGCCAAGACCCAGGCTGCTCCGCAGGCAGGCAATCCGCAGGCTGCGGCCGGGGACGTCGCCCAGGTAACGGCGCCGCTGACCGCCCAGGCTACGGAGGGCGCGCCGCGCCCCTGAGCTGCGGCGATAGGCGGCGGAGCCCTCGATTGCTTCGTCGCCGGTGGGGGCAGTAAAGTGCTGCGCTACTTTACCCACCGATTGTGAGACCCCGGATGCCTGAAACACTCGACATCGCCGTAGTAGGCGCCACAGGACTCGTTGGCGAGGCTTTGGTCGAACTGCTGGAAGAGCGCGACTTCCCCGTCGCCAACCTGTATCTGCTGGCCAGCGGCGAATCCGCCGGCAAGTCGATTGCCTTCCGTGGGCGCAACATCCGGGTCGGCAAGCTCGATGATTTCGACTTCGCCAAAGTGCGCCTGGTCTTCCTTTCCGTGGCTGCTGACGCCGCTGCCGACTGTGCGGCGCGCGCCCGTGCGGCCGGTTGCAGCGTGATCGATCTCAGTGGTGCGTCGCTGAATGATGCCGCCGCGCTGCTGGCCCAGGCCTGCGTGAACGGCGACGCTGTCGAGGCCCTGCAACTTCCTGCTCTGATTGCCGCCCCGGCAGCACCGGCCGCCGAGGTTGCCGAAGTGCTCGCCGCGCTGCGTGGCGTGCTGGAACTTCGCCAGGTCACGGTAAGCGCCTGCCTGTCCGCTTCCGCGCTGGGGCGCGAGGGTGTGCAGGAGCTGGCGCGGCAGACCGCCGAGCTGCTCAATGCGCGTCCGCTGGAGCCGCGGCTGGTGGATCGCCAGTTCGCCTTCAACATGCTGGCGCAACTGGGCGGCGTCGACGAACAGGGCTATTCCTTGGTCGAGCGCCGCATCGCGGCAGAGCTCGCGGTGCTGTTCCCCGAACTGAAGAACGGCCTGAACGTGACCTGCAGTCTGGCGCCGGTATTCTTTGGCGATACCCTGATGCTTTCCATCAAGGCGGCGGCCCCGGTTTCCCTGGCGGCGGTCAGCGCCGCTCTGGACGCTGCCGAAGGCATCGAGCTGGTGGAAGGCGATTACCCGACTGTCATCGGTGATGCACAGGGGCAGGATAGTGTTTACGTCGGTCGCCTACGGACCGGTCTGACAGATTCGTGCGAACTGAATTTGTGGATTGCGTCAGATAATGTGAGAAAAGGCGCAGCCCTGAATGCTGTGAACTTGGGCGAATTGTTGATAAAACACTATCTGTAAAAGATACTTACCGAATATTTGAAGAAGTATTCTAGCTTGGCAATACTGGCCGGGAACGTCGCTGACAGGGGAGAGCACTGCCGTGAAAACGGACAGTGTAGTGGGCAGCGGCGCCCGTTAGACGTTGTTCTAATCCAGAAAAAAGCTATTAAAACAAGGGATTACTATATGGTCCGGCTTCGCAAACTGGTGCAGGCAATCGCAGCTGCTTCGGCACTGACCTCGGGCATGGCACATGCGCTGGGGTTGGGGGATATCCACCTGCGTTCGGCGCTGAACCAGCCGCTGGATGCCGAAATCGAACTGGTCGAAGTTCGTGACCTGTCCGCGGCCGAGGTAATCCCGAAGCTGGCTTCGCCGGAAGACTTCAACAAGGCCGGCGTCGACCGTCAGTACTTCCTGACCGGGCTGAAATTCACTCCCATCGTCAAGCCCAACGGCAAGAGCGTCATTCGCGTGACCTCCGACCGGCCGGTGCAGGAACCCTACCTGAACTTCCTCGTGGAAGTGCTCTGGCCCAATGGTCGGTTGCTGCGTGAGTACACCGTGCTGCTGGACCCGCCGATGTATTCGCCGCAGACCGCCGCCGCCGTGCCGCGCGCGCCGATGGCCGCTCCCGCTCCGATGGCGCGCCCGGCCGCTCCCGCTGCGCCGCGTGCAACGCCTGCTCCCAGCGCTGAGCGTGCCGCTCCGGCAGCTCCGGCAGCTTCTTCGCGCCGCCTGGAAGGCAATGAGTACCGCACCGGCAAGAACGACACCCTCTGGGAGATCGCCGCCCGTGCGCGCCCGGATGGCCGCGTTTCCGTCCAGCAGACCATGCTGGCGATCCAGGACCTCAATCCCGACGCCTTCCTCGGCGGCAACATCAACCGCCTGAAGAGCGGCCAGGTGCTGCGCCTGCCCGACGCCGAGCAGATCAAGGCCCGCACCCAGCCGGATGCCGCTGCCGAAGTCAGCCAGCAATACACCGCCTGGCGTGAAGGCCGCAGCCTGCCCACCGGCGGCGCCCGCCAGCTGGACGCCACGCCGCGCGCCAGCGCCGGCAACGCCCCGGCCCAGGCCGAAACCAAGGACAGCCTGCGCCTGCTCTCCGGCGAGAGCGGCAAGCCCAAGGGTGGCGACAAGGGCAGCAAGGACGGCCAGGCCGTCGCGGACAAGCTGGCCGTCACCAAGGAAAGCCTCGACAGCACCCGTCGCGAGAACGACGAGCTGACCGGCCGCATGACCGACCTGCAGAGCCAGATGGACAAGCTGCAGAAGCTCATCGCGCTGAAGGATGCACAGCTGGCCAAGCTGCAGAGCGAGCTGGGCAATGACAAGGCTGCCGCCGCCAATGGCGCCGCTGCCGTTCCGGCTCCAGTGCCGGGCGCTGACTCGGCTGCCCAGCCGGCCACTCCGCCGGCTCCTGCGGTCGCAGAGCAACCGGCCGCACCGGCTCCGGGTGGCGATGCGGGCACTCCGCCGGCCCCTGCCGCCGAGGCGCCACCGCAACCGGCTCCGGCGCCCGCACCGGCTCCAGCTGCAGCAGCCCCCGCGCCGGAAGCGCAGAAGCCGGCTCCGGCTCCCGTTGCCGCGCCGGCCACGCAGGCCGAGACCAGCCTCGTCGACGAGATCCTCGCCAATCCGATCTGGCTGGGCGCCATCGCCGGTAGCGCGCTGCTGGCCCTGCTGGTCCTGCTGATGATCATTTCCCGTCGCCGTGCCGCCAAGGAGCAGGAAGGGCTTGCTGCCTACGCCGGTGACGACGAGCCGCACCTGGACGACGATCTGGCCCTCGCCGGCAGCGAACTGGACACCCTGGACGTACCGCAGGCCGCCGAAGTCGCCGCCCCGGCTCAGACTGCCCCCGAGCGTGTGGCTGCGCAGACCAGCGATGCGCTGGGCGAGGCGGACATCTACATCGCCTACGGCCGCTTCAACCAGGCTGCCGAACTGCTGCAGGGCGCCATCTATGACGAGCCGCAGCGCACCGACCTGCGCGTGAAACTGATGGAGGTCTATGCCGAGATCGGCGACCGCGAAGGTTTCGCCCGCCAGGAAAACGAACTGCGTGAAATCGGCGGCGCCGAGCCGCAGGTCGAGCAGCTCAAGTCCCGCTACCCGGGCATGGTCACCCTGGCTGCCGTGGGTGGTGGCCTGGCCGCTGCCGCAGCAGCGGCCGGTGATGATCTCGATGGGTTCAGCCTGGACGACTTCGAAGTGGAGCCGACTCCGCCAGCGGCCGAGCCCGTCACTCAGTCGCACAATGATCTGGATGACGCCTTCGACCTGGCGCTGGACGACCTCGAGCTGGGTGGCGACAAGCCCGCCGCTCCGGCTGTGCAGCAGGACGACGAATTGTCCTTCGGCAGCTTCGACCTGGATGATGACCTGAGCCTGGGCGGTGCGCCTGCCGCAGCGCCGAGCACCAAGGCCGAGGACGACTTCGCCTTCGATCTGGATCTGCCGGAAGAGCCGGTCGCCAAGGTCGAGGCCCCGTCGCTGGTCGACGACCTGAGCGACTTTTCCCTGGACCTGGACAAGGGTCTGGAGAAAGACGCCCACTCCACCCTGGCTTCGGCGGAAGACGACTTCCTGCTGGGTCTGGACGACGACACCGCATCGCTGTCCGGCGTGAGCCCCGAGGAGTTCAGCCTGGATATCGAGAACAAGGCGCCGCAAGCCGACGATCTGCCGGACGATTTCGACCTGTCCCTGGCGGATGATGAGCCGGCGCCTGCCAAGGCCGACGATAGCTTCGCCGCCCAACTGGACGAGGTCAGTGCCGAGCTGGACCGTCTCTCCGCGCAGAACGACGAGCCGCAGGCTCCCGTCGAATCGCTGGCGGAAGAGAGCTTCGCCGCAGGCGATCTGGACCTGCCGGGCGACGGTGCCGATGATGAAGACGATTTCGACTTCCTCTCCGGCGCTGACGAGGCGGCCACCAAACTCGACCTGGCGCGTGCCTACATCGACATGGGCGACACCGAAGGCGCCCGCGACATCCTCGATGAAGTCATCACCGAGGGTAACGACAACCAGCAGCAGGAAGCTCGCGAACTGCTCGGGCGTATCGCCTGAGCCGGAAGGCTCCAGATAGATGATTGAAGCAGTACCCTCAGCGGCGGCCGAATCGGCCGCCGTTGGCGTTTCCAGGATTGCCCTGGGCGTCGAATTCAAAGGCTCGCGTTATCGCGGTTGGCAGCGCCAGGAAAATGGAGTGCCGACCGTGCAGGGCGCGCTGGAAAAAGCCCTGTCGCGGGTGGCTGACCATCCGGTTTCGCTGATGTGCGCGGGGCGCACCGATGCCCTGGTGCATGCGAGCGGGCAGGTGGTGCATTTCGACACCACCGCCGAGCGCTCGCTCATCGCCTGGGTCATGGGCACCAATGCCAACCTGCCCAACGACATCAGCGTGACCTGGGCCAAGGTGATGCCGGCGCATTTCCATGCGCGCTTCACTGCCATGGCACGGCGCTATCGCTACGTGATCTACAACGACCAGATCCGCCCGGCGCATATGGCCGAGGAAGTCACCTGGAACCACCGTCCGCTGGATGTCTCGCGCATGCGTGAAGCGGCGAAGGCGCTGGTCGGTACCCACGACTTCACCTCGTTCCGCGCGGTGCAGTGCCAGGCCAAGTCGGCCATCAAGACGGTGCACCATCTCGAGGTGATCGAGCATGGGCGCTTCATCGTGCTGGATGTCCGTGCCAATGCCTTCCTGCATCACATGGTGCGCAACTTTGCCGGGATGCTGATGACCATTGGTGCCGGCGAGCGCCCGGTGGAGTGGGCGGCGGAGGCGCTGGCCGCGCGCGATCGGCGCGCCAGCGGTATCACTGCGCACCCCTACGGGCTGTACCTGGTGAGCGTGGAATACCCGGAGGAGTTCGTGTTGCCCGAGCGCTACCTGGGGCCACATTTCCTTTCAAGTTTGCCGGATACCTTTGGCTGACGATGCCAGGGTCATTTGCTACCATCGATCGATCAATTGCCTGAAGGTTGCTGCATCTTGTCCGCCGTTCGCATCAAAATCTGCGGTATTACCCGAGTCGAGGATGCCCTGGCCGCCGCCGAGGCGGGTGCCGACGCCATCGGCCTGGTGTTCTACGCCAAGAGCCCGCGTGCGGTGAGCATCCAGCAGGCGCGGGCGATCGTGGCCGCGTTGCCGCCCTTCGTCAGCACCGTCGGCCTGTTCGTCGACGCCAGTCGCTGCGAGTTGGGGGAAATCCTCGACGCGGTGCCGCTGGACGTCCTGCAGTTCCACGGCGACGAGACGCCGGAGGCCTGCTCCGGCTGGCACAAGCGCTACCTCAAGGCCCTGCGCGTGAAGCCGGGTGACGACGTGGCGGCGCAGATTGCGAAGTATCCACAGGCCAGTGGCTTCCTGCTCGATACCTACGTGGAGGGTATTCCTGGCGGAACCGGGCTGGCCTTCGACTGGTCCCTGGTGCCGAAGGATGTGCAGCGTCCGCTGATCCTGGCCGGTGGCCTGACGGTGGCCAACGTGGCCGATGCCATTGCCCAGGTGCGCCCTTACGCCGTGGATGTGAGCGGCGGGGTGGAGGCAAGCAAGGGCATCAAGGATGCGCAGAAGATCCGCGACTTCATCGCCCAGTGTCGTTCGGTGGCCTGACGCGGAATCTTCATGTGACGACGAGCGGCCCGCCGCCGTCCACTACCCAATCGCCACCTGCGGGTGGCGCTGGGCGTCGTCGGTGCTGACAACCTTGTCCGCCGGCGGCCCGCATCGAGAGCTGTATCCGTGGCGACGCCCCAGGCGGCGCCTTTGTTTGCGAGGGGTTCCGGCCTTGAGGTCGAAACCGCGACGATGAATTTGCTCAGAGGCACGCGCAACCCACCGCGCTGTGCCCCTGCACTGGAGACGTGAGCATGAGCAACTGGCTGGTAGACAAGCTGATCCCTTCCATCATGCGTTCCGAGGCGAAGAAGAGCTCGGTTCCGGAAGGCCTGTGGCACAAGTGCCCGTCCTGCGAGGCGGTGCTGTACCGTCCGGAGCTGGAAAAGACCCTCGACGTCTGCCCCAAGTGCGATCACCACATGCGTATCGGCGCCCGCGCGCGCATCGATATCTTCCTCGATGAGGAAGGCCGCGAGGAGCTGGGCGCCGAGCTGGAGCCGGTGGACCGCCTGAAGTTCCGCGACAGCAAGAAGTACAAGGACCGCCTGACGGCCGCGCAGAAGGATACCGGCGAGAAGGACGCGCTGATCTCCATGAGCGGCAAGCTGATGGGCCTGCCGGTTGTGGTCAGCGCCTTCGAATTCTCCTTCATGGGCGGCTCCATGGGCTCCATCGTTGGCGAGCGCTTCGTGCGCGCGGCGAACTATGCCCTGGAAAACCGTTGCCCGATGATCTGCTTCTCCGCTTCGGGTGGCGCGCGCATGCAGGAAGCGCTGATCTCCCTGATGCAGATGGCCAAGACCTCCGCCGCCCTGGCTCGCCTGCGCGAAGAAGGTATTCCGTTCATCTCCGTGCTGACCGATCCGGTCTACGGTGGCGTGTCCGCCAGCCTGGCGATGCTCGGCGATGTGATCGTCGGCGAGCCGCGCGCCCTGATCGGCTTCGCCGGCCCGCGGGTGATCGAACAGACCGTGCGCGAGAAGCTGCCGGAAGGCTTCCAGCGCAGCGAGTTCCTGCTGGAGCACGGCGCCATCGACATGATCGTCCACCGTGCAGAAATGCGTCAGCGGCTCGCCAGCCTGCTGGCCAAATTCACCCACACTCCAAGTACCGCGCTCGCAGGATGACCCAACGTACCCTTGCCGACTGGCTCAGCTATCTCGAACAACTCCACCCCACGGCTATCGACATGGGGCTGGATCGCTCCCGTGAAGTGGCTGGCCGGCTTGGCCTGGGGCGCCCCGCGCCCCGCGTGGTGACCGTCACCGGCACCAACGGCAAGGGTTCCACCTGTGCCTTCCTCGCCGCCCTGCTCGGCGAGCAGGGCCAGCGCGTCGGCGTGTACAGCTCGCCGCATCTGCTGCGCTACAACGAGCGCGTGCTCATCGATGGCGTCGAGGCCAGCGACGAGGAGCTCTGCGCAGCCTTCGCCGCCGTTGAGACGGCCCGCGGCGAAATTTCCCTGACCTACTTCGAGATGGGCACCCTCGCGGCCTTCTGGCTGTTCGAGCGCGCCCACCTCGATGCGGTGGTGCTGGAAGTCGGCCTGGGCGGTCGCCTGGATGCGGTCAACCTGATCGACTCCGACATCGCGGCAGTCACCAGTATCGGCATCGATCACGCCGACTGGCTGGGTGATACCCGCGAAAGCGTGGCCTTCGAGAAGGCCGGCATCTTCCGCGCCGGCAAGCCTGCGGTCTGCGGTGACCTGGAACCGCCGGCGCCGATCATGGAGCAGGCGCGCAAGCTCGGCTCGCCGCTGGTCCTGCGCGGTCGCGACTTCGACCTGGCGATGGGCGAGGGCGACTGGCACTGGCGCGGGCGCTCCGCCACCGGCGAAGCGCTGAGCCTGCACAACCTGCCGCTGCTCGACCTGCCGATGGAGAACGCGGCGCTGGCCTTGCAGGTCTATGCCCTGCTGGATCTGCCGTGGCAGTCCGAGCAACTGGTCGCCGCGCTGCAGCGTACCCGCGTGACCGGTCGCCTGGATCGCCGCACCGTGCAATGGCACGGCGAAGAGCGCCACTTGCTGCTCGACGTCGGGCATAATCCGCACGCGGCGCAATACCTCGCCAGCCGCTTGCGCGCGGCGCCGCCCAAGGGTGTGCGCCATGCGGTGTTCGGTCTGCTGGCGGACAAGGATCTCGACGGCGTACTGGAACCCTTGCTCGGCTTGGTGCAGGATTGGGCCGTCGCGCCGCTGCCCAGCGGTCGCAGCCGACCGGCCGCAGAGCTGGAAGCCGCGCTGCAGGCTCGCGGGGCGCAGGTCAGCTGCCATGGCGATATCGCCGCGGCGCTGGTGGCGCAATGCGATGCGGCGGGCACCGATGACGAGATCCTGGTGTTCGGTTCGTTCTACAGCGTGGCGGATGCCCTGGAGTGGCTCGCCAAGGCTGCCCAATAAGCGGCTCGATGAGCTGCTCAATAAGTGGACCTAAGGGGAGTTGTGCATGGCGTTGCTCGATAAGGGGCTCAAGCAGCGGGTAGTCGGAGCGCTGGTGCTGCTGGCACTCGCCGTGATCTTCCTGCCGATGCTGTTCTCCCGCGAGGATGATGTACGCCAGGTGGTGGTCGAGGCGCCGGTGATGCCCAAGCCGCCAGCGATGCCCGCGGTCGAAGTGCAACCCACCGAAGTTCCCGAGCCGCAGGTCGAAGACGCGGATAACGCCGTGCCGCCAGCCGAAGCAGCTCCGGCGCAGGCGCCTTCCGCGCCCATCGCCAGCCTGCCGACCCAGCAGGCCCAGCCGGCGCCGCCCAAGGCTCCGGCCCCGCAACCGGCCGCGCCCAAGCCTGCCGCGCCGGCTCAGCAGCCGGCTCAAGCCAGCGCTGCCCCCGCAGCTCCGGTGCAACAGCCGGCCCAGCGCCTGGACAGCAACAACCTGCCGGTGAGCTGGTCGGTGCAACTGGCCAGCCTGTCCAACCGTGCTCGCGCTGACGAGCTGCAGAAGTCCCTGCGCAGCCAGGGCTACAACGCCTACGTGCGCAGTTTCGACGGCATGAACCGCGTATTTGTCGGGCCGGTGGTCGAACGCGCCGAGGCGGACCGACTGCGCGACCAGCTCGGCAAGCAGCAGAAGCTCAACGGTTTCGTGGTGCGCTTCCAGCCTGAGCGGGGCTGAGCCCGTTCGTTAGATTCTTTCAATCGGCCCCAAGTCAAACTGGGGCTCTTCTAAATCGAAGGCCTCTGCTAAAATGCGGGGCCTTTCCGTTTCTGGGCCGCAACGTGGCATTTACCTGGGTCGATTGGACGATGATCGGCATCATCGTCATTTCCAGCCTGATCAGCTTGAGCCGTGGTTTCGTCAAGGAAGCCCTGTCGCTGGTCACCTGGATCGTAGCCGGTGCGGTCGCCTGGATGTTCGGCGGCGCCCTGGCCGAGCATCTCGCACCCTACATCCAGCTGCCCTCGGGGCGTGTCATCGCCGCCTGCGCGCTGCTTTTCGTCGTCACGCTGCTGCTGGGCGCACTCGTCAATTTCCTCATCAGCGAGCTGGTGCGGGTGACCGGCATGTCCGGCACCGACCGCGTGCTCGGCATGGTGTTCGGTGGCGCCCGTGGCGTGCTGCTGGTGGTTCTGCTGGTCGGTCTGCTGAGCCTTGCGCCGGTGCAACAGGACCCGTGGTGGCAGCAATCGGTACTGATGCCGCATTTCCTGATGGTCGCCGACTGGTCGAAGAACTTCATCCTGACTTTTGCCGGGCAGTGGATGTCCGGCGTGACCATCACTCCGCCATCCGGAGTAGGGTCCTTGCTGCCGACCCAGTGACGGGTGGGCGGAGGCGACGGGTAGCCGTCGCCGCTACGGCAGGTCCGGTGGATACTGCCGAATACGGAATTGTTTTAGCCTGAACACCAACTAGGGGTTGCGTCGCATGTGTGGCATCGTCGGTATCGTGGGCAAGTCGAACGTGAATCAGGCGCTCTATGACGCCCTCACTGTTCTCCAGCATCGTGGCCAGGACGCTGCGGGGATTGTCACCTGTCAGGACGACCGCCTGTACCTGCGCAAGGACAACGGCCTGGTCCGTGACGTCTTCCAGCAGCGTCACATGCAGCGTCTGGTCGGCAAGATCGGCATCGGCCATGTGCGTTACCCGACCGCGGGCAGCTCCAGCTCCGCCGAGGCGCAGCCGTTCTACGTCAACTCGCCCTACGGCATCACCCTGGCGCACAACGGCAACCTGACCAACGTCGAGCAGCTGGCCAAGGAAATCTACGAATCCGACCTGCGCCACGTAAACACCAATTCCGACTCGGAAGTGCTGCTCAACGTGTTCGCCCATGAGCTGGCGGTGCGCAACAAGCTGCAGCCCACCGAGGAAGATGTGTTCGCCGCCGTCGCCGGCGTGCATGCCCGCTGCGTGGGTGGCTACGCCGTGGTGGCGATGATCACCGGCTACGGCATCGTCGGTTTCCGCGATCCCCATGCGATCCGCCCGATCGTCTTCGGCCAGCGTCACACCGAGAACGGCGTGGAGTACATGATTGCCTCGGAAAGCGTGGCCCTGGACGTCCTCGGCTTTACCCTGATCCGCGACCTGGCTCCGGGCGAAGCGGTGTACATCACCGAAGACGGCAAGCTCTACACCCGCCAGTGCGCGGCCAACCCGCAGTACGCGCCGTGCATCTTCGAGCACGTCTACCTGGCCCGTCCGGACTCCATCATCGACGGCATCTCGGTCTACAAGGCGCGCCTGCGCATGGGCGAGAAGCTGGCCGACAAGATCCTCCGCGAGCGTCCGGACCACGACATCGATGTGGTCATCCCGATCCCGGACACCAGCCGCACCGCCGCGCTGGAGCTGGCCAACCGCCTGGGCGTGAAGTTCCGCGAAGGCTTCGTGAAGAACCGCTACATCGGCCGTACCTTCATCATGCCCGGCCAGGCCGCGCGGAAGAAATCGGTACGCCAGAAGCTCAACGCCATCGAGCTGGAATTCCGCGGCAAGAACGTGATGCTGGTGGACGACTCCATCGTTCGCGGCACCACCTGCAAGCAGATCATCCAGATGGCCCGCGAGGCCGGCGCGAAGAACGTCTACTTCTGCTCCGCCGCCCCGGCAGTGCGCTACCCCAACGTCTACGGCATCGACATGCCGAGCGCCCACGAACTGATCGCGCACAACCGCAGCACCGAGGAAGTCGGCGAGCTGATCGGCGCCGACTGGCTGGTGTATCAGGACCTGCAGGACCTGATCGAATCCACCGAGGGCGGCAAGATCAAGATCGACCGCTTCGACTGCGCCGTGTTCAACGGTGAGTACGTCACTGGTGACGTCGACGAAGCCTATCTGAACAAGATCGACCAGGCGCGCAACGACTCCACCAAGACCAAGGGTGCCGCGGTCAGCGCCATCATCGATCTCTATAACGACTAAGGAGAGCAGGCATGGCTCAGGATTGGGAAGCCGGCCGGCTGGACAGCGACCTGGAGGGTGTCGGTTTCGACACCCTCGCAGTGCGCGCCGGGCAACGCCGCACCCCGGAGGCGGAACACGGCGAAGGCCTGTTCACCACCTCCAGCTATGTGTTCCGCAGTGCTGCCGATGCGGCCGCGCGTTTCGCCGGTGAAGTGCCGGGCAACGTCTACTCGCGCTACACCAACCCCACGGTACGCACCTTCGAGGAGCGCATCGCTGCGCTGGAAGGCGCCGAGCAGGCGGTGGCCACGTCCACCGGCATGTCGGCCATCCTTTCCCTGGTGATGAGCCTGTGCAGCGCCGGCGATCACGTGCTGGTCTCGCGCAGCGTGTTCGGCTCGACCATCAGCCTGTTCGAGAAGTACTTCAAGCGCTTCGGCATCGAGGTGGACTACCCGCCGCTGAGCGACCTGAAAGCCTGGGAAGCGGCCTGCAAGCCGAACACCAGGCTGTTCTTCGTCGAATCGCCGTCCAACCCGCTGGCCGAGCTGGTCGATATCGCCGCGCTGGCCGAAATCGCTCATGCCAAGGGCGCGCTGCTGGCGGTGGATAACTGCTTCTGCACCCCGGCGCTGCAGCAGCCGCTGAAGCTGGGCGCGGACGTGGTGATCCACTCGGCGACCAAGTACATCGACGGCCAGGGCCGCACCATGGGCGGCGTGGTCGCCGGCCGCCGCGCGCAGATGGAGCCCGTCGTCGGCTTCCTGCGCACTGCCGGCCCGACGCTCAGCCCGTTCAACGCCTGGATCTTCATCAAGGGCCTGGAAACCCTGCGCGTGCGCATGCAGGCCCACAGCGCCTCGGCGCAAATGGTCGCCGAGTGGCTTGAGCAGCAGCCGGGCGTGGATCGCGTTTACTACGCAGGCCTGCCCAGTCACCCGCAGCACGAACTGGCCAAGCGTCAGCAGAAGGGCTTCGGCGCGGTGGTGAGCTTCGAGGTGAAGGGTGACAAGGCCGCAGCCTGGCGCTGCATCGATGCCACCCGGATGATATCCATCACCACCAACCTGGGCGACACCAAGACCACCATCGCCCACCCGGCCACGACCTCCCACGGTCGCCTGTCGCCGCTGGAGCGCGAGAACGCCGGTATCCGTGACAACCTGATCCGCGTTGCCGTGGGCCTGGAAGATGTCGATGACATCAAGGCCGATCTGGCGCGAGGCCTGGCGGCGCTGTGAGCATGATGGACGCCCTGGGCAACGGCCAGGTGGTGCTGGTCACCGGTGCAGCACACGGCATCGGCCTGGGCATTGCCGCCTGGCTGGTCGCCGAGGGCTGGCAGGTGGTGCTGGCGGACATCGACCGCGAGCGCGGCCCTAAAGTGGCGGCGGCGCTCGGTGAGCGTGCCAGCTTCATTGCGCTGGACGTGGCCAGTGAAGGGCAGGTGGCTGCGGCCGTGGCTGAGCTGATCGGCCAGTTCGGTCGCCTCGATGCGCTGGTCAGCAATGCAGCGATCGCCCGGCCGCACAACACGGCGCTGGAAAGCCTGGGCCTGAACGAGTGGAACCGCACCCTGGCGGTCAACCTCACGGGTCCGATGCTGCTGGCCAAGCACTGCGCGCCGTACCTGCGCGCGCACGGTGGTGCCATCGTCAATATCGCTTCCACCCGGGCGCACCAGTCAGAGCCGAATTCCGAGGCCTACGCGGCGAGCAAGGGCGGGCTGCTGTCGCTGACCCATGCCCTGGCCGGCAGCCTGGGCCCGGATATCCGCGTCAACGCGATTTCCCCTGGCTGGATCGATGCCCGCGACCTGCGCGAACGCGAGGCCGAGCCACTGACCGAGCTGGATCATGACCAGCATCTGGTCGGCCGTGTCGGCACGGTGGAGGACATCGCTTCGGCGGTGGCCTGGCTGATCGGCGATAGTGCCGGCTTCGTCACCGGCCAGGAGCTGGTGATTGACGGCGGCATGACGCGCAAGATGATCTACCTCGACTGATTGTCGGGTGTGGAAGAGGAGGGCGGCCCGAGGGTCGCCCTTTTTCTTTTCTGACTTCGGTGTCGGGCATAGCGTTCCCCTGTAGGAGCGGGCCATGCCCGCGATCGCGCGCATGGCGCGCTCCTACAGGTTGGCATCATGTATCGCCCCAAGAAGAAGAGCTTCGCGGATAAGCTCCACCCCTACGGAAGTAGAGTCTTCCTGAGGCTGGATTGCGCGTGGACTTGAGGCCACTGACGGCACACCGAACTTTTTTCGCGGGAAATGAAAAAAAATTCAATCAGGGCATTGACTTAGGCTCTGCCGGCTGTAGAATGCGCCCCACTTCGAGACGAAGGGTGATTAGCTCAGCTGGGAGAGCATCTGCCTTACAAGCAGAGGGTCGGCGGTTCGATCCCGTCATCACCCACCACTCTCGCAAGTTACGCGCAGCGGTAGTTCAGTCGGTTAGAATACCGGCCTGTCACGCCGGGGGTCGCGGGTTCGAGTCCCGTCCGCTGCGCCATTTTCCCCTCCTTGGTTCCTACCCCGAACCAGCTTGTCGAGTGATTCACTCCAGGCGCAAGGAGGTTGCTTTATCGGACGAAAGTCCAACCGACACGCAGCGGTAGTTCAGTCGGTTAGAATACCGGCCTGTCACGCCGGGGGTCGCGGGTTCGAGTCCCGTCCGCTGCGCCATATTCGAAAGCCCTCAGGTAGCAATACCTGAGGGTTTTTTCGTTTCCGTCCGAAAAAACCTGCCGCCATGTAAGACGCTGTCACAGGTCGTTCACCTTGGCCGTCTAGCTTTTTTCCCGTGGTCTTTGCTAAAACCGGATCGAACGGTCAGGAGAAAAGCCAATGGACGACTATCAGGAAGAACTGCTGGAGCTGCACGCCGTGGAACAGGATCTGCCGGAGCCGGCCGACGACGCCACGGAGATGTGATCAGGCGCTGTGGCGCTGGGCGCGGCGGAATTCCCCCGGCGTCTGCCCGCTCCAGCGCTTGAAGGCGCGCTGGAAGGCCTCGGCGGAGGCAAAGCCGAGCAGGTAGGCGATCTCGCCGAAGGCCAGGTCGGTGTCGCGGATGTAGATCATCGCCAGGTCGCGGCGGGTGTCGTTGAGGATGCTGCGGAACTGCGTGCCTTCCTCGGCCAGCTTGCGGCGTAGCGTCCAGGTCGGCAGCTTGAGCCGGGCGGCGACTTCCTCCAGGTCCGGTTCGCGACCGTTGAGCATCGGGCCCAGCAACTGGGCAACGCGTTCGCGCAGGCTGCGTGTGCGGGTCAGCTGCTCCAGTTCCTTTTCACAGATATCCAGCAATTGCCGCCAGGTGCTCGGGCAGTGGTCCGGGTTGGCGCGTGCCAGTGTTGCCTGGTCCAGACGTAGCTGGTTGTGTTCGGCGCCGAACTCCACCGGGCAGCCAAGCATTTCCTCGAAGCGCGACGCCCAGGCAGGTGCCGGGTATTCGATCGCGACCTTCTCCGGGCGCAGCGGCTGCGCGCCGATGCTGCCGAGCATGCTCACCCAGCCGGCCAGCACCGAATCCACCACGAAGCGGTTGTAGGCGTTGTACGGGCTGATGGAGTAGAAGCGCAGCCAGGCGCCGCCGGCGTCCTCGATGAAGCTGCTCTGGCCACGGTAGTTCTGCGCGTAGAGCGGCTCGAAGCGGATCAGCGCACGGGCGGCGGCGCGCAGGTTGGGTGCCTGGGCCGCGGTGACGCCGGCCAGGCCGCTCTGGCTCGGTCGGCTCAGCTGGCCCATGCGCAGGCCGAGGGCGGGGTCGCCGCTCTGCTGGATGGCCGCGTGGCCCAGGCGCATGTAGCGGGGGATCGACAGGCGCGCGCCGGGCTCGCTCAGGCGTGCCGCGTCCAGTCCGTATTGTTGCAGCAGGGATTGCGGGGCGACGCCGCTCTCCGCCAACGCATCGGCGAGGCTGTGGACAAAACCCACCGAAAGGTCGCCGAGGCGCATGGTCGGGCGGTTCATAGCCAGATATTGATGAGACGCGCGCCGGGGCCGTCGGGCGCCAGGGTGTGGCTGTCGCCATTCACCACCAGGCTGCGACCGTCGCTGCCCAGGTCCCAGAGATGGCCACGGAAGAACACGGTGATGCCGGCGTGGGCGCCACTTTCGCCGAGACGGCCGGCCAGCGCCAGGCGCTCCCAAGCTTCGCCTTCGGAGAGTTCGCCGGGCTTGAGGGTCACGTCGTCCGGCGTCGCGCCGCCGTTGTAGCCCTTCCACGGCTTGCTCCAGCTGCCGTTGCCGGTGAGGAAGGCGGGCACTGCAATGATGTCGGGCTTGTTCACAGCCAGCGCGCGGTAGCTCGCCGGGTACCAGCTATCGGCGCAGACCAGCACGCCCAGGCGCCCGGCCGGGGTCTGCAGGACCTGCAGGTCGTCGGCGTCGCCGCCGCGGGTGAAGCCTTTCTCGTCGTCGATAGGGAACAGCTTGCGTTGCGGCTTGCCCAGCGGCTGGCCGTCGCTGCCAAAGACCTGGCTGACGTTATAGAGGCGGCCGTTGCCGGTGCGGATCTGTCCTTCGACGATGCGCGGGTTGGGCAGCACGATGGAGCCGGCGACGATGGTCACGCCGAACTCCTTCGCCAGCGAGCCGAACAGCGTCTGGTAGTCGTGGGCCATGTCCACCGCCTTCATGCGGAACAGCGCATCGGCCATGCGGTCCTCACCCTTGGCGCCAAGCCAGCCGCGCGCCAGTTTCAGCGGATTGCTGGCGGCCATCCATTCCATGGCCTCGGCGATGTGCTCGGTCTGGTAGACCTCGGGCTTCTCGCCGGCGGCCACCAGCCAGGTGCCGATGTGCTCGGGGAACACCACCACGGTGCGCGGGTTGATCAGCCCTTCGTCGCGGGCCTTGGCCAGGTAGGCGTGGAACTTCAGGCGCAGGCGCTCGACGCTCTGGTAGTCCTGGGTGAACAGCTCCGGTTGCACGCCCAGCAGGTTGCCGCGCTCGGACGGCTGGCCCTGGTTGAGCGCGACCTCGCTGCGCAGGTCGGACAGGTAGTGGCCCACCGGGCGGCGCTCTGCCCAGCCGGCATAGCCGGCGAAAAGGATGACCAGGACGAGGAAGATCAGCTTGCGCATAGAGGACGGGTACTCATGGGATGCACCACAGGGTAGGGGTTGGGCTGGGCCTTGCCAAGACGGGGTGTCATCTTTGGTCAGTAACTTGTCATTTTCGATCATTGAGCGGCGAGGGTGCGCTCCTTAGAGTCTGCCCCATACCGACCGCGCCCCATGCCCCGCCGTTCCGCGACCGCAGGCTGAGGGCGCGGCATCATCGTGAATGCCGGAGGAACCATGACCGCCACTTACCCGCACCTGCTCGCACCGCTTGACCTGGGCTTTACCACCCTGCGCAACCGCACCCTGATGGGCTCCATGCACA
Source organism: Pseudomonas nitroreducens (assembly GCF_024170165.1). Classification (GTDB taxonomy): domain Bacteria; phylum Pseudomonadota; class Gammaproteobacteria; order Pseudomonadales; family Pseudomonadaceae; genus Pseudomonas; species Pseudomonas nitroreducens_C. The sequence goes on along the minus strand of NZ_JALJXP010000007.1, from coordinate 334,981 downwards.
CCGGCCTGGAAGAGAAGCCCCAGGGCTTCGAGCGCATGGCGGCCTATTTCGCCGAGCGTGCCCGTGGCGGCGTCGGCCTGATGGTCACCGGCGGCATCGGCCCGAACGAGGAGGGCGGCGTCTACTCCGGCGCGGCCAAGCTGAGCACTGCCGAAGAAGCCGAGAAGCACAAGATCGTCACCCAGGCGGTGCATGAAGCGGGCGGCAAGATCTGCATGCAGATCCTCCACGCCGGCCGTTACGCCTACAGCCCCAAGTCGGTCGCGCCCAGTGCCATCCAGGCGCCGATCAACCCGTTCAAACCGCGCGAGCTGGATGAAGAAGGCATCGAGAAGCAGATCGCCGACTTCGTCAATTGCTCCAGCCTGGCCCAGGTGGCCGGCTACGACGGCGTCGAGATCATGGGTTCGGAAGGCTACTTCATCAACCAGTTCCTGGTCGCCCACACCAACCACCGTACCGACCGCTGGGGCGGCAGCTACGAGAACCGCATGCGCCTTCCGGTGGAAATCGTCCGCCGCGTGCGTGAGGCCGTAGGCCCGAACTTCATCATCATCTATCGCCTGTCGATGCTCGACCTGGTGGAAGGCGGCAGCACCTGGGACGAGATCGTCCTGCTGGCCAAGGCCATCGAAAAGGCCGGCGCGACCATCATCAACACCGGCATCGGCTGGCACGAAGCGCGTATCCCGACCATCGCCACCAAGGTGCCGCGCGCGGCCTTCACCAAGGTCACCGCCAAGCTCAAGGGCGAAGTCAGCATCCCGCTGTGCACCACCAACCGCATCAACACTCCGGAAATCGCCGAGCAGGTGCTGGCCGAAGGCGACGCCGACATGGTCTCCATGGCCCGTCCGTTCCTCGCCGACCCGGATTTCGTCAACAAGGCTGCCGAAGGCCGCGCCGACGAGATCAATACCTGCATCGGCTGCAACCAGGCCTGCCTGGACCACACCTTCGGCGGCAAGCTGACCAGCTGCCTGGTGAACCCGCGTGCCTGCCACGAAACCGAGCTGAACTACATCCCGACCACCCACGTGAAGAAGATCGCCGTGGTCGGCGCCGGCCCGGCCGGACTGTCCGCCGCTACCGTGGCGGCCGAGCGTGGCCACGAAGTGACCCTATTCGACGCCGCCGGTGAGATCGGCGGCCAGTTCAACGTCGCCAAGCGCGTACCGGGCAAGGAAGAGTTCTACGAGACCCTGCGGTACTTCAAGCGCAAGCTGGAAACCACCGGCGTGAACCTGCAGCTGAATTCCCGCGTCAGCGTTGACGACCTGCTCAAGGGCGGCTTCGACGAGGTCATCCTGGCCACCGGCATCGTGCCGCGCACCCCGGCCATTCCGGGCATCGAGAATGCCAAGGTGATCAGCTACCTGGACGCCATCCTCGAGCGCAAGCCGGTCGGCAACAGTGCAGCGGTGATCGGTGCCGGCGGCATTGGCTTCGACGTTTCCGAGTTCATCACCCATGCCGGCGAATCCACCAGCCTGGACCGCCATGCCTTCTGGCAGGAGTGGGGCATCGACGAGAACCTGGATGCCCGTGGCGGCATCGCCGGCATCCAGGCGCATCCGCACGCCGCGGCGCGCCAGGTGTTCCTGTTGCAGCGCAAGAAGTCCAAGGTCGGTGACGGCCTGGGCAAGACCACTGGCTGGATCCACCGCACGGGCCTGAAGAACAAGCAGGTGCAGATGCTCAACAGCGTCGAGTACCTCAAGGTCGATAACGATGGCCTGCACATCAGCATCGCCGGCGGCGAGCCGCAGGTGCTGCCGGTGGACACCGTGGTCGTCTGCGCCGGCCAGGACCCGCTGCGCGAACTGCACGACGGCCTGGTCGCTGCCGGCCAGAGCGTGCACCTGATCGGCGGCGCCGACGTGGCCGCCGAGCTGGATGCCAAGCGCGCCATCAACCAGGGGTCGCGCCTGGCCGCTGAAATCTGATTCGGCTGAGATAAGGATCACAAAACCGGGCCCGGAAAAGTTCCCTTCCGGGCCCGGAAACCCTTTCAAAAATCCAACCGCGTCACAGAATTCTCCAGCCGGTTAACCGCCCGGCCCGACCGCCGGGGCGGGTGCCAACCGAGTCACATTGCCTGCGACATTAATTCCCCTAGACTTGGCCGAATGTCGGGATTTTCCCGCGTCTGGGTGCTGCATTTCTGACAGACCCTTTTTTCAGACTTCCTCCCGCACCAGCCCAGAGGTCAATCGATGAGCATGCAGAAGAAGCCTCAAATGGTGGAAGCCGTGGTCTTCTTCAACGACCGTGGCGTCTGCAGGGAAATGCTCTACCCGGAATTCGAGGCACTGCTCGACAACGTCGTGCAGATGCCGGAATACGCCGATCAGCAGATGCAGCTCGCCTATGTGCTGATCAACCCGCGCCTGCTGGTCAAGGCGGTGGTGTTCTTCTACCTGGACTTCGACGAGAAGGGCGAAGCCGACAAGGGCTGGAACCTGCCGCTGCGCAACCTGGCCGACCGTGCCGGTCGTGGCCCCGATATGGGCGCCGGGCCCATCCGTCTGGCCTGCCGCAGTCAGTGCCCGGTGTCCTGGCACCAGATGCACCTGTGGGACCCGGCCCTCGACACCGCCCAGAACCATCTGGTGCAACTGCGTGAAGCGATCAAGCGCAACAACCTGGGCATGCTGGTGGACGAGGAGCCGGCCGCCGTGGAACTCGCGCGCCTGCAGATGGCCGACGAGCACCAGTGGTATGCACCCGCCGAGGAGTCCCGCGAGGAGGCCGAAAAGCTCGCCCGTGCGATGCTCGAAGAGCACCAGCAGAAGACCGCCGCACTGCTCGGCCAGCATGAAACCCGCCTGTCGCAGATCAGCCAGCAGCATGAGCAGGAGCTCAGCCGCCTGAAGCTTGGCGCGCAGGAGCAGGTCAAGGTGCTGCAGGCTGAGCTCGCCGCGCTGCGCGAAGGCCTGAAGCGCGAGGAAGAGATCAATGCCGGCCTGCGCCGCGAGCTGGATGGCCAGGCCAATGGCTTCCAGCGCGGACGTGAGGAGCTGACCGCACAGTTGCGCCATATCGAAGAAAGCGGCCGCGACGAGCTGGAGCAGCTGCGTCAGCAGATCGAGGAAGAATCCCGTGTCCGCCTGGCCAGCCTGGAAGCTCGTTACAAGGAGCAGATTTCCGTCCGCGACGTCGAACTGGGCTACCGCAACGAGCTGGACCAGCAGTTGAAGCAGGAGAATCAGCAACTGCGCCAGGAAGCCGAGCAATTGCGCGAGGAAACCGCCCAGCTGCGCGAGCTTGCCGGGCAACTGCAGCAGGGCGCCGAAGGTCTGCGCCTGGAGCTGGATGCGCTGGCGGCCAGGGCGGCGGATGGTTCGGTGCTGGAGCGCCTGGCCGGCATGGGGGTGATCTTCGTGGTGTACCATCCCGGCGCCGGTCATCTGACCCTGTCGCTGCAGGATGTCGCCCGTTACCAGGAAAACCCCATGGCTTACGCCGCGGCCAAGTGCTTCGTCGCCGAAGACCAGTACCGCAGCTGGCTCGCCCATTACCAGCAACCCGCCTGCGAAGGACGCCTGTCCAACGGCGAACGCTGCGCCATGCCCATTGATCGCGTGGAAACCCCCGGCCGCTTCGTCGAAGGCGACAGTAACTGCTGCTCCCGGCACAAGACCGCCGGCCGACTGCGCAGCGTCACCACCGGCTGACCGGGGCGCCGTGCGGTTCCCCGACTGGCGCCCCGAAGCCCCCCTGCAACGCGTCGATCTGGATTGGCTCGACCATGCCGGCGTCGAGCTGGCGTTGTTGCGCCTGGACCAGGTGGATGCGCTGGTCTCCGGCAACAAATGGTTCAAGCTCGCGCCTTACCTGAAGCAGGCCGCCGACCTCGGCCTGAGCGGCGTGATGACCCTCGGCGGAGCGCACTCTAATCACCTGCACGCGGTTGCGGCGGCCGGCGCGCGGTTTGGTTTCGAGACCGTCGGATTGCTGCGTGGAGACGTGCAGGACAATCCCACGGTGACCGATCTGCGTCAGCTCGGCATGCAGCTCCACTGGCTCGGCTACGGTGGTTATCGCCGGCGTCACGACGCCGATTTCTGGTCGCCCTGGCGCCAGCGATATCCCCAGTTGCTGGCGGTCGGCGAAGGCGGTGGCGGGCTGGCCGCTGCGCAGGGCTGCTCACCCTTGATTGCGCAGGTTCGCGGGCAACTGGGTGCTCTCGGCTGGGATGACTATCAGCAGCTCTGGGTGGCCTGCGGCACTGGCACGACCCTGGCCGGCCTGGTACTCGGCGAGGGTGGAGCGCATCCGGTGGTTGGCGCCATGGCACTGCCGCCGGGATACGGTATCGAAACACAGGTGCCTGAACTGTTGAGAGAGGGTGGCGCAGGCGATGCCGGCTACCGCCTGCTCGACGCCAGCCGCGGCGGCTTCGCGCGGATCGACGCGACGCTGGCGCGCTTCATCCTGGCGACCGAAGCCGAGTGCGGCGTGCCACTGGAGCCGCTGTACACCGGGAAGTTGCTGCTGGCGTTGCACGATGAGGTCGCGGCGGGGCGCATCGCGAGCGGTGCGCGAATCATTGCGATCCACAGCGGCGGCCTGCAGGGGCGGCGAGCGCTGGACGAGCGATTGAAGGCCCTGGCCGCTCAGCGCGAGTAACCGCTGTGCACCCGCGGCCAGCGGTCACCCACCAGGAACAGGCGCTCCTGCTCCCGCCAGCGCCCTTCGTGGAACTCCATGCGCGCCAGCATCTGCGGGAAACCGTCTTCCGGCAGTTCTGCCAGCCAGGTGGCGAAGCGCTCCGTGCCCCAGCTTTCATCCTCGGCGGCTGGGGCTAGCCAACCCTTGCGCGACAGCGCCTGCCAGTCGTCCGGCTGTTGTGCCTGGTAGGCCGGCCAGGCGCGCCGGTGCAGCCAGCGGCCGCGCCGGTGGTTGCCGCTGGCCCCCGCGGGCGGCGGGCAGGGCGTGGGCCAGGAGTAGAACAGGTAGCCGCCGAGCCAGAGGCCCGGCCGCGGCTGGGCGTCGCTGTGCTCGCGGACCACGGCCAGCCCCTGCGCGGTGGAAGAGAGCGGCAGCTGGTGCTGGTAGAAGTGCCCGATCTTGCGCAGCAGATGGTCTTCGGCGCCCGGCCCGAGCCAGGAGTCGGGGCCGTCGTCGCTGGGGCCGAGGTAGAGCTTGATGGCCAGCTCCAGGTGATGCAGGCCGTCGTCGTCCTTCAGCAGCAGGTCCAGTTCGCCCAGGGTCTGGCCGTTGTCGCGCACCGGCAGGTTGGCCGCGAGCAGGCGCACGTCCGGTGCGCGCTCCAGGGCGTATTGCCAGAGGCGTTCGTAGTAGCGGCCCAGGCGCTGGTGCGGCGCGGACTCGAGCTGCGCCAGCAGTTCGCCCGGCGCGCGTTCCTGGGCGCGCAGCCAGTCGGCCAGCCGCGCGGGCTGCGAGTACCAGCGACTGGCGCTCAGCGGGTGGCGCAGCGCCGGGCTGCCGGGGTGCAGCAGGGGCGGGGAGAGCAGCGTCCAGGCGAGGTCGCGGACCTGCGGCTGGCGCAGCTCGATCAGCAGCTCGTCAAGCAGGGCGGTGAAGTCGGTCATACCCCAAGCCTAGCCGCTACCGGCTCAGTCCGGCCACGCTGCGGTTTGCCGCTGCTTCGGCGTTTCGCCCATAATTCCGTTATTCGAGTAGCGCAACGCCGTCCGGAGTCCCATGGAACCCTTTCGCAATATCGGCATCATCGGCCGCCTGGGCAGCACCCAGGTTCTGGAAACCATCCGTCGGCTGAAGAAGTTCCTCACCGAGCGCCACCTGCACGTGATCCTCGAGGACACCATTGCCGAGGTCCTGCCGGGCCACGGCCTGCAGACCTGTTCGCGAAAGATCATGGGCGAGATCTGCGACCTGGTGATAGTGGTCGGCGGCGACGGCAGCATGCTCGGCGCTGCGCGCGCCCTGGCGCGGCACAAGGTGCCGGTGCTGGGGATCAACCGCGGCAGCCTGGGCTTCCTCACCGATATCCGCCCTGACGAACTGGAAACCAAGGTCGCCGAAGTGCTCGGCGGCCAGTACATCGTCGAGAGCCGCTTCCTGCTCGACGCGCTGGTGCGTCGCCACGGCGAATCCATCGGCCAGGGCGACGCGCTGAACGACGTGGTGCTGCATCCCGGCAAGTCCACGCGGATGATCGAGTTCGAGCTGTACATCGACGGCCAGTTCGTCTGCAGCCAGAAGGCCGACGGCCTGATCGTCGCCACCCCGACCGGCTCCACCGCCTACGCGCTGTCCGCTGGCGGGCCGATCATGCATCCCAAGCTGGATGCCATCGTGGTGGTGCCGATGTACCCGCACATGCTCTCCAGCCGGCCCATCGTGGTGGACGGCAACAGCGAGCTGAAGATCGTCGTCTCGCCGAACATGCAGATCTACCCGCAGATTTCCTGCGATGGGCAGAACCACTTCACCTGCGCGCCGGGCGATACCGTCACGGTGAGCAAGAAGCCGCAGAAGCTGCGCCTGATCCACCCCATCGACCACAACTACTACGAGGTCTGTCGGACCAAGCTGGGCTGGGGCAGCCGCCTCGGGAGCAGCGAGTGATGGAACTCGACCCCGCACGCGGCTACGACCTGATCGGCGATATCCACGGCTGCGCGCACACCCTCGACCACCTGCTGGAGCGCCTCGGCTACCGGCAGCAGGGCGGCGTGTGGCGACATGCGCGGCGCCAGGCGCTGTTCCTCGGCGACCTCATCGACCGTGGCCCGCGCATCCGCGAGGCGCTGCACCGGGTGCACGACATGGTCGCCGCCGGCGAGGCGCTGTGCATCATGGGCAACCACGAATTCAACGCCCTCGGCTGGTCCACCCCCGCTGCGCCCGGCAGCGGCCGCCAGTACGTGCGCGAGCATACGCCGCGCCACACCCGGCTGATCCGCGAGACGCTGGAGCAGTTCGAAGGCCACCCGGCGGACTGGCGCGACTTCCTCGGCTGGTTCCAGGAGATGCCGCTGTTCCTCGATGCCGGGCGTTTCCGCATGGTCCACGCCTGCTGGGACCATGACGTGATCGACGCGCTGCGCCAGCAGTTCCCCGATGGGCGCATCGACGAAGCCTTCCTCATGGCCACCGCCGAGCCGGGAAGCTTTGCCCAGCAGGCCTGCGACCGCCTGTTGCGCGGCACCGACATGCGCCTGCCCAACGGCCTGACGCTGACCGGCAGCGACGGTTTCACCCGCGCGTTCTTCCGTACCAAGTTCTGGGAAGAGGACCGCGCGCCGGAGACCTACGGCGACATCGTGTTCCAGCCCGACGCGCTGCCCGACGAAGTGGCCAGCGAGCGCCTGAGCGAGGAGCAGAAGTCGCGCCTGCTGACCTACGGCGCCGACGAGCCGCTGCTGTTCGTCGGGCACTACTGGCGACGCGGCACCCCGGCGCCGATCCGCCCGAACCTCGCCTGCCTGGACTACAGCGCGGTGATGTACGGCAAGCTCGCGGCCTACCGGCTGGACGAGGAGACGCGGCTGGACCGCAACAAGTTCGTTTGGGTGGATGTGAAGCGTCCGGAGGGCGATGAGTGAGCGCAATTGAAGCGATGCGGCTGCCGGCGGCGGTCGACCTGGGGCAGTTCGTCACCCTGCTGCAGCGGCTGAACGTGCCGTTCCGGGTCAGCGAGGAATCCGGCGAGCAGGTGCTCTGGGTGCCCAACGCGCAACTGGCGGAGCAGGTTCGAACGCTCTATGAGCGTTATCCGCAAGGCGATCCGCAGTTCGCTGTGCCGGCCGAGACTCAGCGCCGCGGACCGGGTTTCGTCCAGCAACTGAAGATGAGCCGCATGACGGCCGCGGTGCTGCTGGTAACTTTCGTGGTGGCGGCCATCACCCTGCTGGGCACCTCCCCGGAGACGCTGCGCTGGTTCACCTTCCAGAATTTCCAGATGGTCGGGGAGGATCGCGCGCTGTTCTATCCGCTGTCCGATTCGCTGGCGCAGGGGCAGTGGTGGCGCCTGTTCACGCCCATGCTGATCCACTTCGGCTGGCTGCACCTGGCGATGAACGCCATGTGGTACTGGGAACTGGGCCGGCGCATCGAATATCGCCAGGGCGCCTGGATGCTGCTGGGGCTGAGCCTGGGCTTCGGCCTGGTGTCGAACCTGGTGCAGTACGGCTTCAGCGGGCCGAGTCTGTTCGGCGGCCTGTCCGGTGTGCTTTACGGCCTGCTCGGCCACTGCTGGATCTTCCAGCGCATGGCGCCGACACCGGCTTATCACCTGCCCAGGGGCGTGGTGGCGATGATGCTGATCTGGCTGCTGGTGTGCCTGTCCGGGGTGATCGACCTGCTCGGCTTCGGCTCCATCGCCAACGGCGCCCACGTCGGCGGGCTGGTGGCGGGTTGCCTGAGTGGCCTGGTCGGCGGGTTGCTGGCGCGGCGCCGCGCGGTCTGACGCGCTCATACGTGAAGTCCTGCGCAGGGGCTGCCCCCTCTCCCTAACCCTCTCCCTGAAGGGAGAGGGGACCATTCGGTGCAGGATGAAACTATGGCGTCAGCTGGCACGATCGGCTCCCTCTCCCTTTAGGGAGAGGGCGGGGGAGAGGGAAAGTCCAGGCACGGACCTTCAGAGGAAGACTGTTGCCCCCTGCCGAGGCCAACAAGCGCCCGCGTGTCCAGCATGGACAGGATGACCTGCGCAACCGATTGACCGGCGTTCGTGCGCGCAAGGCGTTCGCCCGGTAGAATGCCGGCTTCGTTTTTCCCCTGCAGGAGCCGGCCCATGTCGTCCTTCGCCGAAATGATCGAGAACATCACCCCCGAAATCTACGAGAGCCTCAAGCTGGCCGTGGAAATCGGCAAATGGCCTGATGGCCGCAAGCTTTCCCAGGAGCAGAAGGAGCTGTCGCTGCAGGCCATGATCGCCTGGGAGATCGACAACCTGCCCGAGGACCAGCGCACCGGCTACATGGGCCCGCAGGCCTGCGAATCCCACGCCGAGCCGATCCCGAACATCCTCTTCTCCTCCAATTCGCTGCACTGATGGTCGAGATTGGACGTGGCGCCCTGGACAAGATGTCGGCGCGCCTGGAAAGCCCCGTGCAGTACGCCTTCCGCCTGGGCGATGCGCAGATCCCGGTCAACCCGCTGATCGGCAAGACCGTGCGCCTGGAGTACCTGGGCGCGATCAACTGCTGCCACTGCGGGCGCAAGACCAAGAAGAGCTTCGCCCAGGGCTACTGCTACCCGTGCTTCACCAAGCTGGCGCAATGCGACAGCTGCATCATGAGCCCGGAGAAGTGCCACTACGAGGATGGCTCCTGCCGTGAGCCGGAGTGGGGCGAGCGCTTCTGCATGACCGACCACGTGGTCTACCTGGCCAACTCGTCGGGCGCCAAGGTGGGCATCACCCGCGCCACCCAGGTGCCGACCCGCTGGATCGACCAGGGTGCGCGCCAGGCGCTGCCGATCATGCGCGTGGCGACCCGCCAGCAGTCCGGCTTCGTCGAAGACCTGCTGCGCAGCCAGGTCACCGACCGCACCAACTGGCGCGCCTTGCTCAAGGGCGAGGCCGAGCCGCTGGACCTGGTGGCCATCCGCGAGCAGATCTTCGACGCCTGCGCCGAGGGCATCGTCGCCCTGCAGCAGCGCTTCGGCCTGCAGGCGATACAGCCGGTGATCGACATGGAGCCCATCGAGATCCGCTACCCGGTGGAGGCCTACCTGGCCAAGATCACCAGCTTCGATCTGGACAAGACGCCGGTGGTCGAGGGTACCCTGCAGGGTATCAAGGGCCAGTACCTGATCTTCGATACCGGCGTGATCAACGTGCGCAAGTTCACCGCGTACCAGTTGGCCATCAGCGCTGCCTGATCGCACCTGCATTGAATTTTCGGGCCAGAGCTCTCATCTAGAGAGAAACGCATCCAGGGATAGATGCGTTCCCGACTCGCCCGCGCCGACTCCAATCGCTAGAGTCAGTATTCCTCCGGCCGGCCCATCCCGCCTGCCGCCTTCCAAGGGGCCAGAAGCCATGCGTACCGAGCAACCGAAAGTCATCTACCTCAAGGATTATCAGGCGCCCGAATACCTGATCGACGAGACCAACCTGACCTTCGAGCTGTACGAGGACCACACCCTGGTCCACGCCCAGCTGGTGATGCGCCGCAACCCGGAGCGCGGCGACGGCCTGCCGCCGCTGGTGCTCGACGGCCAGCAGCTGGAGCTGCTGTCGCTGGCGCTGGACGACCAGGCCCTCGAAGCCGGCCAGTACCAGCAGGACGAGAATCACCTGACCCTGCAGCCGACGGCGCAGACCTTCACCGTCGACAGCACCGTGCGCATCCACCCGGAAAGCAACACCGCGCTGGAAGGCCTGTACAAGTCCGGCAAGATGTTCTGCACCCAGTGCGAAGCCGAAGGCTTCCGCAAGATCACCTATTACCTCGACCGCCCGGACGTGATGAGCAGCTTCACCACCACGCTGTCGGCCGAGCAGCACCAGTACCCGGTGCTGCTCTCCAACGGCAACCCGGTGGCCAGCGGCTCGGAAGAGGGCGGCCGCCACTGGGCGACCTGGCAGGATCCGTTCAAGAAGCCGGCCTACCTGTTCGCCCTGGTCGCCGGTGACCTCTGGTGCGTGGAAGACCAGTTCACCACCCTGAGCGAGCGCGAAGTCACCCTGCGCATCTATGTCGAGCCGGAGAACATCGACAAGGTCCAGCACGCCATGGACAGCCTGAAGAACTCGATGCGCTGGGACGAGAAGGTCTACGGTCGCGAGTACGACCTGGACATCTTCATGATCGTCGCGGTCAACGACTTCAACATGGGCGCCATGGAGAACAAGGGCCTCAACATCTTCAACTCCAGTTGCGTGCTGGCCAAGGCCGAGACCGCCACCGACGCCGCGCACCAGCGCGTCGAAGGTGTCGTCGCCCACGAATACTTCCACAACTGGTCGGGCAACCGCGTGACCTGCCGCGACTGGTTCCAGCTGTCGCTCAAGGAAGGCTTCACCGTGTTCCGCGACAGCGAGTTCTCCGCCGACATGAACTCGCGCACCGTCAAGCGCGTCGAGGACGTGGCCTTCCTGCGCACCAATCAGTTCGCCGAGGATGCCGGCCCCATGGCGCACCCGGTGCGCCCGGATTCGTTCATCGAGATTTCCAACTTCTACACCCTGACCGTCTACGAGAAGGGTTCGGAAGTGGTGCGCATGATTCACACCCTGCTGGGCGCCGACGGCTTCCGCAAGGGCACCGACCTGTACTTCGAGCGCCATGACGGCCAGGCCGTGACCTGCGACGACTTCGTCAAGGCCATGGAAGACGCCAACGGCGTCGACCTGACCCAGTTCAAGCGTTGGTACAGCCAGTCCGGCACCCCGCGCCTGGCCGTGGAGGAGAGCTTCGACGCCGCCGCGCAGAGCTACACCCTGACCTTCCGTCAGAGCTGCCCGGCGACTCCGGGACAGAGCGAGAAGCAGCCCTTCGTCATCCCGGTGCAGATGGGCCTGCTCGACAAGCTGGGCAATGCGCTTTCGCTGCGTCTGCAGGGCGAAGAGCACGCCCATGGCAGTGATCGCGTGCTGCAGGTGACCGAGGCCGAGCAGTCCTTCACCTTCGTCGGTCTGGCCGAGAAGCCGCTGCCGTCGCTGCTGCGTGGTTTCTCCGCGCCGGTGAAGCTGAGCTTCCCCTACAACCGCGACCAGCTGATGTTCCTCATGCAGCACGACGAGGACGGCTTCAACCGCTGGGAAGCCGGCCAGCAACTGTCCGTGCAGGTCCTGCAGGAGCTGATCGGCCAGCACCAGCGTGGCGACAAACTGGTACTCGACGAGCGCCTGATCACCGCCTTCCGCACCCTGCTGCTGGATACCGGGCTGGATCAGGCCATGGTCGCCGAGATGCTCTCGCTGCCCAGCGAGGCGTACCTTACCGAGATCAGCGAAGTGGCGGATGTCGAGGCCATCCACGCGGCCCGCGAGTTCGCCCGCCAGCAGATCGGCGCGGCGCTGCATGAGCCGTTGTGGGAGCGCTATCAGGCCAACCGCAAGCAGTCCCGCGAGACCGCCTACGTCGCCGAGGCGTCGCACATCGCCCGCCGCAGCCTGCAGAACATTTCCCTGTCCTACCTCATGCAGAGCGGCAAGGCCGAGGTCCTCGCCGCCTGCCAGGAGCAGTACAAGGATTGCGACAACATGACCGAGCGCCTGACCGCGCTGGCCGTGCTGGTCAATTCGTCGTTCGAGACCGAGAAGGGCGAAGCACTGGCGATGTTCGCCGACTACTTCAAGGAAGACCCGCTGGTGATGGACCAGTGGTTCAGCGTCCAGGCCGGCTGCACCCTGCCGGGCGGGCTGGAACGTGTGCAGGAGCTGATGAAGCATTCGGCCTTCACCCTGAAGAACCCGAACAAGATCCGCGCCCTGATCGGCGCCTTCGCCAACCAGAACGCGGTGAACTTCCATCGTGCGGACGGCGCCGGCTACCGCTTCCTGGCCGACCAGATCATCACCCTCAATGCGCTCAACCCGCAGATCGCCTCGCGCCTGCTGACCCCGCTGACCCGCTGGCGCAAGTACGCACCGGCGCGCCAGGCGCTGATGAAGGCGGAGCTGGAACGTGTCCTCGCGTCCGGCGAGCTGTCCAGCGATGTATACGAAGTGGTCAGCAAGAGCCTCGCGTAACACTCCCGCCGCGCCCCGTCCCGGGGGCGCAATGTACTGTCGAAAAGGTGTTACCAACTTTTGTTGGTAACACCTTTTTGTTACCTATCGGAATTAATCGATATCATTCTTATCGCTTTGTGATAGTGGGCGAAAAACACCGATGTGTCTGCGTCGCGCCTTCAGGGGCCGATTGCGCCATGCGGGGTGCTAAATGGCGCAATCGGCGACTTGATTTGGTCAGTGAACGACCAGTCACAAAAAGTAGCGCGCAGATTCTTTATTTTTTGTAAGCAGATTCGGATACATCGGTGCTGTTGGCACTGGGGTTGCACCGACGGACCCCGCTTAGCCTTTGCCCGTCCGATGGGGCGGGAGGCATGTCGAGCACCTTGGGGGAGTTTCCTTCAGATCGACGACAACAAGGCCGTGGAGTAACGGCTGAAAACGGTGAACCGCCCGCAGTGGCGGCACCGCCAAAGAATGATCAGTCCATGGAGTGAGTCCTAATGGAAATCCCAGTTCGCAAGCCCGTCTTGCGTTATGCGCCTGCTCGTGCGGGCTTTGCCCTGGCAGGCATCCTGCCGCTGCTGATGTCCGCCCAGGCGACCGCCGTGGAGTTCAGCTTCCTCGACAACGAAGTCTCCGGCTCGCTGGACAGCACCGTTTCCTACGGCACCCTGTGGCGCGTACAGGGTCAGGACAAGACCAACAACGACATCAACGGCAACGACGGCAACCGCAACTTCGACACCGGCCTGGTTTCCGAGGTGTACAAGATCACTTCCGACCTGGAAGCGACCTACAAGAATTACGGCCTGTTCGTGCGTGGCTCGGCTTTCTATGACACCCAGATCATGGACAAGCGCAACGACTACTACGACAACAACCATCCGGCGCAGCCGAGCCAGACCTACCCCAACAGCGACCGCTTCACCAGCGAGACCCGCGACGCCGCCGGTAACCGCGCCGAGATCCTCGATGCCTATGTCTATGGCAACTGGGATGTGGCCGACCACCCGCTGACCGCGCGCCTGGGCCGCCAGGTGTTCAACTGGGGCGAGGGCATCTTCTACCGTGGTGGCGTCAACACCACCAACCCGGTGGACGCTGCCAAGTTCCGCCTGCCGGGCGCCGAGCTGAAGGAAGTGCTGATGCCGGTCGAAGCCGCGAGCTTCAACATCGGCCTGACCGACAACCTGTCGATGGACGCCTTCTACCAGTGGAACTGGAAAGAAACCCGCATCGACCCGGTCGGCACCTTCTTCTCCGAGACCGACCTGTTCGCCGACGGCGGCAACACGGCCTACACCACCGTGGGTGCGCTCTCCAATCCGCTGTTCCAGACCCTTTACCCGCAGCTGTCCGCTGCCAACGTGGGCGGCCTGCAGGGCACCAGCTACCTGGACTCCAACGGCGTGTTCAAGGTCGCCAACGTCGGCAAGGACATCAACGCCAAGAACGATGGTCAGTTCGGCGTGGCCTTCCACTACGTGGCCGAAGAACTGAACTCCACCGAGTTCGGCTTCTACTTCGTGAACTACCACTCGAAAGAGCCGACCATCTACGCCGACCTGAACAGCGATTACGCCGGTGTGAACCTCGACCAGCTGGCCGGCATTGGCGGCTTCACCTCCTACGACCAGCTGGTGAGCGCGGCTGGCGGCGGCAACGCCCTGGCCGGCCAGGTGCTGAGCCTGGTCAACGGCGCGACCTCCGTGGACGTGGCCAACCAGGTCAACGCCCGTCGCGAGTACGTCGAGAACATCCGCATGTACGGCTTCAGCTTCAACACCACCGTGGGCGATGCCTCGGTGTTCGGTGAACTGGCCTACCGTCCGAACCTGCCGATCGGCATCGCCACCACCAACGACCTGCTGGGCGACCTGCTGGTCCAGGCTCCGGGCCTGGCCAGCGGCAAGACCGTGAACATCGGTGGCGGTCAGGTCTCGATGAGCGACCAGATCCACAACTACGAGCGCGTCGAGGCCTTCAACACCTCGCTGGGTACCATCTACAACTTCGGCCCGTCGCTGTCCTTCGACTCGCTGATGGGCGTGGCGGAACTGGCCTCCGAGCACCTGCGCGGCAGCGACCTGAAGTACACCGCGTACGACGGCAGCACCCGCTACTACTCCGGCCGCAGCAACGGCGCCTACATCTCCGGCTACGACCGCGACGATCAGGTGAACAAGAACGCCTACGGCTACACCCTGCTGCTGTCGGGTACCTGGAACGACGTCTTCGCCGGCGTGAACATCTCGCCCTACGCCGTCTACAAGGACGACTTCGAAGGCAACTCCTACCAGACCGGCAACTTCATCGAAGGCCGCAAGGCCTACACCCTGGGCGTCAAGGCGACCTACCTGAACGCCCTGGAAGCCGAGCTGCAATACACCGAGTTCTACGGCGCCGGGCAGAACAACGCCGCACGCGACCGCGACAACGTGGGCTTCAACGTCAAGTACTCGTTCTAACGAAAACAGATCCTATGAAAGCCGCGCGGCGGGGTGCAGAAGTACCCGCCGCGCACATCTCACGGAGAAGCAACATGCGCAACATGCGTACCCTGGTCGGCGCCGCAGTGGCCCTGGCCCTGTCCGCCGGCAGCGCCCTGGCGGCGGTGTCCCCGCAGGACGCGGCCAAGCTGCAGTCGAACCTGACCCCGCTGGGCGCGGAAAAGGCCGGCAACGCCGCCGGCACCATCCCGGCCTGGACCGGCGGCATCACCCAGGCGCCGGCCGGCTACAAGCCAGGCCAGCACCACATCGACCCGTTCGCCGCCGACAAGCCGCTGTACACCATTACCAAGGCGAACCTGGACCAGTACAAGGCCAACCTGACCCCGGGCACCCTGGCGCTGTTCGCCACCTACCCGGACACCTTCCAGATGCCGGTGTACCCGAGCCGCCGCAGCGGTTCGGCGCCGCAGTGGGTGTACGACAACACCTTCAAGAACGCCACCAGCGCCAAGCTGGCCGAGGGCGGCAACGGCTTCGTCGATGCCTTCGGCGGCATCCCGTTCCCGATCCCGCAGAACGGCGTGGAAGCGGTGTGGAACCACATTGCCCGCTACCGCGGCACCTACGTCGTGCGTCGCGCCTCGGAAGTGGCCGTGCAGCGCAACGGTGATTACTCGCTGGTGACCTCACAGCAGGAAGCGCTGTTCAAGTACTACATCCAGGGCAAGAGCTTCGCTGACCTGAACAACCTGCTTTTCTACTACCTGTCGTTCACCAAGAGCCCGGCTCGCCTGGCAGGTGGTGCCGCACTGGTCCACGAGACCCTCGATCAGGTCAAGGAGCCGCGTCAGGCCTGGGGCTACAACGCCGGCCAGCGCCGCGTGCGCCGTGCGCCGAACCTGGCCTACGACACCCCTATCGCTGCCGCCGACGGCCTGCGTACCGCCGACGACACCGACATGTTCAACGGCTCGCCGGACCGCTACGACTGGAAACTGATCGGCAAGAAGGAAATGTACATCCCGTACAACAACTACAAGGTTTCCAGCCCTGAGGTGTCGTACAAGGATCTGCTGACCCCGAACCACCTGAACCCGAAGTACACCCGCTACGAACTGCACCGAGTGTGGGTCGTCGAAGGCACCCTGAAGCCGGGCGCGCGCCACATCTATTCCAAGCGCGTGCTGTTCCTCGACGAGGACAGCTGGGGCGCCGCCGAAGTCGACCAGTACGACGGTCGCGGCGAGCTGTGGCGTGTATCGCTGGCCTACCTGAAGAACTACTACGAGCTGCCCACCACCTGGACCGCTCTGGATACCTTCCACGACCTGCAGGCCCGTCGCTACCACGTACAGAACCTGGACAACGAAGAGCCGAGCACCATCGACTTCGGCCAGGCCGTACCGGACGACTCCTACTTCAGCCCGTCCGCACTGCGTCGCCGCGGTACTCGCTGAGTCAGTCGCTTCAATAAAAAGCCCCGCCTCGGCGGGGCTTTTTCTATTGGCGGGTTTGAACTTCGTAGGAGCGAGCTTGCTCGCGAACCCGCCCAGTTGCGGAGTCGCCGGCTGAGTGGCTCGCGAGCAAGCTCGCTCCTACAAAAAGAATCCGTGCCTCGGCGAGCCTCGTCATCGGCGGTCGAAGAACTTGTCGGATTCGCTCTGACAGAAGCACAAAGTGTTACCGCTTCACCCGCTGCAAGCCCCTGAACGTGCGGCTTTCGGCTGAGGTGGCAATTTGCACTCATCCTTTCGAGTGAGGCGGTCAGGGCTTAACAAAAGATAACGTGCCGTTAATTGTCAGCCCCGGAAAAGGCTGGCTATATAGCTCCAAACTACATACCGCCTGCATAAGAAAAAGAGGTAAAGGCATATGCGTGAGCCCCTGTGGCGCACTTCGAGCGAGCAGCCCGTATCGGGAGTGCGAAGCTCCTTCCCGATGTCGCGCAAGACGGTTTCCCTGCTCGGCGCGTTTTCCTTCCTGATGATGTCCCTGGCTCCGCTGCACGCCGTTGCCGCAACGGACGCCGCCAGTGATGCCAATTCCATCGTTTCCGCCAAGGCCTCCAGCAGCCTGCTGCTGAGCATCGCCCATGCCGGCAAGCGTCTGGTCGCGGTGGGCGATCACGGGCACATCCTCTATTCCGACGACGCAGGCAAGAGCTGGACCCAGGCCACCGTGCCGACCCGCCAGCTGCTGACCTCGGTGTTCTTCATCAGCGACAAGAAGGGCTGGGCCGTCGGCCATGACGCCCAGGTCCTGGCGACCACCGATGGCGGCACCACCTGGGTGCGCCAGTTCGAGGACCTCAAGCGCGAAGCGCCGCTGCTGGACATCTGGTTCCAGGACGAGAACCACGGCATGGCCGTGGGCGCCTATGGCGCGCTGCTGGAAACCACCGATGGCGGCCAGCACTGGGAAGACGTCAGCGACCGCCTGGACAATGAAGACCAGTACCACCTCAACGCCATCACGGCGGTGAAGGATTCCGGCCTGTTCGTGGTCGGCGAGGCGGGCAGCATGTTCCGCTCCAAGGACTGGGGCGAGACCTGGGAGAAACTCCAGGGCCCGTACGAAGGCTCGCTGTTCGACGCCACCGGCACCACCCAGGCCGGCACCGTGCTGGCCTACGGCCTGCGTGGTCACCTGTTCCGCTCCACCGATTTCGGCGGCACCTGGCAGCAGGTCAGCCTGCCCACCGCCAATGGCGGCGAGCTGGAGTTCGGTCTCTCCGAAGGTAGCCTGCTGGATGACGGCACCATCGTCGTCGTCGGCCATGGCGGCAGCGTGCTGGAGAGCAAGGACGACGGCGTCAGCTTCAGCGTCGTCAACCGTCCGGATCGCCTGTCCCTCGCGGGCGTGAGCGCGGCCGGCAATGGCAACCTGGTCCTGGTCGGCCAGGGCGGTATCCACCTGGCTTCGGCGACCGGCGCCGAGCTGACAGAACAACAATAAGCCGGGGAGCCGCAATGAACGCTCTGAACAAGCATCAACAGGACAAGGCGACTTTCCTGGAACGCATCATCTTCACCCACCGGCCGTTCGTGATCATCGCGTGCCTGCTGGTGACCGTCTTCCTTGCCTGGTCGGCCACGCAGGTGCGTCCGTCCACCAGCTTCGAGAAGATGATCCCGCTGCAGCACCCGTTCATCCAGAACATGCTGGAGCACCGCAACGACCTGGCCAACCTCGGCAACACCGTGCGCATCTCGGTGGAAGCGGTGAATGGCGACATCTTCACCAAGGAATACATGGAGACGCTGCGGCAGATCCATGACGAGGTCTTCTACATCCCCGGCGTCGACCGCTCCGGCATGAAGTCGCTGTGGAGCCCGAGCGTGCGCTGGACCGAGGTGACCGAGGAAGGCTTCGCCGGTGGCGAAGTGATCCCGCAGACCTACGACGGTTCCGCCAAGGCCCTGGACCTGCTGCGCAACAACGTGCTCAAGTCCGGCCAGATCGGCCGCCTGGTGGCCAACAACTTCAAGTCGAGCATCGTCGACGTGCCGCTGCTGGAGGTCTACCCGGACCCGAAGGACCAGGGCAAGCTGATGAAGCTGGACTACCGCCAGTTCTCCCATGAACTGGAAGAGAAGATCCGCGACAAGTACCAGCTGCAGAACCCCAACGTGAAGATCCACATCACCGGCTTCGCCAAGAAGGTCGGTGACCTGATCGACGGGCTGCTGATGGTGGTCGGCTTCTTCGGCATCTGCTTCGTCATCACCCTGGTGCTGCTGCTGTGGTTCACCAAGTGCGTGCGCTCCACCATCGCCGTGCTGTCCACCACGCTGGTGGCGGTGATCTGGCAGCTGGGCCTGCTGCACATCATTGGCTTCGGGCTGGATCCGTACTCGATGCTGGTGCCGTTCCTGATCTTCGCCATCGGTATTTCCCACGGTGTGCAGAAGATCAACGGGATCGCCCTGCAGTCCAGTGACGCGGAAACCCCGCTGCTGGCCGCCCGCCGTACGTTCCGCCAGCTGTTCCTGCCGGGCATGATCGCGATCCTCGCGGACGCCGTGGGCTTCATCACCCTGCTGGTGATCGACATCGGCGTGATCCGCGAACTGGCCATCGGCGCCTCCATCGGCGTGGCGGTGATCGTGTTCACCAACCTGATCCTGCTGCCGGTCGCCATCTCCTACATCGGCATCAGCAAGAAGGCGGTGCAGCGCAGCAAGGAAGACGCCGTGCGCGACCATCCCTTCTGGCGTGCGCTGTCCAACTTCGCCAGCCCGTCCGTGGCGCCGATCTCCGTGGTCATCGCCCTGGCGATGTTCGCCGGCGGCATGTGGCAGGGCCATCACCTGAAGATCGGCGACCTCGACCAGGGCGCGCCGGAACTGCGTCCGGACTCGCGCTACAACCTGGACAACGACTTCATCATCCGCAACTACTCGACCAGCTCCGATGTGCTGGTGGTGATGGTGGCGTCCGAGGCCGAAGGCTGCTCCACCCACAAGACCCTGTCCGCCATCGACGAGCTGGCCTGGCGCCTGGAGAACACCCAGGGCGTGCAGTCGGCCATCTCCCTGGTCACCGTCTCCAAGCAGATGATCAAGGGCATGAACGAAGGCAACCTGAAGTGGGAGTCGCTGTCGCGCAACCAGGACGTGCTGAACAACTCCATCAGCCGCGCCGAAGGCCTGTTCAACAGCAACTGCTCGCTGGCGCCCCTGCTGGTGTTCCTCAACGACCACAAGGCCGAGACCCTCGACCGTGCCGTGGCCGTCGTGCAGGACTTCGCCAAGGCCAACGAGAAGGACGACCTGAAGTTCAAGCTCGCCGCCGGTAACGCCGGTATCGAGGCTGCCACCAACGACGTGATCAAGCACTCGGAACTGACCATCCTGATCCTGGTGTACATCTGCGTGGCGGTGATGTGCCTGATCACCTTCCGCTCGGTTGCCGCGACCCTGTGCATCGTGCTGCCGCTGATCCTCACCTCGGTACTGGGCAACGCGCTGATGGCCACGCTGGGCATCGGCGTGAAAGTGGCGACCCTGCCGGTGATCGCGCTGGGCGTGGGTATCGGCGTGGACTACGGCATCTACATCTACACCCGCCTGGAGTCCTTCCTGCGCCAGGGCCTGTCCCTGCAGGAGGCCTACTACGAGACCCTGAAGTCCACCGGTAAAGCGGTGCTGTTCACCGGCCTGTGCCTGGCCATCGGCGTCGCCACCTGGATCTTCTCGGCGATCAAGTTCCAGGCCGACATGGGCCTGATGCTGACCTTCATGCTCCTCTGGAACATGTTCGGCGCCCTATGGCTGCTGCCGGCGCTGGCGCGCTTCCTGATCAACCCGGAGAAGGTGCGTCAGAAGAAGGCTTCGATCCTGGTTCACTGATCGACGCGCAAGCCATGAAGAACGCGGCCCTCGGGCCGCGTTTTTTTATGGCCTTCGGACTGGGACTCGGAGCCGCCGGTGGGTCATTGCGGACGGAGTCCGCTCCTACGATGCATGAGGTCACGTAGGAGCGGACTTCGTCCGCGATTGGTTTCGCTTCACTCTGACCTATCGGAGGCTCACGGCAGGATGGCGAACACCCGCGCCGGGAAGCCGGTGCCCTCGGCGATCTTCGGGAAACTCACCACCGCCAGCGCGCCGGCCTCGGGAACCTTGTCGAGGTTGGCGAGCAGTTCGATCTGGTAGTGGTTGGTGCCGAGGATGTAGGACTCCAGCGAGTAGTCATCCTTGCTGGTGGCGATGCCCGGATCGGTGTCGGTGGTCTCGTGGCCGGACGCGGTGATCTTGCGCGTCTCGTAGAGGTACACCAGTGCCTCCTTGCTCCAGCCCGGGTAGTGCGCCACGCCCCTGGCGTCCTGGTTCTGCATCTTCGCCTGATCCGGCCAGCGCTGGGACCAGTCGGTGCGCAACGCCGCGAAGGAGCCTTCCGGCACCGCGCCATGCCTGGCCTCCCAGGCCTGCACATCGGCGAGGGTGAGCACGTAGTCGGGGTTCTTCGCCACCTGCTCGTGGATGTCGAACACCACCAGCGGCAGGAACTGTTCCTTCACATCGAGCTGGTCGACGCTGCGCAGGCCCTTGTGGAAGTGCACCGGCGGGTCGACGTGGGTGCCCCACTGGCCGACATGGCTGTACAGCTCCACCTGGAAGCCATCCTTGTCCACGCTGTAGAGCGTCTTGCGGCCCATGGGCTCGAAGCCTTTCCAGTGCGGAGTGTTGCTGTCGAACGCGTGGGTCAGGTCGACGAAGGTGTGCTGCTTGAGGCTGGCGTAGGTGTCCCACAGGCCGGGCTGGGCAGCCTGGCTCGCGGCGGGCAGCAGGGCGGCGGCGAAGAGCAGGGTGGGGAGGCGTTGCATGGGTCTGATTCCTTGACGGGGATGGGAGAAAGCGCCTTATCTTTCTCCATCGTTCGTTCCGCCATCCAATTCTGAATTCTGCTTTTCTTATTCCTTTTCGTCAGGAGTCCCCATGTCCTTCCAGCTCATCGAGTATGCCGAAGCCAGTCCCGAAGTCCGTGCCGTCTACGACGACATCATGGCGACCCGCAGGATCGACTGGGTGAACAACTTCTGGAAGGCCCTGGCCAACCACCCGCAGACCCTCAAGCGCACCTGGGAAAGCCTCAAGGACGTGATGGGGCCAGGGCAGCTGGATCCGCTGGTGAAGGAGCTGATCTACGTCGCCGTCAGCGTCACCAACAACTGCAACTACTGCATCGGTTCCCACGGTGCGGCGGCGCGCAAGGCGGGGATGGATGACGGCATGCTCGGCGAGCTGATGGCGGTGGTGGCGATGGCCAATGAGACCAATCGGCTGGCTATCGGTTACCAGGTGCCGCTGGATGATGTGTTCAAGGGGGCGGTGATGGAGAGCAGCGCCAACTGAGTCGGCTGGACCCTGTAGGAGCGGGCCATGCCCGCGATCTGTCGGCAGGGCCGACGTTTTTCTGGTGTTGCAGGTTTGCTGCTTTGGCTTGGGCATTTCTGCGCCGCTTCGGCGTGCGCGCGGGCATAGTGTTTCGCCCCCTCGGGCGACCTACTTTGGAAAGACCCAAAGTAGGCAAAGGTCTCGCCCCTGGCATCCGGCTTTTCGCTTCGCAAAAAGTACCCTCGGTTCTTCGGAGTTCCAGGGGCCCGCGTTGACGGGCCATCCCTGGCCCGACAACGCTCTCGCGACATCCATGTCGCTCAACCCCTGAAACTCCGATCACCTTCGGCCTCCTGAAAGGGGCACTCCGGAGCGTGCGGACAATTCTCTGGAAGTCTTTAGGAGCCAGAGCCAGAGCCAGAGCCAGAGCGGCGTAGTTCTTCGTAGGATCGAGGGGGACGCCTGGTTCTTGCTCGCGAACCCGCCACGCGTCCGAACCCTCAGGGGTGGGATGGGGACAACCGCTGAATCGCCTTCACCGGCGTCCCGTCGCTCCAGCGTCCCATGGACAGTTGCGCCGGCCCGCCACCCAGCGCGTAGTCGCGGTCCTGGCCGTAGAAGGCCGCATCGCACAGCGCATCGAACAGCTTCCAGGGTCCGAACCAGTCCATCGCATCGGTTGCCAGCGCGTTGTGCGCCGACGGTTGGCCCTGTTTCAGCCGCTGCTTCACACGCTCCTGCACACGGTTGAGCAGCCAGCTGGAAGAGTCGCTGGGCGGATAGCGCGGGTCGAAGCGCGGTGCGGTCGGTGCGGCATGGTTGGCCAGTAGCGGCGGGCTGCCATGGCGGTCGCTGCGCAGCAGGAGCAGGTCCTTGTCGCGTGGTGCGACCTGGGTGCTCTCGGCGTAGACGCGCCGCGCGTCGTCGCAGGCGACGCGTTCGTCCTCATCACCACAAACCGCCAGCAGCAAGGTGCCGGCGGGAATGTCTGCCAATGGCTCCAGCGGTACCTGGCGCCAGCGCGGGCCGCTGCTCTTCCCCGGCTCCACCGCCATCAGCGCCCGTGGTTGCGGCACGCCGAGACGCTGCCAGGAGGCAGCCAGGCCGCTGGCGATCAGCCCGCCGGCGGAGTGGCCGACGTAGGCGACGTGCTCCAGCTCCGGCTTCACCCCCAGCTTGCCCGCCTGCAGATCGGCGAGGGCGTGGCGCACGGAATCGGCGGCGTTGGGCAGGAACTCTGCCGCCGGCGTCTTCAGCGTCGCCTGGTAGCGCGGGTAGATGAGGATGGCGCCGCGCCGGACGATGTGCTCGATCCAGGCGCGGTAGAGGTCGGGTTGCATGACGCTCCAGCCGTGGGTGAAGACCACGACAGGCGCGCTGGACGGGGCAGGGCGGTCCGGGGTGAATACCCAGTATTCGTTGCCCTCGGTGTTGAAGTGCCACTGGCGCACGTCGGCGTGGGCGTAGTGCGAACCGCCGGGGCCCTGCAGTGGCTGGGCCGGCGGCAGGATGTCGGCCGCCAGGAGCGGATTGCAGATCAGCAGCAGGCCGGCGGCCAGCGCCGGAATCAGCCGGTGGACGGGCATGGAGGCACCTCTGGCAGGGATGCCTCCAGCATAGCCGTCAGCGCGGGTAGAGCGGCGGCAGGCTGCTGGCTTCCGGCGCTGGCGGCGCATCCGGGTCGGCGCCGGGCAGGGTGCGGATGGCGCGCCAGAGGTCTTCGCCCTGCCAGTTGCGACCGCCTTCGCTGTCGCTGTAGAGCGCGCCGTTGAGGCCATCCAGCGCGTCGGACAGCGGCACGAAGCGCGCCGCCATGTCGGCCAGGGTTTCCGGCTGCTGGCGGGCCCAGGCATCCAGCGCCTGGCGGGTGGCGTGGGAGTCGTTGGCCTGGCAGGCGCGGCGCAGTTCGTCGAGCAGCGTGCGGGTACTCGGGCCGGCCTGCGCCACGCGAATCACCGCCGGCTGGCTACGGGCGCGCCACCACAGGCCGAAGCCGAGCAGGGTGGTCAGGCTGAGCAGCGCACAGGCGAGCTGCCAGGGCCACAGCAGCACGTCGCTGACGAGCGTTTCGCTGGGCGCAGCAGGGGGCTCGGCGTGTTCTTCCAGTTGTGCGTTGGCGGCGACCTGCAGCGTCCGTGCCGGCAGGCTGGTGCGCTCGACGCGGCGCTCCTGGGTGTTCCACCAGACGACTTCCACCGGCGGCAGTTCCAGCGGACCGGCCTTGTCGGCGATCAGCGCTTCACGCTCCTCGCGGCTGCCGATCATGCCCTGGTCGCTGGCTTCGTTGGCCAGCTGCGGCTGGTCCGGGTAATGGCGCAGGCCCTCGGGCAGGGTGATCGGCAACGGTGGCAGCTGGGCACTGGAGAGCCCCTCGACGCGCAGCATGATGTTGCGGGTCAGCGACTCACCGGCCTTGGCTTCCTCGGGTTGCGGGCTCCAGGTCTCGGTCAGGCTGAGTGAACGGGCGGGCAGCCATGGCGCGTCCTTGGGATAGTCCGCCGGTTTGGGGGCGACCTGCAGCGGGATGCTCGGCGAGACCACTCGAATCTGTTTGCCCGTTGGCGGGCCGAAGGGGTTGTTGTCCTCGTTGCGGCGTTGCGCGACCTGGGTGGCATTGAAGGTCTGGCCGGGGATTTCCAGGGTGCCGCTGTTCTGCGGGAAGATCGCGTAGCGCACTTCGATCACGCCGTGGCGAACGCCGTTGATGTCCTTCTCGTAAGTGCGCGGCTCGCCCAGTTGCTCGACGCGGGCGTCGTTCATCCGCAGCGGGCTGAGGCTGCTGTCGTCGTACAGCGACACCGAGTGGTAGATGCGCAGGGTGAGGATCACCTGAGCCTGCACCCAGCTTTCCTCGCGGTCGACGCTGGCGTCGATGAACACCGGGGCGAGCTTCTGGCCCTCGGCGCTGTCCTCGGCCTTGAGCACGTCGAGGCTGATCGGTTCGCTGGCGTTGCCACCCAGGTGGATCGGCGGGATTTCCACCTTGCCTTCGTTGCGCGGCTGCAAGGTGATGATCCAGCGCGTGGTGGCCTGGGATTTGCCGTTGAGCGTGGTCAGGCGATTGACCTGGCGGGTGCCGAGTACCACGAACTGCTCGTCCAGCGGCTTCAGGTCGGGCTTGCCGAACAGCGTGGGGTCGTCGGACTCCAGCGTCAGTTCGACGCTCTCGCCCTGATTCAGGCGCGCGCGGTCGACGCTGGCGGTGAGGCTGGCTTCGGCGTGGAAAGCGGCGAGGCAGAGCAAGGTCAGGCAGATCAGCCTTTTCATGGGTTGGTTTCCTGGCGCTGCTGCTGTTGCTGGTACCAGAACTTGCGGCGCAACAGCTCGGACGGATCGTCGGGAATCTGCCGCAGCCACTGTTCCAGGGCCTGACGGCGCTCGTCATCCAGTGGACCGGCATCTTCCGGGTTGGTTTCCTGTTCTTCGCCGGCATCCTCGCCGGGCTTATCGCTCTGGCTGGCGGAGGGGCGGTCGGCCTCCTGCGAAGGGTTCTTCGCCGCCGGTGCCGGCTGCGAGTCGCGTTCGCTGGAGTGTTCTTCCTCATGCTGCTGATCCTGCGGCTTGGCGGCCTGGGGGTCGTTGCTCTGGGCAGGGTCCTGGTTCTGCTGCGGTGGCTGGTCGGTGCCATCGCCTGCGGGGTTGTCCTTGCGCTGGCGCAGCAGGTCTTCGAGCAGTGCCTTGTTGCGCTTGGCCGATTCCAGTTCGGGATCACGTTCCAGCGCCTGGTCGTAGGCGTCGATAGCGGCCTCCAGTTCGTTCTGCTTTGCCAGGGCATTGCCGCGGTTGTAGTGGTCCGCGGCGTCATCGCCCTGGGCAAAAGCCTGGGCGGCATCGACGTAGTCGCCGGCGCGGTACAGCGCCAGGCCCTTCCAGCGGAAGTCGTCGAAGCGCTCGGCGGCTTCGGCGGGGTGCCCGGCGTCGAGCAGGCGCTGTCCCTGCTGGTCCGGACGCAGCCAGAGGTCGTTGAACTCGAAGGCGTTGGCGTCCTGCGGTGGCGCCCAGAGCAGCGGCAGCATCAGCGGCAGGCTGAACAGCCAGCCGCGGCGGCCGGCGCAGGCGGCGAGCAGCAGTAACGGCAGCAGCAGCCAGTAGCCCTGGTCCGCCCAGCGCTGCAGGCGCAGCAGGGCATCCTCTTCGCTCACCTGCAGCCCCTGGGTGCTGTCCAGCAGGCCGAGGGAGCGCAGGTCGCTGCTGCTGGCGCGCAGACGCTGGAAGCGCCCACCCATGTCGGTGGCAAAGGCGCGTAACGAGCTTTCGTCCAGGCGCGGCACGAGGATGTTGCCCTGGTCGTCCTTGAGGAAGGTGCCGTCTTCCTGGGCGATGGGGGCGCCGCCGGGGGTGCCCACGGCGAGCAGCAGCAGGTCCTTGCCCTTGCCTTTGAGTGCCTGGCGGATGCCCTGGCGTTCACGGGCGTCCAGGGCACTGGTGATCAGCAGGATGCGGCCGTTGCCCTCGGCGCCGTTGTCCAGCAGGCGGCGCGCCTGGGCCACGGCCAGGTCGGCGCGCTCACCCGGCTCGGGCATGATCGATGGCTTGAGGGCGTCCAGCAGGTTCTGCGCGGTGCCCAGGTCATTGGACAGCGGCACTAGCGTATGGGCGCTGCCGGCGTAGACGACGATGGCGGTCTGCGCGTCGCTGCGGCTCTGCAGCAGGTCGAGCAGCTTGTGCCGGGCCTGTTCCAGGCGCGTCGGCTTGAGGTCGGTGGCGAGCATCTGCGGGGTGAGTTCCAGCACCACCACCAGCGGGTCGCTGCGCTCCATGGTCGGTTGTTCCACCTGTTCCCAGCTCGGGCCGAGCAGGGCAAGGACGGCCAGCAGCCAGGCGATGCCGAGGTAGATCCACGGGCGGCGCTCATGGCGGCCGCTGCCGCCGGACAGCAGCCAGGGATGGAAGGCCTGGGGCAGCAGCAATTGCCAGCGGCCGGCGCGGCGTTCGCGGTGCCAGAGTTTCCACAGCAGCCAGCCGAGCGGCAGCAGCAGGGCCAGCCAGAGCGGGTGCAACAGGTGCGGCCAAGTATGGCTCATGGCCGGCGCTCCTTCTGCAGGCGCGCCATCCAGGCCGGCCAGCGCCAGTCCTCGGGTGGCCACAGGGTGCCGATGACCAGCGCCGCGCTGATCAGCAGGGCCAGCAACAGCGGCCAGCGGTACAGTGCGATGGCCGGGCGCGCCTGGGTCGGCTTCTGCTCCACCGGTTCGAGCTGGTCGAGGCTGTCGGAGATGCGTTGCAGCTCTTCGCCGTTGCGCGCACGGAAGTATTCGCCGCCAGTGCTTTCGGCGATGGCCTTGAGCGTCGGTTCGTCCAGGTCCAGCCCCGGGTTGAGGCCGAACAGCCCGGCGACGCCGCCCTGTTTGGGATCGGCGCCGATGCCGATGGTGTAGACCTTCACCTGTTCTTCGGCGGCGAGCCTGGCGGCGGTCTGCGGGGAAATCTCGCCGGCGGTGTTGGCGCCGTCGGTGATCAGCACCAGCACGCGGCTCTCGGCCGGGCGCTGGCGCAGGCGCTTGACCGCCAGGCCGATGGCGTCGCCCAGGGCGGTGTCCTTGCCGGCGATGCCGATCAGCGCCTCGTCCAGCCAGATGCGCACGGTGTGGCGGTCGAAGGTCAGCGGCGCCTGCAGGTAGGCGCGGGTGCCGAACAGGATCAGCCCGACACGATCACCCCGGCGGCCTTCGATGAAGTCGCCGAAGAGCTTCTTCACCAGGTCCAGGCGGCTGACTTGGGCGCCGTCCCAGGTCATGTCGGCGTAGTCCATGGAGCCGGAGACATCCACTGCCACCAGCAGGTCGCGGCCGGTGGCCGGGATCGGCAGCGGGTCGCCGACCCACTGCGGGCGCGCGGCGGCCAGCAGCAGGCAGAGCCAGAGCAGGGCGAAGGGCGCCTGCTGGCGCCAGGCCGGCAGGCGGGCGCGTGCGCGGCGGCCGGCGAGGCCTTCGAGTTCCTTGAGGAAGCTGACCTTGATCGCCGCTTCACCGTTGTCGGCCGGCGGCAGGATGAAGCGCATCACCCAGGGCAGCGGGGCGAGCAGGAAGACCCAGGGCCAGGCGAACTCAAACATGCTTGCGCACCCAGGTTTCCACCGAGGCGGCGAGGCCGTCGATGGCCTTGTCGTCCAGCTTGCACTCGGCGCGGTAGCCGCCCTCCACGAGGATCATCCAGCGGGTCAGGCCGGCGGCCGGGCAGCGCGTATCGAGGAAGGCCAGCCAGGCGCGGCCGCTCAGGGTGTGGCTGTGGCTGTCCGGCCAGCGCGCCCGCGACAGGCGCTTGAGCAGGCCATTGAGCGCCTGCAGCCAGGGGCCGGCCGGAGCGCGGTCGTAGGGGCGCGGCAGGCGCTTGAGTTCTTCCAGCGCGGCTTCGCGCAGTGGGTCCAGCGGCACCTCGACGACGACCTTGGCCTTGCGCCGGGGCAGCCAGCGCTGGCGTTGGCGCCACAGCGCCCAGAGCAGCAGCGGAACCAGCGCGGCGAGCAGCCACCAGCCCGGCGCCGGCGGCCACCACGGCACTGCAGCGGGTTCGATCAGCGGTTGCAGCTGGTCGAGAGGGTTCATTTCGCGTAGCCCGGCTGGTGCTGTTCCAGCAGGTTGCGCAGCTGTTCCACCAGTTCTTCCTGGGTGCTCAGCGGCAGCAGCGGCACGCCCAGGCGCAGGGCCAGACGCTGCCAGCGCTCCCGGCGGGCTTCGCCGAGGGCGCGGTAGGCAAGGCGTTGCTCGTCGATGTGGGTGTCCAGTTCCAGCTGCGCCTGGCCCTCGGCGAACCTCAGCAGCCCGGCAGCGGGCAGGGCGTGGTCGAGCGGATCGGAGACCGGCAGCATGACCAGGTCGGTGTGCCGTGCCAGCAGCGACAGTTGCTGTTCGGCCACTTCGCTGAGCGCGCGCTCGTCGCAGATCACCATGATCAGGCTGCCGGGGCGCAGTACCTCGCGGGCGCGGCGCAAGGCCATGCCGAAGCCGTCGCCGCTGTGGCTGAGGTGAGAGCCGGCGAGCAGGGCGTTGTTGGCGCGCACGATCAGGTTGAACAGCTGCAGCAGGCTCTGCTTGCTGCGCCGTGGCTTGATCTCATGGCATTCGCTGTCGGTGAAGACCAGCCCGCCGATACGGTCGTTGTGCGCCAGCGCGGCCCAGCCGATGAAGGCGGCGGCACGGGCGGCGAGCACCGACTTGAAGCTCAGGCCGGAGCCGAAGAACAGCCGGGTGCTCTGCTCGACCAGGACGAACACCGGACGCTCGCGCTCCTCATGGAACAGCTTGGTGTGCGGCTCCTGGGTGCGCGCGGTGACGCGCCAGTCGATGGTGCGCACGTCGTCGCCGGCCTGGTAGACGCGCACCTGATCGAAGTCCACGCCGCGGCCGCGCAGGCGCGAGTGGTGCAGGCCGATCAGCGGGCTGCGTCGCGAGGGCGTCGAGAACAGCTGGACTTCGCGCAGGCGGTGACGGATCTCGATCAGCTCGCCGAGCGAAACGGCCACGCCGGGCGCCAGGACGTTGTGCATGTCAGGCGACGGCGACCACGTCGAGGATGCGCTGGACCACACGGTCCTGGTCGATCCCGGCGGCTTCCGCCTCGAAGGTGAGGATCAGGCGATGACGCAGCACGTCGAAGAGCATCGCCTGGATGTCCTCGGGGCTGACGAAGTCGCGCCCGGCCAACCAGGCATGGGCGCGTGCGCAGCGGTCCAGGGCGATGGAGCCGCGCGGGCTGGCGCCGTAGGACAGCCATTCGGCCAGCTCGGCGTCGTACTTGGCCGGAGTGCGCGTGGCCATGATCAGTTGTACGAGGTACTCCTCCACGGCGTCGGCCATGTACAGACCGAGGATTTCGTGGCGGGCGGCGAAGATGGCTTCCTGGGTCACCCGGCGCTCCGGCTTCGTCTCGCCGTGCAGGGCTTCGCCACGGGCCTGCTGGAGGATGCGGCGTTCCACGGAGGCTTCCGGGTAGCCGATCTTCACGTGCATGAGGAAGCGGTCGAGCTGGGCTTCGGGCAGCGGGTAGGTGCCTTCCTGCTCGATGGGGTTCTGTGTCGCCATCACCAGGAACAGCGGCGGCAGGTCATAGGTGCTGCGGCCCACGCTGACCTGGCGCTCGGCCATGGCTTCGAGCAGGGCGGACTGCACCTTGGCCGGTGCGCGGTTGATTTCGTCGGCCAGCACCAGGTGGTGGAAGATCGGCCCCTGCTGGAAAACGAAGCTGCCGTTTTCCGGGCGATAGATCTCGGTGCCGGTGATGTCGGCCGGGAGCAGGTCGGGGGTGAACTGGATGCGGTGGAACTCGGCCTCCAGGCCCTCGGCCAGATCCTTGATCGCCTTGGTCTTGGCCAGGCCCGGTGCGCCTTCCACCAGCAGGTGGCCGTCGGCGATCAGGGCGATGAGCAGCCGCTCGATGAGCTTTTCCTGGCCGAGGATCTGGCTGGAGAGATACTGGCGCAGTGCAAGGAGCGACTCACGATGTTCCATCGCGTGGATTTCCTGGGACTAAGGGTGGGGCTGTCGGGCCGCCTACTTTACTGCATCGGCCGTCACTCTTGCAGCGCTGCGCTTCGAGCCGTGTGCGGCGCTAGTGGTTCCCGAGGGGCTTCGAGGCCGGGCAGGGGCGTCAGGCAGCGCAGCGAGGTATTGGGGTTGCGCTGGCGGCGCATGTCGCGCGCCCCGCCATGGACCACGGCGAAGCGATAGACCCGGGCCACCAGACGCGGCATGCCGGCGCGCAGGAGCATGCGGTGGAACAGGTCGTCCGCCTCGGCCTTGGTCACCGGGGCGACGTTGAGGAACTGGTACAGCGCGTCGTGCACCAGGCTCGCGTGGTGCGCCACCGGCCAGAACATCACGCGTTCCTTCTGCCGGCCGTGGCGCAGGCACTGCACGCTTTCCAGGTGTTCCCACCAGTCCGGCGTGCCGAGGGTGGCGAGCCAGAAAAACGGCACCTTTGGCGAACAGCCGTCCCAGGCGTAGGTGCGGGCGCAGCCGAAGTCGTAGCCCACGGTACCGGCAGCGAGGTCCACGTTGGCGGGGCCGGGATTGATGATGATGCGGCCGTCGTGCACCACCAGCCACTCGCTATAGAAGAAGCGGCCGTCGAATACCGGGTCCTCGCAGACCAGCGGGAAGTCGATGTAGTTGATCCACGGCCCGTTGCGGTCGCGACTGCAGAAACCCCACTCGCGCACCGAGCGCTCGCGCGCGGCTTCGACGCGGCGCAGGCGTTCGTCGCGGCCGACGATGCGCGGCAGCAGCACGCCGAGGTAGACCGGGACTGCTCCAATCAGCAGCGGCCGCACGGCCTCGTCGAGGAACAGCCAGGCCAGTACCAGCAGCGCGGCGCCCAGCAGGGTGACCAGCAGGTTATCCAGGTGGCGCAGCAGCGGGCGGTGCAGGGGCGGGTGGCGTTGCATGGCGTCCGTTCCAGGGCAGGAATCACCATGATAGCGCTTTGATATTTCCTGCGGCAGATACGGAACGATCGTACTGCGAAATCGGTCGCCCTTGCCTGGACACGGCGCCTGCATGCCGTTGACCGAATATGTCGCAGCCCCGTAAGCCAGCGCCGGGTGACTCCCGATAAGCTCGGTGGGATCGATGACCGGCCGGTCGCGGCTGTCAATCGAGGGTCACACTGCCCGTCTATACCTGTGGCCCGACACAAGACGATATGCGTTCTACGCTCAATCCAACAAAACGAGCCCAGTGGAGTAACAACATGGCGTTCTTCACCGCAGCCAGCAAAGCCGACTTCCAGCAACAACTGAAAGCGGCCCTGGCGCAGCACGTCGACGACAAGGGTCTGCCACAAGTGGCCCTGTTCGCCGAGCAGTTCTTCGGCTTCATCTCCCTCGACGAATTGACCCAGCGCAGGTTGTCCGACCTGGTCGGCTGCACCTTGTCTTCCTGGCGCCTGTTGGAACGCTTCAAGCCCGCCGAACCTGAAGTGGCGGTCTACAACCCCGATTACGAAAAGCACGGCTGGCAGTCCACCCACACTGCCGTCCAGGTGCTGCACCCGGACCAGCCATTCCTGGTCGACTCGGTGCGCATGGAGCTGAACCGCCGCGGCTACAGCATCCACACCCTGCAGACCAACGTGCTCAGCGTACGCCGCAATGCCAAGGGCGAGCTGCTGGAAATCCTGCCCAAGAACAGCACCGGCAAGGATGTGCACCAGGAATCGCTGATGTACCTGGAGATCGACCGCGTCTCCCAGGCCGGCGAACTGCGCACCCTGGAAAAAGCCCTGCTGGACGTGCTCGGCGAGGTCCGCCTGGCGGTCGCCGACTTCCCGGCCATGCGCACCAAGGCTGAAGAGCTGCTGGCCTGGCTGGGCAAGTCCAAGTCCAAGGCCCGCGCCGAAGAGACCGCCGAGGTGCGTGCCTTCCTCGAGTGGCTGCTGGACAACCACTTCACCTTCCTCGGTTATGAAGAATTCACCGTGCACGATGAGGCCGACGGCGGCCATCTGGTGTACGACGAGAAGGCCTTCCTCGGCCTGACCAAACTGCTGCGCGCCGGCCTGAATAAGGAAGACCTGCACATCGAGGACTACGCAGTCACCTACCTGCGCGAGCCGGTCCTGCTGTCCTTCGCCAAGGCTTCCCAGCCCAGCCGCGTGCACCGTCCGGCCTACCCGGACTACGTGTCGATCCGCGAGATCGATGCCAAGGGCAAGGTCGTCCGCGAGTTCCGCTTCCTCGGCCTGTACACCTCGGCGGTCTACGCCGAGAGCGTGTTCGACATCCCGTTCATCCGTGGCAAGGTCGCCGCGGTGCTGAAGAACTCCGGCTTCGACAGCAAGGCGCACCTGGGCAAGGAACTGGCGCAGATCCTCGAGGTACTGCCGCGCGACGACCTGTTCCAGACCCCGGTGGACGAGCTGTACAACACCGCCATGTCCATCGTGCAGATCCAGGAGCGCAACAAGATCCGCCTGTTCCTGCGCAAGGACCCGTACGGCCGCTTCGCCTACTGCCTGGCCTACGTGCCGCGCGACATCTATTCCACCGAAACGCGGATGAAGATCCAGCAGGTGCTGATGGAGCGCCTGAAGGCCAGCGACTGCGAGTTCTGGACCTTCTTCTCCGAATCCACCCTGGCCCGCGTGCAGTTCATCCTGCGCGTCGATCCGAAGAACCGCATCGACGTCGACGCCGCCCAGCTGGAGCAGGAAGCCATCCAGGCCTGCCGCTCCTGGCAGGACGACTACGCCGCGCTGGTGCTGGAGAACTTCGGCGAAGGGCAGGGCAACAACCTGCTGGAAGACTTCCCGAAAGGCTTCCCGGCCGGCTACCGCGAGCGCTTCGCCCCGCACTTCGCGGTGGTGGACCTGCAGCACCTGTCCAGCCTGTCCGAAAGCCGCCCGCTGGTGATGAGTTTCTATCAGCCGCTGGCCCAGGGAGAGCAGCAGCTGCACTGCAAGCTTTACCACGCCGACACACCGCTGGCGCTGTCGGACGTCCTGCCGATCCTGGAGAACCTCGGCCTGCGCGTGCTCGGCGAGTTCCCCTACCGCCTGCGCCACACCAATGGCCGCGAGTACTGGATTCATGACTTCGCCTTCACCTACGCCGAAGGCCTGGACGTCAACATCCAGGAGCTCAACGAAACCCTGCAGGATGCCTTCGTCCACATCGTCAATGGCGATGCCGAGAACGACGCCTTCAACCGCCTGGTGCTGACCGCCGGCCTGCCGTGGCGCGACGTGGCGCTGCTGCGTGCCTACGCCCGCTACCTCAAGCAGATTCGCCTGGGCTTTGACTTGGGCTACATCGCCAGCGCGCTGAACGCCCATGTGGATATCGCCCGCGAACTGGTGCGCCTGTTCAAGACCCGCTTCTACCTGGCCCGCAAGCTCACCGCCGAGGACCTGGAAGACAAGCAGCAGAAGCTGGAACAGGCCATCCTCACCGCCCTGGACGACGTCCAGGTGCTCAACGAGGACCGCATCCTGCGGCGCTACCTCGACCTGATCAAGGCGACCCTGCGCACCAACTTCTACCAGCCCGACGCGGCCGGGCAGAACAAGAGCTACTTCAGCTTCAAGTTCAACCCCAAGGCCATCCCGGAAATCCCGCGGCCGACGCCGAAGTTCGAAATCTTCGTCTACTGCCCGCGCGTGGAAGGCGTGCACCTGCGCTTCGGCGACGTGGCCCGTGGCGGCCTGCGCTGGTCCGACCGCGAAGAAGACTTCCGTACCGAGGTGCTGGGGCTGGTGAAGGCGCAGCAGGTGAAGAACGCGGTGATCGTGCCCACCGGCGCCAAGGGCGGCTTCATCCCGCGGCGCCTGCCGGTCGGCGGCAGCCGCGATGAAATCCAGGCCGAGGCCATCGCCTGCTACCGCATCTTCATCTCCGGGCTGCTGGACATCACCGACAACATCAAGGAAGGGCAGCTCGTGCCGCCGGCCAACGTGGTGCGCCACGATCCGGACGATCCCTACCTGGTGGTAGCGGCGGACAAGGGCACCGCGACCTTCTCCGACATCGCCAACGGCATCTCCGCCGACTACAACTTCTGGCTCGGCGACGCCTTCGCCTCCGGCGGCTCCGCCGGCTACGACCACAAGGGCATGGGCATCACCGCCCGTGGCGGCTGGGTCTCGGTGCAGCGCCACTTCCGCGAGCGCGGCATCGACGTGCAGAAGGACAACGTCACCGTCATCGGTATCGGCGACATGGCCGGCGACGTGTTCGGCAACGGCCTGCTGATGTCCGACAAGCTGCAGATGGTTGCCGCCTTCAACCACATGCACATCTTCCTCGACCCCAACCCGGATGCGGCGGCGAGCTTTGCCGAGCGCCAGCGCCTGTTCAATCTGCCGCGCTCCAGCTGGGCCGACTACGACGCCTCGCTGATCTCCGCCGGTGGCGGCATCTTCCTGCGCAGCGCCAAGAGCATCACCCTGACTCCGGAAGTGCGCGCACGCTTCGACATCGATGCCGAGCGCCTGACCCCGACCGAGCTGATCCATGCGCTGCTCAAGGCACCCGTGGACCTGCTGTGGAACGGCGGCATCGGCACCTACGTGAAGTCCAGCGATGAAACCCATGCCGACGTCGGCGACAAGGCCAACGATGGCCTGCGCGTAGACGGCCGCGACCTGCGGGTGAAGGTGGTGGGCGAGGGCGGCAACCTTGGCATGACGCAGCTGGCGCGGGTCGAGTTCGGCCTCAATGGCGGCGCCTGCAATACCGACTTCATCGATAACGCCGGTGGTGTGGACTGCTCCGACCACGAGGTGAACATCAAGATCCTGCTCAACGAGGTGGTGACCGCCGGCGACATGACCAGCAAGCAGCGCAACAAGCTGCTGGCGGAAATGACCGATCAGGTCTCCGATCTGGTGCTGGGCAACAACTACAAGCAGACCCAGGCGCTGTCCCTGGCCGAGCGCCGCGCCCGCGAGCGCATCGCCGAGTACAAGCGGCTGATGAGCGACCTGGAAGGCCGCGGCAAGCTGGACCGCGCGCTGGAGTTCCTGCCCACTGACGAAGGCCTCGCTGAGCGCATCGCCGCCGGGCAGGGCCTGACCCGCGCCGAACTGTCGGTGCTGATCTCCTACAGCAAGATCGATCTGAAGGAGCAGCTGCTGGGCTCGCTGGTGCCGGACGATGACTACCTGACCCGCGACATGGAGACGGCCTTCCCGCAGACCCTGGTCGATACCTTCGGCCCGGCCATGCGCAAGCACCGCCTGAAGCGCGAGATCGTCAGCACGCAGATCGCCAACGACCTGATCAACCACATGGGCATCACCTTCGTGCAGCGCCTGAAGGAGTCCACTGGCATGACGCCGGCGAACGTGGCGGGTGCCTACGTGATCGTGCGTGATGTCTTCCATCTGCCCCACTGGTTCCGCCAGATCGAGGCGCTGGACTACCAGGTGCCGGCGGAAGTGCAGCTGACCCTGATGGACGAACTGATGCGTCTGGGCCGCCGTGCGACCCGTTGGTTCCTGCGTAGTCGCCGTAACGAGCAGGATGCCGCCCGCGACGTTGCGCACTTCGGTCCGCGCATCGCCGCGCTGGGCCTGAAGCTCAACGAGCTGCTCGAAGGCCCCACCCGCGAGCTGTGGCAGGCACGCTACCAGGCCTACGTCGATGCTGGCGTGCCGGAGCTGCTGGCGCGCATGGTCGCCGGTACCAGTCACCTCTACACCCTGCTGCCGATCATCGAAGCGGCGGACGTCACCGGCCGTGACCCGGCCGACGTGGCGCGCGCTTACTTCGCCCTGGGCAGCGAGCTGGAACTGACCTGGTACCTGCAGCAGATCAGCTCTCTGCCGGTGGAGAACAACTGGCAGGCGCTGGCCCGTGAAGCCTTCCGCGACGACCTGGACTGGCAGCAGCGGGCGATCACCGTCTCCGTGCTGCAGATGCAGGACGGCCCGGCGGAGATCGATGCGCGCGTGGCGCTCTGGCTGGACCAGCACGCCCCGATGGTGGCCCGCTGGCGCGCCATGCTGGTCGAGCTGCGTGCCTCCACCAGCACCGACTACGCCATGTACGCCGTGGCCAATCGCGAGCTGCTCGACCTGGCGCAGAGCAACCAGCAGGGCGTGTGCCCGGTCTGACGCGCAACGCCTTCAAGACCTTTTGATGCTCCAGCCCCGCCTCGTGCGGGGCTTTTTTTCGGCTCGGGTTTGCGGCTGGATGCTGACGCGAGCTCGCGTCGTGTTCCTTCCTGTGATTCGCAGCGCATGGACGTGCGGAAACGACGGAAATCCCCTGCAGGAGCGCCCCATGGGCGCGATCGCGGGCATGGCCCGCTCCTGCCAGGGAGCGTGGACTTCGGGATGTTCAGCGGGGGGCGAAAATCGTTGCGATGGATGTCGCGGAGAAGAGAGGGTGATGGATCGTACGGAGGTGCAGGATCAGCTCCCGCTCCGCCCATCCACGCGCGGCTCGGTCAGCGCCCGACGGTACTTCGCATAGAGCTCTTCGGACATGTTGCTGGTCCCCAGCATCTTCAGCGCAAAGGACTTCACCTGCTCATCGCTGTAGGGCTCTTGCTGCGGCGCCGGCTGGCTGGCGCAGCCCACCAGCCATAAAGGCAGGGTCAGGGAGAGAAGGGCGAGGGCACGGTTCATGGTTTTCACACGCAGGCTGGTTCGGGATGGTTGTCAGGCTATCAACCGCTCGAGGCGAGCAGAAATCATCCCGTTCAATAATGAGTATTGGTTCGGGTGACTTGGGACGTCTTTTTCCTGCGGAAAGTTCCCGGCAGCGGCGTTTTACGGCGAATGCGGATATCCTTTCCGGCTGTTCATCCCTATTCAGGACCTCCCCATGAAAGCGCAACTCGTCGAACTCCTCACCCTGATCAGCTCCGGCTGCCTCGGTGAAGACGAGATCCAGCAGGTCGCCGACGAGGCTTCGCAGGCCTACGCCGATCCGGCGGCCTTCCTCGCCGCCAATCCGGACATCAACTACGACGACGATTTCCCCATCCCGCTGGGTGAGTGGGTGGTGGTGGGCAGCCTGCCGGAAATCGTGCTGTTCATGGGCGACAGTTATGAGGAGCTGTTCGGCGAGATCCGTGCCTCCTTTGACCCGAGCGTGAGCTTCGTGCTGCAGGCCAAGCAACTGCGCAAGGCCGAACCGCTTGCCGCGCTGAACCGCATCCAGACTCAGCTCGGTGCGCTGTACCCGGAAAAGGGCGGCTACGTGCTGGTGGACTTCAGCGAGCCGCTGGATACCGCGTTGCAGTGCGTGCTGGTCTATCGCAATGACCTGGAGCGCGTCCTGGCGCTCTGCGTGGATATCGGCATTCCCGCCGTACCGGCGCTGCAGGCCGCCCAGGAGGCGGATCAGGCCTGATCAGGCTGGGTCATCAGCAGCAGGGCGCCCAGGTCGATGAGGACCTGGCCGCCCAGGCGGAGAGTTGGTATCGCTCCCTGATCGATCCAGCCTTGCACAATGGCGGGACGATCGTTCAGACCGACCAGCTGCGCAAAGCGCTGGGGCGTCACGTAATAGCCACCGGCGACCAGGTCCGGGCTGAATTCGCTTTCCTCGTTCATGCTGTGTCCCGCACCATCCCGTCTCTTTGATCCACGGCCATTGCTCGCGGCTTGGGCAGCGAATTTATCCTAGTTGTTAGGGTGTTTTTCCAGGCTTTGGCGGTCTCGGAGATGGATGACGCATGATGAAGAAACGTTTCCTGTTCACCGCGGGAGAAAGACTACGGGCGCTTCGCTCGTTGACGGGACTGTCACGCCGGGCCTTCGCCGAAACGGTCGACATGAAGCCCAAGGATGTGGAGAACATCGAGTACGGCAACCAGCGCATGCGCGACCTTGATTTCCAGAAGGTCTGCAGCGTGTATCCGGACTTCGCCCGCTGGATCACCTATGAAGGGCCGATCGACTCGGAGGAGGTGAACTGGAAGGTGGAGGACTCCGCCCAGCGCGCGGCGGTCTACCTGGTGAAGAGTAATCCGCAGCTGCTGGCGACCCTTGGGCTCAGCCTGGAAGAGTGGCGAGCCCGACATCATGAGGTGCTGGAAAGCCTGGACGAGGAAGAGCGCCTGCTCGGCGAGGATGCGCCTGAGGAATGACCGGGCGGGTCAGGCAGTCTTGCCGGCGCGGCGCAGATAGGCGATCACATCCGGCGCACCGGCCTCCCGCAGCCCCTGACCGAAGGCGTCGGACTGCGGATGGTCCCGAGGCAGCAACAGACTCTCCGGGGTTTCGGAGTTGAACAGGCCGAAGCGGGCATAGGGCATGCCGGTCTCCAGCAGCAGTTCCATGAAGGACGCGTCGCTCCAGGCCTTGGCCGGCATGGCCAGCATGTGGAAGTCACGCTCCAGTTCATCCAGCACGGACGCTTGCAGTTCGAAGCGCTGGATACTTGCCGGCAGAATGATCTCCAGCCCCCGGCGGCGGGCGTAGACCACTGCGTTGGCCAGTTCGCAGGGATGATTGTCGTCTTCCCGGAACAACCGCGCGCCGTGCCAGCCCGCACTGCGTAATTGCAGTGGCGCCTTGCGCTCGAAACCGGGAAGGGCCACGCCCAGCACCTTGGTGAAGTCGTTGTAGCTGATGATCCGCACCTTGCGGCACTGCTCGCAGTTGGAGAGTTCTTCGAGCCCCGCCAGGGAACTATCGAGCAGGCTGCGGCAGCAGAGGCCATCGATGCTTCGAATGTCGACGGCGGGATGCTCTTCGCGGTGGCTGGCCACCAGGCGCTTGAGAACGCTGTGGATGCGCGCCTTGTCTTCCTGCACCGGGCCGGACAGCGCGCCGCGCGGCAGGTCGATCAGCCGGTAAAGCGGCGCGCCGGATTGCCAGCCCAGACCGGCGGGCCAGTCGGGCAGGGATTCGAAAGGCAGGGACAGGCTCCGGCTGCGCTCGGCGACGTTCCGCCCATCGGTACTGCCGATGCCCAGGCGCTGGGCGAAGGCGGCCAGCCGGCTGGTCACGCTGCGGGGGCGAGGTGGTTGACTCATGGACGACGCAAGACTCCCGATGGCCAGCAGGTCAGTGCAGGAAGCGCCGGGCCCGATGCGCGGCGAATTGCCCTAAGCATAGAAAACCCTGGCGCTGTTGGGCGCATGCGTTGTGGCAAAATTCTTTCCTTCACTTGCTGGAGGCCTCCATGGCTTGCGTTGTGCTGGATATATCCCTGTCGGCGGAGCGGCTGCAGGCGCTCTATAGCGGGCATGCCAACCGGGTCCAGGTGACCAGTCGCGATGGCCGACGGGTCAATCTGCCGGCCCATCACCTGCGTCCATTCGTCACTCACTCC
The DNA here is from genome assembly GCF_024170165.1 of Pseudomonas nitroreducens. Lineage (GTDB taxonomy): Bacteria > Pseudomonadota > Gammaproteobacteria > Pseudomonadales > Pseudomonadaceae > Pseudomonas > Pseudomonas nitroreducens_C. Next base: position 295,339 of record NZ_JALJXP010000007.1, on the reverse strand, counting down.
GGAGTCCACGGCAGCTTCGAGCTGGAATTCGACGACTCCGGGCGGCTGCTGGCGCTGCGTCGCCTCGCGTGAGCGAGGGCGGGCTGGCTATAATAGCGCCCCATTTTGCCGACCGATGCCCGACCATGTACAGCCTGGCCCGCGAGCTCCTGTTCAAGCTCTCCCCGGAAACTTCCCATGAATTGTCCATCGACCTGATCGGCGCGGGTGGCCGTCTGGGCCTCAACGGCCTGCTGACCCAGGCGCCGAAAAGCCTGCCAGTAATGGTCATGGGGCTGGAATTCGCCAACCCCGTAGGGCTGGCCGCCGGCCTGGACAAGAACGGCGACGCCATCGACGGCTTCGCCCAGCTGGGCTTCGGTTTCGTCGAGATCGGCACCGTCACCCCGCGTCCGCAGCCGGGCAACCCCAAGCCGCGCATCTTCCGCCTGCCGCAGGCCACCGCGATCATCAACCGCATGGGCTTCAACAACCATGGCGTCGATCACCTGATCGAGCGGGTCAAGGCAGCGAAGTACAAGGGCGTGCTGGGTATCAACATCGGCAAGAACTTCGATACCCCGGTCGAGCGTGCGGTCGATGACTACCTGATCTGCCTGGACAAGGTCTACGCCCACGCCAGCTACGTCACGGTCAACGTCAGCTCGCCGAATACCCCCGGCCTGCGCAGCCTGCAGTTCGGCGACTCGCTCAAGCAACTGCTCGAAGCGCTGCGCCAGCGCCAGGAAGACCTGGCCGTGCAGCACGGCCGCCGTGTTCCGCTGGCGATCAAGATCGCCCCCGACATGAGCGACGAGGAAACCGCGATGGTCGCCGCCGCCCTGATCGAGTCGGGTATGGATGCGGTGATCGCCACCAACACCACCCTGGGGCGCGAGGGCGTCGAGCACCTGCCGTTCGGCAACGAGGCGGGTGGCCTGTCGGGCGCTCCGGTGCGCGAAAAGAGTACCCACATCGTCAAGGTGCTGGCGGGTGAGCTGGGCGGTCGTCTGCCGATCATCGCCGCTGGCGGCATCACCGAAGGTGCCCATGCAGCAGAGAAGATCGCGGCGGGTGCGAGCCTGGTGCAGATCTACTCGGGGTTCATCTACAAGGGCCCGGCGCTGATCCGCGAGGCGGTGGATGCCATTGCGGCGGCGAAGCGGGCATAAGGTCAGGCAGGAGAAATAAGTAGGGCTCCTTTCGGAGCCCTTGGGCTTGCGCCCTTTTCCGCCCGGATGGGGCGGCTTGGGGAAGTCGTGGGTGACCCTGGATTCAGCCTGTTGCGTGCTGCAATTGGTTCACTCGTTGAATACCGGCGGCGCCGGTCAAACCATCCCAGTTGTCGCCGCGGCCCTCACGCCAGCCGTTGAGCCAGGATTGCCGGGTAGTGGGATGGGTAAACGGACAGAGGTCGCGAGATTTTCCAGTAATGCCGTGCTGATAACCGCGCAAAAAGGCTCTTTCCAACGGATCACGCTTAAGTCTTCTCATAGGGTGTTGCCCTCACTTGTTGACTGTTATGTCCCGTTGGCCCCCCAGGGAGGCCGGGCGGAATATTCCGCCAATGGGGCGCATTGCCGGCGTGACGCGCCCCGCCCGACACCGTTGCGGTGAAGGATTACCCCGAGTTCTATCGAAAGGTTCCGGGGCTGTGAATGACCAATTTGTCATAAGGACGTAACTCTTATGGGTTTGGGCCATAAGGTTCGTCCGGTTTGCAAAATGCCAGTACGGCATAACCCGCCAGGGGCGGGAGCTTGCCAAGGATCAAGAGGAATGTGTGTCTAATTGAGACCACCTCTCGTTCCGACGAGTGGGATGACTTTCTGCGACGCGAGGCCGCAGGCCGGTTGCCGGTCCATCCCTGAAAATGATGACAGGGGTTGCCTGGGTTCTCTCGAATGAACCCAAGGTGGCCGACAAGGCCATTAGCGGCTTTGATGAAAGGGCTGCGGCCCGGGAACTATTTGCATGTCGGATTTGCACGATCTCTTCCTCACCTGCCCGAAAGGGCTCGATGGCCTTTTGCTGGAGGAAGCCCAGGCACTCGGGCTGACCGAGGCGCGCGCCCAGGTTTCGGCCATTCGTGGCAAGGGCGACCTGGAGACGGCCTACCGCCTGTGCCTCTGGTCGCGCCTGGCCAACCGCGTGCTGCTGGTGCTGTCGCGCTTCCCGGTGAGCAACGCCGAAGATCTCTACCTGGGCGTCAATGCCGTGTCCTGGAGCGACCACCTGGATGCCGGCGGCAGCCTGGCGGTGGAGTTCAGCGGCAAGGGCTCGGGCATCGACAACACCCACTTCGGCGCACTGAAGGTGAAGGACGCCATCGTCGACAACCTGCGCGCCGAGTTCGGCAAGCGCCCGACCGTGGACAAGGTCAACCCGGACATCCGCGTGCACCTGCATCTGGATCGTGGCCAGGCGGTCCTGTCGCTGGACCTGTCCGGCCACAGCCTGCACCAGCGTGGCTACCGCCTGCAGCAGGGCGCCGCTCCTCTGAAGGAAAACCTTGCCGCTGCCGTGCTGATCCGTGCCGGTTGGCCGAAGATCGCCGCCGAAGGAGGTGCGCTGTCCGACCCGATGTGCGGCGTGGGCACCTTCCTCATCGAAGCCGGCCTGATCGCCGCCGATGTGGCGCCGAACCTCAAGCGCGAGCGCTGGGGCTTCAGCAACTGGCTGGGCCACGTGCCGGCGATCTGGAAGAAACTCATCGAAGAGGCGCAGCAGCGTGCGGAAGTCGGCCTGGCCAGGACACCGCTGTGGATTCGTGGCTACGAAGCCGACCCGCGCCTGATCCAGCCGGCGCGCAACAACATCGAGCGCTCCGGCCTGGCCGAGTGGGTGAAGATCTACCAGGGTGAGCTGGCCACCTTCGAGCCGCGCCCGGACAAGGGCCAGAAGGGCCTGATCATCTGTAACCCGCCTTACGGTGAACGCCTGGGTGATGAAGCCAGCCTGCTTTACCTCTATCAGCACCTGGGCGAGCGCCTGCGCCAGAGCTGCCTGGGCTGGAGCGCCGGTATCTTCACCGGTGCGCCGGAGCTGGGCAAGCGCATGGGCATCCGCAGTCACAAGCAGTACGCCTTCTTCAACGGCGCGCTGCCCTGCAAGCTGATCATGCTCGACGTGGAGCCTCGCCAGTTCGTGACCGGCGAGCGTGGCGAACGCAGCGATGCCGCTCCGCCCCAGGGTGCCGCGGTGATCGAACAGGCGCGTCTGAGCGAAGGCGGGCAGATGTTCGCCAACCGCCTGCAGAAGAACGTCAAGGCGCTGGGCAAGTGGGCGCGCAAGGAAAAGATCGAGTGCTACCGGGTGTACGACGCCGACATGCCCGAGTACGCCCTGGCCGTGGACCTCTACCGCGACTGGGCGCACGTGCAGGAATACGCGGCGCCCAAGTCCATCGACCCGGAGAAGGCGCAGATCCGTCTGCTCGACGCGCTCGCCGCGTTGCCGCAGGCGCTGGGCATTCCCACCGAGCGCATCGTGATCAAGCGTCGCGAGCGCCAGTCCGGCAAGAAGCAGTACGAACGGCAGAACGCCGAAGGCCGCTTCATGGAGGTCGAAGAGGGCGGCGTGAAGCTGCTGGTCAACCTGACCGACTACCTCGACACCGGCCTGTTCCTCGACCACCGCCCGATCCGCCTGCGCATCCAGCGCGAGTCTGCCGGCAAGCGCTTCCTCAACCTGTTCTGCTACACCGCCACGGCCACCGTACATGCCGCCAAGGGCGATGCGCGCAGCACCACCAGCGTTGACCTGTCGAAGACCTACCTGGACTGGGCGCGGCGCAACCTGTCGCTCAACGGCTTCTCCGACAAACAGCGTCTGGTGCAGAGCGACGTCATGGAGTGGCTGCGCGAGGACCGCGGCGAATACGACCTGGTGTTCATCGACCCGCCGACCTTCTCCAACTCCAAGCGCATGGAAGGCGTTTTCGATGTGCAGCGCGACCACGTTGAACTGATCGACCTGGCCATGGCGCGACTGGCCAGGGGCGGGGTGCTGTACTTCTCCAACAACTTCCGCAAGTTCGAACTGGATGAAGGGCTGGCAGCGCGTTACCAGGTCGAGGAAATCAGCGCCCAGACGCTGGACCAGGATTTTGCCCGCAACAGCAAGATCCACCGTGCCTGGCGCATCAGCGTACGTTGAGGCCCGAGCGGCGCGCGGCCTGGGCCGTGCGTCGTGCCAAAGCTGGGCAAATGGCCATCGGCTGCTATAAAAACTGAGTCACCCTGAGAGTTGGGAAAGCGCATGACTCAGTTGCCGGCCTATGAGCAGTTGCCCGCCGCTCAGGGAGTCGCCAGCCAGAAGAAGGCCCTGCGTGCCGCCGGCGTCGTGCTGGTGGCTGGCCTGTTGCTGACGGCCTTGCTGGGCTGGAATGTGTGGCGCAATGCACGCACCTTCCTGGAGCAGCAGTTTTCCCTCGCCGCCAACGAGCGGATCGAGCGCGTCCGCGAGCGGCTATCGAATCAGCAGAGCGAACTGGAATCGATCCAGCGCTTCTTTGAGAACTCCACGAAGGTTTCCCGTGAGGAGTTCGAACACTTCGTCAGTCCATTGCTGGGCGACACGCTGGGTTACGCCTGGCTGCCGCGCGTGGATCAGCATCAGCGCGCCGCCTTTGAAGCCCGCGCCCATGATGCCGGCATGCTCGACTACATGCTTTTCGAGCTGGACCTGCAGGGCCAGCCGATCCCGGCGCAGGTTCGCGAGCGCTATTTTCCCGTCCTCTATGGCGCTTCCGAATACCTGCAGGAGATGCCCCTGGGCCTGGACCTCAACTCGACCCTGCCGGGGCGCGAGCTGACCCAGCGAGTGGTGAAGACGCGCTCGGTAGCGGCCTCGATGCCCGTGGTCCTGCCCGGTGCGCCGCCGGCGGATTCCACCGGTCTGCTGCTGGCGGCGCCACTCTATCGCAGCAGCACGCCCAGCCCGACAGCCGAAACCCGAGTCGGCATCCAGGGCATTCTGTTGGCGGCGATCAGCTACCGCCTGCTCATCGAGCAGGGATCGGAAGCACGCGGCGAGCAGCTGGCGCTGACGCTGCGCGATGCTGGCGACCCGCGTCCGGATGTGCCGCTGTATCGCAGCCCGGTAGCGGCTGATCAGACGGCGGGACTGGTTGCCGAGCGGCACCTGCCGTTTGCCGGCCGCGACTACCTGGTGCGCGTCGAGCCTTCCAGCGACTTCCTGCGGCGTAACCAGGGGCACCCGCAGCTCTGGGTGGCGTTCGCTGGCGGGCTGACTTCGCTGTTGCTGGCCGGCTATGTGCTGGCGCTGCTGGGGCAACGCCAGCGCGCCCTGCAACTGGTGGACGAGCGCACCGCTGAACTGCGGGCCAACCAGCTGGAGCTGCAGGAGAACCAGGCGCGCCTGCATTTCGCCATGGACAGCGCTGGCCATGGCGTCTGGGACTGGAGCCTGGATACCGGCAACGTGTTCTATTCCCATGCCTGGAAGGCCATGCTCGGTTACCGCGACAGCGAGGTGGGCGCGACCACCGACGAGAGCCTGAGCCGGGTCCATGCCGATGACAAGGACGCGCGCTGCGATGCGTTGCGCCGGCATCTTCGCGGCGAAACCTCGCTGTATCAGAGTGAGCACCGGTTGCGCTGCAAGAGTGGTCGCTGGCTCTGGGTGCTGGATCGTGGCCAGGTGGTGGAGCGCGACAACAATGGTTCGCCACGTCGCATGATTGGCACCCAGACCGACATCAGTTCGCGCAAGGCCGCCGAACTGGAGCTGGGCGAGGTCAACAGTCGCCTGCACGGACTGCTCGATGCGGCGACCCAGGTGGCCATCGTCTCGACCGATCTGCGCGGCTTCGTGCGCAGCTTCAACGTGGGCGCCGAGCGCATGTTCGGCTACAGCGCCCAGGAGGTGATCGGGCGGCCGGTGCCGGAGAATGTCTTCGTCAAGGACGAGATCCGTCGCCGCGCGCAGGACCTGTCGAGCATTCTTGGACGGGAGATTCGCGGCTTCGACGTCGTCGGTGCTCTCGTGGGCGAGGGGCACGAGGAGCACGAGTGGACCTGCGTGCGCCGTGATGGCCGGCAGCTGAAGATCAATCTGATCATTACCGGCGTGCGCGATTCTGCGGGCAACACCACGGGATTCCTGGGCGTCGCCACCGACATTACCCGGCGCAAGGAGGCGGAGATGGAGTTGCGGCGCCTGTCAGTCACCGACGCGCTGACGGGCATCCACAATCGCCGCTACTTCAAGGAGCAACTGGATCAGGCCATGGCGCGCTGTGCCCGCAGTGGCGAGCCGTTGTCGCTGGTGATGTTCGACATCGACCACTTCAAGGACATCAATGACCGCTTCGGTCACGAGGCGGGGGATATCGTGCTGGTCACCCTGTGTCAGCGCATCGCGCAGCGCTTGCGCAAAGTCGATGTGTTCTGCCGGATCGGTGGCGAGGAACTGGTGGTGCTCTGCCCGGGGAGCACCACGGACCAGGCCTGGCAACTGGCAGAGGCACTCTGGAGGGCCCTGCGCGGGCAGCCGATGGAGGGTGTCGGTGTGGTGACGGCGAGCTTTGGCGTTGCTTCCTGGTGCCCTGGCGAAAGCGCGGACGACCTGATGCGCAAGGTGGACCGCGCGGTGTATCGCGCCAAGCGACTGGGACGGGATCGTCTGGAGAAGGTCGAAGCCTGATGCGAAGACCCCGGCCAGTTGGCCGGGGTCACGTGGGGTCAGCGCTTGGTGCTGCTGTAGAGGTCGAGCAACACCTGATCGAGGATCGACGAGGCACCCCACGGCCGGTTGCTGTTGAGGATTGCCACTACTACCCAGGTGCGGCCGTTGGCGTCGCGGCTGAAGCCGGCGAGCGCGCGTACGGTGTTCAGGGTACCGGTCTTCACGTGGGCTTCGCCGGCCATGGGCGTGCCACGCAGGCGTTTGCGCATGGTGCCGTCCTTCGCCACGATCGGTAGCGAGGAGATGTACTCCGCGGCGTAGGGGCTGTGCCACGCAGCCTGGAGCATGGCGGCCATTTCGCGGGCGCTGACTCGCTCGTCGCGGGACAGGCCCGAACCGTTTTCCATCACCAGATGGCTCGCGGTGATGCCCTTGCGCGCCAGCCACTGGCGGATCACCCGCTGGGCGGCCTGGGCGTCGTCTGCGTCGGCGCCATTGCGATACTGGCGGCCGACCGAGAGGAACAGCTGGCGGGCCATGGTGTTGTTACTGAACTTGTTGATGTCGCGGATGATTTCCACGACGTCCGGCGACATGGCGCGGGCTACCAGGGTGGCGTTCTTCGGCACGGTACCTTCGCGGTCCTTGCCGAGGATGCTGCCGCCCAGCTCCTGCCAGATACCGCGCACGGCGCCGGCGGTATAGGCGGGGTGCTCGAGAAGGGACATGTAGGTCTGGGCGCTGCAGCCCTGCGGAATCTGCCCGGTGGCGACCAGCGAAGTGCCGTCGAACTGGGTCACCGGGTTGAAGCGCAGCTTCGGCCAGGCTGGGCAGGCTGCGGCCTTGCTCACCTGGATCTGGTTGTCGATACGCACGTTCGCCAGCGGCGGGTCCATCAGCACGGTGGCCTTGCTGCCTTCGGTGCGGATCACCAGACGCACGCTCTTCAGGTTGACCATCAGAGAATCCGGGCCGACCAGGAATGGCTTGTTGTCGTCGCCGCCGTCGTCGTTGAAGACCGGCAGTTGCGGGATGTTGAAATAGCTGCGATCCAGCACCAGGTCGCCGGTGACCTTGTTCACGCCATTGGCGCGCAGGTCGCGCATCATCAGCCAGAGCTTCTCCAGGTTCAGCTTCGGGTCGCCGCCGCCCTTGAGATAGAGGTTGCCGTTGAGGGTGCCGTCCTTGAGCTGGCCGTCGGTGTAGAACTCGGTCTGCCACTGGTAGGTCGGGCCGAGCATTTCCAGGGCAGCATAGGTGGTGAACAGTTTCATAGTCGACGCCGGGTTCACCGAGACGTCAGCGTTGAAATAGGTGGCGTTGCCGGGGCCTTCCAGGGGAATCATCACCAGCGACAGGGCGTCGTCGGTGAGCTTGCTGGCCCTCAGCGCTTTCTGTACACGTTCGGGCAGGGTGCTGTTGATCTGGGCAACGGCCGGCAAGGCGAAGGGCAATAAGGTAGCGAGAGCGAGGACACGCAGAGACTTGAACATAGAAAAGATGACATCCCAGTGGTCGGGCATTGACTTGAAAAAATGAAAAGATGAAGCGCAACACTACAGATGAAATACTCCCTGTTGGACCGGGAGCTGCGACACATTATGCCGCAAGCCGTTCCAGGATGCGCTGGCCTTCGGATGCCAGTCGTCCCGGAGAGGCACATCGGGACATTGTTCGCGCAAGTCCCGGATATGTTCCGGACATACTCGTGCATCGAGCGGCGAAAGCCCTCCTGAGGAGAGATTCAGATGGCGACCCATCGTTCCCGTCGTTTACGCAAGAAGTTGTGTGTCGATGAGTTCCAGGAGCTCGGCTTCGAACTGAGTTTTCAGTACAGGGAAGGGACGGGCGAAGAGGCCGTTAGTGCTTTCATGGAGCGATTTGCGGCCGTTGCCGTCGAACCCAACGATCTGGTCTATAGCGGTTGCGACGAGTATGGGTTCATCTGCCTCGCCCGGCGCGGCTCGGTGAGCCTGGAGCAGCGCGAATTGATCGACGGATGGCTGAAGCAGCAGCCGGAACTCGCAGGTTTCAGCCTCAGCCCGCTGATCGATGCCTGGTACCCGGACCAGCCAGTCAATCTGCCCGCGTCCTGAGGCGCTTGTCCTTTTCCAGGGTCTGCAGCAGCGCCCATTCATCGAGTGGCTTCGACAGGCAAGCCAGGATGGGTAAACCCCGTGCACGCAGGGTTTTCTGCAAGGCCTGCAGGTCTTCGGTATCGCGGCAACTCAGGAGGACCGCCTGGCGAATATGGCCGGCTTCGGCCAGTTCGCCGAGCAGTTCTATGCCGTCAGTGTCCGGCAGGTTGATATCGCAGAGCAGCAAGTCGAACGGTTCGTTGCGGCGTGCACACTCCTCCCGCGCTTCATTGGCATTGAGAGCGGGCGCCAGGCGGAAGAAGCCCAATCTGTTCAGTTGCATTTGTGTGGCGATCAGTTGGAAGGGATGGTCTTCGACTATCAGGATGCTGAATTTGTTGTCCTGCACGTAAAACTCCAGGCTGTAATGGGGTTCAGTCGGTGATTGCGGTTGGTTAATTCAGTGCTATCCATTTTCGGGTATCAGGATTTATTGCTGCTGGATATGTTGATTCGCCAATGCATCGCTCTGATTGTCCGGTTGAATGAGGGTTAAGTTCTCCGGTCAAGGAGTTTCTTGTGGTTCATGATTCTGGGTGGTAATTGAGTTTCACGATATATGCTGGTTCGAGTCGTTGCGTCGTTATCTTGATTGTGAAAGTTTCAGAAGAGACTCCGTATTAACCCTTCTGTGTTCGATAGCCGATCTGTCTGGCGAGGGGAAGAGGCAGGGCGATTGTCAGACGCTGGCTGACAGCAAATGTGATCAAGGGCCGTGTCGGGAATGGTCGGCGATGAGTGCAACTGGGATGGTCCATGGCGTAATGGCCTAGTCAGAGGGGTTGGCGTGATCTCTGTGGCTGCCGGAAGCCGAGTGACGAAGGTCAGGTCGCGACGAGTAGCTCAGGCGTATATCGAGCCTCTGGTAGATGGGAAAAGCAGCGACAGTGAGGAGGATTGTCAGGAAACGTAGTCAGATTTTCTGCCGTTTCCTATCAGGAATTTCTTGCCGGTTTTGATGTGGCGTCAAAATATTTAAGGTTCCTTGTAGGAATTATTTAGATGTTGTGTAGGAAAGCCCTCTAATGGCCAATATTGAGGGTAGGTAATCTCGACAGCGCCGGCTCTGCATATATCTTACCGAAGGACATTTTTACGAAGGGTCTGAGGGAGGAAGCTGATGAGCAAAGTTCTAATTGTCGATGATCACCCGGTCATTCGCATGGCAATGCGTGTGCTGCTGGAAAAGGAAGGCCATGTCATCGTTGGTGAGACCGACAATGGCGTAGATGCGCTTTCGCTCGTCAAGGACCTGGTTCCCGACCTGGTCGTCCTGGATATCGGTATTCCCCGTCTCGACGGCCTGGAGGTGATCAGCCGTATCTCCGCCTTCGAGCTGCCGCTCAAAGTGCTGGTGCTGACCGGGCAGAGCGCCTCGCTGTTCGCCATGCGCTGCATGCAGGCGGGTGCCTCGGGATTCGTCTGCAAGCAAGGCGGCCTGTCCGAGCTGATCAGCGCTGTCAACGCGGTGGTCGCCGGCTACAACTACTTCCCCAGCACGGCGGTGCGCCAGACTCGTCGCAACAATGGCCAGATGGACGATCAGGAGCTCATCCAGCGTCTCTCGGATCGTGAGATGGCTGTCCTCCAGTACCTTGCGAATGGTTATTCGAACAAGGAAATCTCCGAACAGATGTTCATCAGCAACAAGACGGTCAGTACCTACAAGACCCGGCTGCTGCTGAAGCTCAATGCCCATTCGCTGGTTGACCTGATCGAGTTCGCCAAGCGGAACGCGCTGGTCTGAGGTGTTTGATGTGCCGCTTCCGCTTTTGCGTCAGTGTGCTGCTACTCATCTGTTGCGGATGGGTGATGGCGGAGCCGCACGACTGGACCTCGATCAACCTGCTGGCTCGTTCGGCCGACGAGCCTGTCAGGGGTGCAACTGCGCGATTCCGACTGGCAATGGCTCAGGGACAAGCGCACGTTGCGCCTGGGGGTCACCGCTCCGGATTACCCGCCGTTCGACATCACGGGTAGTGGGGCCGATCTCGAGGGCATCACTGCCGATATCGTCGGGATCATTGCCGACTCGCTCAATGTTCGGATCGAAGTACGACGTTATCCCGACAGAGATGCCGCCGTGGCCGCGCTGTCTCGCGGAGAAATCGACCTATTGAGTCGCGCTACAGGGTATGAGGCTGCGCGGCCGGACGTTGCGCTTTCAGTCCCATACTTTCCCAACCAGCCGGTCATCATCGGGCCGGAAAGCACGCGTCTGGACAGCAGCGGACAGCTCGCGGGAAAACACATTGCGGTGGTCAGCGACTACTACCCGGCAGATGATCGCGACAGGTATCTGGCCGGCGCCACCGTGCAAAGCTACCAGTCTGTGCGCCGGGCGCTGGAAGCGGTTGCCTTCGGTCAGGCGGACCTCTTCGTCGGCGATGCCTTCAGTGCGCAATACCTGATCAGCCAGGGATATCTGGCCAATCTCAGGCTGCTCAACTTTGCCAGCTTCAACGGCCAGGGTTTCAGCTTTGCCCTGAATGCCTCCGACCGGACGTTGCTGGACATCATCGACCGTACCCTGAACGCGATTCCACGCCAGGCCGAGACGGCCATTCAGCGTCGCTGGAGTCCTGGCGGTAGCAGTCCCATCGCCGGCCTACGTCTCATCCTGACGCCTCAGGAGCAGCGTTGGGTGGACCGCCACCCGAAGCCGAAAGTCGTGATCGACCAGGCCTTGGCTCCTGTTTCATTCTTCGATGCCCAGGGCCAGTTTCGCGGTATCGCTGCCGATCTGCTGGAGCTTGTCCAGAGCCGAACCGGGATCGAATTCGATGTGCGCCCGCAGCCAAGCGTCACGGCGATGCTGGACCAGATGCGCACGGGCAAGGCGGATGTGATTGCGGCGTTGACTCCGACTGCTCAGCGCGAGGAGTGGCTGAGTTTTACACGCCCCTACATGACCGCGTCCTTCGTTGTCGTGGTACCGAAGGGAAGCGACTGGCTCCACAGCCTGGATGATCTCGATGGACACAGCGTTGCCGTTCCCAGAGGTTCCATCATCGCGGACTTCATGCGCGCCCGCCACCCGCGGGTGAAGCTGCTGGAAGTCGAGAATAATGTCGACGACCTCGCCATGATCAGTGAAGGAAAGGTGGACGCCGGCATTCACCTGCTGTCGTCGGCCAACTACCTGATCTCCCGCTATTACCCGGATCTCAGGATTGCCCTGGCCCTGGATCGCGAACCCGGGCAGTTCTCGCTGGCGGTGTCCCAGGCGGACCCCGAGCTGCTCAGTATCCTGAACAAGGCTCTGCTGGCCATCGCGCCCGAAGACCTGAGCAATATCACCACGCGCTGGTCTGCCAGCGTGGACAGGCCGGACAGCATCTGGCAGGGCTACCGCAAACAGTTCATCCAGCTCGCCTGGGCTGCAGCGCTGGCTTTGCTCATCGTATTGCTGTGGAACGGGTGGCTCTGGCGCAAGGTGCGCCGCCGCCGGGATCTGGAGAAAGAGCTCAGCTACCGTCTCGAATTCAAGCGCGCCTTGATCGATGGTATTCCGCAGCCTGTGGCGGTGCGTGATCGTGATGGGCGACTGGTCACCTGCAACATCGGTTTCCTCAAGGAAACCGGCATGCCGCGCGAGTCGGTGGAAGGTTCGCGGGTGGTGGACTGTCCCTGGCTACAGGCGGATGACGCGCAAAGGTTGCAGCAGATGCATCAGCAGGCCATGGAGCAGGACGGGAAAGTGGCCTCCGATCTGATCCTGCAGATTCGCGACGAGGTTCGGGAAATACATTACTGGGCCACTCCGTACCGCGGGCCGGGGGGGGATGTTTCCGGTGTGGTGACGGGCTGGATCGATGTCACCGAGCGCGAGCGCTTGCACCACCAGCTCGAAGCCGCGAAGGAGCAGGCTGAGGAGGCCAACCGCGCGAAGAGTACCTTCCTGGCCACCATGAGCCATGAAATCCGCACGCCGATGAATGCGGTGATCGGGATGCTCGAGTTGGCGCTCACCCGTGCGAACCAGGGGCACTGGGAGCGTGAGCCGGTTGAGGTCGCCTACGATTCCGCGCGCTCGTTGCTGACGCTGATCGGCGACATCCTCGATGTGGCCAAGATCGAGTCCGGGCGTCTGACGTTGATGCCGGAGCGCGCCCATCTGCGAGAGCTGGTGGAGTCCGTAGCGCGCGTATTCGATGGCCTGGCGCGGCAGAAGGCGCTGGAACTCCGGATGGAGATCGAGGCGGAAGCTGCCTGCGACGTGTTGATCGATCCGCTACGGTTCAAGCAGATCCTGTCGAATCTGGTCAGCAATGCCATCAAGTTCACCGATTCCGGCCATGTGAAGATTCGTGTCTGCGGCGAGCGCGTCGCTGGCGAGCGGCTGGCCCTCGAGGTCAGTGTGCAGGACAGCGGGATCGGTATTTCCGAAGAGGAGCAGCGCCAGTTGTTCGAGCCCTTCAGTCAGGTGGCCCGTAGCGGCAATGCAAGTCGAGGTGGCACAGGTCTGGGGCTCACCATCTGTCGCAAGCTGGCGGAGATGATGGGCGGCACCGTGCGCATGGAAAGCCGGCCCGGCGAAGGCACAACGGTCGCAGTGCGCTTGTTGCTGCAGACCCTGGAAAGCCTGCCCGAATGCGACGTTGGGCAGGCCGTGCGGGCCGCGAGGACTGCCCATTCGCTGAAGGTCCTGGTGGTCGACGACCATGTGGCCAACCGGATGCTGCTGACCCAGCAACTGGAGCACCTGGGGCACCAGGTCGAGGTGGCATCCGACGGCTCCCAGGCATTGCAGCTGTGGCATCCTGGGGACTTCGATCTGGTGATCACCGACTGCAATATGCCGGTGCTGAACGGTTATGGCCTGGCTCGCCGAATTCGCGAGCTTGAACAGGAGATGGAAGCCGAACCCTGTGTGATCTTCGGGTTTACGGCCAACGCCCAGCCCGACGAGATCGAAAACTGCCGGCAGGCCGGCATGGATGATTGCCTGTTCAAGCCCATAGGCCTGGATAACTTGCGCGCGCGACTGGATGCTGTGCCGAAGATGTCAGCTACCCACGACGATCAGGCAACTGTGGAAACGCAGGTCCATGGCTTCGACCTGAAGTCTCTGCGGGAAATGACTGGCGGAAATCCTGGCCTGATCCGCCGCCTGCTGGAGGAGTTGCACAGCAGCAACCGGATCGATATCGACCAGGTCCGGCCCCTCTGCGAGGCAGGCGACTGGAAGCAGCTGGCCGATCTGGCCCACCGTATCAAGGGCGCAGCACGACTGGTCAATGCGGACATGCTCCAGGACCTCTGCAGCAAGCTCGAAGGCGGCTGCAAGGATGGTCTCGACAGCCGGGAACTGGGCAATCGGGCCTTGGCAGTCGAGCAGGCGATGGCGATCTTGCAGGACGATCTGTTGCAGCAATTGCGCAAGCTGGCCGCCTAGCCTGCGCGGCAGCTTCAGCTCGGGCTGGAGCGGCCGGTCATTTCGCGCGCCATCTCGGTGGCATAGCTGTCGGTCATACCGGCAATGAAGTCGGTCACGCGCAGGAAGGAGCGATAGAGCGTCCAGCTCGGGTCCGGCGCATAGTGACTCAGCAGGTCGAGGATGCGCTGGTTCTTGAACGATGGCGTGCTCTGGCGGTGTTGCTCCAGTACGGCGCCACAGAAAGAGTTCAGCAGGATTTCCAGGGTGGTGTAGGCGCCGATCTCGTGCAGGGTCTTGCGCTTGTCCTGAAATATCTTCTCTCTCGCCATTGCCTTCGCGCGTTGCACGCAGCGCTTGGCCGGGCCATGCATGTGCTCGACCAGATCGCCCTGCAGGCTTCCAGCGAGCAAGGTCTTTTCCTGTTCGACGAATGCGCGAGCAGCGGCATTGGTCAGGTGTTCGATGGCCTTGCCGCGCAGGATCGCCATCTTGCGTCGGCGCGAATCTTTCGGACCGAGCTGGCGGTAGGTTTCCGGCAGATCGTCACCGACCAGGTCGAGCAGCAGCGCTTCCACTTCGCTGTAGTCGAGCAGCTCCATTTCCACGCCGTCTTCCAGGTCGATCAGGCCGTAGCAGATGTCGTCCGCGGCCTCCATCAGGTAGACCAGCGGATGGCGCGCCCAGCGCTCATCTTCCAGCTGCGGCATGCCCAGCTTCTGGGTGATCTGCTCCAGCAGTGGCAGCTCGCTGCGGTAGCAGCCGAACTTGTGCTTCTTGTAGCCCAGTGAGTCGGCGTGGCGTGCCGTCCAGGGGTACTTCAGGTAGGTGCCGAGGGTGGCGTAGGTCAGGCGAGTACCACCGTCGAACTGGTGGTACTCGAGCTGGGTCAGGACGCGGAAGCCCTGGGCGTTACCCTCGAAGTGCAGAAAATCCGAGCGTTCCCCGTCGCTCATGCCATCCAGCCAGCCACGACCGGCAGCCTGCTGGAACCAGTGGCGGATGGCGTCTTCGCCGGAGTGGCCGAAGGGCGGGTTGCCGATATCGTGGGCGAGGCAGGCGGATTGGACGATCACGCCCATGTCCCCGGGGTCGCACCATTCCGGCAGGCGGTCACGAATGATCTCGCCAACGCGCATGCCCAGTGAGCGGCCGACGCAACCGACCTCCAGTGAATGGGTCAGGCGGGTGTGAATGTGGTCGTTGCTCGATACCGGGTGCACCTGGGTCTTGCGCCCGAGGCGGCGGAAGGCACCGGAGAAGATGATCCGGTCGTGGTCCTTGTGGAAGGCGCTGCGGCCCAGTTCTGCGCTGCTGTGCACCGGTTTGCCGAGGCGCTCCCGGGGGAGCAGGGTGTGCCAATCCATTCTTCTTTCCGCAATCGAGAGAGTTACCGGCAACGCTAGCCGTTCGCGCCGGCAATCTCAATCGCGGCGCTAGAGGCCTTCGGCGTCGATATCGATGAGCAGAAGGCGTCGACCCTGGTCGATGAACTGGCCGGCGGTCATGCAGTACTGGTTGGTGGTGGCGTCGCGGTAGGTGTTGGAGAGTGTCAGTCGGCGTTCTTCCCAACCCTCGGCGAGCAACTGGTAGAAGTAGGGGCGCCAGGACCAGTTGTGGCCCAGGTAGCGGCGGTTCTCCTTCCAGAACAGGCCGTTCCATTCCAGATTTGGCGAAGTCTGCGTGCCGTGGCGGTCGCACTGGTAGATGCGCAACAGGCGGCCGAATGACTCTGGTGCGGGCGGCAGGCTGCTGAGCATGGCGCCGCCCTCTGCCCAGGGGCGCAGCATGTTCATCAGTTCGGAGAGCTGCTGGCGCAGCTGGATGAGGTTGGAGCGCTCCTGCAACTTGCGATGCACATAGTGGTCGCGACGCTGGGCGAAGGCTTCGCGGAAGGCGTCGCTGGCGGGGAATTCCAGCGCCGGCTTGGCGAACAGGAAGCCCTGCACATAGCGCGCGCCGCACTCCAGGGCGAAGTCCATTTCCTCTTCGGTTTCCACGCCCTCGGCAATGATCCAGCAGCCGGTCTTTTCGGCCATCTGCGCCAGGGCCTTGACCACTTCGCCACTGGGGCCGCCGCGGGCGGCTTCCTGGAACAGGCGCATGTCCAGCTTGAGGATGTCCGGCTGCAGTGCCAGCACGCGGTCCAGTTGCGAGTAGCCGGCACCGAAATCGTCGATGGCGATGCGTGCGCCGGCATCGCGGTAGCGAGCAACCACTTCCGGCAGGCGCTGGTGGGCGCCGCCCAGTTCGGTGATCTCGAAGACCACGCGCTCGGGCGGCACGCCTTGCTGCTGCAGTTGCTTGAGGCTGGGCAGGGGTTGGTTCGGGCGCAGGCGGCTGATCCAGCGTGGCGAAATGTTCAGGCTGAGGAACCAGTCCTTGGGCGCTTCATGGATACGGGCGAGGGCGGCGTCGCGGATCTGCCGGTCGAGGCGGCGCAGTTCGGCGAGGCCGACTCGCGGGTTGAAGAACAGCGGGCCGACCGATTGCAGGTCGCCGTTGTCCTGGCGCAGCCGCCCCAGCGCTTCGACACCGGCAATCAGGCCGGTTGCGGTGTCGATGAAGGGCTGGAAGCAGGCGATGGGTTGCCCGTCGATCAAGGGACACATCCTTAGTGGCGTGACAGGGAAGCGCTTGAGCGCCGCTCACTGTTACTTAGCAAGAATGTGGCCAGTAGCAGGAATGTGGCCAGTCTGGACGTCAGAGATGCGTCGAGGGCGCCGGCGGGTCCTGGTGATCGGGCTTCCTGCGCATCTGCAGGATGATCGGTGCGAGGGCGATGCCGATGCGCAACAGGCGGACCCAGCCGCGTTTTCGTCCGAGCAGCAGCGCGAGTGCGGCCGCTCCGCCGGCGCCCCACAGCGGGGTGCTGCCGCTCAGGCCGCTGCGCAGGTTCTGGCCGAGGTTGCGTGCCTGCTTCAGGGGCTGCAGCAGCAATTCACCTTCCTGGCGGATCTGTTGGCGCTGCATTTCCAGGCGCAGGCGGATGATGGCCTTGCGCAGTTCGGCGCGGGTCAGATTACGGGCGTCGGGCATTTCGCTCATGGCAACAGTCGCTCCCGGTCACGGGCCAGCTCTTCAAGGGTTGCGCTGAACGGCGAGCTCTCGTCGCTGACCAGCAGGTGCAGGCGCCAGGCGCAGAAGAGGCTGCCGGCCACATAGAAGAGGCAGAGTCCGATGGCGGCCTGCAGGCGGTAGCTGTCCCAGAAGACGATCAGCACCAGTACCGACAGGGCGATCAGCAGGAGCAGGGCGAAGACCAGCGCCAGGCCAGCCATCAACAGCATCTGCACCGTGCGGGTCTTCTGCTCCTGCAACTCAACGCCGAGCAGTTCGATGTGGCCGTGCAGCAGGCCCAGAACCGCGGCGCCGAAGCGCCGCGGGGAAGGGGAGTTGGCCGAAGACTTCGGCCCGGCGTCCATTCCGTCGCTCATCGATCAGCGCCGGCTGACCAGCAGGCCGAGGAGGAAGCCGACACCTGCGGCGATGCCCACGGCCTGCCACGGGTGATCACCGACGTAGTCTTCGGTGGCGTCCACAGCGGCTTTGCCCTGGTCGCGCACGGAGTCCTTGGTGGAATAGATGGCATCGCGGGCGCGCTTGAGGCTCTCGTGGATCTGCGCGCGCATCTGGTCGGCTTCGGCGCCGGCCAGGTCAGCCGAGCTCTGCAGGAGTTTCTCGGTGTCGCTGACGAGGGCCTGGAATTCGGCCAGGAGTTCATCCTTGGCGGCGTTCACTGCGGTCTTGCGAGGCATGTGATGCTCCTTGTGCGGGTTGAGGTTCCTAGATTTCGAGCCCCAGTGTCGCTGGAAAGTTTCTCATAAATTTGCGCCGGGGCCGCTCTCGCGTGCGAGTTGAAGCCTAGCCGCTGTTTGGTTGGCCGGTGGTATGCCGCTTGCATTTCTCTGGTGCGCATGGAGAGCGGAGCGCCCCACGGCGGGGCGTTTCCGGTGCCTGGAGTGGCCGGAAATCTGAGCTCAAACCACTGAAAAACATAAGGAAGTACAAGAAATTGCGAAGCTGGTCGGATGGCTCGTGGGCCATTCTGGTTCAGCACTCGGCTCCTCTGTGGTGCGCCGCTGCTTCAGTGTGGTGCGACTCGGGGTCGCCGCGAGCCGTTTTGGTGCTTTCCCCTTGATATCCGGGGCTGCCTGTAGCGATGGAAAACCTCAATAGTGCCGTAGAGACGCTGGTCCACGGTTCCAACACGCTGTTCCTCCTGATGGGCGCGGTCATGGTGCTGGCCATGCACGCGGGCTTTGCTTTCCTGGAGGTGGGCACGGTGCGCCTGAAGAACCAGGTGAATGCGCTGTCGAAGATCCTCTCGGATTTCGCCATCTCGACCCTGGCCTACTTCTTCATTGGCTACTGGATCGCCTATGGCGTCACCTTCCTGCAACCGGCGGCGACCCTGGCGCATGAGAACGGCTATGCGTTGGTGAAGTTCTTCTTCCTGCTGACCTTCGCCGCGGCTATTCCCGCGATCATTTCCGGGGGCATCGCCGAGCGCGCCCGCTTTGGCCCGCAGCTGTGCGCGACGGCGCTGATCGTCGCCTTTGTCTATCCGTTCTTCGAAGGCCTGATCTGGAACGGCAACTTCGGTTTTCAGGACTGGCTGAAGGCCGAGTTCGGCGCGGCTTTCCATGATTTCGCCGGATCCGTGGTGGTGCATGCCTTCGGCGGCTGGCTGGCGTTGGCGGCGGTGGTGTTGCTGGGCCAGCGCAATGGTCGTTACCGCGAGGGTCGGCTGGTCGCTTTCGCGCCGTCGAACATTCCGTTCCTGGCCGCCGGTTCGTGGATTCTCATCGTCGGCTGGTTCGGCTTCAACGTGATGAGCGCGCAGTCCCTGGCCGGTGCCAGCGGGCTGGTGGCGGTGAACTCGTTGCTGGCGATGGTCGGCGGCACGGTGGCGTCGCTGCTGGTCGGCCGCAATGACCCGGGCTTCCTGCACAACGGTCCGCTGGCCGGACTGGTGGCGGTCTGCGCCGGCTCCGACCTGATGCACCCCATCGGCGCCCTGGCGACCGGCATGGTGGCGGGAGCGCTGTTCGTCTGGGCATTCACCGCGACCCAGGTGCGCTGGAAGATCGACGACGTACTGGGCGTCTGGCCGCTGCACGGCCTGTGCGGTGCCTGGGGCGGCATCGCCTGCGGCATCTTCGGCCAGCAGGCGCTGGGTGGGCTGGGTGGGGTCAGCCTGGCCAGCCAGGCGGTCGGCACCCTGCTCGGTGTGACGGTGGCCTTCGCCGGCGGTCTGCTGGTGTACGGCCTGGTGAAGTCGGCCGTGGGCATCCGTCTGACCAAGGAGGAGGAGTACTACGGGGCTGACCTGTCGATCCACAAGATCGGTGCGCTCAGCCAGGACTGATTCGCCGATGGCGAGGACAAGAAAAAGCCCGGCAGATGCCGGGCTTTTTCGTCATGCCGTGAGGGTTACCAGAGCGGCATGGTGTAGCTGACGATCAGACGGTTCTCATCGTAATCGTTGGTGTAGTTGGTGCGCATGGTTGCGTTACGCCACTTCACGCCCAGGTTCTTCAGCGGGCCGTCCTGGAATACGTAGGCGATATCGGTGTCGCGTTCCCATTCCTTGCCTTCGCCGTCGGTGGTGATCAGGTCGATGTTGTCGCCTTTCACGTAGCGGGTCATGAAGGTCAGGCCGGGGATGCCCAGGCCGGCGAAGTTGTAGTCGTAGCGCGCCTGCCAGGATTTCTCGTCCTTGTTGGCGAAGTCGCCGATCTGGATGTAGTTCACCAGGTAGGGATCGGTGCCGTTGATGTAGGCGAAGCCGGTGTCGCCGCTCATCTTCTGGTAGCCGAGACCGAAGGCGTGGTAGCCCAGGGCATAGGTGAACATGGCGTTGAGCGCCTTGTTGTCGACGTTGCTGCCGCCATCGTCATCGGACTTGGCCCAGCGGATGTCGGACTTCAGCGATTGCTTGTCGGCGATCGGCAGCACGTGGATCAGGCCCAGGTAGTGCTGCTTGTAGATGTCTTCCAGGCCGCCGTAGTGGTAGCTGGTGCTCAGGCTGTCGGTCCACTTGTAGGTGAGGCCGCCAAACAGGAACTTGTTGGAGGTGAGGCTATCGCCCAGCTTGATGTTGCGCTTGCCACCGCCGGTGATGGTCATGTCCTCGTAATCCGAGGAATCGCGCTGGTTGACCTGGTAGAGGCGGCCGCCGTCGACGGTCAGGCCGTCGAGTTCCGCGGAGTTCAGGGCGAAGCCGCTGAAGGTCTGCGGCAGCAGGCGGGTGTCGTTGAACTGCACCACCGGCATCTTCGGCATCAGCGTGCCGCCCTTGAGGGTGGTCTTGGACGCGCGCAGCTTGGCGGTCACGCCCAGGTCGCCGTAGCTGTCTTCGGCGCGCTTGTCACTGGATGAGCGCTGCAGCAGGCCGGTGCCGCTGCGGTCAGGCGAGGAATCGAGTTTCAGGCCCAGGGTCCCCAGGGCGTCGACGCCGACACCAATGGTGCCGTCGGTGTAGCCCGATTCGTACTTGAGGATGAAGCCCTGGGCCCATTCCTCGGCCTTGTTCTGGGCAGGGGCCGGGCTGTCCTGGCGGAAGTCGCGGTTGAAGTAGAAGTTGCGCAGTTCGACGGTGGCCTTGCTGTCCTTGATGAAGTCGGCATGGGCGAGTGTCGGAAGGATAAAGCTGGTACCCAGCGAGGCCAAAGCCACGGCACGGGCGATCGGGGTCTTGCTCATTGTTATTGTCTCCTCGAGCGCTTGGGGCAGTTTGATGATGCCGACTGGATCAGGGCCGGCATGTCAATCTGTTACAGCCTATCTACTAAATCATTACCGAATGTTGACGACTCTTAGACCTTAGTCGCTGATTAGTAAGCTGGCTATTGAAGCGCTGAGCGGCGGCGGGCGTGGCTTTCACTGAATCCAGAGGGGGTAGTAGCCGAGTTTGTCCTGGACCTGGGCGTCATGGGCGGGCACCACGGTCAGCTTTGGATAGGCAAGCATCAGTTCGTGGACGCGGGCCACTTCGGCCAGGGTCTGGTCGCGGTTGCTGTCCACCAGTTGGCGGCTGACCCAGAACTTCTCGTGGGGGCCGGTAAAGCCGGACAGGCGCCAGGTGGTGTCGCCGCTGAAGAAGAAGCGCCGGCCGTCATCCAGGGTGATGAACAGGCCGACCGACCCGGGCGTGTGGCCACGCATGGGCACCAGTACCAGGCTGCCGTCGCCGAACAGGTCGAGGCTGCGGTCGTAGCCCAGGAAGGGACCGGAATCGAACTGGAAGGGCACCCATTTCACCGGGTGGCGGAACTGGCTGGGAAACACCGCCGGCGGCTGGGCGATGTGGGCGTAGTTGATCTCGTCGTAGGTCGCCCAGACCGGGACCTCCGGGAAGTCCGATAGCCCCGAGGCATGGTCCCAGTGGGCATGGGACAGGATGATCCGGTCGATGCGGATACCGCTGCCCTGCAGCTGCTCGCGCGCGGGCTTCAGGCCTTCGTACTGGAACAGGGGTTTGTCCCACCAGGGCATGTCCTGCTTGAACTGCGCGTCCGCCTGGCTGCCCAGCCCGGTGTCGAACAGCAGGGTGGCGGCGTGGTGCTGGATCAGTACGGCGGTGTGGTTGAGCGGGACCTTTTGCGTCCAGTCGCCGCCGGCCACGGTGAACGCATCCAGGGTGGTGACCCCTGAGGTGCGGATCAGCGAGAAGCGCAGGTCGGCGGCCTGGACGCTCAGGCAGGCCATGGCGAACAGCCCGGCCAGCAGCAGGGATGGCAGACGCATCGAAGTTTCCTTGTCGTGGAGCGGAGGAGTGCGCCGTCGTGTGGACGGCGGTGCGGCCAATCGGAAGAGCATCAGAAGGCGGGTTGCGCGACGTAGCCGGGCAGGGCGCGCACGCGGGCCAGCCAGTCCTGCACGTAGGGATAGCCGGACGGCTCCAGGCCGCCTTCCGTCGCCAGGGTGACGTAGGGATAGACGGCGATGTCGGCGATGCTCGGCTTGTCCGTCTGCGCCAGCCAGCGGTGGTCGGCCAGCGTCGCGTCCAGCAGCTCCAGCGCATGGCGGCCCTTGGCCTGGGCGGCGGCCAGGTCGCCGGGGCGCTTGAACAACTGGATCACCCGCGCCATCGCCAGCCCGTGCTGCACCTCGTTGGCCGAGAAGCTCATCCAGTTGGCGATGCGGCCCTGGGTAATGGCTTCCTGCGGGTACCAGTGCGGTTCGGCGTACTGCCGGGCGAGGTAGGCAAGGATGGCGTGGGAGTCGCCCAGGCGCAGTTCGCCATCCTCCAGTGCCGGCACCTGGCCGCGCGGGTTGATCGCCAGGAAGGCCGGGCGTTTGTGCGCACCGCCCATCAGGTCCACCGGCTGCAGCTCGGCTTTCTGGCCGATGAGCCCGAGGAACAGGCGAACCTTGTAGCAGTTACCGGAAAGCGCGACGTCGTGGAGTTTCATGGCAGGAGTCCTTGGCGATGTTGTTGTGGGACGGTTTTTGTGGGAGGCGAAATAGATATTAGACAGACAGGTCTGTATAGTTCAAGTGAAATGACCGCCCGCCAATCGGCCGTGCACTACCGCTCTCGCTCCCCATGGGCGCCGAGCCTCGCGCATAATGTCCGGTCAGGAGGTAATGCCATGGCATCCAGCAAACGCGAGCTGCTGCTCGCCACCGCCCAGGATCTGTTCTACCGCGAGGGCTATCACGCCACCGGTATCGACCGCATCCTCGCCGAGTCGGGCGTCGCGAAGATGACGCTCTACAAGCACTTCAAGTCCAAGGACGAACTGATCATGGCGGCGCTGGAAGAGCGCCACGCCCGCATGGTCGAGCGTATGGAAGTGGCCGAACGCATCCTCGCGCCGCGCGAGGCGATCCTGGCGGTCTTCGACGGCCTGCAGGAAGTCCTCAACGGCCCGGACTTCTGCGGCTGCGCCTTCATCCACGCCGCCGGCGAATTCCATGACCGTGAACATCCCATCCACCAGCAGGCCGCCGAGCACAAGGCTTTCCTCGGGCGCTTTTTCGCGGCCCAACTCACGCGATTGGGTGCGACGGAGCCGGAAGCCCTGGCGCGCCAGCTGCAATACCTGCTCGAAGGCGTGCTGGTGATGGCGCACATGCAGGGCCCGGCGCAGCAGGGGCGAGAAGCCCGCGCCGTGGCCGACACGCTGCTCAAGCACGCCGGAGTCTGAACCCATGTCGCCAACCCTGGAGCCCGCCATGCCCCCGGAATGCCAACTCTTCGGCACCCTTGGTTGCCACCTCTGCGAAGTGGCCGAAGCGCTGCTGATGCCCTTCGTCGAACATGGATTGCTGGTCGAACTGGTGGATATCGCCGACCGCGAGGAATGGGTCGAGCAATACGGCCTGAGCATTCCTGTGCTGCGCCGCTGTGATTCCGGCGCCGAACTCAACTGGCCGTTCGACGCCGCGCAGGTCGCTGCTTTCCTGGGCTGCTGATGCCTTCGGCGGCTCTCCCTCTCCTCATTCAACCGATGCGAGGCGCATTGCAATGAAGATCGGATTTCTCGGACTGGGCGGCATGGGTGCTGCCATGGCTGCCAACCTCATCAAGGCCGGGCATCAGGTCGTCGTGTGGAACCGCTCTCCCGGCGCCGCCGAGCCGCTGGTCGAGCTGGGCGCCATCGCCGCCACCAGCCCCGTGCAGGCGTTCGATGTCGAGCTGGTGATCTCCATGCTGGCCGACGATGCCTCCACCCGCGCCGTGCTGCTCGACAGCGGCGCCCTGGCTTCGGCCCGGGCAGGTCTGGTTCACCTGAGCATGGCCACGCTGTCCACCGCCTTTGTCGGCGAGCTGATCGAGCTGCACCGCGAGCAGGGCGTCGAGTTCGTCGCCGCGCCGGTATTCGGTCGCACCGATGTCGCCGCCGCCGGCAAGCTGAACATCCTGGCTGCTGGCCCCGAAGCCGCCATCGCCAGGGCGCAACCGGTTCTCGATGTGCTGGGGCAGAAGACCTGGCCGCTGGGTGACGACCCGCTGCGTGCCGTTGCGGTGAAGATTGCCGGCAACTTCATGATCGCCAGCGCCATCGAGGCAATGGGGGAGAGTGCAGCGCTGGTGAAAACCTACGGCGTGGCGCCGGGCGAGTTCATGGAGATCATGGGCAACACCCTGTTCAACGCACCGGTTTACCGCAACTACGGTGCGCAGATCGCCGAGCAGCGTTTCGATCCGGCCGGCTTCCGCCTGGTGCTGGGGCTCAAGGATGTCGGTCTGGCGCTGTCGGCCGGGCATGAACAGCGGGTTCCGCTGCCGCTCGCCAGCCTCCTGCGTGACAACCTGCTCGAAGCCATCGCCCACGGTGATGGCGAGCTGGACTGGAGTGCCCTGTCGCAGGTCGCGCTGCGCAAGTCCGGGCAGCTCTGATTCGCCCATGAAAAAGCCCATCCGGTGGACGGGCTTTCTTGTGTCTTCGAATTCTTCGTCTGAGGAAAAATCGCAGGCAATAAAAAACCCGCCGTCAGGCGGGTTTTTCGGGATTTGGTCGGAGCGACTGGATTCGAACCAGCGACCTTCTCGTCCCGAACGAGACGCGCTACCAAGCTGCGCTACGCTCCGTTTGTTGGCGCGCATTCTACCGAAAAACTTTTGACGCACAAGGGGTTAGCGAAAAATTTTTGAAAAAACTTTTCGCCCCCCGGGAAAACGCGAACGCCCCGCAGACCGATCAGGGCCTGCGGGGCGTTTTCACCACCGGGAGAATCAGAGGTCCTTGACGGTCCGTACCTGATCCTTGTTCACACGGGCGGTTTTGCCATCCAGCTGTTCGAACTCATAGAAGCCGGATTCATCATCGTACTTGGGTTTGTCGACCGACTGAATCTCGCGTCCATCGTTCAGGGTGATGACGGACGGCGTGGAGCAACCAGCGAGCACGCTAAAGCCCAGGGCGAGCAGGAAGGCGGGAAGCATCCGTTTGTTCATGGGTGAATCTCCTGATGGGCGAACTAAAAAGTACGAAAAGTCTGACCGGGTGCCTTGCAGCATAGTTCCCGGAAAATTTTCGACCCTGTCGCTATCGGGCACGATAGAGCAGCTCCGGGGTATTCAGGTTGGCCAGCCGTGGATCATTGGCGGGGCAGTCCACCGCCTGCAGGCCCAGGTTCGAGAACACATGGCGCGGGCTGCGGTCGCCCTGGTCCCAGGCTTCTTGTATCCGGGCACGCAGCACCACGGGGATGATGCTGAACAGCGGCTCCCACTGCGTACCGCAGCGCAGCATGTGCACGACGCCCGGCACTGCGGCGGATGCGCGCAGCAGGCGTTCCAGCAGGTCGGCGTCCAGCAGCGGCGCATCGCAGGGCAGCACCAGCAGATGGGAGTGGCGGGCGACGGCCAGCCCGGCGCGGATGCCGGCCAGCGGTCCGGGAAAGTCCGTGCTGTCGTCCTGCACCAGGCGGTCGGCGAAGCCGGCGTAGATGTCCGCGTTGCGGTTGCAGGAGATGATCAGGTCGTCGCTGAAGGGGCGCGCGAGCGCGGCGGCATAGCTCACCAGCGGGCGCCCCTGCCACTCCAGCAGGCCCTTGTCCTGGCCGCCCATGCGCTGGCCGCGTCCACCGGCGAGAATCAGGACGGAACAGAGGGGCAGCGGGGCTTGTGGCATGTCAGGGTCTCCGGGGCGGGCCTGTGATATAACACCGCGCATTCCAACCTCACAAGCAAGGGCCCTCATCATGAGCCACAAGGCCGAGCAGCCATTCGTCCCGCTGAACATCGCCGTCCTCACCGTCAGCGACACCCGCACCCTGGAAACCGACACCTCCGGCCAGCTGTTCGTCGACCGCCTGAAGGCCGCCGGCCACAACCTGGCCGCCCGCGTTCTGCTCAAGGATGACCTCTACCGTATCCGCGCCCAGGTCGCGACCTGGATCGCCGAGGACGAAGTGCAGGTAGTGCTGGTTACCGGCGGCACCGGCTTCACTGGCCGCGACAGCACTCCGGAGGCCGTGACCTGCCTGCTGGACAAGGTGGTGGACGGTTTCGGCGAGCTGTTCCGGCAGATTTCCGTGGCCGACATCGGTACCTCCACCGTGCAGTCCCGCGCCCTGGCCGGCCTCTCCAACGGCACCCTGGTCTGCTGCCTGCCGGGCTCCACCAATGCCTGCCGCACCGCCTGGGATGGCATCCTCGGCGAGCAACTGGACGCCAGCCATCGTCCGTGCAACTTCGTCCCGCACCTGAAGAAGGCGGCGCCCTGCGAGAGCCGCGGATGAGCTGCTGCGACAAACCCGGCCTGCTGCCGGTCGAAGACGCCCTGGCGCGTCTGCTGAGCCTGGCGGAGCAGTCGCCGATCCGCGATACCGAAGTCCTGCTGCTGAGCGAGGCCGACGGCCGAGTGCTGGCCGAACCGCTGCTGGCCGGGCTGGACCTGCCGCCGTGGCCGAACAGCGCCATGGACGGCTACGCCCTGCGCCTGGCCGACTGGCAGGGCGAGGCGCTGCCGGTCAGCCAGAAAATCTTCGCCGGGCAGGCAGGCGAGCCGCTGCTGCCGGGCACCTGCGTGCGCATCTTCACTGGCGCGCCGGTGCCGCAAGGCGCTGATTGCGTCGAGATGCAGGAAAACGTCACGGTGCTGGAGGACGGTCGTGTGCGCTTCGTCGAAGCGCTGGAAGCCGGCCAGCACATCCGTCCGCAAGGCCAGGAAACCCGCAAGGGCGATTGCGTGCTGCCCGCCGGCACGCGACTGGGGCCGATCGAGATCGGCCTCGCCGCTTCGCTCGGCCACGCAGAGCTGAAGGTGCGCCGGCGTCCACGCGTGGCGCTGCTGTCCACCGGTGATGAACTGGTGGAGCCGGGCCAACCGCTGGCGCTCGGGCAGATCTACAACAGCAACCGCCACCTGCTGCGCACCTGGCTGCTGCGCTTTGGTTGCGAAGTGGTGGACGCGGGCATCCTCCCGGACGACCTGGAACGTACCCGTGCGGCCCTGGCCGGTTTGTCGAACGTCGACCTGATCCTCTCAACCGGCGGCGTTTCAGTCGGCGAGGCGGACTTCCTCGGGGCGGCCCTGCGTGAAGCGGGCGAGCTGGCGCTGTGGAAACTGGCGATCAAGCCGGGCAAGCCGCTGACCGTCGGCCACTACCAGCAGGTGCCGGTGATCGGCCTGCCGGGCAATCCCGCCTCCACCCTGGTGACTTTTGCGCTGCTGGCGCGGCCGTACCTGATGCGCCGCCTCGGCATGCAGAAGGTCGAGCCGCTGCGCCTGCAGGTGCCGGCCGGGTTCAACTGGACCAAGCCGGGCAATCGCCGCGAGTACCTGCGAGCGCGTCTGGAGAACGGTCGTGCGGTGCCCTATGCCAACCAGAGCTCCGGCGTACTGCGCAGCGCCGCCTGGGCCGAAGGGCTGGCGGAAGTGCGCGAGGGGACGACGCTGGCCGAAGGCGATGGGCTGACCTTCATTCCGTTCAGCGAACTGCTCGACTGAGCCTGCCTTTGTGGAAGTGAGGGGGACGCCCAGTCCTTGCTCGCGAACATTCCGCGCGCTGAGCTTCGGTGTGAGGCGGTTCGCGAGCAAGCTCGCTCCTACAGATACGGCGTGGCGCCGGTGCATTTGTAGGAGCGGATTCATCCGCGATCCGGCCGACAGGCCGGCCTGAAGCCAAACCGCTGCATGGCTCGATGAAAAACGCCGGTCTCAGACCGGCGTTTTTTTATGCTGCTGGCGATACTCGCCGGGCGTCTGGTCGGTCCAGCCCTTGAAGCTGCGGTGGAACGAGCGCGACTCGGTGAAACCCAGGTACTGGGCGATGTCCTGGATCGGCAGGTCACTGTGCACCAGGTAGTGCTCGGCCAGTTCCTGGCGCAGCTCGTCGAGGATCTGCTGATAACTGGTGCCGGCCTGCTGCAGATGGCGCTGCAGGGTACGCACGGTCATTTCGAAACGCTCGGCGACGCGCTCCTTGCGCGGCAGGCCATCCTTGAGCAGCAGGCGCAGGGCGTTCTTCACCCGCAGCGGCAGCGGCTCGTCGTCGTCCAGTTCGGCCATCAGCGCCAGGGCGTGCTCTTCCAGGGTGCGCAGGAGGTTGGCGTCGGCCTGGCGCAGTGGATAGCTGAGCAACTGCAGGGGCACCAGCAGGGCGCTGAAGGGTTGCTCGAAGCGCACCGGGCAGCCGAACAGCTGCTCGTATTCGGCGACATCGGCGCCCTCGGGCTGCGCGTGCTCGAACCAGACTTCCTGCGGCGAGCCATTGGTGTCGGCGATCCAGCGCGCATAGAGCAGCCAGGACGCCAGCACGTTCTCCACCATGTGCCGGCGGATCTGCGCGGCCTCGTGGCGGCAGTTCCAGATCAGCTTGATGTGATCCGCGCCGGGCTCCAGGCGACTGACACCCATGTCGCCGACCAGCTTCTCGTAGGGAATGATGCGGCCCATGGCTTCGCCCAGGTTGGCGCAGTTCATGGTGATGTAGCCCAGTACGCTCCATGAGCCCGGCTGCACGAAGCGTGCGGAATGCAGGCCGAACAGCGGATCGCCCGAGTGCGCGCACAGATGCTGCAGCAGGCGCTCGTGGGCCTCGCTGGGCAGGCGCTGGCTGTTGTCGCTCAGTTGCGAGCGCTCCAGGCCAGCCGCCTGGAGGGCGACGTCCAGGTCCATGCCGAGGGACTCAGCGTGGCGCAGGTATTTCAGCAGTGCGGGGACGGAGGTGTAGCCGAGGGAATGCATGGCGTGAGTTCTTGTTCTGGGTGTCTCGATCGGCAACTGCGCCTGTCTTGATCCGACAGTGACAGGGCAGGGCGGCTGGCTAGTATAGGCAGCCATCAAGCGGCACTGAAATAGCCAAGACAGACCCTGAATAAAAGGAGCGGGCATGCGACGCTGGAACGGCTGGGGTGAAGAAACGACGGTGGTGGAATTGCCCGATAACGGGCGCGCATTTCTTGCCGAACTGGTTGGCCCTGGCCTGACGCTGCCGGACGCGACGCTGGAGCAGGTGCTGGCCAAGGTGCCGGCGTCGCGCCTGCCCGAGCATCCGCTGGTGGTGCGCGAAGCCCGCGACCGCCTGCTGCACGCTCGCGGCCAGAGCCTGCCGGACTGGCTGGCGATGCGCGAAGGCGACTTCGGCGTATTCCCCGATGGCGTGGCCTACCCGCAGACCGCCGAGCAGATCCGCGAGCTGCTGAAGTTCGCCGAGCTCTGGGACTGCCTGGTGATCCCCTACGGCGGTGGCACCTCGGTGGCTGGGCACATCAACCCGCCGACCTCCGACAAGGCTGTGCTCACCATTTCCCTGGAGCACATGAGCCGCCTGCTGGAGCTGGACGAGCAGAGCCTGATCGCCACCTTCGGTCCCGGCGCCAATGGCCCGCAGGTGGAAAGCCAGCTGCGCGCCCGAGGCTATACCCTCGGCCACTTCCCGCAGTCCTGGGAGCTCTCCACCCTCGGCGGCTGGGTCGCCAGCCGCTCCAGCGGCCAGCAGTCGCTGCGCTACGGGCGCATCGAGCAACTGTTCGCCGGCGGCACCCTGGAAACCTTCGCCGGCAGCCTGGAGATCCCGACCTTCCCGGCATCCTCCGCCGGCCCCGACCTTCGCGAAATGGTGATGGGCTCCGAAGGCCGCTTCGGCATTCTTTCTTCAGTGAAAGTGCGGGTCACCCGCATCGCCGAGGACGAGCGTTTCTACGCGGTGTTCCTGCCATCCTGGGAGCAGGCGCTGGAAGGCATCCGCACCCTGACCCAGGCGCGCGTGCCGTTGTCCATGCTGCGCCTGTCCAATGCCGTGGAGACCACCACCCAGCTCGCGCTGGCCGGCCATCCGGGGCAGATTGCCTGGCTGGAGCGCTACCTGAAACTGCGCGGCGCGGCCGAGGGCAAGTGCATGCTGACCTTCGGCGTCACCGGCGACCGCGCGCAGAACGCGACTTCGTTGCGTGCCGCGCGGCGCATCCTCAAGGCATTCGGCGGTGTGTTCACCGGCACCCTGCTGGGCAGGAAATGGGCGCAGAACCGCTTCCGCTTCCCCTACCTGCGCGAGGCGCTGTGGGAGAACGGCTACGTGGTCGACACCCTGGAAACCGCCACCGACTGGTCCAACGTCGACAACCTGCTGAACCGCATCGAAGCCAGCCTGCGCGACGGCCTGGCCGCCGAGGGCGAGCGGGTGCACGTATTCACTCATCTGTCCCATGTCTACGGCGAAGGGTCGAGCATCTACACCACCTACGTGTTCCGCCCGGCCGCCAGCTATGCGCAGACACACGAGCGCTGGCGCAAGCTCAAGCATGCCGCCAGCCAGACCATCGCCCACAATCGCGGCACCATCAGCCACCAGCATGGCGTGGGCAAGGATCACGCGCCTTACCTGCCGGTGGAGAAGGGGCCGCTGGGCATGGCCGCGATCAAGGCGCTGGCCGGGCATTTCGACCCGTCCGGCCGGCTGAACCCCGGCACCCTGCTGCAGGACTGAATCCATGGCCTGGAATGCGGCATGGCGCGCCCAGGCGCTGCCGGAACTGGCGGCGCGTGACTGGGACCTGATCGTGGTCGGCGGCGGCATCACCGGCGCCGGCATCCTCCGCGAAGCGGCGCGGCGCGGCTGGCGTTGCCTGCTGATCGAGCAGCGTGACTTCGCCTGGGGGACCTCCAGTCGCTCGTCGAAGATGGTCCATGGCGGCCTGCGCTACATCGCCAAGGGCCAGTTCGGCCTGACCCGCGACTCGGTGCGCGAGCGCCAGCGCCTGCTCGGCGAGGCCGCGGGGCTGGTCGATCCGCTGAGCTTCATCATGCCGCACTACCAGGGCGGCTTCCCCGGCCCGCGGGTGTTCGGCACGTTGCTGTCGCTGTACGACGCGCTGGCGGGGCGGCGCAATCATCTGTTCTATCGCCTGGAGGAGCTGCGCTACCTGGCGCCCGGCTTGAAGGAAGATCGCCTGCTGGGTGGAACCCGCTTCCAGGACGCCGTGACGGATGACGCTCGTCTGGTGATGCGCGTACTCGGTGAAGCGCGCGGCGAAGGTGGCGAAGCGTTGAATGGCCTGAAGGTGATCGAACTGGATCGCCGCGAAGGTCGCGTGCAAGGCTTGGTCGCCGAGGACAGCGAAAGCGGCCAGCGTTTCAACTTCCGCGCCCGCGCCGTGGCGCTGGCCACCGGTGCCTGGGCCGATGCCCTGCGGCAGAAGCACGGCAGCGAGCACATCCGCCCGCTGCGCGGCAGCCACCTGTTGCTGCCGGCCTGGCGCCTGCCGGTCGCCCACGCCTTCAGCTTCATGCACGGGCAGGACCAGCGCCCGGTGTTCGTCTTCCCCTGGGAGGGCGCGACCGTGGTCGGCACCACCGATCTCGACCACCGCGACCCGCTGGATGACGACGCCGCCATCAGCCGTGAGGAAGTGGATTACCTGCTGGCGGCCTGCGCACAGCAGTTCCCGTCTGCCCAGATCAGCGCGGCGGATGTGCGCTCCACCTGGGCCGGTGTGCGCCCGGTGGTCAGTGATGGCGCGCCATCGCTCAAGCCATCCGACGAGAAACGCGAACATGCGCTGTGGGTCGAGCCCGGCTGCGTGACCCTGGCCGGCGGCAAGCTCACCACCTTCCGCCTGCTGGCGCTGGAGGTGCTCGCCGCCTGCGCACCGATGCTGGAGCGCGCGCTGGAAGCGGCGGGAGAACAGGTCTTCGAACCTGTCGAAGCGGTTGATCTGCCCGGGCTGACACCGCCGCAGCAGGCCCGTCTGCGCGGTCGTCATGGCCGCGCATTGCCGGAGCTGGCGCGGGTACTGAAAACCGTGGGCAGCGAGTGCATCGGCCATACCGATTCACTCTGGGCCGAACTGGCCTGGGCGGCGGAAGGCGAGTTGGTGCTGCACCTGGACGACCTGATGTTGCGCCGTACCCGCATCGGCCTGCTGCTGGCCGACGGCGGCGCCCACGAGCTGCCGAGGATTCGCGCGCTGTGCCAGCCACGCCTGGGCTGGGACGACGCGCGCTGGAAACGCGAAGAACTGGACTACCTGGCCTTGTGGCAACGCTGCTACAGCCTGCCGCATTGACCGCGGCCCCCTGGAACGAGAGCCCCATGGATAACAAGAACTACCTGCTGGCCATCGACAACGGCACCCAGAGCGTGCGCGCGCTGCTCTTCGATCTCCAGGGCAACCTGGTGGGCAAGGGCAAGGTCGAGCTGGAGGCCTATTTCTCCTCACAGCCCGGCTGGGCTGAGCAGCACCCGGACTATTACTGGGAACAACTGGGCGAAGCGTGCAAACGCCTCTGGGCCAGCGTCGATGTCGACCGCAGTCGTATCCGTGGCGTCTCGCTGACGACCCAGCGCGGCACGGTGATCCACGTCGACGAAGCCGGTCAGGCGCTGCGCCCGGCGATCATCTGGCTGGACCAGCGCCGCGCCGAACTGGAAGGGTCGATCAAGGGGCCGTGGGGCTGGCTGTTCAAGCTGGTGGGCGCGCAGGGCGCGGTGGACTACTTCCGCACCCAGGCCGAAGTGAACTGGGTTGCCCAGCAGCAGCCGGACATCCACCAGCGCACGCACAAGGTGCTGCTACTGTCCGGCTTCCTCACCCAGCGCCTGTGCGGGCGTTATGTGGACTCGGTCGCCTGCAGCGTTGCCTACCTGCCGTTCGACTACAAGAAGTTGCAGTGGGCCGCGCCACGCGACTGGAAGTGGCAGGCGCTGGATGTACGCCGTGAGCAGCTGCCGGAGTTGTTCAAGCCCGGCGAGAAACTGGGCGAGATCACTGCCGAAGCCAGCCGCCTGACCGGGATTCCCGAGGGCCTGCCGCTGATCGCCGCCGGCGCCGACAAGGCCTGCGAGGTGCTCGGCGCGGGCGCCATCGATCCGACCGTGGCCTGCCTGTCCTACGGCACCACCGCGACCATCAACACCACCCGCTCGCGCTACCTGGAGACTATTCCACTGATCCCGCCGTACCCGGCGGCGATTCCCGATCATTTCAACACCGAGGTGATGATCTACCGCGGCTTCTGGATGGTCAGCTGGTTCAAGCGCGAGTTCGGCCTGCGCGAGATGCAGCGTGCGCAGGAGTTGGGCGTCGAGCCGGAGAAACTGTTCGACGAACTGGTCAACAGTGTGCCCGCCGGCTCCATGGGCCTGATGCTGCAACCCTACTGGACGCCGGGTATCCGCGAGCCGGGGCTGGAGGCCAAGGGCTCGATAGTCGGCTTCGGCGACGTGCACACCCGCGCGCATATCTACCGCGCCATCCTCGAAGGCCTGGCGTACGCCCTGCGCCAGGGCAAGGAACGCATCGAGAAGCGCTCCGGCACCCGCATCCAGCGCCTGCGCGTGGCCGGCGGCGGTTCGCAGAGCGATGCGGCGATGCAGCTCACCGCCGACATCTTCGGCCTGCCGGCGGAGCGCCCGCACGTTTACGAGGCGTCCGGCCTGGGCGCGGCCATCGATTGTGCGGTGGGCCTGGGGCTCTATCCGGACTTCACCAGCGCCATCGCCGCCATGACCCGCGTCGGCGATGTCTTCCACCCGCGCCCTGAGGCGCAGCGCACCTACGAGCGGCTGTACAGCGAGGTCTACCAGCGCATGTACAAGCAGCTCAAGCCGCTGTACCAGAGCATCCGGGAGATCACCGGCTACCCGGCCTGAGCGGCAAATCCAGTGGGAGGAATTCCCCTCGCGCTAGTCTGAGTCCATATCCAATGGCTCAACCGGGAGGAAACCCGCCATGACGCAACCCAAGGCCCTGCTGATCCTGCATGGCAAGCAAGCCGCCAACGAAGAGGTGCGCGCTGCCGTGCTGGCCACGCGCGAGACGGGGCGGGCGCTGGATGTCCGGGTGACCTGGGAGGGCGGCGACGCCCGGCGGCTGGTGGAGGAGGGGCTGGCGGCGGGCTACACGACGCTGATCGCCGGCGGCGGCGATGGCACCGTGCGTGATGTCGCCGAGGCGCTGGCCCAGGCCGGCGGCAAGGCCAGCCTGGCCATCCTGCCGCTGGGCACCGCCAACGACTTTGCCCGCGCCGCCGGCGTGCCGCTGGAACCGGCCGCCGCGCTGGCGCTGCTGGACGTGCCGGCACGGCCCATCGACCTGGGCGAAGTGGATGGGCAGCTATTCCTCAACATGGCCACCGGTGGCTTCGGCTCGAAGGTCACGGCCAACACCCCGGAAGACCTGAAGAAGCTGCTCGGCGGCGCGGCCTATCTGCTCACCGGGCTGACGCGTTTCTCTGAGGTGCACGCGGCGCAGGGGCGCTTCAGCGGGCCGGACTTCAGCTGGGAAGGTGAGTTCCTTGCCCTGGGCATTGGTAACGGCCGGCAGGCGGGCGGCGGGCACGTGCTCTGCCCGCAGGCGATGGCGGACGACGGGCTGCTGGACGTGAGCATCCTGCCGACCCCGCAGGACATGGTCGGCACCCTCGGCGCACTGCTTGGCAGCGGTTTCGGCACCCAGGATGTGTTCATCCGCGCGCGGGTGCCCTGGGTCGAGGTGGAGGCCCGCGAGGGGCTGGACGTCAACCTCGATGGTGAGCCGCTGGAGGGCCGCAAGCTGCGCTTCGAGGTGCGCCCGGCGGCACTCTCCATGCACCTGCCGGCGGATTCGCCACTGCTCTCGGCCACTGGGCGGCTCGGCACGCCGAAGGGCTGAGCGGTCTGGCCCGGACCGGGCAAGTCGTGCATGATGGCGCACGGCCAGTATCTTGTTCCGCAAGAGGCGGCCGATAGCGTTCCCGCACGACTCATTCCGAATCTGGAGCAGGCATGGCCGGTATTCTCGACACTGTCGATCAACGCACCCAACTGGTAGGCGAAAACCGCCTGGAAATCCTGGTCTTCCGCCTGGCCGGGCGGCAGCAGTTCGCGATCAACGTGTTCAAGGTGCAGGAAGTGCTGCAGTTGCCGCGCCTGACCCTGATCCCGCAGCGCCACCCGATGATCTGCGGCGTCATCAACCTGCGCGGCCAGACCCTGCCGGTGATCGACCTGTCCCGCGCCATCGGCATGCGCGCGCTGACCCCGGATGCCAGCAGCACCATCATCGTCACCGAGTACAACCGCTCGGTGCAGGCCTTCCTGGTGGGCGGGGTGGAGCGCATCCTCAACCTCAACTGGGAGTCGATCCAGCCGCCGCCCGGTGGGGCCGGCCGCCAGCATTACCTGACCGCGATCACCAAGGTGGAAGACCGCCTGGTGGAAATCATCGACGTGGAAAAGGTGCTGGCCGAGATCGTGCCGATGAACACCCGCGTCTCCAGCGACCGTCTGGACGACAAGCTGCTCAGCCAGACCCGTGGCCGCGAAGTGCTGGTGGTGGATGACTCCAGCGTGGCCATTTCCCAGCTGCGCGACACGCTTGGTCAGCTTGGTCTGCGCCTGCACGTGGCCACTGACGGTCTGCGCGCGCTGCAACAGCTCAAGCGCTGGGCGGACGAAGGCCTGGACATGGAAGAGAAACTGCTGATGGTCTTCACCGACGCCGAGATGCCGGAAATGGACGGTTACCGGCTGACCACCGAGATCCGCAACGACCCGCGACTGCGTGACCTCTATGTGGTGCTGCACACCTCGCTGTCGGGCAGCTTCAACGATGCCATGGTGAAGAAGGTCGGCTGCGACGATTTCCTCTCCAAGTTCCAGCCGGACCAGTTGGTGGAAGTGGTGCGCCGACGCCTGCAGAAAGTCCCCGCCTGATCGCAATGCCTGACCGTCGGCCTTGCCGACGGTTCGCGGGCATGGCCCGCTCCTACAGGGTGAGCCCCGCGTCGCTTTCGTAGGAGCGGGGCTTCTCCGCGAAATCCTTCGCGGCCCCTGCGCAGCATCCGGCATGTCTGTAGGAGCGGGTGATGCCCGCGACAAATGCGCCCCCATTGCTAGACGCGCGTCCCACGCCGTATAAGGTCGCTTTCGCCTGCATGAAAGGAAGCCTGTGATGTACAGCCTGAGCGAGCTCTACCGCTACCCGGTCAAGTCCACCGCCTACGAGTCCCTGGGGTCCGTGCGCCTGGATGCTCTGGGGCTGGAAGGTGACCGACGCTGGATGGTGGTGGAGGCTGCCAACGGCCGCTTCCTGACCCAGCGCCTGCTGCCGCAGATGGGCCGCATCGAGGCGCGCTGGCAGGACGGTTTCGGCGCGCTGCTCCTGCGCGCTCCGGGCATGGACGATCTGCTGGTCGAAGTGCCGGGCAGCGATGAGAATCTGCGTGGCGTGATGATCTGGCGCGACATGCTGCAGGTGCCGGATGCCGGCGACGGGGCTGCCCAGTGGCTGAGCACCTTCCTCGGTCGAGAGGTGCGCCTGGTACAGATGCCCGAGCAGCGCGCGCGGCAGGTGGATACCGCCTACGCTGAGCCCGGTGAGCACGTGCACTTCGCCGATGGCTTCCCGCTGCTGCTGATCGGCCAGGGCTCGCTGGACGATCTGTCGGCCAAGGTCGGCCGCCCGCTGGAGATGCTGCGTTTCCGCCCGAACCTGGTGGTCACCGGCGCCGCGCCCTTCGCCGAGGACGGCTGGAAGCGCATCCGCATCGGCGAGGTCACCTTCCGGGTAGCCAAGCCCTGCTCGCGCTGCATCCTCACCACCATCGACCCGCACACCGGCGAGCGCGATGCCGCCCGTGAGCCGCTGGCGACCCTGCTGGACTACCGCAACGTCAATGGCGAAGCCCTGTTCGGTCAGAACCTGGTGGCGGAGAATCGCGGCGAGCTGCGGCTGGGCATGCCGGTGGAAGTGCTGGAGTAACGCTGAAATGACGCTGAGGCGGCGCGCCCGGAGGGGCGCGCCGGATGACGCGGGATTTACAGCTTGCTGTCGACGCAACCGGTGCTCTGGCACTCGCGCTCACGTTCGCGCAGTACGCCCAGGCGCTCGTTGGTCTTGTCCACGGCGCACTGCAGGTTGACGAAGTAGCCGCCGTCGCGCTCGTAGCTGCACTGGGCGTCGCGGTCCTTGATCCAGGCGATCTGGCTCTTCTTCAGTGCGGCCTTCTGGCCGTCGTTGAGCATCTTGCGCAGGGTGCCGAATTCATTGTTCAGCTCGCGGTCCACCTGGGCGTATTCGGTGCTCAGGCAGTACACGCTGTCGAAGGCGTTGCGCGGTTTCTCGCAGGCGGCGAGGGCCAGATCGGCACTGAGCAGGCCGGCGGCCAGGACGGTGAGGGAGAGGAGCGACTGGCGCATGGAATTTCCTTTTCCTTGAGGGGATGAAGACCGCCCGGCAAGTGCCGGGCGGTGGAGGGGTCAGAGTTCGTCGAAGAAGCGTTCGTGCCAGTCGACGATGGGCTGCGGCGCGTTGAGTTTCTGCCCGTAGATCACCGCGTACGACAGCACGTTTTGCACGTAGGAGCGGGTCTCGTCGAACGGAATGGTCTCTACCCAGACGTCGAAGGCCAGGTGACGCGCATCCTTCAGCCACTGGCGCACTCGGCCGGGACCGGCGTTGTAGGCGGCGGTGGCGAGTACGCGGTTGCCGTTGAACTGGCCGTGTACCTGGCTCAGGTAGGCGGCGCCAAGCTGGATGTTCACGTCCGGCACGATCAACTGCTGCGGCGAGGCCAGCGGGATGCCGAACTTCTTCGAGGTTTCCTTGGCGGTGGCCGGCATCAGCTGCATCAGGCCGGTGGCGCCGACGCCGGAGCGCGCATCGGACATGAAGGCGCTTTCCTGGCGGGTAATGGCGAACACCCAGCTGGAGTGCAGGCCGCGGTTGCGTGCCTCGCGCACCAGGGTGTTGCGGTAGGCCATGGGGAAGCGGATATCCAGGTCGTCCCAGTACTTGGCCTGGCTGATCGCGCGAATGGCCGGGAAGTACCACTGCATGTCGTAGGCGATCTTTGCCTGGGCCAGCAGCTCGTCGTGGCTCAGGTGGCGGGCCGCGTGGTACCACTCGCGGCGGGCATTGATGATCTCGCCGCGGGCGTAGAACTCCAGGGCGCGGCGGGTGCTCGGCGCATTGCGCACGCGTTGCATTGTGCCTGCATCCGGCGACACCGGACGGTTGTTCAGCTGGTAGGGCGCGTTGATCCGGTCGGCAGCGAGGAAGCCGTAGAAGTCGCGCTCGCCGGCCACCGGCTGGTACAGGCTGATGGCCTGCTTGTTCTGCGGCTGTGCCAGTTGCAGCGAGCGCGCCTGCCAGTATTTCCAGCGGTTGGTCTCGGCCAGCGACGGTGGCAGGGCGCGGGTCAGCTCGTAGGCTTCCTCCCAGCGGCCCAGGCGCAGCAGCAGGCGCAGGCGCCATTCGGTGACGGTGTCGTCGCGCAGCTGCGGGTCGTACTTGACCATCATCGGCAGCGCGCGCGGGTCATAGCGGCGCGCCAGGCTGAGGCCGATCTCGCGGGCGATGGAGACTTTCTCGTCGCTGGAGAAGGGCAGCACCGAGCTGTAGTAGTCGAGCAGGCTGATGGCCTTTTCCGGGTCCTGCTTGGCGAGGCGGCGCAGGCCCAGGCCGACCACATCGGCGGTGGCGTGGTCGCGGGCACCGAAGCGGGTGGTCTGGCTCAGCTGCGCAGGGTTCTGCGCCACGTTGACCATCAGCGCACCCTGGCTGCCGAGGGTCGGCAGGCGCTTGGAGAGCACCGTGGCGAGGCTGTAGTTGCCTTTCTCGGCGGCCAGCTTCAGGCGTTTCCAGACCTTCTCCTCGGTGAGCTGGCCGTCGGCCTGCCACATGGCGAAAGTTGTGTCGCAGGCATCAGGCTGCGGCTTGCCGACCAGCCAGAGCTTCTCGGCGGTGGCGTAGCCATCGGCCTTGTTGCCGTGGCCCAGCTGGTACTGGCCGTAGAGGCAATCCAGTTCGGTGAAGTTCATCTTCGGGTCGTAATAACGCACGAAGGTATTCCAGTCGCCGCGATCGGCCAGCTGGCGCATCCAGCGCAGTTTCAGCCAGTTGATCTGCGGCAGGTCGCCGTGCTGCTCGATGAAGCGCTCGATCTCGGCGTTGCTGGCGCTTTTCAGGCGACTGGTCAGTTCGTCGTAGGCCAGGTACGGCTGCAGCGGATAATCGGCCAGTGCCGATTGATAGCTGAAGTACGGGCCGCTGTCGCCGCGCGCCAGGGCCTTCTGCGCCTCGTCGTACATCTGGCGCTGCTGGGGCAGGGACGCTGCGTTGGCTGTCGAAGCGGACAGGCTGAGGATCAGGCAGGAAAACAGTGAGAAAAGGCGACCGCGCATGGCTCTTCCGGGAAGATGATCGGTGGGCGCAGGAATGGCGCGCGCCCGCTGCCGGGTAGCTTAGCCTGTTGCGCGCAGGGGGTGAAAGCGCCACCAGGGCTGCCTGGCTCAAAGGCGGACGAATGTCTCGCCTCTGCACTTTGTCCGCCCCCCTCTGACTTTTCCGCGCTTTCCCTTAAACTGCGCGCCCTGTTTTACGGAAGATGCCCTCATGACCCTGCTCAAGTTAACCGACGTGTCCCTCGCCTTCGGCACCACTCCGCTGCTGGATAAGGTGTCCTGGCAGATCGCTCGCGGTGAGCGGGTCTGCATCATCGGCCGCAACGGCACCGGCAAGTCGAGCATGCTCAAGCTGGTCAAGGGCGAGCAGAAACCCGATGACGGCGACATCTGGCGCGCTCCCTCGCTGAAGATCGGCGAGCTGCCGCAGGAGCTGCCGCGCGCCGACGACCGCACCGTCTACGACGTGGTCGCCGAGGGCCTGGCCGAGGTCGGCGAGCTGCTGGCGCGCTACCACCACCTGAGCATGCACATCGAGAGCGAAGAGGACCTGAACAAGCTGGCGCACGTCCAGCAGGACCTCGAAGCCCGTGACGGCTGGCGCCTCGGGCAACTGGTGGACACCACCCTGAGCCGCCTGCAGCTGCCGGCCGACAAGACCCTTGCGGAGCTTTCCGGCGGCTGGCGCCGTCGCGTGCTGCTGGCCCAGGCGCTGGTGGCCGAGCCCGACCTGCTGCTGCTGGACGAACCGACCAACCATCTGGACATCGGTGCCATCGCCTGGCTGGAAAACGCCCTGGCGGACTTCCCCGGTGCCGTGCTGTTCATCACCCACGACCGCTCCTTCCTGCAGGCCGTGGCCACCCGCATCCTCGAGCTGGACCGCGGTCACCTGATCGACTGGAACGGCGACTACGCCAGCTTCCTCGTGCATAAAGAGCAGGAACTGGCGGCGGAAGAGGCGGCCAATGCACTGTTCGACAAGCGCCTGGCCCAGGAGGAAGTGTGGATTCGCCAGGGCATCAAGGCCCGCCGTACCCGTAACGAAGGCCGCGTGCGTGCGCTGAAGGCGATGCGTAACGAACGCGCTGAGCGCCGTGAGCGCCAGGGCAAGGCCAGCTTCCAGATGGAGACGGCCGAGAAGTCCGGCAAGCAGGTGATCGTCGTCGAGAAAGCCGGATTCGCCCACCCGGGTGGCCCGGCGTTGATCCGCGATTTCTCCCTGGTCCTGCAGCGCGGTGACCGTATCGGCCTGCTCGGTGCCAACGGTACCGGCAAGACCACGCTGCTCAAGCTGCTGCTGGGCGACCTGCAGCCGACTTCCGGCAGCGTCAAGGAAGGCACCCGACTGGAAGTGGCCTATTTCGACCAGTTGCGTCACCAGCTGGAGCCGGAAAAGACCGTCATCGACAACATTTCCGAAGGTCGCGAATTCATCACCATCAACGGGCAGAATCGCCACGTCCTCAGCTACCTGGGCGACTTCCTGTTCTCCCCGCAGCGCGCCCGGACCCCGGTGAAAGCGCTCTCCGGTGGCGAGCGGGCACGCCTGTTGCTGGCGAAGTTGTTCAGCAAGCCGGCCAACCTGCTGGTGCTGGACGAACCGACCAACGATCTGGACGTGGAAACCCTGGAACTGCTGGAAGAAGTGCTGCTGACCTTCGACGGCACCGTGCTGATGGTCAGCCACGACCGGGCCTTCCTCGACAACGTGGTGACCAGCACCCTGGTATTCGAAGGCGAGGGGCGCGTGCGCGAATTCGTCGGCGGCTACCAGGACTGGCTGCGCCAGGGCGGCTCGCCCAAGTTGCTCGGCGTGGGTGAGGAGAAGGGCGACAAGCCGGCCGCCGCACCTGTCGCCGAAGCACCGGTAGCCGCTCCGGCTGCTGCGGTGGAAGCGGCGGCACCGAAGAAGAAGCTGAGCTACAAGCTGCAACGCGAACTGGAAGCCATCCCTGGGCAGATCGAGGCCCTGGAGACGGAAATGGCTGCGCTGCAAGCAGAAACCGCAGCGCCGACTTTCTACCAGCGTCCGCCGACCGAGGCGCAGGCTGTTCTGGATCGCCTGGGGTCGCTGCAAGGGGAGCTGGACCAATTGATCGAACGCTGGGCCGAACTGGAAGAGTGATCCGTTCGGTCCGGTGGTGTGCCCGTGCGTAGCGCTGATCAAAGACTGTTAGGGATGGCCGAATGGCAATCGAGTACCGCATCACCCTGGATGATGAGCACGAGTTCAGTTACCGCATCGAACTGGAGCGCCAGTACGACGCCCAGATAGCCGCCCAGACCCCGCGCTGGACGCGTCTGGAGAACAACCGTTGCAGCAACTGCCCGCTGAACCCGGCGCAGTACAGCCACTGCCCTGCGGCGGTGGACCTGCACCGGGTGATCGAGGATTTCCGTGGTTTGCCGGCCTTCAAGAAGGTCTCGGTGCAGGTCCGTACGCCAGAGCGCGAGTACATCAAGCACGCGGGGCTGGAAGAGGGTCTGCGCGCGCTGCTCGGGGTGATCATGGCCACCAGTGCCTGCCCGCTGCTGGGCAAGCTCAAGCCGATGGCGCAGCAGCACCTGCCCTTCGCCAGCAACCAGGAGTTCATCCTGCGCGCGGTGTCGCTGTACCTGATGCGCCAGTACTTCAACTTCCGCGAGGGGCGGCATGCGGATTGGGAGCTGAAGGGGCTGGTGAAGCAGTTCCAGCAGTTGCAGCTGGTGAACCAGGCGTTCTGGCAGCGGATTCACGAGACCTGTGACGGCGACTCGAACCTGAAGGCTTTCCTCAGCTTCTTCTCCATGGCGTCGAGCATGAGCTACTCGCTGGAGGCGCAGCTGCAGAAAGTGCGGCCGCTGCTGATGAGCGGGGACATGCTCGGGGCCTGAAGCGCAACGGGCCCCGCAGGGCCCGTCGTTCTATCTGGGTAGCTTCAGCTGGTTTTCTGCAGGCGCACGGCAAGGACATCGCAGGGTGCGCCGTGCAGCACGTCGTTGGCGGTGGAGCCCAGCAGCAAGGCGAGGCCGTGGCGGCCGTGGCTGCCCACCACGATCAGGTCGCAGTCCTGTTCATCGGCGAGGCGGTGGATTTCCTGGCGCGGCTGGCCGTAGACCAGGTGGCACTGGGAGCTGGTGATCTCGGCGTAGGTGAGGGTGAACTGGTGCAGGCGTTCCTTGGCCTGGTCGAACTGCTGCTGTTGCAGCATCGACAGGTCCATCGGCACGTCGCCGCCGAATGCCATGGCCATGGGCTCGACCACATGCACCGCCGAGAGCCGGGCATCATTGGCCTTGGCCAGTGCGACCGCCCGCTTCATCACCGGGTCGCAC
Source organism: Pseudomonas nitroreducens (assembly GCF_024170165.1). GTDB lineage: Bacteria > Pseudomonadota > Gammaproteobacteria > Pseudomonadales > Pseudomonadaceae > Pseudomonas > Pseudomonas nitroreducens_C. The sequence goes on along the minus strand of NZ_JALJXP010000007.1, from coordinate 252,805 downwards.
TCTTCGGTAAGGTCGACGGCGACCAGAATGTGTTGGTAGGGCATGAGTGTCTCCTCCGGGGGACTCGTTATCAATCAGTATGGCCCCAATGGCCGTGCTTGACCTGTTTGACCGGTATAACCGATATGACCACGTGGATGGTAATTCTTCTCATCGCATTGGTGCTCAGCCCGCTGACCTGGCTGATCCCCTCGCGCGGCCAGCGCGGGCAGATGGATCTGCGCCTGCAGGCGCGACGCCTGGGCCTGGCCATGCAGATGGCGCAGCAGGAGTGGCCGCACTGGCTGGAGCGGCAGCCGCCGCGGCAGTGTGCGCAGTACCACCGTGCCCGTGGCAAGAACCGCGATGCCTGGTGCTATTGGCAGAGCGAGCCGGGCGTCTGGCTGGACCGCTGGCGCGAGGCGAACGCACCCGCCGAGCTGGCCGAGGCGCTGGCGAGCCTGCCGAAGGACGTCTACATGGTCGAGGCGACGCCCCAGTTCCTCGCGCTGTACTGGGGCGAGCGGGGCGACAGCAGCGACCTCGAGCGGGTCGCCAGCTTCCTTAAACAGCATGCCTGAGGCGGTCAGCTCTGCTGCGCGGCATACAGGCCGGAGACTTTCTCCAGGTCCTCGATGATGCGGTCGGAGTACTTGTTGATCAGGAAGGGCACGCTGTTCTGGTTGTAGTTCTGCAGCGATTTCTCGATGTAGCGCCACTTGATCGCCACGCCGCGCAGCTCCTGGCCGATCTCCGGCGTGGTCTGTGGCGCCTGCTGCAGCTTCACCAAGTTGATCGCGAAGCGGTTGGCCAGATCGTCCAGCGGGCGCTCCTCGCCGCCGCCGAAGAAGCTGGCGCCCACCGAGGCGTTGCGCGAGGCGTAGTCCACCGCGATGTCCTGCATCAGCAAGCTCTGCTCGCGGGTCTGCTGGGTCAGCGGCGGGACCTTGCTGCCACTTTCTTCCTGGATTTTCGCGTAGAGCTGCTCGGCGGTATCCAGCAGCTTGCGGTTCTGCGCGGCGAGGTCGGCTACCGGTTGCAGGTCGGTGTAGCCGCTCTTGTCCAGCGCGCCGGTGAGGGTGTGCAGCTGGGTTGCGTAGGCTTTCCACTCATCCTGCAGTTCGTTCTTGAGCTTCTTCGATTCGTTGCCGGGCATTTCCCCCAGCTTGCCCAGGGCGTCGGTAGCGCTCTGCGACGAGGCTTCGACCATCTTGGCGTACTTCTGGTCGCCCTCCATCGCATTGAACATGAAGAAGTCGCCTAGGCTGCGCTGGGCGGAGAGGCGCGTCTGGTGGACGTTGAGCAGGTCGCTGGCGGCGTCGGCGGCAGCGATGAGGGGCAGGGCGGTGAGCGCGAGCGCAGACAGCAGACGCGCGAGCGGACGGCTGGGCATCGTTCCAACTCCTTGGAGCCATGGGCTTCTTGTTGTTTTGTTTTCCACAGGTTCCAGGCGTCTGCCGGCGTTGGCAGAAGGCAGATCGCCATTGCGCCCGACTCTAGCGCGGGCCATGGGGTTTGACCAGTGGCTGTCGGGACGAGGGTGCCAGGTGGCAATTGTCACGATAGGCATGATGAATAGGGCGTCAGGGCTGCGCTGAATGGTCCGCGCCAGACGCCCCGGCCGCTTTGCGACTGTTACGTCTCGCCGATTGACAAGCATTGGCTTTTGCTAGAAGGTGGGCGCACCCAAATCAAACGGGCGTATGAATCGAGCGTTTGCCATGTGCGACGACTCGGACAGAACGCCCCGGCTATCGCGTCGGCGGGTGTGCCGCAAGCTTTGGGACTATCCTCGGCGCTGCCGAACGGTCCCGATACACGGTGTCCGACGTGTGATTTCAAGCTTCCCTAGCGTGGAGATCAGTTGATGATTTACCAAGGTAAAGCCATCACGGTTAAGGCTCTTGAGAGCGGCATCGTCGAACTGAATTTCGACCTCAAGGGCGAGTCCGTCAACAAGTTCAACCGACTCACCCTGAATGAACTGCGCCAAGCAGTCGATACCATCAAGGCCGATGCGTCCGTCAAGGGCGTGATCGTGACCAGCGGCAAGGGCGTATTCATCGTCGGCGCCGACATCACCGAGTTCGTCGACAACTTCAAGCTGCCTGACGAAGAGCTGCTGGCCGGCAACCTCGAAGCCAACAAGATCTTCAGCGACTTCGAAGACCTGAACGTTCCGACCGTGGCCGCGATCAACGGCATCGCCCTGGGCGGCGGTCTGGAAATGTGCCTGGCTGCCGACTTCCGTGTCATGAGCGCCACCGCCAAGGTCGGCCTGCCGGAAGTGAAGCTGGGCATCTACCCGGGCTTCGGCGGCACCGTTCGCCTGCCGCGCATCATTGGCTGCGACAACGCAGTCGAGTGGATCGCCTCGGGCAAGGAAAACCGTGCTGAAGACGCGCTGAAAGTCGGCGCCGTCGATGCCGTTGTGGCTCCGGAGCAGCTGCAAGCCGCCGCTCTGGACCTGGTCAAGCGCGCCATCGCCGGCGAGCTGGACCACAAGGCCCGCCGTCAGCCGAAGCTGGAAAAGCTCAAGCTGAACGCCATCGAGCAGATGATGGCCTTCGAAACCGCCAAGGGCTTCGTTGCTGGCCAGGCCGGCCCGAACTACCCGGCTCCGGTCGAAGCGATCAAGTCGATCCAGAAAGCCGCCAACTTCGGTCGTGACAAGGCGCTGGAAATCGAAGCCCAGGGCTTCGTGAAACTGGCCAAGACCTCGGTTGCGCAGAGCCTGATCGGCCTGTTCCTCAACGACCAGGACCTGAAGAAGAAGGCCAAGCAGTACGACGAGATCGCCAAGGACGTGAAACTGGCCGCCGTACTGGGCGCCGGCATCATGGGTGGCGGCATCGCCTACCAGTCCGCTTCCAAGGGCACTCCGATCCTGATGAAGGATATCCGTGAAGACGGTATCCAGATGGGTCTGAACGAAGCCTCGAAGCTGCTGGGCAAGCGCGTCGAAAAAGGCCGCATGACCCCGGCCAAGATGGCCGAGGCCCTGAACGCCATTCGCCCGACCATGTCCTACGGCGACTTCGGCAACGTCGACATCGTCGTCGAAGCCGTGGTCGAGAATCCGAAGGTCAAGCAGATCGTTCTGGCCGAAGTTGAAGGCGTAGTGAAGGAAGATGCGGTCCTCGCATCGAACACCTCCACCATCTCCATCAACCTGCTGGCCAAGGCGCTCAAGCGTCCGGAAAACTTCGTCGGCATGCACTTCTTCAACCCGGTGCACATGATGCCGCTGGTCGAAGTCATCCGCGGCGAGAAGTCCAGCGACGTCGCCGTTGCCACCACCGTGGCCTACGCCAAGAAGATGGGCAAGAACCCCATCGTGGTGAATGACTGCCCCGGCTTCCTGGTCAACCGCGTTCTGTTCCCGTACTTCGGCGGCTTCTCCAAGCTGCTGGGCTTCGGCGTGGACTTCGTGCGCATCGACAAGATCATGGAGAAGTTCGGCTGGCCCATGGGCCCGGCCTACCTGTCCGACGTGGTCGGCATCGACACCGGCCACCACGGCCGCGACGTGATGGCTGAAGGCTTCCCGGACCGCATGGCGGTGGAAGGCAAGACTGCCGTCGACGTGATGTACGACGCCAACCGCCTGGGCCAGAAGAACGGCAAGGGCTTCTACGCCTACGAAACCGACAAGCGCGGCAAGCCGAAGAAAGTCACCGACCCGCAGGCTTATGAGCTGCTGAAGTCCATCGTCACCGAGCAGCGCGAGCTGACCGACGAGGACATCATCAACTACATGATGATCCCGCTGTGCCTGGAAACCGTGCGCTGCCTGGAAGACGGCATCGTCGAAACCGCTGCCGAGGCCGACATGGGCCTGATCTACGGCATCGGCTTCCCTCCCTTCCGTGGCGGTGCCCTGCGTTACATCGACTCCATCGGTGTGGCCGAATTCGTCGCACTGGCCGACCAGTACGCCGACCTGGGTGCGCTGTACCACCCGACCGCGAAGCTGCGTGAAATGGCCAAGAACGGCCAGAAGTTCTTCGGTTGAGTGCGCAACGAATAGAGCGAGAGTGAATTTATGAGCCTGAATCCGAGAGATGCCGTCATTGTCGACTTCGGCCGCACCCCGATGGGCCGTTCGAAGGGTGGCATGCACCGCAACACCCGCGCGGAGAACATGTCCGCGCACCTGATCAGCAAGCTCCTGGAGCGCAACCCGAAGATCGATCCGGCGGAAGTCGAGGACGTGATCTGGGGCTGCGTGAACCAGACCCTGGAGCAGGGCTGGAATATCGCGCGCATGGCGTCGCTGATGACCCAGATCCCGCACACCAGCGCCGGCCAGACCGTCAGCCGCCTGTGCGGCTCGTCCATGAGCGCCCTGCACACCGCCGTGCAGGCGATCCAGACCGGCAACGGTGACGTCTTCGTCATCGGCGGCGTGGAGCACATGGGCCACGTCGGCATGATGCACGGCGTCGATCCGAACCCGCACATGTCCCTGTACGCCGCCAAGGCATCGGGCATGATGGGCCTGACCGCCGAAATGCTGGGCAAGATGCACGGCATCACCCGCGAGGCACAGGACAAGTTCGGCGTGCGTTCGCACCAGCTGGCCTGGAAAGCGACTCAGGAAGGCAAGTTCAAAGACGAAATCATCCCGATGGAAGGTTACGACGAGAACGGCTTCCTGAAGGTCTTCGACTTCGACGAAACCATCCGTCCGGAAACCACCCTGGAAAGCCTGGCGGCCCTGAAGCCGGCCTTCAACCCGAAAGGCGGCACCGTGACCGCGGGTACTTCCTCGCAGATCACCGACGGCGCTTCCTGCATGATCGTCATGAGCGCCCAGCGCGCCCAGGACCTCGGCGTGCAGCCGATGGCCGTGGTTCGCGCCATGGCTGTGGCGGGCGTTGATCCGGCAATCATGGGCTACGGTCCGGTTCCGTCGACCAACAAGGCGCTCAAGCGCGCTGGCCTGACCATCAACGACATCGATTTCTTCGAGCTCAACGAAGCCTTCGCCGCACAGGCCCTGCCGGTGTTGAAGGACCTCAAGATCCTCGACAAGATGGAAGAGAAGGTCAACCTGCACGGCGGCGCCATCGCCCTGGGTCACCCGTTCGGCTGCTCCGGTGCGCGTATCTCTGGCACCCTGCTGAACGTGATGAAGCAGAACAGTGGCACCCTGGGCGTGTCCACCATGTGCGTGGGCCTCGGTCAGGGCATCACCACCGTCTTCGAACGCGTCTAAGCTTTCGTCGATGGGAGAGCCGGGGCCATGTGCCCCGGTTTTCGTTTTTGTCGGCCGGGGATTGCCCGACGGCCGCGCAATGAGCACAATCGCCGCCTTTTGGCCGGCCGAGGGAGAACCGACATGCACTTGCAGCCCGGACTGTATCGACATTACAAGGGACAGCAGTACCGTGTGCTCGGTGTCGCCCGGCATTCGGAGACCGAGGAAGAGCTGGTGATCTACCAGGCGCTGTACGGCGAATTCGGCCTCTGGGTACGCCCGCTGAGCATGTTCACCGAGGCAGTGGAAGTGAATGGCGAGAACGTTCCTCGCTTCGCCCTGGTGAGCGCCGAAGACGATCCGCTGGGTCTTCTGACACGCCCGTCTGGCGAAAGCCAAGCTTGACCTTGGCGCGACCGCCACTATATATAGCGGTGCCGCTCCTAGCTCCTCCCTCCTTATAAATTCATCTTTTCGACGCAGGAATCTTCCGATCCATGGGTAAATCGCTGGTCATCGTGGAATCACCGGCCAAGGCCAAGACCATCAACAAGTACCTGGGCAACCAGTACGTGGTGAAGTCGAGCATCGGCCACATCCGCGACCTGCCCACCAGCGGCTCGTCCGCGTCGAAGGAGCCTGCGGCAAAAACGCGCAAGACCGCTGCCGAGGCGCCGGCCCTGTCGCCGAAGGAGAAGGCCAAGCGCCAGCTCGTCACCCGCATGGGCGTCGACCCGGAGCATGGCTGGAAGGCCAAGTACGAGATCCTGCCCGGCAAGGAAAAGGTGATCGAGGAGCTGCGCCGCCTGGCCAAGGATGCCGACACCATCTATCTCGCAACCGACTTGGACCGCGAAGGGGAGGCCATTGCCTGGCACCTGCGCGAGGCCATCGGCGGCGACGACTCGCGCTACAAGCGCGTGGTCTTCAACGAAATCACCAAGAAGGCCATCCAGGAGGCCTTCTCCCAGCCCGGCGAGCTGGACATCAACCGCGTGAATGCCCAGCAGGCACGCCGCTTCCTCGACCGCGTAGTGGGCTACATGGTCTCGCCGCTGCTGTGGGCCAAGATCGCCCGCGGCTTGTCCGCCGGCCGTGTACAGTCGGTGGCGGTGAAGCTGGTGGTCGAGCGTGAGCGCGAGATCCGCGCCTTCGTCCCGGAAGAGTACTGGGAAGTCCACGCTGACCTCGGCACGCCGAAGAACGACAAGGTCCGCTTCGAAGTGGTGCGCGAGAAGGGCGAAGCCTTCAAGCCGCTGAACGAAGCCCAGGCCACCGCCGCGCTGGAGAAGCTCAAGTCCTCCAGCTACAGCATCGCCAAGCGCGAAGACAAGCCGACTTCCAGCAAGCCTTCGGCGCCGTTCATCACCTCCACCCTGCAGCAGGCCGCGAGCAACCGCCTGGGCTTCGGGGTGAAGAAGACCATGATGATGGCCCAGCGACTCTACGAAGCCGGCTACATCACCTATATGCGTACCGACTCGACCAACCTGTCGGCCGACGCCATCGACATGGTGCGCGGCTTCATCGACAGCGAGTTCGGCAAGAAATACCTGCCGGCCAAGCCGAACTTCTACTCGAGCAAGGAAGGCGCCCAGGAAGCGCACGAAGCGATTCGTCCTTCCGACGTCAACCTGCGTCCGACCCAGCTGTCGGGCATGGAGCGCGACGCCGAGCGCCTGTACGACCTGATCTGGCGCCAGTTCGTGGCCTGCCAGATGCCGCCGGCCGAGTACCTGTCCACCACCGTCAGCGCCGCTGCCGGTGACTTCGAGCTGCGCGCCAAGGGCCGCATCCTCAAGTTCGACGGCTACACCAAGGTGCTGCCGCAGCAGAGCAAGCCGGGCGAGGACGACGTCCTGCCGGAAATGAACCAGGGCGACGCCATGAAGCTGCTCAAGCTCGATCCGAGCCAGCACTTCACCAAGCCGCCGGCGCGCTTCTCCGAAGCCAGCCTGGTCAAGGAGCTGGAAAAGCGCGGCATCGGCCGCCCGTCGACCTATGCGGCGATCATTTCCACCATCCAGGAGCGTGGCTACGTCACCACCCACAACCGCCGCTTCTACGCGGAGAAAATGGGTGACATCGTTACCGACCGCCTCAACGAGAGCTTCTCCAACCTGATGGACTACGGCTTCACCGCCGGCATGGAAGAGAACCTCGATGACGTGGCCCAGGGTGAGCGCGACTGGAAAAACGTGCTGGACGAGTTCTATGGCGACTTCCGCAAGAAGCTCGACCTGGCCGAAGCCTCCAACGATGGCATGCGCGCCAACCAGCCGACCCAGACCGACATCCCCTGCCGCGAGTGTGGCCGGCCGATGATGATCCGCACCGCCTCCACCGGCGTGTTCCTTGGCTGCTCGGGCTACAGCCTGCCGCCGAAAGAGCGCTGCAAGGCGACCGTCAACCTGATTCCGGGCGACGAGATCGCCGCGGATGACGAGGGCGAATCCGAATCCCGCGTACTGCGTGGCAAGCACCGCTGCCCGATCTGCAGCACCGCGATGGACGCCTACCTGGTCGATGAGAAGCGCAAGCTGCACATCTGTGGCAACAACCCGGATTGCGCCGGCTACGAGATCGAGGAAGGCCAGTACCGCATCAAGGGCTACGAAGGTCCGAGCCTGGAATGCGACAAGTGCGGCAGCGAGATGCAGCTCAAGACCGGCCGCTTCGGCAAGTTCTTCGGTTGCACCAACCCGACCTGCAAGAACACCCGCAAGCTGCTCAAGAGCGGCGAGCCCGCGCCGCCGAAGATGGACGCCATCCGCATGCCGGAACTCAAGTGCGAGAAGGTCGATGACGTCTACGTACTGCGTGACGGCGCTTCCGGCCTGTTCCTGGCTGCCAGCCAGTTCCCGAAGAACCGCGAGACCCGCGCTCCGCTGGTGGCCGAGCTGATTCCGCACAAGGAAGAGCTGGATCCGAAGTACCACTTCCTGCTCGCCGCTCCGGCGAAGGACCCGGATGGCCGCCCCGCGGTGATCCGCTTCAGCCGCAAGACCAAGGAGCAGTACGTGCAGTCCGAAGTCGACGGCAAGCCCACCGGCTGGCGTGCGTTCTTCGACGGCGGCAAGTGGAAGGTCGAAGACAAGCGCTGATGGAAGGCGCGCCCCGCCGAGGCGGGGCGTGCTTATACTGCCGAAGTCGACTGCAGAGGGCCAGGTCATGGCGAACGAACTCTATACCCGCACCAACCAGAAGCTGTTCTTCGCCGGCCTTGCCCTGGAAGTCTGGCGCAACGCCGATGCGGCCCGTGCGATGAACGCCCAGGCGCGCATCCAGGCCGAACGCGAAGCGGCGCTGTTTCATCTCTACGGAGCGGTGCTGGGCGTGGCCCATGAGATCGCCGGTTACTACCGCCTGCCCCAGGCTGGTGCGCCGCGCGTCGATATGCTGCTCAATGCCGAGGTGCTGGCAGCCGCTCCCAGTCCGGAGCTGGCGGAGATGGTCGAACTGGCGCAATCGCCGGAGGCCTGGCTGGGTCGCCTGCTGGCCGCCTATGCCGCGCTGTTCCAGCCGCCGAGCGAGCCGAAGAAGGCCAAGGTCGATCCGACCCAGCCGCTGATCCAGGCGGTGAATGTCGACGACGACGTGTCGGTCGAGCTCGGCAATGACGAACTGGAAGCCTGGCGCAAATCCCTGAAGGACTTGGTGCTGCGCTTCCGCGCATCGCTCACCGAGCTCTGATTCCTGCTCCACAGCGTGCCGGCCTTCCGGTCGGTCCGTGCAAGCTTTGGCTAGGGTGTGGCGGACGTGGCTGTTACACTACGCGTTCTGCTGTGGAGAACGTTGTTATGCCAACCTCATTTCTGGAAATTGTCGAGCTGCCTGACGGGCGTATCGTGCTGCGTCGCGCGGACGAGGAGGAGGCGCTGGTGACCCTGGAATTCTCCGCTGATGCCAAGGGCTTCCTGCAGGGCCAGCACATCGAGATCGCCAAGGCGATGTTCAATGTCGGCGTGCAGATGGCCGGTCGTCTCGCCGAAGGCGGCGACATGAACATGGACGACGAAGGCCCGCGCGTCCTGCACTGAGTTCTGCCGCTTCGCCGCGTCCGCGGCGAAGCTTTCCGATCAGCTTATCCCAGACGAATATTCAGGCTCTGCGCCTGGCCGGCAACGGCGGCGCGGGACAGTTGCGTGCGTGCTTTGGCACTGAGGTTCAGCCAGCTCACCACGGTGTGGCTGTTGCCCAGACGCAGCGCTTCGCAGGCCAGTGCCTGGGCCGCGGCCTGATCGCGGGCCGGCAACAGCAGGATGCCCTGGCGGTTCAGGCCGGCCTTGCGCAGCCAGTCCGGCGTCAGGCTGGACGGCGGGGCGATGAGGGTGAGCCAGCGCGAATCGCTTTCCTCGCTCAGCTCGCGAAGCATCGGCGCCAGCAGCATCAGGCACTGGCCGGGGAGGCCGCGCAGGGCGATCTCGCTGAAGGCGCTTTCCTCGGCGACGGGCTCTTCTTCCATCAGCTCCGGAAGCAGGGGAGCAGTACCGCTTGCCCAGAGTGCTTCCTGGAACAGCGGGAGTTGCGGCAGGTTCTGCGGCTGCGGGTACTGCATGGGTGTCTCCTGTTCAGCGACGGATTACGCCGACGCTCAAGCCTTCGATGACCAGTTCCTGTTCCTTGAGATCGACCTCGATAGGGGCGAACTCCGGGTTTTCTGCGAGCAGCCAGACCTTGCTGCCTTCGCGCTTGAAGCGCTTCACCGTCACCTCTTCACCCAGGCGGGCGACGACGATCTGGCCGTTGCGCGCTTCACGGGTGACATGCACGGCGAGCAGGTCGCCATCCATGATGCCGACGTCCTTCATGCTCTGGCCGCGCACGCGCAGCAGGTAGTCGGCGGGCGGGTTGAAGAAGGTCGGGTTGATCCGGCAGGTGTCGTCGACGTTCTGTTCGGCGAGTATCGGCGCACCGGCGGCGACACGGCCGATGATCGGCAGTTCGTCGTCATTGGCGGCGGCCTTGGGCTCGAAGCCGGGGATGCGGATGCCGCGGGAGGCGCCCGGGGTCATCTCGATGGCACCCTTGCGGGCGAGGGCCTTCAGGTGTTCCTCGGCGGCGTTGGGCGACTTGAAGCCGAGTTCCTGGGCGATTTCCGCGCGGGTGGGCGGATAGCCGTTGGCTTCCAGGCAGCGTTTGATGAAGGCGAGGATCTCGGCTTGGCGCGGCGTGAGCTTCAGCATGTCCATACTCTGGCTTTTTATACAGTGCCTGGAATTATATACAGTGATGGCGGGCTGGCAATGCTTTTATTGGGCGCGGCGGTCGGTGGAACGTTCGTGCATGTAACCTTTCGGGCTTGGCAAGCGTCTTGCTGTCTATTAGGTGTCTCGTCGCATTGCCATGATATTGGTAACAATCCATCGCACTTTGCTTGACAATACAAGACGCTGAAACGTATGTTTCAAACAAGTGTTTGTCAGGCGGAGTAGCCATGGCCCAGTCGGAAACCGTCGAACGCATCCTGGATGCTGCGGAACAGCTGTTCGCGGAGAAGGGCTTCGCCGAAACCTCCCTGCGTCTGATCACCAGCAAGGCGGGGGTGAACCTCGCGGCGGTGAACTATCACTTCGGTTCGAAGAAGGCGCTGATCCAGGCGGTCTTCTCGCGCTTCCTCGGGCCGTTCTGCGCCAGCCTCGAGAAGGAGCTGGATCGTCGCCAGGCCAAGCCCGATGCGCCGCGCGCCACCCTGGAGGAGCTGCTCGAGCTGCTCGTGGTCCAGGCCATGGCGGTGAAGCCGCGCAGCGGCAACGACCTGTCGATCTTCATGCGCCTGCTGGGCCTGGCCTTCAGCCAGAGCCAGGGACACCTGCGCAAGTACCTCGAGGAGGTCTACGGCAAGGTTTTCCGCCGCTACATGCTGCTGGTGCACGAGTCCGCGCCGCGCCTGCCGCCGCTGGAACTGTTCTGGCGCGTGCACTTCATGCTGGGTACTGCGGTATTCAGCATGTCCGGCATCAAGGCGCTGCGTGCCATGGCCGAAAACGATTTCGGCGTGAACACTTCCATCGAGCAGGTCATGCGCCTGATGGTGCCGTTCCTCGCCGCCGGCATGCGTGCCGACAGTGGCGTCAGCGATCCTTCGCTGGCGGGGGCGCAGCTCAAGCCCCGGAGCAAGTCGAGTACTGCCCAGGCGCCCGCCAAGGTCTGATCCTGGCCCGGCTTCGCGCTGGGCTGCGTCAGCCTGATCGGCTACAGTAGCCGGCCATGGCCGATCTTGATCTTCTCCATATCTCCCTTGCTGACCAGATGCTCTACGGCTTTGCTGCGGGGCGTCTTGTCGTGCGTATCCAGATATCCAGCGCCGCCAACGGTGCGGGGGAGCGCAACGGCTCCGGCTGCACGCCGCGAGGCTTGCACCAGGTCCGTGCGCGCATCGGAGAGGGGCTGCCCAGGGCGGCGGTACTGAAGGGGCGGCGCTGGACCGGTGAGACCTGGACCAGCGAGCTTCACCAGGCATTCCCCGGCCGCGACTGGATCCTCTCGCGCATCCTCTGGCTCAGTGGCTGCGAGCCGGGGCGCAATCGGCTGGGTGAGGTCGATACCTTCCGCCGCTATATCTACCTGCACGGCACGCCGGACTGCGAGCCCATGGGCACGCCGCTGTCCCACGGCTGTATCCGCCTGCGCAATGACGACCTGCTGGAACTCTTTCCGCAGGTGCCGCTCCATTGCCGGGTTCGAATCGAAGAGGCCGCCTGCCCCGAGTGGCAGGCGGCGCAACTGTATTGAAAGGAACGCACATGCAAGGCTCCCTGATGCTCGACATCGGCGGCACCTGGCTCACCGCCGAGGACCGCCAGATACTGCGCCACCCGGAAGTCGGTGGCCTGATCATCTTCGCCCGCAACATCGAATCGCCGCGCCAGGTGCGCGAGCTGATGGAGTCCATCCGCGCGGTACGCCCCGACCTGCTGCTGGCGGTGGATCAGGAGGGCGGCCGCGTGCAGCGCCTGCGCCAGGGCTTCCTGCGCCTGCCGGCGATGCGTGCCATCGCCGACAATGCCAATGCCGAACGACTGGCTGAACAATGCGGCTGGCTGATGGCGACCGAGGTGCTGGCGGTTGGGCTCGACCTGAGCTTCGCGCCGGTGCTGGACCTGGATCACCAGCGTAGCGCCGTGGTCGGCAGCCGCGCCTTCGAAGGCAATCCTGAGGGCGCCGTTGCGCTGGCCGGCGCGTTCATCCGCGGCATGCGTGCCGCCGGCATGGCCTCCACCGGCAAGCACTTCCCCGGCCACGGCTGGGCGGAAGTGGATTCCCATGTGGGCATCCCCGAGGACGAGCGCACGCTGGAGCAGATTCGCGCCGTGGACCTGGTGCCGTTCCAGCGCCTGTCCGGCGAGCTGGACGCGCTGATGCCGGCCCACGTGATCTACCCGCAGGTCGACCCGAATCCCGCCGGTTTCTCGCGCCGCTGGCTGCAGGACATTCTGCGCGGCGAACTGGGGTTCGACGGGGTGATCTTCAGTGACGACCTGTCCATGGCCGGCGCCCATGTGGTCGGCGATGCCGCCAATCGCATCGAGGCTGCGCTGAGCGCGGGCTGCGACATGGGCCTGGTGTGCAACGATCGCGCCTCCGCCGAGCTGGCCCTGAGCGCCCTGCAGTGCCTGAAGGTCACTGCGCCGCAGCGTCTGCAACGCATGCGCGCCAAGGCCTGGCCGGGCATCGAATACAAGCAGTTGCCGCGCTGGCAGCAGGCTGTCGGAGAGTTGCGCGCCGCTCAACTGATCGACTGATTGCGATCTGCTGCGCGTCGGCATAACTGCGTTGGAAGACTGGATCGGACTGCTCATTGACAGGAAGTCAACTCCGCGTCCGATCCAGTCTTCCGCCTTGTTCTGCTCTAGATTGCGAGATCGCAGGGACAATTTGAGGATAGAAGCATGACTGTCTACGCCATCATCGGCGGCACCGGCCTGACCCAGCTGGAAGGGCTGACCCTGAAGGATGCCATCGAGCTGGACACGCCCTACGGCGCGCCCTCGGCAGCTGTCCAGCGCGGCGAATTCGCCGGCCGCGAGGTACTCTTCCTCGCTCGCCACGGCCACCCGCATCGCTTCCCGCCGCATCAGGTGAACTACCGCGCGAACCTCTGGGCGCTGAAGCAGGCCGGTGCCGAAGCCATCCTGGCGGTGAATGCCGTGGGCGGCATCCACGCCGCCATGGGCAGCGGCCATCTCTGCGTGCCGCACCAGATCGTCGATTACACCTGGGGTCGTGAGCACACCTATTTCGCCGGCGACATCGAGCATGTCACCCACATCGACTTCAGCCATCCCTATGACGAGCCGTTGCGGCTCAAGCTGATCGCCGCCCTGCAGACGCTGGGCTATGCGTACAGCAGTCATGGCGTGTACGCCGCGACCCAGGGCCCGCGCCTGGAAACCGTGGCGGAGATTGCCAGGCTGGAGCGCGACGGCTGCGACATCGTCGGCATGACCGGCATGCCCGAGGCCGCGCTGGCCCGCGAGCTGGACCTGCCCTACGCCTGCCTGTCGCTGGTGGTGAACCCGGCGGCCGGCAAGTCCAGTGGCATCATCACCATGGCCGAAATCGAGCAGGCGCTGCACGAAGGTATCGGCAAGGTGCGTGAAGTGCTGGGGCGGGTGCTGGTGAGCTGATGGTTTCCTGTAGGAGCGAGCTTGCTCGCGAACTGGCAAGGCACGCTGCCAGGTGGTTCGCGAGCAAGCTCGCTCCTACGATAAGCCCCAAGAAAAAGCCCGGCAGATGCCGGGCTTTTTCTTTATTGCGCGGGTTGTGCTGGCGGCGGGGCTTCGAAGCCGCCGTCTGCCGGGGCGGCCGGCGCTTGTTGCTGCTGCGGCGCGTCCGGGCCGGTCGGTGCTTCGTCTTCCATGCCGGGCGGCGGGGCGGACGCCGGTTTGGCGTTGAGCGGGGTCACCTTGATCAGCATGCCCAGGCTCGGGTGGTCGAGGTAGGTCAGCACGCTGTTCTTCAGGCTGGCTTCCTGGACCATGTGCTGGCTGGCAGCGAGCAGGCCGTCCTGGCCGAACTGGTTGATCCAGAAGTCGGTCTGGGTGTTCACGAAGCGCTGTTGGCTGAGGGTGACGGTGCCTTCCACCGGGAAGTGGCCGTCATGCTGGGCGCCTTCGGTCAGCGAAACACTCACCGGATTGGCATCGATCTCCTGGCGCCAGGCCTTGTGCATCAGGACCTGGAAGCCTTCGTTCTGCTTCAGCTTGGCGACCTGGGCGTCCATCGCGGTGGGGCGCGAGCTGTCCGGGCCCGGCGGTTGCGCGCCCTTGGCCCAGTCGTCGGGCGCGGGGCGGCTGGCGAACACGGCGTCGCCGGACTGCTGGAAGAGGATCAGCTCCACTTGGTAGGGCTCGGCGAACGCGGCTGGCGACAGTAGCGCCAGCGACAGCAGCAAGGGTTGGAACAGGCGCATGCACAGGGTCCTTAATGAGTCTGTGGCGTGAGGCGCTCGAGCAGCGCCTCCAGCGTGTTGAACCGTTCTTCCGGGCGCTCCATGGGCACCTGGAACTTGAAGAGGGTGGCCCCTTCGAATTTGTACCGATTGGGCTGGCTCTGGATCATCTTGATCAGCACCAGCGGGTCGACGCAGGTATCGGCGGCAAATTCTACCCGGCCTCCCTGCGGGCCGGCATCTACCTTCACGATCCCGAGCTTTTCTGCCTGCAATTTCAGCAAAGTCAGACGGATAAGGTTCTTCGCCGGGTCAGGCAGCAGGCCGAAGCGGTCGATCATCTCCACCTGCAGCTCGCGCAGGCCGTCTTCGTCGGCGGCGTTGGCGATGCGCTTGTAGAGGATCAGGCGGGCATGGACGTCCGGCAGGTAATCCTCGGGGATCAGCGCCGGTACGCGCAGGTTGATGTCCGGGCCGCCGCCCAGCGGCTGCTCCAGGTTCGGCTGCTCGCCCTTGCGGATGGCCTTCACCGCACGTTCGAGCATTTCCATGTAGAGGGTGAAGCCCACCGCCTGGATCTGCCCGCTCTGGCCGTCGCCGAGCAGTTCGCCGGCGCCGCGGATTTCCAGGTCGTGGGTGGCCAGCACGAAGCCGGCGCCCAGGTCCTGGGCGTTGGCGATGGCTTCCAGGCGCTTCTCGGCGTCCGGGGTCATCTGCTTGCGCGGCGGGGTGAGCAGGTAGGCGTAGGCCTGGTGGTGGCTGCGGCCGACGCGCCCGCGCAGCTGGTGCAGCTGGGCCAGACCGAACTTGTCGGCGCGCTCGATGAGGATGGTGTTGGCGCTGGGCACGTCGATGCCGGTCTCGATGATGGTCGAGGCCACCAGCACGTTGAAGCGCTTGTGGTAGAAGTCGCTCATCACCCGTTCCAGGTCGCGCTCGTTCATCTGTCCGTGACCGATGCCTATGCGTGCCTCGGGAACCAGCTCCGCCAGGTCGCGGGCACACTTCTCGATGGTCTTCACTTCGTTGTGCAGGAAGTAGACCTGGCCACCGCGCAGCAGCTCGCGCAGCAGGGCTTCCTTGATCACCGACTTCTGTTCTTCCATGACGAAGGTGCGCACGGAGAGGCGGCGCGCTGGCGGCGTGGCGATGATCGACAGGTCGCGCATGCCGGCCACCGCCATGTTGAGCGTGCGCGGGATCGGCGTGGCGGTGAGGGTGAGGATGTCCACCTCGCTGCGCAGGGCCTTGAGCTGCTCCTTCTGGCGCACGCCGAAGCGGTGCTCTTCGTCGATGATGACCAGGCCGAGGTTCTTGAACTTGACGTCGTCCTGCAGCAGTTTGTGGGTGCCGATGACGATGTCGACCTTGCCCTCGGCCAGCTGCGCCACGGCGCCTTCGACTTCCTTGGCGGACTTGAAGCGGCTCATCACCTCGACGCTCACCGGCCAGTCGGCGAAACGGTCGCGGAAGCTGTTGTAGTGCTGCTGGGCGAGGAGGGTGGTCGGCACCAGCACGGCGACCTGCTTGCCGCTGTGCACCGCGACGAAGGCCGCGCGCATGGCCACTTCGGTCTTGCCGAAGCCGACGTCGCCGCAGACCAGACGGTCCATCGGCTTGTCGGCGAGCATGTCGGCTACCACCGCTTCGATGGCGGTCTGCTGGTCCGGGGTTTCCTCGAAGGGGAAGCCGGCGGAGAAGGTGGCGTAGTCGACCTGCGGGTCCTTGAACGCGTAGCCCTTGCGCGCAGCACGGCGGGCGTAGATGTCGAGCAGCTCGGCGGCGACGTCGCGAACCTGTTCGGCCGCCTTGCGCTTGGCCTTCTGCCAGGTTTCCGAGCCCAGTTTGTGCAGCGGCGCCAGGGCGTCGTCGCTGCCGGTGTAGCGGGCGATCAGGTGCAGGTTGGCCACCGGCACGTAGAGCTTGGCTTCGTCAGCGTACTGCAGGGCGAGGAATTCGGCGTTCTGGCCGTCGATCTCCAGGGTGATCAGGCCCATGTAGCGGCCGACACCGTGGTCGATGTGTACCACCGGCGCACCTTCGCGTAGCTCGGTGAGGTTCTTGATGACGTTCTCGCCGCCATCGCGGGTCTTCTCGCGGCGTCGGCGCTGCATGACGCGCTGGCCGAACAGCGGACTCTCGGCCACCAGGGCGATGCCTGGCTGGCCTTTGTCGGCGTCCAGCAGCAGGCCTTCGTCCATCGGCGCGATGGTGATCGCCAGGCGGTCCTTGTGTGCCAGGAAGCCCGGCCAGCCCTCGACTTCCACCGGGCGCAGCTTCAGCCGCGCCAGCAATTCCAGCAGCACTTCGCGGCGGCCGGCGGATTCGGCGGTGAAGAGGATGCGACCGTCGAACTGCTCGATGAACTGGCGCAGACGCGCCAGCGGCTCGGTGGCCTTGGCTTCGATGGCCAGTTCTGGCAGCGGTTCAGCGGGGAAGCGCTCGCGGCCGACGCCGGTGTCGATCGGCTCCGGGCTGACCACCACGCGCGGCCAGTTCTTCAGGCGGGCGAAGCAGTCTTCCACCGGCAGGAAGACTTCACCTGGCGGCAATAGTGGGCGTTCCGGGTCGTAGCGGCGGTCCTCGTAGCGGCTGCGCACGTCGGTCCAGAACTGCTCGGCGGCGCCCTCGATGCCCGGCAGGGAGAACACCTGGGTGTCCTGCGGCAGGTAGTCGAACAGCGTCGAAGTCTCGCCATCTTCGAAGAACAGCGGGATGTAGTACTCGATACCGGCGGGTGTCAGGCCGCTGGCCAGGTCCTGGTAGATCGGGCAGCGTCGGTAGTCGACGTCGAAGCGCTCGCGGAAACGGCCACGGAAACCGGTGACTGCCTCCTTGCGCAGGGGGAATTCGCGCGCCGGCAGCAGGCGAATGCTCTCCACCTTGTCGATGGAGCGCTGGGTTTCCGGATCGAATGTACGAAGCGTCTCGATTTCATCGTCGAAAAGATCGATGCGGTAGGGCAGTTCGCTGCCCATCGGGAACAGGTCGATCAGCGCCCCGCGCACGGCGAACTCGCCGTGCTCGTAGACGGTGTCCACGCAGCGGTAGCCGGCGGCCTCGAAGCGGCTGCGCATCTGCTCGACGTCGAGCTTCTGGCCGACATCCAGCACCAGGCTGCTGCCGAGCAGGAACTTGGCCGGCGCCAGGCGGTGCAGGGCGGTGGTGATGGGTACCACCAGCACGCCGCGGCGCAGCTCGGGCAGCTGGTAAAGAGTGGCGACGCGCTGGGAAATGATGTCCTGGTGCGGCGAGAACACGTCGTAGGGCAGGGTTTCCCAGTCCGGCAGCTGCAGCACCGGCAGGTCCGGCGCGAAGAAGCGCAGTTCCTGCTCCAGGCGCTCGGCGCTCTGGCTGTCGGCGGTCAGCAACAGGGTGAAACGCTTTGCCGGCCCGGCGGCTTCGGCAATGGCCAGGCTCAGGGCGGCTCCGGGGAGGTTGCCCCAGGATTGCTTGCCGGCAGCGGTCGGCAGCGAGGGAATGCGCAATACGGACACGGGCAGTCGTGGCTCCGGTCGAGGGATTTGACCCGGGGGATTGTAACTATCCCGATTGACGGATGTCAGTCATACGACCGCTGCGGATTGCCGGCGATTGTTCACGCCGTCATAATGTAGCCCCTTTTTTCTTCTCCTACATGTGGAAGGTATTGCCCGTGACCCAGAAGCCCGACCAGTGTCTCGGTGAGTGGATCGATCGTGAAGCCCTCGCGGAAGCCATGATTCCGCTGATCGGTCAGCTGTACCGTAACAACAACGTGGTGACCTCGATCTACGGCCGTGGCCTGATCAACCGTTCGGTGATCGCGATCCTCAAAGCGCACCGTTTCGCCCGTCACCGCCTGGCCGAAGAAGGCGGGTTGTCGGTTCACGACACTTTCCCGATCCTCAAGGCGATGAGCGAGCTCAAGCTGGGCGCAGCCTCGGTAGACCTGGGCAAGATGGTTGCCAAGTTCAAGACCGAAGGTAACGGCCGCAGCATCGAGCTGTTCACCAAGGACGAGCTGGCCGACGTGGTCGGCAAGCAGAACGGCGGCGCCCGCGAAGGCACCGACGTGGTCCTGTACGGTTTCGGTCGTATCGGCCGCCTGCTGGCGCGCATCCTCATCGAGAAGACCGGTGGCGGCGACGGCCTGCGCCTGCGCGCCATCGTCGTCCGCAAGGGCGCCGAGAACGACCTGGTCAAGCGCGCCAGCCTGCTGCGTCGTGACTCCGTGCATGGTCCGTTCGATGGCACCATCACCATCGACGAAGAACACAACACCATCACCGCCAACGGCAACCTGATCCAGGTGATCTACTCCAACGACCCGGCGTCGATCGACTACACCCAGTACGGCATCAAGAAAGCCCTGCTGGTCGACAACACCGGCAAGTGGCGTGACGCCGAAGGCCTGGGCCAGCACCTGAAGTGCCCGGGTATCGACCGCGTGATCCTGACCGCTCCGGGCAAGGGTGCCCTGAAGAACGTCGTCCACGGCATCAACCATGGCGACATCACCGCTGACGACAAGATCGTTTCCGCCGCTTCCTGCACCACCAACGCCATCGTGCCGGTGCTCAAGGCTGTGAACGACCAGTACGGCATCGTCAACGGCCACGTCGAAACCGTTCACTCGTTCACCAACGACCAGAACCTGATCGACAACTTCCACAAGGGCAGCCGTCGTGGCCGCGCCGCGCCGCTGAACATGGTGATCACCGAGACTGGCGCCGCTACCGCTGCTGCCAAGGCTCTGCCGGTTCTCAAAGGCAAGCTGACCGGCAACGCCATCCGTGTTCCGACGCCGAACGTCTCCATGGCCATCCTGAACCTGAACCTGGAAAAGGCCACCAACCGCGAAGAGATCAACGAGTACCTGCGCCAGATGGCCATGCACTCGGACCTGCAGAAGCAGATCGACTTCGTGTCGTCCCAGGAAGTGGTGTCCACCGACTTCGTCGGCTCCCGCCATGCGGGCGTCGTGGATGCCGAGGCGACCATCGCCAACGACAACCGCGTCGTCCTCTACGTCTGGTACGACAACGAATTCGGCTACAGCTGCCAGGTCGTCCGCGTGATGGAAGACATGGCTGGCGTGAACCCGCCGGCTTTCCCGCGCTGATCCAGGCGGTCTAGATAAACGGGAGCTCTCGGGCTCCCGTTTTTCGTTACTGGCTCCAGCATAATCATCAATAAAATCTGCCAATTCCCGAACCTGGAAAGACTTCAAATGGATGGACAACATCTGCATGAAGGCGAGCTGAAGCGCGGTCTGAAGAACCGCCACATCCAGCTGATCGCCCTCGGCGGCGCCATCGGTACCGGCCTGTTCCTCGGCTCTGCCGGGGTCCTGCAATCCGCCGGCCCGTCGATGATCCTCGGCTACGCCATCGGTGGTTTCATCGCCTTCCTGATCATGCGCCAGCTCGGCGAGATGATCGTCGAGGAGCCCGTCGCCGGTTCCTTCAGCCACTTCGCGCACAAGTACTGGGGCGGTTTCGCCGGCTTCATGTCGGGCTGGAACTACTGGGTGCTGTACATCCTGGTGGGCATGTCGGAGCTGACCGCGGTCGGCAAGTACATCCAGTTCTGGTGGCCGGACTTCCCGACCTGGGCGACGGCAGCGGTGTTCTTCGTTCTGATCAACGCCATCAACCTGTTCAACGTGAAGGCCTTCGGCGAGACCGAGTTCTGGTTCGCGATCATCAAGGTCGTCGCCATCATCGGCATGATCCTGCTCGGTGTCTGGCTGCTGGCCAGCGGCAACGGCGGCCCGCAGGCTTCGGTGAGCAACCTGTGGGCTCATGGCGGCTTCTTCCCCAACGGCTGGAAGGGTCTGGTGATGGTCCTGGCGATCATCATGTTCTCCTTCGGCGGCCTGGAGCTGGTAGGTATCACCGCCGCCGAAGCCTCCGAGCCGAAGAAGGTCATCCCCAAGGCGATCAACCAGGTCATCTACCGGATCCTGATCTTCTACATCGGCGCCCTGGCCGTGCTGCTCTCGCTGTACCCCTGGGATGCCCTGCTGCAGAGCATCAACAGCGCCGGCGACCCCTACAGCGGCAGCCCGTTCGTGAAGGTCTTCTCGCTGCTGGGCAGCGAGTACGCGGCCCACATCCTGAACTTCGTGGTGCTGACTGCCGCGCTGTCGGTCTACAACAGCTGCGTGTACTGCAACAGCCGCATGCTCTTCGGTCTGGCCGAGCAGGGCGATGCCCCGCGCGCCTTCGCCAAGGTCGATGACCGCGGTGTGCCGATGCTGGCCATCGGCGTCTCGGCCTTCATCACCCTGGCCTGCGTGGTGGTCAACTATGTGATCCCGCACCAGGCGCTGGAGCTGCTGATGTCCCTGGTGGTCGCCGCCCTGGTGATCAACTGGGCGATGATCAGCCTGGCCCACATGAAGTTCCGCAAGGCCATGGTCGCCAAGGGTGTGCAGCCGTTCTTCCGCGCGCTGTGGTACCCCTACGGCAACTGGCTGTGCCTGGCCTTCGTGGTGTTCATCCTCGGCATCATGCTGCAGATCCCGGGCATCGACGTGTCGGTGTACGCGATCCCGGTGTGGATCGTGCTGATGGGTGTGTGCTACCTGTTCAAGCGCAAGTCCCCGGGCAAGGCCAACGCCTGAACCGGTTGAGAAACGGGAGCTTCGGCTCCCGTTTTCTTTTGGTAACGCACCTTTGCCAGAGCGGCAACAGTGGCGCCGGGTGCTTGCGGTAGAATGCCCGGCGCCGCGCGTCTGGCGGCTGATGGAGATGACCTTGTCCCGTGCAAGCCTGTTGATCGTGCTGGTTCTGGCAACCCTGAGTGGCTGCGGGAAATCCGTCGAGCGCTTCGGCGGGCCGACCATGGGCAGCAGCTACGCGGTGCAGTACGTGCCCACCGGCACGGCGCCTGAGGCGGCGAAGCTCAA
This sequence comes from Pseudomonas nitroreducens, assembly GCF_024170165.1. Classification (GTDB taxonomy): domain Bacteria; phylum Pseudomonadota; class Gammaproteobacteria; order Pseudomonadales; family Pseudomonadaceae; genus Pseudomonas; species Pseudomonas nitroreducens_C. The sequence continues at coordinate 231,334 of NZ_JALJXP010000007.1, read as the reverse complement.
GGCCGAGGTCGACGGGATACTGGCGAGCCTGGACGAGCAGTTCTCCACCTACCGCGACGACTCCGTGGTGTCCCGCTTCAACGCCTTGCCAGGCGGCGCCTGCATGGCCCTGCCGGCGGACATGCTGACGCTCTGGCGCTACGGCGAGCAGCTGGCGCAGCAGAGCGGCGGCGCCTTCGACCTCACGGTCGAGCCACTGATGAACCTCTGGGGCTTCGGCCCGCAGTCGCGCGCCGAGAAGGTGCCCGATGCTGCCGCGCTGGAGCGTGCGCGTGCCCGCGTCGGCCATCGGCATCTGCGCCTGAATGGCGATCAGCTGTGCAAGGACGTCGATGCGCAGCTGGACTTCGACAGCATCGTCGCCGGCTATGCCGTCGACCGGGTCAGTACGCGCCTGGCCGAGCTTGGTCTGACCGATTACCTGGTGGAAATCACTGGTGAACTCAAGGCCGTGGGCCACAAGCCCGACGGCAAGCCGTGGCGCATCGCGCTGGAAGTGCCCAGCGGCGAGCGCGAGCGGCAGGTGGAGCGCTCGGTGGCGCTGGACGGCATCGGCCTGTCCACCTCCGGCGACTACCGCAACTACTTCGAAGAGGGTGGACAGCGTTATTCGCACACCTTCGACCCGCGCACCGGCGCGCCGGTCAGGCATACGCTGGCGGCGGTCACCGTGGCGGAAGCCCAGGCCCTGCGCGCCGATGGCCTGTCGACGCTGCTGATGGTGCTGGGGCCGGAGGAGGGCTATACCTTTGCCGAGCGCAATGGCCTGGCGGCCTTCTTCATCGTGCGCCAGGGCGAGGGCTTCGTGACCCGCGCGACGACGCGCTTCGAAGCGCTGTTCCCGTCGCCTGAATGAAAGCTTCGGCGGGCATGATGACGGTCCGCTGGGTGGCAATGGCATGTAGTGACGGCAAAATTCGCCTACCTGCCGACCAACCGCTAATGTGCAGCCTTTTGCCGCAGGGCTAAGCTGCGCCAATGATTTCGATCCGCCTCGGCGCATGTGGTGCCGGGGCTTCGCCGGGAGCGCCACGCGGGCGTCCCGGCCTGTTCTGAAGGAGTACGCATGGCTGTCTACAACTACGACGTGGTGATTCTCGGCACGGGCCCGGCAGGCGAGGGGGCGGCGATGAACGCCTCCAAGTACGGGCGCAAGCTGGCGGTGGTCGACAGCCGTCGCGTGGTCGGTGGCAACTGCACGCACCTGGGCACCATCCCGTCCAAGGCGCTGCGTCACTCGGTGAAGCAGATCATCGAGTTCAACACCAACCCGATGTTCCGCCAGATCGGCGAGCCGCGCTGGTTCTCCTTCCCGGACGTGCTGAAAAGCGCCGAGCGGGTGATCTCCAAGCAGGTGTCCTCGCGCACCGGCTACTACGCCCGCAACCGCATCGACATGTTCAACGGCACCGCCAGCTTCGTCGATGAGCGCACAGTCGAGGTCGTCACCCCCAGCGGCGCCGTGGAGCGCCTGGTGGCCGACCAGTTCGTGATCGCCACCGGTTCGCGTCCGTATCGGCCGTCGGACATCAACTTCAACCACCCGCGCGTCTATGACAGTGACACCATCCTGTCCCTGAGCCACACCCCGCGCCGTCTGATCATCTACGGAGCCGGCGTGATCGGCTGCGAGTACGCCTCGATCTTCAGTGGCCTGGGCGTACTGGTGGACCTGATCGACACCCGCGACCAGCTGCTGAGCTTCCTCGACGACGAAATCTCCGATGCGCTGAGCTACCACCTGCGCAACAACAACGTGCTGATCCGTCACAACGAGGAATACGAGCGCGTGGAAGGCCTGGACAACGGGGTGATCCTGCACCTGAAGTCGGGCAAGAAGATCAAGGCTGACGCCCTGCTGTGGTGCAACGGCCGCACCGGCAACACCGACCGCCTGGGCCTCGAGAACATCGGCATCAAGGTCAACAGCCGCGGCCAGATCGAGACGGATGAGAACTACCGCACCTCGGTATCGAACATCTATGCCGCCGGCGACGTGATCGGCTGGCCGAGCCTGGCCAGCGCCGCCTACGACCAGGGCCGCTCGGCTGCCGGCAACATCGTCGAGCACGATGGCTGGCGCTTCGTCAACGACGTGCCGACCGGCATCTACACCATTCCGGAGATCAGCTCGATCGGCAAGAACGAGCAGGAACTGACCGTGGCGAAGATCCCCTACGAAGTGGGCAAGGCCTTCTTCAAGGGCATGGCCCGCGCGCAGATCTCCAACGAGCCGGTGGGCATGCTGAAGATCCTGTTCCACCGCGACACCCTGGAAATCCTCGGCGTGCACTGCTTCGGCGACCAGGCCTCGGAGATCGTCCACATCGGCCAGGCGATCATGAACCAGCCGGGTGAGCTGAACACCCTGAAGTACTTCGTCAACACCACCTTCAACTATCCGACCATGGCCGAAGCCTACCGCGTAGCGGCGTTCGACGGCCTGAACCGGATTTTTTGAAGTACCCCGACCGGCGGCCTGAGCCGGTCGGGGGGAACCTGCTCAGCGATTCCCGATCGTGGCAGTGGCCAAACCGGGAAAGTCTGTGATCAGGCTATCCACGCCAAAATCGGCGAGCCGGCGCATCAGCGCCGGCTCGTTGACCGTCCAGACGGACACATGCAGCCCCTGCTTCTGCGCTTTCAGCAAGCGCTCCGGGGTGCACAGCATCCAGTTCAGCGCCAGCAGATCACAGCCATAGTGTGCGGCGACCTTCAGCGGGTCGAGCCAGGCGTACTCGGCCACCAGTCCGCGTGACAGTTCCGGAGCCAGCTCCTCCAGCGCGCGCAGCACCGTGCGCGAACTCGAGGTCACGGTGATCCGGTCACGCAGGCCGAAACGGCCCACCAGCTGGTGGATTGCCTGCACCGTGCGGCCAGCACGATCCTTCGACGCGCTTTTCACTTCCAGCTGCCAGTGCTCGAACTCGCAGCGCTCGAACAGTTCCGCCAGACGTGGGATAGGGCAGGGGCGCAGCCAGCCCGGACCGCCGTCGCGGGCGTCCATGGTCACCAGATCGTCCGCCAGTTGCTCGGAGACTTTCCCGCGCCGGCCGGTGGTGCGCTTGAGCGTCGGGTCGTGGATCACCATCAGCTCGCCGTCGCGGGACAGGTGCAGGTCCAGTTCGCAGCGCTTCACGCCATGCTCCAGGCAGCGCTGGAAGCTGTTCAGGGTGTTTTCCGGTGCTTCGCCTTTGGCGCCGCGATGGCCATAGATCAGAGTCACTGGGGCTCCTTGGGAGTCGGTGAGAGGTCCTTGAGGTATTGCGAACGGTGCTGGCGGACGGCATCGACCACCACTCCGCTCTCGAAATAGACGCTGAACTCGCGGTAGTCCCAGCGCGAGATGGGTGGTTTGCCCACCGCTGGGTGCTCCTGGTCCGGCAGGCCGAAGCGTTCCAGCACCGCCTTCTGGCTCTCGCCGCGAGCCGGCAGCACGATGTGCGGGTCTCCCTGGCTGCCCACGGGGATCTCGATGGTATCCGCCAGCAGTGGCAGCGGGGTGACAAGGCTCAACAGGAGCAGCAGATGGCGCATGGATTTCCCTGGGTTCATTCTTCGCGGGCCTTGGCCTGCCGGCGTTCCAATGCCTGGCGCTGGAGGATGTGGCGGGCCAGCAACTGACGCGAGGCGTCGCCGAGCATCTCGAATTCGGTGCCGATCTCGTAGTCGCCTTCGCCCTGCTGCTGGCAATGGGTGACCTTGGCGCGCAGCAGCAGCCCCAGGCCGTGGGGGAGCAGGATGATCTTCAGCGCCAGGTCCTGGCCGACCGGCAGCGGCCGGGCGTCGCGGAAATTGATGCCGCCTTCGGACAGCGTGACCTTGCGCGCCGGGCCGATCTCGCTGAGCAGGCTCTGGGTCAGGGCCTGGGCGATCAGGTCGATGCGCTTGTTCATCACCTTCAAGTAGCTGGCCAGCGGGCGGTCGCGCTCGTTGATATGGCGCAGCAGGTGCTGCGACTCGAAGTCGGTCAGGTGCAGGTCGCTGAGCAGATTGAACAGCGCGGAATCATCCTGAAGCACTTCTTGCGACTGGATTTCGTCCTCGCGCAGCGGGCGAAATTCCAATGCGAGCGTATCTTCAATACGATAGTATTCGCGGCGGTCATCCGCGTCTGGAGTGGACATGGCGAACCCACGGCAGCAGTGATGGTCTGAGTGTAAGGCCGCCTGCCTGGCCTCGCCACACGGAAGTCGCACGCCAGATGGAACTGACGCCCGACGCACTCTTCACCTTCTCATTCGGCCCCACATGTTCAGACCCCTTTCCGTCTACATCGGAACGCGCTACACACGCGCCAAACGCCGCAGCCACTTCGTTTCCTTCATCTCGCTCACCTCCATGATCGGCCTCGCGCTGGGTGTCGTGGTGATGATCGTGGTGCTCTCGGTGATGAACGGCTTCGACCACGAGATGCGCACCCGCGTGCTGGGCATGGTGCCCCACGCCACGGTCGAGTCCTACCAGCCGATTTCCGACTGGCAGGGCATCGCCGGGCAGATCAAGACCCAGCACCCCAACGTGCTGGAGGTCGCGCCCTTCATCCAGATGCAGGGCCTGCTCAGCGCCGGCGGCACGGTACAGAAGGTGCTGATCAACGCCGTGGACCCGAACGAGGAGAGCAAGGTCTCGATCATCGACCAGTTCTTCCAGGAAGGTTCGCTCAAGAGCCTCAAGCCCGGCGAGTTCGGCATCATCATCGGCGACAAGGCGGCGAAGAACCTCGGCGTGAAGCTGGGCGACAAGGTCACCTTCATCGCCCCGGAGGTCTCGGTCACCCCGGCCGGCATGTTCCCGCGCATGAAGCGCTTCACCGTGGTCGGCACCTTCCATGTCGGCGCCGGCGAGCTGGACGGCTACGTCGCCATGGTCCACATCGACGACGCTGCGCGCATGCGCCGCCTCAAGCAAGGCCAGGTCGAAGGCCTGCGCCTGAAGCTCGACGACCTGTTCCAGGCGCCGCGCACCGCCTGGGAAATCGCCCGCACCCTGAAGGGCAACGACTACTTCGCCCGCGACTGGACCCGCAGCCACGGCAACCTGTACCAGGCGATCCGCATGGAGAAATCCATGATCGGCCTGTTGCTGCTGCTGATCGTCGCGGTCGCCGCGTTCAACATCATTTCCACCCTGGTCATGGTCGTCACCGACAAGAAGGCAGACATCGCCATCCTGCGCACCCTGGGCGCCACGCCGGGGCAGATCATGGCGACGTTCATGGTCCAGGGCACGGTGATCGGCGTGATCGGCACCTTCATCGGCGGCGTGCTGGGCATCCTGGCGGCGCTCAACGTCAGCTCCGCCATCGCCCTGCTGGAGCGCCTGCTGGGCCACAAGTTCCTCAACGCGGACGTCTACTTCATCGATTACCTGCCCTCGCAACTGATGAGCGAGGACGTGATCCTGGTGTGCAGCGCCGCGCTGATCCTGAGTTTCTTCGCCACCCTGTATCCGGCCTGGCGTGCGGCCCGCACCCAGCCCGCGGAGGCCCTGCGTTATGAGTAAGCCGACCCCCAACGACCAGGCCGTCCTGAGCTGCCGCGATCTCGGCAAGCGCTACGAGGAAGGCCCGCAGTCGGTCGAGGTGCTCTCCGGCGTGCAGCTGGAGCTGCTGCCCGGCGAGCGCGTGGCCATCGTCGGCAGCTCCGGCTCGGGCAAGAGCACCCTGCTGAACATGCTCGGCGGCCTCGACACGCCCAGCACCGGCAGCGTCTGGCTGGCCGGCGAACAGCTGTCGGCGCTCAACGAGAAGCAGCGCGGCCTGCTGCGCAACCGCGCGCTGGGCTTCGTCTACCAGTTCCACCATCTGCTGCCGGAGTTCACCGCGCTGGAGAACGTCTGCATGCCGCTGCTGATCGGCAAGACGCCGATCCCCGAGGCGCGCCAGCGTGCCACCGCACTGCTGGAGCGCGTGGGCCTGGGGCATCGCCTGAGCCACAAGCCGTCGGAGTTGTCCGGTGGTGAGCGCCAGCGCGTGGCCATCGCCCGCGCCCTGGTCAACACGCCGAAGCTGGTACTGCTCGACGAGCCCACCGGCAACCTCGACCAGCACACCGCCCACGGTATCCAGGAGCTGATGCTGGAGCTGTCGCAGTCCCTGCGTACCGCCTTCCTGGTGGTGACCCACGACACCCACCTCGCCCAGCAGATGGACCGTGTGCTGCGCCTGGAGGAGGGCCGGCTGGTCGCCGCCTGAGGGATAACGGAATGTTCAGACCCCTGTCCGTCTTCATCGGCACCCGCTACACCCGTGCCAAGCGACGCAACCACTACATCTCGTTCATCTCCCTGACCTCGATGATCGGCCTCGCCCTGGGCGTGCTGGCCATGATCGTGGTGCTCTCGGTGATGAACGGCTTCCAGAAGGAAATGCGCTCGCGCATCCTCGGCATGGTGCCGCATGCCGTGCTGCAGCAGACCAGCGGCCCGCTGGACAACTGGCAACACGTGGCCGAGGTGGCCAAGCAGAACCCGAAGATCGTCGGCGCGGTGCCCTACACCGAAGTCGACGGCATGCTCTCCTACAAGGGCATGATGCAGCCCATCGAGGTGGATGGCGTCGACCCGGCGCTGGAAACCCAGGTGTCGATCATCGGCCGGCACATGGTCCGCGGCAGCCTTGACGACCTCAAGGCCACCGAGTTCGGCGTGGTCATCGGCGAGATCACCGCGCGGCGCTTCCACGTCAACGTCGGTGACAGCCTGCTGCTGATCGTCCCTGAGCCGAGCACCGCGCCCGGCGGCATCACCCCGCGCATGCAGCGCCTGAACGTGGTCGGTATCTTCAAGGTGGGTGCCGAACTGGACAGCACCCTGGCACTGATTCACGTGGACGACGCGGCCAGCCTGATGCGCTGGCAGCCCGGCCAGGTGCAGAGCGTGCGCATCGCCCTGAAGGACCTGTTCCAGGCGCCGGAAGTGGGCGCGGCCATCGCCAGGCAACTGGGTGACGGCTATCGCTCGGTGGACTGGACCCACACCCAGGGCAGCCTGTTCAGCGCGATGAAGATGGAAAAGACCATGATCGGCCTGCTGCTACTGCTGATCGTTGCGGTCGCCGCCTTCAACATCATCGCCACCCTGATCATGGTCGTGGCCGACAAGCGCGCCGACATCGCCATCCTGCGCACCCTGGGCGCCACGCCGAAGCAGATCATGGCGATCTTCATGGTGCAGGGCACGGTGATCGGCCTGATCGGCACCGTGATCGGCTGCGTACTGGGTGTGCTGGCGGCGTACAACGTCACCGCCATTGTCTCGACCCTGGAGCGCGTCGCCGGCACCCACGTGTTCAACTCGGACATCTACTTCATCAACTACCTGCCGTCCGACCCGCAGATCAGCGACATCGTGCTGATCTGCGTCGCGGCGCTGTCGATGAGCTTCCTCGCCACGCTGTACCCGGCCTGGCGCGCGGCCTCGACCCAGCCGGCGGAATCGCTGCGTTACGAGTGATTGTCCGATCCATTAAAAAGTCGCCCTTAGGGGCGGCTTTTTCGTTTCAGGGTGGCACCTTGCGTAGGAGCGAGCTTGCTCGCGAACGGAATTACCGGCAGCTCAAGAGCGGGGTGGCTCGCGAGCAAGAACGATGGCGTCCCCCTCGCTCCTGCGAAAAGTTCACAGCCCTTGCTGCAGATTGCGCAGCGCCCGGCGGCGCCGCCAGCTGCGGCCGATCCACCAGCGCCAGTAACCCTCGGTCGCCAGGTAGCCGAGGATGCCCACCAGGATGCCGCAGAGCACCGAACCCAGCAGGAAGGGCTGCCAGAGCATCGACAGCTCGCCGCTGATCCATTCCCAGGTCAGGTGGTCGGGCAGGGCGCGTGCCGGGATGCCCATGATCCAGGCGCCCATCTTGTAGGTGCAGTAGAACACCGGCGGCATGGTGATCGGGTTGGTCAGCCAGACCAGCCCCACCGAGATCGGCAGGTTGGCCCGCACCCACACCGCCAGCGAGGCGGCCAGCAGCATCTGCAGTGGGATCGGGATGAACGCGGCGAACAGTCCCATGCCCATGGCGCGGGATACGGAGCGGCGATTCAGGTGCCAGAGGTTGGGCGACTGGATCAGCGGTCCGAGAAAGCGCAGGCCCTTGTGGTTCCTGATGCTCTCCGGATCCGGCATGTAGCGCTTGAAGATTCGGCGCGGCATGAGGGAAATCTCTGGCAGACGGACGACGGCCCATTATGCCTAGCTAGGTGACAGTCATTCGTTGCCAACTATGTCCGTGTGTAACCGCCGCAGACCAATCGGATCGGCGGTCGCGCCAGGGTCGGGGAGTCGCTCCGTTGCCTCGTACAGGGATGCTCGCGCTGGCCTTGGGATTGCCGGCGCTTCCATCCGGCTGGGTCCTGCTGCTTCTCGCGCTGCTCGCGCTGCCGTTGTTGTTCACTCGCGGCTACTTCATCGGCCTGTTCCTGCTCGGTTTCGCCTGGGCCTGCCAGTCGGCGCAGTGGGCGCTGGATGATCGCCTGGCGCGGGAGCTGGACGGCCGCACGCTGTGGCTGGAGGGCAAGGTAGAGGGCCTGCCGGATCGCTCGGGGCCATCGGTGCGCTTCCAGCTCGCCGATGTCTCCAGCCCCCGTGCGAAGGTCCCTGCCACGCTGCGTCTGTCCTGGTTCGGCGGGCCCCCGGTGGCGGGCGGCGAGCGCTGGCGGCTGGCGGTGAAACTCAAGCGCCCCCACGGCATGGCCAATGGTGCGGGGTTCGATTACGAGGCCTGGCTCACCGCCCAGCGTATCGGCGCCACCGGCAGTGTGAAGGACGGGCAGCGCCTGGAGGCTTCCAGCGGTCCGCGCGCCTGGCGCGAAGCCTGGCGGCAACGCCTGCTGGCAGTGGATGCCCACGGTCGCTCCGGGGCACTCGCCGCGCTGGTGCTGGGCGATGCCTCCGGCTTGACCACGGCGGACTGGCAGGTCCTGCAGGACACCGGAACCCTGCACCTGATGGTGATCTCCGGCTCGCACATCTCGCTGCTGGCCGGCCTGCTCTATGCGCTGGTTGCCGGGCTGGCGCGCTTCGGTTGCTGGCCGGCGCGAATTGCATGGTTGCCCTGTGCCTGCCTGCTGGCTGCAGGCGGTGCCTGGGTGTACAGCCTGATGGCTGGGTTCGAGGTGCCGTTGCAGCGCGCCTGCGTCATGGTCTCCATCGTCCTGCTGTGGCGTCTGCGCTATCGCCATCGCGGACTTTGGGCCCCGCTGCTCGGCGCCCTGCTGGCGGTGCTGCTGGTCGAGCCGCTGGTCGTGCTGTTGCCGGGTTTCTGGTTGTCCTATGCGGCGGTGGCGCTGCTGATCTTCGGCTTCTCGGGGCGGCTGGGGCGCTGGACCGCCTGGCGCACCTGGCTGCGCGCGCAATGGCTGATGGCGGTCGGATTGCTGCCGGCGTCCATTGCCCTCGGTTTGCCGTTGAGCATTTCCGGGGTGGTCGCCAACCTGATCGCCGTGCCCTGGGTCGAGTTGATCGTCGTGCCGATGGCGCTGCTGGGGAGCCTGGCGCTGGGAATTCCCTGGCTGGGTGAGGCCTTGCTCTGGGTGTCGGGCGGGCTGCTGGAATTGCTGTTCCGGCTGTTGGGCTGGATGGCCGGGCTGGCGCCCGCCTGGCAGCCGGTAGCCGCGCCCGCCTGGGCGCTGGCGCTGGCGATGCTGGGCGCACTCCTGCTGCTTGCGCCGGCCGGTGTCCCATTGCGTGCGCTGGGGCTGGCGATGTTTCTGCCGGTGTTCTGGCCGGCGGTGCCGTTGCCCGCGCCGGGCATGGCCGAGATCCGCGTGCTGGACGTGGGGCAGGGGCTGTCGGTGCTGATCCGCACGCGCAGTCAGGTCTGGCTCTACGACACCGGGGCGCGCAACGGCGAATTCGACATCGGTGAGCGCGTGGTCGTGCCGACGCTGCGCAGCCTGGGCATCGGGCATCTGGATAGGCTGATGCTCAGCCACGCGGACAACGACCATGCCGGTGGTGCCGTGGCGGTGAAGCGCTCGTTGCGGCCGACGCAGGTCATCAGCGGTGAGCCTGAGCGCCTGCCAGAGGAGCTGCAGGCGCGCCCCTGTGGCATGGAGGTGTGGCAGGTCGATGGCGTTCGACTCTCCAGTTGGGCCTGGACGGGGGCCGGCGAGAGCAACGACCGTTCCTGCGCGCTGGAAATCGAGGCCAACGGCGAGCGTATCCTGCTCACCGGTGACCTCCCGCAGCCCGCCGAACTCGCCTGGCTGGCTGCGCATCCGGGCGAGCAGATCGACTGGCTGCTGGCGGGGCACCATGGCAGCCGGAGTTCCTCCGGGGCAGCCTTCCTGCGGGCGATCCGGCCGTCGACGGCGATCATCTCCCGGGGCGCCAACAACCCCTACGGCCATCCGCATCCGTCGGTCGTCGAGCGCTTCCGCGCGCTGGGCATCCGGATTCAGGATACGGCGGAGCAGGGCGGGTTGACCCTGACGCTCGGTGCCCATGGCGAGGTCCGGGGAGTGCGCGAAGGCGCACATTTCTGGCAGGAAAATTGAGCCTCGGGCGGTCGGCTCGCCACGGCCCCTGTGCTAGAGTGGCGCCACTTTTTTTCAGGGGATTCACCACTGTGTGGGAACTGGTCAAAGCTGGCGGCTGGATGATGCTGCCGATCTTGCTGAGCTCCGTCGCTGCCATGGCGATCGTCGCCGAACGTCTCTGGACCCTGCGCTTGAGCCGTGTGGCCCCGCCGCAGCTGCTCGGCCAGGTGTGGAAGCAGATCAAGGACAAGAAGATGAACAGCCAGGCCCTCAAGGACCTGCGCGCGTCCTCCCCGCTGGGTGAAATCCTCGCTGCCGGCCTGGCCAACTCCAAGCATGGTCGCGAGATCATGAAGGAGTGCATCGAGGAGGCCGCGTCCCGCGTCATCCACGAGCTGGAGCGCTACCTCAACGCCCTGGGCACCATCGCCGCGATGGCGCCGCTGCTGGGCCTGCTGGGGACCGTGTTCGGCATGATCCAGATCTTCAGTGCCTTCATGGGCGACGGCATGGCCAACGCGCCGATGCTCGCCGGCGGTATCTCCAAGGCCCTGATCACCACTGCATCGGGCCTGGTCGTGGCGATCCCGGCGGTGTTCTTCCACCGTTACCTGCTGCGCCGTGTCGATGAACTGGTCATCGCCATGGAGCAGGAAGCCATCAAGCTGGTGGAAGTGGTCCAGGGCGATCGCGAAGTCGACTTTGTCGAGGAAGGCAAAGCGTGAAATTCCGCCGCAGAGCGGGCGGAGCGGCCCGCGAGGACGTCTTCATCAACCTGGCGTCGCTGATCGACGTGATCTTCGTGCTGCTGCTGTTCTTCGTGGTTGCCACCTCGTTCACCAAGCCCTCGCAGCTCAAGGTCGAACTGCCCGAAGCGGTCAGCGGCACGCCGCCCGAGGCCACCGAGATCAAGCAGCTGGAAATCTCCATCAGCGTCGAAGGCCACTACGCGCTCAATGGCCAGAGCCTGGCGCGCGACGACCTGGAAAACCTGATGAACGCCATGCAGCGCGAGTCCGCTGGCGACAACAGCCTGCCGGTGGTGATCACCGCCGACGGCAAGGTCGACTACCAGTCCGTGGTCACCGCGATGGATGCTGCCGGCAAGCTGGGCTTCACCCACCTGCGCATCACCACCATCGAGTCCCGGGCGGACAAGAAGACCCCCTGATGGCGCTCTCCGACCGCCTGCTCGATGCCTGGTACAAGGGCCACCCGGCCCTTGCCCTGCTCAGGCCGCTCGAACTGCTCTACCGGCGTGTCGTACAAGGCCGCCGGCAGGACTTCCTCTCCGGCGCCAAGCCGGCCTTCCGCGCGCCCGTACCGATCGTCGTGGTCGGCAACGTCACCGTGGGCGGTACCGGCAAGACGCCGATGATCCTCTGGCTGATCGAACACTGCCGCGCCCGTGGGCTGAAGGTCGGTGTGGTCAGTCGCGGCTACGGCGCGAAGCCGCCGCAGACGCCCTGGCGCGTGCGCGCCGAGCAATCGGCGGCCGAGGCGGGCGACGAGCCGCTGATGATCGTGCGCCGCTGCGGCGTGCCGCTGATGATCGACCCGGACCGCTCCAGCGCCGTGCGCGCGCTGCTGGCCGAAGAGCCGCTGGACCTGATCCTCTGCGACGATGGCCTGCAACACTACCGCCTGGCCCGTGACCTGGAATTGGTGCTGATCGATGCTGCGCGCGGCCTGGGCAACGGCCGTTGCCTGCCTGCCGGGCCGCTGCGCGAGCCGGCCGAGCGTCTGGCCGAAGTCGACGCCGTGCTGCACAACGGCGCACCGTCCGATCCGCCGGGAGCCTTCTCCTTCGCCCTGCGACCTTCTGCCCTGGTCAACCTGGTCAGCGGCGAGCGCCGTGGCGTCGAGCATTTCCCCGCCGGTCAGCCGCTGCACGCGCTGGCCGGGATTGGCAATCCGCAGCGTTTCTTCACGACGCTCGAGGAGCTAAACTGGCGGCCGATTCCGCATCCCTTCCCCGACCATGCGGCCTACACCGCCGAGCAGCTGCGCTTCACGCCGGAACTGCCGCTGGTCATGACCGAGAAGGACGCGGTGAAATGCCGGTCCTTCGCCGCGCCCGACTGGTGGTACCTCGCCGTCGAAGCGCAGCCGTCGCCGGCCTTCGTCGCCTGGTTCGACGTTCAGCTCGAGCGCCTGCTCGCCCGCTGATCCGCCGTCGCAATCCGGCGCTGCCCGCATTCAAACTGTTCGCTGTTTAAGCTCAAGGAACGCACCATGGACCCGAAACTCCTCGATATCCTCGCCTGTCCGCTGTGCAAGGGCCCGCTCAAGCTCACCGACGACAAGTCCGAGCTGATCTGCAAGGCCGATGGCCTGGCCTACCCGGTGCGCGATGGCATCCCGGTGATGCTCGAAGGCGAGGCGCGTACCCTGAACGTCGACGAGCGGCTGGACAAGTAACGCCATGAGCCAGGCCTATACCGTCGTCATTCCCGCCCGCTACGCCTCCACCCGCCTGCCCGGCAAGCCGCTGCAGGACATCGCCGGCAAGCCGATGATCCAGCACGTCTGGGCGCAGGCCGGCAAAAGTGCGGCCACCCAGGTAGTGGTCGCCACCGATGATGCGCGCATCTTCGATGCCTGCCAGGGCTTCGGCGCCCAGGTGGTGCTGACCCGCGCCGAGCACAACTCCGGCACCGACCGACTGGCGGAAGTGGCCGATGCGCTGGGCCTGGCCGACGACGCCATCGTGGTCAACGTGCAGGGCGACGAGCCGCTGGTGCCGCCGTCGATCATCGACCAGGTGGCCGCCAACCTCGCCGCACACCCGGAGGCGGGCATCGCCACCCTGTGCGAGGAAATCCACGACCCGGCGGCGCTGTTCAACCCGAACATCGTCAAGGTGGTCAGCGACAAGAATGGCCTGGCCCTGACCTTCAGTCGCGCCACGCTGCCCTGGGCGCGCGATGCCTTCGCGGTGGACCGCGAAAGCTTGCCGGCCAACGTGCCGTATCGCCGCCACATCGGCATCTACGCCTACCGTGCGCGCTTCCTGCGCGACTTCGTGGCGTGGGGCCCGTGCTGGCTGGAAGACACCGAGTGCCTGGAGCAGCTGCGCGCGCTCTGGCACGGTGTGCGCATCCACGTGGCCGATGCCCTGGAAGCACCGCAGGCCGGCGTCGACACCCCGGAAGACCTGGAGCGCGTGCGGCGCATCCTGGGGGCCTGATGAAGGTCCTGTTCGTCTGCCTGGGCAATATCTGCCGCTCGCCCACCGCCGAAGGTGTATTTCGCCAGAAGGTCCGCGAAGCGGGCCTCGAGGATCGCATCGAGATCGACTCGGCCGGCACCGGCGACTGGCATGTCGGCAAGGCACCGGACGCCCGCACCCGTGCCGCTGCGCTGCGCCGTGGCTACGATCTGTCGGGCCTGCGAGCGCGGCAGGTCCGCGTCGCCGACTTCTCCCACTATGACCTGGTCCTGGCCATGGACAACGCCAACCTGCGCGACCTCAAGCATCTGCGCGGCAGCGGCGGCCAGGCGGAGCTGGACCTGTTCCTGCGCCGCTACGCGCTGGAAGTCGACGAAGTCCCCGATCCGTATTACGGCGGTGAAGACGGTTTCGAGCAGGTGCTGGACCTGGTGGAAAGGGCCTGCGACGGCCTGCTGACGGAAGTGAAGGGGCGCCTGTGACGCTGCAACTGCAAGAACGCATTTCCCTCAAGCCCTACAACACCTTCGGTGTTGAGGTCGCGGCGCGCTGGTTCGTCCAGGCGCACGATGATGCCGAGGTGCGCGCCGGTATCGCCGTCGCCGCCGAAAAGGGTCTGCCGCTGATGGTCATTGGCGGCGGCAGCAACCTGCTGCTGAGCCGTGACGTCGAGGCGCTGGTGCTGCGCATGGCTTCCCGTGGCGTGCGTGTCATCAGTGACGACGGCGAGCATGTGGTGGTCGAGGCGGAAGCGGGTGAGGTGTGGGATGACTTCGTGCGCTGGACCCTGGCCCAGGGCTTTGGCGGGCTGGAAAACCTCAGCCTGATTCCTGGCACCGTCGGTGCTGCTCCGATGCAGAACATCGGCGCCTACGGCGTCGAGATCAAGGACGTATTCGCCGGCCTGACCGCGCTGGACCGCGAGAGCGGAGAGCTGCGTGAGTTCGCGCTGGAAGACTGCGACTTTGCCTACCGCGAAAGCCGCTTCAAGCGTGAGTCGAGCCGTTGGCTGATCCTGCGGGTACGCTTCAACCTGACTCGCGCGGCGAAGTTGCATCTGGACTACGGCCCGGTGCGCCAGCGCCTGGCGGAGGAGGGCGTGACCGAGCCGACGCCCGTCGATGTCTCGCGGGTGATCTGTGCGATCCGCCGGGAAAAACTCCCTGACCCCGCAGTGCTGGGCAATGCCGGCAGCTTCTTCAAGAACCCGGTGGTGTCCACCGAGCAGGCCGACGCGCTGCGCCTGCGCTACAGCGATCTGGTGGCCTATCCGCAGGGCGATGGCCAGATGAAGCTCGCTGCCGGCTGGCTGATCGACAAGGCTGGCTGGAAGGGCTTCCGCGACGGTGCCGCTGGCGTGCATGCGCAGCAGGCGCTGGTGCTGGTCAATTACGGCGGTGCTACCGGCGCGCAGCTGCATGCCCTGGCTGAGCGCATTCGCGACGATATCCGCCAGCGCTTCGGCGTGGAGTTGGAGATGGAGCCGAATCTCTACTGAGTCCGCGCCGGATGGGAAAAGGGGATGCCACGGCATCCCCTTTTTTGTGCCCGTGGCCGGGAGTGCAGGAGCGAGCTTGCTCGCGAACCGCTCCCTGCGCCGGTGTTGAACGGATCGTAGGAGCGGGCTCTGTCCGCGCTAGGTCCGCATAGCGCCGGAGGCCAATCGCGGACAGAGCCCGCTCCTGCGTAACAGGCGACCCTGCAGTACGGACAATAAAAAAGGGGATGCCGTGGCATCCCCTTTTTCAGTTCAGGAAGCTATCAGCTGTGGTGCTTTTCCACCACGGTGCCTTCTTCTTCCTCGGTCTTCTCGGCTTGTTCGCCTTCAGCCGGCTCGGCAGCTTCGTTCACCACCTCGGCCTCGACGGCCTCGACGGTGGCTTCAGCGGTCGGCTCGACCACAACTTCGGCTTCCACCGCGGCGGCTTCTTCAACCACGGCCTCGACGACCGGTGCCTGCTCTACCTGCGGAGCAGCGGCTGCAGCGGCAGCGGCTTCACGGGCAGCGCGTTCCTGGCGACGACGCTCACGCGGGTCGTTGGAGGCACGGCCGGTGGCGTTGGCCGGAACGGCCGGAGCTTCTTCGGCGGCAGTCGCAGCGGCAGCCGGAGCTTCCTCGGTAACCACCGGGGCTTCTGCCTGGGGCTCCTCGACCAGCTGGGCGACGGCTTCGATCACGGTTTCAGCAGTCGGAGCCGACGCTTCTTCCGCGACAACCGACTCGGCGGCAGCCACTTCAACGGTTTCGCTGATGGCTTCTACCGGCTCGGCAGCCTGCTCGGTGGGCTTGGCCAGGAACTCGATGGTCTGCTCCAGGGCGCTTTCGGTGCGTACGGCTTCAACCACGCCGGATTCCAGCGGCTGGGCTTCGGCCTGAGCAGCGGGCTGCTCGTGCTCGGCGGCAGCTTCGGCAACGGCTACGGCAGTAGCGGCGGCAGCGACCATGGCGGCCGGCGACGGAGTGTCGGAGGCAGCCTGTTCGGCGGTGCCTTCGGCGCTCACTTCACCTTCTGCGCCTTCAGCCCCATCCACACCGGCTTCACGCTGGCGCTCGCGGCGGTTGCTGCGGCGACGCTGGCCACGGGAGCGGCGACGCGGACGGTCGTCGTCCGAACCTTCGTCGTCCTGTTGATCCAGCAGCTCCTCGTTCGGCAGCTCTTCGGCTTCCAGGGCGGCGGCATCGCGAGCCTGACGGTCTTCGCGCGGCTGGCGCTCTTCACGGGGCTGACGCTCGGCGCGCTCGCCACGCTCACCGCGAGGCTGACGCTCTTCGCGCGGCTGGCGCTCTTCACGCGGTTGACGCTCGGCGCGCTCACCACGCTCTTCGCGGGGCTGACGCTCCTCGCGCGGCTGGCGCTCGGCACGTTCTTCGCGGGGCTGACGCTCTTCGCGCGGCTGACGTTCGGCGCGCTCTTCACGCGGCTGGCGTTCCTCACGCGGCTGACGCTCGGCACGCTCCTCGCGCGGCTGGCGCTCTTCGCGGGGCTGGCGCTCGGCGCGTTCTTCACGCGGCTGACGCTCTTCGCGAGCCGGGCGCTCAGTGCGCTCACCGCGCTCATCGCGGCGACCACGTTCTTTACGCTCGTCATCACGACGACCGCCATCGCGACCGTCGCGGCGACGGTTCTGCTGACGGCCGTTGCGGCGCTCGCCCTGACCTTCGCTACGCTCGGTGGCGGGCTTCTCGGCGGCGACCGGGGTCGGCTCCGGCTTGCTGCCGGCGAACAGGCCTACCAGCGACTTCACCAGACCCTGGAACAGGCTCGGCTCAGGCATGGGCTTGGTGGCTTCGACGGCGACCGGTGCTTCGACGGCAGCCTGCTGCGGGGCAGGGCTCTGCGGGGAAACGGTCTTCACCGCGGCTTCCTGGCGAACCAGGGTGCGGGTGGCGCTGACCGGCTGGACTTCCTCGTGCTCTTCCGGGGCCATCTCGTAGCTGGCGTGGCCGGACAGCAGTTCGGGGTTGTCATCACGCAGGCGCTGAACTTCGAAGTGCGGAGTTTCCAGGTGGTCGTCCGGCAGGATGAAGATGCGCGCGCGGGTGCGCAGCTCGATCTTGGTGATGGCGTTGCGCTTCTCGTTGAGCAGGAAGGCGGCAACCTGGAACGGCACACGCGCACGAACTTCGGCGGTGCGGTCCTTCAGGGCTTCTTCCTCGATCAGGCGCAGGATGGCCAGCGACAGGGATTCGACGTCACGGATGATGCCCTGGCCGTTGCAGCGCGGGCAGACGATGCCGCTGGTCTCGCCCAGGGACGGACGCAGGCGCTGACGGGACATTTCCAGCAGGCCGAAGCGCGAGATGCGGCCAACCTGCACGCGGGCGCGGTCGGCTTCCAGGGCTTCGCGGACGCGTTCTTCCACGGCGCGCTGGTTCTTCGCCGGGGTCATGTCGATGAAGTCGATGACGATCAGGCCGCCGATGTCACGCAGGCGCAGCTGGCGGGCGATTTCCTCGGCCGCTTCCAGGTTGGTCTGCAGGGCGGTTTCTTCGATGTCGCCGCCTTTGGTGGCGCGCGCCGAGTTGATGTCGATGGACACCAGGGCTTCGGTCGGGTCGATGACGATGGAGCCGCCCGACGGCAGCTTCACTTCGCGCTGGAAGGCGGTTTCGATCTGGCTCTCGATCTGGAAGCGGTTGAACAGCGGAACGCTGTCCTGGTAGAGCTTCACCTTGCTCGCGTACTGCGGCATGACCTGCTGGATGAAGTTCAGGGCTTCTTCCTGGGCGTCGATGCTGTCGATCAGCACCTCGCCGATGTCCTGGCGCAGGTAGTCGCGGATGGCGCGGATGATGACGTTGCTTTCCTGGTAGATCAGGAACGGACCGCTGCGCTCGCCGGAGGCTTCCTTGATGGCGCCCCACAGTTGCAGCAGGTAGTCCAGGTCCCATTGCAGCTCTTCGGAGCTGCGGCCCAGGCCCGCGGTGCGGACGATCAGGCCCATGTCGCCGGGAACGGTCAGGCCGTTCAGGGCTTCACGCAGTTCGTTGCGCTCTTCGCCCTCGATGCGGCGGGAGATGCCACCGGCACGCGGGTTGTTGGGCATGAGCACCAGGTAGCGGCCGGCGAGGCTGATGAAGGTGGTCAGGGCGGCGCCCTTGTTGCCACGTTCTTCTTTCTCGACCTGGACGATGACTTCCTGGCCTTCGCTCAGGACGTCCTTGATGTTGATGCGGCCTTCAGGATTCTTCTTGAAGTACTCGCGGGAGATTTCCTTGAGGGGGAGGAAGCCGTGGCGTTCGGCGCCGAAGTCGACGAATGCGGCCTCGAGGCTCGGCTCGATGCGGGTGATACGGCCTTTGTAGATGTTGGCCTTTTTCTGTTCGCGCGCGCCGGACTCGATGTCCAGGTCGAACAGGCGTTGGCCGTCTACCAGCGCTACACGCAACTCTTCGGGTTGAGTTGCGTTGATCAGCATTCTTTTCATGTAGTACCAATGGTTTCCGGGGCCACCGGAAACGGCGATCGGCACACACGACTCTCACGGTCGGTGCTAAGGCACGTACTCAGGAACGGCGGACCATTCCCGTGTCCAGCGGCAGCAAGGAGAATCTGCTGTGCCGCGACTACGTTTCCTACTTGTTTTGTCAGAACAAGCACTCATCAGGAGGAGGAATTAGCTGTCAGATGCGGACGACAAGGTGCGTCTACGTTCAAGGCATGCGTTCAAGGCATGAACGCAACGCAATCCGACAGTTGTGCATCTCCGCCCTGCACATTTCCCTAAGAACCGGGTGCCACTCGCTGAATCCGGGAGCGGGGTTGGCTTTTATCACGGCGACATTGGCTGCCGTGGTCATGTCTGAAGGCCTGGGTTTCGAGGCGCTGTCGGCGCGAGAATCGCTCGGGCCGTTGCAACGCTTCCGGGGACTGCCTCGTGTCCGTTCAATGTGTTTGCAGGCGGTTGGGGATGGCGATTACGCGATCATCCGCAGGCCTGGCCACTTTTGGCGGCCTCCCGAATATAGCAGCAATGATTAAGTGCTTCAATTGAATGAAAAATTGTTATTATATCCGGATGACGAATCCCGCCCCTCCGACTTCCGGCGTTCAGCTGCTTGAAGTCGCGCCGGAGTATGCCGGCCAACGAATCGACAATTTCCTCCGCACCCAGCTCAAGGGCGTGCCCAAGACCCTGATCTACCGCATCCTTCGCAAGGGTGAGGTGCGGGTCAACAAGGGCCGCATCAAGCCCGAGTACAAGCTGCAGGCCGGCGATGTGATACGCGTGCCGCCGCTGCGTCTGGCCGAGCGCGACGAGCCGGTGCCGCTGGCCCAGGGCCTGCTGGAGCGCCTGGAAGCCGCCATCGTCTATGAAGACAAGGCGCTGATCGTGGTGAACAAGCCCACCGGTATCGCCGTGCATGGTGGCAGCGGCCTGAACTACGGCGTCATCGAAGCCTTCCGCCAGCTGCGTCCGGAGTGCAAGGATCTGGAACTGGTGCACCGCCTGGACCGCGATACGTCCGGTCTGCTGATGATCGCCAAGAAGCGCAGCATGCTGCGTCACCTGCACGACGCCCTGCGTGGCGAGCGCATCGTGGACAAGCGCTACCACGCCCTGGTGCGCGGTAACTGGCCGGCGGCGAAGAAGCAGATTGCCGTGCCGCTGCTGAAGAACAACCTGCGCTCCGGTGAGCGTGTGGTGGAAGTGAATCCCGAAGGCAAGGAAGCGCTGACCGAGTTCAAGGTGCTGCGCCGCTTTGGTGATTTCGCCACGCTGGTGGAGGCGCGTCCGATCACTGGTCGTACCCACCAGATCCGTGTTCACGCCAAGCACGCTGGCCATTCCATCGCTGGCGATCCCAAGTACGGCGACGAAGATTTCTCCCGCGAGATCCGCGAGCTGGGCGGCAAGCGCCTGTTCCTGCACTCGGCCTACCTGCGTGTGCCGCTGCCTGATGGCGGTGCGCTGGAGCTGGAGGCGCCGGTGGACGAGGTCTGGTTGCGCACCGTGGAGCGTCTGGATGCGTGAGTATTCCCTGCTGATCTTCGACTGGGATGGCACGCTGGTGGATTCCATCGGTCGTATCGTCGAGGCGATGCGGGTCGCGGCGGTCGGTTCCGGTCTTCCGGAGCGCAGCGATGCTGCCATCAAGGGCATCATCGGCCTGGGCCTGCCGGAAGCTATCCAGACGCTGTATCCGGAAGTA
Source organism: Pseudomonas nitroreducens (assembly GCF_024170165.1). GTDB lineage: Bacteria > Pseudomonadota > Gammaproteobacteria > Pseudomonadales > Pseudomonadaceae > Pseudomonas > Pseudomonas nitroreducens_C. Next base: position 211,032 of record NZ_JALJXP010000007.1, on the reverse strand, counting down.
GAGGAGGGCGAGCCGCTGGATCGCTTCCGTCTGGACTACGGCAATCACTACCTGAGCCTGGAAGTGCAGCCTTCGCCGCTGTTTCCGGGCGTGGCTGAGGCCATGGCTGAGTTTCGCGGGGCGGGCTATCAGTTGGCGGTCGCTACCGGCAAGAATCGCCGCGGGCTGGATCGTGTGCTGGCGGGGCAGGGCTGGACGGATTTCTTCGATATCACCCGTGCTGCCGATGAGTCGGCGAGCAAGCCGGACCCGCGCATGCTGCACGAAATTCTCGAGCATTGCCGGGTCGATGCCCGCGATGCGTTGATGGTGGGTGATTCGCCCTTCGATCTGGAAATGGCGCGCCGCGCTGGCATGGATTCGGTGGCGGTGGGCTATGGTGCTCAGTCGCTGGAGACCCTTCGGGAGTATGCTCCGGTGCTGGAAGTGAATCATTTCAATGAATTGCGCGCCTGGCTCGCCGGGCGCTCGGTCAAACCGGTGCTCGAGGTAGGCAACTGATGTCGGATGAATGGAAGGCGGACGATAGCAAGGCTGCGCAAACCACGGCAGGTGACGACAAGAGCTGGAAATTGCTGGAGAAGGCTGTGCTGGCGGGTGTCCAGGAGCAGCGCCGGTCGCGTCGCTGGGGCATTTTCTTCAAGCTGCTGACCTTCGTTTACCTGTTCGGTGCGTTGGCGCTGTTCAGTCCTTTCAGTGGCTTGTCCAAGTCTGCGTCGCGCAGTGCCAGCCATACGGCACTGATTGAAGTGAAAGGCATGATTGCCGATAACGAGCCGGCCAGTGCCGACAACATTGTCGGCGCGCTGCGTTCCGCGTTCGAGGATACTGGCACCAAGGGCATTATCCTGCGTATCAACAGTCCGGGCGGCAGTCCGGTGCAATCCGGCTATATCTACGATGAAATCAAGCGCCTGCGCGGTGAGCATCCGGATATCAAGGTCTATGCAGTCATCAGTGATCTCGGTGCTTCCGGTGCCTACTACATCGCCAGTGCCGCGGATGATATCTATGCGGACAAGGCCAGTCTGGTCGGCTCCATCGGTGTGACGGCGGCGACTTTCGGCTTCGTCGGCACCATGGAAAAGCTGGGTGTGGATCGCCGCATCTATACCTCGGGCGAGCACAAGGCCTTCCTCGATCCGTTCCAGCCGCAGAAGCCGGATGAAACGGCCTTCTGGCAGCAGGTCCTGGATACCACCCACAAGCAGTTTATCGATGTGGTGAAGAAGGGGCGTGGCGATCGTCTGAAGGACAAGGATCATCCCGAGCTGTTCTCCGGTCTGATCTGGTCCGGCGAGCAGGCGCTGCAGTTGGGGCTGATCGATGGTCTGGGCAGCTCCAGCTACGTGGCGCGCGAGATCATCAAGGAGAAGGAAATCGTGGATTACACCGTCCAGGAAACTGCCTTCGACCGTTTCACCAAGAAGCTGGGCGCCAGCGTCGCCGAGCGCATGGCGATGTGGATGGGCTGGCAGGGTCCGGTCCTGCGCTGAGTGCGCTTCCTTATATAAGGAAGGAAAAAGGCCCGGCGATTGCCGGGCCTTTTCATTTCAGGTTCAGGCTCAGGCTTTCCGGATCAGGGGATTTGTACCTGTTCGGCAAGCAGCATATCCACCAGGCGGATCAGCGGCAGTCCGACCAGGCTGGTGGCATCCTCGCCCTCGGTGGATCGGAACAGGCTGACACCCAGGCCTTCGGCCTTGAAGCTGCCGGCGCAGTCGAAGGGTTTTTCGGCCTCCAGGTAGCGGCGAATGCGTGCTTCGTCGAGGTCGCGGAAGTGTACGGTAAAGGGCACGCAATCGATCCGGGCTTCGCCGCTCTGGCTGTTGAGCAGGCAGAGTCCGGTGAGGAAGCTGACGCTCTTGCCGCTGGCATCTTTCAGTTGCTCGGTCGCGCGCTCGAGGTCGTGGGGTTTGCCGAGAATCCGCCTGCCGTTAACCGCGGCCTGGTCGGAGCCGATGATCAGATGGGCGGGATAGTGCTGGGCCAGGGCGCGTGCCTTGCTTTCCGCCAGCCGGCGCACCAGTTGTTCGGCGTTCTCGCCGGGCAGCGGGGTTTCGTCGATGTCGGGGCTGGCGCTTTCGAACGGCAGGCGCAGGCGGTGCAGCAATTCGCGGCGGTAGGGCGAGCTGGATGCAAGGATCAGGGGTAGCATGGATAATTCCTTCGGAGCGTCACCGCGATTCTAGCGAAAAGGGCTGTCCATACAGCGGTTTATGGCTAATTTCCTTTGACAGCTTCGGGTGCATCCCTATAATGGCGCGCTTATGTTGAATGGACCGATACCACCTCACGTTGATCCGCGCAAATTGGTCGAGCGCGCCGCCACCCTCGAGGGTGTGCTGCCGATCGCCAAGATGGCACGTCTCAGCGAGCAACTGACCAGCAGCGATGGCGATATTCACGCGAAGTTTTCCTTCTTCCGTGATCAGCAGAAGTTGGCGGTCATGCACGTCGAGCTCAATGGCGAGGTGAGCATGGTATGCCAGCGCTGTCTCGAAGCGGCTAAATTCCATGTGGGTGGTGCGTACGATTACGTCATCATCCCGGAAGGCAAGTCGATCGATGATCTGCCCAGTGGCTACGATGCGTTGGAAGTGGGGGATGACCCCATCGACCTGACCTCGCTGGCTGAGGACGAGTTGCTGCTCGCCTTGCCCATCGTGCCGGTCCATGACCCTGAGGATTGCCAGCAGCCGGTGGGATACGCTACAGCGCCCGAACCGAGCGAGAACGTCGAAGAGCGGCCCAATCCGTTCAGCGTACTGGCGCAGTTGAAGCGTGACCCAAACGTTTAGGAGTTAATCAATCATGGCTGTTCAGCAGAACAAAAAATCCCGTTCCGCTCGTGACATGCGTCGTTCGCACGATGCCCTGGACGCGAACGCTCTGTCCGTGGAAAAGAGCACCGGTGAAGTTCACCTGCGCCACCACGTCTCCCCGGACGGTTTCTATCGCGGCCGCAAGGTCGTAGACAAAGGCTCTGACGAGTAATCTTTGTCCGCACCAATCATCGCGATTGATGCAATGGGTGGGGACTACGGTCCCCACTGCATTGTTCCGGCCTGCATTTCCTTTCTGGCCGAGTATGCTTCCCTCCAGTTGGTCCTCGTCGGCCAAGCTCCTCTGATAGAAGAACACCTGCGCGGCCTTTCTCCGGTCGAGCGTCAGCGTCTTCACGTCCACCACGCCAGCGAAGTCGTCACGATGGACGAGCGTCCGTCCCAGGCGTTGCGTGGCAAGCCCGATTCCTCCATGCGAGTTGCCCTCGAACTGGTTCGTGATGGCAAGGCCCATGCCTGCGTCAGTGCCGGCAATACCGGTGCGCTGATGGCGCTTTCCCGCTACCTGCTCAAGACGTTGCCCGGCATCGATCGCCCGGCGATGGTGACGGCTGTGCCGACGCAGAGCGGTCATTGCCATCTGCTCGACCTGGGCGCCAATGTCGATTGCAGTGCCGAGCACCTCTATCAGTTCGCCGTCATGGGTGCGGTGGCGGCGGAAGCGCTGGGCAAGAGCAATCCACGGGTTGCGCTGTTGAATGTCGGTACCGAGGACATCAAGGGCAACCAGCAGGTGAAGCTGGCGGCCAGTCTGCTGCAGCAGGCGCAGGGTTTGAACTACATCGGCTACATCGAGGGCGACGGCCTGTATCGCGGACTGGCGGATGTGGTGGTGTGCGACGGTTTTGTCGGCAACATCCTGCTCAAGTCCAGCGAGGGCTTGGCGGCTATGGTTGCGGCGCGCCTGGAAGAATTATTCAATTCCAGCCTGCCGGCCAAGGCGGTCGGCCTGATGGCGATGCCGTTCCTGCGTCGACTGCGCGGTGATCTCACGCCGTCCCAGCACAACGGTGCGAGTTTCCTTGGTTTGCAGGGCATCGTGGTGAAGAGCCACGGCAGTGCGAAAGAGGAGGGCATCCAGAGCGCCTTGCGTCGTGCGCTGCTGGAAGTGCGCGAGAATCTGCCCCAGCGGCTGCATGGCCGTCTGGAACATCTGCTCTAATGTGACCGCGGTCGTCAGACCGTCATCCAACTGTCAGTTCAATGCGCCAGGCTCTCGCCGGCGTTATCCATTTGACGACACAGACAAAAGGGACCTGTTGCAATGTCCGCATCCCTCGCCTTCGTATTCCCCGGTCAAGGTTCGCAGTCGCTCGGCATGCTCGCCGAGCTGGGTGCACAACAAGCCGTTGTCCGCGATACCTTCGCCGAAGCTTCCGCTGCCCTGGGTTATGACCTCTGGGCTCTGGTGCAGGAAGGTCCGGAAGAACGCCTGAACCAGACCGACAAGACCCAGCCCGCCATCCTCGCCGCCTCCATCGCCCTGTGGCGCCTGTGGCAGGCCGAAGGTGGTGTGCAGCCGGCTTATGTTGCCGGCCATAGCCTGGGTGAGTACTCCGCACTGGTCGCCGCTGGCAGCCTGGCTTTCGCCGATGCGGTGAAGCTGGTCGAGCGTCGTGGTCAGCTGATGCAGGAAGCTGTTCCTGCCGGCACTGGCGGCATGGCTGCCATCCTCGGTCTCGAAGACGCTGACGTCCTCGCCGCCTGCGCCGAAGCGGCCCAGGGTGAAGTGGTCAGCGCCGTGAACTTCAATGCCCCCGGTCAGGTGGTGATCGCAGGTGCGGCCAAGGCCGTCGAGCGTGCCATCGAGGCGTGCAAGGCCCGCGGCGCCAAGCGCGCTGTCGCGCTGCCGGTCAGCGTGCCGTCGCACTGCGAACTGATGCGCCCGGCTGCCGAGCGTTTCGCCGAGGCTGTCGAAGCCGTGCAGTGGCAGATGCCGCAGATTGCTCTGGTGCAGAACGTTACTGCCCAGGTCCCGGCCGATCTGGCGGCGCTCAAGCGCGACCTGTTGGCGCAGCTGTACAGCCCGGTCCGCTGGGTCGAGAGCGTGCAGCTGTTGGCCGAGAAGGGCGTCACCGACCTGGTCGAGTGCGGTCCGGGCAAGGTGCTGGCTGGTTTGAACAAGCGTTGCGCCAAGGGCGTGACCACCCACAACCTGGATTCCGCGGATGCCTTCGGCGCAGCCCGCGCGGCTCTGGCTTGAACAGGAGATAAGGCATGAGTCTGCAAGGTAAGGTTGCCCTGGTTACCGGCGCGAGCCGTGGTATTGGCCAGGCCATCGCGCTGGAACTGGGTCGCATGGGCGCCACCGTGGTTGGCACCGCGACCAGCGAGTCCGGCGCGCAGAAAATTTCCGAATACCTCAAGGAAAACGGCATCCAGGGTTCGGGCATGGTGCTGGACGTCTCCAATGACGAGTCCGTGACCGCCGTGGTCGAAGCCATCCAGAAGGAATCCGGTGCCCCGGCTATCGTCGTCAATAACGCAGGTATCACCCGTGATAACCTGCTGATGCGCATGAAAGACGACGAGTGGTTCGATGTGGTCAACACCAACCTCAACAGCCTCTACCGTCTGTCGAAAGCCGTCCTGCGCGGCATGACCAAGGCTCGCTGGGGTCGCATCATCAATATCGGCTCCGTCGTCGGTGCCATGGGTAATGCCGGGCAGACCAACTACGCCGCTGCCAAGGCCGGCCTGGAAGGCTTCACCCGCGCCCTGGCGCGTGAAGTCGGTTCCCGTGCTATCACTGTCAACGCGGTTGCTCCGGGCTTCATCGACACCGACATGACTCGCGAACTGCCGGAGGCCCAGCGCGAAGCGCTGCTCGGCCAGATTCCGCTGGGTCGACTGGGACAAGCCGAAGAGATCGCCAAAGTGGTAGCATTCCTCGCTTCCGAGGGCGCAGCTTATGTAACGGGTGCCACGGTACCGGTGAATGGCGGAATGTACATGAGCTGATGTGACGAGTTCCTTCGTGGCGATGTCATATGCGCTGTCTAAAATCATCCAGGCGTCGTGACGCCGGAATAGACAGAGCATCTGGGGTGCCACGAAGGGGTGTCAGCGTTCAGCTTGAAATGCAGAAAACCCTTTCTATACACTTACCCGCAGCCCAGCTGTACGGATTGTCCATAGGAGTGAAAACAAGGTATGAGCACCATCGAAGAACGCGTCAAGAAGATCGTTGCTGAGCAACTCGGCGTTAAGGAAGAAGAAGTCACCAACAGCGCTTCCTTCGTCGAAGACCTGGGCGCCGACTCCCTTGACACCGTTGAGCTGGTGATGGCTCTGGAAGAGGAATTCGAGACCGAAATCCCCGACGAGCAAGCCGAAAAGATCACCACCGTTCAGGAAGCCATCGACTACATCGTTGCCCACCAGGCATAAGACGTAGTCGTCGGTTCCCCGACGAAAGAAGCCGCACGGCCTGCAAAGGCGTGCGGCTTTTCTTTAACGCCGGCATCTGCCGGCGTTATTGCCGTGAAACACATGAGAGGAAGTCACAGTGTCGCGTAGACGCGTAGTCATCACTGGCATGGGAATGTTGTCGCCCCTGGGTGTGGATGTGCCGAGCAGTTGGGAAGGCATTCTCGCCGGGCGCAGCGGTATCGCCCCGATCGAACACATGGATCTGTCCGCCTTTGCCACCCGTTTCGGCGGCTCGGTGAAAGGGTTCGACGTCGAGCAATACATGTCCGCCAAGGAGGCTCGCAAACTCGACCTGTTCATCCAGTACGGCCTCGCCGCCAGCTACCAGGCGGTACGCGACTCCGGCCTGGAAGTCACCGACGCCAACCGGGAGCGCATCGGCGTTGCCATCGGTTCGGGCATCGGCGGTCTGACCAACATCGAAAACACCTGTCGTTCGCTGTTCGAGCAGGGCCCGCGGCGCATCTCGCCGTTCTTCGTGCCCGGCTCGGTCATCAACATGGTTTCCGGGTTCCTGTCGATCAACCTCGGTCTGCAGGGCCCCAACTACGCCATCACTACCGCCTGCACCACCGGCACCCACAACATCGGCATGGCCGCACGCAACATCGCCTACGGCGACGCGGACGTGATGGTGGCCGGCGGTTCCGAGATGGCGGCCTGTGGTCTTGGCCTGGGTGGCTTCGGCGCCGCTCGCGCGCTGTCCACCCGCAACGACGAGCCGACCAGGGCCAGTCGCCCGTGGGATCAGGATCGCGACGGCTTCGTGCTCTCCGACGGCGCCGGTGCGCTGGTGCTGGAAGAGCTGGAGCACGCCAAGGCCCGTGGCGCGCGCATCTATGCCGAGGTCGTGGGCTTCGGCATGAGCGGTGACGCCTTCCACATGACCGCTCCGCCGGAAGACGGCGCCGGCGCTGCCCGCTGCATGAAGGCCGCGCTGCGCGATGCCGGGCTGAACCCCGAGCAGGTCGACTACATCAATGCCCACGGCACCTCGACCCCGGCCGGCGACATCGCGGAAATCGCCGCAGTGAAGTCGATCTTCGGCGACCATGCCTACCAGCTGTCGATGAGCTCCACCAAGTCCATGACCGGCCACCTGCTGGGCGCCGCCGGTGCGGTCGAAGCGATCTTCTGCGTGCTCGCGCTGCGCGATCAGGTGGCCCCGCCGACCATCAACCTGGACAACCCCAGCGAAGGCTGCGACCTCGACCTGGTCGCCCATCAGGCCAAGGAGCGTCCCATCGAGGTCGCCCTGTCCAACTCCTTCGGCTTCGGTGGCACCAACGGCTCCCTGGTGTTCCGCCGGTTCCACGGCTGATGCTGAGCTGGATCGACGGCCAGAGTGCCGAGGCCCTGTCCGCGCGTGATCGCGGGCTGGCCTACGGTGACGGGCTGTTCGAGACCATCCGCGTGTCCGCAGGCCGTCCGCGCCTGCTGGCGCGCCATCGGGCGCGGCTGGAGGAGGGCGTTCGGCGCCTGTGCCTGCCGGTCTCTCTCGATCTTGTCGAAGACGAACTCCTGCGGTTTTCCGCCCTGCTCGGTGATGGCGTCGCCAAGCTGATGCTGACCCGTGGCGAAGGCGCGCGCGGCTACGCCCCGCAGGCCGACGCCCAGGTGCGTCGCCTGCTGCTGGCTTCGCCTGCGCCGGCGTACCCGGTGAAGCACCGTGAGGAGGGCGTCACGCTCTTCCCCTGCACCACTCGCCTGGCGGAGCAGACGTTGCTCGCCGGCCTCAAGCACCTCAATCGCCTGGAGCAGGTCCTGGCCCGCGCCGAGTGGAGCGACCCGGCCTTCGCCGAAGGATTGATGCGCGATGTTTCCGGGCGCATCGTCGAGGGCGTGTTCAGCAACCTGTTCCTGGTGATACGGGGTGAGCTGATCACCGCCGAGCTCAGCCGCTGTGGCGTCGCCGGTGTGATGCGCGCCGAAATCCTCGAACGCGCGCGCGACCTGGGGCTGCCGGTCATCGTCCGCGACATCGAGCACGGCGAACTGGCGCAGGCCGATGAGGTCTTTCTCTGCAACAGCCTCTACGGTATCTGGCCGGTGCGCGGCATGGCCGAGCACGCTTGGCCGGTCGGGCCGCTGACCCGTAAACTGCAGGGCCAACTCCGCGAACTTCTGGATTCCTGATACGTGATGCGCAAATTGCTGGTGCTGCTGGAAGGCGGCCTGCTGCTGGCCGGGCTCTTGCTGGGCCTGGCGGCCTGGGAGCAGCACCGTGCGCTGCAGCAGCCGCTCCAGCTCACCGAAGAGCGTCTGCTCGACGCTCCCAGCGGCGCCACCCCCGGGCGCCTGCTGACTCGCCTGGAGGACGAAGACGTCCTGCATGGCGGTTTCTGGCTGCGCCTTTACTGGCGCTTCAACCTGGCCGGTGAGGCGCTGCACAGCGGCGAATACCGCCTGACTCCCGGTATGACCGCCGCCCAGTTGCTCGATCTGTGGCGCGAAGGCGACGTGGTGCAGTACGGCCTGACCCTGGTCGAGGGCTGGAACTTCCGCCAGGTGCGCGAGCTGCTCGCCCGCCAGCCCAAGCTGGAGCAGACCCTGAACGGCCTCAGTGACGCCGAGGTCATGGCGAGGCTGGGCAAGCCCGGTGTCTTCCCGGAAGGCCGCTTCTTCCCCGACACCTACCGCTTCGTCCGCGGCACCAAGGACGTCGACATCCTCAAGCACGCCTACCAGCGCATGGACAGCATCCTCGCCGAGGAGTGGGACAAGCGCGCGCAGGAGCTTCCCTACAAGGACTCCTACCAGGCGCTGATCATGGCTTCGCTGGTGGAGAAGGAAACCGGCGTGCCCCAGGAGCGCGGCCAGATCGCCGGCGTCTTCGTGCGCCGCCTGCAGAAGAACATGCTGCTGCAGACCGACCCGACCGTCATCTATGGCATGGGCGAGCGCTATGCCGGCAGGATCACCCGCACCGACCTGCGCACGCCGACGCCTTACAACACTTACGTGGTCGCCGGCCTGCCGCCGACGCCCATCGCTCTGCCCGGTCGCGAGGCCATCCACGCCGCGCTCAACCCGGTGGCCGGGCAGAGCCTGTACTTCGTCGCCCGCGGCGACGGCAGCCATACCTTCTCCGACAACCTGGACGACCACAACAAGGCCGTCCAGGAGTTCCAGATCAAGCGTCGCGCCGACTACCGTTCCAGTCCGGCGCCCGTTCCGCAGCACACGCCGGCAGCGGATGCACCCGCCGGCGATGCACCGGCGGCGCAGTAGCCCGATAACACAAGGAGTGAGCCGAGTGACCGGCCTGTTCATCACCCTGGAAGGCCCCGAAGGCGCGGGCAAGAGCACCAATCGCGAGTACCTGGCCGATCGTCTGCGCGAGCGCGGCATCGAGGTCCAGCTGACCCGCGAGCCCGGCGGCACGCCACTGGCCGAGCGCATCCGCGAGCTGCTGCTGGATCCGAGCGATGAAAAGATGGCGGCGGATACCGAGCTGCTGCTGGTCTTCGCGGCCCGCGCGCAGCACATCGCCCAGGTGATCCGCCCGGCCCTGGAGCGCGGTGCCGTAGTCCTCTGCGATCGCTTCACGGACGCCACCTACGCCTACCAGGGTGGCGGTCGCGGCCTGCCGGTCGAGCGCATCGCGCAACTGGAAAGCTTCGTCCAGGGCGGCTTGCGCCCGGACCTGACCCTGGTCTTCGATCTGCCGGTGGAAATCGGCCTGTCCCGCGCCGCCGCCCGTGGTCGCCTGGACCGCTTCGAGCAGGAAGGCCGGGCCTTCTTCGAGGCGGTGCGCAACACCTATCTGAATCGCGCCCACGCCGAACCGGGGCGCTATCACATCCTCGATGCCGCGCAGTCGCTGGCCGAGGTGCAGGGTGACCTGGACAAGCTGCTGCCGGCCTTGCTGGAGCGCCTCAATGGCTGACATCTACCCCTGGCAGCAGGGCCTCTGGCAGCAGCTCAGCAACCGTCCGCAGCACGCCCATGCCTATCTGCTTCACGGTCCTGCCGGCATCGGCAAGCGTGTGCTGGCGGAAAATTTCGTGCATTTCCTGCTCTGCCAGCGCCCCGACGGCGGCAAGGCCTGCGGTCAATGCAAGGCCTGCCAGCTTTTGGCGGCCGGCACCCATCCGGATTATTTCCTGCTGGAGCCGGAAGAGGCGGAGAAGCCGATCCGTGTCGACCAGGTGCGCGAACTGGTGAATTTCGTGGTGCAGACCGCGCAACTCGGCGGTCGCAAGGTGGTGCTGCTGGAGCCGGCCGAGGCGATGAACCTCAATGCCGCCAACGCGCTGCTCAAGAGCCTGGAAGAGCCTTCGGGCAATACTGTCCTGCTGCTGATCAGCCACCAGCCCAGCCGCCTGCTGCCGACCATCAAGAGCCGTTGCGTGCAGCAGGCCTGCCCGCAGCCGAGCGCCGCGCAGGCCCGTGATTGGCTGGCCGGTGCGCTGCCGGATGAGTCGCCGGAAGCGCTGGAGGAGTTGCTGGTGCTGGCCGGCGGCTCGCCGCTGACCGCTCAGCGCCTGCAGGGCCAGGGGGTGCGCGAGCAGCGTGCGCAGGTGGTAGAGGGCGTCAAGAAGCTGCTCAAGCAGCAGGTTGCGCCTGGCCAGCTGGCGGAAAGCCTGAATGGCGTACCCTTGCCGCTACTGTTCGACTGGTTCTGCGACTGGGCGCTGCTGATGCTGCGCTACCAGTTGGCCCGCGATGAAGAGGGTCTCGGGCTCGCGGATATGCGCAAGGTCGTGCAGTATCTCGCCGAGAAATCGACGCAGCCCAAGGTGCTGGCGATGCAGGACTGGTTGCTGTTGCAACGGCAGAAAGTCCTCAATAAAGCCAACCTCAATCGTGCCTTGCTTCTCGAAGCCTTGTTCGTACAGTGGGCAAGTCTGCCCGGGCCGGGCTAGAATCCGGCCATCGGAAAAATCTGCCAGGACAGCTGAATGAGCTTGCCACCAAATCTGGGTCCGCGTAACGGAATCCTGTCCCTGACCATCAAGGACAAATCCGTGCTGTATGCCGCCTACATGCCGTTCATCCGCAACGGCGGGCTGTTCATTCCGACCAACAAGACCTACAAGCTGGGCGATGAGGTCTTCATGCTGCTCAACCTGATGGACGAGCCGGAGAAGATCCCGGTGGCCGGCAAGGTGGTCTGGATCACCCCGAAGGGCGCCCAGGGCAACCGCGCCGCCGGTATCGGCGTGCAGTTCAACGACGGCGACAACACCGCGCGCAACAAGATCGAGACCTACCTCGCTGGCGCGCTGAAGTCGGACCGCCCGACCCATACCATGTAGAATTTGCAGGCTTTACAGGCTGCAGCCACGAAGCGCCCGATCGGGCGCTTCGTCATTTCCGGAGAGTGTTTTCATGCTGGTCGATTCCCACTGTCACCTCGATCGTCTCGATCTCGCCGCCCATGACGGGTCGCTGGATGCCGCGCTGGACGCCGCCCGCGCGCGTGGCGTCAGCCAGTTCCTGTGCATCGGCGTGAGTGCGGACAATGCCAGGGCAGTGAAGGACCTGGCTGATCGCTATGCCGACGTGCATTGCTCGGTGGGCGTCCATCCGCTGGACCTGGAGCCTGGCGCCGCGCCGGCGCTGGACTGGCTGCTGGGCGAGTTGAACCACCCGCGCGTGGTGGCCATCGGCGAGACCGGCCTGGATTATCACTACGAGCCCGAAGCCGCCGAGTTGCAGCAGGAAGCCTTCCGCCTGCACCTGGAGGCCGCCAAGGTCACCGGCAAGCCGGTCATCGTGCATACCCGTGAGGCCCGCGCCGACACCCTGGCGCTACTGCGCGAGGCAGCGCTGCCGCAAGCCGGTGTGCTGCACTGCTTCACCGAAGACTGGGAGATGGCCAGAGCGGCACTGGATATCGGCTTCTACATCTCGCTGTCGGGTATCGTCACCTTCCGCAATGCCGAACAGTTGCGTGAAGTGGCCCGCCAGGTGCCGGTGGATCGCCTGCTGGTGGAAACCGATTCGCCCTACCTGGCGCCGGTGCCTCACCGCGGCAAGCCGAACCTGCCCGAGTACGTGCGCGAGGTCGCCGAGTACCTGGCCGTGCTGCGCGGGGTGAGCTTCGAAACCCTGGCCGAGCAGACTACCGCCAACTTCCGCCGGCTGTTCCCGCTCGCGACCTGATTGCGTCGGCGCGGATACATTTCCTGCGCGCAAAAAAAACCCGGGTTCTGGGGGATGAATCCGGGTCAAGACCATTAGGAGTGTAACAATAAGGTACGCGATCCTCGGTACCTTCACCGGCGGGGCACTTGGGGGGAGATGCCGCGCACCGGTATCTACCAGTATTGGCCAAGATGCGGCGACTGCCACAGGGTGCCCGGAGTTTTTTAAACGGATTTGGAATACATCACACCGGGCTGAGCAGTTTTCTCGGTCGCGCCTGCGTCATTGCCTCGCCAGGGCTCCGATCAACCCCAGGGTTTCCTCGATGACTGCGTCGCTGGTGTAGAAGTGGGGCGAGAAGCGGATGCCGGCGCCACGCTGGATGCACACCACCTGCTCGGCGCGCAGATGCTCAAGCAGGCGGGTGTTGTCCCAGCCGGCGAGGCTGAAAGTGAGGATGCCGGCGCGACGGGCCGGATCTTGCGGGCTGTGCAGCGAAGCTCCGTCGATACGTCCCAGGCCATCATGCAGTTGCTGAACGCGTGCCTGTATGAGGTCGCCAACCGTCGCCATGCCGACCTCTTCCAGCAGGCTCAGGCTCGCTTCCAGCGCCACGGCGCCGAGCATGTTCGGGCTGCCGCATTCGAAGCGTCGCGCGCTGCGGGCCGGCTGCCAGTCGGCCAGGTCGTAGTTGCCGGCGTTCTCCAGCATGTGCCAGCCATATTCCTGCAGTGCCAGTTGCTCGCGCTCGGCGGCGCGGCAATAGAACACGCCCAGGCCTTCCGGGCCGAGCATCCACTTGTGCCCGTCGGCCATGGCGAAGGCGCAGTCGTAGGCCTGCACGTCGAAGGGCAGGGCGCCCAGTTGCTGGATGGCGTCGATGCAGTACAGCACGCCGCGCTGGCGGCAGCCGGCGCCGAGGCGCTCCAGGTCCATGCGCAGACCGCTGGCGTATTGCACGGCACTGATCGACAGCAGGCGCGTGCGCGCGGTGCAGGCGGCCAGCAGGTCGCCTTCCGGGTCGTCGCCGTCCAGGCTCACCTGGATGACTTCCACGCCGCGCGGCTTCAGCGCTTCCCAGACGATGCGGTTGGATGGGAATTCCTGGTCGCTGATCACCACCTGGTCGCCGGCGCGCCAGTCCAGGCCGAAAGCGACGAACGACAGTGCTTCGGAAGTGTTCTTCACCAGGGCGATATCGCCGGTGGTCCGGGCGCCGACCAGGCGCATCAGGCGCTCGCGCAGGCGTTTCTCGATGGTCAGCCACTGTGGGTAGTCGCGCGCGCCCTGCAGGATGTTCTCCTGAGCGAAGGCCGCCACCGCGTCTGCGGCGCGCTTGGGCCAGGGGGCGACCGCCGCGTGGTTCAGGTAGCGCAGGCCGCTTTGTTGGGGAAACTCGGAAGAAAAGCTAATCATGTCGGATGATCCGTGCAATTTGGCGCTGAATAGGCATAATACGCGGCTTCGAATTTTGACTATTTTTGACCGAACAGTCTTTTTATGCAGAAAGAGCCGCGCAAGGTTCGCGAATTCCGCCGTCGCGAACAGGAAATCCTCGATACCGCCCTCAAGCTGTTCCTCGAACAGGGCGAAGACAGTGTCACGGTCGAAATGATCGCTGATGCCGTGGGTATCGGCAAAGGCACCATCTACAAGCACTTCAAGTCCAAGGCCGAGATCTACCTGCGCCTGATGCTGGACTACGAGCGCGATCTGGCCGACCTGTTCCACTCCGAAGACGTCGCCCGCGACAAGGAGCGCCTGTCGCGCGCCTACTTCGAGTTCCGCATGCGCGACCCGCAGCGCTACCGCCTGTTCGACCGCCTGGAAGAGAAGGTGGTGAAGACCAGCCAGGTCCCGGAGATGGTCGAGGAGCTGCACAAGATCCGCGAATCCAACTTCGAGCGCCTGAGCCAGCTGATCAAGGAACGCATCGCCGCGGGCAAGCTGGAAGACGTGCCGGCCTACTTCCACTACTGCGCGGCCTGGGCGCTGGTGCATGGCGCCGTGGCGCTGTACCACTCGCCGTTCTGGCGCGAAGTGCTGGAGGACCAGGAGGGCTTCTTCCAGTTCCTCATGGACATCGGCGTGCGCATGGGCAACAAGCGCAAGCGCGACGGCGATACGCCGGCCGGCTGAGTCGCCATTCAAGTCGCCCATCGTCGCTGTGGCGACAGGGCGCCGGCCGGCGGTGGGGATATACTTGCATGAGTGATTCCCACCGGAGCCGAGCATGATCGTCGACCGCCAGGGCAGGCGCTTCCGCAACCTGCGGGTCAGCCTGACCGCCGCATGCAACTACGCCTGCACCTACTGCGTGCCGGACGGCAAGCGTCTGGTCGCTGCGCAGGACGAACTCCCCGCCGAATCCCTGGTGCGCGGCGTCGCCTACCTGATCGAGGCAGCCGGCATCGAACGGCTGCGGGTCACCGGCGGTGAACCGCTGGTCAGCCCGAAGCTGGACGTCTTCCTGCATGGCGTCAGCCGCCTCGGCCTGCAGGACATTGCCCTCACCACCAACGGCCAGCTGCTGTCGAAGAAGCTGCCGCTGCTGCTGGACTGCGGCATCCGCCGCCTCAATGTGTCCCTCGATACCCTGGATGCCGACGCCTTCCGGCGTATCGCCCGTGGCGGCGACCTGGCCACCGTGCTCAAGGGGCTCGACGAGGCTCGCGCGGCGGGCCTGAAGATCAAGCTGAACATGGTGCCCCTGCGCGGGCAGAACCTCGACCAGGTGGTGCCGCTGCTGGACTATTGCCTGGAGCATGGCTTCGAGCTGCGCTTCATCGAGCTGATGCGCATGGGCCATCTGGCTCGCGACCCGAACGGCTTCAACCAGCAGTTCATCGGCATGGCCGAGCTGCTCGAGCTGATTGGTGCGCGCCATTCCTACATCCAGGCAGATGCGCCGGTGGATGCCACCGCGCTGCGCTATGAGGTGCCGGGGCAGGGCTTCTTCGGCGTGATCGCCAACGAGAGTGTGCCGTTCTGCCGGACCTGTTCGCGCCTGCGCCTGTCGTCCACCGGCTGGCTGCATGGCTGCCTGTCGTCGAGCAATCGCCACTATGTCGGCGACCTGCTGGACAAACCCCGCCACCAGGCACTTCCGGCCCTGCAACGGCTACTGGTGAGCGCCCTGGCGGACAAGCAGGAAGTCGCCTTCTCCGGTGGCGTCACCATCATGAAGATCATCGGCGGCTGAGATCGCCCCTCAAGACCTGATTAGCCCATGCCCAACGAATTCCCCATCTCCTACATCGAGCCGGTGTTCCGGCCGCCGAGCGAGGCGCACTCGCTCATCCTTCCGGTCACCAACGGTTGCTCGTGGAACCAGTGCGGCTTTTGCGAGATGTACACGCAACCGCAGAAGAAATTCCGCGCCCGCGACGAAGCCGAAGTGCTGGAAGAGATTCGCCGCTGCGGCGAGCGCCTGATCGTCCAGCGGGTGTTCCTCGCCGACGGCGATGCGCTGGTGCTGCCGACGCGGCGCCTGCTCAACATCCTGCGCGCGATCCGTGAGCACATGCCCGAGGTGGATCGCGTCTCCAGCTACTGCCTGCCGCGCAACCTGCGCAAGAAATCGGTGGAGGAGCTGAAGGAACTGGCCGATGCCGGCCTGCGCATGGCTTACGTGGGCGCCGAGTCCGGCGACGACGAAGTGCTGGCGCGGGTGAACAAGGGCGAGACCTATGCCTCGACGCTGGATGCCCTGCAGAAGCTGGGCGAGGCGGGGATCAAGCGCTCGGTGATGGTCCTCAACGGCCTGGGCGGCAGCACGCTGAGCGCCCAGCATGCCGACAACTCGGCGCGCCTGATGAACGAGGCGCAGCCGGAGTTCCTCTCCACCCTGGTGGTGAGCTTCCCGACCGGCGAGGAGCGCTACCGCGCCGGCTTCCCGGACTTCCAGCCGCTGACCCAGGCGGAACTGTTCGTCGAGGTCGAGCGCCTGCTGAGTGCGCTGGAGCTGCGCGACACGGTGTTCCGCAGCGACCACGCGTCCAACTACCTGGTGCTCAAGGGCACGCTGGGGGCGGACAAGGCGAAGTTGCTCGCCCAGGTCCGCCAGGCCATCGAGCAACCCCAGCGTGCGCACCTGCGCCAGGAATGGCAGCGCGGACTGTGATGGCGCGGAAGCTGCATTGCCTGCCCGAATGCCGGTTTTTCGTCGCCGGCTCCGGAGACTTTGCATGCGCCATCTGATACTGATCCTTGCCTTCGCCGCCCTGGGCGGTTGCATGAGCCCCAACGACCTGGCCGACGGCACCGATTACTACCTGCGCGACGCGGGCTTCCTCGATCACAGCCAGACGCGCCGCACCTCGAACTGGCGCCTGCAGCAGGATTCCTTCATCTATATCGCCCAGGGCCCGTTCGTGCCGCCCGGCCATCCCTATGCGCGGCCCAATGTGGTGGCGGAGGAGGCGTTCAAGGGCTTCGTCCAGTACTTCCCGCTGGTGCGCCGGGCCAAGACCCCGCTGGGGCTGGAAGGGGCGATGCAGGAGGCGCGCGCGGCGGGCGCCAATTATCTGCTGTATACGCGCTTCGCCCGTGGGGAGGACAATGCCGGCACCTACGAGCAGTATGAAGACACCGACAACGCCGTGGGCCGCGATCGCAGCGTGATCCAGGTGATGCTGATCGAGACCGACAACCGCTACCTGGTGGACAGTGCGACTATCCGCAGCCGCGGCGGTTTTCTGACATTCTATGACGCCAGCCCCGAGGACCTGATCGGGCGACCGCTGGAAGACTATGCCCGCAGCCTGCTGGGGGTGAAGACGCGTGAGGAGTACCAATGACTGATCCACAGACTCAATCGGACCGGGCCGGCAACCTGCTGGCGCAGATCCCCGCCAGCAAGGAAAAGGGGCTGCCGCCGGTGCATCTGTGGAACCCCGACTGCTGCGGCGACATAGACATGCGCATCGCCCGCGACGGCACCTGGTATTACCTGGGCACGCCGATTGGCCGCAAGCCGATGGTGCGCCTGTTCTCCACCATCATCCGCCGCGATGGCGACGACTATTTCCTGGTCACCCCGGTGGAGAAGTGCGGAATCACCGTCGATGACGCGCCGTTTGTTGCCGTCACCCTGGCGGTTGAGGGGGAGGGCCAGCAGCAGGTGCTGCGCTTCACCACTAACGTCGAGGACGACGTGGTGGCCGATGCTGCGCATCCGATCCGGGTCGAACTGGACCCGCAGACCCAGGAGCCGTCGCCCTATGTGCTGGTGCGGGTAAACCTGGAAGCGCTGATCCATCGCAACGTGTTCTACCAACTGGTGGAACTGGCAGTTCCCCGCGAGATCGACGGCGTTGAGTGGTTGGTCGTCTGGAGTTCGGGGGAGTTCTTCCCCATCGCGCCGCAGCCGTGACCTACTGGTCTGAACGCGGCCGGTAGTTCGATTCCGGCTTCGCTACAACTTTTTCGAACTTGCAAAAAAGGCTCCCGAGGGAGCCTTTTTCGTTACCGCCAACTCAATTACATGTTGGGGTAGTTCGGACCGCCGGTGCCCTCGGGGGCCACCCAGGTGATGTTCTGGGCCGGGTCCTTGATGTCGCAGGTCTTGCAGTGCACGCAGTTCTGGGCGTTGATCTGGAAGCGCTTGCTGCCGTCGTCGTTGCTCACTACTTCGTACACGCCGGCCGGGCAGTAACGCTGCGCAGGCTCGTCGTAGAGCGGCAGGTTCTTGGCGATCGGGGTGTTCGGGTCGGTCAGCTTCAGGTGGATCGGCTGGTCTTCCTCGTGGTTGGTGTTGGAGAGGAACACCGAGGAGAGCTTGTCGAAGCTGAGTTTGCCGTCCGGCTTCGGATAGTCGATCTTCGGCGCTTCGCTGGCCTTCTTCAGGGTCGCGTAGTCCGGAGTCGTATCGTGCAGGGTGAACGGCAGCTTGCCGCCGAAGATGTTCTGGTCGATGAAGTTGAACGCACCGCCACCGATGGCGCCGAACTTGTGCATCGCCGCGCCGAAGTTACGGCTGCGGAACAGCTCGTCGTACAGCCAGCTGCCCTTGAAGGCATCGACGTAGTTGTTCAGCACGTCGCCGCCTTCGCGGCCGGCGAACAGGGCTTCGGCCACGGAGTCGGCGGCCAGCATGCCGGACTTCATGGCGGTGTGGCTGCCCTTGATCTTGGCGAAGTTCAGGGTGCCCAGGTCGCAACCGATCAGCGCGCCGCCCGGGAAGACCATCTTCGGCAGCGAGTTCAGGCCGCCCTTGCAGATGGCGCGAGCGCCGTAGGCCACGCGCTTGCCGCCTTCCAGGTACTGCTTGATCACCGGGTGGTGCTTGTAGCGCTGGAACTCGTCGAACGGCGACAGGTGCGGGTTGGTGTAGGACAGGTCGATGATCAGGCCGACCACCACCTGGTTGTTTTCCAGGTGATAAAGGAAGGAGCCACCCGGGTTGTCGTCGTTCAGCGGCCAGCCGGCGGTGTGCACTACCAGGCCCTGCTCGTGCTTGGACGGGTCGATGTCCCAGATTTCCTTGATGCCGATGCCGTAGTGCTGGGCGTCGGCTTCGCTGTCGAGCTTGTACTTCTTGATCAGTTGTTTACCGATGTGGCCACGGCAGCCTTCGGCGAACAGGGTGTACTTGGCGCGCAGTTCCATGCCCGGGGTGTAGTAACCCTCTTTCGGATTGCCTTCACGGTCGACGCCCAGGTCACCGGTGACAATGCCGCGCACCACGCCATTCTCGTCGATCAGCGCTTCCTGGGCGGCGAAGCCCGGGTAGATCTCGACGCCCAGGCCTTCGGCCTGCTGGGCCAGCCAGCGGCACAGGTTGCCCAGGGAGATGATGTAGTTGCCTTCGTTGTGCATGGTCTTGGGCACGAAGAAGTTCGGCACCTTGGCCGCTGCTTCCGGGCTCTTGAGCACATAGATGTCGTCGCGCTTGACGGGGGTGTTGAGCGGCGCTTCGAGTTCCTTCCAGTTGGGGAACAGCTCGTTCAGCGCGCGGGGCTCGAACACGGCGCCCGAGAGGATGTGGGCGCCCACCTCGGAACCCTTCTCGACCACACAGACGCTGATTTCCTGACCGGCGTCGGCGGCCTTCTGTTTCAGTCGGCATGCGGCGGACAGACCGGCAGGGCCGGCGCCGACGATGACGACGTCGAATTCCATAAATTCGCGTTCCACTATCGATCTCTCCTGAATCAAGGCTCTGGGCATTTTGTAGGTATTGGGATGGGCGTGCCCCCACCCAGTAAGAGCGGGGCGCATTATAGCTAGACCTGTTGCTATATCTAAACCCTTTATCGAGCGCAATACAAACGTTTGTTTGAATCGCGCGTAACCCTGATAGAATCGGGGTCCGCGGCTTATGAAGGGGTATTTTCGTGTATTGACCCGCCCGGTCGATGCGGTCAAGATACCTGCGGTTTTGCGGTCGCGTTGCGCTGGATGTAGTCGCAGATGGCGTGCACTACCAGCCAGGCCTGTCTGGCGACATTCCTATTCACCGGAGAAAAACGAGGAATCCATGAAGGTTCTTGTAGCTGTCAAACGAGTGGTTGACTATAACGTCAAGGTCCGCGTCAAGGCGGACAACTCCGGCGTCGATCTCGCCAACGTCAAGATGTCCATGAACCCCTTCTGCGAAATCGCCGTGGAAGAGGCCGTTCGCCTGAAAGAGAAAGGCGTCGCCACTGAGATCGTTGCGGTCTCCGTCGGCCCGACCGCTGCCCAGGAGCAACTGCGTACCGCGCTGGCTCTGGGTGCTGATCGCGCCATCCTCGTCGAATCCAACGAAGAACTGAGCTCCCTGGCCATCGCCAAGGCGCTGAAAGCCATTGTCGACAAGGAGCAGCCGCAGCTGGTCATCCTCGGCAAGCAGGCCATCGACAGCGACAACAACCAGACCGGCCAGATGCTGGCTGCGCTGACCGGCTACGCCCAGGGCACCTTCGCCTCCAAGGTCGAAGTGGCTGGCGACAAGGTCAACGTCACCCGTGAAATCGACGGCGGCCTGCAGACCGTTGCCCTGAATCTTCCGGCCATCGTCACCACCGACCTGCGCCTGAACGAGCCGCGCTACGCGTCGCTGCCCAACATCATGAAGGCGAAGAAGAAGCCGCTGGACGTGGTGACCCCGGACGCCCTGGGCGTTTCCACCGCTTCCACCGTGAAGACCGTAAAAGTCGAAGCTCCGGCTGCCCGTAGCGCTGGCATCAAGGTCAAGTCCGTTGCTGAACTGGTCGAGAAACTGAAGAACGAGGCGAAAGTAATCTGATGGCTATCCTGGTAATCGCTGAGCACAACAACGGCGCACTGGGCGCTGCCACTCTGAACACTGTCGCTGCCGCGCAGAAGATCGGTGGTGACATCGCTGTCCTGGTCGCCGGCCAGAACGTTGGTGGCGTGGCTGAAGCCGCTGCCAAGATCGCCGGTGTTGCCAAGGTGCTGGTCGCCGACAACGCTGCCTACGCTCATCAGCTGCCGGAGAACGTCGCTCCGCTGATCGCTGAACTGGGCAAGGGCTACAGCCACGTGCTGGCCGCCGCTACCACCAACGGCAAGAACTTCCTGCCGCGCGTCGCTGCGCTGCTGGACGTCGACCAGATCTCCGAGATCACCGAAGTGGTCAGCGCCGACACCTTCAAGCGCCCGATCTATGCCGGTAACGCTATCGCTACCGTGCAGTCCTCGGCTGCCATCAAGGTCATCACCGTACGTGGCACCGGCTTCGACGCCGTCGCTGCCGAAGGTGGTTCGGCTGCTGTCGAAGCCGTTTCCGGCCCGGCCGATGCCGGCAAGTCCGCCTTCGTGGGCGAAGAACTGGCCAAGTCCGACCGCCCGGAACTGACCGCTGCCAAGATCGTCGTTTCCGGCGGCCGCGGCATGGGCAATGGCGACAACTTCAGCATCCTCTACTCCCTGGCCGACAAGCTGGGCGCTGCCGTTGGTGCTTCCCGCGCCGCCGTCGACGCCGGCTTCGTGCCCAACGACATGCAGGTCGGCCAGACCGGCAAGATCGTTGCTCCGCAGCTGTACGTGGCCGTCGGTATCTCCGGCGCCATCCAGCACCTGGCGGGCATGAAGGACTCGAAAGTGATCGTTGCGATCAACAAGGACGAAGAGGCGCCGATCTTCCAGGTCGCCGACTACGGCCTGGTCGCTGACCTGTTCGAAGCCGTACCGGAGCTGGAAAAGGCCGTCTGAGCCCGATCCTCTCTATGAAGGAACCCGCCCCCGTGGCGGGTTCTTTCATTTCAGGTCCCTGATTTTCCTCGGGAAATGGCAGTTTCAGCGCGCAGATGACCCATTGGTCACGAATCTTTGCCGAGAAGTCCACCGGCGAAGGTGTCTCATCTACAATGCGCGTCGTCTCCAGTTCCTGAATGTGTTCAATCGACACCTGGCTACCGAGGTTTTCATGATCATCAAACCGCGCGTGCGTGGCTTCATCTGCGTCACTACCCACCCGACCGGCTGTGAAGCCAACGTCAAGGAACAGATCGAGTACGTCGAGGCGCACGGCCCCATCGCCAACGGTCCGAAGAAGGTCCTGGTCATCGGTTCCTCCACCGGCTATGGCCTGGCTGCGCGCATCAGCGCTGCCTTCGGCGCCGGCGCCGACACCCTGGGCGTGTTCTTCGAGCGCCCCGGCAGCGAGACCAAGGCGGGCACTGCCGGCTGGTACAACTCCGCTGCCTTCGAGAAGTTCGCCAAGGCCAAGGGCCTGTACGCGCGCAGCATCAATGGCGACGCCTTCTCTGATGAAGTGAAGCAAGTCACCATCGACACCATCAAGCAGGACCTGGGCAAGGTCGACCTGGTCGTCTACAGCCTGGCTGCTCCGCGCCGCACCCATCCGAAGACCGGCGAGGTCTTCAACTCCGTGCTCAAGCCGGTCGGCAAGGCCGTCAACTTCCGTGGTCTGGACACCGACAAGGAAGTGATCAAGGAAAGCGTGATGGAGCCGGCGACGCCTGAGGAAATCGCCAACACCGTCGCGGTGATGGGCGGTGAAGACTGGCAGATGTGGATCGATGCCCTGCAGGAAGCCGGTGTGCTGGCCGACGGTGCCAAGACCACGGCCTTCACCTACCTGGGCGAAGAGATCACCCACGACCTCTATTGGAACGGCTCCATCGGCGCCGCGAAGAAGGACCTGGACCAGAAGGTCCTGGGCATTCGCGAGAAGCTGGCCGCCACCGGTGGCGACGCTCGCGTGTCCGTGCTGAAGGCCGTGGTCACCCAGGCCAGCTCGGCCATCCCGATGATGCCGCTGTACCTGTCGCTGCTGTTCAAGGTGATGAAGGAGAAAGGCACCCACGAAGGCTGCATCGAGCAGGTCGATGGCCTGTTCCGCGAAAGCCTGTACGGCGCCGAACCGCACCTGGACGCCGACGGCCGCCTGCGCGCCGACTACAAGGAGCTGCAGCCGGAGGTGCAGGACACCGTGAAGGACCTGTGGAACAAGGTGACCAACGAGAACCTGTACCAGCTGACCGACTTCACCGGCTACAAGTCCGAGTTCCTGCGTCTGTTCGGCTTCGAGATCGCCGGCGTTGACTACGAGCAGGACGTCAACCCGGACGTGCAGATTCCGAATCTGATCCAGCTCTGAGTTCGACGCGATAAAACAGCAACGGCGCCCCAGGGCGCCGTTGCTGTTTTCCGGCCGCGATCAGTTCGCCACGGCCACCGGTGCGTGGTTCTGCTGGAGGAAGTCCAGGTAGAGGCGGGCGGTTTCCTCGGGGCGCTCGATCATCGGCACATGCCCGCAATCGCGCAGGATGGCCACGCTGGGCTTCTTCAGCAGCGGCTTCATCACTTCGATGCTGGAGACGTCCAGCACGCGGTCGCGGTCGCCCCACAGCAGCAGGGTCGGCGCGGTGATCTTCGGCAGTTCCGGCTCCAGCGGGATGTAGCGCTCACGCAACTGCTGGAAGACCATGGCATTGAACGCGCTGCGTTGCAGCGAGCGTTCGGCCAGATAGTCCCGCAGCCGAGACGGCAGCGGCGGCTTCTGCACGAAGACGAAGTCGAGCAGGGCCGGGAAGTCGTCCACCGAGCGCAGTACCAGCGGGTTCTCGCCAGCCTTGAGGCGCTCGAACAGTTCGCTCGGGTGCGGCGCCATGACGCCGGCGTTGTCGAACAGGCCGAGCGACAGCACCTCCTGCGGATGCCGCGCGGCCAGCAGTGCGGCGATGTGCCCGCCCATGGAGTTGCCGACCACGTGGAAGCGGCCGATGCCCTGTTCGCGCATGAAGTCCGCCAGGCGCTCGGCCTGGGTGCCGACGTCGTAGCTGATGTTCTCCGGCTTGCTGCTGTCGCCGAAACCCGGCAGGTCGACGGCGATGACGTGGTAGTCCCTGGTCAGGAAGCGGGCGAAGCGCGGCCAGTTGCTCTTGTCGGCACCGAAGCCGTGGATCAGCAGGATGGTCTGGGCTTTTTCCGGGCCGCCCTCGTAGTAGGTGATGTCGAGGTCGTCGACCTGCAGGCTGTTGGTCGATAGCCGCGCGCGGGCGCTTTCGACGTACTGCGCCGTTGCCAGCAAGGTGGACGGGAAGGCGTAGAGCACGCCGGCGGCGACGGCTATCAGCAGGAGAAGGGCCAGAAGGGCTTTCTTCATGAGAAGTCCTTATTACCAAATCGGGGCGGTGTGCTTTACGCTAGCATTTTGCGGCTCTAAGCATGGCCGTTCTTTCTTCTGGCGAGCGAGACAACCGATGCCTGATTGCTCCACGTTGATCCGTGCGGCGCTGCTGCTGGTGACTTTCTCCGTGCCCCTGGCCGGTTTGGCCGCGGGCAAGTGCGAACGCCTGGTGGCCACCGGCAATCCGGAGTACCCGCCCTACCTGTGGCGTGACCCGGCGCAGCCGGAGCGATTGATCGGCGCCAACGCCGACCTGCTGGAGCAGATCGGCAAGGCGGTCGGGGTGAACATCCGGGTGATCTACACCGGCTCCTGGGCCCGCGCCCAGGAAGAGGCGCGCCTGGGGCGGGTCGACCTGATCGCCGGCGCCTTCCTCACGCCGCCGCGCCTGGAGACCATGGACTACATCCATCCGGCCTTCCTCACCACCGAGAACGTGGTGTGGATGCGCAAGGACGCCACCACGCCCTACAGCGGTCGCGATGACTTGCGTGGCCTGAAGGGCGGCACCCTGGTGAACAACAGCTTCGGCCCGGACTTCGATAGCTTCGCCAAGCAGGAACTGACCCTGGAAGAGGTGCCCAGCCTGACCCAGGCCTTCCAGAAGCTGCTGCTCAAACGCTCGGACTATGTGATCTACGAGCACTATCCCGGCCTGGCGGTCGCCGATACCCTCGGCATGGCCGACGACCTGCAGCCGCTCGAACCGCCGATCTCCAGCGAGGGTCTGTACCTGACCGTGTCGCACAACTCGGCCTGTAACGACCCGTGGCTGCGCGGACAACTGGCGAAAAAAATGACAGAATTGACGGCCGCCGGAGTCCCGCAGCGCCTGCTGCAGGACAACCTGGCCCGCTGGAAGGCTCAGCAGCTGCAGCCTGCCAGCACTCCCACCGAGTAGGACAAGAGATTTCGTGATCAATCGACGGATGATGGTCGCCGGCCTGGCTTTGTTTGCATTGGCCGGCTGTGCGACGAACGACCCGGCACCCAGCGAGCAGATGCGCCTCACCGAGCAGGCGCTGGAACAGGCCAAGGCCGTGGGTGCGACCGATGACGTGGCCGAGCTGAAGCTCGCGGACGACAAGTACCAGGCCGCCAAGGGCGCCCTGGCTGTCGGCTCGAACAAGAAGGCCCGGCAGCTCGCCGAACAGGCCGAGCTCGATGCGCGTCTGGCCGAGGCCAAGGAGCTGACGCGCAAGAGCGCCGAGCAGTTGGCCGAGCAGGGCAAGAGCATCAATCGCCTGCGCAAACAGTTGGGAGAAGTGCAATGACTCCCGTGCAACTGTTGCGCCGCGCGTGGCTGGGCGTTCTCTCCGCCGTCACACTGCTCGCCGGCTGCGCCAACAGCCAGCTCAGCGAGAAATCCCTGGAGCAGGCCCGCCTGCAGTTCCAGGCGGTGAAGGAAGACTCCTCCGTGCTGCGCAGCGCGCCCAAGGACGTGATCCGTGCCGGCGAGTCGCTGGCCCGTGCCGAGCGCCTGTCCAACTACTGGGGCAGCAGCGACGACGTGCTGCAGTACTCCTACCTCAGCCAGCGCTACAGCGAGATCGCTCGCGAGCACAGCAACCTGGCCCTGAACCAGGAGCGCCTGGGCAAGCAGCAGATGGAGCGCGAGCGTCTGCAACTGGCGATGCGCGAAGCGCGCCTGCTCAACGTGCAGGAGCAGAGCAAGTGGCTGGAGCAGCAGATGGTCAGCCTCGCCACCAACGAAACCGAGCGCGGCCTGGTGCTGACCCTCGGTGACGTGCTGTTCGACAGCGGCGAAGCGGACCTCAAGCCCGCCGCCAATCGCACCGTGCTCAAGCTGGTGCAGTTCCTCCAGCTCAATCCGCGCCGGGTAGTCCGCATCGAGGGGTACACCGACGGCGAGGGTGACCGCGAGCAGAATCTGCAACTGTCCAAGGACCGTGCGCAGGCCGTGGCCGACGCGCTGACCGACCTGGGGGTGGACGAGAAACGCGTGCAGGTGCAAGGCTATGGCGAGGCCTATCCGATCTCGGACAACGCCTCGTCGCTGGGGCGCGCGCAGAACCGCCGGGTGGAGATCGTCTTCTCCGACGAGAAGGGCCAGCTCGGCGCCGAACGCTGATCCCGTCGCAATATCCCGTCACAGGAAAACCCCGGTAGCCTCGGCTCCGGGGTTTTTTGTCAGGGGGATCTCGAAATCTTTCGAGTGGCAGCTTGGCGAAAATAGCCAAGTGCGACTAATCCCCTCAGGGGAGCTGTAAACGAGAGAACGAGATGTCATCGGAAAAGAAGCTGTTCAATGTAATCGTGGCGGACCCGCAACCGATGATCGGTTGGGGTCTGGAACGCTATCTGCTGGAGCGCGAACTGGCGCAGGTGAAGGCCTTCGTCAGTGACACCGACAGCCTGCTGGATGTGCTCAACGCCCATCCCGAGGTCGACCTGGCCATCGTCGAACTGGCGCTGCCCGGCGCCCGTGGGCGTGACGGCGTGCACCTGATCGAATGGCTGCAGCGCCACCATCCGGAAGTGCCTGTGCTGGTCTACTCGGTCATGGGCGCTCCGTTGCTGGCGACTGCGGCGGTCAAGTGCGGCGCCGTGGGCTATGTCTGCAAGCGCAACCCGCTGAGCCTGCTGGACGATGCCATCGCGCGCATCCGCAAGGGCGAGACCTACATCGACCCGATGCTGCGACCGCCGCGCCATACCGGCAAGCCGCTGAGCCCCACCGAGATCGACATCATCCGCCGCCTGGCCCATGGCGCCACGGTGGGGGAGATCGCCGAGCGGACCAACCGCAGCGTCTCCACCATCAGCACCCACAAGCGCAACGCCATGCAGAAGCTTGGCCTGACCACCGACGCGCAACTGGTGGTGGCGGGGCTGCTGGACTGGCTCGGAGATATCTGAGGGAGCAGGACGGACAACTGTATCTGACGGAATGTTTCCGACTGTTCTGGAACAGTTTGCACTTTTTGGCTACTGTTTCGGTTCAATGCCCGAGGGATGGCCGTCATGTCCAATCTGCTGCTGTATCAGCGCATCGCCCAGCAACTGGCGGAAGACATCCGTCGTGGTGTCTACCAGCCGGGCGAGCGCGTGCCGTCCGTGCGCAAGCTGAGCACCCAGCTCAACGTCAGCCATGCCACGGTGCTCCAGGCCTACGCCACCCTCGAAGACCAGGGGCTGATCCGCGCGCGCCCGCAGTCCGGTTACTACGTGCATCGCACGCCAGCCCTGACAGCCTCGACCCCGGATATCGCCCGTGTCGAACGACCGGGCCTGGTCACCCGCAGCAGCATCATCAACCAGGTGCTCGCCGAGGCACGCCGTGAAGGCGTGTTCCCGCTGGGCGCCGCCGTGCCGCACGTGGATTACCTCCCGGTGCGCGCGCTGCACCAGCAGTTGGCCAAGGTCACCCGCTTCTCCAGCCCGCGTGCCTTCAGCTACATGTTCAGCCCCGGCTACGAGCCGCTGCGCCGCCAGGTGGCGATCCGCATGCGCGATGCCGGCGTGGTGGTGGATCCGACCCAGGTGACCATTACCCATGGCTGCGTCGACGCCATCCACATGGCCCTGCGCGTGATGACCCGCCCGGGCGACCTGATCGCCACCGAGTCGCCGAGTTACTACGGCTTGCTGCAGTTGGCCGACATCCTCGGGCTCAAGGTCATCGAGATCCCCAGCGACCCGCTGACCGGCATCAGCCTGGAAGCCCTGCAACTGGCCGCCAACCAGTGGCCGATCAAGGCGCTGGTGCTGACCGCGCGCCTGAGCAACCCGCTGGGCGGCACCATTCCGGAGGACCGCCAGAAGGCGCTGCTCAAGCTCACCGCCGAACACAACATCGGGGTCATCGAGGACGACATCTACGGCGAGCTGATGTTCGACCAGGGCCAGACCAAGGCGCTCAAGGCCCACGACCGTGACGGCCGCGTGGTGTATTGCTCGAGCTTCTCCAAGACGATCTCCCCCGGCGTGCGCATCGGCTGGATCATCACCGAGCGCTACCAGGAGGAGATCCGCCGCCTGCAGACCTTCACCACGCACTCGGCGTGCACCGTCACCCAGATGGGAGTGGCGGCTTACCTGGAGAACGGCGGCTACGACCGGCACCTGCGCTACATCCGCCAGGAGTACCGCAAGAACATGACCGCCTACCAGCTGGCGGTGCAGCAGTACTTCCCCGAAGGCACGCAGATGACCCGGCCCAAGGGCGGTTTCATCCTCTGGGTCAGCCTGCCGGCCAAGGTGAACACCAAGGAGCTCCACGTGCGCGCGCTGGAGCAGGGCATCAGCATCGCTCCGGGGCTGATCTTCAGTAACACCGAGCAGTTCAACAACTGCCTGCGCCTGACCTGCGGCATCCCGTGGGACCGTGAGGCGGAGCGGGCGATCATGACCCTTGGCATGCTGGCCTGCCAGCTCTGTCAGGAGGAGCTGATCGCCGCGTAATGGTCCGGCTTGCGTAGGAGCGGACTCTGTCCGCGATGGTATCCGCCGCAATGCGGAGCTATCGCAGCCGGAGTCCGCTCCGACGTAATAGCTTCATAGCGGCGTTAACCCGTTTTCCCCCATCGTCTCGTCCAAGGGCATTGATCCCTCGACGAGGCGCCACCGTGCCGCTTGCTACACCCGAGCTTCTGCCCGCCCGCCACGGCGCTATCCCGGCGCCCGCATCATCGGCACTGCCCGGCCGCTGGCGAGCTGCCAGCCGAAAGCTGCCCCGTTACGGATCGAGAGAGTTGAAGATATCCCCCAAGGACGAAAGCGACGCGGCATTGCTGCGACGCTACCGACAAGGCGACGCCGAGGCCTTCGCGGAGCTCTACGCTCGTCATCGCCTCGGCCTGTTCCGCTTCCTCTGCGGCCTGTGTGGCGACCACGCCCAGGCCGAGGAAGTGTTCCAGGAAACCTGGATGAGCCTGATCCGCAGCGACAGTCAGCCGCTGGGTGCGGCGAGCTTCAAGACCTGGCTGTACCAGATCGGCCGCAACCGCCTGATCGACCACTGGCGCAAGCTCGGCCGTCACCAGGGGCGTCAGGAGAGCTTCGACGAGCAGTTGCACGGCGATGCGCTGGCCGGGGAAAGCATCGACCCGGAGCGCGAGCTGAGCCTGAGCCGCGACCAGCAGCGTCTGCAGGGTGCGCTGGAGTCTCTGCCGGAGGAGCAGCGCGAGGTGTTCCTGCTGCGAACCCATGGCGACCTGGAACTGAACGAAATTGCCGAGCTGACCCAAACTCCGGCCGAAACGGTGAAGAGTCGGCTCCGCTATGCCATGCAGAAACTGCGTCGGTTGTTGTCCGACCCGTCGGTGACCGAGGAGGTGAATCCATGAACCGCGATCCGCACGAGCAGGACATGCTCGAGCACTACCGCCGGCACAGCGATGAGCAGCCGTCGGCGCAGCTGGACGCGCGCATCCTGGCCGCCGCCCGTGCCGCCGTGCAGGAGAAGAAGCCCAGCCTGGCCCAGCGTCTGCACCACTGGCTGCTGGGCGCCGGCAGCCGCCAGCGCTGGAGTGTCGCCGTGGCAGGACTGGCGAGCCTGGGCATCGGCCTGAGCCTGACCCTGCGCACCTACGAGGAGGCGCCGGATCGCTTCGATGCGCCGGTCGCCCCGGCGATGCTGCGCGCGCCGGCTCCCGCTCCGGCCATGGCGCCACCGGCGGCACCGGCTGCCGAGTCCTACGCGGCGGAGCCGCAGAGGGACAGCGCCGCCGCTGGCGCAGCGATGGACTCGCTCGCCAAGCCTGCGCCGATGAGCAAGAAGCAGGCGGTGGAAGAGGCAAAGGCCAGTTCCAGGGTCGAGGCTCGCGAGCTTGCCGATAGTCCCGCGCCGGCCGGCGAGCATGCCCAGGGGAAGCTGCAGGCTTTCGCGAAAGAGGTTGACGAACCGCGCACCAGCCTGCTGCACCTGCGCGACTTGCAGGACCAGGGGCAGCAGGAGGAGGCTGAACGCTTGCGCCAGAGCCTGCGGCAGCGTTTCCCCGACCTGGATATCGATCACGCCTTGAAGGATCTGCCTGACAACCCTTGATCAATGACAGGCTGGGTTCAGTGCACGCCTGTCAGACTGATTGTCGTAATGGTTTGTCATGGCAAGGCTCTTGCTCTGCCTCGCATCTCGCGCCAGCATTGCGCGGTTTTTCTGACGGTCCGCTCCATGAAGATGTCCCGAATTCTCATTGTTGCCAGTTTGTCCCTGCTGCTCGCCGCCTGTGGTGATGAGCACAAGGACAAGGCTGCCGCTCCTGCGCCTGCACCGGCTGCTGCGCCCGCGGCCAGCGCGCCTGCGCCCGAGCCGGCCGCCGAGCAACCGCGCGAGTCGGAAGCCAAGCCCGCGGCGGCCAAGGCCGTGGCCTCGCCGAAGGCGCCGGCGGTCGAGGCGGCCATCAAGCCCGAGGCCAAGGCGCCGTCGAAGACCCCGGCACAGGTGAAGAAGCCGGTCGATCCGGTCGTCAAGCAACCGTTGCCTCCGGTAAAGCTCGACCTGCGCCTGCCCAGGGAGCTGGTGCATCAGCTGGAGCCGGAACAACCGGTGACTGCGCTGGAGGAAGAAAAGCCGATTCTGCCGCAGTTGTTCCGCAGCAAGGATGAGAGCGCCGAGGTAAGCCCGTTCGCGGTGGGTGGCCGGCTGATCTCGCGCGAGCCGAATGAGCGCGAAACCAATGACGACAGCTGGCACTCGGATATCCGCGGCGCCGAGTTGCAGTTCAAGTTCCGCAACTGACCGCCCAGATTCTCCGTACGAACGGCCCGGTTCTCGCTCGCGAACATCGCCGCAACCAGGAGCCCAGCGTGCGGGGCGCATTACGCGCCAGCGTTATCCGCCCCGCGGTCGCGCGCATGGCGCGCTCCTGCAGGTATAACCATGGCTTGACTCAGAAGCGATGCACGCCGCCGCGAATCGCCTCGAACAGTGCCCCATCCAGCGTCCGATAGTCTGTTTCGCCGGGCAGCCGCACGAACAGCGCCTCGGTCACGGCTGAAGGATCGTAGGCGTTGCGCTTGAGGTCGGTCTTCTTGTACTTGAAGGTCCCGGTGGTCTCCACCTGGGCCAGCAGGCGCAGGAACAGCGGCACGGCGTAGGCCGGCAGCTCACGGTCCAGGTGCGCCGCCAGCAGCGCGGCGTCCAGGCTGGCGCCGTCGGCCAGGCGCAGCGCGGCCATGCCGCAGCGGCCATTGGTACCGGGGATCTCCACGCCGTAGACCACCGCATCCTCCACACCGGGGAAGGCGCCCAGGGCGTTTTCCACCTCGGTGGTGGAGACGTTCTCGCCCTTCCAGCGGAAGGTATCGCCCAGGCGATCGACGAACTGCGCGTGCTTGAAGCCGATGTCGCGCATCAGGTCGCCGGTGTTGAACCAGGTATCGCCTTCCTTGAACACGTTGCGGTAGATCACCGCCTCGCTCTTGGCCGGGTCGGTGTAGCCGTCGAAGGGCCACTTGTCGCTGATCTCGCTGATCAGCAGGCCGGCCTCGCCCTTGTCGACCTTCTCCATGAAGCCCTTGGCGCCGCGCACCGGCTGGTCGTTCTCCAGGTCGTAACGCACGATTGCGTAGGTGGCCGGAGAGAAGCCCACGGTGTTGTCGAAGTTGAATACGTTGGTGAAGCCGATGTTGCCCTCGCTGGACGCGTAGAACTCGGTGATCCGTTCGATGCCGAAGCGCTCCTTGAACTCGTTCCAGATCGACGGGCGCAGGCCGTTGCCGATCATGCAGGTCAGGGTGTTGCCGTGTTCCTCCGCGCATTGGGGCTGGTTCAGCAGGTAGCGGCAGAGCTCACCGATGTAGCCGAAACAGGTCGCCTGGTAGGTCTGCACGTCCTTCCAGAAGGCGCTGGCGGAGAATTTGCGGCGCAGGGCGATGGCGGCGCCGCCGGCCAGTACGGCGCTCCAGCACACGGTCACGGCGTTGTTGTGGTAGCAGGGCAGGGTCAGGTAGAGCACGTCGCTGCTGGTCAGGCCGAGCCCGGAGTGGCCGAAGCCGCCGTACGCCTTGATCCACTTGCCGTGGCTCATGATCGAGGCCTTGGGCAAGCCGGTGGTGCCGGAGGTGTAGATGTAGAAGCAGGCGTCCTTCAGGCGTACCCGCGCCGTCTCGGCGAGGTTGTTCGAGTCCTGCTCCTGCGCCAGGCGCATCAGGCTCTGCCAACCGGTCGGGGCCTGTGCCGAGTCTTCGCCGTCGGCGATCCAGTAGCAGTGCCCGCCGCTGTTCTCCAGGGCCGGCCGGACGTCCTCGAAAGCCTCGCGCAGCTCCTCGCCGACCACGAAGTGGCTGGGCTTGACCAGATTGAGGCTATGGCTGAGCACCTGACCGCGCTGGGTGGTATTGACCAGCGCGCCGATGGCGCCGAGCTTGGCCAGGGCGGCGAGCACCACCATCAGTTCGGCACGGTTTTCCAGCATCACCGCGACCACGCTGGCGTGGCCCACGCCTTCGGCCTGGAAGGCCCGCGCCAGGCGATTGGCCCAGCCGTTGAAGAGGGCGTAGGACAGGCGCCGGCGCTCATCGATCAGCGCGGGGCTGTCCGGGTAGAGGCGCGCGGCGCGCTCCAGCGCCCAGCCCAGGGAGAGGTTCTTCTCGCGGTTGCGGATGCCGGTGTAGTAGAGCCCGCGCAGCATGCGTGGCACGCGGCCGAGTGTGGCCGGCAGGTGGGCGAGGAAGCGGGTCGGGGTGATGATGTCGGCGTGGCTCATTGACGCGTGCCCTTATTGTCATTGTTGTCTGGCGTGCAGACGCTTTTGCGCGACTCTAGGCCGCTCCCTGGCGCGAGACTATGGCCCGGGCGCGCGTGCCGCCGGGCAGATCGGCAAACCGGTCGGCGGAGCGTTCATCGCAGTCTAGGAGGGGATGGCCGGTCGGCCAGGCGGGGATTGTGTCGAATGGTAAACGGACTCCCGTGACGGGAGTCCGTGAGGGGGCGAGCGGTCAGTCGAGGAACAGGTCGGGCACCAGGCTGCCGCCGTTCGGGTCGAAGCGGTACTGCTCGAAGTCGGTCTCGCCCTGTTCGCGCAGGATGTCCTCGTCGATCAGCAGGCGTCCGCTGATGGCGCGCTCGCTGCTGGAGAGGATGGCGTAAGCGGCGTCTGCCATGATCGCCGGGGTGCGTGCGCGCTTGAAGGCGTCGCGGCTGCCCAGTTCGAACTCGATGGCGGCGGTGGCGATCATGGTCTTCGGCCAAAGGGCGTTGACGCTGATGCCATACTTCTTGAACTCCTCGTGCATCCCCAGGGTAAGCATGCTCATGCCGTACTTGGTGACGGTGTAGGGGCCGTGCTGGGCGAACCACTTGCCGGCCAGGTTGATCGGCGGTGACAGGCTGAGGATATGGCCCTTGCTGGCTTTCAGGTAGGGCAGCGCGGCCTGGCTGCAGACCATCACGGCGCGGGTGTTGATCTGGTACATCAGGTCGAAGCGCTTGGGTTCCAGGCGCTCGACGCCGACCAGCTTGATGGCGCCGGCGTTGTTGACCACCGCGTCGATCCCGCCGAAATGGTCGGCAGCCTTGGCCATCGCCTCGCGCACCGCATTCTCGTCGCGTACGTCGAGTTGCAGGGCCAGCGCCTTGCCGCCGGCGGCTTCGACTTCCTCTGCGACGCTGAAGATGGTGCCTTCGAGTTTCGGGTGGGGCTCGGCGCTCTTGGCGGCGATGACGATGTTGGCGCCGTCGCGCGCGGCGCGCAGGGCGATCTCGCGGCCGATGCCACGGCTGGCGCCGGTGATGAAGAGGGTCTTGCCTTTCAGGGACATGGTTGGGGCTCCGTGTTCTTGTTATGAGTCTTCAGCTGAGGGACTGACGGTGTCTGTAGGAGCGAGCTTGCTCGCGAACAATCCCCGCTGCGGGGCC
Source organism: Pseudomonas nitroreducens (assembly GCF_024170165.1). GTDB lineage: Bacteria > Pseudomonadota > Gammaproteobacteria > Pseudomonadales > Pseudomonadaceae > Pseudomonas > Pseudomonas nitroreducens_C. Next base: position 177,236 of record NZ_JALJXP010000007.1, on the reverse strand, counting down.
TGGGTTCGCGAGCAAGCTCGCTCCTGCGAAGAGCGACGAGCGAAAGCGGTTCAGGCAGACTCCAGTGCCTCGACCTCCACCAGCAACTGACGGGATTTCACCTGTTCGCCCTTGCTCACCTGCACGCGGCGGATCACGCCGTCGACGCCGGCCTTGAGCGGGTGTTCCATCTTCATCGCCTCCAGCACCAGTAGCAGCTGGCCCTTGCTGACGCGCGTGCCCTCGGCCACCAGCACGTCGACGATGGCGCCATCCATCGGCGCCTTCACCGTGCCGGAACCCGCGCCCGCAGCGGCTCCGATCGGTTCGTGGGTGACGTCCAGCAGTTCCAGGTTACCGTCCGTGCCATACAGCCACAGGCGTGCGCCATCGCGGTGGAAGGGCAGGCGGCGGCGGATGCCGTCGGCTTCGAGGATGGCGTCGCCGTTCTCTTCGCCGAGCAGGCGCAGATTGATCTCGCTGTCACCGATGCGCGCCAGCAGCGTCGGCTGGGGGCCGTGCTCGCGGACCTGCAGTTCGATGACGAACTTCTCCTCGCCATGCTTGAGCGCGAAGCGCCACGGCGCGCTGCCCGCGCTGCGCCAGCCGGACAGGCCGGGCTGGTGCGCGCGGTCGCTGGCCGAGGCCTGGTAGAGCAGGGCGGCGGCGCAGGCCAGTTCCAGTGCCTGTGGCTGGCGCGGGGCGAGGCTCGGGTCGCCGGCGAACTGCTCGCCGATGAACGCGGTGGTGGCCTTGCCGGCGGCGAATTCCGGGTGCCTGAGCAGGTTGGCGAGGAAGCGCTGGTTGCCGGTCACGCCCAGCAGCACGCAGTCCTCGACGGCGCGTACCAGCTTGCGCCGGGCCTCGTCGCGGGTGGCGCCATAGGCGATGACCTTGGCCAGCATCGGGTCGTAGAACGGCGTCACCGGCTGGCCTTCGCGCAGGCCGTGGTCGATGCGGATGCCGTCCAGTTGCGGCGGCGTCCAGCGCAGTACCTGGCCGGTCTGCGGGAGGAAGCCGCCACCTGCGTCCTCGGCGTAAAGGCGCACTTCGATGGCGTGGCCCTTGAGCTGGATCTGCTCCTGGATCAGCGGCAGCGGATGGCCTTCGGCGACGCGGATCTGCCAGGCCACCAGGTCCTGGCCGGTGACCAGTTCGGTCACCGGGTGCTCGACCTGCAGGCGGGTGTTCATTTCCAGGAAGTAGAAGGCGCCGCTGGCGTCCAGCAGGAACTCCACGGTGCCGGCGCCCAGGTAGTTCACGGAAGCGGCGGCCTTCACCGCCGCCGCGCCCATGGCGGCGCGCAGCTCTTCGCCGAGCACCGGGCAGGGCGCTTCCTCGATGACCTTCTGGTGGCGGCGCTGTACCGAGCAGTCGCGCTCGCCGAGATAGACGATATTGCCGTGGCGGTCGCCGAATACCTGGATTTCCACGTGGCGCGGCTGCACCACGGCCTTCTCCAGGATCAGCTCGCCGCTGCCGAAGGCGTTCTGCGCTTCCGAGCGCGCGGTGCGCAGCTGTTCGGCGAGGTCTTCGCCGCGGGTCACCAGGCGCATGCCGCGCCCGCCGCCGCCGGCGCTGGCCTTGATCATCAGCGGGTAGCCGATGCGCTGCGCTTCACGGGTGAGCGTGGCGTCGTCCTGCTCCGCGCCTTCGTAACCGGGAATGCAGGGCACGCCGGCTTCGAGCATGGCGATCTTCGACAGGCGCTTGCTGCCCATCAGGTGGATGGCTTCCACGCCGGGGCCGATAAAGACGATGCCGGCGGCCTCGCAGGCGCGGGCGAAGTCGGCGTTCTCCGAGAGGAAGCCGTAGCCGGGGTGGATGGCGCCGGCGCCGGTGCGTTTTGCCGCGTCGAGAATAGCTTCCGGCTTCAGGTAGGACTGGCCCACCGGCGCCGGGCCGATGCACACGGCTTCGTCGGCCAGCTGCACGTGGCGGGCATTGGCGTCGGCCTCGCTGTACACGGCGACGGTGCGGTAGCCCAGGTCGTGGGCAGTGCGGATCACCCGGCAGGCGATCTCGCCACGGTTGGCAATCAGGATCTTGTCGAAACTGGGCATGGTGGCTGTTTCCCTCTCCCCAGCCCTCTCCCTGAAGGGAGAGGGGGTTGTTCGGTGCGCGCGTTGGGTCACTGCGCCCAGTTCGGTTTGCGTTTCTGCACGAAGGCCAGGGTGCCTTCGGCACCTTCCGCGCCGGTCACCGCGGCGGCGAACTGGCGGGCGGCGTCGTCGAGCAGCGGGCCGAGGGCCTGGGTCTCGGTGGCGAGCAGCAGTGCCTTGGTGGCGGCGTTGGCGCCCGGGGCACAGCGGCGCACCTGGTCGAGCGTCTCCGCCAACTGCTCGCCGAGGTTGTCGGCGCTGTCCGCGCAGGCATGTACCAGGCCCAGGCGCAGCGCCTCGCGGCCGTCGAAGCGGGCGGCGGTGAGCGCCAGGCGGCGCGCCTGGGTCAGGCCGATGCGCTTCACCACGAAGGGGGCGATCTGCGCCGGCAGGATGCCGAGGCTGGTTTCCGGCAGGCCGAACTGCGCGTCCACCGCCGCCAGGGCGATGTCCGAGACGCAGGCGAGGCCGAAGCCGCCGCCGAGCACCGCGCCTTCCAGCACGGCAACCAGCACTTGAGGCTGCGCCTGGGCTTCCTCCAGCAGGCCGCCGAAGGCACGGTTCAGCGCGGCGTAGGCGTCAGGGCCAGCAGCGCGGGCGCCGGCCATGTCCTTGATGTCGCCGCCGGCGCAGAAGTGCCCACCGGCGCCGCGCAGGATGATGGCGCGCACGCCGCGGTCGTCGCGCACGGCGGCGAGCACGGCGCGCAGTTCGCTGACCATCGCCAGGCTCATGGCGTTGCGGCTGTCCGGGCGGTTCAGGGTGACGTGCAGCACGCCGCCTTCAGTTTCCAGCAGCAGGGTTTCGCAGTTCGGCAGGGTCATGGCGTCAGCCCTTCTTCTTGCCCGGCAGGGTGCCCATCATCTTGCAGATGATCCCCAGCATGATTTCGTCTGCGCCGCCGCCGATGGACACCAGGCGGGTGTCGCGGTAGGCACGGGACACCGGGTTCTCCCACATGAAGCCCTGGCCGCCCCAGTACTGCAGGCAGGCGTCGGTGACTTCGCGGGCCAGGCGGCCGACCTTGAGCTTGGCCATGGAGGCCAGACGGGTCACGTCCTTGCCACGGATGTACTGCTCGGTGGCCTGGTAGGTGAGGGCGCGCAGGCACTCGATCTCGGTCATCAGCTCGGCCATGCGGAAGTGGATGACCTGGTTGTCGATCAGCGACTGGCCGAAGGTCTTGCGCTCCTTGCAGTACTCGATGGTGGCGTTGACGCAGTACTCCAGGCCCTTGATCCCGCTGGCGGCGCCGAACAGGCGTTCTTCCTGGAACTGCAGCATCTGCATCATGAAGCCTGCGCCCTCGGCGCCGATGCGGTTGCGCTGCGGGACGCGCACGTCGTCGAAGAACACCTGGGCGGTCTCCGAGCTGCGCATGCCGAGCTTGTCCAGGTGCGGGCTGACGCTGATGCCCTTGGACTTCATCGGCACCATGATCAGCGACTTGTTGACGTGGGGCTTGTCGTCGGAGGTGTTGGCCAGCAGGCAGATGAAGTCGGCGGACGGCGAGTTGGTGATCCACATCTTGCTGCCGTTGATGACGTAATCGTCGCCATCCTTGCGCGCGGTGGTCTTCAGGCCCGCCACGTCGGAGCCGGCGCCGACTTCCGAGACGCCGATGCAGCCGACCATCTCGCCGGCGATCGCCGGGCGCAGGAATTCCTCGCGCAGCTCGTCGGAGCCGAAGCGTGCCAGGGCCGGGGTGCACATGTCGGTCTGCACGCCGAGGGCCATCGGTACGCCGCCGCAATGGATGGTGCCGAACTCTTCGGCGGCTACCACCGAGTAGCTGTAGTCCAGGCCCATGCCGCCGAATTTCTCCGGCTTGGAGATGCCCAGCAGGCCCAGCTCGCCGGCCTTCTTGAAGACCTCATGGATGGGGAAGCGCCCGGCCTTTTCCCATTCGTCGACGTAGGGGTTGATCTCGCGCTCGACGAAGTTGCGCACGGTGCGGCGGAGTTCTTCGTGTTCCTGGGTGAAGATCATTGTTGTTGTTCTCCTTGAGCCTGAGTTGTTCCCTTGCCCTCTCCCCAACCCTCTCCCTGAAGGGAGAGGGGGCTGTTCGGAGCGCGCTGGAAGTTCGCTTTACGCCGGGTCGCTTTGGCTCCCTCTCCCTTCAGGGAGAGGGCGGGGGGAGAGGGGCTCGGCCCGCACTCCCGGCCTCCAATCAGAACCTCGCTACCCCAAAACTATTACCCTTGAGCGGCCGCACGGCCGCCTCCGCGCAGATGTCCAGCAGGTAGCCGAGCAGCGCGCGGGTGTCGCGCGGGTCGATCAGCCCGTCGTCCCACAGGCTCGCCGTGCCGTAGAGCGCGGTGGACTGGGCGTCGAGCTTCTGCGCGGTCATCTGTTCGAGCATGTCGAGCATCTTCGGGTCGGGCTCCTTGCCCTCCTTGGCGTGCTTCTCCTCGGTGACGATGCGCAGCACCTTGCCGGCCTGGGCGCCGCCCATCACGGCGGTACGGCTGTTGGGCCAGGCGAAGATGAAGCGCGGGTCCAGCCCGCGGCCGCACATGGCGTAGTTGCCGGCGCCGTAGGAGCCGCCGACGACGAGGGTGAGCTTGGGCACGGTGGTATTGGCCACCGCCTGGATCATCTTCGAGCCGTGCTTGATCACGCCCAGGCGCTCGGATTCGGTGCCGACCATGAAGCCGGTGGTGTTGTGCAGGAACAGGATCGGCGTGTTGCTCTGCTCGCACAGCTGGATGAACTGCGCCGCCTTGGCTGCGCCCTGCGGGGTGATCGGGCCGTTGTTGCCGATCAGGCCGCAGGCGTGGCCTTCGATGTGCAGGTGGCCGCAGACGGTCTGGCTGTCGAACTCGTTCTTGAAGTCGAGGAAGCGCGAGCCATCGGCGATGCGCGCGACGATCTCGCGCACGTCGTAGGGTTTCTTGGCGTCCGCCGGGACTACACCGAGCAGCTCCTCGGCCGGGTGCAGCGGGGCATCCCATTGCTTTTTCGGGCGCGCCGGCATCTGTGCATTCCACGGCAGCGCGGCGAGGATCTCGCGGGCCAGGCGCACGCCGTCGGCGTCGTTCTCCGCCAGGTACTCGGCGGTGCCGGCGACCTGGGCGTGCAGCTCGGCGCCGCCGAGGTCTTCATCGGTGGCGATTTCGCCGGTGGCGGCTTTCAGCAGCGGCGGGCCGGCGAGAAACATCTTGGCCTTGCCGCGCACCACCACCACGTAGTCCGACAGCCCCGGCTGGTAGGCGCCGCCGGCGGTGGACGAACCATGCACCACGGTGACCTGCGGAATGCCCGCCGCCGACATGCGCGCCTGGTTGGCGAAGCCGCGGGCGCCCTCGACGAAGATGTCCGCGGCGTAGTTCAGGTTGGCGCCGCCGCTCTCGGTCAGCGCCACCACCGGCAGCTTGTTCTCGAAGGCGATCTGCTGCAGGCGCAGGGTCTTCTTCAGCCCGGTGGGGGAGATGGTGCCGCCCTTGATCGCACTGTTGCTGGCGGTCACCAGGCAGCGCACGCCGGCGATGTAGCCGATGCCGGAGATGATGCCGCCGCCGGCCTGGGTGCCGTCCTTGTCGTCATGCAGCTTGTAGCCGGCCAGCGAGGAGATCTCGAGGAACGGCGCGCCGGGGTCGAGCAGCAGGTTCAGGCGTTCGCGCGGCAGCAACTGGCCGCGCTTGTCGAACTTCGGCCTGGCCTCGGCGGCCTTGTCCAGCACCTTCTGCTCGACTTCGCGGAAGCTCGCCACGGCAGCCAGCATGGCCTCGCGGTTACGGGCGAAAGCTTCGCCCTGGGGATCGACTTCGGATTGGATGACGGGCATCGCTTACTCCTGATCCTTGAGGACGTCCGGCAGGTAGGCACGGTGGAAGCCATTGTAGGAACGGCTCTGCCCCGGCTTGCCCTTCACCAGCGGGAAGGCGCGGCTGCCCTGGCTGGCGGCGCCGTCGATGCGGATGGTATTGCCGCTGATGAAGGCGGCGCCGGGGGAGAGCAGGAATACGATGGCGGCGGAGACTTCCGACTCGGTGCCGATGCGCTTGAGCGGTACGTGCTCGCGCAGGGTCGGGATCACCGCCTTGAACGCGCCTTCGTAGGTGTCCATGCCGCTGGAGGCGACCCAGCCCGGCGCCACGGCGTTGACGCGCACCCCGGCGTGCCCCCACTCGATGGCGGCGGTCTTGGTGAAGTTCTCCATGCCGGCGCGGGCGGCGCCGGAGTGGCCCATGCCGGGCATGCCGCCCCACATGTCGGCGAGCATGTTGACGATGCTGCCGCCGGTCTTGCTCAGGCTCTGGTTGAACACTTCGCGGGCCATCAGGAAGCCGCCCACCAGGTTGGTGCGCACCACCGCCTCGAAGCCCTTGAGGTTGATCGAGGCCAGTGGTGCGGGGTACTGGCCGCCGGCGTTATTGACCAGGTGATGGATCGGCCCGCGCTCGGCGATGACCTGCGCCACCAGCGCCTTCACCGCTTCCTCGTCACGGATGTCGCAGCTGTGCCAGCTGGCGCTGCCGCCGTCCTCGATGATTTCGCCAGCGGTCTTCTCCAGCTTCTCCGCCTTGCGTCCGACCAGCACCACGTGGGCGCCGAGGGCCGCCAGCTCGTGGGCGGTGCAGCGACCGATGCCGCTGCCGCCGCCGGTGACGATGATGGTCTGGCCGTCGAACAGGCCGGGTTTGAAGATCGAGTCGTAGCTCATTGTTGTTCTGACTCCGAGGTAACCCGTAGGGCGAATGAAGCGGCACGCTTCATCCGCCGTTTGTGATTGGCGGATAACGCCGTTGGCGTCATGCGCCCTACGTTCATTTCATTGGTGCGCGTTCACTTCATCGGCGATCTGCTGCGGCACCGACACCGGGAATTCCAGCAACTGCTGGGCGAATGCCTTGCCCTGCGGGTCGATGCGCAGGCTGGCGACGCCGCCGCCGCCCAGGGCGTTCTCCAGCAGGAAATTCAGGCTGTGCGTCCCCGGCAGGTGCCAGCGGCTGACGCGGCCGAGCTGCGGGTCGAGCACATGCTGCATCCATTCGGCCACGGCGCCTTCGCTCAGCGCCTCGGCGATCCACGGCAGGTATTCGGCCTTGCGTGCCATGACGCCGATGTTGCTGTGGTTGCCCTTGTCGCCGGAGCGCGCCACGGCGAGTTTCACCAGCGGCACGCTGGCCTGGGCCGGACCCTTGGCGGCCGGTACCGGAATGTCGTCGGCCAGCGCGGCCGGGTCGAAGGTGTCGAGGGCGGGCAGGGCGGCACCGTGGCGCTCACCATCGATGTCCACGGCCAGCTCGCAGCTGCCCTTGTCGATCAGGAAGGAGAACAGGCGGATTACCGGGTACACGGTCGGGCGCCCGCCGACTATGCCGGTCAGGCCCGGCGCCATGCCGGTGGCGGCCTGGGCGATCTCGCGGGAGAACAGTACCAGGGCTTCCTTGCGGCTGTGGCGTACGGCGAGCTTCACCACGATCTCGCGGTTGTCGCTGCGGCGCCCGTGCGGGCCATAGGTGGCCTCGCTGCCGAGCAGTTCGACGCTGACCTCGCGGTACGGGCCCCAGCCGCGTTCCATGAGGATTTCCTCGGTCTTGGCGATGATCGCCTGGCTGACCCGCTCGGCCTTTTTCACCGCGTCGATGCCGGCGATCAGGCAACTGGCGGTGCAGCGGAAGCCGTCCGGGTAGGTGGCGCTGACCTTGTATTGCCCGGTGGGCGGCAGGCCGCGCGCGCCGCTGACGGCCACGCGGTTGTCGCCTGCCTGGGCGATCTGGACCTGGGTGAAATCGCAGACCACGTCGGGCAGCAGGTAGGCACGCGGGTCGCCGATCTCGTAGAGCATCTGCTCGCCCACCGACAGCGGCGTCACCAGCCCGCCGGTGCCCTGCGGCTTGGTCACCACGAAGTCGCCATCGGCCTGTACTTCGACGACGGGGAAGCCGATGTGCTCGTAGTCCGGCACGCTTTCCCAGTCGGTGAAATTGCCGCCGGTGCACTGCGCGCCGCACTCGATGATGTGCCCGGCCAGCGCGGCCTGGGCCAGTTTGTCGTAGTCGTTCCAGGCCCAGCCGAATTCATGCACCAGGGCGGCGCTGACCACCGCGCTGTCGACCACGCGACCGGTGATGACGATGTCGGCGCCGGCTTTCAGTGCCTGGACGATGCCGGGGGCGCCGAGGTAGGCGTTGACCGAGACGCACATCGGTGGCATCGGCGCTTCGCTGAACATCTCGCGGATGCCGGCTTTGGCCAGCTCGCCCTGGCGCGGCTGCAGGTTGTCGCCGTGCACCACGGCGATCTTCAGCGCCACGCCGGCCTTCTCGCAGGCGGTGGCCAGGGCGCTGGCGCAGGCGCTGGGATTCACCCCGCCGGCGTTGCTGATCACCCGCACCTTCTTGGCCGCGATGTCCCCCAGCAGCGGTGTCATCACTTCGACGAAATCGGTGGCGTAGCCTGCCTCGGGATTCTTCAGGCGCGCGCCGGCCATGATCGACATGGTGATTTCGGCGAGATAGTCGAATACCAGGTAATCCATTTCCGCGCCGCGCACCAGTTGGGCGGCGGCGGTGGAGGTGTCGCCCCAGAAGGCGGAGGCGCAGCCGATACGTACGGTTCTAGTCATTGTTCTGCCCGTGACGCTGAGTGATGGATCGACATTACCAAGCAAGCGCTTGGTTGAAAAGCCCCGAAAGAACGACAACCCCAACCATTGGATGGCCAAGCGCTTGCTTGGTTGGGCTTCGGGGGCTTACATTTCGTCAGACAACACAAGCACTTGCAGGGCGTTTCGATGAATCGCCCTGAGCAGATCGGCCGATGGGCCTCATGGGGAGAGAGCAGCGTGGATGACCGCAAAGCCCGCGAAGTCATGCTGGAGCTGGTCAAGGCCGGGCAGATCACCGACCCGGAAAGCGCCCGCGGCAAGCTGTTGCACACGGCCGCGCACCTGTTCCGCAGCAAGGGCTACGAGCGCACCACGGTGCGCGACCTGGCCGGCGCGGTGGGTATCCAGTCCGGCAGTATCTTTCATCACTTCAAGAGCAAGGACGAGATCCTCCGCTCGGTGATGGAGGAAACCATCCTCTACAACACCGCCCTGATGCGCGCCGCCCTGGCCGATGCCACGACCCTGCGCGAGCGACTGCTGGCGCTGATCCGCTGCGAGTTGCAGTCGATCACGGGCGGCACCGGCGAGGCGATGGCGGTGCTGGTCTACGAATGGCGCTCGCTGTCCGAAGAGGGCCAGGCGTACATCCTCAGCCTGCGCGACATCTACGAGCAGATGTGGCTGGAGGTGCTGGAAGAGGCGCGACTGGCCGGTTTCAGCCAGGGTGACCCGTTCATCCTGCGGCGCTTTCTCACCGGGGCGCTGTCCTGGTCGATCACCTGGTTCCGCCCCGAGGGCAGCCTGACCCTCGAGGAGCTGGCCGAGCAGGCTTTGCTGCTGGTGATGCGCGATTAATTTCCAGCGCTTGGCGCAGGGCTCTTCGTAGGAGCGAGCTTGCTCGCGAATGGCCCCCGCAGCGGAACTGGTTCGCGAGCAAGCTCGCTCCTACAGAAAAGCGGCTTGGCTCAGATAATTCGTAGCGGATAACTGAACAGCAGCAGGTGCAGGCAGTTCACCGCCGCATGCAGCAGAATCGGTACCAACAGACGGCCGCTGAAGTAGAAGGCCAGGCCGTAGCCCAGGCCGGCGATGCCGGCGACCACGGCGAACAGCGGGTTGATCGGCCAGTGCACCATGCCGAACAGCACGCTGGCGACTGCCACCCCGGCGAGGGGGCCGAAGCGGCGCACCAGTTCGCTCTGCAGCAGCCCGCGGAAGAAGGCCTCCTCGGTCAGCGAGATCACGCAGACATTGACCAGCATCCATAGCCAGAAGCCGGGCGGCCATTTCGGGTTCCATACCACCAGGCCACCGGCGACGGCCACCAGTGGCACGGCGAACAGCGTGGTGACGATGACAATGGCGGCGAAGTCCGGCGAGCGCTTCTCCGTCGGTACCGGGGCGCGGCGCAGCCACCAGGCGAGCAGGGTCGCGCCGACCAGCGCCTTGTCCCAGGACAGGTGCAGCGCATAGACGGGAGCGTCCGGGCTGAGCTGACGCACCGGCCAGAGGGTCCAGGAGGTAGTGCCCGGCAGCAGGTGAGCGGCCAGGGCGATACTGAGCACGAGGCACACCAGCCACCAGAGCAGACGCGGCAGACGATGCTCGCCGTAGAGGGTCCAGGCGAGGTAGACGGCGCCGATCAGCAACCCCACCGGCTGGACGAAACCCAGCGTGAATCCGCAGAGCAACAACAGGATTGGCAGCAGCGGCAGGAGTTTCCTGAGCATTCTTTCCTCCCAAAAGGAGGCGCAGTCTAGGCAATTTCGACTGCCGCTGGCCATGCCTGCCGCCAGTTTTTGACTGAAGCGTCAGTCAGTTAGGCGATTATCACTGCTTGTCGTCGGCTTCCTTGGCATCCATCTCGGCGTTGCGCTCATGGATGCGCTTGAGCTGCTCCTCGGTGAGCGGGAGCTTCTTCGCGGTGTCGCGCAGCATCATCAGCGCGCCGACGATGGAGCCCAGGGCTAGGGCGATGATCAACCAGGCATACCAGGGCATGGTCCCGTCTCCGACAGTGGCAGTAGAACATCACGATACGCTGTGCTTCAGACCTTGTCAGGCGCGGGCCGGTTCACAGAAATTGCTTCGGGCAGGTCGCTGTCGTCCTTGAGCCGCACGCCGCTCACCCGCAGGCGCAGGGTTTGCTGCAGCAAGTGGGCGAGCTTGTGCGCCGCCAGCTCGTAGGGCAACCCCTGCGGGCGCACATTGGAGATGCAGTTGCGCTCGCTGTCCATGCGCCCGACGCGCGGTTGCCAGGTGAGGTAGAGGCCGAGGCTGTCCGGCGAGCTGAGGCCGGGGCGTTCGCCGATCAGCACCAGCGCGAGCTTCGCTCCCAGCGCTTGGCCGATACCGTCGCCGATGGCCACGCGGCCCTGTTCGGCGAGCACCACCGGCGTGTGTTGCCAATCGGTGGCGAAGCGCTCGCGCAGGGCGTTCAGCAGCGGCAGCGCGTGTTGCTCGATGGCGAAGGAGGAGAGGCCGTCAGCGACCACGATGACCAGCTCCGTGGCGGCTTTCTCGCCCTTGAGCTGCCACTGGCTGTCGGGATGCAGCGCGCGGCCCAGGTCCGGGCGCAGCAGGTAGGTCTGGCGATCCGGCGCCTCGCTGCGCGCACGCAGGACGCGGAAGCCCTCGTGGGCCAGTGCCTGCTGCAGCGCCTCGAAGTCCAGCGGGTGGTGCACTGCATCGCGGGCCTGGGCATGGGCCAGGCCGAACTTCAGCACCTCGCGGGTTGGCAGGCTGGAGCCGACCCGGCCCAGCGCGATGCGCGCGCAAGTGTGCGCGCGCAGTTCGTCCCACGGGTCGTTCTGGATCAGGTCCATGCTTGCCGCTCCTCAGAATGCGTTCAGCAGATCGTGGCCACGGCCGATCGGCCGCAACTGCCCGGAGGCTTCGGTGATCGCCATCTTCGCCAGCCAGGCGTCGAACTCCGGTGCGCGCTTCAGGCCCAGGGTGCTGCGCAGGTAGAGGGCATCGTGGAAGGAGGTGCTCTGGTAGTTGAGCATGATGTCGTCGGCGCCGGGGATACCCATGATGAAGGTGATGCCCGCCGCGCCCAGCAAGGTCAGCAGGTTGTCCATGTCATCCTGGTCAGCCTCGGCGTGGTTGGTGTAGCAGACATCGCAACCCATGGGCACACCCAGCAGCTTGGCGCAGAAGTGGTCTTCCAGCCCCGCGCGAATGATCTGCTTGCCGTCGTAGAGGTACTCCGGGCCGATGAAGCCGACCACGGTGTTGGTCAGCAGCGGGCGGAACTCGCGAGCCACGGCATAGGCGCGGGCTTCGCAGGTCTGCTGGTCGACGCCATGGTGGCCGCCTGCGGAGAGGGCGCTGCCCTGGCCCGTCTCGAAGTACATGACATTGTCGCCCAGTGTGCCGCGGCCCAGCGACAGCGCCGCGGCGTGGGCTTCGCGCAGCAGGGCGAGGTCGATGCCGAAGCTCTCGTTGGTCTTCTGCGTGCCGGCGATGGACTGGAACACCAGATCGATCGGCGCGCCGGCCTCGATGGCCTGGATCTGCGAGGTGACATGGGTGAGCACGCAGCTCTGCAGGGGAATCTCGAAGCGCTGGCGCAGTTCGTCCATCATCCGCCACAACTGCATCAGCGTGGCTGGCGAATCGCTCGCCGGGTTGATGCCCACCACCGCATCGCCGCAGCCATAGAGCAGGCCATCGAGCATGCTGGCAGCGATGCCGCGCAGATCGTCCGTGGGGTGGTTGGGCTGCAGGCGCACCGAGAGGTGGCCGGGCAGGCCGATGGTGTTACGGAAGCGCGTGACCACGCGGCACTTCTTCGCCACCAGGATCAGGTCCTGATTGCGCATCAGCTTGCTGACCGCTGCGGCCATCTCCGGGGTGATGCCTCTGGCGGCAGCTGACAGCGTGGCACTGTCGGTGCTGTCCAGCAGCAGCCAGTCGCGGAAATCGCCGACGCTCAGATGACGGATCGGTGCGAAAGCGGCGGTGTCGTGGCTGTCGATGATCAACCGGGTGACTTCATCGGCTTCGTAGGGGATCAGCGCCTCATCGAGGAAGCGCTGCAGTGGCACCTCGGCGAGGGCGATCTTCGCCGCCATGCGCTCTTCGTAGCTGTCGGCGGCCAGGCCCGCCAGGGCATCGCCGGAGCGCGCCGGGCTGGCCTTGGCGAGCAGGGTCTTCAGGTCGGCAAAGTGGTAGGTCAGGCTACCGACGGAGGTCTGGTACGGCATGCGAACGTCCCGGTGGCTGCGTGCCGGCCACAGGAACCGGCGCGCAGTGGGTGGCTGTCAGGCTCCTGTCAGCATAGCGTCCGCCGGGGCGCTGGCGCGATGGCTGGCGGTGAGCTGGAAGTAAAGGAAGCCGGCCGCCATGAAGCCGAGGAAGATCCCGGCGATCTGCAGGTTGAACCACAGCATCGCCGCCAGGCACACCACGGCGAGTGCCAGGGCGATGCCCGGCACCACGGGGAAGCCCGGCGCGCGGAAGCTGCGCTCCAGGTCCGGTTCGCTGCGGCGCAGCTTGAACAGGCTGAGCATGCTCATGATGTACATGACGATGGCGCCGAACACGCTCATGGTGATCATCGCCGCGGTCAGGCTCATGCCCTGCAGGGCGATCAGGCCGTCGCTGTAGATCGCCGCGATGCCCACCAGGCCGCCGGCGATGATCGCCCGGTGCGGCGTCTGGAAGCGTGACAGCTTGGCCAGGCCGCGTGGCAGGTAGCCGGCTCGGGCGAGGGCGAAGAACTGCCGCGAGTAGCCCAGGATGATGCCGTGGAAGCTGGCCACCAGGCCGAACAGGCCGATCCACACCAGCATGTGCAGCCAGCCGGAGTTCTCGCCGACCACCATTTTCATGGCCTGCGGCAGCGGGTCGTTGATGCCCGAGAGGGCCTTCCAGTCGCCTGCCCCGCCGGCGAACAGCATCACGCCGATGGCCAGCACCACCAGGGTCAGGATGCCGCTGACGTAGGCCTTGGGAATGGTGCGTTTCGGGTCCTTGGCTTCCTCGGCGGCCATGGCCGCGCCCTCGATGGCGAGGAAGAACCAGATGGCGAAGGGGATCGCCGCGAAGATCCCGCCGATGGCCGCGCCGCCGAAGCTGTCGGAGCCGGCCCAGCCATTGAGCACGAAGTTGCTGAAGCTGAAGCCCGGCGCGACCACGCCCATGAACACCAGCAACTCGGCTACTGCGAGGAGGGTGACGATCAGCTCGAAGGTGGCCGCGATGCTGACGCCCAGGATGTTCAGGGTCATGAAGATCAGGTACGCGCCGACCGCCGCGTGCTTCGGATCGAGGGACGGGAACTGCACGTTGAGGTAGGCGCCGATGGCCATGGCAATGGCCGGCGGGGCGAAGACGAACTCGATCAGCGTGGCCAGCCCGGCGACCAGCCCGCCTTTCTCGCCGAAGGCGCGGCGGCTGTAGGCGAAGGGCCCGCCGGCGTGGGGAATGGCGGTGGTCAGTTCGGTGAAGCTGAAAATGAAGCAGGTGTACATGGTCGCCACCAGCAGGGTGGTGACCAGGAAGCCGAGGGTGCCGGCCACGCCCCAGCCGTAGCTCCAGCCGAAATACTCACCGGAAATCACCAGGCCCACGGCGATGCCCCACAGGTGCAGGGTGCCCAGGGTGGGTTTGAGTTGCGTGCTCATGCGAGGTCTCCAGGACAGAGGATGAAAGACACGACCCATGCCGTCGTGCAGTGGCCGTGCCACTCCCCGGTACCCGGTCGCAAACTGCCGGATCGCGTCGTTTCGTGAACATTCGCCACCGGTTCGCCTGCTTCGAAGCGGTGCGACGGTGTTTCCCGCGTCCCGTTCGGGTGCGCCGCAGTGGCGCTTGTTGCAGGGCGATGACCGCGCCGTGAAGCTTCCCGAGCACGCGACGGCTGTCACAGGATGGCAATCTGCCGCTGGTCTACTGGCGCCCATCCCAGCGACCGGAGATTCGCCGATGACCACCCGCGCCCTGCACGAGCTGTTGCGCCAGGTAGCGCCCTTGGCCCCGGAACTGAGCATCAGCGATGTGGCTGAGCGCTTCCTCGATGCCGAGCACCGTTCCTTCCTCTCGCTGCCGGTGGTGGACGCCAGCGGATTGCCGCTGGGGCTGGTCAGCCGCAACGGCCTGCAGGACATCTTCATGCAGCGCTTCGGCCGCGACCTCTGGGGCCGCCGACCGGCGAGCGACGTGATGAACGCGCAGCCGCTCAAGGTGCGCGCCGATCTGAGCCTGGAAGAAGCCGCGCAGCAGGTCACCGCCCAACTGAGCTACCCGATCACCGAGGACTTCGTGCTGATCGACGAGCAGGGCCGCTACCTCGGCCTCGGCACGGTGCTTGACCTGCTCAAGGCCATGGAGCAGCGCGTCGCCCAGCGCAACCGCGTACTCAACAAGACCCTGCAGGACCTGCGCGAATCCCAGGCGCAGCTGGTGCAGTCGGAGAAGATGGCGTCCCTCGGGCAGATGGTCGCCGGCGTCGCCCACGAGCTGAACACCCCGCTGGGCTACGTGAAGAACAACGTCGCGCTGCTGCGCGAGTTGCTGATCCCGCTGCTCGGCCTGACCGAGGCGCAAACCCTGCTCAACGAGTGCCTGGACGATACGGCCTGTGCTCCCGAGCAACTGGCTCGCGCCCGTGCCGCCTTCGAGCAGGCCCGTGACGAAGCCGCGCTGGAACAACTGGTGGGCGACCTGGATCAGCTGTTCGGCGACACCGACTTCGGCCTCGCGCAGATCGGCGAACTGGTCGCCGGCCTGAAGGACTTCGCCCGCCTGGACCGTGCCCGCAGCGAGGAAGTCGACCTCAACGACTGCGTGCGCAGCGCACTGCTGATCGCCCGCAACAGCATCAAGGAAAAGGCCGAGGTCGCCACCCAGCTGGGCGCTCTGCCCAAGGTCGCCTGCGCCGCCAGCCAGATCAACCAGGTGCTGCTCAACCTGCTGACCAACGCCGCCCAGGCCATGGAAAAGTTCGGCCTGATCCAGGTGAAGTCCTGGGCCGATGAAACCCATGTGCACCTCTCGGTGCAGGACAACGGCAAGGGCATGAACGAGGAGGTGCGCGCGCGCATCTTCGACCCCTTCTTCACCACCAAGCCGGTGGGGCAGGGCACGGGCCTGGGCCTGTCGATCAGCTACAAGATCGTCCAGGACCACGGCGGCCGTATCCGCGTGGCTTCCGTGCCCGGACGCGGCACACGATTCCTCATCAGCCTGCCGATCCAGCAGGCCAGCGAACTGAAACGGAGCGCCTGAACATGAGCCAGCAGCCTGTCCGCATCCTCTTCGTCGACGACGAGGAGCGCATCCTGCGCAGCCTCGCGATGCAGTTCCGCCGTCACTACAACGTGCTGGTGGAGACCGATCCGCACAAGGCCCTGCAGCGGCTGCGCGAGGAGCGTATCGACATCCTCGTGAGCGACCAGCGCATGCCGCAGATGACCGGCGCCGAGCTGCTGGCCCAGGCCCAGGAGATCGCCCCGGATACCCTGCGCATCCTCCTCACCGGGTACTCCGACCTCGACGCCGCGGTGGATGCGCTCAACAGCGGCGGCATCTTCCGCTACCTGACCAAGCCCTGGGACCCGCAGGAAATGGCCTTCACCCTGCGCCAGGCGGCAGAGATCGCCCAGCGCCAGGCCCCGGCCGAACCCATCGATACCAAAGCCATCAGCCGCGTCGTTGCGCCGCTCAACGTACTGTTGCTGGACGAGGACGCCGAAACCCTGGCCTGCGTCGGCGAGTTCTGCAGCGCCGGCACTCACCAGTTGCACCGTGCGCGCAACCTGGCCGAGGCCATCGTGCGGCTCAACAGCGAGCCGATCGACATCCTCATCAGCGACCTGAAACTCGCCGGCGAGGACACCGCGCCGCTGCTCAAGTCCCTGGCCCAGGCCCACCCGCGCCTGCTGAGCATCGTCGTCACGCCGTTCCGTGACACCCAGGACCTGCTGGCACTGATCAACCAGGCGCAGATCTTCCGCTACCTGCCCAAGCCGATCCGCCGCGGGCTGTTCGAGAAGGGCCTGAAGGCCGCCGCGGAGCAGGCACTGCTGTGGCGCGCGCAGCCCGAGCAGAAGGTCGCGCGCATCGCCGAGGTGCCGCGCGAGGAGCGCGAGCGGGAGAAGGTCGGCAGCCTGCTGGGCATGCTCGGCCGCCTGCGCGAGCGGCTGAGTGCCTGATCGCCGCCGGCGACGCAGCATTCCTGCCGGGCGGGCTACGGAAGTCGGCGCGTTTCTGCGACAATGCGCGCCGATTTTTTCGATACCCGCGAGAGAGCCCATGTCCGCCTGCCAGACCCCGATCATCGTCGCCCTGGATTTCCCCACCCGCGAAGCCGCGCTGGCGCTGGCTGACCAGCTGGACCCGAAGCTGTGCCGGGTGAAGGTGGGCAAGGAGCTGTTCACCAGCTGCGCCGCCGGTATCGTCGAGACCCTGAACAGCCGCGGTTTCGAAGTCTTCCTCGACCTGAAATTCCATGACATCCCCAACACCACCGCGATGGCCGTGCGCGCCGCCGCCGAGATGGGCGTGTGGATGGTCAACGTGCATTGCTCCGGCGGCCTGCGCATGATGAGCGCCTGCCGTGAAACCCTGGACGCCTTCAACGGCCCGTCGCCGCTGCTGATCGGCGTGACCGTGCTGACCAGCATGGAGCGCGAGGACCTGGCCGGCATCGGCCTGGACGTCGAGCCCCAGGAGCAGGTGCTGCGCCTGGCTGCGTTGGCGCAGAAGGCCGGCATGGACGGCCTGGTGTGCTCCGCCCAGGAGGCTCCGGCGCTGAAGGCCGCGCACCCGGCGCTGCAACTGGTCACCCCCGGCATCCGCCCGGCCGGCAGCGCCCAGGACGACCAGCGCCGCATCCTCACCCCGCGCCAGGCGCTGGACAACGGCTCCGACTACCTGGTGATCGGCCGCCCGATCAGCCAGGCCGCCGACCCGGCCAAGGCCCTGGCCGAGATCGCTGCCAGCCTGGCCTGAGTCTTTCTCACGGCATGAAAAAGCCCGCATCGCTGCGGGCTTTTTTGTTTCGCTCCTACATGGCCGACCCAGATATCGCGAGCGCGGCGATATCCATAGGGAGAGTCAGCCGTTCGCCTGGGCCATCTGCGCCCGACCCACCCAGCGCTCGCGCAGTACGTCGTACACCCAGTTGAACACCAGCGCGTAGGGCAGGAAGAACAGCACCAGGCCGATGTCGAGGATGAACGCCTGCAGCAAGCTCACCGACAGCCACCAGGCGGCCAGCGGCACCAGCAGGATGATCAGCCCCAGCTCGAACAGCGAGGCATGCAGCACGCGCACCGACAGGGTGCGGGAAAAGCCCATGCGGTTCTGCGCGCGGTCGAAGGCGGCGTTGAACAGCATGTTCCACACGGTGGCGATGGCCGAGAACATCAGGGTCATGGCGCCCATGTGGCCCAGCGGTTTGTCCATCAGCCAGGCCAGGGTCGGTGCGCAGATGACCACCGCCAGCAGTTCGAAAAGGCCGGCGTGGAACATCCGCTCTTTCAGGGTTTTAGTGGGAGTCATGGGTATCTCCAGGCATCAAGCTCTCAATTCACGAGAAGGCCGACTCCGTCGGTCCGGCGCCATTATCATCGGTCGACCGGCTGGATATAAGTTGGATACCATCGGCTTAACCGATGGAAGAGGGTGCCAAGATGCAATATTCCCCCGAATCCCTGCAGGCTTTCGCCGAGGCCGCCTGCCTGGGCTCGTTCAGCGCCGCCGCGCGCAAGCTGGGCAAGAGCCAGTCCACCGTCAGCGAGGCCATCGCCCGGCTGGAGATCGACCTCGGCCTGACCCTGTTCGACCGCAGCAGCCGTCAGCCACAGCTGACCGAAGCTGGTCACGCGCTGCTCGGACGGGTCGAGGAGGTGCTGATGGCCAACGACCGCCTCGGCCAGCTCGCCCATCAGCTCGTCGGTGGATTGGAGTCGCGGGTGACCCTGGCGATGTCGGACACCTACCAGTCGGCCGAATTCGAGGCCCGGCTGGCGGAGATCGATGCGCGCTATCCGGACCTGGAGTTCGAATGGCTGATCGCCGAGGACAGCGACGTGCTCGACCTCGTCGTGCAGGGGCGCGCCAGCCTGGGCCTGCTGGCGGCACAGAAGGATTACCCGCCGGACGTCAGCTCGGCGACCCTGAGCGAGCAGGCCGAGTTCGGCCTCTTCGTCAGCCGCGACCATCCGCTGGCCGGCCACGCGCAGGTGGAGCGCGAGGACCTGCTGGCCTACCGGGCGCTGCGCCTGAACACCTACCTGGATGATGCCGCACCGCTGCTCGGCGGCCGCTGCTGGAGTGCGCCAAACTACCTGCTGTTGCTGGACATGGCGGTATTGGGCTTCGGCTGGATCGAATTGCCCAGCTGGATGGTAGGACGCTTCGCCAGCGGGCGTATGCAGGAACTGAAGGTCGCCGGCTGGCCGCGCCGGGTGGCAGTCGATGTGATCTGGTCGCGGCAACGTCGGCTGGGCCCTGCCGCGAGTTGGCTGGCAGAGCGCCTGCTGGGGCGCTAGGCGCTCTGGATCACAGCGCTGGATCACAGATTGCGGACTAAATGTGTCGAGGCCTTTGATGCGCTGTCCTGGATCAGTAGGATCGGAGTTTTCCGGGGAAGAGAGGGTCAGGATGCACGCCAAGCTGGAGAATTGTCTGAAGGCAGTCGATCAGGTGCTGCTCGGCAAGGAGGTGCAGGTAAGGCTGGCCCTGACCTGCCTGCTGGCCCGCGGTCACCTGCTCATCGAAGACCTGCCCGGCATGGGCAAGACCACCCTGAGCCATGCCCTGGCGCGGGTGCTGGGTCTGAGCTTCCAGCGTATCCAGTTCACTTCCGACCTGCTGCCCGGCGACGTGCTGGGTACCTCGGTGTTCGACAAGGACACCGGGCAGTTCGTCTTCCATCCCGGTCCGATCTTCTCCGAGCTGGTCCTGGCCGACGAGATCAACCGCGCCACGCCCAAGAGCCAGAGCGCGCTGCTCGAGGCCATGGAGGAGGGCCAGGTGACCATCGAGGGCGCGACCCGCCCGCTGCCCGAACCCTTCTTCGTCATCGCCACGCAGAACCCGGTGACCCAGGGCGGCACCTTCGCGCTGCCCGAGTCGCAACTCGACCGCTTCCTCATGCGCCTGTCCCTGGGTTACCCCGGCCGCGCCGCCGAGAAGGCGCTGCTGCTGGGCGAGGCGCGCCGTGACTTGCTGCCGCGCCTGGAACCGATGCTCGACCCGCAGGAACTGCAGGCGCTGCAGGGCGAAGTGCTGGAGGTACGTGCCAGCGATGCCCTGGTGGATTACGTGCTGCGCCTGGTGGAAGCCACGCGTACCCAGCCGGCCTTCGCCCTCGGCCTGTCGCCGCGCGGCAGCCTGGCGTTGCTGGCGGCGGCCCGCGCCTGGGCGCTGCTGGCCGGGCGCGACTACGTGATTCCCGAGGATGTGCAGGCTGTGCTGCCCTCGGTGGCCGGCCACCGCCTGCGTGACCAGGCCGACCCGGCGGGCCATGGCGGCGGCGCGCTGGTGCAGTGGTTGCTGCGCGAAGTGCCGGCGCTCTGAGGGGCTTGCCATGCTCGTCAGGGTCAGGCCGCTGTGGCAGAGCTGGATAGCCCGGCGCATACCGCCATCGCCATCGCTGCAGCTCAACCAGCGGCGCATCTTCATTATCCCGACCCGGCAGGGGATGGCGTTCGGCGTCGCCTTGCTGCTGATGCTGCTCACCGCCATCAACTACCAGAACAGCCTGGCCTACGGCCTGACCTTCCTGCTGCTCTCACTGTTCATCGTCGCCATCCTGCATACCTATCGGAACCTGGGCGGTCTGCGCCTGACGGCGCTCGGTGCGCAGCCGGTATTCGTCGGCGAACAGGCCGCTTTTCGCGTGCGCCTGGAAGGCGAAGGGCGCGCCCGACAGGCCATCGGCCTGGGCTGGGAAGCCGAGCGCATGCAGTTCGCCGATGTCACGGCAGACCATGCCGAAGAAGTGCTGCTGACGGTGTCGGCGCAGCGACGCGGCTGGTTGCGCCCTGGTCGCCTGCGCGTGGAAAGTCGTTTCCCGCTGGGGCTGCTGGTGGCCTGGAGTTGGGTGGATCTGGACCAGTCGGTGCTGGTCTACCCGCATCCGCAACCGGGCGACCTGCCACTCGAAAGCGGGCCGGCGGCAAACGACGAGGAGGGCCTGCGCCCCAGCGGGCGCGGCGTCGACGATTACCAGGGGCTGCGGCCCTACCAGCCGGGTGACTCGCGCCGTCGCCTGCACTGGAAGGCCTATTCGCGCGGCCAGGGCCTGTTGGTGAAGGATTTCTCCGCGCTGGCCGGGCGCAACGTCTGGCTGGAGTTCAACAGTCTGGGCGGCGATACCGAGGGGCGCCTTTCACGCCTGTGCTTCTGGGTCCTGCAGCTGTCGCTGCGCCAGCAACCCTTCGGCCTGCGCTTGCCGGATGCGCAACTGGCGGTCGGCCTGGATGATGCCCATCGCGATGCCTGCCTGCGCGCCCTGGCACTGCATGGGGCGAAGCGATGAGCAGCGCGACTGGCGCTTCCGCCCAGCCGATTCCACGGGTCGCACTGACCTGGCTGTTGATGGCCCAGGCGGTGGTGATCATTCCGCACCTGGAACACCTGCCGCTGTGGATCGTCGCGCTGTGGCTGGGTTGCGCGGCCTGGCGCATCCAGGTGTTCCGCATGCGCGCCAACTACCCCAGCGGCGTCGCCAAGCTGGCGCTGGTGGCGGCGGCCGGGGTGGGGGTGTGGTTCTCCCGTGGCTCGCTGATCGGCCTGGACGCCGGCGTGGTGCTGCTGATCGCGGCCTTCGTGATCAAGCTGGTGGAACTCAAGACACGCCGCGACGCCTGGGTACTGATCCTGCTGGGCTTCTTCGCCGTGACCACCAGCTACCTGTTCCAGGATGACATCCTCGCCGCCGTCTTCAGCCTCTTGCCGGTGCTGGCCCTGCTGGCGGCGGCCATCGGGCTGCAGCAGAGCAGCTTCGCCGCGCGTCCGATGCCGACCCTGCGTCTGGCTGGCGGCCTGTTGTTGCAGGCGCTGCCGTTGATGCTGCTGATGTTCCTGCTGTTCCCGCGCATGGGGCCGCTCTGGTCGTTACCGATGCCGGGCGACAAGGCCATGACCGGGCTGAGCGACAGCATGGCGCCGGGGGACATGGTCGAGCTGAGCCAGTCTCCCGAACTGGCCTTTCGGGTGAGTTTCGACGGTCAGCCGCTGCCGCGTTCGCAGCTTTACTGGCGGGCGCTGACCCTGGAACGCTTCGACGGTGCGCGCTGGAGCACCGCGTTTCAGCGTGGCGATCGTCCGCCGCAATGGCAGCCGCGGGGTGAGCCGCTGCATTACCAGGTGATCATGGAGCCCAACGGCCGGCCCTGGTTGTTCGCGCTGGATGTGGCGCAGACCAGCCTGGGCGACGCGCGAATGATGAGCGACTTTCACCTGGAGCGACGCCTGCCGGTGCGCCAGGGACTGCTGTATCGCGCCACCTCCTGGCCGGAAGCCCAGCTGGAGCCGGATGACGCCGCCCGTGCGCAACGGATCAACCTTGCCTTGCCACAGGGCGGCAACCCCCGGGCCCGCGCCTGGGCGCAGCAACTGCGCGAACGCTACCCGCAGCCGGCAGAGCTGGTGCAGGCGATGCTCCGGCATCTGCGCGAGCAGCCGTTCCGCTACACGCTGCGGCCGCCGGATGCCGGCCCGGAGCGCATCGACGGCTTTCTCTTCGACACCCGCGCCGGCTTCTGCGAGCACTACGCCGGCGCCATGACCTTCGTCCTGCGCGCGGCCGGTATTCCGGCTCGCGTGGTCACCGGCTACCAGGGCGGCGAGGCGAGTACCTCGGGCAACTACCTGGCGATCCGCCAGTTCGACGCCCACGCGTGGGTCGAGTACTGGCAGGCCGGCCGCGGCTGGACGCGGGTCGACCCGACGGGCGCCGTGGCTCCCGAACGCATCGAGCAGGGGCTGGAAGCAGCCCTGAGCCAGGAAGGCAGTTTCCTGGAGTCCGATCCGTTTTCGCCCCTGCGCTACCGCAATTTCGCGCTGCTCAATCAACTGCGCATGGCCTGGGACGACGCCAACTATGGCTGGCAGCGCTGGGTGCTGGGCTACCAGGCCGAGCAGCAGGGCGACATGCTCAAACGCTGGTTAGGCGGGCTCGACCAGCAATGGGTCGGCGCCCTGCTGGTCGGCGGCGGCGCCCTCTTGCTGGGCTTGCTGGCGCTGGTGATGTTCAAGCCCTGGCAGCGCACCGTCGATGTCCAGTTGCGCAGCTTCCAGCGCTTCGAGCGGATGCTCGCGCCGCTGGGTGTGCGTCGCGAGCCGGGTGAGGGCGCGCGGGATTTCTGTCGCCGTGTCGCCAAGGTGCTGCCGGCCCATGCACAGGCGATCCACCGCTACCTGGATGCCTTCGAGAAGCAGCGCTATGGCGGCGCGGCTGCATCGCCAGCCGAACTGCGTGGGCACCTGGCACGCCTGCGCCGCGAGCTGCCCTGGCGCCTGCGGCTGCCGCACGCTAAAGGAACGTGACATTGCGCCCCTTGCCGCTGCGTTGGCCGGGGCTAACCTGATAGTTCATCATCCGAGTGGAGCCTGCCGTGACCTCCTTCTGCGATTACCTGGTAAGCCATCTGATCGAGCAGGAGGTAGCGCTGTTCTCCGCGTCTTCCCGCCTGAAGGCCGACTCCGACCCGGAAGCGTTGCATGACCTGCGCATCGCCGTGCGCCGGTTGCGCAGCCTGCTGCACCCGGTGCGCGGCATGCCCGGTATCGACGAGCTGGAGCAGGCACTGGGCGACATGGGCCGGCTCAGTGGCCCGCTGCGTGACCTCGAGGTGCTGCTGCCGGTGCTGGAGGCCGAAGGCTATGAGCGTGCTGCCGCGCTGCGTCGGCCTGCGTTGATCTCCGGCTACGCCACGCTGCTTGCCAGCCCGCAGTGGGAGCGCCTGATGATGCGGCTGGATGGCTGGCCACAGTTGTGGCGCACGTCCGAGCGCCACGGCGTGCTCAAGGGCCTGCACCGCAAGGTGGAAAAGCGCCTGGCCCGGGAGTGGCAGAAGTTGCGCGACGCCCTGAAAGATCCGGCCCACGACCGTCATCGCCTGCGCCTGCTGATCAAGCGGGTGCGCTATTCGCTGGAGGCCTATCCGGAGGAGTCCGCCGTGCCGCAGCGCCTGTTGGCGCCGCTGAAGGACGCGCAAGCGGCCCTGGGGGACTGGCATGACTACGAGCAGTGGCTGATCCGCAGCGAGCGCGAGCTGGACCTGATGCCGCTGCAACCGCACTGGAATGCCCGCCACGACCTCGCCGAGCGGCTCGCCGACGAAAGCCTGGAAGCTCTGGAGAAGGCGCTGCATAGAGGCCATTGATGGCAGGGCATTTCCTGCAAGGGACAAGGCTTTGGATGGTTTGCCGGGGCGGTCGCTGCCCCTAAGATCGCAACCAGTTGCCAGTCTCCAGAAGCCTCAGGGAAGTCCGATCATGTCCTTCAGTGAATTGCTCCGGGCGGTGCGCGCTGCACCGCTGTCCATCGTCATCCCCGCTACCTGGGCCCAGGGCCGCGCCAGCTTTGGCGGCCTGGTGGCGGCGCTGGCCTACGAGGCCATGGCAGCGGTGGCCGAAGCTGGGCGGCCGGTGCGTTCGCTGGCGATCACCTTCGTCGGCCCCATCGAGGTGGAAGTGCCGCTGAGCTTCGAGGCCGAAGTCCTGCGCGAGGGCAAGTCGGTCAGCCAGGTATTCTGCCGCGCCGTGCAGAACGGCCAGGTGGTCCTGCTGGCCCAGGGCAGCTTCGGGGTGGCGCGCGAGTCCAGCGTGCAGATGGAAGGCCTGCCGCCACCGGCGTTCAAGGCCATCGAGGACTGCCAGGAGCTGCCTTACATCCGCAAGATCATGCCGGCCTTCACCCAGAACATCGCCATGCGCTGGGCGGTCGGGCACATGCCGTTCTCGGCCAGCCGCGAGCGCGAGATGGGGGGCTGGATGCGCTTTCGCGGTGATGACGTGGGCGACGAACCGATGGAGATCAGCCATCTGCTGGCGCTGATCGACGCCTGGCCACCGGCCAACCTGCCGCACCTGAAATCGCCGGCGCCTTCCAGTTCGCTGACCTGGACCGTGGAGTTCGTTCAGCCGCTGCCGGCGATGCCGGCCAACGGCTGGTGCCAGTACCTGGCGAGCATCGAGCATGCCCGCGACGGCTACGGGCATATCGCGGCGCAGACCTGGTCGGCGGATGGCCAGCTCCTGGCAGTCGGCCGGCAGACGGTGACCATTTTCGGCTAGGTGCCCTACAGCTGGACGCCGGGTGCGGCTTCCGTGCGGTTGCGCCCGCCGGCCTTGGCCCGATAGAGCGCACGGTCAGCCCGGGCGAGCAGGTCTTCCAGGCGCAACTCGCCCTCGTTCCGCGTGGCCACGCCGATGCTCAGCGTCAGGCCCACGTGGTTGCCGTCCTCACTGGCGAAGGACAGCGCCTGCACGCTGTTGCGTAATCGCTCGGCCACCTGTTGCGCTTGCTGCAGGTCGGTTTCCGGAAGGATCGCAGCGAACTCCTCGCCACCCAGGCGACCGAGCAGGTCGATTTCGCGCAATCCCTGCGTCAGCTCCCTGGCCACGGCTTGTAGCACGGCATCGCCGAAAGCGTGGCCATGGGTGTCATTGATCGGCTTGAAGAAGTCGATGTCCAGCATCAGCGCCGAGCAGTGGCGATCGTAACGCTGCGCGCTCTTGAGCAGGGCGACGCCGCGTTTGACGAAGGCATGGCGATTCTGCAGGCCGGTCAGCGGGTCGGTGGTGGCGAGCAGGCGCAGCTCCTGCTCCATGGTCTTGCGCTGGTTGATGTCGAAGCTCCACACCAGCGAGGCGGGGCGGCCATCCACCTCCATCCTGCGTGCCCAGACGATCGCCCAGTAGGCCGGGTTGCCCGCCAGGCGGGTTTCCCAGCTGTCCAGTTGGCCGTTGGCGGCCAGCGACTGGCGGAAGCGCGCTTCCTCGTCCGGATCGTCGAACAGCCGGTGCAGGGTGAAGGGTTCGTGTGGGCGGATGCCGGTGCGCTGCAACAGCCGCGGGCTGACGTAGTGGGCGCGGGAGTCCTCGTCGCTGAGCAAGGCGACGTCGCTGGGGCTGGTATCGAGGATGTAGCGCAGCAGCGTCTTGCGCTCGCTCAGCTCCTGGGTGCGCTGTTCGACGCGTTGCTCGAGCGACTGGTTGAGGTCGTGCAGGCGCTGGGTCAGCAGCAGCTTGCGCCGCGAGTTGGCGATCACCCGCAGGGCCAGCAGCACGCTGCACAGGCCGAGGCCGAAGAGTACCCAGGCCAGCAGGTTGAAGGCGCGCTGCAGGTCCTGGCGCTCGGCGTCCATGTAGTTGGTCAGGGCGATGTTGGTGGCCACCATCAGTTCATGGGTGGGCTCGAGCAGCGGCGGCAGTTCGCGGAGCATTTCGCCGGCCAGCTGCTTTGCCGCTGCCGGCTGGCCCCAGGGTGCGCGCTGCAGCCAGGCGTCGCTCAGGCGCTGGATCTTTTCCAGGGTCGCCTGCACCTCCGGGCGCGGCACGACCAGATAGCCATAGACGGGCGTGCTGCGCAGCGGCGGCAGGAGGCTGGCGAGCACTTCGACGCGCGTCGCCAGGGCATCGCTGTCGCTCTCGCCAGCGAGTACCTGGCGGGCGCTGTTCAGCGAGCGTTCCAGCTCGTTGCGCAACTGGTAGGCCTGCCACAGCTCGCTGTGGGCATCGGGATGGGCCAGTTGGCGGACGTGCTGGTGCACCATCAGCAGCGCCGCGCCGGCGCCGGCGGTCAGTGCGGCGATCAGGCTGCTGAGAATGATGACGGTCAGGCGGCGATAGCGTCGCCTGGGAGGCTGCGGGGGCACGGCGATCACTCCAGGGTAATGCGGCTTACCTGCCAGACGGTGCGGTTGAAATAGACCTGGGTTCGCAACTCCGGGTGATCGACCATCGGGTAGATGACGAACAGCGGGCCGCGCTCGGCGATGCCGATGGCCTGGCCGTCGCGGTGGTAGGCGAGGATCGGGTCGAAGGCGTCGAGGTCGCTCAGTGGAATCAGGGCGGAATAGTCGTTCAGTGCCTCAACTCGCAGGCGCTGGGCATCGGTGTGGTCGAAACCGGCGAGCAGGGTGCTCAGGCGCACGCCCTGCCAGCCGTAGACCTGGGATTCGTCAGGGAGCATGGAGCGCCGCTCGGTCTGCGGCAGTGCTTCGAGGTCGCGCAGGCTGTAGTGGCGCAGGAGCTGCGGCTGGCCCTTCACAGCAATGGTCAGCACGGTACGCTCGGCCACCGGTTCCGGAGCTGAGTGGGCAGGCGTGACAATAAACAGGCAGACAAATATGCCAATAAAATGGCGAAAAGCCGACATCTCAACAGCTCGTGACGAAATCTCGACGATTATATCGGCGGACCTGCCGGGTACTTGAATGGCCGAAATGCCGCGCCCTTGCTGTTATGGCCGGCTCAGCGGTTGGGATTTCGCCAGGCGCGCCACCATTTGCCGCTCAGGACGAAGCGCGGGAAGGTGACGAACTGCTCGACCAGCAGCCGACCGACGGCGTCCTTGCGGTCGCTGAAGGGCTCGGGCGCCTGCTCTTCGAGCTTGTGCCCGCGGCCCTGGATGGCCAGCGAGGCGACCATGCCGATCATGCCCAGCAGGATCGCTGTCAGGCTCAGGCCGAACAGCCCGCTGAGCAGCGTCAGGGCGCCGAGAATGAACAGCGGCACGGCGATGATGTGCAGCGCCAGGTTGGTCGGGTTGCGGTGGTTGGCGGCGTAGCCCTGCCACTGCCAGGCGAGGAGGTTGGGGTGGCGTTTGCCCATGCTGCTGCTCCCGGGACTGAAAAGCCCACCTGAGCGCAGGCGGGCGGAATGTCAGCAGTCTAGGCGCTGCCCCGGCGCCCGCGCCAATGGGCGCAGGCTATGCGGGCGATAGGGATTACAGGCGCAGCTGGCGGATGGCGCGGCTGAGTTCGCCGGCGAGGTCTGCCAACTGGTGGCTGGTGCCGGCCGAATCGACGGTCTGCTGCACGGTGTGCTCGGTGACGTCGCGGATGCCCACCACCGAGCGGGTCATTTCCTCGGCCACCTGGCTCTGTTGCTCGGCGGCCACGGCGATCTGGGTGTTGCTTTCGCGCATCAGCGCCACGGCTGAGGCGATGGCTGCCAGCGCCTCGCCGGCTTCGCGGGCTTCCTCCACGCAACCGTCGGCCTTGATCGAACTTTCCTGCATGAACTCCACGGCGTCGCGGGTGCCGGATTGCAGCGCGTTGATCATCTGGGTGATCTCGTCGGTGGAGTCCTGCACGCGCTTGGCGAGGTTGCGCACTTCATCGGCGACTACGGCGAAGCCACGGCCCATCTCGCCGGCGCGGGCGGCCTCGATGGCGGCGTTGAGGGCGAGCAGGTTGGTCTGTTCGGCGATGCCGTGGATGACGCTGACCACGCTGCTGATCTTGTGACTGTCCTGGGCCAGTTGCTGGATCATCTCGGCGGTCTGCTGCACACCCTGGGACAACCCGGCGATGGACTGGCCGACCCGACCGACCACCTGCTGGCCATTGCCGGCGAGGCGATCGGCTTCCTGCGACTGGTCGCGGGTGTCGGCGGCATGCTGGGCGATGTGGTGGACGGTGGTGGACATCTCGTTGATGGCAGTGGCGGCCTGGTCGGTCTCGCTCTGCTGGCCGAGCATGCCCTGGCGCACCTGGCCCATGCTGCTGGCCAGGCTGCGCGCGCCTTCATCGAGGCGCCCGGCGGCCTGGGCGACGGTGCCGACCACGCGCTGGTAGCCGGCCTGCATGGCGTTGAAGGCAGTGGCCATCTGGCCGACCTCGTCGCGGCTTTCCAGGGGCACGCGGGCGGCCAGGTCGCCGCTCTTCTCCACATGGAGCATCACGTCGCGCAGGGTCAGCAGGTGAGTGAGGATGAAGCGGATCAGCAATTGCGAGGCGGCCAGCAGGGCCAGCATCAGCACCAGCACGGCGCCGGCGAAGGGCAGGGCGCGATCCTCGAAGACGCTCCAGAAGTCGGCACCGGGGGCGAGCACGGCGACGCGCTGGCCGTTCCCAATCTCCTGTACATAGGCGCCGGCGAGCGCACCATTGCGGGTCTGGGGGCCTTGCAGATCAACCCAGCCATTGGCACGGGCGAGGGCGGAACCGTCGACTCCGGCGATCTGCGGCGCGCTGCCACTGGCGAAGCTGACGAGGTTCGGCGAGGTCGGCAGCGCCGAGCCTGCGGGCCAGCTTTTGAGCAGTTGGGCCTGGGCTTCGGCATCCTGGCGTGCCTGCTGGTTGCGCCCGTCGAGCTCCTGGTGCATGGCGAAAAGCACCAGCAGCAGGGTAGTGACGAAGGCGACCGCATTGACGGCCCAGAATTTGTACTTGAGGGAAATATCGCGAATCCAGGCGGCCATAAATCTCTTCTTGTCGGTCGAATAGTGGCAAGGCGCCATTATTGTCGTGAAAAGGATGAAGGTGGCCATTGATGGGCATCAAGCCACCTTTCGCTTCCGACTTATCGGCCGAAGAAGGGCAATCTTGAGAGCTGGATCAAATTTCCGGCAGGCCGAAGAAGCGCCGTGCGCACTCGGTGGTGTGGGCCGCGACCTGCTCGGCGCTCTCGCCCCGGTGCTGGGCCACGCAGGTCAGCACCTCGGGCAGGTAGGCCGGCTGGTTGCGGCCGTTCTTCGGTTTAGGGCGCAGGGTGCGCGGCAATAGATAAGGCGCGTCGCTTTCCAGCATCAGCCGGCCCTGGGGGATTTCCCGCACCAGTTCCTGCAGGTGGGTGCCCCGGCGTTCGTCGCAGATCCAGCCGGTGATGCCGATGTGCAGGTCGAGATCGAGATACGAATAAAGCGTGCGGCGCTCGCCGGTGAAGCAATGCACCACGGCGGCCGGCAACTTGTCGCGGAAGTCCTTGAGGATCGCCAGCAGACGCTCGCCCGCGTCGCGTTCGTGGATGAACACCGGCAACTGCAGTTCCACGGCGAGGCCCAGCTGTTCTTCGAATGCCTTCTCCTGCTGCGGGCGCGGCGAAAAGTCGCGGTTGAAGTCCAGCCCGCACTCACCGACCGCCTTGACCCGGTCCTCGGCCAGCAGGCCGCGCAGCACCTTCGCGCTGCCGCTGTCCCAGTGGCTGGCCTCGTGCGGATGGACGCCGGCAGTGCAGTAAAGACGCTGCTCTTCGTCCAGTTGCCGGCACAGTTCCAGGGCCTGTTCGCTGTCGTCCAGGCTGGTGCCGGTCAGCACCATCTGCACGACGCCGGCCTCGATGGCGCGAGCGAGGACCGCTTCACGTTCCGGGACGAAGCTCGGGTGAGTGAGGTTGACGCCGATGTCGATCAGTTGCATTTTTGTTCCTTTTGTTCGGAAGCGGAGCATAGCAAAAGCCGCTTTTTTGACGAAAATTCTTCAAAAACAACAGGTTGAGGAATATTCCGAAGATCTATCGGAAGTTTCGGGTTGGTATTGATCCCCTCCTGTGCGAATCTTGCGCGCCCTTGGCGGCCGGGAACTCCCGGTCGAAACCGCACTCTAATCGGCCCACCGCCGAGTGCGAGCCCCCGGAGAGCTGGATGACCCGACTGTTGCTGCTACTGCTGTGCCTCGTGGCCCTGACGCCACTGCCGGCGGCCGCGCGCCTGACCGCCCAGCCGGAAAACTGGGAGCAGGAAAGCAGCGACGCCCGTGACCTGGCTAGCATCCGTTCCGGCGGCACCCTGAGGGTTCTGGTCAATCAGAGTCGCAACAGCTCCGGCGAAATCAAGGGCGAGCCCATCGGCGTCGAGTACCGCCGCCTGCGTGCCTTCGAGCAGTACCTCAACGACAGCGCCCCAGGGCGCAAGCCGCTTACCATCAAATTCATTCCCAAGGCCAAGGATCAGTTGCTCGGTGCGCTGCAGCGCGGCGAAGGCGATCTGGTCGCGCCCGGGGAGGTCCTGCTGGCCCGCGACGGCCAGAATGTCAGCCCCAGCCTGCCGTGGAAGGCCGACGTGCCGCTGGTCCTGGTGACCAAGCAGGGCAACCGCAAGTTCGTGCGCCTGGAGCAACTCGCCGGCCGCACCATTACCCTGCCAGCCGGCAGCGCCGCTGGCGAGGCCGTGCGCAAGGTCAACGAACGCCTCGCACAGAAGCGCCTGGCGCCGCTGGTTCTGGAGTGGACCGATTCGTCTCTGGCCGTGGAAGACGTGCTGGAGATGGTCCAGGCGGGCATCTTCAACTACACCGTGGTCGAGCAGCCGATTGCCGAGCGCTGGAGCAAGGTCTTCACCAAGCTGCGCGTCGACCGTCATCTGGTGCTGGACAACAGCGAGTCGATGACCTGGTACGTGCGTCGCGATGCGCCGATGCTGCGCGCCAGCGTCAATCGCTTCCTCAAGGACTATCGCGCGCCGGCGGACCAGGACGTGGCCTTCCAGCGCCTCTATCGCCGCGCCTACCAGGTGCGCAATCCGCTGGTCGTACCCGACCGCAAGCGCCTGGAGGCCGTACGCCCGACCCTGCAGCGCTATGCCGAGCAGAACAAGGTCGACTGGCTGGCGCTGGCCGCCGTGGCCTTCAAGGAATCCAATCTCAATGCCAGCGCGCGCGGCGCTGGCGGCGCCACCGGGCTGATGCAGATCACCCCGGCGGCGGCCCGCGCCGTGGGCGTGGATACCGTGCACCAGAAGGACAGCAACGTGCAGGCCGCCAGCCGCTACATGGCCATGCTGCGCAAGCGCTTCTTCTCCAGCCCGCGCATCAACGAACGGGACCGCATGGCCTTCGTTCTGGCTGCCTACAACGCCGGTCCCGAGCGGGTGCAAAGCCTGCGCGCGGAGGCCAAGCGCCAGGGCCTGAACCCCAACCAGTGGTTCTTCCAGGTCGAGCGTGTGGCGGCCGAGCAACTGGGCATGGGCGTGGTGAACTACGTCAGCAGCGTCAACAAGTACTATCTTGCATATCAGCGGGAACGTGATGGCCTCGAGCCACGTGAAAGCGTGGCGGCAATCAAGAAGTAATCGGTTTATTCGATAGTAATTAGCGCGTTTTTGCGCTTTTGATATCGGAAAAACTGGATATATTGGTCGCCAAGCAACCACGGTTGTCATCCACTTCCTACGCAACCCTTCGCTCCCCTGAGAGCTCGCATAAGGACGCACCATGAACTCGCTGATCAAATCCATCCTGACCACCAACGCTGGCGCCGGCATGGCTGTTCTGCGTATCACCACCGGCCTGACCTTCATGGCTCACGGTTCGCAGAAGCTCTTTGGTGCTTTCGGTGGCCCGGGCCTGCAAGGCATGGCGGGTTGGCTGGAATCCCTCGGCGTGACCCCCGGCTACCTGATGGCCACCCTGGCCGGCAGCGCCGAGTTCTTCGGCGGCCTGGCGCTGGTCCTCGGCCTGCTGGTGCGCCTGGCGAGTATCCCGCTGATCGTCGCCATGCTGGTCGCCGTGTTCAGCGTGCACCTGGCCAATGGCTTCTTCATCACCGCCAACGGCTTCGAATACGCCTTCACCCTGATCATGATCAGCGTCGCGCTGCTCATCAGCGGCGCCGGCCCGTTCTCCCTGGACCGCAAGCTGTCCAGCTGATTGCCAAGGCATTAGCAGAAAGCCGCTAACGAAAAAGGGCGGACACCCAAGGTGTCCGCCCTTTTTGTTTGCCTGCCGGAATCAGTGGAAGAGATATTGCACGCCGCCATTGATCAGGCCACCGCCCACCAGCAGGAAGACGAACAGCCCGGCACCCAGCAGCAGCGGTTTGGGGCCTTCCTTGCGCAGGTCGCCCAGGCGGGTGGCCAGGCCGAGGGCGGCCATCGCCATGCCGAGCATCACATCGTCCAGTTGTTGCAGCGGTGCCAGCCAGCTTTCCGGTACCCAGCCCAGCGAACGCAGGCCGGTCACCAGCAGGAAGAACACGGCGAAGCCCGGAATGTGCAGCTTGCGGCGTGTGCCCGGCTCGGCGGCTTCGGCACAACCGACGCGGCCGAGGATCAGCAGGGCCGGAGCCAGCAGCAGGACGCGCAGCATCTTGCTGATCAGTGCGGCGTCGGCGGCAGCCGGATCCATGGCGCGGCCGGCGGCGACCACCTGGGCGACTTCGTGGATGGTCGAGCCGGTGAACACGCCGAAGGCCTGCTCGCTGCCGAACAGGTTGGGCAGCGCGGCGTAGATCATCGGGTGCAGCAGCATCGCCAGAGTGCCGAACAGTACGACGGTGGCCACCGCGACGGCGGTGTGCTCGGCGCGCGCCTTGAGCACCGGGCTGCTCGCCATTACCGCGGCGGCCCCGCAGATGGCGCTGCCGGCGCCAATCAGCAGGGCGCTTTCACGGGGCAGCTTGAGCCAGCGTTCGCCGATCAGCCAGGCGGCGGTCAGGGTGCTGGTGACCATCAGTACGTCGATGATCAGCGCCGCGGGGCCGAGGGCGGCGATGTCCTGGAAGGTCAGGCGCAGGCCGTAGAGCACCACGCCCAGACGCAGCAGTTGCTGGCGCGACAGGTCGATGCCGGGGCGGATGCTGCCGAAGCGGGCCAGCCCCAGGTTGCCGGCCAGCAGGCCGATGAGGATCGCCAGGGTCAGGCTGCCGAGCCCCAGATGCTGCAGTGCGGGAATCTCCATGAGTTGGCGGGAGCCGAAGGCGATGCCCAGGCAGAGCAGGGCACCGGGAAGGTAATAGGGCAGGCGGCGAAAGGCGTTCATTACAGGCTCCTTGTGTAAGGTGAAGCCATGGTGCCGCCGTCCCGCTTAGTGTAAAAACGGATTGTTCTTATTGGGTTGACCGGTTTTATCGATATGGGGCCACGCATCACCCTTCGCCAACTGGCGACCTTCACCGCCATCGCCGAACTCGGCAACGTGACCCAGGCCGCGGCGCGCATCGCGCTCTCGCAGTCCGCCGCCAGTCAGGCGCTGCAGGAACTGGAGCGCACCCTCGGTACGCGCCTGTTCGATCGCAGCGGCAAGCGCCTGGCGCTGAACGACAATGGCCGCGCCTTCTATCCCAAGGCCAGTGCCTTGCTGGCGCAGAGTGCGGAGCTGGAGAGCCTGTTCGAATCGGCGCCGGTGCAACTGAGCCTCGGTGCCAGCCGCAGCATCGGCGGCTATCTGCTTCCGCAGGTGGTGGCGGGTTTCCTTGCGGAGCTGCCCGAGAGCCATCTGCAGCTGCAGGTGGCCAACAGCGGCGGAGTAATCGAGGCGCTGGCCGAGTTCCGGCTGGACGTGGCCTTCATCGAGGCGCCGATCCAGCATCCACAGATCCAGCTCACGCCCTGGATGGCCGATGAACTGCTGCTGGTGGTCGCGCCGGAACATCCCCTGGCGCTGGCCGAGCGCATCAGCCTGAAGGATCTGGCAGCGGCACGCTGGGTACTGCGCGAAGCCGGCTCGGGCACGCGGGTCACCTTCGAGCAGCAGGTATTGCCGCGCCTGGGCAGCGTCAACGCGCCGCTGGAAGTGAGCAACGCCGAGGCGATCAAGCATCTGGTGGGTAGCGGGTTCGGCATCGGCTGCCTGTCGCAGCGCGTGGTGCAGGCGGAGCTGGCGCGCGGCGAGCTGGTGCGCCTGGACAATCCGCTGGGGCCACTGCGGCGCACCTTCTTCCGGGCGCTGCATATCGACAAGTACCCCACGGCAGGGTTGCGTCGCTTTCTCGATTACGCCCAGGACTGGGCGGCGCGATCAGATGCTGTCTAGCGGCCACTCGCCGATGGCGCGATAGCGCACGCCGGTGGGGCTGTTCTCCGAGCTGAACAGGGTAACGGCCCGAGCGGGCAGCAGGAAGGAAGCGGTCGCCGCTGGTGTGTGATGGGCGTGGCGGGCGAGGGTGATGTGCGGATGGAACGGGCGGTGCTCAACCTCGAATCCGCCGGCTCGCAGTTCTTCGCGCAGGGCCTGTACCAGCTCATGCAGCTGGGCCGGCACCTTGCTCGGCGCCAGGTGCAGGATGCCATTGCTCCAGCGTGCGACGTGGTCCAGCTCCAGGCTGAAGCCCTGGCGCGGCAGGCGCTCGCCGATGGCGCGCAGCTCGGCCTTGCGCCCGCGCGGCACCGAGCCGAGAAAGGCCAGGGTCAGATGCAGGTTGGCCTGGGCGACGGGCTGGCCGTCCAGGTGCAATCCATCGCGCCAGGTACAGATGCGCGCTGCCAGCTCCGCCGGGCAGGGCAGGGCGAAGAACAGCCGCATGGGGGGTGTGGTCATCGACTGAAGTCTCCTTGACAGCTTTGCCGGCGCTTCTCTAGGATGCCGCACAGCGCCGATTTAAGTAGCAACTTGCGGGGCGCGGATGCAGCCATGGCTGACATCGAAATACCGCTAAAGCGCTGGTTCGGTGTGCCTCTCGCCGCGTCCAGCAGGACCCCTGAGGCGGAGACGTGACACCATGACCTGTCCCAACCCGCATGTGCGCCTGGCCCCGATCACCACGGGCCTGGTGCGCCGCAATCCTAAGATTCTCCTGGGCGGCAATCACCAGCCCACCCTCGTCCGTTACCTCGATGGCTGGCCCAAACGCTGGAACGGTTCGCGCACCTTCCTCATCCAGTTCGCCGAAACCTTTGCCGATCTTGCGCGCTTCCCATCCGACAGTTTCGACTTCGCGGTGGTGCAGTCGCCGGTGGCCGAGCAGCTGGAGTCAGCCGTTCACGAACTGACCCGTGTCGCTCGGCAAGGGCTGATTACCCGCCGCCCGCAGCCGCTCTGAACTGCTCCTACAGGGGTGGCGCTCAGGGATAATCGATTTCCACCACGAACCACAGCTTCTCGCCGGACGGGCTGCGCACCATCACCTCGGCGTCCAGCTCCTTGCCCACCAGGGCGCGGGCCAGCGGCGAGTCGATGCTGATGTGGTTGTTGCGCAGGTCCAGTTCGTCCGGGCCGACGATGCGGTAGCGGGCCTGTTCGCCGTCCTCGTCTTCCAGGGTGACCCAGGCGCCGAAGTAGACCTTGTTCGGGTCGGCCGGGCGCTCGCTGACCACCTTGCAGTTCTCCAGTCGCTTGCGCAGGAAGCGTACGCGGCTGTCGATCTCGCGCAGCATCTTCTTGCCGTAGGTGTACTCGGCGTTCTCCGAGCGGTCGCCTTGCGCGGCGGCCTCGCTGACCGACTGGGTCACCTGCGGGCGGCGTACGTTCCACAGCTCGTGCAGTTCGGCGCGCAGGCGCGCCTCGCCTTCGGGGGTGATCAGCGGGGTTCCGGCGGGGCGGGGCGGGCGGTAGCGGCTCATGGCATCCAGTGCGGCGAGAGTGATCGGGGGAGTCTACCCGATCAGCTCTCGCGCAGCAGGCGCAATGGGCTCACGTCGAGCGCGCGGCGGGTGCCCAGCAGGCCGGCGCCACCCACCAGCAGCGCACCCAGCACCGGCAGTCCCAGCAGCCAGGGATGCGGGCTCCAGGGCAGGTCGAACACCAGCCGGTAAAGCAGGTAGCTGATCAGCTCGCAGCCCAGCGCCGCCAGCAGGCCGCTGACCGCGCCGAGCAGGGCGAATTCGCTGCGCCGCGTGCGCATCAGCAGACCGCGTTCGGCGCCCAGTGCGCGCAGCAGGGCACCCTGGCGCAGGCGCTCATCGAGGGTCGCCTGCAGGCCGGCGAACAGCACCACGAAGCCCGCGGCGAGGACGAACACCAGCACGTACTCCACCGCCAGCGTCACCTGGTCGAGGATGCTGCGCAGTTGTGCCAGCAGCGCGTCCACCGGCAGCAGGGTGACGGTGGGGTAGGCGCGGGCCAGTTCGATCAACTGGCGTTCCGCAGTGGCCGGCAGATAGAAGCTGGTCAGGTAGGTTACCGGCAGGTCGGTCAGGGTGCCGGGCTCGAAGACCATGAAGAAGTTGGGCTGGAAGTTGTCCCATTTCACCGAGCGCAGGCTGCGGATCTGCGCTTCGCGGGTCTGCCCGGCGACGGTGAAGCTCAGGTGATCGCCGACCTTGAGGCCGAGGTTGCCGGCGAGCTTTTCTTCCACCGAGACGCCCGGCAGGCCGCTCTTGTCGCCAGCCGTCCACCATTCGCCGGCGACTATCTGGTTGCCCGCCGGCAGGCGCGCCGACCAGGTCAGGCCGAGGTCCCGGTGCAGCGCGCGTTCGCTGCGCACGTCTTCCTTCAATGTCTGGACGGGCTTGCCGTTCACCGCCACCAGCCGGCCAGGCACCATTGGATAGAGGTCTTCGGCGTTGGGCGAGAGTGCTTTTACGCGCTGCTCGAAGCCGTCTTTCTCGGCCGGCAGGATGTTCAGGGCGAAGTGGTTTGGCGCATTGGGTGGCAACTGGGAATGCCAGGTGTCCAGCAGTTCTCCGCGTAGCAGGGCGATCAGCGCCATGGCCAGCAGGATCAGGCCGAAGGCGAGGCTCTGCCCGGCGGCGGCCAGCGGGTAGCGCAGCAGCTGGCCCAGGCCCAGGCGCCACGGCAGGCTGGCGCCCTGGAGGGCGCGGCGCAGGCCACGCAGGGCCAGCAGCAGGATGAAACCGAGGATCACCGCAGCGATGGCGCCGCCGCCGAGCAGGGCGAGGGTGAGTTTCAGGTCCAGGCTCAGGCGCCACATGATCAGGCCGAGGGCGAGCAGCGCACAGCCGTAGGCGGCCCAGGTGCGCATCGGTACGGGCAGCAGGTCGCTGCGCAGTACTCGCAGCGGCGGCACGCGGCCGAGGGCGGCGAGCGGTGGCAGGGCGAAGCCGGCGAGGGCGACCAGTCCGGTCGCCATGCCGGCGAGCGCGGGAACGATGCCGGCTTCGGGAATTTCCGGTGGCAACAGGTTGCCCAGCAGGTGCATCAGGCCCAGTTGCGCGAGCCAACCAAGGAAGGCGCCGCAGACGCTGGCGACCAGTCCCAGCGTAAGCAGTTGGCTGCCATACAGCAGAAGGGCTTCGCGGCGCGACAGGCCCAGGCAGCGCAGCAGGGCGCTGGCGTCGAAGCGGCGGCTGGCGAAGCGGTTGGCCGACAGCGCCACGGCCACGCCGGCCAGCAGCACGGCAGCAAGGCTGGCGAGGTTCAGGTAGCGTTCGGCGCGGCCCAGGGCGTCGCCGATCTGGCGGTTGCCATGATGGGCGTCCTGCAGTTCCTGGTTGGCGGCGAGGTTGCCCTGGGTCGCTTGCCGATAGGTTTGCAGGGCGTCGTGCGCGCCGCCCCAGAGGTCGCGATAGCGCACCCGGCTGCCGGGCTGCACCACGCCGGTGGCGTCCAGGTCGTGCAGGCTCATCATTACGCGTGGGGTCAGGCTGTAGAAGTCGCCGGCGCGGTCCGGTTCGTAGGTCAGCACGCGGGCTATACGCAGGGACTTGCGGCCGATGTCGACGCTGTCGCCGATCTTCAGGTCGAGGCTGGCCAGCAGGCGCGACTCGACCCAGATGTCGCCCGGCGCCGGGCGGCCGCCTTCGACTTCCGGCTGCAAGGGGGCTGGTGCGCTCTTCAGTTCACCGCGCAGGGGATAGCTGTCGCCGACGGCTTTCACGCTGCTCAGCTGGATGCCGTTGTCGGTGGCCACCACGCTGGAGAATTCCACGCTCTGCGCATGCTGCAGGCCGAGCTTGAGGCCGCGGTCGATCTGTTCCGGCTGAGCCGGCTGGGTGCCGGTGAGCACCAGGTCGGCGCCGAGGAACTCGGCGGCGCGTACTAGCATCGCGCCGTTCAATCTTGCGCTGAAATAGCCGATGGCGGAGCTGGCCGCCACCGCCACCAGCAGGGCGAAGAACAGCACGCGCAGTTCGCCGCTGCGGCCCTCGCGCCACAGTTGGCGCAGGGACAGGCGGAACAGGTTGGGCAGCGACAATGGCTTCATCGGCTCTCGTCCGTCAGGGTTCGACGTGGTCGATCAGGTGGCCGCTTTCCAGGCGGATATGGCGCTGGCAGCGGTGGGCGAGGCGCTCGTCGTGGGTGACCAGGACGAGGGTGGTGCCGCGCTCGCGGTTCAGCTCGAAGAGCAGGTCGCTGATGCGTTCGCCGGTGTGGGTGTCGAGGTTGCCGGTGGGTTCGTCGGCGAACAGTACGTCCGGTTCGGCAGCGAAGGCGCGGGCGATGGCGACCCGCTGCTGCTCGCCACCGGAAAGCTGGCGCGGATAGTGGGTCAGGCGCTGGCCAAGGCCGACCCGATCCAGCAGCTCGCGGGCGCGCTGCTCGGCGTCTTTGCGGCCGTCCAGCTCCAGCGGCAGCATGACGTTCTCCAGCGCATTGAGGCTGTCGAGCAACTGGAAGGACTGGAAGACGAAGCCGACATGGGCGGCGCGGACCCGCGCGCGCTGGTCTTCATCGAGACTGCCCAGGGTGTGGCCGAGCAGGACGATCTCGCCGCCGCTGGGCAAGTCCAGCCCGGCAAGCAGGCCGAGCAGGGTGGATTTTCCCGAGCCGGAGCTGCCGACGATGGCGAGGCTGTCGCTGCGGGCGAGGTCGAGGGAGAGGTCGTGAAGGATGGTCAGCTTGCCTTCCGCGCTGGAAACAACCTTGCTAAGGTTCCGCGCGGTGAGAATGCTTTCGCTCATGGAGAATCCGATGCGTGCATGGCTAATGGGCGGCTGCCTGGCGTTGCTTCTGATCACGCAGCAGGCCGCGGCGCAGACGCTGTTGGTCGTCGGCGATAGTATCAGCGCCGGTTTGGGGCTGGATACCAGCCTGGGCTGGGTCAGCCTGCTGGACAAGCGTCTGAAGGAGCAGGGTTTTGACTATCAGGTGGTGAATGCGTCGATCTCCGGCGATACCACGGCAGGAGGCCTGGCGCGGCTGCCGGCGCTGCTTTCGGAGCAGAAGCCGAAGCTGGTGGTGATCGAGCTGGGCGGCAACGATGGCCTGCGCGGAATGGCTCCGGCGCAATTGCAACAGAATCTTAGCGGCATGGTTGAGCAGTCGCGGAAGTCGGGCGCCAAGGTGATTCTGCTGGGCATGCGCCTGCCGCCCAACTACGGGCAGCGCTACACCGACGCATTCGCCAAGGTCTTCGACAGCGTGGCGAGCCAGCAGAAGATTCCGCTGGTGCCGTTCTTCCTCGAAGGGGTAGGGGGTGTGCAGGGCATGATGCAGGCCGACGGCATCCATCCGGCAGTGGCGGCGCAGCCTAAACTGCTCGACAACGTGTGGCCGGCGCTCAAGCCTCTGCTGTGACAAGAGGCTTCCCCGCGCCCGGCCTTTCGGCTATGTTTGCGCACCCTTCTGGAACCCCCTATGTCGCGCCCCGCCTGGACCCTCTTCGCCTACCAGCTGATCGAGCCCGATGAGCAGCTGGACCTGTTCGCCTGCCGCGAGGTCCGGGTTCATCTGGTCGCGCGCCAGCTGGAGCTGGGAACCCCGGCCGACCGCACGCTGTGCGGCAGCCTGCTGCCGGCGCAGCCGATGTGGCGCGGAGCCGAGAAGCCGTTGCTGCGTGATCGTCGAATCTGCGCAGCCTGTCTGAAACAACTCGAAGAGGAAAAGCGCGGCGCGCGAAGTTCCTGGCTCATCTGATATCTCCCGTTGACGGAGCTTGCGGTGGTAAACTGATCACCCTTTGCTCATTGCTCACGTCAAGGATCCTCGGATGTTGTCGCGCGTCATTGCCGCCTGCTCGCTGTCCCTCGCCGCGCTGCTCTCGGCCGGCCCCGTTTCCGCCATTGAATTGCCGCTGCCGGCGCCCGGCGACGATATCGTCGGCCAGGTCCAGGTCATCAAGGCCAAGTACGAAGACACCTTCGCCGACCTCGGCGAGAAGTACGGCCTCGGCTACTCCGAGATGATCGCCGCCAACCCGGGCGTCGACGCCTGGCTGCCGGGCGTGGGCACCGAGGTCATCATTCCGACCCGTTTCGTCCTGCCGGCCGGTCCGCGCGAGGGCGTGGTGATCAACCTCGCCGAGTACCGCCTGTACTACTTCCCCAAGGACAAGAACGTCGTCTACACCTACGCCCTGGGCATCGGTCGTGAAGGCTGGGGTTCGCCGGTGGGCAGCACCAGCGTGATCGCCAAGACCAAGGACCCGGCCTGGTACCCGCCGGCGTCGATCCGCGCCGAGCACGCCGCCGATGGCGACCCGCTGCCGACCGTGGTGCCGCCGGGTCCGGATAACCCGCTGGGTCCGTACAAGATGAGCCTGGGCTTCCACGGCTACCTGATCCACGGTTCGAACAAGAAGTTCGGCATCGGCACCCGCACCAGCCACGGCTGCTTCCGCATGTACAACTGGGATGTGACCCAGCTCTTCTCGATGATTCCGGTGGGCACCAAGGTGCGCATCATCAACGAGCCTTACAAGTTCGGTCGCAGCGAAGGCAAGATCTACCTTGAGGCCCACGCGCCCATCGATGACAACGGCGACCCGTCCGTGGTCGACAAGCACACCGCGGTGATCAACGCCCTGCTCAAGCGCGAAGACATCGCCAGCCAGATGCAGATGGACTGGAACGTGGTGCGTGAAGTGGTTGCCGCCGAGGATGGCCTGCCGGTTGCCATTGCCCAGCCGCAGCAAGTGCAGCAGGGTGGTTCGGTTGCCGCCACGGTTGACCAGGACGCCGTGCCGCTGCAGTAACTGGCAGCGCGCACCAGGAAGCCCGCCGACCGTTACCGGTCGAGCGGGCTTTTTGTTGCCCGCCTGTTTTGCCGCGG
Organism: Pseudomonas nitroreducens; assembly: GCF_024170165.1. Lineage (GTDB taxonomy): Bacteria > Pseudomonadota > Gammaproteobacteria > Pseudomonadales > Pseudomonadaceae > Pseudomonas > Pseudomonas nitroreducens_C. Next base: position 136,077 of record NZ_JALJXP010000007.1, on the reverse strand, counting down.
AGAGCAAACGGCGGGCATAAAAAAACCGACCCCGAGGGGTCGGTTTTTTCGAACAGATCCGAAGATCTATTACTTGCGGCTGGCTTTGTCCAGCATACGCAGGGCGCGCTCGTTAGCCTCGTCAGCGGTCTGCTGGGCTTTCTGAGCGGCGGCCAGAGCTTCGTCAGCCTTGCGATAGGCTTCATCGGCACGGGCTTGAGCGCGAGCAGCGGCGTCTTCAGTAGCGGTCAGACGTGCTTCGGTTTCTTTCGAGTGGCTGCTGCAACCGGTGGCCAGAACAGCAGCCAGAGCCAGAGCAGAGAATTTCAGAACGTTGTTCATCGTGTTCCCCTTAAGGTGGACATTTCCATTAAAAGCAATCTCCCATGACTGGGAAATTAGCCGGACTACATAGTACTCATTACTTGTAGTAAGTAAACTGACCAAGCGCAAGTACGGCACTTTTTTTTCATGTTACGGGCACTGTTAGCAGTTGTGCGAGGCCGATTTGGGCAAAAACTGTCCAATCTGGCAAAGGAGTGTTGCCAACAGGTGTCAGACGGTGCCTGAGGCGGGTTTCCGGCCAGTGGAACCAAGCTGTCAGATGACTGTCGACAATGGTCGAACAACTGTTTAATCGCCGTTGTGCATTTGTCCAACTGACAACTTGCAACTAGGCCGCAACAGGTGAAGAAAGTGTGAAGCTGGAAACGAAAAAGCCCGGCTAATTGCTTAGCCGGGCTTTTTCATGAATCTGGCGGTGAGGGAGGGATTCGAACCCTCGATACGATTTCTCGTATACACACTTTCCAGGCGTGCTCCTTCAACCGCTCGGACACCTCACCAGATTTCTCGACAGCGCTGTGTCTGTCGAGGCGCGCACTTTACTCAAAGGTTTCCTCCTTGGCAAATCTTTTTTGAAAATTTTTTCCAAGGGATTCATCGGCTTAAGGAGCATGGCCGGGATCGCGGGTACACTGGCGCCTTCTGAGGCACGCTCTGGTACGTAGGAATGCGCATGGCCAGCTGGGACATCTTCTGCAGCGTAGTCGACAACTATGGCGATATCGGCGTCACCTGGCGGCTGGCCCGCCAACTGGCCGGAGAGCATGGCCAGCAGGTGCGCCTGTGGGTCGACGACCTGGCGGCTTTCGTGCGCATCTGTCCGGCAGCCGATGGTGCGGCAGCGTCACAGCAGCAATCAGGAGTGGACGTTTGCCTGTGGTCCGGGCCCTGGCAGGACACTCCTGCGGCGGACGTGGTCGTCGAGGCTTTCGCCTGTGAGCTGCCGGCTGCCTATATAGAGGCCATGCGTGAGCGGCAGACGCCTGCCCTGTGGTTGAACCTGGACTACCTCAGTGCCGAGTCCTGGGTGGAATCCTGTCACGGTTTGCCGTCGATGCAGGCCAGCGGCTTGCAGAAGTATTTCTATTTCCCCGGTTTCACTCCGGCCACCGGCGGCCTGCTGCGTGAGGGCGATCTGATCGCCCGGCGCGATGCCTTTCAGGGCGATCCGGAGGCCAGCCTGGGTTTCCTGGCGGGTCTTGGCGTGCGTCCCCGGGCCCATGAGCGGCGCATCTCGCTGTTTGCCTATGAGAATTCCGCTCTGGGCGGCTGGCTGGAGACCCTGGCTGCGAGCGCCGCCGCAACCTTGCTGCTGGTGCCCGAGGGGAGAGTGCTTGCCGACGTCGAGCGCTGGGCAGGACGGGAACTGGCGGCCGGCGATCAGTATCAGCGTGATTCCCTGCGCGTGCAGGTGCTGCCCTTCGTGCGGCAGGAGGATTACGACCCGCTGTTGTGGAGTTGCGATTTCAACGCGGTCCGCGGCGAGGATTCCTTTGTGCGGGCGCAATGGGCAGGGCGGCCTTTCGTCTGGCACATCTACCAGCAGGACGAGGATATTCACCTGGAGAAGCTGGAAGCTTTCCTGAATCTGTTCGGTGAGGGGATGGATGAGGCGCTGCAGTCGGATCTGGGGGCTTTCTGGATGGCCTGGAATGGCCGGGGTGATGCCGGCATCGCCTGGCGAGAGTTGGAAAAACGGCTGCCCGAATGGGGCGCGTGGATTGGCGATTGGCAGCGCCGACTGACCGAACAAACCGATCTTGCCGCGGGGCTGGTGCGTTTTTATACAAATTGGCTATGATATGGCCCCTGATTTTTGTCTCCAATCCAATCGGATAATCGTATGAAAACCGCACAAGAGTTCCGCGCTGGCCAGGTTGCCAACATCAACGGCACCCCCTGGGTAATCCAGAAGGCCGAGTTCAACAAATCCGGCCGTAACTCTGCGGTCGTCAAGATGAAGCTGAAGAACCTGCTGACCGGCGCTGGCACCGAGACCGTGTTCAAGGCCGACGACAAGCTGGAGCCGATCATCCTCGATCGCAAGGAAGTGACCTACTCCTACTTCGCGGACCCGCTGTATGTCTTCATGGACACCGAGTTCAACCAGTACGAGATCGAAAAGGGTGACCTGGAAGGCGTGCTGACCTTCATCGAAGACGGCATGACCGACGTCTGCGAAGCCGTTTTCTACAACGAGAAAGTCATTTCCGTTGAACTGCCGACCACCATCGTTCGCGAAATCGTCTACACCGAGCCGTCTGTCCGTGGCGACACTTCCGGCAAGGTGATGAAGACCGCTCGCCTGAAGAACGGTGCTGAAGTCCAGGTTTCCGCCTTCTGCGAAATCGGCGACTCGATCGAGATCGATACCCGCACTGGCGAGTACAAGTCCCGCGTCAAGGCCTGAGCCTGATCCGCGACACAAAAAAGCCCGGCTGATGCCGGGCTTTTTCGTTTCTGCCTTTCGTGGAATCACACGCTGACGTTCAGCCGCACGTCGATGTTGCCGCGGGTGGCGTTGGAGTAGGGGCAGACCTGGTGAGCCTTGGCGACCAACTCTTCAGCCTCGGCCTGATCCAGGCCCGGCAGGTTGATGTTCAGTTCCACTTCCAGGCCAAAGCCGCCGGGGATCTGGCCGATGCCGACCTTGCCGGTGATCGAGGCGTCTGCCGGGATCTGCTTCTTGCTCTGGCTGGCGACGAACTTGATGGCGCCGATGAAGCAGGCCGAGTAGCCGGCAGCGAACAGCTGTTCCGGGTTGGTGGCTTCGCCGCCCGCGCCGCCCAGTTCACGCGGAGTGGACAGTTTCACGTCGAGGATGCCGTCCGAGGAGACGGCGCGGCCGTCACGGCCTCCGGTGGCGGTAGCGGTGGCGGTGTAGAGGGCTTTGATGGTTTGCATGGTGGTCTCCGGTTCGCTGTCAGGTATGTCTGGTCAGGTATGTCTGGTCGGGAATGTCTGGCTGCTTAATATCTTGTGCGCTAAGCAGTTCGTGAGGTGAAAGTTAGTTCGATTTAATTTAGTGCGCAAGATAAATGTTGGAAAATTTCTGACTAAGGGACCTGCAGCTTTGGCATAAGCCCCGGATTACGGGGCTTGCAGGTTTCCGCGCAGGTCCACGAGCTCCTCCTGGAGGCGCTTCAGACTGTCCAACGTTAGACCGCTGCTGGCCAGGATGCAGGCCGGAATGCTCTCCGCCTGTCGGCGCAGCTCACGGCCCTTGTCGGTCAGGCGCAGTTGCACCACGCGCTCGTCCGCCTGGCTGCGGGTGCGGGTGATCAGGCCCTCGGCCTCCAGGCGCTTGAGCAGGGGGGTGAGGGAGCCGGGGTCGGTGAGCATGCGCGAGCTGATCTCGCCCACGGTGATGCCGTCTTCCTCCCACAGCACCAGCATGGCGATGTACTGCGGGTAGGTGAGGCCCAGCGCCTGCAGCAGGGGCTTGTAGACCTTGGTCATCTGCAGGGAGGTGGAGTAGAGGGCGAAGCACAGCTGGTTATCCAGCTTGAGGGCTTCGCAGGTCGGGTCTTGCTGGGTCATGGCGTGCTCCTGGCGGGGCGCTCGAAGCGAAGAGCTGATTGCGCATTAATTTAGCGCGATGGTTAATTCTTGAACAGTGCTTCCGCAAGGTCCGCATCCCAGGGTGGCGGGAAGCCGAAGCGCTCCAGCAGGAAGGCCAGCAGGCGTTCACTGCGCGGGTGGGTGCCGCGCTCCAGGCGTAGCGCGTGGATGACGCCGGGCTCCGGTTCGGGCAGGCCGTTCTCGCAGAACAGCGGCAGCAACTGGCCGCTGATCAGGTATTCGCTGCACAGCCAGGTGGGCAGGTGAGCAAGGCCGATGCCTTGCAGCGCACCTTCCACCAACGTTTCCGCATTGTTGGCGGTCATCCGCAGTCGGCGTGGCCGCAGGTGCTGCAAGTTGCCGTCGATGAAAAAGCGCCAGGCCAGCGGCGGCGCGAGGCCTTCCCAGTCGAGGCCGATGTGCTCTGGCAGCTCCAGTGGCGAGGCCGGCCTGCCGTGCTGCTGCAGGTAGGCGGGGCTGGCACAGACGATTCGCCGCATGGGTGCCAGGCGCGTGGCGACCAGGCGGCTGTCGGGCAAGGTGCCGATACGCAGGACCAGATCGACCTGACCAAGGTTTTCCCCGCGGGTGTCGGTGAAGCTGTCGATCAGCCGCAGTTGCACGTCGAGGCCGGGGTTGGCGGTGAGGAAGTCCGCCAGCGCCGGGGCCAGGTGACGACGACCGAAAGGCACGGGGGCGTCGATGCGGATCAGGCCTTCCGGCGCGGTGCTCAGGGATACCGCCTCCGCCCGCGCCTGGCGTAACTCGATGACGATCCGCCGAGCTCGCTCGGCGAACGCCAAGCCCGCCGGTGTGGCGCGCACGTTGTGGGTGCTGCGCACCAGCAGGGTCGAGCCCAGCCCCTGTTCCAGCGCGTCCATGCGCCGCGCTACTGCCGATGGGGTTAACTGGCGCAGCCGGGCGGCGGCAGAAAAGCTGCCGTTATCGAGCACATCGAGATAGAGGTCGAGCTGGTCTTCGAGGCTGGAAGGGTTCATCGCGGGTTATGGCTTTGCGAAAAGGGCAAAGCCATTGTGCTGCGCTTTGCGTTTCCCATCCAGCCGGGGTTTTCTAGCATGGACACCTTGTTGTGGAGGTGCGTCATGTGGGACCTGGTCCTGGACTTTCTGCTGGGCGTCGTGCTGGGCAGCCTGGGTGGGCTGTTCGGAATCGGCGGCGGGTTGCTGGCGATTCCGGCGCTGGGCGTGCTGTTCGGGCTGGATCAGCAACTGGCGCAGGGCACCGCGCTGGTAATGGTGGTGCCGAACGTGCTGCTGGCGATCTGGCGTTACCACCAGCGCAACCGTATCGACTTCGCCCAGGCCGGCGTGCTGGCGCTGACTGGCCTGGTCTGCGCGTTCTTCGCTTCGAGCATTGCAGTGAACCTGGATGCCCGCAGCATGCGCACCGCCTTCGTGGTCTTTCTCGTGCTGCTGGCCCTGTATCTGCTGGTGCGCCTGTTCCAGCGTGTTCCCCAGGGCGGCAGCACGCCGCGCTACGGCCTGCCGTGGATGGGGGTCTTGGGGCTGGGCGCTGGTTCTCTCGGCGGGCTGTTCGGCGTGGGCGGAGGGGTATTGGCGACGCCGGTGCTGACGTCCGTCTTCGGCCTGACCCAGGTGATTGCCCAGGGGCTCGCGCTGGCACTGGCAGCGCCCAGCACAGGCGTGGCGCTGGCGACCTATGCGGTGCACGGCCATGTGGACTGGCGCATGGGCAGCGCGCTGGCGCTGGGCGGGCTGGTGAGCATTTCCTGGGGCGTACGCCTGGCCCATGCATTGCCCGAGCGTCAGCTGCGCATGGCCTTCAGCGCATTCCTGATCGTCTGCGCGGCGTTGCTGGCAGTGCGCTGAGCCGTCTTACGAGCGGAAGCCCTCGACGATGTACTCGGCGAGCTTGTCGGTCACCGGGGTCATCTTCTGCCCGCGCAGCAGCACGATGCTGGCGTTGGGCAGCACCGGCAGGCCCTCGTCCTCACCGATGATGCGCAGATTGCCAGTGAGCAGGCTCTGCAGTTGCGCCGTGACCGCCAGCCCGGCGCTGGCCACGGCGAACAGCGCCGACAGGCTCGGGCTGCTGTAGGCGATGCGGTAGTCCACCTCCATCGCCTCCAGCGCGTTGCAGGCCCAGGCGCGGCAGAAGCAGGCGGTGTTGAACATCGCCAACGGCAGCGGGCGCTGCTCCTGCGGGCAGAAGCTCTCGGCGGCCATCCAGACGAAGGACTCCTGGCGAAGCAACTGGCCGATCTCGGTGCCCGGTTCGCGGGTGACGATGGACAGGTCCAGGTCATTGCGCATCAGCAGTTGCGCTGAGGAGTCGCAATGGACTTCCACCTGCACCAGCGGGTAGGCCTCGGCGAAGCGCGAGAGGATGCTGGGCAGGAAGCGCATCACGTAGTCATCGGGCGTGCCGATCTTCACCGAACCGACCATGTGCGGCTGGCGGAAGGTGTTGAACACCTCGCCCTGCAACCGCAGGATGCGCCGCGCGTAACCCAGCAGGATCTGCCCCTCCGGCGTCAGTCGCACCTGGCGACCGTCGCGCTCGAACAGGCTGCGCTCCAGCACGTCCTCCTCCAGGCGTTTCATCTGCATGCTCACCGCCGACTGGGTGCGGTTGACCATCTCGGCCGCGCGGGTGAAGCCGCCGTGGTCGGCGATGGCGACGAAGGTGCGCAGCAGTTCGCTGTCGATGCTGGGGAAGCTGCTCATTCATCAATCTCCGAGATGGGTCGCATAAGAATGATTCGTTGGATTGATCTTAGCGCGAGCCTGAAACTGCATCCAACCCCACAGGGAGGGAAGCATGATGAAAGGTCAACTCGGTTTCGTAGCAGCGTCCTACCATGTCCATAAAGTGCCGGCCGCACCGTTGTGGAAGCGCGCCGTGCAACGTGTCCTGCACTGGCACGAACTGGCTCGCCAGCGCCGTGAACTGGCGACCATGAGCGATGAGGCGCTCAAGGACATCGGCCTGAGCCGTGCCGACATCCAGCAGGAAGTCGAGCGTCCGTTCTGGGCGGAGTATGTCCGCCGTTGATAGCACCGGGCGGCACGGATCCTCGCCGTGTCGTCCGCTTCTGCCAGCCCGTCCCGCCACATGACAAGGAAGCCCATGTCCACCCAGTACCATCTCGCCCAGGTCAACATCGCCAAGGCCCGCGCATCGCTGGATCATCCCCTGATGAAGGGGTTCGTCGATCAGCTCGATCACATCAACGCCCTCGCCGAGCGCAGCCCCGGTTTCGTCTGGCGCCTGCTGACGGAGGAGGGTGACGCCACCGCCATTCGCGTCTTCGACGACCCGCTGATCATCGTCAACCTGTCGGTGTGGGAATCGGTGGAGGCGCTGAAGGAGTATGTCTATGCCGGCGAGCACCTGCAGGTGCTGCGCAGCAAGCGCGACTGGATGGAGCGCCTGCCTTCGCCGAGCCTCGCGCTCTGGTGGCTGCCCGAAGGCGAATTGCCGGATGTGACGATGGCCCGCGAGCGGCTGGAGCGCCTGCGGTTGGAAGGCCCTTCGGCGGACGTCTTCACTTTTGCACGTCCCTTCCCGATGCCCACGCGACTCGGCGAACCGGCCTGATGCAGCCAGGCAGCGTGATTGGCGTTAGGCTCTAGGGCTCGCCCAGCCCCGGAGTCCACGATGCCGACCGTCGAATCCTTGTCCCTCAAGCAGGCCCGCCGACTGGCCCTGGCCGCCCAGGGCTTCACCCTGCGCAAGCCCGGCGGCGAGGTGCAGCGCCGCCATGTGCGCAGCCTGCTGGAGCGCCTGGGTGTGCTGCAGATCGACTCGGTGAACGCGCTGGTGCGCTCGCACTACCTGCCGCTGTTCTCTCGACTGGGCAACTACTCGCCGACGCTGCTGGAAGAAGCTGCCTGGAGTGGCGGACGGCATCGCCGGCTGTTCGAGTACTGGGGGCATGAAGCCTCGCTGCTGCCGCTGGAGCTCTACCCGCTGATGCGCTGGCGCATGCGCCGCGCGGCCGAGGGGCGCGGTATCTATCAACAGCTGGCGCGTTTCGGGCGTGAGCAGCAGCCGGTGATCCAGCGAGTGCTCGACGCCGTGCGCGAGCAGGGCGCGCTGGGAGCCGGCAGCCTGACCACCCGCGAAGAGCGCGCCGGCCCCTGGTGGGACTGGAGCGACGAGAAGCACGCGCTGGAGTGGCTGTTCGCCGCCGGGGAGGTGACGGTCGCCGGCCGGCGCGGCTTCGAGCGCCTGTACGACCTGCCGGAGCGCGTCCTGCCCGCCGGCCTGCTGCAACTGCCCGAGCTGGACGAAGGCGAGGCGCAGCGCCAGTTGCTGCTGCATTCGGCACAGGCGCTGGGTGTGGCTACCGAGAAAGACCTGCGTGATTACTTCCGCCTCGATCCCGCCGACAGCAAAGCGCGACTGGCCGAGCTGGTGGAGGCGGGCGATCTGCTGCCGGTACAGGTCCAGGGTTGGCAAGCCCCGGCGTACTGCCTCGCGGACCCGGTGATTCCGCGCAAGGTGCGCGCCAGTGCCTTGCTGTCGCCTTTCGATTCGCTGGTCTGGGAGCGCGCCCGCACCGAGCGACTGTTCGACTTCCGCTACCGTCTTGAGATCTACACGCCGCAGCACAAGCGGATTTACGGCTACTACGTGTTGCCATTCCTGTTCGACGAACGCCTGGCGGCGCGGGTCGATCTGCGCTCCGATCGCGCTGCCGGCAAGCTGGTGGTGCATGCCGTCCACGAAGAGGAAAAGGGGCTGGGCGAAGAGGGGCACGCCGCGCTGGCGCAGCAACTGGGCGAGCTGGCGAACTGGCTCGGGCTGGGGCGGGTGGCGGTGAACTGCCGGCGGCCGTCCGGCGAGCGCCTGCAAGGGTTGCTGGCGCAGGCCTGAGAACGAACGGGCCTCCGCAGAGGCCCGTCCAGGATCACTTGCCGCTGGCGATGCGCTGGCGGATGTGGTCCGCGCGCTGCTGCGAGCCGGGGTGCGAGTCGAACATGCTGCTCTCCTGGCCGCCGCTCAGCTTGGCCAGCTTGTCGAAGGCGGTGGCCAGGCCTTCCAGCGGGATGCCGCGCTTCTTCAGCAGGTCGAAGGAGTAGTCGTCGGCGGCCGACTCCTGGGACTGGGAGAACTGTGCGTTGACCAGTGCTTCACCGATTTCGCCCAGCTGCGACTGCGACAGCGCGGCCACGGTGGCATTGCCCGAGGCGGCAGCGGCGTTGCGAGCGGAGGCGGCTGCGTAGGCGGTCTGGGTGGCCTTCTTGATATGGCCCAGGGCGACGTGGCCGATCTCGTGGCCGACCACTCCTTCCACTTCGTTGTCGTTCATCAGGTCCATCAGGCCGGAGTAGACGCGCACGCAGCCGTTGGCCATGGCGAAGGCGTTGACATCGTCGGTGAGGTAGACCTTGTAGTTGACCGCGGTGCCGGTCAGCGGGTTGCCCAGTGCGGCGGCGATCTTGTCCAGGCGCTGGGTATAGGGGCTGGAGGCCGGCGCGATCTGCGCTTCGGCGTCCTGCTTGGCGCAGGCTTCCTCGGCGACCTGCTTGATCTCGGCGTCGCTCAGGGTGGCGGCCTTCACGGCCAGCATGCCGGACTGCATGAGGCTGTCGGTGTTCACGTTCTGGCAGCCGGAGAGGGCTGCGGCGGCGCCAATGACGAGGGCGAGGAGGGAGCGGTGCAGTTGCATCGGGGTCTTCCTTGGTTGACGGTTTCCATGGCGCGGCGGCTGCCGCGCGGGGCGCCACTCTAGGTAGGCGCCCCGGTACCGTCAATCAACGGAGGCAGTTTTAGGATTGCTCTGAGACCCGTGTCGGATTCAGCGGCGAACCTGCTTCAGGGTTTCCGCGATGAGGAAGGCCAGCTCCAGCGACTGGTCGGCGTTCAGGCGCGGGTCGCAGTGGGTGTGGTAGCGATCGCTCAGACCGTCCTCGGTGATCGGCCGCGCGCCGCCGATGCACTCGGTGACGTTCTGCCCGGTCATCTCGATGTGGATGCCGCCGGCGTAGCTGCCCTCGGCCTGGTGCACCTCGAAGAACTGCCGGACCTCGGCGAGGATGCGCGCGAAATCACGGGTCTTGTAGCCGCTGGAGGCCTTGATGGTGTTGCCGTGCATGGGGTCGGAACTCCACAGCACCTGCTTGCCCTCACGCTGCACGGTCTGGATCAGGCGTGGCAGGCCGTCGCCGACCTTGTCTGCGCCCATGCGCACGATGAGGTTGAGGCGGCCGGGTTCGTTGTCCGGGTTGAGGATGTCGATCAGGCGGATCAGCTCCTCGCTGTTCATGCTCGGGCCGACCTTCACGCCGATGGGGTTGCCGACGCCGCGGAGCATTTCCACATGGGCGCCGTCGAGCTGGCGGGTGCGGTCACCGATCCACAGCATGTGCGCCGAGCAGTCGTACCAGCCGCCGGTGAGGCTGTCGCGGCGGATGAAGGCTTCCTCGTAGTTCAGCAGCAGCGCTTCGTGGGCGGTGAAGAAACTGGTCTCGCGCAGTTGCGGGGCGGTATCCAGGCCGCAGGCGCGCATGAAGGCGAGGGTCTCGTCGATGCGGTCGGCCAGTTGCTGGTAGCGCTCGGACAGCGCCGAGTTGGCGATGAAGTCCAGGTTCCACTGGTGCACCTGGTGCAGGTCGGCGAAGCCGCCGCCGGCGAAGGCGCGCAGCAGGTTCAGCGAGGCGGTGGACTGGTGGTAGGCCTGCAGCAGGCGTTCCGGGTCCGGCACGCGGCTCTTCTCGTCGAAGCCGATGCCGTTGACGATGTCGCCGCGGTAGGCGGGCAGGGTCACGCCGCCGATGGTTTCATCGCCCGAGGAGCGCGGCTTGGCGAACTGCCCGGCCATGCGCCCGACCTTCACTACCGGACAGCCGGCGGCGAAGGTCATCACCACGGCCATCTGCAGCAGCACCTTGAAGGTGTCGCGGATCTTCGCTGCGGAGAACTCGGCGAAGCTTTCGGCGCAGTCGCCACCCTGCAGCAGGAAGGCGCGGCCGGCGGTGACCTCGGCGAACTGCCGGCGCAGCTCGCGCGCCTCGCCGGCGAACACCAGCGGCGGGAAGCTGGCCAGGGTGCGCTCGACGTCGCTCACGCGGTTGGCGTCGGGGTAGGCGGGCTGTTGCTGGATCGGCTTGCTTCTCCAGCTATCGGGGCTCCAGGGCAGGCTCATCGGCAGATCTTCGCGGCTGTGGACGGTATCCGCCCATGGTATCAGCTCGGCTTTTGCCCCGCGCGGCGCGGGTGGGGGGGAGGGAGAGGGGCGGACATCCTTGTCCAAGGGGAACGCTGGAAAACGATCAGCCGCCTGCGCAGCACGCGCGAGCGTACTGATGGCGAAATTACGCTGGGGCAGAGTGTCGCTGGGCTGAATCGCGCAGGGCGTTGTGCTGGTGCATGCTCGGTTGTGCCTCTTGGGCTGTTATTCTTGCGGCTTTGCCGACCTGGCGGTCGTGGCTGGCCGTCTTGATTCGAAGGATTATTGCGTGCGCGAGCCCCTGTATTTCAATGGCAATCCGTGCCGTTCGCCGCTCCCGGCGGATCGCATGGTCATGATCGCTTCCGCCCGGAGCCGGTCATGAGCGAGGAACTGCTGGACGAACAGCCGCTTAACGAAGAACTGCTGATCGTCGAGGAGCGCGATGACTTCGGCGTGATCCGCGTCGTCGAGAGTGGCGCCTTCCGCTACCTGGAGTTCGGCGATGAGGTCGAGCAGAGCTGCGTGCTGATGGGTGACCCGAGCTGGCTGGAGTACGACTACTCGCGCGCCATGCTGGTCGGCGCGCTGTGCCATTCGCGCCCGCGCCGCGCGCTGTTCCTCGGCTTCGGTGCGGGCAGCCTGACCCAGGCCTGCCTGAAGCACCTGCCGCTGGAAGAGGTGGAAGCCATCGAGCTGCGCCCGTCCATCCCGCGCCTGGCCCGCGAGCACCTCGGGCTGGTGGACGACCAGCGCCTGAACCTGCGCATCGGCGACGCCGTACAGGAGCTGGCCGAGTGCGAGCCGGCAGACCTGATCTTCCTCGACCTCTACACCGACACCGGCCCCGCGCCGGCGCATATCGGCTGGGACTTCCTCGGCGCCTGCCGCGAGCGCCTGCGGCCTGGCGGCTGGCTGGTGATCAACCAGTGGAGCACCGATGATGGTCGGCCGCTGGGCGCTGCGCTGCTGCGCGGGCGCTTCAACCGGCATTACTGGGAATGCCCGGTACCCGAAGGCAACGTGATCGTCTTCGTGCCCGCCGAGCTGGACCAGAAGCTCAACCTGCGCGGCCTGAAGAAGCGCGTCGGCCAGCTCGAACCGAAGCTGGGCTATTCGCTGCGCACCTACATCGAGTCGCTGCGCCCGGCGCAGTGAGTCTCTGCAACGGAAGGCGTCAGGGGAACTGGTAACTGAAGGCGAAGTTCAGCCGCGGGCTGCGTTCGTTGTTGTCCAGCGCGCGGTCGCCGAAGGGCTTGGCCACTTCCGCCGACACCAGGTAGTGCTTGCGGTCGGAGAAGCGCACACCGATCGCCGCCGAGCCGAGCTTGGCTTCGGTCAGTCCGTCCTGGTTGTAATGAGTGCGCGCGGTGTCGGCGACCACGTAAGGCTGGATCTGGCTGAGCAGGGTACTCTGCCGCAGGAAGGAATAGTTCACCTCGTAGGCGGCCCCCCAGCCCTTGTCGCCGGAGGCCTGGTCATCGGGGTAGCCGCGACCGAAGTTGGCGCCGCCGTAGGTGACCTGCTCGGAGTCCGGCAGCACGTCGTCGCTCCACTGGAACGCGGCGGTCACCACGCCCTGCCAGTTGGAGCCGAACTGATCCTGCTGCGCACCGTAGCCGAGCAGGCGGGTGAAGTCCTTCTTCACCGGTTCCGGGGTTTCAGCGCCCATGCCGTTGAGGCCCTGGTAGACCGCAAGGCTGCCGGCGCGCACGCGCTTCTCGACGAACTGCTGGACGACGGTTTCCACACCGACCACCCGCAGCTTGCTCTTTTGCTCGATGCGGTAGGGGATGTCCGGATAGACCAGGTCGTAACGGCTGGAGTCGTTCACCGTGTAGCCGCGCAGGGTGACGTCCCAGGTGAGGTCGCGGCGCAGCATCAGTGGCAGGCCAAGGCCGGCGCTGACCCGCTCGTTCTGCCGGTGCCGCTCGAACTCCAGGCCGCTGGCCAGGCGCAGGTTGTCGCCCGGGCGCGAGTTGTACTTGGAGTAGCCGGCCTGCAGCTGAACACCGTTGTCGCCCAGCAACTGGCTGTAGTTCCAGGCGCGGTAGTACTCGTGGTCGTCGCCCGGCGGATAAAGGTAGCTGTACTGCAGCTGCTCGCCCCAGCCGAGTATCGACATCACCTCGGCGTTGAAGATGCCGCGCTGCTGGTTGCGCCGTGAATCCAGGTTCATGCCGGTGTCGAAGCGCTTCTGCTTGCCGGCCAGTTCCAGCACCGCCCCGCCATCGCTGGTGGTGGGCGGGTTGAGCGCCATGGCCAGCTGCAGGCCCGGCACCCGGCTCATCAGCACGCTGAAGCGCTCGAAGCTCTCGCGGGTCAGCGGTTTCTCGGACTTGAGCTTGTCGATCCAGCGGTCCACCCGCGCCTGGTGCACGCCCAGATCGCCGTTGCTGCGGACCTGGGTGATATGGCCTTCGACCAGCACGATGCGCGCAACGCCGTTGTTGAAATTCTGGTTCGGCACGTAGGCGAAGGAAATGAAGTAGCCATCGTCCTGGTAACGCCGGGTGATGGCCTTGGCCGCCGCCACCAGTTCGCTGACCTGGATGGTGCGTTTGGTCAGCGGTTCCAGCAGCGGTTTCCAGGTGGCGACGGGGTAGTGCTTGCCGCCGGCCAGCTCGATGCGCTTGATCTGGATGCGTTGCTGGAGAATCTGCACCGGCTGGCTGGCCGCCGGCTGCGGCGTGGTGACCTTGGGGGCCTTCGGGCGAAGTTCGCCATCGGGCAGGTTGGGGCGGGGGAGGGTCTGTTCGATATCGGAGCCGGGAAGCTGGATCGGGCGCTCGGCCCAGGCGAAAGGTGCAGCCAACAACAGGGGCAGGACAGCAAGTTTGCGCATCTGGCTCCTCCATGAGACCGACTTCGAAAAGGGACCAGGAGCCGTGGGTGGCTCCTGGTTATCACAGTATGGGTGTAATTCGGATTATTGCTTGGGCGTACCGATCGCCAATCCACCACCCAGTCCGCCAGTCACACCACCCAACGCGCCACCCACGGCGCCCAGCGTATTGCCCAGCAGGCCTCCCTGACCGCTGGTACCGCCAGTCGTACCGGCACCTGCGCCGACTGCCACGCCCGAACCCTGGCTGTTGCTGCCGATGCCCACGCCTGCCCCGGCGACCAGGCCGCCACCGCCGGTGAGACTGCTGGTCACGCCGCCGACGGTGCCGGCCACGCCGTTGACCAGGCCGCCTACCGGGTTGCTGCCGCCAGCGGCGCCAGCCAGAGAACCGGTGAGACCGCCCACTGCGCCGGTCACACCGCTGACCAGGCCACCCACCGGATTGCTGCCGCCGGTGGCGCCGCCCAGGGAACCGGTAAGGCCGCCCACTGCGCCGGTCACGCCGCTGACCAGGCCACCCACCGGATTGCTGCCGCCGGTGGCGCCGCCGAGGGAGCCGGTAAGGCCGCCCACTGCACCGGTCACGCCGCTGACCACGCCGCCCACCGGATTACTGCCGCCGGTGGCGCCGCCCAGTGCGCCGGTAACGTTGCCGAGCAGACCACCGCCCGGATTGCTGCCATTGACCAAGCCGCCGGTGGCGCTGACTGCCTGACCCGCATCGCTGACGATTCCGCCGACCGGTGCCAGCGCCGGATTCGCACTGGCTACCTGGTTGCCTGTCTGGGTCACAACACCGCCGACGGTGGTCAACAGGTTGTTCACCGGCGTTCCCAGTCCGGTGGCGGCGCCGACGCCGCGAGTGGTTCCTTCGACCTTGCCGACCAGTCCGGCGGTGGTGCCGCTGAGCTGGGTGGTCAGCTGGCTCAGCGGGCCGGTGGTGACTGCGCCGCTGAGAGAGTCGCCGAGCATGGTGATCTTGCCGCCGACGCCATCCACCAGAGCTCCGACCTGGCCGGTCACGCCGTTGAGCGGGGTGTTGGCCAGCACCGGTGCATCGCCGATGGCCGCCACGGTGTCGCCCAGGCTGCTGACTGCGCCGCCGGTATGACTGACCAGGCCGGTGGCGCCGGCGACGGTGGTGCCCAGGGCGTTGGGGTTGTTGCCCAGTTGGCCGAGGCCGTTGGTGACGCCGGTGCCGACGCTGTCCACACCGGCGCCGACTTCCTGGACCAGGGTGCCGGCATTCTGCGTGACGCCATTGCCCAGCACCGGCAGGTCGACTGTTTTCACCACGGCGCCGACAGTGCTCACGGTATCGCCGACATTGGAGACCGCTTCGCCGGTATTGGTCAGAATATTGCCAGTCGTGCTGGCTGGCGGAGTGGTGCCGCCGCCGGTGCCGTCGCCGCCGCCCGTTCCTCCGGTGCCGCCAGTGCCTCCTGTTCCGCCGGTGCCACCGGTTCCGTCGGTGCCGCCCGTCCCGCCAGTACCGCCAGTACCGCCTGTTCCATCGGTTCCACCCGTGCCACCAGTACCGCCGGTCCCGCCGGTGCCGCCACTGCCATCGCCGCCGGAACCGGAGCCGGAGCCGTCGTCGGTGGTGCTGCTATCGGAAGAGCGGTGGTGACTGCTGCCGCCGTGGCTGCTGCAGCCTTGCAGCGAGAGGGCAACGACGAGAAGGGAAAGTGCGAAAACACGAATCGGACCTGACATAGCGAATTCCTCCATGAGAACGTCAGTCAGCTGGCTGCCCGGTTCGGTATCCCGGCGAGCCGCTGCGCTGCTCTGGAGTCAGTTCTAGAGGTTTGTTTTCAGGCGCGAAATTGGAACTTGTATATAGCCCTTTTGTGTCTTGCAGGTATTTGAATCAAAAGGAAAAACTAAAGGATTATGGCGACTTGCCAGGCGTTTTTAATACCTTGGATATAGCGCTTTTCGCACGATGGTTCCGTTTTGGATTTTCCGGGCACACTCACTTGCCCTGGAATCGGCCTTCGCGACGCTCGAGCATGGCCTTCAAACCTTCCTGGGCGTCGTCGGTAGACAGCAGTTCGCTGGCCATGGCGGGCAGCAGTTTCGCTGCTGCTTCCTCGCCCTCGTCGAGGCTTCGGCGCGCTGAGGCAAGTGTCGCGCGGATACCCAGCGGCGCCTGGGCAGCCACTCGCTGGGCCAGCCAGAGGGCGCGGGGCATGAGTTCTTCCGGCGCGGTGACTTCCTGCACCAGGCCGATGCGATATGCCTCGTGGGCGTCGAACGGGTCGCCGGTCAGCAGCCAGCGCATGGCGTTGCCCCAGCCGGCCACCTGGTGCATGCGCAGGGTGGCGCCGCCGAAGGGGAAGATGCCGCGTTGCACTTCGAGCTGGGCGAAGCGCGCGTTGCTGGCGCACAGGTTGATGTCGGCGGCGAGCATCAGTTCGATGCCCAGGGTGAAGCAGTAGCCCTGCGCGGCCACCAGCAGCGGCTTGGTCAGGCGCCGGCCGCCGAAGGTGCCCCACGGATCAGCCGAGCCCTCAGGCATCGTCCAGCCGGTGCGGAAGGTCTCGCCGATGTTGGCCAGGTCCAGGCCGGCGGTGAAGTGATCGCCGTGGGCGAACACCAGGGCGCAGCGCAGGTCGTCGTCGCGCTCGTATTCGCCGAAGACCAGCACCAGTTGGGTGAGCATGTCCAGGTCGAAGGCGTTGCGCTTTTCGACCCGGTTCAGGCCGAGCAGCAGGACATGGTCATGGCGTTCGACTGTGATGCGTGGTTCGCTGCTGGCGGTCATTGGCGGGCTCCGGTCAGGTGGCTTGCACGGTATAGCCGGCAGGGACGGTGTTGTCCACGGAGTGACCGTTCGCCGGGCATGTTCCGAAAAGAAACACATTGGTCAGGATTTTCCGGTATGATACGCGCCGGCCAAACGCTGGCCTCGTTTCGGATCCCGCATTTTTCCGCAGCTTCAGGCTCGGTCTGTGTGTCCGCAGTGCGGACTTCCTTGACGCATTCTTCCAATCTTCATTTCGCAAATCCCCGCTTCCAGCTGCCTGGGTGACTTCATTGTCGTACAGGGCATGCGCAGCTCGGCTATTGGGTCTTTGCGGATGTACTTAGAGGCAAAACCCATGACCCAGGAAACCGCCGGCTTCGCCGCGCTCGGTCTTCACCCCAATGTTCTCGCTGCCATTGCCGCTGTCGGTTATGAAGAGCCGTCGCCGATCCAGGCCCAGTCGATCCCGGTGATCCTCGAAGGCCACGACATGATCGGCCAGGCCCAGACCGGTACCGGCAAGACTGCCGCGTTTGCGCTGCCAATGCTGTCGCAGATCGAGCCGAGCCGCCGCGTACCGCAGGTACTGGTGCTGGTGCCGACCCGCGAGCTGGCCCTGCAGGTTGCCACCGCTTTCGAAACCTACTCCAAGCAGATGCCGGGCGTCGGCGTCATCGCCGTCTACGGCGGCGCGCCCATGGGCCCGCAGCTGAAGGCCCTGCGCCAGGGCGCTCAGGTAGTGGTCGCCACTCCGGGCCGCCTGTGCGACCACCTGCGTCGCGACGAAAATCTGCTGTCCACCGTCAAGAGCCTGGTGCTCGACGAAGCGGACGAAATGCTCAAGCTCGGCTTCATGGATGACCTCGAAGTGATCTTCGAAGCCATGCCGTCCAGCCGCCAGAGCGTGCTGTTCTCCGCGACCCTGCCGGCCTCGATCCGCAGCATCGCCGAACGTCACCTGAAAGAACCCAAGCACGTCCGCATCGCTGCCAAGACCCAGACCGTCGCCCGCATCGAGCAGGCGCACCTGATGGTTCATGCCGACCAGAAGCCGGCCTCGATCCTGCGTCTGCTGGAAGTCGAGCAGTTCGACGCGCTGATCGGCTTCGTCCGTACCAAGCAGGCCACCCTGGACATCGCCGAGCTGCTCGAGCGCCAGGGCTACCGTGCCGCCGCGCTGAACGGCGACATGCCGCAGGCCCAGCGTGAGCGCGTGATCGAGTCGCTCAAGGACGGCTCGCTGGACATCGTCATCGCCACCGACGTTGCCGCCCGCGGCCTCGACGTGGCGCGTATCACCCACGTACTGAACGTGGACATGCCCTACGATCCGGAATCCTACGTACACCGTATCGGCCGTACCGGCCGTGCGGGTCGCGAAGGTCGCGCCCTGCTGCTGGTGACTCCGCGCGAGCGCCGCATGCTGCAGGTGATCGAACGTGTGACCGGGCAGAAGGTTGGCGAAGTTCGCCTGCCGGACGCCGAAACCGTGCTTGAAGCCCGCCTTAACCGCCTGGCCACCGGCCTGCAACCGCTGCTGGCCAACGCCGTTGCCAGCCGTGGCGCCGTGCGTGACGAGCTGTGCCGTCGCCTGGGTACCGACATGGACACCCTGGCCGCCGTGCTGCTGGCCAAACTGACCGAAGGCAAGGCGCTGGACCTGGAGTCGGTCCGTCGCGAGCAGCCGCTGACCCCGGCGGCCCCGCGCGAGCGTAGCGATCGTTACGAGCGCAGTGAGCGTGGTGATCGTCCTGAGCGTGGTGACCGCCCGGAGCGCAGTGGCGCGCCGCGCACCATGGCTCCGCCGTCCGAAGGCAAGGCCCGTTGCCGTACCGCCCTGGGCGCCCGTGACGGTGTACAGGCGAAGAACCTGCTGGGCGCCATCCTCAATGAGGGCGGCCTGTCCCGCGAGGCCATCGGCCGTATCCAGATCCGCGAGACCTTCAGCCTGATCGAGCTGCCGGAAGAGAACCTCGACCGTCTGCTGACCAAGCTCAAGGACACCCGCGTCGCTGGCAAGGCCCTGCGCCTGCGTCGGTACCGCGAAGACTGATCCGTCAGTCCCCGCGCATGAAAAAGCCCCGCCATTGGCGGGGCTTTTTCGTTTCCGGTATCCCTGCACGAGCTTCAGTCGAAGCGGTAGATATCCATCCCCAGCGCGCCGAGGGTAAAGCCGGCGTGCTCCACCGTCATCGCCGAACCGCCAGCGCCGCGGGCGAAGTACAGCGGCAGCAGGTGCTCGTCGCGCGGGTGATTGCGCACGGCGTACGGCGCCTGCTGGCGATAGTCGAACAGAGCGGCTTCGTCGTCGGCTTCCAGATGCTGCACCATCCAGTCGCGGAAGGCCTTGGCCCAGGGCGTGATGACTTCCGGGCCGGCGTGCCAGTCCAGTTCGCCCAGGTTGTGGGTGATGCTGCCCGAACCGATCAGCAGGATGCCTTCCTCGCGCAGCGCCCGCAGGGTCACGCCGATGCGGTGCTGCATGGGCGCGCCGAGACGGCTGGGCAGGGACAGCTGGACGACGGGGATATCGGCATCCGGGTACATCAGGCTCAGCGGCACCCAGGCGCCATGATCCAGCGGACGGTCGGGATCGAGGGTGGCCGGCAGGCCGTCCTCGGCCAGCAGTTCGACGACGCGCCGGGCCAGCTCCGGCGAGCCGGCGGCCGGGTACTGCACGGCATGCAGCTCGGGAGGGAAGCCGTAGAAGTCGTGCCAGGTGTCCGGCTTGGGCGATGCGGTGACGCGCAGGTCCGGGGTTTCCCAGTGGGCGGAGACCACCAGGATGGCTTTCGGGCGTGGCAGCTCGCGGGCCAGGCGCTTGAGGGGCGCATCGCTGGCGCCGGGGTCGAGGGCGAGCATGGGAGAGCCGTGGGAGATGAAAAGGGCAGGGAGCATGGTGCACCTCACTTCTGGGATGCCTCCATGTTCACGCGCTTATAGATCGAAATCCAGTATAGGTTTTTGAAGCTAATGATCCGATCTGTCGATTGAATGTAGGAATATTCGCGGGTGAATCGGGTTTTGTTGGAATTGCCAACTGGATTGCAGAGTAATTCATGCGGCCTTCCACTGGGCATTTCACAGGATGCCATTCGTTCGATGCGGTAAAGTTTGCAGAAATTTCCTAGGTGAGCATC
This sequence comes from Pseudomonas nitroreducens, assembly GCF_024170165.1. Lineage (GTDB taxonomy): Bacteria > Pseudomonadota > Gammaproteobacteria > Pseudomonadales > Pseudomonadaceae > Pseudomonas > Pseudomonas nitroreducens_C. Next base: position 116,296 of record NZ_JALJXP010000007.1, on the reverse strand, counting down.
GGATTTAGTCATGCCGCAAAACGATCAGGTTCTCGTGCTGGAAATAGGGGAGTGCCTGCGCCTCGACGATGGCACCCGGATCTGCGTGCAGCGGGTCCGTGGCGATCAGGTGCGCCTGCAGATCCTCGATGCCGAGGAAGCACAACGAGAAAGGCGGGGCGCCTGGTGGCGCTGTCTGCTGCCGCGCGCCATGCGCAGTGTTTGAACAGGTGATCTATGCAGCATGAATTCTGGCAGTCGCGCTGGGCGCGCAATGAAATCGGTTTCCATCAGCAGGCGGTGAACCCCGGGCTGCAACGCCACTGGCCGAGCCTGGAGGTGCCCGAGGAGTCGCAGGTGCTGGTGCCGCTGTGTGGCAAGAGCCTGGACATGCTCTGGCTGGCGCAATGGGGTTACCGCGTGCTGGGGGTCGAGTTGGCCGAGCGGGCCGCGGTCGACTTCTTTGTCGAACTGGGTGTGACTCCGCAGATTACCCAGGACGGCGCGCTGCGTCGTTACAGCTACGAGCGTCTGGAGATTCTCCAGGGCGACTTCTTCGACGTCACGGCGGAGCAGGTCGCCGAGTGCAGCGGCCTGTATGACCGCGCAGCGCTGATCGCCTTGCCGCCGGACCTGCGGGAGAACTACGCGGCCCATTTGCAGGCCATCCTGCCGCGCCAGGCCCGTGGATTGCTGGTGACCCTGGAATACCCCCAGGCCGAGATGGATGGCCCACCCTTCGCTGTGTTGGCGAACGAGGTGCATGGGCTGTTCGACGAGGGCTGGGAAGTGGAAGAGGTGGAGCGCCTCGATGTGCTGGCGGACAACCCGAAGTTCCTCAAGCGCGGTGTTGGCTGTCTGGACGAGGTGGTGTTCGCGCTGCGCCGCGGCTGAATCGCAGGCATGAAAAAGGGCGACCCGAGGGTCGCCCTTTTTATTGCCTTGAAGCTTAGCGGCCAGCGGCGCGCAGGGCTTCGATGCGGTCTTCCAGCGGCGGGTGGCTCATGAACAGGCCGGCAAGGCCGTGCTTGAGGTTGCCGTTGATGCCGAAGGCCTGCAGCGTGTCAGGCATCTGCACCGGCACACCCTGTTCGGCGCGCAGGCGTTGCAGGGCGGCGATCATCGCGCCGGTGCTGGCCAGGCGGGCACCGGCTTCGTCGGCGCGGTATTCGCGTTTGCGCGAGAACCACATGACGATGATGCTGGCGAGGATACCCAGGACCAGTTCGGCGAAGATGGTCGCGACGAAGTAGCCGATGCCCGGGCCGTCTTCGTTCTTCAGGATCGCCTTGTCGACGAAGTTGCCGAAGATGCGCGCGAAGAACATCACGAAGGTGTTCACCACGCCCTGGATCAGCGCCAGGGTGACCATGTCACCATTGGCCACGTGGCCGATCTCATGGGCCAGCACGGCTTTCACTTCTTCGGGGGAAAAGCGCTCGAGCAGGCCCTGGCTGACCGCGACCAGTGCGTCGTTGCGGTTCCAGCCGGTGGCGAAGGCGTTGGCTTCGTAGGCGGGGAAAATGCCCACCTCCGGCATCTTGATGCCGGCCTCGCGGGACAGTTCTTCGACGGTCTGCAGCAGCCACTGTTCGTGGCGGGTGCGCGGCTGGCTGATGATCTCGGTGCCGGTGCTCATCTTCGCCATCCACTTGGAGATGAACAGCGAAACCAGTGAGCCGGCGAAACCGAAGACGGCACAGAAAATCAGAAGGCTACCGTAATTCTGGCCGGTGAAACGGTCCACGCCGAGCAGTTTCAGGGTGATGCTGGCGATCACCAGAACTGCCAGGTTGGTGGCCAGGAACAACAGGATGCGCATCATGGCGTAAAGCTTCTCCTCACGGTGACATTGGCGAAAACCGCAGTGGAACGCGGCTTTCCGGATCGCCGGGCACAGTAACGCACGGGATCGCTGAATAGTATGCGGGGTATATACGGTTGGCCCCCAGGCGATTCAACTCGGGGACTATTTCAACTTGTGTCGCTTGCTCGTATTACGAGCGTCCGAGATCGCTCTCGAAGAGTAGACGGGTCAGGCGCGCGATGCGTTCCCCGTGCCGGGCGGCCAGCGCTTCGCGCAACTGGTTGGCCAGCGTGGCCTGGTCGCGGCGCACGCTGGGCGGCAGTTCCTCGCCGTCGCGCACGGCGTGGGGGACGATCCGGGTCAGGCGCATGAAGGCCTTTTCGCTGAGCACCGCCTGGTCGAGGGCTTCGTAACGAATGGTTGCCTCGAAGCGCAGATAGCCTTCATCGGCCAGCCACAGCAGCGCACCCAGGCAACTCTGGTGGCGGGTGCTGGGCAGGCCGAACTCGTCGGGCTCTTCCCGGCCGATCAGGTCCTCGATGTAGAGGGCGATCTTGCGCGGGAAGGCCTGGTAGAGCGCCAGCAGGCCCGAAGCGGCATCCTTGTAGAAGTCGTCGATCTGCAGGTCCATTTATGCGCGGGGATTCACTGTCGAGGATTTACTGGCGATAGCTTTTCAGGAAGTTACCGATGCGTCCGATGGCCTGTTCCAGGTCATCGACACGCGGCAGGGTAACCACCCGGAAGTGATCCGGCCAGGGCCAGTTGAAGGCGGTGCCCTGAACGATGAGCAACTTCTCGGAAAGCAGCAGGTCGAGAACGAACTTCTCGTCGTTGTGGATCGGGCAGACCTTCGGATCGATGCGCGGGAAGGCATAGAGCGCTCCCATGGGCTTCACGCAGCTGACGCCGGGGATGTCGTTGAGCAGCTCCCAGGCGCGGTTGCGCTGTTCCAGCAGGCGGCCGCCCGGCAGCACCAGGTCGTTGATGCTCTGGTAGCCGCCCAGTGCAGTCTGGATCGCGTGCTGGCTCGGCACGTTGGCGCACAGGCGCATGTTGGCCAGGATGTCCAGGCCCTCGATGTAGCTCTGCGCCTTGTGTTTCGGGCCGGAAATGGCGATCCAGCCGGAGCGGAAGCCTGCCACGCGGTAGGACTTGGACAGGCCGTTGAAAGTCAGGCAGAGCACGTCCGGCGCCAGGGAGGCGGTGGAAATGTGCTGGGCCTCGTCGTAGAGGATCTTGTCGTAGATCTCGTCGGAGAAGATCACCAGGTTGTGCTGGCGCGCGAGTTCGACGATGTCCAGCAGCACTTCCCTGGAGTAGACCGCGCCGGTGGGGTTGTTCGGGTTGATCAGCACCAGCGCCTTGGTGTTGCTGGTGATCTTCGCCTTCATGTCGGCGACGTCGGGGAACCAGCCCGCCTGCTCGTCGCACAGGTAGTGCACCGGCTTGCCGCCGGAGAGGGCGACAGAGGCGGTCCACAGCGGGTAGTCGGGCGCCGGGATCAGCACCTCGTCACCGTTGTTGAGCAGTGCCTGGAGCGCCATGACGATCAGCTCGGACACGCCGTTGCCCAGGTAGATGTCCTCGATGCCGACGCCTTCCACCTGCTTCTGCTGGTAGTACTGCATCACTGCCTTGCGCGCGCTGAACAGGCCCTTGGAGTCGCTGTAGCCCTGGGCGGTCGGCAGGTTGCGGATGACGTCCTGGAGGATTTCGTCCGGCGCTTCGAAACCGAACGGCGCCGGGTTGCCGATGTTCAGCTTGAGGATGCGGTGGCCTTCCTCTTCCAGGCGCTTGGCGTGCTTGAGCACGGGCCCGCGAATGTCGTAGCAGACGTTGGCGAGCTTGTTCGATTTGGTGACCTGCATGATCTGGGATTCCGAAATAGTCCGCGGCCGGCGACTTGGCAGGCTGTAACGCGGGTGACAGACTGGCGTCAAATGAGGGGTTCGGAAGTGCTTTTCCCTGGTGTCGACCCTGAAAATCGACAGGAAAACAGTGGAATTCTCGAAAAAGTAGAGTTTTTAAGGCTTTTCTATCGCGAGAATGTCGCTGTGCGGCAGATTCTGAACCTGACGTTAACCACGCGCATCATACGTGCGGCCCGATTCCCGGAAAAGGAGGCATCGGGCATTTTTTCCATTAATGGAGGCAGATCGATGGAAAAGCTGGAAAAGCCCCTGGATTCCTGGCGTGACGAACTCACCGACGAGCAGTTCCATGTCTGCCGTCTGGGCGGCACCGAGCGCGCCTTCACCGGCGAATACCACGACACCAAGACCCCCGGCATCTACCACTGCGTGTGCTGCGGCACGGCGCTGTTCGACTCCGACGCCAAGTACGACTCGGGCAGCGGCTGGCCGAGCTATTTCCAGCCGGTGAACGGCGAAGTGGTCAAGGAGCTGGAAGACTTCAGCCACGGCATGCACCGCATCGAAGTGCGCTGCGGCAAGTGCGACGCACACCTGGGCCACGTCTTCCCTGACGGTCCGCGGCCGACCGGCCTGCGCTACTGCATCAACTCGGCATCCTTGAAGCTGGTGCCCAAGGAGTGACCGCAAGGCCCGCCACAAGCGGGCCTTTTCTTTTGGGCGCTCACCTGTAGGAGCGGGCCATGCCCGCGATCAGCGGACACCGTCCGCTGTTGTCGCTGAACGCCATGGCTGAGGTCGGTCGCCATGGGCTGATTCCGGCCTGGCGGCCGGTCGCGGGCATGGCCCGCTCCTACAGACGAGGCTGAGGCCTTTCATATCGCTGGGTGATTCGCGATCAATTGAGTTGCACGCAATTTAATTGATCACTATTCTTGGCTTCCCACTTTCCCCCGGAGCCATGTCCGATGAGCGATGCACTGCTGAACATTCCCGTGACCACCATCAAGGGCGAACAGAAGACCCTCGCCGACTTCGGCGGCAAGGCCCTGCTGGTGGTGAACACCGCCAGCCAGTGCGGTTTCACTCCGCAGTACAAGGGGCTGGAGAAGCTCTGGAAGCAATACAAGGACAAGGGCCTGGTCGTACTCGGCTTCCCCTGCAACCAGTTCGGCAAGCAGGAGCCGGGCAATGAAGGAGAGATCACCCAGTTCTGCGAGCTGAACTTCGGCGTGAGCTTCCCGCTGTTCAAGAAGATCGACGTCAACGGCGCCGAGGCCCATCCGCTCTACGTGCAGCTGAAGAAGCGTGCTCCCGGCCTGCTCGGCAGCCAGGGCATCAAGTGGAACTTCACCAAGTTCCTCATCGGCCAGGACGGCAAGCTGGTCAAGCGTTTCGCCCCGACCACCAAACCCGAGCAACTCTCCGCCGAGATCGAAGCGCTGCTGTGATGAAGGACGCTGTATCCCTGCCGGCCGAACTGCAACTGGACAACCAGCTGTGCTTCCGCCTGTATGCCGTGTCCCGCGCGGTGATTCGCGGCTACCGGCCGATGCTCGAAGCGCTTGGCCTGACCTACCCGCAGTACCTGGCCATGCTGGTGCTTTGGGAGTGGCAGGCCGAACCGCCGCAGCAGCCTTCGGTTAAGGCGCTGGGCGAGCGCCTGATGCTCGATTCCGGAACTCTCACACCGCTGCTCAAGCGCCTGGAGCAGCTCGGCCTGGTACAGCGCCGGCGTGCCCAGCACGACGAGCGTGAAGTGCATCTGGGGCTGACGGCGGAAGGCGGGGCATTGCGCGGGAAGGTGCTGCCGCTGCGTGAGGAGTTGCTGTGCCGCAGCGGCATCGATCTGAGCGTCACCGACGGCCTGCGCGAGCAGCTGGACAGCTTGCTGCTGCAGTTGTCGAAGCTGGACGCCTGAATCAGCCGCGCGGCCGGGGTCCGGCCCAGCGCTCGAGGATGGCCGCCAGCTCGTCGCGGTGGAAGGGCTTGGCCAGGTAGTCGTCCATGCCGGCGGCGCGGCAGCGCTCGCGTTCCTCCGGCAGGGCGTTGGCGGTCAGGGCAACCACCGGCAGGTCCGGCCAGCGCCCGCTCTCGCGAATTTCGCGGGTAGCCTGGTAGCCGTCCATCACCGGCATGTTGCAATCCATCAGCACCAGGTCGAACGCGGCGCCCTCGAGTTGCTTGAGCGCTTCTTCGCCGTTGATCGCGATGCCGACCTGGCAGCCCAGTTTCTGCAACAGGCCGCGTGCAACCAGCTGGTTGACGGGGTTGTCTTCCACCAGCAGCACGCGGGCGGAGAACTGCTCCTGCGAACTGGCGCCGGGTACCTTCGATGAGGGCGGCGGCTGGTGCTCGAAAGCCTGCTTCAGCGCCTGGTAGAGCACCGCGCGGGATAGTGGCCGCGCCAGTTGCCGCAGCGGGGCGAGGCGCTGGGCCAGCTCGGGTTCGAGGAAGTTGCCGTAGGCGGTGACCAGCAGCACCGGCCTGGTGACGTTCTGGCGCAGCACCACCAGGCAGTCCGGGCAGTCCGAGAGCAGTGCGTCGAGCTCCACGCCGGCGAGGCTTTCGTCGATGTCCAGGCGCTGGTAATCCACGCCCCATTCCGCCAGCCAGTTCTGCAGCAGCGCGGCCAGCCCGCTGCTGGCGGCGCATTGCACGACCAGCTTGCCGCGGAGTTTCGCCAGCGGTTGCGCCGGCTCAAGCGTCTGCAGGGGCAGGGTGACGATGAATTCGCTGCCCAGGCCCGGCTCTGAGGTAACGCTCAGCTCGCCCTTCATCGCCTCGCAGAGCTTGCGTGTCAGCGCCAGGCCCAGCCCGGTGCCGCCGTACTGGCGGGCGATGCCGGCGTCGGCCTGGGTGAAGGGCTGGAAAATCTTCTGCAGGGCCTCGGGTGCCACGCCGATACCGGTGTCGCGCACGCTGATGCGGACGCCTTGCTGCAGGGATTCAGCTCCCAGCGGTTCGACGCGCACGTCGACGCGGCCGAAGCGGGTGAACTTGAGGGCGTTGGACAGCAGGTTGCTGACCACCTGGCGCACCCGCGTCGGGTCGCCTGAGAGTTGCGCCGGCAGTTGCGGGCTGATCAGGCAGGTGAGCTCCACGGCGGGGCCGGCGTTCTGTGACAGCAGGCTGGCGGTGTCTTCCACCAGGGTGCCGAGGTCGAAGGGAATCTGCTCCAGCTCCAATTGGCCGGCCTCGAACTTGGACAGGTCGAGCACGTCGTTGAGCAGCTCCACCAGCACCTTGCCCGAGTCATGGGCGATGGACAGCTGCTGGTGCTGTTCGGCGGTCAGCGGGCCATCCAGCGCCAGGCCGAGCATGCCCAGCAGGCCGTTGAGCGGGGTGCGGATCTCGTGGCTCATGTTGGCCAGGAAGCTACCGCGCGCCTGGGCCATGGCCAGGGCGTTCTGCCGCGCCTGTTCCAGCTCCTGGTTGGACAGCGTCAGGCGTGCGTTGGCCGCCTTCAGTTCGGCGGTGCGCGCGGCGACGATGCTTTCCAGTTCTTCCAGGTACTGGGTCAGCCGATCTTCGGCTTCGCGGCGCTGCTCCATCTCCACCGAGATACGATTGAGCTGGCGGTTGGTGACCTCCACCAGCACGCCGATCTCGTCGCGCTCATGGCCGCGCGGGCAAGGCAGGCGCAGGCGCGAGGGCGAGCGCGGATCATGGCGGGAGAGGGCGTCGATCAGGCTCACCAGCGGCTTGGTCAGCAGCGCATAGAAGAGCACCAGCAGGATCAGCGAGAGCATCAGGCTGCGCACGAAGCCCGAGAGGAAGGTCATCCCGGCGCGGCGCAGGAAGTCGTTGCCGAAGACGAAGGTGTCGATCTCCAGGCGCAGCACGCCGAGGGATTCGGCCGGTGCGTGTTCGACGAACAGCGGTTCCTCGTAGGAGCGCTGCTCACCGAAGAGGAAGTCGCTGAGACCGCGCAGGTGGCTTTCCGCCGGCGGCCGGTCGGCGCTGGCGAGGGGTACATTGGCGTTGTCGATGATCTCGGCGCGGATCACCGCGGGCGAGCGCAGCAGGCCCACGACCAGTTCCTGGGCCAGTTCGGCGTCGATGTTGTAGGCGATGCGTGCGGCGGGGTTGTGGCTGACGTCCAGCAGGGCGCGCACTTCGCGGTTGATGGAGGCGTCCTGGCTGGCATAATCGACGCCTACCTGGATGAGGCTGAGCAGGGTGCCCAGGATGAACGCCACCAGCACCGTCAGGCTGGCCTGCTTGAACGAGAGGCGATGTGTAAGCGCAATATCCATGGTTGCGGAGCGTCGCCTCGCAGAAGCTTTCCTGCGGCGTAGCATAGCCCATCGGAACCGTCTGTCGGGATAGCCCGAAGGCGAAGAAATTCCCGAGCATGCACCCGCAGACTTGCCCCTGGAGAGCCCGGAGATTCACGTGGATTCCCGTCTGAACGATTTTCTCGCCCGCGCCGAAGCACTCATGGTGCGCCTGGAGCCCCTGCTGCCCGCTGTGCGCGAAACACTGGACTGGCAGCACAGCCTGGCGGCGCGCTGGCACCGTGACGGCCGCAGTGGCTACCTGCAGCCGCTCAAGGTCAGCCTCGACCTGCGCCTGGACGACCTGCTGGGCGTCGACCGGCAGCGCGAGCAACTGGCGCGCAACACGCGGCAGTTCGTGGCTGGCCAGCCGGCCAACCACGCGTTGCTGTGGGGCGCCCGTGGCACAGGCAAATCCTCGCTGGTGCGCGCGCTGCTGGCGGAACTGGCCGGTGAGGGGCTGCGTCTGATCGAGATCGAGCGCGACCACCTGGCTGACCTGCCGCGTGTGGTCGAGCTGATCCAGGGGCTGCCGCAGCGCTTCGTGCTGTTCTGCGACGACCTGTCGTTCGACGCCGGCGAGGGCGATTTCCGCGTCCTCAAGAGCGTGCTCGACGGCTCGCTGGAACAGGCCCCGGACAACGTGCTGCTTTATGCCACGTCCAATCGCCGTCACCTGGTCTCGGAAAAACAGAGCGACAACGAGAACTGGAAGATGGTTGACGGCGAGTTGCACCCCAACGAAGCCGTCGAAGACAAGATCGCCCTGTCCGACCGCTTCGGCCTGTGGTTGTCCTTCTATCCCTTCACCCAGGAGCACTTCCTCAGCGTGGTGCGCCACTGGATCGAGGTGCTCGCGCAGAAGTCCGGGCTCGCCGCCTGGGCCTGGGACGAGGAACTGGAGAAGGAAGCCATCCGCTGGGCGCTCGGGCGCGGCAACCGTAATGGCCGCTGTGCCTATCAATTCGCCCGCTACTGGGTGGGCCGACAATTGCTGGAAGGAGACACTCCATGATCGATCTGCAACAGGCCGGTGCCGGCCTCGGTGGCTACGCGCTGCTGGCCGCCCAGGCGGAATCGCTGTTCGCCGACGAGCGCGATTTCATCGCCAATGCCTCGCAGTTTTCCGCGTTCCTGTTCAACGAACTGCCGGACCTGAACTGGGCCGGCTTCTACCTGAACCGCAACGAAGAACTGGTGCTCGGCCCGTTCCAGGGCAAGGTCGCCTGCGTGCGCATTCCCTTCAGCAAAGGCGTGTGCGGCGCTGCGGCGCGTACCCGCGAAACCCAGCGTGTGGAAGACGTGCACGCCTTCCCCGGCCACATTGCTTGCGACAGTGCTTCCAACAGCGAGCTGGTGGTGCCGCTGGTAAAGGGTGGTCGGCTGATCGGCGTGCTTGACCTGGACAGTCCGTCGGTCGGCCGTTTCAGTGCTGAAGACCAGGCCGGTATCGAGCGCCTGGTGGAGATTATCCTGCGCCTTTCCGACTGCTGATTTCTCGCAGGTAACAAAAAGCCCCGCCCAGGCGGGGCTTTTTCATGGGGCTCGGGCGCGGACTTTGTCCGCGCTTCGCGGGCACGGCCCGCTCCTGCAGGGAGCGGCGGCTCAGCGTTTGGCCATGATCTTGGCGATGATCTGCAGCTCGCCCTGGACGATCTCGGCCAGGGCAGGGCGGGCCAGGGTGCGCTCGAAGTGCGCGGCCAGCTTCGGCCAGCGCTGGGCATCCAGCTGTTCTTCGCCGTGGCGCAGGTTCACCAGCTGGCAGGCGATGGCGATGTCGGCGAGGCTGAAGCGGTCATCGACGAACCACTGCTGCTCGCCCAGGCACTTCTCCAGGTAATCGAAGTGCTCCGGGAGCTTCTCCTGCATGGCGCCTTTCACCGCGACTTCATCGCAGACCTTGCCCATCAGCGGCTTGAGCAGGCGGTTGCGGAACACCGTGAAGGTGGTCAGCGGGGCCAGCTCGTAGTCGGCGTACTTTTCCAGCCAGTTGATCCGCGCGCGGGACTCGGCACCTGTACCGCATAACGGGGCGCGCTGTGGGTCGCGATCTTCCAGGTAATGGCAGATGACGCTGGAGTCGGCGAGGGTGAAGTCGCCGTCGCGGATCGCCGGCACGCGGCGCAGCGGGTTCAGTTCGCGGTACCAGTCCGGCTGGTTGAACGGGTTGACGTTCTCCAGCTGGTAGTCGAAGCCTTTCTCGGCGGCGAACAGGCGGACTTTGCGGACGAAGGGGGACAGCGGGGCGCCGAAGACGACGAGGCTCATGCAAGGCTCCTGGGGCGAAGGTGGCCGGGGTTCTGATTCGACGTCGAATCAGTCGTAAAGGTTCTTCTTCTTCCAGATATCGTCTTCGTCCAGCGCCTTGAGGCCGTCGCCCAGCTCGCTCGGTTCGTCCGGGGCGGGCTGCGAGGTTTCCAGCACGAGGGCGTTGGCGTGGGCCAGCTGGGCTTCCATCTGCTTGAGCTGCGCCTGGTAGCGGCCGATCTCCGGTTGCTTCTGCAGGTACTGTGCGCCGCGCTCGAAGGCCAGGCGCGCCTGGCGCGGTTGGCCCTGCTGCAACGCCTGCTGGCCGAGGTTGCCGAAGAACTCTATATGGAGGAGGGTGAGCAGGTGGCGGATTTCCTTGACCCACTTCTGAGCCTCGGCCCGCGGCAGCATGTTGTCCTGGGCGCAGCGGGTGAGCTGGGCGTGCAGCGCTTCGAAAAGGAAGCGCACGTCCTTGGCCTTGGCCTCGGTGAGGATGGGTTGCGGCGCATTCTTCACCGGGATGGCCTCGCCCTTGGCGACCAGGCCGCGCAGCTCTTCCATGCGCTGCCTGAGCGCGGCGTTCTGCTTGTCGACGCTCAGCAGGCGTTCGCTGAGGTTCAGCTCGAAGCCACTGAGCAGCAGCTTCAATGCCGGCGACATGAACTGGCCGGGCAGGGACTCGGAAACATCGGCGCAGCGCCGGCAGCGGTCGGACAGGTCGGCTTTCAGGCGCGCCTGCTCCAGCTTGCGGTTTTCCACCAGGTGATTGATGTAGCCGATGGCGACCAGCAGGGCGATACCGACGAGAACCAGGACCGTAATGACGATTGGCGACACCGTGGAGTGCTCCGGATGTTTTTCCGCGAGTGTAATGTCTTAGTGATACTGCTGATAGCGGCAGCTCAGTTTTTACTCAGAAGTCTTTGATTTAAAAAATATTTCTCTGGAGGGTTGACGACTTTCCAAAGCGTCCCTAGAATGCGCGCCACTTCGACGCGAAACGCAGAACTGCCAGAGCGCTGAAGTCGGAAAGATGTTAAGTTCCGGGCCGCGTCCCCTTCGTCTAGTGGCCTAGGACACCGCCCTTTCACGGCGGTAACAGGGGTTCGAGTCCCCTAGGGGACGCCATTGCGGGAATAGCTCAGTTGGTAGAGCACGACCTTGCCAAGGTCGGGGTCGCGAGTTCGAGTCTCGTTTCCCGCTCCAGATTCTCGATCATCGCCACGGCGGTGAGCGAAAGATGAAATGGCGTTACCCTTCGGCGAAAGCTGAAGGTTGCAACAAGTTGCTGCGGGAATAGCTCAGTTGGTAGAGCACGACCTTGCCAAGGTCGGGGTCGCGAGTTCGAGTCTCGTTTCCCGCTCCAAAATCGAAACGCCGTCCATCAGGACGGCGTTTTCGTTAACCTCCGGTGAAAGCTGAAGGTTACAGCAAGTTGATGCGGGAATAGCTCAGTTGGTAGAGCACGACCTTGCCAAGGTCGGGGTCGCGAGTTCGAGTCTCGTTTCCCGCTCCAGAATCGAAACGCCGCCCTGATGGGCGGCGTTTTCGTTTGCACTGGACAATCCATCCATGAAAAAGCCCGCTTACAGCGGGCTTTTTGCGTTTCCGGGGCCTGGGGTTGCGCGACAGCCGGCTGTTCCTCGCGGCGTACCCGCAGGTGCCCGGTTACCAGCAGGTGGATGATAAGTCTGATCAGCGCGGCGCCCGGTACAACCCGGGCGAGTGAACAGGTCGCTGGTGTCGGAGAGAGCCTGCAGCCGGTCGGGACGGTCGAAGTGCGCCGGGTGCAGCGCTGGACAGAAGGTCCGCGACGCGGCGACAAGCGCTGCGGCGGGGGGATTTCAGTGCTTGGGCGTGTCGTCCGGCAGGGCCAGCAGGCGCTTCTCGGCGTTCCAGTCGAAGGGCTCGCCCGTTTCTTCGGCCTCGAAGCGGCGCTCGTCGAGCTGCTGGTACATCTGCAGTTCCTCGTCGGGCATGTAGTGCAGGCAGTCGCCGCCGAAGAACCACAGCAGGTCGCGCGGAATCAGGTGGGCGATCTGCGGGTAGCGGTGGAAAATCTGGCTGATCAGGTCCTGGCCCAGGTACTGCGCACCTTCCGGGTCGCGGGGCAGCTCCACCAGCAGCTCGTCGAAGCGCTCGAGGAACAGGCCGTGGTTGTCCTCGGGAACCTGCTCGGCTTCGCCCAGGGCGCCAAGGATCATGCGCAGGTGGTTGAGCAGGGCGATATGGTGATCGAGATAGGCGCTGGCCATGGGATTCCTCTGGAGCTGTGTGCAAACGGCCGGGGAGTATATCGGGTTTCGCCGTCGCTGCCGCCGGGACGATCAGCGGAGCGGGCGCATCTGGATCTGCCGGCGCTGGTTGTCGATCTGCTGGCGTTGCTGGTCGAGGATCCGCTGCTGCTGTTGCAGCTGGTCCTGCTGCAGCTCATTCCTCTGCCGCTGGATCATCTGGTCGCTCTGCCGGCGCTGTTCGTTCCAGCGTCGCTGGTTGTCCTGCTGGCGTTGCAGGTCCTGCTGCTGCATCTGCAGGCGCTGGTCCTCGTAGTTCAGGCGCTGGCTGTCCAGCTGGTTCTGCCGAATCTGCTGCTGGCGGCGCAGGCTGTCCTGCTGTTGCTGGATCGGGTCGATGACCGGGCTGGGTGCCGGAGCAGGACGCGGCCGGCTGGGGTAGAGCCAGGGATCGGCGTGGGCGCTGCCAGCCAGCAGTGCGAGCAGCAGGAGGATGGTTCGACGCATGGGCGGTTCTCCATGACGGTGATGCCTTCAGTGTGCACCTGATAGCCGGGGCAGGCATTGCTGTGCGTCGGAGAAAAAAGGGCGCCAGAAGGCGCCCTGTGCGTGGAGGCTAAGGATCACCCGGCCTTGCCGGCCAGTTCCTCCTTGGAGAAGTCATCCACGTCGATCACGGCGCGGCGCGCGTGCTCGGCGGCGTGCAGGATTTCTGCTTCCGCGGCCTCCAGCACACCGGCCTCGACGGCGGCATCGATGGGCGACTGCCCCGGCTTGGGATTGACGCCGTGCTCCTTCAGCGCCTTGTGCAGCTTCTTCTGCAGGGGCGCTGCGGCGGCGAGCTGGTCGTAGGCGAAGGTGAGCTTGGCGACTGGATCGTCCGCGCCGGTGGGCAGGTGCGCGCCGGCGAGGATCGCCTGCAGCGCCGGGTCGCTGAGCGGGCGTCCGAGGATTTCGGCAATCTCCGCATCCAGCGTGTCGCTCGGGCCGCGGTGGCGACGGCCCAGCGGCAGCACCAGCACGCGCAGCAGGCAGGCGAAGGCGCGGTTGGGGAAGTTGTCGATCAGGTCGGCCAGGGCGGCTTCGGCCTTCTCCAGGTTTTCCTCCATGGCCCAGCACAGCAGCGGGTGCAGGTAATCCGGATTGTCCAGATCGTGGTAGCGCTTGAGCGCGGCGGAGCCCAGGTAGAGGTGGCTCAGCGCATCGCCCAGGCGCGCGGAGAGGCGCTCGCGGCGCTTCAGTTCGCCGCCGAGCATCATCATGCTGAAGTCGGCGAGCAGGGCGAAGGACGCGGCCAGGCGGTTCAGCGCGCGGTAGTACGGGCGGCTGATGCGGTCGCCCGGCACCTGGTCGAAGCTGCCGAAGCCCAGGCCCAGCAGCAGGCTGCTGGCGGCGTTGCTGACGGCGAAGCCGATGTGGTTGAGCAGTAGTTCGTCGAATTCGCGTTCGGCCTGGTCCTGGTCCTCGCGGCGGGCCAGTTCCATTTCCTTGAGCACGTACGGATGGCAGCGGATGGCGCCCTGGCCGAAGATCATCAGGTTGCGCGAGAGGATATTGGCGCCCTCGACGGTGATGAAGATCGGCGCGGCCTGCCAGGAACGGCCCAGGTAGTTGTTCGGACCCATGATGATGCCCTTGCCGCCGTGGATATCCATGGCGTGGGCGATGCACTCGCGGCCGCGTTCGGTGAGGTGGTACTTGAGGATCGCCGAGAGCACCGAGGGTTTCTCGCCCAGGTCCACCGCGTTGGCGGTGAGGATCCGCGCGCTGTCCATCATCCAGGCGTTGCCGCCGATACGGGCGAGGGCTTCCTGGATGCCTTCGAAGGCCGACAGCGGTACGTTGAACTGCTCGCGCACCTGTGCATAGCGGCCGCTGACATAGCTGCCGGCCTTGGCGGCGCTGGTGCCCACCGCCGGCAGGGAGATCGAGCGGCCCACCGACAGGCAGTTCATCAGCATCATCCAGCCTTTGCCGATCATTTCCTGGCCGCCGATGATGTAGTCCAGCGGCACGAACACGTCCTTGCCGGAGTTCGGGCCGTTCATGAAGGCGGCACCCAGCGGGACGTGGCGCCGGCCGATCTGCACGCCGTCGGTATCGGTGGGGATCAGCGCCAGGGTGATGCCGAGGTCTTCTTCCTCGCCCAGCAGGTGGTCCGGGTCATGGCACTTGAAGGCCAGACCGAGGAGGGTGGCCACTGGGCCGAGGGTGATGTAGCGCTTCTCCCAGGTCAGGCGCAGGCCGATGACTTCCTCGCCTTGCCACTGGCCCTTGCAGACCACGCCGACGTCGGTCATGCCGCCGGCATCGGAGCCGGCCTGCGGGCTGGTCAGGGCGAAGCAGGGAATCTCGTCGCCCGTGGCCAGGCGCGGCAGGTAGCGCTGGCGCTGGGCGTCGGTGCCGTAGTGCAGCAGCAGTTCGGCCGGGCCGAGGGAGTTGGGCACCATCACCGTGGAGGCCAGGTCGCCGCTGCGGGTGGCGAGCTTCATCACCACCTGGGAGTGGGCGAAGGCGGAGAAGCCCTTGCCGCCGTATTCCTTCGGGATGATCAGGCCGAAGAAGCCCTGGCTCTTGATGTAGGCCCAGGCCTCGGGCGGCAGGTCCATGTCCTTGCCGACCTGGTAGTCGTTGATCATCGCGCACAGCTGCTCGGTGGGGCCGTCGACGAAGGCCTGTTCCTCCTCGGTCAGTTGCGCCTTGGGGTAGCCCAGCAGCGTGTGCCAGTCCGGGCGGCCGCTGAACAGCTGGCCATCCCACCAGACGGTGCCGGCCTCGATGGCCTCGCGTTCGGTCTCGGACATCGGCGGCAGGGTCTTCTTGAACCAGGCGAACAGCCGTGAAGTGAACAGGCTGCGGCGCAGGTCGGTGGCCAGGATGGTCACCGCGACCACGGCCCAGAGCAGCCACAACAGCACCATCCAGCCATGGGCGTGGCTGAACAGGCTCATCAGTGCGAGGTACACGGCGACTATGCCGAGTGCCTTCAGGGGCGCGGCGCGACGGTGCGCGAGCCAGGCGACGCCGAGGATCAGGACGAGTAACCAGACGAGCAGCATGCGGATTCCTCCATGACAGCCCAGCCCGGCGAAAACAGGCCTGAGTGGGCTTGGTGACGAGAGTGCGCGAACACAGCGGCAGGTATTCCCGGTGGGGCTCCCTCCACGATGCACCGGAAGCTTAGCTGGCCGAATCGGAACGATGGCCGCATGGCCGGACAGCTTGGCCGGATTGCCTTGTCGGGCAGGCGCCGGCGCTGGTTAGACTGTGGGTGCCATCAAGGATGAACCGCCCGGAGACAACGCCATGCAGCCCTACCTCAAGCCCAGCCGCTTCGTTGATAGTGACCACCCCGGGGTAATCGAGTTCGCTCTAAATCACCGGGGCGACGGCGGGACTCCGCTGGAGCAGGCGGTGGCCCTGTATTACGCGGTGCGCGACCAGATTCGCTACAACCCCTACGTGTTCAGCCGCGACCCGCAGACCCTCAAGGCCAGCCATGCGCTGCAGGCCGGGCAATCCTACTGCGTGCCCAAGGCCACGTTGCTGGCGGCCTGCGCCCGGCATTGCGGCATCCCCGCGCGCATCGGCCTGGCCGACGTGAAGAACCACCTGGCCACGCCGCGCCTGCTGGAGCTGCTGCGCAGCGAGGTGTTCGCCATGCATGGCTACACCGAGTTGTTCCTCGAAGGCCGCTGGGTCAAGGCCACACCGGCCTTCGACATCGGCCTCTGCGAGGCCTTCGGCGTGCTGCCGCTGGATTTCGACGGGCGCAACGACAGCGTCTTCCACCCGTTCAACCGCGGCGGCGAGCGGCACATGGAGTACCTGCGCGATCACGGCCAGTTCCCCGATGTGCCCGAGGAGTTCTTCTTCGGCTACCTCAAGCAGTGCTACCCGCACCTGTTCACCGGCGAGGACGCGCCGCTGGACGGTGACATGCGCAGCGAAGCCTGAAAGCCATCGCTCCCGTGAAAGCAATCGCCCATGAAAGCAATCGATAGTAACCATCAGTACGTGTGTCTTTTTTCCTGGCGCCTTAGCCGGTAGGGTGCCGTCATCCGAAATCGCGTCCACGCGACCGATGCCATCGAATGACGACAACAAGAGAGGCGCAGCATGCTCAAGATCTGGGGCCGGAAGAATTCCTCCAACGTGCGCAAGGCGCTCTGGTGCGCGGAAGAGGCCGGCCTGGCCTATGAGCGGATCGACGCCGGCGGAGCGTTCGGCCTGGTCAACGAGGCGCCGTATCGTGCACTGAACCCCAACGGTGTGGTGCCGACCCTGGACGACGAAGGCTTCGTTCTCTGGGAATCCAACGCCATCGTCCGCTACCTCGCCGCGCGCTATGCCCCGGACCTCTACCCGCAGGACCTGCAGCAGCGTGCCAGCACCGAGAAGTGGATGGACTGGACCACCTCGTCCTTTGCCGCGCCGTTCCGCACCGTGTTCTGGGGTACCCTGCGCACCCCGCCGGAGCAACGCGATGCCGCCGCCATCCAGGCCGCCATCGATACCTGCGTGGCTCTGCTGGCGGTCCCTGAGGCGGCGCTGGCGAAGCAGCCGTACCTCAGCGGCGAACAATTCGGCATGGGCGACATACCGCTGGGCAGCTTCATCTATGCTTGGTTCGAAATGCCCATCGAGCGCCCGGCACAGCCGCATCTTCAGGCCTGGTACGAACGCCTGAAGGCGCGCTCGGCCTACCGTAATGCGGTGATGACCGATCTGACCTGAATGCCTGCGCGTGCCGCGGAGGTTGCAATCCTCGCGGCGTACCCTTATCAAGCAGGCCTTTTTCCAAAGACATGCGTCTTTCCACCGACTTGCAACGGGAATACCCATGAGTTCCGCGCTGTCCATCCGTCAACTGACGAAGACCTACGGCAACGGCTTCCAGGCCCTCAAGGGCATCGATCTGGACGTCGCCGAGGGCGATTTCTTTGCCTTGCTGGGCCCCAACGGTGCCGGCAAATCCACCACCATCGGCATCCTCTCCACCCTGGTGAACAAGACCAGCGGCACGGTCAACGTGTTCGGCCATGATCTGGACAAGGACCCGTACGGCTTGAAGCGCTGCTTGGGCGTGGTGCCCCAGGAGTTCAACTTCAACCAGTTCGAGAAGGTGTTCGACATTGTCGTCACCCAGGCCGGCTACTACGGCATCCCGATGAGCGTGGCCAAGGGCCGCGCCGAGAAGTACCTGACCCAGCTGGGCCTGTGGGACAAGCGCAACTCCGCCTCGCGCGAGCTTTCCGGCGGCATGAAGCGTCGCCTGATGATCGCCCGCGCGCTGGTGCACGAGCCGCGCCTGCTGATCCTTGACGAGCCCACCGCCGGGGTGGACATCGAGCTGCGTCGCTCGATGTGGAACTTCCTCACCGAACTCAACCAGGAAGGCATCAGCATCATCCTCACCACGCACTACCTGGAGGAGGCCGAGCAGCTGTGCCGCAACATCGCGATCATCGACCACGGCACCATCGTGGAGAACACCAGCATGCGCAAGCTGCTGAACAAGCTGCACGTGGAGACCTTCTACCTTGACCTGCAAGGCACCCTGAGCGCGGCGCCGAAGCTGGACGGCTACCCGGTGCGGCTGGTGGATGACCACACGCTGGAAGTGCAGGTGGACAAGTCGCTGGGCATCAACGGGCTGTTCGTCCAGCTCAACGCCCAGGGCCTGCAGGTGCTGAGCCTGCGCAACAAGAGCAACCGCCTGGAGGAACTGTTCGTGTCGCTGGTGGAGAAGAATCTGTCGAAGGTGGCGGTATGAGTCACGAACTGCGCGCCAACTGGGTCGCCCTCAACACCATCGTCTACCGCGAAGTCCGCCGCTTCCTGCGCATCTGGCCGCAGACCCTGCTGCCGCCGGCGATCACCATGGTTCTGTACTTCGTCATCTTCGGCAACCTGATCGGCCGGCAGATCGGCGACATGGGTGGCTTCACCTACATGCAGTACATCGTGCCGGGGCTGATCATGATGTCGGTGATCACCAACTCCTACGGCAACGTGGTGTCGAGCTTCTTCGGCAGCAAGTTCCAGCGCAACATCGAGGAACTGCTGGTGTCGCCGGTGTCGCCGCACACCATCCTCCTGGGCTTCGTCTGCGGCGGCGTGCTGCGCGGGCTGGCGGTGGGCGTGATCGTCACCATCCTGTCGCTGTTCTTCACCGACCTGCAGATCCACCACCTGGGCATCACCGTGCTGGTGGTGGTGCTGACCGCGGGGATCTTCTCCATGGGCGGTTTCGTCAACGCGGTGTTCGCGCGCAACTTCGACGACATCTCTATCGTCCCGACCTTCGTGCTGACACCGCTGACCTACCTGGGCGGGGTGTTCTACTCGATCACGCTGCTGCCGCCGTTCTGGCAGACCGTGTCGCTGGCCAACCCGATCCTGCACATGGTCAACGCCTTCCGCTACGGCATCCTCGGCGTGTCCGACATCCGTATCGGCACGGCGGTGGTCTTCATGCTGGTGGCGACCGTGCTGCTGTACCTCTTCTGCGTGCGCCTGCTGGTGAGCGGGCGCGGCATGCGGCAGTGAGCGCTTCGTCGCGTTGATGAAAAAGGCCCCGGTTGGGGCCTTTTTCTTTTCTGACATTTCGCGGCGGGTGAGTCCCCTTGTAGGAGCGAGCTTGCTCGCGAACCCGCCCAACGCTGGAGCTGCCGGTGAGTCCGTTCGCAAGCAAGAACTGGGCGTCCCCCTCGCTCCTACAAAAAGCGTTACTGCGGAAACTCGATAACGAACCGCGTCCACCCCTGCGCCGACTCGCAGCGAATCTCCCCGCCATGGGCGCGGACGATGGAACGGCAGATCGCCAGCCCCAGCCCGGCATGCTCCCCCTGGCCTTCGCGACGGGCCGGGTCGGCGCGATAGAAACGGTCGAACAGGCGCGGCAGGCGTTCGGCGGGAATCTCCCGCCCCGGGTTCTCCACGCTCAGGCGGCCCGGCTCCAGGCGTACGCGAATCTGCCCGCCGTCCGCAGTGAAGCGCAGGGCGTTGTCCAGCAGGTTGGCCAGCACCCGGCGCAGCAGCGCGCGGTCGCCCTGCACCGACAGCTCGCCGGCGCGCTCCAGGGCAATGGATTTTTCTTCCGCCAGCGGCCCGTAGAACTCCAGCAACTCGTCCACCTCGCCGGCCAAATCCAGCGGCTGGCTGCTGGGCGTGAGCAGGCCATGGTCGGCCTTGGCGAGGAACAGCATGTCGTTGACCATCGCGGTCAGCCGCTCCAGCTCTTCCAGGTTGCCGTGCAGCGCCTCGCGGTAGTCCTCCAGGCCGCGCGAGCGCGACAGCACCACCTGGGTCTGGGTCAGCAGCCCGGTCAGCGGCGTGCGCAGTTCGTGGGCGATGTCGGCGGAGAACGCCGACAGACGCTGGAAGGCTTCTTCCAGGCGCGCCAGCATGGCGTTCAGCTCGCCGGCCAGGCCGCGCAGTTCCTGCGGCATCTGCCCGGCGTCCAGACGGGTGGTCAGCGAGTGCGCGCTGACCTGCGCCGCCACCTCGCTCATGCGTCGCAGCGGGCGCAGGCTGGCACGGGCGGCCCAGGCGCCGAGCAGGGCGGTAGCCAGGGCGGAGAAACCCATGGTCATCCAGATCAGCCGCTGCATGCGTTGCAGGAAATGCTGGTGGTGGGTGATGTCGAGGATCAGCGTCAGTTGCGGGCCCCCGGGCTGACCGGCGTCCAGCGGGGCTTGCAGCTCGCGGTAGGTGGGGGCTTCGTCGCTGCTCATGTTCATTGCCGGCAACTGCCAGAACCAGGACTGGCCATCGGGCCCCTGCAGGCGCAGGCCGAGGTCGGGATGGCGACGCAGCTCGCGGCGCAGTTCCGCGGTGTGCGGGGGCAATTGTTCCGGGCCGCGAACATCGCCCAGCACGTCGCGGAAGATCGCCAGCTTGCCGGCCATCAACTGATGATCCAGCTCGATGAAGTGGGCTTCGCTGGCGCGGCTGAAGATGATCCCCGCCAGCAGCGACACCGCGGCAGTGCAAGCGGCGAACAGCAGGCTCAGGCGCAGGCCGAGGGACAGGCGCGCGCTCATGCTTCGCGCTCTTCCATCACGTAGCCCATGCCGCGCACAGTGTGGATCAGGCGCTGCGGGAAGTCGTCGTCGACCTTGGCGCGCAGGCGGCGGATGGCGACTTCGATGACGTTGGTGTCGCTGTCGAAATTCATGTCCCACACCTGGGATGCGATCAGCGACTTGGGCAGCACCTCGCCGCTGCGGCGCAGCAGCAGTTCCAGCAGGGCGAACTCCTTGGCGGTCAGGTCGATGCGCTTGCCGGCGCGTTGTACGCGGCGACGCAGCAGGTCCAGTTCGAGGTCCGCCAGCTGCAGGGTGGTTTCCTGCAGTTGCTGGCCACCGCGACGCAACAGCGTGCGCACGCGGGCCAATAGTTCGACGAAGGCGAAGGGTTTCACCAGGTAGTCGTCGGCGCCCAGTTCCAGGCCGCGCACACGGTCTTCCACGGCATCGCGGGCGGTGAGGAACAGCACCGGCACCGCGCTGCCTGCCTGGCGCAGCGCCTGGAGAATCTGCCAGCCATCGCGGCCGGGCAGCATCACATCGAGGATCAGCAGGTCATGTTCACCGGCCAGTGCCAGTTGCAGGCCTTCGTCGCCGTCGGCGGTCAGGTCGACGGCGAAGCCGGCCTCGCTCAGGCCCTGCTGCAGGTACTGGCCAATGCGCGGTTCGTCTTCGACGATGAGCAGTTTCATCCGGGTATCCATTGTGGCGCTCTGGGCGCAGCTGTCATCAGGGTAATGGGGCGGTCAGCGAACTGACAGTGTCGGCGTTACAGACTGGCGGCGTGTTCATTTTCCAGCGCCATCGAGGAGCTCGCCATGCACCTGATCATTTCCACGCTGTTCGCCGTGTTGTTGTTCCCCGCCGCGCCGGCACTGGCCGATGGAGGAGGGGACATCACCTTCCAGCGCATGCAGGAACAGGCCGCGACGGCGCGCCAGGCCTGCTGAACCCGATTCATTGTGGTGCCCCTTGCCCGCCCTTCGGCGGGCTTTTTTTCGCCCTCTTTATACCCCGCGCCGAACCGGATAGCGCCAAGCTGACAGAGTTGTAATCTTCCCGACAGCTAGCCCTCAGCTGCCGACAGCGACCATGGCCACAGACCTTAAAGGAGAGTCGCCATGTCCCTGCGTCATCTGCTCCAAGCCTCCGTCCTTGGCCTCGCCGCCGCCATCAGCCTGCCGGTCCTGGCCGATGCCGGGCACGCCTACGACTTCGGCAAGCCGGCCAAGGCCGCCCAGGCCACCCGCACCGTCGAGATCAAGCTGGGCGAGATGTTCTTCGAGCCGGAAAGCATCGACGTGAAGCCAGGTGAGACCGTGCGCTTCGTCATCCAGAACACCGGCAGCCTGCTGCATGAATTCAACCTGGGCAGCGCCGCGATGCACGCCGGCCACCAGCAGGAAATGCAGCAGATGATGGACTCCGGAATGCTCACCCCCACCGGCATGCAGCACGACATGAGCCAGATGGATCATTCGAAAATGGGCCATGGCGACCAGCCGATGGGCCAGATGATGAAGCACGACGACCCCAACAGCGTGCTGGTGGAGCCGGGCAAGACCGCCGAGCTGACCTGGACCTTCAGCAAGGCCACCAGCCTGGAATTTGCCTGCAACATCCCGGGGCACTACCAGGCCGGCATGGTCGGCAAACTGACCGTCAAGCCCTGAGCGCGCCATGATGATCCGCGCAAGGGAGTGGGCTCTGGGGGCGCTGCTGCTGGCACCGTTGGCGGTGCAGGCGGGGGTGTATGACCTGACGATAGGCGAGGGCGAGCTGAAGCTGTCCGACGGCGCCCGCAAGGCGCTCACGGTGAACGGCCGCACGCCCGCGCCGGAGCTGCGCTTCAAGGAGGGCGAGGACGTCGAGCTGCGTGTCACCAACACCCTCGACCGCGACACTTCGCTGCACTGGCACGGGCTGATCCTGCCCTACACCCAGGACGGCGTGCCGGGCATCAGTTTCCCCGGCATCAAGCCCGGCGAGACCTTCACCTACCGCTTCAGCGTGAAGCAGTCCGGCACCTACTGGTATCACGCCCACAGCGACTTCCAGGAAATCGAGGGGCTCTACGGCCCGCTGGTGATCGAGCCGAAGGCGCGGGAACCGTACCGTTACGACCGCGAGTACACCCTGCTGCTGGCCGACTGGCACGACACCCGCCCGGAAACCGTGTTCGCCAACCTGAAGAAGCAGAGCGACTACTACAACCGCAACCAGCGCACCCTTGGCGACTTCATCGCCGACTCCGGCGCCAATGGCTTCATGGCGACCCTGCGCGACCGCCTGGACTGGGGCGGCATGCGCATGACGCCGACGGACATCGCCGACATCACCGGCTTCCGCTTCCTGGTCAACGGCCAGGACAGCGAGCAGAACTGGACCGGCCTGTTCAGGCCCGGCGAACGGGTGCGCCTGCGCCTCATCAATGGCTCGGGCATGAGCTATTTCGACCTGCGCATCCCCGGCCTGAAGATGACCGTGGTGCAGGCCGACGGCAACGACGTGCAGCCGGTGACGGTGGACGAATTGCGCATCGCCGTGGCCGAGACCTACGACGTGATAGTCCAGCCGCAGGAAGACCGCGCCTACACCTTCTTCGCCGAAGCCATGGACCGCAGCGGCTACGCCCGCGCCACCCTGACGCCGCGCGCCGGATTGCAGGCCGAGGTGCCGGCGCTGCGCGAACGGCCCCTGCTGACCATGGCCGACATGGGCATGAACCATGAAGGCATGGACCGCAGTGGCATGGCGATGGCGGGGCAGGGTGCCGACTCTGGCGCTGGGGACATGGCCGGCATGGATCACTCCAGCATGGCCGGCATGGACCCTTCGCAGATGGCGGGCATGGATCACTCGGCCATGGCCGCGCCGAAGTCCGACTACGCACCGGGCAGCGGGCTGGCGCCGCAGCCGGCCGCGCCGGGCAACCGCCTGCTGGTCTATGCGGACCTCAAGGCCATGCGCCCCTATGCCGACTACCGCGCGCCGGACCGCACCATCGAGTTCCGCCTGACCGGCAACATGGAGCGCTACTTCTGGTCCATCGACGGCAGGAAGTACTCCGAGGCCGAGCCGATCCGCCTGACCTACGGCGAGCGCGTACGCATCCGCTTCGTCAACGACACCATGATGACCCACCCCATGCACCTGCACGGCATGTGGATGCAGCTGGACAAGGGCAACGGCCGCTTCAACCCGCTCAAGCACGTGGTCAGCGTGGCGCCGGGCAGCACCCTGGACGTCGACGTGCCCGCCGACGCACTGGGTGAATGGGCCTTCCACTGCCACCTGATCTACCACATGGCCGCCGGCATGATGCGCAAGGTCATAGTCGAGCCGGCCCCCGCCAGCGCCAGCCTCTGAGGAACCGCCATGAAACGCATAGCAACGGTGGCCTGCGCGGCGACCCTGGGCCTCGCCTTGCCCGCCGAAAGTGCCGAGATGGACGACATGCCCCTGGGCTCGCTGCTGATCCAGCGCCTGGAAAGCCGCTTCCACGGCAACGACCAGGCGCTGGGCTGGGAAGCCCAGGGCTGGTACGGCACCGACTACCAGAAGCTGCGCCTGAAGCTGGAAGGCGAGCGCGACGCCGGTGGCCCCACCACCGACAACGAAGTGCAGCTGCTCTATCAGCGCATGGTCGCGGACTTCTGGGACTGGCAGGTGGGCGTGCGTCACGACGACCAGCCGGGCCCGTCGCGCAGCTACGCCGTACTGGGCATCCAGGGCCTGGCGCCGCAGTGGTTCGAGGTGGACGCCAACCTGTTCCTCAGCGAGCGCGGCGATCCGTCCCTGCGCCTGGAGACCGAGTACGAACTGCTGCTGACCCAGCGGCTGATCCTCGAACCCTCGCTGGAGTACAACCTGGCGCTGGCCGATGACCGCGACACTGGCGTGGGTGCCGGTGGCAGCGAACTGGAGGCAGGCCTGCGCCTGCGCTACGAAGTGCGCCGGGAGTTCGCGCCGTACTTCGGCTACGTGTGGAACAAGACCTACGGCCGCAGTGGCGATATCGCCCGTGCCGAGGGCGAAGATCAGGAGGAGGGCTACTGGGTCGCCGGCGTGCGGATGGGGTTCTGACGCACCAACGGCTCGCTCCTACAGGGAAACCGCTTGGCCCGGCTCGTCCGCGAGCTGCTGAAAGGACCGGCGGATTTGTATACACTCGCCGCCTCGCGCCACCACCCGCATTGCCGATCCAGCAGGTCATCCCCCATGCAGCATCCCGCCGAACACTCGCCCCTGGGCAAATCCAGCGAATACGTCTCCAGCTACGCGCCGGAGCTGCTGTTCCCGATCTCCCGCACCACCAAGTGGGCGGAGCTGGGCCTGACCGCGGAAACCCTGCCGTACCAGGGCGTGGACCTGTGGAACTGCTATGAGCTGTCCTGGCTGACCGACTCGGGCAAGCCGGTGGTGGCCATCGGCGAGTTCTCGATCCCGGCGCAGTCGCCGAACATCATCGAGTCCAAGTCCTTCAAGCTCTACCTCAATTCGCTGAACCAGACCGCCTTCGACAACGCCGAAGCCGTGCGCGCGGTGATGGAGCGTGACCTGTCCGCTGCTGCCGGCGCGCCGGTGGGCGTGCGTGTGCGTGGTCTGGACGAAGTGGCGAGCGAAGGCGTGGCAGTCATCGAAGGTACCTGCGTCGATGACCTGGACATTGCAGTGCAGAGCTACGATCACCCGCGCCCGGAACTGCTGCGCTGCGACGACACCCGTCGTGTCGACGAAGTGCTCTACAGCCACTTGCTCAAATCCAACTGCCCGGTCACCGGCCAGCCGGACTGGGGCACCCTGGTCGTGGAGTACAACGGCCCGGCGCTGGATGCCGCGAGCCTGCTGGCCTACGTCGTGTCCTTCCGCCAGCACCAGGACTTCCACGAGCAGTGCGTCGAGCGCATCTACCTCGACCTGCAGCGTCTGCTGCAGCCGACCCGCCTGACCGTCTACGCGCGTTATGTGCGCCGTGGCGGGCTGGACATCAATCCCTACCGCAGCAGCGAAGCGGTGCAGCCGGACAATCGCCGGCTGGTGCGCCAGTAAGGCTCGGTGCGCCTGCAAAACGCGGATACGAAAAACCCGGCCGAAGCCGGGTTTTTCACGTCTAGGGGCGGCGAACCAGGGCTCAGATCCCCATGTTCGCCAGACTCTGCACGATGGAGCGCAGCGTGCCGGCCAGCGTCGGGTGGCTCGCCTCGAAGCGCTCCACGGCCAGGTTGACGTTGTCCATCAGGGTCTCGTCGGCCAGCGCCTCTTCGTTGGCCAGCTGCAACTCGATGTCCTTGATCAGCGCTTGCAGCGATTCGCGCTCTTCCGCGTTCAGCGGCGGCTGACGTTCCAGCTGGTCGCGCAGGGCCTGGAGTTCTTCCTGGAGGCGTTGTGTCGGCATGGTGGTGTCCTTCTGCGATACGTACCCAAAGATGGACCTCGCCCAGCGGGGAAAAGGTCCATCGCCATGCCTTTGAGCTTAACCCGCCGCGCGCACCCTTGCCTGATGCCGATCAATTCGCAGAAGACGTTCGAGCAGCGGGAAGAAGTGCTCCAGCTCCGGCGTGCGCATGGCCGGGTCCTTGCCCAGATCGTCCAGCCGGCGCAGGGTCAGCGCGTCCTGGGAGAAGGGCGCGTTGAGGAAGGCGCTGGAGCCGCGCTCGTCGAACGGCCCGCCCTGCAGTGCCAGGCTCTGCCGTGAAGCCCAGGACAGGCCGGCGTGGTAGGCCGGATCGACCGCGCAGAGGTAGCGCTTGGCGGCCACATGCAGGCGGATCGGCTGCCAGACGGATTCGGGCAGCAGCTCGCGCAGCAGGTTGGCGCCGAACTCCTCGTGGCGCTGGTCCTGTTCATCGATCAGCTGCGGGTCTTCGTAGAGGTGGCCGATGTCGTGGAGCAGGGCGGCGATCACCAGGCTGTCGGAACAACCGGCGCGCTCGGCCAGGGTGGCGCACTGCAGCGCGTGCTCGGCCTGGCTGACAGCCTCGCCGTAAGGCTCGGCGCCGTGGCTGGCGAAACGCTCGGCCAGTTCGTCGAGGAAGCGGTGGCGCTCTTGCTTCATGGCTTTTCTCCTTTCAGGCGGCGGCCGGCGATGTCCTGCAGGCAGGAATCCAGCTCGCCCAGATGATCGATCACCGAGTGCACGCCGAGGCGGTACAGGCCCAGCGTCGCCTGGGCGCGCAGGCGGTCGCGGTCGAGGTTGCCGAGGGCGTCCCAGTCTCCCGGCGCGTGGCCGCAAAGGGGGCCGCTGGTGGCCAGGCCGATGGTCCACAGGCCGGCGTTGAGGCCCGCCTGGAGCAGGCGCGGCTGGCCGCTGACCAGCACGCAGCCGTCCAGGTGCGGGCTGTCCAGCTGCATCAGCGCCTGCCAGCAGGAATCCGGCGCGGGCCATTGGCGCCCGGCGATGTCCAAACCGGTGGCGAGGCGGTCGTCGAGGGCGGTGGCCAGGTGCAGCGCAGTGGCGCCGGGCAGCTCATCGAGCCAGGCGCAGGGCACACCGCGCTGGTGCAGCGTCTGCAGGGCGTCGAGGGCCCCGGGAGTGGCTTCGGCGTGGGCCTGGGCGGCGGCGTCCAGGGCGGACTGGAAGCGGTTGCGCTCCTGGGGCTCGGCACGGCGGCCCAGGGTAAGGTCCAGCGCGTCCTGCGGGGGCAGGGCGAGTGCGCTGATCAGGCGTTCCGGCGGACAATCGGGGCAGGTGCGTTGCAGGGCAACCGGCAGCGTCCTTGCGCCGAAGTCCACCAGGTCGCCCGACAGTCCGAACAGCAGGGTCGTGAAGCGCGGAAGGTCGGCGGTTGCAGGCATGGTGGGCTTTTCTGGTAATTGGTCTAGGCCAGATTAGCGGGCCAATGTGACGGTCCGATGAAGTCCGCCGCCATGCCGTTATAATCGCCGCGCCTTATTGCGGAACATGCCCATGCCGGTCGAACCTACGCCTCACTACCTGCGCATCCGCGACCAACTGGCGCAGGACATTGCCAATGCCGCCCTGAGCCAGCGCCTGCCCGCCGAGCGCGAGCTGGCGGAGCGCTTCGGCTGCACCCGCGTGACCCTGCGCGAGGCGCTGCAGCAACTGGAGACCGAAGGGGTGCTGTACCGCGAGAACCGCCGGGGCTGGTTTGTCTCGCCACCGCGCATTCGCTACAACCCGACGCGGACCACGGGCTTCATGGATTACGTCGAGGCCCAGGGCCGCGTGCCGCGTACCGAGGTGCTGGCTGCCGAACGCCGCGCGGCCGGGCCGGCGTTGGCGCGGCGCATGGGGGTGGCTGAAGAGGCCGAGGTATTCCGCATCCTGCGCCGCCGCTGGGTCGACGAGCGGCCGGTGATGCTCGAGGAAATCACCCTGGACGCCAGCTGGTGCGCAGGCCTGCTCGATCATGGGCTGGATACCTCGCTCACCCGCGTGCTGCGCGAGGAACTGGGGCTGAGGCTGTCTCGTTCCGAGCTGGCCATGCACTCCACGGCGCTGGTGGAGGCGCGGGCAACGCCGCTGCAACTGACACCGGGCTCGCCAGGGCTGTACGTGGAGCGCTCCAGCTATGTGGAAGACGGCCGGCTGGTGGAGTGGGACCAGGAGTTCTGGCGCTCCGATGCGCTGGAAATTGTCATCGACGCACGGTATCCCGACTGAAGTGGCACTATGCTTTCAATTGCAAGCAAGCGAAACGGCATCCTGTGCCCCTGAATCGAAATCCTGTGAGATCGGTTCGGGTCTGCAAAACCGTTTCGCCTCTATATACTCTGCCCGCATAGCGCGGCCGCCATGGCTGGCCCGATTCACATTCACTGGAGAATTCCCGATGCGCCCACTAGGCGTCCAATGGACGAAACGCTGCTTCAGCCTGCTCGCCGCCGCTGGCCTTGCCACCCTCCCGTTCCTGGCCCAGGCTGCCAGCGAAGACGACCCGTGGGAAAGCGTCAACCGCCCGATCTTCACCTTCAACGACACCCTGGACACCTACGCGCTCAAGCCGCTGGCCCAGGGGTACCAGTACGTCACGCCGAACTTCGTGCAGGATGGCGTGCACAACTTCTTCGGCAACATCGGTGACGTGAAGAACCTGGTCAACAACCTGCTGCAGTTGAAGTTCCGCGACGCCGGCGTGGACACCAGCCGCCTGCTGTTCAACACCACCTTCGGCCTCGCTGGCGTCTTCGACGTGGCCACCCACATGGGCCTGCGCCGCAACGACGAAGACTTCGGCCAGACCCTCGGCCATTACGGCGTGGGCAGCGGCCCTTACGTGATGCTGCCGCTGCTGGGCCCGAGCACCCTGCGCGATGCACCTTCGCTGATTCCGGATGCCTACACCGGCCCGTATCCGTACATCGACAATGTGCCGGTGCGTAACAGCATGCGTGCCGTGGACGTGGTCGATACCCGCGCCGACCTGCTCAAGTCGGAGAAGCTGATCAGCGGCGACAAGTACACCTTCATCCGCAACGCCTACCTGCAGAACCGCGAGTTCAAGGTCAAGGACGGCGAGGTCGAAGACGACTTCTGATCGGCCTTGCACACAGACCTCTCCTGTCCTCCAGCCCGCGCCATTCGTGGTGCGGGCGGCGCCTGCTTGAACCCTTGAGCGGATGGGAGTAGTGTCTGCGCCTTGTCGCGACCGACCCGCGCCGCTGTTCCCTAGAATGAGCGCCAAACCACAACCCCGGCGCCGTTTGCCTGGATGACCCATGCACAAAGCCAGTGCCTCGCTGCTGATTATCGATGACGACGACGTCGTCCGCGAAAGCCTCGCCGCCTACCTGGAAGACAGCGGATTCAAGGTCACACAGGCCACCAACGGCCTGGAAGGCCTGAAAGTCTTCGAGCACGAACTCCCCGATCTGGTGATCTGCGATCTGCGCATGCCGCAGATGGACGGCCTCGAGCTGATCCGTCGCGTCACCGAGATGGCGGTGGAAACCCCGGTGATCGTGCTGTCCGGTGCCGGTGTCATGAGCGACGCCGTCGAGGCCCTGCGCCTGGGCGCCGCCGACTACCTGATCAAGCCGCTGGAAGACCTTGCCGTCCTGGAGCACTCGGTACGCCGTGCCCTGGACCGCGCTTTCCTGCGCTCGGAAAACCGCCGCTACCGCGAGAAGCTGGAAACCGCCAACCGCGAGTTGCAGGCCAGCCTGAACCTGCTCCAGGAAGACCAGAACGCCGGTCGCCAGGTGCAGATGAACATGCTGCCGGAGACGCCGTGGGAATCTGAAGGCCTGGCCTTCTCCCACCAGATCATCCCGTCGCTGTACCTGTCGGGGGACTTCGTCGACTACTTCCGCGTGGACGCCCGCCGCATCGGCTTCTATCTGGCCGACGTTTCCGGCCACGGTGCTTCGTCCGCCTTCGTCACCGTGCTGCTGAAGTTCATGACCACGCGGCTGCTGTACGAGTCCAAGCGCAACGACATGTTGCCGGAGTTCAAGCCGTCGGACGTTCTCGGCCACATCAACCGCGGGCTGATCAACTGCAACCTGGGCAAGCACGTGACCATGCTGGGTGGCGTGATCGACCTGGAGACCGACCGTCTGACCTACAGCATTGGCGGCCACCTGCCGCTGCCTGTGCTCTATGTCGACGGCGAAGCCCGCTACCTGGAAGGCCGTGGCCTGCCGGTGGGGCTGTTCGACGAAGCGACTTACGAGGATCATGTCCTCGATCTACCCAAGTCCTTCAGCCTTTCCCTGTTCTCGGACGGAATTCTCGACGTCCTTCCGGGGGCTACGCTGAAGGAAAAGGAGACGGCCCTGCCCGAGCAGGTCGTCGCCGCCGGCGGAACCCTGGATGGCCTGCGCCAAGTCTTCGGACTGGCCAAGTTGTCCGAGATGCCGGATGATATTGCCTTGCTGGTGTTGAGCAGGAACCTTGCATGAGTACCGGTAAAATCCAGTTCGCCGAGCAGGATGGCTCATTTGTCCTGAAGTTCGTGGGCGAAGTCCGACTGACCCTGTGTTCGGCGCTGGATGCCACCATTGAAAAAATCTTCGCCGCGTTGAATTTCTCGGCGATCATCATCGATCTCACGGAAACCCAGAGCATCGACAGCACCACGCTGGGCCTCCTGGCGAAGCTGTCCATTCTCTCGCGGCAGAAGGTCGGTCTGTTGCCCACGCTGGTCACCACCAATGCGGACATCACCCGGCTGCTGCAATCGATGGGCTTCGATCAGGTGTTCAACATCGTTGATCGCCCGATTCCGTGCTCGGATTGCCTGACCGATCTGCCTCCCCAGGATCAGTCCGAGGAGGTGGTGCGCGGCAAGGTGCTCGAAGCCCACCGTATCCTGATGGGCCTGAATGAGACCAACCGCGAGGCCTTCCACGATCTGGTGAGCGCGCTGGAGCGTCACTGATTCGTTGAGCCCCAAAACAAACCGGCGCCCTGGGGCGCCGGTTTTTTTTGCTCGTCCGAAGCTTTCTGCCGCGATCAGCGGCCGGCAAGCAGCGCCTCGAGTTTCTCCTGGTCGCGGGCGAACAGGCGGATGCCTTCGGCCAGCTTCTCGATACCCATGGCGTCTTCGTTCATCTGCCAGCGGAAGGCACTCTCGTCCAGCACCTGGCGAGCCTCGCCGCCGCCGGGCTGCAGCGCGCGCGGCAGTTCGCCTTCGGAATCGGCCAGCTGTTGCAGCAGGTCCGGGCTGATGGTCAGGCGGTCGCAGCCGGCGAGTTGCTCGATCTGCCCGAGGTTGCGGAAGCTGGCGCCCATTACCACGGTCTCGTAGCCGTTGGCCTTGTAGTAGCGATAGATGCGCGAGACGGATTGCACGCCTGGGTCTTCCGCGCCGACGTAGTCGCGGTTGTTGGCCTTCTTGTACCAGTCATAGATGCGCCCGACGAAGGGCGAGATCAGGAATACGCCGGCGTCGGCGCAGGCCGCGGCCTGGGCGAAGGAGAACAGCAAAGTCAGGTTGGTCTGGATGCCTTCGCGCTCTAGCTGCTCGGCGGCGCGAATGCCTTCCCAGGTGGAAGCGATCTTGATCAGCACCCGCTCGCGGCCGATGCCCTGCTGGTCGTACAACTCGATCAGACGGTGCGCGCGCTGCAGCGTGGCTTCGGTATCGAAGGACAGGCGGGCGTCCACTTCGGTGGAGATGCGCCCCGGAATCAGACCCAGAATGTCCTTGCCTACGGCGACGGCGAAGCGGTCGCAGGCGAGGCCGGCGTCACCCTGCGCGCCTTCGGTGGCGCGGGCCAGGTGCTCGGTGTAGCGGGGCAGGGCGGCGGCCTTCAGCAGTAGCGACGGGTTGGTGGTGGCATCCACCGGCTTCAGGCGGGCAATGGCATCGAAATCGCCGGTATCGGCGACAACCGTGGTGTACTGCTTGAGTTGTTCCAGCTTGGAGGTCATGGCGCGTCTTCCATAGAGAGTGCATCGACCTTACCCGAGGCCGATGCAACGCTCAACGGGACTCAGTGACCGGCGAGAAGTTCTCCGGCCTGATCGAGCAAGCCGAGGGAATCCTTGGTCTTGTGGACGTCCACCGAGAGCAGCTGGCGGAAGCGTCGGGCCCCCGGGAATCCCTGCGCCAGGCCAAGCACGTGGCGGGTTACGTGGTGCATCGCGCCGCCCTCGGCGAGGTGTCGCTCGATGTAGGGGCGCATCCGCGCCAGGGCTTCGGCGCGGGTGATGGCCGGCTGCTCGGAGCCATACAGCGCGGCGTCCATCTGGGCCAGCAGATAGGGATTGTGATACGCCTCGCGACCGAGCATCACGCCGTCGAACACCTGCAGGTGCTCACGGC
The DNA here is from genome assembly GCF_024170165.1 of Pseudomonas nitroreducens. Taxonomy (GTDB): domain Bacteria; phylum Pseudomonadota; class Gammaproteobacteria; order Pseudomonadales; family Pseudomonadaceae; genus Pseudomonas; species Pseudomonas nitroreducens_C. The sequence continues at coordinate 84,104 of NZ_JALJXP010000007.1, read as the reverse complement.
ATTCCTCCAGGGTCTTGATGCCGCCGTTGAGGACGATTTCCAGTTCGGAGAAATCGCGCTTGAGCTGTGCAGCGATGTCGTAGCGCAGCGGCGGGATCTCCCGATTTTCCTTGGGCGACAGGCCTTCGAGGATGGCGATACGCGCGTGCACGGTGAAGCTGCGGCAGCCGGCGTCGCGCACCTGGCCGACGAAGTCACAGAGTTCTTCGTAGCTGTCGCGGCCGTTGATGCCGATGCGGTGCTTGACCGTCACCGGTATCGCTACCGCATCGCGCATGGCTTTCACGCAATCCGCCACCAGTGCCGGATGAGCCATCAGGCAGGCGCCGATCATGTTGTTCTGCACGCGGTCGCTGGGGCAGCCGACGTTCAGGTTCACCTCGTCGTAGCCTGCGGCTTCGGCCATCTTCGCCGCCGCCGCCAGGTCTGCCGGGTTGCTGCCGCCCAGTTGCAGCGCCAATGGGTGCTCGCACTCGTCGTGGCGCAGGAAGCGCGCGGCATCGCCATGCAGCAGGGCGCCGGTGGTGACCATTTCGGTATAGAGCAGTGCGTGGCTGGACAGCTGGCGCAGGAAGAACCGGCAATGGCGGTCAGTCCAATCCATCATCGGCGCCACGGAGAAGCGGCGGGAGGGCTCGGGGCGCAGGGGCTGGTGGTTCATGGCATCGTCAACTTGAAAGCCCGGCCCCGGTTGGTCGTCTCGGAGGCTGGTCGGTAAAAAGGGGCGACAGTTTACCCTTCGGTCGCGGGGGCTGCACGCCGGATGCCAGCCGTCCGCCTGTATGTCGGGCAATTGTTTCAGCAGATTGCAGGCGCCGTGTATAGTGCCGCGTCAGTCTGAGCGAGCCTTGCACACGTTATGCAGATCCAACGAATTGCACAGGGATTGAAAGTAGTAGGTGTAGTTCTCGCGGGCCTCCTGCTGGTGAGTCTACTGGTCGGGCGATTCTGGTGGCCCACCGACTCGGGCAACTGGGAAAAGAGCCTGCGGTTGATGACGGCGTTGTCCGTCCTGGCATGTTCGGTTGCCCTGCTTCGTGAGCGGGCGCGCTGGATGTCGGTGCTCGTCCTGTTGTTCGGCCTGTTCTGGCTGGGCTTGCTGGCCAACGCGCTGGCCGCGAACTCTTCCAGCTCGGTGCGCCAGTTGCTGATGATCCTGCTGTTCAGCCTGGTGGTCATCGCAGTGGGCGGCAAGGACGGCCGGTTCTGGCGTGTCGTGCTGAGCGCGGGGGCACTTGCCGGTGCTGGTTTCGCGACCTTCTCGATGCTGCACAAGGCCCAGTTAGGCGAGTTTTCCCTTGCCTACCGAACCATGAATATTCATGACTCCGGCGTTCCGGGCATTGCCGACTTCGGCATCACGATCGAGGCGGGCATGAACTATGCCTTCAGCTTCATCGTCGCACTCTGGCTCGCCGTGCGCAGTCGTCGCTGGCCGATGATCTCGTTGTGGTCGCTGTGTGCGTTGCTGCAGGGCATCTATATCTACTTCACCTTCTCCCGGGCTGCGTGGATGGCCGCGTTGATCGGTGCCGTGGTGCTGGTTCTGGTGGCTACCCAGGGGCGCGTGCGCAGGCTGGCGCTGGGGCTGATCGGATTGGGCGGGGTTGCTGCGGTCGTCGGCGGCTATCACCAGTTGGCCTACGAATTCGGTTCGCGGGGCCTGACCCATCGGGACGAGGTCTGGCAGACGGTCATCGAGCGCGTGGGGGAGCACTGGTGGTTCGGCCATGGGGCGCATTCGGTGCTGGGCGATGTGGTGCTCAGCACCGGGCAGGTGGTGCACAATCCCCATAGCCTCTACCTGGAAGTGCTGTATCAGTTTGGCGGAGTCGGGTTGGCGTCGCTGCTGGTGATGCTGCTGGCCAGTCTGTGGACGCTCTGGCGCAGTCGCGCGGGCATGGCGCCACTGTGGTTCTCGGTGCTTTCGGCGTCGACGGTCGTGTTCATGGTGGAGATGCACTTCTTCATCGCGGCGCCGAACGTTGTCTGGATGTGGCTGTGGCTACCGCTGGCCGGAGCCCTGGGCGCTGCATCCGATCAAGTCCGGGCGCCTCGCAAGGCGCCGGTTTCTCCGGGACTGGAGGTACAGCCCGTCTGATCAGGCGGGACTGAGCAGGCGGCGCCAGCCGCTTGCCCTGGCCTTGGTGCGACGACCCTGCGCGGCGCGCTCGACCGGTTCGAATACGACGTTGAACAGCCGGCGGTAGTGGCCTTCCGGGCAGCTCAGTTTCTCCACGCCGTGCCAGGCGTTCTCGGTGTTCTTGAACAGGAAGCTGCGGTTGTCGCGGATATCGCAGCCTATCGCCTGCGCGAAGTCGGCCAGGTCAGGGTTGTCCTGCTGCACCTTCTTGTCCTTCAGCACCAGGATCGAGCCGCCCCACTCGGGGAGCCAGTCGGCCGAGGTGTTGAAGTAGAAGATGTGGGTGCCGAGCTTGGTATAGCTGTCGCGGTGCGGCGACACTTCGGAGCCGGCGACGCCAACGTGCCAGGCGAAACGCACGACGAAATCGTCCACGCCGAGCATGCGCTTGGCAAAGGCGGCGTACTCGGAGTTGCCCTGCAGTTCCAGCATGAACTGTTGCCAGACCACCGGCAGGTCGCTCAATGCAACCACGCCTTCACTGCCAGCCTCGCGGTTGTTGTAGATCGACTGCTCGTACGCCAGGTAATAGCGGTTGTGGGGGCGCTGTCCGTACGCGCGCTCGATGCCGTTGTGCTTCTCGAACATGGCCAGGCTGGGGAAGTCGTCGTACAGCGCCTGGAAGGCTTCCGGTCGCAGGACATCCTGGAACGAGAACCAGGGGAAGGGTTGCTGGAGCGTAAAGTCTTCCGTGGCGAAATCGCGCAGCATGCGATCGTCGAGAAACAGCGACATGTGGGTTGCCTTGAATCGGGAGGGAGGGGCGGGCGAATGTCATTCGGCAGATATGGCACTCCGCCATCTTCTGTAGTTTAGTTGTTACTGATTATTTCCGTCCAGATACGAACTGCCCGGGCTGGGGGCGGGTGCTAACCTCAGGCCTTCATTCCACGGGGGAGTCAGCCGATGAAGCTGCGAGTGACACTGCTCTGTGCGCTGCTGGCGGGCTGCACGTCGCCGGGCGCGTTGAAGGAAGAGGCGCCGGCGCTGCGGCTGGAGAGTGGCAGGTCGCCTTCGGTCTACATGACCTGCCTGTTGCCGAAATGGCAGTCGATACGTGCGTCGGCGACGGTGAAGGAAATCCGCTTTGGCTACCGGCTGCTGATCCCCGCCGCATCCGGCGATACCGCCGAGGTGCTGCTGGAGGCGACGGCGGCGGACAAGGGCAGTGATGTTGTGCTCCATCGACGCCATGCGCCGAGTCCGGACGATGCGATCACGCTGGCTGCACGCAGCTGCCTGTAGCGACTCAAGCATCGCCTCGTCTACCACTAAGGAACGATAGCCGTCGCTCGAAGCAGGCGGCCTAATGGCTCTGACAAGAATAATCGGGCTCCCCGGCAGCGTGCCTGCGCTGCGCAGCGGTCGGGCCCGCCTGAAGAGAGCCGCCGCCATGGATATCGCGCGTCCGCGTATCGTCCTCATCCTTACCCTGCAGACTTGCGGCCTGGTGCTGCTGTTCATCGCCCAGGCGCTGGGCGGCTGGCCGCTGTCGTTGTGTCTGCTGCTGGCCGCGGTGCTGCTCTGGGGGCCCTGGTTCATTCGCGAGGGGGCGGCTCCGGCCAGTGCGCTGGCGGTGTTGCCGGATGTCGCCGAGCTGACCCGCGAGCTGTCCCAGGGCACCAGTCGCAATGCGCTGTCCGCTGCTGGGGTGTCCTTCTCGGTACAGCGCCTGGTGGAGAAGCTGGAGTCCCAGGTAGTGGCCGCCGAGCAGATCGTCGGCAGCGCCGAGGTGATGATCCACACCGAGCGCGCCACTTCGAACCTGGCCCGCCAGGCGAAGGAGGCCGCCACGCTCGCCCGCGCCGGCAGTGACAGCGGGCGCAGCGAGCTGCAGGCCGCCATCGATTGCATGCGCCAGTTGAGCCAGCGCGCCAGCGCCAGCCGTGCGCTGATCGAGACATTGAACGCGCGCAGCGAGGATATCCAGCGGGTCACCCAGGTGATCCAGTCGATTGCCAGCCAGACCAACCTGCTGGCCCTCAACGCAGCCATCGAGGCGGCGCGGGCCGGCGAGCACGGCCGTGGTTTCGCCGTGGTGGCCGAGGAGGTTCGTGGCCTCGCCGGGCGCACCGCCGAGGCCACCGACGAGGTCGGGCAGATGATCGAGGACATCCAGCGCCAGACCGGCGAGGTGGTGGAGCAGATTCGCCAGCTCACCGATGACCTGGGCCTGGGCGTCAGCCAGGTGGAGAGCACCGGGCGGCAGTTGCAGGATATCGCCGGACTTGCCGCGACCGTGGAAACCCAGATCACCGAGATCGCCGAGGGCGCGGAGATCAACCGCAACCAGCTGGACAGCCTGTTCGCCGCCGTGGAACAGGTGCGCGGCGATCTGCGCGCCAGTGATGAGCAGACCCACCGTCTGGCCGACGCCGCCATGCAGCTGGAAAGCCAGGCGGAAACCATCAGCGAGCGCCTCGCCGAAGTGGCGCTGGATGACTATCACCAGCGCGCCTACGACCTCGCCCGCGCCGGCGCCCAGGCCATCGGCGCGAAGTTCGAGGCGGACATGGAGAACGGCCGGATCGGCTTCGACGACCTGTTCGACCGCGATTACCAGCCGCTGCCCGGCACCCGCCCGCAGAAATTCCGCACGCGCTTCGACCGCTATACCGACGAGGTGCTGCCGCGTATCCAGGAAGACCTGCTGCAACGCCACGAAGGGCTGGTGTTCGCCATCGCCTGCACCGCCGAGGGCTATGTGCCGACACACAACCAGGCGTTCAGCCATCCGCCGAGCGGCGACCTGCAGGTGGACATGCTCAAGAGTCGCAGCAAGCGCCTGTTCAATGACCGCACCGGCGTGCGCTGCGGCAGCCACAACCAGCCGATGCTGCTGCAGACCTACTGCCGCGATACCGGCGAGCTGATGCACGATCTTTCGGTGCCGATCTATGTGCGCGGTCGCCAGTGGGGCGGGCTGCGTCTGGGCTACCGACCGGAAGCCTGAGCCCCGGATCGCAGGCGAAAAAAAGCCGCGAAGGAGTTGGACGCGGCTTGGTGCGGGCGTCCGGGAGACGCCCGCGAAAACGACTCAGTGATGCCCGCAGAGGGCGTCGCGGCCTTGCTCGCCGAGGATGTTGAAGAGGATGTTCAGCACCACGGCCCAGATCGCGGTCATGGCGATGCCGCTGTGGGTGATCGGCTCCATCCACTGGGGCAGGGCGGCGAAGAAGTCCGGACGCACCACCGGCACCATCCCCATGCCAATGCTCACCGCCACCAGCAGCTGGTTGCGGCGGTCGACGATGTCCGCTTCGTGGAGGATGCGGATACCGCTGGCGGCGACCATGCCGAACATGGCGATGCCGGCGCCACCGAGTACTGCCGGCGGAATCGAGGCGACCAGGAAGGCGGCCTTGGGCAGCAGCGACAGGGCGATCAGGAACAGCGCGGCGGCGGCGGTGACGTAGCGGCTGCGCACGCCGGTCATCTGCACCAGACCGATGTTCTGGGCGAACGAGGAATGGGTGAAGGTGTTCATGAAGCCGGCGACGAACGAAGCGCTGGCGTCGCACAGCAGGCCGCGGCGCAGGCGGTTGGGGCAGATTTCGGTGTCGGTGATCTTGCCCAGGGCGAGGAACATGCCGGTGGACTCGACGAAGATGATCACCACCACCAGGCACATGGACAGTACCGGCGCGAGATGGAATTCCGGCGCGCCAAAGTGCAGCGGGGTGACCACGTCGAACCACGGACGCTGCTCGATGCCGTCGAGGCTGACCATGCCCATGCTGGCGCCGATGATGTAGCCCAGCAGCATGCCGATCAGTACCGAGACGTTGACCCAGAAGCCCTTCATGAAACGGTTGATCAGCAGGATCACCGCCAGCACGAAGGACGACAGGGCGAGGTATTCAATGGCGCCGAAATTGGCCGCGGCCTTGCCGCCACCAGCCCAGTTGATCGCCACCGGGAACAGGCACATGCCGATGGAGGTGATCACGGTGCCGGTCACCAGCGGCGGGAAGAAACGCACGATGCGGCTCATGAACGGCGCGATGAGCATGCCGAAGAAGCCCGCGGCTATAGTCGCGCCGAAGATGCCGGTCATGCCCACGCCGGGCATCCCGGCCATGGCGACCATGCTGCCGACGGCGGCGAAACTGGCGCCCATCATCACCGGCATGCGAATGCCCACCGGGCCGATGCCCAGCGATTGCACGAGCGTGGCGATGCCGGCGACCAGCAGGTCGGCGTTGATCAGGAAGGCGATTTCCTCACGGGAGAGACCGGCGGCCTGGCCGACGATCAGCGGGACGGCGACGGCGCCGCCATACATCAGGAGAACGTGCTGAAAGCCGACCAGCAGCAGTTGCAGCAAGGGCAGACGCTGGTCGACGGGCGAGCCGGTATGGGAGCGCTCAGTTACCACGGACATGCAACACCTCGGTTTTTATTGTTGTCAGTCGCTGGTTGCCGGACGGGCACGACAACCGGGAAGTACTGGCCGATCTCACCCCCGGGGCCGAGCGGGTGAAGCGGTGCGGGACTTTATAAACGCGATGTGTATTACGTTCAATCGATTTTTGTATACAACTCGTCGGTCACGTTTTGTCTCCATGGTGCTGCGTGGCTCTAGGCCGCGTGTTTCCTGGTGTTGGCATTTTTGTAGCCATTGGTCGAGTGGACTACATATTTTGTTTCAGGGGCATTTGTTCCGGCGGAAAGCAATCGCGGACAGAGTCCGCTCCTACGCCAGGTTTGGCATTCGCGTGGGAGCGGACTTCGTCCGCGATCGGTTCGATATCCGCGCCATGGTGGGCACACGTCATCTCGCGGGCATAAAAAAACCGCACCCGAAGGTGCGGTTTTCCTGGCCGTGCCGCAGGCTCAATTAACCTGGGCGCCTCGGGAGATCCAGTCGCCGACGAGCTTGCGCTCTTCCGGGGTCATCTGGGTGATGTTGCCCAGCGGCATCACCTGCGAGGCCACGGCCTGCGCCTGGATGCGCGGGGCGAGCTGCTGGATCTGCTGCGGGGTGTCGAACATCACGCCAGCCGGCGCGGTGCTGAACAGGTTGCTGGTCGGCTTGGCCGAGTGGCACACGGCGCAGCGTTCCTGGATGACGTGGTGGACCTTGTCGAAGCCTTCGGTCGAGCCGGCCGTGGAAGCCTGTGCCGGAGCAGCCTGGGCTTGCTGGGCAGCGGCAGCCTTGGCGGCTTCCTCGTCCTTGGCGCGTTCGGCCGGGGTCTTGCCGCCGATGGCAGTTTCCGGCAGCGGCTGGTACTCCACCTTCGCCGGCTGGGCGCTGGCAGTGGTGTCACTGCTGGGGAAGTTCGGGCCGGTGACGAACGCCAGGGCGATCATGCCGACGGCGCCGGCGGGCAGGGCCCAGGCCATGCCGTTGCCATTGTGGCGGGTGTTGAAGTAGTGACGCACGATCACCGCCAGCGCCGCGATGCAGGTCAGGATCAGCCAGTTGTAGTGGCTGCCGTAGGTGCTCGGGAAGTGGTTGCTGATCATGATGAACAGCACCGGCAGGGTGAAGTAGTTGTTGTGGCGCGAACGCAGCAGGCCCTTGGCCGGCAGTACCGGATCGGGCTCGCGGCCTTCCTCGATGGCCTTAACCAGCGCGCGCTGGGCCGGCATGATCACACGGAACACGTTGCCCACCATGATGGTGCCGATGATGGCGCCCACGTGCAGGTACGCACCGCGACCGCTGAACACCTGGCTGAGCAGGTAGGCGGCGAGGACCAGCAGGCCGAACAGGATGGCGCCGAGCAGGGCGGGCTTCTTGCCCAGCGGCGAGTCGCACAGGGTGCTGTAGACGAACCAGCCGGCGATCAGCGAGCCGATGCCGATGGCCACGGCGGCAGCCGGAGCCAGGTCGCTGCCCGGAGCGATCAGGTACAGGGTCGGGTTCAGGTAGAACACGATGGTCAGCAGGCAGACACCCGACATCCAGGTGGAGTAGGCCTCCCATTTGAACCAGTGCAGGTTGTCCGGCATTTTCGGCGGGGCGAGCTTGTACTTCTCCAGGTGGTAGATGCCGCCACCATGGATCGCCCAGAGGTCACCGGAAAGCCCTTCGCGCGGGTTAGCGCGGTTGAGGTTGTTTTCCAGCCAGACGAAGTAGAACGAGGCGCCGATCCACGCGATACCCACGATCATGTGGATCCAGCGGACCAGCAGGTTCAGCCATTCGATGAGATGTGCTTCCACAGTTTTTTACCTCTTGCCCGGGCATCGCCGTCGCGCTGCGCGGGCCTCTCTTATTAGTTCGCTTGGGGGTCGAGGAGGAGCTGTTCGTCCTCGGTGAAGAAATGCTCGTCGCAGTTGTTGCCAGAACCGCTGCGATCGACCACCAGGAAGTCATCCCGCTTTTCGATCGTCAGCACCGGGTGGTGCCAGACGCCGCGGTGGTAATTGACGCCCTGCTTGCCGTTGGACAGGAAAGCGCGGGCGAGACCCGATACAGGTACATCGCCAACTGGCGCGACCACGATCAGAAACTGGTTGCCGAGCAGCGGAATGAACGCCTGGCTGCCCTGCGGGTGACGTTCCAGCATGCGGATGCGCAGCGGCATCTCCAGGGATTCGGCGCTGAAGATGCTGATGATCGCCTTGTCATCGGGCTGCGCCGTTTCGACGGTGGCGAGCTTGTGATAACGGCGGGTGGAGCCGTTGTTGATCATGAAGAAATCACTGCCTTCGGTTTCGATGACATCACCGAACGGGGCGAAGGCTTCCTTGGTCAACGGCTCGATCTTCAGGGTACGCATGGCTGGTCTTCTTATATCGTTGTTCACATTGGCCCCGACACTGGGAAGGGGAGTGAAGGTCCGCTCGCTCAGAGTTGCTGCAGGCGGAACATCGCGATCTTGTTGATCTCCGCCAGGGCAGTCTGGAACTCCTGCTCCGGCGTGTTGTGGATGCGCTCTTCGAACGCCGCGAGGATCTGGTGGCGGTTGCTGCCCTTCACGGCCTTGATGAAGGGGAAGCCGAACTTGGCCTTGTAGGCGTCGTTGAGTTCAGTGAAGCGGGCGAACTCCTCGGCGGTGCAGTCCTGGATGCCGGCGCCGGCCTGTTCGGCGGTGCTGGAGGCAGTCAGTTCGCCGCGCACGGCGGCCTTGCCGGCGAGGTCCGGGTGAGCGTTGATCAGCGCCAACTGCGCTTCATGGCTGGCGGACAGAAGGATGTCGGCCATGCGCTGCTGCAGCAGTTCGATGTCGTTCAGGCTGTCGTCGACGCCCAGGTCATAGGCTTTCTCGGCGACCCACGGGGAGTGCTCGTAGATGTCGGCGAAGGCGGTAACGAATGCCGCGCGGTCGAGGCTGGCCGGGGTCAGGGTCTGGAAGCGGCTCATGCCTGGTTCTCCTGCGCTTTGAACGGGTGGTTCTCGTGCCAGTGCTTGGCGATGTCGACGCGGCGGGCGATCCACACCTTCTCGTGACCCTTAACGTACTGGATGAAACGCTCCAGCGAGGCCATACGCGCCGGACGGCCGAGCAGGCGGCAGTGCATGCCGATCGACAGCATCTTCGGCGCGCCCTCGGCACCCTCGGCGTAGAGCACGTCGAAGGCGTCTTTCAGGTATTCGAAGAAGTCGTCGCCCTTGTTGAAGCCCTGCACCTGGGTGAAGCGCATGTCGTTGGTGTCCAGGGTGTAAGGGATCACCAGGTGCGGCTTCTCGGCGGTGCTCGCCGGGTCCCAGTAGGGCAGGTCGTCGTCGTAGGTATCGGAGTCGTAGAGGAAGTTGCCGTCCTCGCGGACGATGCGCCGGGTGTTCGGGCCCAGGCGGCCGGTGTACCAGCCCTGCGGGCGCTGGCCGGTCAGCTCGGTGAGGATGCGCACGGCCTCGAACATGTGCTCGCGCTCCTGCTCCGGGTCCATGTACTGGTAGTCGATCCAGCGGTAGCCGTGGCTGCAGATCTCGTGGCCGTCGGCGACCATCTGGCGGATCGCCTCCGGGTGGCGCTGGGCGGCCATGGCCACGGCGAACACGGTCAGCGGCAGGTCGTGTTTGCGGAACAGCTTGAGCAGGCGCCACACGCCGGCACGGCTGCCGTATTCGTACAGCGATTCCATGCACATGTTGCGCTCGCCCTTGAGCGGCTGGGCGGCCACCATCTCGGAGAGGAAGGCTTCGGATTCGGCATCGCCATGGAGGATGTTGCGCTCGCCGCCTTCTTCATAGTTGAGGACGAAGGACAGGGCGATGCGCGCATCGTTCGGCCAGTGCGGGTGGGGAATGTTGTTGCCGTAACCGATCAGGTCGCGTGGGTAGTCAGCGCTCACTGCAGTGTTCCTTCTTGTGGTTGGCGGTCGGCGCCGGGTCGGTGGACTGTGCGCTGCCGTTGATGGGTGCATTGTATACAAAATGTGGGGCGGTCTGTAAATACAATCTGCGCAACGGTCGTTTCATTCCATTCGTCAGCGTGCGTTAGCGCGTGGAGGCCGGGTGTGCCCTGTCCTGGCACGGGCTCGGCGGGCTTTGCGAGGCGTTGTGCGCCTGCTGCCTGGAGGGCGCCTGAGGTGCTTTTTGGCAGTTTGAATCAGTTTTTTGTATACAATCAATTGTGCCGATGGGTATATTCGCTTCACCCAAACGCCCCCGCGGGCTGCATCGATGGCGGCCCGCTCATTCGCATCAACAAGACAGAGGAGGAAGGTGTCGGCCGGCTCCGCCGCAGGACACCGATAAGCCCATGGGACGCCTGACCACCCACGTACTGGATTCCGCCCACGGCTGCCCCGGCCACGGCATCAAGATCGAGCTGTTCCGCGTCGAAGGCCAGCAGCTGGAGCTGATCGCCACCCGCGTGACCAACGACGACGGCCGCTGCGACGAGCCGCTGCTGCAGGGCGAGGATTTCCGCGCCGGTGTCTACCAGCTGCTGTTCAATGCCGGCGACTACTACCGTGCCCGTGGCGTCGAACTGCCCCAGCCGGCGTTCCTCGACCAGGTCGTGCTGCGCTTCGGCATCGCCTCGGAAAGCGACCACTACCACGTGCCGCTGCTGATCTCCCCCTACAGCTATTCCACCTACCGCGGCAGCTAGTCCCCGCCCGTAGGACTTCCCCCCGGACTCTTCGTGGAGTCTTCCTCAGCCCGCCCACACTGCGGGCTTTTTTTTGCCTGTCGATCAGCCGATTGTTCAGGCGTCGCAGGCGCGATGGGCGCATTTGGACTAGAAGAAGTGAGGGGAAAAAACCGTTCCGAGGGGTGGTATGAGCAGGATTCTGATCGTCGATGAACAACCGGTAACCCGCCATGCGCTGCGGCTGATGATGGAAGCGGACCGGCACGAGGTGGTCGGCGAGGCGGACAACGGGCCCGATGCGCTGCAACAGGTGCGCCTGTGCAAGCCGGACCTGATGATCCTCGAACTGTCGATTCCACGGCTGGGCGGGCTGGAAGTTCTGCAGCGCCTGGTGGCGCAGGAGTCGCCGGTGAAGGTGCTGGTGCTGACCTCGCAGGATTCCGAATACTTCGCCGGACGCTGCCTGACCGCCGGTGCTGCCGGATTCGTCAGCAAGCAGGAGAACCCCCAATCGGTGCGTGAAGCGGTGCGGGCGATCGCCCAGGGGCACAGCTATTTCCCCAGTCATGCGCTGGGCAGTGTCAGCGCGGCCGAGGAGGCCGGGCATGGTGAGCTGCTCAAGGGGCTTTCGGTTCGCGAGCTGAGCGTCCTGCAGTTGCTGGCGCGGGGCCTGAGCAACATTGCCATCGCCGAGCAACTGTCGATCAGCGACAAGACCGTGAGCACCTACAAGGTGCGGCTGATGCAGAAGTTGCACGCCAAGTCGCTGGTGGAGCTGATCGATATCGGTCGCCGCCACGGGTTGGTCGAGGGCGGAGTGCGGGAAGAGGAGCCCCAGGGCGCGCCCTTCGAAGAGGAAGAGCGGCTGGAGCTCGACCTGATGCGCAGCATGCTCGACGCCCTGCCGCATCCGATCAGCGTGCGCGGCCTGGATGGCCGGATCCGCTACTGCAACAAAGCCGCCCATACCATCCCGGGCAAGACGCGGGAAGAGATGATCGGCAGCACCCTGGCCGACCTGGGAATCTTCGCCAGCCAGAGCGAGGGACGGATGCTGGCCCAGCAACTGACGGACATCATTGCCAGCGGCGAACCGCTGGACATCGACCTCGAATTCCACAGCAACGCAGCACGCCATGTCGTGCACTTCTGGTCCCGGCCTTACCGCAACAGCCAGGGTGTGCTGGTCGGTGCCATCACCGGCGCGGTCGACATCACCCAGCGCGATGAACTGATCCGCGTGTTGCGTAATACCAATGCGCGCGTGGAGTCCGTCAGTCGCGGCAAGAGCCAGTTCCTGGCCAGCATGGGCAGCGAATTGCAGGGCCCCTTGCAGAGCATCGCGGCCATGCTTGACCTCGCGCTGAACCAGGGCGACCCCGATCTGCGCCGGGAGCCGCTGGGAGTGGCGCGATCACTGGCGAACAACTTGCTGCATGTGCTCGATGACCTGCAGATGCTCAGCCGTGCCGATGCCGGGCGACTGCCGCTGGTGGCCGAGGAAGTCGACCTGCGCGTCATGCTCGAACGCAAGCTGGAGAAGCTCAGCGAGCCGGCACGGGCCAAGGGGATCGCGGTGGAGGCGGATTTCGAACTGGCGCTGCAGACGCGCGTCTGGTGCGACCCGCAACCCCTGCGCATCGTCCTGGATAATCTGCTTGGCAACGCCCTGAAGTTCACCGACAGGGGCAGCATCAGGCTGCGTCTGCTGGCTCGCGGGCATGCCCAGGGGTTGGTCGGCGTGCAGATCGAGGTGACAGACACGGGGGTGGGGATTGCTCCAGAGCTACAGGAGGGGTTGTTCGATCCATTCGCTCAGCCGTTGGACAGCCAGCAGGTGCGGCGGGGTGGCAGCGGCCTGGGCCTGGCGCTGTCGCGGAGCCTGGTGGAGGCGATGGGGGGCGAACTGCTGATCGACAGCCGTCCGGGCGTCGGTACCTCCTTCCTGGTGCGACTGGAGTTGGCCGCGGCACAGGGCTGACCTCTGGGCGAATGCCCTTGAAACACGAACCCCGGCCGTGGCCGGGGTTTGTGCTTGCAGCGGGGGAGTGCTGCCTCAGAGGAAGATGAACTTCGCCACGAAGATCGCGCACAGCGCGTACAGGCTGATGGTCACGTCCTTGTGGCGGCCGGTGAAGACCTTCATCGCCACGTAGGTCACGAAGCCCAGGGCGATACCGTCGGCGACCGAGAAGGTCAGCGGCATCATGATCACCGTGACGATGGCCGGGATGGTTTCGGTGTGCTCGTTCCAGTCGATGTGGGCCATGCCGCCCATCATCAGCATGGCGACGTAGATCAGCGCGCCGGCGGTGGCGTAGGCGGGAATCATGCCGGCCAGCGGGGCGAAGAACATCGCCGCGACGAACAGCACGCCCACCACCACGGCGGTCAGCCCGGTACGGCCGCCGGCGGCAACGCCCGCGGCACTTTCGACGTAGCTGGTCACCGGCGGCACGCCCAGGACTGCGCCGAAGGCGCTGGAGGTGCTGTCGGCCTTCATGGCTTTCGACAGGTTCTCGATACGGCCGTCCTCACGCACCAGGTGCGCGCGCTGGGCGACGCCCATCAGGGTGCCGGCGGTGTCGAACATGTGTACGAAGAGGAAGGCCAGGATCACGCTGATCATGGTCACGTTGAACGCGCCGGAAATGTCCATCGCCATGAAGGTCGGCGCCAGGCTCGGCGGCATGGAGAACACGCCGCCGAACTGGACGATACCCAGGGCGATACCGGCCACGGTGACGGTGAGGATGCTGATCAGGATGCCGCCGAACACGCGGCGGTATTCCAGCACCGCAATCATCAGGAAGCAGATGGCGGCGAGCAGCGGACCGGGGCTGGTCAGGTCACCCAGGTGCACCAGGGTGGCGGGGCTGGCGACCACGATGCCGGCGGTCTTCAGGCCGATCAGCCCGAGGAACAGACCGACGCCAGCACCCATGGCGAAGCGCAGGCTGACCGGGATGCTGTTGAGCAGCCATTCGCGGATGCGCGAGAAGGTCAGGATCATGAAGGCGATGCCGGAGATGAACACCGCGCCCAGCGCGATCTCCCAGCTGTAGTTCATGGTCTTGACCACGGTGTAGGTGAAGAAGGCGTTGAGGCCCATGCCCGGCGCCAGGCCCACCGGCCAGTTGGCGTACAGGCCCATCAGGAAGCAGCCCAGCGCGGCGGCAAGGCAGGTTGCGACGAAGGCGGCGCCATGGTCGATACCGGCGTCGGCCATGATGTTGGGGTTGACGAAGATGATGTACGCCATGGTGATGAAGGTCGTGAGACCCGCGGCGAGCTCGGTCTTCACGGTAGTGCCATGCTGGCTGAGCTTGAACAGGCGTTCGAGCAGGCCGGTAGCAGGCGGGCTGGTTGCAAAGGCTTGTTGTTCTTGTTTGGTGCTTTCCACAGCGGTACTCCTCAACGCTCTTGTTGTTGGTCCCTTGCCGTCGGCTGGTTCACCTGCGTCCCTTGCGCTAACGGAAAGAGTTGTGAGGGTGTGAATGTTGACCTTTGGGTCAGGAAGTCACGCCGCGATTATGCAGTTGTGTACAAAAAGTTCAAATAATGTTTAGTGTCTTGCTGAAAGATTTTTACAAGCAAAGCGTCGGAATGGTCGCACGCTGACCTTCGCCAGGTTCCTGCGCCGCGCGGCCTTGGGGTCGATCGGGAGTCACTCGTGACGGCTGCACGATAGTGGCCACTTTGTGTACACTGTGCCCCATGCCTGGCCCGCGGCCAGCTCCACTCATGCCCCCACGGATTTCGCGCCGGTTCAACCCGGCTGAGCAGGGTTCGACTCCGATGACCGACCAGTTGCAACAGATCAGGAAGCAGCCGCGCAATGGCAAGGCGCGCAGCGGCACTCAGGACGAGATCGTCTACGCGCACATCTTCGACGCCATCCTCGAACAGCGCCTGGCTCCCGGCACCAAGCTGAGCGAAGAGGCCCTCGGCGAAATCTTCGGCGTCAGCCGCACCATCATCCGTCGCGCCCTGTCGCGCCTGGCCCACGAACAGGTCGTGCTGCTGCGCCCCAACCGTGGCGCCGTGGTGGCCAGCCCGAGCATCGATGAAGCCCGGCAGATTCTCTTCGCCCGCCGCACCGTCGAGCGCGCGATCACCGAGCTGGCCGTGGACAACGCCAGCAGCGATACCCTCGCCGAACTGCGCGACATGGTGAAACAGGAGCAGTCCAGCTTCGCCCGTGGCGACCGTGGCGCCGGCATCCGCCTGTCCGGCGAGTTCCACCTGAAGCTCGCCGAGATGGCGAAGAACGCGCCGCTGGTGGTGTTCCAGCGCAGCCTGGTATCGCAGACCTCGCTGATCATCGCCCAGTACGAAAGCGGTGGCCGCTCGCACTGCTCGTTCGACGAGCACAACGAGATCCTCGACGCCATCGAGAAGGGCGACAAGGAAAAGGCCGTGACCCTGATGATGCACCACATGGCGCACATCGACGACAAGCTGAACCTGGACGTGGACGGCGCTTCCGGCGACCTGCATGCGGTGTTCTCGCACCTGCTGGCGGGCAAGAAGAAGCCGCGCCGCAGCAAGGCCGACGCCGACTCGGCGGCCTGATCGCCGAGCCAGAAAAAAGCCCCGCATCTGCGGGGCTTTTTCGTTTCCGGGGATTGGATTGTCGCTCCCCGCAGGAGCGCCCCATGGGCGCGATCGCGGGCATGGCCCGCTCCTACAGGTTCTGCACGCTTTCCTCGGCCTGCTGCCAGCCACCACCCAGTGACTTGTAAAGCAGCACCAGCGTGGTGGCCACGGCTTCGCGGCCACGTACCTGCTGCTCCTCGGTGGCCAGCAGTTCGCGCTGGGCGCTGAGCACGTTGAGGAAGTCCACCGCGCCGGCCTTGTACTGTTCGCGGGCGTTGGCCAGGGCGGTGCGGCCGTGTTCGGCGGCGGTATCGAGGCTGGCGAGGCGGCGCTGGTCGGCAGCGTAGTCGGTGAGTGCGTCGTCCACTTCGCGCCAGGCGTTGAGCACGGTGCGACGGTAGGCGATGGCCGACTCCTGCTGCTGCGCCTCGCGCAGGGCCAGCATGCCCTTCAGCCGGCCGCCTTCGAAGATCGGCAGCGACAGGCTCGGGCCGATGCCGAAGGTGCGGCTGTTCCAGTCACCGAAATTCGACAGTTGCAGCGCCTGGAAGCCGAAGCTGCCGTTGAGGCTGATGCGCGGATAGAAGTCTGCCTTCGCCACGCCGATGCTGGCGGTGGCGGCATGCAGCGCGGCTTCGGCGCGGCGGATATCCGGGCGGCGCTGGGCCAGCTCCGAAGGCAGGCCTACCGGCACGCCGCGCGGTGGTTGTGGTACGGGCCTGGCCTGGGCGAGTTCGGCCTGCAGCGCGCCGGGTGCTTCGCCGAGCAGGTAGCCCAGGGCATTGATCAGCCGCGCCTGGCGCTTCTGGCTGTCGGGCAGGCGTGCTTCGATGCTGGCGACCTGGGTCAGCGCCTCGGCGACGTCCAGTTCGGTGGCGACGCCATCGGCGCGGCGCAGGCGGGTCAGCTCCAGGCTGCGCCGGGCGATCTCCAGGTTGCCGCGGATGATCGCTTCCAGGTCCTGCTCGGCGCGCAGTTGCAGGTAGTTGCGCGCGGTCTCGGCGAGCACCGAGACCAGCACGTCGCGGCGGCTTTCTTCGGTGGCCTGGACGTTGGCGTCAGCGGCTTCCAGCTCGCGGCGCACACGGCCCCAGAAGTCCAGCTCCCAGGACAGGTCGAAGCCACCGTCGAGTTGGTTGAAGTTGTCCTTGCCGGCTTTGCCGGACGGGTCGCTCAGGCCGGCCTCGCTGTTGCGCTTGCGCTGGTAGCCCAGCTCCGCGCCAACGTTGGGCACGGCATCGCCGCCCAGTGCCTGGCGGATCGCCCGGCTCTGCTGCAGGCGCGCGTCGGCTTCGCGCAGGTCGAGGTTGGCAGCCGCCACGCGGCGTTGCAGGTCGTTGAGCTGCGCATCGCCCAGCAGCGTCCACCACTGCGCCTCCAGCGGCGCATTGAGGGTCTGGCTCGGCGCGTCGCCGCGCCGGGCGGACCAGTTCACCGCGTCGGCAGCGTCCGGGCGCTGGAAGTCCGGGCCGACGCTGCAGGCGCCGAGTGCCAGCAGCGCAATGAACAGGGGCGTGCGGGCGGCGATCATTGCACGGCTACCTTCTGTGCTTTTTCGACGTGCTGGCCGGTTTGCTTGTCGGTGTCGATGCGCGCAATCACCGACATGCCTACGCGCAGCCTGTCACGCAGCGGCTGGTCGGCGTCGAGGACGATCTTCACCGGGATGCGCTGGACGATCTTGGTGAAGTTGCCGGTGGCGTTGTCCGGGGCGATGGGTGCGAAGCTCAGGCCGGTGGCCGGGGCGATGCTGTCGACGTGGCCGCGCAGTTTCTCGCCGGGGAAGGTGTCGATGCTGATCTCGACGCGCTGGCCGGGCTGCACGTCGGTCAGCTGGGTTTCCTGGAAGTTGCCGACCACATAGGCGTCCTGCAGCGGCACTACCGCGAGCAATGCGTTACCCGGCGTGGTGTAGGCGCCGACGCGAGCGGCGCGGCGGCCGACCATGCCGTCGAAGGGCGCGCGGATCTCGGTGTACGACAGGTTCAGTTGTGCCTGCTGCAGCTGTGCCTGGCCACGTTTCAGCGCGCCGAGGGTCTCGGCCTGCTGGGCGAGCAGCACGTCGAGCTGCTTGCGGGAGGCAAGGGCGGCGGCCTTGTCCTTGTCCAGCACGGCCTTGGCCGAGTCGACGCGCGAGCGCGCCTGCTGGGCGTTCTGCAGTGTCCCGGCGCCCTGGGTCGCGAGGTGCTGGTAGCGGTTCAGTTCCTGCGCAGCAAAGGTCAGCGCGGCCTGATCCGCCTGCACCTGGGCGGCGCTCTGGGCGATCACCGCCTGCTGGCGTTCGAGGTCGGCGGCGACGTGGTGATGCCGCGCCTCGGCGGCCAGTACGTCGGCTTCGGCGGCATCCAGCGCGGCGCGGTAGTCGCGGGCATCGATGCGCGCCAGGACCTGCCCGGCCTTCACCGACTGGTTGTCTTCCACCAGCACTTCCTCGATGAAGCCGGCGACTTTCGGCGCCACCAGGGTGAAGTCGGCATGGATGTAGGCGTCGTCGGTGCTCTGCTCGCGGCTGGGGCCCAGCAGGCGCAGCAGCAGGAAGACGACGAGGGCGAGAAGCAGCACGGCAACCAGGGCCAGACTGCCGCGGCGGGAGCTCAGTTTCGACATGGGCAGACCTTTCATTGATTAGGCACGACAGGGCGCGGCGGGTAGACCCGCAGCGGCATCAGGGGAATCAGCACGAGCAGGGCGGCGGCCAGCCAGGCCATCGCCAGCAGCGTGTCGGAGGCGGCGAGTACGCCGGCCTGGCCGCGCACCTGGCCGGCCAGGCGGCCGATGTTCTCGGCACCGCCCAGTTGCTCCAGGCGCAGGCCGAGGGCTTGCGAGGCGTTGCCCAGGTGATCGACCAGGCGGTTGGAGTGGTAGTGCTCGCGCCAGGTCATCAGGATCGACACCACGGCGCTGCCGAGCACCGCCGAAAATCCGCGCACGCTGTTGAACCAGGCCGAGGCGAACGGTCCTTCGATGGGCGCGACCACACTGGTGGCGGACATCAGCAACGGCACGATGGCCATCGGCTGGCCGATGATCTGCAACGCCAGCAGGGCGTAGAAATTCTCCCGCGTCCACTCGCTGGTCAGCTGGCTCATGCCGAACGCCGACAGGCCGCACAGGCTGATGCCGATGGCCAGCACCCAGCGGCAGTCCACCCGCGGGATATTGCACAGCGCAGCCACCAAGGGCAGCGAGACCAGCTGCGGCAGCGCCACCAGCAGCGCCATGGGCGCCGACTGCAGCGGGCGATAGCCGTGGGCCGAGGCGAGGTAGGACGCCGGCACGCCAGCGCAGGCGCCGAGCACTACCAGCACGCCGGCCAGGGTGATCAGCGAGTGGGTGAAGTTGCGCCGCTTGAGGATGTCCAGGCGGTAGAAAGGCAGCGGATGCGTCCATTCGTTGATGAAGAACGCCACCAGCAACCCGGCGCCCCCGACCACCAGCAGGGTGATCAGGTCGGACTCGAACCAGTCCAGGCGCTCGCCCTGCAGCAGGCCCATCACCAGCATCAGGATGCCCGGCAGACCGAGGGCGAGGCCCAGGTAATCGAACTGCTTCAGACGCTCCAGGCGCAGCGGGTCCTGCGGGATGCCCCAGGCGACGGCGGCCAGCGCCACCGCGCAGAGCGGAATGACCTGCCAGAACACCCATTGCCAGCCGACGAACTCGGTCCACAGCGCGGCCAGGGGCATGCCGAGGTTCGGCGCGAAGGTGGCGGTCAGCGCATAGGCGCCCAGGCCGTAGAGCTTGATCCCCGGCGGCAGGAAGCGCAGCGCCACGGTCATCAGCATCGGCGGCATGCAGCCGCCGGCGAAGCCCTGCAGCAAGCGCAGCAGGTAGAGCGTCTCGACGTTCGGCGCGAAGGGGCAGAGCAGCGCGAGCAGGGCGAAGCAGGCAATGGCGCCAAGGGTGAAGCGACGCAGCGACACGGTTACCGAGAACCACGGCGCGAAGGCCATGGCGGCGACCTGCGCTGCCGAGTACAGGGCGATCAGCCAGGTGCCTTCGTCGTGGCCGATGGACAGCGCGCCGCGCACGTCGGTCATGGCCAGGTCGGTGACTTTCTCGTTGAGGCCGGCGCTGAGGGAGGCGATCAATACGCCGATCATGCCGACCACGATGCGCAGGCCGAATGGCTGGGCAACCGGGGCGGCGGGCTTCGCCGGTTGCGGGCTGGCGGCGGAAATCGGCGCGAGCGCGGTCATGGCCGGCCTCCACGGGGGTGGCCGATGCCGCCGCCGATGGGCGGTGCTGTGCAAGGCATAGGAATCAACTCGGGTATTTGCGACCGAGTCTAGGGAAGGGGGATAGCTGTGAAAATTGAAATGATTGCAGCTAATCAGTGCGTCTGATGCACTTGTAGGGCGTTCAGCTCAACAGCCCGGAGCTCTCGCGCAATTCGATGCAGACCCGCTTTACCGTCTGCCGCAGCCAGCTGTGCGCCGGGTCGTTGTCGAAGCGCGGGTGCCAGGCCTGCAGGATCACCACCGATTTCAGCGGCAGCGGGATGTCGAACTGGCGCAGGGCGAAGCCCAGGCGATCCAGGCGCCACAGCGAGTGCTCGGCGATGGGCAGCACCAGGTCGGATTCCAGCAGGGCGAAGATCGAAGAGTGGAAGGTCGGCGCGGTGAGGCGAATTTCCCGGCGCAGGCCCAGGTTCGCCAGCTCCTCGTCGATCGGCCCGATGGCACGGCCGCGGCGGGAGACGCTGATCTGCGGGAAGGAGGCGAAGCGTTCGGCGGTGATCTCGTCGTCGAAGATCGGATGATCGCGCCGTGCCAGGCCGACGAAGCTGGTGGTGAACAGCGTCTGGGTGCGGATTTCCGGCTCCAGCGTCGAGGTGGCGCCGATGTACAGGTCGATGCGGTTCTGCCGCAGGGCTTCGTCGTCGAAGTCGGCTTCCGGGGCGATGCGCAGGCTGCAGCGCGGCGCTTCTTCCTTCATCACCGCCAGCATGCGCGAGGCGAAGCCGCCCACCAGTACGTTGTTGGAGCGCAGCACGAAGCAGCGTTCGAGCTGGTCCATGCGCAGGTTTTCCTTGGCGTTGAACAGGCGCATGGCGTGTTCCACCAGGTCGCTGACTTCCTCGCGCAATTGCAGCGCGCGCGGCGTCGGCACCAGGTTGCGGCCGGCGCGGACCATGATCGGGTCGCCCACCGCCTCGCGGATGCGCGACAGCGTGCGGCTCATCGCCGGCGGGCTGAGGTGCATGCGCCGTGCGGCGCCGACCACGCTGCCTTCTTCCAGCAGGATGTTGAGGGCGACCAGCAGGTTGAGATCGGGCAGGGCCATGGCGACTCCGGAGGGTTGGCGCGTTGCCATTCATGTTCCATTGCGATGGGCCCGATGGGCAAGCGTGCGTTTCATGCAATGGTCCATTACGTTTTGCGTGCCTTTACGCTCCGCGCGCCGGCCCGAAGAATGGCGGCGGATTTCGTTCGTAGAGGGAGAAAGGCATGTTCAACCGGATTCTGCTGGCCATCGACGGTGCGGCGCAGTCGCCGCGCATCATCGCGACTGCCGGGGAGCTGGCACGTTGCAGTGGGGCGCAGGTGCACGTGGTCTGCGTTGTGGATCGCGCCTTTGCCATGCCGCGCGAGGACGTCATGGAATACCCGCCGGCCGAGCAGGAGCAGCACCAAGCCCAGGCGCTGGTGGAGGCTGCGCTGGCGCAGCTGCAACCCGGTATTGCGACGGGTGGCGTGGTGGCGGGCGACCCGGCACGGGCGATCCTGCGCGAGGCCGAGACGCTGGAGTGCGACCTGATCGTGATCGGTCACCGGCACCTGGGGCGCATCGAACGGTTGCTGGACCCGTCGGTGGGGCAGCGGGTGATCGAGCGGGCGCCTTGTCCGGTGCTGGTCGAGGTGCGGGAGTAGGAGCGCCTGTTGGCGCAGTGCCGTGCGGTTCGCGAGCAAGGACTGGGCGTCCCCCTCGGTCCTACAGGCCAGCATCGGTGCGCTCCTTGTAGGAGCGAGCTTGCTCGCGAACCCTACGGGATTCCGATATCGCCGGCTAACGCAGAGGCTCTTTGCAGGAGCGGGCCATGCCCGCGATCGCGCGCATGGCCCGCTCCTGCAGGGGATATTCGTGCGGGATGTAACGCGCGAGGGTACCGGAAAGAAAAGCGGCCCCGGCGCCGGGTTGGTCCTGAGCGAGGACCCGGCGCCGGAGCCGTAAGGGGTCAGCCGCGGCGATGCACGTTGCGGCCGTGCGCGAAGGTTTCCTTCACGGTACGGTCGTCGCCGAGGATGACCAGTGCGAAGAGTTTCTCCTCCAGGGTTTTCGCCTGCTGCAGGCGGTAGTCCAGCAGCGGGGTGGCCTTGTAGTCGAGGACCACGAAGTCGGCCTCGTTGCCCTGGGCGAAGCTGCCGACCTTGTCCTCCAGCTCCAGCGCGCGGGCGCCGCCGAGGGTGGCCAGGTACAGCGACTTGAACGGGTCGAGCTTGATGCCCTGCAACTGCATCACCTTGTAGGCCTCGTTCAGCGACTGCAGCTGGGAGAAGCTGGTGCCGGCGCCGACGTCGGTGCCCAGGCCGACCTTGACCTTGTGCTTTTCCAGCTTGGCCAGGTCGAACAGACCGCTGCCCAGGAACAGGTTGGAGGTCGGGCAGAAGGCCACGGCCGATCCGGTTTCCGCCAGGCGCTGGCATTCGCCGTCGCACAGGTGCACGCCGTGGGCGAACACCGAGCGCGGGCCGAGCAGGCCGTGGTGGTCATAGACGTCCAGGTAGCCCTTGCGCTCCGGGAACAGCTCCTTGACCCACTCGATTTCCTTGAGGTTTTCCGACAGGTGCGTGTGCATATAGACGCCCGGGTGCTCCCTGAGCAGGCGGCCGGCGGCGTCGAGTTGTGCCGGGGTACTGGTGGGAGCGAAGCGCGGGGTCACCGCGTAGAGCAGGCGGCCCTTGCCGTGCCAGCGCTCGATCAGCGCCTTGCTGTCGGTGTAGCTGCTCTCGGCGGTGTCGGTCAGGTAGTCCGGCGCGTTGCGGTCCATCATCACCTTGCCGGCGATCAGGCGCAGGTCGAGCTTCTCGGCGGCGCCGAACAGCGCATCCACCGACTGCGGGTGCACGGTGCCGAACACCAGCGCGGTGGTGGTGCCGGCGCGCAGCAGTTCCTTGAGGAAGATGCCGGCGACATCGGCGGCATGGGCCGGGTCGGCGAACTGCTTCTCGGTGGGGAAGGTGTAGGTGTTCAGCCAGTCCAGCAGCTGCTCGCCGTAGGAGGCGATCATGCCGGTCTGCGGGTAGTGGATGTGGGTGTCGATGAAGCCGGGGGTGATCAGCGCGTCGCGGTATTCCACCACTTCGACGCCGCCCAGCTGCGGCAACAGGTCGGCGGCGTGGCCGAGGCGGGCGACCTTGCCGTCTTCCACCAGCAGGATGCCGTCCTCGAAGTACTGGTAGGACTTCTCCACGCCGACTTCGGCCGGGTCGGCGACGCTGTGCAGGATGCTGGCGCGGTAGGCTTTGGCTTGAGTGCTCATCGATCTCTCTTCAGTCGTGTTTCGGGGCCGGGGCGCGTGCAGGCGCCGGGGCGGGATGGGCACGCGCCCATGCTACGGAAATTTCAGGCGCCGCTTTCGGCAGTACGCGCACGGCGGCTGGTGGGTAACAGTTTGGCCACGGTGTTCTCGCCCTTGCCGGTCTCCTGACCGAAGGTGGCGTTGTAGGTGGCGATCACCTCGCCGGCGATGGACACGGCGATCTCCACCGGCAGCTTGCCCTTCACCTCGCTGATGCCCATCGGGCAGCGCATGCGTTGCACGGTGTCGGCGGCGAAGCCACGGTCGCGCAGGCGGTGTTCGAACTTGGCGCGCTTGGTGTCGGAGCCGATCAGGCCGAAGTAGGTGAAGTCGTTGCGTTCGAGGATCTTCGCGGTCAGCTCCAGGTCCAGCGCGTGGTTGTGGGTCATGACGATGAAGTAGCTGCCGGCGGGCATCTCGTCGATCTCGTCGATCACCTCCTCGTTGATCACGCGGGTCACCCCTTCGGGGATGTGGCCGGGGAACTCGGCTTCCCGCGAGTCGATCCAGCGCACCTTGCACGGCAGGCTGGCGAGCAGCGGCACCAGGGCACGGCCGACGTGGCCGGCGCCGAACACGGCGATGTGCGCCTGCGGTTGGCCCATGGGTTCGAACAACAGCACGGTGGCGCCGCCGCAGCACTGGCCGAGGCTGGCACCGAGGCTGAAGCGCTCCAGCTTGGGTTCGCGCTCGCGGGCCAGCAGCATGTCGCGGGCGATCTGCATGGCCTTGAATTCGAGGTGGCCGCCGCCGATGGTGTCGTAGGCCTTGTCGGCGCTGATCACCATCTTCGAGCCGGCGTTGCGCGGGGTCGAGCCGCGTTCTTCGATGATGGTCACCAGCACGCTGGCTTCGGCGCGCTGTTGCAGGTCGGCGAGGGCACTGATCCAGTTCATCGTTGCGAACCTCAAGGGGTAATCGTAGGGCGGATAACGCCTCGGGCGTTATCCGCCGAAATGGCGACGGCGGATAACGCGTTCCGCGTTATGCGCCCTACGGTCTGTTCGTTCGTGGGGCGCGATTGGCGTGCCACGGTTCTTCATTAGGGTGGGGCGGCGCTGGCAGGGCGGAGGACGGAAGTGGGGACGTCTCTCCCTGCCAGCGCTGCCCCATGGTCACATCACGCCGGCTCGACCTGAGCCGGAGCCTTCTCGGCCTGGGCCAGCTTCAGCTTGCGCATCTGCTCCACGCCCCAGAGCACGCGCTCGGGGGTGGCCGGGGCGTCGATCTGCGGCTGGGCGCGGTAGTCGGCCAGGCTCGCCACGGCGTCCTTGATCGCGCAGAACACCGAGATGCCGAGCATGAACGGCGGCTCGCCGACGGCCTTGGAGTGGAACACCGTCTGCTCCGGGTTCTTGCGGTTCTCCACCAGCTTCACCCGCAGGTCGATGGGCATGTCGGCGATGGCCGGAATCTTGTAGCTCGCCGGGCCATTGGTCATCAGCTTGCCCTTGGCGTTCCAGACCAGCTCTTCCATGGTCAGCCAGCCCATGCCCTGAACGAAGCCGCCTTCCACCTGGCCGATGTCGATGGCCGGGTTCAACGAGGCGCCGACGTCGTGGAGGATGTCGCTGCGCAGCATCTTGTACTCGCCGGTGAGGGTATCGACGATCACCTCCGAGCACGACACGCCATAGGCGAAGTAGTAGAACGGCCGGCCGCGCGCCTGGCTGCGGTCGTAGAAGATCTTCGGCGTGCGGTAGAAGCCGGTGGAGGAGAGCGATACCTGGCCGAAGTAGGCCTGCTGGATCAGCTCCTCGAACGGCAGGATGAGGTCGCGCACGCGCACCTGGTTGTTGCGGAACTCGACGTCTTCCTCGGTCACCTTCCAGTGCCGGGCGGCGAATTCCACCAGGCGCTGGCGGATGATCTCGGCAGCGTTCTGTGCGGCCTTGCCGTTGAGGTCGGCGCCGGAGGACGCGGCGGTCGGCGAGGTGTTGGGCACCTTGTCGGTGTTGGTCGCGGTGATCTGCACTCGGTCGATGTCGACCTGGAAGACCTCGGCCACCACCTGGGCGACCTTGGTGTTCAGGCCCTGACCCATCTCGGTGCCGCCGTGGTTCAGGTGGATGCTGCCGTCGGTGTAGATGTGGATCAGCGCACCGGCCTGGTTGAGGAAGGTGGCGGTGAAGCTGATGCCGAATTTCACCGGGGTCAGCGACAGGCCTTTCTTCAGCACCGGGCTATTGGCGTTGAACTCGCGGATTTCGGCGCGGCGCCTGGCGTACTCGGAGCTGGCTTCCAGCTCCTCGGTCATTTCCTGCAGCAGGTTGTGTTCCACCTGCTGGTAGTAGTGGGTGACGTTGCGCTCGTCCTTGCCGTAGTAGTTGCGCTTGCGCACTTCCAGCGGGTCCTTGCCCAGATGGCGCGCGACCGCATCCATGATCTCCTCGATGGCGACCATCCCCTGCGGCCCGCCGAAGCCGCGGTAGGCGGTGTTCGACGCGGTATTGGTCTTGCAGCGGTGACCGTTCACCGTGGCGTTGCCGAGGAAGTAGGCGTTGTCGGAGTGGAACATCGCACGGTCGACGATGGAGCCGGAGAGGTCCGGCGAGTAGCCGCAGTTGCCGGCCAGTTCGATGTTGATGCCGTGCAGCAGGCCGTCGTCCTCGAAGCCCACGTCGTATTCGACGTAGAAGGGATGGCGCTTGCCGGTCATCTGCATGTCTTCGACGCGCGGCAGGCGCATCTTCGCCGGGCGCCCGGTGAGGCGCGCGACCACGGCGCACAGGCACGCCGGCGCGGCCGCCTGGGTTTCCTTGCCGCCGAAGCCACCGCCCATGCGACGCATGTCGATGACCACCTTGTTGAAGGAGATGCCCAGCACTTCGGCAACCAGCTTCTGTACTTCGGTGGGGTTCTGCGTCGAGGTGTAGACGATCACGCCGCCATCTTCGGTGGGCATCACCGAGGAAATCTGCGTCTCCAGGTAGAAGTGCTCCTGGCCGCCGATGTGCAGGGTGCCCTGGATGCGGTTCGGTGCGGTGGCCAGCTGGCCTTCCGAGTCACCGATCTTGTGCTGGTGGCTGTCGAGCACGAAGTGCTTCTTGCGCAGCGCTTCGACCACGTCGAGCACCGGCTCCAGGTCTTCGTATTCGATGATCGCGGCCATGGCCGCCTTGCGGGCGGTTTCCAGGCTGTCGGCAGCGACGGCGATGACCATCTGGCCGACGTACTCGACCTTGCCGTCCGCCAGCAGCGGGTCACCGGCTACCACCGGGCCGATGTCCAGCTGGCCGGGCACGTCGTCCTTGGTGATGGCGATGGCGACGCCCGGGAACTGGTAGCAGGGACTAACGTCCAGTTTGGTGATGCGCGCGTGGGCGCGGTCGCTCATGCGGGCGTAGACGTGCAGCTGGTTGGGGAATTCCAGGCGGTCGTCGATGTACTGCGCTTCACCGCTGACGTGCTTGGGCGCGCTCTCGTGCTTGACGCTGCGGCCGACGCCGGTGGTGAGGTCGGCGCGGAACAGCGCAGTGAGTTCTTCCTGGCTCTTCTGGGGCTTATGCATAGTGGGTCACCCGGGTCACGGCCTGAGGGGCTTCCAGTTCCAGGAAGCACTTGCGCAGCAGGTTCTGCGCGGTGAGCAGGCGGTATTCCTTGCTCGCACGGAAGTCGGTGAGCGGGGCGAAATCCTCGCTCAGCGCCAGTGCGGCGCGTTCGAAGGTGGCGCTGTTGAAGGTCTGGCCGAGCAGCGCGGCTTCACAGGCCCTGGCGCGTTTCGGGATGGCGGCCATGCCGCCGAAGCCGGTGCGTACGGCGGTGATCCTGCAGTTCTCGACCGTCAGGTTGAAGGCGGCGCAGACGGCGGAGATGTCGTCGTCCAGGCGCTTGGAGACCTTATAGGCGCGGAACGCCTGGCTGGCCTGCGGGCGCGGGATGATGACCTGCTCGATGAACTCTCCTTCCTGGCGCGCGGTGACCTTGTAGTCGATGAAGTATTCGTCGATCGGCAGCTCGCGGCGCTCGTTGCCCTTGCGCAGTACCAGGCGCGCGCCGAGGGCGATCAGCAGTGGCGGCGAGTCGCCGATGGGCGAGGCGTTGCCGATGTTGCCGCCCAGGGTGCCCTGGTTGCGGATCTGCAGCGAGGCGAAGCGGTGCAGCAGTTCGCCGAAGTCCGGGTAGTCGCGGGCCAGGGTTTCGTAGCAGTCGGTCAGCGGAGTCGCGGCGCCGATCTCGATGCGGTCTTCGAAGACTTCGACGCGCTTCATTTCCTCGACGTGGCCGACGTAGATCATCACCGGCAGTTCGCGGTGGAACTGGGTGACTTCCAGGGCCAGGTCGGTGCCGCCAGCGAGCAGGCGTGCCTGCGGGTTGGCGGTGTAGATATCGGCGAGGTCAGCAATGGTCAGCGGCAGCAGGCAGCGCTTGTCGCCGCTGTTGAGCTCGGCGGTTTCGCGCGGGGCGATGGCTTTCAGCTGGGCGATGATCTCGGGCTGGGCGACGTCGAACTGGTCCGGCTGCTTCTGGCAGCAGGATTGCTCAGCGGCATCCAGGATCGGACGGTAGCCGGTGCAGCGGCAGAGGTTGCCGGCCAGCGCTTCGTGGGCCTCGGCCTTGCGCTCGTCGGCGGTCTCGCCGGCGGTGTTCTTCTGCAGGGCGAACAGCGACATGACGAAGCCGGGGGTGCAGAAGCCGCACTGCGAGCCGTGGCAGTCGACCATGGCCTGCTGTACGCCGTGCAGTTCGCCACGGTGCTTCAAGTCATCGACGCTGATCAGCTGCTTGCCGTGCAGCGACGATACGAAGGTCAGGCAGGAGTTGAGGGTGCGGTAGCGGATGCGCTCGGCACCTTCTTCGCCAATCAGTTCGCCGACGACCACCGTGCAGGCACCGCAGTCACCGGAGGCGCAGCCCTCCTTGGTGCCTGTCTTGCCCAGGTTCTGGCGCAGGTAGTTGAGCACGGTGAGATTGGGATCGAGGCGGTCTTCGACGCGCAGCTCGCGGTTGAGCAGGAACCTGATCAAGGCTTGCCTCCAGGCTGATTCTTGTTTTTGGTAGGGCACTGGAGGCGAATCTATGGAAAGCTGACTTTTGAGTCAATAAAATTTCTGTCTCAATGGTCAGAAAGTTTTTCGGCAGGTGACAAGCGGTGTGGTCGGGTGCTTTGCAGGAGGCGCCACAGGCACGATATGGCAAGGGACGCTGAGTAGGATGGGTGGAGCCTGGGCGATACCCATGCTGTCGCCGCGCGAGACTTGATGGGTATCGCTGCGCTCCACGCCATCCTACTTAGAGCGGCGGGCTCAAGCAGGCAGAAAGAAAAAAAGCGGCAAGCCCGGTTAGAGCCTGCCGCCAAGGCGTGGATCGGGTCGATCAGGCCTGCTGGGTAGCGCTCAGCTGGTATTCCTCGCCGGCGTAGTAGGCGCGCACCCGGCGGTCCATCACCGCGCGCCAGAGCGGCGGGAACAGCGCGAGGACGATCATCCCGGCATAACCGTTGGGCAGCTGCGGGCTCTCGTCGAAGTGGCGCAGCACCTGGTAGCGGCGCTTGGCGTTGGCGTGGTGGTCGGAATGGCGCTGCAGGTGGAAGAGGAACAGGTTGGTCAGCAGGAAGTTGCTGTTCCAGGAGTGCTCGTGGGTGGTCCGCTCGTAGCGCCCGGTGTCCAGACGGCGGCGGTGCAGACCGTAGTGTTCGACGTAGTTGACGATCTCCAGCAGGGTGAAGGCCATCACCGACTGGCCGATGAAGTACAGCGCGCCGATCCAGCCGAAGGCGACGCTGAAGCCGACCAGGAACAGCGCGCTGATCACGTACCACCAGATCAACTCGTTGCGCCAGTGCAGCGCCGGCAGGCCCTTGCGCTTGAGGCGTTCGGTCTCCAGCCGCCAGGCGTTGAGGAAATTGTGCTTGTAGGCGTGGGGCAGGAAGGCATAGAGGCTCTGGCCGTAGCGCGAGGACGAGGCGTCTTCCGGTGTGGACACATGCACGTGGTGACCGCGCACGTGTTCCACCTTGAAGCCCGCGTAGCACACTGCTGCCAGCAGCAGCCCACCGGCGTTCTGCTCCAGCTCCGGGTCCTTGTGGATCAGTTCGTGGGAGACGGTGATGCCGATGGCGCCCATGACCGTGCCCACGGACAGGATCCAGCCGAGCTGGCCAACCCAGTTCCAGGCGTCGTAGGTGGCCAGCACCCAGCCGCCGTAGACCAGCATGCCCAGCAGCAGCGGCACGGTCAGCAGGCTGAGGAAGCGGTAGTAGCCCTCGCGCTCCATCGGCGGGACTTCCTCCACCTCGTCGGGGTTGGCCGGATCGCGGCCGACCAGGAAGTCCAGCAGCGGGATCACCCCGAACACCACGGTGATCACCAGCCAGGGCCAGGCATTGGGATACTCGCTGCCGTAGGACCACCAGTAGCTGACGGGAATACCGAAGACGGGAACCAGCCAGATCCAGTAGCCGGCCTTCTTGAGACGCAACATCCAGGCAGAGGAAAGGAACAAAGCGAACATGGACGACTCCCGATACGTCTCTTGTGTAGGATTGTCAGACAATCCTGCGCCTGTTCCCTCCGGCGGATGCACCAACCTTTGTTCTGTCGTTCCCCTTGGGCGGGGGATGGTGCGGTAACACCCTGTGTTACACTTCGCGTCCGCAATGCCCCCTCGAAAGCGCCCCGATTCTTAAGGACAACCATGACGTTCAAGGCCCCGGACAGCCTGGCTGAGCAGATCGCGCATCACCTTGCCGAACGCATCATCCGGGGCGAGCTCAAGGAACGCGAGCGCATCCAGGAGCAGAAGGTCACCCAGACCCTCAACGTCAGCCGCGGCTCGGTCCGCGAGGCGCTGCTGATCCTCGAGCGCCGCCATCTGGTCGTCATCCTGCCGCGCCGGGGCGCGCAGGTGTCCGAGTTGTCCGCCGCGCACGTCGAGAGCCTCTACTCGCTGGTGATGGAGCTGTACATCATGCTCGCCAGCAGCGTGGCGCGAACCTGGCGCGAAGAGGCCGACCTTGCGCCCTTCATGGCGATCCAGCAGCGCCTGCTGGACGAACTCGAGCGCGGCGACATCAATGCCTTCGTCGAATCCAGCTTCGACATCATGCGCGCTGCCTTCCCGTTCGCCGCCAACCCCTACCTGCAGGAAACCGTGGAAAATCTCCTGCCGGCCATCAGTCGCACCTATCATCTGGCCCTGGAGCGCCGCAAAGGCGAGATGAGTCAGTTCATCGGCAGCTTCGAAAGCCTGCTGCGCGCGGTGGTGGGCCGCGACGAGGCGGGTATCCGCGAGGTCCTGCTCGACTACGGTCGGCACAACAGCCAACTGGTCCTGGCCGCACTGGCGGAAAGATAAGAAGAGAGAGGGGAAGGGCGCATGCGGCTCAAGTGCATCAAGCTGGCGGGCTTCAAGTCCTTCGTCGATCCGACGACGGTCAATTTCCCGAGCAACATGGCGGCCGTGGTCGGTCCCAACGGTTGCGGTAAGTCCAACATCATCGACGCCGTTCGCTGGGTAATGGGCGAAAGTTCGGCGAAGAACCTCCGCGGCGAGTCGATGACCGACGTCATCTTCAATGGATCCAACACGCGCAAGCCGGTGACCCAGGCGTCCATCGAACTGGTGTTCGACAACTCCGACCAGACCCTGCTGGGCGAATACGCCAGCTACGCCGAGATTTCCATCCGCCGCCGCGTGACCCGCGACGGCCAGAACACCTACTTCCTCAACGGCACCAAGTGCCGCCGCCGTGACATCACCGACATCTTCCTCGGTACCGGCCTGGGGCCGCGCAGCTACTCGATCATCGAACAGGGCATGATCTCCAAGCTGATCGAGGCCAAGCCCGAGGATCTGCGCAACTTCATCGAGGAAGCCGCCGGCATCTCCAAGTACAAGGAGCGCCGCCGCGAGACCGAGAACCGTATCCGCCGCACCCAGGAAAACCTCGCACGCCTCACCGACCTGCGCGAAGAGCTGGAACGCCAGCTGGAACGCCTGCACCGCCAGGCCCAGTCGGCGGAGAAGTACCAGGAATTCAAGGCCGAGGAACGCACCCTCAAGGCCCAGCTCGGCGCCCTGCGCTGGCGCGACCTGAACGAGCAGGTCGGACAGAAGGAAAAGGTCATCGGCGACCAGGAAGTGGCCTTCGAGGCGCTGGTGGCCGAGCAGCGCAGCGCCGACGCCAGCATCGAGCGTCTGCGTGACGGCCACCACGAGCTGTCGGAAACCTTCAACCAGGTGCAGGGCCGCTTCTATTCCGTGGGCGGAGACATCGCCCGCGTCGAGCAGAGCATCCAGCACGGCCAGCAGCGCCTGCGCCAGTTGCAGGACGACCTGCGCGAGGCGGAGAAGACCCGCCAGGAGACCGAATCCCACCTGGGCCACGACCGCACTTTGCTCGCCACCCTGGGCGAGGAGCTGGAGCGCCTGGCCCCGGAGCAGGAA
The DNA here is from genome assembly GCF_024170165.1 of Pseudomonas nitroreducens. Lineage (GTDB taxonomy): Bacteria > Pseudomonadota > Gammaproteobacteria > Pseudomonadales > Pseudomonadaceae > Pseudomonas > Pseudomonas nitroreducens_C. The sequence goes on along the minus strand of NZ_JALJXP010000007.1, from coordinate 52,459 downwards.
ATCAGCGCCGCCGCCGCCGAGGAGGCCACCGTCGGCCTGGAAGACGCCGAACAGCGCATGCATGACTGGCAGCAGCGCTGGGATGCCTTCAACCAGCAGAGCGCCGAACCGCGTCGTGAGGCGGAAGTGCAGCAGTCGCGCATCCAGCATCTCGAACAGAGCCTGGAGCGCCAGGGCGAGCGCCAGCGCCGCCTGAACGACGAGCGTGCGCAACTGGCCGCCGATCCGGAGGATGCCGCGATCCTCGAGCTGGGCGAGCAGGTCGCCGCCATCGAGTTGCTGCTGGAAGAATCGCAGATCGAAGAGCAGGAACTGGCCGAGCGCCTGGAGCGCGTACGCCAGTCCCTGCAGGAAAGCAGCGCCGCGCAGCACCAGGCACAGGGCGAGCTGCAACGCCTGAATGGCCGTATTGCCTCGCTGGAGGCGCTGCAGCAGGCCGCGCTCGATCCGGGCGACGGCACCGCGCAATGGCTGCGCCAGCAAGGGCTGGAGCAGCGCCCGCGCCTGGCCGAAGGCCTGCGCGTGCAGCCGGGCTGGGAGCTGGCGGTGGAAACCGTGCTCGGCGCCGACCTGCACGGCGTGCTGCTGGATGACCTGAAGGGGCTGCCGTTCGACGCGCTGGAGAAGGGCGAGCTACGTCTGCTCGATCTGGCCGCTGGTGCCGTTTCCCGTCCCGGCAGCCTGCTGGACAAGGTCGAGACCAACGTCGACCTGAGCTACTGGCTGGGCCGCGTGCGCCCGGTCGAAACCCTGGAGCAGGCGCTGGCCGGGCGTGCTTCGCTGGGGGATGGCGAAAGCCTGATCAGTCGCGACGGCTATTGGGTTGGCCGCAACTTCCTGCGCGTGCGCCGTGGCGAATCCGCCGATGGCGGTGTTCTGGCCCGTGGCCAGGAGCTTGAACGCCTGTACGCCGAGCGCGAGACGCTGGAACAGCGCCTCGCCGAAGTCGAAGAACAACTGGTGCGCCTGCGCGACGAACAGCGCCAGGCCGAGGAAGGCCGCGACCAGGTGCGCCGCCGCCTGCAGGACGAAGGACGCCGCCAGGGCGAGCTGAAGGCGCAGCTGTCCGCGCAGCAGGCCAAGGTCGAACAGCTGACCCTGCGCCGCCGCCGTCTGGACGAGGAGCTGGCCGAGCTGGCCGAGCAGCACGCCGTCGAACAGGAACAGTTGGGTGAAGCCCGGCTGAGCCTGCAGGAAGCACTGGACGCCATGGCCGTGGATACCGAGCGCCGCGAAGCGCTGCTCGCCGAGCGCGACGGTATGCGCGAGAAGCTCGACCGCATCCGCCAGGAGTCCCGCCAGCACAAGGATCATGCCCACCAGCTGGCCGTGCGCGTCGGCTCCCTGCGCGCCCAGCACGAATCCACCCGCCAGGCGCTGGAGCGCCTGGACGGCCAGGCGGTGCGCCTGATCGAACGTTGCGAGCAGCTCAACCTCAACCTGGAGGAGGGTGCCGCGCCGCTGGAAGAGCTGCGCATGCGCCTGGAAGAGCTGCTCGACCGGCGCATGGCCGTGGAAGATGAACTCAAGCACGCGCGCCTGGCGCTGGAAGATGCCGATCGCCAGCTGCGCGACGCCGAGAAGCGCCGCACCCAGGCCGAGCAGCAGTCGCAACTGCTGCGCGGCCAGCTGGAGCAGCAGCGCATGGAGTGGCAGGCCCTGAACGTGCGGCGCAAGTCGCTGCAGGAACAGCTGCACGAGGATGGCTACGACCTGCATGGCGTGCTGGGCACCTTGCCCCATGACGCCGCCGAGAAGGTCTGGGAAACCCGCCTGGAAGAGCTGGCCGCGCGCATTGGTCGCCTGGGCCCGATCAACCTCGCGGCGATCGAGGAGTATCAGCAGCAATCCGAGCGCAAACGCTACCTGGACGACCAGAACGACGACCTGGTGGAAGCGCTGGATACCCTGGAAAACGTCATCCGCAAGATCGACAAGGAAACCCGCAACCGCTTCAAGGAAACCTTCGACCAGATCAATGCTGGCCTTCAGGCATTGTTCCCCAAGGTTTTCGGCGGCGGTCATGCCTATCTGGAACTTACCGGCGAGGATCTACTCGATACCGGGGTGGCGATCATGGCGCGGCCGCCGGGCAAGAAGAACAGCACCATCCATCTTCTGTCCGGTGGCGAGAAGGCCCTGACCGCTCTGGCGCTGGTGTTTGCGATCTTCCAGCTGAACCCGGCACCGTTCTGCATGCTCGACGAAGTCGACGCACCGCTGGACGATGCCAACGTCGGCCGTTATGCGCGGCTGGTGAAGGAGATGTCGGAGAAAGTGCAGTTCATCTATATCACCCACAACAAGATCGCCATGGAGATGGCCGATCAGTTGATGGGCGTGACCATGCACGAACCGGGTTGTTCGCGCCTGGTGGCGGTGGATGTGGAAGAGGCTGTTGCGCTCGCCGAAGCGTGATCGCCCGGTTGAACTTGAGCTATGCTGGCAAGATGCTTTGTTTCATGCCTAAAGCATTGATTTGATTGGGGTAGACTTGGCTTCACGCGCACAGGTGGCAACGGCTATGAAAAGTTGCAAAGAGTGCCGCGGAGTGTCGCCATAGGCAGTGTAAAGTTATGTGAGAGCGTGTTAGCTTAACGCCCACTTTTGTATCGCGTGGAAAACATCAGTCAGAACATGAAGTTGGCTCCACGTTTTCAAGGGATAGGATGTCCTTTTCTTCATCATCATTTTTTGTTCAGGGGCTACGGGATTAGATGGATATCGGTCTGCGCGAATGGCTGATCGTCATTGGGCTTATCGTCATCGCCGGCATTCTGTTCGACGGTTGGCGTCGTATGCGGGGTGGCAAGGGCAAGCTGCGTTTCAAGCTGGATCGCCAGTTTGCCAACCAGCCCGATGACGGGGACGAAACCAACCCGGAACTGCTCGGGCCTTCCCGTGTGGTCGAACACCTCGAGCCGGGTCTGGACGAGGAAGACCTGCCCAAGGTCAGCGCCAAGGAGTCGCGCGGCAAGCGCCGCGGCGAGCCGCGCCAGGGCGACCTGAACCTGGACGACCCGGCGCCGAACCTGCTCGGCCCGCTGGACGAAGAGGATTTCCCCAATCCGCTGGACGAAGCGCCGGCAGAGAAGGACAAGCCGAAGAAAGACCGCAGGAAGGACAAGGAGCGCGCAGCTCCCGCCGCTGCCGCTCCGTCGGCCCCGCAGGCGCCGGTCGACGAAGTGCTGATCATCAACGTGATCAGCCGCGACGAGAACGGCTTCAAGGGCCCGGCGCTGCTGCAGAACATCCTCGAAAGCGGCCTGCGCTACGGCGAGATGGACATCTTCCACCGCCACGAGAGCATGGCCGGCAACGGTGAAGTGCTGTTCTCCATGGCCAACGCGGTCAAGCCGGGCACCTTCGATCTGGACAACATCGACCAGTTCAGCACCCGCGCGGTGAGCTTCTTCCTTGGCCTGCCGGGCCCGCGCCACCCCAAGCAGGCGTTCGACGTGATGATCGCCGCCGCCCGCAAGCTGGCCCAGGAGCTCAATGGCGAGCTGAAGGACGAGCAGCGCAGCGTGATGACCGCGCAGACCATCGAGCACTACCGTCAGCGCATCATCGATTTCGAGCGACGCGCCCTGACCCAGAAGCGCTAAGCTTTCCGCACGCTGCACAAAAAGCCCCAAGCGACCCTTGGGGCTTCGCATTTCTAGCCGCAACCTCCTGCCGCCCGAGATTCCCGCATGACCGACTCCCAATCCGCTGCCGAACGTATCGCTCAGCTGCGCAGCGAACTCGACGACCACAACTACCGCTACTACGTGCTCGATGAGCCGAGCGTGCCGGACGCCGAGTACGATCGCCTGTTCCGCGAGCTGAAGGCGCTGGAGGCCGAGCATCCCGAGCTGATCACTCCGGAGTCGCCCACCCAGCGCGTCGGCGGCGCGGCAGCTTCTGCCTTCGGCGAAGTGCGCCATGAAGTGCCGATGCTCAGCCTGGGCAACGCCTTCGAGGAGCAGGACCTCAATGACTTCGATCGCCGCGTGCGCGAAGGCCTGGCGGATCAGTTGCCAGCATCGGACCTGTTCGGTGGCGGCGCTGAGGTGGAATACAGCTGCGAGCCCAAGCTCGACGGCCTGGCGGTCAGCCTGCTGTACGAAAACGGTGTGCTGACCCGGGGCGCCACCCGTGGCGACGGCACTACCGGCGAGGATATCAGCGTCAATGTGCGCACCATCCGCAACGTACCGCTGCGCCTGAAAGGCGAGGGCTGGCCGACGGTGCTGGAAGTGCGCGGCGAGGTGTTCATGTCCAAGGCCGGTTTCGACGCGCTCAACGAGCGGCAGTTGGAAGCCGGCGCCAAGACTTTCGCCAACCCGCGCAACGCCGCGGCCGGCAGCCTGCGTCAGCTGGATTCGAAGATCACCGCCAGCCGCCCGCTGGAGTTCTGCTGCTACGGATTCGGCCGCGTCGAGGGTGGCGCGCTGCCCGGTACACAGGTCGAGATCCTCGAAGCCTTCAAGGGCTGGGGCATTCCGATCAGCCGCGAGCTGAAACTGGCCAAGGGCGTAGAAGGTTGCCGCGCCTATTACGAAGATATCGGCACCCGTCGCGACAGCCTCGCGTACGAGATCGACGGCGTGGTGTTCAAGGTCAACCGCATCGACTTCCAGCGTGAACTGGGCTTCCGCGCCCGCGAGCCGCGCTGGGCCATCGCCCACAAGTTCCCGGCTCGTGAAGAACTCACCGAGCTGCTCGACGTGGAGTTCCAGGTTGGCCGTACCGGCGCGGTAACGCCCGTGGCGCGCCTGAAGCCGGTGCAGGTGGCTGGCGTGACGGTGTCCAACGCCACCCTGCACAACATGGACGAGGTGGCACGCCTGGGCCTGATGATCGGTGACACCGTGATCATCCGCCGCGCCGGCGACGTGATTCCGCAGGTCATGCAGGTCGTGACCGAGCGCCGCCCGGCCGACGCGCGGCCAGTGGCAATTCCCACCCAGTGCCCGGTGTGCGGCTCGCAGGTCGAGCGCACCCAGCTGGTCAAGCGCAGCAAGGGCAAGGAGTCGGTCAGCGAAGGCGCCATCTACCGTTGCGTCGGCCGGCTGTTCTGCCAGGCGCAGCTCAAGCAGGCGATCATCCACTTCGTCTCGCGCCGCGCCATGGACATCGACGGCCTCGGCGACAAGATCGTCGAGCAACTGGTGGACAAGGGCCTGGTGAAATCCCCGGCCGACCTCTACACCCTGACCTTCGAGCAGGTCATCGAGCTGGAGGGCTTCGCCGAAGTCTCCACGCGCAACCTGCTCGCGGCCATCGCCGACAGCCGCAGACCCGCGCTGGCGCGCTTCGTCTTCGCCCTGGGCATCCCGGACGTGGGCGAGGAGACCGCCAAGCTGCTGGCGCGCTCCCTGGGTTCCCTGGCGCGTATCCAGCAGGCGCTGCCGGAAGTGCTCACCTACCTGCCGGACGTCGGCGGCGAGGTGGCCTACGAGATCCATAACTTCTTTGGCGACGAGCACAACCGCGAGGTGATCGCCCAGTTGCTGGAGCGCGGCATCGAGTTGCAGGACGAGGGCGAGGTCTCCGCGGAGTTCGCTGCCGTCGCCACGCTGGCCGGGTTCATCGACAAGCTGAACATTCCCTTCATCGCCGCCACCGGCGCCGAAAAGCTCGCCGACCGCACGGGCAGCCTCGATGCGCTGGTCACCCTCAGTCAGGACTGGCTCGACCTCAGCACCCTCAAGGGCGTGAACGAGAAGGCCAGGCAGTCGGTACGCGAGTACTTCGCCGATGCCGCTCGCGTCCAGCGCGCGAAGGCGGTTGAAGCGCAGTTGGCGGAGTTCGGCATGCACTGGCGCAGCGAGCGAAAGGTGGTCGAAGGCCTGCCGCTGGCCGGCCAGACCTGGGTGCTGACCGGCACCCTGGAAGCCATGAGCCGAGACGTCGCCAAGGAAAAGCTCGAAAGCCTGGGCGCCAAGGTGGCCGGCTCCGTCTCGGCCAAGACTCATTGCGTCGTTGCAGGACCGGGAGCGGGTTCAAAGTTGGCCAAGGCCCAGGAACTTGGCGTCGCCGTAATGGACGAAGAACAGCTGATCAAGCTGCTGGCCGACCATGGCCTCGGCGCCTGACACGTCTCTCATCCCGATCAACGCATCAAGATCAATGCATCAAGGAGTCAATCCATGCCCATGACCAAGGACCAACTGGTTCGCGATATCGCCGAATCCCTCGACCTGACCCAGGCCGCCGTGCGCGGGGTGTTCGAGCAACTGGCGCAGATCGCCCAGGACGCCCTGGAGAACGACGGTGAGCTGACCCTGCCGGGTATCGGCAAGCTCAAGGTCAGCGAACGCGCTGCCCGTACCGGCCGCAATCCGCAGACCGGCAAGACCATCGAGATCGCCGCGAAGAAGGCGGTGCGCCTGGTGCCCGCCAAGGCTCTGGTCGACAGCCTGAACTGATCGGCAGGCCCACCCCGAGCTGCGTTGCGACGCAGGGCGGGGTGGGTCGGCGATTGACGGAGAGCGAGATGGACAAGGCAAGAAAGCAGCGCCTGCTCGGCGTTGGCGCGCTGGTGGTGCTGTTCGGGGCCTACGTGGCCTGGACCGAGCGCCCGCAGATCGTCCTTCATTACGAAGGCGTGGGCGGGCCGACGGTGAGCTACAGCTTCAAGGAAAACGGCGAGGAAACCCTCGCAGGCGAGATCAAGCCGGGCGAAGCGCGCGCCTTCCCGCTGCGCCTGCTGCGTTCGGGCGAATACCGCGTCGCCTTCCAGTTCCACCAGGGGGCGGAGCGCTACTCGACCTTCAGCACCCGTCCGGGTTACAGCAAGATGGAGCTGTTCATCGGGCCGAACCTGGAGGTCTCCACCCAGCCTCGGCCCGAAGGGCTGCTCCAGGGGCAGTAACGCCCTTTACAGGTACTCGGCCACCAGCACCACATTGCGCTGGCCTGCGGCGACGCCGTCCCTGGCGATCTCGCGGATGACGCTGCCGGTATCGCCGGTGGCCTTGACGCCGTTCCCCAGCGCCTTGCCGCGCGCATCGGTCAGCCGGTAGTGCACGCTGGGCATCGCGCCGCGCGGCTCGTTCAGCATCATCGTCATGACCCGGTTGCACTCGCTCAGGCGTACCCGCGCGCTTTTCGCGGTGACTTCGCTCAGGCCGACCTGGCAGGTGGGCTCGACCACGGCGCCGCTGAAATTGATGACGCCATCGTAGGCCATCAGCGGGGCCGAGAAGAGCAGGGCAACGAGAGTGGTGGATCGCAGTGCAACGGACATGCTGGCATTCCTCGCTCGGTCATGGCCCGCCTTTGAGCGACGGGTTCTTCCTATAGCGTCGGCACCGTTAGAATTTTCTGAATTGGCTGTAGGGGAATTCCCTTAACGAAAAGGCAAATTCGTGATGAAGGTCAGGAATTGCTCGAGGAGCGTCGCTAAGTGCTTGAAGTGCTTGTAAGTTGCGCTCAAGCCGCTACAATGGCGCGGCTCGCTGATCTGGCGAGCTTCTCGTGATGGTGGCCCTGTCGGTCCCCCCGCAACGATTACTCGCTTACCTGGTCAGGTCCGGAAGGAAGCAGCCAAGGCGGGGACATTGTGTGCCGGGGTGTGGCTGGCGGGGCCGCCTCCATTTCGGGGCCTGGAAAATCCTTCGCCCCTTCCTGTCGATGCACCTGTCGCCTCAGCGATAGTGCCCCAGGATTTCCTCGATCTTCCCCGATGCCTTGATCTTCGCCAGCACCGAGAGCACTTCGTCGGCGCGGACTTCGGGCGCGTCCAGCACCATGCACGACAGCGGCGTTTCCTCGATCACGCTGGCGATTCGCAGGCGCTCCGCCTCGGGCAATTCACGGTTGAACCAGTTCAGCGCGAACTCGCTGCTGATCGCGTACTGATAGCGGCCGATACGCAGCTTCTTCAGTACCAGTTCCTGGTTGCGCGCGTCGTCGCGGGTCAACCAGTGACTGTCCAGCAGCGGTTGCAGGTGCGGGTAGTGATAGCCCAGCACGGTGCCGACGGATTGGCTTGGCAGGGTTTCCAGCTTGTCGGCCGGGGCATCGCGAACCACCAGCAGGTCGCGTTGCACCATCAGCGGTGCAGTCCAGCGGTAGTCGTTGAATTCATGCTCGGTCCAGGTGCGCGACACGTAGCAGCGCACGTCGACGGAGCGGCTCAGCAGGGCCTGCTCGATGCGGGCCCGCGGCACGATGTGGAAGGCTGCCGGGCGGCCCAGTTCGCGTGCCGTCTCGTTGAACAGCTCGAACATGATGCCGCCGGTCAGTTCGCCATTCTCGATCTGGGCCAGCGGCATCGCCCAGCTGTCGACCACCGAAAAGCGCAGGGGACGGTCGTCGGCCTGGGCAAGAGTGGCAGTCAACAGCAGGGTGGTGGCGAGGAAGCGCATCAAGGCTCCGTTGATGGCAGAACGACAACACAATGCCGTGTAGCCCGGCCCTTGCCAAGATGCGACAGCGACCGGTGCGGACATCGGGTGCAATTTACGGTCCGCTTCGCTAGGATTAGCGCACTTCTGCTCACCCGTCGCGATGGATTTCAATGAGTTATCAGGTTCTTGCCCGCAAATGGCGTCCGCGCTCGTTCCGCGAAATGGTCGGCCAGACCCATGTGCTCAAGGCCCTGATCAATGCGCTGGACAACCAGCGCCTGCACCACGCCTACCTGTTCACCGGGACCCGCGGCGTGGGCAAGACCACCATTGCGCGCATCCTGGCCAAGTGCCTGAACTGCGAGACCGGCGTCAGCTCGACTCCCTGCGGGCAGTGCTCGGTGTGCCGCGAGATCGATGAAGGCCGTTTCGTCGACCTCATTGAAGTGGACGCCGCCAGCCGCACCAAGGTCGAAGACACCCGCGAGCTGCTCGACAACGTGCAGTATTCGCCAAGTCGCGGGCGCTACAAGGTCTACCTGATCGACGAAGTGCACATGCTCTCCAGCCACAGCTTCAACGCCCTGTTGAAGACCCTGGAGGAGCCGCCGCCCCACGTGAAGTTCCTGCTGGCCACCACCGACCCGCAGAAACTGCCGGTGACCATCCTGTCGCGCTGCCTGCAGTTCTCGCTGAAGAACATGCCGCCGGAGCGCGTGGTGGAGCACCTCACCCACGTCCTGGGCGCCGAGAATGTGCCGTTCGAGGACGATGCGCTGTGGCTGCTCGGCCGTGCGGCCGATGGCTCCATGCGTGATGCCATGAGCCTCACCGACCAGGCCATCGCCTTCGGCGAAGGCAAGGTGCTGGCCGCCGACGTGCGTGCCATGCTTGGTACCCTGGATCACGGGCAGGTCTACGGTGTGCTCCACGCACTGCTGGAAGGCGATGCCCGTGCGCTGCTGGAAGCCGTCCGCCACCTGGCCGAGCAGGGCCCGGACTGGGGCGGCGTACTGGCCGAAATGCTCAACGTGCTGCACCGCGTGGCCATCGCCCAGGCGCTGCCCGAGGCCGTGGACAACGGCCAGGGCGATCGCGACCGCGTGCTGGCATTGGCCCAGGCCCTGCCGGCCGAGGACGTGCAGTTCTATTACCAGATGGGCCTGATCGGCCGCCGCGACTTGCCGCTGGCGCCCGATCCCCGTGGCGGTTTCGAGATGGTGCTGCTGCGCATGCTGGCGTTCCGCCCGGCCGATGCCGACGGCGCGCCCAGGTCACCACTAAAGGACCTGGGGATCAGCAAGGCCACGGCTGATTCCAACCCGAACCCAGTGGCCGGCGCCGCCGTTGCAGCGCCGGTTGCAGCCATTGCTCCGCCTCCCGTTGCGCCAGCGCCGGTCGCTCCTGTAGCGCCGGTCGCCGAGGTTGCCCCGGCCGTTGCCGCGCCGCAGCCTCAGGCGGCTCCGGCTCCGGCTCCGGCTCCGGCTCCGGTGGTGGAGGCTGCGCCTGTTGCTGCTCCCGCGCCGGTCGTCGAAGCGGCCCCCGCTCCAGTCGAAGCGCAACCGGAAGTGGTCGTCGCAGCAGAGCCTGTCGCTCCGGCCGTCGAGCCGCAGCCGCCGGTTGCCGAAGTGCCGGTCGACCTGCCGTGGGACGAGCCCTCGGCACCGGTTGCTACCGCTCCCGCGCCGGTAGAGCCTGCTGCACCTGCACCTGCACCTGCACCTGCACCTGCACCTGCACCTGTAGCGGCAGCGCCGGCTCCGGTCGAAGTACCCGCTCCGGTGGTAGCCGAAGCCCCGGCGGAGGACGACGATCGCGACGACGAGCCGCCGCCCGCCGAGGACTACTACGAAGTCGACATGGAGTCCTACGGCTACCTCGAGAGCGAGGCGCCGCAGGAGCAGGCCGAGCCGGAACCCGAGCCCGCCGCCATGCCCGCCACCGGCCTTGCCGCCGAATGGCTGGAACTGTTCCCGCGTCTGGGGCTGGCCGGCCTGACCGCCAGCATCGGCGCCAACTGCACCCTGGTGGCCGTTGACGGTGACAACTGGCACCTGCACCTGGACCCGGGCCAGAGCGCGCTGTTCAACGCGACCCAGCTGCGCCGCCTGAACGACGCGCTGAACCAGTTCCACGGGCGCACCCTGACCCTGCAGGTCACCCAGCAGAAGCCCGAGCAGGAAACCCCGGCCCAGGCCGCCGCGCGCAAGCGCGCCGAGCGTCAGCGCCAGGCCGAGGCATCGATCGCTGCCGACCCGTATGTGCTACAGATGAAGCAACAGTTCGCCGCGGTCGTCCGCGACGGTACTATCGAACCCCTGGAGGCGAAGGCCTGAGCCTGCGCCGACGACTGAACGAATCGAGGAACTCGACATGATGAAAGGTGGCATGGCCGGCCTGATGAAGCAGGCCCAGCAGATGCAGGAAAAGATGCAGAAGATGCAGGAAGAGCTGGCCAACGCCGAAGTGACCGGTCAATCCGGCGCCGGCCTGGTGAGCGTGGTGATGACCGGTCGCCACGACGTCAAGCGCGTCTCCCTGGATGACAGCCTGATGCAGGAAGACAAGGAAATCCTCGAAGACCTGATCGCCGCCGCGGTGAACGACGCCGTGCGCAAGATCGAGCAGAACAACCAGGACAAGATGTCCGGCATGACCGCCGGCATGCAACTGCCGCCCGGCTTCAAGATGCCCTTCTGATCCAGGCATCCCGCAGACCTGTAGGAGCGAGCTTGCTCGCGAACGCTCTACCGGCCCTTCACGGCCTGGCAGGGTTCGCGAGCAAGCTCGCTCCTACAGTCGTTCTACCCCTCTGAAAAATCCTGAGACTGCCCCATGAGCTTCACGCCGCTGATCCGCCAACTGATCGACGCCCTGCGCACCCTGCCCGGCGTGGGGCAGAAGAGTGCCCAGCGCATGGCGCTGCAGCTGCTGGAGCGTGATCGCAGCGGCGGCCTGCGTCTGGCGCAGGCGCTGACCCGGGCGATGGAGGGCGTCGGTCATTGCAAGCAGTGCCGCACCCTGTCCGAAGACGAGTTCTGCCCGCAGTGCACCGACCCGCGCCGTGACGACAGCCTGCTGTGCGTGGTGGAAGGCCCGCTGGACGTGTTTGCCGTCGAACAGACCGGCTACCGTGGCCGCTACTTCGTGCTCAAGGGGCACCTGTCGCCGCTGGACGGCCTCGGCCCGGAAGCCATCGGCATTCCCGAGCTGGAAGCGCGGATCAAGGCCGGTAGCTTCAGCGAGATCATCCTCGCCACCAACCCCACGGTGGAAGGCGAGGCGACTGCCCACTACATCGCCCAGTTGCTCGGCGGCGGCGACCTTGTGCTGTCGCGTATCGCCCATGGCGTACCGCTGGGCGGCGAACTGGAGCTGGTGGACGGCGGCACCCTGGCCCACGCCCTGGCCGGGCGCCGGCCGATCAGTCGCTGAGTCGCTCGCGCAGTTCCTGAATGTCGAACAAGGCCGGAGCAATTCCGGCCTTGTTGCATTCGGCCACAGCAGGCGCAGCCGATGCCTTCACCTTCCGCGTGCAGCGATTTGCCCGACGCACTGACCAGCGCCAGACCTTCGTCCAGCCAGCCGGTCACCCCGCCGATCATCTCCTTCACCGGGCATCCCAGCGCGGCGAGCTTCGCGGCGGCGCGGTGCACGCCATTGCAGTGCGGCCCGGCGCAGTAGACGACGAACAGGGTGCCCGGCGCGAACTGCGCCATGCGCCGTGCATCGATCTCGCGGGTGGGCAGGTTCAGCGCTCCGGGTACGTGCCCGCGGGCGAAGGCGGCAGCATGGCGCACATCAAGCAGGACGAAATCCTGCTCGCCGTTCTGTCGCGCATGGTTCACGTCCGAGCAGTCGGTCTCGAACGCCAGGCGGTGGCTGAAATGGGCGAGGGCGTCGGCGGGCAGGGCCGCGGGGAACTGGCTGACGAGGCTGGGCATGGCAAGGCTCCTGTGGAAGATGGCAGCACTGTATGTGGCTCGCGGAGTCGGCTACAGTGGCGGTTTTGACAGTGATAGGAAGTTTTCCGCCAAATGCGCCGTGATCCCCTGAAAGTCGCCGTACTCGCCTACGACGGCCTGTGTACCTTCGAATTCGGCATCGCCGTGGAGATCTTCGGCCTGCCGCGTCCCGAGTTCGACTTCCCCTGGTACAGCCACCGCGTCGTTGCCGTCGATGAAGGACCCATGCGCGCATTGGGCGGCATCCGCGTGCTCGCCGATGGCGGGCTGGAGTCGCTCGACACGGCAGGCACGATCATCGTGCCGGGCTGGCGTGATCGAGCGGAGGCGCCTTCTGCCGAACTGCTACAGGCGCTGCGCAAGGCCCATGATGAAGGTGCGCGGCTGCTGTCGATCTGCTCCGGGGTCTTCGTCCTGGCCGCCACCGGTTTGCTGGACGGCCAGCGGGCGACCACCCATTGGCGCTACGCCGAAGAACTGGCGACGCGCTTCCCGGCCATCGAGGTCGATGCGCAGGTGCTCTATGTGGACGCCGGTCAGCTGATCACTTCGGCCGGCAGTGCGGCGGGCATCGACGCCTGCCTGCACCTGGTGGCACGGGACTTCGGTGCGCAGGTCGGCAACACCGTCGCGCGGCGCCTGGTGATGTCGCCACAGCGCGGCGGAGGGCAGGCTCAGTTCATTCCCGCGCCCGTGGCGCAGGCGCCTCGGCATGACCTCGCCGGGCTGCTGGACTGGGCCCGGCGACGACTGGACCGGTCGATCAGCGTCGGCGAGCTGGCGAGCCGCGTGGCCATGAGCGAGCGCACCTTCCTGCGTCGTTTCAGCGAGGCAACCGGCATGACGCCCAAGGCCTGGCTGCAGCACGAGCGCATGGCCAGAGCCCGTGAACTGCTGGAAAGCAGCGCCGACAGCGTCGAGCGAATTGCCGGGCAATGTGGCTTCGGCACCGTGGAAAGCTTCCGCAATGCCTTCCGCAGCGCAGCGGGCGTGGCGCCTTCGGCCTACCGCGAGCGGTTCGGGACGGCGCATCTGTCCTAGCCGATGGCGGGTGTCCCGCCTTGAAAACCAAGCAAGCGCTCGGTAAGTTTCAGTCAAATCGTCTGGAGCCTTGCCATGTCCGTGTTCGCCGAATACTTCGATGACAATCACCGCCTGGTCCGTGACAGCGTGCGGCGCTTCGTCGAGCGTGAAATCCTGCCCCACGTCGCCGACTGGGAGGAGGCCGAGGAGTTTCCCCGCGAGCTGTACCGCAAGGCGGGCGAGGCCGGCATCCTCGGCATCGGCTATCCCGAGGCGCTCGGCGGCAGTCATGAGGGCGACCTGTTCGCCAAGGTCGCGGCCAGCGAAGAACTGATGCGCTGTGGTTCCGGCGGACTGGTGGCGGGGCTGGGCTCGCTGGATATCGGTCTGCCGCCGCTGATCAAGTGGGGCCGCCCGGAGCTGCGCGAGCGTATAGCGCCGCAGGTGCTGGCCGGTGAAAAGATCATGGCACTGGCGGTCACCGAACCGTCCGGCGGCTCCGATGTCGCCAGTCTGAAGACCCGCGCCGTGCGCGACGGTGACCACTACCGCGTCAGTGGCAGCAAGACCTTCATCACCAGCGGCGTGCGCGCCGACTACTACACCGTGGCCGTGCGTACCGGCGGTGATGGCTTCGGCGGCGTCAGCCTGCTGCTGGTGGAGAAGGGCACGCCTGGCTTCACCGTGAGCCGCAAGCTGAAGAAGATGGGCTGGTGGGCGTCGGACACCGCCGAGCTGTTCTTCGATGACTGCAAGGTGCCGGTGGAGAACCTCATTGGCGCGGAGAACATGGGCTTTGCCTGCATCATGGCGAACTTCCAGAGCGAGCGTCTGGCGCTGGCGATCATGGCCAACATGACTGCGCAGCTGGCGCTGGACGAGGCGCTGGCCCGGAGCCGCGAGCGCGAGGCGTTCGGCAAGCCGGTGGGCAAATTCCAGGTGCTCAAGCACCGGCTGGCGGAAATGGCTACCCAGGTTGAGGTGTCGCGCGAGTTCACCTACCGCCAGGCGGCGAAGATGGCGGCCGGCAAGAGCGTGATCAAGGAAATCTCCATGGCCAAGAACTTCGCCACCGACATCGCCGACCGCGTGACGTACGACGCCGTGCAGGTGCTGGGCGGCATGGGCTACATGCGCGAAAGCCTGGTGGAGCGGCTCTACCGCGATAACCGGATTCTTTCCATCGGTGGCGGCACGCGGGAGATCATGAACGAGATCATCGCCAAGCAGATGGGACTCTGAGCGGCCTCTTCGGACTCAGGTGAAATCCATTCCGAAGTGCGCCTTGCTGCAGTGCAGGCAGCGGAAGTGGTAGATCGCCGGATTGCCCGCCGGCTGGTAGTGCTCGACGACCTGCAGCCAGGTCTTCTCTGGCCAGCCGAAGTCGGGGAAATGCCCGGCCAGACCGGCGGCTCCCAGAGCGATGATGTCCTCGCGCTTCGCATCGCCCTGGAAGGCGCAGGCGTCACCGCAGCAGCTCAGCCAGTGTTCCTGCTGCCAGGACGCGAACCCGGGTGTGCGCTCGCAGACTTCGCGCACCACGGCATCGGGCACGCCGGCATCCAGTAACGGGTAGTCATCGGCGAAGCTCGCCTCGAAGCGTTGCGCGGCGCTGCCGTCGGCAATGCACCAGGGACACAGGCAGTTTTCCGGCAGGTCGTGCGTTGTGTACACCGAGGCGGTGTAGACGTAGCCGCGCTTCTGCCCGCAACACAGGCAGGCCTCTTCCGACGCGATCACGCTGCCGGTGGCCAGTGGGTCGGGGTGATAGCGGAAGGTGGGGAGCGTCTGGCTCATGGTCGTCGTCCTTGGGCGCAGGTCAGGGGGCGGACCGCCAGTATACGCAGTGGCTTTCGGATGACGGAGTGATCCGGGTGCCGAAAAAAACGGCGCCCATCCGGGGGTAAGGGGGATGGGCGCCGGCCCGACAGGGAAAGAGGGACTCCTGGGAATGACGCGTTACTTGGCCTCGTAGCCCTCGGCGGCGGACTTGCGCTTGGGCTTGGGCGCGAAGCGCCTGGCCAGCTTCATGCTGCCGGTGACCACTTTCTGGTACCAGACCGGCAGCAGACGCAGCATCAGGTCGATGGCGTGGGCGTCCGAGCCGATCAGGATGCGCCGTGAATCGCGCTCCACGCCGCGAATGATCACCTGCGCGGCCTTCTGCGGGGTGGTGCGCAGCAACTGGTCGTTGAACTGGGTGCGCGCTGCTTCCGCGTTCTGCCCGGTGACCTTGACCATGCTGTCGTTCATCCGCGCGGTCTTGGCAATGTTGGTCTTGATCCCGCCGGGGTGCACGCAGCTGGCCGAGACACCGCCGCGCTCCATGTCCAGCTCCTGGCGCAGCGACTCGGTGAAGCCGCGCACGGCGAACTTGGTCGCGTTGTAGGCGCTCATGCCCGGCTGTGAGAACAGGCCGAACACGCTGGAGACGTTGACGATGTGGCCGTCACCGGAAGCCTTCAGGTGCGGCAGGAAGGCCTTGGTGCCGTAGACCACGCCCCAGAAGTTGATGTTGGTGATCCACTCGTACTCTTCGTAGTCGCTGGCTTCCACGGTGCCGGCATGGGCGACGCCGGCGTTGTTGAACACCAGGTTGACCTTGCCGTGCTCGCGGGCGGCCTTGTCGGCCCAGGTGTGCACCTGCTCGCGGTCGGCGACGTTCACGGTGTCGATGGATACCCGTACGCCGGAGGAGGAGAGCAACTGGCGGGTTTCCTCGAGGCCGGCGGCATTCACATCCGCCAGGGCCAGGTGGCAACCGCGGGAGGCCAGCTCCACGGCCAGGGCGCGACCGATGCCGGAGCCTGCGCCGGTGATGGCGGCGACCTTGTTCTCGAAGTTCTTCATGCCGGTACCTCCTCGGCGTGGCGTTGCGGTTGGACGACGGGGCTGCTCAGGGGCTTGGCCTTCAGATGATAGGCGCCGGGGTCGAACTGGCTGGTCAGGGCGCGGAAGCGCCAGGTGAAGCCCGGCCACAGGGTGCAGTTGCGCCCGCTCACCGGGTGCAGGTACCAGCTCTTGCAGCCGCCGGTATTCCACACGCTGTGGTTGAGGCCGCGCTGCAGCTTCTCGTTCCAGCGCTCCTGCACCTCCTGTTTCACTTCGACGCTCTGCAGCTCGCGGCGATCCATCAGCTTGATGGCGCCCAGCACGTAGGCGATCTGCGATTCGATCATGTAGACCATCGAGTTGTGGCCCAGGCCGGTGTTTGGGCCCATGAGGAAGAACAGGTTGGGGAAGCCGCGGGTCATGGTGCCCTTGTAGGCTTCCGGGCCGTTCTTCCAGGTGTCGAGCAGGTCCATGCCGTCCCGGCCGAACACCACGCCGCGGGGGATCGGGTCATTGGCGGTGAAGCCGGTGCCGAAGATGATCGCGTCTACCTGGCGCTCGCGGCCATCGCTGGTGATGATGCTGCCAGCCTTGATCTCGCGGATGCCGTCGACGATCACCGAGGAGTTGGCAGCCGCCAGCGCCGGGTAGTAGTTGTGCGACATGAGCACGCGCTTGCAGCCGATGGTGTAGTCCGGGGTCAGCTTGCGGCGCAGGTCCGGGTCCTTGACCTGCTGGCGGATGAAGCGCTCGGCCAGCTTGCCCACCAGCTTCATCGCCCAGGGTGCGAAGGTGAAGCCCAGTACGCGGCCTTCGAGCATGCTGTAGAGGGCGCCGCGCCAGAGTTTCTGTACCGCCGGGAAGTGGCGGAAGCGCGCACGTTCCTTGTCGCTGATGGCGCGGTCGGGCTTGGGCAGGATCCACGGTGCGGTGCGCTGGTAGAGGTCGAGCTTGGCCACCAGCGGCTGGATTTCCGGGACGAACTGAATGGCCGAGGCGCCGGTGCCGATCACCGCGACGCGCTTGCCCTTCAGGTCGTAGTCATGGTCCCACTGCTGGGAGTGGAAGGCCTTGCCCTGGAAGTTCTCCAGGCCCTTGAGCGCCGGGATCGAGGGAATCGACAGGGCGCCCATGCCGGAGACCACGGCCTTGGCGGTGTAGTGGTTGCCGGCGGCGTCGAACAGGTGCCAGAGCTGTTGTTCCTCGTTCCACTCGAAGCGCGCCATCTCGGTGTTGAGCAGCGTCTTGTCTTCCAGGCGGTACTTGGCCCAGCACTTCTCCAGGTACGCGCGGATTTCCGGCTGGCGGGCGAACATGCGCGTCCAGTCCGGGTTCGGCTCGAAGGAGAAGGAGTAGACGTGGGATTGCACGTCGCAGGCGCAGCCCGGGTAGTTGTTGACCCGCCAGGTGCCGCCGACGCCGGCGTCCTTCTCGAACAGCAGGAAGTCGTTCTCGCCTTCCTGTTTCAGGCGGATCGCCATGCCCAGCCCGGAAAACCCGGTGCCGATGATGGCGACCTTGCAGTGTCTGGGGGCAGTCTTTGGTTGGGTACTCACAACCGTACTCATGGCCACGCTCCTGTTATGATTATTGCTGGCGTATACAACTGTCTACGTGGTGAAATGTAGACATCTGTATACCGCATGAACAACCAACCTTAGGTGGGGTCGGGCGCCAGACACATGGACATCGGACAGGAAGAACGGCCTGCGGAGGCCGCCGGCAAGCGCGCGCTGATCGACGCGGCGCTGCGCCTGGCGGCCAGCCGGCGCAGCCTGAGCAGCCTGGGGCTGCGCGAGCTGGCGCGGGAAGCAGGGCTGAACCCGAATACCTTCTACCGGCACTTCGGTGATGTGGATGATCTGGGGCTGGCGATCATCCGCGACATCGCCGCCCAGCTGCGCCAGCCGCTGCGCGATCTGCGCCGCGAGGCTGCCGAGCGTGCGCAGCCGGGGGAGGGCGTGGCCAGCGTGCCTTTCGGCCTGGACCTGGAGCGCGGCCAGCGGGTGACGCGGGAGACGGTGCGGCTGTTCTTCGACTTCGTCGAGGGCAACCCGCAGGCTTTCATCATCGGCGTCCGCGAACTGCACGGGCCGTCGCCGATTTTGCGCGAAGCATTGGCGCGGGTGATGGACGAGTTCGGCGAAGACATGGCCGAGGACATCCGCCAGTTCCACCTGTTGCCGGACATCGACGAGAACGGGCTGAACCAGCTGTCGCGGCTGATCAGCCGGCAGTTGTTCCAGCAGTCGCTGGACTACCTGGAGCGTCCGCTGGAGCAGCGCGAGGAAGTCTGTGCCCTGGCAGAAAGACAAATCCTGTTGCTCTTCACCGGCGTTGCGGTGCTGCAGAGCTTCGGCCTGCTGGCTAGGCTGTGAGTCTTCTTCGGTCTTAGCGGGAGCCTCACCATGTTGCCTTTGCCCCTGTTCGGCGGCTGCGCTTGCGGCGCGGTACGTTACCGGGTGGATGCCGAGCCGGAAGAGACCGGTTACTGCCATTGCCGCATCTGCCAGAAGTCCAATGCCGCGCCGGCGGTGCCCTGGGCGGTGATTCCGCTGACGGGCTTCGCCTATACCGCCGTCGAGCCGGGGATGTGGCGCTCCAGTGAGGACGGCGAGCGGCGCTTCTGCGTGAAGTGCGGTACGCCGCTGGAGTTCCGCGTGCGCGCCGGCGAGACGGTGGGACTCAACACCGTGACGCTGGACGAGCCGGAGCTGATCCAGCCGCAGTGTCATGTCTGGTGCTCGTCGCAGCTGTCCTGGTTCGATACGGTGGATGATCTGCCGCGCCGGCAGGAGGGCTGACGCCCGGTCATGCTTTGTAGGAGCGAGCTTGCTCGCGAACCTCTCAGCACCGGAGCGGCGTCCGTTCGCGAGCAAGCTCGCTCCTACAGAAACCGTCATTCGGCGCGATGGGTTGAATGAAAAACGCCAGGCGATTGCCTGGCGTTTTCCTGGGCGCATGAAAATCAGCCGGCGAAATCCAGGGTTTCCTTCCAGCGGGTTTCCAGTGCCTTGGTGTCGTGGTCGAAGGGGTGGAAGCCAGGGCGGAAGTAGTCCAGCCACGGGCGGATCAGATTGACGAAGTAACCGCGGCGCGGGTGCAGCAGCACGCCCAGGCCGTGTTTCCAGCTGCGCCAGTTGAACAGCTGGCCATCGCGGCGCAGCAGGTTGATCTGGAAGCCGGCGATGACGCCGAGGAAGATCCCGGTGGTCAGCAGCATCACCGCAGTGCGGGTGAAGTAGCCGCCATAGACCTGCTGGTAGACGTCGTAGGCCACCGCCTTGTGCTCGTTCTCCTCGACCGCGTGCCACATCCACAGTTTGTACATCTTGTCCGATTTCATCTGGCTGCTCAGGTCTTCACGCTTGAGCAGTTGCTCGGCCATGGTCGCAGTGAAGTGCTCCAGGGCGCAGGTGATCGCCAGCTGATGCTTTTTGGTGGTGACCTTGCTGATGGATTCGAGCAGCACCTTGATGCGCAGTTCCAGGGTCTCCAGGTCGATACCGTGCTCGTCGGCATACTCGTTGTAGGCCGCGTGCTCCTTGGAGTGCATGGCTTCCTGGCCGATGAAGGCGCTGACGTCCTTCTGCAGCTGCGGGTCCTGGATGCGCTCGCGCACGGCCCGCACGCTGTCGACGAAGAACTTCTCGCCGTAGGGGAACAGCGAGGACAGGTTGTTCATGAAGTGGGTCATGAAGGGTTGCCCGTCCCACCAGTATTTCGGCGTTTCGCTGAAGCTGAAATCCATGCGGCGGACCGGGAAATTGGCGCGGATCGGCGTGGTGCTGGCGTTCATGACTAACTCCTTCTTGTTGTGCGGGAGGGCGCGCGCGGCAGGGGCGGCGACCCAGGCAAGCCCTGTCGTTAGTTCGCTATGCCACCTCGTAATGTGTCATTAGCTGATGTCATGTTCGGAGTCTTGTCGGACAATCGAAAGGTCATATGTGGCCATGGCCGGGTCGATTCAGGCCAAGCGGGTCACGACCAGCCATTGGATGGGGCGGCGGCGAGCGGGGCGGGGAGAGGAGGCGCGGAAACGAAAACGGGCGCCGCAGCGCCCGTTTCTTGCCGACAGAGGCCTGTCACTGCTCGTCGAGGGCGAAGGCAGTCAGGCTGTAGGTGGGGATCTGTGCGTCATTGAGCTTGGTCGAACCGCCCAGTTCCGGCAGGTCGATGATCGCGGCGGCTTCGAACACGCTGGCGCCCATGCGGCGAACCAGTTGTGCGGCAGCCAGCAGGGTACCGCCGGTGGCGATCAGGTCATCGAAGATCAGCACGCTGTCGCCTTCGCAGAGGCTGTCGGCATGGACTTCCAGCAGGGCTTCGCCGTACTCGGTCTCGTAGGCCTGGGCCAGGACGTCGGCCGGCAGCTTGCCGCGCTTGCGGAACAGCACCAGGGGCTTGTTCAGCTCGTAGGCGATGATCGAACCGATCAGGAAGCCGCGCGCATCCATGGCGCCGATGTGGGTGAAGTCGGCCTCGACGTAGCGCTGGATGAAGCTGTCGGCGACGAAGCGCAGGGCTCGCGGCGACTGGAACAGCGGGGTGATGTCGCGGAACATGACGCCGGGCTTGGGAAAGTCGGGAACGGCACGGATCACGGACTTCAGGTCGAGTTGGTTGAGGATCATGCTGGATGTGCACCTGATGCGGTTTTTGCAGAGGCCAAAGTATAACGGGCCCGCCAGTCGGCGAGCCCGTTTTCGATGACCGGAAAGTCAACCAATGGGTCAGCTTTCGTGTCTGTCAGCTTTCCAGCTGGCCGCCGGCCAGTGCACACAGCTCGATGGAGTCGAGGATGTGCACTTCCTTGCCTTCGGCGGCAATCAGGCCGTTCTGCTGGAAGCGGGTGAACACCCGGGAGACGGTTTCCACCGCCAGGCCCAGGTAGTTGCCGATCTCGTTGCGCGACATGGCCAGGCGGAACTGCTGGGCCGAGAAGCCACGGGCGCGGAAGCGCGCGGACAGATTCACCAGGAAGGTGGCGATGCGCTCGTCGGCGGTCTTCTTCGACAGCAGCATCATCATCTGCTGGTCGTCGCGGATTTCGCGGCTCATCAAGCGCAGCAGCTGGCGGCGCAGTTGCGGCAGTTGCTCGGACAGCTCGTCCAGGCGTTCGAAGGGAATCTCGCAGACCGAGGTGGTTTCCAGGGCCTGGGCCGATACCGGGTAGCTCTCGGTGTCCATGCCGGACAGGCCGACCAGCTCGCTGGGCAGGTGGAAACCGGTGATCTGCTCTTCGCCGCCATCAGTGATGCTGAAGGTCTTCAGCGCGCCGGAGCGTACGGCGAAGACCGAGCCGAAGGCATCGCCCTGGCGGAACAGGAACTCGCCTTTCTTCAGCGGGCGGCCGCGTTTGACGATTTCATCGAGGGCGTCCATGTCGGCGGTATTCAGCGACAGGGGCAGGCAGAGCGGAGCCAGGCTGCAATCCTTGCAGTGCGCCTGGGGCAGGGCGCGCACTTTGATGGTTTCGGCCATGAGTGTTCCTTGAATGGGATGGCACACAAAAACCAAGGGTACCGCAGACGGCAAGTCCCGCGCCAGTTGGCGACCTGTCTGAATCGGTGCTTTCAGCGACGGGTGAGAAGGGTTCGTAGTAGTTGGAACAGGCTCGAACTCTTTCGAAAAGTGCGGTTCAGGGCTGTTCCAACTCCTTGGATCAAAGGACACATCCAGTAGCAAAGGGTGCGACAGTTGGCCCCGTACCGTCGGTCGTGCGAGAGAGAGCTTGCGGGTCAGATGACCCGCGAGAAGCGTTGCAGGTTCTGCATCGGCAGGTAGCGGTCGAACAGCATGCACAGCGAGCGCACCAGCAACCGTCCGCAAGCGCTGACGTCGATTCCGTGTGGGCCAAGGGTGATCAGGCCATCGCGGGCGAAGCGTTCGAGGTCGTCCCAGATTTCCGCGAAGTAGCCACGGAAGTCGATGTTGTAGAGGTCCTCGATATCCTCGAAGTTCAGCTGGAAGTGGCAGATCAGCTGCTGGATCACCGCGCGGCGGATCAGGTCGTCCTTGTTGCAGTGCAGGCCGCGGCGCGTGGCGAGCTGGCCCTGGTCGAGAGTTGTCTGGTAGTCGGCGATGTCATTGCTGTTCTGGCAGTAGAGATCGCCGATCTGGCTGATCGATGACACTCCGAGGCCCACCAGGTCGCAGTGCCCGTGGGTGGTGTAGCCCTGGAAGTTGCGCTGCAGGGTGCCGTCTTCCTGGGCCATCGCCAGCTCGTCATCCGGCAGGGCGAAATGGTCCATGCCGATGTAGCGGTAGCCGGCAGCCTCGAGCTGCTCGGTGGTGCGCTGCAGCATCTCCAGCTTCTGCCCGGGGGAGGGCAGGTCCTCGGCCTTGATCCGCCGCTGCGGCGGGAAGCGTTCGGGGAGGTGCGCGTAGTTGAACACGGACAATCGGTTGGGCTGCAGGGCGATGACCTGCTCGACGGTGCGGGCAAAGGTGTCCGGGGTCTGCCGGGGCAGGCCGTAGATCAGGTCGATGTTGATCGAGCGGAATTGCAGGGTGCGCGCCGCATCGATGATGGCGCGGGTCTCGTCGAGGCTCTGCAGGCGGTTGATCGCCTGCTGCACGTCCAGGTTGAAGTCCTGCACGCCGATGCTGGCGCGGTTGAAGCCCAGCTCGCGGAGCAGGCCCATGGTCGACCAGTCGGCTTCGCGCGGGTCGATTTCGATGCCGTAGTCGCCGAAGTCGCCCTCGACGAAGTGGAAATGGGTGCGCAGTTGCGCCATCAGTTCGCGCAGCTGGCCGGGGCTCAGGAAGGTCGGGGTACCTCCGCCGAAGTGCAGCTGCTCGACTTGCTGCTGGCGACCCAGGTGACGGCTGACGATCTCGATTTCATGGATGAGGCGGGCGAGGTACGGGGCGCTGCGGCCACGATCCTTGGTGATGACCTTGTTGCAGGCGCAGTAGTAGCAGATGTTCGCGCAGAACGGCACGTGCACGTAGAGCGAGAGCGGACGCTGGGCCTTCTGGCTATCGCGCAACGCATGCAGCAGGTCGAAGGGTCCGACTCCTTCGTGAAACTGCACGGCGGTGGGATAGGAGGTGTAGCGCGGGCCGGCCAGATCGTATCGGCGTATCAGATCTGCGTCCCAGCGAATATTGTCGAGCATGCCGATGTTCCCCGGTGGCGAGCTTTTCCTGCGCAGTCTAGGGAGTGTCCGACAGTGGCCTGTTGACCTGTATCAAGCGGCTTTATGGTGGGGCAGGCCGGCGCTGGCGTGCATGTCGTGGCCCATGATCCAGGCCTGGTGCGGGCCGGGGAGGGTCCACAGGCCGAAGAGGATCACCAGGACGCCGCCGGTCATGCGCACGCTGCGCTTGCGCAGCAGGGCAGTGATGCGCTCGGCGGCGAGGCCGGTGGCGAGCAGCACCGGCCAGGTGCCCAGGCCGAAGGCGAGCATCAGCAGGGCGCTGTCCACTGCCGAGCCCTGGCTGGTGGCCCAGAGCAGGGTGCTGTAGACCAGGCCGCAGGGCAGCCAGCCCCAGAGTGCGCCGAGCAGCAGTGCACGCGGCACCGTGGCGACCGGCAACAGGCGGCTGGCGTAGGGCTGGATGTGCTTCCACAGGCCGCGGCCCAGGGCTTCGATACGGGTCAGGCCGCTCCACCAGCCGGCCAGGTACAGGCCCATGGCGATCAGCAGGAGGCCGGCGATCACCCTCAATGCCCAAGCGAACGGCGTTCGCGCCACGGCCCAGCCGGCGAGGCCGAGCAGCAGGCCGGCGCAGGCGTAGCTGAGGATGCGCCCGAGGTTGTAGGCCAGCAGCAGGCGCAGGCGGCGGCCGCGTTGCTCCGGCGGGATGGCCAGGGTCAGCGCGCCCATCAGGCCGCCGCACATGCCCAGGCAGTGACCGCCGCCGAGCAGGCCGAGGATCAACGCGGACGCCAGCAGTGGCGCCAGTTCAGGCATCGCGCTTGTCCTGCGGGGGGCTGGCGTGCGAGTCGTCACCCTCGGCTTCGTCGATGCCGGCCTGGTGCTTGGGGTCTTCGTCGTCGAAGAGGATGCTGTGGGCCGGCCCGTCCATGTCGTCATACTGGCCGCTGTTCACTGCCCAGAAGAAGATCGCGATGCAGATGCCGACGATCACCACCGCGACCGGGATCATGATGTAGAGAGCGGGCATATCAACTCCGTGGCAGCGCCTGCGCCGCTTGCGGGGCGACGGGCAGGGCAGTGGTCGCTGGCGGGGCGCCGGCGCCTTTGGGCAGCCGGGTCAGGCGCAGGGCGTTGAGCACCACGGTCAGCGAACTGATCGACATGCCCACCGCGGCCCACACGGGTGTGATCCAGCCGAGGGCGGCGAAGGGCAGCATGAGGCCATTGTACAGCCCTGCCCAGATCAGGTTCTCGATGATTACCCGGCGCGTGCGGCGGGCCAGGCTGAACGCCTGCACCACGCTGTCCAGGCGATTGGAGAGCAGCACGGCGTCGGCGCTGGTCTTGGCCAGATCGGTGGCCGAGCCCATGGCGACGCTGATGTCGGCGGCGGCCAGCACCGGCACGTCGTTCACGCCGTCGCCCAGCATCAGCACACGACGGCCCTCCTGGTGCAGTTGGCGCAGCACTTCGAGCTTGTCGTCAGGGCGCAGGCCGCCGCGGCAGTCGTCGATGCCCAGTTCGGCGGCAACGCGGCCGACCATGGGCGAGCTGTCGCCGGACAGCAGCAGGGTGCGCCAGCCGCGGGCGCGACAGGCGTCGAGCAGGTCGGCGGCGTCGTCGCGGATGCGGTCGTCCAGCACCAGCCAGGCGAGGGCGCCGCGGTCATCGCCCAGCAGCAACCACTGGCCGGGCTCCTGCGGGTGCTGGGGCGCTTCGCTGTCGCTCAGGGCGCAGACGAACGCTGGCTCGCCGATGCGCAGGCGGCGCTCGCCCACAAGGCCTTCCAGGCCCAGGCCGGGATGGCTCTCGACATTCTCGGCGGGCTGCGGCGCGCGGCCGAAGGCGCGGGCGATGGGGTGTTCGGAGCGGTTCTCCAGTGCGGCGGCCAGGGCCAGGCAGGCATCGCTGTCCAGCGCCCCCAGCGGCCGGACTGCACGCAGGGTCAGACGGCCTTCGGTGAGGGTGCCGGTCTTGTCGAAGATCACTGTGTCGATGTGGTTCAGGCCTTCCAGCACGTGGCCGCGGGTCACCAGCAGGCCGAGCTTGTGCAGGCTGCCGGTGGCGGCGGTCAGTGCGGTCGGGGTGGCCAGGGACAGCGCACAGGGGCAGGTCGCCACCAGCATCGCCAGGACCACCCAGAAGGCGCGGGAGGCATCGTGCTGCCACCAGAACAGGCCGACCACGGCGGCGAGCACCAGCAGCGCGATGAGGAACCATTGCGCGGCCTTGTCGGCCAGCTCGGCGAGGCGCGGTTTGTCCGACTGGGCGCGCTCCAGCAGGCGGACGATGGCGGAGAGCCGGCTGTCGCCGCCCAGCGCCTTGACCTGCACGGTCAGCGGGCCTTCGACGTTGAGGGTGCCGCCGGTGACGTTGTCGCCGCTCTGTCGTGCCTGCGGCAGGTATTCGCCGGTGAGCAGGGATTCGTCGACACTGGACTGGCCATCGAGGATCAGCCCATCGGCCGGGATCACCGCGCCGGGCTGCACCAGCACGCGGTCGCCGACCTGCAGTTCGCTGAGCAGTACGCGGCTGCTCTGGCCGCTGTCGTCCAGACGCAGGCAGGACGCCGGCAGCAGGTTGACCAGCTGTGCGGTGGCGGCCGCGGTGCGCTCGCGGGCGCGGCGTTCAAGGTAGCGGCCGGCGAGCAGGAACAGGGCGAACATGCCGACGGCGTCGAAGTACAGGTCGCCATGGCCGGTGACCGCGGTCCAGATGCCGGCCAGGTAGGCGCCGCCGATCGCCAGGGACACCGAGACGTCCATGGTCAGGTGGCGGGTGCGCAGGTCGCGTACCGCGCCGCGGAAGAACGGCTGGCAGGAGTAGAAGACGATGGGCGTGGTGAGGAACATCGCCACCCAGCGCAGGATCTCGTGCAGCTCGGGGCTCAGGTCGATGTTGAATTCGGGCCAGGTGGCCATGGTCGCCATCATCGCCTGGAACCACAGCAGGCCGGCAACGCCCAGCTGGCGCAGGGACTTGCGGTTTTCCTGGTGCAGTTGCTCGGCGGCGCGGTCCGGTTGGAACGGGTGGGCGGCATAGCCGATTCTGCGCAGCTCGGCGAGCAGCTCGCTCAGCGGCAATTCACTGTCGGACCAGCGCACATGCAGGCGATGGTTGGACAGGTTGAGGCCGGCCTCGGCAACGGCGGGCAGGCCCTTGAGGTGCTTTTCGATCAGCCAGCCGCAGGCGGCGCAGCTGATGCCTTCCATGATCAGGGTGGTTTCGGCCAGCTCGCCCTGGTGCTGCACGAAGGGTTGCTGCACGTCGGGGCGGTCGAACAGCTTCAGCTCGTCGCTGAGCTGTTCGGGGAGGGCGTCAGGGTTGGGCGCAGCTTCGGTGCGATGGCGGTAATAGCCTTCGAGACCGCCAGCGACGATGGCCTCGGCCACGGCCTGGCAGCCAGGACAGCAGAACTCGCGGGTTTCGCCCAGAACGGGCGCAACGAAGCGGCTGCCGGGGGGAACCGGCAGCGCGCAGTGGTAACAGGGCAGCGGGGCGCTCATGGGCGCTCGGCTTCATCTCCGCTGAGGGGCTCGTCGCCGAGGTCGAAGCTACCGCCGGGAGCGATCTTCTCTTCCTCGAACAGACGCCAGGTCTGGCCTTTCTCTTCGCCGAGCAGCTCGACGAAGCGGCGACCCTTCACGGCAGCGTCGAGGCTGGCGGTATAGCGACCCGGCTCGGCGGGGCTGGCGCGCAGCACCAGGTGCTTGTCCTGCGACTCCAGGGTGGGGGAGAGCAGGTTCAGGGTGAGCGTGGCCGGGCGGCTGTCGCCGGTGAGGCGCAGGTCCACTTCGCCGGTCAGCTCGTCGAAGCTGAGCTTGGCGCGCAGCTTGAGCTGCTGGGCCAGGTGCTCGCGGTCGAGGGAGCGGTTGATGCCCTTGCCGGCCTCGTAATAGTTGTCGCTGACCAGCGAATCCTGGTTGTTCACGGCGATGTTGACCATCGTCAGGCTGAGGGCGATCGAGGTGCCCAGCATGGCGATGATGATCCACGGCCAGAGGTGCTTGTACCAGGGTTCCACGGGCGTTTTCATGGCCGATTGCATGGTCTCTTTTCTCTCGCTGGCAGTGCCGCAAGGGCGCTGCCCGGTGAAGGGGCGGGCGAAATTCTACGTGCTTCGTTCGGTGCTGGCACCCCATGCGCAACATGGGGTGCCAATTCGTTCAGCGGGCGTTCAACGAACCCGTGGGCCGATGAAGCGGCTGCTGGATTCCTTGCTGATGGACGGGTCGTCCACCGACTGGATGGTGAAGCTGATCTCGTTGGTGGTGGAGGGCAGCTTCTCCGGATCGATGGACAGCTCCACCGGCATGGTGAAGATGTCTCCGGCGGCGACCGAGATCTCCTTCTTGCCTTCCAGGATCAGGCCATCCATGCCTTTGGCGCTGAGCACGTAGGTATGGTCTTTCTGGTCCTTGTTCATGACCTTCAGGCTGTACACGTTCTCGATCCGGCCTTCGGCGTTTTCACGGTAGAGCACGCGGTCCTTGCTGACGTCGAAGCCTACCAGCGGGCGAATGACGACGGCAGTGATCAGCAGGCCGATCATGATGCACAGGGCGATGGCGTAGCCGATCAGGCGCGGGCGCACCAGGTGGGTCTTCTGGCCCGACAGGTTGTGCTCGGTGGTGTAGCTGATCAGGCCGCGCGGGTAGTTCATCTTGTCCATGATGCTGTCGCAGGCGTCGATGCAGGCGGCGCAGCCGATGCACTCGATCTGCAGGCCGTCGCGGATGTCGATGCCGGTCGGGCAGACCTGTACGCACATGGTGCAGTCGATGCAGTCGCCCAGGCCCTGGGCCTTGTAGTCGACGGTCTTCTTGCGCGGGCCGCGCTTTTCGCCGCGCCGCGGGTCGTAGGAGACGATCAGGGTGTCCTTGTCGAACATCACGCTCTGGAAGCGCGCGTAAGGGCACATGTAGATGCACACCTGCTCGCGCAGCCAGCCGGCGTTGCCGTAGGTGGCGAGGGTGAAGAAACCGACCCAGAAGTAGGCCCAGCCGTCAGCCTGGCCGGTGACCAGATCGCTCAGCAGCTCGCGCATGGGGGCGAAGTAGCCGACGAAGGTCAGGCCGGTAACCAGACCGATCAGCAGCCAGAGGCCGTGCTTGGCGATCTTGCGCAGCAGCTTGTTGCCGCTCATGGGCGCCTTGTCGAGTTTCATGCGCTGGTTGCGGTCACCCTCGGTGACTTTCTCGCACCACATGAAGATCCAGGTCCACACGCTCTGCGGGCAGGTATAGCCGCACCAGACGCGGCCGGCGAACACGGTGATGAAGAACAGGCCGAAGGCGCTGATGATCAGCAGGCCGGAGAGGAGGATGAAGTCCTGCGGCCAGAAGGTCGCGCCGAAGATGTAGAACTTGCGCTCGGGCAGGTCCCAGAGAACCGCCTGGCGACCGTTCCAGGTCAGCCACACGGTGCCGAAGTAGAGGAGGAAGAGGAGGGCGCCCCCAGCCATTCGGAGGTTTCTGAAGAAACCTGTGAAGGCTCGGGTGTAGATCTTTTCCCGGGAGGCATAAAGGTCGACGCTTTCACCCTTGCCCTTGGTGGGCGGAGTGACGTCCTGGACCGGAATCTGTTTGCTCATCAGTGCATTCCACGGCAGCGGGAGGGCGCCCTGTCGATACATGCCGAGAGGGTCAGAAATATGCTTGCACGCCTAACAATGATACGGCGTGGAGGGTGTTGCAACCGTGCGACAGTTGGTCGCGCAAGGAATTATGGACCCAGAAATAGAGCGGCGCCGGTGTAGAAACCGGCGCCGCTGGGTGTCGCAATGGGTGTAGGAAAGAGAGGCTTATTCGGCGCTCTTCTCGCCTTCGCCATGGGACAGGCTGTACACGTAGGCAGCGAGCAGGTGCACCTGGTCTTTGCCCAGACGCTCCAGCTGAGCCGGCATCTGGCCCTGACGGCCGTAGCGGATGGTCTGCTGCAGCTGAGCGAAGCTCGAGCCGTAGATGAACGCAGCCGGGTGGGTCAGGTTCGGCGCGCCCATGGCGGCGGTGCCTTTGCCTTCGGCGCCGTGGCAAGCCACGCAGTTGGTGGAGAAGATCTTCTGGCCGTTGGCGACCTGCTCGTCCGTCACGCCTTCGGGCAGCTTGCGGCCGTCCAGCTTGGTGGTGACGAAGGCAGCGACGTCATGAACGCCCTGGTCGCCGATGACTTCGCCCCAGGCCGGCATGGCCGCGTGGCGACCGCCTTCGATGGTGGCGATGATGTCCTTCGGCTCGCCGCCCCAGCGCCAGTCGGCGTCGGTCAGGTTCGGGAAGCCGTGGGCACCCTTGGCATCGGAACCGTGGCAGACGGAGCAGTTGGAGGCGAACAGGCGGTTACCCATTTTCAGGGCCTGCTCGTCCTTGGCCACTTCCTCGATCGGCATGGCGCCGAACTTGGCGTACAGCGGGCCGTATTTCTCATCGGCCTTGGCCATTTCCTTTTCCCACTGGTGCACACCGGTCCAGCCCTGTTCGCCGTTGGCGAATTCGGCCTTGTCCTGGTAGCCCGGCAGCAGGCCCTTCCAGTTGCCCAGGCCCGGGTACAGGACCAGGTAGCCGAGGGCGAAGATGAAGGTGGCCACGAACAGCATGAACCACCACTTCGGCAGCGGGTTGTCGTACTCCTCGATGCCATCGAAGGCATGGCCTACGGTTTCATCGGTGGCTTCGTTGCGCTGACCGCGACGGGTGGCGAACAGCAGCCACGCCAGGGCGAAGATGGTGCCCAGGGTAAGTACGGTGACGTACAGACTCCAGAAGGTTGTCATTCTTTGTTGCTCCTAGAAGCTTGCTCTTGCTCGACGTGCTTTTTGGCGACCGGGTCATCCGCGAAGGGCAGCAGGGCGTCTTCGTCGAAGCGCTCCTTGCGTTTGCCGCCATAGGCCCAGAGCAGGACGCCGACGAAGGCGACCATCACTACTACAGTGCCGATACCGCGAATGGTCCCGATATCCATCACTGTCACCGTTTGCTCTTGATGATGGTGCCGAGGCCTTGCAGGTAGGCGACGACAGCGTCCATCTCGGTCTTGCCTTTGACGGCATCACGGGCACCGGCGATGTCTTCGTCGGTGTAAGGCACGCCCAGCGTACGCAGGGCTTCCATTTTCTTCGCCGTGTCCTTGCCGTCGAGCTTGTTCTCCACCAGCCAGGGGTAGGAGGGCATCTTCGATTCCGGTACTACGTTGCGCGGGTTGTATAGGTGCGCACGGTGCCAGTCGTCAGAGTAGCGGCCGCCGACGCGGGCCAGGTCCGGGCCGGTACGCTTGGAACCCCACAGGAACGGGTGGTCCCAGACGCTTTCGCCGGCGACGGAGTAGTGGCCGTAGCGCTCGGTCTCGGCGCGGAACGGACGGACCATCTGCGAGTGGCAGCCTACGCAGCCTTCGCGGATGTAGATGTCACGGCCTTCCAGCTCCAGCGCGGTGCGCGGCTTCATGCCTTCGACCGGCTTGTTGGTGACGTCCTGGAAGAACAGCGGGACGATCTGGGTCAGACCGCCGATGCTCACCGCAATGACCATGAAGAAGGCCAGAAGGCCGATGTTCTTCTCGACTACTTCGTGCTTCATCAGTGAGCTCCTACAGCGGGGATCTGGGCAGCGGCATCGGCGTCAGCCTGCTTGAAACCGCGCACAGTACGGAAGGTGTTGTAGGCCATCAGCAGCATGCCGGAGGCGAAGAAGGCGCCGCCCAGTGCACGGACGATGAAGCCCGGGTGGCTGGCCTGCAGGGCTTCCACGAAGGAGTAGGTGAGGGTGCCGTCGGCGTTGATCGCACGCCACATCAGACCCTGGGTGATGCCGTTGACCCACATCGAGGCGATGTACAGCACGGTGCCGATGGTAGCCAGCCAGAAGTGCGCGTTGATCAGGCCCACGCTGTGCATCTGCTCGCGGCCGAAGACCTTCGGAATCAGGTGGTACAGGGAACCGATGGAGATCATCGCTACCCAGCCCAGAGCGCCGGCGTGTACGTGGCCGATGGTCCAGTCGGTGTAGTGCGACAGGGAGTTGACGGTCTTGATGGCCATCATCGGGCCTTCGAAGGTGGACATGCCGTAGAAGGCCAGGGAGACCACCAGGAAGCGCAGGATCGGGTCGGTGCGCAGCTTATGCCAGGCGCCCGACAGGGTCATCATGCCGTTGATCATACCACCCCAGCTCGGAGCCAGCAGGATCAGGGACATCACCATGCCCAGGGACTGGGCCCAGTCCGGCAGGGCGGTGTAGTGCAGGTGGTGCGGACCGGCCCAGATGTACAGGGTGATCAGTGCCCAGAAGTGCACGATGGACAGGCGATAGGAGTAGATCGGACGCTCGGCCTGCTTCGGAACGAAGTAGTACATCATGCCGAGGAAGCCGGTGGTCAGGAAGAAGCCCACGGCGTTGTGGCCGTACCACCACTGGATCATCGCGTCGGTGGCGCCGGCGTAGACCGAGTAGGACTTGAACCAGGTGACCGGCAGTTCCGCGCTGTTGACGATGTGCAGCATGGCGGTGACGAGGATGAAGGCGCCGTAGAACCAGTTGCCCACGTAGATGTGCTTGGTCTTGCGCTTCATCACGGTGCCGAAGAACACCAGTGCGTAGGTGACCCAGACGATGGCCAGCAGAATGTCGATCGGCCATTCCAGCTCGGCGTACTCCTTGGAGGAGGTGTAGCCCAGCGGCAGGGTAATGCCGGCCAGCACGATCACCGCTTGCCAACCCCAGAAGGTGAAGGCCGCGAGGCTGTCAGAGACCAGGCGGGTCTGACAGGTGCGCTGTACGACGTAGTAGGAAGTTGCGAAGAGAGCACAGCCGCCGAAGGCGAAGATCACCAGGTTGGTGTGCAGCGGACGCAGGCGCCCGAAACTGGTCCAGGGAAGGTCCAGGTTCAACTGGGGCCAAACCAACTGTGAGGCGATGTAAACACCCACCCCCATTCCAAGTATCCCCCAGACCACCGTCATGATGGCGAACTGGCGGACGACCTTATAGTTATAAGCAGTCGGACTGATTGCTGTGCTCATTCTAAGGTTCCACGGTTTTTGGATTTTATGGACAAAAAAACGGCGGCAAGTATGGAGAAAGCAGGTGGCCATTGCAACGCGCCGAGCCTTGGTGCGGTGCCGGTTCGACGCCTGCTCCGAAGCGCTTTGCGCCGCTGTTTGCGCCTGTTTCGGGTCGCCCGTACCAACCTGGAAAGTGGGTCAGGTTAGTCGTATTGCAGGTTTGCGAATGGAATTCAGCTTAGACGTGAACCCGAAGGCTGTGAAGAAAGGAGATAGAGAGGGTGCGACACTTCGTCGCGATATTGCGGAGGTGAGAAACTCGCGCCCGTTTTAATGGGCGCGAGTTGGGGCGCGGAGTTTACTTCGCCTGGCCGGAAATGTTGTAGATGTAACCGGCAAGAATGTGCACTTTGTCTTTGCCCAGGTATTGCTCCTGCGCGGGCATCTGGCCCTGGCGGCCGTGGCGGATGGTCTGCTGCAGTTGTGCGTAGCTGGAGCCGTAGATGAAGGCACCCGGGTGGGTCAGGTCAGGCGCGCCCATGATCGGGTTGCCCTTGCCTTCGGGACCGTGGCAGGCGACGCAGGTGGTGGCGAACAGCTTGCCGCCGTTGTCGACGTTGTCCGCGGTCACGCCCTCGGGCAGCTTGCGGCCATCGAGGTTGGCGGTGACGAAGGCAGCGACGTCCTGCACGCCTTTCTCGCCCAGCACTTCGCCCCAGGCCGGCATCGCCGCGTGGCGGCCGCCGAGGATGGTGGTCTCGATGTCCTGGGCGGTGCCGCCCCAGCGCCAGTCGCTGTCGGTCAGGTTCGGGAAGCCCTGGGCGCCCTTGGCGTCCGAGCCGTGGCAGATGGAGCAGTAGGTGGCGAAGAGACGCTCGCCCATTTTCATCGCCTGCGGATCTTTCGCGACTTCTTCCACGGGCATGGCGGCGTATTTGGCGAAGATCGGCCCGTATTTTTCCTTGGCCAGGGCTTCTTCGCGCTCCCATTGCTTGTCCTGGGTCCAGCCGCCGTCGTAGCCCGGCAGGACGCCTTTCCAGTTGCCCAGGCCCGGGTAGAGGACCAGGTAGCCGGCGGCGAACACGATGGTGCCGACGAACAGCAGGAACCACCACTTGGGCAGCGGGTTGTCGTACTCCTCGATGCCGTCGAAGGCGTGGCCCATGGTCTGGTCGGTGGTGTTCGAGGACTGCCCGCTGCGGGTGGCGAATACCAGCCACAGCAGGGCGATCAGCGAGCCGACTGTTAGAACAGTGATGTACAGACTCCAGAAGGTAGTCATGCGTTGTTGCTCCTAGAAGCTTGCTCATTCTCAGCGTGCCGCTTGGCCACCGGGTCATCCGCGAAGGGCAGCAGCGCGTCTGCGTCGAAGCGCTCCTTGCGTTTGCCGCCGTAAGCCCAGAGCAGTACGCCGACGAAGGCCACCATCACGATGACGGTGCCGAGGCCGCGAATGGTCCCGATATCCATGCTGTCACCGCTTGTTCTTGATGGAGGTGCCGAGGACCTGCAGGTACGCGACCACCGCGTCCATTTCGGTCTTGCCTTTGACGGAATCGCTGGCGCCAGCGATGTCGTCGTCCGTGTAGGGCACGCCCATGACACGCATCACTTCCAGTTTCTTCGCCGTGTCCTTGCCGTCGAGCTTGTTCTCGACCAGCCAGGGGTAGGCGGGCATCTTCGATTCCGGCACCACGTTGCGCGGGTTGTAGAGGTGCGCGCGGTGCCAGTCGTCGGAGTAGCGGCCGCCGACGCGGGCCAGGTCCGGGCCGGTACGCTTGGAGCCCCACAGGAACGGGTGGTCCCAGACGCTTTCGCCAGCGACCGAGTAGTGGCCGTAGCGCTCGGTCTCGGCGCGGAACGGGCGGATCATCTGCGAGTGGCAGCCCACGCAGCCTTCGCGGATGTAGACGTCACGGCCTTCCAGTTGCAGCGCGGTGTAGGGCTTCATGCCTTCCACCGGGGTGTTGGTGACGTCCTGGAAGAACAGCGGGACGATCTGGGTCAGGCCGCCGATGCTCACGGCGACGGCCATGCACAGGGCCAGCAGGCCGACGTTTTTCTCGAGTATTTCGTGTTTCATGTCGGTCTCCTCAGGCCATCTGCGCCGCGGCTTGCATTTCAGCCGGCTTGGCAGCCGCTACGGTGCGCCAGGTGTTGTAGGCCATGACCAGCATGCCCAGCAGGAAGATGGCACCACCGATCATCCGCACGATGAAGCCGGGGTGGCCGGCGGCCAGGGCTTCGACGAAGGAGTAGGTGAGGGTGCCGTCGGAGTTCACTGCACGCCACATCAGACCCTGGGTGATGCCGTTGACCCACATCGAGGCGATGTACAGAACGGTGCCGATGGTGGCCAGCCAGAAGTGGGTGTTGATCAGGCCGACGCTGTGCATCTGCTCGCGACCGAAGACCTTCGGGATCATGTGGTAGAGCGAGCCGATGGAGACCATGGCGACCCAGCCCAGAGCGCCGGCGTGTACGTGGCCGATGGTCCAGTCGGTGTAGTGGGAGAGGGCGTTGACGGTCTTGATGGCCATCATCGGGCCTTCGAAGGTGGACATGCCGTAGAAGGCCAGGGAGACCACCAGGAAGCGCAGGATCGGGTCGGTGCGCAGCTTATGCCAGGCCCCGGAGAGGGTCATCATGCCGTTGATCATGCCGCCCCAGCTCGGAGCCAGCAGGATCAGGGACATCACCATGCCCAGCGACTGCGCCCAGTCCGGCAGGGCGGTGTAGTGCAGGTGGTGCGGACCGGCCCAGATGTAGACGGCGATCAGTGCCCAGAAGTGCACGATGGACAGGCGATAGGAATAGACCGGACGCTCGGCCTGCTTGGGCACGAAGTAGTACATCATCCCCAGGAAGCCGGCGGTCAGGAAGAAGCCCACGGCGTTGTGGCCGTACCACCACTGGATCATCGCGTCGGTGGCGCCCGAGTACAGCGAATAGGACTTGGTCAGGCTGACCGGGATTTCCAGGTTGTTGACCACGTGCAGGATCGCCACGGTCAGGATGAAGCCGCCGAAGAACCAGTTGCCCACATAGATGTGCTTGGTCTTGCGCTTCATCAGCGTGCCGAAGAAGACGATGGCGTAGGAAACCCAGACGATGGTGATCAGGATGTCGATCGGCCATTCCAGCTCGGCGTACTCCTTGGAGGAGGTCATGCCCAGCGGCAGGGTGATGGCCGCGCAGAGGATCACCAGCTGCCAACCCCAGAAGGTGAAGGAAGCCAGGGTGTCGGAGAACAGGCGGGTCTGGCAGGTACGCTGCACCGAGTAGTAGCTGGTGGCGAACAGTGCGCAGCCGCCGAAGGCGAAGATCACCGCGTTGGTATGCAGCGGACGCAGGCGGCCGAAGCTCGTCCACGGTAAGCCGAGGTTAAGGTCCGGCCACACCAGTTGCGCGGCGATCAGGACACCGACGGCCATGCCGACGATCCCCCACACCACTGTCATAATGGCGAACTGGCGGACCACCTTATAGTTATAAGCGGTCTGATTGGTTGTGCTCATTTATGGGCTTCCATCCACGGTTATGGGCTATGCCCATCCCGGCAAGGTTTTTTACGGCTTACGGCGTATGCCGCCCCTCCCCCTTGGGATAGGTACTAATTTCGAAATTAGCGGAGTGAAGGATGGATAAAGGCACTTCCCGGAATATTGATTCGGATCAATTGGCACCTGAGACCTCTGTCGCGGGCGCCTGCGGTCCTTTGTCGCTGCTGCGGAACCCGGCACGGCGCGAACTGTCAGCCACGCTGGTTCTGGCTCACGGAGCGGGCGCGCCGATGGACAGTCCATTCATGGACGGCATGGCCGCGCGCCTGGCCGAAAGAGGTATCTCGGTGGTGCGCTTCGAGTTCCCCTATATGGCTATGCGCCGGGAGGACGGGAAGCGCCGTCCGCCGAATCCGCAGAAGCAGTTGCTCGAGTGCTGGCGACAGGTCTTCGCGCAGATCCGCAGCGAGGCGCCGGGCAAGCTGGCAATCGGTGGCAAGTCCATGGGCGGACGGATGGCCAGCCTGCTCGCGGACGAGCTGGGGGCCGACGCGCTGGTCTGTCTCGGTTACCCGTTCTATGCCGCCGGCAAGCCGGAGAAGCCCCGGGTTGCCCACCTCGCTGAACTGCAGACGCCGACACTGATCGTGCAGGGCGAGCGTGATGCCCTGGGTGATCGTCCCAGCGTAGAGGCGTATTCACTTTCGCCCTCGATCCACCTGCACTGGCTGCTGGCTGCCGACCACGATCTCAAGCCACTCAAGGCTTCCGGGCTGACCCACGAGCAGCATCTGGAAAGCGCTGCCGCCAGGATCGAAGCTTTTCTATTGCGCTAAGCGGCCCTTAAGGCAGGCATTCCTATCCTCGCCGGCGTCGGCTCCCCGCAGTCGACGCCCCGCTTCCAGAGGACAGGCCGAACGCTGCCATGAACCCCGATTACGCTGAACGCATTGCCCCCCAACCCTTGCGCTACTCTCCCGGTGCCGCGCACAGCCTGCTGCTGACTGGCGCCACCGGCTTCCTCGGCGGCGCCGTCGCCGCCCACCTGATCGCCGATGGCCACAGCCCGGCGCTGCTGTTCCTGGTCCGTGCCGAATCGCCTGAGCAGGGGCTGGAACGGCTGCGTGACAACCTGCGTCTGCACTGCGTTCCGGAGACTGCGCTGGAAAGCCTCCGGGAGAGTCAGATCCTCTGCGGCGACCTGCTCGACACCGCCTGGATGCAGGGCGAGCGCGCTCGCCTGATGCGCGTGGAGCAGGTGATCAACTGCGCGGCAGTGGCCTCGTTCTCGAAGAACCCGAGCATCTGGCCGGTAAACGTCGAGGGCACCTTCGCCTTCGCCCGGCTGCTCAGCCAGTCGCGCAATCTCAAGCGCTTCCTCCACGTAGGCACCGCCATGTGCTGCGGCCCGCAGCGTGAGTCGCCGGTGCGCGAGTCCTGGGACTTCCCCGACAGCGAAGAGCAACTGGTGGACTACACCGCCTCCAAGGCCGAGATCGAGCGGCGCATGCGCGAAGAGCTGCCGTCGTTGCCGCTGGTGGTGGCGCGCCCGTCCATCGTGGTTGGGCACCGCGAGCTGGGCTGCCGCGCTTCGGGGAGTATCTTCTGGGTGTTCCGCATGGGCTTTGCCCTGGAGAGCTTCACCTGCGGCCTGGACGAACAGATCGACGTTATCCCGGTGGACTATTGCGCCGAAGCGCTGGTGGCCCTGGCACTCAAACCGACGCTGAGTCATGGCCTATACCACATCTCCGCCGGACACAGTTCGGCGTGCACCTTCGGCGAAATTGACCGTGCCTATGCCGATGCCCGTGGCGAGGAGCCTGTGGGGGAGCGCTATCGCAAGGTCAGCAGCGAAGACCTGCGCGAACTGGCCGGCAGCTTCGAGAGCCGCATCGGCAAGGCCAACCCGCGCCTGGTGCTGCGGGCGCTGCGCCTGTACAGCGGCTTCGCCGACCTCAACTACCTGTTCGATAACCAGCGACTGCTGGATGAGGGCATCGCTGCGCCGCCGCGCTTCACCGACTACGTCGACGTGTGCGTGCACTCCTCGCGGGACGTCAGCATCCCGGCGCAGATGCAGTGGGATTTCAAGTAGCTGGCAGGTACCACCTGTAGGAGCAACCGTCAGTCTCTGAAGGTCCGTATCTTGGTTTTCCCTCTCCCCCGCCCTCTCCCTGAAGGGAGAGGGCGGGGGAGAGGGGAGCTTTAGCGCAGGGCTTTCCCTGTAGGATAGCGGCTACAGGTCCGGCCTCAGCGGTTGAACCGCTCCACCAGCGAGTACTGGCGATGCGCAGTCTGCGTCAGCTCCTCGCTGAGCAGGGCGGTGCGCTGGGCTTCGCCGGAGGTCTGGTCGGCAAGGTTGGCGATGGTGCTGATGTTGCGGTTGATCTCTTCGGCCACGGCGCTCTGTTCCTCGGCAGCGGCCGCGATCTGGGTGGCCATCTCGGTGATGTTGGCCACCGCGTCGCTGATGCCCACCAGGGCGTTGTCCGCCTGCAGCACGCGCTCCACGCCTTCGTCGGCCTGACGGCGGCCGGAGTCCATGGCCCGCACGGCCTCGGTGGCGGTGTTCTGCAGGTTGGCGATGAGCTGGTGAATCTGCCCTGTGGACTCGGCGGTGCGCTGGGCCAACTGGCGCACTTCGTCGGCGACCACCGCAAAGCCGCGGCCCATCTCACCGGCGCGGGCGGCTTCGATGGCGGCGTTGAGCGCCAGCAGGTTGGTCTGGTCGGCGATGCCCTTGATCACGTCCACCACGCCACCGATCTGCTCGCTGTCGCGGGCCAGCTGGCTGACCGCTTCGCCGGTCTCACCCACCGAGCTGGAAAGACGCTGCATGGCCTCGCGGGTTTCGGCGGCGATCTGCCGGCCCTCGGTGGTCAGGTTGTTGGCCTGGCGAGTGGCGTCGGCGGTGCGCTGCACGTTGTCGGCGACTTCCTGGGTGGTGGCGGCCATCTGGTTGACGGCGGTCGCTACCTGCTCGGTCTCCTGGCGCTGCCGATCCAGGCCGGCGGAGCTGTGGTGGGCCAGGGAGTCGGCTTCGCGGGCCTGCTCGGTGAGGGTTTCCGCGGTGTCCTGCAGACGGGTCAGACAGGTCTTCAGCCGAGCTTCCTGGCTGAGGATGGACATTTCCAGGCGTGCCTGGGCGCCACGG
This sequence comes from Pseudomonas nitroreducens, assembly GCF_024170165.1. GTDB lineage: Bacteria > Pseudomonadota > Gammaproteobacteria > Pseudomonadales > Pseudomonadaceae > Pseudomonas > Pseudomonas nitroreducens_C. The sequence continues at coordinate 13,533 of NZ_JALJXP010000007.1, read as the reverse complement.
CTGTCGGTATACATCTGCGCGATCAGCGGGTCGGAGGTGGTCTGCTCGGCCAGGCGCAGCAGGCGCTTCAGCCCGCGTTGCTGCCAGCCAAGTCCGGCCAGGCCGAGCGGGATCGAGAGCAGCGCGGCGAGCAGGAAGCCCCAGTGGGAATTCAGCCAGGCGCCGATGAGGAAGCCGATCTGGCCGATCAGGATGAACGGCAACCAGTCCAGCAGCACAGGCAGCCAGCGGTCGCGGGCGGGGATGGCCGACTTGCCGGCATTGATCCGCGCATACAGCGCTTCGGCGCGACGCACTTGTTCGGCGGTGGGCTTCACCCGCACCGATTCATAGCCGACGATCTCGTTGCGCTCATAGACGGGCGTGACGTAGGCGCTGACCCAGTAGTGGTCGCCGTTCTTGCAGCGATTCTTGACGATGCCCATCCAGGGGCGGCCTTTCTTCAGGGTCGTCCACATGTGGGCGAATACCGCCTGCGGCACGTCCGGATGGCGCACCAGATTGTGCGCGGCGCCCACCAGTTCCTCACGGGAGAAGCCGCTGATGGCGCTGAAGGCATCGTTGACGTAGCTGATCACGCCGCGGTCGTTGGTGGTGGAGATCAGCCGCTGTTCGGCGGGGAAGGTGCGTTCACGCTGGGTGATCGGCTGGTTGTTGCGCATCAGGCTGGGATCTCGGAGAAAGGCGAATTGGTACGTCTGTCCAGCTTATCGGCTGCCGGATCGGAAATTTGATGGCGATCACAAAAAAAATGTCAGAAGAGTGACGTCAAGAGATGGACGATAGCGTATCGCCACTGGTCACGGAAATGAAACGAAAGAAGGAGGGCGGCGGCCCGTTGCAGGCCGCCGCAGCGCTTTAGATCAGGCTGCGCAGCACGTAGTGGAGGATGCCGCCGGCCTTGAAGTACTCGACTTCGTTCTGCGTATCGATGCGGCAGAGCACCTCGAAGCTGTCCTGGCTGCCGTCCTCGCGTTTCACCGCGACCTTGAGGCTCATGTGCGGCTTCAGCTCGCCCGACAGGCCACTGATGCTCAGTACTTCCTTGCCGGTCAGTTTCAGTGCCTTGCGGTCCTGGCCGTCCCTGAACTGCAACGGCAGCACGCCCATGCCCACCAGGTTGGAGCGGTGGATGCGCTCGAAGCTCTCGGCGATCACCGCTTTCACACCCAGCAGGTTGGTGCCCTTGGCCGCCCAGTCGCGGGACGAGCCGGTGCCGTATTCCTTGCCGGCGACGATGACCAGCGGCGTGCCGTCCTGCTGGTAGCGCATGGCGGCGTCGTAGATCGCCAGCTTGTCGCCGGTGGGGACATGCAGCGTGTTGCCGCCTTCCTCGCCGCCGAGCATCTCGTTCCTGATTCGGATGTTGGCGAAGGTGCCGCGCATCATCACCTCATGGTTCCCACGGCGCGAGCCGTAGGAGTTGAAGTCGGCGTAGGCCACGCCGTGCTCGCTGAGGTAGCGGCCGGCGGGGCTGTCCTTCTTGATGTTGCCGGCAGGGGAGATGTGGTCGGTGGTCACCGAGTCGCCCAGTACCGCGAGGATGCTGGCGCCTTCGATGTTCGCGACTTTCGGCGGTGCCTCGGCGATGTGCTCGAAGAACGGCGGGTGCTGGATGTAGGTGGAGTCGTCCTGCCAGGTGTAGGTCTGGGCGTCCGGCACCTGGATCGCACGCCATTTCTCATCGCCCTGGAAGACTTCGGCGTATTCCTTGTGGAACATCGCCGTGTCGACCTTCTGTACGGCGTCGGCGATTTCCTGCTGGGTCGGCCAGATGTCCTTCAGATAGACCGGTTGGCCGTCCTTCCCGGTGCCCAGCGGGTCCTTGCTCAGGTCGGTGCGCACGGTGCCAGCCAGCGCGTAGGCGACCACCAGCGGCGGTGAGGCCAGCCAGTTGGTTTTTACCAGCGGATGCACGCGGCCTTCGAAGTTGCGGTTGCCGGAGAGCACCGAGGCGACGGTCAGGTCGGCCTGCTGGATGGCCTTCTCGATAGGGTCGAGCAGCGGGCCGGAGTTGCCGATGCAGGTGGTGCAGCCGTAGCCCACCAGGTCGAAGCCCAGTTCGTCCAGGTAGCGGGTCAGGCCGGCGGCGTGGAAGTACTCGGTGACCACCTTGGAGCCGGGGGCCAGCGAACTCTTCACCCAGGGCTTGCGTTGCAGGCCTTTCTCCAGCGCCTTCTTCGCCAGCAGGCCGGCGGCCATCATCACGCTGGGGTTGGAGGTGTTGGTGCAGGAGGTGATGGCGGCGATCACCACGGCACCGTTCTTCAGCCGGTAGGTGTGGCCGTCGTGCTGGTAGTCGGCTTCGCCAGTCAGGGCTGCCGCGCCCACGGCGGCGCCACCGCCACCCTCGCTGAGCAGGCGGCCTTCCTCGGTGGAGGCGGGTTTGATCTGCAGGCCGAGGAAGTCGTCGAAGGCCTGGCTGACATGGCCGAGGGCGACGCGGTCCTGCGGGCGCTTGGGCCCGGCGAGGCTGGCCTCGACGTCGCCCATGTCCAGTTGCAGGGAGTCGGTGAACACCGGCTCGTGGCCTTTCTCGCGCCACAGGCCCTGAGCCTTGCTGTAGGCCTCCACCAGTTTAACGGCGTCTTCCGGGCGGCCGGACAGTCTCAGGTAGCCCAGGGTGATCTCGTCCACCGGGAAGAAGCCGCAGGTGGCGCCGTATTCCGGGGCCATGTTGGCAATGGTGGCGCGGTCGGCCAGGGGCAGGTCGGCGAGGCCGTCGCCATAGAACTCGACGAATTTTCCGACGACGCCTTTCTTGCGCAGCATCTGGGTGACGGTCAGCACCAGGTCGGTGGCGGTAATGCCTTCCTTCAGCTTGCCGGTGAGCTTGAAGCCGATCACTTCGGGAATCAGCATCGACACCGGCTGGCCGAGCATGGCCGCTTCCGCCTCGATACCACCAACGCCCCAGCCGAGCACGCCGAGGCCGTTGATCATGGTGGTGTGCGAATCGGTGCCGACCAGGGTGTCGGGGAAGGCGTAGGTGCGGCCGTCCTCGTCCTTGGTCCATACGGTGCGCCCCAGGTACTCCAGGTTGACCTGGTGGCAGATGCCGGTGCCCGGTGGCACCACGCGGAAGTTGTCGAAGGCGTTCTGTCCCCAGCGCAGGAAGGCGTAGCGCTCGCCGTTGCGCTCCATCTCGATCTCGACGTTCTGGGCGAAGGCGGACTGGCTGGCGAACTTGTCCACCATCACCGAGTGGTCGATGACCAGGTCGACGGGGGACAGCGGGTTGATCTTCTGCGGGTCGCCGCCGGCCTTGGCCATGGCGTCGCGCATGGCGGCCAGGTCGACCACCGCCGGCACGCCGGTGAAGTCCTGCATCAGTACGCGGGCGGGGCGGTACTGGATCTCGCGCTCGGAGCTGCGGCTCTTCAGCCAGCCGGCCAGGGCTTTGAGGTCGTCGCCGGTGACGGTGTTGTCGTCCTCCCAGCGCAACAGGTTTTCCAGCAGGACTTTCAGGGACATGGGCAGCTTGCCCAGGTCCCCCAGACTCTTCGCCGCTTCAGGCAGGCTGTAGTAGTGATAGGTCTTGCCGGCGACCTCAAGGGTGCGCAGGCTGTTCAGGCTATCCACTGCGGGCATGACATTCTCCTCAGGCTTGGATTCTGCTCGTGATCGGCGGCGCGGCCGATTCAACGGCGCACTGGCGATACTTGGCGAAGGAGGGCGCTAACGTCCTGATCCATCGCAGGCCTGGTCCATTGGGACAGGTTGCGATCGATGGCACTCTTCGCCGGGCAGGGCAATCATCGGGCAGTCTTCTGGCAGGCTGGGCCAGACCACTCAAGCTAGACCGCCCGAAGGGGTATTGCCATCTGTTCTTGACCGGTTGATCCGGAGGCTGGTTCAGAACAAATGACGTTGGTCGTGGGAGATTTCCGGCGAATCTGCATGAATCCTTCGCGGGTAGCCTCTATAGTGCGCGGCCAAGGAGACACCCCGATGAATACCCTGTTACTGCACTGCCGCCCGGGCTTCGAGAACGAGGTCTGCGCTGAGCTGTCCGAGCACGCTGCGCGCCTGGACATCCCCGGCTACGCCCGAGCCAAGCCGGCCACCGCCTATGCCGAATTCATCTGCATGGACGCCGACGGCGCCGATCGCCTGATGCGCCAGCTGCGCTTCTCCGAGCTGATCTTTCCGCGCCAGTGGGCGCGTGGTGACGGCTTCACCGCGCTGCCGGAATCGGATCGTACCGGCGCGATCCTCGAAGCCCTGGCCGGCTTTCCGCAGTGTGGGAGCCTGTGGCTGGAAGTGTTCGACACCAATGATGGCAAAGAGCTCTCGACTTTCTGCCGCAAGTTCGAAAAGCCCCTGCGCGCCGCCCTGGTGAAAGCCGGCAAACTGGTGGAAGACCCCAGCCTGCCGCGCCTGCTGCTGACCTTCCGCTCCGGCCGCGAGGCCTTCATCGGCCTGGCCGAGGCGCGCAACTGCGCCATGTGGCCCATGGGCATCCCACGCCTGAAGTTCCCCCGCGAGGCGCCCAGCCGTTCGACGCTGAAGCTCGAAGAGGCCTGGCACCACTTCATTCCCCGCGCCGACTGGGACCGCCGCCTGGCGCCGGACATGCTCGCCGTGGACCTGGGCGCATCGCCTGGCGGCTGGACCTGGCAGCTGGTCAACCGGGAGATGCGCGTGGTCGCCGTGGACAACGGGCCGATGGCGGAAAACCTGATGTACTCCGGGCTGGTCGAGCACCAGCGCGTCGATGGTTATGCCTTCCGCCCGCGTCAGCGCATGGACTGGATGGTCTGCGACATTGTCGAGAAGCCCGCGCGCACCGGCGCGATGATCGAGACCTGGATCGGCGAAGGACTGTGCCGCGAGGCCATCGTCAACCTCAAGCTGCCGATGAAGCAGCGTTACGCCGAGGTGCGGCGCATCCTCGATCGCCTGGAGGACGCCTTCCGCGAGCGTGGGCTGAAGGTGCAGATCGGCTGCAAGCAGCTCTACCATGACCGCGAGGAAGTGACCTGCCATCTGCGCCGCCTGGAGAAGGGCGAGCGCTAGCGACTCGGAACAGTCCGGTCACGCCACCCGACCTTTGGTGGCTTGTCGCGCCGCCCGGCATTGCCCATGCTAGGCGGCGCGAATTCATCCGGAGCCGTTCGTGAAGCGAAAGTTGCCCTCCCTCCTGGGCAGTTACAGCCGCATGCTGCTGCCGCGCCGTGGCCTCGGCCAGGGCGAGCGCGTGCCGTACCTGGCGATGGACAGCCGCACCCTGAAGTTCGACCTGCGCCACCTGCGCGCGTATCGCCAGCACTTCGGCCTCGACCCGGCGCTGGGCGTACCGCTGCTCTATCCGCAGGTCATCAGCCTGCCGCTGCACCTGCGCCTGCTCAGCCGCTCGCGCATGCCGCTGTCGGTGGTCGGGCTGATCCACCTGCGCAGCCATATCCAGCGCTATCGGATGCTCGACGAGCACGAGCCGCTGCAGTTCGACTGCCGCATTCTCACCAGCCGCCGCAACGCGCTGGGCCTGGAGGTGGATGTGCTCACCGAGGCCTGGCACCACGACATGCTCTACTGGCAGTCGATCACCACCTACCTGCGCCGGGGCGACTTCCTCGATGGCGGGACCGAGCCCGATCCGCTGCCCGAGCGCGCCCAGTGGCACACCCTGGAAGCACCGGTCCATTCCGGCGTGCAGTGGCGCGTGCCGAAGATCGTCGGCTGGCGCTACGCCGGGCTGAGCGGCGACTTCAACCCATTGCACCTGTCGCGGCTGATGGCCTCGCACTACGGCTTCGGCAAACCCTTCGCCCATGGCATGTGGGGCCTGGCACGCAGCCTGACCGGGCGCCGCCTGGCCGAGAACGTGCGCCTGGATGCCCACTTCAAGGCGCCATTGCCGCTGGGCAGCCAGGTGAAGCAGGTATACCGGCGACTGGGCAGGAAGGAGCAGTGGGCGCTGCTGCCCGCCGAAGGTGATGGCCAGCCGATGCTGCTGGCGCAGCTGGACGAGGCGCCGGACGGGCCGTTGCGTTAGTTGTGATACGGGAAGCGTTGGTGCGGCTCTGTTCGCGAGCAAGCTCGCTCCTACAAGGGGCGCACCGAGCTTGACCTGTAGGAGCGAGCTTGCTCGCGAACCGTACGGCAGAGGAGTCAGGGGCGCACGGCCATGGGCGGTTGCAGCGACACGAGACTGGGTAGCTGCACCTCTCCCTTGAGCTCCACTGGGGAAACACGCCAGGAACTGTTGAACAGGTACTGGTCGCTGAAGCCACTCACCAGCAAACCAACCTCATCTCCCGGCGCGAGGCTCGCGCTGACGGCGTTCAGCCGTGTGCTGCCCTGGTTCGCCAGCGGTTTCACCTGTTCGTCCAGACGCCGGGTATGCCCATCGGCGCTGCGGATCGCCAGGGCGGCGAACAGCTGCGCGTCGGGGCGTTCGGTCAGTGGTTGGGCCAGGCGGATTTCGGCGCTGCCGAGCAGGGCGCTGTGCTCGCTGACGCGCTGCAGGGGAATGAACCGTGAAGGTTGCAGCAGGCCGCTCACTGCCGGGCGGATGGCCGTGTCCGGCAATGTCACCGTGGGGCCGGGAGCAGGCAGCTCGTCCAGCGCCACGCCCTGGTCCAGATCGAGGCTGATGCACAGGTCCGGCACGCCGTCGGCGGCGCCGGGGCGCTTGCGCAGCTTTTCCTCGTACCAGGCGACTATGCCGGTGTAGAGGTTGATCGCCCGCGAGCCGCAATGGATCACCGGTTCGTTGTTGAACGGCGGCAGCCCGCTCCAGGCCTGCAACGGCGGTGGCAGTATGTGCCCGCCCTGCATGCCCAGCAGGCGTACGTCCGCCGGTCCCTGCTTCAGGCACTGGCGGATCTGCAGGCCCTGGTCCAGCGGGAACAGCGTGTCGCGCAGGCCCTGAATCAGCAGCGCATCGGCGTGGGGCCGGCGGCCGGCCGCGCAATAGCTGGCGAGACTGTTGGCGTGCAGTTCGGCTTGCACCGGCGCGGCCATGCGTCCGCCGGTGGTGTGCAGGTAATCGGCCTGGACGAACTTGCCCAGGTCATAGCCGGTGGCCAGCCCCAGGCTCACCAGCACGCCGCCCCAGCCGATCTTCAGCTGGCCGTCCGGCGCCAGGGCGTCGGCCAGGTCGTACCAGGTGGCGATGGGCACGATGGCATCGATGCGCGGGTCTTCCGCCGAGGCCAGCAGTTGCACGGCGCCGCCGTAGCTTTCGCCGAGCATGCCGACGCGCGGATCATTCGGGCCATCCAGGGTCAGCCGGGCCAGGTGCGCGGCGGCCCAGTCGATCACCGCACTGGCATCCTGCACCTCGAACTGCGGGTTCATCATCTCGATGCGCCCGTCGCTGCCGCCCCAGCCGCGCTGGTCGTAGCTGACCACCCAGAACCCGGCCTTCCAGGCGCGCAGCGCAGCGCGACCGGACATCATGTTCTTGCCGTAGTAGCCGTCCGGCCCGGTGACCCGCCAGCCGCCCCAGCCGTGGGTGTGGACGATCAGCGGAGCGCTCTCGCCGGCCTTCAGCGCCGGCTGGAATACGGTGGCGGAGAGTCTGGTGCCGTCGCGGGCGGTGATGACGGCCTCGAACCAGGTGGCGGGCAGATCTTTGCCTTTGCTGGCGTTGAAATCGGGGACCTGGTCGCGGGCGGCGCAGCCGGCGAGCAGGACGAGGCACAGGCAGAGGAGGGCGCGCATCGGGGCTCCAGTCGAGAGGCGGCTGTCCGGGCGGACAACGCAGGCCAATGCGCCAGCATGCCCGGCGTCAGCGGCGCCCACCCCCAACCAAGGTTCGGTGACCCGGACGGACGCAGGGTGACCGCACGGTGCGCTTTGCGCGACAATGCGCCATTGGTTTTTCTGGAGTGACGTGATGTCCCAGCCTGTCGATGCGATTCTCGACGCCACCGGCCTGAACTGCCCCGAGCCGGTCATGATGCTGCACAACAAGGTGCGCGACCTGCCGGCCGGCGGCCTGCTCAAGGTGATCGCCACCGACCCTTCCACGCGCCGCGACATCCCCAAGTTCTGCGTCTTCCTCGGCCACGAGCTGGTGGAGCAGCAGGAAGAGGCGGGGACCTACCTGTACTGGATTCGCAAGAAGGCGGAGTGATCCGCCGGCGCGCTTCGCAACAGTTTCGCAGGATGAACGCTGTGTAGGATGGGTGGAGCGGAGCGATACCCATGCTGCTCGTGCCGGAAATCGATGGGTATCGCTGCGCTCCACCCATCCTACGTAGAGCTTCCCTGTGTGATTTTCGCGCCGCTGGGCGGCGCATAACGTCGAGCGTTATGCGCCCTACGCTCAGCTACCTACCGGCCGCGCGGCGATGCGTTGGGCGATCATCCGGCCGATCAGCGCGACGAAGGTCAGGGCGATCAGCACCACCGAGATGGCCGCCACGGCCGGATCGATGTTGTCGCGCAGGCCGGACCAGATCTGCCGGGGCAGGGTGTTCACCTCGGTGCTGGTGACGAACAGGGTCACCGCGATCTCTTCCCAGCTCAGCGCAAAACACAGCAGCGCCGTGCTCGCCACGCCCAGCTTGAGGTTCGGCAGCACCACCATGAAGGTGGTCTGGCCCAGGCTCGCGCCGAGGTTGCGCGCGGCCAGTTCGATGCGCCGGTCCAGTTGGCTCAGGGCCACCAGCATGGTCACCACGCCATAGGGTACGACCATCACGATGTGCGCGATGGTCAGGCCGACCAGGGTGTCATAGCCCAGGCCGGGGGCGAACTGGCTGACCTTGGTTTCCATGAAGTACAGGACCATCGCCGAGATCATCGGCGGGATCGCCATGGGCAGCAGCACCAGGCCGATCAGCAGGGTCGCCAGGCGCGAGCGCAGGTACCAGATGCCGAGGCTGAAGCTCACCGCCAGTGCGGTCGCGATGATGCAGGTGGCGGTGGCGACCATCAGGCTCTGGCCGATCGCCGAGAGCCATTCCGGGCTGTCCAGCAGTGCCTGGTAGTGGCGCAGCGACCAGTTGCCGTTGGGCATCGACAGGAAGCGCTTGCTGGTGAAGGACACCGGGATCACCGCCAGCAACGGGAAGACCATGAAGATCATCGCCATGGTCGCCAGCAGGCGGCTCGGTGCCTTGGTTTCGTGTGCGTTCATTTCTGCGGCTCCTTATCCCACCAGCTTGTCGACGCGGGTCATGCGCAGCAGCGCCCAGATCATCCCGCTGACCAGTGCCAGCAGCACCACCGAGAGTGCGGCGCCCAGGCCCCAGTTGCTGGTCTGGAACATCTGCAGGTAGACGTACTCGGCCACCATCACGGTCTGCCCGCCGCCGAGGATCGCCGGGGTGATGAAGAAGCCCAGGCAGAACACGAAGACGATGATGAAGGCGCCGAGGATGCCGGGGATGGTCTGCGGCACGAAGATGCTCCAGAAGGTGCGCATCTGCCCGGCGCCCAGGCCGCGCGCGGCCAGCAGCACGCGCGGGTCGAGGCGACGCATGGTCGACACCAGCGGGAACAGCGCGAAGGGCACCATGAAGTGCACCATGCCGATCACCACGCCCAGCTCGTTGCGGGTCAGCTGCAAGGGCTCGCTGGTGATCCCCAGGTACTGCAGCCACTCGTTGAGCAGGCCGTTGCTGCGCAGGGCGATCAGCCAGCCGAACGCGCGCACCAGCACCGACAGCCAGAACGGGATGAACACGCAGATTTCCACCACGCGCTGCCAGCGCGGCGGGCTGTAGACCCAGCAGTAGGCCATCAGGTAGGCGATCAGCAGGGAAACCACGCTGACCGTGGTGCACAGGCGGAAGGTCCGCCAGAGCACGTCGTGGATCGCCGGGTCCGTCATGATCCGCTGGTACTGCTCGATCCCCGGCTCGGGCAGGGTCACGCTCCAGCCGAGCACGCCGAGGAAGGGCAGTACGTAGAAGATGATCAGAACCACCGGCAGCGGCAGCAGCAGGGCGCCCAGCTTGAGCCGCGAGGGGGCGTTATCGGCCATGACCTGCGCTCCGCATTACTTGGAAATGTGGGTCAGGTACTGCTCCAGGGTCGCCGCGTAGTGGTCGGTGTACCACTCGTGGCTGAGCATCACCTGCTTGGGCAGGTTCGCCGGGTCGGTGCAGTTCAGGTGCTTGCGGTCGTCCGGGATCAGCGCGGCGGCGGCGGGGTTGGCCGGGCCGTTGCCGAACATCTTGAACAGCTCGACCTGGGACTGCGGGTCCTGGGCGTAGGCGATGAACTTCATGGCCGCCTCGGTGCCGGCCGGGTTGCCCTTGAGCACGCCCCAGTTGCTGCAACCCAGCAGGGCGTTGTCGAAGGTCCACTTGATGCGGTCTTCGCTGTCCTCGGTGATCACCTGGGCGCGGGTGTTCCAGATGGCGCCCATGGACACTTCGCCCTCGATCAGCAGCTGCTGGGTCTCCGCGCCCGAGCCCCAGAAGGCCAGCACGTGGGGCTTGAGCTCGTCGATCTTCTTCATCGCGCGCGGCACGTCCAGCGGGTAGAGCTTGTCCGGCGCCACGCCGTCGGCCAGCAGCGCGGCCTCGAGCATGCCGTTCATCCACTTGTAGAGGGTGCGCTTGCCGGGGAAGGTCTTCACGTCCCAGAAGTCGGCCCAGGTCTTGGGTGCCTTGTCGCCGAAACGCTCGCTGTCGTAGGCGATCACGTAGCTGAGCATGTAGTCGGCAATACCGTATTCGTAGGCGAAGCCGGGCAGCACCTTGTCCCTGGACACGACGTTGTAGTCGATGGGCTGCACCAGGCCTTCCTTGCCCAGGTTCTGCAGGATCGAGCTTTCCGCATCGACCACGTCCCAGCTCACCCGGCCGCTGGACAGCTGGGTGCGGATGGCGCCCTCGGTGGGGCCGCTGCCGTCGATCTTCACCGGGATCCCGGTGGCCTTGGAGAAGCCCTCGGTCCAGGCCTTGCCGAACGCCTTGATGGCATCGCCGCCCCAGTTCACCACCACCAGCGGCTTGTCGCCGGCGGCGAAGCTCACGCCGCTGCGCAGGGCCAGCGGCAGGGCGGCCATCAGGCCCATGCCCTTGAGGAAGGTGCGGCGGTCGATCTGCCCGCGACGGGTCTTTTCGATGAGGACTTCGATGCAGTCTTGCTGGTGCGGATTGAACTCTTTCGGATTGAACATGGAGGCAGCTCCCGATCAGGTGGGATGGCGAATAGGGGAGGAACGCGTTCGGCGACTCAGGCGATCAGCAGGCTTTTCTCGATGGGCCAGCTCAGCCAGACCTTGGCGCCCTGTTCCAGGCGCGAGGCCTGGTGGTCGGCGTGCACGGCCAGGCTCATCGGTTGCTTGCCCTCGCTGCCGGCACCCAGGCACAGCTCGGTGCTGGCGCCCTGGTAGGTCTTGGCGGTGAGTACGGCCTGCACCACGTTGTGGCCATTTACCTGTGGCGGTGCGCTATGCAGCTGCATGTGTTCCGGGCGCACCGCCAGCAGCGGCGCTTCGGCCTGCATGGCGTTGGAATAGCTGGCGCGCAGCTCGGCCTCGCCGAAGCGTCCGCAGGCCAGCTCGCCGGCGCGGCCCACCTGGCTCAGCGGGAACAGGTTCATCTTGCCGAGGAATTCGGCGACGAAGCGGTTGCTGGGCTGGTTGTAGATGGTCTGCGGGTCGTCGACCTGGGCCAGTTGGCCGCGGTTGAAGATGGCGATGCGGGTGGACAGGGCGAGGGCTTCGTTCTGGTCGTGGGTGACGAAGACGAAGGTGGTGCCGACCTGACGGTGGATGCGCTGCAGTTCGGCCTGCAGCTGCTCGCGCAGGTTCTTGTCCAGGGCCGAGAGGGGTTCGTCGAGCAGCAGCATGTCCGGCTCGAAGACCAGCGCGCGGGCGATGGCCACGCGCTGCTGCTGGCCGCCGGAGAGCTCGCCGGGGCGTTTGCCGAGGTGCTCGCCGAGGCCGACCACGTCGAGCATGTGGCGTACGCGGCGGTTGCGCTCTTCGGCCTTCACGCCGCGGATTTTCAGCGGGAAGGCGACGTTGTCCTCGATGCTCATGTGCGGGAACAGGGCATAGCCCTGGAACACCATGCCGAAGTTGCGCTTCTCGGCGGGGCGCCGGGTGATGTCGGCGCCGCCCTCTTCGAGCTTGCCGCGGGACGGGTCCTGGAAGCCGGCGAGGATCATCAGGAAGGTGGTCTTGCCGGAGCCCGAAGGCCCGAGGAGGGTGAGGAACTCGCCCTGCTGGATGTCGATGGACACGTTGTCCAGCGCGTTGAAACTGCCGTAGCTCTTGCCGATGCCGATGGCACGTAGTTGGGGCTGTCGCTCCACTGCACTTACCTCGATTTCTTGTTCTTGTTCGAGCGGCCGCCGGGTGAGGATCGGGTAAAAATCAGCGGCCTTTTTTTAACGCAGTATTGTCAAATCTCTCTCCGCTTCAATCGCGTTTTTTCGCCCTCATTGTTCGAAATCATTCACCTATCACGGCTGTCCGGCCGCTGTGGCGGAACTGCTCGGACATCCGTAGCTCGGCCTTCATCCAGGCCTTGAAGGCCCGTACGTCGGGGCGTTCGGACTTGGCCGGGTCGGTGACGAAGTAGTAGCGGTTGGGCGGTTCGATGGCGACGTTGAACAGTCGCACCAGCTGCCCCTTGGCCATGGCATCGCCGCTGACCAGCGCATCGCCCATGGCCACGCCTTGCCCGGCGATGGCCGCCGACTGCACCAGGTGCGCGTCGGAGAAGACGATGCCGTTGCGCACGTTGAGGTTCTTCACTCCGGCGGCAGCGGTCCACAGCAGCCAGTCGGAGTGATCGACCATGTGCAGGAAGGGCAGGCTGGCGAGGTCTTCCGGCGAGTCGAGGCCGCCAACGGAGTTGATCAGCGACGGGCTGCACACCGGGAAGGTGTCCAGGGTGGCGATCAGGTCCACATGCAGGTCGGTCCAGTCGCCCACGCCGTAGGCGATGAACAGGTCGACGTCGCGGTCGCTGACGTCGTCGGGCACCCGCGGCGAGACCAGGTTCAGCTCCACCTGCGGGTGGGCGCGCTGGAACTTGCCGATCTGGTGGCACAGCCAGTAGGTGGCGAAGCCCGGCGTGCAGCTCACGCACAGGCGGCCGGAGACTTCCTCGGCATTGGCGAAACGCCGCGCCTCGTTGAGGATCGCCAGCGCGCGCTGGGTTTCGCGGGCGAAGCATTCGCCGTGGTAGGTCAGCGCGATGCCGCGGCCGACCCGCTCGGTGAGCGGGATGCCCAGGCAGTCTTCGAGGCTGTGCAGTTGGTGGCTGACGGCGCTGCGGGTGAGGCTCAGTTCGCTGGCCGCGCCGGACAGGCTGCCCAGGCGGGCAACGGCGTCGAGCACGCGCAGGGCGGTCATCGAGGGGAAACGCATGGCTCACTCCAATTTCGAAGTGGAGCCTTTATCCCTGAGCGCGGCGGTGGTGTCGAGTGGCTGCGGGTACGGGCGGAGAGGGTGGGTGTTTCGGAGCGTTTCGCTTGGCGCCTGCAACGGGCGCCTCGCTGCGACAGATGCTCACCTGTAGGAGATTCTATGTCTACCCCACCGTATCGGCCGTAGGCCGATACGGCTGTTGAGTCTTCATCAGAGCAAAGGCAATCCGGGCCAGTTTG
>NZ_JALJXP010000006.1 GCF_024170165.1 Pseudomonas nitroreducens | reverse complement strand
GCATGGGGCAATCCTCGTGAGGTGACCCCTGCAGGTTAGAAACTGTTACCCATGTGCCTGAACAAAACTGTCACCTATGTGGGTGAGTCGTACCGCAAGCCTTCTTGGTTACTTCTTTGGCGTTTGAAAGAAGTAACTCGCCCGAGGGGCGAAACACAGAGTCCACGCGCACGCCGAAGCGGCGCAGAAACACCCAAGCCAACGCAGCAAACCTGCACACCAGAGCAAAAGAAAGCGCCGGCCCTGCCGGCGGATCGCGGGCATGGCCCGCTCCTACAGGGAGCCACAAAAAAGCCCCACGAGTGCGGGGCTTTTCAGTGAAGCGTCAGGCTCAGTGATACTGCGCCGACAGCTCGTGCACCGCCTCGAAGAACGCTCCAGCATGCGCCGGATCGACTTCCGGAGTAACACCGTGGCCCAGGTTGAACACGTGGCCAGTGCCGTTACCGAAGGCACCGAGGATACGCGCCACTTCGGCGCGGATGGCTTCCGGCTTGGCGTAGAGCACCGCCGGGTCCATGTTGCCCTGCAGGGCCACCTTGTCGCCAACGCGGGCGCGGGCGCTGCCGATGTCGCAGGTCCAGTCCAGGCCGAGCGCCTCGGCACCGGTGTTGGCCATGGATTCCAGCCACAGGCCGCCGCCCTTGGTGAAGAGGATCACCGGCACGCGGCGCCCTTCGTGTTCGCGGATCAGACCGTCGACGATCTTCTGCATGTAGGCCAGGGAGAACTCCTGATAAGCCGCCGCCGACAGCGCGCCGCCCCACGAATCGAAGATCTGCACCGCCTGGGCACCGGCGAGGATCTGGCCGTTCAGGTAGCTGGTGACCGACTGCGCCAGCTTGTCCAGCAGCGCGTGCAGGGCCTGCGGATTCTCGTAGAGCATCGCCTTGGTTTTGCGGAAGTCGCGACTGGAGCCGCCTTCGACCATGTAGGTGGCCAGGGTCCAGGGGCTGCCCGAGAAGCCGATCAGCGGCACGCGGCCGTTCAGCTCGCGGCGGATGGTGCGCACGGCGTCCATCACGTAGCCCAGGTCCTTTTCCGGATCGGGGATCGGCAGCGCCTCGATGTCGGCCAGGTTGCTGACGACCTTCTTGAAGCGCGGACCTTCGCCGGTCTCGAAGTACAGGCCCTGGCCCATGGCGTCGGGAATAGTGAGGATGTCGGAGAAGAGGATCGCCGCGTCCAGTTGCGGGTAGCGGTCCAGCGGCTGCAGGGTCACTTCGCAGGCCATCTGCGGGTTCATGCACAGGCTCATGAAGTCACCGGCCTTGGCGCGGGTGGCGCGGTACTCCGGCAGGTAGCGGCCGGCCTGGCGCATCATCCAGACAGGGGTGACATCGACGGGCTGTTTGAGCAGGGCGCGGAGGAAGCGATCGTTCTTCAAGGCAGTCATAACGGCATCCGGCAAAAAAGTGCGGGTATTTTCGCAAAGCCCAAAAGAAAAGGCACGGCGGGTGCCGTGCCTTTCGTCCATCGCGGCATTCTGCCGCAGCGGTAGGTGTACTACTCATTTCTTGGAAATTCGTGCCAGTGATTTCCCTCTCCCCCCGCCCTCTCCCTGAAGGGAGAGGGAGCTGTCCGCAGCGAGAGGGTAGTTCCGAACCCTCCGGCAACGCCGATCGGTCCCCTCTCCCTTCAGGGAGAGGGTTAGGGAGAGGGCCGTAGCGGCCGGCTAAACGCCGAGGTAGTCGAGGATGCCTTCGGCGGCGGTGCGGCCTTCGAAGATCGCCGTCACCACCAGATCGGAACCGCGGACCATGTCGCCACCGGCGAAGATCTTCGGGTTGCTGGTCTGGTGCTTGAACTGCGAAGCCGCCGGGGCGATGACGCGACCCTGGCTGTCGATTTCCACCTGATGCTGGTCGAACCACGGGGCCGGGCTTGGGCGGAAACCGAAGGCGATCAGCACGGCTTCGGCCGGGATGATCTCCTCGGAGCCCGGGATCGGCTCGGGGCTGCGACGGCCACGGGCGTCCGGCTCGCCGAGACGGGTCTCGACCACCTTCACGCCTTCCACCTTGTCCTCGCCGACGATGGCGATGGGCTGGCGGTTGAAGAGGAACTTCACGCCTTCTTCCTTGGCGTTCTTCACCTCTTTGCGCGAGCCGGGCATGTTCTCTTCGTCACGGCGGTAGGCGCAGGTCACGCTCTTGGCGCCCTGGCGGATGGAGGTGCGGTTGCAGTCCATCGCGGTGTCGCCACCGCCCAGTACCACGACGCGCTTGCCCTTCATGTCGACGAAGTCTTCCGGCGACTTCTCGAAGCCCAGGTTGCGGTTCACGTTGGCGATCAGGAAGTCCAGCGCATCGTGCACGCCCGGCAGGTCCTCGCCGGGGAAGCCGCCTTTCATGTAGGTGTAGGTGCCCATGCCCATGAACACGGCATCGTACTCATCGAGCAACTGCTCCATGGTGACGTCCTTGCCGATCTCGGTGTTCAGGCGGAACTCGATGCCCATGCCGGTGAAGACTTCACGACGGCGCGAGAGCACCTGCTTCTCCAGCTTGAATTCGGGGATGCCGAAGGTCAGCAGGCCGCCGATTTCCGGGTTCTTGTCGAACACCACCGGGGTCACGCCGTTGCGCACCAGCACGTCGGCGCAGCCCAGTCCCGCCGGGCCCGCGCCGATCACGGCGACGCGCTTGCCGGTGGGCTTGACCTTGGACATGTCCGGGCGCCAGCCCATGGCGAAGGCGGTATCGGTGATGTACTTCTCCACCGAGCCGATGGTGACCGCGCCGAAGCCGTCGTTGAGGGTGCAGGCACCCTCGCACAGGCGGTCCTGCGGGCACACCCGGCCGCAGACTTCCGGCAGGGTGTTGGTCTGGTGGGAAAGCTCGGCGGCGGCGAGGATGTTGCCTTCGGAGACCAGCTTCAGCCAGTTGGGGATGAAGTTGTGGACCGGGCACTTCCATTCGCAGTACGGGTTGCCGCAGCCCAGGCAACGGTGGGCCTGGTCAGCCGCCTGCTGCGGCTTGAACAGGTCGTAGATTTCCACGAACTCGCGCTTGCGCTGGCGAAGAAGCTTCTTCTTCGGATCCTTGCGCCCGACTTCGATGAACTGGAAGTCATTGTTAAGACGTTCAGACATTTTCAGACCTCATCAAACTTCAGGCGCTTATTGCGGGTTGGCACGAGTGCTGGTCAGCAGCGAACCGAGGCTGGCGGCCTTCGGTTTCACCAGCCAGAACCGACGCAGGTAGTCGTCGAGGTTCTCCAGCAGATGCGCGCCCCACTCGCTCGCCGTTTCCGCCACGTACTCGACCAGCACCTTGCGCAGATGGTTGCGCTGGGCCTCCATCGCTTCGCCGCTGATCCGCTGGATTTCCACCAGCTCATGGTTCACGCGGTCGACGAAGGTGTTGTCCATGTCGAGGACATAGGCGAAGCCGCCGGTCATGCCGGAGCCGAAGTTGTAGCCGGTCTTGCCCAGTACGCAGATGAAGCCGCCGGTCATGTATTCGCAGCAGTGGTCACCGGTACCTTCAACCACGGCATGGGCGCCGGAGTTGCGCACGCCGAAACGCTCACCTGCGGTGCCGGCGGCGAACAGCTTGCCGCCAGTGGCGCCGTACAGGCAGGTGTTGCCGACGATGGCCGACTCCTGCGACTTGAACGGGCTGCCCTTGGGCGGGGTGACGATCAGCTTGCCGCCGGTCATGCCCTTGCCGACGTAGTCGTTGGCGTCGCCTTCCAGGTACAGGTGCAGGCCGCCGGCGTTCCACACGCCGAAGCTCTGGCCCGCAGTGCCCTTGAAGCGGAAGGTGATCGGCGACTTGGCCATGCCCTGGTTGCCGTGAACCTTGGCGATCTCGCCGGAAATCCGCGCGCCGATGGAACGGTCGCAGTTGCAGATGTCCAGTTCGTACTCGCCGCCCTTGGCGCCCTGGATGGCGGAGCGCGACAGCTCGACCATCTTCTCGGCCAGCAGGCCCTGGTCGAACGGCGGGTTCTTCTCGACTTCGCAGAACTGCGGCTTCTCGGCCGGGATCAGGTCGCTGCCCAGCAGCGGCGTGAGGTCGAGGTTGCCCTGCTTGGGCGTCTCGCCCGGGAGGATTTCCAGCAGGTCGGTGCGGCCGATCAGTTCTTCCAGGCTGCGCACGCCGAGCTTGGCCAGCCACTCACGGGTCTCGCTGGCGATGAAGGTGAAGAAGTTCACCACCATGTCCACGGTGCCGATGAAGTGGTCCTTGCGCAGCTTGTCGTTCTGGGTGGCGACGCCGGTGGCGCAGTTGTTCAGGTGGCAGATGCGCAGGTACTTGCAGCCCAGGGCGATCATCGGCGCGGTGCCGAAGCCGAAGCTCTCGGCGCCGAGGATGGCTGCCTTGATGACGTCCAGGCCGGTTTTCAGGCCGCCGTCGGTCTGCACCCGGACCTTGCCGCGCAGGTCGTTGCCGCGCAGGGTCTGGTGCGCCTCGGCGAGGCCCAGCTCCCACGGGGAACCGGCGTACTTGATGGAGGTGATCGGCGAGGCGCCGGTACCACCGTCGTAGCCGGAGATGGTGATCAGGTCGGCATAGGCCTTGGCCACGCCGGCGGCGATGGTGCCGACACCCGGCTCGGAGACCAGCTTCACCGAGACCAGCGCCTGCGGGTTGACCTGCTTGAGGTCGAAGATCAGCTGGGCGAGGTCTTCGATGGAGTAGATGTCGTGGTGCGGCGGCGGCGAGATCAGGGTCACGCCGGGCACGGCATAGCGCAGGCGGGCGATCAGGCCGTTGACCTTGCCGCCGGGCAGCTGGCCGCCTTCGCCGGGCTTGGCGCCCTGGGCCACCTTGATCTGCAGGACCTCGGCGTTGACCAGGTATTCCGGGGTCACACCGAAGCGGCCGGTGGCCACCTGCTTGATCTTCGAGCTGCGCAGCGTGCCGTAGCGCGCCGGGTCTTCGCCACCCTCACCGGAGTTGGAGCGGCCGCCCAGGCGGTTCATGGCTTCTGCCAGGGCTTCGTGGGCCTCCGGCGACAGCGCGCCGAGGGAGATGCCGGCGGCGTCGAAGCGCTTGAAGATGGATTCCAGCGGCTCGATCTCGTCCAGGCTCAGCGGCTGCTCGCTGGTTTTCACCTTGAGCAGGTCGCGCAGCATGGACACCGGACGCTGGTCGACCAGCGCGGTGTATTCCTTGAATTTGGCGTAGTCACCCTGCTGCACAGCGGCCTGCAGGGTGTTCACCACGTCCGGGTTGTAGGCGTGGTATTCGCCGCCGTAGACGAACTTCAGCAGGCCGCCCTGCTGGATCGGCTTGCGGTTGTTCCAGGCCTCGAAGGCCAGCAGCTTCTGCTCGTTCTCGATGTCGAGGAAGCGCGCACCCTGGATGCGGCTCGGGGTACCCGGGAAGCACAGACCGGTGACTTCGTCGGCCAGGCCGATGGCCTCGAACAGCTGGGCGCCACGGTAGGAGGCGATGGTGGAGATGCCCATCTTCGAGAGGATCTTCAGCATCCCCTTGGAGATGCCCTTGCGGTAGTACTTGAAGACCTCGTAGAGGTCGCCCAGCACTTCGCCAGTGCGGATCAGGTCAGCCAGCACCTCGTAGGCGAGGAACGGGTAGACCGCGGACGCACCGAAGCCCACCAGCACCGCGAAGTGGTGCGGGTCACGGGCGGTGGCGGTTTCCACCAGGATGTTGGAGTCGCAGCGCAGACCGGTCTGCACCAGGCGGTGGTGCACGGCGCCGACGGCCAGGGCCGCATGCACCGGCAGCTTGCCGGGGGCGATATGACGGTCGGAGAGCACCAGCAGGACCTTGCCGGCGCGCACGGCTTCCTCGGCCTGGTCGGCGATGTTGCGCACGGCCGTCTCGAGACCGACGGACTCGTCGTAGTTCAGGTCGATGTGGTGCAGGTCGAAGCCCGGGCGCTCCAGGTTCATCAGGGTCCGCCACTTCGCCGGGGAGATCACCGGGGTGGTCAGGATCGCCTGGTTGGCGTGGTGCGGGGACTCTTCGAAGATGTTCTGCTCGATGCCCAGACAGGTTTCCAGGGACATCACGATCGCTTCGCGCAGCGGGTCGATCGGCGGGTTGGTGACCTGCGCGAAGACCTGGCGGAAGTAGTCATAGGGCGAGCGGATGCGCTTGGACAGCACCGCCATCGGGGTGTCGTCGCCCATCGAGCCAACCGCTTCCTGGCCCTGCTCGGCGAGCGGGCGCAGCACCTGGTCACGCTCCTCGAAGGTGACCTGGAACATCTTCATATACTGCTTGAGCTGGTCGCCGTCGTAGCTGGCAACGCCCTGGTCATCGTCCAGGGTGGCCTGGATGCGCAGCGCGCTCTGGCGCAGCCACTGCTTGTACGGGTGGCGCGACTTCAGACGGTTGTCGATGTCTTCGGTCTGCAGCAGCTGGCCGGTCTCGGTGTCCACCGCGAGGATCTGGCCCGGGCCGACGCGGCCCTTGGCGATGACGTCCTCGGGCTTGTAGTCCCACACGCCGATTTCCGAGGCGAGGGTGATGTAGCCGTTCCTGGTGGTGACCCAGCGCGAGGGACGCAGGCCGTTGCGGTCGAGCAGGCAGACGGCGTAGCGACCGTCGGTCAGCACGACGCCGGCGGGGCCGTCCCACGGCTCCATGTGCAGCGAGTTGAATTCGTAGAACGCGCGCAGGTCGGCGTCCATGGTCTCGACGTTCTGCCAGGCCGGCGGAATGATCATGCGCAGGCCGCGGAACATGTCCATGCCGCCGGTGACCATCAGCTCGAGCATGTTGTCCATGCTGGAGGAGTCGGAGCCCACGCGGTTGACCAGCGGGCCGAGCTCGTCGAGATCGGGCATCCATTCGTTGGCGAACTTGGCGCGACGGGCCTGGGCCCAGTTGCGGTTGCCGGTGATGGTGTTGATCTCGCCGTTGTGCGCCAGCAGGCGGAACGGCTGGGCCAGCGGCCATTTCGGCAGGGTGTTGGTCGAGAAGCGCTGGTGGAAGACGCAGATGGCGGTCTTCAGGCGCTCGTCGGAGAGGTCCGGATAGAAGGCGGCGAGGTCCGCCGGCATCATCAGGCCCTTATAGATGATGGTCTTGTGCGAGAAGCTGCAGATGTAGTGGTCGGCGTCCTCGGCGTTGGCCACGGAGGAGCGGCGACGGGAGCTGAACAGCTTGACCGCGAATTCCTGGTCGGAGAGGCCTTCACCGCCGATGAACACCTGCTCGATCTGCGGCAGGCGCTCCAGCGCCAGGCGACCCAGAACGCTGGTGTCGATCGGCACCTTGCGCCAGCCGACCAGCTTCAGGCCGGCGCGCTCGATCTCGCGATTCATGTTCGCGCGGGCGGCTTCGGCTTTCACCGGGTCCTGGTTGAAGAAGACCATGCCCACGGCGTACTGCGCAGGCAGCTCGGCGCCGAAGGACTCCTGGGCGACGGCGCGCAGGAACTGGTCGGGCTTCTGGATCAGCAGCCCACAGCCGTCCCCGGTTTTCCCGTCCGCGTTGATCCCACCTCGGTGGGTCATGCAGGTCAGTGCTTCGATGGCGGTTTGCAGAAGTTCGTGGCTTGCCTCGCCCGTCATATGGGCGATCAGACCGAATCCGCAGTTATCCTTGAACGTCTCAGGATGGTACAGACCTGCTTTCATAGGGAACTCTCACCGGCAAAACTTTTATAAATTCCAGGGTCTGCTGACGTTTCACCATCGCCCTGTTTCGCCGTGCAGGCTCGTTTCCCGCGCACCCTAAAGGCTCGGGCCGCATCTATCGTGCAGCGCCGTTGTAGCCCCTGGTTCACCTGGAATGACCATCCCGCACGAGTTGCCACGTCTTACCCAACGTAGCGGCGGTGACGGCCCTGGCCATGACGAAACGTCAGCAGACCCTCTTCAAGCACTTCGCCTGTCTACTCGCTCAAGCGGCAAGTTTCCGATAGGCAAAGGGAGGTCATTGTACACATGGGGAAAGCGACGTCACTGTTTTTTTTGACGCACTGCTGACACCCGATGTCGCATTTTTATAAGAATGCAGCAAAAGACACAAGCCAATAAAAAAGCCGAACCCCAGGGTACGGGGCTCGGCTTTTTCAGTATTGCGACACTGCGACCTTTCAGCGCGCCCCGGCGATGTCCTGCTGGATGCTGGAGAACGGACGAGCCCAGGGCTTGGAAGCCTGGATCTTCGCCGGCAGCTTCTTGATCGCTGCCTGTGCGGCAGTACGATCGGCGAAGTTACCGTAGGTCACGACGTAGAACGGCTTGCCCTGCAGGTTCTTGCGGAAGTAGCGGTAGTCACCACCACCCTGCTGGCTGATGAAGGCCTTGGCGCTGGCTTCGGAGCCGGTGCCCAGCACCTGCACGGAGTAGCGCGAACCGGCCTGGGACTGGTACCAGCTGCTGCCACCGGCACTACCGGTAGCTGCAGCGGGCTTGCTGGCGGCGGTCGCCGGCTTGGCGCTGGCGACAGTAGTGGCCGGCTTGGTCGCAGCCGGCTTGGCAGCCTGGACAGGCTTGGCCGGCGCGGTGGCGGCAGGTTTGACCGGCTCCGGTCGCGGAGTGGGCGCAGGCGTCGGGGCCGGCTGGATGGCAGCCTGCTGCTGGACGGGAGCCGCCGGCACCGGGTTCAACGGTTTCGGGCCATTGTTCGCCAACGGGGTCACTGGCGGCGCAGTGGTGGTCACGGTCGGCGGAATGGCGGCGGAAGGCATGGCGCCTTCGTCGGCATCTTCCTGGCCACCGGCCTGGGCCATGGGTTCGCGGATCACCGGCTGGCTTTCGCCTACCAGCGGCAGCGGCAGCGGCTGGTTGGAACCCGCGAACTCCACCGACGGGCCATTGCCCTGGGCATCCGGCTGCGGCTGCGCGCTCGGCTGCGGCGCAGCACCACCACCCAGCGGCAGTTGCGACGACGTCTGCGCGGCAGTGTTGCTCGCGGTCTCCGGCTTGGTGGTCTTGCCCTGCATGAACCAGGCAGCGATGACGCCGATGGCGACCACACCGAGGATCGCCAGGTGCTTCTTCGGCAGCTTGAAGCCGGCACCGGCGGCTTTGCGCTCGCCACTGCGATCAGCCAGCATTGCTTCGATCATGGCGTCGCGAGCGGTCTGGTTGATGGTGCCGGGCCAGCCGCCGGATTGCTCGTGGATGTCGGCCAGCAGGTCGGCCGAGATCAGCTCGATGCCCTGGCCAGCGCCCTCGAGGCGCTGCGCCAGGTACTCGCGGGTCTCTTCCTCGCTGTACGGCTGCAGTTCGATGGCGTGGAAGCGCTCCTCGCCCTCGGACAGGACCTCGAGGCGCGACAGCAGCTCGGGCTCGCCGAACAGGAAGACGTGCAGGCGCGCTTCGGAATTACCGGCGGCCAGCAGCAGGAGGACTTCGAGGGCGTCTTCGCGCAGTTGCTCGGCGTCATCCACCAGCAGATAGACGTCCTGGCCGGTGATCGCCAACTGGGCGACCTTGGCGAGAATCGCCTCGATGCTGGTCTGAGTGATGCCCAGCCCTTGCGCCAACTGGCGCAGCAGGGTGGCCTCGTCAGTCACCGAGCGACCGGAAATCACCACGCTGGAGACGGCATCCTTGTTGGTGCTGGCCACCAGGGCCTGGCGCAACAGGGTCTTGCCGCTGCCCAGCGGGCCGGTGACGGCCAACAGCAGCTGGCTGTAACGCGCCAGGTGGTGCAGCTGCCCCAGTACGGGCTTGCGCTGCGCCGGGAAGAACTTGAAGCCCGGAACCCGCGGTGCGAACGGGTCGTGGCTGAACTGGTAGTGGGCCAGGAAGGCCTCATCGGCATGCAAGCTGGACATGGGACCTCAGTGTTTTCCTGCCTGACCGACCAGTGCCTGGTAGTCAGCGCGCAGTGTTTCTTCCAGAATCTCACGGGGGAATTCGGCGGTGACGACCGCGCCCCCCAGCCCTTGGAGCAATACAAGACGCAGACGGCCATCGAGCACTTTCTTGTCGACGGCCATGTGCTCGAGAAAATGCTCGGCATTCATTTCCTGCGGCGGGACCACCGGCAACTTCGCTGCAGCGAGCAGGCGGACGCCACGATCGAGTTCGGCAGTTGTCAGCCACCCCAGCCGATGCGACATCTCAAGTGCCATCACGGTTCCCGCACCCACGGCTTCGCCGTGCAGCCAGACGCCATAACCCATGTGGGTCTCGATGGCGTGGCCGAAGGTATGGCCCAGGTTGAGGGTCGCGCGCACGCCGTTTTCCTTCTCGTCGGCGCCAACCACGCGGGCCTTGGCTGCGCAGGAGCGCTCGATCGCCTCGGTCAGCGCCGCCTGCTCCAGCGCCAGCAGGTCATCCATGTGCGCTTCCAGCCAGGTGAGGAAAGGCTCGTCGCAGATGAAGCCGTACTTGATCACTTCCGCCAGGCCCGCGGACAGCTCGCGCGGCGGCAGGGTCTTCAGGGTCGCGGTGTCGATGACCACGGCCTGGGGCTGGTAGAAGGCCCCGACCATGTTCTTGCCCAGCGGGTGGTTGATGCCGGTCTTGCCGCCCACGGAGGAGTCCACCTGGGACAGCAGGGTGGTCGGCACCTGGATGAAGTCGACGCCGCGCTGGTAGCAGGCCGCGGCGAAACCGGTCATGTCGCCGATGACACCGCCGCCGAGGGCGATCAGGGTCGTCTTGCGGTCATGGCGCGCGGTCAGCAGGCCATCGAAGATCAGTTGCAGGGTTTCCCACTGCTTGTAGGCCTCGCCGTCAGGGAGCACGACCGTGGTGACCTTGTAGCCGGCCAGGGTCTTCTGCAGTCGATCCAGATACAGCGGCGCGATGGTTTCGTTGGTGACGATGGCTACCTGACGGCCGCGAATGTGCGGCTCGAAGTAGCGCAGATCGTCCAGCAGCCCCTCACCGATGTAGATCGGGTAGCTGCGATCGGCCAGATCGACGTTGAGTGTGCGCATGAAACCCCCAGGCAAGAAAGGGGACTAGGATACCGCAGATTGCAGCGCCGTTAATGGCGCTCCAACTCACGCAGGCGCTCGATGATCTCCAGCACGACAAGACGCGGAGGCCGCTCGTCGGTTTCGATGATCACGTCGGCAATTTCGCGATAAAGCGGATCGCGCATCTGCATGAGATCACGAAGGATCTGCTCCGGATTGGGCTTCTGCAGCAACGGGCGATTCTTGTCGCGCGCCGTTCGGGAAATCTGCTGCTCGACCGATGCGTGCAGGTAGATCACCTTGCCGCCACCCTTGAGGATGAGCCGATTGGCGTCACGCATGACGGCGCCACCGCCCGTGGCGATGACCATGCCCCCTTCATCGCACAGCTCGGCCAGCATCGCCTGCTCACGCTCACGGAAGCCAGCCTCGCCCTCGACATCGAATATCCAGGGGATGTTGGCTCCGCAGCGCTGCTCGATCTCTTTATCCGAATCTTTGAAGACGAGGTGAAGCTCTTTGGCGAGAAGACGCCCGATGGTGCTTTTACCAGCTCCCATCGGGCCTACCAGAATCAAATTGGACACGACATTGATCAACGGCCGATTGCAATGGCCTGATTATTCATGATCCGCGGGGTAAGGAAAACCAGCAGCTCGTTCTTGCTGTCGGTCACATAGTCGTTCTTGAACAGGCGGCCGATCATCGGCACGTCGCCCAGGAACGGCACCTTGGCCGTGGACTTGGTCTGGGTATTGGAGAACACGCCACCGATCACGATGGTTTCGCCATCGTTGACCAGCACTTTCGCGTTCACCTCGTTCTTCTTGATCGGCGGCACGCCGTTCAGGGCGTTGGCGTAGTCCGGCTCGTCCTTGTTGACCTTCACTTCCATGATGATGCGGTTGTCCGGAGTGATCTGCGGAGTCACCTCCAGGGACAACGCCGCTTCCTTGAAGGACACCGAGGTCGCGCCGCTGGAGCTGGCTTCCTGGTAGGGAATCTCCGAGCCTTTCAGGATCTTCGCGGTTTCCTTGTCCGAGGTGACGACCTTCGGCTGGGACACCACTTCACCGTTACCGGTTTTCTCCATGGCGTTGAGCTGGAGGTCCAGGATGGTGTTGTTGGTGGTGAAGCCGATGCTGATGCCCGAAGTCGGGGTGGCATTCGACGTGCCCAGGTCAACGAAGGTGTTGCCGGTACTGTTGGTACCGCCGGAGACATCGAAGTTGCCGTGGCCAGAGAGCGAACCGCTCCAGTTCACACCCAGTTCCTTGGTGTAATCGACGTTGGCTTCGACGATGCGCGCCTCGATCATCACCTGACGAACCGGGATGTCCAGCTGGGCGACGATGCGGCGCAGCTCGTCCAGGCGGTCCTGGGTCTGGTAGGCGATGATGCTGTTGGTACGGTCATCCACGGTGATCGAACCGCGATTGTCACCCTGTGCCGCCGCTGCGACACCCGGAGCGCTGGCACCGCTGCCGGTCACCGAGCTGAACAGCTTGGCGATATCAGCAGCCTTGGCGTAGTTCACCTGAATCAGCTCGCGACGCAGCGGAGCCAGTTCGGAGATCTGTTTCTGCGCTTCCAGCTCCTGGCGCTCGCGAGCCGCGATCTCGTCAGCCGGCGCGACCAGCAGTACGTTGCCGACCTTGCGCTTGTCCAGACCCTTGGTCTTGAGTACCAGGTCCAGCGCCTGATCCCACGGCACGTTCTGCAGGCGCAGGGTGATGTTGCCCTGTACGGTGTCCGAAGCCACCAGGTTCAGGTCGGTGAAGTCAGCGATCAGCTGCAGCACCGAGCGCACATCGATGTCCTGGAAGTTAAGCGACAGTTTTTCACCGGTGTAGGCGAAGGTGTCCTTCTTGCGCTTCTCGGCATCGTCCTGGGTCAGCGGCTTGATGCTGACGGTCATGCGATTGTCGGTCTGGTAGACGAGGTAGTCGTACAGGCCGGTCGGCTCGATGGTGATGCTGGCCTTGTCGCCGACGGCGGAAGCATTGACCAGCTGTACCGGGGTAGCGAAGTCCTTCACGTCCAGGCGGACGCGCAGGTTGTCCGGCAGTTGGGTACGCGGGAAGTCCAGGCGAATCTTGCCGCCCTGCTCCTGAATGTCCGGGCTGACAGTCGGATCGGACAGATCGATCACGACATTGCCTTCGCCCTGCTCGCCACGCTGGAAGTCGATGTTACGAATCGCCTTGCCAGCGGGAACGTACGGTTTGGGCTGAGCGGGCCTGGCGGCCGGAGCAGCTGCCGGCGCCGCGGAGGCGTAGGAGCTGGAAGTCGCTGCGCCCGCACCGACCACGACGTACAGATTCGAACCTTCCGCCCGGGTGCTGTAAGGCACCAGGGTCGCCAGATTGACGATCAGGCGAGTACGGTCCTTCGCCTCGACCACGGTCAGGCTGCGGGCATTGCCCACTCCCAGCTCGCGGTTCTTGCTGCCCAGCTTGTTCTGCACACCCGGGAGGTCCAGCGCGATGCGCGCCGGCTGCTCGATGGTGTAGCCACGCGGCGCAGCCACCGGCTCGTCGAAGCCCAGCTTCAGCTCCACGCGATCGCCCGGCAGGGCCGCCACGTCGACACTCTGCAGGTTCGCGGCCAGCAGGGCCGGCGCGAATACGGCCGCGAGCACGGAAATGCCGAGGCGGGAAAGCTTTCTATTCATCGTCTGAATCCGTCGTGCAGACTGCTGTTTGTTATCCATGTTCATCCCCGCCCTTAGGAGCGTTCCTTGAGAGTCAGACTGCGCGGACGCTCCAGCCAGCCACCCTCACCATCAGGAACGATTTCAATCACGTCGATCTTGGCTTCGTTGATCGCAACGATCTTGCCGTCGTTGCGCCCAAGGTAGTCACCCACTCGTACCCGATGCACCCCTCCTGCACCTTTGACGAGAGCAAATACCTGACTGTCCTTGGCCAGGGTGCCGACCATTTCGAAGGTTTCTATGTTGAAGCCCTCGAGAAACTGCTTGACCCGTGTTTCATCGGGCTTGATGACCCTGTTGCCCTTCTGCTTGACCGCCAGGTCGATCTTCACCGGCGGCTGGAAGGGGCTGCGCAGAGACGAAGCACTATAGGTAAAGGCCTCGTAGGTCTGGAACTTGGGTAGCGGCTCGATCGTCCCCTTCGGGCGGGCGCGGACTTCGTCCATATAGCCCTGCAGGTCGGCAAAATCACTGCCCGAACCACAACCGTTCAAAGTCAGGAGCAGGAAACTGCAAATGATCAGGCGCCCCCTCATTTCTTCGCTCCCGCAGTCGGGGCAGTCGCTTTCACGCCCTTGTCGTTGTACCGGTAGGTTTTCGCCAGGATGCTCATGCGCAGCTTGGAGGTGCTGTCCGAACTCGCCGGTTTGATATCGAAGTCATGCAGCGTGACGATCCGCGGCAGGCTGGACACGCCACTGACGAAGGTCGCCAGGTCGTGGTACCCACCGACGACACTGATCTGGATCGGCAGTTCGATATAGAACTGCTGAGTCACTTCCGGCAGCAGCTTGATCTCTTCGAACTCCAGACCGCTACCCAGGCCCGTGCGGGTGATGTCTTCCAGCAGGCCGGGCACCTCGGTATCACTCGGCAACTGGCGCAACAGGGCGCCGAAGGATTCTTCCATCTCCTTCATCTGCACCTTGTAGGCTTCCAGGTTCGCCGCCTGGAAGGCCTTGGTCGAGAACTGCTGCTTGAGGGTCTGCTCTTCCTCGCGGTTGCGATCGAGCTGATCCTGCAGGTCCTTCAGATGGAAGTTGTAGCCAAGCGCCAGAACCACGGCCATCAGCAGGATGCAGGCGATGACCTTGACGGCTGCCGGCCAGGAACCAAGGTTGTTCAGGTCAAGATCGTTGATATCGACCTTGCGCAAGCTCTCAAGAGAACTGGCCAGACTCATTTCTTGGCTCCTTGCGAGGTACTCTGCTTGTCCTGCTCCTCGCTGCCGGGCTGGGTCTGCTGCACCGTCAACTGGAAGACGTTCGCCTGATCCAGGGCTCCCTGGGTAACGGCCTTCACTTCGGTCAGGTTCGGCGAAGTCAGCCACTCCGACGAATCGAGGTTGCGCATGAGATTGGAGACGCGGTTGTTGGACTCGGCCGCGCCGGCAATGGAAATGGACTTCCCGGACATCTTCAGCTCAGTGAAGAAGACGCCATCGGGCAAGGTGCGGACCAGCTGGTCGAACACCCGGCCGATGATCGGGCGGTTGCCCTGCAGGTCCTGAATGATCTTCATCCGCTCCAGCAACTGCTGGCGACGAGTCTTCAGCTCGCTGATCTCCTTGATGCGCGCATCCAGCACGGCGATTTCCTTGCGCAGGAAGTCGTTGCGTGCAGTCTGGTTCTCGATGGCCGAGTTGAAGTACTGATCACCCAGGAAAACGATTGCACCGGAGGCCAGCAAAACGGCCCCCAGAATCACCAGGAAGCGCTGCTTGCGCTCCTCGCGCAGCTGCTCCCGCCACGGCAATAGGTTGATGCGTGCCATCAGTCGAAACTCCTCATCGCCAGACCGCAGGCAATCATCAGCGCGGGCGCATCACTGGCCAGCGCACCGGCGTTGACCTTGCCGCTCAGCACCATGTCGGCGAACGGGTTGGCCACCAGGGTCGGAGTACCGATCTTCTGCTGGATCAGGCGATCCAGGTCAGGGATGGAGGCAGTGCCTCCCGCCAGCAGGATGTAGTCCACATCGTTGAACTGGCCGGCCGCGAAGAAGAACTGCAGCGAACGCGACACCTGCTGAACCACGGCGTCCTTGAACGGCTGCAGCACTTCGCTGTCGTAGTCATCCGGAAGACCGCCCTGCTTCTTGGCGAGCCCCGCTTCCTCGACCGACAGTCCATAGCGACGCTGGATCTCTTCGGTGAGCTGACGCCCGCCGAACAGTTGCTCACGCGTATAGATGGTGCGGCCATGGTGCAGGACGCTCAGCGTGGTCATGGTGGCGCCGATATCGACCACGGCAACTGTGAGCTCGTCGGCATTGCCGCCCAACTGATCTCCCAGCAGACTGAACGCTCGCTCCAGCGCGTAGGCTTCGACGTCGACGACCTTGGCCGTCAAGCCCGCGAGCGCCAGCGCAGCTTCACGCACCTCGACGTTCTCCTTCCGACAGGCGGCGAGAAGAACATCGACGCGATCCGCATTGCGTGCGGACGTGCCCTGCACCTCGAAGTCGATCGCGACTTCTTCGAGGGGATAGGGGATGTACTGGTCGGCCTCGATCTTGAGCTGATTCTCCAGCTCGTCGTCCGAGAGTCCACCGTCCATCTCGATGGTTTTAGTGATGACCGCCGAGCCGGCAACCGCGACCGCAGACGTTTTCACTGCGGTCCGCGCCTTGGCGACCACACGTGACAACGCCTGGCCGACACCCTCCAGCTCAGCGATGTTCTTTTCTACCACTGCATTGGGCGGGAGCGGCTCGACAGCGTAGGCCTCTACCTTGTAGCGGCCTCCAGAGCGGCTCAATTCGAGAAGTTTGACCGAAGTCGAACTGATGTCTATCCCCAGCAGCGTGTTCGCTTTCTTATTGAAGAGCCCTAGCACGACTGATTTCCTATCAGCATCCGAGACTTACGGACGATTTATGTTTTTCCACATTAGATACCAGACTTGACAGCTTCGCAAATGGCTCGCCAGCAAAAAAACTGCTTATAATGTGATCAGCTTTTCCCTTTTTACCGCGCCATCCGCTTAACTCTTTCTTTTCCCTGGAAATCCAAGACCTTCCCGATGCGCCTGCTGAAGTTTCTGTGGTGGACCTGCGTCACCATTATTTGTGGAGTGCTGCTCAGTTTCAGCGGCGCCTATCTGTACCTCAGCCCGAACCTCCCGTCCGTGGAGGCCTTGCGCAATGTGCGGTTGCAGATGCCGCTGCGCGTGTACAGTGCTGATAACAAATTGATAGCAGAGTTTGGCGAGATGCGCCGAACGCCGATTCGATTTGCTGAAATCCCCCCGGATTTCACCCACGCACTGTTATCGGCTGAAGATGACAATTTCGCCAACCATTATGGCGTGGACGTCAAAAGCCTGATGCGTGCTGCCGCGCAATTATTGAAGACCGGCCACATCCAGACCGGCGGCAGTACCATCACCATGCAGGTGGCGAAGAACTACTTCCTCACCAACGAGCGCAGTTTCTCCCGCAAGATCAATGAGATCCTGCTCGCCCTGCAGATCGAGCGCTCGCTTACCAAGGACGAGATCCTCGAGCTCTACGTCAACAAGATCTACCTGGGCAACCGTGCTTACGGCGTCGAAGCTGCCGCACAGGTCTATTACGGCAAGTCCATCAAGGACCTGAGCCTGGCGCAGATGGCGATGATTGCCGGCCTGCCCAAGGCGCCGTCGCGCTACAACCCGCTGGCCAACGCAGCGCGCAGCCTGGAACGACGCAACTGGATTCTCGAGCGCATGCTCAAGCTCGGCTTCATCGACCAGCCGCGTTACCAGGCCGCCATCCAGGAGCCGGTTGGTGCGTCCTACCACGTCCAGACTCCGGAACTGGCGGCCCCGTATATCGCCGAGATGGCCCGCGCCGAACTGGTCGGCCGCTTCGGTGGCGACGCCTACACCGAAGGCTATCGCGTCTACACCACGGTACGCAGCAACCTGCAGGAAGACGCCAACACCGCCCTGCGCGAAGGCCTTCAGGACTACGATCAGCGCCACGGTTACCGTGGCCCCGAAACGCGCCTCCCCGGCAAGACTCGTGACGCCTGGCGCCAGGCCATCAGCCAGCAGCGCCCGCTGGGCGGTCTTGAACCGGCCATCGTCACCCAGGTCGAGAAGAGCGGCGCCATGGTCATGACCCGCGACGGCAAGGAGGAAGCCCTGAGCTGGGACGGGATGAAGTGGGCCCGCCCCTACCTGAGCAACAACAGCATGGGGCGCATGCCCAGCCAGCCCAGCGACGTGGTGCAGGCCGGCGACGTGATCCGCGTGCAGCGCAAGGACGACGGCTCGCTGCGGCTGACCCAGGTGCCGGCCGCGCAGAGCGCCCTGGTCTCGCTCAATCCGCAGGACGGCGCGATCATGGCGCTGGTGGGCGGCTTCTCCTTCGAACAGAGCAACTACAACCGCGCCACCCAGGCCCGTCGCCAGCCCGGCTCCAGCTTCAAGCCGTTCATCTACAGCTGTGCGCTGGACAACGGCTTCACCGCCGCCTCGCTGATCAACGATGCCCCGGTGGTGTTCTACGACGAATACCTGGACAAGGTCTGGCGTCCGAAGAACGACACCAACACCTTCCTCGGCCCGATCCCCATGCGCGAGGCGCTGTACAAGTCGCGCAACATGGTGTCGATCCGCATCCTGCAGGCCCTGGGCGTCGACCGAGCGCGCAATTGCATCAGCAAGTTCGGCCTGAACAAGGACGATCTGCCGCCGAACCTGTCCATGGCCCTGGGCACCGCGACCCTGACGCCCATGGAGATCGCCAGCGCCTGGACCGTCTTCGCCAACGGCGGCTTCAAGGTCGCGCCCTACATCGTGCAGCGCATCGAAAGCCGCGACGGGCAGGTGCTGTACCAGGCCAACCCGCCGAGCATTCCGCAGAACGAAGAGCAGGTGCAGGCGCAGCCACAAGCGGCCGCCACCGACGCCTTCGGCAACGATGACCCGAGCCAGGCCAAGACCACCATCGAGCCGGCGGCCGCCGAACGCGTCATCGATGCGCGCACCGCGTACATCATGACCAGCATGCTGCAGGACGTGATCAAGCGCGGCACAGGCCGTCGCGCCCTGGCACTCAAGCGCGATGATCTGGCGGGCAAGACCGGCACCACCAACGAATCGAAGGACGCCTGGTTCTCCGGCTTCAACGCCGACTACATGACCACCGTCTGGGTGGGCTTCGACCAGCCGGAAAGCCTCGGCCGTGCCGAATACGGCGGCAACGTCGCCCTGCCGATCTGGATGCGCTACATGGGCGCGGCACTGAAGGACAAGCCGTCGCACCTGCTGCCCGAGCCACCCGGCCTGGTCAGCCTGCGCATCGACCCGGTCACCGGCCGCGCGGCGCCTCCGGGCACCCCGGGCGCGTACTTCGAACTGTTCAAGAACGAAGACACACCGCCGTCGATGAACGAACTGGCGCCCGGCAGCGCTCCCGGCAGCGGCATGCCGGCGGACGAAGAAGCGCCGATCGACCTGTTCTGACAGAGAGGCCCCTCCCCGGAGGGGCCTTCTCATTTTCGGGAATCATTCCCGACAAAGTTATGGCATTTCGCCAAATCATTGATTAATCTGGGCTTTGCAGCGGTGAACAACCCCAGACGACCGACCCCATCCGGCGCGTCAGGGGCTTCCCGCAGCAACTTCATCAGGAGTTTCGGATGCCACGCGCCCTGCCAGGCTGGCTGTTCTGCCTGATTGCCCTTCTGCTCGGCGCGCCCTTGCTGCGCCTGCTCGCGCAACCCCGCTCGCTCGAATCAGCGCCCGACCTCGTCTATCTCGACCAGATGCTCGCCGTGCTGATTGCCAGCGCCGGCCTGGCGGGGTTGCTGATTGCCTTCCTGCTGCGCCTCGCCGGGCGAGTCCTGGTGGCGCTGGCCCTTCTGGTGCCGGCAATCGGCCTTTGCGCGTGGCACCTCACCCACACCCATCTCGGCCCGGTCTCCCCCACCACAGAGCAATACGAGTGGCTGCTGGCGGGCCTCGTGGCCTACGCACTGGTACTGGCGGGCACCAACTGGCTGAACCGGGGCGAGAGCGGCCCGCGCGCGGCGCTGCGCTACCTGGGCCTTGCCCTGCTGCTGCCGTGGTGCCTGGGGCTGCTCTATCTGGGGCGCCTGTACTACTGAGGCAGGTCGCGCCAGGTCAGGTAGACACGCAGGTCGAACTCCAGCTGGTGATAGCCGGGCAGCATGTGCTCACAGAGCTGGTAGAAGGCCTTGCTGTGGTCGCGCTCCTTCAGGTGCGCCAGCTCGTGGACGACGATCATCTGCAGGAATTCGGGGGCCGCGTCCTTGAACAGTGAGGCGACGCGGATTTCCTTCTTCGCCTTGAGCTTGCCGCCCTGCACCCGGGAGATCGCCGTGTTCAGGCCCAGCGCGCGCTGCACCACGTCCAGCTTGTTGTCGTAGAGCACCTTGTCCACCGCCGGCGCGGTGCGCATGTACTGCTGCTTGAGATCCATGGCATAGCCATACAGCGCCTTGTCGCTCTGTACGTCATGACGACCGGGATAGCGGCGCTCCAGGTACTCGCCGAGGCGGTCCTGCTCGATGAGCTGGCGCACCTGATCCTGGAGTTGTGGCGCATAGGCCTGGAGATAGCGAAGCGGCTGCATGGGAAACGGACTGGCGGAGGAAACGTCCGCCAGTCTACCGCATTCCCCGGTCAGGCCAGCGCACGGGTGCTGTAAGCCTCGGTGCGATAGGGGAAGGCAACTTCGCTGCGCCCCTTCAGCGCCGGGTGCGTGGCGATCAGCTCATGCAGTTGCTCGGCGACGCGCCGCTTCTGCTCGTCGGGCAGCGCCGCGATAAAGCTCACCGACAGAGTGCGCGCAACAATCACCTGCTCCGGCGGACCGATGTGCTGGTAGCTGAACTCGCGCAGGCGCAGGTCTTCGAAGCGCGAACCCGCAAAGGCGCGCCGCCATTGCCCGGTGTGGAAGCGCGGCGTGCTGCCTTCGTAGCGCTCGAGAATGCGCGTCACCTGGGCGACCCAGTCGACGCGCTCGTCGCGCACATTCCAGACCAGCCCGAGGTGGCCACCCGGCCGCAGCACGCGATGGATTTCTTCCAGCGCGCGCTCGTCGGCGAACCAGTGGAAGGCCTGGGCGCAGGTCAGCGCGTCGATGCTTTCCGCCACCAGCGGCATCGCCTGGGCCGTGCCACTGAGCACCTTCACCGCAGGCAGAGTGGCACTCAACTGTTCGCGCATCGCCGCCACCGGCTCGATGGCGGCGACCTGTGCACCGGTACGCAGCAATAGGGAAGTGAACTTCCCGGTACCCGCGCCGAGGTCGACCACCTCTTTGCCGGCCCCTATGCCCAGCTCTTCGCCGAGCCAGCCCAGCAGCTCTTCGGGATAGTCCGGTCGCCCGTGGGCGTAAGCTTTCGCCTCGCGGGAGAAACCCTCCTGCGCACTGTCATGTACATCCGTCATCGTGCCTCCAGAGCCGGACCGTCCCGAGCACCAGCGCTCAGCGGAACCGGCAGGTCTTTCCATCCAGATAACTACGGTAGCAGGCGAGCAGGCGCGATTCCTTGATACGGCAGCGCTTCTGCCGGCATTCGCTGGAGAACTCGAAGCGCCCACCGTCCGGATCGGCCAACTGGATGCGAATCGCCGGCCAACCCTTCTTCGGTGCCTTTTCCGGCGTGCTGAGCACGCGGTTCTCGTTCTCCACCAGGGCCGCACCCGCCTCGGCATAATCGAAGACGAACAGCAGCGTGCGCGAGGTTTTCAGCGTGCACTCCTGATGAGTCAGGCAATTCTGCGCGTCCACTGGCAGCTCCACCGGCGGCCTGGGCGGCGGTGCGGACGGCTGCGCCGGGCGCAGCGAGCAACCGGCGAGTAACGCCAGCAGTAGAACGGAAAGCAAGGCGCGCAGCATCGATGGCTTCCTTCTGGCAGATACGAAAGAGCCCCGCAGGGCGGGGCTCTTCAAGGTCAAAACCGGCGCGGGATCAGTTGACCTTCGACACCAGCTCACCCTTGGCGTAACGCTGGAACATGCCTTCCAGGGAGATCGGCTTGATCTTCGAGGCATGGCCGGCAGTGCCGAAGGCTTCGTAGCGGGCGATGCAGATATCACGCATGGCGACGATGGTCTTGGCGAAGAACTTGCGCGGGTCGAACTCGCTCGGCTGCTCGGCCATCATGCGGCGGATGGCACCGGTGGAGGCCAGGCGCAGGTCGGTGTCGATGTTGACCTTGCGCACGCCGTGCTTGATGCCTTCGACGATTTCCTCGACTGGCACGCCGTAGGTTTCCTTGATGTCGCCGCCGAACTCGTTGATCACCTTCAGCCACTCTTGCGGCACCGAGGAGGAGCCGTGCATCACCAGGTGGGTATTGGGGATGCGCTTGTGGATTTCCTTGATGCGCTCGATGGAGAGCACGTCGCCGGTCGGCGGCTTGGTGAACTTGTAGGCGCCGTGGCTGGTGCCGATGGCGATGGCCAGGGCGTCGACCTGGGTCTTCTTGACGAAGTCGGCGGCCTCTTCCGGGTCGGTCAGCAGCTGGCTGTGGTCCAGCACGCCTTCCGCGCCAACGCCGTCTTCCTCGCCGGCCATGCCGGTTTCCAGGGAGCCCAGGCAGCCCAGCTCACCTTCCACGGAAACGCCGCAGGCGTGGGCGAAGGCAACGGTCTGCTGGGTGACGCGGACGTTGTAGTCGTAGTCGGCCGGAGTCTTGCCGTCTTCCTTCAGCGAGCCGTCCATCATGACGGAGGAGAAGCCCAGCTGGATGGAGCGCTGGCAGACGTCAGGGCTGGTGCCGTGGTCCTGGTGCATGCACACCGGGATGTGCGGGAATTCTTCGATGGCCGCAAGGATCAGGTGGCGCAGGAAGGGCGCACCGGCGTATTTGCGGGCACCAGCGGAGGCCTGCACGATCACCGGGGAATCGGTCTTGTCGGCCGCTTCCATGATGGCGCGCATCTGCTCGAGGTTGTTGACGTTGAAAGCCGGAACGCCGTAGCCGAACTCGGCGGCGTGGTCCAGCATTTGGCGCATGCTGATGAGTGCCATGGTCTTCGCTTCTCCCAGAAGTCAGGCTCGGTTTCACGAGCCCCTTAACTACATGTTTGGAAGCCTGCCGCAGGGGCAGGCCGTGTTCAAGTCTTCCGGCGCATGCCGGACAATCGGCGCTCAGGGCGCCTTGCAACCACGGCCGATCAGGTCGTTGCTCTCGACCCAGTAGACCAGGCCCTGGTCACCTTTGATGCTCAAGCCGATCAGCCCGTCGCTATAGAAAGCGCCGGAGCCGCCGGGTTCCTCTTCCAGGTGATGAACCACGTCATCCTCACCCAGCTTCAGGTCGACGACCGACTTGCTGGGGTCGACGTAACGCCACCGCACCTCGGCCTGGCTGTCGCAGACCCAGTGATTCCAGCCGCCCTGCGCAGCGGAGTTGCCGCCTGTCGAGTGACTGGAACAACCCGCCACCAGCGCAAGCGCCAGGACCGGGACGAGATAACGCAGCATCGGGCGATTCTCCTTCGGGCGGACACGCCGCCGGATATCCAATACGCCAGATTGCCCGTCCCGCCGCAGGAACGCCAGTGCCGCCTGCACCGGGGCGCGGGCGGCACTGTCAGATCGTGATCCCGGCCGCCACGCCGCTGCCTCAGGGGCAGTTCACCGGCTTCTGGTCGGGCGTCGGATCGCCGCTGCTCTGGCTATCCACCCGTTCGCGGTTCTGGTCCGAGGGCACCATGACCGAGGGCGGGCTCATCACTTCACAGGTACTGGGGACTCCACCGCTTCCGGTACAGCCGACCAGCACGAGACAAAACGACAGCAGAGGGGTGACAGCTCGCATGACCGTTCTCCTTGGCATCCGTACTAGGCTTGTGACCCGGGGATGCCGCAGAGGTTTGCTTTACTGTCGCCCGCCTGCCGTGCGGATCAGGCCTTGGCGCGCTGCTCCAGCACTTCCACGGCCGGCAGGACCTTGCCCTCGACGAACTCGAGGAAGGCGCCACCACCGGTGGAAATGTAGGAGATCTGCTCGCCGATGCCGTACTTGTCGATCGCCGCCAGGGTGTCGCCACCGCCGGCGATGCTGAAGGCGGAGCCTTCGGCGATGGCCTTGGCCAGGGTCTTGGTGCCTTCGCCAAACTGGTCGAACTCGAACACACCCACCGGACCGTTCCACAGGATGGTCTTGGAGGTCTTCAGCAGCTCGGCGAACTGGGCGGCGGTCTTCGGGCCGATGTCCAGGATCATGTCGTCGTCGGCCACGTCGGCGATGTCCTTGACGGTGGCGACGGCGGTCTCGGCGAACTCCTTGGCAACCACCACGTCGACCGGCAGCGGCACGCTGACTTTGGCGGCGATGGCCTTGGCGGTATCGACCAGATCGGCTTCGTACAGCGACTTGCCGACCTTGTGGCCCGCCGCGGCGAGGAAGGTGTTGGCGATGCCGCCGCCGACGATCAGCTGGTCGCAGATCAGCGCCAGGCTGTTGAGCACGTCGAGCTTGGTGGACACCTTAGAGCCGGCGACGATGGCGGCCATCGGGCGCGCCGGGTTGCCCAGGGCCTTGCCCAGGGCTTCCAGTTCGGCAGCCAGCAGCGGGCCGGCCGCGGCGACCTTGGCGAACTTGGCCACGCCGTGGGTCGAGCCCTCGGCGCGGTGGGCGGTGCCGAAGGCGTCCATGACGAATACGTCGCACAGGGCCGCATATTGCTGGGCCAGCTCGTCGGCGTTCTTCTTCTCGCCCTTGTTGAAGCGCACGTTTTCGAACAGCACGACTTCACCCGGCTTCACTTCAACGCCGCCCAGGTAGTCCTTGACCAGCGGCACGGCGCGGCCCAGGGCCTTGGACAGGTAGTCGGCGACCGGCTGCAGGCTGTTCTCCTCGGAGAACTCGCCTTCGGTCGGGCGGCCCAGGTGCGAGCAGACCATCACCGCCGCGCCCTTCTCCAGGGCCAGCTTGATGGTCGGCAGCGAGGCCAGGATGCGCGCGTCGCTCTTGACCACACCGTCCTTCACCGGAACGTTGAGGTCTTCGCGGATCAGCACGCGCTTACCTTGGAGGTCGAGGTCGGTCATCTTCAACACGGTCATGACAGTCAGTCCTGTTGGGGCTGTTTTGATTAACGTTCGGTAGCGGCGACCCGCAGGAAGTGCCCTGCGGTGTCGAGCATGCGGTTGGCGAACCCCCACTCGTTGTCGAACCAGGCCAGCACGTTCACCAGCCGGGGGCCGGAAACGCGGGTCTGGCTGCCATCGACGATGGCCGAGTGCGGGTCATGGTTGAAATCGCAGCTGGCGTGGGGCAGCTCGGTGTAGGCCAGCAGGCCTTTCAGCGGGCCTTCGGTGGCGGCCTGGCGCAGCACGCGGTTGATCTCCTCGGCGGAGGTATCGCGGGAGACCTGCAGGGTGATGTCCAGGGCCGAGACGTTGACCGTCGGTACCCGAATGGCTTTGGCCTGGATTCGCCCGGCGAGTTCCGGCAGCAGGCGCTCGATGCCGCGTGCCAGCCCGGTGGACACCGGGATCACCGACTGGAAGGCCGAGCGCGTGCGGCGCAGGTCTTCATGGTGGTAGGCGTCGATCACCGGCTGGTCGTTCATCGCCGAGTGGATGGTGGTGATCGAGACGTACTCGATGCCCACGGCCTCGTTCAGCAACTTGAGCAGCGGCACGCTGCAGTTGGTGGTGCAGGATGCGTTGGACACCAGCGTCTCGGCGCCGGAGAGGCCCTGCTGGTTGATGCCGAAGACCACGGTGGCGTCGATGTCCGCCTCGCTGGCCATCGGCTGGGAAAACAGCACCCGCGGCGCGCCAGCGCCAAGGAAGCGCTCGCCGTCGGCGCGGGTGTTGTAGACGCCGGAGCATTCCAGCACCAGGTCGATGTCCAGGGCGCGCCAGTCGATGGCCTCGGGTTCGGCTTCGCGGAACACCTTCACGCAGTCGCCGCCCACATGCAGGCAGCCGTCGGCCACGCTCACCTCGCCGGGGAAACGGCCGTGGGTGGAGTCGAAGCGGGTCAGGTATTCCAGGCTGGCCAGGTCCGCCAGGTCGTTCAGCGCGACGATGGAGAAATCAGCCTTGGCGCCGCGTTCGTGCAGGGCACGGAAGACGCAGCGGCCGATACGGCCGTAGCCGTTGAGGGCAACTCGGTAAGGGCGCTTGGACATTGTTATCCCTTGGTGATCTTCATAGGAGCGAGCCTGCTCGCGAAGGAGCTTGCCCGGTTCGCGAGCAAGCTCGCTCCTACAAGAGCCTCGATCAGGCTTCGAGCAGCTCGGCGGCGACTTCCAGCACGTTCTCGACGGTGAAGCCGAAGTGCTCGAACAGCGCCGGGGCCGGGGCCGACTCACCGAAGGTGGTCATGCCGATGACGCGGCCTTCCAGACCGACGTACTTGTACCAGTAGTCAGCGTGGGCAGCTTCGATGGCGATACGCGCTGCCACCTGGACCGGCAGCACGGCCTGCTTGTAGCCGGCGTCCTGCTGGTCGAAGACGCTGGTGGACGGCATGGAGACCACGCGCACCTTGCGGCCTTCGGCGCTGAGCTTGTCGAACGCCTGGACGGCCAGACCGACTTCGGAGCCGGTGGCGATCAGGATCAGTTCCGGCTCGCCGTCGCAGTCCTTCAGCACGTAGGCGCCACGGGCCACGTCGGCCAGCTGGGCAGCGTCGCGCGGCTGGTGCGGCAGGTTCTGGCGGCTGAAGATCAGCGCGGACGGACCGTCGGCCCGCTCGATGGCGTACTTCCAGGCCACCGCGGATTCCACCGCGTCGGCCGGGCGCCAGGTGTCCAGGTTCGGCGTCAGGCGCAGGCTGGCCAGCTGCTCGATCGGCTGGTGGGTCGGGCCGTCTTCGCCCAGACCGATGGAGTCGTGGGTGAACACGTAGAGCACGCGCTGCTTCATCAGGGCGGACATGCGCACTGCGTTGCGGGCGTATTCCATGAAGATCAGGAAGGTCGCGCCGTAGGGGATGAAGCCGCCGTGCAGGGCCACGCCGTTCATGATGGCGCTCATGCCGAACTCGCGTACGCCGTAGAACAGGTAGTTGCCGTTGGCGTCGTCGGCGCTCACACCCTTGCAGCCTTTCCACAGGGTCAGGTTGGAACCGGCGAGGTCGGCGGAGCCGCCCAGCAGTTCCGGCAGCAGCGGGCCGAAGGCGTTCAGGGCGTTCTGGCTGGCCTTGCGGCTGGCGATGGTCTCGCCCTTGATGGCGACGTCGGCGACGTAGGCAGCGGCCTTCTCGGCGAAATCGGCCGGCAGCTCACCGGCAACGCGGCGCTCGAACTCGGCGGCCAGTTCCGGGTGCGCGGCCTGGTAGGCGGCGAAACGCTTGTTCCACTCGGCTTCGCGGCTGGCGCCGGTGTCCTTGGCGCTCCACTCGGCGTAGATGTCCGCCGGGACTTCGAACGGCGCGTGGTTCCAGCCCAGCGCGGCGCGGGTGGCGGCCACTTCGTCGACGCCCAGGGCGGCGCCGTGGCTTTCTTCCTTGCCCTGTTTGTTCGGCGAACCGAAGCCGATGATGGTCTTGCAGCAGATCAGGGTCGGCACGTCGCTCTTGCGGGCGGTCTCGATGGCGGTCTTGATCTCGTCGGCGTCATGCCCGTCGACGTTGCGGATCACCTGCCAGCCGTAGGCCTCGAAGCGCTTGGGGGTGTCGTCGGTGAACCAGCCGTGGACTTCGCCATCGATGGAGATGCCGTTGTCATCGTAGAAGGCGACCAGCTTGTTCAGGCGCAGGGTGCCGGCCAGCGAAGCGACTTCATGGGAGATACCCTCCATCATGCAGCCGTCGCCCAGGAAGGCGTAGGTGTAGTGGTCGACGATGCTGTGGCCGTCACGGTTGAACTGCGCAGCCAGCACTTTCTCGGCCAGCGCCATGCCCACGGCATTGGCGATGCCCTGGCCCAGCGGGCCGGTGGTGGTCTCGATGCCGGCGGTGTAGCCGTACTCCGGGTGGCCCGGGGTGCGCGAGTGCATCTGGCGGAAGTTCTTCAGGTCATCGACGGTGACGTCGTAGCCGGTGAGGTGCAGCAGCGAGTAGATCAGCATCGAGCCGTGGCCGTTGGACAGCACGAAGCGGTCACGGTCAGCCCACTGCGGGTTGCTCGGGTTGTGCTTGAGGAATTCGCGCCAGAGGACTTCGGCGATATCCGCCATGCCCATGGGGGCGCCGGGATGGCCGCTGTTGGCTTTCTGCACGGCATCCATGCTCAGTGCGCGGATGGCGTTGGCTCGCTCACGACGGCTGGGCATCGCTAATCTCCTGCGGGGGCTGCTTCGAAAGATCGAAGGGAATGAAAAAAGGCCGGTATTTTCGCCCAGCCAGGGCCTGCGGGGCAATGACAGATCGGCAGATGCCTGATGCAAGGCACAGGCGGGAGTGGTCTGACTGATCAAAAACCGCCCATCCGCCAATATCAAAACTTTTTGATACAGCTATTGCCCACCCCGGAAGCCGCGACTAGACTGCGCGACCTATGAGTCTGCGCCTGCCCGAAATCCGCCACGACGATTGCGACCAGCTGGCTGCCCTGTGCAAGGCCGGCGGCGATCCGCTGCGGCTGAACGTGCTGCGGGTGCTGGCCAACGATTCGTTCGGCGTGCTGGAGCTGGCGCATATCTTCGGCGTCCGCCAGTCGGGCATGAGCCACCACCTGAAGGTGCTGGCCCAGGCCGGCCTGGTCGCCACCCGCCGCGAAGGCAACGCGATCTTCTATCGCCGCGCCCTGCCCCAGGGCGAAAGCCTGGGGGGCACGCTGCACGGGGCGCTGCTCGAAGAGGTCGACGAACTGGCGCTGGCCGATGACGTCAGCGCACGCGTCGATGGCGTACACGCCCAGCGTGCCGCCGTCAGCCGCGACTTCTTTGCCCGCAGTGCGGAGAAGTTCCAGGCGACCCAGGACCTGATCGCAGGACTGCCGCAATACCGCGAAAGCGTGCTGGCGCTGCTCGATGCCCTGAGCTTCGCCCCCGGCGCCACGGCGCTGGAAGTCGGCCCCGGCGACGGCGGATTCCTCCCCGAGCTGGCCCGGCGCTTCGAACAGGTCACGGCGCTGGACAACAGCGAGACCATGCTCGAAATGGCGCGACTACGTTGCGCCAGCGAAGGTTTGAACAACGTCCGGCTGCGGCTGGGCGACGCCCTGCAGGATGTCGACGACGCGGCCGACTGCGTGGTGTTGAACATGGTGCTGCACCACTTCGCCGCACCGGCAGAGGCCGTGAGGCAGCTGGCGCACCTGGTGAAACCCGGTGGCAGCCTGCTGGTGACCGAACTCTGCAGCCACGACCAGAGCTGGGCCCGCGAGGCCTGCGGTGATCTCTGGCTGGGGTTCGAACAGGAAGACCTGGCCCTCTGGGCCGACGCCGCCGGGCTTGCGTCCGGCGAAAGTGTTTACATCGGTTTACGTAATGGCTTTCAGATCCAGGTGCGGCACTTCGCCAAGCCGGATTCGCGAAGCGTCCTCACCCACCGGTAAATGATAGGAACCGTTAGATGAGCGAATACTCTGTTTTCACCTCCGAATCCGTCTCCGAAGGCCATCCGGACAAGATCGCGGACCAGATTTCCGATGCGGTGCTCGACGCCATCATCGCCAAGGACAAATACGCCCGCGTGGCCTGCGAAACCCTGGTGAAGACCGGTGTCGCGATCATCGCCGGTGAAGTCACCACCTCCGCCTGGGTCGACCTGGAAGACCTGGTGCGCAAGGTCATCATCGACATCGGCTACGACAGCTCCGACGTCGGCTTCGACGGCGCCACCTGCGGCGTGCTGAACATCATCGGCAAGCAGTCGGTGGACATCAACCAGGGCGTCGACCGCGCCAAACCGGAAGACCAGGGCGCCGGCGACCAGGGCCTGATGTTCGGCTACGCCAGCAACGAAACCGACGTGCTGATGCCCGCGCCGATCTGCTTCTCCCATCGACTGGTGGAACGCCAGGCCGAGGCCCGCAAATCCGGCCTGCTGCCGTGGCTGCGCCCGGACGCCAAGTCCCAGGTCACCTGCCGCTACGAGAACGGCAAGGTCGTCGGCATCGACGCCATCGTCCTGTCCACCCAGCACAACCCGGAAGTCAGCTACAAGGACCTGCGCGAAGGCGTGATGGAGCTGATCATCAAGCAGGTGCTGCCGGCCGAGCTGCTGCACAAGGACACCCAGTTCCACATCAACCCGACCGGCAACTTCGTGATCGGCGGCCCGGTGGGCGACTGCGGCCTGACCGGCCGCAAGATCATCGTCGACTCCTACGGCGGCATGGCCCGTCACGGCGGCGGCGCGTTCTCCGGCAAGGACCCGTCCAAGGTGGACCGTTCCGCTGCCTACGCCGGCCGCTACGTGGCCAAGAACATCGTCGCCGCCGGCCTGGCCGAGCGTTGCGAGATCCAGGTGTCCTACGCCATCGGCGTGGCGCAGCCGACCTCCATCTCGATCAACACCTTCGGCACCGGCAAGATCAGCGATGACAAGATCATCCAGCTGGTCCGCGAGCACTTCGACCTGCGTCCGTACGCAATCACCAAGATGCTCGACCTACTGCACCCGATGTACCAGCCGACCGCGGCCTACGGCCACTTCGGTCGCAACCCGTTCGAAATGACCTACGGTGACGACACCTTCACCGCCTTCACCTGGGAGCGCACCGACAAGGCTGCCGCCCTGCGTGACGCCGCCGGCCTGTAAGACCCGGTAGCAGGAAAAGCCCCGCCTCGGCGGGGCTTTTTCGTTTCCGCTCTCCGACAAGGCCTCGCGAAGAATCCACGTCCATCCCGGCACCGGACACTGCGTCCCAGTCCTAGCCTTGCGGCTTACTGCCACCCGGACGCTCGCCATGCTTCGCCTTGCCCTCGCTTTCCTGCTGTGCCTTCCCCTCCTCACCCACGCCTGCCCCGACTGGCCGGCCGAGCAGGCACTCCAGCAGATCGACACGCTCCGCGCACAACTGCGGCAGTGGGATGACGTCTACCACCGCGACGGCCAATCACCGGTCGCCGATGAACTCTACGACCAGGCCCGCGAGCGCCTGCGCCAATGGCAGGCGTGCTTCCCGCAGGCCTCCGCCACCTCCGAATCGCCGCTGGCCAGCAGTGCCGGGGAGATTCGCCACCATTTCCCCCACACCGGCCTCGACAAGCTTCCCGACGCCTCGGCCGTGCGCGACTGGCTGGCGAACCGCAGCGATCTCTGGGTGCAGCCCAAGGTGGACGGCGTAGCGGTCACGCTGCTCTACCGTGACGGCCGCTTCATCCAGGCGATTAGCCGCGGCGACGGCAGCGCTGGGCAGGACTGGACCGCCAATGCACGGCGAATTGCCGCCATCCCCAGGCAGCTGCCCGGCGAGCGCGGCGCCCTGGTGCTGCAGGGCGAGCTCTACTGGCGCCTGCCGCAGCACGTCCAGGCCCGGCAGGGCGGCGCCGGCGCGCGCGGAAAAGTCGCCGGACTGATGGCGCGCAAGGAGCTGGGCGATGAGGCTGAGCAGATCGGTCTGTTCGTCTGGGAGCTGCCGGATGGTCCGCTGGACATGCCCGAGCGCCTGGCA
The DNA here is from genome assembly GCF_024170165.1 of Pseudomonas nitroreducens. Classification (GTDB taxonomy): domain Bacteria; phylum Pseudomonadota; class Gammaproteobacteria; order Pseudomonadales; family Pseudomonadaceae; genus Pseudomonas; species Pseudomonas nitroreducens_C. Next base: position 367,114 of record NZ_JALJXP010000006.1, on the reverse strand, counting down.
CGCCTGCGCCAGCTGGGTTTCGCCGACAGTGCCGAGCTGACCGAGCCGGTAACAGGCCTGAGCGATATCGAGGCCTGGCGCGAGCGCTGGTATCACCAGCCCCTGCCGTTCGCCAGCGACGGCATCGTCATCCGCCAGGGCCGCCGGCCGCCGGGCAAGGCCTGGAGCGCACAGGCGCCGGGCTGGGCAGTGGCCTGGAAGTACCCGCATCAACAGGCGCTGGCAGAAGTGCGGCGCGTGGAGTTCAAGGTAGGCCGCAGCGGGCGGGTGACGCCGGTGCTGCATCTCGCCCCGGTGGCACTGGATGGGCGGACCATTCAACGCATCGGCGCCGGCTCGCTCAAGCGCTGGCGCAGCCTCGACATCCGCCCCGGCGATCAGGTCGCCATCGCCCTCGCCGGGCTGACCATTCCGCGCCTGGACGGTGTGGTCTGGCGCTCGCCGACCCGTGTCGAAATATCTGCACCGGATGACGGGCACTACAACGCCCTCTCCTGCTGGCAGCCCACCGAGGGCTGCGCGGAACAGTTCCTCGCCCGCCTGCACTGGCTGGGCGGCAAGAACGGCCTGGGACTATCGGGCGTCGGGCCCGGAACCTGGCGGCGCCTGCACGACGCAGGTCTGCTGGCGGGGCTGCTCGACTGGATGACGCTGACGCCGGAGCAACTGAGCCAGGCACCCGGCCTGGGCGAGCGCAGCGCCGCCACCCTGCACCAGCAGTTCCAGCTGGCCCGTCAGCGCTCGTTCGCCGTCTGGCTGCGCGCGCTTGGCGCGCCCTCCCCAGACGCTCATCCGGCAGACGCAGACTGGTCCGCGCTGGCCGCCCGCAGTGCACCGCAGTGGCAAGAGCAACCCGGCGTCGGCAAGGTACGCGCAGCGCAACTGGAAGCCTTCTTCAAGGCGCCGGAAGTCGTGCTGCTGCGCGAGCGATTGCACGACCTCGGCGTCGCCGGTTTCTGAGCGCCTCAGCGCATCTGGAAGGCTTCCTGGTGGAAGCGATTGCCCGGCATGCCCTGGCGGCGCAGGTCACGGCGCAGCAGGTCGGCCAGCGCCTGCGGGCCGCAGAACCAGACACTTGGCCAGCGCCCCTGCGCACCGGGCTGCAAGCCCAGGTCCGCCGCCTGCAGGTAGCCTTCGCTTTCGCTGTAATGCACGCGCAGGTCGATGCGCGTCAACGTCGCGCACAGCTCACGCAGGCGCCCGGCGTAGATCGCGTCGGAAGGCGAACGCACGCAATACAGCAGCGTCACTTCCGGGCAGTCCGCCGGCCGCACCTGTAGCGACTCGAGCCAGGCCAGGAACGGCGTGATGCCGATTCCGCCAGCGATCCACACTTGCCGTTCGCCCTTGTCGCGGCGGAAGTCGAAGCAGCCGTAGGGCCCTTCTACCTTCACCGGATCACCAACCTTCAGAGCATCCTGAAGGCGCCGTGTGTAGTCCCCCAGCGCCTTGATGCTGAAGCGCACCTCACCGTTACCCCGGTCGCTACTGGAAAGGGTGAAGGGATGCTGCCCTTCCAGTCGATCGCAGGTGAGGAAGGCGAACTGGCCGGCACGGTGCTGCCAGCGCCCTCGCAGCTTGCAGGTCACTTCCAGCATGCGCTCGCCGGGACGCTCGATCGCCACCACGACGCCCTCGTGGGTGCGCCGACGGCCGATCTGCCCGGCCAGCGACCAGAGCGCGCAGAGGCTGCCCACCACGGCGCAGAACGCCACCAGCCAGCCCACCGGCTGCATCCAGTACCCCGCGGGTGCCAGCACCACGCCGTGGAAGGCGAGCACCAGGTAGACCACCGCCAGGGTTTTGTGGACGTAGCGCCACAGGTGGTACGGGAAGCGCTGCCAGAGGGTGATGACCAGCATCGCCGCCAGCAACCAGGCCGACCATTCGCCCAGGCCCTTGGCCGAGCCGCGGAACACGTCGAGGAAGGTTTCCACCCGCGGCCCCTTGGCCGGCTTGGCGATGAATTCGGCGAGCAGCGGACCGCCCAGCTCCATCAGGTAGTGCAGCAGGCCCAGCACGATGGCCAGGATTCCCGCCCACTTGTGCGCGCGGTACAGGCGATCGAGGCCGTCCTGGGGCTTTTCCAGCCAGACCGGGCGCACCGCCAGCAGCATGATCAGCGACATCAGCGCAAAGGACGCGACACCGGTGAAGAGGATGGCCTGCTTGCGCAGGACCCAGATGTCCAGGGTTGCCGGCGGGTCAAGGAACAGTGCCAGGCCGAAGGTGGTCAGCACCGCCAATAAGACGATCCAGATGAGTTTCATGAGTCCTCCTTGGGGCGCCAAAACAGCGGGCCCAAACGGAAGCTGAGGGAATCTTCTGAATCATCCCTTAATTTCGAAAGGTCTTTAGGCCGGCAGCGGCAATGCCATGACCCATGTCAAACGCATCTTCCTTCGTTATCCTCGGCACTTTCCTACAGACAGTTACGTGCCATGCGCCTGCGAGTATTGTCCGACCTCCACCACGAACACTTTCCCAACGGCCGCCGCGAACTGCCGCAAGTCGCCGCGGATGTCATCGTGCTGGCCGGCGACATCCACGAACACCTGCAAGGCCTGCATTGGGCGCGCGAGGAGTTCCCGGACAGCGAAATCCTCTATGTCGCCGGTAACCACGAGTTCTACCACTCCGACCTGCCCGAGCTGACGCAGGCCATGCGCAACCTGGCCCGCGCGCTGGAGATCCACTTTCTCGAGAAGGATGCCGTGATCCTCGATGGCGTGCGCTTCCTCGGCACCACGTTGTGGACGGATTTCCAGCTCTACGGCGAAGGCGCGGCGGAACTGGCCTGCGAGCAGGCGCAGTTGCTGATGCCCGATTTCAGTACGGTGGATTACTTCACCCGGCCCTTCACGCCGCAGATGAGCCGCGAACTCTGCGGCGCCAGCTGCGAGTGGCTGGCGGCGGAGCTGGACCAACCCTTTGCCGGCCCGACGGTGGTGGTGACGCACCATGCGCCCAGCGCCCGGTCCATTCCCTCGCACTACGTCGGCGACGCCCTGTCGCCCGCCTTCGCCTCGAACCTGGAAGGCCTGGCCGAACGCTGTGACCTGTGGATTCACGGGCATGTGCACGAGTGCCTGGACTATCGCATCGGCGCGGCGCGGATCGTCGCCAACCCCGGCGCCTACCCTGGCGAAGACAGCGGCTTCGATCCCCGCCGGGTGATCGAACTCTAGAACGGCGGCTCGATGCGTGGCGGCTCGTCAGGTGACAGCTCGCTGAAGAAGCGCCAGATCTCAGCCGGCCCGTCCAATTGCGGGTCGGCCTGGCCGAGCTGGCGCGGCGCGCGGTAGAGCGGCTGCGAGATCAGGTGCCCACCGCCGAATACCGTCAGCAGTTCCACCGGCGGCCCGTCGCCGGCAGCCCAGCGCTGCCGTTGCGTCCACACCGGGCCCGGCTGGGTCAGCTTGTCCACCTGCGGCTCGCCGCCCTGGCCGTTGCGCCGGGCCAGCGCGAGGGCAGACCCCTCGGCGGAGAGCACGTCGCCGCGATCACCGAAGCCGAACAGCGTGACCCGGCCGCCGGCATAGGGATTGATCGGGTCCCGCGTGCCGTTCATCAGCAGCGCGGCCTTGGGCTGTTCGGCGGGACGGCAGGCGTCATTGCCCGTGCTGGGCAGACTGGCAGCCACGGCGGCGACGCCATCGACCTTGTCCGGCGCCTCGGCGGCCAGTCGCAGTGCCATCTGCCCGCCGTTGGAGTAGCCGGTGACGAATACCCGCGCGGGATCGACGCCACGCTCGCGCTGCAGGCTTTCGATCATCTGCGAGAGGAAGCCGACGTCGTCGATGTTCAGGCGCCGCGCGCTGTAGGAAGCCACCCGTCGACAGTCGTTCCAGTGCCCTTCGAAGCCATCGGGATAGAGCACCAGGAAGCCATCGCGATCAGCCAGGGCATCGAAGCGGTAGCCGCTGTCGCGGCGCATGCGCTCGCCGTTGCTCTGCGAGCTGTGCAGCACCACCAGCAGCGCCGGACGCTCAGCCAGCTTCTGCGGCACGTAAAGGACATAGCTGCGGCGCCGTTCGCCCTGGCGTACCGAAGCATCCTCACTGCTGCCGGTCAACACGGGTTGCAGCTTCAGCTCCCCGGGCAAGTACCACCAGCCCCCCGCCAGCAGCGCCAGCACCAGCAGCGCGATGAGTGCCTGCACGATCCGCATCGCCACCCGCATACCGCCTCTCCTTGCCCGCCTGGCGGGCCCTGCGAGTCCCGGCCGTCTCCTGAAGCCATCGAACGGGGGCAACCGAACTGGCGCAATTGTCCTGTGGCAGCCCCTCGCCCGTCCGTCCATGGCAAACTCTAGCCGTTGACTCCAACGTCATAGTGTTTGGTAACCAAGGACTCCGAAAATGTTCCGAAGCTCTGCCCTGATGGCCGCCGTTCTTGCCCTCGGCTGCGCCAGCCCGCTGTTTGCAGCCGAGACGGCCAAGCAGCCGCTGACCGGCTGCGCGGCCAAGCGCGCCAACCTCGAAACCCAGCTGGAGCAGGCCCGGGCGCAAGGCAACGACAACCGCGTCGCCGGCCTGCAGACCGCCCTGGACAAGGTGAAGACCTATTGCACCGACGCCAGCCTCAGCCAGGAGCGCAAGCAGAACGTGCTGGATGCGGAGAAGGATGTCGCCCAGCGCGAGAAGGACCTGCGCAAGGCGATGAGCAAGGGCGATCCGGAGAAGATCGAGAAGCGCAAGGACAAGCTGGCCGAGGCCCGCGCCGAGCTGGAGCAGGCCAAGCGCGAGCTGGAGGAGTAAAGGCCCCCGCTTCGCAGGTCACGCTGACTGTAGGAACTCCGGCGTTAGAGCGCGCGGAATTTCTTGTGGCAGGCTTCGCAGGCGTCTTCCACCGCGGCGAAGTCCTTGCGCACGCCCTCGGGCGTCGGCGCGGCGTTGCGGGTGTTCTCACCCAGGGTGCGGACGGCCTGCTGGAAGGTCTTGGCATCGGCCTGGAACTCCAGCTGACGCTGCCAGATTTCCGCCTTGGCGCGGGTGTCGTCGCTTTCTACCTTGTCCGCCGGCGGCTGGGTGGTGGGGAAATACTGCCACGGCTTGTCGGCCAGCTCGCCGAGTTTGGTCGAGCCCGCGCGGAACTTGTCCGCGTCGAAGGGAATCCGTCCACGCAGCATGCCGCCCATGTCCTCGCTGGTCTTGAGCATCTCCTTGAACACCGCCTGGCGCTTGTACTCCGGCGAGTTGGGGTCCTGGCGATGGCAGCCGGCGAGCGCCGTGCCGGCGAGCAGCAGAACGAGCAGGGTCTTCAACTTCATGGGGGACTCTTGTAGGACGGCTATTCACGGAAGCGCCGGATTATCCGCCCCGAACTCCGAATGTTCCAGACCACGCGCCAGCCGCTGCGTCCATCCGCCGCAGCGGCGCGTGTTTCGTTCAGCCGCCGTTCAGGCGACGTCAGGTCAGGCCGAAACGACGAAGATCGCGATGATCAGGCCCATGCCGAGGAACCACACCAGCGAGCGCAGCAGCGCCAGGTCGGCCACGTAGAAGATCAGGTAAAGCAGGCGGCTGGTGATCCAGGCGATGGCCAGGCGGTCGATGGTGGCGGGTTCGGCGTTGTTCACCACGTAGGCGATGATCACCGCCGCGGCGAAGGCCGGGGTGACCTCGAAGCTGTTCATCTGGAAGGCGTTGGCGCGCTTGCGGTAGCCCTCCAGGGTGGCGAGGAAGGTGCGCGGGTCGTGGTTCTGCCGGGGACCGAAGCCGCCACCGGTGAACTTGGCGAGGCTGGTGCCGACGTAGGGCAGGAAGATCGCGATCAGGACGCACCAGAAGGCAACGGGCATGGGGAAGGTCTCGTCGAGGGGAAAGTCCGCAGCTTAGGTCATCGCCCCACGCCGCGTCCTTGACCGGTTTGGCGTCGCGCAGCGTAGCGCGGGCCAATCCTCAGAGCTTCATCACCAGCATGCCCGCCAGTACCAGGCTGCACGCGGCCAGGCGCGGCAAGCCGAAGGGTTCCTTGAGGAAGCGCATGCCGAACAGCACCACCAGCAGCACGCTGGTCTCGCGCAGCGCGGCGGCCTCGGCGATGGAGCCCATCTGCATGGCCCAGAGCACCAGGCCGTAGCTGAGCAGTACGCAGAAGCCGACGCTCAGGCCGAGTTTCCAGTCATTGATCCAGAATCTGGCGAAGGCACGGGTGCGCCCGACCAGCGCCACCAACGGGAACGGCAGGCCGGACAGCAGCGACAGCCAGACCAGGTAGTCCAGCGGCTTGGGCCAGAGCTTCAGCGCGTTGCCGTCGGTCCAGGTGTAGCTGCCGATGCACACGCCCATCAGCAGCACGGTGGGATAGGCGATCCATGGCAGCTTCGAGCCGCCGCCGCCCTTGAGCAGGAACAGCATGCCGACCGGGATCAGCAGGATGCCGAGGATCTGCCTGTCAGTCAGGTGTTCGCCGCCGAAATACAGGGTCAGCGCCAGCACCACCAGCGGCGACAGGCCGCGCATCAGCGGGTAGACCAACCCCAGGTCGCCGACCTTGTAGGCCTGGATCAGCAGCACCCGGTAGACCAGCTGCAGCGACACGGCAGCCAGCAGCCAGGGCCAGACCTCGGCGGGGGGGATCTCGATCCAGGGCAGCAGGACCAGGGCGGCCGTCAGGCCGACCATGTCCATGCAGGCGACCACCAGCAGACGATCACTGCTGAATTTGACGAGGGTGTTCCAGGTGGCGTGCAGCAGGGCGGCCAGCAGCACCAGGGTAGTGGCGAGCACGAAAACGAACTCCTGGTATAGACCAGCATGATTCTACCCCGAGCCACCCCATGGCCGGCAAGCACTGGCCGTTTCGGACATTTCCAACTGACTCCTCAGCCGGAACTGACCTAGACTGGGCCTTTTCGCCTGCACGAGCATCTGCCATGCCCCGTTTGATCAAGTTCCTCACCGGCTACATCCTCGTCACCCTGCTCTCCGGCTGCGGCTACAACGCCATGCAGGCCGGCGACGAACAGGTGAAGGCCGCCTGGTCGGAAGTGCTCAACCAGTACCAGCGCCGCGCCGACCTGATCCCCAACCTGGTCAGCACCGTGAAGGGCTACGCCGCCCATGAAGCCAGCGTGCTGACCCAGGTGACCGAGGCCCGCGCCAAGGTCGGCAGCACCACACTCAATGCCGACCAGTTGGACGATCCGGAAGCGGTCAAGCGCTTCCAGCAGGCCCAGGGCCAGCTCAGTTCGGCGCTCTCGCGCCTGCTGGTGGTCTCGGAAAACTACCCGCAGCTCAAGGCCGACGGCCTGTTCAAGGACCTGCTGACCCAGCTCGAAGGCACCGAGAACCGCATCACCGTCGCCCGTGGCCGCTACGTGAAATCGGTGCAGGAATACAACGTGATGATTCGCCAGTTCCCGCAGGTGATCACCGCGAAAATCTTCGGCTACAAGCCCAAGGCCAACTTCAGCGTCGAGAATGAAGCCGCCATCTCCACCGCGCCTAAAGTGGACTTCGGCAACGCGCCGGCGCAGCCCGCGCAATGACCCTGCCGCGCTGGCTGCTGGCCGCCCTGCTGCTGTGCTGGGCGGGCCTGCTGCAGGCGGCACCGGTCGCCATCCCGCCGCTCAGCGCCCGCGTCACCGACCTCACCCAGACCCTCGACGCAGGCCAGCGCGCGCAGCTGGAAAGCCAGCTCGCCGGCCTGGAGCAGCGCAAGGGCGCGCAGATCGCCGTACTGCTGATCCCCAGCACTGGCGATGACAGCATCGAGGACTACGCAGTCCGTGCCTTCGAGCAGTGGAAGCTGGGCCGCAAGGGCGTGGACGACGGCGTGCTGCTGGTAGTAGCCAAGAATGACCGAGCGCTACGCATCGAAGTCGGCTACGGACTGGAAGGCACCATCACCGACGTGCAGGCCGGGCGCATCATCCGCGACACCATAGTCCCGCACTTCAAGACCGGAGACTTCGCCGGCGGCATCCAGGCCGGCGTGGACAGCCTGGTAGCGCTGATAGAGCCGCCCGCCGCGGCCCCTGCCGAACCCGACGAAAGCGCCGCGGATCAACTGCCGCAGACAGGCCCGGTGACGGGCTACAGCGATGCCTACTCCAACCGCAACGCCAGCGCCGCCGAGGAAATCCCGCCTGCGCGCCTGCTCGGCCTGCTCGCGCTGCTGGTCGGTGTGCCGCTGCTGTGCCTGCTGTTCCCGGTGCAGTGGCTGCGCCAGCGCAGCATGGGCCGCTACCTGCTGTGCAGCGCGCTGGTCGGCGGCGTGGCCTCGGCGGTACTGCTGTTCAGCGAAAGCAATCCGGCAGCCCTGCAGCAGCAGATGATCGGTTCCTTCTCGATCCCGCTGGTGCTGTACATCTTCTTCCTGCCGCCGATGTGGCTGACCTCGGGCGTACTGCAGTTGCTGCTGATGATCATCAGCTCGATCGGCCGAGGCGGACGCGGGGGTGGCGGCGGAGGTGGCGGTGGCTTCCGCGGCGGTGGCGGCTCCAGCGGCGGCGGCGGAGCCTCCGGCCGCTGGTAAGCACCAGTAGCGCCGAGAATTACAGGGCGGCGACGCCCTGTTCTTCTTCGCGGATCGACCGCAGTACCTGGCGCTGCAGGTCGATGAACTCGGCGCTGGCGGCCATGTCTTCGTGGCGCGGGCGACCGAGTTTGACGTCGAAGGTGGTCTTGATCCGCCCCGGCCCCAGGCCCATCACCACGATGCGGTCGGACAGGTAGACCGCCTCTTCCACGTCATGGGTGACGAACATCACCGTCAGCCGGTGGGTCTCCCAGATGCGCGTGAGCAGCTCCTGCATCTGGTGGCGGGTCATCGCATCCAGCGCACCGAAGGGCTCGTCCATCAGCAGGATCTTCGGCCGGTAGGACAGCGCACGGGCAATCGCCACGCGCTGCTTCATGCCGCCGGAGAGCTCGTTCGGGTAGGCCTCGGCGAACTTCGTCAGCTTCACCAGCTCCAGGTGCTCATCGGCGATCTCGCGGCACTGCGCGCGGGACAGGCCGGCCGCCTTGAGGGCGAACTCGACGTTCTGCCGCGCGGTGAGCCAGGGCAGCAGGGTGTAGGACTGGAACACCACACCACGGTCCAGGCCCGGCCCGGTGATCGGCACGCCATCCACCCTGACACTGCCGCTGTCGAATTCCTCCAGGCCGGCGGCGATGGACAGCAGCGTGCTCTTGCCGCAGCCCGAGGTGCCGACGATGGAGACGAACTCGTTGTCCGCCAGGGTCAGGTCGATATTGCGCAGCACCTCGCGGCGTTCCTTGCCGACCGCGAAGCTCTTGTTCAGGCCGGAGATTTCCAGGGTTGCCATCAGCTGCGTCTCCGGTTGTAGCGGAACAGGACCTTCTCGCCGGCGCGCATGGCCTGGTCGGTGACCAGCCCGAGGAAGCCCAGCAGAAGGATGTAGCCGATGATGGTATCGGTCTGGAAGAAGCGCTGGGACACGGTGATGCGGTAGCCCAGGCCCGAGGTCGCGGCCACCAGTTCGGCCAGCACCAGCCAGGTCCAGGCCCAGCCGAGGCTGATCCGCAGCGCGTCCCAGATGCCCGGCAGCGCGCTGGGCAGGACGATCTTCAGGAGGATGCGGCGGTCCGGCATGCCGAGGGTGCGACCGAGGCCGACGAAGTCCGCCGGCACGCGCTTGATGGCGTCCATCACCATCAGCACCTGCTGGAAGAAGGTGCCGATCCAGATGATGAGGAATTTCTGGAAGTCGCTGGTGCCGGCCCAGAGGATGGTCAGCGGGACGAAGGCGACCACCGGCATGTAGCGCACGAAGTCCACCAGCGGCTCGGTGGCGGCCTTCCAGAAGCCGTAGCAGCCGGCGAACACACCGATCACGATGGACATCGCCGAGGACACCAGGAAGGCCACGGCGATGCGGTACACGCTGACCTTCAGGTCCGACCACAGGGTGCCGTCGGCGGCCAGCTTGAGCATGCGCGCCCAGACGTCGCCGGGCGCCGGCAGGAAGATCTTCGGCACCGCGCCGCTGGCGCCGGCCAGCCACCAGAGCAGCGCCAGCAGGACGAACACGGCGCCGCCGATGAGCAGGAAGTGGCGCTGCGCGATCGGCTTGCCGATGGTGAACAGCGGGTTGGATTTGCGGGCTTTCATGTCGGGCTCGTCGAACGGAGAAAGACGCGCGCCGGCTCAGGGCCGGCGCGCGCCGTGTCTCGGAAGATCAATGAATCAGAGGATCAGAGCGCCTCGACGAAACGTGCGTCGATGGCCTGCGCCGGGGTGACCGGCTGCTGGAGAATGCCGGCTTCGCTGGCGGCCTTCTGGATGTGCTCGAAGGAGCCCTTCTGGAAGGCGCCCTTCAGCTCGGCCTGGTTTTCCTTCACCGAGTAGAAGTGCACGCCGTCGAAGGCGCTGGTCAACTCGGACTCGTCGGCGCCCACGCCCTTGGCGATGGCCGCGCGGCTTTCGGCATTCTTCTCGTTGAAGTGCTTGAGGCCGGCTTCCCAGCTCTTGATCAGCGCCAGCACCTGGCCGGGACGCTCCTTGAGGACTTCGTCACGGACCACGAACACGTCACTGATGATGCCCGGGTCATCCGAGCCCTTGTACAGCAGGTTGACCTTGGGGTTCTGCTGCTTGGCAGCGGACAGGTAGGGCTCGTAGGTCACGGCGGCCGGAACCTGGCCGGCGATCAGCGCACTGCCGGCGTTGGCGGCGGGCATCGGCACCGGCTGCACGTCGGCGATGTTCAGGCCGGCCTTGCGCAGGGCACTGTGCAGTAGGATGTCGCTGGTAGTGCCTTCTTCGTAGGCGACCTGCTTGCCCTTGAGGTCGGTCAGGGTCTTGATCGACGGATCGACGATCAGCGCGTCGGCGCTGGTGCTCTGGTCCAGCAGCAGGACGATCTTCACCGGCAGGCCGGCAGCGACCATGGCCATGGCCGTGTGCGTGGCGAGGTTGCCACCGTCGATCTGGCCGCTGGCCAGGGCGGCGTTCATGTCCTTGTCTTCGGTGAAGTTGACCAGCTCGACCTGTTCCAGGCCGTTGGCCTTGAAGGCGCCAGCCTGTTCGGCGACGTACCACTGGCCGTAGCCCAGCCAGGGCTGCATGCCCATCTTGAAGGTGCCGGCCTCGGGCTTGGTGTCGGCCTTGATCGCTGCGGCGTGCGCGGCGCCGGCCAGCAGCAGGCTGGCACAGGTGGCCAAGGCCAGTTGGCGCAGCGCGGATGCGAAGGTGGTGTGCATGGTCTCTCCCCGGTCATTGTTTTGCAGGCACTTTTGGAAGGTGCGTGTTCTGCTGATTCGGCGGGGAGCGTGCGTCGGCCCATGCCCGCCGTGGGCGGGCACAGGCTCACACTCAATCGACGCAAATGCAAAGGTTTTCGCCGCGGTTCGGCTTGGCTCCGGGCACGCTGGCAATCACCCTGGCGGATCAGCGGTCAGGGCTGGGGAATGGCATCGTCCTTGAACTGATCCTTGATATAGAGGATCTCGGTACGGCCGTGGGGCGCGGGCTGACCGTCCGGGCCGATGTTGACGAAGACCATCTTGTCGACCGTGAGGATGCTCTTGCGGGTGATCTTGTTGCGCACTTCGCAGGTAAGGGTGATCGAGGTGCGGCCGAACTCGGTGGCGGTGATGCCCAGCTCGATGATGTCGCCCTGGCGCGCCGAGCTGACGAAGTTGATCTCCGAGATGAACTTGGTCACCACGCGCTGGTTGCCCAGCTGGATGATGGCGTAGATCGCCGCTTCTTCGTCGATCCACTTCAGAAGACTGCCGCCGAACAGGGTGCCGTTCGGGTTGAGGTCTTCAGGCTTGACCCATTTGCGGGTATGGAAATTCATGGAAGCTCCTTCTTGGGAGGTTGCGCCTCGTGAGCGCGATGACGGGGAAAGCCCCGCCGGCTATGCAAGTCTGGACCCGGCCGGCGCCAGGCACCTTGCCATGGCTCAGCCGAGCCCGGCTTCGGCGCGATAACGGGCGGCTTCATCCACCAGCCAGTCGCGGAACGCGCCCAGGGTGGCCGATTCCACCTTGCGTTCGGGAATCATCAGGTAATAGGCGTTTTCGCTCAAATAGGCATGCTGCATCGGCACGATCAGCCGGCCGTCAGCCAGCTCCTGCTGGATCAGCATCGGCGGGATCAGCGCCACGCCCATGCCGTGCATCGCCGCCTGGGCGAGCATGGAGAACAGCTCGTAGCGGGTGCCACTCATGTCGTGCGCGATGCTCATGCCCAGCGAGCCGAACCACTGGCGCCAGGCATAGGGTCGGGTGGTCTGCTGCATCAGCGGCAGCTCGGCGATCTGCGCCGCGGACAACTCTCTCCGTCCGCCCAGCAGCTCGGGACTGCATACCGGCACCGGGTTCTCGTGCATGAGGAAGTTGGCCACCGTACCGGACCACACGCCATCGCCGAAATACAGCGCGGCGTCGAACTCGGTATCGGCGAAGAGGAACGGGCGGGTGCGGTTGGTCAGGTTGACCGTGACTTCCGGGTGCAGCCGCTTGAAGTCCTTCAGCCGCGGCAACAGCCACTGGGTGGCGAAGGTCGGCACCACCGCCAGCTCCAGCGTGCCGCCGCCCTGCTGGCCCATCACCGCCAGGGTGTCGCGCTCCACGGCGTCCAGGCGCTGGGCGACACGGCGGCTGTAGTTGAGCCCCGCCTCGGTCAGCTTCACCCCGCGCCGCGAGCGACGGAACAACTCGACGCCGAGGAATTCCTCCAGCGTGGCGATCTGCCGGCAGATCGCGCTCTGGGTCAGCGACAGTTCGTCGGCGGCCTTGGTGAAGCTTTCATGGCGGGCGGCGGATTCGAAGGCGACCAGCGCCGCGGTAGTCGGGATCTTGCGTCGCATCGAATGCCTCTTCGGAATATCGGGATGCGCAGGAAACGCCAGGAACGCCTGATATAGAGACTGAAGCGCAAGATAGCGCCGCAGCCAGGCGATCACGGAGTGACAAAATAGCACAACAGCGTGCGAATTAGTCGGTTGCCCGGCTTCCCGACGGCTGACTAGGATGGCCCACACCGAGCCCGCCTAGACTTGTGCGGGTCTTTCACTGTCTGCGTTCGAGGTTTCTCCATGGCGACCAAAGCAAGCTTCAACTGGGAAGATCCGCTGCTGCTGGATCAGCAACTCACCGAAGAAGAGCGCATGGTGCGCGACAGCGCCCAGCAGTTCGCCCAGGACAAGCTGGCCCCGCGCGTGCTGGAAGCCTTCCGCCATGAGCAGACGGACCCGGCGATCTTCCGCGAAATGGGCGAAACCGGCCTGCTCGGCGCGACCATCCCCGAACAGTACGGCGGCAGCGGCCTGAACTACGTGTGCTACGGCCTGATCGCCCGTGAAGTCGAGCGCATCGACTCCGGCTACCGCTCGATGATGAGCGTGCAGTCCTCCCTGGTAATGGTGCCGATCAACGAATTCGGCAACGAAGCCACCAAGCAGAAATACCTGCCGAAACTGGCCAGCGGCGAATACATCGGCTGCTTCGGCCTGACCGAGCCGGACCACGGTTCCGACCCGGGCTCGATGATCACCCGCGCCAAGAAAGTCGATGGCGGCTACCGCCTGACCGGCGCCAAGATGTGGATCACCAACAGCCCGATCGCCGACGTCTTCGTGGTCTGGGCCAAGGACGACGAAGGCCAGATCCGCGGCTTCGTCCTCGAAAAAGGCTGGGAAGGCCTGTCCGCCCCGGCGATCCACGGCAAGGTCGGCCTGCGCGCCTCGATCACCGGCGAGATCGTGATGAACAACGTGTTCTGCCCGGAAGAGAACGCCTTCCCGGACGTAAGCGGCCTGCGTGGCCCGTTCACCTGCCTGAACTCCGCCCGCTACGGCATCTCCTGGGGCGCCCTGGGTGCCGCCGAAGCCTGCTGGCACACCGCTCGCCAGTACACCCTGGACCGCAAGCAGTTCGGTCGCCCGCTGGCTGCCAACCAGCTGATCCAGAAGAAACTGGCCGACATGCAGACCGACATCACCCTCGCCCTGCAAGGCTGCCTGCGCCTGGGCCGGATGAAGGACGAAGGCACCGCCGCCGTCGAAATCACCTCGATCATGAAGCGCAACAGCTGCGGCAAGGCCCTGGACATCGCCCGTCTGGCCCGCGACATGCTCGGCGGCAACGGCATCTCCGACGAGTTCGGCGTCGCCCGTCACCTGGTCAACCTGGAAGTGGTGAACACCTACGAAGGCACCCACGACGTCCACGCGCTGATCCTCGGCCGCGCCCAGACCGGCATCCAGGCGTTCTTCTAAGCGCCTCGCGCCAGTTCCTTCGGAGCTGGCGCCCGTTTTACCTCTCGCCCGAGAGGCCCCGGGGAGGACCGGGGAGTCCCCGCACTGCGCCCTCCCCGCCCCTATCCAAGCTGCAGGTGATTGCATGTCCGGCGCCCTTTCGCACATCCGTGTCCTCGACCTCTCCCGCGTTCTCGCCGGCCCCTGGGCCGGGCAGATCCTCGCCGACCTCGGCGCGGAAGTGATCAAGATCGAGCGTCCCGGCAGCGGCGACGACACCCGCGCCTGGGGCCCGCCGTTCCTCAAGGACAGCGATGGCCGCGACACCAGCGAAGCGGCCTATTACCTGTCGGCGAACCGCAACAAGAAATCCCTGACCATCGACTTCACCCAGCCCGAGGGCCAGCGCCTGGTGCGCGAGCTCGCCGCCAAGGCCGACATCGTGCTGGAGAACTTCAAGGTCGGCGGCCTCAAGGCCTACGGCCTGGACTATGAGTCGCTGAAAGCCCTGAATCCGAAGCTGATCTACTGCTCGATCACCGGCTTCGGCCAGTTCGGCCCCTACGCCAAGCGCGCCGGCTACGACTTCATGATCCAGGGCCTGGGCGGCCTGATGAGCCTGACCGGCCGCTCCGACGCCGAGGAAGGCGCCGGCCCGGTGAAGGTCGGCGTGGCGCTGACCGACATCCTCACCGGTCTCTACTCGTCCACGGCGATCCTCGCCGCCCTCGCCCACCGCGACGTCAGCGGCATCGGCCAGCACATCGACATGGCGCTGCTGGACGTGCAGGTCGCCTGCCTGGCCAACCAGACCCTGAACTACCTGACCACCGGCAACCCGCCGCGTCGCCTGGGCAACGCGCACCCGAACATCGTGCCGTACCAGGACTTCCCGACCGCCGATGGCGACCTCATTCTCACCGTCGGCAACGACGGCCAGTTCCGCAAGTTCGCCGAGCTGGCGGGCCACCCGGAATGGGCCACCGACGAGCGTTTCGCCACCAACCAGGCGCGCGTGGCGCACCGCGAAGTGCTGATCCCGCTGATCCGCCAGTCCACCGTGATGCGCACCACTGCCGAATGGATCACGTTGCTGGAACAGGCCAGCGTACCCTGCGGCCCGATCAACGACCTGGCGCAGGTCTTCGCCGACCCACAGGTGATTGCCCGCGGCCTGCGCGTGGACCTGCCGCACCCGCTGGCCGGCAGCGTGCCGCAGGTGGCCAGCCCGATCCGCCTGTCCGAAACACCGGTGGAGTACCGCAACGCCCCGCCAACCCTCGGCCAGCACACCCAGGAAATCCTCGAAGGCGTGCTGGGCCTGGACCAGGCCGCCATCGGCAAGCTGCGCGACGACGGCGTGATCTGACGCCTTCTGCCGAACGATTAACCGCCCCGTAGGGCGAATAACGCCTCAGGCGTTATCCGCCGTATGTCGGCTCAAGCGCTAGGGCCGGCGGATAAAGCGCGCCGCTTTATGCGCCCTACGATCGACCATCGGCGCCCGCACGTGCGGGTGCCCCACGATCCCCGAACGACGCCCGCGTCAGGGTTTTCACGGCCCCTGGCGCGGGCGCGACGGGGATCCCGGCCGCGATCCGGTGCGCGGACGCGACCAAAAGCCTTTGGCTTGTCATGCACCATGGCTATAATCCGCGAGCTTCAATAACGGCCGGCGCTGCCCGGTCGTTCCCGCCACCTGTCCGAGGGGCGCTGCAGCAGGTCGATTCGCTTCGGCTTGTCAGGCTCGGACGGGGCGCGTCACGGTCGGCTGCCGCCGATCGCCAAACGCATCAACGGCGCCCATTCGCAGACAACGAATGGAGTTACACATGAGCGCTGCTTTTACTGACTACAAAGTCGCCGACATTTCCCTGGCCGCCTGGGGCCGCCGCGAGCTGATCATCGCCGAGTCCGAAATGCCGGCTCTGATGGGCCTGCGCCGCAAGTACGCCGCCAGCCAGCCGCTGAAAGGCGCGAAGATCCTCGGCTGCATCCACATGACCATCCAGACCGGCGTGCTGATCGAGACGCTCACCGCGCTCGGTGCAGAAGTCCGCTGGTCGTCCTGCAACATCTTCTCCACCCAGGACCAGGCCGCCGCCGCCATCGCCGCCGCCGGCATTCCGGTATTCGCCTGGAAAGGCGAGACCGAGCAGGAGTACGAGTGGTGCATCGAGCAGACCATCCTGAAAGATGGCCAGCCGTGGGACGCCAACATGGTGCTGGACGACGGCGGTGACCTGACCGAAATCCTGCACAAGAAATACCCGCAGATGCTCGAGCGCATCCACGGCGTCACCGAAGAGACCACCACCGGTGTGCACCGCCTGCTCGACATGCTCAAGGCCGGCACCCTGAAAGTCCCGGCGATCAACGTCAACGACGCGGTCACCAAGAGCAAGAACGACAACAAGTACGGCTGCCGTCACAGCCTGAACGACGCCATCAAGCGCGGCACCGACCACCTGCTGTCGGGCAAGCAGGCCCTGGTGATCGGCTACGGCGACGTGGGCAAGGGCTCCGCACAGTCCCTGCGTCAGGAAGGCATGATCGTCAAGGTCTCGGAAATCGACCCGATCTGCGCCATGCAGGCCTGCATGGACGGTTTCGAACTGGTCTCCCCCTACAAGAACGGCCTAAACGACGGCACCGAAGCCAGCGTTGATGCCGCCCTGCTGGGCAAGATCGACCTGATCGTCACCACCACCGGCAACGTCAACGTCTGCGACGCCGGCATGCTGAAAGCGCTGAAGAAGCGCGCCGTGGTGTGCAACATCGGTCACTTCGACAACGAGATCGACACGGCCTTCATGCGCAAGACCTGGGCCTGGGAAGAGGTCAAGCCGCAGGTGCACAAGATCCACCGCACCGGCGCCGGCGACTTCGATCCGGCCAACGACGACTACCTGATCCTGCTGGCCGAAGGCCGCCTGGTGAACCTGGGCAACGCCACCGGCCACCCGAGCCGCATCATGGACGGCTCCTTCGCCAACCAGGTGCTGGCGCAGATCTTCCTGTTCGAGCAGAAGTACGCCGACCTCTCCGCCGAGAAGAAAGCCGAGCGTCTGACCGTCGAAGTCCTGCCGAAGAAACTGGACGAAGAAGTGGCCCTGGAAATGGTCAAAGGCTTCGGGGGCGTGGTCACCCAGCTGACCCCGAAACAGGCCGAGTACATCGGCGTGACCGTGGAAGGCCCGTTCAAGCCGGACACCTACCGCTACTGATGTGCCAGGGGGCAGACGAGCAATCGTCTGCCCTCTTTGCCATCTGGAACACGACCGCATGGACCTGCAGGACAGCTACAACCAGGCCTGGCTCTTCGCCGCCGGCGCGCACGCCGGACAGACGCTGACCGCCTCACCCCTGCCCTATGCGGTTCACCTGGCGATGGTGGCCAATGAAGTCATGGCTGCCGACCGCGAAGCGCCTATCCAGCGCCTGGCGGAAACCGTCCAGGTTGCCCTGCTGCACGACGTGCTCGAAGACACCCCGGTGCCCATCGAGGAACTGCAGACGCATTTCGGCGAGTTCGTCGCCGACGGCGCCCAGCGCCTGAGCAAGGTGGTGAATGGCGAGAAGCTGCCATTCGACATCTACCTCGAAAGGCTGGCGACCGGCGCGCCGCAGTATGCGATCGTCAAGCTGTGCGACCGGATCACCAACCTGCAGCCGCCACCCTCGACCTGGGCGCGGAGCAAGATCGCCGAATACCATGTTCAGTCGCAGCGCATCCTGGCCGTCCTCGGCCATGCGCACGAGCCCAGCGCCCAGCGACTGCGCACGAAGATAGACCACTACCGCCGTTACTTCTGAAGTCGACGGCACATGCCGGCAGCCGCGCAACGACGCGGCGCCGAAGGAACGACCATGAGTCAGAAAGAACGCCGTTTCAGCTTCGAGTTCTTCCCCGCCAAGACCGAAGCCGGCCATGAAAAACTGCTGGCCACCGCGAGCCAGCTGGCCGCGAAAAAACCCGACTTCTTCTCCTGCACCTACGGTGCCGGCGGCTCCACCCGTGACCGCACCCTGACCACCGTGCTGCAGCTGGATGGTGAAGTGAAGGTGCCGACTGCCCCGCACCTGTCCTGCGTCGGCGATACCAAGCCCGAGCTGCGCGCCCTGCTGGCGCACTACAAGGACGCTGGCATTCGTCGCATCGTCGCCCTGCGCGGCGACCTGCCTTCGGGCATGGGCATGGCCAGCGGCGAGCTGCGCTACGCCAACGAACTGGTGGAATTCATCCGCGCCGAAACCGGCGACCACTTCCACATCGAAGTTGCCGCCTATCCGGAAGTTCACCCGCAAGCGCGTAATTTCGAGGATGATTTGGCGAATTTCGTGCGCAAGGTCAAAGCCGGCGCCGACTCTGCCATCACACAATACTTCTTCAACGCCGACAGCTACTTCCATTTTGTCGAGCGTGCGGAGAAACTCGGTGTCAGCATTCCGGTCGTACCGGGTATCATGCCGATCACCAACTACACCAAACTGGCCCGCTTCTCCGACGCCTGTGGCGCGGAAATCCCCCGTTGGATTCGCAAGCAGCTGGAAGCCTACGGCGACGACATCGCCAGCATCCAGGCCTTTGGTGAGCAGGTCATCACCGACATGTGCGAACGCCTCCTCGAAGGCGGCGCACCCGGTCTGCATTTCTACACCCTGAACCAGGCTGAACCCAGCCTGGCGCTCTGGAACAACCTCAAGCTCCCCCGCTGAGGATCATTGCTCCGGGCTTACCGTCCGCGATCCCGGCCAGCGCAACGCCGGCGTATCGTGGACGGGGTGCTTCCAGCCATCGGCTGAGCGCTCGCCCCGAGCCTGAAATCACGCGCCCTCGAGCCGGCAGGTCGCCGGCCTACAGGAACCCCGCATGTCCTTTACTTCCCTCGGTCTCTCCGAGGCCCTGGCTGGCGCCGTTGAAGCCGCCGGCTACGCGCGCCCCACTCCCGTTCAGGAACGCGCCATCCCCGCCGTACTACAAGGCCGCGACCTCATGGTTGCCGCCCAGACCGGCACCGGCAAGACCGGCGGCTTCGCCCTCCCGGTGCTCGAACGCCTGTTCCCCGAAGGCCACCCGGATCGCGAACACCGCCATGGCCCGCGCCAGGCCCGCGTCCTGGTACTGACCCCGACCCGCGAGCTGGCTGCCCAGGTGCACGACAGCTTCAAGGTCTACGCCCGTGACCTGCCGCTGAAAAGCGCCTGCATCTTCGGCGGCGTCGGCATGAATCCGCAGGTGCAGGCGATGTCCAAGGGCGTCGACGTCCTGGTCGCCTGCCCCGGCCGCCTGCTCGACCTGATCGGTCAGGGCAGCGTCGACCTGTCCCGCGTGGAAATCCTCGTCCTCGACGAAGCCGATCGCATGCTCGACATGGGCTTCATCCACGACGTGAAGAAGGTCCTCGCCAAGCTTCCGGCCAAGCGCCAGAACCTGCTGTTCTCGGCGACCTTCTCGAAAGACATCATCGACCTCACCAACAAGCTCCTGCACAACCCGGAGCGCATCGAGGTCACCCCGCCGAACACCACCGTCGAGCGTATCGAGCAGCGTGTGTTCCGCATTCCGTCGGTACAGAAGCGCGCACTGCTGGCACACCTGGTGACCATGGGCGCCTGGGAACAGGTGCTGGTGTTCACCCGCACCAAGCACGGCGCCAACCGCCTCGCCGAATACCTGACCAAGCACGGCCTGCCGGCCGCCGCGATCCACGGCAACAAGAGCCAGAACGCGCGCACCAAGGCCCTGGCCGACTTCAAGGCCAACGACGTGCGCATCCTGGTCGCCACCGACATCGCCGCTCGCGGCCTGGACATCGACCAGCTGCCCCATGTGGTCAACTACGAGCTGCCCAACGTCGAGGAAGACTACGTCCACCGCATCGGCCGTACCGGCCGCGCCGGTCGCACCGGTGAAGCCATCTCGCTGGTGGCCCCGGACGAGGACAAGCTGCTCAAGGCCATCGAGCGCCTGACCAAGCAGCGCATCCCCGATGGCGACATGCTGGGCTTCGACCCCGATACCGTGCTGCCGGAAGTCCAGCAGCCCGAGCCGAAGGAAGCCCCCCAGCGCCAGCCGCGCAAGGACAAGGCCAAGCGCGGCGAGCGCAAGGACCGCAACAAGGACAAGCCGCAACAGCCGCAGACCGAGGAGCAGCAGAGCGCCGCTGCCAGCGCTGAAGGCGAAGGTGCCGAGGGCGACAAGCCCGCCGGCAAGCGCCGCCGTCGTGGCGGTCGTGGCAAGAAGAAGGGCGACGGCCAGGGCGGCGACGCTCAGCCCAATGCCAATGCCCAGGCTCGTGAGCCGCGCGAACCGCGCGAGCCCCGTCAACCGCGCCAGCCCCGCCAGCAGCAGGACCAGCAGGGCCAGGGCCGCCAGCAGCAGGCCAAGCCGGCGCGCGCGCCGAAAGCCGTTGATGGTAATCGCGATCCGGAAGAATTCCTCGACGACGACTTCGACAACTTCGGCAACCGCGCCGACTACGTCAGCCCCTACCCGGACAAGGACCAGCAACGTGGCCAGCGCCGCCGTGGCGGTCAGGGTCAGGGCCAGGCTCAGGGCCAGAACCAGGGTCAGGGCCAGCAGCGCGCTCGCGGCCAGGGTGGTCAGGGCGGCGGCCAGGGCGGAAGCGGTCAAGGCCGCAGCCAGGGTCAAGGCCAGGGCCAGGGTCGTGCCGCCAAGAAGCCTAACGGCGCCGGTCGCAGCCAGGGCAGTAACGGCCAGGGCAAGCAGGGCCAGGGTCAAGGCCAGCGCAAGCGCGGTGGCAAGGCTCCGGCCTCGCGCATGAACGACGCCCCGCTGCGCGAGCCGAGCGAGTACGGCGCTGCCAAGCCGACCCGCCAGCCGGTGGTGATCAACAAGCGCGACCTGGTCCGCACCGATCGCTTCCCGACGCCGGAGCAGCTGGAAGAGCTGGAACCGCGCCGCAAGACCGAGCGTCCCGCGCTGCTGACCCGCAACCGCGAGTGATGCTGTAGAAGAAACCGCCCCCCGGGGCGGTTTCTTTTTGCCTGGGATTTGAGGGATCGCCAGCGAGCGCCGAAGCGATTTTCGTAGGAGCGAGCTTGCTCGCGAACAGAGTTCGCAGCGGGGTTTGTTCGCGAGCAAGCTCGCTCCTACAAGATCACGGGCACAAAAAAGCCGCCCGAAGGCGGCTTTTTCACCGAGGCAAAAGCCTCACAGCACCTGCCGCAGGAAGGTCTGCGCACGCGCATCCCTGGGCTGGGCGAAGAACTCCGCCGGAGCGGCGTCCTCCAGCAGCTTGCCGTGATCGAAGAACAGCACGCGATCCGCCACTTCACGGGCGAAGCCCATCTCGTGGGTCACGCAGACCATGGTCATGCCTTCCACGGCCAGGGTCTTCATCACGTCCAGCACCTCGCCGACCATCTCCGGGTCGAGCGCCGAGGTGGGCTCGTCGAACAGCATCACTTTCGGCTCCATGCACAGCGCACGGGCAATCGCCACCCGCTGCTGCTGGCCGCCGGAAAGGCGTGACGGGTATTCGTTGGCCTTCTGGCCGATGCCGACCTTTTCCAGCAGTGCACGGGCCTTGGCCTCGCGCTCGGCCTTGCCGCGCTTGCGCACAACTTTTTGCGCGAGGCACAGGTTCTCCAGCACGGTCATGTGCGGGAACAGGTTGAAGTGCTGGAACACCATGCCGACTTCGCGGCGGTAGGCGTTGATGTCGGTCTTCGGGTTGGCGAGGTCGACGCCGTCGATGCTCACCGAGCCGGAGTCGAACTCTTCCAGGCCGTTCAGGCAGCGCAGGAAGGTGGACTTGCCCGAGCCGGACGGGCCGATCACCACCACCACTTCGCCGCGGGCGACGCCAGTGCTGACGTCATCCACCGCGCGCACGACCAGCCCGCGGGTGTCGTAGACCTTGGTCAGATTACGGACTTCAATCACTTTGGCCGAGCCTCCGCTCCAGGCGCCCCGCCAGATGCGACAGCGGCAGGTTGATCACGAGGTAGAGCGCGGCGACGCAGAACCAGATCTCGAAGGTGGAGAACGAGGTGGTGATCGCCTCGCGGCCGCTCTTGGTCAGCTCGGTGATGGCAATCACCGAGACCAGGGAAGTGTCCTTGACCAGGCTGATGAACTGCCCGGCCAGCGGCGGCAGTACGCGCTTGAAGGCCTGCGGCAGGATTACATGGCGCATCGACTGCGCAGCGTTCAGGCCCAGGGAGCGCGCGGCTTCATCCTGGCCGCGGGCGATGGACTGCACACCGGCGCGGACGATCTCGGCCACATAGGCGCCAGTGAACAGCGCCAGCGCCGCCACCCCGGCGAACTCGCGGGAGAGGTTCAGCACGGTGCCGATGAAGAAGTAGAAGATGAAGATCTGCACCAGCAGCGGCGTGCCGCGCACCAGTTCGACGTAGAGGGTCGAGAGGTCGTGCAGGGTCGGGTTCTTCGACAGGCGGCAGAGACCGGTGAACAGGCCGATGAACAGGCCGAACGCGCCGGAGACGAAGGAGATCCATACCGTGGTCCACAAGCCCCAGGCCAGCGGACCGGCGGCCCAGTGGCGGGTCGAGCCGACCACATCGCCTTCGGCGACATCGTCGTTCTCGGAGAACTGCAGACTGTCGGCGGCCACGGTCAGCACCTGCTGCTTGCCGTCCTCGTCCACCAGGGTGACGCGGGCGTTGCCGCCCTGATCCTCGATCTTCTCCACCCGCGAGACGTTGTCCGCCCGCAACGGTTCTTCGGCCTGGTAGGCGAAGTACTGCGGGACGCGATTCCAGCGCCACTCGTAGGAGATCAGCGAAGTGGAGTACCAGAGGGCCAGGCCGATCATCAGCAGGATCAGTCCGGTCAGCCCGTGCCAGGGCCAGGTTGCGCGTTTCGTTCTAGCCACGAATCTCTACCGTGAAAATGCGAACGCGCAGGCTTGTGGCCTGCGCGTCGGGTCGACTTGCGTCAGACGTGGATTATTCCATGTCCTTGAGCCAGTCGGTGTTCTTGAACCACTTGTCATGCAGACGATCGTAGGTGCCGTCTTCACGGATCTGCTTGAGGAAGTTGTTGATGAAGTTGATCGAGTCGTAGTCGCCCTTCTTCAGACCGAAGGCCAGCGGCTCGTAGGTGAACGGCTGGTCCAGGTGCACCAGCTTGCCGGCGCCGAACTTGCTCACGCCGACGACGTTGTAGGGCGAGTCGTAGATGAAGGCGTCGGCCTTGCCGTTGACCACGTCCATGACCGCTTCGGGCTCGTTGTCGAAACCGTGGTACTGGGCCTTGGACAGTTGCTTCTTGGCGACGAACTCACCGGTGGTGCCGATCTTCGAGGTGATGCGGTACTTCGCATCGTTCAGGTCCTTGTAGGACTTGATCTCGCCTTCCAGCTCCTTGCGGATCAGCAGGGTCTGGCCAACCACGATGAAGGGGTCGGAGAAGTTCAGGCGCAGGTTGCGTTCCTGGGTCAGGGTCATGCCCGAGCCGATCATGTCGAACTTGTCGGTGAGCAGAGCCGGGATGATGCCGTCGTAACCGGTGGAGACCAGCTCCAGCTTGACGTTCATGGACTTGGCCATGGCTTTGAGCAGGTCCACTTCGAAGCCGACGATCTGACCGCGCTTGTTGGTCATCTCGAACGGCATGTAGGTCGGGTCCATGCCCACGCGCAGGGTGCCGCGCTTGGCCGCTTCATCGATGGCGCCGGCCTGAGCCGCGCTGACGCTGACCAGGGCGCAGACGCCCATCACCAGCGATGCCAGGTACTTTTTCATCCCCATACTCCCAAGCAAGTGAAAGAACTTCTTGTTTTTTCCAGCGATCGAATCGCGCGCGCCCAGGCATGCCGGGCACAGAAGGGTGCGAAGCGTACCCCATGCGGCGGATATCTCAATCTTTTCTGGATAGCTGGCGAAGGGTACCAGCAGCGGTGCGCGGGGAAAACAGGCGAAACCGCCACGCCTCCCTCGCCCCGGGCGGGACGAGGGAGGCGCCGGGTCAGGATTGCGCGGCGGGCAGCGCCATGGCGCCCTGCTCCGCGACCGGAGCCAGGGGCACGGCCGGGGCATGGGCATCGGCCTGCAGCGATTGCCGCCAGGGGCCGATCCATTGCTCCTTGTCACCCTGCCAGAGCGCCAGGTGCAGGCGCGACAGCGCCACCGGGTCGCTCAGCAGCGCCAGACGACGGTTGCCGTCGAGCTGCTCGGGGCCGGCTTCCAGCGCCTTCTCGACCAGCGCAGTGCGGGTCGCTTCGATGGCGGCGGACTGGCCGTGGCGGGCAGTGCCCATGGCGCAGGCCAGCGCGTTCAGCACCGGGTCGACGGCGGAACGGACGAAGCCGTCCTTCAGCGCCTGCCAGCGGTTCTGGTAGGTGTACTCGTCGGTGGCACGCAGCTCGCGGGGAGTGTCGTATTCCTCGGGGATGAGGAACAGCTTCTCGTCACGCGAGGCCAGGCCCAGCTTGACCCGGCTGCTGATCACCGAGACCGGGATCGACAGCATCAGGGCGCCGACAATGGGCGAAAGCCACCACAGGAAGCGCGGGTTCAGCCAGGCCACCAGCAGCGCCCAGCACAGGCCCAGCAGGGTCTGCAGGCCATGGCGGCGGATCGCCTCGCTCCACGGGGTATCGTCGTCGTCTCGCTGCGGCGACTTCCACTGGGCTTCCCAGCCGAGGAACGCGGCCAGCACGAAACGGGTGTGGAAGAGCATGCGTACCGGGGCGAGCAGTACGGAGAAGAACATCTCCAGGAGCATGCTCATGGTCACCTTGATCACACCGCCGTAGCCCTTGGCGCCCTTGGCCCAGATCAGCATGACGCTGAGCAGCTTGGGCAGGAACAGCAGGGTCAGGGTGGTGGAGAACAGGGCGATGGCCTTTTCCGGGTGCCACTGCGGCCAGATCGGGAACAGCTGACGCGGCTCCAGGAAGTACTGCGGCTCCATCAGCTGGTGCACCGCCAGCAGCGCGGTGGACAGCACCAGGAAGAAGAACCACAACGGCGCCGACAGGTAGGACATCACGCCGGTGAGGAACACCGCGCGGTGCACCGGGTGCATGCCCTTGACCAGGAACAGGCGGAAGTTCATCAGGTTGCCGTGGCACCAGCGGCGGTCGCGCTTGAGCTCGTCCAGCAGGTTGGGCGGCAATTCCTCGTAGCTGCCTTCCAGGTCGTAGGCGATCCACACGCCCCAGCCGGCGCGGCGCATCAGCGCGGCTTCGACGAAGTCGTGGGAGAGGATCGCGCCAGCGAAGGAACCCTTGCCCGGCAACGGCGCCAGGGCGCAGTGCTCGATGAAGGGTTTCACCCGGATGATCGCGTTGTGGCCCCAGTAGTGGGATTCGCCCAGCTGCCAGAAGTGCAGGCCGGCGGTGAACAGCGGGCCGTAGACACGGGTAGCGAACTGCTGCATGCGCGCATAGAGGGTGTCCATGCCCGACGCCTTGGGCGCGGTCTGGATGATGCCGGCCTCGGGATTGGCCTCCATCAGGCGCACCAGCTTGGTCAGGCAGTCGCCGCTCATCACGCTGTCGGCGTCCATGACGACCATGTACTTGTACTGGCCGCCCCAGCGACGGCAGAAGTCGTCGATGTTGCCGCTCTTGCGCTTCACCCGGCGCCGGCGGCGGCGGTAGAAGATGCGACCGAAGCCCAGGGCTTCCTTGCACAGCTCGATCCAGGCCTTTTCTTCGGCCATGGCGATGTCGGGCTGGTTGGTGTCGCTGAGCACGAAGAAGTCGAAGCGATCCAGCTCGCCGCTGGCCGCCACCGATTCGTAGGTCGCCCGCAGGCCGGCGAAGACGCGCGGGACGTCCTCGTTGCAGATCGGCATGACGATGGCGGTGCGGGCGTCAGCGGCAATCGGCTCGCTGCCCGCGCTGCTACCGGAGATACGGTAGCGGTCGCGGCCGGTGAGCAGTTCCCAGAAGCCCATCAGGGCAGTCCAGAAGCCTGCCGAGACCCAGCAGAAGAGGATCGCGAAGAGCGCCAGCACGCCGAACTGGATGGCATAGGGCAGCACCTGTTCCAGGGTCTGCAGGAAGGTCTGGCGGTTGATCTCTTCGAGGTCGACGAAGGCCCAGCCCTGGTAGGGCAGGATGCCTTTCATGTAATAGGTGGCGACGCTGGTCTGGCCGAGCATGAGCAGGACCAGGATGAACCGGCGCAGCGAGCCGACGCGCTGCCAGCGGGCCTTGGGCAGGTCGCGGGAAGGCTTGGCCGGGTTGCTGCGTCCGGTCAGGCGGCGCCAGCCGCGCATGATCGGGTTGGTGCGCCAGGGTTCGGGGATCACCTTGGTGCGCTGGATCGGCGGCGCGGCCTTGAGGTAGGTGCGGCCGTTGTCGTCCATGCCCAGCATCTGCGCATCGTCGAGGTCCTGGCCGTAGCCGTGGCGCAGACGCGCACCGACCGAAGCCAGTGCAGCGTCGTCAGCATCGACGTCGCCAGCGAGCTGCTCGTGCAGCTCGCTGATGGAACCGGCCTTGGCCAGCCGCTCACGCTCCTGCGCCGACAGGGGCAGGTGCGCGAGATAATCGGCCACCGGCGCGGTGGTAGCGGTGGAGTTATTCATCGGCAGGCAGCTGGTAGCTCCAGGTTTCGGAAATGGTCTGGCCACCGTTCACCAGGGCAGCGCGCATTTCCGTCGGCTTCTTCGGATCCTTGACCTTGATCCGCAGGGTCAGACGCCAGCCCTGGGTCACCGCGTTGTAGCGCAGGGTATTTTCCTTCACTTCGGCGTTGTCGTCAGTGCTCACCTGGGTGCTCACCGGGGCATCTCCGGCCAGTGCCTTGAGGGTCGGGCCGACGAAGTCGACGACCAGGGCAACGCTGCCATCCGGCTGGCGGATCAGGTTCTTCTGCTTCACGTCCCCGACCGAGCGCAGGGTCTGCATGACCCAGGCGTTCTTCGGATCGTGCAGGGCCTGCTCGTCCTTGGTCCAGCGCATGCGGTAGGCGAAGTCCAGCGGCTCACCGACTTCCGGGCGCTTCTCGGGGTTCCAGAAGGCGACGATGTTGTCGTTGGTCTCGTCCGGGGTCGGGATCTCCACCAGCTCGATGGTGCCCTTGCCCCAGTCGCCCTGCGGCTCGACCCAGGCGGACGGACGCAGGTCGTAGCGATCGTCGAGGTCTTCGTAGCGGGAGAACTCGCGACCGCGCTGCAGCAGACCGAAGCCTTTCGGATTCTCGACGCTGTAGGCGCTGACGGACAGGTGTTTCGGGTTGTTCAGCGGGCGCCAGATCCACTCGTCGTTGCCAGCATGGATCTGCAGGCCGGTGGAGTCATGCAGCTCCGGACGGAAGTTGTGCTCCGACGACGGTTGGTTGGAGCCGAACAGGAACATGCTGGTCAGCGGCGCCAGGCCCAGCTTGGAAACCTTGTTGTCGCGCAGGAACACGCGAGCCTTCACATCGACCACGGTGTCGTTGCCCGGACGGATGGTGAAGCGGTACGCGCCGGTCGCACGGGGCGAATCCAGCAGCGCGAAGATCACCAGGTGCTTGTCCTTGGGCTTGGGCTTCTCGATCCAGAACTCGCGGAAACGCGGGAATTCCTCACCCGACGGCAGCGCGGTATCCAGCGCCAGGCCACGGGCGGACAGGCCCCACCACTGGTCCTTGCCGATGATGCGGAAGTAGCTCGCACCCAGGAAGGTGGCGATCTCGTCCTGCTTGTCGGCGGAATTGATCGGGTACAGCAGGCGGAAGCCGGCGTAGCCCAGATCCTTGGTGGCATTGGCGTCGAATTTCAGCGAACCGAAGTCGAAACGGGAGGGATCGTACTTGATCTCCTTGACGTCGGTCGCCGTGACTTCGTTGATCTTCACCGGGGTGTCGAAATGCATGCCCTGGTGATAGAAGCTGATCTTGAAGGGGGTCTTCTCGTCGGCCCAGTAGGCCTTCTCGTTACGGAAGCGAATCTGCTGGTAATCGGCGAACTTCATTTCGCTGAATTCCGATGGCAGGTTGCTCGTCGGTGCGCTGTACTTCTCTGCAGCCAGCGCCTTGGCCTTTTCGCCAACGTCGTCGAGATTGAAGGCCCAGGCATGGGTAGCGCTCAACGCCAACAGGGCGGAGCCGACCAGTCCGCGAAGGATTTGGCGCGAAAGCGGTTGTTGAACGGAACGGAAAATCACGAGTCCCCCTCGTCCGTGAACACAAAACGATTAAAGCCAGCAAAGGCGATGCCAATCTGCTGGCGATTGAATTCCGACCCCGTTGAGCCTGAATGATTCCCCGATTTTTTCCACGGGTACTTCGGGCTCCCGGAGGCGCATTGTTCTAAGTGCATAAGCCCTAACCATCATCCCACGGCGATATGACAAGCTGCCGCGCGTTCAAGCCTCCAGTAGAAAGGTCACCGGACCGTCATTGACCAGGTGGACCTGCATGTTGGCGCCAAAACGGCCAGTGGCGACCAGCGGATGACGCTCTCGCGCCTGCTCCACGAGTAGATCGAACAACGCGGCGCCCTTTTCAGGTGGCGCCGCGCTGGAAAAGCTCGGTCGCAGCCCCTTTCGGGTATCCGCGGCCAGGGTGAACTGCGAGACCAGCAGCAGACCGCCGCCGACATCGCTCAATGAAAGGTTCATTTTACCTTCATCGTCGCCAAACACTCGATAGTTAAGCAGCTTGTGCAACAAACGGTTCACTGACTCCTGATCATCCTGGGGTTCGACCCCCACCAGGGCCAGCAGCCCGTGGTCGATGGCGCCGACGATTTCGCCGTCCACCTCGACGCGGGCGCCACGCACCCGCTGGATCAGACCCTTCATTCAGCCTCCGGCGGCAGGTTCAGCAGGCGCCGGCCGATCTCGTTGGTGGCGCGCACCAGCGCATCGGTAATGCCCGGCTCACCGGCCACGTGGCCGGCGTCGCGGACGATCTGCAGCTCGCTGTTGGGCCAGGCCTTGTGCAGCGCCCAGGCATTGTCCAGCGGGCAGACCACGTCATAGCGGCCGTGGACGATCACGCCCGGCAGGTGGGCGATCTTGTGCATGTCGCGCAGCAGCTGGTCGGGCTCGAGGAAGCCGTCGTTGACGAAATAGTGATTCTCGATGCGGGCGATGGACAGCGAGCGGTGCGGGTCGGCGAAGCGCTCGACCACCGCCGGGTTCGGCCTCAGCGTGGCCGTGCGGCCTTCCCAGGTGGACCAGGCACGGGCGGCGTGCATCTGGGCGATCTGGTCCGGGCCGGTCAGGCGGCGATGGAAGGCCTGCAGCAGGTCGTCGTGCTCGTCGGCAGGAATCGGCGCCAGGTAGTCTTCCCAGTAATCGGGGAACAGGCGGCTCGCGCCCTCCTGGTAGAACCAGCGGATTTCCTGCGGGCGGCAGAGGAAGATGCCGCGCACGATCAGCGCCAGCACGCGCTCGGGATGGCTCTGGGCGTAGGCCAGCGACAGGGTCGAGCCCCAGGAGCCGCCGAACAGTACCCACTTGTCGATGCCCAGGTGCTCGCGGATGAGTTCGATATCCTGCACCAGGTGCCAGGTGGTGTTGTTCTCCAGGCTGGCGTAGGGCGTGGAGCGGCCGCAGCCGCGCTGGTCGAAGGTGACGATGCGGTAGATATTGGGATCGAAGAAGCGCCGCGACATGGCATCGCAACCGGAGCCCGGGCCACCATGGATGAACAGAACCGGCAATCCGTCGGGCGTGCCGCTTTCGTCCACATAGAGGACATGCGGCTCCTCGACGGCCAGTTCATGGCGCGCGTAGGGCTTGATTTCCGGATACAAAGTTTGCATGGCTCGCTCCTGGATCAATGCGTACGGTCGCTCCGGACCAGTAACCATCCTAGGGCCTGTCGCCACCTAATAGAAAGTCGCGTTACCGCGGCGCGACTTCCATCAACAGTCTTCGGCCCCCACGGTGTCGGGCATGATACTCGGGCCAGCGAAAAACCGATAAGGGAGTTAGTGAGCCATGCCACGGAAGTTGTTTCTTTCTCTGTTCCTGCTGCTGTTCGCCTTGAGCGGTTGTGGCCGGGACGATCCGCGCGCGCAACTGGACGCCGCCGTCAAGCAGTTGCAGGACAACCTCGAAGCCAAGAATAGCGGGGCCGTGCTCGATCAGCTGGCCGGTGACTTTCGCGCCAACGGCGAGCTCGATCGCGACTGGGCCAAGCGCACCATGACGCTGCTGTTCCTGCGTCACCAGCAGGTCAAGGTGATCCTGCTCAGCAGCGAGAACAGCATCGACCCGACCTATGCCAACCGCGGCCACACCGACGCGCAGGTCGCCCTCACCGGCGCCGAGAACCTCATCCCCGACAGCGCCGGGCACTATTCCGTGAAGCTGGAATGGTGGCGCGACGGCTCCGAGTGGAAACTGGCGAGGCTCGACTGGCAATGACTTCTCCCCTGCAACACCGCATTCGCGCCGCTGGTCTGCTTTTGCGTAACGATGAAATCCTGCTGGTGCGCCACGAGGTAGCCGGAGACGTGTACTGGATTCCGCCGGGCGGCGGATTCGAATCGGACAAGGACGAGTCGACCCGCGACACCGTGCGCCGCGAGTGCCGGGAGGAAACCGGGCTGGCAGTGGAAGTCGGTCCGCTGGTCTATGTGCGCGAGTTCGCCGAGCCGGCGGCCGGGCGCTTCCACATGGAACTGTTCTATCGCGTGGATGCCTGGGATGGCCGGGTCAGTCTGGACAACCTGCGCGGCCTGGGCGGCGACGAATTCGACATCCGCGAAGTCGCCTGGGTACCGCGCCAGGAACTGCCGCGCCTGCCCTCCTACTACCCCGGCGAATTGCTCGACGACGTCTGGGAGCGCCTGGCCGAGGCGCAGCCGCTGATCCGCCACCTCGGCCTGCAGCGCTAGGGCTACTGCACCGGCTCGCTGGTGGGTTTGGCGATGATCGCCTGCAGCTCGGCAGTCATGGGGAATTCCAGGTTGAGGTTCTTCGGCGGGATAGGCTGTTCGAACCAGCGCTGGTAGATGCCCTTGATCTCACCCGAGGCGTAGAGGTCGGCCAGGGTCTGGTTGACCAGGGCGAGGAACTGCGGATCGTCGCGGCGCACCATGCAGGCGTAGATTTCCCGCGACTGCGGCTCGCCCACCACGACCCAATGATGCGGGTCGCGCGCCTTGGCCTTCTCGCCGTAGAGCAATGCGTCATCCATGTAGAACGCCACCGCGCGGCCGGACTGCAGCATCAGGAAGGCTTCGCCGTGGTCCTTGGCGCTGACCACGTTCATGCCCAGCTTGTGCTCGGCGTTGTAGGCCTTGAGGTAGCGCTCGTTGGTGGTGCCGGCGGTGGTCACCACGTTCTTGCCCTTGAGATCGTCGAAGCCCTGGATACCGCTGTCCTTGGCGGTCAGCAACTGGCCCTTCACATAGATGAAACCGTAAGAGAAGGCGACCTGCTTCAGGCGCTCGGCGGTGACGCCGGTGGAGCCGCACTCCAGGTCGACCGTGCCGTTCTGCACCAGCGGGATGCGCGTCTGCGAGGTCACCAGGTTGTACTTCACCTTGAGGTCCGGCTTGTCGAGCTTCTGGCGGATGCGCTCGACCACCTTGCCGGCCAGGTCCACCGAGTAGCCCATGGGCTGGCCGCTGTTGTCGCCCAGGTAGGAGAACGGCACCGAGGCGTCGCGATAACCCAGGGTTATCGTGCCGCGATCGGCGACCTTCTTCAGCGTGCCGTCCAGCGCTTCGTTCGCCTGCGCCAGCGCGCAGACCAGGCTGGACGCCGCCAGCATTCCCAGTGCGAGTCGTTTCATGGGTTCGATCCCTCTTGTTGTTGTGAGTCGGGTTGAGGTTCAGAGCCGTGCAGCGATCACGGTGATTTCCACCAACACGGACGGCCGCGCCAGCAGCGCCTGCACCGTGGTGCGGGTCGGCGCGCAGCCTTCGGGCAACCAAGCGGACCAGACGCCGTTCATGGCCTCGAAGTCCGCGGCGATGTCCTTCAGGTAGAGGGTCGCGCTGAGGATGTTCGCCTTGTCGGTGCCGGCTTCGGCCAGCAGTGCGTCGATCTTCGCCAGCACTTCGCGGGTCTGGTCCTGGATATCGGTGGCCTGACCGGGCACCTGTCCGGAGAGGAAAACCAGCGAGCCGAAGACCATAGCGCCGGAAAGGCGGTCGTTGTTGGCGATGCGTGTGAGTTGCATGGTGGGTCTCCTAAATCCGATGGAATCAGCCCGCCAGCCGTTCGGGCGTCAGGCCGCTGGTATCGATATCCGGGCGGCGCCCGGTGATCTGCGCGGCGATCAGTTGTGCGCTGCCGCAGGCCAGGGTGAAACCGAGCGCGCCGTGGCCGAGATTCAGCCACAGCCCGCGCGGCCCGCAGGCGCCCACCAGCGGCACGCCGGTGGGCGTGGCCGGGCGCATGCCGGCCCACTCGACGGCGGCGCCGTAATCGCAGGCGTCGGGCAGGGTCTCCGCCGCCTGCTGGCGGATCAGCGCCAGCCGCTTGGGCTCCAGGCTCGGGTCGAAGCCGACGATGTCGACCATGGCGGCAACGCGCAGGCGCTCGCCGATGCGCGCATAGACCACCTTGCGGTCGTAGTCGGTGAGGCTCACGTCCAGCGCTTGATCACCGGCACGAATCGGCGCGGTCAGGCTGTAGCCCTTGAGCGGATAAAGCGGCAGACGCGGCCCGCGCGGCAGCAGTGCGGCGCTGCGGTAGCCGGCGGCGAGCACCACATGATCAGCCTCGATGCTTTCCACACCAGCCGGCCCGCCCGCCTCCACGCCGACCACGGCGCCGTTGCGCAGGATCAGCCGGGATGCCGGATGGCCATAGAGGATGCGGCAGCGGCCCGACGCCTGAAGCCGCTCGTCCAGCCGCTGGCAGAACAGGAAGCAGTCGGCGACCTCCTCGTCCGGCGTGTGGATGCCACCGACGAAGGGCGCGCGCTCCAGCGCCGGGTCCAGCTCGCGGCACTGCGATGCCGACAACACGAATTGCGCGACAGGATCGGACAGGTTTTGCCGTGCGCTGCGGAAGCTGCCTTCATCGCGGAAGGCCACCAGCTTGCCGTTGCGCCGCCAGTCGAAACCCGCCAGCCCGTCCTCGCGCCACTGCGCCAATGTAGCCTGGCTGAACAGCGCAAGACGCAGAAGGTGTTTCGCGTTGACCTGGTTCACCGAGCGCCGGCACGCGGCGGTGAACTCCAGCAGCCAGCGCCATTGCGCCGGGTCCAGGCGCGGGCGCAGGCGCAGCGGCGAATCCCCGCGCAGCAGCCAGCCCAGCGCCTGCTGCGGCACGCCGGCATCGGCCAGCGGCGCGACATAGCGGTAGGACAGCTGGCCGCCGTTGGCGAAGCTGGTTTCCAGCCCGGCCTGACCCTGCGCTTCCAGCACGGTGACGTCGAAGCCTTCGAGGACCAGCGCCTGCGCCGTGGCCAGTCCGACCACCCCCGCGCCGATGATGCAAACCCGCTGTGCCATTGCCGTCTCACTGCCCATCCATTCCTGGCACCGACCTTAGGCCCGGGTGACAGGCGGCGAACAATGAATAAACATGGGCGACCCATAAACCAGGGTTATACCCTGGCGAATCCGCCTACGGAGGCAAGCCATGCGCCTGCGCCATATCGAAGTGTTCCAGGCCATCCGCGAGACCGGCTCGGTCAGCGGCGCCGCGCAATTGCTGCACGTCTCGCAGCCAGCGGTGACCAAGGTGCTGCAGCATGCCGAGCAGCAGTTGGGCTTCCCGCTCTTTCTCCGTGTTCGCGGAAAGTTGCAGGCGACACCCGAGGCCCTGGAACTGGAGCGCGAAGTGGCCAA
The DNA here is from genome assembly GCF_024170165.1 of Pseudomonas nitroreducens. Taxonomy (GTDB): domain Bacteria; phylum Pseudomonadota; class Gammaproteobacteria; order Pseudomonadales; family Pseudomonadaceae; genus Pseudomonas; species Pseudomonas nitroreducens_C. Next base: position 333,233 of record NZ_JALJXP010000006.1, on the reverse strand, counting down.
GGTCAGCGAAAGCCTGCAGGGCGTGCGGCGCCTCGCGCAGAGCCTGCGCGGCCAGCCGGAGAACCGCCTGCGCGTGGGCGCCACGCCGGCCATGGCGCTGTCGCTGCTGCCGCCGGTGATCCGCGAATGGACCGACCGTTACCCGCAGAGCAGCTGCGAACTGGCCACCCAGCACTCCCGCGAGCTGGTGCAGAACCTGCTGATGCGCGAACTTGACCTCGCCCTCACCCTGCAGCAGAGCGACCACCCCGGCCTGCGCTCGCAGCCCATCGCCAGCGGCCCGCTGGTGGCCCTGGCGCCACGCGGTCACTGGCCGACTGAACGCCTCGGCCAGCCGCTGACGCTGGACGAGCTGGCCGGCGAACCGATGATCGGGCTGTCCACTTCCGACCCGCTATCGGCCCGCCTGGAAAGCCATCTGGCCAACGTCGAACCGCCACCGCGCGTGCGCATCGCAGTGCAGACCTATGCGCTGGCAAGAACGCTGGTGGAAGCCGGAACGGGACTGGCGCTGGTCGATCCCTTCACCGCGCTGGGCGCGGACGAACGCCTGACGGCGCAGCGAACCCTGACACCCACCGTGAAGGTGACGCTCTACGCCTTGACCCGCGCCGACGAAACCCCGCCGCATACCCAGGCGCTGCTGCTGGAAATGCTGGTGCGGCACGCTGAGAGGCAACTGGCGCAGCAGCGCTTCGAATGAAAAGACAGCCCCCTGCCGCGCCGGGGCAACGCCGCCGGGATGCGTGGTCCGGCGGCGCCGCGCCGACAGTCCCGGCGCGGCAGGAAGCTGCGTAAAACTCAGCGGCCGTAGCGTTCGCGGCCCCAGGCGATGAAGGTTTCCAGCAGGCGCCGGAGTACCTGGGCGGTCGGCGCGGCGAGGTCTTCGCGGTAGCCGAAGGGCGCGTGCTCATCCATGTAGTTGCACTGCGCGAGCTCCAGTTGCACGGCGTGCACGTTGTCCTGCGGCTGGCCGTAGTGGCGGGTGATGTGCCCACCCTTGAAGCGGCCGTTGAGGATGTGCCGGTAGGCCGGTGCATCAGCGCAGACCGCGACCAGTCGCTCGGCCAGCTCCGCGTCGCAGCTCGCGCCGCTGTGGGTGCCGATGTTGAAGTCCGGCAGCTTGCCGTCGAACAGGTGCGGGATCACCGAGGCAATCGAGTGGGCGTCCCACAGCAGCGCGTAGCCGAACTCGGCCTTCAGGCGCGCCAGCTCGTCGGCCAGGGTGCGGTGGTAGGGCGTCCAGACTTCGGCGAGGTAACGCGCGCGCTCTTCGGCCGACGGTGTCTGGCCGTCCTTGAACAGCGGGCGGCCGTCGAACAGGGTGTCCGGGTAGAGGCCGGTGGTGGCGGTGCTGTACAGCGGCTTGTCGTCGGCCGGGCGGTTGAGATCGATGACGTAGCGCGAGTAACCGGCGGCCAGGGTGCTGGCGCCCAGCTCTTCGGCGAAGGCGTAGAGCCGCGGGATGTGCCAGTCGGTGTCGGCCAGCTCGCGGGCCTCGTCCACCAGGCCGTTTGCCACGGCCGGGGTCAGGCGGATGCCGGGGTGCGGCATGCTGACCAGCAGCGGCACGCGGCCGCGTTTGAATTCGAGAACGTTGTCCATGGGAGCTATCTCCAGTACGGGCGAGATGTATTCGCTGTTCGTGCGAGCAAGATTTCCCTCTGGAAATCCGTGCCGCTGCTTCCCTCTCCCCAGCCCTCTCCCTGAAGGGAGAGGGGGCATCCGATTGAAGCGAGCCACTCGTGCCACTCTGCGACATCGCTTGCAGGCTGACGCCAGAGTTTCGAGTTCTGCCGAACCGGTCCCCTCTCCCGCTTGCGGGAGAGGGTTAGGGAGAGGGGCATTTGATCTTGCCGCTTCAAAGCTCTTCGCCGTGACGAATGACGCGCTTGGGCAGGTCGCCGCCGAGCCAGTAGGCGAGTTCGGCGGGGCGCTGGATGTCCCAGGCGATGAAGTCGGCGACCTTGCCCGCTTCCAGGCTGCCGTGGCTGTCGGCCATGCCCAGCGCGCGCGCGGCGTTGAGGGTGACGCCGGCCAGCGCTTCTTCCGGGGTCAGGCGGAAGGCGGTGCAGGCCATGTTCAGCATCAGGCGCAGGGACAGTGCCGGCGAGGTGCCGGGGTTGAGGTCGCTGGCAATGGCGATATTCACGCCGTGCTTGCGCAGGGCATCCATCGGCGGCAACTGGGTTTCACGCAGGACGAAGAAGGCGCCCGGCAGCAGTACGGCGACGGTGCCGGCTTCGGCCATGGCGATGGCGTCGCTCTCGTCCATGAACTCCAGGTGGTCGGCGGACAACGCGCCATACCGCGCGGCAAGGCTGGAGCCATGCAGCGACGACAGTTGCTCGGCGTGCAGCTTCACCGGCAGGCCCAGGCGCTGGGCGGCCTGGAACACCCGCTCGACCTGCGCCGGGGAGAACGCCAGGTGCTCGCAGAAGGCGTCCACCGCGTCCACCAGCCCCTCTTCGGCCAGCGCCGGGAGGATGTGATTGCAGACCTGCTCGATGTACTCGTCGGCGCGGCCGGCGTATTCCGGCGGCAGGGCATGGGCGGACAGGCAGGTGGTGCGCACCGTCACCGGCAGCTCCTGCTCCAGGCGGCGGGCCACGCGCAGCATGCTCCGCTCGCTGTCGAGGTCCAGCCCATAGCCGGACTTCACCTCAAGCACGGTCACGCCATCGGCCAGCAGCGAGCGGGCGCGCTTGATGGCGCTGGCCAGCAGTTCGTCCTCGCTGGCCTCGCGGGTAGCGCGCACGGTGCTGGCGATGCCGCCGCCGGCCGCGGCGATCTCCGCATAGCTGACACCGTTGAGGCGCTGCTCGAACTCACCGCTGCGGTCACCACCGAATACCAGGTGGGTATGGCAGTCGATGAAGCCGGGCGTGACCCAGGCGCCACCCAGGTCGGTGCTCTGGATCGGCCGCTCGGGCAGTTCGGCGCGCGGGCCGATCCAGCTGATGCGCTGGTCCTCGGTGATGATCGCCGCGTCCTCGATGACCGAGTAGCGGCCGTCCTTCATGGTCGCTGCGTGGCAGTGCTGCCAGAGGTGTTTCATTGCAGTCTCCCGATGCTCGCGCCGACGCTGTGCAGCGCTGCCGGGTCGGCCAGCAACTCGGCAGCGCGGGTGATGTCCGGCGCCAGCCAGCGGTCGCTGTCATAGGCCGGCACCTGTTCGCGCAGCAGGCTCCAGGCGCAGTCGGTGCCGCTGCCGAAGCGTTGCGGCTTGAGGAATTCGAAGGCCTGGGCGGCCAGCAGGTATTCGATGGCGAGGATGCGCCGGGTGTTGTCGATGGCGCGACCGAGCTTGAGCGCGGCGCTGGTGCCCAGGCTCAGGTGGTCTTCCTGCAGGCCGGAGGTGACGTAGTTGTCCACCACCGCCGGCTGTGCCAGCTGGCGGTTCTCGCCGGCAAGGGAAGCGGCGACGTATTGCACGATCATCATCCCCGAGTTGACCCCCGGCTGGCTCACCAGGAAGGCCGGCAGGCCGCTGACCAGCGGGTTGATCAGACGGTCCAGGCGACGCTCGGAAACCCCGCCCAGCTCGGCCACGGCAATCGCCAGCAGGTCGGCGGCCATGGCCACGGATTCGCCGTGGGGGTTGGCCTGGGACACCACCCGGTAGTCGTCCGGCGTGCCCAGCACCAGCGGGTTGTCGGTGGCGGAATTGAGTTCGGTCTCGATCTGTTTCGCCGCGTGCTCCAGTTGGTCGCGGCAGGCGCCGTGGATCTGCGGCATGGAGCGGATGCTCAGGGCGTCCTGGGTACGGATGCCACGGCTCGAGGCGATCACTTCGCTGCCGTCGAGCAGCGCGCGCAGGTTGGCGCCGACCTTCTGCATGCCCGGGTGCGGCTTGAGCGCGATGATCTCGGCATCGAACGCGTCGATCTGCCCGCGCAAGGCTTCGAAGCTCATGGCGCCGATCACGTCGGCCCACTGCGCGAGGTGGTTTGCATCGTCGAGGGCGAGACAGCTCAGACCAGTCATGCAGGGGGTGCCGTTGACCAGGCAGAGCCCGTCCTTGGCGCCCAGCTGCACCGGCTCCAGGCCTTCGGCGGCCAGCGCCTGGAAGGCCGGCACCACTTCGCCGCGATAGCTCACCTCGCCGATGCCCAGCAGCGCAACGCCGACATGGGCCATGTGGGTCAGGTAGCCCACCGAGCCCTGCGCCGGTACACGCGGGGTGATGCCATGGTTGAGCAGCGCCAGCAGCGCTTCCACCACGCGGCGATGCAGGCCGGATTTGCCATGGCTGTAGTTGGCGATGGCGGCGGCGATGATCGCGCGGGTCTGCTCGTCCTTCAGCGGCTCGCCCACGCCGCAGGCATGGCTGAGCAGGGTGTTGCGCGACAGCTGAGCCAGTTGCTCGCCCTGCAGCACCACGTTGCACAGCGCGCCCAGGCCGGTGCTGATGCCGTAGGCCCGCTCACCCCGGCTGACGATGCGCTCGACAATGCCGTGGGCATTGTCGATGCGTGCCCAGGCGGCCGTCGACAGTTGCAGGCGCGCGCCCTGGCGCGCCACCGCGACCAGGTCCTGCCAGCGCAGCGGGCCGTTGCCGAAAGTGAGGGTGGAAGAGGACGACATGCGGAACTCCTGTAGGCGGGGAAGCCCCTTCCCCGCCGGCGAATGGTCTTACAGCGCGGCGACGCGGCGCTGGACGAAGCGGTCGACGTACTCGTCGGCAGGCTTGTGCAGGATGTCGGCGGGCGCGCCCACCTGGATCAGCTGACCGTCCTTGAGGATGGCGATGCGGTTACCGATGCGCACCGCTTCATCGAGGTCGTGGGTGATGAAGACGATGGTCTTGTGCAGGGTCTTCTGCAGCTCCAGTAGCTGGTCCTGCATGTCCGCGCGAATCAGCGGGTCGAGGGCGCTGAAGGCTTCGTCCATGAGGATGATGTCGGTGTCCGCGGCCAGGGCGCGGGCCAGGCCGACGCGCTGGCGCATGCCACCGGAGAGCTGGTGCGGGTAGGACTTCTCGTAGCCCTTCAGGCCCACGGTGGCGATCCAGTGCAGCGCGCGCTCCTGGCACAGCGCCTTGCTCTCGCCGCGGATCTTCAGGCCGTAGGCGACGTTGTCGAGCACGCTCTTGTGCGGCAGCAGGCCGAAGCTCTGGAACACCATGCTGATCTTGCGTCGGCGGAAGTTCTCCAGCGCGGCAGAGTCGTAGGCGAGCACATCCTCGCCATCCACCAGGATCTGCCCGCTGGTGGGGTCGATCAGGCGGTTGAAGTGGCGCACCAGGGTCGACTTGCCGGAGCCGGACAGGCCCATGATGACGAAGATTTCCCCGGCCTCGATGGACAGCGAGAGGTCGTTGACGCCGACCACGCAATCGGTGGCGGCGAGCACCTCGGCCTTGCTCTTGCCCTGGCGGATCATCGCCAGCGCGGAGTCGGCCTTGGCGCCGAAGATCTTGTAGACGTTCTTGACCTGGATCTTGCTCATTTGCTGGCCTCATGGTGGCGCGAGCGGCCGTAAGCCTGGGTGATGCGGTCGATGACCACGGCGAGGATGACGATGGCCAGACCCGCTTCCAGGCCCTTGCCGACGTTGAGCGTCTGGATGCCCACCAGCACGTCCTCGCCCAGGCCACGGGCACCGATCATCGAGGCGATGACCACCATCGACAGCGCCATCATGGTGGTCTGGTTGATGCCGGCCATGATGCTCGGCAGCGCCAGCGGCAGCTGCACGCCGAACAGTTGCTGGCGGCGGTTGGCGCCGAAGGCGGTGATGGCTTCCATCACCTCGCGGTCGACCTGGCGGATACCCAGGTCGGTGAGGCGGATCAGCGGGGGAGCGGCGTAGATCACGGTGGCGAAGATCGCCGGCACCTTGCCCAGGCCGAACAGCATCAGCACCGGGATCAGGTACACGAAGCTGGGCATGGTCTGCATGATGTCCAGCATCGGCAGCAGCACGGCGCGGAAGCGGTCGCTGCGCGCGGCGACTATGCCCAGCGGGATGCCGATCAGCACCGAGATGAGGGTCGCCACCATCATCAGCGCGAGGGTCTGCATCAGCTTGTCCCACAGGCCCACGGCGCCCACCAGGAACAGCAGCCCGACGATCACCACGGTCGGCAGGATGCGCCGGGTGGCGTGCCAGGCGATGCCGGCGACGATGGCCAGCATCAGCCACCAGGGAGTGGCCCGCAGCACGCTCTCCAGGTTGACGATGGCCCACAGCAGGGTGTCGGAGATGTGGCGGAACACGTCGCCGTAGTTGGTAACCAGGGCATCGACCCAACCGTTGACCCAGTCGGCGATGGAGAAAGTGAAGCGTTCGGGAAACATGGCACGTACTCGTCAGGAGTGGGCATCACCGGGGAAGCTGGGCCTCCCCGGATTCGGCGGCGTCAGAGCGCGGCCTGGACCTTCTTCGCAGCGTCCTCGCTGACCCAGGTGGTCCACACTTCCGGGTGCTCCTTGAGGAAGGCCTTGGCCAGTTGCTCGGAGGAGAGTTTCTCCTTGGCCATCTTCGCCAGGTTCTGGTTCAGCAGGTCGATGGGCAGGTTGACCTTCTCCAGCACCGCCACCAGCTCCGGGGCCTGATCATGGAAGACCCTGGACAGGCCGACCTGGATCTTCACGTCCTTGTTCACGCCCGGCTCATCCAGCTTCACCAGGTCGGCCTGGCCCATCAGCGGCGTCGGCGACCAGTAATAGAAGAGGATAGGCTCCTTGCGCTTGTAGCTCGACAGCACCGCAGCATCCAGGGCCGGACCAGTACCGGGGCGGAAGTTGGTGTACTTGTCCTCGAGGCCGTACTTCTTCAGCATCTCGGAGTTTTCCAGCTCGCAGGTCCAGCCGGCCGGGCAGTTGTAGAAGCGGCCCTTGCCCGGCTCTTCCGGATCGCGGAAGACTTCGGAGTACTGCGCAAGGTCGGTCACGGCCTTGAGGTTCGGCGCCTTGGCTTCGATGTTGCGCGCCTTGTCGCCCTCGATCACGAAGCGCGGCACGTACCAGCCTTCGGTGGCGCCGACGATGGGCGCGCCCACGCCGACTACCTTGTTGGCGGCGGCGGCCTTGTTCCAGGCGTCGCTGCGGCCGATCCATTCCTCGCTGAAGATCTGGATGTCGTTGTTCGCCAGCGCCTGCTCCATGGTGATGGAGTTGCCCGGCAGGCTGTCGGTTTCGCAGCCGTAGCCGTTCTTCAGGATGATCTGCATGAGGTCGGTGAGCAGCATGCCGCTCTCCCAGTTCAGCCCGGCGAACTTCACCGGCTTGCCACTCTCGCACCAGCCGGCGGCCTGGGCCGATGCCATAGTGCCGCCCAGCAGACCGGCGGACAGGAACAGGCCCAGCAGCGTCTTCTTGGTGTTGTTCATCTGATGCTCCTAAACGTGAATGAGGTTGGGCAGTGCAAGGGCCGCGCAAGCTTGTGGCTGCGCGGCCGGGCCGGTCTGTTCAGGTGCGGGCCGGCAGGATCAGCCGGTCCGGTACTGCCCGCGTGACGCGGCGGGCGACCAGGTAATAGAGAACGGCCGGAACCACCAGGCCGATGATCCAGGAGATATCCACGCCACCCAGGGCGTCCACCAGCGGGCCGGTGTAGAACTTGGTGGAGAGGAAGGGCAGCTGCACCAGCACGCCAATCACGTAGACGCTGATGCCGGGGACGTTCCAGCGGCCGTAGCGGCCATCGGGATCGGCCAGCGCCGGCACGTCGTAGTGCTCGCGGGTGATGCAGTAGTAGTCCACCAGGTTGACCGCGCTCCACGGGGTGAAGAAGGCCAGCAGGAAGAGGATGAAGGACTTGAACGCGCCGAGGAACGAATGCTGGCCGAGCAGCGCGATCAGGGTCGCGGCGCCGACGATCACCAGAACGAACACCAGCCGCTGCAGGCGGCTCACTTCCAGGTGGCCACGGAAGCCGCTGATCACCGTGGCGATGCACATGAAGCTGCCGTAGGAGTTCAGCGTGGAGATGGTGATCTTGCCGAAGGCGATGGAGAAGTACAGCAGCGCGGCGACTGCACCACTGCCACTCAGGCCGACGATGTAGGCCACCTCATGGCCGGCGAACTGGCCGTTGGCACCCGCGGCGGCGAACACGCCGAAGATCATCGCCACCTGCGCACCGATCACCGAACCGGCACCCACGGCGAGGAAGGTCTTCACCGAGGACGTCCTGCTCGGCAGGTAGCGCGAGTAGTCGGCAACGTAGGGGCCGAAGGCGATTTGCCAGGACGCGGCGAGGGACACCGCGAGCAGGAAGCTGCTCCAGCTGAAGTGGCGAATCTGCAGCAGCGCGCCGACGTCGGTCTGGCTCATCAGGCGACTGAACAGGTAGACGAAGGCGATTACCCCGATGACGCTGGCGATGCGGCCGATCACGTGGATCACCCGGTAGCCGAGCACGGTCACCAGCACGATGACGCTGGCGAACATCAGGATGCCGGCGCTGTCGCTGACGCCGAACAACTGGCCCAGGGCCTGGCCGGACAGCACCGTGCCGGTGGCGGTGAAGCCCAGGTACATCAGGCACACCAGCACGATCGGGATGGCCGCGCCGTAGACACCGAACTGCACGCGGCTGGAAATCATCTGCGGCAGGCCGAGCTTTGGCCCTTGGGCTGCGTGCAGCGCCATCACGCCGCCGCCCAGCAGTTGGCCGATGAGCAGGCCGATCAGCGACCAGAACACATCGCCGCCCAGCACCACGGCCAGGGCGCCGGTGACGATGGCGGTGATCTGCAGGTTGGCGCCCAGCCACAGGGTGAACTGGCTGTAGAGCTTGCCGTGGCGCTCGGCCTCGGGGATGTAGTTGATCGAACGCACTTCGATCAGGGGTTTGGAGCTATCACTGGCCTGGGACATCGTTATTGTTCTCCCGAGGGGATTTCTTGTCTGTCGATGTACTGCTTCTGTACGGACCGGGCCGCCGCACCACGCCGTGCGGCGGCCCTCTCCCTGGTCCTGGATTGCTGAATTACTGGCCGGTGATCATCGGCAGGTTCAGGCCCTGCTCCTTGGCGCAGTCGATGGCGATCTGGTAGCCGGCGTCGGCATGGCGCATCACGCCGGTGCCCGGGTCGTTGGTCAGCACGCGAGCGATGCGCGCGGCCGCTTCGTCGGTGCCGTCGCAGACGATCACCATGCCCGAGTGCTGGGAGAAGCCCATGCCCACGCCGCCGCCGTGGTGCAGCGAAACCCAGGTGGCGCCGCTGGCGGTGTTCAGCAGGGCGTTGAGCAGCGGCCAGTCGGACACGGCGTCGGAGCCGTCCTGCATGGCTTCGGTCTCGCGGTTCGGGCTGGATACCGAGCCGGAGTCGAGGTGGTCGCGGCCGATCACGATCGGCGCTTTCAGCTCGCCGCTGCGGACCATTTCGTTGAATGCCAGGCCGAGCTTGGCGCGCTGGCCCAGGCCGACCCAGCAGATGCGCGCCGGCAGGCCCTGGAAGCTGATGCGTTCGCGGGCCATGTCCAGCCAGCGGTGCAGGTGGGCGTCATCGGCGATCAGCTCCTTCACCTTGGCGTCGGTCTTGTAGATGTCCTCGGCATCGCCCGACAGCGCGGCCCAGCGGAACGGACCGACGCCACGGCAGAACAGCGGGCGGATGTAGGCCGGAACGAAGCCGGGGAAGTCGAAGGCGTTGGCCACGCCCTCTTCCTTGGCCATCTGGCGGATGTTGTTGCCGTAGTCGAAGGTCGGGATGCCCTGCTTCTGGAACGCCAGCATGGCTTTGACGTGCACCGCCATGGACTGCTTGGCGGCCTTGACCACGGCAGCCGGGTCGGTCTGCGCGCGGTCGCGGTACTGCTCCCAGGTCCAGCCGGCCGGCAGGTAGCCATTGAGCGGGTCGTGGGCGGAAGTCTGGTCGGTGACCATGTCAGGGCGTACGCCGCGCTTGAGCAGTTCCGGGAGGATTTCCGCGGCGTTGCCCAGCAGGGCGATGGAGATCGCCTTGCCTTCGGCGGTGTACTGGGCGATGCGCGCCAGGGCGTCGTCGAGGTCCTTGGCCTGCTCATCGACGTAGCGGCTGGCGAGGCGGAAATCGATGCGGCTCTGCTGGCACTCGATGTTCAGCGAGCAGGCGCCGGCCAGGGTCGCGGCCAGCGGCTGGGCGCCGCCCATGCCACCCAGGCCTGCGGTGAGTACCCAGCGGCCCTTGAGGTTGCCGTCGTAGTGCTGGCGGCCGGCCTCGACGAAGGTTTCGTAGGTGCCCTGGACGATGCCCTGGCTACCGATGTAGATCCAGGACCCTGCGGTCATCTGGCCGTACATGGCCAGGCCCTTGGCGTCGAGCTCGTTGAAGTGTTCCCAGTTGGCCCAGTGCGGCACCAGGTTGGAGTTGGCGATCAGCACGCGCGGAGCGTTGGCGTGGGTCTTGAAGACGCCGACCGGCTTGCCGGATTGCACCAGCAGGGTCTCGTCTTCGTTCAGCTCTTTCAGGGTCGCGACGATCTTGTCGTAGCACTCCCAGTTGCGCGCAGCGCGACCGATGCCGCCGTACACCACCAGTTCCTTCGGGTTCTCGGCGACTTCCGGGTCGAGGTTGTTCATGAGCATGCGCAGCGGCGCTTCGGTCAGCCAGCTCTTGGCATTCAGTTGGGTGCCGCGCGGGGCACGGATTTCGACGTCGCGGAATTTGGTCACGGAGGGCTCCTTCGCTTTGCTCGGGTCGTTGGCCGTGGGGGGCGGCCTGGCGGTTCGTTCGACGGTGCCGAGGGGTTCGTCACCATCATGTCTATGCTTGTATGTACAAGTATAAGCAAAGCGAGGGCCAACCTTGGCTGGCAGGGTTTTTCGCCAGCTCAACATAGTTATCAAGTTATTGATTTATAATAGATAAACAAGGAAATCCGTGTATCGTGGGCGGATGACAGCAATAGCCTTCCTTCAGGCGAATGCACCAGAAGCAGGCTTCACTGCACCGTTTCGTTGCGTTCGGTAACACCGCTCGCTACCAAGGGACACAGGTTGTATAGACAAGCTCATTGGAGCGAGATTTAGGCACAGCGTCTCCCGGATGCACCTTCTCCCCTGCCCTCTCCCTGAAGGGAGAGGGAGCCGCCCCTGCCGGCTGACACTTTGGCCTCAACCTGCACCATACGGTCCCCTCTCCCTTCGGAGCGGGGCGCGCAGCCAGGGTTAGGGAGAGGAAGCCCCAGTACCATCAACTTCACCCAGGCACCCGCTCACTTCAACGCCGCATCGATCTTCGTCGCCGCCTCGTCCGTCACCCACTTCGACCACAAATCCCGATGCTCGCGGAAGAACTTCGCGCGCACGTCCGCCACATCGCGGTGGTGCTCGGCCATGTCCGCCAGCAGCGCGTTGAACATCGGCAGCGGCAGCTCGACCTTCTCGAACACCTGCACCAGCGCCGGTGCCTTGTCATGGAAGTCGCGGGACACGCCGATGCTGATCTTCGCCGGCAGCGAGCGCGAGCCCCTGGGGTGGACATCGTTGGCGTCGGTCAGGGTCTTCCAGGCCGCCTCGTCGAATGGCGGCTCCTCCAGTTGCACCAGCTTGAAGCGTCCCAGCAGCGGCGTCGGTGCCCAGTAATAGAAGAGCACCGGCTTGCCCTGGGCGATGGCCGAACTGATCGCCGCATCCAGCGCGGGGCCGGCGCCGGTGCGGAAGTTCACGTAGCTGTCCGTCAGGCCGTAGGCCTTGAGCTTCTGCGTGTTGACGATCTCGCAGGTCCAGCCGGTGGGGCAGTTGTAGAAGCGGCCCTTGTCCGGCTCCTCGTCATCCTTGAACAGCGCCTTGTATCGGGGCAGATCGCTGACGGACTTCAGCTCCGGCGCGGCAGCCTTGATGCCGCGCTTGGCGTCGCCGTGCACCACGTAGTCCGGCACCCACCAGCCTTCGCTGGCGCCCTTCACCGTTTCGCCCACGGAGAACACCTGGCCGGCCTGCTCCGCCTGCTGCCAGATGGTGCTGCGCCCGGCCCACTGCTCGCCGGTGACCTGGATGTCGTTCTGCTTCAGCGCGTTCTCCATGGTCACGGTGTTACCCGGCACGGCGTCGGTCTGGCAGCCGTAGCCCTTCTCCAGGATGAAGCGCAGCACCTCGGTGGTGAACATGCCGCTCTCCCAGTTCAGCCCGGCGAAGACCACCGGTTTCGGGTAGGGGCAGGCGGCGAAGGTCTGCGCGCAGAGGCCGAAGGCGAGCAGCAGGGCGAACAGGCAACGGGGGGCGGACATAGGCATCTCCGGACCTTGGTGTCCCATTGGGTTTAGCCGCCGATCCGCGATTTGCCCACGACCACCGGACTGGAAATGCCACTGGCGGTGACATTCACTCCAGCCATGCACCACCGCAAGCGAAGGTGAAATGCCAAGTCACGCGTTCTGGCGCGCCATGGCACAGCGATTGCTATACCTGTATATACAGGAACGATCCACGGTAACACTTTCACCGAACCCAGGATGCCGACATGTCCGAAACCCTGCTCCTGACGCCCGGCCAGTTCGACCTCGACCAGCTGCGCGCCATTTACCAGCACCAACCCGAATTACGCCTGGCGGATGAATGCCGCGAGGCCATCCTGCGCAGCGCGCAGACGGTCAGCCAGATCATCGCCGACCAGCGCACCGTCTACGGCATCAACACCGGCTTCGGCCTGCTGGCGCGCACCTCCATCGCCGAGGACCAGCTCGCCACCCTGCAGCGCAACCTGATCCTCTCCCATTGCACCGGCACCGGCCCGCTGCTGGACGACGCCAGCGTGGCACTGATCATGGCGCTGAAGATCGGCTCCCTGGCGCGGGGCTTCTCCGGCGTCGGCCTGCCGGTGATCGAGACGCTGCTCAAGCTGTACCGCGCGCGGGTCTACCCGTGCATCCCGTCGCAAGGCTCGGTGGGCGCCTCCGGCGACCTCGCGCCATTGGCGCACCTGTCCTCGACCCTGCTCGGTGTCGGCCAGGTACGCCACGAAGGGCGCATCCTCGAAGCCGCCGAGGGGCTCGCCATCGCCGGCGCCGAACCGCTGGTACTGGGGCCGAAGGAAGGCCTGGCACTGATCAACGGCACCCAGGTCTCCACCGCGCTGGCCCTACGCGGGCTGTTCGCGGCGGAGAGGCTGTTCATCTCGGCGGTGGTCGCCGGCAGCCTGACGGTGGAAGCGCTGAAGGGCTCGTTCGTGCCCTTCGACGCGCGCATCCAGGAAGTACGCGGGCAACCGGGGCAGATCGCGGTCGCCGCGCTGTACCGCGAGCTGCTGCACGACAGCCCGATCAACCATTCGCACATCGACTGCAAGCGCGTGCAGGACCCGTACTCACTGCGCTGCCAGCCGCAGGTGATGGGCGCCTGCCTGGATCACCTGCGCTTCGCGGCCGGGGTTTTCCTGCGCGAGGCCAACGCTGTTTCCGACAATCCGCTGGTGTTCAGCGCTGACGGCGATGTGCTGTCAGGCGGTAACTTCCACGCCGAGCCGGTGGCCATGGCCTCCGACGTGCTGGCGCTGGCGATCTCCGAGATCGGCGCGCTGTCCGAGCGGCGCATCGCCCAGCTGGTGGACCCGGCGATGTCCGGGCTGCCGGCCTTCCTGGTCAAGGAGGGCGGGCTGAACTCCGGCTTCATGATCGCCCAGGTCACCTCGGCGGCGCTGGCCTCGGAGAACAAGACCTGGGCCCACCCGGCCTCGGTGGACAGCCTGCCGACCTCGGCGAACCAGGAAGACCACGTCTCCATGGCCACCTTCGCCGCCCGCCGCCTGCAGGACATGGCCGGCAACAGCGCTGGTGTGGTCGCCATCGAACTGCTCGCCGCCGCGCAGGGCGTGGACTTCCACGCGCCGCTGCAGAGCTCGCCGCAGCTGCAGGAAGTGCGCACGCTGATCCGCAGCCAGGTGCCGCATTACGAACAGGACCGCTACTTCGCCCCGGACATCGCCGCGGCGCGGGCGTGGGTAGAGGAAGGGGTGATGAGCCGGTGGATCGGCTATTCGCGCCTATACGCCTGACCTGAAGTCGATGGCGTTTTACGCCATCGAGGGCATGGCCCGCTCCTACACCGGCAAGAGCGCAGCCCCCTGTAGGAGCGGGCCATGCCCGCGAACAGCGCCTGTAAGGCGCTTCTTCCGGGCCGTGGAATGGTTGATGGGTATCGCTTCGCTCCACGCCATCCTACAAATGCAAAAGGCGCCTTCCGGCGCCTTTTCTGCTCAGCGTGCGTCGAGTTCGATCACGCAGATATCCGCACTGCCCGCCACCTTCAGCCGCCACTCGCGCAACGCACCGTCGCCCTCGGCGATCAATGTGTCATGCAGGCCCAGCACACCAGCGGCCGCACCGTTGAGGCTGGCATGAATGCCCTCCCCCGCACTGAACAGCAGCACCGTCGAAGCACTGCTGAAGAAATGCGCCGCGCCATCCAGCTTCAGCCACTGCAGCCGCGCCCGATAGCGAGCCGGCGAGTAGATCAGGTTGAAGTCGCGGATCGCGCCGCCCAGCAGCGTGCAATCCACTGCGCTGGCACCATCGAAGGCGAAGGCATCGAGCGCACGCAGGTCACGGGAATCGACGCCATCCACCTTCAGCCGCATGCCCTCGCCTTCCAGCACGCTGATGACGCGCTGGTAACCGGTGAACGCGGAGAACGGCCCGGGCGCCCCGACGTCAGCGATGGACACGCGCCAGCCGAAACCTTCCAGGCCGTCGCCGACATCGCGGACGATCTCGCGGGTGGTACCCGCACCGTTCTTCCAGGGCATCGCCGGGTAGTCGGCAGCGCGCAGCAACTTCACATCGGTCATGAACTGAAACGTCCTTCCAGGCGGTAGCGCGAGCCCGGATACAGCAGGCGCGCGCTGGTGACGGTATTGCGCCCCGACCAGGTGCGCCGGCGGATCAGCAGGCACGGCTCATGGCGGTCGACGGACAGCAGCTTGCATTCCTCCGGGCTGGGCAGCACTGCCTCGACCACGTGCTCGCCCTCGCTCAGCGGCGCCACTTGTGTGAGGTAGGCGAACGGCGTCTGCCCGGTGAAATCCTGCTTCATGTAGTCCGGCGCCACGGCCGCGTTGACGTAGCGGTCCTCGATCTGCACCGGGATGTCGTTCTCGTAGTGCACGATGATCGAGTGGAAGATGCGCTGCCCTTCGCGCACGTCCAGCGCCAGAGCGCGCTCGGCGGTGGCCAGTTCCTCGATCAGGCTGACCACCACGCAATGGTGCTTGTGGCCGCGGGCAGTGATTTCCTCGGCGATGTTCTGCACCTGGAACAGCGCCGACTGGCCCTTGGGCTCGGCGACGAAGGTGCCGACGCCCTGCATGCGCACCAGCAGCCCGTCGGCGGTCAGCTCGCGCAGCGCGCGGTTGATGGTCATCCGGCTCACGCTCAGCTCCTCGACCAGCTCCGCCTCGGACGGCACGCGGTGGTGCGGCGGCCAGGTGCCGGACTGGATCTGCTGGATGATCAGCTGCTTGACGCGGGCATACAACGGCGCGGGAATTTCCCCCATCTGCGCGGCGAGCGACGAACCCTCGGCGGGCGGGGTAGGCGTGGGCGATGCGGGCACGGGAAACTCCTTGTCGTGGCGACGGCTGGTCTGACTCCGGCATGTACCGGATTCGACCGGTGCATACAAGTCCTCTGGCGACCGTCGGGTGCCTTGCAGTTTACGGTCTCGGCAAACGTCTGTATATGTATATACAAATTCCAAGAAGCTCGCGAGGACCCCGCGCATGTCCGTCCTGTTCGCCGAATCCGCCCTGCTGCCCTCCGGCTGGGCGCGCAATGTCCGCCTCGAGATCGATGATGACGGCCTGTTCACCGCGATCACCCCGGACGCCAGTGCGGAGGGCGCCGAACGGGTTTCCGGGCCACTGCTGGCAGGCATGCCGAACCTGCATTCGCACGCCTTCCAGCGTGCCATGGCGGGCCTGGCGGAAGTCGCCGGCAACCCCAACGACAGTTTCTGGACCTGGCGCGACCTGATGTATCGCCTGGTCGGCCGCCTGTCGCCCGAACAGGTCGGCGTCATCGCCCGCCAGCTGTACATCGAGATGCTCAAGGCCGGTTACACCGGCGTCGCCGAATTCCACTACGTGCACCACGACGTCGACGGCAAGCGCTACGCCAACCCGGCGGAACTGGCCCTGCGCGTGAGCCAGGCGGCGACGGACGCCGGCATCGGCCTGACCCTGCTGCCGGTGCTCTACTCCCACGCCGGCTTCGGCGGCCAGGCGCCCAGCGACGGCCAGCGCCGCTTCATCAACAGCACCGACAGCTACCTGAAACTGATCGACGGCCTGCGCGCGCACCTGGCGACGCAGCCGCAGCAGGACGTCGGCCTGTGCTTCCACTCCCTGCGCGCAGTAACCCCGCAGCAGATCGCCGAGGTGCTGGGCGTCGATTCCAGCGGTTGCCCGGTGCACATCCACATCGCCGAGCAGCAGAAGGAAGTCGACGACTGCCTGGCCTGGAGCGGCCGTCGCCCGCTGCAGTGGCTGTACGAGAATGTCGAAGTCGACGAGCGCTGGTGCCTGGTCCACGCCACCCATGCCGAAGCCGACGAAGTGACTGCCATGGCCCGCAGCGGCGCGGTCGCCGGCCTCTGCCTGACCACCGAGGCGAACCTGGGCGACGGCATCTTCCCGGCGGTGGATTACCTCGCCCAGCACGGTCGCTTCGGCATCGGCTCGGACAGCCATGTATCACTCAGCGTGGTCGAGGAGCTGCGCTGGCTGGAGTACGGCCAGCGCCTGCGCGACCAGCGCCGCAACCGCCTCTACGGGCAGGACCAGCCGATGGTCGGCCGCACCCTGTTCGACGCCGCGCTGGCCGGCGGCGCCCAGGCCCTCGGCCAGCCCACCGGCGAACTGGCGGTGGGCAAGCGCGCCGATCTGCTGGTACTCGATGGCGGCGATCCTTACCTGCAGACCGCCCGTGGCGACGCCATCCTCAACCGCTGGCTGTTCGCTGGCGGCGACCGCCAGGTGCGCGACGTGATGGTTGCCGGGCAATGGCGCGTACGCAGCGGCAAACATGCGCTGGAAGAACAGAGCGCCCGCGATTTCGCCCAGGTCCTCCGCGAGCTGCTGGGCTGAGTGCCAGCTTCAACGTCCCTCTCCCCCGCCCTCTCTCTGAAGGGAGAGGGAGCCGTTCGGCGCAAGGGCTATTTACAGCGTTAGCCGGCGAGCACCAAATTTCCAAAGCATGCCGATCAGTCCCCTCTCCCTTCAGGGAGAGGGCTAGGGAGAGGGCAGCCACGAACGAATATGCCCCATGAAAAAACGCCCCTCGGGGCGTTTTTTCGTCAGGGCGCGGCGGAGGTTTCTCCCGCCCGCCAGATCAGGTCGTCGGTCTGGTAGCCGCGCTCGTGGGCCAGTTCCAGCAGCTTCATGCGGGTCGCGTCCGGCACCACCGGCTGGCGCGAGAGCAGCCAGAGGTATTCGCGGTTGGGGTTGCCCACCAGCGCGGTCTGGTAGTCGTCGTCGACGTAGAGCACCCAGTAATCGCCCTTGGCGAGGCCGGGGAAAATCCGCGAGAAGGTGTTGTCGAAGCGCACCCAGAGCTTGTCGGTGCGGCCCGGCACCTGCGCCTCGGCGCGGCCGGTGGCCTGGTCCCAGTCGCCGTCCTGGGTCAGGCAGCGATTGGTCACCGCGATGCTGGCATCGTCCTGCAGGCGGTAGTGGGCTTCGGACTGCGTGCACTGGCGCTGGAAGAACATCGGCTTGCGCGCCAGCTCGTACCAGGTGCCTTCGTAGCGCTTGAGGTCGACCTGTACGGTCTGCGGTGGCTGCTGTGCAGAGCCTGCGCAGCCGCCCAGCATGATGGAGAAAGGTGCGGCCAGGCAGGCCAGCCAGATGGATCGATGCATTCGTTCCTCCTCGGCCGCCTGCCCTGCCCGGGGGCTCTTATTTCAGACCCTGGGCGGAGAACAGCAGCACTTTGTCGCCGGCGTACTGGATGCTGATGAAGGCTTTCTCATCACCCCAGGTGCAGCTGGAAACGCCCAGCGCGCCGGAGCATTCGGTGGGCTTGCCGAGCAGGCTTTCGACGTCGGCCTTGCTCATGCCGGTTTTGATCTTGGAATAGTTCTCCTGGTTCACTTTGCTGCAAGCGGCCAGGACGACACAGAACGCGACGAGCGCGAGGCGGCGGAAAGACATCGACAACTCCATTGTTTGGGGGGCAGGCCAACAAGCTTGGCACAGGGCGACCGGTTCGGCCGCCGGGTTGGAGTCAGAAACGTGAGCCAGGTTCCGTGAGGAACTTCGCTTCTTCGGGCGTGGACTCGCGCCCGAGGATGGTATTGCGGTGGGGGAAGCGACCGAAGCGCTCGATCACCACCTGATGCTTGCGCGCGTAGGCGAGGTAGCCGGCGAACAGCACCTTCTCGCTCTCGCTGGACTCGCCCTGCAAGTCCTCGTACAGGCGCACCGCCTCGTTCTGGCTGGCCAGGTCTTCGGCGTGCTCCAGCACGATGTAGACGAATACCCGCTCGATGCGCGGCAGCTGGCGATCGAAACCGGCTTCCAGGCCCTGGCGCACCAGTTGCTGGGCGCGGGCATCGCCGGCATAGGCGCGCGGGGCATCGCGGAAGACCATGCGCGGCAGCTGGTCCAGCAGCAGGATCAGCGCCAGCCAGCTCTGCGGCTCGCGCTCCCATTCCTGCAGACCACCGTCCAGAGCCTGGCGTACCAGGCCGCCGAAACGGTTTTCCGAGTCCACGTCCTGGCAGCCGCTCTTGCCGAACCACAGCGCGTTGCGCTGGGCAGCGACGTCATTGGCATCCAGCGCAGTGCCGAACCACCAGTCGAGCAGGGCCTGCCAGGGCGCGGCGCTCATCAGCCTTCCTGGTGGTAGGCGGTGGCGCGTTCGACTTCTTCCTTCGAGCCCAGGAACACCGCAACGCGCTGGTGCAGGCTGTCCGGCTGGATGTCGAGGATGCGCTGGCGGCCATTGGTGGCGGCGCCGCCGGCCTGCTCGATGATGAAGGACATCGGGTTGGCTTCGTACATCAGGCGCAGCTTGCCGGGCTTCTCCGGCTCGCGGGAATCGCGCGGGTACATGAACACGCCGCCGCGGGTCAGGATGCGGTGCACGTCAGCCACCATGGAGGCGATCCAGCGCATGTTGTAGTTCTTGCCCAGCGGGCCTTCCTTGCCGGCCAGTAGCTCGCTGACGTAGCGCTGTACCGGGGCTTCCCAGTGGCGCTCGTTGGACATGTTGATGGCGAACTCGGCGGTGCTGGTCGGCACGGTGATGTTGTCGTGGGTCATCACGAAGCTGCCCAGCTCCCGGTCCAGGGTGAAGCCCTTGACGCCGTTGCCCAGGGTCAGGATCAGCATGGTCTGCGGGCCGTAGATGGCGTAGCCGGCGGCGACCTGGGTGGTGCCCGGCTGGAGGAAGGCCTCCTCACGCAGGCTGTCGTTCTGGCTCAGGTATTCCTGCGGGCAGCGCAGCACGGAGAAGATGGTGCCGACCGAGACGTTGACGTCGATGTTGGAAGAGCCGTCCAGCGGGTCGAAGACCAGCAGGTAGGCGCCTTTGGGGTACTTGCCCGGAATCTGGTAGGGATGGTCCATTTCCTCGGAGGCCATGCCGGCCAGGTTGCCGGCCCACTCGTTGGCTTCCAGGAGGATTTCGTTGGACAGCACGTCCAGCTTCTTCTGCACCTCGCCCTGCACGTTCTCGGTTTCCATGCTGCCGAGCACGCCGCCCAGCGCGCCCTTGGAAACGGCGTGGCTGATCTCCTTGCACGCGCGGGCCACCACTTCCACGAGGTGACGCAGGTCGGCCGGGGTGTTGTGGCTGCGGGTCTGCTCGATCAGATAGCGGCTCAGGGTAACGCGGGACATGGAAGACTCCAGGGGAGAAGATGGAAAAAATCAGGGCGCATTCTAGCGTGGAAACGGCCGCGATGCCTCCTTGTACGGTGGCCTCGCCGAATGCTTGGAGCCCGCCGCGCACGGGCAGTTCCCCAGAGAGGAGCGGCCTTGCGACCTTCGGCCGCGCGACAGGCAGTAGAGTGGAAAGACAGCGGGGTGACAGCCGGACCGCCTGTCACCCCGCCCTGCCCGCTTCAGGCGATCAGAAGTCCAGGCTCAGTGCCAGGTTCACGCCCTGGGCCAGGTCGTCGCTGCTGCGGTGCGCGCTGTAGCCGCCGCGCAACGAGAGCTCCGGGGTCAGCTTCTGGGCGAAGCCGATGGTGGCGCGCTGCAGGTGACTCTGCGGGGTGTAGCCCTGCAGGCTGAAGCCGATGTCCGGCAGGCTGGTGAAGTTCATCCCGACGTTCTGGGTGTCGTCGGCGTACTCGCGCTCCACGGCCACCTCGCCGAACAGCTGGGTCTCCTGGGACAGGTCCAGCTTGCCCTGCAGGCCGACGCCGAGGCGACGGGAGTAGCGGTCCTGATCGTCGTAGGCCAGCGCGGTAGAGCGGCCGCTGCCCTCTTCGTAGCCATCCACTTTCACCCGCGCCCAGTCGGCGCTGACGAAGGGCGACAGGTGCCAGTTCTCGCCGCCCTGGGCAATGTCGTAGCCCAGGCGACCGCTGAAGGCCAGCAGGCTGCCGTCGGTGTCGGCCTTCTCTTCGACCTCGTGGTTGATGATGGTGAACTTGCGGTTGGCGTCATCAAAGTCGAGCTTGCCGCCGGTTACCGACGCATCAGCCCACCAGCGGTTCTGCTGGAACTGCACGAACAGGCTGCCCAGGTAGCTGTTGAGCTTGTAGTCGGAGTCATCCGCGCCCAGCTCCAGCTTCTGCCGGTAGAAACCCAGCGAGCCGCCGACACGCCAGGCGTCATCGAGGCGGTAGCTGGTGCCCAGGGTCAGGTTGGCGCCGTAACCGGAGCCATCGGCCGCGCTGTCCTGATCGTCGTAGTCCAGGTGCTGCGCGCCACCGGTGACGAAGCCGCGCCACTGGCCGGTGCCCTGCCAGTTTTCCCAGTCTGCCAGCCACTGACTGCGCAACTGGTCCTGGTAGGCGTTGTAGGTGCCCAGGGCCATCTCCGGCAGCATGGTCGCTTCCCACGGGGCGGAGAGCACCGAGTAGGCGTAGTCGGCGATCAGGGTCTGGCCGGCGATGGTCGGGTGCACGCCATCGTTGAAGATCAGCTTGGTCGGGTCGGGGTTGCTGCCATGGCGACCGTACACCGCGTTTTCGGGGCAGCTGTTGCCGCTGAAGCAGGTGCCGATCAGGTTCTGGTCAGTGGCCAGGCCGTAGGCGCCCGGGTTGGCCAGTACTTCCTTGAACATCGCCGGGATGTTCAGCGGAATGACGTTGGCGTTCGACGCCGCCAGCTGGCTGACCAGTTCCTCGTTGAAGATGCCCGACAGTTGGGTGCCGAAGGGCTCCAGCGCGGTGCCATTGGTGGCCGGTGTCTGGCCCAGGTCGGGCAGCAGCCAGACCATGATGTAGCGCGCGCCGGCGTTGTGCAGCGCATCCACGCTGTCGACCAGACGCCCGGCAGCCGCACGGGCGGTGGGGTCATCGGTAATGCGCAGCTGGAGGAAGTCGTTGCCGCCACCGGTGAGGTAGTAGAGCGCGTTCGGGTCGGCGCGGTTGTTCACCAGGTAGCCGTCACGGGTGCGACTGTCGGAGCCGGAGGTGACCGTCGAGCCGCCGGCAGCGGTGATGGAGTCGTAGATCTGGTCGGTGCGGTAGCCGCCGACTGCCCAGTTGTTGCCGTCGACGGTGCCGGGCACCAGCGAGGTCGAGGGGTTCAGGTCGGTGCCACTGATACCCAGCTTGCCGCCCAGGATCATCGGCGCGGTGGGGCCGAAGATCTCGCCGCTACCGTCCAGGTAGGTCGGGCCGACTCGGTTGGTGAAGCGGGTGCTGGCACCGGCGGGGCCGCTGGCATCGGCGAACTGGCCGGAATCGCTCAGGCTGTCGCCGAAGACGACCATGGTGGAATACGGCGAAGGGGCTGCGGAGGCCTGCGTGGCAATGGCCAATGCGCACGCAGCCGCCAGCGGGGTGAGCGCCTTTCTGATCATTCTGCTACTCCATGCTTTGTTGTTATTTGGCAATCAGAACAACCAAGACAGTATCAGAATTTCTACAGGCGACACCCCTATCTTGCGGCGATCCGCGTCGATCAGCTCGCCTGGCGGTTGCTCCGCAGCAGGCTCAGCGCCATCAGCGCGAGCAGGCCGACGCCCGCCAGCAGCAGCGCCCACAGGCCGTAGCGTTTCCAGTGGGTATCGGCTTTGACGGCATTCGCCGGCATTTGTGTCGCCGGTGCCTGCAAAGTGCCCTGGAGCCGCGCCTCGCCCATGCTCGCCAGACGTTTGGGTTCGTAGCCGGGCACCAGGGTGGACAGCGGCAGGCTGCCATCGCTGATGGAAGCGCTGCCCACCGCCAGTTCGTAGGGCGCGCCGCCGCGGGCGAGGAACACCAGTTCGCTGGCGCGCACGCCCACGCTCAGGTGCGCCGTCGAACCGCCGAGTCCGCCGCCGCGCGAATCCACCTGCAGGCGCAACTGGGCCAGGCTGGTGCCGGGCAGTTGCAGTTCTTCCTGGGTGACTTCCCCGCCCTGCCCCGGCAGGCGGTAGAGCACGCCGCGCGCCAGCGGCGCCCACTGCACGTTGCCGTCATGGCGGCCGGAGATCACCACCGGCGCCAGGGTGTTGTTCTGCTGCAGGGGAATCCGTACCCGCTCCACGGGCAACGCCAGCGGCAGGCTCCAGCTGAAGTCTCCGTTGTTGTCGGCCTGGGCTGCCAGCGGCTCGGACCAGAGCATCGGCACCGGCCCGGCACTGCTGCGGCTGCCGCTAAGGGTGGCGCCGACCAGTTGCGCCGCCTGTTCCGGCGACTCCCACCACAGGCGCAGGTAGCGCGCCGTCTGACCGGGCAACGCGATGTCGTTCTGCTCGATGCGCTGGCCATTGAAGTCCAGCCGCGCCAATTGCCCTTCGCCCAGCGAGCGCCAGTGCTCCAGGTCGTCGCTGGCCTCGATGCGCAGGCGCTGGAAACCATCGGAGTCCGCAGTCCAGTCCAGTTGCAGGCGGTCCAGCGGCAGGTCGCCGGAGCCGGTCTCCAGCAGCCAGCCGCGCAGCACCTGGGTCTTGCCCTGCTCGGGCGCGTTCGGGGTGATTTCGAGGATGGTGCCGGTGGTGCTGCGAACGATCTTCAGGTTGTCGCCGGCCGAGCTGCCGGAGGCGCTGCGCAGCGGGAAGATGCGCGCCTGCACTTCGCTGCGCACCTCCTTCTCGCTGGCCGCGCTGGTGCGCAGGCTGTATGGCAGCGCCTCGCCTTCGGCGTTGAAGATACGAACGTCACGCAGATCTCCATGGCGCGCAGCGAACAGCACCTCGATGGGCAATTGCACACGGTACCAGGGCCCGTTGCCGGACACTTCCAGCGGCACACGATTGGCAAAATCCGCGGGAGCGGGTGCGGCACTGGCCTGGCTGCCCAGCAGGCAGGCACCCGCGAGCAGGACTAGGTTCTTGAGCTTCATGCGGAGGGTTGCTCCTGTTGCGATGGCTCTTCGGGCGCGGGCCGACGCGGCGGCAGCGGCGCTAAGTAGCCGACGATCAGCATCAGCACGCCGACGCCGATGAAGGAAATGATGCGTTCCAGGCTGCCGCCGCTGGCGCGGTCGACGAGGAACAGCTTGATCACCACCACGACCAGCAGTACCGCGCCGACCAGCCAGAAGTCGCGGCGGCCGCGCAGGTGCCCGGCGATCATCAGGCCCAGGGCGATCAGTGCCCAGACGATGGACAGCCCGGCCTGCACCAGCATGGACTGGCTCAGGGAGTCGAACTCGAACGGCACGCCGCCCCAGTGATGGGCGGTGCGGCACACGGCCATGGTCAGCAGGGCGAACAGCGAAGCGCCCAGCAGCGCCTGCACCGGCAGGCGCAGGCTCGACTCGGCCACGCCCAGCTGCGGCAGGCCCAGGCGCGTCCACTGGAAGATCGCCGCCAGCACGATGAGCATGCCCAGCTCCAGCGGGTTCACCAGCGGCAGGTAGGGCAGCGGGTCGGCGGCGCCGTTGCTGAACAGGTTGACCAGCCAGAACCAGCCCAGCAGCGCCAGGGCCACAGGCGCGGCGGCGATGGCGCGGTACTCGCGCTCGAAGGCCGCCACCGGCCACGGCAAGCGCGCCACGCCGCCCATGAGGATCAGGAACAGGCTCGGCACCAGCGCCCAGCCCAGCCAGCGCCAGGCGTTGTAATGCTCGGCCAGGGCGAAGAACAGGTAGCGCAGCTCCAGCGCCAGCACGCCGAGGATCAGCCAGCAGCCCAGCACATGGGCTGCCTGTGCAGCACGGCGCGGCAGCCAGGCAGCGAGCCGGCGCAGGGTGAGGAAGTGCACCGCGAACACCGCCAGCCAGCCGAGCCAGCCCAGATCGGCCAACGGGTGGTATTGCAGGTTCCAGGCACTGGCCAGGGCCACCAGCGACACCGGCACCAGCGCCAGGCACAGCAACGCCAGCGCGCGCCATTGCTCGCGGCGCGCCAGCAGTGACCAGAGGCCGACACTGATGGCCGCCACCAGCAGCGCCACGTGTTCACGCATCTCGCTGGGCACGAAGCGGGCAATCTCCGACACCGCGGTCAGCGCCCACCAGCCGGCGCCCCAGACCAGCAGCAACTGCGACAGCTGCTCCAGCCCAAGGCCACCCAGCGCCAGGTTGCGCTCGCGCTCGCTGGCCCGGTGCAGGCGCCAGGCGCCGATGATCGCGGCCAGCGCCAGTACCGCCGGGGTCCAGAAGCCCATGTGCGCCAGCGGCTTCAGGCCCTCGCTGGGCAGGTCACCGAACAACGCCGAGCCGCCGAGCAGGAAGGCACCCGCGCCGATCACCTGCAACACCAGGCCGAAGATGAACGCGGCGCGCTGCTGCAACTGCAGGCTCAGCCAGAGGATCAGCAGGCCGCTGCCGGCCCAGACGGCGGCAGCGGTCTGCCACGGCAGCACGAACAGCACGGCGAGGTTGATGAAGGCCAGGCCCAGCAGCAGGACCACGCTCAGGCCGAGCATCAGCCGGCGGTCGTCGCGCACCATCGAGTCGCGCGCGGCGATCAGCATGGCGGCGATCAGCGCCAGGCCGATCAGCGAGGCAGTCACCAGCCCACGCCAGCCTGAGCCAAGTACTCCGTTGCCCTCCTGCGCGCCCTGCAGATGCAGAAGGAACACCGCGCCACCGAGCAACTGCACCGCAAAGGCGCAGGCCAGGAAGGTGCGCGAACGCAGGCGCAATGCGGCGAACAGCGTGGCCAGACCGGCCACGGCCCAGGTCATGGCCGTGCCGTCCGCGCCCATCAGCAACGGCGCGATCAGGTAGAGGAAGGCCAGGCCGAAGGCCGCCAGTACCGGACGGGCGCTCGGCTCCCAGCTACGCAGGGTTTCAGCATTGGCATTGCGCAGGTTCCAGAAGCTGAACAGCAGCGCCACGCCGAGCATCAGCGCGCCCAACGGGGCGCCTTCAAGCAGCGTCAGCGACTGCGGGTCGGCACGCAGTTCGCCGAGGAAGGCCAGCGCTGCACCGATTTGCAGCAGCAAGGCGAAAATCCGCGCCAGCGGCCGCTGCTGGCGCAAGCCGAGCCAGAAGATGCCCGCGCCTTCGACTGCCCAGGCCGCGGAAGTCCAGCGCGCGTCCAGGCCCAGCGGGATCGCCAGGGTGCCGAACACCACACCCAGCGCCAGGCAGGTTTCCACCAGCAGCAGCGCGCGGCCGGCGGTGCGCCCGGCCAGCAGGCGGGCGAGCAGCATGTAGAACAGGCCCAGCGCCAGGGCGCTGAACGCCGCGCCGAATTCCAGGTGCTGGATGATTCCGTATTGCAGGCCGAAGCCCACCAACGGCGTGCCGAACAGCACGGTGCCGTCGACGTAGTCGGTCTGCCGCGCCGACCAGCGCAGCAGCGCATCGCGCGAATCGTCCTCCGGCGCCCCGGCCGCCTCACGCAGGCGACGACGGGCGAACAGCAGGCCAATGGCGACGTAGGTGAGGAAGAACAGGATCAGGAACGGCTCGGTGGTGGCGAACAGCTCCGGCTTGTAGGAGCGCAGCCCCCAGGCCAGGCCGATGCCGAAGGTACCGAAGAAGCCGATCAGGTTGAGCAGCCGCCAGGCCTTGAACCAGGCGATGGCGAAGATGCCGGCGTTGAGCAGGGCGAAGTAGCTGAACAGTGCGACATGGCTGCCACCGCCGGTGGAGGCCAGGATCGGCGCGGCGAAACCGCCCAGTGCGGCGGCGGCGGCGAGGCCCAGGGCGTCCTGCAGGATGGCGAGGATCGCCGAGAACAGAGTGACCGCCACCAGCAGCACGAAGCCGGCCTTCGGATCGATCAGCACTTCACCATGGTTCATTGCCGGATACAGCTTGATGCTGGCGAACACCGTCAGGTAGAGCACAGCGACGCCGGTGCCCTGGAGGATCAGCGCGTAGGCCGGGCGACGGTGACGCAGCCACCAGCCGAGCCCGAGCAGCGCCAGCGCGGCGGCCGCGGTGCCGATGTAGGGGCCTTGCGGCGGCATGGTCATGCCTTCGGTGGCGTAGCGCAGCAGGAAGGCCAGGCCAAGGAACAGCAGCACCACACCGACGCGTAACACGGTGTTGCCGCCCAGCAGCCAGTCGCGGGCGGCGCCGAAGGCGCGGTCGAACAGCGAAGGGGCCGGCGGAGATGGCGGCAGCGGCGGCGCGGCAGGGGCTGGTGTCGGCTGGGCCTCGGACTCCTCGACGCGGGCCTGGACGGCCGGCCTTTCCATCGGTTCGAGCACCAGGTCGGACCACTCGATGGGCGCTTCCACCTGCGCGGCAGCCACCGCGGCGGGCACCGGCTCGCTGGCGGGCAGCTCGATGTTCCACTCCAGCTCGGCGACAGCGGGTTCGCTGACGGGGGGCTCGGGCTCGGGAACGTCCGGTGCGGCCGGCATTGGCGGCGCAACGTACTCGACGCTGGCCGGCGGCGGCGTCTGCCCGCTCGCGTCACGCTCCACCTGCAGCAGCCGCTCATACAGGGCCTTGGTGCCCTGGTCGAAGCGCTCGCCAAAGGCCTTCAGCTCACCGCGAAGGCTGACGTTCTCCCGCTGCAGGCTGTGCAGCGCGAAGGTCTGTCCCAGCGCGAGACCAACCACCGCGCCCAAAACCGCCCCGGTGATCGACTCGCCCGCAGCGGCGCCGATGACCAGGCCGACCAGCATGAAAATCCATTGCATGCTTTCGAATCCTTGAGGTTCTGTGCGAATCCATCCCGAACCGGACGGCAACGTCCGGCAGGCTGAGTATATCGGCCCGGTTCCCTGGCCTGCGTCCACTAACTCTCAGCTTCACAGGATCAGACGTCTCGATACTGCCTTTCAGCCACGCAGAAATGAAAAAGCCGGGCATGAGCCCGGCTTTTTCACTGCAGATCGATCAGACCTTGGCGCGTTCGTAGCGCTTGCGGTCGTTCTCGTTGAGCATTTTCTTGCGCAGACGGATGGACTTCGGAGTCACTTCCACCAGCTCATCATCGGCGATGAACTCCAGCGCCTGCTCCAGGGTGAAGCGGATCGGCGGAACCAGGGCGATGACTTCGTCCTTGCCCGAAGCGCGCATGTTGTCGAGCTTCTTGCCCTTCGTGGGGTTGATCACCAGGTCGTTGTCGCGGCTGTTGATGCCGGCCAGCTGGCCTTCGTAGATCTCGTCGCCTGGGCCGAGGAACAGCTTGCCGCGGCTTTGCAGGGTTTCCAGCGAGTAGGTCAGCGCGGTGCCGGTGGCCATGGAGACCAGCACGCCGTTCTGACGGTTGGTCACTTCGCCGGCCTTGATCGGGCCGTAGTGGCTGAAGGTCGAGGTCAGGATGCCGGTGCCCGAGGTCAGGGTCAGGAAGTTGTTACGGAAGCCGATCAGGCCACGCGCCGGGATGGTGTATTCCAGGCGCACGCGGCCCTTGCCGTCGGGGATCATGTTGGTCAGATCGCCCTTGCGCAGGCCCATCTGCTCCATCACCGAGCCCTGATGCTGCTCTTCGATGTCGATGGTGACGTTCTCGTAAGGCTCCTGCTTCTCGCCGTCGGCGGTCTCGATGATGACCACTTCCGGACGGCCTACGGCCAGTTCGAAGCCTTCACGGCGCATGGTTTCGATCAGTACCGAGAGGTGCAGTTCGCCACGGCCGGAGACCTTGAACTTCTCCGGGGAGTCGCCTTGCTCGACGCGCAGGGCCACGTTGTGCAGTAGTTCCTTGTCCAGACGGTCCTTGATGTTGCGGCTGGTGACGAACTTGCCTTCCTTACCGGCGAACGGCGAGTCGTTGACCTGGAAGGTCATGCTCACGGTCGGCTGGTCGACGGTCAGCGGCGGGCGCGCTTCGACGTTCTGCGGGTCGCACAGGGTGTCGGAGATGTACAGCTCGTCCATGCCCGAGACGCAGACGATGTCGCCGGCTTCGGCTTCAGCGACTTCGACGCGCTGCAGGCCGGAGTGGCCCATGATCTTCAGGATACGGCCGTTGCGCTTGGTGCCGTCGTCGCTGATGGCCACGACCGGGGTGTTGGTCTTGACCTTGCCGCGGGCGATACGGCCAATGCCGATCACGCCGAGGAAGCTGTTGTAGTCCAGCTGGGAGATCTGCATCTGGAACGGACCGTCGACGTCGACTTTCGGCGCCGGAACGTGGTCGATGATCGCCTGGAACAGCGCGTCCATGTTGTCGTCCATCTTCTCGTGGTCCATGCCGGCGATGCCGTTCAGGGCACTGGCGTAGACGATCGGGAAGTCCAGCTGCTCGTCGGTGGCGCCGAGGTTGTCGAACAGGTCGAAGATCTGGTCGATGACCCAGTCAGGACGCGCGCCCGGACGGTCGATCTTGTTCACCACCACGATCGGACGCAGGCCGGCCTTGAAGGCCTTCTGGGTCACGAAGCGGGTCTGCGGCATGGGGCCGTCCTGGGCGTCGACCACCAGCAGTACGGAGTCCACCATGGACATCACGCGCTCAACCTCACCGCCGAAGTCGGCGTGGCCGGGGGTGTCGACGATGTTGATGCTGTAGTCGTTCCATTTCAGGGCGGTGTTCTTCGCCAGAATGGTAATGCCACGCTCTTTTTCCTGGTCGTTGGAGTCCATCACGCGCTCGTTTTCCGCTTCTTTGCGGTCGAGGGTGCCGGACAGGCGCAGGAGCTTGTCTACGAGGGTGGTCTTGCCATGGTCGACGTGGGCGATGATGGCGATGTTGCGCAGTTTTTCGATCACAGTGTCAGTCTCGATAGTGAATCTTCGGCTGCCGTTTTCGGCAGCGGGGGCCGGGCCGTGGCGCGGCGGTGCAAAAGGTCAGGGCGTGAGCCTACGCACCGAATGTGTCGGGAGGTCGGTGGCGGATACTGCCGCCGAACAGTCCGGGCTGGCGGCGTTGGTCCGCGCCTTTATTGCGGACGGTAAACACGCACATTGGTGTGCCCTTCGTTGACCAGGTGGTGGGCGTGCAGGCGACTCATCACGCCCTTGTCGCAATACAGGAGGTACTGGCGGTTGGGGTCCAGTTCCTTGAACTTGCTGTTGATCGCGTAGAACGGCATCGGCAGCACTTCGATGCCCTCGATGGCCAGCGGTTCATCTTCCTGGGCATCGGGGTGACGGATGTCCACCACGATCTGCCCGGCCAGCACCTCGTCGACCATTTCCACGGCCAGGTCCTTGCCCAGTTCATCGATCACGCGATCGACGGTCATCTGGGTGGAGCGCTCCAGGGCGCGGTCGAGCACGGCCATGTCGAACTTGGTTTCTTCGTGGTCGACGCGGTACGGCTTGGCCTGGGTGGTCGGGTTCACCGAGATCACGCCACAGTATTCTGGCATGTGCTTGGCGAACTCGGCGGTGCCGATCCTGGTCGCGGTGTCGATGATGTCCTGCTTGTGGCTGACGATCAGCGGGCGCAGGACCAGGGTGTCGGTCACCCGGTCGATCACCGAGAGGTTCGGCAGGGTCTGGCTGGACACCTGGGAAATCGCCTCGCCGGTCACCAGCGCGTCGATCTCCAGACGCTCGGCCACACGGCTGGCGGCGCGCAGCATCATGCGCTTGAGGGTCACGCCCATGTAGCTGTCGTCGACCTTGGTGAGAATCTCGCCGACCACTTCCTCGAAGGGTACGCTGACGAACAGCACGCGCTGGGAGCTGCCGTACTTCTTCCACAGGTAGTGCGCGACTTCCATCACGCCCAGTTCGTGGGCACGGCCGCCGAGGTTGAAGAACACGAAGTGGCTGATCATGCCACGGCGCATCATCTGGTAGGCCGCCACGGTGGAATCGAAGCCGCCGGACATCAGCACCAGCACCTGTTCCAGCGCACCCAGCGGGTAGCCGCCGAGGCCATCGTGCTGGGCGTGGATCACGTAGAGGCGGTCGTGGCGGATTTCCACGCGCACCTGCACTTCCGGGTTCTTCAGCGACACGCCCGCCGCGCCGCAATGCTGGCGCAGGCCACCGCCGACGTAACGCTCCACATCAATGGAGGTGAAGGGGTGCTTGCCGGCGCGCTTGCAGCGCATGGAGAAGACCTTGCCCGGCAGCTGGTCGCCGAAGTGTGCCTTGCACTTCTCGAGGATGTCGTCGAAATCGCCCAGCGGGTATTCGTGCACTTCCAGGAAGTGGCCGATACCCGGCGTGCAGGTCAGGCGCTCGATCATTTCGCGCAGCGCCTTCGGGTCGGTGACCCTGGTCTCGACCTCGAGGTTGTCCCACTCGCCCTCGACCAGCAGCTCGGGATCGAGATCGCGGAGCACCGTGCGAATATTCTTCGCCAGCTGGCGGATGAAGCGCTTGCGCACCGGCCGGCTCTTGATGGTGATTTCCTGGAAGACCTTGACGATGAGTTTCATGCGGATCGGGCGATTGCCATGGGACTGAAAAAAAGGGGCGGAATTATATCCGAAATTGCTCAAGACTTGAGCAGAAATCGGAGACTTTCTTTTTAGTGCACCAAAATGGACTGATGCACCACGATGGAGCACCAAAGCGGTGCACTATTATCGCGCAATCCTCTATAACTCCCGCTACAGCCCGTGATTTCTGGGCCTCTGCCCATTTACGGGCACTGGCACGCAACTTGCTCTCTTGTGAGGCAGGTTGCCCTGGCGGAGTATTCCGGCCGGCATCACCCGATACTGGGGCACAGAAAGCTCCCAGCTCTAATCCCTCCTGGAGGACAGCATGTCGTACAAGTCGCAACAACTGATCAAAGATCATGACGTGAAGTGGGTTGACCTGCGCTTCACCGATACCAAAGGCAAGCAGCAGCACGTCACCATGCCCGCCCGCGACGCGCTGGACGACGAGTTCTTCGAAGCCGGCAAGATGTTCGATGGCTCTTCCATCGAAGGCTGGAAGGGCATCGAAGCCTCCGACATGATCCTGCTCCCGGACGACAGCACCGCCGTGCTCGACCCGTTCACCGAAGAGCCGACCCTGATCATCGTTTGCGACATCATCGAGCCGAGCACCATGCAAGGCTACGAGCGCGACCCGCGCAACATCGCCAAGCGCGCCGAGGAATACCTGAAGTCCACCGGTATCGGTGACACCGTATTCGTCGGCCCGGAGCCGGAGTTCTTCATCTTCGACGAAGTGAAGTTCAAGTCCGACATCTCCGGCTCGATGTTCAAGATCTTCTCCGAGCAGGCTTCCTGGAACACCGACGCTGACATCGAGACCGGCAACAAAGGTCACCGTCCGGGCGTCAAGGGCGGCTACTTCCCGGTACCGCCGGTCGACCACGACCACGAAATCCGTACCGCCATGTGCAACGCCATGGAAGAGATGGGCCTGGTCATCGAAGTTCACCACCACGAAGTGGCGACTGCCGGCCAGAACGAAATCGGCGTGAAGTTCAACACCCTGGTGGCCAAGGCTGACGAAGTTCAGACCCTGAAGTACTGCATCCACAACGTTGCCGACGCCTACGGCAAGACCGTGACTTTCATGCCGAAGCCGCTGTACGGCGACAACGGCTCGGGCATGCACGTTCACATGTCCATCTCCAAGGATGGCAAGAACACCTTCGCTGGCGAAGGCTATGCCGGCCTGTCCGATACCGCCCTGTACTTCATCGGCGGCATCATCAAGCACGGCAAGGCTCTGAACGGCTTCACCAACCCGGCCACCAACTCCTACAAGCGCCTGGTTCCGGGCTTCGAAGCTCCGGTCATGCTGGCCTACTCGGCCCGTAACCGTTCCGCCTCGATCCGTATTCCGTACGTATCCAGCCCGAAAGCCCGCCGCATCGAAGCGCGCTTCCCGGACCCGGCTGCCAACCCCTACCTGTGCTTCGCCGCTCTGCTGATGGCAGGCCTGGACGGCATCCAGAACAAGATTCACCCCGGCGATGCCGCCGACAAGAACCTGTACGACCTGCCGCCGGAAGAGGCGAAGGAAATCCCGCAGGTTTGCGGCAGCCTGAAAGAGGCGCTGGAAGAACTCGACAAGGGCCGTGCGTTCCTGACCAAGGGCGGCGTGTTCACCGACGAGTTCATCGATGCCTACATCGAGCTGAAGTCGGAAGAAGAAATCAAGGTGCGCACCTTCGTGCACCCGCTGGAATACGACCTGTACTACAGCGTCTGATCCACGAATACCTATAAATAGCGACACCATTAAGGCCTCCTTCGGGAGGCCTTTTTTATTGCCGGGCGCATCGACCATGACTAGATTTCACTCCGTCGCCACTACCCAAGAAGGGTTCCGATGCACTACTTGTCCCGAATTCTGCCCCTGCTGTTATGCCTGCCGCTTTCCGCTCACGCGCTGACCGATTGCAACGATGTGCAAGATCGCGACTTGCAACGAATGTGCGAGGCAGTGAAGAGCGGCAGCATCACGGACTGCAACAGCATTGGCGACCGAGACCTGAGACGGTACTGCGAGGCGAAGGTTGCGCCCGACAATGGCAGGACCGATTGCAGCGACATCCATGACCGTGACACCAGCCGGCAATGCCAGGCCATCGTCACCAACAACCCCGGCGACTGCGAAAGCATTGATGACCGCGACATGCGCCGCACCTGTCGAGCGATGACCAGCGGCACCGCGGCTGATTGCGAAGGCATCGATGATCGTGACCTGCGCCGCACCTGCCGTGCACTGAAGACACCCTGAAGTCCGCCGGGATCAGATCCCGCCGTCTACCGGCACGCCCTGCTCCTCGTCATCCTCGCGGCGCGACTTGCGCATGCGCGAGAGCTGCACGTTCAGGCGCGGCATGGACAGTTCCAGCCCGGCCTTGTCGAGCTTCTGTCGCAGGCGCAGGTTGAAGGCGCGCTGCACTTCCCACTGGCGGATCGGCGCGGTCTTGAAACGGAAGCGCAGGATCGCCTGGCCGGCGTCGAAGCTCTCGATGCCCTGGATTTCCAGCGGCGACCAGATGGCACGGTTGATGGTGCGGTCGCCGCGCAACTCGCCGGAGACCTCCTTGACCAGCGCCAGCGCGTCGTCGATCGGCATGCTCGCCGGCACCGGCCAGCGGAACATGGCGTAGCCGAACTGCCGCGAGTAGTTCTTGATGCTCTTGATCTCGCTGAACGGGATGGTGTGCACCACACCGTCCAGGTCACGCAGGCGCACGGTGCGAATGGTCAGGCCTTCCACCGTGCCGAGATGGCCGCCGACGTCGACGTAATCGTCGATGGACAGCGAATCCTCGATGATGATGAACAGGCCGGTGATCAGGTCCGCCACCAGCGACTGCGCGCCGAAGCCGATGGCCAGACCGATCACACCGGCGCCGGCGAGCAGCGGCGTGACGTTCATGCCCATGTTGGCCAGCGCGACGATCAGCGCGATCACCGCGATGGTCACGAACAGCACGTTGCGGATCAGCGGCAACATGGTCAGCGCGCGGGCGTTGGCGCTCTTCTTGCCGCCCAGGCCGAGGCTGTGCTGCACCGCGGTGTCGGTGAGGATCCAGACCAGCCAGGCCACCAGCAGGGTGGTGCCGAAGCTGAACAGCTTCATGCTGATCTGCGAGCCATCCCCCTCGGCGAAGCCGATCAGCGACATGCCCCAGACGCGCAGGCCGATCTCCAGGAAGAACAGCAGGCTGGCGATGTGCAGCAGGGTGTAGCCAAAGCTCTGCAACTGCTCGATGTACGGCGCGTGGCGTCGTGCGCCGCGCCGCGCCGAGCGCTGGTGGGCGCGACGGATCAGCCCGTTGACGGTCATCGCCACCACCGCCACCACGGCGCAGACCAGGGCCCGGCGCAAGGCGTAGCTGCTGTCGCCGGCGGTGACGATGGTGGCGAACAACGAGATGCCGACCAGCACGAGCACCGGCAGGAACCAGATCGAGCCGATCAGTTCCACCAGGTCGCTCAGGCCACGGCGCTTGAGGCGGCGCTCCAGCGGCTGGTTGCGGATCAGGTGGGCGATCGGCCGGCGGAACTGCAGGACGAACAGCGCGGTGAGCAGCGCGGCGCAGATGTTCGCCACGGAGCCGACGAACAGCGAGATGTTCATCCCCAGGCTCTCGATGACGCGCGGATCGTGCATCACTTCGCCCAGCGCGGCGAGGCTGCCGATCAGCCACAGCGGGCGGAAAGCGCGACGCCGCAGGATATCCAGCGCACGCATGCGGTGCGGGCCGCTGAGCAGCGACAGGGAAATCACGCACAGGGCGGAGAACAGCGTGCCGCACACCAGGGTGTAGGCGATCACCATGGCCACCAGCTTGCCCAGCGAGCTGGGCAGCACCAGGGACAGGTAGACGGTGATCAGGAAGGCCACCAGCCAGGGGCCGAGCTTGCGCAGGGCGAACAGCAGCAGGTCGCGGGTCTTGGGGTGTTGCGGCAGCTCGTCTTCCAGGCCGAAGCGCTTGCGCATGCGCCCGGCGATCCAGCGCAGGCCGAGGGCGACACAGGCCCAGATGAGGATGACCAGGGCGAAATCGAGGATCATCCCCGGCCACTCCGCCAGCGACGGGGTACGCGCGTCGAGCTCGAAGCCGGCGCCCTGGAACAGTTCCGACCAGCGCACCACGGGGCTGTTGGCGCCCTCGAACTGGCGCTCCAGGCTACCCAGAGTGTCGCCGATCAGGCCGAGCACACCGCCCTGGTCCTCGGTGCCTTTCTGCGTGGCATCACGCAGCTGCTTGAGCTTCTTCAGCAGGTCGGCGCGTTGCTGGTCGCTCTCCAGGGTCTTGATCACTTGGTTCAGCGACTGCTCCAGCTGGGCGTCGCTGACCTTCGCCTCGCCACTGCCCGTCACCCCGGCCAGCGGCCCGGGAAGCGCCGCCAGCGCAGGCCCGGCGACGGACAAGCCGAGGCCCAGGCAGCACAGCAGCAGCCACTGGCGAAGCAGGTAACGAATCGGAATCACAGGCATACCCCACCAACATGGACAATCACGCTTGCCCGCATCATACAGACGCCGGCGCCAGGCTCGGACCCGTCCCACGCAGGAAAGGTCCCCCCCACGAGCAGCAGCGCACAACGCGCGGCGCCCCGCTGAAAGACAATAGGCAACTTGCCAGCCGCCGTCGGCGGTGCAAGGCTTGGCATGACCATCCGGAGATTCTTCATGCGCCTGATCCTCACCGCCCTGCTGCTCGCCGCCGCATTGCCAGCCAGCGCGCAGATCTACAAGTACACCGACGCCAACGGCAAGACGGTGTTCACCAACCAGCCGCCGACCAATGTCGACGCCAAGCCCGTCGAGCTGCCGCCGACCAACACCGTTGGCCCGCAGGGCCCGGTCGCCGTCCCCGCCGACAGCGGTACCGCGAACCAGGCCGCTACCCCCTACGCCATTCTTGCGCTGAGCAACCTGCCGGACGACGAGTCACTACGGCAGAACAACGGCACCTTCATCGTCAATGTCGTGGTGCAGCCCGGTCTGGCGGGCGGCCACCTGCTGCAACTGGTGCTCGACGGCCAGCCCTACGGCGCACCGACCAGCAGCACCAGCATCGGCCTGCAGAGTCTCGACCGTGGCGACCATACACTTGCAGTCCAGGTGCTGCAGGGCAGCCGCGTGATCCAGGCCAGCGCACCGGTGAGCTTCACCCTGCAACGCATCAGCACCAACAGCCCGCAACGGCCCAAGGTTCAACTCAGGACGGGCGGCTGACCATGCGCCAACTGGTCATCCTCCTGCTGTCGGCGCTGTGCTGCCTCTCGGCCAGCGCTGAGGTCTACACCTACATCGACAAGGAAGGTAATCGCGTCTTCACCGATCAGCCGCCGCGCGGCAACGCGCAGAAGCTGCAACTGGCGCCGATCAACTCCCAGCCCGGCGCACCCAACGGCGTGCGCATGCCGCCACCGCTGTATGCACCGGCCACACCCGAACTGCCGCCCGGCCCGCCGGCGTATCAGCTGCTACGTATCATCGTGCCGGAGCCCGACGCCACCGTGCGGGCCAATGACGGCGCACTGATCGTCTCCGCCACCAGCGACCCATCCCTGCTGCCCGGGCACCTCTACCGCCTGCTGCTGGACGGCAAGCCCGTGGGCGAACCCGGCCGCAGCCCGGTATTCCCACTGAACAACATCGACCGGGGCACCCACCAGCTTTCGGTAGAAATCATCGATACCCTCGGCCGCACCATCGAGCAGACGCCCAGCCAGCCCTTCCACATGTTCCGCGTTTCGGTGGCCGAATCGGCCGACCTCGACGCTTCCCACCCCCTCGCCGCCGCCGACCTCTGACGCGGCGTGCGGCCCGGCACAAATGCACCAGATCGGTGCATCAGCCTGCACCACTTTCTATACTCTCCCCATTTCGGGTCACTCCCGCTGACCGGATCGGCCGCCTGCGCACCGCAAATCAGCGCGATGCCGTGAAATACGCGTCTTTTCAGGGCCTGGTTTGCTTTTTGCATTTTCCCGCACAGTCTTGGGACATCTCTTACGCCATGCCTACAGAAACCCAGCTCCGCCTGTTGCTCGACAACCTCACCACGGCGGTGATCCTGCTCAATGCCGAGCTGCGCCTGGAGTACATGAACCCGGCGGCGGAAATGCTGCTGGCGGTCAGCGGACAGCGCAGCCACGGGCAGTTCATCAGCGAGCTGTTCACCGAATCGCCGGAGGCGCTGCAGTCGCTGCGCCAGGCGGTGGAAGAGGCGCATCCCTTCACCAAGCGCGAAGCGAGCCTGACCTCGCTGACCGGCCAGACCATCACCGTGGACTACGCGGTGACGCCGATCCTCGACCGCCGCGACACCCTGTTGCTGCTGGAAGTCCACCCGCGTGACCGGCTGCTGCGGATCACCAAGGAAGAAGCCCAGCTGTCCAAGCAGGAAACCACCAAGCTGCTGGTTCGCGGCCTGGCCCACGAGATCAAGAATCCGCTGGGCGGTATTCGCGGCGCGGCGCAGCTGCTGTCCCGCGAGCTGCCGGAAGAGTCGCTCAAGGACTACACCAACGTCATCATCGAAGAGGCCGACCGCCTGCGGAACCTGGTGGACCGCATGCTCGGCTCGAACAAACTGCCGCAGCTGGCGGTGACCAACGTCCACGAGGTGCTGGAGCGCGTCTGCAGCCTGGTGGAGGCCGAAACCCAGGGCACCATCCCGCTGGTACGCGACTACGACCCGAGCATTCCCGACCTGCTGATCGATCGTGAGCAGATGATCCAGGCGGTACTCAACATCGTCCGCAACGCCATGCAGGCGATCTCCGCACAGAACGAACTCAAGCTGGGGCGCATCACCCTGCGCACCCGCACCCTGCGCCAGTTCACCATCGGCCACACGCGCCATCGCCTGGTGTGCAAGGTGGAGATCATGGACAACGGCCCGGGCATCCCGGCTGAACTGCAGGACACCATCTTCTATCCGATGGTCAGTGGTCGTGCCGACGGCACCGGCCTGGGCCTCGCGATTACCCAGAACATCATCAGCCAGCACCAGGGCTTGATCGAATGCGACAGCCATCCGGGCCACACCGTATTCAGTCTGTTCCTGCCCCTGGAACAAGGAGTGCATTGACCATGAGCCGATCAGAGACCGTCTGGATCGTCGACGACGACCGCTCCATCCGCTGGGTACTGGAAAAAGCCCTGCAACAGGAAGGCATGACCACCGTCAGCTTCGACAGCGCCGACAGCGTGATGAGCCGCCTGGGCCGGCAGCAACCGGACGTGATCATTTCCGACATCCGCATGCCCGGTTCCAGCGGCCTGGACCTGCTGGCGCAGATCCGCGAGGTGCACCCGCGCCTGCCGGTGATCATCATGACCGCGCACTCGGACCTGGACAGCGCCGTGGCCTCCTACCAGGGCGGCGCCTTCGAATACCTGCCCAAGCCCTTCGACGTCGACGAGGCCGTCTCCCTGGTCAAGCGCGCCAACCAGCACGCCCAGGAGCAACAGGGCCTGGAAGCGCCGGCCAACCAGACGCGCACCCCGGAAATCATCGGCGAGGCGCCGGCGATGCAGGAGGTGTTCCGCGCCATCGGCCGCCTCTCGCACTCCAATATCACCGTGCTGATCAACGGCGAATCGGGCACCGGTAAAGAGCTGGTCGCCCACGCCCTGCACCGTCACAGCCCGCGCGCGGCCTCGCCGTTCATCGCGCTGAACATGGCGGCGATCCCGAAGGACCTGATGGAGTCCGAGCTGTTTGGCCACGAGAAAGGCGCCTTCACCGGCGCGGCCAACCAGCGTCGCGGCCGCTTCGAGCAGGCCGACGGCGGCTCGCTGTTCCTCGACGAGATCGGCGACATGCCGGCCGACACCCAGACCCGCCTGCTGCGCGTGCTGGCGGACGGCGAGTTCTACCGCGTGGGTGGCCACACACCGGTGAAGGTGGACGTGCGGATCATCGCCGCGACCCACCAGAACCTGGAAAACCTGGTGCGCGAGGGCAAGTTCCGCGAGGACCTGTTCCACCGCCTGAATGTCATCCGCGTACATATCCCGCGCCTGGCGGACCGCCGCGAAGACATCCCGGCGCTGGCCCGACACTTCCTCTCCCGAGCGGCGCAGGAACTGGCGGTGGAGCCCAAGCTGCTCAAGCCGGAGACCGAGGAATACCTGAAGAATCTCGGCTGGCCGGGCAACGTGCGCCAGCTGGAGAACACCTGCCGCTGGATCACCGTCATGGCTTCCGGCCGCGAGGTGCACATCGACGACCTGCCGCCGGAGCTGATGACCCAGCCGCAGGACAGCGTACCGGCCGCCAACTGGGAACAGGCCCTGCGCCACTGGGCCGACCAGGCACTGGGACGTGGCCAGTCCAGCCTGCTCGACACCGCAGTGCCGGCCTTCGAACGGATCATGATCGAGACCGCGCTCAAGCACACTGCCGGCCGCCGCCGCGATGCCGCCGTGCTGCTGGGTTGGGGCCGCAATACCCTGACCCGCAAGATCAAGGAGCTGGGCATGAAGATCGACGGCCCGGACGAGGATGGCGAGGACTGAGGTCCTGCGATGAAACAGGGGCCGCAAGGCCCCTTTTTTCTTCCATCGCCGTGAGCGCGCTACCGGCTCTGGCCAATCGCGGACGGAGTCCGCTCCTGCGCCCCCGCCATTCCCGGCAGGCCGGTGCAGTCACACACCCGCAACATCCATCCACAGAACCTGTGGATAAGCCTGTGCACGGAACGGGGAAGGAACGTGCTACAGCCCAGAGCACGCGCGGTCTGGAGGTTTGCGTGGTTTCTGTGCAGGAATTTCCGGCTTGCCCACATCCACTGTGTGCCCGTCTGTGGATAAGCTTGGGGCAAGCCGCTGCGCTCCCCTCCCGGCGCGGGTTTGCGCGGATCGATCAGAAAACGCTCAATCCATCGCGAAGCCGTGCTGACGCCAGGCTTCGTAGACCGTCACCGCCACCGTGTTGGACAGGTTCAGGCTGCGGCAGCCCGGGCGCATCGGCAGGCGCACGCGGTGTTCCGGCGGCAGGGCGTCACGCACTTCTTCCGGCAGGCCGCGGCTTTCCGGCCCGAACAGGAAGGCATCGCCGCGCTCATAAGCCACTTCATGGAACGGCTGCGAGCCCTTGGTGGTGAAGGCGAACACCCGCGGCTGGCCGAGCTGCTGCAAGCACTCTTCGAGCGTCGCATAGCGCTTCACGCTGGCGTACTCGTGGTAGTCGAGCCCGGCGCGGCGCAGGCGCTTGTCGTCCAGCTCGAAGCCCAGCGGCTCGATCAGGTGCAGGCTGCAACCCGCATTGGCGCACAGCCTGATAATGTTGCCGGTGTTTGGGGGGATTTCCGGTTGAAAAAGGATTACGTGGAACATGCAGCGCTCCGAGCCTGAGAACGGCGGGCATTCTACCCCCGCCAAGGAGCAAATGCGGCCCAGGCCCTGGCTCAAGGTGCTGGTGTCGCTGTGCGTGCTCGGCCTGCTGCTGGGGCTGATGCTTGGCCGCCTGGTGAATCCGCCGCACGAGGGCCCCCCGCAGATCCTTGCCGTAGAGCCGTCCGTCGATGGACTGGTACTGACTCTGGACTCACAGCCGGCAGTGCGCGCCGGCCATCTGGATGGCGCCCTGGCGGTGCAGATCGATGCCAGCGGCACCGCCCAGCAGGGTCAGTTGCGGATCGGCGATGCGCCGGTGCGCTGGAAGCTGGAGCCAAGGGAGCGCGGGGTTCTGCTGACGCTGCTGTCGACCCGGCGCCTGCAGGGCAGCTGGGACAGTGCCGAGGCCGGGGGCCGGTGGCGCCTGAGCATCAGCGCGCGGCCCGAATAAAAGCGGGGTTTTCCCGGCCTGCCTGGTCCGGGGCCCCGAAGCGGGAAGCGAACCCACCGAAGGGGTTCGCAGGCATAAAAGAGGGGTTTACCCGGCCTGCCTGTACCAGGACCCCTAACGGGTGCGCGGTGCGCCTAGGCGCGCCTGCGGGCATAAAAAGGGGGCTTTCCCGGCCTGCCTGTACCAGGACCCCCGAACCGGCTGCGACGGCCACCGCTTCGGGCGGCACGCTCGCAAGTTGTAAAAGAGGGGTTCCCCAGCCTGCCTGTACCGAGGCCCCTGAAATCGCTGTTATCAGGGGTATTGCAGAGGGCGTGCCAAGATTGCTCGCAAGGCATTGCGCCCCACGCCCATGTCGCTCCCCGGCTGGCTGAAAGTCCCGTAGCCAGGGGCTTCCGGCGATATCCACAAGCGTTCGAAACAGCACCCGCCGGTGTCTACGCCGGGGATTACAGGTCCTCTCCGCCGCGGCGTTGGCTGCGCCCTGCTAGTGCGCATGCACCAAACTCGAACGCGCCGCCCTTACCCACAGCAGCCCTGAGCAACTGCTGGAACAGCCTGTGGATAAGCGTACCTAGGCCTTGGGCCCTGCAGCACGCACGACCCTGATCAAAAATCGATCAACCCCGAATCGCAGGCAAAGAAAAAGGCGCCCGAAGGCGCCTTTCTCGTTCGGCGTCAGTGATTACTGGGCCGGGATCTCGCCGGATGCCTGCATGCGGGCGATTTCCTGCGCGTACAGCGCATCGAAGTTCACCGGGGACAGCATCAGCGCCGGGAACGAACCGCGGACAACCAGGCTGTCCAGGGTCTCGCGGGCGTACGGGAAGAGGATGTTCGGGCAGAAGGCGCCCAGGGTGTGGCTCATGCTGGACGCGTCCAGGCCCTTGATCAGGAAGATGCCGGCCTGCTGCACTTCAACGATGAAAGCGGTTTCCTCGTTGTTCTTCACGGTCACCGAAACGGTCAGGACCACTTCGTAGAAGTCGCCGTCCAGTTGCTTCTGACGGGTGTTGAGGTCCATGGCGATGCTCGGCTGCCACTCCTGACGGAAGATTTCCGGAGCCTTAGGGGCCTCGAAGGAGAGGTCGCGCACGTAGATGCGCTGCAGCGAGAACTGCGGGTTGTTGTCTTGTTCGGCTGCGCCGTTGCTGGCTTGTTCAGTCATTTCGGGACCTTCTTGTGCATCGTTTCAGAATGAGGAATTACGCCGAGAGCAGCGTATCCAGCTTGCCCGCGCGTTCCAGCGCGTAAAGATCGTCGCAGCCGCCGATGTGGGTTCCGTCGATCCAGATCTGCGGCACTGAAGTCCGACCCGCCTTGCTGGCCATCTCGGCGCGCACGCCAGGCTTGCCGTCCACGGAGATTTCCTCGTAGGCGACACCCTTCTTGTCCAGCAGGGCCTTGGCGCGGATGCAATAAGGGCACCACGCGCTGGTGTAGATCAAGGTCGACGACATCTCATTTCACCAGGGGCAGGTTGTCGCCGCGCCAGCTGCCGATGCCGCCGGAGAGCTTGGCGGCGGTGTAGCCGGCCTTCTGCAGCACACTGCACCAGGTGCCCGAGTGCTGGCCCATGCCATCGACCACGATGATGGTCTTGGCCTTGTGCTTGTCCAGCTCGCTCAGGCGGGCGTTCAGCTTGTCCGCCGGAATGTTCAACGCGCCGACGATGTGGCCGCTGGCGAACTCCTTGGTCGGGCGGATATCCAGCACCACGGCCTGCTCGGCGTTGACCATGGCGGTCAGCTCGCGGGTGGACAGCGCGCGGCCGCCCTTGCGCATTTCGTGCAGGGCCAGCAGCACCAGCAGGATGACCAGGGCACCGACCAGCAGGTAGTGGTGGGTGGCGAATTCGATCAGACGAGGAAGAAACGAAGACATGCGCAGGACATCCAGACGTAAAAATGCCGGCCAGTATACACGCGCGTATCTGACGGCTGAACCCTGCCAATCATGGCGTCTGTCGGCACCAACCGGTAAAATGTCGGTCCTTTTCTGACCCCTATTCTCGGAAAGAGCCGTACCTATGACTGCAACGCGCAAACCGCTGGTCCTGATCATCCTGGACGGCTTCGGCCATAGCGAGAGCCCTGAATTCAACGCCATCTACGCCGCGAAGAAGCCCAACTGGGACCGCCTGCTGGCCAACCAGCCCAACGGCCTGATCTCCGGCTCGGGCATGGATGTCGGCCTGCCCGACGGGCAGATGGGCAATTCCGAGGTAGGCCACATGAACCTGGGCGCCGGCCGTGTCGTCTACCAGGACTTCACCCGCGTCACCAAGGCCATCCGCGACGGCGAGTTCTTCCAGAACCCGGTGCTGACCGGCGCCGTCGACCAGGCTGCAGGCGCCGGCAAGGCCG
The DNA here is from genome assembly GCF_024170165.1 of Pseudomonas nitroreducens. GTDB lineage: Bacteria > Pseudomonadota > Gammaproteobacteria > Pseudomonadales > Pseudomonadaceae > Pseudomonas > Pseudomonas nitroreducens_C. The sequence continues at coordinate 290,335 of NZ_JALJXP010000006.1, read as the reverse complement.
TGCACATCCTCGGCCTGCTCTCCGATGGCGGCGTGCACAGCCACCAGGACCACCTGATCGCCATGGCCGAGCTGGCCGCCCAGCGTGGCGCGCAGAAAATCTACCTGCACGCCTTCCTCGACGGCCGCGACACGCCGCCCAAGAGCGCCGAGCCTTCGCTGAAGCTGCTCGACGACGCCTTCACCCGCATCGGCAAGGGCCGCACCGCCAGCATCATCGGCCGCTACTTCGCCATGGACCGCGACAATCGCTGGGACCGCGTCGAAGCCGCCTACAACCTGATCACCGACGGCACCGCCGAATTCACCGCCGACACCGCCGTGGGCGCGCTGAACGCTGCCTATGAGCGCGGCGAGAGCGACGAATTCGTCAAGGCCACCCGCATTGGCGAACAGGTGCGCGTGGAGGACGGCGATGCCGTGGTCTTCATGAACTTCCGCGCCGACCGCGCCCGCGAACTGTCGCGCGCCTTCGTCGAGCCGGGCTTCAAGGAGTTCCCGCGCCAGCGCGAGCTGCACCTGGCGCAGTACGTGATGCTGACTCAGTACGCGGCGAGCATCCCGGCGCCCAGCGCGTTCAAGCCCGAATCCCTGGACAACGTCCTGGGCGAGTACCTGGCCAAGAACGGCAAGACCCAGCTGCGCATCGCCGAGACCGAGAAGTACGCCCACGTGACCTTCTTCTTCTCCGGCGGCCGCGAAGAGCCGTTCGAAGGCGAAGAGCGCATCCTCATCCCTTCGCCCAAGGTCGCCACCTATGACCTGCAGCCGGAAATGAGCGCGCCGGAAGTCACCGACCGGATCGTCGACGCCATCGAGCACCAGCGCTTCGACGTGATCATCGTCAACTACGCCAACGGCGACATGGTCGGCCACACCGGCGTGTTCGAGGCCGCGGTGAAAGCCGTCGAGTGCCTGGATACCTGCGTCGGTCGGATCGTCGAGGCGCTGGACAAGGTCGGCGGCGAAGCCCTGATCACTGCCGACCACGGCAACGTCGAGCAGATGGAAGACGCCATGACCGGCCAGGCACACACCGCGCACACCTGCGAGCCGGTGCCGTTCGTCTATGTCGGCAAGCGCAAGGTGAGCATCCGCGAGGGCGGCGTGCTCGCCGACGTGGCCCCGACCCTGCTGAATCTGATGGGTCTGGAGCAGCCGAAAGAGATGACCGGCAAATCGATTGTCACCCTGCTTTAAGGGCCACAATCGGGCGGGAACGTGAGCCATCTCCCGCCGGTCAGAGCAAACGCCCCACGCCATGCGGCCTGGGGCGTTTTTTTTAGCGCCCGCCACGGGCATACTAGCCCGGTCCAGAATCCAGGTGCCCGCCACCCAATGCCTCGCGCCCTCCTCCCGCTGCTGCTGATCTGCCTCCTGAGCCCGCTCGCGGTCGTTGCCGACGAACGCGCCGACGCCCAACGTCAGCTGGAGCAGACGCAGAAAGACATCAATGAGCTGAAGAAGAACCTGAAGAACATCCAGGACGAGAAGTCAGGGGTGCAGAAGCAGCTCAAGTCCACCGAAACCCAGATGGGCGACCTGGAAAAGCAGATCCGGCAGATCCAGGACGAGATGAAGAAGAACGAGGACGAGCTGCAGCGCCTCGATTCGGAGAAAAAAAAACTCCAGGGCGCACGCCTTGAACAGCAGCGCCTGATCGCCATCCAGGCCCGCGCCGCCTACCAGAGCGGCCGCCAGGAGTACCTCAAGCTGCTGCTGAACCAGGAACATCCCGAGAAGTTCAGCCGCACCCTCACCTATTACGACTACATCAACAAGGCGCGCCTGGAGCAGCTCTCGGCCTTCAACGAGACCCTGCGCCAGCTGAGCAACGTCGAACAGGAAATCACCTCGCAGAAGGACGAGCAGGTCGCCCAGCAGACCGCCCTCGAAGCCCGCCGCCAGGAACTGGCCGACGCCCGCAAGGCGCGCCAGGAGACTCTGGCCAAGCTCAACAGCGATCTGAAGGACGGCAGCAGCAAGCTCAAGGACCGCGAACAAAGCCAGGACGACCTGAACAAGGTCCTCAAGACCATCGAGGAAACCCTCGCCCGCCAGGCCCGCGAAGCCGAGGAAGCGCGCCAGCGCGCCCTGGCCGCCGAGCGCGAGCGGGTCAAGCGCGAGCAGGAACTGGCCGCGCGCGGCGAGAAGCCTGCAACGCCCTCCAGGCGTCCCGACTACAGCGGCCCGCTGGTTTCCAGCGGCGCCGGCTTCGGCGGCGCCTTCGCCGCCACCAAGGGCAAGCTGCCCTGGCCGGTCGATGGCCGCGTGCTGGCGCGCTACGGCAGTCCGCGCGGCGATGACCCCCGCGCCACCTGGGATGGCGTGCTGATCGGCGCCAACGCCGGCAGTACCGTGCGTGCCGTGCATGGCGGCCGCGTGGTGTTCGCCGACTGGCTGCGCGGCTCAGGCCTGCTGGTCATTCTCGACCACGGTGGTGGCTACCTCAGCCTTTATGGGCATAATCAAAGTCTTCTGAAGGACGCCGGCGATACCGTCAAAGCGGGCGATCCCATTGCAACCGTGGGAGCCAGCGGGGGTCAGAGTACCCCGGCGGTGTATTTTGCCATTCGCCATCAGGGCCGCCCGGCGGACCCTTCGACCTGGTGTCGCACGCAGGGATAAGCGGCGATCACGCATTAGGAGCCAAACATGTCGCAAGCTTTCCGTCTCACTACCCTGGCCCTGGCCTTGCTGCTCGGCGTCGGTGCGGTCCAGGCCGCCGACGCGCCAGCCGCAGCCCCCGCGGCCAACGGCAAGGAGGCTCCGCTACCGCTCGACGAGCTGCGTACCTTTGCCGAGGTCCTGGACCGGGTGAAGGCGGCCTACGTCGAACCGGTGGATGACAAGACGCTGCTGGAGAATGCCATCAAGGGCATGCTCAGCAACCTCGACCCGCACTCCGCCTACCTCGGCCCGGAAGAGTTCGCCGAGCTGCAGGAAAGCACCAGCGGCGAGTTCGGCGGGCTGGGCATCGAGGTCGGCAGCGAGGATGGCTTCGTCAAGGTGATCTCGCCGATCGACGACACCCCGGCGGCCAACGCCGGCATCCAGCCGGGCGACCTGATCGTCAAGATCGACGGCAAGCCGACCAAGGGCCAGTCGATGAACGAGGCGGTGGACAGCATGCGCGGCAAGGCCGGCTCGCCGATCACCCTGACCATCGTGCGCGGCGGCGGCAAGCCGTTCGACGTGACCCTCAAGCGCGCCGTCATCAAGGTCAAGAGCGTGAAGAGCCAGCTGCTCGAACCGGGCTATGGCTACCTGCGCATCACCCAGTTCCAGGTGAACACCGGCGAGGAGACCGTCAAGGCGCTGTCCAAGCTGCGCAACGACAACAAGGGCAAGCTCAAGGGCATTGTGCTGGACCTGCGCAACAACCCCGGCGGCGTGCTGCAGTCCGCGGTGGAAGTGGCCGACGCCTTCCTCACCAAGGGCCTGATCGTCTACACCAAGGGCCGCATCCCGAACTCCGAGCTGCGCTTCTCCGCCGACCCGGCGGACCCGAGCGACGGCGTCCCGCTGGTGGTGCTGATCAACGGCGGCAGCGCCTCGGCGGCCGAGATCGTCGCCGGCGCCCTGCAGGACCAGAAGCGTGCGATCCTCATGGGTACCGACAGCTTCGGCAAGGGCTCGGTGCAGACCGTGCTGCCGCTGAACAACGACCGCGCCCTGAAGCTCACCACCGCGCTGTACTACACCCCCAATGGCCGCTCGATCCAGGCCCAGGGCATCACCCCGGACATCGAGGTGGAACGCGCCAAGGTGACCCGCGAGAAGAGCGAGTTCGACGGCTTCAAGGAAGCCGACCTGCAAGGCCACCTGGCCAACGGCAACGGTGGCCAGGATCGTCCGACCACCTCCGGCAAGCCTCCGGTGGATCGCCCGCAGGATGGCGACTACCAGCTCAGCCAAGCCCTCAGCCTGCTGAAAGGACTCAGCGTCAGCCGCGGCAACAACTGACCGATGCGCCCGGCCCGGCTGCTTTTCGGCCTGTGCCTGGCGCTGCTGTGCCTGCCGGTGGCCGCCGCGCCCCGGCCGGACGGCGGCAAGCCGCTGGTCAGCATCGTCATCGACGACCTCGGGCAGAACCTGGCGCGTGACCGCCAGGTGCTCGACATCTCCCCCGCCATCGCCCTGGCGATCATCCCCGACACGCCCCATGCCGCCGAACTGGCGCGCGAGGCGCACCATCGCGGGCGCACCGTGATGCTGCACATGCCGATGGACCCCGCCGGCGGTGACTACGCCTGGACCCCGGAACTGACCCAGGATGAGCGCGCGCGCCGTCTCGACGCCGCACTGGCGAAGGTGCCCTACGTGCAGGGTGTGAACAACCATGAAGGCAGCCGCATGACCGCCGACCGCCCGGCCATGGCCTGGCTGGCCGCGGAGCTGCAGCGCCGCCACCTGTTCCTGCTCGACAGCCGCACCAGCGCCGCCACCGTGGCTGCCGCCGAGGCGCAGAAGATCGGCCTCGCCAGCCTGTCGCGGGATGTGTTCCTCGACGATGACCCGAGCGAAGCTGCAGTGCTGGAGCAGATGCAGCGCGGCCTCGCGCTGGCGCGCAAGCAGGGCACGGTGGTGATGATCGGGCACCCGAAGCCGGCGACCCTGGCGGTGCTCAAGCGCGTGCTGCCGACCCTCAAGGCCCAGGGCTTCGAGCTGGTGCAGCCGGCGCTGATGATCGCCGAGCGCGGCAACCGCGCCATGGCGGGGCATGGGCGGGATGGGGTTTACCGCTGATTCAGTAGCCGGCGGGCGCGGAACCTGGGGCTCGCACGAATAGCTCCCTCTCCCTTCAGGGAGAGGGCGGGGGGAGAGGGCAACCCTTAACGTCGGAGTTGCCTGTTAGACCCTCTCCCCAACCCTCTCCCTAAAGGAAGAGGGCGCAGCTTGGTGCCAAGCTTCAATCCTGAAGTCAGACGGCGCCCCAGTGATTTACAGATAGTTATTGGTCGCCTGCTCGATGAAGCCATCGGCGCGCATCTCGTCCAGCGCCTTCTGCAGCTTCGCCACCACCTCGTCCGGGGTGTTCTTGTTGATCGCCAGGTACAACTGGGCCTCGTTGAAGCGCAGCACGGTCTGCAGGCCGGACACGCCTTCCTGCTTGGCCAGGTAGCGGCCCACCGGGTCGGTGGTGGCCCACAGGTCGATCTCGCCGGTGGTCAGCTTCTTCACGTTTTCCTGGTCACGCAGCGCGTTGATCACCGGGATGCCCTGGCTCTCCAGGTTCTGGCTGACGGCGTCGTTCTTGTAGGCTCCGAGCTTGTACTTGGCGGCGTCCTTGAGGTCCTTCACCTTGATCGAGCTGCCCGGCGGCGCGAGCAGCACCCAGTGGGTCTTGGCGATCGGCCCGACCCACTTGAACAGCGGCACGCGCTCGGGGGTATAGGTGGTGGAGAACAGCCCGTAGTCAGGCTTGTCGAGGGCCAGCTTGTACAGGCGATCCCAGGGGAAGCGCAGGCTCAGGCTGTAGTGGATGCCGGCGCGCTTGAACATCTCGCGGACGATGTCCGCGCTGATGCCGTCGATACCGTCGTCACGGGCGAAGTTCTTGTCATCCACCGCCATGTTGAACGGCGGGAAGTTCTCGGTGAGCAGCACCATCTTGTAATCGGCGGGCAACTCGGCGCGGGCCGTGGCGGCCCCCAGCAACAGACCCAGGGTCAGGGTCCTGGTCAGGACTTTCAGCATGGTCATACCGCTCGCTTGGTTATCGTTATTGGGCTTGCGGCATCCCTGCAGGGGGGACGGAATACTTCGCTCGTCTGCCTTCCGTGGCAAAACCGGCACCGAGGGATGTCGGCGCCAAACACAAAGGCCGGCGAGTGGCCGGCCTTCGGGTGTTACAGGTAACTGTTGAGCACGTCGTCGACGAAGCCTTCGGCGCGCATCTTGTCCAGCGCACCCTGCAGCTTCTGTACCACTGCGTCCGGGGTCTCGCGGTTCAGCGCGAGGAACAGCTGGTCGCTGTTGAAGCGCAGTACGGTCTTCAGCCCGGTGACGCCCACCTGCTTGGCCAGGTAGCGGCCTGCCGGATCGCCACTGGCCCACAGGTCGATCTGACCGTCGCGCAGCTTGGCGGCATTCTCCTGGTCACGCAGCGCCAGCACCGGCTCGAAGCCGTGTTCGCCCAGGTACTGGGCCATGGCGTCCCCCTTGTAGGCGCCGACACGGTACTGCTTGGCTTCATCCAGGTTGTTCAGGGTGATGGGGCTGTCAGCCTTGGCCAGCAGGACCCAGTCGTCCGGGCCGATCGGGCCGACCCACTTGAACTGGCTCTCGCGCTCGGGCAGGCGCGCGGTGACGAACACGCCGTAGCCGGGCTTCTCCAGCGCCAGCTTGTAGATGCGGTCCCAGGGGAAGCGCAGGGTCAGGCTGTACTGCACGCCGGCACGCTTGAACATCTCCTTGACGATATCCACGGCGATGCCGTCGATGCTGTCTTCCTGGGCGAAGTTCTTGCCGTTGATGGCCATGTTGTAGGGAGGGAAGTTCTCGGTGAGCAGCACCACGCTGTAGTCCGAAGAATCCGTTTCAGCCCTTGCCGCACTGGCCAGAAGCAGGCCGCAGCCTAGCCATGCGAGCAGAATGCGCTTCAGCATCGAGATATTTCCTGCGTATGACATTTCTGAGAAGGCGCAGAGCTTACTCGGAGAATTGACGCCAATAAACCCTATGAATGTGGCAATGGGACATAGATACGCCAGCACCTGGAATCCGGAACGTCAGTACCTTGACTCAGGCGCGCCAGTACCTTGACCTCAGCCACCGGCCGGTGAGCATCACGCGCAGGGAAAGGATGCGGCGGGGAAGGAAGGCTCGGGAGAAAGCCATCGGGCCGGGAGAACCCCGGCCCGGAGGGGATCAGCGCACGACGATGCCGCGGCTGGCCAGGTAGGCCTTGGCCTCCGGCACGCTGTACTCACCGAAGTGGAAGACGCTCGCCGCGAGCACCGCGTCGGCCTTGCCCTCGATGATGCCGGCGGCCAGGTGCTCCAGGTTGCCGACGCCACCGGAAGCGATCACCGGCACGCCCACTGCCTCGCTGATCGCGCGGGTCACGCCCAGGTCGTAACCGCTCTTCACGCCGTCCTGGTCCATGCTGGTCAGGAGGATTTCACCAGCGCCGAGGCCTTCCATCTTCTTCGCCCACTCCACTGCGTCCAGCCCGGTGGGCTTGCGGCCGCCGTGGGTGAAGATTTCCCAGCGCGGGGTTTCGCCGGTGCCCGAGACTTTCTTCGCGTCGATCGCGACCACGATGCACTGCGAGCCGAAGCGTGCGGCGGCTTCGCCGACGAATTCCGGGGTGAACACCGCGGCGGTGTTGATCGAGACCTTGTCCGCACCGGCATTGAGCAGGTTGCGGATGTCCTGCACCGTCCTGACGCCGCCGCCCACGGTCAGCGGGATGAACACCTGGCTGGCCATGCGCTCGACGGTATGCAGGGTGGTGTCGCGGCCATCGACGCTGGCGGTGATGTCGAGGAAGGTAATCTCGTCCGCGCCCTGCTCGTCGTAGCGACGGGCGATTTCCACCGGGTCGCCGGCGTCGCGGATGTTCTCGAACTTGACGCCCTTCACCACGCGGCCGTTGTCCACGTCGAGGCAGGGAATGATGCGTTTAGCCAGTGCCATAGCAATGCTCTCGTAGGATGGGTGGAGTGCAGCGATACCCAGACTGCCGGACCACCCCAGGTCCTCAGTGCCGGGCCATGCCGTTTCGCGGCAAGCCCGGCCTGCGTTCAGGTCAGCCCTTGAAGCTGTCGCACAGCGCCTGGGCTTCGGCGACGTCCAGGGTGCCTTCGTAGATCGCGCGGCCGGTGATGGCGCCGACGATGCCCGGGGTGCGGGCGTCCAGCAGCTTCTGGATGTCACCCAGGTTATGGATGCCGCCCGAAGCGATCACCGGGATGCGCGTGGCGTTGGCCAGGGCCGCGGTGGCTTCGACGTTGCAGCCCTGCATCATGCCGTCCTTGGCGATGTCGGTGTAGACGATCGCCGAGACGCCATCGGCCTCGAAACGCTTGGCCAGGTCGATGACCTGCACCGAGCTCACTTCCGCCCAGCCATCGGTGGCGACGAAGCCGTCCTTTGCGTCGAGGCCGACGATGACCTTGCCCGGGAAGGCCTTGCACGCTTCGGCGACGAATTCCGGCTGCTTGACCGCCTTGGTGCCGATGATCACGTAGCTGACGCCGGCGCGGACATAGTGCTCGATGGTTTCCAGCGAACGGATGCCGCCGCCGATCTGGATCGGCAGCGTCGGGTAGCGCTTGGCGATGGCAGTGACCACGTCGCCGTTGACCGGCTTGCCTTCGAAGGCGCCGTTCAGGTCCACCAGGTGCAGACGGCGGCAACCGCCCTCCACCCACTTGGCGGCCATGGACACCGGGTCATCGGAGAACACCGTGGCGTCGTCCATCAGGCCCTGGCGCAGGCGCACGCAGGCGCCGTCTTTCAGATCGATTGCGGGGATGATCAGCATGGGTTGAACCTGCTCGAATCCAAAGATGAATGGGGTCGGGTCAGCTCTTCTCGAGCGCCCACAAGTCGCTTTCGATGCTCTCGAACCGGTCTTTCAGGTGAGATTGCACGTCGAAGATCGCCTTGTTGTAGAACAGCGGGCCGAACTCGCGCAGGAAGAAGTCCAGCGCCTCTTCGGCCTCGAAGGAGCCGACGTCCAGCTCGAAGCGATCTTCGAGGAAACGCTGGATCGCCCGCGCCGCGCTCTGGCGCTGGGCGCCGTCGAGCTCGAGGATCGCCGGCTTGTCCTTCTGGCGGGCCATGGCTTACCAGCGCCCGTCCCAGGCGGCGAAGTTCTGCAGCAGCTGCAGGCCATGGGTATGGCTCTTCTCCGGGTGGAACTGCACGGCGAAGCGCGAGCCGTCGGCCAGCGCGGCGGCGAAGTCGACGCCGTAATGACCGCGACCGACCACCTGGCGCGGGTTACCGGCCTGGATGTAATAGCTGTGCACGAAGTAGAAGCGCGCGCGGTCCGGGATGTCGTGCCAAAGCGGGTGATCGACGCTCTGCGCCACTTCGTTCCAGCCCATGTGCGGCACCTTCAGGTGCTCGCCGTCCTCGTGCAGGTCCTTGCCGAAGAAGCGCACCTGACCGGGGAACAGGCCGATGCAGTCGACGCCGTCGTTCTCCTCGCTGCGCTCCAGCAGCGCCTGCATGCCGACGCAGATGCCGAGGAACGGGCGGTCCTGGCTGACCTCGCGCACCAGGCTGTCGAAGCCCAGGCGCTTGATCTCGGCCATGCAGTCGCGGATCGCGCCGACACCGGGAAACACCACGCGGTCCGCCTCGCGAATCACATTGGCGTCACTGGTCACCAGCACGCGACCGGCACCCACGCGCTCCAGCGCCTTGGACACCGAGTGCAGGTTACCCATGCCGTAGTCGATGACGGCTACGGTCTGCATTACAGGCACCCTTTGGTGGACGGCATCTGGCCGGCCATACGCTCGTCCAGCTCGATGGCCATGCGCAGCGCGCGACCGAAGGCCTTGAACACCGTCTCGATCTGGTGGTGGGTGTTGTGCCCGCGCAGGTTGTCGATGTGCAGGGTGACGTTGGCGTGGTTGACGAAGCCCTGGAAGAACTCCATGAACAGGTCGACATCGAAGCCACCGACGCTGGCGCGGGTGAACGGCACATGCATCTGCAGGCCGGGACGACCGGAGAAGTCGATGACCACGCGCGACAGCGCCTCGTCCAGCGGCACGTAGGCGTGGCCGTAGCGGCGGATGCCCTTCTTGTCGCCGATGGCCTTGGCGAAGGCCTGGCCGAGGGTGATGCCGATGTCTTCGACGGTATGGTGGTCGTCGATATGCAGGTCGCCCTTGCACTCGATGTCCAGGTCGATCAGGCCGTGGCGGGCGATCTGGTCCATCATGTGCTCGAGGAAGGGAACCCCGGTATCGAAGCGGGCCTTGCCCGTTCCATCCAGGTCGATGGAAACCTTGATCTGGGTTTCCAGGGTGTCGCGCGCGACGGATGCCTTGCGTTCGGCCATCACCAGCTCCACAGCTAACACTGCACGTAATTATAAGAAGGGGCGGCATTATAGGCGCGCCGGGCGCCGCGCGGCTATGGGCGGTGGTCGGCGCTGGCCGATGGACCTACACTGCGCGGCTCGCCTTCCGAGGATTACCCATGCCCGTCGTCGTCCAGCACCTGACCCAGCCCAGCGACCAGGACCGCCAGGACCTGCTGAAGATCTACGCCGACGCGCCGCAGTGGCTGCTGGCACCTTTCGCCGACGCCGATGAACTGGTCACCCGCGGGCTCGTCGAGGCCCAGCTGTTCACCGGGCGCTTCAACGACCGCCTGCTGGGCGCCGCCTGGATCGAGCGCGACGGCGACACCTGGCGGCTTTCCCACCTGTGCGTGCGCCAGGTCACTCGCAACCGTGGAGTTGCCCGGCGGCTGCTGGAAGAAGCCCAGCGCCTGGCCGTCCTGCAGGGCGCCGCGCTGCGCCTGAGCGCTCCGCGGGACCAGCCCGAAGCCGCGCGCTTTGCCGAGCACCTGGGCCTGACACTGCTGCCAGCCTGAGCCGACATCGCCGGGAACCGCGCGGCAAGTCCCCGTTCAAACTCCGCAATACCTGGCTCCGCCTTTCCGGGCTGGGGCGCCGCTGCGTCATTGGTATACTTTCCCGCGACTCCACCCGCCGCCTGAACAAGGACCCGTACATGAAAGCGTTCGGCAAAATCATCGGCATCGTTGCCCTGGTCCTGCTGCTGCTCATCGTCGCCGCCGGCTTCGCGCTGACCCACTTCTTCGATCCGAACGACTACAAGGACGAGATCCGCCAGCTCGCCCGGGACAAGGCCAATCTCGAGCTGAACCTCAAGGGTGACATCGGCTGGAGCCTGTTCCCCTGGCTCGGCCTGGAGCTGCATGACACCAGCGTGGCAAGCCTGCAGACGCCGGACAAGCCGTTCGCCGATGCACAGCTGCTGGCCATGTCCGTGCGCGTGCTGCCGCTGCTGCGTAAAGAAGTGCAGATGAGCGACATCCGCGTCGAGGGCCTGACCCTCTCCCTGAACAAGGACAAGAACGGCGTCGGCAACTGGGAAAGCATCGGCAAACCCGCCCAGCCCGCCAACGGCACGCCGCCGGCCGCACAACCGGCGCCTGCGCCGGGCGATCCGGGCAAACCCGCCGCCAGCGAAGGCCACCAGGCGATGAAGCTGGACATCGACAGCCTGAGCGTGAAGAACGCCCGCATCGACTACGCCGACGCCCAGAGCGGCAAGAACTACAGCGTCGAAGGCATCGAGCTGACCACCGGCGCGATCCGCGAAGGCAGCAACATCCCGGTCAAGCTCAGCGCCTACCTGGGCACCAACCAGCCGGTGATCCGCGCCCGCACCGAACTCACCGGCAGCCTGCGCTTCGACCGAGCGCTCAAGCGCTACCAGCTCGAAGATGCCAAGCTGTCCGGCGAAGTCTCCGGCGACCCGTTCCAGGGCAAGACCGCCAACTACAGTGCCCAGGGCCAGCTGGTCCTCGACCAGGCCGCCCAGGTCGCCGAGTGGAACGGCCTGAAGGTCACCATCAACCAGCTGCGCGCCCTTGGCGAGCTGAAGGCCCGCGAGCTGGATAAGGAGCCCAAGTTCGACGGCGGCCTGTCGCTGGCGCCGTTCAACCTGCGCGAATTCCTCGAAGGCATCGGCCAGACCCTGCCGGAGATGGCCGACGCCACCACGCTGACCAAGCTGGAGCTGGCCACCCGCATCAGCGGCACCCGCAACAGCCTGACCCTGGGCGACATCAAGCTGAAGCTGGACGACAGCGCCTTCAGCGGCAACCTCGGCATCGCCGACTTCGGCAAGCAGGCCATCCGCGCCCAGCTCGCTGGCGACAAGCTGAACCTCGACCGCTACCTGCCGGCCAAGGTCAAGAAAGCCCAGGAGGCCAGCAACAGCGCGCGCAAGGCCGAGGTCGACGCCACCGCGCAGAGCGCCATCAAGGGCGACACCCCGCTGCCCAGCCAGCCGACCCAGCAGGCCTGGAGCGACGCCCCGCTGCTGCCCATCGCCCGCCTGCGCTCGCTGGACCTGGACGCCGGCCTGAACCTCGGCCAGCTGACCCTGGACAAGCTGCCCATCGACAACGCCGTGCTCAAGCTGCGCGGCCAGGGCGGCCTGCTCAACCTCGACGACCTGCGCGGCGAGCTCTACGACGGCAAGTTCAACGCCACCGCCACCCTCGACGTGCGCCAGGACGTGCCGACCCTGCAGGCGAAGAAACACATCGCCGACGTGCCGGTGGAACGCCTGCTCGAATCCCAGGGCCAGAAACCACCGGTGAAGGGCCTGCTGGACCTGGACGCCGACATCACCACCCAGGGCAATAGCCAGAAAGCCTGGATCGACAACCTCAACGGCACCGCGCACTTCGTCCTGACCCAGGGCGTGCTGCTCAACGCCAACCTCGAACAGCAACTGTGTCAGGGCATCGCCACCCTCAACCGCAAGTCGCTGACTGCCGAGCATGGCGGCAAGGACACGCCATTCCGCGAACTGCAGGGCAATCTGGTGTTCAGGAATGGCGTGGCCAGCAACCCGGACCTCAAGGCCAGCATCCCCGGCCTGACCGTCAAGGCCGACGGCGACCTCGACCTGCGCGTGCTGGGCATGGACTACCGCGTCGGCGTTACCATCGAAGGCGACAAGAGCGACATGCCCGACCCCGCCTGCGAAGTGAACAAGCGCTACGTCGGCATCGAATGGCCGCTGCGCTGCCGCGGCCCGCTGGAACTGGGCGCCAAGGCCTGCCGCCTGGACAAGGACGGCATCGGCAAGATCGCCGCACGGTTGGCCGGGGACCGGCTGAACCAGAAAATCGAAGAGAAGCTCGGCGACAAGGTCAGTCCCGAACTCAAAGACGCACTCAAAGGGCTGTTCAAGAAGTGACCCCGCAAAGCTTCAATTCGGCCGTGCTCGACTGGTTCGACACGCACGGCCGCCATGACCTGCCCTGGCAGCAGAACATCACGCCGTACCGGGTGTGGGTCTCGGAAATCATGCTGCAGCAGACCCAGGTCAGCACCGTGATGGGCTACTACGACCGCTTCATGACCGCGCTGCCGACGGTGGCGGACCTGGCCAACGCGCCGGAGGACGAAGTACTGCACCTGTGGACGGGCCTGGGCTACTACACCCGCGCGCGCAACCTGCACAAGACCGCGAAGACGGTGATGGAGCAGCACGGCGGCGAATTCCCCCGCGACGTCGAGCAACTCGCCGAGCTGCCCGGCATCGGCCGCTCCACTGCCGGCGCCATCGCCAGTATCTCCATGGGCCTGCGTGCGCCGATCCTCGACGGCAACGTCAAGCGCGTGCTGGCGCGCTACATCGCCTGCGACGGCTATCCCGGCGAGCCAAAGGTGGCCAAGCTACTGTGGGAGGCCGCCGAGCGTTTCACCCCGCAGGAGCGGGTCAACCACTACACCCAGGCAATGATGGACCTGGGCGCCACCCTCTGCACCCGCAGCAAGCCGAGCTGCCTGCTCTGCCCGCTGCGCGAGGGCTGCCGCGCGCACTTCCTCGGCCGCGAGACCGACTTCCCGGTGTCCAAGCCGCGCAAGGCGTTGCCACAGAAGCGCACGCTGATGCCGATCCTGGCCAACCGCGAGGGCGACATCCTGCTCTATCGCCGCCCATCGACCGGACTCTGGGGCGGGCTGTGGAGCTTCCCCGAGCTGGACGACCTGGCCGCCCTTGACCCGCTGGCCCAGCGCCACGCCTTGCGCCTGGGCGAGCGCCGCGAGCTTGCCGGCCTGACCCACACCTTCAGCCACTTCCAGCTGGCCATCGAGCCCTGGCTGGTGCGCGTCGAGGACGCAGCCCCCGCCGTGGCCGAGGCCGACTGGCTCTGGTATAACCTCGCCACCCCGCCGCGGCTCGGCCTTGCCGCCCCGGTGAAGAAGCTGCTCAAACGAGCCGCCGACGTGTTGAACGCAGGAGAAATGTCATGACCCGACTGGTGATGTGCCGCAAATACAAAGAAGAGCTGCCCGGCCTCGATCGCGCGCCCTATCCCGGAGCCAAGGGCCAGGACATCTACGAGCACGTCTCGAAGAAAGCCTGGGAGGAATGGCAGAAGCACCAGACCATGCTGATCAACGAGCGTCGCCTGAACATGATGAATGCCGATGATCGCAAGTTCCTCACCGCCGAGATGGACAAGTTCCTCTCGGGCGAGGAATACGCGCAGGCCGAGGGCTACGTCCCGCCCAGCGCGTAAGCTTCGGTATTATTTGAAAAATTTTTTCGCAGCACGCTTGACACCCCTTCCGAAAACCCTTTTAATGCGCGCCACGTTGCCCAGGTAGCTCAGTTGGTAGAGCAGGGGATTGAAAATCCCCGTGTCGGCGGTTCGATTCCGTCCCTGGGCACCAAGCCTTCCGAAAAGCCCCTGAAATCGCGAGATTTCAGGGGCTTTTTCATTCCACTCCGCACAAGTCACTCCCCCGCCCCCGCAGGCTCCCACGATTCGTATCGAATGTTTGCCTAAGTACAGTGTCTACTGGCGCATAGCACATCGATCTTTCAGAATCATGACCATCCGGACGATTTCCACACTTCAGTGGGATACCCTCCGGGATTCGATGTTTCGTAGCGGAGTCACTGTGCGCAAACTCATAAGCTGGTGGAATTCCCGGGGCAACCTGGTTTCCCTGTCTGCCCTCTTCCTGCTGGTACCGCTGATCGGCCGCTACAGCCTTGGCTGGGGCTCCCCGCTGGGCTACCTGTCGGACCTGGCGCTCGGCACCCTGCTGGTCGTCGCACTGCACAACCGCCGCCTGTTCATCGCCATTCCGGTCATGTTGGTCTGGGCGCTGTCGGTGATCGGCACCGCCGAGCTGGTCAGCGCCGTGGGCCGCATGCCCGCCCCGGAAGACCTGCACTTCCTCGCCGACCCGACCTTCGTCGCCAACTCTACCGAAGGCGGCGGTCTCAACCACCTGCACCTGGCGATCCTGATCGGCGCCGGCATCCTGCTCTGCGCACTGCTCTGGCGCCGCCGCGAACAGCCGCTGCCGCGCTACGCCTATGCCGTACCGGCGGCACTGCTCGCCGCCCACGCCGGCGTGCAGTACTTCCAGCCCAGCGATGCAGAGATGTGGAAGCAGTTCAACCTGCCGCACCAGCTGGTCTCCCGCGCCGTCACCAGCGGCGAGATGGCCTACCAGGACTGGCGCGACCGCGACCAGCCGGAAGTTCGCCCGGACGTCACCGGCCTGACCCAGCATGACCTCAACGGCACGCCGCTGCTGGCCGGCCGCGGCCAGGCGAAGAACGTACTGATCATCGCCATGGAAGGTATTCCCGGCGCCTACGTAGCCACCAACCGTGCCGCCCTGAGCAGCAGCTACGAAGAATCGATGATGCCGCGCCTGAGCACCTGGGCCGAGCGCGCCATGACCACCCCGGACTACGTGGTGCACAGCCACCAGACCATCCGCGGCCTCTACGCCATGCTCTGCGGCGACTACAGCAAACTGGACAACGGTACACCCAAGGGCGTCGAACTGCTGGGCAACCCCACTCGCGCGGCCGAATGCCTGCCGGCGCAGCTGCACCAGGCCGGCTTCAGCACCCACTTCCTGCAAGGCGCCGGGCTGCGCTTCATGGCCAAGGACAAGGTCATGCCGGCCATGGGCTTCGACAAGACCCTGGGCCGCGACTGGTTCAAGAAGAAGCCCTACCTGGAATTCGCCTGGGGCATGGACGACAAGGCCTTCTTCGAAGGTGCGCTGGACTACGTCGGCCAACTGCGGCAGAAGAAGCAGCCGTGGATGCTCACCCTGCTCACCGTCGGCACCCACCAGCCCTACTCGGCCACGCCGGAATACCTGGCCAAGTACCCGACGCCGCGCCAGGCGGCGGTCGCCTACCTGGACGACGCCGTCGACGCCTTCCTCAAGGGCCTGGAAGAAAAAGGCGTGCTCAAGGACACCCTGGTGATCGTCACCTCCGACGAATCCCATGGCATCGACAACGTGCGTCTTGCCTCGGCCTGGGGCCTGAATCTGATCCTTGCACCGGAACAGGCCGCGCTACCGCCGGTGAAGGCCGGCGTCTACGGCCACGTCGACCTGGAATCCTCGGTGCTCGACTACTTCGCCATCAAGGCGCCGCAGGATATTGCCGGCCGCTCGCTGTTCCGCGAATACACCAACGGCCGCGAGATGGTGACCTTCACCAATGGCATGCAGCGCTATCACGACGGCAAGGGCAACTTCACCGAGTGCGACTTCCAGCAGGTCTGCCGGCGCTACAAGAGTGACGGTTTCATCGCCGACACCGCCAAGTTCGAAGGCCGCTTCAGCGGCCGCGATGCCCGCCTGATGACAGCCCGCGCGGACATCCTCGACCAGTCGGTGACCAAGGCGCAGTCGGCCCGCGAGTACCAGTTCGCGACCAAGGAACGCATCCGCCTGAAGCCGCAGATCGACAATGAGTACACCGACAACCTGATCGGCGCGCAGTACCTGGAGTTTCCGGCCAACACCCACACCACGGTGCGCCTGAAGATCCGCGCCATCCAGATGGACGCCAATGGAGCGAAAGTCACGCTCAAGACGCGCTCCTTCGAGAAGCCGGTGCCCATCGAGATGCCGGACTTCCCGCTGGTGAAACGCAACCAGCCGCTGGAAGTGAGCTTCGGCTTCGACAACGAGGAGGCCCGCAAGGCGTTTTCCTTCCATCTCCTGGCCGAAGGCAAGGGCGTCATCGAGATCACCGATTTCCATGTGCTGACCCAGCCGCGCAAATCGACGATCAACGCCGCCGAAGGGGGTGGCACGGGGCTGGCCGACGCCAAGGCACTGCCGATCCCGCGACTGTCCGGGCACCCGAACCTGATGGCCAGCCAACCGCCGGAATCCCAGGACGACATTACGCCCGCCGAGGCGATCGAAGACCCCAGCCCACAACTGCGGCAGATGATGCAGTGACTCGTACCGGCGGCCCCAGGGCCGCCGGACTTTTACTGACGGGTCTAAACTGGCACTATCCCGCCCCCGCGCCATCAGCCGATGCCCCGAACCGGCGCGGCTAGTTCAGCCCAGGCGACAACGCCGAGCGGCAATGCGACAACTTGCCACTACAGCCGACGACCGCGGCAGATGGGCGCTTGGCGCACCCCTGAGTGCGTGTTAGGTTGCCCCTCGCCAGGATGGCCCCGATTCTGCAGTGACCTGCTGCGAAAGCGTCCGAATAACAATAGAGGAGCCCCCTATGGCCACGGCCATACCCGCACTGGAAATCCGTAACCTGCACAAGCGTTACGGTGACCTGGAAGTGCTCAAAGGCATTTCCCTGACCGCCCGCGACGGCGATGTGATTTCCATTCTCGGCTCCTCCGGTTCCGGTAAATCCACGTTCCTGCGCTGCATCAACCTGCTGGAGAACCCGCACCAGGGCCAGATCCTGGTCGCCGGTGAAGAACTCAAGCTGAAGAAGACCAAGGACGGCTCGCTGGTTGCCTCGGACAACAAGCAGATCAACCGTCTGCGCAGCGAACTGGGCTTCGTCTTCCAGAACTTCAACCTCTGGCCGCACATGAGCATCCTCGACAACATCATCGAGGCGCCGCGCCGTGTGCTGGGCAAGACCAAGGCCGAGGCCACCGAGATCGCCGAGGCCCTGCTGGCCAAGGTCGGCATCTCCGACAAGCGCCACAGCTTCCCCGCGCAGCTTTCCGGTGGTCAGCAGCAGCGCGCCGCCATCGCCCGCACCCTGGCGATGCAGCCCAAGGTCATCCTCTTCGACGAGCCGACGTCGGCACTGGACCCGGAAATGGTCCAGGAAGTGCTTAACGTTATCCGCGCGCTCGCCGATGAGGGTCGCACCATGCTGCTGGTGACCCATGAAATGAACTTTGCCCGCCAGGTATCCAGCGAGGTGGTGTTCCTCCACCAGGGCCTGGTAGAAGAGCAGGGACCGCCGCAGCAGGTATTTGACAACCCGCAATCGGCACGCTGTAAACAATTCATGTCCAGCCACCGCTAACGGAGCATTACTGCATGAACAACTATAAGAAGATCGTTCTGGCTATCGCGGCCACCTTCGCACTGGGGAGCCAGGCCATCGCCGCGGACAAACTGCGCATCGGCACCGAAGGCGCCTACCCGCCCTTCAACGGCATCGACGCCAGCGGCCAGGTTGTCGGTTTCGACATCGAGATCGGCAAGGCACTGTGCGCCAAGATGAAGACCGAGTGCGACGTCGTCACCTCCGACTGGGACGGCATCATCCCCGCGCTGAACGCCAAGAAGTTCGACTTCATCGTCGCTTCCATGTCGATCACCGACGAGCGCAAGCAGGCGGTTGATTTCACCAACCCCTACTACACCAACAAGCTGCAGTTCGTGGCACCGAAGTCGACCGACTTCAAAACCGACAAGGGCTACCTCAAAGGCAAGGTGATCGGTGCGCAGCGCGCGACCATCGCCGGCACCTGGCTTGAAGACAACATGGCTGACACCGTCACCATCAAGCTCTACGACACCCAGGAAAACGCCTACCTCGACCTGTCCTCGGGCCGCCTCGACGGCGTGCTGGCCGACAAGTTCGTGCAGTACGACTGGCTCAAGAGCGACGCCGGCAAGGACTTCGAGTTCAAGGGCGAGCCGGTGTTCGACAACGACAAGATCGGCATCGCCGTGCGCAAGGGCGACCCGCTGCGTGACAAGCTGAACGCCGCGCTGAAGGAAATCGTCGACGACGGTACCTACAAGAAGATCAACGACAAGTACTTCCCCTTCAGCATCTACTGATGCATGTGCCGCGCCGCCCCTCGCCGGGCGGCGCGCGCCTTCAGGCGTGACTCCCCATGATTTTCGACCTGCACGGCTTTGGCGATCAGTTGATCGCCGGCACCTGGATGACGCTCAAGCTTTCGCTCGCCGCAGTCTGCGTGGGACTGATCCTCGGCCTGCTCGGCGCTGTCGCCAAGACTTCGAAATACAGCATCCTGCGTAACCTGGGCGGCTTCTACACCACCCTGGTGCGCGGCGTTCCGGAAACGCTCTGGGTACTGATGATCTACTTCGGTACCGTGACCGGCCTGAACGCCATTGGCGGGCTGTTCGGCTATCCGGAATTCGCCCTCTCCCCGTTCGCAGCGGGCACCTGTGCCCTGGGCCTGTGCTTCGGCGCCTACGCGACCGAAGTCTTCCGTGGCGCGCTGCTGGCGATTCCCAAGGGCCATCGCGAGGCCGGCCAGGCGCTGGGCCTCTCCGCCCCGCGCATCTTCTGGCGCATCGTGCTGCCGCAGGTGTGGCGCGTGGCGCTGCCGGGCCTGGGCAACCTCTACCTGATCCTGCTCAAGGACACCGCCCTGGTTTCGCTGATCAGCCTCGACGAGATCATGCGCAAGGCCCAGGTCGCCTCCAACGCGACCAAGGAACCCTTCACCTTCTACATGACCGCGGCCTTCATCTACCTGGGCCTGACCGTCTTCATCATGGCCGCCCTGCACTTCCTCGAGCGTCGAGCCGGCCGTGGCTTCGTGAGGAACGAGCTATGACCGATCTCGAGCTGCTCCTCAAATGGCTGCCGAAGATGCTCCAGGGCGCCACCCTGACCCTGGAGCTGCTGGCCATCGCCGTGGTCGCCGGCCTCTGCCTCGCCGTGCCGCTGGGCATCGCCCGCGCCTCGCGGCACTGGTACGTACGCGCAGTACCCTACGCCTACATCTTCTTCTTCCGCGGCACACCGCTGCTGCTGCAGCTGTTCATCGTCTATTACGGCTTCGCCCAGTTCGAAAGCGTGCGCAAGGGGCCGTTCTGGCCGTACCTGCGCGACCCTTACTGGTGCGCCCTGCTGACCATGACCCTGCACACCGCGGCCTACATCGCGGAGATTCTCCGGGGCGCCATCCACGCCATCCCGGTGGGTGAAGTGGAAGCCGCCCGCGCGCTGGGCATGTCCCGTCGTCAGGCGCTGTTCCACATCATCCTGCCGCGCGCCGCGCGTATCGCCATGCCGGCCTACAGCAACGAGGTGATCCTCATGCTCAAGGCCAGCGCCGTGGTGTACACCGTGACCCTGTTCGACATCATGGGCATGACCCGCACCATCATCGCGCGCACCTACGAGAACATGCTGTTCTTCTGCTACGCAGGCCTCTTCTACCTGCTGATCACCCTGGTGCTGACCCGCATCTTCCGCCTGCTCGAACGCTGGCTGAAGGTGGACTCCATGCAGGGCCGCTGACCGGCGCGCCGCTCGCCCGCGGGGCCGCTATAATGCGCGCCCCGTGGCTTTCTCCCGCTTCATATCGTGCGCCCCAACGACACTCCCCTGACCGGCTCCGACCTGCTCCAGCGCTTCCAGGCACTGGACGGCTTCCTGCTGGAACATCAGGCGCTGTGGCGGCCGAAACCCTTCACGATGCTGGAGCTGCCGTGGGAGCGCGAGCAGCCTGAACTGGCCGCCTGGCTACGCAGCCGCAGCCTCGAAGCCGCCGAATCGGTGCACAACGCGCCCGAGCAGCTCGATGCGCCAGCTCCCTTCCCCGAGATGGCCGCCACGTCCGCGCGGCTGTCCATCGTCGGCGAACTCCCGGCAACACCGCTGGGCAAGCTGCCGAACCTGCTGACCGTCGACGTCCCCGGCCGCAAGTGGCAACAGATCGAAGCCTTCGCCAGCCGCCTGGATTTCGCCGAAACACCGCAGCAATGGCTCGACTGGTGCGCCGGCAAAGGCCATCTGGGCCGTCTGCTGGCGCGCGACGGCAAGCCGCTGCTGAGCCTGGAGTTCGACAACGCCCTGGTGGAAGACGGCCAGCGCCTGAGCGATCGGCTGCAGCTTCATGCCCGGCACCGCCAGCAGGACGTGCTCGCAGCGGACGCTCGCGAGCACCTGCAGGCCGGGCACACCGCCGTCGCCCTGCACGCCTGCGGCAACCTGCACGTCCGCCTGCTGCAACTGGCCAGTGCCCGGGGCTGCCGCCAGCTTGCCGTGGCGCCCTGTTGCTACAACCGCATCGACAGCGAGCACTACCAGCCGCTCTCGCACACTGCGCAAAACTCCAGCCTGCGGCTCTCGCGGGATGACCTGCGCCTGCCGCTTGCCGAAACCGTCACAGCAGGCGCCCGCGTGCGTCGCCAGCGTGACGGCTCGATGGCGCGGCGACTGGCATTCGACCTGCTGCAACGGGAAGTCCGCGGCAGCAACGACTACCTGTCCACTCCCTCCGTACCGCCAACCTGGCTGGACAAACCCTTCGCCGACTATTGCCGGGATCTCGCCGCGCTCAGGGGGCTCGACCTGCCCGCTGGCACCGACTGGCAGGAACTGGAGGCAAGGGGCTGGCAGCGCCTGGCCGAGGTACGCAACCTGGAACTGGTGCGTGGGCTGTTCCGTCGCCCCATGGAGCTGTGGCTGCTGCTCGACCGCGCGCTCTACCTCCAGGAACAAGGCTATCGCGCCACCCTCGGCGCCTTCTGTGCCACCCGAATGACCCCGCGCAACCTGCTGTTGCTGGCCGAACGCACCTGAGACGGGCGTTCCAGCGCTTCACCCACAGACCCTGTGGATAACTCTGTTCGTAACTCGGGAAAAACTACCCCTTCCTTACCACCCAGACCGCCTCGCTGCGATCTGGTCATTTTTTGTACACATGAATTTAATCTATTAAAAACAGTCGGTTACGACATTTAGTGATTGCTATCACATCTCATATGCGATTTGCGCCCTAAAGCCGCGCCCCTTGTGCATAAAGGACAGTCGACGGCGTAGGAAATCAGCCATCCCTGTTGCTAATCCTGACCTAATAGCGCTTCGTCGAACGGATTGTTGCGCAATCGCGACAATTGAGCCTTGTCAATCGCTGCCTAGGCAGTATCATTTCGAAACATTTCACTGCCTAAGCAGCTTTCTGTTTTGACATGAATCACTACAACGCAGCGGATTTTCCGTTCAAAGGCTCCATCGGCCAGTTGCTGGGCGCTACGGCGATCCTCAAGGACCGCTTGATGGACAAGCACCTCGCCCACCTGGACATCACTGCCGCTCAGTTCAAGGTGCTGTTCTTCGTTGGCCAGGCGCGCGCCAACACGCCAGCCGAATTGTGTCGCGAGCTGTCCATCGACAGCGGCTCCATGACCCGCATGCTCGATCGCCTGGCGCGCAAGGACCTGCTGGTCCGCGAGCCCTGCCAGAACGACCGCCGCAGCGTGCGCCTGAGCCTCAGCCCCGCCGGACAGGCGGTGAATGACGAAGCCCCGAGCATCGCCGCAGCAGCCATGAACGAACTGGTCGGTGGCCTCTCCCGCGACGAACTGCAGACCCTCACCGGCCTGCTCGACAAGATCCTGCGCGCCCACGGCGCCGCCGCCCATTGCGCGGCGCAGGAGAAATGACCATGAACCACCTCCGCATCGCCCTGCTGCCGGCCGCCGTGTTCGCTGCCGTGCTGGGCCTCTCCGGCTGCGTCAGCTACAAGGGCCTGGACACCAGCGGCAGGGCCGTCGACCCAGCCAGCCTGAAGGCCGGCGTCAGCCTCGATGGCACCCCGCTGTCTGCCGCCGCCTGGCCCAGCGAGCACTGGTGGACCAGCCTGGGCGACCCGCAACTGGACAGCCTGATCGGCGAGGCCCTGCGCGGCACGCCGGACCTGGACATCGCCAGCGCCCGCGCACGCCAGGCCATCGCCGCCGCGCAGGCGCAGGACGCCGCGCGCCTGCCCAGCGTCAAGGGCACCGCCAGCTACGCCGGCATCCGCGCACCGGAAAGCATCATTCCGGCACCAACCGGCGGTCGCTACTCGGCGGTGAAATACCTGTCGATGAGCTTCAGCTACGACCTCGACCTCTGGGGCGGCCAGCGCGACGCCTGGGAAGCCGCCCTCGGCCAGGCCAACGCCGCCGAAGTCGACCGCCAGGCCGCCTCGATCACGCTCTCCACCAACGTCGCCCGCGCCTATAGCGACCTGGGCCACGCCTTCGTCGCTCGCGACCTGGCCAAAGACGAACTGGATCGCTCGCAGCATCTCTTCCAGCTCAGCCAGAAGCGCATGGACGCCGGCCTGGACAGCAAGGTCCAGCTGCAGCAGACGCAGTCCCAGGTCGCCAGTGCCAAGCAGCAACTGGCAGCCGCCGAGCAGGAGATCGCCAGCGACCGCATCGCCCTCGCCGTGCTGCTCGGCCAGGGCCCGGACCGCGGCCAGGACCTGCAACGCCCGCAAGTGCTCAAGCCCGGCGCGCTGAGCCTGCCGTCGAACCTGCCAGCCGAACTGCTGGGCCGTCGCCCGGACATCGTCGCCGCACGCTGGCGGGTCGAGGCCGCCTCGAAAAGCATCGCGTCGGCGAAGACCGAGTTCTATCCCAACGTGAACCTGGGCGCGATGGTCGGCCTCGCCGCCCTGCACACCAGCGATGTGCTGAAGGCGCCGAGCCGGTTCTTCCAGATCGCCCCGGCCATCTCCCTGCCGATCTTCGATGGCGGTCGCCTGCGCGCCAACCTCGCCGAGAAGGACGCCGACTACGACCTGGCCGTTGCCCAGTACAACAAGACCCTGGTCAACGCCCTCGGCGAAGTCGCCGACGATCTCGGCAAGCTGCGCTCGCTGGAGCAGCAGATCGACGACCAGCGCGATGCCCGCGACATCGCCAGATCCAACTTCGACCTGGCCATGCGCCGTTATGGCGAAGGCGTCGGCAACTACCTCGACGCCCTCAGCGTGCAGCAGCAACTGCTCCTCGCCGAACGCCAGCTGGCCAGCCTGGACGCCCAGCGCATCGACCTCTCGGTGCAACTGGTCCAGGCCCTGGGCGGTGGTTACCAGCCCGACACCACATCCACTCCCGCCCCGCTCGCCCAGGCGAACGCGGCCGCCGCGCACTGAACGAGGCACCCGACATGAGCACCGCCACCCAAGAAACCCCGAACAGCAACCCCAAGCGCAAGCGCTGGCTGCTGATCCTGCTCGCCGTCGTCATCCTGGCCGGCCTCGCCAGCGTCGCCTGGGAAATCCTCTACGGCCGCTGGCACGAGGACACCGACGACGCCTACGTGAACGGCAACGTCGTGCAGATCACCCCGCAGATCATCGGCACCGTGGTCAGCATCGGCGCCGATGACGGCGACCTGGTGCACAAGGGCCAGGTACTGGTGAAGTTCGACCCCAGCGACGCCGACATCGCCCTGCAGCAGGCCGAAGCCAACCTCGCGCGCACCGTGCGCCAGGTGCGCGGGCTGTTCAGCAACGTCGACGGCTACAAGGCCGACGTGGCTGCCAAGAAGGTCGCCCTGTCCAAGGCCGAGGCCGACTTCAAGCGCCGGCAGAACCTCGCCAACGACGGCGCCATTTCCCAGGAAGAACTGGCTCACGCCCGCGATGCCCTGGACACCGCGCGCAGCTCGCTGACCAACTCCGAGCAGCAGCTGGACACCAACCGCGCGCTGGTGGACGACACCGTGATCGCCTCGCACCCGGACGTCAAAGCCGCCGCCGCCAAGCTGCGCCAGGCCTACTTGGACGACGCCCGCGCGGTGATCATCGCGCCGGTCACCGGCTACGTCGCCAAGCGCACCGTGCAGGTCGGCCAGCGCGTGCAGCCGGGCGCCGCGCTGATGGCGGTGATCCCGCTGGACCAGGTGTGGATCGACGCCAACTTCAAGGAAACCCAGCTCAAGCACATGCGCATCGGCCAGCCGGTGGAAATCCGTTCCGACCTCTACGGCAGCGAAGTGAAGTACTCCGGCACCGTCGACAGCCTCGGCGTCGGCACCGGCAGCGCCTTCTCCCTGCTGCCAGCGCAGAACGCCACCGGCAACTGGATCAAGATCGTCCAGCGCGTGCCGGTGCGCATCCGCATCAACGCCGAGGAACTGGCGAAGAACCCGCTGCGTATCGGCCTGTCCATGGACGTCAACGTCAGCCTGCACGACCAGAGCGGCCCGGCCCTCGCCCAGCAGGCCCCGCACGAGGCGGTGTTCTCCACCGACGTGTACCAGGAGCAACTGGCCTCGGCCGACCAGCTGATCGAGAAGCTGATCCAGGCCAACCTGGCCGATGCCAACCACAGCACCGCGCAACGCTGATCCGACCACGCCCATGAGCCAGCCCAACAGCAGCAGTTTCAGCCCACCCAGCCTGGTCATGGCCACCATCGGCCTGTCGCTGGCGACCTTCATGCAGGTGCTCGACACCACCATCGCCAACGTCGCCCTGCCGACCATTTCCGGCAACCTCGGGGTCAGTTCCGAGCAGGGCACCTGGGTCATCACCTCCTTCGCGGTGAGCAACGCCATCGCTCTGCCGCTGACCGGCTGGCTGAGCCGCAAGATCGGCGAAGTGCGGCTGTTCATCGCCGCCACCCTGCTCTTCGTGATCGCCTCGTTCCTCTGCGGCGTCGCCCAGCAGATGGGCATGCTGGTGGGCTTTCGCGCCATCCAGGGGTTCGTCGCCGGGCCGCTCTACCCGATCACCCAGACCCTGCTGATCTCCATCTATCCCCCGGCGAAAAGGGGGATGGCACTGGCACTGCTGGCCATGGTGACAGTGGTCGCGCCCATCGCCGGGCCGATCCTCGGCGGCTGGATCACCGACAGCTACAGCTGGCCGTGGATCTTCTTCATCAACGTGCCCATCGGCCTGTTCGCCGCCATGGTCGTCTACCAGCAACTGCGCGCCCGCCCGGTGGTGATCAAGCACGCGCCCATGGACTACATGGGCCTGGCGATGCTGGTGATCGGCGTCGGCGCCCTGCAGATCGTCCTCGACAAGGGCAACGACCTGGACTGGTTCGAGTCCGGCTTCATCATCGGCGGCACGGTGATCGCGGTGATCGCCCTGGCGGTCTTCATCATCTGGGAACTGACCGACAAGCACCCGATCGTCAACCTGCGACTGTTCGTGCACCGCAATTTCACCGTGGGTACGCTGGCACTGGTGGGCGGCTACGCCGGATTCTTCGGCATGAACCTCCTGCTGCCGCAATGGCTGCAGACGCAGATGGGCTACACCGCTACCTGGGCCGGCCTGGCGGCGGCGCCGATTGGCATCCTGCCGGTGTTCCTCTCGCCGGTGGTCGGGCGCTACGCGAACAACTTCGACCTGCGCCTGCTGGCAGGGCTGGCCTTCCTGGCGATGGCAGCGACCTGCTTCATGCGCGCCGACTTCACCACCGACGTCGACTACCTGCACATCGCCCTGGTGCAGATGTTCATGGGGCTGGGCGTGGCGTTCTTCTTCATGCCGATCCTGAGCATCCTGCTCTCCGACCTGCCACCGGACCAGATTGCCGACGGCTCGGGCCTGGCGACCTTCCTGCGGACCCTGGCCGGCAGCTTCGCCGCGTCCCTGACCACCTGGATCTGGAACCGCCGCGCCACCATGCACCACGCCTACCTGACCGAGAACCTCAGCCAGTACGATCCGGCCACCCGCGCCACCGTCGAACAGCTGGGCGGCCCCGGCCAGCACAGCGCCGCCCTGCTGGAGCGCATGGTGCAAAGCCAGGCCTACATGATCAGCACCATCGACTACTTCACCCTGCTGGGCTGGCTGTTCCTTGCCATGCTGGTGGTCATCTGCCTGGCCAAGCCGCCCTTTGGCGCCAAGCCAGGCGCAGCGGCTGCCGGCGGACACTGACAAAAACTACGGATCATTCTGACAAATCAGTGGTTTACACCACGGGCGCCGTGACTATAATGGCGCCCCTCCTTGCCGGTATAGCTCAGCTGGTAGAGCAACTGACTTGTAATCAGTAGGTCCCGGGTTCGACTCCTGGTGCCGGCACCACGAACAGTAGAAGGCAAGGCCCACCACCACGGTGGGCCTTTGCTTTTGCAGGACTCGCGCCGTCCTATCAGACGAATGGCCTGAACCTTGGGTCTTGTAGCGAATCCATAAGCCTTTTATATACACCTGTTGCTGGCAGTCGGCGCCGCCCGATACACGTGCAAAGACAATAGGTTTACTGCGAAGGCTGCATGAATATAATGACCGCTTTTCATCGGGGCTCAGCCCTGCTCAAGGTTGAGCTCAATCCGGCGAACACAGCGACAAGCATCAGTAATCGATTCTTCAACTTGCGGATGGAACCGCCAGGGGCACAGCAGTGATCGCCAAGAGCGCGGTTCAGACACAACAAGGACAAGTCACCGGTAGCGGCAGTAATGCACGCGTGGCTATCCTGTTGTCGACGTTCAATGGCGCCCCCTTCCTGCGCGAGCAACTCGACTCCCTGATCAACCAGACTCACCAGAACTGGGTGATCTACGCCTCCGATGACGGCTCCAGCGACTCGACACTCGCGATTCTCTCTGAATATCAGCTCAGCCTGGGGCAGGATCGAGTGGTCATCTTCCCCGGCCCGCGCAAGGGCTTCTCTGCGAATTTCCTCTCCCTCCTGAAGCGGCCGGAGCTCGAAGCGGATTACTACGCCTATTGCGATCAGGACGACATCTGGGAAGCAGGCAAGCTCGAACGTGGTGTCCGCTGGTGTGAAACCATCACGCCCCCCCAGCCCGCCCTCTTCTGCGGCAGAACCCGCCTGGTTGATGAAGCCGGCAAGCCTATCGGCTACTCGCCGCTTTTTTCCGCACCGCCGTCCTTCCGCAATGCCCTGGTGCAAAGCATCGCCGGCGGCAACACTATGCTCTTCAACGGGGCGACACGCACGCTACTGATGAAGACCCATGAAGGCGATCAGATCATCTCGCATGACTGGTGGACCTACCTGGTGGTCGCTGGCTGCGGCGGCATCGTCCACTACGAATCAATCCCCACCATTGACTATCGTCAACACGGCAGAAACCTCATCGGCTCCAATTCAGGCTTCAAAGACCGCATCGTGAGGCTGAGAAAGCTTCTCGCGGGAACCTTCAAAGACTGGAACGACGCCAATCTCCAAGCGATGAGGGCTGTTCAGGGGCAATTGAGCAAGGACAGCCAGCAAACCCTCGCGCTGTTCGTGCAAGCCCGAAAATCCACACTTCTCAAGCGCCTTTTCCTGATATCCCGATCAGGCGTCTACCGGCAAACCCTTCTTGGCAATCTCGGCCTGACAGCTGCCGCCATTCTCCAGAGGCTATGACTCCATGACCATTCTCGTTACCGGCAGCGCCGGCTTCATCGGCGCGAACTTCGTCCTCGACTGGCTTGCCACTCATGATGAAGCGGTGATCAGCCTCGACAAGCTGACCTATGCAGGCAACCGGGAAAACCTTGCCACTCTGGAAAACGACCCGCGGCATACCTTCGTGCAGGGCGACATTGGCGACAGCGAGCTGGTTTCCCGCCTGCTCGAGGAACATCAGCCGCGCGCTATCCTCAACTTCGCCGCAGAGTCGCACGTCGACCGCTCCATCCACGGCCCGGAAGACTTCATCCAGACCAACATCGTCGGCACCTTCCGCCTGCTGGAGAGCGTGCGCTCGTACTGGGGAAGTCTGCCGGAAGAACGCAAGAGCACCTTCCGCTTCCTCCACGTCTCCACCGATGAGGTGTACGGCTCGCTGGAACCGACTGCGCCAGCCTTTACCGAGAACCACAAGTACGAGCCCAACAGCCCGTACTCCGCCTCCAAGGCTGCCTCCGACCATCTGGTACGCGCTTACCACCACACCTATGGCCTGCCGGTACTGACCACCAATTGCTCGAACAATTACGGTCCCTACCACTTCCCGGAAAAGCTGATCCCGCTGGTGATCCACAATGCGCTGGGCGGAAACGCACTGCCGATCTATGGCGACGGCCAGCAAGTCCGCGACTGGCTCTATGTGAAAGACCACTGCAGCGCTATCCGCCGCGTCCTCGAAGCCGGCCAACTGGGCGAGACCTACAACGTTGGTGGCTGGAACGAAAAAGCCAATATCGACGTCGTTCATACCCTCTGCGACATCCTGGACCAGGAAAAGCCGCGCGCCGACGGCCGGAGCTACCGCGAACAGATCACCTTCGTCAAAGATCGCCCGGGGCATGACCGCCGCTACGCGATCGACGCCAGCCGTCTGGAGCGCGAGCTCGGCTGGAAGCCTGCAGAAACCTTCGAAACCGGTATCCGCAAGACCGTTCGCTGGTATCTGGACAACCAGAACTGGGTGCATAACGTGACCAGCGGCGCTTATCGTGACTGGGTTGGCAAGCAATACGCATGAAGAAAATCCTGCTACTCGGCGCCAACGGCCAGGTCGGCTGGGAGCTGCAGCGGGCGCTGGCTCCCCTCGGTGAACTGATCGTCTGTGACCGCCATCGAGCCGATCTGTCCGATCCCGAGGCAATTGCGCGCCTGGTGCAATTCGAGAAGCCCTCCGTAATCGTCAACGCCGGAGCCTATACGGCCGTGGACAAGGCGGAGAGCGACATCGCCACGGCTCGACTGGTCAATGCCGAAGCAGTAGGAGCCCTGGCTGCAGCAGCGGCCGACCTGGATGCCTGGCTGGTGCACTACTCGACCGACTATGTGTTTAACGGCAGTGGCTCGACCCCGTTCACCGAGGACGACGCCACCGCTCCACTGAGCGTATATGGTCAGACGAAGCTGGAGGGTGAACAGGCCATCCGCAACTCCGGCTGCAGGCACCTGATCCTGCGCACGAGCTGGGTCTACGCGTCACGGGGCGCAAACTTCGCGAAAACCATGCTGCGGCTTGCCGGTGAGCGGGAAGAGTTGCGAGTCGTCGCCGACCAGGTTGGCGCACCGACCAGCGCCGAGCTCATTGCGGACGTCACAGCCATTGTCCTCACCCGCCTGCGCCATGACAGCGAACTGCAGAGCCACGCCAGCGGCACCTACCACCTCGTTGCGAGCGGTGAGACCAGCTGGCATGGCTTCGCTCGATTCGTCATCGGAAAAGCCATCGAGCTCGGCGTCCCGCTCAAGGCGGCACCGGAACGCGTAATGCCCATTGGTAGCGCCGACTATCCCTTGCCAGCGAAGCGACCGGCGAACTCACGCCTGGACAATGACAAGATTCAACGAACCTTCGACGTGACGCTCCCCCAATGGGAGTACCACGCCGCACGCATGATCAAAGAGCTAATCGGACAGCACTAATGAATCGTAAAGGAATCATCCTCGCCGGCGGGTCTGGCACTCGACTTCACCCAGCCACCCTGGCGATCTCGAAACAGCTCCTGCCTGTCTATGACAAGCCGATGATCTATTACCCTCTGAGCACCCTGATGCTCGCCGGGATTCGCGACATCCTGATCATTTCCACACCGCAGGACACTCCGCGTTTCGAACAACTGCTGGGCAACGGAAACCAGTGGGGCCTGAACCTGCAGTATGCGGTGCAGCCGTCGCCGGATGGACTGGCGCAAGCCTTCCTGATTGGCGAAGAGTTCATCGGCAGCGATCCTTGCGCACTGGTGCTGGGCGATAACATCTATCACGGACATGACTTCCAGGAACTGCTGCTCAACGCAATGCAGCGTACCTCCGGGGCGAGCGTCTTTGCCTACCACGTGCACGATCCCGAGCGTTATGGTGTTGTCGAGTTCGACGCCGATGGCACGGCGATCAGCCTGGAAGAGAAGCCGGCCAAGCCGAAGTCCAGCTATGCGGTCACCGGCCTGTATTTCTACGACAACCAGGTCGTCGAAATCGCCAAGAACATCAAGCCGTCGGCCCGCGGCGAACTGGAAATCACCGATGTGAACAAGGCCTACCTCGAACGGGGCGAGCTGTCAGTGGAAATCATGGGCCGCGGCTACGCCTGGCTGGATACCGGCACCCACGACTCCCTGCTCGAAGCCAGCCACTTCATCGCCACTCTGGAAAATCGCCAGGGCCTGAAAGTAGCCTGCCCGGAAGAGATCGCTTTCCGCCAGAAATGGATCAGCGCCGAGCAACTCGAGGCCCTGGCCGCACCGCTGTCCAAGAACGGCTATGGCCAATACCTGAAACGCCTGCTAGTCGAGACCGTTTATTAATGAAAGCCACTCGCCTTGCCATCCCTGACGTCATTCTCTTCGAACCCAAGGTGTTCGGTGACGATCGTGGCTTCTTCTTCGAAAGTTTCAATCTGCAGAAATTCGAAGAGGCAGTCGGCCGCAAGGTCGACTTCGTACAGGACAATCATTCTCGCTCCGCGAAAGGTGTCCTGCGCGGCCTGCATTACCAACTGGCGCCGCACGCACAGGGCAAGTTGATCAGGGTTGTGCAAGGCGAGGTGTTCGACGTCGCGGTGGATGTTCGCAAGTCCTCCCCGACCTTTGGCAAATGGGTTGGGGTGCATCTTTCGGCAGAAAACAAGAGCCAGCTCTGGATTCCCGAAGGCTTCGCACATGGCTTCCTGACGCTGACTGACGACGTGGACTTCCTCTACAAGACCACGAATTACTACGCGCCGGCCGCGGAAGGCTGCATTGCCTGGGACGACCCGGCACTCGCGATCGAGTGGCCGACCACAGTCGAGCCGGTCCTGTCGGAAAAGGACAGGCTCGGCCTGCCGCTGGCACAGGCCGAGGTGTTTGAATGAATGCCCAATTGAGCCAGCGAACTTCGTTCGGCTCGCTGCTGGTGAGCATCTGGCGGCACCGCCAGCTCATCGGCCAGATGACCAGGCGCGAAGTCGTTGGCCGCTACCGGGGCTCCGCACTGGGCTTGGCCTGGTCGTTCCTCAATCCGCTGATGATGCTCAGCGTGTACACCTTCGTCTTCTCGGTCGTATTCAAGTCGCGCTGGGGCCAAGCCAGTGCGACCGCCAGCGACAGCCACGCAATGTTCGCGATCATGCTTTTCGTTGGCCTGATCGTCCACGGACTGTTCGCCGAGGTGATCAACCGCTCTCCCGCGCTGATCATCGGGAACGTCAACTTCGTCAAGAAAGTGATTTTCCCCATCGAGATCCTGCCGTTGATCTCCATGGGGGCCGCGCTGTTCCACAGCGCAGTCAGCACCCTAGTACTGATGATTGCCTACGTCGCCTTCCTGGGCATTCCGCACTGGACGGTGGTCCTGCTGCCGCTGGTGCTGCTGCCACTGGTCACCCTGACGCTCGGGTTCAGTTGGTTCCTCGCATCCATCGGGGTATTCCTCAGGGATGTCGGCCAGACCATGGCAATCTTCACCACCGTTCTGCTGTTCATGTCGCCAGTGTTCTTCCCCCTCAGTGCACTGCCGGAGAAATTCCAGCCGTTCATCATGGCCAACCCTCTGACGTTCATCATCGAGCAATCCCGCGCCGTGCTGATCGAGGGGAAGCTCCCCGACTTCATCGGACTGGCCGTGTACCTGCTGGTAGCCACCGTTATTGCCTGGGCCGGCTATGGCTGGTTCCAGAAAACGCGCAAGGGTTTCGCGGATGTCCTCTGAGTTGAGTCTGCTCGATACGCAAACGACTGCCCCGGCAGCTGATGAAGTCGCTATTCGCGTCGAGCATCTGAGCAAGTGTTTCCATGTCTATGACCTGCCGCGGCATCGCCTTAAGCAGTTCGTGCTTCCGCCCCTGCGCCAATTGGTGGGCCTACCGACGCACAACTACTATCGCGAATATTGGGCTCTGCAGGACATTTCATTCACCATTGGCAAGGGTGAAACGGTCGGCATCGTCGGCAAGAACGGCTCCGGCAAGTCCACACTGCTGCAGTTGATCTGCGGGACGCTGACCCCGACCTCCGGACAGGTGGAAGCCAACGGACGGATTGCTGCGCTGCTGGAGCTGGGATCAGGCTTCAATCCAGAGTTCACCGGCATTGAAAACGTGTATCTCAATGGTGCCGTGCTTGGGCTCGATCGCCAGGAAATCGATGCTCGCCTGGACGATATCCTGGCTTTCGCCGATATCGGCGACTTCATCAGGCAGCCGGTCAAGACGTACTCCAGCGGCATGGCAGTCCGCCTGGCCTTCGCCGTCCAGACAGTGGTTGACCCGGACATCTTCATCGTCGACGAGGCCCTTGCGGTGGGCGATGAGAAGTTCCAGCGCAAGTGCTTTGCCCGACTGGAAGAACTCAAGGCGCGCGGTACCTCGATCCTCTTCGTGTCCCACTCTGCGCCCAGCGTCAAGGAACTCTGCGACAAGGCACTGCTGCTCAATGAGGGGCAGAAGCTGCTTTACGGCGACGCCTCCGAAGTCGTCAAGAACTACCAGCGCCTGATCTACGCCCCGGCAGAGAAGTACCAGCAACTTATCCAGGCGTACAAGGATCTCGACCTGGAAGATGCCTCCTCTCCCCTGCAGCTTTCCGACGAGTCGGGGTCGAAGAATCGCAAGGCCGCGGAAGACGAGTTCGACCCGGGGCTCGTACCAGAGAGTACCGTACGCTATCCGGAGCAGGGTGCGCGAATCGAATCGCTGGAGATATTCAATGCCAAAGGCGAGCAAGTGAACGTGCTCAATCCTGGCGGTGAGTACCAGTTCGTCGTGTCAGGAAGCTTCGAAAGAGCCTGCGACTCGGTGTACTTCGGCATGCATATCCGCACTATCTCCGGGCTGGAGGTCACTGGACAACGCTATCCCCAGGAGCCTCAGACCGTGGAGCACATTCTTGCCGGCAGCAAGTTCAGGATGAGCTTCAGCTACCGCATGTCCCTGCTGCCAGGTATCTACTTCGCAGGCTGTGGCCTCTGGTCCAACTACGAGCCCAACAACCTGAACAGGATAATGGACGCGGTCATGTTCCGCGTCGCATTGCCCAATGTGAACCACTCCTTCGGCTACTGCGATCTGATGACCGAAACCCCCACGCTCGAACTTAGCTGAAGCACCCTGCTTGCAGCGAAGAAGAAATAACGAGCAGGCGCCGAGACCGCCAGGGCTAGAAGAGAAGAATCGAGATCATGGAATACAATCTTTCAACGAAGAACTGGCAGTTTCTTCTGCACAACTCCTATTTTTCGCCAAAGAACAAGCTTCTTTATATTTCCACGCCCAAGGTAGCGTGCACCTCTCTGAAATGGTGGATTGCCAAGCAGGAAGGGTATACGGCCGCGATTCGCCAGTTGGGCGGAAGCCAGGAAAGCTCGCCGGAGCTGATCATCCATGACACCTTTCACAAGGTGGCTCCGGAGGTCACTCAATTCGATCAAGCACGTCTGTCTGGCCTGTTCGACGCGCCGGATATTCTTCGTTTCGCCGTGGTCCGCAATCCCTACAAACGGATATTTTCCGCCTGGCAATCCAAATTGCTCCTGCAGGAGCCGTTTCAGTCGACGCCCTATCTGAAGCACGATTTCTTCCATATGCGTGTTTCTACCCCCGAAAGCGCTGCTTATGCATTCGAGGCCTTTCTGGAGCACCTGGCCAGCGAAGAAGCTCCTGCATTCTGGGATCTGCACTGGACCCCACAAGCAGAGTTGCTGTGTCCTGACGTTGTCCCCTATACCCTGATTGCCCAGCTGGAAAACACATCCGAGCTGGAGGCATTGCTGCAACAGTCGCTCGGGTCGAACTTCATCAACCCGTTTACCAGCAGCAATGCCAACGAAAGCCTGATCCCCTTCTCGTCCGAATACTTCACTCCTCGCTCTATCCAGTTGATCAGCGAGTTGTACCGCGACGACTTTGAGCGATTCGGCTACGAAAAAGCCTTGCCGCCTTCCAAGGCCCAGCAAAGCAGCGAAACCTTCCGTGTCGCGCTCAAGGGCATCGACATGCTCAAGTCCAGACACGCACGCATCGCTGACTTCCAGCAACGCATCAAATCCACGGAAACGCAGTATCAGCAGCAGCAGCAGCTGGCAGGCGAACGCGCCCAACTGATCGAGAAGCTGCTGGAAACCAATACGGTCCTGATGCAGAAAGCGATCGATGGCGCGCAGGAGCATCGCGAAGAGGCCGTATCGGCGGAAGGTGATCGTGCGATTGACGAGGCGCTGAGGCAGCGTGATCGACTTCAGGAAGAGTTGAACGAACGCAACGCACAGATTGGTGAATTGACCCAATCGCTGGCCGAGCATGTCCAGGCCAGCGAGTCACGGTATAAGGCGCTCAATAGCCGCGAGCAGGAAATTGCCTCGCTCAAATCCGAACTCAGTCATTGCGCCGAGCAAATCAGCGAGCTTCAGCGCAATATCGACGAACAGTCCCAGCAGGGGGAGCACTTCGGCAAACAGCTGTCGGAGCGCAATAAGGAACTCTCCCGTTTGCGTCAGTATCGTGCGCAGGCCGAAGTCACCGTCGCAGAACTGACCTCCAGCGAGACTTCGCTGAAGACTCAGATTCACGCACAGTCAGCACAGTTGCAGGAAGTCCGGCGCAAGATCGCTGCCTATGAAAAGCTTTCCCATGACTCTGCCCTGGCCCTGGAAAGCATCAGCCAGAACAAGCGTCAATTGCGCCAGGACCTGGTCCACAACATCGAACTGGTGGAGAAGTACTCGGACCTGCTGTGCAAGTATCAGGTCATTACCCAGACCTATGCCAGGGCCCTTGCAGTGACCTTCGCATCCAGAGCCTGGCGCAGGCAATCGTGGTTCGGCAATTCAGAGAACAGCCCGCGCCAACAACTGTCCCGGCTGGTCAGTGAAGAGTTCGCCTTCGATCCACAGGCCTATCTTGAGAATTATCCGGATATAGCCCAGTCGGGCCTCACCGCCGAAGAGCATTTCCTGGCTTTCGGACTGCTGGAGAAGCGCCTTTTCTCGCTGATCTCCGATGTCCCGCTACCGGCCCCGCTTCAGATGAGCGCCAAGGCCGCCCCCAAAACGGCCGCACTCCTCGAAGGTCTCCTGCAATCGGTGCGCAGCCTTCAAGGTGAAAGCGGGCACACGACCGCGACACCATCGGAGCCGCTCGTCGACGGCGCTGCATTCGATCCAGAACTGTACCTGACTCTCTATCCGGACCTGAAGGCAGCGGGTGTCGATCCGCATGCACACTACCTGCACCACGGGCGCTCTGAAGGCCGGATCGGATGCCTCCCGCCCCTACAGATCCGAGGTGACGCCACCACCTTCGACCCCAAGCGCAGAACCGTCATGGTCGTCAGTCACGAGGCCTCGCGCACTGGCGCACCAATACTCAGCCTGAATCTGGTACAGGCGCTCAGCCGCGAGCACAACGTCGTGGCGATGCTGCTCGGTGGGGGCGCCCTGGAAGACGCGTTCGTCGACGCGAACATTGTAGTAGTGGGCCCGCTCAACATTCGCGGCACGCCGAGTCTGGCCTCGATCATGGTCGCGAAGGTACTCGACCGGTTCAACATCGATCTGGCTCTGGTCAACAGCATCGAATCCAGGGTCGTTCTGCCGGCATTGGCTGAGCGCTTCATTCCTTCGATCAGCCTCATCCATGAGTTCGCCGCCTACACGCGTCCGCGCCACGCATTCCGAGAAGCGCTGCTCTGGTCCGGTGAAACCGTCTTCTCCGCAGACCTGACACTGCAAAGCGCACAGTCGGAGTATCCGGAGGTTTCAAAACGCCCCATACGCGTGCTGCCGCAAGGACGCTGCATCGTCCCCGCGGAAAGCATCCAACCCGTAGCCGTGGAGAAGGAACGCAATCGCATCCGCAATGCACTGCGACCGGCACAGCAACCACTCGACACCCTCGTGGTTCTGGGGGCCGGCTTTGTCCAGTTGCGTAAAGGAGTCGACCTGTTCATCGAGTGCGCTGCCCGGGTAGCACAATTGCCGGGCGGACAGAAGTGTCAGTTCGTCTGGATTGGCCAAGGCTACGATCCTGACCTGGACACTGGCTACTCGGTCTACCTGGCTGACCAGATTCGTCGCGCGGGCCTGGAGAACATCGTCAGGTTCATTCCGGAAACCTCGGCGATCGATACGGTCTATGAAGAGGCCGACGTACTGCTGCTGACCTCGCGCCTGGACCCATTGCCCAATGTCGCCATCGACGCGATGGATCACGCACTGCCAGTGCTCTGCTTCGACAAGACGACGGGCATCGCTGACTTCCTGAACTCCAGCGGACTGGGAGATGAGTGCGTTGCCCCCTATCTGGACACCACCGCCATGGCCGAGCGGATACTATCGCTCGCCAGCTCCAAGGCACTACGCGAAGATCTGGGCGAGCGCTGCCGGCTGAAATCCCGGCAGTACTTCGATATGACCGGTTACGTATCGCGCCTGGAGGCACTCGCTGGCGATGTGCAGATCCAGTGCCGCCAGGAGAAGGCCGATCTGATCACGATCGAACACTCCGAGCTGCCGCGCCTGGACTTCATCCTTGCGCCCGATCTCTCCGAGCTGGACCGCTCAAGAGCTCTGCGACTCTACACGCGCTCCTGGGCCAGCGGGATTGGCTGCCGCAAGCCATTCCCAGGTTTCCATCCTGGCATCTACCTCCAGGAAAACAAGCTGCTCGGCTCCGGCATCGACCCCCTCGCGGACTTTATCCGGGCCAACCATCCGGAAGGCAAGTGGCTGCTGCCTGTCCTGACACCACAAACACCAGTCGAGGCCCTGCCTTCGACGTTGCGGATCGCCTTGCATATCCATGCCTATTATCCGGATCTGCTGCCGGAAATACTCGAGCGCCTTACCTTCAACGATGTGTTGCCGGATCTGTACATCAGCGTTCCCAGCGAAGAAGCCCAGCGGCAAGTATCCGAACTGCTGAAGAGTTTCGAGGGGCACTTCATCAAGCTCGAGGTCACCCCCAACAAGGGACGCGACATCGGACCGATGCTCTGCGCCTTCGGCCGAGAGCTGGTCGATGGCTATGATCTGGTGGGGCATATCCACACGAAGAAGACCGTGGATGTCGCTGACCCAACGATGGGGCAGAACTGGTTCCGCTTCCTGATGGACAATATGCTGGGTACCAGGCAACACCGAATGGCAGACATTATTCTCGGCCGCATGAGCCAGGATCCGTCGCTTGGCCTGGTTTTCCCGGACGACCCTTACGTCACGGGATGGTCTGGCAATCTCCCATTCGCCGAAGAGCTTGCCCCGCGACTCGGCCTGGCAGCCGAGAGTCTGCCGGAGCATTTCCATTTCCCGGTAGGCAACATGTTCTGGGCACGAAGCTCAGTACTCGCCCCACTGGTCAGCCGCTTCGGCGACCTGAACGAGTACCCCGACGAGCCACTTCCGTATGATGGCAGCATGCTGCACGCCCTGGAGCGCCTGCTGCCGATCCACTGCATCAGAAATGGACACGGCCTGGCGGTAACTAACGTTCCCGGTATAACCCGTTGAAAGAAAAATGGAGGGCGCGAGGTGCAAGCCCGCCCCACTACAGGAAGTCAGAGTTGAGCAGAAGAGTTTTGAATGCCCTGATCAGGCGGCTGCGAAGCCACTATTATCGGTGCCTGTTGCAGATCGCCGATTGCGCGCATCTCTACGAGCGTGCTTTTTACCTGCAGCAGTATCCTGATATCGCCGGCGCGAAGATCAGCCCGGAGGAGCACTTCTACCGTTTCGGGCGTTTCGAGGGCCGTATAGCCAAGCTCCCTCAGTTGCAGCTAATCGGAAGCCTCGAGAGCGAATTCAGTTCGGCCCGTGAGACTGTACTGGTCGTCAGTCACGAGGCATCGCGCACTGGGGCGCCGATTCTCAGCCTCAACCTGGTCCGCGAGCTGAACCAGCGCTACAACGTCATCGCGCTGTTGCTGGGAGACGGCCCCCTGGTGCAGGCATTCCGCGATGCCGGTGCCGTGGTTATGGGTCCTTACGATATCCGACACAACCCCGCTCTGGCAGACTTGATCATGGGACAGTTGGTCGAGCGCTGCCGCATCAAGTTTGCCTTGGTGAACAGTATTGAGTCGCGCGTCGTTCTGCCCGCATTGGCCAAACGCCACATCCCGCGCATCAGCCTTCTACACGAATTCGCCGCCTACACCCGGCCGCGCCATGCATTCCGCGATGCGCTGTTCTGGTCGAGCGACTCCGTCTTCTCGGCACGTCTGACGCTGATGAATACCCTGGAGGAATACCCGGACTTGGCCGAGGATGTCGCGCACATCCTGCCGCAAGGACGCTGCACGCTGCCTGACGAGGGCAGCCGAAAAGACGCCGGCCACGATAGAAAACTCCTCAAGGCACTTAGCCCTTCCACGGCCGAGCAGGACACGTTCCTGGTCGTCGGCCTGGGATTCGTCCAGGTTCGCAAGGGCGTTGACCTATTCATCGAGTGCGCGAGCCGCATCCTGCGCTCCAACCCCGCCCGTCAATTTCGTTTCGTGTGGATCGGCAAGGGCTACGACCCAGAACATGACGTGGGATATTCGGTCTACCTGGCCGACCAGGTCAGACGTTCAGGTCTCGAGCGACACTTGTCATTCATTGGCGAAACCTCCGATATCAACAGCGTCTATCAGCAGGCGGACACCCTGCTGTTGACCTCGCGTCTGGACCCTTTGCCGAACGTCGCCATTGACGCACTGTGCGAAGGTCTTCCGGTGCTGTGTTACGAGAACACCACTGGCATCGCCGATATCCTCATTGAGGAGGGTCTGCGGAATGAGTGCGTAGCGGGCTACCTGGACAGCGCGGAGCTGGCAGCCAAGGTCCTGCGCCTGGCTGACGATCCGTCTCTGTACCAACACGTGGCCCAGCAGTCACGGGCCCTGGCGGACCGGCGCTTCAACATGACGGACTACGTCGCACGCCTGGAGGCGCTCGCTGCCAGCATTACAGAGAAGGCGCACCAGGAGGCTGAAGACAACGCGCTCATTCTGGAGTCGGGGCTGCTGCGACAAGATTTCTATTCACTGCCGCGCTTCCGCCATCAACCCGCATCCGAAGCCACCCTTGGCTATGTGCGGGCCTGGGCATGCGGCATGGGCCAGCGCAAGCCATTCCCTGGTTTTCATCCGGGCATCTATCAGGAACTGAATGGCCTGCCGATCGGCGGCCCCGATCCACTGGCTGACTACCTGCGCAAAGGAAAGCCTGAAGGGCGCTGGATTAGTCCGGTCATCTCCAGCACCGGGCAGGCACCAGCTCTAAAGCCTGGCAGCCGCGTGGCGCTGCATCTGCATGTCTATTACCCGAAGCTGCTCGGGGAAATGCTTGAACGCCTGAAGCACAACAGCCTGCGCCCGGATCTGTTCGTGAGCGTCCCCAGTGAACTCGCCAGAGAGGCGGTGAACAAGGAGCTCGACAATTATCCGGGAGTGGTCAAGGCGCTGGTGACGGTTCCCAACCGAGGCCGCGATATCGGTCCCTTCCTGACCCAGTTTGGCCCGGAGCTGGTCCGTGACTACGACTTCGTCGGGCATCTTCATACGAAGATGAGCGCTGACGTGAAAGACCGCTCCATGGGGGAAACTTGGTACCATTTCCTTCTCGAGAATCTGTTGGGCGGCCAGGCCGGTGCCATGGCCGATCGCATTATCGCCACGCTGCAGAATGAGCCATTGATCGGCATGGTGTTCCCTGACGACCCCAATGCCATAGGCTGGAGCGCCAACCGCCCATTTGCTGAAGAGCTGGCGACGCGTCTTGGAATCGGCCAACTGCCCACTCACCTGCAATTCCCGGTGGGCACCATGTTCTGGGCCCGCAGCGATGCACTTAGAGCGATTGTCGAACTCGACCTCCAATGGCAGGACTACCCGGAAGAGCCCCTGCCCTACGATGGCTCCATGCTGCACGCACTGGAACGTCTGTTCCCCCTTTCCATTACCGATAAGGCCATGCGCTGCGCGGTGACGAACATTCCCGGTATGACTCGATGAAAATTGCAATTTTCGGTGGCGGTGGATTCATAGGTTCGGCCATTGCCGATCGTCTTCTGCAAGACGGCCATCAACTCAGGATCTTCGAGCGCCCACGCGTGCCGCCCTATCGCGAGTTCATCGCGGAGGAGAAGGTCGAATGGGTCACTGGCGATCTCATGAGCACCCATGACGTGGCGGAAGTACTGGATGGTGTCGACACCGTGCTGCACCTGGTCTCCACCACTCTGCCCAAAAGTTCGAATGACGATCCGATCTACGATGTGCAGACCAACCTGATCGCCACCTTGCAGATGCTGAACCTGATGGTGAGCAAGGGTATTCGCAAGATCGTGTTCATCTCTTCCGGCGGTACGGTCTACGGGCCACCGAGCTACCTGCCCATCGACGAACTGCATCCTACCGAGCCACAGGTTTCGTACGGCATCACCAAACTGATGATCGAGAAGTACCTGCTGATGTATCAGCATCTGCATGGGATCAAGGCCAATATCCTGCGCGTGACCAATCCCTATGGTGAACGCCAGCGAGTTGAAACCGCCCAGGGCGCGGTCGGCGTGTTCCTGAGCAAGGCCTTGAAGGATCAGCCCATCGACATATGGGGTGATGGCAGCGTGACGCGCGACTACATCCACGTCTCGGATGTCGCCGAGGCTTTCGCCAAGGCCACGACCTACGATGGTCCCGAGTCGGTCTTCAACATCAGTTCCGGAAGCGGCACCTCGCTCAACGAGCTCGTTGCCAGCCTGGAAAAGGTGATTGGCAAGGACATCCAGCGCAACTATCTGCCGGGCCGGCCGTTTGACGTACCGACCAGTGTCCTGTGCAACGAGCGCGCTGCTCGCGAGCTGCAGTGGAGGCCGGTGGTGGACCTGGAGTCAGGCCTGCGCCGTACGCTCGACTGGTTGGAGCAGGCGGCCAAGCGATGACGCTGGAGTCATCCTCGCACCCGAGAATTTCGGTTGTCATACCCACCAAGAATGGCGGCCCACTGTTCGGCCGCGTTCTGGCCAGTGTCCTCGAGCAGCGCATCCCCGGTGAGTTGGAGGTGCTGGTCGTTGACTCAGGCTCCACCGACGAGACGCTGGCTATTGCCCGCCGATATCCCCAGGTGCGCCTGATTGAAATTCCCCCTCAGGAATTCGGCCACGGTAAAACGCGAAACCTGGCCGTATCCCTGGCGAAAGGCGAGTTCGTCGCCATGATCACCCAGGACGCACTTCCCGCCTCCAACGACTGGCTGCTCAACATGGTCACCCCCTTGTTGAACAATCCAAGCATTGCAGGAGTCTTCGGCCGTCATATCGCGTACCCCGAGGCCAGTGTATTCAACCGACGCGAGTTGGAAGCACACTTCGACGGATTCACCAGCCAGCCTGTGGTTCACCTGGACTCGCGGGACCGATACGCCAACGAAGAAGGCTATCGTCAGTTTCTCTATTTCTTCTCCGACAACAACGCCATGTTGCGGCGCAGCGTCTGGGAGAAAATCCCTTATCCCGAAGTCGACTTCGCCGAAGACCAGGCCTGGGCACGGCTGGTCGTAGAGGCCGGTCATCACAAGGCTTATGCCCACGACGGGGTGGTGTATCACTCTCACGACTACGCACTGCTGGAACGCCTGCAACGCAGCTTCGACGAAAGCTACGCCCTGAGCCGCCTCTTCGGTTATCAAGGCGGTCGAGGCATCAAGCACGCCATCCGGAGTTTGCTGGCACTGACCCGACGAGACATCAAGGTCAGTCTGCAAGAGGGACTGCTGAAGTCCGATCCGATCACTGTCCTCAGAATGCCTTTCGATCATCTGATGCGAATACTCGGGTCCTACCTCGGGCAGCACGCCGACAAGATGCCAATGGCAGTTCGCCTGCGCCTATCTCGCGATCGCCGGTTGATGAAAATCGACGCATGGAGCAACCGCCCATGACTCCGGCCCTCGTGCTACGAAAGTCCATCAATGCCCTGAACTTCGCCCGGCGCAATGGCTGGGGCAGCATGCTGCGCCTGGCTCATCGGAAGATCAGCGAACAGAGCGGCCTCTTTGGCAGAACCGACATCTTCGACCAGTACGCCTTCCTGTCCCCCGCGCCTATCGGCAACAAGATTGCCGCTGATGCCGTTGGCCACAAGACTATCAACTGGTTCATTCCCAGGGTGGGCAAGGGCTCGGGCGGGCACCTGAACATCTTCCGCTTCATCAAGAACCTGGAAGATCAGGGATTCGAGTGCCGAATCATCATCGTCGATAACCCGCTGCCAAAATCCGCAGTCGTGGCCAAGCAGGATATTCACCGCTGGTTCTTCCCGCTCAAGGCCGAGGTATTCGTCGGCACCGATGGGCTACCCCCGGCATACTTCTCCTTCGCCACTTCCTGGCAGACCGCCTATACCGTCAGAGCTTTTCAAGCCACGGTCACGCGCTGCTACTTCGTCCAGGATTTCGAGCCCTGGTTCTTCCCGGCAGGTTCGGAAGCGCTCATGGCCGAGGCTACCTACCACTTCGGATTCCAGGGTTTCACCGCTGGTAGCTGGCTGGCAGAAAAGCTCAGAGCCGAATATGCCATGCAGACATGTGCGCTGGGCTTTTCCTTCGACAAGGATCTATACCGCCCGGGCCCAAAACCCGACGACAGTACCCGACGCGTATTCTTCTATGCCCGCCCGCCAACCGCCAGGCGGGCCTTTGAGTTGGGCATGCTGGTGCTTCGCGAGGTTTGCCGGCAGCGCAGCGATATCACCGTGGTACTGGCAGGCTGGGATGTCTCCCAATACGAAATCCCATTCCCTTGCGAGCACTTGGGCCTGGTCGAGATCGAGGACCTGCCGGGTGTTTACCAGCGCTGTGACGTTGCGCTGGTGCTGTCCTGCACCAACCTGTCGCTATTACCTCTGGAACTGATGGCCAGCGGAGTACCGGTAGTCAGCAACGATGCACCTCATACTCGTTGGCTGCTCAATGATGAAAACAGTGCACTGGCAACAGCAACTGTGGAAGACCTGACTACGAAGCT
Source organism: Pseudomonas nitroreducens (assembly GCF_024170165.1). Classification (GTDB taxonomy): domain Bacteria; phylum Pseudomonadota; class Gammaproteobacteria; order Pseudomonadales; family Pseudomonadaceae; genus Pseudomonas; species Pseudomonas nitroreducens_C. Next base: position 246,738 of record NZ_JALJXP010000006.1, on the reverse strand, counting down.
TATCCAAGTGCTGGACGATCCATCATACGCGGAACGACTTAGAAACAACGGCCTGCATTGCTCAGGAAAAACTTCTTGGGAAAAAGAGGCCATGAAAATGGTCCAACGCCTTGAGCGTCTCGCAGCTAATGCTGATCCGTTTACTGACTAAAGAGCTACTAGAATGGAATATGTTGAAAACAACGCAAGGCAGCAGAGCCATGCATTGGAAAGTCTTTCATTGGCTAGGACCGTACCTCTTTTCATATTTTCTCTGATCACCTACATTGCCGCCATGCATTGGAGAGTCGGCATAGAGTTGGCAGATGATGGCGCCTTTTTCCTGCGCTATGCCCAAAACATGCTTTCGGGCGAGTTCTGGGTATGGAACTTAGGCGAAAACCCCATTTGGGGAGCCAGTGCGCCACTCTACCCTCTCTTTCTTGCAGCTGGGCTCAGCATCGGTCTAACACCAGAACATAGCATTATCTACACTGGCTATTTGCTGGCTGGGCTTGGGCTCTCGAGCTTGGTAGTTGTGTTTTCCCGGAAGTATGGATTAGCCGCCGGACTGGCTTTCCTGGCATTTACTTCCATTGATAGCGAGCTCATGTATTTCTCCATTGGCGGCTTAGAAACCCCATTGACATTTTCGCTGATCTGCTTGGCGGTGTGGGCTGTTATTGAATCACGCACCCCGTGGATCATTGGTTTATCAGCCGCTCTTTTAATGATCAATAAACTCGATCTTGTTCCGGTCGGCGGGCTCGTTCTACTTGCTATTTGGGTGCGAGAAGGAAAGTTTCCAGCGCGCGCAGTCTTACTGGCCGGTGCAGTCGCCGTGGCCTGGTATGGCTTTGCCTGGATCTACTTTGGCGCCCCAGTACCCAACTCCTTCCTTACGAAATCACTGCACCAAGGCAATATCCCCAAGCTCATTGATTGGACGTGGTTCCCCACCGTTGTTTATCTCAACGGAACCCACAAATGGCTTCTCGCACTGACACTTCCCGCGATCATCCTGAATATTCGAAGGAATCTTCCGCTACTAATACTTCTGATCGGCACACTGGCTACACATACAACGGCTTATATCATCAAATATCCGTTCGAGCCTTACAACTGGTATTGCATGCCAAGCCTCCTGTGCCTCGCCATCCTGGCGGCATTGGGCATTAGCAACCTATCTGCATTGATCGGACAAAAAATTCTCTTGCGTTGTGTCGCCGGCGCAAGCTTCCTGGCTGCATTCATTTACTTCAGCCTTCCGCCCAACCTCGCCATGAACGACGCTCTCCGCACATTCACAGGTCTGTTCGAAAGTGATCGCGCCCAAGCTGGCAGATGGGTGAATGAGCATACCCCCAAGAGCTTCAAGGTGATGACGTACTGGGGAAACCCGGCATTCTATTCGCAGCGTGAAGTAATTGACGCCTCTTTCCTGAATAGAAAATTCGAAGCCAATAACTTGGTGGAAACCTATAAACCGGAAATCGTAATTCTCCAGGCAGACCCACACACCAATCCGATGCAACCATTCTATCCAATAACGGATAGTGGCTACTCGGTCGTCAAGATATTTGACAAGACCTTCCAAAATGGAATGCCTTACTTCTTTACTGTGCTTGCTCGCAATGATGTTCTCAGTCAGATCGATGGCGCCAGCCCTCCCAAGGACTTCCTGAGCCTTCTTTCAGACAAAGAACTTGGCGACACTTACGGCCTGATAAAGGTTTACGACCAAAGCACCCTGTTCATACATCCCGGCGAAAACACTCCAACAAAAGCAACACTAAACACGGCCAAATTTAAAGAGCTTTTTCAGGAAGAAAAAGTATCGATCAAACTATCCATCTCGCCCCTGCTCGCCGCAGATGCCATTGCGAGAGGAGCCGGCAATGTTCGCGTCACACTAAGTAGCGAATCAGAAACCATACTGGACGCCGTAATTACTTCAGGCACCCCCTATACGAAAGAGATCGACTTGAAGGACCTTGATCGAATTCACATCACGGTCGACAACAATGGTAGCGCTGACTCTGACTGGCTTCTACTAAGCATCAAGTAGCCACCAGCCTGGCACCCTGCAACAGAAAGGGCCGATGAGATATCTCACCGGCCCTTTTTAATAAACGGCTAACGCCCTGATGACTATCGCTAAAAAACCAGTACCTTCAAGTAAAAACCTAGCCCCTTACTTTGCAGAGCTATTGACCTGCAACCTGCTTAGGTTGTGGGGTGATTTCTTCGGAAGGAAATTTTCCGGATAGTCTCTAGGCATCTCTCGTTGCCTGAGCTGGCCTTCTCAGCAGAAACTCCGCAACTCTATCCCCTAGCACGTTACGCCACTTGAGCGCAGGACTCTCAACCAACTTCCATGACGCGTATGCCAAGGGAATAACGATAAGTGTGGCATACGCTGCATTCAGGTAGCCACTCTGCCCCGGCCTCCAGACCAGTTGCTGAATTGGCCAAGCATAGATATATACGCCGTAGGATATATCACCAAAACGATCCATATCGAAATGCGGCAACCTGTAAGCAACCATGAAAACACAATAGGCCACCGTGGGTATATAAACATAAAAATACACTGATGTTCCGGCCGCCCCGAATGTTGAAACCAAAAGCAGAGCACACACACCCCAGTTGAGAGGGATATATCTCCTAAGGATCCAATACATGCAGCCTGCAGTGAAGAAAAGCAGCGGTTCATGGAAACGAGGCTCAGCGCCGAACATGGGCAACGAGGCATAGTCTGTTTGAGCTATATATACAATCAGCACAATGACCGCACCAGCCAGGATACGGCTTCTAAAAACACCTACACAGCCAAGCAGGAAAACCATGACATAGCACCGCAACTCAGCCGGCAACGTCCAGGTTGCACCATTTGTAGCACCGGCGAAAGGACGCCCCGGAAAACCAAATGGCAGATTGTAAATCCATTCCCACAGGGTCGCATTCCATAAATTGACCCATGGGTTTTGCTCAAAGTAGGATTTCAAAGAGACGCCTGAAGCCATAGGCCCTATGACAAGAATTGCCACGAACGAATAAACAATGACTGCAGGATAAAGGCGCAGCGCACGAGACACCGCAAAGTCGATAGGACTCCTATTGGTAATCGACGCCGAAACGAGGAATCCGCTGATTGCAAAAAACCCCCCTACCGCAATACTACCAATCCATGCGTGGGGCACTATAAGAGCAGAGACAGGGTCGCGCCCGTCACCGCTTATAGGGAATGAGTGGCCGAAAAGAACCAAATAAGCCAATATAAATCGAACAATGGTAAAATTATTCTCGCGAACCTTCTCAAACTCATGCAAGTATCTTATTTTCTTGAATTCGCGAAACATCACCCTCTCCCTAGCAACAAGAATATTTTGCAACTTCAAGCAAAATATCACCATTCAAAATCTTCTGATTGTATTTAATTTTCCTTATCAACTCAAGCTACACACCTAGACCAGCCCCCTGCATGGCCCTCTCAGCAGAGCAGGTGAATCTCGTTATGCAACGCAGCGATGCATAGTCCCGCCCTCAGGAAGCCGGCCGCTTCAGCCTATCGCTCACGGTTCGGTGTAGCATCGACTACAGATGCAACTGCCTGCGATGTACCAAACTTGACCACTCACCTGACTCGCTGGCGCTCGCCGGCCCTGCTATTGCTGCTGCTTGCACCGCTCCTCTGGCCACTGCATAACGTTGCCGAGCGCTACTACAGCGAGCAGATTGCCCGGCAGAACCAGCAAACACTCGATCTCTATGTTGCCAACCTGCTGGGCACACTGCGGCGCTATGAGGATCTGCCGCCGATTCTCGGCGAGCTTCCGACCTTGCGTGCCGCACTGCAGTCGCCAGACAGCCTTGTTGCTCAGCAGGCAGCCAACCAGGAGCTCACACGCATTCGCGGCCGCACTGGCGCGGATGTCATCTACTTGATGCAACCGGACGGCCTGACCCGAGCCGCTTCCAACTGGGATCAGCCTGACACCTTCGTCGGCCGCAACTTCGCCTTCCGTCCCTACTACAAGGAAGCCCTGCAAGGTCGCCCCGCACACTTCTTCGGCCTGGGCACCACCTCCAAGCGCCGCGGTTACTTCTTCGCCAGTGCGGTACGCGCTGACAACAAGTTGCTGGGGGTACTGGTGGTCAAGGTCGATCTGGAACACATGGAGCAATTGTGGGGCAACACGCCGGATCAGTTGCTGGTCATGGACAGCAACGGCGTAGTCATTCTCTCTTCCAACGATGACTGGCGCTTTCACACCGGGCGCGAGCTGTCTCCCGCCAAACAACGGGAGATTGCCGAGAACATCCCTTACCCGGTGCTGCATCCGAAGCCGTTGAAAATCGACCAACGCCGCTGGATCAGCCAAAGTCAGAAACTTCAGGAAACTGGCTGGACCGTCAGTATCTACACACCACGCACCCAGGTGGATGGCCCGGCCCGCAGCATGGTCCTGATCGGTGCGGCAACATTGATGGCACTGCTGCTGCTCTTTTCATTGCTGACCATCAGCCGCCGCCACTACCTCGAGCGCATTGCCCTGGAAGCCCAGGCCAAGCACGAACTGGAACTGCGCGTGCAGGAACGCACCCGGGAGCTGGAGGGCGCCAACACGCGGTTACAGGAGGAAGTCAGCAACCGCGAGCAGGCCCAGCGCGAGCTGATGCACGCCCAGGATGAAGTGGTCCAGGCCGGCAAACTGACCGCACTGGGCACCATGTCTGCCAGCATCAGCCATGAGCTCAACCAGCCGCTGGCGGCGATCCGCAGCTACGCCGACAACGCCCGCGTACTGCTCGACCACCAGCGCTACGACGACGCCCGCGGCAATCTGCAGCAGATTGGCGAGCTTACCGGGCGCATGGCCTCGATCATCGGCCACCTCAAGGCCTACGCCCGCGGTGCCCGCCGGGCGCCAGAAAACGTCGCCCTGCAGCCGGCGATCAATGACGCTCTGGCACTGGTTGCCCAGCGCCGCCAGGCGATGAACGTGGAACTGCTGCGCGACTTGCCCGACGCGGCAATCTGGGTGCAGGCCGGCGAGACCCGGCTGCGGCAGATTCTTTCCAACCTGATCTCCAACGCCCTCGACGCCCTGACCGAAAAGGGACTGCCAAGGCGCATCTGGCTGACCACCGAGCAGACGCCCGAGCGCGTCATTCTGTCCCTGCGCGACAACGGTCCCGGATTCTCCGAAGAGGCCCTGGCCCATGCCCGCGAGCCCTTCTTCACCACCAAGACCAGTGCGAAAGGCCTGGGGCTTGGCCTGGCCATCTGCGACACCCTGCTACGTACGCTGGGCGGACATCTTGAATTGGGTAATCACGCCGAGGGCGGCGCTCTCGTACAATTGCACCTGTTGCCGGGCATCCCCGGCGTGACCCTGACGCCGCAAGAGGAAACCCGCGCATGAGCTCGGCCGAGCCGTTCGACTCCACCACCCAGGTGCTGCTGATCGATGACGACCCGCACCTGCGCCAGGCGCTCTGCCAGACCCTTGACCTCGCCGGCTTCAAGGTGGTCACCCTGGGCGATGCGCGGCAGATCGATCCGCAGCAGGCGCGCGACTGGCCGGGAGTGATCGTCAGCGACATCCGCATGCCGGGCATCGATGGCCTTCAATTGCTTGAGCAACTGCACGCGCAGGACTCCGAATTGCCGGTGATCCTGGTCACCGGCCATGGCGATGTACCGCTAGCCGTGAAGGCCATGCGCTCGGGCGCCTATGATTTCCTCGAGAAACCATTCCCCAGCGATGCGCTGCTGGACAGCGTGCGCCGCGCGATCGACGTGCGCCGACTGGTGCTGGAGAACCGCAGCCTGCGCCTGGCCCTGACCGAGCAGAAGGAAGTCCGTGGCCGTCTGGTGGGCCAGTCCGCGCCGATGCAGCGTCTGCAACAGCAGGTCGCGTCGCTCGCGGCGATCCATGCGGATGTGCTGGTCCTGGGCGAAACCGGCTCGGGCAAGGAAGTGGTCGCCCGCGCACTGCATGACCTGTCGAGCCGCCGCAACGGCCCCTTCGTCGCCATCAACGCCGGCGCACTGGCTGAGTCGGTGGTGGAAAGCGAGCTGTTCGGCCACGAGCAGGGCGCTTTTACCGGCGCGCAGAAGCGCCGCATCGGCAAATTCGAGTTTGCCAACGGCGGCACGCTGTTCCTCGACGAGATAGAGAGCATGAGCCTGGACGTGCAGGTGAAGCTGCTGCGCCTGCTGCAGGAGCGCACCGTCGAACGCCTCGGCTCCAACCAGCTCATCCCGCTGGACATCCGTATCATCGCGGCGACCAAGGAGGACCTGCGCCTGGCCTCCGATGAAGGCCGCTTTCGCGCCGATCTCTACTACCGCCTGAACGTCGCCAGCCTGCGCATTCCGCCGCTGCGCGAGCGCGGCGACGATATCCTGCTGCTGTTCCAGCACTTTGCCGAACGCGGCGCGCAGCGTCATGGCCTGAACGTACGTCCGCTGGACTCGGCGCAGCGCGGGCAACTGCTGGTGCACGGCTGGCCGGGTAATGTCCGGGAGCTGCAGAACGCCGCGGAGCGCTATGCCCTCGGCCTGGACCTTGGGCTGGATGATAGCCGTGCCCAAGCGATAAACGTCGCGCCCGGCGCTGGGCTGAACGAGCAGGTGGAATCCTTCGAACGCTCGCTGATCGCCGCCGAGATGAGCCGGCCACACAACTCCCTGCGCAGCCTTGCCGAAGCGCTCGGCGTGCCGCGCAAAACCCTGCATGACAAGCTGCGCAAACATGGGCTGCTGCTTAACCCCAGCGATGGGGACGACCGCGAAACGTGAAAGCAGCATGGATTCGGATTACGGCTTTTGCTGCATGGCTTCAAACGTTACTATCCGCAAGCGCCGAAGAGTCCCAATTCCCTGTCAGGGGCTCTTGTCTCTTTTGCATATGGACTTGTTGAGGTAGCAGTAAGTGTCAGCCCCTTTGGTCATCGATCTTGATGGCACCCTCATTCACAGCGACCTACTGCTTGAGTCAGGCCTCAGCTTTCTTAAGCTCCATCCCCTGAAAGCTCTGGTGCCAATGCGCTGGCTGGCTCAGGGGAAAGCAAACCTCAAGAGCCGTCTGGCCCAAATGGCACCGCTCGACGTGTCCGTGCTGCCCTACAACGAAGACGTGCTCGAGTTGATTCGCCAGGAGAAGCAGAACGGTCGCCGGATCATTCTGGCCACAGCGAGCCATCACAGCTACGCCCAGCGCATCGCTGATCATCTGGGAGTATTCGACCAGGTGATGGCCACTGATGAACGCACCAATCTGTCTGCCGAACGCAAGCGCGATGCGCTGGTCGCGGAATTTGGCATGCAGGGCTTCGATTACGCGGGCAACTCGTCGGATGATCTGCCGGTCTGGCAGGCGGCACGGCGTGCCTACGTCGTCAACTCCAACGGCAAGATCAGTCGCCGCGCACATGACCACGGTAACGTGGAAAGCGAAATCAAGCGGGAAACCCAGGTCGCCCGTACCTGGCTGAAGGCGCTGCGGGTCCACCAGTGGGCCAAGAATGCCCTGATCTTCGTACCGCTTCTGGCTAGCCATCGTCTGCTCGAGCCCCAACTCCTGCTCAATGGCCTGCTTGCTTTCCTGTTCTTCGGCCTTTGTGCGTCCAGCGTTTATATTCTGAACGACCTGCTCGATCTGGAAGATGACAGGCACCATTCCAGTAAGCGCCGCCGCCCCTTTGCGAGCGGTGCCTTGTCAATCCAGAGTGGACTGCTCGCGTTTCCGATACTCCTATTGATTGGCTTCCTGGGCTCTGCATTGCTGTTGCCATGGAAGTTCGGCCTGGCCCTGGCCGCCTATTACGTGCTCACGCTCGCCTACTCCTTCTGGCTCAAACGCAGAATGGCGATCGATGTCATCGTTCTGGCGATGCTCTATACCTCTCGCATCATCGCTGGCACCTTCGCCTTCGGCGTGAAGCTGACGTTCTGGATGCTGGCCTTCTCGATGTTCATCTTCCTCAGCCTTGCCCTGGTCAAACGCTACTCCGAGCTGCGCGAAGCAAGGATGAAAGGCAAGAGCCAGAAGACCCGTGGCCGCGGCTATTATCCAGATGACCTGGAGATGGTCGCATCACTGGGAGCTGCGTCCGGTTATCTGTCTGTCATGGTCCTGGCTCTGTATATCCAGGACGCTACTACCGCAGCGATGTACCACTATCCACAACTGATCTGGCTAGCCTGCCCACTTCTACTGTTCTGGATCACGCGTGTCTGGATGCTCACCCACCGCGGATTGATGCATGACGACCCCGTCGTGTTCGCTATCAAGGACCGCGCCAGCCTGCTGATCGGAGCCGCTTTCGCCCTGATCTTCTGGGTAGCCGTCTAATGGCACGGAGTTTGGCGTCCTGGGGGCGCTATCCCTACACGCCCCAGGATCTGCACGCTTGCGCCTGGCAAAGCGAATTGCCGGCACTTTTGCACCAATTAGCGGAGAACCCGCAAGGCACACTGCCCTATGGCAACGGTCGAAGCTACGGAGACAGCTGCCTGGCGCTGAGCGGCGAACTGCTGCAGACCCGGCAGCTTGATCGACTGATAACAGCCGACTGGAAAACCGGAATAGTACGCGCTGAGGCCGGCGTCACCCTGGCCGAAATTCTGGCAGTAGCTATTCCCCGAGGATGGTTTCTGCCGGTCACTCCAGGCACAAAATTTGTAACCCTGGGCGGCGCGGTGGCCAATGATGTGCACGGGAAGAACCACCACATCCGAGGAACCTTTGGCCGCCATGTTCAGTGCTTCGGCCTCCTGCGCTCCGATCAGCAACAGCCCCTGCTCTGCTCGACGCAGGAAAATACCGAATTGTACCGCGCCACCATTGGCGGGCTGGGACTGACAGGCGTGATCACCTGGGTCGAGCTGCAGCTGATGCCGGTCGTATCCAGCCAGATAGATAGCATCAGTGTACGGTTCGACTCCCTCAGCGAGTTCTTCACCCTCTCGGAAGAGTTCGACAGGACACATGAGTACACCGTGGCCTGGATTGATTGCCGGGCCAAGGGTGAATCTGCGGGTCGAGGCGTATTTTCCGTCGGCAATCACGCCCGTGACGGGCTACTTCGGTTTGATGGGCGGACACGCCTGAGTGTCCCATTGACACCCCCCATCAGCCTGATGAACAGCCTGAGCCTGAATCTGTTCAATAACGCTTACTTCCACCTGCATAAACCTGGACGCCACAGCTCCCAGGTTAGCTATGACCCGTTTTTCTACCCCCTGGATAGCGTCCTGCACTGGAATCGCATCTATGGCCGAAAGGGCTTCCAGCAGTATCAGTGCGTGATTCCCGATACGGCGGCCGAAGCTGCCATGACCGAGATCCTTGCCAGCATCTCGAGTAGCGGAAGCGGATCGTTCCTTGCCGTCATGAAGCGTTGTGGTGATGTGCCCTCCCAAGGCCTGATGTCCTTCCCCATGCCTGGGGTATCCCTGGCACTGGACTTTCCACAGCGACAGAACCTGGAGGCCGGTTTATTCCGACGTCTTGACCAGATCGTCCGGCAAGCAGGCGGGCGTCTCTATCCGGCAAAGGACGCGCACATGTCCGGAAATGACTTCCGCACCTTCTACCCTGCCTGGCAGCAGGTCGAGGCTCTTCGCGACCCCGCCCTATTCTCCCAATTCTGGAAACGCGTAACCCAAGCATGAAGAATATCCTGATCATCGGCGCCACCTCCGCTATCGCCAACGCCTGTGCACGGGCCTGGGCAGCCGAACAGGCCCGCTTCTTCCTGGTTGGAAGGAGCGCCGACAAGCTCGCCCAGGTTGCAGACGACCTGCGTGCCCGAGGCGCCAGTGACGTGCTGACCCACGCCCTGGACTTGAACGATCTGCAGGCGCACGAGACCATGATTGACAGCGCCTTCTCCAGCCTTGGCTCCCTGCACATCAGCCTGATCGCACACGGCACCTTGCCTGATCAGGCCGTCTGCCAGCAGGATGTCGACGTAGCGTTACGCGAATTTTCCAGCAATGGCCTCAGCGTCATTGCCCTGCTTACTCGCCTGGCCAATCGCCTGGAGCAGCAGCGCAGCGGCACCATTGCGGTGATCTCTTCGGTAGCAGGAGATCGTGGCCGCCCCTCCAACTATCTCTACGGCACAGCCAAAGCTGCAGTCTCGACCTTCTGCGAAGGACTGCGTGCGCGGCTCTTCAAAGCCAACGTCCATGTTCTGACGATCAAACCCGGCTTCGTCGACACCCCGATGACTCAAGGCCTGCCTCTACCCAAAGCACTGGTCGCCACACCGGAGCGAGTGGCTCAGGATATCGTCAGCGCCATTGAGAAAAAGAAGAACAGTATTTATACACCCGCTTTTTGGGCTGCAATAATGCTGATAATTCGGAGCATTCCGCAATTCGTCTTCAAGCGCGCCTCACTCTGATAGAGTTGATCCAGCGCCTCTGGAAAATGGTCAAAAACACATAAAGCCTGCTTGAGATTAAGCATTTCGGAGCAAGGCTTTAATGACCATCTCTCACCATCTTCACCCTACAGCACCAGCAGCCCCTGCAATGTTAAAATCAACAAAGATTGCGGTCTTTTACATACTCTTCGCCATAATAGCGACAGCCGCCAACATTGGCGCACAAGACATATTCACTCGAATATATATCGGCCCATTAAGCATTCTTCTTTCCATTGCAGCAGGAACCGCCGCTGGCTTGGTAGTGAAATACACCCTCGACAAGCGCTACATCTTTCAGTTCAAGGCTCGAGACACGCTGCATGACAGCCAAGTCTTTCTCTTGTACAGCTTCATGGGGCTCGCCACCACCGCAATTTTCTGGGGCTTCGAATTCACCTTCGAGTATCTGTTCGAAAGCAAGGAAATGCGCTATCTGGGCGGAATCATTGGCTTGGCCATAGGATATATAGCCAAGTACCATCTGGATAAGAGGTTTGTTTTCCGCACAGATGCATGAAATCCCAGGCCAGTTCCCCCTCGGGAAAGTCTGTTCATTGCCCTACGAGGGATGAATGCCTCGAGCCTTCGCATAAGTCCCGCTGACTCCGAAACTGCAGAACAGCCCTTGAGCATTTCAATTCGCAGGATCGCCCACGATGTCAACTTCCTGTGGGCGAAGAAACTGTCACCATGCCAATGGAGCGTATTCACCCGATTGCACATCCTACTGGCCTGACTCCTGGGGGGAAGGGAAGGTTATATGGAGCACACTGTCATAACTTGAGCTTCTGCCTCCTGGCCCTCGAGGCTGAGCCGCACCTCGCAAAACCCTTCACGACAAACTGCGCAAACACGACCTGCTGTTCTCCGGCAGTGGCGGAAATTCCGCCGACGCGAGCGACATCTGAGCAAAAATCCGCCGATGACTTCCACTGCGACCAAGGGCGAACAGCGCAACAGAGCGCTCTGACGTAGTCTTCAGCCCTGGCATACACCTTGCTCTGCGACACGGGTGCGATTGCCTTGTGCATCACATCTCGCGACGTGCCCGCCACGCCGCGCCCGCCGGGCCACGAACCCGGTGGTGTCCTTCAGGCTTCTTGCCATCTCGCGCCTTTGCTTCGGCAGGCGCATCGCCGGGTGCAGTGATCCTGCCCCGGCCAATTTTCCCCTCTCGCCTCTTCGTTCGGGACTTTTCTACACAACGGTCCTGGACCTCTCTGCATTTGCGAATCAAGCGCAACGGCGCGCCCTGCGCGGGCCTGCGGAATCGACTGCCATTCTGCGGTCATGAAACCGCGCTCAAATCTTCACGAAATCCCCTCTAAATCGGGCGCTAATGCAAAACCTCTCCTATGGTTTATGCGGGGTGGGCAGAGCAGGAAGTACTGCCCGATACATTGGATAGCAAGCTATTGACCTGAATCAGGAGCGCCCCCCCGAGACGGGCGCTAAATAGCCTCACTCTCCAACTTCCTATAGGGAGATTCTTAAATGTCGCAAGAAAGCAGCCAAAAACTAAAGTTAGGCGCTTTGACGGCTCTCGTTGTCGGCTCGATGATCGGCGGGGGCATCTTCTCCCTGCCGCAAAACATGGCCGCCAGCGCTGACGTCGGCGCGATTCTCATCGGCTGGGCCATCACCGCGGTCGGCATGCTGACCCTGGCGTTCGTGTTCCAGACCCTGGCCAACCGCAAACCGCAACTCGACGGCGGTGTGTACGCCTACGCCAAGGCCGGTTTCGGTGACTACATGGGCTTCTCCTCGGCCTGGGGTTACTGGATCAGCGCCTGGCTCGGCAACGTCGGATACTTCCTCCTGCTGTTCAGCACCCTGGGTTACTTCTTCCCGATCTTCGGCAAGGGCGACACCGTCGCGGCAATCGTCTGCGCGTCGATCCTGCTGTGGGCCCTGCACTTCCTGGTGCTGCGCGGGATCAAGGAAGCGGCGTTCATCAACACCATCACCACGGTGGCGAAGATCGTCCCGCTGTTCCTGTTCATCCTGATCTGCCTGTTCGCCTTCAAGCTGGACATCTTCACCGCGGACATCTGGGGCAAGAGCAATCCTGACCTGGGCAGCGTGATGAACCAGGTGCGCAACATGATGCTGGTCACCGTGTGGGTGTTCATCGGCATCGAGGGCGCGAGCATCTTCTCCTCCCGTGCGGAAAAACGTTCGGACGTCGGTAAGGCCACCGTGATCGGCTTCATCACCGTCCTGCTGCTGCTGGTCCTGGTGAACGTGCTGTCCATGGGCGTGATGACCCAGCCGGAACTGGCCAAGCTGCAGAACCCGTCGATGGCGCTGGTGCTGGAGCATGTGGTCGGCCACTGGGGCGCGGTCCTGATCAGCGTCGGCCTGCTCATCTCCCTGCTGGGTGCCCTGCTCTCCTGGGTCCTGCTGTGCGCCGAGATCATGTTCGCCGCCGCCAAGGACCACACCATGCCGGAGTTCCTCCGCAAGGAGAACGCCAACCAGGTGCCGGCCAACGCCCTCTGGCTGACCAACATCTGCGTGCAGGTCTTCCTGGTCATCGTGTTCTTCACCTCCGGTAGCACCGACGGCGGCATGGACCCGTACACCAAGATGCTACTGCTGGCCACCTCGATGATCCTCATCCCGTACTTCTGGTCCGCGGCCTACGGCCTGCTGCTGGCAGTCAAGGGCGAGACCTACGAGACCGACTCGGCTGACCGCACCAAAGACCTGATCATCGCCGGTATCTCGGTTCTCTACGCGGTGTGGCTGATCTACGCAGGCGGCCTGAAGTACCTGCTGCTGTCGGCGCTGCTGTACGCGCCCGGCGTCATCCTCTTCGCCAAAGCGAAACACGAAGTGGGTCAACCCATCTTCACCAATGTCGAGAAGCTCATCTTCGCAGTAGTCGTGATCGGTGCACTGATCGCGGCCTATGGCCTCTACGACGGCTTCCTCACTCTGTAACTCCTGGAGACATCTCATGAGCACGGAAAAAACCAAACTTGGCGTCCATTCTGAAGCTGGCAAACTACGCAAAGTGATGGTCTGCTCGCCCGGACTCGCCCATCAACGCCTGACCCCGAGCAACTGCGACGAGTTGCTGTTCGACGACGTTATCTGGGTGAACCAGGCGAAGCGCGACCACTTCGACTTCGTCACCAAGATGCGCGAACGTGGCATCGATGTTCTGGAAATGCACAACCTGCTGACCGACATCGTGGCGAACCCGGAAGCCCTGAAGTGGATCCTCGATCGCAAGATCACCGCTGACAGCGTCGGCGTCGGCCTGACCAACGAGCTGCGTTCCTGGCTGGAAAGCCTGGAGCCGCGCAAACTGGCCGAGTTCCTCATCGGCGGCGTGGCCTCCGACGACATCCCGGAAAGCGAAGGCGCCAAGGCGCTGAAGATGTACCGCGACTACCTGGGCCACTCCAGCTTCCTGCTGCCGCCGCTGCCCAACACCCAGTTCACCCGTGACACCACCTGCTGGATCTACGGCGGCGTGACCCTGAACCCGATGTACTGGCCGGCGCGACGTCAGGAAACCCTGCTGACCACTGCCATCTACAAATTCCACCCGGAATTCACCAACGCCGAATACGAAGTCTGGTACGGCGATCCGGACAAGGACCACGGCATGTCCACCCTCGAGGGTGGTGACGTAATGCCCATCGGCAACGGCGTGGTCCTGATCGGCATGGGCGAGCGCTCCTCTCGCCAGGCCATCGGCCAGGTAGCCCAGGCGCTGTTCGCCAAGGGCGCTGCCGAGAAAGTCATCGTCGCCGGCCTGCCGAAATCCCGCGCTGCGATGCACCTGGACACCGTCTTCACCTTCTGCGACCGCGACCTGGTCACCGTCTTCCCGGAAGTGGTGAAAGAGATCGTTGCCTTCACCCTGCGCCCGGACGAGAAGAGCCCCTACGGCATCAACGTCCAGCGCGAAGAGAAGGACTTCATGACCGTCGTCGCCGAATCCCTGGGCCTGAAGAAACTGCGCGTCGTCGAGACCGGCGGCAACAGCTTCGCCGCCGAACGCGAACAGTGGGACGACGGCAACAACGTGGTCTGCCTGGAACCGGGCGTGGTGGTCGGCTATGACCGCAACACCTACACCAACACCTTGCTGCGCAAGGCCGGTGTGGAAGTCATCACCATCAGCGCCGGCGAACTGGGCCGCGGCCGTGGCGGCGGTCACTGCATGACCTGCCCGATCATCCGCGACCCGATCGACTTCTGATCCGCGGCAAGCTTCAGACGCAACTTCCACAAACAGAGCGCAAGCACCTCACGAGGCGGCCCCGCAAGGGCCGCCTGCCCCGCCAGCCACGAGCTGTACTGACGAGGCCGAGATTTCCGTCCCACAAGGAGATAGACCATGGCTTTCAATATGCACAACCGCAACCTGCTCAGCCTGATGCACCACAGCACTCGCGAGTTGCGCTATCTGCTCGACCTGTCCCGCGACCTGAAACGCGCCAAGTACACCGGTACCGAGCAGCAGCACCTGAAAGGCAACAACATTGCGCTGATCTTCGAAAAGACCTCGACCCGCACCCGCTGCGCCTTCGAAGTCGCCGCCTATGACCAGGGCGCCAACGTTACCTACATCGACCCGAACTCCTCGCAGATCGGCCACAAGGAGTCCATGAAGGACACCGCCCGCGTACTGGGCCGCATGTACGACGCCATCGAATACCGTGGCTTCAAGCAGGAGATCGTCGAAGAACTGGCCAAGTTCGCCGGCGTCCCGGTATTCAACGGCCTGACCGACGAATACCACCCGACCCAGATGCTGGCCGACGTGCTGACCATGCGCGAGCACAGCGACAAGCCCCTGCACGACATCAGCTACGCCTACCTGGGCGACGCCCGCAACAACATGGGTAACTCCCTGCTGCTGATCGGCGCCAAACTCGGCATGGACGTGCGCATCGCCGCTCCCAAGGAACTCTGGCCGACCGACGAACACGTCGCCGCCTGCAAGAAGTTCGCTGAAGAAAGCGGTGCCCGCATCACCATCACCGAAGACCCGAAAGAAGCCGTCAAGGGCGTGGACTTCATCCACACCGACGTCTGGGTATCCATGGGTGAGCCGGTCGAAGCCTGGGGCGAACGCATCAACGAGCTGCTGCCCTACCAGGTCAACATGGACATGATGAAGGCCGCCGGCAACCCGCGCGTGAAGTTCATGCACTGCCTGCCCGCCTTCCACAACAGCGAAACCAAGGTCGGCAAGGACATCGCCGCCAAGTACCCGCACCTGAAGAACGGCATCGAAGTGACCGAAGACGTCTTCGAATCCCCGTACAACATTGCCTTCGAGCAGGCGGAAAACCGCATGCACACCATCAAGGCAATCCTCGTTTCGACCCTCGCCGACATGTAATGCCGGGCCGCCCCCGGACCGCGACGAATCGCCGGTCCGGGGAGCGTTTCCACTCTTTCGGAGGAAATGAATATGCGTATCGTCGTCGCATTGGGCGGCAATGCCCTGCTGCGTCGTGGCGAGCCCATGACTGCCGACAACCAGCGCACCAACGTACGGATCGCTGCCGAACAGATCGCCAAGGTTGCCCCGGGCAACGAACTGGTGATCGCCCACGGCAACGGCCCGCAGGTCGGCCTGCTGGCCCTGCAGGGCGCGGCCTACGAGAAGGTCAGCCCCTATCCGCTGGACGTCCTGGGCGCCGAGACCGAAGGCATGATCGGCTACATGATCGAACAGGAAATGGGCAACCTGCTGCCGTTCGAAGTGCCGTTCGCCACCCTGCTCACCCAGGTCGAGGTCGACTCCAAGGACCCGGCCTTCCAGAACCCGACCAAGCCCATCGGCCCGGTCTACTCCAAGGAAGAGGCCGAAGCCCTCGCCAAGGAGAAAGGCTGGAGCATCGCCCCGGACGGCGACAAGTTCCGCCGTGTCGTGGCCAGCCCGCGGCCGAAGCGCATCTTCGAGATCCGCCCGGTCAAGTGGCTGCTGGAGAAAGGCACCATCGTCATCTGCGCAGGCGGCGGCGGCATCCCGACCATGTACGACGAATCCGGCAAGAAACTCTCCGGCGTCGAAGCGGTGATCGACAAGGACCTCTGCTCCTCGCTGCTGGCCCAGGAACTGTCGGCTGACATCCTGATCATCGCCACCGACGTGGACGCGGCCTACATCGACTGGGGCAAACCGACCCAGAAAGGCATCGCCCAGGCCCACCCTGACGAACTGGAACGCCTGGGCTTCGCCGCCGGCTCCATGGGTCCGAAGGTCATGGCCGCCATCGAGTTCGCCCGCGCGACCGGCAAGGACGCAGTGATCGGCTCGCTGGAAAACATCGTCGCCATCACCCAAGGCAAGTCCGGTACTCGCGTCAGCACCCAGAAAGCTGGCATCGAATACCGCTGAGCCGCCCTCAGCAAAGGCACCATCGAAACGGGAGCCCCAGTGGGCTCCCGTTTTCGTTCAGGGCCTCGCGCCGGATTCACTCAGGAACTCGTCGCCTTCTTCCGACAAATCCTGGCGCGAGCGTGACTCGGCGGTCATCATCCTCGTCAGCTAAAGCATTCCGAATCACTAGAAGCCACGCCTGGCTTTGTGCCACCGGGCCGCCCCTGCATGGGCCACCGTCGTCCGGCGCGCAAGATGCACTTGCTGAAGGAGTTTCCGAGAGATGTCTCGACTACCGGTCATCGTTGGTTTTGGTGGATACAACGCGGCAGGCCGCAGTTCCTTCCACCATGGGTTCCGCCGCACCGTCCTCGAATCC
The DNA here is from genome assembly GCF_024170165.1 of Pseudomonas nitroreducens. Classification (GTDB taxonomy): domain Bacteria; phylum Pseudomonadota; class Gammaproteobacteria; order Pseudomonadales; family Pseudomonadaceae; genus Pseudomonas; species Pseudomonas nitroreducens_C. The sequence continues at coordinate 229,576 of NZ_JALJXP010000006.1, read as the reverse complement.
ATGGAGAGCGCCGCCCGCCAGGAAACCCTCGCCGGTCTCGCGGTGATGATGAAACTGGTCAAGGTCGTCGAGGGCCAGTACCAGGATGCCGACGGCAACAACCTCGACCTGGCCGCCATCGAGCAGCGCTTCGAGCAGCAGATTCGCCAGTCCACCCTGATCCGCCGCATCGAGCTGCAATACCTCGACGTCGATGCCGCGCACTGCCACAAGAGCCTGACCGTCAGCGCCGCCGGCAGCCCGGTGACCTTCACCACCCTGCGCAAGCAACTGCCCGAGCCGCTGCCGGCCAACTGGTCGGTGGAAGAACTCGAAGGCGGCGAAGTCCGCGTCACTCTGCACGACAGCTGCGAATTCAAGGTCGACAGCTACCGCGCACTGCCGGTGAAGTCCGCCGGCCAACTGCCCACCGGCTTCGAGCCGAGCGAGCTGTACAACTCGCGCTTCCACCCGCGCGGCCTGCAGATGTCCGTGGTCGCCGCCACCGACGCGGTGCGCTCCACCGGTCTCGACTGGCAGACCATCTGCAACGCTGTCCAGCCTGACGAAATCGCCGTGTTCTCCAGCAGCATCATGAGCCAGCTGGACGAGAACGGCTTCGGCGGCCTGCTGCAGTCGCGACTGCGCGGCCACCGCGTGTCGGCCAAGCAACTGCCGCTGGGCTTCAACAGCATGCCCACCGACTTCATCAACGCCTACGTGCTGGGCAGTGTCGGCATGACCGGCAGCGTCACCGGCGCCTGCGCCACCTTCCTGTACAACCTGCAGAAAGGCATCGACGTCATCACCACCGGCCAGGCCCGCGTGGCCATCGTCGGCAACGCCGAAGCGCCGATCACCTCCGAGATCATCGAGGGCTACGCCGCCATGGGCGCGCTGGCCACCGAGGAAGGCCTGCGCCACATCGAAGGCCGCGACGACGTCGACTTCCGCCGCGCCAGCCGCCCGTTCGGCGACAACTGCGGCTTCTCCCTGGCCGAGTCCGCGCAGTACGTGGTGCTGATGGACGACGCCCTGGCCCTGGAGCTGGGTGCCGACATCCACGGCTCGGTGCCGGACGTGTTCATCAACGCCGACGGCTTCAAGAAGTCCATTTCCGCGCCCGGCCCGGGCAACTACCTGACCATGGCCAAGGCCGTGGCCGCCGCCGCGCAGATCGTCGGCGAGAACAGTGTGCGCCAGCACAGCTTCGTCCACGCCCACGGCTCCAGCACCCCGGCCAACCGCGTCACCGAATCGGAAATCCTCGACCGCGTCGCCACCGCCTTCGGCATCGAAGGCTGGCCGGTCACTGCGGTGAAAGCCTTCGTCGGCCACTCCCTGGCCACCGCCAGCGCCGACCAGGTGATCTCCGCCCTGGGCACCTTCCGCTACGGCGTCATCCCCGGCATCAAGACCGTCGACAAGTTCGCCGACGACGTCTTCAAGGACCACATCGCGCTGTCCAACAGCGACGTGCGCCGCGACGACCTGGAAGTCTGCTTCATCAACTCCAAGGGCTTCGGCGGCAACAACGCCACCGGTGTGCTGCTGTCCCCGGCCGTTACCGAGAAGATGCTGCGCAAGCGCCATGGCGACGCCGCCTTCGCCGACTACCAGGGCCGCCGCGAAGCCACTCGCGCTGCCGCCCGGCAGTACGACGAAGCCGCGACCCAGGGCCGTTTCGAGATCATCTACAACTTCGGCAACGACATGATCGACGAGCACGCCATCGAGATCAGCGACCGTGGCATCCAGGTCCCCGGCTTCAGCCAGACCATTGCCTACAAGAAGGACGCGCGCTTCAGCGACATGCTCGACTGATTGCCGACGTTGAACGAAAAAGCCGGGCAGATGCCCGGCTTTTTCATGCCTAACTGTTCACCCCATACTTGGCTGGCGCTGTAGGAGCGAGCTTGCTCGCGAACCGCTCAACGCCTTACCCGCCGGGAAACTCGTTCGCGAGCAAGCTCGCTCCTACGAAGAGCCTACGCGGCGGTCAGTACGTCCCCTGCCCCACGCCCAGTTCGAGAATGCTCGCCTTGAGGTTCTCGAAGTCGTACTCGCTGAGCCCGACGTAATCCAGCACCAGCGCGCGCACGCTCTCCCACTCGTGGTCCTCGTCCTGGTTGCCCAGCACGCGGTACGAGCCACAGATGTGCTCGGCCATCTTGAGGATCGCCAGCAGGTTCTTCAGCTGGGTATCCCGGCAGTTGTCCTCGCTGAAGATCGACAGCGCATTGTGATGATTGGCGATGGCTTCGCAGACGTGCTCCGGCAGGCGCCAGGAGCGCGCGGTGAAATAGCCGACCACGGCGTGGTTGGTGTTCAGCACGCGGTTCTCGGTATCCACCACCCGGCGCTCGTCGCTGGCGCTGGCGTAGGCCTCCTCCAGCACCGCCATGTAGTGCGGGAAGCGCTTAAGCATCAGCGGGATGCCGCAGTTGTGGAACAGTCCCAGCGCGTACGCCTCGTCCACCGACTCGTAGCCGATGCGCTTGGCCAGGGTCAGGCAGCTCATGGCCACGTCCTGGGCGGTGTCCCAGAAGCGGTTGAGGGTGACGATGGTGGCGTCGCTCATCTCGCCCTTGATCGACTGGGCGTTGATCAGGTTGATCACCGAGCGGCTGCCCAGCAGGTTCACCGCGCGCTGGATCGAGGTGATGCGGTTGGCCAGGCCGAAGAACGGCGAATTGACCAGCTTCAGCAGCGCGCCGGACAGCCCCGGATCCTGGCTGATCAGCTTGGCGATCGCCTTCAGGTCCGGGTTGGGCATGAACTGCTCCATCTGCAGGTCAACCATGATCTGCGGCTGCGGCGGCACGCTGATGCCCTGCAGGGCCTGACGGATCTGTTCGGCGGAGAGTTCTGGGGACATGGGGCGCGCTGGGAAAAGTTGACGGGGTGCACAGTTTACCCAGAGCCGAGGCTTCCGGGAGTGCTGCTTTTGATTGAACTTTCATCGGCGGCTGTGTCGGAACCTTTACACCCAAGCGGAAGAAATGGGAGACAAGTCATGAGCCAGACACTCAAAGGCAAGACCATCGCCATCCTGGTCACCGACGGTTTCGAGCAGGTGGAGCTGACCGGCCCGCGCGACGCCCTGAAGGAAGCCGGGGCCAAGGTGAAGATCCTTTCCGACAGCAAGGACAAGGTGCGCGGCTGGAACCACGACCAGCCGGCCGACAACTTCAAGGTCGACGGCACCTTCGAGACCGCGCGCGTCGACGAATATGACGCCGTCCTCCTGCCGGGCGGGGTGATCAACGCCGACCAGATCCGCAACCTGCCCAAGGCTCAGGAAATCGTGCAGAAGGCCGCCCAGGCCGACAAACCCATCGCAGTGATCTGCCATGGCGCCTGGCTGCTGGTCTCCGCCGGTCTGGTGAAGGGCAAGACCCTGACCAGCTGGAACTCGCTCAAGGACGACATCAACAATGCCGGGGGCCACTGGGTCGACCGCCAGGTGGTCAACGATGGTGGGCTGATCAGCAGCCGCAAGCCCGAAGACATCCCCGCCTTCAACAAGCAGCTGATCGAAACCCTGGCCGCCTGAACGCCGCCGATCAAAAGCCCGTGCGCCGCGCAGCGGCGGCGCGCGCCGCTGCGCTATAATCCCGCTCTTTTGCCGGAGCCCTTCCCCATGACCCTGCCCAGCCTGCGTCTGAAAGCCAACGCCGAGCGCCGCCTGCGCGCCGGCCACCTGTGGGTCTACAGCAACGAGGTGGACGTCGCCGCCACCCCGCTGAACGGATTCGGCGCCGGCGAGCAGGCCATCCTCGAAATGGCCAACGGCAAGCCGCTGGGCATCGTCGCGATGAGTCCGAACAACCTCATCTGTGCCCGCCTGATTTCCCGCGATACCAAGCACGTTCTCGACAAATCCCTGCTGGTTCACCGCCTGAACGTCGCCCTGAGCCTGCGCGACCGGCTGTTCGACAAGCCCTTCTACCGCCTGGTCTACGGCGACTCCGACCTGCTACCGGGCCTGGTGGTCGACCGCTTCGGCGACGTGCTGGTCGTCCAGCTCGCCTCGGCGACCATGGAGAAGCACCGCGACGACGTCCTGGCTGCCCTGCTGCAGGTGCTCAAGCCCAGCGCCGTGCTGTGGAAGAACGACTCCAGCGCCCGTGACGCCGAAGGCCTGGAGCGCTACGTGGCCAACGCCTACGGCGACGTCCCGGAGTGGGTCGCGCTGGAAGAGAACGGCGTGAAGTTCGAAGCCCCGGTGCTGGCCGGCCAGAAGACCGGCTGGTTCTACGACCACCGCATGAACCGCGCCCGCCTGCAGCCCTACGTGCAGGGCAAGCGCGTGCTCGACCTGTTCAGCTACATCGGCGGCTGGGGCATCCAGGCCGCGGCCTTCGGCGCCAGCGAAGTGATGTGCGTCGATGCCTCCGGCTTCGCCCTCGACGGCGTCGAGCGCAACGCCACGCTGAACGGCCTCGCCGAGAAAGTGGCCTGCGTGGAAGGCGACGTGTTCGACGCCCTGCGCGAGCTGAAGGCCGCCGACGAGCGCTTCGACGTGATCGTTGCCGACCCGCCCGCCTTCATCAAGCGCAAGAAGGACCTGAAGAACGGCGAGGCCGCCTACCGCCGCCTCAACGAACAGGCCATGCGCCTGCTGTCCAAGGACGGCGTGCTGGTCAGCGCCTCCTGCTCCATGCACCTGCCCGAGGACGACCTGCAGAACATCCTGCTGGGCAGCGCCCGCCACCTGGACCGCAACATCCAGCTGCTCGAGCGCGGCGGCCAGGGCCCGGACCACCCGGTGCACCTGGCGATCCCGGAAACCCGCTACATCAAGAGCCTGACCGTGCGCCTGCTGCCCAACGGCTAAGGCATCGCGGAACGAAAAACGGGGCGCCTCCTGACGGGAGCGCCCCGTTTTTCATTGCAGTCGCGGACGGCGGATAACGCTTGTGGCGTTATGCGCCCTACGGGCATGCAGCCGCGTAGGGCGCATAAAGCGGAACGCTTTATCCGCCATGCCCTCCTGCAATTACTTCATCGGCATCAACGAATCCGCCTCGCTGATCACCGCGTTGCCGGTCTTGCGCTCGAACAGGCACAGCTCGCGGCCCGGTTTGCCCTTCATGTGCTTCTGCGCATAGGTGCCACCAATCATCAGCGCCGTGTAGCCCACGCTGTCATCGAACAGCACCGGGGCGCCCAGCACCTTCTTGTTCTGCAGATGGCTCAGCGCCAGGCAGGCTTCGCGCTGCTGCTTGTCCTGCGCCTGCCAGGCCTGATCCGACGAGGCTTGCACGCTGCCGGCGAAGAGCGCGGCGAGCAGGGCGATGCGGGTGACTTTCATGGGGTTGCTCCTTCAACGAACGGGACCGAAAAGCGTCGATGGCCATTCTGACCACGCCAGGACGGCGAAAGTCTATGGCCTGTACCGACCACCAGCCTTTCCCTGGCGGCAAGGGCCGGCGTAGAATCCGGGGCATTCCTGCCATTTATCCCCCGGCGGGCCTGTGAGCCCCGGCCGAGCAGGCGGTGACCCCGCCAAGCCCCGCGCCGACCTCGCCCATGCAAGGCCATCTGCTGTTTGCATCCGGTGCGTACCGCGCTCACGATACGACTTAGAGTCCGCTCAAGGTCTCGCCGGCCAGCCCTACCCGCTGTACGCCGCCGCATAGAAGACCCGGATCGACTCCCACCGTGACCTGATGCGCAGGAACCTGTCATGCCCGATTACCGCTCGAAAACCTCCACCCACGGCCGCAACATGGCCGGCGCCCGTGCCCTCTGGCGCGCCACCGGGATGAAGGACGAAGACTTCAAGAAGCCGATCATCGCCATCGCCAACTCCTTCACCCAGTTCGTGCCCGGCCACGTGCACCTGAAGGATCTGGGCCAGCTGGTCGCCCGCGAGATCGAAAAGCACGGCGGCGTGGCCAAGGAATTCAACACCATCGCCGTGGACGACGGCATCGCCATGGGCCACGACGGCATGCTCTATTCCCTGCCGTCGCGCGAGATCATCGCCGACTCCGTGGAATACATGGTCAACGCCCACTGCGCCGACGCCATCGTCTGCATCTCCAACTGCGACAAGATCACCCCCGGCATGCTGATGGCCGCCCTGCGCCTGAACATTCCGGTGGTGTTCGTCTCCGGCGGCCCGATGGAAGCCGGCAAGACCAAGCTGGCCAGCCACGGCCTGGACCTGGTCGACGCCATGGTGGTGGCCGCCGACGACTCCTGCTCCGACGAGAAGGTCGCCGAGTACGAGCGCAGCGCCTGCCCGACCTGCGGCTCCTGCTCCGGCATGTTCACCGCCAACTCGATGAATTGCCTGACCGAAGCCTTAGGGCTTTCCCTGCCGGGCAACGGTTCGACCCTGGCCACCCACGCCGACCGTGAGCAGCTGTTCCTGCGCGCCGGCCGCCTGGCCGTCGAGCTGTGCCAGCGCTACTACGGCGAAGGCGACGAGTCCGTGCTGCCGCGCAATGTCGCCAGCTTCAAGGCGTTCGAGAACGCCATGACCCTGGACATCGCCATGGGCGGTTCGACCAACACCATCCTGCACCTGCTGGCCGCTGCCCAGGAGGCGGAGATCGCCTTCGACCTGCGCGACATCGATCGCCTGTCGCGCAAGGTGCCGCAGCTGTGCAAGGTCGCGCCGAACATTCAGAAGTACCACATGGAAGACGTGCACCGCGCCGGTGGCATCTTCTCCATCCTCGGCGAACTGGCCCGTGGCGGCCTGCTGCACACCGACGTACCGACCGTGCACAGCCCGAGCATGGCCGACGCCATCGCCGAGTGGGACATCACCCAGACCCAGGACGAGAAGGTCCACACCTTCTTCAAGGCCGGCCCCGCCGGCATCCCGACCCAGGTCGCCTTCAGCCAGAGCACCCGCTGGGACACCCTCGACGCTGACCGCGCCGAAGGCTGCATCCGCAGCGTCGAGCACGCCTACTCCCAGGAAGGCGGTCTGGCTGTGCTGTACGGCAACATCGCCCTCGACGGTTGCGTGGTGAAGACCGCCGGCGTGGACGAATCCATCCACGTGTTCGAAGGCCGCGCGAAGATCTTCGAAAGCCAGGACGGTGCCGTGAAGGGCATCCTCGCCGACGAGGTGAAGCCGGGCGACATCGTGATCATCCGCTACGAAGGCCCGAAAGGCGGCCCGGGCATGCAGGAAATGCTGTACCCGACCAGCTACCTGAAGTCCAAGGGCCTGGGCAAGGACTGCGCCCTGCTCACCGACGGCCGCTTCTCCGGCGGTACCTCGGGCCTGTCCATCGGCCACGCCTCGCCGGAAGCCGCCGCGGGCGGCGCCATCGGCCTGGTGCAGGACGGCGACAAGGTGCTGATCGACATCCCCAACCGCAGCATCAACCTGCTGGTCAGCGATGAAGAACTGGCCACCCGCCGCGCCGAGCAGGACAAGAAGGGCTGGAAGCCGGCTCAACCTCGCGCGCGCAAGGTGAGCACCGCACTGAAGGCCTACGCCCTGCTGGCCACCAGCGCCGACAAGGGCGCGGTACGCGACAAGGCGCTGCTGGACGGTTGAGTCTGGCGGTGACATGAAAAAGCCCGGCATTCGCCGGGCTTTTTTATTGCGCTCGGATCAGGACTTCGCGCATCCCCCTGTACCGGGCTTGATGCCCCGGTCTTCGTTGCAGATGGTGCCTGAAACCTCCCAGATCAGGTTCGCCTTGGTTCCGTCCTTGGGCTTCATTTCCAACAGCAGTTCTTTGCCGTCGCTATCGGTCGCGCGGGTGGTGACCTTGATCAGGCCGTCCTTCACTGAATATTCACCCTTGATGTTGCTGGTCTCATCGAAGTCTTTCGGGATTCCATAGGCTCCCGCGTCGCAACCGTTCACCGAACCCACATCAGCAACGCACAGTGCAACGGCCGTCTTCACGCTGGAGATCTCTGCCATCGCCGCTGCGGCTTTCGAGCGGGAGGAGTAATCCGAATACAGCGGCAACGAAACCGAAGCCAGAATCCCGATGATCGCCACCACGATCATCAGCTCAATCAGGGTGAAACCTTGTTGTTTGCGCATTTGCGTGTCCCTCGGGATTGAGCCGGAACCCCGAATGGCTCCGGATGCCTTCCAGTGAAGCCACGCCAGCGGGCCGACACACTCAGACGCGTCCGCGCACCCTGTTGAAAATTCAGCAGTTTTTTCCAGGCCGAAAGCCGCCGGGGTACCGCCACAGGGAGACGCCGTAGGAACCCTGCCTTCCCCATTCATCCCGACTTGCCTCATGGCACTGTGCGATCCCGCCACGGGCCAGTAAAATCGCGCTCTTTTTTCCCGGACCGCCGCCCATGAGCTCCCTCGAGAACCCGTCCGCCGCCAAGGACCAGCCCGACCTGGTCTACGGCCTGGAAGACCGCCCCGCCCTGCCCATCGCCCTGTTGGCGGCGCTGCAGCACCTGCTGGCGATCATCGTGCCCATCGTCACCCCCGGCCTGCTGATCTGCCAGGCGCTGGGCGTGTCGCCGCGCGACACCAACCTGATCGTGTCGATGTCGCTGGTCATCTCCGGCATCGCCACCTTCGTCCAGTGCAAGCGCTTCGGGCCGTTCGGCGCGGGCCTGCTGATCGTCCAGGGCACCAGCTTCAACTTCGTCGGCCCGCTGATCGCCGGCGGTGCGCTGATGGTGAAGAACGGCACCCCGGTGGAAGCGGTAATGGCAGCCATCTTCGGCGTGGTCATGGCCGGCTCCTTCGTGGAGATGGGCGTGTCGCGCATCCTGCCCTTCGTGAAGCGCCTGATCACCCCGCTGGTCACCGGCATCGTGGTGCTGATGATCGGCCTGACCCTGATCAAGGTCGGCCTGATCAGCATGGGTGGCGGCTTCTCCGCCATGGCCAACGGCACCTTCGCCAACGGCGAGAACCTGATGCTGTCGGGTCTGGTGCTGGCGATCATCGTCATCCTCAACCGCATCCCGGTGGTGTGGATGCGCAGCGGCGCCATCGTCATCGCCCTGGCCGTGGGCTACGCGCTGGCCGGCTACCTGGGCCGCCTGGACTTCACCGGCATGCACGAGGCGCCGGCCTTCCAGGTCCCGGTGCCGCTGCACTTCGGCCTGGGCTTCTCCTGGAGCCTGTTCATCCCGATGCTGGTGATCTACCTGGTGACCTCGCTGGAAGCCATCGGTGACGTCACCGCCACCAGCAAGATCTCCAAGCAGCCGGTCGAAGGCCCGCTGTGGATGCAGCGCATCAAGGGCGGTGTGCTGGTGAATGGCGCCAACTCGCTGCTGGCCGGTCTGTTCAACACTTTCCCCAGTTCGGTGTTCGCGCAGAACAACGGCGTGATCCAGCTGACCGGCGTCGCCAGCCGCCACGTCGGCCTGTGGATCGCCGCGATGCTCGTCGTGCTCGGCCTGTTCCCCAGCGTTGCCGGGGTGATCCAGGCGGTGCCCGAGCCGGTGCTCGGCGGCGCGGTGATGGTGATGTTCGGCGCGGTCGCCGCCTCGGGGATCAACATCCTCGCCGGCACCCACCTGGACCGTCGCGCACTGCTGATCATCGCCGTCAGCCTGGCGCTGGGCCTGGGCATCTCCCAGGTACCGGAGTTCCTCGCACACATGCCCCACGCGATCCGCAACGTGCTGGAGTCCGGCGTCGCCACCGGCGGTATCTGCGCCCTGCTGCTCAACTGGTTCCTGCCCGAGTCCGACGCCGTCAGGGCGTCGCACAACGACTGAACCGCCACGACGCCACCTTCGGGTGGCGTCGTCGTTTATGCTCCCCGGATGACCACTTCCCTGCGCATCGGCGTCATCGCCGACACCCACGGCCTGCTGCGCCCCGAAGCGGTGGCGGCACTGCAAGGCTGCGAACGCATCCTGCACCTGGGCGACATCGGCCCCGCCGCGCTGCTCGATCAGCTGCGCGAACTGGCGCCGCTGGACGTGGTGCGCGGCAACAACGACACCGACGACTGGGCTGCCGCCTTACCAGAAACGCTGCGGCTGGAGCTGGGCGGGCTGCGCCTCTACCTGATCCACGACCTCAAGCAACTGGCCATCGATCCGCTGGCCGAAGGCATCGACGTGGTGCTGGCAGGGCACTCGCACAAGCCGCTGAACGAAGTGCGCGACGGGGTGCTGTACCTGAATCCGGGCAGCGCCGGGCCGCGGCGGTTCAAGTTGCCGATTGCCTTGGCGATCCTGACCGTTCGCGAGGGTGAGGCCGAGGTGGAGATGGTGTCGCTGGTCTGAGCGTGACCTTGTAGGAGCGGGCCATGCCCCCGATCACGGGCATGGCCCGCTCCTACAGGTTGATCCTCAAGGCTCGAGCAGATGCGTGGCCAACTGCGCCACCGCCTCCTGCCGCTCACTCTTCTCGCCGCGCCGGCGGCCATTGAGGGCAGACCACTCCGGATGCGCCCGCGCCTTGCGCAGGGCCTCGGGCAACTTGCCCTCGCGCCACTGCTTGTCTTCGGGCGACTGCACCTGGATCGCTTCCACCGCCGCATGCCCGCGCGTCTGCAGGGCCGCCAGCAGTTGCCTCTGGCGCAGCGCCAGCAGGCGCAGCACGCTGTCATCCACCGACAGCTCGCGGCTGCCCTTGAGCTTGCCCAGCAGGCGCTGGCCGTAATGGCCGACGGTCTGCCAGGCGCCGCCGGCGATGGCGCCCAGCGCGGTGGCCGCGCCGAGGGTCAGGCCACCCACCAGCAGGTCGATTCCCGCGCCCGCCGCTGCGCCGGCCGCAACACCGCCACCGAGGCGAATGCCCAGCTGGCGCAGGGTTTCCGGGTTGAACAGGTCATCGCCCCAGCGCCCATCCAGCAGTGGCAGATCGGCAGCGCGGGCGTCGTCCTTGCGGAAGGCGTAGAGGCTGAGCAGCGCCTTCACGCAGCTGTCTTCGCGCTTGCGCACCTGATTGCGCAGCGCTTCGGTGGCGTCGCGCACCGCCGCGTCACCCGCGGGCACCAGCTGGCGGCAGGCGGCGACATCCACCAGCAGTTCGGCGATCAGTCGCGCCCCGGCTTCGCGGCGGGCGACGGCCTGGGCCTCGTGATCGGCCACCAGCCGGTCCAGCCGCGGGCGGGCGCGCTCCAGCAGCAGCGCCAGGCTTTCGTACAGGCGCCGCTCGCCATCCAGCGGCGGCGCCACGCTGTCGAAGCGCACCAGCGCATGCAGGCCCAGGCGGGACAGCGCCTCGCGCCACTGCTCCTCGCGGTGCTGCGGGCTGGCGACGAAATTCAGCACCGGCAGCAGCGGCCGCGCGCAGGCGGCAAGCACCGCCAGTTCGTCGCGGTACTTGGCCAGCACCGGCTCGCGGGCGTCGATCACATAGAGGCCGGCGTCGGAGGCGAGCAACTGGCGCAACACCTTGGCTTCCTGTTCGAAGCGGCCACGGGCTTCGCTGCCCTCCAGGAAGCGGCGCAGCTTCTCCGGGCCGTCCAGCCGTTCACCGGGGCGCTCCAGGCCGTCGAGGAAGTCACGCAGGGCGATGGCATCCTCCAGACCCGGTGTGTCGTACAGCTCCAGCAGCGGCTCGCCGTCCACCGACAGCCGCGCGCCTTCCACATGCCGCGTGGTGCTGGGGCGATGGGATACCTCGCCGAAGCCCACGTCGCGGGTCAGGGTGCGCAGCAGGGAGGTCTTGCCGACGTTGGTGTGGCCGACCACGGCCAGTTTCAGCGCATCAGTCATGCCCGGTCTCCAGCCAGCCCAGCGGCGACGCCGAGGTGTGCGGCAATTGCAGGCGCTCGATGCCGGCGTGCCAGTCGCCCAGACGCTCGGCGTCCAGCGCCTCACCGGCCGGCGCCTGCAACAGCCAGACGCGGGTGGCGGCGGCGCAGCGCGACAGTTCGGCGATCAGCGCCAGGGTGCCGCGATCCGGCGAACGCCGCGGGTCGCAGGCGATCACCAGGCGCGCCGGCGGGTAGCGGGTGAGTTGTTCCAGCAGGCGGCGGCGCTGAGCGCCGTCGTCGAGGTCGCCGGCATGGGCGATGCTTTCCGCCAGCTTCGGCGGCCAGCCGGGCCGGTCCAGCAGTTCGATGGACACCAGCACGGCGCCATCGGCGGTGGTCGCCGGGGCCTGCGCCTGCGGTTCGATCAGTTCGTCTGGCGCAGCATCGCTGACACCCAGGCGCTCGCTGGCCGGCATCAGACGTTCGCGCAGCAGGGCGTAGCCGGGCAGCGAGACATCCAGCGCCAGCTGCGCACGCCCGCGCTTCCAGCGCCACAGGCAGAGCAGCCACAGCGCGCCGCGCAGCATCACGCCGTACACCAGCAGGATGCCCACCAGCCAGCCGGCCCAGGCGTGGCGGGCGTTCTCGCTGGCCACCAGGGCGTCGCCGCTGGCTCGCACCAGGTCGGCATCCGGCTGCGGGAAGCCGAGCAGCGACGGCAGCGCGCCGAGGCCGTGGGTCAGGGCGATGAAGGTATCGCCGCCGAGGATGGTGGTCTCCCAGACGAAGCCATAGCGCCGCGTCGCCAGCAGCGCCAGCATCACCGCCAGCGCGCTGGCCAGGGCAACGAACCAGAGGCCGTGGACCAGCAGGCCGAGCGCCCAGCGCGAGAGCTTCTGCCGGTCCAGCAGCACCAGCAGCGCGGGCGCCAGCTGGGCGGCGTGGGCATCGCGGGCGAGCTTGCCGCTCAGCCACAACCACAGGCGACCGAGCGCACCGGCGGCCTCGCCGCCAGCGAAGAAGGCCATGGTCCAGCCGATCAGGGTTATCAGGTGCAGGCCAAGCAGGCTGGCCAGGGCCCAGAACACGTTGACCGGGCGCAGGCCGTCGCCGAGGGCGGCGAAGGCCAGGCCGCCACCGCTGCACAGTGCCAGCGCCAGCAGCAGGTACAGCGCCAGGCGCGAGCCCTGCACCCAGGTGCGCAGCGCGGCGCGCTGGCCGTCGCGCTCGGCGAGCAGCAGCGCGCGCTGTTGCAGGCGGCGGGCAAGGTCGCCGCCACTGACGATGGCGCGGCGGTTGGCTTCGCTGTCTTCCAGCGGGCCGACCTGCTCCTCGCGCAGGCGCACGGCCTCGCACAGCCACAGGGATTCGAGGGCGGAAGCGGGGGTTTCGCTCACGGGGTCTCCGACAGTCGGTACTCGGCACCAAGGATAACCGCTGCTCGCCGCTGCGTCCCGGCACCGCCGGTAACACCCGCTGGCGTCAACCAAACCAAGGGGGGGCTCTCGCCGTGCCCGACCAGCCTCACACTCGGAAAAAACAACAAGAATGAGGCCTCGCCATGCTGCGCTCGATGCTCAGTGCCTTGCCCCTGCTGCTGGCGGCCGCCAGCGCTGCCGCCGTGGAAACACCGCCGGTGCGTCCCTCCGACTGGGGCCCGGATACCCCGCTGATGCAGGCGGTGCCGCCGCGCGTGCTGGACGCCAACGTCAGCGCCCGACAGTCCGACAGCAACACCTCGCAACTGTGGATCAGCCACACCGACTTCCGCCTGCACGACGACATCGGCTTCTTCATCCGCAGGATGCTGATCCAGATGAGCCCGGTGGCCGGTGCGGGCACGCCGCTGATGCTCGACGACCCGAAGTCCATGGTCGCGCGCATCCAGGCCGGGGACATCTTCGTCGCCGACGCGACCCTCGCCAGCCTGCTCAACGAGGAGCTGCGCAACGCCAACGCACCGGTACGCAACCTCAGGCTCAGCACCCGCGCCGACGGCCAGGAGGTCCACGGCGAACTGCTGCGCAAGGGCCGCTGGCGGCCGCTGCGGATGGTCACCGGGATCGAGCAGGCCGGGCCGCTGAAGGTGGCGCTGGTGCCGCAGCGGATCTTCGTCGACGGAGTGGATGTCACCCCGTCGCTGACCGCCGCGTCCATCGAGATGTCCGAGGTGCTGCAACTGCACACCGCACACATGCAGCTGATCGGCAACCGCATCCTGGTCGACCTCGACGGCCTGTTCCCGCCACCGCGCCTGGACTTCACCGTCAGCCACCTGAAGCTCGCCGACGGCGGCATGGACCTGCTGCTGGGCAGCGACCTGGCCGAGTTGAAATGGCCACAGCTCAAGGCGCCGCAGAGCTACATGTTCATCGAGGGCGGCGACATCAAGATGGCGCGGACCATCCTGGTGAAGGCCTACGCGCTGTTCACCAGCCTGAGCCCCGACGCTCCGCTGCTGTTCAACCTCTACGACTACCGCCGCCAATTGCAGTACGGCGAAATCCGCCTGCGCGAGGACGGCATGGTGCACATCGCGGTCTCGCCGGTTAAGGCGCCCGCTCCGGAGGAGAAAGCCCTATGAGAACCCTCCTCGCCTCCCTGCTCTGCCTCGCACTGGCCGGCCAGGCCGTCGCCGAGAGTGCCATCGACAAGCAGCAACGCGAACTGGGCGTGCTGCGCCAGGGCTGGTTCCAGCAGACGCCGCCGGCGCCGGATTTCAAGGCCAGCCGTCCGGGCGGCCTGCGCGATTCCGGCCAGGACGGCGTGGGCATCCTGCTGAATAACGTGGACATGTACTTCCAGGGCAACATCGGCTTCCACAGCCCGCTGCTCAAGGGCTGGCTGGTGCCGCTCAAGGCCGGCGCGCCGATCGACTTCGATCGCCCGCAGGACATGCGCATCAACGTCTCCGAAGGCGAGGTGATCCTCAGCCCCGAGCAGCTCGGCAGCCTGTTCAACCAGCACATCCTCGCCTACCCGGAGACCATGCTGCGCGACTTCAGGCTGAGCATCGAAGGCGACCGCCTGCTGGTCTCCGGCGAGGTGCAGCCGCTGGGTGTCGGCCCCTGGCTGCCGCTGCGGCTCTCCGGTACGGTGAAGCTCGACGGCGACAACCTCGACTACCAGCCCGACAGCGTGAAGGTGCTCGGCGTGCCCAGCTACGGCGCCATGAGCCTGGTAGGCCTGCGCCTGGATTCGCTGGTGACCCTGGAGCGACCGGGCGCGGTGCTGCAGGACAACGTCATGCACCTGAACTACCACCAGGTCTTCCCGCTGGTGGGCATCGACGGCCGCGTCGAATCCACCTGGCTGGATGCCAAGGGCCTGCACCTGAAGTTCGCGCCGAAGGACGGCGCCGCCTCGCTGGCCTTCGAACCGCCGCGCCAGGCTGGGCAGTCCTACATCTGGCTGCAGTCGGGCGACCTGAAGATCTTCGAGATCCTCATCACCTACTCGCAGGTGCTGCTCAAGGCCGAGCGCGCGGACCAGACGCTGGCCTTCAACCTCAAGGACTACCGCAAGGTGCTGGCCACCGGCATCACCCAGGTCAACGAAGACGGCACCTTCTTCATGCGCGTTCCGCCCCCCGCCGGCCCCGCCGACGGCGAGCGACTGGTATCCTCTGGCAACGGGAGTTCCCGCTGATGTTCACCACTGGAGTCGAGATGACCCAAGCACTGCCCCTGGCGATGATCGCCGCCCTTGCCGAGAACCGCGTGATCGGCGTGGACAACCGCCTGCCCTGGCACCTGCCGCAGGACCTCAAGCACTTCAAGGCGATGACCCTGGGCAAGCCGGTGATCATGGGCCGCAAGACCTGGGACTCCCTCGGCCGGCCGCTGCCGGGCCGGCTGAACATCGTGGTGACCCGCCAGGCGGGCCTCACGCTCGAAGGCGCGGAAGTCTTCACCAGCCTCGACGCCGCCCTGGAGCGCGCCGAGCAATGGGCCAGGGACGAGGAAGCCGACGAGCTGATGCTGATCGGCGGCGCCCAGCTCTACGGCGAAGCCCTCGGCCGCGCCGAACGCCTCTACCTGACCCGCGTGGGCCTGAGCCCGGCCGGTGATGCGCACTTCCCCGAAGTGAACGAAAGCCAGTGGCACCTGGCGTCGAGCATCGAGCACGATGCCGAAGGCGAGACGCCGGCCTATGCGTTCGAGGTGTGGGAGCGCGCCTGAGTCCCAAGCCGCGCAACGAAAAACGCCGCCCCGGTTCCCCGGCGCGGCGTTTTTCTTTACTCCCGCATCAGAACGCGAAGTGCTCCGCGTCCAGCGCCATCAGGCAGCCCGCGCCGCCCAGCAGGGCCTCGCGGTGCATGCTGGCGCGCGGCAGGATGCGCTTGACGTAGAACTCGGCGCTGGCGAGCTTGGCGCGGTAGAAGTCCGCGTCACCCTCGCCGGCCGCCAGCTTCGCCTGGGCCACGCCAGCGGCTTGCAGCCAGAGACCACCGAGCAGCACATAGGAGCAGTACTGCAGGAAGTCCACCGAGGTGGCGCCGATTTCCTGTGGGTCGCGCTGGCAGGCGGCGATCACTTCGCTGGTGAGGCTGCGCCATTCCAGCAGGCGTTGGCGGACGGTTTCCGCGAGACCAGCCAGTTCAGTGCGCGCGCCGACGGTTTCGCAGACCGCCGCCAGTTCACCGATCAGCGCGTTCAGCTCGGTACCACCATCGCCCAGCAGCTTGCGGCGGATCAGGTCGAGCGCCTGGATGCCGTTGGTGCCTTCGTAGATCTGGGTGATGCGGCTGTCGCGCATCAGCTGTTCCATGCCCCACTCGCGGATGTAGCCGTGGCCGCCGTAGACCTGCACGCCGAGGCTGGAGACCTCCTGGCCGACGTCGGTGAAGAACGACTTGACGATGGGGATCAGCAGCGCCGCGCGCTTGCTCGCGGCCTTGCGGCCGTCCGCCTCGGGGTGGCCGTGCTCCAGGTCCAGCTCGCGGGCGCAGAGTGCGGAAATCATCCGGCAGCCCTCGGTGAGGGTCTTCTGGGTCAGCAGCATGCGCCGCACGTCCGGGTGGACAATGATCGGGTCGGCAGCCTTTGTCGGCTCGGCCGCACCGGTCAGCGCGCGCGATTGCAGGCGCTCGCGGGCATAGGCCAGCGCGCCCTGACAGGAGCGCTCGGCTATCCCTAAGCCCTGCAGGCCGACCTGGAAGCGCGCGTCGTTCATCATGGTGAACATGCACGCCAGGCCCTGGTTGGCCTGGCCGATCAGCCAGCCGGTGGCGCCGTCGAAGTTCATCACGCAGGTGGACGCGCCCTTGATGCCCATCTTGTGCTCGATGGCGCCGCAACTCAGGGAGTTGCGCGCACCCGGCGTGCCGTCGGCGTTGGCGATGAACTTGGGCACCAGCAGCAGGCTGATGCCCTTCACCCCGGCCGGTGCATCCGGCAGGCGCGCCAGCACCAGGTGGACGATGTTCTCGGAGAGGTCCTGCTCGCCGCCGCTGATGAAGATCTTGCTGCCGCTGACGCGGTAGCTGCCGTCCGCCTGCGGTTCGGCACGGGTGCGCAGCAGGGCCAGGTCGGTGCCGGCCTGGGGCTCGGTGAGGCACATGGTGCCGCTCCACACGCCGCTGACCATCTTCGCCAGGTAGTCGCGCTGCAGCTCCGCCGCGCCGTGCTTGTACAGCGCCAGGACCGCGCCTTCGGTGAGACCGGAATAGACACGGAAGGACAGCGAGGCGGCCATCAGCATCTCGTGGAAGCTGGCCGCAACCATCTGCGGGAAGCCCTGGCCGCCGAACTCGGTCGGGCCGGTCATGCTCGCCCAGCCGTTGTCGCAGTACTGCTGGTAGGCCTCGCGGAAGCCATCCGGGGTGGTGACTTCGCCATTGAGCAGGGTCGCGCCCTGTTCGTCGCTGTTGCGATTCAGCGGGGCGACCACTTCGCCGGTGTAGCGCGCGCCTTCTTCCAGCACGCCGTCGATCAGCTCGCGGTCGAGGCCATTGCCCAGCAGCTCGCAGTGGGCGCTGACGTCGAACAGCTCGTGGAGGACGAAGCGCATGTCGCGCAGGGGTGCCTGGTAACTCATGTTCAGTGCTCCTGTTTCACGTCGGCGAAGCGACCATTGGCGGCGGCCAGGCGCTCGATCAGCGCGGCCGGCTGCCAGTGCGCGCCGTGCTCGCCGGCCAGGTCACGCAGGCGCGCCAGCACGCTCTGCAGGCCCTGACTGTCAGCCCAGGTCATTGGGCCGGATTTGTCTTTCGGGAAGCCATAACCATTGAGGTAAACGGTGTCGATGTCGGCGCTGGTGGAGGCGATGCCTTCGTCGAGAATCTTCGCGCCTTCATTGACCAGCGCCAGCAGGCAGCGCTCGAGGATCTCCTCGGCGCCGATGTCGCGGCGGGCGTAGCCCAGACGCTCGGACTCGCGCAGCACCAGTGCGTCCACTTCCGGGTCGTGCTCAGCCTGGCGGCTGCCCGGCTCGTAGTGGTAGAAGCCGTTGCCGGACTTCTGGCCGAAGCGGCCCATCTCGCACAGGCGGTTGTCCACCTGCACGGTCGGCGCATCCTGGCCCTTGCCGGCCAGCTCGCGGGCGCGCCATTCGAGGTCAATGCCGACCACGTCGAACATGCGGAACGGCCCCATGGCGAAGCCGAAACCCTGGATCGCCGCGTCCACCTGATGCGGCAGCGAACCTTCGAGGATCAGCCGGCGCGATTCCTGGACGTACTTCTCCAGCATGCGGTTGCCGATGAAACCGTGGCAGTTGCCGGCCACCACGCTGACCTTGCCCATGCGCTCGCCCAGATCCAGGGCCGCTTCGAGCACGGCAGGAGCGGTCTTCGCGCCGCGCACGATCTCCAGCAGCTTCATGATGTGCGCCGGGCTGAAGAAGTGCAGGCCGAGCACCCGGGACGGCCGCGAGGTCACCGCGGCGATGGCGTCGACGTCCAGGTAGGAGGTGTTGGAGGCCAGGATGGCCGAAGGTTTCAGCACCGCATCCAGCTCGCGGAAGATCGACTGCTTGAGCTCCAGGTTCTCGTACACCGCCTCGATCACCAGGTCCACTTCGCGGATCGCCGCGTAGTTCGCCGCCTGGGAGATGCGCGCACGGCGGCGGGCGGCTTCAGCCTCGTCGATACGGCCCTGGCGCACATTGTGGGCGTAGGTGTCGGCCACCGCGCCAAGCGCCTGGGTGAGCATCTGCGGGTTGTTGTCCAGCCACAGGACCTGCACGCCGGCGTTCGCCAGGCACATGGCAATGCCCCGGCCCATGGTGCCGGCGCCGATGACGGCGGCGCTGGCGATGCGGATGTTCTGGCTCATGTTGTTCCTCTTGTCAGCCTGAAACGCTCGATTGAAGACCACACACCTTAGGGAAGGCAGTACTATTTTTGAAATTTTGAGTTGTGATAAGTGGCATTCAGCCGATGAATATGAATACGTTCGACCTCAACCTGCTGCGGGTGCTGGATGCGCTGCTGCGCGAACGCAACGTCTCGCGCGCGGCGGAACGCCTGTCGCTGAGCCAGCCGGCGGTGAGCAACGCGCTGAACCGCCTGCGTGAACTGCTCGATGATCCGCTGCTGGTGCGCGTCGGCCGGGCGATGCAGCCAACGCCACGGGCGCTGGAACTGGAAGCGCCGATCCGCGACGCCCTGCAGCGCATCGGCCAGAGCCTGGCCGGCGGCGACACCTTCGACCCCGCGCGCAGCCGCCAGCGCTTCACCCTGGCGCTGACCGACTATGTGGAAGCGCTGTGCATGCCGCCCCTGCTCGAAAGTCTGGGCAGCGCGGCGCCTGGCATGGGCCTGAGCATCCAGCACCTGACGCCGACGCTGCCGGCCGAAGCGCTGGACAAGGGCAATCTCGACCTGGTGCTGGGCCGCTTCGAAGAGCTGCCGGCGCGTTTCCAGCGTCGCCCATGGGCGAGCGAAACGCTGCGCCTGCTGGCCCGGCGGGGACATCCGCAGGTGGACGGTGGGATCGATCTGGAAACTTTCCTCGGCCAGCGGCACCTGTGGGTTTCCGGCGGGCAGACCAAGGGCATGGTCGACCAGTGGCTGGCCAGCCAGGGACTGAAACGGCAGATCGCCTACACCACGCCGAACTACCTGCAGGCGGCGCATCTGGTGGCGACCACGGATCTGCTGACGGTGCTGCCGACGCGGCTGGCGGCGCATTTCGCCCAACTGTTGCCGCTGCAGGTGCTGGAGCTGCCGTTCGACGTCGGGCAGTTCCACCTGGAGCTGGTCTATCTCGCCCAGCGCGAGCGGGATACGGCGTTGCAGTGGCTGATCGAGCGGATAGTGGATTCCGCTCCGGAATAACAGGAGGCACGCCATCCTACGAGGAGCAAAAGAAAACGCGCCCGGAGGCGCGTTTCATCGGGATCAGAAGCGATCGCGAACGATCGTCTCGTCCAGCGGCAGGCGGCCGATGCGCGGCCGGGCTTCCACCGCCTGTTTGCCCACGGCGATCATCAGGCCGATGGCATGGTTGGCCGGCAGGTTGATCAGCCTGGCCACCGCGTCGAAGTCGAAACCGACCATCGGCACGCTGTCCAGGCCGCGGCCGCGGGCGGCGAGCATCAGGGTCTGGGCCACCAGGCCGCTGCTGCGCATGGCTTCGTCGCGCTGGGTCTGCGGCTTGTCGCGGTAGTAGCCGTCGATGGCGCCGACCATGTAGTTCTTCACTTCCACCGGGGCGCCGTCCCACACGCGCTCGGCGTTCTGCTCCCAGCTGTCGACCTGCGCGCAGACGATCACCAGCATCGATGCGTCGGTCATCTGCACCTGGTCCCAGCCGGCTGCGCGAATCTGCGCACGCAGCTCGGGATCGCTGACCTCGACCAGCCGCACGTGCTGCAGGTTGAACGAGGTGGGAGCGAGCAGCGCCTGTTGCAGCAGGTCGTCCTTCTCCTCGCGGCTCATCACGTAGGAAGTGTCGAAACCACGAATGGAACGGCGGCTGCGGATGGCGTCTTCGATCAGCATGGAAAATCCTCTGGCTGGCATGGGCGGGAATGGCGCGCATGGTAAGCCGAGAGGCCGCCCCGTTGCAGAGCGGCGTATCGATAATGTTTATACGATTAGCTGATGGATCGAGCGCCCGCCGCCAATGACGGGCACTCCGAGGACTAGCTCTCCAGCGCTTCCACCGGTGCCGCCGCGGCCTGGCGCTGCCTGGGCGAGGTGAAGGCGAGATAGCCATCCTCGACCTTGCCGAAACGCAGCAGGGCGAGGTCGAGCGCGTAGTTCTGGTAGAGCTTCCAGGGCGTGCGGTCGCCCTGCTTGGGCATGCGGTCGGCGGCGCGCTGGATGTAGCCGGAATTGAGGTTGAGGAAGGGTTCTTCCTTCACCGACCCAGCGGTCTGGCGCGGCGTGCACTGGCGCATGCCGACGGCATCGAGGTGGTTGATCAGGCGGCAGAAGTACTCGCTGGAGAGGTCGGCCTTGAGCGTCCAGCTGGCGTTGGTGTAGCCGACGATGGCGGCGAGGTTGGGCAGATCGCGCAGCATGATGCCGCGGTAGCCCATGCTCTGGGTCACGTCGAACGGCTTGCCGTCGATGGCCAGCTCGGCGCCGCCGAACATCACCAGGTCCAGCCCGGTGGCGGTGACTATCACGTCCGCCTCCAGCACCTGCCCGGATTTCAGCAGGATGCCCTTCTCGGTGAAGCGCTCGATATGGTCGGTGACCACCGAGGCGCGGCCCTGGCGCAGGGCCTTGAACAGGTCACCATCCGGCACGCAGCACACGCGCTCATCCCACGGCTTGTAGCGCGGACTGAAGTGGCGCATGTCGAAATCCTTGCCCAGCTGCAGGTTCGCCAGCTTGAGCATCAACTTGCGCACCGCGCCGGGGAACGCCTTGGAGGCCATGAAGAAGATCATCTGCATGGTCACGTTGCGCGCCCGCGCCTGGCGGTACACCCATTTCTCCGGCAGGAAGTTGCGCAGGAAGTTGGAGATCGGGTCCTTCGCCGGCAAGGTGATCACATAGGACGGCGAGCGCTGCAGCATGGTGACGTGGGCGGCCTTGTCGGTCAGCGAGGGAATCAGCGTGACGGCGGTGGCGCCACTGCCGATCACCACGATGCGCTTGCCGCTGTAGTCGAAGTTCTCCGGCCACAGCTGCGGGTGGATGACCTGCCCGGCGAAGCTCTCGCGCCCAGCGAAGTCCGGGGTGTAGCCGGCGTCGTAGCGGTAGTAGCCAGTGCACATGAAGAGGAACTGTGCGCTCATGCGTACCGGCTCCGCCTCGTCGCCGCGCTGTACGACGAGGTTCCACCGCGCGCTGGCGCTGTCCCAGTCGGCCTTGAGCACGCGGTGGCGGTAGCGGACCTTGTCCTCCACGCGGTACTCGCGGGCGGTCTCGCGGATGTAGCTCAAGATCGACGGGCCGTCGGCGATGGCCTTGGGTTCGGTCCAGGGCTTGAAGTTGTAGCCCAGGGTGTACATGTCCGAGTCGGAGCGGATGCCCGGGTAGCGGAACAGGTCCCAGGTGCCGCCCATGGCCTCGCGGCCTTCGAGGATGGCGTAGGACTTGCCGGGGCACTGCTTCTGCAGGTGGCAGGCGGCGCCGATGCCGGACAGGCCGGCGCCGATGATCAGTACATCCAGATGCTCGGTGGACATGCGTGGGGGCTCCTTGCTGCAACGCCCGAGGGACTGTTGATGTTTCGGCGCGAGCCGCGTTGCCGCGACAAATCACGCCAGGCTAGACGCGGGACGCCGGCAATGGTGGTCCCTTGCCTAGTCCCGCAACGACGCATGGCGTGATTTGCCGCGCAACCCGAAGGGACGAAACCGAATTTTGCGCAGACCGCTCAACTCGGCAGGAAAAGGAAACACCACTACTGTAGTCGGCACTCCACCTGCGCGAAATTGGGTTTCGTCGCGGCCGTGGCGAAGCGTCAACAGTCCCTCACTCTAGGCGGGAATGCTCATTCCACACCCTACAAGGAGCCCCGCCGGCATCACGCCGACCTTTAGTCGTGCGTGGCGCCGGCGTCTTCAGGCGGTCACAGTTGCGCCTGTACCCAGTCGCGGACCTGGGCGTAGGGGTAGTCCTCCAGCGTCGCGTAGCCCGGCAGCGTGCGCGCCTTCATGCGGGTGAAGGCCGGCACGCTGATGCCGCAGAGGAAGCGCGTCACGCAGTCGGCGCTGGGCGCAAGGCCTCGGGCGCTGCGGTACTTCTCCAGGAAGGCGGCGCAGCGGCTGTGCAGCGACTGGCCGTCCAGCGCCGGCAGCGCGGGCGGCTCCGGCAGCCGGGCGACATGGCCGGCGCAGACCGAACAGTGCCCGCACTGGCGCGGCGCCAACTGGTCGCCGAAGTACTGGGCAAGGCGCCAGCTCAGGCACTCCGAGCTGCCCAGCAGCTCGAGCATGGCGCCGATGCGGGCGATCTCGCTTTCCTCGTGGCGCTTGAAGTAGCGGTGCAGCTCTTCGCTCAACTCATCCACAGAGAAGGAGGCATCGCGAACCGAGTAGACCTCGGTCATCTGCTTGCTCTCCAGCTCCACCCAACCGCGCTCCTGGAAGTAGTCCAGCGCCTTCACCACCCGCGCACGCTCGGCGCCGTGGCGGCTGTAGAGGGTGTCGAAATCCAGGGTCGCCCAGGTCCTCGCGCGGGCCGAGGTGGTGAGGATGGCGTCGACGAACTGCCGCCGCTCGCCCTGAAAATGACTCAGAAGCTCGGCGGAATCGATATTCAGTTTGTAGCGATATTCGGCGAAATAGGCGAAACGTGGGGCGATGATGCCGCGCAGCTCCAGCTGCACCAGCAGCGTCTTCAGCGGCAACTGGCGGATGTTCGACTGGTCCGACAGGGGCACCAGCATGGTTTCCCACTGGCCATTCGGCGCCTGGCGGATCTCTTCCAGTACGTTGCGGATACCCTCGCGCTCGGGCGTGTCGCCGTAGACGAAGTTCTCCAGCACGTTGAGGCTGTCCCGGTTGGCCAGCACCAGGCATTCCGAACGCTGGCCGTCACGCCCGGCGCGGCCGATCTCCTGGCTGTAGTTCTCCAGCGACTTGGGCAGGTCGTAGTGCACCACCTGGCGGATGTTGCTCTTGTCGATGCCCATGCCGAAGGCGATGGTGGCGACGATGCAGTTCAGCCGGCCTTCCATGAAGCGGCGCTGGATGCCCTCGCGCTCCGGGTGTTCCATTCCGGCGTGGTAGGCGCAGGCGGGAATGCCGCGTTCCGCCAGGTGCGCGGCGACTTCCTCGGCGGTCTTCTGCTGGGTGACGTAGACGATGGCCGGCTGCCCGGCGCGCTCGCCCAGCCACTGCACCAAGCGCGCGCGGCGGGCGGCGCTGGCTACCGGTTCCACCTGCAGGTCGAGGTTGGCGCGGTAGAAGCCGGTGGTGACCACGTCGGCTTCGGCGATGGCGAATTTGCTGCGCATGTCGGCGATCACCGCCGGCGTCGCGGTGGCAGTGAGCAGCAGCACCTGGGGGATGCGGAACTGCTTCTGGTAGTCCGGCAGCTTCAGGTAGTCGGGGCGGAAATTGTGGCCCCATTCGGAAATGCAGTGCGCCTCGTCCACCACCAGCAGGGAAATCGGCACCTCGCTGATGAAGTTGCGGAAGCGCTCGTTCTTCAGGCGTTCCACCGAGATCATCAGCACCTTCAGCTCGCCGCTGCGCGCACGGGCCATGGTCTGCGCGGTCTGCTCGCGACTCTGCGCCGAGTCGATGCTGGCGGCGGCGATGCCGTGGCGGGCAAGGAAGGCGAGCTGGTCCTGCATCAGCGCCAGCAGCGGCGAAATGACCAGGGTCAGGTGCGGCAGCAGCAGCGCCGGCAACTGGTAGCACAGCGACTTGCCCGAGCCGGTAGGGAAGATCGCCGCCGCCGAGCGCCCGGACAGCACCGCACTGACCGCCGCCTCCTGGCCAGGACGGAACTGGCGGAAGCCGAAGACGCGTTCGAGGGTGTCGTGCATGGGGATAACTCCTTTCATGGGCGTCCACCCAGCCTAGGAACTGCTTTTGTAGGAGCGAGCTTGCTCGCGAACCGGAGTTGGGCTGTTCGCGAGGCCGAACCCGTTCCCTACGGATAACGGCATTCCCTACATCCCTGTAGGTCACAAGCTCGCTCCTACGAAGAACACCTCAGAGCAGGACCGTTCCCAGGTGCAAATGAAAAAGCCGCCCGAAGGCGGCTCTTTCCAGAACGGACGCGCTTACAGCTGCGGGCCGGCGTTCTTGATGGCGTCGCTCACGTCGAACTTCTGGAAGTTGTCGATGAACTTGGTGGCCAGGCCCTTGGCGGCTTCGTCGTAGGCAGCCTTGTCTTCCCAGGTGTTGCGCGGGTTGAGCAGGACGGTGTCGACGCCCGGAACGGCCTTGGGCACGTCCAGGTTGATGATGTCCAGGTGCTCGGTCTCGGCGCCGATCAGAGCACCGCTCTGGATGGCGGCGATCACGCCACGGGTGGTCGGGATGTTGAAGCGCTTGCCGACGCCGTAGCCACCACCGGTCCAGCCGGTGTTGACCAGGTAGACCTTGGAACCGAAGGCCTTGATGCGCTTGATCAGCAGCTCGGCGTAGACGCCGGCCGGGCGCGGGAAGAACGGTGCGCCGAAGCAGGTGGAGAAGGTCGACTTGATGCCGCCGCCCGAACCCATTTCGGTGGAACCGACCAGCGCGGTGTAGCCGGACAGGAAGTGGTAGGCCGCCTGCTCATTGTTCAGGATCGACACCGGCGGCAGAACGCCGGTCAGGTCGCAGGTCAGGAAGATCACGGCGTTCGGCTCGCCGCCGAGGTTCTGCTCGGAACGCTTCTCGACGTTCTCCAGCGGGTAGGCCGCGCGGGAGTTCTGGGTCAGGCTGTCATCGGCGTAGTCCGGAGTGCGGTTTTCGTCGAGGACGACGTTTTCCAGCACGGCGCCGAACTTGATGGCTTTCCAGATGACCGGCTCGTTCTTCTCGGACAGGTCGATGCACTTGGCATAGCAGCCGCCTTCGATGTTGAAGACAACGCCTTCGCCCCAGCCGTGCTCGTCGTCGCCGATCAGGTAGCGGCTTTCGTCGGCGGACAGGGTGGTCTTGCCGGTGCCCGACAGACCGAAGAACAGGGTCACGTCGCCCTCTTCGCCGATGTTGGCGGCGCAGTGCATCGGCAGCACGTCTTTTTCCGGCAGCAGGTAGTTCTGCACGCCGAACATGGCCTTCTTCATTTCACCGGCGTAGCGCATGCCGGCGATCAGCACCTTCTTCTGGGCGAAGTTGAGGATCACGCAGCCATCGGAGTTGGTGCCGTCACGCTCGGGCACGCACTCGAAGTTGGCGACGTTGAGAACCTGCCACTCTTCGCGGCCGGCCGGATTGTACTGCTCGGGCTCGATGAACAGCGCGCGGCCGAACAGGTTCTGCCAGGCGGTGGCGGTGGTCATCTTCACGGCCAGGTAGTGGTCGTGGGCCGACCCTACATGGACGTGGGAAACGAAATGGTCCTGGGCGTCATTGAAGGCCTGGACACGGTCCCACAGGGCATCGAACTTGTCGGCCGGGAACGGACGGTTGATGGCGCCCCAAGCGATGGAATCCTTGCTGCCCGGCTCTTCGACGATGAAACGGTCGGCAGGCGAACGGCCGGTGCGGTGGCCGGTTTTCACCACGAGCGAGCCGTTGTCGGCGAGTTCGCCTTCGCCGCGGCGAATGGCTTCTTCCACCAGTTGGGCAACGCTGATATCGGTGTAAACGGCTTTATTGGCTTGCGTCATGTGGGTCCCCGTCGGCCGAAGCCGAGTCCTCCAAACATTGCGTAGTGACTTCTGATTCCCACTACCGCGGAAAAAAGTCGCGGGATTATGCCAGAAAAGAACTGTTCTCGTGCAGCCTCTGATCTGGCGAGAGCGCCATTGGTTCGGCTATCGGACAAATCGAAGCAATCAATGGCGGGTTTCTGACGGCGTCGCGCTTCCGCCGCCCGAGAACAACTGGGCGACGTCGGAGCCGTCGAAGCGATAGCGCTCATTGCAGAACTGGCAGTCGATGACGATCTCGCCATCTTCCTCGGCCAGCAGACGCTCGGCGTCTTCCTGCCCAAGACTGACCAGCGCATTGGCCGAGCGTTCCCGCGAGCAGCTGCAGCGGAACACCAGCGGCTGCGGATCGAACAGGCGCACGTCGTCCTCGTGGTACAGGCGGTGCAGCACGGTGGCGTTGGCCAGGCCCAGCAGCTCCTCGGCGGTGAGGGTATCGGCCAGGGTGCTGACGTGCTGCCAGCTGGCTTCGCGCGACTCGGCGTCGCGCTGGCGATCGGCCGGCAGTTGCTGCAGCAGCAGGCCACGGGCGCGACGGCTGTCGGCGTTGAGCCAGAAGCGGGTCGGCAGCTGTTCGGAAGTGGCGAAGTAGGTCGACAGGCAGTCGGCCAGGGTCGCGCCCTCCAGCGGCACGATGCCCTGGTAGCGCTTGCCGTTCTTCGGATCGACGGTGAGGGTCAGTACGCCCTCCGGCATCAGCTCCGGCAGGCCGGCGGTATCGCCGATGGCGTCTGCGTCGTAGCGAGCCAGGCCACGCACTTCGCGGTTGCTGGAGCATTCCACCATCAGCAGTGGCACGGCGCCGCTGGAGCGCGCCTGCAGCACCAGCAGGCCGTCGAACTTCAGGGTGCCGCACAGCAGCGCGGCGGCGGCTAGCATTTCTCCCAGCAACTGGGCGACCGGCTGCGGGTAGGGGTGCTTGGCCAGCACTTCGGCGAAGCTGCGGTCGAGCTCCACCAGCTCACCACGGACATCGGTGTTGTCGAACAGGAAACGCTGACTTTGATCGATCTGGGACATGCTGGGCACAACGCTGCGATAGGCACAAATAAATGACAAGTTGATGGCAAAGGCCTATAAAGCGCGCTTTGCAGCACCCACCCATATTCGGGTGGTTCCGTAAGGGGGTATCGATTTTATGGACAAAACCACGCCGTTCCAAGCCACCTGGTCCTGGAAGCCCTTTATCGCCTGCCACCTGATGGCGGTCGTCCTGCTCCTGCTGTGGCTCTGGGAGCCCACTCGCAGCGCGATGGACCTGTTCGATTTCAGCCTGTTCAGCCTGCTCAACCAGCCGCTGGCGACCAACGAAGCCTGGCGCCTGACCTGGGCGGTGGCGAGCACCCGACCGTTCGACCTGCTGGTGGGGGTGATCCTGCTGCTGCTGATGATCCGTGGCGACTGGATCTTCAAGGCGACCCAGGTCCGCGCGGCGACCTTCGGCTTTTTATGCGCGGCCGTCGTGCTGGTGGTGGTACGGATTCTCTATGCCAAGATCGCCCACAAGCTGGGCTGGCAGCACGCCAGCATCTCGACCCTGGCTCCGGACGCCGTTCGCCTGGAGCACTTCTTCCCGCAGTGGGAAGACACCCCCTTCGAGGTGAAGGACGAATCCGCCCGCAGCTTCCCCGGCGACCACGCCTCGGTGCTGCTGATCTGGGCGCTGTTCCTCACCCTGTTCGCCCGCACCGCCCTGCAGTGGGTCGTGATCTGGGGCCTGGCGCTGCTGTTCATGCTGCCGCGCCTGGTGGCCGGCGCGCACTGGGGCCAGGACGACTACATCGGCGGCGTGCAGATGGCCCTGGTGGCGCTGGCCTGGAGCTGCTTCACCCCGTTCGCCGCCAAGGGCAGCGCCGCGCTGGTGCGCTGGACCGACCCGCTGTTCCGCCTGGCGGCGAAGATTCCGCTGCTCAATCGCCTGAGCGTCGTCGCGGCCTGACGCGCGACCGATCCCGGCGAGGCGCCTGCGGCCCTCGCCGGTCGATCATTCCTGATCGCGGAAGCTGAACAGCTGACGGCGCTGTTTCTTGGTCGGCCGCCCGTCGGTCTGCACGCCCAGCGCGCCCGCCTTGCGCATGGCCGAAGCGTCCTCGCGGCGCTTCACGCTGTCGGTGGTTTCTTCATACAGAAGCTGTGCCTCGGGCGCGCCACGCCGCACCATGGACAGCGCCTTGACCACCACGGTGCGTTCGTCGAAGCCCGTGCGGATCACGTACTCCTCGCCGACCCTGGGCTCCTTGCCCGGCTTGCAGCGCTCGCCCCGGCAATGCACCTTGCCGCCGTCGATGGCTTCCTTGGCCAGGGAGCGGGTCTTGTAGAAGCGCGCCGCCCACAGCCACTTGTCCAGGCGAACCTTGTCGTCGTCTTTTTCGCTCACTTCACAACCTCGTCACGTGGGTCTGAGAGTGTACCCCGCGCCCCGCTGGCGGGGCACAAGCGGCCTGACTAGAATGCCGGCAAACGCCGGGGACACCAGCCTTGAAGACTTTCGACCAGCTGTCGGTAATTGGTCTGCGCGAATGGATCGCCCTGCCCGAACTGGGCATGGTCGGCCTGCGCGCGAAGATCGACACCGGCGCCAGCACTTCCAGCCTGCATGCCAGCGACATCGTGCCCTTCGAGCGCGACGGCCAGGCCTGGGTGCGCTTCGTCGCGCACCTGGGCACCCAGGTGCAGCGCCGCCATCGCTGCGAAGCACCAGTGGTGACGATGAAGACCATCAAGAGCTCCAACGGCCAGGCCCAGACCCGCTACGTGATCCGCACCCTGCTGGCCCTGGGCGACCGCGCCTGGTCGATCGAATTCACCCTGGCCTGCCGCAAGACCATGCGCTACCGCGTGCTGCTAGGCTCCAAGGCTCTGGTCCAGGGCCAGCTAGTGGTCAATCCCGGCCTGACCTACGTGCAAGACAAACCCCTCATCATGGTTCCCGCCACCCTTCCAGGTGATCAATGAAAATTGCTGTGCTGTCGCGCAATCCGCGCCTGTATTCCACCCGTCGGCTGGTAGAGGCCGGGCAGCAGCGCGGCCACGAGATGGTGGTGATCGACACCCTCCGCGCCTACATGAACATCGCCAGCCACAAGCCGCAGATCCACTACCGCGGCAAGCCGCTGGAAGATTTCGACGCGGTGATCCCGCGCATCGGCGCCTCGGTGACCTTCTATGGCTGCGCCGTACTGCGCCAGTTCGAGATGATGGGGGTGTTCCCGCTCAACGAGTCGGTGGCCATCGCCCGCTCCCGCGACAAACTGCGCTCGCTGCAACTGCTCTCGCGCAAGGGCATCGGCCTGCCGGTGACCGGTTTCGCCCACTCCCCCGATGACGTGCCGGACCTGATCGAGATGGTCGGTGGCGCGCCGCTGGTGATCAAGCTGCTGGAAGGCACCCAGGGTATCGGCGTGGTCCTCTGCGAGACGGAGAAGGCTGCCGAGTCCGTGCTGGAGGCCTTCATGGGGCTCAAGCACAACATCATGGTGCAGGAATACATCAAGGAGGCCGGCGGCGCCGACATCCGCTGCTTCGTGGTCGGCGACAAGGTCATCGCCTCGATGAAGCGCCAGGCCGCGGCCGGCGAGTTCCGCTCCAACCTGCACCGCGGCGGCAGCGCCAGCCTGATCAAGATCACCCCCGAGGAGCGCATGACCGCCATCCGCGCGGCCAAGGTGATGGGCCTGCACGTCGCCGGCGTCGACATCCTGCGCTCCAACCACGGGCCGCTGGTGATGGAGGTGAACTCCTCGCCGGGCCTGGAAGGTATCGAGACCACCACCGGCAAGGACATCGCCGGAGTGATCATCGAGTACCTGGAGAAGAATGGCGGGCCGCATCTGGCGCGCACCAAAGGCAAGGGGTGAGCCGGGGCTATTGCTTTTTGTAGGAGCGAGCTTGCTCGCGAACCTTCCCTCACTCCGCGCACCAAACGGCGGATAAAGCGTTCCGCTTTATTCGCCCTACGGGAGCGAGCCTCCTGTCTGCGTTGTCACGCTGAACCATTCGCGAGCAAGCTCGCTCCTAAGTTTTTCCTGATGTAATCGGAATCCATCCATGCCCGCACCCCGCCCCCACGCCGAACTCACCTGGTCGCCCATCGAGGGCCGCGTTGCGCTGGTTGCGCCGGCCTCGGCGATTGCCGAGGAGGTGCTGGAAGCCACCCTGCGCCAGCTGGAGGTTCAGGGCATCGACTACCACCTGGGCAAGCACGCCGACGCGCGCTATCGCTACCTGGCCGGCACGCCGGAGCAACGCCTGGAGGACTTCCACACCGCCTTCGAGCTGGATGACGTCAGCGCCGTCTGGTGCCTGCGTGGCGGCTATGGCTGTGGACAACTCATCCCGCAGCTGGACTGGCAGCGCCTCAGGGCCGCCTCGCCGCGCCCGCTGATCGGCTTCTCGGACATCTCCATCCTGCTCAGCGCCTTCCACCGCCAGGGCCTGCCGGCGATCCACGGCATGGTCGCCACCGGCCTTGGCCTGCAGCCGCTCGCCGCGCCCAGCGAGCAGCGTGAGCGCCTGGCGTCGCTGGCCTCGGTCAGCCATGTGCTGGCCGGCGGCCCCGGCAAGCTGGCGGTGCAGCATCTGGCGGGACCGAAGTCGGCCGTGGAGGGCGACCTGATCGGCGGCAACCTCACTGCACTGGCCTGCATGGCCGGCACCACGGGGGCGCTGTATGTGCCGGACGGCGCGATCCTGATCCTCGAAGACGTCGGCGAACCCTATTACCGCATCGAACGCAGCCTCTGGCAGCTGCTGAACAGCCTGGATGGCGCGCAGCTGGGTGCGATCTGCCTCGGCACCTTCACCGACTGCCCGCGCAAAGGCGTGGCCCACAGCCTGGAAGAAATCTTCGCCGAGTACGCCGCCCGACTGGGCGTGCCGCTCTACCACGGCCTGCCCAGCGGCCACGGCGCGCACAACCGGGCCTGGCCCTATGGGCGCCAGGCGGTTCTGGAAGGCAAATCCCTGCGCTGGGATTAGTGCGCGTCACGCGGCAGCAGCAGCCCCAACGGCAGGCAGACGCGCGCTTCCACGCCGCCGCCCTCGCGGTTGCGCAGTTCGATGCTGCCGCCGTGCTGTTCGGCAATACGCTTGACGATGGCCAGCCCGAGGCCCGTACCCTTGCCGCCGCGCGCTTTGTCGCCACGGAAGAAGGGGTTGAAGATGTTGTCCAGCTCCTGCGGATCCACGCCTGCGCCACGGTCCAGCACGCTGAGCACCACATAGGGCGCGCCACCGCCGCCGGCCACGTGAGCCGCGACTTCGACCTTGCCACCACCGTGGTTCAGGCCGTTCTCGATCAGGTTGCCGAGCAGGCGCTTGATCGATACACGACGGAAGCGGAACAGCGGCAGCGTCTCCAGGCACAGGCGCACGCGATTGCCGTTCTGGTTGAAGGCGTCGGCTACCTCGCGGATCAGGTCGGCGAGATCGCCCTCTTCCACCGATTCGTCGCGGCCATCGCGGATGAACGCGAGGAACTGGTCGAGGATGGCGTCCATGTCCTCGATGTCGCGGACCATGTCCTCGACCATCTCGCGGTCGCTGTCGGGCATCAGCTCCAGCGACAGGCGCAGACGCGTCAGCGGCGTCCGCAGGTCGTGGGAGACCCCCGCCAGCATCAGCTCGCGCTCGCGGCCGGCCTGCTCGACGTCATCGGCCATCTGGTTGAACGCGCGGTACACCTCGGCCATTTCGCTGGGCGTTTCCTGCCCCAGCGGCAGGCGCACGCTGCGCCCCTTGCCGAACTCGCGGGAGGCGAAGACCAGGCGCTTGAGCGGCTGGCTGAGCAGGCGCACGAAGATCCACGCCGCCGCAGTGGAGAGCAGGCCGATACCGAGGAACCAGCCCAGCACACTCCAGATCTGCTGGCCGCGCAGCGGATGCGGGTAGAGCGGTACGCCGATCCAGCCGTCACCCAGGGTCGGCGCACGGACCCAGAGCATCGACGGATGATGGATACGCAGACGGGTCTCGGTGTCGATGCCCAGCTCCATGCGCATCTGCCGCTGGAAGATCTCGGTGTACGGCCAGTGCACTTCCTCCGGCTGCCCCTGCTCGTGGGGCGCCCACTTCAGCCCAGCGGACTGGGCGATGGCCTCGCGCGATTTCTCGTCCGCCGCCCAGTAGGCACGCACGGTCAGCGCCGCGCCGTGGCTGTACTGGCGGTCGACCAGCATGTCTTCGTTCATCAGCAGGTAGACCAGGGTCAGCGCCTTGGAGAACAGCACGACGATGAGCACCAGCCAGAGGGTGCGGGCGAAGAAGCTTTGCGGGAACCAGAGGGGTGTTTTCAAAAAGGCGTTACCAGGAAGCACTGACCGTAGCAGGAGAGGTACCCGACTCTTGATCGCGAACCGAGCCGGCAGAGCCCCTCTCCCTAGCCCTATCCCTGAAGGGAGAGGGGACTGGATCGGCACCGGCTGAAACTGATGCGCCAGCCGGCACGGATAGCTCCCTCTCCCTTCAGGGAGAGGGCGGGGGGAGAGGGTATCGGGCTAACGCCGCCACTCTCCCCCAAGGGTTGAATCACTTGCGCGCAGCGCCATCCGGAACGAACACGTAACCCACGCCCCAGACGGTCTGGATGTAGCGCGGCTTGGACGGGTCGGGCTCGATCAGCCGGCGCAGGCGGGAAATCTGCACGTCGATGGAGCGCTCCAGCGCATCCCACTCGCGGCCACGGGCCAGGTTCATCAGCTTGTCGCGGGTCAACGGCTCGCGGGCGTGCTGCACCAGGGCCTTGAGCACGGCGAACTCACCGGTGGTGAGCATGTGCACTTCCTCGCCCTTCTTCAGCTCGCGGGTGGCCAGGTGCAGTTCGTAGTCGCCGAAGGTGACGATCTCGTCTTCGCCCGCCGGCGCACCCGGCACCAGCGGCGCCTGGCGGCGCAGCACGGCCTTGATCCGCGCCAGCAGCTCGCGCGGGTTGAAGGGCTTGGCCAGGTAATCGTCGGCGCCCTGCTCAAGGCCCGAGATACGGCTGGATTCATCGCCCTTGGCGGTGAGCATGATGATCGGGATCTGGTTGTTCGACTCGCGCAGGCGCTTGCATGCGGAGAGGCCATCCTCGCCGGGCATCATCAGGTCGAGCACCACCAGCTGGAACAGCTCGCGGGCCAGCAGGCGGTCCATCTGCTCGGTGTTCTCGACGGCGCGGACGCGATAACCCTGCTCATCGAGGAAGCGTTCCAGCAGACGGCGCAGGCGCGCGTCGTCATCGACCACGAGGATCTTTTCGCCTTCCGGCAGGGTGGCAGCGTTGCTCATGGAGACTCCCAGAATCTGATTCGGCGGGCATTATCGCCCAGCAGCCGCGCATCACGGCTTGTCCATTGTTAGCAGATTTTTCCCCGACCAGTCGCCCACCCGGTGAAATTGTCGCGGGTATAATGCGGCGCTTTTGCGGCGGGGCGTTGTCACAGGGCCTGTCGAATGACCGGGAAGCCCGGTCCAGATGCTCTTTTATGTACCTGTTCATGATCTTGCGAGCTAGAGCAGAACAAGGCGAGGACGGCTGAGAAAGCGGAGTTGACTGCAGTCAATGAGCATTTCTCAGTTGGCCTCAACGCAGTTATGCCGACGCGCAGCAGATCATGCGCCCCGTTTTCGATTGTCTTGTCAGGTGTATCCATGGACAGCATTAACACCCGTATCGCCGAAGAGCTTTCCGCACTGCCCTCCGGCCGCGTTCAACCGCAGCAGGTCGCCGCTGCCGTCGCCCTGCTCGATGAAGGCTCCACCGTCCCCTTCATCGCCCGTTACCGCAAAGAAGTCACCGGCAGCCTGGATGACACCCAGCTGCGCATGCTCGAAGAGCGCCTGCGCTACCTGCGCGAGCTGGAAGACCGCCGTGGCGCGATCCTCGCCAGCATCGAGGAACAGGGCAAGCTGACCCCGGAACTGGCCCGCGAGATCAAGCTCGCCGACACCAAGACTCGCCTCGAAGACCTCTACCTGCCCTATAAGCAGAAGCGCCGCACCAAGGGCCAGATCGCCCTGGAAGCCGGCCTCGGCGAGCTGGCCGACGCGCTGTTCAATGACCCGGGCCTGACGCCGGAAAGCGAAGCCGCGCGCTTCGTCGATGCCGAGAAAGGCTTCGCCGACACCCGCGCCGTGCTCGAAGGCGCCAAGTACATCCTCATGGAGCGTTTCGCCGAGGACGCCACCCTGCTGGACCGCCTGCGCGGCTTCCTCAAGGACAACGCCACCCTCACCGCACGCATGGTGCCGGGCAAGGAAACCGAAGGCGCCAAGTTCAGCGACTACTTCGAGCACGACGAGCCGCTCAAGAGCGCCCCGTCGCACCGCGCGCTGGCGATCTTCCGTGGCCGCAACGAGGGCATCCTCAGCGTTGCGCTGAAGGTCGGCGAAGAACTGCCGGGCACCTCGCACCCGTGCGAGATCATGATCGGCGAGCGCTTCGGCGTGTCCAACCAGGGCCGCGCCGCGGACAAGTGGCTGTCCGAGGTGGTGCGCTGGACCTGGAAGGTCAAGCTCTACACCCACCTGGAAACCGACTTGCTGGGCGAGCTGCGCGACGGCGCCGACGCCGAGGCGATCAACGTCTTCGCGCGCAACCTGCATGACCTGCTGCTGGCCGCCCCGGCCGGGCCGCGCGCCACCCTGGGCCTCGACCCGGGCCTGCGTACCGGCGTGAAGGTCGCCGTGGTCGATGCCACCGGCAAGCTGCTGGACACCGCCACCGTCTACCCGCACGTGCCGAAGAACCAGTGGGACCAGACCATCGCCGTGCTCGCCGCGCTGTGCGCCAAGCACCAGGTGGAACTGATCGCCATCGGCAACGGCACCGCCAGCCGCGAGACCGACAAGCTGGCCGCCGAGCTGATCAAGAAATACCCGGCGCTCAAGTGCACCAAGATCATGGTCAGCGAGGCCGGCGCCTCGGTGTACTCGGCGTCGGAACTGGCTGCGAAGGAATTCCCGGAGCTGGACGTGTCGCTGCGCGGCGCCGTGTCCATCGCTCGTCGCCTGCAGGACCCGCTGGCCGAGCTGGTGAAGATCGAGCCGAAATCCATCGGCGTCGGCCAGTACCAGCACGACGTGTCCCAGCTGCAGCTCGCACGCAGCCTGGACGCGGTGGTGGAAGACTGCGTGAACGCCGTCGGCGTGGACGTGAACACCGCCTCCGCTGCCCTGCTGGCGCGCATCTCCGGCCTCAACAGCACCCTGGCACAGAACATCGTCTCGCACCGTGACGCCAACGGCGCGTTCCGCACCCGCGACGACCTGCGCAAGGTCAGCCGCCTGGGCGACAAGACCTTCGAGCAGGCTGCCGGCTTCCTCCGCGTGATGAACGGCGACAACCCGCTGGACGCCTCCGCGGTGCACCCGGAAACCTACCCGCTGGTGCAGCGCATCGCCGCCGACACCGGCCGCGACGTGCGCTCGCTGGTCGGCGACTCGGGCTTCCTCAAGCGTCTGGACCCGAAGAAATTCACCGACGAACAGTTCGGCCTGCCCACCGTCACCGACATCCTCAAGGAGCTCGACAAGCCCGGCCGCGACCCGCGCCCGGAGTTCAAGACCGCCGAGTTCCAGGAAGGCGTCGAGAGCCTGAAGGACCTCAAGCCCGGCATGGTGCTCGAAGGCGTGGTGACCAACGTCACCAACTTCGGCGCCTTCGTCGACATCGGCGTCCACCAGGACGGCCTGGTGCACATCTCCGCGCTGTCGGAGAAGTTCGTCAAGGACCCGTACGAAGTGGTCAAGGCCGGCGACATCGTCAAGGTGAAGGTCATGGAAGTGGACATCCCGCGCAACCGCGTCGGCCTGTCCATGCGCATGAGCGACACCCCCGGCGAGAAGACCGAAGGCCCCCGCGGCGGCGGTCGTCCCGGCAACGGTGCACCGCGTGGCGAGCGCAGTGCCGCCCCGCGCCAGCAGGAGCAGGCCCCGGCGAACAACGCCATGGCCTCGCTGTTCGCCAACGCCAAGCAACTGAAGAAGAAGTAAGGAAGGTCCATGAGCGAGATGCCCGCCCGCGAGCTGATGATCAGCCGCTTCAGCGAAACCATCGGCGTGCAGCCGATCCGTGTCGCTGACGGCGAAGCCGAGGTGCTGCTGCCGATGGCCGAGCACCTGCGCAACCGCGGCAACGTCATGCATGGCGGCGCGCTCTTCACGCTGATGGACATGACCATGGGCCTGGCCTGCTCCAGCGCCCATGGTTTCGACCGGCAGAGCGTCACCCTGGAATGCAAGATCAACTACATCCGCGCGGTCGCCGAAGGCGAGGTGCGCTGTGTGGCGAAAGTCCTGCATGCCGGGCGCCGTTCGCTGGTGGTCGAAGCCGACATCCACCAGGGCGACAAGCTCGTCGCCAAGGGACAAGGCACCTTCGCCCAGCTGTAAATTGCCTCGGCGCAACTGACCTATGCTGTAGTCCGGAGCCCCCGAAAGGCGGGCACCGGCGCGGCGTCTCCCCAAACCAGGCGACCACGCCGGTTGTGTTCTCCCCTTGTAGACCGCCCAGTCCACCCCCATAGTGGGGCGATTGCCGTGTGAAGGACTTCCAACTTGAGCGACCAACTCTCCCGCCGCCTGGCCCTGCTTGGCGATGCCGCCAACCTGTCCCTGCTCACCCAGTGCCTGCACGGTATCGAGCGCGAATGCCTGCGCGTCGATGAACGCGGCAAGCTCGCCCTGACCCCGCACCCGCGCGTCCTGGGCTCGGCGCTGACCAACCCGCAGATCACCACGGACTACTCCGAGTCGCTGCTGGAGTTCATCACCCCGACCTCCACCAGCGTCGAAAAGACCCTGGACGAACTGGGCGACATCCACCGTTTCGCCAGCGGCAAGCTCGACGGCGAATACCTGTGGAGCCCGTCCATGCCCTGCGAGCTGCCGGATGAAGAGACCATCCCGATCGCCCGCTACGGCAGCTCGCACATCGGCCGGCTGAAGTACGTCTACCGCAAGGGTCTGGCCCTGCGCTACGGCAAGACCATGCAGTGCATCGCCGGCATCCACTACAACTTCTCCCTGCCCGAAGGCATCTGGGAGCTGCTGCGCGAGGAAGAAGGCAGCGAGAAGAGCGCGCGAGACTTCCAGTCACACCGCTACATCGCGATGATCCGCAACTTCCGCCGCTACAGCTGGCTGCTGATGTACCTGTTCGGCGCGTCGCCGGCGCTGGACGCCGGCTTCCTGCGCGGCCGCCCGCACGGCCTGGAAGCCTTCGACGAGCACACCCTCTACCTGCCCTATGCCACCAGCCTGCGCATGAGCGACCTGGGCTACCAGAACAACGCCCAGGCCGGCCTGACGCCCTGCTACAACGACCTCGACAGCTACATCGACAGCCTGCGCCGCGCGGTCAGCACGCCGTATGCGCCGTACGAAAAGGTCGGCACCAAGGTCGATGGCGAGTGGGTTCAGCTCAACACCAACATCCTGCAGATCGAGAACGAGTACTACTCGAGCATCCGCCCGAAACGCGTCACCTACACCGGCGAGCGTCCGATCCAGGCGCTGATGGCCCGTGGCGTGCAGTACGTCGAGGCGCGCTGCCTGGACATCAACCCCTTCCTGCCGCTGGGCATCGACGTCACCGAAGCCCGCTTCCTCGACGCCTTCCTGCTCTACTGCGCGCTTTCCGACAGCCCGCCGCTGGGCGGCTGCGAGTGCGGCTCGGCCACCAGCAACTTCCTCAAGGTGGTCAAGGAAGGTCGTCGCCCGGGCCTGAAGCTGGAACGCGGCGGCCAGCAGATCGAGATGAAGGAGTGGGCGGGCGCCCTGCTCGACGCCATCGCGCCGATCATCGACCTGCTCGACCGCGCCAATGGCAGCAGCCTGCA
The DNA here is from genome assembly GCF_024170165.1 of Pseudomonas nitroreducens. GTDB lineage: Bacteria > Pseudomonadota > Gammaproteobacteria > Pseudomonadales > Pseudomonadaceae > Pseudomonas > Pseudomonas nitroreducens_C. The sequence goes on along the minus strand of NZ_JALJXP010000006.1, from coordinate 191,422 downwards.
CGCGCAGAGCCTGGCCGAGCAGCGCGCCAAGGTGGCCGACGCCGACCTGACGCCTTCGGCGAAGGTGCTGGAGGAAATGCGCGAACGTGGCGAGAGCTTCGAAGCCTTCGCCCTGCGCTACAGCCGCCAGCACGCCGAAACACTGCAGAGCGAATCCCTGTCGGCTGAAGAGCAGGCTCGCTTCGAGGGCATGGCCAGCCAGTCCCTCGCCGAACAGGCGGAGCTGGAGAAACAGCCCGAGGGCGATTTCGACACCTTCGTCGCCGCCTACCAGGCGAGCATCCTGGGCTTGATCAGCGTCTGAGTGCGCAGCCAGGTCGAACGAAAAAGAGGCCCGAGGGCCTCTTTTATTTTGCCTGCGCCACGGCGCCCGGCAGGAGCGCCTTACAGGGTCTTCTCGAACACCTGCGAGTTGCGCTGGTAGTTGTACAGCGACGCCCGCGCCGCCGGCAGGCGGTCCACGCTGCTGGGCTGGAAGCCGCGCTCGCGGAACCAGTGGGCGGTGCGCGTGGTGAGGACGTAGAGGGTCTTCAGGCCGAGGTTGCGCGCGCGCTGTTCGATGCGTTCCAGCAGGTCGTCGCCGCGGCCGCCGTGGCGGTACTCCGGGTTCACCGCCAGGCAGGCCAGCTCGCCCGAATCCGAATCGGCGATGGGATAGAGCGCCGCGCAGGCGATGATCAGCCCTTCGCGCTCGACGATGCTGAACTGCTCGATCTCGCGCTCCAGCACCTCGCGGGAACGGCGCACCAGGATGCCCTGCTCTTCCAGCGGGCGAATCAGCTCCAGCAGGCCGCCGACATCCTCGATGCCCGCTTCGCGCAGCTGCTCGAACTGCTCCTGGGCGACCAGGGTGCCGTTGCCGGTGCGGGTGAAGAGTTCGCTGAGCAGCGAGCCGTCTTCGGTGTAGCTGACGATATGGCTGCGCCGCACGCCCGCACGACAAGCCTGGGCGGCGGCGTCCAGCAGCTCGCCCTGGTAGCTCGCGCCCAGACGTTCCAGATGCGCCGGCACCTGCTGCGGGCGCAGCTCGCGCACCAGCTTGCCGGCGTCGTCCATCAGGCCGCGCTCGGCTCCATAGAGGATCAGCTTGTCCGCGCCCAGGTCGATGGCCGCGCGCATGGCCACGTCCTCGCAGGCGAGGTTGAAGATTTCCCCGGTGGGCGAATAGCCCAGCGGCGAGAGCAGCACGATGCTGCGCTCGTCGAGCTGGCGATTGATGCCCTTGCGGTCGATCCGCCGCACTTCGCCAGTGTGGTGGTAGTCGATGCCGTCGACCACGCCGATCGGCCGTGCGGTGACGAAGTTGCCGGCGGTCACGCGCAGGCGCGAGCCCTGCATCGGCGAGGCAGCCATGTCCATGGACAGGCGTGCTTCGATGGAAATGCGCAGGCTGCCGACGGCGTCGATCACGCAGTCCAGGGTCGGCGCGTCGGTGACCCGCAGGCCACGGTGGAAGCGCGGCGCCAGCCCGTGGGACGCCAGGCGCGCCTCGATCTGCGGGCGCGAGCCGTGCACCAGCACCAGGCGCACGCCCAGACTGTGCAGCAGCACCAGGTCGTGGACAATATTGCCGAAATTGGGGTCTTCGACGCCCTCGCCGGGGAGCATCACCACGAAGGTGCAGTCCCGGTGCGAATTGATGTAGGGCGAGGCGTGGCGCAGCCAGTTGACGTAGTCGTGCATTGCTTGAAAAGCCTGTCGTTCGAGTGGGCGGAAATCTGTCGGATGCGGCCGGAGCACGGCCAGGGGCGGCGCGGTTATCGTCGTCGCAGGAACATCGACAGGTTTCTCCTCTTGGATAGGTGGGGCCCGTTGTCGGGGCGCTCTACAGGCAACTCTTCATCAACAGTCGTTGCGGACCGCCGTACGGACTGCCCTTCATGAACTGCCTTTCATAGACAGTAATGACGGATCAGTCCGCGCAGCAGTTCCACGCATGGCTCGATGCGGTCGAGCTCGAGGTGTTCGTCCGGCTGGTGGGCGCAGGCGATGTCGCCGGGGCCCAGCACCAGGGTCTGGCAGCCGAGCTGCTGAAGATACGGTGCTTCGGTGCCAAAGGCTACCGCTTGTGCCGTGTGCCCGGTCAGACTTTCGGCCAGCCGCACCAGCTCGCTCTGCGCCGGCTCCTCGAAGGGCGGCACGGCGGGGAACAGCGGTGCGTAGTCGATCTTCACGGCGTGACGCTCGGCAACGGGTTTCAGGCGTTCGCGGATGGCCTGGCGCAGGACTTCGGGCTGCATGCCCGGCAGCGGGCGCAGGTCGAACTCCAGCGCGCACTGGCCGCAGATGCGGTTGGGGTTGTCGCCACCGTGGATGCAGCCGAGGTTGAGGGTCGGCTGCGGCACGCTGAACTGCGGGTTGTTGTACTCCTTCTGCCACTGGCCGCGCAGCCCCTGCAGCTCGCCCATCACCGCCTGCATCGCCTCCAGCGCGCTGCGCCCCAGGCTCGGGTCGGAGGAATGGCCGCTCTGCCCGAGGATGTCGATGCGCTCCATCATCACGCCCTTGTGCAGGCGGATCGGCTTGAGGTTGGTCGGCTCGCCGATCACCGCCGCACGCCCCAGCGGCCGCCCCGCCTCGGCCAGCGCGCGGGCGCCGGCCATGGAGCTTTCCTCGTCGCAGGTGGCGAGGATGATCAGCGGCTGCTTGAACGGCTGCTCCAGCAGCGGCAGCAGCGCTTCGATGGCCAGGGCGAAGAAGCCCTTCATGTCGCAGGAGCCCAGGCCGAACCAGCGCCCGTCGCGCTCGTCCAGGCCCAGCGGGTCGCTTTTCCACAGGGCTTCGTCGTAGGGCACGGTGTCGGTGTGCCCGGCCAGCACCAGGCCGCCGGGGCCGCTGCCCAGGGTCGCGACCAGGTTGAACTTGCCTGGCGACACCGGCTGCAGCTCACAGGCAAAGCCCAGGTCCACCAGCCAGTTGCCCAGCAGCTCGACCACCGGGCGGTTGGACTGGTCCAGCACAGGCTGGGTGCAACTGACCGACGGAAGCGCAATCAGCTCGGCGAAGCGTTGTTTCAGCGGCGGCAACGGCATGGCGTTCTCCAGAAGATGGACCCCACTATGGACCATGCGGGCGTGCGGTAAAACCTCGCGGCGCCCGGCAGGAACGCCGAAGTCCTGTAAACTGCATGACTTTGAAGTCTTTTTCGCGCCCGTCGTTCCGTCCGTCCTGCAACAGGTCGGGAAATCGGGCGCGGCCGCTCTGAACCGGACCCCGCCATGCAGAAAGAAACCGAAATCAAATTGCGCGCCAGTCGCGAGACCCTCGAAGCCCTGCGCGAGCATCCCGCGCTGAAGAAGCGCAACAAATCCGGCTGGGAGCCCCGCGAGCTGTTCAACCAGTACTACGACACGCCGGCCCGCGACCTGGCCCGCGCCCGCGTCGCCCTGCGCATGCGCAAGGACGGCGAGCAGTTCATCCAGACCCTGAAGACCCGTGGCCAGAGCGTCGCCGGCCTGTCCGAACGCAACGAGTGGGACTGGTACCTGGAGAAGAACAAGCTCGACCTGAAGAAGCTCGACGACCAGTGCTGGCCAGTCGCCCTGGCCGACCTGGACAAGAAGAGCCTGAAGCCGATCTTCAGCACCGACTTCACCCGCCAGCGCGCCGAGATCGCCTGGGGCCGCGGCAAGGCCAAGGTGGTGATCGAGGCCGCGCTGGACCTGGGCAAGGTCATCGCCGGCAAGCAGGAAGAAGAAATCTGCGAGCTGGAACTGGAATTGCGCCAGGGCGAGCCCGAGGCGCTGCTGGACCTGGCCATCGAACTGGCCGCGGACCTGGCGCTGATGCCCTGCGACATCAGCAAGGCCGAGCGTGGCTACCGCCTGTTCGATCCGGCCAGCTACAGCATCCAGCCCGACACCCAGAAGCTGCTGCATGAAACCCCGCTGGACGGCGCCTTCGCCGCGCTGTCCTGGTCGCTGCTGGGCAGCAGCCAGCGCCTGGCCGAGCAATACCGCTTCAACGGCCACTGGAGCCTGCTGGAAAGCTGGCTGCAGCAACTGGTGGACCTGCGCGCCCTGCTCGGCAGCCTCGGCCAGGCCGTCCCGCGCGCCACCACCCGCGAGCTGCGTGCCGCCCTCGACGCGCTGATTACCGACTGGCAGCCGCGCATCGAGCAGGGTCAGCACGACGAAAGCGTACGCCAGCAGATGCCGGCCGCCTTCCGCGAGGAACTGGCCAACCTGCGCTGGGGTCAGTTCTCCCTGAGCACCTCGCGCTGGCTGCTGGGCAAGGCCTGGACCAGCGAGCGCAACGAACGCGCCAATCGCCTGGGCGGCTCCGCCGTCGGCAAGTGGCTGCAGCGCACCCTGGCCGAAGAGGCCCAGGCCATGCCGCTGCAACGCGCCCAGCAACTGCCCGAGGTACTCGCCGACCAGCTGCCGCGCCTGCAGCGCATGCTGGTCTGGCTGCGCCTGGCGCGCGGCGTGCTGGAGCTGCCGGAAACCGACCGCCTGTACGGCGAACTGGCCAAGCTGCAGGAGCTGCTCGTCACTCCCGACGCCGAGGGGCGCCTGGATGCCCTCGCGGCCCAGGCCCATACTGTGCTGACCCTCAAGCCGTGGAAGGCGCTTTTGAAATAAGCTGGCTCGGCATCGCTGCGGGCCTGTGACCCGCCACTGGAAGTAGGGAGTCCGCATGTCCGTCTTTGCCCCATCCGCCCAGGACCATCCGCTCGATCTGGGCGACATCCTGCGCGAGCTGGTCACCCAGGGCCGCGTCGCCCAGGATGACGCCGAGCAGTGCCTGGCGATCCGCCGCAGCGCCGTGAAGAACCAGCAGCACCCGCTGGAGTTCCTCGCCGCGCAGCAGGTCGCGGACCGCCAGCGGCCGGGGCACAAGCTGGACCTGGACAGCCTGGTGAGGTGGCTGGCGGACTTTTCCGGGCAGCCCTACCTGCGCATCGACCCGCTGAAGATCGACGTCGCCGCGGTCACCCCGCTGATGTCCTACGCCTTCGCCCAGCGCCACCAGATCCTCGCGGTCGCAGTGGCGCCGGATGAAGTCACCATCGCCAGCGCGCAGCCGTTCGTGCACGCCTGGGAGAGCAACCTCACCCACGTGCTCAAGCGCCCGATCAGGCGCGTGGTCGCCAACCCGGTGGATATCCAGCGCTTCACCGTGGAGTTCTACCGCCTCGCCAAGTCGGTGACCGGCGCCAGTTCGCAGGACCAGAAGATCAGCGGCATCGGCAACTTCGAACAGCTGCTCAACCTGGGCGCCAGCGACCAGGAACCCGATGCCAACGACGCGCACATCGTCACCATCGTCGACTGGCTGTTCCAGTACGCCTTCCAGCAGCGCGCCAGCGATATCCACATCGAACCGCGCCGCGAGCAGGGTACCGTGCGTTTCCGCATCGACGGCGTGCTGCACAACGTCTATCAGTTCCCGCCGCAGGTCAGCATGGCGGTGGTCAGCCGCCTGAAGTCCCTGGGCCGGATGAACGTCGCCGAGAAGCGCAAGCCGCAGGATGGCCGGGTGAAGACCAAGACCCCCGACGGCGCCGAGGTGGAGCTGCGCCTCTCGACCCTGCCCACCGCCTTCGGCGAGAAGATGGTGATGCGTATCTTCGACCCCGAGGTGCTGCTCAAGAGCTTCGACCAGCTCGGCTTCTCTCCCGACGACCTGCGTCGCTGGGAAAGCATGACCAGCCAGCCCAACGGCATCATCCTGGTCACCGGGCCCACCGGTTCGGGCAAGACCACCACGCTCTACACCACGCTCAAGCAGCTGGCGACCGACGAGGTGAACCTCTGCACCATCGAGGACCCGATCGAGATGATCGAACCCTCGTTCAACCAGATGCAGGTGCAGCACAACATCGACCTGACTTTCGCCAGCGGCGTACGCGCCCTGCTGCGTCAGGACCCGGACATCATCATGGTCGGCGAAATCCGCGACCTGGAAACCGCCGAGATGGCGATCCAGGCAGCGCTCACCGGGCACCTGGTGCTCTCTACCCTGCACACCAACGACTCGCCCACCGCCATCACCCGTCTGCTGGAACTGGGCGTGCCCTATTACCTGATCCGTGCCACCGTGCTCGGCGTCATGGCCCAGCGCCTGGTGCGTACCCTGTGCCCGCACTGCAAGTCGCCGATGGAGCTGCACGAGGAGGACTGGCAGGAAGTCACCCGCCCGTGGAACGCCCCGCTGCCCACCGGTGCGCACCAGGCCGTCGGCTGTCTGGAGTGCCGCGATACCGGCTACCGCGGACGCGCCGGCGTGTACGAGATCATGCTGCTGAGCGAATCGCTGAAGGAACTGATCACCGCCGACACCGACCTCATCCCGCTGCGTCGCCAGGCCTTCAAGGAAGGCATGCGCAGCCTGCGCCTTTCCGGCGCGCAGAAGGTCGCAGCCGGCCTGACGACCATCGAGGAAGTCATGCGGGTCACCCCGCAAAGCGAGCAGAAATAGGCCGCAGGTCCGGCGCCTGAGGAAAACCCGCGTTCGCCTGCCGGACTTTCCTGCATGCCTGCCTGGCGTGCCGGTTACACTCGATCCATACACCCATTACCCAAGCAGACAAGGAGTCCCTCGCATGGAAATCGGCAGTGTTGCCCTGCTGTTCGTCATCCTCGCCATCGTCATCGTCCTCATGGGGTTCAAGGTCGTGCCCCAGGGTTTCGAATGGACCATCGAGCGCTTCGGCCGCTACACCGTCACCCTGAAGCCGGGACTGAGCATCATCATTCCGGTGGTGGACCGCGTCGGCCAGAAGATCAACATGATGGAGCGCGTGCTCGACGTGCCGCCGCAGGAGGCCATCAGCGCCGACAACGCCATCGTGCAGATCGACGCCGTGTGCTTCTTCCAGGTGGTCGACGCGGCACAGGCCGCCTATGAAGTGAGCGGACTGGAAAACGCCGTGCGCAACCTGGTGATGACCAACATCCGCACCGTGCTCGGCTCCATGGAGCTGGACCACATGCTCAGCCAGCGCGACGCGATCAACGAACGCCTGCTGCGCACCGTCGACGAGGCCACCGCGCCCTGGGGCCTGAAAGTCACCCGTATCGAGATCAAGGACATCAGCCCGCCGGCCGACCTGGTGGAGGCCATGGCCAGCCAGATGAAGGCCGAGCGCCTCAAGCGCGCGCAGATCCTCGAAGCCGAAGGCCGCCGCGCTGCGGAGATCCTCACCGCCGAGGGCAAGAAGCAGGCACAGATTCTCGAAGCCGAAGGCCTGCGCCAGTCGGCCTTCCTCGAATCCGAGGCCCGTGAGCGCCAGGCCGAAGCCGAAGCCAAGGCGACCCAGGTGGTCTCCGAAGCCATCGCCAGCGGCAACGTGCAGGCGATCAACTACTTCGTCGCGCAGAAGTACGTCGACGCCCTCGGCCAGCTGGCCAGCTCGAACAACAGCAAGATCGTGCTGATGCCGCTGGAAGCCAGCCAGGTGATCGGCGCGGTCGGCGGCATCGGTGAGATCGTCAAGGCCACCTTCGGCGAAACCAAGGGCCGTAGCTGATGGCCGCCTTTCTCCAGAACCTCGGTTTCTGGGACTGGCTGGGCCTGGGCATCGTCCTGCTGATCCTGGAAATCTTCGGTGCCGGCGGCTACCTGCTGTGGATCGGCATCGCCGCGGCGCTGACCGGCGTGCTGTCCTTCCTGCTGCCGGGGCTGGACTGGGTCTGGCAGTGCCTGGCCTTCGGCGTGCTGGCGATCCTCACCGCGCTGTACTGGTGGAACCACCAGCGCCTCAACAAGCGCCAGGCCGTCCCTTCCAGCCTCAACCGCCGCGGCAGCGAGCTGGTCGGCCGGCAATTCGCCCTGCATGACGCCATCGTCGGCGGGCGCGGCAAGATCCGCGTCGGTGACAGCGTCTGGCTGGTCAGCGGGCCGGACCTGCCGGTGGGCGCGCAAGTTCGTGTGACCGGACAGGATGGTGTTCTGCTGCTCGTCGAACCCGTCTGAAGGCAAGGCCGAACGGCGGATAACGTCGGGCGTTATCCGCCCTACGCTCTGGCCTACCCTGAACCTGTAGGAGCGAGGGGGACGCCTAGTCCTTGCTCGCGAACCAAAGCCCGCAGCGGGGCCTGTTCGCGAGCAAGCTCGCTCCTACGAAAAGCAAAAAAGCCGCCCGAGGGCGGCTTTTTCATTCAGGCGATGCTCAGCTCGCGGCCGACTGCGCCGGGGCGCGGCGGTAGGCCCAGACCATCAGCGCGATGCCGCCCAGGACCATCGGTACGCACAGCACCTGGCCCATGGTCAGCCAGCCCCAGGCCAGGTAACCCAGCTGGGCATCCGGCACGCGGACGAACTCGACGATGAAGCGGAAGATGCCGTAGCACAGCACGAACAGGCCGGACACCGAGGCGGTCGGGCGCGGCTTGCGGGTGAACAGCCAGAGCACGACGAACAGCGCCACGCCTTCCAGCGCGAACTGGTACAGCTGCGACGGGTGGCGCGGCTCCGGGCCGCCGGTGGGGAAGATCATCGCCCAGGGCACATCGGACACCTTGCCCCACAGCTCGCCGTTGATGAAGTTGCCGATACGCCCGGCGCCCAGGCCGATCGGCACCAGCGGCGCGATCAGGTCCATCAGCTGGAAGAAGCTCTTGTTGTTGCGCTTGCCGAACCACCAGGTGGCCAGCATCACGCCGATCAGCCCGCCGTGGAAGGACATGCCGCCCTTCCACACCTCGAAGATCAGCGTCGGGTTGGCGATGTACTCGTCCAGGTTGTAGAACAGCACGTAGCCCAGGCGACCGCCCAGGACCACGCCGCACGCCACCCAGAAGACCAGGTCGGAGAGTTTCTCCTTGGTCCAGGTGGGGTCGAAATCCTTCAGCTTGCGCGACGCCAGCAGCCAGGCGCCGCCGATGCCGATCAGGTACATCAGGCCGTACCAGTGGATTTTCAGCGGCCCGAGCGCAACGGCAACCGGGTCGATCTGTGGATAAGGCAGCATCCGCTACTCCTAATTAACTGGAACTCAGATCAGGAAACTCAAGCCCACGCTGAACAGCAGCAGGGCGAACAAACGCTTGAGCACCAGGGGTGGCAGGCGATGCGCCAGCCGTGCCCCGATGCGGGCGAAGAACATGCTGGTGACGGCAATGCCCACCAGCGCCGGCAGGTAGACGAAGCCCAGGCTCAGCTCCGGCAGCTTGTCGTTGTGCCAGCCGACGACGATGAAGGATATCGCGCCGGCGATGGCGATCGGCAGGCCGCACGCCGAGGAAGTCGCAACCGCCTGTTGCATGGAGACGCCACGCCAGGTCAGGAAAGGCACGGTCAGCGAGCCGCCGCCGATGCCGAAAATGGCCGAAGCCCAGCCCACCACGCCGCCGGCCACGCCCAGGCCGAAGCGCCCCGGCAGGTCGCGCGCGCCCTTGGGCTGCAGGCCCAGCGCCATCTGCAGCGACACCAGGATGGCGAAGGTGCCGATGATCTTCTGCAGCACCGGGCCCTGGATCTTCGACGCGGTAATCGCCCCCAGCGCGCTGCCGACCAGGATGCCGACGGTCATCCAGCCGAACACCGGCCAGCGCACCGCGCCACGGCGATGGTGCTCGATGATCGAATTGATCGAGGTGAAGACGATGGTCGCCAGCGACGTGCCGACCGCCATCTGGGTCAGTACGTCGGGCGAGAAACCGTGGGCACCGAAGCTGAACACCAGGGCCGGGACGATGATCAACCCGCCGCCGACGCCGAACAGGCCGGCGAGCACGCCAGCGCAGGCGCCAAGCACCAGGTAGAGCACGAACTCCATGGGCAACCTCGGGCAACAAAGCGGGCATGGTAGCCGAAGGCTCCCGGGCGCTCCAGCCACTCCGGGACATCGGCGGATGTTGATAGACTGCCGGAACACCACGGAGTTCGCCCCATGTGCCTGATCGTCTTCGCCTGGCGTCCCAGCCACGCCACGCCCCTGATCGTCGCGGCCAACCGCGATGAGTTCTACGCCCGCCCGACCCTGCCGCTGGCAGCCTGGGAGGAATACCCCGGCCTCTACGCCGGCCGCGACCTGGAGGCCGGCGGTACCTGGCTGGGCGTCGCGCCGGGCGGTCGTTTCGCCGCCCTGACCAACGTGCGCGACCCCGGCCAGCCGCTGGGCCCGCGCTCCCGTGGCGAGCTGGTGGCGGCCTTCCTGCAGGGCCGCCAGGCGCCCCTGGAGTACCTGCAGCACGTCGCCCGCCGCGCGACGGACTACAGCGGCTTCAACCTGCTGGTGGGCGACAGCGCGCAACTCTGCTACTTCAATCCCCGCGTCGGCCCGCCGGTGGCGGTGGCGCCGGGTGTGCACGGGCTCTCCAACGCCGCGCTGAATACGCCCTGGCCCAAGCTGCTGAATGCCCGCGACGGGCTGGAAGCTGCACTGGAGAGGCCGGACACCGGCTCACTGGTGGCGCTGCTGGCCGACAACCGCCAGCCCAGTGATGCGGAGCTGCCGGAAACCGGCGTCGGCATGGCCACGGAGCGCCTGCTCTCCAGCGTGTTCATCGCCAGCCCGACCTACGGCACCCGCGCCAGTACGGCGCTGATCGTCCACGCGGACGGCCGCCGCGAACTGCTGGAGCACAGCTTCGGCCCCAGCGGCGCACGGTTGGGAGAGGTGTCGTTGAACCTGTAGATCGCCGAGCTCGCTGCTCGGCGTCAGGCCTGGATGGTCGCCGCAGGGTTGATCACCCGGCCCAGCCCCAGATTGCGCAGGGCCAGGTGCAGCGAGCTGTGGATAACCTGCGGGTTGTCGAAGGTCATCAGTTGGCCGAGCAGTTCGCGAGAACGGGACAGGGTCATCTGGCGCAGCAGCCACTTCACCTTCGGCAGGTTGGTGGCGTTCATCGACAGCGAGTCGAAGCCCATGGCCATCAGCAGCACGGCGGCCGCCGGGTCGCCGGCCATCTCGCCGCAGATGCTCACCGGCTTGCCTTCGGCGTGTGAGTCATCGACCACCTTCTTCAGCGCCTGCAGCACGGCCGGGTGCAGGTAGTCGTAGAGGTCGGCGACGCGCGGGTTGTTGCGGTCCACCGCCAGCAGGTACTGGGTCAGGTCGTTGGAGCCGACCGAGAGGAAGTCCACCTGGCGCGCCAGCTCGCGGGTCTGGTACACGGCGGCGGGGATCTCCACCATCATGCCGATCGGCGGCATGGGGATGTCGACGCCTTCGTCGCGCACTTCGCCCCAGGCGCGGTGGATCAGGTGCAGCGCCTCTTCCAGCTCGTGGGTGCCGGAGATCATCGGCAGCAGGATACGCAGGTTGTCCAGGCCTTCACTGGCCTTGAGCATGGCGCGCGTCTGCACCAGGAAGATTTCCGGGTGGTCGAGGGTGACGCGGATGCCGCGCCAGCCGAGGAACGGGTTGTCTTCCTTGATCGGGAAGTACGACAGCGCCTTGTCGCCGCCGATGTCCAGGGTGCGCATGGTCACCGGCAGCGGATGGAAGGCGGAGAGCTGCTCGCGGTAGATGGCGAGCTGTTCCTTCTCGCTGGGGAAGCGGTCGTTGATCATGAACGGCACTTCGGTGCGGTACAGGCCGACCCCTTCGGCACCGCGCTCCTGGGCGCGCGCCACGTCGGCCAGCAGGCCGGTGTTGACCCACAGCGGCATGCGATGGCCGTCCAGTGTTTCGCAGGGCAGCTCGCGCAGTGCGGCCAGGCCCTTGCTCAGTTCCTTTTCTTCGGCGACCACTTCGCCGTACTGCTTGACCAGCTGCGGCGACGGGTTGGTGTAGATCTCACCGTGGTAGCCGTCGACGATCAGGTCGATGCCGTCGACCTTGGAATACGGCAGGTCGACCGCGCCCATGACGGTCGGGATGCCCATGGCACGAGCGAGGATGGCGACGTGGGAGTTGCCCGAACCGAGCACCGAGATCAGGCCCACCAGCTTGCCCTCGGGCACTTCGCCGAGCATGGCCGGCGACAGCTCCTCGCTGACGATGATGGTCTGGTCGGGGTAGGTCAGCGACTGCTTACGCTCTTCCTGGAGGTAGGCCAGGATGCGTCGGCCGATGTCCTTGACGTCGGAGGCGCGCTCGCGCAGGTAGGCGTCGTCCATCAGTTCGAAGCGCTGCACATGCTCCATGACCACCTGGCGCAGGGCGCCCTGGGCCCACTGGCCGGTGCGGATGATGCGTTTGACTTCGAGGCCGATGGAGGCGTCGTCGAGCATCATCAGGTAGACGTCGAACAGCGCCCGCTCTTCCTTGCGCAGCTGGGTCGCCAGCTTGCTGGAGAGGTTGCGCATGTCCTCGCGGACCGATTCCAGCGCCTGCTTGAAGCGCTCGACCTCGGCCTCGACATCGTCGATGGGTTTGTCCGGAACGACTTCGAGATCAGCCGGCGGCAGCACCACCACGGCCTTGCCCACGGCCACGCCGGGGGCGCCGGGGACGCCGACGAACTTGGCTTCGCTGATGCCCTTGCCCATCTTGCCCAGGCCGCGGATCGAGCCAGTGGCCTCGGCGTGGGCGATAACGCCGGCGAGCTGCGCGCTCATGGTGACGAGGAAGGCTTCCTCGCCCTCGTCGAACTGGCGCTTTTCCTTCTGCTGCACGACCAGAACGCCCATCACCCGACGGTGGTGGATGATCGGCGCGCCGAGGAAGGAGGCATAGCGTTCCTCGCCGGTCTCGGCGAAGTAGCGGTAACGGGGGTGTTCGGAGGCGTTCTCGAGGTTCAGCGGCTCTTCGCGGGTGCCGACCAGGCCGACCAGGCCCTCGTTGGGCGCCATGCTGACCTTGCCGATGGAGCGCTTGTTCAGGCCCTCGGTGGCCATCAGCACGAAGCGGTTGCTCTCCGGGTCGAGCAGGTAGACCGAGCACACCTGGCTGCCCATGGCCTCCTTGACCCGCAGCACGATGATGCCCAGCGCCGCCTTGAGGTCCTTGGCGGAGTTCACTTCCTGGACGATCTTACGCAGCGTGTTGAGCATGGCGTGGGGGTCTAACTCCTTGATCTTCGTGCTAGTCGCGCGCCAGCAGGCGCGGTGCCAATTCCTTCAGGGCCCGGCGGTAGACCTCGCGCTTGAAGGTCACGACCTGGCCCAGCGGGTACCAGTAGCTCACCCATTTCCAGCCGTCGAATTCGGGCTTGCCGGTGACATCCATGCGCACCCGGCTTTCCTCGCCGGTCAGGCGCAGAAGGAACCACTTCTGTTTCTGCCCGATGCACAGCGGCTGGCTGTTGGTACGCACCAGGCGTTGCGGCAGGCGGTATCGCAGCCAGCCCCGGGTGCAGGCGAGGATCTTGACGTCCTGCTCTTCCAGGCCGACTTCTTCGTTCAGTTCGCGGTACAGCGCTTCCTCAGGGGTTTCTCGGGCGTTGATGCCGCCCTGGGGAAATTGCCAGGCTTCCTGGTTGATGCGCCGTGCCCACAGTACCTGTCCGACATCGTTGCAAAGGATGATGCCGACATTGGGGCGAAAACCATCGGGATCGATCACGGCGGTACATCCTCGAAATCGCGTGTGCCCGCATTGTTCCACAAAGCTTGTGACAGCGGCAACGCGGGCTGCGGCGTCCTGTGCCGGGGGGGCAAAAGCCGTTACTCTAGGCGACTTTTCCGTATTGGCAACTGGCGGTAATCCATCGTGCGACTGGCTCTCTTCGATCTCGACAACACCCTCCTGGCCGGCGACAGCGACCACAGCTGGGGCGAATGGCTGTGCCAGCGCGCTCTGGTGGATGCCGGCGAGTACCAGGCGCGCAACGATGCCTTCTATGCCGACTACATGGCCGGCACCCTCGACGTGTTCGCCTACCAGGCCTTCACCCAGGCGATTCTGGGCCGCAACAGCCTGGACCAGCTGGACACCTGGCACCGCCAGTTCATGCACGACGTCATCGAGCCCATCGTCCTGGCCAAGGGTGAAGCCCTGCTGGCCGAGCACCGCGCCGCGGGCGACAAGCTGGTGATCATCACCGCCACCAACCGTTTCGTCACCGGGCCGATTGCCGCACGCCTGGGCGTGGAAACCCTGATCGCCACCGAGTGCGAGATGCTCGATGGCCTCTACACCGGTCGCACCTGCGACGTGCCGTGCTTCCAGGGCGGCAAGGTGACCCGCCTCAACCGCTGGCTCGAAGAGACCGGCCTGAAGCTGGACGACGCCTACTTCTACAGCGACTCGCGCAACGACCTGCCGCTGCTGGAACTGGTGGCCAACCCGGTGGCCGTCGACCCCGACGACACCCTGCGCGCCACCGCCACCGAGCGCGGCTGGCCGGTGATCAGCCTGCGCTAAGAGCCCACCATCCTGCGCTGAGGGCTCAGAAGCCCTTGTTGACCATCAGGTAGAAGATCGCCAGAAAGGCCAGAAACGCCGGCCAGCCCAGGGCGAACCACCAGCGCATATAGAGGAAGGCCCTGGGCGGCAACGCTGCAGCATCACGGTGCGCCGCCTCGGCCATGTCGCGCACGCGGATCTGCAGCCACACCACCGGCAGCCAGCAGGCGCCGGCGAACACGTAGAGCGCCAGGCTCCACAGCAGCCAGCCCGAACCCAGCGGCCAGCCGGCCATCTGCGCCATGGCGATGCCGCTCAGCGGCTGGAACACCGCCGTGGTGGCGATGAACAGCCAGTCGGCGGTGACCAGGTGGCGGAAGGTGATGCGGATGGCCTCCAGGTTGCCGCTGCGCCAGGCGCGCCAACTGTAGTAGGCCGAGCCCAGCCCGGTGCCGAACAGCAGCGTGGAGGACAGGATGTGCAGGGTCTTGAGCAGCAGGTAGAGGTTCACGCGGTGGGCATCACACCGGCTTGCTGATCATCAGCACCAGGATGGCGACCACGCACAACAGCGCGAGCGCGAAGAAGGCCAGGCCGAACTTCCACTGCCGGGCTGCACTGGCGCCGATCGGCTCGCCGCTGCTCTGCGCCAGCAGCGCCAGGTCGCGGATGCGCCACAGGCGTGTGGTGAACAGCAGCCAGAAGATCGTCGCGACGATCAACAGACAGGCACTGCCCAGCAGCCAGGTCTGGCCCAGCGGCCAGCCGACGGTCTGCACCATGCGATAACCGGTGACCGGCAGGCTGGCGACGCTGCCGGCCACCAGTACCCAGCCGATCAGGCCGATGCGCTGCAGCGCCTTGGCGATCACTCCGGCGTCGCCAGCACGCCAGCTGCGCCAGCCGTACCAGGCCAGGCCGATGATGGCCAGGAACGGCAGCACCGCGGCGATGCCGTGGAGGATGCGGAAGGTCTGCAGGCTTTCCATTTCAGGTCCCTGTGAAGAAGGCGGCGATCCGACAAGCCTAGCAGCAGTCGCGCCGCCCCTGCCCGCTCCTCAGCCGAGGAACAGGCGATAGGCCGGGTTGTCGGTCTCGTCCCAGTAGGGGTAGCCGATCTCTTCCAGCGCGGCCGCCACCAGGTGACGCTCGTCTTCCGGCACCTGCAGGCCTGCGACTACGCGACCGTCGGCGGCGCCGTGGTTGCGGTAGTGGAACAGGGTGATGTTCCAGCGCCCGCCCAGGCGATTGAGGAAGTTGAACAGCGCGCCGGGACGCTCGGGGAACTCGAAGCGGAACACCTGCTCGCCGGAGACCCGCGGCGAATGGCCACCGACCATGTGGCGAATGTGCAACTTGGCCAGCTCGTTGTCGGTCAGGTCCAGCACCGGGAAGCCCTGCTCCTGCAGCTGCTGCACCAGCGCCGCGCGCGGGTCGTTCTCCGGGTGCGTCTGCACGCCGACGAAGATGTGCGCTTCGCTGTCGGTGTTGTAGCGGTAGTTGAACTCGGTGATCTGGCGCTTGCCGATGGCCTCGCAGAAGGCCTTGAAGCTGCCCGGGCGCTCGGGGATGGTCACCGCGATGATCGCTTCGCGCTTCTCGCCCAGCTCCGCGCGCTCGGCCACGTGGCGCAGGCGGTCGAAGTTGATGTTGGCGCCCGAGTCGATGGCGACCAGGGTCTCGCCCTTCACGCCCTCGCGCTCGACGTACTTCTTGATCCCGGCCAAGGCCAGCGCGCCGGCGGGCTCGGTGATCGAGCGGGTGTCGTCGTAGATGTCCTTGATCGCCGCGCAGATCTCGTCGGTGCTGACGGTGATCACTTCGTCGACATGGTCCTTGCACAGCTCGAAGTTGTGCTTGCCGATCTGCGCCACGGCGACGCCGTCGGCGAACAGCCCGACCTGGCCGAGCACCACGCGCTCGCCGGCGGCCATGGCGGCCTGCAGGCAGTTGGAGTCGTCCGGCTCGACGCCGATGACCTTGATCTCCGGGCGCAGGTACTTCACGTAGGCGGCGATGCCGGCGATCAGCCCGCCGCCACCGACGGGCACGAAGATCGCGTCGATGCGGCCGGGGTTCTGGCGGAGGATTTCCATGGCCACGGTGCCCTGGCCGGCGATCACGTCCGGATCGTCGTAGGGGTGGATGTAGACGTAGCCCTTCTCTTCCACCAGCTTCAGCGAGTGCGCCAGGGCATCGGGGAAAGCATCACCGTGCAGCACGGCCTTGCCGCCGCGGGCGCGTACGCCCTGGACTTTCAGCTCCGGGGTGGTGCGCGGCATCACGATGGTGGCCTTGATGCCCAGCTCGCGGGCGGCCAGCGCCACGCCCTGGGCATGGTTGCCGGCGGAGGCGGTGACGACGCCGCGGGCCAGTTCTTCCGGGCTCAGTTGCGCCAGCTTGTTGTAGGCGCCGCGAATCTTGAAGGAGAACACCGGCTGCAGGTCTTCGCGTTTCAGCAGAATCTGGTTGCCCAGGCGCTCGGAGAGCTGGCGGGCGGGCTGCAGGGGCGTTTCCACGGCAACGTCGTAGACACGCGAGGTGAGGATCTTCTTGACGTAGTGTTCGAGCATCGGAAGGGCTATATCGGCGGCTTTTCGAGGAAGAGCGAGTCTACTCCAGCGGGCGCGGCGCGGGCCACCGAACAATCCGCGCGCAGATGACCGTAACAGTTGCCCGGCGGCGCAACACCGGCGCGCCCCGGGCCGCTATAATCCGCCCTTTCGACTATTCCCCGGCGCCGTTGCGCCCATCCAGGTAAGAAGACCCTCGCCATGAACCAGGATCAGCTCAAGCAGGCTGTGGCCCAGGCCGCCGTCGATCACATCCTTCCGCACCTCGACAGCAAGAGCATCGTCGGCGTGGGCACCGGCTCCACCGCCAACTTCTTCATCGACCTGCTGGCCCGGCACAAGGCCGAGTTCGACGGCGCCGTGGCCAGCTCCGAAGCCACCGCCCAGCGCCTGAAGGGCCATGGCATCCCGGTCTACGACCTGAACACGGTCAGCGAGCTGGAGTTCTACGTGGACGGCGCCGACGAGACCAACGAGCGCCTGGAGCTGATCAAGGGCGGCGGCGCCGCGCTGACCCGCGAGAAGATCGTTGCGGCCGTGGCCAAGGAATTCATCTGCATCGCCGACGCCAGCAAGCTGGTGCCGATGCTCGGCGGCTTCCCGCTGCCGGTGGAAGTCATCCCCATGGCCCGCAGCCATGTGGCGCGCCAGCTGGTGAAGCTGGGCGGCGACCCGGTGTACCGCGAGGGCGTGCTGACCGACAACGGCAACATCATCCTCGACGTGCACAACCTGCGCATCGACAGCTCGGTGCAACTGGAAGAGGCGATCAACAACATCGTCGGCGTAGTCACCAACGGCCTGTTCGCCGCACGCCCGGCCGACCTGCTGCTGCTGGGCACCGCCGAAGGCGTAAAGACCCTCAAGGTCTGACGCCACCCGGCGCCATCCGCCGGATGGCGCCTTCCAGGGCGCCTGCTGCCGTCTACGCTGGGATGACCCAGCCCTCCCGGAAGGAGATGCAGCATGGCCGCCAAGTACCATCTGAAGAAGGCCAGTGATGGCCAGTTCCACTTCAACCTGCACGCCAGCAACGGCGAGATCGTCCTGACCAGCGAGCTGTACAAGGCCAAGACCTCGGCTCACGAGGGGATCGATTCGGTCCGCAGGAACTCCCAGCGCGAAGGCGCCTTCGAGGTCAAGGTCGCCAGCAACGGCAAGCACTACTTCGTGCTCAAGGCCACCAACGGCCAGGTCGTCGGACAGAGCCAGATGTACGCCAGCAAGGCCACCGCCGATGCCGGCGTGGCAGCGGTGAAGCGCTATGCGGCGGATGCACCGATCAGCGATGACACCTAAGGCGGCGACATCTCGCGCTTCTTGAAGACATAGAAAAGATTGGGCTCGCTGACCAGATAAAGCGTGCCCTGGTCGTCCATGGCGATGCCTTCGGCCTGTGGCACGCCGCGCCGCAGCCCCTGCATGCCACGCAGCAGCGACAGCGAACTGACCGGTTCGCCGTCGGCGCTCAGCTCCAGCACCAGCCGCGATTCGTCGGAGAGTGCCAGCAGGTGCCCGCTGCGCTCGTCGTACTGCAGGCTGGAGAGGTCGCGGACGAACAGGTTGCGGTTGTGCTTGAGGTCCTCCACCACGTGCACCGCAATGGGCTGCTGCGACTGCTCGTAGGGGAAACCGCGCACCTCGTAGATGTGCACGGGATTGCGCTCCTTGGCGACGAACAGGCGCTTGCCCACCGAGTCATAGGCCAGCCCCTCGAAGCCGCTGTTGCCGCCGCGCCCCAGTGCCAGGGAGAGTTGCTGGGCGTCGTCGGCGTTCAACGCCTTGGTGTCGTCGCGCAGCTCCACACGAAGCAGGCGCTGGTGGGTTTCGTCGCTGATCACGTAGACATTGCGACTGATGTACTCGATGGCCTCCGTATCGCCGAAGCCATGCAGCTCGATCCTGCGCAGCAGCGTGCCTTCGAGCGACAACTCGACCAGCTCGTTGCGCTTGTTGGTAACGGTGAAGAGGGTCTGCCGGTCCGGGTCGTAGGTCAGCGCCGAGACATTCTCGTCCAGCCCCTTGATCGGTTGCGCCTCCAGTACCACGCGATAGTCGGGCAGCCAGATGGACTTCTCCTGCCACTCGGCTGCGTGGCGCCACTCGTTGAGCTTGAACCAGGCGCGTTCGTAGACCCGGAAGCTCTGGCCCAGTGCCAACAGCGAGGCCATGGCGAGCAACGCCAGCAGCACGATCAGACGGCGGGGCTTGAGCAGACGGCGCATGGAGGTCTCGGGGGAGTTGGCGTGGCAGATTGGCAGCAGCGGCTGAAGCCAAACTTAAAGGCCATCACGGGCTGCGGGCAGGCTAGAGTCAGGTTAGCGCAAGACTGTCCCATGTTTCTTTGGCAAGTGACGGCAAGAGGCGTATCGATGGCCCAGCAGCTGCTCCCTGAACAACGCCAGCAGGCGACCCTGCACACCGTGGTGCTGGCGACCGAGGTGCTGCACCACGCCGGCGTGCCACGGCCGAAGCTGCTCGAAGGCAGCGGCATCGGCGAGGCAGACCTGCTGACCCCGGAAAAGCTGATCACCCACGCGCAGGAACTGCGGGTCTTCGCCAATGCCCTGAACAGCCACCACGACCCGGCGCTGGGCCTCTACCTCGGCCTGCGCATGCATGTCTCGGCTTACGGCATCCTCGGCTACAGCATGCTTGCCAGCCGCACCCTGCGCGATGCGCTGCAACTGGCGCTGTCGTTCCCCGAACTGCTCGGCACCTACTTCCGCCTGGCACTGACTCCGCAGGGCGACGAAGTCCACCTGACCGCCGATGGCTACCGCTACGCGCCGGAGCTCACGGTGTTCAACACCGAGCTGTGCCTGACCTCGCTGCTGACGGTGATCCGCGACCTGCTCGGCGAGTCGGTGCGTCCGCGCCGGCTGCTGCTCGCCTATCGCCCGCCGCTGCACGCGGAGACCTACACCGAACGCCTGGGCTGCCCGGTGGATTTCGGCGCGCCCACCAGTGCGCTGTGCTTCAGCCCGGCGCTGCTGGACCGGCCGCTGCCGCTGGCCGATCCGGTCAGCTGCCACAACGGTGTGCAGCAGTGCCTGCGCATGAGCGCGATGCTCAGCGCCCGCGGCGACGTGATCGACCAGTTGCGCCAGCACCTGGCCAGCCACCTGCAGGACACCGCCAGTCTGGACACCGTGGCGCGCCACCTGCACCGCTCCACCCGCACCCTGCGCCGCCACCTGCAGCAGCAGAACACCAGCTATCAACAGGTGCTCGACGAGGTGCGCTTCGACCGCGCGCGGCAGCTGCTCAAGGACACCGACCTGCCGATCTACCTGATCGCCGAGCAATTGGGCTACAGCGAAACGGCCAGCTTCCGGCATGCCTTCCAGCGTTGGAGCGGAGCGAGTCCGAGTCTGTATCGGGGCTGAGGAGTGGGCCGGGAACACCCTCTCCCCAGCCCTCTCCCTGAAGGGAGAGGGAGTGTCCGAGTGACTCGGGCGCTCGCGCTCTCCTGACACCAGGGTTGCAAGCGGGGCACGTTGTTTCCCTTCACGCCGAATCAGTCCCCTCTCCCCTCGGAGCGGGGCGCGCAGCCAGGGTCAGGGAGAGGGAAGAGGCCCAGCCCAGGCACTGAAGCCTTCCGCTTCGCGAGCAAGCTCGCTCCTACGAAAAGCCTGAGAAACGACGCCCCGCTGGCGCCCGGAATCCTGCATTGCAGAGCGCATTTTCAACTTGGCCTGATTTATCCCTTATTGGCCTGATCTATCGTTCTGCGCATCCCGCGGCTTGGTCATTATCAATCCGCAGCTAGGTGAAACGGCCCTAGAAACCGTAAAACCTCAACAATAACAACTGCTTAACTGCATGGTACAAGCATGACCAGCGCGATCACCATCGAGCGGATATGCATGGAGTTCGGTACACCCGGACAAGGCCTCAAGGCCCTGGACGACGTGTCACTGGAAATCCGCGCCAACGAATTCTTCACCCTCCTCGGCCCGTCGGGCTGCGGCAAGACCACCTTGCTGCGACTGATCGCCGGCTTCGAACAACCCTCCTCCGGCAGCATTCGCCTGTATGGCGACGCGATGGAAGGCCTTCCGCCCTTCCGCCGCCCGGTCAATACCGTCTTCCAGAGCTACGCCCTGTTCCCCCACATGACCGTGGCGGAGAACATCGCCTTCGGCCTGGAAATGCAGGGCAAGCAGCGCAGCGACATCGACGCCACCGTGCAGAAGATGCTCGACCTGGTGCGCCTGCCCGACGTTGGCAAACGCCGCGCCGACCAGCTCTCCGGCGGCCAGCAACAGCGCATCGCCCTGGCCCGCGCCCTGGCCAGCCGGCCCAAGGTGCTGCTGCTCGACGAATCGCTGTCCGCGCTGGACCTCAAGCTGCGCAAGGAAATGCAGATCGAGCTCAAGCGCCTGCAGCATGAGACCGGCATCACCTTCATCTTCGTCACCCACGACCAGGAAGAAGCCCTGACCATGTCCGACCGCATCGCGGTGATGAGTCGCGGCAAGGTCATGCAGATCGGCACGCCCACCGAGATCTACGAGGCACCGGTCAACCGCCTGGTGGCCGACTTCATCGGCGAGACCAACTTCCTCGAAGGCGAATCCAGCGGTGACAGTGTGCGCCTGGCCGACGGCCAGACGCTGCCGGCCGCCACCACCCTGCCCGGCAAGGTGACCCTGGCGATCCGCCCGGAGCGCACCGAACTCGCGCAGGACGGCCAGCTCGAAGGCGTGGTGGAGAACATCGTCTACGTCGGCACCGACACCGTGTACCACCTCAATGTCGCCGGTCAGGGCGGCTTCCGGGTCCGTCAGCAGAACCGCGACGGCGCCCTTTCCACCCACGCGCCCGGCGCGCGGGTGCGGGTCCGCATTCCCGCCACCGCCATCCGGGTGCTGGCCGAATGAGTACACTGCGCGCACAAGCGGAACGCAAATCGCTGTTCAATCGCCTGGCCCTGACCAGCCCGGCAATGATCATGCTGATCGTGTTCCTGGTCCTGCCGCTGGGCATCATGTTCGCCGTGTCGGTCCAGGCGCCGGGGGACTACGGCGGCGTGAAGTGGGGCCAGCACACCGTCGAGGCCTACATCAACTTCCTCTGGGAACGCGATCTGGACGACAGCCTGGCGTTCAACGCCGACTACCTGGGCATCTTCCAGCGCTCGTTCTGGCTGTCGATCCTGACCACCATCGGCTGCGTGCTGATCGGCTTCCCCACCGCGCTGTACCTGGCGCTGCAGGACGAACGCCGGCGCAACCTGCTGCTGTTCCTGGTCACGGTGCCGTTCTGGACCAACCTGCTGGTGCGCGTCTACGCCTGGATGCTGCTGCTGCGCAACGGCGGGCTGATCGACGAGGGCCTGCACGGGCTGGGCTTTTCCAGTGCGTCGCTGGGCATCCTCTACACCGATAACGCGGTGATCATCGGCCTGCTCTACACCTACCTGCCGTTCATGGTCCTGCCCATCTACACCAGCCTGGAGAAGATGGACTGGCGCCTGGTGGAGGCGGCCTTCGACCTGGGCGCCAACCGCTGGAAGGCGCTGAAGCGGATCATCATCCCGCTGGCCATGCCCGGCATCGTCGCCGGCTGCATCCTGGTGTTCATCCCCTCGCTGGGCAGCTACATCATTCCCGAGCTGCTCGGGGGCGGTAAGTCGCTGATGATCGGCAACCTGATCCAGCTGCAGTTCGGCACGGCGCACAACTGGCCGTTCGGCGCGGCGCTGTCCTTCGCCCTGCTGGCCTTCGTGCTGCTGGCGATGATGATCTACAGCATGCGGTTCAAGCAGGGCGCGTCGGGAGGTCATCCATGAAGTCGGCCAACCCGCTCTGGCGGTTCACCGGGGTCCGGCCTGCCGCCTGGCTGTTCTTCGCCTTCCTCTACATCCCGATCTTCGTGCTGGTGGTGCTGAGCTTCAACAGCGGCCAGTCGGCCACGCTGTGGGAAAGCTTCAGCCTGAAGTGGTACTCGGTGGTCGCGGATGACCCGGAGATTCTGCGCGCGGCGAAGAACTCGCTGATCGTCGCCACTCTGGCCACCGTCGTCGCCACCACCCTGGCCACGCTCGCCGCGCTGGGCATGCGCGGTCGCTCGTTCCGCGGGCAGACGCTGATGAGCGGCGTGCTGGGCCTGCCGCTGCTGGTGCCGGAGATCGTCACCGCGGTGGCGACCCTGATGTTCTTCGCCTTCATCGGCCTGAAGCTGTCGCTGTTCACCATCCTGCTGGCGCACATCGTGTTCTGCATTCCCTTCGCCTACCTGCCGATCCGCGCCCGTCTCGAAGGCATGGACCCGCGGCTGGCGGAAGCGGCGGCGGACCTCTATGCCTCGCCGTGGAAGACCTTCTGGAAGGTGACCT
This sequence comes from Pseudomonas nitroreducens, assembly GCF_024170165.1. Classification (GTDB taxonomy): domain Bacteria; phylum Pseudomonadota; class Gammaproteobacteria; order Pseudomonadales; family Pseudomonadaceae; genus Pseudomonas; species Pseudomonas nitroreducens_C. The sequence goes on along the minus strand of NZ_JALJXP010000006.1, from coordinate 168,324 downwards.
TCCCCCTGCTGACGCCGGGAATCGTGTCCGGTGCGATGCTGGCGTTCATCATCTCGATGGACGACTTCGTCATCACCTACTTCGTCGCCGGCGCCGGGGCCACCACCCTGCCGGTGTACATCTTCAGCTCCATCCGCATGGGGATTTCCCCGAAGATCAACGCCATATCTTCAATAATACTGTTGATTTCCATCGCGTTCGTTGCGTTGTCGTACTACGTCGGCCAGCGTCGCCGCTGACCTCCTGCCGCCAAACAAAACAACATTGCAAGGAGCTTCACCGATGAAATTCCGCCGTACCCCCATCGCCCGCGCGCTCGTCGCCGCCAGCCTGCTGCTGGCCGGCAGCGCCCACGCCGACGGCACCCTGCACTTCGCCAACTGGTCCGACTACTTCCCGCCGGAACTGCTGAAGAAGTTCGAAAAGGACACCGGCATCCACGCCACCCTGGACTCCTACGACAGCAACGAGACCCTGCTGGCCAAGCTCAAGGCCGGCGGCGGCGCCTACGACGTGGTCGTGCCGTCGGACAGCTTCATCGAGATCTTCGTCAAGGAAGGCCTGCTGCAGAAGCTCGACAAGTCGCAACTGCCGAACCTGGCCAACCTGAAGGACAAGTTCAAGACCCTGACCTACGACCCGGGCCACGACTATTCCGTGCCCTACCTGTGGGGCACCACCGGCTACAGCTACGACAGCGCCAAGGTCCCCGGCGGCAAGCTGGATGAAAGCTGGAAGCCGTTCTTCGAGCCGCCGGCCGAGCTGAAGGGCAAGGTGGTGGCGCTCAACTCCATCGAGGAGCTGTACGCCCCGGCGTCCTACTACCTGGGCATCGACGAGTGCACCGAGGACCCGAAAGAGGCGGCGAAGATCCAGGACCTGCTGCTCAAGCAGAAACCGATGCTGGCCATGTACAACAGCGACGGCACCATCGAGCGCATGGCCGCCGGCGAAGTCTCCATGCACCAGCAATGGAACGGCGCCTTCCACCGCGCCCACGCCCAGCGCGCCAGCCTGGTCTACGTCTATCCCAAGGAAGGCGTGCGCCTGTTCATCGACAACCTGACCATTCCCAAGGACGCCACCAACATCAAGGAGGCCCACGCCTTCCTGAACTGGATGATGCAGCCTGAGAACATCGCCCTGGCCTCCAACTTCGCCAAGTACAACAACGCGATCGAAGGCTCGGACAAGTTCATGGACAAGGAGCTGTTCGACGACCCGGCGATCAACACCCCGGCCGACAAGCTGGATCGCCTGAAGCCCTTCAAGCTGTGCTCGCCCAAGGCGCTGCAACTGCGCTCCAAGGTCTGGACCAAGCTGAAGAAATGACCCGCAGGTCACCCGGCGCGGCGGTGCGCGCCGGGTGTCCCTGACAGCCAATTTGGCCATCTCGATCCCTTTTTGACCCTTTGCAGGGTTCTGCCCGGCACCCTGCGGTTGCTAGAGTCGGGCGGCTCGCGCAGGGAGCGGCTGGAAAGGCGGCCAGCCCTTGCACCATCACAGATGGCGCAAGGATTTCCCGAGGGAACGCGAGCGCGTTATCCACAAGAACAAATGCCCCGAGAACGCCCATGACCAGCTTTTGCGTCACCCTGCAGCACACACCCTCATTCCTCGCGCGTCGTCAGCGCTGCGGCTGAGCCGCAAGCCGACGACTTCAGGACGGCCACCGAACGCCGCCCGCCCGCAAGACACCCTAAAAATCGCGAGGATTCCCCCATGGCCAGCCAACACAGCGCCAGCACTGCGCCTACACCAAAGAACGCTCAACAAAGCACCCAACAGGGCACCGACGCCCGCCTGAAACGCGTCCTGGGCCTGCCCGCCCTGGTCTTCTTCGGCCTGGTCTACATGGTCCCGCTGACCATGTTCACCACCTACGGCGTGGTCACTGAAATGACCGGCGGCCGTACCGCCACCGCCTACCTGATCACCCTGCTGGCGATGCTGTTCACCGCAGCTTCCTACAGCTTCATGGTGCGCAAGTACCCGATTTCCGGCTCCGCGTACTCCTACACCAGCCTGAGCTTCGGCCCGGTGGTCGGCTTCCTGTCCGGCTGGTCGCTGCTGCTCGACTACCTGTTCCTGCCGATGATCAACTACCTGCTCATCGGCCTGTTCATGAACATCGCCTTCCCGGAAATCCCGGCGTGGATGTTCGTGGTCGCCTCCATCGCCCTGGTCACCGTGCTCAACGTGGTCGGCATCAGCCAGGTCGCCGGCATGAGCAACGTCATCGTCGGCGCGCAGCTGGTGTTCATCGTGGTGTTCGTGGTCATGTCGATCAAGAGCCTGGCCGGTGGCGCCGCCATCGACTTCAGCCTGCCCTTCGTCGGTGACGGCACCCAGCCCGGCTTCGCCCCGCTGATGGCCGGCGCTGCGGTGCTGTGCCTGTCGTTCCTGGGCTTCGACGCGGTCTCGACCATGGCCGAGGAAACCCGCGACGCCCGCCGCGACATCCCCCGCGCGATCATCATCACCACCGTCATCGCCGGCCTGATGTTCACCCTGCTGGCAATCATCAGCCAGCTGGTATTCCCCGGCAGCGTGTTCCAGAACGCCGACTCGGCGGCCAACGAAGTGATGCTCAAGGCCGGCGGCCAGTTCCTCGGCAACTTCTTCACCTCCGCCTACATCGCCGGCTGCATCGGCTCGGCGCTGGCGTCCCAGGCCTCGGTGTCGCGCATCATCTTCACCATGGGCCGTGACGGCATCCTGCCGCGCAGCCTGTTCGGCACCCTGCACGCACGCTTCCAGACCCCGGTCGTGGCGATCCTGGTGGTCTCCGCCGTGTCCCTGCTGGCGGTGGTGCTGGACCTGACCACCCTCGCCTCGATGATCAGCTTCGGCGCGCTGGTGGCCTTCTCCGTGGTCAACCTGGCGGTGATCCGCACCTACCTGGGCGTCGAGCGCCGTCGTGGTGCGAAGAACATCCTGGTGTACGGGGCTATCCCGTTCATCGGCCTGTGCCTGACCCTGTGGCTGTGGACCAGCCTCTCGCAGCTGACGCTGGTCGTCGGCCTGAGCTGGTTCGCGGTCGGCTTCGCTTATCTGGCGGTGCATACCGGCGGTTTCCGTCGCAAGGCACCGAGTGTGAATTTCGAGGAAAACGCCTGACGGCAGAGCTAACAAGAACCCAACGGGCGCCCGGAGGCGCCCTCAGGAGCGCGTGATGTTGACGATCTATACCGACGACCATCGCTTGCACCACGGTCAGCATGAGCTGATCGGCGGCCAGTTCACCCCCTGCTTCGAAAAGCCCAGCCGCGCCGACATGGTGCTGGACCGGGCCAAGGCGGTGAAACTGGGCGACATCCAGGCCCCGCGTGACTTCGGCCTGGAGCCCATCCTGAGGGTGCACAGCGAAGGCTTCGTGCGGTTTTTGCAGCACGCCTGGCGTGACTGGCTGGCCACCGGCCGGACCCATGACATGCTGCCGATCTGCTGGCCGACCCGCCGCCTGCGTCAGAAGGAGCCGGACAGCATCGACGGCCGCCTGGGCTACTACAGCCTGGACGCCGGCGCGCCGATCACCGCCGGCACCTGGCAGGCGGTGCTCAGCTCGGTGAACGTGGCAATGACCGGCCAGGCCGAACTGGCCAAGGGCGCGCGCTCGGTATTCTCCCTGTGCCGCCCGCCGGGTCACCACGCCTCGGCGGACTTCATGGGTGGTTACTGCTTCTTCAACAACGCGGCCATCGCCGCCCAGTCGATCCTCGACCAGGGCGCCAACCGCGTAGCCATCCTCGACGTCGACTACCACCACGGCAACGGCACCCAGGACATCTTCTACGACCGCGCCGACGTGCTGTTCACCTCGATCCACGGCGACCCGCGCTTCGAGTACCCCTACTTCCTCGGCTACGCCGACGAAAAGGGCCAGGGCGTGGGCGAAGGCTTCAACTTCAACTATCCGCTGGCCTCGGGCAGCGACTGGTCGGTGTGGAGCCTGGCGCTGCAGGCGGCGATCCGGCAGATCTCGGCGTACAAGCCGGACGTGCTGATCGTCTCCCTGGGTGTGGACACCTACAAGGAAGACCCGATCTCCCAGTTCAAGCTGGACAGCCCGGACTACCTGCGCATGGGCGAAGCCATCGGCAAGCTCGGCCTGCCGACGCTGTTCGTGATGGAGGGCGGCTACGCGGTGGAAGAGATCGGCATCAACGCGATCAACGTGCTGCAGGGTTTTGAAAGCATTGGGTGATGGGCTGGACAACCTGAAGGCACCCTCTCCCTGACCCTCTCCCTGAAGGGAGAGGGGACCGTTCAGCGCAGGAAGAAACCACAGTATCAGCCGGCACGAACTACTCCCTCTCCCTTCGGAGCGGGGCGCGCAGCCAGGGCGGGGGAGAGGGAACCACAGAGGCCTTCCAGCGAACCCTCAAGCACCAAAGAACAAAAAGCCGCACCGGAATTCCCGGCGCGGCTTTTTCATTGCAGCTGGATTACTGAAGGATTTCGACGCGATCCACGTCGATATCGGTGGCCTTCTGCTTGTGGTGGTCGACCTCACCGGTCAGGCGCACCTTGGTGTTCTCGGAGACCGAGGCACCGGCCGGCCAGTCGTCGTGGTCGATCTCGACCGGGATGCTGCCGGTGGCGTCCTTGAACTCGTAGTGCTCGCCGCCAATGCGCTTGGTGATCACACCTTCGAGCACCACCGGGGTGTCGTCGGCGGCGGACTGTGCCTGCTTGACCGTGGTGATCTGCGCGGCGGCGGCAGCGGGCTTGGCATCGCTGCCCGGGCCGGTGTAGCCGGCGGCCAGGGTCATGGTGGAGAACAGGCCAGCGGCAGCGATCAGGGGGAGATGACGAAGTTTCATGGAAGAGCCTCCTGCGGCGTTTTCGATGGGTTCAGCTTAGGGCCGGCGGCTGAAACCAGCCTGAATCCGGACTTAACCCAACCTTAAAGCCATCCGACCCGCACTCCCCCGCCCTGGATCAATCTGTCTTGGCCGCCTCGCGCTTGAACACGTAGAACAGGTCCGGCTCGCTGACCATGTAGATGGTGCCCTGCTCGTCGATGGCCACGCCCTCGGCACGCGGGATCTTCTGGTGCAGGCCGTTCAGCCCGCCGAGCAGGCTGATGAAGCTGACCGGCTCGCCCTTTTCGTCCAGCTCCAGCAACAGGTGCGACTCCGCCGACAGCACCAGGGTATGACCGGTGCGCGGGTCGATGCTCAGTGCCGAGACGTTGGTCATCAGCAGGTCGCTGGGCATTGGCTGCAGGGCGCCACTCAGGCTCGGCCCGCCATCGCTGGCCAGGCTGAACAGCGCCATCGGGTCACGCTCCTGGCCCAGCACCAGGCGATGCTGGCGCGGGTCCCAGGCGATGCCCTCGATGCCCTTGTTCTTCTTGCCGCGCGGCCCGAGGTCGAAGCTGGAGAGCTTCGCGGTGCTCAGCTCGCGGGTCTGCGGGTCGACGTGGAAGATGGTCAGGGAGTTCCGGCGCTCATCGGTCACGGCAATGTTGCCGTTCTCCAGCACCGCCACACCCTCGGGGTTCGACATGCCCAGCAGCGGGATCACCCGCAGCACGTCGCCGGTGAGCGACAGCTCGGCCAGCAGCGGCTTCTTGCCGGTAACGGTGAACAGCGTGCGGGTCACCGGGTTGTAGGCCAGATCGGAAGTCTCCTGCCCCTCGACGCCACCCTTGAGCGGCTTGGCCTGGATCACCGCCGTGTAGCCCGGCAGCCAGACGCTTTCCGAGCGCGCCTGGGCACTGGTGTCCTGCTCGCGCAACCAGAGGCGGGCGCGGTCATCCCAATGGAAGCGGGACGTCAGGTAGCCGAGCACGATGAGAACGAACACGAGGGCCAGCAGCAGCCAGCGAGGACGAAGAATGGACATGGTCATGACGACTCTTGTTGGTCTGCACGGCAAGGTGCCCCGCAACAAGCGAAGGCCGCACAAACGGCGGCCTTCGGCGGGACAACGGAGTTAAAGCACGCGGCTTTCGAAGCGGCTGGCGCCGGGAAGTTCCAGCACCACGTCACTGCCGCTCGTGAGCGGGCCGACGCCGACCGGAGTACCGGTGGACACCACGTCGCCCGGCTGCAGCGAGAAATGCCCGCAGATATGCTGGATCAGCGGCACGATGGGGTTGAGCATGTCGCGGCTGTTGCCGTCCTGGCGGACTTCGCCGTCGATCACCAGGCGGATGCCGATGTCGGTCGGGTCCGGGAAGTGGTCGGCGCTGACGAAGGGCGCCAGCACGAAGGCGCCGTCGAAGGACTTGGCCAGCTCCCAGGGCAGGCCCTTTTCCTTCAGCTTGGCCTGCACGTCACGCAGGGTCAGGTCCAGCGCCGGGGCGTAGCCGGAAATGGCGTCCAGCACTTCCTCGGTACTCGGCTTGCGCGACAGCGGTTTGCCGATCAGCACGGCGATTTCCGCCTCGTAGTGCACCGAACCACGATCTTCCGGAATGGCGAAGCCGCCGGCGTGGGAGACGGTGCAGGAACCGGGTTTGATGAACAGCAGCGGCTCGGTCGGTACCGGGTTGTTCAGCTCCTTGGCGTGCTCCGCGTAGTTGCGGCCGACGCAGACCACCTTGCCCAGGGTGAAATGGATCGGGGTGCCATCGACGTACTGATGCTGGTAACTCATGACCGACTCCTGAACGCATGGAAGAGATGATCCGCGCGGGGCTCGTGATCCCGTGCGGTTGCCCGCATCCTGCCGGCGCACGCGCCACTTCCTGTGACGCTGACGTGCGAAGGGCCGGCCCCTCTATCCAAAGAACCGGCCCTTCTGGATACAGCAGCTTATTCGGCGAAGATCTTGCCGGGGTTCATGATCCCGTTCGGGTCGAACACCGCCTTCACCGCCTTCATGTAGCCGATTTCAGCCTCGGAGCGAGAGTAACCCAGGTAATCGCGCTTGGTCATGCCCACGCCGTGCTCGGCCGAGATCGAGCCGTTGTACTTCTGCACGGTCTCGAACACCCACTTGTTGACGGTCGCGCACTTGGCGAAGAACTCGTCCTTGGTCAGGTTTTCGGGCTTGAGGATATTCAGATGCAGGTTGCCGTCGCCGATGTGGCCGAACCAGACGACTTCGAAGTCGGGGTAGTTGGCCGCGACGATGTCGTCGATGTCCTTGAGGAAGGCCGGAACCTTGCCGACGGTGACGGAGATGTCGTTCTTGTACGGCGTCCAGTGGGAGATGGTCTCGGAGATGTACTCGCGCAGCTTCCACAGGTTCTGCAGCTGCTGTTCGCTCTGGCTCATCACGCCGTCGAGGACCCAACCCTGCTCTACACAATGCTCGAAAGTCGCCAGCGCCTCGTTGGCCACTTCCTCGGTGCTCGCCTCGAATTCCAGCAGGGCATAGAACGGGCAGTCGGTCTCGAAGGCCGGCGGCACGTCGCCACGGGCCATGATCTTGGCCAGGGCCTTGTCGGAGAAGAACTCGAAGGCGGTCAGGTCCAGCTTGTTCTGGAAGGCGTGCAGCACCGGCATGATCGAATCGAAGTCCGGAGTACCGAGAACCATCGCGGTGAGGTTCTTCGGCTGGCGCTCCAGGCGCATGGTGGCCTCAACCACGAAGCCCAGGGTGCCTTCGGCGCCGATGAACAGCTGGCGCAGGTCGTAGCCGGTGGCGTTCTTGATCAGGTCCTTGTTCAGTTCCAGCAGGTCGCCCTTGCCGGTGACGACCTTCATGCCGGCCACCCAGTTGCGGGTCATGCCGTAGCGAATGACCTTGATACCGCCGGCATTGGTGCCGATGTTGCCGCCAATCTGGCTGGAACCGGACGATGCGAAGTCCACCGGGTAATACAGGCCGTGCTCTTCGGCGAAGGTCTGCAGCTGCTTGGTGATCACCCCCGGCTGGCAGACCACGGTGCGGTCGAATTCGTTGAATTCCAGCACCTTGTTCATGTAGTCGAAGGCCACGACCACTTCGCCATTGGCGGCGACAGCGGCGGCGGAGAGACCGGTACGGCCACCCGAGGGAACCAGCGCGACCTTGTGCTCATTGGCCCAACGGACGATGGCCTGGACCTGCTCGGTGCTCTTGGGGAAGGCGATCGCCAGGGGCGCCGGGGCGAAATGCTTGGTCCAATCCTTGCCATAGGTCTCGAGGGAATCGGCGTCTGTCAGCAGCTTCCCAGCATCCAGCAGGGGCTTGAGCGATTCGATCAGGGCGTCGCGGGTCATTGGAGGAACTCTCAAATGGTTCATGGTCGTCCTGAGAACAGCTCAGGTCGCAACCGGGCAAGGAAAAGGGAGAACATGCTAGCATACGCACCCCACGCAGATCGCCACCTGGCGCCAAGCTTGGCACCGGCCGGTCCGGCCTGAGCTGTTCAATTTCTCGCCACACTCCGGGACTACAGGTTCAAAGCAGATGAGCAAGACTTCTCTCGACAAGAGCAAGATCAAATTCCTTCTCCTTGAAGGCGTGCACCAGAACGCCGTCGACACCCTCAAGGCGGCCGGCTACTCCAACATCGAGTACCTCAAGACCGCACTGTCCGGTGACGAGCTGAAGGAAAAGATTGCCGATGCCCACTTCATCGGTATCCGCTCCCGCACCCAGCTGACCGAAGAAGTCTTCGACGCTGCCAAGAAGCTGATCGCCGTCGGCTGCTTCTGCATCGGCACCAACCAGGTCAACCTGAACGCGGCCCGCGAGCGCGGCATCGCCGTGTTCAACGCGCCCTACTCCAACACCCGTTCGGTCGCCGAACTGGTGCTGGCCGAGGCCATCCTGCTGCTGCGCGGCATTCCGGAGAAGAACGCCTCCTGCCACCGCGGCGGCTGGATCAAGTCCGCGGCCAACTCCTTCGAGATCCGCGGCAAGAAGCTGGGCATCGTCGGCTACGGCTCGATCGGCACCCAGCTCTCGGTCCTGGCCGAAGCACTGGGCATGCAGGTGTTCTTCTACGACACCGTGACCAAGCTGCCGCTGGGTAACGCCCAGCAGGTCGGCAACCTGCACGAGCTGCTCGGCATGTCCGACATCGTCTCGCTGCACGTACCGGAACTGCCGTCCACCCAGTGGATGATCGGCGAGAAGGAAATCCGCGCCATCAAGAAAGGCGGCATCCTGATCAACGCCGCCCGTGGCACCGTGGTCGAACTGGACCACCTGGCCGCCGCGATCAAGGACGAGCACCTGATCGGCGCCGCCATCGACGTGTTCCCGGTCGAGCCCAAGTCCAACGACGACGAGTTCGAAAGCCCGCTGCGCGGCCTGGATCGCGTGATCCTGACCCCGCACATCGGCGGCTCCACCGCCGAAGCCCAGGCCAACATCGGCCTGGAAGTGGCCGAGAAGCTGGTCAAGTACAGCGACAACGGTACCTCGGTTTCTTCCGTCAACTTCCCGGAAGTGGCCCTGCCGTCGCACCCGGGCAAGCACCGCCTGCTGCACATTCACGAAAACATTCCGGGTGTGATGAGCGAGATCAACAAGGTGTTCGCCGACAACGGCATCAACATCTCCGGCCAGTACCTGCAGACCAACGACAAGGTCGGCTACGTGGTGATCGACGTCGACGCCGAGTACTCGGACCTGGCGCTGGAGAAGCTGCAGCACGTGAACGGCACCATCCGCAGCCGCGTTCTGTTCTAAGCGCTGCCCGGTGGCAAGAAAAAAGGAGGCTTCGGCCTCCTTTTTTCATGCCTGGGGAAAGATCACTTCACGTTGACGGTGATCTTTTGCGACTCCACCGGCGGGTCGAACGGCACGTGGTTCTTGTCGCCCACCAGCAACTGCAGGGTGTGCTTGCCCGGCGGCAGGGTCACCTGGGTCTCGGTCTGGCCCTTGCCGAAGTGCTTGATCTGGTCGGTCATCGGCAGCGGCATGTTCATCGCCGGCTGCTCCTTAAGGTCGATCAGCAGGTGGTGGTGGCCGGTGGCCGGCGCATCCACGCCCGCTGGCGCGACCCCCATGCCCTTGAGGCCGAATTTGACGGTGAAGGTCTTGTCCACCGTGGCCCCGTCGGCCGGCTCGATGAAGTACACCTTGGCGCCTTCCGGGGCCGGGGTGCGCGGGATTTCCGCGGCGATGGCGGAAGTACCGGCAAGCAGCGCGACAAGGCCGAGGCAAGGCAGCATGGTTCTCATGTTCTTCTCCTTCTACATGGAAATCGAAAAGGCGAAGGTCCCGCTCAGGCCGGCCCCGCTTTTCCGCATGGAACGGACAAGCATAGGCGCCAGGGCGTCAGGCTCAAGGGAAATAGTGCGTCTTCGAGTGTCGGCGGCCGCTCTAGCCTCCGGCTTCCAGCCCGGCCAGACAGACAGCGGCGGCGTCCAGCTCTTCCTCACTGAACACCAGCACGCCCATGCGTTTGAGGGCAGCAGCGGTGACGCCTTCGCCGGCAACCTTCTGGCCGCTGAAGCTGCCATCGTAGTTCTCGCGGTTGCCGCAGGAAGGGCTGCGCGCCTTGAGCACCGCCAGGCGGATGTCGTGACGGCGCACCAGCGCCATGGCTTCCTCGGCACCGAGCAGGAAGGCGTCGCTGACGTCCTCGCCTTCCACCGTCATCACCGGGCGGGCGCGCTCCAGCACCGCCATGCCCTGGCCGCCAGGGATCTCCGCCGGGGCGCGGGGCGTCGGCAGGCCGCCGGCGACCTCCGGACACAGCGCCACCACCCGCCCCTGGTCCAGCCAGCGCGAGAGCAGGTCGAACGGCCCGTGCGCGCCGCCGTCGTAGCGGACGCGATGGCCAAGCAGGCAGCGGCTGACGAGAACCTTCTGCATAGGCGAATCACTCCCTTTTGGAAGGGGACAGACTAGCCGCTCGCCGTTTGCCGGTCACGCCGGGTAACGCAACTTCCATCGGCGCGTCTGTCGCAACAGGTTTCCGACCCGCCGAAAGTCGGGTCCTTGAGCGGCGCGCCGGTCGTCGGCAGCCAGCGGTGCCGGCCCCGAGCACAACCTTCGACGGGAACAGCCGTCCGGCACTGGCTGCCCGGCAGGCCGCCACCCAGACTCGCGCATCGGCCAATCGCCATGGAGCCCTCGTCATGCCTCGTCTCTTGCTCTGCACCGCCACCTTCGCCGCACTGTCCTATCTGCCGCTGGCCTTCGCCGAACTCCAGGCGCTGGACAACGAGCACCTGGGCGCCGTCACCGGCCAGGACGGCATCAGCATCCGCGCCGACGTGCTGGCACACATGGACAGCGTGGCGTGGAGGGATGACGGCGGCAGTGTCTCGCTGCGCAACGTATTCATCGACAACGGTTGCGTAAGTGCCGGCGACTGCCCCGACGGGCGTGGCGGCAGCCTGCCCTACGGGCCTGCGCAGCTGGGCCTGAGCCTGCCGATCTTCGGCATCGAGCAGCCGACTCTGCAGGTGGACGTGGTGCAGGGCGCCGGCGGCCAGCAGCAACTGGCACTCACCCTGCCCGACCTGACCACCATCAACCAGCAGCTCAACGCCAGCGGGCTGCCGTCGCAGACCATCCGCCTGCGCGTGGCCGGCGACCTCTACGTGGGCGGCGGCAAGCTGGGAAGTATCGAAGTGCGCGACATCCAGGACATCAGCGGCACCCTGAAGATCTGGGGCCACTGACCCCTTCGGGGTTCAGCGCAGGGCGTCGCCACGGCGGCGGAACCAGCCGGTGAGAGACAGGCGCTCATGGGTGGCCGGCAGTACCTCATGGGGGAACTCGGCGGAGAGGAACACCACCAGCCGGCCAGCCAGCGGCGGCAGATCCAGCGTCCGTTCGTCGGGCAGGTACATCCGCAATTCGCCGCCCTGCGCTACCGGCCAGTCGCGGTTGAGGTAGAACACCACGGAGAGGGTGCGACGATCATCATCGCGAAAGCGGTCCAGGTGCTTCTGGTAGAACGCCCCCGGCGGATAAAGCGCGAAATGCCCTTCGAAGTCCTCCAGCCCCAGGTACAGCGAGCGATTGATCTGCTGGCGCAGCGCGTCCAGCGCACCCAGGTAGAGGTCGCAGGCCTCGGACTGGCCGGGCTCGAGCCACTGGATGCGGTCGCCGCGAACCCCTTCGCGCACGGCCTGCCCGTCACCCCGGCCGATGGCGGCGGCAGCCAGCTTGCCGGCCGCGTCGCGGGCACGGCATTCCGTCGCCAGCTGGGCGATCAGGGCGTCGGGAAGGAAGGCGTCCTGCTGCGACCAGCCCTTGTCGGCGAGGTCATCCACAATGCGACGCAGGACGGGAGAATCGGCGTCGAAATACATCGCGCATTGTAACGTCCGGCGCCAGTGTCTCGACAAGCGGGGCAAGCCTTGCCGACAATAGCCCCCGGCGAGTGAACCCTGCCGCCCAAAAGGAGTTGCAATGCGCGTACTGCTGGCCCTCACCCTTCTTGTACTGGGCATGCCTGCCCTGGCCGACAACTACCAGCGCCTGTACCAGGCCGCCGGCTGGCCGGAACAGCGAGCGCACTTCAATGACGCCCTGCACGCCGCGCAGAAGCGCTACCAGGGCAACCTGCCGCCGGCGCTGTACCAGACGCTGGTGGACAACAGCAACCAGCGCTTCGCCCCCGCCGACATCGATCAGCGCGCCCTCAACGGCCTGCGCCAGAACCTGCCGGACAGCACCGCGGCGGTGAACTTCTTCGAATCCCCACTGGGCCGCAAGGTCGCCGGCGCCGAGACCCTGGCCACCCGCAGCGACCAGCTGCAGAAATACGCCAACGGCCTGCCGCGCCAGCAGGCCAGCAATGAGCGCCAGCAGATCGTCCACCGCCTGAGCCAGATTCTGCCGGCCCGCGAGGCAGGCGCCGAAGTCAGCCTGGCGCTCGCCAGCGTGGCGGCCGACAGCCTCAGCCAGATGCTCCCCGGCCTGCTCGGCGGCGGCACCACCCAGGGCATGCTCGAAGGCCAGCGGCAGAAGCTGATGAGCCAGATCGGCGCCGATCTCGACAATACCCTGCTGTACGTCTATCGCGGCCTGAGCGATGCCGAGCTGGGCCAGTTCGCCGACTTCAGCGAATCACCGGCAGGGCGCAATTACTATCGTGCCGCCCTGGCGGCCCTCAAGGCGGGTTTGGCGGCGCCTGCCGGGGGCGAGTGACCAGAATTTTCTGACACTGCTTGCGGACCACTCCGAGGAACGTCCCCCCTAGAATGGCACCCGCTGTACAGAGGGTGGCGCCTGAGGATCATGGCGCAAGGAGTGAAGGACACACCCTCGACTACAGCGGCTCCCGCTTTCGCGCCATCCCCGCTACGCCATCCGCTCGCTGAGAAAATCGAAGTAACGCCTGCGCAACGTCTCGCTCTCGTTCGCCAGGTGATGCCGCGCGCCAGTGAGCAGCAGGCATTCGATCTTCTCGAACTTGTCTTCCAGCACCTTCAGGTTGTAGCGCCAGTCCACTGTCTCGTCGGCGTCGCCCTGCACCACCAGCAGGCTCTGCGCGCCGTGGCCAGCCGCCTCGATGCGCGGAATCCAGCGCGCCAGCGCACCAACCCAGGCCGTGGGCAGGATCTTCGGCTGCAGCGGATCACGGTCGCGCAGGAAGGAAAGGAATTCGGCGTCGTTGGAGTTCTCGCTGAAGCGCCGCGGGATCGAGTCCACGAAGGGCCGCAGCATCTGGTAGCTGAACTTCGACCAGCCCCAGGCTCGCGGTCGCACCAGCGGCGCCAGCAGGATGGTGCGACCCAGCTCCGGGCGTGGAGCGCCGGTGAGCAGGTAGTCCAGCAGGATCGCCCCGCCGGTGCTCTGCCCACAGAGATGCCAGGGTTGCGGCAGGTCCAGCGCCTGGGCCTGGCCCAACAGCGCACCCAACACCACCTGGTATTCGGCGAAGTCGCCGATGCTGGCGGCAGCCCCGCCCGACAGGCCGTGCCCCGGCAGATCGCAGGCCAGCACCGCGAAGCCCATGCCCAGCGCCCAGTCGATCACGTGGCGGTACAGGCCCATGTGGTCATAGTAACCGTGCAGCAGCACCACGGTGCCGCGCGCCAGCACCGGTCGCCAGTACTGTGCGGCGATCTGGTAGCCACCAGCCTCGAAGGTCCCCAGCCGACTCTGCAGGCCCGGATGGCGGACGTGCAGGTCCAGGCCGTAGAAGTGCTGGTACAGCGCGATGCCGACCTCGTTCGCCTCTGCGGTCAGAGGTCGCAGCAGGCTGCGCAGCAGATCGGGCTGGAAGGCTTCAGGCATGGGCATTTCGCTTCTGGCAGGCGGGTGGACAAGAGCGCGTGCGGCAGCGGGATATTCTGCCGCGCCCGCCCCCGTGGCAAGCTTGTCGGCTATCTTACCGACTCTGTCACTGGTCGCCGTCATGTCCTCACGCCGAAAATCGCTGCTCACCTGGCTGATCGCCGCGCTCTGTCTGGGCGCGCTGCTCGCCACCTACTGGTGGTACGAGAACCGCTTCATCCGTCCGTTCAGCCATCAGCCGCAGCTGTTTTCCGGCGACCACCTGATGCTGCCCGCGCAGCTGGCCGGTCCCGGCAAGATCCGCCTGGTGCATTTCTGGGACCCGGCCTGCCCGTGCAACGTCGGCAACCAGCAGCACCTCGCCGAGCTGATCCAGCGCTTCGGCCCGCAGGGCGTGGAATTCTTCGCCGTGCAGAAGCCCGGCAGCCGCGGCCACCTGCCCGACACGCTGGGCGCCATGCGTGCGCTGGATTCGCTGCCCGGCGCCGAGCAACTGCCCGCCAGCCCTGCCGTGGCGATCTGGGATGCCCAGGGCCAGCTGGCCTACTTCGGCCCCTACAGCGAAGGCGCCGTATGCACCTCGGGCAACAGCTTCATCGAGCCGATCCTTGACGCCCTGGTGGGCGGCCGCCAGGTCAACGCGACCCATACGCTGGCCGTGGGCTGCTATTGCCCCTGGGAAGGCACGAAGCACTGAGCCGCATCAACGAAGCCGACGGCCAATCCGTGACTACACTTGGAACGCCGGCCCATAAAGGGCCGTTCGCCACCAAGGAGCTTTTCGCATGCGTCTTCCTTTCGCCCTCGCCTTCTGCGCCGTTGTCTCCACCGGGCTGGTCCTGCCGCTGGCCGCCCACGCCGAAGATGCCCCCAACAGCAAACAGGTGATGGAACAACACAAGCAGGCCATCAACAACCGCATCGCCGACATCGACTACAAGCGCAAGCGCATCGTCGAAGCCAACATGAAGCTCACCCCGCAGGAAACTGAGAAGTTCTGGCCGATCTACAACAGCTACCGCACCGAGGCGGACAAGCTGAGCAAGCAGACCCTGGCGATCATCATCGACTACGCCAACAGCTATAACACCGGTTCGGTGAGCAACGACGACGCGGCCAAGCTGCAGAAGCAGGTGCTGGAGCTGCAGGACGATCGTCAGGAACTGAAGGAGAAGTACCTCAAGCGCATCGCCAAGGAAGTCTCGCCGCAGCGCGCCCTGCGCTTCCTGCAGGTCGAAGACCAGCTCGACGCCATGGCGCTGCTGGAAGTCAGCCGCGAAATCCCGCTGGCCGAGTAAGCCTCAGCCTTCGGTGCCGCCCTGCAGCCGCTGGCGATAGCGCTCGGGCGGCACCGAATACCAGCGCTTGAATGCGCGATAGAATGGCGACAGCTCGGCAAAACCACAGGCCCGCGCCACCTCGCGGATCGCCTCGCCCTGCTCCAGCAACTGCGCGGCACGCTGCCGACGCACCTCCTCCCGTACTTCCCTGAACGTCTGCGCCCGGCTCGCCAGGTTGCGCTGCAGCAGCCCCGGCCGCACGCCCAGCTCGCGAGCGCAGCTTTGCAGGGTGCATTGCTCCTCCCCCAAGCGTATGGCGATCAGGTAACGCAGGCGGTTGAGCAGGTCGTTCTCGTCGAGTGTCCCCAACTGCTCCCGCGCGTGCTCGGTGAGCAACCGGTGCAGCACCGGGTTGCCGGTGCGTGACGGCCGGGCCATTTGCGCGCGATCGAACAGCAGGGCGTCATTGGCCTTGCCGAAGCTTGGCGTCAGGCCGAACAGCCGCCGGTGCTCGCTCAATCGGCGCGGCTGCGGATGGCGGAACTCGATGGCCTGGACGCGGAATTCATCGTCGGTGATCAGCGCCAGCAGCTTGAGGAACAGCAGCATCAGGCACTCCATCTGCTGGCGCAGATTGCTGGTACCCAGGTAGTTGAGGTCGAGGATCAGCCGCACCTGCTCGCCCTCCTCGCGCATCTGCGCGGCGAAACCGCCGGAGAGGATGTGCTGGAAGCGCAGGAAGCTGTGCAGCGCCTCGCGCAGGTCGCTGCTGGCCATCAGCAGGTAGCCGACCACGTCCAGCAGGCGCGGCTTCATCGCCTCGCCCAGGTGCAGGCCGATATCGGCGTCGCCGGTAATTTCGTCAAGGGTCGTCCAGAACAATGGCGCATCGTCGTGGACCAGACGACCGCTCTGCGCCGGCGGCGGCAGGCGCACCTTCTGCAGGGCCTGACGGTAGATGTCGGTGGGGTCGAAGCCCAGCACCGACAGCGCCTCGTACAGCTGGCGGCGCAGGGTGGCGGACTGGGTCAGCGCCGGGGTGGCGGGGAAGTTCAGCTCGGGGGCGGCCATGGTCACTCCTGGGATTGACCGGAGAATTCCAGCAGCGAGACATTTGGTCAATGAGCGACGAGCGGTATCCACTGCAGAATCGCCGCATAACAACAAGGAGTTGCCGCATGAAACGCACTTTGACTGTCCTCGCCGTCGTTGTCGCCGCTACCGCGGCGGGTGCCGGCTGGTACCTGCACGGCAAGCAGCCGCTACGCGACGGACAACTGCCCCTGGCGGGCCTGGCCAGCGAAGTCACGGTTCGCTATGACGAGCGCGGCGTGCCGCACATCAAGGCCGGCAGCGAAGAGGACATGTACCGGGCAATCGGCTACGTCCACGCCCAGGACCGCCTGTTCCAGATGGAAATCCTTCGTCGCCTGTCCCGTGGCGAACTGGCCGAGGTGCTCGGACCCAAGCTGGTGGACACCGACCGCATGTTCCGCAGCCTGCGCATCCGCGACCACGCCGCCGAATACGTGGCCAAACAGGACAAGAACTCCCCGGCCTGGAAGGCGCTGGTCGCCTACCTCGATGGCATCAACCAGTTTCAGGACAGCCACCCGCGCCCGGTGGAATTCGACATCCTCGGCATTCCCAAGCGCGCCTTCACTCCCGAAGACACCGTCAGCGTCGCCGGCTACATGGCCTACAGCTTCGCCGCTGCCTTCCGTACCGAGCCGGTGCTGACCTACGTGCGTGACGAGCTGGGCGCGGACTACCTGAAGGTCTTCGACCTCGACTGGCACCCTGAAGGCGTGATGACGCCCAAGGCCCTGGCCGCCGCCGACTGGCAGGACCTGAGCGCCATCGCCCGGCTGAGCCACGCCGCGCTGGAGAAGGCCGGCCTGCCGCAGTTCGAGGGCAGCAACGCCTGGGCTGTCTCCGGCAGCCGCACCAGGAGCGGCAAGCCGCTGCTGGCGGGCGATCCGCACATCCGCTTCGCCGTACCGGCGGTCTGGTACGAGATGCAGGCCAGCGCGCCGGGCTTCGAGCTGTACGGCCACTACCAGGCGCTCAACCCCTTCGCCTCGCTCGGCCACAACCTGCAGTTCGGCTGGAGCCTGACCATGTTCCAGAACGACGACGTCGACCTGATCGCCGAGAAGGTCAACCCGGACAACCCCAACCAGGTCTGGTACCACGGCCAGTGGGCCGACCTGAAGAGCGAGGAGCAGAGCATCGCGGTGAAGGGCGAGGCGCCGGTGAAGATCACCCTGCGCAGTTCACCCCACGGCCCGCTGGTCAACGACGCGCTGGGCACCGCCGCCGGCAAGACGCCTGTGTCCATGTGGTGGGCCTTCCTGGAAACCCAGAACCCGATCCTCGACGCCTTCTATGAGCTGAACCGCGCCGATACCCTGCCCAAGGCGCGCGCCGCTGCCTCGAAGATCCAGTCGCCGGGCCTCAATGTGGTCTGGGCCAACGCCCGTGGCGACATTGGCTGGTGGGCCTCTGCGCAGCTGCCAGTGCGCCCGGACGGGGTCAACCCGAATTTCCTCCTCGACGGCACCAGTGGCCAGGCCGACAAGAGCGGCTTCTATCCCTTCAGCGAGAACCCGCAGGAAGAGAACCCGGCGCGCGGCTATATCGTCTCCGCCAACTTCCAGCCGGTGCCGGCCAACGGCCGTCCGGTGCCGGGCTACTACAACCTTCCCGATCGCGGCCAGCAGCTGAACAAGCGCCTGTCCGACGATTCGGTGAAGTGGGACCTGCAGAACAGCCAGGCGCTGCAACTGGACACCTCCACCGGCTATGGCCCGCGCTTCCTCAAGCCGCTGCTGCCGATCCTGCGTGAGGCCGCCGCGACCGACGAAGAGAAGGCGCTGGTGGAGAACCTGGCCAACTGGCAGGGCGATCACCCGCTGGATTCGGTCACCGCCACGGTGTTCAACCAGTTGCTCTACCAGGTGGCCGACGGCGCCATGCGCGACGAGATGGGCGACGCCTTCTTCGACAACCTGCTGTCCACCCGCGTGCTCGACGTGGCCCTGCCACGCCTGGCCGCCGACGAGAGCTCGCCGTGGTGGGACAACCGCAAGACACCGCAGAAGGAAACCCGCGCCGATATCGTCAAGGCCGCCTGGAAGGACAGCCTGGCGCACCTGCGTGCCACCCTCGGCCAGGACTCGAAGCAGTGGCAATGGGGCAAGGCGCATACCCTCACCCACAGCCACCCGCTGGGCCAGCAGAAGCCGCTGGACCGCCTCTTCAACGTCGGTCCATTCGCCGCTCCTGGCGGCCACGAGGTGCCGAACAATCTGTCCGCCCGCGTCGGCCCGGCGCCCTGGCAGGTGGTCTACGGCCCGTCCACCCGTCGCCTGATCGATTTCGCCGATCCGGCCCACAGCCTGGGCATCAACCCGGTGGGGCAGAGTGGCGTGCCCTTCGACAAGCACTACGACGACCAGGCCGAGGCCTACATCGAAGGCCAGTACCTGCCGCAGCACTACGACGACAACGAAGTGAAGGCCAACACCAAGGGCATCCTGCGACTGATTCCCGTGCGTCGCTGAAACGCCCGGGACAGGATTCACCCGGAAATGAAAAACCCCGCCTCGGCGGGGTTTTTCATGGGTGCTTGTAGAGAGTGTTGCGGGAGATGCCGAAGCTCCCTGGCGCTTTATTTCCCCAAGGGATAACGATCGGGGTGTTGTATTGGGCGCCGTCTCCCGCACGGAGTGCCATAAGGCGTCACTGGAAGTTTGCCGGCGACACGATCCGGTCCTGGTTCGGGGGGTGACCGGAAAGCGCTACCGAACGCTTAGAGCGTAGTTGGCAATCGGCCGGGAGCGAGCCTTTGCGACCCACGGTTTTTTCCGATAAACCCCGTACTTCCAAGCACTTCGGAATAACGTGTGAGCAAAAAAACACGGGCCACCCGAAGGTGGCCCGTGGTTCGACAATCGCCGGATACTACCGGCCGACAAGACGGCGTCAGGCGGTGGCTGTCGAACCCTTCTGCCAATCGGTCGCGTTGGACTCCATGGCTTCCTGGATCGCACGCTTGCGACGCTCCTCGGCCTGGCGGGTGAAGTACCAGGCGAAGAAGGTGAACAGCGAAACGGTCAGCAGGATCAGGCTGGCTACGGCGTTGATCTCCGGCTTCACGCCCAGGCGCACGGCGGAGAACACTTCCATCGGCAGGGTGGTGGAGCCAGGACCGGACACGAAGCTGGCCAGTACCAGGTCATCCAGCGACAGCGCGAAGGACATCATGCCGCCCGCCGCCAGCGACGGGGCGATCATCGGGATGGTGATCAGCATGAACACTTTCCAGGGCTTGGCGCCCAGGTCCATGGCCGCTTCCTCGATGGACAGGTCCAGCTCACGCAGGCGTGCCGACACCACCACTGCCACGTAGGACGAGCAGAAGCTGGTGTGGGCGATCCAGATGGTCACGATGCCGCGTTCCTGCGGCCAGCCGATCAGCTGGGCCATGGCGACGAACAGCAGCAGCAGCGACAGACCGGTGATCACCTCGGGCATGACCAGCGGCGCGGTGACCATGCCGCCGAACAGCGTACGGCCACGGAAGCGCGGGATGCGGGTCAGCACGAAGGCCGCCAGGGTGCCCAGGGCCACCGAGGAGATCGCGGTGTAGCAGGCGATCTCCAGCGAGCGGAACACCGAACCGACCAGCTGTTGGTTGTCCAGCAGGCCGACGTACCACTTCACCGACCAGCCGCCCCACACGGTCACCAGCTTGGAGCCGTTGAACGAGTAGATGACCAGGATGATCATCGGCACGTAGATGAAGAGCAGGCCCAACACCAGCATGATGTTGGAGAACGACCAACGCTTGTTCATACCTTGCCCTCCAGCTCTTTAGCCTGGTTCTTGTTAAAGAGGATGATGGGGATGATGAGGATGGCCAGCATCACCACGGCAAGGGCGGAAGCCACCGGCCAGTCACGGTTGTTGAAGAACTCCTGCCACAGCACCTTGCCGATCATCAGGGTCTCCGGGCCGCCGAGCAGTTCCGGGATCACGAACTCGCCCACCGCCGGGATGAACACCAGCATGCAGCCGGCGATGATGCCGTTCTTGGACAGCGGGACGGTGATCTTCCAGAAGCTGGTGAAGCTGCGCGCGCCGAGGTCGGACGCGGCTTCCAGCAGGCTCATGTCGTGCTTCACCAGGTTGGCGTAGAGCGGCATGACCATGAAGGGCAGGTACGAGTAGACGATACCGATATACACCGCGAAGTTGGTGTTCAGGATCGTCAGCGGCTCGTTGATGATGCCCAGCCACATCAGGAAGCTGTTGAGCAGGCCATTGTTGGACAGGATGCCCATCCAGGCGTACACGCGGATCAGGATCGCCGTCCAGGTCGGCATCATGATCAGCAGCAGCAGCACGGTCTGCATTTCCTTGCTGGCGCGGGCGATGGCATAGGCCATCGGGTATCCGATGAGCAGGCACAGGAAGGTGCTGATCGCCGCCATCTTCAGCGAGCCCAGGTAGGCGTCGATGTAGAGCGGGTCATCCGTCAGCATCAGGTAGTTGCCCAGGTTCATCACGACCTGGAGCGTCTGGTCGGCGTACTGGAACACTTCGGTGTACGGCGGAATGGCCACGTCTGCGGCTGCCAGACTGATCTTCAGCACGATGGCGAAGGGCAGCAGGAAGAACAGGAACAGCCAGAAGAACGGCACACCGATCACGGCATGCCGGCCGTTCGGCAGGCGTTTCATGAGCGATTTGCTGATGTTCATGATTGCAGTACCACACCGCTGTCGTCGTACCAGCTGATGTAAACCGGCTGGTCCCAGGTCGGGCGCGCCACGTGGCGCTCGGCGTTGGCCATGAAGGCCTGGACGATGAAGCCGGAGGCCAGCTTGATGTAGTACACCGAGTGACCGCCCAGGTAGGCGATGTCGTGGACGGTGCCCTGGGCGACGTTGAAGCCTTCGTGTTCGAGGTTTTCCGGCTTCTGCGCGCTGACCATGACCTTTTCCGGACGCAGCGCGTAGGTCATGCGCTTGTTCTCGGCACGGGTGCTGATGCCGTGGCCGATGTAGATCGGGTTTTCCAGCTGCGGGCAGGCGATGACCGCGTGGTCCTGCAGGTCCTCGACGATCTCGCCGTCAAACAGGTTGACGTTGCCGATGAACTCGCAGATCAGGCGGCTGGCCGGCGTCTCGTAGATGTCCATCGGGCTGCCGATCTGTTCGATGCAACCCAGGTGCATGATGGCGATGCGCTGGGCCATGGTCATGGCCTCTTCCTGGTCGTGGGTCACCATCACGCAGGTCACGCCCACGCGCTCGATGATCTCCACCAGTTCCAGCTGCATCTGCGAACGCAGTTTCTTGTCCAGCGCGCCCATGGGCTCGTCGAGCAGCAGCAGCTTCGGACGCTTGGCCAGGGAGCGGGCCAGGGCCACGCGCTGACGCTGGCCACCGGAGAGCTGGTGCGGCTTGCGCTTGGCGTACTGGGTCATCTGCACGAGCTTGAGCATCTCGTCGACGATCTTGTCGATCTCGGCCTTGGGCAGGCCGTCCTGCTTCAGACCGAAAGCGATGTTCTGCGCCACGCTCATGTGAGGGAACAGGGCGTAGGACTGGAACATCATGTTGATCGGCCGCTCATAGGGCGGCAGGTCGGTAATGTCCTGGCCATCGAGGAAGATGCGACCTTCAGTGGGACGCTCGAAACCAGCCAGCATGCGAAGCAGGGTCGACTTGCCCGAACCCGAACCACCCAGCAGGGCGAAGATCTCGCCTTTCTTGATGTCCAGGGACACGCTGTCCACAGCCAGCGTTTCGTCGAACTGCTTGCTGACCCGGTCGATTTTTACCAGAACCTCTTTAGGCTTCTGGTCGCCACTCAAGGCTTTCTTGTAGGCACCGGAGGCTATTGCCATTACCACAACTCCCAAATCATAGAGGCCCGGCCCCCGCGGCCGGGCATGCTTGGTATTACAGGGCTGGCGCAGTTTACGTGCGCCGGAGAGCCTTCATAGGGCAGCTCCGACGCTCCGTGCCCGCGCGGACGGATTTGGGGAAAACCGTCTTACTTGCCCGACTTGATCTTGGTCCAGGAACGGGTCATGAGGCGCAGGATCTTCGGCGGCAGCTCATGCTGCACGAAGAGTTTGTCGAGAACCTCCTGGGATGGGTACACCTCAGGATTGTTGCGCACGGACTCATCCATGAATTCGCCAGCCTTGGGGTTCGGGTTGGCGTAACCGACGTAATCGCTGACCTTGGCGATCACTTCGGGTTTGAGCAGGTAGTTGATGAACGCGTGGGCCGCCTTCGGGTTCGAGGCATCCTTCGGCACGGCGAGGATGTCGAACCAGAGGTTGGCGCCTTCCTTGGGAATGGCATAGGCGATGTTCACGCCCTTGCCGGCTTCCTTGGCGCGGTTGGCGGCCTGGAATACGTCACCGGAGAAACCGGCCGCAACGCAGATGTTGCCGTTGGCCAGGTCGGAGATGTACTTGGAGGAGTGGAAGTAGGTGACGTACGGACGCACCTTCATCAGCTTGTCCTCCACCTTCTTGTAGTCATCCGGGTTGGTGCTGTTGGGGTCCAGCCCCATGTACTTGAGCACAGCCGGCATCATTTCGTCGCCCGAATCAAGGAAGGCGACGCCGCACTGGCTGAGCTTCTTCATGTTCTCGGGCTCGAAGAGGACGGCCCACGAATCGATCTTGTCGACACCCAGCACGGCCTTGACCTTCTCGACGTTGTAGCCGATGCCGTTGGTGCCCCACAGGTACGGCACGCCGTACAGGTTGCCCGGGTCGTTGGCCTCGAGCTGCTTCATCAGGTGCGGATCGAGGTTCGACCAGTTCGGCAGCTGGCTCTTGTCCAGCTTCTGGAACGCGCCGGCCTTGATCTGGCGACCGAGGAAGTGGTTGGACGGCACGACCACGTCATAGCCGGTGCGACCGGCCAGCAGCTTGCCTTCCAGGGTTTCGTTGGAGTCGAAGACGTCGTACACCGGCTTGATGCCGGTTTCCTTCTCGAAGTCGGCGAGGGTGGTTTCGCCGATGTAGTCCGACCAGTTGTAGATATGGACGGTCTGTTCCGCCTGGGCCAGCGAAGTCAGGCCGAAGACGGAGACTGCAGCGATCAGGGTTCTGCGGAAGGGAATGTGCACACGTGAGTCCTCTCGTTGTTTTTGACTACTTCGGTCGGTTGCTGCCGGGGTTTCGACGGCCGGTCCGTGGATAGCGCCGAACCCATCATCAGCACGAGAGCGCCGGGGCTTGCGCAGCCATTCCACCGATGGAAGCTGTTTGTTGCTGCCGGTAGCGGGCGGGGGAGAACACTCCCCCGCCGCTGTCCCGGTACATCCGCTGCCGCGCCAGGCGGCAGCGACTACCCGATTACTTGCCGGACTTGATGGTGGTCCAGCTGCGGGTCATCAGACGCTGGGTCTTCGCCGGCAGGTCCGGGAAGGCATACAGCTTCTTCATGGTTTCCGGAGTCGGATACACGCCCGGGTCGTTGCGGATCGCGTCGTTCACCATCGGGGTGGCCGCGGCGTTGCCGTTGGGGAACTGCACGACGTTGGTGATCTCGGACATGACCGCCGGCTCGAGCAGGAAGTTGATCCACTTCAGCGCGGCTTCCTGGTTCTCGGCGTCCTTCGGAATGGCGACGGTGTCGAAGAACGCGCCGGCACCTTCCTTCGGAATGTTGTACTTCACAGTGACCTTGTTCTTGGCTTCTTCAGCGCGGGACTTGGCCTGGTACACGTCACCCGAGTAACCGATAGCCACGCAGATGTTGCCGTTGGCGATGTCGGAAATGTACTT
This sequence comes from Pseudomonas nitroreducens, assembly GCF_024170165.1. Lineage (GTDB taxonomy): Bacteria > Pseudomonadota > Gammaproteobacteria > Pseudomonadales > Pseudomonadaceae > Pseudomonas > Pseudomonas nitroreducens_C. The sequence continues at coordinate 144,123 of NZ_JALJXP010000006.1, read as the reverse complement.
GGAGGAGTGGAAGTAGGAGACGTACGGACGAATCTTCAGGAACAGTGCTTCGGCTTCCTTCAGCTCTTTCGGGTCCTGGCTATCGGGCTTGTAGCCCAGGTAGTGCAGGGCGGCCGGGAGCATTTCGGTCGGCGAGTCGAGGAAGCTGACGCCGCAGGCCTTCAGCTTCTGGATGTTTTCCGGCTTGAACACCAGGTCCCAGGAGTCCACCGGGGCGTTGTCGCCCAGCGCGGCCTTGACCTTGTCCGGGTTGTAGCCGATGCCGATGGTGCCCCACATGTAGGGGATCGCGTACTGGTTGCCCGGGTCGCTGATCTCCAGGGTCTTCATGATGTCCGGGTTCAGGTTCTTCCAGTTCGGCAGCTTGGACTTGTCCAGCGGCGTGTACACGCCAGCCTTGATCTGCTTGGCCAGGAAGGAGTTGGACGGCACCACGATGTCGTAGCCCGACTTGCCGGCCAGCAGCTTGGCTTCCAGCACTTCGTTGCTGTCGTAGACGTCGTAGACGACCTTGATTCCGGTTTCCTTGGTGAACTTGTCGACCGTGTCCGGCGCGATGTAGTCCGACCAGTTGTAGACGTGCAGCACCTTGTCATCTGCCTGCGCCATACCAGCCACAGCGCCTGCCAGCGTTACAGCGAGCAGGGATTTGCCGAAGGTCTTGAACATGCGGGTAGCTCCGTTTGTTTTTTTGATGTTCCGGGTGGCGTGGACATCTCCTTCCGTCACCACCCGGTGAGCCTGGCCAACGCACAGGCGCAGTCTGTCAAAGGTCTGGTGAAAGACTCAAGACAGAACGGCTGCGGCGGTTTGATCGAGGCACTTGCGCGCCAGGGTGATCAGGTCATCGATCTGCGATTTCTCGATCACCAGCGGCGGCGAGATAATCATAGTGTCTCCCACCGCGCGCATGATCAGACCGTTGCGGAAGCAGTGCTCGCGGCACAGCATCCCGACACCCTTGCCTTCGAAGCGCTCGCGGGTCTTCTTGTTCTTCACCAGCTCCAGTGCTGCCACCAGGCCTACCCCGCGGGCTTCGCCTACCAGGGGATGGTCGGCCAGCTCTTGCCAGCGCTGCTGCAAATACGGTGCCGTTTCGTTCTTCACGCGCTCGACGATCTTCTCTTCGCGCAGGATGCGGATGTTCTCCAGCGCCACCGCAGCGGCTACCGGGTGACCAGAGTAAGTGAAGCCGTGGTAGAACTCCCCACCCTCATTCAGGGTATGGACGATCTCGTCGCGAACGATCACGCCGCCCATGGGGATGTAGCCGGAGGTCAGGCCCTTGGCGATCGGCATCAGGTCCGGGGCGTTGCCGAAGTACTGGCTGCCGAACCATTCGCCGGTACGGCCGAAGCCGCAGATGACTTCGTCGGCGATGAACAGGATGTCGTACTTGGCGAGGATCTCGCGGATCTTCGGCCAGTAGGTCTTCGGCGGAATGATCACGCCGCCCGCGCCCTGCAGGGGCTCGGCGATGAAGGCGGCGACCTTGTCTTCGCCAACCTCGAGAATCTTCTTCTCCAGCTGCTCGGCAGCCCAGACGCCGAACTCTTCCGGGTCCATGTCGCCGCCTTCGCCGAACCAGTAGGGCTGGGCGATGTGTTCGATGCCGGGGATCGGCAGGTCACCCTGCTCGTGCAGCGCCTTCATGCCGCCCAGGCTGACGCCGGCGACGGTGGAGCCGTGGTAGCCGTTCCAGCGGCCGATGACCACCTTCTTCTGCGGCTGGCCCTTGATGGTCCAGTAGTGGCGGACCATGCGCAGCACGGTGTCATTGGACTCCGAGCCGGAGCCGGTGAAGAACACGTGGTTCATGCCTTCGGGGGCGATGTCGGCGATGGCCTTGGACAGTTCCAGCACCGGCGGGTGGGCGGTCTGGAAGAACAGGTTGTAGTAGGGCAGTTCCTGCATCTGCTTGTAGGCGACTTCGGCCAGTTCCTTGCGACCGTAGCCGACGTTCACGCACCACAGGCCAGCCATGCCGTCGAGGATCTTGTTGCCCTCGCTGTCCCACAGGTACACGCCTTCGGCCTTGGTGATGATGCGTGCACCCTTCTCGTTCAGCTGCTTGTAGTCGGTGAACGGAGCCAGGTGGTGATCACGGCTGAGCGCCTGCCAGTGTTGGGTGTTGGCGCTGGTCTGGTTAGTCATCTTGGTAAAACCTCTTTTCTAAGAAACACGGGGCCCGGCCACGCGCCGGACCCCACGCCGATCAGACAGAAAGCAGGAGGAACTCGCGCTCCCAGGAACTGATTACTCGCTTGAAGTTCTCGTGCTCGGCGCGCTTCACCGCGACGTAGCCCCGAATGAACTTGTCACCCAGGTATTTCTCCAGGGTCTTGCTGCCTTCCATGCATTCCAGGGCGGCTTCGATGGTCAGCGGCAGGCGCAGGTTACGCCGTTCGTAGCCACGGCCTTTGACCTGGGCACTGGGTTTGAGGCCTTCGACCATGCCGATGTAGCCGCACAGCAGGCTGGCCGCCAGCGCCAGGTACGGGTTGGCGTCGGCACCGGCCAGGCGGTTCTCCACGCGGCGGTTGTCCGGGGTGGAATCCGGCACGCGCAGGCCCACGGTGCGGTTCTCTTCGCCCCACTCCACGTTCACCGGCGCCGAGGTGTCGGGCAGGAAGCGGCGGAACGAGTTGACGTTCGGGGCGAACAGCGGCAGCGCCTCGGGGATCAGCTTCTGCAGGCCACCGATGTGGTGCAGGAACAGCTCGCTCATGCTGCCGTCGGCGTTGGAGAAGATGTTCTTGCCGGTCTTGAGGTCGACGATGCTCTGGTGCAGGTGCATGGCACTGCCCGGCTCGCCGGTCATCGGCTTGGCCATGAAGGTGGCGGCGACGTTGTGCTTGAGGGCGGCCTCACGCATGGTGCGCTTGAACACCACGATCTGGTCGGCCAGGTCCAGGGCATCGCCGTGACGGAAGTTGATCTCCATCTGCGCGGTGCCTTCTTCATGGATCAGGGTGTCCAGATCCAGGCCCTGCAGTTCACACCAGTCGTACATGTCCTCGAACAGCGGGTCGAATTCGTTCGCCGCGTCGATGGAGAAGGACTGGCGACCGGTTTCCTGGCGACCGGAACGGCCGATCGGAGCCTGCAGCGGGTAGTCGGGGTCGTCGCTGCGCTTGGTCAGGTAGAACTCCATCTCCGGCGCCACGATCGGCTTCCAGCCCTTGTCGGCGTAAAGCTGGAGGACGCGCTTGAGCACGTTGCGCGGCGACAGCTCGATGGGGTTGCCCAGCTTGTCGTAGGTGTCGTGGATGACCATCGCAGTCGGCTCGATGGCCCAGGGGACGAGGAACACGGCATTCTCGTCCGGGCGGCAGACCATATCGATGTCGGCCGGGTCCAGCAGATCGTAATAGATGTCGTCTTCGACGTAATCACCGGTCACGGTCTGCAGGAGAACACTCTCCGGCAGGCGCATGCCCTTCTCGTTGAGGAATTTCGCGGTCGGCGCGATCTTGCCCCGGGCAATCCCGGTCAGGTCGGCGATCATGCATTCCACTTCGGTGATCTTGCGTTCTTTCAACCAGCCGCTCAGCTGGTCTAACTTGCTAGTCATAAAGACCTCAGGGTTTGAGAGCCCGGCCCCAACGCCGGACTCAGCGGTTCCCCGCCCTCTTGCCGCAGGCTTTGCCGAATGCCTGGAAGATAGCGAGATAGTTGGGGTTCGTTTCGACCTGCCATTCCGGATGCCACTGCACCCCGACGGCAAAGGCCGCACCTTCGACGGAGAAGGCTTCAACCAACCCGTCAGGCGCCAGAGCTTCTACACGAAGGCCGGGCGCCAGACGATCAACGCCCTGGCCGTGAATAGAGTTGACCTGGAACTGCGAGGGTAGCCCGATACCGGCGAAAACGCCGCCCGGCTGCACATCGACGACGTGCCGCAGACCATATTGGATTTCGATCGGCTCACCGGCGGGTTCGCGGTGGTCCATCAGGCCTTCGACTTCGTGCACCTTCTGGTGCAGCGAACCGCCGAAGGCGACATTCATTTCCTGGAAGCCACGGCAGATGCCCAGCACCGGAATCCCGGCCGCGACGGCGCGGCGGATCAGCGGTAGCGTCGTACTGTCGCGCTCGGGATCATGAGGGGTGCCTGCAATGCTGGCGGAGCCACTATAATGATGGGGTTCGACGTTCGACGCCGAGCCTGTGAAGAGCAGGCCGTCGAACGCGGCCAACATGTCTTCCTGGTCGATGGCATCGCCCAGGGAGGGAATGATCAAAGGAATGCCCGAGGCCCCGGAGATCAGCGCTCTGAGGTATTTGTCGCCAGCAACATGGTAGGGTTTGGAACCGATCTGCTTGAGGCAGGCGGACACGCCGATTAACGGCAGGCGAGACATGGGACACCCGTGTTTGTAAGTGTTATGGGCTTGAGGCCGAGCTTAGCCTTGTTCATTTTTTTACACAATAGCCATGTAAAAAATCAAACACGCCCCACTGAACAGCCCGCCGGCCAAGGCTCTCCGCTCATCAAAAGCGGCTCGAAACGCCCCAAAAACGGCCCATCACGACCGATGCGCCCCACTTTGGTGCGACATTGACAACCCTTGCCAATTCGGATTGACTCACACCTCAGCTTTCGAATGATTGAAATTTTTAACAATAAAGGTGTTACATCATGTCGGTACCCCAGAGTGCCGTGTCGCTCGAAGAAGCGAGTGAGTTCCTGAAGGAACACCCCGAGGTCCAATTCGTCGACCTCCTTATTGCAGACATGAATGGTGTGGTCCGCGGCAAGCGCATCGAACGCACCAACCTGCCCAAAGTCTATGAGAAGGGCATCAATCTCCCCGCCTCTCTCTTCGCTCTCGACATTACCGGCTCCACCGTAGAAAGCACCGGCCTCGGCCTGGACATTGGCGACGCGGATCGCGTCTGTTTCCCAATCCCCAACACCCTCTCCATGGAACCCTGGCAGAAGCGCCCGACCGCGCAGCTGCTGATGACCATGCACGAGATGGAAGAGCGCACGCCGTTCTTCGCCGACCCGCGTGAAGTGCTGCGTCAAGTAGTGCAGAAGTTCACCGACATCGGCCTGACCATCGTCGCGGCCTTCGAGCTGGAGTTCTACCTGATCGACCAGGAGAACGTGAACGGCCGTCCGCAGCCGCCGCGCTCGCCGATCTCCGGCAAGCGTCCGCAATCGGTCCAGGTCTACTCCATCGACGACCTCGACGAGTACGCCGACTGCCTGCAGGACATCATCGACGGCGCCCGCGCCCAGGGCATTCCGGCCGACGCCATCGTCAAGGAAAGCGCCCCGGCCCAGTTCGAAGTCAACATGCACCACGTTGACGACGCCCTGAAGGCCTGCGACTACGCCGTCCTGCTCAAGCGCCTGATCAAGAACGTCGCCTACGACCACGAGATGGACTCGACCTTCATGGCCAAGCCCTACCCGGGTCAGGCTGGCAACGGTCTGCACGTGCACGTCTCGCTGCTCGACAAGGACGGCAAGAATATCTTCACCAGCGAGGATCCCGAGCAGAACGCCGCGTTGCGCCACGCGATCGGCGGTGTGCTCGAGACCCTGCCAGCGTCGATGGCGTTCCTCTGCCCGAACGTCAACTCGTACCGCCGTTTCGGTTCGGCGTTCTTCGTGCCGAACGCACCGAGCTGGGGCCTGGACAACCGTACCGTTGCCCTGCGTGTGCCGACTGGAGCGCCGGAAGCGGTGCGCCTGGAGCACCGCGTCGCCGGCGCCGACGCCAACCCGTACCTGCTGCTCTCGGCAGTACTGGCCGGCGTCCACCACGGCCTGACCAACAAGGTCGAGCCGGGCGCGCCGATCGAAGGCAACGCCTACGAACAGCTGGAACAGAGCCTGCCGAACAACCTGCGCGATGCATTGCGCGAGCTGGACGACAGCGACGTGATGAACAAGTACATCAGCCCCGAGTACATCGACATCTTCGTCGCGTGCAAGGAGCATGAGATGCAGGAGTTCGAATATTCGATCTCCGACCTCGAGTACAACTGGTACTTGCACACCGTATAAGTGGTAAACGAAACGCCGGCCCTCGTGCCGGCGTTTCCTTGTGCCTCTGGCACACCCGGGGAACTGCGATACCGCAACAGCGAGGAGGGGCGCTGAGGCGAGCCACATCCGTCGTTCCTTCCTGCTCGCGATGTCTCCATCCGCCCGCCCGGGCGTCCATCGCGTCTGTCGTGTCTTTGCTGTCGCGCTATCGAGCGGCGAATGAATGCCGCATCCGCTGATTACGTGGTTCATTCAGGGAGATCGCCAATGCCACGCCTGTACGCCTTGATTCTGATGCTGTTGTGCCCGCTGTCCGCCTGGGCCGACCAGGTCATCCGCGTCTACAACTGGAACGACTACATCGCCCCCGAAGTGCTCAAGGACTTCGAGAAGGACACCGGCATCCGGGTCGAGTACACGACCTACAGCACCGCCGAAGAGGTCAAGAAGGCCCTGGAGAGCGGCGAGAAATTCGACGTCGCGGTGCCCTCGCACAACGACCTGCCGGCGCTGATCCGCGACAAGCGCATCCAGGCGCTGGACTTCAGCAAGCTGCCCAACCGCAGCCACCTCGACACCCAGCTGCTGAGCAAGCTGGCCGCCGTCGACCCCAACAACCAGCACGCCGTGCCCTACCTGTGGGGCGCCGTGGGCCTGGCGATCAACGAACCCGAAGCGGAGAAGGCCTACGGCGGCAAGCTGCCCGAAAGCTGGAGCGTCATGTTCGACCCGCAGCAGAGCCAGCGCCTGAAGGCCTGCGGCATGAGCCTGCTGGACGCACCCGACGAAGCCTTCTCGGTGCTGATGAACTACCAGGGGCGCAACTTCGCCCGCAGCGCCCCGTCGCAGATCCGCCGCGCCGGCGAGGTGCTGGCCGAGCTGCGCCCGAACCTGCGCTACATCGACAGCGAGCGCTACATCCAGGATCTCAACGCCGGCAAGCTGTGCGTCGCCATGGCCTGGGTCGGCGATGCCCTGGGCGCGGCCAACGCCGGCCAGCCGGTGCGTTTCGTGGTGCCGCAGGAAGGCTCGGTGCTGTTCATCGACAACCTGGTGATCCCCACGGCCGCCGAGCACCCGGACCTGGCGCTGAAGTTCATCGACTACCTGATGCAGCCCAAGGTCGCCGCGCAGATCACCGCCGCTACCCTCTATCCCAACGGCAACAAGGACTCCGCACAGTTCCTCGACGCCGCCCTGCGTGACCAGCCGGGCCTCTACCCGGACCAGGAGACCAAGCGTCGCCTGTTCGCCCTGGAAACCGCGCCGGAGAAGACCGCCCCGGTCATCACCGAAGTCTGGGAGAAACTGCGCGCCGGCGGCAGCTGACTTGCCGAGCACCCCGGAGCTGGCGTCCAATAGCCGCCCAGCTCCGGAGGTCGTCATGCCCACCCCCTCGCCCACTCGCAAGCCCCGCGCCAGCAGCCAGGCACGCATCGCCGTGATCCTCGAGGCCGCCCGCGCGCTGCTGGCCGAGAGTGGCGCGGCGGGCCTGTCGATCTACGCGGTGGCCGAGCGTGCGGAGATCCCGCCCTCCTCCGTCTACCACTTCTTTCCCAGCGTGCCGGCCCTGCTGCAGGGGCTGACCAGCGACGTCCACGCCGCCTTCCGCGCCTGCCTGGAACAACCGGTCGACCACGCCGCCCTGCGCGACTGGCGCGACCTCGCACGGCTGGTCGAGCAGCGCACCCTGGCGGTGTACGCCGTGGACGCCGCCGCGCGCCAGCTGATCCTCGCCAGCCACGGCCTCGCCGAAGTCACCCAGGCCGACAGCCAGCACGACGTGCAACTCGGCCGAGCCATGCGCGAGCTGTTCGAACGCCACTTCGAACTGCCGCCGCTGCCGCAGGACATCGAAGTCTTCAGCCTCGCCATCGAGCTGGGCGACCGCGTCTACGCCCTCTCCGTGCAGCGCCACGGGCAGATCACCGGGCGCTTGGCCGAAGAAGGCATGCGGGTGATCGACGCCTACCTGTCGCTGTACCTTCCGCCCTGCCTGCCGAAGCGCCCCGCCCCTCTCAGTTAATCGATTTTTATCCGATAAATATCCGGACGAATGGGCTAAATATTTCAATCCCGCCCTTCATAAACCGATTTTTATCGGATATAAATTCTCCCAGCTGGGAGCACTCCGACGCGATGAGAAGACAGGCGACCTATACTGGCCCTCCTGCAACGCTCGACGGCGACGACCTCCCGAATGACACAACCCACTCCGTAGGATGGCTGGAGCGCAGCGATACCCCTCGATGGCTATCCGCCTCCCCCTCCACGAAGCACACACCAAGGACCGCCCCATGACCACGCTGACCAGCACTCCCCGCGCCGATGGCTTCCGCATGCCGGCGGAATGGGAACCCCAGACCCAGACCTGGATGGTCTGGCCCGAGCGTCCGGACAACTGGCGCCTGGGCGGCAAGCCCGCGCAGGCTGCCTTCAGCGCCGTGGCCCGCGCCATTGCCCGCTTCGAGCCGGTGACCATCGGCGTTTCCGCCGGCCAGTATGAGAACGCCCGCGCCCAGCTGGCGGACGCGGCCAACATCCGCGTGGTGGAAATCAGCAACGACGACGCCTGGGTGCGTGACACCGGCCCGACCTTCGTGATCAACGACAAGGGCGACGTGCGCGGCGTGGACTGGACCTTCAACGCCTGGGGCGGCCTGGAAGGCGGCCTGTACTTCCCGTGGCAGCGCGACGACCAGGTGGCGAGCAAGATCCTCGGCATCGAGCGCACCGACGGCTACCGCACCGAAGGCTTCGTGCTCGAAGGCGGCTCCATCCACGTGGACGGCGAAGGCACCCTGATCACCACCGAGGAATGCCTGCTCAACCACAACCGCAACCCGCACATGAGCCGCGAAGAAATCGAGGCCGTGCTGCGCGAGCACCTGGCCATCGATACCGTGATCTGGCTGCCGGACGGCCTGTTCAACGATGAGACCGACGGCCACGTCGACAACTTCTGCTGCTACGTGCGCCCGGGCGAAGTGCTGCTGGCCTGGACCGACGATCAGAACGACCCGAACTACGAGCGCTGCCAGGCCGCCATGCGCGTGCTGGAAACCGCCCGCGACGCCAAGGGTCGCCAGCTGACCGTGCACAAGATCATCATCCCCGGCCCGATCCACGCGACCGAAGCCGAGTGCGAGGGCATCGACCTGGTGATCGGCACCCAGCCGCGCGATCCGTCGATCCGCCTGGCCGGCTCCTACGTCAACTTCCTGATCGTCAACGGCGGCATCATCGCCCCGCGCTTCGATGACCCGGCGGACGCCGAGGCCGAAGCGACCCTCAAGCGCATCTTCCCCGAGCATGAGATCGTCATGGTCCCGGGGCGCGAGATCCTCCTGGGCGGCGGCAACATCCACTGCATCACCCAGCAGCAGCCGGCGCCGCAGAAGCGCTGATCCGCTGAAGACAAAAAGGCCGTCGCTCCCAGCGGAGCGACGGCCTTTTTCATTACCCGAAACCTGTAGGAACAGGCCACGCCCGTGACCGCGGACAAAGTCCGCGCCCCCGGATGCCCGAACGCCGTGAGCCCTGCTCACGGATCGCGGGCATGGCCCGCTCCTGCAGAAGTGGCAGCGTTACAGCAAGGGCACGCTGTAGCTGACGATCAGGCGGTTCTCGTCCTGGTCGCGCTGGCTGGCGGAGCCCGGCGTGCTGGCTGCCGGCAAGCCACTGCGCAGCGACGCGTTCTTCCAGGCAAAGCCCAGGTTCTTCAGCGCGCCGTCCTGGATGGTGTAGCCCAGGCTGATATCGCGCTCCCACTCGGTCTGCTTGCCGTAGGCGGTGTCGATGTTGTCGCCACGCAGGTAGACCGTCTGGAAGTTCAGGCCCGGCACGCCCAGTGCGGCGAAGTCATAGCCGTAGCGTGCCAGCCAGGTCCGCTCGCCGGCGTGCTGGAACTTGCCGATCTGCACGTCGGTGATCAGGTAGGACGAAGCACCATCGCCGTCGTTGATGAACGGGAAGTCGCTGTCGCCGCTGAGGCTCTGGTGGCCGATGCCAAAGCTGTGGCCCTGCAGGCTATAGGTGAACAGGCCGCTGAACGCCCGGTTGTCCACCTCGCCGCGGGTCACGCCGTTGCCGTAGTAACCGGTGGTGGCATAGAACGGATCATGGCTGCCGTTCTGGCCGTCACTGCTGCTGTGGAAGTAGCGCAGGTCGCTCTTCAATGTGCCCACACCCAAGTCCCAGTTATGCTGCAGACCGAGGAAGTGCTGCTTGTAGAAGTCCTTCAGATTGCCGTAGTAGTACTGGAGCGTGGTGTCCTCGTTGATCCGGTAGTCGGCGCCGCCGTAGTAGAACTTGTTGGTGTACTGGGCGTACTGCGACTTGCCGCCGGCGTTGGCCCCGGCAATCGACAGGCCCTGGTCGGAGTTGCTCGAGTTACGCCCCTTCATGTGCTCCAGCTGGCCGACGACGAAGGTCAGGTCCTTGAACTCGTTGGACGTGACCTGCCCACCGCTGAAGGTCTGCGGCAGCAGGCGACCATCGTTGTAGGTCACCACCGGCAGCTTGGGCTGCAGCGTGCCGTAGCGCAGTTCGGTCTCCGAGACCTTGGCCTTGCCGGTCAACCCCAGGCTGGCGAAGTCGTCCACCGCGCGGCCGTGGCTGTCGGTGGGAAACGCGATGCCGCCCAGGTTGCTGCTGTCCGGGTTGTAATGCTTGCCCTTGCCGCTATCGAGCTTGACGCCCAGCAGGCCCAGCGCATCCACACCGAGCCCCACCGTCCCCTGGGTAAAGCCGGAGGCATAGTTGAGCATGAAGCCCTGCCCCCACTCTTCCTGCTTGCTCGGCGCGGCGGAGCCGTTGCGGTTGTCCTGATTGATGTAGAAGTTGCGCAGGCCGAGGCTGGCCTTGCTGTCTTCGATGAAACCATCGGCGACGGCCGATTGGGCCAGACCGACGGTAGCGATAGCCACGGCCAGGCTCGAGCGTTTGAGTGTGCGGTAATGCATGACGATTCCCCATGACATGTTCGTGAGTACGTCATCGGGCCTGCGGCACAGGGCGCCCGGGCTGGATGACGACAGTGTTGATCACGACGGAGTGGGGAGGGCAATGAACGGCGATCAAAGCGAAGGAAACATTGATGGTCGATCTGCGCCGCCTTTTTCCTTCCATGGCTGGCCGGGAGCGCTCGCTCACCGAGGCGCCTCCCGAATGACACTCGCTTTGTCACTCGTCACCGGAAGGCCTGCTCGATGCCTCTCCCGCCGGTCCGCGCGACCGGCGTCACGATAGGAGCAAGACAGGCCAGCGCGCGTCGGAGAACTCCCAGCCCGGGGACCTGTTGCGCAAACTTTGACCAGGTTCACGCCTGGATTTTCAGACACCCACGAGCCACGTCGGACGTGAATGGGAAGTCTCCGATTGCGGCAGGAAGAACGCCGAGTGATAGCAGGAAATTTCGTCCGAAATGGCGCGCTGGCTGCGTACTCGCGCGCCATGAAAAAAGCCGCCGCCTCTGGCGAGGACGGCGGCTCTGCACCAGCCCGGAGAGATTACAGCAGCGGGATGGTGTAGCTGACGATCAGGCGGTTCTCGTCCTGGTCACGCTGGGTCGCGGTGCCCGAGCCGGTGGTCGGCAGGCCGCTGCGCAGCGCAGCGTTCTTCCAGGTGAAACCCAGGCCCTTGAAGGTGCCATCCGGGATCACGTAGGCCAGGGAGATATCACGCTCCCACTCGCTCTTGTCGCCGTACTTGGTGTCGATGTTGTCGCCGTGCAGGTACAGGGTCTGGAAGGTCAGGCCCGGCAGGCCTGCCTGGGCGAAGTCGTAGCCGTAACGGACCTGCCAGGTGCGCTCGCCGGCACGCAGGAACTTGCCGATCTGCACGTCGGTGATCAGGTAGGCAGTGGCACCGTCGCCGTTGTTGATGAACGGGAAGTCGCTGTCACCGCTGAGCTGCTGGTAGCCGGCGCCGAAGCTGTGGCCGCTGACGGTGTAGGTGAACAGGCCGCTCCAGGCGCGGTTGTCGACTTCGCCCTTGGTCACGCCGTTGCCGTAGTAACCGCTGGTGTAGAAGTTCTTGTCGTGCCCGTTCTTGCCGTCATCGCTGCTGTGGAAGTAACGCAGGTCGCTCTTGAGCACGCCCGGGCCGATCGCCCAGTTGTGCTGCAGGCCGAGGAAGTGCTGTTTGTAGAAGTCCTGCAGGTTGCCGTAGTAGTACTGCAGCGTCAGGTCCTTGGTCAGCTTGTAGTCGGCGCCGCCGTAGTAGAACTTGTTGACGAACTCGCCGGTGCGCGCGTTGTTGGCACCGGCGATGGACAGCCCCTCGTTGTTGCTGGAGCTGCGGCCCTTCATGTGTTCCAGCTGACCGCCGAGCAGGGTCAGGTCCTTGAACTCGTTCGAAGTGACCTGGCCACCCTCGAAGGTCTGCGGCAGCAGGCGACCGTCGTTGTAGGTCACGACCGGCAGCTTGGGCAACAGGGTGCCGTACTGCAGCACGGTGCTGGAAACCTTCACCTTGCCGGTGGCGCCCAGGTGGGAGAAATCGTCCACCGCGCGACCGTCACCATCGGTGGGGAAGACAGTACCGGAAAAACTCGAGCTGGTCGGGTTGTAATGTGTGCCCTTGCCGCTGTCCAGGCGCACGCCCAGCAGGCCCAGGGCGTCGACGCCGAAGCCCACGGTGCCTTCGGTGAAGCCGGAGGTGTAGTTGAGCAGGAAGCCCTGGCCCCACTCTTCCTGCTTGCTCGGCTCGGCGGTGCCGTTGCGGTTGTCGCTGTTGATGTAGAAGTTGCGCAGGGTCAGGTTGGCCTTGCTGTCTTCGATGAACCCGCCAGCGACGGCGGATTGGGCGAGGCCTGCGGCAGCGATGGCGAGCGCGAGGCCCGATGGCGTGAGAGTGCGGCGTTTCATTGGAATTTCCCCATTTTATTGATCTTGGAAAGCAGGCCATTCAAGGCGACCACTGGCTCCAGCGGAGCCCGACCGAACGGCAGGCAGCGGCCACGGCGTGTCAGGCACGCTCGGCATGCGGTCATTCGGCGGTGTACGGCGCTCCCCTATACGGGGTTCGAGCGCGGGCAGGCAGGCGGGAGGGCAGCAGAAGAATGGAATGGCATGGATCGGATCTCGTGTCTTGTTGTTGTGGCAATGCGCGCGGCATGCGTCTGTGGCTAGGCAATCCCCAGGCCAACCGGCCTTACCTGCCTGACATGCCAGCCATTTCCGACACTCAGAACAATCTGCAAGCAAATCCCTTCAGAAAAATCAGCGGAAAACCGCCACGAACCCCCTCCAGCCTGGCGGATAACCGCCATCCCTTTCGCTGTCACGGCAACGCTGGGGGCCAAGATAAAAGAAGCTCTATAAATCAAAAAAGAATTAATTATTACTATGTAATTTCTTTTTGGAATATATGGTGGCGCGCCGAATGACCGGCGCTACCTCCCTGAGGAGGTTCCCAGTTCGTATGAAATGGCTGATCAATCGGAAGCGGCGTAAGGACTTGGTCCGAACGGCCTGACGTCGGGCAAAAAAAACCCGCCAGCGCTGCAACGCGGGCGGGTTCGGGACCCTGTGCTAGGGGAAGGTCCCAAAGGAGAGCGGCGGGGTGGAGTCCGCCTAGGAGTGGTGCGTCCCTGCACCCGATGGCGGCGATGATGGCCACCACCCGGTGCGGAGTCGATTCCCGCGATCCACCTGCGACGGTGGGAAAAGTCCCCAACGTCGCAGGCATTGCCGGAGAGTGCGGGGTGCGATCAGTTGCCGCCGACGGCGGCGCTGGTGCTGATGATGTTGGCCGACGGCAGCAGCTGGCTGATGAAGCGGTTCCAGCGGGTGATGTTGGCCGGGCCGATGAACACCACGTCCTGCGGCTGCATGGCGAACTCCTTGGCCAGGGCATAGGCGGTCGGGCGCTTGGCTTCCAGGTGGAAGACCTGGGCCTGGAAGGTGCCCGGCGCGGTGCCGGCGACCGGTTGCGGGTTGCCACGAATGACATAGACCGAGTCGCCGTCGGAGGTTTCCGGGGCCAGGCCGCCGGCATTGCCGAGCACTTCGAGCAGGGACAGGCCGGTGGTGCGGTAGGTGACTACCTGCGGACGTTCCACCTCACCCACCACGTAGACCTTCTTGCGGTCGTTGTAGGGCAGATGGATCTGGTCGCCGGTCTTCAGGTAGATACCGCTCAGGGTCGAACCGGAACGGTTCAGCGCGTCGACGTCTAGCACGTACTCGCGGCCATCACGCTTGAGCACCAGACCGGACAGGTCCGCTTCGCCGGTGATCACGCCGGCCTTGCTGACTGCCTGCACCAGGGTGGTCGGGGTGTTGTTCAACTCGACCTGCCCGCCATTCTGGAAGGCCCCGGAAAGCACCACGTGCTGGCTGGCATAGCGCAACACGGTGACGTCCACCTGCGGATCGACGATGCCCTTGTTCCCCAGCCGCCGGGCCAGGCTCGAACGCAGCTGCGCCGGGGTTTGCCCTTCGGCACGTACCACGCCGGCATAGGGGAAGAAGATGTTGCCGTCAGCACCGACCACGCGGCCGTTGGCTTCCATCTGCTGGGTCGAGCCGGGGCTGGTCAGCTCCGGGTGGTCCCAGACGGTGACCAGCAGCACGTCGCCGCCGCCGATCACGTAGTCCGACTGCGGCGGACGGTAGTTCAGCAGCTCGGCGGGGACACCGGGCTTGGCGGCGAAGTCGGCCTCCTGGCGTTGCAGCACCTGGGGCGTGATGGGCACGAGGGTGATGTTCATCCCCTCTTTCCTGGCCTCTTGCTGGATATCGGAATCCGTCATGTGCTGACCGGGGGAGAACACGCAGCCTTGTAGCGCCAGACTGCCGACTACAAAGCTGAAAGCGAGCAGGTTTTTCATGGCAATCCTTCCTTGAAGCTTGTGTGGAGACTCAATAGGCATTGCGGTGTACGAAACCCTTGAACAGGGTCAGCAAGACGATCTTCAGGTCCCACCAGACGGACCAGTTCTCGATGTAGTCCAGATCGAACTCGATGCGTTTCTGCATCTTCTCCAGGGTGTCGGTTTCGCCACGCCAGCCGTTCACCTGGGCCCAGCCGGTAATGCCCGGCTTGACCTTGTGACGCAGCATGTAACGGCTGACCTGACGCCGGTATTGCTCGTTGTGCGCCACGGCGTGGGGGCGTGGGCCGACCACGGACATGTCGCCGAGCAAGACGTTGAAGAACTGTGGCAATTCATCCAGCGAGGTGCGCCGCAGGAAGGCGCCCAGCGGGGTGATGCGGCAATCGTTGCGCGAGGCCTGGGTGACGGCGGCACCGTCCTCCATGACCGTCATGCTGCGGAATTTCCAGACGCGGATCGGCCGGCCATCCATGCCGTAGCGGGTCTGGCGGAAGAGCACCGGGCCGCGCGAGGTGAGCTTCACGGCCACCGCGATGAACAGCATGGGCACGGCTATCAGCAGCAGGATCAACGAGGCCAGCACCACGTCCTCGATGCGCTTGAGCACGGCGTTGGGGCCGTCCATGGGCGTGTCGAAGATACTGATGGTGGCCAGCCCGTTGATGCTCTCGCTGCGCGCGTGCAGCAGGTCGAACATGAACAGGTCGGGGATCAGGTAGACCGATACTGTGGTGTCGGAGAGCTCGCGGATCAGCTCGTTGAGCAGTGGCTCGCGGGACAGCGGCAGGGTCAGGTAGACCTTGTCGATCTGCCCCGAGCGGGCCGCCTCGATCAGCGCCAGGCGATCGCCTTTCACCGGTACCCGTTCGCCCAGCTCCATCTGCTGCGGGCGGTCGTCGTAGAAGCCGACCAGGCGCAGGCCCATCCAGGGCGCGGCGAGGATCGTCTCGGCCAGTCGCGCGCCTACTTCGCCGGTGCCGTAGATGGCCACGTTGCGGCTGTTGAAGCCGTGGCGACGGGCGACGCGCAGCAGCATGCGGATGGCCAGGCGGTAGCCGCCCATGATCAGCAGGGCCGCGGCGAACCACCCCAGGCGCCGGGGCTCTTCCAGCTCCACGTGGCGCAGCGAGATGTCCAGCAGCAGCACGGCGAAGAACGCCAGCGACCAGTACAGGGTGACGCTCAGCGATTCGCGCAGCAGCGATTCGCCGCGCCAGGAGCCGTACAACTGGTTCAGCTCGCCGAGCCAGTGGAACAGCATCACGCAGAGCAGCACCGAGACCCAGATCTGTGCGTCCAGCACGCCGTTGCCGGCGCTGAGCAGGACCACCCCGGTGAGCACGATCACCAGGATGTCGCTCAGCCGATGTGCCAGCGAGATCAGCGACTGGTGTGCGCGCAGGATTCCTTTCGTCTTGTTGGGCATGATGACCTCACGACTGCCGGCGTCGCTCCTGGCGCCGCTGCAACGCAGTCCGTTATCGGGCGCAGTGCCGGCCAGCCCTCCACGGGCTCGCCGGGTGCGGGTTCACTGTCGCTTGTCCAGCAGCAGTTGCTGCAGGTAGCGGCCATAGCCGGTCTTGCTCAGGCGCTCGGCCTGCAGCGCCAGCGTCGTCTCGCTGAGCCAGCCCTGCTGGAAGGCGATTTCCTCCAGGCAGGCGACTTTCAGTCCCTGGCGTTCCTCGATGGTCTGCACGAAATGCCCGGCCTCCATCAGCGACTCGTGGGTGCCGGTGTCCAGCCAGGCGAACCCGCGACCGAGCAGGCTGACGTGCAGTTCGCCCAGCTCCAGGTAGAGGTTGTTGATGTCGGTGATTTCCAGCTCGCCACGGGCCGAGGGGCGGATCTGGCGGGCCATTTCCACCACGCGGTTGTCGTAGAAATACAGACCGGTGACGGCATAGTTCGAACGCGGCACGCGGGGTTTTTCCTCGATGGAAAGCACCCGGCCTGCGTCGTCGAACTCGACCACGCCGAAGCGCCCCGGGTCCGCCACCTGGTAGCCGAACACCGTGGCGCCCCGGGTCCGCGCTGCAGCTTCGCGCAGGGTTTCGGTGAAGCCCTGGCCGTAGAAGATGTTGTCTCCCAGCACCAGGCACACCGGGTCGTCGCCGATGAATTGCGCACCGATCAGGAAGGCCTGCGCCAGGCCATCCGGCGAGGCTTGCACGGCGTATTGCAGGCGCACCCCGAACTGCTCGCCGTCGCCCAGCAGGGCGCGGAAGTTCGGCAGGTCAGTGGGCGTGCAGATCAGCAGGATGTCGTCGATGCCGGCCAGCATCAGCACCGACAGCGGGTAGTACACCATCGGCTTGTCGTAGATCGGCAGCAGCTGCTTGGACACGCCCAGGGTGATCGGATGCAGGCGCGTGCCGGAGCCGCCGGCGAGGATGATGCCCTTCATGATCTGCCTCCTTGCTTGGCAATCTGTTCGGCGTCGAAGCGCGCCGGATAGTCCGAGCGCTCGGTCAGAAAGGTGTCGATCAGGCTGGAGAGCCGCAGGGCGGAGATGTCCCAGGAGTAGCGCAGGACGTTCTCCTGTCCCAGGCGGCGCAGGTCGGCGCGCAGCTTGTGGTCGAGCAGCACGCGGCGCAGGGCCGCAGCAATGCCGGGCGGATCGAGGGGGTCGAAGTACAGCACCGAGTTGCCCAGCACTTCAGGAATCGAGGCACTGCTGGCGGCCGCCACCGGGCAGCCGCAGGCCTGCGCTTCCAGCGGCGGGATGCCAAAGCCTTCATACAGCGACGGGAAGGCGAAGACGGCGGCGTTGCGGTACTGCTCGATCAACTGGTCGTCGTCCAGCCGGCCCAGCCAGCGCACCCGGTCGCCCTGCCCGCTCTGCTGCAGTTGCGCATCGACGAAGCTGCGGTTGGCGGCGCCGACAATGCGCAACTCCACGTCCAGCTCGCCGAGCAGACGGAACGCTTCGATCAGCCGGGAGAAGTTCTTGTGCGACGCCGGCGAGGACACCGCCAGTACATAGGGACGCTCGAGCAGTGTCGGCTCGAGGCCGGTGCAGAACTCGGCGGACACCGCATTGGCGATCACATGGATGCCCTTGGGATCGATGCCGTAGTGCGAGGCGATCTCCCCGCGGGAGAACTCGCTGACCGTGACCTGCGCCAGCGAGCGACGCAGCATCAGCGGAATCATCAGGCGGTACAGCGCCCGGAACTTCCAGGAGAAGCTTTCCGGATGGCGTACGTAGGTGATGTCGTGGTGCGTGACGACCTGCTTCGAATAAGCCAGCGGCGCCGTGCTGCACAACGAGACCAGCAGCGGCCGGCCGTGACGGGCCAGCCACAGCGGCAGGTCGATCTGCTCCCAGAGGTGCCCGCTGCGCTGGCCGATCTGTTCGACACGGAGCTGGCTGGCGATTTCCGGGCGGAGGATTTCACCGGGCGGCGCGACGAAGTGCAGGTCGCTGCGCAACCGCGCCAGCGACAGCGAAATCTGCTCGGCGAAGCGCTGCACACCACTCACTTGCTGGGTGAGAAAACGCGCGTTGATCACGATCATGGGTGTTCTCCGCGATGGAGTCAGCGCAACGACAGTTGCGGGGCCGACGCGCTGCGCACCAGGGTGGGCGACTCGTCGATGCGGATGCTGGCCTGGCAGTCGCCGCCGCCTGCGGGGCATTGCCAGGGCAGCGGCCGGCCCTCGCGGCGGGCGATCCCCTCGACGGCGTCCAGGCGCCAGAGGGTGTCGCTGCTGCCGGGCTTGCTGGTGATGTTCAGGGTCTGCTCGTGGCCCAGGGTCCAGGCCACCAGGATTTCCTCGCTGGCCTTGGCGAAGCGCAGCAGGTAGACGTTCGGGTCCTCGTTCGGCACGCGACCGACGAAGCGGTAGCGGCCGATGATGTCGGCGATGCTGGCCATCGCGTGGTAGGCCGGCTTGGGCTGGCCGCTGGCGGTGAGCAGGCCGAAGTTGTGCTCCATGTCCGTGCGGTCGATGCCATCGTCCACCAGGTCGTACCACCAGGCCCCCTTCACGTTCGGCAGGCTGCGGACCAGCACGTAGGCGCGGGCCAGGTAGGCGGCCTGGCGCTCGCGGCTGATACCGCAATCGCCTTCGTGGGCGGGCCAGCTGAACTCGGTGAAGTACAGCGGGACCGGTTTGCCGGCGGCGTTTTCCAGCTTCTGGTTGACGCCCTGGAACCAGTTCAGCCACGCCTCGGGGGTGGACATCTCGCGCTCGCAATACACCGACGGATGCAGCGAGATACCGTCGACAACGTCGAGCACGCCGCCACCGGCGATGCGCTCGGCAAAGCCCTGGCGAATGCCCTTGAGGGTGACGGCCCCGGCAAGGATCCTGGCCTGCGGGTCTTCCTCGCGGATCACCTTGGCGGCCGCGCGTACCAGGGTCAGGTAGTCGTCGCTGAAGTCCTTGTCGGTGGCGTTTTCCGAGTCCCACTCGTTCCACACTTCGTAGTAGGCGACCTGCCCCTTGAAGCTGCGCACCACGTAGCGCACGTAACGCAGGTAGCCCTCGCGGGAGGCGTCGTCGCGCGGCTTGGCGTTGCCGTAGAACTGGTTCTCGTTGCCCAGGATCAGCAGCGTGTCTATCCCCAGGCTGCGGGTGCTGCGCAGCTGCGCGCGCCAGGCGGCATCGATGGACAGCTTGCCCGGCTCGCGCTCGACGCTGGACCAGTAGGCGTCGTCGCGGAATGACAGGATGCCGGCCTCGCGGGCCAGGCGATTGATGCCGTCGCGGTTGCCTGCGCGGATGTTCTGGTGGGTGCTGGCGCCGACGATGAACTCCGCCGGGCCGAGGTTTTCCACGGGCGCTTCCTTGGCCATGCTGGAGGGCGACTGCAGCAGCCCGCCGATCAGCAGCACGCAGGCCAGCAGGCTGAGCATGCCGCCCTGCAGGCGCAGGGTGCGCGGCGCCGGCTGCGGCGCGGTCTCGCCCGGCAGGCGCAGGGCGCGGCCGATGGCCAGGCCGAGGAACAGGCTGGGAATCGGCGACTCGAGCACGTCGCTGGTCCAGGCAATGAGCAGAATGCAGTAGGCGATGCCGAGCAGCGCGCGGGCTTCGCGGCCGGGCTGGCGTTGCAGGCGCATCAGCATCGGCACTGCCAGCAGGTACAGGGCGAGGCCGGCGACGCCGAACAGGCACCAGAGGTAGAGCAGCGAATTGTCCGCCACCGCCAGCTGCTCGACGCCGAAGATCGGGAAGGCCGCGTAGGCGCTGCCGGTCATGCCCAGCCCGGCGCCGGTGTAGATCCAGCCGTTGTAGTCCATCACCTTGATCAGGTTCGGCCAGGTGTTGACCAGGCGATCCACCATCGAACCCATCAGGTTATCGCCGGTGGCACTGGCCAGGTACGGGTCGACCTGCGCGTACAGGCCGTACAGCGGCAACAGCAGCGCGCCGAGCACCACCAGCAGCGCGGCCAGCAGGAACAGCAGGCGCTGGCGGCTGAAGCTCATCACCAGCAGCGCGAAGACGAACGCGCCGGCGGAGGATTTGTTGGTGGTCAGCACTATGCCCACCAGCGCCACCAGGTAGATCAGCCCGCGCACCGGCAATGACAGGCGGAACGAGCCCAGGTAAAGGCTGAACACCGCCAGCATCATCGCCAGGCTCGAGGACATCCGCGAGAAGCCGGCGATGCGGTCCAGACCGTAGGCACTCCAAGAGCGGTTGCCGCTGATCTCGACGCCGCCCATGGAGTAGCTGTAGCCCTTCCACGGCACGTTGATCAGCATGTCCAAAGCGATGCCGGCAAACGACGCGAGCAGGCAGAAGGCGATGATCCAGCCCACCGCCTTGCGGTGCATTTCCAGGTACGGGCCGCAGAGCAGGCCGAACAGCAGCGGCGCGTAGATGAACACGGCGAAGAAGCCGCTCTTGAACTCGGCGCCGTGCAGCCGGCCGAGCAGCAGCGAAGCCGCCGCGAGGATCAGCAGCAGCCACAGGCCGCGCTGCTGCGGACGGGTGAACAGCTCCCAACCCACCGCGACGATGCAGGCCACCTTGGGCAGGTAGACGATGGCCGACAGGCCGGCCTGATCGGTGTAGAAGCGCAGCGCGCCGTTGAAGGTCTCCACCAGCAGCAAGGCCACCAGCACCCCGAGCGCCAGCAAGGAGCGGTCGAAGGTCACACGCCGGTCGACCTCAAAGCGTGGATACGGGGATTGCAGTTCCATGCTGGACTCCGCGGGTAAGCAGGGTGTGGCGCAGGATGGCTTCGTATTCGTCGAGCATCCGCTCCAGGCTGAGCATCGGTGCCACGACCTCACGGGCGCGCGAGGCCAGGCGCTGGCGCAGCGCCGGGTCGCGCACCAGGCGCTCGATGGCGTCGCCCAGCGAGTCGCTGCGGGCGGGCGAGCAGAGCAGGCCGTTGATTTCGTCCAGGACGATCTCCGTCAGGCCGCCCATGCGCGAGGCGATCACCGGCAGGTGGTGGGCGCAGGCTTCCAGCGCCACCAGGCCGAAGGACTCCGGTGACAGGCTGGGTACTACGGCAACATCGATCTCACTGAAGAACTCGGCCGCCTTGCGGTAGCCGACGAAGTGCACGCGCTGGGGATCGGCGAGGGACTTCAGCTGGTTCACGTAGCTGCTCTCGCCCCGTCCGGCAATCAGCAGCGAGGCCTCCTCGCCGCGCGCCTGGAACTGCTCGATCAGCCACTCCACGCCCTTGTTCGGGGTCAGCGCGCCGATGAAGCCGAAGCGCAGCGGGCGACGCCCGTTAGCCGGCGGCGCGACGGGCACCTCCGCCATCGGCGAGCCGTTGTAGACCACATGGCTCTGGCTGCCGGCGAAGTACCCGGCATCGAGCAGCGCATTGAGCTGGTAGCGGCTGACGCCGACCACCGCATCGACTTCGCTCGATGCCGATGCATGGGAGCGCCGCAGCAGCGCACAGGACGTGCACTGCTGCTCGCAGTGCCGGCCCTTGTGGAAGCGCACGCCGCGCGGGCAGGTCAGGTACTGGTCGTGAAGTATCTGGACCAGCGGCAGGCCGGCGTCGCGGATCGCATCCCAGGCGGAGATCGACCAGCCCGACAGGTTGTGGCAGACCACCACGTCCGGTTCGACCTCTGCCAGCACCTTCGCCAGCACATTGCGCATGCTGCGGTTGTAGCGGTCCAGCCCGTGCCAGGCGAGGCGCTGCAGCGTGCCGTGATTCTGTTCGTCGAAGGGCCAGTAGAGATTGCGCAGGCCGGCGCGCAGTATCGCCACACCGTTCAGCGTCTCGCGCTGCAGGCCCGCGTCCGGTCCGGTGCACAGCACCTGTACATCGTGGCCACGCCGGCGCAGACCTTCGGCCATGTGCTGCAGCATGACTTCCGTCCCGCCGCCGATGTGCGGGGCGTAGAGGGTGTTGAGCAGCAGCAGTCTCATAGCGGGTAGGCCCGGTTCATGCCGAGCGCGCCGGCCTCGCCGTCACGGATCGCCTGCAGCAGCAACGCCAGGCGGCTCTCGCGCTGGTGACGGCGGGCGAAGAAGTGCAGCAGGCGGATGAACAGCCAGCGGTTGAAGCGGTACATCAGCGGCGAGGTGACCCACAGGTTCTTGTCGAACCAGGCCTGGTTGCGCGCGGCATAGTAGGCGCGCAGGTCGGAGCTGCCGAGCAGGTAGGTCTCGTAGATGTTCGAGGTGCGCTGCTTGATGTTCCAGGAGTGCTCCAGGTCGTCCAGGCCGGCCTCGGGCACCAGGTAGAGGTGCCCGCCCAGGGCGCCGATGCGGAAGGTGTACTCGGTGTCGTCGGCGTAGAGCACCAGGTCGCGGCGCGGCAGGCCGATGCGGCGGAACAGGTCGGCGTGCCCGAGCAGGCCGCCGTAATAGGCGAACGGCAGCTCCAGCAGCGGCTGCGCCGGGCGCGGCTTCGGCCTGCCCCAGGGCGTGCGGCGCCAGAGCTTGTAGGGCAGCTGGCGGACGTGGAAGCCGAAGTAGCTGGAACGCGGCGGCGCGATGAAGCGGGTCGGCACGCCGGAGGCAACGTCGGCCTGGTGGGTCGGGCGGAAGCCGAGCACGGCGGTGTTGTCGGCGCCATGGCGCAGTGCGCAGTCGATCAGGCGTTGCTTGAGCAGGGGGAAGGAGCCCGGCGTCGGCGCGTTGTCGTCATCCATCAGCCAGATGAAATCGCAGCCGGTCTTCAGCGCCGCCTCGATGCCGACGGCGTAGCCATTGGCCGAGCCGGTATTGCTGTCCAGCTCGATGACCTGCACGCGGTTGGGCCAGAGCATGAACAGCTGATCGAGCTCCGCCACGGAGGCGTTGCTGACGACGATGGCGCGGGTGATGTCCTTCTCGCGGAAGGCGCGGGCCAGCAGCTCCTCCAGGTACTCCAGGCGATCGCCATAGGTCAGCGTCACCAGTACGGTCGATCCATTCATCTTGCCACTCCTCCTTGCACTTGCCCTTGTGATCGCCGGCCTGCTCAGGCGCGCCAGCCGTCGTTGCCGCTCAGCGCCGAGAGCTGGCTGAGCGGGACCCGGATGCGTTGTTCGCGTTGCAGCAGGTTGAGCAGGATCAGGGCGCGTTCGGTGCCGTCGTCACAAAGGAAGATGGCCTCGACTTCGCATTCGCCGGAGCACTTCAGGCGCACTACCTGGCCTTCGTGGAAGCTGCTGGTGGGCCGCTCGGGCATCGCCGCCAGACGCTGGCGGATGCCCTCCACCAGCTCGTCGGCCACCGCCAGCGGCTGCGCGCCGAAGCTGACGATGCGCGCCACGCCACGGGTGGAGCGGATCGGGAACCAGTTGTCGTGCTGCTGATCGAGGCGGATGAACAGATAGCCTGGGAACAGCGGCTGCGGGCGGCTGCCCTGCTTGACCAGCGGGCGGTAGCAGGAGAAGCCCTGGCGGCCGAGGTTCTCCTCGGCGCGCAGTTCCTGGTGCGGTTTGGTCTGGATCAGGTACCAGCGGTACTGCGCGGCTTGCAGGCCAACGCTGACAGCGGAATTCATGATTCGTACTCCCCGAGAAGATCGGTCGAGGGAGCGGGTCGCTCCAGGGTGTAGCGGCCTAGCAACCGCTGCATCTCGTCCGGTGGGTTGAACATCAGCACGTCGATGATCGACAGGCTGGGGACGAAATCCGGGCTGAACTGGGGGTAGCTCAGCTCGTCCATGCGCAGGAACTGCAGCTCCAGGCCATGGGCCTGGAACACTTCGGGCGAGTACAGGTGGCGGCCGCCCTCCGGGTTGAGGTAGATGTCGCCGCCGCTCTGCTTCACCGCCTCGATCAGGCGCTGGTCACGGCCGATGTCCTCGGCCAGCTCCAGCTCCGAGGCACGCACCATCGGCGTATCGACACCGAGGTAGTCGCAGATACGGCGGATCGAGTGCTCGGCGAAATGCGACAGGTTGCGCTCGGGGTGCTCGAGGATTTCCTCCAGCAGCGGCATCACCTGCTCGTAGCACGGCGCGCGGTGGTAGGCATGGCGAATGGTGTGCAGCAGGCGGCGGTTGTTCTGCTGCATCTCCTCGCTCAGCCGTCGTTCATTGATCGCCTGGGTCTGCGAGCCCTGTTCCAGCGGAAAGCTGAACTGCCAGACCTTTCCGCCGACCAGCAGGCGGTTGCGGTTGATCCAGCCGCGCCGGGTGTACTGCAGGCTGTCGCCGAGGATGAACAGACCACTGGCGGCGATCAGCTGGAAGTACCCCAGGTAGGGGAACAGGTACGGCTGCATGAGGCTGACGATATGGACCATGACTGCATCCCTTCCCTATTCCGTTCTCAGTCCTTGGCGTCGTAGCGGTAGGCGTAGGCGCCGTAGTCGTAAGCCGCCGTCGAGGCCTTGCGCTTCACCCCGTTGAGGATCGCGCCCTGCAGGTGGATGCCGCTCTGCCCCAGACGCCGCTGCGCGGTGTCGATCTCGCTCGCCGGGCTCTGGCCGAAGCGGGTCACCAGCAGGCAGATACCGCACAGCCGACCGACCAGCGCGGCATCGGTCACCGCCAGCACCGGCGGGGTGTCGACTATCACCAGGTCGTACATCGACGAGGCATCGCGCAGCAACTGGGCGAAGTTGTCGTGCATCAGCAGCTCGGACGGGTTGGGCGCGGCGAAACCGCAGGAGATGAAGTCCAGCTCCGGCACCTCGGTGGGCAGGATCACTTCGCTCAGCGGACGGTGCGAACTCAGCGCGTCGGACAGGCCGTGGCGCGGGGTCAGGCCGAACACCCGGTGCAGGTAGCCCTTGCGCATGTCGGCGTCGATCAGCAGGGTGCGCAGCCCCGATTGCGCGACGATGGCCGCGAGGTTGCTGGAGACGAACGACTTGCCGGCGCCCGGCGCCGGGCTGGTGAGCATCACCACGTTGTTGCGCGCTTCGAGCAGGGCGAAATGCAGGTTGGTGCGCAGGCTGCGGATCGCCTCGTTGGCCAGGTCGCCGGGGGTGGACGCTGCCAGCAGCTTGGGCGTGTGGCCGAGGATGTCGCTCTTGCGCTCCTTCTCCAGACGCTCCTGTTGCCGCGAATACGGCACCGCGGCGAGTACCGAGAGGCCCAGTTGTTCGATCGCCTCGGGGTTCTCCACGCCACGGTAGAAGGCCTGGCGCAGGAACAGGATGCCGAGGGCGACGCAGAAGCCGAGCAGGGTGGCGAGCAGCACGATGACCTTGCGCATCGGCTTGGCCGGTTGCTCGACGTTGGCCTGGGCGGTGTCGATCACCCGTACGTTGCCGATGGTGCCGGCACGGATGATGTCCTGCTCCTGGGCCTTGTTCAGCAGGCTGGTGTAGGTCTGCCGGGTGACCTGCATGTCACGGGACAGGCGCAGCAGTTCCTGCTGGGTGGCCGGCAGGGTCTGGATGCGTTTCTGCAGTTGCGCCTTGCGGTCCTCCAGGCTGCTCATCTGCTTGAGCAGGGCCTGGTACAGCGGGTGGGTCGGCGTGTACAGGCGGTCGTACTCGGCGCGCTTGAGCTTGAGCTCGGAGAGCTGGTTGTCGATGCCCACCACCTGGTCCAGCACGCCGCGGGTCTCGACGCTGATATCGGCAGACTTGGCGGTGGTCTGGTAGGCGTTGTAGGCAGCTTCGGCCTTCTCCAGATCCATGCGTACCACCGGCAGCTGCGAGCGCAGGAACTGCAGGCGCTGGGACGCTTCGGCGGAGCTGCGTTCGACGTTCTGCAGCACGTAGAGGTGGCTGATCTTGTCGAGGATACGGTCAGCCTGCAGCGGGTCCGGGTCCTCCAGGGTCATGTAGATGATCCCCGAGTCCTTGCCCGCCTCGGCCACCTTGAGCAGCTTCTGGTAATTCAGAGTGGTGGTCAGCAGACGGTTCTTGGCGACGATGAACTCGGTGCCGGGCCGCGCCACCAGCTCATCCACCTCGATGCTGAAGCCCTTCTCCAGCACCGGCTTCTTCAGCTCGCCACGCAGGATCAGCTGGCCGTCGGCGTTGAGCAGGTGATAGGCGTCGCCACCGTCGGCGACCAGGGTCAGCGGCTCGCCCAGGTATTCCTCCGGAACATCGAGAGAGAACACCTTGATCTGCTCGCCGCCCCAGCCATAGGCGCCCATGCCCAGCAAGGGCGCGGCGAGAGTCTGCCCGGCCTCCGGGTGGTAGCGCCGGGCCAGGTAGTCACCGACCAGCGGCAGGCGCTTGGGTCTGGCGACGATGTCGAGCTTGAGCAGCTCGACCGCCTTGCCGAGCACCGCGCGGGATTTCAGCAGCTCGATCTCGGTGGAGGCGATCGACACCGAGTCGGGACGGTTGATCACCTCCGGCGTGCCGTTGAGGCCATTCTTCTTCTGCTCGATCTGGATCATCGCGCCGGAGACATAGATCGGCGTCGCGACCACCGCATAGAAGAGACCGAGCACGGCGAACAGGCCGGTGACGGCGAGGATCATTTTCTTGTGATCGAACAGCAGGCGCAGCAGGCCGGCGACGTCGATGCGCGTGTCCTGGTGGGTTTCCAGGTGTGATTGGGGCATGACACTCATGGACTTCCATCCTCCATTGAGGTGGCGCGGCTCAGCGCGCCGAAATCGGGTTCAGCCGCTTGAGCAGGTTGGCGCTGTGGTTGCCGATCAACAGCAGGAAGGCCTGCACCTTGCGCATGGGCGAAACGGCAGCCATGGACATCCGGCAGACCTGCATCAGGAAGTACTCGTTGAGCTCCTGATTGCCCAGGCGCTGGTAGTAGCGCGACAGGCAGTAGTAGGTGTGCAGGGTCATCTGCTGCTGCACGCGGTCGGCCTGCATGGAGAAGATCCCGCCCTGGTGCACGCGGTAGGCCGCCGGGCGGATTTCCTCGATGAAACGGCCCTTGCCGAAGGCGCCCAGCAGCGACCACCAGCACAGGTCGACCATGCGCGTGGTGCGCAGCTCCTCGGGCATCTCGGTGAGGACATTGCGGAAGCAGGTGGTGAGGGTGGAGATCGGCCGGGCCTTCTGCAGGTCCAGGCGGCTGGCGTCGCGGCGGTACTTGCCGGTGAGCTGACGGGGCTTGATCACACCGTCTTCGTTGTAGGTATAGGCGTCGTGGTAGGTGATCACGTAGTCCGGGTTCTGCTCCAGGAAGTCGACCTGGATCTGCAGCTTGCGCGGGTCGGTCCAGTAGTCGTCGCCTTCGCAGTAGGCGATGTAGCGGCCGCGGCATTTCTTGAACACCGGCAGGCCGTGGGAGACGCCCTTGGAGTACTGGTTTTCCTTGTGGAAGATCGGCTTGATGATGTGCGGGTAGCGCGCCGCGTAGTCGGCGATCAGCTCGCTGGTGCCGTCGTTGGAGGCATCGTCGTTGACCAGCACTTCAAAGCGGAAGTCGGTGACCTGCTCGAGGAAGCTGTCCAGGGTGCGGCCGATGTAGTTCACCTGGTTGTAGGCCAGGCAGACGATGCTCAGCAGAGGCTTGGGGTCTTCCGGCCAGTTGGAGAGGATCTGCAGCTCGGAGCGGATATCCATGTCTAGACACTCGGCTTGTGGGACGGTTTGAACAGGCGCAGCAAAGCCGGGGCAGAGCCCACGCCCACGAGGAACAGGGTGATCAGGCCGCATACGGCCAGCGCGGCCAACAGCCACAGGCGCTCGCCGGAACGGGCCAGCAGCGCGTAGAAGGGTTCGCTGAGCAGCAGACCGGCGGCGCTGAGCGCGGCGATCTGCAGGGTGTCGCGCAGCCACGGGCCATGCAGGCCGGGAGCGAAGGCGCGGTGCACGATCGCCGGCCAGATCAGGAACGATGCCAGGCGCAGGCCGAACCAGCACAGCGCCACGCCGAACACGCCGTAGAGGTAGGCGCTGGCGATCACCAGCGGCACGGTCACCAGGGTGGAGATGACGCTGTACCAGACGTGCATGCGCAGCAGACCGTGGGCGTATTGCAGGTAGAACTGGAAGCTGGCCACCGCCAGCAGGCCGGAGCCGAGTACGTACCAGGCCAGGATCGGCCGGCACCAACTGGCGGCCACGGCATCGCCGCTCCAGGCCAGGACCAGGTCATGACCATGAGCGGCGATCACCGCGACCATCGGGAACAGCAGCACACAGACGAAACGGTTCGCCTTCAGATAGAGCTGCTGCATGTCTTCGTGACGTTGTTCGGCGACCAGCACGGTCATGCGCGGCAGCAGCGACTGCGCCAGCGGATTGACCAGCGTGAGAATGCCGCCGGAAATCAGCGCCACCAGGGAGAAGTAGCCGTACTGCTGCAATGGCAGCAGGTTCGACAGCAGGACCTTGTCCAGCTGGGTGAGCACAATCCACAGGCAGGAGCTCAAGGACATGCCCAAGGCAAAGGGCAGCACCGGGCGCACCGAGTCCCGGCAGAAACGCGTCAGCAGGCGCACGTCCATCCACAGGTAGGCCTTGCCGCCCAGCAGCAGCGCCTCGATCAGCGACACCGCGACCTGGAACTGGAAGAACACCAGTGGATCCTGGCTGACCTGCGCTACCAGCAGCAGGCCGCCGAAGTAGCGCAGGGTGGTGATGAACACGTTCACCGCGTTGATGAAACCGTGCAGCTCCTGTCCCTGCAGCGCGCTGCGGTACAGGGTGGCGTACAGCCGCAGGGCCACCAGCAGGCCCATCAGGCTGATGCACTGGGCGACCAGCTCGGGCGAGAGTTGCTGCACGTTGAGCCACTGCCCGGCGACCCAGCTGCTGCCGCCCCAGACCGCCAGACTGCTGAGCACGGTCAGCGGCAGCAGGATCAGCTCGAAGGAACGCAGCAGGCGGGCCTGGGCCTGGTCTTCGCCACTGACCCCGCGGCCGTGGGCAACCTGGCGCACCAGCGCCGGCGACAGGCCCATGTCGAGCAACAGCAGCCAGCTCTGCAGCACCGCGAAGAAACCGATCAGGCCGTAGGCCTCGGCCCCGAGGTGGCCGAGGTAGAACGGCTGGATCAGGATGCCGATGACGATGGCGTACGCCTGCCCTGCGTAATTGAGCAGGGTATTGCGGACCATCGACAGCGAGCGTGCGGTGCGCATGATCGTCCCCTTACACCGCGACGGCGACGCGGCCGCTTTCCAGCAGCAGCACTTCGATCACCGCGCGCTGGATCTCCTGCGGCAGGCCCGGGTACAGCGGCAGGCAGAGGATGCGCTGGCTCAGCTCGCGGGACAGCACTTGCGGCACCTGCGGGGCGAGGTAATCGAGGGTATCCAGCGACGGGTAGAAGTAGCGCCGCGGGTTGACCCCGATCTCGTTCAGCGCGCTGCGCACGCGCAGCACCTGGGCTTCGTCGCGCAGGCCGATGGGGTAGTAGCTGTTGTTCAGCCGCGCGTAGCTCTCGCTGGCCTGCAGGTCGTAATAGCCACTGAGCGCTGCGGTGTAGCGGGCGGCGATCTCCTCGCGCTGGGCGAGGATGCTGTCGATCTCGTCGAGCACGCACAGGCCCATGGCGGCGGAGAACTCGTTGAGCTTGGCGTTGATCCCCAGACCGACGATCTGGTCGACGCCGGCGATGCCGAAGTTGCACATCAGGCGGATCTGCTTCGCCAGCTCGTCATCGGAGGTGACGATGGCGCCGCCCTCGATGGTGTGGAACAGCTTGGTGGCGTGGAAACTGAGGGTGGTGGCGTCACCCCAGGCCAGCACCGAACGGTCGCGGTAGCGCGAACCGAAGGCATGGGCGCCGTCGTAGATCACTTTCAACTGGTTGCGCTGGGCCACCGCCTGAATCTCCTCCACCGCACAGGGATTACCGAACACGTGGGTGGCGACGATGGCGGTGGTATCCGGCGCAAGGCTGGCTTCGATGCGCGCAGGGTCGAGGTTCCAGGTCCGCGGGTCGATGTCGGCGAAGCGCGGGCGGATGCTCTCCCACTGCAGCGTGCTGCTGGTGGCAACGAAGCTGAAGGGGGTGGTCACGGCACTGCCGGTCACGCCCAGGGCCCGGTAGGCCACTTGCAGGGCGATGGTGCCGTTGTTGGTCAGGATCACATGGCGAACGCCGAAGTAGTCCTGCAGGCGTTCTTCCAGTTCCGTGACGAAGGGGCCGTGGTTGGTGATCCAGCCGGAGGCATAGATCTGTTCCACATAGGCCTTGAACTTGTCCAGGTTGCCCAGGTAGGTCTTGGTCACATTGATCACGGTCGCATCCCTCAGTTGGATGGAAAGTCCGTTAGCTGTCGAGCCGGCGCGCGCCGCTCAACCCAGTGCCGACAGCGCGAAGGGCGCGTCGTCGATGCCGGTGTGGCGGTGGTCTTGAGAAGCTTGCTCGGCCTGCGTTGCGCGGCTGGCCAGGTGCTCCTGCAGGGCCTCGATGACCCGGCCGCTGGCGTCGTTGTGGAACTGCCAGACGCCGTAGATGCGGCTGTCGAAGGAGCGCTCGCTGCCCAGCATCGGGTTGGCCGCCAGGCCAGACCCCAGGCCGAAGCTGTAGAGGCCGGGAATCGGCCGGCCGGTGTGGTCGCGCAGGCAGCCGGCGGCGTCGGAGTCCAGCCCACCCTTGCTCTCGCGCACCTGCAGGGGCTCGCCGTTGGCGCGGCGCAAGGCCGGCAGGCACGGCTGGTAGCCGATGGCCTGGACGAACACACCGTCGTCGCTGCAGCACTGTTCCAGCCGCTCGCGCACGGCGGGTGAGCGATCTTCCAGGCACAGCAGCTCCACCTTCACC
The DNA here is from genome assembly GCF_024170165.1 of Pseudomonas nitroreducens. GTDB lineage: Bacteria > Pseudomonadota > Gammaproteobacteria > Pseudomonadales > Pseudomonadaceae > Pseudomonas > Pseudomonas nitroreducens_C. Next base: position 113,253 of record NZ_JALJXP010000006.1, on the reverse strand, counting down.
CGGGTGCCGCTGACCACACCGCGGGAGAGCACGTCGGTGCCGACCTGGTGGGCGCGGTAGCGCAGGCCACCGGAGCGGTTGACCCGACCGGACACCGGGCAGACGTCCATGCCCTCGTCCACCCCGTAGCCGGCTGCGCGAGCCTCATCGACGCTCTCGAAGAACAGCCGGATCGGCGCGCGGTGCAACAGGGTGATCTGTTCCAGGCCCAGGCAGTCCAGGGCACAGGCAAGGTTGTCGAGGATCGAGAAGGCGCTGTGGGAACCACCGACCACGGTGAAGCGGGTCCCCGGGGACACCCGGTCGCCGAACAGCTCCACCAGCTCGGCGGCGTTCAGGCTCAGCAGCGCGTCGGAGGAGTACACCGTGGGACCGCCATGGGAGAGGTGCAGGTCCTGCTCGGCCAGGCTCCAGTTCAGGTACTCGCGGTTCTGCCGGCCGCCCAGGTTCATCACCAGCGCGCCTGCGTCGATCTGCAGGGTGTGGGAGCCACTGCGCAGCGCCAGCTGGAAGCTGCCGTCGTCCAGTGCGGTGATCTTTTCGATGCGTGTACCCAGTGCCACTTCGACACCCAGGTGCTCGGTGACATAGCGCATGAACAACGTCGAGGCATGCGCCAGCAGCTCGCCCACCTGGGTGAGCAGCGGCGCGCCATGGGGATCGTTCTGCAGGGCGCGGAACGCCTGGGAATGCGCCAGCGGCGCAAAGATCGGCAACAACGCCGGATCGCGCAGGCAGTCGAGGAACACATCGCCCACCGAGTTGGCGGTGATGTGGTAATCCCCCAACCGGCCACGGCCAACCGCCAAGGCAGCATCCACAACGAGCAGGCCATCGCGGGCGAGACTCGCCAGCGCGCCGGTCTTGTAGGCGTTGAACAGGAAGCCCATGCCTGCCGGGCCGGCGCCGCCGACCACACAGGCATAGTTGGAACGAAGCGATTGCTCGGCCATCAGCCTTGACTCCCTGCGCGGCGGAGCGCGCGGCTCTCGTGAGGCCGGCGCTGTCGGCCGGCAGGGTGGCGGCGTTCGCGCCGGAATTCCGTCACTCGCGGCGCAGCCGCCGTCGCTCGGGCCTTCCTCGGGAAGGTCGCGGGAGTCAGTTCGGAATGGACGGCGAACGCCGGCAGAAGAACTTCGGCATGCAGTCGAAGTTGCTGTTTCAAGAATGAAACGAGGGCTGTCTGGCACGGCTGTATTTCAGGTGCAAGTTCATTCTTGTTACACCCTGAAGAACGGACATAACAAAATTTCGAACTAACGAAAGCAGCTCGACTGAACTTTTTATTAACGCCTCGGGGAATGGCGTCAAACTCCCGCAGTTTCACCGACGAAACACTTCCCGCCCGGGAAGCGTCGCTCTTTTTGCTTGTTTCAACGACGCGATAAGTGCCGTCGCTTTCCATTGTTTCAGCGGCCATCGTCACTCACTCCAGTCCAGGAGGTGCTCTACGCCGGGCCAAATTGAAAATCCGAAGACAAGGCTACCGCCCGAGTTCGAATGACCCGATTCGATTAACGACAATCAACTGTTCGTCCCTGGAGTGGCCGTTACTATTCGCTGGGCAAAGCTACCGCCCCTCGGCCAAGTTCCGAAAATCTGGAAAAACAAAAAGCAAAAATCTATCGCGCTTCCGCAGCGAGAGGCTGGCGAAAGTTGTCAGGCAGCGATAGGAAAATGACAGGAAGAAGAGGTGGCAGAATCTTCCATGACCTTACTGCTCGTGCGACTGCTCCCTGAGGTGTCTCATCCGGACACCACACGATATTGCTATGTGGATAGTAATAGTGGGGGGGATGAAGGCATGTCAACGTAGGAAGCATTCCTACGCCGGGATTCCGACAGAAGGCAAATCACACTTAATAAGTCATTGATTTTTAAAGCGCCATAAAGCCGACACAGGCATTTTGACAGCAGAAACATACAGCCCCGAATCTGCGAGAAAGGGATTAATCAGAAAGTAGTAATGTTTCCGCCGCGGACAGGCTGGAGTGTTTCATCCCTGAACAATGCGATCCTTGCCGGTGCGTTTCGCCTGATACAGCGCCGCATCGGAACGGCTGTAGAGCGCGGAAAGATTCTGGTCATCAGGCTGTAGCAGAGTCAGCCCCTGGCTGATGGTGACGCTGAAGAAATGCTCGGCCTCGTTGAAGCGCAGACGCTGCACTTCCCGCTGCAGACGCTCGCCGATCTGCCGCGCCATGTTCTCGTCGCAACCGGGCAGCAGCACGGCGAACTCCTCGCCGCCAATACGGCCGAACAGGTCACCGCGACGCAGCGCACCGGCCCCGCTCTGGGCGATGCGCTGCAGGACCACGTCACCGACCTGGTGGCCATAGACGTCGTTGATCTTCTTGAAGTCGTCCACGTCCAGCAGCAGGAACGCCAGCGGCGTGGAGGTCGCCTTGCAGTCGCGGAAGGCCTGTTCGGCGCTGTCGAAGAAGTAGCGACGGTTGCTGCTCTGGGTCAGCACGTCGGTGGTGGCCAGGCGGTGCAGCTCGGTTTCCAGGTGCTTCTTGTCGGTGATGTCCTCGGCGATGCCGACGATCATCAGCGGCAGGCCGGCGTCGCTGTGCTGGCTGACGAAGCATTTGTCGCTGAGCCAGCGCACCTCGCCGTCGGCGCGCAGAATGCGGTATTCGCGCTGCTCGATGGCGCCGCGTTCCAGCACCTCCTGCAGGGTGCTCTGGGCGTAGTCCAGGTCATCGGGATAGATGCAGTTGCGCCACTCGTTGTAGTCCGCCAGCAGCAGTGCGGCGGAGCGCCCGAAGATGCGCTCGTACGCCGGGCTGACATAGACCATGCGCTGGGCCTGCCAGTCGAAGGCCCAGAGCACCGAGTTGACGCTGGCCAGCAGCGCGCTGAAGAGTTGTTCGCGCTCCTTCAGGCGAGTCACTTCGGCGCGGCTGTGCAGCAGCGCCAACAGGGCCTCTTCCTGATCCATCGGCATTTTGTTCTGTTCATCCATGTATCGGTTTCCTCCCGCTCATTGACCGGGGCTATGACCGCAAACTACGCCAGGCTGCTGCAAAATAAACGAAAAGCCCGCCGAACGGCGGGCTTTTCTGAGACGCATCTCTCAACGTCCTAGGACGATTCCGTCAATCAGACGGCAGGGCGCAGGGAGTAGGTCTTCAGCTGCTCGGCGAACTCGCGCAGGGACTGGATGCCGCTGGCTTCCGCCTCGTGCACCCACTGCTTGATCGCGGCGAGCATGTCGTGGCCGTTGGCACTGGTTTTCACCCAGATCTGCTGCAGGGCCAGACGCTTCTCGTAGATCACCTGCAGGGACTGGCTCTGCGCGAGCAGATCCTGGATGCGCGCATGGTGGCGATCCTCCAGCAGGCTGGTCTCACGCGACAGCAGGCGCTTGGCGCGACGGAACAGATGGCGCACCGACTCGTCGGCCTTGGCCAGCTCCTGCTTCACCAGGGGGCCGATCACCAGCTTGCGGTACTGCGCCATAATCTGGAAACGGTTGTTGAGGATGGCCATGGCGGTGTCCATGTCCAAGTTGCCCTTGCCTTCCACACGGTGGGCAATCGGCGCCACGCGGGCGACCTTGGCCAGGCGCAGGAAGCTGAACACCTGAATCCAGGCCCAGCCCAGGTCGAACTCCCACTTCTTCACCGACAGCTTCGCCGAGTTCGGGTAGGTGTGGTGGTTGTTGTGCAGTTCCTCACCGCCAATCAGGATGCCCCAGGGCACCAGATTGGTGGCGGCATCGCGGCACTCGAAGTTGCGGTAGCCGACGGCATGCCCCAGGCCGTTGATGACGCCGGCGGCCCACACGGGGATCCACATCATCTGCACGGCCCACACGGTCATGCCGAGCACGCCGAACAGGGCGAGGTCGATGATCGCCATCAGCACCACGCCGCCGATGGGGAAGCGCGAATAGACGTTGCGCTCGATCCAGTCTTCCGGGCAGTTCTTGCCGTAGATTCGCAGGGTGTCGGCGTTCTCCGCCTCCTTGCGATACAGCTCGGCGCCGGTGCGCAGCACGGTGCCCAGGCCTTTGTACACCGGGCTGTGCGGGTCTTCGGCGGTTTCGCACTTGGCGTGGTGCTTGCGGTGGATGGCGGTCCATTCGCGGGTGTTCATGGCCGTGGTCAGCCACAGCCAGAAGCGGAAGAAATGCTTCAGCGCCGGATGCAGTTCGAGTGCCCGGTGCGCGGAGTAGCGATGCAGGTAGACCGTGACACCGACGATGGTGATATGGGTCAGGACCAGGGTGACTGCCACCAGTTGCCACGGCGACAGGTCAAGGAAACCGTTGTACCACATAGGCGATACTGTACCTCGGAAGGGGGTATGGCCAAGCCCTGCTGGGCGTGCCGTACCGGGAAAAGACAGCCGCATTATCACCAAGCAGGTCCGGATTACCATCCGGTCTTTTAGATACGAATGTGGCCACGTGGCCATCATTTATACTGCACAGCCAATAAATCCAACCCACTACCGCATGAATCCACGCCTCAGCGCCCTGCGCATCAGTCTCCTGTACCTGGTCGCCGCCGCCCTCTGGGTCTGGCTGGGTGACCAATGGTTACAAAATATCCTGCTCGACCCTGCCGCGCTGGAGCGGGCACTGGAGCTGAAGAAGTACGGATTCCTCGCGGTCACCTCCCTCGTCCTGTTCTTCGTGCTCTGGCGGCATTTTCGCCAGCAGGACGCCGCCTACGCCGAGCTGGCCGACAACGAGCAGCGCCTGAGCCGCGCCTTCGCGATCGTCGAGGACGGCATCTGGGACTGGGACCTGGAAACCCAGCGCATTCATTATTCCCCCGGTTACGCCAACCTCATCGGCCTGCCGCTGGAGCGCCTGAGCGACGACCTGCTGCTCTGGGAAAACCGCCTGCACCCGGAAGACCGCGCACGCGTCCTGGCCCTGCATCAGGACTGCCTCCAGGGCCTGCACTCGCGCCTGGAGTGCGTCTATCGCATCCGCCACAGCGACGACACCTACCGCTGGGTTCGCAGCAGCGGCCGCCTGACCCGCGGGGAGGACGGCCGCCCGCTGCGCCTGACCGGCGTCAACCGCGATATCACCCACCAGCGCAACAACGAAGACCACCTGCGCCAGGCTGCCGCGGTATTCGAGGCGACCCAGGAAGGCCTGCTGGTGACCGACGCGCGCGGCGTGATCGTGCACACCAACCCGTCGTTCTCGCGCATCACCGGCTACAGCGCCGAAGACGTGCTCGGCGGCCAGCCGTCGCTGCTCAAGTCCGGCCGCCAGGACGATGCCTTCTACCGGCAGATGTGGACCGCCCTGCACGATCACGACGTGTGGAGCGGCGAAATCTGGAACCGCCGCAAGAGCGGCGAGGTGTACCCGCAATGGCAGCACATCCGTGCCGTGCGCAATGAAGAAGGCGAACTGACCCACTACGTCGCAGTGTTCTCCGACCTCAGCAGCCTCAAGCGCTCGCAGCACGAGCTGGACTTCCTCGCCCACCACGACCCGCTTACCGGGCTGCCCAACCGCCTGCTGCTGCGCGAGCGCATCGAGCAGGCCCTGGCCCGCGCCGAGCGCGAACAGGGCGCTGGCGCGCTGCTGAGCATCGACCTCGACCATTTCAAGCACATCAATGACAGCCTCGGCCACACCATCGGCGACCTGCTGATCCGTGCAGTGGCCGAGCGCCTGGCAAACTGCCTGGACGAACGCTGCTGCCTGGCGCGCCTGGGCGGCGACGAATTCGCCGTGGTCCTCGAAAGCCAGCAGCCGCACCACGCCAGCAGCCTCGCCCAGCGTCTGCTGGAAGCGATGAAGGCGCCATTCGAGGTCAACGGGCAGATCATCTATATGTCGGTGAGCCTGGGTGTCAGCCTGTTTCCCGAGGATGCGCGCAACGTCGACCACCTGCTGCAGCACGCCGACGCCGCGCTGTTCCGGGCCAAGGCCAGCGGGCGCAACCTGTATGCCTTCTATACCCCCGAGCTGACGGCCCGCGCGCGCTCCCACGTGCAGGTGGAATCGGCACTGCGCCACGCGCTGGACCACGACGAGCTGCGCCTGTACTTCCAGCCGGTGCATGACCTGGCCAGCGGCCGCATGGTCGGTGTCGAGTCGCTGGTGCGCTGGCAGCATCCGAGCCAGGGGCTGATCCCGCCCAGCGAGTTCATCCCGGTGGCGGAGGAAAGCGGTCTGATCACCGCCATCGATGCCTGGGTGCTGGATCAGGCCTGCCGGCAGATGCGCCGGTGGCTGGATGCCGGAGCCGGCCTGGACTTCATCGCGGTCAACGTCTCCAGCCGGCTGTTCGGCCGCGGCGGCCTGGAAGAACGCGTCGCCCTGGCCCTGGAGCAGAGCGGCCTGGAGCCGCATCACCTGGAGCTGGAGGTCACCGAAAGTGCGGTGATGGAAAACTTCGACCAGGCCCTGGAGCTGCTCTGCCAGCTGCGCCTGCTGGGCGTGCACCTGGCCATCGACGACTTCGGCACCGGCTACTCCTCGCTGATGCGCCTCAAGCGCATGCCGGTGCACAAACTGAAGATCGACCAGGGCTTCGTCGCCGGCCTGCCGGACGAATCCGATGACGCGGCCATCGCCTGTGCGGTAATCGCCCTGGGCCAGAGCATGGGCCTGCAGGTGGTCGCCGAGGGCATCGAGCGGCCCGACCAGGCCGCCTTCCTCCTCACCCACGCCTGCGATTTCGGCCAGGGCTACTGGTACGGCGCACCGCAGCCGGCCAGCGAGTTGCTGGCCCAGTTGCCGCGCGACCCCGCATGAAATCGCGCTAAAAACTTTCGGATATATAAAAATTCTTAAACAGTATTTTTAAGAATATCCAGCTCCTGCCTAAGATGCGCTCACACCGCACGCGCCGTCGATGAAACGGCCGGTGGTAAACCCACTAGGAGCAGATACCCATGAGCGCAACCCTCCGTAGCCTGGACGGCCAGGACGAAGCCAACATCCTGCGCGAAGTGCAGAGCGCCCTGCGTGGCCTGCGTTTCGGCGCCGTCGAGATCACCGTGCACAACGGCCAGGTCGTACAGATCGAGCGCAAGGAAAAATTCCGCCTGCAGCAGAGCCCCGGCAAACCCGCCTGAGCCTGCGCCGCCCGGCAGAAAGAGCCGCGAACACGACTGGACCACCGGAGCGTCGCCATGACCGCCCTGCCCCACCGGTACTGCAGCAGCCAGCCACGAATGCGTGGCTGAGATCGCCCCCCGAAAGACCCTGCCAAACAAACATAAAGAACTGCATTTTTTTCAGGAGCTGCACATGTCCATCCGCCGTTTCGCCCTGGCCGCACTGGCCAGCGCATTGATCGCAGGCCCCGTCTCCGCCGCGACCCAACTGCTCAACGTTTCCTACGACCCGACCCGCGAGCTGTACCAGGCCTACAACGCCGCCTTCATCAAGCACTGGAAGGCCCAGGGCGGCGACGACCTGACCGTGCAGCAATCCCACGGTGGTTCGGGCAAACAGGCCCGCGCCGTGATCGACGGCCTGAAGGCCGACGTGGTGACCCTGGCCCTGGCCGGCGACATCGACGAACTGAACAAGCTGGGCAAGCTGCTGCCCGCCGACTGGCAGGCGCGCCTGCCCGACAACAGCACTCCCTATACCTCGACCATCGTGTTCCTGGTGCGCAAGGGCAACCCCAAGAGCATCAAGGACTGGGCCGACCTGACCCAGCAGGGCGTGGAAGTCATCACCCCGAACCCGAAGACCTCCGGCGGCGCCCGCTGGAACTTCCTGGCCGCCTGGGCCTGGGCGAAGAAGGAATACGGCAGCGACGCGAAAGCCCAGGAATACGTGCAGAACCTGTACAAGCACGTGCCGGTTCTGGACACTGGCGCCCGCGGTTCGACCATCACCTTCGTCAACAACAACATTGGCGACGTGCTGCTGGCCTGGGAGAACGAAGCCTTCCTGGCCAAGAAGGAACAGGGCGGCGAGAACTTCGAGATCGTCGTGCCGTCGGTGTCCATCCTCGCCGAGCCGCCGGTGGCCGTGGTCGACAAGACCGTCGACAAGAAAGGCACCCGCAAGGTCGCCGAGGAATACCTGAAGTACCTGTACAGCGAAGAAGGCCAGCGCATCGCCGCGCAGAACTTCTACCGCCCGCGTAATGCCAAGGTCGCTGCCGAGTTCGCCAACCAGTTCCCGAAACTCAATCTGGTGACCATCGACAAGGACTTCGGCGGCTGGAAAGAAGCCCAGCCCAAGTTCTTCAACGACGGCGGCATCTTCGACAAGATCTACCAGGCGCAGTGATGCGCCACCCGCCCGGCCTCGCGCCGGGCGGCCCGATCCACGCGGGCCGGTGCACAGCCCGCGTGGAAGGAAAACCCCCGCCCCATGGCGGGGGCTAAACGCGTTCAAGAGAAAGGACAGACAATGTCGCGACGCATCTCCCCGGTCATACCCGGCTTCGGGCTGACTCTGGGCTACACCCTGGTGTATCTCAGCCTGTTGGTGCTGATTCCGCTGGGGGCCATGTTCCTCAAGACGACCCAGCTCTCCTGGGATCAGTTCTGGACCATCATCACCGCGCCGCGGGTCATCGCCGCGCTCAAGCTGAGCTTCGGTACCGCGCTGATCGCCGCCCTGATCAACGGCGTGATCGGTACCCTGCTGGCCTGGGTGCTGGTGCGCTACCGCTTCCCGGGGCGCAAGATCATCGACGCGATGATCGACCTGCCCTTCGCCCTGCCCACCGCCGTCGCCGGTATTGCGCTCACCGCGCTGTACGCGCCCAACGGCCTGGTCGGCCGCTTCGCCACCGAGATCGGCCTGAAGATCGCCTACACCCCGCTGGGCATTACCCTGGCACTGACCTTCGTGGTCCTGCCCTTCGTGGTGCGCACGGTGCAGCCGGTACTGGCGGACATCCCGCGTGAAGTGGAAGAGGCCGCCGCCTGCCTGGGCGCCAAGCCGCTGCAGGTGTTCCGCCACGTGCTGCTGCCGGCGCTGCTGCCAGCCTGGCTGACCGGCTTCGCCCTGGCCTTCGCCCGCGGCGTCGGCGAGTACGGCTCGGTGATCTTCATCGCCGGCAACATGCCGATGAAGACCGAGATCCTGCCGCTGCTGATCATGGTCAAGCTGGACCAGTACGACTACACCGGCGCCACCGCCATCGGCGTGCTGATGCTGGTCGTCGCCTTCGTCCTGCTGCTGCTGATAAACCTGCTGCAACGCCGCATCGAAACGCCCTGAGGAGCGCGCCATGAGTACCGCAAGCCTTTCCGCCGCGGCCGCTGCCAACGCTGCTCGCCGGGGTAATGTCTGGGGCCGCCGTGCCCTGATCGCACTGGCCTGGCTGGCCTTCGCCCTGTTCCTGTTGCTGCCGCTGTTCGTCGTACTGAGTGAAGCGCTGAAGCAGGGCTTCGGCACCTTCTTCGAAGCCATCCTGGAACCCGACGCGCTGGCCGCGCTGAAGCTGACGCTGATCGCCGTGGGCATCTCGGTGCCGCTGAACCTGGTGTTCGGCGTCGCCGCCGCCTGGTGCGTGACCAAGTTCGAGTTCCCCGGCAAGAGCATCCTGGTGACCCTGATCGACCTGCCGTTCTCGGTCTCGCCAGTGATCGCCGGCCTGATCTACGTACTGCTGTTCGGCGCCCAGGGCTACTTCGGCGAGTGGTTGTCGGACCACGACATCCAGATCGTCTTCGCCGTGCCCGGCATCGTCCTGGCCACCCTCTTCGTCACCTTCCCCTTCGTCGCCCGCGAACTGATCCCGCTGATGCAGGAACAGGGCACCCAGGAGGAAGAGGCCGCGCGCCTGCTCGGTGCCAACGGCTGGCAGATGTTCTGGCACGTGACCCTGCCGAACATCAAATGGGGCCTGATCTACGGCGTGGTGCTGTGCACCGCGCGGGCCATGGGCGAGTTCGGCGCGGTGTCGGTGGTCTCCGGGCACATCCGCGGCGTCACCAACACCCTGCCGCTGCACGTCGAAATCCTCTACAACGAATACAACCACGTCGCCGCTTTCAGCGTCGCCACCCTGCTGCTGCTGATGGCCCTGGTCATCCTGCTGCTCAAGCAGTGGAGCGAGTCGCGCCTGTCCCGCACCAAAGTCAAAGCTGACGATGAATAAGTGAGAGCCACGCCATGAGCATCGAGATCCGTAACGTCAGCAAGAACTTCAACGCCTTCAAGGCGCTGAACGACATCAACCTCGACATCCACAGCGGCGAGCTGGTCGCCCTGCTCGGTCCGTCCGGCTGCGGCAAGACCACCCTGCTGCGGATCATCGCCGGCCTGGAAACCCCGGACGTGGGCAACATCGTGTTCCACGGCGAGGACGTCTCGCAGCACGACGTGCGCGATCGCAATGTCGGCTTCGTGTTCCAGCACTACGCGCTGTTCCGCCACATGACGGTGTTCGACAACGTCGCCTTCGGCCTGCGGATGAAGCCGAAGAAGGAGCGCCCGAGCGAGTCGCGCATCGCCGAGAAGGTCCACGAGCTGCTCAACATGGTGCAGCTGGACTGGCTCTCCGACCGCTACCCGGAGCAGCTCTCCGGCGGCCAGCGCCAGCGCATCGCCCTGGCCCGCGCCCTGGCGGTGGAGCCGAAGATCCTGCTGCTCGACGAACCCTTCGGCGCCCTCGACGCCAAGGTGCGCAAGGAGCTGCGCCGCTGGCTGGCGCGCCTGCACGAGGAGATCAACCTGACCTCCGTGTTCGTCACCCACGACCAGGAAGAAGCGATGGAAGTCGCCGACCGCATCGTGGTGATGAACAAGGGCGTGATCGAGCAGATCGGCTCCCCAGGCGAGGTCTACGAGAACCCGGCCAGCGACTTCGTCTACCACTTCCTCGGCGACTCCAACCGCCTGCACATCGGTGGTGACGAGCACGTGCTGTTCCGTCCGCACGAGGTCTCGCTGTCGCGCTCGGAAGTCGCCGAGCACCGCGCCGCCGAAGTCCGCGACATCCGCCCGCTGGGCGCGATCACCCGGGTGACCCTCAAGGTCGACGGCCAGGACGAGCTGATCGAGGCCGAAGTGGTCAAGGACCACGACAGCCTGACCGGCCTCGCCCGTGGCGAGACGCTGTACTTCAAGCCGAAGGCGTATCAGCCGGTGGCGAATATCTGATCGGGCAGTTTTCCGCCTCATGCTCCTGCGCGGGGGGCTTGCCCTCTCCCTAACCCTGAAGGGAGAGGGGACCGTTCGGAGTGCGATGGTTCCACAGAGTCCGCCGGACAAATTGGGGGCAGGGAGCAGTATTCTCTCAGCCGGCACGGATAGCGCCCTCTCTCTTCAGGGAGAGGGCTGGGGAGAGGGGCCGCGCTTTCCCCTGACCGCCAAACCCTCGTATCCTGCCGACCCTGATTTCAACAAGGCCCGGCCATGTTCGACGCCCTCCCCCAGCACCTCGAACTGATCATCCTCACCTTCCTCCTCGCCGGCCTGGTGAAGGGCGTGGTGGGGCTCGGCCTGCCCACGGTCGCCGTCGGCCTGCTCGGGCTGGTGATGCCGCCCATGCAAGCGGCCGCCATCCTGGTCGTCCCTTCCACCGTGACCAATATCTGGCAACTCGCCGCCGGGCCGCGCTTCCTCGGGCTGCTCAAACGGCTGTGGGGCATGCTGGTCGGTATCGTCATCGGCACGCTGCTGGTGGGCTGGCTGCTGGCGGGGCGCAACTGGCCGGCGGCCACGCCGCTGCTCGGCGTGGCGCTGATTCTCTATGCGCTGCTGGGGCTATCGAACAAGCGCTTCAGCGTGGCGCCGAAACACGAGCGCTGGCTGTCGCCGCTGATCGGCATGATCACCGGCGGGGTTACCGCCGTGACTGGCGTCTTCGTGATTCCCGCTGTGCCCTTCCTGCAGGCCCTTGGACTGGAGAAGGACGACCTGGTGCAGGCGCTGGGCCTGTCCTTCACCGTCTCGACCCTGGCCCTGGCGATCACCCTCAGCCAGCACGGCTCGCTGCTGCAGGCCGACGTGCTCGGCCTGTCGCTGCTGGCGCTGCTGCCGGCACTGGCAGGCATGTACCTGGGCACCTGGCTGCGCTCGCGGATCAGCCCATTGGCGTTCCGCCGCTGCTTCTTCGGCGGGCTGCTATTGCTGGGCGCTGACCTCGCCATCCGCGGCCTCTGACCCGCGCCGCCCTGCTTTTCGTAGGAGCGAGCTTGCTCGCGAACAAACCCCGCAGCGAGGCCGGGTTCGCGAGCAATAACCAGGCGTCCCACTCGCTCCTACAGGTCACACTCGACCGTAGGGCGCATAACGCCTAAGGCGTTATCCGCCATCCCGGCGGATAACCCGTGTCGGGTTATGCGCCCTACGGGATAGCACCTCACTTCTCGTCGAGATGACGGAGCAAAAACTCCCGGCTCGATTCGATGATCGCCTTCTGCGTCTTCTCGCTGGCAACCATCCGCGCCACCACCAGCGCGCCAACGCACTGCGCCAGCAGCGCCCAGGCATCCTCCGGCGAGCCCAGCGCCTCGGCCCAGGCCTGCTGCAACTCCACCAGCGCATCCTCGGCGCTCTGCCGCACGGACTCATCGGCGCGGGCGATCTCCGCGCCCAGCGCCGGAATCGCACAACCGGCGCCAGCATCCTGCACGTGGGTGACGCTCAGGTAGCGCTTCAGGCCGCGCTCCAGGCGCGCGCGGTCGAGCACCTTGCCCTTGGCGGCGAGGCGCTCGACGCTCTGCTGCAGTTCGCGTTCGACGATGGCGGCGAACAGTTCGTCCTTGGAACCGAAGTGGTTGTAGAACGCCCCGCCGGACAAGCCCACCGCCTTCATCAACCCGTCCACGCCGCTGGTGGCGAAGCCGCCCTGCTTGGCGAGCGCGCCGCTGCTGTCGAGCAGGCGCTGGCGGGTTTCTTCCTTGTGGGTGGCTGAGTAGCGCATCGGGGCGACTCCGGTGAAGCGGTTGACGATGCTGCGCAGATTAACATAACGTTCGTTTACCTAACGACCGTTTACCCAATATCGCGCACTGCAGAGGAAACGAGCATGTCGAACAAGAAAGTCGTCCTGGTCATCGGCGCCGGCGATGCCACCGGCGGCGCCATCGCCCGTCGCTTCGCCCGTGAAGGCTACGTCGCCTGCGTCACCCGGCGCTCGGCGGACAAGCTGCAGCCGCTGGTGGAGCAGATCCGCGCCGAGGGCGGCGAGGCCCACGGTTTTGCCTCCGACGCACGCAAGGAAGAGGCGGTGGTCGAGCTGGTGGAAACCATCGAGCGCGACATCGGCCCCATCGAGGCCTTCGTCTTCAACATCGGCGCCAACGTGCCCTGCAGCATCCTCGACGAGACCGCACGCAAGTACTTCAAGATCTGGGAAATGGCCTGCTTCTCCGGCTTCCTCACCGGCCGCGAAGTGGCCAGGCGCATGGTCAAGCGCCAGCGCGGCACGATCCTCTTCACCGGCGCCACCGCCGGCCTGCGCGGCGCCTCGGGCTTCGCCGCCTTCGCCGGAGCCAAGCACGGCATCCGCGCACTGGCCCAGAGCATGGCCCGCGAGCTGGGACCGATGGGCCTGCACGTCGCCCACGTGGTGGTGGACGGCGCCATCGACACTGAATTCATCCGCGAGACCTTCCCCGAGCGCTACGCACTGAAGGACCAGGACGGCATCCTCGACCCCGAGCACATCGCCGACAGTTACTGGTACCTGCACTCCCAGCCGCGAGACGCCTGGACCTTCGAACTCGACCTGCGCCCGTGGATCGAGCGCTGGTAAAAATCAACAGACGACTAGCTGCGCGTCGGCCAGGCGTCGTTGGAATCCAGCAGGGGCTGCTCATTTACAAACGTAAACTCCGCGCCCCTGCTGGATTCCGCCTAGCCTGGCTCTAGCTCGCAAGGTCGTCTGTCGATTTTGCGAACCTACAAAAAAGAGAGAGCCACTCATGAGCAAGAGCGTCGAGTTCTACTTCGATTTCGGCAGCCCGACTTCCTACCTGGCCTACACCCAGCTGCCAGGCATCTGCGCCGAGGCCGGCGCCTCGCTGGTCTATCGCCCGGTGCTGCTGGGCGGCGTGTTCCAGGCCACCGGCAATGCCTCGCCCATCGCCATCCCGGCCAAGGGTCGCTACACCCTGATCGACATGACCCGCTTCGCCCGCCGTTATGGCGTGCCGCTGAAGATGAACCCGCATTTCCCGATCAATACCCTCACCCTGATGCGCGCCGCCACCGGCGTGCAGCTGCGTCAGCCGGAACGCTTCGAGGCGCTGCTGGCCTGCGTGTTCAAGGGTATGTGGGTCGACGCGCTGAACCTCGGCGACCCGGCAGTGCTCGGCCCGTTGCTGGCCGAAGCGGGCTTCGACCCGCAGGCGCTGCTGGCGCTGACCGCCGAGCAGGAAGTGAAGGACGCGCTGAAGGCCAACACCGAGGCGGCGATCAAACGCGGGATGTTCGGCGCGCCGACGATGTTCGTCGGCAACGAGATGTTCTTCGGCCAGGATCGCCTCGACTTCGTCCGCGAAGCCCTGGCGTAAAGCAGTTCGCATCCGACGAGCACGATCCTACAAGGCTTCATCTGCAAGGCCCGGTGTAAAGCGGTTCGCGAGCAAGAACTGGGCGCCCCCCTCGCTCCTACAAGTCAGCACCGGAGTGCTCTTCGTAGGAGCGAGCTTGCTCGCGAACATCACAGCGCCAGAATCTCCGACCGGCGCAGGCCGAAGAACTCAAGCTCCGCCAGCAGCAGGACCACCAGCGCCTGGCCGATGACGAAGGCGTAGCCCAGGGCGGTCGGCTGCACATAGCCGGTCACCAGCAGGGCGACGCTCTCCACCACCCACAGCGCATTCAGGGCGATCACCGCCCAGACGCCGGTGCGCGACAGGACGCTCTGGTTGCTCATCCAGTAAAGCACCAGCGCCAGCGGCAGGAGCACGATCCCGGCCACCAGCAACAGGACGAAGGGCAGGCCCAGCAGGGTGCCCAGCGGCTGCGCGGCGAGGGCCATCAACAGGCCCATGGCGCCGCCGGCGATGGCATCGACTTTCAGGGTCAGGCGAAGCAGCGGGGAGGATTGCAGCAGAGTCATGGCGAAGCTCCTTCAGGGGTCGCCACCGGTTGGCGGCGTGTGGCTGAAGAATCTGCCCGTGACGTAGGTGCGTCGATTACCTGCCAGGTAATGGCCGTTACCGGGCGGCAGGTCTATCGTTCGAGCCATGAACAGATCAGCCCACGAAAACCCGGCCCAACCGGTCGGCGCCCTGCTCCGCCAATGGCGCCAGCGCCGCCGGCTCAGCCAGCTCGACCTGGCCTGCGACGCGGAGATTTCCACGCGTCACCTGAGCTTCGTCGAAACCGGCCGCGCTCT
The DNA here is from genome assembly GCF_024170165.1 of Pseudomonas nitroreducens. Classification (GTDB taxonomy): domain Bacteria; phylum Pseudomonadota; class Gammaproteobacteria; order Pseudomonadales; family Pseudomonadaceae; genus Pseudomonas; species Pseudomonas nitroreducens_C. Next base: position 97,996 of record NZ_JALJXP010000006.1, on the reverse strand, counting down.
GCCCAGCCGCGAGATGCTGCTGCACCTGGCCGAGCAGCTGGACATTCCCCTGCGCGAACGCAACCGCCTGCTCAGCGCCGCCGGCTACGCCCCGGTGTATTCGGAGAAGGGCCTGGACGACCCGGCGCTGACCGTGGCCCGGCAGGCCATCGACCAGCTGCTCAAGGCCCACGAGCCGAACCCGGCGATGGTGGTGGACCGCCACTGGAACCTGCTGGCGTCCAACCGCACGGTAGATATCTTCCTGCTCGGCGTCGATCCGGAACTGCTGCAGCCGCCGATCAACGTGCTGCGCATGAGCCTGCACCCCAAGGGGCTGGCGCCGCGCATCCTCAATCTGGGGCCGTGGAAGGCGCATGTAGTGGAGCGCCTGCAGCGCGACTTCGAGGCCAGCGGCGACCCCGCACTGGCGGCGCTGCGCGATGAAGTGGCGGCCTACCCGGCGCCACCCTGTGACGAGGCGGCCAGCGGCGACATGGTACTGATCCCGGTGCAGCTGCAGACCGAGCTGGGTGTGTGCAGCCTGATCGGCACCATCACGGTGTTCGGCACGCCAGTGGACGTGACGCTGTCGGAGCTGGCCCTGGAAACCTTCTTCCCGGCCGACCCCGACAGCGCGCGAATCCTGCGCCAGCTCAGCGGTACGGACTGACTCGAATCAGGCAGTCGCCTTCTTCTCGCGGATACAGGTGGGGCCGGCGCGCTCCTCCACGGCGTGGCGCACTTCATCGCGCAGGCCAAGCAGAAAAGCTGCTTCGGCGGCAACGAACAGCGGGCCGACGATCAGCCCCGTGAGGTCATCGACGAAGGCCGGCTTGCGTCCCTCGTAGTAGTGGCCGACGAACTGGATGATCCAGCCCACCACGAACAGGCCGATGCCCCAGGTGAGCCAGTAGGCGGTGCTGCCGGCGGCAAAGCCGGCGCCCAGCCACAGCGACAGCGCCAGCAGCGCGGTCATCAGCAGGCCGAAACGCAGGTCCAGGCGCAGGTAGAAGACCACCGAGGCCAGCGCCAGCAAAGTAGCGGGCGAGACCAGCAGGCCGGCCAGCTCGAAGCCGGGGCGCGACAGCAGGGTGGCGATAGCCAGCACGATCATCGGGATGCCGATGAAATGGCTGACGATATTCCGCCGGTCACGGTGGTAGGCGGCATATTGGGCAAGGTGGTCGACCAGAGTTTTCATTGTTGTTCTCCCGCAAGGTACTGGCATGATGGCGATCTGTGCCTTGCCACTCTGTCAGCTAGCCGACATTGCCCATGACCGACGCCAAGCCCTACCTCGCCTGCCTGCAAGATGGCCGCTGGTTCCAGACCCTCCCCGAGGGCCTGCGCCAGGCCCTGCGCGACGCCGCCGTGGTGCGTCGCCTGCCTGCCGGCCAGCGCCTGTTTGCCCGCGGCGACGCACCGTGTGGCCTGTACTGCGTGGTGGAAGGCGCGATGCGTGTCAGCGTGGTCGGCGAGACCGGCAAGGAAGCGCTGCTGGCGCTGGTGGAAGCGCCCAACTGGTTCGGCGAGATCTGCCTGTTCGACGGCCAGCCGCGCACCCACGACGCCTACGCCGAAGGTGCCACCGTGCTGCTGCAGGTGCCCGTGGCACCGCTGCAGGCCCTGCTCGCGCAGCACCCGGAATACTGGCGCGACTTCGCCCTGCTGATGAGCCACAAGCTGCGCATCACCTTCGCCGTGCTGGAGGAGCTGTCGCTGCTGCCGGCCGCGCCGCGCCTGGCCCGGCGCCTGCTGATGATCGCCGAAGGCTACGGCGAGTCGGCCACCGCCAAGCGCGAACTGCACCTGCCACAGGAGCAGCTGGCGGCCATGCTGTCGCTGTCGCGGCAGACCACCAACCAGATCCTCAAGGAGCTGGAAGCCCAGGGCATCGTGCGCCTGAGCTATGGCGGCATCGAGATACTGGACCGCGAACGCCTGCGCCAGGCGGCCCACGCCTGACGCCCGGCGAAAGCCTCTAGAACAAAAGCCAGACGACTCTCGACAAGCTTCGATGGTCGCGCACGCTACCGCCCCGCTCTAATGCCCCCGCCGCCGCGCCGGCGCCGAAAGGCCCGCGCCAGAGCGGCACCCCACCCTCCGCAAGACAGCAAGGCGGCCGGCACTCCACGCCGGCCGCAAGGGAATCCTATGCGCCTTTCGAAACTCCTCTGCGCCCTCGCCCTGACCGCTCCGGCCCTGGCGATGGCCGATGACAGCGGCCTCTATGTCGGGGGCGGTGTCACCCGCCTGGAAATCGACGACCGCTCCTTCGACGACCAGGACGACAGCTACAAGCTGTACGCCGGCTACCGCCTGAACAACTACCTGTCCCTGGAAGGCGCGGTGGTCGACTTCGGCAACATGAGCGACGGCGACAAGCACTTCGACGGTCAATCGCTGCAGGCCAACGTGCACCTGGGCTTCCCCATCGGCCAGCGCATCCGCCTGTACGGCATCGCCGGCGTGCACGCCTGGCACGCCGATAAGGATGCCGCCGGCAAGTCCGACGACGTGGACGCGCTCTACGGCTTCGGCGGCGAGATGGACGTGATTGGCGGTCTGGGCGTGCGCCTGGAGCAGGAATACCTGGACGTCGGCGATATCGACCTCGACCAGACCACCCTCTCGGCCTACTGGCGCTTCTGACGCCGCTCCGTTCGCGTTAAAGCCCGGCGGAAGGTCCGGCTCTCTCCCCAGAGCGGTCCTCCCCCTCCAGCCTTCCGCCGGCACCTTCCCCCGTATCCAGCATCAGCTGCACAAATCACTCTTTCGGTCGGTTGCAGCCGCTTCGTTCGCGGCTAGCCTAGGAATAGCTGCGTTTCTGGCGCCAAAAAGACACACACCCGGCGAATCGCGCGGCTCACAATAACAATAAGGACGCCTCCGCCATGCTCCGGAATCTCGATGTCGTTCGTGGGTTCATGCTGTGCTGTTTCGGACTCTTCGCCCTCGCCGCCCAGGCCAACCTCCCCAGCGAGGAACTGCAGCTGCAGACCCTGCAGGTGTACACCTGCCGCTCGATCAACAGCCTGTTGCTGCTGCGCGGCGAAGGCTTCCAGGAAACCCACGCCGCCCAGCTGGAGAAGGACCTGGCCACGCTGGACAACGCGGTCAAGGGCTACCCCAAGTCCGATGACGCGTTGAAGAAGGCGCACGATGCCTTCGTTACCCAGATTCGCAATGGCGTTTCCTACGGCCCCAAGGAAGAAGACCTGCCCTGGCGCTACAACCAGGACCTGAGCCGCTCCCTGCGTGACCTGCTCAACCAGATCGAACGTTTCGTCCCCGCCACCGCCGACGCCAGCCAGATTCCGCTGTGGGAGCTGCCGGTGCGCGTGGAATACCTCGCCACTCAGTACCTGGGCCGCGCCTACATGAGCGGCCTGGAGCTGGCCCGCGAGCAGCCGCAGGAATACCTCGGCCAGGACGAAAGCGTGCTGGTGCCGCTGCTCTCCCAGCGCATCGACCAGCTGCCCGAGAGTGACGCGACCAAGAAACTGCGCACCCGCTGGGAATACCTGAGCAAGGCGCTGCTGGACATGAACAGCAAGAGCAACGCCCTGGTCAGCGCCTCCGGCCGGCCCTGGGCGCCGATCATCGTTGATCGCAACGCCCGCGCCGTCTCCGGCCAGCTCATGCTGATCAGCCAGCAGTAGCGCCTCAGGCCGGGACAGGCTCCGACTCCGGCGCCGGGACCTGCGCCGGCACCACCGATTGCCCCGGACGCTCCAGCTCGTCCCGGTCCATCAGCGCGGCGCGGCCCGTCAGCAGCGCATCCGGGGCGCGGGCGATCTTCGGGTTCTTGTCCGGGTAATCCAGGCTATGCAGGAAGTGCCGCAGGCAATTGAGCCGCGCGCGCTTCTTGTCGTCGGACTTGACCACCACCCAGGGCGCGTCGGCAGTGTCGGTGTGGAAGAACATCGCCTCCTTGGCCTGGGTGTAGTCGTCCCAGCGGTCCAGCGACTGGATGTCGATGGGCGACAGCTTCCAGTGCTTGAGCGGGTCGTCGCGGCGCGAAACGAAGCGGCGCAGCTGCTCCTCGCGGCTCACCGAGAACCAGAACTTGAACAGGTGGATACCGTTGCGCACCAGCATGCGCTCCAGCTCCGGCGTCTGCTGCATGAACTCCAGGTACTGGCGCGGCGAGCAGAAACCCATCACCCGCTCGACGCCAGCGCGGTTGTACCAGGAGCGGTCGAAGAAGACGATTTCACCGGCCGTGGGCAGGTGCTGGATGTAGCGCTGGAAGTACCACTGGCCGCGCTCGGCGTCGCTGGGTTTCTCCAGCGCCACCACGCGGGCGCCGCGCGGGTTGAGGTGTTCGGTGAAGCGCTTGATGGTGCCGCCCTTGCCGGCAGCATCACGGCCCTCGAAGAGCAGGACGATGCGCTGGCCGGTCTCCTTCACCCAGCTCTGCACCTTCAGCAACTCGATCTGCAGCTCGGCCTTGGCCTTCTCGTACTCCCTGCGCTGCAGGCGCTTGCGGTAGGGATAGCTGGCGGGCAACTGGGCGGAGGCGGAGTCCTCGTTGCTGCCGCGCGGGGCCATGGCGACGGTCAGCGCGACCGGGCCCTGGCTCTGCGCCTGGATCTGCGCGCCACCCTCGGTGGTCGCGCCGGGCAGTGCCGCGGTGTCGGGCTTGCCGGCTTCAGGTTGCGGCAGGCTCTCCTGGGAAATGGGCTGCCGGGGCTTGGACTGCTGGGCCATGGTCTCCTCCTGTGAGACGTGGGGACGGCCCTCCACTGTGCTACCCGTGCCGCAAGCCTTTCTTGACCCGTATCAACCCGTCTAGAGCCAGCCTTTGTACTTGAACCAGTAGTAGGGAATGATCGCCGAGATGACCATCGCCACCAGCGCCATGGGGTAGCCGGCCAGCCACTGCAACTCGGGCATGTGCGCGAAGTTCATGCCATACACCGTGCCCACCAGGGTCGGCGGCAGGAACAGCACGGCAGCGATGGAGAACACCTTGATGATGCTGTTCTGCTCGATATTGATCAGGCCCAGGGTGGCATCCAGCAGGAAGGTGATCTCCCCGGCCATCTTCGTCTGGTACTCGCTGAGCGAGCGCACGTCGCGTTCCACCGACTTCATGCCGAGCTTGACCTCGTCGCTGATCCAGCCGTTGCTGCCCTGGCGGAAATAGGACAACGGCCGGCTGATGCTCAACAGGCTCTCGTTGAGCTTGGACAGCAGCGAGTTCTTGCGCCCCAGCTGCTTGACCACTTCCTGCAGGTCGGCCTTCTCGCTGGCCGGGCCTTCGCGGAAGATACTGCTGCCCAGACTGTCGAGCTGCTTCTGGACGATCTCCAGCACGTCCGCGATGCGGTCCACCACGCTGTCCATCAGGGTCACGAACAGCTGGTCGCTGCGCCCTTCGCAGCCGCCGCGCTGGGTGCGCGTCTCGAAGGTGCGGAAGGCCAGCAGGTCGGTGTAGCGCACCGTCACCAGCCAGTGCGGCGTCAGCACGCAGGTGACTTCCGAGACGGTGGGATTGTGCTCGCGGATGCCACCAACCACGCTGGTGGTCATGTACAGCGCGCCATTGCTCTCGTAGAAGCGCGAGGAGTCCTCGATCTCGGCCATTTCCTCGCGGGTCGGCACATCCACCTCGATGATCGACTCCAGCAACTGTTCCTCTTCCGCCGTGGGCTGGAACAGGTCGATCCACAGCGTGTCCTTGGGCATGCCATGGCACTCGTTGCCGTTGTGGCGCACCAGGCGGTCGCCGACGAGGGTGTAATAGGTGATCATGACGCCCGACAATCCTTTTACGCACCGTAAGTTGCCCCGCAGGTTGGCCAACTTCCCGGCGCTTCACAAGTCCAGCGGAGCATCCCGTGATGAGCGAGCAAGACGACAGCGAAGAGGCCTTCGCCGAAGACACCCTGATCCAGGCCATCGAAAACCAGATCGAAAGCGAGAGCCCGGCGGCGGCCCGTGCGGTGTTCAACAAGCTGACCCTGGTCGGCTACGAACGCGAGGACGCCCTGCACCTGATGGCGCTGGTGCTCGCCCACGAGATCGAGGCGATGCTCGCCGAAGACCGTCCGTTCAACGGCGAGTGGTACGAGCAGGCCCTGCGCGCGCTGCCGACCCTGCCCGACGGTACTGTTGCCGAATGAGACAGCGACATAACAGCGCTTGCCGAACCGGTCGGACTTGAGACTACACTGAGGCCTCATTGACCATCGGGAGTTAGGCGAATGGCTTTCACGAAAGAAATGGTTGAGGAACTGGACCTGCTGGCGCTCTATGACCTGGAGAACAGCCAGGCGGGATTGAAAGTCCACCACGACGCCTCCGCCCAGGCCGTGGCGGCTGCCGGTCGGCTTCACGCCAAGGGGCTGATCGACAAACAGGACGGCGGCTATCTCACCAACCTGGGTCTCGACGCCGCCGAGCACGCCCAGGTCCTGCTCGGCATCCTGCGCGGCTGACCTCAAGTTCCCCCGCGAGCGGGCGATAAACTGGCACACTTCCGAGCGCCGCATTCCCTGATGCGGCGCCGCTGGCCAGACAGCAGTACGCCATGACGCTCACCCCCGAGATCCGCCCGGACATCGACGACGGCATCGACCGAAAGGTGCTGACGCAATTGCGTCAGCGCTTCCTCAAGGTCAATGCCGCGCGCCTGCAACGGGCCAGCGAAGCGCTTTCCACGCGCCAGCAGCTGGTTCTCAAGCTGTTGCCGCTGCTGCTGGACGTGAACCACCCGCTGCTGCCCGGCTACGTTTCGGCCAGCACGCCCGCCGGGCTGTCGAACTTCGTCCCGGACGACGAGATCCTCGCCGAGGCCCAGCGCCTGACCCGCTCCTTCAGCTACAAGACCCGTCGCGGCAATCCGCCGCTGCCGATCCACGGGCTGTTCCTGATGGGCAGCCTGGGCACCGTCGCGCAGGCCGAGCAGAGCGACCTGGACCTGTGGGTCTGCCACGCATCCGATCTTTCGGAAAAAGAGCTGGCCGAGCTGCGCCGCAAGTGCGAGCTGCTCGAACAATGGGCCGCGACCCAGGGCGCCGAGGTGCACTGCTTCCTCGTCGACCCGCAGCACTACACCCAGGGCGCCCGCGAGGCCCGGCTGACCTCCGACGACTGCGGCACCAGCCAGCACTACCTGCTGCTGGACGAGTTCTACCGCACCGCCATCTGGCTCGGCGGCCGCACGCCGCTCTGGTGGCTGGTGCCGGTCTATGAAGAGAACCGCTACGCCGACTACTGCCAGACGCTGCTGAACAAGCGCTTCATCCGCGCCGACGACGTCCTCGACCTCGGCCACCTGGCACGCATTCCGCCGGGGGAATTCATCGGTGCCGGCATGTGGCAGCTGTTCAAGGGCATCGAGTCGCCCTACAAGTCGGTGCTCAAGCTGCTGCTCACCGAGGTCTACGCCAGCGAGCACCCGCAGGTGTCCTGCCTGAGCCTGCGCTACAAGCAGGCGATCTACGCCGGGCGCCTGGACGTGGAGGAACTCGACCCCTACGTCATGCTCTATCGCCGCCTGGAGGAATACCTCAAGGAGCGCGGCGAAACCGAGCGCCTGGAACTGATCCGCCGCTGCCTCTACCTGAAGGTCGGCAAGAAGCTCAGCCGCCCGCCGCGCCAGGGCCACAAGAGCTGGCAGCGCAAGGTGATGGAGCGCGTTTCGGCGCCCTGGAAGTGGGACAGCCGCGCCTTCGCCCAACTCGACAGTCGCAGCCAGTGGAAGGTGCGCCAGGTGTTGCTGGAACGCCGTGCGCTGGTCAACGAACTGACCCACAGCTACCGCTTCCTCTCGCAATTCGCCCGCCTGCAGCACGCTGCCAGCGGCATCAACCCGCGGGACATGGGCATCCTCGGCCGGCGCCTGTACGCCGCCTTCGAGCGCAAGGCCGGCAAGGTCGAGTTCATCAACCCGGGCATCGCCCCGGACATGGCCGAAGACATCCTCACCCTCGCCCAGCTGCCCGGCGGCGAGTCCGGCAAGTCGCCGTACTGGGCGCTGTTCGGCGGCAACCTGTCGCTGCAGGAAATGGCCGATTTCGCGCCGCTGCGCCGCGCCCGCGACCTCATGGACCTGCTCGCCTGGAGCCACCGCAATGGCGTGATCGACGCCACCACGCGGCTTTCCCTGCAACCGGGTGCCAGCGACCTGACCGAATTCGAACTGCAGAACCTGCTGGGCAGCCTGCAGCAGGCCGTTCCGCTGCCTCTCGACGAAGTGCCGGAAAGCGCCCTGCTGCGCAGTGCGGTGCCATCGCAGGTGTTGCTGCTGGTGAACGTCGGTGTCGACCCGTTGCGCCAGCACAGCCAGATGAACGTGCACATGACCACCGAGCGCACCGACTCGCTCGGCTACTCCGGCGTGCGCGACAACCTGGTGCTGACCCTCGACCAGATCACCCTGAACAGCTGGAACGAACTGCTGGTCAGCCGCTATTCCGGCCCGCACGCACTGCTCGACTGCCTGCGCGAATTCCTCAACGCCGTGCCCGCCGATGCCCCGCCGCCGCGCTTGCTGGTGCGCTGCTTCTGCCGCAACCGCGCCACGGCCATTGCCCAGCGGGTGGAAGACCTGTTCCGCGACGCCCATGCGCAACTCGCCAGCGGCAAGGGCGGGCGCTACCTGTTGCAGGTGCGCCAGCACTTCCACCTGCTGCACCTGGTACCCGGCAGCGTCAGCCACCGGGTGATCGACGGCTTGCCGGCGCTGGTCGAGCACCTGGGCGATACCCAGGACGACAGCGGCTTCCTGCAACTGGACCGGCACGCGCTGGAGGGCGACGACCTCGCCATGATCCTGCCGCTGGGCCGGGCCAATACCGTGCAGGTGTTCTACCGACTGGACGAAGGCAGCGCGGAAATCACCATCCTCGACGAGCGCAACGCCCTCTGGCGGCGCCGTCAGGAGTACGACAGCGAGGAAGGCCTGCTGCTGCCGCTGCAACGCTTCCTGCAATCGGTGCAGTACCGTCGCAACGCCGTGATCTCGCTACTGGAAGCCCAGGGCCCGGTGGGCGCCGACATTCTCTTCTACGAGGTGGTGACCAACGGCCACCAGCGCGCGCAACGCATCGAGCGACGCAACGCGCCGCAGCCGCTGGAAGCATTGCCGTTCTACAACGTGCAGGCCATCGTCGAACCGGGCGAAGGCCAGCGCGCGCGCACAACGCTGTTCTGCAACCACCGCGAGTTCTCGGAACTGGAGTTCGGCAACGAGCTGTTCCAGGCCGCGGCCCGGCACATTCTCGACCGCCGGCGCGGGCAGGAGCGCTACCCCTGCTACATCACCGACCTGGACCTGTCGGCCATGCGTGAAGGCGGGGAGCTGCAGACGGTACATTTCCTGCGCTACAAGCAGAGCCTGGAGCAGGCTCTGAACCGGGCGCTGGCCGAAGCCTGAACGGCTAGGCCGGGCACCCGGGGAAAGAGGTTCCCGACGGGGAACTCAGCGATCGAAGTCGCCGGCCGCTTCGGGCTGGTATTCCACTTCCAGCAGGGTCAGCTTCAGCGTCTTGCCACTGGGCGCCGGCCAGTCGATGGTCTGGCCGGTGGTCAGGCCCAGCAGCGCGGTGCCCACCGGAGCGAGGATCGAGACCTTGCCTTCACCCTTCACATCGGCCGGGTAGACCAGGGTCAGGTGGTATTCCTTGCCACTGCCTTCCTCGCGGCAACGCACGGTGGAGTTCATCGTGACCACGCCCGGCGGAATCTCGTCGTGGCCGACGACCGTGGCACGGGCCAGCTCGGCCTCCAGCGCCTCGGCAGCGGGGCCGTACTCATCCAGGCTGTCGAGCAGGCGCTCCAGACGTTGCAGGTCGAGTCGAGTAACGGTGATGGGTGTCGTGGTCATGATGGTTGGCAGTCTCCTTACAGGAGAGCCCCGGACGCTCGCGCGTTCGGGGCCCTGGGTGTTCTGGCAGTAAAGACGTTCGTGGGCGAACGCACAGTGAATTCCGAAAAAAGAAAAACCCCGCCCAAGGCGGGGTTTTTCTGGACACTAACACAGCACAGAAAATAAGCAACACCGACCAGTCACCACTTCGGTGAGTGGTTGTTTCGGCGCTTTTCGCAGTCCGCCAGGATCGCCCGGCGCCGCTCGCCACCCGCTTCGTTCCACTCCAGGATCTCGCCCAGGGTGCGCCCGCAGCCGACGCAGATGTCCGCGTCATCCAGGCAGCAGCGCCGGCAGCAGGGCGAGGCGACGCTCGCCTGCGGCTCAGATGCCGGGGAAGTCGACATCCTCGCCCGCCTGCTCCAGGGTCGCGCGATTGAGCAGCGCGCCCAGCGGCTCACGGGTGCTGTCACAGATCCACAGCGAGCCGGATTCGTCGTAGTCGAAGTGGAAGCCGCCGGAGCGCGCCGCCACCCACAGCTGGCGCAGCGCCGGCTGGCGGCTGAGGATCAGCTGGGTGCCGTTCTCGAAGCGCACGGTCAGCACGCCGCTGGAGTTTTCCAGGTCCAGGTCCAGGTCGCTGTCGTCGAAGGCGTCCTCCACCGTTACCTGTACGGCGTCCACCAGGTCATGGAAGCGGGCTTCGCTCAAAGTGCTCATGCATCGTCCTCGGAATCAGTCAAAGGCACCAGTTTACGCCGGTATTCGCCCAGACTCTGCCCCGTCCAGCGCCGGAATGCGCGGGCGAGCGAGCCGGCTTCGCTGAAGCCCAGCAGGTAGGCGATGTCGGCGCTGTCCAGTGCCGGGTCGCGCAGGTAGTGCAGCACCAGTTGCTGGCGGGTTTCGTCCACCAGCTGGCTGAACGACAGGCCGGTGTCGCGCAGCCGTCGCTGCAGGGTGCGCGGGCTCAGCGCCAGGGTCTGCGACAGGCGCTCCAGGTCCGCACCCTGCTCGGGCAACTGCCGCGCCAGCTCCAGGCGTGCGCGGTCGAGCACGGTGTCGCCCTTGTTGATTTCCACCAGCAGGCGTTCGGCGTAGGCATCCAGGGTGCGCTGCACCTGGGCATCGGCCTGGCCCAGCGGCAGGGAAAGCAGGCGCCTGGGGAAGACCAGCGCGTTGTCCGGCTGATCGAACAGCACCGGGCAGCGGAAGATGCGCTCGTGCTCGCGGGTATCCGCCGGGGCGCTGTGGCTGAAGCGCACCTCGAACGGCGCCTCGCTCACCCCGCTGACCCAGTGGCCAAAACTGACCCAGCCGGCCAGCGTCTCTTCGCTCATCTGCCGCTGCTGTTGCGGCAGCAGGGGCTCCCAGCTGTGCTTCACCAATGCCTCGCAGCCCGGGCGCGGCGGTTCGTCGGCCAGCTCGACGCGGCCCAGGTTGCCCACCAGCGCGGCATAGCGCGCCTGCCGATGCAGGGCATCGGAGAGCGTCGCGCAACTCATGATCAGGTAGCCAAGCACACCGTAGTAACCGGGGCGCACCGCCTCGCCCAGGTGCAGGCCGAGGTTGTCGTCACCGCTCAGGCGCACGCCGGCGCCCACCAGCTCCAGGTAGGCGCTGGCGGCGATGCGCTGGTCGCGCTGGGCGAGGATCGAGGGCTCCAGGTGCACCGTCGCCAGCAACTGCGCCGGGTCCACGCCCTGACGCTGCAGATGCTCCACGAGGCCCTGCAGGTAAGCCACCGACACCGAACTGGGCAGGGGATCGCGATAATCCATCAGGCATTCCATTTTTTGCCCGCCATCATAGAGCCACCGGCCCTTTCGGCGCGAGCCGCAAGCCCCGCCGGGCGGGAGTCCGCTTGAATAGGCAAGCCGGCGGGGGGTCGGTATACTCCGGACCCATTGACGCTTTACTACAAGGATTCCGCCATGAAGCGACTGCTGCTTCCCTTCGTCGCGCTCGCCGTCTTCACCGCCGCACTGGCCGGCTGTGGCCAGAAAGGCCCGCTGTACCTGCCGGACGACCAGAAGGCCAAGAGCGAGCACAGCAAGGACCGCTACGGTCTCTGAGGGCGTTCCCATGGACGCCTTCGACGTCCGCGACGGGCATCCGGTCGCGGGAGAAGTGCCGTTTGCGGCGCTCGCCCCGTTCCCGGCTCCGCCACCGCGTCCCGGAAGAAGGTGACCTGCTGGCCGTCCGTTCGGCCGGCGCCTATGGTTTCGTCATGAATTCCAACTACAACACCCGGTGCCGCGCCGCCGAGGTGCTGGCGAATGGCTCGGCCGCGCAGGCGTTGCATCGCCGCGACGCAAGACGAGAGCTGATCGCTGGCGTAAGCCTGCAGCCGGACTGAGGCCGAGACGACGATGCTTCTGCGCTTTACCAAGATGCATGGGCTGGGCAATGACTTCATGGTCCTGGACCTGGTCAGCCAGCACGCCCATGTGCAACCACGCCACGTCAAACAGTGGGGCGACCGCAACTTCGGGGTCGGCTTCGATCAGTTGCTGATCGTCGAGCCGCCGAGCACCCCGGACGCCGATTTCCGCTACCGCATCTTCAACTGCGACGGCACCGAGGTCGAACAGTGCGGCAACGGCGCGCGCTGCTTCGCCCGCTTCGTGGTCGACAAGCGCCTGACCGCGAAGAAGACCATCCGCGTGGAAACCAAGGGCGGCATGATCGAACTGACCATCGCCAACGATGGCCAGGTCACCGTCGACATGGGCCCGCCGCGCCTGCAACCCGAGCAGGTGCCCTTCCAGGCCGGGGCCGAAGCGCTGAGCTACCCCCTCGAAGTGGATGGCCAGCAGTACCAGCTGGCAGCCATCTCCATGGGCAACCCGCACGGCGTGCTGCGCGTGGATGACGTGGACAGCGCTCCGGTACGCACCCTGGGGCCGAAACTGGAAATCCACGAAAGCTTCCCGCAGAAGGCCAACATCGGCTTCCTGCAGATCGTCAATCCGCACCAGGCGCGCCTGCGCGTCTGGGAGCGCGGCGCCGGCGAGACGCTGGCCTGCGGCACCGGCGCCTGCGCCGCCGCCGTCGCCGGCATCCGCCAGGGCTGGCTGCAATCGCCGGTGGAAATCGACCTTCCCGGCGGACGGTTGTCCATCGAGTGGGCAGGACCGGGTCAGCCCGTTATGATGACCGGGCCCGCCGTGCGGGTGTTCGAAGGCCAGGTACGTCTATAACCGGGACGCTTATGACCGATACTCCGCAGGACTCCACCGTTACGCTCGAAGCCGAACAGGTCGCCGACTATCTTCGCCGGCACCCTGAATTCTTCGTCGATCATGACGAGCTGATCCCGGAGATGCGCATTCCGCACCAGCCGGGAGATGCCGTGTCACTGGTGGAGCGCCAGGTCCGCCTGCTGCGCGAGCGCAACATCGAGATGCGCCACCGGCTGTCGCAGCTGATGGACGTGGCCCGCGACAACGACCGTCTGTTCGACAAGACCCGCCGCCTGGTGCTCGACCTGCTCGACGCCACCAGCCTCGAGGAAATCGTCAGCACGGTGGAAGACAGCCTGCGCCACGAGTTCCTCGTGCCCTACGTCAGCCTGATCCTGTTCAGCGACAACAACCTGCCGGTGGGCCGCTCAGTGAGCAGCGCCGAGGCGCACCAGGCCATCGGCGGCCTGCTGTCGGGCGGCAAGACCGTCTGCGGCGTGCTGCGTCCCCACGAGCTGGCCTTCCTGTTCTGCGAAAGCGAACGCGAGCAGGTCGGCTCCGCCGCCGTGGTGCCGCTGACCTTCCAGGGCCTGCACGGTGTGCTGGCGATCGGCAGCCCCGACCCGCAGCACTACAAGAGCTCGCTGGGCACTCTGTTCCTCGGCTACGTCGCCGAAGTCCTCGCACGGACCCTGCCGCGCTTCTCCACGCCACTGCGCTCGGTGCGCTGATCCCGCCGGGCCTTAACCGCTGGGAGCTGATCGCTTGTCGCTCGAAGCCGATCTGGATGCCTACCTGGAACACCTGCGCAGCGAACGCCAGGTGTCCGTCCATACCCTCGACGGCTATCGCCGCGATCTGCTGCGCCTCGCCACGCTCTGCGAAAAATCCTCGCTGAACGAATGGCCCGCGCTGCAGGTGCGCGACCTGCGCATGTTCGTCGCCCGCCTGCACCAGCAGGGCCTTGCCAGCCGCAGCCTGGCGCGCCTGTTGTCAGCCACCCGCGGGCTCTACCAGTACCTGATCCGCGAAGGCCGCTGCCGGCACAACCCCGCCGACGGCCTCGCCGCGCCCAAGGGCGCACGCAAGCTGCCGCGTACGCTGGACACCGACCGCACCGCGCAACTGCTCGACGGCGGCGTCGAGGACGACTTCATCGCCCGCCGCGATCAGGCACTGCTGGAGCTGTTCTACTCCTCGGGCCTGCGCCTTTCCGAACTGGTTGGCCTCGACCTGGAATGGCTGGACCTCAAGGACGGGCTGGTGCGCGTGCACGGCAAGGGCAACAAGGTGCGCGAATTGCCGGTCGGCCGCGCCGCGCGGCAGGCCATCGAGAACTGGCTGCCGCTGCGCGCCCTCGCCTCGCCGCAGGACAGCGCCGTGTTCATCGGCCGCAGCGGCAAGCGTCTGACGCCCCGCGCGATCCAGCTGCGCGTGCGCGAAGCGGGCGTGCGCGAGCTGGGCCAGCACCTGCATCCGCACATGCTGCGGCACTCCTTCGCCAGCCATATGCTGGAGTCGTCCCAGGACCTGCGCGCAGTGCAGGAGCTGCTCGGCCACGCCGACATCGCCACCACGCAGATCTACACCCACCTGGACTTCCAGCACCTCGCCACGGTCTATGACCAGGCTCACCCACGGGCACGCCGTAAACCCGGAGCAGAAGAATGAGTATCCGTCTGGTCACCTTCGACCTCGATGACACGCTGTGGGATGTCGCCCCGGTGATGAACAGCGCGGAAGCCACCCTGCGCGACTGGCTGGCGGTGAACGCCGCACAACTGGGCCCAGTGCCCATCGAACACCTGTGGGCAATCCGCTCGCGGCTGATGGAGCAGGACCCGATGCTGCGCCACCGGCTGAGCGAACTGCGCCGGCTCATCCTGTTCCACGCCCTGCTCGACGCGGGTTATCCCCAGGCCGAGGCCAGCGACCTGGCCGAGGCCGGCTTCCAGACCTTCCTCCAGGCGCGGCACCAGGTGGCACTGTTCCCCGAAGTGCACCCGACCCTGGAGCAACTGGCCAACCGCTTCATCCTCGGCGTGCTCACCAACGGCAACGCCGACGTGCGCCGCCTGGGCCTGGCCGACTACTTCCAGTTCGCCCTCTGCGCGGAAGAACTGGGCGTCGGCAAGCCCGACCCGCATCCCTTCCAGGAAGCGCTCAAGCGCGGCGGCGTAGCGGCGGAGAACGCCGTGCACATCGGCGACCATCCCAGTGATGACATCGCCGGCGCGCGCCGCGCGGGCATGAAGGCGATCTGGTTCAACCCGGCGCGCAAGCCGTGGGATGGTGAAGAAGCGCCCAGCGCGATCATCCACAACCTCTCCGAGCTGCCGGACGTTCTGGCGAAGCTCTGATGCTCCTGCTCCGCGGGCAACACTGACGCTCGGACACAAACCCTCTCCCGAGCCCTCTCCCTGAAGGGAGAGGGAGCTATCCGTGCCGGCTGATAGCAAGGCTTCATCCTGCATCGCTCCAGTCCCCTCTCCCTTCGGAGCAGGGCGCGCAGCCAGGCCGCAGATACTTCCCGCAGGAGCGGACTCCGTCCGCGATAGGTCCGCCTCGCGCCGGATGCCATCGCGGACGAAGTCCGCTCCTACGCACATGACAGGCCGCGGGAAATAAACGGACATGAAAAAGCCCCGCCGCTCCTCACGGAACGGCGGGGCTTTTCATGTCGAGTCAGATATCAGATAGGGCGGCTGCCGTATTTGCTATCCGGCTTCTTCGGCGGGTCGGCCACGACGTTCGGCTCGATCTCCTGCACCTTGCCGCCGCGAGTGAGGAATTCCTCCATCGCACGGGCCAGTGCATCACGATCCTTCTGCTTGGCTTCGACCGAGGGCAGTTCCTCTTCTTCCGCAGCGGCCTTGGCTTTCTTGCCACCGCCCTTGGGAGAAGGGGCTTCATCCCCATCGCCGCTGTCTGCTTCGGCGTCGCTGTCGTCCGCTGCGGCGAGTTCCTCGCCATCGTCCTCGTCAGCGCCGTCCAGCTCGTCCTGTTCCAGTTCTTCGTCGCTCATCGTTCAACCTCTGTGGTGCTGCAAAGCACGTTAGTTATAGCCCAGCTGCGCGCTTTGACGAACGCCGCCGGAAAAAATTCATACAAGCTCGCCCTGCCAGGTCGCCACTATGCTGCGCGGGCCGCCGTGGTCACGGTGCTCGCCCAGATAGATACCCTGCCAGGTGCCCATTGCCAAGCCTCCCCCCTGTATCGGCAGCGTCAGCTGACAGCCCAGCAGGCTCGACTTGAAATGCGCCGGAAGGTCGTCGGGACCTTCATAGTCATGTTCATAGCCGCTCTCGCCCTGGGGCACCAGGCGATTGAAGAATCGCTCGAAATCGCGGCGCACCGAAGGGTCGGCATTCTCGTTCACCGTCAGCGAGGCGGAGGTGTGCTGCAACAGCAGGTGCAGCAGGCCGACCCGGCACTTCGACAGCTCCGGCAACGCGGCCAGGATCTCGTCGGTGACCAGGTGGAAGCCTCGCGGGCGAGGGCGCAGGGTGATGCTCTTCTGCTGCCACATGGCGGGCAATCCTTGTGTCGCTAACGGTGATGCGCGCGCATTCTAGCGTGCTGTCGAAAAAAACAAAGGGCGCCCGAGGGCGCCCTTCGTCGAACTTGCGCGAACCCTTACAGGTTGTAGCCACGTTCGTTGTGCAGGGAGAGGTCCAGACCCACGGTTTCCTCTTCCTCGGTGACGCGCAGGCCCATGACCAGGTCCAGGACCTTGAGGATCACGAAGCTGACGATACCGGTGTAGACGATGGTGAAGGCCACGCCCTTGAACTGGGTGAACAGTTGCGCGCCGATGTCGGTCACGGTGCCGAAGCCGCCCAGGGCCGGTGCGGCGAACACGCCGGTGAGCAGGGCGCCGACGATACCGCCGACCGCATGCACGCCGAAGGCGTCCAGGGAATCGTCGTAGCCGACGGCACGCTTGAGGCTGGTGGCAGCGAAGAAGCAGATCACGCCAGCGGACAGGCCGATGACGATGGCGCCCATCGGGCCGCAGGTACCGGCAGCCGGGGTGATGGCGACCAGACCGGCAACCACGCCCGAAGCGATGCCCAGGGCGCTCGGCTTACCGTGAGTGATCCACTCGGCGAACATCCAGCCCAGAGCGGCGGCGGCGGTGGCGATCTGGGTGACCAGCATGGCCATGCCGGCGGTGCCGTTGGCGGCGGCGGCGGAACCGGCGTTGAAGCCGAACCAGCCGATCCACAGCAGGGCGGCGCCGATCAGGGTGTAGCCCAGGTTGTGCGGAGCCATGGCAGCGGTCGGGTAGCCCTTGCGCTTGCCGAGCACGATGCACGCCACCAGGCCAGCGATACCGGCGTTGATGTGCACCACGGTGCCGCCGGCGAAGTCCAGCACGCCCCAGTCCCACAGCAGGCCGCCGTCACCGCTCCAGACCATGTGGGCGATCGGTGCGTAGACCAGGGTGAACCACAGCGCGGTGAAGATCAGCATGGCCGAGAACTTCATGCGCTCGGCGAAGGCACCGACGATCAGCGCCGGGGTGATGATCGCGAAGGTCATCTGGAACATCACGAAGACGCTCTCAGGGAACAGCGCGGCGGCGGAAGTCAGGCCGCTGGTGGTCAGGCCGCTGAGGAAGGCCTTGTCCAGTCCGCCAACGAAGGAAGCGAAGTTGACCACGCCCTTTTCCATACCGACGGTATCGAAGGCCAGGCTGTAGCCGTAGACGACCCAGAGGATGCTGATCAGCGCGGTGATAGCGAAGCACTGCATCATGATCGACAGGACGTTCTTGGCGCGCACCATGCCGCCGTAGAACAGCGCCAGGCCGGGGATGGTCATCAGCAGCACCAGGGCGCTGGAAATCAGCATCCAGGCGGTGTCGCCGCTGTTCAGGACGGGGGCCGCAGCCTCGTCGGCCAAGGCCAGACCGGGCATTGCGAGGGGCAATAGGGCGCCTAGCCCTGCGTATTTGCGCAGAGTCATTGTTGTTTCTCCTGGGGCGTGGGGTTCGGTGTGGGCTTGGCTTAGATCGCGTCGGTGCCGGTTTCGCCGGTACGGATACGAATGGCCTGTTCCAGATTTACGACAAAGATCTTGCCGTCACCGATCTTCCCGGTGTTGGCGGCCTTGGTGATGGCTTCGATAACACGATCCAGCTGGTCATCGGCGATGGCGACGTCGATCTTCACCTTCGGCAGGAAATCGACAACGTATTCCGCGCCACGGTACAGCTCGGTGTGACCCTTCTGCCGGCCGAAGCCTTTGACTTCGGTCACAGTGATGCCCTGCACGCCGATCTCGGACAGCGACTCACGAACGTCGTCCAGCTTGAACGGCTTGATGATGGCTGTGACTAGCTTCATGTAACTCTCTCCCGTGTTTTGGTGGACCCGCCCCAGGAAGAACGAACCCGGAGACAAGTCTAAGCGCAGTGTCTGGCTTTTGTAATGCGCCGGCCGCCCTACCTCAGCACTCCGACTGCCTTGATCGAAGCGATCCACCGCCTCGCCTGCCGCACCGGAACTGCATCGGTGCACGCCATGTATGCCCCAAAGCATGAAGCTTGCCAGTTCGTGAAAATGCCCGGCGCATCAGGCACTTGGCCGGAAACAGGGGCTTCTGGCGAATCGCCAGCGCCGCCCTGGCGCACCGAAAGCGCGCACGCCGGGCGGGCACACTGCTCAAAAAGCGTGCAACCCCGCACGCCGCAGCGGGCGCAGGCTGCGTGATAGACTGCGCTCTGATTCAATCCGGAACCCATGAACCATGCTGCCGCCCAAAGCCTTCCTCGATGCCATCAGCCAACAAGCCGGACGCCTGTTCGGTGGCGAATCGCCCCTGCCGAAGGCCGAGCTGGAAGCCCAGTTCAAGGTTCTGATGCAGAGCGCCTTCAGCAAGCTCGACCTGGTCAGCCGCGACGAATTCGACAGCCAGATGGTCGTCCTCGCGCGCACCCGTGCGCGTCTCGAGGCGCTGGAAGCCAAGGTCGCGGAGATGGAAGCCAGGCTCTCGCCCGCCGACACCACCGCCCCCGCCGCCTCAGAATAAGTCCCGCCTGGCGGGTGGCATGGAATCCAGGAGTGATCCATGTCCCTCGCCATCGTCCATAGCCGCGCCCAGGTCGGCGTGGAAGCGCCCGGCGTCACCGTCGAGGCGCACCTCGCCAACGGCCTGCCTTCCCTGACCCTGGTCGGTCTGCCCGAAGGCGCCGTGAAGGAGAGCAAGGACCGCGTGCGCAGCGCCCTGCTCAACTCGGGCTTCGACTTTCCCAATCGCCGCATCACCCTCAACCTCGCCCCGGCCGATTTGCCGAAAGACGGCGGGCGCTTCGACCTGGCCATCGCCCTGGGCATCCTCGCCGCCAGCGGCCAGCTGGCCGATGCCGCCGGGCTGGATGAGCTGGAATGCCTGGGCGAGCTGGCGCTCTCCGGTACGCTGCGGCCGGTCCCCGGCGTACTGCCCGCCGCTCTCGCCGCCCGCGCTGCTGGCCATGCCCTGGTGGTGCCGAAGGAGAATGCCGAGGAAGCCAGCCTCGCCAGTGGCCTGACCGTCTACGCCGTCGGCCACCTGCTGGAGCTGGCCGCGCACTTCAGCGGCCAGGAGCGCCTGCGCCCTTACGAGGCCAACGGACTGATGCGGGTGACGCCACCCTATCCCGACCTCTCGGAAGTGCAGGGCCAGGCGGCCGCCAAGCGCGCGCTGCTGGTGGCCGCCGCCGGTGCGCACAACCTGTTGTTCAGCGGGCCGCCCGGCACCGGCAAGACCCTGCTCGCCAGCCGCCTGCCCGGCCTGATGCCGCCGCTGGATGAAGACGAGGCGCTGCAGGTCGCGGCGATCCACTCCGTCGCCGGGCGCGGGCCGCTGACTCACTGGCCGCAGCGGCCTTTCCGCCAGCCCCATCACACCGCCTCCGCACCCGCACTGGTCGGCGGCGGCAGTCGACCGCAGCCGGGGGAAATCACCCTGGCCCACGAAGGCGTGCTGTTCCTCGACGAGTTGCCGGAATTCGATCGCAAGGTCCTGGAAGTGCTGCGCGAACCGCTGGAAGGCGGCGAGATCGTCATCGCCCGCGCCAACGGCCGCGTGCGCTTCCCGGCGCGCTTCCAGCTGGTGGCGGCGATGAACCCCTGCCCCTGTGGCTATCTCGGTGACCCCAGCGGCCGTTGCCGCTGTTCGCCGGAGCAGATCCAGCGCTACCGCGCCAAGCTCTCCGGGCCGCTGCTGGACCGCATCGACCTGCACCTCACCGTCAGCCGCGAAAGCACCAGTCTCGCGCCCAGCGGGCCAAGCACCAGCAGCGCCGAACTGGCGGTTCAGGTCGCCGCCGCGCGCCAGCGCCAGCTTGCCCGGCAGGGCTGTGCCAACGCCTTTCTGACCCTGAAGAAAATGCACCAACATTGTGCATTGAGCCCGGAAGACCAGGCCTGGCTGGAGAAGGCCGGCGAGCGCCTGAACCTGTCACTGCGCGCCCTGCACCGGATTCTCAAGGTCGCCCGCACCCTCGCCGACCTGCAGCAGGCCGACGACATTGCCCGCCCGCACCTCGCCGAGGCGCTGCAATACCGCGCGGGGCACTAGCCCGGCAGGTCCTGCGCGACGGCAACGAGGTTCAGCTCGACCGTGGCGCTCTTCGGCAACTGATAGACGCCGACCGAAGTGCGCGTGTGCACACCGGCCGCGCCCAGCACTTCGTAGAGCACCGCCGATGCGCCGTCGGCCACCTCGCTCAATTGCGTGAAGTGCTCCGCCGACTGTACGAACACGTTGAGCTGCAACACCCTGCGCACCCGGTCGAGATCGCCCAGTGCCTGCCGCAGCAGCGCCAGCGCCCGCATCACGCAGACCGTGGCAGCCAACTGGGCATCGGCCAGTGAAACCTCACTGCCCGCCCGGCCGGTGACGACGATTTCATCGCCCACCCGCGGAATCTGCCCACTGACATGCACCTGGTTTCCTTCGATGAGAAACGGCACGTAGTTGCCGCCGATCTTCATCTCACCGCTGAAGTCGTAGCCGAGTTCGGCGGCGATCCTTTCGAACGCCGCAGCGCGCGTCTCGCTCATGAATACCCCCTGATGGGTCAGTTTCCGGTCAGCAGCGCCAGAACGGCCGCATCGCCTCTATCCGTGCCTGCTCGCGGGTGACGCCGATATCCTTGAGCTGCGCATCGGACAGCTCCAGCAGCTGCTTGCGGGTACGCACGCGGCGCCAGAACTGCTGCCAGCGGCTTTCCTGCGGGGCGCGCGGAGCTTCGCGCACGCCGGGGATCTCCAGCAGTTCCTGTTGGTAAAGGGTCAGCCGCACATCGCTCAGGCCGCTCATGTCGTCACTCCTCCAGTCGAGCTCTTTCGAACGTGGGACTAGCGTGACGAATCGGCGTAAACCATTACAGATTCAACCCATGGAAGTTTTTTCCATACAGAGGCGAGCGAAATCCTTCTGAATGGCGTATTTTTTCCCGATCTGTACTGCATTCCGCCGAGTCCATCCGGCACGGGAGATCTGTCATGAAACGCTACGCGCAGTTGGCCGCCACCCTCGGCGACCGTATCGAGCAAGGCCTGTACCGTCCCGGCGACCGCCTGCCCTCGGTGCGCGCACTGAGCGAGGAGCACGGCGTCAGCATCAGCACCGTGCAGCAGGCCTATCGCGTGCTGGAGGATTCCGGGCTGGTGGAGCCCAGGCCGAAGTCCGGTTACTTCGTGCCCGAACGCCGCGAGCTGCCGCCGATGCCAGCCATGAGCCGCCCGGCACAAAGGCCGGTGGACGTGTCGCAGTGGGACCAGGTGCTGGAACAGGTGCGCCGCGCGCCGGGCGGTGATTTCGTCCAGCTCGGGCGCGGCACGCCGGACATCGCCAGCCCGTCGCTCAAGCCGCTGCAGCGGGCGATGGTGCACGCCGCGCGCCGTACCGACCTGCAGAGCCTCGGCTATGAAGGCATCCAGGGCTCGTTGCCGCTGCGCGAGCAGATCGCCCGGCTGATGCTGGATTCCGGCTGCCAGGTGCCGCCCAGCGAGATCGTCATCACCACCGGCTGCCAGGAGGCGCTGGCCATTACCCTGCGCGCCATCTGCGAGCCGGGCGACATCATCGCCATCGACTCGCCGAGCTTCCACGGCGCCATGCAGGCGCTCAAGGCTTATGGCCTGAAGGCGCTGGAAATCCCCACCGACCCCAGCAACGGCATCAGCCTGGAAGCGCTGGAACTGGCCATGGAGCAGTGGCCGGTGAAGCTGATCCTGCTAACCCCCAACTGCAACAATCCGCTGGGCTACATCATGCCCGACGCCCGCAAGCGCGCCCTGCTCACGCTGGCAGCGCGCTACGACGTGCCGATCCTCGAGGACGACGTCTATGGCGAACTGGCCTACGCCTACCCGCGCCCGCGCAGCATCAAGTCCTTCGATACCGACGACCGCGTGCTGCTGGCCAGCTCCTTCTCCAAGACGGTAGCCCCCGGCCTGCGCACCGGCTGGGTGGTACCGGGGCGTTACCTGGACCGCATCCTCCACTTCAAGTACATCGCCAGCGGCACCTGCGCGCCGCAACCGCAGATGGCCCTGGCCGAGTTCGTCGGCGGCGGCCACTACGAGCCGCACATCCGCCGCATGCGCGCGCAGTACCAGCGGCATCGCGACCTGATGACCGAATGGGTCGGCCGCTATTTCCCCGAGGGCGCGCGAGTTACCCGGCCGCGTGGCGGCTTCATGCTCTGGGTCGAGTTCGACCCGCTGTTCGACAGCGTGCGGCTGAACCAGGAGCTGCGCCGCGACAACGTGCAGGTGGCCGCAGGCAACATCTTCTCGGCCTCGGGCAAGTACCGTAATTGCATCCGCATGAACTACTCGAACCGCGACCTGGCGGTGATCGAGGATGCCGTGCGCAAGGTTGGCGCCTGCGCCCGGCGGCTCACCGCCGAGCTGCGCGAGCAACAGGCCGAGCTACTGCCAGCCTGAGGCGAAACATTTATCCACAGCCCGGCGCTGCCGCGCGGCGGCGCCCTGCTGTACCTTGGTTTCCTTTTGCCAGGCACCCGCTTTGACCAGTCTCACCCTCGGCCCGCTGGCCCTTCCCCTGCCCCACGTGCTGCTCTACCTCGGCTTCTTCGGTGCCCTGCTGGCCGGCTGGCTGGCCGGGCGCAGGCGCGGCGCCAACCCCGAAGGCGCGCTGTTCGCCATGCTCATCGGCGGCCTGCTGGTGGCGCGTCTGACCTTCGTCGCGCGCTACTTCGAGCAGTACGCGGCGACGCCGCTGAGCATCGTCGACATCCGCGATGGCGGCTTTCTCGCCCTGCCGGGGGTGATTGCCGCTGCGCTGATCGGCGCGCTGCTGGCCTGGAAGCGGACAGAACTGCGCCGCCCGCTGGCCGTCGCGGCGGTGGTCGGGGTCTGCCTGTGGGGCGGCGGCAAGGCCGTGACCTCGGCGCTGGACCGCAGCCAGCAGATTCCCGAACTCACGGTGATGGACCTGCGCGGTGCCGCCGTCGACCTGCGCGCACTGGATGGCCGGCCCATGGTGGTGAACCTCTGGGCGACCTGGTGTCCGCCGTGCCGGCGCGAGATGCCGGTGCTGGAGGCCGCGCAGCAGCAGCGCAGCGACGTGCGCTTCCTGCTGGTCAACCAGGGCGAGAACGCCGAGGCCGTGCAGCGCTTCCTGCGCGACCAGGGCCTGAGCGAAGCCGCTGTGCTGCTCGACAGCGGCAACCGCCTCGGCCAGGCCACCGGCTCTTACGGCATGCCCACCACGCTGTTCTACGACGCCCAGGGGCGCCTGAAACACAGCCAGATGGGCGAGCTGTCCGCCGCCAGCCTGGAGTACGGGCTGGGCCAGCTCAAGGACTGACCCGCCCGGCGTTCCTAGCGGAAGCGCCCGACTTCGTCGCGCAGGCCGGCGGCCAGGCTGTCCAGCTCGCGTACGGTCTGCGCCAGATCGGCCACCACCTGACGCTGTTCGCTGTTGGCCTGGGCGATGCCCTGCAGGTTGCTGCTGAGCAGGGTCGCGGTGCGGCTCTGCTCCTGGGTCGCGGTGGTGATGGCGGCGAACTGCTCACCGGCCGCGCTGCTCTGCTGGGAGATTTCCGCCAGGGCGGCGGCGACCTTCTCGTTCAATGCCAACCCGTGCTGCATCAGCTGGCTGCCCTGCTCGATGGTTTCGGTGGCGCTGCCGGTGTCCTGCTGGATGGCGCCGATCATCTGCGAGATTTCCGTGGTGGCCGCCTGGGTGCGCGCCGCCAGGCTGCGCACTTCATCGGCGACCACGGCGAACCCGCGCCCCTGCTCGCCGGCACGGGCGGCCTCGATGGCGGCGTTGAGCGCCAGCAGGTTGGTCTGTTCGGCAATCGAGGTGATCACTCCGACGATGCTGCCGATCTCCTGGGAACGCGCGCCCAGACGGTTCACCCGCTCCACAGTCTGCTGCAGCGCGCCGGCGATCTGCGCCAGCGAGGCGGAGGCATCGTCCATGGAGTGCAGGCCGATTCGCGTCTGGCGGGTGTTCTCGCTGGCCATGCGCTCGGTGCTGCGCATGTTGTCGGCGATGTCCATCGAGGTGGCGCTGAACTCTTCCACCGCACCGGCCATGCTGTTGATCTCGCCGGACTGCTGCTCCATGCCGGCATAGGCGCCACTGGAAAGGCCCGACAGCGAACGCGAGCAATGCCCCACTTCCTCTGCCGCGCCGCGCACCCGCTCGACCATACGGGAGAGTGCCTCGCCCATCTGGTTGAAGCTGCGCGCCAGGTCGCCGATCTCGTCACGGCTGGCAACCGACAGGCGCGCGCCCAGGTCGCCGGCGCCCAGCGCATGGGCCTGGCGCACCAGGTCGCCCAGCGGGCGCAGGCGACGCTGCAGCAGCCAGGTGGTGGCGATCACCGCCAGCAGCATGGCGATCAGGCTGCCCATGGCCAGTTGGCCACCGACGCGCCAGGTCACCGCGCGGATCTCGTCCTTGGGCATGCTCGCCACGACGGTCCAGGGGCCACCGGCGAAGGGCTGCGCCAGGCTGTAGAACTCGTCCTGGCCGTCGCTCCAGAAGCGGCCGCGGCCGGGGTTGTCCAGCAGGCTGGCCAGGCTGTCAGCAGCGCGTTCGGGGTTGCGCGCGCCGGCCGGTGGCACCAGCCAGTGGTGCTGCTCATCCAGCAGCGCCAGCGAACCGCCCTGACCGAGGCGGAAGCGACCGAGGTTGTCGAATTGGCGTTTCTGCGCGTCGGTGTAGTCGAAGCCGACGAACAGCACGGCAATCACCCGCCCGCTGCGATCGCGCACCGGGGTGTACTGGGTCATGTAGAAGCGCTCGAACAGCAGCGCGCGGCCGACGTAGCTCTCGCCGCGCATCAGCAGCGGGTAGGCCGGGCTGTTGTGGTCCAGGACGGTGCCCATGGCGCGGCTGCCGTCCTGCTTCATCAGCGAGGTGGTGATGCGCACGAAGTCGTCGCCGTCACGCACGAACACGGTGGCGACGCCAGCGGTGAGCTGGCGGAATTCATCGACCAGGGTGAAGTCGCCATTGAGGCGGGTGTCGCCCAGGTACAGCGCCGGGGCTTGCAGCGCGGCGACCGGCACACGCTCGTCGGCGCGCGCTTTCAGGCCGGCGGTGAAGCGCTGCTCGAACAGGCCGGCGAGGCGCTGGGTGCTCTCGCGCAGGGTGCCGTGGAAGGTTTCCAGCTGGTCCGCCAACAGGCGTGCCTCGCTGGCGAGGTGTTCCTCGCGGGTAGTCAGGGTAGCGCTGTCTAGCGAGCGCAAGGCAAACAGCGTGCTGCCGCTGATCAACAGGATCAGGAGCACGGCCAGGGCCATCGCCAACTGCAGGGCGATGCGGGATCGGGGCTGGTTCATTTTTCTGTTTCTGCACGCAACGGCGGGCCGTCGCCCGTGGTTCGAGGAGCGGCCTGCTTCGGTTCGAGGGGAGTGCCGGCGTGGTTCGCCGGTCTGCCAAGGATATCGGCGGGGGCGGATAATACTTGAGTCGATCACCCGGAAATAGCGTGGGACGGGGGTTTCAGACAGGAACGCGACCCAGCCGCTCCTACGGGGGAGTCCGGCGTTGGGTGGTTCGCGAGCAAGCTCGCTCCTACAAGGAAGCGCCGGAACTGGCCTGTAGGAGCGAGCTTGCTCGCGAACATTCCCGCCGCAATCGAAGAGCGGTAGGGGATGCGGCGAGAACAGGCTGGCGCAGGAGCTACGCGCTTACTGGATTTCTTCCGGGGTGACGATCACCCAGTTCTTGTCGGCGGTGACCGGCTGGCCGAGCCTGGCCTGGGCTTCGGCATTCTTCTTGATCATGCCGTTGAGCTGGTCCATGTACTTGGCCTTGCGGTTGATCCACAGGTGCACGCCGTTCTCGGCGGTGCCGTTGAACAGCATGTAGCCATCGCTGCTGGGGGTGTCGCCGCCGACCAGGATGGGCTTCTTCCACTGGTCGATGTAGGTGAGGATCGCCGCCTGCTTGCCGGCCATCCAGGTCGCCGGGGTCCACAGGTAGGGAGTGATCTCCAGGTCCTGGTTCGCCTTGGGATCGTACTTGCCTTCGGCGATCTGCTTGCGCGCGGTGGTCAGGGCGCCGCTCTGGCGGTCCTTGAGCAGGGTGGTGACGCCGATGACGTTCTCCGGCTTGACGTTGTAGCCGTACTTCGGATCGCTGGCGACCATGCGCACCAGTTCCTCATGGGCGGCGGTCATCACGTAGACCTCGATGCCGTTCTCCATCAGCTTGTTGTACAGCTCGGTCTGGCCGGTGAAGACCTTGGGCGGGTTGATCTCGATGGTCTTGACCACGTCGCCTTCGTAGTAGGTGCTGGGCACCGGCTTGCCGTAGGCCATCAGCTCGTCGACGTAGCCCTTGAGCTCCTTGAGGGTGAAGCCGGAGAACACCTGGGCGACCCACGGGTAGCAGACCAGGTCGTCGACTTCGCAGAGGCGGTAGTAGTAGCTGTTGAGGCTTTCCTTGTGGCCGTTGACGTCCTTGAAAGGGATCAGCTTGAGCGAGGGGTCGAGCTTCTCACGGGTCAGCACGCCTTTCATTTCGAGGAAGGGCAGCAGCGATTCCTCGAGGTCGTAGCGGTAGCTGGTGTTGTCCATGTCGAAGACCGCGAAGGCGCCCTTGTTGGCATTGGCGGCGATCAGGGCATCGAGCTGCTTGGCGGCCGGCGCGGGCCAGTGTTTCAGTTCAGTCGCGGCGAAAGTAGTGCTGGCTAGGCCGGCCAGGATCAGGCCGGCGAGCAAGGTGCGCATGGGCTTCATGGAATTCCCCCGAGTGGTCTTGTGGGTATGGGGAAGGCCCATGGCGGGCCTTCACTGGACTAGTCCAGCAATGACCCTAGCAAAGCGCTGTTTCAGCTCTGCGACGGCAGCGACGTGAATAGTCGCGAGGGCGGCAGGACATATCCATCCGCGCCACGCGGCTTGGCTGCAGGCGACGGCTGGTCTAGTTCACCGCGCGACGCACGCGACCGGGGGCGTCACCGTAGGTTTCCCTGAACTTCTTGGTGAAGGACGCCTGGGACTGGTAACCGACCTGGGCGGCGATGTCGGTGAGGCTCAGCTGCGAGCTGCTCAGCAGGCGGTAGGCCAGCTCCATGCGCACCTTGGTCAGCAGCGCCCAGGGCGACAGGCCCGCCACCTGGGTGAACAGGCGCATGAAGGTGGCGCGGGACATGCTGGCGCGCTCGGCCAGCGCTTCGATGGTCCACTCGTGGGCGGGGTCGTCGAGCATCGCCTGCCAGGCTCGGCTCAGGCGCTTGTCGGCGAGCAACGCCAGGGTGCCGCTGGTGGGGACGTACTCCTGCAGGTAGACGCGCAGGATCAGGGTGAACAGTGCCGAGGACAGCGCATCGACCAGGAAGCGCGCGCCAGCCTGGTTGCCGTCGGCCTCGCCGCGCAGCAGACCGACCAGCGCAGCCAGTTGCTCGCTCAGGCCCAGCTCCTGGCTGGATATGTTGAGGAACGCCGGCAGCGCGCCGATCAGCAACGAGTCGCGCTGGTAGTGGAAGCTGCCACAGAGGATATCCAGCGCCTCGCCTTCGCTGCCGATGCGGTGCACTGGCAGCAGGCCGTCCTGGCTGACCCGGGCAGGCGCCGGGCTGACCTTCGGCCCCTGGCTGCGCAGCAGATGCGCGCCACCGCGGGGGAAGACCAGGATGTCACCGGCTTCCAGCTGCAGGACCTGGCCGTCAGGCATTTCTGCCTGGCAGCGCCCCGATAGCAGGATGTGGTACTGCGCCACGCCGCCCGGCGCCTGTTCGTGGTCCAGCGCCCAGTCGCCCTGGAGTTGGCAGCGCAGGTCGAGGCTGCCGCGCAGGCCGGCAAGCTGGATCAGGCGGTCGATGGAGTTCATGGCGTTCCACGCGCAGGAAAGGGCCTACAGATTACGCGCGAGATCAGCCAAGTAAACGCAGCTACCCCCTTCTTTCCCGCTGCCGTACTCCCTTGGGGCGAAGCCACTGGCGGGCAAAAGCGCATCTGAGACCCACCGACAAAAACCCGAGCACAACGCGCAAGAAGCGCAGCGGCGCGATTCCGACAATGGGCACTCCTGATTTCAACCGACTCGCAAGGAGTTTCCCATGACCTCTCCCATCACCCAGGGCCTGCAGGCGCTGACCCGCCTGGACCACTTCGGCGCCAACCTGATGCGCGTCGCCATCGCCGTGGTGTTCATCTGGATCGGCGCGCTGAAATTCGTGCCCTACGAAGCCGACAGCATCACGCCCTTCGTCGCCAACAGCCCGTTCATGTCGTTCTTCTACGAACACCCCGAGGACTACCGCGCGCACCTCACCCACGAGGGCGAGCTGGATGTGGACAAGCGCGCCTGGCAGACCGCCAACAACACCTACGGCTTCTCCAGGGGCCTGGGCGTGGTGGAGCTGAGCATCGCGCTGCTGGTGCTGCTCAATCCGCTGTCGCGGCGCCTGGGCCTGCTGGGCGGCTTCCTGTCGTTCGGCACGCCGCTGGTGACGCTGAGCTTCCTGATCACCACACCCGAGGCCTGGGTGCCGGCGCTGGGCGATGCGCAGCACGGCTTCCCCTACCTGTCCGGCGCGGGCCGGCTGGTGCTCAAGGACACCCTGATGCTCGCCGGCGGCCTGCTGGTGATGGCCGACTCCGCCCGCTCGCTGCTGCGCGAACGCGCCTGATCACATTCTTCCGAAGGAAACACACCATGAAAGCGCTGATCGCCCTGATCCTCACCACCCTGTTCGTCGCCGCCTGCGGCACCGTGCCGGCCCACGACAAGCCCGACGTGCACCGGGTCATTTCCATCACCGATACCCAGGAGGCCTGTGGCATCGTGCCGGTGACCATGGTCTACGAAGACGCCCAGGCCCGGCAGCACGAGCTGCATTACCAGGTCTGGGCCAATGGCTGCAGCGGCGACTGATCCGTCGCCGGGTTCATTCGAGATAGACCACCGGCGGCAATTGCATGGCCTGCATTTCCGCCTGCAGGAAGTCGCGCAACCGCCGCAGCCGTTCCTGATGCCGACGCGCACGGGGCCAGACCAGGTAGTAACTCTCGCCACTGGCCACCGCGCTGGGCCAGGGCAGCGCCAGCCGGCCCTGGTTGGCATCCTCGGCGACCATCACCAGGTCGCCGATGGACACCCCGTAACCACGGGCGGCAGCCACGATACCCAGCTCCAGGGTGTCGAACACCTGGCCGCCCTTGAGCGACACCTGCTCCCCCAGCCCCATGCGTTGCAGCCAGCGTCGCCAGTCACGGCGATCCGGCGTAGGGTGCAGCAGCTCGGCGCCGGCCAGCCGCCCGGCATCCCATGGGCCTTCGGCGAGCAGTTCGGGCGCACCCACGGGAATCAGCCACTCGGGGAACAGCAGGGTGGCCTCCCAGTCCGGCGGGAAGTGCCCGGAGCTGAGCAGCACCGCGCAATCGAAGGGCTCATGGACGAAGTCCACGCGGTCCACATCCATCCAGGCACTGGTCAGTTGCACCTCGATATCGCTGTGCTGCATGCGGAACCGGCTCAGCCGCGCCAGCAGCCAGCGCATGGTCAGGGTCGACGGCGCCTTCAGGCGCAGCACGCCCTCTTCGGCGCGCAGGCTGGCGCAGGCACGCTCCAGCGCATCGAAGCCATCGCGCAGGCCGGGCAGCAGCATCCGCGCCGTTTCGGTCAGTTCCAGCTGGCGCCCGCGGCGCTGGAACAGGCGGCAGGCGAAGTGTTCTTCCAGGGTCTTGATGTGCCGGCTCACCGCGCTCTGGGTGATCGCCAGTTCCTCGGCGGCGCGGGTGAAGGATGCATGCCGGGCGGCCGCCTCGAAGGCGCGCAGGGCATAGAGGGGCGGCAACTGGCGGTTCATGGCGGGCTCCAAAGGCTGTCATGCATGAGTATGACTCATGGATGGCATCGCATTTATCCTTTTGTGCCCACCGCCACAGCGGCCGGAGAATGGAAGGCTCCCCATCGATGCGGCACCTGCCGCTTGCTGAGCCTGACTCATGAAACGCCTGTACCGTGACGAACTTGCCGCCATCCTCCGCCTCGCCGGCCCGCTGATCGCCGCGCAACTGGCCTACGTGGCCATGGTGTTCACCGACACCGTGATGATGGGCAAGCTCGGCCGCGAGGCGCTGGCCGCTGGCGGGCTGGGCGCGTCGACCTATGCGCTGGTGTCGACCTTCTGCGTCGGCGTGGTCGCCGCCACCGGCAACCTGGTGGCGATCCGTCACGGCGCGAAGGACGCGCGCGGCGTGGTGCAGGCGACCCAGGCCGGCCTGTGGATCGGCGGCGCCCTGGCGCTGCTGGCGGGCCTGCTGCTGTGGAACCTGGGGCCGATCCTGATCGCCTTCGGCCAGGCCCCGGAAACGGTCCAGGGCACCCTGAGCTTCCTGCACAGCATCGTCTTCGCCCTGCCCGGCTACATGGCCTTCATGGTGCTGCGCGGTTTCACCAGCGCCATCGAGCGGCCGGGCCCGGTCATGGCCATCAGCCTGATCGGCGCGCTGGCCAACTTCGCCCTGAACTACGCCTTCATCGAGGGCCTGTTCGGCCTGCCGCGCCTGGGGCTGGCGGGGATCGGCATGGTAACCGCGGTGGTGATGAACGCGCTGCCGGTGATCTTCGCCCTGTACCTGCGCTGGCACCGCGCCTATGCGCCCTACCCGCTGCTGGCCGGGCTGTCGACGCCGGACTTCAAGGTGATCGGCGAATCCCTGCGGCTGGGCATTTCCATCGGCGGCACTTACGCGGTGGAGTCGGGCATGTTCACCGTGGCGACCCTGTGCATGGGCGTGATCGGCAGCACCGCGCTGGCGGCGCACCAGATCGCCATCCAGTCGGTGTACGTGGCCTTCATGGTGCCCATGGGGATTTCCTACGCGGTGACCTTCCGTATCGGCCAGCACTATGGCGCTGGGCGGCTGGTCGAGGCGCGCCGCGCCGGGCGGCTGGGCATCGGCTTCGGCGCCAGCTGCATGTTCGCCTTCGCCGCGCTGTTCTGGCTGGCGCCGGAGCTGGTCATCGGCCTGTTCATCGACCACAACGACCCGGCCAACCGCGAGGTGGTGCAGCTGGCCGTCGGCCTGCTGGCCATCGCCGCGTGGTTCGAACTGTTCGACGGCACCCAGTGCATCGCCATGGGCGCGATCCGAGGCCTGAAGGATGCGCGCACGACCTTCTTCGTCGGCCTGGCGGGCTACTGGCTGGTGGGTGTGCCGATGGCGCTGCTGCTGGCCTTCCCGCTGGGCTGGGGGCCGAGTGGCGTGTGGTGGGGGTTGGCCTCCGGGCTGGCCTGCGCGGCCATCGGGCTGACCCTGGCCTTCGAGGCGAAGACCTCGCGCCTGCTACGCCCGCACCCGGCCGGCGCGTCCCTGGCTGTGCTGGCGGGCCGCTAGCTGGCCGAGTCCTGCAGGCGCAGCGCGCGGTTGGCGCCGAACACCAGGAAGCGCGCCAGCTCCGCGAGCGGCAGCGGGCGACTGATCCAGTAGCCCTGCACCTGGTCGCAACCGAACTGGCGCAGCTCGTCCTGCTGGGCGATGGTCTCGACGCCCTCGGCGACCACTTCCAGGTTCAGGTTGTGCGCCAGGTTGATCATGGCCCTCACCAGTTGCAGGTTTTCCGGCCGCTCGTGCATGTCGCCGACGAAGCTCTTGTCGATCTTCAGCAGCGTGATGGGCAGGCTGCTCAGGTGCACGAAGGACGAGAAGCCGGTGCCGAAATCGTCCAGCGAGAAGCGCACGCCCAGTCGGCCAAGGGCCTGCATGGTCTGCTGGACCTGGTCGCTGCGGCGCATCACGGCGGTTTCGGTGAGTTCGAACTCCAGCCACTGGGCGTCGACGCCGCGCTCGCGGATCAGGCGCTCCAGGGTCGGCAACAGCTGGCTGTCCTGGAACTGGCGGAACGACAGGTTCACCGCCATGTGCAGCGGCGGCAGGCCACGCCCGCGCAGCCACTGCATATCGCGCAAGGCGCGGGAGATGACCCAGTAGCCCAGCGGCACGATCAGCCCGCTTTCCTCGGCCAGCGGCACGAAGTCGCCCGGCGTCAGCAGGCCGCGCTCGGGGTGGCGCCAGCGCACCAGCGCTTCGAGGCCGACGATCTGCCCGGAGTGCAGGTCCAGGCGCGGCTGGTAGTGCAGCTCCAGTTCGTCGCGGCGCAACGCCCGGCGCAGTTCGCTTTCCAGGTCGGCGAGGCTGCGCGCACCGCGGTTGATGCGTTCGTCGAAGATGTGGAAGGTACAGCCCTGGCGCGACTTGGCCTGCTGCATGGCGATGTGCGCGTGCCACAGCAGCGGATCGGCGGCTTCGCCGGCGCGGGCATGGGCCATGCCCAGGCTGCAGCCCAGCAACAGGCTTTCGCCTTCCACCCAGTAGGGCTCGCCCAGGGATTCGACGATCAGCTCGGCAATCTTCTCCACCCGAGCCGGATCGCGGCGGGTGTCCAGCAGCAGGGCGAACTCATCGCTGCCTAGGCGGGCAATGTCATCGCCGTTATCCAGGTGCGCCTTCAGTCGTGCCACTACCTGCAGGATCAGGCGGTCACCGGCCTGGTGGCCGAGGGCGTCGTTGACGTGGCGGAAGTTGTCCAGGTCCAGGTGGCCCAGCGCCAGGCCGCGCCCTTCGCTTTCGCTGAGACGGGCGGCGAGCAGGGTCTGGAAGCCCTGGCGGTTGGCGATGCCGGTCAGCGGGTCCTGTTCGGCCAGGCTCTGCAGGGTGTTCTGCAGCGAGGTGCGCTCACGCACGTAACGCAGGGTGCGGCGCAGGACTTCGACGTTGAGGGATTCGGCCACCAGGTAGTCGGCGACGCCGACCGGCTCTTCCGCGGGCTCGCGCTCCAGCAGCAGGACCAGCGGCAGGTGGCATTGGTGGGCGGACGGCAATTTGCCGGGCGTGGCGAGCACCAGGCCGACCTGATCTTCGTCGAACAGGCTGCTGGCAGCCTGCCAGGACGGGGCCGTGATCAGCGAATAGCCCTGCCCCAACGCGGCCAGATGCCCGCGCAGTAGCTGGGCCCACTGCGGCGCTTCCGCCAGCAGGAGCAGGCGCGTTGGTTCGACCGACGCTGCCAAGCGACCCCCATGTATCTCTGAAAAGGGGAGAAACTCCAGACGCCATCCCTGCGCCCACTTCTCCCGGTTTTGAAGCAACGTCCTCCGGACATCCCACGGATGTAGACGAAACTTCAGAGAAACTCTTAAGAGTTTTCTTCAAGTAATGCTGTCACAAGCCTAATACATGTACAGATTTATCCAAAACACATAAGTACGATCGTGTCACAGATCGCCGCTATTCCGAGCGGCACCCCGACGCCCGGCACGGCCTGCTAGAATACGCGCCCGCTCCACTACAGACCCCCGCCTTTCATGTCCCGACTCAATCCCCGGCAGCAAGAGGCCGTGAACTACGTCGGCGGCCCGCTCCTGGTGCTGGCCGGCGCCGGCTCCGGCAAGACCAGCGTGATCACCCGCAAGATCGCCTACCTGGTGCAGCAGTGCGGCATCCGCGCCCAGTACATCGTCGCCGTGACCTTCACCAACAAGGCCGCCCGCGAGATGAAGGAGCGCGTCAGCACCCTGCTGCGTCCCGGCGAAGGCAAGGGCCTGACCGTCTCGACCTTCCACAACCTGGGCCTGAACATCATCCGCAAGGAACACGCGGCCCTGGGCTACAAGCCCGGCTTCTCGATCTTCGACGAGAGCGATGTGAAGGCGCTGATGACCGACATCATGCAGAAGGAGTATTCCGGCGATGACGGTCTGGATGAGATCAAGGGCCTGATCGGCAGCTGGAAGAACGACCTGATCCTTCCGGAAGAGGCGCTGGAAAAGGCGCGCAATCCCAAGGAACAGACCGCGGCGATGGTCTACCTGCACTACCAGCGCACGCTCAAGGCGTACAACGCGGTGGACTTCGACGACCTCATCCTGCAGCCGGTGAAGCTGTTCCAGGAGCACCCGGAGATCCTCGACAAGTGGCGCAACCGCGTGCGCTACATGCTGGTGGACGAATACCAGGACACCAACGCCAGCCAGTACCTGCTGGTGAAGATGCTGGTGCAACAGCGCGCGCACTTCACCGTGGTGGGTGACGACGACCAGTCGATCTACGCCTGGCGCGGCGCGCGCCCGGAAAACCTGATGCAGCTCAAGGAAGACTTCCCTTCGCTGAAGGTGGTGATGCTGGAGCAGAACTACCGCTCCACCAGCCGCATCCTCAAATGCGCCAACATCCTCATCGCCAACAATCCCCACGTGTTCGAGAAGCAGCTGTGGAGCGAGATGGGCGAAGGCGACCCGATCCGCGTGATCCGTTGCCGCAACGAGGAGTCCGAGGCCGAGCGGGTGGCGATGGAAATCCTCACCATCCACCTGAAGACGCAGCGGCCCTACAGCGAATTCGCCATCCTCTACCGGGGCAACTATCAGGCGAAGCTGATCGAGCTGAAACTTCAGCACCACCAGATTCCCTATCACCTGTCAGGCGGCACCAGCTTCTTCGGACGCCAGGAAGTGAAGGACCTGATGTCCTACTTCCGTCTGCTGGTGAACCCGGACGATGACAACGCCTTCCTCCGGGTGATCAACGTGCCGCGCCGCGAGATCGGCTCCACCACCCTGGAGAAGCTCGGCAACTACGCCACCGAGCGCGGCTGCTCGATGTTCAACGCCTCCGGCGAGCTGGGCTTGTCCGAGCACCTGGACGCCCGTTACATCGAGCGCCTGCAGCGCTTCAAGCGCTTCATCGACAAGGTCCGCGAGCAATGCGCCGGCAGCGACCCGATCGGTGCGCTGCGCAGCATGGTGATGGACATCGACTACGAGAACTGGCTGCGGCAGAACGCGTCCAGCGACAAGATCGCCGACTTCCGCATGGGCAACGTGTGGTTCCTCATCGAAGCGCTGAAGAACACCCTGGAGCGCGACGAAGAGGGCGACATGACCATCGAGCAGGCCATCGCCAAGCTGGTGCTGCGCGACATGCTCGAGCGCCAGCAGGAAGAGGAAGAAGGCGCTGATGGCGTGCAGATGATGACCCTGCATGCCTCCAAGGGCCTGGAATTCCCCTACGTGTTCATTCTCGGCGTGGAAGAGGAAATCCTCCCGCACCGCTCCAGCATCGAGGCCGACACCATCGAGGAAGAGCGGCGCCTGGCCTACGTGGGCATCACCCGGGCGAAGAAGAACCTGGCCATGACCTTCGCCGCCAAGCGCAAGCAGTACGGCGAGATCATCGACTGCTCGCCCAGCCGCTTCCTCGATGAACTGCCGCCCGAGGACCTGGTCTGGGAAGGCCAGGAAGACGCGCCGCAGGAGGTCAAGGTGGCCAAGGGCAACTCGGCGCTGGCGGATATCCGGGCGATGCTCAAGCGCTGATCTTTCCGCGCCACCTATCACTCCCGGGCTGGGCACCCTCTCCCCCGCCCTCTCCCTGAAGGGAGAGGGAGCAGTGCGTGCCGGCTGATGCCGTGGTTTCAGCCGGCACTATCCAGTCCCCTCTCCCTTCAGGGAGAGGGCAACGCCCAGGCACAGATTCCCCGGCAGACGATCCTCGACACTTCCATCCATCGAAAAACTGTCCAGTCGATCAGCAATTGCATTGGTCGGAACGTCGCGCAGATGGCCAATGGCGTTGTAGAATGACGCGCTTCATCAGCGACAGCCGCTTTCGGAAGCACCCCCGTGAACACTCTCAAAGACAAAATTCGCAGCGAAGGCATCGTTCTCTCCGAACAGGTCCTCAAGGTAGACGCCTTCCTCAACCACCAGATCGACCCGGCGCTGATGAAGTTGATCGGCCACGAGTTCGCCGAGCGCTTCAAGAACCAGGGCATCACCAAGATCGTCACCATCGAGGCCTCGGGCATCGCCCCGGCGGTCATGGCCGGCCTTGAGCTGGGCATCCCGGTGATCTTCGCCCGCAAGTTCCAGTCGCTGACGCTGAAGAACGACCTGCTGATCTCCAAGGTCTTCTCCTTCACCAAGCAGACCGAAAGCACCATCGCCATCTCCGCCAAGCACCTGACCGCCGCCGACCACGTGCTGGTGGTGGACGACTTCCTCGCCAACGGCCATGCCGCCAAGGCGCTGATCGACCTGATCCAGCAGGCAGGCGCCAGCGTCGCCGGTCTGGGCATCGTCATCGAGAAGTCCTTCCAGGAAGGCCGCGCCCTGCTGGAAAGCGAAGGCTACCGGGTGGAATCCCTGGCTCGCGTGAAGTCCCTGGCCAACGGTCAGGTCGAGTTCCTCGAGGACTGATCCAGCGCGTTTCACGAAAAAGGCGGGCACCGACAGGGCCCGCCTTTTTTCATGCCGGA
Organism: Pseudomonas nitroreducens; assembly: GCF_024170165.1. Taxonomy (GTDB): domain Bacteria; phylum Pseudomonadota; class Gammaproteobacteria; order Pseudomonadales; family Pseudomonadaceae; genus Pseudomonas; species Pseudomonas nitroreducens_C. The sequence continues at coordinate 61,261 of NZ_JALJXP010000006.1, read as the reverse complement.
AAATCCCCCCACTGTAGGAGCGAGCCATGCTCGCGATCGCGCGTAAAACGCGCACCTACAGGAAATCATGCGTGACGGCCGGCTACCGGCGGTTCGCGGGCATGGCCCGCTCCTACAGGATTTGCTGGCTGGCTTTCAGGCCAGCCAGCACCAGGCGCTGATAGAGCTCCTCGCGCAATCCATCAGGCTTGGCCAGCCCCATGCGTTCGAGGTGCTCCGGGAATGCCCCCGGCTCCGGCGCATCCAGGGTCGCCTTGCCCAGTTCGAGTATCTCGCTCAGGCGCAGCTTGCTCTTCAGCCAGCCCAGCGCCCGCAGCAGATCGCGCTCGTGCTCGGTGAAGTCGCAGCCCAACGGGAATTCCGGCAGCAACTCACGCAGTCCCCGAGTCGCCTCGCGCAGGCGCTCCGGGGTGTTGTGGCGGTAGCGTTCGTCCAGTTCGAAATCCTTCGGCAGCTTGCCGGCCTCCCGGGCCTGGGCGATCAGTTCGTCCTGGAAGCGCGAGTCGGCCACGGCGAGCATCGCGGCGATCACCTCGGCGTCGTTCTTGCCGCGCAGGTCGGCAACGCCGTACTCGGTCACCACCATGTCGCGCAGGTGCCGGGGAATGGTGGTGTGGCCGTAGCTCCAGACGATGTTGGAGCTCAGCTCGCCCTCGGACTCGCGCCAGCTGCGCAGCATGATGATCGAGCGCCCGCCTTCCAGTTCATGAGCCTGGGCGACGAAGTTGTACTGCCCGCCTACGCCGCTGAGCACGCGGCCGTCTTCCAGCTGATCGGCTACGCCGGCGCCCAGCAGGGTGACGGTGAAAGCGCTGTTGAGGAAGCGCGCGTCGCGCCGCTGCTCGCGCTTGAGCTCTTCGTCGCGGTAGAGGTTGTTGACGAAGCCGATGCCGGTCATGCCGATCCCGGCCAGTTCCTCACGGGGCATTTCGCGCAGGCGCCGGTAGAAGGCCTGCGGGCCGAGGAAGAAGCCGCCATGCAGCCAGACGCCCGGCTCTGTGGGCGAAGAGCCCGGCCGCGCCGCCACCCGCCGGTTCAACACGCCCGCCTCGGCCAGCGCCAGCAGACCGGGAACGAACATCTCGCTGCAGCCGTACAGGCCCTGTTCGAACATTCCGAGGCCGCCGTCGCGCTCGATCAGCCCGGCGTGGCGGGCGGTGGAATCGAGGCTGTCGAGCAACGCGCGGTAACCGCCGTTGTCGCGTTGGCGCGTCAGCAGCGCGGAGGTGAGGGCATCGCCCATGGAGCCGATACCCACCTGCAGAGTACCGCCGTCGCGCACCAGGGCGCTGGCGTGCAGGCCGATGCAGTGATCCTGCAGGCCCACCGGCAGATTGGGCGTGGAGAACAGCGTGCTGCTGTCGCCCGGCGCGTCCACCAGCAGGTCGAAGAAGTCCTCGTCGACCTCGGCGTCGCCAGGCATGTAGGGCATCTGGTCGTGAACCACGCCGATGGTGACGATGGTTTCCCCCGCGGCGCGGCGGCGCTGCAGCATCGGCAGCAGATCGAGGGTGATGTCCGGATTGCAGGCCAGGCTGAGCTTGCCCGGTCGGGCCGGGTCGCGGGCCACCAGCTGGGCGACGGCATTGACGCCCTTGGCATTGATGTCACGCGCCACGTGGCTGTAGTTGCAGCTGATGTAGTTCTGCTGCGCCGGGGCGCTGTCCAGCAGGCTGCCGGGCTGCAGGTAGAACTCCTCGACGCGGATGTTCTCCGGCAGGCTGCCACTGCGCAGGTCGTGCAGGTAGTCCAGCTCGGGGTAGTCGCCGTAAATGCGCTCGACGAAGGGTTCGAGGAAGCGCCGCTGCAGCTCGCCGCCGGCCTGCGGACGGCCGAGTGACAGCGCGGTATAGAGCGTCAGCTGGCGGCGCGGGTTCTCGCGGATGTGCCGGTACAGCGCGTTGGCCAGCTGGTTGGGCTTGCCCAGCCCTAGCGGCAGGCCGAGGCGGATGTGCCCGTCCAGGCGTTGCAGCAGTTGTTCGACGGCAGTTTCGATCGAGCAGGATTGCACCGGGCATCCCTCCTGGTTCGTTTCAACGACAGGAGTTTGGACCGGCTTTACGCAAAAGTTGCTCCCGCGACTCACCCGGTGACAAATCACGGGCATGAAAAAGCCGCCCTTGGGCGGCTTTTTCGCACAGGTCGGCTATTACAGGCCGGACATGTGGTGAATCGCAGCTTTCAGCTCGTCATCGGAGCAATCAGCGCAAGTGCCCTTGGGCGGCATGGCGTTGATACCCGAGATGGCCTTGGCCAGCAGGCCGTCGAGGCCGCCCTGCTCTTTCGCGCGCTTGCCCCACTCGGCCTTGTCGCCGACTTTCGGCGCGCCCAGCAGGCCGCTGCCGTGGCAGTTGGTGCAGACCTTGCCGACAATCTCTTCGCCCGAACGCGGGGCACCGCCACCACCGGCGGCTGCTACGGCGCCAACGCCTTCGCACTCCTTGCCCTGGACGCAGACTTTGCCGACAGGTTCGAGACGCTTGGCAATGGCGTCATCGTTGGTCGCGGCCTGAACGCTTACTGCCCACAGGGCCAGTACGGCAGCTTGGGCTGCCAGGATTTTTCTAATCAGGTTCACCCTTTCACCCTCATCGTGGCTTATCACGCCCGGTCGCGGTGCAGTCACAGTCTCGGGCCGCGCGAGCGGGCGCAAGTATAACGGCAAAGGCGGCGAGCTCGAAACAATTGCACCCTCTGGCGGGGTCTTGCGGCATTAGGTCGCAGCGGGTCTGGCCGGTCCTACCGGCTGTTCAAAAATTTGCCGGTGTGGTCGCGCTGATCAGCCGGGCCGGAGCTTCGAACGGGTTGCGGAAGCGGTGCGGCTTGGTGCTGTCGAAATAGTAGCTGTCGCCGGATTCGAGGACGAAGGTTTCGTCGCCGACGGTCAGTTCCAGACGACCTTCGACCAGCACGCCGGTCTCTTCGCCTTCGTGGGCGTACATGTCATCACCGGTGTCGGAGCCCGGCGGATAGGTCTCGTCGAGCAGGGTGATGGCGCGGCTGGGGTAGTCCTTGCCGATCAGCTTCATGATGATCGAGCCACTGGACAGGTCGCTGAGTTCGTCTGCCTTGTAGACCACAGGAGTGTTGCTGCTCTGCTCGAGATCGAGGGAAAAGAACTCGACCAGGGACATCGGAATACCACCCAGCACTTTCTTCAGCGAGCTGATGGAGGGGCTGACGCTGTTCTTCTCGATCATCGAGATTGTGCTGTTGGTCACACCCGCCCGTTTGGCGAGTTCGCGCTGGGACAAACCTTTGAGCTTACGGATGGCTTGCAGACGAGCACCGACGTCCAAGGGTGGGGTCCTCCTTATTCTTGTGATCAGGCAGGCTCTGAAAGGCAGAACCCGCAGCGGCTTGAGCCGAGCGGGTTCCAAGTGCCACGTATCATGGCAACACCGTTCAGTATTTACAACAGATCGCCCGACGATCCTGCGCAAACTTTACGGGCGGTATCCGTCACTCGCCGCTATAGACCCGCGGCACCCGCTTGAGGTTGCAGAACAACTGATAAGGGATGCTGCCGCACCGGGAAGCCAGCTGGCTGGCGGGGACGTTCGGACCCCAGAGCTCGACGCGGCTACCCAGGCCTGCGCTCGGCAGGTCGGTCAGGTCTACGGTGAGCATGTCCATGGACACGCGGCCGATGATGCGGCTGGGCTTGCCGTCGATGAACACCGGCGTGCCGTCCGGCGCGTGGCGCGGATAGCCGTCAGCGTAACCCATGGCGACCACGCCGACGCGCACCGGGCGGTCAGCGATGAAGCGCGCGCCATAGCCCACCGGCTCGCCGGCCGGCAGTTCGCGGATGCTGATGACCTGGGATTCCAGGGTCATCACCGGGCGCAGCTGGTCAGCCAGCGGGTGCGCCTGTTCGAACGGGGTGGCACCGTAGAGCATGATGCCGGGGCGCACCCAGTCGCTGGGCACGTCGGACCAGCCGAGGATGCCGGGGGAGTTGCGCAGGCTGATCTCGTGGCCCTGCCCCGCGGCTTCACGCACGGCCTGGAAAGCGGCGACCTGTTCCTCGGTGCGCGGGCAATCCAGCTCGTCGGCACGGGAGAAGTGGCTCATCAGCACGACCTTGGCCACGTGCGGCAGCGCCTTCAGACGCGCCAGTGCGGCGGCGTAGTCCTGCGGGAAGAAGCCGACGCGGTGCATGCCCGAGTCCATCTTCAGCCAGACCGTCAGCGGCTTGCCCGGACGGGCGCGTTCGAGGGCTTCCAGCTGCCAGGCCGAGTGCACCACGCACCAGAAGTCGTGGGCGTCGATCAGCTCCAGTTCACTGGCCTCGAAGAAGCCCTCGAGCAGCAGGACCGGCGCACGGATGCCGGCTTCGCGCAGCTCCAGTGCTTCCTCGATGCAGGCCACGGCGAAACCGTCGGCCTCGGCTTCCAGTGCCTTGGCGCAAACTACAGCGCCATGACCGTAGGCATCAGCCTTGACCACTGCCAGCGCTCGGGCGCCGGTGACTTCACGGGCCAGGCGGTAGTTGTGGCGCAGGGCGGCGAGGTCGATCAGGGCACGGGCGGGACGCATGGCGAGGCTCTCTTATGGTCTGTGTGGAACGCAAACGACGGACGAAAAAAACCCGGCGCTCAGGCCGGGCCACGCAAAAACGATCAGGGCAGTGCGGCGACGATGGAGACCTCGACGAGAATCTCCGGGTAGCACAGCGCCGCCTGGACGGTGGCGCGCGCCGGGGCGCAGCCCTGCGGGACCCACTGGTCCCAGACGCCGTTCATGCCGGCGAAGTCGGCGGCGACGTCCTTCAGGTAGATGGTTGCCGAGAGCACCCGCGACTTGTCGGTGCCGGCTTCTTCGAGCAGGCGCTCGACGCTGGCGAGGACTTCGCGGGTCTGTTGCTCGACACCGGCGGAGAGGTCATCGGCCACCTGGCCGGCGAGGTACACCGTGCCGTTGTGGACGACGACCTGGCTCATCCGCTGGTTAGTGTGCAGGCGCAGGATGGCCATCGTGGACCTCCGAGGCAGAGCCGTAGCGGGAGATGTCCAGGCCTTCGGTGCTGATCTGCGGGCGCTTCTTGGCCATCAGGTCGGCGAGGTAGCGGCCCGAGCCGCAAGCCATGGTCCAGCCCAGGGTGCCGTGGCCAGTGTTGAGGAACAGGTTGCGGTAGCGGGTGGCGCCAACGATCGGGGTGCCATCCGGGGTGGCCGGGCGCAGGCCGGTCCAGAACTCTGCCTGGCTGACGTCGCCGCCTTCGGGGTAGAGGTCGGTGGTGATCATTTCCAGGGTGGCGCGGCGACGCGGGTTCAGCGACAGGTCGAAGCCGGCGATTTCCGCCATGCCGCCCACGCGGATGCGCTGGTCGAAGCGGGTGATCGCGACCTTGTAGGTCTCGTCGAGGATGGTCGAGGTCGGCGCCATGTCCGGGTTGGTGATCGGCACGGTCAGCGAGTAGCCCTTGAGCGGGTAGACCGGGGCGTCGATGCCCAGCGGCTTGAGCATCTGCGGCGAGTAGCTGCCCAGCGCCAGCACGTAGCGGTCGGCGGTGACCAGCTGGCCATCGACCCAGACACCGTTGATGCGGTCGCCGGCGAAGTCCAGGCGCTGGATGTCCTGGCCGAAGCGGAACTCCACGCCCAGGGCCTTGGCCATCTCGGCCAGCTTGGTGGTGAACATCTGGCAGTCGCCGGTCTGGTCGTTGGGCAGGCGCAGGGCGCCGACCAGCTTGTCGGCGACCTTGGCCAGGGCCGGTTCGACGCGGGCGATGCCGGCGCGGTCGAGCACTTCATAGGGCACGCCGGTGCTTTCCAGGACCGAGATGTCCTTGGCGGCGGCGTCGAGCTGAGCCTGGGTACGGAACAGTTGGGTGGTACCCAGGGAGCGGGATTCGTAGCTGATGCCGGTTTCGGCGCGCAGTTCGTCGAGGCAGTCGCGGCTGTACTCGGACAGACGCACCATGCGCTCCTTGTTCACCGCGTAGCTCTTGGCGTTGCAGTTGCGCAGCATCTGCCACATCCAGCTGTACTGGAAGGGATCGCCGGTCATGCGGATGGCCAGGGGCGCGTGGGTCTGCAGCAGCCACTTCATGGCCTTGAGCGGGATGCCCGGGGCGGCCCAGGGCGAGGCGTAGCCAGGAGACACCTGGCCGGCGTTGGCGAAGCTGGTTTCCAGGGCCGGGCCGGGCTGGCGGTCGACGACGACCACTTCGAAGCCGGCACGGGCGAGATAGTAAGCACTGGCGGTACCGATCACACCGCTGCCAAGCACCAGAACGCGCATCTTTGCCTCCTACGTCGCGCCAGGGACGCGGACGTTTCTTATTCTGAACGTAGATGCGCGCAGTATAGGAAGTCAGGCTCAGCGATATTCACTGATTGCGATGCGTGTTTTGACGAAAATTCCTGGCAAAAGTCGCTTTCACGGAGGGACATCCACCAGGATTACGGCGTTTTCACCCGAGACCGAATGGTCGAGGATCTGGCGAAATTTTCACCAGATCCAGAGGAAATAGCGAACAGAGCGGGATTGACCAGAACTTCTCGCGCCGGACCGTTCGCTGGCGGGAATTACCTGCTTCCGCCGCAGCACCCCGGACTCGCCGCCGGCAGCGGCGGCGAGCAGGGAAATCCCCTTGGCGCGCTTACTTGCGCACCCACTGGCCGTTGACCTGCACGTACTGCCCCGAAGGCGTACGTTCGATGGCCTTCTTGCCGGCCAGGGATTCCACGTCCTTCAGGGTGGCGCCACTCTGGCTGGCGACCTTCTGGTACTCGGCGCGGCGCGCGGCGTTGATCTGCGCGGCAATATCGGAGGCGTCGCCGCCATTCTTCACGACGCCGAGGTACCCGTCGGCCTGCTCGCCGACCAGCCCCTGGGACTTGGCGCCGCCCAGGGCGGACATCGCCTGCTCCAGGCTCATGGCCATGACCGGCAGGCTCAGGCAGAGGGCGACCAGCGCGACGCCCAGTTTGCGGTGCAATCTCATGCAAAGGCTCCTTGTCAGAACAGGCCGCTGTTCTCGTTGATGATGCCGTCGAGCGCCTTGTCGACCTTGATATAGATCTCGTGCTCGATCTTCACGTTGAGGTTGATGTTGATCGGCTCCTTGGGCGCCGCCAGCTGCACGGTGGGCGTGCAGCCCTGGGCGAGGCCGGCCAGGAGCAGTAGGGCGAATAGGGCGCGGAGGCGCATTTCAGGTTCTCCTTGCGGTCATGGCGCGGCGGCCGGGTCGTTGCGCAGGCGGTCCTGCACGCGCTTGCGGATGGTGTCGCTGACCCGGTCGCTCAGTTGCAGGCTGGTGAGCAGCTTGGGCACGTTCTCCTCCAGGTTGACGTTGAGGTTGATCGGCCGGCCCTGCTCCAGCGCGGGGTTCTTCCCGCTCAGGCTCAGGGCAAGGAGCAGCTTGCCGGATTCAGCATAATCCACGCGGCTGCTGAGCTTGTCGTAGCGGAAATCGTCGATGGCGGTGGCCACCAATTGCATGGCCGGGTTGCTCTGGCCCAGCGCCTGGATCTTCGCCGAACGGAACTGCAGCACGCCCGGCTGGCGCGCGGCCACTTCGCCATTGCGGATCACCAGCTTGCCCTCGTGCAGGCCCAGCGGCAGGTTGCCGTCGAGAATCCCGCTGCCGGACAGCCCTTCCGCGGGATACGCCGCAAGGATCGCCTCCAGCGTCAACCCTTCCAGCTTCAGGATAAGACCCTGGCCCAGGGCAGAAAGATCCACGGCCCCCGGCGGCAGCCAGGCACGGCCCTTGAACAGTCCCAGCTCCGCCTGCTGCCAGTCGACCCGGCCTGCCAGCGGCGCCGACAGCGAAGCCTTGTAATGGCCCTGCAGGGACAACGGCCCCAGGGTCACGCCGGGGTTCAGCGAGGCGACTTTCACCTGCGGCAACTGCAGCTCCATCTGCGAGCCCTTCAGGGCGAACTTCGCCTGCAGGTCGAGGCCATGCACTTCGCTGCGGTCGTAGACACCCTCCAGCCCGCTGCCGCGCAGGTTCAGGTCAAGACTTTGCGGCGCACTGCCTGGCGGCAGGCGCCAGTTCAGGTCGAAGCTGGCCTTGCCGTTGTTCAGGCTGAGCAGGCCGGGCCAGTCGCCCAGGGACTTTTCCAGCGGGTTGCCGCTGCGCAGGAAGAACTCCGGCTGCCGCGCGGCCAGGGCAACGCCCTGCTTCGCCGAGTTGTTCAGCTCGACCTCGGCATTCAGGCCGCCACTGTTGAGCAACCGGCCCTTGAACTGCTGGGCGTCGAGGCTCGCCGCGAGCGTGCCCATGGCGCTCCAGGAGAGGGGTTTGACGTGGGGCTGGCGCAGCTCGCTCACCGCCAGCTTCAACGGCGCTTCCAGTTGCAGGGTGGCCGGCGTGTCGCTGGCATATCCCAGGCTCAGCACGCCTTTCCCCAGGGTGGCGGCGAGCTTGCTGGCCTTGAGCGACGGCGGGCCGGCCAGCGTGCCGACCTGCAGTTGCGCACCATCGGCAAGGTTGAGACTGGCGGACTGCTGATCGACACGGCCGTCGAAGCTCAGGTCGATGCGGCTGTTGTCGCCGCGCAGGCCGGCCAGCTCCAGGTGCGGCACCTTGCCCTCCAGTCGTGCATCGCGCAGCTGCAGTGCCAGCGGGGTCGCCTCCAGCAGGGCGACGCGGGAACGCAGGCGCAGGTCGGCGGCACCCACGGCGCGCAGGTCGGCGCGCACGCTGCCGGCTTCCTCCTCCACGCCAGGCTCCAGATGCAACGTCAGGCGCGCCGGGCGCAGGCCGACCGGCAGCGCCTGCAGCCAGTCGCCGTAGAGATCGGAAAGGCGCAGGTCGCCGCTGACCACCGAGGGGCGCCAGCCGCTATCGGTGGCACTGGCGATCAAGCGCAGGTCGCCCTGCAGGTTGCCCGCGCCCGGCAGCGGCCAGGGCTGCGGCAGTTGCAGGGAGAGATCGATGCTGCCACGGCCATCGCGCAGGCCGGGCCAGTCCGGCCAGGCGGCGTCGCCGGCCAGGTGGGTGTCCCAGCTCAGGCGCAGGCGCCCGGCCTCGGGGATCGGCAATGGCAGGTTCGGTGTCGGCAACCACATGCCCAGCCAGTTGCGCACCGCCTGCACCGGCGGCACGGCGGGGCTGGCGATGCTGCCGCTGAGCTGGCGGCTGGCAGGGGCCCAGCTGGAATCCAGGGAGAGCAGCTGCTCGTTGTCCAGGTAACTGTCCAGGTGCAGGCGCCACTGGCCATCGCCGGGTTGCAGCAGGCCATTGAACGCCAGTTGCTGGCCACCCTGGCGCAGTTCGCCGCCCAGTGCCGCGGCGCCACCCTGGATCTGCTGCCAATGGGCGCTGCCATTGAGCGTGCAGCGCTGCTCGCGGGCGCAGGGCAATTCGACGGCGACGTGCTCCAGCGCCAGCCGGCCGGGCAGCAGCGCCAGCCAGCGGTTGAGCTGGGCAATGTCCGGCAACCCGGCGTCTTCCTCCGGCGAGCCCTGCCCCGGCCACTGGCGCACCTCGATGCTGCCGGCAGCCAGTTCCTTCAGACGCCAGCGTCCGTCTTCGTGCTCGGGCCAGCCAATGCGCAGGTCCTGCAGCTGGATCACCAGGCGCGCGCCGTCCGGCGTCTGCCGCTGGGCAGCAAAGCGCTGCAGCGTCAGCCCCTGGCGGGAAATGCCCGGCCCCTGCCACTGCTCGACGCTGACTCCGGCACCCGCCAGCAGGCGCGGAACCGCCAGCCACGCCGCGCCGACCGCCATTGCCAGGAGCAGCAACAGCAGCAGGAGAACGGTGCGCAGGCGGGGCAGCGACATGCGAAAACCTCGGCGGAAACGGCAGGCTTCGCCCGACAGGGACAGAAGCTTGGCCTACAGGCTGGCCGTCCAACGCGGGAAGTTCAAGGGTTGCCAGTGATATTCCCTGCGCAACCGACTATATTGCCGACATTCCCCCAAAGCTCATCGCTCGACTTCAGAGTCATACCCATGAGAACCCAGCACCAAAGCCGCCGCGAACTGGACAAGATCGACCGCAACATCCTGCGCATCCTGCAGGAGGAAGGTCGCATCTCCTTCACCGAACTGGGCGAGCGCGTCGGCCTCTCCACCACGCCGTGCACCGAGCGCGTGCGCCGGCTGGAGCGCGAGGGAATCATCATGGGCTACAACGCCCGGCTGAATCCGCAGTACCTCAAGGCCAGCCTGCTGGTGTTCGTCGAGATCAGTCTGGACTACAAGTCCGGCGACACCTTCGAGGACTTCCGCCGCTCGGTGCTCAAGCTGCCCCACGTACTGGAGTGTCACCTGGTGTCGGGCCACTTCGACTACCTGGTGAAGGCGCGCATCTCGGAGATGGCCTCCTACCGCAAGCTGCTGGGCGACATCCTGCTCAAGCTGCCCCACGTGCGCGAATCCAAGAGCTATATCGTGATGGAAGAGGTGAAGGAAAGCCTCACCCTGCCCATCCCGGACTGAAACGCGGGCTGATTCCCCGCCGTTCGCGGCAAGCTCCACAGATTTATTTACGACTTCCCGGCGTTTTTTCCCGTGCGGCTATTGGCTGGGCGGGAAGTCGGCGTTTATCCTGCGTAAAATTTTAACAACACAAAAATCAGGATATCGCACATGAACGCCCGCGTTCACCAGCCGGTGCACACCGACCGCCACGCCCCGTCCTACTACGCCGCGAGCGCCAACCGCCGCCTCGAAGTACCGCCCCTGGCCGGCGAGGAAAAGGCCGACGTGTGCGTCATCGGCGGTGGCTTCTCCGGGCTGAACACGGCCATCGAACTGGCCGAGCGCGGGCTCTCGGTGATCCTGCTGGAAGCGCATCAGATCGGCTGGGGTGCCAGCGGCCGCAACGGCGGCCAGCTGATCCGCGGCGTCGGCCACGGCCTGGAGCAGTTCGAGCCGGTCGTCGGCGCCGCTGGCGTGCACGCCATGAAGCTGATGGGCCTGGAAGCGGTGGAGATCGTCCGCCAGCGCGTCGACAAGTACGCCATCGACTGCGACCTGACCTGGGGCTACTGCGACCTGGCCAACAAGCCCTCGGACGTCGAAGGCTTCCAGGAAGATTTCGACGAGCTGAAAAGCCTCGGCTACCGCCACGAACTGCGCATGATCCCGCAGGAGCAGATGCGCTCCATCGTCGGCTCCGACCAGTACGTCGGCGGCATGGTGGACATGGGCTCGGGCCACCTGCACCCGCTCAACCTGGCCCTGGGCGAAGCCGCCGCGGCGCAGAGCCTGGGCGTGAAGATGTTCGAGAATTCTGCCGTCACCGGCATCGACTACGGCAGCGAAGTGCGCGTGCGCACCGCCCAGGGCAGCGTGCGCGCCAAGTCCCTGGTGATCGCCTGCAACGCCTACCAGAACGGCCTGAACCCTTACCTCGACGGCAAGGTGCTGCCCGCCGGCAGCTACGTGATCGCCACCGAGCCACTGTCCGCCGAACAGGCCCGCGCCCTGCTGCCGCAGAACATGGCGGTGTGCGACCAGCGCGTGGCGCTGGACTACTACCGGCTCTCGGCCGACAACCGCCTGCTGTTCGGCGGCGCCTGCCACTACTCCGGGCGCGACCCGGCGGACATCGCCGCCTACATGCGCCCGAAGATGCTCAAGGTGTTCCCGCACCTGGCGAACGTGCGCATCGACTACCAGTGGGGCGGCATGATCGGCATCGGCGCCAACCGCCTGCCGCAGATCGGCCGCCTGCCCGAGCAGCCCAATGTGTACTTCGCCCAGGCCTACGCCGGCCACGGGGTGAACGCCACGCACCTGGCCGGCAAGCTGCTCGCCGAAGCCATCAACGCCCAGCAGGGCAGCGGCTTCGAGCTGTTCGCCAAGGTGCCGCACATCACCTTCCCCGGTGGCAAGCTGCTGCGCTCGCCACTGCTGGCCTTAGGGATGGCCTGGTACCGCTTCAAGGAAACCCTCGGCGGCTGACCGCCCAAGCGATCCAGCGGCTAGAATCTTCCGCAGCCCGTCATCGGCGGGCTTGTCGGAGACTCCTCCTTGCTTCCACGCCTGCTCCTGCTGGTCCTGCTGGCCCTGGGAGGCTGCGCCAGCGCGCCGCCGCCCGAGCCCTCGCACGTGCTGCCGGTGCAGGGTACGCGGCTGGACAGCGAGATCGGCGAACGCGCCGCAGCCCATCCCGGCCAGTCCGGCTTCCACCTGCTGGCCTCCAGCGTCGATGCCTTCCTCGCCCGCGCCGAGCTGATCCGCAAGGCCCAGCGCAGCCTCGACGTGCAGTACTACATCGTCCACGACGGCCTCACCACCCGCGCGCTGATCCGCGAGCTGCTGCACGCGGCCGATCGCGGCGTGCGCGTACGCATCCTGATCGACGACACCAGCAGCGACGGCTGGGACTACGAGCTGGGTACCCTCGCCGCCCACCCGAACATCCAGGTACGCCTGTTCAATCCGCTGCACCTGGGCCGCAGTACCGGTGTCACGCGCAACCTCGGGCGGCTGTTCAACCTCTCAGAGCAGCACCGGCGCATGCACAACAAGCTGCTGCTGGCGGACAACAGCGTGGCCATAGTCGGCGGCCGCAACCTGGGTGACGAGTACTTCGACGCCAAGGCCGAGATGAACTTCAGCGACCTCGACCTGATGGGCGTCGGCCCGGTGGCGCAGTCGCTGGGGCAGAGTTTCGACCAGTACTGGAACAGCCGCATCAGCCGGCCCATCGAGGACTACCTGTGGGGTGACCCGGACCTCGACGAGCTCAACCGCATGCGCCGCAGGCTGGACCACTACCTGGCCAAGGAGCGGGTGAAGAGCTCCAGCTACATCGCCCGGCTCAACCGCAACAGCGACCGCCCGCACCTGCAGAACTGGCTGGACGATCTGGTCTGGGCGCCGGGCAAGGCGGTCTGGGATACCCCGCTGAAGGTGCTCGACCAGGGCGACCCGCAGGGCGAGCAGTTGCTCAGCACCCAGTTGCAGCCGCTGTTCGATGGCGTGTCGAAGGAACTGATCCTGGTCTCGGCCTACTTCGTGCCGACCAGCGCCGGCGTCGACTACCTGACCCGGCGTGCCGACAGTGGTGTCAGCGTGCGCCTGCTGACCAACTCGCTGGAAGCCACCGATGTGCCGGCGGTGCATGCGGGCTACGCGCCCTATCGGTTGGAATTGCTGGAGCACGGGGTGAAGCTCTATGAACTGCGCGCCGACCCGGACCAGCGCCTGTCCGGGGCGCCGTGGATGGTGCGCGGATCGAGCAGCGCCAGCCTGCACAGCAAGGCAGCGGTATTCGACCAGCGCCAGGTGTTCGTCGGTTCGCTGAACTTCGACCCGCGCTCGGTGATCTGGAACACCGAGGTCGGCATCATCGTCGACAGTCCGGAGCTGGCCGAGCAGGTGCGCCGCCTGGCGCTGGCGAGCATGTCGCCGAGTGTCAGCTATCAGGTGAAGGTCGCGCCGCACAGCGACCCGCCGAAGCTGGTCTGGATCGAGGAACGCAACGGCCACCTGGTGGCGCTGGAGCGTGAGCCGGGCAACGTCTGGCGCCGGCTCAACGCGTGGATCGCCGGTGCCATCGGGCTGGAGAAGATGCTCTAGGAGCGTTCCTGCTGCAGCTGCGCGTCGGTGCTGCGCATGACCGGCGGCAGGCCGCGCAGGCCCACCAGGACCACGAAGCCGGCGGCGCCCAGGGCCATCACCAGCGGCAGCGCATGGCCGCTGATCCACTGGCTGGCCGCCCCGGTCGCCAACGGCCCGATCAGGCAACCGATACCCCAGAGCTGGGCGATGTGCGCGTTGGCGCGGACCAGCGCGTCGTCGCGATAACGCTCACCGATGAGGATCAGCGACAGGGTGAACAGCCCGCCGGCGCTGGCACCGAACAGCACCAGCACCGGCCAGATGGCGATGTGGTGCAGCAGCATCGGCATGGCCAGGCTGCTGGCGCAGAGGACGATGCCGCAGCCCTTGAACAGCGTCTGCCGGGAAATGCGGTCGGCCAGCCAGCCGATGGGCAGTTGCAGCAGCGCATCGCCGACCACCACGGTGCTGACCATCGCCAGTGCTACCGCCTGGGTAAAGCCCTGCTGGATGCCGTAGACCGGCAGCAGGGTGAGGATCATCGCCTCGAAGCCGGCGAACAGCACCACCGCCCAGGCGATGGCCGGGAGTTGGCCGCAGAAGGCGAACAGCCCGCGTCCGTTGGCGCTGTGCGGGTCGACCTTGGGCGCGCCGGTACGGCCGAGCAGCAGCAGGGAACCGCCTACCAGCAGGCAGACGCTGAACCAGAAGCCGCGGTTGTCGGCGGTGCCTATGAACGTCAGCAGCACCGGGCCGGACAGCTGGCTCAGGGCATAGCCGGTGCCATACAGGGCGACCAGGCGACCGCGCCATTTCTCGATGGCCAGCTGGTTGATCCAGCTTTCTCCGAGGATGAACACGACAGTCAGTTGCACGCCGATCAGCAGGCGCAGGAACAGCCAGATCGGGTAGCTCTGCAGCAACGCCAGCAGGCCGACCGAGAAGGCCCCGGACAGCAGGCACAGGCGCATCAGCAGCGGGGTACCGACCCGCGCGGCCAGGCGCCCGGCAATCATCGCACCGAGCAGCACGCCCACAGCCGGCGTGGACGCCATGACGCCAATGGCGAAGTTGCCGTAGCCCCAGCCCTCCAGGCGCAACGAGACCAGCGGCATGGTCAGGCCCAGGGCCAGACCGATGCTGATGACGGCAGCACACACAGCAAAATACGGTCCCCAACGCATTGTCTTTCTCCCGTTCCATCCGGAGCGCACGCCAGGCGCGAGGGGTGCCCGATGCGCAATGCACAGCGGCCGGGCTTCCCTGAGGGAAACCCGGCCGCGGGTGTGGCTCTTTGTCAGAGCCGGCCCCTGACTCGGGGCCGACCTGTACCAGCCTGGATCGCTAAGTTCGCCACGGAGGGCGCGAGCTAGAGCCAGGCAAGGCGAGAACGAATTTTGGCGCGGAGTTTACTCTCGTAAATGAGCAGCCAAAATTCGTTCTCAACGCAGCATGGCCGACGCGCAGCCCCTCCGAACCGACCTTAGAGTTTGATCCAGGTGGCTTTTAGCTCGGTGTACTTGTCGAACGCGTGCAGCGACTTGTCGCGGCCGTTGCCGGACTGCTTGAAGCCACCGAACGGAGCGGTCATGTCGCCGCCGTCGTACTGGTTCACCCACACGCTGCCGGCGCGCAGCGCCTTGGCGGTCAGGTGGGCCTTGGACAGATCGCTGGTCCACACCGCAGCGGCCAGGCCGTACGGGGTGTCGTTGGCGATGCGTACGGCTTCTTCGGCATCGGTGAACTCGATGACCGACAGCACCGGGCCGAAGATCTCTTCACGGGCGATGCGCATGGCGTTGGTCACGCCGTCGAAGATGGTCGGCTCGACATAGGTGCCGCCAGTCTCTTCCAGGGTGCGCTTGCCGCCGGCCACCAGCTTGGCGCCGTCGTCGTGGCCAGCCTGGATGTAGCTCAGCACGTTGTTCATCTGGGTGGTGTCGACCAGCGCACCGACGTTGGTTTCCGGGTCCAGCGGGTTGCCCGGCTTCCAGCCCTTGATGGCTTCGACGACCATCGGCACGAACTCGGCCTTGATCGACTTCTCCACCAGCAGGCGCGAGCCGGCGGTGCAGACTTCGCCCTGGTTGAAGGCGATGGCGCTGGCAGCGGCTTCGGCAGCGGCTTTCAGATCCGGGGCGTCAGCGAAGACGATGTTCGGGCTCTTGCCGCCAGCTTCCAGCCAGACGCGCTTCATGTTGGACTCACCCGCGTAGATCATCAGCTGCTTGGCGATCTTGGTCGAACCGGTGAACACCAGGGTGTCGACGTCCATGTGCAGGGCCAGAGCCTTGCCCACGGTGTGACCGAAGCCCGGCAGGACGTTGAACACGCCTTTCGGGATACCGGCCTCGATGGCCAGCTGGGCGACGCGGATGCCGGTCAGCGGGGACTTTTCGGAAGGCTTGAGGATCACCGAGTTACCGGTGGTCAGCGCCGGGCCGAGTTTCCAGCAGGACATCAGCAGGGGGAAGTTCCACGGCACGATGGCGGCAACCACGCCGACCGCCTCGCGGGTGACCAGGCCCAGTTCGTTGTGGGGAGTGGCGGCCACTTCGTCGTAGATCTTGTCGATGGCCTCGGCGCTCCAGCGCAGGCTGTTGGCCGCACCGGAAACGTCCACGTTCAGCGAGTCGCTGATCGGCTTGCCCATGTCGAGGGTTTCCAGCAGGGCCAGTTCCTCGGCGTTCTCCAGCAGCAGCTCGGAGAAGCGGATCATGACCTTCTTGCGCTTGGCCGGAGCCATGCGCGACCACACGCCGGAATCGAAGGTGGCACGGGCAACCTGCACGGCACGTTCGGCATCGGCCAGGTCGCAGCTGGCGACCTTGGCCAGGAAGCGGCCATCCACAGGGCTGAGGCAATCGAAGGTGGCGCCGGATGCGGCGTCGACATATTCACCGTTGACGAAGGCGCGGCCTTCGATCTTCAGGTCCTTGGCGCGAGCTTCCCAATCGGCGCGAGTGAGGGTACCCATGACAACGTGTCCTCTTATTAATGTACTTATCAGGTGCAGGCGCCCGACGGGCGCACTGTCAAAAATTCCGCAAGGCGGAGCAAACGCATGCTGTTCGCCACCCTAAACCGGAGACCGCCAATTTTCAATATTTTTTACACTAAGCGGCTAAATGGCCTTGTCACGTTCGTTTTATTAAACATAGACTGCCCTGATTCGTCGGCTGATGGTTTTCCGACAGCCGCTTCGGAGTAAATATCCAACAGCGCTGCGCGTGCCCGCACGCACTCTCGCCAACAACTCTAAAGAACCGAGACCGCCATGAACGTCGAGCAGATCGTCGATTTCGCCCAGGCCACCACCGCCCCCGAACACTACCGCCCCGCCCCGGACCGCATCATCAAGGGCGACCCGGCGCAGAACGTGCGCAACCACTACGCCAGCGCGTGCGGCCAGTTCAACGTGGGTATCTGGGAAGGCGAGCCGGGCCACTGGAACGTCAGCTACACCGAGCACGAGTACTGCGAGATTCTCCAGGGCGTGTCGGTGATCCGCGACGCCAATGGCGGCGCCAAGACCGTGCGCGTCGGCGACCGCTTCGTCATCCCGGCCGGTTTCAGCGGCACCTGGGAAGTGCTGGAGCCCTGCCGCAAGGTCTACGTGATCTTCGAACAGAAGGCCTGAGCCCCGCACACGAAAAAGCCCGCCGATCGGCGGGCTTTTTTTTCGCCCGGAGTTTCTTCAGGGCAAGAAAAAACCCGCCACGAGGGGCGGGTTTCTTCACAAGGGCGAAGATCAATTACTTGATCTTGGCTTCCTTGTAGATCACGTGCTTGCGAACAACCGGATCGAATTTCTTGATCTCGATTTTCTCAGGCTTGGTGCGCTTGTTCTTGTCGGTGGTGTAGAAGTGGCCGGTACCGGCGCTGGACACCAAACGGATCAGTTCACGCATGACTGCAGCTCCTTAGAATTTTTCGCCGCGGGTGCGCAGGTCGTTCAGAACGGCCTCGATACCACGCTTGTCGATGATACGCATGCCTTTAGCGGAAACGCGCAGACGCACGAAACGCTTCTCGGATTCTACCCAGAAACGGTGGTGCTGCAGGTTCGGCAGGAAACGGCGACGGGTTTTGTTGTGTGCGTGGGAAATGTTGTTCCCGGTAACCGGACCCTTACCGGTCACTTGGCAAACTCTCGACATGGCTCAGCCCTCTGTAAACCACATGCCAAACCCGGCATGGGTTGGCTGCTTAACTCAATAGGATTCTCAGTTTCACCGGGGTCTTAACTGCCGCTTCGCCGCGATCGAGTCGCAGGATCAGAGCAGGGCCCCAGAAAAGAGCGCAGCTTTATATCAGAAAGTCACTTCCAGCTGCAAGGGAAAGCATGACTCGGAAAAGCCGACGCCAGCCCCCGCGGGCCGCGGCACGGGTGCCGTTCGTCGCTTGTCATCGTTGTGACGGGCCGCAGCTTGGTCTAGGGTAGCCCCTTCGAGGCTGCCAACAGCCTTGCATGACCCGCCCAGCCTCGCGGATGGGCATCTTGCCAGCTCACACGGAGTTCGTCATGCGTCTTGCCCTTCTTGCCCTCCTGCTTTCCCCGGCCCTGGCCAGCGCCGCCTCGCTGAGCGTGTGCACCGAAGCCAGCCCCGAAGGCTTCGACGTGGTGCAGTACAACTCGCTGACCACCACCAACGCCTCGGCCGACGTGCTGATGAACCGCCTGGTGGACTTCGACGCCGCCCGCGGCGAAGTGGTGCCGAGCCTGGCCGAAAGCTGGAAGGTCTCCGCCGACGGCCTGACCTACGACTTCCAGCTGCGCGACGGCGTGGCCTTCCACCACACCGACTACTTCAAGCCGAGCCGCGCACTGAGCGCCGACGACGTGGTGTTCAGCTTCCAGCGCATGCTCGACCCGGCCCAGCCCTGGCACAAGGTCGCCCAGAGCGGCTTCCCCCACGCCCAGTCGATGCAGCTGCCGAGCCTGGTGAAGGCCGTGGAGAAGGTCGACGAGCACCACGTGCGCTTCAGCCTCAACCACCCGGACGCCACCTTTCTGGCGATGCTCAGCATGGGCTTCGCCTCCATCTATTCCGCCGAGTACGCCGACCAGTTGATGAAGGCCGGCACCCCGGAGAAGCTCAACGCCCAGCCGATCGGCACCGGCCCCTTCGTGTTCAAGCGCTTCCAGAAGGACGCCGTGGTGCGTTACAGCGCCAACGCCGAGTACTTCGGCGGCAAGCCGGCCGTGGATAACCTGGTATTCGCCATCACCCCGGATGCCAGCGTGCGTCTGCAGAAGCTCAAGCGCGGCGAATGCCAGATCGCCCTGTCGCCCAAACCGCTGGACGTCGAGGCCGCGCAGAAGAGCGCCGAGCTCAAGGTCGAGCAGACCCCGGCCTTCATGACCGCCTTCGTCGGCATCAACAGCCAGCACCCGCCGCTGGACAACCCCAAGGTGCGCCAGGCGATCAACCTCGCCTTCGACAAGGGCACCTACCTGAAGAGCGTGTTCGCTGGCAGCGCCACCGCCGCGGAGGGCATCTACCCGCCCAACACCTGGAGCTACGCCAAGGACATCCCGGGCTACCCCCGTGACCTGGACAAGGCCCGCGCGCTGCTGGCCGAAGCCGGGCAGAAGGACGGCTTCAAGACCACCATCTGGACCCGCCCCTCCGGCAGCCTGCTCAACCCCAACCCCAGCGTTGGCGCGCAGCTGCTGCAGGCGGACCTGGCGCAGATCGGCATCCAGGCCGAGATCCGCGTGATCGAGTGGGGCGAGCTGATCCGCCGCGCCAAGGCCGGCGAGCATGACCTGCTGTTCATGGGCTGGGCCGGCGACAACGGCGACCCGGACAACTTCCTCACCCCGCAATTCTCCTGCGCCAGCGTCAAGTCCGGGCTGAACTTCGCGCGCTACTGCGACGACAAGCTCGACGGCCTGATCAGCCAGGGCAAGGCGGTAGCCGACCAGGCCAGGCGCAGCGAGCTGTACCACCAGGCCCAGCAGATCATCCACGACCAGGCGCTGTGGCTGCCGCTGGCGCACCCGACCGCCTCGGCGCTGACCCGCCAGAACGTCAAGGGCTACGCGGTAAACCCCTTCGGCCGACAGGACTACTCGAAGGTGCAGCTCTGAGCAGCGCGCTGCTCGACCAGCTGCTGCCCGAGTTCCAGTTCGCCGAGCGGCACTCGCTGACCATGCGGGCGTCGCCCGGCCAGGTGCTGGACGCCGTGAGCCAGCTGACCGCCGAGCATGACCCGCTGGTGCAGCGCTTCCTGCAGATCCGCGAGGCGCCAGCGCGGCTGGCCTTGCGCCTGGGGCTGCGCAACGCGCTGGCAGACCGCCCGCGCTTCGGCCTGCATGAATTCACCCTATTGGGTCGCCGGGGCGACCAGGAAATCGCCTACGGGCTGATCGGGCGCTTCTGGCGCAGCGACTTCGGCCTGCGCCCGTGCGCCGACACTGAAACCTTCGGAAGCTTCGCCGAACCCGGCACGGCCAGGCTGATGCTGCATTTCTCCTGCGAACCGACGGGACTGGACGGCCTCACCCACGTCCGTACGGAAACCCGCGTGCATTGCCCGGACCGCCGCAGCCGCCTGCTGTTCACGCCCTACTGGCTGGCCATTCGCCCAGTCAGCGGGCTGATCCGTCGGCGCCTGCTGCGCGACATCCAGCGCCGTATCTCAGACCATCCCCAGCTCAGCCATTGACTGTGGATCACCGTCACCGACGATGAAGTGATCCAGCACGCGCACGTCGATCAGCGCCAGCGCCTCGATGATGCGCCGGGTCAGCAGGCGGTCGGAGTGGCTCGGCTCGCAGATGCCCGAAGGATGGTTGTGCGCCAGGATCAGCGCCGCGGCGTTGTGCGCCAGGGCGCGCTTGACGATCTGCCGCGGGTAGACGCTGGCGCTGTCGATGGAACCGTGGAACAGCACCTCGAAGTCCAGCATGCGGTGGCGGTTGTCCATGAACAGACAGGCGAAGACCTCGTGGGGCTCGTGGCGCAGCCGCGCCTTGAGGAAGTCGCGCACCGCCTGCGGGCTCTCCAGCGCGGGGCCACGGTCCATGTCCTCGGCCAGGTGCCGGCGGCTCATTTCCAGCACCGCCTGCAGCTGGGTGAACTTGGCCGGACCCAGCCCGCGGTGACTGCAGAACGCCTCGAAATCCGCCTCCAGCAACGCACGCAGGCTGCCGAACTCGACCAGCAGCCGGCGCGCCAGGTCGACGGCACTGCAACCGGTGACACCGGTGCGCAGGAAGATGGCCAGCAATTCTGCGTCACTCAGGCTCGCCGCGCCCTGTTCGAGCAAGCGCTCACGGGGTCGCTCGGATGCAGGCCAATCCAGAATTCTCACGCAACCTCCCAGGTCTGGTCCGCCCGCTGTTCCGGCGCAGGCGCTGTGCTATCTTAGCCCCCTCGCTTCGCGCAGCCGGAGGCCTGGGGAGGCGTCATCGGCTTCAGCGCGCGTCATCCATTTCCGTATTTAAGGCTGGCCTATGCAGCGGCTCTATCGTAAACGCATCGTTCTGGGCGTCGGCGGCGGTATCGCCGCCTACAAGAGCGCCGAACTGGTCCGCCGGTTGCGCGACCAGGGTGCCGAGGTGCGTGTCGTGATGACCCAGGGCGGCCGCGAGTTCATCACCCCGCTCACGCTCCAGGCGCTGTCCGGCCATCCGGTGCACCTGGACCTGCTCGACCCCGCCGCCGAAGCGGCCATGGGGCATATCGAACTGGCCCGCTGGGCTGACCTGGTGCTGATCGCCCCCGCCACCGCCGACCTCATGGCGCGCCTGGCCCAGGGCGTGGCCAACGATCTGCTGACCACCCTGGTACTGGCCACCGACGCACAGGTAGCCCTGGCGCCAGCGATGAACCAGGCCATGTGGCGCGACCCGGCCACCCAGGTGAATGCCGAACTGCTGCGCTCGCGCGGCCTGCACTTCTTCGGCCCCGCTGCCGGCAGCCAGGCCTGTGGCGACGTCGGTCCGGGGCGCATGCTCGAGGCCGAAGAGCTGGCGCAGCTGGCCGCCGACTGCTTCGAGTTCAAGGCCCTGACCGGCCAGCACATCCTCATCACCGCCGGGCCGACCCAGGAAAACATCGACCCGGTGCGCTACATCACCAACCACAGCTCCGGGAAGATGGGCTTCGCCCTGGCCGAAGCCGCTGCCGAAGCCGGCGCCCGCGTGACCCTGGTGACCGGCCCGGTGCACCTGCCTACCCCGGACCGGGTGAGCCGCGTCGACGTGGTCAGCGCCCGCGACATGCTCGCCGCCTGCGAAGCGGCGATGCCGGCGGACATCCTGATCGCCTCTGCCGCCGTGGCCGACTATCGCCCGGAACTGGTCGCCACGCAGAAACTCAAGAAAGACCCCACCACCGGTGACGGTCTGCTCTTGCAGCTGGTGCGCAATCCCGACATTCTCGCCACCCTCTCGCTGCGCGAAGACCGGCCCTTCAGCGTCGGCTTTGCCGCGGAGACCGAGAACCTGCTGGAGTACGCCTCGCGCAAGCTCAAGGACAAGAATCTCGATCTGATCGTCGCCAATGACGTCGCAAATCCGTCCATCGGCTTCAATAGTGAAGAGAACGCCATCACGGTCATCGACCGCGAACTGCACAAGACTGCGTTCGCCCAGACCAGCAAGGCCAAGATCGCCCGCCAGCTGATCGCCTTCATCGCCGAACGCATCAATCAACACTGAGAACTCAATGCATTCCCTGCAAGCCAAGATCCTCGATCCCCGCCTGGGCAGCGACTTCCCGCTGCCGCAGTACGCCACCCCGGGTTCCGCCGGCCTCGACCTGCGCGCCATGCTCAAGGAGGACTGCGTCCTCGAGCCGGGCCAGACCGTGCTGATCCCCACCGGCCTGTCCATCTACGTCGCCGATCCGGGCCTGGCTGCGCTGATCCTTCCGCGCTCCGGCCTGGGCCACAAGCACGGCATCGTGCTGGGCAACCTGGTCGGCCTGATCGACTCGGACTACCAGGGCGAGCTGATGGTCTCCTGCTGGAACCGCGGCCAGACGGCTTTCAAGATCGCCATTGGCGAGCGCATCGCCCAGCTGGTCCTGGTGCCGGTGGTGCAGGCACATTTCGAGCTGGTCGAGAGCTTCGACGAGAGCCAGCGCGGTGCCGGCGGCTTCGGTCACTCCGGCAGCCATTGACCCCTTTCCCTTTCAGGATGAATCGCCGAGGAGACGTTGCATGAAACTTTTCCAACGCACTGCCAAGGACAGCGCCGAGCTGCCGGACCTCGTGCCGGCGGAGAAGGCCGTCAGAGGGCCGGCGGCCAGGCTCGACCTCAAATCGCTGCTGCCAGCCTTCGCCATTACCGTAGGCGGTGTCGCGGCGGCCGGCGCGCTGCTGTGGTTCAGTCTGTTCGGTCATGCCGACAAGACCCACGTCACCCAGCTGAGCAGCGCCTGGACGGAAAACCAGGCCGGTGCGCTGCACCAGTCCCTGAACCTGCTGGCGGCGGATAGCCGCGCCGTGGCGAGCGATCCGCAGCTGCTGCCGGCCCTGCAGAGCAATGATCCGACGCGCATCGCCGCGCTGGAGAAAGCGCTGACCCAGGGGCATCTGGACGGGCTGGTGGACGTCCACCTGAACGCCAATGGCCAGGCCGTGCAGGACACCGCCCGCCCCGGCCCGCTGAACTACGCCGCGCTGGACATGCTGCACCGTGTCGAAAGTGGCCAGACCGTGGCGCCGGAGGCCTACAAGGTCGGCAGCCGCTGGCTGGTCTACAGCCCCACCGCCCTGCGCGGCGCGGACAACTCGATCCAGGGCTCGCTGCTGCTGGTCGTCGACCTGCAGCGCCTGCTCGGCAGCCTGCCACCGATGTCCGACGACATCGGCCAGCTGCAGCTGTCCCAGCAGTTCGGCAACTCGCCGGCCCAGGTCCTGCTGCAACGCGGCCAGGCGGGCGATGCCGCGCCGGTCAGCCTGCCCAGCGGCAACCCGAACTGGAAGCTGAGCTTCACCCCCGGGGCGACCATCACCGACCCGCTGTACTCGCCGGCCATGCTCGGCATCGCAGCGCTGATCGCCCTGGCGGGCGCCCTGCTCGGCCTCTATCTTGCGCAAAGTGCGATGCAGCGCCGGGTCAGCAAGGATGCCCAGGCCCTGGGGCAGTTCATTCAGGAACTCGCCGGCCAACGCACTGCCAAAGCTCCTGAGCTGAGCCTGCCGAGCCTGCAGGCGCTGGCTCAGGCACTGGCCCGCCAGCCGCGCCGCAAGACCGAAACACCCAGTGCCAGCGCTCCCGCCGCGCCTGCAGCCGCCGCCCAGCCGGTTCCGGTTGTCGCCGCTGCCAGCGCCCCGGCCGCTGCCACTGAAACGCCAATGGTCGATCCGCTATTCCAGAACACCGACATTCTGGACATCGACATTCTTGATGAAGACCAGGATCTCCTGGGATTGGAGCAAACACCCGCTATGAGCACGCCTAAAGCCCCGCAGCTACCCGCCAGCATCTTCCGCGCCTACGACATTCGTGGCGTGGTCGGCGACACCCTGACCACCGAGACCGCCTACTGGGTCGGCCGTGCGATCGGTTCCGAAAGCCTGGCGCGCGGCGAGCCGTGCGTCTCCGTAGGCCGCGACGGCCGCCTGTCCGGCCCCGAGCTGGTCCAGCACCTCATCCAGGGCCTGCTCGACTGCGGCTGCCAGGTCACCGACGTCGGCATGGTGCCGACGCCCGTCCTGTACTACGCCGCCAATGTCCTGGAAGGCAAGTCGGGCGTGATGCTCACCGGCAGCCACAACCCGCCGGACTACAACGGCTTCAAGATCGTCGTCGCCGGCGAGACACTGGCCAACGAGCAGATCCAGGCCCTGCGCGAGCGCATCCAGAACGATGACCTCGCTTCGGGCGTGGGCAGCGTGCAGCAGGTCGACATCCTGCCGCGCTACTTCCAGCAGATCCGCGACGACATCGCCCTGGCCAAGCCGCTGAAGGTGGTGGTGGACTGCGGTAACGGCGTGGCCGGCGTGATCGCCCCGCAACTGATCGAAGCCCTCGGCTGCACCGTGATCCCGCTGTACTGCGACGTCGACGGCAACTTCCCCAACCACCACCCGGACCCGGGCAAGCCCGAGAACCTGGAAGACCTGATCGCCAAGGTGAAAGAGACCGGCGCCGACCTCGGCCTGGCCTTCGACGGCGACGGCGACCGCGTGGGCGTGGTGACCAACGAAGGCACCATCATCTACCCCGACCGCCTGCTGATGCTGTTCGCCAAGGACGTGGTATCGCGCAACCCGGGCGCCGACATCATCTTCGACGTCAAATGCACCCGTCGCCTGATCTCGCTGATCAGCGGCTACGGCGGTCGTCCGGTGATGTGGAAGACCGGCCACTCGCTGATCAAGAAGAAGATGAAGGAAACCGGCGCCCTGCTCGCCGGCGAGATGAGCGGCCACATCTTCTTCAAGGAACGCTGGTACGGCTTCGACGACGGCATCTACAGCGCCGCGCGCCTGCTGGAAATCATCAGCCTGGACAAGCGCGACGCCGAGCGCGTGTTCTCCGCGTTCCCGATGGACATCTCCACCCCGGAAATCAACATCACCGTCACCGACGAGGGCAAGTTCGCCCTGATCGAGGCGCTGCAGGCCCGCGGCCAGTGGGGCGAAGCCAACCTCACTACCCTCGATGGCGTGCGTGTGGATTACCCCAAAGGCTGGGGCCTGGTTCGCGCGTCCAACACCACTCCGGTGCTGGTCCTGCGCTTCGAGGCGGATTCCCAGGAAGAACTGGAACGCATCAAGGAAGTGTTCCGCACCCAGCTGAAAGCGGTCGACCCCGCCCTCAGCCTGCCCTTCTGACCCTGTAGCACTATGCCGGAGCCCACCATGACCCAGAGCCGCGATGACGCCGCCCAGGTTGCCCGCGTCCTTGCCGAAGCCCTGCCCTACATCCGCCGTTTCGTCGGCAAGACGCTGGTGATCAAGTACGGCGGCAACGCCATGGAAACGGACGAGCTGAAGAACAGCTTCGCCCGCGACGTGGTGCTGATGAAAGCCGTCGGCATCAACCCGGTGGTGGTCCATGGTGGTGGCCCGCAGATCGGCGACCTGCTCAGCCGCCTGTCGATCGAAAGCCACTTCATCGACGGCATGCGCGTTACCGACGCGCAGACCATGGACGTGGTGGAGATGGTCCTCGGCGGCCAGGTGAACAAGGACATCGTCAACCTGATCAACCGGCATGGCGGCAGCGCCATCGGCCTGACCGGGAAAGACGCCGAGCTGATCCGCGCGAAGAAGCTCACCGTCACCCGCCAGACGCCGGAGATGACCAAGCCGGAAATCATCGACATCGGCCACGTCGGCGAAGTCACCGGGGTCAACGTCGACCTGCTGAACATGCTGGTGCAGGGTGACTTCATCCCGGTCATCGCACCGATCGGCGTGGGCGCCAACGGCGAGTCCTACAACATCAACGCCGACCTGGTGGCCGGCAAGGTGGCCGAGGCGCTGAAGGCCGAGAAGCTGATGCTGCTCACCAACATCGCCGGCCTGATGGACAAGCAGGGTCAGGTGCTCACCGGCCTGACCACCGAGCAGGTCAACGAGCTGATCGCCGACGGCACCATCTACGGCGGCATGCTGCCGAAGATCCGCTGCGCCCTCGAGGCGGTCCAGGGCGGCGTGACCAGCGCGCACATCATCGATGGCCGCGTACCCAACGCGGTGCTGCTGGAGATCTTCACCGACAGCGGTGTCGGTACGCTGATCACCAACCGCAAACAGCGCTGATCAATAAAAAACACCCGCCAGGAGCGATCCTCGCGGGTGTTTTTCTGCCTGGAGTTTTCGTATGGCCGCGTCCCCCGTTTCCCGTAACGACTTCAGCTTCTTCCACGGCCTGCGCGTGCGCTGGTCGGAAGTCGATCCGCAAGGCATCGTCTTCAACGGCAACTACCTGACCTACGCCGACGTCGCCACCACCGAGTACTACCGCCACCTGGGCGTGAGCTACCCGGCTGACCTGCTGCGCGGCGGCGGCGATCTGTTCGCGGTGAAGACCACCCTGGAATACCTGGCGCCCGCGCGCTTCGACGACTGGCTGGAAATGGGCGTGCGCGTCAGTCGCCTGGGGCGCAGCAGCCTGACCTTCCAGGTGTCGATCTGGTGTGATGAAACCCTGCTGACGCTGGGAGAGCTGATCTACGCCTATGCCGGCGAAGACCGGACGAGCCAGCCCCTGCCGGACTGGCTGCGCGGGAAGATCAACGAATTCGAGCGCGTCTCGCCGCAACAGTAAGCGCGGCGAGCGCCTGCCTCAGTTGCCGCCGGAGATCTGGGCGAAACGCGCCCGGTCGGAGGCGAAGCTGTCCTGCGCCTGGGTGCGCAGCTGCTGATAGCGCGCGATGTCCTGCTGCAGGCGTTGCTCGTCGCTGCGCAGGTTGCTCAGCTGCGCGACCAGGTCATCCGGCACCTGGCGCCCGGCGCGCTCCTGGTCGGCAGCGCGAGCCTGCAGATTGGCTTGCTGTGCCTTGAGCGACTGCAGGTTGCCCTTGGCCACGCTGGTCAGGCCGTCGAGCTCGGCCAGCTTGCGATCGCGGGCACGGTCGACGTCATCCACGCTGGTGTACATGCGCAGCAGTTGCTGGTCGGAACTGGCGCGGGCGGCATCCGCCTTGCGCTGCTCGATCTCGGCAGCGGTCGGCGCCGGCGGTACCTCGCGGATCACCCGGCCCTGGTCGTTGAGCACCTGGTAACCCTTGCCGATGTACTGCGGCGGAACGCCAAGACGGTCGATGACGGTGATACCCCGGTCATCGACGTAACGGTACATCTCAACCGGACCGCCGGCAGTGGCGGCCGGCTTGCCCGCAGCGAACACCTGGCCAGCGAGCATGGCCCCCAGAAGCCCCATCAACACCCTGTAGCGGTAAGCACCCTGCTTGGCCATGCCCGACACCCTTGTTCCGGTTAGATACCGTACTGCGCTCGATACGCCTCGACAGCTGCGAGATGCTGCTTGAGCTGTCCGTCGCCGGCCAGGTACTCCAGCACTTGCTCCAGCGAGACAATGCTTACGACCGGGATCGAGAAGTCCCGTTCAACTTCCTGGATCGCCGACAGCTCGCCCTTGCCGCGTTCCTGGCGGTTCAGCGCGATCAGCACGCCGGCGGCCTGGGCCCCTTGTGCGTCGATGATCTGCATGACCTCGCGGATCGCGGTGCCGGCGGTGATCACGTCATCGATGATCAACGCGCGACCCGTCAGCGGTGCGCCAACCAGCGTGCCGCCTTCGCCGTGGTCCTTGGCTTCCTTGCGGTTGAAGCACCAGGGCAGGTCGCGGCCGTGCTGTTCCGCCAGCGCAATGGCTGTAGCGGCCGCCAGCGGGATTCCTTTATAGGCGGGGCCGAACAACACGTCGAAAGGTATGCCGCTGTCGACCACCGCGCTGGCGTAGAAACGACCCAGCTGGGACAGCGCAACGCCGGTGTTGAACAGGCCTGCATTGAAGAAGTACGGACTGGTGCGTCCGGACTTGAGGGTGAATTCGCCGAAACGAAGAACGCCGCGCTCGATGGCGAAGCGGATGAAATCGCGTTGATATGGCTGCATGGGAGAGAACCGGCCGGTATGAATTTAGCTAAACCGTTTGAGCTCGGGTATCATACACACACGTGATTTTGGGGGCCATTTATGCGGATCATCAGTGTGAACGTGAATGGTATTCAGGCTGCAGCCGAGCGTGGATTGCTCAGTTGGCTGCAAGCCCAGAATGCCGACGTGATCTGCTTGCAGGATACCCGCGCCTCCGCTTTCGATCTGGATGACCCATCCTACCAACTGGATGGCTACTTCCTGTACGCCTGCGATGCCGAAGTGCCCAGTCAGGGCGGCGTCGCACTCTATAGTCGTCTGCAACCCAAGGCTGTCATAAGCGGCCTGGGTTTCGAGATGGCCGATCGTTACGGGCGCTACCTGCAAGCCGATTTCGATAAGGTGAGTATCGCCACTCTCCTGCTGCCTACCGGGCAGGAAGGGGATGAGAACCTGAACCACAAGTTCAAGTTCATGGACGATTTTGCCCAGTACATGAACAAGCAGCGCCGCAAGCGCCGCGAATACATCTATTGCAGCTCGCTCTACGTTGCGCACCAGAAGCTGGACGTGAAGAACTGGCGCGAATGCCAGCAATCGCCGGGCTTCATGGCGCCGGAGCGTGGCTGGATGGATGAGATCTTCGGCACCATGGGCTACGTCGACGCCCTGCGCGAGGTCAACCGCGAAGGCGACCAGTACAGCTGGTGGCCGGACAGCGAACAGGCCGACCTGCTCAACCTGGGCTGGCGCTTCGACTATCAGATCCTCACGCCGGGTCTGCGCCGTTTCGTGCGCAGTGCCAAGCTGCCGCGCCAGCCGCGCTTCTCCCAGCATGCGCCGCTGATCGTCGATTACGACTGGACCCTGAGCATCTGAGTCCTGTCGCGCCGCCGCAAGGCGGACAGAAAAAAGCCGGCTTCGAGCCGGCTTTTTCGTGCCTGGAGCGTGCTTACTTGATCGGCCGCCAGGTGAAGGGATAGCGGTAATCCAGCCCTTCGTTGGCCTTGATCCCGGCAATGATGGTCAGCACCAGCGCGCCGATGCTCACCAGCCCCAGCAGGAAGAAGCCGATCACCACCAGCATCAGCAGGCAGCTGACCACCACGGCGAGACTCACGGTGATCTGGAAGTTCAGCGCTTCCTTGCCCTGACGGTCCACGAACGGGTCCGATTCGCGCTTGATCTGCCAGACGATCAGCGGCCCGAGCAGGTTGCCGAAGGGGAAGATGAAGCCGAGGAAGGCGGCGAAGTGGCAGAACATCGCCCACTGGCGGGCTTCCTGGCTCGGCTGAACCTGCTGTACCGGTACTTCGTCGCTCATCCTTTCGCTCCTTGCACGTGAAGATCGGGCGAGCTGGCCGCCCGTCGGATCAGTCTGCCAGCGCGGCGCGCTGCAGATCGAACAGTTCGCGCAGGCCCTGCTGCGCCAGTTCCAGCATGGCATTGAGTTCGGCTGGCTGGAAAGGAGCGCCCTCGGCGGTGCCCTGGACTTCGATGAAGCCGCCGGCATCGGTCATGACCACGTTCAGGTCGGTCTCGGCGGCGGAGTCTTCCAGGTAGTCCAGGTCCAGTACCGGCTCGCCCTGGTACATACCCACGGACACCGCGGCGACCATCTGCTTGAGCGGGTTGCCCTTGAGCGCGCCGCGCTTCTTCAGCACGGCCAGGGCATCGATCAGCGCCACGGTGGCGCCGGTGATGGAAGCGGTGCGGGTGCCGCCATCGGCCTGGATCACATCGCAGTCGATGTACAGGGTGTTCTCGCCCAGCTTGGACAGGTCCAGCGCGGCGCGCAGGGAGCGGCCGATCAGGCGCTGGATTTCCAGGGTGCGGCCACCCTGCTTGCCGCGCGCGGCTTCGCGCTGGTTACGCTCGCCGGTGGAGCGCGGCAGCATGCCGTATTCGGCGGTCAGCCAGCCCTGGCCCTGGCCCTTGAGGAAGCGCGGCACACCGGATTCGGCGCTGACGGTGCAGATCACCTTGGTGTCGCCGAACTCGACCAGCACGGAGCCCTCGGCGTGCTTGGTGTAATGGCGGGTGATACGGATCGGGCGCAGTTGGTCGGCGGCGCGGCCACTGGGACGGTTCATGGAGGCATCCTGTACAGATTACTGGCGGGGAATGTCCGCCATTATAGAGGCCAGCGGACGGGCGCAACCACCGCCAGCGTGCTGCGGCGCGCTACGCTGGGGTACAATTACCGGTTTCCGACGACCTGTCGGCCGTTTTCCCAGCCCATTCAGAGAGGTGACTCCATGGTCCACAGCATGACCGCTTTCGCCCGCGTCGAGCGCGCCAGCAGCCATGGAACCCTGAGCTGGGAGCTGCGCTCGGTCAACCACCGCTACCTCGAACCCAACCTGCGCCTGCCCGAAGCCTTCCGCGACCTCGAAGGTGCGGTGCGTGAGGCGCTGCGCCAGGGCCTGTCGCGCGGCAAGGTGGAATGCACCCTGCGCTTCAACGAGGAAAACGCCGGCAAGACCCTGCAGGTCGACCGTGAGCGCGCCGCGCAACTGGTTGCCGCCGCCGAGAGCGTTGCCGGCCTGATCCAGAACCCCGCCGCGCTCGACCCGCTGGCCGTGCTGGCCTGGCCGGGTGTGCTGGTGGGTGACGCTGCCGACCCGCAGGCGCTCAACGCCAGCGCCCTGGCCGCCTTCACCCAGGCCCTGGACGAGCTCAAGGCCGGCCGTGCCCGCGAAGGAGCGGAGCTTTCGAAAATCATCGAAGAGCGCCTGACGGCCATGCAGGACGACGTCGCCAACCTGCGCCAGCTGGTGCCGGAAATGCTCGCCAACCAGCGCCAGAAGGTGCTCGACCGCTTCGCCGAGATGAAAGCCGAACTCGATCCGCAGCGCCTGGAGCAGGAAATGGTCCTGCTGGCGCAGAAGAGCGACGTCGCCGAGGAACTGGACCGCCTGACCACCCACGTCACCGAAGTACGCCGCGTGCTCAAGGCCGGCGGTGCCGCCGGCCGTCGCCTGGACTTCCTGATGCAGGAACTCAACCGCGAGGCCAACACCCTGGGTTCGAAGGCTTTCGACCCGCGTTCCACCCAGGCCGCGGTCAACCTCAAGGTCCTGATCGAGCAGATGCGCGAACAGGTGCAGAATATCGAGTAAGCCGGACGCTTCCGGCTTCAATACCCGTCAACCGCAACTCCAGGAAAGCGCCATGTCCGGCACCCTGTACATCGTTTCCGCGCCGTCGGGCGCCGGCAAGACCAGCCTGGTCAAGGCCCTGCTCGACGCCATGCCCAGCGTGCGCGTCTCCGTCTCCCACACCACCCGCGGCATGCGCCCGGGCGAAGTGGACGGGGTGAACTACCACTTCGTCGGCCACGACACCTTCCGCGCCATGCTCGAACGCAACGAGTTCCTCGAGCATGCGCAGGTCTTCGACAACCTCTACGGCACCTCCCAGCGCTGGGTCGAGAAGACCCTCGCCGAGGGCAACGACCTGATCCTGGAGATCGACTGGCAGGGCGCACAGCAGGTGCGCCGGCTGATGCCCCAGGCGCAGTCGATCTTCATCCTGCCGCCGACCCAGGAGGCCCTGCGCCAGCGCCTGACCAACCGTGGCCAGGACAGCGACGAGGTGATCGAGCGGCGCATGCAGGAAGCCGTCAGCGAAATGAGCCACTATGTGGAATACGATCACCTGGTGATCAACGACGATTTCGCCCACGCGCTGGAAGACCTCAAGGCGATCTTCCGCGCCCGCCAACTCCGTCAGGACGCCCAGCAGCAACGTCACACCGAGCTGCTGCAACGCCTGTTGGCCTGAAGTCGCCGAGAGAAGGCACTTCCATAAAGATTGGCGATTTTTTAGACTATCCAGTCCGCCCGGCATTTTCCGGGCCTACATTTCAGTACGAGGAACACCATGGCCCGCGTCACCGTTGAAGACTGCCTGGACAACGTCGATAACCGTTTCGAGCTGGTCATGCTCGCCACCAAGCGTTCGCGTCAGCTGGCCACCGGCGGCAAAGAGCCGAAGGTACCGTGGGAAAACGACAAGCCCACCGTCGTCGCCCTGCGCGAAATCGCTTCCGGCCTGATCGACAACGAAATCGTGCTGCTGGAGGACGTGGTTGAAGAAGAACCGCTGTTCGCTGCCTTCGAAGACGAGGCCAACAACGAGGCCCTGTAAGTCGATGTCCGGCCGACGAATCGGTGCACTGCGACGTACCGCTCGGCAGGGGGTGAACCCATGCCGAGCATAGATGCCTTCGCCGATCGTCTGTCGAGCTATCTGGGCCCGGATCAGGTCAACCTGGTCCGCCGCGCCTACTACTACGCCGAGCAGGCCCATGACGGGCAGCGCCGCCGCAGCGGCGAGGCTTACGTCACCCATCCGCTCGCCGTCGCCAACATCCTCGCCGACATGCACATGGACCATCAGAGCCTGATGGCGGCCATGCTGCACGACGTGATCGAGGACACCGGCATCGCCAAGGAAGCGCTCACCGCGCAGTTCGGCGAAACCGTCTCGGAACTCGTGGACGGGGTCAGCAAGCTGACCCAGATGAACTTCGAGTCCAAGGCCGAGGCGCAGGCCGAGAACTTCCAGAAGATGGCCATGGCCATGGCGCGCGACATCCGCGTGATCCTGGTGAAGCTGGCCGACCGCCTGCATAACATGCGCACCCTGGAAGTGCTGTCCGGCGAAAAGCGCCGGCGCATCGCCAAGGAAACCCTGGAAATCTACGCCCCCATCGCCAACCGGCTGGGCATGCACAGCATGCGCGTGGAATTCGAGGACCTGGGCTTCAAGGCCATGCACCCGATGCGCTCCGAGCGCATCCGCCAGGCGGTGAAGAAGGCCCGTGGCAACCGCCGCGAGATCGTCGGCAAGATCCAGGAATCGCTGGTCAACTGCCTCGCCCGCGAAAGCATGGAAGGCCAGGTCCTGGGCCGCGAGAAGCACCTGTTCAGCATCTACAAGAAGATGCGCGGCAAGCGCAAGGCGTTCAACGAGATCATGGACGTCTACGCATTCCGCATCGTGGTCGACAAGGTCGACACCTGCTACCGCGTGCTCGGTGCCGTGCACAACCTGTACAAGCCGTTCCCCGGTCGCTTCAAGGACTACATCGCGATTCCCAAGGCCAACGGCTACCAGTCGTTGCACACCACGCTGTTCGGCATGCACGGCGTGCCCATCGAAATCCAGATCCGCACCCGCGAGATGGAAGAGATGGCCAACCACGGCATCGCCGCGCACTGGCTGTACAAGTCCAGTGAAGAAGAGGCGCAGAAAGGCACCCATGCCCGCGCCCGCCAGTGGGTGAAGGGCATCCTCGAGCTGCAGCAGCGCGCCGGCAACTCGCTGGAATTCATCGAGAACGTGAAGATCGACCTGTTCCCGGACGAGGTCTACGTCTTCACGCCCAAAGGCCGCATCATGGAGCTGCCCAAGGGCTCCACGGCCGTCGACTTTGCCTACGCAGTGCACACCGACGTCGGCAACAGCTGCATCGCCTGCCGCATCAACCGCCGTCTGGCGCCGCTGTCCGAACCGCTGCAGAGCGGCGCGACAGTGGAAATCGTTACCGCGCCGGGCACCCGGCCGAACCCGGCCTGGCTCAACTTCGTGGTCACCGGCAAGGCGCGCACGCACATCCGCCACGCGCTCAAGCTGCAGCGCCGCTCCGAGTCGATCAACCTCGGCGAGCGCCTGCTGAACAAGACCCTGGCCGGCTTCGACAGCCACCTGGAGAAGATCCCGCAGGAACGCATCCAGGGCGTGCTCAACGAGTACCGCATGGAAGTCTTCGAGGACCTGCTCGAAGAGATCGGCCTGGGCAACCGCATGGCCTACGTGGTCGCGCGTCGTCTGCTGTCCAGCGAAGGCGAGCAGGCGCCCAGCGCCGAAGGGCCGCTGGCGATCCGCGGCACCGAAGGCCTGGTGCTCAGCTACGCCAAGTGCTGCACACCGATCCCCGGCGACCCGATCGTCGGCCACCTGTCGGCCGGCAAGGGCATGGTGGTGCACCTGGAGAACTGCCGGAACATCAGCGAGATCCGCCACAATCCGGAAAAGTGCATCCAGCTCAGCTGGGCCAAGGATGTCACCGGCGAATTCAACGTCGAACTGCGTGTCGAGCTGGAGCACCAGCGCGGCCTGATCGCCCTGCTGGCGACCAGCGTCAACGCCGCCGACGGCAATATCGAGAAGATCAGCATGGACGAGCGCGACGGTCGCATCAGCGTGGTCCAGCTCGTCGTCAGCGTGCACGACCGCGTGCACCTGGCCCGCGTCATCAAGAAGCTGCGCGCGCTCAAGGGCGTGATCCGCATCACCCGCATGCGCAGCTGATCCCACCCCGTTAGGAGTCGACATGACCAAGACCGTTATCCACACCGACAAAGCCCCGGCCGCCATCGGCACCTACTCCCAGGCGATCAAGGCTGGCAACACCGTCTATGTCTCCGGCCAGATCCCGCTGGACCCGAAAACCATGGAGCTGGTCGAGGGCTTCGAAGAGCAGACCGTCCAGGTCTTCGAGAACCTGAAAGCTGTCATCGAAGCGTCCGGCGGTTACCTGCACGACGTCGCCAAGCTGAACATCTTCCTCACTGACCTGTCGCACTTCGCCAAGGTCAACGAGATCATGGGCAAGTACTTCGTCCAGCCCTATCCGGCCCGCGCCGCCATCGGCGTTGCCGCCCTGCCCAAGGGCGCCCAGGTGGAGATGGACGCCATCGTCGTCCTGGAATAAGCCGCACTTCCCGAACGGGGCCTTCAGGGCCCCGTTCTTTTATCTGCAAGGAGCAAACATGCGTCGCGCCCTGATCCTGAGCGCCCTGATCGGCCTGCTCACCGGCTGCGCCGGCACCCCTTCCGACCCTTCCGGCGTCTGGGTCAACCAGGCCGCCATCGATGCAGCCGGCAAGGGTGGCAAGCTGCGCGAGGCGCTGCTGGCCTACGGCCCGAACCTGGAATGGAAGCTGGACACCAAGGCCAACCAGGCCACCTTCAGCAACGGCTTCGAGCTCGGCGAAGGCCAGCTGACCGCCGAAGATCCCAAGCACTACCGCGTCGACTTCTACGGCAGCAACCAGGAGTCCCTGGAGCTGGACGGCAAGGAGCTGGTGCAGGTGGGCAGCGACAACTGGCCCGAGCAGCGCTTCCTGCGTCCCAAGGAGCAGGCTGCGGCGCAAGGCCCGGCCGGCAGCACCTTCGAGAACGCCCTCTACGCGGCCTACCTGAACGGCACCTGGATCATCGAGGAAGGCGAAGGCAAGGGCAGCAAGGTCAAGTTCGCCGCCAACGGCAGCCTCGAAGGCATGCCCGGCTTCGACCGCTACGCGCTGTGCCTGGCCGGCGACTGCGCAGCCATGAGTGGCGACAACGACAGCATCTGGCTGCAACAGGGCCAGCAGGGCCGCGAATTCCTCTTCGAGCGCGATGGCGACAAGCTGGAGCTGTTCGAGGCGGTGAACCGCGCCCAGGCCGACGAGATGCCGCAGTACGAGCCCGGCAACAAGGTCTGGACCCTGGAACGCGACTGATCCGTGTGAGCGGGCAAGCGTGCTCGAATACAACAGTCAACGCAGCCCGTTCCACAACAACCAGCCACCCAGCGCCAGCAGCAGACCGCCGCAGAGGCGGTCCAGCGCCGTGACCCGGCGTTTCAGCCAGCCGCGCCAGCGCGGGCGATCCAGCAGGCGCACCAGTGCCATGTCCCACAGCAGCACCACCGCGCCCATCCACAGCACGCAGGCGCCGAGCGCCCAGCCCGGCAGGTGGAACTGCCCGAGTACGCCGAACAGTCCGGTATAGAAGATCGGCAGCTTGGGATTCAGGCTGCTGGCGAACAGACCTTCGCGCATCCCCCGCAGAAATCCCCCGCTGCGCTGCTCGCCCAGCGCCATCGGAATCTCCAGCTCCCGCCGCGCCAGCAGCGCCTGCGCACCGAGCCAGACGAAATAGGCGCCACCGAGCAGCTGCACGACCCGCAGCCCGTGGCTCGCCACGTCCGGCAGCAGGCCGAGAACGAACAGTACCAGCAGCATGCTCGCCAGATTGGCCAGGGCGATGCCCGCCGCACAGCCGTCGGCATGCCGCCGCCCCCGCAACAGGGCAGCGCGGATCAGCAGGAAGAAATCCGGCCCCGGCGACAGCAGGGCGGCAAAGTGGGTGCTGGCGACCAGCGCGAAGGCAGCGAACATGGCGATCTCCCGGATAGCGGCGTCGCGCAGTCTGGAAGCGCCGGCCTCGGGCAGTCTTGGAAGAAACTCAGGTGCGCGTGGCGCGCAGGAAGCGGCCGGGCGTGACGCCGGTGAAGCGACGGAAAGTGCCGGAGAAATGCGCCTGGTCGTAGAACCCCAGGGTCAGCGCGACCTCCAGCGGCTTCTCGCCAGCCACCAGCAGGCGCTTGGCCTCGCGGATGCGGCGCTGCAGCAGGTAGGTGTGCGGCGGCACGCCGTAGGCATTGCGGAAGGCTTCGATCAGGTGGCGCGGATGGCGCTGCAACAGCTCAGCCAGCGCTTCGAGACTGACCGCCTCGCGGTAATGCGCCTCCAGGTAGTCGCGCAACCTCGCGGTAACGCTGCCGTCGCGGGATGCCGAAGCATTCGGGCGCATGCCGCCGTGGCGGACGAACACCAGCTCCAGCAGCGCCAGCAATTCGCTTTCCAGCGCCAGCGCATCGTTGCGCTCGAACTCCGTGGCGACGCGGCGCAGCGCTTCCGCCACCTGGCCGTCATCGTGCGGATTGAGCGCCTGGAAGCCACGCGGCAGCTGCTTGCGGCCGAGCAGCGGGAGCAGGCGCGATTCCTCGATGTAGAGCATGCGATAAACCAGTCGCTCGGACTCGGCGTTGCCGGTGTGCGGCTCCTCCGGGTTCATCAGCGACAGGGTGCCGGCAGGCAGCACGTGGTGCGCACCACGGCACTGGTAGCCACCCGCGCCCTGGAGGATGGCGCCGATGGCGAAAGCGTCGTGGCTGTGACGCCCGAACGGCTGGCCGGAGAAGTCCGCATGGAACAACTCCACCCCCGGCAACCAGGGGCGCGCCAGCAGCCGGTTGGCGTCCATCAGTCCTGCTTGCCGGCGAGAATGGCTGCGTAGCCTTCACGGAAGCTCGGGTAGCGCGGCTCCCAGCCCAGCGCACGGGCTCGGGCGTTACTGCAGCGCTTGCTGCCGGCGCGGCGCACGGTCTGCTCGTCGGCCCAGTGGGTCACACCCAGATGCTCGCGCAGCCAGCCGACCACGTCGTGCAGCGCCGCCGGGTCGTTGTCGACGCCGAGGTAGCAGTCATCCAGCGCGGTACCACTGCGGTCAGCCTCCAGCAGCGTGGCGAGCAGGCCGGCGGCATCTTCGGCATGGATGCGGTTGGCGTACAGCGGCGGCTCGCTGGCGACGCGATAGCCCTCGCGCACCTGCTTGAGCAGCCACTCGCGGCCGGGGCCGTAGATGCCGGTGAGGCGCACGACGCTGGCGGGAATACCGCTCTGCAGCGCCACCTGCTCGGCTTCGAGCATCACGCTGCCGGAATAGCTCTGGGCTTCGGCGGGCGAGGTTTCGTCGATCCACTCACCATCGCGCTGGGCATACACACCGCTGCTGGAAACGAACAGCAGGCGCCTGGGCCGTTGCCCGCGCTGCTGCAGCCAGCCGAGGGTGTTGCGCAGGCCTTCGACGTAGGCCGCGCGATACCCCGCTTCGTCGTGCTGGGTCGCCGCCGCGCAGTACACCAGGTAGTCCAGCTTGCCCACCGGCCAGGTGTCCGGGCATTCGAGCTGGCCGAGGTCGCCGGCCACCGGCAGCACTTCCAGCGGCAGCGCGGCGACGTTGCGGCGCAGACCATGGACGCGCCAGTCGCGGGCGGCCAGTTGGCGGCCGAGACGGCTGCCGACATCGCCGCAACCGACGATCATCAGGCTCGGGAAGGTGCTCTTGCTCATGCTTGGCTCCGCGAATCAAAGCTCGGCAGTTTAGCGCGGTTGGTTCGCGGCGGTGCAGCCGCTATGCTTGGGCCACCTCAACGGACTTAGTCGCCATGACCCTTACCGAACTGCGCTACATCGTCACGCTTGCCCAGGAGCAACACTTCGGCCGCGCCGCGGAACGCTGCCACGTCAGCCAGCCGACCCTGTCAGTGGGCGTGAAGAAGCTGGAAGACGAGCTTGGCGTGCTGATCTTCGAGCGCAGCAAGAGTGCAGTGCGCCTGACCCCGGTCGGCGAAGGCATCGTGGCGCAGGCGCAGAAGGTACTGGAGCAGGCCCAGGGCATCCGCGAGCTGGCCCAGGCCGGCAAGAACCAGCTGACCTCGCCGCTCAAGGTCGGCGCCATCTACACCATCGGCCCGTACCTGTTCCCGCACCTGATCCCGCAGCTGCACCGGGTCGCCCCGCAGATGCCGCTGTACATCGAGGAAAACTTCACCCACATCCTGCGCGACAAGCTGCGCACCGGCGAGCTGGACGCGATCATCATCGCCCTGCCGTTCCAGGAAGCCGACGTGCTGACCCTGCAGCTGTTCGACGAGCCCTTCTACGTGCTGATGCCGGCGGACCACCAATGGACCGCGAAGAAGACCATCGACCCGGAGCTGCTCAACGACAAGAGCCTGCTGCTGCTCGGCGAGGGCCACTGCTTCCGCGACCAGGTGCTCGAAGCCTGCCCGACCACCCACAAGGGCGGCGAAAACAAGCACACCACGGTGGAATCCAGCTCGCTGGAAACCATCCGCCACATGGTCGCCTCCGGCCTGGGCGTGTCGGTGCTGCCGTTCTCCGCCGTGGACAGCCACCACTACGCGCCGGGGGTGCTGGAAGTACGCCCGTTCAGCGCGCCGGTCCCTATGCGCACCGTCGCCATCGCCTGGCGCGCCAGCTTCCCGCGGCCGCGCGCCATCGAGGTGCTGGCCGACTCGATCCGCCTGTGCTCGGTCGCCAAGCCGACCGTCAAGGGTGAAGCCGAGCCGGCATGACCGATCTGTCGAATGTCCCGGTCACCGCGCTCAAGGGCGTGGGCGCCGCGCTGGAAGAAAAGCTGGCGAAGGTCGGTCTGGAGAACCTCCAGGACATCCTCTTCCACCTGCCGCTGCGCTACCAGGACCGCACCCGCATCACCCCCATCGGCGCACTGCGCCCTGGGCAGGATGCGGTGGTCGAAGGCGTGGTCTCCGGCGCTGATGTGGTGATGGGCAAGCGCCGCAGTCTGTTGGTGCGCCTGCAGGACGGCACCGGCACCCTGAGCCTGCGCTTCTACCACTTCAGCCAGGCGCAGAAGGAAAACCTCAAGCGCGGCACGCACCTGCGTTGCTACGGTGAGGCGCGCCCCGGCGCTTCGGGCCTGGAGATCTACCACCCCGAATACCGCTCGCTGACCGATGCCGCCGCGGCGCCGGTGGAGCAGACGCTGACGCCGATCTACCCGACCACCGAAGGCCTCACCCAGCAGCGCCTGCGCCAGCTCAGCGAACAGACCCTGGCGCGCCTGGGCCCGTCGAGCCTGCCGGACTGGCTGCCGGCGGAACTGGCCCGCGACTACCGCCTGGGCCCGCTGGACGAAGCCATCCGCTACCTGCACCGGCCACCACCGGACGCCGACCTGGAAGAGCTCGCCGAGGGCCGCCACTGGGCCCAGCACCGCCTCGCCTTCGAGGAGCTGCTGACCCACCAGCTGTCGCTGCAACGCCTGCGCGAGAGCGTGCGCTCGCAAGCCGCGCCGCAGCTGCCGCCGGCGAAGAAACTGCCGGCGCTGTACCTGAAGAATCTCGGCTTCAAACCCACCGGGGCGCAGCAGCGGGTCGGCGCGGAGATCGCCTACGACCTCGCCCAGCCCGAACCCATGCTGCGCCTGGTGCAGGGCGATGTCGGCGCCGGCAAGACCGTGGTTGCCGCCCTCGCCGCCCTGCAGGCACTGGAGGCCGGCTATCAGGTGGCGCTGATGGCACCCACCGAGATCCTCGCCGAACAGCACTTCCTCAACTTCACCAAGTGGCTGCAACCGCTGGGCATCGAAGTCGCCTGGCTGGCCGGCAAGCTCAAGGGCAAGGCCCGCGCCAGCGCGCTGGAACAGATCGCCGGCGGCGCGCCGATGATCGTCGGCACCCATGCGCTGTTCCAGGACGAGGTGAAATTCAAGCGCCTGGCCCTGGTGATCATCGACGAACAGCACCGCTTCGGCGTACAGCAGCGCCTCGCCCTGCGCCAGAAAGGCGTCGACGGCCGGCTCTGCCCGCACCAGCTGATCATGACCGCCACGCCCATCCCGCGGACCCTGGCGATGAGCGCCTACGCCGACCTCGACACCTCGATCCTCGACGAGCTGCCGCCCGGCCGCACCCCGGTGAACACCGTGCTGGTCGCCGACAGCCGCCGCATCGAAGTGATCGAGCGGGTGCGCGCCGCCTGCGCGGAAGGCCGTCAGGCGTACTGGGTGTGCACGCTGATCGAGGAATCCGAAGAACTCACCTGCCAGGCCGCGGAAACCACCTATGAGGAGCTCTCCTCGGCGCTGGGTGAACTGCGCGTCGGCCTGATCCACGGGCGCATGAAGCCGGCGGACAAGGCCGTGGTCATGGAGGCCTTCAAGGAAGGCATGCTGCAGCTGCTGGTCGCCACCACGGTGATCGAGGTCGGCGTGGACGTGCCCAACTCCAGCCTGATGATCATCGAAAACCCCGAGCGCCTCGGCCTCGCCCAGTTGCACCAGCTGCGCGGCCGCGTCGGCCGGGGCAGCGCGGCGAGCCACTGCGTGCTGCTCTACCATCCGCCGCTGTCGCAGATCGGCCGCGAGCGCCTGGGCATCATGCGCGAGACCTGCGACGGCTTCGTCATCGCCGAGAAGGACCTGGAATTGCGCGGCCCCGGCGAAATGCTCGGCACCCGCCAGACCGGCCTGCTGCAATTCAAGGTCGCCGACCTGATGCGTGACGCCGACCTGCTGCCGGCGGTGCGCGATGCCGCCCAGGCCCTGCTGGCACACTGGCCGCAATCAGTCAGCCCTTTGCTGGCACGCTGGCTGCGACACGGACAGCAATACGGACAAGTGTGATCTATTTCACTTTCATCGGTCAGCTGACTGCTCGGTCACGCTGACTGCGTGGTTATACTCCGACCCAGCCGTTGATAACCGGATCACATTCATGAGCGACGCCGCACGCGCCCCATCCGACTCCTCGCAGGCCCCCGAGGTCATCCTGCAGCTGCTCGCCAAGCTGGGCATACCGTCTCGCGAAGTCTGCGATGTCACCACGCTTCCGGCCGCGCGCCGGGTGCAGGCCAGCCTGCTGGAAGATGCCGTCGGCACCCTGCTGGTGCTGTTCCCGCAAAGCCAGCTGCTGGACCTCAACCGCCTGGCCGAACTCACCGGGCGCAAGCTGGTGGCGGTCAAGCCCGATCGCCTGGAGCGCATGCTCGGCAAGCACCAGCTCGGCCGCCTGCCGGCGCTGCCGCCGCTGACCAGCTCGCCGTGCCTGTATGACGAGCGCCTGCTGCAGGAACCCCAGCTGCTGATCGAATCCGGCGCAGCGGGCACGCTGCTGGAGATTCCCACCGCGTCCTTCCGCAGCCTGCTGGAAAAAGCCAGCGCGGCGCGTTTCGGCGTGGCGCTGGAATCGATCCGGCCGAACCTCGACCGCCCGGACGACGACCGCAAGGAAATCACCCAGGCCGTGCAGGCGTTCACCGCCCGCCGCATCCAGCAGCGCCTCGAGGAAACCATCGAGATTCCGCCGCTGCCGGAAACCGCACAGAAGATCATCAAGCTGCGCGTCGACCCCAACGCCACCGTGGACGACATC
Source organism: Pseudomonas nitroreducens (assembly GCF_024170165.1). Taxonomy (GTDB): domain Bacteria; phylum Pseudomonadota; class Gammaproteobacteria; order Pseudomonadales; family Pseudomonadaceae; genus Pseudomonas; species Pseudomonas nitroreducens_C. Next base: position 19,482 of record NZ_JALJXP010000006.1, on the reverse strand, counting down.
ACCGGCGTGGTGGAAACCGACCCGGCGCTGGCCGCGCAGGTGGTCAGCTGGGCGGCATCGCCCTACTACGCCGCGCCCGGCAAGATCCGCTCGGTGGAGGACGCCATCGTCCGCGTACTGGGCTTCGACCTGGTGATCAACCTCGCCCTGGGCCTGGCCCTGGGCAAGACCCTGAGCCTGCCCAAGGACCAGCCGCAGCACGCCACGCCCTACTGGCACCAGGCGATCTACACCGCCGCGGTGATCGAGGGCCTGACCCGTGCCGTGCCGCGCGCCGAGCGACCGGAAGCCGGCCTGACCTACCTCGGCGGCCTGCTCCACAGCATCGGCTACCTGGTCCTGGCACACATCTTCCCGCCGCACTTCTCGCTGATCTGCCGGCACCTGGAGGTGAACCCGCACGTCGAGCACAACCTCGTCGAGCAACACCTGCTGGGCATCACCCGTGAGCAGATCGGCGCCTGGCTGATGCGCACCTGGGACATGCCGGAAGAGATCTACACCGCGCTGCGCTTCCAGCACGACCCGACCTACGCCGGCGACTGCTCGGCCTACGCCAACCTGGTCTGCCTGGCGACCCGCCTGCTGCGCAACCACGGCATCGGCAGCGGCCCGGAGACCGACATTCCGCAGGACCTGCTGGATCGCCTGGATATCCCTCGCGAGAAGGCCGAAGACGCCGTGCGCAAGGTACTCGACGCCGAGGCGGTGCTGCGCGAGCTGGCCAGCCAGTTCAATCCTGCGCACTGAATGTACCAACGCTGAAGCCGTTGCGATGCAGACATGAAAAAGGCCCCGTCAGGGGCCTTTTTTCTGTTCGTCGAAAGCGCCTCAGGCGGCTTTCTTGTCGCTGCCCGGAGCCGCCTTCTTCTTCGGCTTGAGGTACTTCACCAGGCCCTGGAACCAGATCACCAGACCGGGGTTGCCCTGGATCTGGATGTCCTTGTTCTGGATGCCCTGCATGAAGGCCAGCTGCGGGTTCTTCGAGGTCATGGTGGCGAAGCCGTAGGCGCCGTCCTTGAAGCCCAGGGCGAAAGCCGGCTGCGGGTGGGTGCCGCGACGGGCGCTGACCTTGAGGTCCTTGACGATGTAATGGCGGGCGACCTTGCCGTCGAGCGTGTGGAGCTGGAACACCAGGTCCTTGCCTTCGAGCTGCTTCTGGAACGCCGGGTTTTCGCGACTGGCCTTGGCCATCAAGCGACCGAGCATCCACAGGAGAAGACGGAATTTCATGCACAAACCTCGACGTTCGAGACAATAGTCTGCGCATTGTAGCCAGTTTGAAAACGGACTACATCCGGTCTTTTGGAGGGATTATGTAACGGGAGGAGGCAACCCGGAGCCGCTCTGGCTCCGGGTCAGAGGCGATCAGTTGACCGCGTCTTTCAGCGCCTTGCCCGGTTTGAAGGCAACGGTATTGCTGGCTTTGATCTTGACCGGCTGGCCGGTTTGCGGGTTCTTGCCGGTACGGGCGCCACGGTGGCGCTGAACGAAGGTACCGAAACCGACAAGGGTAACGCTGTCCTTGCGGTTGAGCGCGCCAGTGATTTCATCCAGCAGCGCGTTCAGCACCTTGTTGGCTTGTTCTTTGGTGAGGTCGGCCTTCTCGGCGATCGCGGCGGCGAGTTCTGGTTTACGCATAAATGCCTCTTTGACGGTTTGTTGTTGTTGTGTCCGTGCTGTCTTCCCAACAGCGCCCAAGGCACCGCAGGCTTGCCGTACAGGCTCTAGGCTGCGGCAGACGGGGGGAGAATGGCACGCCGAAAGCTGGTACGCCAGTATCGTCTGACAATTTGCGAGCAGTTTCCCAAGGCAAATCCGCCATTGGCGAGGACTGTCACGCCAGCAGGGCAGGCAACTCCTTGTTCAGGGAGAGTTTTTCGCTCACCGCGGCCCCTGTGAGGGCATATCCGAGCAATCGACCGGCGGTATCCCGGCACAGCACCTTGAGGTCCGGGCCAGAGCCTTCCACCCGCCATTCGCCTTCGCTGCCACGCGGCGGCGGCGAGACCACCAGCGGGCAGACCGGGGTCTTCACCGTGACCGGCATGGCACCGTAGGCGACCGGCGTCGGTTTGCCGGCCAGCGTCTGCGCCAGTGCGCGGGCGCAGGACATCAGCGGCATCACGTAGAGCAGGTTGAGGCCGTCGACTTCGGCGCAGTCGCCCAGGGCGTAGATGTTGGCGTGGGAGGTGCGCAGCTCGCGGTTGACCATCACGCCGCGGTTGATGTCCAGGCCGGCGGCAGCGGCCAGGTCGATGCGCGGGCGCAGGCCGACGGCGGAAACGACCAGGTCGCAGGGGATCACCTGGCCATCGGAGAGGTGCGCTTCCAGGCCGTCACCGGCGCGCACCAGGCTGTTCAGCACCGGTCCCAGGTGGAAGCGCACGCCGAGGCCTTCCAGCCCCTGCTGCACCGCCTGGGCGGCAGCCGGATGGAGCAGGCCGGGCATGACCTGCTCGCAGGGCGCTACCACGTCGAGCTGGTAGCCGCCGCTGGAGAGATCGTTGGCAAACTCGCAGCCGATCAGGCCGGCGCCCAGCAGCAGCACGCGGCGCTTGCCGGCGGCGGCACTGCGGAAGCGCGCGTAGTCTTCCAGGTCGTTGATCGGGAAGATCAGGTCCTGGGCGTCGCCCTCGACCGGTACACGGATGGTCTCGGCGCCCCACGCCAGCACCAGGTCGCGGTAGTGGATCTCTTCCTCGCCGATCCAGATGCGCCGATGGCCCGGATCGATGCCGGTGACACGGGTATGGGTGAGGATGCGCGCCTTGAGCTGATCGGCCATGGCGCCAGCCTCGGCCATGGCCAGGCCGTCGGCGTCCTTGTCCTTGGAGAAGCCGGTGGAGAGCATCGGCTTGGAATAGGAGCGGCCGTCGTCGGCGGTGATCAGCAGCAGCGGCGTCTCGCCATCCAGCTTGCGCCACTCGCGGGCCAGGTTGTAGCCGGCCAGGCCGGTGCCGATGATCACCAGCGGTGCGTTCTCGCTCATTGCTCTCTCACTTTAAAATCGCCACAGCGTAAAGACGGAACGGCGGCCCGGAAGCCACCGCATGTTAGTTATGCCACCAAGAATCCATTCAGGACCTGGCGAGCTAGAGCTTCCAACGCAGTTATGCCGACGCGCAGCCCGGTCATGGATGGATTCTCAGGAGATTTCGATCATCTCGAAGTCCATCTTGCCGACACCGCAGTCCGGGCAGACCCAGTCCGCCGGGATGTCTTCCCAGCGCGTGCCGGGGGCGATGCCTTCGTCCGGCAGTCCCAGCGCCTCGTCGTAGATGAAGCCACAGACCACGCATTGCCATTTGCGCATCAGCCAAGCCCTCCTGCGAATACCCAGTGAACCTAACCCGGTTTGCCTGCGCCAGCCAACGGCGCCCGCGCCGCCGGGTCGCGTCAGCAGGGCCAACCCGGCAGCCAGCCCAGTCTAACGCGCCGGGCCCAGACTGTCGGGCGCACAAACGCGAACGGCGGCCCGAAGGCCGCCGTCGCGGGAATCATTCCTGGCGGGATCAGCCGATTTCGATCATCTCGAAATCCAGCTTGCCGACGCCGCAATCCGGGCACAGCCAGTCTTCCGGTACGTCTTCCCAGCGGGTACCGGCGGCGATGCCCTCTTCCGGCCACCCCTTGGTTTCGTCATAGATCAGGCCACAAACCACGCACTGCCACTTCTTCATCAGCTATCACCCTCATGTTCTTGTCGCTTGGACGTCAGTGCATCCAATGTCCGGCTTTGTACTGGCGATGGGCTTGCGGCGCAAGTGCCGGGTGACGAGCCAAACCTTTGGTGGGGTTTCGTGCAACGCACTCTTGCGGACAACGCAATCGGCCGCACAAAGGCGCCATGTTAAGCTGCCGCGTCCCTGGCCAACCGCAGTCCAAGCCGTGCCCGAAGCCGCCCTGATCCACCCGCCCCGCTGGCTCACCGCCGCGCAGTTGCACCCCGCTCCCGCCGCCCAGGTGGTGGACTGGCTGTTCGACGACGGCTCGCTGACGCGCCGCCTGACGGCATTGTCCGCTGGCGCCTTCGCCGTGCAGCCGCTGGCCGAGGGCTGGCATCGCCTGCGCACCGACGAGTGCGCCGCGCTGGGCGTGCCCGACGGCAGCCAGGGCTGGGTGCGCGAGGTCTACCTGAAAGGCCACGGCACGCCCTGGGTGTTCGCCCGCAGCGTCGCCGCGCGCTCGGCTCTCGAAGGCTCCGGCTTCGACCTGCGCCTGCTCGGCACACGCTCGCTGGGTGAATTGCTGTTCAGCGACCGCGCCTTCCAGCGCGGCCCCATCGAGGTGTGCCGCTACCCGGCCGCCAGCCTGCCGGCCGACGTGCGCGCCGAGCGCCTCTGGGGCCGCCGTTCCTGCTTCAGCCGCGACGGCCTGGGCGTGCTGGTCGCCGAGGTTTTCCTGCCAACGCTGTGGCACCGGGTGGAACAACAGCCCGTATAATTCCCGGATCGTTTTCCGGAGGCCGCCATGTTCGTCGCCCTGATCAAACCCCTCGCCCGCCTGCATCCCCGCGCCTGGGACTTCATCCAGCTGACGCGCATGGACAAGCCGATCGGCATCTACCTGCTGCTCTGGCCGACGCTGTGGGCGCTGTGGATGGCCAGCGGCGGCGTGCCGAGCGTGAAGAACCTGGTGATCTTCGTCCTCGGCACCGTGCTGATGCGCATGGCCGGCTGCGTGATCAACGACTTCGCCGACCGCAAGCTCGACGGCCACGTCGAACGCACCAAGGCGCGCCCGCTGGCGACCGGCAGGATCAGCGTGCGCGAGGCCTGGATCGCCTTCTTCGTGCTGCTGGGGCTGAGCTTCCTGCTGGTGCTGTGCACCAACGCGCAGACCATCTGGCTGTCCTTCGGCGGCGCGGCGGTGGCGGCGCTCTACCCCTTCATGAAGCGCTACACCTACTACCCGCAGGTGGTGCTGGGCGCGGCGTTTTCCTGGGGCATCCCGATGGCCTTCACCGCGGCCAGCGGCACCCTGCCGGCGGTGGCCTGGCTGCTGTTCTTCGCCAACGTGCTGTGGACGGTGGCGTACGACACTTACTACGCGATGACCGACCGCGAAGACGACCTGAAGATGGGCATGAAGTCCACGGCGATCCTCTTCGGCGACGCCGACCGGGTGATCAACCTGAGCCTGCAGGGCCTGATGCTCCTGCTGCTGGTCCTGGCCGGCAACAAGCTGGCGATGCACCTGTATTACTACCTGGGCCTGGCCATTGCGGCCGGCTGCTTCGCCTGGCAGTTCCATTCGACCCGCGACCGCGAGCCGATGAAGTGCTTCAAGGCCTTCCTGCACAACCACTGGGCGGGGCTGGCGATCTTCCTCGGCACCGTGGCGGACTTCGCCCTGCGCTGATCACGGCGACCTTGTAGGAGCGAGCTTGCTCGCGAACCCGCTTGATACTGAAGTGCCAGGCAAGGTTCGCGAGCAAGCTCGCTCCTGCATAAAGCCGTTACGGCTTGGCCATGTGCCAGACGCCCATCTTGCCTTCGCCGACCCTGTCGCCGGCCTTCTTGTCCTGCACGAAGGTGTACAGCGGCTTGCCCTTGTAGGCCCACTGCACGGTGCCGTCATCGCGCTTGATCATGGTCCAGTCGCCCATCGCCTTGGCATCGGCCGAGGCCATCAGGGGCGGCCAGTTCTGCGCGCAGCCGCCATTGCACATCGACTTGCCGCCACTGTCCTTGTCGAAGGTGTAGAGCGTCATGCCCTTGGCATCGACCAGCATGCCGTTCTTTTCCATGCCGGGTGCCGCGGCCAGGGCGGACATCGCCGGCAGCATCAGGCCCAGTGCCAGGGCCGGGAATAGCAGTTTCATGAAGGCTTCTCCTCTGGTGAGGTGGAAACGGCGCGAGCATCGGTGCAAAGGCGGGCGAAATTGCAGGCAGGGCCGGCCAGGGCGACGTCGACAACGCACTCACTACCGTCATCGCAAGACTCCGGCAGGCTCCCTGCCGGCACACCGCCGACCGGGCCGGTGCGTTCCGCTTGTGCCGCGCGGTAAACGCGCGGCGACCCCAAGAGCATAGACGAGCGCTCTGGCGCGAGGCTCGGCTACCATCGGGCTGTCACATTCATGAAATATTTCCGTTATCTAATGCGGCGCATTACAGAAATTCTGAGGCCTCAGCATGGTTGGCAAGACAATCCTCATCGTCGATGACGAAGCTCCGATCCGGGAAATGATCGCCGTGGCCCTGGAGATGGCCGGCTACGAGTGTCTGGAGGCCGACAGCGCCCAGCAGGCACACGCGGTGATCGTCGATCGCAAGCCGGACCTGATCCTGCTCGACTGGATGCTCCCGGGCACCTCCGGCATCGAACTGGCCCGCCGCCTCAAGCGTGACGAGCTGACCTCGGCCATCCCGATCATCATGCTCACCGCCAAGGGTGAAGAGGACAACAAGATCCAGGGTCTGGAAGTCGGCGCGGATGACTACATCACCAAGCCCTTCTCCCCCCGTGAGCTGGTTGCCCGCCTGAAGGCCGTGCTGCGCCGCACCGGCGCCGGTGACAGCGAGACGCCGATCGAGGTCGGCGGCCTGATGCTCGACCCGATCAGCCACCGCGTGACCATCGACGGCAAACCCGCCGAGATGGGCCCGACCGAATACCGCCTGCTGCAGTTCTTCATGACCCACCAGGAGCGCGCCTACACCCGCGGCCAGCTGCTGGACCAGGTCTGGGGTGGCAACGTCTACGTCGAGGAGCGCACCGTCGACGTGCACATCCGCCGTCTGCGCAAGGCCCTGGGCGAGGTATACGAAAATCTGGTTCAGACCGTGCGCGGCACCGGGTATCGTTTCTCGACCAAAAGCTGATCGAGCTTCCAGCTCGACGGGTACAAGGAACGGAATTTCGTGACCCAGAACTGGAGTGGCGTGCTGATACGCCACCTGCTGCTAGTCGTCGCCGCCGGCGCCCTGCTCGGCCTGATCACCGGCCAGTACGGCTGGGCCATCGCCGTGGCGCTGGCCGCCTACCTCGGCTGGTCGACCTGGCAGCTGCTGCGCCTGCACAAATGGCTGAAGAACCACCAGCCCGATGAAGCCCCGCCCGATGGCTACGGCCTGTGGGGCGAGGTGTTCGACAGCATCTACCACCTGCAGCGACGCAACCAGCGCGCCCGCGGGCGCCTGCAGGCAGTGATCGACCGCATGCAGGAATCCACCGCGGCGCTGCGCGACGGCATGATCCTGCTCGACCGCGACGGCAACCTGGAGTGGTGGAACCAGTCCGCCGAGCGCCTGCTGGGCCTGAAGAGCCCGCAGGACGGCGGCCAGCCGGTGACCAACCTGGTGCGCCATCCGCGCTTCAAGGAATACTTCGAGGGCGAGGACTACCGCGAGCCGCTGGAGCTCTCCTCGCCGATCAACGACAACCTGCGCCTGCAGTTCCACATCACCCTCTACGGCGCCGGCGAGCACCTGATGCTGGTGCGCGACGTGACCCGCGTCCACCAGCTGGAGCAGATGCGCAAGGACTTCGTCGCCAACGTCTCCCACGAGCTGCGCACACCGCTGACGGTGATCGCCGGCTACCTGGAGACGCTGCTGGACAACGTCGAGGACGTCAATCCGCGCTGGACCCGCGCGCTGCAGCAGATGCAGCAGCAGGCCGGGCGCATGCAAAACCTGCTCAACGACCTGCTCCTGCTGGCCAAGCTGGAGGCCACCGATTACCCGGCGGACAACAAGCCGGTGGCGGTGGACCTGATGCTGCTGTCGATCCGCAACGATGCCCAGGCACTGTCCGGCGCACGCAGCCATCGCATCAGCCTGGAGGCGGATTCGAAGGTGAAGCTCAAGGGCAGCGAGGCGGAGTTGCGCAGCGCTTTCTCCAACCTGGTGTTCAACGCCGTGAAGTACACCCCCGACGAAGGTGAGATCCGCATTCGCTGGTGGGCGGACGAGCAAGGCGCGCACCTGGCCGTGCAGGACAGCGGCATCGGCATCGATCCCAAGCACCTGCCGCGCCTGACCGAGCGCTTCTACCGCGTCGATTCCAGCCGCAACGCCAGTACCGGCGGCACCGGCCTGGGCCTGGCCATCGTCAAGCACGTGCTGCTGCGCCACCGTGGCACCCTGGACATCAGCAGCGTACCGGGCAAGGGCAGCAGCTTCACCTGCCACTTCCCGCCGCAGCAGGTCGAGAGCCGCGCATAACGGTGCCCGACTTCGACTCTGGTATAGACGGGCTTGCCAGCCAGGCCCGACGAACCGCATTCTTGTCCGTCCATTCTTGACCCAACTGAACCATGGACCCTTCCCCTAGTAGCAACTTCCTCACCTATTTCGCCGATTTCGGCCTGATCCTGTTCGCCCTGTTCCTCGTCGTGCTCAACGGCTTCTTCGTCGCCGCCGAGTTCGCCATGGTCAAGCTGCGCTCGACCCGCGTGGAGACCATCGCCAACCAGCACGGCTGGCGCGGCACCATCCTGCGCAAGGTGCACAACCAGCTCGACGCTTACCTCTCCGCCTGCCAGCTGGGCATCACCCTGGCCTCCCTGGGCCTGGGCTGGGTCGGCGAGCCGGCCTTCGCCGAACTCCTGGAGCCACTGCTGGCCGCGGTCGGCGTGCACTCCGAGGAAGTCATTCGCGGCGTGTCGTTCTTCAGCGCGTTCTTCATCATCTCCTACCTGCACATCGTGGTCGGCGAGCTGGCGCCCAAGTCCTGGGCGATCCGCAAGCCGGAGCTGCTGTCGCTGTGGACGGCGGTGCCGCTGTACCTGTTCTACTGGGCCATGTACCCGGCGATCTGGCTGCTCAACGCCAGCGCCAACACCATCCTCAAGATCGCCGGGCAAGGCGAGCCGGGGCCGCACCACGAGCACCACTACAGCCGTGACGAGCTCAAGCTGATCCTGCACTCCAGCCGCGCCCACGACCCCAGCGACCAGGGCATGCGCGTGCTGGCCTCGGCGGTGGAGCTGGGCGAGCTGGAAGTGGTGGACTGGGCCAACTCCCGCGAGGACCTGGTCTACCTGGAACGCAGCGCGCCGCTGGACGACATCCTCGCCACCATCCGCCGCCACAAGTACAGCCGCTACCCGGTGTACGACAGCGAGAAGGGCGAGTTCATCGGCCTGCTGCACATCAAGGATCTGCTGCTGGCCCTGGCCACGCTGGACAGCCTGCCGGAGTCGTTCGACCTCGACGAGCTGACCCACCCGCTGGAGATGGTCACCAAGCACCTGCCGCTGGCCCGCCTGCTGGAGCAGTTCCGCCAGGGCGGCTCGCACTTCGCCCTGGTGGAGGAAGCCGACCACAAGGTCGTCGGCTACCTGACCATGGAAGACGTGCTGGAAGTGCTGGTCGGCGATATCCAGGACGAACACCGCAAGGCCGAGCGCGGCATCGTCGCCTACCAGCCCGGCAAGCTGCTGGTGCGCGGCGACACCCCGCTGTTCAAGCTGGAACGCCTGCTGGGGCTGGACCTGGACCACGTCGAGGCGGATACCCTCGCCGGGCTGGTCTACGACACCTTGAAGCGCGTGCCGGAAGAAGAGGAAGTGCTGGATACCGAAGGCCTGCGCATCATCGTGAAGAAGATGAAAGGCCCGAAGATCGTCCTTGCCAAGGTGGTGAAGCTGGACTGAGTCCCGCAAGCGCCCATGAAAAAGGCTGCCCCCGGGCAGCCTTTTTTGTTGGCAAATGCGCTTCTACAGGCTGGCGCCGGGCATCGCGTCCAACCGGATGGAATCAGTGCTCCCGAACCACCGCGAAGTTCGGCAGCGTATCCACCGGCTGGGAGAAGTCGTAGGGAATCGACTCCAGCGCCAGGCCGACGTTGCGCTGCACCACGAAGTGCAGGTGCGGGCCGCTGCTGTTGCCGGTATTGCCCGACTGCGCCAGCGGCGTGCCGGTAGCGACGCGCTGGCCCTCGCGCACCAGCACCGAGCCGCGCATCAGGTGCAGGTACACGCCCATGGTGCCGTCGTCATGCAGTATCCGCACGAAGTTGCCGGAGGGATTCTTGCCACGCCCGTCCTGGCCGTTCTCGATCTTCACCACGGTGCCGCCGCGCGCCGCGACGATGGGCGTGCCCACCGGCATGGCAATGTCCATGGCGTAGCGACCCTTGGGCGTGAAGTGGCTGTAGCGGCCGTTGGCGCCCTGGGTCAGGCGGAACGGTCCGCCGGTCCATGGCAGCGCGTACTGGTAGGACAACGGCGTCAGTCGCGGATCGCCCAGCGCATAGCGCAGCTTTGGCTTGTAGCGCAGCGGCCTGGCGGGATCGAGCGGCGCCAGGGTGGCGAGGCGAATCGAGCTGCGCGGCGGCAGCACCCAGCGGATCGGCCGCTCCGGCGCGCCCACGGCGTTCTGCACACCGGTCACGCTCAGCTCGACTTCCACCGGTGCGTACAGGTCGTTGCGCACCTGCAGGGTCTCGCCGCCGGCATGCTTCTTCGTCTCCAGCTTCACCTGTTCTTCCAGGTGCTCGACCATGCGATCGCGGAAAACGAACACAGCCGCACCCGCCACGGCCTTGTCCGTGTAGGTGACCACGCCATTGGCGTCGGTGTACTTGTAGATGGTCACGGCCGAAGCCGTCCCGGAGGCGGCCAAGAGACCGCACAGGAGGATACTGCGCCCTAGCATGTCGACTCTGGTTATAGGTATGGCGACGCTGGCAAGACTAGCAGCGTCGCCCCTGCGTCGCGACCTGCCGCCGGTCGGCCTGTGAAACAGTCCCGGTTGCCGGCGGGAGGATTTGTAACCGGATCAGGCGCCGGGCACGTAGTGCTTCTGCGAGCTGCCGCGGGCGATCAGGCGGGACAGGTAGTCGAGCTTCTGCGGGTCGCGGTCGACGAAGCGGAAGGTCAGCTGCAGCCACTCGCTGTCCGGCCTGGGCTCCAGCGCGGCGACGGCATGCAGGTAGCCGTTGAGACGGGCGACGTCGCTGTCTTCTTCCAGATCGAGCACGGCGCTTTCCAGCACCTGCGGCAGCGGCGCGCCGCGCTTCACCACCAGCAGCGCTTCCTTGAGGCTGAGCGCCTTGATCACGCAGGGCAGGCTCGCCGACGGCAGGCGCAACTGGCCTTGCTGGCCCTTGGCACCACTGCGGGCGGCCGGAGCGGGGGCAGCCGGTGCCGGAGCCGCCGGGCGTGGAGCAGCCGGCGCGGCCGCCGGGCGCAACACCTCGGCCTTGCCGCCGGTGAGGGCAGCCAGCGAATCATTGGGCATGGAACCCACCAGGCTGCGCTGCGGCGCCTGGGCTGCGAGAGCTTCCAGCTTGCCGGCGCGCGACAGCGCCTTCTTCACCTTGCTCACCAGCTGGTCATTGGAGAACGGCTTGCCGATGAAATCGGAGACGCCGGCCTGGATGGCCTGCACCACGTTGTCCTTGTCGCCTCGGCTGGTGACCATGATGAAGGGCGTGGTCTTCAGGTTGTCCTGCTCACGGCACCAGGTGAGCAATTCGATGCCCGACAGTTCGGGCATTTCCCAGTCGCAGAGGATCAGGTCGACGGCCTGGCGCGCGAGGAACTGCTGCGCCTTGCGGCCGTTGACCGCCTCTTCGATCTGCAGACCGGGGAAATGGTCCCGCAGCCCCTTTTTCACCAGGTCACGGATGAACGGAGCGTCATCCACCACCAGCACACTGACCTTGCCCATCGGCATCTCCCGAAAACGATAGGGCGAAGGATAGCCTTGCCGGGTGGCTACGTGCCATTGGTGCGGAACCGCTCGGCCATAAAATGACGAACCCGGCGCAAGGGCCGGGTTCGTTCTGGTACGAGCGTCAGGCTTATTCGGCCTTGTCCGGCTTGTTCTCGGACTTGCCCTGCACTTCTTCCTTCATGCGGGTCAGGCCGAGGTGGCGGACATCGGTGCCGCGCACCAGGTAGATCACCAGTTCAGCGATGTTGCGCGCGTGGTCGCCGATGCGCTCCAGCGAACGCAGGGCCCAGATGACGTTGAGCACGCGGGAGATGGCCCGCGGGTCTTCCATCATGTAGGTGACCAGCTCGCGCAGGGCGGTCTTGTATTCGCGATCGACGGTCTTGTCGTACTGCGCGACCGACAGGGCCAGGTCGGCGTCGAAGCGGGCGAAGGCGTCCAGCGCCTCCTGCACCATCTTGCGCACCTGGTTGCCGATGTGGCGCACCTCGACGTAGCCGCGCGGCGACTCGCCTTCCTCGCACAGCTGGATGGCGCGGCGAGCGATCTTCGAGGCTTCGTCGCCGATGCGCTCGAGGTCGATCACCGACTTGGAGATGCTGATGATCAGGCGCAGGTCGGAGGCAGCCGGCTGGCGGCGGGCGAGGATGCGCAGGCATTCCTCGTCGATGTTGCGCTCCATCTGGTTGATCTGGTCGTCGATCTCGCGCACCTGCTGGGCCAGGCCCGAGTCGGCGTCGATCAGCGCGTTGACCGCGTCGTTGACCTGCTTTTCCACCAGGCCGCCCATGGCCAGCAGATGGCTGCGCACATCTTCCAGCTCGGCGTTGAACTGCTGCGAGATGTGGTGGGTGAGGCTTTCTTTGTTGATCATGTGCAAACCCTTGAAAGGTGCGAAGTTCGGAACTCAGTCTTTTTCCGGTCTCAACTGGAGCATTGAGGCCCTTGAGAAATCTTCGCTGGCGCGAAGGCGGAGCGCCGACAGTACATCCCGTACGGCAAGCTCCGCCGACAAAGCCAGAGGAGATTTCTCATGGCCTCAACCGTAGCGACCGGTGATGTAGTCTTCCGTCTGCTTCTTGGCCGGGTTGGTGAACAGGGTATCGGTATCGCCGAACTCGATCAGCTTGCCCATGTACATGAACGCCGTGTAATCGGAGACGCGCGCGGCCTGCTGCATGTTGTGGGTCACGATGACGATGGTGAACTTGGATTTCAGCTCGTAGATCAGCTCTTCGATCTTCAGGGTAGAGATCGGGTCCAGCGCCGAGCAGGGTTCGTCGAGCAGCAGGACTTCCGGCTCCACGGCGATGGTGCGGGCGATGACCAGACGCTGCTGCTGGCCACCGGAGAGGCCGAGGGCGGATTCGTGCAGGCGATCCTTCACTTCATCCCACAGTGCCGCGCCCTTGAGCGCCCATTCGACAGCTTCGTCGAGCACGCGCTTCTTGTTGATGCCCTGGATACGCAGGCCGTACACCACGTTCTCGTAGATGCTCTTGGGGAACGGGTTGGGCTTCTGGAACACCATGCCGACACGGCGGCGCAGTTCGGCGACGTCGACGTTCTTGGCGAAGATGTTGTGGCCATCGAGGAGGATCTCGCCCTTCACGTTGCAGCCGTCGACCAGGTCGTTCATGCGGTTGAAGCAACGCAGCAGGGTGGACTTGCCGCAGCCGGACGGGCCGATGAAAGCGGTCACGCGCTGCTTGGGGATGTTCATGCTGACGTCGAACAGGGCCTGCTTCTCGCCGTAGAACAGGCTCAGGCCGGGCACTTCGAGGGCGACGGTCTCGCTTTCCAGGTTCATGCCCTGGCGGTCGCTGCGGCCGAGCGCGCCGATGTCGATGCCGTGGGATGAGTTTTCATGTTGCATGTTCAGTCTCCTTGGGAGGCTTGGCGGCGGGCACGGCCCGCCGCCTGCAGAATCAGTTTTCCAGCGCCTTGTACTTTTCGCGCAGGCGGTTACGAATCGCGATGGCCGAGAAGTTCAGCAGGGCGATCACCATCACCAGCAGCAGCGCGGTGGCGTAAACCAGCGGGCGCGCGGCCTCGACGTTCGGGCTCTGGAAGCCGACGTCGTAGATGTGGAAGCCCAGGTGCATGATCTTCTGGTCCAGATGCACGTAGGGGTAGTTGCCGTCCACCGGCAGCGCCGGAGCCAGCTTCACCACGCCCACCAGCATCAGCGGCGCCACTTCACCGGCGGCACGGGCCACGGCGAGGATCAGGCCGGTCATCATCGCCGGGCTGGCCATCGGCAGGACCACTTTCCACAGGGTCTCGGCCTTGGTCGCGCCCAGGGCGAGGGAGCCTTCACGGGTAGCCCGCGGGATACGCGCCAGACCTTCCTCGGTGGCCACGATCACCACCGGCACCGCGAGGATGGCCAGGGTCAGCGAGGCCCAGAACAGCCCCGGCGTGCCGAAGGTCGGCGCCGGCAGGGCTTCGGGGAAGAACATCCGGTCGAGCGAGCCGCCCAGCACGTAGACGAAGAAGCCCAGGCCGAACACGCCATAGACGATCGCCGGAACACCCGCGAGGTTGTTCACCGCGATGCGGATCACACGGGTCAGCAGGCCCTGGCGAGCGTACTCGCGCAGGTAGACCGCGGCGATCACACCGAACGGGGTGACGATCACGGCCATCACCAGGGTCATCATCACGGTGCCGAAGATGGCCGGGAAGATACCGCCCTCGGTGTTGGCTTCACGCGGGTCGTCGCTGAGGAATTCCCACAGCTTCTTGAAGTAGAAGCTCAGCTTGGTGGCAACGCCCATCTGGTTCGGCTGGTAGGCGTGCACCAGCTTGCCGACACTGATTTCGGTCTGCTGGCCGGTGGCATCGCGCATGACGATGCTGTCGCGGTTGAACTCCTGGTGCAGGCCGTTGAGCTGCTCTTCCAGCACCTTGTACTGGGCGTTCAGCTCGGCGCGGCCGGCGGCGATGTCAGCCTCGGCGGTGGCATCCAGCTTGTTGTTCAGCTGCAGGCCACGTTCCTTCAGGCGCAGGCGTTCCAGGCCGTGGTTGATGCCGCCGATATCCCCCTTTTCCAGCTGATAGAGCTTGGCGTAGAGCTCATCGACGCGCTTCAGGCGGGTCTGCAACTCGGCCATGGCGCCCGGTCCTTCGGCGACCACCTTGCCGTTTTCCTTCACGCTCAGCAGGTAGCCATAGAAGTTGCCCCACTCGCGGCGCTCCAGGGTGACCAGTTCGGCTGGGTGGCGGCGGTCGGTGAGCCATTCGCCAATGACCCAGGAGAAGTCGCTGCCGTACAGGTCGCGGTTGCCCAGCTTGAGCAGTTCGCGGGTCATGAACTCGGGAGCGTTCGCCGGCACCGGCAGGCCGGCGCCGCGCAGACGTTCGCGCGGTACCTGCTCGATCTGCACTTCTTCACCGATCAGTGTCTTGGGTGCTTCACCGGGGACGGTGTAGGTCGCCTCGATCACGTCCGCCGGCCAGAAGTGGCCGAGACCGCGCACGGCGATCACGGCGAGCAGGCCGATGGTCATGATCACGGCGATGGACACCGCGCCCGCGTTCATCCACACCCAGGGAGAACCGCTGGCAAACCACGCTTTGACGGATTCCTGTTTCTGTTTCACGGAACGTAGCCTCGTCGGGCGCCGCTTAGAGCGACGCGTATTTCTTGCGCAGGCGCTGACGGATCAGCTCTGCCAGGGTGTTCATCACGAAGGTGAAGGACAGCAGTACCAGTGCCGAGAGGAACAGCACGCGGTAGTGAGTCCCGCCCACCTCCGATTCGGGCATTTCCACTGCGACGTTCGCCGCCAGCGTGCGCATGCCCTGGAAGATGTTCACGTCCATGACCGGGGTGTTGCCGGTGGCCATCAGCACGATCATGGTCTCGCCCACGGCGCGACCCATGCCGATCATCAGCGCGGAGAAGATGCCCGGACTGGCGGTCAGAATCACCACGCGGGTCAGCGTCTGCCAGGGCGTGGCGCCCAGGGCCAGGGAGCCGTAGGTCAGGCTGCGCGGCACGCTGAAGATGGCGTCTTCGGCGATGGAGAAGATGTTCGGGATCACCGCGAAGCCCATGGCCAGGCCCACTACCAGGGCGTTGCGCTGGTCGTAGGTGATGCCCAGGTCGTGGCTGATCCACAGGCGCATGTCGCCGCCGAAGAACATGGTCTCCAGGTGCGGGCTCATCCACAGGGCGAAGGCGCCGGTAGCGAGGACCACGGGGATCAGGATCGCCGCTTCCCAGCCGGCCGGCAGGCTCAGGCGGATGCGCTCGGGCAGGCGGCTCCAGATCAGGCCGGCAGCGAGGATGCCCAGCGGCGTGAGCAGCAGCAGGCTGAAGATGCCCGGCAGATGACCTTCGACGTACGGCGCGAGGAACAGGCCGGCGAAGAAGCCGAGAATCACGGTCGGCAGCGCTTCCATCAGCTCGATCACCGGCTTCACCTTGCGGCGCATGCCCGGAGCCATGAAGTAGGCGGTGTAGACGGCGGCGGCGATGGCCAGCGGAGCGGCAAGGATCATCGCGTAGAAGGCGGCCTTCAGGGTACCGAAGGTCAGCGGCGACAGGCTCAGCTTGGGCTCGAAGTCGGTGGTCGCGGCGGTGGACTGCCAGACATAGGACGGCTTGTCGTAGCTCTCGTACCAGACCTTGCCCCACAGCGCGCTGAAGGACACTTCCGGGTGCGGGTTGCTCAGGCTGAAGCGACGCAGCTCACCACCCTGTTCGAGAATCAGGCGGTTGGCGCGCGGCGAAAGGGCCATCGGGCCGGCGGCCGAGGCGACGTTCTCCACCAGCAGCGTTCGGTGCGCAGTACTGTGGAAGATGCCCAGGTTGCCCTGCTTGTCGATGGCCAGGAAGCCCTTGCGGCGCTGCTCCGGCGCGATGCTGGAGATCGGCTGGTCGCCCAGCTTGAAGTCCCGCACGTGGGACAGGCGCGGTTCGCCATCTTCACCACGGGCCATGAACCACTGGGTGATGCCACCCTTGGAATCGCCGACCATCAGCGAGATGCCACCCAGCAGCTGGCTGCTGGCGGTCACTGCGGCGGAGGCATCATCCAGCAGCTTGTAGCGGCCGTTGAGCTGGTGGCTGTTCAGGTCGAACACATCGGCCTGCGCGCGGCCATTGAGCACATAGAGCCACTGCTTGCGCGGGTCCATGTAGATGGCCTTCACCGGGTCGGCGATCTGCGGCAGGTTGATGCGCTCTTCCTGCAGGGTGCTCTCGCCGGTCAGCATGTTTTCCTGCTGGGTCAGGCCGAGCAGGAGCATTTCGCTGCCGGTGGACGCGGCCAGCAACAGGCTGTCATCACCCGAGACGATCGCCACGTGCTCCAGCGGACGACCCTGGGGATCCAGGTTCATCGGTGCTTCGCCGTAGGGATAGTCGATATGCGGGGTGATGGTCTTCTTGTTGTCCGGGTAGGTGACCTTGTAGTTGTGCTTGAACACCAGCACCTGGCCGTTGGACAGGCCCAGCGCGACGGTCGGGTGACCCGGCTGGTCCTCGGCGATGGAGGTGACGCTGGTGCCGGCAGGCAACTTCAGCGCAACGCGGTCCATCTCGTCGCCTTTCTTGGCGTCGAAGAACACCACTTCGCCGTTTGCGGCGACGCGCATGCCCACCATGTTCTGCTCTTCGATGCTCAGCAGCAGCGGCGCCTGGGCCGTCTTCAGCCAGGCCGGAGCCAGGGGATCACGCGTCTCCAGTTCGGCGCCACGGAACAGCGGCAGCACGACATAGGCCAGGTAGAAGAAAATCAGGGTAATGGCGGCCAGCACGGCGAGACCGCCGACCAGCACGTACCAACGGGTCAGTCGATCCTTGAGCGCCCGGATACGGCGCTTGCGCTGCAGGGCAGGCGTATTGAAATCGATCCGCTCGGGTTGAGAAGAAGTCATCGGGGAGTTGGCCATGTCGTTCATGGAGTGACACCCTAGCGGCCCTATATGACAGAAAGATGACATGGAGGTGACGCGACAAAGCCCGCCAGCAGAGCCATGCTGGCGGGCTCGGTCGAGTATGCGTCAGCCCATGCCGGGCGGGGATTTCCGCCCGATTGGAGGACTGATTACAGACCCAGGTCCTTGATCGCTTTTTCGGCGACTTTGGACGGCAGCGGGATGTAGCCGTCTTTCA
The DNA here is from genome assembly GCF_024170165.1 of Pseudomonas nitroreducens. Lineage (GTDB taxonomy): Bacteria > Pseudomonadota > Gammaproteobacteria > Pseudomonadales > Pseudomonadaceae > Pseudomonas > Pseudomonas nitroreducens_C. Next base: position 1,722 of record NZ_JALJXP010000006.1, on the reverse strand, counting down.
CGACAACCTGCTGGCCAGTCTTGGAGAGCACCATCTTCAGGAACTGTGCTTCCAGCGGGTTCAGCGGCTTGTTCGGCGCCTTGTTGACGTAGACGTAGAGGAAGCGCGACAGCGGGTAGGAGCCGTTCAGGGCATTCGCCTCGTTGTCTTCGATGAACTCGCCGCCTTCTTTCTTGGCCAGGGCAACGGTCTTCACGCTAGCGGTCTTGTAACCGATACCGGAGTAGCCAACGCCGTTCAGGGACTGGCTGACCGACTGTACAACGGAAGCCGAACCCGGCTGCTCGTTCACGTTCGGCTTGTAGTCGCCTTTGCACAGGGCTTCTTCCTTGAAGTAGCCGTAGGTGCCGGATACGGAGTTACGACCGAACAGTTGCACAGGCTTGTTGGCCCAGTCGCCGGTCAGGCCCAGGTCACCCCAGGTCTTCACTTCCGCCTTGGCGCCGCACAGGCGGGTGGAGGAGAAGATGGCGTCGACCTGTTGCATGGTCAGACCCTTGATGGGGTTGTCCTTGTGCACGAAGATCGCCAGGGCGTCCACGGCAACCGGAACAGCGGTCGGCTTGTAGCCGTACTTCTGTTCGAAGGCCTGCAGCTCGACGTCCTTCATCTTGCGGCTCATCGGGCCCAGGTTAGCGGTGCCTTCGGTCAGAGCCGGCGGCGCGGTGGAGGAACCGGCGGCCTGGATCTGCACGTTCACGTTCGGGTACAGGCGCTTGTACTCTTCCGCCCACATGGTCATCAGGTTGGCCAGAGTGTCGGAACCGACGCTCGACAGGTTGCCCGACACGCCGCTGGCTTTCTGGTATTCCGGCAGGGCCGGATCGATCGCGGCTACCGCACTGGCGGTGCCTACGCCTGCAGCGACAAAAGTCAGGGCCGCCATCAAACGCTTGAGTTTCATGCCTTGCTCCTTAAGGAGAATGGGGTTGGATGGAACGGGGGCCAGTATCGTCAGGCCGCATGAAGACTCTATGACACGAATGTGACAGCTGGATGAAATGCCATCATTGAGGCAGCAGTGGCTTTGTAACAGGTACAGCGCTGCCTGCAGGAAAGGGCAACGAGTGCTGAAATGGCCGTTCTAGAGGGGCTACGAGCCCTTCTCTCAGCTCAGGGACTCAGCTATGGCGGGCCTCATCCAGCCATGATCATGGCCACGAGGAAACAGCCCATGCACACCAGGTACGGCAGCAGGAGCCATTTATAGATGCCGTGCCGGCGCCCCAGAAAGAAGCCGAATCCCGGGATGACCAAGGCGAGAAGCGCAGCCGGCCCGGCTCGCGTCACAAGCAGGCCGAAGGCAAGCAATTGACCGACGCTGAGGCTCAGGACGCCCAGCAGGATCAAGGTCGAGATCAACGTTTCCATGTCGGGCGGCGTCCTTTTTTTGCCATAAAAGCAAAACCCCCGGCCAGCGATGCTGACCAGGGGTCTTGGGATAGGAGCTTGACGATGACCTACTCTCACATGGAGAAACTCCACACTACCATCGGCGATGCGTCGTTTCACTACTGAGTTCGGGATGGGATCAGGTGGTTCCAACGCTCTATGGTCGTCAAGCAATTCTTTATGGACGCTCGTGGCAAGTGCACACGCTCATCCAGATTCGGGTATGTGACAGGTAATTTGCGGTTCACACGAACTTTCGGTTCGTTACGTCTTCACCGTACAACACGCAAATTGTTTGGGTGTTATATGGTCAAGCCTCACGGGCAATTA
>NZ_JALJXP010000005.1 GCF_024170165.1 Pseudomonas nitroreducens | reverse complement strand
AGATGCGAGTGTCACCCATGTGACTGAACTCGTTTGTTACCTATGTGGTTGTCTCCTACACCCCGGACATCCGGTTTTTCGCTTAGGCGAAAAATACCCTCGTTGAATCGAAGTTTCAGGGGCACGCCGCGACGGGCCATCCCTGGCCCATCGTGGCTCTCGCGACATCCATGTCGCTCAACCCCTGAAACTCCGCTTCAACGAGGCCTCCTGAACGGGGCGTTCGGAGTGCGCGGATATTCTTCTGGAAGCCTTTAGAGCTGGAGCTGGGCTCGGGTACCGAGCTTTTTGTAGGAGCGAGCTTGCTCGCGAACCGCCCAACGCCGACGTTTCCCTGTAGGAGCGGGCCATGCCCGCGAACGGCGCCGGCAGGCGCCGTTGCTACGGACTACTGAATCGCCGCCACCGGCTGCCCGGCCACCTGCCGGCTGGCTGCCTCCAGCGGAGCAGAGTTGGCCCAGTCGGCGGCCTTGAAGTCGCGGCGGATCAGGCCGTAGCTCTTCGCGGCCGTGATGGACGCGTCCAGCCGGCCAAGGAAGTCGGCGTCGAGCTTCGGCGACAGTACGTCCACCAAAGGACGGTCCTGGTACTCGCTCTTGAAGATCACCGCCGGGTAGCTGGCCTGCTTCGACACCAGCTCGATATAGGCATCGCGGTTGGCCTCGGCGCTGGCCCATTGCACGGCCTGCAGTTGCACCTTGAGCAGGCGCTCGGTGAGGTCCGGGTGGGCGTCGACGAATTCGCCGTTGCCCACCAGCAGCGCCTGCAGGGTGCCGGCGCCGCCGAGGTCGCGGGTGTTCAGCGGGATTTCCGCCAGGCCCTTGTCGCGCAGGGCGAACAGGCCGGCCAGGCCCCAGGTGGCGTCAATCTGCCTGGCCGCCAGCGCCGCGAGGGCGGCGCTGAAATCAAGGTTGATCACCTTCAGGTCCTTCTCGCTCAGGCCGGCGCTGGCCAGGGCGTTGTCGAACGAGAGCTGGCTGGCGGTGCCGCGGAAGATGCCGACGCGCTTGCCCTTGAGGTCGGCCAGGGTCTTGATCCCGGAGCCGGGCTGCACGCCCAGGTAATGGTTAACGCCACGTGCAGTGGCGGCCAGCAGGCGGCTGTCCAGCCCGCTGGACTTGCCGATGATCGCTGCCAGGTCACCCAGGTAGGCGAAGTCCACCTGGCCGTTGGCGAAGGCTTCGTTGACCACCGGACCGGCGCCCTTGAAGAAGCTCCATTTCACCTGGATGCCGTCCCTGGCGAACTCCTTCTCCAGCAGTTGGCGCGTATAGAGGATGTCCACCACGCCGCCGCCGGAGTGGTTCTGCCCGGCACTGACATCCGGTACGGCTATGCGAATTTCCTTCACCGGGCCGGCAGCCTGGGTCACCAGCGGATAGGCGCCGAGCAGGCCGGCCAGCACTGGCGCAGCGAAGAGGGACAGCAATTGAGTAGTGAGGGCCTTCATGGCGCCTGCCTCCTGCAGTGGGGGAGCGCGTGCGGCTCCGGCGAGCGCACTAAAGGCATGGGGCTTTCCATCAACAAAATAATAAAAAGTGATTTTTTAGTAATTATTCGAGCTAAGCGAGCAGCCACAGGGCTTCGCGGGCAGATGCCCGGAGGGCATAAAAAATATTCGGCGAATGCATTGGATGAGCGGCGGGGCCTTCCCTTAAATGGCCTGTGTTAGCTCATAAATGCATTGATATAACTATTTATATTCCAATGAAGAATATTACGAAGCCGTATCGCCTAGCTCTTCCCAGCTCCCGCCTGAGGCCTGCCGCCTTTGGCTGGCACGGGCTCGACCCCATCCTGCCGTGGCTGGTGCCGCTGGCCATTGCCGTGCTCTGGTGGACGGCGAGCCACCGTCACTGGATGTCCGCGCAGATCCTGCCCACCCCCGAACTGGTGCTGCAGGCCGGCCGCGAGCTGCTCGCCGGCGAGCTCTGGCAACAGTTGGGCGTGAGCCTGAAACGTCTGTTCCGGGGCCTGCTGGCCGGCATCCTCAGCGGGCTGGCACTGGGCGCCTGGCTCGGCTTCAGCCGCCGTGCCGAACGTCTGGTGCTGCCCACCTTCAGTGCCCTGGCGCAGGTTCCGACCCTGGCCTGGATTCCGCTGTTCATGCTGTTCTTCGGCATCGGCGAGCTGCTCAAGCTGGTGGTGCTGATCAAGGCCATCATCGTGCCGGTGACGCTGCACACCTTGGTCGGCGTGCGCGATGCCCAGCCGCGCCTGCGCGAGACTGCCGCCGTGCTGCGCCTGCCGCGCCGGTTACTGTTGTGGCGGCTGATCCTGCCGGCGGCGCTGCCGGCTTTCCTGACCGGCGTGCGCCTGGCACTGGCGCAGGGCTGGACCTCGTTGCTGGCCGTGGAGTTGCTGGCCTCCAGCGAAGGCCTCGGCTACCTGATGGTGCAGGCGCGCCAGCTGTTCATGCTCGACATCGTGTTCGTCTGCATCCTGGTCATCGGCCTGGTCGGGGCGGTCATGGACCGTGGCATCCAGGCGCTGGACCGGCGCCTGGTGCACTGGCCGCAACAGGCTGCCGGAGAGTTCCGCAGAAGTACGGCGGGGCAGGGTTGGCAGCGCCTGCAACCCTGGCTGCTGCCGCTGGCCCTGCTGGCGATCTGGCAGGCGGCGAGCGCATGGGAGTGGGTCGATCCGGCGATTCTCGCCAGCCCCTCGTCGGTGGCCGTCGCGCTGTGGCAAGGGCTGCTGGACAACAGCCTGACCGTCGCGCTGCTGGCCAGCCTGCAACGTACGCTCGCCGGCCTGCTGCTGGGTGGTTCGCTGGGCTTCCTGCTCGGGCTCGGCCTGGGCCTGTGGCGCCCGGCGGAGCGATTGCTCGGCCCGTCTTTCGCCGCGTTGCGGCAGGTGGCGATCTTCGCCTGGGTGCCGTTGCTCACTGCCTGGTTCGGCTTGGGTGAGCTGGCGAAAGTGGTGTTCGTCGGCCTCGCCGCGTTCTTCCCGCTGCTGCTGGCGACCCAGCGCGGCATCGCCAGCCTGCCGGCACAGCTGAGCGAGGCGGCCATCGCCCTGCGACTCTCGTCCTGGCAACGGCTGCGCCGGCTGGTGCTGCCGGGCGCCGCGCCCTCGGTGTTCGCCGGGGTACGCCTGGCGCTGATCTACGCCTGGCTCGGGACCATCGGCGCCGAATACTTCATGCCCTCGGACGGCGGCATCGGCAGCCTGATGATCGGCGCGCAACAACTCTTCCGCATGGACCTGGTCGGCGCCGGCATGTTGCTGGTCGGCCTTACCGGAGCCTTGCTGGCCGCCCTCGGCCAGCGCATCGAAGCGCGGGTGACGCGCTGGAGACACGCATGAACGCATTCGCACCCCAGGCGCTGGTGAGCTTTCGCCAGGTCGCCAAGAGTTTCCCCGTGGACGGCCACGAGTTGCAGGCCATCGAACGCTTCGACCTGGAGATCGCCGACGGCGAGTTCATCGCCATCGTCGGCGCCAGCGGCTGCGGCAAGTCCACGCTCTTGCGCCTGCTGGTGGGGCTCGACCGCGAGTTCCAGGGCGAGATCCGCATCGACGGCGCGCTCATCGATGGCATCGGCGGCGAGCGCGGCATCGTGTTCCAGGAGCATCGCCTGTTCCCCTGGCTGAGCGTCGAGCAGAACGTCGCCCTCGGTCTGGTCAACGAGCCGCTGAGCGACACCGGCAAGGCCGCACGGGTCGCCGATTACCTGCAGCTGGTGGGCCTGACGGCCTTTGCCCGCGCCTATCCGCACCAGCTTTCCGGCGGCATGGCACAGCGCGTGGCGATTGCCCGTGGCCTGGTGGCCAGCCCGCGCATCCTGCTGCTGGATGAGCCGTTCGGTGCGCTGGACGCGCTGACCCGCCAGCAGTTGCAGGAAGAGCTGCTGCGCATCCGCCAGCGCGAACGCATCACCACCGTGCTGGTGACCCACGACGTGGAGGAGGCGCTGTTCCTCGCCGACCGCGTGGTGGTGATGGCGCCGCGCCCCGGACGCATCAAGCGCATCGTCGAGGTGCCGCTGCAGCACCCGCGCGAGCGTGGCGGCTACGACTTCCTGCGCCAGCGCGAGGCGCTGTTGCACGAGCTGACGGGCGAGGGCGACTACGTCGCGCCGCAGCTCAAACGGGTGGAAGACCTGCCTTTCGAGTTCATTGCCTGCTGATCCAAAGAGCCCTCTCCCTAGCCCTCTCCCTGAAGGGAGAGGGGACTGATCGGCGCAGGCGGGCAACACGACATCAGCCGGCACGGATAGCTCCCTCTCCCTTCGGAGCGGGGCGCGCAGCCAGGGCGGGGGAGAGGGTAACCGCTGGCACCTGGTCCCAGAAAAGCACCCTTGTACCTCTTCATCTTTCCCACCTACCGAGTCCGACCATGAGCAAACGTCCCAACTTCCTCGTCATCGTCGCCGACGACCTCGGCTTCTCCGACCTCGGTGCCTTCGGCGGCGAGATCGCCACGCCGCACCTGGATGCGCTGGCCCTCGACGGCCTGCGCCTGACCGATTTCCACACGGCGCCGACCTGCTCGCCGACCCGCTCGATGCTGCTCACCGGCACCGACCACCACATCGCCGGCATCGGCACCATGGCCGAGGCGCTGACCCCGGAGCTGGAAGGCAAGCCGGGTTACGAGGGCTACCTGAACGACCGCGTGGTGGCGCTGCCCGAGCTGCTGCGCGAAGCCGGTTACCAGACGCTGATGGCCGGCAAATGGCACCTGGGCCTGAAGCTGGAGCAGGCGCCCCACGCGCGCGGCTTCGAGCGCTCGTTCTCGTTGCTGCCGGGCGCTGCCAACCACTACGGCTTCGAGCCGCCCTACGACGAGACGACGCCGCGCATCCTCAAGGGCACGCCGGCGCTGTACGTGGAGGACGACCAGTTCATCGAGGAACTGCCGGCGGACTTCTATTCCTCCGATGCCTTCGGCGACAGGCTGATCGACTACCTCAGGGAACGCGACCAGAGCCGGCCGTTCTTCGCCTACCTGCCGTTCTCTGCGCCGCACTGGCCCCTCCAGGCGCCCAAGGAGGTGGTCGACAAGTACCAGGGCCGCTACGACGCCGGCCCCGAGGCGTTGCGCCTGGAACGACTGGAACGGCTCAAGCAGCTGGGCCTCATCGACGCCGACGTGGTGGCGCATCCGGTATTGGCGATCAGCAAGGAATGGGCGCGCCTCAGCGACGACGAGAAGGCGAAATCGGCGCGGGCCATGGAGGTCTACGCGGCGATGGTCGAGCGCCTGGACTGGAACGTCGGCCGTGTCGTCGAGTACCTGCGCCAGCAGGGCGAACTGGACAACACCTTCGTCCTGTTCATGTCCGACAACGGCGCCGAGGGCGCGCTGCTGGAAGCCTTCCCGCGCTTTGGTCCGGACCTGCTGAGCTTCCTCGACCAGCACTACGACAACCGCCTGGAGAACATCGGCCGCGCCAACTCCTACATCTGGTACGGCCCGCGCTGGGCCCAGGCGGCCACGGCGCCGTCGCGGCTGTACAAGGCCTTCACCACCGAAGGCGGCATTCGGGTGCCGGCGCTGGTGCGCTACCCGGCGTTGCAGCGCCAGGGCGAGGTGAGCCATGCGTTCTCCACAGTAATGGACATCACCCCGACCATCCTCGACCTGGCCGGCGTGCGCCATCCGGGCAGGCAGTGGCACGGCCGCGAAGTGGCCGAGGTGCGTGGCAAGTCGTGGCTGGGCTGGTTGTCCGGCGAGACTGAGCAGGCCCATGACGAGAAGACCGTCACCGGCTGGGAGCTGTTCGGCATGCGCGCGATCCGCCAGGGCGACTGGAAGGCGGTGTACCTGCCAGCGCCGGTCGGCCCGGCCACCTGGCAGCTGTACGATCTGGCCAGCGATCCCGGCGAGACGAGGGACCTGGCCAAGAGCGAACCGGCGAAGCTGGAAGCCCTGATCGAGCACTACAAGCAGTACGTCAACGAGACCGGTGTGATCGAGGCGCCGCCACCGTTCCTGGCGCGCTGACAGCAAACTTTACGGTGTTCCTTCCCGTCCGGGGGACGGGGAGAGAACCGGCGGCCGCCCGACTGCTCGGACTGACGGCGGCCACCGGAATGCACTTCCCCTCGGTTTGGCTGCGCTGGCCTTCTGTCTTGTCAGCTTGCTTATCGACCTATGTGGGCCCGTCCTTGAGGCCGTCCTGGTGGGCCGCGGACAGATGGGGTTCCTGCCGGCTGTCCTCGGGCTCGATATCCACCAGTTCTTCCAGTGACTCCTCGCGGGTCACTCTGGGATCGGGGTCAGGGGTATCCACGGGCGTTTTCATGCTCACCTCGCTTGCCGGGCCTGCTTGCCGGCCAGGGCACGCAGACGTGCGCCGGCGATCACCACCTTGCGCGGCCGGTGGGTCGGGTTCACCGGGACGAAGGTCTGCAGTTCGATGCGCTTGAGGAACCAGTCGACGTTGTCCTCCTCCAGCGGCCCTTCCACGGTCATCAGGTCACGGCGGATGCGCTCCACGAGGTTGTTCAGCAGCACGGCGCTGGACTGCTCCTCTTGCTGGATGACACGGGAGATCAGGCGCTTGCCCGCGGTATTGCGCAGGCTGATCAGCAGCGTGCCGTCGGGCCTGGTGGTGAACTGTGGACGGTAGTCGCTGAACAGGTGGCTCAGGTGCTCGATGGCAGTGTCGCGGCAACTGGACATATCGATCCCTCCCGGTGGTTGGCAACAGCCACAGTGCTGGCTTGAGCCTTAAACCTCGCATCAGCCGTGCCAGGCCCGGAAAGGTTGTTTCATCCGCTTAACAGGTTGTTATTGCTTGAAATCGGGAGGGCATGCTGGCCTTTGGTCACTTGCAGGATGCAAGGTTGCACCGTCAGGGCGCTGGAAAATGCACGGCCAGACGCTTCGCCGCCTTTCCCGCGGCCTTGCCGGTCATCCTGGCGGGCCTTCCGTCCGAAACACGCACCTGAGCCGCAGGCCGCCGCGATGTCATCGGAACCTGCCAGCGCTGGCGATCCGCGTGCCGATGCCGCCGAGTCCCGGTGCCTGGGCCAATCGCCAGCATTTCCCTCGGGCGGTCGAGCGGGCAGGGTTGAGCCAGGGAGAGGAGGTGGCCATGACGCAGTTCCGACGCCTGGACGTGGAAGCGGTGCTCCACGAGGCCTATCCGCTGTTCGATTTCTCCTGCTACCGGGAAGAGGGTGGTCGCTATTCGATCCGTCTCAGCAGCCAGCTGGCGGACATGCCCTGTACCACGGTGGTCGGTATCCACGCTGACGAACTGAGCAGCGCCGGGCGCGTGCGCAGTCTTGGCCTGGAGCTGATCGACAGTTTCATCGACTAGCGCGCGTTCATCTGTCCGTGCGCGGTGACCGGCGAGCGCGCCGCCGATCACCGCCCGGGCATCAGTGCTGATGACGGCTCAGGGCACAGGCCGCCGCCAGCAGGCCCGCGGCCGTGGCCAGCACGGCAACGGTCTGCCAGGGGTGCTCTCCGGCATACTCGCCGCCCGCGCGAATGGCCCGGCGGCTGCGCTGGATCAGGTGCTCGCTGGTTTCGCGGCTGTCGTCCACCAGGTCCCGCAGCCTCGTCTTGAATGCCGGCAGTTGTTCTGCCGTCAGATCCCGGCTGCTGGCCAGCAGGGATTCGAGGTCATTCACCAGGGATTGCAGCTCCTGCACGCCACTGTTACGGGTAGAGGGGAACCATCGATAGCTGCCCATTGACTGTCTCCTTGATTGCTTCGGGTTGGAATTTGCGGGTCGGCTGCGCCTTCGGGCTTCTGTCCGCCAAGGGCGTCGGCACGCGCTGCCTCGCGCATCAGCGGAATGGCCAGACCCTTCCGAAAGAGCCCCGTGACCGCCGGTCGTTCACTGATTCGGATGAGCGGAACCTGACGGTTCGCTTCGGGCGTGCTTGAGTGCAAGGGTCGCTCGCCGGCTCTTTTTTGCCATTGTTGGAGGCTGCGCAGGTGCGACGATTGGTGGCAGTGCGCGGGGGAGCGCAGGGGTGATCGCTTGTGCGAGGATGCCGCCCGCCACGCCATGAGCACTTAAAAGAGACCGGGAGACGACTCCGATGCAGATCCGTGACTTTCGCGATGACGACATGGACCGGGTGCTGGATATCTGGCTGCGTGCTTCGCAGCAGGCCCACACCTTCATCGATACCGATTTCTGGCAGCAGCGCCTGCAGGACATGCGCGATGTCTACCTGCCTGCCGCCGCGTCGCGCGTCGTCGAGAGCGACGGCTGCGTGAGCGGCTTCTACAGCCTGCACGACGGTGCGCTGGCCGCGCTGTTCGTTGCCCCGGAATGCCAGGGCAAGGGGCTGGGCTCGCAACTGCTGAGCGACGCCAAGATTCATCTGCCGATGCTGGAACTGGCGGTCTATTCGGCCAATGCCGGCGCGGTGGCGTTCTACCAGCGCCACGGATTCGAGGTGCTGGAGGAGCGCGAGGACGAGCACACCGGACAGCCCGAAAAACGCATGGGCTGGACGGCGCGTCCGGCGGTCTGCGGATGCTGAAGAAAAGCGCTGCCAAGCTGCTGGCCATTGCCCTCGACGACAGCGCACCGTTCACCGGCATTCATGACGATGGACTGGCAGCGCTGAAACAGAAACTCGAAGGCTGAGCGCGTCCAGGAAAAAAGCCCCTTGCCCGGATGCGGGCAAGGGGCTTCGTCGTTCATGCCCGATGGCTACCAGAAGCCTCCGGCGTGCCGGCTGGACGCGTAGTCCAGGTGCAGGGCAAAGGAGCTCTGGAAGAATTCCAGCAACCGGGTGTCCAGCACCAGTTCGTTGAGCGAGGCGAGCGAGCCGATCACCTGCTGCACGTCGGCTTCGGTCTCGCCGCAGCGATTCTCGTGGCACAGGCGCTGGGTCTGCGGGTCGGCGCTGATGCGGCAGATGCACTCGGCGTCGTAGCAGGAGTTGCGGACCTTCAGGCTCAACTCCGGCAGGTCGCGGCGGCCGTCGAGCAACTCGACGCTGCATTCCAGACCGTGTTCGCGGGCGAATTCGCTGGCGCGGGCGAAGGCCGGCAGGGCCACCTCCACCAGGGCACTCTGGTAGGCATTGGCGAAACTCTCGGGGTCATCGCTCATCGAGGGTCTCCTGTGCTGATTGCACGATGCCCGGCCTGCGGGCGGCCGGGGTTGAGTGATGGACCACGGAACGCGCGGCTTTCACGATGTATCGGGTGGATTTCCGCCGAGCGGTCGGTGTCGCTCCGTCAGGCGGATTCAGCCTCCACCCGCAGTGCCTCGATGATGGCCTCCCGTGCGCCCATCGCTGCGAGGAAGCGGCGGGTCGCGGGGAAGGGCGCGAGATCGATCTTCAGGTGATCCGACCAGCCCAGCACGGTAAACAGATAGGCATCGGCGACCGTGAACCGGTCGCCAAACGCATGGCCGCTTGCGGCCAGCACCTGCTCCATGTAGCCCAGACGTTTCGCCAGTCTGCCGCGCAGCACGGACTTCGCCTCTTCCGGAATCTCGCTGCTGAACAGCGGGCTCATCGCGGCATGCAGCTCGCTGCCGATGAAGTTCAGCTGGGCCTGCAGCTGTGTGCGCGCCACGCTGCCGTTGGCGGGCGCAAGGCCTGCCTCGGGCTGCAGGTCGGCGAGGTACTGTAGAATCGCCGCGCCTTCGGTCAGCACCGTGCCGTCTTCCAGTTCCAGCGCCGCGACATAGCCTTTCGGGTTGATCCGGTAGAAGTCGCCGCCATCGGCGGTGCGCTTGGTCTGGTTGTTCACGCGCACCAGAGAGAATGGCAGGCCAAGCTCGCGCAGGACGATATGCGGGGCGAGGGAGCAGGCGTTGGGGGCGAAGTAGAGCTTCATCGGGTGGACTCGGGCCGGAAATGGGCGGCCAGTATTCCCGAGCCCGATGCGGCGCGTAAGAACGCACTTTTTTGTGCGCTGGGCACAAAAAGGTTACCGGGAAGGATGGATGAAGAAGAACGTTTCGGGCTGCTCGGTCGAGGAAGCCATGCGGATGATCGGCGGTCGCTGGCGGCTGCTGCTGGTGTCGTACCTGCTCGATGGCAGCAAGCGCTTCAACGAGTTGCGCCGTGACATGCCGGGGATTTCCCAGCGGGTACTGACCGCCGAGCTGCGAGCGCTGGAAGAGGCGAGGCTGGTGATTCGCACCGTGTACCCTGAGGTCCCGCCGCGCGTGGAGTACTGCCTGAGCGATGACGGCGACCGGCTGCGACCGGTGGTGGGCGTGGTGAAAACTTTCGGCCTCTGGCTCAAGGCCCGTTCGGAGGGGTAGGACGGGCGCCCGGCTTATGCCCCAGAGGGTACCCATGGGGCGCGCCTGAAGGCGCGATGCGTCATTGCCGGGGCGGTGGCGCCGCTGGCAGCGCCGGCCCTGCCGGCGGATCGCGAGCATGGCTCGCTCCTACAGGTTGTTTCTCTGCAAATCTCGGGTTGCACCTTTTCCAGCTCTGGCACGAACACTGCTTTCTTCCTGCCGTCCGGTCGACCCTTGCGGCTTGCAGCCGGGCGAGCCCGTGGCCGTGCTCCGTTTGGTAGCGCCGTGTGTGGGAAATGTCACCGGTTGCACCGGCATCGCGCGTACGACCAAAGGCTTGTTTTTATTGGGTTGCACCTGGTTGCACCTTGTGATTCGGCGGTATAACCTTGCGCCGTTTTCAGGCACACCTTCTAACAACAGGAAGCCCCATGGCCACCACCACCCTTGGCGTGAAGCTCGACGACGCCACCCGCGAGCGCCTCAAGCTGGCTGCCCAGCAACTCGACCGTACCCCGCACTGGCTGATCAAGCAGGCCATCTTCTCCTACCTGGAGCAGGTGGAAGGCGGGTTGACCCCGGCCGAGCAGTCCGGTCTGGCCGCGGCAGCGGGCGAGGAGTCGCTGGATTCGCTGAACGAACAAGGGCTGCAGGTCTTCCTCGATTTCGCCGAAAGCATCCTGCCGCAGTCCGTGCTGCGCGCGGCCATCACCGCCGCCTACCGTCGCCCGGAAACCGAAGCGCTGCCGATGCTGCTCGACCTGGCCCGGCTGCCGAAAGAGCAGGCCGGCGCCGCCAGCAAGATGGCCCTGGGCATCGCCGAGAAGCTGCGCAACCAGAAGAACGCCGGTGGCCGCCAGGGCCTGGTGCAGGGTCTGCTGCAGGAGTTCTCGCTATCGTCCCAGGAAGGTGTGGCGCTGATGTGCCTGGCCGAGGCGCTGCTGCGCATCCCGGACAAGGCCACCCGTGACGCGCTGATCCGCGACAAGATCAGCAATGGCAACTGGAGCCAGCACCTGGGCCAGAGCCCGTCGATGTTCGTCAACGCCGCTTCCTGGGGCCTGCTGATCACAGGCAAGCTGGTGTCGACCCACACCGAGGCCGGCATGTCGTCGTCGCTCAACCGCATCATCGGCAAGTCCGGCGAGCCGCTGATCCGCAAGGGCGTGGACATGGCCATGCGCCTGATGGGCGAGCAGTTCGTCACCGGCGAGACCATCGCCGAGGCCCTGGCCAATGCGGCCAACATGGAATCCCGCGGCTTCCGCTACTCCTACGACATGCTCGGCGAAGCCGCGCTGACCGATGAGGACGCCAAGCGCTACCTGGCGTCCTACGAGCAGGCCATCCATGCCATCGGCAAGGCCTCCCACGGCCGTGGCATCTACGAAGGCCCGGGCATCTCGATCAAGCTCTCCGCCCTGCACCCGCGCTACAGCCGCGCCCAGTACGACCGCGTGATGGACGAGCTGTACCCGATCGTGCTCGGCCTGGTGAAGATGGCTCGCGACTACGACATCGGCATCAACATCGACGCCGAGGAAGCCGACCGCCTGGAAATCTCCCTCGACCTGCTCGAGCGCCTGTGCTTCGAGCCGTCGCTGGCCGGCTGGAACGGTATCGGCTTCGTCATCCAGGCCTACCAGAAGCGCTGCCCGTACGTGATCGACTACGTGATCGACCTGGCCAAGCGCAGCCGCCACCGCCTGATGATCCGCCTGGTGAAGGGCGCCTACTGGGACAGCGAGATCAAGCTGGCCCAGGTCAACGGCCTGGAAGGCTACCCGGTCTACACCCGCAAGCCGTACACCGACGTGTCGTACCTGGCCTGCGCGCGCAAGCTGCTGGCCGTACCGGAATCCATCTACCCGCAGTTCGCCACCCACAACGCCCATTCGCTGTCGGCCATCTACCAGCTGGCCGGGCAGAACTACTACCCGGGCCAGTACGAGTTCCAGTGCCTGCACGGCATGGGCGAGCCGCTCTACGAGCAGGTGGTGGGCAAGGTCGCCGACGGCAAGTTCAACCGTCCGTGCCGCATCTACGCGCCGGTGGGCAGCCATGAAACCCTGCTGGCGTACCTGGTTCGCCGCCTGCTGGAAAACGGCGCCAATACCTCCTTCGTCAACCGCATCGCCGACCACAGCATTTCGCTGCCGGACCTGGTGCTGGACCCGGTGCTGCAGGTCGAGCAGATGGCCGCGCAGGAAGGCACCCTGGGCCTGCCGCACCCGCGCATCCCGCTGCCGCGCGACCTCTATGGCGACGCCCGGCTGAATTCCGCCGGCATCGACCTGGCCAACGAACACCGCCTGGGTTCGCTGTCCTCGGCGCTGCTGTCGAGCACCAACCACGCCTACGTCGCCGAGCCGATGCTGGGCCTGGCCGATGCCGCGCCGGGCGAGCCGCAGCCGGTACGCAACCCGGCCGACCTGCGCGACGTGGTCGGTCATGTGCGTGAGGCCAGCGAAGCCGACGTGAACAACGCCATCCTCGGCGCGCTGTCCAGCGCGCAGATCTGGCAATCCACCCAGCCGGCCGAGCGCGGCGCCATCCTGCAGCGCGCCGCCGACCTGATGGAAGCCGAGATCCAGTCGCTGATGGGCGTGCTGGTGCGCGAGTCGGGCAAGACCTTCGCCAACGCCATCGCCGAAGTGCGCGAGGCGGTGGACTTCCTGCGCTACTACGGCGCCCAGGCCAGCACCCACTTCGCCAACGACAGCCACCGCCCGCTGGGCCCGGTGGTCTGCATCAGCCCGTGGAACTTCCCGCTGGCGATCTTCAGCGGCCAGGTGGCTGCCGCACTGGCCGCCGGCAATACCGTGCTGGCCAAGCCCGCCGAACAGACTCCGCTGATCGCCGCACAGGCCGTGCGCATCCTGCTGGAAGCCGGCGTTCCCGCTGGCGCCGTGCAGCTGCTGCCGGGCCGTGGTGAAACCGTCGGTGCCCGCCTGGTGGGCGATGAGCGCGTGCGTGGCGTGATGTTCACCGGCTCCACCGAAGTGGCCGGCATCCTCCAGCGCAACATCGCCGGCCGCCTCGACGCCCAGGGCCGCACCATCCCGCTGATCGCCGAAACCGGCGGCCTCAACGCGATGATCGTCGACTCCTCGGCGCTGGCCGAGCAGGTGGTGGTCGACGTGGTCAACTCCGCCTTCGACAGCGCCGGCCAGCGCTGCTCCGCGTTGCGCGTGCTGTGCGTGCAGGAAGACGCCGCCGACCGCGTGGTGCAGATGCTCAAGGGCGCCATGGCCGAGTACCGTGTCGGCGCGCCGGAGCGCCTGCACACCGACATCGGTCCGGTGATCGACGAGGAAGCCAAGGACAACATCGACAAGCACATCCAGACCCTGCGCGACAAAGGCCGCAAGGTGTTCCAGAGCGCCCGCGTGGACGCCGAGGAAATCAAGCGCGGCACCTTCGTCGTGCCGACCCTGATCGAGCTGGACAGCTTCAGCGAGCTCAAGCGCGAAATCTTCGGCCCGGTGCTGCACGTGGTGCGCTACCAGCGCGCCCACCTCGGCCAACTGCTCGCGCAGATCAACGAATCCGGCTACGGCCTGACCCTGGGCGTGCACACCCGCATCGACGAGACCATCGCCCAGGTCGTCGGCACCGCCCATGTCGGCAACCTCTACGTCAACCGCAACGTGGTTGGCGCGGTGGTCGGCGTGCAGCCCTTCGGTGGTGAAGGCCTGTCCGGCACCGGTCCGAAGGCCGGCGGCCCGCTGTACCTGTACCGCCTGCTGTCGACCCGTCCGCAGGATGCGGTGGCCAGCCAGCTCAAGGGCGACGGCGCCCAGGCGCTGCCGCGTCCGAAGGACGCCCAGCAGGCCGTGGACGCCCTGGCCAAGTGGGCAGGGCAGAAGGACGCCGCCCTGGCCAGCCTGCTCGGCGGCTACGGCGAACTGGCGCAGAGCTACACCCAGCAGGTCCTCACCGGTCCGACCGGCGAGCGCAACACCTACACCCTGCTGCCGCGCGAGCACGTGCTGTGCCTGGCGGAAGAGCGCGCCGACCTGCTGGCCCAGATCGCTGCCGTGCTCAGCGTCGGCAGCCGCCCGCTGGTGGCCGAGTCCAATGCCGCCGTGGTCAGGGAACTGCCGAAGGAAGTCGCCCAGCGCATCGAGCTGGTGGCTGACTGGAGCGCGACCGACAAGGTGTTCGATGCCATCCTGCACCACGGCGATTCCGACCAGCTGCGTGCGGTCTGCGAGCAGGCGAGCCAGCGCAAGGGTGCCATCGTCGGCGTCACCGGGCTGAACCGTGGGGAAACCGACATCCCGCTGGAACGCCTGCTGATCGAGCGTGCCCTGAGCGTCAACACCGCCGCTGCCGGCGGCAACGCCAGCCTGATGACCATCGGCTGACGACGGTGCCGGAAGCGCCTGACCGGGCGCTTCCGGCCAGTTTTACGGCTGCTTTTGCGGCCACCCGGCCCGCCAGCCTTCGGGCGGAGCTACCCGCTCCCGGCAGGCCGTTTCCCTCGCGCTTCCTGCGCAATCCGTCTCGGGCAGCAGGCCCGGTACAACGGCGGGGCTATCCGCTCCGCCGCTTCCCTTTTCTCTGGTTCAGACTGGCGCCGCGGTGCGGGTCAACTGCTCCAGCAGTTCCAGGTCGGTGCTCATGCCCGAGGTCTCGCGGATGCGCGCGAGGATCTCCTTCTTCAGGGCGATGAATTCCGGGGCCATCTTCATGTCCTGGTTGCGCTCCGCTGGCAGCGGCACTTCGTACACGCTGTCGATACGGCCGGGGCGCGGCGCCATCAGCACCACGCGGCCACCGAGGTAGATCGCCTCGTCGACGTCGTGGGTGACGAACAGGATGGTGCTGTTCTCCAGGCGATGCACGTGGCGGATCAAGTCGTGCATCACTTCGCGGGTCTGTGCGTCCAGGGCGCCGAAGGGCTCGTCCATCAGCAGGATCTGCGGCTTGGGCATCAGCGCGCGGGCGATCGCCACCCGCTGCTGCATGCCGCCGGAAAGCTGGCTGGGGTAGGCCTGGGCGAAGGCCGACAGGCCCATCAGGTTGAGCAGTGCATCGGCGCGGCCACTGGCGACTTCCACGTCGGCATCGCCACGCACGGTCTCGGACACCACCTTGAGCCGGCGGCAGAACTTGATGTTCTCCATCACCCGCAGCCAGGGGTAGAGGCTGTAGTGCTGGAAGACCATGGCGCGGTCGATGCCGGGGCCGTCCACGGCGCGGCCATCGACGAGGATTTCGCCGCCGCTGTGGCGCTCCAGCCCGCCGATGCTGCGCAGCAGGGTGGACTTGCCGCAGCCCGAGGCGCCGACGAAGGTGACGAACTCGTTGGCGCGAATCTCCAGGTTCACGTCCTGCAGCGCCTGCACGTGCCGGCCCTGGCTGCTGAAGACCTTGTCGACGTGGCGAATGGCGATCTTGTTCTGGCTCATCAGGCTTACCTCTTCATCCAGGGGAAGGCGACCCGGCCGAGCCAGCGGAACGCCTGGTCGGTGAGCAGGCCGATGACGCCGATCAGCAGGATGCCCGCGAAGATCTTGTCGGTCTGCATGTAGCGCTGGGCGCGCAGGATGGCGTAGCCCAGGCCGGAGTTGGCCGCGACCAGTTCGGCCACCACCAGGTAGGTCCAGGCCCAGCCGCAGGTGATGCGCAGGGTGTCGAGCAGCGCCGGGCGAGCGGAGGGCAGCACCACCAGGCGGATGGTCTCGGCGCGGCTGGCGCCCATGGTCTGCGCCGCCTCGATCTGCGCCAGGGGCACGCGGCGCACGTCCTCGGCGACCATCAGCACCATCTGGAAGAAGGTACCGATGAAGATGATCAGCACCTTGGAGCCTTCGTCGATGCCGACCCAGAGCATCACCAGCGGGATGAAGGCCACCGCCGGCATGTAGCGGATGAAGTCGGTGAGCGGCTCGAGGAAGGCCTGAACCGGGCGGTAGGTGCCGATGTACAGGCCCAGCGGCAGGGCGATCAGCGCCGAGGCGAGGAAGCCGGCCATGACCCGGTAGATGCTGATGGCGATGTCGCCGAGCAGGCCTTCGTCGCTCCACCAGTGGCCGATGCGCTTGAGCACGGCGTCCGGGCCGGGGAAGAACATCGGGTTGGCCAGCCCGGCGGCGCTGTAGGCCCACCAGAGCAGCAGGGGCAGCAGCAGGCCGGCGGCGGCCAGGGTCCAGATGGCGCTGCGCGGCAGCTCGCCACGAATCACCCACCAGCGCTGGCGGGCCGGTTGCGCCGTAGGGCGGGGCAAAGGCTGGTGGGCGGTCATGGCGTCGCCTCCTTGTCGGGGAACAGGGGCTGCTCGCAGGGCTGCCAGCCGCCACTGGGCGTTGTGGCGCCCAGGCTGTCGAGCCAGCCGGCGTCGCGCAGCAGTTCGGGGTGGTCGGGATCGGCTTCGGCGGGCAGCAGACGCGCACCGATGCGCGCCGGCAGGGTGCTCAGCTCGATGCGCCAGGGCGTCACGCCATCCTGGTGGCGGCCGAAGCTCAGCTCGAAATCCAGCAACTCGGGGTTGCCGCTATCGACCAGCGCGGCCAGCGAAGGCGCGCAGGGCAGCGGCAGGCGCCGCCCGGCGGCGAACAGGAAACAGTCGCCGGCCAGCAGCAGGCAGCCCTGGCGGCCGTCCGCGCCGAGCAGCCAGGTGCCACGGTTGCGCCCGATCGACTCGGGCAGGCGCTCCCAGACTTCGTGATAGCTGCCGTCCAGGCCGTCTTCCAGCACCTTTTCGCTGTTCACGAAATGCATGCGGCCGATGTCCTCGCCACCGTTGGGCGGCTGGAAGTCGATCGCCCGGTGCCACTGGCAGATGTCGCCGGTGATCTCGGTGAGGCCGGCGAAACCGGCCTGAGTGGCCAGTGCTTCCGGCATTTCGGGGGCCGGCAGCGGAATGCGCAGGTCGGCGAACAGGCGCTCGGTCTGCAGCCAGTAGACGCGGGTGCTGGTGTCGTGCGTCCCGCCGGTAGTGGTCAGCAGGGTGCGCTGCCAGACGCCCAGGTAGGCGGGCGGTACTGCGGGGATGTTCAGGCCAGGCATGCGTTTTCCTCCCATTCGGCGAGCACGGAGTGGCTGTCCTGCACGCGGCCGAACAGCCCACCTTCCACCTCGACCATGGCCAGGGCAGCGGCGTGCAGCTCGGCACTCGGCGAGCCGCAGGCATCGCTCACCAGCGTACAGGCGTAGCCCAGCTCCACCGCCGCACGCAGGGTGGAGGACACACAGACTTCGGTCGTCACGCCGCAGAGCACCAGGTGGCCGATGCCTCGCCGACGCAGCAGCAGGTCCAGGTCGGTGTAAGCGAAGGCGCTGTAGCCGGGTTTGTCGATCACCGGTTCGTCGGCGAGCGGGCGCAGTTCGTCGATCAGGTCGTGGCCATACTCGCCGCGCACCAGCAGGCGCCCCAGCGGGCCGCGTGCGCCGATGGGCGCGCCGGCCTGTTCGGCGCGGCGGCGCTTGCTCTCGTGCAGGTCGGTGAGATCGGGGCGGTGCCCTTCGCGGGTGTGTAGCACCAGCAGGCCGAGGGCGCGGGCACTGTCCAGCAGGCGCGAAATGGCCGGGATCGGCGCGCGCAAGCGGCTGATTTCCAGCCCGGCCTGATCGGAGTAGCCGCCTGGGGCGCAGAAGTCACGCTGCATGTCGATGATGATCAGGGCGACGCTCACAGCTGGAACTCCTTGCGTACCGCGCCGGCGATGCCGTTGACGATGTCCTTCGCCATGCGCAGGCCCTTGTCCGCGCTGGAACCGCGCGCCGAGGACAGCACGCCCGACGGCGGCACCCACTCGGTGCGGCTGGGGTACATGTCGTAGGGCGGGAAGTCGGCCGGGTCGTCGTCGGGGATCAGGTCCAGGCGTACCAGATTGGGCAGGTAGTGCAGCATCAGCGAAGTCTCGATCACGGCCGCGTGCTCCAGGGCGAAGCCGGGGAAGCCGTCGGGGAATACGTCGTTCAGCGTCGCCTCGCTGCAGAAGTCCCAGTGCTCCAGGCGCATCACTTCCAGCGGGCTGGAAGGCCCGAGCTCACGCAGGGCGAGCTGGATGCCCTCGGTGACGAACCACTGGTTCTCGTAGTGCCCGTCCACCAGCACCAGACGGGTGACGCCGTGGCGGGCGAACTCGCGCACGGCATCGCGCACCAGGGCGATCAGGGTTTGCCCGTCGAGGCTGGTGGTGCCGCAGAAGTGCTGGCCGCCGCCGCACTTGGGCTGCGACTTGTAGCCGTAGGAGAGGGCGGGCGCCACCAGACCGTCGACCTGGCGGGCCACGTCCTCGCACAGTGCGCTGGCCAGCAGCGCATCGGTGCCCAGCGGCAGGTGCGGCCCGTGCTGCTCGGTGGCGCCGCAGGGCAGGAAGACCACGGGGGATTGCTCGCGCACCCGGCGCGCGTATTCGACCCAGCTGAGCTGGTCCATGCGGACAGTCATGTTTCGGCCTCGCAGAGAGTGGGGGAAAGGTCAGGAGCAGGACGTGCGGCGATCAGCGCCGCCGCCAGAACCAGGGAGCCGCCGAGCCATTCGCGCAGGCCCAGCTCGCGGTCGCCGAACCACGCTGCGGTGAGCACGGCGACCAGCAGTTCGATCACCACCAGCACCGCGGCACGGCTCGCCTCGACGTGGCTGAAGCCGTATTGCGCCGCGCCCATGGCCGCGAGCCAGAACAGCCCGAAGCCGGCCAGCTGCAGCCACTGGTGGGCGTCGACGACTGGCAGCGGCGTGCCTTGCAGCAGGCAGAACAGGCCGCCCAGCGCGGCGCTGCCGATGAAGCCGACCACCGCCTTGCTCGCCAGCGGTACCTGTTCGGCAGCGCGGGTGGCGAGGTTGTTGAGGGCGAAGGCGAAGCCGGCGGAGAGCGCCAACCAGTCGCTGGCGGCCAGCGGGCGGAAGGTGTCGTGGCTGATGCCGAGGGTCAGGGCAATGCCGAGCATGGCCAGCGCCAGGGCGCCGAGCCGTGCAGGCGTCAGGCGTTCGCCGAACAGCAGGCGGCCGCCGAGCAGGCCCCAGACCGGCGCCAGGTAGAACAGCAGCATGGCGCGTACCACGTCGCCTTCGGACAGCGCCGCCACCAGCCCGGCCGTGGCCCAGCCGCCGAATACGCCGATGGCCAGCAGGGCGCCGCGCTGCGCTCGCCATTGCCGGCGCTGGCTCAGTACCAGCGGCACGGCCAGTACGCAGAGCAGGCCATAGGTGCAGAGCACCAGCGGCATGCCGGCAAGACCCTGGCCGGCGAAGTGCGCCAGGGGCATCCAGCCCAGGCCCCAGATGGCGGCGCCCAGCAGCAGGACGATTTCCGCGCGCATCAGGCGCCCATCCAGGCGCCGCCGTTGGCGCCGAGTATCTGCCCGTGGAAGAAGCTCGCGCCGGGCGAAACGAGGAACAGCAACGCCGCGGCGATCTCTTCGGGCTGGCCGAGGCGCCCGGCGGGGATGGCGGTTTCCCGGGCGATCATCGCCGCGCTCATGTGCTCCAGCGAAACCATCGGCGTCTCCACCGGGCCCGGCGCCACACCATTGATGCGGATGTGCGGGGCGAACTCCCGCGCCAGCGCCTTGGTCAGGCCGATCACCCCGGCCTTGGCGGCGCAGTACGCGGCGTAGCGCTCGCGGCCGAGCTGGCCCAGCTCCGAGGCGATGTTGACGATGCTGCCGCTGCCGCGCGCCTGCATGTGCGTCAGGGCATGCCGGCAGCAGCGGTAGACGCCATGCATGTCGACACCGAGCAGGTGCGCCCAGTCGTCTTCGCTGGTGTCGAGGAAGGGCTTTTCCAGGATGATCCCGGCGTTGTTCACCAGGATGTCCAGCTCGCCTTCGGCGAGCACGCGGGCAAACATCTCGGCAACCTGTTCCGGCACCGCGACATCGGCCTGCACGGCATAGGCGCGGCCGCCAGCGGCGGTAATGCGCGCGACCAGCGCAGTGGCGGCCTGGGGTTGGTCGAGGTGGTTGATCCACACCTGCGCGCCGGCCTCCGCCAGCGCCAGGGCGATGGCCCGGCCGATGCCCTGGGTGGCGCCGGTGACCAGTGCGGTCTGTCCTGCGAGCGCTTTCATCAGTGCATCACCTCGCCATGGCTGACCGACAGCGCCTGGCCGGTGAGGGCGCTGGCCAGCGGGCTGCCGAGGAACAGGAAGGTGCCGGCGAGATCGGCCGGCGTGAGCAGTTCCGGCACCGCCTGGGCGCTCAGAATCTGCGCCAGCTCCTGGTCCTCGCTGCGGCCACTGGCCTCGGCCATCACCCGCAGCGAGCGCATGGCGGCTTCGGTGGCGATCCAGCCGGGGCAAACCGCGTTGACGCGGATGCGCCTTGGCCCCAGCTCCCAGGCCAGCGAGCGGGTCAGGCCGATCACCGCGTGCTTGCTGGCGACGTAGGCGGAGAAACCCGGCACGCCCTTGAGCCCCCAGATCGAGGCCTGGTTGATCACGCAGCTGCAGGCTTGCAGTTGCGGCAACAGGGCGCGGGTCAGCCGCAGCATCGTGGCGACGTTGTTGTCCAGCAGCGCCTGCCAGCGCTGGTCGGTTTCGGCGTTGCCGCCTTCCAGCGGCGTGGCGTATTCGACGCCGGCGTTGTTGATCAGCACGTCGAGCGCCGCGCCCTGGCGGCTGTCGGCAAAGGCGGCGATGGCAGCGCTGTCGCCTAGGTCGAGGCTGGCAGTGCGCAGGTCGCACAGCGGCGCCAGCTCGGCCGCCACCTGTTGCAGCGCCTCGGCGTTGCGGTCGAGCAGCTCCAGCGTCGCGCCCTGTTCGGCGAACGCCCGCGCCAGGCCCTTGCCGATGCCGCTGGCGGCACCGGTGATGAGGACGCGCTTGTCCCGGTAGTTGATCATGCTCAGACCGCCGTCAGGAAGGAGACGCCCACGGCGCCGTAGAAGCCGTCAGCGCGATCCTTGCCCGCAGGCGCGACCTCGCCGTAGTGGTCGTCCACCACGCGACGCAGGCGGTGCTGGTGGAAGCCCTTGAACAGCAGGTGCATCGGCAGCACCTGGGCGTAGCCGTCGCCATACAGTTCGTGGTGCAGCTTGCGCAGGCGGTACCAGGGCGCCACGGGCTTCTCGTGATGGGCGTTGTGGTAGGCGAAGTTGAGCAGCAGCAGGTCGAGCACCGGCCAGCGCACCGAGACCACGTTGGAGTAGGTGTTCATCTGCTCGTAGGCGCGGTCGCGGGACTTGTCGTCGGGGATCTTGCCGCCGTCCTCGAGCACCGCGAAGGCGTCGTAGGTGTGCTGGTAGGCGTCGGTGAAGCGCAGCACCACGATCATCAGCGTCCAGGCGACGAAGTAGAGCAGCAGCGCCTTCAGCGACACGGCTGCGACTACGCCGAACAGCGCGCCGCGCATCAGCAGCGTCAGCGCCACGCGGCGGCGGTTGGCGCGGTGGCGCGGGTTGTCGGTGATGAAGGGCAGCAGGATCACGTAGTAATGCATGATCAGCTCCACCGCCGGCACATACGCCCACTCGGCGGCCAGCACCACCGCGCGCACCCAGCGCGGGCTGCGGGCGAGGAAGGCCTTGGTGTCGAAGGTGATCACGTCGGCGCGGTCGACGTGGTGGCGCATGTGCTTGCGGCGCAGGTCCTGGAAGCCCGCGTAGCAGCTGCCGCACAGCCAGCTGCAGGCTTCGCCGGCCCAGGTGTTGTGCGCGGGCCTGGCGAAGATGGTGCCGTGGGCGAACTCGTGGATCAGGTAGGCCGCGACAATCATCGCGTGGCCCAGCAGCAGGGTGCCGAAGGCGTTGAGCAGCCAGCTGTCGGCGAACAGCAGGGCGAAGCCGGCGGCGTAGCCACCGAAGGCGTAGGCCAGGGCCAGGCTGTTGGGAAGCCGGCCATCGGCGTAGCGGTACAGGGTCGCGGACATGAACAACCTCCGTGGGCGCTCCCGCCCTCCTGGCGGGAGCGGTGGGTGGGCGCCTTACTGGGCGAGGGCCTGGACGAACTGCGCGTCGAAGGTCTGGGCGAGGTCGGGGATCGCCGGGATCTGGCTGTTGTCCTTGAGCAGCTGGGCGATCACCGCGCCGCTGCCGAAGAAGGAGCTGGTGGCGTCGGACTTCTCGAAGTTCTTGTTCATCTCCGCCAGCGGGATGTTGTAGACCCCGGCCATCTGCTCCTTGGCCTCGGCGGCGCTGACACCCAGCACCTTGCCGATGATCTCGGCGGACTCCTCCGGGTGCGCCTTCATGTAGGCCAGGCCGTCGGCGTAGCCCTGGATCATCGCGCTGATGGCCTTCTGGCGTTTGCCGATGACCTCCTGGTTGAACACCAGCACGTCGGTGATCAGGCCCGGCGCGTCCTTCGACGAATACACGACGTGGAACTTGTCGCCGGGCATGCCGAGAATCTGCGAGACGTTGGGTTCGTAGGTCACGCCCACCGGCAGGCTGCCGGAGGCCATGGCGCCGGGAATGCCCTCGGGCGTCATGTTCACCGGGTTGATGTCCTTGTCGCTCAGGCCGTGGCTCTTGAGCGCATAGGCGAGCAGGAAGTCGGACGGCGACAGCGGGTTGAAGCCGATCTTCTTGCCCTTGAAGTCGGCGACCGACTTGATCGACTTGTCGGCAACGATGGCGTCACCGCCGTTGGAGAAGTCGATGGGCATCACCACGCGGTAGGGCTGGCCCTTGGCGACGCCGCCGACCACCTGGTCGTAGGTGAGCATGCCGCCGTCCAGGGCGCCGCCGGTCATGGCAGTGGGGATCAGCGCCGGGTCGTTGAAGAACTGCAGCTCCACCTTCAGGCCATGGGGCTTGTAGAGGTCGAGCTTGTCGGCGACGTAGAAGGGCGCGTAGCCGGCCCAGACGACGGTGCCGATCTTCAGCTTCTCGGCGGCCTGGAGCGTCAGTGGCACGACCCCGGCGGCAGCAAGCAGACAGGCACCGAGCAGGGTCTTGCGCAGGGAACGCAGGGAAAGCGGCATGGTCATGGCATTGCTCCTAACGGTTGGAAATTGGCACGGGATGACATCACGTCTCCCGGGCTTTTCTCCCGCCGTGTAGCCCTGTCCCTAGGGCCGGAAAACTCTCGGACCAGACGCCCTTCTCGCGAAAGACCGGAACCCTAGTTCGCCTGTGGTGCAACTCCAGTGTGTGCCTTGCAGCGTTCGCCCACCCGGTGGCTACCTTGCCGTGGGTGATGCATCCCGTTGAACAGGACAGAGCAATTGAAATGCCAGCTTTTCTGAAACCGAAAAACCACCGGGGATTTCAAGCGCTTAGCTGAAATCCCCGGAGCAGAGCGGCTACCGGAGCAGGGCGCGCCGGCACCAAGTCGATGCGCCTTGCCTTCTATTGAGGCATCAGGCGTGACGCACGGCGGTGCGCCGCAGCGAGGCGGCCGCAGTGGCCACGAACAGCCCGGCGGCGAGCGCCAGTGCCACCGGCACGCCCTGCGGGCCGAGGTCCATCAGGCTGCCGCTGAGCAGCGGCCCGAGCAGGCTGCCGACACCCCAGAGCATGCCGGCGGCGGCGTTGGCGGTGACCAGGTCGCGGCCACGGAAGCGCTGGCCGATCAATACCAGCGCCAGGGTGTAGACGCCGCCGGCCACGGCCCCCAGCAGCATCAGCGCCGGCCACAGCAGTGACGGCTGACTGATCAGCCAGGGCAGGGCGAGGCCGATCAGCATGGCGCCGGCCCCGCAGCCCAGGTGCAGGGTCGAGCGGTCGAGGCGGTCGGAGAGCCAGCCCAGCGGCAACTGGAACAGCATGTCGCCGAGCAGGATCACCGTGGCCATGAACGCCGCGATGCCCACCGCGTAACCGTGGCTGGAGGCGTAGACCGGGAAGAGCGAGAGCACCACGCTGTCGAAGAAGGAGAAGAACAGCACGCCCATGCACAGCGCCGGGGCAACCCGCAGGAAGCCGGCCAGGGAGAAGCTGCGCGGCTTCTCGACGTGCTCGTGGAGGCCTTCCTCGGGCATGGCGAACGCCACGGTGGCCAGGGCAATCAGGTGCCCGGCGCTGACCAGCACCACCACCCACGGCGTCTGCGCGCCGAGCAGCGCCACCAGTGTCGGGCCGAGCAACTGGAAGGCGGTGAAGCTGGTGGCATACAGGGCCACGATGGTGCCGCGATTGTTCTCGCCGCACAGCTCGTTGACCCAGGCTTCGCCGAGGATGATCGCAATGCCCATGCCGACGCCCAGCGCCAGTCGCGCGGCGGCCAGCAGCCAGAGGGAATGGCCGCTGAACTCGATGGCCGCGGTGCTCGCGGTACACAGCACGAAGCACAGCAGGTACAGGCGGCGCCGGCTCATCAGCTGGCAGGCGCGGTCCACCAGGGTGGCGGCGAGGATCATGCCGGCCGCCGGCACCGCCGAGAGGATGCCGATCTGCAGCGCGCTGGCGCCGTTGTCCAGCAGGCGCAGCGCCACCAGCGGCAGCGTCGCACCCAGGCTCAGGCCGACGATGGAAACGGCGAACAGCAGCACCGCCAGCAGCGGTTTGTTCAGCGAGGATGGCTGAACGGTAGTCGGGGTATTCATGGAAACCTTCTCTTGCCCGGGCGCTCCAGCGCCGGGCGTGCAAATACATACGCGCCCATCGGCGGCTGCCGGTGGGCGGAATCGGAATGCGGAAATGCCGGCGCGTGCGCGCGGCTTCCGGCTCAGCAGCCGGCGGGCGGGGAGAAGGTGAAGGCGAACAGCACGCTGCGGCGACGGCGCAGCACCGTGTCAATCTTGCGTACGCGCGGGGGCTCTCGCAGCAGGGCGAGGCTCGGGTCGGCGAAGCGGTAGAACGGGGTCATGGTGCAGGTATTACGGGGGATGTCGGAAACCGCGCACTCTAGTGAGTGCGCGGCAGGGCGTCAATCTCGGCCGGCCGCACGGTATCGCGTTGAGCGCCGACACCGTAAGCCCTGCTTACGGATCGCGAGCATGGCTCGCTCCTGCAACAACTAGCGCCGCGACTCCCCTGTAGGAGCGGGCCATGCCCGCGATCGCCGGCATGGCCGGCGCCCATCGAGCGCGCTGGAACTACCGGCCGAATGCCGGCGCCCCCGCCGGCACTTCCTGCGGCCGGCTCAGCACATCCCGTCCCGGCAGGAACCGCCCAAAACCACGCTCCTTGCCCAGTGCCTCGGGGAAGCCACCTTCGCGCAGATAAGCCACCCGCCCGTTGATCAGCGTGGCATCCACCGCTGCGTCGTTGCGCTTGACCAGTCGCGTCAGGCCGATGACTTCCATGGGCGCTTCACAGACATCATCCAGTTCATCGGTCAGCCCCGCCGGGTTGACCACCACCAGATCGGCGCGATCGCCCACGCGGATGTAGCCGGCGTCGATCCCGGCGAAGTCCGCCAGCTCGCCGGTCAGGCGGTGAATGGCGCGTCCGGTATCCATGAAACTGCGTCCGGCCAGTTCGGCGTCGCGCACATACTTGAGCATGCGCAGCGGGAAGTTGTACTGCGCGTGGGAGGCCAGGTGCGCGCCCGAGTCGGCGAAGCCCGGCTGGGTCCAGGGGCTGGCCAGCAGCTTGCCCATGATCTCCGGACGGTGGTTGCCGTAGCAGGTGGTCCATTTGAGGTCGTTGCGGTACTGGCCGGCCAGCTCGAAGAAGGCGTCCACCGGGTCCAGCCCGCGCTCGCGGCCGATGTCCTCGAAGTTGCGCCCGACCAGCGTTGCATCCGGGCATTCACGCACCCAGCAGTCGGACAGGTTGCGGTGCCACAGGCCGAGGCTGAGGGTAGCCTTGATGTCCTTCTTGAAGCGCTCGCGGAACGCCGGGTCCTGGATGCGCGTGTAGAGCTCTTCCGGGTCCTTGATTTCGCGCAGGACTTCGCCGGCGCCGAACTCCTCGAAGCCGTTCATGTTCAGCCCTTCGATGCGCACGACGAAGGGCGCGGGCAGGGTCTGCCAGCGGTAGCGGCCGCGCAGCACGCGGTTGGCGACCCAGCCGGAGGCGCGGGTGATGCGGTGCATGAAGGGCTGGGACTTCAGGTCCAGCGCGGTGAGCATCGAGCACTTGAGCGGGCGGCGGAACCAGCCGTGGGCCTGGTAGAGGAAGGCGAACACGTTGATCTTGGTGACCGCGTTGGGCGCGCCCTGCATCAGCGCGTTGCGCCGGCGCAATACAGCGAACAGGCGGGAGAATTCCTTCCAGCTGGCGAAGGTGGAGGGCAGCGGGCTGGACCAGGCGCGGTCGCCGTCCATCTTGTCCAATCGCGTGGTCATCACCGAAAGGCCGAAGCAGCCGGCGTCCAGCGCCTGTTCCAGCAGTTCTTCCATGCGTTGCAGTTCGGCTTCAGTGGGCTTGGCGCCGCTGATTGCGCGCTCCAGGCCCATCACCGTGACGCGCAGCTCGGAGTGGCCGAGAAACGAGCAGAGGTTCGGCCCCAGCGGTTGCTGGTCGTAGAAGGCGCGGTAGCCCCTGGCGTCCTTCCAGTTGCGCTTGTCACGCAGGATCGGCAGCACCTGCTCGCGCGGCACGGCTTCAACGCGGGTGAACAGGTCCGAGCAGTCCTCGGCCTCGCCCAGCACCATGCTGATCGAGCAGGAGCCGACCGACACGGTGGTCACGCCATGGCGCACCGACTCCTTCAGCGCCGGTGCGGCAATGGCCTCGGCGTCGTAGTGCGAGTGGATTTCCAGGAAGCCGGGGGTGACCCAGCGACCGCTGGCGTCTATCACCTGCGCGCAACCGCTTTCGTCCAGCGGGCTGACGCTCAGGGTGTCGATGCGGCCGTCCTTGATGCCGACGTGGCGCAGGCTGCCGGGGGCATCGCTGCCGTCGAAGTACAGGCCGTTCTTGATGATGATGTCGTAGCTCACAGGAGACTCCAGGGCGACAGCAGCAGGACGCCGCTGACCAGCAGCAGGCAGTGGATGGCGAGGCGGAAATGCTGTTCCTCGAAGCGGTGATGCAGGCGTTCGCCCAGCCACACGCCGAGCAGCAGCAGGGGCGCATAGGCGAGCACCTGGGGCAGCGCCGGGCGCAGGCGGCCGTCGAGGAGGAAGGCGAGGGTCAGCAGGCCGTTGAGGGTGAACCAGACGCAGACCAGGGTGGCGCGCAGGCGGGTCTTGTCCAGCGGCCGGGTCGAGAGCGCGTAGACCAGCAGTGGCCCGCCGGAAGCGAACAGGCCGTGACAGACCCCGGCGGCGCCGGTGGCCAGGCGCACCACCCAGTTCGGCGTGCGTCCGCGCTCCGGGGCGCTGGCGCGCAGACGCCACAGCTCGCGGCCGGCGAACCAGAGGATCAGCACGCCGAGGCCGCGCTTGAGCGGTTGCGGGTCCAGGTGCGGCAGCAGCAGGTAGCCGATCAGCATGCCGATGAGCATCCCCGGTAGCACGGTGCGCAGCAGCAGGCGCGTGTCGATCAGGCGGTGGTGGCGCCAGCACAGGTAGCCGGTCATGCCGATGTTCAGCGGCACCAGGATCGGCAGCAGCGTCTCGATGGGCATCAGCAGCGCGCCGAGGGACAGGGCGATCACCACGCTGCCGAAGCCGGTGATGGCTTCCAGGGTGTAGGCCAGCAGGATGAAGCCACCGAGGGCGAGGGCGGGCGCGTTCATGACGCAGTCGCCGCGGCCGCGCGGGGTTCGCGGCGCGCCCAGAGTTGCGCCAGCACCAACCCGGAGAACAGCTGCCAGCAGCCCCAGAACGCGGCGATCAGCAACATCCCGCCGGCCTGCGGGAAGAAGGTGAGGATCAGCGCCATGCCCAGCGCGGAGTTGTGGATGCCGCTTTCCAGGGTCACGGCGCGCACGTCGGCGTCTGGCAGCTTCCACAGTCGTGCGCAGGTGTAGCCCAGCAGCAGAGCCGTGCCGTTGAGCAGCAGCACCAGCCAGAAGAACAGGTGGAAGTAGCCCATGAACTGCTGGAAGTTCTTGGCGAAGGCCATGCCGACGAAGCCGAGCATCACCAGCAGCGACAGTTGCCGCAGCGGCTTCTCCAGGCGCCGAGCGAGCTGCGGTTTGTGCCGGCCCAGGGCCATGCCCAGCAGCATCGGCAGGATCAGCACCAGCACCACCATGCCCACCAGCTCCAGCGGGTCGATGTGGATCTGCGTGAGGCGGTCGCGGGTCGCCGGATTCAGCCCTGCGTAGAGGGCGAAGTTCAGCGGCGTGAAGATGCCTGCGCTCAAGCCAGAGACGGCGGTGACGCTGGCCGACACCGCGACGTTGCCGCGGGCCATCCAGGTCATGATGTTGGAGAAGGTGCCGCTGGGGCAGGTGGCCACCAGGATCATCCCCAGCGCCAGTTCCGGGTCGATCGGCAGGGCGATGGTCAGCAGGCAGGTGGCGGCGGGCAGCAGCAGGAACTGCACCAGCATGCCAATGGCCGGCGCCTTGGGCTGGCGCAGGATGCGGGTGAAGTCGTCGCGGCGCAGCTCCAGCGATACGCCGAACATCATCAGGGCGATGATGGCGTTCAGCGCGATCATCGAGCCGCCGGAAAATTCGAGATGGACGTCAGGCATCGCCGGTCTCCCGCAGCAGGAGGGCGGGGAATGGCGAACGGGCAGTAGCCGGCGGCACGGGCGCGGCTCCGGTTTCAATCAGCATGCAAGGCGACTCTTGTTTGTATTTATCGTTGTAATTGGCAAGCATAGGGGAGCCTTACCGCCCGGTAACGGCTCAATCGGGACCTTCACCGGTTAATTCGGGACCATGTCGCACACCATTACCGTCCATTACGCCCAGGGCATCCTGCAGGCCGCCCAGCGCCTGGGGCTGCCGGTGCCTGCCGATCTGCACGCGGCCAGCCTCGAGCCGCGCATTCCCCTGCAGCGCCAGGACGCCTTCTGGGAAACCATCTGCGCCGCGTCGGGCGATCCGCTGCTCGGCCTGCGCCTGGGCAGCGCGCTGCAGGTGGGGCACCTGGACATGGTCGGCGCGCTGTTGATGAGCTGCGAACACTACGGCGAGGCGCTGGAAGCGCTGCTGGAGTACTACCCGATCATCGCCGAGGGCAGCGAGTTCCAGCGCGAGCAGGACGCCACGCAGGTGCGCCTGGTCTATCGGCCGAGTTATGCCGTGCGCCGCGAGGAACGGGTGGAGGCCGCGCTGGCCAGCCTGGTGCACCTGACCCGCTGGATCACTGGCGACCGGGTGAAACCACAACGCCTGGCGCTGAGCCATGCCGCGCGGGGCGAGCCTTCACGTTACGGGGAATTGCTGGAATGCCCGGTGGATTTCGCCTGCACCGAAAATGCGCTGAGCTTCGCTGTGGCCGATCTGGAGGTGCCGCTGATCCAGGCCAACGCGTTGATGCGCGAGCACTTGCGCGCACTGGCCGATGCGCAGCTCGAACGCCTGGGCGCACAGAGCCTCGCCGCGCGCGTGCAGCAGCTGCTGCGGCAGAACCCGCGCTGGGGCAAGGAAAAGGTGGCCGAGCAGCTGGAACTCAGCGGCCGTCATCTCAACCGCAAGCTGGCCGACGAAGGCACCAGCTTCAAGCTGCTGCGCGAGCAGGTGTTGCACGCCATGGCCGAGCAGCTGCTGCGCGAGTCGTCACGCCTGGGTGAGGTGGCCGAGCGCCTGGGCTTCTCCGACGAGAGCGCCTTCTCCAAGGCCTTCCGTCGCTGGAGCGGGATGACGCCGGGGCAGTTCCGTCACGGCACCTGATTCGCTTGCTGGCGGTTATGGTTCACCGCTGCCAGGGCGTGGGCGGCGGGCAGGTCGACGCGCTGGGGAACGCTGTGCCGGGGAATGTCGCGCTGGTGCTCGATGACGCCGGTGCCCGGCAGCTTCGACACGAAGAACTGGTCGACGCCGAAGAACAGCAGGACCAGGGCGATGGCGCCGATCCAGCAGAGCACGTCGTAGTCCAATGGCCAGCCACGGTGCTGGCGCTGCGAGCGGAGGGGAGGCTGGTTGTTCTTCATGACGGTCACCGCGTTCGGATTGAGGGTCGGCGAAGCCAGGGGAGTGCCTGGATTCGCCGACCATGTTCCGGTGGGCGGCGCTGCCGGTGATTCAGGGAGCTCTGTAGGACGAGTAGGAATTACCTCAACTTTCCTACGCCAATGTCAGGCGCCTGGCAGGGTCTTGTCCTTCGGCCAGAGCAGCCACAGCTGGCCGTCCTGCTTCATGTGCCCGGCCAGTTCACCGGCGGCGTCACCGGTACCCCAGAACAGGTCAGCGCGGACTTCGCCGACAATGGCGCCGCCGGTGTCCTGGGCGGCGACCGGGCGTACCACCGGCGCACCGTCCGGGCGGGTAGTGGAGAGCCACATCAGGCTGCCCAGCGGGATCACCTTGCGGTCGATGGCCACGCTGTAGCCGGGGGTCAGCGGCACGTTCAGCGAGCCGCGCGGGCCTTCGTTGCTGTCCGGGCGCTGGCTGAAGAACACGTAGCTGGGGTTGCTCGCCAGGAGTTCGTCGACCCGTTGCGGGTGAGCGCGGGCCCAGTCGCGGATGCGTGCCATGCTGACTTCTTCCTTGCTCAGCTCGCCCTGTTCCACCAGCCAGCGGCCAACCGGCTTGTAGGGGCGGCCGTTCTGGTCGGCATAGCCCAGGCGCAGCTGACGCCCGGAGGCGAGCTGCACGCGGCCGGAGCCCTGGATCTGCAGGAACTGCAGGTCCATCGGGTCCGGCAGCCAGGCCAGCACGGGGGCATTCACCCCGTCGCGGCGGATGCCGGCGGCGTCGGCGTAAGGCACCAGCGTGTTGCCTTCCAGCTTGCCGCGCAGGCGCTTGCCCTTCAGCTCGGGATAAACGCTGTCCAGCGCCACGCTGATCATGTCCTTCGGCACGCCGTAGACCGGCACGCTGTGCTGGGCGTCGCGCTGCAGGCTGCCGCGGTAGACGGGCTCGTAGTAGCCGGTGATCAGGCCATTGCTGCTGCCTTCGCCGGAACGCAGCTGGTAGGGCTGCAGGTGGGCCTGCAGGAACTGGCGGATGGCCGGGGCGGAAGCCGGCACGCTGGCGGCGTCGGCGCAGGTCGCGGCCCAGATGTCATCCTTCTTCAGGCGTACCGCACACGCCGAGCGCCAGGCGTTGAAGCCTTGCAGCACGTCGCTGTCGGCGGTCTGCGGCAGCTCCGACCAGGAGGCCTTGGAATAGGTGGGTGCCTGGGCCTCCTCGGGCTTTTCGCCGAACAGGCCGCAGCCGGAAAGCAGGCTGGCGAAGCAGAGAGTGGCGAGGAGCGGACGGGTCCAGTGGCGGCACGAAAGGGTCACAGGCAGTTCCTGGCAGGCAAACGAAAGCCCGCTAGCTTGGGCAGACGCGGGGCGTGCGTCAAACGCATCGGTCGGATTAACATGCCTTGCAACGAATCCCCGGGCGGACCGGTAGAATGTCGGCATGAATCGACAGACGGGTGGTTAGAGCGTGGAGGCAAGGCAGGGTTTCGTCCTGACCCGACATTGGCGGGACACGCCCGAAGGCACCGAGGTGGGTTTCTGGCTGGCCACCGATGAAGGACCGCGGCATGTGCTGCTGCCGCCGCAGACTTCGGTGGCCTTCGTGCCGGCCGAACAGCGCGCCCGCGCCGAGAAACTGCTGGCCGGCGAACGCGGCGCGCAACTGCGTCCGCTGGGCCTGCGCGATTTCCAGCAACGCCCGGTGCTGGGCCTCTACTGCCAGCAGCATCGCCAGCTGATGAATCTGGAAAAGCGCCTGCGCGAGGCTGGCGTCGAGGTGTTCGAAGCGGGCATCCGCCCGCCCGAGCGCTACCTGATGGAGCGTTTCATCACCGCGCCGGTCACCTTCAGCGGCGAGCCGGGCGAAGGCGGCAGCACCGTCACCGCTCAACTGCGACCGGCGCCGGAGTATCGGCCGAAACTGAAACTGGCCTCGCTGGACATCGAAACCAATATCCGCGGTGACCTCTATTCCATCGCCCTGGAGGGCTGCGGCCAGCGCCAGGTGTACATGCTCGGCCCGGCCAATGGCGTCGACGGCGAGCGCGATTTCGAGCTGGAGTACTGCGACAGCCGCGCGCAGTTGCTGGAACGCCTGAACCAGTGGCTGGCCGAGCACGACCCCGACGCCATCATCGGCTGGAACCTGGTGCAGTTCGACCTGCGCGTACTGCAGGAGCACGCCAAGCGCCTGGAGATTCCCCTGCGCCTGGGCCGGGGCGGCGACGAGATGGGCTGGCGGCAGCACGCCTCGAGCAACCACTACTTCGCTGCGGCGGCGGGGCGCTTGATCATCGACGGCATCGAGGCGCTGCGCTCGGCGTTCTGGAGCTTCCCGTCGTTCAGCCTGGAGAGCGTATCGCAGCAGTTGCTGGGCGAGGGCAAGTCCATCGACAACCCCTACGACCGCATGGCCGAGATCGACCGCCGTTTCGCCGAGGACAAGCCGGCACTGGCGAAATACAACCTCAAGGACTGCGAGCTGGTCACGCGCATCTTCGACAAGACCCGCATTCTCGACTTCCTGCTCGAACGCGCCAGCGTCACCGGGCTGCCGGCGGACCGCAGCGGTGGCTCGGTGGCGGCCTTCACCCACCTGTACCTGCCGCCGATGCACCGGCTGGGCTATGTCGCGCCGAACCTCGGCGGCAAGGCGCCGGAGGCCAGCCCTGGCGGCTTCGTCATGGATTCGCGGCCGGGGCTCTACGAGTCGGTGCTGGTGCTGGACTACAAGAGCCTGTACCCGTCGATCATCCGCACCTTCCTGATCGACCCGGTCGGGTTGGTGGAAGGCCTGAGCGAGCCGTCGGACGAGGCGTCCATCCCCGGCTTCCGTGGCGGGCGCTTCTCGCGTACGCAGCACTGCCTGCCGGCCATCGTCGAGCGCGTCTGGCAGGGCCGCGACGCCGCCAAGCGCGACGGCAATGCGCCGCTGTCCCAGGCGCTGAAGATCATCATGAACGCCTTCTACGGCGTGCTCGGCTCCAGCGGCTGCCGCTTCTTCGACCCGCGCCTGGCCTCGTCCATCACCCTGCGCGGCCACGAGATCATGCGCCGCACCCGCGAGCTGATCGAAGGCCAGGGGCATCGGGTGATCTACGGCGATACCGACTCCACCTTCGTCTGGCTTGGCCGCGCCCATGACGAGGAAGAAGCCGCCGGGATCGGCCGTGCTCTGGTGCGCCACGTCAACCAGTGGTGGGCTCAGCACCTGCGCGAGGAATACGGGCTGGAAAGTGCGCTGGAGATCCAGTTCGAGCGGCACTTCCGGCGCTTCCTGATGCCGACCATCCGCGGCGCGGAAGAGGGCAGCAAGAAGCGCTACGCCGGCCTGGTGCGGCGCGATGACGGCAGCGACGAGATGGTCTTCAAGGGCCTGGAAACCGTGCGTACCGACTGGTCGCCGCTGGCCCAGCAGTTCCAGCAGGAGCTGTATCTGCGCATCTTCCAGCGCCAGCCGTACCGGGACTACGTGCGCGACTACGTGAACCGCACCCTGGCCGGCGAACAGGATGACCTGCTGATCTTCCGCAAGCGCCTACGCCGCCAGCTCGGCGACTACGAACGCAATGTGCCGCCCCACGTCCGCGCCGCGCGCATCGCCGACGACTACAACGAGCGCCACGGTCGCCCGCGCCAGTACCAGCGCGGCGGCTGGATCAGCTACGTGATCACGGTCAACGGCCCGGAGCCGCTGGAAACGCTGAGCTCGCCCATCGACTACGACCACTATGTCAGCCGGCAGCTACAGCCCATCGCCGACGCCATCCTGCCCTTCGTGGACGATGACTTCAGCGCGCTGGTCGATAAGCAGATGGGGTTGTTCTGAAGCCAAAAAAGCCGGCGTCAGCCGGCTTTTTTCATTCACTGCATATCAGTCGCCGCGGTATTCGCAACCGCTGGTGCAGGTCTCGTGCACGCGGACCTTGGACAGCTCCGGCAGCAGCGGCTTGAGCTGTTGCCAGATCCAGCGGCAGAGGTTCTCGCTGGTGGGGTTTTCCAGGCCGGGGATGTCGTTCAGGTAGTTGTGGTCGAGTTGGTCGTAGATCGGCTTGAAGATCTGCTTGATCTCGGCGAAATCGCGAATCCAGCCAGTGTGCGGATCGACCTCGCCCTCGATGTAGATGGCGGCCCGGAAGGAGTGGCCATGCAGGCGTCCGCACTGGTGCCCGGCGGGAACATGGGGCAGGCGGTGGGCGGACTCGAAGGTGAACTCTTTGAACAATTCCACGTGGTGCGCTCTGTGACGATCGCCGGCCCTGGAACGGGCCGGCCGGAAAATGGGCGCATAGTCTATCACCATCGCACCCGCCGGGCCGGCCGATCCGGCCAGTGGCTCACTTGATCGCCAGGCGTTTCGCCAGGCGGTTGAGGTTGGCGCGGTCCAGGCCCATCTCACGGGCCACCGCCGCCCAGTTGCCGGCGTGACGCTCCAGGCTCTGGCTGATCAGCCGGCGCTGGAAGTCGTCCGTCGCCGGACGCAATTCGCCCGCAGGTTGCGCATCCTCAGGGGGCTGCTTTGCAGCGCTGGCGGCGTCTGGCAATGCTTGCTGCAGAGCATTCAGGGTGAGGTCTTCCACACCCAGGCTGAGGATGCGCGAACGCTGCGAGTGGTTCGCCAGGGCCTTGAGCGAGGCCCGGCCGATCAGGTGTTCCAGTTCGCGCACGTTGCCCGGCCAGGCGTAGCCGACCAGCGCTGCCTGGGCTTCGCGGGTCAGGCGCAGGCTGCGCAGGCCCAGGCGCGGGCGGTTCTGTTCGAGGAAGTAGCCCGCCAGCAGCAGCACATCGCTGCCGCGCTCGCGCAGTGGCGGGACGCGCAGCGGATAGACGCTCAGGCGGTGGTAGAGGTCGGCGCGGAAGCGCCCGGCACGGACCTCTTCGGCGAGGTCGCGGTTGGTGGCGGCGATCAGGCGCACATCCACATGGTGCTCGCGGTCCGAGCCCAGCCGCTGCAACTGGCCGCTCTGCAGGACGCGCAGCAGCTTGGCCTGGATCGCCAGCGGCAGCTCGCCCACTTCGTCGAGGAACAGGGTGCCGCCGTCGGCCAGTTCGAACTTGCCGCGCCGCTCGCCCACCGCGCCGGAGAAGGCGCCGCGAACGTGGCCGAAGAGTTCGCTTTCCACCAGGGTTTCCGGCAGCGCCGCGCAGTTCAGGCTGATCAGTGGCTGGCTGCGGCGCAGCGAATTGGCGTGGATCGACTGCGCGACCAGTTCCTTGCCGACGCCGGTTTCGCCGGTGATCAGCACGCTCAGGTCGCTGCCGGCCACCACCTGGATTTCATGGATCAGCGCTTGGTGCGACTTGCTCTGGCCGATCAGCTCCCTGGGTTGGTCGCCGGAGGCGCGCTGGTAGGCGTCGGCGCGCTGCTGTTCGTGCTCGGCGCGCCGGGCCAGGTCGGTCATGCGCTGGCTGGCCTTCACCGTGGCAGCGGCGAGGCTGGCGAAGGCTTCCAGATTGTCCAGGTCACCGGTGGAGAATCGCTCCGGGTCCAGCGCGTCCAGGGTCAGCAAGCCCCAAGGCTGCTCGTCGACCAGCAGCGGACAACCCAGGCAGTCGTGGACCTCCAGGTGGCCATGGAGGCCTTCCACCAGACCGTCGTAGGGGTCCGGCAGGCCGCAGTCGGCGGCGAAATGCGTCGGACCGGGGTGCTCGATGAGGGCGCGCAGGCGCGGGTGCTCGCTGATCCTGAAGCGGCGTCCGAGGGTGTCCTGGCTCAAGCCGTCGACCGCCAGCGGCACCAGCTGGTCGCCCTCCAGGCGCAGCAGGGCTGTAGCGTCGCATGGCAGCAGGTCGCGCAGGGCTTCGAGCAGGCGCCGATAGCGTTCGCTTTCCGGCAGTTCGCGGGAGAGGTCGGCGACCAGGGGGAGGAGGGTGGCGAGCAATGGGTTGCGAGTCATATTGACCTCTGTGTGGTCGCTATGACCAGATTCGATTGAGGTCATTATGACTCAATATCTGGCGCAAGTCCCGCAGTGCGCGGGCTGCCGGATTGGCATGCTTCCTGAAGTACCTGATTCACAAAGCACAGGCGGTCCCACTCGCCGCCTGGCCAATCCGAGGAGATCCGCATGCTGTCCAACGAACACCGTACCCTGGTCAAGGCCACTGTCCCGCTGCTGGAGACCGGCGGAGAGACCCTGACCCAGCACTTCTACAAGATGATGCTCAGCGAGTACCCGGAAGTTCGTCCGCTGTTCAACCAGGCGCACCAGGCTTCCGGCGACCAGCCCCGCGCGCTGGCCAACGGCGTGCTGATGTACGCCCGCCACATCGACGAGCTGGAGCAGCTCGGCCCCCTGGTGGCGAAGATCGTCAACAAGCACGTTGCCCTGCAGATCCAGCCGGAACATTACCCGATCGTAGGCAGTTGCCTGCTGCGGGCGATCCGCGAGGTGCTGGGCGAGGAGATCGCCACCCAGGAAGTGATCGACGCCTGGGCCGCCGCCTACGGCCAACTGGCCGACATCCTGATCGGCGCTGAGGAGTCCGTCTACCAGCAGAACGCCGAGCAACACGGCGGCTGGCGCGGCGCACGGCGCTTCCGCATCGCGCGCAAGGAGGCCGAGAGCGAGGAAATCACTTCCTTCTACTTCCAGGCGCTGGATGGCGAACCGCTGCTGGACTTCCAGCCCGGCCAGTACATCGGCCTGTCCCTCGAGATCGCCGGGGAGGAAGTGCGCCGCACCTACTCGCTGTCCGACGCGCCCAACGGCCGCGAGTACCGCATCAGTGTGAAGCGTGAACCCGAAGGCAAAGTGTCCAACTACCTGCACGACCGCCTGAACGTGGGCGATGAGCTGGACCTGTTCCCGCCGGCGGGCGATTTCGTCCTGCGCGGTGGCGACAAGCCCCTGGCCCTGATTACCGCTGGAGTCGGCATCACCCCGGCACTGGCCATGCTCAAGCCGGCGCTGGAGTCCGGCCGTGAAGTGCACTTCATCCACTGCGCCCGCCACGGCGGCGTGCACGCGTTCCGCGAGTGGGTGGAGGCGCAGTCCGACGCGCATCCGCAGCTCAAGCACTACTTCTGCTACAGCGAGCCGCGCGCGCAGGATGCCGAGCATGTCGAAGGCTTCCTCAGCCGTGAGCTGCTGGCCGACTGGCTGCCGCAGGACCGCGACCTGGACGCCTACTTCCTCGGTCCCAAGCCGTTCATGGCCCAGGTGAAGCGTCACCTGCGCGATATCGGCGTGCCCGAGCAACAGTCCCACTACGAGTTCTTCGGCCCGGCCAGCGCGCTGGAGGCCTGAACCTGAGCGCCGGCCCGATGGCGGGCCGGCGCAACCCGAGGAGGTGTGTGATGGAAAGTCTTTTCGCCTGCCCGCAACGCAATCTGTCGCTGTCCTGGTCGCTGCTGACCGGTGGGCTCGTGCTGTTGCTGCTGGGAATAGTCGGAGCCTATTTCGTCGATGGCCAGCTGAACCTGCAAAGCATTGTCGCAGCGCATGCCTTCACCATCCTCGGCCCGACACTATTGAAGCTGGGCTACGTGCTGCGGCTGGTGGCCCAACATCAGATGCGCAAGGAAGGCTGGGAGGCTTGCTGTGTTACTGGTTGATCGAAAGGCTCTGCTGACCATCCCGCCGCTATGGCGCCTGGGCTTCCGCCCGTTCTTTCTCGGTGGCGCGCTGTTCGCGCTGATCGCCATCGCGGCCTGGGCGGCGGTGCTGCTCGGCGTGCTGCCGGCCTGGCAACCGCTGGGCGGCTGGCTGGCCTGGCACCGGCACGAAATGCTCTTCGGCTTCGCGGCGGCGATCATCGCCGGCTTCCTGCTGACCGCGGTGCAGACCTGGACCGGTCGCCCCGGTGTCAGCGGCAGGCCGCTGATGGTGTTGTCGCTGGTCTGGCTGGCGGCGCGGGTGGGCTGGCTCGTGGGTGCGCCGCTGTGGCTGGTCACTGTGCTGGAGCTGGCGTTCATGCCGGCGCTGGCCTTCTTCATCGGCCGCAGCCTGTGGCAGGTCCGGCAGAAGCGCAACTACCCGATCATCGCGGTGCTGAGCCTGCTGACACTGGCCGACGCACTGGTGATGGCCGGCATCTGGACCGGTAACGATGCCTGGCAACGCGGTGGCGCACTGGGTGCGCTGTGGCTGGTGGCGGCGCTGATGGGCCTGATCGGCGGCCGCGTGATTCCCTTCTTCACCCAGCGCGGGCTCGGGCGTGCCGCTCAGGTGCCGTCCTGGAACTGGCTGGACAATTCGCTGTTGGGCGGCACCCTGCTGGTGGCGGTCCTGAGCGCAGTCGGCATCGGCCTGACGCCGCACCCGCTGGTGGGTCTGTTGTTCGCCGCGCTGGCGGCAGGACACCTGGTCCGCCTGTGGCGCTGGTACGACAAGGACTACTGGGGCGTGCCGCTGCTCTGGTCGCTGCACCTGGCCTACCTGTGGATGCTGCTGGCCCCGGCAGGTATGGCGCTGTGGAACTTCTCGCCGACCTTCAACGTGAGCCTGGCAATCCATGCGCTCACCGTGGGTGGCGTCGGCGGTCTGATCCTGGCGATGGTTGCGCGGGTCAGCCTCGGCCACACCGGCCGGTCTCTGCAACCGCCGAAGGTGATGTCCTGGGCCTTCGCGCTGCTCAACCTCGGCGTCGTTGCGCGGGTGCTGCTGGTGGTTTGGTGGCCGCTGGAAGGCCTGAGCATTGCGGCGGCGTGCTGGGTGGTGGCTTTCCTGATGTTCGCCTGGCACTACGGGCCGATGTTCTGGAAGCCGCGGCTGGATGGGCAGCCGGGCTGATCGGAGTGTTGCGGTAACGCCGTCTTCGGCGGCGGTTTGCGGGCATGGCCCGCTCCTACTGGTCGTAGGGCGGATAACGCGCCAGCGTTATCCGCCGCTGGCCCATCGGCGCATAACCCGTTCCGGGTTATCCGCCCTACGGGCCTGAGCGGCCTGGGGGCCGCCGTGGACGCAGTCCGCTGCTACGCATTTGCGGGAAAGCTTACTGAGGCTGGCGCAGCCGCTTGAGCTCGTCATTCAGCCAGGCGCTGGCGTCCTGCTTGCCCGCCGGGCAATCCATCTGATAGCGCTGGCCGCTCATGCTGCTCTTGGTCGCGGCGCGCTCGATGAAGTCTTCCGCGCTGCTCACCATGTCCTTGTTTTCCAGGTAGTCCAACTTCTTCTGCAGGTGCGCGCGCGCTTCGGCGGCCGGGTACGCGCTGCCGTTACGGATGAACTGGCAGCCGCTGTGCTCGACGAAGTCCAGCAACTGGGTG
This sequence comes from Pseudomonas nitroreducens, assembly GCF_024170165.1. Classification (GTDB taxonomy): domain Bacteria; phylum Pseudomonadota; class Gammaproteobacteria; order Pseudomonadales; family Pseudomonadaceae; genus Pseudomonas; species Pseudomonas nitroreducens_C. Next base: position 371,941 of record NZ_JALJXP010000005.1, on the reverse strand, counting down.
ATTTCCCGCTGCGCCTTGGCATCGACTGCGGCCTGCGCGCCCATGCTGATGAGCAGGAGAGCGCCCAGAAGCGAGCGAAGCTTTCGAGAGTGCGGCATGGCGATTCCTTGCTGTAGGCGTGAAGCCGCTGATTATGTCAGCGGCTGCAGCCGTTCGCCGAGGCGCCCGCTGTCTACCAGTTCAAGGAACTCGTCACCCATCCGCCGGCTTTCATCCATCGCCTTGCGCCAGTAGCGCTCGCGGCCGGCGTCATCGCCGAGGTAGCGGTGGAAGTCCTTTCTGTCCGGCAGCTTGTTGTGCGGCAGGAGTGCCAGGTAGTCCTTCGACGGCGCCAGCAGCAGCACGTCCTGCAGGCGGCCTGTATCGCCACGGCGCCAGGGCAGGCCCTTGTCGAACCAGCCGGGGATGACCTTGTCGGTGAAGTGCGGATAGAGCACCACACCTTCGCGCTGATAGGGCAGGTCCAGGTGGTAGTCCAGCAGGCCGCCATCGCGGTAGGTGCCGGGGCCGGCGCCGGGGATGTCGCGCACGCCCTCCATGACCATGGGGATGGAGCCGGAGGCGAGCAGGGCATGGCGCAGGTTGGCGAGATCCAGGTGCAGGTAGCGCGAGGGGAAGTCCGATAGCGTCTCCAGCGGCGGTGCGCGGCGGGCGTCGTGGATGATCAGCCGCTCGAAGTGCCGGTGCAGGTGGCGGCGGCCGACGAGGTTGTCGCGGATCACCGCGCCCAGGCCCAGGCCGAGGTTGGCCTTGCCATCCTGCGCCAGGCGGCCGTGGCTCTTCACCACCACCACGTTGAGGCGGTACCAGGGATTGTCCAGCACGCTGGCGTCGTGGCCATCGAGCAGGTCGTCGAGCATCTTCGCGCAGCTTTTCGACACGTCGCTGATGCTCGCGTTGCGGGCGAAACGCTGCTGGGTATACAGCTCGCCGAGGCGACGGATGCCTTCGGCCGGGTCGGGCAGGCAGGCGCTGGCGAAGCGCCAGGAGCCGATGGAGGCGCCGATCAGCGAGCGTTCGCGGGGCGCGCGCGGCAGCCACTCGCCGAACAGGGCAAGGTCCAGGCCCTGAATGCCCAGCGCCTTCGGCCCGCCGGCCGCGCCCGGGAGGATGCCTACATCGGCGGGCGACAGGCCCTGCTCGCGGATGCGCTTGAGCGCACGGGCGCCGGCCTTGAGGGTGAGGGTGGGGGTCTTGATCTGGATGGCGGTCATGCGGGCCTCGCTGTGGCAGGCCGCGATTATAGAGCCTGTACGGGAGAAGCAAGGATACTTCACGGGATGAATGTCTCTTGCCGATTCAGCTTGAGTTAAGTCCTTCGCCTTAGCCTGTCAGCAGTGAAATTCCTACGGAGGTATGCACATGAAATGGCTGCTGACCCTGACCGTGCTGACAGCCCTGCTGCTCGGCGCGGGCGTCGCCACGGCCCACGACATTGGTCCGGACGAGGCGCTGCGCCTGCGCGATGCCGGCACCATCCGCAACTTCGAGGAGCTCAACCGCACCGCGCTGGCCAAGCACGCCGGCGGTTCGGTGTACGATAGCGAGCTCGAACTGGACCACGGCCGCTACCTGTACAAGGTCGACCTCAAGGACGCCCAGGGCGTCAAATGGGATGTCGAGCTGGATGCGGTCACCGGCGAAGTCCTCACCGATCACCAGGATGACTGATGAAGACCGTTCTGCCACGCATGGCGCAGCTTGGCCTGGCGCTCGTTGCCATCGCAGGCGTCGCCCGGGCCCATGACCTGAGCCAGGACGAAGCCCTGCGCCTGAGCAAGGAAGGGGTGATCCGCCCCTTCGAGGAAATCCTCCCCGCCGCGTTGAGCCGCTATCCCGGCTCGCGCCTGCTCGAAGCCGAGCTGGAGAAGGAACACGACACCTACATCTACGAGGTGGAACTGCTGACCACCGAAGGCGTGGTGCGCGAACTGGAACTGGATGCCCGCGACGGCCGCATCCTCAAGGATAAGGAAGACGACTGATGCGCCTGCTGCTGGTGGAAGACCACGTACCCCTGGCCGATGAACTGCTGGCGACCCTGCCCCGCCAGGGCTATGCGGTGGACTGGCTGGCCGACGGCCGCGACGCCGCCGTGCAGGGCGCCAGCGAGCCGTATGACCTGGTGATCCTCGACCTCGGCCTGCCGGGCCGCCCCGGCCTGGAAGTGCTGCAGGAGTGGCGCGGCATGGGGCTTTCGATCCCGGTGCTGATCCTCACCGCGCGGGGCTCCTGGGCCGAGCGCATCGACGGCCTGAAAGCTGGCGCCGACGATTACCTGACCAAGCCGTTCCATCCCGAGGAACTGTTGCTGCGCATCCAGGCGCTGCTGCGCCGTGCCCGTGGGCTGGCCAACCAGAGCCAGCTGGAAGTCGCCGGCCTGAGCCTGGACGAGTCGCGCCAGTGCGTGCAGCAGGGTGGCAAGGAGGTCGACCTGACCTCCGCCGAGTTCCGCCTGCTGCGCTACTTCATGCTGCACCCCGGGCAACTGCTGTCGAAGTCGCACCTCGCCGAGCACCTGTATGACGGTGAGACCGAGCGCGATTCCAACGTCATCGAGGTGCACATCAACCACCTGCGCCGCAAGCTGGGCCGCGAGATCATCGAGACCCGCCGGGGTCAGGGTTATCGCTTTACCGGCAATGGAGTCGCCAATTGATGTCGATCCAGCGCCGGCTCGGCCTCGGGCTGGGCGTGGTGCTGGTGGTGATCGGTCTGGCGCTGGCCCAGGCAGGTCTCTGGCTGTTCGACCAGGGCCTGCGCCGCTACCTGGTCAACGGGCTGCAGGACGAGGCGGAAAGCCTGCTGGTGGGCATCACCCGTGGCCCGGCCGGACTGCAGCTGGACGGCCAGCGCGTCGACGCTGCCTATGAGCGGCTGTTCTCCGGGCGCTACTTCGTCATCCGCTTCGATGACCAGACCTGGCGCTCCCGCTCGCTGTGGGACAACGAGCTGAAACTGCCCTCGCACAAGGGCCTGGAGAGGAAGCTGGAAAAAGGTCCCGAGGACCAGCGGCTGCTGGTGTTCCGCGGCGACTACAAGCGCTATGGCAAGCACCTGAGCATTGTCGTGGCGCAGGACTACACGCCGATCCTCAAGAGCTTCAACCGCCTGCGCAATATTGGCCTGGGCGCCGGTGCGCTGGCGTTGTTGCTGATCCTGGTGTTCCAGGGCTTCACCGTGCGCCGAGCGTTGCGCCCGTTGGAGCGGGTACGCCAGCAGATCGCGCAGTTGCAGGAGGGCCAGCGCAGCCAGCTGGACCGCCAGGTGCCGCGCGAGCTGGAGCCGCTGGTGGAGCAGACCAACCACCTGTTGCAGCATACCGAGGACACCCTGCGTCGCTCGCGCAATGCCCTGGGCAATCTCGGCCATGCACTGAAGACGCCGCTGGCGGTGCTGATCAGCCTGGCCGACCGCGAGGAGCTGCGCGAGCACCCTGAGCTACGGCGCGTGCTGCAGGAGCAGCTGGAGCAGATCGAGCAGCGCCTGGCCCGCGAGCTGGGACGTGCGCGGCTGGTGGGCGAGGCATTGCCCGGCGCGCACTTCGATTGTGACGCTGAGCTGCCGAGTCTGTGCGACATGCTCAAGCTCATCCATGGCGACCACCTCGCCATCGACTGGCAGGCACCACCCGCGACGCGCTTGCCGTATGACCGGGAGGACCTGCTGGAGATGCTCGGCAACCTGCTGGACAACGCCTGCAAATGGGCCGATGCCCAGGTGCGGCTGTCGGTGGAGAAAGAGGCTGATGTCTATCGATTGAACGTGGACGACGACGGTCCCGGCATCGCCGAGGAACAGCGCGACAGCGTTCTGGAACGTGGCACGCGCCTCGACGAGCAAGTGGCCGGGCATGGTCTGGGCCTGGGCATTGCGCGGGATATCGCGGCGGCCTGTGGCGGTGGGTTGAAGCTGGAAAGCAGCGAACTCGGTGGCCTGAGGGTGGTGGTGGAGCTGCCGCGCCGGGCAGTGTGACTCTGGCGCCGGCCTTGCCGGCGGATCGCAGGCATGGCCCGCTCCTACAATGGCTCGGTGTTCACCTGTAGGAGCGGACCCAGCCCGCGACCGATCCCGCTGCGGGGGTCAGACGCGGAACTGATCCATCAGGCCCTGCTGATGGTTGGCCAGCTTGTTCAGCGACTGGCTGACCTGCGCCGATTCCTGCGCCTGGCTCGACAGCGATTCGGTCACGTCACGGATGCCGGCGACGTTGCGGTTGATCTCCTCGGCCACCGCGCTCTGTTCCTCGGCGGCGCTGGCGATCTGCAGGTTCATGTCGGTGATCACACCCACGGCGTCGCCGATACGCTTCAACGCGGCAACCGCCTGTTCGACCTGACTCACGCTGTCCTGCGCCTGGCGGTGGCTGTTGCTCATCGCGCCGACCACGTCGCGGGTGCCGTTCTGCAGGCCTTCGATGACCTGGCGGATTTCCTCCACCGAATCCTGGGTGCGCTTGGCGAGGTTGCGCACCTCGTCGGCGACCACCGCGAAGCCGCGCCCGGCTTCTCCGGCGCGGGCCGCTTCGATGGCGGCGTTGAGCGCCAGCAGGTTGGTCTGCTCGGCGATGCCGCGGATCACCTCCAGCACCGAGCCGATCTGCTCGCTGCTGGCCGCCAGCCCTTCCACCTGGCTCATGGCGCTGCTCATGTCGCTGGCCAGTTCGTCGATCAGGCGGGTGGTGTTGTCGATCACATTGAGGCCATCACGGGTCGCGCCGTCGGCGCCACGGGCGGCATCGGCGGCCATGGCGGCGCTGTTGGCGACGTCGTGGGCGGTGGCGCTCATTTCCTGCGAGGCGGTGGCCACCTGGTCGACTTCGCGGAACTGCTGCTGCATGCCGGCGCTGGTCTGGCTGGCGATTTCGGAGGACTGGTCGGCAGTGGCGCGGGCGTCCTGCACCGAGGACTTCACGTCACGGATGATCGGTTGCAGCTTGTCGAGGAAGCGGTTGAACCAGCCGGCCAGTTCGCCCAGCTCGTCCTTGCCGGCGTAGTCCAGGCGCTTGGTCAGGTCGCCTTCGCCACTGGCGATGTTGCGCAGCATGGCGGCGACATTGAGGATCGGCCGGGTTACGCCGCGGGCGGTGAGCCACATGGCGAACAGGCCGATCAGCGCGGCAACCAGGCCGAAGCCCAGTTGCGAGACAGTGCCCTGCACGCGCTGGTCGTCCAGCTCGTTCTGCAGCGCGATAGCTGGGCCCAGCAGGACGTTCTGCGGAACCTCCAGCAGTACGCCCCAGGGCTTGGAGCCGGGGATCGGCTGCAGCGGCTCGACCACGCGCAGCTGGTCGTCCTGGCGGAAGACCTGCTCATGGTTGCTGGCGATGGCCTGCAGCAGGTCGGCGCCCTGCCTGGTATAGACCTCCTTGAGGTTCTTGCTCAGCTTGGAGGCATCGGCGCTGTGCCCGGCGAGCAGGCCGGCGGCGCTGACGATGCTGACGCGGCCCTGGCCGTCGTACAGCTCCTGGCTGCCCTCGACGGCGATTTCCTGCAGCTTCTCCATGCTGATGTCCAGACCCATGACGCCGATGACCTTGCCGTCCAGTTCCAGCGGGAAGGCGATGCTGGTCATCAGCATCTTCTTCTGACCGACCTCGTCGAAGTACGGATCCAGGACGCAGGGCTGGCCGGTGGTCTTCGGGCAGGTGAACCAGGCGTTGTAGGCGCTGCCGCTGGGGCCGGGGCTGGTGTCCTGCAGCAGCGACTCGGCCATGGCTTCGGATTCCAGGTGGCCCGGGGTGGCCTGCGACCAGTAGATGGAGAAGCGTCCGGTGTCGTTGCTGCCCAGCTCGCCCTGGCCGGCGAAGAGCTTGTCCTTGCCGTCCAGCGCGTCGGGCTCGAAGGCCACGTAGAGTCCCAGCAGCTCCGGGTTGCCTTCCAGTGCGGTCTTCACCTGGCGGGTCAGGTCCTCGCGCAGGTCGTAGGCGTCGAGGAAGCGCTTCTGCGCCTGGTCGCGCAGGAACAGCACCTGCCGCGAGAAGCCCTTGCCGTACTGGTAGGCGTCCATGATGTAGCGCTGGATGCGCATGGCCTGGACTTCGCCGCGTGATTTCAGGCGCGCCTTGGCGGCCTCGTCGAGCATTTCGGTGCTCGATTGCTTGACCAGCGCGGTGCTGGTTTGCGTGCGGTAGACGGACAGGCCGGATAGCAAAGACACGACGCCGAGCAGGCACAGCCCGGCGAGCAACGTGATCTTCCACTGGATGGAGAGACGGCGCAGCAGCATGGAGGGGAATCCTTGTTTGAACTAAGCCCTGGGATGCCCGAGTTATCGGCCTTTCCCGGAATTTCTTGACCCGTGACGGAGCGAAACGCCAGAAAACAGGCGATTCTGGTGCGCCTGGCCGACGGGCGGCAGAAAGCTAGGCAAAAAGCGTGCGCAATGGGCTGAAAGTCGCGCTGGTCGGCTGCGGAAACGTCTTGATTCGACAGGGCTTTTGACACTCCGCCAGGTGTTTGGCAGAGTGCGCGCCTTTTGCCTGCGCTCCGGCGTGGAGCGCTGACGAGGAGTGGTGAAATGAATGCGGTGCTGATTGCCATTGGCCTGATGCTGGTGCTGAGCCTGTGTCGCGTGCATGTGGTGATCGCTCTGATCGCCGGCGCCGTTGCGGGTGGTCTGATCGGTGGGCTGGGGATCGACGGCACGCTGAAGGCGTTCAACGAAGGCCTGGGCGCCGGTGCGACGGTGGCGCTGTCCTACGCCATGCTCGGCGCCTTTGCGGTGGCCATTGCGCGCTCCGGAATGGCGCACGCACTGGCCGATCGCGCCCTGGCGATGCTCGGCCGCCACGAGGCGAACGGTTCCAGCACCTTCAAGTGGATGATGGTCGGCCTGCTGCTGGTGGTGGCGATCTCCTCGCAGAACATCCTGCCGATCCACATCGCCTTCATCCCGCTGCTGGTGCCGCCGCTGCTCTATGTGCTGACGCGCCTGCAGATCGACCGCCGGCTGATCGCCTGCGTCATCACCTTCGGCCTGATCACCCCCTACATGTTCCTGCCGGTGGGCTTCGGCAATATCTTCCTGAACCAGATCCTGCTGGCCAACGTCGCCCGCGCAGGCGTCGACGTGCAGGGCATCAACGTCACCCACGCCATGCTGATCCCGGCGCTGGGCATGCTTTGCGGCCTGCTGATCGCAGTGTTCTTCAGCTACCGGCGCAAGCGTGAGTACGGTCTGGAGCGCATCGAGCAGGCCGAGCGGGTCGACACCCCTTATAGCAGGATGAGCCTGCTGGTGGCGGGCGTCGCGGTCGCCGCGGCGTTTGCCGTGCAACTGCTGCTGGACTCGATGATCCTCGGCGCGCTGGTGGGCTTCCTGGTGTTCTCGCTGTCCGGCGTGGTGCGCTGGAAGGAAGCGGACGACCTGTTCACCGAAGGCATGAAGATGATGGCCATGATCGGCTTCATCATGATCGCCGCCCAGGGCTTCGCGGCGGTGATGACCGCCACCGGGCAGGTGAGCAGCCTGGTGGACAGCGCCGCCGGCTGGATCGGCAGCAGCAAGGCGCTGGGCGCCTTCATGATGCTGCTGGTGGGCCTGGTGGTGACCATGGGCATCGGCTCGTCATTCTCCACGGTGCCGATCATCGCGGCGATCTTCGTACCCCTGGCGGTGCACCTGGGCTTCAGCCCGCTGGCCATCGTCAGCATCGTCGGCACTGCGGGTGCGCTGGGTGATGCGGGCTCGCCGGCGTCGGACTCCACCCTCGGCCCGACCTCCGGCCTGAACGTGGACGGCCAGCACAATCACATCTGGGATACCGTGGTGCCCACCTTCCTGCACTACAACCTGCCGCTGCTGGCGTTCGGCTGGGTGGCTGCGATGGTGCTCTGAAACCTCGGCTGCGGGGCCCTGGCGCGCGGGATTCGGCCAATGAAAGTTGCACTTGGTGAGGTAACTGCTGACTAATGAGCAGGTTTATCCATCCATGGACCCGCTCATGTTCGAATCGAAACTGGAATACCGGACGTTCCTTGCCCTGCTGCTGGTGGTGACACTGGCCTTCGGCTGGATCCTGCTGCCGTTCTACGGGGCGGTCTTCTGGGGCACCATCCTGGCGATCATCTTCGCCCCGCTGCAACGCCGCCTGCGGGTGAAGCTCGATGGGCGCAACAACCTTGCGGCGCTCATTTCCCTCGCCGTGTGCTTCCTGATCGTGATCCTGCCGGTGACCTTCATCGCCGGGGCACTGGTGCAGGAGGGTGCGACCGTCTACCAGCGGCTGAAGTCGGGCGACCTGAACTTCATCAGCTATTACCAGCAGGCGGTCGCCGCGCTGCCGGGCTGGGCGCACCAGTTGCTGGAACGCTTCGACCTGGCGGACCTGTCCAGCCTGCAGGAGAAACTCTCGGCGGGTGCCATGCAGGCCAGCCAGCTGGTGGCCACCAAGGCCTTCAGCATCGGCCAGAACACCTTCGAGTTCGTCATCAGCTTCGGCATCATGCTCTACCTGCTGTTCTTCCTCCTGCGCGATGGCCCGACCCTGGGCCGGCGGATCAAGCAGGCGGTGCCGCTGAGCGTGGAGCACAAACAGCACCTGTTCACCAAGTTCACCACGGTGATCCGCGCCACGGTGAAGGGCAACATCGCCGTGGCCGCGACCCAGGGCGCGCTGGGTGGGCTGATCTTCTGGTTCCTCGGCATCCAGGGCTCGCTGCTCTGGGGCACGCTGATGGCCTTCCTCTCGCTGCTGCCGGCGATTGGCGCGGGGCTGATCTGGGTGCCGGTGGCGGCCTACTTCCTGCTCACCGGGGCGATCTGGCAGGGTGTCACGCTGACGCTGTTCTGCGTGGTGGTGATCGGCCTGGTGGACAACATCCTGCGCCCGATCCTGGTGGGCAAGGACACCAAGATGCCCGACTACGTGGTGCTGATCTCCACGCTCGGCGGCATGTCGCTGTTCGGTCTCAACGGCTTCGTCATCGGCCCGCTGATCGCGGCGCTGTTCATGGCGTCCTGGGACCTGTTCACCGGCCGTGAAGGCGAGCAACCCAAGGCGGCAGAGTAGGGCGGAGCACCTTGTAGGATGGTGTGGAGCGAAGCGATACCCATCGATACCTTACGGCCAGCATGGGTATCGCTCCGCTCCACCCATCCTACGAAAGGCTGAAGAGCCTCACGGCAGGAATCCCACCCAACAAAAAACCCCGCCGAAGCGGGGTTTTTTGTTGCCTGTCGACCTTAGCCGGCGATGGCTACCAGGCCGCTGTGCTGGAGGATGTCCAGCAGCGGTTGCGGGTAGACGCCGAGGAAGAAGGCGAGCAGGGCGATGGCTACCAGCATGATGCCGCCGGCACGCTGGGCCCAGTCCAGGGGAGCGTCGTGGCGCTTCATGTTCGGCTCGACCAGGTACATGGTCACCATGACGCGCAGGTAGTAGAACAGGCCGATGGCGCTGCCCAGTACCAGGGAGCCGACCAGCCACCAGTGCTGGGACTCGACGCCGGTGGCGACGATGTAGAACTTGCCGATGAAGCCGGCGGTCAGCGGGATGCCGGCCAGGGACAGCATCATCACGGTCATCACCGCGGTCAGCACCGGACGGCGCCAGAACAGGCCGCGGTACTCGAACAGCGCGTCGGCGTCGCGGCCGCTGTACGGGGTGGACATCAGGGTGACCACGCCGAAGGCGCCCAGGGTGGTGACGACGTAGGTGGTCAGGTAGACGCCGACCGCTTCCACGGCCAGGCCCTTGCTCGCCACCAGGGCGATCAGCAGGTAGCCGAAGTGGGCGATGGACGAGTAGCCCAGCAGGCGCTTGATGTTGCTCTGGGTCAGCGCCAGCAGGTTGCCGATCAGGATCGAGGCGATGGCGATGACGGCGATGGCGTCATGCAGCAGGCCGTTGTTCAGGGCCGCCGGAGCGATCTGGAACAGGCGCAGCAGCACGGCGAACACAGCGACCTTGGCGGTGGTGGCCAGGAAGGTGGCGACCGGCGCAGGAGCGCCTTCGTAGACGTCCGGGGTCCACAGGTGGAACGGCGCCAGGGACAGCTTGAAGCCCAGGCCGACGACCATCATGCCGACGCCGATGGACAGCAGCGGACCATGGCTGCTGCCTTCGGTCAGCGATGCACCGATGGCCGAGAAGCCCAGGTTGCCGGACTCGGCGTAGAGCAGGGCCATGCCGAACAGCAGGAAGGCCGAGCCGGCGGCGGACAGTACGGTGTACTTGATGCCCGCTTCCAGGGTGCGTTTGTTGAAGAAGGCGTAGGCCACCATGCCGTAGACCGGCACCGACAGCAGTTCCAGGCCGATGAACAGGCCGGCCAGGTTCTGCGCACTGACCAGCACCAGGCCGCCCGCGGTGGACAGCAGCAGGAGCAGGTACAGCTCCTCGCGGTTGCCCGGGAAGCTTTCCATGTAGGCGTGGGCGAGGGTGGTGCAGGCCAGGGCGCCGATCAGGATCAGGGCCATGTAGAAGCAGGCGAAGTTGTCGACCACCATGAGCGGGGTGACTTCGATCGGGGTGACTTTCAGCACCGGGAAGATCGACAGCAGGGCCAGGTTCAGACCGATCACCGAGAGGGTGGCGGTCATCGAGTGGTTACGCTTCCAGGCTACCGCGAGCATCACCACCACCAGGGTGGCGCTGGTGATGAGCAGTGGCAGGAGCGCGATGAAGTGTTGGATCGTGAAGGTCATTTCGCGCTTACCGTGCTGCCAGAGTGGAGAGGGCGGCACCCAGCCATTGCTGGACGCCGTGCATGGTTGCCGCGGAGGTGTCGAGGACCGGCTGCGGGTAGACGCCGAGCACGATCAGCAGCACCGCCAGGCCGAGCACCATGGAGAGCTCGCGGGCATTCAGGCCGGCGATGGCGGTGTCGGACTTGGCCGGGCCGAAGTAGGCGCGGTGGATCATGATCAGCGAGTAGACCGAGCCGAACACCAGGCCGAAGGTGGCGATCACGGTGATCACCGGCACGACCTTGAAGCTGCCCAGCAGGATCAGGAATTCGCCGACGAAGTTGCCGGTACCCGGCAGGCCCAGCGAGGCGGTGGCGAAGAACAGCGCCACGGCCGGCAGGTACGGGATGCGCGACCACAGGCCGCCCATCTTGCGCATGTCACGGGTGTGCAGGCGCTCGTACAGCTGGCCGCAGAGGATGAACAGCGCGGCGGCGGAGAGGCCGTGGGCGATCATCTGCACCACTACACCCTGCAACGCCTGGGGGCTGCCGGAGTAGATGCCGATCATCACGAAGCCCATGTGCGACACGGAGGAGTAGGCCACCAGGCGCTTGATGTCGGTCTGGGCGAACGACAGGAAGGCGCCGTAGAAGATGCCGATCAGACCCAGGGTCATGGCGATCGGGGCGAACTCGGCCGAGGCATTGGGGAACAGCGGCAGGGCGAAGCGGATCAGGCCGTAGGCGGCAGTCTTCAGCAGGATGCCGGCCAGGTCCACGGAACCGGCGGTCGGTGCCTGGGCGTGGGCGTCGGGCAGCCAGGAGTGCACCGGCACCACCGGCATCTTCACCGCGAAGGCGACGAAGAAGCCGAGCATCAGGATCCATTCGGTGTGCGGCGGCAGCTGGGTCTTCAGCAGGTCGGCGTAGTTGAAGGTCAGCACGCCGGTGCTGTTGTAGTGCACGAACACCAGGCCGAGGATCGCCACCAGCATCACCAGGCCGCTGGCCTGGGTGAAGATGAAGAACTTGGTGGCGGCGTAGATGCGGGTCTTCTTGCCGTCGTCCGAGCTATGACCCCAGAGCGCGATGAGGAAGTACATCGGCACCAGCATCATTTCCCAGAAGAAGAAGAACAGGAACAGGTCGACGGCGAGGAACACGCCGATCACACCGCCCAGGATCCACAGCAGGTTCAGGTGGAAGAAGCCGATGCGACGCTGGATCTCGTTCCACGAGCAGAGGACGGACAGCACGCCGAGTAGGCCGGTCAGCGCGACCATCAGCAGGGACAGGCCGTCCATTGCCAGGTGCACGCTGATACCGAAGCGCTCGATCCAGGGTACCTGGAACTGCAGGGTCCATTGCGGCTCGCCACCCGGCGCCGGGGCCAGCTGGAAGTCGCCGGTGTGCCACACCCACAGGCTCAGGGCCAGGGTGAGGACCATCGATCCCAGGGCGACCCAGCGGGGCAGGGTCTTGCTGGTGTACTCGGCGATCCAGCAAAGGAAGCCGCCGATGAAGGGGATCAGGATTAGCCAGGGCAGAATCATGTCGGGCTCAATCTCTTTCGTGAATTCATTAAGCCAGCAGCAGCGCGCCGAGGAGCAGCGCGGCGCCACCCACCAGGGAAGCGGCGTACCAACGCAGGCGGCCGTTCTCGGTGAGGCTGAGGAGTTTGTGACCACCGCGGGCGGTGAGCGGGACCAGGACCAGGGTCTTGTCGATCGGGTCCGCGCCCAGCAGGCGGCAGATCAGCAGATAGGGTTTCACGAACAGCTTGTCGTACAGCCAGTCGAAGCCCCAGGCGTGGTACCACCAGGTGCCGAAGAAGCGACCCGGTGCGCTCTGGGCGAGAGCGCTGACGAAGCGGCGCTTGCCGAGGAACAGCAGGCCCGCCAGCAGGATACCGGCGATGGCGATGGCGCCCGAGGCGATTTCCAGGCTGTGCTTGGCTTCACCACCGGCGTGGCCGGCGCTTTCCGGCAGGACACCGGCCAGCGGCGGAGTGATCAGCGCGCCGATGAAGGTGGAGAGCACGATCAGGATGCCCAGCGGCAGCCAGTGGCTGACGCCATGGCCGGCGTGCGCTTCGGTCTTCGCTTCGCCGTGGAAGGCGATGAAGATCAGGCGGAAGGTGTACAGCGAGGTCATGAACGCACCGACCAGACCGGCGATCAGCAGGTTCTGGTGACCGCTGGCGAAGGCTTCCCAGAGGATCTCGTCCTTGGAGTAGAAGCCGGCAGTCAGGAAGGGCAGGGCGGACAGGGCCGCACCACCGACCACGAAGCTCGCGTAGGCCAGCGGCAGCTTCTTCCACAGACCACCCATCTTGAAGATGTTCTGCTCGTGGTGGCAGGCGACGATCACCGCACCCGAAGCAAGGAACAGCAGGGCCTTGAAGAAGGCGTGGGTCATCAGGTGGAAGATCGCCCCACTCCAGGCGCCAACGCCCAGGGCCAGGAACATGTAACCGATCTGGCTCATGGTCGAGTAGGCGAGGATGCGCTTGATGTCGGTCTGCACCAGGGCGGCGAAGCCGGCCAGGACCAGGGTCACGGCGCCGATGACGCCAACCAGCTCGAGAACGTTCGGAGCCAGCTCGAACAGGCCGTGGCAGCGGGCGATCAGGTAGACGCCCGCGGTCACCATGGTGGCCGCGTGGATCAGTGCGGAGACCGGAGTCGGGCCGGCCATCGCGTCGGCCAGCCAGGTCTGCAGCGGCAGCTGGGCGGATTTGCCGACGGCGCCGCCGAGCAGCATCAGGGTCGCCAGGTTGATCCACAGGTCGCCCTTGGCGAAGTGCTGCGGAGCCAGGACCAGCAGCTCCTGGATGTTCAGCGTGCCCAGGTGCTGGAACAGGATGAACATGCCGATGGCGAAGAACACGTCACCCACGCGGGTCACGATGAAGGCCTTCAGCGCTGCGTTGCCGTTGGGTACGTGGTTGTAATAGAAACCGATCAGCAGGTAGGAGCAGAGGCCCACGCCTTCCCAGCCGAAGTACATGAACAGCAGGTTATCGCCCAGCACCAGGAACAGCATGCTGGCGATGAACAGGTTGGTGTACGCGAAGAAACGCGAGTAACCGGTTTCACCGCGCATGTACCAGGAGGCAAACAGGTGGATCAGGAAGCCGACGCCGGTGACCACGCCGAGCATGGTGACCGACAGGCCGTCCAGGTACAGGGTGAAGTTGGTCTTGAAGTCGCCAACGCTCATCCACTGCCACAGCACCAGGCTGTAGGCGCCACCTTCGGGCGGGTTGCTGTGGAAGCTCCAGATCGCCCAGAAGGCGGAGAGGGCCGCGAGGCCCACGGAGCCGACACCCACCAGTGCCGAGAGATTTTCCGACCACTTGCCACGGGAGAACGAGAGCAGCAGGAAGCCGACCAGGGGGAACAGGAAAGTAAGGGGCAGCAGGTTCATCCGCGCATCTCGCTGGCAGCGTCGATATCGAGGGTATGGAAGCGGCGATACAGCTGGAGCAGGATCGCCAGGCCGATGCTGGCCTCGGCCGCAGCCAGGCTGAGCACCAGGATGAACATCACCTGGCCGTCAGGCTGGCCCCAGCGGGCGCCACCGACCACGAAGGCCAGAGCGGCGGCGTTCATCATCACTTCCAGGCTCATCAGTACGAACAGGATGTTGCGTCGTACCATCAGGCCCACCAGGCCGAAGCAGAACAGCACACCGGCAAGCGCCAGTCCGTGTTCGAGAGGGATTGCATTCATGGTGTTAGTCCTTCGCTTCGTGGCGGCCGAGGTGGTAGGCGGCGACCAGTGCCGCCAGCAGCAGCATCGAGGCCAGTTCGACGACCAGCAGGTACGGGCCGAACAGGCTGATGCCCACGGCCTTGGCGTCCACGGTGGTGTGGCCGATGCCGATGCCGCTCGGGGTGCGCGAGAGCATCCACAGCAGCTCGACCAGCAGCACGGCAGCCAGGGCGCCGGGGCCGATCCAGACGCCGGGCTTGAGCCACTTGCGCTCCTGCTCGGCAATCGCCGGGCCGAGGTTGAGCATCATGACCACGAAGACGAACAGCACCATGATCGCGCCGGCGTAGACGATGATTTCCAGGGCACCGGCGAAGGGTGCGCCGAGGCTGAAGAAGGTCATCGATACCGCGAGCAGCGAAATGATGAGGTAGAGCAGGGCATGCACCGGATTGCTGTTGGTGATGACCCGGAAGGTTGCCAGCACGGCGACGCCGGCGGCGAAGTAGAAAGCGAATTCCACGCGACGTCTCCTTACGGCAGCAGGCTCTTGACGTTGATCGGTTCGGCCTCGTTCTGCGCGGCGCCTTTCGGCTTGCCGGCGATGGCCATGCCGGCAACGCGGTAGAAGTTGTAGTCCGGGTTCTTGCCGGGGCCGGAGATCAGCAGGTCTTCCTTCTCGTAGACCAGGTCCTGGCGCTTGAACTCGCCCATCTCGAAATCCGGGGTCAGCTGGATCGCGGTGGTCGGGCAGGCTTCTTCGCACAGGCCGCAGAAGATGCAGCGGGAGAAGTTGATGCGGAAGAACTCGGGGTACCAGCGACCGTCGTCGGTCTCGGCCTTCTGCAGGGAGATGCAGCCGACCGGGCAGGCCACGGCGCACAGGTTGCACGCAACGCAGCGCTCCTCGCCGTCGGGGTCGCGGGTGAGCACGATGCGGCCACGGTAGCGCGGCGGCAGGTACACGGGCTCTTCCGGGTACTGCAGGGTGTCACGCTTGCGGAAGGCGTGACCGAAGATCATCACCAGGCTGCGCAGCTGGGTGTAGGTGCCGTGCACCACGTCGAAAATGTACTTGATCATGGTCCTACTCCTTACTGGCTGGCCAGCACGACAGCGCCGGTCACCAGCAGGTTGATCAGGGTCAGCGGGAGGCAGAACTTCCAGCTGAAGGCCATCACCTGGTCATAGCGCGGGCGTGGGATGGAGGCCCGCAGCAAAATGAACATCATGATGAAGAAGCCGGTTTTCAGGGCGAACCAGAAGAACGGGATCTGCGGCAGGATGCCGAAGGGACCGTGCCAGCCGCCGAAGAACAGGGTCGCCAGCAGCGCGGACACCAGCACGATGCCGATGTACTCGCCAACGAAGAACATGCCCCATTTCATGCCGGCATACTCGATGTGGTAACCGTCCGCCAGTTCCTGCTCGGCTTCGGGCTGGTCGAACGGGTGACGGTGAGTCACGGCGACGCCGGCGACGAAGAAGGTCATGAAGCCGAAGAACTGCGGGATGATGAACCACACGTGCTGGGCCTGGTATTCGACGATGTCGCGCAGGCTGAACGAGCCGACCTGGGCGACGATGCCCATCAGCGACAGGGCCAGGAACACCTCGTAGGAGATGGTCTGGGCCGAGGCGCGCAGGCTGCCGAGGAGGGCGAACTTGTTGTTGCTCGACCAGCCTGCGAACAGCACCGCGTACACGGTCAGGCCAGCCATGGCGAAGAAGAACAGGATGCCGATGTTCAGGTCCGCCACGCCCCAGTTCGGGGTGATCGGGATGACCGCGAAGGCCACCAGCAGCGCACCCATGGCGATCATGGGGGCGAGGGTGAAGATCATCTTGTCGGCGAACGGCGGGGTCCAGTCTTCCTTGAAGAACATCTTCAGCATGTCGGCGCCGAGCTGGAAGGCACCGAAGGGGCCGACCCGGTTCGGACCGTAGCGGTCCTGCCAGAGGCCGAGCAGACGACGCTCGACCCAGCTGAGCAGCGCGCCGCAGACGACCACGGCGAGCAGGATGACGATGGCCTTGATGACCTCGATCAGGATGTCGACGATGGCGGGTGTCAGCCAGCTCATTGCGCAGCCTCCTGCAGACCTTCAGCGACAGCGCCGATGACACCGGCAGGAATGCCTTGCAGACCGATCGGCAGGGCAACCAGGCCGGCGCCGAGCTCTTCGCTCACGCGCAGCGGCAGGCGCAGTTCCTGGCCCTTGACGGTCAGGCGGATGATCGCGCCTTCGTTGACGCCCAGACGGTCAGCCTCGGCCTTGGCCAGGGTGACATAGGTCTGCGGGATGCGTTCCTGCACCGGGGCGGCTTTCGAGGAGTTCTCCTCGCTGCCGAACAGGTGATAGAAGGGCACCACCTTGAACTGGCTGGCGGCGGTGTGGAACGGCGCGGGGATCTCGCTGAACCACAGGGCTTCGCCCTTGGCCTCGATCAGGCGCACGCCCGGATCGCCGGCGCGCAGGTGACCGCCGACCTCGTCCTGGAACTTGTTCCAGGCCTGCGGGGAGTTCCAGCCCGGGGACCAGGCGAAGGGAATCTGCTGACGCGGTTCGGCGCTGCCGGCGTAGCCTTCCATGGAGAAGGCGAACGCGGAGTCGATGTCCTGCGGCTGACGCGGCTCGCTGACATTGATGTTGGCGCGCATGGCGGTACGGCCGGAGTAGCGGTGCGGCTCGCGCGCCAGCTTCAGGCCCTTGATGCGGAACGCGGCGTTCGGCGCAGCTTCGCGGATGCCAGCCAGTTGCGGCTTGGCGGCGATGACGGCGTCGATCACGTGGTCCAGTTGGGTCCAGTCGACACGCTTGCCTTCGAGGGTGCTGTGCAGGGCATGCAGCCAGCGCCAGCCTTCGCGGACCAGGTTGTCGGCGTTGTAGTAGGTCGGATCGTAGACCTGGAAGAAGCGCTGGGCGCGGCCTTCCTGGCTGACCAGGGTGCCATCGCCTTCGGCGAAGCTGGCGGCCGGCAGCAGGACGGTGGCCTTGGCACTGGTCGCAGTCTGCTGGTGATCGGCGACGACGACGATCTTCGCGGCGGCCAGGGCAGCATCGACAGCGGCAGCGTCGGCGCGGCGGTACAGGTCGTTCTCCAGGATCACCACGGCATCGGCGGCGCCGGAGGTCAGCTGCTCGAGAGCGGCTTCGACGGATTCACCGCCAAAGAGGGCCAGGCCCAGGCTGTTGGCTTCCGGGACGACCAGGCTCAGGGAGCCGCTCTTCTCGCGGTTCTTCAGCGCGCTGGCGATGTTGGCCGCGGCTTCGATCAGGGCGTTGCTGCCCAGCGAGGTGCCGGAGATGACCAGCGGACGCTTGGCGGCGACCAGGGCATCGGCGATGCGCTGGGCGAGGGCGGCGGCTTCGGGGTCGAGGCCGGCCACGGCCGGAGCGCTCGAATCGATGGCGTGGGCCACGGCGAAGCCCAGGCGAGCCAGGTCTTCGGTAGCGGCGTGCACGCACTCGGCGGCGACGTCGTCCAGGCGGGTTTCATCCAGGCTGGCGATGAACAGCGGGTTCATCTCGCGCTGGGCGATGGTCTTCACCGCGGCGTCGAGCCACGGCTGGATCTTCATCGCAGCGGCCATGTCCTCGCCCTTGCCTTTTACCGACTGGCGCAGGGCCAGGGCGATACGGGCAGCGGTCTGGGTCAGGTCTTCGCCGAGCACGAATACCGCGTCGTGGTCTTCGATGTCACGGA
Organism: Pseudomonas nitroreducens; assembly: GCF_024170165.1. Taxonomy (GTDB): domain Bacteria; phylum Pseudomonadota; class Gammaproteobacteria; order Pseudomonadales; family Pseudomonadaceae; genus Pseudomonas; species Pseudomonas nitroreducens_C. Next base: position 353,883 of record NZ_JALJXP010000005.1, on the reverse strand, counting down.
TGGTCGGCACCGGCAGCGGGCCGTCCTGCATGACTTTCAGGACCAGCTGCAGGCGTTGCAGCTCGTCAGCGGAAATGCCGCTGTAGAAGTTCTGCGTGCCGACCAGTGCGGACAGTGCGTAGTTGCTTTCCAGGCTGGCACGCGGCGAACCGATGCCGATGACCTTGCGGCCCTTGAGCAGCGCGGCGGTCTGGTCCAGGGCGCCGTCCAGCGAGAGCTTCTGCTTGCTCAGCATCAGCTGCGGCTGGCGCGGGCGGTCTTCGCGGTTGACGTAGCCATAGCCGAAGCGGCCGCGGTCGCACAGGAAGTAGTGGTTCACCGAGCCGTTGTAACGGTTCTCGATGCGGCGGATTTCACCGTAGCGCTCGCCGGGGCTGATGTTGCAGCCGCTGGAGCAGCCATGGCAGATGCTCGGGGCGAACTGCATGTCCCACTTGCGGTTGTAGCGCTCGGAGTGGGTCTTGTCGGTGAACACGCCGGTCGGGCAGACCTCGGTCAGGTTGCCGGAGAATTCGCTCTCCAGTACACCGTCCTCGATACGGCCGAAGTAGACGTTGTCGTGCGCGCCATAGACGCCCAGGTCGGTGCCGCCGGCGTAGTCCTTGTAGTAACGGACGCAGCGGTAGCAGGCGATGCAGCGGTTCATCTCGTGGGCGATGAACGGGCCGAGCTCCTGGTTCTGGTGGGTGCGCTTGGTGAAGCGGTACCGGCGCTGGTTGTGGCCGGTCATCACCGTCATGTCCTGCAGGTGGCAGTGACCGCCTTCCTCGCAGACCGGGCAGTCGTGCGGGTGGTTGGTCATCAGCCATTCGACGACGCTGGCACGGAATGCCTTGGATTCTTCGTCTTCGATGGAAATCCAGGTGTTGTCGGTGGCGGGAGTCATGCAGGACATGACGATGCGACCGCGGGTGTCGTTTTCGTCGGTGTACTGCTTGACCGCGCACTGGCGGCAGGCGCCGACGCTGCCGAGCGCCGGGTGCCAGCAGAAGTAGGGGATGTCGAGACCGAGGGAGAGGCAGGCCTGCAACAGGTTGTCCGCTCCGTCGACTTCTAACGTCTTGCCGTCTACGTGGATCGTGGCCATGGGTCTAAGTCTTCGTTGGCCCGTTGTCAGCGGGCGTGGCTAATAGAAATCACGGTTTCATCGGGCCGGCGGCACGCCGCGGCACTGCAACGAAACAACGCCGGGCGCAATGCCCGGCGATCAAAGCATCAAGCGCCGACGGTCTGCGGTGCTTGTACGGCCTGAGCCTGGCGGGAAATGCCCGCTTCGAACTCGGGACGGAAATACTTCAGTGCGCTGCCCAGCGGCTCGACGGCACCCGGTGCGTGGGCGCAGAAGGTCTTGCCGGGGCCGAGGAAGTTGACCAGCTGCTCGAGGGTTTCCAGGTCGCCCTGGGCGCCTTCGCCTTTTTCCAGTGCACGCAGGACCTTCACGCTCCACGGCAGGCCGTCGCGGCACGGAGTGCACCAGCCGCACGATTCGCGGGCGAAGAACTCTTCCATGTTGCGCAGCAGGGAAACCATGTTGACGCTGTCGTCCACCGCCATGGCCAGACCGGTACCCATACGGGTGCCGACCTTGGCGACGCCGCCGGCATAGAACAGCGCGTCCAGGTGTTCCGGCAGGAGGAAGCCGGTACCGGCGCCGCCCGGCTGCCAGGCCTTGAGCTTGTAGCCGTCGCGCATGCCGCCGGCGTAATCCTCGAACAGCTCGCGGGCCGGAAGGCCGAAGGGCAGTTCCCAGATGCCGGGGTTCTTCACCTTGCCGGAGAAGCCCATGAGCTTGGTGCCCATGTCTTCGCTACCCGGACGGGCGAGGCCCTTGTACCAGTCGACGCCGTGCTCGACGATCGCCGGCACGTTGCACAGGGTCTCGACGTTGTTCACGCAAGTCGGCTTGCCCCAGACGCCAACGGCGGCGGGGAAGGGCGGCTTGGAGCGCGGGTTGGCGCGACGGCCTTCCAGCGAGTTGATCAGCGCAGTTTCTTCGCCACAGATGTAGCGGCCGGCGCCGGTGTGCACGAACAGCTCGAAATCGAAGCCGCTGCCGAGGATGTTCTTGCCCAGCAGGCCGGCGGCCTTGGCTTCATCGATGGCGCGGTTCAGGTTGCGGGCGGCGTCGACGTATTCGCCACGCAGGAAGATGTAGCCACGGTAGGCCTTGAGGGCTCGCGCGGAGATCAGCATGCCTTCCACCAGCAAGTGCGGCAGCTGCTCCATGAGCATGCGGTCCTTCCAGGTGTTGGGCTCCATCTCGTCCGCGTTGCACAGCAGGTAGCGGATGTTGAGGGATTCGTCCTTGGGCATCAGGCCCCACTTCACGCCGGTGGGGAAGCCCGCACCGCCGCGGCCCTTGAGGCCGGAGTCCTTGACGGTCTGGACGATGTCGTCGGTGGCCATCTGCGCCAGCGCCTTGCGCGCCGCCGCGTAGCCGTTCTTCGACTGGTACTCCTCCAGCCAGACCGGGGCGCCGTCGTCACGCAGGCGCCAGGTCAGCGGGTGGGTTTCGGCCGCGCGCGCGGTGCGGTTGGGCGTGCCGTAGGAGGTGAGGCGACTCATGCGTAGGCCTCCAGCAGTTTGGCGACGCCGTCGGGACGCAGGTCGCCGAAGGTGTCGTCGTCGATCATCATCGCCGGGGCCTTGTCGCAGTTGCCCAGGCAGCACACCGGCAGCAGGGTGAAGCGGCCGTCGGCGGTGGTCTGGCCGAGGCCGATGCCCAGCTGCTTCTGGATCTCGCCGACCACGGACTCGTGGCCGCCGATGTAGCAGACCATGCTGTCGCAGACGCGGATGATGTGGCGGCCGACCGGCTGGCGGAAGATCTGGCTATAGAAGGTAGCCACGCCTTCGACGTCGCTGTCCGGAATGCCGAGGATGTCGGCGATGGCCGGAATGGCGCCGTCCGGCACCCAGCCGCGCTGCTTCTGGACGATCTTCAGGGCTTCGATGGACGCCGCGCGGGAGTCCTCGTAGTGATGCATTTCGTGCTCGATGGCCGAGCGCTCGGTTTCGCTGAGTTCGAAACGATCAGTCTGGATAAGGGTACTCATGATCAGCGGTCCACGTCGGCCATAACGAAGTCGATACTGCCCAGATAGGCGATCAGGTCAGCGATCATGCTGCCGTTGATCACCGACGGAATCTGCTGCAGGTGCGGGAAGCTGGGCGTCCGGATGCGGGTCCGGTAGCTCATGGTGCTGCCATCGCTCGTCAGGTAGTAGCTGTTGATGCCCTTGGTCGCTTCCACCATCTGGAAGGCTTCGTTGGCCGGCATGACCGGGCCCCAGGAAACCTGCAGGAAGTGGGTGATCAGGGTTTCGATGTGCTGCAGCGTGCGCTCTTTGGGCGGCGGCGTGGTCAGCGGGTGGTCGGCCTTGTACGGGCCTTCGGGCATGTTCTTCAGGCACTGCTCGATGATGCGCAGGCTCTGGCGCATCTCACCCATCTTGACCATGCAGCGGTCGTAGGCGTCGCCGTTGGCCGCCAGCGGTACTTCGAACTCGAAGTTCTCGTAGCCGGAGTAGGGGCGGGCTTTACGCAGGTCGAAATCACAGCCGGTGGCGCGCAGGCCGGCACCGGTGGTGCCCCATTCCAACGCTTCCTTGGTGTTGTACGCGGCAACGCCGATGGTACGGCCACGCAGGATGCTGTTCTTCAGGGCAGCGGTTTCGTACTCGTCCAGGCGCTTGGGCATCCAGTCGAGGAATTCGCGGACCAGCTTGTCCCAGCCGCGCGGCAGGTCGTGGGCGACGCCACCGATGCGGTACCAGGCCGGGTGCAGGCGGAAGCCGGTGATGGCTTCAACGACCTTGTAAGCGCGCTGGCGGTCGGTGAAGGTGAAGAACACCGGGGTCATCGCGCCCACGTCCTGGATGTAGGTACCCAGGTAGAGGAGGTGGTTCAGGATGCGGAAGAACTCCGACATCATGATGCGGATGACGTCGACGCGCTGCGGCACCTTGATGCCGGCGAGCTTCTCGACCGAGAGCACGTACGGCAGGTTGTTCATCACGCCGCCGAGGTAGTCGATGCGGTCGGTGTAAGGAATGAAGCTGTGCCAGGACTGACGCTCGGCCATCTTCTCGGCGCCACGGTGGTGGTAGCCGATCTCCGGAACGCAATCGAGGATCTCTTCGCCGTCCAGCTGCAGGATGATGCGGAACGCACCGTGCGCAGACGGGTGGTTCGGGCCGAGGTTGAGGAACATGAAGTCCTCGTTCTCGCCGTGGCGCTTCATGCCCCAGTCTTCGGGCTTGAAGCGCAGCGCTTCCTGCTCGAGGTCCTGCTTGGCGGCGGACAGCGCGTAAGGGTCGAACTCGGTGGCGCGCGCCGGGTAGTCCTTGCGCAGCGGGTGACCTTCCCAGGTCGGCGGCATCAGCATGCGGGTCAGGTGCGGGTGACCATTGAAGGTGATCCCGTACATGTCCCAGACCTCGCGCTCGTACCAGTTGGCGTTCGGCCAGATACGGGTGGCGGTGGGTACGTTGAGGTCGCCTTCGGACAAGGCCACCTTGATCATCACGTCACTATTACGCTCGAGCGACATCAGGTGGTAGAACACGCTGAAGTCGGCGCCCGGCAGGCCGCGACGGTGAGTGCGCAGGCGCTCGTCGACACCGTGCAGGTCATAGAGCATGACGTACGGCTTGGGCACATTGCGCAGGAAGGTAAGGACGTCGATCAGGCGCTCACGGGCAACCCAGAGCACCGGCATGCCGGTGCGGGTGGCCTGGACGGTGAAGGTCTCGGCGCCAAAGCGGGAATTCAGTTCGACGACGATATCTTGGTCGTCTGCCTTGTAAGGCGGGATGTACAGAGCGGAGTCTGCATTCATAGTCTTTAAGTCACTCGGTCAACGGTGGAGTGAAAACGGGCCTCTCGTGGAGGGCCGGATCACACTTCGTCGGGGCTGCGCAGGTTGGTGACCGCAATGCGCTGTTCGCGCTTGAGATCCTTCTGGGCAGGCATGTCGGCGCGATAGACGCCTTGATCGCCTACAACCCAGGACAACGGACGACGCTCCTGGCCGATGGATTCCTGCAGCAGCATCAGGCCTTGCAGGAACGCCTCCGGACGGGGCGGGCAGCCGGGGATGTACACGTCCACGGGGAGGAACTTGTCGACCCCCTGAACGACCGAGTAGATGTCGTACATGCCGCCGGAGTTGGCGCACGACCCCATCGAGATCACCCACTTGGGCTCCAGCATCTGCTCGTACAGGCGCTGGATGACCGGAGCCATCTTGATGAAGCAGGTGCCGGCGATGACCATGAAGTCAGCCTGGCGTGGCGATGCACGGATCACTTCGGCGCCGAAACGGGCGATGTCGTGCGGCGCAGTGAACGCCGTGGTCATCTCCACGTAGCAGCAGGACAGCCCGAAGTTGTACGGCCACAGGGAGTTCTTGCGACCCCAGTTGACAGCACCGTTGAGAACATCCTCGAGCTTGCCCATGAAGATGTTCTTGTGGACCTGCCCTTCGATGAGCGGGTCTTCTACCGTTTCGCGTTCGCCGATCGGGTATTGATCATTGGGCGCATCCGGATCGATCCGGGTAAGTTTGTATTGCATCGCCAAAGCCTCATTGTTTTAGCTTCGCCTGCCGTGCGCGACGTGCCGCCGGCGCCCAATCGAGCGCGCCGATACGCCACAGGTAGACAAGACCTGCCAACAGAATTGCTATGAAAATGGTTGCCTCGATCAGACCGGCCCAACCGCTTTCACGGACGGACACGGACCAGGCGAAGAGGAAGAGGGCTTCGACGTCGAAGATCACGAAGAGCATCGCGACCAGATAGAATTTTGCCGACAGACGCAGGCGTGCGCTGCCGGTAGGAACGATCCCGGATTCGAACGGTTCGTTCTTGCTGCGACCAAATGCCTTACTGCCAAGCAGGCTGGAAACCCCTAGCATGAAGGCGAGCAGGCCCAGCACTCCTAAAAGGAAGGCGGCGAGTCCCCAGTGTTGAGCTGCAAGTTCAGCTGGATTGGGCATGCCGATACTCCTTCCTACAAAAAACGATTGTCTTGGGTTTCGGGCGCAACGCCCGACTACTGCGAACCCGACAACTCAAGGATAGTGAGCTAAGGGTTCAGGTCATCTTTCCAATTTTATGCCCAAAGCCTTCAGCAAGTAAATTTTTCCAACACAAACAGATGCTTCTATTTCGGGCAAAAGGCTTTTGCATTTCCCGTAGCGCCCTGTTTGCGCGGCTCTGGATGCCTAGTGTGACGGCACTTCGGCTTTGGTCGAATAGTACTTTCGAGGTATTTGGCCGCAATAAATCGCCAGGCTATAAATGATAAATATTATCATTTGCAGTGTCGTATATCCGTAACTTTACTACATATAAGCGGCGCAGCTTTTATTTCGCCTGGTATTCGACTTCGAATTATCCCACTGTGAACTCGTTGGTCGCCCCTCGGCTGGAGTGGTTCAGTTTCCCTTCCGAATCCACGCCCAAAGCATCTCGCAGCGCACCGGCTCGGCGCCGGAGTCGTCCAGCAAGGTGACCTGCACCAATGCTTCGCCGCGATCTTCCTCCAGCATTGCGCGGCGCTGTTCCGGCGTCAGCGTGGCGATGGCGCGCAGGCTGCCGCTGGCCCGACGCAGATAGTCCACCTTGAGGGTCTTGATCAGTGGCAGCTTGTGATCGGGCAGATTCATGCCGACCATGCAGCCACTCGCGGACTCTGCCAGCAGGGCCATTGCTGCGGCGTGGACGCCGCCGATGTGATTGCGGGTGCGGCGGTGGTTGGTCAGGCTCATGCGTACTTCATCGCCTGAGAGCTTCTGGATGCGCACGCCAGCGGTGCCGGCAAAGCGCACCTGGGAGCAGAACAGGCGGCTCAGCAGTGGTTCGTGCAGGCGGCGTGGCAGGCGCTGGATGAGATGGGCGGCGAGGGCGAGGCGGTTGCGCCTGGGTTTTCCGTGCATGCGTGGCATTCCGTTCATATAAAGGAAGCCCGAGGCTGGCATGTTGGCGCGGATCTGCCCTTGGCGGGCGGAGAAGCGGTGGCTGGCGGTTCGGCCAAGCGCATTTCGGTCAGGCAGAAAAAGCAAGACCCCGGCCGAAGCCGGGGTCTTGCTGAGCCTCCCAGCCCCGAGGGGCTGGTTGTGCCAGTTCTTAGTGGAACTGGTTCATGGTGTTGTCTTTACCGGAGGCTTTCAGAGCGGCTTCGCCAGCGAAGTACTCTTTGTGGTTGTCGCCGATGTCCGAGCCAGCCATGTTCTGGTGCTTGACGCAGGCGATGCCCTGACGCAGTTCCTGACGCTGAACGCCCTTCACGTAGGCCAGCATGCCCTGGTCGGCGAAGTAGCCTTTGGCCAGGTTGTCGGTGGACAGCGCGGCGGTGTGGTAGGTCGGCAGGGTGATCAGGTGGTGGAAGATGCCGGCGTGGGCGGAGCCGTCACGCTGGAAGGTACGGATCTTCTCGTCAGCAACCTGGGCCAGTTCGGTCTCGTCGTACTCGACGCTCATCAGCTTGGCGCGGTCGTAGGAGGAAACGTCCTTGCCTTCGGCGACGAACGCATCGAACACCTGCTGGCGGAAGTTCAGGGTCCAGTTGAACGACGGGCTGTTGTTGTAAACCAGCTTGGCGTTCGGGATGACCTGACGGATACGGTCAACCATGCCCTTGATCTGGCCAACGTGTGGCTTCTCGGTTTCGATCCACAGCAGGTCGGCGCCGTTCTGCAGCGAGGTGATGCAGTCCAGGACGCAACGGTCTTCGCCGGTGCCCTTGCGGAACTGGAACAGGTTGGAAGCCAGACGCTTGGGACGCAGCAGCTTGCCGCCGCGGTTGATCACCACGTCGCCGTTCTGCAGTTCGGCAGCGGAAACTTCTTCGCAGTCCAGGAAGGAGTTGTACTGGTCGCCCAGGTCGCCCGGCTCTTTGGTCACGGCGATCTGCTTGGTCAGGCCGGCACCCAGGGAGTCGGTACGGGCAACGATCACACCGTCGTCAACGCCCAGTTCGAGGAACGCGTAGCGAACAGCGTTGATCTTGGCGAGGAAGTCTTCGTGCGGAACGGTCACTTTGCCGTCCTGGTGGCCGCACTGCTTCTCGTCGGAAACCTGGTTCTCGATCTGGATGCAGCAGGCACCGGCTTCGATCATTTTCTTGGCCAGCAGGTAGGTGGCTTCCGGGTTGCCGAAACCGGCGTCGATGTCGGCGATGATCGGTACTACGTGGGTTTCGTAGCCGTCGATCTGGGCCTGGATTTCGTCCTGCTTGACCTTGTCGCCGGCGGCGCGAGCGCTGTCCAGGGCGGTGAAGAGCAGGTCCAGTTCGCGGGCATCAGCCTGGCGCAGGAAGGTGTACAGCTCTTCGATCAGGCCGGAAACGGCGGTTTTCTCGTGCATGGACTGGTCGGGCAGCGGGCCGAAGTCGGAGCGCAGCGCGGCAACCATCCAGCCGGACAGGTAGAGGTAGCGCTTGTTGGTGGTCTTCAGGTGCTTCTTGATCGAGATCAGCTTCTGCTGACCGATGAAGCCGTGCCAGCAGCCCAGGGACTGGGTGTAGACGGAAGCGTCGGCGTCATACTCGGCCATGTCCTTGCGCATGATGGCCGCAGTGTACTTGGCGATGTCCAGACCAGTCTTGAAGCGGTTCTGAGCGCGCATGCGGGCAACCGACTCGGGGTTGATAGCGCTCCAGCTGTTACCGGTTTTCTCTTTCAGAGCGGCAACGGCCTTGATGTCGTTTTGATAAGCGGACATGGTCAATCCTTCAAAGTATGTGTGTGGTTGAGCACCGACTACCCACTCAAAACCCGTATCTGCACGGAGTTGACTGCGGGTTGCTCGCCGCGGGATGGCGAAGATGCGACCGAAAGAAGGAGTGGCACTGGAGGAATGGGGTAGAGCGGCTTACAGACTGGTGACTGCAGCGGTGACATCCAGAATCGCTTGCCGGCTCGTGGCAGCCGTTGGGCGATGGTGGACGGCTGAATCCGTCACTTCGTACTGTTGCTAAGGCTTGCTTCCCCGTCCCTCAGGACAACCTCTTGCCAGTCGCAACCTCGTCGATCCGCCTTGTGGGCTTAACAACACGGACCAGCGCGGCGGGTGGGCCACAGGCTCGGTCCGGAGGGCTTTGAGACCCTCTGGTTAGCGGGAGCGAAGCCATCATGCACTTTCAAACGAGCGTTCGTCAAACGTTTTGTAGTGTTTTTTTTGGACTACTACACGAAGGTCTAACGAGGACTGGCAAGTCACCTACGGAAGGATTAGTCGAGCACTTCGACCTTCACCCGCAGGGTGCTGTCGCTGCGTCCCTGGGTGCTGTATTGGCGGGTGTAGCCGCTTTGCGTGCTCTGGTTGCTCTGGCTGACGCCGCCGACTTCGATCCACTGGCCGATGGGGCCGCTGACGCTGGTATCCGCCGAACTGGTGTTCATCGAGCCCTGGTAGTTGTTGTTGAAGCGGTCGTTGCGGGTGCTCAGGGTGATGTGCACGAGGTTGCCGGTGAGGCTGGCGGTCACGTACATGCCCTGGTTGGCGTCGCGGTATTCGGTCTGGCTGTAGACCTGGCCGTAGGGGCCGATGCCGGCGTTGGTCACCGGCTGGCTCTGGCCGACCTGGATGAAGGCAGGGGAGCCCTCGGTGGTGCGCACCTGCTGCGTGCCGCCACCGCGACTGTTGGTGGAGCGATTGATGATGCGCACCTGGTCGCGGCCGTTGACTTCCCCGCGGCCGGCCTGGATGTCGACGTTGCCGGCGCTGACCGAGCCGTTCACCGAGTAGCCGCTCTGGCTGCCCTGGCTGCCGTCGAGCGTGTCGACGCTGATCAGTAGCTGATGCGGGCGCGTATCCAGTTGTTCGAGTACCTGCTGCAGTTCGCGGATCTTCGCCAGCTCGGCGTTCACCACCAGCTGGTTGCCGTAGGCGGTCACCCGGCCTTCGTTGCCCAGCACCTGCTGTGCCACCGGCAGCACGTCTTCGGCGGTGCGGTAGTTGAGCGGGATGATCTCGGTGCGCGGCGCCGCAACGGCGGTGACGCTGATGGCGCAGGCGAGCAGCAGGGCGAGAGGGTGTCGGCTCAAATCAGGAAGCTCCGCAGGTTCGGATCGAGGACGCTGGTGTTCCAGGTCTGTTCGAATTGCGCGATCAGCTGGCGGACGCGGCCAGCGTTGTTGTAGTGCGCGTAGCCGGCGTACTCGCCCGGCTCCGGGCGCAGCAGCAGGCCGCAATCGTCGGCGAGCAGGAAGGCATGTTCCTCGCTCGGGTAGTCGGGATTGATCCGACGGATCTGGCAGTAGCTCGACAGTCGACGGCTGAGGTTGAGCAGGCGATGGCCTTCCTTCACCGCGCGGGTGCTGTCGCGTACCAGGATCATCAGGCGATTGCGCGGATTGCCCAGCAGCAACTGGGTGCAGGCCTCCTGGATGCTGCTGTGGTGGTACAGCCAGGGTTCCAGGTCGGGGGTGTAGAGGTAGAGCGTGCGGCGCGCCTGCTGGATCAGTGCGAGGGCGTGGGCGCGGGCCTCGTCCGGCTTGCTGAAGCGCTGCAACTGGTCGCCTTCGCCGAGGCGAAACGGCGCCGGCTCCAGTATTTCGGGCGGCAGCGCTTCACTGGGCGGGTTGTGAACGGCAAAACGCCCCGGTGACTGAAACTCGATATCCGGCAGTTCTACCGGGAGGTCGTCTTTTTCCGGGGCGTTATCCATGTCGCTCCTTGTCGGTGGTTGCTCAGGCGCTCTCGCGCACCATGTCCACATGGGGGAGGCCGGCGTCGAGGAATTCGCCGCTGGCCACCTGGAAGCCTAGCCGTTCATAGAAGGGGATGGCGTAGACCTGAGCCGTCAGCAACTGGCGCTGCAGCCCCTGGCTTTCCGCCTGCTCGATGGCGGCGCGCATCAACAGGTCGCCGACCTTCAGGCCGCGCCAGTCCTTGAGGACCGAGACCCGGCCGATGTGCCCGTCCGGCAGGAGGCGGGCGGTGCCGATGGCGTAGTCGCCTTCGAAGGCCAGGAAGTGCACGGCTTCGACATCCTCGGCGTCCCATTCGAGTTCCGGCGGGACCGATTGCTCGGCGATGAACACTGCCTCGCGAATGCGCCGCAGATCGGCATTATCCTTTTGCCAGTCCGCGACGCGAACCCTGATCTTGCTACTCATCGGCAAACTCCAGACTGCCCTGTTTGATCAGTTCTCCGATGAGCTTACGCCCATCGTCGTCGGCCAGCCATTGGCCGAGATTCCCTTCGTGCAGCGATTCCGCCGAGCACACCAGCTTGAGCAGGTCGCGCAGTTTTTCCGGCAGGACCACGGTCTGGCCGCTGGCGAACAGCAGCAGGCCGACGTCCACTTCGCTCCAGGCCATGCGCGCGCTGGGGTTGCGGATCAGGACTTCGCCGTCTTCGATGGCGGCGGTCAGGTCGTCTTCCTCGATCTCCTCGCCGGCCACCAGTTCCGGGTAGCGTGGCTCGGTCATGAACTGGCCGAACCAGGTGAGCAGCAGGCGCTCGTCGCTCATGTGTTCCTGCAGCAGGTTCTTCAGACGATCGAGGGCGTCGCGCTGGATCTGGTGCTGATCGAAGTCGCCTTTCATGGCTGCCATGCCGGCGTCGCTGTAGCGCTCCTCGTCGGAGAGGAACTGCGCGAGGAAGTCGGTGAAGTGGGTCAGCACTTCAGCGGCGCTGGGCGCGCGGAAACCGACCGAGTAGGTCATGCAGTCGTCTTCGGCGATGCCGTAGTGGGCGATGCGCGGCGGCAGGTAGAGCATGTCGCCGGGTTCGAGTACCCAGTCGGCGGTCTCTTCGAATTCGGCGAGGATGCGCAGGTCGGCGTGGGGCAGCATCGGGCTGCTGGCGTCGCAGGTCTGGCCGACTTTCCAGCGGCGGCGGCCGTGGCCCTGCAGCAGGAATACGTCGTAGTTGTCGAAGTGCGGGCCGACGCCGCCGCCGGGAGCGGCGTAGCTGATCATCACGTCGTCGATACGCCAGCTGGGCAGAAACCTGAAGTGCTCCAGCAGCTCGGCGACTTCCGGGATGAACTGGTCGACGGCCTGCACCAGCAGGGTCCAGTCGCGCTCCGGCATCTGGCTGAAGGTGTCTTCCTGGAACGGGCCGCGGCGCAGTTCCCAGGGGCTGTCGCCGTGTTCGAGGACGATGCGCGATTCGATCATCTCTTCCAGGGCGAGGCCGGCCAGCTCATCAGGGTCCAGCGGGCTCTTGAAATCAGGGATGGCCTGGCGCACCAGCAGGGGCTTCTTCTGCCAGTAATCGCGGAGGAATTCGTCGGCGCTGATGCCGCCCAAAAGCTGAAGAGGAATAGCAGGATTCATGGTTAAGTCCTTGAAACAAAAACGCCCGGCACAGCCGGGCGTGCAAAGTCAGGGCGAATCTCAGATGCGCTTGGCCTGGGCGACAGCGTTACCGATGTAGTTCGCGGGGGTCAGTTTCTTCAGCTCGGCCTTGGCTTCTGCCGGCATGTCGAGGCCTTCGATGAACACCTGCAGGGCTTCGGCGCTGATGCCTTTGCCGCGGGTCAGCTCCTTGAGCTTCTCGTAGGGGTTCTCGATGCCGTAACGGCGCATGACGGTCTGCACCGGCTCGGCCAGGACTTCCCAGCAGGCGTCCAGGTCGTCGGCGATGCGCGCAGCGTTCAGCTCCAGCTTGCCGATGCCCTTGAGGCTGGCCTCGTAGGCGATGACGCTGTGGGCGAAGCCCACGCCCAGGTTGCGCAGCACGGTGGAGTCGGTCAGGTCACGCTGCCAGCGGGAGATCGGCAGTTTGCTGGCCAGGTGCTGGAGGAGGGCGTTGGCGATACCCAGGTTGCCTTCGGAGTTCTCGAAGTCGATCGGGTTGACCTTGTGCGGCATGGTCGAGGAGCCGATTTCGCCGGCAACGGTCTTCTGCTTGAAGTAGCCCAGGGAGATGTAGCCCCAGATGTCGCGGTCGAAGTCGATGAGGATGGTGTTGAAGCGCGCGACGGCGTCGAACAGCTCGGCGATGTAGTCGTGCGGCTCGATCTGGGTGGTGTAGGGGTTCCAGTTCAGGCCGAGGTCACCCTCGATGAACTCGCGGGCGTTGGCTTCCCAGTCCACTTGCGGGTAGGCGGACAGGTGGGCGTTGTAGTTGCCCACGGCGCCGTTGATCTTGCCGAGCAGTTCGACCGAAGCGACTTGCTTGATCTGGCGCTCCAGGCGGTAGACGACGTTGGCCAGTTCCTTGCCCAGGGTGGTCGGGGAGGCCGGCTGGCCGTGGGTGCGCGAGAGCATCGGTACGTCGGCGAACTTCACCGCGAGTTCGCGGATGGAATCGGCGATCTGGCGCATCAGCGGCAGCAGCACGGTGTCACGGCCTTCGCGCAGCATCAGGGCGTGGGACAGGTTGTTGATGTCCTCGGAGGTGCAGGCGAAGTGGATGAACTCGCTGACCTTGGCCAGCTCCGGCAGCTTGGCGGCTTGTTCCTTGAGCAGGTATTCCACGGCTTTGACGTCGTGGTTGGTGGTGCGCTCGATGTCCTTGATGCGCTGCGCGTGCTCCAGCTGGAAGTCGTCGGCCAGCTGGTTGAGCAGGGCGTTGGCTTCGGCGGAGAAGGGGGCGACTTCAGGGACGCCGGCGTGGGCGGCGAGACGCTGGAGCCAGCGGACCTCCACCAGGACGCGGAAACGGATCAGGCCGTATTCGCTGAAAATCGGACGCAGGGCGCTGGTCTTGCTGCCGTAACGGCCGTCAACGGGGGATACCGCGGTAAGGGAGGAAAGCTGCATGGGGCGTTCTCGTAGCTGTCGGTCAACGAAAAGGGCGCACATCATACATGAAAGGCGCGAACCGGTCGCCCTTGCGACGACCGCAAGGGGTGTTTCAGCCTCGCAACAGGGGGCGCAGTTCGTTGAGCATTTTCTTCCGGCTGAACAGCATCTGCCAGCGGTTGCCGCCGAGCTGTCGCCACAGGCGCGCGGAGCGGATGCCGGCCAGCAGCAGGGCGCGGATGCGCGCAGCGTTGGCATTGATCTGCAGGTGGCGCATGTCGCCGTGGACCTGGATGCGCTGGCGGAAGGTGCTCAGGGTGTCCTGGTAGAGGCCGGCGCAGGAGGCGATGACGTTCTCGTGGACCAGGCCGAAGTGCTGCACCTGTTGTTGGACCTGATCGAGGCGGGTGCCCATGATGTCGAGCATGTCGGGACGCTTGTTCAACTGGCGTTCCAGGCCGATCAGCGACAGGGCATAGCGCAGCGGTTCGCGCTGCAGGCTGTTGGGGTCGCGCTCCAGGGCGCTGACCAGTGCGCGGAAGCCCTCGCGCAGGTTGGCGGTGTCGCCGCCGTAGACATCGAGGGTGGTCTTCGGATCGCGCACCAGCAGGCTGCCTAGCATGCAGCCCAGCGGCGCCTCGGGGATCTGCCCGGTGCGGGCGAGGCGGTCTACCAGGGCAGAGGCTTCAAAGACGCCGGATAGGGCGATGATCTGGTCGTGCAGATCGCTCATGGATGGTCCTTAGCGAACGCGGGTTCAGCGGATTCGATGACGCCGCCACCGAGGCAGACTTCGCCGTCATAGAAGACGACGGACTGGCCCGGGGTGACGGCGCGCTGCGGCTCGTCGAAGACGGCGCGGTAGCCGTTCCCGGTATGCTCCAGCACGCAATCCTGGTCGGCCTGGCGGTAGCGCACCTTGGCACGCAGGGCCTTGGGCTGGTCCAGGTCGATGGGGTTGACCCAATAGATGTGCGAGGCGTGCAGGGCGCGGGAGAACAGCCATGGGTGGTCGTTGCCCTGGCCGACGACCAGGACGTTGCGCGCCAGGTCCTTCTCCAGCACGTACCAGGGGCTGTCGTCGGCATTCTTCAGGCCGCCGATGCCCAGGCCCTGGCGCTGGCCGATGGTGTGGTACATCAGGCCGACATGCTTGCCAATGACCGTGCCGTCGGTGGTCTCGATGTTGCCTGGCTGGGCCGGCAGGTACTGCTTGAGGAAGTCGCTGAAGCGGCGCTCGCCGATGAAGCAGATGCCGGTGGAGTCCTTCTTCTTCGCGGTGGCCAGGCCGTATTTCTCGGCGATGGCGCGGACCTCGGGCTTTTCCAGTTCGCCGACCGGGAACAGGGTCTTGCCGATCTGCTCGCCGCCCACGGCGTGGAGGAAGTAGCTCTGGTCCTTGTTCGGGTCCAGGCCCTTGAGCAGTTCGCTGCGGCCGTCGATGTCGCGGCGGCGCACGTAGTGGCCGGTGGCGATCAGGTCGGCGCCCAGGGCGACGGCGTAGTCGAGGAAGGCCTTGAACTTGATTTCGCGGTTGCAGAGGATGTCCGGGTTCGGCGTGCGGCCGGCCTTGTATTCCTCGAGGAAGTGCTCGAAGACGTTGTCCCAGTACTCCGCGGCGAAGTTGGCGGTGTGCAGCTTGACGCCGATGCGGTCGCAGACGGCCTGGGCGTCCGCGAGGTCGGTCATGGCGGTGCAGTACTCGGTGCCATCGTCCTCTTCCCAGTTCTTCATGAACAGTCCTTCCACCTGGTAGCCCTGTTCCTTGAGGAGGAGGGCGGAGACGGAGGAATCCACGCCGCCGGACATGCCGACGATGACGCGGGTGTTCTGGGGGGCTTTGGGGGAATCAGACATGGCAGCGGGTCACGAACGCAGGTAAAGAGAGCGATTCTACCAGAGCCGAGCGCCAGAGGCTCGGCTGCGGGTTTTCGCCGGGTTCAGTCGCGGATCAGTGCCAGGGGGAAGCTTTCGCCCGCGAGGTGGTCATCGATGCAGCGCAGGACCAGGTGGCTGCGCCAGCGATCGGGCTGTGCGGCCAGCTCTTCGCGGGTCATCCAGCGGGCGCCGAGGATGCCGTCGTCCAGTGCGCGCTCGGGGTGGTGGCGCAGGGGGCGGGCGGCGAAGCAGACGCGCTGGTAGGTCACGCCGTTGCTGGGGGCGGTGTACAGGTAGATGCCGGTAACGGCGGTCAGCTCCACGTCCCAGCCGGTTTCCTCGAGGGTTTCGCGCACGGCGGCCTCGAGCAGGGTTTCGTTGGCTTCCAGGTGGCCTGCGGGCTGGTTGAAGACCGGCTTTTTGTCAGCGGACATTTCCTCCACCAGCAGGAAGCGGCCCTGGTCTTCGACGATGGTGGCGACGGTGACGTGTGCTAGCCAGCGCATGGGTGTGGATTCCCCTCGGGAAGATTGTGGAAAAGGCGCGAGTTTAACGTTGCCGGAAGCAGAAAGCAGAACCCCCGGGAAGGCCCGGGGGTTCTGGTGTCACGCGAAAAGGCTTACGCCAGTGCGTCGATCGCGGCGTTGAAGGTCGCGCTCGGGCGCATGACCTTGCTGGTCAGCTCCGCGTCGGAACGGTAGTAACCACCGATTTCCGCCGGCTTGCCCTGTACGCCGTTCAGTTCGGCGACGATGGTTGCTTCCTTCTCGGTCAGGGTCTTGGCCAGGCCGGCGAAGTGAGCTTTCAGCTCGGCGTCGTCGTTCTGCTCGGCCAGGGCCTGGGCCCAGTACATGGCCAGGTAGAAGTGGCTGCCGCGGTTGTCGATCTCACCGATCTTGCGCGACGGCGACTTGTTGTTGTCGAGCAGCTTGCCGGTGGCGATGTCCAGGGTCTTGCCCAGTACCTTGGCCTTGGCGTTGTCGGTCTTGATGCCTTCTTCTTCGAAGGAGACCGCCAGGGCCAGGAACTCGCCCAGGGAATCCCAGCGCAGGTAGTTCTCTTCCACCAGCTGCTGTACGTGTTTCGGAGCCGAGCCGCCGGCGCCGGTTTCGTACATGCCGCCGCCCGCCATCAGCGGAACGATGGACAGCATCTTGGCCGAGGTGCCCAGTTCCATGATCGGGAACAGGTCGGTCAGGTAGTCGCGCAGGACGTTGCCGGTCACCGAGATGGTGTCCAGGCCGCGCAGCTGGCGCTCCATGCTGGTGCGGATGGCTTCGTTGTAGCCCTTGATGCTGATGTCCAGACCGGTCAGGTCGTGGTCTTTCAGGTACAGCTCGACCTTCTTGCGCAGCTCGTTGTCGTGGGCGCGCTCCGGGTCCAGCCAGAAGATGGCTGGGGTGTTGGAGGCGCGGGCGCGGGTAACGGCCAGCTTGACCCAGTCGCGGATCGGGGCGTCCTTGGTCTGGCAGGCGCGCCAGATGTCGCCGGCTTGAACTTCGTGCTGCATCAGGACCTTGCCGTCGGCATCGACAACGCGCATCACGCCGTCAGCTTCCAGTTCGAAGGTCTTGTCGTGGGAGCCGTATTCCTCGGCCTTCTGCGCCATCAGGCCGACGTTCGGTACGCTGCCCATGGTGGTCGGGTCGAACGCGCCGTTGGTTTTGCAGAAGTTGATCATTTCCTGGTAGATGCGGGCGTAGGTGCTTTCCGGCATTACCGCTTTGGTGTCTTTCTGCTTGCCGTCCTTGCCCCACATCTGGCCCGAGTTGCGGATCATGGCCGGCATGGAGGCGTCGACGATCACGTCGCTGGGGATGTGCAGGTTGGTGATGCCCTTGACCGAGTCGACCATCGCCATTTCCGGGCGGTGGCTGTACACCTCGTGGATGTCGTGGAGGATTTCTTCCTGCTGCGAGGCCGGCAGCGACTTGATCTTGTCGTAGACGCTGGAGATGCCGTTGTTCGGGTTCACGCCCAGCTCTTCGAACAGCTGGCCGTACTTCTCGAACACGTCCTTGTAGTAGACGGTGACGGCGTGGCCGAAGACGATCGGGTGGGAGATCTTCATCATGGTGGCCTTGACGTGCAGGGACCACATGACGCCGGTTTCCTTGCAGTCCTGCAGGGTCTTCTCGAAGAAGGCGCGCAGTTTGCTGCAGCTCATGAACATGCTGTCGAGGACTTCGCCGTCCTGCATCTTCAGGGTCTTCTTGGTCTCGACCTTGCCGTCCTTGCCGACGAACTCGATGCGGACTTCACCGGCCTTCGGGATGGTGACCGACTGCTCGCTGGAGAAGAAGTCGCCGCCACGCATGTAGTCGGCGTGGGAGCGCGAAGCCATGCTCCACTTGCCCATGCTGTGCGGGTGCTTGCGGGCGTAGGCTTTTACGGCGGCCGGGGCGCGGCGGTCGGAGTTGCCTTCACGCAGGACCGGGTTCACGGCGCTGCCCAGGACCTTGGCGTAGCGGGCGCGGGTGTCTTTCTCGGCGTCGGTCTGCGGGTCTTCCGGGAAGTCCGGAACGGCGTAGCCCAGCTTCTGCAGCTCGGCGATGGCGCCCTTGAGCTGCGGCACCGAAGCGGAGATGTTCGGCAGCTTGATGATATTGGCTTTGGCGTCGGTGGCCAGTACGGCCAGGTAGGCCAGATCGTCTTCGATGGCCTTGTCGCCGAGCTGGTCAGCGAAGGAGGCCAGGATACGGCCTGAAAGAGAGATGTCGCGGGTCTCGACGTCGATGCCGGCGGAAGCGGCAAAGGCTTTTACGATAGGAAGAAGCGAATAGGTGGCAAGGGCGGGTGCTTCGTCGGTGAAGGTGTAGGTGATCTTCGAGCGGATGGACATCTCGTTCTAACTCTCTTCTTTGCTGGGCGCGCACAGAGTCTCGAATCGCGTTGGTACACGCTTGCGGTCAGCGAAGTGGTTGACCGACCTTCGAGATTTGCCGCGGGGATATTGGGGCGCCAGTAGAGCGTTGTACGGCGGGATCCTGGTGAGGACGTGCGCCGCTGCGAGGAGAGAGTCTGGTCCCAGACTGCTCGGACCTCGATGACCATTAAGTCATGCCGGCCAGTATACCACCCTAAAGGCAGGGTGAAGCGTGTCCCTTTTTTAGACTAAGGAATGATGTAGTTCGATTACCGACTTGTGAGCTACCCTCAGTGGCTGCAAGAGGGTTTCAATCAAAAAGCGGAGTTCAGCATGGGATACCAAAAGATCCAGGTGCCGGCCGGTGACAAAATCACCGTCAACGCCGATATGTCCTTGAATGTACCGAAGAACCCGATCATCCCCTTCATCGAGGGCGATGGCATTGGTGTCGATATCAGTCCGGTCATGATCAAGGTCGTCGACGCCGCCGTCGAGAAAGCCTACAAGGGCGACCGCAAGATCGCGTGGATGGAAGTCTACGCGGGCGAGAAGGCCACTCAGGTGTACGACCAGGACACCTGGCTGCCCCAGGAAACCCTGGATGCTGTTCGCGACTACGTCGTATCGATCAAGGGCCCGCTGACCACTCCGGTGGGCGGTGGCATTCGCTCCCTGAACGTGGCGCTGCGCCAGCAGCTCGACCTTTATGTCTGCCTGCGCCCGGTGCGCTGGTTCGAAGGTGTGCCGAGCCCGGTGAAGAAGCCCGGCGACGTGGATATGGTGATCTTCCGCGAGAACTCCGAAGACATCTATGCCGGCGTCGAGTGGAAGGCCGGAACCCCCGAGGCGCAGAAGGTCATCAAGTTCCTCACCGAGGAAATGGGCGTCAAGAAGATCCGCTTCACCGAAAACTGCGGCATCGGCATCAAGCCGGTTTCCCAAGAGGGCACCAAACGCCTGGTGCGCAAGGCCCTGCAATACGCCGTGGACAATGACCGTAGCTCGGTCACCATCGTCCATAAAGGCAACATCATGAAATTCACCGAGGGCGCCTTCAAGGACTGGGGTTATGAGCTCGCCCGCGACGAGTTCGGTGCCCAGCTGCTCGACGGCGGTCCGTGGATGCAGTTCAAGAACCCGACCACCGGCAAGAATATCGTGGTGAAGGATGTGATCGCCGACGCCATGCTGCAGCAGATCCTGCTGCGCCCGGCCGAGTACGACGTCATTGCCACGCTCAACCTCAACGGTGATTACCTGTCCGATGCCCTGGCGGCAGAGGTGGGCGGTATCGGCATTGCACCGGGAGCCAACCTGTCCGATTCGGTGGCCATGTTCGAGGCCACCCACGGCACTGCGCCCAAGTACGCCGGGCTGGACAAGGTCAACCCGGGCTCGGTGATCCTCTCCGCCGAGATGATGCTGCGCCACATGGGCTGGCCGGAAGCGGCCGACCTGATCATCGACGGCGTGAACGGCGCCATCGCCGCGAAAACCGTGACCTACGACTTCGAGCGACTGATGGACGGTGCCAAGCTGCTGTCCTGCTCCGAGTTCGGTGACGCGATCATCGCCAAGATGTAACCGGGTGATGCGTTGCCCATGAAAAAGGCCGGCTTGCTGCCGGCCTTTTTCGTTTCGTCTGATCCTTGACGAATCAGGCTTCCGCCGTGAGGTTTTCTACCTCGCTGCTCGGGGCAGTCTGCGCGGACGGGGTGGATGCATTGGCGTTGACGGGCTGGATGTTCACCGCGTGCAACCCCTTCGGACCTTGCAGGATCTCGAAACTGACGGGTTGGCCGGCCTTGAGAGTCTTGTAGCCATCCATCTGGATTGCCGAGTAATGAGCAAACAGGTCCTCATCTCGGCCATCAGCCAGGATGAAACCGTAGCCCTTGGCGTTGTTGAACCACTTGACCTTACCGCTAAGCATGCTGATATCCCTCTGCAAAGGACTCCATCGCTGGAGTATCATCCACTACTATTCCGCTATGCCTTTTTCTGAAGACTGGCGTCCGGAACTCCTGATACCCTCCGGGGGTATCCTTTGGTTGTAACACCCTTTTGCCGTTAGTCAAGGCGGCGTCGTCTGGGCCTGAGAGGCGATTCAAACTCCGGCCGGCCCACTCATTCACCCACTCGCAAAGCTTTTATTCCAGCATGCATGCAAGTAGCCAGATTCGACTAACATTCAATCAGGACCGCCCGGATCCATTGGAAGACGACGGGACGGGGCTGGCGGTTGAAGAAGCCAAGCCGGCCCTGAAGGCGCCGTCCATGTATCGGGTCATCATGTTCAACGATGATTACACCCCGATGGATTTCGTGGTTGAGGTGCTCGAGCTGTACTTCAACATGAACCGCGAGCAGGCAACCAAGGTCATGTTGACTGTGCATACCCAGGGCAAGGCGCACTGCGGGACCTTTACCCGCGATGTCGCGGAAACCAAAGCCATGCAGGTCAATCAATATGCGAGGGAGAGCCAACATCCACTGTTGTGCGAAATTGAGATAGAAGGTTGATGCGGATGTTTGGGAGCGAGGTGAAGTCATGTTGAATCGAGAGCTCGAAGTCACCCTCAATCTCGCCTTCAAGGAGGCGCGGGCGAAGCGGCATGAGTTCATGACCGTTGAGCACTTGCTGTTGGCGCTTCTTGATAATGAGGCTGCCGCGACGGTTCTGAAGGCGTGCGGTGCGAATCTGGACAAGCTGCGGCGAGACCTGCAGGAGTTCATCGATTCCACCACGCCGCTGATCCCCCAGCACGATGAGGATCGCGAAACCCAGCCGACCCTGGGCTTCCAGCGCGTCCTGCAGCGTGCCGTATTCCACGTGCAGAGTTCCGGCAAGCGCGAAGTCACCGGCGCCAACGTACTGGTCGCCATCTTCAGCGAGCAGGAAAGTCAGGCGGTGTTCCTGCTCAAGCAGCAGAGCGTTGCGCGGATCGACGTGGTCAACTACATCGCCCATGGCATCTCCAAGGTGCCGGGCCATGCCGAGCATCAGGACAACGAGCAGGAGATGCAGGACGAGGAGGGCGGCGAGTCTTCCACTTCCAGTCATCCGCTGGATGCCTATGCCAGTAACCTGAACGACCTGGCGCGTCAGGGGCGTATCGACCCGCTGGTCGGTCGTGAGTCGGAAGTCGAGCGCGTGGCGCAGATCCTGGCTCGTCGCCGCAAGAACAACCCGCTGCTGGTGGGTGAGGCTGGCGTCGGCAAGACCGCCATCGCCGAAGGCCTGGCCAAACGCATCGTCGACGGCCAGGTGCCGGACCTGCTGTCCGACAGCGTCGTCTACTCCCTGGACCTGGGTGCGCTGCTGGCGGGCACCAAGTACCGCGGCGACTTCGAGAAGCGCTTCAAGGCGCTGCTCAACGAACTGCGCAAGCGTCCGCATGCGGTGCTGTTCATCGACGAGATCCACACCATCATCGGTGCCGGTGCGGCATCGGGCGGAGTGATGGATGCGTCCAACCTGCTGAAGCCGCTGTTGTCGTCCGGTGAGATCCGCTGCATCGGTTCAACCACCTTCCAGGAATTCCGCGGCATCTTCGAGAAGGACCGCGCGCTGGCTCGTCGCTTCCAGAAGGTCGACGTCACTGAGCCGTCCGTCGAAGATACCTTCGGCATCCTCAAGGGCCTGAAGCCGCGCTTCGAGCAGCACCACCACATCGAGTACAGCGATGAAGCGCTGCGCGCCGCCGCCGAGTTGGCCGCCCGCTACATCAATGACCGGCACATGCCGGACAAGGCCATCGATGTGATCGACGAGGCGGGTGCCTACCAGCGCCTGCAGCCGGAAGAGAAGCGCGTGAAGCGCATCGAAGTGCCGCAGGTCGAGGACATCGTCGCGAAGATTGCGCGGATTCCGCCCAAGCACGTTTCCAGCTCCGATAAAGAGCTGCTGCGCAACCTGGAGCGGGACCTGAAGCTGACCGTGTTCGGCCAGGCCGCGGCCATCGAGTCGCTGTCCACTGCCATCAAGCTGTCACGCGCCGGTCTCAAATCGCCGGACAAGCCAGTCGGCTCCTTCCTGTTCTCCGGTCCGACCGGGGTGGGCAAGACCGAGGTGGCTCGTCAGCTGGCCAAGGCGCTGGGTGTGGAGCTGGTGCGCTTCGACATGTCCGAGTACATGGAGCGGCATACCGTGTCCCGTCTGATCGGCGCGCCTCCGGGCTACGTCGGTTTCGATCAGGGTGGCCTGCTGACCGAAGCGATCACCAAGACGCCGCACTGCGTGCTGCTGCTGGACGAGATCGAGAAGGCGCACCCGGAAGTCTTC
Source organism: Pseudomonas nitroreducens (assembly GCF_024170165.1). Classification (GTDB taxonomy): domain Bacteria; phylum Pseudomonadota; class Gammaproteobacteria; order Pseudomonadales; family Pseudomonadaceae; genus Pseudomonas; species Pseudomonas nitroreducens_C. The sequence continues at coordinate 331,142 of NZ_JALJXP010000005.1, read as the reverse complement.
AACCTGCTGCTGCAGGTGATGGACCATGGCACCCTGACCGACAACAACGGACGCAAGGCGGACTTCCGCAACGTCATCCTGATCATGACCACCAACGCTGGCGCGGAAACCGCGGCGCGGGCCTCCATCGGCTTCACGCAGCAGGACCACTCCACCGATGCCATGGAAGTGATCAAGAAGAGCTTCACCCCGGAGTTCCGCAACCGTCTGGACACCATCATCCAGTTCGGCCGCCTGAGTCACGAGACTATCAAGAGCATCGTCGACAAGTTCCTCACCGAGCTGCAGGCGCAGCTGGAGGACAAGCACGTGCAGATCGAAGTCAGCGACTCGGCGCGCGGTTGGCTGGCGGACAAGGGCTATGACCCGCAGATGGGCGCTCGCCCGATGGCGCGGCTCATCCAGGACAAGATCAAGCGGCCGCTGGCCGAGGAGATCCTGTTCGGCGAGCTGGCCGAGCACGGTGGCGTGGCCCATGTGGACCTGAAGGATGGCGAACTCGCCTTCGAGTTCGAAGTGATCGCCGCAGAACCGGCCTGACGCTTATAAATCAGGCGTAAACGAAAACGCCCGGCAATGCCGGGCGTTTTTCTGTGTGCCGGTTTTTACCGGCACCTACCGTCTGTCAGCGAGCGCGGTAGGTGATGCGACCCTTGGACAGGTCGTAGGGCGTCAGTTCAACGCGAACTTTGTCGCCGGTCAGGATGCGGATGTAGTTCTTGCGCATCTTCCCGGAGATGTGCGCGGTAACGACGTGCCCGTTCTCCAACTCCACGCGGAACATGGTGTTGGGCAGGGTGTCGACGACAGTGCCTTCCATTTCGAAGCTGTCTTCTTTCGACATGCAGTAGAACCCTCGGTATCTATGGTTGCCTGAAGTTTCAGGGCATTAAAAAAGGCACACATTGTGCCTGAAATCGCCCCACAACGCCAATGGGTGTTTTCGCTTCAGTTCAGCGCCACCCAGCGCTGGTTCACGAAAAGCTCGATCGGGCGGTACTGGGTCTTGTAGTTCATCTTCCGGCAATTCTTGATCCAGTAGCCCAGGTAGACGGCGTGCAGGTTCAGGCGCTCGGTCTCGGCCACCTGCCAGAGGATGGCAAAGCGCCCCAGGCTGCGGCGCTCCTCATCCGGGTCGTAGAAGGTGTAGACGGCGGAGAGACCGTTGGGCAGTACGTCAGTGACAGCGACGGCGAGCAGTCTGCCGTGCAGGCGGAACTCGAAGAAGCAGCTGAATGGCAGGTCGCGGACGAGGAAGGTGGCGAACTGGTCGCGGCTGGGTGGGTACATGTCTCCGTCGGCATGGCGTTGTTCGATGTAGCGCATGTAGAGGGCGTAGTACTCCTCGGTGAAGGCGGGGCGCTTGCGGAGGACTTCCAGGTCGGCGTTGCGCTTGATGATGCGCTTCTGCTGGCGGTTCGGTTGAAAGCCAGTGGCCGGAATGCGTGCCGGGATGCACGCGGTGCAATGCTGGCAGTGTGGTCGGTAGAGGTGTTCGCCGCTGCGCCGGAAGCCGACCTCGGACAGCGAGGCGTACAACTGCGCGTCCATGGGCTGGCTGGGGTCGAGGAACAGGGTGGTCGCCTGTTCTTCGGGCAGATAGCTGCATGGATGCGGTTGTGTGGCGTAAAACTTCAGGCGGGCGAGCTCGGTCATCTTCAACCCCTGCGAGGTCCCTCAGGCAAGTTTAAGACAGGCTGAGCGGGTCCGCCTGCGAAGTCCAGTCCTGCGATGGAGTTTCGTCGAGATGACGGCGCAGGTAGCTGGCGAATTCGCGACGGGAAATGGCGCGGGCACCAAAACTGTGCAGGTGCTGGGTCGGCATCTGGCAGTCGATCATCACGAAGCCGGCGGCCTTCAGGCGCTGCACCAGAGTGACGAAGGCGACCTTGGAGGCATTGTCGGCGCGACTGAACATGGATTCGCCGAAGAACAGGCGGCCGATGGCCAGGCCGTAAAGCCCGCCGACCAGTTCATTGCCGTGCCAGGCTTCCGCCGAGTGGGCGATGCCCAGGCGGTGCAGCTCGCAATAGGCCTCCTGCATCGGCGTAGTGATCCAGGTGCCGTCCGCATAATCGCGCGGGCCGGCACAGCCGTGAATGACCTGCTCGAAGGCCTGGTCGAGGGTGACCTGGTACTGCTGCTGGCGGATGAACTTGGCGAGGCTGCGGGAGACATGCAGTTCTTCGGGAAACAGCACGGTGCGCGGGTCGGGTGACCACCAGAGGATCGGCTGGCCGTCCTGGTACCAGGGGAAACAGCCATGGCGGTAGGCCTGGATCAGGCGCTGCGGGTTGAGGTCCCCGCCGGCCGCAAGCAGGCCGTTGGGCTCGTGCAGGGCCTTGTCGAGGGGCGGAAAGTCGAAATTGCTGCGCGAAAGCCACTTGAGCATAGGGAGGAGGGGAGGGCGAGCCTCCCCTTGCGCCGATCAGTTGTCGTCGAGGAACTTTTCGGCATCCAGCGCGGCCATGCAGCCGGCGCCGGCGGAGGTGATCGCCTGGCGATAGACGTGGTCGGCCACGTCGCCAGCGGCGAATACGCCGTCGATGCTGGTCAGGGTTGCATTGCCTTCGGCGCCGCCCTTGATTTTCAGGTAGCCGTCATGCATTTCCAGCTGGCCCTTGAACAGGTCGGTGTTGGGCTTGTGGCCGATGGCGATGAATACGCCGGAGAGGTCCAGCTGACGGGTTTCGCCGCTTTCGGCGTCCTTCAGGCGCACGCCGATCACGCCCATGTTGTCGCCCAGGACTTCGTCCAGGGTGGTGTTCCAGTGCAGGCGTACGTTGCCGTTCCTGGCCTTCTCGAACAGCTTCTCCTGCAGGATCTTCTCCGAGCGCAGCTTGTCGCGGCGATGGATCAGGTGGACTTCCTTGGCGATGTTGGAGAGGTACAGCGCCTCTTCCACGGCAGTGTTGCCGCCGCCGACCACGCAGACGACCTGGTTGCGGTAGAAGAAGCCGTCACAGGTGGCGCAGGCGGAAACGCCCTTGCCCATGAAGGCCTCTTCCGAGGACATGCCCAGGTACTGGGCCGAGGCGCCGGTGGCGATGATCAGCGCGTCGCAGGTGTAGGTGCCGCTGTCGCCCTTGAGGGTGAAAGGCTTCTGCTGCAACTCGGCGGTGTGGATGTGGTCGTAGACGATCTCGGTATCGAAACGCTTGGCGTGCTGCTCCATGCGCTGCATCAGGGCGGGACCGGTCAGGCCCTCGACGTCGCCGGGCCAGTTGTCGACCTCGGTGGTGGTGGTCAGTTGGCCGCCGGGCTGGATGCCGGTGATGACAACAGGCTTGAGGTTGGCGCGCGCGGCATACACGGCCGCGGTGTAGCCCGCGGGGCCGGAGCCCAGGATGATCAGGCGCGAATGCTTGACTTCACTCATAAAAAGACTCCATAAGCCTTTGTCACGTAAGAGAATGCATGCTCCAATTGAGCAGCCGAAAAGCGGTGTTGGGCTATGCTACACCGAACCCCGGAAAGCCGGCAAAAGCGCAGTCAGGCACACCCGGGTTCGCTGGCATCGGCCGGCCAAAGCCGTACAATAGGCCCGTTTCGCGGCCCAACGACTCTCGGACGCGCGTATAGCGCAGGAATAGAAGCGTTTTGAAGGACACCACAGCAAGCCATGCCGCCGCCTGGCGCCAGCAACTGCATTACCGTCTGAAGGAAGGGGCTCTGATCGCGCTGGGCGCGCTCTGTCTTTACCTTTGGATGGCGCTGCTCACCTACGATTCCTCCGATCCGGGCTGGAGCCATTCCAGTCACGTCGAGCAGGTGCAGAACGCGGCCGGCCGTCTGGGTGCGCTGAGCGCTGACATTCTGTTCATGGTGCTGGGCTATTTCGCCTACCTGTTCCCGCTGCTGCTGGCGGTAAAGACCTATCAGGTCTTCCGCAAGCGCCACGTGGCCTGGGAGTGGAGCGGCTGGCTATTCTCCTGGCGCCTGATCGGCCTGGTGTTCCTGGTCCTGTCCGGCTCCGCGCTGGCCTACATTCATTTCCACACCAGTGGTGCCCACATGCCCGCCACGGCTGGCGGCGCCCTGGGTGAGAGCCTGGGCCAGCTGGGCATCAATGCGCTGAACGTGCAGGGCAGTACGCTGCTGTTCCTGGCGCTGTTCCTGTTCGGCATGACGGTGTTCGCCGACCTGTCCTGGTTCAAGGTGATGGACGTCACTGGCAAGATCACTCTCGACCTCTTCGAGCTCATTCATAACGCCACCAACCGCTGGTGGAGTGCCCGCAGCGAGCACAAGCAGCTCGTCGCCCAGTTGCGTGAAGTCGACGAGCGCGTGGCCGAAGTCGCCGCTCCCATCGTTGCCGACCGCCGCGAGCAGGCCAAGGTCAAGGAGCGCCTGATCGAGCGCGAGGAAGCGCTGGTCAAGAGCGTGCAGGAGCGCGAGAAGCGCGTGGCGCCGAAGATCGACGTCCCGCCGCCGCCCACCAAGCCGGCCGAGCCGAGCAAGCGCGTGCTGAAAGAGAAGCAGGCGCCGCTGTTCGTCGATACCGCCGTGGAAGGTACGCTGCCGCCGCTGTCGATCCTCGACCCGGCTTCCGAGAAGAAGCAGAGCTACTCGCCGGAATCCCTGGAGGCCATGTCGCGCCTGCTGGAAATCAAACTCAAGGAATTCGGCGTCGAAGTCATCGTCGAGTCCGTGCATCCGGGCCCGGTGATCACCCGTTTCGAAATCCAGCCGGCCGCCGGCGTGAAGGTCAGCCGCATCTCCAACCTGGCCAAGGACCTGGCGCGCTCGCTGGCGGTGATCAGCGTGCGCGTGGTGGAAGTCATCCCCGGCAAGACCACCGTGGGCATCGAGATTCCCAACGAAGACCGGCAGATGGTGCGCTTCTCCGAAGTGCTGATGACACCGGAGTACGACGAGCACAAGTCCACCGTGCCACTGGCCCTGGGCCATGACATCGGCGGCAACCCGGTCATCACCGACCTGGCGAAGATGCCGCACCTGCTGGTGGCCGGTACCACCGGTTCGGGTAAGTCGGTGGGGGTGAACGCCATGCTCCTGTCGATCCTGTTCAAGTCCACGCCGGAAGAGGCGCGGCTGATCATGATCGACCCGAAGATGCTGGAACTGTCGATCTACGAAGGCATTCCGCACCTGCTTTGCCCGGTGGTCACCGACATGAAGGAGGCCGCCAACGCGTTGCGCTGGAGCGTCGCCGAGATGGAGCGCCGCTACAAGCTGATGGCGGCCATGGGCGTGCGTAACCTCGCCGGCTTCAACCGCAAGGTGAAGGATGCGGAGGAGGCCGGCACCCCGCTGACCGACCCGCTGTACCGCCGCGAGAGCATGGAAGACGAGGCGCCGCTGCTGCAGACCCTGCCGACCATTGTGGTAGTGGTCGATGAATTCGCCGACATGATGATGATCGTCGGCAAGAAGGTGGAAGAACTGATCGCCCGTATCGCCCAGAAGGCGCGTGCGGCGGGCATCCACCTGATCCTGGCGACCCAGCGTCCGTCGGTGGACGTGATCACCGGCCTGATCAAGGCGAACATCCCGACCCGAATCGCCTTCCAGGTGTCCAGCAAGATCGACTCGCGCACCATCCTCGACCAGGGTGGCGCCGAGCAACTGCTGGGCCACGGCGACATGCTCTACCTGCCGCCGGGTACCGGCCTGCCGATCCGCGTCCATGGCGCCTTCGTCTCCGACGATGAGGTGCACCGCGTCGTCGAGGCGTGGAAGCTGCGTGGCGCGCCGAACTACATCGAAGACATCCTCGCCGGTGCCGACGAAGGCGGCGGCGGTTCGTTCGAAGGTGGCGGTGGCGGCGAGGGCAGTGAGGGCAGCGAGGACGATCCGCTCTACGACGAAGCCGTACGCTTCGTCACCGAAAGCCGCCGGGCTTCGATCTCCGCCGTGCAGCGCAAGCTGAAGATCGGCTACAACCGCGCCGCGCGGATGATCGAGGCAATGGAGATGGCCGGCGTGGTCACTCCGATGAATACCAATGGCTCGCGCGAAGTCATCGCGCCGGCCCCGATCCGTGATTGATTCGACTTCGAGGGTTTCGATGCGTCTGATCCGCCTGTTGTTCGTTGCTGCGCTGGCTGTTGCCGGCGTCCAGGCCCATGCCGACGAGGCTGCTGCGCAGCGCCTGAGCGGGATGCTCACCAAGGCCCAGACCATGACCGCGCGCTTCTCCCAGCTGACCCTGGATGGCAGCGGCACCCGTCTGCAGGAAACCGCCGGCACCCTGGGCCTCAAGCGCCCGGGCCTGTTCCGCTGGCACACCGATGCGCCGAACGAGCAGCTGCTCATCTCCAACGGCGAGAAGATCTGGCTGTATGACCCGGACCTGGAGCAGGTGACCATCCAGAAGCTCGACCAGCGCCTGACCCAGACCCCGGCGCTGCTGCTCTCCGGCGACGTGTCGAAGATTGGCCAGAGCTTCGACATCAGCGCCAAGGACGGTGGCAACGTAGTGGACTTCACCCTCAAGCCGAAGTCCAAGGACACCCTGTTCGACAGCCTGCGGATTTCCTTCCGTAGCGGCGTGGTGAACGACATGCAGCTGATCGACAGCGTCGGCCAGCGCACCAACATCCTGTTCTTCGACGTGAAGATGAACGAGGCGATGGACGCCAAGCAGTTCGTCTTCGAAGTGCCCAAGGGCGTCGACGTCATTCAGGAATGATCGGCGCCAAGCGCCTGCTTTAAGTAATAGGTAAGACCGTGGATCTGTTCCGCTCCGCCCCCGTTTCCCAGCCCCTGGCCGCGCGCCTGCGCGCGACCAGCCTGGACGAGTACGTCGGTCAGGAGCACCTGCTCGCCCGCGGCAAGCCGCTGCGCGAGGCCCTAGAGCAGGGCGCGCTGCACTCGATGATCTTCTGGGGCCCGCCTGGGGTCGGAAAGACCACCCTGGCGAAGCTGCTGGCCCAGGTTACCGACGCGCACTTCGAGACCATCTCGGCGGTGCTCTCCGGGGTCAAGGAGATTCGTCAGTCGGTGGAAGTGGCCAAGCAGCATGCTGCGCAGTACGGTCGCCGCACCATCCTCTTCGTCGACGAAGTGCATCGCTTCAACAAGAGTCAGCAGGATGCCTTCCTGCCCTATGTGGAAGACGGCACGCTGATCTTCATTGGCGCGACCACCGAGAACCCGTCCTTCGAACTGAACAACGCGTTGCTCTCCCGCGCCCGCGTCTACGTGCTGAAAAGCCTTGATGAAGCAGCCCTGCGCCGGCTGGTCGAGCGTGCGCTGACGGAGGAGAAGGGCCTGGGCAAGCGCAACCTGAGCCTGCCCGACGACAGCTTCGCCATCCTTATGGCGGCTGCTGACGGCGATGGCCGGCGCCTGCTCAACCTGCTGGAAAACGCCTCGGACCTCGCCGAGGACAACGGCGAGATCAGCGCCGAGCTGCTGCAGAACCTGCTGGGCGACTCGCGCCGGCGTTTCGACAAGGGCGGCGAGGCGTTCTACGACCAGATCAGCGCGCTGCACAAGTCAGTGCGCGGTTCCAGCCCCGATGGCGCGCTGTACTGGTATTCGCGCATGCTCGATGGCGGCTGCGATCCGCTGTACATCGCCCGCCGCGTGGTGCGCATGGCCAGTGAGGACATCGGCAATGCCGATCCGCGCGCCCTGACCCTGTGCCTCCACGCCTGGGATGTGCAGGAGCGCCTTGGCAGCCCCGAAGGCGAGTTGGCGATTGCGCAGGCTATCGTGTACCTGGCCTGTGCGCCGAAGAGCAATGCCGTCTACAACGCCTACAACACGGCGCGCCGTGATGTGGCGGAAAGCGGTTCGCTGGAAGTGCCGCTGCACCTGCGCAATGCACCGACCAAGCTGATGAAGAACCTGGGCTATGGCGACGAGTACCGCTATGCCCATGATGAGCCGGATGCCTATGCGGCCGGAGAAGACTACTTCCCCGAGTCCATGGAACCGCGCCAGTATTACCAACCCGTGCCGCGCGGGCTCGAACTGAAGATCGGCGAAAAGCTGCGCCACCTGGCCAGCCTCGACAAGGCCAGTTCCCGCCGTCGCAGAAAATCCTGAAGTGGCGCCCGCGAGCGCCGCCTGACACTAGACACGAGAAGACACCATGCTCGATTCCAAACTGGTTCGTACCCAGCCGCAGGAAGTGGCCGAACGCCTGGCCACCCGTGGCTTCACCCTGGACGTGGCGCGCATCGAAGCGCTGGAGAGCCAGCGTAAGTCCGTGCAGACCCGCACCGAGACCCTGCAGGCCGAGCGCAACTCGCGCTCCAAGGCCATCGGCCAGGCCATGAAGAATGGCGAGGACGTTGCGCCGCTGAAGGCCGAGGTCAACCGCATGGCCGAGGAGCTGGAATCCGGCAAGCGCGAGCTGGACGCCATCCAGGTCGAGCTGGACATCCTGTTGCTGAACATCCCGAACCTGCCCCACGAATCCGTGCCGGTGGGTGCTGATGAGGAAGAGAACGTCGAAGTTCGTCGCTGGGGTACCCCGCGCACCTTCGATTTCGAGATCAAGGACCACGTCGCCCTCGGCGAGCAGCACGGCTGGCTGGACTTCGAGACCGCCGCGCGCCTGTCCGGCGCGCGCTTCGCCCTGATGCGCGGCCCGATCGCTCGCCTGCACCGTGCCCTGGCGCAGTTCATGATCGACCTGCACACCCGCGAGCACGGCTACGAGGAGGCCTACACCCCGTACCTGGTGCAGGCTCCGGCGCTGCAAGGCACCGGCCAGCTGCCGAAGTTCGAGGAAGACCTGTTCAAGATCCAGCGCGAAGACGAAGCGGACCTGTACCTGATCCCGACCGCCGAAGTCTCGCTGACCAACATCGTCGCCGGGCAGATCCTCGATGCGAAGGAGCTGCCGCTGAAGTTCGTCGCTCACACGCCTTGCTTCCGCAGCGAGGCTGGTGCGTCGGGCCGCGATACCCGCGGCATGATCCGCCAGCACCAGTTCGACAAGGTCGAGATGGTGCAGATCGTCGAGCCGTCGAAGTCCTGGGAAGCCCTGGAAAGCCTGGTCGGCAACGCCGAGAAGGTCCTTCAGGCGCTGGAGCTGCCGTACCGCGCCCTGGCGCTGTGCACCGGCGACATGGGCTTCGGCGCGGCCAAGACCTACGACCTCGAAGTCTGGGTGCCGAGCCAGGACAAGTACCGCGAGATTTCCTCCTGCTCCAACTGCGGCGATTTCCAGGCTCGCCGCATGCAGGCGCGCTACCGCAACCCGGAAACCGGCAAGCCGGAGCTGGTGCACACCCTCAACGGCTCGGGCCTGGCCGTGGGCCGTACCCTGGTCGCCGTGCTGGAGAACTACCAGCAGGCAGACGGCTCGATCCGCGTGCCGGAAGTGCTCAAGCCGTACATGGCGGGCATCGAGGTAATCGGCTGAGATGGACTTCCTGCCGCTGTTCCACATCCTGCGCGGACGTCGCGCGCTGCTGGTCGGCGGCGGTGATGTCGCACTGCGCAAGGCGCGCCTGTTGAGCGATGCCGGCGCGGTGCTGCGCGTCGTGGCTCCGGAGGTGCATTCCGAACTGCGCGAGCTGGTCGAGGAGGGGGCAGGTGAATTGCTGCTGCGTCCCTACGCCCAGGGTGATCTGCAGGATTGTGTGCTGGTCATCGCTGCCACGGATGACGAGCCGCTCAATGCCCAGGTTTCCTGCGACGCCAACGAACGCGGCGTGCCGGTCAACGTGGTCGATGCGCCGGCGCTGTGCAGCGTGATCTTCCCGGCCATCGTCGATCGTTCGCCACTGGTGGTGGCGGTTTCCAGCGGTGGCGATGCACCGGTGCTGGCCCGTTTGCTGCGCGCCAAGCTGGAAACCTGGATTCCCGCGACCTACGGCCAGCTGGCCGGCCTCGCCAGCCGCTTCCGCGAGAGCGTGAAGCAGCGCCTGCCGGACCTGCAGCAGCGCCGCAAGTTCTGGGAAGACGTGTTCCAGGGCCCGGTCGCCGAGCGCATGCTCGCCGGTCAGCCGAGCGAAGCCGAGCGACTGTTGGTCGGCAAGCTGGAATCGCCCCAGGCTGAGTCCCGTGGTGAGGTCTATCTGGTCGGTGCCGGTCCGGGTGATCCCGACCTGCTGACCTTCCGCGCCCTGCGTCTGATGCAGCAGGCCGATGTGGTGCTTTACGACCGCCTCGTTGCGCCGGCCATCCTCGAGCTGTGCCGCCGCGATGCGGATCGGCTCTACGTCGGCAAGCGCCGAGCGGACCACGCCGTGCCGCAGGACGAGATCAATCGCAAGCTGGTCGAACTGGCCCGACAGGGCAAGCGCGTCCTGCGTTTGAAGGGCGGCGACCCGTTCATCTTCGGACGCGGTGGCGAGGAAATCGACGAACTGGCTGCCAATGACATCCCGTTCCAGGTGGTGCCCGGTATCACTGCGGCCAGCGGCTGCGCAGCCTACGCCGGTATTCCGCTGACCCATCGTGATTACGCACAGTCCGTGCGTTTCGTCACCGGTCATCTGAAGGATGGCAGTACCGACCTGCCGTGGAACGATCTGGTCGCCCCCGGGCAGACCCTGGTGTTCTACATGGGTCTGGTCGGCCTGCCGGTCATCTGCGAGCAACTGGTGCGTCACGGCCGTTCCGCCGATACGCCTGCCGCGCTGGTCCAGCAGGGCACCACGGTGCATCAACGCGTGTTCACCGGCACCCTGGCCAACCTGCCGGAGCTGGTGGCCGAGCACGAAGTACATGCGCCGACCCTGGTGATTGTCGGGGAAGTGGTGCAACTGCGCGAAAAGCTGGCGTGGTTCGAGGGGCAGCAGTGAAAGCCCTGCGCGTTGCAATTCTGGGGGGCGCCTGCGCCCTGGGGTGCTTCGCCTTGCCCGCCTCGGCGGCCAGCTTCGACTGCAAGAAGGCCAGGCAGGCCGATGAGAAAGCCATCTGCGCGGATCGTCAGCTGTCCGAGATGGATGTGCAGGTGGCGACCACCTACCGCCTGCTGCGCGGTCTGTTCGCCATGGGCATGCGCGGCAATCTGGGCGACTCCCAGCTGGCCTGGCTGGAACAGCGCCGCGCCTGCGGCGCCAACAAGGCCTGCCTCAGGCAGCGCTACCAGGAACGCCTGGATGCGTTGCAGAAGGTCTACGACGGTATCGACAAGCCGATCTGACTCGACACTCCTGCAGAATCGGTAGCATCCAGTCAGTCCTTGCGCGCAATCCCGTTGCCCGGCAGATGGTCCCGCCCGTGCGGCCCGGTGAAGTCCTGCTGCGGGCCGAGCGGCACGACGCCGGTCGGGTTGATGGTGCGGTGGCTGGCGTAGTAGTGGTTCTTGATGTGCTGGAAGTCCACCGTGCCGGCAACGCCCTCAAGCTGATACAGCTCGCGCAGCCAGCCGGACAGGTTCGGGTAGTCCGCCAGGCGGCGCAGGTTGCACTTGAAGTGGCCGTGGTAGACCGCGTCGAAGCGGATCAGTGTGGTGAACAGGCGCACGTCGGCTTCGGTCAGGTATTCACCGGCCAGGTAGCGCTGCTGGCCCAGGCGCTGTTCCAGCCAATCCAACTCGTTGAACAGGGTCTTGAAGGCTTCTTCGTAGGCGTCCTGCGTCGTGGCGAAGCCGGCGCGGTAGACACCGTTGTTCACGGCCGGGTAGATGCGCTCGTTCAGCTCGTCGATCTGCGCGCGCAGCGGTTCCGGGTAGAGATCCAGCGAGTTGCCGGTGATGCCGTCGAAGGCACTGTTGAACATGCGGATGATCTCCGCCGATTCGTTGCTGACGATGCGTTGCTCGTGCTTGTCCCACAGTACCGGCACGGTCACGCGGCCGGTGTAGTTCGCATCGTCTTTGGTATAGCGCTGGTGAAGGAAGGTCAGGCCATCGAGCTTGTCGCCGGTGGAGCCAAGTGCCTTGTCGAAGGTCCAGCCGTTTTCCAGCATCAGCCAGCTGACTACCGATACGTCGATCAGCGACTCGAGGCCCTTGAGTTGGCGGTAGATCAACGTGCGGTGGGCCCAGGGGCAGGCCAGTGAGACGTAGAGGTGGTAGCGGCCGGCTTCGGCGCGGAAGCCGCCCTCGCCGGTGGGGCCGGGCTGGCCGTCGGCAGTAACCCAGTTGCGGCGCTGCGCGTTCTCGCGCTGGAAACGACCGTCCTTGCTGGTGTCATACCACTGGTCATGCCAGCGGCCATCGATCAACTGTCCCATCTCATTGCTCCAGAAAACGGGGGAGATGGGACCAGTCTATCGGCTGTGGCTCGATTGTTTAGCGCAAAAACAGGATTCCAAATATCGATTAAATCGATTTATTCCGCGCAGCCCAGCGTCTATCGGCTTCCGCGAAGGCTTCGTCGCGCTGCATTCCCAAGGCGCGCAGGGCGAGTGCCATGGTGGCGCGGACGGCCAGTTCGCCGTAAGCGTCCTCGGCTTCACCCCGCCAGAAGGCGACCAGGTGTGCCGGGTCCAGGGTTTCCGGCTTGACGTGGCGCAGTGGCGACAGTGCCGGCCACTCTTCGTCCCAGGCTCCGCCGTCGCGGCAACCATAGAGGTGAGAGGTGGCGTCGGGGTTCATCTCGATCTCGCCGCCTTCGCCCTTGATGACGATGGCGTAGTCGCCGAGCAGGCGGCTGCCCTCGCGGTGCACTTCCTGATAGCCAGGGTGGAAGATGCTCTGCAGGACGCAGGTGGCGCCCAGTGGGTTGAGCAGGCGCACGGCCGAGTGCATGGGGGAGCGCAGGCCGAGGGTGTTGCGCAGGTCGATCATGCGCTGCAGGCGTGGCATCCAGTCGACCAGCGGGGCGAAGGCGATACCTTTGGCGTCCAGTGCCTCGCTGACCGAGTTCCAGTCGCGACACAGTGGCAGGCCAAGCTGCTCGAGCAGCTGTTCGCTGTAGACCCGACCAGCAGTATGCGCGCCGCCGCCATGCAGGAGGATGCGGGTGCCGCTGCCACCCAGGCACTTGGCGGCCAGCAGGTACCAGGGCAGGTGACGCTTCTTGCCGGCGTAGCTGGGCCAGTCGAGGTCCACGGCGATCTTCGGTGCCTGTAGGCGGGAGCGTACGGCCTCGGTAAAGCCGGCGAGTTCCTCGGCGCTTTCTTCCTTGTGCCGCAGCAACATCAGGAAGGCACCCAGCTGCGCCTCCTCGACCTTGTCGTCGAGGATCATGCCGAGGGCTTCGCGGGCTTCCTCGCGGGTCAGGCCGCGCGCGCCGCGCTTGCCTTTGCCGAGAATGCGGACGAATTGGGCAAAGGGGTGTTCGGCGGGTGTCTGCAGGACGAGCGGGGAAGCGGTCATAGGCAATTGGTCGGCTTCGGCAGGCCGGCGAGCTTGGCGGCAAGCTTGGCCGGTGTGCCCTTGAACAGGAGGTTGAGGTGCAGGCTGCTGCCCTTTTCCGCGCCCAGTTTCTGGGCGGCGTACTTGATCAGCGGGCGGTTGGCCGGCGAGAGCTGGAACTCGCCGTAGAACTCGCGCAGCAGCAGGAGGATTTCCCAGTGCTCGGGGGTCAGGTGGATGCCCTCGTTGGATGCCAGGGCCTCGGCGGCGGCGTCGCTCCAGTCGTTGAGGTCGACCAGGTAGCCGTCCTTGTCCAGCGGCAAGGCCTGGCCGTTGACCAGTAGGGTGCTCATAGCCAGGCGTTCACCTTGTCGAAGCGGGTACAGAGTTCGACGAAGCCGGGGTAGTCCACGGCGACGACGCGGGCAGGGATATCGTCCAGCCCTCGGGCTTGCAGATCTTCCTGCAGGGCGAACAGCGCGTTGCTGCCGGGCAGTGCCAGCAGGTCCTGCGCGGGCTTGCTGTTTGGCTGCAGCGCGTAAGCCGCATCGCCGGTCAGCAGGATGCCATCTTCGGCTCCAGCGAGAAGCAGGCAGCTGTCGAAGCGGCCATCGTTGAACGGGGAGTGGGAGAGCAGGTGGAGAGTAGCCATCAGATCGTGATCACCTGGTCGTGGGTTTGCAGCAGGTGGCGCAAGGCGGCATCGTCCAGCGCCCGGGTGGGGAGCGTCAGACTGGCGCCGTCCAGCCCGCGTTCGGCAAGGCTGCGGCTGCTGGTATAGAGGGCTTCCACGCCGAACAGCGGCAGGGCTTGCAGATTGGCCTGCAGGTCCTTCTGTTCGACTGTTGTGGGACGCTGGTCGGGAGCAAGCTGGAACACGCCGTCATCGAGAAAGAGCATCGAGATCGGCAGGTCGAAGGCGCCGCCGGCGAGGGCGATATCCAGCGCCTCGCGGGCGGCAGGGCCGGCCCAGGGTGCCTGGCGGCTGATGATCAGCAGGGACTTGGCCATCAGTTGCCTCCGAAACAGACCAGGCGGTCCGCCAGTTGCGCCGCCTCATGCAGCTGGCCGAGGCCGGAGAGATCCCAGGGTGCCTGCAGGTTGGCGGCAGGCCGCGAGTAGCGATTCGCCTCTTCCGGATTGAGCACGCCCCGGCGCAGCGCGGCGGCAATGCAGACCACACCGTCCAGCTGGTTGTCGGAGACGAAGCGCGTCCAGGCGGCGGCGACATCCAGCTCGTCCTGGCTGGACACGGCGTTGGCCGAGGCGCTGTGCACGCCGTCCTGATAGAAGAACAGCCGGGTGATGTCGTGGCCGCCGGTCAGCGCAGCCTCGGCAAAGCGCAAGGCGCGCCGGGCGGCCGGTGAATGCGGCGGAGAGAAGAGGGCGATGACGAATTTCATGCTCGGACTGACTGCAACGATGTATCGCCGAATGATACGGCAACGCGTCTTTTTTGCCCTGCCGGAAATGAAAAAAGCCCGCCGAAGCGGGCTTTTTCCTGGGTGGCGTGGTGATCAGTCGTCGCTGCCCATGATGCCGAAGATCTGCAGCAGGCTAATGAACAGGTTGTAGATCGACACGTACAGGCTGATGGTGGCCATGATGTAGTTGCGCTCACCGCCGTGGATGATCGCACTGGTCTGGAACAGGATCATCGCCGAGGAGAACAGCACGAAGCCGGCGCTGATGGCCAGTTGCAGGCCGCTGATCTGGAAGAACAGCGAAACCAGGACGGCGCCCAGCAGCACGAAGAATCCCGCGGTGATGAAGCCGGACAGGAAGCTCATGTCCTTGCGGGTGGTCAGTACATAGGCGGACAGGCCGAAGAACACCAGGGCGGTCATGAAGAAGGCCGAGGAGATGATGCTCGCGCCGTTGGCCATGCCCAGGTACATGTTCAGGATCGGGCCGAGGGTGTAGCCCATGAAGCCGGTGAGGGCGAAGGTGCTGACCAGGCCCCAGGCGCTGTTGCGCAGCTTCACGGTGAGGAAGAACAGGCCGTAGAAGCCCAGCAGCACCACGAAGAAGCTGGGGTAGGGCAGACGCATCTGCTGCGAGGCGAAGGCCACCAGGCCGCTGAAGGCCAGAGTCAGGGCCAGCAGGCCATAGGTATTGCGCAGGACGCCGCTGACCTCTTTCTGCTCCACGGCTGTGGAGTCGAGATATTGCCGTTCTTGCATGTCGAGACACTCCTGTTAAGCGGGATACGGATCCATGACCGTAGTGGGGCTCATCATAACAGAGGGAAAAGCGTGCTGAATCATCAGAGTTTGACAGTGTGTTGCGATCCGGTAATATTGCCGCCCGCTCATGTGGAAGCGTGGCCGAGTGGTTTAAGGCAACGGTCTTGAAAACCGTCGACGGGCAACTGTCCTAGAGTTCGAATCTCTACGCTTCCGCCACTATTACAACGTTGAAAGCCCCGCAGTGCGGGGCTTTCGCGTTTCTGGCGATGCAGCGCGGCGCGTGGTGATTCCATCCATTTAGGCATCGCGTTCATTGCGAATGCATGGCACAAGTTGAACGGCGTCAGAAAAGACAGTCATCCCGATAGATGATTCTGTAGGACGTTGATCCGCTCAGTTAAACTTCAAGTACCACCCTCCGGAATAGCCTGAATGAATCAAGTCGAAGATCTCGAGCGGCAGATGCGCGAAGCACTGGGCGTTGCTCCGAAGAAAGTGAAAACCACTCGGGAAGCCAGTAACCCCATGAGGGGCTATCTGATTGTCCTCAGTGTGCGTGGCGCGAATGGGCCCGCCTTTCGCTTCGAGCATCGTTCGCGTTCGCTGAGTCGGACCGAGGCGATCCTGGAGGCGGAAAAGGCCGCACGCACCGCAGGCTACAAGCCGTGGGCCCTGCTGGATGCCGTCGAAGCCTGAGGTTCATCGACCGGGAGTCGAGCTGTGGCGGGAGCTTGGGTTGTCTGTGCTGTTCTATCGGTTACCGCTATTGCCTGGCTGGCTTTGCGCAAGTCGCGTCGCGCCGATGGCGTCAATCAGAATGGCAGTTCCCAGTACGATTCGATCGGCACGTTTGGTGCAGCCGATAGCCGCGAATCGCTCCGCGGCAGTGAGTACGCCAGCGATTGCGGCAGTGCCGATACCGACTCAGGCGGTGGATGTGATTCCGGCGCAGGTGGCGGAGGCTGATCGCGTCGGCCTGTCTCTCAATTGCCTCATCGTTGTCGTCGACGCTTCCGGTTAGAGGCGTCCCGGTACGGCCGTCCTAGACGGGCCGGCAGGCATCTGTCAGCATTTATCCCTCCTGCGCTGCATTTCTCTGGCGCTTGCATTTTGGCGAACCGCTTCCAAGCTAGGTCGTAGAGCTGCTTTCTGTTAAGGTTCGACAATTGTTCGGAGTCCCTTTTCGGGGCTCGCCAATCCATTCTGCTCAAGGGGTGCTGTGTGATTAAGGTGCTGGTGGTCGATGATCACGATCTGGTGCGCACCGGAATTACCCGCATGCTGGCTGATATCGATGGCCTGCAGGTCGTCGGGCAGGCCGACTCTGGCGAGCGTGGGCTGCAGCTGGCGCGCGAGCTCAAGCCGGACGTTGTGCTGATGGACGTGAAGATGCCCGGCATCGGCGGCCTGGAAGCCACCCGCAAACTGCTGCGCAGCCAGCCCGACGTGCGCGTGGTGGTAGTGACGGTTTGCGAGGAAGACCCGTTTCCGACTCGCCTGATGCAGGCTGGCGCGGCCGGCTATCTCACCAAGGGGGCGGCGCTCGACGAGATGGTCCAGGCGATTCGCCAGGTCTTTGCCGGCCAGCGCTATATCAGCCCGCAGATCGCCCAGAACCTTGCGTTGAAATCTTTCGAGCCGGAAAGAAATGCATCGCCGTTCGACACCCTGTCCGAGCGTGAGATCCAGATCGCGCTGATGATCGCCAACTGCCACAAGGTGCAGAGCATCTCGGACAAGCTGTGCCTTTCGCCCAAGACCGTGAATACCTACCGCTACCGCATCTTCGAGAAACTCTCGATCACCAGTGACGTCGAGCTGGCGTTGCTGGCTGTCCGGCACGGCATGGTCGACGCCAGCAACTGATCATGGCGCAACAATTCGATTCGGCGGCTTTCCTGGCCACCTGCAGCGGGCGGCCGGGCGTTTATCGGATGTTCGACGCAGAGGCCAAGCTGCTCTACGTCGGCAAGGCGAAGGACCTCAAGAAGCGTCTTTCCAGTTATTTCCGCAAGTCCGGCCTGGCGCCGAAGACCGCCGCCCTGGTGGCGAAGATCGCCCAGGTCGAGACCACTATCACCGCCAACGAGACCGAGGCGTTGCTGCTCGAGCAGACGCTGATCAAGGAGTGGCGGCCGCCTTACAACATCCTGCTGCGCGACGATAAGTCTTATCCCTACGTCTTCCTGTCGAGTGAGGATTCTTTCCCGCGCCTCACCATCCACCGTGGTGCCAAGAAGGCCAAGGGACGTTACTTCGGTCCATACCCGAGCGCTGGCGCCATTCGTGAAAGCCTTGCGCTGCTGCAGAAGGCCTTCTTCGTGCGCCAGTGCGAAGACAGCTACTACCGTAACCGCACGCGCCCATGCCTGCAGTACCAGATCAAGCGCTGCAAGGCGCCCTGTGTGGGGCTGGTGAGCGAGGAGGAGTACGCCGAAGACGTGCGCCACTCGATCATGTTCCTCGAAGGGCGCAGCAATGTGCTGGCCGAAGAGCTGTCCACCAGCATGGAGCAGGCAGCGATGCGCCTGGACTTCGAAAAGGCGGCGGAACTGCGCGACCAGGTGCAGATCCTGCGTCGCGTGCAGGACCAGCAGAGCATGGAGTTCGGCACGGGAAACGTCGATGTGGTGGCGGCGATCGTCAATCCGGGTGGCGCCTGCGTGCACCTGATCAGCGTGCGCGGTGGGCGGGTGCTGGGCAGCAAGAACTTCTTCCCGCAGGTGGCCATCGAGGAGGAGGTAGCCGACGTCCTGCTGGCCTTCCTCGGGCAGTACTACCTCAGTCATCACGAGCGCGATCTGCCGAACGAGTTGATCGTCAACGCCAGGCACGAAGACTTCCCGATCCTGGCATCGGCCATCGAGGAGTCCCGTGGTCGCTTGTTGGAAATCACCCCGCGAGTGCGAGGCACGCGCGCGCGCTGGCAGCAGTTGGCGGTCACCAACGCCGAGCAGGCGCTGGCCGCACGTCTCGCGAACCGCCAGCACATGGCCGCACGCTTCGATGCGCTGGGCGAGGCGCTGGACTTGCCGGAGCCGCCGCAGCGGCTGGAATGTTTCGACATCAGTCACTCCAGCGGCGAAGCGACTGTCGCGTCCTGCGTGGTCTTTGGTCCAGAAGGTGCACTGAAGTCGGACTATCGCCGCTTCAATATCGAAGGCATTACCGGGGGTGACGATTACGCCGCCATGCACCAGGCGCTGACCCGCCGTTTCAGCCGCTTGAAGGAAGGCGAGGGCAAGATGCCCGATATTCTTCTGGTGGACGGCGGCAAGGGACAACTGACCATGGCCCAGGAAGTGCTCCAGGAGCTGGCGGTAGTCGGCCTGACACTGCTCGGCGTCGCCAAAGGCGTAACCCGCAAGCCCGGCCTGGAAACCCTGTACCTCAACGACGCCGAACACGAGTTCACCTTGCCCGCCGATTCGCCTGCGCTGCACCTTATCCAGCAGATCCGCGACGAGGCCCACCGCTTTGCCATTACCGGGCACCGTGCTCGGCGCGGCAAGGCGCGGCGTACCTCCACACTGGAAGACGTCGCTGGCGTCGGACCCAAGCGCCGGCGCGACCTGCTCAAGCATTTCGGCGGGTTGCAGGAACTGGGCAGAGCCAGTATCGAAGAAATCGCCAAAGCCCCCGGTATCAGCAAAAAGCTGGCAGAGCAGATTTATGCTGCTCTGCACAGCGAGTAGAATGCCGGCTCAACTCGAAGACCTTGCGACCCGATGAATATCCCGAACCTGCTTACACTGCTCCGCGTTCTGCTCATTCCGATCTTCATCCTGCTGTTCTATCTTCCGTTCCCGGCGAGCCACCTGGCCGCCAGTGCCGTGTTCGCTCTGGCTGCCGCCACCGACTGGCTGGATGGTTACCTGGCGCGGCGACTGGGGCAGAGCACGCCCTTCGGCGCGTTCCTCGATCCGGTGGCGGACAAGCTGATGGTCGCCACCGCGCTGGTGCTGCTGGTGGAAGAGCACGCGAACCTGTGGCTGACGCTGCCGGCGGCGATCATCATCGGTCGCGAGATTGTCGTTTCCGCGCTGCGCGAGTGGATGGCAGAAATCGGGGCGAGGGCGCATGTGGCCGTTTCCAGCCTGGGTAAATGGAAAACCGCAGCGCAGATGCTGGCGCTGGTCATCCTGCTAGCCAATCCGCCACTGATGACCTTCTGGGTCCTGGTGGGTTACTCGCTTCTAATCGTTGCTGCCATCCTTACCCTGTGGTCGATGCTGCACTACCTGGTGGCTGCCTGGCCGCACCTGAATACCAACCCGAAAGAGAAATAAGTATTTTTGAATCAAGGAGTTGACAGGCATTTCCAAATCGTTAGAATGGCGCCCGTCAACACGACAACGCGGGAATAGCTCAGTTGGTAGAGCACGACCTTGCCAAGGTCGGGGTCGCGAGTTCGAGTCTCGTTTCCCGCTCCAGATTTTGATGATTCGCCTTGAGTCATCCGTGTTATGGCTGAGTAGCAGAGTGGTTATGCACCGGATTGCAAATCCGTGAACGCCGGTTCGATTCCGACCTCAGCCTCCAATAGAAAAGCCCTGTAAATCGAAGATTTACAGGGCTTTTTCTTTACTAGCCCGCTGCAGGGATTGCGAGTTTCAGCAACTTGCGCAGGGGGAGTGGGGCTGTATATAGTCCTGCCCTTTCCGGGCTTGCACCTGGAAATACTGCAACGCGCTGCCGCCCGGATGGCGAAATCGGTAGACGCAGGAGACTTAAAATCTCTCGCCCTTTGGGCGTGCCGGTTCGATTCCGGCTCCGGGCACCATCTTCTTCTTTCCCGATTTGCTGCAGATTGCAGCTCCGAATCGAGGCGAGCACTCCATATAAAAAACCCGGCCTAGGCCGGGTTTTTTATTGCTCACCTATTCAGGCCCCGATATTGGCAATTGACCGCAGCTTCGCGCCGGCCTTGACGATGCGGCGCTGGCGCAGTGGCTCGGCGGTCTCGTAGAAGTTCTGCAGCGGAACTTCTTCCTTGAAGTGATCGGCATCGCGTTCCTGCAGCGGTCCGTATTCGGTCGCGAGGTCGCGACGAATACGACTAACCAGGCTGGTCAGCAGGGCTTCGTCACGTTGCTCTTCCCGGCGCACCACGCGACAGGCAATGTGTTCGCCCGCATCCTTGCTCAACGTCATGATGAGATTGCCGTCCGGTCGAGAGGTGAAGCTCACATCGAATTCGGAGAAGACCTGGCAGAGGTATTGGGCGGCAGGCAGTCGATCGATTGGCATGGTGTCGTCCTCGGCAAAGAATGGGCAGTTCCTTCCCTTTCATTGCAGGGTGCATACCAATCTCTTAAAAACAAAAAATCTTTATAAATCAATAATTTGAAAATTATTACCGTCCCGTTTTCCATGCAGCTTGCAAGGCGGCGCGTAAATGCCATGGCATTTTGCACGATGGCGATTTCAGTGCGGGAGAGGATGGTGCCGCGACGAGGTGGCTTTGGCCTTTTGCCTGGGTTTCTGCAAACGAGCCCGGCGCATGGGAACCCGCAGGATGGCCCACAGAGTGACCAAGGCCAGCAGGACCCAGCCGAAAATCATGAGCGTGACGAACGTGCCTGGATTCATATCGATATCCTCACCCCTCCCTAAGGGTAGTCCACCGTCATCGGTGCGCTGTCCTTTCGGTTGAGCGGCATTGCTTCCCGGAGGTTCCATTCAATTGCTTGTCGGGCCGGCGGGTATCTGGTATCTGTATGCATATACAGTATTCGGAGAAAGGTCATGCAGCAAGCCATTCTGGAAGTCCGAGATGTCGTGCAGCTTGGCGGAGTGGCCGGCGTTGCGGCTCTTCATACCTACATAGTCCGTGCGTGTGGCGAAGGCATGACGCAGGCGGGCATTCACGACTGCGACCTGCTGCTGGTCGATCGCTCGGAGCTGGCAGCTCCCGGTGAGATTGTGGTGGCGGCGCTCAACGGTGAGGCGCTGATCCGTCGTCTGGCCATTATCGATGGTTCGTTCGCGCTACAGGCGGCGAGCGATGGATATCCGACGCTGAAAGTCGAGGAGGGCGATGAGCTCTCAATATGGGGAGTGGTGCGTCAGCGGCTTACCGGAAGCGACGTTTCGCCGGGCGCCCGGGCGTAGCGTTGGTGCGGGGCGGAGCAGGATGCTGACCATTTGCCAGTAACTTCGAGAACTAAATCAGGGCCTTGATGGTCAGATGCGCGTGCTGCTGGTTTCGCAAGTCCTCACAAGAGTCGTGCAGCTTGCAATCCGGGGCATTGTAAGGCGGGCGCAGCCTGATTAGACTGCGCGCAACTCGCACCCCTGTCCCTCTCGAAGGACTCCCATGATCAAGAAATGTCTGTTCCCGGCCGCCGGCTACGGTACCCGCTTCCTCCCGGCCACCAAGGCCATGCCCAAGGAAATGCTGCCGGTGGTGAACAAGCCGCTGATCCAGTATGCCGTTGAAGAGGCACTGGAGGCCGGTCTCGGTGAAATCGGTATCGTCACTGGCCGCGGCAAGCGCTCCCTCGAAGACCACTTCGATATCAGCTACGAGCTGGAGCACCAGATTCGCAATACCGACAAGGAAAAGTACCTGGTCGGTATTCGTCGCCTGATCGACGAATGCACCTTCTCCTACACCCGCCAGGTCGAAATGAAAGGCCTGGGGCATGCCATCCTGACTGGCCGCCCACTGATCGGTGACGAGCCCTTCGCCGTGGTGCTGGCGGACGACCTGTGCCTGAACCTCGAAGGCGACAGCGTCCTCAAGCAGATGGTCAAGCTGTACAACCAGTTCCGCTGCTCCATCGTGGCGATCCAGGAAGTCCCACCGGAAGAGACCAACAAGTACGGCGTGATCGCCGGCGAGATGATCCGCGACGACATCTACCGCGTGAACACCATGGTCGAGAAGCCCAAGCCCGAAGACGCCCCGTCGAACCTGGCGATCATCGGCCGCTATATCCTGACGCCGGATATCTTCGACCTGATCGAGCAGACCGAGCCGGGCAAGGGTGGTGAAATCCAGATCACCGACGCGCTGATGAAGCAGGCCCAGGACGGTTGCGTGCTGGCTTACAAATTCAAGGGCAAGCGTTTCGACTGCGGTAGCGCCGAGGGTTACATCGAGGCGACCAACTTCTGCTACGAGCACCTCTACAAGACTGGCAAGGCCTGGTAATTCCGGCCCTTCCCGCTCTTTGAAAAAGCCACCTCCGGGTGGCTTTTTCGTTTCTTGCACTACATCGAGCGTGGAATCGGCATCGCTTCCGATCCCGGCCCCAGCGGTTGGCCGTAGCTGAACTCGACGTAGTTGCCGGCCGGGTCGCGCAAGCCGCAGTAGTAACCCACGGGATAGGGCTCTTCGCGGGGCGCCCAGATCAGGCAGCCTGCGGCTTTGGCATCCATCGCAATGCGGTCGACCTCATCGTGGGAATCGACGGCGAAGCCGAAGTGGCTGTAGTCATCGCTGGCCAGGTGGCGTTCCTGGCCACCGGGCATGATGACGAAAATGAAGCTGTGCTCCTTGCCCGGCTCGGCCATCCAGACAATGCGCGAGCCCTTGCCGTCGCGCTCGTGAATGACGCGCATGCCGCAGAATCGCTCGTAGAACGCAACACAGGCTTCCAGGTCGGGCACGTGCAGGGCCAGGTGGGTCAGGGTCGGGCGCATGGCAATACCTCCTTCGGGACCGGCAGTTGGCAGGATAGGTCAGGCGCCATGAGGTATGCTGCCCGACATATCCAAGCGGAGAACCATGATGTCTTTCGATTTTGACCTGTTCGTCATCGGTGCGGGTTCCGGCGGCGTGCGCGCCGCACGCTTCGCTGCTGGCTTTGGCGCCAAGGTCGCCGTGGCGGAAAGCCGCTACCTGGGCGGTACCTGCGTCAATGTCGGTTGCGTGCCGAAGAAGCTGCTGGTGTACGGGGCGCACTTCCATGAAGACTTCGAGCAGGCTGCCGGATTCGGCTGGACCCTGGGCGAAGCGAACTTCGACTGGAAGACCCTGATCGCCAACAAGAACCGCGAAATCCACCGGCTCAATGGCATCTACCGCAACCTGCTGGTGAGTAGCGGCGTCACGCTGCTGGAAGGACACGCCAAGCTCAGGGATGCGCACACCGTCGAGGTCGACGGGCAGAGCTTCCGCGCCAGGCACATCCTTATCGCTACCGGCGGTTGGCCGCAGGTGCCGGACATTCCCGGCAAGGAACACGCGATCACCTCCAACGAAGCCTTCTTCCTCGAGTCGCTGCCGCGCCGAGTGCTGGTAGTCGGCGGTGGTTACATTGCGGTCGAGTTCGCTGGCATCTTCCACGGCCTGGGCGCGCAGACTTCGCTGCTGTACCGCAAGGAGCTGTTCCTGCGTGGTTTCGATCGCAGCGTCCGCGAGCACCTGCGCGACGAGCTGGCCAGGAAGGGGTTGGACCTGCAATTCAACAGCGATATCGCGCGTATCGACAAGCAGGCCGACGGCTCCTTGGCTGCCACGCTCAAGGACGGTCGCGTGCTGGAAGCGGACTGCGTGTTCTACGCCACTGGCCGTCGCCCGCAGCTGGATAACCTGGGCCTGGAGAATGTCTCCGTCGAACTGGACGACCGTGGCTACGTGAAAGTGGACGAGGCCTATGGCACCAGCGAGCCGTCTATTCACGCCATTGGCGACGTGATCGGTCGCGTGCAGCTGACCCCCGTGGCGCTGGCGGAAGGCATGGCGCTGGCGCGCAAGCTGTTCCGTCTGCAGGAGTATCGCCCGGTGGATTACAAACTGATCCCCACGGCGGTATTCAGCCTGCCGAATATCGGTACGGTTGGCCTGACCGAAGACGAAACGCGCAGTGCCGGGCACAAGGTGAAAGTCTTCGAGAGCCGTTTCCGACCGATGAAGCTGACCCTTACCGAGAGTCAGGAAAGGACCCTGATGAAACTGATCGTCGATGCCGACAGTGACAAGGTGCTGGGCTGCCACATGGTGGGCCCGGATGCCGGGGAGATGCTTCAGGGCATCGCCATTGCGCTGAAGGCCGGGGCGACCAAGCAGGTGTTCGATGAAACCATCGGCATCCACCCGACGGCGGCCGAGGAATTTGTCACCATGCGCACGCCAGTCGGCTCCTGACGGCCGCGACGACTATAAAAAGCCGGTGCAGATGCACCGGCTTTTTTGTGGGCGAGTTTCGCCAGCAGCGCGGAGTCAGTTCGTGCGCTCCAGCGAAGCGTGGCCGGCTTCCTCGCGCTGTGCGTAGCGCTGGGCGAGCACGGCGCAGACCATCAGCTGGATCTGGTGGAACAGCATCAGCGGCAGCAGGATCACGCCGACTGTGCTGCTGGCGAAGAGTACCGAGGCCATGGGCACGCCGGTGGCCAGGCTCTTCTTCGAGCCGCAGAAGACGATGGTGATGCGGTCTTCCAGAGAGAAACCCAGGTAGCGGCCGAGCAGGTTGGTGGCGATCAGCGCCAGGGCCAGCAGCACGCAACAGGCGACCACCAGGCCGGCCAGCGCGGGCAGCGGGATCTGGTGCCAGAGGCCCTGGATCACGGCGGCGCTGAAGGCGGTGTAGACCACCAGCAGGATCGAGCCCTGGTCGACGTACTTCAGTACCGGCTTGTTGCGCTCGACCCAGGCGCCGATCCAGGTGCGCAGCAGCTGGCCTGCAACGAAGGGCGCCAGCAGTTGCAGGGTGATCTTGCCGATGGCATCGAGGGTCGATATGCCGGTGTCGCCGTGGGCGCCGATCAGCAGCTGCACCAGCAGCGGAGTCAGGAACACGCCCATCAGGCTGGAGGCCGAGGCGCTGCAGATCGCGGCGGGCACGTTGCCGCGCGCTAGCGAGGTGAAGGCGATGGACGATTGCACGGTGGCGGGCAGGGCGCAGAGGTAGAGCATGCCCAGGTACAGGTCCGGGGTGACCAGCGGCGACAGTACCGGCTTGAGCGCCATGCCGAGGATCGGGAAGAGGATGAAGGTGCAGGCGAACACCAGCAGGTGCAGGCGCCAGTGGGTGGCGCCGGCGATGATCGCCTGGCGCGACAGCTTCGCGCCGTGGAGGAAAAACAGCAGCGCGATGCCCAGGTTGGTGATCCAGCCGAAGATCACGGCAGCGGTGCCTTCGCAAGGCAGCAGGCTGGCAACGGTCACGGTGGCTATCAGCGCCAGGGTGAAGTTGTCGGGGAGCAGGCGTGGGCGAGCCATGGGCACATCTCTCTTCGTTGTTGTGTGTGAAAGACCGCTAGGGTCAGGTTCGCACTCTAAGCCCGGGAGGATGTGCCGGCTAACGCCAGAAAGTCAGCTTATGTCGCTGAAAGGACAGTTTCCGCACCCTGTACATGCAGATCCACCGACCACACGCTGACCATGCCGCGCATGCGCTGGGCAATCACTTCGGCGCGGTAGCGCGGCAGGGTGTTCACCCGCAGGGCGATGTCCAGCCAGTCCTCCCGGCGCGAGGATTCGACCTCGGCCGGTACGTGGCCCTGGAGCGCGAACTGATTCAGCAGCCGGCAGAGGATGTCGGCGTCGATTTCGGCGCGGATCAGGTAGCGCACGTCGGCGGCCACCTCGGTGGGAACCGGACGGTCCTGCTGATCCAGGGGGAATTCGACGAGATTGAGTGCGGGGAGCGTCATGACGGCTGGCCGATGCGAGGAAAGTGAGGACTATTCTGCGGCCCGCTGCGGGGATTTGTTTGCCTGATCTTGGCTATGAGGCGGCCATTTGTGCATTAATGATTCTCTGGATTTGTCCTTGGTGAATAATTCATGCCTGTTTCTCTGGATTCTCATGACCGCAAGATTCTTGCCCTGCTGCAGGAAGAGGCAACGCTCTCCACGGCGGAGATCGCCGAGCGCATCGGCTTGTCCCAGTCGCCGTGCTGGCGGCGGATTCAGCGATTGAAGGACGAGGGAGTGATCCGCAAGCAGGTGACCCTGCTGGATCGCAAGAAGATCGGCCTGAACACCCAGATATTCGCTCAGGTGAAGCTCAACGCCCACGGGCGCAATCACCTGACGGATTTCGCGCGGGCGATGGAGGAGTTTCCCGAGGTGCTGGAGTGCCACGTGCTGATGGGGGCCGTGGACTTCATGCTGCGTATCGTCACCGAGGATGTGGAGGCGTACGAGCGTTTCTTCTTCGAGCGGCTGTCGCAGGTGCCGGGCGTGCAGGAGATCAACTCCATCGTGGCGCTCTCGGAGATCAAGTCCACCACCACGCTGCCGCTGCCGCGCGGTTGAAGGGCGCCGGGGAGACCGGCGCCGAGGGCAGTCAGACGCCGCCCAGGTAATCCATCTTGCCGACTTCCACGCCGTTGTGGCGGAGGATGTCGTAGGCGGTGGTGATGTGGAAATAGAAGTTCGGATTGACGAAGCCCAGCAGGAAATCCGCCCCCTTGAAGCTGATTTCGCGGGTGCGCAGCTTCAGTTCGATGGTGCGGTTTTCGGCGCCGTCGAACTGCTCGGGCTTGAGGGATTTGAGGAACTCGATGGTCCTGGTGATGCGCGCCTGCAGTTCGTCGAAGGTGGTTTCGTCATCGGCGTAGCTCGGCACTTCCACGCCGGCCAGACGCGCGCCGGCGCCCTTGGCGGAGTCGGAGGCGATCTGCACCTGGCGCGCCAGGGCGAACATGTCCGGGGCAAGGCGGGCGTTGATCAGGACGGAAGGGTCGATGGACTTGGCCTGAGCGTGCTCGGCAGCCTTGGTGAGGATCACCGAAAGGTTGCCAAGCATGCGGATGAAGACGGGAACCGAAGCCTGGTAGATCGAGAAGGACATGCTGCGTACTCCAGACAGATAAAGGTGGGGTTCGTCGCGCTGGACGGCTGTCGGAGTCTACTGCTGGCGCTTGCGCCTGTCGCCAGGCTTCAGCGTCTGGCCACCTTCGGTGTCGGGCAGCGGTCGGCCTCGATCGGGCCGACGTAGGGATTGCCCCAGCCCATCGCGCAGCCAACCATCTGGTTGCGCTGACGCTCCCAGGCTTCCACCGGGTACTGCTTGCTCCAGGCGGTGAACAGCTGGCGGTCCTGGTTGGACAGTTTCAAGCCATAGCGGTCGCTCATGTAGAAGTAGGTGCGGGCGATCATGCCGCGGATCTGCGGGCGGGGCATGGCCTTGCGCGCCTTGAAGTCCACCACCATCGGGCAGGCGCCGTACTGCGAGGGTTTCTGTTGCAGCCAGCCGAAACTGAAGTTGTTCCGATCGCCGTTGACCTCACCGATGCTCGGCACCAGGTTGTGCAGGTCGGCCTCGGCCTTCTGGTACACCCGGTCATTGCGCGCGCAGTTCTTGCGTCCACCGCTTTGCCAGCATTGGCGCTGATGGCCGATCACCCAGGCGGGGACGATGTGTTCCCATTCGATGCGCGCAGCCCGGTTGGCGTTCTTGCGCGGGGTGTAGCCGCAGCTCTTCAGGTCGACCCGGGTGCCGTTGTAGCGGCAGCCGCAATAGAACTCCACCGACTGGCGGGCATACAGCTTGCGCCCGACCTTCTTGGCTTCCTCGAAGGTGCGCGGGGCGGCGGCGGAGGCGACGGTGGGGATGGCGAGGATCAGCAGCAGGGTCAGGCAGCGTCCGAACATGAGGCGTTCCTTACGAAAGTCGCTGCATCTTACTGATTGAGAAAGAAATGCCAATCGTGGCAATGGAATGGCAAGGGGTGGATTGCCCGGATGGAGGCGCTGGTTGGGTCGCCGCGCCATGGGACTGCTGGGAGCGCTTTGCAACAAGCCTCCGTTACCTCTTGTAAAGCTTGAGGATATCTCTTTATGTGGTTGTTTTTAAACGGAAAAATATTCTATAAAAAGCTTTAAAAGTCGGCGCTATCCGTTTGTTTAAACAAGGGCTTAGGGAGTCCTGCGGGGCCGTGTTGCCACGCAGCACCCTGAGGAGGCAATTTCCTATAATTAACGTGATAATAGTTTTTTAAGTTATTGAGCTATAAGGATTTATGTTGAGTTTACGTATTGCCCTGTACTGAGCGGCGAGGCTTGGTAAGCTGGAGCCTTTCCATCATTCGGGAGATCGCCATGATCGGTCTCAGAATCCTCGGGGCCATCGCCTGTTGTGCCCTGGCGCTACCGGCCTACGCGCAGCAGTTTTCCACGCAGGAAAGACAGTCCCAGCAGAACTACCAGGGGCAGCCGCAAAGGCAGCAACCGCCGCCAGTGATCCAGCGTATCTATGTCAGCCCCGGGGCGAGCGGCAGCGTGGAGAGTTCTTCCAGTTGGCAGCGCAATGAGGGCTATGGTGGCGTCCAGGTGCCGCGCAGCTACGGCGAGACGCGCTCGGGCACGGTGATCATCGACCAGGGCAGCGGTGGTATCCGCCAGAGCATCGAGTACCCCAACGGCGCGGTCTATCCGCGCGGCAATGGGTATTACCAGCAGCAGTAGTTCGGCTCAGTCGAGCAGATCGTCGCGGGTCAGGCGGGATTTGCGCAGGCCACCGTGGCTGTAGAAGAGCCCGGTGTCGCCGCGCCAGTGGAAGAGTGTGGCGAGAAACGCCGAGCTGACCCGGCCCACATCCCAGCTACGGAGTTTGCGGTAGGCCCAGAGCCAGCTGTCGTCTGAGGAAGAGTCGCTCATGGAATCGTCCTTGATTCGGCAAGCGGGAAAAGTGCATGGGACATTAGTGCGCCGGGTGGGCCTTCGCAAGTCGCTGCTCCCGCGACCGTGACCTGCGAAATGGCCCGCGCCTTCAGGCGATGCTGACCGCCTTCGATTCCTCGACGTATTCCTTCAGCCAGCGCAGCACTTCCACGGCGTCCCAGCGACTGGGATCGAACATGGCATAGGCCTGGCCCTGGTAACCCACCACATCCAGCGGGCGGTGATAGCCGGCGCGCTGCATCAGGGCCTCGATTTCCGCGAAGCACACGTTGAAGTGGGTGCGGCTGAAGGGCGTCTTGCCTTCTGTGACCAACCCCTCCAGCAGCAGTTCCGACACGGCCTCGCTGACTTCCTCGATGGCCATGTGGTTCACGGTGTATTTCAGCTGATGGATGCTGACCATCGCTTGCTCCTCAATGGGTTTCAGGCCCATGCCCGGTGATTCGAGGTGATCGACGTAGCCAATGGACTGTGGCCTTTCGTCGAGGTTTAAAAAATTTTCGCAAAATACTGTATGCATGAACAGTATTTTCTCCTAGTATCCCTCTCACGGTCTGACAGAAACCCTGAAGTGCCCGTCGCCACTGGCCTGGCGGGCACTCCTCGAAGAACAGGAGCGATGGCGATGCTGCAGAAACTGATGCTTTGCGCAGGTGTGGCGATGCTGGCGGGCTGTGCCCAGCCCCAGGCGGACGTTCCGCGCGCCAATGGCGCCTACCTGATCATCGAGGGCAAGGAGGCCTGGGCCGTGCTGGTGGCTGACGGCAAGCGCATCGAGGAGCGCGGCACGGTGCGCGACGCCATCCGCCTGCCGAAGGAGCGCTCGGCGATCGCCGCCAGCTATGTGATCGACACGCCCAACTGCGGCCGCCTGCAGTGGCTGACCGAAGGCGAGGGCGACTCCACGGTGCGCCTGTCCTCGCGGGGTGCAGCGGATGACCTGTCGAGCTGCCAGATCAGCGATGGGCTCAGCCGTGTCTGGACCGCGCTGGACTATTCGAGCTGAGTGCCGGTCTCCAGAAAATCCGTTCTCCGACAAAATGTTTCGGCTGGCCCTCCCTTCACGTTTTTTTCACACCTGGGGGCAGAGGATGAAAACCAGCTAAGGGATTAGCTCCCCATCGAAAAGCCCGCTTGATTGCGGGCTTTTTATTGCCTGTCGACCAAGGTCGGCTCGCCCGCCGGACGCTGCGCGGCTAAGGTGGAACACCACGGAATAGGCGGAGATAGAGATGCAGCGCGTTCTTGCGGAGCGACTTTGGGTTGCCCTGGGGGGCCAGGCCGAACGCCTGAGTCACCTGGCCTTTCGCAGCGAAGGCTCCCTGCCTTCGGCTTTCTTCGTCACCGAACTGGCTGCCGCCAGCATCGCCAGCGCCGGGCTGGCGCTGGGCGAGTGGCTGGAGCCGGAGCCCGGTGCCGCCACATCGCTGGTCGTGGATCGGCGGCTGGCTTCCTTCTGGTTCTCCACCTCATT
The DNA here is from genome assembly GCF_024170165.1 of Pseudomonas nitroreducens. Taxonomy (GTDB): domain Bacteria; phylum Pseudomonadota; class Gammaproteobacteria; order Pseudomonadales; family Pseudomonadaceae; genus Pseudomonas; species Pseudomonas nitroreducens_C. Next base: position 300,721 of record NZ_JALJXP010000005.1, on the reverse strand, counting down.
GCGCGCCCAGGGCTGGACACCCCCCGACCTGTGGGATGCGATTGCCGGCAACTACCGTACCCGCGCCGGCTGGATTCGCCTGCATACCAATGCGCCGCATCACCGCGCCGCCGCCCTTCGGGTACTCGGTACCGACAATGATCGGGAGCGGGTTGCAGGCGCCGTGGCAAACTGGGACGCGGGTGAGCTGGAACTGGCGATCGTGAAGGAGGGTGGCTGTGCCGCCGAGATGCGCTCCTGGGACGCCTGGAAAGAGCACCCGCAGGGCCTCGCCGTAGCCCGTGAGCCGCTGGTACTGCGTGATACCCAGCTGGTGTCCGCGCCCTCCCTGGATATCGAGATTGACCCTGAGCGCCCGCTGGCCGGATTGCGCGTGCTGGACCTGACCCGCGTGTTGGCCGGGCCGATTGCCACCCGACTGCTGGCCGGCTTCGGCGCCGAAGTCCTGCGCATCGATCCGCCGGACTGGGATGAGCCCGGCGTGGTGCCTGAAGTCACCCTGGGCAAGCACTGCGCGCGTCTGGACCTGCGCCAGGCTGCGGACCGCGAACGCTTCCAGGCGCTGCTCGCCAGCGCCGACGTGCTGGTGCACGGCTACCGGGCCGATGCCCTGGATCGCCTGGGCTTTGGTGCCGACGTGCGCCGCACCATTGCGCCGGGGTTGGTGGATGTGAGCCTGAACGCTTATGGCTGGTCTGGCCCCTGGAGCGAAAGGCGCGGGTTCGACAGCCTGGTGCAGATGAGCAGCGGCATCGCCGAGGCAGGGCGCGTCTGGCGGGGCGAAGACAAACCCGTACCCTTGCCGGTGCAGGCGCTCGATCACGCCACCGGCTACCTGATCGCCGCGGCTGCCTTGCGCGGCTTGGCCGAGCGCCGGCGCAGCGGTCGCGGCAGTCGTTGGCGGCTGTCGCTGGCGCGCACGGCTCAATGTCTGCTGGAGGCGGGAGTTTCGTCGGTAGGTTCGCTGGGGCTGGCGGAGGAGGCGGCCGCCGATCTGGCACCGGGCATCGAGACAACCCCCTGGGGGCACGCGCGGCGCTTGCGTCCGCCACTGCAGGTCGCGGGCTCGCCGCTTTACTGGGAGTCGCCGGCCTCCGAGCTGGGCTCGGCGCCGGCAGCCTGGCAGCCAGTCAGTCCCGAGTGACCTGGAACGCCTCGCCGGTGGCGAAGAAGGCGCCACCGGCCTGGTAATGAATGGTGCGCAGCTCGTCGTTGGGGAAATGCCAGCGGCCGTTCGAGAAGGCGCGCTCATCGGCGTAGGCGGCGACGACTTCGGCGATGAACAGGTCGTACTTCTCCTGGTTGTGCGGCTCGCTGATCACCTTGCATTCCAGGTAGGCCACGCAGCCATCGACCACCGGTGCCTCGATCTGCTTCGCACGGGAAGTGCGGATGTCCAGCTGCTCGAACTTGTTGCCTTCGCCGCCGTTGCTCGAACCCACCGCCAGGGTCAGCTCCGCCTGCTGGCGTGTCGGCAGCTGGATGACGAAGGCGCCGGAACCCTCCACCAGGTGGCGCGACCAGGTGTTGCGGTCGAGCACCAGCATCAGCTTGGGCGGATCGAAGTCCAGCGGCATGACCCAGGCCGCGGCCATGACGTTGGCGACGCCGTTGTGCTCGCTGGTGACGAGGGTGCTCGGGCCGTGGTTGAGCAGCAGGTAGGCCTTGTTCAGCGGCACGTCTTTCAGGTGGTTCATTCTTGGGTCCTCAAGGCCGGATCAGAGCAGCAGGCCGTCCACCGGCTTCAGCGGTTCGGGCAGGTCGGTCTCGCCGAGAATTTCCAGCACGGCGATTTCCATGTTGCGGCTCATGGCGTCCAGCGGCAGGTCGTTGGGTTGGGTGTCGAACGGGTCGGCAATCTGGTCGCCGAGGGCGTCCAGGCCGAAGAAGGTGTAAGCCAGCACACAGACCGCCAGCGGGGTGAACCAGCCGATGCTGTCCACCAGGCAGAAGGGCAGCAGGAAGCAATAGACGTGAACGATGCGGTGCAGCATCAGGATGTAGGGGTAGGGGATCGGCGTGTTGCGGATGCGCTCGCAGCCGCCCAGCACGTACGACAGTCGGGTCATCTGCTGGTCGATGGCGGCCAGGGTGATATCGCTGGCGCCGCTGGCGCGCCCACGGTCGGCAAATCGCTGGCCGAGGCTGGCGAGCAGGATGTTGGTCGGGCTGTGGCTGGCGGCCAGCGCGGCAGCTTCGTCGCCCAGCAGCCGACGCACGTCATCGCTTTGCGGGGTGCCGCGCAGCTGGTCGCGCAGGGCGTAGCTGAAGGCGATCAGCTGGTTGCCCAGCTGGCGGCGACCTTCGCTGTCCAGGTCCGGCAGCAGTGAACGGGTCTGGCGCGCCAGGTTGCGGGTAACGATCAGCAACTCGCCCCAGAGCGTACGGGCCTCCCAGAAGCGCTGGTAGGCGACGTTGTTGCGGAAACCGAGGAAGATCGCCAGCGTCAGGCCCCAGAGGGTGAAGGGCGTGGAGGTGATGATCACCTTGTAGTGGTAGAGCGTGCCGTGGGTGGCCACCACCAGCGAGCTGAGCAGCACCGTGTACAGCACCTTGCGCCAGATGGCGGGGATGATCGACCCCTTGAGGGAAAACAGCAGAACCCAGAGTGTCGGGGTTTGCGGGCGGAGGATCATGGGCGGCATCCGGGTGGGGCGGAGCGCGCATGATAGCCGAGATAGCCGAGATAGCCGAGATAGCCGGGTTGCTGGGGCGGTGCAGGAGCGGACTCCGTCCGCGACAGGTCCGCATCACGCCGGAGACTATCGCGGACGAAGTCCGCTGCTGCGCAGGGTTTCAGTTCTGTTCGTAGAGCTTGACGATGGCCGAGAAGTCCAGCTGGCCGTTGCCCTGGTTGCTGAAGGTCTGGAACAGCTGTTGGGCCAGCGCGCCGAGCAGCACTGGCTGGCGCACCTGGCGTGCGGCCTCGCTGGCCAGGCCCAGGTCCTTGAGCATCAGGTCGGTGCCGAAGCCGCCGCTGTAGCCGCGAGCCGCCGGTGCACCGGTGAGCGGGTTGTTCACCTCTGAACTCCAGCAGCGGCCGCTGGAGGTGTTGATGATGCCGGCCAGCACTTCCGCGTCCATCCCCAGCTTCACGCCCAGGGACATGGCTTCCGCCACGCCGATCATGGAGATGCCCAGCAGCAGGTTGTTCGCCACCTTGGCCACCTGGCCATTGCCGGCGCCGCCGCAGTGCACGATGTTCTTGCCCATGGCCGCGAGCACCGGACGGGCGCGCTCGAAGTCGGCCGGCTCGCCACCGACCATGAAGGTCAGGGTGCCCGCGGCAGCACCAGCGGTGCCGCCGGAAACCGGCGCATCGAGCATCGGGTTGCCGTGGGTGAGGGCGGCCGCGCTGACCTCGCGGGCGTTCAGCGGGTCGATGGTGGAAGAGTCGATCAGCAACACGCCGCGCTGCACGTTGGCCAGCAGGCCGTCGTCGCCGAGGAAGACCTGCTTCACGTGGGCGGCGGCGGGCAGCATGGTGATGATCACCTCGACATCGTCGCGCGCCACTTCGGCGGGCGATGCCAGGGCGCGGGCGCCCAGGGCGACGGCCGCTTCCACGGCCCTGGCGGAAAGATCGAAGACGCTCAGGTCGAAGCCGGCCTTGAGCAGGTTGGCGGCCATGGGGCCGCCCATGTTGCCGAGTCCGATGAAGCCGATGCGCATGGGTTGATCCTCTTCTTCTTGTTCGGGGTACCTGGTCGATCAGGTGCGAAAGGAGGTGCCCGCCCGCGTGGTGCCGGGTCCGGACCGGCATCCTTGCTGAAGTCCGGATCGGCTCGGGGCGAGCGGGCGGGCAGGCTGATTTACTTGAGGTTGATGGTGGTGTTCACCGCGCCGCCGACCTCGTTCTCGTCGAACCAGCGTTCGGTGACGGTCTTGGTCTGGGTGTAGAACTGCACCACCTGCTTGCCGTACGGGCCCAGGTCGCCCAGCTTGGAGCCGCGCGAACCGGTGAAGGAGAACAGCGGCACCGGCACCGGGATCGGCACGTTGATGCCCACCTGGCCGACGTCGATTTCTTCCTTGAAGTGCCGTGCGGCAGCGCCGGAGCGGGTGAACAGCGCGGTGCCGTTGCCGTTGGGGTTGGCGTTGATCAGCTCGATGGCCTCGTCGAAGGTCTTCACCGACACCACGCAGAGCACCGGGCCGAAGATTTCCTCGCGGTAGATGGTCATCTGCGGGGTGACGCCGGAGAACAGGGTCGGGCCGACGAAATTGCCCTTGGCGTAGCCGGCCACCTGCGGGTTGCGGCCGTCCAGCTCCAGTTTGGCGCCTTCCTGGGTGCCGCGTTCGATCAGGCCGCTGACACGGTCCAGCGCCGCGCAGGAAACCAGCGGGCCGACATCGGTGTTGGCCTCGGTGCCGCCGCTGACCTTGAGGGTCTGCGCCTTGGCCACCAGGTCGGGAATCCACTCGTGGGCTTCGCCCACCAGGATCGCCACCGACAATGCCATGCAGCGTTGCCCGGCGGCGCCGAAGGCCGCACCGGCAATGGCGTTGAGGGTCTGCTCCTTGTTGGCGTCGGGCAGCACGATGGCGTGGTTCTTCGCGCCCATCATGCACTGCACGCGTTTGCCGGCCTGGGAGGCACGGTTGTAGACGTGGGTGCCGACACGGGTCGAGCCGACGAAGGAGACGGCCTTGATGTCCGGGTGGTCGCAGATGGCGTTGACCACGTCCGGGCCGCCATGGATGACGTTGAGCACGCCCGGCGGCACGCCGGCTTCATGGGCCAGTTCGACCAGGCGCATGGTCACCATCGGGTCCTGCTCGGAGGGCTTGAGGACAAAGGTGTTGCCGGTGGCGATGGCCATCGGGAACATCCACAGCGGGATCATCGCCGGGAAGTTGAAGGGGGTGATGCCGGCGCACACGCCGATGGGCTGCAGGATGGTGAAGGTATCCACGCCGCCGGCCACGTTGTTGGCCAGCTCGCCCAGCTGCAGGTTGCCGATGGCTGCGGCGTGCTCGACGACTTCCAGGCCGCGGAACACGTCGCCCTCGGCATCGGGCAGGGTCTTGCCCTGTTCGGCGGTGAGGATGGCCGCCAGTTCCTTCATGTTCTCGCGGATCAGCTGCTGGTACTTGAGGAAGATGCGCGCGCGGGCGCCGATGGGGGTCTTCTTCCAGGTCTTGAACGCGGCCTTGGCGCTGGCCACTGCGCGCTCGACTTCCTCGGGCGTGGCGAAGGGCACGCGGGCGAGGACTTCCTGGGTGGCGGGGTTGATCACGTCGCGCCATTCGGAGGTGGTGGACTCGACGGGCTTACCGTCGAGGAAGAGTTTGACGGTCGGGACGGCAGTAGCAGTCATCGGGATTCTCCCAGCCTGAAGGCTTTCTTGTTGTCTGGAACGATCCTAGCAGTGCATTTTTGATGTGCTCAATGAGGTGATGTGCAAGTATGCTCTGCATTTTTGCAGACATGGCCCGTGCAGAGGCAGAGATGGACTGGGACAACCTGCGGTTTTTCCTCGAGCTTTCCCGAGCCGGCAAGCTGACCGTCGCCGCCCGGCGCCTGGGCGTGGACCACACCACGGTCGCCCGGCGCCTGCAGGCGCTGGAGAAAAGCATCGGCGCCCAGCTGCTGGTGCGCGAGCCCGCCGGCTATCGGTTGACCGAGGCTGGCCACGGGCTGCTGCCCCAGGCCGAGGCCATGGAAAGCGCCTGCAAGGTCATCGAGAAACGCCTGGCCGGCGCCGAGGACAATCTTTCCGGCAAGGTGCGCATCGGCGCCACCGAGGGTTACGGCTCGACGCTGCTGACCTCGCAACTGGTGGAGCTGAACCAGCGCCACCCGCACCTGGGCGTAGACCTGCTGGCGGTACCGCGTGCGTTGCAGCTGTCGCGCCATGAGGCGGACATCGTCATCACCCTGGAACGCCCCGGCCGCGGCCCGTACCTGATTACCCGGCTGACCGACTACGTGCTGCGCCTCTACGCCTCGCAGGACTACCTCGCCGCACGCGGGCCGATCCGCAACCGCGACGACCTGCGCGAGCATGCGCTGGTCGGTTACGTCGACGACCTGCTCTACAGCAAGGAGCTGCAGTACCTCGACGAGATCGGCCGGCCGCTGCACATGGCGCTGCGCTGCACCAGCATCCTCGCCCAGCAGCGGGCGGTGGCGGAGGGCGCCGGGCTGGCGATCCTGCCGGCGTTTGCGGCAGCCGAAGACCCGTCGCTGCAACCCGTGCTAGGGGGAGAGATCGAATTCGTGCGGACCTTCTGGATGCTGATGCCTACCGAGCTCAAGGACATCGCGCGGATGCGCACCACCTGGGATTTCCTGCGCGAGAAGGCCGAAGGCAGCCAGGACGTCCTGATGGGCCGCGCACGCTGAGCGACGCGCTCCGGCGTGCCGATCGGCACAATGGGCGATTCATAGTGACAGGGACCTGCCAGGACAGTGCGGGAACCGTTTCAGGAGAAGGAAGCATGGCTGAAATCATTCCGCTGTCGGCGGAGCTGGAACAACAACTGGCAGACCTGCAACAGCAGGGCCTGGAGCTGCTTCAGCTGGCGCCCGAGTTGCCGCCCCGGGAGGTGGTCGCAGCGATCACCCAGTACGTGCGTGATGCCAAGGCGCAGCAGCGCGAGGTGGACGATGACGCGGTGTTCGCGCTCGGCGCGCTGCTGGGGCGGCAGTTCGTGCTGGGGCTGGGTTGGCACTGGGGCGACGTCACCTGGGACGAGGATCCCGATACGGCGGCCATCGGCGTGCTCAACCCGGATGATTCGCTGTTCAACAACCCCATCGGCTGGATCAGCCAGGCGCTGGCCAGCGAGGGTGGCGTGACCTTCATGCTGAGCTACAACATGATCCAGGCCAACGAGACTCCGGTGTTCGAGCCGGGGAGCGCGACCGGACTGTACTGACGCCTGCAGCAGGGAGATGGGCGTGCCCCATCTCCCTCGGGTGGCTTGCCGTTACGCCAGGCCGACGTAGAGGTTCTGCACGTCGTCGTTGCCGTCCAGGGCATCGAGGAAGGCTTCGACTTCTTCCAGTTCCGCGTCGGACAGGCTTACCGGATTCTTCGCCTTGTAGCCGAGCTTGGCCGAGGCGACGGTGAAGCCGTGCTCGGGCAAGGCGCGGCAGACGGCGTCGAGGTCGGTGGAGTCGGTGAGGAACAGGGTGTCACCGTCTTCCTCGCCCGGCTCGAAGTCCTGGGCGCCGGCTTCGATGGCGGCCAGTTCCGGATCAGCGTCAGCGCTGGCCGGGGTGGCCTCGACCAGACCCAGGTAATCGAAGTCCCAGGAGACCGAGCCGGAAGCGCCCAGCTGGCCCTTGCGGAACAGCACGCGGATTTCCGCGATGGTGCGGTTCACGTTGTCGGTCAGGCACTCGACGATCACCGGCACGCGGTGCGGGGCGAAGCCTTCGTAGACCACGCGCTCGAAGGTGGCGGCGCCGTCCAGCAGGCCGGCGCCTTTCTTGATGGCGCGCTCCAGGGTGTCGCGCGGCATGGAGGCCTTCTTGGCCTGCTCGACGACCAGGCGCAGCTTCGGGTTCATGTCGGGATCGGCGCCGTTGCGCGCGGCGATCATGATTTCCTTCGACAGTTTTCCGAAGATGCGGCCCTTGGCGTTGGCGGCGACTTCTTTATGTTTGGCTTTCCACTGGGCGCCCATAGTGATCTCTTGCTGGCGGTTGCTGATGGGCGGCAAGTCTAAGGCCTCGCGCGGCCGCTGGCGATATCCGCTGGATCAGTGCGGGACCGCGAACACCGCGCTGGCCTGCGCCACCACCTTGTCACCCACCGACAGCAGCGCATTGGCGAAGGCCATCTGCCGGCCGCGCCGGCAGTGCTGCAGGCGGATGCTCAGCCAGTCGCCGACCTGTGCCGTGGAGACATAGTCCAGGGTCAGGCTGGCGGTGACCAGGGGCTGCGGCGGTTGGCTGGAGAAAGCCATGGCGTAGCCCATGCCGATATCCGCCAGGGTGGCGAGGATGCCGCCGTGCACCCCGCCGCGGCTGTTGGTGTGGCGTTCGTCCAGCAGCAGCCCGAGCTCCAGTGATTCGCCTTCACCGCGCACCAGGAACGGACCGAGCAGGTCGAGCAGTGGGTTGCGCCGCTGCAGCGGCTGGAAACCCTCGGGGTAGCCCAGATCGGCGATGGCGTTCATTGCCAGCCTCCGGTGTGCTGCTGCAGCACGGCGCGAACGGTTTCGATGACCCGTTGCGGGACGCGGTAGTCCGGGTGGGCGCGGAACACCGCCGCGGCGTCGGCCAGGCGGGTGAGGGCAAGCAGCTCGCTTTCGGCCCTGCGGGTATCGCTGGCGCCGGCCGGCAGCGCGAGGGCCTGGCGCTCGCAGGAACAGGCGGCCTGCGCGTTGACCAGCCCGCAGTGCTGCTGCATGAACTCATCCAGCCGCTGGCGTGCACGCGACAGGCGCTTGCGGTAGGTCGCCGGTTCGATCTCCAGCACCGCCGCCGCCGTTTCGGAATCCAGCCCGAAGGCGATGTCCAGCACGTAGGCCAGGCGCTGCTCGCGCTCCAGGCACATCAGCATGCCCTGGGTGCAGGCCAGGGCGATGCGCTCGGCGGCGAGCTTGTCGGCCGGCTCCAGCGGGCGTTCGTTGGCGTCGGCCAGGCGCAGGCCGAGGTCGAGTTTCTCGGCCAGGGCCTCCAGCGACACGGTGGGCGTCTCGCGGACCCTGGTGCGCACAGTCAGCAGCGCGTTGCTGGCGATGCGAAAGGCCCAGGTGGAGAACTGGCTGTCGCCGCGGAAGCTGGCAAGGTGGGTGGTGATGCGCAGGAGGATTTCCTGGCTGGCGTCCTGGGCGTCTTCTCGGCGGCCGAGCATGCGCAGGGCGAGGTTGTAGACCGGCGCTTGCAGGGTCAGCAGCAAGGCGTCGAGGGCGGCGGGGTCGCCTTGCTGGGCACGTTGCAGTTGCTGCGGATCGATGGTGGGAAATTTCACGGTGTCCTCCTGACCTTCCGGACGAAATGCCGGCTGTTCTTCCTTGGACTCGGCGGCCGCGAGTTTTGTGACCGCGAGGCAGCCCGAAGCGGAGAAGGTGCCTGGAATTTCTGGTAGGAGCGAGCTTGCTCGCGAACGGACTCGCCGGCAGCCAAGGCGCCTGGGCGGTTCGCGAGCAATAACGATGGTGTCCCCCTCGCTCCTACAAGGGCGTCCCGCCTTGCGCTGAGAGGAAGGCGTAAAGCCGCTCGTCCAGCGAGTGCGCGACGTTGAAGCGCATCCACGGCACGCTGCGGCCGTCGGGCATGAACAGCTGGCCGGGGAATAGCAGGATCTTCGCCTCCTTGGCCCGGCTGGCGAGCAGGGTGGCGTCATCCACCGCGCGGTGCCGGGCCCAGAGGAACAGGCCGGCGCGGGGTTCGTGGAAGATTTCCAGGCCGGCGGCTTCCAGGCGCCGCGCCACGCTGTCGTGGGCTTCGCCGAGCTGGTCGCGCAGCTGGCGCACGTGCTTGCGGTGGCGGCCCTGCAGGAGGATGTCCAGGGCCAGGGTCTCGGTGAGTTCCGAGCTGGTCAGGCCGCTGACCATCTTCAGCGGCACCAGCTCCTCGATCAGCTCCGGGTGCGCGGCGATGAAGCCGGTGCGCAGCGCCGGGGCGATGACCTTGGACAGGCTGCCGATGTAGATCACCCGCGCCAGCTGGTCGAGGTTGGCCAGCAGCAATTGGCCGGCGGGGTCGAGCTCGGCGTAGATGTCGTTCTCGACGATCAGGAAGTCGTACTTCTCCGCCAGTTGCAGCAGGCGGTGCGCGGCGGCCAGCGACAGGCTGCCGCCCGTGGGGCTCTGCAGGCGCGCCTGGGTGAAGTAGACCTTGGGGCGGTGCTCGCGGGCCAGTTGCTCCAGGCGGTCGAGGTCCAGCCCGTCGGCGCTGCGCGGCACGCCCAGCAGCTGCGCGCCCTGCAGCCGCAGGTTGAGGAACAGGTTGTGGTAGCCGGGCTCGTCGACCAGCACCGGATCGCCGCGCTGTACCAGGTAGCGCACGGTCAGGTCCAGCGCCTGACTGGCGCCGGCGGTCAGCAGGATCTGCTCCGGACTGGCGGCCACGCCCGCATCGCCCAGGCGGTCGGCGAGCTTGCCGCGCAGCTTGGGGTTGCCCTTGCTGTGGCCGTAGTTGCCGAACTGGGTCGGCTCTTCCCGCGCCAGGCTGCGCAGGCCGCGCAGCAGGCCTTCACCGTCGAGCCAGTGTTCGGGCAGCAGGCCGACGCCGGGGCGTAGCTCCATGCCCAGCGGCTGGAACACCTTGTGCAGCAGCAGGTGGGCATCGAAGTCGAATTCGGTGGGCGCCTCGTCGCTGGCGCTGTCCTCGACTGCCGGACCGCGCACGTAGAAACCGGCATTGGGCACTGCATTCAGGCAGCCGCGCGCCACCAGCCGGTCGTAGGCCTCGACCACGGTGAAGTGGCTGACGCCGTTGGCCTGGGCGAACTTGCGGATCGAGGGCAGCTTGGCGCCGGGGCGCAGGCGCTGCTCGTCGATGGCCTGGGCGATGCCGTCGACGATCTGGGTGACCAGGGGAATGTCCGAGGTGGGGTCGAGCAACAGCATCCGAAGGTCCGATTCTGATGGGGAAGGATCTGTACAGGTCGCCGGACCATAACAGCACTGCAAATTCCGTGAGGTCCCTGTGCATGGTGCGGGTCGGGCGCGCCCAGCACACTCGGCCCCAGACGGCGGCAATCCGCCGCATGGCCTGATACAAGAACCCCCGAATAAGAACAGGGAATGCCCGTCATGCGTGACACAGCTTACAACATCGATCCGTCGAGCATTTCGGCCGAAGAGTGGCAGGCGCGCTGCGACCTCGCCGCGCTGTACCGGCTGATCGCCCACTTCCGCTGGACCGACCACATCGACACCCACATCTCCGCGCGGGTGCCGGGCGAGCCGGGGCACTACCTGATCAACCGCTACGGCGTGCTGTTCCATGAAATGCGCGCCTCCGACCTGGTGAAGGTCGACCACGCGGGCGACGTCATCGACCCGCGCTTCGGCCCGAAAAGCGTCAACCGCGCCGGCTTCAACATCCATTCCGCGGTGCACGCGGCCCGCGAGGACGTGGCCTGTGTGATCCACACCCACACCGCCGCCGGCATCGCGGTGTCTGCCCAGGAAGACGGCCTGCTGCCGATCAGCCAGCACGCGCTGAAGTTCTACAACCGCCTGGGTTACCACAACTACGAAGGCATCTCCCTGGATCCGGAAGAGCGTGAGCGCCTGGTCAACGACCTGGGCAGCCACATGGTGATGATCCTGCGCAACCACGGCCTGCTGGCCACCGGGCGCTGCATCGCCGAAGCCTTCAACCAGATCTACTTCCTCGAACGCGCCTGCCAGGCGCAGGTCCAGGCCCTGGCCGGCGGCCGCCAGCTGCGCTACCCGCCGCACGCCGTGTGCGAGCGCGTCGCCGTGCAGGAAGAGGAAGCGCTGGTCGACGGCCTGCACCTGCTGGCCTGGGAGTCGGCGCTGCGCCTGATCGAAGACGGTGAGGCCGTCTACCGTACCTGAGCCTGTTATCGTGCCCCGGTCCGCAGAGACCGGGCGCCTGCGTGCTTGAACCATCTGCCAACAACAAAGCCAAGAGGTGGAAATGAAAAACCCGATTCTGGGAGCCCTGCTCATGGGCGTGGCGTCCGGCGCCATGGCTGCTGACCTGACCGTGATCTCCTTCGGCGGCATCAGCAAGGACGTACAGACCGAAGCCTTCTACAAACCCTTCGAGAAGAAGGAAGGCATGAAGGTGATCGCCGGCGAGTACAACGGCGAAATGGGTAAGATCAAGGCCATGGTCGACACCGGTGGCGTCAACTGGGACGTCGTCCAGGTGGAAGGCCCGGAGCTGCTGCGCGGCTGCGAAGAAGGTCTGTTCGAACATCTGGACCCGTCGATCCTCGGCAAGGCCGAAGACTACGTGCCCGGCACCATTTCCGACTGCGGCGCCGGCCTGCTGGTCTGGTCGATGGCCATGGTCTACGACGGCAAACGCCTCGCCAATGGCCCGACCGGCTGGGCGGATTTCTGGGACACCAAGAAATTCCCCGGCAAGCGCTCCCTGCGCAAGGGCGCCAAGTACACCCTGGAGATCGCTCTGCTCGCCGATGGCGTGAAGAGGGAAGACCTGTACAAGGTGCTGGCCACCAAGGAAGGCGTGGATCGCGCGTTCAGGAAGCTCGATGAGATCAAACCGTCGATCCAGTGGTGGGAGTCCGGCGCGCAGCCGATGCAGTTCCTCGCCAGCGGCGACGTGGTCATGAGCACCGCCTACAACGGCCGCGCCTTCGCTGCACAGGAAGAGGGCGTGCCGATGAAGGTGGTATGGAACGGCAGCCTGTACGCCATCGACTCCTGGGCGATCCCCAAGGGCAGCCCGAACAAGAAGGCCGCCGAGGACTTCATCGCCTTCTCGCTGTCGCCCGAACAGCAGAAGATCCACACCGTGAAGCTGGGCTACGGTTCGGTGAACCTGGGGACCAACAAGCTGATCGATCCCAAGCTGATCGAGCGCCTGAACACGGCGCCGGCGAACCTCGAACAGGCCGTGCCGGTGAACTTCGAGTTCTGGGTCGACCACGGCGAGGACCTGGAACAGCGCTTCAACGCCTGGGCGGCGAAGGGCTGATCGGCGGTTTGACGCGGGTGGCAACACCCGCGTGATCGAATCGCTGGTGCGGTTCGCCCCTGCCAGGAATCGTGTTCCCCGGCAGGGGCGGGCCCTGCCTGCGATCGCGCCCATCGGGCGCTCCTGCAGGTTTGCTCCGGCGCTTTCCGTGGCGTAGCGGTTTCCCGCGTCCGAGTCAGTTCAGACCTTGCGCCACACGCTTGCCAGCCAGGGCTGCTGCTCCCGCGGCAGTCCGGCCGGGCGATAGTAGTGCTCCAGTTCGCGGAACCCGGCGTCCTCCAGCAGGCGCGTCCAGTTCTGCAGATCGTGGTAGGAGCCATAGCGCCCACCATTCCAGCCTTCCTGATTCTCCCCACGCGGATTGGAGCTGAACAGCACGCCACCCGGCTTCAGCGCCCCATGCAGCTGGCGCAACACGCGCGGCAGCTCGCTGCGCGGTACGTGGAACAGGCTGGCATTGGCATAGATGCCGTCGAAGCGCTCGGCGGGCAGGTCGAGAGCGAGGAAGTCCTGCTGCCAGACCTCGCAGCCGCTGGCCTCGCGGGCCATGACGACGAAGTCGGCGCAGCCGTCCAGGCCGACCGGTGCATGCCCCATGCCTTTCAGAGCACACAGGTCGCGCCCTGGGCCGCAACCGAAATCGAGCAGCACGAAAGGTGCTTCGCCCTGGATATGTCGCAGCAGCGCGGCAATGTTCTGGGTGACGTCGTGGTCCCAGGTTCCCTCGCGGAAAGACTGGGCGCTGTTCTGGTAGTGCTGCAGGGTGACGCGGGAAATGTCGCGCAGGATCGGATCTTCGGTGCTCATGGCGGTAGTCGGTCCGGGGTGGATGTCTGTGATTCTACAATGACAACTGACCGATGGGCCCATTGGTCGGCCACCGCAGGGCGACTAACCTGGAAGGGCTGTCCGCCATGGCGGCGGATAACGCCATAGGCGTTATTCGCCCTACAGGGCCGGCCGCTGACCTGATTTCCTGGTACCCGTAGGGCGAATAACCCGGAACGGGTTATCCGCCGATGCCACCGCGGCGGATACCAACACTGTAGGAGCGGGCCATGCCCGCGATCGCGCCCATGGGGCGCTCCTACAGGGAAGTTTGAAAGTCAGTGCCGGGGCGCGCTGCGGGAAGGGGCGGTCCTAGACTGAGGCATTGCCATCACGGATCGCCAAGATGCCCCTCTCCCGAACCCTGTCCGGCCTGGACTGGCCTGCACTCACCCGGCAACTCGACGCCGACGGCCACGCGCTGATCCCCGGCCTGCTGGACAGGACGCAGTGCGAGACGCTCCGCGCGCTCTACGACCAGGAAGCGCCGTTTCGCAGCCGCGTGGTCATGGCCCGGCACAACTTCGGCCTCGGCGAATACCGCTACTTCGCCTATCCCTTGCCGGCGTTGCTGCAGGAGCTGCGCGAGGCCTTCTATCCGCCGCTGTGTACCATCGCCAATACCTGGCAGGAGCGCATGGGCACCGGCATCCAGTACCCGCCGGAGCATGCCGTCTTCCTCGCCCAGTGCGCCGCCGCCGGCCAGCGCCGGCCGACACCCTTGCTGTTGCGCTACCGCGCCGGTGACTACAACTGCCTGCACCAGGATATCTACGGGGAGCTGGCCTTCCCGCTGCAGGTGGCGATCCTGCTGTCGCGGCCGGGCGAGGAGTTCGAAGGCGGCGAGTTCGTTCTCACCGAGCAGCGCCCGCGAATGCAGTCGCGGGCGGCCGTGGTGCCGTTGCGGCAGGGCGATGCGGTGGTGTTTGCCGTGGCTCAGCGCCCGGTACGCGGCGCGCGCGGGTATCACCGGGTCAACCTGCGCCATGCTGTCAGTCGCCTGCATACCGGTGAGCGCTTCACCCTCGGGGTGATCTTCCATGATGCGCTGTGAGGAGTAGCATGGATCGGTCCAGGGTACCGGGAGATCGACATGCACTACGAAGTGATCCAGCGTCACCGCAGCGAGTACCCCGCGCCCATCACCTTCACCAAGGGCGCGCCGCTGTTCGTCGGTGAGCGTTACGAAGGCGCCGAGGGCTGGGAAGACTGGTACTTCTGCTCGACGCCCGGCCAGCGTCAAGGCTGGGTGCCGGGGCAGGTGTTCAATCTGACCGCGCCGGGGGCCGGGGTGGCGATGGAGGACTACACCGCCCGCGAGCTGGACGTGGAAGTCGGCGAGCGGCTCGAAGGCGGGCGAGAGCTGGGCGGCTGGCTCTGGTGCGTGCGCTCCGGTGGCGATGCCGGCTGGGTGCCGCTGGACTGCCTGCAGGAAGTCAGCGCCTGATCCAGCAACGCCTGATCTGCAATGGAGTCAGGCCTTGTAGCGGCGTCCGGCGTGCTGTTTGAGCCAGGCCATCAGTCCGCGCTGCTGCACCACCGCGGGCTGTTCCACCAATAGCGCGGCGCTGGCCTTCTGGCGGAAGTCCAGCAGACGGCCCATGGCCTCGGCGATCTCCTGACGCGCCTCCATGCAGGGGGCGAGGGTCTCCTTGTCGATGTAGTAGGCGGCGCCGTCGCTGATGGCGGTGAACTGCGCCTGCCAGGCTGAACCGGTCAGCACGCCGGCCTCACCGAACACCTCGCCCGGCCCCATGCGGCCGGCCTCGATGGTCTGGCTGTCGTGGGGCAGGGTGACGCTGACCACGCCGGAGTCGATGATCAGCAGGCGGTCGCTGATGTCCCCCGGCGCCAGCAGCACTTCGCCGCGCTTGAAGGGCCGGCGCTGCATGCGCTTCGCCAGCTCCTCGCGCTCCTCGTCGCGCAGCGCGTCGAACAGGCCCGAGCGCACCAGCAGCGCCCGTGCCCGCGAGGCGCTCTCGCGCATCGGCGCGTCGGCCTCGGCCAGCAGGTTGATGCCGGCGGCCTGCAGGTGGCGATAGGCGAGGTCGAACAGCTGGTTGCGCACCTCGCGTTTCTCGCCCATGGCGGCGACGAAGCCACTCATTTCGTATTCCACCCCGTCCGGCGCGGACTTGCGCACGCTCACCGCGGGGGCCGGACTGGCCAGCAGGGCGCGGCAGCCGCCCAGGGCATGTTCCAGGGCCTCGATCACCTTGCGTGGTCGGATGTGCGGGCTCACCGTCAGGCTCACGCTGACCCCATAGAGGTTCGCCGGGCGGCTCAGGTTGAGCACCTTGGCCTTGGCCGCAAGGGAGTTGGGCACCACGGCCAGCGTGCCCTGGGAAGTCTGCAGGTAGGTGGAGCGCCAGTCGATCTCGGTGACCTTGCCCTCGATGCCGTCGATGGAAATCCAGTCGTCCAGCTGGTAGGGCTTGGTGGTGTTCAGCACGATGCCGGAGAACACGTCGCTCAGCGTGCTCTGCAGTGCCAGGCCGAGGACGATGGCCACCACCCCGGAAGTGGCCAGCAGGCCCTTTACCGGCAGCTCCAGCACGTAGCCGGCAGCGGCGATGATGGCGACCAGGAAGATCAGCGCGCCAACCACGTCCTGCAGCAGCCGCCCGCCGTGGCCGATGCGTTGCACCAGCAGGAAGCCCAGCACCACAGTCAGGCAGCGAGCGGCGAACAGCCACCAGACTATCTGCACGGCGGTGGCGACCATGTGACTGGGCAGGTCCTCCGTCCAGGGTGCGGCCTGCAGCGGGTTCATGCCGGCGTTGAACAGCAGCAGGCTGAACAGCAGGAAGCCGAGCAGGCGTACGGCCAGCCGCCAGTGCGGATGAGCCGGGCCGACCAGCCGCCAGAGCAGCAGGTCGATCAGCAGCAGAATGGGGGCGGCGAACAGCGGGTGACTGGTGAGCAGGGTGGGCATCGAGCCTCTCCTTGGAACGATCGCAAGAAGATGGCACAGAAAGCGCTTTCTGGCAGCGGCTCAGTGGGGCTTGTGCGGGTCCACCAGCGCCAGCCACTCATCGGTCTCGACTTCGCCGGCAATGCGCAGCTTCGGTTCGTTCTCGTCGAACAGCACCAGGGCGCTGCCGTACTCGGGTGTGTCGGATTCGCGCACCTTGAGATTCTCCCGCAGCAGGTCGAAGCACTCGCTGTGGGTGACCAGCACGAGGTTGCGGTGTACCGCCTTGTGTTCACGGATCTGCTCGGCGAGGTCGCCATCCTTGCAGGTGAGCAGCCAGTCCTGGCGCGCCACGCTGCGGTCGAACATCAGGTCGGCAGTCTGCATGGTGCGGTTGGCCGGGCTGCTGTAGATGTCGGTGGTGGTCAGGCCGAGTCGGGAGATGCTCTCGCCCATGCTCCTGGCCAGGGCAGCGGCGCGGGCGGTGATGCCGTCGGCGGCGCCCAGGCACTCGGCGGAGGAGCGATCGCAGCGCTCCATGTGGCGCACCAGCAGGACGACCCCGCCGCGGGCCCAGTTCTGTGCGAACAGGCTGCTGCTCGGCACGTCTTCCAGAGGCGAAGGCAACGCACGCCAGGCCACCAGGGCGAGGGTGGTGCAGGTCAGCAGGGAAGCGGCCAGAAGGCGAAAGCGGGGCAAGGGGCATCCTCATGCGCGGGCGTCCGCGCGGAATGCGGGAAGCTGGGGGCATGCTGCACCCGGCGGGTGACAATCACGCGATGGGTTGATGACGGGGCGATGATGAAAGTTCCGCCTGCCCATCGGAATATCGGTTTTATCGAGAGCCTTCGACCACGCTGACGGTCGCGGTGGTGCCTGCTCGCAGGCGTTCGCGGCCCTTGTAGTCGGGGTCGATGCTGAGGCGCACGGGGATGCGCTGGGCGAGCTTCACCCAGGTGTAGCTCGGGTTGATGTTGGCCAACAGGCGCGCGCCGGCGACGTTCTCGCGGTCGGTGATGGCGAAGGCGATGCTCTCGACGCGGCCGTCGAAGCGCTCGCCGCTCATCAGCTGCACGTCCACCGGATCACCCTCACGGATGCGCGGCAGCTTGGTCTCCTCGAAGTAGCCACCGACATAGAAGGAGTCGCTGTCCACCAGCGCCACCAGCGAATGGCCGGCGGTGGCGTAATCTCCGGCGCGGGTCAGCAGGTTGGTGACGTAGCCGTTCACCGGTGCCACCACCTGGGTGCGCTCCAGGTCCAGGCGGGCCTGTTGCTGTGCGGCTTCGGAGAGGGCCACACTGGCTTGAGCCAGGCCCAGGTTGGCCTGTTCGCGCAGCAACTGCGCCTCGGCCACGGTGACATCGGTCTGGGCCTTCTCCCACTCTTCGTTGGAGATCGCCGAGCGAGCCTTCAGCGCCCGGCGGCGGACTTCCTCGCTACGGCGCTGCTGCAACAGCGCCTGGTTGGCGGCGATCGCCGCCTGGGACTGGCCGAGCGCGGCGCGGGCGACTTCCACAGCGCGGTCGGCATGCAGCACCGCCAGCTCGTAGCGCGCCGGGTCGATGGTCAGCAGCAGCTCGCCCTTGCTGACGTGCTGGTTGTCCTTCACCCGCAGTTCGACGATGCGCCCGGTGACGTCCGCCGAGAGCGTCACCACGTCGGCGCGCACGCGGGCGTCGCGGGTCCAGGGCGCCCGGGTGTAGTAGGTCCAGGCGAAGTAGCCGAGGATCAGGGCGAGCGCGACCACGGCCAGGGTGAGCAGTGGCGGCAGGGCTTTGCGCAGGCTGGCCATTCAGTGCAGCGCTCCCATGAGCAGGATCAGGCCCGCGCAGATGCAGGCATAGAGCGCGCCTTCGAACAGCGCCTCGTGCCAGACCAGGCGCAGGACTCCGAGGCGACGCAGGCTCCAGTCCAGCAGCAGGAAGATGGGCAGGGCCAGCAGCAGGGCCTGGGCCAGCGGTGGCAGGTAGACCCCGCCCAGTTCGATATCAACGGGCATGCAGCGCGGCTTCCCCGTGGTCGTCGTGGAGGTCGGCGGATTCCCCGTAGAGGTCGCGGAAACGTTCCAGCAGGTCGGCGGCCACCAGCAGCGCAACGCCGCTGACGAATACCGGGCGCATGGCGTCGCCGCTGGGGTGGCTGCCTTGGCTCTGCAGCTCATCCAGCTCGTTGCCCAGCTCGCGCATGGCGGGCAGCACCCGGTGCAGCGGCGCGGCAGGCGGCTGGTCGAGGCAGGCGGCGAGTTCATCCAGCAGCAGTGACAGACGCTCGCGCAGGGCTTGCGGCAGGCCGTTGGCGTTCAGGCTCTCACGGCGCAACTGGTGCAGCACCACGCCCAGGGTCATGCTCGCCAGACTGCACTGGAAGCGCTCGCCGGACTGGCTGTCGCGCGCTGCCGGCAGCAACCCGAGCATGATCGCCAGGCGATCCAGCATGCGGCTCTCGAACAGGAAGCGGCGTGCCTCGCTGGGCTTGGACAGCAGCACCGCGCGCACTTCGGCGCGGGTGCGGCGCGACTGGCGGCGCAGGCGTGCATCGGCGTCGAAGGGGAAGACCCAGGCGTACACCAGCAAGGCCAGCACCCCGGCGCTGACGTAACCGCCAGCGAACTCGAACCATTGCAACGAGGTGTTGATCCAGGCGCCCTGGTTCTGCGGTCCGACCAGGAGGAAGGTGGACAGTCCCAGGCCGATGCCAATTCCGGCGGTCTGCGGGTTGGCCAGCCCCACTGCGATCACGTACAGCAGCGGTGTAAGGAACAGCGCGAGCATTTCGAAGTCGCCCACACTGGGCAGCAGCAGGAACTGCAGCAGCGCCGCCGCTACCAGAGCCATGGCCAGGCCGCGCATGTAGGCCAGGCTCGCCATCAGTGGGCGCGGGAAGGTGGCGAGCAGGGAGCAGAGGATGCCGACCAGGATCATCCCGGCACGGGCGCCGTCCCAGGCGGTCTCGATCCAGATCCAGCCGGCGCAGCACAGCGCGAGGAAAGCGCGGGTGGCGTTCATCGCGGCGAGGTGGAAGTCCAGATGCAACGCGTGGGCCTGGCTCTGCGGGTAGGAGCTGCTGCCGGGGCGGCCTTCCTGGATCGCTTCGCTCAGCTCGATCATCTCGTCCAGTTGCTGCATCAGCCGCGCCTGCTCGAAGCGCAGCGCCCAGGCCAGTGAGCGCAGTGAGGTGGGCAGTCCGTCCGCCAGCTCCTCGGCCTGCCTGGCGGCGGCGTCGAAGCGCTGGCGCAGCTGGGTAATACGCTTGCGGGTAGCGCTGGGCAGGTCGCGGCCGAACTCGGCCAGCTCGGCGAGGCAGGCCAGTTCGTCCTCGCGCAGGCGCCGCACCGATTCGGGCAATGGGCCGCTCAGGCGTGCCTCGATGAGCTTGCGCTGGCGCCGCAGGATCGCCAGTCGCGAGGTCATCAGTACCAGCTGGTTGGCCAGTTGCTGCACCAGTTCATCGGCGCCGCGCAGGCGAGGAGCGTCGAAATACAGGTGGCGGCGCAACATTTCCAGGGCGGCGATCTCGCCCAGCAGTTGTTTCTGCCGTTGCTGGAAGTCCTCCTCCAGCTCCTCGCCACGGATCACCGCGGCGGCGTGCACGGCAATCAGGCGGATCAGCTGGTCGACCTTGGCGAAATAGCCGCGCGCCACACTCTGCGGGCGGGCGAAGAACAGGCTGACCAGGGTCACGCAGGCGACGCCCAGCAGGGTTTCGGTGACGCGGGTGATGGCCAGGGTGTAGGTGGACTCGGGCGCCGGCTGGGCCAGCAACGCGACTATCACCGCGGTGAAGCCGCTGAGGACGAAGGCGTGGGAATAGGTGAAGCGCATCAGGGTGCCGCCGGCCGTGCACAGCGCCAGCCACAGCGCCAGGGTGACGATGAAGGGCAGCGGCGCCTGGGGAAACAGCGCCATGATCGCCACGGCGACCATGGCGCCGATGGTGGTACCGATGACCTGGGCGAAGCTTTTCTGCAGGGTCATGCCGGCCAGCGGGGTGCTGATGATCACCACCGTCATGGTCGCCCACTTGGGCTGGTCGAGGTCGAGCAGGAACGCCAGGTACAAGGTCAGCAGCCCGGCGAGCACAGTGCGCAGGGCGAACAGCAGGGTATCGCGGCCAGGATGGATGATGGCGCGCAGGTACAGCAGCATGGGTGACATGCCAGGCCCTCGATCTCGGCGGGAAGACGCCCCCGGCGTTGGAGCGTCGCGAACCCTGTTGAGTGTGGTCGAGGTTTTCCGGCTGTGGGAAATTTCTTGGCTTAGCCGGTGGCGTGCAGCGACTGCGCCAGGCGCTCCTGGATGAAGTCGAGGAAGCACTGGATACGCAGCGCCAGCTGCGAATTGCGGTAGTACACCGCGTGGATCGGCTGGCGGCGTTCGCTGGTCATCTCCGGCAGCACGCGCACCAGTCGCCCGGCGCGGATGTCATCGCAGGTCATGAAGCTGGCGAGGCAGGCGATGCCCTGGCCACCGATGGCCAGCTGGCGCAGGGTCTCGCCGCTGGAAGCGGACAGCGACGGATCGACTGTGAGGGTGTCGCCGCCGGCGTGGCGGATCGGCCAGACGTTCAGCGCCTCGGGCTGGGTGAAGCCCAGCAGCGAGTGGCCGAGTAGTTCCTCCAGGCTGGTCGGAGTGCCGTGGCGTTCCAGGTAGTCCGGTGCGGCGAGCAGGTTCAGGCGGCTGCTGCCCAGCGGACGGGCGTGCAGGCTGGAGTCGGCGAGGTGACCGATGCGGATGGCGATGTCGGTGCTCTGTTCCAGCAGGTCGATGTTGAGGTCGTTGGTGTTGAGCTGCAGCTCGATATCCGGGTAGCGCTCGCGGAAGGCGCCGATGTGCGGGACCACGGCGTGCAGCATGAAGGGCGACGCCGCGTTGATCCGCAGGCGCCCGGCCGGGGATTGCTGGCGCAGGGCCAGGCGTTCTTCCAGGGCGTCCATCTGCTCGAGGATAGGGCGGGCGTTCTCCAGAAAGAACTCGCCTTCCTCGGTCAGCTTCATGCGCCGGGTGGTGCGGTTGAGCAGGGTGGTGCCGAGCTTTTCCTCCAGCTTCGACAACGCCCGGCTCACGGCCGAGGGCGTCAGCCCCAGCTGTTCGGCGGCGGCGGTGATGGAGCCGCAGTCGATCACCGTGGCGAAGGTCTTGAGTTCGTCGGAGTGGGCTTTCATCGATGGGCCTGTTGGGGAGCGGCGGGGGGATTGTAGATCCAGGGGCGGTGATTGTAGGAGCGAGCTTGCTCGCGAACCGCATCGCAGCGGGGGCGGGTTCGCGAGCAAGAACTAGGCGTCCCCCTCGGTCCTACGAAAAGCGTTCAGATCACGGACGTATCAGTAGGTGCCCGGGTAAGCCCCGCCATCGAGCAGCAGGTTCTGCCCGGTCAGGTAGCCGGCGTGGGTGCTGCACAGGAAGGCACAGAAGGCACCGAATTCCTCGGCGCTGCCGAAACGCCCGGCGGGGATTTCCTGCTTGCCGGCCTCCACCAGTTCGCCTTCATCGCGGCCACTGAGGGTCGCCGCACGGTGGTAGCCGCTGCGCAGGCGGTCGGTATCGAACGAGCCGGGCAGCAGGCCGTTGATGGTGACGTTACGGCCAGCCACTTGCGGCTGGCGGGCAACGCCGGCGACGAAACCGGTCAGGCCGCTGCGCGCGCCGTTGGACAGGCCGAGGGTGGCGATGGGCGCTTTCACCGAGCCGGAGGTGATGTTGACGATGCGCCCGAAGCCGCGCTCGGCCATGCCGTCGAGGGTGGCCTTGATCAGCTCGATGGGCGTGAGCATGTTCAACTCCAGGGCGCGCAGCCAGTCCTCGCGCTCCCAGTCGCGGAAGTCGCCGGGCGGCGGGCCGCCGGCGTTGTTGACCAGGATGTCCACCTGCGGGCAGGCGGCGATCAGCGCGGCGCGCACGTCAGGCTGGCTGATGTCGCCGGCGACTTCGCGCACTTCCACGCCCAGCTGGCGCAGTTCGGCAGCGGTGGCGGCGAGGGTGTCGACGTCGCGGGCATTGATCGCCAGGTTCACGCCCTCGCGGGCCAGCGCCAGGGCGCAGCCCTTGCCCAGCCCCTTGCTGGCGGCGCAGACCACGGCCCAGCGGCCCTTGATGCCCAGATCCATGATGTTCTCCTGTTCGATGAGAGTGTTTGGCGGAACTGTCCGGGGAGCGCCTTTGTAGGATGGGTGGAGCGCAGCGATACCCATGCTGCAGGCGCATGGTATCGATGGGTATCGCTGCGCTCCACGCCATCCTACGAATTGTTCATCCTGCGAAATCGGTGTTGCCGATCAGGCGATGACCATCGGCGCCGGCAGGCGACTGATCCATTTACCGCTGCCTGCGCCGGACTTCAAGCGGCGCAGCGCTTCGGGCAGCTCGGCGAAGTCGAAAAACTGCTTCACCGGCGCCTGCAGCTGGCCATGGGCGACGCCCAGCATCAGGTGCTCTGCGCCGGCGTGCAGCTCCTGCCAGTCGAGGGTTTCGCCGTGGGCGTGGATGCTGTTGAGCGCCACTTCGTGCAGCGAGAGGGCAGTGCTGAAGGCCGGCAGCGGGGCGCTTTCCTGACGGTCCTGGATGCACACCAGGTGGCCGTTGTAGCCCAGCAGCGGAGCGAGGCTGGCGGCATGGTTGCCGCTGACGGTATCGAAGATGCCGTGCAGGCGGCGCGGGCCAAGGGCGGCGAGCAGTTGCTGGATCCATTGGCCGTCGCGGTAATCGAAGACCCCGGCGACACCCAGTTGCAGCAGGTGCTCACGGTGTTTCGCCGATGCCGTGACCCAGACGCGCAGGCCACGTTGCAGCGCAAGTTGTGCCAGCAGATAGCCGACCGCGCCGCCGGCGCCGGTCACCAGCACGTCGCGGTTACTGCAGGCCGGCAGTTTATCCAGTGCCTGCCAGGCGGTGAGGCCGGGGCAGGGCAGGCTGGCGGCGGTGGCGTCGTCCAGGGCCTCCGGCACCGGGTAGACGGCGCGGGCGCGCAGCAGGGTGACTTCGGCGAAGCTGCCACCGCGGGTCAGCGCCTGGTGATAGGCCACGCGGGCCCCGGCGCGCAGGTTCACCTCGCTGCCCACCGCAATGACGATGCCGACGCCATCCACGCCGGGCACCTGGCCTTGCTGCCAGTCGTCACGGCCCCAGTCGATCATCTTCCAGTCCACCGGGTTCAGCGCGATGGCGGTGTTGGCCACCAGTACTTCGTCCGGGCCCGGCATGGGGACTGGCAGACGCTTGAGGCTCAGGCCGTCGAGGCCGGCGCCGGGTGTCCAGGTCCAGGCTGCATAGTCGTTTGCTGCGCTCATCCGTACTCCTAGGCAATGGCAGAGCCGCCCCGAGGGGCGGCTGTCGATCAAGGGTGGGTCAGTCCCAGTCCGGGGCCAGGCTTTCCGGGCTGGTGATGCGCTCGTTGCGCTCCAGCGCGGCGATGGCGGCCATGTCGGCGTCGGTCAGACGCAGGTCGACGGCGCGCAGGTTGCCTTCGAGGTTCTCGCGTTTGGTCGACGACGGGATCACCGAGTAGCCCAGTTGCATGGCCCAGGCCAGGGTGACCTGCGCCGGCGTGACGCCGTGGCGCCTGGCGATCTGGATGATGGTTTCGTCGCCGAGCACCTTGCCGTAGCCCAGGGTCATGTACGAGGTGATGTGGATGCCCTGGCTCCTGGCGAAATCGACGACCTTGCGGTTCTGCAGGTAGGGGTGCAGTTCCACCTGGTTGGTGGCGATCTGGCCGGCGCCCACGGCGGCGATGGCTTCCTGCATCAGCGCGATGGTGAAGTTGGAGACGCCGATCTCGCTCGTCAGGCCCTGGGCCTTGGCTTCGGCCAGGGCGCCCATGAACTCGGCGACCGGCACTTCGCCCTTGGGCGACGGCCAGTGGATCAGGGTCAGTTCGACGCGGTCGGTACGCAACTTGTGCAGGCTGTCCTTGAGGCTGGGGATCAGCTTGTCGGCCGCGTAGTTCTCGGTCCAGATCTTGGTGGTCAGGTACAGCTCGTCACGCTTGATCTTGCTGCCGGCGATGGCTTCGCCGACGTCGGCTTCGTTGCCGTAGATCTGCGCGGTGTCGATGGCGCGATAGCCCAGGTCCAGCGCGGTGTGGATGGAGTCGATGACGGTCTGGCCCTTGAGGCGGAAAGTGCCGAGGCCGAATGCGGGAACGCTCATGGGAAGTCTCCTAGGTCGATCAGTGAGTGGGAACCGCGCCAGGGGCGGCGGGTTCCATGGAATTGCTACGGTCCAGGCGGCCGCTCAGGGCGGTCAGGCCGAAGGCGGCGAGGGTGACGACAGCGGCGATCCAGGGTGTATGGCCCAGGCCCAGGTGGCTGACGACGAGGCCGCCCGCCCAGGAACCGCCGGCCACGCCGAGGTTGAAAGCGGCGATGTTGAAGCCGGCGGCCACGTCCACGGCATCCGGCGCCACGCGCTCGGCCTGTTGCACGACATACACCTGCAGGCCGGGCACGTTGCCGAAGGCGACTGCGCCCCAGGCCAGCACCGTCAGCACCACCAGACACGGGTTACCGGCGGTGAAGGTCAGCACCAGCAGGACCGAAGCCAGCAGGCCGAAGATGAACTTCAGGGCGCTGACCGGGCCGCGTTTGTCGGCCAGGCGGCCGCCCCAGATATTGCCGATGGCCACCGAGACACCGTAGGCCAGGAGCACGGCGCCGACCATGTTCGGACTGAAACCGGCCAGGTCCTGGAGGATCGGCGCGAGGAAGGTGAAGGCGATCAGCGAGCCGCCGTAGCCCACCGCAGTCATCGCATAGACCAGCAGCAGGCGCGGCTGCAGCAGCACGCGGGCCTGGCGCAGCAGCGGTGCTGGCGGGCTGTGCTGGATGTTCTTCGGTACGAACAGCAGGCTGCCGAGCAGGGCGACCACGCCGAAGGCGGCGACCACCAGGAAGGTCACGCGCCAGCCCAGGTGCTGGCCGATGAAGGTGCCCAGCGGGATGCCGGTGACGAAGGCGACGGTCATGCCGCTGAACATGGTGGCGATGGCGCTGGCGGCCTTGTCCTTGCTCACCAGGTTGGTGGCGATGATCGAGCCGACCGAGAAGAACACGCCGTGGGCGAGACCGGTGAGGATCCGCGCGACGATCAGCGATTCGTAGCTGGGCGCCTGCCAGGCCACCAGGTTGCCGACGGTAAACAGCGCCATCAGCCCTACCAGCAAGGCCTTGCGCGGGATGCGCCCGGTCATGGCGGTGAGCAGCGGTGCGCCGATGGCGACGCTCAGGGCGTAGAGGCTGACCAGCAGGCCGGCGGAGGGCAGGGTGACGCCCAGGTCGCTGGCGATGGTCGGAATCAGGCCGACGATGACGAACTCCGTCGTACCGATGGCGAAAGCGCTGAGGGTCAGCGCCAGGAGTGCGAGGGGCATGCTGTGGGGCTCCGGACGAATGGGCTGCGATGGGAGGCATTGTCCGGAAGTCGGCCCATGAGAAAAACGCGATGAACGGCAAAGGATAGTTGAGCTGGAATCACGAATAGGCTCGCCGTCTAGGCTGAGTGCATCCATGACGAGGAATCAGCCATGCACTACACCGGCACCTGCCACTGCGGCGCGGTGGCTTTCGCCTTCGAGGCGGAGCTCGATGAACTGGTGCGCTGCGACTGCTCGCTGTGTCGCAAGCGCAACGCCCTGATGGCGACCGTGCCGAAGGACAACTTCCGATTGACCCGCGGGGATCAGGCCTTGCGCCTGTATCGCTGGAACAGCGGCGTGGCGCTGCATTACTTCTGCGGGACGTGCGGCATCTACGTCTACCACCAGCGCCGCAGCAATCCGGCGCTGCTCAGCGTGAATGCCTGCTGCATCGATGGCTTCGATCCGCAGTCGCTGCCGACGCGGCGGGTGGACGGCAAGAGCATGACCACCGTTGGCGACTGAAACCGCGGCCGACCTGCAGAGGCGCCCCGGGGGCCGTACGCCTCAGGGCCGACCGGCATAAAAAGACCGGCCCGAAGGCCGGTCGAAGATGACACCGGAGTCGCTGCGCTCAGCGCATCAAGCGCGCTTGAGCACCAGGGTGAGGATGTCGTAGCTGGCCACCAGTTCGCCGAGCTGGTTGGTGACTTCCACGTCCCAGGCCACCACGCCCTGCGGCTCGCCCTTGGGGCTCTTCTTGCCCTGGTCGATCTTGCGCTTGCAGGTCAGGCGCGCCTGGATGGTGTCGCCGATGCCCACCGGGTTGATGAAGCGCAGGGTGTCCAGGCCGTAGTTGGCCAGCACCGGGCCGACGCCGGGGGAAACGAACAGGCCAGCCGCTGCGGAGAGTACGAAGTAGCCGTGGGCGATGCGTTTGCCGAACTGCGAGTCCTTCGCCGCCAGCTCATCGAAGTGCATGTAGAAGTGATCGCCCGACAGGCAGCCGAAGTTGACCAGGTCGGCTTCGGTGACGGTGCGGCGGTGGGTCAGCAGCGATTCGCCGATCTTCAGGTCGTCGAAGAAGCGGCGGAACGGGTGCACCTCGGTCTCGTAGACCTTGGCGCCGCGCACGTATTCGCCGGTGACGGCCATCAGCATGGTCGGCGAGCCCTGTACCGCAGTGCGCTGCAGGTAGTGCTTCACCGCGCGCAGGCCGCCCAGTTCTTCACCGCCCCCGGCGCGGCCCGGGCCGCCGTGCTTGAGCACCGGCAGCGGCGAGCCGTGGCCGGTGGATTCGGCAGCGGATTCGCGGTCGAGGATGTGCAGGCGGCCGTGCAGCGCGCCCATGGCCGGGACGACTTTCGCCGCCACCTGCGGATCGCGGGTGATCAGGCTGGCCACCAGGCTGCCCTTGCCGCGAGCGGCCAGGGCGATGGCTTCGTCGATGTCGTCGTAGGCCATCAGGGTGCTCACCGGGCCGAAGGCCTCGATGTCGTGGGCGCCGCCTTCTGCGTGTGGATCACGGCTGCGCAGCAGGGTCGGGGCAAAGAACGCGCCTTCGCTGACGCCGTCGCCGCGCGGGGCGAAGCCGTCCTTGGCGCCGAAGACCAGTTCGCTGGATTTCAGCAGCGCTTCGACGCGCTCGGCGACGTCCGACTGCTGAGCGTGGGAAGCCAGAGCGCCCATCTTCACGCCTTCCACCGACGGGTCGCCGATCACCACCTTGGCCAGGCGCTCACGCAGGCGCTCGGCCACGGCGTCGATGTGTTTGGCGGGGACGATGGCGCGGCGGATGGCGGTGCACTTCTGTCCGGCCTTGGCGGTCATCTCGCGGGCCACTTCCTTGACGAAGAGGTCGAACTCTTCGTCGTCCGGGGTGACGTCCGGGGCGAGGATGGCGCAGTTCAGCGAGTCGGCCTCGGCGTTGAACGGCACCGAGTGGCGGATCAGGTTGGCGTTCACGCGCAGCTTGGCGGCGGTGTCGGCGGAGCCGGTGAAAGTCACCACGTCCTGGCCCTGCAGACGGTCCAGCAGGTCGCCGGTGCCGCCGATGATCAGCTGCAGGCTGCCGGCTGGCAGCAGGCCGGACTCATGCATCACCCGCACGGCGGCTTCGGTGATGTAGCTGGTGGCGGTAGCCGGTTTGACGATGCAGGGCATGCCGGCGAGGAAGCTCGGCGCGAACTTCTCCAGCATCCCCCAGATGGGGAAGTTGAAGGCGTTGATGTGCACGGCGATGCCGCCGCGCGGCACCAGGATGTGGCTGCCGGCGAACTTGCCGGTCTTGCCCAGCGGGATGGCCGGGCCTTCGTGGACGACGTTGCCCGACGGCAACTCGCGGCCACCGACGCCGGCGTAGGCGAACAGGGTGCCGGCACCGCCTTCGATGTCGATCCAGCTGTCGGCGCGGGTGGCGCCGCTGTGGCGGGAGATCTCGTAGAGCTGTTCCTTGCGCTCGGTCAGGTACAGCGCCAGGGCCTTCAGGCGCTGGGCGCGCTGCTGGAAGTCCATGGACATCAGTTCTTTCAGGCCCTGCTCGCGGGCATGGGCAACGGCTTGCCCGAAGTCCAGCACCTCCTCGTGGGTGCGCGCCACGGTCTGGCCGTTGAGCGCGCTACGCAGCACCTGGGCGCCGTGCTGGCCGACCCAGCGGCCGCCGATGAAACTTTGCAGGATTGGCTCTTGGGCCATGGTTGTCTTCCTCCGGATCGCTACGCAAGGGGGCCGGCTGCTGCCGGTGACCGCCGCGCTGGGTGGGCGTCGGCGGTACTTATGAAGTGGCGGGACTGGGCCGCCGGATTAGGTTCGCCAGGAGCCTTGTGAGCCGCTGGCGGTGGAGCCGAGTTGTTTTCCTTTCGTAGGAGCGAGCTTGCTCGCGAACCTGGTTGGCACCGGCTCTGCCGGCGAATCGCGGACAGAGTCCGCTCCTACTGTGGGATTGGCTTTCGTAGGAGCGGACTCCGTCCGCGATCAGGGTTCCGCTTCATGCCGGGATTTCGGCAGAGTGCGGTTCGCGAGCAAGCTCGCTCCTACGAGAAGCGAAAAGCGAAATCAGAGCTGATCGAAGTCGAGCACCACGCTGTCGCTGATCGGGTACGCCTGGCAGCTCAGCACGTAGCCGGCCGCCACTTCGTAGTCCTCCAGGGCGAAGTTGCTGTCCATCTCCACCTCGCCGGAAACCACCTTGCACTTGCAGGTCGAGCACACGCCGGCCTTGCAGGAGTAGGGCAGTTCGGCGCCGTGTTCGTTACCGGCATCGAGCACGCTGACGCTGTTGCGGGCCAGCTCGAAGGACAGCTCGCGGCCATCGCTGATCACGGTGATCTGGCTCTTCGCGCTGTCGATCGCGGCGGCGGCCTGGCGAGCCTCGCGCTTGCTCTCGCTGCCAGCGGCGGCGAACAGTTCGAAATGGATGCGCTCGGCCGACATGCCGTTGCCCTTGAGCTGGTCGCGCACGGTCTCGGTCATCGCCTGCGGGCCGCAGATGAAGGCAGCGTCGAGGCTCTTCACGTCGAGCCAGCGGCTGAACAGCTGGCCGCATTTGTCGGCGTCGATGCGGCCGTTGTAGAGGTCCACGTCCTGCTGTTCGCGGCTGAACACGAAGATCAGGTTGAGGCGCTGCAGGTAGCGGTTCTTCAGGTCTTCGAGCTGCTCGCGGAACATCGCGGCATTGCTGGAACGGTTGCCGTAGAGCAGGGTGACGCCGCTGTGCGGCTCGGTTTCCAGGGTGGTCTTGACGATCGACAGGATCGGCGTGATACCGCTGCCGGCGGCGACCGCCAGGTAGTTGCCGTGGCGCGCCGGGTCCAGCTGGACGTTGAAGTGGCCGGCCGGCGGCATCACTTCCAGGCTGGCGCCGACCTTCAGCGCTTCGTTGGCATAGGCGGAGAAACGCCCGCCCGGCACGCGCTTGATCGCCACGCGCAGCTCGCCGTCATTGACGCCGCTGCAGATGGAATAGGAGCGGCGCACTTCCTCGCCATCGAGCTGGGTGCGCATGACCAGGTGCTGGCCGTGCTGGAAGCGGAAGCTGTCGGCGAGGGCCGCCGGGACGTCGAAGGCGATGGACACGGCGTCACGGGTTTCCGCGCGCACTTCCTTGATTTTCAGGCTGTGGAACTTGCTCATTGTTCTTCTCCGGCGGCGTCGCCGCTCAGATGCACTTGAAGTAGTCGAACGGTTCGCGGCAGTCGACGCAGCGGTACAGCGCCTTGCAGGCGGTCGAGCCGAACTCGCTGAGCAGCTCGGTGTGCGCGCTGCCGCACTGCGGGCAGCAGACTTCCGGGCTTTCGCCGAGCAGGCTGCGCTTGCTGGTGCTGCCGGCCGGCGGGGCGATGCCGTAGACGCGCAACGCTTCGCGGCCGCTGTCGCTGATCCAGTCGGTGGTCCAGGCCGGGTTCAGCCGGCGTTCCAGTTGCGGCGCGGCGAAGCCGGCGTGCTCCAGGGCGTGCTGGATGTCCTGCTCGATGACCTCGGTGGCCGGGCAGCCGGAGTAGGTGGGGGTGACCACCACGTGCAAGTGCCCGTCCTGCCAGTCGAGCCCGCGCACGATGCCCAGTTCGACGACGCTGACCACCGGCACTTCCGGGTCCATCACCGCGCCGAGCACGTTCCAGGCGCGGCTGAGGTCGTCAGCCGTGCCTGCGCGCGCGCCGCGGTCGCTGGTAATCAGCTCACCAGGTCGCATCGGGGTAGGCCCGCTGGAGGAACTGCATCTCGGCCAGGAGAATGCCCAGATGCTCGGTGTGCACACCGCGACGACCACTGAGGTAGAAGTTCACCGCAGGCTCGGGCAGCGGCAGGGTCGCGGCGGCGAAGATGTCGGCGACCTTGGCTTTCCAGGCGGCGGCGAGTTCTTCCGGGTTCGGCGCGACGCCTTCGGCGAACAGCCGCTGCTCGATCTCGTCGGCTTGCTCTTGAGAGGGGCACAGCTCGACGGTGAAGCGCCACACCTGCGGGATCGCCGCGAGCATGCGCGCATGGCTTTGCTCGGTGCCATCACCCAGGCGCTGCATCCACTCGCCGGAGCGGCGCAGGTGGTAGGTGACTTCCTTCAGACCCTTGGCGGCGATGGCGGCGATGCGTTCGTCGCTGGAGGCGCTCAGGGCGTGCAGCACGTGGAAGTGCCAGGCGTCATAGAGGAACTGCTTGGTGATGGTCACGGCGAAGTCGCCGTTGGGCTGCTCCACCAGCAGCAGATTGCGGAAGGCGCGCTCGTCGCGGCGGAAGGCCAGGGCGTCGGCGTCGCGGCCGTCGTCCAGCAGCTCCACGGCGTACTCGTACCAGTTGCGCGCCTGGCCCACGAGGTCGAGGCCGACGTTCATCAGCGCCAGTTCTTCTTCCAGCGCCGGGGCGTGGCCGCACCATTCGCACAGGCGCTGGCCCTGGATCAGGGCGCTGTCGGCGAGGCGCAGCAGGTATTCGATCTTGTCGGAATTCGGATTCATCGCACGCGTCTCACATGTGGCCGACTTCGGGCGGCAGCTCGTAGAAGCTGGCGTGGCGGTAGACCTTGTCCTGCGACGGGTCGAACAGCGGGTCCTTCTCGTCGGGGGAGGAGGCGGTGATCAGCGCGGAGGGCACGACCCACAGGCTCACGCCTTCGTTGCGGCGGGTGTACAGCTCGCGGGCGTTCTCGATGGCCATGGCGGCGTCGGCGGCGTGGACGCTGCCGACGTGCTTGTGATTGAGCCCGTGCTTGCTGCGTACGAACACTTCAAAAAGGGTCCACTCGGACATGACTTCTCTCTCCTCGCGGCTCAGGCGGCGTCGCGTTTCTGTTGTTGTTTGCGGGCGTAGGCGACCGCGGCTTCGCGGACCCAGGCGCCGTCCTCGATGGCCTTGCGGCGGGTGGCGACGCGCTCGGTGTTGCACGGGCCGTTGCCCTTGAGCACTTCGTAGAACTCTTCCCACTGGATGTCGCCGAAGTCGTAGTGGCCGCGTTCCTCGTTCCACTTCAGGTCCGGGTCCGGCGCGGTGCAGCCGAGCAGTTCGAGCTGCGGCACGGTCTGGTCGACGAAGCGCTGGCGCAGTTCGTCGTTGCTCTGCCGTTTGATCTTCCAGGCCATGGACTGGGCGCTGTTGGGGGAGTCGGCGTCGCTCGGGCCGAACATCATCAGGGCCGGCCACCAGAGGCGGTTGATGGCGTCCTGGACCATGTCCTTCTGCGCCGGGTTGCCATGGCGCATCATGGTCAGGAGGATTTCGTAGCCCTGGCGCTGGTGGAAACTTTCTTCCTTGCAGATGCGGATCATCGCGCGGGAGTACGGGCCGTAGGAGGTGCGCTGGAGCACCACCTGGTTGACGATGGCGGCGCCGTCCACCAGCCAGCCCACTGCGCCCATGTCGGCCCAGTTCAGCGTCGGGTAGTTGAAGATGCTCGAGTACTTGGCCTTGCCCGAATGCAGCTTGGCGATCTCGGCGTCACGGTCGGCGCCCAGGGTTTCCATGGCGCTGTAGAGGTACAGGCCGTGGCCGGCCTCGTCCTGGATCTTCGCCATCAGTTGCAGCTTGCGCTTCAGGGTCGGCGCGCGGGTCACCCAGTTGCCTTCGGGCAGCATGCCGACGATCTCGGAGTGGGCGTGCTGGGAAATCTGCCGGATCAGCGTCTGGCGGTAGGCGTCGGGCATCCAGTTCTTCGCTTCGATCTTGATCTCGGCATCGATCTTTTCCTGGAAGGCGCGTTCCTCGGGGGACATCTCCTCCAGCGCCTTGATGCGCTTCACGCCGGTCTCAACCAGTTGTGCGTACATGCTGTGTCTCCAGCCTTTTGTCTTGTTCGTGGGACGGCCTTGGCCATGGCTGTATTTTTAAATGATACAGAAATGAATGTCTAACACTAAATGATGTGTCGTAATTGATTTTGGTATCGCTTGGGCGAGTTTTTGGGGTGTCGCGCAGGGTGAGAAAACGGCGAATAGGGTCTCTATTTCGGAGATATGTGCAGAAAATAGGAGGTATGTGGATTGTCTGAGGCGGTCATGTGCGACGACGTCCGGTCGTCGTCCTATGCTTTTAAAAAGCTGACGTGATACGGATATTCGCATTAAAGATGGATTTATTGCGGAGGAACTGCAGGATTCTATAGGGGCGAGCTTGCTCGCGAACGGCACTCGCCGATGTGTCAGCGCTGCTTGGGGGCGATCGCGAACAGAGTCCGCTCCTGCGCATCGACCTGCCGCGCGGGAGGGGCTCTGTTCTCGATCTGCTGCCTGCCTGGGCGTCAGGCTTGGACGATGACTTCGAAGCCGCCGAAGATCATGCGCTGGCCATCGAAGGGCATGTCGGCGAATTCGGTCTTCATCCGCGGGTCTTCCATGAACTGCTTCATGCCCGCGTCGCGCACCTCCTTGCTCGGCCAGGTGATCCAGGAGAACACCACGGTTTCGTCCTCCTTGAGCTTCACCGCCATGGGGAAGGAGGTCACCTTGCCTTCGGGCACGTCATGGCCCCAGCACTCCACGACGCCCAGCGCGCCGTACTCCCTGAACATCGCCGCCGCCTTGCGCGCGACCTCTATGTAGCGCTCGCGCTTGGTAGTGGGTACCGGTACGAGGAAGCCATCGACATAGTTCATCGTTCATCTCCTGCGGTGTGCGGACGGCCGTATGCCGCCTGCTTTTGAGGAATAGTCGAAGGGAGGGGCGGGAGATCGACAGCAAAGGGTGGTGGGGCGACGGGTGGTCGCGAGTCAGGCGCCGGAGTGAGGAGCAACCCGCCGAGGTTTCAGGCTATCTGTAGGAGCGAGCTTGCTCGCGAACCCGCCTGACGCCGGCGTTGCCTGCGATTCGCGAGCAAGCTCGCTCCTACGAAGAGCGCAAAAGCAAAAGCCCCGCCGAGGCGGGGCTTTCGATCACGCGATGACTCAGCCCTTCGGCCGATTGTCATACACGTGGCAGGCCTTGCCCTCCGAGCGCTTGAGGCTGTGCGAAGGCTGCACCAGCACGCGGGCGCTGACGCCGATGTGGGTCTTGATCTGCTTGCCGAGCTCGCTGCCGATGGCTTTCTGCTCGTCCGCCGAGAGGCCCTGCAGGTCGTGGCGCAGTTCGACGTGGATGTCGATGCAATCAAGGTTGCCGTTGCGGTGCAGGTGGATCTCGTAGCACTCGGCGAGCTGCTTGATCTTCAGCACCTGCTCCTCGACCTGGGTCGGGAAGACGTTGACGCCACGGATGATCAGCATGTCGTCGCTGCGCCCGGTGATCTTGTCGATGCGTCGCATCGGCCGCGCGGTGCCCGGCAGCAGGCGGGTCAAATCGCGGGTGCGGTAGCGGATCATCGGCAGCGCTTCCTTGGACAGCGAGGTGAACACCAGTTCGCCGTATTGGCCGTCGGGCAGCACGGCGCCAGTCGCCGGGTCGATGATCTCGGGGTAGAAGTGGTCTTCCCAGACGGTCGGGCCGTCCTTGGTCTCGGCGCACTCCATGGCCACGCCCGGGCCCATGATTTCCGAGAGGCCGTAGATGTCCAGGGCGGTGATGCCCATGCGCTCTTCCACGGCGCGGCGCAGTTCGGCGGTCCAGGGTTCGGCGCCGAAGATGCCCAGGCGCAGCTTGAGGCTGTGCGGGTCGACGCCCTGGCGCTCGATCTCGTCGGCGATGTTGAGCATGTAGGACGGGGTGACCATGATGATGTCCGGCTGGAAGTCGCGGATCAGCTGGACCTGCTTCTCGGTCTGGCCGCCGGACATCGGGATCACGGTGCAACCCAGACGCTCGGCGCCGTAGTGCGCGCCCAAGCCGCCGGTGAACAGGCCGTAGCCGTAGGACACGTGCACCTTGTCACCCTTGCGGCCGCCGGCGGCGCGGATGGAACGGGCGACCACGTTGGCCCAGGTGTCGATGTCGTTCTGCGTGTAGCCGACCACCGTGGGTTTGCCGGTGGTGCCGCTGGAGGCGTGCAGGCGCACGATTTCCTGCTGCGGCACGGCGAACATGCCGTAGGGGTAGTTGTCGCGCAGGTCGTTCTTGCCGGTGAAGGGGAATTTGGCGAGATCGTCCAGGGAGGTCAGGTCGTCCGGGTGTACGCCGGCTTCAGCGAAGCGTTTGCGGTACAGCGGGACGTTGTCGTGGGCGTGCTTGAGGCTCCAGCGCAGGCGCTCCAGCTGGTGCTGGCGCAGCTCGTCGACACTGGCGGTCTCCATCGGGTCAAGCAGGGCACGTTCGGCATCATGGTACATGTTCATGGGTTCACTCGATTTGTTCTTGTACGCCAGCCCTGGTGAGGGCTGCGAGTGTCATGGGAGCAGCATAGCGCCCCCGTTCGCGGAAGGATTCGAACCCCTGCCAGAGACTTTGCTCGGCCTGCCAGTCGTTGCACGAAGGCGACTGGCGGTGCGGGGTTCGATCCCGCCGATGGATCAGATTCGTTCGATGATCAGGGCGATACCCTGGCCGACGCCGATGCACATGGTGCACAGCGCGTAGCGGCCGCCGCGTTCCTCCAGTTCATGCAGGGCGGTGGTGACCAGGCGCGCGCCGCTCATGCCCAGCGGATGGCCGAGGGCGATGGCGCCGCCGTTGGGGTTGACCCGCGCGTCGTCGTCCGCCAGGCCCAGCTCGCGCAGCACGGCGAGGCCCTGGGCGGCAAAGGCTTCGTTCAGCTCGATCACGTCCATGTCGTTCAGCGACAGGCCGGCCAGTTCCAGCACCTTGCGGGTCGCCGGTACCGGGCCGATGCCCATGATTCGAGGCTCGACGCCGGCGGTGGCCATGGCCACCACGCGGGCGCGAGCCTTCAGGCCGTGGCGCGCGGCGGCAGCCGGGGTTGCCAGCAGCAGCGCGCAGGCGCCGTCGTTGACGCCCGAGGCGTTGCCGGCGGTGACGCTGCCGTTTTCGCGGAACGGCGTGCCGAGCCTGGCCAGTTGTTCCAGGGTGGTGTCGCCGCGCGGGTGTTCATCCTGCTCGACGACCTTGGCCGGGCCTTTGCGCTGGGGGATCTCCACCGGGACGATTTCCTTCGCCAGGCGGCCGTTGGCTTGCGCGGCGGCGGCCTTGTGCTGGCTGCGCAGGGCGAAGGCATCCTGGTCGGCGCGGCTGATGTTGAACTGCTCGGCGACGTTCTCCGCCGTCTCCGGCATGGAGTCGATGCCGAACTGCTGCTTCATCAGCTTGTTGACGAAGCGCCAGCCGATGGTGGTGTCGAAGATTTCCGCGCTGCGGCCGAAGGCCTGCTCCGATTTGCCCATGACGAAGGGCGCGCGGGACATGGATTCCACGCCGCCGGCCAGCATCAGCCCGGCTTCGTTGCAGCGCAGGGCGCGCGCGGCGCTGCCAACGGCATCCAGGCCCGAGCCGCACAGGCGGTTCAACGTGGTGCCGGGCACGCTCACCGGCAGGCCGGCCAGCAGCGAGGCCATGTGGGCGACGTTGCGGTTGTCTTCGCCGGCCTGGTTGGCGCAGCCGAAGATCACGTCGTCGATGGCGCTCCAGTCCAGCTCCGGGTGGCGCTGCATCAGGGCCTTCATCGGGATCGCCGCGAGGTCGTCGGCGCGCACGCCGGACAGGGCGCCGGCGTAGCGACCGATGGGCGTGCGCACGGCGTCGATGATCAGGGCGTCGGTCATATCGCTCATTCGGAGGTCTCCTGCGCCAGCACGGTGCCGCGCACTTTGTAGGATTTGCCGTGGAACAGGGCGATCAGCTGGCCCTGGGAATTCTCGATGCGCACGTCGTAGTTGCCGGTGCGGCCGCTGCGGCTCTGCTCGAAGGCGCTGGCGATCAGCTCGTCGCCTTCGCGGGCCGGCGCCACGTAATCGATGCTGCAGCCGATGGCGACGGTGGCGTCGTTGTAGCTGTTGCAGGCGAAGGCGAAGGCCGAGTCGGCGAGGGCGAACAGGTAGCCGCCGTGGCAGGTGCCGTGGCCCTGGATCATGTCTTCGCGCACGCGCATCGACAGCTTCGCGCTGCCCGGGCCGGCATCCAGCAACTGGATGCCCATGCGGCGGGTGGCCAGGTCGCGCTCGTACATGGCTTCGGCGCAGTCGCGGGCCAGTTGGGTGGCGTCAGTCATGGAAATTGCTCTCCTCGACAAGCGGGCGCTTCGGCTTGCAGGCGGCGCAACAGCAGTGAGGGGCGATAACGGTCCTCGCCGTAGGCGGCCTGCAGGTTGTCCAGTACGCGCAGCACAGTGCCGATGCCGATCTGCCCGGCCCAGGTCAGCGGACCTTGCGGGTAGTTCACCCCGGCACGCATGGCGAGGTCGATGTCGCCAGCGCTGCCCACGCCTTGCAGAACCGCATCGGCGCCTTCGTTGGCGAGCATGGCGACGGTGCGCAGCACGGCGAGGCCGGGTGTGTCGCTCAGGCGGCTGGCGGCGATGCCGGCCTTGGCGAGCAGGGCGACGACCTGGTCCAGTGCTGCGGGCGTGGTGTCCGCCGAGGCGGAAATGCCCAGGCGCGAAGCCTTGCTGTAATCCAGTGCGAGGTCGATCAGCACCAGGTTGCGCAGGCCGTCTTCCCTGGCGCGCTGGCTGGCGAGGCGGCCATCGGACAGGGCGACTACCGCATCGCCCACGCGCAGCAGGCCGCTGCCGGCGCGCCGGGTGATCTCGATACCGGCATCCTGCAGGCGCTGAACCAGCGGCTGGGCGACGCCCAGATCACCTTCGAGTACGCAGGAGGTGACGCTGGCGCTGCTGCTCAGGCTCGCCGGCTGCGGGCGCTCGGCGCCTTCGGCGTAGTCGTAGAAGCCCCGGCCGCTCTTGCGGCCGAGGCGGCCGGCATCCACCAGCTCCTTCTGGATCAGCGAGGGCTGGAAGCGGAAGTCGCCATAGTAGGCGGCGAACACCGAGCAGGTGACGGCGTAGTTGACGTCGTGGCCGATCAGGTCGGTCAGCTCGAAGGCGCCCATGCGGAAGCCGCCGGCGTCGCGCAGCAGCGCATCCAGCGTGGCGCAGTCGGCGGCGCCTTCCTGCAGCAGGCGCAGGCTTTCGGCATAGAAGGGGCGCGCCACGCGGTTGACGATGAAGCCCGGTGTGGATTTGGTGTGAACCGGCTTCTTGCCCCAGGCCAGCGAGGTGGCATACAGGCTGTCGGCCAGCGCCGGGTCGGTGGCGAGGCCGGAAACGACCTCCACCAGCGCCATCAGCGGCGCCGGGTTGAAGAAGTGCATGCCGGCCACTTGCTGCGGGCGTTCGAGGCCGGCCGCCAGGCTGGTAATGGACAGCGACGAGGTGTTGGTGGCGAGGATGCAGTCTTCGGCGCACAGCGCTTCGAGCTGCTGGAACAGGCCGCGCTTGACCTCCAGGTTCTCGACGATGGCTTCGATCACCAGCTTCGAATCGGCCAGCGCCTCGATGGCTTCCACCGGCTGCAGACGGGCCACGATGGCGCCGCGGGCAGTGGCGTCGAGCTTGCCTTTTTCTACCAGGCGACCGAGCTGGCGGTCGATGCCATCGATGGCCTGGGCGGCGGCGCCGGGGCGGTTGTCATAGAGCTTCACCGGGTGCCCGGCTTGGGCGGCTACCTGGGCGATGCCTGCGCCCATGGCGCCGGCGCCGATCACTGCGACTTTTGCGTCTTTCGAAAGTGCGCTCATCGATCAACGGCCCTTGAAGCTGGGGGTGCGTTTTTCCATGAAGGCGGAAACGCCTTCGCGGTAATCCTCGCTGCGGCCGGCCAGGCGCTGCAGGTCACGCTCCAGCTCCAGCTGCTCGTCGAAGCTGTTGTTCAGGCTGGCGTTAAGGCTGCGCTTGATCAGCGCCAGGCCGTAAGTCGGCTGGGTGGCCAGGTGGCGGGCGAGCTTGAGGGCTTCCTCGCGCAGATTGGCGTCATCCACCACCTGGTAGATCAGCCCCCATTGCTCGGCCTGTTCGGCGGTCAGGCGATTGCCCAGCAGTGCGAGCGCCTTGGCGCGGGCCATGCCGACCAGTCGCGGCAGGGTCCAGGTGCCGCCGGAATCGGGGATCAGGCCGATCTTGCAGAAGGCCTGGATGAAGCTGGCCGAACGCGCCGCCAGGACCAGGTCGCAGGCCAGCGGGATGTTCGCGCCGGCGCCGGCGGCCACGCCGTTGACCGCGCAGATGACCGGCAGTGGCAGGTCGCGCAGGGTGCGGATCAGCGGGTTGTAGAACTGCTCGATGGACTGGCCGAGGTCCGGCACTTCCGCGCCGGGGGCAACGTTGCGGTCGGAGAGGTCCTGGCCCGCGCAGAAGCCACGGCCTTCGCCGGTCAGCAGCAGGACGCGGGCTTCCGGGTTCTGCCGGACCTGCTTGAGCGCCTCGCGCACTTCGCCATGCATGGCGGCGTTGAAGCTGTTGAGCTGCTCCGGGCGGTTCAGGCTGAGGAGGGCGACGCCGTCCTCGATGGAAAACAGGATGTGCTCGAAGTTCATGGGCGGGTTCGCTCCATCAATGGGCTGGCTGTTGCCAGAACGAAAGGGGATGGGCTCAGCAGCCCTGATAAACGGGTTTGCGCTTTTCCTGGAAGGCACGGATGCCTTCGTCGCGGTCGGCAGTGCCGGCCAGCAGGGTGAAGGCGTGGCGTTCGAAGCGCAGGCCGCTGGCCAGGTCGGTGTCCTGCGCCTTGAGCAGCGCTTCCTTGGCCAGGCGCACGGCCAGCGGCGCCTTGGCGGCGATGCTGCGGGCGATCTGCAGGGAGCGCTCGACGGTGAGCTCGGGTTGGGTGACTTCGCTGACCAGGCCGGCGCGCTGGGCGTGACGGGCATCGATGGCCTCACCGGTAAGCACCATCTGCATCGCCAGCGGCTTGCCCACGGCGCGCAGCAGGCGCTGGGTGCCGCCGGCGCCGGGCATGATGCCGAGGTTGATTTCCGGTTGGCCGAAACGGGCGTCTTCGCCGGCGACAAGAATGTCGGCGTGCATGGCCAGCTCGCAGCCACCGCCCAGGGCGAAGCCGTTGACGGCGGCGATCAGTGGTTTGGAGAAGGCGGCGATGCGCTGCCAGTAGCCGACGCGGGGATCATTGAGGATGCCGACCAGATCGCGCTCGGCCATCTCCTTGATGTCGGCGCCGGCAGCGAAGGCCTTGCGGCTGCCGGTCAGCACCACGGCGCGGGTTTCGCTGTCCTGCTCGGCGGCGTCGAGTTCGGCGGCCAGTTCGCCGAGCAGTTCGGTGTTCAGGGCGTTGAGCGCCTCGGGGCGCTGCAGGGTGATCAGGCGGACGCCCGCTTCAGGCATCTGAACGTCAAGGGTGCGAGGCATGACATCGTCCTCAGGCTGCACGCGCGGCTTCGTGGCCGGCTGTATTGGAATTATGGGAGGCAGGCGCTGCCCGTCTCCGGCTTTCC
Organism: Pseudomonas nitroreducens; assembly: GCF_024170165.1. Taxonomy (GTDB): domain Bacteria; phylum Pseudomonadota; class Gammaproteobacteria; order Pseudomonadales; family Pseudomonadaceae; genus Pseudomonas; species Pseudomonas nitroreducens_C. Next base: position 260,775 of record NZ_JALJXP010000005.1, on the reverse strand, counting down.
CGCAGTATAGGCCTAAAGCGATACGGAAAAACAACTACAAAAGTTGAATCGCGTGTCTAAAGTATTTCTGTCGGTGCCACTGAATGGGTAGCCCGTGTCGCTGGATGATGGGCTGTCGATGGCGTATTTGCTGGATTATCAGGCATTTCCAGCGCTCTGCCATGGTCGCCAGGAAGTGATACGTGAGATTTAGGTTGGAGGCTTCTTGGTTGATGTGATACAAGATTTTCAAAAGAACAAATCGCTTTGTGCGGTGATGCCCGAATGCCGGCAGCGCCGCGGGAGAACCCGATGCCCTGCTACAGCCTCGAAGGCGTGCGCCCGGTCGTCCACCCGACCGCCTATGTCCATCCCACCGCCGTGCTGATCGGCGACGTCATCGTCGGCCCTGGTTGCTATGTCGGCCCGCTGGCGGCGCTGCGCGGCGACTTCGGGCGGATCGTCCTCGAAGAAGGTGCGAACCTACAGGACACCTGCGTCATGCACGGGTTCCCGGACAGCGACACCGTCGTCGAGCGCAACGGCCATATCGGCCACGGCGCCGTGCTGCACGGATGCCGCATCGGCGAGGACGCCCTGGTGGGGATGAACGCCGTGGTGATGGATTACGCGCAGATCGGCGCGCGCTCCATCGTTTCCGCCGCCGCCTTCGTCAAGGCCAGGTTCGATTGCCCGCCGCAGAGCCTGGTGATGGGCGCGCCGGCCAGCGTCAAGCGCAGCCTGAGCGACGAAGAGATCGCCTGGAAGCGCCGTGGCACCGAGGAATACCAGGCGCTGGCCAGGCGCTGCATTGAAAGCCTGGTGGAATGCCAGCCGCTGGCGGAAATAGAAGAAGCGCGCCCGCGCCTGGGTGATTCCGGTTTCCGGCCCAAGGCCGAGGCAGGGGCAGGGAAGGGCGCATGAGTACTGGGGTTCGCTCCAATGGCCAGGCGGTGCGGCGGGCAGGTATAGTCGCCGCTCCTTCGCCTGCGCAACGTGCCATGACCGCTCTAGCACCGCTGAATCAGCTGATCAATCGCTTCCAGGAACAGACGCCGATCCGCGCCAGTTCGCTGATCATCACCCTCTATGGCGATGCCATCGAACCTCACGGCGGCACCGTCTGGCTGGGCAGCTTGATCAATCTACTGGAGCCGTTCGGCATCAACGAGCGGCTGATCCGCACCTCGATCTTCCGCCTGACCAAGGAAGACTGGCTGACCGCCGAGAAGGTCGGCCGGCGCAGCTACTACAGCCTGACCGGCACCGGCCGGCGGCGTTTCGAGAAGGCCTTCAAGCGCGTCTACAGCTCCAGCCTGCCGGCCTGGGACGGGTCCTGGACCCTGGTGATGCTTTCGCAGATCGCCGCCGACAAGCGCAAGCAGGTTCGCGAGGAGCTGGAATGGCAAGGCTTCGGCGCCCTTTCGCCGACCGTCATGGCCTGCCCGCGCGCCGACCGCAGCGATGTCATGGCGACCCTGCAGGACCTCGACGTGGCCGACGACTGCATCGTCTTCGAAACCCGCGCCCAGGACGTGCTGGCTTCCCGCGCCATGCGCATGCAGGTGCGCGAAAGCTGGAAGATCGACGAACTCGGCGAGCACTACAGCGAATTCATCCAGCTGTTCCGCCCGCTCTGGCAAGCGCTGCGCGAGCAGGACCAGCTGCGCCCGGAAGACTGCTTCCTGGCGCGCACCTTGTTGATCCACGAATACCGCCGGCTGCTCCTGCGTGATCCACAACTGCCCGACGAGCTGCTGCCGGGTGATTGGGAAGGACGCGCGGCGCGGCAGCTGTGCCGCAACATCTACCGACTGATCCACGCCAAGGCCGAGGACTGGCTGAACCGCAACCTGGAGACCGCCGACGGTCCGCTACCGGATGTCGGCGAAAGCTTCTACAAGCGCTTCGGCGGATTGAACTGACAGGAGTTGGCGTGAAAAATGCTCCCGCCTTGCAACGCTGCGGTTGCAGGGCTGGGACAGTGCGGTGCGAGCTTCGTTATGGAAGGCCGCCGCGAACGATGACGACAGGCCCTGGAGGCCGTCGCTGAATAACAACAAACAATGCGTGTGAGGCTTTGCAGGTCATGAATTCTTCATCGACATTGAGGGATGACGCTTTCGAGGCGTGGCTGGGACAGGTCAACCGGGCGTGCGGTCGTTTCGATGCGCGCACCCTTGGCCCCCAGTTCCATGGACGGTTGCGCGAATACCAGGGCGGTGCGATCAAGCTTTCCGTGGTCGACATGGCCCAGGTGCACCTGTACCGGACCAGCAAGGAAGTCGGCACCAGTGCCGGTGGGCACTACTACGCGGTGTTCCAGCTCGAAGGGCGCTCGCGCCTGGAGCAGGGCGACAACCGCGTGGAGCTGTCGCGCGGCGACATCAGCCTGATCGACGCCAGCCGGCCCAGCGACATGACCTACCTGGAGGAATCCCGGCAGCTCTCGCTGATCCTGCCGCGCCAGGTGATCGAGCGCGGCCTGCGCATGTCGGAAGTGACCTGCGCGTCGAAGATCCCGGCCAGCTCGCCGATCGCCGTACTGGCCAACCGCCTGATCGTCGAGACCAGCCAGCAGGAAAGCCTCGGCATGCTGGAAAGCGAGGCGACCCTGGACGCCCTGGTGACCCTGCTGCGCCCGGCGCTGGCCAGCCAGGACGCCGAGCAGGACAACCACGAACGCATGTTCCGCAAGGCCACCGGCTTCATCGACCAGCACATCGGCGCCGAAGAGCTGTGCCCCGAGCTGATCGCCCGTGAAGTGGGCATTTCGGTGCGCGGCCTGTACCGCATGTTCGCCAAGAAGGGCCTGGTGGTGGCGCAGTACATCAAGAACCGTCGCCTGGACTTCTGCGCCGAGACCCTGCGCAACGCCCAGTTCGAGCAGAAGCTGTCGGCGCTCGGTTACGCCTGGGGCTTCTCCGATTCGAGCTACTTCTCCACGGCCTTCAAGGGTCGCTTCGGGGTGTCGCCGGGCGAGTATCGCAAGCGCTACGCGAATTGATTCTGGCGGTGGACGGCGATACCCGGCGGTCTTGTGCCGCCTATTGATGGGTATCGCTGCGCTCCACGCCATCCTACGCTGACGCCCGCCTGCGCCATCATCCCCGACTGACTCCTTTGTAGGATGGTGTGGAGCGAAGCGATACCCATGCTGCCTGCCTCCGGCTTATACGCCAGCCGGGTTCGCGAGCAAGCTCGCTCCTACGAAGAGCGGCTGTGGCGTATCCGGGGAACGTAGGAACGAGCTTGCTCGCGAACGCTTTCCCGCCATGACCGTGGTCACCTGAGCGCCACCTTGGCACTCCCGCCAACACGTCTGGCACAGAGGAAAAGACCCCGCCCGGCGCCGCTGGCAACAATCACCTTCGATGACGCGCGCCATCCGGCCGCAAGCTGTACACGAAGGTGATTTCCCGATGTCCCGCAACAAGCTCCGATTCGGCGCCCTCGGCCTGCTGCTGGCCGGCGCGCTGCTGCAGCCGATCCTGGCTTTCGCCGGCGACTGCCCGGCCAACGACGCCCAGCAGGGCGAGACCGTGTTCGCCCGCGACTGCTCGATCTGCCACACCGCCAAGGCCGACGGCCCCGGCATGATGGGTCCCAACCTGCATGGCGTGGTCGGTCGCATGGCCGGTTCGCTCGCCGGCTTCAGCTATTCCCAGGCGATGAAGACCAAGGGTGCGGCCTGGTCGCGCGACAACCTCGACGCCTTCGTCAGCCAACCCCAGGCCGCCGTGCCGGGAACCTACATGCCCTTCGCAGGCCTGGCCGACGCGGCCGAGCGGCGGGCGCTCACCTGCTGGCTGAGCCAGCAGCACTGATCTTTCAGGAGAGACCATGAACGTCACACAGACCCTGCCTCAGGTCACTGCCTTCCTCGCCCGCAAGCACGGCTGCTTCATCGACGGCGCCTGGGTGGTGCCCGAGGGTGCCCGCACCGACGTGCTGAACCCGGCCACCGGCCAGGCGATCTCCAGCGTCGCCGACATCGACACCGACCTGCTCGACCGTGCCGTGCAGTCCGCCCAGGCGGCCTACAAGTCCCGTGTCTGGGCCGACCTGCGCCCGGCCGACCGCGAGCGCATCCTGCTGCGCTTCGCCGACCTGGTGGAAGCCAACGGCGAGGAACTGGCCCAGCTGGAAACCCTCAGCCAGGGCAAGTCGATCAACATCGCGCGCATGCTGGATGTCGGCGCCACCGTCGAATTCATGCGCTACATGGCCGGCTGGGCGACCAAGATCGAAGGCCAGTCGCTGAACGTCTCCATCCCGCTGCCGCCCGGAGCCAAGTTCACCGCCTATACCCGTCGCGAGCCGGTGGGCGTGGTGGCTGGCATCGTGCCGTGGAACTTCCCGCTGATGATCGCCGTGTGGAAGCTGATCCCGGCGCTGGCCACCGGCAACAGCGTGGTGATCAAGCCCGCTTCGGAAACCCCGCTGACCGCCCTGCGCCTGGCCGAACTGGCCTTCGAGGCCGGCGTGCCGGCAGGCGTGTTCAACCTGGTGACCGGCGATGGCCCGCGCATCGGTGGCGGCCTGGCCAGCCACAAGCTGATCAACAAGGTCTCCTTCACCGGCTCCACCGCGGTGGGACGCAGCGTCGGCCTGGCCGCCGTGCAGAACATGACCCGCTTCGCCCTGGAGCTGGGTGGCAAGAACCCGATGATCGTCCTCGCCGACGCCAACATCGACAACGCCGTGCAGGGCGCGCTGCTGGGCGGCCTGCTGAACAACGGCCAGGTCTGCGCTGCGGCTTCGCGCTTCTATGTGCACCGTTCGCGCTATGACGAGTTCGTCGAGAAACTGGCCGCCGCCGTGGCCGGCATGAGCCTGGGCGAGGGCATGGACCCGACCGCGCAGATCAATCCGCTGGTTTCCGCCAAGCAGCAGCGCAGCGTGCTGAACCACATCGCCCGCGCTGGCGAGCAGGGTGCGCGCATCGTCTGCGGTGGCGAGCAGGTCGGCGGCACTGGCTTCTACGTGCAGCCCACTGTGCTGGCCGATGTGACCATGCAGATGGCCGTGGCCCGTGACGAAGTCTTCGGCCCGGTGCTGGCGGTGCTGCCGTTCGACGAGGACGAGCAGGCCATCGAGATGGCCAACGACAGTGAATACGGCCTGGGCGCGAGCCTGTGGACCAACGACCTGTCCAAGGCGATGAACATGGTCCCGCGCATCGAGTCCGGCACCGTGTGGGTCAATGCCCACGTGCTGCTCGACCCGAGCATGCCCTTCGGCGGCGTCAAGCAGTCGGGCATGGGCCGCGAGTTCGGTCGCGCGGTGGTCGAGGCCTATACCGAGATCAAATCGGTGTGCATCGCGCACTGATTGATAGTGAGAGCAACACCCTCGTTTAGCAGCGGGCCTTCGGGCCCGTCTTTTTTGCGCAGGGTTTGGGTAGGGGAAGCCTATAGGAGCGAGCTTGCTCGCGAACCGCCCAGCAGCGGTGCCACCGGCTGTTCGCGAGCAAGCTCGCTCCTACGAAAAGCTCCTGCGCAGAGCGGGAGATGGAGTAGGGCGCATAACCTGGAACAGGTTATCCGCCGGCTGCCCGGCGGATAACGCTGGCGCGTTATGCGCCCTACGAAGAGCAACACTCAATGGGCTGGCAGGATCCGTCCGCGGCATTCGCCGAAGCCGATGGACGCATGCCCCTCGCGGCGGCAGCGGGCGCGCAGGATGATCTCGTCGCCGTCTTCGAGGAAGCGCCGCTCCTCGCCATTGGCCAGTACGATCGGCTGCTTGCCGCCGCTGGTGAGCTCCAGCAGGCTGCCGAAGCTGTCCGGGGTTTCCCCGGAGAGGGTGCCCGAGCCGAACAGGTCGCCGGCTTGCAGTCGGCAGCCATTGACGCTGTGGTGCGCGACCATCTGCGCCACCGTCCAGTACATGTTCAGCGTGTTGCTCAGGGCGATGCGTTCCGGGGCCTGGTGCTCGTGGCGCATGCGCGCGGTGTGCAGCAGGACTTCCAGTTCGATGTCCAGCGCGCCGCGTTGCTGGTCGCCTTCGTCGTACAGGTACGGCAGCGGCTGCGGGTCGCCTTCCGGGCGGGCCGGCTGGGCCACGCGGAAGGGCTCCAGCGCCTCGGCGGTGACTACCCAGGGCGAGACTGTGGTGGCGAAGCTCTTCGACAGGAACGGGCCCAGCGGCTGGTACTCCCAGGCCTGCACGTCACGCGCGGACCAGTCGTTGAGCAGGCAGAAACCGGCGATATGGCCGGAGGCGGCGTTGATCGGGATGGCCTTGCCCTGGTCGTTGCCCTGACCGATCCAGATGCCCAGTTCCAGCTCCAGATCCATCCGCGCGCAGGGGCCGAAGACCGGCACGTCGAGGCCGGCGGGCAGGGTCTGGCCATTGGGACGGCGTACTTCGGTGCCCGAAGGCACGACGGTGGAGGCGCGGCCGTGGTAGCCGATGGGCACGTACTTGTAGTTGGGCAGCAGCGGGTTGTCCGGGCGGAACAGCTTGCCGACGTTCTTCGCGTGGTGGATGCCGACGTAGAAGTCGGTGTAGTCGCCCACCCTGGCCGGCAGGTGCATGCGGCAGGCGGCCTGGGGCTTGAGCAGCGCGGCGCCCAGGTGCTCCATGCGTTTCTGCTCGCCGCTGCCTTCGCTGAGCAGATGGATCAGCGCTTCGCGCAGAGTACGACGTGCAGTGCCGCCGAGGGCGAAGAAGGCGTTCAGGCTGTCGCCGCTGGCCACCAGCGCGGCCTGGTGCGCGGCGCCGTGGAAGAGGCCGGTCTCGCAGGCAGTCTTCAGGTCGAAGATGTAGTCGCCGATGGCGACGCCGCCGCGGGGCGAGTCCCCTGGCGGGCTGAACACGCCCAGCGGCAGGTTCTGCAGGGGAAAGTCCGGGTGGCCGTTGGCCGATTCGATCCAGCTCTGGGTGGTGTGGGCGGCGCTCATGTTACTGCTCCTGGGAAGGGTCGAAGGTCTTCTGCATGCCGCTCCAGCAGCTGTCGTAGTCACGCTGCAGCTGCGGGCAGTCGAGGGCGAAGCGGCTGGGGCGCAGCACGCGGCCGGTCTCGAACATGAAGGCCATGGTCTGGTCGATCTTGTGGGGTTTGAGGTCGGCGGCAATCGCCTGCACGGTGGTGGCGTTGTCCGGGCCGTGGGCGCTCATGCAGTTGTGCAGCGAGGCGCCGCCGGGGACGAAGCCGTCGGCCTTGGCGTCGTACACGCCCTGGATCAGGCCCATGAATTCGTTCATCAGGTTGCGGTGGAACCACGGCGGGCGGAAGGTGCTCTCGGCCACCATCCAGCGCGGCGGGAAGATCACGAAGTCCATGTTGGCCATGCCGGGGGTGTCGCTGGGTGAGGTCAGCACGGTGAAGATGGACGGGTCCGGGTGGTCGTAGCTGATCGAACCGATGGTGTTGAAGCGGCGCAGGTCGTACTTGTAGGGCACGTTGTTGCCGTGCCAGGCGACCACGTCCAGCGGCGAGTGGTCGAGCTGGGTGGCCCAGAGTTCGCCGAGGAACTTCTGCACCAGCTGCACCGGGCCTTCCAGGTCTTCGTAGTGCGCGACCGGGGCGAGGAAGTCGCGGGCGTTGGCCAGTCCGTTACTGCCGATGGGGCCGAGGTCGGGCAGACGCAGCGCGGCGCCGTGGTTCTCCGCCACGTAGCCGGCGGCCTCGGCTTCCAGCAGTTCGACCCGCAGGCGCATGCCGCGCGGGATCACGGCAATCTCCAGCGGCTCCAGCTCCAGCACGCCCAGTTCGGTGACCAGGCGCAGGCGGCCGGCCTGGGGCACGATCAGCAGCTCGCCGTCGGCATTGAAGAACACCCGGCGCATGGAGATGTTGGCGCGGTAGGCGTACAGGCTGACGCCGCTGCAGGCCTCCGCCACGGCGTTGGCGGCCATGCATAGCAGGCCGTCGACGAAGTCGGTAGGCTCCTCGGGCGTCGCGAAGCTGTTCCAGCGCAGGCGATTGGGGGTGACGGGGCCGAGGGCGGTGCCGGTGATCTGCCGCTCCAGGCGCTCGAAGCGCGGGTGCGCGGCGGACGGGCGGATGCGGTACAGCCAGGTGCGCCGGGCCTCGCTGCGCGGGACGGTGAAGGCGGTGCCGGAGAACTGCTCGGCGTAGAGTCCCAGCGGCACCTGCTGCGGCGAGTTCATGCCCACGGGCAGGGCGCCCGGCAGGGCCTCGCTGGCGAATTCGTTGCCGAACCCGGATTGGTAGGCAGGAGAGGCGATCATGGTGGTTTCACTCTTTTTATCGTAATTGAATTACGATTAACGTAATTTCGTGTCAACGGGCCGTCAAGTCCGTCTGGGAGTTCCTTTAAGTTGAAGACCATGAACGACGCAGAAGACTCCGTCCCGACGAAGGGCGCCAAGGTGCAGTCCGCCGAAGTCGGCACGCAGATCCTCAAGGCCCTGGCTGAGCTGGCGCCGAGCACCTCGCTCAAGCGCCTGGGCGAGCACCTGGAGATGCCGGCGGCCAAGGTCCATCGCTACCTGCAGGCGCTGATCGCCAGCGGTTTCGCCGAGCAGGATCCGCAGACCAACCATTACGGCCTGGGACGCGAGGCGCTTTACGTCGGCCTGGCGGCGATCCGCCGGCTCGACGTGGTGAAGGTGGCGAGCCCGGCGCTGGCCGATCTGCGTGACCAGTTGGGGCAGACCTGTTTCCTCGCCATCTGGGGCAGCCACGGGCCGACCGTGGTGCAGGTGGAGCCGGCGCAGGGCATGGTCACGCTGGTGACCCAGGTGGGCTCGGTGCTGCCGCTGCACGGCTCATCCACCGGGCTGGTGTTTGCGGCCTTCAAGGACGGGCTGGAGGAGGGCGCTGATCTGGCGGTGCTGGAAGGCATTCGCAGCGCACGCCTGCATGCGATCCATGGTCTTTTGATGCCGGGGGTGAATGCGCTGTCGGTGCCGCTGTTCAAGACCGGCCGCGAACTGGCTGGGGTGATTACCGTGGTGGGTTCGCAGGCGAGCTTTGCTGCCGAGCCCCAGGGGGAGGCGGCGCGGGTGCTGCTGGAGATGGCGCGGGAGGTGAGTTTGCGGATGGGGGGAGAGGTTTGAAGTCGATCAGCCAGGGAGTCGAACTGTAGGAGCGGGCCATGCCCGCGATCGCGTGCATGGCGCGCTCCTACAAGGTGTGCGCAGAAGTTGGTTATCGAAGAGTCCCGTCACTCCCGCTCCATCCCCGCCCAATCCGTTCCCTTCACCAGTACATCGCTCAGCGCCTGCGCGGCGCTGGATAGCTGGTGCTCCGCCAGGCAGAACAGCCCCACGCGGCGTTCGATACGCGGATCTTCCAGCGCCACACAGCGCGCGCCGAGTTCCTCCATCTGCTGCCGGCACAGGCGTGGCACGGCGCTCACCCCCAGCCCTTCGGCCACCATCCGGCCCACGGTCACCAACTGGTGGCTTTCAAATGCCACCGGCAGTCGCCCCTGCAGCTGCTCTTCCAGCAGCAGTCGCACGGCCGACGGGCGTTGCAGGGTAATGAAATGGTCTTCCAGCAACTGCTCCCAGGTGATCCGATCCTCGTTTGCCAGCGCTGAGTCCGCCGGCAGCACCGCGACGAAGCGGTCGGTGTAGAAAGGCGTGAAGGTCAGGCCATCGAGGCTGTCCGGCTCCAGGGCGATGCCCAGCTCCACGCGACGGTTGCGCACCATCTCCAGCACCTGCTCGTTGATCACGTCATGCACCGCCACGTTCACCTTCGGGTGGCGGTCGCGGAAGGTGCGCAGCACGGCGGGCAGCAAGTTGCCGGCGAAGGAGGGCATGGCAGCGATGGAGACCCTGCCCAGCTGCAGGGTGAAGTGCTGGTGCATCACTTCCTCGGCGTTGTCCCAGTCCGCCAGCAGGCGGCGGGCCAGGGGCAGCAGCGTTTCGCCCTCCGGCGTCAGCGCCACGCTGCGGGTGGTGCGCACCAGCAACTGGCCGCCGAGGGACTCTTCCAGGCTCTTGATCGCCAGGCTCAGCGCCGGTTGCGACAGGTGCAGGCGTTCGCAGGCCTGGGCGAAGCTCAGGCTCTGGGCGACGGCGAGGAAGGCGCGCAATTGCTTGACGGTCATATTGATAAGAAAACCGGATCAATCGATTGGAAAAACAAACTTAACAAATCAGTCCCCGCCGGTGAAGCTGCAGACGTTCTCTGACCACTGAGTCGGACATTCCAAATACAAGAGGCAGCAGCAACATGGCAGGACTCGACAAGCGTGTAGGCAGTTACGAGGAAGCCCTGGCCGGGCTCACCGACGACATGACGGTGCTGGCGGGCGGCTTCGGCATCTGCGGCATCCCGGAAAACCTCATTGCGCACATCCGCAAGCTGGGCGTGAAGGGCCTGACCGTGGTCTCCAACAACTGCGGCATCGACGGCTTCGGCCTCGGCGTGCTGCTGGAGGACCGGCAGATCCGCAAGATGATCGCGTCCTACGTTGGCGAAAACGCACTGTTCGAGCAGCAGCTGCTGTCCGGTGAACTGGAGGTCGAACTGACCCCGCAGGGCACCCTGGCTGAGAAACTCCGTGCTGGCGGCGCCGGTATCCCGGCCTTCTTCACCGCCACCGGCTACGGCACCCCGGTCGCCGACGGCAAGGAAGTGCGCGAGTTTGAAGGGCGCCACTACGTGATGGAGCGCGCCATCACCGGCGACTTCGCCATCGTCAAGGGCTGGAAGGCCGACCACTACGGCAACGTCATCTATCGCCACACCGCACAGAACTTCAATCCGGTAGTCGCCACCGCAGGCCGTATCACGGTCGTCGAGGTGGAGGAAATCGTCGAGCCGGGTGAGCTGGACCCCACCCAGATCCATACCCCCGGCATCTACGTCGACCGCATCATCCAGGGAACCTTCGAAAAGCGTATCGAGAAACGCACCGTACGTTCCTGAGCCCACCGGACAAGAGAGACAAGAACATGGCATTGACCCGCGAACAGATGGCTCAGCGCGTGGCGCGCGAGCTGCAGGACGGCTTCTACGTGAACCTGGGCATCGGCATCCCGACCCTGGTCGCCAACTACGTGCCCGAGGGCATGGAAGTGATGCTGCAATCGGAGAACGGCCTGCTCGGCATGGGCGCGTTCCCCACCGAAGACACAGTCGACGCCGACATGATCAACGCCGGCAAGCAGACCGTGACCGCCGTGAAGGGCGCGTCGATTTTCTCCTCCGCCGAATCCTTCGCGATGATCCGCGGCGGCCATGTCGACCTCACCGTGCTCGGTGCCTTCGAGGTGGACGTGCAGGGCAACATCGCCTCCTGGATGATCCCCGGCAAGCTGGTGAAAGGCATGGGCGGCGCCATGGACCTGGTGGCCGGCGCAGACAATATCATCGTGACCATGACCCACGCTTCCAAGGACGGCGAATCCAAGCTGCTGGACCGCTGCTCGCTGCCGCTGACCGGCGCCGGCTGCATCCGCAAGGTCCTCACCGACCTGGCCTACCTGGAGATCGAGAATGGCGCCTTCATCCTGCGCGAGACCGCGCCGGGCGTCAGCGTCGAAGAGATCGCCGAGAAGACCGCCGGCCGCCTCATCGTGCCGGACGATGTGAAGGAAATGACCTTCTGAGTTAATCGTCGATTCCCTCTCCCCAACCCTCTCCCTGAAGGGAGAGGGAGCTGGTTCGGTGCCTGGATTGGCACTGGAGTTCGCCTGACGCGGACGGCGCCCTCTCCCGCTTGCGGGAGAGGGCGGGGGGAGAGGGCAGCCCAAGCCTTCCGGAGAGTAATCCATGCAAGACGTAGTCATTGTCGCCGCCACCCGTACCGCCATCGGCGCCTTCCAGGGCAGCCTGGCAAACATTCCCGCCCATGAACTGGGCAGCCTGGTCATCCGCTCGCTGCTCGAACGCAGCGGCGTGAAGGCCGAGCAGATCGACGAAGTCATCCTCGGCCAGGTGCTCACCGCCGGTGCCGGGCAGAACCCCGCGCGCCAGGCCGCCATCGGCGCCGGCCTGCCGGTGGAAGTACCGGCGATGACCATCAACAAGCTCTGCGGCTCGGGCCTCAAGGCGCTGTTCCTTGGCGTCCAGGCAATCCGTTGCGGCGACGCCGACGCCATCATCGCCGGCGGCCAGGAGAGCATGAGCCTCGCGCCCTACGTGCTGCCCAAGGCCCGTACCGGCCTGCGCATGGGCCATGCCGAGCTGCAGGACACCCTGCTGCGCGACGGCCTGATCGACGCTTTCAACGATTACCACATGGGCATCACCGCCGAGAACCTGGCCGAGAAATTCGGCATCAGCCGCGAGGCGCAGGACGCCTTCGCCGCGCAGTCCCAGCTGAAAGCCGCGTCGGCCATCGAGGCCGGCCGCTTCAAGGACGAGATCACCCCGGTGCTGATTCCGCAGCGCAAGGGCGAGCCGCTGTCCTTCGACACCGATGAGCAACCGCGCGCCGGCACCACCGCCGAATCCCTGGGCAAGCTCAAGCCGGCCTTCAAGAAGGACGGCACCGTCACCGCCGGCAACGCCTCCACCCTCAACGATGGCGCTGCCGCCGTGCTGCTGATGAGCGCCGAGCGCGCACGCAGTCTGAACCTCCCGGTTCTGGCACGCATCCAAGCCTATGCGAGCAGTGGCGTCGACCCGTCGATCATGGGCATCGCCCCGGTGACCGCGACTCGCAGCTGCCTGGAAAAGGCCGGCTGGAGCCTCGACGACGTCGAGCTGATCGAGGCCAACGAAGCCTTCGCTGCCCAGGCCCTGTCGGTCGGCAAGGAGCTGGGCTGGAACGCCGAGAAGGTCAACGTCAACGGCGGCGCCGTCGCCCTTGGCCACCCGATCGGCGCCTCGGGCGCCCGCGTGCTGGTGACGCTGCTCCACGAAATGCTCCGTCGCGATGCGAAGAAGGGTCTGGCGACCCTGTGCATCGGCGGCGGCCAGGGCGTTGCCATGGCCCTCGTCCGGGACTGAGGAATGCACGACTAACGATTCATTGGCGAGCGCCGGGCGGCATGTACCCATGCCACCGGCAGGCGGGATGGTGGGTGGGCACACCGACAGACGAACATCCTGCCGCGGTTGTCGGCGTCCCCCGGCGTCGGCAAACCCTTGCGTCACCGCTCGGCCCCACGCAGGCCGGGCGGTTTTTCATTCCAGGACGGGCATTGCCACAAGCCCCGTTCGACGATGAGCCACTACAAGAACAACGAGGTAGACCATTATGACTTCCCACGTGCATAACCCCGGCACTGCCGTGCAGGACAGCCGCTCGGCGCGTTTCGCCATGGCCTGTTCCAATTGGGCCGAGCGCTGGTTCCCCGACTCCTGGGTCTTCGCCGCACTGGCGGTGCTGATCGTCAGCATTGCCGCGCTGGCCATCGGCGCGCCGGCCACTGAGACCGCCAAGGCCTTTGGTGACGGCTTCTGGAGCCTGATTCCCTTCACCATGCAGATGGCCTTCGTGGTCATCGGCGGCTACGTGGTCGCCAGCTCCGGCCCGGCCTCCAGGCTCATCGACCTGTTCGCCCGCGTGCCGAAGAACGGCCGTTCGGCAGTGGCCTGGGTCGCGGTGATCTCCATGCTCGCCTCGCTGCTCAACTGGGGCCTGTCCCTGGTATTCGGCGGCCTGCTGGTGCGTGCCCTGGCGCGCCGCGAAGATCTGAAGATGGACTACCGCGCCGCCGGCGCCGCTGCCTACCTGGGCCTGGGCGCCGTGTGGGCGCTGGGCCTGTCGTCGTCGGCTGCACAGCTGCAGGCCAACCCGGCCAGCCTGCCGCCGTCGATCCTGGCGATCACCGGCGTCATCCCGTTCACCGAGACCATCTTCCTCTGGCAATCCGGCGTGATGCTGCTGGCGCTGGTGCTGGTGTCGCTGGTCATCGCCTACATGACCGCCCCCGGCGCAGCCAGCGCCCGTGACGCCAAGGCCTGCGGCGTGGACGTCAGCTTCACCCCGCCGAGCGCGCCCAAAGCCACCCGCCCGGGCGAATGGCTGGAGCACAGCCCGCTGCTGATCCTGATGCTGGTGGCGCTGGCTGCGGGCTGGCTGGTCCACGAGTTCAGCACCAAGCCGGCGATCACCGCGATCTCCGGGCTGAACACCTATAACCTGCTGTTCCTCATGGTCGGCGCGCTGCTGCACTGGCGCCCGCGCAACTTCCTCGACGCCGTGGCCCGCGCCGTGCCGACCACCACCGGGGTGCTGATCCAGTTCCCGCTGTACGGTTCCATCGCGGCGATCATGACCACCGTGAAGGGCGGCGACGGCTCCACCATCGCCCACCATGTCTCCACCTTCTTCGTGCAGATCGCTTCCCACGACACCTACGCGCTGTTGATGGGCGTGTACTCGGCGGTGCTGGGCTTCTTCATCCCGTCCGGCGGCGGCAAGTGGATCATCGAGGCGCCCTACGTGATGCAGGTGGCCAACGAACTGCAATACCACCTGGGCTGGGCAGTGCAGATATACAACGCCGCCGAGGCGCTGCCGAACCTGATCAACCCGTTCTACATGCTGCCGCTGCTCGGCGTATTGGGCCTGAAGGCCCGCGACCTGATCGGCTTCAGCTTCGTCCAGCTGCTTGTCCACGTGCCCCTGGTGCTGTTCCTGCTCTGGGCGCTGGGCACCACCCTGCAGTACCTGCCGCCGGTCCAGCCGTAACCACGCATTCGGCCCCGACGGCAAAACGCCCGGATGTCGCGAGACATCCGGGCTTTTTCCTGTCTTCGGGAAGCGCTCAGCCCCGGCTGACTTCCACCGCGCCGAGCGAGCGGCCGTCCAGGTGTTCGCCGCTGAGTTGCGCGGCGTCCTGGTCGAACACTTCGCGCAGCCAGTCGCTGACCGCCTGGAAGCGGCCGATGCGCCCGGCGTCGCGGTGGGCGAGCAGCCAGATTTCCCGCACCACCACTGCACCGGAGAGGCGCACCAGTCCCTCTCGCTCGCCGAGGAAGCAGGGCAGGAGGGCCATGCCCAGGCCGCTCTCGCAGGCGTGGATCAGCGTGGTCACGCTGCTCGCGCGCAGGGCGAAATTGGCCTCGGGGACGAAGCGCCGCAGCCAGCACATCTCCGGGGTGTCATCGAGGTCTTCGCCGTAACCCAGCCAGGGCTGCTGCGGCCATTGTTCGGCCGGCACCTGGGCGAAGGGTGTGGCGGCGTAGATGGCGAAGCCGATGTCGGCGACCTTGCGCATTACCAGCGCGGCGTCTTCCGCCGGGCGTGCCAGGCGCAGGGCGAAGTCGGCCTCGCGACGGGTGAAGGACAATGCGCGGTTTGCCGGGATCAGTTGCAGCTGCAGGTTGGGATAGGTGCGCGCCAGTTGCGGCATGTGCTGCACCAGCCAGTGGCTGAACAGGAAGTCCACCGCGGTGATGCGTACCGAGCCACTGATGGCGCTGGCCTCGTTGCGCGTTTCCAGCAGCATGCTCTGCACGTCACCGAGGATACGCTCGGCATAGCCGAGGAAGGCCGTGCCGGCGTCGGTGGCCTTGTAGCCCGCGTTGTCACGGATGAACAGGCGGGTCTGCAGCGCGCTTTCCGCCGCCACCAGGCGCCGGCTCATGGTCGAGGGGTCGACACCCAGCGCGCGGCCGGCGGCGCTCATGCTGCCGTGGCGGGCGAGGGCGAGGAGGATCGGGATGTCGTTCCAGTCGAAGTTCACGGCGATGACCTCGCAGGCTTCAGAAATGCACGTCGGCGGCCGGGACCACCTTGGCCCGTGGGCCGAAGCTGCTGATGCTGCCCAGCACCGCGTTATGGTGCGCGCTGATCTGCGCGGCCTTGAGCACGGCATTGTCGACGGTGGAGTGGGCATCACCCACCAGCGTCACCGCGTACCCCTGAGCCAGGGCACGGCGGGTGGTGGTGTCGACGCAGTAGTCGCTCTGCAGGCCGCAGACCACCAGGTGGTCGATGCCGCGTGCTTCCAGCAGCTGGGCGAGGTCAGTACGCAGGAAGGAGTCCGGGGTGGTCTTGCGCACCCTGAGGTCCGCAGGGGCGGTGAGCAGGCGCGTTTCCAGCTGCCAGCCGGCGCTGCCATGCTGCAGGTCGGCGTCCTCGTGCTGCACCAGGATCACCGGCACACCGGCCTCTCGCGCCGCGCTGCTCATGGCGTTGATGCGCTGCAGCACATTGTCGATGTCGAAACAGGCGTAGTCGCCGGTGCACAGGTCGGACTGGACGTCGATGATCAGCAGGGCGGTGCTCATGGCGGTTTCCTGGAGAGCGGGAGGAAGGCCAACGAGGGTAGTGGCTGCGTGCGTCCCGGGCTAGTCCCTGAGGCCCAGTTCGCGCTTGCGATACGCCAGCGGGGTCATGCCCTGCCAGCGACGGAAGGCCCGTACGAGGCTGCTGGCGCTACTGAAACCGATGCGTTCGGCGATCTGCTCCATCGGCCACTGCGGGTCGCGCAACAGCTGCAGGGCCTGGGCCTCGCGGGTCTGGTCGAGCAACTGGGAAAAGCTCACGCCGTGTTGCTGCAGCGTCAGGTCCAGTTGCGCCCGGGCAATGCCCAGATTGCCGGCCAGGGTTTCCAGTGAGTGGCGGGTTGTCAGTTGTTCGGACAGGCGTGCGCGAAGGGCACTCAAGGGTAGCGGCATGCCGTGCTGGGCGAGGTACTGCAGGATCGGCCGCTCCACCTGGGCCAGCAGTCGCGGGTTGGCGCCGGGCAGGGGCAGCTCCCAGGCGTCCTGGCGGAACACCAGGGCGCTCACGGGCAAGGCGAACTTTACCGGTACCTGCAGGCTTTCCCACACGCCAAGGTCGGCGGGGCTTTCCCGGGCCAGCTCCAATCCTCGCAGAAAGGTGGATGCCGGCTTGCCGGTCAGGCGCTCGAACATGCGCACGTGGAAGTGCCAGTAGAAGTCCCGCGCTACCGTGGTCGGCATGTAGTCGCCCTGCACACGGAACTCCATCCGCCAATCGCCCTGTTCATCCCGGAGCAGGGATGGCTGGCCAACCGTGCTGGCCAGATTGACCAGCTGTATGTGGCGCTGCACCGCTTCACCCAGGGTGGGGCAGGCATACAGCGCGAGGTCCATGCCGTAGAGGTTGGCGGACTGGTGATAGCGCACGGCGCGCACACCGAAGTCCGCATCGCCGGTGGCTTCGACACAGAGCAGCCACAGCGGGCTCATGGCACTCATGGGCAGCCGCGCATCGATGTCCTGCAGGATGCCCGGGTCGATTCCCACGCGTTGCAGCAGCGGCAGCGGATCGATTGCGTAGTGCTGGCTGAGGGTCGTGGCGATACAGCGTACGACGGTGGCGAGCGTGCTGGGCGGCAGGGGCGTGGACTTGTGCGGTAGGCCGGTCATGAACGGTCGAGGGCAGTGGCTGGTCGCTCGAGCATGGCTGTGCCAACCCGGGCGTTCAACCCGTTCGGAAAAAAAGCCCCGGCCAGGCCGGGGCGCAAGGGAGCAGCCGTCATGCTTCAGGACTGACGCTGTACCAGCGGCGGCAGCCATTCGCGCTGGAGTACCTCGGGGCCGGGCCAGTACAGGCGCAGGAACAGGCTGAATTCCGAGTCTGGCGCGGGCAGCCAGTTGTTGCGCAGCTCCGGGAGCTCGGGCGCTTCGTGCTGGATATACAGGTCCAGCGAACCGTCGGCGTTGTAGTGCAGATCGTCACGGTCGCCGACGGCGTAGCGGTTCAGCGGGTTGTCGGCGAGCAGCAGGTGGGGGTTGTACAGCGTCAGCGACCAGAAGCCCTTCACCGGTGGCAACTGTGCCTTGTCGAAGTGGATCACGTAGCGATGTTGTCCACTGAGCAGCTGGCCATCCTTGTCGGCACGGGTATTGGGATAGACCGCATCCTCCGCCGTGTTGGCGCCGAGGCCGAACTTGGCCACCAGCGCGCGCTGCGCATAGCGGTCGCCATAGGCGCCCAGGTCGTAGCTGATCTTCCAGCCGTTGACGCCTGGCAGCTTGTCACGCAGCTCCTCGGCATGCGCCATCAGCTTGGTGACCTTGCCGTAGCCGAGGCGGCTGCCCAGGCGCTGCCAGGCGGATTGATGCGGCTGGCAATCCTCGCTGAGCAGGCCGGCCTTCCTGATGCGGTGCATCTGCGCGTCGTCGGTGCCGCTGGGCGGGTTGTCCGCGAGCAATTGGCAGAAGGCCGAGAAGAACTCGTCCTGGGACCACCCCTGCAACTGTTGATCCGGCGGCAAGTCGGCGCTCAGCCTGGGCAGACGGGCCATGGCCGGGTTGATCTGTGCGGAGGCATCGGCGCTCTGTTGCTGGCCGAGTGGGCGCAGGTCGAACTGGCGTTGCAGGGCGTTGACCTCGGCGTAGTCGCTCGGGCCGCGGCTCTTGAAGCGGCCGATGATCCAGGCCATCTGTGTTGGCACCCGGATGAGCTGCATGCCCTCCGGTACACTGCCCTGCCATAGCGGGCCGGCGATCAGGACACGGCGGGGCTGGCTACCCTGGGTGCGGGTGCCGGGGCTGGCCACCACGTTGGTCCAGGCGTCCAGGATCGGCATCATGTAGTAGTGCCCGGTCGTGTCGGGAATGCTCAGCACCACCGGCCCCGAACGCAGGTCCAGGTGAGACAGCGAATAGAGCGTGTCGACGTTCGGCGCGACGACGCTGTTGAAACGGTAATCGGGGAAACGCAGACGGTGATTGAGCTGGTTCACCGAGGTCTGGCCGCGACCCAGCTGGTATTGCTTGGTCAGCTCCATGATCACCAGCGGATAGCCGAAGGCGTAGGCTTCGGCAGTGGCGCGGGCCTGCTGATAAAGGCTGTAGCCGGCACCTGCGGCGGCTAACAGGGCAGCACCGGTCAGCCCCAGGCCGATACGGGTTCGCTTGGAAAATGGCATCTGTGATCGATCCTCATCGGTAGGGTTCGCAGGGGCCGTGCCTCACGGCCCCTGTCCGCGCTTACTTGCCCAGGCGCTTGAGTTCAGCCGGGGTGAACTCGGCTTCCGTCACTTCCTTGCCGAACTCGGCGCGGTGATCGATCGCGTTGGTCAGGTAGTTCACCGCATAGATCCCGGAGATCAGGTCATAGGTGGCTTCGGCCGCGGTCATCGGCAGCTGCAGGTCGTGGTACATGGTCAGGAACGACTCGTAGTTGCGCCACAGCTCGCCACGGTTGTCGTAGATGTCGCTGGCCATGACCTGCCAGGTGTCTTCGTCGATGTAGAAACGCCGCTTGCCGTAGACATGCCGTGCGCCCGGCTTGAGCGTGGCCTCGATGACCCAGACGCGGTGTTTCTCGTAGCGGTTGACGTCCGGGTTGATGTAGCCGGGCTTGAGCATCTCGTCATAGCCGAGCTGCTTGCTGGCGAGGCCGAAGGCGTTGTAGCCCACCAGCATTTCGCGCTTGCCGATCAGTTTCCAGTCGTAGCGGTCCGGCGCACCGTTGAAGCCATCGACGCTGTCGGAGACCACCTGGCCGAAGCTGTACCGTGCGCTGTTGTCGTAGGCCACCGTCGGCGCGCGCCGCACGCGGCGCTGACCGGGGTTGTACTGCCAGGCCGCACGCGGGGTGGAGACCTGGTTGATCGGCTCCTGCACCAGGGTCACTTCGCCGGCATATCGTGACGGACTGTTGGTCTGCACACGGGTGTAGAACAGCAGGTTCGCCTCCGGGTTGAGGTCGTGGATCTTCTCGCGGAAGCCCACCAGCTGGCGGTAGGTCACCAGGGTGTAATCGCCCTTGGCCTGTACCGTGGCGGAGGAAAAGTCACGCCCGATGGAGCCGCCGCGGTAGCGGGTGATGTGGTTCCACAGCACTTCCAGCGCTTCGGTGGGTTCCGGGAAGGGAACGCCGAAGTGGTAGTTGGTCAGGCCGTTGCCGTTGTCTGCCAGGCCTGTCTGGGCAAGGTTCTTGCGCGACTCGTCCAGATACGCCTGGGGAATGACCGCACTGCGATGGCTGGGGAAGACACGCATGCGGTAGTCGGGGTAACGGATGAACATGGCCTGCTGGCCGGGGCTGAGCAGGTCCCTGTATTGCGCCAGGTTGGCCTTGCTGACCACATACAGCGGCTGTTCGCTGGCAAACGGGTCGCTGTAGTCACCATTGCTGGCAATAGCGGCGGCGCCAGCCTGCATGCCGCCGGTCCAGGCAGGAATGCTGCCGTCGGCGTTTGCCGCGCGTTCGGCACCTGCCGGAGTGAGCTTGCCGTCAAGCAGCGAGGCGTCGGTCTGCTTGGCCTGGGCCAGGCCACAGGCGGCTACGAGAGCCACAGCCAGGGAAAGTTTGCAGAGGAGTGGGCGCATGGCTAGAAGCTCGCTTTCAGGGTGACGGAGGCGAAGTCACGGTCATCGACCGTGGAGAACTCGTTGGAACCGAAGAAGCTGTTGTAGGCCAGCTCCAGCGAGTAGTTGTTGCGGTAGTCGAAGGTCAGGGCGAGTCCCGCCGCCTGCTGGCCTTCCTGGAAGTTCGGACCGTAGCCCTGCACGTCGTGGCGCCAGTTGATCGAGGGCGTCACCACCGTCGCCGGCAGCAGGTCCTCGTAGTTCAGCGCCAGACGCAGGCGATAGCCCCAGGAGAAGTGGCTCATCAGTCCGTCGTCGTTGCAGTTGTCGGCGTTGTAATCGGCCAGTTGCTGCGCGGTGACGCCCCCCGGAATGCCGGCGGCAGAAGCGGCGCTGCACTGCACGCCATTGGTGGGCGGCGTACGGCCGAACGAGCCGGGGCGGCCGAGGCGATCGTCACCGATGCCCTGGATCAGGTTGGCCCCTGCCTCACCCGCCCAGGCCAGGCGGGTGGCGCCCAGGACGTTGTTCACCGTGTCGGTGGCGCCAAGGCTGAACTGCCAGACCGGCAATCGCACGTAGCCCTGCACTTCATCCCCCCTGGCGGCACTGAGCTCGGCGGCGGTCATCGGCAGGATCGGTGTATTGGCCTGCCCGGAGAGCAGCGCCACCAGGTCGGCCGGGTTGTAGCCCAGCGGCATGTTCGGCCGGTAGCTGAGCTCGCCGAACAGTGCGGTGGTGCCCGCCACGCCGCTCATGCTCAGGCCGAACATATGGATGTCTTCGGGATAGACGGTGTAGTAGTCACCCGTGTTGAGGTTGGTGCGTGTCGCCGATACCGGCCCCTTGCGGGCGATCACCCCGTTAATCAGGGGCGTGCGACTGTGGTAGTTGGCGTAGTAGACGCCCAGGTCCGCATCGTTGAGCGCTTCGATCACGTAGTGCATGGCCAGGCCGTACTGCCCTGTGTCGCTGGGCTCGTCAGTGGCGGTGCGCTGCAGGTAACGGCCCTGGGCCAATGCCTGGCCGGTGGTGCCGGTGCCGCCGGAAACCATGTAATCGACCTGGCAGCCTTCGGCGATGTTGTCGTTGCTGCTGAAGAAAGTGCCGCAGCCATCCAGCACGGTCGGGCGGAAGTTGTACTGCCAGAAGCCTTCCAGGCTGAGCGAGTCCGCGAGGTCGTAGTTGAAGCTGACCATCTCCACCGGCAGCTGGCCTTCCTTGAGCTCCACGCCGGGACGGTTGAAAGCCGAGGCATCCAGCGGGTTGATGGCGTTGATGCCGTTCTGCAGGAACAGCGCCTCGCCCCAGCTGAGCACCTGCTTGCCGACTTTCACGCCCAGCTTGCGATCGGCGACCTGGAAGTCTTTCCAGGCATACGCGTCAAGGTTCTTGAAGCCCTGGAACTTCACCAGGTCCTGCCAGCCGGAATCGTCGAAACGATGGAAGTCACCGTTACCGTCTTCCATGGCCTGGTCGTACCAGTACTTGAAGCGCAGGAACACCCCTTGCGAGCCGTCCTGCACGTCCAGGTCGGTCAGCCCCTTGAACAGCGTCGAGATGGTGTCGTTCTTGCGGTAGTTGAGCTTGCCGTCGTCGCCGTTGTAGTTGATGCCACTGCCCTCGTGGCCGATGCTGCGCGCGTCCGCGCCGGTCAGCAGGTGCTTGTCGGGGTTCTCCAGTGCCCAGCTGGTGCCGAGGCTGAGCGTGGTATTGGAGGTGGCGCTCCAGTCGTCGTTGAGCTGCCAGGTGACACCCTGGGCGCCAGGGCTGATGGCGGCGCCGATGCACAGCGCGAGCAGGCTGGGGCGTGCGATGCCCCGGGCATGCAGAAGGTGATTCATGCTGAGACGTACCTGTAGTTGTTGTAGTTGGCAGGTCGGGGACGAAGGTAGTTGCCGGCAACGCTGGACGGCCACTACATTCCTGTCCCGGGCGCGGACTGGCCGCGACCTGTGGGCACGATGGGAGCAGGGCAGTGCAGGCAGATAGTCGCGAGGGGACAAATAGTTTTCCCGCGCACCGATATAGAGGCGCGTTATGTGGCTCCATCATCCTGTCGTGGGTGCAGGGCCTCGAGCAGAAGGGTGTGGATCTGCCGCGCTTCTGTGCGGCCTGGGGCGTGGACCCGATCGCCCTGCGCGCGAGCAACCTGCGTCTGCCGCTGTTCCTCGCCCGCCGCTTCTGGGACGTGGCGCTGGAGCACAGTTGCGATCCAGCCATCGGTCTTGAGTTGGCGCGGCAGAATGACCCGGTGCAACTGCAGGGGTTGGCCTATCTGATGCAGCTGATGCCGAGTCGCCTCGCGGCCCTTCAGCAGATGCTGCACTTCTGGCCATTGGTGGCTGCCCATATCGACCAGTATCTGGAGTTCGAGGGCGACCGCGTGCGCCTGGTCCTGAGGCCCTGCAACGGGTTCCGGCCGGCCAGTGCCGAGGTGGATTTCTGGATGGCGCGCCAGCTCTGGCATTTGCGTGGCGCGCCGGGCGCACCCTCCGCCATTCGGGAGGTGCGCCTGTGCCGCCCTGAGCCAGCCTGCGCTGAGCCCTGGCAGCGGGTCGCGCGCGCGCCGATCACTTTCGCGGCCCCACGGGACGAGCTGCTGCTCGACCTGGAGGCTCTCAAGGAACCGCGTGGCGAGGGCAGCCTGGCGATTCGCCAGGCGCTGGAGCTGTCGCTGCACGACTACGCGGCGCAGACCGAGGCCGGCTCGGAGCTGGAGCGTGTCTGCGCCGAAGTGCTGCACGGCCTGGCGAGCACCCCGGGACTGGAAGAGGTCGCCGAGCGCCTGCATCTGACTCCCCGGACCCTGCACCGGGCCCTGCAGCGCGATGGCTGGAGCTACAGCGCCATCGTCGAGGAGCACCGCCGCCTGCTGGCAGTCGATCTGCTGCAAAGCACCGATTTCACTATCGGACAGGTATCGGATCGGCTGGGCTTCGACGAACAGTCCAGTTTCATCCGCGCATTTCGTCGCTGGTACGGCACAACGCCCGGTGCCTATCGCCTGGAGCGTGGCTGAGGCGGTGGTGGTCACCGACCACCCTGATGGAGCATCATCGGATTGCCGGCCGGCTCGCCGCACCCGCGCCGCCACAGACCAAAGCAGCATTTGCAGAAGGCGGGCCAGTCACGATCTTTGCCCTATTCCTCTCCAGGCACGTTGCCCATGTCCGACCCTGACGCGTCCCGTTTCCTGACCCTCGCCAACGGCCTGCGCGCCACCGTCATCCAGACTCCCGGCGCGAGCCGCGCCGCCGCGCTGTTGCGGATCGCCCGTGGCAGCCACGACGAGCCGGAAGCCTTCCCCGGCCTCGCGCATTTCGTCGAGCACCTGCTGTTTCTCTGTGGCGAGCGCTTCGTCGAGGGCGAGCGGCTGATGCCCTGGGTACAGGCCCGTGGCGGGCGGCTCAATGCCAGTACCCGTGCGCGGCAGACCGACTACTTCTTCGAGGTGCCCGCCGAGGATCTGGGGGATGGGCTGGCGCGGCTGGTGGATATGCTGGCGCGGCCGCGGCTGGACGAGGCCGTGCAGGTCGCCGAACGTGAAGTGCTGGAAGCCGAATTCCTGGCTCGCGGGCGCGACCCTGACACCCTGATCGATGCCGCCCTGGCGCTGGCGGTGGCGCCGGGGCACCCGCTGGGACGTTTCGTGGCCGGTCGCCGCGACAGCCTCAAGGTGGAAAGCGCCGGCTTCCAGAAGGCGTTGCGTGACTTCATCCGCTCCTGTCAGGCGAGCGGGGCGCTGGAGCTTTGGCTGCAGGGCCCGCAATCGCTGGAAGAGTTGGCGGCCCTGGTGGAGCGCGAAGCGGCTGTGTTTGCGCCGGGTGTGCTGGCCAAGTCCGTCAGCGACGAATCCCTGCTGCCGTTGGCCGGTCAGGAGCTGAAGCTGCGCCTGAGCGGTGCGCCGCGACTGGTCCTGGCCTTTGCCCTCGAGGGCATGGCGGGAGCGGGTGGCGCGCTGCTGGAACAGGTGCAAGGCTGGCTGGCCGACGAGGCGCCTGGATCGCTGCTGGCCTGCCTGGGGCAGAACGGATTGGCCGACAGCGCCCGTGCGCGCCTGAGCCGCTTCGCCAACGGCCAGGCGTTGCTGCGTTTCGATTTCGAACTGGCCGAAGCCGCCACCGCTGATCTCGTGGAATCGGCCTTCCTCTCCTGGCTGGAGGCGCTGGGCAAATTGCCGGCGGATAGCCTTGCCGCCGCTCCTGCCGATGCGCCCGGCGGCGCCCTGGAACAGTTGCAACGCCGTGCGGGAAGCGCCCATCCATCGGTATGGCTCGGTCAGCTGGTGACACCGCGGATGATCCGCCTGCTCGCCTGCGAGTCGGTCATCGGCGAGTCGCTGACCTCGGCCGGCTTCATCCTCGACGTCGCCCGTAGCCCGCAGCGCCGCATCGAACCGCTGCGGGGCGAGCCGTGGACCTTCTCGCCGACGCAAACGGCCACGCAAGCCGAGCCCGCCGCGCTTTACCTGCGCTGGCGCTTCCCGCAGACACCGGGCCGGCAGGCATTCCTTTGCGCCCGGCAGGCGCTGCGCCCATTGGCAGGTGCAGCGCGGCACGAGGGCGCCAGCCTGCGCCTGGAGGCCATGGAAAGTGACTGGACGCTCATGCTGTCGGGGGCGAAGAACCACCTTGCCGAGCTGGCCGAGTGCGCGATTCACACGCTTCAGCATCCCGCCGCCGCTGTGCTGGGGCAGGGCGCGCGTCTGCACGCCGCGGAACGCCGCCGCCGCGAAGGAGACATGCCGATCCGCCAGCTGCTCGACCTGCTGCCGCTGATGCTGGCCGGAGACAGTGACGCCTCACCGGACTGGTCCGCCGCCCATTGGGACGACCTGACCCGCGGCATCGAGCTGCCGGACACCCTGGCTGGCTACTCGACCACCAGCGCATTGCCGCCGCGCAGCGGCCCGGCCGGTCGGCATCGCCAGGTGCTGGAGCTGCCGGGCGAAGCGGCGCTGTTGCTGTTCTGCCCGCTGGCGTCCCGCTCGGCGGCCGATGAAGCCGGGTGGCGTCTGCTGGCCCGCGTCCTGGAGCCGGCCTTCTTCCACTGGCTGCGCGGCGAGCGGCAACTGGCCTATGCGTTGTACTGCGGTTTCCGTCAGGTGGGCATGCGCCGCGGCATTCTGTTCGCCGTGCAGTCGCCGTTGCTCTCGGCGGTGGAGCTGCAGGCCGAGGTCGACAGCTTCCTCTACCGCCAGGGCGAAGCCCTGCTGCGTATCGACCCGCAGCGTGTCGACAGCCTGCGTGCGCCTCTGGCCGCCGAGCTGGCGCGCGCGCCGGGCGACTTCGCCGAGCGGCTGCAGCAGGCCTGGAGCGACCAGTTGGCCGGTGTCGGGCCCGCGCACCGCGAGGCCATGGCCCAGGCGCTCGGCAACCTTTGCGCCACCGAGCTGCGCGCTGCGCATTCGGCGCTCAGCTCCGCCCAGGGCGGTCACTGGCTGCTGCTCAGCCACGCCTGATCCCCGTACTTTCGGCCCGGGGTGCCGTCCGCAAGGCGGTGCCACGGCCGACTTTTGCCTTACGTCCGGCGTGCTGGCCCAAGGTGGCCGGCCGGCGGTCGCGAGCACTCGCGACCATTGCCATGAGCCCGAGGTAGCGGTAGTCGCAGAGCCTTGTGCAGCGCTCCCGCAGGACGCCTGAAACGCCCGTGGAACCGGAGCCAAAGCAGCGTATGGCGAGGCCCCGGGGCGTTTCGATAATCGCCTCCGACACGACTGAGCACAGTCGATTCCAACCGGAGAGCGCCATGAACAAGAACAAGATCGCCGTCCGCCGCCAGCTGTTGCCGCTGGCACTGGCCACCCTGGCCCTGACGTCACTGTCCAGCGGGGCACGTGCCGACATCGTGCTGTACGACAAGGACGACACGACCTTTTCCACCGACGGCTACTTCAACGCCTTCTATGTCAACAGCGACGTCGACCGTAATGGCGAAACCTACGACCGCCGCCAGTCGCGGGTGAAGATGGGCTTCCTGCCCAACTACATCGGCTTCAACTTCGGCAAGAAGATCGACGGCCTGACCCTCACCGGGCGCTCTTCGTTCTGGGTGACCATCAACGACAGCGAGCAGGATGGCACCGACACCGCCATCGACGTCCGCCAGTTCTACGGCAACGTCGCCGGCGACTGGGGTGAGGTGCTGATCGGCAAGGACTTCGGCCTGTTCTCGCGCTCCAACATCTTCCTCGACGAGCTGCTTGCCGGCTTCGGCAACGCCAGCGATACCCTCGGTCTGGTGGACGGCAAGGGCGTGTCCTTCGGCAACATCGGCACCGGCTACCCGTACCCGTTCCCGACCTCGCAGATCACCTACCGCAACAACAACCTGGTGGAAGGCCTGCACATCGCGGTGGGCATCATGGACCCGATCGACACCAACCAGATCGACAAGGACGCCAGCGACGGCCTCGACGACAAGGCCTACCAGGACAACCCGCGCTACGAGAGCGAGGTCAGCTACCAGTTCGACCTCGGCGGGGCGAAGATCTACAGCTGGGTCAACGGTGCGTACCAGACCTCGAAGAACACCAACGACGAAGTCGACAGCGTGACCTCCAAGGGCCTGGGCTACGGCCTCCAGGCGAAGATGGGCGGCTTCTCGCTGACCGGCTCGGGGTTCACCGCCAAGGGCATCAACCCGTTCTTCACCAACAACGCCGGCGAAGCCGCGCTGCGTGAGGTGGACAGCCGCGGCGTGCTGCTCCAGGGCTCCTACAGCTGGGGCAAGAACCGCGTGGCGCTGTCCACCGGCAAGACCCGCGACGACGGCAACGGTCTGGGCAGCGCGGCGGACTATTCCACCCAGGGCATCGCCTACTTCCGCACCATCAACGACAACCTGAAGCTGGTGGCCGAGTACAACGTCTACGAGATCGATGGCCGCAAGGGCTCCACCGTCAGCGAGGATACCGACACCTTCGCGGTGGGCGCCGTGCTCAACTGGTAGGTCTCTCCCAACTCCTTTGGCTCAACTTCAGCGGGTCGGCACTTGTGTCGCCCGCTTTTTTTCGTCTGGTGGATGAGTTGCCGGATGTGCTGCGCCCGCGACCACAATCGCACCACCATCCCGCTACTTTCGGATAGCCCCGCCGCGACCCAAGTAGCATGGGGCGCGCCCCGGCCGCTTCGTAGAATGCCAAGGTCGATATCCTGACTGGGCGTACGCCATGCACGAAACACAAGGAGTCGTTCGCGGCATGTCCAGCGCCCGCGACGTCGAGGCGGTCGCCCAGGACCTGGCGCGCCAGCTGCTCCATCCCAACCTCGGCTTCGTGCTGTTCTTCTGTTCCGCCGAATACGACCTGCCGGGGCTGGCCGCCGCGCTGGAGCAGTACTTCGGTGGCATCGACCTGGCCGGTTGCACCACCGCCGGGGAGATCACTCCGCAGGGCTACGGCCGCGGTTGCGTGACTGCGGTGGGCTTCGACCTGCGCAGCTTTGCCATCTCCTGCGCGCTGGTGGACGAGATGGAGCGCTTCAGCCTGATCGACGCGCAGCAGATGGTCGAGTCACTGGTGGCCGACTGCCGCAGCGCCGGGCTGGCACCGATCAAGGACCACAGCTTCGCGCTGACCCTGCTCGACGGCCTTTCCAGCCGCGAGGAAGTGGTGCTCGCCGCGCTCAGTGCGGCGCTCGGTGCCATCCCGCATTTCGGCGGCTCGGCGGGTGACGACAACCACCTGACCCACACCCACGTCTATTACCAGGGCCAGTTCCACACCGGCGCGGCAGTGGTGGTGCTGTTCAATACCTGGCTGGACTTCGAGGTGTTCACCACCCACCACGTGCTGCCCAGCGAGGAGAAGCTGGTGGTCACCCGCGCCGACAGCGACAGCCGCCGGGTGCTGGAGCTCAACGCCGAGCCGGCGGCGCTGGAGTTCGCCCGCCTGGTCGGGGTGCCGCTGGAGCAGCTGGACTTCTCGCTGTTCCCGGCGCACCCGCTGGCGGTTCGGCTGCGCGACCAGTACTACGTGCGCTCGATCCAGCAGATCAACGACGACCTCAGCCTGACCTTCTACTGCGCGGTGGAGAACGGCATCGTCCTTACCGCCATGAGTACCGGCCCGCTGCTGCCGGGGCTGCAGGCACAGTTCCAGCGCCTGCACGAGCGCCTCGGCCCGCCGCTGCTGACCATCGGCTGCGACTGCTTCCTGCGTCGCCTGGAGCTGGAGGTGGCCGGCGATACCGAGCCCACCGCCGAGTTTCTCCGCAGCCAGCAGGTGATCGGCTTCAACACCTACGGGGAACAATTCAATGGCATGCATATCAACCAGACCTTCACCGGTGTCGCCATTGGCCGTCCTCGGGGCAATCCCGGACGCTGAGCTGCGCGCGCGCATCGACGAGCTGCAGCGCGACAACCACAAGCTGCAGCGGATCAACGCGGCGCTGATCGAGCGCGTCGAATCGGCCACCTCGCGCGGTGACAACGCCTATGGCGCTTTCCAGCATTCGGTGGTGCTGGCCGAGCAGGTGCGCGAGCGCACCGATGCGCTCAGCGAGGCGATGGTGGAGCTGAAGTCGAGCAACCAGCTGCTCAGTGACGCCCGCCTGCGCGCGGAGACCGCGCACCAGCACCTGCTGGACGCCGTCGAGAGCATCTCCGACGCCTTCGTGCTGTTCGACCCGCAGCAGCGCATCGTCCTCTACAACGAGCGCTTCCGTGCCTTCTGGGCGCAGACCCGTGCCCGCGTTGGCGCCGGTACGCGGCTCGCCGAAGTGCGCCGGCTGGCGCAGAGCAGCGGGCTGATCGTCGAGGAGCAGCGCAGCAGCGACGACGAACACACCCTCTATCGCCTGCGCAACGACCGCTGGGTGCGCGTCACCGAGCGGCCGACCCGCGATGGCGGGCTGGTGGTGCTCTACAGCGACATCACCGAGATCAAGCAGAACGAGATGGCCCGCCGCGAGCAGGCGGTGGCGCAGAAATCGCACCTGCTGCAGCGCGCCGTGGACAACCTGTCCCAGGGCGTGGCCATGGTCGGCGCCGATGGCGCGCTGGAACTGTGGAACCGGCGCTTCCTGGAGCTTTGCGGGCTGGCGCCGATCGAAGCGCACCGACCCTTCGCCGAGGTCATGGCGGACAGCGAACTGCCGCTGCTGACCCCGCGCAGCCGACCGCGCAAGGGCGAGACGGAAGGAGTGATCGAGCAGCGCCTGTTCGACGGGCGCATGCTGGAAATCCGTACCCACGCGCTGCCCACCGGCGGCTTCGTCAACACCTTCACCGACATCACCGAGCGCTATCGCCACGCCGAGGCGCTGCGCGAAAGCGAGCGCTGGATCCGCCTGATCACCGACCAGGTGCCGGCGCTGATCGCCTACCTGACCGCCGACCTGGACTACGACTTCACCAACAAGGTTTACGAGGAATGGTACCGCTGGCCCAGCGGCTCGATGCTCGGGCGCAACCTGCGCGAGGTGCACAGCGCCGAGCACTGCCAGCGCCTGGAACCCTACTTCGAACGCGCGCTGTCGGGCGAAAGCGTCACCTTCGAGATCGCCGAAACCAACCTCGCCGGGCAGGAGCGCTACATGCAGCGCTCCTATGTGCCCAACCGCCAGGCCGACGGCACGGTGAGCGGGCTGTTCGTGCTGATCCGCGACATCACCGAGCGCCGCCGCACCGCCGAGGCGCTGCACCAGGCCTACCAGAACCTGGAGCAACGGGTGCGCGAGCGCACGGCCGAGCTGACCAGCCTGAACGACCAGCTCAAGCGTGAGATCGACGAACGCAGCCAGGTCGAAGGGCGCCTGCGCGAGGCCAAGCGCGAGGCGGAGCAGGCCAACCTGTCGAAAACCAAGTTCCTCGCCGCCGTGAGTCACGACCTGCTGCAACCGCTGAACGCCGCGCGGCTGTTCACCAGTGCCCTGCAGGAGCGAAGTGGTGAAGCGCTGGTGCGCAACATCAGCCAGTCGCTGGAGGACGTGGAGACGCTGCTCTGCACCCTGGTGGACATTTCCAAGCTGGATGCCGGGGTGATCAAGCCGGATATCGCGTCATTCGAGGTCAGCGAGCTGCTCGGCAACCTTGCCGCCGAGTTCAGCCAGGTTGCCACCAGCGAAGGCCTGGTACTGGACTTCGTGCCCAGCGGTGCGCAGGTGCGCAGCGATATCCAGCTGCTCGCGCGAATCCTCCGCAACCTGCTGACCAATGCCATCCGCTACACGCCTTCGGGCCGCGTGCTGCTGGGCTGCCGGCGGCGCCGCCACAGCCTGTGGATCGAGGTCTGGGACACCGGTGTGGGCATCGCTGCCGACAAGCTCGGCGAAATCTTCCAGGAATTCAAGCGCGGCGATGTGCAGCGCTTCCACCAGGATCGCGGGTTGGGCCTGGGTCTGGCCATCGTCGAGAAGATCGCGCGCATGCTCGGCCACCGCATCCAGGTGGACTCGGTGCCGGGCAAGGGCTCGCGCTTCGCCATCGAAGTTCCGCTGGCGCGCCGTGTGGCCCGCAGCGCGCCGGAGCCGGAGCGCACCGCCGACGACCTGGTGGAACGCCTGCGCGGCTCCCGCGTGTGGGTGCTGGATAACGATGCCTCGATCTGCGCCGGCATGCGCACGCTGCTGGAAACCTGGGGCTGCCGGGTGGTAACGGCGCTGTCGGAGGAAGACCTGGCGCGGCAGGTGGACAACTTCCACGCCGAGTCGGACCTGCTGATCGTCGATTATCACCTCGACGACGGGCTGAACGGGGTCGACGCGGTGGCCTCGATCAACGCCCGCCGCGGCACGCCGCTGCCGGCGCTGATGATCACCGCCAACTACAGCAACGAGCTGAAGCAACAGGTCCGCGAGCTGGGGCACACGCTGATGCACAAGCCGGTGCGGCCGATGAAGCTGAAGACCGCGCTGTGCCATCTGATCGATAGCGCTCATTGAACGCTGCAGGTATGAGCGTGCGGCACTTGTCGGAGCGGAACGCCTCCGCGATCACCGCGATAGCGGTGCCAGTCGGCAGGATTCGCGGACAGGGTCCGCTCCTACAGGTTAAGCCCCGCTCTCACGGGAGGAACTCTACGTAGGATGGCGTGGAGCGCAGCGATACCCATCGATGCGCCCAGCAGCCTGTAGGGCGGATCAGGCGCGCTGGGCGACGGGGGCGCGCACCTTGGCCAGCAGGATCAGGGCGATGCCGCCCAGCACGGCGAGGGACACCAGCGCCAGGCGCAGGCTGATCGCCTCGCCCAGCAAGACGGCGCCGGACAGGGCGGCGAGGATTGGCACGCTCAGTTGTACCGATGCGCCCTGAATGGCAGACAGTCCCGGCAGTGCGCTGTACCAGATGGCATAGCCGATCCCCGAGGCCACCGCGCCGGACAGCACGGCATACACGCTGCCCATCACATCCACCCGCAGGTCGGTATGGAAGAACGCCGCCAGCAATGCCGCCAAGGCAATGGCGCGGACGAAGTTGCCGGTGCTGATCGCCAGCGGGTCGCTGCCCTGGCGCCCGAGCAGCGAGTACAGCCCCCAGGCCACCCCCGACAGCAGCATCAGCAGCGCGCCGGCCAGGGGCGGCGCACTGGCGCTGGGCAGCAGTTGCACCAGCAAGCCGCCAAGGGCCAGAAGAAAACCCACCAGGGCCTGCCCGCGCAGGCTTTCGCCGCGCAGCAGGCCGACCAGGATCATGGTCACCTGCACCGCGCCGAACAGCAGCAGCGCCCCGGTGCCGGCATCCAGTTGCACGTAGGCGTAGGAGAACGCCGCGGCATAGACGAACAACGCCGCCGCCGCGCGCCAGTTGCCGCCTTCACTGGCCACGCGGCGGCGCAGTTTCAGCAGCAGGGCGAGCATCAGTGCCCCGGAGAAGATGCGGATGCCGGTGAAGCTCACCGCGTCGATGCCGGTGGCCTTGAGGGCCAGGCGGCAGAGAATGGAGTTGCCGGCGAAGGCGATCATCGCCAGGCCGGTGAGGCTCAGGGTGCGGGTGGAGGGCATCGAGTGGTTCCCGGTAGCGGTCTGCGCAGCACGGACGGTTGGCGCGTCAGCGACGCAGGTAGGCGGCGAAGTCGATATCACCCGCGCAGAGGATGGCCTGCACGCGGTTGTGCACCTTCAGCTTGCGCAGGATAGCGGAGACGTGGGCTTTCACCGTGGTTTCGGCGATCTCCAGGTTGTAGGCGATCTGCTTGTTGGATTCGCCCTTGGTCATCCGCTCCAGCACCAGCAGCTGCTTGCGGGTCAGCGCCTGCAGCAGTTCCGGCGGGATGCTGTGGTCTTCCTGGCCGCTGCGCCGCGGCGAGGATTTCTGCGTGCGGATGATGTCCGACGGCAGGTAGACGTTGCCGTTGAGGATCTGCTCGATGGCCTCGGTCATCTGCAGGCGCGGCGACGACTTGGTGATGAAGCCCACCGCGCCGTAGGTGATGGCCTGCAGCACGACCTGCTTGTCCTGCTCGGCGGAGACGATCACCACCGGGATGGTCGGCGCCTCGTTGCGCAGGCTCATCAGGCCGTTGAGGCCATGCATGCCGGGCATGTTCAGGTCGAGCAGGATGAGGTCGAGATCGTCGTGTTCCTGGGTCAGGCCCAGGGCGCTGTCGAGGTCGGCGGTCTCCATCACTTCGCTGCCGGGGAAGCCGTCGGCGATGACGTTGTGGATGGCTTCGCGGAACAGCGGGTGATCGTCGGCGATCAGGATCTTGTACATGGCCTGCACCTCGTTGTTGTCGTTATGGGCGGTGATCGCAAGTTACTTCAGGGGTTGCGGTTGCGCATCCTGCAGGGGCAGTCCTGCCTGTTCCCAGGCATCGATTCCATCACGGTACCAGTAGAGGCTGGCATAGCCCAGCGCATGTGCGCGGCGGATGGCATTCCAGCTCATCCAGCAGTCGGAACGACAGTAGAACACCAGCGGGCGCTTGGCATCGCCGTCGGTGAGGTGGGCGAGATTCTGCTCCAGGTAGGCTTGCCACTGCGGTTCCAGGGTGCCGGTGCCGACATTGGCCAGCCACAGGCTGCCGGGCAGGTTGCGGTGCGGTTCGTCCGCGACGAACTGGCCGTTGAGGAAGGTGCGGCGGTAGACGTCCACCAGCCGGGTCTGCGGCTCGCGCTGGAGCAGCGCCTGCAGGGCGGGGGTGTCGAGGGTGGTGGCGTGGTCGGCGGAAGGCGGCGTCGGGCTGCGGTACTGGGCCTGGCGGTAGCCGTCGGCGGAAAACAGCGGCGCGTCCTCGGCCAGCGCAGTCGGCAGTGCCAGGGTGAGACTGATCAGGCAGGCGGCCAGGCAGCCGGGCACGGCAGTAGCAAGGCGAGGCATGGCGGTATCTCTGTTGGTTTTTCTTGTAGTGACCATTAGATGCCGGCTGTGCGGCTTTGGAAATTCGACGTCCGGAGGGGCGAACCGCTACCAAAGTAGTAGGTTTCAGCCCTTGCGCAGGGCGGCGTGCTGCGGGTTGAAGGTGAGCACGGCGAGGCCGGCGAAGAGCAGCGTCAGCCCCAGGCAGGCGCCGCTGGCCAGCGGGTTGAAGCGCTCGTAGAGAGCGAAACGCACCAGCTCCACGGCGTGGCTGAACGGGTTCAGCGCGCACAGCCAGTACAGCCACTGGCTCGCCTCGCGCATCTTCCACAGCGGGTAAAGCGCAGAAGAGAGGAAGAACAGCGGGAAGATGACGAAATTCATTACCCCGGCGAAGTTCTCCAGCTGGCGGATGCCGTTGGACAGCAGCAGCCCCAGCGCGCCGAGCAGCAGGGCGGCCAGCAGCAACGCCGGTAGCGCGGCGAGCAGCCCCAGGGGCGGCGGCTGCACGCCATACAGCCAGGCGATCAGCAGGAAGGCGTAGACCTGCAGCAGTGAGACCAGCGCTGTGGCCAGCAGTTTGCTCGCTAGCAGGAAGGCGCGCGGCAGCGGGCTGGTCAGCAGCACGCGCATGCTGCCCATCTCGCGGTCGTAGACCATCGACAGCGAGCCCTGCATGCCGTTGAACAGCAGGATCATGCAGCACAGCCCCGGCACTATGTAGGTCTCGTAGGTGACGTAGGTGTCGTACGGCTCGATGATCGAGATGCCCAGCGCCGCGCGGAAACCGGCGGCGAATACCAGCAGCCAGAGCAACGGCCGCACCAGCGCGCTGAGGAAGCGCGAGCGCTGCAGGACGAAGCGCAGCCATTCGCGCATGACGATGCCGCACAGGCACTGCCAGTAGGCGGCGGGGCCGAGGCGCGGGATTTCCAGGGTGCTCATGCGCAGGCCTCCAGGCGGGTGAGGCGGTGGAAGGTGCGCTCCAGGTTACCGGCGTCTGGGGCGCAGATATCCCGCGCCTCGCCACGGGCGACCAAGCGGCCGCGGTCTAGCACCAGCAGCGCATCCTCGTCGCGCACTTCATCCAGCAGGTGGGTGGTCCAGAGCACCGCCAGGCCGTCCTCGCGGCACAGCCGGCGCACATGGTTGTTGAGCGCCTGGCGTGATGCCGGGTCGAGGCCGACGCTGGCTTCGTCGAGCAACAGCAGGCGCGGACGATGCAGCAGCGCACGGGCGATTTCCACTCGCCGACGATGTCCACCATTGAGCGCGCGGACCTTGTCGCGGCGGCGCTCCTGCAACTGCTGTCGCGCCAGTTCGGCGTCGATCCGCTCGTTCGCCACGCTGCGCGGCAGGCCGTGCAGGGCGGCGTGGTAGCGCAGGTTCTGCTCCACGCTCAGGTCCAGGTCCAGGGTGCTCTGCTGGAACACCACGCCCAGCTCCCGCAGGGCCAGGCGCGGCTGGCGACGCAGGCTGCAACCGAGCACCTCGATTTCGCCCTGTTGCAGGTCGTAGAGGCGGGTGAGCAGGGCGACCAGGGTGGACTTTCCGGCGCCATTGGGGCCCAGCAAGGCGGTGAAGCGCCCGGCGGGCAGCTCGAACTCCAGGCCGTCGAGGGCGCGCCGCGCGCCGTAGGAGAAGCCGAGCCCCGTCACTGTCAGTGCGTTCATGGCGTCACCACCACGCCCCAGGGGTAGCGGCCGACCTTGATCGACCTGGTGACCTTGCGCGAATCGACATCGATCACCGACACATCGCCGCTGACGCCATTGGTGGCCAGCAGGGTCTTCTCGTCCGGGGTGAACGCCAGGTGCCAGACGCGGCGGCCCACCAGCAGATAGTCGAGCACCTCGAAGGTCTTCGCATCCACCACCGCCACGTGGTTGGCCGGGCCGAGGGCGACGAAGGCGTACTTGCCGTCACGGGTCAGCTGCACGCCCACCGGCTGCACCTTGTCCGGGTGTACGCCCTGGATGGCGAAGCGCAAGGTCTTGAGGATCTTGCGGCTGGCGGTATCGACCACGCTGACGGTGCCGCCGATCTCCGCCGAGACCCAGACCTGCGAGCCGTCGTGGGTGAACTCGGCGTGTCGCG
The DNA here is from genome assembly GCF_024170165.1 of Pseudomonas nitroreducens. Classification (GTDB taxonomy): domain Bacteria; phylum Pseudomonadota; class Gammaproteobacteria; order Pseudomonadales; family Pseudomonadaceae; genus Pseudomonas; species Pseudomonas nitroreducens_C. The sequence continues at coordinate 225,332 of NZ_JALJXP010000005.1, read as the reverse complement.
GGCGCTGGTCCACCAGGGTGCTGTCCACCAGCTTCTGGGTCGAGGTATCGATCCAGTGCAGCATGTTGGTGGTTTCGCTGGTGTTCACCGCCCACTTGCCATCCGGGCTCACTGCCATGCCTTCGGGCTCGACGCCGACGTCGATCTGCCCGAGCACCTGGGCGGTCTGGGTATCGACCACCGTGACCAGCGCATCGTCCTCGTTGGAGACGTACAGCCAGCGGTCATTGGGGTGCAGGGCGAACTGCTCGGGGTCGGCACCCGAGGGCAGCTGCTTGATGATCTTGCGCGTGGCGAGGTCGAGCACCTGTACGGTGTCCGAGTCGCTGGCGCAGATGTACAGCAGCTTGTTGTCGTGGGACAGCGCCAGCCCGCGCGGGCGCTTGCCGGTGTCGATAGTGCCGGTGACGGCCAGCGTGTCCAGGTCGATGACGCTGAGGTTGTTGTCCTTCTCGTTGGACACGTAGGCGGTGGCGGCAAAGGCGGGCGGCACCAGCCCGAGGGCGAGGTTCAGGCAGGAGAGGGCAAGCAGGCGGGGCATGGGCAGGGTCCTCATGGGCGTTCTTCTTGTGGATTGGCTTGGGCGAGGTGGCACTGGCTTTCCGGTGCATCGAGGCCGAGGCTGTCGAGTTCGCTGGCGGGGTGCAGGAAGCCTTCCTGCGGCGAGGTACTGACCAGGGCGCGAGGCTGCACCAGCGGGATCGGCTGGCGCAGCTGGCCGTCCCAGGGGCGGAAGCCGAGCTTGTAGCCCTTGAAACCGTCCAGTGGCAGGTCGGGGGACAGCGACAGCTTGCGGATCGCCACCGGGTCGGCGTCGCGCAGGCGGGTGACGGCGCTGGCGATGCTGCGCACGGCGATCCAGGCGGCGAAGTCGCGGTCATTCATCCAGCGCCCGGCGTGCTCTTCGAAGCGCTTCTGCAACTGGGCGGCGCCATAGGTCTCCACGGTCTTGTGCCAGCCCGTGGCGACCAGCCCCTGGGTGCCGGCGACCGGGCGCGGCAGCCAGGTGTTGTAAGGCACGTACTCGCCGAAGTCGCCGTGTTCGTCGGCCACCAGCACGGCGTCGTAGTCCTCGCTGGACTGAGTGAACAGGGCCATGTCGGCCTGGGCGCTGCGACGCTGGTCGTTGTCGAAGGTGAAGGGCTTTTCCTCGACGATCTTCGCGCCGAAGCGCTTGGCCGAACGGCGCAGGGCGGTGGCGTACAAGGCGTCTTCCGGGCGTTGGCCGACGATCAGCAGCCAGCGCGTCCACTTGCGCAGCACCAGGAACTGGGTGAGGGCATCGGTCAGCATCAACCGGCTGGGCAGGGTGTGCAGCACGTTCACCGCGCACTGGCTGGCGCGCAGCTCGTCATCGGCGGCGCCGGCGTTGAACAGCAGGCTGTCCGGCAGCGCGGCGGCCAGTTGGCGCAGGGTGTCGGCGGGAGCGTTGACCACGAACAGGCGCAAGCCGGCGTCGTGCAGACGCTTGGCCTCGGCGAGCAGTTTTTCCGGGGTGTCGGTGCTGGCGGCTTGCAGGCTGTAGCGGTGCTTGAGGAAGCGTCCGGTGCTGTTGCTGTCGGTGATTGCCAGCTCCGCGCCGCGCAGGCCTGCGTCGGTAGGTTCCGGGATGACGTTGGACAGCAGCGGGCCGGGGTCGGGTGTGTAGCCCAGGTAGCCGATGCGGACTTCCAGCGCGGGAGCTTCTTCGGCGCGGGCGTCGAGACCGAAGGCAGCGGCGCACGCAACAGCCAGCAGATAGGCCACGCCGTGCAGGACGAACTGGCGCATGGGACGACTCCTTTCTGGTTCTTGTGCGGCCAGCATAGGAAGCGTCAGGGGTGCAGAAAATATGCAGAAAGTACCGGTTGGGGCAGTACCAAGGTAGTAGGTCGCGCGCCGCGCCCGCGTCCTAGGATGGCGCTACAAGAACCAGAAGAGGAGCGTCGCCATGCGTATCGCCGTCACTCTCGTCCTGCCGATCCTGCTGATGCTCAGCCTGTTCGGCTTCGACTTCCTCTACACCCGCAACGGCTACCTGCCGGCGGCGGAACTGCGTGCGCCCGTGGCCCCGGTGGGTTGCATCACGACCTGTCGCGGCGCGCCCTAGGTCTCCGCCTTCAGCGCTTGTAGAGGATCACTGCCGCGCGCAGCTTGCTGCGGCCGAAGCGGCTCATCTGCTCGAACTCCGCGTGGCTCACCGGGATGTGCTGGCAGTCCAGCGGTTCGCGGTGCTGACTGTGGTCGACGTCGGGGTCGTGCAGGTAGACGAAGTCTTCGTCGCAATCGGTAACCACCACCCAGTGCGGAGCCTTGGAGCGGGTCAGACGGTAGCTGCTGATCAGCACCAGCGGCTGGCCGCCGGCTTCCAGCGCGCCTTCGATATCCAGCTGGTTGACCAGCAACTGCTCCACGTCGCTCTGCGCCAGCTCGGCGCTGAAGTCTGCGTGGACCAGCCGCATCACCTCGCGCTTTTCCTCGCTGCGCACGCCATCGAGGAACAGCGGGCCATCCTCCGACAGCAGCAGGCGCACGCGGAAGCCGCGGCGCAACGCCGCCAGTGCCAGCCCCTGCGGGCTGCAGCCGCCGTGCCCGGCGGTCATGTAGATGGTGGTCGCCTCGCGCCACAGGCGCAGCTCTTCGACACGTTCCAGGCGGCGATAAGGCTCCAGCGCGCCCATGGCCATCAGCAAGGCGGAGGGCCCGCAGGTGAATTCCGTGGTCTGGCGGTAGTAGGGCACGTGGCGGTGGGTGCGTTCGTTGATATGGCGGATGCGCTTCTCGAAGCGCAGCGCTTCGCTGTGGTCTTCGTAGTAGTCGCGCACCGTCGCGAACGGCCGGTAGCCGTTGCGCTCGTAGAGCGCGATGGCGCCGCGGTTGTCCGGGCGCACTTCCAGGCGCAGGTAGGCGCAGTCGTTCTCCCGTGCCTCGGCCTCGGCGTGGTCCAGCAGCTTCTGGCCCAGGCCGATGCCGCGGGCGCGTTCGTCCACGGCAATGGAGTACAGCCGCGCCAGCGAGGTGCCCTGGTGGAACAGCACCAGCGCGTAGCCCAGCAACTGGCCGTCGGACTCGGCAACGGTGAGGCTGGCGTGGGCGCGGGTGATCATCCACTGGAAGTTGCGGCGGGACAGGCGGTCGTGCTCGAAACAGCGGTTTTCCATTTCGACCAGGGCTGGCAGGTCGTCGGCAGCGGCGGCGCGGAACTGGAGTTTCATAGGGTAAGGATTCGTTAACCTGCAGGGGGCAACTTGTTCACCAAGGGCTGCGAACGGGCGGCGGGGCACGCGGTCGAAGCAGCATCCAGTATTGTCCCCGGCCCTGGGCGCGGCAAGCGCAGGGGCCACTTCGGAGGTGTCGTGAGCAAGCTGTTCATCATCGTGGAGCGCAAGGAAGACTGGGCTTCGTACTATCCCAGCGAAGACGTGGTCAGCGCCCAGGAGTACCTGGAGATGCCCATCGACGACGATAACGGTAAGCGCGTGCAGGTGATCAACCTGTGCCGCAATTACCGGTACCTGGGCCACGGCTACTACTGCTCGCTGCTGGCCGAGGCGCGCGGGCACAAGGTCATCCCGTCGGTACGCAGCATCAGCGAGCTGGCGAAGAAGTCGCTGTACAGTCTGGCGCTGGAGGATCTGGAGAAGACCCTCGACAAGGCGCTGGCCGACCATCCCTACGGCAGTACCGACGGCTTCACCCTGACCCTGTACTTCGGCCGCACCGATATCGAGCCGCTGCAGGACCTGGCGCGCCAGCTGTTCGAAGCGTTGCCGTGCCCGATGCTGCTGGTGGAGTTCCGCAAGAACCGCGGCTGGCACATCGAAGGAGTTAAACCGGGCAACATCCACAAGCTGCGCGAGGACCAGGAAGAACTCTTTGCCAACGCGCTGGACGGCTTCAGCCGGCAGATCTGGCGCAAGCCGCGATCGCGCAAGCAGTACCGCTACGACCTGGCGATCCTCCACGACCCGGAGGAGGCCTTCCCGCCGTCCGACGCCAAGGCCCTGAAGAATTTCATCCGCGTCGGCCGCGGCCTCGGCATCGACGTCGAGCTGATCGAAAAGAAGGACTACTCGCGGCTGGCCGAGTACGACGCGTTGCTGATCCGCGAGACCACCAGTGTCAGCGACCATACCTATCGCTTCGCCAAGAAGGCCGAGAGCGAGGGGATGGTGGTGATGGACGATCCGGTGTCGATCCTGCGCTGCACCAACAAGGTGTATCTCGCTGACCTGCTGCGCAGCCACAAGCTGGGCATGCCGGCCACCGAGATCCTCTACAGGGACAACCCGCAGGAGCTGGAGAAGGTCGGCGAGCGCCTGGGCTTTCCGCTGGTGCTGAAGATTCCCGACGGCAGCTTCTCCCGCGGGGTGATCAAGGTCGGCAATCAGGGGGAACTGCTCAAGGCCAGCGCCGAGCTGTTCGAGCGTTCGGTGCTGCTGCTCGCCCAGGAGTTCTTCTATACCGAGTACGACTGGCGGATCGGCGTCTTGAACCAGAAACCCATATTCGCCTGCCAGTACTTCATGTCCAAGGGCCACTGGCAGATCTACGACCACAGCCCGGATGCCAAGGAGCTGAGCGGCGATTTCCGCACCATGGCCGTCCACGAGGCACCGCGCAAGGTGGTGGAACTGGCGGTGAAAACCGCCAACCTGATCGGCGATGGGCTCTATGGCGTGGACCTCAAACAGGCCGGTGACCGGGTGGTGGTGATCGAGGTGAACGACAACCCGAACATCGACTGCGGGGTCGAGGATGTGTACCTGGGGGATGACCTCTACAAGCTGGTGCTGGAGGAGTTCGTGAGGCGGCTGGAAGTCAAGCGACGGGGGCGCGGGTGGTGAGATCGATTCGGCATTGACCTTATAGGAAAACGGTCGATGTGCTGCGTCAAGATATTGCTAGCGTTACAAATTGGAGCGCCAACCAACTGTTTTTTAAAGTTTTTCAAAATAATGGCGCCAAGGAAGGGAGCATGCTCGAGGCAGCCACGAATCTTCGTCGCCTGCTGGTAGTCGATCCGTGCGACGACTGCCGCAGGTTATTACCCGGACTCCGGGCAGCAGGGTGGGAGGTAGACAGCTGCGAGCTGGACAGCGCCAGCAATCGCGGTTGTGACGTCGGCCTGCTGCGCCTCCAACCCCGGCATCTCGAACGCCGGGAGTCCGTCAAGGAACTCATCAGCCGCAGTGGTACGGAGTGGATAGCCGTGCTCAGCCCGGACGTGTTGCCCCTGAATGAAGTGGGCGATTTCGTCAGCGAATGGTTCTTCGATTTCCATACCTTGCCCTTCGATGTGGCGCGGGTGCAGGTCACCCTCGGCCGCGCGTTCGGCATGGCCCGCCTGCGCGGGCGCGGCAGCGTGCACAGCGATGAACACGAACATGAGCTGCTGGGTGAGAGCCGTGACGTGCGCGAGTTGCGCAAGCTGCTGGCGAAGTTCGCGCCGACCGAGTCGCCCGTGCTGATCCGCGGCGAGAGCGGCACCGGCAAGGAACTGGTGGCGCGCACGCTGCACCGCCAGTCACGGCGGGCGGTCAGGCCGTTCGTGGCGATCAACTGCGGGGCGATGCCCGAGGCGCTGATCCAGTCGGAGCTGTTCGGTCACGAGAAGGGCGCCTTTACCGGGGCGCACCAGCGCAAGATCGGGCGCTTCGAGCAGGCCAACGGCGGCACGCTGTTCCTCGACGAGGTGGGCGACCTGCCGCTGGAGCTGCAGGCCAACCTGCTGCGCGTGTTGCAGGAGAAGCAGATCGAACGGGTCGGCGGCAGCCAGCCGATCGATGTCGATGTGCGGGTGCTGGCGGCGACCCACGTGGACCTGGAACAGGCGATCCGCGCGGGGCAATTCCGCGAGGATCTCTATTACCGGCTCAACGTCCTGCAGGTGTCCACTTCGCCGCTGCGTGAGCGCAATGGCGACCTGGCGCTGCTGGCCAACCATTTTGCCCACCTGTACAGCGTCGAGACCGGCCGGCGTCCGCGGCGCTTCTCGGACGATGCACTGGCGGCGATGGCCGAGCACGGCTGGCCAGGCAACGTGCGCGAGCTGGCGAACCGGGTGCGGCGTGGCCTGGTGCTGGCCGAGGGACGACAGATCGAGGCCCGCGACCTGGGCCTGGAGCGGGAGAAGGGCCGCTCGGCGCACCTGCCGCTGGTGACCCTGGAGGAGTACAAGCTCGGCGCCGAGCGCCAGGCCATGTGCGACGCGCTGGCCCGGCACGGTGACAACCTCAGCGTGGCGGCGCGGATGCTGGGCATCTCGCGGCCGACTTTCTATCGCTTGTTGCACAAGCATCAGTTGCGCTAGGGCGGGGTGGTTGGCACGGCGGGCGGACGAAGGTTCGTCCCGCCTGTCTTCCCTATTTTTCCCGTGCCGGAACCCCACTTGTAGGACGGGCGGGGGCGCTTAGCCCATGCCCGTGATCCGTCGGTAGGGCCGACGTTGGTCGGGTTCGCGAGCAAGCTCGCTCCTACGAGGAACTCCGCCTTCGTGTCTTCAAGCTCTGGCTCTTGAGGTTTTCCAGCGAAACATCCGCACGCTCCGGAGTGTCCCTTTCAGGAGGCCGAAGGTGATCGGAGTTCCAGGGGTTGAGCGACATGGATGTCGCGAGAGCCACGATGGGCCAGGGACGGCCCTTCGTGGCGGGCCCCTGGAACTCCGAAGAACCGAGGGTACTTTTCGCGAAGCGAAAAGCCAGATGTCAGGGACGAGCCTTTTGGTTACTTTCTGGCGTTTGAGAAAGTAACTCGCCCGAGGGGGCGAAACACGAATCTCGCGCGCACGCCGAAGCGGCGCGGAAACATCTAATCCAAAGCAATAGATCAACAGCGATCCAGAAGCAAACGCCGGCCCTTTCGGCGTGCGGGCATTGCCCGCTCCTGAAGGGGATATCCTGGAAATGACAAAGGCCCCGAAAAGGGGCCTTTGCAGTTGGACAGCCAAACCGTCAGAAGTAATACGGGAATTTCACGCTGAAGCTGAAATCCGGCGCATCCGGCGAGATGCCGATGGACAGGTTCGGCACGATGGTCAGGTTGGGGCTCCAGGCGTAGGTCAGGCCCCAGTTGAAGTACGCCGCGTTGGCGTCGCTGCCGGTGACGGTGGTCCAGTCGCCGCCGTCGGCCTTGATCTTGCTCTTCTGGGCGATCAGGTCGGAGAAGGAGAACGACATGCTGGTCTTCTCGTTGAGGGCGAAGGCGACGCCCGCACCGATCTGGAACCAGTCGCCGAGATCGACCTTGCCTTTCTGCTTCACGCCCTCGGTGGGGCTGATGTCGTCGAAGGACTCCTCCATGTTGTAGGTGTAGGAGAAGCTGCCGAACAGCACGGCGGGGTCGACGGTCTTGACCAGCGAGATGCCGGGGGTGACCGACCAGACGCCGTTGCCGGTGGGCAGGGATTCGGGGACGTTGAGGTTGTCGTTGTCCGAGGCGCGCTTGAGCTTGATGCCGTAGGGTTCCTTGCCGGTGGGCGCCTTGATCCGCAGGCTGACCACCGCGTCGGGGCGCGATTCGGTTTCGTCCATGAACTTGTAGGCGATGCCGAAGTTGACGTCGCCCAGGGTCGGGTCGCGGGTGACCTTCTCGTCGGTGGACTGCGCCGTGGAGTTGCCGGCGCCGGCCGATTCGAAGGTGCTCTCGCGGTACACCACGGGGGCGTTTATGTCGAACTGCCAGCGGTTGTTCCAGTTGTAGCGGCCGGTGAGGTCCAGGGTCCAGTTGTCGGCGTTGATGTTGTCCACGCCGATGTTGCCCAGGAAGATCGTGTCCAGCGCCAGGAAGCCGTTGAGGATCAGCTGCTTGGTGTCGTAGTGGGTGTAGGTGATGCCCGTTTCGAAACTGAACGCGCCATTGCCGAAGAAGCCGCTGGCCTCATCGTAGAGGTTCTCCACACTCTTGGGCGGGCTGCTGTCGTCCTTGAGCGATTCGCCATAGGAGCTGCCGCTGGAGGCAACGGTGTTGCCCGTTCCAGGTGGCGTCGGCTTGCCGGTGGCGGTGACCAGGCGCTTGGGCTGGGCGGGGGCGGCCGGTGCTTCTTCGACCTGCCTGACCCGTTGTTCCAGCACCATCAGGGCCTTCTGCTGGGATTCGTAACGCTGCTTGAGTTCCAGCAGCTCCTGTTTCAACGCCTCCACCTCGGCTTCCGTCGCCGCGGCGGCGTTGGTCGAGGGGAGTAAAGCGGATACACAGATTGCAGTTCCTAGCGATAGCGATCGGTGCATGGCGCGCTGTCCTTCTTATAGATGGGACTTCACAGTCGCACTGGAGCGTAGATCACATACCCATGGTGCGAAGCCCTTTGAGTTGGTCGAGATTGCAGTCGAGCGCTCCAGACGACGGAAGGTTGTTTTTCAGTACCACGCTCAGCTGTGCCAGGTTGTTGACGGCATTATTTCCACCCACCATCTGCGCCGCCTGGAGCAACCCGCCAGCAGCGAGTTGTTGCATGGCAACGCCCTGGCCGTTGGCATTGATCGCCAGCTGCACGCCGCCATTGGTGGGCGATACGCTGACTGTGCCGGCGCCGTTGCTGGCGGTCACGGGGTTGGTGTCCAGCGGCGTTCCCTGCGGGGCAGCGACAGGCGGCGCCTGGTTGGCTTCTTTCACGTCGATGCTGACGTTGTTCGAGGCGGTGTTGTAATCCCCCGCGGCGCGAACGCTCTGGCTCACGCCCTGGGTCTGGTTGAGCCCTGCGCCGCCGGTGACGGTGCCTGTGCCGGCAGCCGGTGCCGCACCATTGCCTTTCTCGTCGATGGTGGACACGTAGAACTGCGGTTTGATGGTCGATTCCTGGATCTGCATGCTGACCTTGGCGCCGATGTTGTCGCCCACGGCGTTCTTCCAGGTGCTGCTCATGACGATGCCGAAGCTGATGACCCGGCCGGGCATCACGTATTTGCCGCGCAGTTGGGCCAGCTCCTGATCCTTGAGCTCGATCGGCTTGAAGACGCTTTCCGCCTGGACCGGCAGGCAGGCCACTATGCAGGTGGCGGCAAGCAGCGGGATCATTTTCATTGGGGTTCTCCCCGGAAGGATTCCTGCCTTCCGTTATTGTGCGGTCTTAGAGGAAGTCGCTCTGGATAAAGCCGAATTCCATGAGCTCCGCGTCCTTGACCGGGCTGAACGCATTGATCCGGTCCTTCGCCGTCAGTGGATCGGGCGGGCTCATCAGCGCGTTGGCCTGTTGGTAGCCCGGGCCGATGACGGCGAAGATGATGCCGTTCCAGCCTTTGAGGAAATCTTCCTGGGTGAAGCGCTTGTGGCCCAGCACCGGGTCGCCGATGTAGACGTAGCCCTTGTAGGCGCGTTGCATCACGACGAAGTGTTTGTAGCCACGGATATCCATCAGCACTATCACCGGGATCGTCAGCTTCTCCAGCGACGCCGGCGGGATTCGGTACCCGCGTGCGCGCATGCCGATGGCTTCCAGGTAGGTCTTCATGTCGAGCATGGAGAACCCCTGTGTGCGCACCAGGTCCGGGTCGGCCCGGACCAGCATCCCCTTGATCACGAATTCCTCGTCCACGTCCAGCGCATAGGCCTGGCGGAGGATCGTCGCCAGTGCGGCGGCGCCGCAGCTGAAGTCGGTCTTCTGCTGAACCAGGTTGCTGAACTTGCGCTCGCGGATGCTCTCGACGTGTTTGTAGGCCATCGACCCGCCGGGAAGAATGGCGAAGGGGAGTTGCGCGGCCTGCGTCGTGAGGCTGAAGAGGGCGAGCAAAAGCAGGGCGGACGTACGCATGATCGTGACGCCTGGGGAGTGGCTTGCGGAGAAGGAGGCTCCGTTGCCGGAGCCTCCAGGTACCACGCTGGATCGCTTACATGCAGGATTTGCAGCCTGCGGCGATGGACAGCGAGTTGCTCTGCTGGTTGCCGACACCGGCAGCGATGTTCGCCCCAACGTTACCCGACACGTTGTTCAGCGAATTGTTCATGCTGGCGTCGTTCTTGACCGGATCCTTCCAGCCGGTTTGTACCAGGACCTGGGAGGTAGCCTGGCCACGCAGATCGACAGTACCTGCCTCGACGAAGAACAGCGGATCGAGGTCCGGTTTGCTGCTGCCGTGACGGTCATCCTTGCCACCGCTGCGGCCCGAATCATCCACGACTACACCCACGCCAGCGCCCTTGTACGTGCCATGGGCACGGAACTCGGTCTTCAGCGTTTCCTTGTCGTAGGTGGCGAGTGCCGCGTTGGCTACACCATTGCCGGAAGAGGTCTGCTCGGCGCCGCTGTAGGACTCGGCGGAGCGACCACCGGAGACGGCGGCAGCCATGTCGTTTTTCTGTTGGTTGTAGTTGCCGGCCGTCACGTTGATGCCGATGTTGCCGGAGGAGTTGTTGCCGGAGTTGTTGAGTGAAGCCTTGTTGGTGGTGGAGAAGTTCCAGGCCTGGTTCGCGGTGTTGGTCTGGGTCACGCTGGTGGACGCGTAGGCGGTACCGAAGATGAATTTCTCATCCGCGGTGGCCAGTGCGGCGGCATTGGCCTGTTGGTTCATGTCGCCTGCGGCCACGTTGGCGCCAACGTTCCCGGATGCGCTCCCCAGCGATCCGTCGATGGTGGCGGTGTTCTTCGTGCCCTGGTTGACCACGATGTTGTCTTCGCTGGTCTGGCTGTCTTCCACTTCGGCGCTGGCGCCGGCGTCGATCCGCGGGTCCTTGTAGGGATCGTACGGGGTTTGCGGTTGATGTTGTTCATGGCCGTGACCGTTGCCATGACCATGCCCTCTGTCGTTACGATTATCGGCGTGCACTGCTACAGCCATGATCGCTGCCACAGCGAATACCAGGGGCTTGAGAGCCATTGTCGGTTTCATGGTGTATCTCCTTTGCTTTGTTTGGCGTGCTTAGTGTTTTAGGAGTTGGCTTGGGTCAATCCGCGACCCGGATGCTCAGGGTGTTGGCAATGCGATTGCCGACCCCGGCGCTCTGGCTCACCTGGACCACCCCTCGGCTGCCGGCAAAGGCCTGGTCGCTGGTAGCGACCTGCCGGCTTCCCGTGGTGGAGCCCGATGGGCCCGAGTTCACTGGCAGCGCGACGTTCTGCTGGGAAAGCACGCTGTCATCGACGCTCTGCGGAATGGCGCTGACGCTGATCCGCATGACGTTCACTTGCTGGTTGGCGGTCCCGGCGGCCTGGTTCACGCCCAGTGCACCGTTACCGTTGGAGAAGGCGTTGCCGTTGATGCTGGCGGACGCGGCCTGGCTGAGGTCGGCATGGGTATTGACCGACTGGCGCAGAGCGGTGGTGGCCTGGGCGTTGCTGCCGATGGCGATGGCCCGGGCGTTGGCCTGTTGCTGCTCGTCACCGGCAGCCTGGTTCACGCTGGCCACGCCGCGGTAGTTGCGCATCGCGCTGTCGATGCTGGCGTTGTTGATCGTGGCGGGGTCGTCGGCGAGGGCGACGACGCTGCAGAGCAGGAGGGGTAGAGCGAGCAGGCGGGCGTTCATCTCAGCGATCCCCCGTCAGCATGCGCAGGGGCGAGAGCCCTTGCTGGACGGTGCGGTTTACCGAGTTGGAGATGCCGGCACCGCCGCCGGCCGCGCCGGCGCCCATGCTATTGCCGTTCAGGCTCTGGTTGCTGCCGTTGTCCATGCCCACCAGTTGCCCGCCCGGCAGGATGTGCCGTTGCAGGCTCGAGCCGCTGGTGACCCCGGCAAAATCGCTGTCGCTCAGTTCGGCATTGCCGGTCTGGCGCACGACCTGCTCGGAGATGTTCGGGTTGATGGTGACTGGATTAGGGTCGGGAATGTCGGTGGGTCGCGTGGCGACGCGCGGCTGGACCACGCGTTGCAGGACGATGGTGCCGTCGCCGGCTTGTGCGACCGGGCACAGCGTGACGCTGGCCGCGCCGCATGCGAGCGTGACGAGAATGCCGACTATCCGTGAGTCGATGTTCCCCATGATGGCGGTTCCTTCTTGGTGCGCTGAGCCCTAACCAGCGGTACCAAGGTGGAGCAGGGGCCGTGCCGCTTTTGAACAGTCATTGCGAATCAATGACTTGGCACGAGGCTCTGCGAGCCATTGCGGAGCCTGTGTTTCCGCGCTGATACAGAACGACCGTACGAAACACTGCCGAGGCCCTAGCACGGGGGCCGGATCACCGATGAAGCGGATTTTGTTTCGCCGGTGAAACACAACTTTGGATTGGGGTGGGTGAAGCGCAGCGGGCCGGCGTTTGCGGCGATTTCAGTGTTTCGCCGGGCTTACACAACTCATGGTTTTGTAGGCTTTCTGGTACTTGAGTACTGCAGTCTTTTCAATGGATTAGGCATTTTGCATGATGGCACGAACCCTCCTGGATCGTGGTTGTCTGCATCTTCCGGGCGAGGGAGCGCCTGGTTTTTCTCAGCGAAGTGCCAACACCTTCGCTACCGGGACGAGCCAAGAGAAATTTTTGTGAATTTCATAGCGATCTGCAGGCAATGCATTAGCATGCCGACGCCGCTGCGGCGCTTGCGCGCCAGGAGCAGGCAGCGGACATAAATCATTAGAAACGTGCGAGCCAGCGTGCCTCGCGGGGGACAGTAGTATGGATCTGTGGAGTGCCGTCCAGGCCTTCATCCTTGGCGTGGTTGAGGGGCTCACCGAGTTCCTGCCGATCTCCAGTACCGGCCACCAGATCATCGTGGCGGACCTCATCGGCTTTGGCGGCGAACGCGCCGAAGCCTTCAACATCATCATCCAGCTGGCCGCCATCCTGGCGGTGGTCTGGGAGTTCCGCCGCAAGATCCTCGAGATCGTCGTGGGCCTGCCCTCCCAGCGCAAGGCACAGCGCTTCACCGTCAACCTGCTGATTGCGTTCTTCCCCGCCGTGGTGCTGGGCGTGGCCTTCGCCGACTACATCCACCACTACCTGTTCAACCCGATCACCGTGGCCGTGGCCCTGGTGGTCGGCGGCGTGATCATGCTCTGGGCGGAGAAACGCCAGCACGTGGTCCATGCCGAAACCGTCGACGACATGACCTGGAAGGAAGCCCTCAAGGTCGGCTGCTGCCAGTGCCTGGCACTGATCCCGGGCACCTCGCGCTCCGGTGCCACCATCATCGGCGGTCTGCTGTTCGGCCTGTCGCGCAAGGCGGCCACCGAGTTCTCGTTCTTCCTGGCGATGCCGACCATGGTCGGCGCCGCGGTCTACTCCGGGTACAAGTACCGCGACATCTTCCAGCCCTCGGACCTGCCGGTATTCGCCATCGGCTTCGTTACCTCGTTCATCTTCGCGATGATCGCCGTGCGCGGCCTGCTCAAGTTCATCGCCAACCACAGCTATGCGGCCTTCGCCTGGTACCGTATCGTGTTCGGCCTGCTGATCCTGGCGACCTGGCAGTTCGCCCTGATCGACTGGAGCAGCGTCAAACCCTGACCCGATAGCGAGTGAACGTGGAAAAGAACGGCACCATCAGTCGCTGGGACGATGACAAGGGCTTCGGCTTCATCCGTCCCCAGGCCGGCGGCAAGGACGTCTTCCTGCACATTTCCGACTTCCGTGGCGACCGCCGCCCGGAAGCGGGCGACCAGGTCCGTTACGTCGAAGGCACCGGCAAGGACGGCCGTCCCCGCGCCGATCATGCCCGCCTTGCCGGGCTGGCCATCGACACCCCGGCGATTCGCCGCAAGCCCGCGGCCACTGCCACCCGCGAGCGGGTTCGCAGCGGCCGCGAAGTCGCCTTCCCCAGCGCGCCGAAGCGCTCGCTGGGCAAGGCGCTGGCGATCCTCGCCGTGCTGCTGGCGCTGCCGGTCATCGGCTCCGTGCTCTGGCTGAAGGACGCCTACTTCGTCTGGTTCCTGCTGCTCTATCCGGTCTTCAGCGTCCTGGCCTTCTTCGCTTACTGGCGCGACAAACGCAGCGCTGAACGCAACGCCTGGCGCACCCCCGAACAGAGCCTGCACCTGCTGGAACTGCTCGGCGGCTGGCCGGGCGCTTTCCTCGCCCAGCAGCTGTTCCGTCACAAGACCCGCAAACTGTCCTTCCAGCTGGTGTTCTGGGCCATCGTCCTGCTGCACCAGTTGTTCTGGGTCGACTGGCTGAGCGGCGGCCGGCTGCTGAGCTGGATCGGCGCGCTGATGGGACTGGGCGCCAATCCGGCGTAAGCGGTTTTCTGTGGCTGGCCGGCCGTCAGACCGGCCAGTCGTCCTTCGAAAATCCCTCCTGCAGATAATCGAGCAGTGCTCGCACCGCCGGCAGAATGCCGCGGCGGTGCGGGTACACCGCCTGCAGGTAGGCCTCCGGCTCGCTCCAGGCCGGCAGCACGCGTACCAGGCGGCCATCCTCCAGTTCCTCGGTGCAGTAGTGCAGCGGCAGCAGCGTCACGCCCAGTCCTGCCAGTGCCACGTTCTTGCGCAGGTTGAAGTCTTCCACCGCCAGGCGCGCCTCCAGTGCCACTTCCTTCACCTCGCCCTGCGGGCCGGTCAGCTTCATGTGCACGCGGCGATCGTTGTCGATGGCGCCAAGAACGGGCAGGGCGGCCAGGTCCTCCGGCGCGCGCAGTTTGACGCCCCTGAGCAGTGACGGTGCGGCCACCAGCGCCGTCTTCGCCAGGCGCAGGCGCCGCGAGATCAGCGACAGGTCCTCATCTCCCGGAGCCCGAACGCGTAGCGCGACGTCGATGCTTTCGTTGAGCAGGTCGACGCGGCGATTGGTCAGCATCAGCTCCAGATTCACCTGCGGATAGGCTGCGAGAAAACCGGGCAGCATCTCGTTCAGCGAGGTTTCCGCCAGCGCCACGGGGCACGACAGGCGCACTCGTCCACGCGGCTCAGCACTCAATTGCGCGGCAACTTCGTCCGCCATTTCGGCTTCCACGAGCATCGCCTGGCAGTGCCGGTAATAGCGTTCGCCCAGGTCGGTGAGCGCCAGTTTGCGGGTTGTACGTTGCAGCAGGCGCACATCCAGCCGCGCTTCCAGTTCCGCTACACGCCGCGACAGGCGCGACTTCGGCAGGCCCAGCAGGCGCCCGGCGGCGGCGAAGCCGCCGGCTTCCACCACCTTGGCGAAATAGAAGAGGTCATTGAGGTCCTGCATGGGATTGTCCTGCTGGTGAGACGAATCATTGCATTTTTGCCGACTTATCGAGGATTGGCTACATGTGTAGTCTTGCCTTCAACGACGAATTCCTCCGCCAACTCACTTGGCAACCTTCCTGGAGAACACACATGAAACTGCTGCACATCGACTCGAGCATCCTCGGCGACAACTCCGCTTCCCGCCAACTGAGCGCCGAGCTGGTCGCCGCCTGGGCCGCCGCCGAGCCGGGCGTCGAAGTCACCTACCGTGACCTGGCTGCCGACGCCATCAGCCACCTGTCCTCCGCCAGCCTGGTGGCCGCCGGCACCCCGGCCGAGCTGCGTGACGCTGCGCAGAAACACGAAGCTGCGCTGGGTGAAAAGAGCATCGAGGAATTCCTCGGCGCCGATGCCATCGTCATCGGCGCGCCGATGTACAACTTCTCGATCCCCAGCCAGCTGAAGGCCTGGATCGACCGCATCGCCGTCGCCGGCAAGACTTTCCGCTACACCGAGAACGGCCCGGAAGGCCTGGCGGGCGGCAAGAAGGTGATCATCGTCTCCACCGCGGGTGGCATCCACGCCGGTCAACCGACGGGCATCGCCCACGAGAACTACCTGGAACTGGTGCTGAACTTCCTCGGCATCACCGACATCGAGGTCGTTCGCGCTGAAGGCCTGGCCTACGGTGACGAACCGCGCCGCAACGCCATTGCCGGCGCTCAGGCGAGCATTGCCAGCCAGTTCGCCGCTGCCTGACCGCTTCCCCGAGAAAAAGCCCCGCCCAGGCGGGGCTTTTTTGTGCCCGGGCGATACCGCCTGTCTGCGGGCACGGAGCGAGTCCCGCTGGCGCGTACTATGCAGAAGTTCCCTCCAGGCGGTGCCCGACGGTCTCTGCATTACCCAGCATGCCCCGTGGCGCCTGATCCGGAGACAAATCGGAGCGAACTGCACCATGGCGAGGCGCCTGTTCTGGTTCCTGCTGCTCGTTACTTTCAGTACCGCGAGTTGGGCGGCACAAGGCTGGAATGTGGGTTTTCACCGCCTGCAGGTGAGCGACCCGCTGGACCAGCAGCCGATGAAGGCCATCGCCTTCTACCCCACGCGCGCGCCGGAACAACCCCTGCACCTGGGCAACTTCATCCTCGACGTCGCCTACGAAGGGCAGACCGCCAACGGTCGCTTCCCGCTGCTGGTGATGTCCCACGGCAACTACGGCACACCGCTGGCCCACCGCGACCTGATCGAGGCGCTGGTGCGCAAGGGCTTCGTGGTGGTGACCTTGCTGCACCCCGGCGACAACCTGCATGACCACAGCCGCCTGGGCGCCAAGAGCAACCTCTACGGGCGGCCGCTGCAGGTGTCGGAAACCATCAGTGCCGCGCTGCTCGATCCCAAGGTCGCGGCCATCGCCGATCCGCGCAAGGTCGGCGTGATCGGTTATTCCGCCGGCGGTGAAACGGCGCTGATCCTGGCCGGTGCCCAGCCGCGACTGGAGCGACTGATCAAGTATTGCCAGGAACGCCCGGAAGACGCCGACGCCTGCAGTGAGAAGGGCGAGGTACGCGCCGATCGCAACGACCTGGTGCCCATGGCCGATCCGCGCATTGGCGCCTTGCTGCTGCTGGCGCCGCTGAGCCTGATGTATGGGGTCCACGAGCTGGAAGACGTGCAGGTGCCGGTGCTGCTTTACACCGGCAACGACGACCAGATCCTCGACTGGAAGAAGAATGCCGGCGCGCTGGCTCGCAAGCTGCCACAGCAGGCGGACCTGCGGGTGCTGGATGGGGCAGGGCACTTCGTCTTCATGTCGCCCTGCTCGGAGGAGGAGGTGGAGGCCACCCCGGACCTGTGCACCGACACCCAGGGCGTGGACCGCAAGGCCATCCACCGTGACCTGGCGGCCTCGGCGGCGGAGTTCTTCGACATCAGCCTGGGCAGCGCGACGCTGCAGACGTCAGGGCGCTGATCACGCGCCATGCGCCCCCTGCAGGAGCGGGCCATGCCCGCGAGCCGCGGACAATGTCCGCGCCCGAGAAACATCCAAGAAAAAGCCCCGCACTTGGCGGGGCTTTCTCATCGCAGCGAGGCGTTGATCAGACGATCACGCCCTGGCTGCGCAGATAATCATCGTAGGTGCCGCTGAAGTCGGTCACGCCGTTTTCCGACAGCTCGATGATGCGGGTGGCCAGGGAGGACACGAACTCGCGGTCATGGCTGACGAAGATCAGGGTGCCCGGGTAGTTTTCCAGCGCCAGGTTGAGCGACTCGATGGACTCCATGTCCAGGTGGTTGGTCGGCTCGTCCATCACCAGCACGTTGGGGCGTTTGAGGATCAGCTTGCCGAACAGCATGCGGCCCTGTTCGCCACCGGAGATCACCTTCACCGACTTCTTGATGTCGTCGTTGGAGAACAACATGCGGCCGAGGGTGCCGCGCACCAGCTGCTCGCCGCCCTGGGTCCACTGGGCCATCCAGTCGAACAGGTTGTAGTCGTCCTCAAAATCCTCGGCGTGGTCCTGGGCGAAGTAGCCCACGTCCGCGCTGTCGGTCCACTTCACTTCACCGCCGGTGGGCGCCATCTCGCCGACCAGGGTGCGCAGCAGGGTGGTCTTGCCGATGCCGTTGGGGCCGATGATCGCGATGCGCTCGCCAGCTTCCACCTGCATGCTCAGGTTCTTGAACAGCGAGCCGCCGTCGAAGCCCTGGCTGACCTTTTCCAGGGTCACCGCCTGGCGGTGCAGCTTCTTGTGCTGCTCGAAGCGGATGAACGGGCTGACGCGGCTGGACGGCTTGACCTCTTCCAGCTGGATCTTGTCGATCTGGCGCGCGCGGCTGGTGGCCTGCTTGGCCTTGGAGGCGTTGGCCGAGAAGCGGCTGACGAAGGTCTGCAGCTCGGCGATCTGGGCTTTCTTCTTGGCGTTGTCCGAGAGCAGGCGCTCGCGGGCCTGCTCGGCCGCGGTCATGTACTCGTCGTAGTTGCCCGGGAACAGGCGCAGCTCGCCATAGTCCAGGTCCGCCATGTGGGTGCAGACGCTGTTCAGGAAGTGACGGTCGTGGGAAATGATGATCATGGTGCTGTTACGCGCCGTGATGACGTTTTCCAGCCAGCGGATGGTGTTGATGTCCAGGTGGTTGGTCGGTTCGTCGAGCAGCAGCAGGTCCGGATCGGAGAACAGCGCCTGCGCCAGCAGCACGCGCAGTTTCCAGCCCGGAGCGACGGCGCTCATCGGGCCGAAGTGCTGGTCCAGCGGAATACCCAGGCCCAGCAGCAGCTCGCCGGCGCGGGATTCGGCGGTGTAGCCGTCGAACTCGGCGAACTGGACTTCCAGCTCGGCCACGGCCATGCCGTCTTCTTCGCTCATTTCCGGCAGGGAGTAGATGCGATCGCGCTCGGCCTTGACCTTCCACAGTTCCTCGTGGCCCATGATCACGGTATCGATCACGCTGAAGTCTTCATAGGCGAACTGGTCCTGGCGCAGCTTGCCCAGGCGCACGCCGTTCTCCAGCATCACCTGGCCGCCGGAAGGCTCAAGCTCACCGCCGAGGATCTTCATGAAGGTGGACTTGCCGCAACCGTTGGCGCCGATCAGGCCATAGCGGTTGCCGTTGCCGAACTTGACGGAAACGTTTTCGAACAGCGGCTTGGCGCCAAACTGCATGGTGATGTTCGCGGTGGAAATCAACTGGGTAACCCTTGGCTGGAACATGATGCGCGCCGGGCGCGAGCGGCGCGGGCGGGCAGGGAAGGCGGGCGCTCGGAGGCGGCCTGACAAAGCCGCCTATTATGCCACAGCCGGGGCTGATCTTGCATGCCTTGCCGCTACAGCGCCCAGCCTGCGGGCATAAGGTGCGAGCTGACAGTTGAAACCCGCCAGTGTCCTGCATCAGAATTCGGTGTTCAGAATTCTGGTGGGGGCTGTATGAAAATCCTAAACGCTCAAAACTCGCTCAGGCACTACCTGGAGCAGGTCAGCGGCAAGCTGATCACTGTGGTCTCGGCCTCCGCCAGTGAAACCGAGTCACTGATCGAAACCCTGGTGGAGAAGGGCAACCGCCTCGATCTGCTGGTGGGCACCATCAACTCCTTCAGTTCGCCGGACTTCATCGATTTCTGCGTCCGCGATGCCGGTGGCAACGTCACCCTGCACGTCGACTTCCGGGCGCAGAACAGCGTGCACTGGAAGCTGATCCTGATCGAGCCGGACGTGGTCGTGCTGGGCAGCGCCAACTTCACCGAGGTCGGCCTGAGCCTAACCCGCGACACCTGCACCGTGATCCAGAGCGCGGCGCTGTATGCTGAATACCTGGCGCGCGTCGCCGAAATCAAAGGTATGGAGGGCGTGGTGCTGGGCGAGGATGCGCCGGCCTTCGACGAGCAGCTGGAGGAATACCGCCAGAGCCACCGCCGTGTGCAGGCAAGCCTGGCGCGCAGTGCGCAGTACCTGGACGGCGAGAGCTGGCTGGGCGACGAGACCAACCAGAGCATCCCGCTGTTCATCTGGTACAGCGATCACTCCGATGATTCCGAGGAGAAGGCCGAGGCCTTCCTGCACGCCAGCAGCGATGGTGTGGACTGGGACGACGTGCGCGAGTTCTTCACCTACGAGTGCGCCGAAGGCGTGCTGCCCTACGAAGAGGGCGACATGGTGCTGACGGCCCGCTGCAACGGCACGCACATCGGCTTCTACACCTTCGACCGCATCCTCTATCGCGACGGCACCTACTACATCTACTCCTACCGCAAGAAGCGCTACACCCAGCCGTTCAAGCTGGAGGACGCCAAGGAGCGCCTGAAGGACGTGATCCCGGAGTGGTACGAGGAAATGCGCACTTCGCTCAACCGTCACGACATCAATAGCGTGGTGCGCTGAGCAGCCATTCATCGGCGCACAGCCTGCGACCCGACGGTCGCGCGCTGTGCGACTTGGCATTCTGCACGATGATGGCTAGCATCCTGCCAATATCTCGACGTCGCATTCCGCAGTAGCGTGAGGCCGTCAGAAACTTGTCAGGAGGCAATGGATCATGCCGCAACTTCCCCCCGATGAAGTCCCCGTCCGCCGCCGCATGCGCTGGCATTGGCGGCTGTTGACGCTGAAGATCTACGTCCTCTCGGTGTTCCTGCTGGCCTGTATGCTCGGCGGCAGCGCGATGCTGTTCCTCAATGTACTCAACGACATGCTCGAGCCGGCTCAGCGCCTTGGCTCCTTCGTTGCCGGCGCGCTGATCCTGCTGCTGAGCTTCCACATACTGCGCATGGCATTGCCGCCGATGCCCTGGCTGCCCAGGCGCCGCTCTCTGGAGTAAGCCGTCTGGAACAGAACCGCGCTGGAATGAAAAACGCCCCGTGGCATCGCTGCCACGGGGCGTTTTCTTTCGAGCCCGATCAGGTCATCAGAAGATGTTGACCGGGTACTCGACAAACACACGGACTTCGTTGCCGTCGGTGTTGTACTGCCAGGCATCGTTCGATACGCGAACCCAGGAACCGCGCAGCTTGACCGACAGGTCCTTGGCCGGGCCATCCTGAACAACGTACTTCAGCTGGTTGAAGATCTCGCGCTCGGTGCCGTCGCTGGTGGTGTCGGTCTTGATGTTGTCGCCGTAGACGTAGGCCACGCTGTAGCTCAGCCCCGGCACACCGTATTCGGTGAAGTCCAGGCTGTAGCTGCCCTGCCAGGAGCGCTCGTCCTCGCCGTTGAAGTCCGACCAGTAGGAGTTGGCCAGCCAGATGGTGGTGCCGCCGTCACCCAGGCCGCCTTCGTTCTGGTACCAGCCGTAGTTGTAGCCGGAGTCGCCGTTGCTGCGCTGGTGCGCGACCATGAAGGTGTGGGCGCCGATGTTGTAGGCGGCCGACAGGCTCCAGATGGTGTTCTTGGTGCCGTCGATGCCGTTGTCGGCAGCGAAGTCGTCGTTCACGCGGGTGCGGTAGCCGTTGAAGTCCAGGGTCAGGGACTGCTTGTCGGCCACCGGGATGACGTAGTTCAGGTTCATGTACTGCTTGCGAGCGACGTCTTCGCTCTCGTAGCCGTACAGCGAGCCGCTGAAGTTGTCGGTGAACTTGTAGCTGCCGCCGAACACGTCGATGCGTTTCAGGCCGCCGCTGTCACGCCCTTCGGCGCTCTTGCGGGTTTCCGAAGTGAAACGGCCGACGTTCAGCTCCAGGCCTTCGATCTCCTTGGAGGTGATCAGGGTGCCGGTGAAGCTTTCCGGCAGCAGGCGGGAGTTGTCGTAGCTCAGCACCGGCAGGGCCGGCATCTGGTCGCCGTACTTGATCACGGTGTTGGAGAAGCGTGCCTTCACTACGCCACCGGCGCGAGCCAGGTCGCTGGCGGCTTCGCCGCTGTCACCCTGCTTGAAGAAATCGATGCCCGGGGCGCCGCTCTTGCCCTTGCCGCCGTCCAGACGCACAGCGTACATGCCGAAGGCATCGACGCCGAAGCCGACGGTACCCTGGGTGAAGCCGGAGGTGAAGGTGGCGGTGGCGGCCTGGCCCCACTCGGCCTTGTCATGGGCCTGGCCATTGGGAGTGGCGTGCCACTTGTCGCGGTTCATGTAGGCGTTGCGGAAGAACAGGTCCAGGTGGCTGTCTTCGACGAAGCCCTTGGCGGTGGACTGGTCTTCGGCCATGGCGGTGGTCGAGGCGAGGATCCCCAGTGCGAGCAGACTGATCCGGTGGTTCAGCATTTTGATTCCTTAATGGTGCAGCGCCGACGAACAGAAAGAAAAAAGCTCCCCGCCCCGAAGTGCGTGATCGGGGTAGGTGGAGGTCTGCGTCGGCTTGTTCTTTTGGTTGTATTCGGGGCGTGGTCGCCCCGGCGCGGCCGGATGATAGCAGAGGTTCGAACTTTTTCGTCCAGCCCCTGTCATGCGTCCGTCATGTTTACTTGATCAACGGTTTTGGCCGCCGGATCGCGGCGGCTCGCGGGGGATGGGCGAAGTCGCGTCGGATTGCCGCGCCCGCGGCGTCAGCGCGAGAACGAGCGCTGGAACAGCCAGAGGCTGAGGATCAGCCCGCTGAATGCTGCGAGTGCGGCGCAGAGGAAGATCGAGCCGAAGCCAAAGCCGTTGGCGACGGCGCCCATCAGCGGCCCGGTAACGCCCAGGGACACATCGATGAACAGCGAATAGGCGCCCAGCGCGGCGCCTCGGCTGGAGGCGGGCACCAGGCCTACCGCTTCCACGCCCAGTGCGGGGAATACGAGGGAGAACCCGAAGCCCGTCAGCGCCGCGCCGGCCAGGGCGATCCAGGGCGTCGGTGCGCTCCACAGCAGGAGCAGGCCGAGGCTTTCCACCGACAGACAGGCGATGGCGACGCGGAAGCCGCCGTGGCGGTTGATGGCATTGGCGAACAGCAGGCGCGCGCCGATGAAGCAGCCGCCGAAGGCGGTCAGGCAGTAGACCGCGTCCTTCCAGCCAAGGCTGGCGTAATACAGCGTGATGAAGGTGGCGATGGTGCCAAAGCCGATGCCGCCCAGCGCCAGACCCATGCCGTGGGGGAGTACCCGGCCGAGCACGTGGTGGAAGGGCATGCGTTCGCCATGCACCAAAGCGGCCGCACGCTTGGGCCAGGCCAGGGCGAAACCCAGTGCGGCCAGCAGGACGACACTGCCGCCCAGGCTGGCCAGCCCGAGCTGGCCGACCATCAGCACGCCGAGCGGTGCGCCGATGGCGAGGGCGCCATAGCTGGCGATGCCGTTCCAGGAGATGACTTTTGCGGTGTTCGCGGCGCCAACGCGGTCAATGCCCCAGGCGATCGAGGCGCTGCCGACCAGACTTTCCGAGGTACCCAGCACCAGACGCGCGACCATCAATAGGCCGAGGCTGAGCAATGGCAGACCCTGCATCGCCCAGGAGCCGAGCATCAGCGCGCCGCTGCACGCACAGCCGAGCATGCCGTAGAGCACGGCGCGCTTGGGCCCGAGGGTGTCGATGACCTTGCCGGCGTACGGTCGGGTGAGAAGGGTGGCGAGGTACTGGATGCTGATGACCAGACCGGCCATTACCGAGCCGAAACCCAGGTCGCTGTGCACGTAGCCGGGCAGCACGGCCAGCGGGATGCCGATGGTCAGGTAGGCGATGAAGGTGAAAAGCACGACGGACACCACCTGCAGGGTGGTGGACGAAGATGGGCGGGAATCGGCGGACATGTGCAGTGGTTCGGTACGGCGAGTGGTCCTACATGATGGACCGCGTCTGGCATGTAGGAAAGCTAGCTAACGAACTACCTTTGTCGGACCCCGGCCTGCAGGAGCGCGCGATACCCGCTCCTGCAGATCAGACCCGGCGGAACAGGGTGGGGTAATCGATCACCAGCCCTTCGTCATCCACTGTCAGCCGTGCCTGGAAGTCCGTGCCTTCCAGGTTCTCATAGAGATAGTGATGCGCATCGAGCCGCGTGTAGCCCTGGCGCATCCGCACCGGCTTGAGCCTGGGCGCCTCCAGATAGACCACCGCCAGTTCCCGGCGCTCACCGTCTGCCAGGTGCAGGCGGCGGATGGGGAAGGTGTTGGTAAAGGGTGATGGCCAGATGTCGATGTCCAGGCAGCCCTCCAGTTCCTTCAGTGAGTCACCCTCGGCGTTCCGCCAGTGGCCCTCGCCGTCGGTCAGCAGGTGCAACTGATGTGTACCGTGGGCCCTTTCCACGCTGAAACGCGCTTCGCGCAGGCGCCAGTGGTCATCCCAGTCCAGCTGGTAGTCGAGCTGATAGGACGGCCCGCCTGCTTCATCGATGGCGCGCAGCTGGCTCTCGGCGCGGTGCTCGCCCAGTTGCAGCGACTCCCAGCTGGCCGTCGGTGCGTGCCAGATGCCCTCCCAGGTCAGCGTACGCATCATGGTGCCTCCAGCACGAGGCCCAGGCGCTGGCGCTTGGGCAGGCGGGCGACCACCAGTTGGTGCGAGCGGGTCAGCGCTTCGCGCAGTTCGGCATCGCCCATGGGGTAGGGACGTTGCATGGCAATCCAGAAGGCCCGCGCCAGATACGGCGCCGGGCGGATGCCGGGGCGGTCGACGTAGCCCAGGAACAGCTCCGGGCCGACCTTGAAGGCCAGGCCGCCATTACCGCTGTCGAGAAAGTCGAGGATCGCGAACATCTTGTTGCCGGCCACCGAGAACACCCGATTGCTGCCCCACTTGATGTCTTCGCGGGCGCCGGGCAGCTCCAGGCAGAAGCGGGCGATCTGTTGTGGCGTCATGGGCGTGCGTTCCTTCGTTGACTCGCGCATTCAGTCAGTCACGGAAATATACCTCGACCAGATGGTAGCCGAACTGGCTTTTGACCGGCCCGTGAACCACCCCGACCGGCTTCTTGAAGATCACCTGGTCGATGCTGCGGACCATCTGGCCGCGGCGCACCTCGCCCAGGTCGCCGCCGCGCTTGCCGGAGGCGCAGGTGGAGTGCTTGCGCGCCAGGGCGGCGAAATCCTCGCCCTTGGCCAGGCGCTGCTTGATCTGCTCGGCTTCGGCAGCGGTCTTGACCAGGATGTGGCGGGCCATGGCGACGGGCATTGGTTGTGTCCTTGAATGAAAGCGTCTGGGCGGCATTGTACGGCAGCAGTGACACAGGTCGCATTTCGCGATGGGTTGCATTGTCTGGCGCAGGAGCGCTCCATAGAGTCAATAAGCAAATTCTTATCTATAGGACGCTGCTTACAGACAGCGTCCGCCGCCACCTTGCGTACGGATGCAGTTCAATGGATATCCAAGCGATGCTCAAGATCCTGGCCACCCAGGATGGTTCGGATCTTTACCTGTCCACCGGCGCTCCGCCTTGCGCCAAGTTCAACGGTGTCCTCAAGCCCCTGACCAACGAACCGATGAAGGCCGGCGACGTCGCCCGCATCGGCTACGGGCTGATGGACGAGGAGCAGCGCGCGGAGTTCGACCGTGAGCTGGAGATGAACCTGGCGATTTCCGTACCCGGCGTCGGCCGCTTCCGTATCAACCTGTTCAAGCAGCGCAACGAAGTGTCCATCGTGGCGCGGAACATCAAGCTGGATATCCCGCTGTTCGCCGACCTGAACCTGCCCGAAGTGCTGCTCAAGGTGGTGATGGAGAAGCGTGGCCTGGTGCTCTTCGTCGGCGGTACCGGCTCGGGCAAGTCCACCTCCCTGGCAGCGCTGATCGACCACCGCAACCGCAACAGCGGCGGCCACATCATCACCATCGAAGACCCCATCGAGTATGTGCACCGGCACCGCAAGTCGATCATCAACCAGCGTGAGGTGGGCGTGGACACCCGCAGCTTCCACGCCGCGCTGAAGAACACCCTGCGCCAGGCGCCGGATGTGATCCTGATCGGCGAGATCCGTGACCGCGAGACCATGGAGCACGCGCTGGCCTTTGCTGACACCGGCCACCTGGCGATCTCCACGCTGCACGCGAACAACGCCAACCAGGCGCTGGACCGCATCATCAACTTCTTCCCCGAAGAGCGCCGGCCGCAGTTGCTCAATGACCTGGGCAACAACCTCAAGGCCTTCGTCTCCCAGCGCCTGGTGCGTACCCAGGACGGCAAACGCCGCGCGGCGGTGGAGGTGCTGCTGGGCACGGCGACCATCAGCGACATCATCAAGCGCGGCGACTTCAGCTCGATCAAGGAGATCATGGACAAGTCCCGCGCCCTGGGCATGCAGACCTTCGACCAGGCGCTGTTCGACCTCGCGGTGGAAGGGGCGATCACCGAGGAAGAGGCGGTGAAGAACGCCGACTCGGCGAACAACCTGCGCCTGAAGCTCAAGCTCTACAAGGACAACCCCGGTAGCGTCGGCAGTGCGGCCACGCCCGCGGCGTCCAAGCCAGCCGCGCCGGCTCCGGTTGCACCTCCCGTGGCCGCCCAGCCGGTGGAGGCCTCCAGCTGGGGGTTGGAACTGGCGCTGGAAGAGATCGAGGCGGAAGACGCCGAGAAGCCGGGCGGCCAATAATCGCAGCTGAATGAAAAAGCCCCGGCATGCCGGGGCTTTTTCATGGGTGCTCCTACAAAGCTGGCAATTCCTGGCGTAGGAGCGGACTCCGTCCGCGATCGTTTCGTCGCCGCTCCGACTGGCCCGGGAGTTGGGGGAAGTCATCGCGGACGGAGTCCGCTCCTACGGTTGCCGGGAGTATCGGCGGTGGCGCGGTTCACAGCAGCGACAACGGATAACTGATGATCAGCCGGTTCTCGTCGAAGCTGTTGGTGCCGCCCCAGTCGCGGCGCAGGGTGGAGTTGCGCCATTTGACGTTCAGCGTCCTGAAGGTGCCGCTCTGCACGGTGTACCCCAGTTCGCTCTCGCGACCCCACTCACGACCATCGTCGGTGCTGCTGTTGTGCACGTTGCGGCCCTGGATGTAGCGGTTCATCAGGGTCAGGCCGGGCATGCCGAAGGCGGCGAAGTCGTAGTCGTGGCGCAGCTGCCAGGAATGTTCCTTCGCGCTCTCGTAGCTGGCGTTGTAGCTGTCATTGGCCAGGGTGCCGCCGCTGGTGCCGTTGACGCGGAACCACTCGTCCTCGCCCATGACCTTCTGCAGGCCGAGGTAGAAGGTGCTTGCGCCGTACTTCGCCGAGAACAATCCGGAGAAAGTGCGGTTGTCGAGGTCGCCAGCGCGGGCGCTGCCGTCCTCCTTGCCCCAGAAGTAGCCGATATTCGCACCGAGTACCCAGTCGCCCAGTGGCTGGCTGTGCTGCAGTTGCAGGTACTGTTGCTGGTAGATGTCCTTCAGTTGCGCACTCCACAGGCCGACCAGGGTGCGGTCGCCGTTGAAGCGGTATTCGCCACCGGCGAAGTTGAAGCGATCCGAGGTGAAGGCCGGGCGGTTGAACAGCGACAGGTCTTCCATGCTCGCATCGTTGCGCGGGCTGTTCTGGCGGAACTGGCCGCCGTAGAGGGTCAGGCCGGCGATTTCCTTCGAGGTGACCTGCGCGCCCTGGAAGGTCTGCGGTAGCGAGCGGCCGTCGTCCGAGCGGAGGATCGGCAGCACCACCATCCATTCGCCGGCCTTGAGTTCGGTCTTCGATACCTTGGCCTTGCCGGCGACCGCCAGGCGCCCGAAATCGTCGGCGGGGCGGCCATCGTCGTGGGTCGGCAGCAGCTGGGTGCCGGCCGTGCCCTTTCCGCCGTCGAGCTTCAGGCTGTACAGGCCGAGCACGTCCAGGCCTAGCCCGACGGTGCCCTGGGTGTAGCCGGAGCGGGCATCGAGGATGAAGCTCTGGGTCCATTCCTCTGCCTTGTTCTGCCGGGCTTCGCCGACGTAGTTGCGGTTGATGTAGAAATTGCGCAGTAGCAGGCTGGCCTTGGCGTCTTCGAGGAAGCCGCCTTCGTCGGCATGGGCCAGGACGGGCAGGGCGGGCAGCAGGCAGGCGCCTGCAGCCAGGCGAGACAGGTGACGGAGCATGGGTGTTCCCTCGGCATTCTTGTCGTTGTTCGGGGCGAGCGGGGGCCTCCGCACGGCTCTGGCGGGAGCAGCGGATGACGGGCGGAAGCGATCAGATGGCGTGGGTCAGGCGATCAGCCAGGTGCAACAGAAATGCGGGGAACAGCGGCGGCGGTGATGCACGCGCGCAGGCGTGCCAGGGAGAGCGTGAGCATGTGAACGGACCTTTCTTATAGTTGTTGGCGCCGCATCGGGGCGGCGGCTGGGCCCATAGTGGTGCTCCCCGAAGACTCGCCGCAATTCGCCCAGGGCGTAACTGTTCGCTGTTCGAACATGAATTAACCAAATGGAACATTTGTGTAGGGCGATTCCGCGTAGCATGGCTCGCACAACGCCGTGCGGGACTCGTAGCGCCCGGCCTTCCAGCGGACCCGCAAGGTCCGCGCGCAGGCGGGGGATGGATTGTTTCCCCGGCACAGCTTGCTAGGCTGTCGAGTCGCTTGCGCCAACCTTTCTGCCCAGTGATTCCATGAGTCGATGAGTACCCGCCAATCGCCGTTGTCCGGCGTCCACCAGCCCTTCAAGGGCATCCTGCTCATCGTCCTGGCGACCTTCCTGTTCTCCAGCCATGACGCCCTGTCCAAGTACCTGGCGAGCATCTATCCGATCGTCATGGTGGTGTGGGCGCGCTATGTGGTGCACACGCTGCTGATGGCGGGCATCTTCCTGCCGCGTGCCGGCCTTGCGGTGCTGCGCACCCGCCACCCGTTCCTGCAGACGGCGCGCGCGCTGTGCCTGCTGGGTACCAGCTTCCTGTTCACCACGGGTCTGCAGTACATCCCGCTGGCCGAGGCGACCTCGGTGAACTTCCTCGCACCGCTGCTGGTGACGGCGCTGTCGGTGCCGCTGCTGGGCGAGCGGGTGACCTTCGGGCAATGGGCGGCGGTGCTGGTCGGCTTCAGCGGTGTGCTGATCATCGTCCATCCCGGTGGCGACCTGTTCACCCCGGCGGTGCTGCTGCCGTTCGGCTCGGCGCTGTGCTTCAGCTTCTACCAGTTGCTGACGCGCAAGCTCAGCCAGGTGGACAGCCCGACCACCAGCAACTTCTTTGCCGGGCTGTGCAATACCCTGATCGTCAGTGCGCTGGTGCCGTTCTTCTGGCAATGGCCGGGGCTGGTGCATGGCCTGATGATGCTGGCCCTGGGCACTTGCGGGATGACCGCGCACCTGTTCCTGACCCAGGCCTTCAGGCATGCCGCGCCCGCGTTGCTGGCACCCTTCAGTTATTGCCAGATCGTCTTCGCCGGGCTGCTGGGCTTCGTGATCTTCGGCCATACGCCGGAGCCGTCGGCGCTGCTGGGAATCGCGGTGATCTGCGGCAGCGGGCTGGCGGCGGCCTGGCTGCAGAGCCGCAAAAGGTAGATTCCTACCCGGTCAGGATCATTCGATTTCGAACAGGCCGTGGCGGATCGGCCCGGCCTGCAGGCGCAGGCGTACGTCATCGTCGATACGCGGGTCGTCCGGCTGGTACAGCTTCACCTGGCGATAGGCGCTGATGCGGTTGATCTCCGGCCCCAGGTACTCCCAGACCACGCGGGTGCACGCCGGGGTGCGCCGATCGCCGCTGGAGACGCCGGTCTTCAGGCCGTTCAGGCGGGTGATGCGGCTCTTGAAGCTGGGAATGAGGATGGTCTGGCTCATCTCGTTGACGGTGAGCGACTCGTAGTCCATCAGGAACAGCCGGTCCTGCAGCTGGAAGGCCGCTCCCAGGTAGCGGCAACGTACCCAGTCCTCGGCCTGCACGTCGGTACTGCTGGAGCGTTCCTGGCGTTCCTGGCGTTCGAAGAGGAAGTTGCCGTCCTGTTCGTACAGGTGCACCAGCGACAGCAGGATCGACCCCGGCACCGACATGCAGTTGGAATACTCGAAGTAGTAGCCGCAGTAGCGCGACAGGTTGCCCGCGTGGTCGCGCAGCGGGCGCAGCATCTCCAGCAACGGGTCGTCGCGCTGCACGTTGGCCGGCGATGTGCCCCGGGCGCCGATCAGGCGGGCGAACTGCTCCGGCGGCAATTGCAGCTCGTAGTCCTCGACGCCGAAGAAATCTCCAATCTTCTTGAGGTTGAATGGAGTGGGTTGGCTCTGCCCGCCGAGGTACTTGTTGAACTGCGCGCGATTGATCGAAAGCTTGCGGCAAACCTCCGAGATAGAGCGGTAGTGCGCACAAAGCAGCTTGAGGTTGGGGCCGAGGTTTTCGGACATTGGTACCAGGTCCAGGTGATGCGACTGGCGCAATTATAGCGTCAGGTAGCATCAATTCGTAGCAAGCCGCGAAATTGTTTCGGGAGGCTTCGGGCGCAACCATGCGCCCCAGTGAACGGACCAGCCCCAGGTCCGTGCTCCCACAATAACAATCGAGGCCCCAGCACATGCTCGACGCGATCAACGATTTCCTCTCCGGGAAAGTCCTCATCGTCCTCATCGTAGGACTCGGTGCGTACTTCACCATCCGCTCCCGTTTCGTCCAGTTCCGTCACTTCGGCCACATGTTTGGCGTGTTCAAGGAATCGATCCGCGGCCAATCCGGCCAGCTGAGCTCGTTCCAGGCGCTGATGCTGTCACTGGCTGGTCGCGTGGGCGCCGGCAACATCGCCGGTGTCGGCATCGCCGTGACCCTGGGCGGCCCCGGCGCCGTGTTCTGGATGTGGGTCACCGCGCTGGTGGGCATGTCCAGCAGCTTCTTCGAGTGCACCCTGGCCCAGGTCTACAAGCGCAGCGACGGCGACGGCCTGTACCGCGGCGGCCCGGCCTACTACATCCAGCACGGCCTGAAGCTGCGCTGGATGGCCATGACCTTCGCGGTCCTGCTGCTGGTCACCTACGGCTTCGCCTTCAACGGCCTGCAGGCCTTCACCGTGACCCACTCGCTGCAGAACGCCTTCGACATCCCGGTGCTGTACTCGGGCATCGCCCTGGCCGTGCTGCTGGCCGTGGTGTTCTTCGGTGGCATCCAGCGCATCGCTGCGGTCTCCGACCTGCTGGTACCGGTGAAGACCCTGGCCTACATCGCCGTGACCCTGTACGTGATCGTCACCCAGATCGAGCTGGTGCCGGGCATGCTGAGCACCATCGTGAAGAGCGCCTTCGGCCTGGAACCGGCCTTCGCCGGCCTGCTGGGCAGCGCCATCGTGATGGGCGTGAAGCGTGGCGTGTTCGCCAACGAAGCGGGCCTGGGCAGTGCGCCGAACGTGGCCGCCGTTGCCGCCGTGCGCCACCCGGCGTCCCAGGGCGTGGTCCAGGCGTTCAGCGTGTTCCTCGACACCTTCGTCATCTGCACCTGCACCGCGCTGCTGATCCTGCTCTCGGGCTTCTACACCCCCGGCTTCGAAGGCGACGGCATCACCTTGACGCAGAACTCTCTGGCCGCCGTGGTCGGTGACTGGGGCCGCATCTTTGTCAGCGTCGCGCTGTCGCTGTTCGTGTTCACCTGCATCACCTACAACTACTACCTCGGCGAGAACGCCCTGCAGTTCATCGTCGGCCGCAGCCGCTCCGCGCTGATCGCCTTCCGCGTGCTGGTGCTGGGCCTGATCCTCTGGGGCTCGATGCAGAACCTGGGCACCGTGTTCGCCTTCGCCGACATCACCATGACCTGCCTGGCCTTCGTCAACCTGGTGGCCCTGGCGATGCTGATCAAGACCGGCCTGCGGGTGATGCGCGACTACGACGAGCAGCGCGCCGCCGGCATCGAGCGCCCGGTGTTCGACGCCAGCAAGTTCGCCGACCTGGACATCGACCACGATGCCTGGCGCGATGCCCACAAGATCAACTCGACCGCACCGGCCCACGGCAGCCTGCCGGCCCAGGGCTGATCCTCGGACCAAGGTCTGACACGCGAGGCCGGGACTTCTCCCGGCCTCGCGGTTTATCCTGTGAACTTTCCTACAAGAGCACTGGCATGCGTCGAGTGAAGAACCTCTTCGTCCTCTATACCGGCGGCACCATCGGCATGCTGCAGACCGCCGAAGGCCTGGCGCCGGCTGGCGGATTCGAAGCTCGCATGCGCGAACAACTGCAAGTCCACGGCGAGATTCGCCTGGACTGGTCCTTCGCCGAACTGCAACCGCTGCTCGACAGCGCCAACATGACCCAGGCCAACTGGCTGGCCATGCGCGACGCCATCGTCCATGCGGTGGAGCAGGGTGGCCATGACGGCGTGCTGGTACTGCATGGCACCGATACCCTGGCCTACAGCGCCGCTGCACTGTCCTTCCTGCTGCTGGGGCTGGATGTCCCGCTGATCCTGACGGGCTCCATGCAGCCCATGGGCGCGCCGGGCAGCGATGCGCCGGGCAACCTGCTCGGCGCACTGAAGGCGCTGGAAGCCGGTGTGGAGCCGGGCGTCTGGCTGTATTTTAATGGCGAGCTGATGCATGGCGCCCGGGTGACCAAGCTGCGCAGCGATGCTTTCGATGCGTTCGCGGTCCTGCCGCGCGAGCGTCAGGGCGAGCGCGCGCAATCGCTGCCTGCCGAGCTGAGCTACCGCCAGCCGCGCCAAGCGGTGAATCTCGCGGTGCTGCCGCTGTTTCCCGGCCTGCGTGCCGAGCACCTGCGCGCGCTGCTGGGTAGTGGTGTACGGGCGCTGCTGCTGGAGTGCTTCGGTAGCGGCACCGGCCCTTCGGACAATGAAGAGCTGCTGGCCGCGCTGCGCGAAGCCCATGCCCGTGGCGTCGTACTGGCAGCGATCAGCCAGTGCCCGCAGGGCCACGTTGCCTTCGATATCTACGCCGCCGGCAGTCGCCTGCGCGACGCCGGGCTGGTGTCCGGTGGCGGCATGACCCGCGAAGCGGCGCTGGGCAAGCTGTTCAGCCTGCTGGGCTGCGGCTTGCCGGCTGCGGAAGTGGAGCGCCTGTTCGCGCTCGACCTGTGCGGCGAGCGCGTCGACTGATCGACAGGTTGATTTATCGACAAGATTGCGCCCCGCTCAGGGGCGCGACTCTTCCACCGGCACGTTGAGCACCTCGCGCACCAGCATGGCGATGCTGCTGACGCCCATCTTCTCCTTGATCTTGGTGCGGTGCACATCGACCGTCTTGACGCTGATGTTCAGTTCGCGGGCAATGACCTTGCTGGCCTTGCCGTCCACCACCATCATCAGGATTTCCCGCTCCCGCCCGGTGAGCAGGTCGAGCTTGTGCTGCAGGTTCTGCTTCTGCTCCTGGCCCGCGTGCACCTGCACTGCGCTTTTCAGCGCGGCCTGGATGCGATCCAGCATCTGCTGCGGGTTGTAGGGCTTCTCGACGAAATCCAGCGCGCCGTTCTTCATCGCCTTCACCGACATCGGGATATCGCCGTGGGCGGTGACGAAGATGGTCGGCAGGTTGATGCCCCTGTCGTTGAGCATCTCCTGCAGCTGGAAGCCGCTGGTCTCGGGCATGCGCACGTCGAGGACCAGGCAGGCGGGGAGTCTGGGGTCGTATTCGCGCAGGAATTCCTCGGCGCCGCCGTAACAGAGCGATTCGATGCTGACCGATTCGAGCAGCCAGGCGAGGGAGGTGCGCAGGTCCTTGTCGTCGTCGACGATGTAGACCACGGGTTTTCTAGCTTCCATCAGGCGTTGCCACTTTCTTTCTTATCGTTGTGAAGCTGCACGTAGGCCGCGTACGCCGGGCTTTTGCCGCGGTCGTCGGAATGGCATGCCCGGAGCATACCCATAGTCGCCGGTGCTGACGATAAAGAAACCACCTAGATGACTAGCGGCCACCACCGCAAAGCGTGGTGATCGTCTGAATATGGCGCGCCGCCGTGCTGCCCTACGCTGGCCCCCTACAAGAAAGGCCGGGCGTGCCGGCCACTCCAGCACATGCCACTCCGGCAAACAGGAGCGAAGAAATGGCCAACACCCTCAGCCAGACCCAGATCGACTTCCGCAACGCCATGGCGCAGCTGCCGGCGGCGGTGAACATCATCACCACCAACGGCCCGGAAGGTCGCTGCGGCATCACCGCCAGCGCGGTCTGCTCGGTCACCGACTCGCCGCCCACCGTGCTGGTCTGCGTCAACCGCGGCAGCGCCACCCACGACGTGTTCCGCAGCAACGGCCACCTGTGCGTCAACGTGCTGTGCGGCGAGCAGGAAGAGCTGGCCAAGCACTTCGCCGGGATGACCAAGGTGTCCATGGAAGAGCGCTTCACCTGGGACCTCTGGGACGACGGTTACGCCGGCCTGCCGGTGCTGCGTCAGGCACTGGTCAGCCTGGAAGGGCGGATCAGCGACTGCAAGGAAGTCGGCTCGCACACGGTGATGTTCGTCGAGCTGGAAAAGGTCGCGGTGCGCGAGCGCCAGGACAGCCTGGTGTACTTCAACCGCGTCTTCCATCGCGTAGACCGCGAGGCCGTGCGCTGCGCCAGTTGATCCCTGTCTAACAACAAGAACGAGGTAATCACCGTGACCCTGAAGATTTCCCAGACTGCCGACATCCAGAGGTTCTTCGAAGAAGCCAGCGGCGCCCTGAACGATGCGGGCAACCCACGGGTGAAGAACCTTGTCCTGCGCATCCTGCAGGACACCGCCAAACTGATCGAAGACATGAACGTCACCCCCGACGAGTTCTGGAAAGCGGTGGACTACCTCAACCGTCTTGGCTCGCGCCAGGAAGCCGGTCTGGTCGTTGCTGGCCTCGGCGTGGAGCACTACCTTGACCTGCTGCTGGACGCCCAGGACGCCGCCGCCGGCATCGGCGGCGGCACCCCGCGCACTATCGAAGGCCCGCTGTATGTGGCCGGCGCGCCGCTGTCCGAAGGCGAGGCGCGGATGGACGACGGCAAGGACGCGGGTACCGTGATGTTCCTCTCCGGCCGCGTGTTCGACCCGCAGGGCAAGCCGCTGGCCGGCGCCGTGGTCGACCTCTGGCACGCCAACACCCAGGGCACCTACTCCTACTTCGACAGCACCCAGTCCGAGTTCAACCTGCGCCGGCGCATCGTCACCGACGCCGAAGGCCGCTACAAAGCCCGCAGCATCGTGCCCAGCGGTTACGGCTGCCCGCCGGACGGCCCGACCCAGGAACTGCTCGATCAGCTGGGCCGCCATGGCCAGCGTCCGGCGCACATCCATTTCTTCATTTCGGCGCCGGGGCATCGTCACCTGACCACGCAGATCAACCTCGCCGGTGATCAGTACCTGTGGGACGACTTCGCCTACGCCACCCGTGACGGGCTGATCGGCGAGGTGCGTTTCGTCGAGGACGCGGCCGCCGCCCAGGCGCGCGGTGTGGACGGGCGCTTCGCCGAGATCGAGTTCAACTTCCAGCTGCAGCAGGCGGTTTCTGCCGACGCCGAAGACCGCAGCAACCGCCCTCGCGCGCTGCAGGAAGCCTGATTCCCGGCCTGCCGGTAACCCCGACGTAGGATGGGTGGAGCGGAGCGATACCCATGCTGTCGGCGCACGGATTGGTGGGTATCGCTGCGCTCCACGCCATCCTACTCAGAGCACCCTGATGCTCCGCAGCTCGGGCTGTCGCAGGCATGGCCAGCTCCTACAAGGGCGGGATCGGCGCAGACCTGTAGGAGCGAGCCATGCTCGCGATCGCGGACAACGTCCGCGTAACCGCAGGCACCAGGTTCAGCCCCGCCGCTCCCGATGCATCAGCCAGAGGAAGTACGGGCAACCGATGAACGCCGCCAGCAATCCCGCCGACACCGGCCAGGGATAGGCAATGTTCCGCCCCAGCCAGTCCGCCACCACCATGATCAACGCCCCGGCCACCGCGCTGAGCAGCACTTGCGGTGCCGCGCGGCGCACGCCGAGGTGGCGGGCGATGTGCGGGCCGATCAGGCCGACGAAGCTCAGCGGGCCGACGATGATGGTCGCGGTGGCGGTGAGCACCGCGGCCGTCAGCAGAATCATCAGGTGACTCAGGCGCAGCCGCAGCCCCAGCGCAGTCGCCGTGCCATTGCCCAGCGTCAGCAGGTCCAGCGGGCGAGCCAGCAGCAGGCTGACGCCAATCATCAGCGCGCCAATCACCAGCCCGGTGCTCGCCGACAGCACGTCCACCTGGTAGGTCGAGCCGGTCATCCAGCTCATCATTGCGGTCATGCGCGGGTCGCCGCTGGCCAGCAGTAGAGTGCTCAACGAATGCAGGAGGGTCGTCAGGCACACGCCGGTGAGCAGCAGTCGCTCGGCATTGAAGGTCTTGCGCCAGGCGAACCACAGCAGCAGGCCGAGGGTGAGCAGCGCGCCGATGCTGGCCGCTGGGACCATGTAGGCCTGCGGCTGCGGCAGCACCAGGAACAGCACCAGTACGGCAATCGCCGAGCCGGAGGTGGCGCCGAGCACTTCCGGGCTGGCCATGGGGTTACCAGTCAGGCGCTGCACCAGCAGGCCGGCGACGGCAAGCATGGCGCCGGCAGCCAGCGAGCCGAGCACGCGCGGCAGGCGCCACTGCAGGATGGCATCGCTCAGGCCGGCGTCGCCCCAGTGCCAGCCTTTGGCGTCCACCGCGAAGTAGATCGCCGGCAAGGTCAGCAGGGCGAGGAGGATTGCCGCGCCGATGATCAGCCGCCAGGGATGTTCGCGCTGCGGCCTGGCCGGCGCCGGACGCGGGACGATGCCGCCGCTGCGCTGGCGGCTGAGCAGCCACAGCAGCAGCGGCACGCTGAAGATGCCGGTGAGGATGCCGGCGGGAATTTCTCCGGCGAAGCGCGACAGTTCGCGGGCGATCTGGTCGACCACGCAGAGCAGCGCGGCACCCAGCAGTGGCGCCCAGATCAAGCGTTGCTTGAGCGTGCGCGCCCCGCACAACCGGGCAATGGCCGGTGCGGCAAGGCCGACGAAAGCCAGCATGCCCACGGCGCTGGTGACGAACGCACTCAGCGCCACGGCTACGGCCAGGCCAAGTACGCGGGTGCGCAGCAGGTTCACGCCCACCGCGGCGGCACCTTCGTCCTCCAGTCCCAGTGCTGCCAGCGGGCGCACCATCAGCAGCGCGATGACCATGGCCACTGCCAGGCGCGGGGCGAGGTAAAGGGCGCCATCCCAGCCGCTCTGGTTCAGCGAGCCGGCCTGCCAGAGCAGCAGGTCGATCAGGTAGTCGTGGTTGAACAGCACCAGCAGCGCGTTGAGCGACACGCAGTACAGGCTGATGACCATGCCGGCGAGGATGAAGCGCAGCGGCGACAGGGTGCGCCCCCAGGCAAAGGCAAACAGCAGGCAGGCCGCCAGTGCCGCGCCGCTCAGGGTGACGGCTTCCAGGCCGTGCACCAGCAGGGTCGGGGCGAAGATGGTGGCGGCCGACAGGGCCAGGTTGGCGCCGGCAGAGACGCCGAGGGTCACCGGTTCCGCCAGCGGGTTGCGCAGTATCTGCTGGAACAGCGTGCCGGCCAGGGCCAGCGCGGCCCCGGCCATCAGGCTCACCGCCAGACGCGGGAAGAAGCTGAAGTGCAGCAGCACCTGACGCACGTCATCCAGGTCCGGCGCCCACAGCGCCTGCCACCAGAGGTCGCGGGGCAGGGCGCCTTGCAGGCCATGGAACACCAGCAGACCGGCGAGAATCGCCAGCACCAGGGTGCAGGTCGCCGGGCCAAGGCCCAGGCTGCGGCGCGGGGCGGCGAGGCCGAGCGTCGATTCAGACATGGGCAACCTCCGTGGCGCTGTCCAGGTAGGCCGCGATGCGTTCGGCAAGGTCGAGCACCGAGGCGGCGCCGGCATAGGGGTAGAAACGTTGCAGCGTCAGCGTGTGCCCCCGGCGCACGGCGGGCAGGTTGGCCCAGAGGTCGTTGGGTTGCCGCAGGCTCTGCAGGCGCGCCGAGGTGGTGGGGATGTCGACATAGACCAGGTGCGCGTCCGCGCGCTCGGCCAGCCGCTCGATGCTGACCATCGCCAGCCCCACCGGGCCGACCGGGCCTTGCCAGGCGTTCTCGACGCCGAGCCGGTCGAGTACGTCCTGCACCATGCTGTTCCTGCCGTAGACGGCGGCGTGGCGGCCATCCTGGTTGAGCACGGCGACGCACACCGGCGGCAGCTTGCGGTTCGCCAGCCTGGCGCGCAGCTCGGCGAGGCGCTGCTCGCCGGCAGCGATGTAATCGGTGGAGACCTGTTCGACGCCGAGGCGGCGGGCGAGATCGCCCATGAATTCAGTGGTGGCGCGCCAGGCGCCGTCAGCAGCCGGGTAGATGGCCACGCGCTCGGTCGGTGCGATGCCGTTCAGGCGGCGCTGCAGAGTCGGGGTCATGGGGTCGCTGAGGATCAGTTGCGGTTGCAGCTGCTGGATCAGTTCGAGGTTCGGTTCCCAGTACGGCCCGACGTCACGCACGCTCTCGGGCAGCGGCTGGGTGGGCATGCGCACGCGGTAGTAGCGGTCGTCGGAGATCGCCAGGGGCGGC
Organism: Pseudomonas nitroreducens; assembly: GCF_024170165.1. Lineage (GTDB taxonomy): Bacteria > Pseudomonadota > Gammaproteobacteria > Pseudomonadales > Pseudomonadaceae > Pseudomonas > Pseudomonas nitroreducens_C. The sequence continues at coordinate 187,613 of NZ_JALJXP010000005.1, read as the reverse complement.
ACGCCCAGGGTCAGCAGCGTCTCGGCGGCCACCCAGTTGAGCGCGACGATCCGCGTCAGGCGCTCGCCGGCGAGCACCGGCAGGCCGGAGGCGCAGGCCAGCCCGCCAATGGCAAGGCCCTGCAACAGGTGGCGACGGGTGAGGGACATGCACTACTCCTCGCGGTTGAAGCGGTATGCAACAGGCTTCAGAAACAACCTGCTTCAGAAACAAGAAAGGGCCCCCTGCGAACAGGGAGCCCGGAAACAGCTGGCGGCGCCGGCGCGAGCCGACCCCGCCGCTGCCTTACCAGCTGTACTTCACGCTGGTCATGACGGTGCGGCGCAGGCCCGGGTAGCAGGAGATCGGGCTGTCGCAGGTCGCGGCATATTCCTCGTCCAGCAGGTTCTGGGCGTTCACCGAGAGGGTCACGTTCTTGTTCAGCGGGTAGCTCACGCCGGCGTCGAACAGGGTGTAGTTGTCGACGTGGTAGGTGTTGGCGTTGTTGCCGTAGAGCGAGCCGGTGTAGCGCACGCCGCCGCCGATGGAGAGGCCGTCGACCGCACCTTCGTGGAAGGTGTAATTCAGCCAGCCGTTGGCCATGTGCTCGGGCACGTTGGCCGGACGGTTGCCCTCGTTGGCGTCGTTGCTCTTGGTGATCTTGGCCTTGGTGTAGGTGTACGAGGCCAGCAGGTCCCAGTTCTGGTCCAGCTTGGCTTTCAGCTCCGCTTCGATGCCGCGCGAACGCTGCTCGCCGGTGGCCTCGCTGTAACCGGTGGGCACGCCGTTGGCGTTCAGCTGGTTGGTGAGGATGTTTTCCTTGGTCAGCTCGTAGGCCGCCAGGGTGATCAGCAAGGTTTCGTCCGGCTGGAACTTCACGCCCGCTTCGTACTGGTGGGCTTCGCTGGCCTTGAAGGCGCTGCCGTCGGAGGTGAGGCCAGTGTTGGGCACGAAGGACTCGGAGTAGCTGACGTAGGGCGCCAGGCCGAAATCGGTCAGGTAGGTCACGCCGACGCGGCCGGTGAAGGCGTTGTCCTTCTGCATGGTGTGGGCGCCGACGTGGTTGTCCAGGTCGTTGCGCACGTAGTCGTAGCGGCCGCCGGCAGTGAGGATCCAGTGGTCGTCGAACTTGACCTGGTCCTGCAGGTAGGCGCCGACCTGCTCGATGTTCTGGTTGTAGTCGATGGCCTGGCCGGCGAGGGTGGTGTCCTTGGTCGGGCGCTGCACGCTCTGGCCATACGCCGGGTTGTCCAGGTTCAGCGACGGGCCGAGGGTGCGCCAGCGGGCGATGTCGGCGTCCTGCCAGCTGTAGTCCGCGCCCATCAGCAGGGTGTGCTTGATGGTGCCGGTGTCGAAGTTGGCCTGGAACTGGTTGTCCAGGTTGAAGGTGTCCATGTGCTGGTCGAAGCGATCCGCGGTGCGGATGATGTTGCGCCCCACCTGCAGCTGCGGCAGCAGGTTGGCGAATTTCAGGTCGACCTGGCCGTAGCGTGCGTTCTGGCGGAACTCCCAGGTGTCGTTCAGGCGATGGCGAAATTCGTAGCCCAGGGTGTACTGGTCCTGGTCGAAGTGGTTGTAGCTGTGGTCGCCCAGCAGGGTGCCGGTGGGGTGGCCGTTGACGCTGTAGTCGAAGATCGAGCCGGAGTTGCGGTCCCGCAGGAAGTCGGTGAGGAAGGTCAGGCTGGTGTCTTCGTCCGGCGCCCAGGTGAAGGACGGGGCGATGTAGTAGCGGTCGTCCTCGACCTCATGGCCATCGTCGTACTCGGCCTGGGTGTTGGCGTCGCGGGCCAGGCCCACCACGCGGTAGAGGAACTGGTTCTGCTCGTCCAGCGCGCCGCCGAGGTCGAACTGGCCCTGCTTGCGGTCATGGTTGCCGCCAGTCAGCTCGACTTCGTTGACGTGGTTGGCGGTGGGCTTCTTGCTCACCCGGTTGACGATGCCGCCGGCGTCGCCCATGCCGAACAGGCTGGAGGACGGGCCACGGACCACGTCGATGCGCTCGAAGGCATAGGGCTCGCTGCGAAAGAAGGCGTAGCTGTTGTTCTGCTGACGCAGGCCGTTGAGGTAATCGCTGGTGGCCTGGGCGTTGAAGCCGCGGATGTACATCCAGTCGAAGCCCTTCGGGTCGAGGCCGTAGGCTTCGACCTTGACGCCGGGCACATAGCGCAGTGCTTCGGTCACGGTCTGGGCGCCCTGGGCATCCATCTGCTTGCGGGTGATCACCGAGATCGACTGGGGGATTTCCAGCAGCGGGGTGTCGGTCTTGCTGCCGCTGTTGGAGGTGCGCGGCACGTAACTGTCTTCACCTTCGACGGCGCCGGTGATGACCTGGGCGGACATGTTCAGGGTGTCGCCGCTGGCGGAGTCGGCGCCCAGCAGGGTGACGCGGCTGCCTTCGACCTGGTACTTGATGCCGGTGCCCTGCAGCAGGCGTTCCAGCGCCTGGGTGGGCTCCATTTCGCCGCGCACGCCGGGGGCGCGCAGGTTCTGCACCTGGGTCTGGTTGAAGACGATCTGCAGGTTCGACTGCGCGCCCAGGCTGGTGAGGGCGGAGGCCAGGGACTGGGCCGGGATATCGATGCGGACCGGGGCGGCTTCGACGGCGGAGGCCGCCAGGACCATCCCCAGGGCAGTGGCGCGGACCAGACGGGCCAGGGGTTTCACCTTGTGCCGGGTTTGCAGCGCAGTACGGGTGCGACTCACTTGTTTAGCTCCTTTGACCTTGAAGGCATGATCTTGTAATGCAGTTTCTAATAAGAATGATTCAGCTTTATGTGACGCGCCGGTTGGAAAAAACCGGAAAAATCCGTTCGATCTTTTTTTTGTTGCTGAGCGACGACGGGGTGAAAGGGCGGCCATCCGGGCCGCCGCGCCGTCAATGCATCGCCAGGCCGGAACCGCTCCCGGACGCCGTGGCTCGGTGGTCTTCGATTGCCACGATCTGCCCGGCGCGCATCCGCAGCAGGCGGTCGGCGACGTCGAAATAGCGGTCGTCGTGGGAGATCACGATCAGCGTCTTGCCCTGGGAGCGCAGCTCGGGCAGCAGCTCGGTGTAGAAAATCCGCCGGAACTCCGGGTCCTGGTCCGCCGCCCACTCGTCGAACACCAGCACCGGACGTTTCTCCAGCCACGCCTGCACCAGCGCCAGGCGCTTGCGCTGGCCGGTGGACAGATCGGTCGTTGAGAATTCCCGGCCCTGCAGGCTGACCTTGTGGGCAATCTCCAGGCGCTCCAGGTAGCGGCCGGCCTCGGCCGGGATGTCCTGGCTGCCCTTGAGCAGGTCTTCGAAGAGGAAGTAGTCGGCAAAGATGGTGGTGAACAGCTGGCGGTAATCGTCGCGGCCGGCGTCGGTCACCGGCTCGCCGTTGAGCAGCAGCTCGCCGCCCTGTGGGGGGTAGAGTCCGAGCAGCAGCTTGATCATCGTGGTCTTGCCGCAACCGTTCTCACCGGCAATGAAGAGGATTTCTCCGCGGCTGACCTTGAGGTTCAGCGGGCCGACGCCGAAACCGTGGGAGCCATCGTCGGTGGGGTAGTGATAGGCCAGCTCGCGCAACTCGATGGAGTGGAAGTCCAGCGCCTGGCGACCGTCATCGGCCAGCAGCAGGTTCGGCTCCGGCGAGGAGAATCGCACCGACAGCTCGGCGATGCGGCGGAACGCGACCTGGGCGCGGGTCACCACTGGCAGCTGGCCGATCAGGCCTTCCAGCGGCCCTTTCATGTACAGCAGCACCAGGATGAAACCGGACAGCGTCGCCTGGTCGGTGCTCGGCCATAGCGACTGGTAGGCCAGGGCCACGCCGATGACGATGAAGAACAGCGTCGAGCCGAAGCCCTTGGCCACGTTGAACAGGTTGATCGAGCGCAGCTGGATGTCGCAGATCTCGTCGGCGGTGCCCTGCAGGCGCTCGCTGTAATGCTGGAAGCGGCGTGGGCGGCTGATGCGCAGCTCCTTGGCGCCCTCGGCGATGGCGCGGTAGTGCTTCTGCAGTTCGTCTTCCTTGTCCCGCGCCTCGAAGAAGCCCTTGATGCCCTTGGCCCGCGCGACGTACTGCACGGCGCTGCCGACGACGATGGCGATGGCGGTGGCGAGGAACATCGGCGGCGACAGCCAGGCCAGGTAGCCCAGGCAGCCGAGGGTGGTGGTCAGCGCGACGGCCAGGGGCGCGAAGGCGAAGGCGAAATCGCTGATGGTGTCGATGTCGTGGGTCAGCACCGGGATCAGCCGGTGGCTGCGGTAGCGCTCGATCTGCTCGATGGGCGCGGAAATGATCTTGCTGCCCAGGTCCTTGCGCAGCCGCGCAATCACGTGCTGGCCGACGTAGTTGGTGCCCATGTCGGAGATGATTGAGCCCAGCAGTGCCAGTACGCACAAGCCGGCGAAACCCAGCAGCAAGCCGGCGGGCATGCCGCCTTGGGAATGCAGGCTGTAGTTGATGGTGGCGAGCAGCGCGGTGATGGCGGAGCCGCCGAGAATCCCCAGCAGGGTGGCGGCGGTCAGCGGCAGCCAGTGCGGCCGCAGCAGTTTGAGCATCTCGCGAAAGGCGCTTGGAGCGGGTGTTTGCATCGTCTTTTCCTGGACCCGGCCTGCCAGGGGGCAGGCCGCACAACGGGACGAGACGGCGCGCGAATCAGGACATCATCGGCAAATCCGAATCGTTCCTATCAAGACGAATGAGCGGGGAGAAAACTGAAGAGAATTTGCGAATTCATCGCAAATAGCAGCGAGTAAGGGCAGGCAGTGCTCCCCGACGTTTGCCGGTGACCGCCAATTCCGCGGCATCGGCTTTCGCGAGCAAGCTCGCTCCTACGAAGAGCGCTCCGCGGCTGGGCGGGACTGTAGGAGCGAGCTTGCTCGCGAACGGGCGTGCCACCGAGCTCAAGCGTAGGGCGAATAACCCGGAACGGGTTATCCGCCAGCCCGGCTAGAGCGAAACGTACCGGCTGGCGAGAACGGTGCGCCCCTGGTTGTCCTTGCGCAGCTCCAGCGGCAGGACCTTGGGCAGCGAATCCACCAGCGCCTGCAGGTCGTCGGTGCGGTAGATGCCGCCGATGCGCATGGCGGCGACAGTGGCGTCGTCGAGGAACACCGGCTGCTTGAGGTAGCGGTTGATCAGCGGAATGGCCGATTGCAGCGTCAGGTCGTCGATCACCAGCTTGCCCTCGATCCAGGCGATGGCGCCGGCCGGTGCCACCTGGGCCAGTTCGATACGCTGGCTGCCCTGGGTGAAGCGCGCCTGCATGCCCGGCGTGAGCTGGGCGCTGTTGCCGTCGACGCTGTCGGGCGGGCTGACCACCACCGAGCCTTCGAGCAGAGTGACCAGCATCTGGTGCGAGTCGGTCCAGACGTTGAAGCGCGTGCCAGTGACCCGCACGCTGCCGTTGTCGGTGTAGACCGAGAAGGGCTGCAGGGTGTCGTGGACAACGCGGAAATACGCCTCGCCGCCGCTTTTCAGCCAGGCGCTGCGGCGGTCGCGGAAGTCGGCGAAGAACAGTTGCGAGTTGCTGTTGAGCTCGACGGTCGAGCCGTCGGCCAGTTGCACCTCGCGGGTGCCCGGCTGCGCCGCGTAGTAACCGACCTTCGAGGGGAGCCAGCCGGCAGACCAGCCTGCCGACCAGACGGCACCGATGGCCACCAGCACGCCGGCGGCCACGGCGGCGATGCGCTTGCCGCTGCGCGGACGGCGAGACGTGCGGGGGCGGCGGTCGCTCAATGGCGTTGGCGCTATGGGTGCGGGTATGGCCCGCGGCGTCGGCGGCAGCAATTCCGAGAGCTGCCAGATCTCCAGCATCGCCTGGTATTCCACCTCGTGCCGCGTATCGAGCGCGAGCCATTGCGCGAACTCGGCGCGCTCGGCGTCGCTGCACTCTTCGTCGTGCAGACGCGCGCACCAGTGCGCAGCTTCGGCGCTGATGCGGTCATCGTCGAACGGGGCGGGGGAGCTGGTCATCGGGAATCTCGGTAAGGCCGTTTGCGGCCGATATCACACTTTCTTTTCGCGTTGATGCGAGTGATTATAAATAAGCCTGACTCGGACTGTCAGCAGGCGCCTGCAGCCTCGACTGTTTTTCATAGGATGCCCGACGGGGTGGAAAGCGCGTTCATCCGCTATTACAAGGAACTGGTCCTGTACCTCAATCGCAGCCTTGGCGACCGCCAGGCGGCTGCTGATGTGACCCAGGAGGCCTTCCTGCGCCTGCTCGACCGCAAGGGTGACGAGCATATCGAACAACCCCGCGCATTTCTCTATCGCACGGCGGTCAACCTCAGCATCGACCTGCACCGGCGCGGCCGCGTGCGCCGCACCGAAGAGCTGGCAACCCTCGACCGCGAAGGCTGCCTCGACGAGCGCTGCCCGCAGGAAGAAGCCAGCCGCCAGCAGCAGCTGCAACTGCTCCAGCGCGCCCTCGGCGAACTGCCCGAGGCCTGCCGCCGTGCCTTCGTCCTGCGCAAGGTCGAGGGCTGCAGCCATGTCGAGATCGCGCAGACCATGGGCATCTCCCGCGACATGGTGGAGAAGCACATCGTCAACGCGATGAAGCATTGCCGGCTGCGCCTCAAGGCGTGGAGCGGGCAGGACTGAGGCCAGTCTTTGTCTGCTTCCGCTCATTGTTGCCTGGGGCGCCGCCTCTGGTTCGCGAGCAAGCTCGCTCCTACAGTCACAGGTCGCGCTCTTCGTAGGAGCGAGCTTGCTCGCGAACGGCATTTACAGACACAGACGCATGGCGTGTGCCGGGAATTAGTCCCACGCGGCCCGCGCGGGTTTTCCGGGAAAGATTCCGGCCTCGATTGCTGGCCGTCATTCTGAAATTTTCATGACTTAGTGAGAATCATTCTAAATTTCGCCAAGCCTGTCTCGTCTCTCCAGATAACGCGCTATCGACAGCGCAAATCATGGGCGACACGCAGGAGCGAGCGCCGACCGCCCGATGGCGGGGCGCTCCGGGCAGAGCAGTAAGCCGCCGACTCCCGCGTGGTCACGCCCCACGGCCATCGCGATACAGGACATTGGCACCATGACCCAGATGATCACCCCGACCTACGACGTGCTCGGCATCGGTTTCGGCCCCTCCAACCTGGCGCTGGCGATCGCCCTGCAGGAGCAGGCGCGACGCGAGGGTCGCCATTACCACGCGCTGTTCCTCGACAAGCAGGCGGATTACCGCTGGCACGGCAATACCCTGGTGGCGCAGAGCGAGCTGCAGATTTCCTTCCTCAAGGACCTGGTGACCCTGCGCAACCCCACCAGCCCGTACAGCTTCGTCAACTACCTGCACGCCATGGGTCGGCTGATCGACTTCACCAACCTGGGCACCTTCTACCCGTGCCGCATGGAGTACAACGACTACCTGCGCTGGGTCAGCGAGCAGTTCGCCGAGCAGCGCGTCTGCGGCGAGACCGTCAGCCGCGTCGAACCGGTGCAGGGCCCGGATGGCATCGAGCTGGTCAAGGTGCTCTCCACCGACGCCCGTGGTCACGAGCGCTTCCGCCTGGCGCGCAGCGTGGTGGTGAGCACCGGCGGCACGCCGCGCTTCCCGTCGGCCTTCAGTCACCTGCGTGACGACCCGCGGGTGTTCCACCACGCCCGCTACCTGGAGTGCATGGCCAGGCAACGCTGCAACCAGAACGAGCCGATGCGCATCGCGGTGATCGGCGGCGGCCAGAGCGCGGCCGAAGCCTTCATCGACCTGAACGACAGCTTCCCCTCGGTGCAGGTCGACATGGTCCTGCGCGCAGCGGTGCTCAAGCCGGCCGACGACAGCCCCTTCGTCAACGAAATCTTCGCCCCGCGCTACACCGACCTGGTGTTCAACGAGCCCAAGGCCGAGCGCGAGAAGCTGATCCAGGAATTCCACAACACCAACTACTCGGTGGTGGACCTGGACCTGATCGAGCGCATCTACGGCATCTTCTACCGGCAGAAAGTGGCCGGCGTGGACCGCCACGCCTTCCTCTGCCGCCGCATCGTCGAAGCCGCCAGGGCCGACGCCGATGGCATCGAGCTGACCCTGCGCGACAGCGCCACCGGCGCGGTGGAAACCCACCGCTACGACGCGGTGATCCTCGCCACCGGCTACGAGCGCAAGTCGCACCGCGAACTGCTCGCGCCGCTGCAGGACTACCTCGGCGACTTCGAAGTCGGCCGCGACTACCGCGTGCTGGCCGACAAGCGCCTGCACGCCGGCATCTACCTGCAGGGTTTCACCCAGGACAGCCATGGCCTGAGCGACACGCTGCTGTCGGTGCTGCCGATGCGCGCGCAGGAAATCGCCGCGTCGATGTTCGAGCACCTGCCGCCCCACGAGACCGCGCACAAGCCGACGCGCCCGCTGACTGCGGAAAGCGCCTGAGCCACCTCGGCCGGAATTGATTTTTCGGCCGACTAAATTCCTGCCGACCCTGCTCGTCATACGAGCGGGGTCGTTGCATTCACGAGAAGGGAACCCACCATGACGCCCAGTTTCTCCCTGCCGCTGCCCGACGGCCGCAAGCTCTCCGCCGACCATGGCACCCAAGGCCTGACCCTGCTGCTGGACGGCCAGCCGCTGCTGAGCGCACAACGCGAAGGCGAGTGCTGGCAGCTGAGTTCTGCGCCAACTCTGGAGGCGCTGTGGGCGCTGGCCTACTGGACCTTCGCTGGTGATGCGCAGAGTGAGCGCGTGCAGTTCGCCGCCGCCAACGTCCCGGTCGAAGCGTTCGAGCAGGGACTGGTGAGCCTGGATGAAGTCGGTGGACGCCTGCAGATCGAGCGCGCCGCCTTCTGGCAACTGCCCGCTGCCTGGCACAAGGGCGTGGCCAGCGCCAACTACCCGCAGGTCTACCGTATCAGCGGTGGCCGTCGCCATCCGCTGCGCGCACCCAAGCCCAAGGGCGAGGTCTATCGTCGCTTCGACGCCAGGCTGGGCCAGTGGATTGCCCTGCGCACCCTGGACATCGAGCTGGATCTGGAGCGCTTCAGCCGCTGGCAGAACAGCCCGCGCGTGCTGGAGTTCTGGCAGGAAGGCGGCACCCTGGAACAGCACCGCGCCTACCTGGAGAAAGCCGCCGCCGACCCGCACACCACCACCCTGATCGGCTGCATCGACGACGAACCCTTCGCCTACTACGAAGCCTACTGGGCCAAGGAAGACCGCATCGCACCGTTCTATGAAGTGGGCGACTACGACCGCGGCATCCACATGCTGGTGGGTGAGGAAAGCCACCGCGGCCCGCACAAGGTGGAAAGCTGGATGACCGCGCTGGTGCACTACCTGTTGCTGGACGATCCGCGCACCCAGCGTATCGTTGCCGAACCGCGCGCCGACAACGCGAAGATGATCGGCCACATGCAGCGCCTGGGCTTCTGGCGCGAGAAGGAATTCAACTTCCCGCACAAGCGTGCCGCGCTGATGGTGCAGAGCCGGGAAACCTTCTTCGAGCGTTGCGGCCTGTGCTGACAGCGGCTCAATGCGTGCCTGAGGGCTGCCGGTGATCGCAGCCCTCGCTCCCCTGTATTTCGGCGAGTTCGCCAGCTACCGCGAGGTGCTGGTGACCCGCGACGATCCCCGTCCTTCGATCCCGGTGCGTGCCTTGCTGGAGCCGGAGAGGCTCGACAGCGTGCTGCGCCGCTTCGACCCGCCCCACGCCGATGGCGACCGCCGCGCACTGGCATCGCAATGGTCCAAGTGGTATCTCGTCCGCCTGATCCCCCCGGTGGTGGCTGCCGCGCTGGTCCTCGGTCGCAGGTTGCCGCTGGCGTTCGACGAGGTGGAAGTGGTGCTGGATGCCCAGGGGATTCCCGAGGCTTTCAAACTACCAGGGGAGGGCGGGCCTTTCTCCGCGCCGCCGGGCGACCCTTTCCAGCGCTTCGCCCATCTGCTCGAAGGCCACCTGCAACCCTTCATCCAGACCCTGGCCGCCGAGGTGCGCCTGTCGCCCAGGGTGCTCTGGAGCAATGCCGGCAACTACTTCGAATGGTTCATCGGCGAGATGGCCAGGCTGCCACCGCTGGCCCCGCTGCTCGGCCACGGCCGCGAACTGCTGGAGACCGAGCGTCGCCCGGACGGTACACGCAACCCGCTATTCAAGCCGATCCAGTATGTCGAGGTTTCGTGCGAGCAGCGGGCCAACGGGCTATGGCGGCAACGGCGAACCTGCTGCATTCGCTATCGGCTGGGCACCATCGGCCATTGCGACAACTGCCCGCTGATCGACGAGCCGCCGCCAGAGCCAAGCGACCTCTGATCCCCGCGTCTGCGGACGTTCTGTTCGCGAGCAAGCTCGCTCCTGCAATGAGCCGCCGGACCCGGGCCTGCTGCGAAATGTGCAGTCGCTGGCAAACACCAACGTAATCCCACCGGTAGGAGCGAGCTTGCTCGCGAACCGCATGGCACCGCCCTACGACCGGCTCACACGGGAATCTCGGTGGTGTACGGACGTAGGATGGCGTGGAGCGCAGCGATACCCATCAATACCCGCGCGCTCGCAGCAGCATGGGTATCGCAAGCTCCACCCATCCTACCGACGCGCTCGCCGGGAGGGGTGTCAGGGAGCCGTTCGCCTCCGATAGGGGCTCAGCGCAGATAGCTGATCGGCGACCCATCCACCGGGTTGCTCAGTACGCCCATGGGAATCCCGTAGATGTCTTCCAGTGTCTCGCCGCGCATCAGTTCCGCCGGCGTGCCCTGGGCCAGCAGGCGGCCACCGTGCAGGGCGATCAGGTGGTCGCAGTAGCGTGCGGCCATATTGATGTCGTGCAGCACCACCAGCACGCCCAGCCCCAGCTCGCGGCTGAGTTCATGCACACGGGAGAGCACCTCCACCTGGTGGGCGATGTCCAGCGCCGAGGTCGGCTCGTCCAGCAGCAGGTAGCGGCTGTTCTGCGCCAGCAGCATGGCCAGCCAGACACGCTGGCGTTCGCCGCCCGAAAGCAGGTCCACCGGGCGGTCGGCGAAGGCGAGGGTGTCGGTCAGGTCCAGCGCACGGTCGATCTGCTGGCGGTCCTCGCCGGTAAAGCGTCCCAGCGCGCCATGCCACGGATAGCGGCCGAAGGCGACCAGCTCGCGCACGGTCAGGCCGTCGGTCTGCGGCAACTGCTGAGGCAGGTACGCCACCTGGCGCGCGAAGTCGCGGTTGCCCCAGTCCTGCAGCGGCTTGCCGTCCAGGCGGATGCTGCCGCCGCTGGCCTGTTGCTGGCGGGCCAGCAGCTTGAGCAGCGTGGACTTGCCCGAACCGTTGTGGCCGATCAGGCCGATCATGTTGCCGTCGGCCAGTTGCAGGCTCAGCGGTTGCAGGAGGGTGCGACCGGGGACGCTGAAACTGACATTTTCCAGTTCGAACATGGGGTCATCCGTAAGGGCAGCGTGGCCGGAAAAAGCGGGAGTCCGACTCTAATCCAATTGCTAATGGTTATCAATTTTCCGGGGCCTTGCGGAACCGGCGAACGGATTGCCTGTCCCTGTCCGAAAGCGCTTATGATTCAACGCTGTAACTGATCTGGTAGGGCCCATGGAGTCTGCTGTCGAACGCTACAAGCGGCTGGTTGCCGAAGCCCTTGCGCGTTATTTCCCCCGCACCACCGAATACCTGCGCGCCGAGCGCGAAGCGGCGCAGCCCAAATCCGGCGCGCGCGGCAAGGCGAAGGGCAAGGCGAAGGCGCCGGCAAAACGCCCCGCCAAGGCCAGGAAGGACGGTGACGCGCCTGCTCCCAAACGCCCACGAGCCGTAGCTGCCGCCGGCATCTATGGCACTGCCACTGCGCCGGATGAGCAGCACGCCCTCGACATGCGCCAGCGCGTGGCCCAGGCCGCCGCCCACGGGATTGTCAGCCTGCCGTCGGACGAGCAGTGGGCGATGATCCTCGCGCCCGAGCCGCTGACCCGCATCTTCGCCGGCGCCGGCTCCGGCAAGTCCACAACGCTGGTCCTGCGGGTGGTCTACATGCTTTGCCACCTGGGGATAGATGCCGAGAAGGTTACGGTGATTTCCTTCACCAACGCCTCCTGCGCGCAACTGCGCGAGCAGTTGGTGAAGGTGCTTGGCTACTGGGGCCACCCGTTCGACGCGGCGCAGGCGCGGCAATGCGTGCGGACCTTCCATTCGGCCATGGGCACCCTGGCGAAAGTGGCGCTGAAGAACCCGCGCTGGTTCGAGCAACTGGACGAACGCGACCCTGCCAGCGAGCTGGACAACCCCTTGCTCGCCGGCCGCCTGCGCCCGGCGCAGCAGCGCCTGCTCAAGCAGGTCTACCAGCAGTGCTACGCCGATCAGCCGGCGTTCCGCGCCTTGACTCACCAGTTGCTGAGCCTGCCGCCTCCCCCTGAAGCCAGCGAAGACGGCAAGCCGCCACGCATCGGCAAGGCGCCGCTGGATGCCTTCAAGCTGCCGGGCGAATTCATTGCGCTGCCGCTGTTCGAGGCCTTCTACGCCCAGTCCGGTTTCATCGAGAGCATCGGCTTGCGTATCGACCAGTTGCAGCCAAAGAAGCTCGCCTGCCCGCCACGCGAGCGTCAGTTCATCGAGGCGCTGCAGCTGTTCTGGGCGGCCTTCGATTCGGCGTTGCAGGATCAGGGCCTGCTGACCTTCAACCTGGCCTTCCAGCGCCTGACCGACCAGCTCGGCGACGGCAAGCTGCCGGCCGAAGCCCTGGCGCCGTTCCAGCATCTGCTGATCGACGAGTTCCAGGACGTCTCGCCGCAGATCGTGCAGTGGCTGCAGGCGCTGCACCGGGACCTCGCCAAGCGCGGCGAAGCGGTCAGCCTGATGGCCATCGGTGATGACTGGCAGTCCATCTATGCCTGGCGCGGCAGCTCACCGGAGCTGTTCATGGACTTCGACCGGCACTTCCCCAGCAAGGGCCGGCGCAAGAGCCGCGTGCTGCTGCTGGAAACCAACTACCGCAGCATCGACCCGGTGATCCGCGACGGCGAGCGGGTGCTGGTGGGCGTTGCCAGCAAGCAGGCCAAGACCTGTCGCGCGTTCAAGACGGCAGAGGCGGGCGACCATGGGGTGAAACTGGTGCAGCGCTTCGACGCGCGCAACAGCCTGCCGCTCCTGCTGGAGGAAATCCGCAAGCAGTGCGAGCACGTTGCCGCGCGCGGCTCGCGGGAGAAGACCGCGGTGCTGCTGCTCAGCCGGCGCAATGAAACCCTGCAGACCATCCTCGCCGAGCTGGACCGCAAGCTGCCGGTGAAGGGCATGACCATCCACCGCGCCAAGGGGTTGCAGGCGGAAGTGGCGATCATCGTCGATGACTGCGCGCCGCCGGAGAAGCACCCGCTGCGCAGCGCGCTGTACGCGGCTTCGGGTTTCTTCGCCAGCAGCTATGACCAGGCCCAGCAGGATGAACAGCTGCGTCTGGCCTACGTGGCGATCACCCGCGGCGTGAGCCGGGTCTTCTGGTTCACCCGCAAGGCCCAGGGGCCGACGGCTATCCTGGCGCTGCGGCGCAACGTGGAGACCGTGCCGGCCTGAGCCTGGAGGCGGGCATCAGTCGTCGCGGGTGAGGACTTCCAGCAGCTCGATCTCGAACAGCAGGTTGGAGTTGGGCTGGATGTGCGCGCCCACCTGGCGCTCGCCGTAGGCCAGGTGCGCGGGTACGAAGAGCTTGCGCTTGCCGCCGACCTGCATGCCCATCAGGCCCTGGTCCCAGCCCTTGATCACCCGGCCGGTGCCGATCACGCACTGGAAGGGGCGGCCCTTGTCGTACGACGAGTCGAAGACGGTGCCGTCCTCCAGGGTGCCCTTGTACTGGGTGGTGATCAGGGCGCCCTTGACCACGGCCTTGCCGTCGCCGACGACGATATCTTCGATCTGCAGTTCGCTGCTCATGGCGTTCTCCGGTGCTGCGGGTACGGCACGTACGCCGCGAGGGCGTGCGTTTTCGCAGGATTCGTCGGCAATGGCAAGCCGCGCGGCTCAGGTGGCGAGGTTGCGCAACTGGCCTGTCACCACGCCGATCAGCGTGCGCAGGCCCATGCCGAGGATGACGACCGTCGCGGTGGCCAGCAGGAACAGCGCTACGCCGTTGGTGAAGGGCCCGGGTGCATGCCCCGCGTAGCGGAGCGCACAACCAGCCGCGGCGGCCAGCGGAAAACCGACCGACCACCAGGCCAGGCGGAACGGGCAGTTGCGCGCCAGATGGCGCAGGCGCCCGGCAAGCACCGCGAGCATGAACAGCGTGAGCATGTACAGGGCGCTGGCGAAGCGATCGACCTCGCCGACGATGCTGACATAGGCGGAGAAGCCCACCGCGAAAGGTGCCAGGAGGATCAGCAGGGAAGGTTGCAGGCCGACGCCCAGCGGCTCCTCGAACAGCAGCCGCGAGAGGATCAGGGTGAACAGCGGCACGGCGAAGAACAGCGCCACCGCCAGGGAGAAGAAGGCGATATCGGCGGCGCCTGGCCACTGCAGCAGCGGCACGGCCAGCGGGATATCCGCCAGGCCCACCACCGGTACGATCCAGGCCGGCGTGGCGTGGGCCGCCTGCTGGCGTTGGCCGAGCCAGCGGGAAATGATCAGCCAGGCGAAGGGCAGCATGCCGGCCGTGCCGATCAGCCAGGAGGCGCGAGCCAGGTTCAGGCTGTATTCGCTCAGGGGGATGGGCAGCAGCAACAGGCTGATGAACAGCGTGCCGAACAGGTTGCCGGCGATAGGATGGAGAAACTCCGCCTTCACTGCGTGGGGGCCGGTGACGGCCTTGACCGCGTAGCCGATGCCGACCGCGACAAAGGCCAGCAGCGCCAGCAGGCCGACGGCTTGTGACACCCACAGCGGCGCGCCGTAGATCACCGAGGCCAGCTTCCAGGCCGAAGACAGCCCCGCCAGCCCCATCACCGAGCCGAACAGGGCGACGGGCAGGTAGCCGAGCCGGCCTTCGCGGGCGGTTTCCTTGGGAGCGCCAAAGGCGGCGGCGGTGTCGATGTTCTCGGTCATGGGGTGAAGCTTCCCTGTCTATGCGAAGAACAATCCGAATGCTCGGATTGCGTTGTCGCACAGAGTAGACGTGAAAGATCCTACGGCAATACCTCCGTGGGTGAATGGCGCGGCACGCCTAGACCGCCATTTCCCCGAGTACCCAGTCGCGGAACGCCTTGACCCGCGGATCATCTGCGCTGGTCTGCGGATAGACCAGGTTGTAGGCGTAGTCCTCCGCGACCCGCACGCCCAGCTCGAACGGTTGCACCAGCAGGCCCTGCTCCAGTTCGCGGGCGACCATGGCGTGGTCGGCCAGCCCGACTGCGCCGCCTTCGAGCACCGCTTGCACCACGTGGCTGGTGTCCTCGAAGGTGACGCAGCCACTGGCATCGAAATCCTCCACGCCGGCCGCCGCCATCCAGCGCGACCAGTCCGGCCAGGCCGCGCCTTCGGTTTCGCACACCACGTGGCACAGCGTGTGGGCCTGCAGGTCGCGCGGTTCGCGCAGGGGCGGGCCGTCTTCCAGCAGGCTCGGGCAGCACACCGGGACGATCTGCGTGTCGAACAGGCGCTCGGCCAGCAGGCCGGGATAGCGCCCGCTGCCGAAGCGGATGGCGAGGTCGATGTCGTCGACGGCGAAGTCGCGCAGTTCGTCGCTGACGTCGAAGCTGAGCTTCAGCCCCGGATGCAGCGCGCGGAACTGCGGCAGGCGCGGCAGCAGCCAGTGGGTGGCGAAGCGCGCGGTGAGCGAGACGCGCAGTTGTTCCGAGGTGCGCGCCAGCCGCCGCGCCCGCACGGTGGCGCGGTGCAGCAGGCCGAGGGATTCCGCTGCCGCTTCCAGCAGCAGCGCGCCCGCCGGGGTCAGCTGGATGCTGCGACTGGTGCGCACGAACAGCCCGAGGCCGAGCTGATCTTCCAGCTCCTTGATCTGGTGGCTGACCGCCGCCGGCGTGAGGCCGACTTCTTCCGCGGCGCGGGTGAAATTCAGGTGGCGGCCGGCGGCCTCGAAGGTACGCAGCGAGCGGGTGCCGGGAAAGGAGCGGCTCATCGATCTTCAAATCCTTCTTGATGATCCGTCGAGAAATACTCGTTTCTCCTGGCTTCGTCAAAGATCGATAGTGGACTCACCTTGAAGATCAACGTGCAGAGGAAGCCCACACCATGTCCGCCGCCATTCATCCCTACATCACCCAGCGCAACGCCCATCCCGCCAGCGCCGACGATCTCGCGCCGCTGGCCTTCGCCGGCTACGCCCATTTCACCGCCATGCAGGTACGCGGCGGTGGCATTCGCGGGCTGGATCTGCATCTGGAGCGTCTGCGCAATGCTTCCCAGCGCTTGTTCGGCCAGAGCCACACCGACGGGGAAATCCGCGCTGCCTTGCGCGCCGCGCTGGAACAGGCTCCGGCGGATACCTCACTGATGGCGACGGTGTACTCGCCGGCGGGGGAATTCACCGTCGCCGGCCCCGAACACCGGCCCGAGCTGCTGGTGCGCACCGCGCCGCCGTCGGATGGGCCGCAGGGCCCGCTGTCGCTGGCGATTGCCGGGCACGAGCGGGTGCTGCCGGAGATCAAGCACGTCGGTGAGATCGCCAAGACCTGGTACCTGCGCGAAGCGGTGGCCGCCGGTTTCGATGATGCGGTGTTCACCGACCACCGTGGCCGTTTCAGTGAGGCGACGATCTGGAACCTGGCCTTCTGGGACGGCGAATCGGTGATCTGGCCGCGGGCGAAGATGCTCACCGGCACCACCATGGGCATTCTCCAACGTCAGCTGGACCGGCTCGGCGCACGCCAGTCATCGCTGAGCATCGACCAGCAGGACCTGCCGCGCCTGGCCGGCGCCGTGCTGATGAACTCCTGGACGCCGGCCGTCCCGGTGAGCCGTATCGGCCAGGTGGCGATTCCGCCAGCGCCGGAGTTCGTCGAGCTCCTGCGCAGCGCCTTCGAGGCGGAGCCGCGCATTCAGCCCTGATTCACAGGGGCAGGAGATCGCTGCGCTGGCGATGCTGTGCCGGCGTCGGCCGGTCACAGCGCAGGAACTGGCCGCGTCCCGGCGCCAGCCTTGGCTCGCCATCGAACACCACTTCGCCGCGCGACAGGGTAAGTGCCGGCCAGGCTTGCAGGTGCATGCCTGCATAAGGCGTGTAGTCGACGTTGTGGTGCAGCATGCGGTTTTCCAGGCGCAGGTCCAGGCCGTCGTTCCAGATCACCAGGTCAGCGTCAGCGCCCACGGCGATGGTGCCCTTGCGCGGTGCCAGGCCGTAGAGTCGCGCGGCATTGCTGGAGGTCAGGGCGACGAACTGCTGCGCGCTGATGCGCCCCTTGAGCACGCCTTCGGACCAGAGCAGCGGCATGCGGGTTTCCACGCCGGGAATGCCGTTGGCGATGCGTTCGAACGAGGCGTGGTCGCCGTGGGCACGCTTGCCGTCCGGGCCGTCGTAGCAGAACGGCGCGTGGTCGGAGGAGAACACCTCGAAGCTGCCGTTGACCAGCCCGTTCCAGATCACCGACTGGTTCGCCGCATCCCGCGGAGGAGGGCTGCAGATGCATTTCGCCCCTTCGAAGCTGTCGTCGCAGCCCAGCGCGTCGGCGCTGAGGAACAGGTATTGCGGGCAGGTCTCGGCATACACCTTGAGTCCCTGGCCCTGGGCCCAGCGAATCTGCTCGATGGCTTCGCGGCCGGAGACGTGGACGATGAGGATCGGTACGTCCACCAGTTCCGCCAGCGCGATGGCGCGGTGAGTGGCTTCGCGCTCCACCAGCATCGGCCGCGAGCTGGCATGGTAGCGCGGTGCGCTGCGCCC
This sequence comes from Pseudomonas nitroreducens, assembly GCF_024170165.1. Taxonomy (GTDB): domain Bacteria; phylum Pseudomonadota; class Gammaproteobacteria; order Pseudomonadales; family Pseudomonadaceae; genus Pseudomonas; species Pseudomonas nitroreducens_C. Next base: position 169,932 of record NZ_JALJXP010000005.1, on the reverse strand, counting down.
GGCGGCCAGCAGGCGTTCGGTCAGCCAGCCGATGCAGTCGCTGTTCTCCGCGTGCAGCATGACCATGGCGCCGTGTTCGCGGGCGACGCTGAGGGTTTCGAGGATCTGCCGGTCGTCGAGCTTGAGCGCGTCGTAGGTCATGTAGATCTTGAACGAGCTGTAGCCTTCGTCGATCAGTGCGGGGAGTTCCTCGCGCAGGACCTGCTCGGTCGGGTCGGTCACGATCAGGTGGAAGGCATAGTCGATCAGTGCCTTGCCATCGGCGCGACGGTGGTAGTCCTCGACGGCAGCGCGCAGCGACTGGCCCTTCTGCTGGCAGGCAAAGGGAATCACGCAGGTAGTGCCGCCGCAGGCCGCCGAGCGGGTGCCGCTGAGAAAGTCGTCGGCCATCCGCGAGCCGTCGCCGGTGGGCTGGTCGAAATGCACATGGCTGTCGATGCCACCGGGTGTCACGTAACGCCCGGCGGCATCGATCTCCCGTGTTGCCGCCGGCAGGTCGCGGCCGAGGGCGACGATGCTGCCGCCCCGCACCGCGATATCGCAGTGGAATTCGTCCGCGGCGGTCACCGCTCTTGCGTTGCGAATGACCAGGTCGAAGGGCGAGGTGTCGCCGGCGCAAGAGGTGGCCATGTCAGGAACGTTCCAGCCAGGCGCGGGCGATCTGTTCGCGGGTGGCGAACCAGATATCGCTGTGCTGCTGCGCATACTCGATGAAGCGCTTGATCGCCATCACCCGGCCCGGGCGGCCGACCATGCGCGGATGCAGGCCGATGGAGAGCATGCGCAGGCCCTGCGCCGACTCTTCGTAGAGCACGTCGAAGCTTTCCTTCATGTACTCGAGGAAGTCCGAGGCCTGGTTCAGGCCCGGGGTGTTCCAGTAGCGGAAGTCGTTGACGTCGGAGGTGTAGGGCACCACCAGGTGGCGCTTGCCTTCGACCTCGACGAAGTAGGGCACGTCGTCGTTGTAGGCGTCCGAGTCATAGAGGAACCCGCCTTCCTCGGCGACCAGACGGCGGGTATGCACACTGGCGCCATAGCGGCAGTACCAGCCCACCGGGCGCTTGCCGCAGGTGCGTTCGAAGGATTCGATGGCCAGGCGGATGTGTTCGCGCTCCTCAGCCTCGCTGAGACGGAAGACCTCTTCCCAGCGATAGCCGTGGCTGCAGATTTCGTGGCCAAGCTCGACGGCGGCGCGGGCGACATCCGGGTTCTGCTCGAAGGCGACTGCACAGGCGTGGAAGGTCGCTGGTACTTCGGCGGCCTGGAGGATATCCAGGATGCGCCAGATGCCGACGCGCGAGCCGTATTCGTACATCGACTCCATGGCCAGGTTGCGCACGCCGGGCGGGCACTGGTAGCTACCCCATTCGGTCATCGATTCCTGGTCCGGGTCGCCCATGGCCAGCGAGCGCTCGGAGCCTTCTTCGTAGTTGATCACCAGGCTGATGGCCAGGCGCGCGCCGTTCGGCCAGCGTCCGGTGGGACGTTGGCGGCCGTAGCCGACGAGGTTGCGAGCAGGTTCTTTCATGCAGAGGGACTCCTGGCAGCGGCCCGCTGGGCCGCACCGAAAAAAGAGGATTGGGGTGGATCAGCAGTCGATGTCTTCGAGCACCTGATGATCGAAACTGCCGTCCGCGGCCTGGCGGTCGCGGAAGGCCAGACCCATCGCCAGGGTCTGGGCCACGCAGAACGACGCCGTCAGCGAACGGAAACCGAGCAGTTCGGCATCGCTGACCTCGATCAGCACGGCCGCGCCCTGGGCAATCGGGCTGAGCAGGCTGTCGGTGATCGCCAGCACCCTGGCGCCGGCGGCCAGGGCCTGCTGGCAAGCCTCGACGGTGTCGCTTGCATAGGGCGGGAAGCTGACCGCCACCAGCACGTCATCGGCACGCACCGCGCCGACCTGCTCGCGCAGGGTGCCGCCGAAACCGCCGATATGTACCGACGGCCGACCGCCGCGACTGAGCGCGTAGCTCAGGTAGCTGGCGACCGGGAAGGAACGGCGCATGCCGATCACGAAGGCGGTGCGCGAGCCTTGCAGCAACGCGATGGCCTCTTCGATGGCTGCCTGCTGCGTGCCTTCTGCCAGATGCTCCAGCGAGACGATATTGGCCCGGCTGAACTCGCGCAGGATGCCGCCGACGTCGGTGGGGTCCTCCAGCAGCTGTTCGCCCTTGTGGTGGCGGATGCGCTCGCTGAAGCTGCCCTGGCCGGCCTGCTGCAGAGGTTCCTTGAACAGCTTCTGCAGCTCGCTGAAGCCGTTGAAACCCAGCGCCTTGGCGAGGCGGATGAAGGCAGTCGAAGCAATGCCCGATCGCTCGCTGAGCGCCGCAACGGTGTTCAGCGCGACGTCATGGGGGTGGTCCGTCAGGTAGCGGGCGGCATCGCGCATGCGCTGGGTCAGGTCGACCTGCTGGGCGACGATGGCGGCACGCAGTTCCGTGAGATTCTTCGGGGCAGACATAAGAGGCTCGGTCAGGTAGGGGAGCGTCGATCAGCGCAGGCGATCGAGCGTGCCGTCGAGGTGTTCGACCAGGCGGTCGATCTCCTCGAGTGTGTTGTAGTGCGCGATGGATACCCTCACCACTCCGCCATGCTTCGCCAGTCCGAGATGCTCGATCAGGCGCCTGGCGTAGAAATCGCCGAAACGGATACCGATACGCTGTTCGTCCATGGCTTGCACCACACTCTCCGAGAGCAGCCCGTCGACGACGAAGCTGATGGTAGGCACGCGCGCGCGGTCTTTCACCTGCGCCTGGCCAATGATACGCACGCCGGGCTTGTCGCGGAGGAACTGCAGCAGGCGTTCGGCAACCCGATCTTCCTGCTGTTCGAAGGCGTCGAAGGCGGCCTGCATGATCTGCCGCGGATTGCCCTGGGCGCCGAGGCGAGTACCGATGTCCAGCAGGTAGTCGTTGATGCCGGCGCAGCCATGGGACAGCTCGTAGTTGAGGTTGCCCGGCTGCAGCTTGTAGGGGAGCACTTCGCGGCCGATGAAGAAGTGGTTCAGGCTCGGCAGTTCCAGCAGTGCTTCGCGCTGGCCCCAGAGCACCGCAAAGTGCGGGCCGAAGACCTTGTAGAAGCTGAACACGTAATAGTCCGCGGCACTGGCCTGGACATCCACCAGGCGGTGCGGTGCGTAGGCGACGGCATCGACGCAGAGTTTGCCGCCGACCGCGTGGACGCGCTGCGCGACTTCGGCGACCGGGTTGACGCTGCCGAGGATGTTGGAGGCGTGGGTCATGCTGACGTAGCGGGTGCGCGGGCTGAGCAACTGGTCCAGGTCGGCCAGTTCCAGCTCGCGGCTGTCACGGTCGACTTCCCAGAATTTCAGCGTGGCGCCGCGATCTTCGGCCAGACGCACCCAGGGACCGATATTGGCTTCGTGGTCGCTGTTGGTGACGATGATTTCATCGCCGGGCCCGATGCTCGGCGCCAGCGCGCGGCAGAGCGTCTGCAGCAGGTGGGTGGTCGAGCCGCCCATGATCACTTCTTCGTGGTGACGGGCATTGATCAACTGCGCGACGGCCTGGCGCGCCTGCAGAACGAGCGCGCCGGCATCCACCGAGCCGCCGTAGGAAGCGCCCAGTTGCACGCTGTGGTGGAGCAGGTAGTCGCGCACCCGGTCGGCCACGCGACCGAGCACGGCCGAACCACCGGCGTTGTCGAGGTAGGCGAAGCCGTCGGCCAGCATGGGGAACTGGGCCCGCACGTAGTCCATGTCGAGTGCGGCTGGGCAGGAAGCAAGGGGCAGATTCAAGGCAGTGCTCCTATTGGGTGAGCATTGTTCACTGGGACATTGTTCAGTGATGCAGGATGGCCTGCAGGAAGGCTTGGGTTCGTGCTTCACGGGGCTGGGTGAAGAACGCCTCGGGCTGGTTCTCTTCGACGATGCGTCCGCTTTCCATGAAGATCACCCGGTCGGCCACGCGCCGGGCGAAGCCCATTTCGTGGGTGACGACGATCATGGTCACGCCGGTGCGGGCCAGGGCCTGCATGACGTCCAGCACTTCGCCGACCATCTCCGGATCGAGCGCGGAGGTGGGTTCATCGAAGAGGATGACCTTGGGCTCCATGGCCATGGTGCGGGCAATCGCCACGCGCTGTTGCTGGCCGCCGGAGAGCTGTCCGGGCAGCTTGTGCGCATGGCTGGCCATGCCGACCTTTTCCAGCAGCACCTGGGCGCGGGCCTGGGCGTCGCGGCGTGACATCTTCCGTACGCGGATCGGCGCCAGGGCCACGTTGTCCAGCACGCTCAGGTGCGGATAGAGGTTGAAGCCCTGGAACACCATGCCCACTTCGCTGCGGATATGCGCCAGGCGCGGGCCGTTCTCGACACGCTCGCCGGCCACCAGGATGTCACCTTGCTGGTAGTTCTCCAGCAGGTTGATGCAGCGGATCAGGGTGGACTTGCCCGAGCCGGAAGGACCGAGGATGACTACCACCTCGCCTTCGACGACGTCGAGGTCGATGCCGTGCAGGGCCTGGAAATCACCGTAGTGCTTGGACATGCGCTGGACCTGGATGATCGGCTTCATGCGGTTTTGCTCCGGCTGTGATTGCGTTGCTCGATCCAGCTCACCATCTGCACCAGGGGCAGCAACAGCAGCAGGTACATGACGGCTGCGCCGACCAGTGGCGTCGGGTTCGCCGCCAGCGCCTGCGCCTGGGTCGCCTGCTTGAGCAGGTCGGGCATCGCCACGACCGAGGCCAGGGCGGTGTCCTTCATCACGTTGATGCAGTTGCTGGTCATCGGCGGCATGACGATGCGCATGGCCTGCGGCAGGATCACGTCGCGCATGGTGTGGAAGAAGCTCATGCCCTGCGATGCGGCGGCCTCGAACTGGCCCCGCGGGATGGCCTCGATGCCGGAGCGGAAGATTTCCGCGGCATAGGCGCAGGAGACCATCGACAGCGCCATGGTCGCCGCCGCGAAGGACGACAGGCGAATGCCCATGAACGGCAGTGCGTAGTAGATCAGCACCAGCAGCACCAGCAGCGGGATCGAGCGAAGTACGTCGATGTAGAAACGCGCCAGGGCACGCAGGGGAGCCAGGGCGTACAGGCGGATCATCGCCAGCGCCAGCCCGCCGACCAGACCCAGCACGATGCTGACGATGCCGAGCATGATGGTCACGCCGAGCCCGCGCAGCATCACCGGCAGGGCGTCGACGAAGACGTTCCAGTTGAAGAAGGTATGTAGCAGTTCCATCGGGACTTCCTAAACGAAGCGGCCTGAGCGAAGCGGCGCCGCTGCAGGCCGCCGCGTGGCTGGGATGGTTTCAGTGCGGTGCGTCGACTACTTCCAGGGTGCTGGAGCCGGCGGTTGCATCGGCGCCGAACCACTTCTTGTGCAGGCCGGCGATGTAGCCGTCCTGTTTCATGGCGCTGATGATGTCGTTCAGTTGCGCCGAGGCCGGCCAGTTCTTCGCGTGCATGATGGCGTAGCGCTCCCCGGTGGGGATGTGCGCGACCACGGCGTACTGCGGCTTGTCCTTGATGTAATAGAGCACCGCGGGGATATCGCTGATATAGCCGTCGATACGCCCGGAGGCGAGGTCGAGCATGGCCGGGGACAGCCCTTCGTAGCGCGACACGTCGCCGATCTTGTACTGCGCGCTGTGCTGGCCGACCCACATGTCGCCGGTGGAGCCGGTATCGACGCCGACCACCTTGCCGGAGAGGTCGTCCAGGCTCTTGATCGAGGAGGACTTGAGCACCGACAGGGACTGGTCGCTGTCGTAGTACGGCTGGGCGAAGCCGACCGATTCCAGGCGCTTGGGGGTGATGGTGATGGAGGAAATGGCCAGGTCCGCGCGCTGCGATTGCACGGCGCTGAACAGGCCATTGAAAGGAATGTTGACGAACTCGACGGTCTTCCCGGCGCGCCTGGCGGCCTCGCGGACCACGTCCACTTCAAAGCCGACGATGTCGCCCTTGGCGTCCTGGAACTCCCAGGGCACGTTGCCGACGTTGGCGCCGACCGTCCAGTCAGCGGACCAGGCGCTGCCGGCTCCGGCGGCGAATGCTGCCGCCAGGGCGAATCCTGCTACAACCTTTGCTTTCATTGCTGCTCCCCTCGTTCTTGTTGTACAGAGGCCGCTTTTGAAGCGGCCTGTTCTGAAGAAGCTGGCGATCCCGTCTGGGGAATCTGTCGTCGAGGGTAAGCCTGTAAATCAAATAGTTCAATATCTAATTTTATTGAATCAAATAGTTCTCTGGTGGTGCATTGCGCACCCTTTCGGGGCGCTGCGGACAGGGCTCCGGGCGCAGGAAATGCGCGCCTCAGAGCCTTGCCTTGAAAGGAGCCTGCACCGGTTTGCAGCGGCAGGCAGGGCGCTGGCAGGTCAGTTCAGGTGTGCCTTGAAACCGCTCGCATGCGGCTCGATCTCCTCGCGCAGGGTCAGCGCGGGGATGTCGTAATCCCCGCCATTCTGCCGGCGGAAGGGGATGGGCGGGGTGGTCTGCAGTGTGTCCAGGCGCTCGCCGAGTTCCCGTTCGATCTGTGCGTAACGATCCGCATCGACGCGGCTGGTGCGGTAGATCAGGTAGGGCGGCAGCACATCGAAGCCGGGGTAGTGCAGTACGCCGTGGTGGATCGGGAACAGCAGGTCATCGATCGGCCCGTTGATGCCGCGGGCGCTGTAGTGCGATTCCCAGCCGCCGGTGGTGACCACCAGCATGGCGCGTTTGCCGGCGAGGTTGCCTTCGCCGTAGCGGTCGCCCCAGCGGGCATCGGAGTGTTCGCCGACGCCATAGGCGAAGCCGTAGGCATAGACCCGTTCGAACCAGCCCTTGAGGATCGCCGGCATGCTGAACCACCACAGCGGGAATTGCAGGATCACCGTGTCGGCCCAGCGCAGCTTTTCCTGCTCGGCGGCGATATCGCTGCTCTGCCGGCCAGCGGCGTAGGCGCGCCTGGAGTCCTGGGACGGATCGAAGCGCGCCTCGGGGTCGCGGTCGAGGCTGTCGGAGGCGTCCAGCGCGGCTTTCCAATTCATCGCATAGAGGTCGGAGACCTGCACTTCATGGCCGGCTGCCTGCAGGCGGCGCACGGCGAAATCCTTCAGCGAACCATTGAGCGAGCGCGGTTCCGGGTGGGCGTAGACGATCAGTACCTTCATGGCGGCTCTCCTGTGAGCGGTGGGGTGCGCGCAGGATGCGATTGCCGCAGGTATAGTTGAAATGAATATCTTAAATCCCAGGTATACGAATGAATAATCTGCGCAGGCTCGACCTCAACCTGCTGGTAACCCTGGATGTGCTGCTCGCCGAGCACAACGTGACCCGCGCGGCCGAGCGACTGAACTTCTCGCAGCCGTCGGTGAGCGTGCACCTGGCGAAGCTTCGCGACATCTTCGACGACCCGCTGCTGCTGCCCGGCCCGCGCGGCATGCGCCCGACGGCGCGGGCTGAGTCCCTGCGCGAACCCTTGCGCATCGCCCTGGAAGCACTGGAGCAGGCGGTGGCGCCGTCCGCACCGTTCGACCCGGCCCAGGCCGACAACACCTGGCGCATCGCGGCGACGGACTATGGCGAATCCACCATCCTGCTGCCGGCCCTGAGCGCCATTCGGGGCAGTGCGCCGGGCACCCGTCTGGCGCTGCTGGAGCTGTCGCCGCCGCGCATCGCCCGGCAGGCGGAGCAGGGCGAGATCGACCTGGCCTTCCACACCAGCGGCGGCAGCCCGCCGGGCATGCGCCGCCGAACATTGTTCAGTGAACGCTACGTGCTGGCCGGTCGCGCCGGGCACCCGAAGCTCAAGCGCAAGCCGACTCTGGCGCAGTTCTGCCAGCTGGAACATGTGATGGTGTCGCCCGATGGCGGTGGTTTCAGCGGGGTGACCGACGAGACGCTGGCAGAAGTTGGCCTGAGCCGGCGCGTGGCGCTGTCGGTGCCGCACTTTCTCTTCGTCATCTCGGCGCTGGCCAGCAGTGACCTGGTAGCCATGGTGCCGGCGCGGCTGGTGCGGGATAACCCGGCGTTGCGGGTGGTGGAGGCGCCGGTACAGGTGCCGGGGTACGAGATGTCGATGCTCTGGGACGAACGCTCGCACCGTGACCCGGCGCATCGCTGGTTGCGCGAGCGGATTGCCGCATCGGTCTGACGACGGTGTACACCTGCAGGGGCGGCGTTGGGTGGGTTCGCGAGCAAGCTCGCTCCTACGAAGGGCGCCCGAAGCCGAGGCTGAACTTGTAGGAGCGAGCTTGCTCGCGAACAAAGCCGGGTACGCAGGATGGGTGCGTCCTGGCGTATCAGTCCACGAAGCGCAGCCGCAACAGGTACTTCAGCGAAGCGGCCAGCGTCTGCCCATGACTCATGCCGTCGAAGGCATGGAACTGCGCCTGCATGCCGGGCACCTGGGCGAGGTCGTCCACCAGTTGCTGGGCGGCGCGGGGCGCGCTGGGGGTGATGTCCTCACGCGGCCGGAAGGGTTCCTCGCCGCCACGCATCAGCAGCAGTTGCGCGGAATGCCCAGCCAGGCGCTGGGCGAAGCCTTCCTGCTCCTTGAGGATGGCGCCGTCGCCCCACCACAGCGAAGGACTCGCCGGGGCGTAGAAGCTGAACTGCTGCGGCCGGGTGAGTAGCGCGTGGAGGGTCAGCAGACCGCCGTAGGAATGACCCCAGAGTGTCTGCTGCGCGCGGTCGATGGGCGCTTGCGCGGCCACGGCCGGCAGCATCCGGTCACGCATCAGGTCGAGGAAGGCGTCGGCGCCGCCGCTGGGGTCGCCGGTGAGCGGGTCCTTCTGCTCGGCCAACTGCGGCCGGGGCGGGGTGTAGTCGCGGGTGCGGCCGCTGCGGTCGATGCGCAGCGGCGTCTGGTAGCCCACGGCAACCAGCAGTGGAGTCTTGCCGTCGTTCAGCTCGGTCAGCAGCTTTTCGTCCAGCGCACCGATGGCGGCATTGCCGTCGAGCATCCACACCACCGGGTAACCGGCGGCGGGGGCAGGGTGGTTCGGGCGGGCGATCCACAGCTGGTAGTGGCGCTGGCCGTCGGCGGAATCCAGCTTCAGTTCGCTGAAGCGGTAAGCCAGGTCGCTGCGCTGCAGCAGGTGGGTGTCCATTTTCTGGTCGGGGGCAGGCGCGGCGTGCGCTGCCAGCCCCGGCACGGCGAACGCCAGTGCCAGGGCCAGGAGGCGAAGTCTCATCAGGCTTTTTCTCTAATCAGAAGGACGCGGTGAGGCTGGTGTACAGCGTGCGGCCGGGTTCGTTGTAGGTGGCGGCGCCGGCGCCTTCGATGCCGTTCACGCCCTGGGCATTGCCCTCGCGGAACAGGCGCTTGTCGAAGACGTTGTCCACCCCGGCGGTGAAGCTCAGGTTCTTGGTGAACACGTAGGTGCCGCTCAGCCCGGCGATGGCGTAGGGCGAGAGCTGGTTGTTGGCGCTACCGGTAACGCGGTCGCCGTGGTAGTCGTACTTCTTCGGCGTCTGCTTGCCGTACCAGGCGACGCTGGCCTGCAGCGACAGCGCGTCGGTGGCCTGCCAGTCGAGCATGGAGTTCAGGGTGTACTTCGGCGTTACCGAGAGTACGTCGCCGGTTTCCTTGTTCTTCGACTGCAGCATGTAGGTGAAGTTGTTGCTCCACTTCAGCTGTTCCATCAGCGGAATGGTCAGGGTGCCTTCCAGGCCCTCGACCAGCGCCTTGGGCACGTTTTCCCACTGGTAGATCGCCGCGTTGGCGTAGCTGCCGGTGCCGCCGCTGGCCTGATCGATGGGCGACAGGCCCGACTCGATCTTGTTCTTGTAGTCGTTGCGGAAGTAGGTCAGGCCGGCGATCAGGCCGTCCTTCTGGAACTCGATGCCCAGTTCCTTGTTGACGCTGGTTTCCGCCTTGAGGTCCTCGTTGCCCTGCAGGTAGCAGCTGGTGCTCTGGCCATAGCAGCCCTGGCCGCGGCTGTAGAGCAGGTAGTCAGGGTTCAGCTGGTACAGGTTCGGCGCCTTGTAGGCGCGGGCGATGCCGGCCTTCAGGGTGACGGTGTCGGTCAGCGCGTGGGACAGGTTCAGCGACGGGCTGAAATTGTCGCCGACGATACTGTGGTGGTCCCAGCGCAGGCCCGGGGTGAGCATGGTGCCGGGCAGCAGTTCGATGTTGTCCTCGGCGAACAGCGAGAAGATCTGCGCCTGGGAGGTGGTGTCGCGGTTGCTGCTGGTCAGCCCCGGTACCGAGCCGCCTTCGCTGGTGGTCTGGGTGTTGGCGCTGGGGTCGTCGAGCTTCTGCTGCACCCATTCGCTGCCCAGGGTCAGGGTCTGGTCGCGCCAGGCATGCAGCGGCAGGTTCACTTCGCCGTGGGCGGTGAGGTCGCGCAGGGTGGCGGTGTAGAAATCGGTGTTGCTGAAGATGCCCTCGGTGCCGCCGGCCAGGCCTTCGTTGATGCGGCTGTTGCGGGTCTTCTCGTACTGCAGGTAGGCCATGGAGCTGCCGAAGTCCCAGTCGCCGCGATGGGTGACCGAGTAGTTCTCGCGGTACATGCGGTTGGTCTCGTGACCGAGCATGGACTTCACGTTGGCGTTGCTGTTGGTGTTCTGCGTATCGCCTGTGTAGATGTTGCCCTGGCGGCTGAAGCCGGCTTCGAAGTCCAGCGTCTGCTCGGGCGTCAGGTGCCAGCTGAGCAGGCCGTTGACGTCCTTGTTGCGCACGCCTTCGCGGCCGGCGGGGAGGGTGCCGACCTGGTTGCCGGTGCGGTTGGATTCGTGGCCGGCGTTGATGTCCCAGTCGTCCGAGTCGGTCTTGGCGACGTTGCCGTAGACGCGGTAGCTCAGGGTGTCGGTCAGCGGGCCGTTGAGGCCGAAGGTCATGCGCTGGGTGGCGCCTTCGTCGCTGTGCTGCGGGAAGTTGCTGTAGACGGTGACGTCGCCGTGGGTTTCCTTGCCGGCCTGCTTGGTGATGATGTTCACCACGCCGCCTGCTGCACCGTTGCCGTAGCGCGCCGCCGCCGGGCCGCGCAGCACTTCGATGCGCTCCACCTGGTCAGCCGGCACCCAGTTGGTGTCGCCGCGCGAATCACGCTCGCCGCGCCAGCCGTAGCGCACGGCGTTGCGGCTGGAAACCGGCTTGCCGTCCACCAGGATCATGGTGTTCTCCGGGCCCATGCCGCGGATGTCGATCTGCCGGTTGTTGCCGCGCTGGCCACTGGTGGAGTTGCCGGTCAGGTTGACGCCCGGCATGGTGCGGATGATCTGCGACAGGTCGCTGGCCGGCGGGCGCTTCTTGATGTCCTCGGCGGTGATGATCGACACGCCCGGCATCTGCTTGGCTTCCTCGGCGGCGGTGGCGACGATGGTTTCGCTGTCGAACTCGACGACATCGGAATCGGCGCTGGCGGCCTGTACGGCGAAGGACAGCAGGCAGCTGGAAAGCAGCAGGAAGGGCGGAAGGAACTGCATCGGACGGGACGACATCGGTGATCTCCGAAGGAGGACGATTACTAAGAGATCACAAATGATAATGACTGCTATTTGCTAGTAAAGCGCATTAACTTTCTAAACACTTGCGACGTTTTGTTGGGCAACGTTTCCTGGAATTGCGGCGGGTAGCAGCAGGTGCAGACAGAGACCGGCGTTGCCATCACGGCTGCCGTTCTCGGCCCACAAGCGCCCATCGGCCAGCTCGACACCGCGCCGCGCGATGGCCAGGCCGAGGCCGAAGCCGCTGGACTCGGACGGCTGCAGCCGCTGGTAGGGCTGGAAGATGCGTTCGAGGTCCTGCTCGGCGACACCGGGACCGTCGTCGCTGACGCACAGGTGCCAGAACGCGCCTTCGCGCCAGCCGTCCAGGCGCACGCTGCCGCCGCGCGGGGAGTGGCGGATGCCGTTGCGCAGCAGGTTCTCGATGGCCTGGGCGAAGCTGTCCAGATGCACCTGCACCACGCAATCGGTGCCCAGAGAGCAGGGCAGCCGTTCGGGCCCCCAGCCGCTTTCGAAGCAGGCGTCCTCGCGCAGCGCTTCCCAGACCGACAGCACCAGCACCGGCTCGCGCTCCAGCCGCGGCCGCTCGGTGTCCATCCAGGCGAGGTCGAGGGTGTCTTCGAGCAGGCGCTGCATGTCCTGGATCTCGCGGTCCAGGCGTTGCCGCAACTGGTCCGCCGGCAGATCGCTGTCATGGGCAATGCGCAGGCGTGCCAGCGGAGTGCGCAACTCATGGGACAGCGTGCGCAGCAGCAGGCGCTGCTGCGCCAGGCTGTGGCGCAGGCGATCGGCCATGTGGTCGAAGGCCAGCGCCAGCTCGCCCAGTTCGTCGCGGCGGTGGGCCAGTGCTGTGCCGGGGCCTTCGCTGTCCAGGTCGTCCGCCCGCAGGGCGTCGGCACGGGCGCGCAGGCGATTGAGCGGCAGCACCAGGTGGCGATAGATCAGCAGGCCGAGGAGGGCAGCCAGCAGGGTCGGCACCACGCCGTGGCTGAACAGGTGCGTCCAGGGCGTCAGGCCGCTGGGCAGCAGGCGCTCGGGCAGCTGCATGACCAGCCGGCCGTGCTCGGGATGACGGGGGAACTCGATGCTGACGTAGGGCAGCTCGTCCTGCAGGCGCCGGCTCATCGGCCAGTGCAGCATGCGCATGAAGGTCAGGTGGCTGGACTCTTCAGCGGTCAGCGGCGTGGTGCCCAGGCTCTGCAGGTGCGGGCCGATCACCGCAACCCAGGTGTCCTCGGCGGCGGACAGCTGCTGGCGGAAGCGCTCCACGCCCTCGGCGCCCTGTTGCTCCCAGATCATTTCCGCCTGTTCGGCGTAGCGTGCCAGGTAGTCGCGGTCCTCGGTGCCGAGGAAGTAGGTGCTGCGCTCCAGCGACAGGCCCCAGGTCCAGATCAGCCAGGTCAGCAGCAGGCAGAAGCCGACCTGCAGTGCGGCGATCTTCCACAGCAGCGGGTGACGGCGCATCAGTGGCGTTCCGCGTCTACCAGAATGTAACCCTGACCGCGCACGGCCTGGATCTGCACCTGCTGCGCACCGATGGCCGCCAGCTTGCGGCGCAGGTTGCAGACATGTACGTCCAGCCCGCGGTCGAGCCGCGTGTAGGCACGGTGCAGCACGCTCTGGTAGAGGAAACTCTTGCTCAGCGCTTCGCCGGCGTGGGCGTTCAGGGTCGACAGCAGGCGGTACTCGGAATGAGTAAGGCCTGCGTGTTCACCGTCGCGGGAAACGTCCTGCAGCTCATCGTCGAACTGCAGGATGCTGCTGCGCTGTGGCGCAGGTGGCAGTGTGCGGGCGCGATCCAGATCGACCCGGCGCAGCAGCGCATCGATGCGTGCATCCAGCTCCGCCAGGCTGAAGGGCTTTGGCAGGTAGTCGTCGGCGCCACGGGTGAAGCCGGTGATGCGGTCCTGTTCCGCCCCCAGGGCGGACATCAGCATCACCGGCGTGGAGCGCTCGCGACGCAGGTCGTCGAGCAGTGACAGGCCATCGACGCCGGGCAGCATGATGTCCAGCAGCACCAGGTCGAAGTCGTTCTGGTGGACGGCCACCAGGCCCTGGTCACCGTTCGCGCAGGTAGTGACGGCAAATCCGCGCTGACAGAAATGACGTTCGAGGTCCAGGCGAAGACGGGAGTCGTCTTCCACCAGCAAGAGCGAAGGGGACACGGCAGGCCTTGATGCGAATATTTACCATTTGCAAATATCGCATCCCTGTCTGTCAGAAGGCAATGGCGATCTGCCAAGCATCTGTCAGAAATGGCCTCAGACCCAGCGCCGCACCCGACCGCAGAAAGCCTCGAACTCCGCACCGAACAGCTCGCGCAGCGCCCGTTCTTCCGGGCGAATCTGGAAGCGCCCGATGTACAGTACGAAGGCCGCCACGCCGAGCACCGCCAGGGCCGAACCGAGGAACACGCACCAACCCAGCAGGATGATGGCAAAGCCCAGGTACATCGGGTTGCGCGTGTGCCGGTAGATACCGGCGACCACCAGCGACGAGGCGGACTCCGGCTTCAGCGGGTTGACCGTGGTGTGCGCGCGGCGAAATGACGCTACGCCCGCCAGACAGACTGCGACACCGGCCAGCACCACCAGCAGGGCCAGCCACAGCCGGTTGCCCAGTGGATCGATCGGGCGCACCGCCAGCCACATCAGCACGGCGGTGATGATTGCCACCAGGGGTGGGGGAATACGGTGTTCCAGCCAATCCATGCTCGGTCTCCGGGCCAGTGCGGCCATCTCCAGTGAGGTGCCCACACTAGCCCAGATCGATGCCCTTAGCGCGGCCGGCGTACTGCGCGGACCTTGCCGCTGTTGCCGCCGCCGCAGTAGAAACGCTCGCCGCCATCGGCCTCCAGGCCGGAAACGTGCACGCCTTCGGGCATGTCCAGCTGCTGCAGAACTGCGCCGGACTGCGGGTCGATGCGGCGTAGCTCGCTGTAGGTCGATTCCGGTTCCCAGGTGCCATGCCAGAGTTGGCCTTCGACCCAGGTCACCCCAGTGACGAAACGATTTGAATCAATCGTACGCAAGACTTCACCGGTTTCCGGATCGACCTGATGAATTTTCCTGGCGCGGTACTCGCCGACCCAGAGTGAGCCTTCCGCCCAGGCCATGCCGGAGTCGCCACCGTTGCCCGGCGCGGGGATGGTCGAGAGCACCTTGCCGCTGGCCGGGTCGATCTTCTGGATGATGCTTTCGCCGATCTGGTACAGGTGCTTGCCGTCGAAGGCCGTGCCGGCGTGGGCCGGGACCGCGATGGCTGTCTCCAGTCGGCCGCTCTGCGGGTCGAGCTGCTGCAGTTGCTCGCCGGTGGCGATCCAGACGCGCTGACCGTCCCAGGTCACCCCGGCGACGGTCTTCACCTCAGGGAAGGGGCCGTATTCCTGGAGCACTTCGGCGGGGGATTGCTTGTAGCTGGTCATGGTATTGCCCTGCACTTGGTGGTTGGAGCCTTCAGCCTATTCAGGCACCGAAGGGCGCGGGGAGTAACAAGGTCGTCGCGAATCCCGGCACCGGCGGCAGCGTCCAGCGACGCGAGCGGCCCTGTCCCAGTGCCTGCACCCGACCGGCTTCGGCCAGCGCTTCAAGGGCGCGCTGCACGCTGCGCTGGCTGGTATCCAGCGCCAGCGCCAGGGCTGAGCTGGACCAGGCCTGGCCATCGCTGAGCAGCGCCAGCACCTCAGCGTTGGCGTCCTCCAGGGGCGGCGCAAGGACTACCGGATTGGCGGCCACCAGCCGATAACCACGGGACGTTGCCTCGATGCCCGCCATGGGCTGCAGCAGACGGCGCAGGCGGCCGATCTCCACTCGCAGACGTGCGCGGTGGGTTTCATCCGGGTGGCGGGTGCGGAACACCCGGCCGATCAGCTCGGTGCGCGACACGTCGCCCGGCCAGGCTTCGGCCAGGGTGCGTGCCAGGGCAAAGAGCACCGGACGACTGCCCAGTGAGAGATCGCCGATGCGGTTGCGGCAGGCGTCCACTACCAGGGCATCGGAGCCCAGCAGCGTCTCCACGTCATCCAGTGACAGCAGGTGCGCGAGCTGGCGGTCGGTTCTCCGGGCGGCCGGCGCTTCGAGCGCGTGCGTTGCCTGATCGACCTCTGCACGCAGGGCCGGAATGCCCGCGACCGAAGCGGCTTCGGCGGCCTTGCGCAGTGCTGTCCGGGCCTCACCGGCGTGCAGTCGGCGGACGGCGATGCCGGCCGCAATCAGCCAGTGAACCGCGCGCAACGGCGCCGGCAGCGATGTCGGCTGCAATTCGCCGAGTGCGGCATGGGCCTGGTCGAGCTGGCCGATCAGCAGTGCGCGGCGGATCAGCAGGTAGCGGGCGTGGGCGGCGTTGTTCGCATCGCCATGGTTCTGCAGCGTCTGCACGGCCTGCTCCAGCGGTGTAGTCGGCCAGTTCAGCTCGCGGCTGGCCAGCGCCACTTCCGCCTCGGCCACCCGGCAGCGGGCGCGCTCCATCGGCTCATGGGCGCCGAAGGCGCGGGCGGCGCGGCGCAGCAGGGCGCGGGCGCGGAGAAAATCGCCCAGCTGGGCCATAGCGATGCCGCGCAGGGCCAGTGCCGGCGGGTCTTCGCGCAGCGCCACGCGGTTCAGCGCGCCCAGCGGATCGCCTGCGGCGAGCGCGCCGGCTGCCGCCGTGATCAGCGAATCCATGGAAATCCCGCCACCTTTGTCACTCCCGTCGAACTCGGCCCGCTGCCTAGTCTAAGCCATGCCCACCGAGCCGCCGCTGGCGGAGGAGAACTGCCATGACTGCCCATCCCACCGCGACCCGCGAAGAGTGGCTGGCTGCGCGCCTGGACCTGCTGGCCGAGGAAAAGGCCCTGACCCGGCGCAGCGACGAACTGGCGCGCCAACGCCAGGCGCTGCCCTGGGTGCTGATCGACAAGGACTACCGCTTCGACACCGAGCAGGGTCCGGCGAGGCTCGCCGACCTGTTTGCCGGCCGTTCGCAACTGCTGGTCTACCACTTCATGTTCGGCCCGGACTACCGAGCCGGCTGTCCGTCGTGCTCGAACATCGCCGATGGTTTCGACGGCTATGCGACCCACCTGGCGAACCACGACGTAAGCCTGGTAGCGGTATCGCGCGCGCCATTGGAAAAGTTGCTGGCCTATCGCCTGCGCATGGGCTGGAGCTTCCCCTGGGCGTCGTCCCACGGCAGTGGTTTCAACTATGACTTCAACGTGTCCTTCACCCAGGCGCAGCAGCGTGGCGGGGAGGTTGACTACAACTTCCGCCGCGAAGGCCCCGCCGCGGGTCCGGCGCCGGAACCTGTGGTCGCAACTGCCGCCTGCTGCGGCACCGATGTGGCGACCTTCACCCGCGATCTGCCGGGAATGAGCAGCTTCATTCGTGAGGGCGAGCACATCTATCACTGCTACTCCACCTACGCCCGCGGGCTGGACTCGCTGTGGGGCCTGTTCCAGTGGCTCGACCGCGCACCGCTGGGGCGCAATGAGCAAAGCATGTGGTGGCGTCGGCACGACGAGTACTGAGGGCCTCCGCGCCGCCCGGAAACATCGCGGACGCAATCCGCTCCTATGGGTTCAGGACCGCTATCTGAGCCTGGAAGGAGCCCCTGTAGGAGCGGGCCATGCCCGCGAACCGCGGACGTAGTCCCGGCACCCCAGGTCAGGGATTCCAGCGCGCCGCGCTGATATCCACGGCGCGCGGCAGGATGCGCTCGGCGAGGAACAGGTCGGCGGTGCGCTGTTGCGCGGCAATGTCCGCCTCACCGACAGGCTGAATGGGCGAGGCCGGACGGTGCCTGAAGGTTTCCTCGATCACCGCGGGAGCCAGCCCGGTGATCCGCGCCATGATTGCCACACTGCCGGGCTCGTCGCTGCGGGTCAGGGCTTCCGCGTCGTTGAGGGCGCCCAGTACCTGTTGAATGAACGCTGGGTTGGCGCCTGCGTATTCCCGGCTGGACAGGTAGAACGGCCCGCTCAGCCCGACCGCCGAGCCGTCAGCGAGCAAGCGTGCATGACCATCCAGCAGCAGCGCCGAGTACCACGGGTCCCAGATCGCCCAGGCATCCACCCGGCCGCTCTCGAACGCGGCGCGGGCGTCAGCCGGCGTCAGGTACAGCGGATGGATGTCCTTGAGGCTCAGGCCTTCCTTCTGCAGCAGGCGCAGCAGCAGGTTGTGCGAGCTGGAGCCCTTCTGGAAGGCCACGCGCTTGCCTTTGAGTTCAGCCACGCTGTGGATCGGGCTGCCCTTGGGCACCACTACGGTTTCGGCCTGCGGCTTGGGCGGTTCGACACCGACGTAGAGCAGGTCGGCGCCGGCGGCCTGGGCGAAGATCGGCGGGATGTCGCCGGTGGAGCCGATATCCAGGCTGCCCACGTTCAACGCTTCGAGCATTTGTGGCCCGGCGGGGAATTCGATCCACTGGATCTGCGTCTGCGGGAAGCGCTTCTCCAGCAGGCCGTGCTCCTTGGCCAGCACCAGGCTGACCGAGGCCTTCTGGTAGCCGATGCGCAGTTGCGTCGGGTCCTGCGCCTGGGCCGTGCCGGCCGCGATCAGCAGCAGAGCGGCGAGCAGTCGACTGAACAGTCTCACAGGCTCATTCCTTCCAGTCGTGGGACGGTTTCTCCCAGAGGTTGATCCCGCCTTCCACGGCGTAACGATCGATCTCCGCCAGTTCCTCGGCGCTGAACACGAGGTTGTCCAGCGCGGCAACATTCTCGACGATCTGTTCCGGCCGGCTGGCGCCGATCAGCGCGGAGGTCACACGGGCATCGCGCAGCACCCAGGCCAGCGCCAGTTGCGCCAGGCTCTGGCCGCGGCGCCGGGCGATTTCGTTCAGCGCGCGGGCACGACGCAGGTTGTCGTCGGACAGGTGCTCCGGCCGCAGCGAAGCGCCGCCCGGCTGGTTGACCCGCGCGTCGGCCGGCACGCCGTTGAGGTAACGATCAGTGAGCAGCCCCTGGGCCAGCGGCGTAAAGGCGATGACGCCCGCGCCCAGCTCATCGGTGGTGGCCAGCAGGTCCTTTTCCACCCAGCGGTTGAACAGGTTGTAGGCCGGCTGGTGGATCAGTAGCGGCACCTTCCGTTCCTTCAGCAGCGCGGCGATCTCGGCAGTCTTGCCGGCGGAATACGACGAGATGCCCACGTACAGCGCCTTGCCCTGCTGCACGGCGCTGGCCAGCGCACCGGCGGTTTCCTCCAGCGGGGTATCGGGGTCGAAACGGTGCGAGTAGAAGATGTCCACGTAGTCCACGCCCAGGCGCTTGAGGCTCTGGTCGAGGCTGGAGAGCAGGTACTTGCGCGAGCTGCCGCCCTGGCCGTAGGGGCCGGGCCACATGTCCCAGCCGGCCTTGGTGGAGATCACCAGCTCGTCGCGGTAGGCGGCGAAGTCCTCGCGCAGCAGGCGACCGAAGTTGATCTCGGCGCTGCCATAGGGCGGGCCGTAGTTGTTGGCCAGGTCGAAGTGGTTGATGCCCAGGTCGAAGGCGGTGCGCAGCAGGGCGCGCTGGCGGTCCAGCGGCACGCTGTCGCCGAAGTTGTGCCACAGGCCCAGGGAGAGGGCTGGCAGCACCAGCCCGCTGCGGCCGACGCGGCGGTAGGGGACGCGCTGGTAGCGGTCGGGGTGGGCGAGGTAGGTCATGAAAACTCCTTTGCAAACGGGCCGTAGAGGGGGCGGCCGGTGAATCGTCAGATCGTGTAGCGGTTGGCCGGACGTTTGAGCCCGAGGTGGTTGCGCAGGGTGCTGCCGCTGTACTCGCGGCGGAACAGCCCGCGTCGCTGCAGCTCTGGCACGACGTGGTTGGCCACGTCTTCCAGGCCGCCGGGCAGGTGCGGCACCAGCACGTTGAAGCCATCGGCGGCGCCGCCTTCGAACCACGCCTGCAGTTCGTCGGCGATCTGCGCCGGCGTGCCGATCAGGCTGTAGTGCCCGCGCCCGCCGGCGATGCGCCGGCCCAGCTGGGCGAGGGTGAGGTTCTCGCGCCCGGCCAGCTCGGTGAGCAGCAGCTGGCGGCTGCGCTGGCCGCTGTCGGTGAGCGGCAGCTCGGGCAGCGGGCCGTCCAGTGGGTAGCCGGACAGGTCGAAGTTGCCGAGCATGCGCGACAGCAGAGCGACGCCGACCTGCGGCTCCATCAGTTCCTGGAATTCCTCGAACTTCTCCTGTGCCTCGGCCTGGCTCTGGCCGACCACCACGAACACGCCGGGCATGATGCGCAGGTCGTCCGCGCTGCGGCCGAAGCGCGGCAGACGGCCCTTGAGGTCGTTGTAGAAGTCGCGGGCGGCGGCCAGCGAGGTCTGCGCGGTGAACACCACTTCGGCGGTCTGCGCGGCCAGCTCGCGGCCGGTCTCGGAGCTGCCGGCCTGGACGATCACCGGGCGGCCCTGGGGCGAGCGCGCGACGTTCAGCGGGCCCTGCACGCGGAAGTGTTCGCCCTCGTGGTTCAGCACATGCAGCTTGGCCGGGTCGTAGTACTGGCCGCTGGCCTTGTCGCGGGTGAAAGCGTCTTCTTCCCAGCTGTCCCACAGGCCGGTGACCACTTCGTAGAATTCCCGTGCGCGGGCATAGCGCTCGGCGTGGCCGAAGTGTTCCTGGCGGTTGAAGTTGAGCGCCTCCGCAGCGGCATCGGAGGTGACCAGGTTCCAGCCGGCGCGGCCTTCGGAAATGTGATCGAGCGAGGCGAACTTGCGCGCCACGTGGTACGGCTCGTTGTAGCTGGTGGTCACGGTGCCGACCAGACCGATGCGTTCGGTCACTGCCGCCAGCGCCGAGAGCAGGGTCAGCGGCTCGAAGTGGTCGGAGCGTGCCATGCGGCTGGCGATGTCGCCGGTTGGCGCGGCAACGCTGTCGGCAACGAAGAGTGCGTCGAACTTCGCCGCTTCGGCCACCTGCGCCAGGCGCATGTAGAGTCGGAAGTCGAGGCCGCCGTTGGCCGGCACATCCGGGTGCCGCCACGCGGAGACGTGGTGACCGGTGGCCATGAGGAAGGCGCCAAGGGAAAGGGTGCGTGTCATGTCGGTTTTCCTGTGTGTCCGTCGGGTTGGACGCAAGGCGGCGTGGGTGTTGTTGTCGGCGGCGCCGGGGCGAGCCGGCGCCGCTTGTTTCAGGCGATCAGAAGTCCTTGCGCAGCTCGACGCCGAAGTAGCGGCCGTCGTCGCGCGGCACCATGCGGTAGACGTAGCTGCCGCCGGTGGCCAGGAGGGGCGAATAGGACTTGTCGGTGAGGTTCTTGCCCAGCAGGGCGACACGCCAGCCGTCGTTGTAGTCAGCCAGGGCGATGCTGGCTCCCCACAGGCCGTAGGCGCCCTGGATGGTGTCGGGGTTCTGGCTGAGGTCGTACTGCACCTTGTCCTGCCAGCTGTAGTCGGTGCCCAGTTCCACATCCAGGCCGTTGTCCAGCGGGATGCTGTAGTCGGCGCGCACGTAGCTCTTCCAGTCCGGCGAGAAGGGCAGCGGCTTGCCGTCGACATTGCAGGCAGCGGCCGCACCGGCCGGGCAGGCAAAGCTGTCGATGCGCGCCTTGGTGTAGGCAACGGCGCCGGAGACCTTCAGCTGGCGGGTCGCCTGGTAGCTGAAGTCCAGCTCGGCGCCCTCGCTCTTGACCTTGCCGGCGTTGATCAGACGGGTCACCACCTGGCCGGCGACGGTGTCGTAGAAGTTCGCCTGGTAGTTGTCGTAGACGGTGTGGAACACCGCGAGGTTGGCGGTCAGGCGGTTGTCCAGCGCGGTGGCCTTCAGGCCGGCTTCCCAGGAGTTGGAGGTCTCCGGCTTGAGCGCCTCGGTGTCGCGTGGCTGCATGTTGAAGAACACGTTGTAGGCCGGCCCCTTGTAGCCGCGCGAGTAAGTCAGGTAGCTGGTGAGCTGCTCGCTGAGGTCGTACTGCAGGCCGAGGCGGCCGGACCAGCCGTCCTCATCGGTGGAGCCGGAACTGGACGTGGACGGCTGGATGCCGGTCACCGCCGTGGCCGAGGTGGAGCGGCGGCGATGGTCGTATTCCAGGTCGTCGTGGGTGTAGCGCAGGCCGGCGATGCCACGGAAGTCGTCGGTGAAGTTCAGCGTGCTCTCGCCGAACACCGCGTAGGTGTCGCTGCGCGTGCTGTAGTCGGCCACGCCGGTGTTCTGCGCGGTGGTGGAGGTCACCACGCGGCGGTAGGTTTCATCGTCCACGGCGTGCATGTAGTAGAGGCCACCGACGTACTCGAGGAACTCCCCCTTGGGCGAGGCCAGGCGCAGTTCCTGGGAGTACTGGTCGTAGTTCAGTTCGCCCTTGTCGTGGGAGCTGGGGATACTCGCCGTGACCTGGGAAAGTCGGTCGCCATCCTGCCACTGGGTGTTGTCCCAGCCGCGCCAGGCGCTGATGGAGGTCAGGGTGTAGTCGCCCAGGTTCCAGTCCAGCTGCGCCGACAGGCCCTTGTTGGTGTCGTCGACGTGGGTGCGGTAGTCGCTGTTGATCTTGCGGTTGTCGCTGTCCGCCGTCACCGGGCGCAGGGCATTGGCGAAGGCCGCGCTGGAAGTGCTGGTGATGACGCCGCTGGGACTGTCGTCATTGCCCTTCATGTAGTCGGCGATCAGGGTGACCTTGAGGTCGTCGTTCGGGGTGATCTCGAACTTCGTGCGCGCGCCGGCGCGGTTGTAGCCGTTCACCTCGTGGCCGTTGTAGACGTTGTCCACGTTGCCGTCGTAGCTGCCCAGCAGGGTGGTGACGCTGGCCTTGAGCTTGCCGGGGATCAGCGTGCCGCCGATGCCGAAGCGTGTGCGGTTCTCGTTGCCGCCGCCGAAGTGCGAGTAGTCGATGTAGCCGGTGGTTTCGTCCGGTACCTCGCGGGTGACCACGTTGAGCACGCCGGCCGAGGCGTTCTTGCCGAACAGCGTGCCCTGCGGGCCGCGCAGCACTTCGATGCGCTCGACGTCGAGCAGGTCGAGGGTCGCCTGGCCGGGGCGGCCGAGCACCACCCCGTCGATCACCGTCGATACGCTCGGCTCGACGCCGGGGGAGGTGGAGATGGTGCCCACGCCGCGGACGAACAGCGAGGTGTCCTTGTTCGAGGCTCCGGTACGGAAATTCAGGGTCGGCACCTGCTGGACGATGCTCGACACGTTATTGCGGTTGTCGCGTTCCAGCTGCTCGCCATCGATTACCGAAACGGCCACCGGGACCTTCTGCAGCGATTCTTCGCGGCGAGTGGCGGTCACGGTGACTGCCTTGAGCGTCGGCGCCGAGTCGGCGGACTGGGTGTCGCTGCCGGTGGCCTGCGCAGCTTGCACGCTGCAGCTCAGTGCGCCGATCACGCTGGCGACGCCCAGGGCCAGCGCGCTGCGCCGACCAGTGAATGACGGACGGCCGAGCGTCCCCCGTTGTTGCGATTGCATAGCCACTCCTTCGTGCCCTGGTCCACCCTCAGTCTCTTTGCCGGGGCGCCTTTTTCTGCGGGACTGTCACGAGCGCTCGCTCGTGCGAGTGGCTGGAATCGTTGCGGACAGTTTGTGTTGTTAGCGCTAACATCGGCGAGTATCCTGAATCGCCAGATAGATCGTCAAATAATTAAAAATTACGTTTATATTCCTGAAATGGTATTCAGACTCCAGCAGCAGGAGAGCCGTGTTGGCCAACCAGACACCCCGTAAACGTCGCGGGGCAGGGCGCGTGACGCTGACTGCAGTGGCCGAGCGCGCGGGCGTTTCCGCGATCAGCGTGTCGCGCTACTTCAACCAGCCGGCGCAACTGTCGGATGACCTGCGCGAGCGAATCGGCGCAGCGGTGGAGGAGTTGGGCTACGTGCCCAACCAGGTCGCCGGCGGACTGGCTTCGGCGCGGGGCAGGGTAGTGGGGATGGTGGTGCCGAACATCTCCGGGCCGATCTTCGCCGACACCATCCAGGCGTTCAGCGACACCCTCGCTGCCCGCGGCCACCAGTTGCTGCTGGCCTCCAGCTACTTCTCCGAAGACAAGGAAGAAAGCGCCGTACGCGCCTTCCTCGGCTGGAACCCGGCGGCGCTGGTGCTGACCAGCCACTTCCATAGCGCCGCCACCGAGAAGTTGATCGCCGGCGCCGACATGCCGGTGGTGGAGGTCTGGGATTACCAGCCCGAGCGCGCACCGCTCCAGGTCGGCTTTTCCCACTATCAGGTCGGCGTGGAAGCAGTGCGCTACCTGCACGGGAAGGGCCACCGGCGCATTGCCTTCGTGCAGAACAGCGCGCCCGGCGACTTCAGCGCCCTGGATCGCCGTGATGGCTACGCCGACACCCTGCGCGAACTGGGCGGCGAACCGTGGATGTTCGTGCCCACCGAGAGCGCGCCCTTCGAAGCCGGGCGGCAGGCCATGGAAGCGTTGATGGCACGTGGAGCGCAGCGGCCGGAGGCGATCATCTTCGCCAACGACAACCTGGCTGCCGGCGGGCTGCTCGCCGGCCAGCGCGCGGGGCTGAAGATTCCCGAGGATTGCGCGGTACTGGGCTTTGGTGACTATCCCTTCGCACCGATGCTGCTGCCCAGCCTGTCCACCATCAAACCGCCGGCCCGCGAGATCGGCGAGATTGCCGCGCTGCGCGTGCTGCAGTCCATTGGCGTAGTACCGCTGGAGGGCGCGGTGGAGCGGCTGAACCTGCTCGGTTGCCGAGTGCTGGAGCGCGAAAGCGGCTGAACACTGAGCCCCCTGGGGGCGTTATTTCGCCAGCAGGTCGATCACTTCCTGGTCGCTGAGCTGGTGGAAGTCCCGGTAGTGATCGCCCACCGCACGGAAGGGTGACGGGGTGTCCAGGCAGACCAGCGCATCCACCTCATCACGCAGCTTCTGCACGGTTTCTGCCGGTCCCACCGGCACGGCCAGTACCACCTTGTGCGGATGCTGCGCACGCAGGCACTGGAGCGCGGCGCGCATGCTGCTGCCGGTGGCGAGGCCGTCGTCGACCACGATCAGGTCGCGGTCCTCCAGCTGCGCCGGGGCCTTCACGCCGCGGTAGAGCACTCGCCGGCGCTCCAGCTCGCGGATCTGCTCCAGCACCTGCTGCTCGAACCATTCCGGTGGCGGGTCGTAGCGTTCGAGCATCTGCTCGTCCACCACCCAGTTCGGCTCGGGGCCGTCGACGATGGCACCCAGGGCGTACTCCTCATTGCCCGGCGCGCCGATCTTGCGCACCAGCAGCACGTCCAGCGGGGCGCCCAGAGCGCGGGCAATCTCCTTGCCGACCGGCACGCCGCCGCGGGGCAGGGCGAGGACCAGCGGGTTCTCCAGCGGCATGTCGCGCAGGGCCATTGCCAGCGCCACGCCGGCATGGCGACGGTTGGTGTATTGCACAGAGGGCATCTGAACCTCCTTTCGCGAGTCACAGCAGCGTGTCCAGGGTATGTGGCCGCTCGCGGATGCGTTTCCGTTTGCAGGGTAGACGGACCTGGCGGCGCCTGCGACCTGCCGGAAAGCGATTGCGCCCGTCTGCCCCGGATGAAACCGGCGCGCGCGGGTCTGCCGTGGGCTGTGAGCCGCAACCCTATCGAAGGTTCAGCTATTGCGCGCGAACGGTCGCTGGCATCGCGCGGCGGGCGCTCGGGTTGAACATCGGCACGCCCCGTCACTCCTAGTGGTAAGTCCTCCCAGAAGAGACGCCGATGAATACCCATGTCACCCGGCTCGCCGCGCCACGCGAGATCTCCGCCCAGCGTACTGTCACCTGGCACCTGACGCTGTTCATCCTGATCCTGCTCGGGGCGCTGGGGGTGAGCGGCGCGGTGATGGGGCACATCGCTGCGCTGCAGGATGAGATGGCCCGGGAGCAGACGCTCTTCTACGCCGGCAAGGCGCTGCAGAACCGCATCGCCGCCTCCGAGTCGCTGATCCGCACCTACGCGTTCTGGAATGACGCCTACCACTACCTCAATGCGCCGCTCAACGCTGACTGGGCCTACCGCGAGGACAACGTCGGTCCGCTGCTTTACACCGCCAACGAGTACGAGATGGTCTGCGTGCTCAACCAGGCCGGCGAGGAGTACGTGATGCGTGACGGCCAGCCGACGCGCAGCCACTGTACCCGTGACATGCCGGTGAACCTCGACGAGCTGCGCGACGCCGCCACGCTGGCCGCGCGGCATGATGCCGTGGTGACGCGTTACGTGACCCTGGGCGACCAGCCTGCCATTGCCACCGCTGCACTGGTCCGCCCGACACGAGCCAACCCGCCGCTGGACGGTCCGCTGATGATCTTCGTCGACCGGCTCACTCCGGCCAAGCTGCAGAAGATCGCGCGGGATTTCGGCCTGAACGCGCTGCAGGTGCGCGCCGACGATGTGCGGGTCAGCGACGGCAGCGCCGTCGACCTGGGGGATTCGGGTTTCGAGCTCAGCTGGCGCACCCCCACGCCCGGCCGTGACATGCTGCATCGCCTGGCGAGCGTCTGGGCGGCGGTGGTACTGCTGGTGTTCGTCTTCCTGGTCTGGCTGATCCGCGCTTCGCTGACCAATGCGCGGGTGGTCGATCACTATCAGCGCAGCCTGAAACAGATCAACCAGGCGCTGGAAACCAGCGAGCAGCGGTTCAGGGCTGTCGCCGAAGCCAGTTCCGACTGGATCTGGGAAATCGACGAGAGCTTCCGGCTGACCTATCTCTCCGCGCGCTTCGAGACGCTGACCGGCTACCGTATCGACGACTGGATCGGGCGGCGTATCGACGACCTGATCAGTTGCGACACGACGAGCCTGGTCGCCTGGCTGGAGAAGATACCCCAGGAAGGCCATTCCACCACCCTGACCTGCGGTTTTCGCGACGCCCACGGGTTGCGGCGTATCTGCAGGTTCACTGCGTCCGGCGCGGGCGGGCTGGGTTATCGCGGCACCAGCGCCGACATCACCCATGAGGTGGAAGCCCACGCGCGGATCCAGCACCTGTCACTGCACGACGCCCTGACCGGGCTGCCCAACCGCGCCAAGCTCGCCAGTTTCATGGATGACCTGCTGGGTAGCGGGCGTGAGGAGCAGATGGCGGTGCTGATGCTCGACCTGGATCGTTTCAAACCCATCAACGACACACTTGGTCATCCGGCCGGCGATGCGGTGCTGCAGATAGTCGCCGAGCGCCTGCGCGATTCGATTCGCGGCGAGGACCTGGTGGCGCGCCTGGGTGGAGACGAGTTCGTCATCGTCGACAGCCAGTCCCAGGGGCGCGGCGACGCCGAGGCCTTCTGCCGGCGCCTGGTGGCCATCATCAATCAACCCATCGAGTACAACGGCAACCTGCTGCATATCGGCACCAGCATCGGCATCGTGCTCTCGGGCGATGCCCAGGGCGACGCACAGAACCTCCTGCGCTGCGCGGACGTGGCGATGTACGAAGCCAAGTCCGCCGGGCGCAACGCCTGGCGCTTCTATTCCGAGCACCTGGACCTGCAGCTGAAGGCGCGCAAGCGCAGCGAGACCGAGTTGCGCGAGGCCCTGCGCGAGGGTCAGCTGGAACTGTACTACCAGCCGCGCTACCGCATCGGCGACCTGGCCATCGTCTCCGCCGAGGCCCTGCTGCGCTGGAATCATCCCGCGCGCGGCCTGGTGGGGCCGGAGGAGTTCATCAAGCTGGCGGAGGAAAGCGACCTGATCGTCGATATCGGCGAGTGGGTGCTCGCGGAGGCTTGCCGTGAGGCGGCCCGCTGGCCGGGTTCGATGCTGGTGTCGGTGAATATCTCGCCGAGCCAGTTCATCCACGCCGACATCGTCAGCCAGGTGAAAGCAGCGCTGGTGGACTCGGGGCTGGCAGCCGAGCGGCTGGAACTGGAACTCACCGAGAACACCATGCTCGGCGACGTGGAGTGCGCGCTGCTGACCATGCAGGCGCTCAAGGAGCTGGGCGTGAAGCTGAACATGGATGACTTCGGTACCGGCTACTCATCCCTGGGCTACCTGCGCGCGTACCCGTTCGACAGTATCAAGATCGACCGCCGCTTCGTCGCCACCCTCGACACCACCGGCCGCGACCGTTCCATCGTCCAGGCCATCATCGCGCTGGGCCGGGCGTTGAACCTGGCGGTCACCGCCGAAGGCGTGGAAACCGAAGATCAGCTGCGCATCCTCGCGGACGAGCAGTGTGGCGAGGTGCAGGGCTTTCTGTTCAGCGAAGCGGTGAACCGGGAAGGCCTGGCGCGCCTGTTGCGGAAAACCCGGGTGGCGGCAGGTTAGCGCCGCGCGGCGCCTGTATCGGCAGGGCAAAAAGAAGGCCCCGTCGGAGAGGGGCCAGGGGAAAGTCCGGGAAGTGCACTTACCCTAACAGCCTGGGTTGTCGTGCCAAGCAACTTGTGGCGATAGGCCGTTTCGGTTGCGGGCATATGTGCTCGCCACTCACCCGCTGCGCCCACTTTGCATCGGGCATTCTGCATCGAGAAAATCGCGCACTCGGGCTTTCTGCTGCTAGCGCCGTGCGATCACTGGTCCGACAAACCGCTCTGCGGCAGGCCTCTGGCCTTGGGCGGCGAATGGGCGCGGAACTTGCTCGACTCCTGCATTCGTGGAGAGCCCGTACTCGACAAGGGAGAGACGCACATGCAAGCACATGACAACAAGATGGTGCTGATCCTCGAGGAAGCACCCGAGCAACTGCAGCGCCTGGAAGACCATCTGCTCGGCCAGGGCCATGCCGTGCTCAGCGCCCTCAGCGAAGAAGAAGCCATCGAGCACCTGGTGTCGTCCTCGGTCATCGACCTGTTCCTCATCGACGAGCAGCTCACCGGGCCGCTGACAGGTGCCGCCCTGATCGAAGCCTGCCTGCCGCTGCGGCCACGCATGCGCGTACTGGTGCTGTCGCCTTGGGCGGAGAAAGGCGAAGAGGGCTCGCCTTACCCCGTGCTGCCCAAGTCGGCGGACTTCGACGAACTGGAGGGTGCCATTCAGCGCACGCTGCTCAGTCCGCCCGTGCAACCCTGGATGCTGAACTAGACTCCTGCGCACAAAGGCCGTCCGATCAGCGGAACGGCCGAGTTCACCGGGGAGGAGGCACCATGCACGCGTACCTGATCCGCTATAGCCGCAACGGCCAGTCCATGAGCACCGTGCTGCGCCAGGAAAGCCTGAGTCGCGAGCAGGCACAGAAGTTCGTCCGCGCGCTGCATGGCCCGGTCGGGCACGATTCGCGCTCGGATATCCAGGTGAGCGAGGTGCTCTGCACTCAGTGACCGGGCGCTCCGCCCGAGTCGCCAGTGAGCAGCTGCCCATGAAAAACGGCGCCGATCCTTCGGCGCCGTTTTCGTTCTTGCGGGGAATTAACGACTGGCAGTGAGCTGGCGAGCGCGCACAACGCCGCCTCGCCAGCTCCGGATCAGTGGCCGCCGTGACTGCGCTGACCTCCCTTGCGGCCCGCGTCGGATGCGCGCGCCGGATCATTCTTGAAGTTGCCGCCACTGTGCTGGCCGCCTTTCCTGCCGGCTTCGGAAGCACGCTGGGGGTCTTCTGCAAAGTTGCCTTTACCGCCTCTATGTTCGGCCATGGGAACTACTCCGTGGGCAATGTTCGTGAGAAAAGTCCGTGAAAAATGAATAGGCGAATGCCGTGCATTCCCTTCATCCGAAACACATCGCGCAGGGGTGTTCGACTCTTTTTCAGAACGATCCGTCATCGCGGCGGCGAAAAACCGTTATATGTAAAGTCTTGCCGCCGGTCCGGGCTGGTTAATTGGCGAACCCGGAGAATTGCCGCCGTGCAGGACTCAAGCCGCTCAAATCGTTGGCCTTTGCGGCGTCGCCGGCGAAGTGGGCGAGCCGGGTGATGGCCAGTGGCCGCGGTTCCATTCCCAGCGCAGCGGCGCAGGATAGGCACAGCAACGCAGGAGAATCCGATGAATCCGCCAAGCTGTCACGACGTCGCCGAACTCCTTCACCGGAGCTATCCACTGTTCGACTTCACCTGCGACCGACAGGAAGACGGCCGTTACCTGATCAGCCTTCAGAGCCGCTATACCTCCACGCCGCGAACCAACGTGTTCGGTATCCACGGCAATGAACTGCGCACCGTCAGGCAGGTAAGAGACCTGGGCATGGAACTGATCTGTGGGTTGATGCAGGGCGGTTCAGACGACTCGTTTGCGCAGTCGCGCGATTAGCTTCTGCCGCTGCTCGCTGTCCGCCTCCCAGACCTTGCCGTCCAGTGCGTGGCAGATCAGCCAGATTTCCTCGTTGTTGAGCATCACCGCGCCACCACCGGATTCCGCCCGGCGCTTGCGATAGGCAGCCTGTTTTTCGGCGTTGCTCATGGCGCCTTCCTTGCGGGGGCGGCCCTTGCGCGGCGTTTCGAAGGCGTCGCGAGTGGCTTTGTCCTTGGCGTCTTTCATTCTGGTTCCCCTGGTTTGTAACGCGTTACCGGAATCCGCTCGATATTCTGGTAACGCGTTACCTATCATAGCCGGCGCAGCAGGTGTCGCCAATCGTCGGCTGGCGGGGTGGAAATGGAAAAACCGGGCTATTCCTGCAATGCACAACCACAAGCAATGGAGGCTGACGTGGAGCGACTGCGAAAGGTATTGATGGCCTCGGCTTTCAACGAGACCTGCGTCGTCCAGGTGCTGCGCGAAGCCGCGCTCAAGGCCACCACTCCCGATGCGGCAACGGCGCTGATGGCGGCAGCACTATTGCTGGAACATGACGCCGAAACCCTGCTTCACGCCGCCCACCGGATCGACCTCGTCCTGCACCATTCGCCTGCCGAAGGCGGCACTATCTCCCTGGTCGTGATGGACTGAGCCGAATGCCGATGGCCTGGCCATCATTCTCTTTGAACCGCCGATACCCGCGCCCGGTCAGTGCTTGAAACAGAGCCAGCAGCCCGGAGGCGCCATGCAGGACGAATTTCTGACAAAGCGGTACCACGTCAGCTTTGTGAGAGATGGGCGGGAGTTCGAGTTCGAAGCCCAGGATGAGTCCATGAGCGAGGCGCGGGCGTGGAGTCATGTGGCGCGCCACCTGCACATTCCGACTCACGATCTGCGCGGCTACCAGAAGCGCTACCACACCATCCGGCGCAATGTGGAAGCGCATAACGTGCAGGACGTTTCCTTTCGTGTAGCGGGGGCTGGCGACTAGGAAAATGCCTCAGGCTTGCGCGAAGGCGAGGCGTGGCAGTGCTTCGTACTACGAAAAAGGCATTAGGTTATGCCTTCCGGCGATTTGTCCTGCGCGGCGTGACCGATCAGGATAGGCAATCGTGATTGAAAGCCCCTGAAGATCAAGGAACACAGCAAGCGATGAACGACGCCAACCGACTGTACGAGAATGTCCCGGTGAACTGGCAACTGGCGCAGATCGTCGAGGACCTGCGTGGCGCACGCAATGAATGGCGCAGCCGCACGGGCCGCCACCCGGAGCAGGGTGGTCGCGAACTGCCCTCGCGGCAGTCCGTCGAGGAAGTGGTGGAACGCCTGGCCAGTGCGCTGTTCCCCATGCGCCTGGGGCCGAACGACCTGCGCGAAGAGAGCGAGGACTTCTTCGTCGGCCAC
Organism: Pseudomonas nitroreducens; assembly: GCF_024170165.1. Lineage (GTDB taxonomy): Bacteria > Pseudomonadota > Gammaproteobacteria > Pseudomonadales > Pseudomonadaceae > Pseudomonas > Pseudomonas nitroreducens_C. The sequence continues at coordinate 139,094 of NZ_JALJXP010000005.1, read as the reverse complement.
ACCCTGGACGCCGCGCTGAATGCACTGCTGGTACAGGCACGACTGGAACTGCGCTACAGCGCGCGGCAGCGCGGTGATGTGGTGGACGGCCGGATCGATGAGCACGCCGTGGTGCTGGTGCGTGATTTCGCCCGTGCACTGCCGGAGATGCGCCGGCTGCTCGACGCCGATGTGCTCGCGGCCTACCAGGGCGACCCGGCCGCACGCAGTGTCGACGAGGTACTGCTGTGCTACCCGGGTGTGGTGGCAATCATTCACCACCGTCTCGCGCATCACCTGTACAACGCCGGGCTGCCGCTGCTGGCGCGGATCATCTCGGAGCTGGCGCACTCGTCCACCGGCATCGACATCCACCCCGGCGCGCAGATCGGCAGCAGCTTCTTCATCGACCATGGCACCGGCGTGGTGATCGGTGAAACCGCGATCATCGGCAAGCAGGTGCGCATCTACCAGGCAGTGACCCTGGGGGCAAAACGCTTCACTGCCGACGAAACCGGCCAACTGCACAAGGGCGAGCCGCGCCACCCGATCGTCGAGGACGAAGTGGTGATCTATGCCGGCGCGACCATCCTCGGTCGCGTCACCATCGGCAAGGGCTCGACCATTGGCGGTAACGTCTGGCTGACCCGCAGCGTTCCGCCGGGCAGCCAGGTGAGCCAGGCCAGCCTGCAGCATGACGAGAGCCGCTGCGGCAAGGACTGAGCCAGTCCTGCCTGCGGACACGCAAAGCGAAGCGGGGGAGTTGACAGCTCCCTCGGTCCTTCAGCAGTATCCGTCAGGTATTTCACACAACTTATCTTGGGCAAGAGCATTCCATGTTCTCCGTCTTCAACCACTCGCTTTCCGCTTCGGGCTTCCTTGCCCGGGCCTGCGCGTGCGTTGTCGTTGCCAAGAAATCGAAGAAACAGTCGCTCATTTGACCGGGGCGCTGTCCCGTCAGATGGGCTGACAGGACACAAGGCGCAAGGTCGAACCTCCCTCCCGCTTGATTCCCGCATCCCTCCCTGACGGCGACCCGACGGTCAGCCAACAGGAGTCTTTGCATGTCGAATTTTCGTGGGATCTGGGTGGCGCTGGTCACTCCCTTTCGTGATGGCGCAGTCGATTACCCGGCACTTCAGGGGCTGGTAGCGCAGTTGCTGGAGCAAGGCGTCGCCGGTTTCGTGGTCTGCGGCACCACGGGCGAGGCGGCCGCGCTGAGCCATGAAGAACAGCTCGAAGTCCTCGATGCCGTGCTCCAGTGGGTGCCCGCGCAGCAAGTGATCATGGGGCTGGCCGGCAACAACCAGCGCGAGCTGCTGGCCTTCCTGCAGGACATCCAGCGCCGCCCGGTGGCAGGCGTGCTGGTACCGGCGCCGTACTACATCCGTCCATCCCAGGCCGGGCTGGAAGCCTTCTTCCGTGCCGTGGCCGACGCCGCCAGCGTGCCTGTGGTGCTCTACGACATTCCCTACCGTACCGGTGTGCGCATCGAGCGCGAGACGCTGCGCCGCATCGTGCGTCACCCGAACATCGTGGCGATCAAGGATTGCGCAGGCGATGTGGAGACTACCCTGGCGCTGATCGCCGATGGTCAGGTCTCGGTGCTCACCGGGGAAGACCTGCAGATCTTCAGCAACCTCTGCCTGGGTGGTGCCGGGGCCATCTCGGCGTCATCCCACGTACGCGCCGATCTCTACGTGCGGATGTGCGGGGAGATGGAGGAGGGCGATATCAACGCGGCACGCCGGACTTTCTATCGTCTGCTGCCCTGGATGCAGGCCGCCTTCGCCGAGCCGAATCCTGCTGCCGTGAAAGGTGCGCTGGCCCTGCAGGGGTTGATCGCCAACGAAGTGCGTGAGCCGATGCAGGCTTGCACGCCGGCGACCCTGGAACGGTTGAGGGGCGTGCTGGCGGAGCTGGCTGACTAGGCGCTGCGGGTATTCGGAGGGAAGCGCGGGGCTCTTGACGGGCGCCGTTCCGAAGTTGCGGCCGTGCGGAAAGTGTTCGCGAGCAGGCTCGCCCGTACAGATTCGGAGCTCCGATGGGGTTGTAGTGGCGGGCTGCGCCTGAAGGTGCTGCGCCGATCGCTGTAACGCGTTACCGAAATCAGCCTCCGGAAATGGTAACGCGTTACGTTTGGCGGTTTCAGAATACTGCTGAAAGCCCCGCCTGGCGGATCTTGCGTTCTCGCCGGCGCTTCCGCTCAGCAGCGCTGATCCGTTTCTAGGGTGATTTACTCGATGAAACTGGACGTTTGCTTTCGTGGGAGCGGGTCACAACGATCAGCAGATTGTTCTCCCGGAAGACTTCCGCATCCGACGGAATCCAGGAGGGAATATCGGCCCCGGACTTCGCCGGAAGATCCAGCACCATCCCGATCGGACCTTGCTCGGAATGCTGGGCAATCCAGCGCCCGACATTCTCCGAAGCGACCTTGCGCTCGGCGGCATCGGTATAGGCCAGGCCGTACTGCAACTCGCCCTGCACATCGAGCAGGGTGACGTCGCTGCGATCCAGTCGCCAGGCCAGCGCCGATGCGGCGCCCAGCTCATTGCTCAACAGGCTCCTGGCGCCCTTCAGCTCGCCCAGGTGCCGCGCAATGAATTGGTCCGGCATCTTGTTATCGACCACCGACAACGGCATCGCCGCCGGCAACAGGGCAATCAGAACCCACAACCCCAGTGCCGGTGCGTACCAGTGCCGCGCCGGGCGCATCCATTGCACGTAGCCACTGGCAGCCCAGGCGCCGCAAACCAGCAAGGCGAGGGACAGCTGCAGAGGCTGGCCGCTGTACAGCGGATGCACCAGCTGCAGGAAGATCAGCCCGAGCAGGGCCAGGCTTCCCGCGACCAGGTTGAACAGCCCGTTGCCGCTGATGGCGAACAGGTCCCTTTGCCGAACCTTGTCCACCAGCGCGTTGGCCATCAGCAGGGCCAGCGGCACGAAGCACGGCAGGATATAGGTCGGCAGCTTGCCCTTGCTGAGGCTGAAGAACAGGAAGGGCATCGCCAGCCAGAGCGCGAGGAACGCGATGCGCCGTTCCTTGCGCTCACGCCAGGCACGACGCAGGCTGGGCACCACCAGCAGGGCCCAGGGCGAGGCGCCGGCGAACAGCATCGGGACGAAGAACCAGAACGGAGCGGCGTGCTGCGCCTTGGCTCCGGCAAAGCGGCGGATGTGCTCGTTCCAGAAGAAGAACTGCCAGAAGTCCGCTTCGCGGTGATGCACCGCAAGCGCCCACGGTAGGCTGAGCAGCACGGCCAGGAGAATTGCCAGCGGACCGCCCTTGAGCAGTTCGCGCCAGCGTTGTTGCAGTATCGCGTAGGGAGCCACCACGATCACCGGCAGCAGCCAGGCGAGAAAACCCTTGGTCATGAAGCCCATGGCGCAGGCTATGCCCAATAGGCCCCAGCCGGTCCAGCGCTCGCGGGCGGTGCCTCCCTCCATGGCGTACCAGGCCGCCACCAGGCTGAGGGTGATCCACAGCGTCAGCTGCGGGTCGATGTTGGAGTAGCCGGCCTGCCCGGCCGCCAGGCCGTAGCTCATGTAGAGCAGGCAGGCCGTCCAGGTTTTCCAGGCGTCGTTCCAGAGGCGGCGGCCCAGCAGGAAGATCAGCCCCAGGGTGGCGGCGGTGGTCACGGCGGAAGCGATCCGTGCGCCGAACAGGTTGTCACCGAAGATCGCCTGGCCAATCGCGATCAGCCAGTAGCCGCCGATGGGTTTCTCGAAGTAGCGCAGCCCCAGGAAGTGCGGCGCTACCCAGTTGCCGCCGTGCAGCATTTCCTGGGCTGCCTGGGCGTAGCGTGACTCGTCGGGTATCCACAGTCCGTGCAGGCCGAGCGGCGCCAGGAAACACAGCACGAAGGCAATCAACAGGGCGGGGTAGGCCGCCGCGGGCAAGGCGCCTGCGATGCCCGGGATGGTCGTGCCCGGTCGGCACGGGGATGGGAGCGTGATCTCGCGCATCGGCTCGGTTCCTCGAAGGTCGCGTGGACGATCATTGGCTGGAGCCGCGAGATTACGAGGGAAGACTTAGCTGGCCCTGAGGCGGGCCGGGGCAGGGCGGGTACGTACCTGTCAGATACGTGCGGGCCAGATGTGTGCCGATCAGGTCGCAGTCAGGAAGCGTAGCGAAACGCACAGTCCGGTTTTCGCCGTGCTGTCCGAGTAATCCAGCTCGATGCTGGCGCCGGCGCGGCTGGCGATGGTCTTGACGATGGACAGGCCCAGGCCTGAGCCGATCTCGTCGCTTCCGGGCACCCGGTAGAAGGCGTCGAAAACCCGCTCGCGCTCGGACTCGGGAATGCCCGGCCCGCTGTCCTCGACCTGCAGGATGACCGTTGCACCCTGGCGCAGCACGCGCAGGTCGATCCGGCCGCCGGCGGGGGTGTAGCGCACCGCGTTGTCGGCCAGGTTCTTGATCAGGGTCTGCAGGTCCAGTTCGTTGGTCACTATCTCGCAGTCGTCGCCGTCCACGCCCAGGTCGAGCTGCTTCTTCTCGGCGACCGGCAGCAGGTCTTCGAGCACTGCGCGGTAGACCTTGTGTACCGAGATTCGCGCGGGGGTCGTGGCACTGGATGACTGCGCGCTGGCCAGCGCGAGCAACTGGTCGATGAGATTGCGGCCGCGCTCGATGCCCTGGCGCAGCTTGGCCAGGCGCTCCCTGGCCAGCCCGGACATTTCCGCCGCTGCCAGACGCTCCGCCTGCAGTGACAGCGCGGTCAGTGGCGAGCGCAGTTCGTGCGCCGCGTCGGCGACGAAGCGGCGCTGGGCTTCCATGGACTTGCCGACCCGGCCGAGCAGGCGGTTGATGGCGAGGGCGAAGGAGCGTATCTCGGTGGGCAGGTGGCGCGCGTCGATAGGCGCCATGTCCTGTTCATCGCGCCGGTCGATCTCGGCCGACAGCGTGGCAATGGGGCGGAACAGCTTGCGGATCAGGTCATTCATCACCAGCAGCAGCACAGGGATGAGGATTACGAAGGGGATCAGTCCTCGCCAGGCGCTTTCGCGCGCATCGCGGTCGCGGCTTTCGGTTTCCTGGGCAATGGCGATGCGTTGCCCGGTTGCAGTAGTGCGCACCAGCACGCGGAATTCCTCGCCGCCAACGCTGGTGGTGGAGAAGCCATCGTTCAGGCTGCTCGGCAGGGGCAATGGCAGGCTGTTGTCGTTGGCTCCGGGGGCGATGGCGCTGTCGGCCAGGTACTGCACGACGACCCGGGTCTCCTCGTTGTCGCCCGCGATTCTGTGGGTGTCATTGGGGTAGTGCAGGGTCATCTGCTGGCGCTCGAACATCGCTCCGATCTGCTTGAGCGTGTTGTCCTGCATCTCCAGCGCTTCGCGGTAGGCCGATACGAAGGCGAAGATGCCGGCTAGCAATGCGACCACCAGGATGGTCCCCGACAGCGCCAGGGACAGGCGGAACTGCACGGACTCCTTCAGTCGCTTTTGCAAACCATCCATCCCATTCCCCTGACGTTCCTGATGACCTGGGCTCCGAGCTTCTTGCGCAGCGAATGGATCAGGAACTCGATGGCGTTGCTCTCGACTTCATGACCCCAGCCATAGATGCGATCTTCCAGTTCGCTGCGCGAGAGGATCGCGCCGGGGCGGATCAGCAAGGCTTGCAGCAGGCTGAATTCGCGGTTGGACAGCTGCACATCGCTTGCCTCCGCGCTGCAGGCCAGTTTCGAAACCGGGTCCAGCGACACCGCGCCATTGCTGAGGATGGGCGAAGCGGTGCCGCCCTTGCGGCGCATGACCGCGCGCATGCGTGCCAGCAGTTCGGCCATCTCGAAAGGTTTCAGCACGTAGTCGTCAGCGCCGCCGTCGAGGCCGCGCAGACGGTCTTCGAGGCTGTCCCGCGCGGTGATGATGACCAACGGCACGGGGTTGTCCCGGGCGCGGATGCTTTCCAGCACGCTCAGCCCGTCGCGGCCGGGCAGGCCAAGGTCGAGCAGTATCTGATCGTAGGCCTGGGCGGCGAGCGCCGAGAGTGCGGTCTGGCCGTTGTTGACCCAGTCGACGGCGTAGCCGGCATCCTTGAGCGCGCCTTCGACGGCCTCGCCGATCATGGGGTCGTCCTCGACCAGCAGTATTCGCATGTTCCCGCCCCTGAATCCCGAATGCCCCTGTACGGCTGCCGTACCGGGGCGGTGTCTTCTGACGATAGCCGTCAATGGGCCTGCCGACGCTTACGACTGGCGCTGGCCCTGAAGGGTATCAAATGCCTTCATCAGGTCGTCCATGGCGGCCTTGCAGGTCGCCTGCTGCGGGCTGCTGTCGCGCAGCGCATCGAGTGCGCGGTCGATGGCCTTGTCCAGCGTGTGCCAGTCACTGACGGCGCGCGGCTTGATCCCAGCCTCGGCATTGTCCCAGGCCAGTTCCAGGTCCTTGATACGGGCCTTGCCCTTGTCCAGTTCGTTCTTGTCGACCAGGGCGCTGACATCGGCCGCGATGCTGCGGAATTCGCCGAGATCGCCGAGCCGGGTGGCCGCGCGGGGGCCGGCGCTGGCCTGCTGGCTGGCGCTGGGGCTGTCCTGCTTGGAGCAACCGGCGGCCAGACCGAGCAGGGCGATGGCGGAGGCGAGGGCGACTTTGCAGACGATTCTCTTGAAGTAGGTCATGAAGGATTCCTTGATAAGTGGGGATGCGTTACTGGGATACGCGCTGACTGCTGGCACCGAGCTGGGCGACGGTCACCAGAATCAGGATCACGCAGAGGAAGATCGCGCTGGTCCAGGTGGCGCCCATGCCGAGGCCGCCATAGGTCTTGGCCTGGGTGAGCAGGTCGCCCAGCGAGGCGCCGAAGGGGCGGGTGAGGATGTAGGCGACCCAGAAGCTCGGCACGGCGTCCGCGCCGAGTTTCCAGGCCGCGAAGGTGGCGGCGAGGAGGGCGCCGAACAGCATCACGCCCACGGTGAAACCCATGCTCAGGGCTTCGGTCGCCAGGTCGCCAGCGGCTGTGCCGAGGGCGAAGGTGCAGAGCACGGTGGTCCAATAGAACAGCTCGCGGCGCGGGGTGACGATTTCCTGGATGGAAAGGTTGCGTTCGACGGCGTACCAGGCGCCGAAGTTGATCGCCAGCAGGCCGGAGAACACCGCGGTACTGAGGTACAGGCTGACGTCCAGCACGTCGGTGAGAATGTCGGTGAGCTGGGTGCCGAGAATGCTCACCACGACGACCGTCAGCCAGTAGATCCAGGGCGTGTAGGTGCGGGTGCGCATCTGCCAGGTCAGCGAAACCGCCAGCAGTGCGGCCATGGCCGCGGTGGTGATGCCCAGGCCGAGGCCGGCATCCACGGCGAGGAAGTCGGCGAAGGTCTCGCCCACGGTGGTGGACATGATCTTGATGACCCAGAAGGCCAGCGTGACCTCCGGGACCTTGTTCAGCCAAAAGGCTTTCGTACTGGGATTCATGGCGAGGCGTCTCCTTCGCGGCAACTGGGTGGCGTGGAGGAGAGCCTACGGGGCGAAACTTAGCTGGGACTGAGGTCCTGCCGGATCGCGCTCCGGCAGGAGGTGTTCGCTGTGGTTGCTGACGTGGTCAGTCCAGCCGGCCGGCCGAAAAGGAGTGGGCGGCGCCGCTGACCAGGATATGCACTCGCGCCCCCGGCTCGGGGCAGTCCATCGCCGGCACCCGGACCGGAATCGTCATCTCGTCTTCCTTCAGCGGCGCTTCCAGTTGGACCATCACCGTGCACTTGTCGCCGCCGAAGTCGCTGCCCACCACGACGCCATAACAGCCGTCCTTGCTGTTGGGGAACATCGAGCTGCGGCTCAGGTGCAGCTGTTCGGGGCGCAGCAGTATCTGCGCGTGGCCGTTGACCGTGGTGCTGTCGGCGATCACATTGCCCAGCGCACAGCGCGCCCAGCCGTTCTGCACATGGGCGCGGAAGACCAGGGCATCGCCCAGGAATGCCGCGGTTTCCTCATCGACAGGGCGCAGGTAGAGGTCTTTCGGCGCGCCGGCCTGGACCAGTCGCCCCTGGCGAATGACGGCCAACTGGTCGCCGAAGGAGAGGGCTTCTTCCTGATCGTGGGTCACCAGGATAGCGGTGACTCCGGCATCGCTCAGCACCTTCGACACCGCCTTGCGCATCGAGACGCGCAGGCCGCTGTCCAGCGCCGAGAAGGGTTCGTCGAGCAGCATCAGCTTCGGGCTCTGCGCCAGAGCCCTGGCCAGCGCGACGCGCTGTTGCTGGCCGCCGGACAACTCATGGGGCCAGCGCGTGGCCATGGCGGCGCTCAGCGAGACCATCTCCAGCAATTCGTGGATGCGCCGCTCGCGAGCCGCCATGCCCTTGGGCAGCCCGAAGCCGATGTTCTCGCCCACCGACAGGTGAGGAAACAGCGCGCCGTCCTGCGGCACGTAGCCGATGACCCGGCGATGGGCGGGCACGAAGGTGCTGCCACCGGCCAGCGTCTCGCCATCGAGGGTGATGCTCCCGAGGTCGGGCACCTCGAAACCGGCGATCAGGCGCAGCAGTGTGGTCTTGCCCGAGCCCGACGGGCCGACGATCGCAGCCCGGCCGCCGCTTGCCACGGACAGGTTGAAGTTCTCGATCGCTGCATAGGCGCCAAAGAACCGGGAGACGGACTTCAGTTCGAGGGTGCTCATCGACCTGCTACTCGCTTGGATTGGTGGTAGAGAATCCCGGTCAGGGGGAGGGACAGCAGAATCATCAGCAGGGCGTAAGGCGCCGCCGCCGCGTAATCGATCTCGCTGGTCTTCGACCAGAACGCGGTGGCCAGCGTCGAGGTGCCGCTGGGCGACAGCAGCAGCGTCGCGGTGAGCTCGTTGACGATGGCGAGGAACACCAGCGCGACGCCCGCGGCGGCCCCCGGAGCGGCGAAACGGACGGTGACGCCCCATAGCGCCTGCATCGGCGTGCGGCCCAGGCTGCGGGCGATGTTCTCCAGCTCCACCGGTGCCTGGGCGAGCCCCGCGCGCAGGCTGACCAGGGCGCGCGGCAGGAACATCAGCACGTAGCCCAGCAGGACGGTGAACACGGTCTGGTACAGCGGCTGGGCGAAGCGGATGGTGACGCTGACCAGCGCCAGGGCGATGACGATGCCCGGCAGCGCGCTGGCGATGTAGTTGCTGCCTTCGAGCAGGCGCTGGAAGCGGCTCGGCGCGCGGACAGAAATCCACGCGATGGGCACGGCGGCCACGGTGGTCAGCAGGGCGCCACCAGCGCCGAGCAACAGGGTCTGGCCCAGGCAATTGAGCAGCTCACTGGAGCTCCAGACCGCAATGCCGCCGGCCTTGAGCCATTTGCCCAGGGTCACCAGCGGGACGCCCAGGGAGGCGGCAGTGAAAGCCGCACAGAGGATCAGCACCAGCGCCGAAACGGTCCCGCCGAGCCGATATTGCCGTGGCGAACGCGGGCTGCCGGCGCCAAGGCGGGCATAGCGTGCTGAACCGCGCGTGGCCGATTCCAGGCTGAGCATCATCAGGCAGCCCAGGGCCAGCACGCCGGCGAGCATGTTCGCCGAGGGGCCGCTGAACGAGGACTGGAACTGATCGAAGATCGCCGTCGTGAAGGTGTCGAAACGAATCAGCGCGTACAGCCCGTACTCCGCCAGCAGGTGCAGCCCGACCAGTAGCGAGCCGCCCCAGATGGCCACGCGCAGTTGTGGCAGCACGACGCGCAGGAACACCTTGAGCGGCCGGTCGCCCAGTGACTCGGCGACATCTTCCAGCACCGGATCGAGCCGGCGCAGCGCCGCAGCGGCGGGCAGGTAGATGAAGGGCGAATAGGCAATCACCGACACCAGCACGGCGGGGAACAGGCCGTGGATCGACGGAACCAGACTGATCCATGCGTAGCTGTGGACGAAGGCCGGAATGGCCAGCGGAGCCACCACCAGCAACGACAACAGACGCCTGCCCGGAAGGCTGGTGCGCTCGGTCAGCCAGGCCATCGCGATGCCGTGGAACACGCACAGCGGAACGGTGATCACGACGAGGAGGGCGGTGTTGTACAGCAGCTCCGCCACTCGGGGGCGAAACACCAGCTTGGAAATCAGCGGAATACCGGCCTGGAAGCCGGCTACCGCGACGAAGATCAGCGGTAGCAGGGCGAATGCCGAAACCAGCAAGGCAGCACCCAGTACCCAGGGCAGTCCCGAGCCGTTGCGCCAGCGTCGCAACGTTGATGCCGAGGTTTTCGCCCTGGCCTGGAGCAGGCGCTCGTCGGGGCCGAACTGTTGTGCTGTCACTTAGAGCAGGCCAGCCTGGATCATCAGGTCGACGACCTTCTGGCTATCCAGTTTGGACGCATCGATGACCGGGGCGTCCAACTGGTCCAGCGGAACCAGCTTCGGGTTCGACTGGGCGCCTTCACCCACGGCGTATTCGAACGAACTGCCATCCCTGAGAATCGCCTGCCCCTTGGGCCCGGTGATCCATTGCAGGAACTGCTGGGCCTGTTTCTGGTGCTTGCTCGATGCCAGCACGCCGCCACCGGACAGGCTGATGAAGGCGCCAGGGTCCTTGTGCCGGAAGTAGTGCAGGGCGGTGTTGCCGCTGTTCTCGCCGGTCTTCGCCTGGTCGCCGAAGAAGTAATAGTGGTAGATCACCCCGGAATCGATCTGGCCGGCGTTCACCGCCTTGAGCACGGCGTTGTTGCCCCGGTAGTTGCGCGCGCCGGCCTTCAGCGCGTCGAGCCAGTCGAGCGTCACGGCTTCGCCCTTGAGTTCCAGCAGCGCGCCGACGATGGCCTGGAAGTCAGCACCCGCGGGGGAGGCGGACCAGCGACCGATCCACTGCGGCTCGGCCAGTTCGAGCAGCGACTTGGGCAGCTCGGACTCCTTGATCTTGTCCTTGTTGTAGACGAACACCGTGGAGCGGGCGGCGATACCGACCCAGTGACCCTCGGCCGTCCTGAAGGGCGCGGCGACCTGGGCAATGGTGGCCGGATCGACCGGAGCGAACAGCCCGGCGTGGTCGACGAGCATCATCGCCGGGGAGTTCTCGGTGAGGAACACATCGGCGGGCGAAGCCTTGCCTTCCTGGACGATCTGGTTGCCCAGCTCAATGTCGTCGCCCTTGCGCAGCGTCACCTTGATCCCGGTATCGCGAGTGAAACCCTCGCTCCAGGCCTTGGTCAGCGACTCGTGCTGGGCGTCGTAGACCACGATGCCGTCGTCATCGGACGCGCCCAGCGCTGTGGCGGAGCCCAGCAGGGCAGCGCTTCCGAGGGCTGCCAGGATGACCAGCGAGGCTCCGTACCGTTTCATCAAACACCGCTCCAATCCATACGATCCATACGGCACACAAAGCGCTGCGCCTTTCGAGAGTGGCAGCGATCTTCGCCGGAAGGCTGTTAAAAAAGTGTCATTCTCATTGGCTGGTTAAGGCACCAGGTAAAGCAGATCGCGCCCGTGACTGCCTGCAGAGCCAGCGCTTTGGCCGGCGCGGACAGGACGCGAACAACTGAGCGCGCACTAGACTGCGACTACCCAACAAGAAGGAGTTGCACATGGCTTTCGATCAGCAAGTGGTGTGGATCACCGGGGCATCCTCGGGCATCGGCGAGGCCCTGGCCCGTCTGTTGTTGCAACAGGGCGCGCGGGTGATCCTGTCTGGCCGCCGCGAGTCAGCGTTACAGGCCGTCGCCGAGCAGGCGCCGCAACAGGCCTTGGTACTTCCCTTCGAAAGCACCGACTACGCAGCGCTGCCGCCGATAGTCGAACGGGCCTGGGCCTGGCAGGGACGGATCGACTGCCTGATCAACAATGCCGGCGTCAGCCAGCGCAGTCTCGCCCTGGACACCCAGTTCGAGGTCTACCGGGAACTGATGGAAGTCGACTACCTCGCGCCAGTCGCACTGACCCAGTTGCTGCTGCCGCGTCTGGTTGCACAGGGCAGCGGCCAACTGGCAGTCGTCAGCTCGGTGGCTGGCAAGGTCGGCGCGCCACTGCGCACCGGTTACTGCGGCGCCAAGCACGCCGTGATCGGCTACTTCGAAGCCTTGCGCGCTGAGGTCGAACAGGCCCACGGCATCCGAGTCAGCGTGATCCTGCCGGGCTCGGTGCGCACCGGCGTGGCAGTCAATGCGCTGAGCGGCGACGGCGCCCGTCGCGGTCGTTCCGACGTCAATATCGATAACGGCATGCCTGCCGAGGAAGCGGCACGACGTATCGTCGAGGGCCTGGCTGCCGGCCAACACAGCATCGAGGTGGCGGAGGGCACTGAGAAGATTGCATTGCACCTGCGCAGCACTGATCCGGAGCGGCTGTTCATGCTGACCGCGGCCGAAGGCGCACGCCTGGCCGAAGAACGCGCCCGCAACGGCAATGCCGATATCGATCCGGGAGCGGTACAGCGACTCGGTAGCTGATAGCGTTTGTCGCAAGGCAAAAGCCTGGGCAAGTGCCTGGGCTTTTTGGTGCGGAGCTTTCAGATACTGCAGCGTGTCCTGGGGGTGCTGTAACACCCCCACTTTGGTATGAAACTCCATACTTTTCCGGGCGGCGGTGGGACTCTTTTCGGCCGCCTGCCTTCTCCGTCAGTCCTTTCCTAGGACGGTCTCGCGGTACGCCTTCCCCCTATGCCACGCAGCACGGCGTGAAGGGAGCGCAGTTCGAACGCGTCATGGTGGTGATGGACGAGGAAGAAAGCGACTACCGAACGTATAACTACGAGCGTGTCTTCGCAAGTGCTGAGGCCCGTGCTGCAGATCGTGCGCGAGCACTGGATGGTGATGAAAACACTTGAGCTGGGCCCGATGTTCACTAGCTTCCAGATCAATGTGCCGCAACTCAATGTCGAGTTGGACCGGGTCAAGGCGAAGCAGCAGGGCGTATCCGTTCGTGATGTGTTCGACACCCTGCAGATCTACCTGGGCTCGCTGTACGTGAATGACTTCAACGCCTTCGGCCGGGTCTACCAGGTACATGCCCAAGCGGATGCGCCTTTCCGCGCAACCGCGGAGTCCATCGGCCAGTTGAAGACTCGCAACGCTGCCGGCGAAATGGTCCCGCTGTCGTCCCTGGTGAAGGTATCGCCGACTTACGGGCCGGAAATGGTCGTGCGCTACAACGGCTTCCTGGCGGCAGATATCAATGGTGCTCCGGCTCCGGGTTATTCCTCCGGGCAGGCCGAGGCGGCAGTCGAGCGCATCGCTGCAGAAGTCTTCCCGCGCGGTATCAAATTTGAATGGACGGACCTGACTTACCAGCAGGTACTGACCGGAAATTCTGCCCTGTGGGTATTCCCGATCAGCGTGCTGTTGGTGTTCCTGGTGCTGGCGGCAATGTACGAGAGCCTGACCTTGCCGTTGGCAATCTTGCTGATCGTGCCGATGACTCTCCTGTCCGCGTTGGCTGGCGTTTGGTTGACCAACGGCGACAACAACATCTTCACCCAGATCGGCCTGATGGTACTGGTGGGGCTGTCGGCGAAGAACGCCATTCTCATCGTCGAGTTCGCCCGTGAACTTGAAATGAGTGGTCGCAGCGTTGTGCAGGCGGCCATCGAGGCTAGCCGTTTGCGTCTGCGGCCGATTCTCATGACCTCGATCGCTTTCATCATGGGCGTGGTGCCTCTGGTGGTTTCCAGTGGTGCCGGTTCGGAAATGCGCCAGGCCATGGGTATTGCGGTGTTCTTCGGAATGCTCGGTGTGACCCTGTTCGGACTGCTGCTTACCCCGGTGTTCTACGTCTTGCTGCGCAAACTGTCGGGTCTCGAACACCTGGTCGACAAGCACGGCAAGCATGGCAACACCGAGCCACTCGACGCTGACGCTTCTCATCTATCCACGCCTGCCTATCGGCCGACCGCCGAAGCAGCGATGCTCGATTGAGGACTGAATCATGAACGTCACTCTGACTAATCGTTCGCTTCGCCTGGGCGCCCTGGCCAGTCTGCTTATGGCGCTGATCGCCTGCTCGGCTGAGCCAACTTATGAACGCCCCGAGGCCGCGGCCGCGGCGGCATTCAAGGAGGAACTGTCCGCGGCGGAGCTCGGTACCTGGAAAACTGCTGAACCGGCGGACTTCAATGCAAGAGGTGAGTGGTGGAAGGTCTTCGAAGATCCTGCGCTTGATGCACTGGAAGTCCAAGCACTTGCGGCCAACCAGAATCTGCAAGCTGCCGCTGCCCGTATCAAAGAGGCGCGAGGGTTGAGCCAAAGTGCCCGTGGTGGGCTGTTCCCCAGTATTGATGGCGGGGTGGGGGCCACGCGCCAACGTGTTTCTGAAGCCGCTCAACCGGATGGTTCGAGCGCCTATCAGAACACCATGGTTCGCGCTCAGACCGGTATCGCTTATGAGGTCGACCTGTTCGGCCGAGTATCGTCCTCTGTACATGCAGCCCAGGCCGATCTTGAGCAGAGCGAGGCGTTGTTCAGGTCAGTACAGCTCGCCCTGCAGGCCGACGTCGCGCAGAACTACTTCTTGGTACGTCAGCTAGATGCTCAGGCTGGTGTACTGGCCGATGCTGTTGAGTTGCGCGAGCAGGCGTTGAAGCTGGTGGAGACACGCTTTGCTGACAGCGAAATCGACGAGCTGGACGTATCCCGCGCCCGTGCCGAGTTGGCTACTGCTCGCTCCGATGCCATGACCGTCGCTCGCCAACGTGCCGCTGCGGAACACAGCCTCGCCGTTTTGCTGGGCAAGGCTCCCTCGGAATTCAGCCTGGCAGCAAAGCCTCTGGAAAGTGTGAAGGTACATGTTCCCGCGGGTCTTCCTTCGGCGCTTCTCGAACGGCGTCCGGATATTGCTGCCGCCGAGCGCGCGATGGCGGCGGCGAATGCCCGTATCGGGATTGCCAAGGCTGCATTCTTCCCATCCTTGTCATTGACCGGTTCGGCCGGCTTCGAAGGCTCTACGCTTGGCGATCTGTTCAACTGGAGTAACCGTACCTTCCTGCTTGGGCCGTTGGCCGGTACGGCTCTGAACATCCCGATCTTCGATGGCGGTCGCCGCAGTGGCAATCTCGCGGCAGCCCGCGCGAAGTATGAAGAGGACGTCGCCAACTATCGGCAGCAAGTCCTGATGGCCTTCCGCGAGGTCGAGGACAACCTTTCAGACCTGAGCATTCTGGAGAGGCAGACCCGAACTCAAGGAGAGGCGGTAACGGCGTCGTCCAGGGCTGCGGATATTGCACGTACACAGTACGTCGAAGGTGCAGTGGCCTACCTGGATGTCATCGATGCCGAGCGTTCGGTTCTCCAGGCGCAGCGAGCCGCCATTGACCTGCAGGGTGTACAGGCCATTGCCACGGTAAACCTCATTCGAGCCTTGGGCGGCGGGTGGGGCTCCACTGGAAGCAATGCCGTGGCGAGCAGCCGCTAACGCCCTTTGTGCCTGACTGGGTCAGGCCTCAACTTTCACCACTGTTCCCTCCACGGGTGGAGCGCCATGCGCTCCGCCAGAGGAAACTCTTTGCGTAGGAAAAGCCATGACTGCGACAAGCAACGCTCGTTCTGACGAGCAAGGGAAAATCTGGATCTTGGTCTCGATCTGTTTGGCCGCGCTGGTTCTGCCAATGAGCTTCACCGGTGGGGCGGTGGCGCGCCCGGCCATCGGTCATGAATTGGGCGGTACGGCAGTACAGCTGACCTGGATTACCAACGCATTCATGCTGACGTTTGGAAGTCTGTTGATGGCTGCTGGAGCGTTGGCCGACCAATATGGCCGCAAGCGGTTGTTCACGCTGGGAACCGGACTGTTCACCCTCACTTCATTGGCCCAGGGATTTGCACCGTCGGTTCCGTGGTTGGATGTGCTGCGTGCGCTCCAGGGTGTGGCCGGCGCCGCGGCCCTAGCCAGCGGTTCGGCAGCGTTGGCCCAGGAGTTCGAGGGGCATGCCCAAACTCGTGCCTTCAGCATGCTCGGCACCACATTCGGTATTGGTCTAGCATTTGGCCCCCTGCTGTCCGGGGTGCTGATCGAGAGCTTTGGCTGGCGGGCCATCTTCTTCGCTACCGCGGCACTCGGCGCTCTTTCGATGGTTTTCGGCCTGCCTCGTATGCGCGAGACCAGAGATCCTGGTGCCACCGGTCTGGACTGGCCAGGAACGCTGACTTTTACCGGAACGCTCGCCACCTTTACCTTCGGTGTAATCCAGGGACCTGAGAGTGGCTGGGGAAGTCCGCTGGTCATAGCGCTGCTCGTTTCGTCAGCGCTTTTGCTGGCTGCCTTCATTGCAGTGGAAAACCGAGTGGCTCGTCCGATGCTGGACCTCAGCCTCTTCCGAATTCCTCGCTTCGTAGGTGTCCAGATTCTGCCACTCGGTACCTGTTACTGCTACATCGTGCTGGTGGTGATCCTGCCGTTGCGCTTCATTGGCATCGAGGGCATGAGCGAGATTGAGGCCGGCTGGATGATGCTTGCGCTTTCCGCGCCGATGCTCGTCGTACCGTTCCTCGCGGCCAGCCTGACGCGTTGGTTCTCGCCTGGTCTCCTGAGTGGCGTCGGCTTCCTGATTTCCGCAGTAGGGCTGCAGTGGTTCAGTCGAGCCAATGTGGGGGCTTCAGGTGCATCGGTGATTGTGCCGATGCTGTTAATCGGTATCGGAGCAGGTCTTCCATGGGGGCTGATGGATGGTCTGGCCATTGGCGTGGTCCCGAAGGAGCGAGCTGGCATGGCTACTGGCATCTTCAACACTGCACGTGTGGCAGGCGAAGGCGTTGCCCTGGCGATTGTTAGCGCCATTCTTGCATCCCTGGCCCAGCAATACCTGATGCAGGCTGCTCCGACTGCACTGCCAGGGTTGGCGAGTGCTGCCCAGCAGGTGGCAGCAGGCGACCTTGCCCATGCTTCAGTTGCCCTGCCTGAAGTATCGAGGGAGACATTAGTTGCAGGCTACGCCAAGGCATTTGAGCTGCTGCTGCACATCCTAACCGGTATCACCATTCTTTCGAGTCTGGCGGTATTTGCCTTCCTTTCTCGTAACGCCACCCAGGACGCAGCCACTGAGGTTTTGGAGGCTGGCCACTAACGTTGATGCAGCCGGTGCGACGCGCCGGCTCTACTTCAAGAGGACATCGTCATGTCTATCAACGCCGTGAGCACTCTTGAAATCGAGTGGACCAAGGGCATAGATGCTGAGCTGGCAGTCGGAATCAGAAATAGCGTCGCCGAGCTGCAGTGCTTGCAGGGGTGCCACAGCTATACCCTTACAGAGAGCGCCGGTCAGTCTCACCGCTGGTTACTGAGCGGGTATTGGTTGAGTGAGGAGGCGATGGATCGCCACTTCGCCTCCGTTGCTATAGAGATGCTACTGATCTCTATTGGCAACTCCGCCGCCGCAGTTCGCTTTGGCAGCTTCTCCCGGCGATTGGGTGAGCAACATGGCACTCGATGAGCAGCTATTGCGTAGCCTGGATCTGAATGCGCTCGTGATCTTTATGGTGGTGTATCGCGAGCGCGGGGTTTCTCGTGCGGCAGATTTGCTACACATCACTCAGCCAGCAGTTAGCAACACGTTGCGGAAGCTACGCCGACACTTTGGTGACGCACTTTTTATACCCAAAGGCGGGCAGGTTTGCCCAACTGCTTTGGCCGTCCAGATAGCATCGATTCTGGAGCCAGCCCTTTCAGGGCTGCAGGGTGCGATTCAGGTTCGCAGTAGAACAGATAGGGGCTTGGGGGGGAAATGACGAGCGGCGTAATGTAGGCCCTGCCCGATTGCCGCCCCTGACGAGGGGCAGCTACCGACCCATAGCGGACGTCCATAGGCAGGTATGATCGGGTACTTGTCGAGTTAGTCGGCGATGCACTCTAGTAGTTTGGTAAAGCGGTAGATAGCGACATTGATGTCATCCCTAGTGTCGCCATCCCAATCTTCAATAGTTTCGAGTTCGGCTTTGAGCAGTGCTATCCGCTCCCTGATTTCTGCTGCCTCTGTAGCCCCACATTGTGCGGCAATTGCCGCCCATTTCTCCTCAGAAATTCTCTCCTGGATCGAAAGTCCGGCCTGTGCTTCTGCAATTAGTTCAGCGAGTTTGCTCATCGTTTACGCTCCAAGTAAGGCTGTGTCGGCGCTATAACCTCCCAGAAATCTACATCCGCTATTGGCTGATACCAGCTTTTCGCTCGCAAATTCCCACAGCGTTGCTGATGGCTGAGTATCGCAGGGGACTCCCGCGTCCGCCGGCGTGGAAGAGGCTGTCTGACGCAGTCGCCGCGCAAGAGTGCGTCGATTTGATCTGTAGTGAGAAATTGAGCGCGGCCAGGCCGCGTTCTTATCGTGAGTGAGCCGGACAGCGCTCCGGTGGACAGCTCACTCTTCCCGAGTACTGCGGGCACCAGCAGGTGTCGGCGGGCGAGGGGGTGAGGTGAACTCAACTCTGGAGTTTCAGCTCATGCACGATAAAAACAACAATGCCGGAGCCGGCGGGGCCATCCCCAAGAACAGCCTGTCGAAAGGTCTCAGCAGCCGGCAGATCACCATGATCTCCATCGGCGGCGTAATCGGCGCTGGGTTCTTCGTCGGTTCCGCCAGCGCTATCATGGCTGCCGGCCCCGCCGTGCTGGTGTCGTTCGGCGTCGCTGCGGTGCTGGTGGTACTGGTCATGGGGATGCTCGGTGAACTGGCGACCGCCAATCCCGACTCGGGGTCCTTCTCCACCTATGCGCAGAATGCCCTCGGGCGCTGGGCTGGCTTCTCCATCGGCTGGCTCTACTGGTGGTTCTACGTGCTGGTGATCCCGCTGGAGGCCATAGTCGCGGCGGATATTCTCGGTGGCTGGCTCGGCTTGCCGTCGATGCTGATCGGCGTGGCGCTGATCGTCGCACTGACCTTCACCAACATCCTCAGCGTGAAGAACTTCGGCACCCTCGAATACTGGTTCTCGCTGATCAAGGTGGTCACCATCCTGGCGTTCATCGTCCTCGGTTTCAGCGCCATCGCCGGACTGCTGCCAGGCAGCTCCGCGAGAGGCCTGGAACATCTGTGGACCGATGGCGGGTTCGCCCCGACCGGGTTGCCGGGCATGGCCTCGGCGCTGGTGCTGGCTCTGTTCAGCTTCACCGGGATGGAGATCGTGACCATCGCTGCCGCCGAATCTGAGGACCCGCGGCGCAATATCCGTAAGGCGATCCGTTCGGTTGTCTGGCGGATGCTGATCTTCTACTTCGGCTCGATCTTCGTGATCGTCAGCCTGGTGGCCTGGAACTCCCCGGCGTTGGCTAATGGCTCCTTCCAGTCCGCGCTGGAAGCGATGAACGTGCCGGGAGCCGCCACTATCGTGCAGACGGTCATCCTGGTCGGCGTGGCCAGCACGCTGAACTCGGCGATCTTCACCGCTTCGCGCATGGGTTACTCGCTGGCTACCCGCCGCGATGCCCCCCGCTCCTGGGCGCACACCACGCACCAGGGCGTGCCGCGGGTTTCGGTGCTGTTCGCCAGCGCCGGGGCACTGGTGCTGCTGGTGGCCAACTACACCTTGCCGCAGAGCGTGCTGGTGCCGCTGATCGCCACTATCGGCACCATCGCCCTAGTGATGTACCTGGTGATCGCCGTCAGCCAGGTGGTGCTGCGCAAGCGCGCCATTGCCCGAGGCGAGGAGCTGCGGGTGAAGTTCCCGCTGTTCCCGGCGCTGTCGTACCTGACCATTGCCCTGATCGTCGCCTTCCTCGGGCTAATGGCAGTGGTGCCGGGGCACCAGATGGAGCTGCTGGTTTCCTCGATCCTCACCGGCGGGCTGATCGTGGTCGGCTGCTGGTTACAGTATCGCGACCGCAGTCAGGCCGGGAGCGCGGCTGAACTTAGGTCACCTGCCTGAGTCGACAGGGCCGGCGCTGCCAGGCGCCGGTCCTGTGCGTCTGTCTGCGTCGATGGAACAGGCGTTGCGAAATTGAGCGCAGGACCTGCGTCAATTAACTTGGCGGGGGCTCGCTCGCGGCCAGCTACCGCTCGCTTCGCTCTAGGTCGTTCTGACGGCCCTTCGCACTTCATGCCAGAGTTCTCCATGTCCAGCTTCGATTCCTCCGCCATCTCCGCCCGCAACCTCGCGGCCTGCCGCCTGACCTTCCTGCTTTCCGGTGCCGCCATGGGGGCCTGGGCGCCGCTGGTGCCCTATGCCCGCGAGCGCGCCGGTATCGAGGATGCCCAGCTCGGCCTACTGCTGCTGTGCCTGGGCTGCGGCTCGATGGTGATGATGCCGCTGGCCGGTTGGGTGGTGTCGAGAATCGGCTGCCGGCGCACGATCTTCCTGGCCGCCAGCGCGGTGGCGCTGAGCCTGGCGTTCCTCGCCTCGGTTTCGTCCTTCGCGGCGCTGGTGGCGTTCCTGCTGCTGTTTGGCGCTGCGGTCGGCACCGCCGACGTCACCATGAACATCCAGGGCGTGATAGTTGAACGAGCCTGCGGGCGTTCGATGATGTCCGGCTTCCACGGGCTGTTCAGCCTGGGCTGCATTCTCAGCGCCGCCAGCCTCAGCGCGCTGCTGTGGCTGGGCGCCTCGCCGCTGCAGGCTGTCTGCGGGCTGCTGGTGGCCGGCGCGCTGGTACTGATGAGCTATGGCAATGCGTTGCTGCCCTACGGCGAGGGCGGCGCGAGTTCGCCGTTCATCCGGCCTTCCGCAGAGGTCCTGCTGCTCGGTGGGCTGTGCTTCATCGCCTTCCTGGTGGAGGGTGCGCTGCTGGACTGGAGCGCGGTGTTCCTCGCCACCACCAGGGACGTCGACAAGGCCCAGGCCGGCCTGGGCTACGCCTTTTTCTCGCTGACCATGGCGGCGGGGCGGCTGTGCGGGGATCGCATCGTCAATCGCCTGGGGGAGCGCAGCGTGCTGGTCGCCGGCAGCCTGCTGGGCATCTGCGGAATGGCTCTCGCGGTGGCACTGCCGCACTGGTACTTCGCTCTGCTGGGCTTTGTGCTGGTGGGGGCGGGGATTTCCAACATGGTGCCGGTTTTCTGCTCCCTGGCGGGTCGACAGCGGCGAATGCCGGTGGGCATGGCGATCGCCGCGATGACCGGCATCGGCTACCTGGGGATTCTGCTGGGGCCGGCGCTGATCGGCGGCGTTGCCCACCTGGCGAGCCTGAGCCTGGCGCTGGCAAGCAGCGCCGGGTTGCTGCTTATCGTGGTCGCCTGCGCGCCCTGGATGACCCGCAAGCGCGCAGTCTGAGGCCGGCGGTTCCATAGCTCAAGATGACGCACTAGACTGAGACATATTGCGCCGGCCACTGTCGGACGGCGCTGCGATAGGCGCCACCAATGGACAAGCAGGAATTCCTCCCCGAGAACCTCCGCATCCTCAGCGAGAGGGCGGGCACGGTCACCGACATGTGTCGGCGGATCGGCATCAACCGCCAGCAGTTCAACAAGTACCTGGCCGGCACCCACGCACCTTCCAGGGCCAACCTGCGAGCCATCGCCAGCTTCTTCGGGCTCAACGAGGAGGTGCTGTTCAGCGCGCCGAACGATTTCCGCTCGATGATGGATGGCGGGCATTTCCACCTGTTCCGCAGCCTGGTGCAGTCCCCCGCCATGCAACTGTTCATCAGCGAGATGCTGCGCGCGGGTGGCGGCGCGGAGTTCGCCGGCATCTACGAGCGCTACCACTATTCGTCGATCTATCCGGGGCAGATCCTGCGTTCCATCTTCTGCCTCTACGAGCGCGATGGCGTGCTCATGCACTACTACGTGGAGCGCTTCCCCAGCCTGGATGGCACCGGCAAGGTAGATTACCGCTTCAAGTACCACGGCCTGAGCTTCCTGCTGGCGGGGCGAATCTTCTCGGTGGATTTCGAGACCATCCAGAAGAACGAGATGACCTTCAGCAACCTGGCCGCGGTGAGTCGCAGTTCGCGCAAGTACATCTTCGGCGTCACCAGCGGCATCGCCGCGACCATGATGCGCCAGCCGGTGGCAGCGAAGGTCGCCATGTGCTTCGTCGCCAAGGGGCTGATCAGGAAGGAGCACATGCAGCGCGCCACCGTGCTGGCGCCCAGCGATCCCTCGATCCCCCGCGAGGTGCTGATCTACCTGAACTCCGGGAACACCTCAATCGATTCGGCGTGACCTCGGCTAGCCATTCGCATGTATTTCACGTGGTGCGTCAAACTGCGTCATATTAAGTGCATCTGAGAAATTGAGCGACGCACATCCTCATCGTACTTTTCTCCCACAGGGCGGGATTCTCGCCCTGTCGATGACGCAGCCCGACCGTTGCCTCAACCGACGCCTTTTGCCCTGCACCACGCTAGCAAGGCCGGGCGCCCGGCAGGACGGCTGAGCGTGCGCATCCAGTGGCTGCCGCCGGTCAGGCTGCAGCCTCCTCGATCAGGCAGATCGCAGATGGTGCTTTCTGGCTTCGCGCCAGGACCAGGCTGCGCCAACAAGAAAAGGTGAATGTGATGGCTGAGTGGATCAAGAAGGCGAAGCCGACCGGGCAACAGGCCGCCGCCAACGACAAGCTGAAGGCAGACGTGTCGAACATCCTGCTGGACATCGAGAAGCGCGGCGATGCGGCGGTGCGTGAACTGTCGGTGAAGTTCGATGGCTGGGACCGCAGCGACTACCGCCTGAGCGAGCGCGAGATCGAACAGTGCATGGCCAGGCTGACCGACCGCGAGCGCGACGACATCCTCTTCGCCCAGGCCCAGGTGCGCCGCTTCGCCGACGCCCAGCGCGCGTCGATGCTCGACTGCGAGATCGAGACCATTCCGGGCGTGGTGCTCGGCCACAAGCACATCCCGGTCAACGCTGCCGGCTGCTACGTGCCTGGCGGCAAGTACCCGTTGCTGGCCTCGGCGCACATGTCCATCGTCACCGCCAAGTCCGCCGGCGTGCGCAACATCGTCACCGCGGCGCCACCGTTCCAGGGTCAGCCTGCACCCTACATCGTCGCTGCCCAGCATCTTGCCGGCGCGGACGCCATCTACTGCCTGGGCGGCATCCAGGCGGTGGCAGCTATGGCGATCGGCACCGACAGCATCGCCCCGGTGGACATCATCGTCGGCCCCGGTAACGCCTATGTTGCCGAAGCCAAGCGCCAACTGTTTGGTCGTGTCGGCATCGACCTGTTCGCCGGCCCCACCGAAACCCTGCTGATCACCGACGACAGCGTCGACGGCGAACTCTGCGCCACCGACCTGCTGGGCCAGGCCGAGCACGGCAAGGATTCCCCGGCGGTGATGCTGACCACCTCGCGCGCGCTGGCCGAGGACACGCTGAAGGAAATCGCCCGCCTGCTGGAGCTGCTGCCCACTGCGACCATCGCCGGCGAAGCCTGGGAAAACTTCGGCGAGATCATCCTCTGCGAGTCCTTCGAGGAGATGGTGCGCTACTCCGACGAATACGCCTCGGAGCACGTACAGATCATGACTCGCGACGACGACTTCTTCGTGAAGAACCTGAGCAACTACGGCGCGCTGTTCGTCGGCCCGCGTACCAACGTCTCCTATGGCGACAAGGTAATCGGCACCAATCACACGCTGCCGACCAACAAGGCCGCGCGTTACACCGGCGGGCTCTGGGTCGGCAAGTACATCAAGACCTGCACCTACCAGCGCGTGCTGACCGACGAGGCCTCGGCGCTGATCGGCGAGTACTGCTCGCGCCTGTGCCTGATGGAAGGCTTCGTCGGCCACGCTGAACAGGCCAACCTGCGCGTGCGCCGCTACGGCCGCAAGGATGTGCCCTTCGGCGAGCCGGCGCTCTGAGCCCTGCCGCCACAACAAAGCTGCAAGAGAACGTGTGAAGAGTACGTGTGAGCCGGGGTGTTCCGGGGCCGGGGCCTGCGCCGGCTCACGCTACCTGCGGAGCGCTTCGGCGCTCCGCGGTTTTCCGCAGCATCCCGCCACCCAGCCTGGAGATCCAGCCATGCCCAGCCTGACAGCAGACATGCCGGCGAAGCCGCGTTTGCGCGCCGGCATGATCGGCGGTGGCGAAGGCGCTTATTTCGCCAGCTACCACCGGGCCGCCATGCGCCTGTGCAACCGCTTCGATCTGGTCGCCGGTGTGTTCTCCTCGTCGCCGGCGAAATCGCAGGAAGCGGGCACGGCACTGGGCATCGATATCGAGCGCATATACACCTCGGCACAGGCCATGGCGGATGCCGAGCGCGGCCGTCGGGATGCGATTGACGTGGTCGTGGTGGTGACGCCCAATCACCTGCACTTCGAGGCCTGCCAGGCGTTCCTCGCCGCCGGTATCCCGGTGATCTGCGACAAGCCCCTGGTCAATCGCCTGGACGAGGCTGACGAACTGCTGGCACTGGTTCGCCGGCAACCGACCTTCTTCGGCGTCACCTACACCTACCTGGGCTATCCCATGGTCCGTGAAGCGCGCAGCCGCATCCGTGCCGGCGAGCTGGGAGATATCCGTTTCGTGCAGGCCGAGTACCTGCTGGAGTGGCTTTGCCAGGGCACCGACGGGCTGAGCGACAGCCTGGCCTGGCGCGGCGACCCAGCCAAGGCGGGGGCGACCAGTGTAGTCGGCGACGTCGGTACCCATGCCCTGAGCCTCATGGAATTCGTCACCGGCCAGCGCTGCCGCAGGCTCAACGCGAATCTTTCGACGAAGGTCCCGGGCTGGTCGATGGACGACCACTGCGTCGCCCAGCTGGAGCTCGACGGCGGCGCCGACGGCCTGATGTGGCTGAGCTTCGCCGCGCCCGGCCACCGCAACGGGCTGAGCCTGCGAGTGATCGGCAGCAAGGCGTCGCTGGAGTGGCGCCAGGAAGCGCCGGAGACGCTGCATATCAGGCCGGTGGACGAGGCCGAACGGATCTACCGGCGCGGCCAGGCGGACAACTTCCCCCATACCCGCGCCAGCAGCAGCCTTCCTGCCGGCTGCAGCGAGGGCTATCTGGAAGCGCTGGCGGTGCTCTACGCGGATTTCGCCGAGGCCATGGCGACGGACGATCGGCAACCTGGCATCGGAAGTGCTTCGCTTCCGGGGCTTGTCGAGGGAGTGAGAGGCGTGAAGTTCTGCCATGCCTGCCTGCAATCGAGCCGGGAGCGCTCGTGGGTGGAACTGCCCAGCGCCGAATCGGAGTGAAGGGAGGGTCAGTTTTTTAGAAAGATGAGTGCCTGAAGGACCGAGGAGCGAGTCCGCAGGTACCAACCAACGGCTTGTGGCCTGCGGGCCAACTAGTCTTCAGCTGTGCTACGGAATTGTTGAAAACAAGATGAACAAGAGAAACAACAACCTGGTCACTCCACGCATTCGCCGGGCGCGCATCGCCACCTTCGCGGGTTTCATGATGATCGGCGCCATGATGTACATCTGGTCCACCGGCGTGACGGCCTTCCGCGAACAGATGGGCCTGTCGGGCAGCCTCGGCGATGTGGACTTCGGCATGATCGCGCTGAGCATCGGCGTCGGCGCCGCCATCGGCTGCATCGCCGTGGGGCGCTTCGTCGATGCGTTCGGCGCGCGCAAGGTCATCTATGCCACTGCCATTGCCTATCCGCTGTCGATCATCCCCATGGGGTACGTCAGCCACTTCTGGTTCGCTGTCACCTTTGGTGGCGTGCTCGGGCTGTTCCGCGGGGCCATCGATACCGCGCTGAACTCGCACGGGGTGCAGGTCGAGCGCTTCTACCAGCGGCCGATCATGTCGGCCTTCCATGCCTTCTATTCCTTCGGCGGCTTCCTGATCGGCATAGTCGGCAGCTACTTCGCGAGCCACTACACCAGCAGCGCCGCAGTGCCGTTCACCGTGCTTGGCCTGGCGATGCTGCTGATCGGCCTGGTCACCGGGCACTTCCTGCTCGACAAGGGCGAGGCTCCGGCCCAGGACATGGCCGTTGCCGACGGTGATGCGGCGGGCCCGGCCAGCTCTGCGCGGAACTGGCAGATCATCCTGATCATGATCGGCTTCGGCATCCTGCTGCTGGGCGGCATCATCGGCGAAAGCGCGGTCTCGGACTGGGGCCAGGAATACGTACGCCGCCAACTGGGCACAAGCGCCTCCGAGGCCGGCCTGGCGATCTCGGTGTTCATCGGTGCGCAGTGCTTCAGCCGGGTCGTCGGCGACCGCATCGCCGAGCGTATCGGCGCGGCGCAGATGGTCTTCTGCAGCGGCCTGGCGGCGGTGGCCGGCCTGCTCGTGACCATCATCGGCGGGACGCCGCTGGCGGGGTTGATCGGTTTCGGCCTCTATGGCCTGGGGCTGGCCTGCATCGCCCCGCTGATGCTCTCCAGCGCGGGGCGCAAGGACCCGGCCCATGCCGGTCGCAACATCGGCATCGTCAACGGCATAGGCTACTCGGGGATGCTGGTGGGGCCGGCGGGCATCGCTGCGTTGGTCAACTATTTCGGGCTGAGCTACCTGCTCTATGCACCGCTGATCCTGCTCGGCCTGCTGGCGATCTTCAGCCCGCTCCTGATGCGCGCCCATGTGTCTTCGCCAGCCGGCAGCGGAGCGTCATCCTCCCTGCCTGCACACTAGTCACGGCTAGTCGAGCTTACGGGTGGAAGTGCGTACCACCAGTTGGGTCTGGAAGATCTTGCGCTTGGGCTCGTCGCCCTCGGCGGGCGGTGTGTTGAGGATGTCCACCAGGAAGCGCGCGGCGTAGACGCCTTTTTCCACCAGCGGCTGGCGGATGGTGGTCAGGCCGGCATTGCCGGCCTCGGCGATATCGTCGAAGCCGATCACCGACAGATCGTCCGGCACCTTCATCTGCAAGGCCTGCGCGGCACTGATAGAGGCGAGCGCCATGACATCCGAGCAGGCCACGATGGCGGTGGGAGCGTACTGGTTGAGCAGGCTGGTGGCGGCCGCCTGGCCCACCGTCGAGTCGAAGCCGCCGGCCTCGAAGACATGAAGATCGCTGAACGCCAGGCCTGCTTCCTCGGCTTCCTCGATATAGCCGGCGAGCCGTTCGCGCACGATCATCTCGGTGGACGACTTGAAGCGCTTGAAGTCCACCTCGCCACGGTGGTTGTCGGGGTTGAGGCGATCGACGATGACGCCGATCCGCCGGTGCCCCAGCTCCAGCAAGTGGCGCATCTGCTGCCGGGCGGCGCCGCGGTCGTCGATGCCGACGTAATGGGCGCCGTCGATCATCGGCGAGTCCACCACCACGTAGGGAATGCGCTGCTGGATCACCGCCCGCACCATTGGGTGGTCGTCGGGCATGGTCGGGATGATCAGGCCGTCCACCAGGCCACGCACTGCCAGGCTGGTGTTGCCGGGCTTGCCGGCTTCCTTGCGGATGCGCTGGTTGTTCAGCGGGAACAGCGTCAGGGCGACGTTGGAGAGTTCGCCGATTTCGCCGATACCGCGCAGCAGGGCGATCATCGAGGGGTCGGCGAAGGCGTAGGAGAGCTTGTCCATGACCATCAGTCCGATGGCGCCTACCTTACCCGAACGCAGGCTGCGGCCCATGATGTTTGGCCCCGGATAACCGAGCTGCTCCGCCACCGCGAGGATATGCTCGCGCTGCGCCGCCGACAGCTTGCCGGGCTTGTTGTAGGCATAGGAAACCGCCGGCTGGGAAACCCCGGCGGCCAATGCCACGTCCTTCATCGAAACCATTGTCACACTCTTCAGCCACTTCCGTGGCGCTCATTCCTGTTCGGCCCTGGCAGCTTGTGCCTTGCCCGGGCCGTGAAGTCCCGGCGCGATCATAACGCACCTGAGGGTCGGGTATCGGCCGCTAAGCGGCGCCGGCCTGCCGAATCCGTCACCCAAGTCGTCACCTGAGAGAAGGAGTGAAACCGTGAGCACACTACTGGAAAGCGCCTACGCGACCCTGCTGCCGGCCTTTGCCGGGCTGGAGCTGGATGGCGCCGTCCGCGACTTCCTCGCCAGCGGCGGCTGTTCGCTGCTGCTGGGCGAGACCCGCGCGGAGTACCTGGCGCGAGCGATGTCGGCCGAGCGCCAGGGCAGCGAGAGGCGCGAGCAGTTCAGCCAGCTGGTCGCCCAGGCCCGCGAACTGGCCGGGCAGGACCTGCTGATCGCCGTGGACCAGGAACTGGGCGGCATCCCGCGCCTGCACCGGCTGGTTCCCGTACTGCCCAGCGCCGCCGAGGCTGGATTGCTGAGCACGCAGGATCTGGCGCAGCAGGCGGCGTCGGTCGCCGAATCGGCCCGAGCCATGGGCATCAATCTGTTCCTCGCCCCCATCGTCGATGTCGTCACGGGCGAAAATCCCTGGTTGCAGAGTCGCACCCTGGGTACCCGCGCGGAGGATGTCAGCCGTGTGAGCGGTGCCTATGTCAGCGGCGTGCAGCAGGCCGGTGTTGCCGCTGTCGCCAAGCACTTTCCCGGGCATCCGGTGACGCCGCTGGACCCGGCGGTGGCCGAGGCAATCGTCGAGTGTTCGAGGGAAGAGCTGCAGCCCACCCTGGGTGTATTCGCCGAGCTGATCGCGGGGGGCGTGCAGGCCATCATGGTCGGCCCGGCGCTGGTGCCGGCGCTGGACACGCAGGAACCTTCCAGCACCTCGGCGGCGACCATTGCCCTGCTGCGGGATGAAATGGGCTTCACCGGGCTAGTCGTGTCCGATGACCTGGATGCACCGGGCATCCACCGTGGCCGCTCCATCGAGGCGACTGCCGTGGCGTCGATCAAGGCGGGCGCCGACCTGCTGCTGCTTTCCAGCGAGGCGGGTCTGGACTCGGTAGCGAGGGCGTTGGCCGAAGCGGTAGAGAAGGGCGAGATGACCGAGGCACGCCTGCTGGATGCGGCGCGGCGGGTGAGGGCGCTGGCAGCGCAACTGTCGGCCGGGGGCTGAAAAAAGCTGCGTTGCGCTGCCGGTGGCTGTGGCAGTGCAACGCAGAAAGGATGCTCGGTCAGGCCGATTCGGCAGGCAGGCTCTGGCGCAGGGCGCCGGCGTCGGTCTTGTGCGTCGGGCCTTTCTGGATCATGTCCGCGGCCTTCTCGCCGATCATGATGCACACCGCGTTCGGGTTGCCCGAGACCAGTGTCGGCATGATCGAGGCATCGGCTACGCGCAGGCCCTCGACGCCGTGTACCCGCAGGTCAGGCCCGACCACCGAATCCGCGTCGCTGCCCATGCGGCAGGTGCCCGCCGGGTGCAGTGCGGCATGGGCCTGCTCCAGGCAGAACTTGCGCATCTCCTCGCGGCTGCTCACCTCGTTGCCTGGCACGTGGCGGCGGGCTATGAAGGGTTTGAACGCCGCCTGGCACATGATCTGCTCGCCGACCATGCAGCCATCGGTGAGGGCCTCGATGTCGTAAGGGTCGGCGAAGTAGTTCGGCACAATGCGCGGCGGCAGGCTGGTGTCGGCCCCGCGCAATTCGACGTAGCCGCGCGAGCGCGGGCGAATCTGTCCCAGGTTGAGGGTGCAGCCATTGCCGCCGGGCACCGAATCGACGCCTTCCTCGATGCCCGCGCCTACCACCATGAAGTACTGCACGTCCGGGGTTTCCTGGGTCTTGTCGCCCCACCAGAAGGCCCCACCCTCGATCAGGTTGGAGGATGCCGGGCCGTTGCGGAACAGGGCGTACTGCAGGCCGGCCATGGCCTTCCAGAACGGTTTCTTGTACTTGTCGTAGCTGTGCGGGCCGGTGAGTTCGTAGATCAGCGAGATCTCGATGTGGTCCTGCAGGTTCTGGCCGACGCCGGGCAGGTCGCTGACCACCTCGATGCCATGCTTTTGCAGGTGCTCGGCTGGGCCGATGCCGGAGAGCATCAGCAGGCGCGGCGAGCTGATGGCGCCGGCGCTGAGGATGATTTCCTTGTTGGCGAAGATCTGCTGGCGGTGACCGTTCTCGATGAACTCGACGCCCTTGGCGCGGTTGCCCTGCATGAGGATGCGCTCGACGCGGCAGCCGGTGCGTACCGACAGGTTGGCGCGGCGTTTCGCCGGGGCCAGGTAGGCGCTGGCGGCGCTGCTGCGCAGGCCGTTCTTCGCGGTGATCTGGTAGAGGCCGCATCCGGCCGGGTCGCCGCTGTTGAAGTCGGCGTTGTAGGGCAGGCCGAATTCCTGGCAGGCCTTGAGCCAGACCTTGGTCAGCGGGTGGATGTAGGGCACGTCGGAGACGCCCAGCGGGCCACCGGTGCCGTGCACCCGGTTTCTGAAACGCTCGTTGTCCTCGGCCTTGCGGAAGTACGGCAGCACGTCCTGATAGCCCCAGCCGGCGGAGCCCTGGGCGGCCCAGCCGTCATAGTCCTGGGGCACGCCGCGGATGTAGATCATCGCGTTCACCGAACTGCCGCCACCGAGCACGCTGGCCTGGACCATGGTCGGCTTTTCCGTGCGCGCCTGGTCGTCGCGGGGTTCCCACTCGTAGCGCTTGAGCAGCGGGCCCTGAGCGGTCTTGTAGTAGGCGCCTGGGATGTGGATGTAGGGGCTGCGGTCGCGAGGGCCTTCCTCGAGCAGCACGACGGAGGCGGAAGGGTCCTCGCTCAGCCGCGAAGCGACGGTGCAGCCGGTGGAGCCGCCGCCGATAACGATGTAGTCGACCATGAAAGTTCTCTCAGCCTGGTGGCGGAATGGGGTGGGGATCATCGGCTCAGCAGGCGTTCGAGCAGCGCCTTGAGTTCGCTGGCGACTGCGTAGCTGTCCTGCTGCTGTTGCCTGCGGCAGAACAGCTCGCAGCTCCACCAGCCCTGGTAGCCGGTGGCGAGTACGGCGTCGGTCCAGGCCTGCAGGTCCAGGGTGCCCTGGCCGGTGGGAACGTCGCGCAGCACCACCTCGTCGGGAATGCCGCCGGCGAAGGCCAGCGAGTCGCAGACGTGCACGCCGTAGAGGTGGCGCTTGTCCATCTTCGCTACGTCGTCCGGGGTATCGCCAGAGGTGTGGCAGTGCCAGAAGTCGATGACCATCTTCAGGTTGTCGCGCTCGCTGCGTTCGAGTAGCTCCACCTGGTGGCCGATGCCGCGCAGCGGCGTCCAGGACAGCGCTTCCAGGTAGAGGGTGAGGCCGAAACCCTGCGCCAGGTCGGCCAGGCGGCGCAGGTTGTTGGCCGTCAGCAGCATCTGCTCGCGCAGATCGGTACCCAGCAGCCCGGCGTAGTGCTGCGAGCGGCCCTGGCGCTGGAAGTCGCGCACCGCCTCGACATTGATCGGCCCGGTGAGCACCTGCACGCCCTTGGCGCCAGCGGCCTGGGCCAGGGTGAACAGCGCTTCGGCCTCGGCGAACAGCGCGTGTTCCTCGGCGCCCTGGCGTTCGATGTTCGCCAGGTAGCCGATACCGGGGATGTCCAGATCGCCCAGCAGGTTCTTCAGTTCGGCATGGGTGAAGCCGGCGTCCAGGTAGCTGGCGATCTTCAGGCCCGAGGCCTCCAGCGCCTGCAGGCCGAGACGGCGGGTGATGTCGACATCAGTGGCGAGGGTGCCGTGGCGCGAAACAGTCGAGTGCTGCGCCATCGTTTGCCCGGAAATGTTCATCGCGATTCCTCTTGTTCTTCTTGGGGGCGATCAGTGATCGCCGCGGGTTGCCGAATGCAGGAAGCCGTGCGCCACGCGCAGCGCGTTCGCCGCGATGGTGAGCGCGGGATTGACCGCAGCGGAGGAGGGGAAGGAGGAGCTGTCGACGACCCACACGTTGTCCAGGTCATGCATGCGGCAGTCGCGGTTCAGCACGCTGCGGCTGCTGTCTTCGCCCATCACCGCCGTGCCGCACTGGTGGGAGTTGGTGCCGATGCCCATGCGCTCGGTGAGCACCAGCGGATAGCCCGCCGAGCGCATCAGCGCCGTGGTCTTCTCCACCAGCTGTTCGTGGGCCTGGAGGTTGTTGGGCGTCCAGAACACCTTGATCGCATCGCGCTCGGCGTCGAATTCGATGCGGTTCTGCGCGGTGGGCAGGTCTTCCGAGGTCAGGTAGAGGTCGACGCTGTGGTCGGTGAGGTAGCGCGACACCGTCTTCGGCACCCAGGGGCGCATCCCGGAGATCATTGGCTCGCGAATCTTGCCGAGCATCTGCACGTTGCCCAGGGGGAACATGTTGTGTCGGGTCGGCAGGTACCAGTCGTTCAGCGCCAGGGTCTTCTGGAACATCACCTCGTTGCGCCGACGCGGATCGACCGCCACCAGGAAGGTGCTGTTGTGCACCATGTAGTTGCGCCCGAGCTGCCCCGAGCTGTTGCCCAGCCCGCCGGGGTGCCGCTCGCTGGCGGAGCGGAGCAGCAGGGCGGCGGTGTTCACTGCGCCACAGGCCAGCACGAAGCGGCCGGCCCGGATGCGTACCGGCTTGCCGTCGCGGCTGGCCACGGCCTCGGTGACCTGGCTGCCGTCCTCGCTGGTCAGCAGGCGCTCGACCTTGGTCCGGTTGAGCAGGCGCATGTTGTCGCGCTGCAGGGCAGGGCGCAGGGCGGAGAGTTCGGCGTCGCCCTTGGCGTCCACCAGGCACGGGTAGCCGTCGCAGGTGGAGCAGAGCACGCAGGGGCGGTCCTCGCCGAAGTCGACCGCCGCCGGCATGGCGAAGGGCTGCAGGCCCGCGCGGCGCATGGCGCTTTCCAGGGAGCTCAGCGCCGGGTCGTGCTGCAGCGCCGGCCACGGGTAGGGTTGCGAGCGCCAGGGCTCGGTCGGGTCGGCGCCGGCATTGCCGTGCACCTTGTACAGGGCTTCGGCCTCGCAGTAGTACGGCTCCATTTCCGCATAGCTCACCGGCCAGGCTGGCGACACGCCTTCGGCATGGCGGATTTCGCCGAAGTCGGCCTCGCGGAAGCGCGGCAGCATGGCGCCGTAGAATTTGGTATTGCCGCCGACGTAATAGAAGACGCCGGGGGCAAAGGGCTTGTCGTCGGCATCCAACCATTGCTCGGCATTGCGGTAGCGGCCTTCGCCGAACACCGCCTGGGCGCTCCAGTTGTGGATCTCGCGCGGCAGGAAGTCGCCACGCTCGATCACCACTACCGAGAGTCCCTGGTTGCGCAGCGCATAGGCGAAGGTGGAGCCGCCCATGCCCGAACCGATGATCGCCACATCGCACGTCACCAGCCCGCTTTCATCAGGCTCGACCAGCGACAGGGAGCGCCGGCTGGCCGGCGCCCCCTGTTCCGGTTGCTGCGCTGAATGAGTCGAAAACAGCAGATCGCTCATCAGAGCCTTCCTCACCTCTTACAGGTGTTGTTCGGAGTTGCGCAGTTCCCAGTACTCATCCTGACGTTCGTCAGTGATGTACTCGGGGATCGGGAAGTCCCACCAGCCCGGCACCCAGGGCCCGGCCGCGTCGCGGTCGGTGGGCACTTCGATGAGCACCGGCTCGTTGCACTCCAGCGCCTGCTTGAGGATGGGTTCCAGATCCTCGGGGCGCTCCACGCGCCAGGAACGCAGGCCGAAGGATTCGCCCATGGCCTTGTAGTCCGGGGAGTAGGGCTCGC
This sequence comes from Pseudomonas nitroreducens, assembly GCF_024170165.1. Taxonomy (GTDB): domain Bacteria; phylum Pseudomonadota; class Gammaproteobacteria; order Pseudomonadales; family Pseudomonadaceae; genus Pseudomonas; species Pseudomonas nitroreducens_C. The sequence continues at coordinate 105,915 of NZ_JALJXP010000005.1, read as the reverse complement.
CGTCCGGCGTGTTGAACTCGGTGCCGATGTGGCGGCTGGTCTGCTTGCGCTGGCCGCCGCGGATCGACATGTAGCCGGCGTTGTTCTGGATGATGAACACCACGGGGATGCCGTTGGTCTTGCAGATGGCGATTTCCTGGTTGGTCATCAGGAAGTCGCCGTCGCCGAGGATGCACACCACCGGCTGGTTTGGTGCCGCGAGCTTGGCGCCGATGGCCGCCGGCACTGCCCAGCCCATGGACGAGAAACCGCCCGAGGTCAGGTGGGTGCGAGGCTGGTAGACCGGGAAGGTCTGCTTGACCGCGCCCTGTGTGTTGCCCGAGCCGACCACCACGATGGTGTCGCGCGGGAACACCTTGCGCAGGGCACCCAGCGGACGCTGCGAGGTGAACGGGAAGCGGTCGGAGTCGCGGCGGGTGGCCAGCTTCTCTTCCCACTCGGTCTGGCGGGCCAGCAGGTCCTTCATGTAGTCGCTGCGGTCCACGCTCTGGCCCTTGAGGGCGTCGGCCAGGTGCGCCAGCGCGTACTTGGCGTCGGAGACGATGCCCACGGTCACCGGGTAGTTCTTGCCGATCTCGTGCGGGTCGATGTCGATGTGGATCAGCTTGCCCGGCGGGATCGAGAAGGTAACGCCCTTGGCGTAGCTGGACGACGACCAGTCGGTGAAGCGGCAGCCCACGGCGAGGATCACGTCGGCGCTGGAGGCCATGGCGTTGCCGCACAGGGTGCCGGTCTGGCCGACGCTGCCGGCGAACAGCGGGTGGTCCTCGGGGAAGCCGCTCTTGCCGTTCCAGGTGGTCACTACCGGGATCTGCCACAGTTCGGCCAGGGCCAGGACTTCATTCCAGGCCTCGCCGGTGATCACGCCGCCGCCGATCACCATGACCGGGCGCTTGGCCTCGCGCAGCACGTCGGCAGCCTTGGCCACCGCAGCCGGGTCGGGGAACACCTTGCCGACCGGGGTGCGCTCCTCGATGGCGTGCAGGTTTACCTCGGCGGCTTCGGCTTGCACGTCCATCGGGATCTCGATGTGCACCGGGCCCGGGCGGCCGGTCATCATCGAGCTCCAGGCGCGGTGCATGATGAAGGGCATCTCTTCAACGCGGGTGGCGACCCAGTGACGCTTGGAGACGGCCTCGGCGATCTTCGGGAAGTCGTTGTCGGTGTAGCGCTCCAGTTCCTGCAGCAGGCCATGGCCGCGCATGTGGGTGGGCGGGCCGCCTGTGATCAGCATCAGGCTGGTGGAGTCGGTGAAGGCGGTGGCCATGCCGATCACGGTGTTGCTGGCGCCGGCGCCAATGGAGGTCACTGCGGCCATGGGCTTGCCGCTGACGCGGTAGTAACCGTCGGCCAGGTGCACGGCGCTTTGCTCATGGAAGACCTGGATGAACTTCAGCTTCGACTCTTCCTCAAGGAAGGCGTCGGTGAGGGTCCAGATGCCGTGGCCGGGAATCCCGGCGACGTACTCGACGCCGTAGTTCTTCAGGGTTTGGGCAACCACTTGGCTGCCGGTCAGTTTGGGCATGTCGATGCTCCTTCGGGTGGTAGGTGGCGGCTCAGGCAGGTTTGCGCGCGGCCCAGGCCAGGCCCTGCTTGGTCAGGCGGCGGATATTCGGGTCGGCGAGGTTGCTCGTGTCGTGGCCGATGGAGTGGTAGAAGACACGCCCCTCGCCCCAGTTGCGGACCCAGGCGACCGGGCTGCGATGGCCCTTGAGCCAGGGCATCGGGTTGCCGTCGAAGGTGGTTTCCGCCAGCACGTGGAGGTTCGGGTCGACCTGCATGTAGTACTGCTCGGAGCGCACCTCGAAATCCTCCACGCCTTGGGTCACCTCGTGCTCGCGGTCGATGAAATTGACCATGTACGGATGCGGGTAGCCCTCGCCGGCGGGGTGTTCGAGGAACGAGCCACCGAGCACGAAGTGGTACTTCAGGCTGGCGCGGAAGGCCGCCCCGGCGCCGTGCCAGGCGGCCAGGCCGGTGCCGCTCTCGATGGCTTCGAGCAGGCGGTTTTCCTGGGCGGCGGTGAGGGTCTCGGTGGTCACCGCGTTGTTCCAGCCGATGACGATCAGGTCATAGCCGGTGAGGTCGCGGTCGAGGGTGAAGATGTCGGTCGATTCCTCGACCTGGAAGTCGAGCTCGGCGAACAGCTCGCGGGCCCAGGCGGCGATCTCGTAGGGGAAATGGCCGGGCCAGCCGCCATACAGGTAAAGGACACGGGTCACGGTTGGTTACCTCCGGTGTTGCTGTTTTTGCGGGAAGCCGGCGACGGGTCCGGGCAGGGGAGTGCCCGGAGCGCGGGCGGTCTCGCGCTGGTGGGTTGTTCTGGTTGGAGCTGTCGTGAGGGTTCTGGGGCTGTGCTCAGGCCGCTGCAGCGCGGGAGCCGCCTTGGCCTGATATCGAGGTGCCCGCCTGCGTCCTGACCGTGCAGAGCGCGGCGTTCTGCGTCGGCGCGATCACCTCCGGATAAGCGGAGAGCGCAGCGGCATCGGGCAGGAAGACGAAGAAGTGACCCGCAAGGGCGTGCCGGGAGGCCGCGGGTTGCGAGCTGGACTGGCCGGCATGCGGAGTAGAGCCGCACGGGTCATGAAGGGAGCTGGCCATGGTTTCACCTCGATCTTGTTTTTGGTGTGGCGTAATCGGCTATGGGTTATACGTATAACCTTAATTTCACATTACCACCGGCAGAAGTCTTGTCAATACCAGGCGTCGACCAGGGCGACGCCAAGTCTGCCGCGCGGCTTCCAGGCCGCAATCGGTGGCTGAAAGATGAGTCATCGACGCGTTCAAAGCGCATTCTGTCGCTTTTGGATATGTCGCTAGAGCCGCTGATAGTGCGGCTTCTGGGCGATATCTGAGAGGCAGTGCCGATGCTCTACGGGAATTCTGACCATTTGGTCATCGCGCCGGTTTCCTAAAAACGACCCTGTGAAAGAAGCCCATTGACAAGCCAGGCGGTGGTGATAGCTTCGAAATAAACGAGTTATACGAATAACTCGATAACAAGACACGAGCGAGGTACCCCACCCATGAACACGAATTCCGGCCCGCTGGCGGGCTCGATCATCGAGGGAAGGGCGTCCAGCGGCCTGCGGGCCGTTCTTGTCATCGTGCGGGCCATCACGCAGGCCAGCGCCGTGGCGCCGGCCTCTTCCAGCTGCAACCTGCGGCTGCGGCTCTAGCCCTTCCCTTTCGCACTCCAACACTGCCGGTCAGCCGGCCGAATCGACGCTCGACAGGGCTATCCAGGGCCCCGGCGAGCCCGTACCTGGTCGTTTCATCGCTTCATCCAAAACCTACAAGACAGGAGCAACACAGGTGAAAACACACAAGCCAGCGAAGGGGCGTAGCCCCGTCAATCCCGGCAGGCTCTGCGCCTGCATCGCCGTGCTCGGCGCGGCGCTGGGCGCTTCCGCCGCGATGGCCGAACAGCGCCTGGAGGTACTGCACTCCTGGGTGTCCGACAGCGAGGTGAAGGCGGTCACCGTGATCAAGCAGAACCTTGCTGCCAAGGGCGTGACCTGGGTCGATTCGGCGGTCGGCGGCATGAGCGGCAGCAATGCCCAGCAGGCGCTGCGGGCGCGGGTGACGGCGGGCGATCCGCCGGCCGCCATGCAGTTCCTCGGGCATGAAGGGATGATCTGGGCCGAGCAGGGCATGCTCGCCAGCCTCGATCAGGAGGCCAAGGCCAACCAGTGGGATGCCGCGGTACCCGATCCGCTCAAGCCGTTCCTCAAGCAGGGCGGCGAGTGGAAGGCGGTGCCGGTCAACACCCACCGGCAGAACTGGCTGTGGGCCAACGCCAAGGCCTTCGAGAAGGCCGGCGTGAAGCCGCCGCACACCTGGGACGAGCTGATCGGCATGGGCGACAAGCTGCGCGCCGCCGGCTACGTGCCGCTGGCGATCAGCGATGAGCCCTGGCAGATCGGCATTGTCTTCGACGCGATCCTGATCGACCTCTACGGCGCCGACTTCTACAAGAAGACCGCCATTGACCTGGACAAGGACGCCCTCGGCAGCCCGCAGATGGTCAAGGTGTTCGACACCCTGCGCCAGGTGCGCGGCCTGACCGACACCAACTTCCCCGGCCGCGACTGGGCGGTGGCCACCGGCATGGTGATCAACGGCAAGGCGGCCATGCAGTTCATGGGTGACTGGGCCAAGGGCGAGTTCCTCGCCAAGGGCATGAAGCCGGGTAGCGACTTCCTCTGCCTGGAGACCCCAGGCAAGGAAATTTCCTTCCAGTTCGTGATGGACACCTTCGGCATGTTCAAGGTCAAGGATCCGGCGGTGCAGAAGGCCCAGGTGCTGCTGGCCGACGTGACCATGGACAAGAAGACCCAGCACGACTTCAGCCTGATCAAGGGCTCGATCCCGGCGCGTACCGATGTCGATATCTCCGACTACGACAGCTGCGGCATCAAGGCTGCCGAGGACCGCGCCACGGCGCTCAAGTCCGGCGCACTGGTCGGCGCCATGACCCATGGTTTCGCCAGCCAGGCCGAGTTCGCCAACGTGTTCCAGGATGTGGCGAGCAAGTTCTTCGTGACCGACATGAGTTCGCAGGATGCGGTGAACATGCTGGTCCAGGGCATCGATAACGCGCGGTGATCGTCATGCAAGATACTTCCCTGAAGTCGCCTGGCGCCCTGGTCGAAGTGGAAGCAGGAGTGGCCGAAGTCGGCCGCTCCACTCCACCTTCCGGCGCGCGGCGCTGGCTGGCGCGGCATCTGCCGAAGCTGGTCCTGGCCCCCAGTACCTTCGTGGTACTGATCGCGGTCTACGTCTTCATCGCCTGGACGGCGTGGATTTCCCTGTCCTCGTCCAAGGTGGTGCCCATCTACGACTTCGTCGGCCTGGAACAGTACGTGCGCCTCTGGGCGACCGAGCGCTGGCACACCGCGGTGGTTAACCTGTTCGTCTTCAGCAGCCTGTTCCTGATTGGCGCGGTGCTGATCGGCCTGCTGCTGGCGATCCTGCTGGACCAGCGGGTACGGGCGGAGGGCGCCCTGCGGGCGATCTACCTGTACCCGATGGCGCTGTCCTTCATCGTCACCGGCACCGCCTGGAAGTGGATTCTCAATCCAGGGCTGGGTATCCAGAAGGTGGTCAACGACCTGGGCTGGGACAGCTTCGTCTTCAACTGGATCGTCGACCCGCACTACGCCATCTACACGGTGGTGATCGCCGGTATCTGGCAGTCCTCGGGGTTCGCCATGGCGGTGTTCCTGGCGGGGCTGCGGGGTATCGACAATTCGATCATCAAGGCCGCGCAGATCGAGGGCGCGAGCCTGCCGCAGATCTACTGGCGGATCATCGTGCCGATGCTGCGTCCGGCCTTCCTCAGCGTCGTGGTGCTGCTCAGCCACATCGCGATCAAGAGCTTCGACCTGGTCCTGGCGCTGACCAATGCCGGCCCCGGCGGCTCCACCGAGCTGCCCTCGACCTTCATGTTCGCCGCCAGCTTCCGCCGCAACCAGCTGGGCGTGGGCGCGGCGAGCGCGATGATGATGCTGATGACCGTCGCCGCGATCATCGTGCCCTACCTCTATTCGGAACTGCGAGGCCGCCGCGATGAGCACTGACCTGCAAGGCTTCTCCCGTTACCTGGGCGGGCGCCTGTTCATCTACCTGGCGCTGGTGCTGGTGGCGCTGGTCTACCTGATGCCGCTGTGGGTGATGATCGTCACCTCGGTGAAGGACCTCGACGAGATCTACAACGGCTCCTTCATCGGCCTGCCGCAGCGCATCACCTTCGAGGCTTGGGACAAGGCGTGGTCCAGCGCCTGCATCGGCACCGAGTGCGTCGGCCTGCGCGGCTACTTCCTCAACTCGATCCTCATGGTGGTGCCGGCGGTGGCGTTGTCGACGCTGATCGGCGCGCTGAACGGCTACACCCTGACCAAGTGGGAATTCAAGGGTGCCAACGTGCTCTTCGGCCTGCTGCTGTTCGGCTGCTTCCTGCCGTTCCAGGCGGTGCTGCTGCCAATTGCGCAGTCGCTGGGCTACCTCGGCCTGGCCGGCTCGATCAAGGGCCTGATCCTGGTCCACACGGTCTACGGCATCAGCTTCACCACGCTGTTCTTCCGCAACTACTTCGTCGGCCTGCCGGGCGATCTGACGCGCGCCGCGCTGGTGGACGGTGCAGGGTTCTTCCGCATCTTCTGGAGCATCATGCTGCCGGCCTCGATCCCGATCATCGTGGTCTCCTGCATCTGGCAGTTCACCCAGATCTGGAACGACTTCCTCTTCGGCGTCTCCTTCACCTCCGGCTCCAACACACCGATCACGGTGGCGCTGAACAACATCGTCAACGTCACCGCCGGCCGCAAGCAGTACAACGTCGACATGGCCGCTGCCATGGTCGCCGGCATTCCAACTCTGGTCGTCTACATCCTGGCGGGGCGCTACTTCGTGCGTGGCCTGACCGCTGGCGCAGTCAAGGGGTAAAGAACTATGGCAACTCTTCAGATCGACGGCGTGAGCAAGAGCTACGGCGACCTCGATATCCTCAAGCGGGTGGACATCGCCATCGAGCCGGGCGACTTCCTGGTGCTGCTCGGTCCCTCGGGCTGCGGCAAGTCCACGCTGCTCAACCTGATCGCCGGGCTCGACGACATCAGCGCCGGGGAAATCCGTATCGCCGGCCAGCGGGTCAACGAGCTGTCGCCCAGGGATCGCGACATCGCCATGGTGTTCCAGTCCTATGCGCTGTACCCGACCATGAGCGTGCGCGAGAACATCGAGTTCGGCATGAAGATCCGCAAGGTCCCGGCCGCCGAGCGCGCCGAGGCGGTCAAGCGGGTCGCGGCGCTGCTGCAGATCGAGCCGCTGCTGGAGCGCAAGCCCTCGCAGCTCTCCGGCGGCCAGCGCCAGCGCGTGGCCATGGGCCGCGCCCTGGTGCGCAACCCCAAGCTGTTCCTGTTCGACGAGCCGCTGTCCAACCTCGACGCCAAGCTGCGGGTGGACATGCGCACCGAGATCAAGAAGCTGCACCAGCGCCTGGGCACCACCATCGTCTACGTGACCCACGACCAGATCGAGGCCATGACCATGGCCACCAAGGTCGCAGTGATGAAGGACGGCTACGTGCAGCAACTGGCCGACCCGGAGACCATCTACGACACGCCGGCCTCGGTGTACGTGGCGCGCTTCGTCGGCTCGCCGGCGATGAACATCATCCCAGCCAGTTTCCGCCTGACCGACCGAGGCCCGCAGCTGCTGTTTCGCAAGCCGGACGGCGGCACGGTGAGCCTGGGTGACGTGCGCATCTCCGACGAGACCGCGCGGCAGTATTCCGGCCGCGATGTGCTGGTGGGCATCCGTCCGGAAACCTTCCGCAGCGTGACCGCGGGGCAGCCCGACGCCTTCGACGTGGATGTCGAGGTGATCGAGCCGACCGGGCCGGACACCCTGGCCTTCTTCACCCTTGGCGGCACCGAGGTGATCGCCCGCCTGGAGCCGCGCAGCGTGCAGTCCGGCCGTAGTGCCTGCCTGAGCGTGAACATGGAGAAGGTGGTGCTGTTCGATCGCGACAGCGAGAAGCGCATCCAGTAATCCAGTAAGCAACACAGGGCCCGCCACGGACGGCCGGCCCCATTACTCAAGCAGACCGAGGACTCAACGTCATGTCGCTTTCCGAATCCGAACTTGCCTGCCACCTGAGCTTCGCACAGGAGCTTGCCGATGCCGCCGCTGCCCAGGTGCTGCCGTACTTTCGCTCCACCTTTGAGCTGGAGAACAAGGACGCGGGGCACTTCGACCCAGTGACGACAGCGGATCGTGCTGCTGAAAGAGCGATGCGCGAGCTGATTGCGCAACGCTATCCGGACGACGGCATCCTGGGTGAAGAGGAGGGTAGGGTAGTCGGCCGTTCGGGACGTCACTGGGTCCTGGACCCCATCGACGGTACTCGGGCATTCATCACCGGACTTCCCCTGTGGGGTGTACTGGTGGCGTTCAACGACGGCAATCGACCGCTCGTGGGCGTTGTCGACCAGCCCTTCACCCGCGAACGCTTCAGCGGAAATGGCGCGCGGGCCTGGCTCAATGGCCGCGTCATTGGCTGCCGTCCCTGCGATCGCCTGGAGCAGGCAAGCATCATGAGCACCAGCCCGGAGAACTTCGTCACTGCCGGGCATCAGCAGTCATTCCAAAGGGTCGCCGGGAGGGTGCGTATGACCCGCTATGGCGGCGACTGCTACGCCTTCTGCATGGTCGCCCTGGGGCAGTTGGATGCGGTCATCGAGCCTGCCCTCAAGCCCTACGACATCCAGGCTCTGATCCCGATCATCGAGGGCGCGGGCGGCGTCGTCAGCACCTGGGATGGCGGCGACGCGCAGCACGGCGGCGCCGTCGTGGTAAGCGGGGACCGGCGGCTTCACGAGCAGATCCTCGCGAGCCTGGCCCGTGGCTGAGCCGCTTGCCAACTGATTTCTACTGTTGCGCCTCGGTGCCCAAGCAGGGCCCGGGACGGGGCTCCCGGTCTGGCATGGGTTGTCGGCGGCCGGTCCGAGAGCCATTTTTTTCTGTCGTCAATGCGGTCGCCCGCGTCATATCCAGAGGTGCTTCCGATGATATCCATGAAGGACGTAGCGCGTGCCGCGGGCGTTTCACAGCCAGCGGTCTCCTACGCCTACAGCGGCTCGCCGAAGGTATCGGCGGCGCAGCGCGAGCACATCTTCGCGGTCGCCGAGGAGCTGGGCTATCCGGGTCCCAACCTGCGCGCGCGCAGCCTGCGCTCGGGGCGTATCGGCGCCATCGGGCTGATCGTCATGGACCAGCTGTCCTACGCCATCGACGACCCCTGGGCCACCGCACTGCTGCGCGGCATCAGCAACATCAACGAACTGTCCAACGTCGCCCTGACGCTGTTCCCCATGAACAGCCGGCGTCTGGAAGAAGACGGCCAGGGTGGCGACGTACACATGGCGGTGCGTGGCCTGGTGGACGGACTGATCATTTCGACCCTGCCTGACGATCACCCGACCATTCAGTACCTGCTCAAGCGCAAGATTCCTTTCGTCGTGGTCGACTCACCGCGCATCGAGGGCGTGCCTTACGTTGGCATCGACGATCGGGGGGCTGCGCGTGAACAGATGCGCCACCTGCTGGGCCTGGGCCATCGTCGGATCGGCATCCTCCTGGAGCGTCTGAAACCCGACGGTTATCGCGGGATGGTGGATGAGCGACGCTACAACCGCTCCACCGAGATGATCGTCCGCGAACGTCTGACCGGCTACCTGGAAGAGGCGGCCACAGCCGGGTTGCGCTTCGAAGACCTGCACGTGATCGAGGCCGGTGGCTTCGATACGGTGGTCGGCAAGGCCGCCGCCGAGACCCTCCTGCGCAAGCAGGAAGTAACCGCGGTGATTGCCTGCTCGGACGTCATGGCGCTTTCCTGTCTGGCGGCGGCGCAAACGCTGGACGTCGCCGTGCCCGGCGACGTGTCGGTGGTGGGCTTCGACGATATCCCCGAGGCCGTCGAAAAGGGCCTGACCACCATCCGCCAGTCATTACTGGAGAAAGGCGAGTGCGCAGCACGCTTCCTCACCGACATGCTGCAGTCGCCAGAATCCCGGGCACTGCCGCCGAAGGTGAAGATATATCCGACCAAGCTGATCGTGCGCACTTCCACATCCAAGCCCAAGGATCTCAATGGGGACTAGTGGTCGCTTGTTTCTCCTGGCTTGAGGCCGTTATCGACCCATAGCGGACGCACGCAGGCGGCTCGCCCAAGGCTGCGTCGGTATATGCCTGCTTCTGGCGGGAAACGGGCGTCCGCAATTTAACCTTCTGTAGCCAGAGCTCACCTGCTCAGCCCAACCGCCCTAGTTGCCCTAACTCAACCAGCGTCTCGACCACGCACTTGACCTTCGGCCGCAAATGGGCGGCCCTTGGCCAGACCGCATGGACGTCGACCAGATCTTGGGTGTACTCATCTAGCACAGTCACCAGGCGCCCTTCGGCGATGTGCTCTCGCACCAGTGACTCCGGAATCTGGCACAGCCCCAGACCGGCAAGCGTTGCGTCGACAATCGCATCTCCGTCACTGAGCTGGTGCGTCGCCGGAGGGCTGAATCGTTGTGCCTCCCCCTCGATAGAAACCCGCCAGGATAAGGGCTGGTCGCGCCGATACCCCACGATACCCTGATGGAACGCGAGGTCATCGAGAGTGACCGGGGTGCCGTGCTTCTCGAGGTACTTCGGCGCACCGCAGATCACCCATCGCTGACTGGTCAGGCGACGTGCGATCAATTCAGTCGAGTCCTTCGGCTCCCCGAAACGGATCGCCAGGTCAACGCCTTCCTCGATCGGATCAATGAGGTGATCGGCGAATGTCATTGTGAAATGCAGATCGGGATACCGACACCCGATCTCCAGCAGAATCGGCATCATGACCTTGCGTCCGAAGACCACCGGCATGTCGATACGCAGGCGACCGGATGGACTCATAGCACGGCCCCCCAGGCTGTTCTCGGCGGCGCCTATTTCCTCTAGGGCAGCGGAGCAGGCTGCGAAGTAAGCTTGACCGTCGGCAGACAATGTCACTCGCCGCGTCGTACGGAGAAACAGCTTTACCCCCAACCGCTCTTCCAGGCGGGCAATCGACTTGCCGACCGCAGATTTGGACACTCCCAACTGCGCAGCGGCGTCCGTGAAGCTGTGAGCGCGAGCCGCCACCACAAATGTGGTGATTCCGCTCAAGGATTCGATGGGGAGCATGGGAAGTCTCTGTAGACCTTAAGTCTACATAGTGACAATAAGCAGCGCGTTTATCGAGCTGAAAGTCATCCATAGAATTTCGAGCACACGCTGGCCGGCTCTCCATCACCTGGTTAGCTCCTCACTCGTTTATGGAGACACAATCAATGCCCCTCGCTATCTGGGCCCTCGCGATCGGAACGTTCGGGATCGGCACCACCGAGTTCGTCATCGCCGGGCTGTTGCCGCAAATGGCGGCCGAATATGGCATCACCATCCCACAAGCCGGGTACCTGGCAACCTCCTATGCACTGGGCGTCTTTCTCGGCGCACCGCTGTTGATCATTCTGGGCGGACGGCTGCCGCGTAAACGGATGCTCGCGATCCTGATGGTTCTCTTCGTCCTGGGAAATCTCATGACGGCCGCCGCGACGAGTTTTCCAATGGCACTACTCGGCCGAGTGATTACCTCGCTGACCCACGGGGCCTTCATTGGCATAGGATCGATCCTCGCCGCTGAACTGGTAGCTCCCAACAAACGGGTCAGCGCGATTGCCTTCATGTTTTCGGGTATGGCGCTGGCCACCCTGCTCGGTGTGCCTGCCGGCACCTGGTTGAGCCAGTTCATTTCCTGGCGGGCGACGTTCTACGCCATCACCGCTATCGGCATCATCGGCTTGCTAGCAGTGGTCTACATGATTCCCGATGTCGGCGGGAGCAAAGGTGCCAACGTTCGTCAGGAGCTGGCAGCGTTCAAGAACTCCAGGGTACTGCTGGCAATGGGGATCACCGTTCTCGGCCCAGCTTCGTTCTTCACCTCGATCACCTACATCGCGCCCATGATGACGGAAGTCGCCGGCTTCTCTGAGTCCGCAGTTGTCTGGCTGATGATGGCCTTCGGCATCGGTCTGTTTGCCGGGAACTCTCTCGGCGGACGCTTTGCAGATCGCTCGCTGATGACGCTGCTCTACATCACACTGCTCGCTCAGGCGATCGTCCTGTTCATCTTCGCGTATACCGCGCACAGCCAGTGGATGTCCGCCTTGTGCATTGCGCTGATGGCGGGCTTTGGCTTTGCCACCGTGTCGCCCATTCAGAAGCTGGTTCTGGATAAAGCAGCGGCTGCGGGCGCTCCTACCCTTGCCGCCGCTGTGAACATCGGCCTCTTCAACCTGGGCAATGCCATCGGCGCCTGGGTAGGGGGCTGGGTGATCAGCGCGGGTTTCGGCCTGGTTGCCCCGAACTGGGCCGGCGGACTGTTGTCACTCGGCGCTCTGGCACTGGCCCTGATATCTGGCGCACTGGACAGGCGCGAAGCCATGGGCCTTCCGCAGCAGGCTTGAGCGAGGATTAGCGAGGGCCTTCGGCAGACGGGGGACCTCTTTACTACTGAACAAGTGTTTAGCTATAAGAGTGTTCCTGAGTTCATGCCGCGCCGAGCGTCGGCGGAACACCACAGCTTTCTTCCCCGGGGGCGGTTAACTCCGCCTCTTCCCAGCTCTTCGCTGAACCGGAGTGCCCATGCGTAACCAGCTCTTCAGAACTCGCATTACAGAGATGCTCGGGATCCCTCATCCCATTCTTTGTGGCGGTATGGGGCCTGGGGTGTCAGACGCCAACTATGTCGCGTCGGTGGTCAACGCAGGTGGGATGGGATTTGTGGTTGCTGCCGGCTTCCCCGATCTGGACGAATTCCGCGAACAGCTTCGTCGGTGTCGCAGCCTCACCTCGGGCAAAGGGTTCGGGGTGAATCTCTACCTTTCTGGTCAGGCCGGCGCAACCGAGCGCTTGCGTCAGCAGATGAGGATCCTTGCCGAGGAAGAAGTCCTCTGTGTCGAAACATCGGGTGGAAGCCCAGAAGCTGTTCTACCGGCGCTGCAGGAAGCGGGCATAAAGGTTCTGCACAAGGTTCCGGCGGTTCGCTACGCGCGCTCAGCCGCGCGTCTTGGCGTGGATGCGGTGATCGTCGTTGGCAACGACTGCGGCGGCCATCCAGGAACCTACGGCATCAGCAGCATGGTTCAAGCCGCCCATGCGCCGAAAGAGGTTCCGATCCCGGTGGTTATCGGTGGCGGGATTGGTACCGGAAGCCAACTGGCGGCGACGCTGTTGATGGGAGCCGAGGCCGTCCTGATGGGGTCGCGGATGCTGGTAGCCGAGGAGCTGTGGATTCACCGCCAGTACAAGGAGCGTCTGGTGCAAAGCGATGGCACAGAAAGCATCATCGTGAAGACCGGCCTGCGGCAACATCACCGAGTCCTGAACAATGACAGCGCCAAGGCTGTTGCAGCATTGGACGCAGCGGGAGCGAGCGATTTCGAAAGCTATCGCCCTCACGTCATGGGAGCACTGACCACTCAAGCCTACAAGACCGGGGATAGCCGCCAAGGCATGCTCGATTACGGCCCGTCGATCGTATTTGCCGACGCTGTGCAAAGCGTGGAAGCCATTTTTGACTCGGTGCTCGATGATGCGCGCGATGCGATGCGGCGCCTTGAATATCTGGGCTGCAACGGGTGACCGAAAATATCCCCAATCTTGGGTTCAAGCTGCCAAGGAGTGGCGGCAGCATCCGACCCCAAGCAGACGTCAGGCAATACGATCAATGGGCAGTGCACGCCGATGTCCCTTCGCAAGCTCTGCACGATAGAGCTCAATAACTTGGGCGGCATAGTCTGCTGGCTGCTTTCCGCATTGACGTGCCGCCTGGCATAGCTCTGACCATGCTTTCTGTCGAAAAAAGTCTCCAGCTTGCTCGCGCGTACTTCCTTGCGGGATCAGAAGCTGAATTTGATGACGTAGGGAGGGGGTTAGCTCGAGAAATGCAACGGTCGCCAACTCAACGTTGACGTGATTTTGCGGGGGCATGCTGTTGCTCTCGTACACTGGCAATTGGCTGCGAACAGGCGTAGGCGAGAGCGCCAAGGGGCGGGGCGGAGCAACCGGTGGTGATTCGGCGGTAGTCCGAGGAACTCAAGTCATAGGATCACTGTAGGCCATTAACCTGTCGGCGGGAGGAAATCAGCTCAACGGGGCGTCAGCTAATGGCCGATCTCAGACGGCGGCGCCGTAGTGCCCACGACCATGTGGGTCGAGTTCATCCAGCCTCTAAATGCATGTGGAATTGGGTGATTGCTGCTTCTGACCGCTTGCGGCCAACGGTGATGGGCAGCTGCCGACCAATAGCAGACTTAGACGGCAAAGCTTCCACGCCTCGTTTGCGGTTCCAGCCGATAATTAATGCGATTGAGAGGTGCTAACTGCTTCAACTCGGCCGAGTAAGCGAGGAAATATGAAGAGTGAGTCTTTCGATCGATTTAGCTGCCCGCCGTGAGAGGGGCCACTCCGCTCGATGGATCAGCCAGAGTTTGTCCACCACCGGGGCGCCACATTCCATTACGGCGATCTCGTCCTGCCGGACGAATGCCTGTCGGGCGTAGCGCGGCAAGACGGTGAAGCCGAGGCCGCGGGCGACCGGCTCGAGGATCAGCCCGATCTGGTTGCTGAAGCCGTGCAGCGGCAGATTACGGAGCCCAGGGTTGCCGGGGAAACGGCGGCTCAGCAGGCGGCCAGCCATGGCCTGGCCGTCGGGGTGGTCGATGAAACCCAAGCGCTCCAGGCTTTGCCAGTCGTGCACCTCGATTCCCGCCGGCACCACCAGTTCCAGCGGTTCCTCGGCAAATAGCCTCGCGCTCAGGCGCGGGTCGTCAGGCTTGAAGCTGAGCAGGCCCAGTTCATAGTGGTTTTCCAGCACAGCGCTCAGCACCTCGCTGTCAGGTGCGAAACGGTGGCGTACGACCAGCCCAGGCGTGGCCTTCTGCATCTCCAGTAGCAGCGGATAGAGGAACAGGCCGATGCTGCCGGGGCTGATCAGAGCGATTTCTCCGTGTTCGGCATCGGCGCCTTCCAGCTCTTGGCGCAGGCGGCGATCCGCCTGGTTCACCTCGGCGCAGTAACGCAGCAGTGCCTGACCGGCAGGCGTCAATTCCAGCAGGCGCGGCCGGCGGATCAACAAAGGGCCGAGTTGTTCTTCCAGATGGCGGATGTGCTGGCTGACGGCGGCCTGGGTGAGGTCTAGGCGGTCGGCGCTGCGCGTGAAGCTGCCGACCTCAGCCAGAGTGGAAAAAGTGCGCAGCCACTGGGGATTAAGCATAACGATCTCTTATTGGTTCAATAACATCTGCGTTGTTTTCATTATAGCGGTTCGTCCCTAGGCTGGTGATACATCCGTATCATCGAGGCCTGAGCCATGAGCGCCACCTATCCCCGCAGCTTTTCCCACATCGGCCTGGCCGTCACCGACCTGGACGCCGCCGTTGAGTTTTACACCCAAGTCCTGGGTTGGTACTTGATCATGCCGCCCACCACCATCAGCGAAGACGACTCCGCCATTGGCGTGATGTGCACCGATGTGTTCGGCGCTGGCTGGGGCTCGTTTCGCATCGCCCACCTGTCCACTGGTGACCGCGTTGGCGTGGAGATATTTCAGTTTCCCAATGCCGAGCGTCCGCAGAACAACTTCGAGTACTGGAAGACCGGCGTCTTCCATTTCTGCGTGCAGGATCCGGACGTCGAGGGCTTGGCCGCCCGCATCGTCGCCGCCGGCGGCAAGCAGCGAATGCCGGTGCGTGAGTACTTCCCCGGCGAGAAGCCCTTCCGCATGGTTTACATGGAAGACCCCTTCGGCAACATCCTGGAGATATACAGCCACAGCTACGAGCTGACCTATTCGGCTGGTGCCTACCAATGAGTTCATCCCGGGCCTGGACTTGGCAAGGCGGTGCGCAGGCGCAGCAGTTGCAGT
Source organism: Pseudomonas nitroreducens (assembly GCF_024170165.1). Classification (GTDB taxonomy): domain Bacteria; phylum Pseudomonadota; class Gammaproteobacteria; order Pseudomonadales; family Pseudomonadaceae; genus Pseudomonas; species Pseudomonas nitroreducens_C. The sequence continues at coordinate 90,410 of NZ_JALJXP010000005.1, read as the reverse complement.
TGCAAAGCCGCGCGTTGCCCGTTCCTGCGCCGGGTGAAGTGCTGGTGCGCAACGCTGCCATCGGCCTGAACCCCGTGGATTGGAAGGTTCTAGGCGGTGAGCTGGTGGATTGGCAGCCGGGGAAAATCCCCGGCGTTGATGGCGCTGGCACCGTAATAGCGGTCGGTCAGGGTATCGATGAAGACTGGCTGGGGCGGCGCGTGGCCTATCACCAGGATCTGAACAAGCCGGGTAGTTTTGCCGAGCACACGCCCGTTGCCGCGCGAGTGCTGATGTGTCTGCCGGATGCGCTGGATTTCGCCCGTGCCGCCGGCTTTCCTTGCCCGGCACTGACCGCCTGGCAGGCCCTCGACAAGCTGCCGCTGCACGAAGATGACCTTCTGCTAATCAGCGGGGCCGGCGGCGCCGTCGGCCAGTACCTGGTGCAGTTCGCCAGCGAACGCTGTGTGCAGGTCAGCGTCATGTGCCATTCGCGACACTGGCAGCGGCTGCAGCGGTTGGGCGCCGCCCAGGTGCTACCCGGCCCGCTGGCCGATGACGAAGTCTGGGCCGCCGGTGAGCGATTCCATGCCTTGATCGACTGCATCGGCAGCGACCATGCGCAGCGATTGGCGCCAGCTCTGCGCGCCAATGGCCATCTGCTGTGCATCCAGGGGCGCGTCAGCGATTGGCCTAACCCGCCATTCGGTCGCGCGCTATCGATGCATGAGGTGGCCCTGGGAGCACTACACCGGCACGGCGACGACGTCGACTGGGCGCGCCTGGTAGCCGCCGGTGAGCGATTGCTGCTGGCCGCCTCCGAGGGACAACTGCAAACCGAACCGCTGGTCATCGGCGAATTCGAATCGTTGCCCGAGCGCCTTGCAGACCTGCGGCAGCGCAGTTTCTCCGGCAAACCTGTCATTCTTTTCTGAGCGAGAAGTCCATGTCCGCCCTGTTCTCTCCGTTCCGCCTCAAAGACGTCGAACTGCGCAACCGCATCGCCGTACCGCCCATGTGCCAATACATGGCCCGCAACGGTTTCACCAATGACTGGCACCCAGCCCACTACGCCGGTATAGCCCGCGGCGGCGCCGGACTGGTTATTGTCGAGGCGACCGCGGTGTCGCCCGAAGGACGCATCACACCAGCCTGCACCGGCCTGTGGAATGATCAGCAGGCCGAGGGCATGGCGCAGATCGCCGCCTCGATCAAGGCCGCTGGCGCAGTGCCGGGCATCCAGATTGCCCACGCGGGACGAAAAGCCAGCGCACACCGACCTTGGGAAGGCGACGATCACATCGCCGAAGGCGACCCCAGCGGCTGGCAGACTATCGCACCGTCTGCTTTGGCCTTCGGCGCTAATCTGCCGAAAGTGCCGCGCACCATGACCAGGGAAGACATCGAGCGCGTCCAGCGCGATTTCGTTGCCGCTGCAAGGCGGGCCCGTGACGCCGGCTTCGAATGGCTGGAGTTGCATTTCGCCCACGGTTACCTGGCGCAAAGCTTCTTCAGCGTCCACGCCAACCAGCGCAATGACGAATACGGCGGGGACTTCGCTGGACGCAGCCGCTTCCTCTTGGAAACCCTGCGTGCGGTACGCAAGGTCTGGCCCGAATACCTGCCGCTGACCGCACGGTTCGGAGTCATCGAGTTCGACGGCCGTGACGAGCAGACCCTCGCCGAATCCATCGAGCTGACCCGCCTGATGCGCGATGAAGGTCTAGACCTGCTCAATGTCAGCGTCGGCTTCTCCATCCCGCAGACCGACATCCCTTGGGGGCCGGCCTTCCTCGCCCCGATTGCCGAGCGCGTGCGCCGTGAAGCGCGGCTTCCCGTAGCATCGTCCTGGGGCATCGAGCGGCCGGCGGATGCCGAGCGCGTCGTCGCTCAAGAGCAGATGGACTTGGTAATGGTGGGGCGCATGCACCTGGCAGATCCGCATTGGCCGTTGCGTGCGGCGCAGGCGTTGGAGATCGAGCGGTCAACGTGGGTGTTACCGGCGCCATACGCACACTGGCTGGAACGCTACCAGAGCCGCTGAAATACACCCCAGGAGATGCGCTCGATGAAGCTGAGTGAACTACTGCTGTCGGCTCTGCTGGTGGTGCTACCTGTCGCCGCCATGGCAGCGGAAACGCCTAAGCAGTTGCTGCTGATTGCCTCCAAGACCGACCACCAGCTCCAGCTCCGTGATCCACTCAACTTCGAGCTGATCGCGCAGGTTGCGCTAGGGCCTGACCCGCACGAAGTGGAAGTCACGACTGATGGGCGTGTGGCCTACGTTTCCAATCCGGGGTACGGGGCCTTCCACGAAATCAATGTGATCGACCTGGCTGATGCCGTCGCCCAGACGCCGATCAGCACCTTGCCGCTGATCGGCCCGCATGGACTGGCCTACGTGGGCGGAAAGCTCTGGTTCACCGCTCAGGGCTCAAAGGCCGTGGGGCGCTTCGATCCGGCGCAGGGACGCGTGGACTGGGTCATGGGCACAGGACAAGACACGACGCACATGCTGTACGTGAGTCCGGACGCTAAGCATATGTACGCCACCAACGTCGGTTCCGGTACGGTCAGCCTGCTCGAGCAGCGCATGGTAGCCCCAGCCATGCCGCCAACAGGAGTCCTACCGCCAGCGGCAAAGCCGCGGCTGGACTGGGTGCAGACCTTGGTGTCGGTGGGCAAGGGCGCAGAAGGATTCGACGTCTCTCCCGATGGTCGGGAGCTTTGGACTGTTACGCCCGGCGGCATCTTGTCTATCGTCGATGTGCAGGCGGAAAGGCTAACGTCACAGATTTCTACCGGGCTGGACGGTGCCCATCGATTGAAGTTCACACCCGATGGCAAGCAGGTATTGGTGGTCAGTGTGAAAACCGGCGCGCTGGTGTTCTATGACAGCGCCACTCGCAAGCCGCTCAAGCGTCTGCAAATCGGGCGCGGCGCCGGAATCTTCATCGATGCAGCGACAGGACGCGCGTTCATTTCCTGTACGCCCGACAGCGTGGTTTCGGTGATTGATCTGGCAAGTCAAGAAGAGGTAGGACGCATCCCTGTCGGACGCCCTGACGGTGTCGGGATAGCCCGGCGTTGAAACCCGGCTGATTCGCAGCGGGTATTAGTAATGACTATGCCTGGTGTTAGAAGTGATCATTGGTGCTAATGGCTGGGTGTCGTCATCCTTTTGCCATGAGCTACCCATCCCCGGCGGTTCAATCCTCACAGGAGCAAAAGCGTGACCATGAATTCGATCTATTGGCCGGAAGGATTCGTCCCCGGCTTCACCGAAAATTTCGCCTCCAACGAGGTGATAGTCGCCGGCCTCAGCGCTCAGGACATCTGGCCGCTGCTCAGCGTACCGTCGCGCTGGCCTAGCTATTACGCCAACTCCGCCAATGTGCGCTTCTACGACGACAAGGGCCCCGAACTGGCGGATGGTGTGCGCTTCTACTTCGAGACCTTCGGCTTCCCTGTCGAGGCGCAGTGCAACGAGTACGTGCCGCCGGTGAACGGCCGGCCAGGGCGGGTTGCCTGGCACGGCTGGGCGGGCGAAGGCGAGACGCGCCTGGACGTTCATCATGCCTGGCTGGTGGAAGACCTCGAAGGCAGTCGTGTGCGCATCCTCACCCAAGAAACACAGAAGGGTAAGCCGGCTGAGGAACTGCACCGGACTAAGCCCAACCCTATGATTAACGGCCACCAGGATTGGCTGGATGGCCTTGTCATAGCCGCTAGCAACGAACAGAGCAGTTAAGTCGGTTGAAAGGGCAAAGGTGAGATAAGGAACTTGGTCAGACGGGCGGACATCTGGTTCAGTGCCCGCTTCTGGCCGATTGCTGCCCCTGACGAGAGGCTGCTACCGACCCATAGCGGACGCCCCAGGAGACAAACGACAGAAATCCATTCCCTCTCGTCAATCACTCTTCGCGCTAACCAACTGTGCCGAGAACTGGCTACGAAACCCCACTGGTGAGACTCCAAACCATCGCTTATGAGCTCTACAGAAGGAGCCCGTACGCCTATAGCCAAGCGCGCTGGCGATCTCGTTAATTCCTATGTTTGTGTGCTGGAGCATATGGAGCGCTTGGCTGCGACGCACATTGTCTAACAGCTGCTCGAAGTCGGTTCGCTCATCAGCGAGTCGTCGCTGCAGCGTTCGAGGGTTCATACCGAGAGCTTGGGAAACATGATCAAGTGTCCCTTGATGAAGGGGCATGAGTCTCAGAATGTGGGCTGTGACCAGCTCCTGTAAGAGCCCTGAAGAACAGGTCTGCACTTCAAGGTAGAAGCGCATGATGGAGTGCAGTGTGGGGTCTCGCTCCGTGCAGAGCTCATCGAGTGTCGCGGATGACAGTACCAGCGAATTATTTTTCTGCCTGAAAAGTGCTGGGCAACCGAATCTCTTGAGGTAGTTGCCACGGTCACCTAGGGGCCCGTGGCGAAAGCTAGTCTGTTGAGGAGAGAACGGCCGGCCGAGAAGTATCCCAATCAAGCGGGTTGTGTGGAGCATCCAGGTTTCGACCACCAATCCATCACCTTGAGAGGGACAGGCGCACTCGAAATGCATCTGAGCATGAGACGGTTCGCGCTCCCAACGGCATTGGACTGTCTTTATGCAGCTGCTCATGTATCGAGCGAGTGATTCAAGGGCATCGCCGACTGTCGGGGCAGAGGTCATCAGATAACGAAGCTCACCAAAATGAGCTAATTGGGAGTCTTCTTTTTCGGAGCATCCGATTGATGGAGGGCTGAGCTTTAGCTTCGTCAAAGAAATTCGCATTGGCCTGACCTTGAGCTGTTCCGAGAATGCCTCCCTTCGGAATCGACGATGGCATATGTCTAGGCTAGACCATTTGCGCGCACGTCTACTGTGCTTGCAGCAAGTCGCATCTGATCAACACTGCATTGAAAATCACCGTCCACTGCACTTTGATAGCTGCTGCCTGATCTGTTTAGAAGACGCGTCGCCAATTAGGCCGGGTCGTCGTTGGGGGTACGAGGTGGAAGCGGGCCTAGGAACATTTTCCTCAGGCGCTCATGGCCGATCACCCGTGCCAGCTCCGAGATGACGCAGTACATGAAAATCAACGTGACCAGCAGTATCTGCACCGCCCAGAAGCGCGGCCAATTCATCGACGTCCACAGCATGGAGTTGGCGTCCAGCAGACTGGGAGCTTCCTTCCAGTACTCGTAGAGCCGCTCCAGGTAGTGCACGAACAGGGCGACCAGCGCGTACATCACGGTCTTCCAGGTTACGTTCCAGATCAGCGGCTTCTCGGGAAAGCGGTTGATGAAGGGCAGCATGTCGGCCACCAGTACCGACTTGCCGAGCACCAGCGAGGCGATCAGAACCGAGGCCGTCACGGGAAGTGGAACGCCGGTTCCTTTGATCATCAGTGCACGAATCGCGGCGACGATGTGCAGGATGACAAAGAAGAAGATGGTTGGCGGCAGCGCCTTGATGAACTCGTGTTTTGCCTTCAGCAGTATCGATTTCATGAGTTCTCGACTCTTCATACCGTGACTGCGCTGAGTGTAGACAGCTTCGTCAGTCGAGAATGAGATCTGCGCATGCCCGCTCACTGGCAGCTTGATTCGTCGACGGCAGCTATTGGCCGATCTCGGCCGGTGGCGCCGTAGTGCACATGACCATTTGGGTCTAGGCCATCCAGCCTAGAAATGGGTGTGAAATTGGTTGATCACTGGATTCTGACTGCTTGCTGCCGTGGTAATTGGCAGTTGCCGACCCATATCGAACTGGCTCTGACGTCGTTGAATCTTGGCGCCAAGCGTAAATACACAAAGCCGCCTTAGGGCGGCTTTATGGTTTTAGAAGGGAAGGGGAAATCCTCAAGGTACATCCTGCTCAGATTTTTGCAGACGCTCTTGGAGGCTAGCGATGAGAATCAGGTGGTCTTGCACCATTAGCTGGGCGGTACGCAACTCGTCCGAGAGTTGCTGATTCTGCTCCTCAAGTTCCATGCGTTGCCCGTCGAGCCTGGCTTTATCTTGGCGCAATACCTCTGAAGCCAGCGCCTCGCGCACAATCTGCTGCTGCTTCGTCTCCCCATCATTCCGCAATAGACGAGCCTCTGTGAGCAGCCGCTCGTTATCTCGATTTAGTTGTGTCACTTCGTCCTGGCGAATAATCAGCGTCTGCTGCAACTGTCTCAGCTCAACTCCAGCCTGCTGCAGCCTCCCTTCGTGCTGGCGCAACTCCTGCTCACGCTGCTCCTTGGCAGCCTGGCGGAAGTGATCAAGCGTGAGGCGAGCATGGTTGTGCTTCTCCTCTAGCGAGAGGATCTGTGCGTCTCGCTCCCGCAGGCGTGTTTCCAGATCACTCCCCACCTGACGAAGTCGGGCATTTGCTAACTCGGACTGGTGCTTCTGTTCTTGCGCTGTTTGGAGTTGGTCGCGTGACTCCAGCAGTTGGCTTTCCAAGGCCTGTACGCTTCCTTTCAACTGATCAACCTGTGCCTGCGCGTTGCGTACCTGTTGCAGGTAATCCACTCGCTCGCGTGCCAGGGCGGCCCTGTCTTCCGCAACGGACTGTCGGGCTTCTTGGTGCATCTGCCCAGCCAGTTGAGCCACCAGCTCGGTAAGGTTGTCGCTGAGCGAGCGCGGCTGGCCATCGCGTGGGGCGTTCTCGGCCTCAACCTCTTTCAGATAGCGGTGGATCGTAGATTTGGAGCCCGTGTTGCCCATCTCGACGCGCAAGGCATCAATGCTCGGGTTATCTCCGCGCGCCAGTATGGAGGAGCGGGCTTTCTGTACCAGGGCTTTAGTGATTCCGCCACGCGCCATGGGGTCTCCGTCGATTTCATAATGTGGTATGTAATATGTATATACATATTACTCTACCGAATATTTCGAGGATTTGCGCTTGCTAAATTCACATTAGATAATCACGAATTATCACTTGTGATAGGTAAAGGAGCGCCTATCTCGAGCAGCAGGCCGGTACGAAACGTGGAGGCGCAGCAATGAGCCAGGAGATAGATCGATACATAGAAGCTGCCACACGCACCAACACGCGACGCAGCTACCGCGCTGCAATTGAGCACTTCGAAGTGACCTGGGGCGGATTTCTGCCGGCAACAAGCGACGCTATTGCTCGCTACCTGGTGGAGCATGCCGGTGCGCTCAGTACCAACACCCTTAAGGCTCGCCTGGCTGCCCTGTCGCAATGGCACCGTAGCCAGGGCTTTCCGGATCCCACCAAATCACCGGTAGTGCGGCAAGTACTGAAAGGCATCCGCGTCTTACACCCGCGCCAAGAGAAGCAGGCCTATCCGCTGCAGATCCAAGAGCTCGAGCAGTGCGTCCTTTGGCTGGAGCAGCAGCTGCAAGCATCAACCGACATGCCTACGCGCCGGCGTTGCCTGCGAGATCGCGCCTTTCTCCTCATCGGGTTCTGGCGTGCGTTTCGTAGCGATGAGTTGTGCCGCCTAGACATTGAGTTCATCGAAGTAACGCCAGGGGAGGGGATGGCAATCTACTTACCTTGGAGCAAAGTCGACCGCGACAATCGCGGACAGACATACAAGGCGCCAGCACTCGCGAGACTCTGTCCAGTGCAGGCTTACCAGAGCTGGCGTGACGAAATTGGCGAGACTGAAGGGCCAGTGTTCCGTGGTATAGATCGCTGGGGGCATTTGGCTAAACAAGGGCTGCATCCTCACAGCGTGATCCCGGTTCTGCGCAGCGTCCTTAAGGGAGCGGGACTTCCAGCAGAGCGCTACAGCAGCCATTCACTGCGACGCGGATTTGCCACCTGGGCCACACGTAGTGGATGGGATCAAAAGTCCCTCATGAGTTATGTCGGGTGGCGCGATCCGAAGTCCGCGTTGCGCTACATTGAAGCCTTTGGAGCGTTCCCTGGATAAATCCGGGCTGCAAAGGCGCGTTTAAGCTATGCGTACGATTCATTCTCGTCCTGCTACTTTTCCATAAGTTTCCAGCTCAATAAATTTTGAGTTATATAGATTCTCTGGAACCTTCTTTTTCAGTAGCCTGAAGAAATTTTCGTCATGAGTTGAAATGATTATTTGCTTATTCAAGTTGCAGCAGATATTTCTTAGAATATCAATCGTGGATAGTATATTTATAGAGTCCATCGAGTGGATTGGGTCATCAATCAGTATCGTGTCAATTGAAGCGTTCGCGTTGCGTGCATGAATCGCGCGCGCCAGAAATATGCTCAAACTCAATATATTTAGCTGAGCAGAACTAAAGTGAAAGGCTGGGGCGTTCAGCTTGTTGTTTTCGTCTTTTAAAAGCACCTCTAAGCGTGGGCCGCTATCTCCTTTGAAGTCACATTTAAACTCAATTGTTTTAAAGTCAGGATGTGGATCAATCCTTGAGTATATTTCATTAATTAAATCTTTAGAAAAGAATTTGTTTACTCTTTTCTCTAGGTGCTCAACAACTCCGTTATAGTCTGTATCGATTTTCTCTTGAATACGGTTATGATGGGCAATCAATCTATTCAAGTCAGACGCTGCATTTCTAGCCTGCTGGCGTCTAAAGAAAGGCGCTAATTCTTCAACCTGGCTAAGTAGTATCTGGCTTTTGACAAGGCTAGCCTCCAGCTCTCCCCGACGCGAACGAAGATTTTCGGCCTCGATCCTTAGCCGAGATATGACTGACTCAGGCGCAAGCTCCGACTCCAGGGAAATGGAAAGTTTTATAAAAATTGCGGAATATGGAGAAACTAGGAATTCGATCTCTCTGAGTTTATCTTTCAGATGACTCAATTCTTTTTGCAATAGACCGCCATCAGCGGATTCAATCTCAAACTCGCTATATCTTGTAGAAATCTCCATGCGAGCTTGGCTAGACTCAGCCCTGAGTCGATTGATCAGTTCCAGCCGAACTTCGGCGCGCGATTTTAGGAAGGTTGCAAGGTGTTCTGGCGGGAGCTTTACTAGACTTGAAAAGTCTTCGACGTACCGCTTGACCGGGTTTAGCAAAAGCGTTGAAAGCAGCCGCTCCACCGCCTCAAGCTTAGACGTAATTGAATGTTTCTCATCAGTAAGAGCGAATATTCTATTTTGAGCCTGATCAATCATCGCCCGAAGAGAACTTGCTCTATCCGCCAAACGAGAACGGGAATGCTTGAGTTGTTGAAAGTAACCCGGTTCGTCTAAGTTATTGACCTTATTCCTGAGGCTATCAACAACGAGCTTGTTAGAGCTTGCGGACTCCAGTAAGTCATCAATCGTCTTAAGAGACGCCTCTTCTTTCTCGAGACCAACCTGCAACTCCGCTTCCAAGCTGGAAATCCTAGCACTAATTTCAAGGGCCATCTGCCCAATACAGTGCATTTCCGCTATTTGCAGCTTATTGAGAGCATCCTCGAGCTGAGCCACTTTAGTCACTGCATCATTTTGCTCTGATGATAGCAAGCTTCCATCCAGGATTTGATTGGCCAGGATTTCGAAGGTGTCAAATTTAGTCTTGCAAAGAGGGCAATTGTCTGCCTTTTCCTTGTGCACAATTTCATAGCCAAATTCGACAAGGCGGGAAATTTGACTTGCATGATTTTGCAAGCTCTCCTTTCTCATTCGTGCCATTTCTAAGTCTTCTAAAATCTCTGACTTCTCCTCAAGAGTCGAGTGAAAGTTCTCCAAGAGGATATTGTCGAAACTTAACGAATCTATATTCTCCAATATTTTCTCTTTGGAGACAGGGGTAACAAGATCAGAGAGCCATTCGACCTTTGATCGTAGCACCCTATTTTCCCGAGAGAGCTCAGCCAAGTCCTGATCCTGAAGTTCAGCATCTTGCTCCAATTGAGATATCGCTAATGTCGTCGACTCAATCTCTTTGAACACTCCGGGTGCGGCTTGCTCAAGGAGTAATAGCTCCGTAATTCGTTTGTCATTCAATGACAACTCAGCCTCTGCCTCATCCTTCCTCTTTGTTTCTGCCAAAAGCAAAGACTCAAGACTCTCAGAGCTCTTACTGAGAGCGCCTTTCACTTCCGCGTGAGAGTTTATCTCACGATTTGCGCGGAAGTACTCCGGGAGTGCTCTTTCAATTTTCGCATCATCGCTTTCTTCAGTGGCTACTGCTTTTAACAAGTCTTCGGACTGAGTGATAATCAATTTAAGCTGGCGAATGCGATGCGTCGCTGCGAGTTTTTCTTCTAGCCTCTTAATGTTCGAAATTACATCGAGCTTCTCTCTGCTTTGCAGATAAAATGACTGCTCTGAACTAATAAGACTCTCGGTCTCTTTGATAAGAGTGTCGAGGGAGGTGATCTTGCTCCCTACCAATATTACATTTTTAGTTATATCGGTACTCAGCCTGGCCTCATCCTCCGGGCCGAATTTCTCTCCAATTAACTGGAATTTCGCACCGAAAGCATTGAGATCGACAAGAGTGGCGTTGACAATCTGAACAATTCTCTCATCGGTCGGTCTGTTTATTTCCTCAGAAAGAGCGGTCAATTGCTCCTTTAAATGAGAAATCTTGTTGGAGTTCGCATTAGACGCTGCAAACAGGTCAGTTCTATAACTCTCTTCAGCAATATCAAATTGCTGCATAAACTTATTGTAGCGATCCTCTGGCCGTATTTCTTTTATAAACCCATCAATAGCGTCTTGGGAGAGAAATATATCACTAAAACCTTCGGTTCCATCAAACGTTTCCTTTGGGTCAAACTTGTAGTCTCGGTTTCCTCTCCTGATTTTAGGAACCCAGTTTACATAATTAAAATCAGACGTCTGCACAATCACTCGAGATGTTTCATCTACATCCGTCTGGTTATTTCTAAGAATAAATTGATACTCGCCAGATGCATTAAGGGCTTTTGATGTTTTGTTGTTATTCTGCCGCTGCGATGCAACTAGGTATCGAGCGATGTTATTTGTCAGGGCCCACTCTACTGCGTCATAGAATGAGGACTTTCCGAACCCATTTGGCGCATAGATCGCCACAAAATCTGCGCAAGAACCATCATCGGTTAAGAAATCAAAAGTCCCATCTTCCTTTGCCCTATATGCGCGAAACCCTTCAATCACAACCTTCTCAATTTTCATTTACTTAATCCTCTCAAGAAGGAAGCTCAAGAGTTCTTCTCTTTTATTTTTCGATTCAATTTTATTATCGGTTGGCACAGCTCCGAACTCATCGAATAGTTCCTGTAAGCCGGAGCGCTCTCTGTCTGAGATATCGGGGAGGTTGCGCAAAAGTTGCGACTCCAAAGAAGCACCAAGTATTTCGCTATTGAGCAGCTCCACAACATTTGATTGAAGGAGTCTTGGTGCTTCAGAATATACAATCTTGCGCATTGAGAACTTGTCATTCTCAATTTCATATTGAAGCGCACGACTTAGTTTTGATTCACACCTGAAAATAAGATAAATATTCCAGGCGGAATAGTCGTCCATCAAAGCGGATTGATATAGCGCGGCAATTCGAGTTGAGATGTATCTCCAGTTCTGCTCTAGATTTTCCTCGCTATCAATGAGAAAAATAAAGCTAGAGATAAAGGACTCTCCAATCTTCGCCTTATAAAGGCTCCACGAAAACTCACGAAACGCCTCGCTAAGTTGCGGGCTTGCCTCTGCTCGTTCAAAAGTTTTCACGATATTTGCCTCGAACTTCCGCTATAAAATCCCCAGTCTGCATGAGTTGGCCGAGTCTCAATTCGTTAGCGATAATGGCGTTTCGGCTGACTCCCTCGATGTGTAAAAGTTTCGTATTGCTATTAATCTTCATCCTTGGTGAGCCGATGTCGAATTCCAGAGACGCATCCGAATCAATATTGGGGATAATTCGACTTATAGGAATTCCCGAGATTTCGGCAAGGACTGGCGAGCTCTTTGTTCCTATTATTAGTGCCGAGCCTTCTGATAAATTAGGAATATCAGAGCTGAGAATCTCCGGCAGCAAGTCCATCCAGTCACCATCAGTGCCTGAGTAGAGAAAATGTCTATCCGAACTAAGGAGGCTGATGAAGTCTTCATTGATGTCTTCCTGGTTGTTTTTAATCAGACCGACAACTAGGTACTCTAGATAAGCGCTCCAGAACTTTTCATCTAGTATTTCCTGCCCCTTTGAGCTCCCTATAATCGCTCTATGAATGAACGATTCCTTTAATTTAAAGGGAGGAGGGGACGCAGCAGTTATGCCTTTTTGTGCAATAGAGCGCAAATAATTTCGAGCTCTCTCGGAGACCTCTCGGATTGCTGAGCCTCTAAATTCAAATATTTTGTCAATGCTTTTTGATAAGCATAGCAAGTGTGGAGGGAGTATTTCTGCTAGCTTCTCTCCCCGATAGCGGCCTTCTTCAATTAGGGAGTTGAATTCTCCAACTGGAACACCAGTTACCCGACCGTGAAACTCGCCAATTGATCCGGATAGCGAAACTTCTATTCCTGCAAGATAGCAGTCATCTTTAGTTTCAATGAAGACTCCGCAACCGGACATGCCTTTTATCTCTTGAGCGCTAGGCCTATCATTCGACTCTATCTCGAAAGTTGAAGCTTTCACTCGTCGCACGACTCCCGCAATGTCGCGCATATGATCATTAAAGTCTTCTTTTAAGGGGGCCCTTCTTATTCCGGGACACCCAAGCACCAAGACCTTATGTTCCCTAGCCAACGGTATGCTGGCTACTTTCAATGTCAGGTCGTGCATGTATTCAATAACTAGAATTGCCAAGTCTGAGTGGCGATGTATATACCTTTCAAGAACCTTTATTTCACCCGCACCACCGGTTACCAAAATTTCGTCGGCGACTTTATATTTTACAGCATCTTCATCTTCATCTTCATCTTCATCTTCATCTTCATCTTCAGGCTCTTTGTGGCGGCTCACTTCAAGTACATGCTTGGCTGTCAGAATATAGGAGTACTCTTCAGTCATTGGCTGAACAAGGACGCCGCTCCCATTTTCTACAAAGACGGTATGCGACTCCATTTTTTCATAACGTTCATCTGCCAATTTGAAGCGCCTCTTCAATCGACCCAAGAAGCTCCCCAAGATCACTCACCTCGTTAGGGGAGTATATTTTTTCGATCAATTCAGGGTAATTGAAAAGCACTTGGGAGTGGGGATGTATCTGGTGAATTCTAGCGAAAGTCATTTTATTTGGCAGACAATGATAAGAGCCGTCTGTTGTGACCACGAAGCGAGGACTTCTAACAATTCTTAATAGCTCAGGACTGGTATTCTTCTTGCTACCATGATGCGAAAGCTTTATTAGCTCGCACTGCAAGGGGTTTAAGTCGCTATAGCCGAGCTCCTTTAAGCTACTCACGATAGTTGATGGGTGAGAGTCTGCAAGAAGCAATATGCTACAACCCTCAACTTCCAATAGTAGGCTTATCGAGCTTCCATTTGGTCTAGACCCATCCTCTTTGAATGAATCAAGCTCTAATAGCTTGCTGTATGGCTCATTGTAATCATGAGCGCATCCTGCCGTCCTTAAATCAGCGTCAGAACTGTACGGCTTCCATTTTTGAAGTAGGCGATCCAGCCCGGCGGTGTCAGGTGAGAGAATTTTTATGTCTATACCATCAGGAAGAAACGGGCGATAGTTTGTATCGACGAGTTCTTCATCCCAGATGTTGTGCTTCTTAATTAACCCCTCAAAAGTCATACCTTCTTTTATACTTGTTTTAAGGGATGCACTGAAGTCTTCACTAATGTAGTGCTCACTCTTAACTTCTAGAGAGCGGCTTTTGAAGATGGATGCAGCTGAATTAAACCAGACTTTCTTTACTAAACTGGGCAGTAAGGTAGGATCCTTAAAACCCTCTAGCAAACCCCCGATGTGATCCGAGTCAATGTGAGTTAGGACTAGAAGGTCAATTGGGGTGTTCGCTTCACGAAGCTTTTCTAGCTCTAGCTTTAAACATCCATCACGTCGCGCTGAATTGTTTCGAAATGCTGTAGCCGGCCCGCCATCTATTAGTATAGTAAAAGTAGATTCTCTATTTTTAATTTGGATTAAAATAGAATCGCCATGATCGGCGCGGATAAATTTTATTGACATAGGCATAGTTGATTCCCTTTAACCTAGCCAACCAGATGGCCCCCGAGCGAGCAGGGGCTCCAAGAGGATTCGACTTCCTATTATACTGAATAGATCGGCTCAAACCTAGCCAAGTGCCACTACGCATGTGGTTGTGCTCACAGACACCCGCGCGAAACACGCCTATGTAAGCATGCCGCGTCAATTTAGCTCAAATGCGCCTTCGTTGCGCTCATCGGGGCGAAAGACAGCCAAGGTCGTGAGATTTGGGGAGCGGGCGCTGACCTAGAATGTAGGTCATGAACGCCTCATCAAAAACGATCGCTTTCAGGCAGCGCAAGATCTCCGGGCTGGAGTGCTGTACCAGAAAGCAGCACTGCAACAGTGACCAGATGATCGCTGGAACGGCCTCACGGCAATCCCTCAGCGTTTTACCTTTAGCCCCTTAATTGAATGGGCTCGTTGCTCATCGAGAGAGTTGTAGTAGGTGTTTTGCGTCGTGCTAAGGCTGTTATGCCTCAGATCTGCCTGCAGATCCTTCATATCTCGATGAGGAGCATCGAATGTGGCAGATGTGTGGCGTAGCCAGTGCAGAGAGGCGGAACGGAGTTGATCTACCTCGTCATCGCTCCAGCCTTCCTCTCGCATCCTCTGAAGGGCTTGATCAAATACCTCCTGGAGCAAAAGCCTGATGTGACGATCAGAAAGGCCGCCTCGCCCCTTTAGCGTGCTGAGCAACGGCCGCTTTTCATGCGCAGAGGGAAGGGGAGGCAGTTGTAGATGCTTGCGGTACCGGGTCAGGTAGGACTCTATAAACTCATCGCGCACGCTAATTTTCGCCGCCTTGTTCCCTTTACCAACAACGTGGAACCACCAGTTCCCTGTGGTATCTCGCCGGAAATCCCCCATGACGGGCTGCCAGTTATCACGCCCCACAAGGTCAGAGACACGCAGATACATAGAAAAGAGACTGGCGACGATAAAAAGAGTGCGCTCATGAGCAGGGTCAGCTGCCGCCATGAGCTCGGCAGTTTCAATGACAAAGCTCCACTGCAGTTGGGTCAGTGAGCGAGACGCCACATCCAGGGTATTGCGCTGCTTGTAGACCGACTTCTGTTTGACTGCCCGGAACGGATTCACCTCGGTGAATCCTTCGTCTATCGCGTGCTGAAAGAAGCTGCCGCACACGGCAAACACCTGGGCCACGGAGCCCTGGGACATTTTGTAGGCGCTCAAGGGGAGGGCGGTCAGCGTTTCCGATGCGATTTTCCTATCTCGTTTAGGAGCACTGGCAGCGAAAGGACGCCAATGCTCGTTCACGCCATAGGTATCACTGTCAGCGCGCTTCCTTGCGCCGATGCGCACAAAGCGAGACTTAACGATCGGGCCAATCCAGTCAGCAGGCGGATTGAGGCAAAACTCCATGAAGGTTTCTGCATCTCGGCGGCGTAGCTCGATGAGGGGCTTTTCGACAATCAGCGCAGACCACAGAAGCAGGCGCTCAACGTGCGTCCGATAGGAGTTGTAGGTTGCTTGGTTACCGGCATAGGACTTGAGGAAGCCGCGCACGGCTAGATATCCCTCGATAGCCATGCATTGCTCGGGCATTGATCGGAGATAGCCAAGCACGACTGGCAGCTCACCACCCAGGCCCAGGAAGTTGAGTTCATGAAAACGTTCGAAGGTATCGAACAAGGGCTGAGGTGTTTGAGGCATGGCGTCGCCGCGAGAAGATGATGCCTCTAGGATGAGGGTTTTGTGGATATCCTGCAATATCCGGGTCTAGCCATTATCGGATATTACACTTTTGGGTTCGTGCTCCTCAGGGGGCTCTACTGGCTGCAGGGGAGCGCCTCACCGCCGATTCAATTAAGAGACTATTGCTGTGCGCTGATGCCTGAACAACGATGCGTTTCTTCTACCTCGTCTTTTCGTGATCAGGACGCGCTGTAGAGCCTTTGTGTCTTCGAAGCTGAGCTTGCATTTTCGTAGTAAATGACGGCTAAAGACTAAAGACCCGCCTTGCCTTGCACAGGCCAGGCCTGGCCACTGCAATAGGTTTGAGGACTCCGGCTATGAGAAAGATGCGCTCTATGCCGGAACACCAATTCCTAGAGTGCATTTTTTTAAGGGCATGACTCCAACCCCCCTTGAAATAGCGGCTTTTGCCGAGGTGCTGACGCTCAATTAAACCGCACTAATAGTGCGCTATTTGCGGTTGTGGGCCCGAGCGATTCTGTCTGCACGAACCTGGGGGCGAGTGCATTTATTGAGAGGTGCGTGTGCGAGCTTTGAGACCAGCCAACTATCCATCCGCATGAAGTAACAGCTGTTTCCGCTTGATCCAACGCGTATTTCTTTTTAAGGCATCGAATGCGTTTTTTCGTAGCACGCGACACCAGTAAATAAAAATACGCGCGACCAATGGCTAACTCCCTGTAAGAGCTCTATGGCTGAGGATCCCTGAATCAGCAAGCTAAAATGGATCGCAGCTCGAATCGAAGCCATCAGCGCGGGAACTATGCCGCGTAGCCAGTCCAGTTTCTAAAAAATCGGTAACGCAAACGAACGAGTCCAGTTTTTTGAGAACGCATGGCTCAGCCGAGCACCAGCCAGCTGTCGATAGGCGTTGTAACTGATTGATTTTTAATGGTCCATTTTTTGGAGAACGAAAATCCAGTTTTTTGAAAATGCGGTCAGGACTACAAGCAGGCCGTTTAAAGGCTTTTAATCTGTGACACTCGACCCTGCGCTTCGCATAGGCAACTTCGCATAATGTATATTATGTTAAACGATAGGCCATGTTCATAATGTTCATGAGCTTTACAAGCTCTTGATTCGACAGGCCCCCATTCCACGTCCATGCTTGCAAGCCGGCTATGTTCAGTTGTTCATGGGGCCTGCTATGAAGCTGATTCAGTGTCGCCTGTCTGCAGGCAGTCGAATGCCACTGCTGGTGCAGGATGGCGCTGCTGCGCCCTTACCGGTGCTCGTTCCGTTTCTCTATGTCCAACTCAAACTCAAGTACCGTGCCTATAACACCGCTGCAGCGCACCTGAGAGCTATCCAGGCGTTCTATATCTATGCGGAGAGCCGCAGCCTCAGTGTCGATGAGGCCATCCTGGCGTGCCGCTTTGAGTCGATCCTGGCCGTGCTGGACGGCTATGCCGTTTGGCTTCTGAGCGGCCGGCGAGCCGACAATATCTCCGCCAAAATTGGTGCTGCGGATTCATCACTCTTCCCCAAGATCGATCTTCGCACCCGCGACCAGTACCTGCGTTTGCTGAAGCGCTACTTGGCCTGGGCTGCAACCCGTTACCTGCCACGTACTCCAGTCAGTACTGGAGCTCACCACTTAATCAATGCGGCCTTCGTTGACGTCGCGGAAGCTATCGAACGTCGCTTCGACAGTCACATCGTTCAGGTCCGTCCTCAGCAGGCGCGCTACCGCAGTCTGACGGATGCGCAGCTCGAAACCATTCATGTCCTGATCTGCCCAGGTGGCGCGGATAATCCTTTCCCTGAGCGAGTTCAACTGCGCAATTGGCTGATGATCGAACTGTTGCTCGAAACGGGTATGCGTCGTGGGGAACTCCTGAAGCTCTACACTACAGATATCAACCACGGCTCCCAGCACGCCTATGTCAGCATCAATGACCGTGAGCATGATCCAGATGACCCGCGCGCCGAAGAGCCAGCGCTGAAAACACACAGCCGCACAGTAGCGATCTCCTCGCAGTTGTATGAGGTCTACGAGCGGTACATCCAGCGTGGCCGGCGCCCTATCCGTAACGGTAAGCCGATGAAGCTACCGACCCGCTATCTATTCATTTCTGACCGGGGTCGCCCGCTATCAATCCGCGCCTTAGCCAACGTGCTTGATCGACTGTTTCTGACCATTGAACTGGCGCACCCGGGGCTACTGCCTACACTTTCGGCTCACGACTTTCGTCACACCTTCGCTGACCGGTTCTTGGCCTACCTAATTGAGACGCGCGATTACGAACTGGATCGAGCGATGGATGAGCTCCGGCGGGTTTGCGGTTGGTCAGACGCCTCGGTGATGCCACGTCGTTATGCGAGCCGTTATCTCGCGGAGTCGGCCAACCGACATAACGCTCAACGGACTTCAGCAGCATGGAAACGGCTTAACGGCTAAGGAGGTGCCAGTGACTACGCCCGCCAGCCAAGACCAAGTGTCCCCGCCCTCTCCTTCAAGTGCTTACGTATTTCAAGGGCCTCCCCGGGTAGCCATTCGGGCTCGTACCAACGATCAGCCACGATATGTGAATACCCAATCTACTATTTGGAAATGGTACGACGGAGGTTTGCCTATTGAAGTGAATTGGGAAGAGATTAACCTCAACTCAAGTCTGCTGGAAATATTTAAAGGATTCATCGCTCACTCTCTTGAGAAATATGCACCGCGAACTGTAGAAATGTTCTCCAGATTAATAAAAAGAATGTCAAAGAGTGGAATCCTGAAGGATTTTCCTTGGGAGCATAATGATGTTCTGCTTGCAGCTACACGCCTTTCTGACACTCGACACGACCTGGTTGGATTTCGAATATTCTATCGCTGGGCGTTAAGCCGTGGGCTGGCAGGATTTAATCAAGGAACTTATCTCGCAATTAAAGAAATTAAGTCTGACCACGTAGATCAATACTCTCGCATCTTCCTTTCGCAAACTGGATTAGAGCTTAATGAGGAGGTTGGGCTGCTTAAGCGAATTGAACGAGAGGCCGAGAGAGATGGATGGATAAATCTTCAATCCAACATATTACTTCACTTAGGGTTCGAGTTGGCGCCGCGCTTAATTCAATTCCACGCATTAGATGTTTCCGATTTTGAAATGGTTAGAACTGCAGGGCCTGATACGTACTATACCCTCTGGCTACCGATGGCCAAGAAGATCGGCCAGCGTCGTCCAGAGCGACGCCCCCGCAAGATTACCAGACCTCTAGGGGAGAAGATTGAAAGCCATATCTCCGAGCTTAAGCGCCGCTTTGGCAGCACCTGCGAAGCGTTGTTTGTTAGCCCTGCCGGTAAGCGCCTATCGGTAATTGGTATCGGCACTAACCTCAAGAACGAGTTGCGCGAAGCTGGCATAGAGCGACCGAATCAAGTCTCTATGTTACTTCGTCATCACCTAGGTCAAGGTCTGGCAGATCAGGGAACACCGGCAGAGTTGATCGCCGAGTTGCTCGGCCACAACAGCACTGTCGCGGCGCGCGCCTATGTCACGGCGACTCCTAATATTGCCCGCATCAAAGAGAAGGCGCTCGGTAAAAGCCCTGCCTACCAACGCATCATGCGCAGTCTCTTGACGGGTGAAATCGTGCGGCGCCGCGATACTGAGGCCGAAAGGGAAGTTCGTGGGGTTGTCGATATGCAATATATTGGCGACATAGGTGCCTGTGCCCTTCCCACTCACACGCACTGCCCCTACAACCCTGTCTATGCCTGTTACACCTGCAAAAAATTTCATCCTTTCGCGGACGGCCGCCACGAGCAGGTGAAAGAAGCGCTGCAACGGGAGGCGCAACGCTTTATTGATGTGGCCGAGCAAGCTGGTGAACTCCAACACAATCGCACCCTGGCGCAGCACGAGGCCACTATCCTTGCTGTAACGGCCACCATTGAGCGCTGCCAAGGGCATATAGGGGAGTCTGAAGTTGACCCTGTCTAGAGCGCAGCAGAATCTTGACGTGTTCTTAAGGCAGGAACGGGCGGCTTTCCAGTTGTTGCCTATTGAGACGCCGTGGGAGTCAACGCAGTGGTCAGTAGGAAGTTGGCTTCCCCAACGCGGGAAAGCACAAGCGATCACTTTTGAAACACATCGGCAGTCGCTCGAGAAGGCTGGGTATGCCGTTCCACCCAAAGCCCCCCTGCCCCCGGCTTTTCAGGACTTCTGCAAGGCCATTGTTGTGCACCTACAACGCACCCGGGGATTGAAGTTTTCGATGGCGGCGGCCTACAACATCGCGACCAGGCGACTGTACAACCCGCTGTTCGAGCGCGGCGAAATAGACCCGACCCGATTGACACGTGGTGATTTTGATCGCGTTGTCGGTTTTCTTCGCGTGAGTAGTTATAAGAACTTGTACGATGCGATTTCGCACCTCAAGGTGATCGCTGACACGATTGACAAGTTGCAAATAACTGAGGTTGCCATTCACTTTGAGCATGACGTTCGCCCCGAGAAAGCCCGTCATGATTACATTTCCTTGCATGACCCTGATCGTGCGGTAAAGCAACGCGAGTCTGATGAGAAGTTACCGTCTCGCGAAGCCATGGAAGCTTACGCGCAATGCACAAATCAGCCCTTAAGTTCGGGCGAGGAAATTTTGCTCCGAGTGATAGATTTGTTGATTGCGACGGGACAGCGCGGTAACGAGGTTGCAATTATCCCCTATGACTGCTGGGTCGAGCGGCCAATTAGAGATGAACAGGGTGAAGTGGTATTAGACGCTCATGGAAAGGCGCTCGTTGAATGCGGGATTCGGTACTTTGCGGAAAAGCAGTTTCAGTCACGAGTTCATTGGCTCGCTGAAAGTGACGTTCCGCTAGCTAGGCGCGCTGTTGAACGATTGAGGAATTTAACCACTGAGCAACGAGAAATTGCGGTATGGCAAGAGCAGCATCCAGGACGGATCTGGCAGTATTCCGCCGAAGAAGTGATATCTGAGCGAGAGGTCATGAAGTGGCTGGGATTTAGCAACGAGCAAGGATACGGAAGAAACCTCTACCTATATTTGTCTCGAAATGACATTCACCCGCACGACGAACTAGGGGGGCGGAAAAATAAAACGGCATGCAGGAAGTATGTGGCGGGTGAAATTGAGCGCCTGATTGCCCCCAGACTTGGCGGTCACGCAGCACTCACAGAAAATACCAACGGCATAGCTCAAGTCCTACTTAAGACCAGTGAAGTACTTGCTATTGCTTTCGATGGCCAGTTCCGTTTCGGAGGTCGAGAGGCGAATGTGTTCCGTGCGATCCCGCGACGGGTAAGCCTGCTGGATATAAACCGAGCACTAGGCGCTGACTCCAGATACCCCTCCATTTTTTCGCGTCGCTCATTGGTTGAAGCCGACGGATCTCCGATTCGCCTAACGAGTCACCAACCCCGACATTGGCGTAACACCATATATCACTTAACCGGCATGAGTGATGTCCAACAAGCGTTGGCCCTGGGTCGGAAGCGCCTCGATCAGAACAAGTTTTATCAGCACACCAGTATCGAAGAAGCCACCGCTGCCCACCAAGAGTTTCTGGCGTTCAACAGCTACCAAGAACGCATCGATTTTCTACACGCGGGCATTAGAAAGGGCCAAATCCAGGGCTCGTTGACCGATAGCTACCACGCGCTGCTACAAGACAAAGGTACGACCACGGCTGAGACCTTTCTCACGGTGCATGCTACAGCTCTGCATGTCACGCCCTTTGGCGGCTGCGTCCATGATTTCTCCCAGGCGCCCTGCCCTAAACATCTGCAATGTTGGAACGATTGTTCGCACCTGCATCTGATAGGCACGCCATCCGAAAGGAAGAACTTGCAGGAGCAAGCCGAGCGGCTAGCTTCTGCCATCCTTATCATGCGCGAAGGTGGCGATGGCGAGGCCGGCAGTGACGTGTGGCTGGCGGATCAGGAGCACAAACTCAACAATCTGCAGACTGCCCTTTCACGGCATAGTCCTGGTGTTCAGCAGGTATTTCCTGCGGGGCGGCCGATGACGATTTCTGATGCCAACAGGCGCCACAGCTCAGTTTCAGATGAGTAGAGACAGCATAGTGCAACGACAGTCCTTGAGAGGCGCCGCCTTAGATGAGGCGATTGATGCCCTCCTCGTCCAAATGATCAGCCTTGGCTTGGAGCGTGCCCCCATTTCACGCACGGAGGTGCAACGGCGTCTGGGGCTAACGAGTAGAGCGACCTTGGTAGGTGAGCGTGGCAGGCGAATAGAGTCCGCCCGCCTCGTACAACTGAGGGAGAGCGGAAAATACCCTGATAGCGAGCGCGGTCGTAGAAGCTTCGAAGAGAGAATTGCCCATTTGCAGGCAGAGAATGCTGACTTGATCAAGCAGCGAGATCGACTTTACGAGGCCCTGACGGTGATTTCGCAAAACTGCCTAATAAGAGGGCTGGATGTAGAGGAGATTTTTGCTCCACTACGCAAGCGTTAGCAATTTACTGCGCAGTCGGCTTTGGGGCGGAAGCTGCTGTCTAGAGATAGCTAGCTTTTAGTGCACTTGGAAGGCGTAGCGGGATCCTCTCCTTGTGCTTCATGCTCGATGTCGAATGGCACAAGCCGACCATCGGGATACTGCCACATCCACCCCCCGTCCACCTCGATGGCGTGTGGCAGGCCTAGCTCATCAGTTCGCTTAGCTGATTCGGCGGTTGCCTTGGCCATGATCTCTGCCACTTTATCGAGGCCTATCTCTTCAAATAGCGACTTACCCATAGCGAACCCCCTGTGGGCATGCGCTCTGAGATGGTTCAGAACGCTGCAATGTGCTCAGTGATGCCGTTCCTCAGGGCCTGATGCAAGGGCTGCATCAGCGAGATCCTTTCGAATCCTCGCTATCAGGTCCTCTAGGTCCACCTCGCGCTCGAGCTGCAGATACGTGTACGCCAAAAGCGTCATTGGATGCACATCCAACACCGCCGCCAAGCTTCCTACTTTCTCGAGCGTTGGGCTTTTGAGTCCCCGTTCGAGAGTGCTGAGGTAGGTACGACTGCTGACTTGGGAGAAGTCTTCCTGCGTCAGATGCTTGCTCGTCCTCAATGCCTTGAGAGCTTGGCCAAAGGCCTGCTTCGGTTCCATTTGCGCGCCTCGCAAAGGGAACGATGAAGCCCTTCAGAACACTTTAGGACTACAATCTATAGTGTTCATTTTAGCGGAACAGGCCAGATGTTCAGAACCTACAAGCAGGCGGAAATCCCGTCGGATGAGCTGTATGGCGGGGACGCCAAGCTATGGAGCGTCGTCGAGCAGAGCCTCCACAGTCCCTGGTTCTACGTTTCGGTGCTCGAAGGACATCCAGGTCAGACCCTGTGCACGATGCTAATGGTGCAAGAAGTGCCCGTATTAGAGGCGTTGCTTGCCCAGCAAAGCGTGACGATGAAAATTGAGAATGTGCAACTCGTCACCCCAAGCTACTTAAACAACACCGATAGTTGGCGCATGGAGGGGCTGTCTGAGCTTGTGCAGCTCCAAAGCAAGGACTCGCATTGCTACCAATTCCTCGTTGAGAATGGGCGTCGATACGTCGACGGCGATGACCTGACCCAAATGGCTGAGCGGTCGATTATTAACCGGCGCGTCATTTTTCAACGCGGAAGCCTATGACAGAGTGTGTGCAACACAACATGTTGCTCTTGAGGCAAGCATGAATGCAGATGTCGCCGACGTCATTGAACGACGCTTTGAGAGTCATATTGTCAACTTTCGTCCCGGCCGTACTCGTCACCGCAGCCTGACAGATCCCCAACTCCAGATCATTCGCGCACTGACTCGCCCGGGCGCTGCAGAGAATCCGTTTCCGGAGCAACTGCAGTTGCGCAATTGGCTAATGATTGAGTTACTGCTGGAGGCTGGTATCCGTCGCGGAGAGCTTCTGAAGCTCTACACCACGGATATCAATCAGGGGTCTCAGCATGCCTATCTCAGCATCAATGACCGCGAATATGACCCAAGCGCCCCGCGTGCTGAAGAACCTGCTCTGAAAACACATGGACGGAAAGTAGGTTATCTCCGCGCAGCTGGAGCTCGCCCCAGACAGAGGATCTAATTTCTATCCGGCTCTGATTCTAGGACCTGCACGCCTTGGACGTCCGGTGTTGCGCAAAAGACTTCTAACGCAGCGGCTTTAACGCAAATCTGGTTGTATCCACGAAGAATTTCGTCGCTATTTACCAAGAGGAGCGCATTCACCCCCGTGGCTATCCTAGCCCTGGCTTGTTCTCGTACACATTCATCAATGCCATATTCCCTCATTACTCTGTCCAATACGGCATCAACAAACGTGTGTTCAAGTGCGACAATGCAACTCTTGGATACGTTCATATAGGTGAGCGGCCCATTTCCAGAGCCTTTAACCACCCCAGTATCCGTAAGTAGCGCACAGTGCTTATCGAACACAGCGACGAATATAGTTGTGGAGAGCTCTGGGGCTATAAAAAACTCATCTATAAAGTCGTCCAGCTTGGACGCCTCGTCATCCCTATCTACGTAGACAAACAGTAGCAACAGCCGAATCCACTGCTGGTACTCCATTGACGAAACGCAGTAAGTCTTGCAGATATACGCTTCTTCAGCAGGATTTTTTTCGGCCAGGGCCAGATACAGCGCAAGCGCACCAGGTTTATCGAGGGAGTGATCTAAAAATTTATCAAACTGCTTCAATACCTCTTTGATTTTATGAGGATTCCTCAGCCAGTTCATTGTTTTATAGGTATAAATGAATTTGATTCGGTCGAGAAATTTCTCAAAATCGAATCCTTCTAAATCCTTCAAATGGATTTCAGGTCGGATATCCAGACGATCTCTAACGTCGTTGATCATTGCGAGTAAGCTGGACACATGCTCAGGATAGGGAGCTTCGTAACGTTCGAACAAGCGCTCAAAATTCAACCGGTCTTTCTCGCCTGTCCGCATGAAAGTAAACAGGTCCTGAAATCCAAGGTTTCTCCATATCTGAGTTTTTCCTTTCAAATTAACGGTTGGCGTTTGTCTATCGAAAATTGAAAAGCGATAGATTTCGGCCTTTTGGGACTGAGGATCTACCGAGCAAGAGTTCAGGCGCTGCTCGGATCGTGAAACGAAATGCTGGTTAGAGGTGGGGTTTATGAATGCGTCAAGACTGGTCATATCTAGCCTTTGGATACAAAAATGTGGGGAGGATGCCACCATGACGGATAAATGGCCCCAGAAAGGAGCGAGTGTGCCCTGACTGAAATAAATTGGCGGCCGACCCAAGCCCTAGGTGCCAAGCTTATGTCTTACGCCCCGCCGCAGGTGACCTCTCAGAAAACGACCCGCTCAGCCACGCACCAGGTCTGACTGAGCGGGTGGCTGAGTTCCAAAACTACGCTTTGAAAAGTGCCTGAACTTTCAACTGAGCGCTCGCGAGATCTGAGCGTAGTAGGTACTCGTTGAGCCCGATTACCGCGCGAACGCCTGCCGTGCCGGCGCTGGGTTGCTGGCGCTCAAGGTTATCGATCAGCCCCGGGTAGCAACCCACCGCTACCGTTTCACCCTGTTGTTCAACCAGCAAAGGCGCAGACGGAGTGGGGCCAACCCTACAGGCATATCCCGCTAACTCAAGGCTGGCTCGCAACTGAGCGAGCTTTACCAACTGGCCGGTGGCCGATGAACAGGCTGGAACCTCTCCTCGTACCGCGTAACGCAAGAGCATTGCACCCAAATGCCGATCAAGGCGGTGCTGAAGGTGTTGGTTATGGAAGTGGTTGAGGCATTCTGTGCAGGAGATCTCGCATGTGCAGTTTTCTAGCAGCTCAAGCGTCGCGTCTAATACCTCATCCATGTGCCGCGCTACGATCTCTGCGTACCCTGCGCCCCCTGACAACGTGTCGTACAAAAATATATCCAGGATACGGGTGTCATCCTGCAGCGCAGGCTCAATCCTAAAGCCAGAGCCGAACTCGGCAGGGTCCAGATCCAGTTGCCGATGCCGACTGGCCGCTAGCCGCAGCGCCTCTGCAAGTGTATGCAAAGCATCTTCGAGAATATGCAATACCACCCCGTTTACCGTATCGGTCACGATCGGTTCCGCGATTTTGAGACGTAACAGCAGAAGGTCCGTGTCGAAGTGATGGCCTAGCAACACCCGTGCGAACTGGCCAGAGCACTGCGGCGGTGTTCCTTTTGGACCGAGTTGCCTGTAGGGGCGGTCATGTGCTCCCGCCTTCGCTTCTTGATCAAAGACCGAGGCATGGCCGCATTCCATGCAGACTGAAAACCCCCCTTCCCCTGTACCTTCCTTGCCTCGGTTGACGGTGACAAGCGTGCGGTCGACAGCATGGGTGAAGCTTGCATACGGACCGCAGGCCGAAAAGCTGAAAATCTCCGGATCGACGGGTTGCGGCAATTGGGCCATCGTCGCGTAGGTGATTTCCTGCTCGCGGTCATTTTCCGGCAAATCGGCAGCGCCCTCCGGCCCGAACACCTGTGGCACGATCATTTGTTCAGTCACCAACTGTTGGCCGCAGACGGGACAGGTCATCTGATCTTTAGCTGAACGATTAGGGTCACGCACGAAAGAGCAGGCTTTGCAGTGGGTGTGCGGCTTTTTGTTCTCGAAGAGAGGGCCTGCACGATTTACGACACCCGCTGGTAGATCTGCAAAGACACCGCCTGAGCGATAGGTCTTCTTGTCAATGACGATCAGGCGCCCCGGGGCGTACTCGCTCAGGGCTTTGATGATGGACTGCTGCGGGCGTTGCACCGTACGCACTTCCCATCGATCCCGAGCGTTTTTGCTGAACTTTTCCACGAGAAAGCTGCAAAGACTGGTCGGAAACGCGTAGCTGGGGAGCAAGCCGTGGAAGAACAAGAACTCCAGAAGTTCCGCCTGTTCGATACTTGATGGGAGATTTTCGCCATCCTGAATCTCTTGGTCAGCGGGAACTTCATGCGTCGTAGTCGCTTCGACGGTTGCGCTCAGCTTTTTGAGTTCGACCAGCAAGCCCTTACTGGTGTCAGCCAGCCATTCCATCAATGAAAGCCCGCGGGTATCCAGCCCCGGCGGTAGCCAAGCGACAATTGACTCGCGCAGATCGCCGTCGCTGGCCAGCACCCGGCGAGCCACCCAAGCTTCGAAGCTGTTCAAAGTGGGGCCGGTTTGCTCGGTGCTGCAGAAGAAATCCTCAGTCGGCCCCAGTGCTTTGAGCAGCGACGAGTTTTTCTCAGTCAACGCACCGGTGCATTGCGCCATGATTTCATGGAAAAAAGTCTGGATCAGGTACGCGTGAAGATGCCGACGGGCGATTTTCGCATTATCGATCTTAACCTCTGGCGTACGAGGTGGACCTGCCACGATACGTGCTGGGTTCAAGAAGTAGTGGCTGTCATGTGGACCATTCTGTGAGTAGGTGACTACGGTAGAGACCGACGAACCTCGCCGCCCTGCCCGACCAGCGCGCTGCTGGTAGTTTTCCCGCTGCGGAGGGACGTTTCGCAGCGCTACTGCCACCAACGAGCCAATGTCGACGCCTACCTCCATGGTCGTTGTGCAACTGAGTACGTCGATCGGGCGATCTCGATCCTCGATCAGCACGTCTTGGAACCGCATCTCATAGAGTTCTGTGGTCGCATGCACCCTGCTACGGTCACGATTCGATAACTGTGCAGTATGTTCTTCGACGCTCATGTTGGACAGCTCTGCTCCTGGCGTTAGAGCCCTAGCCACTGGAAGCCGCCAGAAGTTTTTACGCGCAGTGACATAGTCGCTGTTCTTCGGATCGAGGGACGATGCTGCGTCGCTGCCACACGCCAGACAAACCTTACCCGCCAAGGCGAAAGGCATCAGCGCAGTGCAGTCAGCGCATTGCGCCCAACAGTGGGCTAAGTCGACGACAACGGCTAAGGAGTCGGGCACCAGGAACCAAGCACCCTCGAATTCTTCCGCCAATTGATCTCGGAAGATCGATTCAACGCGTTGTACTGCCTCACTTGACCAACCGAAATGGTTGATCAGACTCTCCTTCAATGATTTCCCAAACTGACCGTTGCTTCCCCAGGCCGAGTTCGCATAACCGGCTGCCTTCCAGCGATAGACCGATTCGATGGATTTGTCGAAGGCATATTCCTGCAGCATCGAGTCAATCCATCCTACCGCCAATTCACGGACGTTCGCTTCGCTGATCGCGAGCCCGGCAGTCGACAGGTGCTGGCTGAGTTTTCGCAATTTCAGAGGGGTTGGCTCAACGAAGCCGACCATTGTCCCCGTCAGTGAGTAATAGTTGCCACAAAGAAGTTTGAGGAGGGCAATCTGGTAGCGCGCCGGGATTTCCTGTGGCGTAAAACTTGCCTCAATGGCTTCGACCAGATCGGAATCATAATTGTCATCAAGTAATTTGCGTGCATTCTCGACTCGTCTCGAATCACCGCCGTCGAACATTGGTAGGTCGTGGTCGTTCAAGACGCAAAGGAAGGCTAAATAGAGTAAGGCCGTGGGCTTGGCGGGTTTTTCTAAATCCATGAGTTTGTGACAAGCCAATGCGACAGCCTGTCGAA
This sequence comes from Pseudomonas nitroreducens, assembly GCF_024170165.1. Lineage (GTDB taxonomy): Bacteria > Pseudomonadota > Gammaproteobacteria > Pseudomonadales > Pseudomonadaceae > Pseudomonas > Pseudomonas nitroreducens_C. Next base: position 62,182 of record NZ_JALJXP010000005.1, on the reverse strand, counting down.
ACACGTCGAGTTCAATATCGCGTGGAATATCACGTGCTAGCCGAGCGGCCTTTTGCCGACCGTCTGAGAAAATCAGCACCTTGCGACCGGCGTTCGGGTGCCGTTTATCTTTGGCTCGACTGGCGGATTGTTTCGCCATCTGCGTCCGAACGAGCGCAGTGAACGGCGCCTCCCCCTTGGTGAGGTGATCCATGATTTTCGATGGGGCATCTTTGGCGTTTTTGATCTTACGCGTACAGACCGGGCAGTGATCAAAAGTTAGATTGCCTGCGTCCGCCGCCTTGTCCGGTACACGGACCCTCCGGAACCCGGTTTCGTCGCCCGGCTGTTCATTCGAGAGCTTGCCACTGGCCATATGCAGCCATTTCTCGATATGTCGACTGCGAGGATGGACCGCGTCCTCCACGCACAACTCTATCGGCATCAGTGTAGAAACCGCACCGTCGGATAACGGGCCACTGGGCTGGTGCCAAACGAAGTCCTGGTCCTCGTTTACAAAGCCACGTAGAAAAGCGGCTCCGCAGTCACGATGTGTGAGCAGTTCATACACGCGGCCATTGGCCTCGCAGCCACACTGGGTTGAAGGTTTCGTATACAGGCGGCCCAGGATAGTGGGGCCGTCATGATGGCCTAAGCGCTCGGAACAGGCAGGGTTCACGCAAGCGAACAGACCAGGTAATCCGCGATGGAAGAGGTGCAGGCGCGTCGGCAACAACACCCTTCCATCCGTGCTCCGCTGTGCGTAGCTACCCAGTGCCAAGAGTGCGTCGGTGGCTTTTTCCGCATGGACCGCCGGGTGATTGCCAAACAGCCGATCACTCAGATCGTCTAGTCGAACCGCACGGCCCGATACCTCGGTAATCAAGTTTTCCAGCGGTTCGAATCCCGTGAGACGTTCGAACAACCAGTTGCGAAACGCAGCATGATCCCCCTGCGGCGGTTGGCTCCATCCGAGCCGATGGGCGAGTTGCGCCGCAGCTTCAGTAGCCGCATTGAGGTCCTCGGCCGAGCGTTGAAAATCTGCCAGATTGAAATCTGCCAGCGCCTCAAGCTGTGCTACTGGCGCTACCTGTGATACGCAACGTTGCTCCGGTGTCCCCTGGATCACCCTGATGCGTCGCGGCGATGTGTCGGCCAAGCCCGTCAAGTCCCGCGCAAAGCGCTCGCCATCAACCTCGGCGGTGTCTGCGGGGCCCAGACTCGCACTGGTCATGATGCATCGCATGCGCTCTCGTGGAATGTCGAGCCGCGCGCAGAGACGCCGGATCAACAAAGCCACCTCGGCTCCACCGGCCCCCCTGTACATATGCGCCTCGTCCAGAACGAGGATAAACTCGTTGCGCGGGTCCGCTTTAAGCCATGCCTTCGTCCGGTCAAAGATATCGCGCTCGATCGGTCGCATGAGCATGTATTCGAGCATAGAGTAGTTGGTGATCAATAGCTCGGGACAACGCGCTTGCATTTCATGGCGAGTCATCATCTCGCGATCAGTGGGCTGGGTCTGAAGCCGGTCTGCCCAATGCTTTTTGGTGAAGTTGTCGCCCTTCTTCTTCCCCGATGCATAGGTCTTGATTTCAATTGCTGCGGTGCCGTAGAACCCCTCCAAGTCCTTGCTCGGCCAGCGCCCGATCCTGACCAGTTCATCTTTCACGGCAGGCTTCACGGCCACTTTGTTATAAAACTCTTCAAACAGCGGCTCTATAAAGCGCTCGTCGCGTTCTTTGGAGCGCTCTCCTGGGTACGGGGTGCGCCCGGTATAGCTACCGAAACAAATCGGCTGGGAGCGGCTTTGAGTCAAGATCGACGATGCCTCAGTGTTTCCTATGAGGCGTCGGATCCGCGCCAACTGGTCATTGACCAAGGCGTTCATGGGGTAGAGCAATAGGGCCCGACAACCCGGCAACTGCGCTGACTCGGGCCGCTCCTGCCCCTCGATTGCCAATTGGCCAATAATTGGCATAAGGAAACTTTCGGTTTTGCCCGAACCGGTACCCGTTGCAACGACAAGATCCGCTGCCTCGGCACCTAAAAATGCGGTGAGCGCCTGCGATTGGTGCTCGTAGGGACGAGGGTAAAGGCCGAGTCCCATGAGCGACAACTGAGTGAGCGTATCGGAGGCAATCTTCGGAATGGCGAGATGTTCGAACGGATCGCCTACTTTGTAGACCGCCGTCGCTTCTACATAAGGCGTCTGAACAATAGTTTCAGGGCGCAGCAGCAGAGCATGACGCTCTCTGACAAGCCCTTCATCACGAATATGGTATTGCGCTTCGATGTATTGCCGAAGGCTCTCGGCCAAACTTTTCGCTGTCTCGTGAACACCCGACGCTTCATTCATCGAAATCCCTCCCATTATTGTCTTCCCTCTGCAAACTCACGTTCAGTCAGGTCCACGCGTAGCCCTGTCAGCGCTTGGCGCACGAGCGGAAACATCTCACGCGGTATTACATAGTTGGTCGCGGTTGCGCCGCCACCGCTAGGCGGCGGTAATTGCCAGCCCAGCAGCAGCGCTCGTGCCTCTTCCCGCGGCAAATGACGACTCAGGCGCAGTCGAACCTGTGATTGCCACACATGCGCTTGAACTTTCATGGGATAACCGGCTTGTGCGTCGAGGTAAAACTGCAAGCGACTCGCCTCATCCCGTCGCAGTCCGGTCATCTGCCGCAGATGGCCTCGCGACACCTGGGCCACAAAGTATTCAAACCGTGGACCTGTCCGACATTTGGCAAGAAAGAGACCTTCGGCGGTCGCGCAGGCAGGCAGTGCCGCCCAATTTCCACTGGTGCGGATTGAAACGTCCGCAAGCTCATTCAGCGCAGGTTTCAACTGCGCCTTGGCCTTCGTCAATAATTGGATCGACCACTCCTGCAATCCTTCGAGCGGTGCGCCAATCCATTCCTGTGGCTCCCAGAGGTCGATGCGTCCTGCACAAGCATCGACGTCGATCATCCTGAGCCTGCCTGCCCCACGCATCGTGATTGAGAAAGGAAAGGTTTGTGCAGGCCCTCCGCCGGTGATCACCGCCAGCGGGCCCCCGGTTCTGATCGCCTGTGGTGGAGGGGTTAGCCAACGTCCGCCGTCGAGTCGCACCAGATCCCCTAGCTTACCCAGGCTCTCCAAAATCGCTTTGACACCCGGTTCAGCGGCCTGCTCGTCGTCGAGCGTCGGCCACAGGGGGAGCAAACGCCGGCGAACCAGGCTCGTCAAGCTGAGCGTGGTCGCAGGCACCCAAGTTTCCCGATCCGTGTTGGGCGCAGAACACAGATAGGATGCGACCCGAAGGCACTCAGCTACCGCCGCGATCCTCAATCCTTCACCGTCACCTCTACAGCCCAAACCGGCTGCCAGGGTTTTCCGAGCGGCATCGCGATCGCTCCCTAGCCACTTCACTCAACACGCTCCGCATGGACCGCCTGCGCGTTGATTTCATTCAGAAGCTCGGTGGCGCTACGCGTAATTGCGTCGACCGGCCCCCCGAGGGATTGCGCCCACGGCAGTGCCCATTGCTTAAGTACCACATGAAGCGTTCGCTCCGAAGGGCCTGGTGATAGGAGTCGCAGTTGGGCGTATGCCCGGTCAGCGACTCGTAGCCACAGATTCCCAGGAATAAAATCTACCTGTGCAAGGCGCTCCCTCAACGTGCTCGGTAGAGCCAACAGCGTGCTCTCGGCAGGGCCGTGCAGGGCTTTCCAATCTTCCACAGCTAGATGGCCAAACTGCATCAGCGGCACCTGGGCGGATACCCCCCGCATAGCAAATTCATCCGTATCAAACACGGGTCCGAGTTCAGACAACGTACCGCCGTCTGGAAATGCCGCAGGGCCGTGAGTCCAAGACGCGATCAGAACCGGACGCGTATCGACCGTCAGGGTGAACTGACGACGCGCCACAAGATCGCGGATGGCACTGCCATACACCTCAAACGCAGACCGGTTGGCCCCCTTGAGCAGCAGGCATCCAGACGAGTCGCTCACTACTTCGAGGCAGTCGGTCGCGGCATCCTCCGACAGGAGGCCGACGGGAACCCGCCACTCATGGAAAATCGCCCCTCCTACAGCTGCTGCCACGGCATCTGCAATTAAGTCAGCCGTTGACCCTTTGAACTGAATCAACTGGCCGGAAATGACTGCTGCCAGGATGTGCCATGCGCAACGATTGGCATCGTTCTTCACTACACCGCATGCCTGCAGATTGTTGGCTATGACCTTCCAGGCGGCGTCAATAGAGCTGACTTCAACGAACGGGCCGGTTGCTTCGTTCTCGATCAAGCGTACGCGTGTCTGGCCACCCGTCTCGTCACGCGGTTTGGCAAACCGAAAGTCATGCTCGTCGAGGCGTTCGCGCAACGCCGCAATGGTGGCCGCCGTGACCTCCCAGTCGGGAATGCGTGCACCAAGGGTGGTCAGTGCTTCCTCGAAAGCTAGGACCTGTGCGCGCTCAGCCACCAGGTCTGCGACCTGAACAGAGAGGGAGTCCAGCGCAGTCGACATGTGCTCGCCGCGGAGGTCTGCGCGCGCCACCGCATGCGATACCTCTTGCTGCGCCCCGGCCGTTGACTGAGCCAGTTCGCTCAGTTGTTGCAAGCGGTCAGTGACACTGCGCAGCGCAGTACGCAATGCTTCGACATCATGGTCAACACCAGCGAAACTGCCCGTCAGTTGCTTAACCGTTTCAGTCGTTGCAGTGACATTCACTTCCAGTTGGTCGACGCGCTCAGCGGTCTCCTCCGCCGCCGATTCGGCCAGTTCAAAATAACCCTCAATTTTATCCAAACGCCCCGGCAAGCCATCGATCATGCGATCCCTGGCCAGGGTGGACGCCGGATGAAAGCTGTTCAGGGCTGCCTGCATCGCCGGGTTTTCGGCGAAACTGCTGTACGCGGCCAGTCGCTCGACCGTTTCCCGAGGAGCGTCCGGGTACAACTCGGCTAATCGTATGAAGAACTCAGCGCCTGCGTCTGCCGATTGGGATGACTTGTCTGCAGCGGGAAACGCGCTGTCCAAACGGCTCTTTGCCCACGCCACCCACAGGCTAGCGAAAGCTTGCCAGTCTGCCTCCCCTTTCTGACCCGGCTGAGGATGCACCAGGTGCCCGATCAACCGCCGTTGTTTCTCCTTGACTTCTAGCGGGGACCCGCGCCTAAACCCGGGGATCGAGGCTTGACGGTCGAAGAACGACTTGCGAAAGGCATGGGGTACCTCTTCGATGAACTCGGTAATCATCGTGACTCCGAGCGCCGAGATCCGCTCTCGTGCCTCTTGGCTGTACAGGTAGCTCATCGCGAGACTCCATCTCCTGAAAAACGAATTTCAAATCCACAGGCGCGCACAGCAGTCACCAGTTGACGGTAGTGAGGGAGCAACTCCGGCCTAGGCACTAATGCACCAAGCGCGCTGACCAATGCCTGATCACTGCCAGAGATTGCAGTTACCCCACCGACGTGTAGCTGGGATAGAAAGCTCTGCAGACGCAAGCGTAAGGATCGCCCGAGCGACAGCAAAGCGGGTGTGGGAGTGGCCGGCAGTTGTATAGCCCCGATGGCCAACCGGCCCAACCCGCCAAAATCCAAATAGAGCTGGTAATGCGGGTCAGTGAGATATTGTTTGAGCAGGCTATTCATTGCCGGTGGCAACTGGCATGCCTGTGGTGCGTGGTCAGCCGACACTTCGCTAGACGCCAGTCGGCGGTACTCCTTATGCCCACTGGGTGAGACAACCTCCAGCCTACCTTGGGCCCCTCTCGGCATTGTGAGGGAGTCAAAATGCAGCTCCCCCGCTCGCGTGGCCATCACATACGATTGGCTTTGCCTACGGTGCAATGAGGCAACAAGACGTTCGCCACACTCGTCAATGAAGACCAGATCCACCGTAGGGTGTTTAAAGCTTCGTCCCAGCGATGTGCTCTTGAAAAAAAACTTGTCGACATCTGGGTGACCGCTCTTGCCGACCCTGAATTCATCGCTTCCAGCGCGTATCACTGTGAATAGCGCGGGTGATCGATCGGGGGCTGTTGCGGAAATGCGATCATGCTGATTGAAGGCTTGTAAGGTTGGTCCGCCGTCGTGGGGGCTACCCGGCATCCTATGGGCGGCCAGGATGACCGCGTCGGACTCGATATATTCAACCGTATTGATGCTCGCGTTGCGGCTCAGGAACGGCCAAATGGTCGTGATCGCAGGCGCCGCAGGCATCACGCTCAGTTGAGTAAAGGCTTCCAGCCAACTGATACAGGCGTCTGAGGGGGCTTCCGGTACTGTGACCAGGGCCAAATTCCAGCCTTGCCGCGACTTGAGTCTGTCCACCAGCAGTTCTTCAGGGAACTCCGGGGTCACCGGTGCCGACCATAGCAGGGCGTAGGTTTCGCAGCGATTTAGTCCTTGCGCGCGGGGAAACCCCCTTTCGGCGCCTCGGCCAATAGCGGTGAATGCGGCCGCACCCAATGCAGGTAGACCTGGGCACGTCCGAGCAACTTCCATTACGAACGAAGGGTCCGGCTTGCCTTCGAAGGACATGATCCTGTAGTCGTTCGCCGTGGGCTCGGCCATGACCCTGAAGCCTGAGCCCATCCCCCGCATATCGAGCTTTTGTACCCTGCCGCCGACATCGAGTTTGACGAAGGCATGACATGCTCGACAGGGGGGCAGGATTAATTCAATCCACCACGCCCCGGCGTTCTCACCTTTTTTTATCAGCAGGCGCAGGTCCATCTGCCGCGTTGGCAGTTGTTGAACCTTGTCATGACTGACGTGGCTCAATGAGCCCGCCATGAAATAGGGGCAGGAACTGGAGGATACGCCACGCCAATGGGCGAAGTAGTTTTTTCGCGATGGCCCCGAACGAAGTCCGACCCGCTTGCGGCAGTAGGAACAAATATAATAGCCGGTGCGCGACGCTATATCGGCGGTAACCGATTTATTCTTGACCGGGTCTATGGCGCAATCCATCGCTCATATCCTTCGTATTTAACTGCGTAAACCTACAACGCAACGCGACTCGGTGGCTAAGTGGCTGGGTGCTGAAAAATGGCACGCTTGGCTGCCGTACAGGTGAATTAGATCCGTCGGCTTCCAATCGCGAAACTCGGGCCTGTTCCTTGAGCGTGGAATCATCCAGCGATTCAGCGCTAATTCACCGATTTCACCTACCGACAACAGCGATTGGGTGTCTGGTTTTCCGCTGCCGCATTGCAGGAGCTTCGCGGCGTTGCCGGCCAATTGACAGATGAAGACTTCACGCTGGATGCCGTGGCGCATCAGATCGTCCTTGAAGCCCAGTGCCTTCAGTGCCGCGCGCGTGGTGCGCAACCGCCAATTAGGGCCCTGGCCGAAGGCGTGTTGGTCGGCATAATGATGGTCGAGTTCACGAAGATAGTCTCGAAGCTCAATAAACAACCAGTCGGGTATATGAAAATGTCCCCAGCCACCGGTAAAGCCGATGGACTTTAGGTACTCCGTGCCATCCAGTTTCAATCGGTTATAGACCGCGGAACGCCCCATCGACGAGGTTGTCACGACCGCCAGCAGACGCGCATTTTTTTCGGCCTGCGAAATGATGCCTGTAGAACCTCCGTAGGCACTGGCAAAATCATCATAAATGTCCCGACTGCGAAGCAGGCAAGCGACTAGCTTACCGCCCAATAAGGCGTTGTAAGGTGGGACCGATCCAAGGACATAGGCATCCATCAAGTTGACCAGCCGGGCAGCCCTGTCCGCCGTATCCCAGCCGATGAATTTGTCTCTGACGCCAAGGTTGAAAACCGGATCACCTATGGCAATCAACCCCATCAGTTTGCCATTCGCCTGGTCCCAGACAAGGTAACGCAGGCGCCTGCCAAAACCGTTAGACACAGGGACGGACCAAGACAGTGACGCCAGCCGAAAGAGGTCACTTTGCCATGTGCCGGACGACACGCGTTCAAGCACCGGGGAAATCTTTTCCGGTACAACCTCGCAGCCATTCGCAAAATATGGCATCAGTTTGGCACTGCTCCGCGCGATAAAGCGTTCGCTGGCGCTGAGCCGTTCTTCGCGTTGGGTGCCGTGCAAAGCACGGATGGCTTCCTTACCATTTCCAGGAGGACACAGGGCCCCCTCCTGTGTCCTCGTGAAACCTAGCTGATGCAAATGCTCTCGCACTTTTCGCTTGAGATTTGCTTCTCTCGGATTGACTCCAATAATAATCGCTCTGCCAGTTGGCATGTTGCTGCATCCTTGCTTGGAGTTCATCTGAGGTAGGCGAATAAAGGTCGAGCTGTTTCGCCTCCGACGCCCAGAAGTAATTCGCACAGGCGTCAAAGCACCCCACGTCGAGGGGAAATGCACGTAGTTGCCATATTGAGTCCGATCCTACGCCGCCACCACCGTTTTATGAAGAGGCGCGCCACTAAAATGACATCAACGCAGCCAGGCATGCCTGATGGAGCGATTCAGATGTCTTGCCGGCTCTTGGTCTCAGTTGGGCGGGTCTGGCCAAACACCTTAGCTATCCCGAGGCATCCTTGTTGGCCGCTCTACGATCTCAAGCCGCACTGGATGCGGACTTAGCTGTACGTCTTGAGCAAGCAGGAATTGGATCGGCTCGCGATTGGGGCGCGATGCAGATGGCCTACGACCTAGCGCAAGCACGGCAGCCCACGCAGCCAACCATACAGCCATTGAAACCTTGACCCCCTGATAACAAAGGCGATGTGAGAGTTCTTCATCACTATGCCTCCGACAGGGACCAAGGGAACTGCTCGGCGCAGCCCCTTAGTAAGCATGTACCCGGCAGTTGCCGACCCAGGCATTACCAGAGGGTTGAGCAGGAATGGTGGGGCCTGTGAAGACAGGCCGAGGAAGACCTCAAAATAGCTCCTGGACATAGCTAGCTGAGCGAGCCAACTGCGAGAGTGGAACGCACCCCTCACGAGAGACGAACGCCGTGGCCTCCGCCTCTGTCGGCATCATGTATAAGATGTCGAGCGGAAGCTTAGCACCAGCGGCTTTCAACTCACTTTTGAGTCGAACGAGCGGTGCGCCAGATGGACCAACAACCAACACGTCGTAATCGCTGCCGACACCACGGAGTGATGAACCAAACATGAAGGTCTCGAAGTACCGCAACGTCGGGCAGGTTTCGAGTAGAAAGCCTGCCACTTCCGCTGCTGTCATCAGCCCTTCAGCAAAATCGCCCTCAAGTCTTCCCACTTCAGTACTTTGCACCCCAGCTCCCGGCCAGCCTCAATGGCGCTTTGATCTGGTGATCCATTGGGGTTGATGTTCCACGCAATGTCCACCGCACCGAAATCGTCCCAGAGACTGCGGACGGCATCTGCTGTCGGCTCATACTCCCAGATCATCCCTATCCTGAGTGAGCGACCACTAGAAAGGGCAAGACTGAACACACGATCGAACTCACGACGGATATTCGTTACGTAACGTAGCTGCAAAATCAATCGGTAAGAAAATGCGTAGTTTTTGTGAGATGCCCTTCTTACTGAGCCCTTCGGAATTGCCGATCCAAGTGTTCCATAATTTCCCCATCCGATCGGTTTGTCCTCCAGGAAAGCGATTGCCCCCCCCTCCCAAACGCATTCCTTGCGATAACCGCAGAGGAAATCCATCTCCGGCCATTGCTCGTAGAATCGGGCAGCCAATTCGGCGTCCATCTTATAGGTGTCACTGATGACAGCCAAAACGTCAGGTTGCTCACTAACCGAGATGCGAATAGCGTCGCCCCCAGCATGCTCTGCCGAGATGACGCCGCTTTCACGCCGGATGTTTTCCAGCGCATATTTCACCTGCCACTTCATGCAAAAATTCCATCTATTTGTACCGGATAGCGAATAGCGCGGCCGGAGACGCCACAGACGTGACGTTCAACCAGCCCTCGGACATGCTCCTGGTACTGGGCAAAGGCCTCATGCTCGGCCGCGCTCATGTGGTGCTGGTTCGCCGTGATAATGCGTTGGATACGAAAGTGATTGGGCAGGATGACGTTGCGCATCCTGTGCGACCAGGTGTTCGCTGACTCTGACTCCGGGTCATACTCGAAGCTCGTACCCTCGCAAGGAGCGAGCCTCTTCCAGATCGCCTTGTTCTCCGCCATGGCAGTCGTAATGGCGTTTCTAACCTGCGAACGCTCCTCATAGGCGTGCACGCCTTGCTTGCTGGCCAGTGCCGCGAGGTGGTTGCTCTTCCACATCAACAACGTGGCGCGGTTGTACAAGGGTGAGTTCTTGTCGATGGTCGTATGGCAACTGGGGCATAGGAGCAGGAGATTCTCAAAGGAGTCGGCTTCGAATTCACCAGCAGGTCGCTCCTCATGACGTGGCCCCTTTTCACCATGCGGGATCACGTGCGCCATCTCCGCGATGTGCTTTTCACCTCCCATCTCTACCGGAAACAGGGGTTGCAGGCAGTCCGGGTGCTGGCAGTGGCCAGCCGCCTCCGCGAAAAGCCGAAGCTTGATTTCCTTTGGGATGTGCTTTCGATCTGCCATGGTCGCGCTCCAAAAGTTGTGGTACGTAGACTAGCGGTAGACCGTGCAGACTCATAGACCGGCCTTGGGCGGGTCCGACATCAAATGATGCAGTCGGCTGCGATTTTTCCGGACGCTAGCGCCTGAAGCGGTGCCGGCGCTACTGGCCACTCGCCTCTTTCCTGTGGAGGTCGTAACATCGAGTGCATGGCCGAGCTCGGCTACGCCTGAGCAATGGATTGCTTGAAGGGAGCTGAGATGACCACCCCATCGCAAGATGAAATCGTTGTAGCTGCTGCAGAAGGCAGACTGCTTGATCTGATTTTTAAGGACAGTTGGCAGCACGATAGCGCGCCTTTTTCCCAAGCGTTGATCAATGCTCATCAATCAAAGGAGGTCGATCTCCGCACCCTGCTCCCCCTGCCTGAGTCGTCCCGCTTTTCGAACAACGAATTGCATCTGGGTATGGAAGTTCTCCTGCCGGCATTCGGCTCCATTGCAACTAGCTGCGGGGATTTGCTTGAGCTGATGGCTGGGGCAATCCCTCACGATGACCTCTTGCTCAGCCACTCCCCGTACGCTGAGATATTAAAGTGGTGCCAAGCTTCACCAGAGCGCCTGACTGAGCTTCTGCAACTCATCAAATCAGGCGCCCCGCTTTCTCAGCGATTCCATTGCGTCCAGGTATGCATCAGTGCCGGGCTGAAGGCGGATGCTGAATTCTACTTGGGCCAGGCGATTGGGTTTCTCGACAACGGTGACGCCTCTCAGCGCGCACAGGCAGCCAGAGCCCTCTGTAGTTTGTCTGCTGAGGTAAGAGGCTCGGATGTTGGTCTGGTCGAAACCATCCTTGCCGTGATCGAGCGTGAGACCGAGCCTACAGCGCGCGACGCGTTGCTCGCCTTGGCACTTACATGGCAAAAGGATGCCCCGGCCGAACTTGAACGATCGACGTACGAACTAATCAAGCGAGCCGCTACCCCAGTCACTTTGACGGCAAAACAAACTATCGCTCGTGAATTACTGGGCAACTCAAACCCATACACCGCCCAAATACATCGCGATCTTCTTGCGCTTGTGGCGTCAGGTCAGCCAGAGGAGGAAATCGTCCAGTTGCTGGACGTCATCTTGGCTGGGCTAATTAGAAAAGGCGGGGTTTCGGAGGCTCGGGAGGTGATCGAGAAGTTCATCCTCAGTGAACCCAACGTCCCATTCACTCGTTTCGGTTCCGTGCTACATCAACTTGAGAGCGGGGACGATTCAGTCTTGGACGAATGGGTGGTGACTTGGCTTCAGTCTGAGTCAGTGCACTTATCCACGGCGCTCCGACGCGGACTGTTTGCGGCCAGTGAGGGGCGAGTGTTCACGTTTGATTTCCGCCAAGCGTTGGATGTGCCGGAAAGCGATTATTTGTTCATCGCACGCAAAGCGCTTGGAGTGTTTTTCTCGAAGCCCGTTTTCATTGCGTCTCTGATAGTCAGCCTGATGCGCAACGCCACGGATGCGACTGCGCGGGCGCTGCAGAGCCTTCTATTCGATCCTGTTCTGATCAATTATTCCGGTCTGCGATCAGATTATCTGGGCGCGATAGCGGCCAATGCCAGCGATCCCGCTTCAAAGGCAGTACAGCAAGCATTGCAGGAATTGCAGATGTACCTGGACAGCCTCGGCAACACGCACATCCGCGAACTGCAGCCCTCGGAGCGTGAGCGTCAGTTGGAACATTATCGCCGCAATGAGGAAATGCAAAGTCAGATGGTAGAGGCCCGCAAATCATCAATCATGGCGAGCCTGGTGAGTGAAAAAATCCTGCTTTATGGCACTGGCATGGCCAACTGGGTTCCGGAGTTTCCACCATCACAGGGCATGGCCGAAGGTGAAACGGGGCCAATGCGCCGCGTGGAGCAGTCGCTCGCCACTATTCAACACTCCTTCCAGCTACCGCGACATTCGGTTCTAGAGCCCTCCACGCTGGAGCTTCAGATCCTCAACTTTCTGTACGAGAAGCGATCGCAATGAAACTCGTCTTCCGTGAGTACCTCGCGTCGCTCCGAGAACGCAATGAGCTGGACGTCGTTTTGCCTGATCTGTTGAGCGAGCTTGGTTTCAACGTGATCTCCCGTCCATCGACGGGGCCACGTCAATTTGGCGTCGACGTTGCCGCTGTAAGCCCAGCGGTGGACGGCGAGCAAAAGCTCTACCTGTTCACAATCAAGCAGGGGGACTTGACCCGGGCCGAGTGGGATGCGGTACCCCAAGGGGTACGGACTTCAATCAACGACATCATCGACGTCTACATACCCAAGCGGATTTCCACCCAGCACGAGTCATTGAAGATCGTCATCTGCCTGTGCTTTGGGGGCAGTGTGAAAGAGGCAGTGAGAGACAACCTTACAGGTTTGATCAGCAGACTCACCAATGACCGAATTTCCTTTGAGGAGTGGAATGGCGATTACATGGCGGGCTTACTCGCTGATGGATTGCTCCAGCACCAGCAGGTGAGCAAGACCCTGCAGTCGCGGTTCCAGAAGTCCATCGCGATGCTCGATGAGCCTGATGTCTCAGTTCACCATTTTACCGCGTTGATTGAAGGGCTCGTGAAGGCCGACAACCTGGACGCGTCCCAGCGGCTTGCCACGCTGCGGCAAATGTATATCTGTCTCTCGGTGCTGTTCGTTTGGGCACGCACGCAGGAGAACCTCGAAGCGCCCTACCGAGCCAGTGAACTGGTCATTCTGCGTGCATGGGAACTGGTTCAGGGTGACATCGAGGCTGCATCGATCGGACACAAGCATATTGGGCTGACCTTCAGTGAACTGCTGGATCTGCACACCAAGATCTGGGCGGAGCTGATGGAAGTTAAAATCCTGCCACTGACGGCCAAGCGAGATGCGCTAGCCAGTTCCGTGAACTCTCACAGTGCTGTGGACATCAACCTCAAGCTGTTTGAGATCCTGGGGCGTATCGCGGTCAGGGGGCTATGGGTTCTCTGGCCTCACTTGGAGACTGATGAGCTACGAGTGCTTGAAGCCTCCGACGTACCGGAGGAAGCATCCAGCCTCGCCCGGCATATCGTCGAACTCATCAATAACAATCGGGCGCTCTTTTCGCCAATAGCCGATGAACAAGTCATCGAAATCAGTTGCGCTTTGATGTTCCTGTCGATGATGGGGGACTGGCGCAGCTATGCGCAGGATTACTGCCGCGAGCTTTTGACCTACTACCAATTCAATTTCACAAGGCACCATCAATACCCCACCATCCACGGCACCTATCAGGAGCTGATACGGCATCCGCAGGCCAGGACTGAAGAGTATCGGGTGCAGCATACGAAGGGCAGCGCTCTCATTCCGATCATGTTGCTCTGGGCCACTTTGGGTGGCGAAACGGAAGCTAGTGAACACTTCGCTCGATTCGTGCGAAGCAAGATGGCGCATTGCAATCACCAGCTCTGGATGCCGGGGCCTGACACTGAGGCTGCCCTATATCGCGGTGATCCCTCGCACGGCATAGCGCTGTGTGACATACCCATCACAGCTGACGGCGCTGCAGCCAGAAATATTCTGGTGAGAGAATGCTCTGAGGATGGACACTACGCAGGCCTGTCTGCTGTACGCCTAGGCCATTGGCCAGTCTTTGTGATGGCCTGCCGTCATGGTCGGCTTCCACTGCCGCCGCAGCTTTGGTTCCCACTGGTGATGAGAGAAGAGCCTTCTCCAAGCCCTGTTGCACATATTTGGCAACCTACCGTAGGCACCTTCCAGGCGCACTCGATGTGCTGGTTTCCGCGCTGGGCCAGCGCAGACCTGAGGTCAGCCGGGGACAAAACGATTCACTTCGTTTCATTGCCAAAATGGGAAAGCGGTACCTCGGAGTAGCTTCACCCCCTCATGGCCCAGTCCGATGCGCCAATGCGGCCCACCAAAGACTTTAGCTGCATCGACACCATAACCATTGTTTGACCAGAAGCCCTTCACGGCAAACACAGCAAGTACTTCAGACCCTACGGACTGACCACGTGATACGGAGCGCAGACTGACATCACTGCGCCAAACCGAAACATCAGCTTAGCGCCACGATTTTCGTACCGTTCGCCCGCTGCGCGTATGGGAAGACAATCAATCGATGGATTGTTCGTGGACCCGATGCATTCAGCAACCCTTCGCCATCGATTTCTAATCCAGATTCCAAAGCGGGTTTCTGAAAAACAGCATCCCTGAACTGGGACTGTCAAAGGTTGGGGCGGCGAGGCTAAGGCGAGCGGTCAAACAAGGCCTATGAACAGCAAGCTATGAACAACTGCACTCATTTCGAGAGCATTGAGCCAGCACTGGCATAGCCGTGAGCTGCTCATGAACACTTAACATCGCCCATAAGTTAAATTGCGTAGATACATCATGGGATGCTGCTCCCTGGACTTCTGTATGAAACGCCCCTGCCAGATTGTTAGGAATGGATGATGGAAAGCAGCCAGCTGCTCCAGAGAGATTATGGGAAACAAAAATCCACATGCTCTCGTCATGGAACGCTCACGCTGGCTTCTGCAATCTGCCGATGGACTGTGCTTGTCGCGCTCACGCCTGATCGTCCCGATCCCGTTGCCGCGAATGTCGGTTCTGCTTTCGTCAGGCTGGAATACCGAGCGCCATGGCACTGCATGTGGCCTGGAGCGAGCCGCGGTTTACTGACCGGCTCGTGACTGCCTGTGGCCAACCTTGCCGGATGACTGCGCCGTGATGAAGACTGCCTTCGACCACTCGTACCTGGGTGTTGGAATCCAGGATGCCCATTCACTGGAACATGTTGCGAAGCGAATCTCCCTGGCGTTGGGTGTCAGGCTCGAGCGCGCCGGGACATTCGATGAGTTCGCAGCCTTCAGCGTTGCGCAGAAGGATATCGAGTACGTGCTCTGGGGAAGGCCCGGAGACGAGTCGTCAGGGCGTGCCGCCAATCGACCCTGTGACTATGCGCTGACCATCTATATCAACCCTCCTGAGGCGATACAGTCCTCCCCTGCTCTGCTGAATCGCCTGCGCGCTCCCGGCCGGGATGCCGGTGATAAGGAGTTGTCCCTGGCACTTGCCAGCGAGCTGCAGAAACTCGGATTCAACGCGGAAAGCCTGCTCCCCACGCACCGGCAGCCGCATCACGACCCTGGATTCTGAATCCGCGGGGCTCCGCTTCGCGGGAGGCTCCGGGAATCCGCACGAGACCCTGCAAGGCAATGCCCACGGACACTTCCCATGAGCTGATACAGGCCGGCTCGCCAGCCCTCTGCAGGACTGCGAGCCGGATCCCTCATCCCGCCTCAGCGTGGCTCCAGGCCAACGGACACGAACTTGGTGTCCAGGTACTCCTGGATGCCCCAGACACCACCCTCGCGGCCGATGCCGCTCATCTTCACCCCGCCGAACGGCGCCTGGGCAGTGGACGGTGCGCCGTCGTTGATGCCGACGATGCCGTAGTCCAGCCGCTCGGAAACCCGGTGCGCGGTATCCAGGTCACGGGTCCAGAGATAAGCGGCCAGGCCGTAGGGCGTGTCGTTGGCGGCGGCCACCACCTCGTCGACCGTGTCGAATTCGATGATCGGCGCCACCGGGCCGAAGGTCTCCTCTTCGAGGATGCGCATGCCGGGCGCGACGTCGCGCAGCACCGTCGGCTGGTAATAAAGGCCGCCCAGCGCCTGGCCGCCGACCACCACGCTCGCACCACGGCTGAGGGCATCTGCAACGTGCTCGCTGACCTTGCGCAGCCCCTGCTCGTCCACCAGTGGGCCGATCTGCGTAGCGCGGTCGGCGGGGTCGCCGACGCGCAGTTCCTGCACGCGGGCAGCCAGCGCCTCCAACAGTTGCACGCTGATGGAGCGATGCACATAGATGCGGTTGGTGCACACGCAGGTCTGCCCGGCGTTGCGGAATTTGCAGGCCATGATGTCGTCCACCGCGCGGCGGATATCGGCGTCGGCGAAGACGATGAACGGTGCGTGGCCGCCCAGCTCCAGGGACACCCGCTTCATGGTCTCGGCGGACTGGCGATAAAGCAGCACGCCCACCTCGGTGCTGCCGGTGAAGGTCAGCTTGCGCACGCGGCGGTCCTTGAAATACACCGCCGAGACGGTCGCCGCCTGGTTGGAGGTGATGACCTGGAAAGTGCCTTCCGGGCCGCCGACTTCACGCCAGTACTTTTCCAGCAGGATGGCGGTGATCGGCGACTGCTCCGCCGGTTTGACGATCACCGTGCAGCCCGCCGCCAGCGCCGGTGCCACCTTGCGGGTGATCATCGCCGCCGGGAAGTTCCACGGCGTGACCGCGAACACCGGGCCGACCGGCTGCCGGCTGGCGTACAGGCGCTTGTGTTCGTGCTGGCTGGAGAAGGTCTCGCCATACACGCGCTTGGCCTCCTCGGCGTACCACTCGGCGAAGCCGGCGGCGTACATCACCTCGCCCAGGGCTTCCTGGATCGGCTTGCCCATCTCCTGGCTGATCGCCGAGGCCACTTCATCCGCCCCGCGGACGATACGGTCGAACCACTTGCGCAGCAGCTGGCTGCGGTGGAAGGCGGTAGTCTGTTTCCAGCTGTCGAAGGCGCTGACGGAAGCCTCCAGCAGGCGCTCGGCGTCTGCCGCGCCGCAATCGGGAACGCGGGCGAACACCGCCTGGGAAGCGGGGTTGATCACTTCGTAGAAGTTGCCTTCGGCGGGGCCGCCGGCCAATGACGGCAGCTCCCAGTCGGTACCGGGGGCAACGGTTTTCGAGTCATTCACGAATCATCACTCCAGCGAAGAATGTGGGCTTGCGTCATGCGTTCGCCGCCACCAGCGCGCGTTCGAACAGGCGCAGCGCCTCGGCAACGTCCTGCTCGGAGATCACCAGGGGGCAGAGGAAGCGCACCACGTTGCGGTACACGCCGCACTTGATGACCAGCAGCCCCTCCTCCCGCGCGGCATCGATGATGCGCTGCGCCAGGGCGGCATCCGGGGCCTTGCTGTCGCGGTCGGCAACGAACTCCACCGCCGCCATGGCGCCGATGGTGCGCACCTGGCCGATGCTTGCGAAGCGCGATTCCAGCGCGCGGAAACCTTCCATCAGTTGCGCACCAATAGCCTGGCTGCGCTCCAGCAGGTTCTCGCTCTCGAAAATCTTGATCACCTCCAGCGCCGCGGCGCAGCCCAGCGGGTTGCCGCCGTAGGTGCCGCCCAGACCGCCGGGTTTCGGCGCGTCCATGATCGCCGCGCGGCCGACCACTCCGGAGATCGGCAGGCCGCCGGCCAGGCTCTTGGCGACGGTGACCAGGTCCGGCTGGATGCCCGAGTGCTGGAAGCCGAACAGCTTGCCGGTGCGGCCGAAGCCGGTCTGGATTTCATCGCAGATCAGCACGATGCCCAGTTCCTCGGTCTTCTTGCGCAGCGCGCGCATGAACTCCACCGGCGCGGCGACGAAACCACCGTCGCCCTGCACCGGCTCGATGATGATGGCGGCCACGCGGTCGGCGGCGATCTGCGTGTCGAAGACTTCCTGCAGCGCCTCCAGGGCCTTCTCGCTGCTCACCCCGCGGTACTCGTTCGGGTACGGCACGTGGTAGACGTCCGGTGCCAGCGGGCCGAAGTTCTGCCGGTATGGCTGGCTCATGCCGGTGAGGCTCATGCCCATCAGCGTGCGCCCGTGGAAGCCGCCACGGAAGGCGATCACGCCGGGGCGATTGGTGTGGCCGCGGGCGATCTTGATGGCGTTCTCCACCGCTTCGGCGCCGGTGGTGAGGAACACCGACTTGTAGTGTTCTTCGCCGCCGACCAGCTGGTTCAGCCTGGCTGCCAGCTCGACGTACTGGTCATAGGCTGCCACCTGGAAACAGATGTGCGAGAACAACTCCAGCTGCTTGCGCACTGCCTCGACGACGCGCGGGTGGTTGTGGCCGACGTTGAGCACGCCGATGCCGCCGACGAAGTCCAGGTACTTCTTGCCCTGGTCGTCCCAGACATAAGCCCCGGCGGCGCGGTTGAGGGTGATCGGGTGCGCGACCGCCACGCCAGTGGAGACGTGCTGGTTGCGGGCGGCGACAGACGAATACGGATTGGAGGACATGGGCTTCACCTTTGCGGACAGTGGGGAAAGCCTATCCACCGCCCCCGGCGCCAGATACCTGCTTCAGGAAGGAGAATCCACGGAAAACTTAGGACTGGAAGTAGGAAGGTCCGGCGCCATGAAATCGGCCGCCGGCCCCGGGAGATGATCAGCCGCCGCTAGCCGTGCTCATGGATCAGCCGGTACATCTGCGCGGCAACCTGTAGCCGGAAGCGGTCGTCCGGGTTCTCCAGCGAGATGCCGAGGATCGTCTCCATCCGCGACACGCGGTAACGCAGCGTGCTGATGTGGATGTCCAGCGCCTTGGCGGTATTCAGCAGTTGGAACCCCTCGCTCGCCAGGCACAGCGCGGTATCCACCAGCGAGTTGCCGCGCCGGGGATTCTCCAGTGGCGCGATCAGCCGTTCCAGCAGCATGCGCCGGGCGTCCTCGTCGCCCATCAGCGCCCGTGGGAACAGCACCTCGTCGAAGTTGTGCAGCTTGCCCGGGCGCAGCAGCGGCATCAGTGCCGCCACGTCCTCGGCGCCCAGAGCCATGCCGGAAGCGCCGCGGTGCACGCGGCTCACCGCCAGCGCCCCGCCCTCCTCCTTTATCGCCTTCCAGACGCCGTCCGCCGAGACCTCGGCAGGCAGCAGGAAGCTGATCTGGTTCAGCGACACGGAAATCAGCGGCGCCACCTCCAGACCCTGCATCACCTGGGCAATGCGCTCGGCGCTGCGCGCGCGGCGGTTGAAGCCATCCAGCGCCAACGGGATCGGCTCATCGAGCAGCAGCAGGCACACCCGGTAATCGCGGTTCTCGCTCCAGCCGGAAGCCTTGGCCCGCTCGATGGCGCTGGGCGTTGCCGAGAACTTGCCTTCCAGCAGGCCAGCGACGAAGGCATAGCCCAGGCGGGTTTCCTGGTTGGACAGCTCGCGCTGGTGGGTCAGGTGCAGGGCCGCGATCACCGCCGCATGTTCCAGCGCGCGGGAGTCCAGTTCCTCGAATTCGCTGCCGGTGCTCTCCAGCCAGACGATGCCGATGACCTCGTCATGGGCACGGATCGGGCAGCCCAGGCGCGCACTGGCCAGGCCGTGAGAGGCATCGAACAGCGTCGGCGCATTGCCGTGGAAGGCACTGAACAGTGACTGGCGCTGGGTGATCCGGCTGATCAGCGCGCGTTCCTCGGTCTCCTTGCAGCCCGGCAGCGATGTGCCGAGCAAGGTGCCGTCCGCGGAAACGATCGTGGCCGGCTTGTCCAGTGCCTGGTTCAGGGCGATGGCGACGCCCTCCAGGTTGCTGGCGTCGATCGCCGCCGCTGTCAGCGTGCGGTGGATGAGGTCTGAGCGGCGGATGATTTCCGCCTGCACGTTGATGATCCGCGCCAGGACATCGTGGGTGATCTCGCTGAACTGGATTTCCCAGGGCAACTCCAGCAGCGGCAGGTCGCAGCGGTTCGCCTCGTCGATGGCGGCCTGGGTGAAGTGTTCACGGAAATACGGTACCGCCAGCACCACGCCGGCCAGGCCGATACGGCTCAGGTTGCGCACCATCTCGCGGCAGGCCTGGTCGTCCTCCGGCCAGTTGTAGCCGGTGGTCAGCAGCAGCTCGCCGGGTTTCAGCCAGTTGGTGATCTCGGGGTGGTCGACGATGTGCACCCAGGTGATCTCGCGATCCATCGCGCCGCATCCGGCGACGACCGTGGCCTGGCGCAGAACCGTGTTCTCGATGGCGGTGTCGAGCTTCATGGGGCCCCTTCAGATAGCTGAAAACCCGCCGCCCACTCGCGACAAAACCCTCGTGGCGAGGGTTCTGGCGCAGTAGCGGCGGGTCGAACGTTAAACATCAGCCATGGGCCTGCGCCCACGGCTGATCGATTGCATCGCTCAACGACTGGCCCAGGACATGAAGCGCTGCTCCAGCGCCTCGCCGTTCTCGGTCCAGAAGTCCACGTCCATCTGCAGCGCGTTCTTCATGTTCTCCGGCGCGGTCGGCAGCGCGCTGGCCAGTTTCTTGTCGAGCAAGGCGGCCGCGGCGGTGTTGGACGGGCCGTAGGCCATCTTCTCGGTATAGAGCTTCTGCTGCTCCGGGCGCATGGCGAAGGAGATGAACTTGTAGGCGGCGTCCAGGTTCGGCGTGCCCTTGAGGATGGCCCAGTCATCGAACTGGTAGAGGTTGCCGTCCCAGACGATCTTCAGGTTCGCGCCACTCTCCTGCGCGGCGTGGATACGGCCGTTGTACGACGAGCTCATCACCACGTCACCGGACATCAGGTACTGCGGCGGCTGCGCGCCGGCTTCCCACCACTGGATGCTCGGCTTGATCTCGTCGAGCTTCTTGAACGCACGGTCGACGCCGGCCGGGGTGGACAGCACCTTGTACACCTCGCCCGGGGCGACGCCATCGGCCATCAGCGCGAACTCCAGGGCGCCACGGGCGGATTTGCGCAGGCTGCGCTTACCGGGAAACTTCTTCAGGTCCCAGAAATCCTTCCAGCCGGTGGGCGCGACCTTCAGCTTGTCGGCGTTGTAGGCCAGCACGTTGGACCAGACGAAGATACCCACGCCGCACTCGGACTTGGCGCCCTCCACCAGCGGTTCCTTGATGCCCAGGCGCTCGTAGTCGAGCTTCTCGAACAGGCCGTCCTCGCAACCGCGGACGATGTCGGTGTCCTCGATGTCCAGCACATCCCAGGAGACGCTCTTGGTATCGACCATGGCCTTGACCTTGGCCATCTCGCCGTTCCACTCGCCGGCGATCAGCTTGGTGCCGGTTTCCTTCTCGAACGGCTTGTAGAAGGCCCCCACCTGGGCCTCCTTGCTGGCGCCGCCGTAGGAAATGACGGTCACGCTGTCAGCCGCCATCGCCTGGCTGGCCATGGCCAACCCGCTCAAGGCCGCTAGGGCCAGTGCTTTTGCCTTCATTGCTGCGCTCCTGTAAAGCTGCAAGTCATTGTTGGTATTAGAAAAGGCAGAATTGGGGAACAGGCGGATCGGCTTTCTTGTGGGGTATTTCCGCAGTGCCAGGGGCAATGGGCCAGGTGCAAACCGGCGATTTCGTCAGCGTGACCGGCCAGGCGGGATCCGACTGTCCCGAATGATCCTAGGGGAGCCGTGCGCTGGCCGCTATCTACTTCAAGTATCAGGTTGGCGTCTGAATTTGATACATGAAGTGGGAAATTCTCACTGATCATAGCGGCGCAAACGTCAGAAAAGCATCCCCTTCGCGCACCATTAGCTGATGTTCTGTAGGGCGAATAATGCGCAGCGTTGTCCGCCTTCCTTCGCGCCACAGCGAAACGGCCGACATACGCGAACCACACGACCTGTCACCCTCTCTCGCCTTTCCTGAACCTGGTTCCTACGCCGCGAAGCATCCTTCCGGCGCGGCGCTGGTTTCCGGGAAGTTCCTGACTCGCCATCGGCATTGCGATCCTACAAAGCCTCTGCTTAGCGTTCTTCCCGCCACGGAACAGCCGTGGTCAGGTGTGGAAACCTGTTTGATAGAGCCTTGCTGTAGCAGGGACGACCCAGCCTTTCGCGAGGCGGGTTCGTCCCTGGCTGTCTATGGCGGACCGTGTGAGGCGGGCTTCGGCCCGACCGGTCTATGGCTCTATCAGCCGGTTTCCACCCTTGCACGGTCCGCCTCCCCTTTGGGTGGCGGTTTGATCGCTGTACTTCCTGCCCTGAGCAAGGAGAACGCCATGACCCCAAGGATCGAATTCCCGGCCACCCCCGGCCTGAGCGTCCAGACCTTCCACCGCTTCGACCGCACCCTGCGCGCGCTGATGATCGACCACCAGGCCTGGTTCGTCGCCCGCGACCTCGCGCGCCTCACCAACACCCACTTCAGCGCCCGCGTGCCGCGCAAGCTCGATCCCGACCAGTACCGCTGGGAGCTGCTCGCCGGCGGCCGCGAGGATGAACTGCTGGTCAGCGAAAGCGGGCTCTACACCCTGCTGCTGGTCTACTTCTTCCACCCGGAAAACCGCAACCTGCGCCAGTGGCTGAGCAACGAGGTGGTGCCGGTGCTGCGTGATTCGCGCCTGCAGCAAGGCAGCGGCCCGCGCTACTTCCTGCGCAGGGTGCAGGAGCATTCGCTGGCGATGCTGGAGTGGCAAGGCGGCGTGTGGATGCGTGTCGGAGATGCGGCGATGCTGCTGGAAGCGGAAGCCCGCGAATTGCGCTGAGGCTCGTCCCGAAGTCTGTGCGGGATCGCCTGTCGGCGATATCGCGGGCATGGCCCGCTCCTGCAGGAAGCCCACCGACTGCAGGAGCGGACCTTGTCCGCGAATCCATCCGGCCCATTGCGGGCGCTCCGGCTGGATTGTAGGAGCGAGCCTGCTCGCGAACCCGCGGCCGGGGGTGGCGCCGACCGCGATCGCAGGTTGAATCCGCTCCTACAACAGCACCGTGCAGGCGGTAAGGCTTCGCGGACAGGACCCGCTCCTGCGAAAACAGCGGCCTGGGCGTGGTTCGAGCATCATCTGCCGCAAGGCCGACTATTCTTGGTGGCGTACGCCTGCCGGAGCACCGACGGGCCATCAGGAGACGCTACTTGAATCGGATTCGACTGCTCATCGCTTCCTGTCTTTCACTGACTTCCTGCTTCGTTCTTGCCGAGGACTCCGGGGCCTTCCTCCAGGGCCCGGTGTACGAGCTGCTCCGTGATACTTCTCAACCCAGCTGCGTTGCCTGGCCCAAGGGGCTGCCGGATGGCGTCTGGGGCAACGGCGGCGAGTACGTCCCCGATGGCGAGCACCTGAGCGCCAGTGGCGATGTGCTGATCACCTCGGCGATCTACAAGCCCACCGGCATTCGTGTCTCGCACACCTTCTACAAGAGCCGGCAGGCCTGCCTGGCGGACCTTTCCCCGCAACCGCTGGCGGCAGCCGTGAAGAGCGACGGCCAGGGCAGCTACGTCGACAGGCTGCAACGGGATTTCGGCAGCCGGCTGTATTTCAGTTCTGCCGAGGCCGAGGCGCTGGTGAAGAAGATCAATATCGACTGCAAGGCTCCGGACGGGCGCTATCTGCCGCTCTACAACGCGCTGCTGGCCCGCCTCGATGAAGCCAGCACGCCCGATGCCTGGATGGAAACCAGCGTGGTCAACACCGGCAAGAAGCTCCAGGTGTTCGACAGCGTGCGCCTGAAAAGCGGCCGGGAACTCACGCCACAGCTGACCCTGGAGATCAACGAATACGGCGGCTACGAAACCCACGGGGTGCGCCCGCAAGCGCTGTCGAACGCCTGCTTCGGCACCTATGGCCCGATCTGGAAGCTCTAGCCTTTCACAGAGTCTCGTAACTCTTTGAATCTGCTGTGGTTATGTTTTTCATCGGGACGTCTGCGCTTAAGCTCGCCGGCCCGGCAAAAAGCCACGGATCACCCATACTCAATTCACGCTCATCGCTCCCCTTCGAGGCCCGTGTGCAGGAAGTTCCTCGGTGCGAAGCAGTGCGTGAAAGGTGCGACACCGGTACAAGCCCCCTGCTCTCTTTCCCGATGAAGAAGCCCTGTGAGCGTGGGTGACGTGGCAGCCAGGAAGCAGTCGGCGGGAGAGTCACCTCCCGGCGAAATCGACAGGGCCATGCGGCCCGCAAGGAACCACAAGAGGGCTGATGAATGCCAAATGACGGGAGCCTGCTGCAGGCGACGGTTATCTTCCTGCTGACGGTCGTCATACTCGTTCCCCTGGCGCAGCGCGTGAGGCTCGGCGCCGTGCCGGGCTATCTGCTGGCCGGGATCCTGATCGGCCCGTCCGTGCTCGGCCTGGTCAGCCATCCGGAGAACGTCAGCCGCCTCTCGGAAATGGGCGTGGTGATGCTGCTGTTCATCATCGGCCTGGAGCTTTCCCCGCGGCGCCTGTGGATGATGCGCGGTTCGCTGTTCGGCGTGGGCTCGTTGCAGGTGGGACTGACCGCACTGGTGCTGGGCCTGATCGCCTTTGCGCTCTTCGGCCAGTCGCCGGCCGCTGCCGTGGTGCTTGGCGTGGGTCTGGCGCTCTCCTCCACGGCCTTCGGCCTGCAGGTGCTCGCCGAGCGCAAGGAACTGGGCAAGCCCCAGGGCCGGCTGGCCGTGGGCATCCTTCTGTTCCAGGACATCGCCGCCATTCCCCTGATCGCCGTGGTGCCGTTGCTGGCCGGCAGCGGTGACCCTTCCAACGAGGGCGTGCGCCCGCTGTTGACGGTGGCGGTTGGCATCGGCGTGGTGATCATCGGCGGTCGTTACCTGCTGCGCCCGGTCTTCACCTGGGCCGTGGGCTCGGGGCTGCGCGAGCTGTCCACCGCCACCGCGCTGCTGGTGGTGCTGGGCACCGCCTGGATCATGGAGCACGTCGGTGTATCGATGGCGCTGGGCGCCTTCCTCGCCGGCATGCTGATGGCCGAGTCGCAGTTCCGGCATGAACTGGAATCCCAGATCGAGCCGCTCAAGGGCCTGCTGCTCGGCCTGTTCTTCGTCGGCGTGGGCATGACGGCCGACCTCAGCCTGCTGGTCAGCGCGCCGCTGCTGGTGCTGGGCCTGACGGTGCTGCTGGTGGCAATCAAGCTGCCATTGCTGTTCGGCCTGGGGCGCTTTACCGGTGGGCTGCAACGCTCCGAGGCCCTCTGCCTGGCCGTGGTGCTGGCCTCCGGCGGCGAGTTCGCCTTCGTCGTGTTCAAGCTGGGCCTGGATCACCGCCTGCTGGGGCAGAACGTCCACGACGTGCTGGTGCTGGTCATTACGCTGTCGATGGCCGTGGTACCGCTGGTGATGATTGCCCTCGCCCGCCAGCTGCGCAATGCCGCGCCGGCGAAGGAAGTGCCGGACGGCCCGCCGCAGGTGAATGACGAGCCCCGCGTGGTGATCGCCGGGCTGGGCCGCATGGGCCGGGTGGTGGCCAACCTGCTGCAGGCTCAGGGCGTACCCGTGGTGGCGCTGGACACCTCGATGGATGCCCTGGTCCGCCAGCGCAAGGAAGGCCGGATACCGGTCTACTACGGCGACCCGACGCGCCCGGAAATCCTCCACGCCGCCAAGGTCGGCGAAGCGGACCTGGTGATAGTCGCCACCGACGATCCGCAGATCAACCTGAACACCGTGGATGCCCTCTCCCGCCTCTACCCGAAGACCCGGGTGATCGCCCGCGCGCTCAACCGGCAACAGGTCCTGCAGTTGCTCGACCGGGGGGCCAACCCGGTGCGTGAAACCTTCCATTCCAGCCTGGAAATGGGACGCCGCGCCTTCATCGAACTGGGCGTGAGCGAGGAACAGGCCACGGCCTGGGTGCAGCGCTATCAGCAGCAGGAAGTGCAGTCGCTGCTGGAGCTGCACCGCCAGGGCCGTGACGACGAACCCGGAGGGCGTTTCGACGACGACGGCAGCCTTCAGAGCCTTGCCGGCGTCACGCCCGCCGCCCCGGAGCAATCCCCCGAATCACCCTCGCAAGGCGCCGAACCGCGCCAAGACCGCCCGGCCTGAGGAGGACACCATGCAACCAGGCTTCAAGCTCGACAGCGCCCTGTCCCAGAGCATGCTCGACATTCTCATCAAGGCGGGGCTCGTCGCCGCCCTGGTGATCTTCTCCTTCGAGGTGTTCCAGCCGTTCCTCGAACTGATGCTGTGGTCGGTGATCCTCGCGGTCACCCTCTATCCCGTGCTGCGTCGGGTCAAGGCGCGCACCGGGCTGAAGGACGGCCACGCCGCAACCCTGATCGTGCTGTTCGTGCTGCTGGTGCTGATCGCCCCGGTGTACCTGATGGCGACGTCCATCGCCGGGTCGGTGGAAGGCCTCGCGGCACTGCTCAAGAGCGGCACCCTGAGCGTGCCGGCGCCCTCACCTTCGGTCGCCGAGTGGCCGCTGATCGGGCCGCGCGTCTATGACTTCTGGCTGTCCGCCTCCACCAGCCTGAGCGACGTGCTGCGCAGCCTGATGCCGAACATCAAGGACGCCGGGCGCGTCCTGCTGGGCGCTGCCGCCAGTGCCGGCGGGGCCTTCCTGCTGTTCATCGGCGCGGTGATCATCTCCGGCATCATCATGGCCTTCGGCGAGATGGGCACCATCGCCGCACAGCGAATCGCCCAGCGGATTTCCGGTGCGGAGCGTGGCCTGCACATCGCCGCGCTGTGTACCGCCACTATCCGCGCAGTGGCCCTGGGGGTGATCGGCATCGCCTTCATCCAGATGCTGCTGATCGGCATCGGTTTCGTCATCAAGGGCATCCCGGGTGCGGGCATCCTGGCGCTGATCGTACTGGTGCTGGGCATCGCCCAGGCACCGGCGAGCCTGGTCACCCTGCCGGTCATCATCTATGTGCTGAGTACCGAAGGTTTCACCGGCACGACCATCGTGTTCGCCGTCTATATCTTCGTCGCCGGCCTCGCCGACAACGTGCTCAAGCCACTGCTGCTCGGGCGCGGCGTCGACGTGCCGATGCCGGTGGTGCTGATCGGCGCCCTCGGCGGCATGGTGGTCAAGGGCATCATCGGCCTGTTCCTCGGCCCGGTAATCCTTGCCGTGACCTACAAACTGTTCTGGCAATGGGTGGACCAGCAGGTACCGAAGATGGACAAGCCCGCCACTCCGTCCGAATGACCCAGGGATCGCCATGCCAGAGCGCGTCAGACGCTGCACCCTGATCCTCGCCGCCCTGCTGGGCGGCTGCACCCAGGTCGGCCCGGACTACCGGAAGCCGGAGCAGCCGTGGCTGGACGGCTGGAGCACGCCGTTGCTGGATCAGGCCGGCCACCGTGCGGCTGCACCGGACTTCAGCCGCTGGTGGGCGGTGTTCGCCGACCCGACCCTGGATGCACTGATCGCCGAAGCCGATGCTCACAACACCAGCCTGCGCGTGGCCGGCCTGCGCATCGCCGAGGCACGCGCACAACGGGCCATCGCCGAGACCGGGCGTTATCCGCAGCTGCAGCAGATCAGCGCCGACAGCCTCTACCTCAAGCAGAATCAGCACGGCGCTCCCAGCGCGCGGGACTCGGTGTTCTGGCAATCCAGCGTGGGCTTCGACATCGGCTGGGAAATCGACTTCTGGGGCCGCTTCAGCCGCGCCATCGAGTCGGCCGACGCGGTGTATTTCGCCTCCCAGGCCAATTACGCGGACGCCATGGTGCTGCTGCGCGCCCAGGTCGCCGACACCTACTTCGGCCTGCGCACCGCCGAGGCGCGCCTGGATATCGCCCGCGAGAACGCCAGACGCCAGGAGCGCAGCCTGGAAATCACCGAGCGGCTGTTCCGCCACGGCGAGAACGATGAGCTGGACTGGCAGCAGGCACGCACCCAGTACCTGGCGACCCAGGCGACCATCCCCGAGTTCGAGAATCAGGTGAACGCCCTGCGCAACATCCTCTGCGCCCTGCTCGGCCGTCCGCCGGGCGAGATGCCGGAGCTGCTCGCCCGCCACGGCCAGTTGCCGATGCCCAACGGCGCGATCCTCCAGGACGTACCGGCGAGCCTGCTGCAGCGCCGCCCGGACATCCGCGCCGCCGAGCAGGCGGTGGCTGCGCAGTCGGCACTGGTGGGTGTCGCCGAAGCCGACCTGTATCCGTCGCTGAGCCTGATCGGCAGCCTCGGCTGGAGTTTCGTCTCGGCCAGCAACCTGCCCGACAGTTTCAACCTCGCCGCCGGCCCGAGCCTGATCTGGAACCCCTTCGACTACGGCCGGCGCAAGAACGCGGTGCGCGTGGAAGATGCGCGCCTGCAGCAACTGATCGAGCTGTATCAGCAGGACGTGCGCAACGCCGCGCGCGAGGCCGACGACGCCGCCAGCGGCCTGGTGCGCTCGCTGCAGAGCGCCGGCATCCGCGAACAGGCCTCGCAGGCGGCGCAGCGTTCACTGAGCCTCGCCAGCTCGCAGTACCGCGAAGGTTTCGCCGACTTCCAGCGCGTGCTCGACGCCCAGCAACTGCTGCTGCAACAGCAGGACGGCTACCTGGTCAGCCGCGGCAACGCGGTCAGCAGCCTGGTGGCGCTGTACAAGGCGCTCGGCGGCGGCTGGGACAGCCGTCGCGCACCCATCGATTCCGCCACCCGGCAACAGATGCAACAGCGTACTGACTGGGGCGACCTGCTCGATGAGCCCACCCCGGCCGCCCAGGATCAAGGAAGCCCGAAATGAGCGATACACCCGCTACGTCGCCGGCACCGTCCGCGCCTCCCGCCCCCGGCAAGTCCGCGCCGGATCGTGGCATGCGCCTGGTGTTGCTGCTGATCGTCGTCAGCCTGGTCTGGTACCTGCTCGCCGACCGTTTCACGCCCTATACCCAGCAGGCGCGCCTGCAGGCCTATGTGGTGCCGGTGAGCGCCGAGGTGGCCGGCCCGGTGAAGCGCGTGGTGGTGGGCAACAACCAGGAGGTACACAAGGGCGACGTGCTCTTCGAGCTGGACCAGGAGCAGTACCGCATTGCCCTGCAGCGCGCCGAGGCCGACCTGGACACCGTGCGCCGGCAGATCGGCGCGAGCACCGCCGGCATCGACTCTGCCCAGGCTTCGCTGGCCGCGGCGCAGGCCAACGAACGCAAGGCCCGCCAGGACGCCGAGCGCCTGCAGCGGCTCTACCAGGAAGACCCCGGCACGGTTTCCGTGCGCCGTCTGGAAAGCGCGCAGGCGACCCGCGAACAGGCCGCCAGCCAGGTCGCGGCAGCCCGTGCCGAAGTCGAGCGCGCCCGCGAGCAGCAAGGCGGCCACGACGAAGACAACGCCCAGCTGCGCAGCGCCACGGCGAACGTCGCCAAGGCCCGGCTGGACCTGGCCCGCACCACGGTGCGCGCCGACTCCAACGGGCTGATCACCGACCTGCGCACCGACGTCGGCCACTACGTCGGCCCCGGCAACCCGGTGATGACGCTGATCGCCATCCACGACCTGTGGATCAGCGCCGACATGACCGAGAACAACCTCGGCCACCTGCGCAACGGCACGCCGGTGCTGGTGGTACTTGATTCGCTGCCCGGCGAGCTGCTCAAGGGGCACATCCGCAGCATCGGCTATGGCGTCAGCGTCGGCCAGAGCACGCCGCCGGGTTCGCTGCCGACAGTGCAGAACAGCCGCGAATGGCTGCGCTCGGCGCAACGCTTCCCGGTGATTGTCGAGCTGGACCGCGACCAGCTGGAAAGCCCTGCCGGCCTGCGCGTGGGTGGCCAGGCCGAAGTCATGGCGCTGCCCAGCGAAGGCAATCCGCTGAACCTGCTCGGCCGCGGCTTCATGTGGCTGATGAGCTGGCTGTCGTATGCCTATTGAGCTGCGGCGGCGCCGGGCTCTCCGACTGGCCTGGGGCACGGCACTGTGCCTGGCGGCCAGCTACGGAATCGGCATGCCGATTCCGTTCCTCGCCCCCGTGCTTGCCGTGCTCCTGCTGGCGATGCGCGCCCAGGCCCTGCCGCTCAAGGCGGCTCCGGCGCTGGCTGTGCTGGTGATGCTCAGTTGCGGTATCGGCCTGCTGCTGATCCCGCTGCTGCGCCACGCGCCCCTCAGCGGCGTGCTGCTGGTGGGCGTCGGCCTCTACTGCGTGTTCCGCTACGCACTGCGCGGCGGCAACGGCCTGCTGGCGAACCTGCTGGTGATCGGCCTGACCCTGATCGCGGCTGCCGGCACCAGCGATTTCACCCTGGCGTTGTCGGTGGTCGAAGCGCTGGCCAAGGGCATGCTGCTGGCCGTGCTGAGCACCGCCGTGGCCCATGCCCTGTTCCCGGAGCCGGCCAATGCACCCTCGCCTCCCGCCCCGCCGCTGCCCAGTGAGGAAGATGCCGCCTGGATCGCCCTGCGCGCCGTGCTGATCGTGATGCCGGCGTTCCTGCTGGCGATCATCGCGCCGGACCGTTTCATGCCGCTGATCATGAAGTCCGTGAGCCTCGGCCAGCAGGCCGGGGAAACCCGCGCGCGCCACGCCAGCCGCGAGCTGATAGGTTCCACCCTGCTGGCCGGCGTGCTGGCGATCCTGGTCTGGAGCGCCCTGAGCCTGTTCGTGCACCTGTGGATGTTCTTTCTCTGGGTGCTGCTGTTCACCCTCTGGCAGGGGCGTCGCCTGTATGCCGCGGTGGCCACGCGCAAGAGCCCGGCGTACTGGGTCAGCTGCCTGACCACCATGCTGATCCTGCTGGGCCAGTCGGTGCAGGACAGTGCCGGGGGTCAGGACGTCTACCGCGCCTTCGCCATCCGCATGGCGCTGTTCCTGGCGGTGTCGCTCTACGCCAGCGGCATGCTCATCTGGATCGACGGCCGCCGCGCGAAAGCCCGAGCGGCTTAGGGCTTCCAGTCCACCCCGGAGTCGGCCAGGTAGGCATCCACGGCGGCACCCAGCGTCGGGTGGAACGCCGATTCGCCCAGGCCCTCGAACAACTCGAACTGCTTCATCTTGTCCTTCACCGGGTCCTTCATCTCGGCGAACTGCAACTCGACGCCGCGCTGCTCCAGCACCTTGTCCAGCTCGGCGAGCATGTCCGCGGACGTCACATCGATACTGGTCACCGGGCTCGCGGCGATGACCAGCCGCTGTACCGGCGTCGGCGACTCATCCAGCGCCGCCAGCACCTGGTTCTGGAACTGCTCGGCGTTGGCGAAGAACAGCGGCGCATCCCAGCGCAGCAGCACCAGGCCGGGGATGCGCCGGGCATTCGGGTAACGCGTTATGTCATGATAGCCGCGCACCCCGTCAACCCGCCCGAGCACCGCGTGGTGCGGTCGCCAGCCGTCCCAGAGGAACTCGATCACCGAGATCACCACCGCGATGCAGATGCCCGGAATGGCGCCGAACACCGCCACGCCGGCGAAGCAGCTGATGGACAGCCAGAACTCCCAGGGCTGCATGCGGTAGATACGCTTCAGGTCGGCGAACTCGAACAGGCCCAGCGCGGCGGCGATCACCACCGCAGCCAGGGCGCTGTTGGGCAGGTGTTCCATCAGGTTCGGCGCCACCAGCAGCAACAGGGTCACCGCCAGCGCACCGACGATGCCGGTGAGCTGGGTTTTCGACCCCGCGGCCTCGGCCACCGGCGTACGCGAGGAACTGCTGCTGATGGGAATGCCCTGGAACAGCCCGGAAGCGACATTCGCCACGCCGAGGCCGAACATTTCCTGGTTGGGGTTCACCGGGCTTTTCAATCGCGCCGCGTAGGTTCGCGACAGCACGCTGGTGTCCGCAAAGGAAACCAGCGCCACGGCGACGCCGCCCAGCACCACTTCCACCAGGTCGATATCGGAGACCCATGGCAAGGCGAACGACGGCAAGCCTTGTGGCAACTGGCCCAGCACCTTGACGCCATGGCTGCCGAGGTCGAACAGGCTGACCGCCAGCGTTGCCAGGATTACCGCGATGAGGATGCCGGGAATGCGCTTGTAGGGCTTGAGCAGCAGGATCAGTACCAGACTGCCGGCGCCCACGGCGAAACTGGTCCAGTTGGCGCGCCCCTCCATCAGAGCCTGGCCCAGATGCCAGATGTCCCGCAGCGGCCCTTCGCTGTCGACCTTGATGCCGAACAGTTTGGGCAGTTGGCTGATCAGCACCGTCAGCGCGATGCCGTTCATGTAGCCATAGCGGATCGGCTTGGACAGCAGTTCGGTGATGAAGCCCAGGCGCAGCAGGCCGGCAACCATGCACACCACGCCCGACACCAGCGCCATCAGGCTGGCGATGGCAATGGCCCGCTGCGGGTCGCTCGCCGCGTACTGCACCACCACCGCGAGGATCGGCGCGGCCAGCGCCGAATCCGGGCCGAGCACCAGAATCCGGCTCGGCCCGAACAGCGCGTAAGCCAGCAGCGGAATGATGGTCGCGTACAGCCCGTAGATGCCCGGCACGCCGGAAGCCTCGGCATAGGCAATCCCCACCGGTACCAGCATGGTGGTCAGCACCAGGCCGGCGGCCAGGTCCCTGGGCAGCCAGCCCGCCTGGTAGTGGCGCAGGGTGGCGAGGCCGGGCAGCCAGCGCTGCCAGTCGAAGCCGGAACGGGATCGCGACGGGGCTTCGGTCATCGGGGAACGGCTCCAGGCGGGGACGGCGCAAGGCTCAAGCGAAGCGGCAGCCTTATCGTCATACAGCGTAGTTCAGCGCCCGCATCAGCGGTGCTCGAGCATTCCCGATAGTTTCCGTGCCGCCGGCGGATTCGCACCTAAACTCCCCCCAGCCTTCCGCCACTGGAGAAACGCCCTGCCATGAGCAGTTTGTTCGACGCCATCCTACTCGGGCTGCTGGCCTTGCTGCCGCTGATCAACCCGCCGACCACGGTCGCGCTGTTCCTCGCGCTGTCCCAGGGCTTCAGCCGCGAGGAGAAGAACCAGCAGGCGCTGCTGACCGCCTGCTACGTGTTCATCATCATGACGCTGACCTACTACATCGGCGAGTTCATCATGGGGGTGTTCAGCATCTCGATTCCGGGCCTGCGCGTCGCCGGCGGCGGCATCCTCTGCATCATCGGCGGGCGTATGCTGTTTCCCGCGCCCATGCCCTCCCCTGACTCCCGCGAGGAGCTGCCCGAGCGCACCAGTTTCGCCTTCATTCCGCTGGCCATGCCGAGCACCGCCGGACCCGGCACCATCGCGATGATCATCAGCTCTGCCGCCAGCATCAAGCACAGCACCAGCTTCCCGCACTGGGTGATCCTGGTCGCGCCGCCGCTGATCTTCCTCTGCACCGGGCTGATCCTCTGGGGCTGCCTGCGCGCCTCGGACCTGATCATGAAGGCCACCGGCAAGTCCGGCATCGACGCCATCTCGCGACTGATGGGTTTCCTGCTGGTGTGCATGGGCGTGCAGTTCGCCATCAACGGCCTGGTGGAGGTCGCGCAGACACTGATCGACAGCAACGCCCACCTGCTCGCGCAACCCTGAAAGCAGGCGGGCAGCGAAGTACCCGGCGGCCCCGACCCTAGTCTTCTTCCATCAGCACCTTCACCCGTCCTGCCCGCACAGCCTTGACCAGCACGCCGTGATCGCGCTCGGTCTGGTCGGCATAAAGCAGGGCGAAGTCGCCCATGGCCTCGTCGAAGGCGTCGCCCTTGCCCAGGTAGCCGCTGATGGTCGCCGCATCGCCGGACTTGGCATGGGCGCGGGCCAGGGTCAGCCCGCAGATGTCGGCGTAGCGCTCCAGCTGCGTTGCGCTTATGCGCTCCACGGGGACCGACAGCTTCATGTCGCGCAATTGCCGGACAAAGTAGTCACGCCCACCCGGGCTGCGCATCCAGCCCAGGAAGATGTCGCTGGAGGACTGCATCAGGCGCTGGCCCATCACAACCCGCTGGCCCTGATGCACGTACTGGCTCCTGCCTGCATAGGGCTCGAGCACGGAGCGACAGGACTCCTTGAACTGCAGGATCAGCGGATGGTTCTCCTCGGAGAACAGCAGCGCGATGAAGCAGCGGGTGCCGACACTGCCGATGCCGACCACCTTCATCGCTGCATCCACCACCCGATAACGGTCGAACAACACCCGGCGGTCATCCGACAGGCTGATCCGGTAGTCGAGCAGGCTGCTCTGCACGCGCTGCATGAAATCCGCTTCGGCAACGTGGTAGATGACCGGCGGCTGGTCGATGATGCGCGGCTGGCCGCCCACCTGTTCGGCGATCTTCGGAAAGGCGCTTTCCACCACGCGTTCGCGGGCTCGGTCGAACAGTTGCTGGCGGAACTTGCGGGCCTTGGCGTCCGGCGCCATCTCCAGCAGGGTCTGGGTATCCAGGCGGGAGTACCAGACCTCCAGCGGACTCATGCGCGAGTAGGCGCGCAGGTTCTCGCGGTAGGCCCGCGCGCAGGTCGCTGCGACCTCGTGCGCCCTGACATCGCTCAGGCCACTGCTGCGGGCGGCCACGGCGAAGCTCGCCACCAGGCGCTTGATATCCCACTCCCACGGCGCCGGCAGGGTTTCGTCGAAGTCGTTGAGGTCGAACACCAGGTTGCGCTCGGGCGTGGCGAAGAGGCCGAAGTTGAGCAGATGGCAGTCGCCGCAGGCCTGTACGTTCACACCGATATGCGGGGCGCCGGCGAGGTCGTGGGCCATCAGCGCGGCCGAGCCGCGCAGGAAGGTGAAGGGGCTGCGCAGCATGCGTCCGTAGCGGATCGGCACCAGGTCCTTGAGCCGGTCACGGTTGGACTTCTCCAGGATGGCGATGACATCCCGCCCGCGCCCGGGGGGCTTCCACAGGCCATGGGCCTCGCGGGGGATCTTCTGCCGCAGGCGCTGGCCGATGCCCAGCCGCTCCTCGCGGGAGCGAAACTGCACGGCAGACTCGGGGGGACCGGCTTTCTTGCCGGAAGCTTTCTTCGGGGAGGCCATGATGCGTCGACACCAGGGGTCAGGGACGTGCGGCGCACGGAGTCGCAGCGCCGGTCTGCTCGCGGAGCCGGCCCGGGCGCCGGCTCCCCTCCTTTCAAACTAGATCACTTTCGGCGGCGCCACTGGGAGCCGGGCGTGTTTTTATCGCGCACCCGTTCCGCCCCTGGCTCAGAGTGCTCCCTGCAGCTCCGGCACCGCGTCGAACAGGTCGGCGACCAGGCCGTAATCGGCCACCTGGAAGATCGGCGCCTCTTCGTCCTTGTTGATCGCAACGATCACTTTCGAGTCCTTCATGCCCGCCAGGTGCTGGATGGCGCCGGAGATACCGACGGCCACGTACAGCTGCGGAGCAACGATCTTGCCGGTCTGGCCGACCTGCATGTCGTTGGGCACGAAGCCGGCATCCACGGCAGCGCGGGAAGCGCCGACGGCAGCGCCCAGCTTGTCGGCCAGGGAGTAAAGAATGCTGAAGTTGTCGCCATTGCCCATGCCACGGCCGCCGGAAACGACGATCCTGGCAGCGGTCAGTTCCGGGCGGTCGGACTTGGCCAGTTCTTCGCCCACGAAGGCGGACTTGCCGGCATCGGCCGGGCCGGAAACGGCTTCGACAGCAGCCGAACCACCTTCGGCAGCCACGGCGTCGAAGCCGGTGCCACGCACGGTGATGACCTTGATGGCAGCCGAGGACTGCACGGTAGCGATGGCGTTACCGGCATAGATCGGGCGCTTGAAGATGTCGTCGCTAACGACTTCGGTGATCTCGGAGATCTGGTCGACGTCCAGCAGCGCGGCGACGCGCGGCAGGAAGTTCTTGCCGTTGGTGGTGGCCGGGGCCAGTACGTGGCTGAAATGACCGGCGATGGCCGCGATCAGCGGCGCCAGATTCTCCGGCAGCTGATGAGCGTAGGCAGCGTTGTCGGCGACCAGCACCTTGGCAACACCGGCGACCTTGGCAGCGGCTTCAGCCACGCCACCGACGTTCTGGCCAGCGACCAGAACAGCGATGTCACCACCGATCTTCTGCGCAGCAGCGACTGTGTTCAGCGTTGCCGAGCCCAGCGCGCCATTCGAATGTTCTGCAACAACCAAAACAGCCATCAGATCACCTTCGCTTCGTTCTTCAGTTTCTCGACCAGTTCGGCAACGGACTTGACCTTGATGCCAGCGCTACGGGCAGCCGGAGCTTCGACTTTCACGGTCTTCACGGTGGAAGCGGTGGAAACGCCCAGGGCGTCCGGGGTCACCACGTCCAGCGGCTTCTTCTTCGCCTTCATGATGTTGGGCAGCGACGCATAGCGCGGCTCGTTCAGGCGCAGGTCGGTGGTGACGATGGCCGGCAGGTTCAGGGCAACGGTCTGCAGGCCGCCGTCGATTTCACGGGTGACGTTGACCTTGTCGCCAGCAACTTCGACCTTGGAGGCGAAGGTGCCCTGGGCGTAGCCGGTCAGCGCAGCCAGCATCTGGCCGGTCTGGTTGTTGTCGCTGTCGATGGCCTGCTTGCCGAGGATGACCAGCTGCGGCTGCTCTTTGTCGACAATGGCTTTCAGGGCCTTGGCCACGGCGAGCGAGTTCAGCTCATCGTTACTCTCGACCAGCACGGCGCGGTCTGCGCCGAGGGCCAGTGCGGTGCGCAGCTGCTCCTGTGCGCTGTTCGGGCCGACCGAGACCACCACGATCTCGCTGGCGACGCCTTTCTCTTTCAGGCGCACGGCTTCTTCCACGGCGATTTCGCAGAAGGGGTTCATGGACATCTTGACGTTGGCCAGATCGACGCCGGAGTGGTCCGCCTTGACGCGAACCTTGACGTTGTAATCGACCACGCGCTTGACGGCTACGAGGACTTTCATTCGGTTGTTTCCTTGGCTAACGCCGGTTTGCATCGGCGCTGCGATTGAGGAGGTTCGCGAGCAAGCTCGCTCCTACAGGGAGCACCTGCTCTTCGTAGGAGCGAGCTTGCTCGCGAACGGATTCATGCCAAGCCGTCGGGCGGATAACGCTGGCGCGTTATGCGCCCTACGTTCTAGGCCACGTCCATCAGTTGGCTGAAGGCCTGCAGGTGATGGTCGTCGTCGCCGAACTGGTGGCTGATCATCACCAGGTGCTTGGCGTAGTGCGAACCCAGGTATTCGTCGGTGAGGCCGATGCCGCCGTGCAGCTGGATGCACTGCTCGGAGATCAGGCGTCCGGCGCGGACGGTGATGTACTTGGCGGCGGCCAGGGCGCGGCTGCGCTCGGCGCTGTCGGGCTGGTCGGCGACGCAGGCGGCGAGGATCGCCATGCTGCTGGCCTGGTCCAGCTCAGCGCGCATGTCCACCATGCGGTGCTGCAGCACCTGGAAGGAGCCGATGGCAACACCGAACTGCTTGCGGGTCTTCAGGTAGTCCAGGGTCAGCTCGCAGGTGGCTTCCATGGCGCCGACCGCTTCGGCACATTGCGCAGCGATGGCGCGGCCCTGCTGGTAGCGCAGTGCGTTGAAGGCCTCACCGGGTTCGCCGAGCACGCGTTCGCTGGCGACGAAAGCGCCGTCCAGGTACAGCTCGCAGGCCTTGAGGCCGCTGGCGGTCGGGTAGACGCGGCGCTTCACGCCGGCTTCCGCCGGGTCGAGGAGGAACAGGCCGATGCCCTGCTCGTCCAGTTCGCCGCCGGCCACGCGGGCCGAGACCAGGATCAGTCCGGCACTGTGCCCGCCGATCACCGCGACCTTGCGCCCGCTCAGCCGCCAGCCGCCGTTCACCGGTTCGGCGCGGGTGGCCACGCTGTTCATCTCGTAATGGCTCTGTGGTTCCTCGAAGGCCACCGCCAGTTGCAGTTCGCCGCTGGCAACGCGGGTCAGCAGCTGGTCCTTCTGTGCGTCGTTGCCCAGCTGGGCCAGCAGGCCGCCGGCGAACACCACCGACTGCAGGTACGGCTCCAGGCACAGGCCACGACCCAGCTCGGTGTGCACCAGCAGGCTGTCCACGCCGCCGCCGAAGCCGCCGTAGGCTTCGGGCAGGGACACGCCGGTCAGGCCCAGCTCGCCGAGCTGCCGCCAGAAGTCGACGCTGTAGCCCAGCTCGCTGCGGCGATAGGCCTCGCGCTGTTCGAATCCGTAGGCGTCACGTACCAGACGCGCCGCCGTGTCTTGCAGCATCTGCTGCTCTTCATTGAGTTTGAAGTCCATGGTCGGCTGCCTGTCAGAGTCCGAGGTTCACTTTGGAAACGATGTTCTTCTGGATTTCGTTGGAGCCGCCGTAGATCGAAAGCTTGCGCATGATGAAGTACTGGCTGGCGGCGGTGGCGCTGTAGTCGGTGTGCAGCAGGTCGCCCGAGCAGGCCTCCATTTCCTCTTCGAGGAACGGCAGCGCATAGGGGCCGACGGCCTTGCGCAGCAGGTGGGTGATCGCCTGGCGGATCTCGGTGCCGCGCACCTTGAGGATCGAGCTTTCCGCGCCACTGCCGCCACCTTCGCGGGCGGCGGCGAGGATGCGCAGGTTGCTCATTTCTGCCGCCATCAGCTGCATGTCCAGCTCGGCGATCTGCGCGCGGAACAGCGGGTCGTCGAGCAGCGGCCTGCCGCCCTTGCGCTCACGCGCCGCGATGCCCTTGAGCTGGCGCAGCAACTGCTTGGAGAAGCCGATGCCGGCCAGCCCGGTGCGTTCGTGGGTGAGCAGGTACTTGGCGCAGGTCCAGCCGTCATTCTCCTGGCCTACCAGGTTGGCCACCGGCACCTTCACGTTGTCGAAGAAGACTTCGTTGACCTCGTGCTCGCCGTCCAGGGTGATGATCGGGCGCACGGTGATGCCGGGAGACTTCATGTCGATCAGCAGGAAGCTGATACCGCGCTGGGCCTTGGCCTGCGGGTCGGTGCGCACCAGGCAGAAGATCCAGTCGGCGTGCTGGCCCATGGTGGTCCAGGTCTTCTGGCCGTTGACGATGTAGTGCTCGCCTTCGCGCACGGCGCGGGTCTTCAGGCTGGCCAGGTCGGACCCGGAGCCCGGCTCGGAATAGCCCTGGGCCCACCAGTCGGTCATGTCCAGAATGCGCGGCAGGAAGAAGGCCTTCTGCGCCTCGGTGCCGAAATGGATGATCACCGGACCGACCATGACCGCGCCGAACGGCAGCACGCGCGGTGCGCCGAAGATCGCGCACTCTTCCTCGAAGATGTACTTCTGCACCACGCTCCAGCCGGTGCCGCCGTGCTCCACCGGCCAGAGGGAGGCGTGCCAGCCGCGATCGTTCAGGGTGCGCATCCAGAAGACGTTGTCCTGCTTGGAGAGGCGCTTGCCGAGCTTGACCTTGGCGGCCAGCTCGGCCGGCAGCTTGTCGCGCAGGAAGGCCCGCACTTCCTCGCGGAAGGCCAGCTCTTCAGGCGTGTAGTGGATATCCATCGAGGTGTTCCTCAGACCTGTTGTTCTTGTGGGCCGCTTTCACGGCAGGGGTTTCGTCGTCGAGTATCGGGAGGTGGCGCGGGGCTGGCTGTAGTTCGTTCGGACCAATTTCGGAGGGGATTTTCCGGCTGGGGTGAAAAGCAGAAAGCCCGCGCGGCATGGGCCGGGCGGGCTTTCGGTAGATTGCGTGCCTGAGCCTCCCCCTCACCCCAGCCCTCTCCCTCAGGGAGAGGGGGCAGCTCGTGCCGGCTGACGCATTAGTTTCCTCCTGCACCGAACGGTCCCCTCTCCCTTCGGAGCGGGGCGCGCAGCCAGGGTTAGGGAGAGGGCAGCGGATGACGAGGCTGCATAAGTGTCGGTGCCTGGCTCCGCTCCCCCTCCCTAGCCCTCCCCCGCAAGCGGTAGAGGGAACCGTTCGGTGCGGTCGGCGAAATGGAAGTCAGCCGGATTACCCAGCGAACTAGAGCGCCGCCTCACTCCCCAGGAACGCCGTCACCTGGCTCGACAGCGTCCCGCCATTGCCATGCAGCAACGCGATATCCGCCTTCTTCAACTGCCGCTCCCCGGCCTGACCGCGAATCTGCGTCACCGCTTCGAGGATCAGGAACATCCCGTACATTCCCGGATGCACGCACGAAAGGCCGCCACCATTGGTGTTCACCGCCAGCTCGCCGCCGGGGGCGATGCGCCCGCCCTGGACGAAGCGTCCGCCCTCGCCCTTCGGGCAGAAGCCGAGGTCTTCGAGGAACAGGAGGGTGTTGATGGTGAAGGCGTCGTAGAGCATCACCAGGTCGATATCGGCGTGGCTCACGCCGGCCATCTGCATGGCCCGCGGGCCGCTTTCCGAGGCGGCGGTGACGGTCAGGTCGGGCATGCACACCACCGAGCGGTGCCACTGTGCGCCGCCTGCGCCGAGGAAGTAGGCCGGCTTGTTCGGCAGGTCGCGGGCGCGGTCGGCGCGGACCATCACGCAGGCCCCGGCGCCATCGGTGACCAGACAGCAGTCGGCGGCGCTCAGCGGGTCGCTGACCATCCGCGCGCCCAGCACGTCGTCCATATTCAGCGGGCCGCGGGCGAAGGCCTCCGGGTTGAGGTTGGCCCATCCGCGCGCCGCCAGGGCCACTTCCGCCAGCTGCTCGCGGGTGGTGCCGTACTGGTGCATGTGCCGGCTGGCCGCCAGCGCATAGGAGGTGATCGGGTGCCGCGGCTTGTAGGCCGTCTCGTGCCACTGCGGTTCGCTCATCGACACCAGCTTGCCGCCGGCGGTGCGCTGGTTGGAGCCATAGCAGATCAGCGCCACGTCACACAGGCCAGCCTGCAGTGCCAGGGTGGCCTGCAGCAGGTGCCATTCGAAGCTGGAACCGCCGACGTTGGTGCCGTCGACGAACTTCGGCTTGATGCCGAGGTACTCGCACACCGACAGCGTCGGGAAGGCATGGGAACTGGTAGCGGAGAACACCGCATCGACGTCGGAGAGCCTGAGCCCGGCATCGGCGACGGCCTTCAGCGCAGCCTGGCCGAGCAGCTCCATGGCGCTGAAGCCGTGGGCTTCGCCGATTCCGGCGCTGCCGATGCCGACGATGGCGGTCTTGCCGCGAAGGGACGAATTCATGCCTGCACCTCTTCGATCACGTCGAACACCACGAGCGCCTGCCCGTCTTCCTCGATCACCCGCGCCTTGACGCGGCTGCCGATGGGCGCGGTTTCCCGGCCTTCGATGCGCGACATCAGGCGCACGCCTTCGTCGAGGTCGATCAGCGCCACGTTATGGCTGGCGTTGCGCGAGCGGTTCACCGTGATGGCGTAGATGCGCCCGGTGCCGGCGGCCTCGACCCATTCCAAGTCGGTCTCGCCGCTGCCAGGGACCGCCACGCGCGGGTAGAACACGTGGCGGCCGGTGGAGGCGCTGCGCTGGATCATGAAACGGCCCTGCTGGAGGAACCGCAGGTACTGCGCCTCCGGCCCGACGGGCGCGGTGGCTGGGGGATGCTCGGCCATGGCTGGCTCCTGGGTCATTGCGTCCGGCCGTGGAGGCTGCGCGTATTGTTGATGAAGGTGCCCTTGCCGCGCGCCAGCAGCTTGTCGCCGTCGCGCAGGTCGCAGCTGGCCACGCAGATGCTGCGGCCGAGCTTGTGGATCTGCACATGGACCTCGATCCAGCGTCCCGGCAGCGCCGGGCTCAGGTAGTCCATGTCGAGGTTGATGGTGGCCGGCGGCAGTTCGCTGCCGGCGGTGAGCTTGATTGCCGTGCCGAAGCCGGTATCGACCAGGGTCGCGAGAAAGCCGCCGTGGGCGATGCCCAGCGGGTTCAGGTGCTCCTCGAGGACTCGCGCCGCCACCACGCGGCGTTCCAGGTTCACGTACACCCCACCGCAGTTGTTGACGAAGCCGGGCCGGGACATGGGCTGGAAGCCGGCGGGCACCGCGCCCTCCTCTGCGATGAAATCACTGGCGCTCATGCTTCGCCCCCCGCGAAACGCTGGGCACGCTGCAGGCTGGCCCGGCACTCGCGGACCATGCGCTGCAGCA
This sequence comes from Pseudomonas nitroreducens, assembly GCF_024170165.1. Classification (GTDB taxonomy): domain Bacteria; phylum Pseudomonadota; class Gammaproteobacteria; order Pseudomonadales; family Pseudomonadaceae; genus Pseudomonas; species Pseudomonas nitroreducens_C. Next base: position 20,514 of record NZ_JALJXP010000005.1, on the reverse strand, counting down.
GCTCGGCGCAGCTGGGAATGTCGTCGATCAGGCCGACGCATTGCCCGGCGGTGACGATGCCGTCGTCCGCCGCGCCACTCTCCAGCGCCGCACGGCCACGGGCGCCGGCCACCAGGTGACGGATGTCCTCGAACTGCGCGTTGCCGCGCTTCTCGATGCTCACCACTTCCTCGGAGATCGGATTGCGCAGCACCCGTGCGGTGTTGTGCAGGGTGCGGAAGATCAGCCGGGTGTCGCGCTCGGTGGCGCCCACCAGCGAGCGCTTGATGTTCTCGTGGATCGGCGCTTCGCGGGTGGCGCAGAAGCGCGTGCCCATGTTCACCCCTTCGGCACCCAGGGCCAGCGCGGCGGCCATGCCCTCGCCATCGGCGATGCCACCGGAAGCGATCACCGGTATCTGCAGGCGGCGTGCCGCCAGCGGGATCAGCACCAGGCCGGGAACGTCGTCCTCGCCCGGATGCCCGGCGCACTCGAAGCCGTCGATGGACACCGCATCCACGCCCAGGCTCTGCGCCTTCAGCGCATGGCGCACGGCCACGCACTTGTGGATCACCGTCATCCCGGCGGCCTTGGCGCGGGCGATGAACTCGCCGGGGTTGTTGCCGGCGGTCTCCAGCACCTTCACGCCGCTGGCGATGATCACGTCCAGGTAGCGCTCGTAGGGCGGCGGGTTGATCGACGGCAGCAGCGTCAGGTTCACGCCGAAGGGCTTGTCGGTGAGGGTTCGGCAGCGCTCGATCTCCTCGCCCAACGCCTCCGGGGTCGGCTGCGTCAGCGCGGTGAGGATGCCCAGCCCGCCGGCATTGGAAACGGCGGCGGCCATCTCGGCGCGGCCGACCCACATCATGCCGCCCTGGATGATTGGGTAGCGGATGCCGAGCAGTTCGGTAATACGTGTCTTCATGGGGTTTCTCCGCGTTTCACTGGTCGAAAACGATGACCGAGCGCGCCAGTTCGCCCCGGCGCAGCTCGTCGAAGCCCTGGTTGATCTGGGCAAGATCGATGCGCTGGGAAATCAGCTCGTCGAGCTTCAGCCGGCCCTGCAGGTAGAAGTCCACCAGCCGCGGGAGGTCCACCGGGAATCGGTTGGAACCCATGAACGAGCCCTGGATACGCCGTTCGGCGAGGAAGTCCAGGCCGCTCAGTTCCAGCTTCACGCCGGGCTTGATCATGCCGATGACCGTGGCGCTGCCGCCGCGCGCGAGCATGGCGAAGGCCTGCTCGGCGGTCTGCTTCAGGCCGATGCACTCGAAGGCGTGCTGCACGCCGCCACGGGTCAGCTCCAGCACCTGCTGCACGGCATCGCCGTCGGCAGCGTTGATCACGTCGGTGGCGCCGAAGGTCTTCGCCAGCTCCAGCTTCGAGTCGAGCCGGTCGATGGCGATGATCCGCCCTGCCCCGGCCAGCGCCGCGCCATTGACGGTGGACAGGCCGATGCCGCCGCAGCCGATCACTGCCACGGTCTCGCCCGGCCGCACCTGGGCGGTGTTGAACACCGCACCGGTGCCGGTGATCACCGCGCAACCGAGCACGGCGGCGCGGTCCAGCGGCATGTCGCGGCGGATGGCGACGCAGGCGTTCTCGTGCACCAGCATCTGTTCAGCGAAGGCCGAGAGGTTCATGAACTGGTTCACCGGCTTCAGGCTGGTGACTTCGCTCAGGCGCGGCTCATCGTCCTTGCCGCGCCTGGTCTCCGGCGACACGCACAGCGACAGGTGTCCGGAAACGCAATGCGGGCAGTGCCCGCAGAAGGCCGAGAGGCAGGTGACGACGTGGTCGCCCGGCTTCACCGAGCGCACCTCGGAGCCCACCTGCTCGACGATGCCGGCAGCCTCGTGGCCGAGGATCACCGGCATCGGCCAGGGATAGGCGCCCTCGATGAAATGCAGGTCGGAATGGCACAGGCCCACGGCACGGGTGCGGATCAGCACCTCGCGCGGGCCGGGCTTGCCGATGGCGACTTCCTCGATGGACAGCGGCGTGCCCGGTTGGCGCAGTACAGCGGCTTTCATGGCAGTTCCTCAGCGGCTGATCAGCGCGGCGACGGCCTGGCGCACCGGTTCGACGTAGGGCGGACGCATCAGGTCGGGGCCGTCGGCCGGCTTGAACACCGCCTTGGCGTGGCTGAAGGTGCGGAAGCCATCGCGGCCGTGGTACGAGCCCATGCCCGAAGGACCGACACCACCGAACGGCAGGCTCTCGATGCCAACGTGCTTGATCACGTCGTTGATCGTCACCCCGCCGGAAGTGGTGCGGCGCAGCACCAGCGCCTGCTCGTCGGCATCCACACCGAAGTAGTACAGGCCCAGCGGACGCGGGTGGGCGTTGATGTAGTCGATCACCTCGGCGATGGTCTTGTACGGCTTGATCGGCAGCAGCGGGCCGAAGATTTCGTCCTGCATCACCTTCAGCTCGTCACCGGGGTTGCGCAGCAGCGTCGGCACAAGCTTGTGCCCGGTTTGCGCGGCGAAGTCCTCGCCGGCCGGGTTCAGTTCGATCAGCTCCACGCCCGCCGCCCGTGCCTCGTCCAGGTAGCCCTGCAGGCGCTGCTGGTGGCGGACATTGATAACCGAGGTGTAGTCGGGGTTGTCGCGCAGGCTCGGGTAGATGCGCGCGATCACTTCACGGGCGCTGGCGATGAAATCGTCCAGCGATTCCTCGGGGACGAATACGTAGTCCGGCGCCAGGCAGATCTGCCCGGCGTTGTGCAGCTTGCCGGCGATGATCTTCTGCACTGCGGCCGGAAAATCGGCCGAACGGGAAATGATGGTCGGCGACTTGCCGCCCAGTTCCAGGGTCACCGGCACCAGGTTCTCGGCGGCGGCGCGCATCACCTGGCGACCGATGCTGGTGGCGCCGGTGAACAGCAGGTGGTCGAAGGGCTGGGCGCAGAACGCCTGGCCGACTTCCGGCCCGCCGGTGATCACCGCCACTTCGTCCTCGGCGAACACCGAGGCGATCATCCGGGCGATCAGTGCCGAGCTGTGCGGGGTGAATTCCGATGGCTTGATGATGGCGCGGTTGCCGGCGGCCAGCACCCCGGCGAGGCCGGTGAAGACCATGTTCACCGGGAAGTTCCACGGCGTGACGATGCCCACCACGCCCAGCGGCTGGTACTCCACCCAGGCTTCGCCGCGCTCGCAGTGACGCGGCTCGGGCTGCATCCAGCCGAGCAGCTGGGCCCTGGTCTGCTTCAGGCTCATCAGTGGCGAGAGCACTTCCACCACGCGGGAGAAGTCGTCGCTGCGCTGGCCGAAGTCGGCGCGCACCGCTTCGACGATGGCCTGCTGGTGATCGACCAGCAGGCCGATGGCGCGGTCGATCAGCTCGATGCGCCGCTCGGCGCTCAGCGGTTCACTGGACAGGTGCGCGGCGCGCTGACGGTCGAGCACGGCGCGGATGGCGGCGCCGGGGCTGGTCTGGCTCATGGGGGTCTCCTGATGGACTCTTCTGGTTATTCGGTCGTCGGCCACTGGTACTGCGGGGCTTCCTTGCGCAGGAAGCGCGCGGAGGCCTCCTTCACGTAGCTGGAAGTGAGCGCCACGGCCTGGGCGGCAGCTTCGGCGTCGAGCTGGGTCGCCAGGTCATTCTCGAAACTGCGGGCCAGCAGGCGCTTGCTCATGGCGAAGGCCGGGGGCGACATCTCTGCCAGGGCCCGGGCCAGTTCCTCGGCGCGTTCAACGGCGCGCTGGCCTTCATGCCGCTCCAGGGCGATGCCCAGCTGCACGGCCTCGGCGGCGCCGATCTCGCGGGCGGAATAGATGATCTCGCGGGCGCGCTGCATGCCCACCAGGCGCGGCAGCAGCCAGGAGGCTGCCAGGTCCGGCACCAGGCCGATGCGGGCGAAGGCCATGCAGAAGCGGGCGCGCTCGCTGGCAATGACGAAGTCGGCAGCCAGCGCCAGGCTGAAGCCGGCGCCGTAGGCCACGCCGTCCACCAATGCGACCACCGGGCGATCGAAGTCCGCCAGGGCGGCGAGCAGGCGGTTGGTTTCCGCCATGCGCATGCGCACCGCGCCGGCTTCGGGCGTGCCGCCCATGCTGCTGACGTCGCCGCCGGAGCAGAACGCCCCGCCAGCGCCGCAAAGCAGCAACGCGCGTACTTCCGGGTTGCGCCGCAGCTCAGTGAGCGCGTCGATCAGTTCGGCGACCATCGCCGTGGACAGCGCGTTCCTGCGTTCCGGGCTGGCCAGCGTCAGGCGCGCCAGTCCGTCTTCGATGGAGAGTTCGGTGCTCGACATGCGTACCTCGCGGCGGGCATCCCGGCGGGAATGGCCGGACCGCACGCAGCGGCCCGGCCCACCCGCATCACAGGGTGCGGGCGATGATTTCCTTCATGATTTCGTTGGAGCCGCCGAAGATGCGGCCCACCCGGGCGTTGGCGTACATCCGCGCAATGGGGTACTCGAGCATGTAGCCGTAGCCGCCGTGCAGCTGCAGGCACTCGTCGATCACCTTGCAGTTCTGCTCGGTGCTCCACCACTTGGCGATGGCTGCGGTCTCGCCGGACAGCTCGCCCTTGAGCACCTTGACCATGCAGTCGTCGACGAAGGCGCGGGCAATGACGGCGGTGCTCTGGCACTCGGCGAGCTTGAAGCGGGTGTTCTGCAGGTCCAGCAGGGTCTGGCCGAACACCTTGCGGCTGCGCACATACTCCACCGTCTCGGCCACCGCGCGCTCCATGGTGGCCAGCGCGCCGAGGGCGATGATCATGCGTTCCTGGGGCAGTTGCTGCATCAGCTGGATGAAGCCCTTGCCCTCCTCCGGGCCGAGCAGGTTGCTGGCCGGCACACGCACGTCGTCGAAGAACAGTTCGGTGGTGTCCTGGCCCTTCTGGCCGATCTTTTCCAGGATGCGGCCGCGGCGGAAGCCGGGCAGGTCCCTGGTCTCGATGACGATGATCGAGGTGCCCTTGGCGCCCTTCTCCGGGTCGGTCTTGGCCACCACCAGGATGAGGTCGGCGTGGTAGCCGTTGGTGATGAAGGTCTTCGAGCCGTTGATCACGTACTCGTCGCCATCACGCACGGCGCGGGTCTTGATCGCCTGCAGGTCGGAGCCGGCGCCCGGCTCGGACATGGCGATGGCACCCACCATCTCGCCGCGGGCCATCTTCGGCAGCCAGTCGAGCTTCTGCTCTTCGCTGGCGTAGCGCAGCAGGTAGTGCGCGACGATGCCGCTGTGCACGTTGGTGCCCAGGCTGGAGCACATCGCCCGGCTCTGTTCCAGGGTGACGATGGCGTCGTGGGCGAAGGTGCCGCCACCGCCGCCGTACTGTTCGGGGATGCTCGGCAGCAGCATGCCGAACTCGCCGGCCTTCAGCCAGATGTCGCGGTCGATGTACTGCTGCTTCCACCAGCGCTCTTCATGGGGCACCAGTTCGTTGGCGATGAAGCGGCGGATGGAGTCCTGGAAGATCACCAGGTCGTCGGTGATCCACGGCGATTGAGTGGCGCTCATGGCGGCTCCTCGGCAGACGATTCGGGAAACGATCGGTATAAGACGGCCGGCCGCACGGGGCGGCCGGCAAAGGGACGGTCAGGGGCGACCGCCGCCGACAACCAGCACCTGGCCGGAGACGTAGTTCGACTCGGGGATGCAGAACAGGTAGACGCTACCGGCGGCCTCTTCCGGCGTGCCGGCGCGGCCCATGGGGATCATGGCGGCGACGTTCTTCGCCATCTGCTCGCTGATGCCGACCTTCAGTTCGCGGCCACCGACGTTGATGGTGGCGCCCTCACCCGCTGCGGCGGAGGTCAGGCGGGTCTCGATCAGGCCGAAGGCGACGCTGTTGACGCAGACCTTGTAGCGGCCCCACTCCTTGGCCAGGGCCTTGGTCAGGCCGTTGATCGCGGATTTGGCGGCCGAGTAGTTGGCCTGGCCGGGGTTGCCCATCACGCCGGAGACGGAGGAAATGTTGACCACCTTGCGGAACACCTCGCGGCCTTCCTCGGCCTCCTTCTTGGCGGCTTCGCGGAAGTGCCCGGAAGCGGCGCGCAGGATGCGGAACGGCGCGGAGACGTGGACTTCCATGATGTCGTCCCACTGCTGGTCGGTCATCTTCTGGATCACGTTGTCCCAGGTGTAGCCGGCGTTGTTGACGATGATATCGAGGCCGCCGAAGGCCTCCAGGGCGGTGTTCACGAAGCGCTCGCCGAAGTCCTTTTCAGTCACGCTGCCGACGCAGGCGACGGCGCGGCCACCCTCGGCGACGATCTGCGCGACCACTTCCTCGGCCGGGGCGGCGTCGAGGTCGTTGACCACCACGGCGGCGCCGTCGCGGTGCAGCTTGAGGGCGATTTCACGGCCGATGCCACGGCCGGAACCGGAAACGATGGCGACCTGGCCTGCAAGTTTGTTGTTCATTGTTGTTCTCCTGTTTCAGGCGTCCAGGGCCACGACGGCTTCGCCGGACAGTTTGATTTCACCCGCCTGGTTGCGGGTGGTGATTTCCAGGCGCAGGGTGCCGGCGGCCGCGTCCTTCTCCAGCACGCGGCCGGAGCAGGTGATGGCGTCGCCCAGCTGGGTGATCGCAGCGAAGCGCACCGAGTAGCTGCGCAGGCGCTCCTGCGCCACCCAGTTGGTCAGCAGCCGGCCGAGGTAGGCCATGGACAGCATCCCGTGGGCGAACACGTCGGGCATGCCGGCCTTCTTCGCGAAGTCGATGTCGACGTGGATCGGGTTGTGGTCTCCCGAGGCGCCGCAGTACAGCGCCAGGGTGGTGCGGTTCACCGGGTCGGTGGTGAAGCTCGGCAATTCGTCGCCGACGGCGATGGCATTCAGGTTCACGTTCGGCTCCTTATCCGTTGCGTACGACGAGGCTGTTGCGCAGTTCCGCCACCAGTTCGCCGGCGCCGTTGCTGACGCGGGTTTCGCGCACCACGAACTCCAGGGCGCCGCCCTTCTTGTCGTAGATGTCGACGATCTTCGTCTCGAAGCTCAGGCGCTCGCCGGCGAAGGCCATGCGGTGGTAGGTGAAGCCCTGCTCGGCATGGAGAATGCGGCCGAGGTCGATGTTCAGGCGCTTGAGCACCGAACCCGAGCCGCCGGCTTCCATGTCCAGGCAGAAGAGGAAGGTCGGCGGCACCGGCAGGCCGGGGTAGCCGGCGTCGCGGGCGGCGGTTTCGTCGCTGTAGCGCGCATCCGTCTGGCCGGTGGCCTTGGCGAAGAAGCGCAGGCGCCCTGCCTCGACCAGTTGCGTGTGGCTGGAGACCACCGCGCCGATATGGCTCTTGTCGATCATGCTCGCGGCTCCCCGGTTACTGGCGCTGGAACAGGGTGACGACGCAGGCGCCGCCCAGGCCCAGGTTGTGCTGCAGGGCGAAGCGCGCGCCTTCCACCTGGGTGGCGTCGGCGGTCCCGCGCAGCTGGCGGGTCAGCTCGAAGCACTGGGCCAGGCCGGTGGCGCCCAGCGGGTGGCCCTTGGAGAGCAGGCCGCCGGAGGGGTTGGTGACGATGCGGCCGCCGTAGGTGTTGTCGCCGTCGAGGATGAATTTCTCGGCGCTGCCCTCGGGGGTCAGCATCAGGCCTTCGTAGGTGATCAGCTCGTTGGCGGTGAAGCAGTCGTGCAGCTCGACCACCTGGATGTCCTGCGGGCCGACGCCGGCCTTCTCGTACACGATGTTGGCGGCATTGCGGGTCATGTCGTAGCCGACGACCTTGCGCATGTCGCCTTCGTCGAAGGTGCTGTTGCGGTCGGTGGTCATGGCCTGGGCGGCGATCACCACGTCGGTGCGCAGGCCATGCTTCTTCGCGAAGGCCTCGGTGCAGACGATGGCGGCGGCCGCACCACAGGTCGGCGGGCAGCACTGCAGGCGGGTCAGCGGGTCGAAGATCATCGGCGAGGCCATCACTTCATCGACGCTGACCACGTTGCGGAACACCGCCAGCGGGTTGCGCGCGGCGTGCTGGCTGGCTTTGACGCGGATGCGGGCGAAGACTTCGCGGCTGATGCCGTATTCCTTCATGTAGGCGCGGCCGGCGCCGCCGAAGAACTGCGCGGCGCGCGGCGCGGCCTCGTCGAAGCCCTGCACCTGGGTCATGGTCTTGGCGAAGCGGTCCATCGGGCCGGTGCGGTCGGTATAGGCGCCCTTCAGCGCGCCGGGGACCATCTGTTCGAAGCCCAGAGCGATGGCGCACTCGACGGCGCCGCTTTCCACCGCCTGGCGTGCCAGGAACAGCGCAGTGGAGCCGGTGGCGCAGTTGTTGTTGACGTTGACCACCGGGATGCCGGTCAGGCCGACGCCGTAGACCGCCGCCTGGCCGCAGGTGGAGTCGCCGTAGACGTAGCCCACGTAGGCCTGCTGTACCAGCGCATAGTCGATGCCGGCGTCGGCCAGCGCGGCCTTGGCCGCATTGGCGCCCATGATGTGGTACTCGTCGCTCTGGCCCGGCTTGGTAAAGGGGATCATGCCGACCCCGGCCACCACTACTTTATTGCTCATGAGTTTCTCCTTGGGGATGGGCGTGTCGCGCGCCGTCAGTTGACGGCGCGGTTCTGGTCTTTCCAGTAGGGAGCGCGGAGGTCGCGCTTGAGCACCTTGCCGGCCGCCGAGAGCGGCAGCGCGGCAACGAACTCGACGGATTTCGGGCACTTGTAGCCGGCGATGTGCTGGGCGCAGTGGGCGCGGATGTCGTCGGAGCAGACGTCGCTGCCGGCGTGCAGCACGACCACCGCGTGCACCGCCTCGCCCCAGCGCTCGTGGGGGATGCCGATCACCGCGCAGCTCTGCACGGACGGGTGGCGGGCCACGACGTTCTCGACCTCGGCGGAGTACACGTTCTCGCCGCCGGTGACGATCATGTCCTTGAGGCGGTCGACGATGAACAGGAAGCCGCGCTCGTCCATGTAGGCGCCGTCGCCGGTGTGCAGCCAGCCGTTGCGCAGGGTCCTGGCGGTCTCCTCCGGGCGGTTCCAGTAGCCGAGCATGACGTTGGGGCCGCAGACGATGATCTCGCCGACCACGCCACGGGGGACTTCGTTGCCCTCCTCGTCGACGATCTTCACCAGGCCGCCGAAGCCACCGCGCCCGGCGCTGCGCACCAGGCCGCTGGCGATGCCCTCGGCCTGGTGGGTCCAGTCCGGGCTCACCGAAATCACCGGCGAGGTCTCGGTCATGCCGTAGGCCTGCATGAAGGCGATGCCGGGGAACTTGGCCAGCGCCTGCTCCAGCACCGGCAGGGAAATCGGCGAGGCGCCGTAGGCCATACGCTTGAGACAGGACAGGTCGTGGCGCTCGAAGTCCGGGTGGTTGATCACCGCCTGCAGCATGGTCGGCACCAGCAGCATCTCGTTGATGCGCTCGCGCTCGATGGTCTGCAGCACTTCCAGCGGGTCGAACATCGGGATGAACACGTTGACGTAGCCGCCGATCACCTGGCTCAGGCAGCGCGCCATCGCGGCGGTGTGGAACATCGGCGCGGCGTGCAGGGTGCGCGAGTCGTCTTCGGCGGGGAACTCGGCCATGCGCGCCACGGCGGAAGACCAGAGGTTCAGGTGCGACTGCATCACGCCCTTGGGCAGGCCGGTGGTGCCGCCGGTGTACATGATCGATGCGAGGTCGTTGCCGCCGCGCAGGACGTCGGCGATGGGCTCGTGGCTGGCGATCAGGCCTTCGAAGGAATGCATGCCCTCGGGCGCCGCGCCGTCACCGACGTGGATCAGCACGGGCGCGCTCCTGGCGCCGGCGCGGATGCCTTCGGCCAGATGCAGGAAGTGGTCGTCGATCAGCAGGATTTCGGTCTGGCAGTCGTCCAGCGAGTAGACGATCTCCGGCACGCTCCAGCGGATGTTCACCGGGTTGAGCACGCCGCCGCCCCACCAGGTGGCGAGCATGTACTCCAGGTAGCGATCCGAGTTCAGGGCGAGCATGCCGACCCGGTCGCCATTGCGCATGCCCAGCGCCTGCAGGGCCGCGGCCAGGCGCGAGACGCGCTCGCCCTGCTCGCGGAAGGTCCGCGTGCGGCCGCGGAAGATGGTCGCGACGTGGTCCGGGTCCTGCTGCAGCATGCGTTGCAGGCCTTGGGTCAGGTACATGGCAGGTCTCCAATCGATGTTGTTCTTGTGAGTTCGATACTAGGGAGCGGCGTTTGGCGCGGCGTCGGTCGAAGGGATGAAGCTGCGGTGGTTTGGCGGGTGGTTCGAAGGGACTAGTGCGTTGGGGGACAGCGATCACGGGCATGGGACGCGGCTTGAAGCCCTGCCCTCTCCCTAACCCTGGCTGCGCGCCCCGCTCCGAAGGGAGAGGGGACTGTCCTGAGTCAATCGCCGCTCAGGAGCTCGCCTGTCGCTACCGGCTGAGGCCGATCCATTGCCGTGCACCGGACGACCCCCTCTCCCTTCAGGGAGAGGGCTGGGGAGAGGGAGCGATGCCAATCCACTACGCCAAGGCAAAAACCCTGGAACCAAAAAGGGCCGGGCGCCCGAAGCCGCCCGGCCCTTCCCCCGTACAACCTTCGTATCAGCTGGGCTGCAGTTCACCCAGCGATGCGGCGCGGCCCAGCTGGGCGTCGTTGCGCTCGGCCAGCAGCAGGTCGGCGCACTTCTCGCCGACCATGATGGTCGGCGCGTTGGTGTTGCCGCCTACCTGCAGCGGGATCACCGAGGCGTCCGCCACGCGCAGGCCCTGGACGCCGCGCACGCGCAGCTGCGGGTCGACCACCGACTGCTCGTCGCCACCCATCCGGCAGCTGCCCACCGGGTGGTAAACGTTGTCGCAGTGCTCGCGGATCATCTGCTTCACCGCTTCGTCATCGCTGCCGTCGAATTTCAGGTGACCATGGAACAGCGGTTTGCCGCCGAAGCGCGTGAGTACCGGCTGCTCGAGGATTTCATGCACCAGTTTCACGCCCTTGAGCATGGTCGCCATGTCGCGTTCGTCCTTGAGCAGGTTCAGCTCGATCAGCGGGTCGTCGCGCATGTCGGCGCTGTGCAGGCGAATCTGCCCGCGGCTGTGCGGGCGCAGCACGCAGACGTGGATCGAGTAGCCGCTGCCGTAGTGGAAGGTGCGCCCGTGGTTGTCGCCCGAGGACATCACGAAGTGCAGCTGGATGTCCGGGTCGGCCAGCGTCGGATCGGTCTTGAGGAAGGCCCCGGCCTCGGTGAAGGTGCGGGTGAACAGGCCGCCGCGCTCGCGCTTGTACTTGCGCCACTGCCCCAGGTAACTGAGGGCGCCGCGCACGGTCACGCCGAACAGGTCGGTGCTGAAGAGGCGCTTGTGCAGGATCAGGTCCGGGTGCTCCTGCAGGTTCTGCCCCACCTCGGGTGCGTCGTGCAGCGGCGCGATGCCCAGTTGCCGCAGGTGCGCGGCCGGGCCGATGCCGGACACCATCAGCAGTTGTGGCGAGACCAGGCTGCCGGCGCAGACGATCACTTCCCGCGAGGCATGCAGTGCCACTTCCTGGCCCTCGCGCTCCACCAGCACGCCGGTGGCGCGCGTGCCCTGGAACAGGATGCGCAGCGCCCGGCTGCCGGTGAGCACCTGCAGGTTATCGCGGCCGCCGTTGTGCGTCGCATCGTCGGCATTGCCCCGGTGCAGGTAGGCGCGTGCGGCGTTCCAGCGTTCGCCGTTGAACTGGGTGACCTGGAAGTAACCCACGCCCTCCTGCTGCGGCCCGTTGAAATCGTGGTTGTAGGCGTGGCCGGCGCTGGCCGCCGCCTCGATGAAGTGGCGCGCCCAGGAACACGGCGAGCGCGGATCGGTGACGTGCAGCGGGCCGCTGCCACCGTGCAGCGCGTCGTCCTTGCCGGCGGCGCGCTCGTTGTTCTCGGCGCGCTTGAAGTACGGCAGCACCTCTTTCCAGCTCCAGCCTTCGCAGCCGGCAGCGGCCCAGCCGTCATAGTCCGAAGGCGTACCGCGCAGGTAGAGCATGCCGTTGATCGAGGAGCTGCCGCCCAGCCCGCGACCGCGCGGCAGGTAGCTGGCGCGACCGGCCAGGCTCGGTTGTGCGGTGCTTTCGTAGGCGTAGTTGTAGTCACCCTTGCGCGGGATGGTCAGGACCAGCCCCACCGGCACCGTGACCTTGCCGTGGTGGTCGTGGCCGCCGGTTTCCAGCAGTGCCACCTTGCAGCCGGCATCGGCCAGCCGCCCGGCCACTGCGCAACCGGCCGAGCCGGCGCCTACCACGATGTATTCGTACAAGCGTTCCATGGGTTCACCTTTCTTGTTGTTGTGCGTTTGCCGCTGCTGAAGCGGGTTCAGATGACGCCGGCCTGCTGCAGGTCGGCGATGCGTTCGTCACTCAGTCCCCAGTCGCGCAGCACGGCTTCGCTCTGGGGTTCGCCCGCTGCCGGCGTCGGCGTGGCGGCCGGGGTGCGGCTGAAACGCGGCGCTGGTGCCGGCTGCAGGACGCCGCCCAGTTCGAGGTAGGTGCCGCGTTCGCGGTTGTGCGGGTGCTCGGCGGCCTCGGCCCAGTCCAGCACCGGGGCGAAGCAGGCGTCGCTGCCTTCGAGCAGCTCGCACCACTGGGCGCGGCTGCGCTGGAGGAACAGCGCGGTGAGCTTGGCCTTGAGCTGCGGCCACTGACGCGGATCCATCTGCTGCTGGAACTGCGGGTCGTCGATACCACAGCGCTGCAACAGCTCGGCGTAGAACTGCGGCTCGATGGCGCCCAGGGCGATGAAGCGGCCGTCAGCACAGGCGTAGGTGTCGTAGAAGTGCGCGCCGCCGTCGAGCAGGTTGGCGCCGCGCTCATCGCTCAGGCGGCCGCCCGCACGGAAGCCGTACATCATCGCCGAGAGCAGCGCGGTGCCGTCGGTCATGGCGGCGTCGACGACTTGCCCCTTGCCGGAGCGCTGAGCCTCCAGCAGCGCGCAGAGCACGCCGAAACCCAGCAGCATGCCGCCGCCGCCGAAGTCGCCGATGTAGTTGTGCGGCACCACCGGCTTCTCCCCGGGCCGGCCGATGGCGTGCAGTGCGCCGGCCAGGGCGATGTAGTTGATGTCGTGGCCGGCGGCCTGGGCCAGCGGGCCGCTCTGGCCCCAGCCGGTCATGCGGCCGTAGACCAGTTGTGGATTGCGCTGCAGGCACTGCTCCGGACCCAGGCCCAGACGCTCCATCACGCCGGGGCGGAAACCCTCGATCAGCGCGTCGGCGCCCTCCGCCAGTTGCAGCAGGGTTTCCACCCCTTCGCTCTGGCGCAGGTCCAGGGCGACGGCGCGGCGGCCACGGCCGAGCACATCGAAACGCGCCCGCTCGCCCAGCGCCTGGCCGGGGCGTTGCACGCGAATCACCTCGGCGCCCATGTCGGCCAGCAGCATGGCGCAGAACGGTGCCGGCCCCAGGCCGACCATCTCGATTACCTTCAATCCCGTCAGCGGGCCCGCCATCGCATCGCTCCTGTCTGGCTGTGCAAGCGCCGGGATATCCGGCGGCACCCCAGCCTAGCGACGGGCCAGCGGGCAACAATGGATCGAACGGACGAAACACGGACTAGTCCGCGCGGGGCGAATCACGGGGCTCGGACGTGCCTCAAACTGCCGAGTAGTTCGAATGGACGACTGCGATCCCGCCGCCGGCCGTGGCAAGATGCCGCCACATAGAAAAACAAATGAGCCGGCGGCGCGCCCAGCGCAGCCACAGGACCGGCCCGCGGAGTTGCCATGTCTGCCCAGTTTTCCGCCCCCTCTGCCACCGGGACCGCCGCGCCGCCGCGCATCCTGTCGAGCAAGTTCGCCACCCCGTCGGTGTCCGCCAGCCACCTGCCCCGCCAGCACCTGCTGGAGCAGATGGAGCAGTCCAGCGCGCGGCTGATCCTGATCCGCGCTGCCGCCGGCTTCGGCAAGACGACCCTCCTGCAGCAGTACCGCGAGCGCTGCCTGGCCCAGGAGCGCCAGGTGCTCTGGCTCAATCTGGATGCAGCGGACAACGACCTGCAGCGCTTCGTCGCGCACCTCGGCAACGGCCTGTGCCAACTCGACGCCACGCCGACCGCCGAGCCGCAGGGCCTGTCCCAGCAGATGCAGACGCTGCTGGAAGAACTCTCCGACCGCACCCGCCCCTTCGCCCTGCTGCTGGACGAGTTCGAGGCGCTCCACAACCCGGCGGTGCTCAACTTCGTCCAGCAACTGATCGACACCCTGCCGCCCTGCGGCGTGCTGGTACTGGCCTCGCGCTCGACCCCGGACATCGGCCTGGGGCGCATCCGCGCCCGTGGCCAGCTGCTGGAGTTCAACCCCGGCGCGCTGCGTTTCTCCCTCGAAGAGGCGACGCGCTTCATCCGCGACAAGCGCGAGCTGCCGCTGCGTGACGCCGAGATCGCCACGCTCTACCGCTGCACCGAGGGCTGGATCACCGCCATCTATCTCGCCAGCCTGTCGCTGCAGGGGCGCAATGACCACGCGGCCTTCGTCTCCAGCTTCTCCGGCAGCAACCTGGAGCTGGCCGAGTACCTGACCGAGGACATCCTGGCGCGGCAAAGCGAGGCCTGCCGGCAGTTCCTTCTGCTCACCAGCGTGCTCGACCAGCTCAGCGTACCGCTGTGCAATGCCGTCACCGGCGGGCAGGACGGCCAGGAGATGCTCGCCTACCTGGAACGCGCCAACCTGTTCCTGTTCCCGCTGGACAGCGAACACCAGTGGTTCCGCTACCACAGTCTGTTCGCCAGCTACCTGCGCGATGCCCTGCAGCGCTACTACCCCGGCCAGGCCGCGCGGCTGCACCAGCTGGCGGCGCAGTGGTACCTGGCCGAGCAGCGCCCGGTGCCGGCCATCGATCACCTGCTGCAGGCCGGCGCCCGCGACGAGGCCGCGCTGCATCTGACCCGGCATGTCGGCGAATTCATGGACGTGGGCCGCTCGCGTCTGCTGCTGCGCTGGCTCGACCAGATTCCGCCGCAGACCCTGCAGCGCTACCCGAACCTCTGCCTGGGCTACTCCTGGACCCTGGCCCTGCACCGCCGCTACAGCGACGCCCTGGCCAGCATCGCGCTGATCCATGGCGCCACCGAAGACGGCGAGCAACCATTGGCGCTGGAAGCGGAAACCATCCGCTGCCTGCTGTTCGCCCTCACCGACCAGGTGGAAGCCTGCTGCGAGGCGGGCCTGGCGCATATTTCACGGATCCCCGATGACGAGCAGTTCCAGTACGGTGTGATCGCCAACTGCCTGGGCTACAGCCTGGTTTCCACCGGCCGTTACGAGGAGGCGCGGCGCCTGCTGTCGCGGGCCATCCTGCGCTGCTCGCAGAGCCGCACCCAATCCATGGGCAGCGTCGCCAGTTGCCTGGAGGGCGCGCTGGATATGATCCAGGGGCGCCTGGGCAATGCCGTGGCGCGCCTGCAGGCGGCCTTCCCGACGCAGATCGCGGGCGGCGCGGAGAAGATCCTCGCCGGGCGGCCGTCGCTGGAGATCACCCTGTCCATCGCCCTCTACGAAACCGACGCGCTGGACGAAGTGGAGCAGCTGCTGGGCGAGGTCCTGCCCCACGCCAAGGAAAGCAGCCCGCCGGATTCGCTGATTTCCTGCCATGTGCTGCTGGCCCGCGTCGCCCTGCTCAAGGGCGACCGCGACGCCTGGCTGCGCCTGCTGGCGGACCTGGAACAGATCGGCCAGCAGTCCGGCTCGGCGCGGGTGATCTGCTCGGCCTGGCTGGAGCGTGCCCGCGCGGCAACCCTGGAGAATCGCCTGGAATCGGCGCGCCAGTCGCTGCGTTACGCGGAACTGCATGGCGACTGGGAGCGGCCGGGCATCCTGCTGCACGGCAACGACGTGGACACCCCGAGCATCGCCCGCTTCCGCCTGCGCATCGCCCAGGGCGACTGCGAGGACACCGAGCGCGAGCTGCGCGAAGCCATGGCCGAGGCCAACGCCCGCCAGCACCATCGCCGCGAACTCAAGCTGCGCCTGCTGCACGCACTGGCGCTCGGCGCGCTGGAGCGCACCGAGGAGTCCTTCGAGGCGCTCAGCGAAGCACTGCGCTTCGCCAGCCACGAGGGCTTCATGCGCACCTTCCTCGACGAGGGCCCGCGCCTGGGCAGTCTGCTGCAACGCTGGGCCGTACCGCACCAGGCGCAGTCGCGGGCGCTGGGGATCGAGCCGCGCTTCCTCACCACCCTGCTGCAGCGCTTCGTCGGCCACGGCGAGACGCCGAATAACGGCCAGACGCCCGGTGCTGCCGGCGAGGGCCTGACCACCCGCGAGATCCAGGTGATCCGCCTGCTGGCGGCCGGGCACCGGAACAAGGTGATCGCCGAGAAGATGTTCCTCTCCGAATTCACCGTGAAATCCCATCTGCGCAACATCAACGCCAAGCTCGGCGCCCAGGGGCGTACCGAGGCCGTGGCGATTGCAAGGGCGCGGGGGTTGCTGGATTGAGCTGAACAGCGCGAGTCCGACCTGCGCGCTGGTATTCCCCTGCAGGAGCGGCCGGGTGTCCCAGCACAAAGGCACGGGATTCGTGAACAGGGATGAGGGCTGGACGCCCGGCCCCGCCCTCTCCCCCCGCCCTCTCCCTGAAGGGAGAGGGGGCTATCCGTGCCGACTGACGCCACGGTTCCCACTGGTGCCGATCCAGTCCCCTCTCCCTTCGGAGCGGGGCGCGTAGCCAGGGTTAGGGAGAGGGGAAACCCAGGCGCGGAATTTCAGAGAGCGATAAAGAGGCCGTCAGTCGCCCGCGCTGGCCAGCAACCGGCGGGCGCGGCCCAGCACCGGGGCGTCGACCATCTGCCCGTCGACCTGGAAGGCCGCCGCACCACTCTCGGCGGCAGCCGCCACGCGCCGTGCCCAGTCCAGCTCATCGCCGCTCGGGGCCAGCGCCGCATGGGCGACACCCACCTGTTTGGGATGAATGCACAGCGCACCGAGCAGGCCGAGGTCACGGCCATGGCGGATGGTCGCGGCGAAGCCTTCGGCGTCGTCGAAAGCCGGGAACACGGTATCCAGCGGCGGCTGCAGGTCGTTTACCCGCGAATGCAGCAGCAGGCTCAGGCGCACCTGGTCGTAGACCACGGCGGCAGCCTGGGTACCGCTGCTCATGCCGATGTCCAGCGCCAGGTCGAGGCCGCCGAAGGTCAGGCGCTCCACACCCTCGCAGGCAGCGATTTCGCCCAGCGCGAGCAGGCCACGGGCGCTCTCGATGAGCGGCCAGACCGGCTTGCCGCAGGAGGCGGCAATGCGCACCTGCATCGCCCGCTCGGCCTTGGGCAGCAGGATGCCGATGACGCCCGGCAGGCGTCGGCAGAGTTCAAGATCGGCGGCCTGCTCCGGATCGCCGGCGGCGTTCACCCGCACCCGCACGCGGGCCTCCGGGTTGGCGTCGAGGTAGGCCTCCAGGTTGTCACGGGCCTGGGCCTTGAGCGACGCCTCGACGGCGTCCTCGAAGTCGACGATCACCGCGTCGGCGCCGCTGGCCAGGGCCTTGGCGAAGCGCTCCGGACGGCTGCCGGGGACGAACAGCGCGGTGCGGACGATGGAATCCACCGGGCTTTGCTGAATCATTGGGTTCTCCTGGGTCATACCGCACCCTGCTCGTGCAGGCGCTGGATATCACCGGGGGTATAACCCAGTTCCTTCAATATGTCATCGGTCTGCTGACCTAAAGCCGGCACGCCATCCATGCGCGGTGCATAGGCGTTGCTGTTCACCGGCGGCAGCAATGCCGGCAGGCGACCGGCCGGGCTGTCGATTTCACGCCAGCGGTCGCGGGCGGCCAGCTGCGGGTGCTGCCACAGCCCACGCATGTCGTTGACGTGGGCGTTGGCGATCTGCGCCTGCTCCAGGCGTTCGACCACCTGCTCGGCGCCAAGGCTGGCGAAGGCTTCGACGATCAGCCCACGCAGGGCATCGCGGTTGGCCACGCGCAGGCTGGTCGCGGTGAAACGCGGGTCGACCGCCAGCTCCGGACGCTGCAGGACCACTTCGCAGAACAGCTTCCACTCGCGCTCGTTCTGCACGCCGAGCATGACGCTGCCGCCATCGCCGGTGGGGAACGGCCCGTAGGGATAGATGGTGGCGTGGGCGGCACCGGCGCGCGGTGGCTGCGACTGGTCTTCGAAGGCGTAGTACATCGGGAAGCCCATCCATTCGGCCATGCCTTCGAGCATCGACACCTCGACGCGGCTGCCCTCCCCCGTGCGGCCACGCAGCAGCAGCGCGGAAAGGATGCCGCTGTAGGCGTACATGCCGGCGGAAATGTCGGCAATCGAGCAGCCGGCCTTGGCCATCTCGTCGGCGCCCGGCCCGCCGGTCACCGAGAGGAAGCCGCTCTCGCTCTGGATCAGCAGGTCGTAGGCCTTCTTCTGCTCATAGGGGCCGCCTTCGCCGTAGCCGGAAATGTCGCAGACGATCAGCCGCGGGAAGCGCTCGTGCAGCGCCTCGAACGACAACCCCAGGCGCGCAGCGGCGCCCGGCGCGAGGTTCTGCACCAGCACGTCGGCGCTTTCCAGCAGTTGCTCCAATACGGCCTGGGCCGGCTCCTGCTTGAGGTCCAGGGACAGGCTTTCCTTGGAGCGGTTGGTCCAGACGAAGTGCGAGGCCAGGCCGCGCACGCGCTCGTCATAGCCACGGGCGAAATCACCGACGCCGGGGCGTTCGACCTTGATCACGCGGGCGCCGAGATCGGCCAGCTGGCGGGTGCAGAACGGCGCGGCGATGGCGTGTTCCAGACTGATGACGGTGATGCCGTCGAGGGGACGCGAACTCATGGGCAACTCCAGACGCCGGCCGGCCGGCCGACGCTACGATTCGGTGGGAACGGGCGGTTTGACCGCCCGGAAAGCGCTATCAGTGGAAGTCGTCGAGGTTCGGCAACTGGTGCAGAGCCCAGCTGGCCTGCACCAGACGATCCGCCTCGGCCTCGCTGCGCTGGCCGGCGAAGGCCAGCAGGCGGCGGAACTTGTCTTCCAGTTCGGCGCGGCTCAGGCCATTGCCCGGATCGCCCTTGGGCTCGTCGATGGCGCCATGCAGCTGGCGGCCGTCAGTGGTGAGCACGTCGACGCGGCCAAGCCAGCGCCGCGGGTAGGCGCCGTCCACTTCCGCATCGAGCTGCATGCTGACCTTCTCGCGGAACGCCGATACCTCGGCGTCGCTCAGGGAGAATTCCTCGAACTCCACCAGACCGGCCTTGCCGTGCACGGCGATCAGGCCCAGCACGGTGCCCATGGAGAACTTTGCCTGGTGCACCGTCTGCGGCACGACTACGCGGCCGAGCACGTCGATGGCGCCCTGGTGCACGCGGGTGGTGACCTGGGCGATGTCGCCATGCTTGAGCCCTTCGCGCTGCATCAGGCCCAGCAGCGCATCGGCGGCGGGATGGGTGTGGCGGCAGGAGGCGTGGAACTTGTAGGAGGTCTCGCAGAGCGCCCAGCGGGTACCCAGGCCATCCACCAGACGGCTCGGGTCGGCGTCGCTGGACATGCCGGCAGCCATGCCCTGCTCGCCTTCGAGGATGTTCTGCGCGCCAGTCAGGCCATCGGCCGTCAGGTAGGCGGCGAGCAGGCCGTCAGCGGCGGCCTTGGCAGTGTGCAGCTGCTTGGAGTCGGCGGCGTCGCGGAGGAATTCCCAGAGCCCGGCGGCCTGGGTGCCGGCGCTGCCCAGGCAGTTGACGAACTGCCGGCTGTCCAGGCCCAGCAGCTTGCCCACGGCCACCGCGGCGGCCAGGGTGCCGACCGTGGCGGTGGTGTGGAAGATGCGGTAGTGCGAACGGCCGAGGAACTCGCCGATGCGGATGCCCGCCTCGTAGCCGGCGACGCTGGCGAGGATCAGTTCGCGGCCGGACTTGCCCAGCTCCTGCGCGGCCGCCAGGGCCGCCGGGAAGACCACGGTGGCCGGGTGCAGCACCGAGCTGTTGTGCAGGTCGTCCTGCTCCACCAGGTGCGAGCTGGCGCCATTGACCAGCGCAGCGAAGTACGCCGAGGTCGAGGTGCCGTCCACCAGCACGCGGCTCTTGCCCCTGGCCGGGCCCATGCGCTGGGCGTAGCGCTGGAACAGCGGGATCGGGTGGCGGTTCTGGCTGGCCAGGGCCGAGCCGAGCCAGTCGAGGAACAGCTCCTCGGTGTACTCGACCACGGCCGTGGGCAGGTCTTCGTAACGCAGGCCGGCAAGGAACTCGGCAAGGGCGTGGGTATTGTTCATTGTTCTTCTCGTCCCGGCTCAGAAGGAACGCGGCAGTTCGAGCAGGTGCTCGGCCACGTAGGACAGGATCAGGTTGGTGGAGATCGGCGCCACCTGGTACAGACGGGTCTCGCGGAACTTGCGCTCGACGTCGTATTCGTTGGCGAAGCCGAAACCGCCGTGGGTCTGCAGGCAGGCGTTGGCGGCTTCCCAGCTGGCCTTGGCGGCCAGGTACTTGGCCATGTTGGCGGCAGCGCCGGCGTTCTTGCCGCTGTCGTATTCCTGGCAGGCGCGCCAGCGCATCAGGTCGGCCGCCTCGATCTCGATATGCGCCTCGGCGATGGGGAACTGCACGCCCTGGTTCTGCCCGATCGGGCGGCCGAACACCACGCGGTCGCGGGCGTACTGCGCGGACTTCTCGGTGAACCAGCGGCCATCGCCGATGCACTCGGCGGCGATCAGGGTGCGCTC
>NZ_JALJXP010000004.1 GCF_024170165.1 Pseudomonas nitroreducens | reverse complement strand
TA
The DNA here is from genome assembly GCF_024170165.1 of Pseudomonas nitroreducens. Classification (GTDB taxonomy): domain Bacteria; phylum Pseudomonadota; class Gammaproteobacteria; order Pseudomonadales; family Pseudomonadaceae; genus Pseudomonas; species Pseudomonas nitroreducens_C. Next base: position 450,830 of record NZ_JALJXP010000004.1, on the reverse strand, counting down.
TCCCCTTACCGTGATGGATCATGCCAGCCGTTACCTGCTGGCCTGCGATGGTCTGCTCGGGCCACGTCTGGCTGAAACTCAGGCCGTCTTCGAACGACTCTTTCGCACCTACGGCCTGCCATCGCGCATGCGCACCGACAACGGTACTCCCTTCGTCAGCACAGGGCGTGCGGGGCTTTCACAACTGTCGATCTGGTGGCTGCGGCTGGGCATCCTGCCTGAGCGCATCGCTCCTGGACGACCGGAACAGAACGGCCGCCATGAGCGTATGCACCGCACGCTCAAGCTCGCTACTGCGCAGTTGCCAGAACCTGATCTGAAGCGTCAGCAGGCCCGCTTTGATGCATTTGTGCGGCACTACAACCATGAACGACCTCACGAGGCGCTGGAGCAGAAAACCCCGGCCCAACTCTACGTCCCTTCATCGCGCCCGTTCCCGAACCGGCTGCCAGAGCCCAGCTATGCGAGCCATATCGAGGTCTATCGAGTCGACAGCGCTGGGCTGGTCAATCGGCGCGGGATGCAGATTTACGTGGGATCGGTGCTACGACGACAACTCGTTGGCCTAGAGCTGATTGGCGACGGAATCTGGGCTGTTCATTTCGGACCAATCGTCATCGGCAAGCTGGACGAAAGGGAGCGAAGTAGGCGATATCTGAAGATGCGAGTGTCACCCATGTGACTGAACTCGTTTGTTACCTATGTGGTTGTCTCCTACACCCCGGACATCCGGTTTTTCGCTTAGGGCGAAAAATACCCTCGTTGAAGCGAAGTTTCAGGGGCACGCTGCGAAGGGCCATCCCTGGCCCATCGCAGCTCTCGCGACATCCATGTCGCTCAACCCCTGAAACTCCGCTTCAACGACGCCTCCTGAACGGGGCACTCGGCGTGCGCGGATATTTCTCTGGAAGACCTTAAGAGCCAGGGCGAAGCATCGGCTCTTCGCAGGGCCGAGGGGGACGCCCAATCCTTGCTCGCGAACCGCACGGCAAGGCGTTTCGCGACGCAATAAAAAAGCCCCGCTCTGCAGCGGGGCTTCTTCATTCCCTCAAGGAGCGTCAGGCCCCCTCAGAGTGCATCACGCAGCATCGCCCACCAGGCCGGCGGCGCGTTGGGACTTGCGGCGGTTGGACACCAGCAGGCCGGAGCAGACCACCACGACGGTCAGCAGGGTGGTGGCGACCACTTCCATGCGGTGGTCCGGGCGGATCAGCATGATCACCAGGGCGCCGACGATGAAGATGATCACCGCCCAGGTCAGCCAGGGGAACAGCCACATCTTCAGCTTCAGCTCATGGCCCTGGGCGAGCAGCTTCTTGCGCATGCGCAGCTGCGACAGGGCGATCACCAGGTACACCAGCAGGGCGATGGCGCCGGAGCTGGCCAGCAGGAAGTTGAACACTTCAGCCGGGGCCAGGTAGTTGGCGAAGGTGCACAGGAAGGCCATGGCAGTAGACAGCAGCACGGCGTAGACCGGGGTGCGGCTGGCGCTGGTCACCTGGGCGATCTTCGGCGCGTCGCCGCGCTTGCTCAGCGAGTACATCATGCGCGAGGCGGTGTAGAGCGCTGAGTTCAGGCAGCTGGTCACCGAGACCAGCACGATGATGTCGACGATCAGCTTGGCGTACGGGATGTGCAGGTGTTCCAGCACGGTCTGGTAGGAGCCCATGCTGACCAGGCGCGGGTCGTTCCACGGCACCAGGCAGACCACGATCAGGATCGACAGCAGGTAGAACAGCGCGATACGCCAGATCACCGAGTTGGTGGCGCGGGTGATTTGCTGCTCCGGGTCCTTGGACTCGGTGGCGGCGATGGTGACGATTTCCGAACCCATGAAGGAGAACATGGTGGTCAGCAGCGCGGCGAGCACGGCGCCCCAGCCCTTGGGCAGGAAGCCTTCGCTGGTCAGGTGGCCGATGCCGGAGACTTCGCTGTTGGGCGAGAAGCCGAAGATGGCCGCGCAACCCAGCACCAGGAAGGCGATGATCGAGACGACCTTGATCAACGCCAGCCAGAACTCGAACTCACCGTAGTTCTTCACGCTGAACAGGTTGGTCACGGTCAGCGCGGAGGTGATCAGGAAGGCCAGCACCCAGATCGGCGCGCCGGGGAACCAGGCGTGGATGATCGCCGCGGCAGCGTTGGCTTCCAGCGGGATCACCAGGACCCAGAACCACCAGTACAGCCAGCCGATGGTGAAACCGGCCCAGTGGCCGATGGAACGGTCGGCGTAGGTGGAGAAGGAGCCGCTGTCCGGCTGCGCGACGGCCATTTCGGCCAGCATGCGCATCACCAGGACCACCAGCAGACCGGCGACCAGATAGGAAACCATGACGGCCGGGCCGGCTTCGGCGATGGCGTGGCCGGAGCCTACGAACAGGCCCGCGCCAATGGCACCGGCGATCGAAAGCATCGTGACGTGACGATTTTGCAGGCCCTGGGAGAGCCCGGAAGAGGGGGTGCTGCTCATGCTTTACCTACAACTACGGAGGGAATTGCGTACTGCGGGAGTCGAGGTCCGTTTCAGGATTCCAACAAGTCGTTCGACATTGTGAACGCAAGGATCGCGCCACATTCTGTTACGACTTAAGTCGTAGTCTGGGAATTTTTCCTACAACGCCCATCTGGCAGGCGTTGTCGGATCCGAGATAAATGTCTTTGTACGACCGTTCCATGTCGTTTTTAGGCATGCACTGCGTTTTGTGTGTAGAAACTACCCAGCCTTGTTGAGTGCAGGCAGGTCACGCGGTAACACTGGCAGGCGCGCCAGGTGCAGGGCCACCAACAGGCCGATTCCCAGCAGGCCGGCGATGAACAGGCCCACGCCGTTCCAGCCGTACTGGTGCCAGAACAGACCGCCGGCGGTGCCGGCGACGCTGGAACCGGTGTAGTAGCAGAACAGGTAGAGCGACGAGGCCTGCCCCTTGGCCTTGAGGGCGCGGCGGCCGATCCAGCTGCTGGCCACCGAGTGCGCGCCGAAGAAGCCGAAGGTGAACACCAGCAGGCCGGCCAGTACCAGGGCCAGCGGTTGCAGCAGGGTGATCAGCACACCGCCGAGCATCAGCGCGATCATCGCCCAGAGCACCTTGCGCCGGCCCAGCTTGTCGGCCAGCGAGCCGACCCAGGCCGAGCTGTAGATGCCCGACAGGTAGACCAGCGAGAGCACGCCGACGATGGCCTGGCTCAGGTGGTAGGGCTCTGCCAGCAGGCGGTAGCCGATGTAGTTGAACAGGGTGACGAAGGCGCCCATCAGCAGGAAGGCTTCGAGGAACAGCCAGGGCAGGCCGGCATCGCGGAAGTGCCCGGTGAAACCCTCGATCAGCCGGCGGGGCTCGAGCGGCGCCGGGCGGAAATTCTTCGACTCAGGGAGGATGCGCCAGAACAGCAGCGCCGCGGCGAGGGCGAGCATGCCCAGAGTGGCCAGCGCCACGTGCCAGTTCACGTAGTCCACCAGCACGCCGCTGATCAGCCGCCCGCTCATGCCGCCAATGGCGTTGCCGCCGATGTACAGCCCCATGGACAGACCGATGTGCTGCGGGTGGATTTCCTCGGAGAGGTAGGTCATGCCCACCGCCGCCAGGCCGCTGAGGGACAGACCGAGCAACGCGCGCATCGCCAGCACGCCGTGCCAGGTCGGCATCAGTGAGCTGCCGAGGGTGAACAGGGCGGCGAGGATCAGCGAGGCGACCATGATCGACTTGCGCCCGATGGCGTCGGAGATCGGCCCGGTGACCAGCAGGCCGAAGGCCATGGTGATGGTGGAGATCGACAGCACCAGGCTGCTCTGCGCGGCGGTCAGGTCGAAGGCCTTCGACAGCACCGGCATCATCGGCTGCACGCAGTAGAGCAGGGCGAAGGTGGCGAAGCCGCCGGAGAACAGCGCCAGCGAAGTGCGCATGAATTCCGGGGTGCCTTTCTCGATGTAGGTTTCGATTTCTTCGACGGCACGCACCACGTCGCCGTTGGCTTCGCGTGCGCTCTCCAGCAGATCGGCCGGCTCGTTGGCGGCCACTGGTTCTTTTACGGCAGCCGGATCGGCCGCCATGGAATGTTCTTCCCGCAAAGCCCGCAGGGCAGGTTGACTCACGACACACCTCTGGATGGTAAAGCTGGGGGTGAATGACAGCAGAGGGCCTGGAATGGCGGCAAAGGCCCGCGCGGCCAGGCAAGGAGCAGGTTGGTAGTCGTTATTGGGCTTGTGTGGAAAGGATAAGGAGCGGGCTTTATTATTTCCAATATATTAATCGACACATTTGAGTCGTTTTGCGAATCATTCGATGGGGCGCCGATCTTGGCGGCGTGGCAGGGACTTCGCCTATGGCGCTCCTGTGTTTTGGGGGAACCCTCTCCCCCCGCCCTGGCTGCGCACCCCGCTCCGAAGGGAGAGGGAGCTGTCTGTGCCGGCTGACGCTTAGGTTTCATCCTGCACTGAACGGTCCCCTCTCCCTTCAGGGAGAGGGTTAGGGAGAGGGGAAACCCGAGGTATCAGTCGTCGGGGAAAGTCAGTTTTCCGATCCGATAACCGCTATTTCAGCGAGGGCACCATGGAACTGCGACACCTGCGTTACTTCATCGCCGTCGCCGAGGAGCTGCACTTCGGCCGTGCCGCCGAGCAGCTGGGAATTTCCCAGCCGCCGCTGAGCCAGCAGATCCAGGCGCTGGAGGAGGAGATCGGCGCACGCCTGCTGGAGCGCACCAACCGCCGCGTGGCGCTCACCGAGGCCGGCAGGCTGTTTCTCGACGAAGCGCGACAGGTGCTCCAGCAGGTGGACCGTGCCGTGCTGCTGGCACGGCGCGCGCACCAGGGCGAGATCGGTGAGCTGAAGGTCGGCTTCACCGCGTCGGCGCCGTTCACCTCCAGCATCCCGCGCGCCATCCTGGCGTTCCGCCAGGCCTACCCCGACGTACACCTGGACCTGCAGGAACTGAGCAGCGGGCAAGCGGTGCAGGCGCTGCTGGAAGAGCGCGTGCAGGTCGGCCTGATCCGCCCGATCCCGCTGCCGGAAACCCTCGAAGCCGTGGAACTGTTCAGCGAGCCGCTGGTGGCCGTGCTGCGCGCCGATCATCCGCTGGCCCAGGCCAGCCAGGAGGGGCTGGAGTTCGCCCTGCTGGCGGACGAACCCTTCGTGTTCTTCCCGCGCAGCTACGGCACGGGCCTCTACAGCCAGCTGATGGCGCTGTCGCGGCAGGCTGGCTTCAGCCCGCGCATCGCCCAGGAAGCGGGCGAAGCGATGACCATCATCGGCCTGGTGGCAGCGGGGCTCGGTGTGTCGATGCTGCCGGCGTCGTTCCGCCGGACGCGGGTGGACGGTGTGGTCTATCGCACCCTCAGCGACCCGGGTGCGACCAGCTCGGTGTGGCTGGTGCGGCGGCGCAACGAGACGTCACGCCTGGCGCAGTCGTTCTTCGACCTGGTGACCCAGCAAATCCAGGCCTGACTCAGGTGCATCGGCGGATAACGCCCGGGGGCGTTATGCGCCCTACGGGTGGGCCGGATAACGTAGGGCGGATAAAGCGGAATGCTTTATCCGCCGATGCCCAGAGCCGGGCACGGCGGACAGCGTTGCGGGGCAGCGGCTTACTTGGCGTAGTCCGCTTTCAGCGCGACGCCGGCGATGACCGCCCCGGCGTGGCACTCGAACTGCCTGGCGTCCTTGAACTCGTTGCGCTTGTAGTAGCTGACGATGTTGGTCACGGCGGTGGCGCCGGCCTTCTTTGCCGAATCCTGCAGGGTGATCAGTGCCGATTGCAGAGCCCAGCGGCAGGCTTCCTCGTCGCTCTTGTTGAAGGCGTTGGTCTTCTTGTTGGTGATGGCGCCGGACTGGATCACGTTCAGCTTGTCACCCGCCGGGTTGCCCGCCAGGTAGAACTTCACGCTGCCGTCCAGGCGACCGGCCTTCACCGCTTCGGCGACGACTTCGTCGAAAGGCAGGTGCAGGGTGGTGTCGCGAGCCTGGCTGATGCCGGGAATGGACGCGCAGAGCGCGAGGGCGAACAGCCCGAGGGTCTTGCGTTGCATGGATCGACTCCTTGTCGATGAGGGGGATCAGTTGCTCGGCGGGGCGAGGTGCAGGTTCTGCAGGATCTTGTTGTTGAGGATGGCGACCCACTTGTTGTAGTTGCGGTGGATCTGCCCATCCTTCTCGTCCAGGCCGCTGCTGCTGCGCAGCTTGATGGAGTACTGCTGGCTGCTGTAGGGAATGCTGACCTCGGCGTGGTGCCGCTCGCGCACGGTGATCTCGGCGTAGATCACGCTGCCGGAATCCTGCTGCACGGTCCATTTCTGTTCTTCCAGCGCGTCGTGGATCGCCGCCTGCACCTGTACCGAGGTGCGGTTGCTGTCCGGCGGCAGGCTCTGGTCGATGTTCTCCACGGGCTTGGTGGTGCAACCGACGGCCATCGTGGTGGCCACGCAGAGCAGCAGGCTGCGGATCAGTCGGGACATGGTTTGCTCTCCTTGCAGTGTCGTTTGGCTCTGCCTTTGAACGGTGCTCAGCGCCAGCGCTTGAAGATCAGCGAGGTGTTGATGCCGCCGAAGGCGAAGTTGTTGTTCATCACGTACTCGTGGCTCATCGCGCGCGGCTCGCCCCGCAGGTAGTCGAGGTCGCCGCAGCGCGGGTCGATCTCGTCCAGGTTGAGGGTGTGCACGTAGCGGTCGCTGTTCATCATCTCGATGCTGAACCAGGACTCCAGCGCGCCGCACGCTCCCAGAGTGTGGCCCAGGAAACTCTTCTGCGAGCTGATGGGCATGCGATTTCCAAAGAGCTCGCTGGTGGCCAGGGTCTCGGCGATGTCGCCCTGCTCGGTGGCGGTGCCGTGGCCATTCACGTAACCGATGGCCTCGGTCGGCAGACCGGCATCTTCCAGCGCCAGCTCCATCGCGCGGCGCATGGTCGACTGTTCCGGGCGGGTGGTGTGCTGGCCGTCGGCGTTGCTGCCGAAACCGACGATCTCGGCGTGGATGTGCGCACCGCGGGCGAGCGCGTGATCCAGGTCCTCCAGCACCAGCATGCCGGCGCCTTCGCCGATCACCAGGCCATCGCGGCCGCTGTCGTAGGGGCGCGGCGTCTGCTGCGGGGTGTCGTTTTTCAGGCTGGTGGCGTAGAGCGCGTCGAACACCATGGCCTCGGTCGGGCACAGCTCCTCGGCGCCGCCGGCGAGCATCAGCGGCAGGCGGCCGAAGCGGATCGCCTCGTAGGCGTAGCCGATGCCCTGGCTGCCGCTGGTGCAGGCGCTGGAGGTGGGGATCACCCGGCCGGTGAGGCCGAAGAAGATGCTGATATTCGCCGCTGTGGTGTGCGGCATCATGCGCACGTACGAGTTGGCGTTGAGGCCGTCGGCCACCGAATTCAGCAGCATGTTGCCGAATGCCTTGATCTCGTCGGTGCTGCCGGTGGACGAACCGCAGGCCACGCCCATGCGCCCGTCACGGATGGACTCGTCGCCCAGCAGCCCGGCATCGGCCAGCGCGCGCTCGGCGGCGCCCACCGACAGGCGCGAGACGCGGCCCATGCTGCGCAGCTGCTTGCGGGTCCAGTGCCTGGGCACGACGAAGTCCAGCACCGGGCCGGCCAGGCGGGTGTTCAGTTCGGTGAAGCGGTCCCAGTCGTCCATGCGGCGGATGCCGCTCTGGCTGGCGCTGAAGTTCGCCTCGATGCTCGCCCAGTCCGAACCCAGGGAGGTGATGCCGGACATGCCGGTGATGACCACGCGCTTCATCAGCACAGTCCTCCGTTGACCGCCAGCACCTGGCGGGTGATGTAGCCGGCCTCGGCCGACATCAGGAAGTTCACCGCGCCGGCAACTTCTTCCGGGGTGCCCATGCGCTGGGCGGGAATCATCCTGAGGATTTCCTCCACCGGCACCTGCTCGTCGAGCATGGCGGTGTCGATCAGGCCCGGCGCCACGCAGTTCACCGTGATCTTCCGTTTACCCAGCTCGATGGCCAGGGCCTTGGCGGCGCCGATCACGCCGGCCTTGGAGGCGCTGTAGTTGACCTGGCCGCGGTTGCCGATCAGCCCGGACACCGAGGTGATGCAGACGATGCGCCCCGGCTGGCGGCGGCGGATCATCGGCATGATCACCGGGTGCAGGACGTTGTAGAAGCCATCCAGATTGGTGCGCAGCACCTGGTCCCAGTCCTCTTCGGTGAGTGCGGGGAAGGCGCCGTCGCGGGTCAGGCCGGCGTTGCATACCACGCCGTAGTAAGCGCCGTGGGTTTCCACGTCGGCTTCGAGGATGCTCCGTGCGGCTTCGCGGTCGGCCACGTCGAACTGCAGTACGCGGGCGCTGCGGCCCAGTGCCTGGATTTCGGCCTGCACGGCGTCGGCTTCGGCGCGGCCGCTGCGGCAGTGCAGCACCAGGTCGAAGCCGGCCCGGGCCAGGCGCAGGGCGATGGCGCGGCCGATGCCGCGGCTGGAGCCGGTTACGAGGATGGAATCAGTCATACGCTTGGCTCTTTCACGGCAGGTTCTTGTAGGTAGCTGGCAACCTCTGGCGGGCGGAACACGGTGAGGCGCGCCAGCGCCTTGATCCCCGGCCCCTCCAGATGGCATTCGAAGACGCCCATGCCATTGTCGTCCTGCAGGGTGCGGATGGCATGGATAGTGATTGGCGCGCCGGCGGGGAAGCTCGCCGCGTCGCACTGGTACTGGCGGGTGCCGAGCAGGAAGCCCAGCTCCACCGGCTCGCCGCGCGAGCGCGCCTGGCAACCGGCGTAGGCGGCGACGCTCTGCGCCATCAGTTCCACGCCGACCCAGGCCGGTAGGCTGCCGTCGGCCTCGTTGAACAGGCCGCCCGGACGCACCGTCAGGCGTGTGCGGATGTCCTCGTCGCCGAAGTCGAGCACTTCGTCGATGAGGATCATGTCGCCCGCATGCGGCAGCAGGGATGCGATCGGCCAGTCGATCATCGGGTCACTCCAGAGTCGTTGCTCATCTCGCCCAGGATCAGGCTGATGTTGTTGCCGCCGAAGGCGAACGAATTGCTCATCAGGTAGCGCGGGCCTGCGCCCGGCAGGCGCGGTGCATCCTCGCCCACCAGGTTCAGCGCCGGCAGTTGCGGGTCGGCGACGCCATCCCAGCGCTGTGGCGGCAGGCGATTATCCGGGTTGTGCTCGCTCAGCAGTAGCCAGCAGAACGCCGCTTCCAGTGCGCCGGCGGCGCCGAGGGTATGTCCGGACAGCGGTTTGGTCGAGGAGCAGGGCACCCCAAAGGGGAACTCGGCGCTGACGGCGAGGCTTTCCATGGCGTCGTTGTGCACGGTCGCGGTGCCGTGCAGGTTCAGGTAGGCGATCTGCTCGGGCTGCAGGCCGGCTTCGGTCAGCGCCTTGCGCATCGCCTCGCGGGCGCCACGGCCCTCGGGGTCGGGGGCGGAAATATGGTGCGCATCGGAACTGGCGCCGCTGCCGAGCAGCGCCACCGCGCCGGGCTCGCGGGTCATCAGGAACAGCGCGGCACCTTCGCCGATGTTGATGCCCTGGCGATTGGCCGAGAAGGGGTTGCAGAGCTCATCCGAGACGGCCTCCAGGGAGCTGAAGCCGTTCAGCGTCAGTTCGCACAAGCTGTCCACGCCACCGCACAGCACGGCGTCGCACAGCCCGAGGTTCAGCAGCCGGCGCGCACTCTGCAGGGCGCGGCCGCTGGAGGTGCAGGCGGTGGAGATCACGTAGGCGGGGCCGGCCAGCTCGTAGTGTTCGGCAAGGTATACCGCCGGGTCCGACAGCTCCTGGTGGGAGTAGTGGAAGCCTTCGGGCAACTGCCCGTGCAGGCTGTGGTGGCGCACGCCCTGGGTGGTTTCCTGAATGCCCGAGGTGCTGGTGCCCAGTACCACTGCCACGCGGCTGGCGCCGTAGCGCTGGATGGCGCTGCGGATGGCCGGGTCGATCTGCGTGGCGGCGGCCAGCAGCAGGCGGTTGTTGCGGGTGTCGTGGTGCTTGTCGGGGATGTTCGCCAGGCGCGCCTTGACCGTCCCCACCGGCAGGCTCCGGCCCGGCACCCAGCCGGACTGCACCTGCATGCCGGCGGATTCGCCCGCCAGCAGCGCGGCGGCCACTTCGCGCTGGTCGTTGCCCAGCGCGCAGATCAGGCCCAGCTCGTTGAGGTAGAGAGTGTTCATGGCGCGGCTTCCAGGGGCGTCACGTGGTAGCGGAGCTCGGCGCCTTGCAGGGTGAAATCCTGCGCCGAACGGTAACGGATGTTCCAGCGCTGCTGCAGGCTGCGCCCATCGCTGCGTATCTGGTAATCCGTGGCCGGGTAGCGCGCGGCCAGTTCACCCTCGGGGGTGAGCGCGAACAGCAGTACGGCGAAGAGCTCGCGCGCTTCCGGGTTGGGCGGCAGCAGGCCGTCGTTGCTCCATTCTCCGTCACGCAGCAGCTGGCGCGACAGAGGGATGCCCAGCGGATCGATCAGCGACCAGCGCAACGCGTGGTGTTCCTGTTGAATCACCAGCAACCAGTCCTGGCTGGCGCCTGCCTGTTCGCGCTGGATGTGCAGCTGCAGCGGCGTTGCCAGCGGCGGTAGTGCAGACGGCAGCGGCGCTTGCTGGGCGCAACCGGCCAGCAGCGCAAGGAAGGCGAGACTCAGCCAGCGGATCATGCTCAGCGGCTCTCCAGGGGTTTGCGTACCACGGCGTTGACCAGGGTTTCCTCGCGCTGGCCGAACGGCTTCGGCTTGCGCAGGCCCCAGCGTTCCAGCAGGCCGAAGTCCTTGGCGCGACTCCACCACAGGTAGGGGTAGGAGACGTTCTTCTCGCTGAACTCGAAGCCCTGTTCGCGGAGCATCTGCAGGTACTGCGCGGCGCTCTTCTGCACGTGCATCGGGTGGCGGAAGAACCAGCGGATCACCCAGGTATCGATGTATGCCTCGGTGGATTCGGCGAACAGCAGCAGGCCCCCCGGCTTGAGCACGCGCCAGAACTCCTGCAGCGCCTGCTCCTGCTCCACCAGGTGATGGAAGGTCTGGTGGCAGAACAGGATATCGACGCTGGCCGAGGGCAGCATCAGGTCGGCGCAGTCGGCGCAGTTGAGCTCCACCTCCACGTTCTCCCGCGCCGCTTCCACGGCCGAGCAGTCGAGGCTGTGCGGGTCGGCGTCGAGGCCGATCATGCGCCCGGGCTTGAACGCCTCGCGCAGCAGGCGGAACGAGCGGCCCTGGCCGCAGCCGGCATCCAGCAGCACCGGGTTGACCGGGATGTCCCAGCTGACCAGGCGCTTCAGATCGTTGATCGCCACGCGCAGCACGTGGTGCTGCCAGGTGTGGCTCTGCAGGAACCAGAAACCGAAACGGGTTTCTTCGACGTAGGTGGAGGCGGGGCGGGTCATGACAGTCCTTGTCCTTTCAGCTGGCGCAGATTTCGGAGAGCACCCGCAGGCGACGCTGCGGTTCGGCGACGAAGGGATTGCGCGTGTCCCAGGCGTAGCCGGCGAGGATGGAGCAGATCATCCGGCGGATTTCCGGGGTGGCCTTCTCGTAGAAGATCACGTCCTGGAAGCTGCCGTCGTACCAGCCCTCGACATAGGCGCGGAAGGTGTCCACGCCGCGCTTGAGCGGCTGGGCGAAGTCGGCCTCCCAGTCCACCGTCTCGCCCTTGAGCTGACGGTCGAGCAGGTTGGCCGCCATGCTGGACGAGCGCATGGCAATGGTGACGCCGGAGGAGAACACCGGGTCGAGGAATTCTGCCGCGTTGCCCAGCAGGGCGAAGCCCGGCCCGGCCAGGCGCTTGACGTTCGCCGAGTAGCCGCCGAGGGTGCGCGCGGGGGTGTCCCACACGGCGTTCTGCAGCAGTGGGCGCAGGTTCGGTGCGGCCTCGAAGAAGCCCTTCAGGCAGGCGTCCAGGTCATCCAGCTTGCCTTCGAAGTGACGATCCTCGGCGACCACGCCGATGGAGGTGCGGCCATCGCTGAAGGGGATGGTCCAGTACCAGATGCCGCGTTCCTCGGGGTGGATGCTGATGAGGATATTCTCGCGGTCGAAGTGCGGCGCGTCGATACGGTCCTCGATGTGCGTGAACACGGCGCGACGTACCGGGAAACCAGACGGCGCCTCAAGGTCCAGCAGGCGCGGCAGCACACGGCCGTAGCCGCTGGCGTCGAGGACGAAGGCGCATTCCACCTCGTATTCGCTGCCGTCCAGGCGGCGCACGCGCAGGCGCGGGCAGTCGCCAGCGAAGTCGGCGGCGATGATTTCTTCCTCGTAGCGGATTTCCACGCCCTGCAGTTCCGCCTGGTCGGCCAGCAACTGGTCGAAGCGCGCGCGCTGGACCTGGAAGGTCGAGCCCTTGCCTTGCGTGAACTTGTCGCGGAAGTCGAACGCGGTGTAGCGCTCGCCCCAGCCGAAGGCCGCGCCGTGCTTCACCTGGAAACCGGCCGCGTGCACCGCGTCGAGCATCCCGGCTTCCTCGACGAAGTCCAGGCAGTGCGACAGCAGACTCTCGCCGATGGAGAAGCGCGGGAAGCGCTGGCGCTCCAGCACCAGCACGTCGTGGCCCTTGCGCTTGAGCAGGGCGGCGGCGATGGCGCCGGACGGGCCGGCGCCGATGACGACGACGGTGCGTTGTTGCTGTTCAGGGACGGGCATCAGAAGGGCTCCTTGCCGGGGCTATGTCCTGGGGTGCGTTGGCGCTGCGCGGACGGCGCACGCCGCAGAGAGCGGGCAGCAGGGTGGCGAACAGGCTCATCAGCAGCAGGCTGAAATACAGCAGCGAATCGATGTGGCCCTGCTGGAACAACAGGTTGAGGAAGACGATCTCGGTCAGCCCGCGGATGTTCAGCAGCAGGCTTTCCTGCCACAGCTGGCCACGGCTGGCGCCCGGCAGTGCCCAGCGCAGGCCGAGCCAGCTGCCGGCCAGCTTGCTGAGTACCGGCAGCACCAGCAGCGCGCCGAGGTAGAGCCAGGAGTAGCCGGAGAGAGCGTGGTGGAAATCGATCTGCAGGATGCCGAAGGCCAGCACCAGCGGCACCAGCAGGGTGTTCTGCAGGGCCAGCGCCGCGCGGTGCGAGATCGGCAGGCGGAACGGCTGGCGCACCGCGGCCTGGGCCATCAGCCAGGTGATGGCGAACACCAGGGTGTTCAGGTGCCAGTGCTGGAACACGATCATCAGGCCGAAGAAGGGCAGGCTGTAGGCCAGGGGCTGGCGCACGCGGAACAGGCGCAGCAACAGCGGAGCCATGCCGACGAGCAGGGGCCAGACCAGCCGGGACGGATCGCTGCTGCCTTCGGCCAGGCCGAACAGGCTCCAGCACCACAGGTCCATCAGCACCGCCGCGTGCATCAGGCGGCGGGTGGCGTCCTCGGGGTAATCGATGTTGCGCAGGAACAGGTAGAGCACCGGGATCGCGGTGATCGAGAACAGCAGGCCGATGCCCAGCACGCTCATGCCCTCGCGCACGCCCAGCAGCCACCAGGCGCTGGCCATGCCGCAGGCCAGAGGCACGGCGAAGCTGGGCAGGGCGATCTTCAGGCTCTGGCGGCTGAGGTCGAGGTCGATCACATCGCTGAGGATGTGCCCCAGCAGCAGCGCGAAGCCGATGTCGTAGAGCGGCCGCAGCCAGGGCGCGGAGACCAGCGTGCGCACCTCGAATCCGTGGCCCTGCAAGACGATGAACAGCAGCGGCAGCAGCAGGCCTGCCACCAGCAACTGACTGACGATGGGCAGCAGGCGCAGGCGTCGCCCGCCGAGCACCGCCAGGGCGAACAGCGGCGGCATGGTTAGCCAGAACAGCAGCGTCAGCATGGGCTGGCTCCCTTCTGCTGACCTTCCTGCGCCCAGGGGCAGAACAGGAAGCAGAACCCCAGGCCCAGCCCCACGGCCAGGCCGAAATTGCTGATCACTGGCGTGGCTGACAGGGCCAGCAGGCCGAACGACAGCCAGGTGGTGATGGCTGCCAGCAGCACGCCGACCAGGCTCACCGCCGCACCACCGACGCGTTCGCGCATGAGGATGGTGTAATCCACGCCGATGGCGGTGACCAGCAGCAGGCCGAACAGACTGAACAGCGTCAGCGGCTGCCCCAGCCAGCCGAGGCTGGCGAGGCTGCACAGCGCCGCCAGCAGCGGCAGCAGGACGATGCGCAGGGCGCCGCGCGGGCCGAAGGGCTTGAGCAGTAGGGCGAAGATCAGCACGCAGGACAGCAGCTTGAGTTCGGTGGCGCTGACCTGGGTGGCGGCGAACAGGCGGTTCAGCTCGCCGAGGCGATCCACCAGCTGCACGCCTTGCAGCCCCTTGGCCTGTTCGGCCAGCAGGCTCGCGTCGGATAGCCCCTGCAGGCTCACCAGCCCGGCCACGCCGCCGTCCGCCGTGCCCAGCCACAGGGGCCGCCAGGGCTCGCCCAGCGGACCTTTGAGTGCCTGGTCCAGGGACTGTGGCGGAAGCTGTTCGAGCTGATCCAGTTCGGCTTGCAGCGCGGCCTGTGGAATCCCCAGGTCGATCAGCGCCTGCCAGTGCTGTGGCAACTGGCGCAGGGCTTCGCGGACCTGCTGTTGCTGCTGAGCGGTGGCGAGCAGCTGGTTGAGGGCGAGGTAGCCCTTGAGCTGGCCGGAGGCAACCAGCTTGTCCAGCCGCGCGGCCAGTTCGGCCTGGCGTTGCAGCAGTTGGGTTTCATCGCTGGCGCGGACCAGGAAGAACTGGCTGGTGGGCTGGTAGCCGGTGATGCGTGCGGCGGCCTGGGCCTCGCTGAGCAATTGTGGCTTGGCGCCCAGCCACTGGCGCAGGTCGTTCTTTACCTGCAGTTGCCACAGCCCGCCGGCGCAGAACAGCGCGACCACCGCGAGCAGCGGCCAGCTGCCGGTACGCTGGAGCAGGGATTGGCGCAGGGCGATCAGGCGCTCGCCCAGCGAGAGCAGCGCCGGTTGTGGTGCGATGGCATCGCCGCGCAGCAGCAGCGGCAGCAGGCCGATCACGCACAGGTAGGCGGCGAGCAGGCCGGCCACCGAGAAGGTCGCCACCTGGGTCAGCGCCGGGAAGGGCGTGCAGGCCAGGGCGAGGTAGCCGATCAGGTTGGTGGCCAAGCTCAGGAGCAGTCCGCGCTGGCTGAGTTTCAGCGCATGCCAGGGCTGCCACTGCTGTTCATTGTTGCCAGCGACAGTCCAGGCTTTCGACAGATAGTGCAGCGGGTAATCCGAGGCCACGCCGATCAGGCTGGCGCCGAGCACCAAAGTGAGCAGGTTGATCTTGCCGAACAGCGCGATGCAGGCGGTGGCGCCAGCGAGCACGCCGACCAGCACCGGCAGGAAGGCCAGCAGTGCGCGCACGCGGCGGAACGCGAGCAACAGCAAGAGCAGCGTGCCCAGCGCGGCGCCGCCGCCAACCCAGGTCATTTCACGGCTGGCCTGACGCTGGCCGTCGGCGGCGTAGAGCAGGCCGCTGGCGGCGACCATCTGGCCGCCATCGGCGGCCAGTTGCTGGCGCGCCTCGGCGATCTGCGCGGCGACTGCACGCGGCAGGTTCATGTCGAAGGCATCGACGCGGGTGCGGGCGCGCAGCAGTACCCAGCTGCGCCCGTCGTCTTCGGCGACCAGCGCACCGCTGCCGATATCCAGCTGCACCTTGGCCGTCAGCGGCTGGTGGTGCTGGATGCGCAGGGCCAGGCCGAACCAGTCCTGGTCGTTGGGCAGCAGGCCGAAGCCGGAGAAGGGATCGAAGAGTTGCTCGACGCGCTGCTGGACGAAGGCCGTCGGCTCGTCGGTGAGCTGTTGGCGGTCATCGGCGTTGAGCAGCGCGAGGCGACCGGTGCGCAGTTGTTCACGCAGGGCCGGCAGGTCCGCCTGTACGCCCCACTGCACCCTCTCGTAGACGCCGCTGGCCTGCCAGCGCTCAGCCAGCTCACGGGCGTGGGCGATGGCGGTGTCGCGCTCGGGGTAGCCGACCAGCACCAGCAGCTCGCGGTTGAGCGGCTCCTGCATGCGCTGCTCGGCCTGCTTCTGCAGGGCGTCACGGCTGCCGCCGGGCACCAGTTCCAGCAGGTCGGTACTCAGCGGCGCGGCGCCGCGCCATTGCCAGGCGGCGAGGGCGAGCAGCGCCAGCAGCCCGGCAATCACCAGGCGCGGCAACCACTGCGGCCGTTCAGCGGGCAAAGTCGCTGCGCTCCGCATCGGTCAGGCTGTCGCCGGGCTGGCTGCTGGTCATGCGCAGCACGGTGCGGTCGCCCTGGGCTTCGTGCAGTTCGATGCGCTGCACCAGTTCGCCGCCGGCGATCTCGATGCTGTCGAAGATCTGCTTGAGCAGCACGGCGCGCGGCGTCAGGGTGAGTGTCCAGTCGTTCGCCTCGCCGCTCAGGGCGAGATCGAAGTCGCGCTGCAGGCCGCTGCTGTCGCCTTCCAGCACGGCGAGGAACAGGCGGTTCTGCTGCGCGCTGGCGCTGCGTTGCGGCAGTTGCTGCCAGCCGTTGGCGTCACGCCGGGCGATGCCCTGGTCATCGATGCGGTAGTCCTGCTTCAGCGGCGTCTGCAACAGCCAGAGCAGGCCGTGCTGCTTGGCGAGGACGAAGTGGCCCTTGCTCACCAGCGGTTGCGGCAGCGAGCGCAGGTGCTTCTCCTGGACGAACTCGCCACGCACCACCGCTGGCTTGCCGAGCTGCGCGGCGAGTTGCGGCAGGTCGAAGGCATGGGCCAGAGGTGCGAGCAGCAAGCCACAGACAAGCAAGGCGCGCTTCAGCATGCTTCAGCCTCCAGCGCACGCTGCACGGCGTCGATGAACACGGCGGGCGAGGCCATCTGCATCTCGCGGCTGGCGATCTCCACCGCCACCTGGGTGCTGCTGGCGCGGGTCAGGCGCTCGCCGGTCCCGGCGTCGCTGATCAGGTAGTTGATCTTCAGGCGGTTCTCCCACTCCACCAGGTCGGCGCGCACACTGATGCGCTGGCCGAAGCGCGCACCACGCACGTAGCGCAGCTGCAGGTCGATCACCGGCCAGGCGTAGCCGGCCTCGCGCATCTGCGAGTAGTTGTGGTCGAGCTTGTCGAGCAGGGCGCAGCGCGCGACTTCCAGGTACTTGACGTAGTGGCCGTGCCAGACCACTTCCATCATGTCGACGTCGAAGAACGGCACGAGGATTTCCACCTCGGCCTGCAGCACTCCGGCCTTACGCATAGAGCCCCCAGTGGCGCGCGCGGATGCGCTCCAGGCACAGGCGCAGTTCGCCTTCCAGGGCGCGATCCTCGATCAGCGGCGGGAAGTCCCGGCCGAGCTGCTCGTGCATGCCGCCCAGCGGCGCCGGCAGCGGGCGCGCACCGCTTTCGGCGCAGCGCAGCCAGACGCCCTGTTGCGCGGCCAGCAGGGTGGCGGCGGCTACCTGTTCGGTCAGCTCCAGGGTGCGCAGGGCATCGCGCGCGGCGATGGTGCCCATGCTCACCTTGTCCTGGTTGTGGCACTCGGTGGAGCGCGAGAACACGCTGGCCGGCATAGTGTTTTTCAGCGCCTCGGCGGTCCAGGCGCTGGCGCCGATCTGCACGGCCTTGAAGCCGTGGTTGATCATCGCGCGGTCCGCTGGCGCGCCCGAAAGGTTGCTCGGCAGGCCGTGGTTGTAACGGGTGTCCACCAGCAGCGCGAGCTGCCGGTCGAGCAGGTCGGCGACGTTGGCGACGAGGTTCTTCAGGCTGTCCATGGCGAAGGCGATGTGCCCGCCGTAGAAGTGCCCGCCGTGGAGCACGCGCTCTTCCTCGGCGTCGATGATCGGGTTGTCGTTGGCGCTGTTCAGTTCGATCTCGATGAACTGCCGCAGCAGGCCCAGGCTGTCGGCCAGCACACCCAGCACGTGGGGCGCGCAGCGCAGCGAGTAGCGATCCTGCAGGCGGTGCAGCGGCGGCGTCGGCGCGTCGATGGCGAGGTCCTGGCGAATCCACGCGGCGACCTGCATCTGCCCCGGATGCGGCTTGGCGGCGAACAGGCGCTCGTCGAAGTGCTCCGGGTTGCCCTGCAGGGCGATCACGTTCAGCGCGGTGATGCGCGTGGCGAGCTTGAGCAGGTAGTCGGCGCGCGAGTAAGCGAGGCAGGCGAGGCCGGTCATCACCGCCGTGCCGTTCATCAGTGCCAGCGCTTCCTTGGGCCGCAGCACCAGCGGTTGCCAGCCGAGCTCGGCATGCACGTCGGCGGCGCTGCGGCGCTCGCCGCGCCAGAGCACTTCACGCTCGCCAGCGAGGGTCGCGGCGACGTAGGACAGCGGCGTGAGATCGCCGCTGGCACCTACCGAGCCCTCTTCCGGGATCCGCGGCAGGATGTCCAGTTCGAGGAAGGCGTGCAGGCGCTCCAGCAGCTCCAGGCGCACGCCGGAAACCCCGTGGCTCAGCGAGCGCAGGCGCGCGGCGAGCACGGCGCGTACGGCGGCCGGCTCCAGCAGCTTGCCCAGGCCGCAGCCGTGGAAGGTGAACAGGTGCTGCGGCAGCGCCTCGACGTGCTCCAGCGGCACGGCCACCACGCAGGAATCGCCGTAACCGGTGGTGACGCCGTAGATCACGCCTTCCTTGTCCAGCAGGGTGTCGAGGAACTGCGCGCCGCGGGCGATCCGCGCGCGGAATCCGGCGGCGTCGTCCAGGCGGCTTTCGACGCGGCGCTCGGCGAGGGCGACGATCTGTTCGATGCTCAGGTGGCCTTGGCCGAAAACCGGCGTGTCAGTGGCTGTCGTCATGGGCTTTCCAGAACGGGTAGAAGTTGAACCACTGCTGCGGCGCGCGCAGGCAGTAGTGTTCCAGGCGCTGGGCGTAGCGCTGGGTCCAGTGTTTCAGGACCTCCGCGCGGTCGCTGCGGCGCCACTGGATGCGTTCGGCGAAGGGCTCCAGGTGCACCCGGTAGCGGCCCTCTTCCTTTAGGCAGAACATCAGGTTGGCCGGGCACTGCAGCAGCCCGGCGAGCAGCCAGGGCCCCTGCGGGAAGGCGGCCGGGGCGCCGAGGAAATCCACCTCGACGTTGCGCCCGCCGTGCAGCGGGATGCGGTCGCCGGCAATCGCCAGCCACTCGCCGGCGTCCAGGCGCTGGGACAGTTGCAGCATGATCGCCGGGTCCAGCTCGCTCACCTGGATCAGCCGCAGGTGGCTGGCGCCGGATTCCCCAAGTAGCTGGTTGAACTGCTCGGCGTGGCGGGTGTGCACCAGCACGTTCATGCGCACCTTTTCGCCCAGTTCGGCCAGCGCGCGGCAGACTTCGAGGTTGCCCAGGTGCGCACCCACCAGCAGCTGGCCGCGGCCGCTGCGCAGTTGCGCGCGCAGGTTGTGCGGGTCGTTCAGCTCGATGCTGGCCAGGTCCAGGCGGCCGGCCCAGACGTCGAGCTTGTCGAGGATGGCGTCGGCGAAGGCCATGAACTGGCCGAACACGCGGCCGGTGCTCGGGCTCAGCGAGGCGTCACAGCTGTGCTGCGCCAGGCGCTGCTGGTACTCGCGGATGGCGCCGCGCGCGCGGGCGCCGAAGAGGAAGAAGTACAGCACGATCAGGTGGAGCAGCGGCGACAGCAGGCGGCGGCCGAGGGTACGCGCCGCCCAGGCGGTGACGCGCATCAGCAGCAGGCTGCCGCGCTCGCGCTGTTGCGCCCAGTGCTGCGCGCTCACGCGGCGCTCCGCAGGCGGCGCCAGAGGATCGCCGGCGAGCGCCAGAGCATGCCGAAGAACAGCCGGGCATGCATGGAGGAGATCAGCGCGTTGTCGTGGAACAGGCGGAAGTGCGAGAGACCGTCGAGCGGGTAATGCACCCGCGTCGGCAGCCACTGCATCGGCTGGTTGCGCCAGGCCAGGCGGACGAGGATTTCCGGGTCGAAGTCCATGCGCCTGCCCAGTGTGGTGCTGTCGATCAGCTTGAGCGTGGGCGCCAGCGGGTAGACGCGGAAGCCACACATGCCGTCGCGGATCGACAGCGACAGGCTGTTGATCCACACCCAGACGTGGGTCAGGTAGCGCGCGTAGAGACGGCCCTTGGGCACGCTGGCGTCGTACTGCGGATAGCCGCAGACCAGCGCTTCGGGATGCTCGCGCGAAGTGCCGAGGAAGCGCTGCACGTCGCCCAGGTCATGCTGGCCGTCGGCGTCCACCTGCAACGCGTGAGTGAAGCCCAGGCGCGCGGCTTCGCGCAGGCCGGCCATCACCGCGCCGCCCTTGCCCTGGTTCACCGGCAGGCGTACCAGGTACGTGTCGCGGACTTCGCCGAGCTGGTCCATCACTGCCGCACACTCGCGGCTGGAGGCGTCGTCCACCAGCACGCAGGGCAGGCCGGCGGCGAGCAGTTCGGCGACCACCTGGGGCAGCGCGTGCTCGTGGTTGTACACCGGAATGACCGCGCAGGGACGCGTGTTCATGCGTCCGCTCCGAGGAGGATGCGCCCGGAGGAGCAGGCGGCTTCGCCGCGGGTGAAGGCGAAGTACAGCTTGCCGCGCGCGGCGTCCCAGCGCAGGGACAGCTGGCAGGTGTCGCCGGGCCGCAGCAGTTGCTGGAACTTCAGCACTTCCATGCCGCCGAAGCGCGGCGGCAGCTCCAGCACCTGGCGGGCCAGTTGCTGCGCCCACTGCACCTGCACCACGCCCGGCAGCACCGGCGCCGTGGGGAAATGGCCCGGGAAGCAGGCGAGGTCCGGCGGGATTTCCAATTGGAAATGCTGCTCGCCATCGGCCTCGCTGTGCGCCAGCACTTCTGGCGCCAAACTGCGCGGGGCGTGCAGCAGTTCGTCGACCAGGCTCTGCGGCAGCTTGCCCTGGGTGTTGCCCGGCAGGCATCGCAGCAGGCGCCAGCGGCGCGGCAGGGCAAGGGCTTCGCAGTGACCGGCGAGGTGCTCGCGCAGACGCTGGGTCAGCGCGCGACGACCGCCATTGCGCAGCGCATGCAGACCGGCATCGCTCAGGGCGACCAGCGCTCCGAGGCTGGCACGGTTTTCCTGCACCACGCCCAGGCGCGCTTCGCTGACGAAGGGGTGTTTCATCAGCGCCGCTTCCAGTTGCGGCAGGGAGATGCGTTTTTCTTCCAGCTTGACGATGCGGTCGAGCCGGCCCAGCAGCTCGAAGCGGCCGTCGGCGCACAGGCGCGCGGCATCGGCGGTCTGTTCGGTTTCGCCGGGTGGCAGGTAGGTCGATTCGATGCGCAGCGCGCCATGCTCGTTCTGGCTCAGGGTTACGCCGTCGAACGGCTGCCACAGCTGGCCGCCCTGGCGCCAGGCGATGCCGCCGGTCTCGGAGCTGCCGTAGATTTCCGTGGGAGCCTGGCCGAGGCGCTCGTGCAGCAACTCGCCAGCTTCGGCCGGTAGCGGGCCGCCGGAGGAGAACACCCGCACCACCGGGCGCAGCGCCGGCCAGTCGAGGTTGTCACCCATGCGCTTGAGCAGCGCCGGGCTGCCGATCCAGGCGAAGCGCGGCTGCTCGAGGCTCAGGCGTTGCAGGTCTTCGGGAAAGGCGATCTGCCGACGCAGGAAGGCGCGCCCAGTGGCCAGCGGCCAGAGCACGCGGAACAGCAGGCCGTAGATGTGTTGCGCGGCGACGCTGCCGAGGATGCGCGCATCGCCCAGTTCGGCGCCCCAGAGCGCGTCCAGCACCTGCACTTCGTTGCTCAGTTGGCGCAGCGATTTGCCGATCAGCTTGGGCTCGCCGGTGGAGCCGGAGGTGCTCAGCACCAGGCGGCAGGCGTCGAGGTCCAGCTCGGCGGGCGCCAGCGCAGGGCCATTCAGCTCGGCCAGCAGCAGGTCGCCGGGCTGGTCGCCGATCCAGGCGTCGATCTGCGTCGTCAGCCGCTCGCGGCTGTGGGCGAGGTTGTCCGCCGGCAGCACGGCTTCGGCACCGGCCAGCCAGCAGGCGTAGAGGGCGATGGCCAGTTCGGCGGCGTCTTCCAGGTGGATCGCCACGCGGCGCGCTTCACGCCGGCGCAGGGCGCCGGCAGCGCTGCACACGCGCTGCCGGAAATCGCCGGCCAGCAGCTCCGGCTCCAGCGCCAATGGACGCCCGGCGGGCAGCTCCAGCAGCAGCCGGGCGAGGGAAATCGATTTCATCCTTGACCTCTGACCCGCTGCCGCACCAGCCACTCGACGGCGAACAGCACGCCCATCAGCAGGTAGGAAATCAGGCCGTTGTACAGCGTCCACCAGGCCAGCGGCGCCCACAGTGTGAGGGCGGCGGCGATCAGGCCGTTGCCCAGGAAGAACAGCACCCAGGCCTGGGTCACCCGGCGGGTGTAGCGCACCGCGTGGGGCGGCAGCTCCGGCTCGCGCAGGCGCGCCAGGCGCTCCACCAGCGGCGGGCCGAATTTCAGGCTGAGGGCGAACAGGCTCAGCAGGCCGGCGCTGATCAGCACCGGGTACCAGCGCAGCAGGTGCGGCTCATTGAGGAACCACAGCAGCATGCAGAAGGCCACGGCCGCCAGCGCCATCCAGCGTTGCCCGGGGCGTTGCCCGCTGCCCAGGCTGCGGGCGAACCACAGCCCGCCCAGCAGCAACGCGAAGAATTTCGGCGACAGGTGATCGATGCCGAAGTAGATCGCGAACGGGTAGAGCAGCCCGGCCAGCAGCAGGCCGAGCCCGACCAGGCGGGTCATGGGTTGGCCAGGCGATAGACCGCTTCGACCACGTCGCCGACGGTACGCACCGACTTGAACTCCTCGGCGGCGATCTTCTTGCCGGTCTGGCGCTTGAGGTGGTCGATCAGGTCGACGGCGTCGATGCTGTCGATCTCCAGGTCCTGATACAGGTTGGCGTCGAGGCTGATCTGCTCCGGCTCCAGTTCGAACAGCTCGACCAGGGCGTCGCGCAGGGTGTTGAAAATGTCCTCACGGGTTTGCATGGTCAGCGGTCTCAGGCGGCTTTCTGGGCGGTCACGAAGGCGGCCAGGCTCGCCACGTTGGCGAAGTGCTGGCGGGTGTCCTTGGCATCGGCGTCGATCTTGATGCCGTAGCGTTTCTGGATGGCCAGGCCCAGTTCCAGGGCGTCCACCGAATCCAGGCCGAGGCCGTCGCCGAACAGCGCGTCTTCGGCGCCGATGTCGTCAGGGCCGATATCTTCGAGGCCGAGGGCGTCGATGATCAGCTGTTTAATCTCCAGTTGCAGATCGCTCATCTCTTGCGAGCTCCTTGATGAAATGCTGGTGCAGGAAGGCATTGAGCCGGCGCGAGGCAGCCGGGGCTGGGCCCTGGCTGGCAAAGACTTGTGGGTCGATGTCCTCGCCGACGTGCAGCCGGAAGTGCACGCGGCGGGCGGGAATGCTGTACCAGGGCTCAGCCTTGGTCAGGGTGGTCGGGGTCACGCTGATGGTCACCGGGGTGATCACGCTGGCGCCGCGCAGGGCAATGGACGCCGCGCCGCGGTGGAAGTCGGGCGCCTTGCCGGGCGTGGTGCGGGTGCCTTCGGGGAAGACGATCAGGGTCTGGCCCTGCTGTAGCGACGCCACGGCTTCATCGAACATGTCCATGCTGCCGTTGTTGCTGATGTACTGCGCCGCCGTCACCGGGCCGCGGGTGAAGGGGTTGGTGAACAGGCTCTGCTTGACTACGCAGTTGGCGTCGCGGATCAGGCCGATGAGGAAGACCACGTCGATCAGCGAGGGGTGGTTGGCGATCACCATCTGCCCCGGGCGCCCCAGACGCGAGATGTCTTCAACTTCCCCCGCTCCTTCTATTTCAAAGCTCAGCACGCCGCTGCGCTGCATGATCTGCACGAACAGCCAGAACAGCCGGCTGACCGTCTGGCGGGCGCGGGTGCGGCGGCGCAGGGCGTCGCCGGGCAGCAGGGCCAGCAGCGGGAAGACCAGCACCCGCAGCAGCAGGCCGCCGATGCCGAACAGGGCGAAGCACAGGCCAGTGGCGAACAGGCGCCACAGCCAAGCGTCGGTGCGCTTGCTCAGTGGTTGCGTTGCCAGGTCCATAGGCGCTTCTTCCAGGGGTGGTGGATCAGGCCGGTGTGCTCGATCAGCGCGCGCACCAGGTTGAGGGCATTGGGGGCGGACGGCGGAGCGAGGGCCGCACCGTTTTCAGCAAGTTCCAGCGACCATTCGCTGCCGGGCTTAAGGCGCAGGGCCAAGGCGTAGGGGAAGGGCACGTCGTCGCCCCACGGGGCATACAGCTCCGGCAGCGGCTCTTCGGTCACCACCAGCAGGACTTCCGGGGCGCCTTCGGCCAGCAGTGCGGCGGCTTCCAGCAGACCGTGCTCGAAACCGTCACGTTCGCCGGCGATAGCCGTCATTTCCCGAGTGTCCTGCCGCAGGATCGACCACAGGCCGATCACCGCGTTGTGCACGGAAAGGCTGAACTGAGTCGGGGACAGTGGTTGTTCGACGGCCAGTTCGCGCAGCAGTTCCAGGCTTCGGCCGGTTTCGCCGTGGCGGGATACGAAGACCAGCGGCATCGGCGGCCGCTCGTCGGCCAGCGGCCAGGCGACACTGAACACCATCCGCGCCAGGGGGCTGAGGCGGCGGCGTTGCATGGCGGGGAGAAAGGCGACATCCGGTTGGGCGGCGGCGTCAGGTAGACGCTCTTCGCGTACCCAGCTCTGCCAGTCGGCAATCGTGGACAGACCCGGGGCCCAGGCGCTCCACTGGTCGATATTGAATTGAATCACGCTGCGAGCTCTTTCAGGCCCTTGTGGGCATCCCTGTCGGCAAATGGTCTTCCCTGGATCACCAAGGGCTTCGTCGACACGTGCCATGGCGCAATGCTGGCATTATCCGGGTCGCGCCAGTGTCAAGCAAACTTTTGCTTACAAAGGCACCGGCCGTGTCTCAATTTACCGTTGCCACTGTTACGAAGCTTGTAGGAATCGTCAGGAGCCGCCGAGCGGTCGTATCGCGAAGGGTGCTCGCCCTTGTCATGGGCTTTGCATAGAATCCATCGGCACTCGATTGGTTCCTGGAGGGACGGCTCATGCGGCGTGTGGTGTTCAATCAGAAGGGCGGGGTCGGCAAGTCCAGCATCGCCTGCAACCTGGCGGCAGTGAGCGCGGCGGAGGGCTATCGCACCCTGCTGGTGGACCTGGACGCCCAGGCCAACTCCACGCATTACCTGACCGGCCTGACCGGCGAAGACCTGCCGGTGGGCATCGCCGACTTCTTCAAGCAGACGTTGTCGTCCGGGCCGTTCAGCCGCAAGGGCAAGGTGGACATCTACGAGACGCCCTTCGACAACCTGCACATCGTCACGGCCAGTCCGGAACTGGCGGACCTGCAGCCCAAGCTCGAGCAGAAGCACAAGATCAACAAGCTGCGCAAACTGCTGGACGAGCTGTCCGAAGACTACGACCGCATCTACCTGGATACTCCGCCAGCGCTGAATTTCTACACGGTTTCCGCGCTGATCGCCGCTGATCGCTGCCTGATTCCCTTCGATTGCGACAGCTTCTCGCGCCAGGCGCTGTACGGCCTGCTGCAGGAGATCGAAGAGCTCAAGGAAGACCACAACGAGGAGCTGGAAGTCGAAGGCATCGTGGTCAACCAGTTCCAGCCGCGCGCGACCCTGCCGCAGCAACTGCTGGACGAACTGGTGGAAGAGGAGCTGCCGGTGCTGCCGGTGTATCTGATGAGCTCGGTGAAGATGCGCGAGTCGCACCAGGCCTGCACCCCGCTGATCTTCCTCGAGCCCCGGCACAAGCTGACCCAGCAGTTCGTCGAACTGCACAACCTGCTGGAAGCCTGAGCGCTTACTGGCTGATCAGCACATCGCAGGGCGGCCGGCGCAGGAAATAACGCGTCGAGCTGCCCAGCATCGCCTGCTCGATGGCGCCGCGGCTGCGGCTGCCAAGCACCAGCAGGTCCGGCGACCATTCCCGCACTGCCGTCTCCAGCGCCTGCTGGGGCGTGCCCTGTTGCACCGCACAAAGCAATTGCGGCCCGTTGGTAGGCACCTGTGCGCGCTCATCCTGCAGCGCCTGGCGCAGCAGCTCGCGCTGGGTCTCCAGGTGGCTGTCGGCGCGGCCGGCCTTCCTGCCCGGCTGGTAGGCGTTGAGCGCCAGCAGCTCGGCCTCGGGCGCGAGCAGCCGGTAGCCGGCGCGCCAGGCCTGGCAGGAGCAGTGCGACAGGTCGAGCCCGACCAGGGCCTTGGCGTAGGGCGCAGCGGATTCTTCCACCGCCAGCAGGATCGGCGCACGGCAATGCCTCGCGATACGCTCCAGGGTGGTGCCGTCGAAGCGCTCCAGCAGCTGCTGGTGGTGCGCGCCGACCACCAGCAGGTCGGCGCCCAGTTCCTGCGCCGTCTGGGTGACGGTGTTCGCCGCGCGACCCTGGCGGATCACCAGCTGGTAGTCGGCGATATCGCTGGCGCGGGCGGCATCGCGCAGCGCCACTTCGGCGGCTTCGCGCACCGTGGCCATCATGCGGTCGGGAAAGTATTCCTCGATGACGTGCAGCAGCGTGACGCTGGCGCCGTGCTGGCGAGCCAGCTGCGCGGCACGGCGTACGGCGATATCTGCCTCGACACTGAGGTCATGGGCGACGAGCAGGTTCCTGTACATGGTGGGCTCCCTCTGTGGCGCTTCCACTGTCGCGCCACGTAGGAAATTTCACCTTGATGCAGGGCAATGGCCCGGGGTCAGCGACTGCGCAACTGATAGATGGCGTGGCTTTCGGCGACGATGTTGCCTTCTTCGTCCTTCAGCTGCAGGTCGAGGACGAATTCGGCCTTGCCGAGGTTCGTGGCTTCCTCGCCGATGCGCTGGATGTCCTCTTCGCTGAGCCGCGCCTCGACCGTCACGTCGCTGGCGGCGGGGCGCAGGAAGCGCAGGCCGGCTTCCTTGACGATGGGGTAGAAGCGCCGGGCGTCGAAGCTGGTGAGCATCAGCACGCCACCGGGCAGCTCGGCCAGGGTGAACAGTGCGCCGGCGTACATGTTGCGCAGGTGGTTTTCGTTGTCCTTGAGCGGCATGCGCAAACGCACGAGGCCCGGCTCCAGCACCTCGGCCTTGAGGCCGGTGCGCTTGACGAAGGCGATGTGCTCTTCGGTGAGTTGGCGGATGAATTCCAGATTGTGACGCATGGGCGTGCTCCGATTCGCCGGCGGGGTCTGCCCCCAAGCCTAGCCGTACCACGCGGCCTGGCAATGACCGCGTGGATTGACCGAAACGCTCGTCCTCAGATGCCCTGGCGCGACAGCCAGTCGAGCAGCTGCGGCAGCGGCATCGCCCCACTCTGGCGCGCCACTTCCTGGCCATTGCGCAGCAGGATCAGGCTCGGGATCGAGCGAATCCCCAGGCGCGTGGAGAGGTTCGGGTTGGCATCGCTGTCCAGCTTGGCCAGGCGCACCTTGCCCGACAGCCGCGCAGCGGCCTGCTCGAACACCGGCGCAAAGCCCTTGCACGGCCCGCACCAGTCGGCCCAGACGTCCACCAGCAACGGCAGATCGCCCTTGGCCTGGGCGGCGAAGCCGGCCTCGTCGAGGTCGAACGGCGTATCCAGCACGATTGGCGACTGGCAGCGCCCGCAACTGGGAGAATCGCCCACCCGCTCGGCGGGTACGCGGTTCAGGCCGTTGCAGTGGGGACAGGGGATGATAAGGGAATCGGACATGATGGGGCTCCTCGGGCTATGGGGAGCTAGGTGGTGGCGGGGACTGTGTTTATCAACTGCTCGGGACTCTCCGGGGTGTGCTCCAACGGTATTCGTCGTTCTGCGTTGCTGAAAAAGTCTTCGCGCAGTTGGGGAATGTCGCTGGTGTCGATGGCCTCGTCCGGTAGTTCTTCCAGGTGCTTCCAGTCGGTTCGGGAGGTTCCTTTCATGGGGTTTGGCCTCCTCGGTAGTTTGTGTCGGCTGCCGCCGACGGATCGCGGGCATGGCCCGCTCCTACAGGGCGGGCCGTGCGCGTCAGGGAGCTAGCTGTGGCTGCCACGCTGCTCGTGGTCTGCCTCGTACAGCGAGTGGGCGTCGGAGGCCAGCAGCAGGAGGGCGCGGTTGATTTGCAGGACGTTACGCAGTGGCTGGGCGTCGAGGGTGGAGAGGGAGAGGATGCCGAGCAGGTCGATGACGGCGCTCAGGCGGTCTTCGGCGGCGTTGTAGAGTTCGTCGGCGGGAGCGTTGGTGCGCAGGTAGAGCGTGGCGTTGCGGGGATTGGCGTGGTGTTGTGAGTCGGTTCCCAGGGGGAGAAAACGGCCTTTTTCGGGGTGTGCGGGTGCCTTACCATCGGTTTTAGCCATGATTAGTTGCCTGTTAACTGATTGTGGTTAGCGGGCCTTCGGTGTTCGTTGCACCGGGGGCTCGCGTCTTTCGATCCGTGCCGTTCGGTAGTTCTGGATCGCCATCTTCCTTTACGTGGAACATGCAGGAAAATTCCTGCATCGTGCTGCTTATGCTCGGGAAGATGTCGTCATTCTACGGATTCGAGACAAGCGAAAACCCGGTGGGAAGGGGAATCCACCGTGTCTGGCAGGAGCTTGCGAAAAGACGGGTTTAGGCGGGGTAGGACGGCGGGAATTCGATGTAGTCCCGCCGGCCACCGGCCTCAGGCGTGATCGCGAACAAGTCCCTGATGGTCCGGCGCAGGGCAGGTCGCGGGCATGGCCCGCTCCTACAGGAAAGCGCCGCATGCCCGCCCACTGTAGGAGCGGGCCATGCCCGCGATCCGGCCGGTAGGCCGGATGGCCCCTCTGCCTCAGGCGGAAAAGGGGCGTGTCACGGCGGGCTCAACGCGGCATTGCGTTGTTTCCGCGACGACACATCACACGCGGAAGTGGCTGACCAGCGTCTGCAACTGCCCACCCAGGCGCGCCAGTTCGACACTGGAGGCGGCAACTTCCTGGTTGGCGGAGGCGGTCTGCTCGGAGACATCGCGGACGTTGACCACGCTGCGACTGATTTCCTCTGCGACGGCGCTCTGTTCCTCGGCGGCGGTGGCGATCTGCTGGTTCATCGCCTGGATGTTGGAGACGGTGCGGGTGATCTCGCCGAGGGATTCGCCGGCCTGGCGGCTCAGGGCGACGCTGCTGGCGGTGAGTTCGCGGCTGCCGAGCATGACGCTGGAGACCTGGCGGGTGCCGCTCTGCAGGCCGGCGACCAGGGCTTCGATCTCTTCGGTGGATTGCTGGGTACGCTGAGCCAGGCCGCGCACTTCGTCGGCGACCACGGCGAAGCCGCGCCCGGCCTCGCCGGCGCGGGCGGCTTCGATGGCGGCGTTGAGGGCCAGCAGGTTGGTCTGCTCGGCCACCGATTTGATGACGTCCATGACCTTGCCGATCTTCTCGCTTTCCTGTTCCAGGCGCTGCATGGCTTCGGCGGAGCGTTCGACTTCCTCGGCCAGGCGCTCGATCTGTTCCACGGCCTTGTTCACCACGCGGTCGCCGTCCTGGGCCTGGTGGTCGGCGGCGGAGGCGGCCTGGGAGGCCTGCTCGGCGTTGCGAGCGACTTCCTGCACGGTGGCGGACATTTCGTGCATGGCGGTGGCGACCTGGTCGGTCTCGACCTTCTGGGTGTTGGCGCCGGCGCTGGTCTGCTCGGTGACGGCGGAGAGCTCCTCGGCGGCGCTGGCGATCTGGGTGACGCCATCGCGGATGCCGCCGATCAGCTCGCGCAGGCTCTGGCTCATGCGCTGCATGCTCTGCTGTAGCCGGCCCAGCTCGTCGCGGCGGCTGACCTGGATGGTCTGCGACAGGTCGCCGGCGGCGATGCGGTCGACCACGGCCATGGTGTCGTGCAGCGGGCGGGTGATCTGGCGGGTGATGATCAACGCGGCGATGCTGCCCAGCACCAGCGCGAGCAGGGTGACCAGGGTCTGCAGGCTGCGCGCCTTGGCGCTTTCGACGTCGCGGCGATCGAGCTGCAGCTGATAGAGATTTTCGCTGATCTTGACGATGTCCTGGCCCTGGGTGGTCATTTCCTTGCGTGCCTGGACGATGGCGGCCATGTTCTGCCGCAGCGTCACCACGGCGTCGCGGTAGGTGCGCAGGGCCGTGCCGAGTTGCTGGACGTACTGCGCTTCGCCGACGCCGAGGACGCTTTCCAGGGCCGGCAGGCCGGCGATGCTTTCGTCGAGGCCGCGGGTCACGCCGTCGCCGTTGCTGGTGAGGGCGGTGGCGAGGTAGTCGCGCACGTCGTAGCGGGCCTGCAGCAGGTCCTCGCGGGTGCCGGTGATGGCCTGGAAGCGGGTGGCGCGCTCTTCATCGGCCGGGGCCTTGAGGATGTCCTGCTGGATCTGCGCGGTCAGCTCGTTGGCGCGGGCGGCGCTGTCCTGCAGGGAGCGGCGGGTGAGGCCGGCGCTCTGGTAGCCGGCGCGCATGGCGGCCAGGGACTTCTCATAGTCACCGATGATGCCGCCGAGCTGGTCGAGCATGCGCACGTTCTCGGGGCTGACGAAGGACGCGCGCAGTTTCTGCTGCTGCGCCTTGAAGTCGGCCAGGGTGCTCATGACGTTGGCGGCTTCCTGCTCGGCGCCGTCGGCGATCATGTACTGCAGGCGGGTGATGCGCAGCTTGGTGAGGCGTGAGTTCAGCTCGGTGATGTCGCTCATCCAGTTGCTGCGGTCGATCAGCGAGCCCAGGCCGACCCAGCTGACGATGGCGAGGATGGCGGTGAAGGCGAGGACCAGGCCGAAGCCCAGGGCCAACTTGAGATTCACGCTCAGGTTGGAAATCCAGCTGTTCATTGACGATCTCCAGGAAAGGTTGTGTGAAGTCAGGCCGTTCGGAGATTGTTGTTATTGGGGGCCAGGGTGGCGAACCACGTCCCTGCACTATCGGCAGGCCGGGACGGAACCCGATGGTGGCGAGCGAAAAAAAGTTACCCGCCGGCCGGCGCCGGGAGGCGGGTCGGAGTGCGGATGACGGGGGAGGGGGCGGTGGGCGGCCGCGTAATTCCCTTTTCGCTGGCGTATCAGGTGGCGCGGTCGCGCGGTTGCCTGGGGTGCAGGCAGGGGCGGCATTGTACGGAATGGTGCGACCATCGTCTGCTCGATGATGGCATCTGGATATGACGGCGATGCGTCAGCCGTTATCCATGAGATGCCCCACGAGACACCGACCGGTGCCTCGTGGGTGTTGGCCGTCAGGCCTTGGCAGCGTCCAGCGCCTGGGCCAGGTCGGCAAGGATGTCGTCGATGTGCTCGATGCCGATGGACAGGCGCACCATGTCGCGCGGCACGCCGGCCTTCTGCAGTTCCTCGTCGTTGAGCTGGCGGTGGGTGGTGGAGGCCGGGTGGCAGGCCAGCGACTTGGCGTCGCCGATGTTCACCAGGCGCACCACCAGCTGGAGCGCGTCGATGAAGCGCGCACCGGCTTCCTGCCCGCCCTTGATGCCGAACGAGAGGATCGATGCAGGCTTGCCGCCCATGTAGCGCAGCGCGAGTTCCTGTTCGGGGTGGTCGGCCAGGCCGGCGTATTTCACCCAGCCGACCTGCGGGTGGTCCTGCAGGTACTGGGCGACCTTCACCGCGTTCTCGCAGTGGCGCTCCATGCGCAGGGCGAGGGTTTCCAGGCCCTGCAGGATGAGGAAGGCGTTGAACGGCGAGAGCGCGGCGCCGGTGTTGCGCAGCGGTACCACGCGGCAGCGGCCGATGAAGGCGGCGGGGCCGAAGGCTTCGGTGTAGGTCACGCCGTGGTAGGACGCATCCGGCGTGTTGAGCAGCGGGAAGCGCGCCTTGTTATCGGCCCAGGGGAATTTGCCGGAGTCGACGACGATGCCGCCGATGCTGGTGCCGTGGCCACCGATGTACTTGGTCAGCGAGTGCACGACGATGTCCGCGCCGTGCTCGAACGGGCGGCAGAGGATCGGCGTGGCGACGGTGTTGTCGACGATCAGCGGCACGCCGTGGCGGTGCGCGGCATCGGCCAGCGCCTGGAGATCGACGATGTTGCCCGCCGGGTTGCCGATGGACTCGCAGAACACCGCCTTGGTGCGTTCGTCGATCAGCGCTTCGAGGGCGGCGATGTCATCGTGAGGCGCAAAGCGGGTCTGGATGCCGAAGCGCGGCAGGGTGTGGGCGAACAGGTTGTAGGTGCCGCCGTAGAGCTTGGCCACCGAGACGATGTTGTCGCCGGCCTCGGCGACGGTCTGGATGGCGTAGGTGATGGCGGCCATGCCGGAAGCCACGGCCAGCGCGGCGACGCCACCCTCCAGGGCGGCCACGCGCTCCTCCAGCACCGCGTTGGTGGGGTTCATGATGCGCGTGTAGATGTTGCCCGCGACCTTCAGGTCGAACAGGTCGGCGCCATGCTGGGTGTCGTCGAAAGCGTAGGAGCTGGTCTGGTAGATCGGCACGGCCACGGCCTTGGTGGTCGGGTCGGGGCTGTAGCCGGCGTGGATGGCCAGGGTTTCCGGTTTCATTGTTCGAGCGTCCTTGTGGCAGAAAGCCCCGAGGATGCGAGCGGCGCCCGGCCCCGGTCAATGACCGGGAGCAAGGCTGGCGGGGCGCCGCTAGATCGCTTTTCGCTGAGCTTATAACCGCCTCAGGAGGAGCAACTGATCTCCAGGTGCTTGCCCCAGTCCGGCGGGCGACGGGTGAAGACCTCGGCGTCGGGCTGCTCCTCGAAGGGTTTGCCGAGCACTTCGTGCAGGCGGCGCACCAGGCTGAAATCGCCCTGTTCGGCGGCGCTGATGGCTTCCTGGGCGAGGTAGTTGCGCAGCACGTAGAGCGGGTTGACCGCGTGCATGCGGGCGCGGCGTTCGTCCTGGCTGCTGCCTTCGCGTTCGGCGCGGGCCTGGTAGTCGGCGGCCCAGGCGTCGAAACCGGCGAGGTCGACGAAGTCTTCGCGGACTACCGCCAGCGCCTGCCCCGGTGCCTGATCGCCGAGGCGGCGGAAGAACAGCGAGTAATCCACCGCGCCCTTCTGCATGGTCTGCAGCAGGCGCTGCACCAGCTCCAGGTCGCCGTCCTCGGCGGTGGTGAGGCCGAGGCGGCGGCGCATCAGGTCCAGGTAGCTGGCCTGGTACAGCGGCAGGAACAGGTCCAGGGTGGCGCGCAGGTCGTCCACTTCGACGAAGGGCGTCAGCGCCTGGCCGAGGGCCGCGAGGTTCCAGTGGGCGATGGGCACCTGGTTGCTGAAGGAGTAGCGGCCGGTGTCGTCGGAATGGTTGCAGATGTGGTTGGCGTCGAAGTCGTCGAGGAAGGCGTAGGGGCCGTAGTCGAAGGTGATGCCGAGGATCGACATGTTGTCGGTGTTCATCACCCCGTGGCAGAAACCGTAGGCCTGCCAGCAGGCGATCATCTCGGCGTTGCGCTCGACGACTTCGCGGAAGAACGCCAGGTAGGGCTTCTCGTCGTCCAGGCAGTGCAGGTAATAGGACTTGAGGACGAACTCGCCGAGGGTGCGCAGCTGGTCTTCCTGCTTGGTGTAGTAGAAGTACTCGAAGTGGCCGAAGCGCACGTGGCTGGGCGCCAGGCGCAGCAGCATGGCGCCGGTTTCCTTCGACTCGCGCCACACCGTGGTGCTGGAGCCGGTGACGCACAGTGCGCGGCTGCTGGGGATGCCCAGGGCGGCGAGGTATTCGCTGGCAAGGAATTCACGGATCGACGAGCGCAGCACGGCGCGGCCATCGCCCATGCGCGAGTAGGGCGTCTGCCCCGCTCCCTTGAGGTGCAGGTCCCAGTGCTCGCCGGCCTCGTTCACCACCTCGCCCAGCAGCAGGCCGCGGCCGTCGCCCAGGCGCGGGTTGTAGGAGCCGAACTGGTGCCCGGAATAGACCATGGCGCGCGGGTCGGCTTCTGCCCAGAGCTTGTGCCCGGCGAAGATTTCCGCGAACAGCGGGTTGTCCGCCTCGCCCGGGTCGAGGTCGAGCAGGGCCATGGCGGCGGGGCTGGCGACGACAAGACGCGGTTCGGCGATGGGATCGGGCAGGACCTGGGTGGAAAACACGTCGCCCAGGCGGGCGAAGCGGTTATCGAAGGTCAGTTCGTCGAGCTTTTTCACAATCTAACTCCGGACAAGTCCGAGCATTGTGCTCGGACTTGTCCGGAGGCGTCCACCCTCAGGCCTTGTCGCCGCCGGGTTTGTCGTCCTGCGCCGCGGGCAGTTTCACCGGCGTGGCGGCGGGTTGCTGCTGGCCGACGATGACCTGGGCTTCCTGGCCCTGGAAGTTCTTCAGGAACACGTCGACCTGGTTGAAGGCCATGTCGATGCCGGCCTCGCGGAAGGCCAGGGCGATGCGCGTGAGGGTCTCGTCCACCGCCGGGTTGCGGTCGCCCAGCTCGCGCACGTGGAAGCGCAGTTCGTAGTCGAAGGTGCTGGCGCTGATCATGGTGAAGTACAGCACCGGCTCCGGGTCGCGCAGGATGCGGGTGTTGGCGTGGGCGGCGTCGAGCATGATCTTGCGCGCCAGCGGCAGGTCGCTCTCGTAGGCCAGGCCGATCTTGATGGTCACCCGCGTCACCGTATCGCTCAGCGACCAGTTCACCAGCTGGCCGGTGATGAAGGTCTGGTTGGGGACGATGATTTCCTTGCGGTCGAAGTCGGTGATGGTGGTGGCGCGGATGCGGATCCTGCTGACCGTGCCCGACAGCGTGCCGATGGTCACCACGTCGCCGATCCGTACCGGGCGCTCGAAGAGGATGATCAGGCCGGAAACGAAGTTGGAGAAGATCGCCTGCAGGCCGAAGCCGAGGCCGACCGACAGCGCGGCGACCAGCCATTGCAGCTTGTCCCAGCTCACCCCGAGGGTGGACAGCGCGCTGACGAAGCCGACGCCGCTGATGGTGTACGACAGCAGGGTGGTAATGGCGTAGGCGCTGCCCTGGGCCAGGGTCAGGCGTTGCAGCACCAGCACCTCGAGCAGGCCGGGCAGGTTGCGCGCCAGGGCGACGGTCACGGCGGCGATCACCAGCGCCATGAGGAAGTCGCTCAGGCTGATCGGCGTGGTCGACGCCGCGTCGCCGGTGCCGCTGGTGTACTGGTAGAGGGTCACGTTGTCGAGGTAGGAGACGACGCTGATCAGGTCGGCCCAGACCCAGTAGAGGGTGACCACGAAACCGATCAGCAGGCCCAGGCGGATCAGGCGCATGGACTGTTCGTTGATCTGCTCGATGCCCAGGGTCGGCTCTTCGACGACCTCGGTGCCCTCGATGCCTTCCTTGGGCGCGTTCTGGCGGTTCTTCAGGGCGCGCTGGTAGGCCAGGCGGCGGGCGGCGACGCCCATGCCGCGGACGAAGGTGGCTTCCACCACCATCCAGAACATCAGCAGGAACAGCGTGTCGATCAGCCGGTCGGTGAGCTTGAGCGCGGTGTAGTAGTAGCCGAAGCCCACGGCCAGGAACAGCGCCACCGGCAGGGCGGTGAAGCCCAGGCCGAGGATCATCTTGACCATCGACGGGCGTTCGCTGGAGGGGCTCTTGAACAGCAGTTGGGCGAGCAGCCAGGTCATGGCGCCAAAGCCGAAGAGCACCACGGCGATGCCGATCACGTCATCGGCGAGGGTGGCGGGGGAGTGCTCGGCGACGGTGACCACGGCGACCAGGGCCATCACCACCAGGCCCAGTCGGCGCATCAGTTTGCCGAGGAACTGTACCTGCGGCTGGCTCCAGTGGAAGTGTCGCTCGGCTATGCCGCCGGGGCGCAGGATGCGGTGCGCGGTGTAGAACACCAGCCAGACCTGCGCCATCTCCAGCAGCGCGCTGCCCAGGGTGGCGTTCTGGCCGCGGGCGTCGAGCACCAGGGCCAGGCCGGCGATGGCCAGGGCCAGGGTGCCGGGCAGTGCCAGCAGCACGGCGAGCAGCAGGGCCAGCGGGGTGTGGG
This sequence comes from Pseudomonas nitroreducens, assembly GCF_024170165.1. Taxonomy (GTDB): domain Bacteria; phylum Pseudomonadota; class Gammaproteobacteria; order Pseudomonadales; family Pseudomonadaceae; genus Pseudomonas; species Pseudomonas nitroreducens_C. Next base: position 415,254 of record NZ_JALJXP010000004.1, on the reverse strand, counting down.
CCTGGCTGTCGCGCTTGAAGTGGCCGATGTCGTCGTTCAGCGATTCCAGCTTGTCGTAGAGGAACTTGCGCTTCCACAGCAGGGCGGCGACCAGCAGGAGCAGTGGCAGGAACAGGAAGGGCCGGTCGATCAGGCCTTCGCCCAGTTCCTTCACGCCCGAGCCCCAGGGCACTTCGGCCAGCTGGTGGTGCAACAGGGCCGGGGTCATCTTGAACCACGACAGGTCCAGCGGGCGGTTGCTGGGAATCCAGAACATCTGCTCTTCGAGGGTGGCGCGCAGGCTGCTGCTGGTTTCCTTGAGCTGCTTCTGGTTGAGCTGCAGGGTGATGGCTTCGTTGAGCAGCGCGTTCAGCTCGTGGTTGAGGCGCTCCATCAGCTCCAGGCGCGTGTCCACCAGTTCGCTGAGGTCCTTGCGCAGCTGCGGGGTGAGGCTTTCCTGGGATTGCTGGGCCAGCAGGTTGTCGATGTAGACCTGGGTGTTGTTGATCTCGTCGCGCTTCTGGTTCAGCTCGAACTGGTACAGGCGCAGGTCGGCGATCTCGTCGGCGAGGTCCTGGTCGGTCTTGATCACCGGCAGCGACTGCTTCTGCTGGTAGAGGATCTTCGACAGCAGCAGGCTGCCGCGCAGCACGTTGATCTGCTCGTCCAGGGCCTGCTCGCCCTGGGTCAGGTTGTCCAGCTGCTGCTTGGCTTCCAGGTTGCGCCGGGTCAGGGTATTGAGGCGGTCGGTGGTGCGCAGCAGGTAGTCGGAGAGCTTGAGGTTGGCGGCGTTCTCGTGGCTCAGCAGGCTGTCGGTGCCGGCGGCCTGGTCGGCGTCCTTGGACAGCTCGGCGACGGTCTTCTCCGACTGTTCGCGGCGCTTGTCGCTGATCATCGCCTGCAGATCGAGGGTCTCGCGTTCCTCGCGGCCGATGCGCTCGGCCAGCAGGTCACGCTGGCTGGAGGCGAGGTCGAGCAGCAGGTTGTTGCCGGCCAGTTGCTTGCGCAGCAGCAGGTTCTGCGCGGTCAGTGCGGCCTGCTCGGCGAGCAGCTCGTTGCGGCGCTCTTCGGCCAGGGGCTTGCCGCCTTCCTTGCCGGCCTTGAGTGCGGTGTTGATGTCCAGCAGGCGTGTCTGATTCTTGCTCAGGTCGGCCTGGGCGCGCTCGGGGCGGGTCTGCGCGGTGAGGATCTCGCTCTTGGCGTCGATCATCTCCTTCTGCCAGGCGGCCAGTTGGGTGGATTGCTCGTTGAGGAGCATTTCCAGCTGGGTGGCGTTGTAGCCACCAAAGCGCTGGGCGGCGGGTTTGTCGCTGCTGCCCTTGAGGCGCGTGAGCGCCTTCTGGTTCTCGCTGATCAGCTTGGGCGCATCGGCCAGGCGGCCGTTGAGCTCGCTGAGCTGCTTCTCGCTGTCAGCCTTGGCGGCCAGCAGCCTCAGGGTGTTTTCCAGGCTGGCCTTGATCGGCTTGGATTCGGCGTCGGACAGTTTGCGCTCGGCCAGGCCATCGAGGCTCTGCTGCACCTTGTCGGCGCTGGGCACCGAGGTATCGGCGGCCAGCGCGGGCAGACCGGTGAGCGAGCCGACCAGGAGGGCGGCGGTCAGAAGGGTACGCAGCAGGAATGACATGGTCGCGTTCAGCGGCTCGTGCAAAAAGTGGAGTGAGGGTAGTTCTGGCGGGCCGGCGCCCGCAAGCGGGCACCGGTGGGCGGTCAGAGGAAGAGTCCAGGACCTGGACGACCTTCCGGGAATTTGACCCCGACCTTGCGAATCTTGTTCCCGTCCAGGGCGGCCACGGTCCAGGTCAGTCCGTTCCATTCCACCTGGTCGCCGATGATCGCCTGGCCGCCGATTTCGTGGGCGATGAAGCGGCCCAGGTTCTGCTCGCCGTCCACGCCTTCGAGCTTCAGGCCATAGAGCGAGGCCACGGCGGACAGCTGGGCGTCGCCTTCGAGGACGAAGTCGCCGAAGAAGCGCGCGCTCAGGCCGCGATCCGGCGCCTGGCTGAACAGCTTGCCCAGCGGCGAAAGGTCATGCTCGTGGCCGATCACGCAGAGGATGTCGTCGGCTTCCAGAATGGTACTGCCGGACGGGTGCAGCAGCTGAGTACCACGGAACAGCGCGGCGATGCGGGTGCCCTCGGGCATCTTCAGCTCGCGCAGGGCGGCGCCGATGCACCACTTTTCCTTGCTCAGGTGGTAGACGAACAGTTCCCACTCGCTGGTCGGGTGGACTTCCAGGCCGGCGCGGGAGATCGGCGCCGGGTCCGGCGGCACCACCACGCGCAGCAGCCTGGCGGCCCAGGGCAGGCTGGTACCTTGTACCAGCAGCGAAACCAGCACGATGAAGAAGGCCACGTTGAAGAACAGCTGAGCGTTGGGCAGCCCGGCCATCAGCGGGAACACCGCGAGAATGATCGGCACCGCGCCGCGCAGGCCGACCCAGGCGATGAAGGCTTTCTCGCGGCCATGGAAGGCGCGGAACGGGAACAGCCCGACCAGTACCGACAGCGGGCGGGCGAAGAGGATCATCCACAACGCCAGGCCCAGGGCGGGCAGGGCGATGGGCCACAGGTCGTGGGGCGTGACCAGCAGGCCCAGCACCAGGAACATGCCGATCTGCGCCAGCCACGCCATGCCGTCGAGCATGTGCATGATGCCGTGGCGCGAGCGGATCGGCTGGTTGCCCAGCACCAGGCCGCACAGGTAGATGGCGAGGATGCCACTGCCGTGCACCGCGTTGGCCAGGGCAAAGATCAGCAGGCCGCCGCTGATCGCCAGCAGCGGGTAGAGGCCGTTGGCCAGGTGGATGCGGTTGATCACCTGCAGCAGCAGCCAGCCGCCGGCCAGGCCGAGCACCGAGCCGATACCGAATTCGCGCAGGAAATGCCAGAGGAAGCTCCAGGACAGGCCGCTTTCGCCGTGGGCGAGCATATCGATCAGAGTAACGGTGAGGAACACCGCCATGGGGTCGTTGCTGCCCGATTCGATTTCCAGGCTGGCGGTGACCCGCTCGTTCAGGCCTTTTCCGCCCAGCAGCGAGAACACTGCCGCGGCGTCGGTGGAGCCGACGATGGCGCCGATCAGCAGGCCTTCCATCCAGCTCAGCTTGAACAGCCAGGCGGCGGCAATCCCGGTGAGTCCGGCAGTGATCAGCACCCCGGCGGTGGCCAGCGACAGGGCCGGCCAGAGGGCTACGCGGAAACTCGACACCCGGGTGCGCAAGCCGCCGTCCAGCAGGATCACCGCCAGTGCCAGGTTGCCCACCAGGTAAGCCATGGGGTAGTTGGAGAAGCCGATGCCGCCGGGGCCGTCGGTGCCCGCGATCATGCCCATGGCGAGGAAGATGACCAGGATCGGGATGCCCAGGCGCGAGGACAGCGAGCTGACCAGGATGCTCATGCCGATCAGCACAGCAGCGATCAGGAAATAGCTGTTGATGGCCACGGCATCCAAGGTGTCGACCTCCTGGGGGATAGGGGAGTGGCGACGCTACTTGGGGATCAGGATGCAGGCCGCATGCCAATCGATTCTAACCTGCGGATTTACAAGGCTGTCAAAGGTTTGTTGAGGACCGTTCGGCGGCGCTTTCCGGCCACGCACCGGCGCTGGGCCAGATGGGTACCAGGCTCGGAGAGGTCACCAGGGTGGGCGCCCAGGCCACGGCCTCGTCCAGGGGCAGCCGGACGGCATCGAGGCAGGACTGGCGGTCGCGCTGCAAGGTGGTGCGCGCCCTGCTCACTTCGCCGGAGATATTCGCCTCGCCGCTGATGGCGCGGACCTGCGTATGCCACAGGTGGCGGGCCGAGCTGCCGGCAACGCCGCAACTGCCCAGTGGGTCGTAGTAGGACGAGCCGAACTGGGCGTAGCCGGCGTTGACCAGGGCGTTGAAGTAGCGGCTCTGCGCAGCGATCGACTTGCCGTCGCCGCCGCGCAGGACTTCCAGTCCGTTGGACATGGCCTTGTCGATGCTCTGCAGATAGTCGTCGGCGTGCTGCAGGGCCTCCGTGCTGGGGGCGCTGAAGATGGGCGCGGAGCTCAGCAGGCCTGCCACGTTGCCTGGCGGGGAGCTCTGGGGGAGGGCATCGGCGGGGCCGGTGTTGAACAGCGCGAGCAGGCAGCCCAGGGCCGCGGTGACGGCGAGCAATGGGAATAGCTGCAGGAGGCGGTGTGAAGCGGTGGCGAGGCAGGAGGTTTGAGTGGCCATGGTCATGACAGCGAAAAGTTGCGCGGGCGCCATTCAACGGCAATTGCCCGCCGCTTTGCTGCCGGACTGGTCATCTGTAGTTGTCGGAATACTCCTTCAATTCATTCGATTCCTTGTCCCCTTGTCGCGGCTGCACTTTTCCGCAGGCATAAAAAAGCCCCGGACGTGACCGGGGCGAAAGGGACATGCGGGGGCCTAGAACCAGGCGTCCTGCATGGTGGAACAGGTATCGTCGCGGCCTTCGAGCAGCGCCAGGTCGTGGTGGCAGGACGGCACTTCCCAGGTCAGGAAGTAGCGCGCGGCCTGCAGCTTGCCGCGGTAGAAGTCGACATCGGATGCCTCGCCACGGGCCAGGCCTTCCTCGGCGCGAATGGCCTGTTCCAGCCAGCGCCAGCCGATCACCGCGTGGCCGAAGACCTTCAGGTACAGCGCGGAGTTGGCCAGGCCCTGGGCCACGCGGCCCTGCATCAGGTCACCGAGCAGGCTCAGGGTGGTCGCCGACAGGCGCGCCATCAGTTGCTCCAGTGGCTCGCGCAGCTTGTCCAGCGAGGGGTGCGCGCTGGCGCGCTCGCAGCACTGGCTGATCAGGCGGGTCAGCTGCTTGAGGCCGGCGCCGTTGTTCTGCGCCAGCTTGCGGCCCAGCAGGTCCAGCGACTGGATGCCATGGGTGCCTTCGTGGATCGGGTTGAGGCGGTTGTCGCGGTAGTACTGCTCCACCGGGTATTCGCGGGTGTAGCCGTGGCCGCCGAGAATCTGGATCGCCAGTTCGTTGGCCTTCAGGCAGAACTCCGAGGGCCAGGACTTGACGATCGGGGTGAGCAGGTCGAGCAGCTCGTGGGCCTGCTTGCGCTCTTCTTCGGTGGCCAGCGTCTCACAGTCGTCCACCAGGCGAGCGGCGTACAGGCCGAGGTCGAAGGCGCCTTCGACATAGGCCTTCTGGGTCAGCAGCATGCGCCGCACATCGGCGTGCTCGATGATCGAGACCGGCGCGGAGGTCGGGTCCTTGGCGTCCACCGGGCGGCCCTGCGGGCGCTCGCGGGCGTACTCCAGGGAATACAGGTAGCCGGCGTAGCCGAGCATGATGGCGCCCATGCCGACGCCGATGCGCGCCTCGTTCATCATCTGGAACATGTAGGCCAGGCCGTGGTGCGGTTTGCCCACCAGATAGCCGACGCACTCGCCCTTGTCGCCGAAGTTCAGCGCGGTGGAGGTGGTGCCGCGCCAGCCCATCTTGTGGAACAGGCCGGCCAGGGTCACGTCGTTGCGCGCGCCGAGAGAGCCGTCGTCGTTGACCAGGAACTTCGGCACGATGAACAGGCTGATGCCCTTCACGCCAGCCGGGGCGTCCGGCAGCTTGGCCAGCACCATGTGCACGATGTTGTCCGACAGCGGGTGGTCGCCGCCGGAGATGAAGATCTTGTTGCCCTTGATCCGGTAGCTGCCGTCGGCGGCCGGTTCCGCGCGGGTGCGGATGTCCGCCAGGGAAGAGCCGGCATGGGGCTCGGTCAGGGCCATGGTGCCGAACCAGCGGCCTTCGATCATCGGCTGGAGGAACAGGCGTTTCTGTTCTTCGCTGCCGAAGGTCTCGATCAGGTGGCTGGAGCCCATGCTCAGCATCGGGTAGGAAGAGGTCGCGATGTTGGCCGACTGGAAGTGCGCAAAGCAGGCGCGCGACAGCAGGTGCGGCAGCTGCATGCCGCCCTGTTCGAAGCTGCGCGAGGCGTTCTGGAAGCCGGCCTCGTTGAAGGCGTCCACCGCCGGTTTCACTTCCGGAATGAGCACCGCGCCGCCGTCGACGTACTGCGGTTCGTTCTCGTCGTTCTTGCGGTTGTGCGGGGCGAACAGCTCCTCGGCGATGCCACGGGCGGTGCCCAGGGCGGCGTCGAAGGTTTCGCGGTTGTGCTCGGCGAAGCGTTCGCGCTGGGTCAGGGCCTGCGCGTCGAGCACTTCGTAGAGTTCGAAAGCGAGGTTGCGGGAGCTGAGCAGGGTCTCGGACATGGATCGACCTCCGTTGGAATCGGCGCAGTCTAGTCTGGTGAATGAAGTGCGCACAGAATCATCCATGAGCGTGATAAAGGGCTAAAACGCCCGGCCTTCCGGCGGGCCCCGGCGACGGCGGACTCGCACCGCACCCGCCCCAGGACCTAAACTGCGCGCCTTGAGGAGTCCGCTATCCATGAACTACCGCCATGCCTACCACGCCGGCAACCACGCCGACGTGCTGAAACACATCGTCCTGGCCCGCATCTTCGCGCTGATGGCGCGCAAGGACACGCCCTTCGCCTACCTCGACAGCCATTCCGGCATCGGCCTGTACGACCTGCTGGGCGACGAAGCCAGCCGTACCGGCGAGTGGGAGTCGGGCATCGGCCGCCTGGTTGAGCGCGAAGACCTGCCGGAGCTGCTGCAGGATTACCTGGACGTCGTAGGCGCGCTGAATCCCGATGGCGGCCTGGAGTTCTACCCCGGCTCGCCGGAGCTGGCGCGCCGCCTGACCCGCCCGCAGGACCGGGTGATGCTCAACGAACTGCACCCGGAAGACGGCCGCCTGCTCAAGGCCAACATGGCTGGCGAGCGCCGCATCTCGGTACACCAGGGCGACGGCTGGCTGCTGCCCCGAGCCTTCCTGCCGGTGGCAGAGAAGCGCGGTGTGCTGCTGATCGACCCGCCCTTCGAGCAACCGGACGACCTCGAGCGCTGCGTGACCGCGCTGGACGAAGCCATCGGCCGCATGCGCCAGACCGTGGTCGCCATCTGGTATCCGATCAAGGACCGCCGCCAGCTCAAGCGCTTCTACCAGCGCCTGGAGAAAAGCTCGGCGCCGAAGATGCTCCGTGTGGAGCTGTGCGTGCACCCGGCTGATACGGCGGATCGTCTGAATGGCTCCGGGCTGGTCATCGTCAACCCGCCGTGGCCGCTGGATGAAGAGCTGCGCGGGCTGTTGCCGTGGTTGGCGCAGACGCTGGCGCAGAGCGAAGGCAGCAGCCAGGTGGACTGGCTGATCGCCGAATGAAAAAAGCCCCGGCAGTGCCGGGGCTTTTTTTTGCAGGACGTCTTCATGTAGGAGCGAGCTTGCTCGCGAACAGCTTCACGGCGAGGCCGGTTCGCGAGCAAGCTCGCTCCTACAAGAGCAGGTTCACGCCGGCAGGCAGACACCGGTGCCGCCCAGGCCGCAGTAGCCGTTGGGGTTCTTCGCCAGGTACTGCTGGTGATAAGCCTCGGCGTAATAGAGCGGCGGCACCTCGCGGATTTCCGTGGTGATCTCGCCGTAGCCCTTGGCACTGAGTTCCTTCTGGAAGGCTGCGCGGCTGGCGTCGATGGCGGTTTTCTGCGCCTGGTCGAACCAGTAGATCACCGAGCGATACTGGGTGCCGGTGTCGTTGCCCTGGCGCATGCCCTGGGTCGGGTCGTGGGACTCCCAGAACACCTTCAGCAGCGCCTCGATGCTGGTTTCGCGAGGATCGTACGCCACCAGCACGACTTCGCTGTGCCCGGTCAGGCCGGAGCAGACTTCGTCGTAGGTCGGATTCGGCGTGTAGCCGCCGGCATAACCCACCGCGGTGACCCACACGCCCGGTTGTTGCCAGAAGCGCCGCTCGGCGCCCCAGAAGCAACCCAGGCCGACAACGATCTGCTGGATGCCGGCGGGGAAGGGCGCGGTCAGCGGGCGGCCATTGACGTAATGCGCTTCGGGCAGCGGCATCGGGCTCTCGCGCCCCGGCAGGGCCTGGGCGGAGCTGGGCAGTTCCAGCTTGTGGGCAAGTATTTGCGAGCGCAGGGTCATGGCATTCGTCTCCTCTGAATGGGGGCGGCAATAGACTCGGGTACTGGCCGAAGATTACAGCGTTTTTTCCAGGAGCGGGGATGGCTGCGGGCACGCCGTGCCGGCGCGCCTCAGTGCGGGCGGCAGGGGTAGCGCTGCAGGCTGGAAGAGAGGTCGTGGCTGGGGATGGGCTTGTCGAACAGGTAGCCCTGGCCGATGTCGCAGCGGTTGCGCCGGAGGAAGGCCAGCTGGGCGGCGGTCTCGACGCCTTCGGCGACCACCTGCAGCTTGAGGTTGTGGGCCATGGCGATCACCGCCGAGGTGATTTCCATGTCGTCCTGGTTGTCCGGGATGTCCTTGATGAAGCTGCGATCGATCTTGATCACGTCGATGGGGAATTTCTTCAGGTAGCTCAGCGACGAGTAGCCGGTGCCAAAGTCGTCCATGGCCAGGGTCAGGCCGAGGCTCTTCAGGCGCTCCAGCTGCTGGCGGGTGTCGTCGGTGGCGTCCAGCAGCAGGCTTTCAGTGAGTTCAAGCTCCAGCTGCGAGGCCGGGATGCTTTCCTCGTGGAGGATCGCGGCGATGGAGCCGACCAGGTCCGGGTCGCTGAACTGCTTGGGCGACAGGTTGATCGCCATGTGCAGCTCGCCCAGGCCCTTGGCGGCCAGCTCGCGGACCTGGCGGCAGGCCTGGCGGATCACCCATTTGCCGATGGGGATGATCAGCCCGGTTTCCTCGGCGACGCTGATGAACTGGTCCGGGCGGATCATGCCCTTTTCCGGGTGCTGCCAGCGCAGCAGGGCCTCAAGGCCGAGCAGCGCACCGCTGCGCAGGCACAGCTTGGGCTGGTAATGCACCGCCAGCTCATCCTGCACCAGTGCGCGGCGCAGGTTGCTCTCGACGAACAGCTTGTAGCTGGCCTCGGCGGTCATTGCCTCGGTGAAGGTCTGCACCTGGTGCTTGCCGTTGGCCTTGGCCTTGTGCAGCGCCAGGCCCGCGTGCTTCATCAGGGTCTGCGGGTCCTGGCCGTGCTGCGGCGCGTAGGCGATGCCCACGGAACCGGTGATGCTGATCAGTTGATTGTCGACGAACAGCGGTTTGTCGAGCACGTCGAGAATCTGCGCGGCAACCTTCTCGCCGCGGCCGGCCACGGACTCCTCCAGCAGCACGGCGAATTCGTTGCTGGCGAAGCGTGCCAGGGTGGCGCTGTCGCTCAGGCTGCTGCGCAGGCGCCGGGCCAGGTTGGCCAGCAGCTTGTCGCCGGTCTGGTGGCCGAGGCTGTCGTTGATCCGCTTGAAGTTGTCGATGTCCACCAGCAGCAGGCTCAGCGAGTGCTCGCTGCCCACCTGCAGGCGTTCTTCCAGGGCGTTGATGAAGAAGTGCCGGTTGGCCAGGCCCGTGAGGTTGTCGCGGTAGGCGAGCTTCTCGATGTGCTGCTGGGCCAGCTTGCTCTGGGTGATGTCTTCGTAGATGCCGATGTAGTGGGTCAGCTCGCCCTTGTCGTCGTAGACCTTGGACAGCGACAGCTGGCCCCAGTAAGGCTCGAGGTTCTTGCGCCGGCTGCGGAACTCGCCCTGCCAGCTGTTCTGCGTGACCAGGGTGGAGCGCGCATCGAACAGCAGCTCGCTGAGGTTGGCCAGCGCCGGCAGCTCCGGCAGACGGCGGCCACGCACTTCGTCGGCGCCGTACTGGGTGATCGCGGTGAAGCTCGGGTTGACGTATTCCACCAGCCCGTCGCGGTCGATCAGCAGGAAGGCGCTGGCGCTCTGCTCGACGGCGCGCTGGAACAGGTGAAGGGCGCTGGAGACGTTGCGCCGTTCGTGGTTCATCAGCACCTGGGCGTACTGGTCGGCCAACTCGCCGGCGAAGGCGATCTCGTCGCTCTGCCACATGCGCACTTCGCCGACATGCTCCAGGCAGAGTACGCCGACCACTTCGCCGCCGACGCGGATGGTGGCGTCGAGCATGGCGCTGATGCCCTGCGGGCGCAGATAGCGCATCGCCAGTTCCTGGGTGCGTGGGTCCTGCTGGGCGTTGTGGGCGTCGATGGCGCGGCCGCTGTGCACCGCGTCGAGGTAATTGGGGAAGTTGCTGGCGTCGATGTCCTGCGGCTTTTCGTACTGGTCGGTGTCGCGGCGGTAGATGGTTACCGCTTCCAGGCGATGGTCGGTGTGCAGGCGCCAGATGCCGGCGCGGGCCACGTCATAGGCCTCGCAGGCGGCCTGGGCGATCAGCTGGGCGGCTTCGAGCAGCGGGTCGCTGGACAGGTAGCGGTGCCGCGCCAGGCGCACGATCAGGTTCTGCTGGGTGCGCGAGCGCACCAGGTGCTGCAGGTGTTCGTCCTGGGAGCGCTGGTACATCTCCAGGGACATCTTCAGGCGGATGTTCTGTGCTTCCAGGTCCAGCAGGCGCGGGTCCAGCTCGGTTTCGTGCTCGTCCGCCTCGGTCTGCAGCAGGTAGCCATGGAGCAGTTGGCGGCCGTGCTGCTGGAAGCTTTCGCCGACCTCCAGCACGTTCAGCGTGCCGCGCGGCGAGTGGAGCAGGTAGCGCACCCGGTAGCGGCCGTCCTTGAGCAGTTGCTGCTGCACCTGCTCATGCAGGCGATGGCGCGCTTCGGGCTCCATCAGGCTGGCGTAGGGGGCGTCGAGGATGCCGCAGAGGTCCTGGGCCGGCACGCCGATCTGGCGTTCGCAGCCGGGGTCGAGGAACAGCAGGGTCCAGCTGGGTTCATTCAGGCGCTCGAAGCGCAGCATCCCGAGCCTCGAAGGGACGGGAAGCTGCGTGACAACCTCGGCCGCCTGACGGCTGGCGGCATCGGGATGACTCTTCATGCGCGGTGGATTTCCAGGGTGCTGGACGAGGGACATGGCCTCGCCCGACTTCTATGGGCGTTGGCAAGATTTGCATGAGGCACGGGGCCATGACAAGCCAAGACTGTATCGGCCGTCACAGTGCGAAGTTGAGGCAGTGCCGGGAGCCAGGCGTGACCGCCGGTCCGGACAAAAAGAAGCCCCGCCATCCGGCAGGGCTGGAGAGTACGAGCGTGGCGCGCTCGTCGAGAGGAAGGCCGGCGCAGGGCCGGCCTTTTACAACACTTACAGCAGCCCCTCTTACAGGAGCAGTGTGCGGATATCACCCAGCAGATCGGACAGGCGCTTGGTGTAGCGCGCGGCGGCCGCCCCGTTGATCACGCGGTGATCGTAGGACAGCGACAGCGGCAGCATCAGGCGCGGCTGGAAGGCCTTGCCGTCCCAGACCGGCTGCATGGTCGCCTTGCTGACACCCAGGATCGCCACTTCCGGCGCGTTGACGATCGGCGTGAAGCCGGTGCCGCCAATGTGGCCGAGGCTGGAGATGGTGAAGCAGGCGCCCTGCATGGCGTCGGCGGAGAGCTTCTTGGTGCGCGCTTTTTCGGCCAGTTCGGCGGCTTCGGCGGCGAGCTGCAGGAGGCTCTTCTGGTCGACGTTCTTGATCACCGGGACCAGCAGACCATCCGGGGTGTCCACGGCAAAGCCGATGTTCACGTACTTCTTGCGGATCAGCGCCTTGCCGCTGGGGGCCAGCGAGCTGTTGAAGTCCGGCATTTCCCTGAGCAGGTGGGCACAGGCCTTGAGCAGGATCGGCAGCACGGTCAGCTTGACGCCGGCCTTCTCCGCGACGGCTTTCTGGGCCACGCGGAAGGCTTCCATCTCGGTGATGTCGGCCGAGTCGAACTGGGTCACGTGCGGCACGTTCAGCCAGCTGCGATGCAGATTGGCGGCGCCGACCTGCATCAGGCGGGTCATGGCCACTTCTTCCACTTCGCCGAACTTGCTGAAGTCGACTTCCGGGATCGGCGGGATGCCCGCGCCACCGCTGGCGCCAGCCGGCGCGCCGGATTTGGCACGCTGCAGTTGTTCCTTGACGAACGCCTGCACGTCTTCCTTGAGGATGCGGCCTTTCGGACCGGTGCCTTTGACTTCACCCAGCTCGACGCCGAACTCGCGGGCGACCATGCGCACTGCAGGGCCTGCGTGGACCTTGGCGCCGTCACGGCTGGGCGCGCCGACCGGGGCAGCTTCCGCAGCCTTGGCCGCGGCAGCTGGTGCCGGAGCAGCGGCAGGAGCGGCGGCGGCCGGAGCCGGAGCAGCAGCCGGAGCTTCTGCGGCGGCCGGGGCAGCAGCGCCCGCGACCTTGAGCTTGAGGATCAGGTCGCCGGTGCCGACTTCGTCACCGATCTTGATCGACACGCTTTCCACCACACCGGAGGCCGGCGAGGGGATTTCCATGCTGGCCTTGTCCGATTCCAGGGTGATCAGCGACTGGTCGGCTTCGACCGTGTCGCCGGCTTTCACCATGACTTCGATGACATTCGCCTTGCCGGCCGAGCCGATGTCCGGGACATGGATGTCCTGGACGCTGGCAGCGGCGGGCGCGGCAGCCGGCGCCGGGGCAGCGGCCGGAGCCTCTGCCTTCGGTGCTTCGGCGGCCGGTGCCGGAGCTTCGGCCTTGGGCGCTTCGGCTGCGGCCGAACCACCTTCGACTTCCAGCTCGAGGATCTCGTCGCCTTCCTTCAGGGTGTCGCCCACCTTGACCTTCAGGCTCTTCACCACGCCGGCTTTCGGCGAGGGGATTTCCATGCTGGCCTTGTCGGATTCCAGGGTCAGCAGGCTCTGGTCGGCCTCGACGGTGTCGCCGACCTTGACCAGCAGTTCGATGACTTCACCCTGACCATTGCCGATGTCGGGTACACGAATCAGTTCGCTCATCGTGCCTCTCCTCAGCAGTCCAGCGGGTTGCGTTTTTCGGGGTTGATGCCGAACTTGGCGATGGCTTCGGCCACGACCTTGGGTTCGATATCACCGCGATCGGCCAGGGCTTCCAGCGCGGCCAGCACCACCCAGTGGCGGTCGACTTCGAAGAAGTCGCGCAGCTTGCGGCGGCTGTCGCTGCGGCCGAAGCCGTCGGTGCCCAGGACCTTGAACTCCTTGCTCGGCACCCACTGACGGATCTGCTCGGCGTAGAGCTTCATGTAGTCGGTGGAGGCGATCACCGGGCCCTTGCGGCCGGCGAGGCACTCTTCGACATAGCTCTGCTTGGGCTTCTGACCCGGGTGCAGGCGGTTCCAGCGCTCGACAGCCAGGCCGTCGCGGCGCAGTTCGTTGAAGCTCGGAACGGACCAGACGTCGGCGCCGATGCCGAAGTCTTCGCGCAGGATCTTCGCGGCGGCTTCGACTTCGCGCAGGATGGTGCCCGAACCCAGCAGCTGCACGTGATGCGCGGCGTCCTTCTTGTCCTCATCGAGCAGGTACATGCCCTTGATGATGCCTTCCTCGGCGCCCTTGGGCATGGCCGGCTGGACGTAGTTCTCGTTCATCACGGTGATGTAATAGAAGATGTCCTGCTGCTCTTCGATCATCTGGCGCGAACCTTCGCGGATGATCACCGCCAGCTCGTACGCGTAGGTTGGATCGTAGGTGCGGCAGTTCGGGATGGTCGCCGCCAGCAGGTGGCTGTGACCGTCTTCGTGCTGCAGGCCTTCACCGTTCAAGGTGGTACGGCCGGCGGTGCCGCCGATCAGGAAGCCGTGCGCGCGGCTGTCGCCAGCGGCCCAGGCCAGGTCGCCGATACGCTGGAAACCGAACATCGAGTAGAAGATGTAGAACGGCAGCATCGGCTGGTTGTGCGTGGAGTACGAGGTACCCGCGGCGATCCAGCTGGACATGGCGCCGGCTTCGTTGATGCCTTCCTCGAGGATCTGACCTTTCTTGTCCTCGCGGTAGAACATCACCTGGTCTTTATCCACCGGCTCGTACAGCTGGCCGACGGAGGAGTAGATACCCAGCTGACGGAACATGCCTTCCATACCGAAGGTACGGGCTTCGTCCGGCACGATCGGGACGATGCGCGGGCCGAGTTCCTTGTCCTTGACCAGCTGCGAGATGATCCGCACGAAGGCCATGGTGGTGGAGATTTCGCGGTCGCCCGAGCCATCGAGCATGGCCTTGAGGGTTTCCAGCGGGGGAACCGGGACCTGGAAGCTCTTCTCGCGGCGCACCGGCATCACGCCGCCCAGTGCGGCACGGCGGTTGGCCAGGTACTTGGCTTCGGCGCTGCCTTCCTCGGGGCGGTAGAACGGCAGGTTTTCCAGGTCGGCATCCTTGATCGGGATGTCGAACTTGTCGCGGAACGACTTCAGGGACTCGACGTCGACCTTCTTGACGTTGTGCGCGATGTTCTTCGCTTCGCCCGAGCCGGTTCCGTAGCCCTTGATGGTCTTGGCCAGGATGACGGTCGGCTGGCCCTTGTGGTTGACCGCTTGGTGGTAGGCCGCATAGACCTTGTAGGGGTCGTGGCCGCCACGGTTGAGTTTCCAGACTTCCTCGTCGGAGAGGTCCTTGACCATCTCCAGCAGTTCCGGACGTGCGCCGAAGAAGTGCTCACGCACGTAGGCGCCGTCTTTGGCCTTGTAGTTCTGGTACTCGCCGTCGATGACCTCGTCCATGCGCTGCTGCAGCAGGCCGGCGGTGTCCTTGGCGAACAGCGGGTCCCAGAAGCGACCCCAGACCACCTTGTTGACGTTCCATTCGGCGCCACGGAACACGCCTTCGAGTTCCTGGATGATCTTGCCGTTGCCGCGAACCGGGCCGTCGAGGCGCTGCAGGTTGCAGTTGATGACGAAGATCAGGTTGTCCAGCTTCTCGCGGCCGGCCAGGGAGATCGCGCCCAGGGATTCGGGCTCGTCGCACTCGCCGTCGCCCATGAAGCACCAGACCTTCTGCTTGCCGGCGGGGATGAAACCGCGGCTTTCCAGGTACTTCATGAAGCGCGCCTGGTAGATCGCCTGGATCGGGCCCAGACCCATGGAAACGGTCGGGAACTGCCAGAAGTCCGGCATCAGCCAGGGGTGCGGGTAGGAAGACAGGCCATTGCCGTCCACTTCCTGGCGGAAGTTGTTCAGCTGGTCTTCGCTGATGCGGCCTTCGAGGAAGGCGCGGGCGTAGACGCCGGGGGAGGCGTGGCCCTGGAAGAACACCAGGTCGCCGCCGTGCTCGTCGGTCGGGGCCTGGAAGAAGTAGTTGAAGCCAACGTCGTACAGGGTCGCCGAAGAGGCGAAGGAGGAGATGTGGCCACCCAGATCCGGGTCGTTCTTGTTGGCCTTCATCACCATCGCCAGGGCGTTCCAGCGCACCAGGGAGCGGATGCGGCGTTCCATGAACAGGTCGCCGGGCATGCGGGCTTCGTGGGTGACCGGGATGCTGTTGCGGTACGGCGTGGTGATGGCGTAGGGCAGTTGGGTGCCGGACCGGCTGGCCAGCTCGCCCATGCGGGTCATCAGGTAATGGGCGCGGTCTTCACCTTCACGGTCCAGGACCGATTCCAGGGCGTCCAGCCATTCCTGGGTTTCGACGGGATCGAGGTCTTGCATGGCTTGCTCCAGGGCGGAAAGGCTTCCAGAATCGGAAGCCAGTAGATCGTTGCCGACAGCTGCGCCAACCTCGTGGGCGACGCGGCGAATTCTTGGAAGTGCACCGGGGGTACGCCCGGCGGGTTGTAGTTTTACTACAAATCGCCAGCGGATACATCCCTCCCCCTGAAAAAGTTAGTAGTAAAACTACAGGGGCGCGAAAAGACAGGAATGCCGGCGCCTCGCCGACCACTCAGGATAGACCATGAGCCTGCCGTCCCTGGCCGCTTTGCCGGCTACTCTCAAGCCTCTCGCCGAGCGCGCTGAGCAGAATTTCCGCACCGCCATCGCCGCGCTTTCCGCCGAGCAGATCGCCAGTTTCGACAGCTGGTCCGACGAGCGGCACGCCGATTTCGCCCGCGTCACCGCCGGCAGCGATTTCGTCGCCGAGCAGGTCCAGCGCGATCCTGCCTTTCTATTGGCGCTGGCCGCGACCGGCGAACTGGAGCGTGCCCTGCAGCCCGGCGAGATGGGCGCACAGCTGGAAGCGCTGCTCGCCGACTGCGCCGATGAGGAGGAGCTGGGCCGCCGCCTGCGCCGCTTCCGCCGGCGCCAGCAGATGCGCATCATCTGGCGCGACCTGACCCGCCGCAGCGACCTGGCCGGCACCTGCCGCGACCTGTCGGACCTCGCCGACGCCAGCATCGACCAGTCCCTGGACTGGCTCTACCGGCGTCACTGCCAGCAGTTCGGCGTCCCAATCGGCAACCGCTCCGGCCTGCCGCAGAAGATGATCGTGCTGGGCATGGGCAAGCTGGGGGCAGGCGAGCTGAACCTGTCCTCCGACATCGACCTGATCTTCGGCTACCCCGAGGGCGGCGAGACCCAGGGCGCCAAGCGCGCGCTGGATAACCAGGAGTTCTTCACCCGCCTGGGGCAGAAACTGATCAAGTCGCTGGACGCCATCACCGTCGAAGGCTTCGCCTTCCGCGTCGACATGCGCCTGCGTCCCTACGGCTCCAGCGGCCCGCTGGTGCACAGCTTTGCCGCGCTGGAGCAGTACTACCAGGACCAGGGCCGCGACTGGGAACGCTACGCGATGATCAAGGCCCGCGTGGTCGGCGGCGACCAGGAAGCCGGCCAGCGCCTGCTGGAACTGCTGCGCCCGTTCGTCTATCGGCGCTACCTGGACTTCTCCGCCATCGAGGCGCTGCGCACCATGAAGCAGCTGATCCAGCAGGAAGTCCGGCGCAAGGGCATGAGCGAGAACATCAAGCTGGGCGCCGGCGGCATCCGCGAGGTGGAGTTCATCGCCCAGGCCTTCCAGCTGATCCACGGCGGTCGTGACCTCAGCCTGCAGCAGCGGCCGCTGCTGCGGGTGCTGGCAATCCTCGAAGGGCAGGGCTACCTGCCGCCGCAGGTGGTCGCCGAGCTGCGCGAGGGCTACGAATTCCTGCGCTACGCCGAGCATGCCCTGCAGGCCATCGCTGACCGGCAGACGCAGATGCTGCCGGAGGACGAGTTCGAGCGTATCCGTGTCGCCTTCATCATGGGCTTCGCCAACTGGTCGGCCTTCCACCAGGCCACCAATCAATGGCGCGAGCGCATCGACTGGCACTTCCGCCAGGTCATCGCCGACCCGGACGAGGATGAAGAAGGCCGGGTGGATACCACCATCGGCGGCGAATGGATTCCGCTGTGGGAAGAGGCGGTGGACGAGGAGTCCGCCTGCCGGCAGTTCGCCGACGCCGGGTTCGCCCAGCCGGCGGCGGCCTGGAAGCGCCTGACCGACCTGCGCAATGGCCCGCAGGTGCGCGCCATGCAGCGCCTGGGTCGTGAGCGGCTGGACGCCTTCATGCCGCGCCTGCTGAACATGATCGCCGAGCGCGGCCCCGCAGATGCGCTGCTGGAGCGCGTGCTGCCGCTGATCGAGGCGGTGGCGCGGCGTTCGGCCTATCTCGTGCTGCTCACCGAGAACCCCGGGGCGCTGGAGCGCCTGCTGACGCTCTGTGCGGCCAGTCCGATGGTGGCCGAGCAGATCGCCCGCTTCCCCATCCTGCTCGACGAGCTATTGAATGAAGGGCGGCTGTTCCGTCCGCCGCAGGCGGCCGAGCTGGGTGCCGAGCTGCGCGAGCGGCTGATGCGCATCCCCGAGGACGACCTCGAACAGCAGATGGAAACCCTGCGCCACTTCAAGCTGGCCCACGCCCTGCGCGTGGTTGCCTCGGAAATCGCCGGGACCCTGCCGCTGATGAAAGTCAGCGACTACCTGACCTGGCTGGCCGAGGCGATCCTCGAGCAGGTGCTGAGCCTGACCTGGGACCAGCTGGTACAACGCCATGGCCGACCGACCCGTGTCGACGGCACGCCGTGCGACCCGGACTTCATCATCATCGGCTACGGCAAGTCCGGCGGCCTGGAGCTGGGGCACGGCTCCGACCTGGACCTGGTGTTCATCCACGACGGCGACCCGCAGAGCGAGACCGACGGCGCCAAGCCCATCGATGGCGCGCAGTTCTACACGCGGCTGGGGCAGAAGATCATCCACTTCCTCACTGCGCAGACGCCCTCGGGCATGCTCTACGAGGTGGACATGCGCCTGCGCCCGAGCGGTGCTTCCGGCCTGCTGGTCAGCTCGCTGCGCGCCTTCGAGACCTACCAGCTGGGCGAGGCCTGGACCTGGGAGCACCAGGCGCTGGTGCGTGCCCGCGTGCTCGCCGGCTGCCAGCGGGTGGCCAGGGCCTTCGAGGCGATCCGCGCGAAAGTGCTGGGCCAGCAGCGCGATCTGGCCGAGCTGCGCAAGGAGGTCAGCGAGATGCGCGCGAAGATGCGCGACAACCTCGGTACCTCCGTCACCGCCGCCGGCACTGCGCCGAATGCCTTCGAGGCCGCGGCCCCGTTCGATCTCAAGCAGGATGCCGGTGGTATCGTCGATATCGAATTTATGGTGCAATACGCGGCCCTGGCGTGGTCGTGGCAACACCCGGAGCTGGTGGAGTTCACCGACAATATCCGCATCCTGGAAGCCCTGGAGCGGGTCGGGTTGATGTCCGGCGAGGATGTCCTGAAGCTGCAGGACGCCTACAAGGCCTACCGGGCGGCGGCACACCGATTGTCCCTGCAGAAGCAGCCGGGCGTGGTGAGCGGCGACCGCTTCCATGCGGAGCGACGCATGGTGATGCAGATGTGGAAGGCTTTCGAGCTGACCTGATTCGCTGCGATTTCCCACGAACCAGTCAGCATCCGGCGCGCTGATGCTCGCCGGAGCGGCCCGCGCTGTCAGTGCTGTGTGGGTGTCAGGAACGAGGCGCTCATTGCCATTGCGCCAGGTCACAGGGAGTGACGAAAACCGTCCGGCTGAAAGAATGGCTGGGCTAGACTGCCGGCATTCGATGCTCGGCACCCGACCGCAGAGGCCCGCGCCCTGCGGCTGGATGAATGGAGTACGGGGAGGCGAGAGCCTCCCCGCTTGTTTTCGGAAAAGGCATGAGAATTCTGATCGTAGGCCCCTCCTGGGTGGGCGACATGGTGATGGCGCAGACGCTCTTCCAGTGTCTGAAGCGGCAGCATCCGGACTGCGTGATCGACGTGCTGGCGCCCGACTGGAGTCGGCCGATCCTCGAGCGCATGCCCGAAGTCCGCCAGGCCCTTAGCTTTCCGCTCGGTCACGGCGTGCTGGATATCGCCTCGCGCCGGCGCATCGGCAAGACCCTCAAGGGCCAATACGACCAGGCGATCCTCCTGCCCAACTCGCTGAAATCGGCACTGGTGCCGTATTTCGCCGGTATCCCCAAGCGCACCGGCTGGAAAGGCGAGATGCGCTACGGCCTGCTCAACGACATCCGCGCGCTGGATAAACAGCGCTACCCGCTGATGATCGAGCGCTTCATGGCCCTGGCCTATGAGCCGGGCGCCGAGCTGCCGCAACCTTATCCGCAGCCGCGCCTGGCCATCGACCCGCAGAGTCGCGAGGCCGCGCTGGCCAAGTTCGGCCTGAGCCTGGATCGCCCGGTGCTGGCGCTGTGCCCCGGCGCCGAGTTCGGCGAGGCCAAGCGCTGGCCGGCCGAGTACTACGCCAAGGTCGCCGAGGTGAAGATCCGCGCTGGCTGGCAGGTGTGGATCTTCGGTTCGAAGAATGACCATCCCGGCGGCGAAGACATCCGCATGCGCCTGATTCCCGGCCTGCGCGAAGAGTCGGTGAACCTGGCCGGCGAGACCGCCCTGGCCGAGGCCATCGACCTGATGTCCTGCGCCGGCGCCGTGGTCACCAACGATTCCGGCCTGATGCACGTGGCCGCCGCGCTGAACCGCCCGCTGGTGGCGGTCTACGGCTCCACGTCGCCGCAGTTCACCCCGCCGCTGGCCGATGCCGTGGAGATCGTCCGTCTCGGCCTGGAATGCAGCCCCTGCTTCGACCGCGTGTGCCGTTTCGGCCACTACAACTGCCTGCGCGAGCTGAAGCCGCGCCCGGTGATCGAAGCGCTGGACCGACTGGTCGCCGACCCGGTGGACGTGGAAAGCGCTGAATGAGGGTCCTGCTGATCAAGACCTCGTCCCTGGGCGATGTCATCCACACCCTGCCGGCGTTGACCGACGCTGCCCGCGCCATTCCCGGCATCCAGTTCGACTGGGTGGTGGAGGAGGGCTTCGCCGAGATTCCCGCCTGGCATCCGGCCGTGGCCCAGGTGATTCCGGTGGCGATCCGCCGCTGGCGCAAGAACCTCTGGCAGACGCTCAGGAGTGGCGAGTGGAGTCGCTTCAAGCGCCGCCTGAAGGAAGTCGACTACGACCTGGTGATCGATGCCCAGGGGCTGCTCAAGAGCGCCTGGCTGACCCGCTACGTGCGCCGTCGCACGCCGATCGCCGGGCTGGACAAGGAATCGGCCCGCGAGCCGGCCGCCAGCCGCTTCTATAACCGTACCTATCCGGTCGCCTGGGGCCAGCACGCCGTCGAGCGCGTGCGCCAGCTGTTCGCCCAGGCGCTGGACTACCCGCTGCCCGCCGGCACCGGCGACTACGGCCTGGACCGCAATCGCCTGCTGGACGCCGTGGACACCGAGCCCTACCTGGTGTTCCTGCACGGCACCACCTGGGTGACCAAGCACTGGCCCGAGGTCTACTGGCGCGAGCTGGCCCAGCGCATGGGCGAGCGCGGCTGGCAGGTGCGCCTGCCGTGGGGCAGCGACGCCGAGCGGCAGCGCGCCGAACGGCTCGCCGAAGGCTTGGAAAACGCCTCGGTGCTCCCCAGATTAAGCCTCGCAGGCATGGCCAAGGTACTGGCCGGCGCTTCCGCCTGCGTGGCGGTCGACACCGGGCTCGGACACCTGGCCGCCGCCCTGGACGTGCCGACGCTGTCGCTGTTCGGCCCGACCAACCCCGGTCTGACCGGCGCCTACGGGCGCTCGCAGGTGCACCTGGGCAGCGACTGGCCCGCGTGTGCGCCCTGCCTGCAGAAGACCTGCACCTACCAGCCGACGGCCGAAGACAAGCGCCAGTTCGACCTGCGGCATGAACAGCCTCTGTGCTTCACGCGCCTGAACCCCCAGCGCGTGGCGACCCAGCTGGAGGCACTGCTGCTGGCCCCGGAGACGCTTCGATGACCCTGGCTTTCGTCCTCTACAAATACTTCCCGTTCGGCGGGCTGCAGCGCGACTTCATGCGCATCGCCCTGGAATGCCAGCAGCGTGGCCACTCCATCCGCGTCTACACGCCGATCTGGGAAGGTGAAGTGCCGCCCGGCTTCGACGTGCGCGTGGCGCCGGTGAAGTCGCTGTTCAATCATCGTCGCAACGAGAAGTTCAGCGCCTGGCTGCAGGCCGATCTGGCGCGCTCGCCGGTGGACCGGGTGATCGGCTTCAACAAGATGCCCGGCCTGGATGTGTATTACGCCGCCGACGGTTGCTTCGAGGACAAGGCGCAGACCCTGCGCAACTCCTTCTACCGTCGCTGGGGCCGCTACAAGCACTTCGCCGACTATGAGCGCGCGGTGTTCGCGCCGGAGTCCAGGACCGAGATCCTGATGATCTCCGAGGTGCAGCAGCCGCTGTTCATCAAGCATTACCGCACGCCGGAAGCGCGTTTCCACCTGCTGCCGCCGGGCATCGCCCAGGACCGTCGCGCACCGGCCAACGCCAGCGAAATCCGCGCCGAGTTCCGCCGCGAGTTCAAGCTGGGTGACGACGACCTGCTGCTGGTGCAGATCGGCTCCGGCTTCAAGACCAAGGGTCTGGACCGCAGCCTCAAGGCGCTGGCCGCGCTGCCGCGCTCCTTGCGCAAGCGCACCCGGCTGATCGCCATCGGCCAGGACGACCCCAAGCCGTTCCTGCTGCAGGTGAAGGCGCTGGGCCTGTCGGACAACGTGCAGATTCTCAAGGGGCGCAGCGACATCCCGCGCTTCCTGCTCGGCGCCGACCTGCTGATCCACCCGGCCTACAACGAGAACACCGGCACCGTGCTGCTGGAAGCGCTGGTCGCGGGCCTGCCGGTGCTGGTCACCGACGTCTGCGGTTACGCGCACTACATCGACGAGGCGAAAGCCGGTCGCGTGGTGCCGACGCCCTTCGAACAGGAGCGCCTGAACAGCCTGCTCCAGCAGATGCTGGAAGATGACACTGCGCGCGCGCAGTGGGGGCGCAACGGCCTGGCCTTTGCCGACAGCGCCGACCTCTACAGCATGCCGCAGCACGCCGCCGACCTGATCCTGCAGGAGCGCGCATGAAGCTCGAACTGCACGAGCCGTTCAAGCGCCTGTGGGCCGGCAAGGACCCGTTCGCCGAGGTCGAGCGCCTGCAGGGCAAGGTCTACCGTGAGCTGGAAGGCCGCCGCACGCTGCGCACCGAAGTCGAGGGCCGTGGCTATTTCGTCAAGATCCACCGTGGCATCGGCTGGGGCGAGATCGTCAAGAACCTGTTCAGCGCCAAGCTTCCCGTGCTCGGTGCCGGCCAGGAACAGCGCGCCCTGGAGCGCCTGCACCAGGCTGGCGTGGCGACCATGACTGCGGTGGCCTATGGCGAGCGCGGCGGCAATCCGGCCGCGCAGCACTCCTTCATCGTCACCGAAGAGCTGGCGCCGACCACCGACCTGGAAGTCCTCTCGCTGGACTGGCTGCAGACGCCGCCCGAGCCGCGCCTCAAGCGCGCGCTGATCGCCGAAGTGGCGAAGATGGTCGGCACCATGCACCGTGCCGGGGTCAACCACCGCGACTGCTACATATGCCATTTCCTGCTGCATACCGACCGCCCGATCAGCGCCGATGACCTGCGCCTGTCGGTGATCGACCTGCACCGCGCCCAGACCCGCGCCGCCACCCCGCGCCGCTGGCGCGACAAGGACCTGGCGGCGCTGTACTTCTCTGCGCTGGACATCGGCCTCACGCGCCGTGACAAATTGCGCTTCCTGCGCGGTTACTTCCTGCGCCCGCTGCGTGACATCCTCCGCGAGGAAGCCGCGCTGCTGGCTTGGATGGAGCGCAAGGCAGCCAAGCTCTACGACCGCAAACAACGTTACGGAGACCTGCTCTGATGGCCGGCTGGGTACTTGAAGCCGACTACCAGCATCTCGCCGCCGATTTCGGCAGCCTGGATGCGGTGTTCGCCCTCGAAGGCGAGCGCATCACCAAGGATGCGATGTCCGACGTCGTGCGCATCGAGCGCGACGGCGTGCGTTATTACGTCAAGCGCTACCGCAAGCCGGGCAAGGGTTTTCGCCGCTTCCTGCCGCGCCCGCGAGTGAAGGCCGAGTGGCAGAACCTCAAGCAGTTCGCCAAATGGGGCATCCCCACTGCGAAAGTGGTGGCCTATGGCCTGGAGCGGGAGCACGGTGGGTTCTCCCGTGGTGCGATCATCACCCGCGAGCTGGTCGGTACCGATGATCTGCAGGCGCTGGCCAAGCGAAAGGACCCGCGATTGAAGGATCGCGCCTGGGTCGAGCACGTCATGCGCCAGCTGGCCATCTACACGCGGACCATGCACGACCACCACTTCACCCATAACGACCTGAAGTGGCGCAACATCCTGGTCGATCGCGAGGGCACGGTGTATTTCATCGACTGTCCGATCGGCGACTTCTGGATCGGCTTCATGCTGCGCTATCGCATCACCAAGGACCTGGCCACCCTCGACAAGGTGGCCAAGCGTCAGCTGTCGGCCACGCAACGCCTGCAGTTCTATCTGCTGTATCGCCGGCGCGAGCGCCTTAATGCATCGGACAAGAAGCGCGTTCGCCATATCGTTCATTTCTTCGAGGGACGCGAGTGAAGGATTTCATTGCCGAGGGCGATCAGGCCCTGCTGGAAAGCAAGGCTCTGGCCGACTTCGACGCCCTGTGGGCCCTGGAGCTGGTGGCCGTCGACGAGCCCAACACCGAGCGCGGTGGCTGGAGCAGCGTCTACCGCCTGGAACTGGACGGCACGGCCTTCTATCTCAAGCGCCAGAGCAACCACCTGACCCGCAGCCTGAAGCGCCCGCTGGGCGAGCCGACCTTCAGCCGCGAGTTCCGCAACATCCAGCGCTACCACCAGCTCGGGATTCCGTCGATGCAGGCGGCCTTCTTCGGTGCGCGGCAGGTCGGCGGTGAGCGCCGGGCAATCCTGATGACCCGCGCCCTGGACGGCTGGCGTGACCTGGACAGCCTGCTGCAGGGCTGGTCGAACCTGCCCGCCGAGCGCCGCCAGGCCATCCTGCGTGCCTGCGGCATGCTCGCCCGCCGTCTGCACGAGGCCGGACAGATGCACGGCTGCTTCTATCCCAAGCACATTTTCCTGCGGGAGACCGACGACGCCTTCGAGGCGACTCTGATCGACCTGGAGAAGACCCGACCGCTGTGGTTCGGCCAGCGCGACCGTGTGCGCGACCTCGAGCCGCTGCTGCGCCGCGCGCCGGACTGGAACGAGACCGACGTGCGCAACCTGCTGGCGGCCTACCTGGGCACCGCTTCCGGCGGCCGGGAAGTCGACGACTGGTACCGGCGCCTGGGCGCGCGTCGCAAGAAGAAGGAAAACCGCGCATGAGGCTGTCTGCCCTGCGCGATGCTGGTCGCGCTCCGGCGCTGCCCTTGCGCATCGAGCTGGAAGACGGCGCCGGGCCGGCTGAGTTGCGCCTGGACAGCCTGCTGCGCGTCCTGCCCGGCCAGCGCTACGTCGCTGCGGCCAATTGGCGTGGCCGCCCGGTGCTGGCCAAGCTGCTGGTCGGTGGCCGTGCGGCGAAGCAGTTCCAGCGTGAGCGCGATGGCGTGCGCCTGCTCGCCGAGCAGGGCCTGACCACCCCGCAATTGCTGGCGGACGGCCTGAAGGACGGCGAAGGCGGCTGGCTGCTCTTCGAGTTCCTCGACAACGCCGAGAGCCTCTGGGACGCCTGGCGCGCCGTGGAGGGTGAGCCGCTGCTGTCCGACGGCCAGACTGCGGTCATCGCCGAGGCCCTGAGGGCCATCGCCCAGCTGCACGCCAGGGGCCTGTGGCAGGAAGATCTGCACCTGGACAACCTGCTGCACCAGGCCGGCAAGCTGTACCTGATCGACGGTGCCGGCATCCGTGCGGAAACCCCCGGCCAGCCGCTGTCGCGCAAGCACGTGCTGGAAAACCTCGGGGTATTCTTCGCCCAGCTGCCGGCCAGCCTTGATCCGTATCTGGAAGAATTGCTGATCCACTACCTGCTGGCCAACGGTGAGCACGCCTTGCCACTGGAAGCCCTACAAAAGGAAATCGCCAGGGTTCGGCGCTGGCGGGTCGGCGACCTGATGAAAAAGATCGCCCGTGACTGCAGTCTGTTCAGCGTCTTCCGGGGGCCGTTTGGTCTGCGCGCGGCGCGCCGCGAGGAAGAGGAGGGCCTGCAACCGCTATTGGCTGATCCGGATTCCTACATAAATCGCGGACACATCTACAAGACCGGCGGCGCTGCCACGGTCGCCCGCGTGGAGCTGAATGGCCGGCCACTGGTGGTCAAGCGCTACAACATCAAGAACCTGCTGCACTGGTTCAAGCGTTTCTGGCGTCCCAGCCGTGCCTGGGCCTCCTGGCGCGAGGGCAATCGCCTGGACTTCCTCGGCATCGCCACACCCAAGCCCCTGGCGGTGATCGAGCGCCGCTGGCTGTGGCTGCGTGGCCCGGCCTTCCTGATTACCGATTACCTGGCGGGTCAGGATATAATCGCCCGTTTCAAACCCTACCTGGACCATCCGGAGGGGGGCGGCCTGCCGCCGGAAACAGACCTTGCAGCCCTGGACAGACTGTTCGCGGCGCTGGTGCGCGAACGCATCAGCCACGGCGACCTGAAGGGGCACAACCTGTTCTGGCAGGAGCAGGGCGAAGGCGGGCAGTGGTCGTTGATCGACCTGGATGCCATGCAGCGCCACTCGCGAGAAGCGAGCTTCGCCCGCGCCTATGCCCGTGACCGTGCGCGCTTCCTGCGCAACTGGCCAGAGGGCAGCGCACTGCACCAGCTGCTCGACGAACGTTTACCGCGGGTGCCTGCGCACCCGCCCAGATGAAAGAGGCTAGACCCTGTGGCATTGACCATCCTCGGCCTGTCCGGCGCCGTAAGCCATGACCCTTCCGCCGCCCTGTACATCGACGGCAAGCTGGTCGCGGCCGTCGAAGAAGAGCGTTTCGTCCGCGACAAGCACGCGAAGAACCGCATGCCCTACGAGTCGGCCAAGTTCTGCCTGGAGCAGGCCGGGATCAAGCCGTCGGACGTTGACGTGGTGGCCATTCCCTTCGCCCCCATCAGCATCTTCGACAAGGCCCGCTGGCACTACGCCAAGCGCTACGCCTACGCGCCGGACCGCGCGCTGGACGCCATCCTGCTCGGCAACCGCCGCTACAAGCGCTACTACAAGCGCATCGAGTGGTGCCTGCAGCAGCTGGGCTTCGACCTGAAGAAAACCAAGATCCAGCCGGTCGAGCACCACCTGGCCCACGCCTCCAGCGCCTACCACTGCTCGGGCTTCAAGGAGAAGACGGCGATCCTCGGGATCGACGGCAAGGGCGAGTACGCCACCACCTTCTTCGGCTATGGCGAAAACGGCAAGATCCACAAGATCAAGGAGTTCTACGATCCGGACTCCCTGGGCGGCCTGTATGGCGCGCTGACCGAATACCTCGGCTTCGACATGCTCGACGGCGAGTTCAAGGTCATGGGCATGGCGCCCTACGGCGATGCCAGCAAGTACGATTTCTCCCGTCTGGCCAAGTTCGAGAACGGCGAGCTGATCATCAACACCGAGTACGCCAACGTCATCGGCTTCCGTCGCTACAAGGAAAAGGGCAAGGGTTACTACTTCTCGCCCAAGCTGATCGAGTGGCTCGGCCCGAAACGTGAAGGCGACATCGCCGACGATCCGTATATCCACTACGCCGCCAGCATCCAGGCCCTGTTCGAGAAGCTGTCGCTGGAGATGATGGATTACTACCTGGGCGACATCATCCGCGAGACCGGCAAGATCGCCTTCGCCGGCGGCTGCGCGCTGAACGTCAAGCTCAACCAGAAGATCATCGCCCGTCCCGAGGTCAAGGAGCTGTACGTGCAGCCCGCGGCCAGCGATGCCGGCACCGCGGTTGGCGCGGCGGCCTACGTGTCCTGGGAGCGTGGCGTGCCGGTCGAGAAGATGGAACACGTCTACCTCGGCCCGGAGTACAGCAACGAAGACGTCATCGCCGCCTGTGCCCGTCACGAGGCCAAGCCGCAGTGGCGCAAGATCGACAACGTGCCCGAGCACATCGCCAAGGTGCTGGTCGAGGGTAATCCCGTGGCCTGGTTCCAGGGTCGCCTGGAGTTCGGTCCGCGCGCATTGGGCGGCCGCTCCATCATCGGCTGCCCGAGCATCGCCGGGGTTGCCGACCGCATCAACGCGCAGATCAAGTTCCGCGAGCGCTGGCGCCCCTTCTGCCCGTCGATGCTCGATACCGTCGGCCCGCAGATGTTCAAGATCGACCACCCGGCGCCCTTCATGACCTTCACCTTCGAAGTCAATGAAGAGTGGAAGGCCCGTGTGCCGGAAGTCGTCCATGAAGACGGCACCTCGCGCGCCCAGGTGCTCAAGCGCGAATTCAACCCGCGCTACTACGACATGATGAAGGAACTGGAGAAGCTCACCGGCAATGGCGTGGCGCTGAACACTTCGCTGAACCGCCGTGGCGAACCCATGGTGTGCTCGCCGACCGATGCGCTGAACATGTTCTACGGCTCGGACCTGCAGTACCTGATCATGCAGGACATCCTGGTGGTCAAGGACGGCGTGCAGTGACCGGCGGAGCGCCTGCATGCGTGTTCTGATCGTCAACCGGCAGGAGCGCGCTCGCTCGCTGGATACCCTCTATGAAGGGCTGATCGCGCTGAACCCCGGTTCGCGGATGATCAAGCTGAGCAAGGAGGAGATCCGCGACCTGCCGCGCACCCTCGCCAACCTGGACACCAGCGGTTACGAGCGGGTGCTCTTCGACATCCCGCTGCGCCGTGCCGCGCACGCTTTCGACAGTGTGCGAGCCCTGCCGGGGCTGGTGTACTACGAAGAGGACGCGTACCAGGAGTTCATGGGCGAGAGCAAGTTCTACGGCAAGTTCCTGCGCTTCTTCCATTCGCTCAAGGGCGCGCCGGTGATCTACACCAGTGAGTCCGTGCGCGCCTACTTCGCCAAGCAGGGCGTCAACGCGCACTTCGTCGCCAAGGCTTTCGACGACCGGCAGCTCAAGGACCTCGGGTTGCCGCGCGACATCGACCTGGCCTTCGTCGGCCGGGTGAAGAGCAAGGTCTACGGCCGCCGCAAGGAGCTGCTCGACCGTGTCGCCGAGCAGACGCCGCTGGAGCTGCTTCGCACCGAGAGCCCCGATGAGTACCTCACGGTGCTCAACCGCATCCGGTTCTTCCTCAGTGCAGACATCGGCTTCAATGAGTACATGGCGAAGAACTTCGAGGCCATGGCTTGCGGCTGTGTGCTGGTCGCCAAGCGCCAGCCCACCGAGGATGCCCTGCTCGGGCTGGTCGACATGCACAACGTAGTGCACTACGACACGCTCGAGGAGTTGATGGAGAAGTACCGGCAACTGCTGGCCGATCCGCAGCAGGCCCAGGACATTGCCCGCGCCGGGCATGACCTGGTGTTCGAACGGCATCGCCTGAGCCAGCGCGCCGAGGAGTTCTCCCGGGTCCTCGCGCTGCCCCATCCGAATCCCCAAGGAATCAGCCGGCCGGGTCTCCTCCGTCGGCTCGGGTCGCTGTTCTCCCGCGCCTGATGCGGGAGTTGCGGCCCCGCAATAGCAGGGTCTGAGCATGAAAATCACGATCTTCGGAAGCGGTTACGTCGGTCTGGTGACCGGTGCCTGCCTGGCCGACGCCGGCCACCAGGTGATCTGCGTTGATACCAACAGCGAGCGCACGCAGATGCTGTGCCAGGGGCAGATCCCGATCTACGAGCCGGGCCTGGACGTCATGGTGCGCAACAACCTGGCTGCCGGGCGCATCAGTTTCACCGAGGATGCCGCCGAGGCCATCGCCTTCGGTACATTGCTGTTCATCGCCGTGGGCACGCCGCCGGATGAGAATGGCTCGGCTGACCTGACCTACGTACTCAACGTGGCGCGTACCATCGGTCAGCACATCGACGGCTACAAGGTGGTGGTGAACAAGTCCACCGTGCCGGTCGGCACCGCCGACAAGGTACGGGCCGCCGTGCTCGACGAGCAGCGCAAGCGTGGCAGCGAGTTCCGCTTCGATGTCTGCTCGAACCCCGAATTCCTCAAGGAAGGAGCGGCGATCGAGGACTTCACCCGTGGCCCGCGCATTGTCGTCGGCACCGACTCGGAAGACGTCCGCACCCTGATGCGCGAATGCTATGCGCCGTACAACCGCAACCATGACAAGCTGTTCTTCATGGGTGTCCGAGCCTCGGAGCTGACCAAGTACGCGGCCAACGCCATGCTCGCGACCAAGATCAGTTTCATGAACGAGATCGCCAACATCGCCGAGCGCGTAGGCGCCGACATCGAGCAGGTGCGCCTGGGGATCGGTTCCGACCCGCGCATCGGCTACCACTTCATCTACCCCGGTTGCGGCTACGGCGGCTCCTGCTTCCCCAAGGACGTGCAGGCGCTGGAGCGCACGGCCGGTGAAATCGGTTACGACGCCGAACTGCTGCGCGCCGTGGAGCGGGTCAACGACCGGCAGAAGCATGTGCTGCTGCGCAAGTTGCTGCAGGCCTTCGACGGCGAGCTTTCCGGGCTCACCGTGGGCATCTGGGGGCTGGCCTTCAAGCCCAACACCGACGATATCCGTGAAGCGCCCAGCCGCGTGCTGATGGAAGCGCTCTGGGAGCGCGGTGCCCGTGTGCGCGCCTACGACCCGGTGGCTTCCCATGAGATCGCTCGTGTCTACGGCGAGCGCGCCGACCTGGAGTTGGTCGGCAGCCGTGAGGCGGTGCTCGAAGGCGCAGACGTGCTGGTGATCTGCACCGAGTGGAAGGAGTTCCGCGCAGTGGACTTCGCCTGGCTGGCCTCGGCTCTGCGCCGCCCGGTGATCATCGACGGCCGCAACCTGTACAACCCGGACGAGGTTCGTGCTGCCGGGCTGCTCTACTATGCGGTCGGTCGCGGTGACTCGCTGGAGCGCGAGCACTGATGGGGCGCGGCGCCCAGGGATCCAGGCTCGCCCGCAAGGTCCGCAAGTACCGCATCCGCCTGTGGCGCAGGTGCCTGTTGCTGCGCTATGCCCTGGCCAACCGGTTCGGCTCGCGAAAGGTGGTGGCCGAGGGCGGTCCGGTCGTCTCGCTGACCAGCTATTCGACGCGACTTCGCAAGGTGCACATCACCCTGGAGTCCATCGCTGCCGGCAGGCTGCTGCCCTCGCGGCTGATTCTCTGGGTTGACGAAGAAAAGGCCCTGGCTGACCTGCCTGCCCCCTTGCGACGATTGCAGGCCCGCGGTCTGGAGGTAAAGCGCTGCAATAATTACGGACCTCACAAGAAATACTTTCCGTACGTTCAAGGTGAGAAAATCGGTGCGCCGCTGGTGACCGCGGACGATGATGTGCTCTATCCCGACACTTGGCTCGCGGGTCTGCAGGCTGCCCATGATCAGACCCCCAATCAGGTGGTGTGCTACAAGGCCAGGAAGGTGGGGATCGAGGATGGCGTGATCCAGCCCTATCACGGCTGGTCCACCCAGCTGGACAAGACGCCCAGCGTGCGCAACTTCGCCATCGGCGTTTCCGGGGTGCTTTATCCGGCTGTGCTGCAGGAAGTGCTCAGGGGCGAGGGCGAGGCCTTCGTTCAGGTGACGCCGAAGGCCGACGATATCTGGCTGCACTGGCATGCGCTACGTTCGGGCGTGCGGGTTCGGCAGATATCCGACAGCGACGAGCATTTCCTCAGTGTGCCCGGAACCCAGGATATCGCGTTGTACAGCTCGAACCTCAAGCAGGGCGGAAACGACCAGGTGATTGCAAGGCTCTATACGGCGGACGATATCGCCACGATGTTGAAGGACTGACTCTCGATGCTGGCTGCGGCACAA
Source organism: Pseudomonas nitroreducens (assembly GCF_024170165.1). Lineage (GTDB taxonomy): Bacteria > Pseudomonadota > Gammaproteobacteria > Pseudomonadales > Pseudomonadaceae > Pseudomonas > Pseudomonas nitroreducens_C. The sequence continues at coordinate 384,428 of NZ_JALJXP010000004.1, read as the reverse complement.
CACTCCCTGGAGCGACTCTCGCCGGAACTGCTCGCGCGCATCGTTGCGTCGCGCCGGGTGATCCTGCTGGCGAACAACCCGGCGATCACCCGCGAGCATATCGATGCGCTGGCATTGTGCTCCGGCGACCTGGTGGTGAGCTTCAACAAGTGCCGTAATCGGGCGCTACTGCGTCGCCAGTTGCACAACGTGTTCATCCATCGCCACAACTATCGCAAGAGCGGCTACTTCGGCTTCCCCTACAAGGGATGGCTGCGCCTGTTCCCCTGGTTCAATTCGCGCTTCCACAGCGTCCTGCTGGGTGGGGAGGTGGAGACGCTGCCCAGCTCGCACCGCAGTGCCTCGTTCCTGCCGTTGCGGCAGCCGTTCCCGGCGCTCGAGGCGTATCCCTATGAGCGACTTCCGACGCGCGGCGGACCCTCCACCGGTTTCTACGCGGTGGCCTTCTTCGACTACGTGAAGCGCCTCAAGCAGGCCGACTACGAGATCGTGCTGGTTGGCTTCTCGGACGAGGGTGGATCGTTCTGGGACGGCCACGCCTGGGATTTCGAGCGCGAGTGGACGCGTGCCTCTGACGTTACTGTGATCAAACTCTAACCTTCGTCGGGGCCGGATCAGCCCTGTACCCATGAATCTGCCTGCGTGGTGTTATGCAACTCGAAAGACGCTCGGATTGGTTGAAACTGGTGGGGCTGGCCTTTGCGGTCATCACGCTGAGCATGCTGGTAGTGGGGCGCTTCTGGTGGCCGACGGAGAACGGTGACTGGCTCAAGAGCATCCGTCTGGGGGCCTTCCTGGCGGTAATATTCCTGTCGCTGGAGCTGTTTCGCGAGCGTGCGCGGCTGGCTACGGTGCCCTTCCTGCTGTATCTGGTGTTCTGGGTCGGGCTGCTGCTCAACTCGATCCTGACCGATTCGCCCAGTTCGGTGAAGCAACTGCTGGTGATCCTGTTCTTCACCTGGGTGGTGATGGTCATGGGCGGTCGCGAGAGCCGCCCGTGGCTTTTCGTGCTCGGGCTGGACGCTTTGGCTGGTGCCGGTTTCGCCGGGTTCTCGCTGGCCAACAAGGCACTGCAGGGCCAGTTCGAGCTCGGTTACCGGATGATGAACATCAAGGATTCCGGCGTCCTCGGCATTGCGGACTTCGGCATCACCATCGAAGCAGGCATGCACTACGCCTTCTGCTTCATCGTTGCCGTCTGGCTGCTGATGCGCGCGCGCAACTGGGCGATGCGGACTGTCTGGATGGTCTGCAGCCTGGTGCTGTTCACCTACCTGTACTTCACCTTCGCCCGTTCCGCCTGGGTCGCTGGCCTGATGGGGGGCGGTGTGCTGGTGCTGTGCATGACCGAGGGGCGCCAGCGGATTGCCGCCGTAGGCCTTGCGATACTGGCTGGTGTGGCGGTACTGGTGTTCGGTTTCGAGCAGGTCATGTACGAATTCGGCTCTCGCGGGCTGACCTATCGCGACGAGATCTGGCGCGTGGTCTTCGAGCGCATTGGTGAGGCCTGGTGGTTCGGCCACGGTTCGCACACCGAGCTGGGCAAGGTCACCCTGTCCACTGGGCAGGTGGTGCGTAATCCGCACAGCCTCTATATGGAAGTGCTCTACCAGTTCGGTCTGGTGGGCCTGTTCACCATGCTGCTGGCCATGGGGGCGTGCATCTGGGGCGCCTGGAAAGCGCAGAGCGAGTTCGCCAGGCTGTGGTTCTCGGTGATGGTGTCGGCGGCCGTGGTGATGTCGGTCGAGTTGCACTTCTTTGTCGCGGCACCGAACCTGGTGTGGATGTGGTTCTGGCTGCCAATGGCTGGCTGCCTGGCGGTCGCGACCCAGCGCCGGCTCGAGCGGCCGCAGCCCTGAAGAGGCAGCCGTCATGCCGGGCGGCGTGACGGCTGTCGGGTTCAGCGGCCGAACAGTCGGCTGAGCAACCCGCCGCTCTTCTTGCCGCGGGTCACGTCATTGCCCTTGTAGTTCTTCTGCGAAGCCTTGGTGATGGTGCCGAAGCGCTGCTTCACCTTGTAGGTGTCCAGCGAAAAACCGGCGGCCTGGGCTTCGGCAAGGTAACGGTCGAACAGCTCGATCAGGTCCTTGCGCGGGTGGTCGAACACCGCGCCGTCGAACCAGTGCTTCTCGCCCTGGCTTTCCAGGCGCTTGAACGAGTGCTTGTGCGACAGTTGGGTGCCGATATCCGAGTAATGCAGGATCTTGATCGCGTCGATCGGGTGACCTTCGCCATCGATGTTGTTGAACTGGGTGTCGAAGGCCTGGATCAGCTGGGTGTGTTCACGGAAGTAATCACGCAGCTTGTGGTGGGCCTTGCGGTCGCTGCGGATTTCTTCCAGCGGCGGCAGGTGGTCCTTGGCCGCTGCGCAGTCCCACATCGACACGCAGAAGCGCCAGGACTCTTCGCCGCCCTTGGCCATGACGATCCTGCCCGGCTCGAAGGGGGTGTTCCACAGCTCGGCGATGTCGCTGAGGATCACCACGTCGGCGTCCATGTAGATCGCCCGGCCGGCGTAATTGCAGAATGCCGGAATGGCCCAGCGGAAGCCCGAGAAGGGGGTGGTCCAGTCGTCGCTGCGCCAGCCCTGGGCCTGCTCGGGCCTGGAGAACCAGAAGCTCTGCGGGTCGCGGGACAGTTGCATCCAGTGGATATCGAGCGGCTGACTGGCATGCTTCCGCAGGCTGTACTCCAGCACCATCATCTGTTCGAGATCGCAGTCGTTCGGATCACATCCGACGAAGATCTTCATCGTTTCGCTCATTTCGGACATTCCCTGATCTGGGTGGAGTCTGGCTCCCGTTGTCTGGTTACGCCCTGGACGGTTCGTATTCGGCGATGAGGTCGCGGCTGTCCAGGGGCGTCTTGGCGTTCTTGTTATAGAGGTCGAAGAAGGTGACCAGACCCAGTTTATGGATCAGTTCGAGGTCAGTCTGGTAGCGCAGCAAGTGCTTGAAATTACGTTTTCTCAGGGCACGGGACAAGGCTGTCGGGCGGGCTCGCAGGTCGGACAGGTCGATCAGCCCGTACTCGCCGGAAGGCGTCAGGATCACGTTGCCCAGGTGCAGCGAGCGGAAGTAGATGCCCAGGTCGTGCAGGTGGGCGATGAACGCTGCGAGTTCTCCAAGCAGCTCAAGCTGGCGCTCGGGGGGCTGCAGAGGAATGTAGCTGCGCAGGGTTTCTCCGGGCAGCGGCTCGTAGCGCACCGCGGTGCGCTCGATGTCCGGGAAGGCGTAGGTGCGCAGCGTGCGCGGGCAGGGGACGCCCTTGCTGGCCAGTGTCTGGCAGTTGGCCTGGAAACGCTTTTCCGGTGGCGAGAGCAGGGCAGTGGAAATCAGCCGCTTGCGCCGGAACAGCTTGAGAAAAGTGCCGTCGCGCAGGTGCAGGACCTTGTCGCCGTAGGGATCGCGTTCGATGACCTGGGCGCCGTCGACGAGTGAAAGGTAGGAGGAATCGTCGAGGGCATTCATCGGGACAGACTGTCAGACCTGGGGGCAACATTGAGTGGGACAGCGGTGGTATTATCCGCAGTCTTCTTACGACAAGGCAGCTTGTACTTCATGAGTGATTCTCCCCGGAGCGCCCAGCCGGTGTCCAGCATCAAGATCTACTTCCGCCTGCTCTCCTATGTGCGCCCCTACGCGGGTCTGTTCGCACTGAGCATCGTCGGCTTCCTGATCTTCGCTGCCACCCAGCCAATGCTTGCCGGCATTCTCAAGTATTTCGTCGACGGCCTGACCAATCCGGATGCCGCCCTGTTTCCTGACGCACCCTGGCATTGGCTGCGCGACCTGGAGCTGCTCTACGCCGTGCCCCTGCTCGTGGTGCTGATTGCTGTCTGGCAAGGCGTCGGTTCGTTCCTCGGCAACTACTTCCTGGCCAAGGTCTCTCTCGGACTGGTCCACGACCTGCGCGTGGAACTGTTCAATAACCTGCTGACCCTGCCCAACCGCTATTTCGACCGACACAACTCCGGACACCTGATCTCGCGCATCACCTTCAACGTGACCATGGTCACCGGCGCCGCCACGGACGCCATCAAGGTGGTGATCCGTGAAGGCATGACCGTGGTCTTCCTGTTCGCCTCGCTGTTGTACATGAACTGGAAGCTGACCCTGGTGATGCTGGCGATCCTGCCGGTCATCGCCGTCATGGTAACCAGTGCGAGCCGCAAGTTCCGCAAGCAGAGCAAGAAGATTCAGGTAGCCATGGGCGACGTGACCCACGTCGCCTCGGAGACCATCCATGGCTACCGGGTGGTCCGCAGTTTTGGCGGCGAGCCCTATGAGAGCAAACGCTTCCTCAAGGTGAGCAACGACAACACCAAGAAGAACCTGCGCATGAACAAGACCTCGGCGGTGTACACGCCGATGCTGCAGCTGGTGATCTACAGCGCCATGGCCGTGCTGCTGTACCTGGTCTTGCTGCTGCGTGGCGATGCCACCGCCGGTGAGCTGGTGGCCTACATCTCCATGGCCGGTCTGTTGCCCAAGCCGATCCGCCAGCTCTCGGAAGTCAGTTCGACCATCCAGAAGGGTGTGGCGGGCGCGGAAAGCATCTTCGACCAGCTCGACCAGCCGCAGGAAGTCGACAACGGCACCGCCGAACGTGACCGTGTCAGTGGTCGCCTGGAGGTGAAAAACCTCAGCTTCACCTACCCGGGTACCGAGAAGCAGGTCCTCAATGACCTCAACTTCACCGTCGAGCCTGGCCAGATGGTCGCGCTGGTGGGGCGCTCGGGCAGCGGCAAGTCGACCCTGGCCAACCTGATTCCGCGCTTCTACGCCCACAACGACGGACAGATCCTGCTCGACGGCCTGGATGTCGAGGACTACAAGTTGCGCAATCTGCGCAAGCACATTGCCCTGGTGACCCAGCAGGTCAACCTGTTCAACGACAGCGTGCTGAACAACATCGCCTACGGCGACCTATCCAGCAAGCCGCGCGAAGCGGTGGAGCGGGCCGCCGATGACGCCTTCGCCCGTGAATTCATCGATCGCCTGCCCGAAGGCTTCGACACCGAAGTCGGCGAAAACGGCGTGATGCTGTCCGGCGGCCAGCGTCAGCGCCTGGCGATTGCCCGCGCACTGCTCAAGGACGCCCCGGTGCTGATCCTCGACGAAGCCACCTCGGCGCTGGACACCGAGTCCGAGCGGCACATCCAGGCGGCTCTGGAGAAGGTCATGGAAGGCCGTACCACCCTGGTCATCGCCCACCGCCTGAGCACCATCGAGGCGGCCGACCTGATCCTGGTGATGGACCAGGGCCATATCGTCGAGCGCGGCTCCCACGACGAACTGATCGCGCAGAATGGCTACTACGCTCGTCTGCACGCCCGCCAGTTCGCCGACGACCCGGTCGACGGGACCGAAGAAGCACCGGTCGAGCAACCGGTATGACGCGGGTGCGGATCTCTCCGGCATGCTGAACCGTCTGCGAGTCTTCCGCGAGCGCGGCTGGACGTCCATTGCGGCGGCTGACTATGCCGCCGCCTGGCACCGCTTCGGCGGCAGCGTCGCTACCCACCCGGACGTGGTTGAGCGTCTCGCCCATCTGGCCGGCATTCCGGTGCGTTACCTGGGCTGGTTCGACGGCGACGAACTGCGCGCCGCCGTGCCGACCTGGGGGCGCAACCTGGCGCTGTCCAAGGACGTGCTCAAGCGCGAAGGCAAGAAGGCGCTGTTTGACCTGGGCAACGCCGAGATCATCCTGCCGATCGCCGAAGGCGCGCGCATCGAACTGCGCCATCAGGTGCGCTACCTCTCCGAGCTCAACCGCGAGCAGGTCAGCGACGCCCGCGAGCAGCCCGAGCAATTGGCGATGAATCGCGCCCCGGCCGACTTCTCGAAGAAATTCCGCTACAACCAGCGCCGCGAACAGCGCCTGCTGGAAGAGGCGGGCGGTGTGCTGCAGCCCATGAGCGAGCTGAGCCCCGAGGAGCAGGCGAGGATCTACGCCGACCTGTTCCAGCGCCGCTGGGAATTCGAAGTGCCGGGCAAGGCACGGCTGGCCGAAGTGTTCAGCCTGATGCGCGACTTCATGCGCGGTTCGCTGGTGCGCCTGGACGGCGAGCCGGTGGCGATCCAGATTCTTTATCGGGTCGAAGCGCCGAAGTGGGTCAGTGTCGAATACATCAACGGCGGCGTGGCTCCGGAGAACCGCGAGTTCAGCCCCGGCAGCGTGCTCAGCTTCGTCAATACCCAGGAAGCCTGGGCCGAGGCTGAGGCGCTGGGCAAGCCGCTGCGCTATTCGTTCGGCCGCGCCGACCGCGAGTACAAGGACCGCTGGTGCCACCGCGTGCCGGTGTTCCAGGTCTGACGTCGGCTTTCCATGGGATCGCACGGCGGCTTCACGGGTGCGTAGGAGCGGACTCCGTCCGCGATTGGCCTTGAAGGAGAACCACCATGTCCGGGCGTAAACAGCACCTGCTCAAACAGCACCGCCGCAAGAAGCGCGCGGTCCTGCTCGTCGCCCTGCTGGCGCTGATCCTGCTGGGTATCTTCGCGCCCTGGTGGAGCGTGCCGCTGGCCGTGCTGCTCGGCTGGGTCGCCCATGAAGCGTGGTTCGCCGATCACCTGTTCTATTCGCCGCGCGACGACTACCGCTACGACTTCCCCGCAGGCTCCATCGCCCTGCCGGTGTCCCTCGGCCCGCACGGCCTGCACGTTGCCACCGGCGCGCTGCCGGAGAACGAGGAGACGCTGGTGCTGGAGATCGAGGTCAAGGCCTCGCTGCTCGGCCGCTGGCTTGACCCGCAGGTGCTGATCGAGGGGGCCGAGCCGGACCGCCAGGACTTCGAGCGCGGCGTCAGCGGCAAACGCTACATCAACCTCTCCGGCCAGGGCGAAGCGCTGCGCTCCGGCCAGTTGCGCATCCGCAGCCGCCACTGCCGGCTGGCGCAGCAGGGCGTGCTGCACGCCTTCCACAATCAGGACTACGCCCAGCAGCGCCTGCTGATCATCGCGCCCCACGCCGACGACGCCGAACTGGCCGCCTTCGGCCAATACAGCCGCTGCCCGGAAGCCTGGATCGTCACCCTGACCCAGGGCGAGATCGAGGCCGAGCACTATGAGCGCCTTGGTCTGGGCAAGGCCGAAGCCGCCCGGCTCAAGGGCCGCCTGCGCACCTGGGACAGCATCGCCGCGCCGCTCTGGGGCGGCGTGCCGGCCGAGCGCTGCGTACAGCTGGGCTACTACTGCCTGCAACTGCCGGCCATGGCTGCCGAGCCGAGCCAGGCGTTCGGCTCGAAGGAGTCCGGCGAGATCGACATCCGCAGCGTGCGCGGCTTCAATCCGTTCGCGTTGCCGGGCGACAGCGACGGCGCGCCGACCTGGCTCAACCTGGTGGCCGACCTCACCGCGCTGATCGAACGCATCCGCCCGGAGGTGATCCTCACCGCGCACCCGGAGCTGGACCCTCACGCCGACCACGTCCAGGCCACCCGCGCGACGCTGGAGGCCATCGAGCGCAGCAGCTGGAAACCGCAGACCCTGCTGCTCTACGCCAACCACCTGGCCGACAACGACCGCTGGCCCATGGGCCCGGCCGACGGTGGCATTGCCCTGCCACCTTGTATCGAGGCATTGCCGGCGGACCCGCTGTGGAGCCCGGTGCTGGACGCCGCGACCCGTATCGACAAGGCCCAGGCCCTGGCCCTGCAGCACGACCTGCAGACTCCGCTCAGCGGCAAGAAGCGCCTGCGCCGGTTGATCCAGCGCGCGCTCGCCGGGCGTCGGTGGCCGCTCACCGGCGACGATGAGTTCTTCCGCAAGGCGGTGCGTCGCCACGAGCTCTTCTGGGTGCGCAAAGCCCCGTAGAGATTGCCGTGACCGCCCGGTGCTCGGCGCAAGTCGCACCGGGCGGCTATGGTATTATCCGCGGCGATTTCGACCTGCGGAGTTCCCATGAAATTGACCATGCCCCGATTCGATCAGGCCCCCGTGCTGGTGGTAGGCGACGTGATGCTCGACCGCTACTGGCACGGCGCGACCTCGCGCATCTCGCCCGAGGCGCCGGTGCCCGTGGTCCGGGTCGAGCAGCATGAGGACCGCCCCGGTGGCGCCGCCAACGTTGCGCTGAACCTCGCCGCCCTTGGCGCACCGGCCTTCCTGGTTGGTGTAACCGGTATCGATGAAGCCGCCGACAGCCTGAGCGACAGCCTGCAGGCAGTGGGTGTGACCACCCGCTTCCAGCGCATCGCCGGCCAGCCGACCATCGTCAAGCTGCGGGTCATGAGCCGCCACCAGCAACTGCTGCGCGTGGATTTCGAGGAAGCCTTCCGCACCGACGCCGTGGCCCTGTCCACCGACGTCGAGGCGCTGCTGAGCCAGGTCCGCGTGCTGGTGCTCTCCGACTACGGCAAGGGCGCGCTGAAGAACCACCAGCAGCTGATCCAGGCTGCCCGCAAACGCGGCATCCCGGTGCTGGCTGATCCCAAGGGCAAGGACTTCGCCATCTACCGCGGCGCCAGCCTGATCACCCCGAACCTCTCCGAATTCGAAGCCATCGTCGGTCGCTGCACGGACGAGGCCGACCTGGTCGCCAAGGGCCAGCAACTGATGACCGAGCTGGAGCTCGGCGCGCTGCTGGTCACCCGTGGCGAGCACGGCATGACCCTGCTGCGCCCCGGCCACAGCGCCCTGCACCTGCCGGCCCGCGCCCGCGAGGTGTTCGACGTCACCGGCGCCGGCGACACGGTGATTTCCACCCTGGCCGGCGCCATCGCCGCTGGTGAGGACCTGCCGCAGGCCGTGGCCCTGGCCAACCTCGCGGCCGGCATCGTCGTCGGCAAGCTCGGTACCGCCGCCATCAGCGCCCCGGAACTGCGTCGCGCCGTGCAGCGCGAGCAAGGCTCCGAGCGTGGCGTGCTGAGCCTGGAACAACTGCTGCTGGCCATCGAGGATGCGCGCGCCCATGGCGAGAAGATCGTCTTCACCAACGGCTGCTTCGACATCCTCCACGCCGGCCACGTGACCTACCTGGAGCAGGCCCGCGCCCAGGGCGACCGCCTGATCGTCGCCACCAACGACGACGCCTCGGTGACCCGCCTGAAAGGCCCCGGTCGCCCGATCAACAGCGTCGACCGGCGCATGGCCGTGCTGGCCGGCCTCGGTGCCGTGGACTGGGTCGTCAGCTTCGCCGAGGACACCCCTGAACGTCTGCTCAGCGAAGTCCGCCCGGACGTGCTGGTGAAGGGCGGCGACTACGGCGTCGAACAGGTGGTCGGTGCCGATATCGTCAAGGCTTATGGCGGAGAAGTCCGCGTGCTGGGCCTGGTGGAAAACAGCTCCACCACCGCCATTGTCGAGAAGATTCGCCACCAGGGCTGATCTCGCTCACGATTGCGTGGAGCGCCGGCCTTGCCGGCGTTCGCGGGCATGGCCCGCTCCTGCAGGTGTGCACCAACCGGCCGTCAGGCCGGTTTTTCTTTGACCGCTCTGCCAGTCACCGACGGCAAAGCGGTCATGGTCCCTGCGGCAATTTGCAGCGCATGATCGGGGCATCCACCCTCCGCGGAGCGAGATGCCATGACCACCGACGTGCAGGGCCGCGCCCTGGCCGTGCTGAACCGTGTCGCCCAGGCCGACTGGCCGGACCGACTCAAGCTGCGCAAACCCTTCGAAAGACTGCTCTACAGCGGCAGCCGCACCGGCTTCCGGCTGGCCAGCGAGCGCGCCGCCAAGCAGCCCAAGACCCCGCGCAAGGCCGACCCGGACGGGCTCTTCGACCTGTCCCTGTCCGACGAGCAGCAGATGCTCGCGGAGATGCTCGAAGGCTTCGCCGCCGAGGTGCTGCGCCCGGCCGCCCACGAAGCCGACGCCAGGGCCAACCTGAGCCTGGAGCTGCTGGCCCAGGCGCAGGAGCTGGGCCTGACCCACTACGGCGTCAGCGAAGTGCATGGCGGCATGGCCGGCGAGCGCACGGTGGTGACCAACGCGCTGATTGCCGAATCCCTTGCCCGTGGCGACCTGAGCCTGGCTGCGGCTCTGCTGGTGCCGCTGTCGGCAGCCAACTGCATTCGTCGCTGGGCCTCGGCTGAACAACAGGGGCGCTGGCTGCCGGCGTTCGTCGGTGAAGAGGCAGCGCCGCTGATCGCCATCGCGGTGAACGAGCCGCAGTTGCTGGCCGACCCGCTGCGCCTGTCGACCAAGGCGCGCAAGCGTGGTTCCAGCTACACACTGACCGGGGAGAAGTGCTTGGTCGTGCGCGGCGTGGATGCGCAGAAGCTGATCGTCGCGGCAGATGCCGGCGATGGCCCGGCGCTGTTCCTCATCGACACCCGCGCCAAGGGCGTCGAAGTGCGCGCCGAGCCGGCCATGGGCCTGAAGGCTACCGGCACCGCACGGGTGCGCCTGAAGGGCGTGAAGGTCCCGGCCGGACAGCGCCTGGCGGCGGAGCGCTTCGACTACCAGGCCTTCCTCGATCACACCGCGCTGGCCTGGTGCGCCCTGGCCGTGGGCACCGGGCAGGCCGCGCTGGACTACGTGATCACCTACTGCAACGAGCGCGAGGCCTTCGGCGAGCCGATCAGCCATCGTCAGGGCGTGGCCTTCATGGTTGCGGACATCGCCGTCGAGCTGGACGCCATGCGCCTGATGGTGTGGCGCGCCTGCGCGCTGGCCGAGCGTGGCCAGGCATTCCACCGCGAGGCTTACCTGGCGAAGCTGCTCTGCGCCGAGAAGGCGATGAAGATCGGCACCGACGCGGTGCAACTGCTCGGTGGCCACGGTTTCACCCAGGAACACCCGGCCGAGCGCTGGTACCGCGACCTGCGCGCCGTCAGCCTGATGGCTGGCGGCCTGCACCTGTAAGGAGCTTTGCATGTACCTCGAGACGCCGAAGAAATTCCGCACCTTGCAGAACCAGGCCCGCCAGGTGGCGGAGAACTACCTGCGCCCGATTTCACGCAAGTACGACAAGGCCGAGCACGCCTACCCCAAGGAGCTGGACCTGCTGGCCGCGCTGCTGGACGGCATGAATGCCGGCTCGCCGGACGCCGTCGGCGCCACCTCCGCCAGCAAGCGCAAGGCTGGTGCAGAGAAGGGTGCAGAGCAGGGCGTAAAGAACGGCGGCAACCTCTCCGCCTGCCTGGGCGTGATGGAAATGTGCTGGGGCGACACCGGCCTGCTGCTGGCCATGCCGCGCCAGGGCCTGGGCAACGCCGCCATCGCTGCGGTGGCCAATGAGGAGCAGCTCAAGCGCTTCTCCGGCACCTGGGCGGCCATGGCCATTACCGAGCCGGGCTGCGGCTCGGACTCGGCGGCGATCCGCACCACGGCCACCCGCGATGGCGATCACTACCTGCTCAATGGCGAGAAGATCTTCGTCACCTCAGGCGCCCGCGCCGATGCGGTGGTGGTCTGGGCGACCCTGGACAAGAGCCTCGGCCGCGCGGCGATCAAGTCCTTCGTGGTGGAGAAGGGCACACCGGGCATGACCGTCACCCGCCTGGAGAAGAAGCTCGGGATCAAGGCCTCGGACACCGCGTCCATCAGCTTCAGCGACTGCCGCGTGCCGGCCGCCAACCTGCTGGGCAATGCTGAGATCGACGTGCAGAAAGGCTTTGCCGGGGTGATGGAAACCTTCGACAACACCCGCCCACTGGTGGCCGCCATGGCCATCGGCGTGGCCAAGGCATCGCTGGACCGTACCCGCGAGTTGTTGAAGAAGGCCGGCTGCCGCTTCGACTATCGCCAGCCGTTGCTCAGTGCCAGCCATGCCGAAGCGACGCTGTATCGCCTGGAGGCCGAATGGGAGGCTGCACGCCTGCTGACGCTCAAGGCCGCCTGGATGGCGGACAACCGTCTGCCCAACTCCAGGGAGGCTTCCATCGCCAAGGCCAAGGCCGGGCGAGTGGCCAACGAGGTGACGCTGAAATGCGTCGAGCTGGCCGGCGCACTGGGTTATGGGGAAGAGGAACTGCTGGAGAAGTGGGCGCGGGATTCGAAGATCCTCGACATCTTCGAAGGCACCCAGCAGATCCAGTTGCTGATCGTGGCGCGGCGGCTGCTGGGCAAGAGTTCCAGTCAGCTCAAGTGACGAGAGCACCCTGCGATTTGCGTTGTCCGGGGAGAGGGCAGAACCCCGCGCAGAACTTCAAGGTGCGGCGCTTTTTCCCAGCCAACCATCAGGCTGGCCGGTTTACGTTGGTGGCCTCAGGCCGTGCGCCGCCCGCTGCCGGCATTGCCGGCGGCGGGCGGCCACTGCTCCATCCACTCGCGGAAGCGGATACGTTCCTCGCGCACGAGCCAGCCATCCTGCTCGGCGAAGCTTTCGGACAGCCAGAGTCCGCGAGTGCTGGCCTTGCACAGCTCGCCCTTGCTCAGGGTGAACAGCTCGCCGGTCGGCTCGCCGTGCTCCAGCGGCAGCAGGTAGATGTCCGGACGACGGCGGTCCAGCCGCGCCACCAGCGGGCCGCTTTCGAGTTTCTCGTCGACATGGAACAGGCTGACCTCGCGGGCATCCCTGGGCAGCTCCAGGCGCAGGTCATACACCAGCTGCAGCGAGGCTGTCGGCAGGTGCACGTAGGCCTGCGGGCGCTCAAGCAGGCGCAGCGCGCCAGCCTGCACCGGGCGCGAGGCACCGGACAGCGGGGTGAGGGAGAAGTGGCTGGTCTCGCGGTAGCGCAGGATGCCCTCGTAGGGCGTCGGCAGCCAGGTGTCGCCGAAGCGCCCGCCGAGCCAGCCGTGGGCGGTTTCCACCAGGCATTCCTCGGCCACTTCCTGGATCGCGGTGAGCAGCGGCAGGTTCAGCTCGTGGGCCGGCACGTAGCCGGAAATCAGCTTGAGCACCGTGTCGCCACGGTCTTCTCGGCGCTGGCGCACCAGGATCCAGTGGTCGCGGCCCTGGTAGTTCAGGGTCAGACGCACCGAAACGCCAAGGTTGGCCAGTTCGGTGACGAAGCGTTCGGTCTCTTTGATCTCGATGGGGCGGCGCTTTTCCAGGACCTGGGCGAAGTTCAGGGGCTTGCCGAGGGTCTGGTAAATGAGACCTTCCGGGCTGGCTTCCACCAGCAGCGGCAGGGTCTTGAAGGCGGTCGGGTCCTTGCGGGCGAGCGTACGGGGCATAGGGTCTTCCTTTCTTGCAGGGCCTGGTCGTACAGGGCGCCGGGTTGCGCTGGCGCGTCCTTACCGTGGCAAGCGACGCCGACGCGAACGCTGACCGTCTGGAGGGACGGTCCGGCCGATCGTTCAATTACGGGGTCGCTACAACCTAGACAGCCTGACACCGCTCCTGGTGTCATCGAAAATCGAAAGGATTTCCGGATTTTTCCCTGAAAGGCTTGGCGATTCCGAGGCTTTTGCGTGGGAATCGCCGGCTGGCGACAGTTTCTGTGCCCCAGGGTTTTCCTCGGGGGAGTTGGAGCATGGCACAGGAATGCGTAAGTCACATGACCGCCGATCAGCGGTCGAGGACCTCGGCGGCGATGTTTACATTGTGCGCAAGATGCAGTGGATTGATGGTGCCGACGATGGCGCTGGCGACGCCGGGATGGCCCAGCACCAGCTCGAAACTGGCACGTACCGGGTCGACGCCGGGGGCGAGGGTGGCATGGCCGCTGGCCAGGGCCTTCTTGATCAGAATGCCGCGGCCATGGGCCCGGGCATGGTCGATCACCGGCTTTTCTGCCTGCTCGTTGAGGTTGTAGGTGACCATCGCGCAGTCGCCGCGCTCCAGGGCCAGCAAGCCGCCGTCGGCGGTCTTGCCGGAGAAACCGAAACCGCGGATCAGCCCTTCGTCCTTCAGGCGCTCCAGGGTCGCGTAGACCTCGGTGCCGCGCAGGATGTCCAGGTCGTTGCCGTCGGAATGCACCAGCACCAGGTCGATGTAGTCGGTTTCCAGGCGCTGCAGGCTGCGTTCCACCGAGCGGCGTGTGTGGGCGGCGCTGAAGTCGAACTGCGACTGGCCGCCAACGAATTCCTCGCCGGTCTTGCTGACGATCACCCAGGCATCGCGCTGGCCACGCAGCAGCGGGCCGAGGCGCTCCTCGCTGCGGCCATAGGCCGGCGCGGTGTCGATCAGGTTGATACCCAGCTCGCGGGCCAGCGCGATCAGGTCGGCGGCCTCGCGGTCATCGGGGATGCGGAAGCCTGCGGGGTACTTCACGCCCTGGTCGCGGCCGAGCTTCACGGTGCCCAGGCCCAGCGGCGAGACGTTCAGGCCGGTGCTGCCCAGCGGACGGTGCAGATGATGCAGGGTCTTCATCCGAACAGTTCCTCCCACACTGGGCGGGCCATGGCCGGACGCGGCAGGACCGGCAGGTCAGCGTTTGCCTGCGGGCGGATGCCGCTCTTCTGCAGGGACTCCAGCACGCGGTCGGCGAAGTTCGGCGCCAGGGCCAGCTTGGTCGGCCAGCCGACCAGCAGCGCGCCGTCCTCGGCGAGGAAGGCGCTGTCCGGGCGCAGCAGGTTGTTCTGCGAGGGTTCGGCGCGGTCCACGCGCAGGGTCGCCCAGCGGGCGGCGGAGAGATCGATCCACGGCACCAGCTTGTGCAGCTCGCGCTGCGCCTCGGCGATCTGCTCGGCCTCGTTGCGCGCCACGCCGCCGGCTTCGGCGATGTCGCCGCCCAGGTACCAGACCCAGTCGCCGTTGCTCAGCGGGTGGGTGGTGACGGTGACGCGGGGCTTCGGTCCGCCGCCCAGGCAGTGGGCGTACAGCGGTTTCAGGGTCGGCGCGGTGAGCAGCACCATGTGCAGCGGGCGACGCTGCATCTCCGGGCGCTCCAGGCCCAGTTCGCGCAGCAGGGCCTCGTTGCCGGCTCCGGCGCTGAGCACCACGCGCTGGGCACGGATGTCGCGGCCATCGACGCGCAGGCCGACCAGCTTGTCGCCTTCGCGCAGGGCTTCGAAACGTTCGCCGGCCAGCAGGCTGTCGCCGGCCAGTTCGGCCAGGCGGGCGACCAGGCTGGGTACATCCAGTACAAGCTCGGTGAGGCGGTAGGCTTTGCCCTTGAAAGCTTTGTCCTGCAGGGCTGGCGGCAGGTCGGCGCCCTTCACCTGGGCGACCCGGCTGCGCACCGCCTTGCTGGCGAAGAAGCTGGTGAGGTTGCCCGCCAGGCCGCCGGGTGACCACAGGTAATGGGCGTCGGAGAGCAGGCGCACGCCACGCAGGTCCACTTCGCCGGTGCCGGCCAGGCAGTCGCGCCACAGCGCCGGCATGTCGGCGATGGCTTCCGAGGCGCCGGTCAGCGCGCCATGCAGCGCGTACTTGGTGCCGCCATGGATGATCCCCTGCGAGCGCATGCTCTGCACGCCGCCCAGCGCGGTGTTCTCCACCAGCACGGTGGAAAAGCCGGCGCGCCGCAGGCGGGCATTGAGCCAGAGACCGGCGATGCCGCCGCCGACGATGAGGATGTCGGTGCTCAGGGATTCGGACATGAAAGCGCCTCGAGGGAAAAACGAAGGGCGCAGTATAACGCTTGAGAGCGGCGGCAAGCGGCAGGCTACAAGCTGCAAGCGGGAGCCGACTGAGGCGATAGAGTCGCAGTTGAATGTGGCAGGGGGCGCGGTAGGCTCCCTCTCCCTTCAGGGAGAGGGCTGGGGAGAGGGGCTCTTCAAGGGCCTCAATGGCCGGCGTTGCCGGAGAACAACTGGATCACCACGACCCCACTGACGATCAGGCCCATGCCGAACAGGGCGGCGGTATCGAGCTTCTGCTGGTAGAGCACCAGCGCCGCGATGCTGACCAGCACGATGCCCAGGCCCGCCCAGATGGCGTAGGCGATGCCGACCGGAATGCTGCGTACCACCAGGGTGAGCATCCAGAAGGAAATGGCGTAGCCGACGATCACCAGCACCAGCGGCAGGGGCGTGGAAAAGCCCTTCACTGATTTCAGCGAGGCAGTGGCGATGACTTCGGCGACGATGGCGATGGCGAGGTAGAGATAACCGGGCATGGTGGGTGCTCCCCGGAACGACACGCCGCTCGGTATGAGCGACACGCAGCTGACGTTCGAATCTGCCGGGCATTCTAGTCTCCTGGATGATGGGATAAAGTCATTACCTATCTGAACTGGAGATAGGTGGTGGCCATGCAGTGGAACCTGGACCAGCTGCGACTGTTCGTCAGCGTCGCCGATCAGTCGTCCTTCTCGGCGGCGGCGCGGCAACTGCAGCGCGTGCAGTCGGCGGTGAGTTCCTCCATCGCGCTGCTGGAGAGCGACCTGGGCGTGACACTGTTCGAGCGCAGCAGCGGCCGCCAGCCGGTGCTGACCGGCGAGGGCAGGGCGCTGCTGGACGAGGCCCGCGAGGTGCTGCGCCAGTGCGAGCGCCTGGAGAGCCGGGCACTGGCGCTGGTGCGCGGTACCGAACCCTTGCTGCGCCTCGCGCAGGACGAGGCCATGCCCTACCAGCCGGTGCTCTCCGGCCTGCAGGCGCTGGCGCAGGAATTCCCAACCCTGGAGGTGCAACTGGCCAGCGGCGCCCAGGGCGACGTGGCGCGCAAGCTGCTGGAGCGCCGCGCCGACCTTGGCCTGCTGTTCCACCACGAAGGCATGCCCGAGCAGCTGGAGCGGCAGCGACTGGGCACCATCGAGATGGTTACGGTGTGCGGCGCCGGGCATGAACTGGCCAGGCTGGATTACGCCGACCGCCGCGAGCTGGCGCGGCATCGCCAGTTGCTGATGGCCCCGCAGGACAGCCACTACCCCGGCGGCGAGCAGATCAGCCCGCTGGTCTGGCGCGCCGACAGCTTCTACGCCATGGCCGAACTGCTGATGCGCGACCTCGGTTGGGCCTGGCTGCCGACCCATGTGGCGCAGTACCCGGCCTACCAGCCGTTGCTGGTGGAACTGGCCAGCGACTGGACGCCGCCGCCGCTGGTGGTGGAGCTGGTCTGGCGCCGCGACGAGCCGTTGGGGCCGGCGGCGCAGTGGTTGGGCGAGTGCTTTGCCGAGCACCTCGCCTCGCCGGTGTGACATCGCCTGATCCCGCGCTGATTTGCTCTTCGTAGGAGCGAGCTTGCTCGCGAACCATTCCGCTCCGGAGCGGCGGGTAGAAATGTTCGCGAGCAAGCTCGCTCCTACAGGTCCCTGCGACTCCTGCAGGATTCCGCCCGCTAATTTGCTACTCTCCGCCGCCATGAACCGGACTCTCTATACCCTGCTGTTCCACCTCGGCCTGCCGCTGGTCGCGCTGCGCCTGTTCCTGCGTTCACGCAAGGCGCCCGCCTACGCCCAGCGCGTCGGCGAACGCTTCGCCCTCGGCCTGCCGGCGCTCAAACCCGGTGGTATCTGGGTGCATGCGGTTTCGGTGGGCGAGAGCATCGCCGCCGCGCCGATGATCCGCGCGCTGATGCAGCGCCATCCCGGCCTGCCGATCACCGTCACCTGCATGACGCCCACCGGCTCCGAGCGCATCCGCGCGCTGTTCGGCGACCAGGTGCAACACTGCTACCTGCCCTACGACCTGCCCTGGGCTGCGGCGCGCTTCCTCGACCGCGCGCGGCCGGTGCTGGGCGTGATCATGGAAACCGAGCTGTGGCCGAACCATATCCACCAGTGCGCCAAGCGCGGCATTCCGGTGGCGCTGGCCAATGCGCGACTGTCCGAACGCTCGGCGCGAGGCTATGCGCGCTTCGCCGGGCTGACCCGGCCGATGCTCGAAGCGATGAGCTGGATCGCCGTGCAGACCGCGGCCGAAGCCGAGCGCTTCCGCCAGCTCGGCGCGCGCCCGGACTGCGTGAGCGTGACCGGTTCGATCAAGTTCGACCTGACCATCGATCCCGAACTGCTGCGGCGCGCCGATGACCTTCGCGGCCAATGGCAGGCGCAGCAGCGGCCGGTCTGGATCGCCGCGAGCACCCATGCCGGCGAAGACGAGATCGTCCTGGCCGCCCATCGCCAGTTGCTGGAGAAGCACCCGGAGGCGCTGCTGATCCTGGTGCCCCGCCACCCGGAACGCTTCAACCCGATGTTCGAGCTGTGCAGCCGCGAAGGCTTCCGCACCCAGCGGCGTTCGACTGGCGAACGAGTGACGGCAGATACCCAGGTGCTGCTGGGCGACACCATGGGCGAGTTGCTGTTCCTCTATGCGCTGGCAGATGTTGCCTTCGTCGGCGGCAGCCTGGTGCCCAACGGCGGGCACAACCTGCTGGAGCCGGCGGCGCTGGGCAAGCCGGTGCTGTCCGGTCCACAC
This sequence comes from Pseudomonas nitroreducens, assembly GCF_024170165.1. GTDB lineage: Bacteria > Pseudomonadota > Gammaproteobacteria > Pseudomonadales > Pseudomonadaceae > Pseudomonas > Pseudomonas nitroreducens_C. Next base: position 366,294 of record NZ_JALJXP010000004.1, on the reverse strand, counting down.
GACTTCAATTTCCTGGAGATCGCCGCGCAACTGCGCGAGGTTGGTGCACTGCGCGAAGTGGCCGATGCGCCTTCGCTGGCGGTGGCCGTGGCGGCCCTTTGGGACGAGCCGGCTGCGGCTGCGCGGATGGCCGAGGCAGGATTGGGCGTGATGAAGGCCAATCAGGGCGCGCTGGAGCGGTTGCTCGACGGGCTGGGGCGGTTGATCAAGGGCTGATCGGGCTTCGGAGCTGGGGGATTTACCCTCTCCCTAACCCTCTCCCTGAAGGGAGAGGGGACTGATTCGGCGCGACATGACAATTCTGAGCCAGTCGGCTGACTCGGCGTCCTCCTACAACGCCGAACGGCTCCCTCTCCCTTCAGGGAGTGGGCTGGGGAGAGGGGACGTTGTGCGGTGCTTGGCGCTGGCAGGTTCGCGAGCAAGGACTGGGCGTCCCCCTCGGTCCTACAAGAGCGGAAGCCCCTCAGAACGTCGGCGGCGTAATCACCCAGAGCACCACCGCGTCCACCTCGCCGGGATTCCCGTAGCGGTGCGGCTCCTGGCTGGAGTAGCTGAAGCTGTCGCCTTCGGTGAGCAGGAAATGCCGCTCGCCCACCCAGAGCTCGAAGGTGCCGCTGAGCAGGTAGCCGGCTTCCTCGCCGTCATGGCTGTAGCTCTGCTGGCTGTAGGTGCCGGGCGGAAACTTCGAGTGGAGGATTTCCAGTTGGCGGCTCGGCTGCGGGCTGAGCAGTTCGTCGACGATGCCGTCTTCGTAATGCACGCTGGTGCGGGCGTTGCGCCGCACCACGTAGCCGGCGTCGGCCGGGTCGACCTGCACTTCGCTGGCGAAGAACCACTGGATGGTCACGCCCAGGCTGCGGGCGATGTTGAACAGTGCCGGGATCGACGGGTAGGCCAGGTTGCGTTCCAGCTGGCTGATGTAGCCGGCGGTCAGCCCGCTCTGCTCGGCCAGCTCCGCCAGGGTCATGCCGCGCCGCTTGCGCAGGCCGCGGATGCGGGTGCCGAGGAACTGCGCTTCGGCGTTGGCGGGGGCTTCCTGCGGGGCTTTGCGGCTCATGCGGCGAGGGTCCTGGCGATTGGCGTCGTGAGGCATTCTAAACAATGCGCCGGGTCCTTTGTTTCTTCATTGGGAACCCTGGGGCATCCCAGGCTCTGCTCGTCGTAGGATGGGTGGAGCGCAGCGATACCCATGCTGCCGCTGCTCGGGCATTGATGGGTATCGCTGCGCTCCACGCCATCCTACTCAGGCGCAAGACGGGAAAATTCGAGCGGCGTCGTACAACCGCACGTCAGATTGCCCAACCGGCCTTGAGCCCTTCGTAGATTGCTTCTTCGGCTGTACGCGGCGCCAGGCAGTCGCCGATGCGGCGCACCTCGGCGAGGTCGGCGATTTCGTCGGCCAGCTCGTCCACCGGCTGGTGGCCCTGGCAGAGCACCAGGGTGTCGATGTTTTCCACCAGCATCGGCTCGCCGCTGGCGGTGTGCTGCAGGTAGACGGTGCTGTCGTCGACGCCGTACAGGCGGGCGTAAGGGGTGATGGTGATGCCCAGGCGGTGCAGCTCGCCGGCCATGTGGTCGCGTACGTAAAGCGGCAGGCTCTCGCCGGCGTGGGTGCCGTTCACCGCCAGGTGGACCTGGTGGCCGTCGCGTACCAGGCGCTCGGCGATGCCGGGGGCTATCCAGTCGGCGCGCCAGTCGGTGACCAGCACCGAGCGACCCAGCTTCACTTCGCCGCGCAGCACCTGCCAGGCGTCCACCACCTGCAGTTCGCCGGCTTCTTCGTAGGGCGGGCGATAGGGTTTGGCGCCGGTGGCGACTATCACTACGTCGGGGCGTTCCTGCTCGACCAGCGCTCGGTCGACGCGGGTGTTGCGCCGCACTTCGACGCCGGCCAGCTGCATCTCGCGTTGCAGGTTGGTGGAGGCGCCGCCGAACTCCGCGCGGCGCGGCAGCAGCTGGGCGAGGTTGACCTGCCCACCCAGCTGGGCGCTGGCTTCGCAAAGGGTGACTTCGTGGCCGCGCTGCGCTGCGACGGCAGCCGCCTTCATGCCCGCCGGCCCGCCGCCAACCACCAGCACGCGCTTGCGCTGGGTGGCCATCTTGCGTTCGGCGTAGATCAGCTCGCGGCCGGTTTCCGGGTGCTGGATACAGGAGATCGGGTAGCCGCGGTGGAAGTGGCCGATGCACGCCTGGTTGCAGGCGATGCAGGCGCGCACGTCCTCGACGCGGCCGCTTTCGGTCTTGCCCGGCATCTGCGGGTCGCAGATCAGCGCGCGGGTCATGCCGCACACGTCGGCCTGGCCGCGGGCGAGGATCAGCTCGGCTTCCTGCGGCTGGTTGATGCGCCCGGTGACGAACAGCGGAATCTCCAGGTTGCGCTTGAAGGTGCCGGCCTCGTTGGCCAGGTAGGCCGCTTCGACGGCCATCGGCGGGACGATGTGGATGGCGCCGCCCAGCGATGCCGAGGTGCCGGCGACGATGTGCACGTAGTCCAGCGAGTTCTGCAGGCCTTTGACGCCCTGCAGCGATTCGTCTTCGGTGAGGCCTTCCGGGTCGCGCTCATCGGCGGAGATGCGCAGGCCGATGATGAAGTTTTCGTCGGTGGCGGCGCGCACGGCGGCGATCACTTCGCGGGTGAAGCGCAGGCGCGCGTCGAGGTCGCCGTTGTAGCCGTCGCTGCGGCGGTTCACCCGTGGGTTGAGGAACTGCGCCGGCAGGTAACCGTGGCTGGCGACCACTTCCACACCATCGATGCCGGCGGCATGCAGGCGCCGTGCAGCGTCGGCGTAGCCCTGGACGATCTCGTCGATCATTGCCTGGCTCAGCTCGCGGGGCATCACCCGGAAGCGTTCGTTGGGCGAGGCGGACGGCGCGTAGGCGACAGCCAGCAGGCCGTCGCTGGATTCCATGATCTCCCGGCCGGGGTGGAATACCTGGGACAGCACCACGGTGCCTTCGGCGTGGCACGCCTCGGCGATGCGCCGGTAACCGGGGATGCATTCGTCATCGGTGGCCATCAGCACGTGGGAGGTGTAGCGGGCGCTGTCGTGGACGCCCGCGACCTGCAGCACGATCAGGCCGACGCCGCCCTTGGCGCGGGCGGTGTGGTAGGCCACCAGCTGGTCGTTGACCAGGTTGTCGGTGGGCATCGAGGTGTCGTGCCCGGTGGACATGATGCGGTTCTTCAGCGCCTTGCCGCGGATGCGCAGCGGGCTGAACAGGTGGGGAAACTGGCTCATCGGGCAACTCCGGATTCTTGTTGTGGTGCAGCGGGTAGTGCGGTGTCGACGCGCCGGCCGTGTCGGGCAGCCGGCGAGTGGTCTCAGGCGTTGCGCGCCTGCCAGTCCACCGGGTAGAGCGCATAGAACACGCAGGCTTTCTCGCCTTCGTAGGCCAGCGGGGTGCGTTCGGGGACCCAGATCACGTCGCCCGGCCTGGCGTCGATCACCTGATCGGCCAGGCGCAGGCGGAAGTTGCCTTCCAGCACCACGATCAGCTCGTCGTAGAGCACGGTCCATTCGATGGATACGCCGTCGAAACGGGCCAGGCCGGCGCCCATGGTCTCGCTGTCCGCCGGGCCGATCAGCCGGCAGATGGCGGCGCGCTCGGGGTCTTGGCCAGCGTAGGGCTGGAACTGCAGGGCGGATTGCTGGAAGTGACGGACCTGGGACACGGCGGCTTCTCCTGGCTGGAAAATGTTGTTTAAGTTCTTCCTATGGAAATTTACCGCTAGTAAAAAATCAACTTGTTTTTTTAAAAGTGACTGGGTAGTTTCGATAGCGCACCCGGAGTACTCCGGGGCAACCGCGACGTGCTCCACAACAACTACAAGAGGAGAGGCGCATGAACCGTCCCGTACGGTCCCCCCTCGCCTGGCGGGTCCACCCGCTGGCAATCGATTTCGCTCTGCCCTGCCTTCCTTGCAACGTTGTTTCGGCGCGCCCGTCCAGCGTGTGCGTGGCCATCCCGGCTGCGCCCATGGCCAACTACGACTGGGGGTATGCTCGATGACTTTCCACCGCAACACCTGCCACAAGCGCTCCTTCCTGAAGACCGCCGTCTCGCCGCTGCTGCTCGCCCTCGGGCTGAGCTGCGCTGCCGCCCAGGCTGCCGAGAACATGGTGGTGGTCGGCTACGGCGGCACCGGCCAGAAGGCCCAGGATGCGGCCTTCTTCCAGCCTTTCAGCAAGCAGTCCGGGGTCGGGGTGACCCAGACCGAATACAACGGCGAAATGGCCCGCATCAAGGTAATGGCCGACACCGGCCATGCCGACTGGGACGTGGTGCAGATCGAGGGGCCGGATCTGGCCCGTGGCTGCGACGAAGGCCTGTTCGTGCCGCTGGACTGGCAGCAGATCGGCAACAAGGACCAGCTGATCCCCAACGCCGCCAAGGACTGCGGCTCGGCCGCGCTGGTCTGGGGCGTGGCCATCGCCTACGACGCCGACAAGCTCAAGCCGGCGCCGCAGTCCTGGGCGGATTTCTGGGACGTGAAGAAATTCCCCGGCAAGCGCGGCCTGCGCAAGCGCGCGATCTACAACCTGGAGTTCGCCCTGATGGCCGACGGCGTGAAGCCCGCGGACGTCTACAAGGAGCTGGGCACCAAGGCCGGGGTCGACCGCGCCTTCGCCAAGCTCGACCAGATCAAGCCCTACGTGCAGTGGTGGGAGGCCGGCGCGCAACCGCCGCAGTGGCTGGCCGCGGGTGACGTGGTGATGACCACCACCTACACCGGACGCATCGCCGATGCCTTCAAGGCCGGGCGCAACCTGCAGCTGGTCTGGCCGGGCAGCCTGTACGGCATGGACTACTGGGCGATCATCAAGGGCTCCACGCACGTCGATGCGGCGAAGCGCTTCATCGCCTTCGCCAATGGCGCCGATGCGCAGGTCGACTACGTGAAGCACATTGCGTATGGTCCGACCAACACGCAGGCCGCCGAACGCCTGCCAGCCGACCTCGCTGGCTGGGTGCCGACCTCGAAGCAGAACCTGCCCGTGGGCCTGGCGATGGATGACGAGTTCTGGGTTGACCACGGCGAGGAGCTGGAAGAGCGCTTCAACGCCTGGGCTGCACAATGACCGGGATGTGACCGTGGCGCCGGGGCAGATGCCCCGGCGCCTTTTGCCTTGAGGAGGAGAGCACCATGACGTCGCTGCAGGCGCCGGCCCCGAGCCGCGCCACCTGTTCGCCCGAAGAATGGAAACTGCGCGAGGAGCTGGCGGCCTGTTACCGCCTGATCGCGCACTACCGCATGACCGACCTGATCTTCACCCACATCTCGGTGCGCATCCCCGGTCCCGAACACCATTTCCTGATCAACCCCTACGGCCTGATGTTCGACGAGATCACCGCGTCGAGCCTGGTGAAGATCGACCTGTCCGGCCATGCGGTGGAGCCGTCGCCATACAAGGTCAACCCGGCCGGCTTCGTCATCCACAGCGCCATCCATGGCGCCCGGGAGGACGCGCAGTGCGTGCTGCACACCCACACTCGCGCCGGTTGCGCGGTGGCGGCGCAGGCCTGTGGATTGCTGCCGCTGAACCAGATCTCCCTGGAGTTCTACGGACGCCTCGGCTACCACGACTATGAAGGCATCGCCCTGTCGATGGACGAGCAGGAGCGCCTGGTGCGCGACCTGGGCGACCACTACGGCCTGATGCTGCGCAACCATGGCCTGCTGACCGTGGGGCAGACGGTGCAGCAGGCGTTCCTGCGCATGTACTACCTGGAGAAGGCCTGCGACATCCAGCTGGCAGCCCAGGCGGGCGGCGAACTGGTGATTCCACCGGAGGAGGTGTGCCGTCACACCGAGCAACAGTTCAACGCCCCGGCGCGGCCGCTGGCGGAAGGGGAGTTGAGCGATCCGGATGGTTACGACCTGGCCTGGTCGGCGCTGCTGCGCATGCTCGACCGGGTGTCGCCGGGGTATCGGGACTGACGGGCGCTTTCGGCCCGCGCTCCGACGCTCCCTGTAGGAGCGGGCCATGTCCGCGATCGCGCGCAGGGCGCGCTCCTACAGGCCGGTTCCGTCGCCGTGCCTTGCGTAGGAGCGGACCTTGTCCGCGAAATCCCGCGCGGCGTAATCCGCAGGCCTCGGCGGAGCGCGAACTTCTAGGCTGGTAGGAAGCGTAGGGCGTACAACCGTATGCGGTTGTACGCCGATGGTTTGAGGTCGGGGTGCTACCTTGCCTTCCTGTCGGGCGTTCAGCGTCGCTTCGATGCGCGCCCGGACTTTCTGTTTCGCCCCCTCGGGCGACCCACTTTGGAAAGACCCAAAGTAGGCAAAGGTCTTGCCCCTCCATCCGGTTTTTCGCCTAGGCGAAAAATTCCCTCGTTGAAACGAAGTTTCAGGGGCACGCCGCGAAGGGCCATCCCTGGCCCATCGTGGCTCTCGCGACATCCATGTCGCTCAACCCCTGAAACTCCGCTTCAACGAGGCCTCCTGAAAGGGGCCGTTCGGAGTGTGCGGGTGTTTCGCTGGAAGTCTCTGAAGAGCCAGAACTAGCGCAGGGCAGAGGTCAGAGCGATGTGCCGTCTGTAATCGGCACCAAAGAAAAAGCCCCGCATCGCGGGGCTTTTTCGTGGGGCTGGCTCAGTACTTCGCGCCGGCCTTGAGCTGCGCCTCGGCGGCCTTGGCCAGGTCCGGCGGGAGGAAGTCCTTGTCCGGGTTGTAGTCCGGCTTCAGGTAGGTGCCCAGGGCCTCCAGGTCGCTCGGCGCGAGGGTGCCGGCGGTCTGCTTGAGGCTCAGGTTGTCGAGGATGTAGTCGTAGCGGGTGTTGTTGTAGTCGCGCACCGAGTTGTACAGAGAACGCTGGGCATCCAGTACGTCGACGATGTTGCGGGTACCGACCTGGTAACCGATCTCGGTGGCTTCCAGCGAGCTCTGGTTGGAGATGATCGCCTGGCGCCGCGCCTTCACCTGCTCCACGTCGGTATTCACCGCGCGGTGCTGGTTGCGGGCGTCCTGGACCACCTGGCGGCGCTGGCTTTCGCGCAGCTGTTCGCTCTGGTTCAGGCGCTGGTAGGCCTCGCGCACCTGGGAACTGGTGAGGCCGCCGCTGTAGATCGGCACGTTGAGTTGCAGGCCGATGCTGGTCTGGTCGACGTACTTGCCATAGTGCGGGTCGCCCGGCGCGCCGGTGTTGGTGAAGCCCAGGGCGTCGTTGTCGCCCTTCTGGTACTGAGCCACGGCGTCGAGGGTCGGCAGGTGGCCGGCCTTGCGCTGGCGCAGAGTCTCTTCGGCGGCGTCGACCGCGTAGTTGCTGGCCTGCAGGCGCAGGTTCTGCTGGACCGAGGTGTCCACCCAGGCCTTGGCGTCGTTGGGCATCGGGGCCACTACCGGCAGCGAGTGGAGGATACCCTCGATGGAGCTGTACTCGCGGTTGGTCAGGGTCACCAGGGCCTGGAAGGCGTCATCCACCTGCTGCTCGGCCACCAGGCGGTTGGCCCGCGAGGTGTCGTAGCTGGCCTGGGACTCGAGCACGTCGGTCTTGTCGGAAAGGCCGACGTCGAAGCGTTCGTTGGACTGGTCGAGCTGGCGCTTGAATGCCGCTTCCTCGGCCTTGCTGGCGGCCAGGTTGTCCTGGGCGCGGAGCACGCCGAAGTAGGTCTGGGCAGTCTGCAGGATCAACTGCTGCTGCGTCGCGGAGAATTCCAGCTGGGCCTGTTCGGTGGTGTTTTCCGCGGCCTTGAGCTGGAACCAGCGGTCCGCGCGGAACAGCGGCTGGCTCAGGCTCGCCTGCACCAGCTGGCTATTGCGGTTCAGCGTGGCACTGGGCGTATCCAGTGCGGTGCGGGTGTTGCCCGTGCTGGCGCCGGCGTTGATCTGCGGCAGCAGGCCGGAGCGCGCCTGGGGCACGGCTTCCTTGCGCGCCAGGTAATCGGCCTGGGCGGCGGCGAGGTCGGCGTTGTTGTCGACGGCATCCTTGTAAACGTTGATCAGGTCCGTCTTGGTGGGCAGCGAGGGAGCGGCCGGAGCGGGCTGTGCAGCCCAGGCAAAGCCTGTCGTTGCGGCTACAGCGACAGCCAGAGAGAGTCTGCGCAGCATTCGTTCGTCCTGGAAAGTGATGCGAGGTGGGGCAAGGCTACGGTCGCGGCCGATGGCGGTCAAGGCACGTTCGTACGAGCCTTCCGAGGCAGGAGTGTAGCCGTGTGTAGGCAAATGCGCGTTTTCGGCCAGGCGGCGTTGGCTTATCCACGCGCACTTGATTAGACTGCGGGCGTTCTTGTCGGGGTGCCCCATTGCGAGGGGCTGAGATCGGATAGTTCCGGATCCCGTTGAACCTGATCGGGTTAGCACCCGCGTAGGGAACAAGAAGTACGCATCCCGCGGCGCATTCCGCCCCGGCCCCAGCCCTTCCCGGGATGCGTCCCTTCGCTGCAGCAAGCAGCTCCTCTCGTCCCAGGTTCTCCCCGGCAATCAACCCCAGGAGAGCCAGGATGAGCACCCAGAAAAACAACGTCACCCGCCTTGAACAGCTGGACCGTCAGTCGACCCAGCCCTTTCCGAATTCGAAAAAGGTCTACCTGACCGGCTCGCGCCCGGACATCCGTGTCCCCGTGCGGGAAATCTCCCTCGCCGATACCCCGACCGCCTTCGGTGGCGAGCAGAACGCCCCGGTGATGGTCTACGACACCTCCGGCCCCTACACCGATCCGGACGTGCGCATCGACCTGCGCAAGGGCCTGCCGGATGTGCGCTCGCGCTGGATCGACGAACGCGGCGACACGGAAATCCTTCCCGGCCTGACCTCCGAGTTCGGCCAGTCGCGCCTGGCCGACGCCAGCCTCGACGCCCTGCGCTTCGCCCACGTGCGTACCCCGCGCCGCGCCAAGGCCGGCGGCAACGTCACGCAGATGCACTACGCGCGCCAGGGCATCATCACCCCGGAGATGGAATACATCGCCATCCGCGAGAACATGAAACTGCAGGAAGCCCGCGCCGCCGGCCTGCTGGACGCCCAGCATCCGGGCCAGAGCTTCGGCGCCAGCATTCCCAAGGAAATCACCCCCGAGTTCGTCCGCGAGGAAGTGGCCCGCGGCCGCGCGATCATCCCGGCGAACATCAACCACATCGAACTGGAACCGATGATCATCGGCCGCAACTTCCTGGTGAAGGTCAACGGCAACATCGGCAACAGCGCGCTGGGTTCCTCCATCGAGGAAGAAGTGGAGAAGCTCACCTGGGGCATCCGCTGGGGCGCCGACACGGTGATGGACCTGTCCACCGGCAAGCACATCCACGAGACCCGCGAGTGGATCCTGCGCAACAGCCCGGTGCCCATCGGCACCGTGCCGATCTACCAGGCGCTGGAGAAGGTCAACGGCGTCGCCGAAGACCTGACCTGGGAAATCTTCCGCGACACCCTGATCGAACAGGCCGAGCAGGGCGTGGACTACTTCACCATCCACGCCGGCGTGCTGCTGCGCTACGTGCCGCTGACCGCCAAGCGCGTCACTGGCATCGTCTCCCGTGGCGGCTCGATCATGGCCAAGTGGTGCCTGGCCCACCACCAGGAGAATTTCCTCTACACCCACTTCGAGGAAATCTGCCAGATCATGAAGGCCTATGACGTCAGCTTCTCGCTGGGTGACGGCCTGCGTCCGGGCTCGGTGGCCGATGCCAACGACGCCGCACAGTTCGGCGAGCTGGAGACCCTCGGCGAGCTGACCCGCATCGCCTGGAAGCACGACGTCCAGGTGCTGATCGAAGGCCCCGGCCACGTGCCGATGCACCTGATCAAGGAGAACATGGACAAGCAGCTGGAGTGCTGCGACGAGGCGCCGTTCTACACCCTCGGCCCGCTGACCACCGACATCGCGCCGGGCTACGACCACATCACCTCGGGCATCGGCGCGGCGATGATCGGCTGGTTCGGTTGCGCCATGCTCTGCTACGTCACGCCCAAGGAGCACCTGGGCCTGCCGAACAAGGATGATGTGAAGACCGGCATCATCACCTACAAGATCGCCGCGCACGCCGCCGACCTCGCCAAGGGCCATCCCGGCGCGCAGATCCGCGACAACGCGCTGTCCAAGGCGCGCTTCGAGTTCCGCTGGGAAGACCAGTTCAACCTCGGCCTGGACCCGGACACCGCCCGCGCCTTCCACGACGAGACCCTGCCCAAGGACTCGGCCAAGGTGGCGCACTTCTGCTCCATGTGCGGGCCGAAGTTCTGCTCCATGAAGATCACCCAGGAAGTCCGCGACTACGCCAAGGTGAATGGCCTGACCGACGAGCAGAAGGCCATCGAGGCCGGCTTCCAGGAACAGGCCGCGCGCTTCAAGGACGAAGGCTCGGTGATCTACAAACAGGTGTGACCGGCGACACCCTGTAGGAGCGAGCTTGCTCGCGAACAGCCTCGCGACGGGGTTCATTCGCGAGCAAGCTCGCTCCTACGAAAAACAACAAAATCCAACCTTCGAGCCCTGCACGCATCGTGACCACTACCGCCATCGACTATTCACCGACTTCCGCCGTGGGCAGCGCCCAGCGCGTGCTCGGTCTGCGCGACCTGTTCTCCCTCTGGTTCTCCCTGGGCATCGGCCTCATGGTGCTGCAGACTGGCGCCCTGCTGGCGCCGGGCCTGGGCCTGGCCGGCGCGCTGGGCGCGATCCTGCTCGGCACCCTGGTCGGCGTGCTGCTGCTGGCCAGCGCCGGGGTGATCGGCACCGACACCGGCCTGTCCGCCATGGCCTCGCTCAAGCTCAGCCTGGGCAGCCACGGCGCCGCACTGCCGGCGCTGCTGAACCTGCTGCAGCTGATCGGCTGGGGCGCCTTCGAGATCATCGTCATGCGCGACGCCGCCAGCCTGCTGGCGACCCGCGCCTTCGGCGAAGGCAGCCTGTGGACCAACCCGGCCCTCTGGACCCTGGTGTTCGGTGCGCTGGCGACCCTGCTGGCGGTTGCCGGCCCGCTTGCCTTCGTGCGCAAGGTGCTGCGCCGCTGGGGCATCTGGCTGCTGCTCGCCGCGTGCATCTGGCTGACCTTCGACCTGTTCAAGCGCGCCGATCTGGCCGCGCTCTGGGCCAAGGCCGGTGACGGTTCGCTGTCCTTCGCCGTGGGCTTCGACATCGCCATCGCCATGCCGCTGTCATGGCTGCCGCTGATCGCCGACTACTCGCGCTTCGGCAAGCGCGCCGGGCAGACCTTCACCGGCGCGGCGCTGGGCTTCTTCATCGGCTGCTTCTGGCTGATGGGGCTGGGCGTGGCCTATACCCTGGCGTTCGCCCAGGGCAGCGATGCCAATGCGCTGCTGCTGGCGCTGGCCGGCGCCGGTATGGGCATCCCGCTGCTGCTGATCCTGCTGGACGAGTCGGAGAAGGCCTTCGCCGACATCCACTCGGCGGCGGTGTCCAGCGGCATCCTGCTGCCGCTCAAGGTCGAGCTGCTGGCCCTGGCTATCGGCGTGATCTGCACCCTGATCGCCTGGTTCGCGCCGCTTGCGCAGTACCAGAACTTCCTGCTGCTGATCGGCTCGGTGTTCGCCCCGCTGTTCGGCGTGGTGCTGATCGACCACTTCGTCCTCCGCCGCCGCGCGCCGGCCGCAATTCCCCATGGTCTGCGCTGGGGCTCGCTGCTGGCCTGGGGCGGTGGCGTGGTGGTGTATCACCTGCTGGCGAATTACCAGCCTGACCTGGGCGCGACCCTGCCGGCGCTGGTGGTGGCGGGTGTGCTGCAGCTGCTGCTGGGGCGGGTTGGCACGAAGGTACCGGCTGCGGCGTGATGCTGTTCGCGGGCATGGCCCGCTCCTACAAAAGCTGAGCCATTACTCCACGGCCAACTGTAGGAGCGGGCCATGCCCGCGACCGGGAACGCTCCTGAGCAGCCGGTGAATCGCGGGCGAATCCGCGATGGCTCTCTGGCTTGTCAGATCGAGACTTACTGCGCCCCGCGCCCCGGGAAGTAGTAGGTCTTCACGATCCCATTCAGGCGCGGGTACGGAATCTTCAGCTCCGGGTGCCCGACCGAATGCGGGGCGATGCGGTCGATGTCGTACTTCAGCGTCATGGCGCCGAAGGTCAGGGCGAAGTGCTCGGTCGGCTGGAACGGCCAGTCCTTGGAGAAGTTCGGGTCCTGCTCGTCCAGCTTGTTCTGCAGGATCCACGCCTGGTGCGCCATGCGCGCCACCTTCCAGAAGTTATCCTGCTGGCCGGGCAGAAGAATGTCCTGCAGGGTGAGCACCTTGTGGATGCGTCGATCATAATTGATGAACGCGCGGCCGGGCTGGCCGTACTCGCCGCCGGTGAAGCGATAGCTGGACAGCTCGATGATCACCAGACCGTCATGCTGTTCGCGGATCTTCGCTTGCAGGTAGGAGCTCCAGCCGGGCTGGGCCGAATCGAGGAAACGCTTCTCGTAGACGTCCAGGCTGGCGGGCGCCGCGCCGTCGCCTTCACGGGCCAGTTGCAGCAGTTGCGCGTTGATCGCTTCGTTGAGCGCCGGCTCGTCGTCGAAGCTGAGGGTGTCGAGGTTGAACAGCGGACACTGTTCGCCCTGGCAACCGGGTTTGGGGTGTTCGAATGCGGTGTGGGTCGCGCTCAGCGGCTCGTCGAGCGAGGGCTTGAACAGTCCCTGGCACGCCCCCAGTAACAGGCTGATGCCGCACAGGGCTGCTAGTTTCAGAAGTCGCATGGGATTCCTTGTCGTGGACGTTCGCCGGCAATGGAGTGGTTCGACCGCCATCGGCGCTGCCGGTTCGGCGGTTGATTATGAACCACTTTGCGAACCCCGGCTGCGGGCGGCGGTCACAGCCATCCGGCCGCCCGGCGGGCCCCGAAAGAGGCTGCGCCTGCCCCGGCGGCGCGATAGGATGGCGCGAAGTTCAACGTACTGTCAGTAGGAACGGGAGTAGGAACGGGATGTCGGAAACGTTCAAGCCAGGCCCCCAGGACATCGAGATCCAGAAGCGCGAACAGTGCTTCAAGGGCTTCTACAAGGTCGACCGCCTGCACCTGCGGCACCGCCAGTTCGCCGGCGGCATGGGCCCGGTGCTCAAGCGCGAGTTGTTCGTGCGCCACGATGCCGTGTGCGTGCTGCCCTACGATCCGCAGCGCGATGAAGTGGTGCTGATCGAACAGTTCCGCATCGGCGCCATGGACGCCGGGGTCAATCCCTGGCTGATGGAGCTGGTCGCCGGGCTGATCGACAAGGACGAGGAGCCCGAGGAAGTCGCCCGCCGCGAAGCGGTGGAAGAAGCCGGCCTGACCCTCGGCGCACTCTGGCCGATCGCCCAGTACCTGCCGTCGCCCGGCGGCAGCAACGAGCTGGTGCACCTGTTCGTCGGCCGCTGCGACAGCAGCAACGCCTCGGGCATCCACGGGCTGGAAGAGGAGGGCGAGGACATCCGCGTCCACGTCATGCCGTTCGAAGAAGCACTGCAGGCCGTACGTGACGGCCGTATCAACAACGCGGCGAGCATGCTCGCCCTGCAATGGCTGGCGCTCAATCGCGCCGAGGTAAGGGGGTTATGGGTGTGAATCTGCTGCGCGAGCGCTATCGCGTCGACCTGGCGGGTCTGCAGGCGACCTGCGAGGCGAACTACTTGCGCCTGATGCGCCTGTTGCCGGAAATGCGCGAGGCCCAGGTCTCGCGCCGCGTCGCGCTCAGCGAAGGCGAGCGGCTGCTCGGCGTGCTGGCGCTGGACGTGATCGAAGCCTGTCCCTACACCACCGTGCTGCAGGTGCGCCAGGAGCTGGGCCTGCCCTGGCTGCCGGCGCCCAGGCTGGAAGTGCGGGTGTACCACGATGCGCGCATGGCCGAAGTGGTCGGCGCCGAGCAGGCGCGCCGCCTGCTGGCGATCTACCCCTACCCGAATCAGGCGATGCACCAGCCGGACGAGAAGAACCAGCTCAACCAGTTCCTCGGTGAATGGCTGAGCCACTGCCTGTCCTGCGGCCACGAGCTGGAGCCGGTGCTGCAGCGCTGAAAAAACACGATGATGGCGATATGGCATGACCGTGCCATGTTATTCTGCCCGCCCATCGCCCACTCGTGTCCCTAACTGTGATCTGTGACGCTTTCCCGGTTTGCTCAGGGGGGCGCCTGTCACCATACTTCGTCACGAATTCCCGCACGCCCGCCTCACAGGAGAAGGCGTTTTGCCCACCCAGCCCACCGCTTCCGATTCCGTCCTGGTCGTCCAGCTTTCCGACAGCCACCTGTTCGCGCAGGAGAATGGCCGGCTGCTGGGCATGGATACCGCCGACAGCCTGACTCAGGTCGTCCGTCTGGTGGGCGAGGAGCAACCGGCGATCGACCTGGTGCTGGCCACGGGGGATCTCTCCCAGGATGGCTCGGTCGAGTCCTACCAGCGATTCCGCGCCATCACCGCGCCGATCGACGCAGCGACCCGCTGGTTCCCCGGCAATCACGACGAAATGGAACCGATGCGCGAAGCCGCCGCCGGCACCGACCTGCTCGACCCGGTGATCGACCTGGGCGCCTGGCGGGTGATCCTGCTGGACTCCACCATTCCCGGCGCGGTGCCGGGGCAGATGACCGTCGAGCAGATCCAGTTGCTGGAGCGTGCCATCCAGGCCGCGCCGGACAAGCACCTGCTGATCAGCTTCCATCACCACCCGGTGCCCATCGGCAGCCAGTGGATGGACCGCATCGGCATCTACAACCCGGAACGGTTGTTCGCCGTCATCGACCGCTACCCGAACGTGCGCTGCCTGCTCTGGGGCCACGTGCACCAGGAGATCGACCGCCTGCGCGGCGACGTGCGCCTGCTGGCGTCGCCCTCGACTTGCGTGCAGTTCACCCCGGGCAGCGAGGACTTCTGCGTCGACAGTCCGGCGCCGGGCTATCGCTGGCTGCGGCTGATGGCAGATGGTGAAGTGCAGACCGGCGTTTCGCGGGTGACCGACATCGAGTTCGAAGTCGACTACAGCATCAAGGGCTATTGATCGGTCACGCTTCGAACACCTTGCGACGCTGACCCTCTTGCGGCATGCCACTTGCAGCTTGTAGCCTCCCGGCCCATGACCGCATTCCTCTATATCCACGGCTTCAACAGTTCGCCCGGCTCGCAGAAGGCACGCCAGTTCACGGCTGCCATGGAGCGCCTGGGCCTGGCTGATCGCCTGCGTGTGCCCGCGCTGCATCACCATCCGCGCAAGGCCATGGCGCAGCTGGACGCCGCCGTCGCCGAACTGGGCCAGCCGCTGCTGATCGGCAGCTCCCTGGGCGGCTACTACTCGACGTACCTGGCCGAGCGCCATGGCCTGAAGGCCGTGCTGATCAATCCGGCCGTGGCGCCGCACCGGCTGTTCGACGGCCAGCTCGGCCCGCAGACCAACTATTACAGCGGCGAGACCTGGGAGCTGACCCTGGACCACGTCGCTGCACTGGCGGAACTGGAAGTCCCCGCGCCCACCGACGGCACGCGCTACCAGGTGTGGCTGCAGACCGCTGACGAAACCCTCGACTACCGTGCCGCCGAGCGTTACTACCGGGCCGCTGCATTGCGCATCGAATCCGGCGGCGACCACGGCTTCCAGCGCTTCGTCAGCCATCTGCCGGCGCTCCTGGCCTTTGCCGGCGTGCCGTCCAGCCAGTGGCGCGACGTGGATTTCGCCGAATTTGAAGCCATCACCTCTTCGACTGATTAAGCAGGAACCCCATGGCCCAGCAGAACGCCTATAACGCAGACGCCATCGAGGTTCTCTCCGGCCTCGACCCGGTGCGCAAGCGCCCGGGTATGTACACCGACACCTCGCGGCCCAACCATCTGGCCCAGGAAGTCATCGACAACAGCGTCGACGAAGCCCTCGCCGGCCACGCCAAGAGCGTGCAGGTGATCCTCCACGAGGACAACTCGCTGGAAGTGATCGACGACGGCCGCGGCATGCCGGTGGATATCCACCCTGAAGAGGGCGTGCCCGGCGTCGAGCTGATCCTCACCAAACTGCACGCCGGCGGCAAGTTCTCCAACAAGAACTACCAGTTCTCCGGCGGCCTGCACGGCGTGGGTATCTCGGTGGTGAACGCGCTGTCGACCCTGGTCGAGGTGCGGGTCAAGCGTGACGGCAACGAATACCGCATGACTTTCGCCGACGGCTTCAAGTCCAGCGACCTCGAGGTCGTCGGCACTGTCGGCAAGCGCAACACCGGCACCAGCGTGCACTTCTGGCCGGATGCCAAGTACTTCGACTCGCACAAGTTCTCCGTCAGCCGCCTCAAGCACGTGCTCAAGGCCAAGGCCGTCCTGTGCCCGGGCCTGCTGGTCAGCTTCGAGGACAAGTCCAGCGGCGAGCGCATCGAGTGGCACTACGAGGATGGCCTGCGTTCCTACCTGGTCGACTCGGTCTCCGAGAACCTGCGCCTGCCCGACGAGCCGTTCTGCGGCTCGCTGGCCGGCAACAAGGAAGCGGTGGACTGGGCCCTGCTGTGGCTGCCCGAAGGTGGCGAATCGCTGCAGGAAAGCTACGTCAACCTGATTCCCACCGCCCAGGGCGGCACCCACGTCAACGGCCTGCGCCAGGGCCTGCTGGACGCGATGCGCGAGTTCTGCGAATTCCGCAACCTGCTGCCGCGTGGCGTGAAGCTGGCCCCGGAAGACGTCTGGGAGCGCATCGCCTTCGTCCTCTCGATGAAGATGCAGGAGCCGCAGTTCTCCGGCCAGACCAAGGAGCGCCTGTCTTCCCGCGAGGCCGCCGCGTTCGTCTCCGGCGTGGTCAAGGACGCCTTCAGCCTGTGGCTCAACGCCCACCCCGAGCTGGGCCTGCAGCTGGCCGAGCTGGCCATCAGCAACGCCGGCCGCCGCCTCAAGGCGGGCAAGAAGGTCGAGCGCAAGAAGATCACCCAGGGCCCGGCGCTGCCCGGCAAGCTGGCCGATTGCGCGGGGCAGGACCCGATGCGTTCCGAGCTGTTCCTGGTGGAGGGTGACTCCGCCGGCGGTTCGGCCAAGCAGGCGCGGGACAAGGAATTCCAGGCGATCATGCCGCTACGCGGAAAGATCCTGAACACCTGGGAAGTGGACGGTGGCGAAGTGCTCGCCAGCCAGGAAGTCCACGACATTGCCGTGGCCATCGGCGTCGATCCGGGCGCGGCCGACCTGAGCCAGCTGCGCTACGGCAAGATCTGCATCCTCGCCGACGCCGACTCCGACGGTCTGCACATCGCCACCCTGCTGTGCGCGCTGTTCGTCCGCCACTTCCGCCCGCTGGTGGAAGCCGGCCACGTCTATGTCGCCATGCCGCCGCTGTTCCGTATCGACCTGGGCAAGGAAGTCTTCTACGCCCTGGACGAAGCCGAGCGTGACGGCATCCTCGACCGTCTGACTGCCGAGAAGCGCCGTGGCAAGCCGCAGGTCACCCGATTCAAGGGCCTGGGCGAGATGAACCCGCCGCAGCTGCGCGAAACCACCATGGACCCGAACACCCGCCGGCTGGTCCAGCTGACCCTGGAAGACAGCGAGGGCACCGTGGAGATGATGGACATGCTGCTGGCCAAGAAACGCGCCGGCGACCGCAAGTCCTGGCTGGAAACCAAGGGCAACCTGGCGGACATCGCCTGATGCGCTGGCTGCTGGTCTCCCTTGGGCTGTGCGCCGGCCTTGCCGTCGCCGCCCAGGCACCGGCCGAGACGCCCGTCCCGGCCGCGAAGCCTGCTGTCCCGGCCGCTGCAGCGGTGGCGCCGGCATCGTTGCAGTTCGTCGCCGAGCATCCGGTGGAAGGGATGCCCAGCGGCAACCTCTCCGGCCTGGCGCTGTGTGGCAGCGAGATGTGGACGGTGTCCGACCGCGACGACGACCGCATCTACCGGCTGCTGATCGACGAGACGCCGGGCAAGGCCTGGCAGGCCACTGCCGAACCCTTCGTGGTGCCGGGCACACCGGAAAGCGGGCTGTCCTGGGGGGCGAAGGCACGCGTCAGCGTTGGCGGACTGCTGCGTGGCGGCGCCATGGACTTCGAAGGCATCAGCTGCGACCAGGCGGGCAACCGCTATGTGGTCAGCGAGGGTTATGCCGCCGTCCTGCTGTTGCCCGCTGTCGGTGAGCCGAGCTGGTTGCCGTTGCCGCAGAACCTGCTGCGCCAGGCCCGTGCCAGCGGCCTGCTGATGGAGTTCAATGCGCTCTACGAAGGCATCGCCATCAGCGCTGACGGCAAGCAGCTGTGGTTGGCCGCCGAGCGCCAGCGTCGCGGTCTGCTCAAGGTGCACAACGAGAACGGCACCTGGAAGTGCGATGGCAACTGCGTGATGCTCAGCGAAGGCGGCACTGCACTGCCGCCACCGGAGCTGGGCGCCGAGCGCGCGCTGCCGATCGATTTCTCCGACCTGGCGCTGTACAAGGACAAGCTGTTCACCCTCGAACGCCTGGCGCACCAGATCTGCCGCCGTGATGCAAAGACCGGTGCGCAGGAGCTGTGCTGGTCTTTCGCCGCCGGCGCACTGGCCCCGGAACGGCGCTACGACCTGCCTTACGGCGTGGCCGAAGCGCTGATCCTCGACGATGCCGGCGCCTGGATCGGCCTGGACAACGGCGACCACGCCCGCGCCGATGGTGACGTGCGGCCCTATGTGCTGCGCTTCGCGGCGCCGGCCGGTGGCTGGCTCGGTGGCAAATGAGCGACACGGTGCCGGGCAAGCGGATCGGCAAGATCATGATGTTCCTCGCCTGGGGCGCGGGCATCCTGCTGGCCACCCGCTATTTCGGCGCCTGGGAAACCCGCCAGCACAACCCCAACCCGCAGCCGCAGTCGACCCGCGGCGACGGCTACGTGGAAGTGCGGCTGATCGGCAATCGCGCCGGCCACTACGTGGTGGACGGCAGGATCGGCAGCGAGACGGTGACCTTCATGCTCGACACCGGCGCCACCCAGGTGGCTCTGCCGCAGCGCCTGGCCGACCGTCTCGGCCTGCCGCGTGGCTTGCCGGTGACCCTGGACACCGCCAACGGCCGCAGCCAGGGCTGGCGCACGCGCCTGCCCAGTCTGCAGCTTGGCGACATCCGCCTGACCGATGTGCCGGCGTTGATCGCGCCGGGCATGGAAGGCGACGAGGTGCTGCTCGGCATGAGCGCACTCAGACAACTGGATTTCACCCAGCAGGACGGCACCCTGGTGCTGCGCCAGCGATCTACACCGTGAGGCACGCATGAGCGAAACCCTCGATCTGAGTCTGGAGGGCGTGGAGCGCCGGTCACTGGCCGACTTCACCGAACAGGCTTACCTGAACTACTCCATGTACGTGATCATGGACCGCGCCCTGCCGCACATCGGCGACGGCCTCAAGCCCGTACAGCGGCGCATCGTCTACGCCATGAGCGAGCTGGGCCTGGACGCCGACTCCAAGCACAAGAAGTCGGCGCGTACCGTCGGTGATGTGCTGGGTAAATACCACCCCCACGGCGACTCGGCGTGCTACGAAGCCATGGTGCTGATGGCGCAGCCGTTCTCCTACCGCTACCCGCTGGTGGATGGCCAGGGCAACTGGGGTGCGCCGGACGATCCCAAGTCCTTCGCCGCCATGCGTTACACCGAGGCCCGTCTGTCGCGCTATGCCGAGACCCTGCTGTCCGAGCTGGGTCAGGGCACCGCGGACTGGGTGCCGAACTTCGACGGCACCCTGGACGAGCCGGCCGTGCTGCCGGCGCGCCTGCCCAACCTCTTGTTGAACGGCACCACCGGTATCGCCGTGGGCATGGCCACCGACATTCCGCCGCACAACCTGCGCGAAGTGGCGGCTGCCTGTATCCGCCTGCTGGATGAGCCGCAAGCGACCATCGTCGACCTGATGGAACACGTGCAGGGCCCGGACTTCCCCACCGAGGCGGAAATCATCACCCCGCGCGCGGACCTGCAGAAGATCTACGAAACCGGCCGTGGCTCGGTGCGCATGCGCGCCGTGTACCGCGTCGAGGACGGCGATATCGTGGTCACCGCGCTGCCGCACCAGGTCTCCGGGGCCAAGGTGCTGGAGCAGATCGCCGGGCAAATGCAGGCCAAGAAGCTGCCGATGGTGGCCGACCTGCGCGACGAGTCGGACCACGAGAACCCGACCCGCATCGTCATCATCCCGCGCTCCAACCGCGTGGATGCCGAAGAGCTGATGACCCACCTGTTCGCCACCACCGACCTGGAAAGCTCGTACCGGGTGAACATGAACGTCATCGGCCTGGACGGCAAACCCCAGGTCAAGGACCTGCGCCAGGTGCTCAGCGAATGGCTGACCTACCGCACCGACACCGTGCGCCGCCGCCTGCAGTTCCGCCTGGACAAGGTCGAGAAGCGCCTGCACCTGTTGGAAGGCTTGCTGGTCGCCTTCCTCAACCTCGACGAAGTCATTCACATCATCCGCACCGAGGACCAGCCCAAGCCGGTCCTGATGCAGCGCTTCGAGCTCTCCGAGCTGCAGGCCGACTACATCCTCGACACCCGCCTGCGTCAACTGGCGCGCCTGGAAGAGATGAAGATCCGCGGCGAGCAGGACGAGCTGGCCAAGGAACGCGCCAAGCTGCTGGCGATCCTGGGGTCCAACGCCAAGCTGCGCAAACTGGTGCGTGATGAGCTGGTTGCCGACGCCGAGACCTACGGTGACAACCGCCGTTCGCCCATCGTCGCCCGCGCCGAAGCCCGCGCCCTGTCGGAAACCGAGCTGATGCCGACCGAGCCGGTGACCGTGGTGCTGTCCGAGAAAGGCTGGGTGCGTTGCGCCAAGGGCCACGACATCGACGCTACCGGCCTGTCGTACAAGGCCGGCGACGGCTTCAAGGTGGCCGCGCCGGGTCGCTCGAACCAGTACGCGGTCTTCATCGACTCCACCGGGCGCAGCTATTCGCTGGCGGCCCACAGTCTGCCGTCCGCCCGTGGCCAGGGCGAGCCGCTGACCGGTCGTCTGACGCCGCCGCCGGGCGCCAGCTTCGACCGTGTGCTGCTGCCCGAGGACAACGCGCTGTATGTGCTGGCATCGGATGCCGGTTACGGCTTCGTCGCCAAGGGCGAAGACATGCAGGCCAAGAACAAGGCCGGCAAGGCGCTGCTCAGCCTGCCCAACGGCGCGCAGGTCATGGCGCCGCGTCCGGTCGCGGACCTTGAACAGGACTGGATCGCCGCCGTCACCACCGAAGGCAGGCTGCTGCTGTTCAAGGTGTCCGACCTGCCGCAACTGGCCAAGGGCAAGGGCAACAAGATCATCAGCGTGCCGGGCGACCGTGTCGCGAGCCGCGAGGAGTACCTTACCGACCTCGCCGTTCTTCCGACGGGCGCGACCCTGGTGCTGCAGGCCGGCAAGCGAACGCTCTCGCTCAAGGGTGACGACCTGGAACACTACAAGGGCGAAAGGGGCCGTCGGGGCAACAAACTGCCGCGCGGTTTCCAGCGAGTGGACGCCTTGCTGGTAGAATCGCTGTCTCAGGATTGAAACGCGGCTCGATACATTCTGCCTCTGGAGCTGAGGCGCCGGTTAAGGGATGATACGTCCCTTTGGGTAACCGGCGCCGCGGCGCGTTGCCTGAAGTCATATTGGTTTTGTTGGAAGTAGCGCCGAAACTCGGCGAATGACGGTGATCCAGATGAGCGCTTTGCGCGCCTTGGCCTATCTTTCCCTCGTCAGCCTCCTCGGGCTGGCGGGTTGTACGGTGAATCGACCGACCCAGCTGTACCAGCTGGATGCGGGTGCCGTTCCGGTTCCGGAACGGGACAACGGTGTCGCTGTGCTCCTCGGTCCGGTCTCCCTGGCCGATTACCTGAAGCGCGAGACCATGGTCCAGCGTCAGGCCGACGGTATCCTCAACCTGTCTACCGAAGCCCGCTGGGCCGGCAGTCTCGAGACCAACGTCAGCCAGCAGTTGATGCGCCTGCTCTCGGGCGAGCTGGACAGCACCCGCCTGGCGCTGTTCCCGGAGAAGCCCGGCTTCACCCCGCAGGTTCAGGTCATGCTGACCATCAGCCGCCTGGACTCCGGCCCCAAGGAGCCGGCGGTGCTGGAGGCGCGCTGGCGCCTGCTCGACCAGAAGGGTGAGCTGCGCGACAGCCGCGTTTTCCGCGAGGAAGAGGCGCATTCGGGCAGCGTGCAGGACCAGGTGCGCGCGCAGGGCGACCTGCTGCGCAAGCTGTCCGTGCAACTGGCCCGTGACGTGCGTCCGGTTGCCGCAGCCGTTGCCGAGCAGCAGGCTGCGCCGCCGCGCAAGCCGGCAGTGGCCAATACCGAGCAGGCGGCCAAGCCCAAGGAAGAAGGGCCGAAGATCCCGCTGGTGGTGCCGATCCGCACCGATGTCGAGGTCTACCGCTTCTGAGCCGATCCTCGTGATCGCAGCTTTCGCGGCCCGCAGAGCATAGCTTTGCGGGCCGTTTTGCTTCTGTCGTGGCCGGTTTTGACATCTTCTTGACGGCCCCTGTGGTATCTACGGGCGCTTGTGCAGGTTAATGGCGCCCGGACGTTTTCCGCGCGGAGCCTGCGAGAGACTCGCGCGTGTCTTCACTTTCTCAAATTCCCGGTGTTCAGGCGGAATCCGCCCTGAGTCGTCAGACGCTTTGCGTGATGCTGGCGGCGCTGGTGCTGTTCCTGCTCGGTGTGCAGGGCGATGCCTTCGTCGGCTTCGACTCGCGCTTCGTGCTGTTCGCGCGCGAAATGCTGCGCCATGGGCCGGGCTGGTTCCCGACCACCTACGGCGCGCCCTATCCGGACTATCCGGCGACCTCGACCTTCCTGACCTACCTGCTCTCGCTGCCACTGGGGCGGGTCACCGAGCTCACCGCCTGGCTGCCCACCGCGCTGGCCGGTGCGATCTGCACCGGCGTCGTGTATCGCCTGGTGGCTCCGTTCTCGCGCTCCTGGGCGCTGATCAGCGTGGCGATGCTGCTGCTGACCGCTACCTTCCTCAGCGAAACGCGGGCTGTGTCCCTTGACCTGATGGTGGCTGCCGTCGGCCTGCTGGCCTTCTACGTCGCCTTCCATGCCGAGCGCCATGGCGTGCCGGGCTTGTTGTTGCGCCTGCTGCCGTTGCTGCTGGCCGGTTTCGCGCTGCGCGGCCCGCTGGGGCTGGTGGTGCCGGCGGGCATGGTGTGCAGCCAGTTGTTGCTGGATCGGCGCTGGAAGTCGCTGTTCGCCTTCTCGGCGAGCGCGCTGGCGCTGCTGATCCTCTGCGTCTTTGCGCTGATCGCCCTGGCGCGCTCGGCGGGTGGCGAAACCTTCGTCCAGGACGTCCTGCAGATGCAGGTGATCGGTCGCCTGGATGGCACGGCCGGCTCCAGCGATGCGCTGTATTACTTCCGCAGTTCCCTGGGCAACTACGCGCTGGCCTTCCCGCTGGCGCTGCCGGCGCTGGCGCTGCTCTGGCAGCGCCGCCGCGAGCCGGCGTTCCGCCTGGTGGCCGGCTGCGCCCTGGCGGCGCTGGTGGTCATGGCCGGGCTGTCGGTGCCGCAGGCCAAGAAGGCCCGCTACATCATCGCTCTGGCACCGCTGGCCGCCATCATTGCCAGCTATCCGTTCATGGTCGCAGGCAGTCGCCTGGCGCAGGTGTTGCGCGGCTTGCTGCGAGTGCTGTGGCTGGCCTTGCCGGCCCTGCTGCTGGCGGGTTTGTGGCTGGCCTGGAAGCGCTATCCGCAGGAACTTGCCGCGCTGGGATGGCGCCTGCCAGCCTGCATCGTGGTGCTCGCCGCGCTGCTGGCATTCGGCGCCCTGCGCTGGCGACGTCCGCCAGCACTGGCGCTGGGCGCCGCGCTCGCGCTCTGGGCAGGCTACATCCTGGTCTTCGAGCCGGTGGAGCATCGTCTGTACGACAGTCAGGTGTTTTCCCGCGAAGTGCTGCGCCAGCTCGACGCGCAGCCCGCGCCTCTGGCGCTCTATGGCATGGCGCCGGACGCGCAGGCGATCAAGCTGATGGTCAACCTCGATCGCGACCTGAAGCCGCTGTTCCTCGATCGCCCCGAGCAGTTGGCGGCGCAGCGCGGCCCGTTCTACCTGATGATCCAGACGCGCGATGCCGAGCGCATTGCCGCCGCCTTGCCGGGAGCCTCTGAGCTGGTGTTCGAAGGCCGTTTCGACAAGGAAGCCTTCCGCCTGCTGCGCCTTCCCGGAGTGGCCACCAAACCGTGATGAAAGCGCTGGCCTGCCTGCTTGCCTGCTGCCTGCTGCTGGGTGGCTGTGGCGATTCCGATACCCAGGATGTGGTCGAACGGGACCAGGCGTTCTTTCGCCAGCACCCGTTGCCAGCGCTGGCAATCGCTTCCGGCGGCGGCAGCTTTGTGCTGCCGTTGTTGCCCGACACCCAGTTCTACGCGGAGAACAACCACCGCGAGCGCCACCTGTTCCGCAGCGAGCAGCGCTTCCCCGACCTGCCGTACCAGCCGGCGCTGGCGTTCTTCGCGCAGACCTTCTGGCTGGCCAAGTACGCCGAGGCGCTGCAGGTACCGCTGGTGGTGCACCTGGGCGACGTGGTGGAAAACGCCGGCGTTGCCAGCCAGTGGCAGACCGCCAGCGGCGCCATGCGTACGCTGGAGGAGCGCGGCGTGCCCTATAGCATCGCCACGGGCGAGCGTGACGTGCACGAAGAGGCCAGCACGGATGACCGGCGCTCCTTCCTCGACC
This sequence comes from Pseudomonas nitroreducens, assembly GCF_024170165.1. GTDB lineage: Bacteria > Pseudomonadota > Gammaproteobacteria > Pseudomonadales > Pseudomonadaceae > Pseudomonas > Pseudomonas nitroreducens_C. Next base: position 341,756 of record NZ_JALJXP010000004.1, on the reverse strand, counting down.
GCTTCGCGGATCACTTCGGCCCCGAGCGCGCTGCCTGGCAGAGCACCTACGTCGGCAGCGACCCCAAGGGCCTGAGCCAGGTGCACCTGTTCCAGCGTTACGGCCAGTCGTTCCTGCTGCTGGCGCTGGACTGGAGCCCCTCCGAGGCCACCCTGGAGTGGGCGCAGAGCGTCATCGACGAGCATCCCCATGTGCCGGTGATCCTCGCTTCGCACAGCATCCTGCGGCGCAGTGCTGGCGGCGTGGCGGAGCTGTCCCGTGAAGACAACGCCAGCGGCGCGCTGTTGTGGGACAGGCTGATTCGCCGTAACGACCAGGTCTTCCTCACCCTGAACGCCCATGCCGATGGCGCGGTGCACACGCGGATGCTCAACGACCTGGGGCACAGCGTGGACATGGTGATGGTCGATTACCAGCACCAGTACCTGGGTGGTAACGGCCTGCTGCAACTCCTGGAACTGGACCTGCGGCGCAACAGTCTCTCCGGTTTGGCGCTGTCGCCCTGGGTGCTGTGGAAGCGCCAGGTCTACCCGCAGGCCTACAAGCCCTGCGCGACGGCCCAGGCACTGCGTGACTGCGATCAGCTGATGCCGGAGGATTCGCCCGGCTGGGACAACCGCTTCCAGTTCGAACTGGATTACCAGGCGCGCTTCAGCAGCTTCCAGGGCTACAGCGCTCAGCTGCCGTTGCAGAGCTCGCAAGCCTCGTTGCTGGAGCAGCTTCAGGCTCAGTTGGACAAGCGCTGAGTCAGTCCTTTCGCTGTAGTACACGACGCAGGCCGATACCGGCCAGCGCCACACCCAGGCAGGGCAGCCAGACCCAGTGCGCCTCGGAGAGCAGCACCTGCAGCCCGCGCGGGCTGAGGAAGCGCGACAGCCCGATGGGCGATACCTCGATGGGATGCAGCGGCAGGAAGTAACGCTGATCGCTCCAGGGCCAGAACCAGGCGACTCCCAGGCCACCGTCAGTCAGCGCATCCAGCACGCTGTGGGAGGCGGTGGCCAGGCCGACCCACAGGCCGGCTTTCAGTGGGCCGCTGCCCAGCGGGCGGCAGCACAGCGCCCCAAGCGCGCCGATGCACGCTGCGAACAGCAGGGAATGGCTGAAGCCGCGATGGCCGAAGGCGTCGTTGTAGGCAATGCCCAGCTTGAAAGCGAGCACATCGAGGTCGGGCAGGCAGGCGGCGAGCATGCCGGCCAGCAGCAGGCGCGGCGGGATGAAGCGCGAGCCGAGCGCAAGGCCCACGGCGAGCGCGGGCAGAGGATGGGTGATCAGGGTGGTCATGGAATCCTTTCCACGAGGGGCCTGGCGACCCCCTCTCTTTCTATTCGGGTCAGGTGGTGCGCAGGGCGCGCATGCGCGAGAGCTGACGCTCGAGCATGGACGGGTAGGGCTCCTTCAGCCATTCGACGCAGCAGGCGTTTTCCGGGCTGGCGATGGGGCGAATGCGCGCTCGCTCGCGGACCTTTTCGTCGTCGCCGATGGACTTCTCCACCAGCAGCAGGTTGCGGCTGTGCTGGCTGAGGGCCAGGGCGCTCTGGGCGGAAGCGTCCTGCAGCAGATCGGCCTGTTCCAGGTCGGCGACGTCCTCTCCCAGGACCAGTCCCAACTGCAGTTGCAGGGTGATACCACTGTCGGCCACCTCGATCTGCAGGGCATGACCCAGGGCGCGCATCAGCTCGCCGCAGCACAGGGCGTTGGTGAGGAATTCCTCGTCCTGGTCGCGGCTGTGGAAGAGGATCAGGCTGCCGCCGTCGCTGAGGGTGTACAGCGTGCCCTTGTACAGGCGCGCGGCCTGCTCCAGGCAGTCGCGGTAGCGCTGCAGCAGGTCGACCAGACGGGCGCGCGGCAGGCGGCGCAGCTGTTCCTGGGCGCCCAGTTGCACGGCCAGCACGGCGCTGGTGCCGGCGGAAACCGGCTCCGGCTCGGCTTCGGTCTCTTCTTCCTCGACGCCGATCTCGTCTTCGGCTTCCTCTTCGGCCACCGCCCCGAACTCTTCCTCGGGGAAGTCCTCGTCGGCGTCGGCCTTGCGGCGCGCGGTGGGGGCGAGCAGTTCGTCGTCGGAGAAGATGTTCTCGTCGAATTCGTGTTCGTCAGCGGTGCCGGCGACTTCCAGGGACGGCTCCCTGGCGGCGGGCTTGCCAGCCTTGGCCGGCGTTTTCGGGCGCGGCGCGGGGGCGTTGACCACCGGCTCGGGTGCCGGCGGCTTCTCCGGCGCTAGGCGCGTCTGCAACTGGCGGGCGAGGTCGCCGATCTCGTTCTGCAGGCCGGCGCCCGGCGCGCTGTCGTCCGGATCGCGCAGCCAGACACGAAGCTGTAACAGCGGTGTGGAAATCTGCCGACCCAGACGCAGGCCGAAGGTCAGCGTGAGCAGCAGCAGGATCAGGCTGATCAGCCCCATGCTCTGGAGGCTGACGGTCATCGGCTGCTCGAACTGGTGCATGTCGAGGCTGATGCGCAGGTGGCCGGCGATCACTTCCTGGAAGGTGATGGGCGTGGAATACAGGCCTTCGGCGTCGCCCAGCAGGCCCTGCTTGGGGCGCGTGCCGGATTCGGCAAGGATGCGGTTGTCCACGCTGTAGATGGCCGCATGGGCCACCAGCGGGTTCTTGGTCAGGTTGTTGAGCAGCACGTTGAGGCTGAGGATGTCGTTGGACACCAGCAGCTCGGTGGCCGACTGCGCGGTCTGCGTGGTCAGGCTCTGGCCAAGGGCGTCGGCCTGCTGCTGCATGGCCTGCTTGAACTGCAGGCCCATCACGCAGGCGTAGATCACCAGGGCCGTGGCCACCAGCAGCAGGCTGTGAACGGCGATGCGCAGGGCAATCGGCACGCGGCGCTGGCGCAGGGCGTGGAAGAGCAGCAGGAAGAAATTGTCGGGCTTGACGGAGGTGGGCCGGGTCACAGCGGGCTCGGTCTTCTTCAGGGCAGATGCGGGGCAGTATAACGATGCCCTACCGGGGGGCAAAGCGCCGCAGGCGCTGTCAAGGCGGGGAAAGTCCGCGCGGCGCGTCGATCTGCGCCGCATTCCGATCGGCGGTGCCGTCACTTGATCAGTCGGCAGGCGGGCGAGCGGAGCATCCGCAGGCGGTGAAAGCAGGTAGAATGACCGCCTTTTTTCCATGGCGGAGACAGCGCCTTGCGCGAGATCGTCCTGATCAACATCACCGGGGAAGACCGCCCCGGCCTCACCGCGGCCATTACCGGCGTGCTGGCACAGGGTGGCGTGAACATCCTCGATATCGGCCAGGCGGTGATCCACGACACCCTGTCCTTCGGCATCCTGGTGGAAATCCCGGATAACGAGCGGGCCTCGTCGGTGCTCAAGGACGTGCTGTTCACGGCCTACAAGCTCGACCAGCAGGTGCGCTTCACGCCGGTCTCGGAAGACGACTACCGCCAGTGGGTTGGCGGCCAGGGCAAGCCCCGTCACATCGTTACCCTGCTGACGCGCCGGGTGACCGCCGAGCAGCTGCAGCGGGTCAGCTCGATCACCGCCAAGTACGGCCTGAACATCGACCAGATCGATCGCCTGTCCGGACGCATGCCGCTGGATATGCCGGCCGACGAGGGCAAGGGCTGCATCGAGTTCTCCGTGCGTGGCGAGCCCGCCGACCCGGCGGCCCTGCGCGCCGAGTTCCTCAGCGTGGCCCAGGAACTGAACGTCGACATCGCCTTCCAGCAGGACTCGGTGTTCCGCCGCAACCGTCGCCTGGCGGTATTCGACATGGACTCGACGCTGATCGAGGCCGAAGTGATCGACGAACTGGCCAAGGCCGCCGGCGTCGGCGAGCAGGTCTCCGAGATCACCGAGCGCGCCATGCGCGGTGAGCTGGACTTCCGCGCCAGCTTCAAGGAGCGTCTGGCGCTGCTGCAGGGTCTCTCCGAGGACGTGCTGGAAGAGATCGGCGCCTCGCTGCGCCTGACCGAAGGCGCCGAAACCCTGTTCGCCGAGCTCAAGCGCCTGGGGTACAAGACGGCCATCCTCTCCGGTGGCTTCAGCTACTTCGCCAAGCAACTGCAGGCGAAGCTGGGCATTGACTACGTGTTCGCCAACGAACTGCAGATCGTCGACGGCAAGCTGACCGGCGTGGCCATCGAGCCCATCGTCGACGCTCAGCGCAAGGCCGACCTGCTGCGCGAACTGGCGGCGAAGGAAGGCCTGCAACTGGAGCAGACGATTGCCGTGGGCGATGGTGCCAACGACCTGCCGATGCTTGGCCTGGCCGGCCTGGGCGTGGCGTTCCGCGCCAAGCCGCTGGTCAAGCAGTCGGCCAAGCAGGCGATTTCCACCCTCGGGCTGGATGGCATCCTATACCTGCTTGGTTTCCGCGATCGGGAAGGTGCCTGACGCGCGCTGATTCATCTGCGCAAAGAAAAGCCGCCCATTGGGCGGCTTTTTTGTTTTTGCCTGGGCTCGTAGTGAAGCGAACCCAATCGCGGACAGAGTCCGCTCCTACGTTCAGGTTGTGCGTAGGAGCGGACTTTGTCCGCGATCGCTTATCCCCGATGCCGGAACTGCACTGTGACTACTCGTCGGAGGCGAAGTCGTAGTCCATCGCCTGGCTCGGGCCCTGCAGGTAGCGGCCCTGGATGTAGTTGGCGCCGGCCTGCCACAGGGTGGCCAGGGCAGTGGCGCTTTCCACCATGGGCACGATGGTCAGCTTGGCCTGTGCATGCAGGCTGGCCATCAGGGTCTTCAGGTTCTCCTGGTTCTCCGCCACGTTCAGATCCTGCACGTAGGAGCCGTCGACCTTCACGAAGTCGACGTTCATGTGCTTGAGCGTGTTGAACGGGTTGAGCGCGCAGCCGAACTGGCAGAGCGCGATCTGGCAGTGCAGCTCGGCCAGGCCCTGGCTCAGTACCTTGGCCTGACGCAGGAAGGCGATGGCGTCCGGTTCGCTGATCTGGATGATCAGGGCGTCGGCCGGCAGGCGCGAAGCCTTGAGGGCCACGCTCAGCCAGGGGAGCAGTTCCGGGTCCTGCAGGCTGGAGCTGGAAAGGTGCACGAAGAGTTTGGTCTCGTGTCCCTTGGCGCGGTGCTCGGAGAGCAGCTTGATGGAGTTGAGCAGTACCCAGCGGTCGATCTTCTCGGCCAGACCGCTGGCCTTGGCGGCGTTGAGGAAATCAGCCGGCGGCACTTCCTCGCCCTGCGGGTTGAGCAGGCGCAGCAGTACTTCATAGTGTTCGTGGGTATCGCCGCGCAGGCTGATGATCGGCTGGAACAGCAGGCGGAAGCTGTTCTGCTCGAGCGCCTGGCGGATGATCGCGCTGATATCGCCGCGGTAGGCGGCGGCGGCCAGTTCGTCGGCCGGGTTGAAGACCTTCAGGCCGTTGCCGTTCTTCTGCGCCACCTCGTCGGCGCCGCGGTGGGCGCGTTCGATGACTTCCTGGGCACGGGTGGTCTTCTCGTCCAGCCCGGCCGTGCCGATGGACAGGGTGACCTGTGCGCTGCGGCCATGGATGTCGAACAGGTGGCCTTCGATTTTCTTCAGCAGCGAGTTGAAGCGTGGCGCGGAGTGTTCCGGGGCTTCGCCCGGCAGCAGCACGGCGAATACGTCGTCGCTCAGGCGCGCCAGCTGGGCCGGCTCGGGGAACTGCCCGCGCAGCAGGTTGCCCAGGTCCGCCAGCAGCAGGTCGATGCTGGCGACGCCCAGGTCCAGTTGCAACGCCTGGGCGCGGTCGAGCTGCATGTAGGCGAGGGTGGCCGGCTGGCCGGCGGTCACCGCACGCTCGACGGCGCTGTCCATCAGGTCGAGGAAATGGGCGCGGTTGTACAGGCCGGTCACCAGGTCCTGGCTGCTGACCTCGCGGAGTTTTTCCTCGAGCTGGGCGTTGTCGGACTCGGCGCGGATCACCACCTGGATGCACGGCTCGCCGTCATAGGTGGCGGGCGAGAAGGTCATGCGCGCGGCGAAGGCCTGGCCGTCGCTGCGGATGCCGCTGCAGGCGAGGTCGGCGTTGTCCTCGGTGTTTTCCTTGGAGAGGTGGTAGCCCTTGAGGAAGTCCTTGAAGCTGGCCTGGTCGCAGCCGGCGATCAGGTCGATCATCGGCATGCCCTCCAGTTCCTCGGCATCCTCGTAGCCGAACAGGCCGACATAGGCCCGGTTGGCGTAGATGTGCATGCCATCGTGGACATAGGTGATGGCGTCCACCGAGCTGTCCAGCAGCAGTTGGCAGCGCTTCTCCGCTTCGCGCAGGGCGACTTCGGCGGAGCGCCGGGCGCGGCGTTCCTCGAGGTTGGCCAACTCGCGGTTGGCCACCAGGATCAGGCGCTCGTCCTCGCCCTGCGGCAGGGCATCCTGCGCGCCAAGGGCGAGGGCCTCGGTCACGGCATCGGAATCATTGCCACTGACCAGCTGGATGAAGGGAATGTCCTTGGCCTGGCGGCGAATGGCGCCCAGCGCTTCACCCGGGTCCAGCGCCTCGGCTTCCGGGGCTGCGATCAGCAGGTCCCAGCCCTGGGGCAGGATGTCCGTCAGGTCTTCACTGGAAGTGATGCGGTGGACGCGGGTCGCGCGACCGGCGTTGCGGAACAGGCTGACCAGGCGCTCGGCTTCGTTCTGCGAGTCTTCCAGGATCAGCAGGCGGATGGTTTTCTTTTCATTGGCCATGGGGAAGGCTGCTTATACCGCGCTAGACGGCAGCAAAAAGGCGACGAAAGGGAAGTCTCCGGAATCTACAGAGACTTCCACAGCGAGTCAAAGTCTTCCTCCCCGCCAGCGCCGCGAGTATTCGGGGCTGTGATGGGCTTATCGCTCGGTGCGCCGGCAGCATCCTGTGCCCGGTATTCGAACTGGGTGAAGCTGGCGGTGGCGGTGACCCTGCGGGTCAGCGTGGCGCGGCGTTCGTCCCCCTGCACGTTGAGTTGTACGCGGTTGCCTTCCTGGAAGGGCAGGCGCGGGGTGATGACGGTGGCCGGGCGGGAGATCGCCGCGATCTCTGGCAGCAGCAGGGCGCGCAGGTACTGACTGCCCTGCTCGGTCTTGCGCAGCAGTTGCAGGCCGCAGGGCTGGGCGAGCGGGGCGATCAGTTCGATCCCCATCTGCGTGCCGCCGCCACGGACCTGACGGATCCAGCGCACCACGGCGACGCTCCAGCTGTGTTCCGGGGTGTCCTGAATGCCCAGGATCTCGCCGGCCTGCAGCTGGCTGGGGATGTCCTTCGGCCAGGTCAGGCAGTAGCCGCCGGGGCTGTGGTTGACGATGCTCAGGGTATACATCGGGTAGTCGTCGCGCGGGGCCTCCGCGGCCACGCCGACACCGGCGTCTTCGCTGTTGCGCGGTGCGCTGTACTCGATTTCCTCCATCGGCATGCCGGGTTGCCAGTCGTTGACCTTCTGGGCGTCGAAGGCGCCGGACCAGGCGTCCTTTTCCTCGACCTTGAAGCTTGGCGCCTGGATGTCGATCTGCAGCTTGAGCAGGTCGGCGAAGCTTTTCCGCCCGGCGAGGAAGTAGTGCAGGGCGCTCATGCCGATGCACAGGGTCAACTGGCCTTGCCCGGGGGTGCGGTGGAAGGTGCGTTCGGCGATGTCGCCCCAGGCCGCGGCGAGGTGCTGCAGCAGGTCGACGCTGACGCCATCGGGCACTTTCAGGCGGGCCTGCGCGCGGTTTTCCGGCGGCAGCAGGAGGTACTCGCGGATCACGTCCACCAGCGGCTGCGGGTCGATGCCCAAGGCGCCGGCGAGGTCGCTTTCCTTGAACAGGGTGCGGTAGCGCGGCGGGCCATCGACCTGCGGCACCACCACGAACAGCGTGGAGGGGGCGTCGGCTGCCTGGACCTTCACCTGTGCTGCCCAACCCTCGAGGGCTTCGGCGACACGGGCGATATTGTTCTGGCGCATCTGGTTGCAGCGCGCGGAGCCGAGCATCAGCGCCACCAGGTAGGCGTGTTCGATGGACAGCCCCTGGGCCTGGCGGGCGAGCGCGTCGCGCACCGGGGTGTTTTGCAGGCCGTGCTGGCGGGCCAGCTGGTAGAGCTGGTGGAGTTCCAGCCAGAGGTTTTCCGGCACCGGGCAGTAAAGTTGCGAGGCGCGCACCAGCGGACCGCAGAGGCTGCGGATGGCGCGCTGGATGGCGGCGGTCATGACCTGCGCGCGCTCGCGGGTGAAGCGCGAGGCTTCGCGCACGACGATCAGCTTGTAGCCGATGGCCAGGTGGTTCTGCAGTGCCTGGCAGAGGTTGGCGACCTTGCGCGGGCGTTCGTCGAGGACGATGGACTGGTTGAGGAAGTGGCGCTCCAGGTTATGGCAGACGAAGTGCACTTCCGGGCGGAACAGTTCCAGCAATTGCAGGCGCGTCTCGACCGGCAGCTTGAGCTGGTTGAGTTCGATCAGCCCCTGGTAGAGCTGGCGGGCCGTTTCCCCGAGGTTGGCCTTGGGCAGGTGATCCAGCCAGTTTTTCAGCTCGCGCGTATTGGCGTTGCAGAAGCTCAGGCTCTCGTGCGTCGGGGTGGGGACACGTAGAAACTGCTGGGGACTGTTGTCCATGGTGGGAATGGTTTCTCCACAATCCGGCTCGTTGTACGAACCGGTTGGTCATAACTGTCGGCTTTTTCCGAACTCTAGCAGCATCCGTCGCCCGCCGCAGCCCATCGCCCGGATGGTGCGCGGACAGGTCACGCCAGCGTTGTTTCGCCTTTGATCTGCCGTTGCAGGGCGTCTTTCGCCGAGTCCTGCGCTGTGCTGCGCACCCAGCCGTCGCCCTGGGCGATCACCGGATGGGCGGCCCAGTCGAGCAGGTCCTGGCGGCGGCATACGCCGGTGTTGCCCTTGCCGGCGCCGGCCACCACCTTGTAGACCACCTGGTCCTGGCGGCCGCGCTTGTCCGGATGGTCGTCGATCACCTGGCGCACGGCCCAGGCGTCGCCGCTCAGGGCATTGCTGTAGCTGGCGCCGAGCAGGACATCTTCCGGCGTCAGGCGCTGCGCCTGGGCGTGCTCCTGGGCCAGCTGGAGGATCTTCAGCAGGTCGTCGAACTGCACGTCGATGAAGGAATCCATCTTGCGCAGTGCGTGGTAGAGGTCTTCCGGCGAGGGGCCGGCGGGCAGTTTCGGCGTGGCCGGAAGGCGCGCCAGCGGCGCGGGGTAGCGGCGCCAGGCGAACATCCCGTTGAACAGCACGGCGACGGCGAGGATCAGCAATACGTTGAGCAGCACCGGGCTGAGCACGTAGTGAAAGCCCAGCGCGGTGATCGCCGGGCCGCCTGACACTGCGGCCAGGGCGGTGGCGCCGCCTGGTGGGTGAATGCAGCGCGCGTAGTGCATGACCAGGATCGCCGCGGCCACCGCAAGGGCCGGGGTGAAGGGCTGGTCCGGGAAGAGTTTCTGGCAGATCACCCCGACGACGGCCGAGAGCACCTGGCCGCCAAGCACCGCCCAGGGCTGCGACAGCGCGCCATGGGGTACGGCGAACAACAGCACGGCGCTGGCACCCATGGAGGCGACGACCCAGATGGCCGCTTCGCCGGGCAGTACCCAGTGAGTGACGGCATAGATGGCGGCGATGCCGCACAGCGCTCCGATTGCGGAGAGCCATTTTTCCAGATGACTGGTGGCATTTGCCCGCCAGCCGAACAGGTGGAGGAAGCGATTCATGGCAGCGAATTAGCACGATGAGGCAAAAAGCGTTGGCGGGCGGCTCGTTGGCCGCCCGCCTTATCAGAGTGGGCGTCAGCCCTGGCGCGCGCCACCCAGGCGCTCGCCCATGCGCACGGCGCTGGTGGCGGCGAGGTTTTCCGCCCAGCTGACCTGCTCCGGTCCGAACAGCACGATGGCGGTGGAGCCCAGTTTGAAGCGGCCCAGTTCGGCGCCTTTCTCCAGATGGATCGGCGCGCGGGACGCTTCGTCGTAGGAGAAGGACTTCAGCTCGCGCTTGGGCGGAGTGACCAGGCCGGCCCAGACGGTTTCGATGGAGGCGACGATCATCGCGCCGACCAGAACCACCGCCATCGGGCCGCGCTCGGTGTCGAAGAGGCACACCACGCGCTCGTTGCGGGCGAACAGCTCCGGCACCTGCTCGGCGGTCAGCTGGTTCACCGAGAACAGGCGGCCCGGCACGTAGACCATCTCGCGCAGGGTACCGGCCAGCGGCATATGCACGCGGTGGTAGTCCTTGGGCGACAGGTAGACGGTGGCGAACTCGCCACCCATGAAGGGCGCGGCGCGCTCGGCGTCGCCGCCCAGCAGCTCCATCAGGCTGTAGCTGTGGCCCTTGGCCTGGAACACGCGGCCGTGCTCGATCGGGCCGAGCTGGCTGATGGCGCCGTCGGCGGGGCAGAGCACCGCGCCGGCGGTTTCATCCAGCGGCCGGGCGCCGTCTTTCAGGGCGCGCGTGAAGAACGCGTTGAAGTGCTCGTAGGCACTCAGGTCCTCGACCTGGGCCTCGCGCATGTCGACCTTGTAGCGGCGGGCGAACCAGGGAATCAGGCGGTCCTTGAACCAGGGCGCGCGGCATTCCGCGGCGCAGCCGATCAGGCGCGACAGCAGGTGATGCGGCAGCAGGTACTGGGCGAGGATGAACAGACGATCTTTGAACGACATTCCTTAAACCTCTACGGGGGTGTCGGGATGGTTGCCCCATTCCGACCAGGAACCGGCATAACCCTTGACCCGCGGATAGCCGAGGGCCTTGGCCACCAGGTAGGTGAAGCCGGAACGATGGTGGGTCTGGCAGTGAGTGATCACTTCCTTGTCCTTGGTGATGCCCAGGTCCTGAAGGATCTGCGGCATATCGGTACGGATGCGCAGGGCGCGGGCCGGGTCCATGCCGGCGGTCCATTCGAAATTGACAGCGCCGGGCACGTGGCCGGCCTTGGCGGCGAGGACTTTCTGGCCGCTGTACTCGCTGGGATTGCGGGCGTCCCAGACGGCCAGGTCGGCGGCGCCCAGGCGGCTCTGCAGGTATTCGCGGGTGGCGGTGGGCTCGTCGTGCAGGGTCAGCGGCAGCGGGCCACCGGCCGGCGCCGGGACGTCTTCGGAGAGCGGCAGGCCATCGGCGAGCCAGGCGTGCAGGCCGCCGTCGACGTAGTGGTACTTGTCGTGGCCGATCACGTCCAGCAGCCAGATGAAGCGGCCGGCCCAGCCGCCGCCTTCGTCGTCGTAGACCACGTAGACGGCGTCGGGGTTGTGGCCCAGTTCACCGAACAGCGCCTCCAGGTCGGCCTTGGCCGGCAGCAGGCCTGGTGCCGGCGTGCCGCCCAGCTGGGTGCGCGCAGGGGCGACGAAACGGGCGCCGGGGATGTGGCCCTGGGCATAGCGCGCGGCGCTGGTCAGGTCGACCAGGATCAGTTCGGCGGCGTCGAGGCGGCTGGCGAGGTCAGCCGGTTCGATCACCAGGGGCAGGGCGGAGAAGGCAGACATGTCGGAGTCTCCCGGCGGGAACGGTGGGGGGAGGCAACGTGAGCAGGCGCCCTGGGCTACCCCGTGAGGGCGGTTAGTTTAAAGGGGACGCGGCGGGGCGCAAACCTTTCGCGGATCAGGAACCCCGCGCCATCTGCTTCACCGCGTGCTCGATGCACTGCACGGTGCGGCCGAAGGCCTGCGCGTGCAGGTCTGCCAGCGGCTGGCCGTGGCGGTCGCAGACGACCAGCATGACCACCCGCGCGCCGTTGCCCAGCGAGCGCAGCAGCAGGTGCTCGCTGGGGAGCAGCGCTTTCAGCGAGCCGGGAATCAGCGCCGAGAACTCGGCCATGTTGGCCGGACCCAGGCGCAACTGACCGGGTTGTTGCAGGAGTTTGCGCAGTACCGGGCTGGCGGCGACTTCCAGCTTGAAGTCGCCGATCTCGCCGTCCAGGCCGAAGTGCCGGCGCGCCTGCAGCCAGCCGCCGGCCTTGTCGGCCAGCAGGATCAGGCCGCGTTGCAGTCCGCAGGCCTGCAGCGCGTCGCTGGCGCAGTCGAGCAACTGCACGGCGTTGCCGAACGGGCTGGGCGTCTGCATCAGGCGAGTGCAGTGCTGGCGCCAGTCGGCCAGGGTGTCCGGCGCCTTGGCCGGCTCCTCGGCTTTCGGCCCGTTCAGCCAGCGGCGTGCTTCCCAGGGCCAGAGCAGTGCCTCGGCCGGATGCCAGAGCAGCGGGCGGGCGTGACGGCGGGCGCTCTGCGCGGCGAGGCTGTGGACGGTCTGCTGCAGCTCCTCCAGCGGCATCTGAAGATACAGACTGGTCAGGCGCTGCCAGCGCAGCATGTGCACGCCGCCCCAGGACTGGTGCGCGGCCATGGCGATGCTGTTGGCCAGCAGAATGGTGTTGGCCGGGCGGGTCAGCCAGCGTTGCAGCTCCGGGTCGGCGTCCAGGCGTTGCTGCTGGCCGAGCGGTTCGTGTTCGGTATGGGCAACGTGCAGGGCGCGCACCAGCAGGCGCTTGTCCTCGCTGAGCAGGGCGTAGCCCTGGCCGACCCAGTCCGGCAGTCGCCAGCTCTCGGCCAGCGCGCGGCACAGCGGCAGCAGGCGGGTGCCGAGCAGCTCCTCTTCGACTTCGCTGCTGCAGCGGCCCAGGCCGTAGACCTGGCGCTGCCAGTTTTCCATCAGTTCGGGGCGGGCGGTGGCCAGCGCCCACAGCGGCGCCAGGGTGAACAGGCTGCCCCAGTGGATTTCCTGCCAGAGCCGCGCCAGGCGGTTGGCGAACAGGCCGCTGGCCTGCTGCATGGCGTGACGGCTGATCAGCAGCAACTGGTTCAGGGCGCGTGGCATCTGCGCCTCGGGCACCGCCGGCAGGCGTTCGAGCAACTGGCTGGCACGACTCAGGCCCAGGCGGTTGAGGGCGACTTCCAGGCTTTCCGCCGGATTGTCCTTCGCGCTCGGCGCGCGGTTGGCTTCGCGCAGGATGGCGAAAGCCAGTGTTGGCGCGTCCTGCAGCAGGTCGGCGATGTCGCGGATCGAGCGCCGGCTATCGTTCAGCACCCGGCGAATGTCGTCGCGCTGCTCCAGCGGAACCGGCAAAGGCAGGTCTTCCAGCTGGGTAAGCCAGGCCTTGAGACGCTCTGGTTGAAGCATTTGCTTGGACATGCGAGAGGCGCCGAACTGGTTTTTAGTGTTTTCGGCCTATAGTCTTGCCCGAAATCTCCGATAACAACAGAGAGGCGGGAATCGTGCCTCTCATTCTGTTCACAGTTTCAGTCCGGTCCCCATGGCAAAAATCATCGGCATCATCGTCATTCTGGGTAGCGTGCTCGGCGGCTACATGCTCTCCGGCGGCAAGGTCGCGGCCATCATTCAGCCGTTCGAAGTGCTGATCATCGGCGGCGCGGCATTGGGCGCCTTCCTCCAGGCCAACCCTGGCAGCACTTTCATGACCGTGCTGAAGAAGGCGCCGAAGATGTTCGGCAACCGCTTCACCCACACCTTCTACCTGGAAGTGCTGGGCATGCTCTACGAGGTGCTCAACAAGAGCCGCCGCGAAGGCATGATGGCCATCGAGGCCGACGTCGAAGACCCGGCCGCCAGCCCGATCTTCAGCAAGTACCCCGCGGTGCTCAAGGACGAACGCATGACCGCGTACGTCTGCGACTACCTGCGCATCATGTCCTCCGGCAACATGGCGCCCCACGAGCTGGAAGGCCTGTTCGACATGGAACTGGGCAGCCTGAAGGAAGAACTCGAACACCCGTCCCACGCCGTGACCCGCGTTGCCGACGGCCTGCCGGGTTTCGGTATCGTCGCCGCGGTACTGGGTATCGTGATCACCATGTCCCTGCTTGGCCAGGGCAGCCAGGCCGAGATCGGCCACCATGTCGCCGCGGCGCTGGTGGGTACCTTCCTCGGTATTCTCGCCGCCTACGGCTTCGTCGGCCCGCTGGCCAATGCCCTGGAGCATGACGCCAAGGAAGAGCTGAACCTCTACGAGTCGATCAAGGCCTGCCTGGTGGCTTCCGCCTCCGGCATGCCGCCGTCGCTGGCGGTGGAGTTCGGCCGCAAGGTGCTGTTGCCGGCGCACCGCCCGAGCTTCAGCGAGCTGGAGCAGGCCGTTCGCGGTCGCTGATAGGTCGTCTGACGCATGGATAACAACCAGCCGATCATCGTCAAGCGCGTCAAGCGCTACGCTGCCGGCCACCATGGCGGTGGCTGGAAGATCGCCTTCGCCGACTTCGCCACCGCCATGATGGCGTTCTTCCTCGTGCTCTGGCTGCTGTCTTCGGCCACGCCAGAGCAGAAGAAGGCCATCTCCGGCTACTTCCAGGACCCCATCGGCTTCACCGAGAGTGCCAGCCCCTACGTCATCGACCTGGGCGGTACGCCGACGCCGGCGCCGGACAAGACCCTGAACCCGCAGATCCAGGCCCAGCCGGACGCCGACGAGACGCGGATCAACCCGGACGAGAACGCCAAGGTCAACGAGCAACAGGCCGAGAACATCGCCGAGAAGGTCGAGAAGGAACGCCTCGAACTGCTGCTGCAGGAACTGCAGAACAAGGTCGACGAGAACCCGACCCTGAAACGCTTCAAGGACCAGATTCTCTTCGAGATCACCCAGGACGGCCTGCGCATCCAGATCGTCGACTCGGACAACCGGCCGATGTTCGACCTGGGCAGCGCGCGTCTGCAGCCGTACTTCGAGGACATCCTGCTGGCGCTGGCCGAGACCATCCAGCAGGTGCCGAACAAGATCAGCATCAGTGGCCACACCGACGCCAAGCCCTACGCGGGCAATGGCGAATTCGGCAACTGGGAACTCTCGGCCAATCGCGCCAATGCTGCGCGTCGTGCGCTGGAAGCCGGCGGCTACCCGGAAGAGCAGATCGCCCGCGTGGTCGGCTATGCCTCCTCGGCGCTGTTCGATCGCGACAAGCCGCTGAACCCGGTGAACCGCCGCATCGACATCATCGTCCTGACCAAGAAGGCCCAGCGCGCCATCGAAGGGCAGGACGGCGGCGCCGAGAAGCCTGCCGACGGCGCCGCTGCGCCAGCTCCGGGCGCCGCCGCACCGGCTGTGCCCAATGGCGCGCCGGCCAAGCCGGCAGCCGGGCAGGGCGACCCGCTACCGCCGGACCAGCTCAAGCAGAAGCTCAACCTGTTCGACGACGGCGGTACGCTGAAGCTCGATGAGCTGAACAGGCAGCAGTGACAAACGCAAAAAGGCCAGCTGAATAGCTGGCCTTTTCTTTGAGGCTGACGCGCCCTGGGTGGGCGAGCTGGCTCTTCGTGGGAGCGAGCTTGCTCGCGAACGCTGTTCGCCGGAGCGATGCGGTATCAAGCGGGTTCGCGAGCAAGCTCGCTCCTACAGGTTGAGCAAGGGCGCGCAGCGGATAACGCCAAGGCGTCATCCGTCAATCAATACTCGTCTTCCGGCAGGCTCGCGAGGATGTGCCGGTAGCTGGCCATGCGCTGCGGCGAGACGCGCCCGTCTTCCAGTGCCTTGAGCAGCGCGCAGCCCGGCTCGCGGTCGTGCTTGCAGTCGCGGAAGCGGCAGTGGCCAAGCAGGTCGTGGAATTCGATGAAGCCCGCTTCCACGTCATCGCGGCTGACATGGCCGAGGCCGAATTCGCGGATGCCGGGGGAGTCGATCAGGTCGCCGCCGGCGGGGAAGTGGAACAGCCGCGCGGTGGTGGTGGTGTGGGTGCCCTTGCCGGTGACTTCCGAGAGGTCGCCGACGCGGGTGTCGACGCCCGGCAGCAAGGCGTTGACCAGCGACGACTTGCCCACGCCCGACTGGCCGACGAACACACTGACGTGCTCATTCAGCGCGGCGCGCAGGGCGTCCAGCGCCAGGCCGTTGGCGGCCGAAACCTCCAGCAGCGGGTAGCCCAGCTCGCGGTAGGTACCCAGCAGCGAGTCGAGGAAGGGGGCGTTCTCCTCGTCGATCAGGTCGGCCTTGTTCAGCAGCAGCAATGGCTTGATGCCGGCATGCTCGGCGGCCACCAGGTAGCGGTCGATCAGGTTGGCGTGGGGCTCGGGGCGCGGGGCGAAGACGATGACGATGCGGTCGACGTTGGCCGCCACCGGCTTGAGCACGCCGCGCATGTCCGGGCGGCGCAGCTCGGAGGTGCGCGGCAGCTGCGCGACGATCACGCCGATGCCCTGGTTGCCCGGGCGCCACACCACCTGGTCGCCCGTCACCAGCGGCGGCAGGTTGGCGCGCAGGTGGCAGCGGAATACCTGGCCGGCGGCGTCGCCGTCCTGGGCCTCGACTTCCACCTGCACACCGAAGTGGGCGATCACCTGGCCGGTCTGTTCCGGGCCGAGGTCGCCGCCTTCCAGTTCTTCCAGGGCGCGCGACTCGCGCTTCGCCGCGCGGGCAGCGCGTTCTTCCTGGACTTTTTCGATCCGCCAGCTCTGCCGGCGGGTGAGGTGACGCTTGGCCATAGGGTATCCACAGGGAAAATCGCGCCGCAGTTTAGCATGCGCGCGCCCGCTTCCCGCTAAACTAGAGGGCTGAGCTGAGGAGCCCCATCATGCAGAACCCACAGAACCTGATCTGGATCGACCTGGAAATGACCGGGCTGGACCCGGACAAGGACGTCATCATCGAGATGGCGACCATCGTCACCGACAGCGACCTGAACATCCTCGAGGAAGGCCCGGTGATCGCCGTGCACCAGAGCGAGGAGCTGCTCGCCGGCATGGATGAGTGGAACACCCGTCAGCACGGCCAGTCCGGCCTGACCCAGCGCGTGCGCGAAAGCACCATCTCGGCAGCCGAAGCCGAAGCGATGACCATCGCCTTCCTGGAAAAGTGGGTGCCCAAGCGCAGTTCGCCGATCTGCGGCAACAGCATCTGCCAGGACCGCCGCTTCCTCTATCGCCACATGCCGAAGCTGGAAGGCTACTTCCACTACCGCAACCTGGACGTCTCCACCCTCAAGGAACTGGCCGCGCGCTGGGCGCCGTCGGTGCGTGACGGCTTCAAGAAGGGCAACACCCACCTGGCCCTGGACGACATCCGCGAGTCCATCGCCGAGTTGCGCTACTACCGCGAGCATTTCATCAAGGTATAAGCGGCGCAATTCTGCTCTTGCAGGAGCGAGCTTGCTCGCGAACAAACCCTGTTGCGGGGCTGTTCGCGAGCAAGCTCGCTCCTACGAAAAGCTTCAGATTTCGACGTGGTGGCGTGCCAGCGCCCATTCCACGTGCTCGCGCACCAGTTCCGACGGGAACTCCCGCCGCGCGCGCAGCGCTTCGATCACCGGGATGGTCGACGGCGCATTGCCCAGCCCTACGGCCAGGTTGCGCAGCCAGCGCTCGTAACCGGCGCGCCTTAACGGCGAACCCTCGGTGCGGCTGAGGAATTCCTCTTCCGTCCACAGAAACAGCTCCGCCAGGGCAGCGTTGTCCAGGCTGTGGCGCGGCTGGAAGTCACCCTGGTCGGTGGCGCGGGCGAAGCGGTTCCACGGGCAGACCATCTGGCAGTCGTCGCAGCCGAACACGCGGTTGCCGATCAGCGGGCGCAGGTCTTCGGGGATCGGGCCCTTCAATTCGATGGTCAGGTAGGAAATGCAGCGCCGCGCGTCCAGCACGTAGGGCGCCACGAAGGCTGCGGTGGGGCAGATGTCCATGCAGGCCGAGCAGCGCCCGCAGTGCTCCGTGCCGTGCGGCTCGTCCACCGGCAGCGGCAGGTCGGTGAACAGCTCCCCGAGGAAGAAGTAGCTGCCCGCCTTGCGGTTCAGCACCAGGGTGTTCTTGCCGATCCAGCCCAGGCCCGATTGCTCGGCGATGGCCTTCTCCAGCACCGGCGCGCTGTCGACGAAGGCGCGGAAGCCGAACGGTCCGATCCGCTGCTGGATGCGTTCGGCCAGTTGCTGCAGGCGCTTGCGGATCAGCTTGTGGTAGTCGCGGCCCAGGGCATAGCGCGACACATAGGCCTTCTCCGGGTCGCCCAGGACCTGCGCCATGCGCGTGTCGCCGGGCAGGTAATCCATGCGCAGCGACACCACCCGCAGGGTGCCGGGCACCAGTTCGTCCGGCCGCCAGCGCTTGCTGCCGTGGGCGCCCATGTAGTCCATCTCGCCGTGGTAGCCCGCCTCCAGCCAGCGTTGCAGGTGCTCGCCGTGGGCCTCGAGGTCGAGCCCGCTGATGCCGGCCTGCTGGAAGCCGAGTTCGCGCCCCCAGTCCTTGATGGAGAGGGCGAGGTCGGCATAGTCGAGTGTCGAATCGTGCATGGAAGGCGAGAAAGGGAAGTCCGGGTGCGTATAATTCTGCCAGACCTTGCCGGCGTCGGCCCGTCCGTACGCCAAGGCGACACGTTCTGCCGCCCGGAACCGCGATGACTGCCCAAGACAATCTGCCCCTGAACCTCTACAGCGCCCAGCAGGTGCGCGACCTCGACGCACGCCTGATCGCCGCCGGCACGCCCGGCTTTGAGCTGATGCGCCGCGCTGCCCACGCCGCTTGGCGCGCCCTGCGTCGGCAATGGCCGGATGCCGGTGAGGTCACCGTGCTGGCCGGCCACGGCAACAACGCCGGCGACGGCTACCTGATCGCCGCCCTGGCCCTGCGCGCCGGCTGGCGCGTGCGCGTGCTGGCGGTGGGCGATGCTTCCCGTCTGTCCGGTGACGCCGCCTCGGCCCATGGCGAAGCGCGTTCGGTCGGCGTGGATATCGAGGCCTGGAGTGATCGCGCCGAGCTGCGCGGTGTGCTGGTGGACGCACTGCTGGGCACCGGCCTGGGTGGCGAGGTGCGCGAGCCTTACGCCTCGGCCATCGCTGCGATCAACGCCAGCGGCCTGCCTGTGCTGGCCGTGGACATTCCTTCCGGCCTCAGCGCCGATACCGGGCAAGTGCTGGGCTGTGCGGTGAATGCCGAGCTGACCGTGACCTTCATCGGCCTCAAGCTCGGACTGTTCACCGGCAATGGCCCCGATCACTGCGGCGAACTGGTGTTCGACGGACTCGATGCCGATCCCGCGCTGATTGCTGCCGATGGCGCGGCGCGCCGTCTCGCTCCGGCATCGCTGGCTCGCCTGGCCGCGCGCCCGAAGGCTGCGCACAAGGGCCAGTTCGGCCATGCGCTGGTGATCGGTGGCGATACCGGCATGGGCGGCGCCGTGCTGCTGGCCGCCGAGAGTGCGCTGCGCTGCGGCGCCGGGCTGGTGTCCCTGGCTACCCGTGTCGGCCACGTACCCGCTGCACTGGCGCGTCGGCCCGAGCTGATGGCGCGCGGTGTCTCTTCTTCCGCTGAACTGCTGCGCCTCGCCGAGCGCGCCGATGTGCTGGTGGTCGGCCCTGGTGTCGGCCGCGAAGCCTGGGGGCGTGTGCTGGTCAGCGCCGCCGCGAGTCTGGAGCGCCGGCAGGTGTGGGACGCCGATGCGCTCAATCTTCTGGCTGAAGGTCTGGTCGCGCGGCCGTCCGGCGACTGGGTGATCACGCCCCATCCGGCAGAAGCGGCGCGTCTGCTGGGCATTTCCACTGCCGAAGTCCAGGCCGATCGGCCGAAAGCCGCACATGCTTTGGCGCAGCGCTATCAGGCCGTGGTGGTGCTCAAGGGTGTGGGTAGTCTGGTCGCCTCCCCGGATGGTCAGCTCGCGCTGTGCAGCCACGGACATCCGGCCATGGCAGGCGCTGGCCTGGGCGATGTGCTCAGCGGCATTCTCGGCGCACTGTTGGCGCAGGGCATGTCCACTCGTGATGCCGCCTGCCTGGCGGTCTGGCTGCATGCGCGCGCCGGCGAATCGCTCGGCGCGCAAGGGCGCGGCCTGGCTGCCGCTGATCTGATTCCTGCCGTTCGTCAGTTGCTCGAGGAGCTGTCCCCATGCCTGAACTGAATCTGTTCGCCGACGGCGAAGAGGCCATGGTCGATCTCGGTCGGCGGATTGCCGAAGCGACCGTCGGAAACGGGGTGATCTACCTGCATGGCGACCTGGGCGCGGGCAAGACCACGCTGTCGCGCGGCATTCTGCGGGGATTGGGCCATGGCGGATCGGTAAAAAGTCCGACCTTCACCCTGGTCGAGCCCTACGAAATCGGCGATCTGCGCGCCTTCCACTTCGACCTCTACCGCCTCGCCGACCCGGAGGAACTGGAGTTCCTCGGCATCCGCGACTACTTCGAAGGCGATGCCTTGTGCCTGATCGAATGGGCGGAGCGCGGCAAAGGCATTTTGCCAAAGGCCGACATGGACATTACCATTGTTCCGCATGCGGGCGGACGCATGCTGCGCCTCGACCCGCACGGAACACGGGGCGAAGCCTGGTGTGCCGCCCTGGCCACGGGAGCATAGAAAAAAGATGGGTTGGGGGTTGCGCCTTCGGGCGTTGTTTATCGGGGTGTCCGTTCTGCTGGCATTCTTTGCCGGCGAGGTTTCTGCTGCCACGCAAATCAAGAGCGTGCGCATCTGGCGCGCGCCGGACAACACACGCCTGGTGTTCGATCTGTCCGGTCCCGTGCAGCACAGTCTGTTCACCCTGAGTGCGCCCAACCGCATCGTCGTCGACATCAACGGCGCGCAGATGTCCGCCGCCCTCGACAAGCTCAAGCTGAACAACACGCCGATTACCGCGATGCGCTCTGCCCAGCGTTCGCCCACCGACCTGCGCCTGGTGCTGGACCTGAAGAATGCGGTCACGCCCAAGAGCTTCGTGCTGCCGCCGAACCAGCAGTACGGCAATCGCCTGGTCGTCGACCTGTATGACCAGGGCGCCGATATAGCCCCGGATGTCCCCGCGACCCCGACGCCCAGCGTGCCCGCCACGCCGGTCAGCCCTGCGCAGTCGGTGGCGAAGATTCCCGCGCCCAGCAGCGGCGGCAAGCGCGACGTGGTGATCGCCATCGACGCCGGCCACGGCGGCGAAGACCCCGGCGCCCTCGGCCCGAACGGCCTGCATGAGAAGAACATCACCCTGTCGATCGCCCGCGAACTGCAGCGGCAGATCAACCAGATGAAGGGCTTCCGCGCCGAACTGACGCGCACCGGCGACTACTTCATCCCGCTGCGCAACCGCACCGTGATCGCCCGCAAGAAGGGCGCGGATTTGTTCGTCTCGATCCACGCCGACGCTGCGCCCAGCCGCAGTGCCTTCGGTGCCTCGGTGTTCGCCCTGTCCGACCGTGGCGCCACCTCCGAGACCGCGCGCTGGCTGGCGGACACGGAAAACCGTTCCGACCTCATCGGCGGCGACGGCGGCGTGAACCTCGACGACAAGGACAAGATGCTTGCCGGCGTGCTGCTCGACCTGTCGATGACCGCCACCATGTCCTCCAGCCTGGACGTCGGCCACAAGGTGCTGACCAGCGTCGGCCGCGTCACCCCGCTGCACAAGCGCCGCGTCGAGCAGGCCGGCTTCATGGTGCTGAAGTCCCCGGATATTCCGTCGATCCTGGTGGAAACCGGCTTCATCTCCAACCCGAACGAATCCGCCAAGCTGGCCAGCGGTTCGCACCAGCAGGCGCTGGCGCGTTCCATCGCCGCCGGCGTGCGCCAGTATTTCGTGCAGACCCCGCCGCCGGGCACCTACATCGCCTCGCTGCGTGACGGCGGCCAGCTGGCTTCCGGCCCGCGTGAATACGTGGTGCGCAGTGGTGACAGTCTGGCGATGGTTGCCAGCCGCTTTGACGTCAGCACGGCCTCGATCCGCAGCGCCAACTCGCTCAAGAGCGATGAGCTGAAGATCGGCCAGGTGCTGAAGATTCCGGGCACCTCCCTGGCGTCGCAGCAATGACTGACGCTCGCCGTATCCAGCTGCTCACCCCGCGGCTGGCGAACCAGATCGCTGCCGGCGAAGTGGTCGAGCGCCCCGCGTCGGTCATCAAGGAACTGCTGGAAAACTGCCTGGACGCCGGTGCCAAACGCATCGACATCGAAGTCGAGCAGGGCGGCGTCAAGCTGCTGCGCGTGCGTGACGATGGCAGTGGCATCCCGGCGGACGACCTGCCGCTGGCCCTGGCGCGCCATGCCACCAGCAAGATCCGCGAACTGGAAGACCTGGAACGGGTGATGAGCCTCGGGTTCCGGGGCGAAGCGCTGGCGTCGATCAGCTCCGTCTCGCGTCTGACCCTGACTTCCCGCACCGCCGACGCCGAGCAGGCCTGGCAGGTGGAGGTCGAGGGCCGTGACATGGAGTCCACCGTGAAGCCGGCGGCCCATCCGGTGGGCACCAGCATCGAAGTGCGCGACCTGTTCTTCAACACCCCGGCGCGGCGCAAGTTCCTGCGTGCCGAGAAGACCGAATTCGATCATCTGCAGGAAGTCATCAAGCGTCTGGCGCTGGCGCGCTTCGACGTGGCTTTCCACCTGCGCCACAACGGCAAGACCATCCTCTCGCTGCATGAAGCCAAGGACGAAGCTTCGCGCGCCCGCCGCGTGGGCGCCGTGTGCAGCTCCGGCTTCCTCGAGCAGGCCATGCCCATCGAAGTGGAGCGCAACGGCCTGCACCTGTGGGGCTGGGTCGGCCTGCCGACCTTCTCGCGCAGCCAGCCGGACCTGCAGTACTTCTACGTGAACGGCCGCATGGTGCGCGACAAGCTGGTCGCCCACGCGGTGCGCCAGGCTTATCGCGACGTGCTGTACAACGGCCGGCATCCGACCTTCGTGCTGTTCTTCGAGGTCGATCCGTCGGTGGTGGACGTCAACGTCCACCCGACCAAGCATGAGGTGCGCTTCCGCGACAGCCGCATGGTCCACGACTTCCTCTATGGCACCCTGCACCGGGCGCTGGCGGAAGTGCGCCCGGACGACCAGCTGGCGCCGCCGGGAGCGACCACCCTGACCGTGCCGCGTCCTACCGGCGCGGAAGCCGGCGAGTTCGGCCCGCAGGGTGAAATGCGCCTGTCCGAGACCGTGCTGGAGGCCCCGGCCGCCGCCCGCGCCTGGCAGCCGAGCCCGGCTTCCGGCAGCTCCGGTGGCGGTGGTGGTGGCTACAGCTACCAGCCGAACCGTCCGGAAATGCCGCCGGTCCAGGAGGCCCAGGGCGCCTACAAGGCCTACTTCGCCCCGCTGCCCGACCAGGCGCCGCAGGCGCTGCCGGAAAGCAGCCAGGACGTGCCGCCGCTGGGCTATGCCCTGGCGCAGCTCAAGGGCATCTACATCCTCTCGGAGAACGCCCACGGTCTGGTGCTGGTGGATATGCACGCCGCCCACGAACGGATCATGTACGAACGTCTGAAAACCGCGATGGCCAGCGAAGGCCTGCGTGGCCAGCCGCTGCTGGTGCCCGAGTCCATCGCCGTCAGCGAGCGCGAGGCGGACTGCGCCGAGGAGCACGGCAGCTGGTTCTCGAAACTGGGCTTCGAACTGCAGCGGCTCGGCCCGGAAAGCCTGGCGATCCGTCAGATTCCCGCGCTGCTCAAGCAAGCGGAGGCCACCCAGCTGGTGCGCGACGTGCTCGCCGACCTGCTGGAATACGGCACCAGCGACCGTATTCAGGCGCACCTCAACGAGCTGCTCGGCACCATGGCCTGCCATGGCGCCGTGCGCGCCAACCGCCGCCTGACCCTGCCGGAGATGAACGGCCTGCTGCGCGACATGGAAGTGACCGAGCGCAGCGGTCAGTGCAACCATGGTCGTCCGACCTGGACCCAGCTGGGGCTCGACGAACTGGACAAGCTGTTCCTGCGCGGGCGTTGATTTTCGTAAGCTTGCGTTCAGGAAAGTGCAGTAAACTGCACGCCAATCGATTCAGCAGTCCGCAGTAACGAGCTCCCGATGTCCCTGCCTCCCGCGATATTCCTCATGGGCCCCACCGCCGCCGGCAAGACCGACCTGGCGCTGGAGCTGGCGCGCCTGCTGCCGGTGGAACTGATCAGCGTGGATTCGGCGCTGATCTACCGTGGCATGGACATTGGCACCGCCAAGCCGCCTCGCGAGGTGCTGGAGGAATTCCCGCATCGCCTGATCGACATCCGCGACCCCAGCGAAGCTTATTCGGCGGCGGAATTCCGCGCCGACGCCCTGGCAGCCATGGCGGAGATCACAGCGGCCGGAAAGATTCCGCTGCTGGTCGGCGGTACCATGTTGTATTTCAAGGCGTTGCTGGAAGGCCTGGCCGACATGCCCGGCGCCGACCCCGTCGTGCGTGCTGAACTGGAAGCCTGGGCTGCCGCCGAAGGCTGGGGCGCCCTGCATGAAGAGCTGGCCCGCGTCGATCCGGAGTCGGCTGCGCGGATCCACCCCAATGATCCTCAGCGACTGGTCCGGGCCCTGGAGGTATACCGCGTAAGCGGTATGTCGATGACTGCACACCGCCTTCGCCAGGCGAGTGAAAATGCGGGTCTCGGCGCGCAAGGCGGTGGACAATTACCGTATACTGTGGCTCATCTGGCTATCGCGCCTCTGCAGCGCCAGGTGTTGCACGAGCGTATCGCGCAACGTTTTGACCAGATGCTGGAACAGGGCTTCATCGCCGAGGTCGAACGCCTTCGCGCAAGGAGTGACTTGCACGTGGGGCTGCCGTCCATAAGAGCGGTGGGTTACCGACAGGTATGGGATTACCTCGATGGCAAACTGTCCTACGCTGAGATGGTGGAGCGCGGCGTCATCGCCACGCGGCAGCTGGCCAAGCGCCAGTTCACCTGGCTCCGCAGCTGGAGCGATCTACACTGGTTGGACAGTCAGGCAAGCGACAATTTGCCGCGTGCCTTGAAATACTTTGAGGCGGTCTCCATATAGGCTCGAGACCTTAATTCCGGCCGTCTATCCTTGGGGTTCAGGACGGCGTTAAGCCAAATTCGACTACTACTAAATCAGTTTTTTACCCTTACAAGGAGTGCGGCATATGTCAAAAGGGCATTCGCTACAAGACCCTTACCTCAATACCCTGCGCAAAGAACGCGTTCCGGTTTCCATCTACCTGGTCAACGGCATCAAGCTGCAGGGTCAGATCGAATCCTTCGACCAGTTCGTCATCCTGCTGAAGAACACTGTCAGCCAGATGGTCTACAAGCACGCTATCTCCACCGTGGTACCCAGCCGCCCCGTGCGCCTGCCCACCGGTGATCAACCGGCCGAGCCGGGCAACGTTTGACGGGAGTCCGCCTTGTTCTTTGAGCGCCCGGGTGGTGGGGAACGGGCCATTCTGGTCCATCTGGAAGGTCAGGACCCCGAGGCGCGCGAAGACCCGCAGGAATTCCAGGAGCTGGCCCGTTCGGCAGGCGCGGAAGCGGTTGCTTTCGTCAGCATTTCGCGCCATCAGCCCTCAGCCAAGTACCTGATCGGCAGCGGCAAGGTCGAAGAGTTGCACGACCTCGTCCACGCCGAGAAGGTCGAGCTGATCATCTTCAATCACACCCTCACGCCGAGCCAGGAGCGCAACCTCGAGCGAGCGCTCGAATGCCGCGTGCTCGATCGTACGGGTCTGATCCTCGACATCTTCGCCCAGCGTGCCCGTACCCATGAGGGCAAGCTGCAGGTAGAGCTCGCCCAGCTGGAACACATGAGCACGCGTCTGGTGCGCGGCTGGACTCACCTTGAACGCCAGAAAGGCGGTATCGGCCTGCGTGGCCCGGGTGAAACCCAGCTGGAAACCGACCGTCGTCTGCTGCGTGGGCGCATCCGCCAGATCAAGTCCCGCCTGGAAAAGGTGCGCAGCCAGCGCGAGCAGGCTCGTCGCGGCCGTCGCCGTGCGGAGATTCCGGCGGTTTCCCTGGTGGGCTACACCAACGCCGGCAAGTCCACGCTGTTCAATGCGCTGACTACCTCCGAGGTCTATGCGGCCGACCAGCTGTTCGCCACCCTCGACCCGACCCTGCGCCGCCTGGAGCTGGATGACGTCGGGCCGATCGTGCTGGCTGACACCGTGGGCTTCATTCGTCACCTGCCGCACAAGCTGGTGGAGGCGTTTCGGGCTACCTTGGAAGAATCCAGCAACTCCGATCTGCTGCTGCATGTGATCGACTCCCACGAGCCGGATCGCGATGCGCAGATCGAGCAGGTGCTGGCGGTGCTGAAGGAGATCGGCGCGAACGAGTTGCCGATGCTCGAGGTGTACAACAAGATCGACCTGCTGCCGGACTTGCAGCCGATGATCCAGCGCGACGAGCTGGGCAAGCCGGTCCGCGTCTGGCTGTCGGCCCGCGAGTCGCGCGGCCTGGAGTTGCTGGAGCAGGCGATTTCCGAGTTGCTGGGGGAGGACATGTTCGTTGGAACACTCTGCCTGCCACAGCGCCTTGGGCGACTTCGTGCTCAGTTCTTCGAGCTGGGTGCGGTACAGTCGGAGGATCACGACGAACAGGGACGCGCCGTTTTGCAGGTCCGCCTGCCGCGTGTCGAGTTGAACCGCATGGTGAGCCGCGAAGGCTGGCAGCCGGCGGAGTTCATTGCGCAACACACTTTGCAATAAAGCCCGGCACACTGTTTTTGGCAGGGTAAGGGGCATTCGGTAGCATAGGTGGGCGCGCCGTAGGCGCGTTTTCGCGTTATCAGATGGAGAGCGCTATGGCTTGGAATGAGCCGGGTGACAACTCGAACAAGAACGACCAGGACCCCTGGGGTGGACGCCGTGGTGGCGGTCGCCAGGGTCCTCCTGATCTGGATGAAGCGTTCCGCAAGCTGCAAGACAGCCTGAACGGAATTTTCGGCAAACCCAAGCGCGGCAGTGGGTCGGGCGGTGGCGGCAGTGGTCGGGGCGGTAGCCTCGGTCTGTTCGGTATCGGCCTGGCGATCCTTGCCGTGCTGTGGCTGTACAACGCCATCTACGTCGTGGACGAGCAGGAGCAGGCAGTGATCCTGCGCTTCGGTCAGTACCACGAGACCGTAGGCCCCGGCCTGAATATCTACTTCCCGCCGATCGACAAGAAGTTCCAGGAGAACGTCACCCGCGAGCGTGCCTACAGCAAGCAGGGTCAGATGCTCACCGAGGACGAGAACATCGTCGAGGTTCCGCTGACCGTGCAGTACAAGGTCAGCAACCTGAAGGACTTCGTGCTCAACGTCGACCAGCCGGAAGTGAGCCTGCAGCACGCCACCGAAAGCGCCCTGCGTCACGTGGCCGGCTCCACCACCATGGACAAGATCCTCACCGAGGGCCGCGAACAGATGGCCACCGAGGTGCGTGATCGTCTGCAGCGGTTCCTCGATACCTACAAGACCGGTATCACGGTGACCCAGGTGAACATTCAGAGCGCCGCCGCGCCGCGTGAGGTACAGGAAGCGTTCGACGACGTGATCCGTGCCCGCGAGGACGAGCAGCGCGAGAAGAACCAGGCCGAAGCCTACGCCAACGGCGTGGTGCCTGAAGCCCGTGGTCAGGCCCAGCGCATCATCGAGGAAGCCAACGGCTACCGCGATGAGGTGGTCTCCCGCGCCCAGGGTGAGGCGGATCGCTTCACCAAGCTGGCCGGCGAATACCACAAGGCGCCGGACGTGACCCGTCAGCGTCTGTACCTGGACACCATGCAGGACGTCCTGAGCCAGACCAGCAAGGTGCTGGTGACCGGGCAGCAGGGTCAGAACAACCTGATCTACCTGCCGCTGGACAAGATGATGGATGGCCGCGGTTCGGCAACCCCGAGCAGCACGCCGAGTGCGAGCAGCAGCACGCCGGATATCGGTTCGCGCGTCGCCAACGACCTGCAGCAGCGTGACACGCGTACCCGGGAGAGCCGCTGATGAGTAACAAGTCCCTGATCGCCCTCATCGCGGGTGTGGTGGTTGCTGTTGCCGTCTGGAGCAGCGTCTACGTGGTGCAGCAGACCGAACGCGCCGTACTGCTGCGCTTCGGTCGCGTGGTCGAGCCGGACGTGAAGCCCGGCCTGCACTTCAAGATTCCGTACGTCAACACGGTGCGCAAGTTCGACGGCCGCCTGCTGACCCTGGATTCGCCGACCCAGCGCTTCCTGACGCTGGAGAAGAAAGCGGTGATGGTCGACGCCTACGCCAAGTGGCGCGTCTCCGATGCCGAGCGCTTCTACACCGCGACTTCGGGTATGAAGCAGATTGCCGACGAGCGTCTGTCCCGTCGTCTGGAAGCCGGTCTGCGTGACCAGTTCGGCAAGCGCACCCTGCACGAAGTGGTGTCGGGTGAGCGTGATGCGCTGATGGGCGATATCACCGCTTCGCTGAACCGCATGGCGCAGAAGGAGTTGGGTATCGAGGTGGTCGACGTTCGCGTCAAGGCTATCGACCTGCCCAAGGAAGTGAACCGCAGCGTGTTCGAGCGCATGAGCACCGAGCGTGAGCGGGAAGCCCGTGAGCACCGCGCCAAGGGTCGCGAACTGGCCGAAGGTATCCGTGCGGATGCCGATCGTCAGCGCCGTGTCCTGCTGGCCGAGGCCTATCGCGAGTCGGAAGAGACCCGCGGTGACGGCGATGCCAAGGCGGCGGCGATCTACGCCAAGGCCTACACCGCCGATCCGGAGTTCTACGCCTTCACCCGCAGCCTCAGGGCTTACCGCGAAAGCTTTGCCGACAAGAAGGACGTGCTGGTGCTCGATCCGAGCAACGAGTTCTTCCGCTACCTCGAAAAAGCTAAACCCTGAGGGTCCGTCGACGCTTCGTCGTGACCGCGCCGAACCCCGTGTTGCGAGATGTCCTGATGCCAGGTTGTGGCTCAGGCGCCGCGTAACACGGGGTTCGTCCCTTCGGGTTGCGCGTCAAATCACGCCATGCGTCGTTGCGGGACTAGGCAAGGGCCGGCCATTGCCGTCGTCCCGCGTCTAGCCTGGCGTGATTTGCCGCGGCAACGCGATTCACGCCGAAACATCAACGAACCCTCGTAAGTCTCCGGCGGGCGGCAGCGCCCGCCGGAGAAATCGTGTTATCATGGGTCAGCCGGGAAATCCCGGCTTTTTTGCGTCCGCGAGAATGATGTACGAGAGCCATGTGGCAGGAATTCGGCAAGGCGTTCTGTCTGTTGCTGGTGCTGGAAGGCATCCTTCCATTCCTGTACCCGCGTGGTTGGCGCGACGCCGTGAGCGGGCTCGGGCGCTTGGGCGACCGCAGTCTGAGACTCATCGGGCTGGGCAGCATGCTGCTCGGCACCGTCCTTCTTTACTGCATTCATTGAAGTGCCGCCCGGCCTAAAAAAGGAGAGAGGCGACATGGCAACGGTAGACCGCTGGCTGCTGCCAGATGGAATCGAAGAAGTGCTGCCACCGGAGGCGGCGCGCGTTGAAGCAGCCCGCCGTCAGGTGCTGGACCTGTTCCAGCGCTGGGGTTACGAGTTCGTCGTCACCCCGCATATCGAATACCTGGAATCCCTGCTGACCGGTGCCGGCCAGGATCTGGACCTGCGTACCTTCAAGGTCACCGATCCGGCGTCCGGCCGTCTGATGGGCTTCCGTGCGGACATCACGCCGCAAGTCGCCCGCATGGACGCCCACAGCCTGCGTCGTGAAGGCCCGAACCGCCTGTGCTACGCCGGCAGCGTGCTGCATGCCCGCCCGCGTGCGCTGGCCACTTCGCGCAGCCCGATCCAGCTGGGCGCCGAGCTATACGGCAACACAGGCTCGGCCGGCGACGTCGAAGTCATCAGCCTGTTGCTCGACATGCTCGAAATGGCCCAGGTGCCGGATGTGCACATGGACCTTGGTCATGTCGGCATCTACCGTGGCCTGGCTCAGGCTGCCGGCCTGTCCGGCGAAGTCGAGCAGCTGCTGTTCGACGCCTTGCAGCGCAAGGCGGTGGACGAAGTCGCAGCGCTGACCGAAGGTCTGCCGAGCGAGCTCGCCGGCATGCTCCGTGCACTCGCCGAGCTGTGCGGCAGTCGCGAGGTGCTGGAGCAGGCGCGCGAAGTGCTCGCCGGTGCTCCGGCCAACGTCCAGGCGGCGCTGGCCGACCTGACCGCCATCGCCGACTCGCTGGCCGCGCGCTTCCCGCAACTGCCGTTGTACTTCGACCTCGGCGAGCTGCGTGGCTATCACTATCACACGGGCGTGGTGTTTGCCGCGTTCGTGCCTGGGGTTGGCGAGTCCATCGCCCAGGGCGGCCGTTACGACGATATCGGCGCCGATTTCGGTCGCGCGCGTCCGGCCACCGGTTTCTCTACCGACCTAAAGACCCTGGTCACTCTCGGCCGCGCCCAGCTCGACGAGCCGCGCACCGGAGTCTGGGCGCCGGCCGATGGGGCTGGCTTGTGGCAGGCGGTGCAGCAGTTGCGCCGTCAGGGTGTGCGCGTGGTACAGGCGCTGCCCGGGCAGGATGCGGCTTCGGCTTCCGAAGCGGGCTGCGACCAGCAGTTGCTGGTTCGCGATGGCAATTGGCAGGTGGCTGCGCTCTGAGGCGCGTCACTTCGAGTTTCTGCCGGCCGCGGCCGGCACCGAACATCCACGATGGGGACAAGAGTTATGGGTAAGAATGTCGTAGTCCTGGGCACCCAGTGGGGTGATGAGGGCAAAGGCAAGATCGTCGACCTGCTGACCGACCAGGCTGCTGCCGTGGTGCGTTACCAGGGCGGCCACAACGCCGGTCATACCCTGGTGGTCGCTGGCGAGAAGACCGTACTGCACCTGATCCCGTCGGGCATCCTGCGCGAAGGCGTGCAGTGCCTGATCGGCAATGGCGTGGTACTGGCGCCCGACGCGCTGATGCGCGAGATCGCCAAGCTGGAAGAGAAGGGCGTACCGGTGCGCGAGCGCCTGCGCATCAGCCCGTCCTGCCCGCTGATCCTGTCCTTCCACGTGGCCCTGGACCAGGCTCGCGAGAAGGCCCGTGGCGACTCGAAGATCGGCACCACCGGTCGCGGCATCGGCCCGGCTTACGAAGACAAGGTGGCCCGTCGCGGCCTGCGCGTGGGTGACCTGTTCCACCGCGAGCGCTTCGCTGCCAAGCTGGGTGAGGTTCTGGACTACCACAACTTCGTCCTGCAGCACTATTACAAGGAGCCGGCCGTCGACTTCCAGAAGACTCTGGACGAGTGCATGGCCTACGCCGAAGAGCTGAAGCCGCTGATGGCCGACGTGACCTCGACCCTGCACGACCTGCGCCGCGCCAACGAGAACATCATGTTCGAAGGCGCCCAGGGTTCGCTGCTGGACATCGACCACGGCACCTACCCGTTCGTCACCAGCTCCAACACCACCGCTGGCGGCACCGCTACCGGTTCGGGCTTTGGTCCGCTGTATCTGGACTACATCCTGGGTATCACCAAGGCCTACACCACCCGCGTTGGCTCCGGCCCGTTCCCGACCGAACTGTTCGATGACATCGGTGCGCGCCTGGCCAAGGTCGGTCACGAGTTCGGCGCCACCACTGGCCGTGCCCGTCGTTGCGGCTGGTTCGATGCCGTCATCCTGCGTCGCGCCATCGAGATCAACAGCCTGTCCGGCCTGTGCCTGACCAAGCTGGACGTCCTCGACGGCCTGGAAACCGTGCGCATCTGCACCGGCTACAAGAACGCCGCCGGCGAACTGCTGACCGACGCGCCGACCGACGCCGACAGCTACATCGGCCTGCAGCCGATCTACGAAGACCTGCCGGGCTGGAGCGAATCCACCGTGGGTGTTCAGACCCTGGAAGGCCTGCCGGCCAATGCGCGTGCTTACATCAAGCGCATCGAGGAGCTGGTCGGTGCACCCATCGACATCATCTCCACCGGTCCGGACCGCGCCGAGACCATCGTCCTGCGCCATCCGTTCGGCTGATCCTCAGCTGCACACTGCAACGGGCCGCTCATGCGGCCCGTTGTCGTTTCCAGAGCTCCATTGGCGCATCGGCACGCGCTTTGCTGGTGAAACGGATTGGCGTCTTTCGCGCCAGACATCCGTTACGTCCGGAGGAAGCCCGCCGTGTCCGCCGTCCTGTCTCTGTTGCGCAGCCGCCTGCTGCGCCCCGCTTTCATCGCCCTGGGAATCGCGCTGCTGGTGCAGCTGGTGATTGCCTTGTGGCTGACCCGCAGCACCGTTGATGGTCTGGTCAACGACCTGGGTGCGCACCTGGGTAACGAATCGCAACGCCTGGCTGGTGAACTGGAGCAGGCGGGGCGGGAAGTCACCTCGGGTCTGAACGATCTCTCCAGCCGCACCCGCGAGCGTCTGGGCTCGGCGCTTTCGGCGCGTTTAAAGGAAGAGCAGGGCCAATTGCGCGAGGGGCTGGAGCAGAACCTGCGCCAGTCCGCCACGGAATTGGCGCAGTTGCTCGCTGCCGTGGCGCCCAAGGCGATGTGGGACAATGACGTGCCGGTGCTCTCGGACTACGCCCGGCGCGCCCAGGCCAATCCCAATGTGCTCTTCGTGGTCTACGACGATCCGCAGGGCCAGCACCTGACTCGCTACCTCAATCGCGAAGATGCTCGAGTCCAGGCGCTGCTGGAGAAAGGCAAGGGCGAGCGCGCCCTGGATAAGGTGCTGGAAGCGGCGAGCCATGACAGCTCGGTGTTTCTCGTCGAGGCGCCAATCAGCCCCAATGGTGTGGTCATCGGGACGGTGCGCCTGGGTGTTTCCACCGATGCCATCGAGAAGCAGATCGCCGCACTGGACCAGCGCTTCTCCTCCCTGGTCGCCAGTGGCGATCAGCTGGTGGGCGAGAGTCTTGCCGGCGCGGCAGCGGACAGTACCAAGGCCCTCACCGCTCGCCTGCAGTCGGCGAAGCAAGCGGCGGACGGCATGAGCCAGGGGGCGAAGACTTCCATCGAAGAGGCGGCGGGAACGCTGCGCTGGCGCATCGGCATGGGGCTTTTTTTGGTGGGTCTTGGCGTGCTGCTCTGCCTGGCGATCGTGCTCGGCCGTCGCGTGGTGAATCGCCTGCGCTTGCTGATCGATGCGCTGAACGATCTGGCGGCCGGGGAGGGTGACCTGACTCGTCGCGTGCGGTTGGACAGTCGCGATGAGCTGGGTGAAATGGCGACTGCGGTGAATCGCTTCGTCGACAAGCTCCAGCCCATCGTGCGCGAGGCTGGGCAGGTGGCGCAGCAGACCGGCAGTGAAATCGCCGCGCTGGCCAGTCGCAGTGCCAGCGCCGAAGCGGCGGCGGACCGGCAGCGCAATGAAGTGGCCGGCAGCCTGGAGGCGCTCTCCGGGATGGCGGCGGAGGCAGAAATGGAAAGCCGTTCCATGCAGGCCGCACTGGCGCGGGTGGGCGAGATTCGCCAGGCAGCGCAGGCCAATGCGGCGATTGCGCGCAAGGTCGGGGGGTTGATCGAAACCCTGGAATCCCGCGTGCAGAATGGTGCCGGCGTCATCGAGCGTCTGGCGCGGCAGAGCGAGCAGATCGAAGTGGTGCTCTCGGTGATTCATGGTATCGCCGAGCAGACCAACCTGCTGGCGCTGAATGCGGCCATCGAGGCGGCGCGTGCGGGCGAAAGTGGCCGTGGGTTCGCCGTGGTGGCAGATGAAGTACGTGCCCTGGCGAGCAAGACCCAGCAATCCACCGGAGATATCCAGTCTCACATTGGCGCCCTGCAGGCGGGTGCGCGCGAAGCGGTGTCGGCCATCGGGCAGGCTCGCGAGCAGGCGGTGCAGGGATTGGCGGCTCTGCAAGATAGCGAGCGGCTACAGCGAGAAGTGCAAAGCGCAGTGGAAGAAGTGCACGGCGCCATCGAGGCGGCGACGCATTCGGCACAACAGCAGGCGGCCGGCGCTGCGGCGGTGCGCGGGCGGGTCGAGGTGATCCATGCCGAGGCGAGTCTTGCGGCGGAAGCGGTGAGTGCGACCGCCAGCAGTGGGCGAGTGCTCGATGGATTGGCCGGTCAGCTGCGCGCCAGCTTGGGGCAGTTCAAGGCTTGAGGCTGGCGGGCCTTGCCGGGCGCTCGCGTCCGGCAGGGTAAAAGGCGGAAAGCCGAAAACAAAAAAGCCGAGCTATGCTCGGCTTTTTCGTTTGAAGATGGTGCCCAGGAGAAGACTCGAACTTCCACGGTGTTGCCACCGCTAGGACCTGAACCTAGTGCGTCTACCAATTCCGCCACCTGGGCATGCTTTTCAGCATGGGGTGCGATGATCGCTCATCGTCTTGCGGTGATGCAACCCTTGGTTGCATCTGACGGTCTATCGTTCGGTTATCAGGGTTCCGAACCCGCCTGATAAAGCCTGTCAGAGACTGACTTTATCCTTGAATAAGTGGTGCCCAGGAGAAGACTCGAACTTCCACGGTGTTGCCACCGCTAGGACCTGAACCTAGTGCGTCTACCAATTCCGCCACCTGGGCACTGGAGTCGATGATTACTCATCGTTTCCGTGTTACAACATCTGTCTGACGCTGTGGGCGCGAACTATACGGAGAGCGTTTTCGCTTGTAAACCCCTGATGCGATAAAAAATTTATTCTTGCCCGAAGCTGACCGACAGGCGGGTTTCGCGCTTCAATAAGCACATGGCGATCCATACCCCTATATATAAGGTGACCGCACTTTAATGGCCGATTGGCAAAACCTCGATCCCGAGGCCGCCCGCGAGGCGGAAAAATACGACAACCCCATCCCCAGCCGTGAACTCATCCTGGCGCACCTTGCCGAGCGCGGCGCACCCGCGACGCGGTCCCAGTTGATGGACGAACTCGGCCTCTCCGGCGAAGAGCAGGAAGAAGCACTGCGCCGCCGACTGCGCGCCATGGAGCGCGACGGCCAGCTTATCTATACCCGCCGTGGCGCCTACGCGCCGGTGGACAAGCTCGACCTGATCCTCGGCCGCATCGCCGGCCACCGCGACGGCTTCGGCTTCCTGATCCCCGATGACGGCAGCGACGACCTGTTCCTCAGCCCGACGCAGATGCGCCTGGTGTTCGACGGCGACCGCGCCCTGGCGCGTGTGTCCGGCTTCGATCGCCGCGGCCGCCGTGAAGGCGCAATAGTAGAAGTGGTCGAACGCGCCCACGAGACCATCGTCGGTCGCTACTTCGACGAGAGCGGCATCGGCACGGTCGTCGCCGACAACCCGAAGATCCAGCAGGAAGTACTGATCCCGCCAGGCAAGGCCGGCAAGGCCAAGCACAACCAGTTCGTCCAGGTCCGCATCGACGTCTGGCCGAGCGTGCATCGCCAGGCCCAGGGTGAAGTGGTGGAAGTGCTGGGCGACTACATGGCGCCGGGCATGGAAATCGAGGTGGCCCTGCGCAGCTACGACATTCCTCACACCTGGCCCGAGGCCGTGGAGAAGGAAGCGGCGAAGCTCAAGCCCGAAGTGCTGGAGAAGGACAAGGAAAAGCGCATCGACCTGCGCGCCCTGCCTTTCGTCACCATCGACGGTGAAGACGCTCGCGACTTCGACGACGCGGTCTATGCCGAGAAGCGCAAGGGTGGTGGCTGGAAGCTGTTCGTCGCCATTGCCGACGTCTCTCATTATGTGAAGGTCGGCTCGGCCCTGGATGAAGAGGCGGCCAAGCGCGGTAACTCGGTGTACTTCCCCGAGCGCGTGATTCCGATGCTGCCGGAGATTCTCTCCAACGGCCTGTGCTCCCTGAATCCGCTGGTCGATCGCCTGGCCATGGTCTGCGAGATGAATCTCTCCAAGGCCGGCAAGATGACCGATTACCAGTTCTACGAGGCGGTCATCCATTCCCATGCGCGCCTGACCTACACCAAGGTCAGCCAGTACCTGGAAACCCCGGACAGCCCCGAAGGCCAGCGCCTGAAGGAACAGCTGCCGGCGGTGGTGCCGCACCTCAATACCCTTTATGACCTGTACAAGGTCCTGGTCGGCGCGCGCCACGTGCGCGGGGCCATCGATTTCGAGACCCAGGAAACCCGCATCGTCTTCGGTGCGGACCGCAAGATCTCGGAAATCCGCCCGACCCAGCGCAACGATGCGCACAAGCTGATCGAGGAATGCATGCTAGCGGCCAACGTCGCCACCGCCAAGTTCCTCGAGAAGCACGCCATCCCCGCGCTGTACCGCGTCCACGATGGCCCGCCGCAGGAGAAGCTGAACAACCTGCGCCAGTTCCTCGGTGAGCTGGGCCTGACGCTTTATCGCGGCAAGGGTGACCCGACCCCGGCGGATTACCAGAAGCTGCTGGAGTCCATCCAGGGTCGCCCGGACCTGCAGCTGATCCAGACCGTGATGCTGCGCTCCCTGAGCCAGGCGGTGTACAGCCCCGAGAACGCCGGCCACTTCGGCCTGAACTACGAGGCCTACACCCACTTCACCTCGCCGATCCGCCGCTACCCGGATCTGCTGACCCACCGCGCCATCCGTGGCCTGATCCGCTCCAAGGCGGCATCCGAGCACGTGCAGCGCGCAGGTGCTGCCAGCATGCCCAAGGCGCGTATCTATCCGTACGACGAAGCCCGTCTGGCTCAGCTGGGCGAGCAGTGCTCATTGACCGAGCGCCGCGCCGACGAAGCGACCCGGGATGTCACCAACTGGCTGAAGTGCGAGTTCATGCGCGAGCGCGTGGGCGAGACCTTCCCCGGCGTGATCACCGCGGTGACTGGCTTCGGCATCTTCGTCGAGCTGAGCGACATCTATGTGGAAGGCCTGGTGCATGTCACTGCACTGCCTGGCGATTATTACCACTTCGATGCGGTGCATCATCGCCTGAGTGGCGAGCGCACTGGTCGCAGCTTCCGTCTCGGCGATACCGTGGAAGTGGTCGTGGCGCGTGTCGACCTGGATGAGCGGAAGATCGACTTCGAGCTCTCCGACAACGTGCTCAGCGCGCCCATCGGCCGCAAGAAGCGCGGCGAGAAGGCCGAACCGGTTGCCAAGGGCAAAGCGGCCAAGGGCAAGGCGCCCAAAACCGTGGCGGCAAAAGACAAGCCGACCCGCGCTCCGCGTGCGGTGGCGGATGATCCGTATCTCGCCCCCGATGTCGCTGTGCAGCCGCGCAAGCGCAAGGTTGGGGTGGTCCAGGCGCTGCCGTCGGTGGCCCCGGAAATGCTCGCCAAGGCCGAGGAAATGCTCGGCAATACCGATGTGCGCAAGAGCCGCGAAGTGAAGAAGGCGCTGCTCGAGGAAGCCAAGGTCGGCGGCAACAAGCCGGCAGCCGGTAAAGGCAAGGCCGCGCCCGCCGCGGGCAAGCCGCGCAATCCGTCGAAACAGAAAGCCCGGTCCGCCAAGCCGTCCAAGCACCGCAAGGGAGCTGCTGCGCCCAAGGCGGGTGCCACTGGCGGTGCGCCGGCCAGCAAGCGTAAGGCGAAGAAATGAGTCAGTGGGAAAAGGTCTACGGGGTTCATGCCGTAGAAGCGCTGCTGCGCCATCACCCCAAGCGAGTCAAGCAGCTGTGGCTGGCCGAAGGTCGTCAGGATCCGCGCGTCCAGACGCTGGTCGAACTGGCTGGCCAGACGCGCGTGCCGGTAGGCACGCGCGACCGCAAGGAGCTGGACGAGTGGGCCGAGGGCGTGCACCAGGGCGTGGTCGCCGAGGTCAGCCCGAGCCAGGTGTGGGGCGAGAACATGCTGGAGGAGCTGCTGGAGCGCTCCACCGGCCCGGCACTGCTGCTGGTGCTGGACGGCGTGACCGACCCGCACAACCTTGGCGCCTGCCTGCGCACTGCCGATGCGGCGGGCGCGCTGGCGGTGATTGTGCCGAAGGACAAATCCGCCACCCTCAACGCCACCGTGCGTAAAGTGGCCTGCGGCGCCGCCGAGGTGATCCCGCTGGTCGCGGTGACCAACCTCTCGCGCACCCTGGAGAAACTCCAGCAGCGCGGCCTGTGGATCGTCGGTACGGCCGGCGAGGCGACCCAGATGCTCTACGAACTCGACCTCACCGGGCCGACCGTGCTGGTCATGGGTGCCGAGGGCAAGGGTATGCGTCGCCTGACCCGCGATCATTGCGACTACCTGGCCAAGCTGCCGATGCAGGGCAGCGTCAGCAGCCTGAACGTCTCGGTGGCCACCGGCGTCTGCCTGTTCGAGATCGTCCGCCAGCGCCAGCTCAAGGCCGGCGCCTGACGTCCCCACGCGAGGCGGCCCCTGCCGCCTCGCGCTGCTCAAAGTTTCACCAGTTTTCCTTGCGCCCCCCGGCGTGCTTCTCTAGAATGTCGGCCCTTGTCGTCCGGGCAGGCGTTCGCGCGTGCTTCCGAGCGACAAGGAAAAAATCATTCACTCCTTGTCTGACCGCTTTGTCGGCAGGCTGCAATCCGTAAGGAGCATTTATGCGTCATTACGAAATCGTGTTCCTGGTTCACCCGGACCAGAGCGAACAAGTCGGTGGCATGGTCGAGCGTTACACCAAGGCCATCGAAGAAGACGGCGGCAAAGTCCACCGTCTGGAAGACTGGGGCCGTCGTCAGCTGGCTTACGCCATCAACAACGTGCACAAGGCTCACTACGTTCTGATGAACGTCGAGTGCACCGCCAAGGCCCTGGCAGAAATGGAAGACAACTTCCGTTACAACGACGCCGTGATCCGTAACATGGTCATCCGTCGCGACGAAGCCGTTACCGGCCAGTCCGAAATGCTGAAGGCCGAAGAGAGCCGCAACGAGCGCCGTGAGCGCCGTGAGCGTCCCGAATCGAACGAGGGCGAGTCCGCTGACGGCGAAGATAGCCGCGACAGCGCTGACGAGTAATCCCGGACCAGTATTGAGGAGCCACACACATGGCACGTTTCTTCCGTCGTCGTAAGTTCTGCCGTTTCACCGCTGAAGGCGTGAAAGAGATCGATTACAAGGATCTCAACACCCTGAAGGCCTACGTTTCCGAAACCGGCAAGATCGTTCCGAGCCGTATCACCGGCACCAAGGCCAAATACCAGCGTCAGCTGGCGACCGCTATCAAGCGCGCCCGCTACCTGGCCCTGCTTCCCTACACCGACAGCCACGGCCGTTGATCGGGCAGTCGACTGGAATTGATGGATAGATCGCATGCGCGCATTGGCTGAATTTGTCATGCGAGGCCGCATGCAGGCGACCCTGGTGGTCGTCGCAGCCGCGGTACTGCAGCCGTTGTTCTGGCTCGGTGCCGCAGCAGGCAGTCTGGTGCTGTTGCGCCGTGGTCCGCGTGATGCCTTTGGCATCCTGGCCTGGGCGCTGCTTCCGGCACTGGCCTGGTGGTACCTGGGTGACCCCAGCGTGAGTCTGGTTCTGGTGGGTAGTGCCGTGCTGGCGCAGGTTCTGCGCAGCAAGGTGTCCTGGAACCAGGTGATGCTGGCGAGCGTTTTGCTCGGTGCGGTGTTCGTGCTGCTGCTCAGCACGGTGTCGGCCGGGTTGGTCGCAGGTCTGGCCGATGCATTCGGCAAGGCTCTGCCGCAGGTTCTGGCCGAAGCCAAGCTTTCGCCGGAACAGATGGCCGCCCTGCAGGCGGAGATGGTTCCGACCATCACCGGCCTGATGGCAGCCTCGCTGCAGACGATCAGCCTGTTGTGCCTGATGCTGGCGCGTTATTGGCAAGCAGTACTGTTCAACCCGGAAGGGTTTGGCCGCGAGTTCCGTGCACTGCGCCTGTCGCCGGGCACAGCTGTAGCGCTGCTGGTCGGCGTTGTGGCGCTGCCCTTCGCAGGGCCCGCGGCCACCATGCTGGCGCCGTTGTGCATGATCCCGCTGCTGTTCGCCGGGATCGCACTGGGGCACGGCCTGGCCGCGCTGAAGAAGCTTCCGGGCTTCTGGCTGGCACCGCTGTACCTGCTGGTATTCGTACTGGGCAATGTGATCTGTCTTGTCGCCGTAGTCGACAGTCTGTTTGATTTTCGCGGTCGCCTGGCCAAGCGCCAGAAAGCTGCGAACGGTGAAGGTTAAAAGTTAAGAGGTAAGACTCAAATGGAAGTCATCCTGCTGGAAAAGATCGCCAAACTGGGCAACCTGGGCGACAAGCTGAACGTAAAGGGCGGTTACGCTCGTAACTACCTGCTGCCGCAGGGCAAAGCCACCGCTGCCACCGCTGCCAACGTCGCTGCTTTCGAAGAGCGCCGTGCAGAGCTGGAAAAAGCCGCTGCTGAGAAAAAAGCCGCTGCTGAAGCTCGTGCTGCCCAACTGGCCGAACTGATCGTGACCATCGGCGCCCACGCTGGCGACGAAGGCAAGCTGTTCGGTTCGATCGGCACCCGCGACATTGCCGACGCCGTTTCGGCTGCCGGCTACCCGCTGGAAAAGAGCGAAGTTCGCCTGCCCGACGGCGCCCTGCGCGCTGTAGGCGAATACAACATCGAAGTGCAACTGCACATGGATGTTGATGCAACCCTGCACGTGGTTGTAGTCGCCGAGTAAGCGATCCGTCGCTAGGACGTTTCGCACATCTTGCATGGGCGATTCAGTCCGCTAACATCGGGCACGGTACTGAGCTTCAGTACCGTGCCCTTTGTTTTTTCCGCCTTTGAATTTCTACGAAGAGCCCGCACGAACAGCCCATGAACGACATCACCGTCCCCGAGCAATACGACCTGCAGACCGCTTCCCTCAAGGTGCCGCCGCACTCGATCGAAGCCGAACAGGCAGTGCTGGGCGGCCTGATGCTCGACAACAACGCATGGGAGCGCGTCTCCGACGCCGTGTCCGACGGTGACTTCTACCGCCATGACCATCGCCTGATCTTCCGCGCCGTCTACAAGCTCGCCGAAGCCAACCAGCCGATCGACGTGGTGACCCTGTCCGAGATGCTCGAGCGCGAAGGGCAGCTGTCCCAGGTGGGCGGCCTCGCGTACCTCGCCGAGCTGGCGAAGAACACGCCCTCGGTGGCGAACATCAAGGCCTACGCGAACATCATCCGCGAGCGCGCCACGCTGCGGCAGCTGATCGGCATCAGCAGCGACATCGCCGACAGCGCCTTCAACCCCGAAGGGCGCAGCGCCAACGAAGTGCTCGACGAGGCCGAGCGGCGGATCTTCGAGATCGCCGAGGCGCGTCCCAAGACCGGCGGTCCGGTGGGCATCGGCGACATCCTGGTGAAGACCATCGACCGCATCGACCACCTGTTCAACACCTCGGACGCGCTGACCGGTATCACCACCGGCTTCACCGACCTCGACGAGAAGACCAGCGGCCTGCAGCCGTCCGACCTGATCATCGTGGCCGGCCGTCCGTCGATGGGCAAGACCACCTTCGCCATGAACCTGGTGGAGAACGCCCTGATGCGCAGCGACAAGGCGATCCTGGTGTACTCCCTGGAGATGCCCTCCGACTCCATCGTGATGCGTATGCTCGCCTCGCTCGGCCGCATCGACCAGACCAAGGTGCGTACCGGCAAGCTGGACGACGAGGATTGGCCGCGCCTGACCTCGGCGGTGAACCTGCTCAGCGACCGCAAGCTGTTCATCGACGACACCGCCGGCATCTCGCCCTCGGAAATGCGTGCGCGTACCCGCCGCCTGTCCCGCGAGCACGGTGAGATCGGCATGATCATGGTCGACTACCTGCAGCTGATGCAGATTCCCGGATCCGCTGGCGACAACCGGACCAACGAGATTTCCGAGATTTCCCGCTCGCTCAAGGCGCTGGCGAAGGAATTCAACTGCCCGGTGGTGGCGCTCTCGCAGCTCAACCGCTCGCTGGAACAGCGCCCCAACAAGCGCCCGGTGAACTCCGACCTGCGGGAATCCGGAGCGATCGAGCAGGACGCCGACGTGATCATGTTCGTCTACCGCGACGAGGTGTATCACCCGGAGACCGAGTTCAAGGGCGTCGCCGAAATCATCCTCGGCAAGCAGCGTAATGGCCCCATCGGCACGGTGCGGGTGGCCTTCCTCGGCCGCTACAGCCGCTTCGAGAACCTCGCCCCCGGCATGTACAACTTCGAAGACGAGTAACGTTGACGCATTCCGCGTGACCGACGGGCGCCTTAAGATAGGCGCCCGTTTTCATTGCAGAGGCCGCCATGCGCCCGCTCGTCGCCCACGTCGATCTAGCCGCCATTCGCCACAACTACGCCGTCGCCAAGCGCTGCGCGCCCGGGCGTGAAGCCTTTGCGGTGGTCAAGGCGAACGCCTACGGGCATGGCGCGCGGGAAGTGGTGAGCTGCCTGCACGACGAGGCCGACGGTTTTGCGGTGGCCTGCCTGGAGGAAGCCGCCGAGGTGCGCGCCCTGCATGCCGGCGCGCGCATCCTGCTGCTGGAAGGCTGCTTCGAGCCGGCGGAATACCTGATCGCCGCCCAGCTGCGCCTGGACGTGGCGGTCCAGGGCCCGGAGCAGGCCCGGGCGCTGCTCGCCGCGCAACTGCCCAGCGCACTCAATGTGTGGATGAAGCTGGATACCGGCATGCACCGCCTGGGCTTCTCGCCCGAAGCGCTGCGCGACTGGCACCCGCGCCTGCGCCAGGCGCCGCAGGTGGCCGAGCTGAACCTGATGAGCCACTTCGCCAACGCCGACCTGCGCGGCGATGAGCTGACCGAAGACCAGGTGGCCTGTTTCCTCAGCGTGCTGGACCTGGATTTCGACCTGCGCTCACTGGCCAACTCCGCCGCAGTGCTGACCATTCCCGCCGCGCACATGGACTGGATTCGTCCCGGCATCATGCTCTACGGCGCCACGCCCTTCGCCGACATTAGCGCCGCCGAGCTGGGCCTGCGTCCGGCCATGAGCCTGGAGGCACAGCTGATCGCCGTGCGCGAAGTGGCGGTCGGGGAGAGTGTTGGTTATGGCGCGACCTGGGTGGCCGAGCGGCCGTCGCGCATCGGCACCGTGAGCTGCGGGTATGCCGATGGTTATCCGCGCCACGCCCCGAGCGGCACGCCGGTGCTGGTGGATGGCCGGCGCACGGTGCTGGCCGGGCGTGTGTCGATGGACATGCTGGCGGTGGACCTGACCGACCTGCCCAGCGCCGCCGTGGGCGACCGCGTCGAGCTGTGGGGCGCCAACCTGCCGGTGGACGAGGTGGCGGCCCACGCCGGAACCATCGGCTACGAGCTGCTGACCAAGGTCACCGCCCGCGTGCCGCGTCGCTATCGCAACTGATCAGGCGCGGTCTTCGCTTTCCGCCCATTCGTTTTCCAGCCATTCGTTTTCCGGCCAGAGCTCGCTGGTCTCGCCGGCGGCCTCGCTGGCCATGGCATAGGCCGCCCGGCCGTTGCCCTTCACTTCGTAGAGCGCCTGGTCGGCGGCCTTGTAGAGCTTGCTGAACTGCATGGCGTGGCTGGGATAGATGGCCACGCCGATGCTCGGCGTGACGCGCAGTTCCAGTGTTTCGAACCTCACCGGTCGCGACAGCTCGTTGAGAATGCGGCAGGCGATTTCCTTGGCGTGCCCTTCGGCGTCCGGGCCGGAAATCAGCGCGGCGAATTCATCGCCACCCAGGCGCGCCACACAGTCGCTGCCGCGTACGCACTGGCGCAGGCGGTTGCCGACGTTCTGCAGCATGAAGTCGCCGGCGTCATGTCCGTGGCTGTCGTTGATCGGCTTGAAGTGGTCGAGGTCGATCAGCATCAGGGCCAGCGTTTCGCCGTTCTGTTGGGCATTGGCCAGCGCGTGCTCGGCGTGTTCCACCAGATAGCGGCGGTTCGGCAGGCCGGTCAGGGTGTCGTAGTGCGCGGCGTGCTGCAGTTGCACTTCGCGCTCGCGCAGCAGCTGGTTGCTCTGGGTCAGCTCGGCAGTACGCTCGGCTACGGCGGTGGCCAGGTCCTGCTGGGCGCTCTGCATCAGCGTCAGTCGTGCGCTCTTCTCCCGGT
Organism: Pseudomonas nitroreducens; assembly: GCF_024170165.1. Taxonomy (GTDB): domain Bacteria; phylum Pseudomonadota; class Gammaproteobacteria; order Pseudomonadales; family Pseudomonadaceae; genus Pseudomonas; species Pseudomonas nitroreducens_C. Next base: position 298,505 of record NZ_JALJXP010000004.1, on the reverse strand, counting down.
CTGCCTGTTCCAGCGCCTGGGCGCGCTCGCGCTTGAGTCCCTGAATGCGCGATGTGAGGGCAAAGGAGAACAGCACCGACTCCATGGCCACGGCGATGGGGAAGATGTACGAGGTCAGCGGCGACGGCTGCACCAGACCGGTGGCGCGCAGCACCGAAATGCTCACGCTGGTCAGCACCAGGCCGAAACCGAGCAGGTAGAGGAACGCCGGGAACGAACCCTGGCGCCAGCGCACCAGGGCGCCGCCGAGGGCCGCGGGCACGCCGATCAGGGTGATCGCCACCAGCATCCAGCCGGCCAGGCCGCGCAGCTCCAGGGCGCCGAGCGCGATGGTCAGCACGTAGAGTGCACAGTTCAGGTTCAGCAGCCAGTGCGACCAGCGCACGTGGCGGCGGGTCTGCAGCAGGGTGATGGTGAAGCGGTGCACGCACAGGCCCCAGAGCGAGGGCAGGGTGATGCGATCCAGCCACCAGGGCACCGGATGATCAGGCCAGAAGTATTCGAAGCCGTGGCCGCTCATTCCCAGGCTGAAGAGCAGCGCGCTGGCGGTGGTCAGCACGTACCAGAAGTACGCCGGGTCGCGCAGGGTCAGCAGGATGAACAGGTTGTACAGCAGCAGCGCGGCGATCAGCCCGTAGATGAAACCGAGGAACAGGCCGGTGTCGGCGCGGTGGTCCTGCAGGTCGTCCAGCGACCAGATGCGCAGCGGGAAGGAGTTGCCGGCCGGATCGTAGACGCGGGCATAGATGCGCACCGGGCCGGTGCCTTCGGGCAGGTGGAAGACCGGCTTGCGATAGTCGCGGTCGCGGCCCTGGGCGAAGGGCACGGCCTCGCCGGACAGCGTTTCCCGGTAGACGCCCTGTTCGTCGGGTACGTAGAGGCGCAGGTCCTTCAGATTGACCGCGTCCACCTCCAGCCACCAGCCGCCGGGCGGGGTGGCGCGGCGGTCGAGGTCCAGGCGCAGCCACCAGCCGTCGGGGCTCTGGCCGACGCTGGTACGGCCGTTGGCGGGCACGAAGTCGTGGCTGGCCTGTGCCGCTTCCAGCGACAACGGGCCGTCTCGCTCCTGCAGCAGGTCGAGGTGATCGTTGAGCCACGCGCCGCTGGCCTTGTCGTCCAGTTCGAAGGCTAGTGCCGTGTGGCAGAACAGCAGGGTAAGCAACAGCACGAAGGCACGACGCACGACAGGCACTCCCTGGCCTGGCCGGGATGGCCAGGCGTACTGCGGATAGTGGCTGAAGTATAGCCAGATGATGGCATTGGCAATCTACCGCGAGTAGGTTAAATCTGAGTTCATCGGTCGGATTTGTACACTTTTTGTGCTATATTCCGCGCCCGCGTTTTTCCGCGATTCCTACTAGAGATACCCGGTGCCCGTGATGCAAGCCGCCAAACCGCTGTTCGACTATCCCAAGTTCTGGGCCGAGTGTTTCGGCCCGGCGCCGTTCCTGCCCATGAGCAAGGAAGAGATGGATCAGCTGGGTTGGGATTCCTGCGACATCATCATCGTCACCGGGGATGCCTACGTTGACCATCCGTCGTTCGGCATGGCCATCATCGGCCGTCTGCTGGAGGCTCAGGGCTTCCGCGTGGGCATCATTGCCCAGCCGGACTGGCGCTCGAAAGACGACTTCATGAAGCTCGGCCAGCCGAACCTGTTCTTCGGCGTGGCGGCGGGCAACATGGACTCGATGATCAACCGCTACACCGCGGACAAGAAGATCCGCAGCGATGACGCCTACACGCCGGGCGGCCTGGCCGGCAAGCGCCCGGACCGCGCCAGCCTGGTCTACAGCCAGCGCTGCAAGGAAGCCTACAGCGAGACGCCGGTGGTCCTTGGCGGCATCGAGGCTTCGCTGCGCCGCATCGCCCACTACGACTACTGGCAGGACAAGGTGCGCCGCTCCATCCTGATGGACGCGACCGCCGACATCCTGCTGTACGGCAACGCCGAGCGTGCCGTGGTGGAGATCGCCCAGCGCCTGTCCGCCGGCGAGACGGTCGAGCAGATCACCGACGTGCGCGGCACCGCCTTTATCCGTCGCGATACTCCCGAAGGCTGGTTCGAGGTCGATTCCACCCGCATCGATCGTCCGGGCAAGGTCGACAAGATCATCAACCCGTACGTGAACACCCAGGACACCGCCGCCTGCGCCATCGAGCAGGAAAAGGGCGAGCAGGAAGACCCGAACGAAGCCAAGGTCGTGCAGCTGCTGGCCCACCCGCGCCTGGAGCGCGAGCGCACGGTGATCCGTCTGCCATCGTTCGAGAAGGTACGCAGCGACGCTGTGCTGTATGCCCACGCCAACCGCGTGCTGCACCTGGAGACCAATCCCGGCAACGCCCGCGCCCTGGTGCAGAAGCATGGCGAAGTGGACGTGTGGTTCAACCCGCCGCCCATCCCGATGAGCACCGAGGAAATGGACTACGTGTTCGGCATGCCCTATGCGCGCGTGCCGCACCCGCTGTATGGCAAGGAGAAGATCCCGGCCTACGAGATGATCCGTTTCTCGGTGAACATCATGCGCGGCTGCTTCGGTGGCTGCACCTTCTGCTCGATCACCGAGCACGAGGGGCGGATCATCCAGAACCGTTCCCACGAGTCGATCCTCGCCGAGATCGAGGAGATGCGTAAGGTGCCGGGCTTCACCGGTGTCGTCTCCGACCTCGGTGGCCCGACCGCCAACATGTACCGCATCGCCTGCAAGGACCCGGAGATCGAGCGTCACTGCCGCAAGCCGTCCTGCGTGTGGCCGGGCATCTGCGAGAACCTCAACACCGACCACTCCTCGCTCATCGAGCTGTACCGCAAGGCCCGCGCCCTGCCGGGCGTGAAGAAGATCCTGATCGCCTCCGGCCTGCGTTACGACCTCGCCGTGGAGTCGCCGGAGTACGTCAAGGAGCTGGTGACGCATCACGTCGGCGGCTACCTGAAGATCGCCCCGGAGCACACCGAGGAAGGCCCGCTGTCGAAGATGATGAAGCCGGGCATCGGCAGCTACGACACCTTCAAGCGCATGTTCGAGAAGTTTTCCAAGGAGGCGGGCAAGGAGCAGTACCTGATCCCGTACTTCATCGCGGCGCACCCGGGCACCACCGACGAGGACATGATGAACCTCGCCCTGTGGCTCAAGCGCAACGGCTTCCGCGCGGACCAGGTGCAGGCGTTCTATCCCTCGCCGATGGCCAGCGCCACCGCCATGTACCACTCGGGCAAGAATCCGCTGCGCAAGGTCACCTACAAGAGCGACGGCGTGACCATCGTCAAGAGCGACCAGCAACGCCGCCTGCACAAGGCCTTCCTGCGCTACCACGACCCGAAGGGCTGGCCGATGCTGCGCGAAGCGCTGGAGCGCATGGGCCGCGCGGACCTGATCGGCAACGGCAAGCACCACCTGATCCCGACCTACCAGCCGCAGACCGACGAGTACCAGAGCGCGCGCCGCAAGAACTCGACCCCGGCCGGCAGCAAGAAGACCGGCAAGCCGCTGCTGACCCAGCACACCGGCCTGCCACCGCGCGCCAGCAACGGCTCCAAACCGTGGAACAAGGCCGAGGAAGGCAAGGCCACCGGCTACGCCAAGGGCAAGAAGCGCACCACCAAGCGGCAGCCGAACATCCCGCGCTGATCCGTCTGCTCCGTGCCGTGAAAAAAGGCGTGCCCGCTAAGCGGTCACGCCTTTTTGCTGGAAGAAGCTCACGTAGGCCTTGTCCACCTTGAGAATGTGGTGGATCAGCCAGGCCTTGAGCAGCTCCAGCGCCTCGACCGAGACCACCTCGCCATCCTCGTGGCGGTACAGCAGGTCGATGATCTGCCGGTTGAAGCGGTCGTGCTCGGCCCGGTGCGCCTCCTCCTCCGGGTAGCCCAGGCGCTGGAACAGCACCTCCTCGACGATGAAGTGATTCATCGTGTACTCCACCAGTTGTTCCAGCAGCTCGCCGATGGGCTGGCCTTCGCCATCCGGGCCTTTGAGGCTGTCGTACAGCGCGTTGGTGAGGTCGACCAGCCAGCGGTGCTGTTCATCGATCCGCTCGATTCCGATCACGAACTCGTCGTTCCAGGGCATGAAGCTCATCCGTGTACTCCTTGGGATTGGAGCGCAGATGATCGCTATCTGACATCGCCCGGCAGTGATATCCATCAATCAAAGTGCGATGTGTCTGAAGGGCTGGCGTGGCGCGGGATGTAGGAGTATTCTCGGCATAAGTTGGTACGATAGTTCCATATCATAAGAACAAGACCGGAGCCCGCCATGCGTCTCGCCACTCTCTCCCTTCTCGCATTCTCCGTTGCCCTGGCCGCCTGCGGCGAAGGCGACAAGCCCGCCGCCGTCAGTGCCGACTTCCAGAAGGACCTGCAGTCCCGCCTGATCAAGGCCAAGGCCGGCGATGTCATCGACATTCCCGCCGGCACCTATCACCTGGACCGCAGCCTCAGCCTGAAGGTGGATGGCGTGACCATCCGCGGCGCCGGCATGGACAAGACCATCCTCAGCTTCAAGAACCAGAAGGCCGGCGCCGAGGGGCTGTTCGTCGACGCCTCCGACTTCACCCTGGAGAACCTGGCCATCGAGGACACCAAGGGCGACGGCCTGAAGGTCATCGGCGGCAAGAACATCGTCATCCGCAACATCCGCACCGAGTGGACCAACGGCGCCTCCACCGAGAATGGCGGCTACGGCATCTACCCGGTACAGACCGAGAACACCCTGCTCGAAGGCAACGTCGCCATCGGCGCGTCCGACTCGGGTATCTACGTCGGCCAGTCGCGCAACGTGGTGGTGCGCAACAACCGCGCCGAGCGCAATGTCGCCGGCATCGAGATCGAGAACACCATCGGTGCCGACGTCTACAACAACGTCGCCACCGACAACACCGGCGGCATCCTCGTCTTCAACATGCCCAACCTGCAGCAGCCGGGGCGCGGCACCCGCGTCTTCGACAACGACGTGCAGGGCAACAACCACGACAACTTCGGCCACAAGGGCACCCCGGTGGCCAGCGTGCCGGCAGGCTCCGGTGTGGTGGTCAACTCCAATGACGACGTGGAGATCTTCAACAACAAGATCGGCAACCACAAGACCGCCAACGTCATCATCAGCAGCTACTTCAGCACCAACTACTCGGACAAGGCCACCCAGCCCAACTTCGACCCCTATCCCGAAGGCATCTTCATCCACGGCAACACCTTCGGCCCCGGTGGCGACAGCCCCGACCACCTGGAGCTGAAAGCGCTCAAGGTCGCCAAGTTCGGCCTCACCGGGCGCCTGCCGGACATCCTCTGGGACGGCTACTTCAACGAGAAGAAACTGGTCGACGGCAAGCTGCCCGAAGCCCTGGCCATCTGCATCGACAACGGTAGCGCCGGCATCGTCAACGTCGACGGCCCGAACGGCTACAAGAACATCAGTACCGACATCAGCTCGCACCAGTGCAAGCTCAAGCCGCTGCCGAAGATCGAACAGGCCGGCCTCGGCGAGAAGGGCAACAAGGCATGATGAAACCCGCTTCGTTCCTGTTGTCGCTCGCCCTGGCTGCCCTTGTGGCCGGGTGCGGGCAGGAGAGCAAGCCGCGTTATCAACCCGAAGGCGACGACTACCCGGAAAAGCTCAGCGGCTGGGGCATGCTGCACCTGGCGGACGGCCACCTGGCGCCGGCCGCCGAGGTGCTGCCCTATGACCTCAATACCCCGCTGTTCACCGACTACGCGCACAAGCTGCGCACCGTGTGGATGCCCGAAGGGCAGTCGGCGCAGTACGCCGAGGACCGCTTCGACTATCCCGTCGGCACCGTGCTGACCAAGACCTTCTATTACCCGAAGGACGCCCAGGGCAACCTGCTGCAGAACAGCCAGGACGACCGTGATCCGAAAGCCGGGCTCGACATGTCCAGGGTGCACCTGGTGGAAACCCGCGTACTGGTCCGGCAGAAGGATGGCTGGGCGGCGCTGCCCTATGTGTGGAATGCCGATCAGAGCGAGGCGACCCTGGAGCTCGCCGGCGACAGCCCGGCACTGGAGCTCACCGCCGCGGACGGCAAGAAGACCGCCTTCACCTACATGGTGCCGGACGCCAACCAGTGCTCCGAGTGCCACGCCGAGCAGAAAGGCGGCGGCATCGCCCCGCTGGGGCCCAAGGCGCGGCACCTGAACAAGGACTTCGCCTACCAGGGTGGCAGCGAGAACCAGCTGCAGCACTGGCAGGCCCGCGGCTTCCTCAAGGGCCTGCCGGCGCTGGCGCAGGTGCCGCAGAACGCCCTCTGGGGCCATCCGCGCCCCGGCGAGGACCTGGAAAAACAGGCGCGCAGCTACCTCGACGCCAACTGCTCGCACTGCCACAACCCCAAGGGTGCGGCGCGCACTTCCGGCCTCTACCTCGACCCGCACACGCCGGTCTCCATCGCCTACGGCATCTGCAAACCGCCGGTGGCGGCGGGCGGCGGCACTGGTGGAAGGCTGGAAGACATCCATCCCGGCAGCCCGGAAAAGTCCGTACTCAGCTACCGCGTCGGCAGCGACAAGCCGGGCGACATGATGCCCGAGCTGGGGCGCACCCTGGTGCACCGCGAAGGGCTGGAAATGCTCAACCGCTGGATCACCTCGCTGCCCGGCGACTGCTAGTGGAATAGTGCCTGGAGCCCGCCAGGGCTCTGGGCTGCGCGCTGCGACGAGCAAACGGCTGGGGCCGTGCTAGCGTTCATCAGGTCCCTTTCTCTCGCAGGTGCGCTTCCATGGAAGATACGAACATCATCAATGTGGGTACGGAGAAGATCAACGCACTGTGGGCGACGGTTTCGCAGTACGCGCTCGCATTCGGTGTGAAGATCATCGTCGCCATCCTCTTCTGGGTACTCGGCCGCTGGCTGATCGGCTTCGCCGTCGGGTTGGTGGAGAAGGCGCTGGCGCGACAGAGTGTCGACCCGACGGTGCTGCGCTACGTCGGCTCCTTCATCACCGTCACCCTGAACATCCTGCTGGTCGTCGGCATCCTCGGCTACTTCGGTGTGCAGACCACCAGTCTCGCCGCACTGATCGCCGCCATCGGCCTGGCCATCGGCATGGCCTGGTCGGGTCTGCTGGCGAACCTCGCCGCCGGTGGCTTCATCATCGTGCTGCGGCCGTTCAAGGTCGGCGACTTCGTCTCCGCCGGCGGCGTGACCGGCACCGTGAAGGAGATCGGCCTGTTCGCCACCGCCATCAATACCCCGGACAACGTCCTGACCCTGGTAGGCAACAACAAGATCTTCAGCGACACCATCCAGAACTTCAGCCACAACACCTTCCGCCGTGTGGAACTCAAGGCTCAGCTGTCCGGTGCCGCTGACTACGCGGCTGCCGTCGCGGTGCTCAAGCAGCGCATCGCGGCCATCCCCAACGTGCTGACCGACCCGCCAGTGGACGTGGAGATCCTCGAGTTCAACCTGGTCGGCCCGGTGCTGGCAGTGCGCCCGTACTGCCACAACGACAACTACTGGCAGGTCTACTTCGACACCAACCGCACCATCAAGGAAGCCCTGGGCACCGACTTCCCGGCACCGATGCCGGCGCAGACGGTGATCGTCCAGCAGCCAGCGAACCACTGACGGCTCCTGCTCCTGCACGGCTCCTGCTCCTGCAAAGGCCACCTCACGGTGGCCTTTTCTTTTCCGCGCGCGCATGGCTTTGCCGGGACCAATGGCGCCCCGGCATGGATGAGTGGCGCGGTGCATCGGACGCCGTCCTAGTTGCGCGCCTGATCCCGTCCGGCTGACGGACTTTTCCCTTCGATCTCCCAGCAAATGTCTGGCTGACCGCCCCATGCTGAGCCTTGCACCCTTGAGGCTCATTCTTCAGCGGCAAGGCGATCAACATGGCTGGCGGCAAGCGCAGTGAAGGATTCACCCTGGTGGAAGTGCTGGTCTCGGTACTCGTCCTCGGCATCGGCCTGCTGGGACTGGCGGGGCTGCAGAACGTCGCTGTCACTGCCGGCTACAGCGCGCTGCAACGTTCCCAGGCCTCCTGGCTGGCCAGCGAGATGGCCGATCTGCTGCGCGCGAATCCCGGCGCTGCCCGTGCGGGTGCCTACGACTCGAACTTCCTCGATGTGGCTGGTGGCTGCGCGATGGGTGGTGGCTCGACGCGGGCGCAACTCGATCTCGGCCAGTGGCAGGCCGACGTCTGCGAGACGCTCGGCGGAGCGGGCAGCGGCTCGGTGCGGGTAATCCGCAGTGGTGATCAGTACCGTGCGGTGATCGCTGTGCGCTGGAGCGACCGGCGCGCTCGCGAGCGCCTGGGTGAGGCAGGCAATGCCTGGGAAACCCTCACCTACCGGGCAGGCCTCTGACATGCGCCAGCGCGGGCTTTCGCTGGTCGAGCTGCTGGTGGCCATGGCGCTCGGCCTGTTGCTGCTGGCGGGCGTCATCGAGGTCGTCCTCGGCAGCAAACGCAGCTATCAGAGTGGTGTCGCGCTGGCTGAACTGCAGGAGACCGGCCGCTTCGCGCTGGAGGTCATTGCGCAGGATCTGCGCAATGCCGGGTTCACAGGTGCCTGTGCCGGCGGGCTGGTCAATGCCAGTGGCATCGAAGACGCGCAGTACGCCGTGGAGCGGTCGCCCCTCGAAGGGTACGGCTCGGGCATGTCGGCGTCCGCCTGGGTGCCTTCCGGGCGCCTGTCGAATACTGACGCCGTGCTGCTGCGCCATGCGTCCGAGCCTGTTCTCGAAGTGCGTTCGATCAGCGCAAACCGGGTGCTCCTTACCTCATCGAGTGCGGTCGCCGGGGCCTTCTATCTGCTCAGCGATCAGCAGTCCTGCCTGCTGCTGCGCAATGCCGGGAACGCGGCGAGCCTGCTGACCGAACGCTCGCTGGAGCACTTCCTGGCTGCCGCGGCGCGGGTTTACCCCTATCGCTACGCGATCTACTGGATCGGTCGTGGCGTCGACGGCACGCCGGGGCTGTTCGTGACGGAAAACAGCCAGACCTCATTCAAGCCCAATACCGAAGAACTGGTGAACGGCGTCGCCGGCATGAGCCTGCGCTATGGCGTGGCAGGGGCGGGCAGCGAGGTGGTGGCGGCCTACAAGGCGGCTCGGGAAATGAGCACCGGAGACTGGCGCCGGGTACGCACGGTGCGCATCAGCCTGCTGCTGCAGAGCCAGACCCGCGAGGTCGACGAGGCGCCCAAGGCGCTGCAGTTCGACGGCCGCACCGTTCCACCGAATGCGGAGCGACGACTGCGGCTGGTGATGAGCAGCACCATCGCGCTGCGCAATCTTTCGCCATGAAGGGAGGTCGCGCGATGCGCCATGAAGCCGAGTGCGGAGCGGTGCTGCTGGTCTCGCTGGTCATGCTGTTGCTGCTCACCCTCATTGGTCTCGCGGGCATGCGCATGGTGCAGTTGGAAGAGCGCATGGCCGGCAACCTGCGTGACCGGCAGATGGCGTTCCAGGCAGCAGAAGCGGCGCTGCGCGCCGGGGAAACGGCTGCACTGGAGCGCTATCGGAACGGCGGCCCCATGGCTTCTGTCGAGGCTGCCGAAGGAAGGGCGGGAGGCTTCTCCGAGAGCGCGGCACCACCGGTTTACCGGTTGAGCTTCCTGCGCTGGCTGGCCAGCGAAGGGCTGGAAGTCGGCAAGGGCGGCCTGGCCAATGGTGTCGCCATCGAGGTGCGCGCCGTGGGCTTCGGCGCGCGTCGCCAGCCTTCGGGGGAGCCGGTTTCCAGCGTGCGGCTGAGCAGCATCTTTTTCATCCGTTAGTCGGCAGCAAGGAGGTGGTAGTGAGGCGCGGAAGACTTTGTTCCCTGATGCTGGGCACCACGCTGGCGGGCGTGCTGCAGGCTGCGCCGGTCAGCCAGGTGCCGCTGCAGGTCGCCAGCGGTGCCCCGGGCAACATCCTGCTGCTGCCATCCTCGGCGCACGGGGCGATGGCGGCAGCAGCCAATCCGGGCTCGGTCTACGCCACCGGCGAGCGGTACTTCGGCTATTTCGACCCGGACAAGTGCTACGCCTACCGTGCTGGCGAAGCCGGGACGGAGCGCTATTTCCAGTCCGTCGGCCCGGCGCTGGCCCATGTCTGCCGGCAGGCCTGGAGTGGCAACTTCCTCAACTGGGCGACGGCACAGGCCATCGATGTGTATCGCGCCGTGCTGACCGGGGGCGACCGCTTCATCGACAGCGCCGCACTGACGGTGCTGCAGAAGGGACGGAATCTGGTGCGCGATGCTGCCTTCCCGGATCGTCTGCTGCCTGTCGACACCGTCGCGGGGGCCACGCCATTCTCCGGCGCAACGCTGTACCTGCGTGTCGCGGGAGAGGGGCGCAGCCTTCTGCTGGGTCGCAGCCCGGACTTTCCCGGCGAGCCGCAGGAGCTCCCGCCCGCAGCGCCGCTATTGCCTGAAACGACCTACCGGATCGAGGTGCGCGTGCAGGTCTGCATTGCCGGCCAGCTGGAGCGCAACTGCCAGCGCTATGGCGATTACTACAAGCCAGAGGGATTGCTGCAGCAATACTCTGGGCGCCTGCGCTTCAGCCTCTTCGGCCGGTCTGATCGCGAAACGGGAGTGGTGCTGCGCGCGCCGCAGAAGTTCGTCGGTCCATGGCTGGACGATGGGCGGGATAACCCGCTGAAAGAATGGTCGGCGCAGACCGGAATCTTCATCGACAGGCAGGCTGGAGTGATCGTCCAGTTCAATCGCTTCGACGAGACCCCGTCACCGCCAGTGGATGACCTTGGCGAGCTGCTCCATGCCGCCACAGGCTACCTGCGCCATCAGGGAGCCCATGCGGACCCGCTCACCTATGCCTGCCAGCGCAACGCCCTGCTCGGGATTGGCGGCGCAGGCGAAGGCGAAGCTGGCGCGAGTCTGCTGCGCCTTGGTGACCGGCAAGTGGTCCAGGCGACGCAGCAAGTGGCGGCCATGCAAGGCGGAGCAGGCTCCGCCGCGTCGCTCGCACTGGCAGGCGTGGCCTATGACGCCCATGCAGGCGATTTGCGCCCGGACCTGCCCGGCCGGCAGAGCGCCGCCACCTACTGGCTGGCGTCTTCCCATGAAGTAGCCGGGCCGGGCAGCGCCCTGTGGCTGGCGACCCAGTACGGTGGTTTTGCCATCCCGCGCGGCTACTCCTTGGTGCACACAGCAGCGCTGCCGGAAAGCGCGTGGCAGGGCGCCGATGGCTGGCCGCTCAACCTGTTGAGACTCACCGACCCTGATCAACTGCGCGATGAGCTGAAGCAGGCGTTCGTTCATGTAGCCGGCGATGAGCCGAGGAGCATCGGCAATTTCAGCGCCGGCCCGAACCCTGGCGAATGGTTCAGTACCCTGCTGGCGGGGCGGCGCTGGAGCGGCGACCTGCAGCTATGGCGCGAAGACGAACAGCAGCCACAATGGTCGGCGGCGCGGCGGCTGGATGAGCTGAGCGAAACGCAACTGGCCGGGCGGAACATCCTCACCGTGCGGCCGGCTACGGCTGATGCGGATGGCACGGTGGTCGCGCGCGCCGGCACGCCCTTCGCCTGGAGTGCCCTGGATGACGCACAGCGCCGCAGGCTGGGAGGCGAGCAGGGCGAGTTGCTGGTCGACTACCTGCGTGGTTCGCGCCTTCAGGAGCGGCGCGAGCCCGGCAGTGCGTTGCCGTTCCGCCTGCGCACCAGCCGGCTGGGCGACATCGCTGGTTCGCGCCCGGTCTACTCCTGGCACGACCCGCAGCCCTATGGCGAGCTGCTCAAGCCACTGGGCACCGGCTACCGGGAGTTCCTGGCCAGCGCCCGCTACCAGCAGCGTGCGCCGCTGGTGGCGGTGGGCGCCAACGACGGCATGCTGCATGGCTTCGATGCGCGCGACGGGCGCGAGTTGTTCGCCTATGTGCCGGCGGCAGTGCTGGGGCACCTTCACGAGCTGGCCGCCCCCGGCTATGCCCATCGCTATTACGTCGACGGGACGCCCACGGTGGGGAACGCCTGGATCGGCGAAGAGTGGCGAAGCCTGTTGGTGGGCAGCACCGGAGCGGGCGGCAACAGCCTGTATGCGCTGGACGTGACCGACCCCGAACGCGTCGAGTCCGGCAGCGTGCTCTGGGAGTTCAGCCATCCCGATCTCGGCTATACGCTGGGGCGGCCAGGCCTCATGGCCCTCGGTTCGGGAAGGTTCGTGGTAGCGGTTTCCTCCGGCGCCAGGGATCCGCAAAGCCAGGGCGGAGACATCTGGCTGCTCGATGCGGCAGATGGTCGGGTGCTCAAACGCATCCACCTGCCCGAGGCCGGCGATCTGGGCCCGGTGACGGCGATCAGCAGCAGGGGCGACGTGACTGCCGACCGCCTCTATGTGGGCGATAGCCTCGGGAATCTCTGGCGTGTGGACCTGTCGGGCGACGCGGGCGGCGACTCGGCGATCCCACCGTCGCTGGCCGGCAAGCCGCTGTTCCGCGCGCTGGCGCCGGATGGGCAGCCGCAGGCAATCAGCGCGTCGGTGGCGGCAGTCCTGGACCGCAGCGGACAAGTGCGAGTGCTGTTCGGAACCGGGCGCTACTACCGCGTGGGGGACGACGAGCCCTCGGCGGCGACTGAAAGCCTTTACGGCGTACTTGACGATGGGCGGGCCCTGGCCGGGCGGTCAGGGCTTCTGCCGGTTCCCGGCAAGGATGGCGTCCGAGGCTGGTATCTCGATCTGCCGGCGGATGGTTCGCGTGTGGTGGAGCAGCCGCAGGTTCGCGACGGGAAGCTGGTGGCGTTCAACCTGATCGCCCCGGGAGACGACCCCTGCGGCGATCCGCTCGCTCACGCTTTGGTCGTGCTGGATATCGGCAGCGGTGAGCGGCTGGCGGGCGGCCTGCCCAACACTGACAGGGCGGGCGGCGATGTCCTCCAGCAGTCCAGCGGCGCGCTGCTGCAATCCGACCCGGCCGGTGCTCTGCGTGTGCTGGGTGTGGATCCTGCTGGCCGCCCGCAGGGGCAGGCGGTCGATCTGCCTCGCGACTCCGGGCGCAAGGCCTGGTGGGAGTCTCGTTGAAATGCATTCGATGAACGAACGCGCGGGCGGTTTCACGCTGGTGGAACTGCTGGTCTGCCTGAGCCTGATCGGCATCCTGCTGGGTATTGCCCTGCCGGCGTACCAGGAGCACATCCAGCGGGTGCGCCGGGTGGACGCGCAGAAGTCTCTGGTGGAATGGGCTCAGTCGCTGGAGCGCTTCTACACCAGCCGTGGCACCTACGTCGGTGCAACGCTGGCGTTCGACCCGTCGCTGCTTGGCCCAGGGAATACCTTCTACCGCCTCGGATTCGCCAGTGGCCCGGACGAGTCGGGCTATGTCCTGCAGGCCGAGCCGGTCGGGGCGATGGCAGGAGATGCCTGCGGGGTGTTGACGCTGGCCAGCAGCGGGCTCCGTGGCGCGGCCACGGAGCGCTGCTGGTAGGCGTGCGTCAGGTCGGCGTGCGGTCTACCCACTTGGGCGCGGCCAAGGGCTTCCAGGCCGCCAGGGCACTGACCAGCTCGGCCGGTGAGGCGGCGCGTTGCAGCATGTCGCGGTGTGGCTGGCGCACGAAGCGCTCCTGCACCAGGTGGTCGAGGAAGGTCAGCAGCGGGTCGAAGAAGCCGTTCACTTCCAGCAGGCCCAGCGGCTTGGCATGGTAGCCGAGCTGGCCCCAGGTCCAGACCTCGAAGAGTTCTTCCAGGGTGCCGAGGCCGCCCGGCAGGGCGATGAAGGCGTCGCTCAGCTCAGCCATGCGCGCCTTGCGCGCGTGCATGCCGTCCACCACCTCCAGGCGCGTCAGCCCGCTGTGGCCGACTTCGGCGTCCTTGAGGCTCTGCGGGATGATGCCGATGACCTCGCCCCCCGCGGCCATCGCGGCGTTGGCGACCATGCCCATCAGGCCCACGGCGCCGCCGCCGTAGACCAGCTGGATGCCGTTCTCGGCGAGGTGGCGGCCGAGGGCTTCGGCGGCTTCCTGGTAGATCGGGGTGGCGCCGGGGCTGGCGCCGCAGAATACGCAGATGGAACGCAAGGTCATGGAGCTGTCCTCTTATTGCAGGCCGTCAGGTTACCGGCTGCAGGGACAGCGACCAAGCCGATTTCACTCGTGCTGGCAGCCGCCGGCCGAGGCGCCAAGTGCGTAGCAGGCGAGCAGGTTCTGCAGCAGCGGGCTTTGTAACAGCGCAAGACGGTGCATGGCGCGAACTCCTGTTGGGCCGGGTGATGAGGGCTATGCTAGGCGGGGTGCGCTGATCTGCCTCGTTGATCCTGCTGATCGGCCTGATAGACAGTTCGACGCTTGGCTCGTGGCCGATGGCCATTGATGCAGATCAGGGGAACCCCGAACGCGTTCGGGCAGTCTTCCCTTTCAGGATTCTCCGCCCAACCTGCCTAGGAGGCATGTCATGTTCCGTAAACTCGCCGCTGTATCCCTGCTTGGCCTGTTCAGTGCCCCGCTGCTGGCCGCCGAATGCTCCGTGGACATCCAGGGCAACGACCAGATGCAGTTCAGCACCAACGCCATCAGCGTCGACAAGAGCTGCAAGACCTTCACCGTGAACCTGTCCCACCCGGGCAGCCTGCCGAAGAACGTGATGGGCCATAACTGGGTCCTGACCACTGCCGCCGACATGCAGGGCGTGGTGACCGATGGCATGGCCGCCGGTCTGGACAAGAACTACATCAAGGATGGCGACACCCGTGTGATCGCCCACACCAAGATCATCGGCTCCGGCGAGAAGGACTCGGTGACCTTCGACGTATCCAAGCTGAAGGCCGGCGATGAATACGCCTTCTTCTGCTCCTTCCCGGGCCACTCGGCCATGATGAAGGGCACCCTCGCGGTGAAGTGATCCGGCTTTCGCTCGAAAGTGTGTGATCCGAAAAGCCCGACCCATGGTCGGGCTTTTTATTTCATGCAAGGAGGGTAGGGTGTGGGCGTGGTTGAAATTGCAACGGGGGACTCATGTACCACGGTGAACGCTTCAACGCCTGGACCCACCTGATCGGCGCCGTGCTGGCGCTGGTGGGCGGCATCTGGCTGCTGGTGGCCACCAGCCTGCTCG
Organism: Pseudomonas nitroreducens; assembly: GCF_024170165.1. Lineage (GTDB taxonomy): Bacteria > Pseudomonadota > Gammaproteobacteria > Pseudomonadales > Pseudomonadaceae > Pseudomonas > Pseudomonas nitroreducens_C. The sequence continues at coordinate 283,501 of NZ_JALJXP010000004.1, read as the reverse complement.
GCGAGCCGCTGCGCATCGTCAGCGTGGCAATCTATGGCACGACGCTACTGCTGCTCTACAGCATCTCCACGCTCTACCACAGCGTGCAGGGGCGGGCGAAGGTCATCCTGCGCAAGCTCGACCACCTGTCGATCTACCTGCTGATCGCCGGGAGCTATACGCCGTTCTGCCTGGTGACGCTGAAGGGGCCCTGGGGCTGGACGCTGTTCGGCATCGTCTGGTCCATGGCGGTGATCGGCATGCTGCAGGAGATCAAGCCGCGCTCCGAGGCACGGGTGCTGTCGATCATCATCTACGCAGTGATGGGCTGGATCGTGCTGATCGCGGTCGGGCCGCTTTACCGAGCGCTGGGCGGCGCGGGCTTTGCCTGGCTGGTGGGCGGCGGGGCCTTCTACACCATCGGCATCATCTTCTTCGCCTACGACAGCCGCTTCCGCCACTGGCACGGCATCTGGCACCTGTTCGTGATCGCCGGCAGCCTGCTGCACTTCATCGCCATCTGGCGCTACGTCATTCCCCAGCACTGAACCCTTGAGCTCGTTGACGCGGGACTTCTCCCGCGCCAACGGCTGCCGTTCGCTTATGGCGCGGTGGGCAGGGCGCGCTTGTGGCGGGTCTTCTCGAAGGTCCGGACGATGATGTCGAAGGCTTCCTGGCCGACGTCCTGACCGTGCAGGAAGGCATCGATTTCCTTGTAGGTCACGCCGTGGGCGTGCTCGTCCGGCTTGCCGGGGGCGAGGTCCTCGAGGTCGGCGGTCGGCACTTTCTCCACCAGGTGTTCCGGCGCGCCAAGGCTGCGGGCGATGCTGCGCACCTGGTTCTTCACCAGGCCGGTGAGCGGGGCGAGGTCGCAGGCGCCGTCGCCGAACTTGGTGAAGAAGCCCATCACCGCTTCGGCGGCGTGGTCGGTGCCGACCACCAGGCCGGCGCGGGCATTGGCGATGGTGTACTGGGCGACCATGCGGATGCGCGCCTTGGTGTTGCCCAGGGCGAAGTCGCGGGTGGCCGGCGCGAGCCCTTCCAGCGCCTGGGTCTCGGCGGCCAGCGCCTGCACCGAGGGGCCGATGTTCACGGTGTGGCGTTCGTCGGGGGCGATGACGTCCACCGAGTCCTGGGCGTCCTGCTCGTCGCCCTGCACGTTGTACGGCAGGCGCACGGCGAGGAAGCGGTAGTCCTGGTTGCCGGTCTCGGCGCGCAGGCCTTCCACGGCGCGCTGGCAGAGCATGCCGGCGGTGAGCGAGTCGACGCCGCCGCTGATGCCCAGCACCAGGGTCTTCATCCCCGAACCCTGCAGGCAGTCCTGGATGAAGCGCACGCGCCGCTGGATCTCGGCCTGCAGCTCGGCGTCGGACTGGAAGGGCGGCTGCACGTTGAGTTCTCTGGCGATGGCGGCCTGTGTGTCTTTCATCTGGAGGGCTCCTGTGGAAAGCGGAAAAGGGTTACACCGGCACCTTGAACACGTGGCGCAGGTAGGCGACGAAATTCTCGTCGCGGCATTGGGTCTTGCCCGGGGTGTCGGAAATCTTCGCCACCGGGTGGCCGTTGCAGGCCGTCATCTTGATCACGATGTTCATCGGTTCCACCCCGGGAATGTCGCAGGTCAGGTTGGTACCGATGCCGAAACTGACGTTGATCTTGCCACGCAATGCGCGGAAGAGCTGCAACGCCTTGGGCATGTCGAGGCCGTCGGAGAACACCAGGGTCTTGGTCATCGGGTCGATGCCCAGGCGGCGGTAATGGGCGATGGCCTTCTCGGCCCAGACCAGCGGGTCGCCCGAGTCGTGGCGCAGGCCATCGAAGAGCTTGGCGAAGTACAGGTCGAAGTCGCTGAGGAAGGCGTCCATGGTGATGCAGTCGGTCAGAGCGATGCCTAGTTGACCGCGGTATTCGCGCACCCAGCAGTCCAGCGCGGCGATCTGGCTGTCGATCAGCCGCGGGCCGAGCTGCTGGTGCGCCATCAGCCATTCGTGGGCCATGGTGCCGATCGGCTTCACGTCGAACTCGCGGGCCAGGTGCACGTTGCTGGTGCCGACGAAGCGGCCGGGGAAGTCGTGCTTGAGGATGTGCACGACTTCTTCCTGGGTGCGGTAGGAGAAGCGCCGGCGGGTGCCGAAGTCGGCCACCTGGAATTCCTTCAGCTCCTCCGCGCTGGCGTTGCCGGCGAGCCAATCGAGCTTGCGATAGAGCTGCTCGCCGACCTGCTCCAGCACCACCTCGCGGTAGCGGTAACGGTTGCGCACTTCGCTGACGATGGCCAGCAGCGGCACCTCGAAGAGGATCACGTGCAGCCACGGCCCGCGCAGGCGGATGGCCAGCTGGCCGTCCTCGATGCTGGTGTGCACGTAGCGCAGGTTGAAGCGGAACAGGCTGAGGAAGCGGATGAAGTCCGGCTTGATGAACGGGATACGCTCGAGGAAGGCCAACTGGTCCGGCGTGGCTTCCAGTTCGGCCAGGCGCTCGATCTGGTAGCGGATTTCCGCCAGGTAGGGGCGCAGGTCCTCGGCGTTGCGGCAGCGGAACTCCCACTCCACTTCGGCGTTGGGGTAGTTGTGCAGCACCGCCTGCATCATCGTCAGCTTGTAGAAGTCGGTGTCCAGCAGGTTCTGCACGATGCTGTCGGCAAACACGCTCTCGGCCATGGTCAATTCTCCCTGATGCCCATGAGGGCCTCGTCCAGTTCGTTCTCGTCGGCGCAGAGGATCACCCCGGCGTTGCGCATTTCGTTGCAGGCGGCTTCTGCGGTTTCCACCGCGATGGCTCGGCAGGCCGGCAGGTACAGCAGCACCTGGAAGCCGGCGCGGCGCAGTTGCAGCGCGGTGGTCTTCACGCAGTAGTCCAGCGCCAGGCCGCCCACCAGCACGTGGCTGACCACGTTCTGCCGCAGGTATTCGATCACCCCGGTGCTGCGCCGTTCTGCCAGGTCGTGGTAGCAGGCGCCGTAGGGGTGCAGGTCCGGCTCGACGCCCTTCCAGATGAAGAAGTCGTAGTCCATCGGCCTAGGCAGCTCATCCAGCAACTCGAAGCCCGGGGTGCCCGGCACGCAGTGGCTGACCCAGGTGAGGTCGGCATTGGGCAGGCTGAGCGGTTGCAGCATCTGTGCCGGTTCGCTCACCACCCAGGGTGCTTGTGGCGTGTGGGCGTCCTTGCTGCCCAGGCGCAGGCTGGCGCGCTCGGCCATCAGGTTGAGCGCACCGCCGATGGCATCACCACCGGGCACCGGCAGTTCGTTGGGGCAGAGCGGGGTGAAGCTTTTCTGGGCGTCTACATCGAAGCTGGCGATCAGGTTCATGGAAACCTCCGCTTGACCGTGGGTGGCCTGTCGTGACTACATAATTCATGACGTGAAATAAGTCGTCAAGCAGAAAGATGGAAATTCATGGGAGGTGGAAGATGCTTTCTGTACATGGTGAAATAAGTCACAGACTTCTTCCAGTGAGGAAGCATCCGAGGAGCATCGATGAGTACCGCTGAAGTGCTGGCCACCGTGGATATCGTGGCGCTGCGCCTGAACCCCGAGCTGGGGCTGGAGCTGCTGCTGATCCGCCGCGCCCAAGCGCCGTTCGAAGGCCAGTGGGCGCTGCCCGGCGTGCTGATCAACGGCCGCTGCGCCGACCATGGTCTGGACGATGCCGCCTTGCGCGCATTGCGCGAGAAGGCGCGGGTGACGCCGGCGTACATGGAGCAGGTGGCGACCGTGGGCAACGCAGTACGCGACCCGCGTGGCTGGTCGTTGAGCGTGTTCTATCTGGTGCTGGTGGCGCCGGACACCGAACTGGCCGCCGACGACCTGGACTTCGTGCCGCTGGAGTCTGTGCGTGGTGAGCGCTTCGCCTTGCCGTTCGATCACACCCAACTGGTACAGCAGGCCTGCGAGCGGCTGGCGGGCAAGTCGGTGTACAGCGCGTTGCCGCTGCATCTGCTGCCCGAGCGCTTCACCGTGGCCGAGGCGCTGAAGGCCTTCGAATGGTCCATCGGCGAGGAAATCCAGCATTCCAGCCTGCGCGGGCGGCTGGAGCGGATGAAGACGGCGGGCTGGGTGGAAGACACCGGCGAGCGCCACCAGCCGCCGATGGGACGGCCGCAGCATGTGTTGCGCTTTACGCCGCAGGGGGATGGGGCGTTCGTGTTTGATCGGAGTTTGCTGGTTTAGGTGTTTACGGAGAGTTTGGAGCCGGGCGGGCCCTCTCCCCAGCCCTCTCCCTGAAGGGAGAGGGAGTATCCGAGCAGGCTGGAGCCTCTGCGCCCTTCTGAAACATCGGATTCAGGCTGATCGCAGTCCGACGCTTCACGCCGAGTCAGTCCCCTCTCCCTTCTGGGAGAGGGTGTCGCCGGCCACACGAAATTCACCCCTCCATCCGCTCCCCGATCCACTCCACGAACGCCCGCACCTTGGGCACCGCCGCCGCATGCTCGGGGTACGCCAGGTAGTAGCCGCTGCGGCTTTGCAGGCCGTGCTCCCAGGCGATCACCAGCTTGCCCTCGCTCAGCTCCTCTTCCACCAGGAACCGCGGCAGCAGTGCTACGCCGCAGCCGGCCTGGGCCGCGCGGATGCACATGTAGAAGGTGTCGAAGCGCGGCCCGTGGTAGCTGTGCTCGCTGTGTCGGCCGAGGCTGAGGAACCACTCGTGCCACGCCTCCTGGCGCGTGGCGTTCTGCAGCAGGACCAGGTCCGCCAGCTGGGTCGGCTCGCTCAGCGGCTGTGCCGGCAGGATCGCCGGTGAGCACACCGGCACCATCTCCTCGCCGAACAGCGCCACGCATTCCGCGCCGGGCAGGGTGCCGGCGCCGAAGAAGAACGCGATGTCGCAGCGCGATTGCAGCAGGTCGCCGGGCTCCAGTTCCTGGCGCAGGTCCAGGTGGATGTTCGGGTGGCGGTGGCGCCAGCCGTTCAGACGCGGGATCAGCCAGCGTGCGCCGAAGGTCGGTGGCGTCGCCACACGCAGCACTTCGGTCTCGCCGCCGTAGGACAGCAGGTAGTGGGTGGACATCTCCACCTGGGTGAGGATCTTGCGCACCTCCACCAGGTACAGGTCGCCCGCCGGGGTCAGTTGCAGGCGGCGGCGCACGCGGCGGAACAGCAGGTGCTGGAGCATTTCCTCCAGCTGCGCCACCTGCTTGCTGACCGCGCTCTGGGTCAGGTTCAGCTCTTCGGAGGCGCGGGTAAAACTCAGGTGCCGTGCCACCGCTTCGAAGCATTGCAGGGCGGTCATGGACGGCAGGTGGCGTTTGCTCAGCATGGCGGGCAGTTCATGAATTTACGGAATGATGTGCATAGGAAACGTCGTTTGTTGTGCCTCGGCAAGCCGTTTATTACTGCTGGCATTCCGTCAGGTCATCTGAAAAGAACTGGAGTCCGCATGATTTCCGCACTGCTCGAATCCCTCGGCGTCGACGCCCGCCTGGTCACCGGTGGCGATCAGGTCATCCACTCTCCCATCGACGGCAGCCGCCTGGGCGCGGTGCGCCTGGAAAGCGCCGCCGAGGTGGAGCAGAAGATCGGCCGCGCCGCCCACGCCTTCGACGCCTGGCGCAAGGTGCCGGCGCCGCGCCGTGGCGAACTGGTGCGCCTGTTCGGCGAGGAGTTGCGGGCGAGCAAGGCGGCACTGGGCGAACTGGTGTCCTGGGAGGCCGGCAAGATCACCCAGGAAGGCCAGGGCGAAGTGCAGGAGATGATCGACATCTGCGATTTCGCCGTCGGCCTGTCGCGTCAGCTCTACGGCCTGACCATCGCCTCCGAGCGCCCCGGCCACCACATGCGCGAGACCTGGCACCCGCTGGGTGTGGTCGGGGTGATCAGCGCCTTCAACTTCCCGGTCGCCGTGTGGTCGTGGAACACCGCGCTGGCGCTGGTCTGCGGCAACTCGGTGGTGTGGAAGCCGTCGGAGAAGACCCCGCTCACCGCGCTGGCCTGCCAGGCGCTGTTCGAGCGCGCACTGAGCAAGTTCGGTGACGCCCCGGCGCATCTCAGCCAGGTGGTGATCGGTGATCGCAGCGCCGGTGAAGCGCTGGTGGACGACGCGCGCGTCGCCCTGGTCAGCGCCACCGGCAGCACCCGCATGGGGCGCGAGGTCGGCCCGCGCGTGGCGGCCCGTTTCGGCCGCAGCATCCTCGAACTGGGCGGCAACAACGCGATGGTCCTGGCGCCTAGCGCCGATCTCGACATGGCCGTGCGCGCCGTGCTGTTCAGCGCCGTCGGCACCGCCGGGCAGCGCTGCACCACGCTGCGTCGACTGATCGCCCACGAGTCGGTGAAGGACGAGTTCGTCAGTCGCCTGAAGACTGCCTACGCCAAGGTGCGCATCGGTCATCCGCTGGAGGGCAACCTGGTCGGCCCGCTGATCGACGAGCGCAGCTTCTTGGCCATGCAGGGTGCCTTGGAACAGGCGCGCGGCGAGGGCGGCGTGGTGTTCGGCGGCGAGCGCCAGCTGGCCGACCAATTCCCCGAGGCCTACTACGTGTCGCCGGCCATCGTCGAGATGCCCGAGCAGAGCGACGTGGTGCGCAGCGAGACCTTCGCGCCGATCCTCTATGTGGTGCCCTACAAGGACTTCAACGACGCGGTGGCGCTGAACAACGGCGTGCCCCAGGGGCTGTCGTCGTGCATCTTCACCACCGACCTGCGCGAGGCGGAAGCCTTCATCTCGGCGGTGGGCAGCGACTGCGGCATCGCCAACGTCAACATCGGCCCCAGCGGTGCGGAGATCGGCGGCGCCTTCGGTGGCGAGAAGGAAACCGGCGGCGGCCGCGAATCCGGCTCCGATGCCTGGAAGGGCTACATGCGCCGGCAGACCAACACCGTGAACTATTCGCGGGAACTGCCGCTGGCGCAGGGCATAGTCTTCGACTGAGAGCTGTTGCCGTGGGGGCTCTTCTTCCGGGGGCTTGGTGCCCGGTCTCCCTCTCCCTGACCCTCTCCCTGAAGGGAGAGGGGACCGTACGGTGCAGGTTGATACTTCGACGTCAGCCGGCACGGACAGCTAGCTCCCTCTCCCTTCGGAGCGGGGCGCGCAGCCAGGGCGGGGGGAGAGGGCCAGGCCTGGTGCCAAGTATTCACGGTACGAACGAGTTCACCAGGCAGCTGTACAGAGTCATTCACAAAGGTTCGCGTAGAAGGATCGCTGGATGTCGCTTCGCCAAGAGTGTCTGTGGGAACACCTGACTCCCGACCGCCCGGAAGCCCCGGAGCTGCGCGGGGATCGCAAGGTCGACGTGTGTGTCATCGGCGCGGGTTTCACCGGCCTGTCCGCCGCACTGCATCTGCTGGAGCGCGGCCAACAGGTCTGCGTGCTGGAAGCCCACACCACCGGGCATGGTGGCTCGGGGCGCAACGTCGGGCTGGTCAACGCCGGCCTGTGGATTCCCCCGGACGAGATCGAAGCGGGCATGGGCGCCGAGATCGGCCAGCGGGTCAACCGCATGCTCGGCAACGCGCCCTCGCTGGTGTTCTCCCTGATCGACAAGTACGCCATCGATTGCCAGGCGCGCCGCGAAGGCACCCTGCACATGGCGCACAACGCCCGTGGCCTGGCAGACCTGCGTAGCCGCTGCGAGCAATGGGGCCGCCGTGGCGCGCCGGTGGAACTGCTCACCGGTACTGATTGCGAGCAGGCCTGCGGCACCGACAAGATTGCTGGTGCGCTGCTCGACCGCCGCGCCGGCACGCTCAACCCCATGGGCTACGTCAGCGGCCTGGCCCGCGCGGTGCTCGGTCTGGGTGGCGAGCTGTACCACCATTCCCCGGTGGTCGGCCTGGTGCGCGTGGGCAGTGCGTGGAACGTGATCACCGCCGGTGGCGTGGTGACCGCCGACAAGGTGGTGATCGCCTCCAGCGCCTACACCGAAGGGGAGTGGACGCAGCTGCGCCGCACCTTCTTCCCCGGTTTTTACTACCAGGTCGCCTCGCGCCCGCTGGAGGGGGCGGAAGCCGCGCGCATCCTGCCGGGCGGGCAGGGCTCCTGGGATACCCGCCAGGTGCTCAGCAGCATCCGCCGCGACGCCGACGGCCGCCTGCTGCTCGGCAGCCTCGGCAAGGGCACCGGCAAGCCGGCGTGGTTCCTCAAGAGCTGGGCGGACCGCATCCAGCAGCACTACTTCCCCAGGCTGGGCAAGGTGGACTGGGAGTTCACCTGGACCGGCTGCATCGACTTCACTCCCGACCACCTCATGCGCCTGTTCGAGCCGGCGCCGGGGCTGGTCGCCATGAGCGGCTACAACGGCCGTGGCGTCACCACCGGTACGGTGGTGGGCAAGGCCTTCGCCGACTTCCTGCTGGACGGTGATGCCAGCGCCTTGCCGATGCCGCTCAGGCCTATGGAGGAAATCTCCGCCGTGGGCCTGCGCAGCTGTCTGTACGAAGCCGGCTTCTCCCTCTACCACGCCGGGCAATGCCTGCGGGTGGTGATCTGAGGTCGTTCAGACTGGGGCGCGCGCCGCCCCGGTTTGACCCGCCAACGCTCGCTGCACTTTGGTCTAGCCTCTTATGGTGCGTTACCCCGACGGGTCTGCACCGCGGATGTGCAGTTCGGTGACAGCGATGGTTACGGTTGGGGTTGCGCCTGTGGTGGCTGGAAAAAGTCAGCCCACGGGAAGGAGGGTTGCACCCTGATGTCTTCCTGGTTGCACCTTATTCTTTCAGTGGGTTGCACGTGTCTAGCACTTGATGTCTGCCAGCTCGGGCTGTTTTCGCTGTAGGACTTGGTTAATAACAAAAACGAATGGCACGCCGCTTGCTGTCGATAATTCGCTGAATCGCTTAAACGAGAAATCGCCAACAAGAAATACAACGCGCCATTACAAAAACCCTCAGGAGCAAAACTCCATGTCGCAGAAGATTTTCAGAAAAGGCTTTCTGGCTCTGGCGGTAACCACCGCACTGGGCATGTCTTCCGTTGTACAGGCCGATGTTGTTATCGGGGTCGCAGGTCCGCATACCGGGGCCAACGCCTCGTTCGGTGAGCAGTACTGGCGTGGGGCAAGCCAGGCCGCGGAAGACATCAACGCCGCCGGTGGCATCAATGGCGAGAAGATCAAACTGGTGAAGGCGGACGACGCCTGCGAACCGAAACAGGCCGTGGCCGTGGCCAACCGCCTGGTGGACCAGGACAAGGCGGTCGCCGTGGTCGGCCACTTCTGCTCCTCCTCCACCATCCCCGCCTCGGAGGTCTACGACGAGGCCGGCATCATCGCCATCACCCCCGGTTCCACCAACCCGCAGGTTACCGAGCGCGGCCTTTCCGGCATGTTCCGCATGTGCGGCCGTGACGACCAGCAGGGCGTGGTCGCCGGCGACTACATCGTCGACGTGCTGAAGGCGAAGAAGGTCGCGGTGATCCACGACAAGGACACCTACGGCCAGGGCCTGGCCGACGCCACCCGCGCGCAGCTGAACAAGCGTGGCGTGAAGGAAGTGCTGTACGAAGGCCTGACCCGTGGCGAGAAGGACTTCAACGCCCTGGTCACCAAGATCCGCGCCTCGGGCGCAGAAGTCGTCTACTTCGGCGGCCTGCACCCGGAAGCCGGCCCGCTGGTACGGCAGATGCGCGAGCAGGGCCTGACCGCCAAGTTCATGTCCGACGACGGCATCGTCACCGACGAGCTGGTCACCACCGCTGGCGGCCCGCAGTACGTCAAGGGCGTGCTGATGACCTTCGGCGCCGACCCGCGCCTGATCCCGGACGGCAAGGCCGTGGTGGAGAAATTCCGCGCCAACGGTTTCGAGCCCGAGGGTTACACCCTCTACGCCTACTCCTCGGTACAGGCCCTGGCCGCCGCCTTCAACGGCGCGGGCAAGACCGACCCGGCCAAGGCCAGCGCCTGGCTGAAGGCCAATCCGGTGCAGACCGTGATGGGCAAGAAGGAGTGGGACAAGAAGGGCGACCTGAAAGTCTCCGACTACGTGGTCTACGAGTGGGACGACAAGGGCAAGTACCACCAGCTCGACGCGTTCAAGAAGTAACCGCCTGACCGGCCGGCGCCGCTACCCGCGGCGCCGGCTTCCCCGCAGGTCGACGAAACGCGCGCAGCTGGTCACGAGCCGGTGATTGCGCGAGCCGTCCGCCTTTCCTGCCCAGCTTGCGCGAGTACTCAATCGTGGACGGTATCTTCCTCCAGCAAATGATCAACGGGCTGACCCTGGGGTCGGTCTACGGCCTGATCGCCATCGGCTACACGATGGTCTACGGCATCATCGGCATGATCAACTTCGCCCATGGCGAGGTGTACATGATCTCCGCCTACCTCTCCGCCGTGGGCCTTGCGCTGCTCGCCTTCTTCGGCCTGCAGTCGTTCCCGCTGCTGATCCTCGGCACGCTGGTCTTCACCATCTTCGTCACCGGCATCTATGGCTGGGTGATCGAACGCATCGCCTACAAGCCGCTGCGCAACTCCACGCGCCTGGCCCCGCTGATCTCCGCCATCGGCATGTCGCTGATCCTGCAGAACTACGTGCAGCTGGCCCAGGGCCCGCGCCAGCAAGGCGTGCCGACCCTGCTCGACGGCGCCTTCAAGTTCCACATCGGCGAAGGCTTCGTGCAGCTGACCTACACCAAGGTGTTCATCCTCATCGCCGCCTTCGTCGGCATGGCGGTGCTGACCTACGTGATCCAGTACACCAAGCTCGGGCGCATGTGCCGCGCCACCCAGCAGGACCGCAAGATGGCCTCGATCCTGGGGATCAACACCGACCGGGTGATCTCCTACGTGTTCATCATCGGCGCCGCCATGGCCGCGCTGGCCGGCGTGCTGATCACCATGAACTACGGCACCTTCGACTTCTACGCGGGCTTCATCATCGGCATCAAGGCGTTCACCGCCGCGGTGCTCGGCGGTATCGGCTCGCTGCCCGGCGCCATGCTCGGCGGGCTCATCCTGGGCGTGGCCGAGGCGCAGTTCTCGGGCATGGTGAACACCGACTTCAAGGACGTGTTCGCCTTCGGCCTGCTGGTGACCATCCTGATCTTCCGGCCGCAAGGGCTCCTGGGGCGTCCCCAGGTATCGAAGGTGTAAGCATGATGTCCGTAACCCAGACTTCAGCCGCGCCGAAAGCGGCGCGCATCGATATCAGGAAGAGCCTCGTCGACACCGTGCTCGCCGGGCTGATCGCCCTGATCGTGTTCGGCCCCATCGTCGGCATCGTGCTCGATGGCTACAGCTTCAAGGTCGAGCCGGTCCGCCTCGCGTGGATGATCGGCGCGGTGATGCTCGGCCGGCTGCTGCTCAGCCTGTTCCTGCAGACCCCCGCCGGCTCCCGTGTGATGGACCGTTTCGAGAGCTCCGACTCGGGCATCAGCGTGCTGCCGCCGGGCTACAAGACGCGCCTGCGCTGGATCGTGCCGCTGGTGATCGTCGCCGCGGTGATCTTCCCATTCTTCGCCAGCAAGTACCTGCTCACCGTGATCATCCTCGGGTTGATCTACGTGCTGCTGGGCCTGGGCCTGAACATCGTGGTGGGCCTCGCCGGCCTGCTCGACCTGGGCTACGTGGCCTTCTACGCCATCGGCGCCTACGGCCTTGCGCTGGGCTACCAGTACCTCGGCCTGGGCTTCTGGACGGTGCTGCCGCTGGCGGCCATCGTCGCCGCGCTGGCGGGGGCTTTATTGGGCTTCCCGGTGCTGCGGATGCACGGTGACTACCTGGCCATCGTGACCCTGGGCTTCGGCGAGATCATCCGCCTGATCCTCAACAACTGGCTGTCCTTCACCGGCGGCCCGAACGGCATGCCGGTGCCGTCGCCGACCTTCTTCGGCCTCGAATTCGGCCGCCGGGCGAAGGACGGTGGCACGCCGATCCACGAGTTCCTCGGCATCGATTACAACCAGAACTTCAAGTTCCTGTTCATCTACATCGTGCTGTTCCTGGTGGTCATGCTGGTGCTCTACATCAAGCACCGGCTGACCCGCATGCCGGTCGGCCGCGCCTGGGAAGCGCTGCGCGAGGACGAGATCGCCTGCCGCGCCATGGGCCTGAACCACGTGCTGGTGAAGCTCTCGGCGTTCATGCTCGGCGCCTCCACCGCGGGTCTGGCCGGGGTGTTCTTCGCCAGCTACCAGGGCTTCGTCAACCCGTCGTCCTTCACCTTCTTCGAGTCGGCGCTGATCCTCGCCATCGTGGTGCTGGGCGGCATGGGCTCGACGGTGGGCGTGGTGATCGCTGCCTTCGTCCTCACCGTGGCGCCGGAATTGCTGCGCAGCTTCGCCGACTACCGCGTGCTGCTGTTCGGCATCCTCATGGTGCTGATGATGATCTGGCGTCCGCGCGGGCTGATCCGCATCAGCCGCTCGGGCTTCGCCGTACGCAAGGGGGTGGCGCCATGAGCGCGGACAAGATCCTCAGCGTCGAGCACCTGATGATGCATTTTGGCGGCATCAAGGCGCTCAACGACGTCAACCTCGACGTGGAGCGCGGCTCCATCACCGCGCTGATCGGCCCCAACGGCGCCGGCAAGACCACGGTGTTCAACTGCCTCACCGGCTTCTACAAGGCCACCGGCGGCAATATCCTGCTCAACACCCAGGGCGGCACCACCGACGTCATCAAGGTGCTCGGCCAGCCGTTCCAGGGCGGCGACTTCGTCAACCCGGCACAGTTCGGCAACCGCCTGTACTACAAGATGTTCGGCGGCACCCACCTGGTGAACCGCGCGGGGCTCGCGCGCACCTTCCAGAACATCCGGCTGTTCCGCGAGATGTCGGTGGTGGAGAACCTGCTGGTGGCCCAGCACATGTTCGTCAACCGCAACCTCATCGCCGGCGTGCTCAACACCCCCGGCTACCGCCGCGCGGAAAGCGAGGCACTGGATCACGCCTTCTACTGGCTGGAAGTGGTGGACCTGGTGGACTGCGCCAACCGCCTCGCCGGCGAGATGTCCTACGGGCAGCAGCGCCGCCTGGAGATCGCCCGCGCCATGTGTACCCGGCCCGAGCTGATCTGCCTCGACGAACCCGCCGCCGGCCTGAACCCGGCCGAGACCCAGGCGCTGGCGCGCATCGTCCGCTACCTGCGCGACCATCACGGCATCACCGTGCTGCTGATCGAACACGACATGGGCATGGTGATGAACATCTCCGACCACATCATCGTGCTCGACCATGGCGTGGTCATCGCCCGTGGCGCGCCGGACGAAATCCGCCACAACGAGAAAGTGATCGCCGCCTATCTCGGCGCAGACGAAGAGGAGCTGGCATGACGGCGCCGATGTTGGAATTCCGTGAGGTCGATGTGTTCTACGGGCCGATCCAGGCGCTGAAGAAAGTCTCGCTGACGGTCAACGAAGGGGAAACCGTGGCGCTGATCGGCGCCAACGGCGCGGGCAAGTCGACGCTGCTGATGTCGATCTTCGGCCAGCCCCGCGCGGCCAGCGGCGCGATCCTCTACAAGGGCCAGGACATCCGCCACAAGTCCGCGCACTACGTGGCCTCCAACGGCATCGCGCAGTCGCCGGAAGGGCGCCGGGTGTTCCCCGACATGACGGTGGAGGAGAACCTGCTGATGGGCACCATTCCCGTCGGCATGGAGCACGCCCAGGAAGACATGCAGCGCATGTTCGACCTGTTCCCGCGCCTGAAGGAACGGCGCAACCAGCGCGCCATGACCATGTCCGGTGGCGAGCAGCAGATGCTCGCCATCGCCCGTGCGCTGATGAGCCGGCCCAAGCTGCTGCTGCTCGACGAACCCTCGCTGGGCCTGGCGCCCATTGTGGTCAAGCAGATCTTCCAGACCCTGCGCGAGCTGGCGCAGGGCGGGATGACGCTGTTTCTCGTGGAGCAGAACGCCAACCACGCGCTGAAGCTGTCCGACCGCGGCTACGTGATGGTCAACGGCGAGATCCGCCTGAGCGGCACCGGCGCCGAGCTGCTGGGCAACCAGGAGGTTCGCAACGCCTATCTGGGGGGGCACTGATGTCCCACCGAGAATGGCGTCGGGTTCGCTCCTGATCGACAAGGGAGCGCTGCTCGCTTTCCGCCCTCTCCCTAACCCTGGCTGCGCGCCCCGCTCCGAAGGGAGAGGGGACCGTTCGGTGTAGGCTGAAACCGTGATGTCAGCCGGCACGGATAGCGCCCTCTCCCTTCAGGGAGAGGGCGGGGGGAGAGGGGCCCTCAATCTGCGTACGAGGCCCCCATGCACGACCTTAAGTTCCTCACCAACGCCGACGTCGCCGCACGCCTGAGTTATCCCCCACTGATCGAAGCCCTGCGCATCGGCCTCGCCGGTGACTGCGAAGCCCCGGTGCGCGCCTGCCATGAGCTGCCCGGCAATGCCTCGCTGCTGACCATGCCGGTATGGCGGCCGGGGCAGGACATCGGCGTGAAGCTGGTCACCGTGTTCCCCGACAACGGCGCGAAGAACCTGCCGGCGGTGGCCGCGCTGTTCTGCCTGTTCGACGGCGCAACCGGCCGCCCGCTGGCCATGCTCGAAGCCTCGGAAATGACCGCCCGGCGTACCGCCTGCACCTCCGCGCTGGTCGCCGATTACCTGGTGCGCCGCGATGCGCGCCGGCTGCTGGTGGTCGGCAGCGGCACCCTGGCACCGCACATGGTCCGCGCGCACTGCTCGGTGCGCGAGTACGAGGACATCGCCCTCTGGGGGCGCCAGGAAGACAAGGTGAATGCGCTGGTGAAGCAGCTGCAGGACGAGGGCTATCCCGTCCACGCCTGCGCCGACCTGCGCGGTGGCGTGGCGGCGGCGGACTGCATCAGCTGCGTCACCACTTCCCGCGAACCCATCGTCCACGGTGCCTGGCTGCGCTCGGGCTGCCACCTCGATCTGGTCGGCGCCTTTCTGCCCAGCATGCGCGAGACTGACAACGAGGCTGTCCGCCGCGCACGGATCGTCGTCGACACCCGCGAAGGCGCGCTGGCCGAGGCGGGCGACCTGCTGATTCCCCTGGGCGAAGGCGTCATCGACGAGAGTGCTATCGACGGCGAGTTAGCCGACCTCCTGCGCGGACGCGGTGCACGCAGGAACGATAGCGAGATCACCCTGTTCAAGTCCGTCGGATATGCACTGGAAGACCTGATCGCGGCGCGCCTCCTCGTGCAGTGAAGTTGTCCCGAAATTCTGTGGGCGGCGCTGTGGATAACATCTGGGAGAACGCTTCCAGGCCTCGTGGCCACAGGCGCCGTCACGGGCGGTCGAATTCTGTTCGATTGCCCTGCAACCCCTGTATGGATGGACAGTTACGACTTCGCGGAATAGTTCCGCACTTCCGATAGTTGTCCCCGCCAGCCGTTGAAAGACCTGTGGATAAGCTTGGGAAGAACTTCTCCAGCGCAGCGGTGGCGCGGCCTGCGGCGGGGCGCTCGAAAATCGTCCAGGGGAAATTCCGGTTGCGCTTGCCCACAGAATCCGTGGAACAGCCTGTGGACAAGGTGGGCGCAACTTGCGGCGGGCCAGCTGCCATGGGCGTTTCCGGCGGCTGTTCGGGTTTTATCCAGCATGGCTGTAACGCAACGCGGCGGGTTCGGGCTGTTATGCTCGACCGACCGACAAGAACGCGCACCGTACGATTCCCCGGCATGTATCGGCGACGGCAGTGCCCAGTATGAGGATTTCAGTGATGACCACTCCCACCCTGTTCATTACCGGCGCCACCTCCGGCTTCGGCGAAGCCTGCGCGCGGCGCTTCGCCCGTGACGGCTGGTCGCTGGTGATCACCGGCCGCCGCGAGGAGCGCCTGAACGCCCTGGCCCAGGAGCTTTCCGCCGAGACTGAGGTACTGCCGCTGGTGCTCGACGTGCGCGACCGCGCGGCGATGACCACTGCCGTGGACAGCCTGCCGGAGAAGTTCGCCAAGCTGCGCGGCCTGATCAACAACGCCGGACTCGCCCTGGGCACGGACCCGGCACAGAACTGCGAGCTGGATGACTGGGACACCATGGTCGACACCAACATCAAGGGCCTGATGTATGCCACCCGCCTGCTGCTGCCGCGCCTGATTGCCCATGGTCCGGGGGCGAGCATCCTCAACCTGGGTTCGGTGGCCGGCCACTGGCCCTATCCGGGCGGTCACGTGTATGGCGCGACCAAGGCCTTCGTCGAGCAGTTCTCGCTGAACCTGCGTTGCGACCTGCAGGGCACCGGCGTGCGCGTCACCAACCTCGAACCGGGCATGTGCGAGAGCGAATTCTCCCTGGTGCGCTTCGGCGGTGACCAGGCGAAATACGACAAGACCTATGCCGGCGCCGAGCCGATCCAGTCCACGGACATTGCCGAGACCATCCACTGGATCATGAACCAGCCGCCGCACATCAACATCAATACCCTGGAGATCATGCCGGTGAGCCAGGCGTGGGCCGGGTTCGCGGTGCATCGCAAGGCCTGACGGTTCTTGTTGTTGTAGGAACGGGCCATGCCCGCGACCTGCCCCGCGGCGGGGTTTGTCGCGGGCATGGGCGCTTCTGCAGGGTTCGGATTTTGTGTGATGTAGCGTAGGAGCGGACTCCGTCCGCGATAGCTCCGCAGCGCGCGGATGCCATCGCGGACGGAGTCCGCTCCTGTGCTCAGCCGGCGAGCAGCCAGGCGCCGGCACCGGCTGAAGCCAGGCCGGCAAAACGCACCAGCGGCGCGGCGGTCTGCGGCAGCAGGCGAACGATCCCGTAACCCGCCGCGTGCAGCGCAGCGGTCGCGCCGACGAAGCCGGCCGTATACAGCCACGGGCTGCTCAGGTCCGGCAGTTCCAGCCCGTGGGCCACGCCATGGGCGAAGGCGAACAGCGCGGTCGCGCCCATCGCCAGGAACAGCGGCGGACGCACCGCCAGCGCGACGCACAGGCCCAGCGCCAGTACGGAGGCGGCGATACCGGTCTCCATGAACGGCACCTCCAGTCCCTCGAAGCCCAGCAGCCCGCCGATCAGCATGGTCACCACGAAGGTGCACGGCAGCGCCAGTCGTGCCGCGCCTTTCTGCTGTGCGGCCCAGAGGCCGACGGCGAGCATCGCCAGCAGGTGGTCGAGGCCGGTCACGGGGTGGGCGATGCCGGCGATCAGGCCGTGGTCGCCATGGCCCGGATGGGCGAAGGCCACCGCCGGAGTGAGGAACAGCGCCAGGCTGTAGAGGGCTTTGCGCAGCTGCATGGAAAACTCCCGGGTTCTCTTTATGAGACGGCCGCCATCCGCGGCCGCGAAGAAGGCATCAGGCCGCAGTCAGCAGGCCCTGGCGTTCGATGAAGGTGATGATCTCGGCCAGGCCCTGGCCGGTCTTCTGGTTGCTGAAGACGAAGGGCTTGTCGCCGCGCATGCGCGAGGCGTCCTGGTCCATCACTTCCAGCGAGGCGCCCACCAGCGGGGCGAGGTCGATCTTGTTGATCACCAGCAGGTCGGACTTACAGATACCCGGCCCGCCCTTGCGCGGGATCTTGTCGCCGGCGGACACGTCGATCACGTAGAGGGTCAGGTCCGACAGCTCCGGGCTGAAGGTGGCCGAGAGGTTGTCGCCGCCGGACTCCACCAGGATCAGGTCGAGGCCGGGGAAGCGGCGGTTGAGCTGGTCCACGGCCTCGAGGTTGATCGAGGCGTCCTCGCGGATCGCCGTGTGCGGGCAGCCGCCGGTTTCCACGCCGATGATCCGCTCCGGCTCCAGTGCTTCGTTGCGCACCAGGAACTGCGCGTCCTCCTGGGTGTAGATGTCGTTGGTGACCACGGCGATGTTGTAGCGCTGGCGCAGGGCGCGGCACAGCGCCAGGGTCAGGGCGGTCTTGCCGGAGCCCACCGGGCCGCCGATGCCGACGCGAAGAGGTTGAGAGTTCATGGCAGTTCTCCTAGGAGCGGAACAGACGGCTGTATTGGGTTTCGTGGGTCATGCAGGCCAGCGCGAGACCGAAGGGCGCGCCGCCGTGGGGATCGTTTTCCAGCGCGGCCCGGCAGGTGGCGTCGAGGTCGGGGAGCAGTTGCGAGGTGAGCTTCTGCGCGGCCAGCTGGCCCAACGGCAGGGTCTTCATCAGCACCGCCAACTGGTTCTCCAGCCAGCTCCATAGCCAGGCGCCGAGAGCCTGCTCCGGGGAGAGCCCCCAGGCGCGGGCGGCCAGCGCCCAGGCGGCGGCGAAGGAGGGCTCGGCCTGCCCGGCGAGCCACTGGCGCGCGGGTTCGTCCAGCTCGGGCAGCGCTTCGAGCAACTGGCCGAGGGAGAAGCCCATCTGCCGATTCTCCAGGCCCAGCTCGCGGGTTTCGCGGCTGGCGCGATGGCGCTCGGCGGCGTCGCGCAGGGCGTTCCAGTCAGCACTTTGTGCGGCGCGAAGCAGCTCGGCGAGCAATGGGCCTTCGAAGCGCGCGAGGTTCAGGTGCAAGTGATCGACAAGCCAGATGCGGGCGCTGTCGGCGTCCTTTACCTGGCCCTGGTCGATGGCGCTTTCCAGGCCCTGGGAATAGCTGTAGCCGCCGATGGGCAGTTGTGGGCTGGCGAGGCGTAGCAGCGACCAGATGGCGCTCACCGGCGCACTCCGAACTGGTGCAGCTTCGGCGCGTAGTTGAATTCCTCTTCGCCATGGTGCGAGTGGTGATGACCGCCGCCGTAGGCGCCATGCTCCGGCTGGAAGGGCGCTTCGATGGCTTCCACCGTGGCGCCGAGCTGGTCGAGCATGGCCTTGAGCACGTAGTCGTCGAGCAGGCGCAGCCAGCCATCGCCGACCTGCAGGGCGACGTGGCGATTGCCCAGGTGATAGGCCGCGCGGTTCAGTTCGCGGGCGTTGGCGCAGGTGACATGGAGGAGTTTTTCCGGCGCCGCGCAGACGCGCACCACGCGGCCGTCGTTGGCCAGCAGGCACTCGCCATCGACCAGCGGCGGCTGGCCGCGTTCGAGGAACAGGCCGACGTCTTCACCGCTGCGGGTGAAGCAGCGCAGGCGGCTCTTGCTGCGCGCCTCGTAATTCAGGCACAGCTCGGCGTCCCAGTGTTCGCGGGGTTCGGTTCTTTGGTGGATGACCAGCATGGCAGCGTCCGGCAGTAGCAATGGCGGTGCTACAGCAAGGGGCTTGCCAGTACCGGCCCGCGTCAGAGCTGGCGCGGGCTGGAGCGGTTGTCCGTTCGGTCAGTAATGGTGCGTGCGCGCAAGGATGGTGCGCACGAAAACGGTGCGCACCAAGGCGGGGCAGTAGCGCTTTTTGTAGGAGCGAGGGGACGCCATCGTTATTGCTCGCGGACAGAGTCCGCTGCGGAGCTGGTTCGCGAGCAAGCTCGCTCCTACAGGTATTGGTCGTGCGCGTGCGGGCGGCTCAGGGCCGCGAACCGATCCCGGTCCAGTGCTTGGCGCCGATCATGATGAAGCGCAGCTGCTGGGTGATCTTGGCCTGGGGCGAGAGGTGCGTCGGCAGGCTGTCGGCCGGCGGGTCGATCAGCTCGGGCAGGGTGGCGAACACGGTCTTCACCACCAGGTCGGCGATCACGTCGATGTCCTGGGCGGTGAGGTGCGGCAGCTTGTTGAGCAGCGCAAGGTCGGCAGCGAGGTCGTCGGTGATGCGCTGGCGCAGCTCGCCCACGGCCTGGCGGATCGGGTGCGAGCCGCCGTACTGCTCGCGGGCGAGGAAGAGGAACTGGGTGCGGTTGGCGGTGACGGCATCGAGGAAGATGCGCACCGAAGCTTCGATCACACCGCCCAGTTCGAACTCGTTGCGGCGTACCACGCGCAGGGTCTCGCGGAAGGTCTCGTCTACGGCGGCGACCAGAGCGAGGCCGAGCTGGTCCATGTCGGTGAAGTGCCGGTAGAAGCCCGCCGGCACAATGCCCGCCGTCTTCGCCACTTCCCGCAGGCTCAGGCTGCCGAAGCCGCGGCCGCTGTCCATCAGGCTGCGTGCAGCATCCATCAGGGCCAGGCGGGTCTGTTGTTTCTGTTCGGCGCGGGGAGTGGCCATACGGCAGTGCTATCCAGGGCGAGGGCGCAGGCACTCTAGCAAATGCCAGTCGGCGCGGGGGAAGTTCCTGCGGCAGATAGTGAACGAGTGTTGACTGAAAACTCCTGCTCGTGAGATTTTAAGTGAACACGTGTTTACTGTTCGGTGTTCGTTCATGTCCCTGCTTCCCCTTACCGGCCTGCGCTACATCTCGCCGCTGCTGTTTCCGCTTCGCGCCCTGGTGCGCGGCCAGTGGTTTCGCGAGTCGGATGTCGATGCCGTGCTGCGTGCCTGCAACCCTGGCTGGGCGCTGCGCCGGGTGTACGCGCGAGTCGAGGCACGGCAATGGGTGGCAGACGACATGCTCGAACTGCGCCTGCGCCCCAATGCGCACTGGCGCGGCGCGCGCCCCGGCCAGCACCTTCAGCTGTTCGTCGAGCGTGACGGCGTACGCCACAGCCGCAGCTACAGCCTGACCCGTGTCGGCGAGGACGGCTGTCTGGAATTCGCCGTGAAGCTGCAACCCGGCGGGCGGATTTCTTCCTTCCTGCTGCAGCAGTTGTGTGTGGGTGAAGTGCTGGAGCTGGGCCAGCCCGACGGCGACCTGAGCTGGCCGGCCGATGATCAGGGCGTGCTGCTGCTGGCTGCCGGCAGCGGCCTGACGCCCTTGCTCGGCTTGCTGCGCGAGGCACTGGCACGCGGTTACAGCGGTCCGGTGACGCTGCTGCATTACGTCCGCGAGCGCGGCCAGAAGGCCTTCGTCGCCGGCCTGGAAGCGCTGGCGCAGCAATACCCGAATCTCGAACTGCGCTGGGCGCTGAGCGGCGATGTCGCGCTGGGCAGTGAGTTGTCCGGGCGCTTCCAGCGCGATCACGTGGCCGGCCTGGAGGGTCGCCATGTACTGGCCTGCGGCCCCGGCGGCTTCGTCGAAACCGTGCGCCAGGCGCTGGGCGCGAGCAGCTGCAGCCTGCAGCTGGAAAGCTTCAGCCCGCCGGCCTGGGGCGATAGCGAGCCGGCACAAGCGGTGAACCTTCGCTTCTCGCGCAGTGCACTGCAGGTGACCGGCGACAGCCGCCGCAGCCTGCTGGAGCAGGCCGAAGGCCATGGCCTGCGCCCAGTGCACGGTTGCCGCCAGGGCGTCTGCACGAGTTGTACCTGCACACTGGTCAGCGGCTGCGTGCGCGACCTGCGCAGCGGCGAGCTGTTCAGCGAACCGGGCCAGCCCATCCGCATCTGCGTCAGCGCGCCCCAGGGCGACCTGACCGTCGATCTCTGATCCTCAGGAGAATCTCCATGCGCGAAGATCGCGACCTCAGCGCCGCCGAACTGGCGGCCTTCGGTGCCGAGCTGGACGCCCTGCGCCAGCGCACCCTGCATGACCTGGGCGAGAAAGACGCCCGCTATATCCGCCGCATCCGCGAGGCGGTGCGCTTCTGCTGCTGGAGCGGCCGCGTGCTGCTGATGGCCGGCTGGTTCCCGCCGACCTGGCTGCTGGGCACCTTCCTGCTCGGGCTGGGCAAGATCCTGGAGAACATGGAGCTGGGCCATAACGTCATGCATGGCCAGTACGACTGGATGAACGACCCGGAATTCTCCGGGCGCAGCTACGAGTGGGACATCGTCGGCCCCTCGGATTTCTGGCGGCACACGCACAACCACGTGCACCACACCTACACCAACGTGCTGGGCATGGACGACGACGTGGGCTATGGGGTGGTGCGGCTGTTCCCCGAGCAGAAGTGGAAGCCGTTCTACCGCTGGCAACCGATCTGGGTGACGCTGCAGGCGCTGCTGTTCCAGTACGCCGTGGCGGTGCAGCACCTGCGCCTGGACAAGTACGTGAAGGGGCGGATGAGCAAGGAAGAATTGCGCCCGCTGTTGCGCCAGTTCAACGCCAAGGTCGGTCGCCAGTGGGTGAAGGATTACCTGGTGTTCCCGCTGCTGGGCCTGTTCACCGGCGCGTTCGGCGCGGTGCTGCTGGGCAACGTCATCGCCAACCTGATGCGCAACCTGTGGACCTTCACCGTGATCTTCTGCGGCCATTTCACCGAGAAGGCGGCGGTGTTCCCGCCCGAGGTGGTGCAGGACGAGACGCGCGGCCACTGGTACCTGCGCCAGCTGCGCGGGTCGAGCAACCTGGAGGGCGGTGCGCTATTCCACATCCTCACTGGCAACCTCAGCCACCAGATCGAACACCACCTCTATCCGGACCTGCCGGCGCGCCGCTACGCGCAGTTGTCGAAGGAGGTGCAGGCGATCGCCGCGCGCTACGGCCAGACCTACAACAGCGGCCGTCTGTCGGCGCAATTCGCCACGGTGCTCAAGCGCATCTGGGTACACCGTCGGCCGACAGTGCCGGAGCTCCCGGCTAGCGCCTGAGGCGAATCAGGCGCGGCGGGTCTGCGGCGAGACGATCTCTTCCCGCAGGGCGCGCAGGTCGGCGGCATCCAGGTTGAGGTGATGGATCGACTTGAGCAGTTTCTGCCGGAGCAGGTCGTCCTGGACCTGTTCGACTGCCCGCATGACTTCCAGCGCCGTGGCTTCGTTGTTGGCGGCGACGGCGTCGAGGGTCTTGCGCAGGCTGCGGGTTGCGTGGTGCACGGGGGTGATCTCCTGAAAACTGCGAGCCTTAGGGTTTGCCGGCGCTTCGTCACGGACGCGACAGACCCCATTTCGCGCTATCGGGCGCGAAGTTGAAATTGCATTTACTGGGTGTTTCTGGCGTGGTACCGCACGAAACGTGCTCCGTCCCTTCGGGTTGCGCGGCAAACGAGGCCATGCGTCGTTGCGTGACTTGCCAAGGGACCACCATTGCCTGCGTCACGCGTCTAGCCTGGCCTCGTTTGGCGCAGCAACGCGTTCCGCGTCGAAACGCCGGCAAACCCTACGACCTGAATATTTCCAATAAATTTCAACAAGTTGCTTTCCGATCGACGGACATGATGTCGCACTAATGGCCAGCCGCCGGGGAAAGCATGCACAACGCCAGCAGCGGCGCGAGGTTGAGCAGCAGCACGCCGATCTTGTAGATCGCCATGCCGCCGTAATGAATCGCATCGAATTGCTCCACCGGCAGGTCGAACCAGCGGCGGTGCAGGCGGTAGACGAAGTCGTGGGCGAGGGTGAAGGCGGCGAACCAGATCAGCAGGATGGCGTAGTTGATCAGGGTGCAGTAGAGCAGGAAGGGTTTCAGGTCCTGGAGCAGCATGGCGATTCTCCGGGTACGTACTGCGTTGGACGCGGGCCCGCAGGGATGGTTTCAGGCAGTGCAACGGGCTTCGGTCCGATAGCCGGCGCGCTGGCCGCCGGCCATAATGTGCGCCTGCCGCAAACCATGTGATCTTTGCCGCGCGACCGCTGTCCGATGTCCGGACGGCTACCCTTGCCGTTACACCCCACATTCTTCTTCTGCCTGCCGGACTCGCCATGTTCAGCCCGCTCGTCACGTTCCCCGCGCTCTATACCGCCACGCTGCTGATGCTCGCCGGCTCCGGCCTGTTCACCACCTACATGGGCCTGCGCCTGACCCAGGAGGGCGTCAGCGATCTCTGGGTCGGCGGCCTGATGGCGGCTTATTACTTCGGTCTGGTCTGTGGCGGCAAGTTCGGCCACAAGCTGATCGCCGGCTTCGGCCACATCCGTTCCTACGTCGCCTGCGCCGGCATGGCCACGGTGATCGTGCTGATCCACGCGCTGGTCTCGCAGCTGGAGGTGTGGATCTTCCTGCGCTTCATCATGGGCGCGGTGATGATGAACCAGTACATGGTGATCGAGAGCTGGCTCAACGAGCAGGCCGAAGGGCACCAGCGCGGCAAGGTGTTCGCCGGCTACATGGTGGCAGTGGACGCCGGCCTGGTGGTCGGCCAGGGCCTGCTGGCGCTGAGCCCGGCGCTGGACTACAAGCCGCTGCTGCTGGTCGCCATGTGCTTCTCGTCCTGCCTGATCCCGCTGGCGCTGACCCGTCGCGTCCACCCGGCCAAGCTGGTGGCGGCGCCGCTGGAGATCGGTTTCTTCTGGAAGCGCGTGCCGCAGTCGCTGGGCACCATCTTCGTCGCCGGCCTGATGGTCGGCGCCTTCTACGGCCTGGCACCGGTGTACGCCGCGCGCAACGGCCTGGACACGGCGCAGTCGAGCTTCTTCGTCGGCATGTGCATCGTCGCCGGCTTCTGCGCGCAGTGGCCGCTGGGCTGGCTGTCCGACCGGGTCAACCGCAGCTGGCTGATCCGCGCCAATGCCTTGCTGCTGTGCCTGGCCGCGGTGCCGATGTGGGGGCTGATCGAATTGCCCTACACGCTGCTGCTGGCCAACGGTTTCCTCACCGGCATGCTGCTGTTCACCCTCTATCCGCTGGCCGTGGCCCTGGGCAACGACCACGTCGAGCAGTCGCGGCGGGTGGCGCTGTCGGCGATGCTGCTGACCACCTACGGCGTCGGCGCCTGTATCGGCCCGCTGTTCGCCGGCGCGATGATGCGCCACTTCGGCCCGGGCATGTTCTACATGCTGGTCTCGGCCTATGCGCTGATCCTGATCTTCTGGGTGCAGCCCAAGCGCGTTACCGGCGTACACCGTGTCGACGAGGCTCCGCTGCACCACGTGGCCATGCCCGACACCGTCAGCCCGATGGCCGCGGCACTGGACCCGCGCGTCGAGGAAGTGCCGGAAGAGCTGGTGGTGGAAGCGCCCGCTAGCATTGGCCGCTCCGATGGCGAGCCCGACGGCAGCGAAACGAAGAGCTGATCGCCTTCAGCGCAGCGCAGAAATGAGAAAGCCCGGCAGATGCCGGGCTTTTCTTTCGCCTGTCAGGCGTATTTCGTCTGGATCAGGAAACACGCTTGAGGTGGGCATCGAACACGGTGTCACCACCGGACTCGGCGACCATGTTGCTGTGCAGCTTGTCGATGGTGTGCTCGGAGCCGTTCTCGGCTACGCGGACGTCATCCATCTGCTTGTGCAGGCGGTCGATGGTGCGCTCGGAGCCGTTGTCGGCAACGCGGGCATCGTCCATCTGCTTGTGCAGGCGGTCGATGGTGCGCTCGGAGCCGTTGTCGGCAACGCGGGCATCGTCCATTTGCTTGTGCAGGCGGTCGATGGTGCGGTCGGAGCCATTCTCGGCAACGCGGGCTTCAGCACTCTTCTGCTGCAGCTGGTGTTCTTGTTGCGGGATGGAGCGCGGGCCGTTGTTGAGGATGGCCGGAGCGGCGAAGACGGCGCTGGCGGATATCAGGGAAGTGAGTGCAAGGCTGAGGGCGATCTGGCGTTTCATGTTGTGTGGCTCCGAAAGGGGGGCGGTTTGTCTTGGCTACGGGTCTATTTTCCCTTCGGATAAATCGATTTAAAAACGATGCCGCGTAATACAGAGCATCAGTGTTGTCGATTATTTAGCCGGCTAATTTCTACTATCGCCGCCAATGATGGAACGACGAAAACCGCTCAAGGGCGGTGTTTTCAGGCGCGTTGCAGAAGGTTTCAGGGAAGACGCCGTTACAAGCTTCGGCTGGCCTGTTATCGATGGCGGGCTTTCGCGGGCTTCGAGCGATAAGAAAGCCCGGCGGGGCCGGGCTTTTCTCTCACCTTGCGGTGTACTGCTGCGAGCGTTATGCCTTCAGGTGGGCATCGAACACGGTATCGCCACCGGACTCGGCGACCATGTTGCTGTGCAGTTGGTCGACGGTGTGCTCGGAACCGTTTTCGGCAACGCTCATCTCGCTGTGCAGGCGGTCGATGGTCTTGCTCGAACCGTTTTCAGCGACACCCAATTGCTTGTGCAGGCGGTCGACGGTCTGGCTGGAGCCATTCTCGGCGACGTTCATTTCCTGGTGCAGGCGATCAACCGATTTGCTGGAGCCGTTCTCGGCAACGCTCATCTCGCTGTGCAGGCGGTCGATGGTCTTGCTCGAACCGTTTTCAGCGACGCCCAGTTGCTTGTGCAGGCGATCGACGGTCTGGCTGGAGCCGTTCTCGGCGACGTTCATCTGCTGGTGCAGGCGGTCAACCGACTGGCTCGAACCGTTCTCGGCAACGCTCATCTCGCTGTGCAGGCGGTCGACGGTTTGGCTCGAACCGTTTTCAGCGACGCCCAGTTGCTTGTGCAGGCGGTCGACGGTCTGGCTGGAGCCATTCTCGGCGACGTTCATTTTCTGGATCAGACGATCGACCGACTGGCTGGAACCGTTTTCGGCGATACGGGCCTTGGCCGCGTCGAGTTGTTTCTGCTGCTGACCCAGGCTGCGTTCGGCGCCGTCCTGAACCAGGATCTGGGTCTGGCTGGCGTTGATGACCGGGGATTCCTGCTGGGAGCCGGCGAAAGCGGCATTGGCAGCAAGTACGGAGAGGGCAAAGCCAAGTACGAGGGTGCGTTTCATGATGCGGCTCCAGAAAGAGTGGGGGAGTTCGTTGGACACGGACTCAGTATCTGTTCTGGATTATCGATTGGAAAACGAACCCGGAAGATAGTCGCTATCGATGCCGATGATGGTCAGAAAGTATATTTAAAATCATATAGTTAGTTTTGAAAATTGACTTCTATCAACGCCTTCGATGGGCGCTATCGGCGTGATTGGTAATATCTGATTAATTGATGTGTTTCAGGCCGAATTGCCGGGAGCGCCTCTGGAATGAGGGTTTGGCGGGCGCCATGGACCTGGCGCCTGATTGATTCACACAGGCACCCCATGGCTTCGTAGGAGCGGACTCCGTCCGCGATAGCTCACAGCGGGCTCGAAACATCGCGGATAAATCCGCTCCTGCGGGGTGCCTTTGGCGCAGGCAGCAGGATGCCCGGCCGGAGCCGGGCATCGAGGCGAGCGATGGAGCGGGTTACTTCAGGTCCTGCAGCAGGTCGGCCATGTCGTCGGCATGCTCTTCCTCCTGGGCGAGGATCTCCTCGAACAGGCGGCGCGTGGTCGGGTCGTCGTCGCCCAGGTAGACCACGATCTCGCGGTAGCTGTCGACGGCGATGCGCTCGGCCACCAGGTTCTCGGTGATCATCTCGCGCAGGTTGGAGCCGGCCACGTATTCGGCGTGGGAACGCTCGGTCAGTCCATCGGGGCTGAAGTCCGGCTCACCGCCCAGCTGCATGATGCGCTCGGCCAGCAGGTCGGCGTGCTGCAACTCCTGGGTGGCGTGTTCGAGGAACTCGGCGGCGGCCACGCTGGCCTTCAGGCCGGTGGCCATGAAGTAGTGGCGCTTGTAGCGCAGGTAGCAGACCAGCTCGGTGGCCAGCGACTCGTTGAGCAGACGCAGTACGGTCTTGCGGTCGGCATGGTAGCCCTCGGTCACCGCGCCTTCTTCGATGTTGCGGCGCGCCCGTTGGCGCAGGGTCTGGACGTCGGTCAATTGTGCCTGGTTCATCAACTCTCTCCTTAACGGCGGGCCATGTGACAGGCCGGCGCTGCGGTGGCGCACGGCGCGGTTCGGGTCACAAGGGTGTGAGTCGCGGGTGGCGGGGAAAGTTTGGTTTTTTTGCCCGGCAGGCCCGCTGTCCGAATTTGCCGCGCAGATTGCGGGAGCCATCACCTCGCTATGCTGGTCCAAGACGACAGGCCAAGGGAGAATGCCCGCCCGGCATGCTCAGGCGGCCGATGATGAATGGCAGCGGCGTGGGGACGTCGCTGCTTCCACCGACGCGGCAAGCAGGGAGTTCAGGTATGACGCGCGGGAAACGAATCTGCCTCTGGAGCTTCGCGGGTTTCATCGCGGTAATCGCCGCGCTGGTGGTGTTCATCGCCACCTTCGACTGGAACCGGGTGAAGCCGACCATCAACGAAAAGGTCTCGGCCGAGCTGGGCCGCCCCTTCGCCATCAACGGCGACCTGCAGGTGTTCTGGCGCACCGAGCCGGCGGAGGGCGGCTGGCGCGCCTATGTGCCGTGGCCGCACTTCAGCGCCGCCGACATTACCCTGGGCAACCCCGAGTGGGCGGCCGGCAAGACCCGCTCGGCCAACTTTGCCAGCCTGGAGAAAGTCGAGTTCCGCCTGGCGCCGCTGCCGCTGTTGTGGCAGACCGTGAACATCCCGCAGATCGTCCTCACCCGCCCCAGCGCCGATCTGCTGCGGCTCGCGGATGGGCGGGCGACCTGGACCTTCGAGCTGCCGAAGAAGGAGGAGGACCCCAACGCCCCGCCTGAGCAGTCGTCGTGGAAGCTGGACATCGGCGAGATCGGCTTCGACAAGGGCAGCGTCACCCTCGATGACCAGCGGCTGAAGACCCGCCTGGAGCTGCTGGTGGATCCGCTCGGCAAGCCGGTACCGTTCGGCGAACTGGCGGGCAAGGCGCTGGCCGGCGGCGACAAGGCCGAGACCCAGGACTACGTGTTCGGCTGGAAGCTCAAGGGCCAGTACAAGGGCCTGCCGCTCAACGGCACGGGCAAGGTCGGCGGCATGCTCGCCCTGCAGGATGCGACCAAGCCCTTCCCGGTGCAGGCCGATGTTTCCGCCGGCAGCACCCGCGCGAGCATCGTCGGCACGCTGGTCGACCCGCTGAACCTCGGCGCGCTGGACCTGCGCCTGAAGCTGGCGGGCACCAGCATGGCCAACCTGTTCCCGCTCACCGGCGTGACCCTGCCTGATACGCCGGCCTACGAGACCGATGGGCGCCTGAAGGCCGAGCTGCACGATTCGGCCGGCGCGCAGTTCCATTACGAGAACTTCAACGGCAAGGTCGGCGACAGCGATCTGCATGGCGACCTGGTGTTCGTCAATCGCCAGCCGCGGCCCAAGCTCTCCGGCAAGCTGCGTTCGGATCAGCTGCGCATGGCCGATCTCGGCCCGCTGATCGGCGCCGACTCCAACAAGGACAAGCAGGCGCGCGGGCAGAGTACCCGACAGCCGGCGGACAAGGTGCTGCCGGTGGAAGAGTTCCGCACCGACCGCTGGCGCGCCATGGATGCCGACGTGGAGTTCACCGGCAAGCGTATCGTCCACAGTGACAAGCTGCCGATCAGCGACCTCTACACCCACCTGGTGCTCAACGACGGCCTGCTGACCCTGGAGCCGCTGCGCTTCGGCGTGGCCGGCGGCACGCTGGATTCGCACATCCGCCTGGACGGCGGCAAGACGCCGTTGCAGAGCAAGGTCCAGTTGCAGGCGCGCAGCTTCAAGCTCAAGGAGCTGTTCCCCAGCTTCGCGCCGATGCAGTCGAGCTTCGGCGAGCTGAATGGCGATGCGGCCATCAGCGGCACCGGCAATTCGGTGGCGACCATCCTCGCCGGCGCCAACGGCGAGATGAAACTGCTGATCAACGACGGCCGCATCAGCCGCAGCCTGATGGAGATCGCCGGGCTCAACGTGGGCAACTACGTGGTGAACAAGCTGTTCGGCGATGACGAAGTGAAGATCAACTGCGCCGCTGCCGACGTGGGCATCACCAATGGCCTGGCCAAGCCGCGGGTGTTCGCCTTCGATACCGAGAACGCGATCATCACGGTGGACGGCACGGCCAACTTCGCCTCCGAGCAGCTGGACCTGGACATCACTCCGCAGAGCAAGGGCGTGCGGATCTTCTCCCTGCGGTCGCCGCTCTATGTGCAGGGCACCTTCAAGAACCCGAAGGCGGGAGTGCATGTCCTGCCGCTGGCGGCGCGTGGCGCGGGGATGGTTGCCCTGGGCGTGGCCGTTGCCCCGGCGGCGGCGCTGCTGGCGCTCGTCGCCCCGAGCAAGCAGGACGACAACCAGTGCACCGCGCTGCTGGAGCAGATGAAGCAGCCGGCGAAGGCCAAGCGTCAGTAATCCGGGGTAGGAGCGGATTTATCCGCGATGGACTTGGCGCGACGATGGGCCAATCGTGGACGGAGACCGCTCCTGCATCACCGGGAAATACCGTGCTCACTGCAGGAGCGGGGCATGCCCGCGATCGCGCGCATGGCGCGCTCCTGCAGGTGGCGCCCACTTAATAGATGGGCACGTAGAGATCGGTTTCCGAGGCAGCGTTCTGCGGGCCGAGGAAGCGTTCGGTGTAGCGCTCCAGGCCCACACCTTTCTTCGGCTCCAGGCCGTGGCGGGTCAGCAGGCTGGAATAGATGGCCTGGAAGCTGTCGGCAATGGCGCTGACCGGGCCTATGTGGGTGAACACTGCGTACTTCTGCGCAGGCACCGCGAAGCGGATCATGCCCTCGGGCACGGCCGCGCCGGCGTCCACCGGCAGGCCGGCGATGTAGTGGAACTCCCCGCCCGGCAGCTGGGTGCAGACGCCATAGGCGGTCTTGTCCGCCGCGCTGGCTGCGACTTCCTGCTCGCGCGGCAGGAAGCGCTGCCACAGCTGGCCGATGCTGTCGCCCGGCGCGCTGCCGCGGCAGTCCATGCCCACCACGTCGAAGGCGGGCAGTTCGATGATGCGGTATTTCATGGGCGGCTCCTGAGATGGCTGCTGGGATGATAGACGGCCCCCGTGTGGCGGGAACATCCCCGGCGTCCACGGCTGTGGCGACGGTCCGAATGAAAAGGCCCCCGCCGTTGGGCGAGGGCCTTGTCGTCACGGGTCAGGCCTGCGTCACGGCTGGTAGTCGCGCTCGTGGCGGTCCAGCTCGGAACAGGTCATGAAACCCGAGCCATCCACCTTGCCGCTGCCGTCGAAGCTTACGTAGAAGGGTTGTTGCTGCCCGTCCTTGCTGAGGATGTAGCTGTTGCAGCTGCCCGGCTTCATCAGCCGCTTCTGCGTTGCCGACGGGGTACCGCCAATCTTCAGGACTTCTTCCTGGCTCATCCCCTTCTCGACGTTGCGCACCAGCGGCTGGTCGCGGAAGGTGATGTAGTTGACCGGGTTCTGCACCTTGGTGGAAGCGCAGCCCGCCACCGAGGCCAGTACCAACAGCGCCAGCAGTGATCGCTTGTACATGGTGTTCTCCTTGGTTGAGCAACTCACTCGCTCAACTTGGAGCCTAGGCCATGATCCGGCGTTCAAGAAATCTGCACGGCACGGGGTTTACTGGGCGTCCTTCAGGGCGTCGTCCAGGCGCTGCTGGTTCTGCACGTTCGCCGCATCGATCTGCTGCTTGAGCTGCTGCATCTGCTGCTGGGCCTGTTGCGCCTGCTGGGCTTGCAGCTTGGCGCTGGTGGCCGTGGTAGCGGCGGTTTCGCCCAGGCCGCAGGCGCAAAGCACGGCGGGCAGGAGCAGGAGGCTGGTCATTTGCATGGCGCGCATGGCGGGCTCCGGGACGGGGGGCATGACCGCCACCTTAGTGCATGGCAGCATGCCCGTCAGTGAGCGGCTGCTCAGCCGTAGCGCTTCATCGCCTCGATGGCCAGGCCGTTGCCGATCCCGCCGAAACGGTCGCCGTCGACGTGGCGGGCGTTGGGCAGCATCGCCGCCACGCTCTGGCGCAGGGCCGGCACACCGGAGGAGCCGCCGGTGAAGAACACGGTGTCGACCCGTGCCGGGTCCACGTCGGCGGAATGCAGCAGGTCGGTGATGCTGCCACGCACGCGCTCCAGCAGCGGGCCGATGGCGTCTTCGAACAGCTCGCGGCTCAGTTCGGCCACCAGGCCGGCTTCGACGCGCGCCAGGTCGATGTCGCGGCGCTCGGTGTCGGACAGCTCGATCTTGCTCGCTTCCACCTGCATCGCCAGCCAGTGGCCGGCGCGCTGCTCGATGAGCTTGAACAGGCGGTCGATGCCGGTGGCATCGACGATGTCGTAGCGCATGTTCTTCAGCGCCAGCTGGGACTTCTGCGCGTACACCGCATTGATGGTGTGCCAGGTGGCGAGGTTGAGGTGGTAGCTGGTCGGCATGAAGGCGTCGCTCTTCATCTTGCTGCCGTAGCCGAACAGCGGCATCACGCCCTGGATGCTGAGCTGCTTGTCGAAGTCGGTACCGCCGATGTGCACGCCGCCGGTGGCGAGGATATCGCTCTGGCGGTCTGCCACTTCGCGGCGCTCCGGCGACAGGCGCACCAGCGAGAAGTCCGAGGTACCGCCGCCGATATCGACGATCAGCACCAGTTCTTCACGCTCGATGCTGCGCTCGTAGTCGAAGGCTGCGGCGAGGGGTTCGTACTGGAAGGAGACGTCCTTGAAACCGAGCTTCTGCGCCACGGCCACCAGGGTGTCCTGGGCTTCCTGGTCGGCCTTGGGGTCGTCGTCGACGAAGAACACCGGACGGCCCAGCACCACGGCATCGAACTCGCGGTCGGCGACTGCCTCGGCGCGCTTCTTCAGCTCGCCGATGAACAGCCCCAGCAGGTCCTTAAACGGCATGGCGCTGCCCAGCACGGTGGTCTCGCTTTTCAGCAGCGAGGAGCCCAGCAGGCTTTTCAGCGAGCGCATCAGGCGGCCTTCATAGCCTTCCAGGTACTCGTGCAGGGCCAGGCGGCCATAGACCGGACGGCGTTCCTCGACGTTGAAGAAGATCACCGAGGGCAGGGTGATCTTGTCGTCTTCCAGGGCGATCAGCGGTTCGCTGTCCGGACGCCACCAGCCGACGGTGGAGTTGGAGGTGCCGAAGTCGATGCCCAGGGCGCGGGCCGCAGTGGTCGGGAACATGATGCGGAGGTGTCCGGAGAAAAAACGGCCGCGCAGTGTACGCGAGTACTCGGCGAAATTCAGGGTATCCGTCGGGAAGCGATGGTGGCAAAGAGGGCTTGGGGAGTAGCTTGTAGTTTTGCTACATTGTGTTCCTGTAGTTTTCCTACAAGAGTTTTCCACTATCTGATTTCCGTTCTCCCACCCCGTACCAGCAGTTGGATCCCACCATGCACAGAGCCTCCTTCCACGAATTGCGCAAGGATTTCCGCGCCTTACTGAATTCTTCAGCCTGCTATCACACCGCTTCGGTGTTCGACCCCATGTCCGCGCGCATCGCCGGCGATCTGGGTTTCGAAGTGGGGATCCTGGGCGGTTCTGTAGCTTCACTACAAGTTCTGGCGGCGCCGGACTTTGCGCTGATCACCCTGAGCGAATTCACCGAGCAGGCTACCCGCATCGGTCGTGTCGCCCGCCTGCCGGTGATCGCCGACGCCGACCACGGCTACGGCAACGCGCTGAACACCATGCGTACCATCGTGGAGCTGGAGCGTGCCGGCGTGGCTGCGCTGACCATCGAGGACACCCTGCTGCCCGCGCAGTTCGGCCGCAAGTCCACCGACCTGATCCCGGTCGAGGAAGGCGTCGGCAAGATTCGCGCGGCGCTGGAAGCGCGCATCGACTCGGAAATGGCGATCATCGCCCGCACCAACGCTGAAGTGCTCGAAGTGGACGACGTGATCCGCCGCACCCTGGCCTACCAGGCCGCTGGCGCCGACGGCATCTGCATGGTCGGCATTCGCGACTTCGATCACCTGGAAGCCATCTCCCGCCACCTGTCCGTGCCGCTGATGCTGGTGTCCTACGGCAACCCCGAGCTGCGCGACGACGCGCGACTGGCCGAGCTGGGCGTGCGCATCGTGGTCGACGGCCACGCTGCCTACTTCGCCGCGATCAAGGCCACTTACGACTGCCTGCGCGAACAGCGCGGCGTGCATGCCTCCGACCTGACCGCTTCGGAGCTGGCGAAGAAGTACACGCTGCCCGAGGAGTACCAGATCTGGGCGCGCGAATACATGGAAGTCAAAGAGTAGGACCGCCTGTTCCGTCCTGTGCCGCTCAGTGACGCGGCAGATGCGCCAGCAGGTACTCGACCTGGGCGTTGAAGGGATAGAGCAGAGTGCCTTCGGGTTTCTCCGCCTTGCGCAGGTAGCTCCAGCGCGAGAGCAGGGAGTCCCGGCTGGCACCGGCGGGTAGCGCCGCCAGGCGTTCGCCGATCAGCTCCTGCAGTTCCCCGATGCGTGTCGCATCGCCCCCGCTGTCCTTCCCCAGCAAACGCCCGTTGGCCCGCCGCGCCTCCAGCAGCGCCAGCTCGCGCAATTCATCCGCCACTCCCTGTGACGCCGGCTCCCGTGTCAGGATGAAGCTGTCGAACAGCCCGGCCACTTCCTGCGTCTGCGCCACCGCGTGCTGCAGGCTCACATCCTTCTGCGAGTACGCCGCGCGTACTTGCTCCAGCGTCTGCCGATAGAGCTGCCAGAGGTCCTGCAGATTGGCTGCGTTCTTCTGTTGCGCCAGTTGTTGCTCGAAACCCTGGCCGAGGCTGTCCAGCCGCACGAGGAAACGCGCATCGCCGGTGGCGCTGTACAGCAGCAGGTAGCGCTCCATGTCCTGCAGACTGGCATCGATGAGGTCGGCATTGGCGGCGCGTGGCAGCAGGCCGGCAAGCAGCAGGCTGGCGATCAGGGTGCAGGCTTGGCGCATGGGAAATTCCGCACGGACTCAGGGACCCTCTGATTCTCCCCGGCGCTGCTGACGCGAACCATCAGACGTATCTGCTTTGCCGGCGACGCACTCGTCGCTTCGCGCGCCATCGCCCTTGCAATCGCCGCCCGCACGCTGCATATCTTCAGGACACGCGAATTTTCCACGGGAGGTCGCCATGGCCAGCGGCTGGGCAAACGACGGAGCGGTTCAGGAGCAGATCGACAGCACCATCGAGGACGCCATCGCTCGGGCGCGCAACCAGCTGCCCAGGGGCGAGAGCCTGACCCATTGCGAGGAATGCGATGCGCCGATTCCCGAGGCGCGGCGCAAGGCCATTCCCGGCGTGCGCCTGTGCGTGAACTGCCAGGCCGAACACGACAAGGAGCAGGCGAACCATGCCGGCTACAACCGTCGTGGCAGCAAGGACAGTCAGCTGCGCTGATATCGGCTGTGACATTGAAAACGGCGCCCAGGGGCGCCGTTTTGCATTGTGCTGTTGTAGGAGCGAGCTTGCTCGCGAACCGCCCTGAGCTACTGAGTTGGGTCGGGTTCGCGAGCAATGACTGGGCGTCCCCCTCGCTCCTACTAAAAGCAGTCAGGAGGTGAGCGGCACCAGCACGCTGAAGGTGATGATGCCGTCGGCCTGCTCCACCTCGATGCGGCCGCCATGGGCGCTGACGATCGCCTGGGAGATGTACAGGCCTATGCCCAGCCCGCTCTTGTTGCGGCCGTGGCCGGGGGCGTCCTGCTTGAACGGCTCGAACAGGTTGGCGAGGCGCGCCTCGTCCAGCGCTTCGGCTTCATTGAGGATGCTCAGCCGCGCGAGCTCGCCGTGGCGGCGCAACTCCACCAGCACCGGGCGTCCGGGGCGGCCATGGTGGCGGGCGTTGCTGAGCAGGTTGGCGATCACCTGCAGGTAACGGTCCGGGTCGACCTGGGCCTGCACGCCTTCCTCGACGGCGGTCTCGATGGCAAGGCCCGGATAGGCCACGTCGGTTTCCTGGACGATGTCGCGCACCAGTCGCGACAGGTCGGCGGCCACCGGCTTCACCGTCATCCCCGCACCGCTCTGCAGCCGGCTCATCTCCAGGATCTGGCTGATCAGGCGTTCCATGCGGCTGCTGGAGTAGGTGATGTGCTGGCGCAGTTCGGCGTTGCGCACATCGCTGGAGGAGAGCATCGCCGCCGCCATGGAGATCGATTGCAGCGGGTTGCGCAGGTCGTGGCCGAGCACGGCGATCAGGCGCTGGCGCATGCGGTCGATCTCGCCGGCGCGGTTCAGGCACAGCTCCACCAGTTCGGTACGCAGCTTCTCGGCGATGGAGAGGTCGATGCCGGTCCAGGGCATGGAGCGCCCGCGCACCACTTCCTCCCAGGCTTCGAAGGAGCCACGTGGGGTCAGGCGCGCTCCGGAGGGGCCGGTCTTGACGATCTTCTCCGGCTTGCCACCCCAGCGGATACGGTGCACCTGCTCCAGGCGCAGCCAGACGATCCAGCCCGACTCCTGGCGATGGAAACGGATCGCCATGACGCCGCAGTAGCGCGGATCGTGCTGGCCGTCGGGCAGCTCCAGGCGGTGGTCGCTGTGGAACAGGTCCAGATCCTCGTCCTGCTGCAACTGGGCGACGATGGCCACCGCCAGATCCTCGAAGTCGCCGCCGATGCTGCTGGCTCGCCCGCCGAGCATCACCACCGCGCCGTCGCACGGCAGCAGGTCGGCAACGTTCGTATCGGGGCGCGACAGCGCACTGAGCAGGTCGTCGGAGTCGCGGGTGCGGCGCAGCAGCGCCTGCTGGCGTTCCGAGGCCTGGCGCAGGAGTTCGCTGACGCGGCTCTGCTCCAGGCGTTCGACCATGGCGCTGCACACCTGGGAAAACACCTGGAAGGACATGCGGATCGGGTAAGGCACCACCTTGGGGCTCATGTGGTGGCAGGAGAACAATCCCCACAGGCGCCCGCCGACCACGATGGAAATGCTCATCGATGCACGCACGCCCATGTTGGCGAGGTATTCGCAGTGGATCGGCGAGACGCTGCGCAGGGTGCTGAAACTCAGGTCGAACGGCTTGCCGCTGCCCGGGTTCAGCGTGGGGCGCACGGCCACCGGCTGGTAGGCCGCATCGCCGATCAGGCGCACCGGATTCTGCAGGTACAGACGCCGCGCCTGGGCGGGAATGTCCGAGGCCGGGTAACGCTGGCCGAGGTAGCTTTCCAGGTCCTCGCGGCGGGACTCGGCGACCACCTCGCCGGAGTCGTCCTCGTTGAAGCGGTAGGCCATGACGCGGTCGTAGCCGGTCATCCGCCGCACTTCCTCGGTGACGCTGACCAGCAGGCTTTCGACGTCATTGCGCAGCTGCAGCTGGCTGACCAGGCGCTGGGCGTTGAGGGCGAAGGTGGTGAAGGAGGCGGTGCCGGCGGCGCGCCGCTCGAACTCCAGGTAGCGCACGCCGTCATGGCTGTGGCCGATCACGTCGAAGAAGCGCCGGTTGATCCGCGTTTCGACGCTGTTGACCCAGGGGCCGTCCTCACCCAGCCCTTCGGCGAGCATCGCCAGTACGCCGGGGCCGACGTCGATCTCCGCCAGCGGCTCGCCCAGCGTCGGGGCGATGCCCAGCAGGGCGCTCAGGTTTTCGCTGAAGCCGAGCACGCGGCCCTGTTCGTCGAGGGCGATCAGCGCGCCGTGGGGCTGGATCGCGCCCGGCACATGGATGGGTTCGTCCTCGCAGTTGGCGAGGGTGACCGTCTGCTCACTCATGCCGGGACCGCCCGGCTCGGGGCGTCGTCGAGCACCCAGTCGCGGAACGAGGCGAAGGCCTGCACGGCGGCTTCCTGGGCGCGGGCGATGTCCTCGTCCGAGGTGACATGCTCGGCCAGCAGGCGCTGGAAGCTGCTCCAGCGCTCGCCCGTGTGTTCTCCGTAGCCTTGCAGCCAGCGCAGCGGCAGCGGATCGAGGGAGGCCTTGAGGCGCTTGTAGAGCACTCGCCCGCCCAGGGTCGCGCCCTCGGCGACGTAGGCGATGCCGAAGGCTTCGGCGAGGCAATTCGGCGCGGGAGCGAAAGGGCAGTCGGGGAGGGTATCGGGGCCCTGGCCGGCCAGCAGGTCGGCTTCCAGCCATTGGCTCTTGTCGCGGCGCAGCTGTGCATCTTCGCGGTCCGGCCAGAGCGGCCAGAGGGCTTGTTCCAGCGGGCGCATCCAGCCCAGCACGCGGGCGGCGTGGTCGAGGTAGTCGGCTTGGGTCAGTGCGGCAGTGAGCGGGGAGCGACTGTCGAGGTCGGCATGCAGCTCATGGGTGGAGGCGCGCAACGCGGCCAGCGCGGGCGAGATGCCCGGGCGTTCGTTCGGTTGCGAAGTCATCGCCGTCATCGCGGGTGCCCCTTTTTCTTTGAGCTGCAGAGCATAGCAGCTTGGCCCGCCCGACCGGGGCGATGGGGGAAAGTTGATCGAAATGTCAGGGTTTTGGAGGGGCAGGAGTTTCCCTGTAGGAGCGGGCCATGCCCGCGATTCGCCGGGAGGGCCGGCGCCGTTCTTCGCTCCGATGTTGGTTCTGTATTGCTGCGTTGGCTTGGGTATTTCTGCGTCGCTTCGGCGTGCGCGCGGACTCTGTGTTTCGCCCCCTCGGGCGAGTCACTTCTTCCAAACGCCGAAGAAGTAACCAAGAAGGCTTGCCCCGGACATCCGGTTTTTCGCTTAGGCGAAAAATTCCCTCGTTGAATCGAAGTTTCAGGGGCACGCTGCGAAGGGCCATCCCTGGCCCATCGCAGCTCTCGCGACATCCATGTCGCTCAACCCCTGAAACTCCGCTTCAACGAGGCCTCCTGAACGGGGCTGTCGGCGCGTGCGGATGTTTCTCTGGAAGCCTTTAAAAGCCAAAGCCAAAGCCAAAGCCAAAGCCAAAGCCAAAGGTGAGGGTGGAATATGAGGCTCTTCGTAGGACCGAGGGGGACGCCTAGTCCTTGCTCGCGAACAGCTCTTGGCTCCTGCACTTTCTTTTGAAGATTTCCAGAGAAATACCCGCACGCGCCGGAGTGCCCCTTTCAGGAGGCCGAAGGTGATCGGAGTTTCAGGGGGAGAGCGGCATGGATGCCGCGCAAGCCGCGACTGGCCATGGATGGCCCTTCGCGGCGGCCCCCTGAAACTTCGAGGAACCGAGGGTACTTTTCGCGAAGCGAAAAGCCGGATGTAGGGGCGAGACCTTTGCCTCCTTTGGGACGTTTGCCAAAGGAGGTCGCCCGAGGGGGCGAAACACAAAGCTCGCGCGTACACCGGCGCGGCGCTTAAACATAGAACCCCAAGCAAAAGCATCGCGGACAAAGTCCGCTCCTACAAATCATCCGCAGGAAAAAGCCGCCGCACGAGTGTGCGGCGGCCCGGTTCGCGGAGGGGTCAGAAGTTGACCTTCAGCCCCAGCGTCACCGCCTGGTCGCGGTAGCCGTTGTCGCCGAACTGCTTGCCCACTTCACCCCAGACGTTGACCCGGCTGTTCACCTTGCTGGTGGCGCCGAGTTTGACTTCGAAGATGTCGCTGGCGCCGTCCATTTCGAACCTGGTGCTGCCCATCTTCGCGCCGAAGTCGTCGGTGTTGTGGATCCAGTTGGTTTCCACGTAGGGCTCCACGCCGTAGGTGTTGGCGAAGCCGCCTGCCTTGTTGCTGCGCACGGCGGCGCGGGCACCAAGTCGGGTCATGATGTTGCCGTCGCCCTGGCCGGTGACCTTGGTGCCATTGGCCTCGCGGTGGGTGTCGGCCTTCACGCCCATGTAGACCACCTGTGCCTGTGGCTGTACGTAGTAACTGGCGCTTTCGGTCTTCGCCACGGTGAAGGTCTTGCCGGCCTCGATG
This sequence comes from Pseudomonas nitroreducens, assembly GCF_024170165.1. GTDB lineage: Bacteria > Pseudomonadota > Gammaproteobacteria > Pseudomonadales > Pseudomonadaceae > Pseudomonas > Pseudomonas nitroreducens_C. The sequence continues at coordinate 244,629 of NZ_JALJXP010000004.1, read as the reverse complement.
GAGGCGGTCACGCCCTTGGCGTCGTATTTTTCCTTGGCCAGTTGCTCGCCGCGCACTTGGGCGTCGAACTCGTTCCACAGGATCCAGCTGTCGACATAGGCGCCATTCTCGTCGTCCTTGTTCTCGTACCAGGTGCCATAGACACCGAGGCTGTAGCCGTCGATCTCGCCGCGCGAGCGGTAGCCGGTGATGCGCGACCGGGTCGTGGAGTTGCCGTTGGCGTAGCCGGCCATCACGCCGAGAACCCAGTCGCCGTTGTCGGTCTGCTGGCGGTACAGGTCGCTGCCCAGTTGCAGCACGTAGCGGTTGGACTCGGTCTTCAGCTGCCCGGTGCTGTCCTCCCAGCGGCTGGAGCCGTCGACGTTGCGCATCCAGAGCATCGAGGTGACCTGCTTGCCGGTGTCCGGGTCGACATAGGTCAGGTTGCCGGTGCGGTCATGCAGGCGGTGCAGGAACATCGTGTTGGCTGCCGCAAGGTTGGCGGTGTAGCTGCCGCCTTCGGGCTGGCGCACGCGGTCCTTGTCGCCGGGAGCGGGTTGCTCCGGTGTCGGGTCGGTCGGGCCCGGATCGATCGGACCGGGCTCTTCAGGACCCGGATCGACAGGGCCCGGATCTTCGGGGCCGGGATCGACGGGACCGGGATCTTCCGGACCCGGATCGACGGGGCCCGGGTCTTCAGGGCCGGGATCGACAGGACCGGGATCTTCCGGGCCCGGATCGACGGGGCCGGGATCGACGGGACCCGGGTCTTCCGGACCGGGATCTTCCGGCTCCGGCTCGGTCGGCTTGTAGGAGGTCAGGTACCAGTCGCTGGCCGCGCCGTTGGATCCGACGAAGCTGCCGCCGCGGCGCAGTACGTATTCGTAGCCGCCCTCGGTGACGCGGTCGGACTTGAACTCCCCGGCCGAGGTGCCGCCGACGGTGATCATCTGGATGCCTTCCAGGGTTTCGGCGCCGGGTCCGCCGGTGTTGTCGACGGTCACGCGGGTTTCGCCCGAGGTATTGCCGGCAATGGCGAGTCTGTCGGTTTCCGACTCGTCGCCTTCGAGGTAGGTGTTCATCAGCAGATGCCCGCCACCGGTGAAGTCGCCAGTCACGGTCAGCGTCTTGTAGCTGTAGTCGCCGTGCTCGTCATGCCGGTCATAGAGCAGTTGCGCGCCGTCGGTCAGGGCGAGGTCGCTCAGGCTGGAGTTGCCGGTCATCACCCAGCGGCTGCTGCCGTCCAGCGCCAGGTCGATCTGCCCGTCGGTCTTCTTGCTGTCGGCGGTCACCGACTGGGTGGTGCCGACGAAGTAGGAGCCGGCGGCCATCTTCAGGTCGATACGGCCTTCGTTCTCGGCCAGCAGGCGGACGCCCTTCTTGCCCTGGGAGCCATCGGCGAGGCTGCTGTTCAGGTCGAAGACATGGGCATCGCTGCTGCGGATCACCGAGTCCTTGCCCAGGGCATAAATGGCTGCGTTGCCATCGTTGACACGCACGCTGGTGTCGCCGTTGAGGTTCACGGTGCCGCCGCGATCCCCGGTCTGGTCGGCCAGTGTGCTGGCGTGAATGCCGTAGGTGCTGGCATTGGTGGAACCGGCGGTGATGTGGGTGCTGCCCAGGTTGATCACCCCGCCGCGGTTGGCGAACACGGCGTGGGCGAACAGCCCCTTGGTGCTGATCTCGCTGCCATCGCCGAGGGTGACTTCGGCATCGCCGTTGAACTTGTCGCTGTTGGTGCTGCGGTTGCCGGCATAGACCGCGTAACCGTTGCCGTCGGACGCGTTCGCGCCCATGCCGGTGGTGCTGATCTTCGCGCCGGTACCCAGGGTGATGGTGTTCTTGCCGCCGTGGATCGAGGTGTTGGCGCGCACCCCCATGCCCGCGGTTTCGATGATCGCGTCATTGCCGACCACCACGCTGGAATTGCGCGAATTCTCGGTGACGTTGATGCCGTCGGCGGAGCTGCCGGTGGTCTTGATCTGCAGCTTGTCGATGGTGAGGGTGTTGGTTCCGCCGTTGGCCTGGATCGCGTCCGACTTCGAGGTGGTGGTGCTGATGTACAGGTCCTTGAGGGTATAGGTCGAGCTGTTGCCGTAGATGCCGAAGCCGGTCGGCGTGAAGGACTGGGCCTCGGTGGTCTTGATTTCCACGCGGTCGAAGGTCGAGGTGTCGCCGAAGTACCAGTACAGCGAGGTATCGCATTTCAGGACATTGCCATCGGCCGTGCAACTGCCGGCCTGAACTCCGCTGCCATGCAGCAGCAGGGTGCTGGCCAGGGCGATGTGCGAGGCCAGTAGGGTCTTGGTGAAGCGCATTGCAAACCTCCTTGCACCGCTCGCCGTGTGGCGATGCGGGGCGGGTTTCCAGCGCCTGTGTGAGCCTGTCCTGGCGGGAGACCGGAGCGTTCCGGATCGCTCTCCTGCTTTCGCTGGAAGTTGCTTGGGGGAGGCGTGGCCGCGAGCCGGTGTGCCACGCCAGACCCGCGGCCGATAAGGGCTGCGGCGGGTCAGTGGGGACATTGTTCAGCGCGCGTTCAGGTAGCCGAATAAGACGAATCTCAATCGGCGGGCGGCGGGGAGGGGGATCGGAAAAAGCTTGATCCAACGCAAGGGGTGGAAGCCGGGCCGGGCATTGCGCACCGGTCCGGCGAAGCAGGGCGGGCCTTACTTGTTCAGCTTGACCACGTCACCGGAAACGGTGGTGGTGTAGCCGTTCAGGACCCAGGCCCAGAACCACTTTTCCTGCACCTGGGTGTTGATCAGCGCGTCGCCGCCCTTGGATTTGACCGCGGCATTCTGCGCACGGACGAAGCGGTCGTTCTGCTGGATCGGGATGAAGCCCAGCAGCATCAGGCCGGTGGCCTTGCCTTCGCCGTGACCGATCACGGTGTACTGCTCGGGGCTGTAGGTCTGGGTCTTCATCGGGGTGCCGGTGCAGCCGGCGAGGATGGCGGTGGCCAGCAGGGTGGCGGCGATACGGGAAAACTTCACGTGACTCTCCTGAGATGCAACCCCCGGGACTCTTTCCCAGGGGGAGCGCAGGGTAGCCATCAATGGGCCATGACAAAAGGGGCAAAGGCGGTACCTGTAACAAAACCGACAGCTTTCCGGCTGGCCCTGGTCGCTCGCTGGCCAGCGAAGACCGTGCTCAGAACAGGAAGTAGCGCTGCGCCATCGGCAGCACGTCGGCTGGTTCGCACCACAGCAACTGGCCGTCCGCGCGCACCTGGTAGTTCTGCGCATCCACCTCGATGTGCGGCAGGTAGGCGTTGTGGATCAGGTCGGTCTTCTGCACGCTGCGGCAGCCCTTCACCACGCCGATGGCCTTGTGCAGCCCCAGTTCGTGGTGCACGCCCAGATCGAACGCAGCCTGGCTGAGGAAGGTCAGGCAGGTGGCATGGCGGCTGCCGCCAAAGCTGGCGAACATCGGCCGGTAGTGCACCGGCTGCGGCGTCGGGATCGACGCGTTGGCGTCGCCCATCAGGCTCGCGGCGATGGCCCCGCCCTTGAGGATCAGGCTCGGTTTCACGCCGAAGAAGGCCGGGCGCCAGAGCACCAGGTCGGCCAGCTTGCCCGCTTCGATGCTGCCCACTTCATGGGCCACGCCATGGGTGATCGCCGGGTTGATGGTGTACTTGGCGATATAGCGTTTCGCGCGGAAGTTGTCGTTGCGCGCGCCGTCGCCGTCCAGTGCCCCGCGCTGCTTCTTCATCTTGTCGGCGGTCTGCCAGGTGCGCGTGATCACCTCGCCGACGCGGCCCATGGCCTGGCTGTCGGAGCTGATCATGCTGAAGGCGCCGAGGTCGTGGAGGATGTCCTCGGCGGCAATGGTCTCGCGGCGGATGCGCGATTCGGCGAAGGCCACGTCCTCGGCGATGCTCGGGTCCAGGTGATGGCAGACCATGAGCATGTCCAGGTGCTCGTCGATGGTGTTGCGGGTGAAGGGCCGGGTCGGGTTGGTCGAGCTGGGCAGCACGTTGGCGAAGCCGCAGGCCTTGATGATGTCCGGCGCGTGGCCGCCGCCGGCACCCTCGGTATGGTAGGTGTGGATGGTGCGACCCTTGAACGCGGCCAGGGTGGTTTCGACGAAGCCGGACTCGTTGAGGGTGTCGGTATGAATCGCTACCTGCACGTCGAGGCGGTCGGCCACGGTCAGGCAATTGTCGATGGCTGCCGGCGTGGTTCCCCAGTCCTCGTGCAGCTTCAGGCCGATGGCACCGGCGCGTACCTGTTCTTCCAGCGGTAGCGGCAGGCTGGCGTTGCCCTTGCCGGTGAAGCCGATGTTCATCGGGAAGGCATCGGCGGCCTGGAGCATGCGCGCCATGTGCCAGGGGCCGGAGGTACAGGTGGTGGCATTGGTGCCGGTGGCCGGCCCGGTGCCGCCACCGATCATGGTGGTGACTCCGCTCATCAGCGCCTCTTCGATCTGCTGCGGGCAGATGAAGTGGATGTGCGTGTCGATGCCGCCGGCGGTGAGGATCATGCCCTCGCCGGCGATCACTTCGGTGCTGGCGCCCAGGGCGATGGTCACGCCGGGCTGGATGTCCGGGTTGCCGGCCTTGCCGATGGCGGCGATGCGTCCGTGCTTGAGGCCCACGTCGGCCTTGACGATGCCCCAGTGGTCGAGGATCAGCGCGTTGGTGATCACTGTGTCGACGACCTGCGCGGCGCACAGCTGGCTCTGGCCCATGCCGTCGCGGATGACCTTGCCGCCGCCGAACTTCACTTCCTCGCCGTAGACGGTGAAATCCTGCTCCACCTCGATCCACAGATCGGTATCGGCCAGACGCACGCGGTCGCCGACGGTGGGGCCGAACATGTCGGCGTAGGCTTGTCTGCTGATCTTCATCCAGCGCTCCTTGGCTGTTTTCCTGCGGGCGCTCAGAGGCTGCCCATCACCCGTCCGGCAAACCCGTATACCTTCCGCTCTCCCGCCAGCTCCACCAGCTCCACCTCGCGGCTCTGCCCAGGTTCGAAGCGCACTGCCGTTCCGGCAGGGATATTCAGGCGCATGCCGCGCGTCGCGTCGCGATCGAACAGCAGCGCGTCGTTGGTTTCGAAGAAGTGGTAGTGCGAACCGACCTGGATCGGCCGGTCGCCACTGTTGGCCACCCTCAGCGCGAGCGTGCGGCGGCCGGCATTGAGTTCGATCTCGCCGGGCTGGATGTCGTATTCGCCAGGGATCATGGGGAGCTCCTTGGGTCGAGGATCAGTTGCATGAAGGTCAGGTCGAGCCAGCGGCCGAATTTCTGGCCCACCTGTGGCATCTGCCCGGTGATGGCGAAGCCCAGGCGCTCGTGCAGGCGGATCGACGCCGCGTTGCCGCTCTCGATGGCCGCAACCATCACGTGCAGGCCCTGGCTGCGCGCGCGCTCGATCAGCGCCTGCATCAGCAGCGGGCCGAGGCCCTTGCCGCGCTGGTCGGCGCGCACGTAGACCGAATGCTCCACGGTCTCGCGATAGCCGGCGAAGGCCCTCCACGGGCCGTAGCTGGCGTAGCCCAGCACCTCGCCGTCATCCTCCGCCACCAGCACCGGAAAGCCCTGCCCGGTGCGCTGGTCGAGCCAGGAGCGGCGGTTCTCCAGATCGACGATATCGGTGTTCCAGATGGCAGTGGTATGGGCGACGGCGTCGTTGTAGATGTCGCGCAGACTGCCGAGGTCGGCTTGGCTGGCGTTGCGGATGAGCATGGCGGTTCCTCAGTTTCGTAGGGCGGATGAAGCGGAACGCTTCATCCGCCATTGTCTTTGCGCCGCAGGTTGGGCGTGCGCGGTCAGGCGATGGGCTGGTGCACGGTGACCAGCTTGGTGCCGTCCGGGAAGGTGGCTTCCACCTGGATCTCCGGGATCATTTCCGGCACGCCATCCATCACCTGATCACGGGTCAGCAGCGTCGTGCCGTAGTGCATCAGGTCGGCGACCGTCTGGCCATCCCGCGCGCCTTCGAGCAGGGCGGCGGAGATCAGCGCCACGGCCTCCGGGTAGTTGAGTCTTACACCCCGGGCGAGGCGGCGCTCGGCGACCAGGCCGGCGGTGAAGATCAGCAGCTTGTCCTTCTCGCGAGGGGTCAGGTCCATCTCAGGTGCTCCAGATTCGGGGGGGAACGGCCGCGCGGCCGAGCAGCGCCGGCCGCAGCCGGCGCCAGAGTTCGATGAGCCAGGCGCGGGCGTGCAGCGCCTCATGGGCGAGGCAGCGGGCGACGACAAGGCCGGGCAGTTGAGTGAGATTGCCGCGTCCCTGGCAGGGGATGGCGCGGCAGGCTTCGATCAGCGCCGCGTCGATCTGCCCGCTGGCGATCAGCGTCGCCATCACCGGGTGGCCGGCGAGGCCTATGGGCGAGTCGAGCAGGCGGTCGTTGCCGACCACACGCTGGCGCTCGTGCCACAGGCGCTGGCCGTCGCGGCGGATGTCCAGGGCGGCGGCGAAGTGGCCGTCGTCGAAGCGCTCGCCGCTGGCCGGGCGGCCGAGGGCGACGATGTCCCAGTAGAACAGCCGGGCGTCCGCTTCGAGGTCGATACAGGTGGCCAGCTCGGTCCGGGCGCCGGAGTAGACGATGGTTTCCTGCGGCAGCCATTCCAGCGTGGCGCCGGGGCCTACGCGGATGTCCAGCTGCTGCCTTGCCGGGCAGCCGGCGCGGTACCACTTGGCGGCACCGGGGCTGGTCAGCTGCGCCCAGCTGCCGTGGCCGGCGTGGATATCGAGGGTCAGCGTATCGCCACCGGCGATGCCGCCGGGCGGGTGCACGATGATGTGCTGGCAGACCTGCGGCCCTTCCGCGTACAGGTGTTTCTGCACGCGCAACGGCCCGAGGTGGCGGCGGGTGACCGGCCGCGTGCTGTCGCCGACCAGGGCGTAGGCCAGCTCCAGCTCGGCGTGCCAGGCGGGATGGAAGAGGGTGGCCGGTGCGTTCATGGGCAGCTGCGAAACCAGGGATGCTCAGGACAGAGCAAGCAGCGTGCCGGGATGCGCCAGGATAGTGCGTGGTGCCCGCCGGTAGCGCTGCAAGACAGCATTGGTGCGGGTTCAGCGGAGGGGAGGGGGATTGTCTGATCGGTCAGGTATGGGCGCAATTGCGGTGCGTTGGCGGTGCGTGCGCACTTGAATGGTGCGCAGGAGCCGGGCCTCAGCCCAGCTGCTTGCGCATGTACACGCGGCGGAAACCGTTCTCCAGCCGGCGCGCGTATTCCTGGTAGCCGTTCTTCGCGTACAGCTCGATGTTTTCCACCATGCGCTCGTTGGTATAGAGGTACAGCGATTGGTAGCCCAGCTGCACGGCAGCTTCCTCGGCCTGCACCAGCAGCACGCGGCCGACGCCCTGGCCAGCGCATTCGGGCAGCACAGCGATGTTGTCGAGCAGGAAGCCCTCGTCAGTCTCGCGCATCACCAGCAGGCCCACCGGTACACCGTCCTGTTCGGCGATCAGCACGCGGTCCTCGGCGATCACCGCGTGGTAGTCGTCCAGCATCGGCCCCGGCTTGCGGCCGAGCTTGGGAATCCACTGGGCGTAGGCCGCCGCCACGCAGACCGCGGCGAATCCGGCGTCGTCGTTGACGGCGGGGCGCAGGGTGATCGGCATGGCAGGCTCCAGAAAAACGAGTACGGGGCCTGGCAGCTTGCCACCCGCCGCCGTCATCCGCCAGTGACAGGTCGTCTCAGATCGCCACCAGCCCGCGCACGCCGTCGCTCTCCATGTCCGCGCCACGGCCCTGCTGGACGATCTCGCCACGGGACATCACCAGGTACCGGTCGGCCAGTTCGGCGGCGAAATCGTAGAACTGTTCCACCAGCAGAATGGCCATGTCGCCACGCTCGGCGAGCTTGCGGATCACCGCGCCGATCTCCTTGATCACCGAGGGCTGGATGCCTTCGGTGGGCTCGTCGAGGATCAGCAGGCGTGGCCGGCTTGCCAGCGCGCGGCCGATGGCGAGCTGTTGCTGCTGGCCGCCGGAGAGGTCGCCGCCGCGACGCTGCTTCATCTCCCGCAGCACCGGGAACAGCTCGTAGATGAACTCCGGCACGGCCTTGGCTTCGCCGGTGCTGAACCGCGACAGGCCCATCAGCAGGTTTTCCTCCACCGTCAGGCGCGGAAAGATTTCCCGCCCCTGGGGCACGTAGGCGATCCCGGCATGCACGCGCTGGTGCGGCTTGAAACCGGTGATCGGCTTGCCCTCCCAGCTGACCTTGCCGTCCTTGGCAGGCACCAGGCCCATCAGGCAGCGCAGCAGGGTGGTCTTGCCCACGCCGTTGCGCCCGAGCAGGCAGGTGACCTCGCCGATTTTCGCGTCGAAGGACAGGCCGCGCAGGATGTGGCTGCCGCCGTAGTACTGGTGCAGTTTGTCGACTTGCAGCATGGCGTGTTCCTTGGAAATGGGCTGCGGCGGATAACGCTGCGCGTTATGCGCCCTACGGTTGGTTCTGGGGTAGGGCGAATGAAGCGGGACGCTTCATCCGCCATCGTTCTAACGACCCAGGTAAACCTCGATCACCTGCTCGTTCGCCTGTACGTCCTCCAGCGAACCTTCGGCCAGCACGTGCCCCTGGTGCAGCACGCTGACGTGGTCGGCGATGCTGCCGACGAAGCCCATGTCGTGCTCCACCACCATCAGCGAGTGCTGGCCGGCGAGGGACTTGAACAGCTCGGCGGTGAACTCGGTCTCGGCGTCGGTCATGCCTGCCACCGGTTCGTCCAGCAGCAACAGTTGCGGTTCCTGCACCAGCAGCATGCCGATTTCGAGGAACTGCTTCTGCCCGTGGGACAGCAGCCCGGCGGGACGGTTGCGCGACTCGCGCAGGCGGATGGTGGTGAGCACCTCCTCGATGCGGTCCTTCTGCTCGCCGGAGAGCTTCGCCCGCAGGCTGGCCCACACCGACTTGTCGGTCTTCTGCGCCAGCTCCAGGTTCTCGAATACCGAGAGCGCCTCGAACACCGTGGGCTTCTGGAACTTGCGGCCGATGCCGGCCTGGGCGATCTCCACCTCGCTCATGCGGGTGAGGTCGAGGGTTTCGCCGAAGAAGGCCTTGCCGTTGTCCGGGCGGGTCTTGCCGGTGATCACGTCCATCAGCGTGGTCTTGCCGGCGCCGTTGGGGCCGATGATGCAGCGCAGTTCGCCGACGCCGATGTACAGCGTGAGGTCGCGCAGGGCACGGAAGCCGTCGAAGCTGACGTTGATGTCTTCCAGGGTGAGGAGGGTGCCGTGGCGCACGTCCAGCTGGCCGCTGGCGCTCGCACCGATGCCGATGGCATCGCGGCTGGCGCCCGGGTCGCGGTTGGGATCGTAGGCCGGTTCCAGCATCAGGTGGGGGACCGCTCTCATTGTTCTTTCTCCCGCTTGATCAGGCCGAGGATGCCGCGCGGCAGGTACAGGGTGACGACGATGAACAGTGCGCCGAGGAAGAACAGCCAGTACTCGGGGAAGGCCACGGTGAACCAGCTCTTCGCGCCGTTCACCACGCCTGCGCCGAGCAGCGGGCCGATCAGCGTGCCGCGCCCGCCGAGGGCAACCCAGACGGCAGCCTCGATGGAGTTGGTCGGTGACATCTCGCTGGGGTTGATGATGCCCACCAGCGGCACGAACAGAGCGCCCGCCAGGCCGCAGAGCACGGCGCTCAGGGTCCAGACGAAGAGCTTGTAGCCGCGCGGGTCGTAGCCGCAGAACATCAGGCGGTTCTCGGCGTCGCGCAGGGCGGTGAGCACCCGGCCGAACTTGCTGCGCGCCAGGGCGAAGCCGATCGCCAGGCTCGCCGCGAGCAGCAGGACGATGGCGATGAACAGCGCCGCACGGGTACCCGGCGCGGTGATCGAAAAGCCGAGGATGCTGCGGAAGTTGGTGAAGCCGTTGTTGCCGCCGAAGCCCGTCTCGTTGCGGAAGAACAGCAGCATGCCGGCGAAGGTCAGCGCCTGGGTCATGATCGAGAAGTACACGCCCTTGATCCGCGAGCGGAAGGCGAAGAAGCCGAACACCAGCGCCAGCAGGCCGGGCGCCAGCACCACCAGGCACAGCGCCCAGAGGAAGTGCTGGGTGCCGGCCCAGTACCAGGGCAGCTCGGTCCAGGAGAGGAAGGTCATGAAGGCTGGCAGCTGGTCGCCGGCTGCCTCGCGCATCAGGTACATGCCCATGGCGTAGCCGCCCAGGGCGAAGAACAGCCCGTGGCCCAGCGACAGCAGGCCGGCGTAGCCCCACACCAGGTCCAGCGCCAACGCGACGATGGCGTAGCAGAGGATCTTGCCGGTGAGCGTCAGGCCGTAGGCGGAGAGGTGCAGCGCGTGGGTCTCCGGCAACAGGTGCAGCAGTGGCAGGACCAGCAGCGCAATGAGCGTGGCGCCGACGAGGCCGGCGGTGAATTTGGGGCCGGCCTTCTGCGCGGCCGTCACGGTGAGTGGCTGGTTCAATCGATGACCCTCCCTTTCAGAGCGAAGAGCCCCTGCGGACGTTTCTGGATGAACAGGATGATCAGCGCGAGGATCAGGATCTTGCCCAGCACCGCGCCGATCTGCGGTTCGAGGATCTTGTTCGCCACGCCCAGGCCGAAGGCGGCGAACACGCTGCCGGCGAGCTGGCCGACGCCGCCGAGCACCACCACCAGGAAGGAGTCGATGATGTAGCTCTGGCCCAGGTCCGGACCGACGTTGCCGACCTGCGACAGCGCCACGCCACCCAGGCCGGCGATGCCCGAGCCGAGGCCGAAGGCGAGCATGTCCACGCGGCCGGTGGGCACGCCGCAGCAGGCGGCCATGTTGCGGTTCTGGGTGACGGCGCGGACGTTCAGGCCCAGCCGCGTGCGGTTGAGCAGCAGCCAGGTGAGCGCCAGCACGAATAGCGCGAAGCCGATGATGACGATGCGGTTCCACGGCAGCACGAGGTTGGGCAGCACCTGGATGCCGCCGGACAGCCAGGCCGGGTTGGCCACCTCGACGTTCTGTGCGCCGAACAGCACGCGCACCAGTTGGATCAGCACCAGGCTGATGCCCCAGGTGGCGAGCAGGGTTTCCAGCGGGCGGCCGTAGAGGTGGCGGATCACCGTGCGCTCCAGCGCCATGCCGATGCACGCGGTGACCAGGAATGCCACCGGCAGGGCGAGCAGCGGGTACAGCTCCAGCACGCCGGGCGCATAACGTTGGCAGAGCAGCTGCACCACATAGGTGGAGTAGGCGCCGAGCATCAGCATCTCGCCGTGGGCCATGTTGATCACCCCGAGCAGGCCGTAGGTGATCGCCAGGCCGAGGGCGGCGAGCAGCAGGATCGAGCCCAGCGACAGGCCGCTGAAGGCCTGGCCGAACAGGTCGCCGACCAGCAGCCGGCGCTTCACCTGGCCGAGGCTGGTGGCGGCGGCGGTGCGCACCGAGTCGTCGGGTTCGACGGCGGGGTCGAGGAGGTTTTCCAGGCGGGTGCGCGCTTGCGGGTCACCGGATTCGCCCAGCAGGCGCACGGCGGAGAGGCGTACGGCAGGAGCCGGGTCGGCCAGCTGCAGGTTGGCCAGGGCCAGTTGCAGGGCGGCTTTGACGTCGTCGTCTGATTCTTCGTTGAGACGGTATTCGAGCAGCGTGCGTTGCGCCGGGCGGGCGCTCTTCTGCAACTGACGGGCGGCCTCCAGGCGCACCTCGGCGCTGTCGGCGACCAGTTGGTGGCTGGCCATGGCGGTGTTCACCAGGCCGCGCAGGCGGTTGTTCAGGCGCAGCTTGTCGGGCTCGCCCACCGCTGCAGCGCCGCCGTCGGCAGGGTGGTACTGGCCGTCGTCAGCGAGGAGGAAAGCGCGGTTCTGCGCATCGACGGCGAGGCGCCCGGACTGGATGGCTTCCAGTAATGGCAGGCGGTCGGCGTCGGGTGCCGCGGCCCATTGTTCGAGCAGTTTGGCGCGGGCGTCGTTGTCGGCGCTGGCGAAATCCTGCGCGGGGCCGGCGAAGGCGAGCTGCGGCAGCAGCATGGCCAGCGCGAGGGCGCAGAGGCGGAGCAGGGGGAGCAAGGCAGTGGGCATGGCGGTTTTCCCTGAGAGGCGGGTGTGGGCTGGTGCCCCCTCTCCCCAGCCCTCTCCCTGAAGGGAGAGGGAGCTGTCCGTGCCGCCAGATACTTCTGGCCTCATCCTGCGTCTGACTGCTTTTCTCCCGTCAGGGAGATAACTGTCCGAGCCGGCTGACGCCTGGGTTTGATCTTGCGCCGTACGGTCCCCTCTCCCTTCAGGGAGAGGGTTAGGGAGAGGGGCTCTGGGCCCGCTCCGGATCAGTTGCTGCGCACCGCGTAATCCGGCTTCTTGTCGTTGCCCGGAATGAACGGGCTCCACGGCTGGGCGCGGATCGGCTCGGGGGTCTTCCAGACCACGTTGAACTGACCGTTGTCCTCGATCTCGCCGATCATTACCGGCTTGTGCAGGTGGTGGTTGGTCTTGTCCATGGTCAGGGTGAAGCCAGACGGCGCCTTGAAGGTCTGCCCGCCCATGGCCTCGCGGACCTTGTCGACGTCGGTGCTGCCGGCCTTCTGCACGGCCTGTGCCCACATGTGGATGCCGACGTAGGTGGCCTCCATCGGGTCGTTGGTCACCGCGGTGCTGTAGTTGGGCAGGTTCTTCGCCTTGGCGTAGGCCTTCCAGTCGGCGACGAACCTGGTGTTTTCCGGGTTCTTCACCGACTCGAAGTAGTTCCACGCGGCGAGGTTGCCCACCAGCGGCTTGGTGTCGATGCCACGCAGCTCCTCCTCGCCCACGGAGAAGGCCACCACCGGAACCTCGGTGGCTTCCAGGCCCTGGTTGGCCAGCTCCTTGTAGAAGGGCACGTTGGAGTCGCCGTTGACGGTGGAGATCACCGCGGTCTTGCCGCCGGCGGAGAACTTCTTGATATCGGCGACTATGGTCTGGTAATCGCTGTGGCCGAACGGCGTGTAGACCTCCTGGATGTCCTTGTCGGCCACGCCCTTGCTGTGCAGGAAGGCGCGCAGGATCTTGTTGGTGGTGCGCGGGTAGACGTAGTCGGTGCCCAGCAGGAAGAAGCGCTTGGCGGCGCCGCCGTCCTCGCTCATCAGGTACTCCACCGCCGGGATGGCCTGCTGGTTCGGCGCGGCACCGGTGTAGAAGACGTTGGGCGACATTTCCTCACCCTCGTACTGCACCGGGTAGAACAGCAGGCCGTTGAGCTCCTCGAACACCGGCAGCACGGATTTGCGCGACACGCTGGTCCAGCAGCCGAAGACCACCGCGACCTTGTCCTGGGTCAGCAGCTGGCGTGCCTTCTCGGCGAACAGCGGCCAGTTGGACGCCGGGTCGACCACCACCGCTTCGAGTTGCTTGCCGTTCACCCCGCCCTTGGCGTTGATCTCGTCGATGGTCATCAGCGCCATGTCCTTGAGCGAGGTCTCGGAGATCGCCATGGTGCCGGACAGCGAATGCAGGATGCCGACCTTGATGGTCTCGGCGGCCTGGGAGCTGAACGGGAACAGACCGGTGAGCAGCAGGGCGCTCATGGCCAGCGTACTTTGCAACAGCGGACGACGTTTCATCGCGGCAGCCTCCTTGGCTATCCAGGGGCGGGGAGTTGCCGGTGCGGCAGCTTCCCCGGAATTGGGGCGACCCACGCTCGGGTCGAAGCTGCCATCGCAGCATCCGTGCCAAACAGGCAAAAGCCTTGGCGCAGATGGGCTGCACGCGATTTTCTGTCGTATAGGTGAGGTTTTTCAGTGCGCGGCTTTGGTGCGCCGAACGCCCTTTGGTGCGCGGTGCTCCCCAAAGGGGCGCGTCACTGCGGGATGAAGTAGCCGCGCACGCCGGTCATGATGATCTGCGCGGCGAGGGCGCAGACGAACAGCCCCATCAGGCGGCTGACGATCATCAGGCCCTGCTCGCCGAGAACCTTCTCGATCTTGTCCGAGAGGTAGAGCGTGATGCCCACCGTCAGGCAGGCGAGGAAGATTGCCGCCAGGGCGAGGAGCTTGTGCTCCCAGTCCTGGTTCACGCCCATCACCAGCAGCGCACCGATGGTGCCGGGGCCGACGGTGATGGGGATGGTCAGCGGGACTATGGTGACGTCCTGCTGCACGTTGTCGGCCTGCACCGCCGAGCGCCCCTGGGCCATGCCCAGGGCGGAGATGAACAGCACCGAGCCGGCGCCGATGCGGAAGGCGTCGGCGGTGATGCCGAACAGGGTGAAGATGTAGCGGCCGAACAGGTACAGCAGCACGCTGGCGATCAGCGCCGCCAGGGCCACGCGCCAGGCCATGCGCTTGCGGTCGCGGGGGGCGAAGCCGCGGTTGAGGCTGATGAAGCAGGAGAGGACGAAGAAGGGGCTGTAGAGCACCAGCATCTTCAGGTACACGCTGAACATCGCTTGCATGGGAACGACTCGTCCGGATTGAGTGGGCGCGGCAGGGCAAAGCATAGCGGCTGGGGCGGCGGGTGGCATTGCGGCGGGGCAGGCGCGCGTTGATTCTTGCTGGCCGGTTGCACTGGTTGGCGCTGGCGCTCCCTGTGGGAGCGCCCCATGGGCGCGATCGCGGGCATGGCCCGCTCCTACAGGGAGAACAGGGGCTGGGGAGAATCAGGAGGGGAGCGCGTCGCTCTGCTGGCGCAGGCGGCGGTCACGCTCGCCGACCCAGTAGGCCACCAGCTCGCGCAGTTGCGACAGTTCCACCGGCTTGGCCATGTGGCCGTCCATGCCGACCAGTCGCGCGCGCTCCTTGTGCTCGCTGAGGATGTGCGCGGTGAGCGCCACCACCGGGGTGTGCGGGCGGTGTTCGCTGGCTTCCCAGGCACGCAGGCGTTCAGTGGCGGAGAAGCCGTCGAGCACCGGCATCTCGCAGTCCATCAGCACCAGGTCGTACTGGGTGGCCTTCATCGCGGCCAGGGCTTCCTCGCCGTTGCTGGCGGTGTCGGGCTGCAGGTTGAGCTTGCTCAGCATGCCGCGGATGACCTTGGTGGAGATGCTGTTGTCCTCGGCGACGAGGATGCGGAAGTCACTGGGCGGCACGTTCGAAGTCGGTTCGCTGGCCGGCGCGAGGTAGTTGCTCACACCGCTCGGGCCACGCTGCGACAGCTCTTCGGCGAGGGTGGCCTTGAGCGTGTAGCCGGCCACCGGCTTGGCCAGGATGCGCTTGATCCCCGCGTTGCGCGCGATGATCTTGCTCGGTGCGTTGCTGATGCCGGTGAGCATGATCAGCAGGATGTCGTGGTTGAGGTTCGGGTCTTCCTGGATCTTGGTCGCCAGCTGCATGCCGGTCATGCCGGGCATGTCCTGGTCCAGCAGGACCACGTCGAAGTACTCGCGTAGGTGCGCCTTGGTGCGCAGCTGCGCCAGCGCTTCCTTGCCCGAGGACACCGCGCTGACGTTCATGCCCCAGGCGCTGCATTGCTGCACCACCACCTTGCGGCAGGTCTGGTTGTCGTCCACCACCAGCAGGCGTGCGCCCTGCAGCGGGCCGTCGAGATCGGCGCCGACCTGGTCGATCTGCTGCGGGTCCAGCGGCAGGCTCAGCCACAGCAGGTTGCCCGAATCGCCACCACTGTCACCGCTCTCTATTCCGAAATCGCCGGACATCAGGCGGATCAGCTGGCGTGCGATGATCAGGCCGAGACGGCTGCTCATACGGGTAGCGGAGAGGAAGTCGCGGCTGTGCAGCTCGGCGGTGAGCAGGGCCTGGCGGTCGGCGCTGTCCAGCGGGCGGCCGCTGTCCTGCACGGCGATACGCAGGCGCGGTTGGGTCGGCGGGCCGTCGAGGGCGACCACCAGCAGGATCTCGCCTTCATCGGTCTGCTTGAAGGCGTTGTCCAGCAGGCTCAGCACCGCCTGGCGCAGGCGCGTCGGGTCGCCACTGACGATGCGCGGCACCTGCGGCTGGGTGAAACTGATCAGCTCGACCTTCTGCTGCTCGGCCTTGGCGCGGAAGATCGCCAGGCAGTCCTCGATCAGTGCGCCGAGGTCGAACTGCACCTCGTCCAGCTCGATCTGCCCGGACTCCAGCTTGGAGATGTCGAGAATCTCGTTGATCAGCGAGAGCAGCTCGTTGCCCGCGCTGTGAATGGTCTGCACATAGTCGCGCTGCTTGGCCGAGAGCGGGGTGCCGAGCAGCAGCTCGGTCATGCCCAGCACACCGTTCATGGGGGTGCGGATCTCGTGGCTGATCTTCGCCAGGAAATCGCCCTTGGCTTTCAGCTCGGCAACGTTGGCGGCGCGCTGGCGGCTCGCGGCGAAATGGTCGTTCTGGATTTTCCGCTGGCGCTCGGCGAGTGCCAGGCTGAGCAGGAAGCCGACCACCGCCGAGAGGCCGAGCAGGCCGCTGCCGAGCCATTCCGCGCGGGTCGCCACGTAGCCCAGCAGCGAAGGCAGGCTCAGGCACCAGACCACCACGAACAGCCCCATGCCGATGGCGAACAGGCGTGCCGGCCGGTAGGCGTGAATCCAGTAGTAGACCGCCACGCCGAGAATGCCCAGGGTCACCAGGGTGATCAGCCCGTAGACCAGGCTGCTGATGGACAGGCCGAACAGCAGGTTGAGCGCGATGCACAGCACCGCCAGCGCGGCGGTGCCGCCCAGCAGCAGGCGCTTGAGCGGCAGGCGCGGGGTGAGGTCACGGAAGAAGCTGGCGGTATAGCCAAGGCCGCAGATCAGCGTTACCACCAGGCAGCCCAGCGCAATCATCGGCTGCAGCGACTGGCTGTTGCCGTACCAGGGGCTGAGCAGGCCGAACAGGTTGAGGCAGGCCAGCAGCAGACTCGCATGCACGCCGGCCAGCCACAGGCCGCTGGCGACGCGGGTGTAGGCGAAGCGCACGAGGTTATAGAGCAGCAGCATGGCCAGGCAGCCGATCAGCACGCCGAAGTGCAGCGGGCGCTGGTCGTTGCTCGGCTGGCCGGCGGCCTCGATGCTGATGTTCGGGCGCAGCGGCAGGGTCGAGGCGAGGCGCAGGTACAGGTCCAGCGGCTCGGCGGCGCTGCGCAGCGGGATCACCAGGTCGCTGTTGAGCAGCGGGCGCTGCACCGGGGAGAGGTTGCCGGCGCTCTTCTGTTCGAGGACTTTCTGCCCGTCGAGGATGAACATCTCGAAGCTGTCCAGGCTCGGCGCGAACAGGCGCAGTTGCTGGGGCTCGTCGTTGGCGGGCAGGCGGAAGTGCAGCCAGGTCGCGCCGGGGCCGGCGGGGGCGTGCAGATCGTTGATGTCGAGGGGGCTGAAGAGAGTGCGGTAGCGCGGGGAGATCACGTCCTGCAGTTGCAGGCGGGCGTCACTGTCGTGGAGCTGGGACCAGCCGGGATCCTGGCTTGCCGCATAGGTCGGAAGACAGACCAGAGCGGCCAGCAGCAAGCTGACGAGGAGTCCTGTGGCAGTCCAGAGCCGACGCACGGCGAAGTCCCTTCGGTAGTGAGTGGGCGGATTATAGCCAAGTGTGCTGAAGGCCGTAATCCACCCGTGCACGCCGGGACCAGCGGGAAGGAGGCGTCCGACGGGGGACGCCTCCGCCCGTCGGATCAGCCTTCGCCGCGCTCGCGGGCGATGGCGCGATAGCCGATGTCGGTGCGGTAGAAGCTGCCGTTCCAGCGAATCTTCTCGGCCAGGCGGTAAGCCTGCTCCTGGGCCGAGGAGACGCTCGGGCCGATGGCGGTGGCGCACAGCACGCGGCCGCCGGCGGTGACGACCTGGCCATCCTTGAGCGCGGTACCGGCGTGGAACACCTTGCCGTCGAGCTGGGCGGCCTCGTCGAGACCTTCGATGGCGTCACCCTTGGCGTAGTCGCCCGGGTAGCCGCCAGCGGCGATCACCACGCCCACGGTGGGACGCGGGTCCCAGGTGGCTTCGACCTTGTCCAGCGCCTTGGCCAGGGCGGCCTCGACCAGCAGGACCAGGGAGGATTCCAGGCGCACCATGATCGGCTGGGTTTCCGGGTCGCCGAAGCGGCAGTTGAACTCGATGACCTTGGGCTTGCCACTCTTGTCGATCATCAGGCCGGCGTAGAGGAAGCCGGTGTAGACGTTGCCTTCCTCGGCCATGCCGCGCACGGTCGGGTAGATCACTTCGTCCATCACGCGCTTATGCACGTCAGCAGTCACCACCGGGGCGGGGGAGTAGGCACCCATGCCGCCGGTGTTCGGGCCGGTATCGGCATCGCCGACGCGCTTGTGGTCCTGGCTGGTGGCCATGGGCAGCACGTTCTGGCCGTCGACCATGACGATGAAGCTGGCTTCCTCGCCGTCGAGGAACTCTTCGATCACCACGCGCGAACCGGCGTCACCGAAGGCGTTGCCGGCGAGCATGTCGCGCACGGCTTCCTCGGCTTCGGCCAGGGTCATGGCGACGATCACGCCCTTGCCCGCGGCCAGGCCGTCGGCCTTGATCACGATGGGCGCGCCTTTCTCTTTCAGATAGGCCAGCGCCGGCTCGACTTCGGTGAAGTTCTGGTAGTCGGCGGTGGGGATCTGCTGGCGCGCGAGGAAGTCCTTGGTGAAGGCCTTGGAACCTTCCAGCTGGGCGGCGCCGGCGGTGGGGCCGAAGATGTCCAGGCCACGGGCGCGGAACAGGTCGACCACGCCTTTGACCAGCGGCGCCTCGGGGCCGACGATGGTCAGCTGCACGTTCTTCGCGGCGAAGTCGGCCAGCTCTTCCAGGGCCAGCACGTCGATGGCGACGTTTTCGCACTTGGCTTCGGTGGCGGTGCCGGCGTTGCCCGGCGCGACGAAGACCTTCTGCACGCGCGAATCCTGCGCGACCTTCCAGGCCAGCGCGTGCTCGCGACCGCCGCTGCCGATGATGAGTACGTTCATTGGAGTTCTCCTGAACAGTTCCGGCTTTGCCGGATTGTTGGGTATCGCTTCGCTCGCGGAGCGCCGCCCGGCCCAACCTACAAATGCTTTACGACCGAATCGCGCTCTTGATCAATCGATCTCAAGGGGCGCGATGGAGCGGGTAGATGCAAGGCGCCCGAGCGTTCACCAAGCGGAGTTGCCTTCTGGCAATGAGCATTGGGGAACGTTCGGGCAACGCAGCAGATGCCTGCTTCAGCGCGTCCGATCCACCTTAGTGGCGGAAGTGGCGCATACCGGTGAACACCATTGCAATGCCGGCTTCGTCGGCGGCGGCGATCACTTCGTTGTCGCGCATCGAACCACCCGGCTGGATCACCGCGGTGATACCGGCCTTGGCAGCGTTGTCGATGCCGTCGCGGAACGGGAAGAAGGCGTCGGATGCCATGACCGCACCCTTCACTTCCAGGCCTGCATGTTCGGCCTTGATGGCGGCGATGCGGGCGGAGTTCACGCGGCTCATCTGGCCGGCGCCGACGCCGACGGTCTGGCGCGCCTTGGCGTAGACGATGGCGTTGGATTTTACGAACTTGGCGACTTTCCAGGCGAAGATCAGGTCGTGGATTTCCTGCTCGCTCGGGGCGCGCTGGGTGACGATCTTCAGGTCATCGGCGGTGATCATGCCGATGTCGCGGCTCTGTACCAGCAGGCCGCCGTTGACGCGCTTGAAGTCCCAGCCCGGCGCACGCTCGGCCGGCCACTCGCCGCACTCCAGCAGGCGCACGTTGGCCTTGGCAGCGACCACGGCACGGGCGGCTGCGGAGATTTTCGGGGCGATGATGACTTCGACGAACTGGCGCTCGACGATGGCCTGGGCGGTCTCGCCGTCCAGTTCGCGGTTGAAGGCGATGATGCCGCCGAACGCCGACTCGGTATCGGTGGCGTAGGCCAGGTCGTAGGCCTTGCGGATGCCGCCTTCGTTTTCCGGAACCACCGCCACGCCGCACGGGTTGGCGTGCTTGACGATGACGCAGGCCGGCTTGACGAAGCTCTTCACGCACTCCAGCGCGGCGTCGGTGTCGGCCACGTTGTTGAACGACAGCTCCTTGCCCTGCAGCTGGATGGCGGTGGAGACGCTGGCCTCGCCCTTCTTCGCCTCGACGTAGAACGCCGCGCTCTGGTGCGGGTTCTCGCCGTAGCGCATTTCCTGCGCCTTGATGAACTGGCTGTTGAAGGTGCGCGGGAAGGCGCCGCGGTCTTCGGTGGACAGGGTGTCGCGCGCCTGGTCGATGGTGCCCAGGTAGTTGGCGATCATGCCGTCGTAGGCCGAGGTGTGCTCGAAGGCCTTCAGGGCCAGGTCGAAGCGCTGGGCATAGGTCAGACCGCCGGCTTTCAGGGCGCCGACGATGCTGGCGTAGTCACCGGCGTTGACCACGATGGCAACGTCCTTGTGGTTCTTCGCCGCGCTGCGGACCATGGTCGGGCCGCCGATGTCGATGTTCTCGATGGCGGTCGGCAGGTCGCAGTCGGCCTTGGCCACGGTCGCTTCGAACGGGTACAGGTTGACCGCCACCAGGTCGATCGGCTTGATGCCGTGCTCTTCCATCACCGCGCCGTCGAGGTCACGACGGCCGAGGATGCCTCCGTGGATCTTCGGGTGCAGGGTCTTCACGCGGCCATCCATCATCTCCGGGAAGCCGGTGTAGTCGGCCACTTCCACGGCGGCGATGGCGTTGTCCTTGAGCAGCTTGTAGGTGCCGCCGGTGGAGAGAATCTCCACGCCGAGGGCAGCCAGCTCACGGGCGAAATCGACGACGCCGGTCTTGTCGGAAACGCTGATCAGCGCACGGCGGACGGGCAGGCGGGTGGTTTGGTCGGTCATAACGGCTTCCACAAAGGCTTCGGGCTTTTCGCGTGTCAGGCGTGGGCCCGGCTGACCTTGTGGTCGCGGGCCCGCGCCTGCCACCTGTCAGAGAAGATCGTACTGCTTGAGTTTCTTGCGCAGGGTCCCGCGGTTCAGCCCCAGCAGTTCGGAGGCTTTGGTCTGGTTACCCTTCACGTGGTTCATGACGGTTTCCAGCAGCGGCGCTTCGACTTCGCAAAGCACCATGTTGTACACGTCCGTGACCGGCTGCCCTTCGAGATGGGCGAAATAGTTATGCAGTGCCTTTTCCACGCTGTCGCGGAGGGTCTGGCCCTCCTGCGTCGGAGTGGTCAGGTGCTGTTTAAGGTTGGCGTTGTCGCTCACGGGTGTCATTCCACTCACTAATGTCTCGGTCATCGTTGTCATGCGGCCACCCCTTCTCCGTTATTGTGGCGCTCGGCGAAGAACTGCCTGACGCTGGCGCTCTGTGCATCCGTGTCCTGCAAACGATTGAACTGGGAACGGAACTCCGCCGCTCCCGGTAGGGTTGCGAGGTACCAGCCCACATGCTTGCGGGCAATTCGCACACCCATTTCCTCCCCATAAAACGCATGCAATGCAGCCAGGTGTTCGAGCAGGATGCTCTGCACCTCCTGCAGACTCGGCGCCGGCAGAAGTTCACCGGTGCTCAGGTAATGATCGATCTCGCGGAAGATCCAGGGGTTGCCCTGGGCGGCGCGGCCGATCAGCAGGGCATCCACGCCCGTCTGCTCGAAAACCTGCCGTGCCTTGCGCGGTGAATCGATATCACCGTTGGCGAAGACCGGAATCGAAACCGCCTGCTTGATCGCCGCGATGGTTTCGTACTCCGCCTCGCCGGTGTAGAGGTCGGCACGGGTCCTGCCGTGTACCGCCAGCGCCTGGATGCCCGACTGCTCGGCGATCCGCGCCACCGTCACGCCGTTCTTGTTCGACCGGTCCCAACCGGTGCGAATCTTCAGGGTGACGGGAACCTCTACCGCCGCGACCACCGCCTCGAGGATGTCGGCCACCAGCCGTTCATCCTTCATCAGCGCGGAACCCGCGGCCTTGTTGCAAACCTTCTTTGCCGGACAACCCATGTTGATGTCGATGATCTGGGCACCCAGCTCCACGTTGCAGCGGGCGGCTTCCGCGAGCATCTGCGGGTCGCCGCCGGCGATCTGCACCGAACGCGGTTGATCCTCGTGGTCGTGCTGCAGGCGCAGGCGCGACTTGCGGCTGTTCCACAGGCGGACGTCACTGGTGACCATCTCCGATACCACCATGCCGGCGCCAAGGCGGCGACAAAGCTGGCGGAACGGACGATCGGTGACGCCGGCCATCGGGGCCAGGATCAGTCTGTTGGGCAGTGTGTAGGAGCCGATGCGTACCACCGACTGGATTTCCATGGTCAATGGGGCGGGAACACCGAGGCGCCGCGCGTTACGAGACTCGCGGGTGCTTTCGGGGCCTGCCACCGGTGCTAGCAAAAAAGGGAGGGCATGATACCCGCTCTCGATGACCGGATAAAGGCGATTTTGGATAAATTCTGAGCAATCCCGGGCTTAGTACCCCAGGTAGGAAGACGAGCGGAACTGGCGCGTTCAGGCGCTTTGAGCTAGTCGCAGGGTCATTCCGGCGAGTGGAAGCTCAGGCTGTAGTTCACCGCTTTGGGGCCCGGATCGAGAATGTCCAGGGAGATGTGGATCGGCGTCTGCGGCGGCATCTCGCTCTGCCCGGCCAGTTCGCCCGAGAGGTACTCGCTGGGCTTGAAGCGGCGGCTGGCGATCAGCTGGCCGTTGAGGTCGGCGAAGCGCATCTCCAGCAGCGGGAAGGGCTGCGAGAAGTTGGCGCGGTTGTAGATGATCGCGTCCACCACCAGCGCGCCGCTGAAGTCCGGGTGGCTGCGCACCACCAGGTTGCTGCTGCGGATCTGCTCCACGTCGACCTTGGAGGGCAGGGTGCAACCCAGCTCCGGGCAGGCCTGGGCGAACCAGGGGCGGTACTGGTCCTGGCGGGCCAGTTCGTCGAAGTGATAGGCGATGTACTGGCCGGCGAGACCGGCCAGGGCCAGCAGTACCAGCAGCAGCCAGAGCAGGCGGCGGCCCCAGCGGCTCTTCGGCTTCTGCCAGTCGAGCTGCAGGGGTTCGTCGCTGAGGTCGTTCAGGCCGTCATTGCCAAGGCCCGGATCGGCGCGCCGATTGTCGCCGCGCTGGTCGGCCAGCGGCGGCTCCTCGTCTTCATCGTCGGGCTCGTCGTCATCACGGCGGGCGCTGAAGGCTGGAAGTTTCTCGTCGTCGCTCTCGACGCGAAGGGGGGCCGGGTCGATGCGCGGTTCGTGCTCCGGCTCTTCCTCGGGTTCATCCGGCTCGGGTTCCTTGTCGGCCACCAGGCGTGCTTGGGCGGGCGGCTCTTCCGGTTCCTCGACGGGCAGCCGGCCGAAGCTGGGCTCCTGGCGGGAAGTGCGGCTTGCGCCGTTCTGTTCCTCTTCGATCAGGGCTTCGGCCCAGCGCTCGTCATGCGGGTCGCGCTTGTCTTCCTGGCGGGTCTGCAAGGCCTCGCTGGGGCGCGGCGCGCGGTCGATGCTGAGAAACTCCTGGGACAGTTCGAACTCGTCGAGCTTGGCCAGTTCCTCGTCGAGGTTGAGGCTGTCCAGATCGAGATCGTCGTGGATCCACAGCGTTTCGTCTTTTTTTCCGGCAGCCGGCGCAGGCGCGGGTTTGGGCGGCTCGCTGGTCACGGTCGCCGCCGGGGCGATCACTGCGGTCGCGGCGACGGCCGGAGCGGGTTCGGCAACCGCTGCCGGTTTCGCTGCCGCCTTCGGCTCGGCGACGGCGGGCTTTTCCGCGACATCGCTGGAGTGCCTCGCGGCATGGGGGGCCAGCGGCCAGCCGAGGGTGGCGGTGCCGGTGGCGCCCGGGGCGGCGGGCTTTTCAGGGGCGAAGGTGTTGAAGGCAGGCGCGGCAGCTGGCGCTGCGGCGATGGGCTCCGGCGGGGGCGGCGGCGCGGAGGGCGCTACCGGCTCCGGAGCCGGAACGGGTTTCGCGGTTTCGACGGGCGGCGCCGCCGTGACAACCGGGACCGGAGCCTGGGTCGGCTCGCCGACCATGTTCTGCGGCGCACTGAAGACCTTCAGGCAGGTACCGCAGCGCACAGCACCGCTGGCCGCGCCCAGTTGCGCTGAGTTGACGCGGAAACGGGTCTGGCAATGGGGGCACTGGGTGATGAAGCTTTCGCTCATGCGGCGGTCCGGCGGAAAAATCTGGCGGTTAGTCTAACTCAAGCCCTGTACGGCGGCACTCAGCGACGGCGGCCGCTGATGCGGATCCAGCCATCACGCTCGGCGGTCGGGTCGAGGTCGAAGGCGTCGGCGTAGGCAGCGCGGACTTCCTCGGCCTGTTCGGCGAGGATGCCCGAGAGAGCCAGCAGGCCACCGGATTTCACCAGCCCGGTGAGCTGCTCTGCCAATGTGACCAGCGGGCCGGCCAGAATGTTCGCCACCAGGACGTCCGCCTGCGCCTTGGGCAGATCAGTGGGCAGGTAGACGGGGAATTTTGCCGGGTCGATGCCGTTGCGCGAGGCGTTGTCGCGCGAGGCTTCCAGCGCCTGCGGGTCGATGTCGGTGCCGACTGCCTGTTCGGCGCCCAGCAGCAGCGCGGCGATGGCGAGGATGCCCGAGCCGCAGCCGAAATCCAGCACGTTCTGGCCGGCCAGTTCCTGGCCGTCGAGCCATTCCAGGCACAGCGCGGTGGTCGGATGGGTGCCGGTGCCGAAGGCCAGGCCCGGGTCGAGCAGCAGGTTCACCGCTTCCGGCTCCGGGGCGTCGTGCCAGCTGGGGACGATCCACAGGCGGCGGCCGAAACGCATCGGCTTGAAGTTGTCCATCCAGCTGCGTTCCCAGTCCTGGTCCTCGATGCGCTCGATCTGGTGCTCCGGCAGCTCGCCGCCGGTGAGTAGGGTCAGGTGGGCGAGCAGCGAGGCTTCGTCGGTGTCCGCTTCGAACAGCGCGAGCAGGTGGGTGTGGCTCCACAGCGGGGTGGTGCCCAGGTCCGGCTCGAAGATCGGCTGGTCTTCGGCGTCCATGAAGGTCACGGAGACGGCGCCGACTTCCAGCAGCGCATCTTCATAGGTTTCCGCCTGATCCGGGGTGATGGCGAGTCGGACTTGAAGCCAGGGCATGGGGCGGTACCTCGATCGTGCCGGGATGGTGCTGGAAAAGACAACGGACCGCCTGGGCGGCCCGTCGATAAAGGCGGCAAGCTTACTGCACGGCACCTTGCCATGCCAGCGTGCAGGGGCCGCAAAGCACAAGGGCCGCCCGGAGGCAGCCCTTGTGGTGGAGCGAGGCGCAGCGCGGCAAGCTTAGTGCTTGTCCATGCCCAGCTTCTTCTCCAGGTAGTGGATGTTCACGCCACCCTTGCAGAACTCTTTATCGCGGACCAGCTCCTTGTGCAGCTCGGTGTTGGTCTTGATGCCATCGACGATCAGCTCGTCCAGCGCATTACGCATGCGCGCCATGGCTTCATCGCGGTCCTTGCCGTAGGTGATGATCTTGCCCACCAGCGAGTCGTAGTTCGGCGGTACGGCGTAGCCGCTGTACAGGTGCGAATCCACGCGCACGCCGTTGCCGCCCGGTGCGTGGAAGTGCTTCACCTTGCCGGGGCTGGGCATGAAGGTCTTCGGGTCTTCGGCGTTGATCCGGCATTCCAGCGCATGGCCACGGATGACCACGTCTTCCTGCTTGATCGACAGCTTGTTGCCCGCGGCGATGCTGAGCATCTCCTTGACGATATCGATACCGGTGACCATCTCCGACACCGGATGCTCCACCTGGACGCGGGTGTTCATCTCGATGAAGTAGAAGCGGCCGTTCTCGTAGAGGAACTCGAAGGTGCCGGCGCCACGGTAGCCGATTTCCACGCAGGCCTGGACGCAGCGGGCCAGCACTTCGGCGCGGGCCTTCTCGTCGATGCCCGGGGCTGGGGCTTCTTCCAGCACCTTCTGGTGACGACGCTGCAGGGAGCAGTCGCGGTCGCCCAGGTGGATGGCGTTGCCCTGACCGTCGGAGAGCACCTGGACCTCCACGTGACGCGGGTTGGTCAGGAACTTCTCCAGGTAGACCATCGAGTTGCCGAAGGCCGCGCCCGCTTCGGTGCGCGTCAGCTTGGCGGACTTGATCAGGTCTTCCTCGTGGTGCACGACGCGCATGCCGCGACCACCACCGCCACCGGCGGCCTTGATGATCACCGGGTAGCCCACCTCGCGGGCAATCGCCAGCGCGGTTTCTTCGTCTTCGGGCAGCGGGCCGTCGGAGCCCGGTACGGTCGGTACGCCGGACTTCTTCATGGCGTCCTTGGCGGACACCTTGTCACCCATCAGGCGGATGACGTCGGCACTCGGGCCGATGAAGGTGAAGCCCGAGCGCTCGACCTGCTCGGCGAAGTCGGCGTTCTCGGCGAGGAAGCCGTAGCCGGGGTGGATACCCACGGCGCCGGTGACCTCGGCGGCGGCGATGATCGCCGGAATGTGCAGGTAGGACTTCGCAGCGGGTGCCGGACCAATGCAGACCGCTTCGTCGGCCAGCGACAGGTGCATCAGCTCACGGTCGGCGGTCGAGTGCACGGCCACCGTCTTGATGCCCAGTTCCTTGCACGCGCGCAGGATGCGCAGTGCAATTTCGCCGCGGTTGGCGATCAGTACTTTTTCCAACATCGCAGGTTCCCCGC
The DNA here is from genome assembly GCF_024170165.1 of Pseudomonas nitroreducens. Classification (GTDB taxonomy): domain Bacteria; phylum Pseudomonadota; class Gammaproteobacteria; order Pseudomonadales; family Pseudomonadaceae; genus Pseudomonas; species Pseudomonas nitroreducens_C. Next base: position 218,330 of record NZ_JALJXP010000004.1, on the reverse strand, counting down.
GGTTTAAACGATGGTGAACAGGGGCTGGTCGAATTCGACCGGCTGGCCGTTCTCCACGAGGATCTGACCGATCACACCGCTGGTCTCGGCCTCGATGTGGTTCATCATCTTCATCGCTTCGACGATGCAGAGGATGTCGCCTTTCTTCACGCTCTGGCCGACTTCGACGAAGTTGGCCGAGGTTGGCGAGGCAGCGCGGTAGAAGGTGCCGACCATCGGCGAGCGCACGGCGCCGGCGAGGTTCTGGGCAGCCGGGGCGGCTTCAGCGGCAGGGGCGGCGGCAGCGACCGGAGCGGCGGCGGGGGCCGGAGCCGGAGCGTAGGCCGGGGCGGCAGCGTAGATCGGCTGGGCGGCGGATTTGCTGTGACGGCTGATGCGTACGGACTCTTCGCCCTCTTTGATCTCCAGTTCGTCGATACCGGATTCTTCGAGCAGTTCGATCAGTTTCTTGACTTTACGGATGTCCATCAGTGTTCGCTCTCCCAGGTGAGGTCACGGGCGTTCAAGTTGTTCGAGGGCGGATTCCAGGGCCAGGCGATAGCCTGTGGCGCCCAGACCGCAGATCACCCCTACCGCCACGTCGGAGAAGTAGGAGTGATGCCGGAAAGGTTCACGTTTGTGCACGTTGGAGAGGTGCACTTCGATGAATGGGATGCTCACTGCGAGCAATGCGTCACGTAGAGCGACACTTGTATGCGTGAAAGCGGCCGGATTGATCAGGATGAAGTCGACGCCTTCGTGGCGCGCGGCGTGGATCCGGTCGATCAGTTCGTACTCGGCGTTGCTCTGCAGGTGCATCAGGTGGTGGCCGGCTTCGCGGGCGCGGCGCTCCAGGTCCTGGTTGATCTGCTCGAGGGTGACGGAGCCGTACTTGTCGGGCTCGCGGGTGCCCAGCAGGTTGAGGTTGGGCCCGTGCAGTACCAGTAAGGTCGCCATCTGGATGCTGTAGTCCTTGTTCTTGGCGGGAAAAGATAGGGCGGGACTATGCCGGAAAGCTGGCGTGACTGTCCAGTCATGCCGGTTTTGCCGTAGATGTCAGCATGTTGCCAGCCGATTACGGCAAAACCATTGCAATCAAACTGTGCTCAGGAGCGCGTTCCAGCCTGTTTCAGGCGGTCGGCGAGGGTGGCAGCGTCGGTCTCGCCGATGATGCGCAGGTCGCTCCATTCGTCGCCTTTTGCCGAGAAGAACAGCAGTGCGGGCGGGCCGAACAGGTTGTAGCGGTCGAGCAGGGCGCGCTGCTCCTCGGTGCTGGCGGTCATGTCGAAACGCAGCAGGACGAAGCCCGGCAGTTGCGACTGCACTTCCGGCGCCGGCAGCACCTGACGCTCGATGATCTTGCAGCTGATGCACCAGTCGGCGTACCAGTCCAGCAGCACCGGCCGCCCGGCGGCCTGGGCGCTGGCCAGGGCGGCGGCGAGTTGCGCCGGGCTGGTGATGTTCTGCCAGTCGCCGGGGGTGGAGGTCGGCGGGCCGGCATGCAGGCCGGGGGTGTTGCGGCCCAGCGGGTGCAGCGGGTCGGACTCGCCGCGCAGGGCGCCGGTCCAGGCGGCCACCGCGTACACCAGCAGCATCAGGCCGAGCAATTGGCCGAGTCGCTGCAGGGGTTTCTTCGGTCCCAGTTCGAGGGTGCCGATGGCCAGCGCGACGCCGCCGGCCAGGGTGCCCCAGAGGGTCAGCGAGACCGGGCCGGAGACGATGCGATCGAGCATCCAGATGGCCACGGCCAGCAGCATCACGCCGAAGACGTTGCGCACGCCGTTCATCCAGGCGCCGCTCTTGGGCAGCAGCGCGCCGCCGCCGACGGCGAAGATCACCAGCGGCGTGCCCATGCCCAGGCCCAGGGAGAACAGCAGCAGGCCGCCGCCCACTGCGTCGCCGGTGCTGCTGATGTAGAGCAGCAGGCCGGCCAGCGGGGCGGTGACGCAGGGCGACACCAGCAGGCTGGAGAGCACGCCCAGGGTCGCCGCGCCGGCGATGGAGCCGCCACGGGTGTTGTTCGCCATCTTGTCCAGGCGCTCGCGCACGAAGCGCGGCAGACGCAGTTCGAAGGCGCCGAACATGGCGATGGCGAAGATCACGAAGAAGGCCGCGAAGGGGATCAGTACCCAGGGTGACTGCAGCATCGCCTGCAGGTTGAGCCTGGCGCCGAACAGGCCCATCAGGGTGCCGAGCACCGCGTAGCAGGCGGCCATCGGCAGCACGTAGGCCAGCGACAGCGCCAGGCCGCGCATGCCGCCCGGACGACCGCGCAGCACGACCCCGGAGAGGATCGGCAGCATCGGCAGCACGCAGGGGGTGAAGGTCAGCGCCAGGCCCAGCAGGAAGAAGATCACCAGTGCGCGGCCGAGTTTCTTGATCTTGCCCGGCTCGTGATCGCCCAGCAGGCTGGCCAGCGAGTTGCTCGAGGCGGCGGACTTGGCGGCGGCGGAGGGCACGGGGCCGGTCACCACGCTGGCGGCCTGGCCGTCGGCGATCTGCAGGCGGGTGGTTTCCGGCGCGTAGCACAGGCCCTTGTCGGCGCAGCCCTGGTAGCTGACGACCAGGGTGAAGGGCTTGTGCTGCGGGTTCACCAGCGGTACGTCGATGTCGGTGATGGCGTAGTAGACCACCGTGTCGCCGAAGTAGTCGTCGTGATGCTGTTTGCCTGGCGGCAGCTTCACTTCGCCGACGCTCACGCCGCTGTCGGCGGGTTCGACCTTGAAGCTGAAACGGTGCTGGTAGAGGTAGTAGCCATCGGCATTGATGAAGCGCAGCTTCACCTGCTGGCTGTCGCTGTCCTCGACGCTGACGCGGAAGGCCTCGGCCACCGGCAGGAAATCGCCCTTGGCCGGTTGCCCGACGGCGAAGCCGCCCTTGTCGGCGGGTTTGTCGAACAGGCCGGCGGAGGCGGGCAGGGCGACCAGGAGCAGGAGCAGGGTGAGCAGGCGGCGCATGGACATCTCGCGGACTACAGGGTGGCGGGCATCATAGCGGAAAGCTTCCGGCGCGGCCCGAGGCGTTGCCGGATCAGCTGTCACAAGAAGTGATAGTCGCTGTGGGACTGTGCCTACGAGTCCTGGTTCCCGCTGCGCCGCTGCGTCAATCGGTCGCGTGCTGGCCGAAGGCCGCCAGCAGGTCGCTCACAAAGGCCTGCTCGGCATCGCCGGGATGGCGCCCGCGGTGGCGGGTCAGGCTGAAGGCGACGTCGAAGCCCAGCTCTCCGGGCAACAGTTCGCGCAACTGGCCGCGCTCGATCCACGGCTGGGCGACATGTTTGGGCAAGTAACCGATGTGCGCACCGGAAAGGATGAATGCCAGGCTGCCGTCCACCTGCTCGCAGCGCGCGCTGCTGCGGCTGGTCTGCAACGGCTCGTCGGCGGCGATGAAGCGGTAGGGATGCAGCACCTGGTCGGCGTCGGCCAGGGAGTCGCGGGTCGGTTTCTTTTCGCTGAAGACCGGGTGCCCGGCGCCGCAGTAGAGACCCTGGGGTTCGACGAAGAGGGTGTGATGCTCCAGCGCCGCCTGGGTGCCGGCGAAGTAGCCGACCGCCAGGTGCAGGCGGTCCTGGAGCAGCAAGCGCTCGAGCTCGGCGGGTGTGGCGGTGATCAATTCCAGATAGACCGCCTCGTTGCGCTGGCGGAAGCGGCGGATCGCTCCGGACAGTTGCGCCAGCACCTCCACATCTAGCCCCTCGGAAAGCCCGATGCGCACTTCGCCCAGCAGCTTGTCGGCGACACCGCGCGCCTCGTCGCGGAAACCCTCGATGGCGACGAACAGCCGTCGCGTCGACTGCAGCAGGTGTTCGCCCTTGGGCGTCAGGCGGAAGCCGCCCTTGCCGCGTTCGCACAGGCGGTAGCCCAGGCGCGTCTCCAGTTTGGCCATCTGGATGCTGATGCTCGGCTGGCTCAGCCCCAGCTCGCCCTGCGCGGCGCTGAAACCGCCGCACTCCACCACGGTGACGAACAGCCGCAGCAGTTGCAGGTCGAGGTCGCGCAATTGGCTGAGCATGGCCGTCTCCAAACATTGTCATGGCGAAATGCCAAAGTAATTAACTTTGTATTTTTACAAAGTAAAGCCCGCGCCATGCTCGCCCCATAACCACAACAACCTGAGGCGATGATCATGCGTGCGTTCTTCCGGGCTTCTCTCACGGTGCTGGCCGTGGCCCTGGCCATGCCCCTGCAGGCGCAGGAGCGGGTGCTCAACCTCTACAACTGGGCGGATTACGTCGGCGCCGATGCCCTGCAACGCTTCCAGAAGGAAACCGGCATCCGCGTCAAATACGACACCTTCGACAGCGCCGAGGTGCTCGACAGCAAGCTGTTGACCGGCCGCAGCGGCTACGACGTCGTCTTCCCCGCCAGCAGCGGGCTGGCCCGCGCCATCCAGGCCAAGGCCGTGCAACCGGTGGACGACACGCAATTGAAGAACTTCGCCAACCTCGACCCGGAGCTGCTGGCCAAGCTGGCCGCCATCGACCCCGGCAACCGCTTCGGCGTGCCCTACACCTGGGGCACCGTGGGCCTGGCGATCAACAGGAGCGAGGTGCTCAAGCGTATCCCCGACGCCCCGCTGGACAGCCTCGACCTGCTGTTCAAACCCGAGTACGCCAGTCGCCTGGCCGACTGCGGCATCTCGCTGATCGACTCGCCCCAGGAGGTCATCAGCGTCGCGCTCAACTACCTGGGCAAGTCGCCTTACAGCACCGAGGCGGCCGATCTCGCCCAGGTCCGCGATCTGCTGAAGACGCTGCAGCCCAACGTGCGCTACGTCGCCACCGGCAAGCACATCAACGACCTGGCCAACGGCACGCTGTGCCTCGCCCTGACCTACACCGGGGATGCGCTGATGGGCGCCGCCCAGGCCAAGCAGGCGAACAAGCCGTTCGAGGTGATCTACCGGATTCCGAAGGAAGGCACGCTGATCTGGTTCGACACCATGGCCATCCCGGTGGATGCCCCGCACCCGCAGGAAGCGCGAGCCTTCATCGACTTCATGCTGCGCCCGGACGCCATCGCCGAGCTGACCAACACCCTGTACTTCGCCAACGCCAACCTCAAGGCGGCACCGCTGCTGCATGCCGACGTGGCCAGCGATCCGGACATCTACCCGGCCCCGGCCATGCGCCAGAAGCTGTTTGGCGAGCAGTTGCTGACGCTCAAGCAGCAGCGCGAGCGCACTCGGCTGTGGTCAGCGTTCCGTACCCGAAGCTGAGCCCGAAACTCCCTGCAGGAGCGGGCCATGCCGGCGATCGCGCGCATGGGGCGCTCCTGCAGTCCATCACCGTGATCTACCGATAACGACAACGAGGAAGCCATGGATCTCGCCCAAGACAACGACCAGGCCATCACCCGCGACAGCCTTTACGGTACCGCTGCCGAATCCACCTACGCCGGCATCACCAGCTTCATGCGCCGCCGCTACAGCCGCGACCTGCGCGGCGTCGACCTGGTGGTCAGCGGTGTGCCCTTCGACACCGCCACCACCAACCGCCCGGGCAGCCGCTTCGGACCGCGGGCGATCCGCGCCGCCTCGGTGCAGATGGCCTGGGCCCGGCACTTCCCCTGGGAATTCGACCCCTTCGACCACCTGGCGGTGATCGACTACGGCGACTGCTCCTTCGACCACGGCGTGCCGCAGGAAACCCCGGAAGTCATCGAAGCCCACGCCGCTCGTATCCTCGATGCCGGCTGCGCGTTGCTGACCCTGGGCGGTGACCACTTCATCAGCTACCCGCTGCTCAAGGCCCATGCGAAGAAGCATGGCCCGCTGTCGCTGATCCACTTCGACGCCCACAGCGACACCTGGCCGGACGAAGACTGCCAGCGTATCGACCACGGCACCATGTTCTACCACGCTGCCCGCGAGGGGCTGGTCGACCCGGCGCGCTCGGTGCAGGTCGGCCTGCGTACCACCAACGATGACGTGATGGGCTTCCAGGTACTGGATGCCCGCGAGGTGCACCGCCATACACCGCAGGCGATTGCCGAACGCATCCGCGCACGGGTGGGCGACAACCCGGTGTACCTGACCTTCGACATCGACTGCCTCGACCCGGCTTTCGCACCGGGCACCGGTACGCCGGTCTGCGGCGGGCTGAGTTCGCATCAGGCGCTGGAAATCCTCCGTGCCCTGCGCGGCATCAACCTGGTGGGGATGGACGTGGTGGAAGTCGCGCCGCCTTATGACAGCGCCGAGATCACCGCCCTGGCCGGTGCGACTTTGGCGATGGAGATGGTTTGCCTGTACGCCGCGCGGCACAAGCTGGGCGAGCGCTGAGCCTGGGGTTTAAAGCCGACGTTACCCTGTAGGAGTGGGCCATGCCCGCGATCGCGCGCATGGCGCGCTCCTACAGGTTTGCTCCGTTATACGCGGAAGGCTCTGACGGCAGTGTGCAACGCACCGCCCAGTTCCTGCAGTTGCTCGCCCTGGCTGCGACCCTGGCCGATCAGGCGCAGGTTCTCGCCGCCCAGCTCGTGGATGCGCTCACTGTGCGAGCGGATCTCGCTGACCGCGCCGCTCTGCTGGGCGGAGCTCTCGGCGATGCGCTCGGCCATGCTGGCGATGGTGCGGATGGCGCCGACTACCTCGTCCAGCGCGCCCTCGGCGGCGCCGGCCTGGTTGGCGGTGACTTCCGCATGCTCGACCTGGCTGCGCATTGCTTCCACCGACTGCCGTGCAGCCTGCTGCAGGCGCGCGGTGAGCTGCTGGATTTCCTCGGTGGCGCCGGTGGTGCGCAGGGCCAGCGAGCGGACTTCCTCGGCGACCACGGCAAACCCGCGGCCCTGCTCGCCGGCCCGTGCGGCCTCGATGGCGGCGTTGAGCGCCAGCAGGTTGGTCTGGTCAGCGATGGAGCGGATCACCCCCAGCACGTTGCCGATGGTGGCCGACTCCTCGGCGAGGTTCTCGATGGCCTGGGCGTTGCTCTGCACTTCGTCGACCAGCGCGCGCATGCCGTTCAGGCTGTTGCCGATCACCTGCTGGCCCTGCTCGACGGCCATGCCGGCCGCGTGGCTGGCCGAGGCAGCCTGGCTGGCGTCGCCGGCCACCTGCTGGATCGCCGCTTCCATGTCGCCCAGCGCATCGCGGATTTCCCCGGTGTCGCTGGCCTGGCGTTCGGCGCCGGCGTGCAGGCCGCCGCTGAGTTCGGCCAGGGCGCGGCTGCTGCCGGCCACTTCCTCGGCGCGCTGGTGAATGGTGCCGACCAGGGTGCCGAGGAAGTCGCGCAGGCGGTTCAGTGATTCCTGCAGTTCCACCAGATCGCGGGTGCGGGTGGCCAGGGCAATGGGTTTGTTGAAATCGCCACGGGCCCAGGTGGACAGCGCCGGGACCAGTTGGCCGAGCACGCGCGCCAGCCGGCGTTGCAGCGTATCGATGAGCAGCGCGGTGGCGAGAATCAGGGCGATCAGCGCGCCCTGGATGACGCGCACCTGGGTCTGGATCTTCGAGCGCTCCTCGCGCACCTGCGGCTCCAGGGTCGCCAGGGCCTGCTGCACGGCGCCGAGGCGCTGGGCGGTGGCGTTGGCCAGTTCCTGGCGCTGGGTGATCAACTGGCGGGTGCGGTTGAGTTCGTCCGGGTAACGGCGCAGCACGCTGGCGAGGTCGCGCTTGAGCGTCACGCCACGGTCCTCGCTCTGCGCCTCGGCGGCCGGCTGGGAGTCCAGGCCCATCATGGCGGCGAAGTCGTCGGAGGCGGAGGCCTGTTGCTCCAGCACGCCGAGCAGCGGCAGGGCGTCGATGCGCTCGGCCAGCTGGCGCAGGGTTTCCAGTTCGCGCTGGATGTCCTCGGCCAGCGCCGGGTTGCCGCTCTCCACCAGCTTGGCGCGGGCGTGGGCCAGGCGCGTCAGGTGCAGGCCGGCCTGCAGCAGCGGCGTGCGGTATTCGGCGGCGGCGGAGTTCTGGCTGGCATCGGCGTAGGTGCCGAGCTGGTCCAGCGCGGCCAGCAGGTCACGCTCGGCCTGCAGCAGCAGTCCCTGCGGGTCGCCGGCCAGCTTGCCGGCGGCGAGCAGCTGGTTGCCGCTGAACTGGCGCAGTTCGTCGAGGCTCTGGCCGAGCAGCTGGCTGAGGCTGTCCGGCAGTTGCGGCAGCTCCTGGGCGAGTTCGTCCAGGCCCTGCTGGGCGGCCTTCTGCTTGAGTGCGTCGCCACTGGCGAGGTACGCCTGGATGTTCTGCGCGACCTTGCGCTCGAAGCCCTGGGAGAGTTCCAGGTAACGGTCCATCAGCGTGAACGGGCGCTCCAGGGCGCGTTGCGACCACCACAGGGTGGCGCCCAGCGCGAGGCAGACGAGCAGGAGCAGGAAGGTGTTGAGGTTGGTGAGCAGCTTGAGGCGCATGGCAGGTCTCGACCGACAGCGAAAAAACGGCGAGCCCTGAACCTATTGCAGTTTCGTTACTGGCTGATGACACGGTGCCAGCATTGTGTCGGAAAATGGCGCGGCAGAGCGCCGCGCCAGACCAGTGGCGGGTGTTACTTGTAGACCTCGACGCGGTTGCGGCCGCCGTGCTTGGCGGTGTACAGCGCCTCGTCGGCCTGTTTGGCGAGGGTCTTGATGTCCATCTCCTCGCCCAGCTCGGCGATGCCGCAGCTGAAGGTGCAGGACAGGTCATGGGGCTGCGCCGGGTAATGAATTTCGGCGAAGCGCTGGCGGATTTCCTCCAGCACCTTGTGCGCCGAGGCGGCATCGGTGTCCGGCAGCACCACGGCGAACTCCTCGCCACCGTAACGGCCGATGTGATCGGTCTTGCGCAGGCGCTGCTTGAGAAACAGCGCCAGGCTCTTGATCACCCGGTCGCCCATGGGGTGCCCGTAGGTGTCATTGACCCGCTTGAAGTGGTCGATGTCGAGCATCGCGAAGGTCAGCGGGCGCTCCTCGCGGCGCGCGCGGAAGCGGGCGTCGTCGAGCAGTTGCAGGGTGTGGGTGTGGTTGTACAGGCCGGTGAGGCTGTCGCGCACCATTCGCGCCTTCAGGCTGCGCGCGCGGGCGGCGCGGTTGCGTACGGTGGCGATCAGATGGCGCGGCTTGATCGGCTTGGTGAGGAAGTCGTCGCCGCCTTCGCTCATCGCGTCGAGCTGCTTGTCCAGGTCGTCCTCGGCGGACAGGTAGATGATCGGCACGCTGACGTAGCGCTCATGCTGGCGGATCACCTTGGCCAGCTCGGTGCCCAGGCACTCGGGCATGTACATGTCGAGGATGATCAGGTCCGGCTGGAACTCGGCCAGCTCGGCCATCACCGACAGCGGCGCGGTGAGCGCGCGGGTGACGATGCCGGCGCTGTTGAGGACCATCTCGGTGTGCGCGGCCTGGGCGCGGGAGTCGTCGACGATCAGTACGCGGAACGGCTCGTAATGCGCCACGCGGGTCAGCGTCTCGATCTTCTCCAGCAGGCCGGAGGCGTCCAGCGCGCCGCTGAAGAAGTCCTGGCCACCGGCGCGGGCAGCGGCCAGGCGGGTCGGGGTGTCGGTCTCTTCATGGCTGAAGAACAGCACCGGCAGCTTCTGCTTGAGGCCGGCCTGGGCTTCATCGGCCAGCGCCAGGCCCTGGCCGTTGGCGAAGTCGATTTCCATCACGATGGCCGCCGGGTGGCGGTCGGCCATGGCGGCGCGGAAGGCGTTGGCATGCTCGCAGGGCTGCGCGGCCATGCCGAAGAATTCCAGCTGCTGGGCCAGGCGCTCGGCGCGTTCCTGGTCCTGCAGGGCCAGGTAGACCGGCTTGCGCAGCGGCGGCAGGTTGGTCTGCTCGAACTGGTCGCCGTGGCGCAGGCCGGTACGCGACAGGCGCTGCATCAGGCGGTTCAGCTCGGTGATCAGCTCGCTGGAGAGGCGCCCGCGATTGTCCTGCACGGCGCGCAGGCACTGGTCGATGGCCTTGGCCAGGTCGGCGTGTTCGGCCTGTTCGAAGCGCTCGGCATAACGTTGCAGGCGCAGGCAGGCCTCGGCCAGCTCGGCCGTGCCGGCGCTGTTCCACTCCGAGCGTGACAGGCGCTGCCAGACTTCCAGCAGGTGACGGGCCTGGTGGATCACCCGCTGGGCGAAGTGGTGCTTGAGGCGGTCGAGGGATGGATCGTCGAGCTCGGTCATCGCGCGCTTCTTCATAGGGCCGTACCGTCGGCCAGCGGGGCGAACATGTTTCCGCCGTGATACACACTGATGGCCCTATGCTACCAATCCTTGATGGCAATAACAGTGCCTTCGGTCAAACATCCTGTGTTTGTGTCGCTTTGTAATTCACCGCATTACCGCGCACCATGCGCAGGGTAGGCTGCGCTGCCCTGCCGCCGTGCGGCATGCTTGCACCGATGGGCCTAAAATTCCGGCACCCTGGGGCCGGTTGCGGGTCCAAGCACTCTTCGAATTCGGGACATCAAGGAACTTGCCATGTGGAACTGGAAGAAACGCGGCTCCGTACGAGATCGCGTGAACGACTCGGTGGACGACGCGCGCGCCTACTTCGGCGGCCCCTGGCTGGGCCGCGTGCTCGGTGGTCTGCTGGGCGTCTATCTGGTGATCTGCGGCGCGATCGGCTGGTACTGGAGCCAGGAGCCGGACCTCTTCCCCGTACAGCAGAACGCCCAGGCCGCCGCCGAGCGCGCCGGCCGGCAGATGGTGGTGGGCTACACCACGGTGGAAACCCTCAAGGAAGTGGTCGCCACGCTGCTCGACAAGCCCGGCGGCTACCTGTCCAACGACATCTTCCCGCCGGGCGTCTGGCTGGACAACATGCCCAGCTGGGAATACGGCGCCCTGGTCCAGGTGCGCGACCTGTCCCGCGCGCTGCGCAAGGACTTCGCCCGCTCCCAGTCGCAGTCCACCGAGGACGCTGACCTGGCACGCGCCGAGCCGCGCTTCAACTTCGACAACAAGAGCTGGGCGCTGCCGTCCTCCGAATCGGAGTACGCCGAGGGCATCAAGTCCCTGGACCGCTACCTGGGCCGCCTCTCCGCCGATCCGGCCGGCGCGCAGTTCTATGCCCGCGCCGACAGCCTGAACAACTGGCTGGGTGACGTCTCCACCCGCCTGGGCTCGCTGTCCCAGCGCCTCTCGGCCAGCGTCGGCCGGGTCAAGCTGAACACTAACATCACGCCGATGCAGCCGGTCACCCCCGGCCAGGCGCCGGAAGTCGAGGAAGTGATCCAGGAAACCCCCTGGATGCAGATCGACAACGTGTTCTACGAAGCCCGCGGCCAGGCCTGGGCGCTGTCGCACATCCTGCGCGCCATCGAGGTGGACTTCGCCGACGTGCTGGCGAAGAAGAACGCCACCGTCAGCGTGCGCCAGATCATCCGCGAGCTGGAAGCCGCCGAGGCGCCGCTGTGGAGCCCGATGGTCCTCAACGGCAGCGGCTTCGGCGTGCTGGCCAACCACTCGCTGGTGATGGCCAACTACATTTCCCGCGCCAACGCCGCGATCATCGACCTGCGCCAGCTGCTGGCCCAGGGCTGATCCATGGCTGGCATCAGCGACAAGGAAGCCGCCCACCGGGCGGCTTCGGACGCCGAGAAGATCGCCTGGGTCGACGAAGACGACCAGTTGCTGGGCAGCCTGCCGCGCGCCGAACTGCGCGCGCGCGGGCTGATCGGCCGCGGCACCTTCATCCTGCTGTTCAACTCCGCCGGTGAGTTGTGCGTGCACCGCCGCACCTTGAGCAAGGCGGTCTATCCCGGCTACTGGGACCCGGCCGCCGGCGGCATGGTGCAGGCCGACGAGAGCTACGCCGAGTCCGCCGCCCGCGAGCTGGAAGAAGAACTGGGCATCGCCGGCGTCGAACTGCGCGCCCATGGCACCTTCTTCTTCGACCAGCCGGACAACCGGCTGTGGTGCGCGGTGTTCTCTGCCGTGTCCGATGCGCCGCTGACCTTGCAGCCCGAAGAGGTGCTGGAAGCGAAGTTCATCGATCCGCACCAGGCGCTGGCCGAGGCCAGGGCAGGCACGCCTTACTGCCCGGACTCGCTGGCGGCGCTGCGCAAGTACCTGGTCAGCTTCTGACGCTCCAGCCCGCTGCGGGTTGCTCTTCGTAGGGGCGAGCTTGCTCGCGAAAGGCTTCGCAGCGGGGCTGGTTCGCGAGCAAGCTCGCTCCTACAACAACCCTGCTGCGCTGGCATGTCGCCAAACCGCCGATCAATGACGCATTTTCGCTCTTAGCATTTGCCTTCAATGCTGCTAAATTGCGCGACCTTTCCGGCAGGGTCCTCCGCCGGGAATTGCGCAGCCCCTGCCTGAGTGGGGCGTCGCGGTCGGCGCCAGCCGGCCATTCGTTGACCTGGCCCGAAGAGGCCAATCCTGGGGAAACGCCCGGTGGTCAAGAAAGCATCCTCCCTGTCCGCCCTCGGCGGGCTCGTCTATTCCACTGATTCCGGCCGGCATTGCCCGGACTGCAATCAGCCCATTGGCGCGTGCATCTGCAAGCAGGCCGAGATTCCGGCCGGCGATGGCATCGCTCGCGTGCGTCGGGAAACCAAGGGCCGCGGTGGCAAGACCGTGACCACGGTGACCGGTGTGCCGCTGGCGGCTGAAGCGCTGAAGGACCTGGCCACCGCGCTGAAGAAGCGCTGCGGCACGGGTGGCGCGTTGAAGGACGGCATCATCGAGATCCAGGGCGACCACGTCGACCTGCTGCTCGAAGAGCTGACCAAACGCGGCCTCAAGGCGAAGAAATCCGGCGGCTGAGCCGTCTTCTGCCGTCTGTCTCAACGGACAGGCGACTCTCCCCTGTCGAGAACGGGTTCCAGGCCATGCGCGCCCCGTGCATGGCCGGCAAGCCCTTTCCCTAGATGGGAGATTTATCGGCGCGCCCTGGGCGTGTCGTCGGATTTTCCTAAACTTACCGCCAAGCCCGGCGGTCAACACGGCAACGTCACGCGGCCCGGCTAGGTTTACTGCACCAGGCCCTGACGACTCACCCGCACGCCGGGCGGGCGCCTGCACACATTCGCGCAATCTGAGGAGACCACCCCGCATGGCCGCTAGACGGACCCGCAAAGACGACGGCAGCAACTGGACCGTGGCAGACAGCCGCAGCATCTACGGAATTCGCCACTGGGGTGCTGGCTACTACGCCATCAACGACGCCGGTAACGTGGAAGTTCGCCCGCAGGGCGCCGATGCCCAGCCGATCGATCTGCATGCGCTGGTCGAGCAGCTGCGCGAGGCGGGCCTGTCGCTGCCGCTGCTGGTGCGCTTCCCGGACATCCTGCAGGACCGCGTACGCAAGCTCACCGGCGCCTTCGACGCGAACATTGCGCGACTGGAGTACACCAGCCGCTACACCGCGCTGTACCCGATCAAGGTGAACCAGCAGGAAGCGGTGGTGGAAAGCATCATCGCCACCCAGAACGTCTCCATCGGCCTGGAAGCCGGCTCCAAGCCCGAGCTGATGGCCGTACTGGCGCTGGCGCCCAAGGGCGGCACCATCGTCTGCAACGGCTACAAGGACCGCGAGTTCATCAAGCTGGCGCTGATGGGGCAGAAGCTCGGGCACAACGTGTTCATCGTGATCGAGAAGGAATCCGAGGTGCAGCTGGTGATCGAGGAGGCCGCCAACGTCGGCGTGCTGCCCCAGGTCGGCCTGCGCGTGCGCCTGTCCTCGCTGGCGTCCTCCAAGTGGGCGGACACCGGTGGCGAGAAGGCCAAGTTCGGCCTGTCCGCCGCGCAGCTGCTGTCGGTGGTCGAGCGCTTCCGCGACGCCGGCCTGGACCAGGGCGTGCGCCTGCTGCACTTCCACATGGGCTCGCAGATCGCGAACCTTGCCGACTACCAGCACGGCTTCAAGGAAGCCATCCGCTACTACGGCGAACTGCGCGCCCTCGGCCTGCCGGTGGACCACGTGGACGTCGGCGGCGGCCTGGGCGTGGACTACGACGGTACCCACTCGCGCAACGCCAGCTCGATCAACTACGACATCGACGACTACGCCGGTGTGGTGGTCGGCATGCTCAAGGAGTTCTGCGACGCGCAGGGCCTGCCGCATCCGCACATCTTCTCCGAGAGCGGCCGCGCGCTGACCGCGCACCACGCGGTGCTGATCACCCAGGTCACCGACGTCGAGCGCCACAACGACGAAGTGCCGAAGATCACCGACCTGGCCGAACAGCCGGAGATCGTCCAGTGGCTGGCCGACCTGCTCGGCCCGACCGATGCCGAAATGGTCACCGAGACCTACTGGCGCGCCACTCACTACATGAGCGACGCCGCCGCGCAGTACGCCGAGGGCAAGATCAGCCTGGCGCAGAAGGCCCTGGCCGAGCAGTGCTACTTCGCTATCTGCCGTCGCCTGCACAACCAGCTCAAGGCGCACCAGCGTTCGCACCGCCAGGTGCTCGACGAGTTGAACGACAAGCTGGCCGACAAGTACATCTGCAACTTCTCGGTGTTCCAGAGCCTGCCCGACACCTGGGCCATCGGCCAGGTGCTGCCGATCCTGCCGATTCACCGCCTGGGCGAGGAACCGACCCGCCGCGCGGTGCTGCAGGACCTGACCTGCGACTCCGACGGCAAGATCACCCAGTACGTCGACGAGCAGAGCATCGAGACCAGCATGCCGGTGCATGACGTGAAGGAAGGCGAGGACTACCTGATCGGCACCTTCCTGGTCGGCGCCTACCAGGAAATCCTCGGTGACATGCACAACCTGTTCGGCGACACCGACTCGGTGAACGTCTACCAGAACGCCGACGGCAGCTACTACCACGCCGGCATCGAGACCCACGACACCATCGAGGACATGCTGCGCTACGTGCACCTGTCGCCCGAGGAGCTGATGACCCACTACCGCGACAAGGTCGCCGGGGCCAAGCTCACCGCGCGCGAGCGTACCCAGTTCCTCGACGCGCTGCGCCTGGGGCTGACCCGTTCGGCGTACCTGTCGTCCTGATTGGCTGGTAGCTCGCGCAACTGAAAAGCCCCGCTTCGGCGGGGCTTTTTGCTCTTCGTAGGAGCGAGCTTGCTCGCGAACAGCTTCCGCAGCGGAGTCTGGTTCGCGAGCAAGCTCGCTCCTACAAAAGCGCTTGAGGCGGAGTTGAATTGCAGGAGCGCGCCATGCGCGCGATCGCGGGCATGGCCCGCTCCCGCAGGGGAACACGGGAGCTCAGACGTCGCGTAGTTCGAAGGACGGGAACAGCGTGTGCAGCTCCTGCCACAGATCGGGCGCGCCATGGGGCGCGGGTGTGGCAATCAGCTCAGGGTCGAGCTGCCGCCCGCTGCGTGCCAGCTGCACGACGAAGTTGTCCACACCCATTGCGCGCAGGCGCAAGGCCAATCGACGCAGGCGTTCCAGGTCGAACAACTGCCAGTGCACGGTGGTGCGGCACTCGTGGTCCACGGCGCTTTCCAGCAACAGCTCCAGGCTGCGCCAGTTGGCCAGGCCGCTGCGCTTCCGGCCGGTGATGGCGTCCATGTCCTCGGCCAGTCCCTTGACGTCGAAGCCGACCCAGTCGGCCTGGGCCAGCGCGCGGGCGAAGGCCTCCGGGCGGATGCCGGCGCTGTGCAGTCCGGCGCGGAATCCCATCTCGCGCACGCAGGCCATGGCCTCGGGCAAGGCGTTCTGCAGCGTTGCCTCGCCGCCGCTGAACACCACGGCCTGCAGCAGACCCTGGCGGCGTCGGAGGAAACCGAGAATGTCGTCCCAGTGGATCTCCGCTTCGCCACGCGCCGAAATCAGCTCCGGATTGTGGCAGTAGCGGCAGCGCCACGCGCAGCCCTGGCAGAACAGCACGCAGGCGAGCAGCCCGGGATAGTCGAGGGTGGTCAGGGGCACCAGGCCCCCGACCCTGAGCGTACGGCTCATCGCGTCTCGCGGAAGTGGCGGCGCTCGCGGTGCTCGGATTGCTTGCCGGCGTTGAACGCCGTCACCGGGCGGTGATAGCCCATCACGCGGGTCCATACCTCGCAGCGCTGGCGCTGGTTTTCGGGCAGTTGGTTGGCGGTCATCGTGGTGCTCCTTTTTTTGCGGGGATGAAAGTGAATGCGCTCAGTTGCCGCAGCAGCTGCTGGTTGCTGCTTTCTGCAGCGCGGCTTCGTCACACTTCGGGCAGAACTCGTGTTCGCCGGCGAGGTAGCCGTGCACCGGGCAGATGGAGAAGGTCGGCGTCACTGTCAGGTAGGGCAGGCGGAAGCGCCCGAGGGCAGTGCGCACCAGGGTCTTGCAGGCTTCGGCGCTGGAGATGCGCTCGGCCATGTACAGGTGCAGCACGGTGCCGCCGGTGTATTTGCACTGCAGGGCGTCCTGCAGTTCCAGCGCCTCGAACGGATCGTCGGTAAGGCCCACCGGCAGTTGCGAGGAGTTGGTGTAGTACGGCGCGTCCGCGGTACCGGCCTGGAGAATGTCCGGGTGGCGCTTCCGGTCCTCGCGGGCGAAGCGGTAGGTGGTGCCTTCGGCCGGCGTGGCTTCGAGGTTGTAGAGGTGCCCGCTGTCTTCCTGGAAGCGCACCAGCCGTGCCCGCACGTGGTCGAGCAGCTCCAGCGCCATCTGCCGGCCGACCTCGGTGTGCAGGCCTTCGCGGTCGTCGGTGAAGTTGCGCAGCATCTCGTGCAGGCCGTTCACGCCGATGGTGGAGAAGTGGTTGCGCAGGGTGCCCAGATAGCGCTTGGTGTAGGGGTAGAGCCCGGCGTCCATGTGCTGCTGGATGACCTTGCGCTTGACCTCCAGGCTGTCGAAGGCCAGCTCCAGCAGGTAGTCGAGCTGGGCGTAGAGGGCGGCGGCGTCGCCGCGATGGCGGTAGCCCAGGCGCGCGCAGTTGATCGTCACCACGCCCAGCGAACCGGTCTGCTCCGCCGAGCCGAACAGGCCGTTGCCGCGCTTGAGCAATTCGCGCACGTCCAGTTGCAGGCGGCAGCACATGGAGCGCACCTGGTTGGGCTGCATGTCCGAGTTGAGGAAGTTCTGGAAGTACGGCAGTCCGTAGCGCGCGGTCATCTCGAAGAGGCGCGTGGCGTTGTCGCTGTCCCAGGGAAAATCATGGGTGATGTTGTAGGTCGGGATCGGGAAGGTGAATACCCGGCCGTGGGCGTCGCCGGCCTGCATCACCTCGATGTAGGCACGGTTGATCAGGTCCATCTCGGCCTGCAGCTCGCCATAGGCGAAGGGCATCTCCACGCCGCCGACGTAGGGAATCTGCTCGCGCAGGTCTTCCGGGCAGACCCAGTCGAAGGTCAGGTTGGTGAAGGGCGTCTGGGTGCCCCAGCGCGAGGGCACGTTGAGGTTGTAGATGAACTCCTGCAGCGCCTGGCGCACCTGTTGATAACTCAGCCCGTCGTTGCGCACGTAAGGTGCGAGGTAGGTGTCGAAGGAGCTGAAGGCCTGGGCGCCGGCCCACTCGTTCTGCAGGGTGCCGAGGAAGTTGACCATCTGCCCCAGCGCGCTGGAGAGGTGCTTGGGCGGCCCGGCCTCGACCCGCCCCGGCACGCCGTTCAGCCCTTCGCTGAGCAGGGTGCGCAGCGACCAGCCGGCGCAGTAGCCGGCGAGCATGTCGAGGTCGTGGATGTGCAGGTCGGCCGCGCGGTGGGCGACGGCGATGCCTTCGCTGTACACCTCGTCCAGCCAGTAGTTGGCGGTGACCTTGCCGGACACGTTGAGGATCAGCCCGCCCAGGGAGTAGCCCTGGTTGGCGTTGGCGCGCACCCGCCAGTCTTCCCGCGACAGGTATTCGTTCATCGAGGCGGCAACGTCCACCAGGGTCTTGCGCTCGCGGCGCAGGCGGCCGTGGCGTTCGCGGTAGACGATGTAGGCGCGTGCGGTGGGGTAGTGGCCGGCCTCCATCAGGGCACGCTCGACCACGTCCTGCACCTGCTCCACGTCGAGGTCGTTCTGCGCCGGCAGGCGCGCCAGCACGCGACGGGTCAGCTCCTGCGCATGGGGAGCGGTGAACTCGCCGCTGGCCTCGCCGGCGGCGGCGATGGCACGTTCGATCTTGCTCGGGTCGAAGGGAGCGGCGGTGCCATTGCGCTTGCGCAGGCTGGCGGGCAGGGGGGCGGTCCGTGTCAGGGGCATTGGCTGGATTCCACAACATGCTGTGTCTCGATTTATTCAAGACAACAAGATGTTGTGGGAATCTAACGGCATTGCCCGTAGGAAAATTGACCTCGGTCAACGTCGAGCGTCAGTCAATTTTTGCCATCGGAGGTATTGACCGGCACACGCCCCGGAATCAGCCGAGCAGGGGCTCCAGCCGCTCTGCCAGGCGCCCGGCGAGCTGCTGGTCGGTGACGTTGGTGAAGCTCATGATCAGCGCCGGCTCGCGTCGGGCCGCCACGCACCAGGCATTCAGCGCCTGCAGGCCGAGGCCCTCGGCATGGGCGCGGCGGGCGACGGCAAGGTCGTCCCGGTCCAGCGCGCCGATCAGGTGCAGGCCGCCGGGCGTGTCGGCAAAACGCAGGCGCTCGCCGAGGCGCTCTTCCAGCGCGCAGCGCAGCCACTGGCGGCGCTGGGCATAGAGCGTGCGGGTACGTTTGAGGTGGCGGGCGAAGTGGCCCTCCTGCATGAAGTCGCACAGGGTGGCCTGCAGCAATTCCGCGCAGCCGGAGGAGAACACCTGCTGGGCGCGCACGAAGTCCTCCACCCACTGCGCCGGCACGACCAGATAGCCCAGGCGCAGGGCAGGGTAGAGCACCTTGCTGAAGGTGCCGGTGTAGAGCACGTGGCCAGCGCGGTCGAGGCTTTTCAGCGCCGGCAGCGGGAAGCCGGCGTAGCGGTACTCGCTGTCATAATCGTCCTCGACTATCCAGGCGCCGCTGCTGGCCGCCCAGTCCAGCAGGGCCAGGCGGCGCGGCAGGCTGAGGGCGACGCCGGTGGGGCTTTGCTGCGACGGCGTGACCAGCGCGAAGCGCGCGTCCGGCGCGCGGGCGATGCCGTCCTCCACGCGCAGGCCATCGGTGTCCACCGCGACCGGCACCGGCACACCGCCGGCCCGACGCAGCAGTTCGCGGCCGCGCGGGTAGCCGGGGTCTTCATGCCAGAAGCGCTGGCCGGGTTCGAGCAGGGTGCGGCTGATCAGGTCCAGTGCGCCCTGGTAACCCGCGCAGATGAACACCTGCTCCGGGGCACAGACGATGCCGCGGGAAACCCCCAGGTAGCCGGCGACGGCCTCGCGCAGCGGCCCGTAGCCGCAGGGCTCCGGGTAGGCCAGCATGGATGCGCTCTGCTGGCGCAGCCGACGCGCGCACAGGCGCGCCCAGAGTGCGCGGGGGAAGGCGTCCAGCGCCGGCACGCCGAGCTGGAATGGCCGCAGGGTCGGTCCGTGGGCGATCAGGCCGGGCAAGGCGCGCTCCACCGTCGCCGGGTCGACCCGCACCGCCGGTGCGGGGCGGGTGCGTCCGGCCAGTTGCGGTGAGACCACGGTGCCCGCCGGCCCGCGCGCCAACAGGTAGCCCTCGCTGGTCAGCAACTGGTAGGCCAGCTCCACCGTGCCGCGCGCCACGCCCAGTTCGCCGGCCAGGCCGCGCACCGGCGGCACGCGCTCGCCGGGGCGCAGCGCACCGCGGGTGATGGCATCGCGGATGCGCTCGTAGAGCTGGCGGTAGATCGGCAGCTCATGGCTCGGATCCAGCGGTTGGCGGAGCGAATCGAAGGGCACGGTCATGGCCTATCCGGGGCGGTGAATGATCCGGAAGTCGACTATGCCATGACCGGTATCAAGGCGTCCCGGCGACCGCGATGCAGGATCAGCGTCTAGGCTTGCAGGCAGTGTTGAAAAGCCGGCGCCGCGGCTCCATCTGTTGTCGCAGAAGCCCGTTTTTCCACCTGTTCGCCTCGCCGTGCGCGCAGCGGCTCCGGCTGCCCGCGTAAATCCCCCGTGTCCCAGGCACCGACAGGTCCAACGCATGTGAGGAGTGACCGCTACCGATGGAATTCAAGGATTATTACGCCGCGCTCGGGGTCGAACCCGAGGCCGACGAGAAGGCGATCAAGACCGCCTACCGCAAGCTCGCGCGCAAGTACCACCCGGACGTCAGCAAGGAACCGGACGCCGAGACGCACTTCAAGGAAGTCTCCGAGGCCTACGAAGTGCTGAAGAGCCCGGAGAAGCGCGCCGAGTACGATGAGCTGCGCAAGTACGGCGCGCAGGGGCCGCAGTTCGAGGCGCCACCCGGCTGGCAGCCGCGCGGTGGTTTCGACGGCCCATCGCCGGGGCACGAGCAGGACTTCAGCGACTTCTTCGAACAGATCTTCGGCGCACGCACCGGCGGCTCCCACGGCGGCTTCGGCGGTGCGCGCCAGCCGCAGGCCCACCGTGGCCAGGACGTGGAGATGGAAGTCCCGCTGTTCCTCGAGGAAACCCTTTCCGGCGACAGCCGACCGATCAGCTTCAGCCTGCCCAGCTTTGATGAGTACGGCCGCAAGCTGCCGCCGCAGAACAAGACGCTGAACGTGAAGATCCCGGTGGGTACCGCCGATGGCGAACGCATCCGCCTCAAGGGGCAGGGCGCCCCGGGAATCAACGGCGGGCCGGCAGGCGACCTGTACCTGGCGATCCGCCTGGTGCCGCACCCGGTGTTCGACGTCGACGGCCGCGACCTCATCGTCACCGTGCCGGTGGCGCCGTGGGAAGCGGCGCTTGGCGCCAAGGTGGAAGTGCCCACCCTGGGCGGGCGGATCAACCTCGGCATCCCGGCCAGCAGCCAGGCCGGCCAGCGCCTGCGCATCAAGGGCAAGGGCCTGCCGAACAAGGGCGGGGCCGCCGCCGGCGATCTTTATGCGGTGCTCAAGGTGGTGATGCCGAAGACGGCGGACGAAGCGACCCGCAAACTCTGGGAAGAACTGGCTGCCAAGGCGGCCTTCGACCCCCGTGCCGATTGGGGTAAAAGCGCATGACGACGACTGTGATGGTGGTGGACCTCGACGAGCTCTGCCAGTCGGTGAACCTCCCCCGCGACGTGCTCGTCGAGATCGTCGAGGTGGGTATCGTGGAGCCCCGCGAACAGCGCGCCGGGCATTGGGTCTTCGATTACCAGGCGGTCAGCGTGGTGCGCCGCGCCGTGCGCCTGCGCCGCGAGTTCGAGCTGGACTGGCCGGGCATCGCCCTGGCGTTGCGCCTGCTGGACGAAGTGGACGAGCTGCGCGCGGAGAACCGCTATCTGCGCCAGCGCCTGGCGCGCCTGCTGGAGGACTGACTTACTGGGCAGTGGCGGCCGCGCTGGTGGCATCCAGAGGGACGAACTGGAACAGCCCGAGCAGCGGCGCGGCAAGCAGGCCCTGCACGTAGTTGATCCCGCTGCGCCGCAGGCTCTCGTGGGTCATCTGCGCCAGCAACTCCAGCCGGCCGATCATGCGGCCGAACTCGCGCTCGAAGGACAGGTTGCGTCCGTTGGCGCTGAGCTCGTTGGACAGCAGCAGCGGCTGCCCCTGCTCGTCGGTGCGGCTGGCCAGCAACCAGGCCGCCACCTCGATGTTCCAGGCTGCGTTGGCGGTCATCTGCGCGTTCAGCCCGCTGAGCAGGTGCTGGGTGTCGGTGCCGCCATACAGTTCGTAGAGCATGCTGCCGAGCCCGTAGATCAGCGTGCCGGCGCGGTCGCCCTGGAAGTCCGCGTCGAAGGCCAGGGGCAGGGCGGCCACCGATGTCCTGCCGCCCAGGCCGGGCAGCGGCTGTTGCTTGCGGATGGCGTCCATCACCTGCCGGTGGGCTGCTTCGCGTGAGGCGGCGCCGGTTTTCTTCCATTCCCGGGGATTGCGCTTGTAGAGCTTGTCGAGCAGCAGCGCCAGGCTGTCGAGGTTGTCGCGCATGGCCAGGTTGGCGGCGCGGTTGGCGTCGTTCTGCAGTATCTGCCCGGAGCTGAAGTCCATCCCGTCGACGTCCTTCTTCACCGGCGGCGAAGTGCAACCGGCGAGCAGGGCATAGGCAAGGAAGCAAAACAGGAGGTGGCGCAGCATCGACGGTACGGGCGCGGGAAACGGGCCTGAACCTTGGCCTGGACAGGGGCGTGGAGCCAGCCGCAACGATGACCAATGCCGGGTAGTGCAGCGGCCTGCGACGGGCTGCTCAGAATGGCGGGGGAAAGCGCCGGCGGGTGCCGGCGCCCGGGCAGATCAGCGTGGCTGGTTCTGCACGATCCAGCCGGAGAAGGCGTCGATGATGCTCTTCAGGAAGGGCTCGGTCTTCTCCGACAGCTTGCCGGCTTCGTCGAAGAAACCGCCGGCGCCACCGAGATAGGCCTCGGGCTGTTGCAGCACCGGCATGTTGAGGAACACCAGCGACTGGCGCAGATGGTGGTTGGCGCCGAAGCCGCCGATGGCGCCCGGAGAGGCGCTGACCACGGCGCAGGGCTTGGCGTTCCAGGCGCTCTTGCCGTAGGGGCGCGAGCCGACGTCGATGGCGTTCTTCAGCACGCCGGGCACCGAGCGGTTGTATTCGGGGGTGACGAAGAGCACCGCGTCGGCGCGGGCGATGCGCTCGCGGAAAGCGCTGTAGCTGGCGGGCGGGGTGCCCGCGTCGAGCTCTTCGTTGTACAGCGGCAGTTCGCCGATCTCCACGATTTCCAGCTTCAGGTTGGCCGGCGCCAATGCGGCGAATGCCTTGGCGATCTTGCGGTTCAGGGATTCCTTGCGCAGGCTGCCGACGACAACGGCAACATCGAAGACTTGGCTCATGGCGACTCCTCGGGATCGGGGTATTGAGCCGTTTGTTATAGACGATGAGCGTGACATTGCGCGGACAGGGATCAAGGTCCGGCCATCATGTCCCAGTCGTTGGGCGTGATCTTGGCTCTGTGGGGTGGGGCATTGCGTTACTAGAGTGGCGACATGTCCCCGCCGCCCGATTCGAGGTTCCCCATGTGCATGAAAGTTTTCTTCGCTGGTGCCACTGGCGCCATTGGCCAGCGCCTGCTGCCGATGCTGCTGGAGCGTGGTTACCAGGTGCTGGCGATCAGCCGCTCCGAGCAGCGGGCCGCCGCGCTGGAGGCCGCCGGGGCGCAGGCGATGGTGCTGGATGTCTATGATGCGCAAGCCCTGGGTGCCGCCATGCTGGAGTTCCAGCCGCGCTGGGTGATCCATCAGCTCACCGACCTGCCGGCCGGCCTCGATCCTGCCCTGATGCCCGCAGCCCAACCGCGTAACGCGCGCGTTCGCCGCGAAGGCACTGCCAACCTGGTGGCGGCGGCCCGGGCCGCGGGTGTCCAGCGCATGGTGGCGCAGAGCATCGCCTGGGCCTACGCGTCGGGGGAGCTGCCGCTGCACGAGGAACAACCGCTGGACCTGGGCGCCGAAGGTCCGCGCGCCATCAGTGTCGGCGGTGTCGCCGCGCTGGAAGAGGCGGTGCTCGGCGCCCTGCCGATGGAGGGCATCGTGTTGCGTTACGGCCGGCTCTACGGGCCCGGCACGGGAGCCGATGCGGCGGACCCGAGGCTGGCGGTGCATGTGGATGATGCCGCCCGCGCCGCGTTGCTGGCGCTGGAGTGGGGCGCGCACGGCGCCTACAACATCGCTGAACAGGACATCGAGGTCAGCTCGGCCAGGGCGCGCCATCGCCTGGGCTGGCAGCCGGGCTTCCGCCTGGCAGGAGTGCCCGCGTGAGCCTCGCGTTGGGGCATGAGGCCCGGGTCGGTCTGCTGCTGGCCTTTGCCGTCAGCGCTGGCGCGTTGCTCTGGCAACCCTGGCCGCTGGTCAGCCTGGCGCAAAGTCATGCCGGGCCTTCGGCCGGAGCGCGGCCGAGCACCCAGGTGGAGCGCCTTTCCTGCGAGCCGCTGGCCGACCTGCCCGGCAAGGTCGTGACCACACTGCAGGTGGACTTCCCGCCCAACGGCTATACCCCGGCGCACCGCCACCCCGGCGCGGTGACCGCCATCGTGCTCAGTGGTCAGGTGCGCTCGCAGATGCAGGGCCTGCCAGCGCAGACTTACAGCGCGGGCCAGACCTGGTTCGAGCCCAGCCGCGAGCTGCACCTGTTCGCCGAGAACCCCAGCGCCAGCGAGCCCGCGCGCCTGCTGGCAGTCATCGTCAGTGATGAGAACTGCGGCCCGCTGGTGATCCCCGAACCGAGCGCCGACCACCGCCATTGATGCTTCGCGAAAGGAGACTCGCATGACCCCGCTCACCCCCTTCAGCGCCCCCCAGCTCGACGCGACCCTGGCGCGCCTCGGTCTGCCACCGGAGCGCCCCGCGCCGACGCTGGAAAACCTCGACCGGCTGATCGTCGCGGCGCTGCATCACCTGCCTTTCGAGAACCTCGACGTGCTGCTGGACAAGCCCATCCTGATCGATCCGGAGGCGGTGTTCGCCAAGGTCGTCGAACGCCGGCGCGGTGGTTACTGCTTCGAACTGAACAGCCTGTTCGCCCGCCTGCTGGCCAGCCTGGATTACCGCGTGACCCTGCTGGTGGCGCGGGTGCGCTGGGGCCTGCCGGCGGAGGCACCGCTGACGCCGCAGACGCACCTGCTGCTGCGTATCGATCTGCCCGAAGGACCGCACCTGGTGGATATCGGTTTCGGCGGCCCGGCCTCGCCGAACGCCCTGTCGCTGCGGGTGAACGAAGAGCTGCCCGGCGGTTGGCGCATCAGCGGTTCGGCCGAAGGAGAACTGGAGATGGCGACACGCTCGGCGTCCGGCTGGCAGACGCTGTACCGCTTCACCCTGGCAGCGCAGCACTGGGCCGATTACGGCATGCGCAACTGGTACACCTCGACCTACCCGCAGAGCGTGTTCCGCAACTCCCTGCGCGTGGCGCTCAGCGAGGAGGGCGCGCGGCTGTCACTGTTCAACGGGCAATTCACCCGGCGTGGTGCGGACGGCGAAGTCGAGCAGCGCAGCATCGAGAGTGCCGATGACTTGCAGGCTGTGCTGCGCGAGCGCTTCCATCTGCAGCCGGATGCGGCGGATAGCGATGCCCTGCATCGCCGGCTCGGGCAGCTGCTGCAGGCTTAGCGCTACTGGCCGGTGGCGGTGGCGGGTAGATCCGGCGCCATGCCGATGGCCAGTCGCACGATGCGCCCGGGCAACTCATTGCGCTGCAGCGAGCCGCCGGGGGCGCCTTCCAGCCAGTTGCCCATGAAGTCGGAGGCCTGGCATTGCAGGGTGCGCTGCTGCATCGGCAACTCGCCCGGCGCCGGCTGCAGCCAACGGCACTGGCCGTCGAAGATGCGTACGCCCTTGCGCGGCATGCGCAGGGCGGCATCGGCGAGACGGTCCTGGAATCGGAGAATGGCGAAGGCCTGGTCCGGCGCTGTGGGGGTGCCGGCGAGATCGGCGGAATCGCCGTCGAGTTGGATCTCGATACGACTCAGGTCCCGCGTGCAGCCGCCCTCGCGGGTGCTCAATGGCACCTGGAAACTGACCCGCTGCGGCCGCTCGCTGTGGCCCGGAGTCTCGAAGATGCGGTGGGTCACCGGCTGCTCGCAGGTGGCACCGCTGTACTGCGCATCGCCGGTGAGCTGAAAGTCGCCAGGCAGGTCGGCTTCGAAAGTGAACTCGTTGCTCGCGCAGCCGCTCAGGACGAGGGCCGCCATGATGGAGAGCAACGGCCAGGGGAGGCGGTCGGGGGAGCGGCGAAACATGGTGAGGTCCTGCGGCAGTCGGGGCTGCGCAGGAGCATCCGTCGATTACCGCAGCGGCTGAATCGGAGGGCGCTTATCTGTCTGTAGGAATGCGCTCAGCCAATCATTCCGAAGCCACGCGCCATCAGGGTCGCCAGCAGCGGCAGGATCATCAGCGCCAGCAGCTCCACGCGGATGGTCATGATCACCAGCCGGGCCTGGCGCTCGCTGGGCACCGGCACGCGGCCGGCCTTGAGCTCGTTGCGCCAGTTGAGGAAGGTCATGGTCGGCAGGATCGACAGCAGCGCCACCAGCACGAAGAGGCCGATCTTGGCGTGGAACAGGCTGTTGTGCAGGTAGTAATCCGTGCCCTTGGCGAACCAGACCACGCGCGCCGCGCCGGTCAGCAGCACCACGCCGGCGCAGGCGCCATAGGCCAGGTCGACTATCACCAGGCTGCGCGCCCGCGCCAGGTCCAGCGGCAGGCGGAACAACTGGTGCTCCAGCACCAGCAGGGCGAACAGGATGAAGATCGACAGGTAGTGCAGGTACGCGGCAATGGCTTGGGCCATGGGTGGGGTCCTCTGCTGGGGCCTTACTTTTTTTGTTCGGGCGGCGGTCAGGCTGAGGCCGGCGGCGCACTGAAACTCACCCGGTTGCGCCCGGCCTGCTTGGCACTGTAGAGCGCGCCATCGGCGCGTTCCAGCGCCTGGTCGACAAGTTCCGAGGTGCCCAGCAGGGTGCAGCCGATGCTCAGGCTGACCGGCAACGGTCCGCAGGGCAGCTGCACCGGCTCGTGGCCGATCAGCTCGCGCACGCGTTCGGCGACGCGTTGCAGTTCTTCACCGTCCTTCACCTTGAGCAGGGCGACGAATTCCTCGCCGCCCTGGCGCACCAGCAGGTCGTCCGGCCGCAGCGCGGCGCGCAGGCGCCGGGCGCACTCGCAGAGCACCAGGTCGCCAGCGGCGTGGCCGTGCTGGTCGTTGATCGCCTTGAAGTGGTCGAGGTCGGCGTAGAGCACGCCCAGCTGCACGTGGCTCTCCCGCGCCAGGCGACATTCGCGCTCCTGGAAAGTGTGCAGGCCGCCACGGTTCCACAGCTGGGTCAACGGGTCGAGCAGGGCCTTGCGCTGCTCGCGGTCCATCTCCACGCGCAGGTCGCGGTTGCTCTGGATCAGGCTGCGCAATTGCAGGTAGCCCTCGGCGAGGGTGGCGAGGTCGCGGAAGTTGGTCTGCTGCGCCTCGGTCATGTTGCGCGGTCGCGGGTCGACCATGCACAGGGTGCCGATGGCCTGGCCATTGCCCGCGCGCAGCGGGCGCCCGGCGTAGAAACGAATGTAGGGCGGGCCGAGCACCAGCGGGTTGTCGGCGAAGCGCTCGTCGAGGGTGGCATCGGGCACCAGCAGGGTGTCCTCGCCGAGGATCGCGTAGCCGCAGAAGGACACGTCGCGGGTGGTCTCGCTGGCATCCAGGCCGACGCGGGCCTTGAACCACTGGCGCTCCTGGTCGATCAGGCTGATCAGCACGGTATCGACCTTCACCAGGTCCTGGGTCAGCTGGACCAGGGTGTCCAGGTAATGCTCGGCCGGGGTGTCGAGCAGGTTCATCTCATCCAGGGTCTGCTGACGCAGGGATTCGTCAACGGGAATGGGACAAGCCGGCATGGCGTCTCCTCAACAGGTCAGGGGCTGGCAGGCGCCTGCCAGGCATCTTGGCGTGTCAGCTGCCAGGCGTAGCCGGCGAGGACCAGCGCGCGCAGCAACATGAAGCATAGGAAGGTTAGCCACAATCCGTGATTTCCCCAGCCCTGCAGTGCGAAACCCAGCGGCAGGCTGGCGGCGCAGGCCAGCAGCATGGCGTTGCGCATCTCGCGGGCGCGGGTGGCGCCGATGAACAGGCCGTCGAGCAGGTAGCTCCACATGCCGATCAGCGGCAGGCAGGCGAGGTAGGGCAGGTACTGGTCCGCGGTGGCGCGCACTTCCGGGATGTCGCTCTGCAGGGCGATGAACAGGTGCCCGAAGCAGGCGAAGAAGGCGACGAACAGCAGGCTGGCGATCAGCGACCAGCCGCAGGCGACTACCAGGGAGCGGCGCAGCGCGGTGCGGTCACGCCCGCCGATGGCGTGGCCGCACAGCGCCTCGACGGCGTGGGCCAGGCCGTCGAGGGCGTAGGCGGTGACCATCAGGCCGTTGAGCAGCAGTGCGTTGGCCGCCACCGTCGCGTCGCCCAGGCGCGTGCCCTGAACCGTGAGCAGGAAGAACACGCCCTGCAGCGCCAGGCTGCGGATGAAGATGTCGCGGTTGACCATCAGCAACGGTCGCCAGCTGGCCCAGGCGCGCAGGCGCGACCAGTCCGGCAGGCCGGGGAAACGCAACAGCGCACCACGGGTCAGTGCCAGGCCCAGCAGCGCGCCGCCCCATTCGGCGGTCACCGCGGCCTTCGCTGCACCGGCCACGCCCCAGCCCAGACCCAGCACGAACCACAGGCTGAGCACGATGTTGATGAGGTTGGTGGTCAGCAGGATCGCCAGCGGCGCGCGGGCGTTCTGCGTGCCGAGGAACCAGCCGACCAGTGCATAGGTGGCCAGCGCTGCCGGCAGGCCGAACAGGCGGATGTGGAAGAACTCGCGGGCCAGCACGTCCAGCTCGGGGGACGGGCGCATCAGTGCCAGCGCAGGCCCGGTCAGCGGCACCGCCAGCAGGCTGAGCAGCAGCGCCAGGCCCAGCGCCAGCAGCAGGCCCTGGCCGAGAATCCGCCGCAGCGCTCCGCCATCCTCACGCCCGGCCGCCTGGGCGGCGAACCCGGTGGTACCCATGCGCAGGAAGCCCAGCACGCCGACCAGCAGGGTGTAGAGCCCGCCTCCGACCGCCACGGCGCCCAGCTGGTGGGCGTGCGGCAGGTGGCCGATCACCGCGCTGTCCACCAGGGTGACCAGCGGTACGGAGACGTTGGAGAGGATCATCGGCGCGGCAAGCGCCCAGACACGACGGTGGGTTGGCGAATGCCGCCAGGCTTCGAGCAGGGAATTCATGAGGGGCTCCTGAGCTGGCGCGCAGTATAGCGAGCCGGGAGCCCCGTGCTTTCAGCCGGCCGTGATCAGCCGGTCTTCTTGCGGTAGGCGCAGTAGCCGGGGCGTGGGCCGACCTGCGGGTGGTTGCGGCAGGTGTCCGGGCGCTTGGCGTAGACGCTGCACAGCCGCGTCTTGCGGTCGAGGAAGTAGCAGTCGCCGTTGCTGGTGCGGGTCAGGGTGAAGATGCCGCTCTTCTGGTTGAAGCGCTCGACGACGCCTTCCTTGAGCAGGCGCTTGGCGATGTTCTTCGCCGGTTCGTCGCGCTCGAATTCGTCGACGACGCCGATACGGATCAGGTCGTTGACGTTCACTTCCGCCGGCATGGTGCAGCAGGTGGCGTTGCAGTCCTTGCACAGGCCCGAGGTGTACTTCGCCCAGGTTTCCAGGCGGTCCAGTTCGGCGTTGGCGATCAGTGGTGGTTTTCTCATGGCGGCAAGTCGGTGCGGTGGCGCGAAGGCGCGCATCATAGTGAGCGGCGCGCAGATTTGCTTGGCCTTTCGACGAACAGAGCGGCCATCGATAGAGCGGCGTTCTACAGAGCGGCGATTCCGCCGTTATCGCGCAGATAGTCCCTGAAGGTCGGGAAACAGATGAGGAACCAGGGCGTGAAACGCTCCGGGTGCGCAGCCATCTCGGTTTCCAGCTCGGGCAGGGCGACGTAGCGGAAGTCGTCGGCCTCCTGCGGATCAGGGCGCGGCGGTTGATCGTCGACCGCACCGAACAGGTGGCCGTACTCGTGCTCGGTCATGCCGTTGGCCAGCTCCAGGCAGTAGCTGAACTCGAACAGTTTGCGCAACCCGACCTGGATGCCCATCTCCTCGCGCAGCCGGCGTTCGGCGGCGTGCTTCGCGGATTCGTCGGGATAGGGGTGGCCGCAGCAGGTGTTGCTCCACAGCCCGCCGCAATGGTACTTGCCCGCCGCCCGGCGCTGCAGCAGCAGTTCGCCGGCGCGATTGAAGACATAGACCGAGATGGCGCGGTGGCGCAGCCCGAGATGATGGGCCTGGTGTTTTTCCATCGTGCCGGTCGGGTTGTCATGTTCATCGACCAGGATCACCTGGATATCGGTCATGGACGTCTCCTGCCGTTCGCCACTGCTTTAATGTAAACCGCGGTGTTCAGCCCTTGCGGATCATCCAGATACCCACCGCGATGGCGGCCATGCCGGCGATCTTCAGGGTGCTCACCGGTGCTTCCTTGAAGCCGGCCCAGCCGAAGTGGTCGAGCGCCAGCGCCATGCCCAGCTGGCCGGCGAGCACCAGCACCATGAACATCAGCGCACCGACGCGCGGCGCGGCAAAGGCGGCGATGAAGATGAAGAACATCCCCAGGAAGCCGCCGCACCACTGCCACCAGGGCATCCCGCGCATCGCCGCGATGCTGGGGAACTCGCGATTGGCCAGGGTCAGTGCGAGCAGGCCGAGCATGCCGACGAAGAAGGAAATCAGCGCGGCGGCCAGCACGCTGGACACTTGCTTGGCCAGCTGGCCGTTGATGCCGGCCTGGAGTGGCAGGCAGGCGCCGGCGATCAGCGGAAGGACGAACAACCACCAGGGTGGCGTAGGCATGGGAAACTCCGGAAAGGGTCGCAAAGCAGGACAGCGAAAGGCTGGCCTGCGGTCGATCGAGAATAGTCAGCCGCGTAGTATGCACCAGACTGGAGCGTCGCTCCCGCCCCGATGGAGGTCCCGACCATGGCCACCCGCGCTTCCCGCGTACTGAGCGTCCGCATCGAGCGGCCGCGCGACACTGCCTACGAGTTCCTCGCCGCCCCGACGAACTTTCCCTACTGGGCTTCAGGCTTGTGCAGCTCCATCGAACCGCTGGACGGTGAACTCTGGCTGGCGCAGACGCCCCAGGGCCCCCTGCGCGTGCGCTTCTCGCCGCGCAATGTGTATGGCGTGCTCGACCACGAGGTACTGCCCGAGCAGGCGCCGGCCGTGCACATCCCGCTGCGGCTGATCGCCAATGCCGATGGCTGCGAGCTGCAACTCACCCTGCTGCGCCAGCCGCAGATGGACGACGCCACCTTCGAGCGCGACGCCCAGTGGGTGGAGCGTGACCTGCAGGCGATCAAGGTGTTGCTGGAGGGGTGATTCGTGGGACTTATGCCACCGCTTGCAGCCGGGCAATGGGCGGGTGCGCCTGCTGACTGACCTGCCACAGATCGTAAGCCGCCTGCATCGCCAACCAGTGGCGGGCCGTGCCCAGGCCGGCCTGCTCCAGGCGCCAGGCTAGGTCCGCGCTGATGGGCGCTCGGCCGTGGAACACTTTGGACAGGTGCGGGCGGCTTACGCCGAGATGGGTCGCCAGAGCAGTCACGGAAAGGCGAAGCTCCGGTAGTACATCCTCAAGGAGGATTTCGCCGGGGTGGGGCGGGTTGTGCATCGCCATGCTGGGTGCTCCAGTCAGTGGTAGTCGAGATAGTCCAGCAGCTCCACGTCGCTGTCGACGAAACGGAAGGTAACGCGCCAGTTGCCCGAGACGCTGACGGCCCAGCAGCCGGACAGCGAACCTTTCAGGCCGTGCAGGCGGTAACCGGGCAGGTCCATGTCTCGCGGGCCGTTGGCGCTTTCCAGCGCGGCAAGGATGCGTTTGAGCCGGGGCACGTGATCGGCCCTCACTCCACGAGGATCACCTTGCTGGTAAAGGGCGCGCAGCCCCTTGTGACGGAAGCTTCTGATCATCGCCGGACTGTAATCTAACAGATTACAGTCGCCCTAGCCGAGACGCTTGTCAGAAGGTTCTCCGCACAGTGTTCAGCTTGTAGGAGCGAGCTGGCTCGCGAACAGTTTCCAGGCAGTTGCGGCGCTGGGCGGTTCGCGAGCAAGAACTAGGCGTCCCCCTCGTCCCTACAGAAACCGTCAAAGGCGTGCGGCCAGCTCCGCGCCTTCGCGGATCGCCCGCTTGGCGTCCAGCTCCCGCGCCACGCTGGCCCCGCCGATGACGTGGTAGCGCAGGTTCTGCGCGGCGAGCGTCGGTTGCAGTTCCAGCAGCGGTTCCTGACCGGCGCAGATCACCACGTTGTCCACCGCCAGGCATTGCTCCTGGCCGTCGATGCGCACATGCAGCCCGTCATCGTCGATGCGCAGGTACTCCACGCCGCCCAGCATGCGCACGCCGT
This sequence comes from Pseudomonas nitroreducens, assembly GCF_024170165.1. Taxonomy (GTDB): domain Bacteria; phylum Pseudomonadota; class Gammaproteobacteria; order Pseudomonadales; family Pseudomonadaceae; genus Pseudomonas; species Pseudomonas nitroreducens_C. The sequence goes on along the minus strand of NZ_JALJXP010000004.1, from coordinate 186,702 downwards.
GATGCTTGAGGTGCGCGCGGTGCACCCAGCCGCTGGTCTTGCCCAGCCCGGCGCCGGGTTGGCCGGCCTTGCGCTGCAGCAGCCAGAGTTGCCGGCGTGGGGCGGCGGCGACTGGCGGGATCAGTCCGCCTCCCGTGGCGTTGTCCAGGTCGATGCCCCACTGGCCGAGCCACTCGCCCAGCGGTTGCGGGCCTTCGCGCTCGGCCAGCAGAAAGCTGGCGACGTCGAAGCCGATGCCGCCGGCGCCGATCAGCGCGACCTGCTCGCCCACCGCTGCGCCACGCAGCACATCGAGGTAGCTGAGCACCCTGGCGTGGCCGATGCCCGGAATCGACGGCGTGCGCGGCTGGATGCCGGTGGCGACTATCACCTCGTCGTACTCGCCGCTCAGTTCACCGCGGCGGATGCGCCGTCCCAGCTGAACTTCGACGCCCAGTTCGCCCAGACGCACGGCGAAGTAGCGCAGCGTCTCGCTGAACTCTTCCTTGCCCGGCACACGCCGGGCCAGGTTGAACTGCCCGCCGATCTCCGCGGCGGCCTCGAACAGCGTCACCCGGTGGCCGCGCTCGGCGGCGACACAGGCGGCAGAAAGCCCGGCCGGCCCCGCGCCGATCACGGCGATGCGCTTGTGCACGCGTGCCTTGCGGTAGCGCAGTTCGGTCTCGAACGCCGCACGCGGGTTGACCAGGCAGCTGGCGCGGCGATTGGCGAAGGCGTGGTCCAGGCAGGCCTGGTTGCAGGCGATGCAGGTGTTGATCGAGGCGGCGCGGCCGGCGGCGGCCTTCTCCACGAACTGTGGGTCGGCCAGCAGGGGCCGGGCCATGGACACCAGATCGGCGTGGCCTTCGGCGAGCAACTGCTCGGCGACTTCCGGCGTGTTGATGCGGTTGCTGGCGATCACCGGCACGCGCAGTTCGCGACGCAGGCGCGCGGTGACTTCGGCGAAGGCCGCACGCGGCACCGAGGTAACGATGGTCGGCACCCTGGATTCGTGCCAGCCGACGCCGGTGTTGAGCAGGTCGATGCCGGCGCCTTCGAGGGCTCGGGCAACGGTACGCACCTCGTCCCAGCTGTTGCCGCCTTCCACCAGGTCGAGCAGCGACAGGCGGTAGCTGATGACGAAGCGTTCCCCCAGCGCGCGACGCGTGCGGCGGACGATCTCCAGCGGCAGGCGCATGCGGTTGCCCAGGTCGCCGCCCCAGCGGTCAGCGCGCTGATTGGTGCGCGGGCAGAGGAACTGGTTCAGCAGGTAGCCTTCGCTGCCCATGATCTCCACGCCGTCGTAGCCGGCGGCGTGGGCGAGCTTCGCGCAGCGCACGAAGGCGGCGAGGGTGCGCAGGATGCCGCGCTCGGACAGCTCGCGCGGGGCGAACCAGCTGATCGGTGATTTCACTGGCGAGGCCGAGACCACCAGCGGGTGATAGCCGTAGCGCCCGGCGTGGAGGATCTGCAGCAGGATGCGCCCGCCCTCGCGGTGCACCGCCTGGGTCAGACGGCGGTGCGCGGGCACCTGCAGACCGCTGGTCAGGCTGCTGCCCAGCGGCAGCAGCCAGCCTTCGCGGTTGGGCGCAAAGCCGCCGGTGATGATCAGCCCGACGCCGCCGCGCGCCCGCTCGCGGTAGTAGGCGGCGAGTTTGCCGAAGTCCCACAGGCGGTCTTCCAGGCCGGTGTGCATCGAGCCCATCACCACACGGTTGCGCAGTTGAATCGGGCCCAGGTCGAGTGGGGCGAGCAGGTGAGGGTAGGGCGAGGCGGCGGACGACATGGAAGCGCTCTTGGGTAATCGGATCCTGCCACCCTACTGGGCCGGACATGTGCCGGTTAACGGCCCGGCTGCCGTGCCGTTCGGGCATTTCGGTCAAGCGCTTGAGGTTGACAGGAGCGCCACAGGTTCCAGACTCAACCCCATGGCAGGGCTGCAAGGCCCCGATTGCAGGCTGAAGTGACGGAGGTCGTCATGAAAGCGATAAGAACAAGACACGCGCGCCATTACCTGCTCGCTGCCCTCATCGGCGTGGCCCTGCTCGGGCTGCACGAAACCCTCCAGCCGGATCGCGCGCAATCCGCCTGTCGCCCCGACGGCGCAAGTATCTCCTGCGCCTACCCGCCCGTTGCCCATTTGGGGGTACTCGGCAGTGCGTTCTGAGTGACGCACTGACGCGCGTCAATGCGCCGCTGATCCCGGCCATGCATGGTCTGCCCCGCTCAAAGCTGGCGCATCGCGCCCGCTTGGCTATCTTTTAAGCAGCAAGGGTCCGGCCATGCACCGGACGTACGCTGCCTGATCAGGAGACGCACGATGGATATGAACCGTCGGCAATTTTTCAAGGTCTGCGCTGTGGGCCTTGGAGGATCGAGCCTGGCGGCACTCGGGATGGCACCCCCGGATGCATTCGCCGACCAGATCCGCCACTTCAAGCTTGCGCGCACCGTCGAGACCCGCAACACCTGCCCGTACTGCTCGGTAGGCTGCGGCATCCTGCTGTACAGCCAGGGTGACGCGGCGAAGAACGTGGCGCAGAACATCATCCACATCGAGGGTGACTCCGATCACCCGGTCAACCGCGGCACGCTCTGCCCCAAGGGCGCCGGCCTGCTGGACTTCGTCCACAGCCCGAACCGCCTGAAGTACCCGCAGGTTCGCGAAGCCGGCTCCTCGGAGTGGAAGCGCGTCGGCTGGGACGAGGCGCTCGACCGCATCGCCAAGCTGGTGAAGGAAGACCGCGACGCCAACTTCATCGAGAAGAACGCCCAGGGCCAGACGGTGAACCGCTGGCTGACCACCGGCTTCCTGGCCGCGTCGGCGTCTTCCAACGAAGCGGGCTACATCACCCACAAGGTGGTGCGTTCCTTAGGCGTACTGGCGTTCGACAACCAAGCGCGTGTCTGACACGGCCCGACGGTGGCAAGTCTTGCCCCGACGTTTGGCCGTGGAGCCATGACCAACCATTGGACCGACATCAAGAATGCCGATCTGATTCTGATCATGGGCGGAAACGCCGCTGAAGCGCACCCGTGCGGCTTCAAGTGGGTGACCGAGGCCAAGGCGCACAACAAGGCGCGCCTGCTGGTGGTCGACCCCAGATTCACCCGTTCCGCTTCGGTGGCCGACTACTACGCGCCCATCCGTACCGGCACCGACATCGCCTTCCTTGGCGGTCTGATCAACTACCTGCTGGAAAACGACAAGTACCAGAAGGAATACGTGCACAACTACACCGACGTCTCCTTCATCGTGAAGGAAGGCTTCGGCTTCGACGACGGGCTGTTCAACGGCTACGACGCGGAGAAGCGCACCTACCCGGACAAGTCCTCCTGGCAATACGAGCTGGGCGAGGACGGCTTCGCCAAGGTCGACCCGACCCTGACGCACCCGCGCTGCGTGTTCAACCTGATGAAGCAGCACTACAGCCGCTATACGCCGGACGTGGTGAGCAACATCTGCGGCACGCCCAAGGACATGATGCTCAAGGTGTGGGAAGTGATTTCCACCACCGCGGCGCCGACCAAGGTCATGACCATCATGTACGCCCTGGGCTGGACCCAGCACTCGGTGGGCGCACAGATGATCCGCACCGGCGCGATGGTCCAGCTGCTGCTGGGCAACATCGGCATGCCCGGCGGCGGCATGAACGCCCTGCGCGGCCACTCCAACATCCAGGGCCTGACCGACCTGGGTCTGCTGTCCAACTCGCTGCCCGGCTACCTGACCCTGGGCATGGATGCGGAGCAGGACTACAACGCCTACATCACCAAGCGCACCAGCAAACCGTTGCGCCCGGGGCAGTTGTCCTACTGGCAGAACTATCCCAAGTTCCACGTCAGCCTGATGAAGTCCTGGTTCGGCAAGGCCGCCACCAAGGACAACAACTGGTGCTACGACTGGCTGCCCAAGCTGGACATGCCCGGCGCCGGCTACGACGTGCTGCGCTACTTCGACATGATGTACCAGGGCAAGGTCAACGGTTACTTCTGCCAGGGCTTCAACCCCATCGCCTCCTTCCCCAACAAGGCCAAGGTCAGCGCCGCGCTGGCCAAGCTGAAGTGGATGGTGGTGATGGACCCGCTGGCCACCGAGACCTCGGAGTTCTGGCGCAACGCCGGCGAGTTCAACGAGGTGGACAGCAAGGCCATCCAGACCACGGTGTTCCGCCTGCCGACCAGCTGCTTCGCCGAGGAAGACGGCTCCATCGTCAACTCCGGTCGCTGGCTGCAGTGGCACTGGAAGGGTGCCGAACCGCCGGGTGAGGCGCGTACCGACATCGCCATCATGAGCGGCCTGCTGCATCGCCTGCAGGCGGCCTACCGCAAGGATGGCGGCGCCTTCCCCGACCCGATCCTGGGCCTGGACTGGCCGTACCTGCGGCCGGATGAGCCGAGCCCGGAAGAGGTGGCCAAGGAGTACAACGGCAAGGCCCTGGCCGACATCGTCGACCCGAACAATGGCATGGTCCTGGCGAAAGCCGGCGAGCAGCTCCCGGCCTTCGCGCTGCTGCGCGACGACGGCAGCACCGCCAGCGGCTGCTGGATCTTCGCTGGCTCCTGGACGCAACTGGGCAACCAGATGGCCCGCCGCGATAACAGCGACCCCTACGCCATGGGCCAGACCCTGGGCTGGGCCTGGGCCTGGCCGGCCAACCGGCGCATCCTCTACAACCGCGCCTCGGCGGACGTCAGCGGCAAGCCGTGGGACCCGGTGAAGAAGCGTCTGGTGTGGTGGAACGGCAAGGCCTGGGGCGGCACCGACGTGCCCGACTACAAGGCCGACGTACCGCCGGAAGCGGGGATGAACCCGTTCATCATGAACCCCGAAGGCGTGGCGCGTTTCTTCGCCGTCGACAAGATGGCCGAGGGGCCGTTCCCCGAGCACTACGAGCCGTTCGAGACGCCGATCGGCGTCAACCCGCTGCACAAGAACCCGCAGGCGATCAGCAGCCCGGCGGCGCGGGTGTTCAAGAACGACATGGAGCTGTTCGGCAAGGCCGACGAGTTCCCCTACGCCGCGACCACCTACCGGCTCACCGAGCACTTCCACTTCTGGACCAAGCATTGCCGTCTGAATGCCATCGTCCAGCCGGAACAGTTCGTCGAGATCGGCGAGGCGCTGGCCAAGGAACTCGGCATCAAGGCCGGCGACCGCGTGAAGGTCTCCTCCAACCGCGGCTTCATCAAGGCGGTGGCGGTGGTGACCAAGCGCATCCGTCCGCTGCAGGTCAACGGCAAGACCGTGCACCACGTGGGCATCCCCCTGCACTGGGGCTTCTCCGGGGTCGCGCGCAACGGCTACCTGACCAACACCCTGACCCCCTTCGTGGGCGACGGGAACACGCAGACGCCGGAGTTCAAGTCCTTCCTCGTCAACGTGGAAAAGGCGTGAGGTGAAGCATGAGTAGTCAAGACATCTACGCCCGCTCCGCCACGACCCTGCCGTCACCCTCGGTGCGGCACGAGGAGGAAGTGGCCAAGCTGATCGATGTGTCCAAGTGCATCGGCTGCAAGGCCTGCCAGGTCGCCTGCTCGGAGTGGAACGAGTTGCGCGACGAGGTGGGCCACAACCACGGCACCTACGACAACCCCATCGACCTCACGGACCAGTCCTGGACGGTCATGCGCTTCACCGAGCATGAGAACCCGGCCGGCAACCTGGAGTGGCTGATCCGCAAGGACGGCTGCATGCACTGCGAGGAACCGGGTTGCCTGAAGGCCTGCCCGAGCCCTGGCGCCATCGTGAAGTACGCCAACGGCATCGTCGACTTCAACCAGGACCACTGCATCGGCTGCGGCTACTGCATCACCGGCTGCCCGTTCAACATTCCGCGCATCTCGCAGAAGGACCACAAGGCGTACAAGTGCACCCTGTGTTCCGACCGCGTGGCGGTGGGCATGGAACCGGCCTGCGTGAAGACCTGTCCGACCGGCGCCATCGTCTTCGGTACCAAGGAGGACATGAAGGAACACGCCGCCGAGCGCATCCAGGACCTGAAGTCCCGTGGCTTCGAGAACGCCGGCCTGTACGACCCGCAAGGCGTGGGCGGCACCCACGTCATGTATGTGCTGCACCACAACGACCAGCCCTCGCTGTATGCCGGCCTGCCCGACAAACCGGCCATCAGCCCGATGGTCAGCCTGTGGAAAGGCCTCACCAAACCGCTGGGCCTGCTGGCCATGGCGGGCGTGGTGCTGGCCGGGTTCTTCCACTACACCCGCATCGGCCCCAACCGGGTCGAGGAGGACGAGGAAGACGGACCCGACCCGCAGGCGCCGGTGCACAAGGTCGACCCTTCGGTGCATGGCTACGATCCGCGTGATCCCCGCTGACTGACTTCCGCCCTCCCCATGGGGAGGGCGGAAAAGGGCAGCAAGGAGCCCGACGACATGAAAAAAGATATCCAGCGTTACAACGCCAACGAACGGAGCAACCACTGGATGGTGGCCATCCTGTTCTTCCTCGCCGGCCTCTCGGGGCTGGCGCTGTTCCACCCGGCCATGTTCTGGCTGACCAACCTGTTCGGCGGCGGGCCGTGGACGCGAGTCCTGCACCCCTTCCTCGGGGTGGCGATGTTCCTGTTCTTCCTCGGCCTGGTGATCCGTTTCGCCCACCACAACCTGGTGGAGAAGCGCGACGTGCAGTGGTTGAAGCAATGGCGCGACGTGGTCACCAACCGCGAGGAAAACCTCCCGGAAGTCGGCCGCTACAACGCCGGGCAGAAGCTGCTGTTCTGGACCCTGCTGCTGTGCATGCTGGTGCTGCTGGTGACCGGTTTCGTGATGTGGCGTGCCTACTTCAGCCACTTCTTCGGCATCGACCTCATCCGCATCGCCTCGCTGCTGCATGCCTTTGCCGCCTTCGTGCTCATCTGCAGCATCCTGGTGCACATCTACGCCGGTATCTGGGTGAAGGGCTCGATGGGCGCCATGCTCTACGGCTGGGTCAGCCGCGGCTGGGCGCGCAAGCACCACGCCGCCTGGCTGAAGGACGTGGACAAGGGCAAGGGGCACTGACCTGCAACGCTGCTGAAATGAATGCCGGCTGACACTGGATTGCCAGCCGGCACGGACAGTCCCCTCTCCCTCTGGGAGAGGGCTAGGGTGAGGGGCTCTCAAGGCCCCGAACCCCCATCAACAAGGAGTCCTGCGTGTCAGGCCGAATTCTCGAACCCGGGCAGATCGAAGCTGCCGCCAACATCCCCCCGTTGTTCAACCTGCCGTCTCCCGATCTGTTCTCCCGCCGCGCCGCGCGCCTGCGTGAGCTGGCACCGGGCAATCCCCTGCAGGGCTACCTCGAACTGATCGCTGGCGTCTGCGAAACTCAGCAGGCGCTGCTCGACCGCAAGCTGTTCCTGCAATCGCCGGACGCCGCCGCGCTGGCCCGCAGCCGCGAGCACCGCATGCCGCCGCTGGCCTACGAAATGCTGGTGCGCGAGGGCGCCTGGCTGCCGCTGCTGGACGCCTTCCTCGACGCCTACGAACTCACCGCCAATCCGGCGGTGGTCGAGGCGCTGAAAGTCCTGCGCAACGCCGACTCTGGCCAGCGCAAGGCCTGGGCGCTCGGCCTGCTCAACGGCCAGTTCGACCTGCTGCCGCCGGCGCTGGTGCCCTTCCTCGGCGCCGTCCTTCAGGTCGCTTTCAGTCAGTGGTTGCTGCAATTGCCCGACGACACCCTGGCCGAAACCGGCAGCCAGACCCTCTGCCCGGCCTGCGGCGCGCCGCCGGTGGCAGGGATGATCCGCAGCCAGGGCAAGCACGCCGGGCTGCGTTACCTGTCCTGCTCGCTGTGTTCCTGCGAATGGCACTACGTGCGGGTGAAGTGCAGCCACTGCGCCGAGAGCAAGGGCCTGGCCTACTACTCGCTGCAGCGCGAAGGTGTGGCCAGCGACCAGGCGCCGCTCAAGGCAGAAACCTGCCCCGGCTGCCAGTCCTACCTCAAGCAGTTCTACCTGCAGCACGACAAGCACGCCGAGGCCCAGGCGGACGACCTGGCCAGCCTCGCGCTGGACATCCGCCTCGCCGAAGACGGCTACCTGCGTACCGCGCCAAACCTGCTGCTGGCACCCGGCGGCTCTTCGTAGGATGGGTGGGGCGCAGCGATACCCATGCTGTCGCAGCACGGGGCTTGATGGCTATCGCTGCGCTCCACCGCATCCGACAAAGGCATCGCGTCGTAGGGCGGATAACGCGGCACGCGTTATCCGCCATTGGCTTCGCGCCGATGCAGCCGGCGTATGACCGCCAGCGGTTATACGCCCTACACTGATTCCAGCCATCGCTCCCAGCAGAAGGTTCGTCCATGTCCTCGGTACGTCTGCCCTCCATCGACCGCCTGCTGCGCAGCCCGGCCTGCCAGCCGCTACAGCACCGCTATGGCCGTGAGGCCCTGCTCAAGACCCTGCGCGACCTGCTCGATGAACTGCGTGATCCCGCACGCCACGGCCAGCTGGCCGCCATCGAGCTGGAAGAGTCCGTGCTCGCCGGCCGCGCTGGCGAGCGTCTCGCCGCGCACCACGCCAGCCGCGTACGCCGGGTGTTCAACCTCACCGGCACCGTGCTGCACACCAACCTCGGCCGCGCCTTGCTGCCCGAGGAAGCCATCGAAGCGATCACGCTGGCCGCGCGCTACCCGCTCAACCTGGAATTCGACTTGGCCACCGGCAAGCGCGGCGATCGCGACGACCTGATCACCGGGCTGATCCGCGAGCTGACCGGCGCCGAAGCCGTCACCGTGGTCAACAACAACGCCGCCGCCGTACTGCTGGCGCTCAATAGCCTGGGCGCGCGCAAGGAAGGCATCATCTCCCGCGGCGAGCTGATCGAGATCGGCGGCGCCTTCCGCATCCCCGACATCATGTCCCGTGCCGGCGTGAAGCTGGTCGAGGTCGGCACCACCAACCGTACCCACGCCAAGGACTACGAAGCCGTGATCGGCCCGCGCTCCGGCCTGCTGATGCGCGTACACACCAGCAACTACAGCGTGCAGGGCTTCACCGCCAGCGTCGCCACCCCGCAGCTGGCGCAGATCGCCCACGCCCACGGCCTGCCGCTGCTGGAAGACCTGGGCAGTGGCACCCTGGTCGACCTCACCCGCTGGGGCCTGCCCAAGGAACCGACGGTGCAGGAAGCCCTGCGCGACGGCGCCGACATCGTCACCTTCAGCGGCGACAAGCTGCTCGGTGGCCCGCAGGCCGGGCTGATCCTCGGCAGCAGGGAGCTGATCGGGCGGATCAAGAAGAACCCGCTCAAGCGCGCCCTGCGCGTGGACAAGCTCACCCTCGCCGCGCTGGAGGCAGTGCTCAACCTCTACCGCGACCCCGACCGCCTCGCCGAACGCCTCACCAGCCTGCGCCTGCTCAGCCGCCCGCAGGCCGATATTCGCCTCCAGGCCCAGCGCCTCGCTCCCGCCCTCGCAACGCTGCTGGGCGAAGGCTGGAATGTCAGCGCCGTGGACGCCCTGGGCATGATCGGCAGCGGCGCCCAGCCGGTCGCGCGCCTGCCCAGCGCTGCGCTGTGCCTGCGCCCGAACCAGCCCAAGCGCCAGCGCGGCCGCGCGCTGCTGGACCTGGAAGAGCGCCTGCGCTGCCTGCCGATCCCGGTGCTCGGGCGCATCGACGACGACGCGCTGTGGCTCGACCTGCGCCAGCTCGACGACGAGCCCGGCTTCGTCGCGCAACTGCCGCTGCTGGCCGAGGACGAGGCGTGATAGTCGGAACCGCCGGCCACATCGACCACGGCAAGACCTCACTGCTGCGCGCGCTCACCGGCATAGAGGGCGACCGCCGCCCGGCAGAGCGCGAGCGCGGCATCACCATCGATCTCGGTTACGTCTATGCCGACCTTGGTGATGGCTCACTCACTGGCTTCATCGACGTGCCGGGCCACGAGCGCTTCGTCCACAACATGCTCGCCGGCGCGAGCGGCATCGACCTGGTAGTGCTGGTGGTGGCCGCCGATGATGGTGTGATGCCGCAGACCCGCGAACACCTCGCCATCGTGCAGTTGCTCGGCATCCGTCGCGCCATGGTCGCGCTGACCAAGGCCGATCGCGTATCGAGCGAGCGGTTGGAGCAGGCCAGCGCTGAAGTGCGTGAACTGCTGGCCGACGGACCGTTCGCCGATGCTCCGATCTTCCCGCTGTCCAGCGTCAGCGGCGCGGGAGTCGAGGCGTTGCGTGAAGCGCTCACCGTCGCAGCTGGCGAAATCCGCGAACGAGCTGCCAATGGTGGCTTCCGCCTGGCCGTGGACCGCGCCTTCAGCGTCAGCGGTGCGGGTGTCGTCGTCACCGGAACGGCCTTCGCTGGCAGCGTGAACGTCGGTGATGAATTGCTGCTCGGCAACGCTGGCCGCCGAGTTCGCGTGCGCGGCCTGCACGCACAGAACCGCGAAGCGCAGCAGGCCCATGCCGGCCAGCGCGTAGCGGTGAACATCGCTGGCGAGCGCCTGAACCTCGAACAGATTCGCCGGGGCGACTGGCTGATCGCCCCTGAACTCCATGCGCCGACCACGCGCGTCGATATCGACCTGTACCTGCTGCCCAGCGAAACCCGCGCCTTCGCCCACTGGACGCCGGTGCATGTGCACCTCGGCGCGCAGGACGTCACCGGCCGCGTTGCGCTGCTCGAAGGCGAGCGCCTGCAGCCCGGTGAGCGAGCCTTCGCGCAGCTGGTGCTGAATGTGCCCAGCCACGCCGTGCATGGCGACCACCTGGTGTTGCGCGACCAGTCCGCGCAACGCACTCTCGGTGGCGGGCGCGTGCTCGACCCTTTCGCTCCCGCCCGCAATCGCCGCAGCCCGGAGCGCCTGGAGCAGTTGCGTGCTCTGCAAGGCGACAGCCTGGAAAGTGCCCTGCCGACCCTGCTCGCACATGCCAGCAACGGTCTTGATCCGGCCCTGCTGGCGCGCCAGTTCAACCGTCCCCGCGAGGGCTGGAGTCTGCCTGCCGAACTGGCCGAAATTGGCACGCGCCTCGGGCCTCGGCTGTTCGCGACAGAGCGCTGGACGACGTTGCAGGAACAGTTGCTGGCCGAGCTGCAGGCCTTCCACGAAGACGCTCCCGACGAACTCGGCCCCGACCGCGACCGCCTGCGCCGCTACGCCTTGCCGCAATTGGAGCGGCCGATCTTCATCGCCCTGCTGGAAAGCCTGCTGGCAGACCGTCGCATCGACAGCAGCGGGCCCTGGCTGCACCTGCCGGACCATCGCGTGCAGCTGGGCGAAGCCGACGAAAAGCTGCGTGAGCGTCTATGGCCGTTGCTGCTGGCCGGCGTCTTCGATCCGCCCTGGGTGCGCGACCTCGCCCGCGAACTGAAGGCGGAGGAGGGCGACGTGCGCCTGTTGCTGCGCAAGCTCGCGCGCCTGGGCCAACTGCACCAGGTGGTGAAGGACCTGTTCTACCCAGACCAGGCCGTGCGCCAACTCGCCGGTCACGCCCTGCACCTGCGTGACGAAGCCGGCATCATCCGCGCCGCCGCCTTCCGCGACCGCATCGGCATCGGCCGCAAGCGCTGCATCCAGCTGCTGGAGTACTTCGACCGCATCGGCTTCACCCGCCGCATCGGTAATGAGCGGAGGGTCAGGGAGGATTCGGCGCTGGCGCAGTCGACCGCTGAAGAAACTTTCTGAACTCCCCCTCCCCACGCCCCTCGATAGCCCTGTTCACTACCGGGGAGTGGGTCCAATGAGTTCCTGGCTGATTCTGCTGTTCATCGCCGTCACCCTGATTGCCGTCGTGCTGGACGTGGGCAAGCGCTAGCGCGACGGCAACACCCGATCGACCCGTTGCACGAGGTAGTCATAGAACGGGTTTGAGGTCACCCGCTGGAACAGGTCCAGCCCGACGATCAGTACGCCGCGTTCACCGCGCGGCGTGAGGGTGCCCAGGTGGATGCCGAAGTCTTCGCCGGCCTGTGGATGCTGGCCGTAGAGCGTGTCGTCGGGCGGGAAGGGCAGTGCCACGTGGGAGAGGGAGAACAGGTCCGGTGGGTAGCTGGCCGCCAGCGGCTGGCTCTCCTGCTGCTGGCTGTGGGCCGGGGTGTGCAGGGCGCTGGTCTGGCTGCTCTGCGGGCTGTTGGAAATCACCGTCAGGTCATAGTTGCGCTGGCGCTCGGGCAGCAGGCGGTCGCCGAGCGTGGCCATTTCCGGGCGCAGCAGCGGGCCGTAGTTCAGCGAGCGATTGAGGTCGAACAGCACCAGTTCGCTGCCGTTGTCCGGCAAGCGGTCGTAGAGGTTGCTGATCACCGCCGGGGTGCTGACGGTGCTGTCGGCAAGCGACTGGAAGGTGAGGATCGGCGGCAGGCGCGCGAGGTTGCCGATGCGGCTGGCGCTCTCCAGGCTGCCCTGCACGGCATCGGTCAGCTCCACCGTCTGGCGTGCCGCCGCGATGGGGAAGGAGTTGTACTTGAACGGGTTGAACTCCGGCAGCACGCTCAACCACGCCGCCTTGGCGAAGGCCGGCAGCAACGCCGGCAAGCCCGCCAATCCGGCGAACTGCGCATAGCGGGTCACGCCGATCATCGGCGAGATCAGCACCACCTGTTTCGGCATCGTCAGGCTCGGGTCGCCCAGCGCATCCAGGCTGTACTTCATCGCCAGCGCGCCGCCGTTGGAAAAGCCCACCATCAGCAGCGGCGCACCCTTGGGCATTTGCGCAGAGGCCTCGCGCACAGCCAGCCGGGTGGCAGCCATCCAGTCCTCCCAGTCCGCATCGGTGAGCCCGGCCGGCACGGTGCCGTGGCCCGGCATGCGGATCGCGATCACCACGAAACCCTGCTGCCGCAGGTGCTCGCCCAGGTGGCGCAGGCTGTAGGGCGAATCGGTCAGCCCGTGCAGCAGCACCGCCGCGCCGCGCACTTCACCGGCGGGGCGCATCTCGTAGGAGCGATTCCAGTCGGTGGCGAAGTGGCCGGGGTAGACCTGGCTCTGGTCGAAGTAGCGGTTGTAAGCCACGCGCTCGAAGGGTTGCAGGCTGGCCGCCATTTCCTTGCGCATGGCCTGCATCAGCTTGTCCTCGGCGGCCAGGTAGCCGGCCCAGTCGGTGCGGTCAATGGCGTCGCTGTGCAGGTCCTCCGGCACCCAGGTGTGCCAGGGCTCCAGCGGCGGGATGTTGCGCAGCGCGGCGACCCGCAGCCCCAGCGCCAGCACGGCGATGGCGAGGATGAGGATGACCAGCCAGAGCAGCGCCCTGGTGAGTTTCGCGTTCAGCATGGAGTTCCCTTGTCAGCGTGCAGGACAAGCATAGAGCCCGAGGCGCTGCAAAGTCCGCTCACGGGTCAAAGGGCCGAGACCGCCTCGACGTACGCAGTATTGCCGATGCCCACCTGAGCCCAGACCGGGCGCGTCTCGTTGCCCTGGCGGTCGTACTGCTCGTCCGCGTCCCACAGCGTGATGATCTGCCCCGGAAACAGGTACTCGCCGTCGTTGAATTCGTGCGCGCCGGAGTCGTCCGCCGAGGCGATCAGCGAGAACAGCTCACCGGCCGCCAGCGCAAACACATCCACGCCCTGGTAGCGCGCGAGGTACTGCTCGCTCTGCGACAGGCCGATGAACCAGATGTGTCCCTGCTCGTCGCACTCGGTCTGGATCGCCGCCTGACAGAAGTAATCCGTCGGCCCGTTGGACGACTCCAGCGGGAAACCCACGGCGGCCAGCGCGTCCCGCGCCATGGCCCGCGTATCGCCGAGACAGACCGGACCGATGCCCAAGTGTGGGGAAATATCGAGGATGGGTAGAGTGGGCTTCATGCCGTGGAGCTCCCTGGGTAGTGCTAGCGAGGGTAGAGCAGGGGCAGCTAGTTCGCTGCCTTTTTCTGGCTAATAAATAGCGTTTTGATGTTATTTGGCCAGAATGTCATGGCCGGGCTGCGCGGGGCTTGTCGAGCGACGCGGTGCCCGCTGCGGTATCGCTGCGCTGGCATCGGTCATGGCAATGATGGCAACATCCGGGCTCCCGCTTTCGCCGCTGCCTTCGTGCAGCCGGCTTCTGACCAGGGAAGGCAATCACGCCCGGTGGAGTGGCCGGGCTTCAAACCCTCTAAAACCGTGCTTTGATGCGTTGCTATACGTTCCAATGCCACTGTTTTTGCCGGTTTGATGTCCCATTCCGTAGCTTTTCGTGCCATTGATTTCGACACATTTTCGACAGGTGTCTGATGTCTGCTAGCGGCCAATTGCAGCCGTTTCAGCGAGGATCAAGTAGGTATGCTCGTCCGGTTTACCACGCTGGCAATGGACCCTGACTCGGGCCAAACAACCGGAATCCTGGTTTGTGCCCATGAGCTTCGCGATAACGGCGACCTCACTAGTGGCGAACACTCCGAGCTACGAAACTGCTTGGCTTGGTTCAACGAGCACTTGTTTGTACCGGGTGTCCTTAAGGCGGAAGAACATCGTCGCGCCATCTCATGGTTCAAGCCGGCTGCCAGTGAAGCTATTCAGCATATGTGGCAGCTAAAGGGCATTCTGGAACCCCATGGTTTTTACGTCGAAGTACTTCGGACAGCGGACCCGGGCGCCGTGGTCTATGAAGATGATTGGCAAATCATCGCTAAGCCTAGGAAGGGGCAGCGCTTTTAGGAGCCTATGCGCGCTTAGTCAGTTCTCTTGAGCGCATTTGGAAGACACTCGCCTTCGGTGGATAGCAGTGTCTGGCTGGTGCGCGCCTTTCGCACGGGCAGCAGCGGGCTGGGTGCTTCCAAGCATAGGGAATCGAACCCTTGAAGCCAGCGTTCCAGATAATTTCATTGTGTACGAAACTGTGATTATCCGGCTGCTTCCAGAGAGGATTCGTGCCTTTTCGCTCCGTTGATTTGGACACTTTTTCGACAGGTCCAGACTTGATATTTCGGGATGATATAGCCCGGCTCAGGCTGGATCATCCCGGTTTTTAGAACTTTCCGATCTCCCACTCGCTATCTCTTGTGGATTCTTGAGAGATTCTTTGTTCTATGTTGCTGATACACTCTTTTGCCCATGCTCTGACCTTGGCGTTTGGGTGTTCAATTAATTCTTCAAATGCCCTCTTTTCTTCCTTTAAATAAGGTACGAGGGAACCAGACCAACCGCGCGAAAACATATTTGCTGAAATTGCTCTAGTTACTTCAGGAATGTCGCCGAAGTTCTTGATGAGTTCGATGGCAAGTTTGCTTATGGCTATTTTTTCATCGGAGTTAATAAATATTTCTATGCATGATCCTGTGAATGCAGGGGCTAAATCTGGATGATTGCTACACCAGCCGATTGTCAGTTCTACAGGTAATGCACTAAATACACTGGGTTGACTTGAGGCTAATCCTGTTTCGCGATCTAGCAGTTGTTGCAGCCAATATCTCTCTAGTCCTCGCGAGGAAAGTATCGCTTCGCTGAATGGTGGCCATATAATTTCAGGGAGTGCTTCTGCAATTTTTCTCAGTACTGGCTTGATGTCGTGCCAAATATATCCATGATTGAATCCGTGTGGTACTCCCGATAACACTTGACGAGTAACTATGTCTGCTAGTTTAGGGTCTGAGTATACGTTTAGAGCTTCGAGCAATGACTTCCAGTGATACAGGTCGCTATTTCTAATCGTTTCATCTTTCCCTAGTTTTACGCTTGTTGCAATTTGTGCTGCTTCGTCTCGGATTTCGCTGAGTCTCTCTTTGTTTGAGAATTGATGCATAAACAGAATGTTAAGAGCGACCCAAGCCCCTTCTTGGCTTAAGTTCGATATTTCGATGCAGAACTTTGCTAATTCTTTTGAGGCGATATTGTCGGTGATGCTTCCATAGCTAAGTGAATCTGCGCTATCAACGGTCGCTGAGCCACTTTTGATAAGCTTAAGTAAACTCAAGAGGTGGTGGCTTCTAAGTGTGCCGGTTGATACTAGTCGTATATAGTTATTTTGAAGCTTTGGATGATGCATATATCGTTCTAGCAGGTGTTCCCAGTGAGCTTCTGATTTCTCATTCTCTGCTCTAAATACTCCCAAGATGAAGGAAATGTTTGGGTTGTTCTCTGGTAGCGCCTTGACTGCTAGCGATAATATGTCGTCTATATGGGGGGTGTTAAGTGCAAGGGCGCGTGCAAAGGAATAAGTTTGCTTTTGCTCTCCTTCTAATAATTGAGGGAGATAAAGGCATAGTTCATCTGGTTCTTGAGCTAAGGATTTCCCCAACTCTTCAGCCTTAATTGCTGCCACGTCTACGTAGTGGCTGTCGTTGTCTTTTCTATGTTCCCATGGGGGGTTTATTACAAGGATTTTGAGTTTTTCTGGGAGATTCGATTCGTCCGGAGATAATAAGGTTAACCATTCTTCTAGCTTAGAATATTGATCTTCAGATAAAGCTTCCTTGTCGTATTCTATTGCGTCTTTTATTCCGCTCAGTGCGGATGGCCAGTAACGGCCTTGGAGGGTTATAATTTTTTTGATGATTTCATCTAAAGGGCAAATGTAGCCGCTTCTTATCATGCCTCTGATTGAATGGCCAATAATGTCGATGGCAGCTTGGCGGTGCTGATCTTTGTTTAACGCTATTTCAAGTATAATATTGTAAGATGAGTCCCAGAAATTTATTATGTCTTCTACGGTATTCGGAGTCCATTCTTTTAGGGGTGCCTTGGTTCCTTGGAATTCTGCCCCTACGACTCTGGACCCTCCATAAGTGTTAACGGATTTCTCCAGTGCGGCGAGAATGGGAGGGTAAAAACTCTCATTTTCTGAGTGTAGCGCTTCTCGAATTAAGCTGAACCTAGTTGAGGGCGGCGCAGAGGTGCCAGATAAGTGTAATTGGAAAAGCTGAGAAAATACTCCAGTTGCGTTGTTGCTCCATGTCTCATTTTCCGCCGATGCTAAAAGCAATAAAGACGTGGCGGCCTTTTGGAACAGGGCATCATGGAATGTGACTTTCTCCAAACCCCAAACGATATTTCTTCTAATGTCGCCTTTGATGTCTAATATTTTCTCATTGGGTAGGGATGAAAGTGTTCTGTAAAGTGCATTATTTAAAGGGGATGGGTTCACTTCAACTAATTCGCGGAATAGTCTCGAACCCTTCTCTGTAAGCAACAGTTCCGCTTGTCCAAAAGGGCCTTCTGGACCGCACATTTTCTCTATGAAGCTTTGGACGTTTGGAATGGAGTCTAAGTATGAAACTTGCTGGCAGAAGCTGGCGTTTAATGATTCCGGGAGGCTTTCAATTAATTCGCGTTGAGTGTCGAAAGTTGTTTCATTCCACCATTTCTCTGCAAGCGTTAAAGCTAATGGCTTAGGGATGAGGCGCGCATATCTTCCTGCTCTGTGAATGATTTGTCTTTGAGTGAATCTGCTAATTGTTCTGTCGAAGGACGTCAGATTCGAGTTTGCGATCTTTGTTGCAATGTAGTTTGCTTCTTCTCGCGCGTTTTGCCCTTCAACGCCGAATATATCAAATAAGGCGCAAGCGGATAGTATGTTTTTCTCGTCGTCTGTCGCGCCTTGGTCACCATCAATTAGCTTTCTACTGATGCTCGAAGTTGTAACTGCAGTGGAAAGTCTGCCTTCGCTTTTATATTGCTCGGCGAGAAGCACTGCTAATAGTGGATAGCCTTGGGAGAATTTGGCTACTCGCTCGATGTTTTGAGTGTCCATGTTTGTTAGGATGGGTGTTAGTAGTTCTATTATTGGCCCATCACTCAGTGGGTCTAAGTTTATTTGTATTGTGTCTTCTAATATTTCTTGGCTATATCCGACTGTTATGATGGATAGCGGTGAGTCGCTGTTTTTCTTTTCTCGTTGTAGAGCCTCGTGCAGTTCTGCGCTGCAGTTATCGACTATAGCAATTCCTCCTGCTAGATCTGATATAGACATCCTTAGGCTGGCTTTTATCTCTTTTTCATACTCAGGTGCGTCGTAAATAAGAATTTCATCACTACTAATCCCTGTTCTAGATATTGCCTCTATGATTAGTCGACTTTTGCCTAGCCCGGAGGCGCCTGTAAGGCGAATAATCATTTTCTTTTGTGAAATCGCGTCGATTAGACTTTCAAGTTGTAAGGTTCTCTTTGGGTCTGCAACAAATTTATATGAGTGAGGCCTCTCAATTTTTTGCCATTCATCCAAGGTCCTTGATGCTGCATTTTTATATTTCAGGACGGACTTTTTTTTTAATGCAAATCTCTTGAAAACTAAATATGAGATGTCATCTGGTGAGCTTGGCTTGACGATGCTGATATGGTCGGTATTCGGTATGGTCTCGACTTGCCCTTCCCTGAATAGACCTTTTGCACTATTTGGCGAGACGATGTCGTCATTTTCAGCTAAGGCAGTTAGTATCTCGAATTGGTTGCTTAGCTTTTGATCGACCCACTGATCGTTGAGGTCGTCCAATTCGCCTGCGTCGGTGCAGAGCTGTTTTAAATGTCTATTTCGGAAGGTGATGTACTTTCCGATGTTTGCGTAATTTGAGCCGTTATGAGGGGTATCGAAGAAGCAAACTTTTTGGATCTTATGGTTTTGGCTCTTTGCTTTCAGTCTTAATAGGGCCTTCCTTACTATCAAACCACCCAGGCTATGTCCTGCGAGAATGATCTCGTCATTCTCTATATCACACCTGTGTGTTAGCTCTGTAATTAAGGCATTTGCAATGTTGGTTATGTTAGGGGCGCGTTTCCAGAATTTATATAAGGGAGGTGATGTATATCCAAATTGTAATACGTCAAAGTCGATGTCTGCGTCTGACTTGAGAAATTCTGGAAATTTTCCCCATGTTTCGTCTGCCGTCCCGCCGAGACCGTGAACAAGCATGATTATTTTGGCCATTTCTGCTCCTGCAATTGCCTTTTTATCTACTCGGAACCTTCAACCCATAGGGTTGAAGCTACTCGCCGCAGAGCAATATCGCTGCTTCATATAATCGCTGTTTGGCTTGCGATCGCTTTGCCATCTGCCTTCCCAGGAGCGGCATTCTTCTTTGAAGAATTGCTTAGCTCCTTTTCTGCATTCGCGATAATAAATTGATCCTCGCTTGTGATTGGCGCATACCGAGGTATCGTCAATGTAATTATTGAATACCGTCCACTCTGCGAAGTAATGCGCGCCACCGCTCCACTTATCGACCCAGGCGCCGGACTGCTCGATGCTATTGCGGGACGACCTGCTCGATGCCGCAGTGGGGTTCCGGTACGCCTCGGATTGGCGCACGGCTTCCATGTCCACGACGTTTGTGGCGCCCTTGGGAACGTAGTTGGTGTCGTTGTAGACGGTTTGCTTTGGCTGGGCCTGCTGGCGGTTGCGCTTGTTTACGTCATCCCAGAACAGTTGCTCTGGCGTCGCCTCGCGCTGGCCGGTAGGTTCGTTGAATTTGTATTTAGGCGTGTAGCTTTCTGCGGGAGGCGCCTGGGCGATTGGTGGCTCAGGTGGGAAAGGGAGCTTGTGATCGGCCACGTAGGCGGCCAGTGCGGTGAAGGCGACTCCGAGGGTAACGGCAACCACCCACTTTGCAGCGCTTTGGCGTTTGCGCCTGAGGTGCTGCGGGGCGTCGTCCCAGTCTGCTTTCATCTGCACTCAGTCCCTTGAGTTGTGCTGCACTGTCATTGTGCCAGTAGATACTCCTACTTTCTGAAGGGGTAGGGAAGGGGCTTCGTCGAAGGTGAATGCTTTAGGGGCGCAGTCGATCCGTCAGAGTGGGTTGTTCTTCGCGCGGCGATACTGATGCGCGTCCGCCGGCAGCAGTTCCTCGCGCAGAACTCGGACGCAGGGCGGCGCGGCGATGACGAGTCGCACTTGCTGGTCCTGCACTCTGCCGATTCGGATCACCAGCTTTTGGCTGCGTAGTTGGCGGATGAGTTCTTCGTCGGAGCATTCCGGGTCGACGAAGAGGTGAATGGCTTCGAAGATGTTGCGGCTCAACAGCAGGTTTCCCATGGGGGCTCGCTTGTTCGGTGGCGGGTGGGGTTGGGTGATGGATTGGCTGCTGCGGCATCGCTGCGCTGGCATCGGTCATGGCAATGATGGCAACATCCGGGCTCCCGCTTTCGCCGCTGCCTTCGTGCAGCCGGCTTCTGACCAGGGAAGGCAATCACGCCCGGTGGCGTGGCCGGGCTTCAAACCCGGTGGGGGACGGCAGCCGTTCCTGGGTGAGTTCGACTCTCACTGCCTTCCGCCAATTTCCTTTGCTTCGGTCCGCGCGGTTTGTCGCGCTCGTACTCGATTGCGGAGCGATTCAAAGTACTTTTTGTCTGCGGGTGCCGCAGGCGCCGATGTTACGCCCGCGATCAAAAGGTCTCTGGCAGGCCGCGTCAGCACATCATGATCCCGTCCTGGGGAATCAGGTCTTTGCAGGCTTCCACCTCTCCCGGTTCGAGAACCTTCAGCGACTGGATGTTGTGCCAGAACATCTCCTGTGGATAAGGGCGGCGGAGCGTTTGGTCCATCACCAGGAAGTAGGGGCGGCTGATGATCTGATCCAGCGGAGGCACCACGCCGACGATCTGGATGCAGTGCAGTTCCGGGGTGGGGTCGGCGTCGCAGGTGGTGGATACCAATGCGTACTGGCCGAGCAGGGATATGGGATTCGCCGAGCCGTATCGGGTCATGGGGATACTCCTGAGGGCAACCCGCTGTTCTTCCATGCTTGTACTTCCTCCGAATCCAATACCTGAAGAGACCTGATTTCTTCCCAGAACAGCTCTTCCGGCAGATCGGACTCGAATGGAATGTCGCGCACCAGAAAATAGGGGTGGGCAAAAACTCCTTCCAATGGCGGTACAACCCCCAGGATTTGCACGCAGTACCAGCCAGGAGCGGAGCCTTCGCCGTGGGCCGTTTCTACCAGGGCGAATTTCCCTATCAGCGCTATTGCAGTGGAGAAGTCGTAGCCAGCCATGCACAGCTCCTTGCGAGACCCTTGATTGGCACTTTTCGGCCGGTCCAGCCGGGCCGCCCGTCTTGGGCTTCCAGTTCTATATCCATTGATTCACTATTCGCATCGATGGACCACGGTGGTTCCTTGCACGGCAAGGCCAGCAGTTGACCAAGCCTTGAATCGGTCGAGCAGCGCTTCAAGCCTGACAGTTCAAATGGCTAACGTGCTTGACGAATATTTCGTCATTCCGTTTGAGGCTATAGACGAATTATTCGTCAGTCAAATATTTCGTTAGTTTCTGCGAGCGACTTTATGATCGAAGAACGCCTTAGGGTTCTTGTTCGCCACTTGGGGCCTGCGCGATTGGCAGCTGAAACTGCCAACAGCAACCGCCGCCGCTGGCAGACCGTCGCCACGGACCTGAAGACCAAAACGCGAGTGGAAGACCTCGAGCAGGTGATCGCCGCCTTTCCGGAATACGAACTTTGGCTGTGGAAGGGCGAAACAGACGCTGCGCGTGGGCAAATTGCCCCGGACGTGGACGGCTAGGGCCTTAGTAAACACGCTGTCCCGAGGTCGCGGCAGGCATTCCCGCAAGGATGAGTCGAGCCATGGTCAGACTGGACCAGTTCACCGAAGACCATCTGGAACTGAGCGACCTGTGGCGCTGGCAGGACGGCGCTCGCGAGGAGGTGTTCCTGGTGCCGCTGGCGACGGCGGCGGAGGTGGCGCCCGGTGTTTCGTTGCTGCTGGTGCGGGCGCTGTTCCGGTTGCCGGCGGGCATCGAGTTGCAGGGGCTGCTGGTCTACGACCCGGTCGGGCAGGACGTGTACGCGGTGCAGGTGCTGATCGGCCGCGACAGCTACTCCTTCAACAAGTACCTGCCGGAGGCTTCCTTCGAGGAGGTGCTGGCGCTGGCTGACCGGTTGAAGGTCAGCACCGGCGGCGTGCTGCCGCTGCGCTACAGCGTGGTGCGGCAGGCGATGCCGATCCGCGATGGCAGCTTCACGCTATGGCTGGGAGCTGGAGTCAACGCTGACGGCTGTTGAGGTCAGGCGCGCCTCGTCCAGAAGATTGCCGCCGTAGTAGTTCAGAAAGTCACGCATGGCAGAAGTCAGTGTTTCCTCTGAGGCAATCCGCCAGAACGTCTTCTCTCCCAGGACAGGAGTCGCCCGCTGGATAAGCGCCTGTGCTGCATTGTGATGGCCTGAGCGAAGCCAATGCCGCACCAGTTGCCTGTTCTCATTGGCGGGAAGCTGCGCGGCCTGGAAGAGATCGAGCGCGTACCGGTAGTTCAGCGGCCAGAGCTGCCTGAGGAACTCTGTCCTGTCGGCAAGCGGAATACCGACTAGCCATTGGCGCACGAGTTTGTCCTGCTTGCCGAGGCCGGTGCGATGGCATACCCCCTCGGGCGTGAATGTCGGTTGGTGCATTCAGCCCTTCCCTTGCTTGCGGCGGCGCCACTCATCCACCACTGCCCCCATGTCCGCTGGCGCGTCGCTGCGTACCCAGGCCATGAAGGCGCGGTCGAAATGGAAGCCTTCGCCGCAGTGCTCG
This sequence comes from Pseudomonas nitroreducens, assembly GCF_024170165.1. GTDB lineage: Bacteria > Pseudomonadota > Gammaproteobacteria > Pseudomonadales > Pseudomonadaceae > Pseudomonas > Pseudomonas nitroreducens_C. The sequence continues at coordinate 164,339 of NZ_JALJXP010000004.1, read as the reverse complement.
GTCATGAAGCGGCGGACGTTCTGGGTGTTGCGGTAGTGGGCGTCGAGCGGGGTCTGGCGGGTGATCGGGTCGCTGTGCCAGTCGAAGGCCATGGTGTCCGTTCCTGTGCCTTGGGGGAGCAAGCGTTATAGCGCAATCGGCAGCCGCTGGCGCGGTCTGCCGAGGTGTTGCGGCGTCACTGGCCCCACATCATCCGCTGTTGTTGCGCCGAGTAATCGTCGCTTTGCAGGCGCACGCGGGTGGGCTGGCGTTCGAGGTTGTCTTCGCCGAAGGATTCGCGCACCGGCGATTCGATGGCGTTGAAGTGGCTGAAGTGCGGGGAGTCGGCGCAGCCGACCAGGGTGACGCAGGCGAAGGTGACCACGGAGAGCTTGAGCATGGGACTTCCTCCTGAAGGGGAGCCCCGAGCTTCGGCCGGCTGGATTAACGGCGGATTAACGCGTGGCGTTCTTCAGCGGCTGTCCGGCCCCTGGATTTCGCCGCCGTGGGCTGCTTCGCCGTCGCGGTGGTGCTCGGGCGGATTGAGCGCGCGGCCGAGTATCTGCGCGACGACTTCGTCCTTGCCTTCGGTGTAGGCGTCGCGGTCAGTGGGGAAGCGCTTCGCCAGTTCGTGCTTTACCTGGGCGTAGAGCTGCGCGTCGTCGGGGTGGGTGCGCAGCCAGTCGCGGAACAGCAGGCGGCGCGAGGCGTCGCTCAGGCCCATGACGTGGACGTGGTGGCTGCGCCCGCTGCCCAGCGGGGGCATGCCTTTGACGAAGAACATCCGCGAGGTGTCGGGGTTCTCGGCCCAGTACTGGTAGCCCAGTTCTTGCAGCGGTTCGATCAGTTGGTGCGGATCGCTGCCCGGTGGCGGCAGCAGGAGGATGTCGATGATCGGCTTGGCGTCCAGCCCCGGCACGGCGGTGCTGCCGATGTGCTCGATGCCCAGGCCGGGAAGGCTGGCTGCCCGGGCGATGGCGGCGGCTTCTTCGGTGAAGCGCCGGGGCCAGCAGGGATCGGCGGCGACGACTTCGATGCGGTCTTCTTCGGCGTTGCTCCAGCGCTGGCCGTCGAATTCGGGGGCTTGCGGGGACATGGGCGCTCCAGTGATGCGGTGGGCGGGGCGAGGGTTGGAGGAGGGTTTCACACAGAGGGTTCCGCGAATGTCAGGTGCCGGTGCCAGTCCCGTTGGTGCAAGGGGGACGCCATCGTTATTGCTCGCGAAGGGAATTAGCTGGCGGCATCGGTGTTGGGAGGTTCGCGAGCAAGCTCGCTCCTACGAAGAGCATGCCGGGACGCTCACTGCACCGGGAAGTCGAAGTAGGTCTTCGGGTAGGGTTCGGCCTTCAGGGTGTAGTGCCACCACTCGGCGCCGTAGGGCTCGAAGCCGTGCCGCAGCATGGCCTGGCGCAGCGTCTCGCGGTGGCGCGTCTGCTGCACGCTGACCAGCGCGGTGCCGTGATGGGAGATGGGCCCGAAGAAATCGAACGGGCTGCCCATGTCCAGTTCTTCCCCGGTTTTCGAATCCACCAGCGTGAGGTCGACGGTGCTGCCGCGCGAGTGCCCGGAGTGCTTGGCGATGTAGCCGTCGCGGAATAGCGCAGGCTTGTCCAGTTGCGGGTAGTAGTTGGCCTTCTGCCGGACATCCTGCGGGTCGGCAGCCCAGCGGCGGAAGTCATTCACCGCACGTTGCGGGCGATATCCATCGAAGATCTTCAGCGCCAGGCCGCTGAGGGCGACGTCCTTTTCCACCGCCGCCAAGGCGCTGGCAGCCTCGCGGGTGAGGATGATCCGCGCCTTCTGGTAACCGTCGATGGGCTCGCCGACGAAGTTGTCGGCGCCGGCGTAGCGCACGTCATAGCGTGCGGATTTCAGTATCTGGTCGAGGTAGACGAAGCCGTCCTGCGCTGGCTGGTCGGCGCGGAGTGCCGGGCTGGTGAGCAGGCAGAGCAGCAGCGTGAACTGCGCGCCTGCCCGGCTCATGGGCGCAGGGCCTGGACCCCGTCGTCGTCGGGGTCGAAGTTGTCCAGGTGCATGCGCTGGGCGAAGGCCTCCAGCGCGGCTTCGCCCTGCAGGAAGCGGCCACGGGCGGCGGCCCAGTCGTCGGGCTTCAGGCGCACCATCCAGCCTTCGCCGTAGCAGTCCTGGTTGATCAGCCCTGGCCTGCGCACCACGGCTTCGTTGCTGGCGAGGACGCTGCCGTCGAGCGGGCTGCGCGCCGACGAGGCGGCCTTGGCGAATTCCACCACGCCGAAGCTGCGGTCGCAGTCGATGTGCCAGCCATCGCGCTTGGGAGTGAAGGCGAAGATCTGCCCGTAGACCGCGCAACCGTAGGCGGTGAGCCCGAGGGTGACGGCACCGCCTTCTTCCTCGCGCAGCCAGAGGTTGTAGTCGGGGGCGTAGAGCAGGTCGTCGGGGAACTCCAGGCCGTGCAGCTTCACAGCGTCAGCACCCGGTCGTATTCGAGGATCATGCGCGCCAGTTCGCCGCCGCTGGCGATCTCGTCGACTTCCTCGATCAACCGGCTTTCGTCGATGGCCACGCCGGGTGCACGGCACATCAGCAGGCGGGCGCCGGCTTCCTTGGCCTGCTGGATGAAGTGGCTGATGGGCTCGCCATCCTCGGCGGCGTAGAGCGTGTCAGCGATGTCCTGGAAGGCCAGGCGTGTGCCTTCGCCGCTGAGGAACAGGGTGACCCTGGCATCCATGCACGCCAGCAGCGTGGCGGTGTAGAAGGGGGCGGCGCAGCGCGCCGGGGTGCTCGGGCCGCTGCTGACGATGATCAGCACACGCTGGGGCTCAGGTGTGGACAAGGGCTTTCTCCAGTTGGACCAGGGCGATGCGCCGGCCCTGCGGGTCGGCGCGCTCGACGATGCCCTGCGGCTTGTAGCCCAGGCGTGCGTACAGCAGCAGGCCGGCGGCGTTGGCGTTGAAGCAGGACACTTTCATGACCTGCGCCTTGTACTGGTCGCGGGCGAGATTCTCCATGACCTCGATCAGGTACTGCGCTACGCCATGCCGCCGCGCCCAGGGCGCGACCATCATGTTGCCCAGCGCGCAGAATTCGTTGGGTTGCCACTGGTAGAAGTTGGCGAAGCCGGCGACCCGACCGTCCAGCAGCGCCACACTGCTGCCGCGCCGTTCGGCCATGGCAGCGGCGAGCTGGCCGATGGTCAGCGGCCAGCTTGCCTTGGGGTAGCAGTAGAAGAGTTCGTCGGCGTCCTGGGGAAAGCCGACCACCGCACCGAGGTCGTCGGCGAGGGCGGGGCGGTGCTGCAGGGCAGTCTGGTTCACGCGTTCTCCGGTGTCTTTGCAGATCAGTGCGGCGGGTACTGGGCGATGATCTTCTGCACCGTCTCGCGGATCGCCGCTTCACGCTCGGCGGGCGTCGGCGGGCTGCTGCGCATGATCTGCTCGCCACTGCCGCGCCAGACCAGCTTGCCATCCTTGCCGTCGAACATGTCGACCTGAATGGTGGCGACCTTGTAGGTCACGGTGCGGCTCTCGGCCATGGGCGGCGGGCCCCAGTAGCCTCCCCAGTAACCGCCCCAGTAGCCGCCGGTGTAGGTGGTGACCTGGTCCTGGCGCTGGTCGACGATCAGGTAGGCGCGCAGCTTCACGTCGCCGGGGTGGCCGCCCTGTGCCTGGCGCAGGCCGCGCTGGTCGAACTCGCCGACGATGGCGTCGCTGATGCGCTGCTCGGTGAGGTCGCTCTTGATGCGTGGGTCGTCCGGGCGGTACTCGAAGGCTGGCTGCGCCCAGCTCCAGGTCAGGTAGCGGGAGAAGTCGCGGGTGGTGTCGTAGTCGCGGCTGACACTGGTGGTCTCGCAGGCGGCGAGGCCGAGCAGCAGGCCCAGCAACAGTGAACGGGACAGCAAACGGCGGATCATGATCGCAATACTCCTGTCAGAGAATTCCATCCAAGCGCAAGGCAGAGGGAATGGCAAGCGGGGAATGTTCAGCGTCTAGCGCGGTGCTTCCCGTTGCTAGAGTCGTGGCTCGTTCATGCGTCGGAGTGGGAAATGAAACTGAAACGGACAGGCGCGCTGCTGGGATTGGCTTTGCTGGCGGGATGCAGTAGCGATGGTGTGCGGACGTCGTTGCCGCCCCCCGAGGTGGTGGCGCATCGAGCCGGTACGGCGGATGCGCCGGAGAACACGCTGCTGGCGATTCGCAAGGCGCTGGCCAACCACAGCGATGCCTTGTGGCTGTCGGTGCAGGTTTCCGCCGATGGCGTCGCGGTGCTGTACCGGCCGGCGGACCTCTCGGCATTGACCGATGCCCAGGGGGCGGTGGGCTCGAAGTCGCTGGCGCAATTGCGCCCGGTGAATGCGGGTTATCAATACAAGGATGCCGCGGGCAATTACCCGTACCGCGCAGAGCCGCAGGCGATCCCGACACTGGCCGAGGCGTTGCGGGCCATTCCACCGTCGGTTCCGCTTTTCCTCGATATCAAGTCGCAACCGGTGGGCGATGTCATCGAGGCGGTGGCCCGCACGCTGGATGAACAGCAGGCGTGGTCGCGGGTGCGCTTCTACTCCACCGAGCGGGATGCCAGCGATTACCTGGCGCAGCACCACGCGGACCGGGCGCAGCGCTTCGAGAGCCGTGACGCGACGCGCAACCGGCTAGTCGATCTGGCGCTGGCCGGCCGTTGCTCAGCGCCGGTCGCTGGAACCTGGATGGGCATCGAACTGGAGCGCGAGCTGACGGTGACGGAGCAGTTCACTCTTGGCTCGTCGTCCTATCAGGTGAAGCCGGCGCGGTTGTGGACGCAGCAGGCCATGGAGTGCGTGCGCCACGCCGCCGGCACGAAGGTGGTGATGTTCGGTATCAACTCGGCGGCAGCGTATGGCGCCGCCCATCAACTGGGAGCGGATGCGGTGATGGTGGATTCGCCGGCGAGCGTGCCTGCCTACCGACGCGCCGAGGCTCAGCCCGGCGGGTAACCGTCCATGGCCTTGCGCGCGGCTTCGCGCAGGGCGCGGGCCTGGTCGGTCTGGCTGCTGGCGTTTTCGTATTCGGCGCTGCCGCTCCAGATTTCCTGGTGGTTATGGGCGTCGAACAGGGCGATGCGCACCACGCTGACGGTGACCACGTAAGTGCGGGTGACGGGGTAGGAAGCGCCGCCGTACCAGGGATCGTTCCAGCCACCGTAGTAGCCGCCGCCGTAATAGTCGGTGGTCTGACGGGTGCGCTGCTCGCTGGATAGATGGGCGCTGACGGTCAGGTCCGCCGGGGCATTCGCGCGCGCCGGGCGCAGGCCGCGCTGGTCGAGGGCTTCGCTGACCGCGTCCTGCAACGGGCCGCCGAAACCGCTGCCGTCCACCCAGCTCCAGGAGCGGTAGCGCCCGTAGTCCAGTGGCGGGGCCGGGTAGCTGCCGGGGTCGAGGCCGGGGTTGGCGGCCTGCGCGGGTGCGGGTGGGATTGGCAGCGAGGTGTTGCTGTAGGGGTTCTGGCCCTGGCAGGCGGCCAGGGCAGTGAGCAGCGGCAGGATCAACAGGTAACGCGGCATGACGGACTCCCGCACGCCGGTTTGGTAAGGCGTGCGCAGTGGCAACTATGCACCTAATCCTGCGGCTGGCACAGCCAGTGCAGGTAGCGGCCGAGGCCGGCGAAGGCGGGGTGGCGACGGTATTGCAGCTCCATCTCCACCAGGTCCAGCGGCTCGGCCTTGTGCTGGAACTCCACCGGCATGTAGTCGTGGAACACCCGCACGCCGCTGCGCGCCTGGATGTTCCAGTGCCCGGACATGGCAGCTTCGAGTACGCGCGGGTCGAGCGGTTCCTGTGGGGTCAGGCTCTGGCCTTCACCGGAGAAGCGGTTCTTGCGCAGTTTGCGGAAGTGGCCCTTGAGCAGGTTGCGGTAGATCAGCGCATCGCGGTTGTAGAAGGCCAGGGACAGCCAGCCGTCGGCGCGGGTCAGCTGGTGCAGCACGGGCAGGATGGCCAGCGGTTCGGCCAGCCATTCCAGCACGGCGTGGCAGATCACCAGGTCATAGGGTTCATTGAGCTGGCCGAGCAGGTCCTGCCAGGGCGCGGCGATGAAGGTGGCCTGCAGGCCGGCCTCTTCGAAGCGCTGGCGCGCGCCTTCGAGCATCGGCGCGGCGGGTTCGGCGAGGGTGACGTCGTGGCCGCGCCCGGCCAGCCACAGCGACATGTGGCCCAGCCCCGCGCCGATATCCAGCACGCGCAGTGGGCGATCGGGCAGCGCTTCGGCGAGGTCGGCCTGCAGCACGGCGAGGCGGATGGCGCCCTTGGCACCGCCGTAGATCTTCTCGGCGAAGCGCGTGGCCAGTTCGTCGAAATGGCGGTCGCCGGTCTTCGGGGAATCGCTCACTTGGCGCCCCCTTCGATGAAGCGCCGCTCGCTGTCGGCCAACTTGGCGAGCACCGCCTGGTCCATGTCGATGCCCAGTTCCGCGCACATCAGCAGCAGGTAGAGGACGATGTCTCCGACTTCCTGGCCGGCATGGGCGAGCTGCTCCGGCGACAGCTGGCGTGATTCGTCCTCGCGCAGCCACTGGAAGATTTCCACCAGTTCGGCCATTTCCACGCTGGCCGCCATGGCCAGGTTCTTCGGGCTGTGGAAGCGACTCCAGTCGTTGTGGTCGCGGATGGCGTGCAGGCGCGCGGTGATGGCTTCGAGGTTCATGCAGATGGGGCTCCAACGTGAGCCCCATAGCTTCAAGCCTGGCGCGTCAAACGTCCAGCGGGCTCCAGCTGCCGGCCATGTGCGGCAGGCCGTCCTTGCCGCGCAGGCTGAACTGCCCGGAGGGTGCTGCATCACTGGCCAGCAGGTTGACCTGGGAGGGCAGCAGCACCGGCTTCTGGAAGCGCACGTCGACCCGATAGCCGGCCATCGGCAGGCGCTCGCCCAGGGCGGCCAGGCTGCGCGCCTTGTTCCACAGGCCGTGGGCGATGGCGCGGGGGAAACCGAACAGCTTGGCGCTGGCGGCCGACAGGTGGATCGGGTTGTAGTCGCCGGCCACGCGGGCGTAGCGCCGGCCGATGTCCGCCGGGCAGTTCCAGGCGTCGATCTGCTCCAGCGGCAGCTCGGTCACCTCTTCGCGGGTCGGCGGCGTGCCGTCCAGGCGCATGCCGCGGAACAGGATGCGGCTGTCGCCCTCCCAGAGCAGCCCGAGCTGGTCGTGCAGCTGGGTGATGATGCTGAAGGTCACGCCCTTCTCGTGGGGCTGCAGGTCATCCACCCGCACGCTGACATTGAACGGTCCCAGGCCGCCGAGCGGGCGCAACACGCTGATACGGTTTTCCAGGTGCACCAGGCCCAGCAGCGGGAAGGGGAAGCGTGCGTCCGTCAGCAGGCCCATCTGCAGGCCGAAGGCGAGGATATGCGGGTAGGTCGGCGGCAGCAGGTGGTTGTCGGCGAAGCCGCAGACCTTGCGGTAGCGCTCCAGGTGCTTCGGGTCGACCGTGACCGGGCAGCGCAGGCCGCGTGTCGGCAGGCTGCGGCCACGCACGCCGCGGCGTACGGCGGCGCGGGCGAACAGGCCGGTGAGGGCGGGTGGGGCGGACAGGTCAAGCCAATCGCGGGGCATCGGGTATCTCCTGACGAATATTCACTCAGCTTAGCCGCCGGTCACTGGCGGGCATTGGCCGTGGCAACGCGGTGCGCGGCAGGCAAGTCAATGTGACCGTCCGATAGCTCGGATATTTCCCGCACGCTGGTTCCTGATTCTCTTGAGGGGCGATAGGAAAGCTGCCTAAGATGGGCCCGCCTCATGGATAACTAGAAAAAACACCATGCGTGATCTGACCGACGATGTGGCGCTGATGCGCCCGGTGATCGACGCCCTGCGCGCCAGCGGTACCGACCCTGACCGCGTGCTGGCTCGCGTCGGCCTGCCTGCCGGCAGCCTGCCTGCCGGACGATTCCCCCACAGCGCACAGAACCTGTTCTGGAAGGCGGCCGCCGAAGAGTGCGGCGAAGAGCACGTCGGCCTCTATCTGGCCGGCCACCTGCCCGCCTTCCATGGCCTGCTGCTGGAGTACCTGTTCCTCTCCAGCGCCACTTTCGGCGAAGGCCTGCGCCACGCGCTGCGTTACGTACGCCTGCTCTCCGACACCCTCAACGCCCGCCTGGAAGTGGAGGGCGAAAAGGCCGTGCTGCTGCTCGGCCATAGCGCCGGGACCAACCGGCACTTCCCCGAAATGCTCGCCGGTGCGGTGGTGCGCCTGTTCCAGGCGCTTACCGAGGGCGACTTCAAACCCCAGCAAGTGCAGCTGATGCACGAGGAAGGTGCGCCCGCCGAGCGTTACCGCGAGGTCTACGGTTGCCCGGCGGTACTGGGCGCTGATCGCTATGCGCTGGTGTTCGACGCCGAAGTGCTGGAGAAGCCCTCGCGCCACGCCGCGCCGGAACTGCTGCGCATGCACGAGTCCCTGGCGCGCCGGCAACTGGCGGAAGTGGAGCGGCTGGACCTGGTGCGCAAGGTGCGCGAGCTGATCGGCGTGCTGCTGGTGGATGGCGGCGCGACCCTGGAGCAGGTCGCCGCCCGTCTCGACATGCCGGCCCGGCGCCTGCGCGAGCGCCTGGCCATGGCCGGGGTGCGCTTCAACGACCTGGTCACCGACTACCGCTGTCGCCTGGCCAAGGAGCTGCTGCTCAAGACCGACGAACGCATCGAGGTGATCGTCGAGCGCACCGGCTTCTCCGAGCCGAGCACCTTCTACCGCGCCTTCAAGCGCTGGGTCGGCGAGACCCCCGTGGAGTTCCGCCGCCGCGGTCGCCCGCAACCGCCGGCGGAGTGATCGAACCGATTCGAGTCGGCCTCTGGATAGGCTTTGCCGGTCTTCCCCATTCAAGGAGTCACCGATGCAAAGCCGAATCCGCCAGCCCCTGCTGCTGTCCGCCGTCCTGCTGCTGAGCGCGCCGTATGCAGTGGCAGGGGAAATGGAGCAGACGGCGTTCTCCCGTCTGGACCGCGATGGCAGCGGCTATATCGAGGCTGATGACCTGTCCGCGATGCGCGTGCGCATGTTCCACCGGCTGGATCGCAATCAGGATGGCCTGCTCACCCGCGAAGAAGTGACCCCGCCCAACCCCGGCGTGAACGTCTCCCCCAACGCCATTGCCTGGCCGGACCGGGATGGCGACGGCAAGGTCAGCCAGGCGGAGTTCATGACCCAGGAACCGGCGCTGATCGTGCGTGCAGACCTGGACGGCGATCACCGGGTGAGTGCAGAAGAGTTCCGCGAACTGGTGGCGGCGCGGGGGTGATTGAGCGCTGGCACCCGTAGGGCGAATAACCCGGAACGGGTTATCCGCCACGACGGCGGATAACGCCGTAGGCGTTATGCGCCCTACATCGAAGATCGAGGTACGGGGCTGTTGTACAAGCTGGCCATGCCGGATCACGCACCCAGCAAGCTCTGCCCGCAGACACGCAGCACCTGCCCGCTCACCGCGCCCGAACCCGGCTGGGCGAACCAGGCCACGGCTTCGGCGACGTCCTGCGGCAGGCCGCCCTGGCCCATGGAGTTCATGCGCCGGCCGGCCTCGCGGATGGTCAGCGGGATGGCGGCGGTCATCTGGGTCTCGATGAAGCCCGGCGCCACTGCGTTGATGCTGATGCCCTTCTTGCCCAGCGCCGGCGCCCAGGCCTGCGCCAGGCCGATCAGCCCGGCCTTGCTCACCGCATAGTTGGTCTGGCCCATGTTGCCGGCGATGCCGCTGATGGAGGCGAGCAGCACCACGCGGCCGTCGTCGTGCAGCTTGCCGGCGTCCAGCAGGGCCTGGGTCAGCACCTGCGGGGCCTTGAGGTTCACCTCGATCACCGAGTTCCAGAACGCTTCGCTCATCTTGGCGACGGTCTTGTCGCGGGTGATGCCGGCGTTGTGCACCAGGATATCGACGCCCTCGGGCAGCGCCTCGACCAGCTGCGCGCCGGCGTCGGCGGCGCAGATGTCCAGCGCTACGCCACGGCCGCCCAGGCGCGCGGCCAGCGCGTCGAGGGCTTCCTTGGCCGGCGGCACGTCCAGCAGTACCACTTCGGCGCCGTCACGGGCGAGGGTCTCGGCGATGGCTGCGCCGATGCCACGGGCGGCGCCGGTCACCAGCGCGCGCTTGCCCACCAGCGGGCGGCTCCAGTCCTGCACCTGCTTGTCATAGGCGGACAGGCGCACCACCTGACCGGATACGTAGGCACTCTTGGGCGAGAGGAAGAAGCGCAGCGCGCCTTCGAGCTGGTCCTCGGCGCCCTTGCCGACGTACACCAGCTGCACGTTGCCACCGCGGCGGATTTCCTTGCCCAGGGAGCGGCTGAAGCCTTCCAGGCTGCGCTGCACGCTGGCGGCGATGGGGTCCTTGAGCGACTCCGGCGCGCGGCCGAGGATCACCACATGCGGGCATTTATCCAGGCCCTTGAGGGCGCCCTGGAAGAAGGTGCGCAGCTCGAGGGTCTGCTCGAAACGGCTCAGGCCGCTGGCGTCGAAGACGATGGCCTTGAGCTTCGGCCCATGCTCGGCGGTCCAGCGTGGCAGGCCGTACTGGCCGTCGCTGAAGGAGAACAGCGCGTCGGTCAGGCGCTCGGCGAAGGGCAGCACCGCCTCGTTCAGGTTGCCCTCACCGCCGAGCAGCAGCGCCCCGTCCACCGGTCGCGTGCGCCCGGCGCTCCAGCGCTCCAGGCGGACCGGCGCGGGCAGGCCGAGGGCTCCGACCAGGCGGCGGCCGACGTTGGAGTTGGCGAAGGCGATGTAGCGATCGGTCATGGAACGGGCTCCTGCACAGGGTCTCTAAAGTGCTGACCACTCTACGCAGCGGCGGGTTCGGCGCAATTGACCGCGCTGACCTGCGCAACGGCGGGGCGGCCAATGCGACACAAGCGGCTAAGGTTAGCCTTGACCGCACTTCAACGCTCATTCTCAGGAGCCCTGCATGACCCAACTGCGCCGGGTCGCCATCGTCGGCGGCAACCGTATTCCCTTCGCCCGCTCCAACACCGTGTATGCCACGGCGAGCAACCAGGAGATGCTGACCTCCGCGCTGGACGGGCTGATCGAGCGCTACAAGCTGCACGGCGAACGCCTGGGCGAAGTGGTCGCCGGCGCGGTGCTCAAGCATTCGCGCGACTTCAACCTGACCCGCGAGTGCGTACTGGGCACGCGCCTGGCCCCGGAAACCCCGGCCTATGACATCCAGCAGGCCTGCGGCACCGGCCTGGAAGCGGCGATCCTGGTGGCCAACAAGATCGCCCTCGGGCAGATCGACTGCGGCATCGCCGGCGGCGTGGACACCACCTCCGACGCACCCATCGGCGTCAACGAAGGGCTGCGCAAGATCCTGCTGGAAGCCAACCGCGGCAAGTCCAACGGCGAGAAGATCAGGAGCCTGCTGAAAATCCGCCCGCGCCACCTGATGCCGCACATCCCGAAGAACGGCGAGCCGCGTACCGGGCTGTCGATGGGCGAACACTGCGAGCTGATGGCGCAGACCTGGGCCATCCCCCGCGACGAGCAGGACAAACTGGCCTACGAGAGTCACCACAAGCTGGCGGCGGCTTATGACGAGGGCTGGCAGAACGACCTGATGACGCCGTTCCGCGGCCTGGTGCGCGACCAGAACCTGCGTCCGGACATCAACCTGGAGAAGATCGGCACCTTGAAGCCGGTATTCGAGCGCGGCTCGCGCGGCACGCTGACGGCGGCCAACTCGACGCCGCTGACCGATGGTGCCTCGGTGGTGCTGCTGGCCAGCGAGGAGTGGGCGAAGGAGCGCGGCCTGCCGATCCTGGCGTACTTCAAGGATGGTGAAGCGGCGGCAGTGGATTTCGTCGGCGGCCACGAGGGGCTGCTGATGGCGCCGGTTTACGCCGTGCCACGCCTGCTCGCGCGCAACGGCCTGACCCTGCAGGACTTCGACTTCTACGAAATCCACGAAGCCTTCGCCGCGCAGGTGCTGTGCACGCTCAAGGCCTGGGAGGACCCGGAGTACTGCAAGACCCGCCTGGGCCTCGACGCGCCGCTGGGCTCCATCGACCGCAGCAAGCTCAACGTCAAGGGCAGCTCGCTGGCCGCCGGCCACCCTTTTGCCGCCACCGGCGGGCGCATCGTCGCCAACCTGGCCAAGCTGCTGGACGGCGCTGGCAAGGGGCGCGGGCTGATCTCCATCTGCGCGGCGGGCGGTCAGGGTGTGACCGCGATCATCGAACGGTAATCCAATACAGCGGGACCGATGTTTTTCGGTCCCGCGATGTAGCAACTCCGTGACTTCAGGCGGCACCGCGCGAGCGGCGCCGCCTTTTTTTATCCGCCGGGAGAGCGAGCAGAGCGCAGCACTCCTGTAGGAGCGGGCCATGCCCGCGATCGCGGACAAAGTCCGCGCCTACGAAAGCGGCGTGTGCAATTTCCTTCTAGAGATATTTCCGGCCGTCCAACAATATCCCCACCGGCACGCACTGAACTCTCCTGCAGGGGCGCCCCATAGGCCCGCTCCTATAGGGATATCGTCGCTAGCCCTGCAACATGCCGGGATGGATACGCCGCGAGAAGGGCGTGGACAGCACCAGCGAGGTCTTGCTGGTGCCGAACTGGGCGAGGCGATCGATCAGCTCCTCCAGCTCCTGGGTGCAGCTGACCGCCACCTTGAGCATCACGCAGGCCTCGCCGGTGATGCGGTAGCAGTCGATGATCTGCGGGATCTCCAGCAGCGGGTCGAGCATGGTCTTGCTGCGGTGGTCGTTCAGGCGCATTTCGATCAGGCACTGGATCGAGCGGCCCATCTTCGACAGGTCTACGCTGGCGTGGTACCCGGTGATCACTCCTTCGGCCTCCAGGCGCGCTACGCGATCGGCCACGGCAGGCGGGGAGAGGTTGATCCGCCGGGCCAGTTCGGCGAAGGACAGGCGGCCGTCTTCGAGCAGGGCGGCGAGCAGCGCGCGGTCGTACTTGTCCATGCAATGACTCCGGTTTTTATTCGACGGCGAGCCTTGTGAAAATCCATCGAAAGAAAAGTGTTATGCCCGTAATGGCGTTGTCTGTGCCTTATCCGGGGCGATTGACCTGCATAAAATGAATCGCCCTGCCTGCCTTGTCGAGCCCCCTCCCATGACCACCCTGCCCATGCCCAGAGCCCGCGTCTCACTGACCCTGATCGCTGCCTTCTTCGCCCTCTACTTCATCTGGGGCTCGACCTATCTGGTGATCCGCATCGGGGTCGAGTCCTGGCCGCCGATGCTGATGGCCGGCTGCCGCTTCATCATTGCCGGGGCGATCCTGTTCGTCTGGATGCTCTCGCGCGGCGCGCCAATGCCGACGCTCAGGCAATGCCTGTCGGCGGGGGCCATCGGCATCCTCCTGCTGAGCTGCGGCAATGGCGGGGTCACGGTGGCCGAGCACTGGGGCGTGGCTTCGGGCGTGGCGGCGTTGGCGGTGGCGACCGTGCCGCTGTTCACCCTGGTGTTCGGGCGCTTCTTCGGTAACAGGACCAACGCGCTGGAATGGGCCGGCATCGCCCTAGGCCTGTTCGGCATCGTGCTGCTCAACCTCGGTTCGAACCTGCAGGGCAGCCCGGCGGGTGCGGCGCTGATTATCTTCGCGGCTGCGACCTGGGCCTTCGGCTCGGTGTGGAGCCGGCGCCTGGACCTGCCCGCTGGCGCCATGGCCAGCGCGGTGGAAATGCTGGTGGGCGGTGGCGTGCTGCTGCTGGGCAGCTTCCTCACGGGCGAGCGCATGGAGCAGATGCCCACGGCCGCGGGATGGGGTGCGCTGGCCTATCTGGTGGTGTTCGGCTCGATCATCGCCTTCAGCGCCTACATGTACCTGCTGGCCAACGTGCGCCCGGCAGCCGCCACCAGCTATGCCTATGTGAATCCTGCGGTGGCGGTGATGCTCGGCGTGGTGTTCGCCGGCGAGCACATCGGCCTCGCCGAATCCCTGGCGATGGCGGTGATCATCAGCGCCGTGGTGCTGATCGGCCTGCCGCAGTGGCGGCGCAAGGAAGCCCTTTGACTCGCGGCATGAGCTAAGCCCGAAAGGTTATTTCGCGCCCCCCGCGCGATTCGCTAGGGTATGCAACGGCCTCCATTCGGAGGCCGTTCTCTTCCTTCCTTTCAGTACACCCGCGCGCCATACGCCCAGGCCACTGATCCACCTTTCGAACCGAGGTGTGCATGAGCCTGGTGGTGCCGCTTTCCACGCTTTCCGAACTGCCTCCTACCCAGCGCTGGAGCGATGCCCTGCGCGCGTCCAGCCTGCTGGCCCTGTCCGTGCCACGCGAATACGGCGGGCGCGGCGCTGGCTGGGACGAGGTGCTGCAGACCCTGCGCGATCTCTCCGAGCGTGACGGCACACTGGCGCGGCTGTTCGCCCTGCATCACCTGCAACTGACCAGCGTGCTGCTGCTGGGCAGCAGCGAGCAGCGCGAGCGCCTGCTGCCGCTCAGCGTGGAGCGCGAATGGTTGTGGGGCGAGGCGGTGGATCACCAGGAAGGCCGCCTGCTGGCGCGCGAGCATCGGCGCGGTGGCTTCCTGCTGCAGGGCGGGCGCCACGACTGCTTCGGCGCCGAGGCGGTGGACTGGCTGCTGATCTCGGCGCGCCATGCGCCCAGCGAGGGTTTGCTGATTGCCGCACTGCCGGCAGATCGCAGCGGGCTGGACCTGTTCGAACCCAATGGCGGCGGCCTGCTGCATTGCCACGAGGTGCGCCTGCATCCCGAAGACATCCTGCTGCCACCCGGCCTGCCGTGGACGCCCCGAGCGCAATTGCGTGGCAGCCTCGCCGGGCTGCTGCAGGCGAACATTGCCCTGGGCCTGGCCGTGCAGGCCTTCGAGAACCTGCCGGCGCGGGCGGCGGCGGGGGAGTTGCAGCGGCTGCTGGCGCTGGGGTTGCGGCTGTCCGAACAGTCGGCGGTGGCCTTCGAATCCGCCCAGGCAGCGGGCAACGGCCTGAGCTTCAGCCGCAGCGCGGCGCTGGCGACCCTGGTCGCGGAAACTGCCGCGGTGGCGCAGCACGCGGTGCAGGTCGGCCTGCGCCAGGAGGGTACTCGCGCCCGCGTGCTTGCCGGCGCCACCTGAGACGCCGTACCACGGGGGCTGTAGCGGGGTCGAGATAAGCGCTGGCGCTCATAAGTTAAGAACTAAAAATTATTTATTCGAAGTTTTTTATATCGGTAATCTAGCTCTACCGGACCACCGGACAAGATTTCAAAGCAGCTTTCACCCCATTGAATCCCGTCCGTGGTCCGTCCCTCTGTGAGGCCGGCACCGCCGTTACTTTCAGAGGAAACACCATGAACAAACCTCGTTTCGTACGCCGTGCCGTGGCCGGCGTCGCTGTGGCGGCTGCCCTGTCCTTCCAGAGCGCCGCGTTCGCCGACATCGTCCTGGGCTACCAGACCGGCATCGACCCGACCAAGGTTCCGCAGGCCGATGGCACCTATGAAAAGGTCATCGGCGAGAAGCTCGACTGGCGCCGCTTCAACAGCGGCCCGGAAGTGGTTGCCGCCATCGCCTCGGGCGATGTGCAACTGGGCAACCTCGGTTCCAGCCCGCTGGCCGCCGCCACCTCGCGCGGTCTGCCGATCGTGGCCTTCGTCGTCTCCGCACAGATCAACGCCGCCGAGGCCCTGGTGGTGCGCAACGGCAGCAGGATCGAGAAGCCCGAAGACCTGATCGGCAAGACCATCGCCACGCCCTTCGTTTCCACCTCGCACTACAGCCTGCTGGGCGCGCTCAAGCACTGGAGCATCGACCCGACGAAGGTGAAGATCGTCAACCTCAACCCCACCGAGATCGCTGCCGCCTGGCGCCGTGGCGACATCGATGGCGCCTTCGTCTGGTCGCCCGCCCTGGGCGAGATCAAGAAGTCCGGCAAGGTGCTGACCGACGCCGCCGAAGTCGGCCAGTGGGGCGCTCCGACCTTCGAGGTCTGGGTGGCCCGCAAGGACTTCGCCGAGAAGCACCCGGAAGTCATCGCCAAGTTTGCCCGCGTGAGCCTGGACTCCTTCGCCGACTACAACGCGCACAAGGCGCAGTGGACCGCCGACTCCGAGCAGGTGAAGAAGATCGCCCGCCTGACCGGCGCCGATCCGAAGGACGTGCCCGAGCTGCTGGCCGGCTCCGCCTTCCCCGAATCCCAGGCGCAGCTGTCGTCCGCCCTGCTGGGTGGCGGCACCGCCAGGGACATCGCCGGCACCGCCGCCTTCCTGAAAGAGCAGAAGCGTGTGCCTTCGGTGCTCAAGGACTACTCGCCCTACGTCAGCGCCGAATACGTGCGCCAGGCGGAGAGCGTGCAGGTTGGGCAGCGCTGATCAGCCTGCAACTCCATTCGCGGGGCACCCTCTCCCCCCGCCCTCTCCCTGAAGGGAGAGGGAGCTGTCCGTGCCGGCTGACGCCAAGTTCTCAACCTGCACCGAACGGTCCCCTCGCCCTTCAGGGAGAGGGCAAGCACGGCACCGAAACATCCCTTTCTCACCCTACGGAGGGCAGAACATGAGCCGTCTGACGGCCGAGGCAGTCAGCCTCACTTTCCAGCAGCGCGGACGCGAGCGCGTCGTACTGCAGGACCTCACTCTCAGCCTGGCCAAGGGCGAATCCCTGGTGGTGCTCGGCCCGTCCGGCTGCGGCAAGTCCAGCCTGCTCAACGTGCTGGCGGGCTTCCAGGCGCCGGACAGCGGCCGCGTGCAGATCGACGGGCGCACCCTCAGCGGCCCCGGCGGCGAGCGCGGCGTGGTGTTCCAGGACGACGCGCTGATGCCCTGGCTGAGCGCACTGGACAACGTCGCCCTGGGCCTGCGTATCCGTGGCGTTGGCGCCGCCGAGCGCAATGCCCGCGCCCATCAAGTGCTCAAACTGGTTGGCCTGGGCGAGCACGCGGACTACCGCATCTCGCAGCTTTCCGGTGGCCAGCGGCAGCGCCTGGGCCTGGCCCGCGCACTGGCGGTGGAGCCGGACTTCCTGCTGCTCGACGAGCCCTTCGGCGCCCTCGATGCGCTGACCCGCGAGCGCATGCAGGTGCTGACCCTGGACCTGTGGCGCAAGACCGGCAAGGGCCTGTTCCTGATCACCCACAGCGTCGATGAAGCGCTGTTCCTCGCCACCGACCTGGTGGTGATGGACGGCCCGCCGGCGCGCATCGTCAAGCGCCTGCCGCTGGACTTCGCCCGCCGCTACGCCGCCGGCGAGCCGGTGCGCTTGATCAAGTCCGACCCGGAATTCGCGCGCCTGCGCCAGCTGCTGCTGGATGAGTTCCTGGAAGAGCCGGAGGCCGAACATGCCCACTGATACCCTCGCCGGCAAACTCCCGGCCGCTGCGCCGACTGCCCGCAGCGTACCGCGCGACTACCGCCGCTGGGCCGCTGCCGGCAGCGTCGGCTCGATCTTCGTGCTCTGGTGGCTGGCCACGCACCTGGGCTGGGTCGACACCCTGTTCCTGCCTGCGCCGGAGCAGTTGCTGGAAGCCCTCCAGCGCCTGCTCGCCGAAGGCTATGTCGACGCGTCGCTGTGGCAGCACATCGGCACCAGCCTGCTGCGCGTGCTGCTGGCGCTGGGTGCGGCGGTGCTGACGGCCATCCCGCTGGGCATCCTGATGGGCCTCAACCCGCTGGTGGGCGCGGCCTTCGATCCGCTGGTGGAGTTCTATCGCCCGGTGCCGCCGCTGGCCTACCTGCCGCTGATCGTCATCTGGTTCGGCATCGGCGAGCTGTCCAAGGTGCTGCTGATCTACCTCGCGCTGTTCGCGCCGTTGCTGATCGCTACGGCAGCCGGCGTGCGCCGCGTGGACAAGTCACGTATCCAGGCCGTGCGCTGCCTGGGTGCCAGCCGCCTGCAGGTGGTGCGCCATGTGATCCTGCCCAGCGCGCTGCCGGATGTCCTGACCGGCCTGCGCATCGCCCTGGGCGTGGGCTGGTCGACCCTGGTCGCCGCCGAGCTGATCGCCGCCAACCGCGGTCTGGGCTTCATGGTGCAGTCCGCCGCGCAGTTCCTCGCCACCGATGTGGTGGTGCTGGGGATCCTGCTGATCGCCGCCATCGCGCTGAGCTTCGAGCTGGGGCTGCGCTGGTTGCAGAAGCGGTTCGCTTCCTGGGAGTGACCTTGCCGAGTCAGCGCAAGGGCCCCTCTCCCTAACCCTCTCCCGCGAGCGGGAGAGGGGACTGGTCCTGAGTGGAGGCGAGTACCTCTGCTACCCGGAAATGTCATGCGGATGCAGGACTGCGCCGGGATATCCGAACACACCGAACGGCTCCCTCTCCCTTCAGGGAGAGGGTTGGGGAGAGGGCAAGCCAAGCCGCCTACCCCGTGAACCTCACGAGAGAACACGAACATGACCACCCTGAGCATCGAACCCATCAGCCCGGCCCTGGGCGCCATCGTTTCCGGCGTACGCCTGGCCGACTCGCTGGATGACGCGGCGCAGCGCCAGATCGAGCAGGCCCTGCTCGACCATCACGTGCTGTTCTTCCGCGACCAGCCGCTGACGCCGGGCCAGCAGGCGAACTTCGCCGCGCGCTTCGGCGACCTGCACATCCACCCGATCTATCCCAGCTCCCCCGAGCAGCGCGAAGTCATCGTCCTCGACACCGCCGTCACCGACGTGCGCGACAACGCCATCTGGCACACCGACGTGACCTTCCTCGAGACCCCGGCGCTGGGCGCGGTGCTGGCTGCCAAGCAGCTGCCACCCTACGGTGGCGATACCCTGTGGGCCAGTGGCATCGCGGCGTTCGAGGCGCTGTCGAAACCACTGCAGCAGCTGCTCGACGGCCTCACCGCGACCCACGACATCAGCAAGTCCTTCCCCCAGGAACGCTTCGGCGCCAGCGATGCGGACCTCGCGCGCCTTGAGGAAGCACGCAGGAAAAATCCGCCGCGCAGCCATCCGGTGATCCGCACGCACCCGGTCACCGGGCGCAAGGCGCTGTTCGTCAGCGACGGCTTCACCACCCGCATCAACGAACTGGAACCGGCGGAAAGCCGCGGCATCCTCGACCTGCTGTTCGCCCACTTCGCCCGCCCGGAGTTCGCCGTGCGCTGGCGCTGGAAGGAAAACGACGTGGCCTTCTGGGACAACCGCGTGACCCAGCATTACGCGGTGGATGACTACCGCCCGCAACGCCGGGTGATGCACCGCGCGACGATTCTCGGCGACAAGCCGTTCTGACGGCTTTTCGCTCTGTTGGGGCGAATAACCCGGAACGGGTTATCCGCCGCAATGGCGGATAACGCCATAGGCGTTATGCGCCCTACGGTCCGATCGGCTTTTCGTAGGAGCGAGCAAGCTCGCTCCTACAAGGGCAGTCGTGCGGTTCTCGGCGCGAAATTTCCTGCCATCCCCGTGACTTGCGGCAACGAAGCCGCACCGCAGACCGCATTCGTCGCCATTCTGGGTCGCGGCGGATGGCTCGCTGTCCTACGCTTTGGCAGTTTCGCTTCATTAAGAGATTGCCTACATGCAAGAAAGGATTCCCGACGAGTCCAACCTCGCCGAGCTGACGGTTCGCGGCCTGATTCTCGGCGCGCTGATCACCGTGGTGTTCACCGCTTCCAACGTCTACCTCGGCCTCAAGGTCGGCCTGACCTTCGCCTCGTCGATTCCCGCCGCGGTCATCTCCATGGCCGTGCTGCGCTACTTCTCCGGCTCCAACATCCTCGAGAACAACATGGTGCAGACCCAGGCCTCGGCGGCCGGCACCCTGTCCTCGATCATCTTCATCCTTCCCGGCCTGCTGATGATCGGCTACTGGAGCGGCTTCCCGTTCTGGCAGACCGCCGCGATCTGCTCCATCGGCGGCATCCTCGGCGTGCTCTACACCATTCCGCTGCGCCGGGTGATGGTGGTGCAGAGCAGCCTGCCGTATCCCGAGGGCGTGGCTGCGGCGGAGATCCTCCGCGTCGGCAGCCAGGACGAGGAGGAAGAGAAGGCCGGCAAGCCGGCGAAAGCCGGTGGCCCGGGCCTGCGTGACATCCTCGCCGGTGGCGTGGTCGCCGCCGCGTTCAGCCTGCTCAGCAGCGGTTTCAAGGTGCTCGCCGAAGGCTTCAGCTTCTGGCTCACCGCCGGGCAGGCGGCGTTCCGCCTGTCCACCGGCTTTTCCCTGGCGCTGGTGGGCGCCGGTTACCTGATGGGCATCACCGCCGGCATCGCCATCCTGATCGGCGTGGTCATCGCCTGGGGCGTGGCCGTGCCGCTGCTCTCGGTGAACAGCGTGCTGGCCGCCGGGCAGAGTCTGCCGGAACTGGCCACCAAGCTGTGGAGCAGCCAGGTGCGCTTCCTCGGCGCCGGCACCATCGGTATTGCCGCGCTGTGGACCCTGGCGACCCTGTTCAAGCCCATGGTGCAGGGCGTCTGGTCGTCGCTGAGCGCCGTGCGCGGACGCAGCGAAGTGAGCGACCTGCGCACCGAGCGGGACCTGTCGGCAAAGTGGATCGTCGCCATCGCCGGCCTGCTGCTGCTGGCGCTGTTCCTGGTGTTCTCCTACTTCCTCGGCGAGGCCGCGCCGGATCTGCATGGCTTCGGCTTCTGGGGGCTGGTGGCGGTCTGCGTGATCTTCGCCTTCTTCTTCGGCTTCCTGATCGCCGCCGCCTGCGGCTACATGGCGGGCCTGGTGGGCTCCTCGAGCAGCCCGATCTCCGGCATCGGCATCATCGCGGTGATCCTGGTGTCGCTGCTGATCCTCGGCGTCGGCTCGCTGGAAACCGGTTTCCTCGATCAGCAGGGCGGCAAGCTGGCCATTGCCCTGGCGCTGTTCACCACCTCGGTGGTGATCGCGATCGCGGCGATTTCCAACGACAACCTGCAGGACCTGAAGACCGGTTACCTGGTCGGCGCGACCCCGTGGCGCCAGCAGGTAGCCCTGATCGTCGGCTGCCTGGTGGGCGCCCTGGTGATCCCGCCGGTGCTGGAGCTGCTGTTCAACGCCTATGGCTTCACCGGCGCCCTGCCGCGCGAGGGCATGGACCCGAACGCCGCGCTGGCCGCGCCGCAGGCGACACTGATGACGGCGATTGCCAGCGGGATTTTCCACAACGCGCTGAACTGGAACATGATCCTGATCGGCGTGGCGCTGGGCATCGCGCTGATCCTGGTGGACGTGCTGCTGCGCCGCACCGGCAAGGCCAGCCTGCCGGTACTGGCCGTCGGCCTGGGCATCTACCTGCCGCCGACCATCGGCATGACTCTGGTGGTCGGTGCGGTGATCGGCTGGCTGCTGGAAACCGCCCTGGCCAAGCGCGCGGTGGCGGCCGGCAAGGACGTGGAGAAATTCTCCGATGAGCCCAGGCGCCGTGGTGTGTTGCTGGCTTCGGGTCTGATCGTCGGCGAGAGCCTGATGGGCATCCTGCTCGCCGCCATCATCGGCACCACCGGTTCTGCCACGCCCCTGGCCCTGGTCGGCGACGGCTTCGAGGACACTGCACAGTGGCTGGGCCTGGTGGTCTTCGTGGCGATCTGCGTGCTGTTCTACCGCAAGGTGCTGAGCGGCGTTCGTGGCTGATCCTTCGCCGTGATGCGAAAAAGGCGCCTACGGGGCGCCTTTTTCGTTGTCGGAGCTTTCGGTTGTTCGTCGCGGGGCAGTCTCTTGATTCCGCCTGTGATATGTGATGCCGATATCGGATTTCGGAGATTCACATGCGCACCCTGGTGGATATCCCCGTCGAATACCTGGAACGCCTGAACGACATCAGCGAACGCCAGCAGCAATCCCGTGCCTCGGTCATCCGCGAGGCGATCGCCGAATATCTGGTCAACCATGCACAGGCGGATGCTGACGCCGCTTTCGGCCTTTGGCGAGAAAACCAGGTCGATGGCCTGGCGTATCAGGAAAAGGTGCGCGAGGAATGGTGAAGGTTCTGTTCGACACCAACATCCTCATCGATTACCTCAACGGCCTTGCACAGGCGCGCGATGAGCTGGCGCTCTACGACGACCGCGCTATCAGCATCATCACCTGGATGGAAGTGCTGATCGGCGCCACGCCGCAGACCGAAGCGGCGACCCGCGCCTTTCTCTCCAGCTTCACCTTGCTGGCACTGGATGCGCGCATTGCCGAGCGCGCGGTGGAAGTGCGCCAGCGCCTGAAGGTGAAGCTGCCGGACGCGATCATCAAGGCCTCGGCGGAAGTCGAAGGCCGGCTGCTGGTGACGCGCAACGTGAAGATTTTCGACGAGCGCGAGCCAGGCGTGCGATTGCCGTACCAGTTGTGAGACCCAGCCTGTAGGAGCGAGCTTGCTCGCGAACACCAGCTGGCAGTGACGCTCGGGCCGGTTCGCGAGCAAGCTCGCTCCTACAAGGACGTGCGTAGGCGCTGGATCAGCGCACCAGATGCAGGAACTGCAGGTGCCGCTCGTACTGGTCGAGCATGTCGTTGATGATCTGCTCCTTGCTGTAGCCCATCAGGTCGTAGTCCTGGCTGCCTTCGGAAAGATGCACCTCGGCGCGGAAGTAGCGGCGGTTCTTCAGGTGCAGGCCGCCCATGCCGGCGCGGGCGAAGGACGGGGTGAAGTAGCCGCGCATCGACACCTGGTAGAGGAACGGATGCTGCGCGCCGTGGCCGATCTCCAGGCCGATTTCCAGGTTGCTCAGGTCCAGGTCGGAATCCACCTGCAGGCCCTTCTCGCGGAACACCTGGGAAACTTCGGCGATCGCCGGGCTGACCACGTCGACCATGTAGCGGTACACCTCGTCGCGGGTAGGGAAGTGCACCGCCTGGGAGATGCGCCGTTTCCAGCCGCCGGGCTTGGCCGAGGGTGGCGGCGCCAGCGAATGGGTGCGGGCGCGCTGGCGCTGGGATTCCAGATAGAAGGCCTTGTGCAGCCCCCACATCATCAGCAGCAGGATCAGCGAGAAGGGCAGCGAGGTCAGCACCACCGCTGACTTGAGCGCATCGATGCTGCCGGCGAACAGCAGGCCGCCGGTGACCAGCGCGGTGGCTACGCCCCAGAACACCCGCAGCCACTTCGGGCCGTCGTCGTCGGCGCTGCCGCCGTGGGCGGAGAGGGTGGAGAGCACCACGGTGCCGGAGTCCGCCGAGGTGACGAAGAACACGAAGCTGACCAGCACCGTCACCGCGATCACCACCCGGCTGGCCGGGTAGTTCTGCAGCATCTGGTAGAGCGCCATGGACGGATCGGCGATGGCCACCCGGCCCAGTTCGCTGAAGCCATGGTTGAGCACCTGGTCCAGGGCGCTGTTGCCGAAGATCGACATCCACGCCAGGGTGAAGCCCAGCGGGATGAACAGCACGCCGAAGACGAATTCGCGGATCGTCCGCCCGCGCGAGATGCGCGCGATGAACAGGCCGACGAAGGGCGACCAGGCGATCCACCAGGCCCAGTAGAACACCGTCCAGCCACCCAGCCAGTCGCTGCCGTCCTTGCCGTAGGCGTAGAGGTCGAAGCTCTTGGTCGGCAGGCTGCCGAGGTAGTCGCCGATATTCTGCACCAGGGTATTGAGCAGGTGCTGGGTGGGGCCGGCGAACAACACGAAGAGCAGCAATGCGCAGGCCAGCAGCATGTTGATGTCAGACAGCAGGCGGATGCCCTTGTCCACGCCGGACACGGCCACCAGGATGGCCGCGCCCATCATCAGCGCAATCAGCGTCATCTGCACCGGATGGCTGTGGGCGATGCCGAACAGGAAGTCCAGGCCGGCGTTGAGCTGCAGCACGCCGAAGCCCATGTCCGCACCCAGGCCGAACACCGTGGCGATGATGCCGAAGCAGTCCACGGTGTAGCCGATGGGGCCGTTGATGCGCTTGCCGATCAGCGGGTAGAGGGCCGAGCGCAGCGCCAGCGGCAGGTTGTGGCGGTAGGCGAAGTAGGCCAGCGCCATCGCCACCAGGGCGAACACGCCCCAGCCGTGCAGGCCCCAGTGCAGGAACAGCAGCTGCATGGCCTGGCGCGCCGCCTCCTGGGTGCCGGCCTCGCCCTGCGGCGGCTGGGCGAAGTGGGTCAGCGGCTCGGACACGCAGAAGAAGAACAGGGTGATGCTGATGCCGGCGGCGAACAACATGCCGGCCCAGGACAGGTAGCTGAATTCCGGCTCGTCGTGGTCGGCACCGAGCTTGATCTTTCCGTAGCCGGAAAGCGCGGTGACCACCACGAAGATCAGGTACAGCGTCATCGCCAGCAGGTAGTACCAGCCGACGCTGTCGGCGGCCCAGGACTGCGCGGCGAGCAGCCATTCACCGGCCCTTTGCGGCTGGGCGATGACGGTGAGGGCGAAGATGAGGATCAGCGCGGCCGCACCGTAGAAGACCGGTGGGTTCATGCGCATGCTGGGGGAGGGCGTTACGGACGGGGGGGATTGTGCAGCGGACAAAACGGGCGGGGTCCCTCGAAGTTTTCCTTGAACAAGCATTCAATGAAAACACGGGAAGGCCCTGGAAGGCCAATCGGCGGGACCGGTGGTCCCGCCGCCGGCCCTGTTCAAGGGCCGAGCGGAGCGGGTACTGCTTTACTTGCGACGGTTCTTTTTCGCCTCACGGATCTCACGGCGTTCCGGGTCGGCCTTCGCGGGCGCGGTCAGGAAAGCGGTGGCGGCGAAGAAGTTAGCAAGAGCGGCAAAGCTGGTCACGATAGTCTCCAATGGCGCCGGGGAAAATGGGTCCCGACCGCCTGATAGCCATTTTCCCTGAAGATTGTGACGAAAAGAAGTGAATGGTCTTGATGAGCAGTATTGAGCTGGTCGATGAGACTGCTTTTGTCGATATTTGCGGGCAATAGTCCTGATTTTGACTTCCTGCTCAGGATTCCCTCCTGCCGACCTGCAACTCGGCAAAGCCTTTCACTGCGACCGTTCGTCGCGAAAGGTGAAACGGTTCAGCGCCGTTCGTGGTTTTGCCGCGATTACCGGCTGTCAGGCGGGTGAAACAGTTCCTCGCATAGCACAGTTACCGGAATAGAGCGGGTTCCAGTCCGGAAACTTGAACGAGTGTGCAATTTTTCGTGAAAAACATGTGAAACGGCTATGGCGATTGACTTGCTGATTCCGTTAGTCTCCCCCGGCAGGACAAAAAACCACCAACAGGGAGTATCTCGAGATGGACTTCAAACGCATCGCCATTGCCACTGCACTCTTCGCTTTGCTGGCCGGTTGCCAGACCATGACCACCAACCAGGCCATCGTTCCGCTGCAAGCCGCTACCGCTCAGATGATCGGTCTGGCTTCCTCCGACGAACTGGTCGTCAGCGACGTGAAAGCCGGCCAGCCGGACGCGCTGGGTGGCCAGGAGCTCTCCTACGTGGCCACCACCACCAAGGGCCGTATCTTCAACTGCACCTCGCGCATGATGCCGGGCCTGCTGACCGATCCGGCCAAGCTGACCAACCCGTCGTGCACCCCGGTGGTTGCTCACTCGAACACCGCCACCAAGTAATACCCCCAGTTGCATGCTGTCGCCCGTGCGCGGCCCTTCGGGTCGCGCTGGCGACTACAGCGCGGCGTCCTGGCCGCGCTCGTGCTCCAGGCGTTGCAGCAGCGCACGCAGCTGCGCCTCGACGCCGGGCTGGCGCGCCAGACGCTCCAGCGCTCCTTGGCTCAATTGCTTTCCGTCGTTCGTCCCCGCCACGCCGCCTGACCCCGCAACGCCGCCTGAAAAATTCAGGTGCTCCGGGCGAATCTCCTCGTCCGGGCTGACCAGCAGGGCGAAGTGGATGACGTTTTCCAGCTCGCGGATATTCCCCGGCCACGAATAGCCTTCCAGCGCGCGCTGGGTGTCGCTGGCGATCTGCGGCACCGGCAGTTCCAGGCGTTGCGCATGCACGCCGAGGAAGTACTCGGCCAGCGGCTGGATATCGCCGACGCGTTCGCGCAGCGGCGGTAGCGTGAGGTTGCCGTCGTGCAGGTATTGCTGCAGTCCCTCGAGGAATTTCCCCGCCTTCACTGCCTGCCCCAGATCGATGCTGGTGGCGGCGACCAGGCGTACGTCCACCGGCACCGGCTCGCGGGCGCCGACGCGCAGCACTTCGCGCTCCTGCAGCACGCGCAGCAGCTTCTGTTGCAACGACAGCGGCAGGTCGGCGATCTCGTCCAGGTACAGGGTGCCACCGTTGGCCGAGCCGAACCAGCCGGCGCGACTGCTCACCGGGCCGTTGTGCGCGCCCGGCGCGTAGCCGAACAGCTCGGCGTCGGCGTAGTTGCGGCTCAGTGCGCTGCAGCTCACCGCGACGAACAGGCCGGGACGTTCGCTGGCGCGGTGGATGTGACGGGCCAGCAGCTCCTTGCCGGTGCCGGTCTCGCCGTGGATCAGCACCGGTTGCGGCAACGGCGCCAGGCGCTCCACCTCGTCGCGCACTGCATGGGAGCGCGGGTCGAAGAACACCAGCGCCTTGGCGCGGATGCTCAGCGGGCTCTTGTCGGCGTCGGGGAAGGTCAGCAGCGGTAGCGGCGCGTGGGGTGCATTCATGGGAAATCTCCTTCTGCTGTTACAGCGCGTCCAGCGCCTGCAGGAAGTCGTGGACGATGTCCTCGCTGTCCTCGATGCCCACCGACACCCGGATGGTGCCGTCGTGGATGTCCAGCGCGGTCAGGGCCTCGGCGGACAGCGCGCGGTGCGAGGTCTTGCCGGGGTGGGTGATGCTGCTGGCGACGCCGGCCAGCGAGGGGGCGAAGGCGGCCAGTTGCAGCTCGCCGACCAACGTGTCGACCTGATCGAGGCCGCCCTTCAGGGTGAAGCTCAACATGCCCGAATGACCCTTGCGGAACAGCCGCTGCGCCAGCTCGAAGTCCGGGTGCGAGGGCAGTCCGGGGTAGTACACGCGGGCCACCTGCGGGTGCGCTTCGAGGGCTTCGGCCAGTGCCTGGGCGTTCTGCGAGTGGGCTTTCATGCGCAGGGCCAGGGTCTTGGCGCCGCGGAAGTTCAGCCAGCTCTCGAAGGGGCTGGCGCTGCCGCCGGCGTTGATCTGGAAGCGCCGCGCGGCGGCGATCCACTTCGCCTCGCCGACCAGTGCGCCGCCCATGGCGTCGCTGTGGCCGTTGAGGTACTTGGTGGTGCTGTGGATCACCAGGTCGGCGCCATCGCGCAGCGGCTGGTAGAGCACCGGCGAGAGGAAGGTGTTGTCCACCAGCAGCTTGAGGCCGCGACGGTGGGCAAGCTCGGCCAGGGCCGGGACGTTGCTGATGCGTACCAGCGGGTTGGAGGCCGTCTCGGTGTAGATCAGCTTCGTGGTCGGGGTGATCGCCGCTTCCACTGCCGCCAGGTCGTTGAGGTCGAGCAGGCTGGAGGCGATGCCGAAGCGCGCCAGTTCCTTCTCGATCAGGCTCTGGGTGGTGCCGTACAGCTCGCGGCTGGCGATCAGGTGATCGCCGGCACCCAGCACACCCAGCAGTGCGGCGGAAATCGCTGCCATTCCGGAGGCGGAGAACAGCGCGTCCTCGCCACCTTCCAGCTCGCGCAGCAGCTCTTCCACGGCGCTGTGGTTGGGGTTGCCGATGCGCGTGTACATGTAGTTGTCGGGGTTGCCGGCGAGGAAGTCGTCGACCTGTTCCAGGGAGTCGTAGACGAACACCGAGCTCTGGTAGATCGGCTGGCTCTTGGCGCGGGTGACCATGCGCCGGTCGGCATCGTGGCCAGCATGGACGGCGCGGGTGGAGGGGCCTTTGGCGGGGGCGCTCATGGCAGGTCCTTGGGAAAGAAAAACGCCGGTGGAACCTGCCCACCGGCGTCGAAGCGGGTGCACCTGAGGTGCGCCCAGCGTGGGAGTCGTTGCGCCCGGCCAGCGGCCGGGCGACGGATCAGAAGGCCGGCACCACGGCGCCGTTGTACTTCTTCTCGATGAAGGCTTTGACTTCCGGGCTGGTCAGGGCAGCGGAGAGTTTCTTCAGGGCATCGCTGTCCTTGTTGTCCGGACGCGCCACCAGGTAGTTCACGTAGGGCGAGTTGCGGTCTTCGAGGATCAGCGCGTCCTTCACCGGATTGAGCTTGGCCTCCAGTGCGTAGTTGGTGTTGATCAGGTCCAGGTCGACCTGGTCCAGCACGCGCGGCAACAGGGCCGACTCCAGCTCCCTGAACTTCAGGTGCTTGGGGTTCTCGGCGATGTCTTTCGGGGTGGCCAGGGCGTTGCTCGGGTCTTTGAGCTTGATCACGCCGGCCTTCTGCAGCAGGAGCAGGGCGCGGCCGCTGTTGCTGCCTTCGTTGGGAATGGCGACGGTGGCGCCGTCAGGCAGCTGGTCGATGGACTTGTACTTCTTCGAGTAGCCGCCGAAGGGCTCGACGTGCACCCCGGTCACTGTGACCAGGTGGGTGCCCTTGCCGGCGTTGAAGTTGTCCAGGTACGGCTTGGTCTGGAAGTAGTTGGCGTCCAGGCGCTTCTCGGCGACCTGCACGTTGGGCTGTACGTAGTCGGTGAAGACCTTTATTTCCAGGTCCACGCCTTCCTTGGCCAGGGTCGGCTTGATCAGCTCGAGGATCTCGGCGTGGGGGATCGGCGTGGCAGCGACAACGAGTTTCTCGTTGGCGAAGGCAGTGGTGCTGAAGGCAGCGGCGAGGGCGGTCAGAAGCAGCAGCTTTTTCATTGCGATGTCCTTGTGGGGCAGATGACCGCTGGCGTCCGGGCCGGCCGGGATGGGGCCTTCGTACGGGCGGTGGAGTCTTTTTCCGCGGCTCACTCGGCAGCGGTTGCAGCGAAAGTTACCCGGTCTTTTTATTCCAATAAAATATTAATTTTTCATTTTCATATTCGATTTTGTTCATATGGAGGATCGCCGCCTGCCCTGAGACAAGCTGTCGCGCGACACCCCGTCGCGCGGCAACCCACCACTCCAGCCCCCGATCACCGGGCGCGTAAGATCGATGCAGTTTCTTGAGCGGCGTCAATGCAGATGGTGGTCCATTCTGATTGAGCGGCGAAAAGAACCCGAACCGACGCCAGATCGGTGGCTCGAAACTGAGTCATTAGCAAACACAGACATCACGCAAGAACGCCCTGCGCATGCGCAAGGTACGGTGCCCGACCCTTCCGTGGGGTAGGCGTCAGCCTGAAGAGGAATCGTCATGTTCGGATTAGAGGCGCTCGACCTGGCCCGGATCCAGTTCGCCTTTACCGTGTCCTTCCACATCATCTTCCCTGCCATCACCATCGGCCTCGCCAGTTACCTGGCGGTGCTCGAAGGCCTGTGGCTGAAGACCCATGAGGAGGTCTACCGCGACCTCTATCACTTCTGGTCGAAGATATTCGCCGTCAACTTCGGCATGGGCGTGGTCTCCGGCCTCGTCATGGCCTACCAGTTCGGCACCAACTGGAGCGCCTTCTCGGCCTTCGCCGGGAGCGTCACCGGCCCGCTGCTGACCTATGAAGTGCTCACGGCGTTCTTCCTCGAAGCCGGCTTCCTCGGCGTCATGCTCTTCGGCTGGCACCGCGTCGGCCCGGGCCTGCACTTCTTCGCCACGGTGATGGTGGCGATCGGCACGCTGATCTCGACCTTCTGGATTCTTGCCTCCAACAGCTGGATGCAGACCCCGCAGGGCCACGAGATCGTCAACGGCATCGTGGTGCCGGTGGACTGGCTGGCGATCATCTTCAACCCGTCGTTCCCCTACCGCCTGCTGCACATGGCGATCGCCTCGTTCGTCGCCACGGCGTTCTTCGTCGGCGCCTCGGCGGCCTGGCACCTGCTGCGCGGCCGCGACAACCCGGCGATCCGCAAGATGCTCTCGATGGCCATGTGGATGGCGCTGATCGTCGCGCCGATCCAGGCCATGGTGGGCGACGCCCACGGTCTGAACACCCTCAAGCACCAGCCGGCGAAGATCGCCGCCATCGAGGGCCACTGGGACAACAGCGAAGGCGGCCCGACGCCGCTGATACTGGTCGGCTGGCCGGACATGGAACGCGAGGAAACCCGCTTCAAGATCGAGATTCCGGTCCTCGGCAGCCTGATCCTGAACCACAGCCTGACCGAGCCGATCCCGGCGCTGAAGGACTTCCCGAAAGCCGACCGGCCCAACTCCACCATCATCTTCTGGTCGTTCCGCATCATGGTCGGCCTGGGGCTGCTGATGATCCTGGTGGGCCTGTGGAGCGTCTGGCTGCGCTGGCGCAAGCGGCTGTTCGAGAACCGCGCGTTCCTCCATCTGGTGCTGTGGATGGGGCCGTCCGGCCTGATCGCGATCCTCGCCGGCTGGTTCACCACCGAGATCGGTCGCCAGCCGTGGGTCGTCTACGGGCTGATGCGCACCTCGGACGCGGTGTCCAACCACAGCGTCGCGCAGATGAGCCTGACCCTGGTGATGTTCGTGCTGGTGTATTTCAGCCTGTTCGGCGTGGGCATCGGCTACATGATGCGCCTGGTGCGCAAGGGCCCGGTCACCCACGAAGGGCGCGAGACCAGCCATGGCGGCGCCGGCCAGAAACGTACCGCTGCGCGGCCGCTGTCGGCCACCGAAGAGGGACTTGACGACGATGACAGCACTGAAGCGGGGAGGAACTGAGCCATGGGAATCGATCTTCCGCTGATCTGGGCGATCATCATCATCTTCGGCGTGATGATGTACGTGGTGATGGATGGGTTCGATCTGGGCATCGGCATGCTCTACCCGTTCTTCAAGGACGAGGGCGACCGCGACGTGATGATGAATACCGTTGCGCCGGTCTGGGACGGTAACGAGACCTGGCTGGTACTGGGCGGCGCGGCATTGTTCGGTGCCTTCCCGGTGGCCTATTCGGCCGTGCTCTCGGCGCTGTACCTGCCGCTGATCCTGATGCTCGTCGGGCTGATCTTCCGCGGCGTGGCCTTCGAGTTCCGCTTCAAGGCGCGGGCCAACAAGCGTCACCTGTGGGACAAGTCGTTCATCATCGGCTCGCTGGTGGCGACCTTCTTCCAGGGCGTGGCACTGGGGGCGTTCATCGAGGGCATCCCGGTGGAAAACCGCGCCTTCGCCGGCGGCTCGCTGGACTGGCTGGCTCCTTTCCCGCTGTTCTGCGGCCTCGGCCTGGTAGTCGCCTACAGCCTGCTGGGCTGCACCTGGCTGATCATGAAGACCGAAGGCCGCCTGCAGGAGCGCATGCATGACCTGGCCAGGCCGCTGGCGCTGGTGCTGCTGGCGGTGATCGGCATCGTCAGCCTGTGGACCCCGCTGGCCCACGAGGACATCGCCCAGCGCTGGTTCAGCCTGCCGAACCTGTTCTGGTTCCTGCCGGTGCCGCTGCTGGTGCTGCTGACCTTCTACGGCCTGCTGCGCTCGGTGGCGCGCAATGACCACGTGAAGCCGTTCCTGCTCACCCTGGCGCTGATCTTCCTCGGCTACAGCGGGCTGGGCATCAGCCTGTGGCCGAACATCATCCCGCCGTCGATGTCGATCTGGGATGCCGCGGCGCCGCCGCAGAGCCTGGGCTTCATGCTGGTGGGCGCGCTGTTCATCATTCCCTTCATCCTCGTCTACACCGCCTGGAGCTACTACGTGTTCCGCGGCAAGGTGAAGCACGGCGACGGCTACCACTAGAGGTGCGCAGCATGACTCACGAGGAACCGCAGAAGGCGCCGCTGCGCAAGCGGCTGGGCTGGCTGGTGCTGATCTGGGCGCTGAGCGTTGCAGGCCTGGGTGTCGCGGCCTGGCTGATGCGCCTGTTCATGAGCGCTGCTGGGTTAGGGCCAGCGCACTAGGCTGCGTAATCGATCCCATCCGGGCGCTGCTCGCAGCGCCCGTTCCCACATCCCTCGCTGGTGCTTCCAGCGGGGGATTTTTTTCAGTGCAGCTTGTCGCGCTTGGCCAGTGTCGGGAACAGCTTCATCCACACTCCGGTGACCACCAGCGTGCCGACGCCGCCGAGCACCACCGCCGGCACGGTGCCGAGCCAGTGGGCGGTGAGGCCGGACTCGAACTCGCCCAGCTGGTTCGAGGCACCGATGAACAGGCCGTTCACCGCGCTGACCCGGCCGCGCATCTCGTCCGGGGTTTCCAGCTGCACGAAGGCGCCGCGGATGACCATGCTGATCATGTCCGCCGCGCCCAGCACCACCAGGACCGCCAGGGAGAGCCAGAAGGAGGTCGACAGGCCGAAGGCGATGGTGGCGACGCCGAAGATGCCGACGGCGAGGAACATGATCCGCCCGACGTTGCGTTCGATGGGGAAGCGCGCCAGCCAGAACGACATCAGCAACGCGCCCACCGCCGGGGCCGAGCGCAGCAGGCCCAGGCCCCAGGGGCCGGTCAGCAGGATGTCCTTGGCGAATACCGGCAGCAGCGCGGTGGCGCCCCCCAGCAGCACGGCGAACAGGTCCAGGGAGATGGCGCCGAAGATGTCCGGGCGGCTGCGGATGAAGCGGATGCCGGCCAGCAGCGATTCCAGGGTCGCCTTGCCCTGCGCGGCCGGTGCCTGACGCTTGGGCAGGGTGAGCACCAGCGTGCAGGCGATGAAGTAGAGCACCGCGGTGGGTGTGTAGACCCAGAAGGCGCCGAAGGCATAGAGGAAGCCGCCGAAGGCCGGTGCCGCGATGGTTGCCGCCTGCATGGCCGAGGCGGAGGCCGCCACGGCGCGGGGGAACAGCGCCGTGGGCACGATGTTCGGCAGCAGCGCCTGGGTGGTCGGCATCTCGAAGGCCCGCGCGGTGCCCAGCAGGAAGGCCATCACGAAGATCATCTCGCGGGTCACGTTGTCGGTGCTGGCGCCGATCACCAGCGCGACGGCGATCAGGCCCTGGCCGATCTGGCACAGCGAGGCGATGCGCCGGCGGTCGTAGCGGTCGGCGACGTGGCCGGTGTGCAGCATGAACAGCACGCGCGGGGTGAATTCCACCAATCCCACCAGGCCGAGGTCGAGCACGTTGTGGGTCAGCTCGTAGATGTGCCAGCCGATGGCCACGGTGATCATCTGGAACGCACTGGCGGTGCAGACGCGCGCGAGCCAGAAGGCGAGGAAGGGGCGGTGACGCAGCAGGGACGTGGCTTCGGCGGTCATGGAAAGGGCTTTTGTTAGGAGGCTAAGCAAGGGCTGCGCAGCGTAGCACGCTGTAACACTTTTACGCCTGTCGTCGGCGAAGCCCGCAATTGGCGAATAGTCTCGATGCGTCGACTAAAATTTTCATCGCCGCGACAAGCCGCCCGATTGACTTTGCTTCGCACTATTGAGGTGCGTTAAAGTTGACAGAAGAGTCAGGTTTTCCTGCAGGATCCTTCCTTCGGCGCCATCCCCGAGACGCCCGCGATTCCGCGGCCTCCGAACTCTCTCCAGCACAGAAAAAACGACATGGGCGGGCCTTCACCGTCC
Organism: Pseudomonas nitroreducens; assembly: GCF_024170165.1. Classification (GTDB taxonomy): domain Bacteria; phylum Pseudomonadota; class Gammaproteobacteria; order Pseudomonadales; family Pseudomonadaceae; genus Pseudomonas; species Pseudomonas nitroreducens_C. Next base: position 131,208 of record NZ_JALJXP010000004.1, on the reverse strand, counting down.
AGAGGATGAACCATGTCCAACCGTGATATTTCCCGGCGCGCCTTCCTGCAAGGCGGGCTGATTGCCGGTGTCAGCGTGACCATGGCGCCGCTCGGCAGCCGGGCTTTCGCTGCCCTGATGGAAAACTCCGTCACCGTCTCCCCCCAGCAGTGGATGGGCCACGACGGCAAGGCGCGCTTCCGTAACGACGCGCTGTCCAAGGTCTGCGGCAACAAGGTGTTCGCCCGCGACATCCGTTCGAAAGACATGCCCGGCTGGCCGCAGCAGCAGGGCCACGCCATGCTGCTCAAGACCATCAAGGCCGACCGCATCTTCGACGGCATCGACCTCGCCTGGCTGGGCGCCGAGCTGCAGCCCGACCGCATCGTCACCGCCGAGGACCTGGACAAGGACGGCATCGTCTTCCCCGAGGCCCACGCCCCGGACCCGCTGCTGCCGCGCGGCAAGGTGCCGATGTTCATCGGCCACCCGGTGGCCATCCTGATCTGGAACGACTTCGAGCGCTTCCGTCAGGCCAAGCTGAAGATGAAGTTCAACGACAAGGCGATCCGCTACGGCGCGCAGGCCCCGCTGTACCAGGGCGATCCCTACGGCAGCTTCCGCTACGTGCGCGTCGGTGGCGCGACCTCGGCCGATCCGGACGAGTTCTCCAGCCTCAAGGACTCGATCCTGTTCCCGATGATCCGCGAGCGCAAACCGGTGTGGAACCAGCAGCCCAACCAGCACGGCGACCTCACCGAGCAGGGCCTATTCTACGCGCAGAAGATCAAGGAGCAGATCGACAACCCGCCGGAGAACTGGCTGGTCTTCGACGAGCGCTACAAGACCCCGTCCATCGAACCAGCCGCCATGGAGCCGGACAACGGCAACGGCTGGTACGACCCGGCGAGCAAGACCCTGCACTTCGTCGTCGCCACCCAGTGCCCCTTCGAGGCGGCCTTCGAGACGGCGCACATGATCGCCCCGTCGCGCTTCGGCCTGGCCAAGCTGAACATGCACCCCGGCTACACCGTGGGTTACGGCTCCAAGGACCACAACATCTTCGTCTACTACGCGGCCCTGGCTGCGCTGTATGGCAACGGTGTCCCGGTGCGCCTGGCCAATGACCGCTACGAGCAGTTCCAGAGCGGCATCAAGCGCCACCCGTTCGACATTCGCTACCAGCTGGCGGTGGACAAGAAGGACATGACCTTCAAGATCTTCCGCACCGAGATGAGCGTGGACGGCGGCGGCCGCATCAACTACAGCCCGTCCGTGGCTGCCGTGGGCGCTACCGCCGCGCAGTCGATCTACTACATGCCGCAGAACGACCTGCAGGTGACTGCCTACCATTCCCGCGCCGTCGAGGCCGGTTCCATGCGTGGCTACGGCACCCTGCAGAGCATGGCCGCCACCGAGATGATGGTGGACGAGATCGCCGGTCGCCTGGGCGTCGATGCCATCGAGCTGCGTCGCGTCAACGCGCTGAAGTCGGGCATGAAGAACACCCAGGGCGCGATCCCCGCCGGTGCCCTGCGCCTGCACGAGATCCTCGACAAGGCTGCTGCCCACGAGTGGTGGAAGACCCGCGACGCACGCAAGAAGGAGATGGACGCCAAGGACCCGGACCACTGGTACGGCGTTGGTTTCGCCATCTGCCAGAAGGACTTCGGCACCGGCTCCGAAGCGCCCATGGCGAGCATCGAGTTCGATGCGCAGGGCAAGGTGCACATGCGCCATATCGGCATCGAGATCGGCACCGGCATGTCCACCTCCCAGGCGCTGGTGGTGGCCGACTTCCTCGGCAAACCGGCGGACGAGATGAAGACCGCCGAGACCGAGTGGCCGGAGCTGCAACTGCTCAGCGGCGAAGACCCCTACACCATGAGCCAGCCCACCCAGGACGAGAAGCTGCGCAACCCGCGCTGGGTCGGCAAGTACGCCTCGGCGTCGTCGGCGACCAACTCGGCCTACTACTTCAGCCACGCCACCCGTGAAGCGGCACGCGTGCTGTTCAACCACGGCCTGTGGCCGGCGGCCCTGGAAATCTGGCGTCGCGGTCCGTTCAACGGCGCGGCCAACCCGCTGGTGGTGCGTCGCGAAGACGCCCACTGGGTCGACGGCAAGCTCACCGCCAACGGCCTGCAACCGCTGTCGTTCGCCGAGCTGGCCCAGGTTGCCCACGAGAAGGGCCTGGTCACCGGTGCCACCGTCCACGGCTTCAACCGCTGGAGCTGGGCGGAGTGCGACTACGTCATCGACGGCGTGCGTGACCGCCTGCCGCTGGACGCCCTGGCCGTGAAATACGGCGACGGCGCTCCGGGCGTGAAGAAGGCGCAGATGAACAGCGCCGGCTTCCACCTGCTGGACCGGCAGAACGTGGCCTATCCGCCGGTGCAACTGAACAACGCCGCGGTGACCTACTACAGCCCGGTGGCGACCATCGTCGAGCTGAAGGTGAACAAGGGCAACGGCGAAGTCAGCGTGCTCAACCACCACAGCTGGATCGAGTGCGGCCGGGTGCTGGTGCCCGAGCTGGTCAAGGGCCAGATCGAAGGCGGCACTGCCATGGGCATCGGCCATGCGCTGCTCGAAGACATGCCGTTGTACGAGGGTGGCCCGGGCGAGGGCGACTGGAACTTCAACCGCTACCGTCTCCCGAAGGCGAAGGATGTGGCCGTCTGGCAGCAGAGCTCGGAAATCCTTCCGCCGCTGTCGCCCAGCGACCCGTCCAAGGGCATCGCCGAAGTGGTGATGATCCCGGTGGTCGGCGCCATCAGCAACGCCGTGGCCCACGCCATCGGCAAGCGCGTCCGCGACCTGCCCATCACCCCCGCTCGCATCAAGGAGGCCCTCAATGGCTAACCGTCCGCTCAACCTGACCCTCAATGGTCAAACCGTCGGTCCGGTCGAGGTTCCCGAGGACCTGCCGATGATCGACTACCTGCACGAATACCAGAACCTCACCGGTTCGCGCCTGGGTTGCGGCCAGGGCATCTGCCACGCCTGCGTGGTGATCGTCGACAACCCCGACGGCACCAGCGAGGAGGTGCGCACCTGCATCACCGGCGCGCATTACTTCGAAGGCAAGAAGGTGCGCACCATCGAGGGCCACGCCAAGCGCGAGGAAGACGGTTCGCTGAAGGAGCTGAACCCGATCCAGCAGAAGTTCGTCGACCGCTTCGCCTTCCAGTGCAGCTACTGCGCGCCCGGCTTCGTCAACGCCGCCACCGTGCTGGTGGAGAAGGCCCAGCGCCAGCCGCTGAAGAAGAGCGAACTGGAATCGACCATCGAGGCGAGCCTCGGCCACCACATCTGTCGCTGCACCGGGTACGTGCGTTACTACGACGCCACCCGTGAAGTGCTGACCGATCTCGGCCTGGTCAAGGAGGGCTAAGCATGCAGCGCATTCTTTCCGGTCTCACGCTGGCCATCGGCCTTGGTCTGGCGCTCAGTGCCCAGGCGGCCGACCAGGAGCTGATCAAGCGCGGCGAATACGTCTCCCGCGCCGCCGACTGCATGGCCTGCCACACCGCCGAGGGCGGCGCGCCGTTCGCCGGCGGTCTGCCGATCCACTCGCCGTTCGGCACTATCTACGGCAGCAACATCACCCCGGACAAGGACTTCGGCATCGGCAACTACAGTGCCGACGACTTCTTCTCCGCGCTCACCGAAGGCAAGCGCAAGGACGGGGCCAATCTCTACCCGGCCATGCCCTACACCTCGTACCACCTCATCAAACGCGAGGACAGCGATGCCCTCTACGCCTACCTGATGAGCCAGACGCCGGTGCACCGCGCCGCGCCTGAAACCAGCCTGAGCTTCCCGTTCAACGTGCGCATGGGCCTGTCGGGCTGGAACATGCTCTACGGCGAGAGCGTCCAGCTGGAGAACGCCGAGGGCAAGAGCGCGGCGTACCAGCGTGGCCAGTACCTGGTGGAAGTGCTCGGCCACTGCGGCGAGTGCCATACCCCGCGCAACCAGATCGGCGCCCTGCAGCAGGACAAGCGCCTGACCGGCGGCCTGCTCAACGGCTACAGCGCCCCGAGCCTGCTGGCCCAGGACCTGGCCGAGCGCGGCTGGACCAGCGCCGACCTCACGGGCTTCCTCAAGCACGGCATGAGCCCGCAGGGCAGCATGTTCAACGAGATGTTCCCGGTGATGCACCTGAGCACCCAGCACCTGGGTGACGAGGACCTCGCCGCCATGTCCACCTACCTGCTCGGCGAGCAGCCGCCGCAGGCCAAGGTGGTGCAGGCGGTGACCGAGGACAAGCTCAGCGACAGCGCCAAGCGTGGCCGCCAGCAGTACCTCAACGTCTGCGCCGGCTGTCACGGCAACGACGGCGAGGGCAAGCCGCACATCGCCGTGGCCATGCAGGGCAACACCACCCTGCGCCTGGCCGATTCGCGCAACCTGGCCAAGGTCATTGTCGAGGGCATCCGCGAGCAGCAGTTCACCGGTTTCGAGCGCATGCAGCCGATGCCGGGCTTCGCCGACAAGCTCAATGACGAGCAGCTCACCGACCTGATCAACTACCTGCGTCAGGCCTGGGGTGGCCTGCCGGGTGACATGGGCGTACAACAGGTCGCTCAACTCAAGGCGGAGTGAGTCGTGCAGCATCTCGATCTGCAAGTAGTCCGGCAGGCGCTCCAGTGGTCCAACGCCGGGCAGCGCGTGTGGCTGTGCAGCGTGCTCTTCACCTATGGCTCGGCGCCCCGCGCGCCGGGCTCGCTGCTGGCGGTCAACGCCAGCGGCCAGTGGGTGGGCTCGCTGTCCGGCGGCTGCGTCGAGGATGACTTCCTCGAGCGTGTCGCCGAAGGCGAGTTCAGCGAGCCGGTGGTGGTCGTGCGCTACGGCGACGGCAGCGACACCCGCACGAACATCCGCCTGCCCTGCGGCGGCATCCTCGACGTGCTGGTGGAAAACCTCGCGCCCGATTGCGACGTGCAGGCCCACCTGCGCGAGCTGGAATCGGCGCTGCTCGGCCAGCGTCGCCTGCTGCGCGAAGTGAATCTCCAGGACGGCAGCCGCCGCCTGAGCGACGACCACGAGCACGGCCCGCGGGTCGAGCGTGACGAAGCCCGCGTGCAGCTGCGCGTCGGTGCTGCGCAACGCCTGCTGCTGGCGGGGTACTCCAGCGTTGCGCATTTCTGTGCAGAGTTCGGCAAGGGCCTGGGTTTTGAGGTGATCCTCTGTGATCCCCGCGAAGAGGCGCTGGACGGCGTGGTGCTGGACGGCATCGAAATCCGCCGCGAACTGCCGTCGATCTTCATCGCCAACGGCGGCTGCCACGCGGACACCGCCGTGGTCGCCCTGACCCACGACCCGAAGATCGACGACCTGGCGATGCTCGAAGCCGTGCGTACAGAAGCCTTCTATATCGGCGTGATGGGTTCGCGCACCACCTCCGACAAGCGCCGCGAGCGCCTGCACCGCATCGGTGGCCTGAACGACGCTGACCTGGCGCGCGTGCATGCCCCCATCGGCCTCAACCTCGGCAGCAAGACCCCGGCGGAAATCGCCCTGGCCGTGCTCGCCGACATCCTGCGTACCCGCAGCGGCATCGCCCGCGAGGCGCTGTGATGGTCGTGGCGCTGGTCCTGGCCGCCGGCCAGGGCTCGCGCTTCGGCGCGGACAAGCGCCGCGCAACCTTGCCTGATGGGCGCAGCCTGCTGGCGCACAGCGTCGAACGTGCATTGGCGGTATTCGATGAGGTGCGCGTGGTGCTGCGTGACGGCGAGCGGGCGGAAGAATTTGGCCTGCCCGCCGGCTGCCGGGTGTTCCACAGTCCGGACGCAGCGCTCGGCATGGGGCACAGTCTGGCGGCCGGCGCGGCTTCGCTGATCGACTCGCAGGCGCAGGCCGTGGCCATCCTGCTCGGCGATATGCCGTGGATCGCCCCGCAGACCCTGCAGCAATTGGCTGACGCTGCATCGGCCGCGAGCATTCTCTTTCCGCTATTCGATGGCCAGCGCGGCCACCCCGTGCTGTTCGGCCGTGAGTTCTGGCCGGCACTGACGCAGCTCACCGGCGACGAAGGCGCCCGCACGGTGGTTCAGGCAAATCGAGATCGTTGCATCACCCTGGAAGTCACCGACGCCGGCGTGCTGCGCGACGTCGATACCCCCGACGCTCTGCGTTGCTGACCGGGTTCGCGAGCAAGCTCGCTCCTACAGGTTGGCACCGGCGTTTCCCTTGTAGGAGCGAGGGGGACGCCATCGTTATTGCTCGCGAACCCCGGCGGCGCCTATGCGCCAGGTGCTCGCTGTAGGGCGAGTAACGCGCCAGCGTTATCCGCCGCCAAAGCCAACGGCGCATAACCTGTTCCAGGTTATGCGCCCTACGAGTCAGTGCTTTGCCAACCACTGCGCAATACGCGGCCAGATTTCCAGGCTGGCATTGCGCGACAGCAGCAGGCGGTTGTGGCTGTAATCCTCCCGCGCCCCGGTCGCCAGCCCGAACAGCTCCAGATTCGCCTGCGTCCCGCCAAAGGCCCTCACCAGCGCCTCGCACCCCGCGAGCGGTGCAATGAAGGTATCGCCGCTACCCGCCACGCCTAGCACGGGCAGCTCGACGCCGCGCAGACCTTGGAGATAATCGAAGCCTTCCAGCGAATCGAACCGCCGGCGGAAATTCCACTGGCACCATTGGCGCATCAGCCGGGCGCTCTCCGCCTCGGGCCCGACGCTCTTCGCGCGGCTGGGCGCGATGCGCCGCCAGCGCAGCATCCAGTCGAAAGCCTGCAGCATCAGCCAGTGCCGTGGGCTGGTGCCGGCCGCGGTGGCCTGTGAACCGATCAGCACCAGTGAGCGCAACCGTCGCTGCGCCAGCTCGGGGTGGCGCGCCGCCCACATCGAGACGATCAGCCCGCCGCCGGAATGGCCGACCCAGTGCAGCGCCGCCTGCCCGCTGCGCTGGCTCACGGCCTCGAGAATCGCCGGCACGTCCTGCTCGGCCACGTCGTCGAAGCTGTGCAGGAAATCGTTGCGCCCGCTGTCGCCATGCCCGCGCCAGTCGAACAGCCAGCAGGCGAAGCCCTGGCTACCCAGGTAATTGGCCAGGCCCAGGCAACTGCGGTGGTTGGAGAAGGTGCCGTGGGTCAGCACCACCGGCACGCCGTCCGCCGGGCCTACGCGGCGCAGGGCGAGATCGACTCCGTCGGCGGTGCGGATCAGTTCGGGAGGGATGAGGGCGGCTTCCTGTGCGGTCATGGCGCGCTTCCGAGTGGGGGCGATCCATGCTGCTCCGGCGCGCGGGCCGGAGCAATCCCGACAGCTTATCTGGTCGCTTTCAGCACCACGAATTTCGGATTCGCCGCCACCTGCTCGACGCCGCGGAACAGGCGCTTGAGCTTGGCGTGATAGCCCAGGTGGCGGTTGCCGACGATCCACAGCTCGCCGCCGGTGACCAGTGCGGCGCGGGCCTGCTGGAACATGCGCCAGGCGAGGAAGTCGCCGACTACCTGCTGCTGGTGGAAGGGCGGGTTGCAGAGGATCAGGTCCAGGGAATCGGCAGGCTGGCTGGCGAGGCCATCGTCGGGGTGGATGTCCACCGGGCGGTCGCCCAGGGCGGCCTGCCAGTTCTCCCGCGCAGACTGCACGGCCATGTACGACTCATCCACCAGCGTCAGCTCGGCCTGCGGATTGAGCAGGGCGAAGGCGGTGCCCAGCACGCCGTTGCCGCAACCCAGGTCGGCCGCGCGCACGGCGTGGTGCACCTGCGGCAGGTGCGGGAGGAAGGCGCGGGTGCCGATGTCCAGGCCTTCGCGGCAGAACACGTTGGCGTGGTTCAGCAGCGTCAGCGCAGGTTTGTCCAGACGGTAGCGGCTGGGGTAGGGCGAGGAGGGCGCCGGGCGATCCTCGGCCGTGGCCACCAGCAGGCGGGCCTTCTTCACGGCGAGCGAAGCCTGCATCGGGCCGATGTACTTCTCCAGCAGATCGCCGGCGGCGTGCGGCAGGTGCTTGACCATGCCGGCGGCGACCACTTTGGCGCCCGGCGCGAGCTGGCCGTGCAGGCGGATCAGCTGTTCCTCCAGCAGGGCGAGGGTCTTGGGTACGCGGACCAGCACATGGTCGAACGGGCCTTGCGGCGTTTCGCTGGCGGGGACGAAGGTCAGCGGCGCATCGGCGAGGCCGTTGCGTTCGAGGTTGCGCTCAAGGGCGATGAAGCCCAGGTGCGAATCGCCGCTGCTGGTCAGGCGCACGTGGGGCGCGAGGCTGGCGGCGAGGGCGCCGAAGCTGTCGTTGAGTACCAGAACGCGGCTGTCCGCAGCGACACCCTGCTCGTGGAGATGGGCGAGCAGGTACTCGTCGGCCGCATCGAAGGCCTGCAGCGGGTCTTCGCGCTGTTCGGGGTGGCGGACCAGGTCGAGCTGGGCGAAGGGGCTGGCGAGGACGGGCATGGGGCTCTCGAAACGACGGAAATGGCTGAGATAGAGGTGTTGCTTCGCTGGCAATGAGTGATGGCTTATTGCAACGATATTGTCATCAAATTGAGACGTGGTTTACGTGTTCCTGCTTGTGCGGGCGCGCGTTATACCGAAAAATTATGACCTATCCGTTCGCGCTCGTCTGCGCGGCGGCCTCCCAATAATAACCGGGCGCTCCTTGCGACCCGGTAGGGCCCGATCCCGGAGCGCGTCTCCGCCGACCGACGGCCACCCTTCCAAGTCTTCACGAATCCTCGACACGCGACTCCCGTTCGCGCGCCGGGCTATTGCCATTGCATAAGGATGTCGATGTACAAGTCGTTGCTCGGGGTGGCGCTGTCCGCCCTTTTCCTCGTGGCCCAGCCGGTTTTCGCCGATGCGCCCATCGTGATCAAGTTCTCCCACGTCGTCGCCGATGACACGCCCAAGGGCCGTGGTGCGCTGCTGTTCAAGAAACTGGTGGAAGAGCGCCTGGCCGGCCAGGTGAAGGTCGAGGTGTTCCCCAACTCCACCCTGTTCGGCGATGCCGATGAACTGCAGGCGCTGCAGGACGGCAAGGTGCAGATGCTGGCGCCGTCGCTGTCGAAGTTCGAGGGCTACACCAAGCAGCTGGAAGTGTTCGATTTGCCGTTCCTGTTCGACGACCTGGAAGCGGTGAAACGCTTCCAGAAGCGCGACAAGAGCCGCGAACTGCTGCATTCCATGGCGCGTTCGGGCATCTACGGCCTGGCCTACTGGAACAACGGCATGAAGCAGCTTTCGGCTAACCGCGAGCTGCGCGCGCCGGCCGATGCCAAGGGCCTGGCCTTCCGCATCCAGCCGTCTTCGGTGATCAACGCCCAGTTCGGCCTGCTCGACGCCACCGCGGTGAAGATGCCCTTCGCCGAGACCCTCAAGGCGCTGCAGGATGGCAAGGTGCAGGGTACCGAGAACACCTGGTCGAACATCGGCAGCCAGAAGCTCGACAGCGTCCAGCCGTTCATCACCGAGACCAACCACGGTGTGCTCAGCTACATGGTGATCAGCAACCAGAAGTTCTGGAACAGCATGCCGTACCCGGTGCGCACCCAGCTGGAAAGCATCATCGAAGAGGTCACCGTCGAGGTGAACAAGGACGCCGAGGCGCTGAACCAGAAGGAACGCGAGCACGTGGTCGGCAACGGCAAGGCGCGCATCATCGCCCTGACCCCGGCCGAGCGCGAAGCCTGGCGCACCGCCATGCAGCCGCTGTGGAAACAGTTCGAAGGCGAGATCGGCACCGATGTGCTGCGCGCCGCCCAGGTGGTGAACCGCAAGCACTGATCAGCAGACACTGATCCAGCGCAGGCTTGTGGCGATCTCCCCGGATAGCCACAAGCCTTGCGGGTGTTTCTCGCGCCGGGAATACGGGAAAATGGGCCGTTGCCTGCAAAGGAGCGGACGATGACCGCCAGCGAAGAGAAGTTCACCCGCCAGACCCTGGTGGAGGTGCAGACGCTCACCCCGAGCCTGTTCACCCTGCGCACCACCCGCGACAGCGGCTACCGCTTCCGCGCCGGGCAGTTCGCCCGCCTGGGCGTGTACAAGCCCAGCGGCAGCATCGTCTGGCGCGCCTACTCGATGGTTTCGGCGCCCCACGACGACTTCCTCGAGTTCTTCTCCATCGTCGTTCCCGGCGGTGAATTCACCAGCGAGCTCAGCCGCCTGCGCGTCGGTGACCAGTTGCTGGTGGATCGCCAGGCCTTCGGCTTCCTCACCCTCGACCGCTTCCCCGACGGTCGCGACCTCTGGCTGCTGTCCACCGGCACCGGCCTGGCGCCGTTCCTGTCGATCCTGCAGGACTTCGAGGTGTGGGAGCGCTTCGAGACCATCAAGCTGGTCTACAGCGCCCGCGAGGAAAAGGAACTGGCCTACCGCGACCTGATCGCCAGCTTCGGTGCGATGGAGCACCTGGCCGAGCATATCCACAAGCTGCAGTTCATCCCGGTGGTCACCCGCGAACAGGTACCCGGCTGCCTGAACGCGCGGATCACCACGCTGATCGAGAACGGCGAGCTGGAACGCGCCGCCGGTCTGGAACTTACCCCGGAACATTCGCGGGTGATGCTCTGCGGCAACCCGCAGATGATCGAGGACACCCGCGCCGTGCTGAAGGCCCGTGGCATGAGCCTGGCGCTGACGCGCAAGCCCGGCCAGATCGCCGTGGAAAACTATTGGTAAGGTCGGCTCGATAGATTTTGAAAAGATTGTCCCCTTAGGGCCGCGAGGCTTTGCCCTTAGGATGGGCGTCCGTTTCCCTTTTTTCGGACCTTATGGACAGTCAAAGTACAACGCCGATCCCCGTATCTACCTGTGTAGAGCCGGCGTTCGGCGAACCTCCCCCGGCACCCGCGTTCGCGGATAAGCCTTCCCAGCCTGCCATGGCGCGCGCCCAGCGAGGTCGTTCGACATGGAATGGTTGATGGACCCCACGGCCTGGCTCGGCCTGCTCACCCTGATCCTGCTCGAGCTGGTGCTCGGCATCGACAACCTGGTCTTCATCGCGATCCTCGCGGACAAGCTGCCGCCGCACCTGCGTGACCGCGCGCGGCTGATCGGCCTGTCGCTGGCGCTGCTGATGCGCCTGGGCCTGCTGGCGAGCATTTCCTGGCTGGTCACGCTCACCGAGCCGCTGATCGATGTGTTCGGCAAGAGCTTCTCCGGCCGCGACCTGATCATGCTGTTCGGTGGTCTGTTCCTGTTGTTCAAGGCGACCCTGGAGCTGCATGAGCGCCTGGAAGGCCGCGTGCATACATCCAACGGCAAGCGCGTCTACGCCGCCTTCTGGCCGGTGGTCGCGCAGATCGTGGTGCTGGATGCGGTGTTCTCCCTCGACGCGGTGATCACCGCCGTGGGCATGGTCGAGCAGCTGGAAGTGATGATGATCGCGGTCATCTTCTCCATCGGCCTGATGATGGTGGCCAGCAAGCCGCTGACCCGCTTCGTCAACGAGCACCCGACGGTGATCATGCTGTGCCTGGGCTTCCTGCTGATGATCGGTTTCAGCCTGACGGCCGAAGGCCTGGGCTTCCATATCCCGAAAGGCTACCTGTACGCCGCCATCGGCTTCAGCCTGCTGATCGAGATGGCCAACCAGCTGGTCCGCTGGAAACGCCAGAAGAGCCAGCGCGGCCAGCGTGGCCTGCGTCAGCGCACGGCCCACGCCGTGTTGCGCCTGATGGGCGGCAAGGTCGACGCCGACGAAGTGGGCGAAGACATCGCCGACCTGGTGGGCCCGGACGATGGCGGCGACGCGCCGTTCCACCGCCGCGAGCGGGTGATGATCAGCGGCGTGCTGGGCCTGGCCGAGCGTCCGGTGAAGGCCGTGATGATCGACCGCCAGCGCGTACACCGCGTGGACGTGGCCGACAGCCCGGAGAACATCCGCCGTGCGCTGCTGGAGTCGCCCTACTCGCGCCTGCTGGTGATTCGCGAAGGCAACATCGACGAGCCGTTGGGCTATGTGCACAAGAAGGAGCTGTTCTCCGCCCTGCTGCAGGGGCGTGAGCTGGACATCCTGCCGCTGCTGCGCGAGCCGCTGAGCCTGCCGGACAGCAGCACGGTGCTGGGCGCTCTGGAGCTGATGCGCGAGGCCTCGACCCACCTGGCCTTCGTGGTCAACGAGTTCGGTGGCTTCGAGGGCATGCTGAGCATGACCGACGTGCTGGAGGCCATCGCCGGCGAATTGCCGGACGCCAGCGAGGTGTCCGGTACGGACATCGAAGCGGAGGCGGGGGCTTACCGGGTGGACGGCGCCGTGACGCTGTCGGCGCTGGCCGAACGGGTCGGCTTCCATGCCCGCCCGACGGCGGAGTACCAGACCCTCGGCGGGCTGGCGCTCAAGCACCTTGGCCGCTTGCCGGCCAAGGGAGACACGCTGGAACTGGGCGGCTGGCGCCTGGAGGTGACGGACGTCAGCGAGCGGCGCATCGGTCGTGTGCTGCTGACGCCGCCGGGCTGACGGCGTGCCCGCTCAGCGATCTGCTCAGGGAGCGCGGTTGTTCTGCTGCTTGAGCAGGTCGCGGATCTCGGTCAGCAGGGTTTCTTCAGCGCTCGGCACCGGCGGGGCGCTGGGCTCCACGGCCTCTTCGCGCTTGAGCTTGTTGATGGCCTTCACGCCCATGAAGATGGCGAATGCCACGATGATGAAGTCCAGGCAGGTCTGAATGAATTTGCCGTAGGCCAGCATCACCGCCGGTGTCTGACCCTCGGCGGCCTTGAGCGTGATCGCCAGGTCGGAGAAGTCCATGCCGCCAATCAGCAGGCCGATGGGCGGCATGATCACGTCGCCGACGAAGGACGAGACGATCTTGCCGAACGCAGCGCCGATGATGATGCCGACGGCCATGTCGACCACGTTGCCCTTGACCGCGAAGGCCTTGAATTCGTTGAGCAGACTCATGCACAGACTCCTTGTTACGCAAGATAGAGGGGACAGGCGCAGTTTAGCGGCCCGTCGCCGTCTGAACACCCCGCACGCGGTCAATTCCTGCGGTATGACCGGCGGCGCTGGGCGTCATCGTGCTGTGGTCTAGGCTTATCGGGCAGCCCATCAACATGAAGGAGGCCCGTCATGCCGCTCGAGCATCATCCCCTGTCCCGTGAATTCCCCGACCAGAAGGCGCTGATGACCCGGTTGCACGGGAAGGACGCGAACTTCACCCGCATGGCTGCCAGTTACGAGGAGCTGGACAAGAAGATCTACGACATCGAGGACGGCCGCCAGGCGATGGACGACCTCGCTCTCAATTCCCTCAAGCTGCAGCGCGTGGCGTTGAAGGACGAGATTTCCGACCTGCTCAAGCGATCCGGCTGAGCTTGATCAAAGTCAAAGGTGTGTGTCGGAGCGAGGCGTAGGCTCCCGTCATCTCTTTCCAACCGGTGCCACCGCCATGCGTAAAGCCATCTCGTCCTCTGGCAAGTCCGTCACCAAGCTCCCGAAACGCAACGTCGAAGCCCTGCGCGCCCAGGAGCGCCTGGTCCGCCTGAAGCTGCAATACGAGCTGCTGGACCAGCGCATCGGTCGCGTGGAAGAAGGCATCGAACGCCCCGACTGCACCCTGGCTTCGCTGCTGATGCGTCGCGAAAGCCTCAAGCACGATATGGAGAGCCAGTACCGCCGCCTGGCGAGCTAAGAACTTTTTTACGTTCTGAAGCGCTCCCTCGATTGGCTTATGATGGGGACTTTGCATTCGACGGAAGTCCCCCATGGCCAAGGCCAAGCGCATGTACGGCTGCACCGAGTGCGGCGCCACCTACCCGAAGTGGGCCGGTCAATGCCCTGATTGCGGCGCCTGGAACACCCTGGTCGAGACCGTCATCGACACCACTCCCACCGGCGGCTCGGGCAGCAGCCCGTCCGGCCGTGGCGGCTGGGCCGGCCAGCAGGCCAACATCAAGACCCTCGCCGAAGTCAGCGTCGAGGAAATGCCGCGCTTCTCCACCGCCTCGGCGGAGCTCGACCGCGCCCTGGGCGGCGGTCTGGTGGACGGCTCGGTGGTGCTGATCGGCGGCGACCCTGGCATCGGCAAGTCCACCATCCTCCTGCAGACCCTCTGCAACATCGCCACGCGTCTGCCGGCGCTCTATGTCACGGGTGAGGAATCCCAGCAGCAGGTCGCCATGCGTGCCCGCCGCCTGGGGCTGCCCGAAGACAAGCTCAAGGTCATGACCGAGACCTGCATCGAAACCATTATCGCCACGGCGCGCCAGGAGCAGCCCAAGGTGATGGTGATCGACTCGATCCAGACCATCTTCACCGAACAGTTGCAGTCCGCGCCCGGCGGAGTTGCTCAGGTGCGCGAAAGTGCGGCGCTGCTGGTGCGCTTCGCCAAGCAGAGCGGCACGGCGATCTTCCTGGTCGGCCACGTCACCAAGGAAGGCTCCCTGGCCGGCCCGCGCGTGCTGGAGCACATGGTCGACACGGTGCTGTATTTCGAGGGCGAATCCGACGGCCGCCTGCGCCTGCTGCGGGCGGTGAAGAATCGCTTCGGCGCGGTGAACGAACTGGGCGTGTTCGCCATGACCGACCGTGGTCTGAAGGAAGTTTCCAACCCGTCGGCCATCTTCCTCACCCGCGCCCAGGAGTCGGTGCCGGGCAGCGTGGTCATGGCCACCTGGGAAGGCTCGCGACCGATGCTGGTGGAAGTGCAGGCGCTGGTGGACACCAGCCACCTGGCCAATCCGCGCCGCGTGACCCTGGGCCTGGACCAGAACCGCCTGGCCATGCTGCTGGCGGTGTTGCACCGCCACGGCGGCATCCCGACCTACGACCAGGATGTGTTCCTCAACGTGGTCGGCGGTGTGAAGGTGCTGGAGACGGCGTCAGACCTGGCGCTGATGGCGGCGGTGATGTCCAGCCTGCGCAACCGTCCGCTGGATCACCAGTTGCTGGTGTTCGGCGAGGTCGGCCTGTCTGGCGAGGTGCGGCCGGTGCCCAGCGGTCAGGAACGTCTGAAGGAAGCGGCCAAGCACGGCTTCAAGCGCGCCATCGTGCCCAAGGGCAACGCGCCGAAGGAGTCGCCGCCCGGCCTGCAGGTGATTGCGGTCACGCGCCTGGAGCAGGCGCTGGATGCGTTGTTCGAATAGATCGTCGTGCTCCTGTAGGAGTGGGCCATGCCCGCGATCGCGCCCATGGGGCGCTCCTGCAGGGAGTTTCAGTGTTCGCTGAGCAGCGTCAGCTCACGCTCCAGCAGCGACTCGTCGCCCAGGTTCAGCTCCACCAGCCGGCGCAGGTGGCTGATCGAATCCAGGTCGATGTGCCGGCAGTTGAAGCCCAGCAGGCCTTCGCGCTCCCAGGCGAGGTCGGCCTCCATATAGACGTTGACGTCGAAGCCCAGGTAGATGCGCACCTGCACCGGTTCCTGCGCGACGATGCTCCAGTGTTCCGGCCGCTGCACCAGCAGGCCCTGCAGGGACAGGTCGAGCAGCGTCACCTTCCAGCGCAGGTCGCCCTGGCTGATCTCGGTGCCGGCGTCGAAGGCGATGCGCTGGAAGCGCCGGCGCTCGTCGTGATCGTCAGTCATGTCGTGGCTCTCCGGCCGTTTCTGCTTCGCCTCACTATAGACGTAAGGCATTACTGACGCGTCGTACGTCGATTGCTGACGTTCCGTCAGACGCAGCCTGCGCCGGTTTGACAGCCTACGGACCCTCGCCAAAGCTCCATGTGCGTCTAACCACTACAACTGCGGAGTGCATAACATGGACAAAAAGCTCGTGAGCAAGGGGTTGATCTTCGGCGTACTGAGTGCCGCCAGTCTGCTGGCGCAGGCCGACCAGGCGGGGGGCGGTGGCTGCGGCTGGGGCAACATGGTGTTCGAGGGCCAGCGCGGGCTGTTCCCGCATCTGCTGGCGACCACGACCAACGGGACCTCGGGCAACGCCACCTTCGGCCTGACCTCCGGTACTAACGGCTGTGATTCCAGTGTGCGTCTGGGCTACGGCGGTCGCTCGATCTTCGCCATGAACGGCATGCTCGACAACATCGCCGAGAACATGGCCCAGGGCCATGGCGAGGCCCTGGACGCCTACGCCGTCCTGCTCGGCATTCCGACCCAGGATCGCGCGCACTTCGCCCAGGTCACCCAACAGCACTTCGGTGAGATCTTCACTTCCAAGGACGCCACCGGCGAGCAGGTGCTGAACAACACCCTGGCCGTGATGAGCCGTGACCAGACCCTGGCGCAGTATGCCAAGCAGCCGGCCTGACCGACTGTTGCACCGCAAAAGGCCCGCCTCAGGCGGGCTTTTTCATTTCCTGACCCGGCGGTCGAGCGCGTTGACCTCCGGCAATAAGCGCGTAACCGCTCTAGACTAAGGTCGTATGAATGGGTCGCTGGAAAAGACTAGAATTTTTCTGCGAATTCTCGCCTTCAAACTGTCGGAAGCCTCGCTATGAACAATAACAACAGCCTGCTACGTCACCTCGCCTGGCTGGCGGTGGCGATAGTCGGTGCATTTGCCTTGGGAGTCGTGGCTCTACGTCGCGGCGAAGCCATCAACGCACTGTGGATCGTCGTCGCGGCCGTGGCCATCTATCTGGTCGCCTACCGTTACTACAGCCTGTTCATCGCCGACAAGGTGATGCAACTGGACCCCAACCGAGCGACCCCAGCGGTCCTCAACAACGATGGCCTGGACTACGTCCCGACCAACAAGCACATCCTCTTCGGTCACCACTTCGCCGCCATCGCCGGCGCCGGCCCGCTGGTCGGCCCCGTACTGGCCGCGCAGATGGGCTATCTGCCCGGCACGCTCTGGCTGATCGCCGGCGTGGTGCTGGCGGGGGCCGTGCAGGACTTCATGGTGCTGTTCATCTCCAGCCGCCGCAACGGGCGTTCGCTGGGTGAACTGGTACGCGAGGAAATGGGGCAGGTGGCGGGGACCGTCGCCCTGTTCGGCGCGTTCCTGATCATGATCATCATCCTCGCGGTGCTCGCGCTGATCGTGGTGAAGGCCCTGGCCGAAAGCCCGTGGGGCATGTTCACCGTGATGGCGACCATCCCGATCGCGATCCTCATGGGCGTGTACATGCGCTACATCCGCCCGGGCCGCATTGGCGAGATTTCCGTGGTGGGCGTGGCACTGCTGCTGGGTTCCATCTGGCTCGGTGGCCAGGTGGCCGCCAGCCCCGAATGGGCGCCGGTGTTCACCTTCCATGGCGTGCAGATCGTCTGGATGCTGATCGGCTACGGTGCCGTCGCCTCGGTACTGCCGGTGTGGCTGCTGCTGGCGCCGCGTGACTACCTGTCGACCTTCCTCAAGATCGGCACCATCATCGCCCTGGCCATCGGCATCCTGATCGTCATGCCGGAACTGAAGATGCCGGCCCTGACCCAGTTCACCGATGGCACCGGCCCGGTGTGGAAGGGCGGCCTGTTCCCGTTCCTGTTCATCACCATCGCCTGTGGCGCCGTCTCCGGCTTCCACGCGCTGATCTCCTCGGGTACCACGCCCAAGCTGCTCAACCGCGAGCCCGACGCCCGCTACATCGGCTACGGCGGCATGCTGATGGAGTCCTTCGTGGCCATCATGGCGATGGTCGCCGCCTCGGTCATCGAGCCGGGTATCTACTTCGCCATGAACAGCCCGCCGGCCGTGGTCGGCACCGACGTTGCAGCGGTCGCCGCGACCGTCAGCAGCTGGGGCTTCGCGATCACCCCGGACGTCCTGGTGCAGACCGCCAAGGACATCGGCGAGACCACCATCCTGGCCCGTGCCGGTGGTGCGCCGACCCTCGCCGTGGGTATTGCGCACATCCTTCACCAGGTGCTGCCGGGTGAGAACACCATGGCCTTCTGGTACCACTTCGCGATCCTCTTCGAGGCGCTGTTCATCCTCACTGCGGTGGACGCCGGCACCCGTGCCGGGCGCTTCATGCTGCAGGACCTGCTGGGCAACTTCGTCCCGGCGCTGAAGGAGACCGATTCTTGGGCCGCCAATATCGTCGGCACCGGTGGCTGTGTCGCGCTGTGGGGCTGGCTGCTGTATCAAGGTGTGGTCGATCCGCTGGGGGGCATCAACACGCTGTGGCCGCTGTTCGGCATCTCCAACCAGATGCTCGCCGGTATCGCGCTGATGCTCGCCACCGTCGTGCTGATCAAGATGAAGCGCCAGCAGTACGTCTGGGTCACCGCCCTGCCGGCCGCCTGGCTGCTGATCTGCACCACCACCGCGGGCCTGATCAAGCTGTTCGACAGCAACCCGGCGGTCGGCTTCATCGCCCTGGGCAAGAAGTACTCGGCGGGCCTGGATGCCGGGCAGATCATCGCCCCGGCCAAGGACATCACCCAGATGCAGCACGTGATGATGAACGCCTACATCAACGCCGGCCTCACTGTGCTGTTCCTGCTGGTGGTGCTGTGCATCCTGGTGTACGCGATCAAGGTCGGTGCCAGCGCCTGGACCAAGAAGGAGCGGACCGACAACGAAGCGCCGTTCCAGCCGATCCCGGACGCCTGATGGAGGAACATCATGTTCAATGACCTCAGCCGCATGGGTAAGTACCTCGGGCAGGCCGCCCGCATGCTGGTCGGCATGCCCGATTACGACACCTACGTTCAGCACATGCAGAACAAGCACCCGGACAAGACTCCGATGACCTACGAGGAGTTCTTCCGCGAGCGCCAGGAGGCGCGCTACGGTGGCGGCAAGGGGAGGCCGATCCGCTGCTGTTGACCACGCGGATGGGTGTATAACGGACGGGCCGCGAGCGATCGCGGCCCGTTTTCCTTTCTGATTGCCTGGATGTTTCCATGACCGATTCCGCAAGCGCGCCGCAGATTCCGGTGACCGTCCTCACCGGCTTCCTCGGGGCCGGCAAGACTACCCTGCTCAAGCACATCCTCAAGGCCGAGCACGGCTTGAAGATCGCCGTGATCGAGAACGAATTCAGCGATACGCCCATCGACGCGCAATTGCTCGGCGACGACGCGGTTCAGGTGACGACGCTGTCCAACGGCTGCGTCTGCTGCACCATCAACAGCGACCTGGAGCGCGCGCTCTACGTGCTGCTGGAGCGCCGCGACAACGGCGAGCTGGATTTCGACCGCGTAGTGATCGAATGCACCGGCCTGGCCGACCCGGCTCCGGTGGCGCAGACCTTCTTCGTCGACGAGACCTTGCGCGAGCGCTACCTGCTCGATGGCATCATCACCCTGGTGGACGCAGCCAACGCCGAGCGCCACCTGCAGGAAGCCATTGCCCAGGCCCAGGTTGGCTTCGGCGACCGCATCCTGGTGAGCAAGCGTGACCTGGTGTCGCCGGCCCAGTACGAGGCGTTGGTGGAGCGTCTGCAGCGCATCAACCGCCGCGCCGACATCCATGCCGTGGAGCATGGCGCCATCGAACTGGAGCGCCTGCTCGATGTGCGCGGCTTCAACCTCAATGCCGACCTCGGCCTGCGTCCGCTGCTGCGCCCCGTGCGCCCGGCGGCAGACACCACCGACCGGATTTCCACCCTGGTGCTGCGCAGCGATAACCCGCTGGATATCGAAGCTCTGAGCGAATTCATGGACGACCTGTTGCAATGGCACGGCAACTCGCTGCTGCGCTACAAGGGCGTGCTGAACATCGCCGGCGAGGAACGCCGCCTGGTGTTCCAGGGCGTGCTGCGGCTCTATGGTTTCGACTGGGATACGCCGTGGAAGGGCAACGAGCAGCGCGAGAGCGTGATCGTCTTCATCGGCGACAACCTGCCCGAAGAAGAGATTCGTCGCGGCTTCGACCGCATCACGGGCGGCCCGACCGCCTGAATGAAAACGCCCGGCCAGTGCCGGGCGTTTTTCTTGGTGTCTTTCGTAGGGCGCATAACCTGTTCCAGGTTACGCGCCCTACATCTAGCTCTTCGTAGGAGCGAGCTTGCTCGCGGACAGAGACGCCGGCTGATACCGAACTTTGTCTCCGCGCCGGGCAGCCCCCTCTCCCTTCAGGGAGAGGGACCGTTGGGTGCAATCGGCAAACAGGGGCGTCAGCCGGCCAGTCCGGTTCGCGAGCAAGAACTGGGCGTCCCCCTCGTTCCTACAGTAAGTCTCAGCCGCCAATCAGATGCTTGAGCGGATGGTAATCCGCCTTCAGGTTCCCCGCCGCCTTGAGGATCGCCTGCTCGATGGCGTTCAGGTGCATGCAGGTCAGTTCGATGGCCGCCGCCTGATTGCCCGATTCGATGTACTCGATCAGCCGCTGGTGTTCGTTGCCGCGGCAGGTTTCGTGCTGGTCGTCGTCGAGGGTGGTGGCATAGAGCGAGGCGCGCTCGATCAGCTTGCGGAAGAAGTCCAGCAGCACCGGATTGTTCAGCGCCGCCGCCAGCTTCAGGTGGAACTCGCCCAGCAGATGGACGAACCGCGCGTGGTCGTGGTCGTGGGTCGCCTCTTCCAGCGCCACGTGGTCGCGCAGGTCCTGGATGATCGCGCTGTCCGCGCGGCGGCATAGTTCGCTGACGATGCCGATCTCGATCAGCCGCCGGGTTTCGAACAGCGAGCGGATCTCCTCGTCGCTGGGTAACGATACCCATGCACCCTTGTTGAGCGCGCTGGACACCAGCCCGTCCGCTTCCAGATGTTTCAGCGCCGCGCGCACCGAAGTGCGGCTGACCTTGAACAACTCCGCCAACGCCGCCTCGCCCAGCTTCATGCCGGGGCGCAGGGTACGCTTGCTGATTGCCTCGTAAACCCCTTGGTAGACGCGTTCCACCGTGGACTCGGGGTGATTCTCCGCCATGAGCGACTCCGCCTCTTGCTTGACCCTTCAAAGGATGCCGCAAAACCGTCCGTGCAAAACCAGTTGCAGAAGAAAAATACATCAGCTATTTCTAGATTGCATTCAAATATTGCATACAAAAACAAGAGGAATGCACCAAAATGAATCGCTCGTCGTCAGTCGAGGTGCGTCGGGTCAGCAAGCGCTACACCGATGATCCCAACGTCGCTCCCGCCCTCAACGAGGTCTCGGTCGACATTGCCCATAACGAGTTCTTCACCTTGCTGGGGCCGTCCGGCTGCGGCAAGACCACGCTGCTGCGCAGCATCGCCGGCTTCGAGAACGTCACCTCCGGCGACATCCTCGTCGGCGGCGAGCGGGTCAATGACCTGCCGCCCTACCGCCGCCGCATCAACACCGTGTTCCAGAGCTACGCCCTGTTCCCGCACATGTCGGTGAGCGAGAACATCTCCTTCGGCCTGGAAATGCAGGGCCTGGCGCGCGGCGAGATTCCCGGCCGGGTGAAGGAAATGCTCGCGCTGGTGCAGATGGAGCACCTGGCGCGGCGCAAGCCGGCCGAGCTCTCCGGCGGTCAGCAGCAGCGGGTGGCCCTGGCTCGCGCACTGGCGCCCAAGCCTTCGGTGCTGCTGCTCGACGAACCGCTGTCGGCGCTGGACCTGAAGCTGCGCAAGGAGATGCAGGTCGAGCTCAAGCGCGTGCAGGAAGAGGCGGGCATCACCTTCATCTTCGTCACCCTCGACCAGGAAGAAGCGCTGACCCTGTCCGACCGCATCGCCGTGATGTCCCACGGCAACATCATGCAGATCGGCACGCCCAACGAGATCTACGAGCGCCCGACCCATCGCTTCGTCGCGCAGTTCATCGGCGACATCAACTTCCTTCCCGGGCAGATGCGCCAGGGCGGTTTCCACCCCAACGCCATGGCCGCGGAAATCCCCTGCGAGCTGCCGGCGGGCCTGAGCAGTGCCAGCGTGCAGCTGGCCTTCCGCCCGGAGCGCTCGAAGCTGGTCGAGCCGTCGCAGCCGCACCACCTGCGCGCGGTGATCGAGACGGTGATGTACGTCGGCACCGCCACGCTGTATCGCTGCCGCCTGCCGGATTCCTCGCAGATCACCCTGCGCGAGAGCAACGAGGGCGGCCGCGCCCGCGACGTCGGCGAGGCCGTGGCGGTGCACCTGCCGCCCCAGGCCTGCCTGCTGATGGAGGCCTGACATGAACGAGTCGCCCACCACTCGCCGCCTGTTGCTGCTCAGCCCGGTGGCGCTGACGCTGCTCGGGCTGATCGCCATCCCGCTGGCGATCATGGGTTACATCAGCCTGCTGCCGCGCAACCTCTACGGCGGCGTCGACTGGCACGCCGACTGGCAGATCCAGAGCTACGTGCAGCTGTTCTTCCAGGAAGACTTCGATGGCAACCTGGAGCTGAACTGGGTCTATGCCCAGGCGCTGCTGCGTTCGCTGTTCCAGGCCGGCGGCACCACGCTGCTGTGCTTCCTCTTCGGCTTCCCGGTGGCGCTGTGGATGACCAGCCTCAGCGAGCGCTCGCGCAACCTGATGGTGCTGCTGATCACCATTCCGTTCTGGACCAACCTGCTGATCCGCAACTACGCCTGGCTGATCATCCTGCGCGAGCACGGCTGGGTCGCCCAGTCGGTCAACGCGCTGTTCCCCCAGGCCGGCGGCATCACCCTGCTGTACAACGACTTCGCGGTCTGCGTCGGCCTGGTCTACAGCTTCCTGCCGTTCATGATCCTGCCGATCTACTCGACCCTGGAGAAGCTCGACTGGCGTCTGGTCGAGGCCGCCTATGACCTCGGCGCGAACCGCTGGAAGGCGCTGCAGCGGGTAATCCTGCCGCTGTCCATGCCCGGCGTGATCGCCGGCTCGCTGCTGGTGTTCGTGCCCAGCCTGGGCGCCTTCATCACCCCGGCGATCCTCGGCGGCGGCAAGACCCTGATGATCGGCAACCTGATCCAGCAGCAGTTCGGCACCGCGCGCAACTGGCCCCTGGGCGGTTCGCTGTCGTTCCTGCTGCTGGCGATCATGCTGCTCGCCCTGATCGCGTTCGCCCTGTATAGCCGCCGCGCCGCCAAGGCCGTCCACCTGGGAGGAGCCAACGCATGATCGCCCAGCACCTGAAGAAACTGCCCGGCACCCGCGAAACCAGCCTGCTGGTCCTGGCCTACCTGTACCTGCCGATCTTCGTGCTGATCGGCTACAGCTTCAACGCCAACCGCTCGGCCACGGTATGGACCGAATTTTCCTTCGCCTGGTACGGCAAGATCGTCGCCAACCCGTCGATCCAGGCGGCGGCGTTCAACTCGCTGGTGGTCGCCGGCTTCGCCACCGTGCTGTCCACGGCGATTGCCCTGGCGGCAGCGCTGGCGACTTCGCGGCCGTTCTACGGGCGGCGGCTGGTGGAGGGCGGCATCAACCTGCCGTTGATCCTGCCGGAGATCGTCATCGCGGTGGCCACGCTGCTGCTGTTCATGTCGATGGGCATCAAGCTGGGGCTGCTGACAGTGATCGTCGCCCACGTCGGTTTCTGCATTCCCTTCGCCTACCTGCCGATCCGTGCGCGCCTGAACGACCTGGACAAGAGCCTGCTGGAAGCCGCCGGCGACCTCTACGCCAGTCCCTACCAGGTGTTCCGCCGGGTAACCCTGCCGCTGCTGTGGCCGGCGGTGCTGTCCGGCGCGGTGCTGGCGTTCGTGGTCAGCCTCGACGACTTCATCATGACCTTCTTCGTCGCCGGCCCCGGCTCGACGACGCTGCCGGTCTACATCTTCTCGGCCATCAAGGCCGGGGTGACCCCCGAGATCAATGCCATCTCGACCCTCATGCTGGTGATTTCCATCGTCCTCGTGGTGCTGTCGTACTGGCTCGGCCAGCGCGGCAAACCGGACGCCTGATCAAGACTGCCGACCTTTCGTTTTCTGACCTTTCGTTTCGGAGAGCCACATGAAGTTGAATGCCCTGCGTCACGGCCTAGCCGGTTTGTCCCTCGCCCTGCTGGCTGCGGGCGCTGCCCAGGCCGAGGAGCCCAAGCAGCTGTTCTTCTACAACTGGACCGACTACTACCCGGTGGAACTGCTGGCCAAGTTCGAGAAGGAGACCGGCATCAAGGTCACCATGGACGGCTACGACAGCAACGAAACCCTGCTGGCCAAGCTGCAGGCCGGCGGCGCCGCGTACGATGTGATCGTGCCCTCGCACTCGATCATGCAGACGCTGATCAACCAGGACCTGCTGCTGGAAATCGACACGCCCAGGCTGGCCAACTTCCAGTTCGTCAAACCGGCGTTCCGCGACCCGGCCTTCGACCCCGGCCGCAAGTACTCGGCGCCCTACCTGTGGGGCACTACCGGTTTCTCCTATGACAGCGCGCGGGTACCGGGTGGCAAGCTGGATGACTCGTGGAAGGAATTCTTCGAGCCACGTCCGGAGCTGCAGGGCCAGGTCGCCGCGCTGGATACCCCGAGCAGCCTGATCAACGCCGCCGCGCATTACCTCAATGTCGACGAGTGCACCGAGAACCCGCAGGACGCCAAGAAGATTCTCGAGCTGCTGCAGAAGCAGAAGCCCTTCCTGAAGATGTACAGCTCCGACAACACCGTGGACCGCATGGCCTCCGGCGAAGTCGTGCTGATGCAGAACTGGAACGGCTCCACCGCCCGCGCCACGCTGCAGAAGAGCACCATCAAGTACGTCTACCCGCGCGAGGGCGTGGCCTCCTTCCAGGACAACTTCGCCGTGCCGAAGAGCGCGCCGCATCCGGAGAACGCCAAGGTCTTCATCAACTGGATGATGAAGCCGGAAAACGCCGCCGCGGTGACCAACGCCATCGCCTATTCCAACGGCATCCAGACCGACCACCTGCTGGACGCCAAGTGGAAGGTCATGGACGCCATCAACATGCCCGAGGAGTACGCCTCGCGCCTGCGTCTGGAAAAGGAATGCAGCAACAAGTCCCGCGAGCTGCAGGACCGCATCTGGTCCAAGCTCAAGGGTTGATGAGCCGTTCTCCGTAAACCCGTAGGGCGAATGAGGCGGAACGCCTCATTCGCCGCCGAGTTCATCGGCGGATAACTGCAAGCAGTTATTCGCCCTACGTTCTTCTCTGGATTCGAGGTCCCCATGACCGACAGCTACTGGCTGCGCAACATCCGTCCGCTGGGCAATGCAGCGGAAGACTTCCTCATCCGGGACGGCCGCATCGCCGAACGCCGCCCCGCGGGCAACACCACGCCGCAAGCCGGCGACATCGACGGCGCCGGCCAGCTGCTGCTGCCGCCGCTGGTGGAAAGCCACTGCCACCTGGACAAGACCCTCTGGGGCCAACCCTGGCGCCCCAACAGCGCCGGCCCCACGCTCAAGGACTACATCGCCAACGAGCGCCGCGTGCTGCGCGAGATCGAGGCGCCCATCGCCGCCCGCGCCGGCGCACTGCTGGAGCAGTGCATCGCCCGTGGCTCACTGACCTTCCGCTGCCACTTGGACATCGACCCCGAGCTGGGCCTGCGCCATGTGGTGGCCATGCAGGCGCTGCGTGAGCGCTACGCCGACCTCATCGACATGGAGTTCGTGGTCTTCCCGCAGACCGGTCTGGTCAGCCGCCCCGGCACCGCGGAGCTGATGCGCGAGGCGCTGGCGCTGGGCGTGGAAAACGTCGGTGGGCTCGACCCCTGCGGCATCGACGACGACCCCATTGCCCAGCTCGATATCGTCTTCGGCCTGGCGGTTGAATTCGGCCGTGGCGTGGATATTCACCTGCACGACAAGGGCGAGCTGGGCCTCTGGCAGATCGCCCGCATCGCCGACTACACCGAGCGCCACGCTCTGCAGGGCAAGGTGATGATCAGCCACGCCTATTGCCTGGGCATGGCGCCCTGGGAGCAGGTCGAGCCGCTGGCCGAGCGACTCTCCGAGCTGGGCATTTCCCTGATGAGCTCCGCGCCTGCCGACACCCCGGTGCCGCCGTTCCTCACCTTGCGCGAAGCCGGCGTCAACCTGTGCCTGGGCAGCGACGGCATCCGCGATGCCTGGTCGCCCATGGGCAACGGCGACATGCTCGAACGCGCCATGTTCCTCGCCTTCCGCTTCGACCTGTGCAAGGACGACGACCTCGCTGCAGCCTTCGCCGCCGCCACCGCCAACGGTGCCCGCGCACTGGGTCGCGAGCCGGCGCGTATCGAAGTCGGCGCGCCGGCGGACTTCCTCCTGCTGCCGGTCGAGACCCTCGGTGAGGCCGTGGTCGCGCGCCCGGCGCAGCGCCGGGTATTCAAGGCCGGCAAGCTGATCGCCGAGCATGGTCGCCTGGTGGAGTCGCGTCTGTGAGCGCTCCACGCATCGGCCTGAAAGCCAGCTTCGTGGTTGGCTTCGACGGTAAACAGCACGTGCTCTGGCGCCACGGCGAAGTGGTGTTCGAGGGCGGGGAAATCGTCTTCGTAGGACGTGGCTATCCCGGTGAAGTCAGCCAGTGGATCGATTACGGCCACGCGCTGATCGGCCCTGGCTTCATCGATCTGGATGCCCTCGGCGACCTCGACTCCACGGTACTCGCCCTGGACAACGGCGCCGAATGGAACATGGGCCGCGTCTGGTCCGAGGACTACCTGCGGGCCGGGCCGGGCGAGTGCTACAGCCCCGACGAGGAGCTGTTCAAGTACCGCTATGCCTTCACCCAGCTGATCCGCAACGGCATCACCACCGCCATGCCGATCACCTCCATGTACTACCGGCGCTGGGCCGAGCACTACGACGAATTCGCCGGAGTCGCCGCGCTTTCCGGCGAGCTCGGCCTGCGCACCTACCTCGGCCCTTGTTACATGAGTGGCATGACCCACGCCCGCGCCGACGGTAGCCCCGCTCAGCACTGGGACGAGGCTGCGGGTCTGGCCGGCCTGGGGGAGGCCGAGCGCTTCTTCCACGACTTCGACGGCGCCCACGATGGCCTGGTACGCGGCGCGCTGCTGCCGGACCGCATCGAAACCTGCACGCCGGCGTTGCTCGAGCGTACCGCCGCCGTGCAGCGCGAACTGAACGCGGCGCTGCGCCTGCACTGCTGCCAGTCGCGCTACGAAGTGGAGCTGGTGCGTCGCTTGCGTGACACGTCCTCGCTGCAGTGGCTCGACCGCTACGGCCTGCTCAACCCGCGTAGCGTGCTGCCCCACGGCATCCTCCACAGCGGCGAGCACGAGTTGCAGCGCCTGGCGGACAGCGGCGCGAGCCTGGTGCATTGCCCGGTGGTGTTCGCCCGCGAAGGCGATGCGCTGGATTCGTTCGGCACTTACCGCGCGCGCGGTATCAACCTCGCCATGGGCACCGACACCTTCCCGGCGGACATGCTCGACAACCTGCGCCAGGGCCTGAACATCGCGCGGGTGAAGGAGGGCGATGCCGAGCACACGCGCATGCTCGATCTGTACAACGCTGCCACCCTCGGCGGCGCCCGGGCATTGGGCCGCGACGACCTCGGCCGTCTCGCCGTCGGTGCCCGCGCGGACATCACCGTGTTCCGCCTCGGCGACTTCCACCAGGGCCCGTTCTTCGACCCGCTGAAGAACCTGTTCACCGCCGGTCGTGGCGACGACTGCATCGCCAGCTTCATCGACGGCCGCTGCGTGATGCAGGGCGGCCAGGTGGTCGGTGTCGATTACGCCGACCTGCAACGTCGCGCCGACGCACTGTTCCAGAAACAGATGCAGCACCACGCCGAGCGTGCCTTCGGCAACCCGCCGTGGCGCACATTGTTCCGTTCCGCGATTCCCTTTGCCGACTCGTACAGCGCCGCCGCGCCGCTGCTCGACGCCCACGCACCGCAGGCTCATTGAAGGATCAATCCATGCTCAGCTTCGACTTCCAGCAGCTGTCCGCCCGCGAGAAATACAAGATCCTCATCGGCAGCGTGGTGCCCCGGCCCATTGCCCTGGTCACCACCATTGATGCGCAGGGGCGTGCCAACGCCGCGCCCTTCAGCTTCTTCAACGCTCTCTCGGCCGACCCGCCGATCCTCGCCCTGGGCGTGGAGAACTACAGCGACCTGAGCCCCAAGGACACCACGCTGAACATCCGCAATAACCAGGAATTCACCGTGAACATCGTCTCCGACGCGCTGGTGGAGGCGATGAACGTCTGCGCCGTGCCCTTCGAGCCGGGATTCGATGAACTGGTCGCCGCCGGCCTGACCGCCATCCCCGGTACCCGCGTCGGTTGCCCGCGCATCGGCGAAGCACCGGTGGCGCTGGAGTGCCGGCGGATGATGGCGCTGTCCATCGGCCAGTCGCGGGAGATCATCCTCGGCGAAGTGCTGATGGCCCATGTACGCGACGACCTGATCGACCCGGCGACGCTGTACATCGACCAACTCGGGCTCGACGCCATCGGCCGCATGGGCGGGCAGGGGTATGCGCGCACGCGGGAGTATTTCGACCTGCCGACGCGGTCGTTGAAGCAGTGGATGGAAGCGCCCGGTGCCGGAGAGCGTCTCTGGGTCGGAGCCGAAGAGCCGGCCTGACGGCAAGCGGTGCGTTTCCGGGCCCGTTCCGCCGCGGTCCTGGCTGCTGTGAGAGGCGTCTCGTGGCACTTGTGTGCGTGTTCGCAAGCCGGAAATGCCGCTCCGCGTTTCGCGGGGGGGCGCATTGGAACCTTTCTCGATAATCGCCAGTCTGTTCCATTTTTCCGAGATGAGCAGGCAGACATGTCTATGGCCCCGAGTCGCGAGGTCCTTTGGCACGAACAGAAAGTGACCCCGCGGATGCGTGCGGAATTGATGCAGCAACGTGGCGTGTGCGTCTGGTTTACCGGTCTCTCGGGAGCAGGAAAATCGACGCTCGCCAATGCACTCGACATTGCGCTGTACGATGCGGGAGTGAAAGCTTGCCTGCTCGATGGCGACAACGTGCGCCACGGCCTTTGCCGGGACCTTGGCATGAGCGAGGCCGATCGAGCGGAGAACATCCGTCGGGCCGGCGAGCTGGCAAAGCTCATGGCGGACGCCGGGTTGATTGTTCTCTGTGCTTTCATCTCGCCGTTTCGGCGTGATCGTGAGCGGGTGCGGGCGATGTTCGGACCCGGAAGATTCCTTGAAGTCCATGTTTCCACTCCGCTGACTCTCTGCGAGCAGAGGGATCCCAAGGGGCTGTACAGCAAGGCGAGGCAGGGGCTGATCCGTGATTTCACCGGGCTCGACTCGCCTTACGAAGAGCCTCTTGCGCCGGAGGTTGTGATTGATACCAGCGTGGAGCCGCTGGCGGAATCCGTGCAGCGACTGCTCACTCACTGCCTACCCTGAAAAACGCCCGGCATCCTGCCGGGCGTTTTCGTTTCACGTCGAACGCTTACTGCTGATGCAGCTTCCACGCATCCCCGTGGGGAGCGGTGCCCTTGTCGTAAGGGCGGAACAGGGTCATGTAGGCCAGGCCCAGCACGATCACGATGCCGCCGACCAGGATGATCCCGTAGTTCAGGTACCAGGGAGCATCCGGCGTACGCGGCCAGGACATGTTGATGATCGCCAGCACGCCGTAGGTCAGCGCCAGCACGTTCACGATCCAGCCCCAGTTGCCCAGCGTGAAGGCGCCGCTCGGCTTCCAGCCGCGCAGGCGGGCGAACAGGGCGCCGCCGACGATCATCTGGAACGACAGGTAGATGCCGATGGCGGCGAAGCTCACCACCATGGCGATGGCGTTCTGCAGGTAGAAGCCGGCGCAGACGATCACCGACGGGATCACGCCGCAGGCGATCAGCGCAGCCACCGGCACGTGGGTGTTGGGCGACAGGCGCTTGAGCAGGCCGCTGCCCATCACCATCTCGTCGCGGGCGTAGGAGTACAGCAGGCGGCTGGCAGCGGCCTGCAGGCTGAGTACGCAGGAGACGAACGAGACGATGATCACTGCCATTACCAGCCGTGCGCCGGTGACGCCGAAGGCATTGTCGAGGATGGTGGTCATCGGGTCCTTGTCCGCACCGGAGATCACCGCAGCCATGTCCGGTACCGCGAGGATCAGCGCCAGGGCGGCGAAGATGGCTGCGCCACCGCCGATCCAGATGGTCATGCGCATGGCCTTGGGAATCCGCCGGCTCGGGTTCGGGGTTTCCTCGGCGACGTCACCGCAGGCCTCGAAGCCGTAGTAGAGGAACATGCCGGCCAGTGAGGCGGTGAGGAACGCCGGCCAGTAGCTGCCGTCGATGCGGATGTCGAAGGTGTTGAACAGCACCGAGAACGGCTGGTGGCGTTCGAAGATCAGCAGGTAGGTGCCGATCACCAGTGCGCCGAGCAGCTCGCAGATGAAGCCGAACATCGCCACGCGGGCCAGCAGCTTGGTACCGGACAGGTTGAGCAGGGTGGCGATCACCGTCAGCGCCAGGGCGACGAAGGTGTTTGTCACCGGCGTCGATTCGAAGCCGAGCAGGGTGGCGATGTACGGGCCGGCGCCCAGGGCCACGGCGGCGATGGTCACGCACAGCGACACCGAGTAGATCCAGCCGACCATCCACGCCCAGCGCTTGCCTACCAGGCGTCGTGCCCAGGGGTAGACGCCGCCGGAGATGGGGAACTGCGAGACGACTTCGCAGAAGATCAGGCACACCAGCATCTGCCCGATGCCCACCAGCAGGTACGACCAGAACATCGGCGGGCCGCCGGCGGCCAGGCACAGGCCGAACAGGGTGTACACGCCGACCACCGGCGAGAGGTAGGTGAAGCCCAGGGCGAAGTTCTGCCAGAGGGTCATGCTGCGTTCGAAATTGGAGGTGTAGCCCAGCGCGCGGAGTTGCTCCGCGTCGCGGTCCAGGGCGGCGCCTGGCTGGATCGAGCTGTTCATCGTGGGTGTCCTGTCTGAGGTTTTCGCGTCGGCAGCCAATCGGGTGCAACGGAAAGCGTTGTTGTTATTGTTCGGCGCGCGGGGTCAGCCGCGCGCCGTCTTGCTCCAAACCTCTCGTATGCCGGATCGCGTTACAGCTTGATCCAGGTCGCTTTCAGCTCGGTGTACTTGTCGAAGGCGTGCAGCGACTTGTCACGGCCGTTGCCCGACTGCTTGAAGCCGCCGAAGGGCGCGGTCATGTCGCCGCCGTCGTACATGTTCACCCACACGCTGCCGGCGCGCAGGGCGCGGGCGGTGAGGTGGGCCCTGGAGATGTCGCGGGTCCAGACCGCCGCCGCCAGCCCGTACTGGGTGTCGTTGGCGATGCGGATGGCGTCCTCGGCGTCCTCGAACTCGATGACCGAGAGCACCGGGCCGAAGATCTCCTCGCGGGCGATCTTCATCGCGTTGCTCACGCCGTCGAACAGGGTCGGCTCGACGTAGGTGCCGCCGGTTTCCTCCAGCACGCGCTTGCCGCCGGTGAGGATCTTCGCGCCTTCGTCCTGGCCGGCCTGGATGTAGCCCAGCACCTGCTCCAGCTGGCGGCCGTCGACCAGTGCGCCGACGTTGGTTTCCGGGTCCAGCGGGTGGCCGGCCTTCCAGCCCTTGAGAGCCTCGACCACCAGCGGCAGGAACTTCGCCTTGATCGACTTCTGCACCAGCAGGCGCGAGCCGGCGGTGCACACTTCGCCCTGGTTGAAGGCGATGGCCGCGGCGGCGGATTCGGCGGCGGCCTGCAGGTCCGGTGCGTCGTCGAAGACGATGTTCGGGCTCTTGCCGCCGGCTTCCAGCCAGACGCGCTTCATGTTCGATTCGCCGGCATAGACCATCAGTTGCTTGGCGATTTTGGTGGAACCGGTAAACACCGCGGTATCCACGTCCATGTGCAGCGCCAGGGCCTTGCCGACGGTGTGGCCGTAGCCTGGCAGCACGTTCAGCACGCCGGCGGGAATGCCCGCTTCGATGGCCAGCTGGGCGATGCGGATGGCGGTCAGCGGCGAGCGCTCGGACGGCTTGAGGATCACCGAGTTGCCAGTGGCCAGCGCCGGGCCGAGCTTCCACGCGGCCATCATCAGCGGGAAGTTCCACGGCACGATGGCGGCGACCACGCCCACTGGTTCGCGGGTGACCAGGCCAAGCTGATCGTGGGCGGTGGCGGCTACTTCGTCGTAGACCTTGTCGATGGCCTCGCCGCTCCAGCGCAGGGAGTCGGCGGCGCCCGGCAAGTCGACGTTCAGCGAGTCGCCGATGGGCTTGCCCATGTCCAGGGTTTCCAGCAGCGCCAGCTCCTCGGCGTGCTCTTCCAGCAGGGCGGCGAAGCGGATCATCACAGCCTTGCGGGTGGCCGGCGCTTCACGCGACCAGACGCCGGAGTCGAAGGTGTTGCGGGCGCTCTGCACGGCGCGCTCGGCATCGGCGGCGTCGCAGCTGGCGACCTTGGCCAGCAGGCGGCCGTCCACCGGGCTGATGCAATCGAAGGTCTCGCCGGAGGCGGCGGCAAGGTACTCGCCCTGAATGAAGGCGCGGCCCTCGATCTTCAGGGTCTTGGCGCGGGCTTCCCATTCGGCGCGGGTTGGCTGGCTCATGCGTATCGCTCCTCGTTGTTGCTGTTGTTGGCGGAGACGGCCTGCGGACCGTCGCTGGCAAATACATTTGAAACCATATCTTATGTTTTAACGGTTGCCAATACAGGGCGAAAAATGAGCGCTGGAAAGGGTTTTTCGTGGCAAAAGACCTTGCTGAAAGTCCGGAAAGCGATTTAAAAATATGGAGACATAGTTTTGCGCGAAGTCGCAGCCGGACTTGCCGGTAGACTTCGCCACGGATACCCAAAGAGGAAGATTCCGCGCAGGAAGCGTCCGCGCTCCTCGCACTGCTGCCTATGAACGAATTCAGGAAAGTCCGCCCCGCCAGTTTCATGCGCCTGCGCCAGGAAGGGCGCACCGAGGAAGTCGCGCGCCGGCTGGTGGAAATGGTCGACCTCGGCCTCTACGCCGAAGGCGAGCAACTGCCCAGTGAAAGCGAGTTGGCGATGCAGTTCGGTGTCGCCACCGTGACCCTGCGCGATGCTCTGGCAGAGCTGCGCGAGCGCGGCGTGATCGAGACCCGGCGCGGGCGCAACGGCGGGAGTTTCGTCTGCTCGCCGCAGCACACTTCCGAGGACGCCCTGCTGGGGCAACTGCGCCAGATGAGTGCACTGGAGCTGCGCGACCTGGGTGACGAGCATGTCGCCATCGCCGGTGCTGCCGCTCGTCTCGCCGCGCAGCGCTCCACTTCCGATGAGCAGGCGCGCATCGCCCAGTACCTCGATGCACTGGCGAGCGCCATGACCCGGCAGGAACAGCGCCGCGCCGATGCACGCTTCCATATCGAGATCGCCGTCGCCGCCCAGTCCGTGCGCCTGACCCATGCGGAGACGCGCCTGCAGGCGGAAATCGGCGAGTGGCTGTGGCTGCCGGTGGAAGGCTTCCCGGGGGCGACGGCGATCGAGCAGGAGCATCGCGCCATCCTCGAAGCGATCAGTGCGGGGGATTCGAATCTCGCCGGCGCGCTGGCCGACGCGCACGTCACCCGTGGCATCAAGCGGCTGATCAATCTGCGCCTGAGCCTGCTGGCCGACGACGGCTGACTGGCACAGCGCTTGCTGCGTTCACGGCGCGGCCGAGCGGGCGCACCGACTGACTTACCGAACCGACTTGGCGAGCCGCTCTGGCCCGCCCTTGAGCAAGAACAACGACAAGAACAGCGAGGCCCCGGTCATGTCCAGCGAACAACCCACGGATGAACTCCAGCGCTGCGCCCAGCGCATCGACGCTTCCATCCGTAACGTTTTCCAGCGCCTCGACGAGCTGGCCGGCGATGTCGTGGCGATCTGGCGCACGCTGGCGGAGGAAGGCAAGCGTCCGTCCTCGAAGGACCTCGGTGCGCTGCGCCCGCGCATCCAGCACGACCTCACCGATGACGGTACGCGCCTGCACGGTACTGGCGTGGTGATCGAGCCGGGCGAGCTGGCCGATCAGGAGATGTACCTGGAGTGGTGGTACCACGGCCGCGGCGACAAGCTCGTGCCCATGAGCCTGAACTTCAACCGGCGCAGCGAGAGCTTCTACAACTACCTCAACATGCCGTGGTTCTCCCGCCCGCGCGCCAGCGGCCAGCCCTCGGTGATCGGGCCCTTCGTCGACCTCTATGGCACCGATTTGTACATCCTCGCCTTTTCCGTGCCGATCCAGGTGGACGGCCGCTTCATCGGCGTGGCCGCCGCCGATATTGCCCTGCACGAGTTCGAGGGCGTGCTGCTGGGCAGCCTGATGCAGATGGGCCACGAAGCCCTGGTGGTGAATGGCGAGGGGCGAGTTGTCGCAGCCAACACCGCCAACTGGTTCACTGGCGACCTTGCCCGGCGCACGCTGGGACGTGATGCGCAGGGGCGCGAGCAGGAGCTGGCGGCGTCCTTCTCGCACTGGGCGGTCATTGAACGACCACTGAACCGCCGGCTGGCTGGAGCCGCCTGAGGCTGCCAAACGCTGCGTAAACGGCTAGGCTAGGGCGGTTCCCTCATCGACGGATACCGCCATGAGCCAGTCGCTCGACACCCTTTCCGACTTCGACCCCCTGAGTGCAACGGATGCCCGCGTGCTCGGGTGTCTGATCGAAAAGCAGGTCACCACCCCCGAAGCCTACCCACTGACCCTTAACGCCCTGGTCACCGCGTGCAACCAGAAGACCAGCCGCGACCCGGTGATGAACCTCACCCCTGGTCAGGTCGGCCAGTCCCTGCGTCATCTGGAAGGGCGCGAGATGACCCGCCTGGTCATGGGCAGCCGCGCCGACCGCTGGGAGCAGCGGCTGGACAAGGCGCTGGAACTGGTCAAGCCACAGGTCATCCTGCTCGGCCTGCTGTTCCTGCGCGGCCCGCAAACCCTCAATGAACTGCTCACCAGAAGCCAGCGCATGCACGACTTCGATGACACCGAGGAAGTCCGCCACCAGCTCGAGCGTCTCGCCGGTCGTGGCATGGCCGTGCAACTCGACCGCCAGGCCGGTCAGCGCGAAGACCGCTACATGCACCTGCTGGGCACCGAGGAAGACCGCGAGGCCGCCATCGCCGCCAGTGGCAGCCGTGCCTCCAGCGAGCGCAGCGACGGCGGCGGTCATGACGAGGGCCGTCTGGTCGAACTGGAAGGCCGTATTGCGGCTCTCGAAGAACGACTCGCGCTGCTGGAAATGGGCATTTCCCGCGACTGAGTCGGAAGATTCCTCTGACAGGCCGACCAAGGTCGGCCTGCTCGCTTGCTAATCAAGCCTTAATATTTGCTCCCGATAGTCATGCTTGCCCCCGCTTCATCCCGGAGTACCCTATGAGTCGCAAACCCTCCCAGGCCCAATTGAGCGCTGTGCTCAGTCAGCTCACGGAAACCGACTTCAAATCCATCGGCGATCTTGCCGGCCCCCGCGAGGCCAACCTCTTCGCCATCCGCGAACTGTTCCGCCAGGGGCTGATCAAGGGTGTGCTGATCGACGACCCCTTCGGCGCCGAAGACGAGGACGGCCCGCTGCTGTGCAACGCCGAACGCCTGCGCCTGCGCAAACCTTGTGTGGAGAGGGTGGTGGAGGAACAAGCCGAACCGCTGATGCCGCGGCTGGGGTTCCTGACGCTCTAGGCAAATTGCAGGCAAGAAAAAAAGCGCTGGGCTTGAGGCTCAGCGCCTTTTTCTTTGGATTTGGTGGAGCCGGGGGGATTTGAACCCCCGTCCGCCAGTTCTCCGCTGTCGGTTCTACATGCTTAGCCATCTCTATTAGGTTAACTCCTTGCGGCCCGAGTGGCAGGGCGCTTGGAGCGAGCTGTATGAGTTTTAGCCGTTACGTCTACAGCGAACTTGGCGGCGATCCTGTTCTATATGACAGACCTAATCTTCGGGTTTACAGGCATCCCCTAGGGTCTGCTAGCGGCACTTAGGCTGCTAGGGCGTAGTTGTCGTCGTTGGCAACTATAAAGTTGTGGCAGCTGATTTACGAGAACTGTCACCTACTCGGCATGCCCCTCGAGTTTTGTTACCGGCGTCGAATCCTAATCGGCCCCAAAACCTTGAAAGGTCGTTGACGATTGTACGGGAAAGCCGCCCCGATAGCCAACCGGGGCGGTGCAAGCTGTTGTCAGGCCAGGAATTTCAGCACGGCTTCGGCCACTGCTTCGGAGGAGGCGGGGTTCTGCCCGGTGATCAGGCCGCGGTCCACCTCGACGTGGCTCTGCCAGTCCGGGCCCTTGCTGTAGCGGGCGCCGTTGGCCTTGAGCATGTCCTGGACGAGGAAGGGCACCACGTCGGTGAGTCCCACCGCGTCCTCCTCGCTGTTGGAGAAGCCGGTGACATGCCGGCCCTGCACCAGCGGTTGGCCGTCCAGCCCTCGCGGGTGGCGGAACACGGCCGGGGCGTGGCAGACGGCGGAGACGGTCTTGCCGCTGGAATGGAAGGCTTCGATCAGCGCCACCGAGGTGCGGTCTTCGGCCAGGTCCCAGAGCGGGCCGTGGCCCCCGGGGTAGAACACGGCGTCGTAGTCGTCGGCCTTCACTTCGCTGAGCTTCACGGTGCTGGCCAGCGCCGCCTGGGCGTCGCTGTCCTGGCGGAAGCGCAGGGTGGCCGGGGTCTGCGCGCCTTCCTCGTCGCTCTTGGGGTCGAGCGGCGGCTGGCCGCCCTTGGGCGAAGCCAGGGTCAGGCTGGCGCCGGCATCCTTGAACACGTAGTAGGGCGCGGCGAACTCCTCGAGCCAGAAGCCGGTTTTCTTGCCGGTGCTGCCGAGCTGGTCGTGGGAGGTCAGGACTACCAGGATTTTCATGCTCACTCCTTCGGCGTATTGCTAGTCGTGCAGCTGCCGCCGAAACGGCAGCCCGGACTGTCAGTGTAGGCAATGAGCCGACTGCGTCAGCGCGACAGGGTGATACCCAGATAGGCGGCGTACAGCACGCCGTTGAGCATCAGCACCCAGATCGGCAGGCCGCCGCCGCGCTGGGCGTTGATCCGCAGCCAGAGCGCGGCGCCGAGGGTGACCAGCACGCCGGTGAGCACCTCGATGCGCGGCTGCCAGGGCGTGAGCAGGATGCCGATCGCGGGCAGCAGCGTGCCCTGGAAGACCATGGCGCCGCTGATGTTGCCAAAGGCCAGGGTGTCCTTGCCGCGGCGTACCCAGAGAATGCTGTTGATCTTCTCCGGCAGTTCGGTGGCGATAGGGATGATCAGCAGCGACAGCAGCAGCGCGGAAATGCCCAGGATGTGCGACAGGCCTTCCACGCCATGGATGAAGCCCTTGGCGCCCAGCACCAGCAGTACCAGGCCCAGCAGCAGTTGCAGCAGGATGGTGGCCAGGTTGGTCGGCAGGCCGATGCGCGACAGGTACATGTGGTGGTCGGCTTCGGTGCCGTGGCCGTCCTCAACAAGGCTCTGCGAGGCGCGGATGGTCAGCGTGATGTAGCCGATGTAGGTGAGCACCAGCAGCACGCTGAGCGCGACACGCACCGAGTGCAGCTCAGCCGGCACGAACATGGCGATGGTGGCGAAGCTGAAGGCGACCAGGAAGAAGTTCAGGTCGCGCTGTACACCTGTGCGCTCGGGGCGGATGCGGCCGAACAGGCCGCGTGCGCGCCAGGCGGCGAGGGCCATCAGGCAGGTGGACAAGGTAGAAAGCATCAGCGGTGCGCCGAGGATGGCGCCGACGCCGACTTCCTCGTTGAGGCTGGCATTGCTGGTGCCGGCGAACAGCGCCAGCAGCGGGATCAGGGTCTCCGGCAGGGCGGTACCGACCGCGGCGAACAGTGACCCAGTGACGCCTTCGGAGATACCCAGGCGCTCGCCGAAGTGTTCCAGCGCGTTGGTGAAGAGTTCGGCGGCGATCAGGATCACCAGCAGCATGCCGAGCAGTTCGAGGATGAAAGTCAGCATGCATGCAGCTCCAGACAGGTGGAGCGAAGGGTGGGGTGGTGCATCACGGTGAAGCTCCAGGCCGGTGTAGTACCCATGACCACGCATCTCCCCGGCCGTTGCGGAGATCACGTGGTCAAAGGTCTTGCCAGGCAAAGCTGCTGACGACGCCATGGCCTGCGGGCCAAGTGTGTTGACGTCGCCCCCGTTCGTCGAACGGTCGGCTACTCCCCAATGACGCCGCGCATTCTAGCGGATCGGGCGAGCAGCTCAACCCATGGATCACCAGGTGTCGATCAATGGACGCTTTTTCCCCTGGCGCGGTGCGGGCCTGGGCGTCGACGCCAGGCCGCGCAGCAACCAGCGGCGGGTGTCGGCCGGGTCGATGACGTCGTCGATCTCCAGGTAGCTCGCCATGTTCAGTCCCTTGCCGTTGCGATAGGCGGCGGCGACCAGCTTGTCGAACAGCTTCTGCCGCTCCTGCGGGTCTTCGATGGCGGCCAGCTCCTTGGCGTAGCCGAGGCGGATCGCTCCCTCCAGCCCCATCGCGCCGAACTCGCCACTGGGCCATGCGACCGTGAACAGCGCGGCGTGGAAGCTGCCGGCGGCCATGGCCTGCGCGCCCAGGCCGTAGCCCTTGCGCAGCACCACGGTGAAGAAGGGCACGGTCAGGCTGGCGGCGGTGACGAACATGCGCGAGACGTGGCGCACGGTGCCGGTCTTCTCCGCCTCCGGGCCGACCATGAAGCCGGGGGTATCGCACAGCGAGATGATCGGCAGGTCGAAGGCGTCGCACAGCTGCATGAAGCGCGCGGCCTTGTCGCCGGCCTCGGCGTCGATCGCGCCGCCCAGGTGCATGGGGTTGTTGGCGATCAGGCCGAAGGGCTTGCCCTCGATGCGCACCAGCGCGGTGATCATGCCGGCGGCGAAGTGGCGACGCAGCTCCAGTACCGAGCCGCTGTCGGCCAGCTGCTCGATGACCTGGCGGATGTCGTAGACGCGCAGGCGGTTCTCCGGCACCGCGTGGCGCAGCAGGCGCTGGTCGGTGCATTGCCAGTCGGCGCTGTCGCCCTGGAAGTAGGCGAGGTACTGGCGGGCGATGCGCGTGGCTTCGGCTTCGTCCTCCACCAGGACGTCGATCACACCGTTGGTGCTCTGTACGTCGCTGGGGCCGACTTCCTCGGGGGCGAACCTGCCCAGACCGCCGCCCTCGATCATCGCCGGTCCGGCCATCCCCAGGCTGGTATCGCGGGTGGCGATGATCACGTCGCAGCAACCCAGCAACGCGGCGTTGCCGGCGAAGCAGCGGCCGGAGACCACACCCACCAGCGGCACCAGTCCGGAAAGTCGCGCCAGGCCGACGAAGCTCATGTTGTCGAGCCCGGCTACGCCGACGAAATCGGTGTCGCCCGGGCGCCCGCCGCCACCTTCCGCGTAGAGCACCAGCGGGATGCGCCACTGCTCGGCGAGGTGCAGCATGCGGTCGGTCTTCTTGTGGTTCATCACGCCCTGGGTGCCGGCGAACACCGTGTAGTCGTAGGCCAGCACCAGGCAGCGGGCTTTCTCGTCGCCGAACTGCGCGGCGTTGATGCTGCCCAGGCCACTGACCAAGCCGTCGGCGGGGCTGCTGGCGATCAGTTCCTCGACGCTGCGACGGCGGCGCTGGGCGGCGATGGCCAGGGCGCCGTACTCGATGAAGCTGCCGTCATCGAGGAGGTCGGCGAGGTTCTCGCGGGTGGTGCGCTTGCCGATCCGGTGGCGCTTGGCGACGGCCTCCGGGCGGCGCTCGTCGAGGCCGATGGCGTGACGTTCGAGCACTTCGGCGAGGTCGGCGCGGATGGCGTCCAGATCGATGGCCGTGCTGCTTTCATGGTCCTGCGCTGCGATGTCCGCCGGCTCGACGAAGAGCAGCGCGTCGCCCTCGCCGAGGCTGTCGCCGGGCGTCGCGGCGAGGCTGTGGACGATGCCGCTGGCGCTGGCCTTCACCTCGAACTCCATCTTCATCGCTTCGATCACGGCGATGGTCTGGCCCTGGGCGACGGCATCGCCGGCCGCGACATTCAGGCTGACCAGCACGCCAGCGCTGGGCGTCGCCAGGGAGATGCAACCGGCCGGCGCTTCGCTGGCACGCTGGGCTTCTGCGGTTGCGCCGGCATGACTGAAGAAACGGTGCGGATGGGCATGCTCCTGCGCGCCGAGCAGAGCCGGCAGGTGTTCTTCGATGTAGCGGGTGGTGACCTGGTTGTCGACCACCGCGCCCTGGCGCAGCAGGTTGAGCAGCAGCGGGATGTTGCTCGCCACGCCCTCCAGGCGGAACTCGCAGAGGGCGCGGTAGGCGCGCTGCACCAGCTGTGGATAACCACCGTTGCCGTGGACGATCAGCTTGGCCAGCAGCGAGTCGTAACCGGCGCTGTTGCGGTAGCCGGCGTAACCATAGCCGTCCACGCGCAGTCCGGGGCCGCAGGGTGGCTCGTAGGCGCTCAAGGTGCCGCAGGCGAGATGGGGCGTGCCGTCACTGGCGAGGCTTTCCAGGTTGATCCGTAGTTGCAGGGCATGGCCGCGGGGCGCGGGAATCTCGGCCTGGGTCAGGTTCAGTTCGGCGAGGCTGGCGCCGGCGGCAATGCGCAGTTGCGCCTGGACCAGGTCGATGCCGGTTACCGCTTCGGTGACGGTGTGTTCCACCTGCAGGCGCGGGTTGGCTTCCATGAACACGAAGTCGCCGCTGTCCTCGTCGAGCAGGAACTCGAAGGTGCCCAGGCCGCGATAGTTGACCGCTTCGGCCAGTCGCACGGCGGCAGCGAGGATGGCGCCGCGCAGGCGCGGGTGCAGGTTGGGGCTGGGGGCGATCTCCAGCAGCTTCTGGTTGCGCCGCTGCAGGGTGCAGTCGCGCTCCCACAGGTGGCTGACGACGCGGCCGTCACCGATCACCTGCACCTCGATGTGGCGGGCGCGCGGGATCAGGCGCTCGACGTAGAGCCGGTCATCGCCGAAGGCCGCGCGGGCTTCGGCCCGGCAGCGGGTGTAGGCGTCGGTGATTTCCTCGACGCTGCGCACCGCGCGCATGCCGCGCCCACCGCCGCCGGCGAGGGCCTTGATCATCATGCCGGAACCGGCGGGCAACTCGCGGAAGAAGCGTTCGGCGTCTTCCAGCGAGGTGGCGCTGTTGCTGCCGGCGGCCAGCGCCACGCCGTGGTCACGGGCGAGGTCGCGGGCGCGGGCCTTGTCGCCGAACAGGTCCAGCACCTCGGCCGAGGGGCCGACGAAGGTCAGGCCGACGGCTTCGCAGCGGCGGGCGAATTCGGCGTTCTCGGAGAGGAAGCCGTAGCCCGGATGCACTGCGTCGCAGCTGTGGGCGAGGGCGACTTCGATGATCTGCTGCTGGTCCAGATAGGCGCTGGCACCGCGGCCTTTGAGCGGCGCGGCCTGGTCGGCCTGGCGTGTATGCAGCGAGGCGGCATCGTCCTCGGCGAAGATCGCCAGCGTCTGGATACCCAGTTCGGCGGCGGCGCGGGCGATGCGGATGACGATCTCGCCACGGTTGGCGATGAGCAGGCGGGAGACAGGCATGGCGATTCCGGTTGTGCTGCTTGTTGTCGGGAATCGCTACATCTTAGGGAGCGAGCGGGGCGGGGGAACGAACTGCGGCCTTGCGAATGCCGAAGGCTTCGCCGGCCTTATGAGCGGCGACCGGTTGTGAACCGGCCGCCGCGAGGGCGATCACCCGTTGGCTCCGCCGGCACCGCTGTTGTGCTTGAGCAGTTGCAGGGCCTTTTCGGTCTGCGCGATGCAGGCCTTGGTGTCACCCGAGGCCTGGGCCTGGGCGGCCTTTTCCTGCAGGCGCATGGCCTGTTCCTGGGCCTGGGTGTTGTTGGTGACGGTTTTCACCGCGTCATCGACTTTCTGCAGATTGTCGCTGCACAGGTCGGCGGCAAAAGCCGGCGACGCCAGCAG
Organism: Pseudomonas nitroreducens; assembly: GCF_024170165.1. GTDB lineage: Bacteria > Pseudomonadota > Gammaproteobacteria > Pseudomonadales > Pseudomonadaceae > Pseudomonas > Pseudomonas nitroreducens_C. The sequence goes on along the minus strand of NZ_JALJXP010000004.1, from coordinate 89,836 downwards.
CGCGGCAGTAATGAGCAGGGCGGCACGTTTCATGGCAGTACTCCTGTCAACTTGACCGTTGTCGCGGACCGAACGAGCGGACCGAACGAGCGGACCGTACAGGGTGGACTGCCATGATTCACGCGGGGTTCAGAGAATCGGCCCGGCGGTCGTCGGAAGTTCGACGCAGACGCCAAGGCCGGCACCGTCGAGCCCTTCGTGCAGGGATATTCGCCCGTGGTGGATTTCCACGATGCGCTTGACGATGGGCAGGCCCAGCCCGCTGCCGTTGCTGCTGGCGACGCTGGGGCTGCGGTAGAAGCGGGTGAAGATCGCCGCCTGTTCGGCCGGTGCCACGCCGGGGCCGTTGTCGCGGACCCAGAGGGTCATGCGGTCGCTGGCGCTCTCCAGGCTGACGGCCACGCGGCCGCCTTCAGGGGTGTAGCGCAGGGCATTGCCGACCAGGTTGGTGAGCATCAGCCCGAGCCACGCCGCAACTCCCCGCAACGTGACCGCCTGGCTATCGAGGGTCAGCTCGATCTGCTTGTCGATGGCCTGCGGCGCGAGATCGGCGATGGTGTCTTCGGCCAGCAGACGCAGGTCCACCGGGGCGAAGATCTCGTGCAGCTCTTCGGCATCGAGCCGTGCCAGCAGGAGAATCTGCTCCATCAGCGCGCTGATTCGTTCGACGCTGCGACTGACCTGCTGCAGCCCATGGGCGTGGGCGGCCGGGTCGGCTGAGCGCAGCGCCACCTGGGCGTGGGTGCGCAGGCTGGCCAGCGGTGTGCGGATTTCGTGGGCGGCGTCGCTGGTCAGCCGGCGCTCGGCCTCCATTGCCGAGTTAAGCCGCTCCAGCAGCAGGTTCAGTTCGTTGACCAGGCTGTGCACTTCTACCGGCGCCCGGCTCAGGGCCAGCGGGTGGAGGCTGTGGGCGCCGCGCTGGTGCACCTGTTCGATCAGGCTGCGCAGCGGTGCCAGGCCCTGGCGCACGCCGAACCACACCAGCACGCCGAACAGTGGCAGGGCCAGCAGCAACGGGAAGAGGGCACTGAACAGCAGCAGGTGCAGGGTCTTGTGGCGGTAGTGCAGGTCCTCGAAGACCCAGATGCGCACTTCGTCGGTGCCGGTCGTGGCCATCTGCAGGACGCGCCAGTTGACCCCGCCGCTGACCAGGTCGGAGAAGCCCGGCGGCTGGGCCTCGATTCCTCTGGGCGGCTTGTGGGTGGCCAGCAGCGGTTGGCCGCGGTACCAGACGGCATAGCCGAGCGTGGCTTCGCGGCGAATCAACGGCAGCCCTTCGATGGCCTTGCGGCTGCGCGCGAGGATTTCCATGGCGTCGCTGGATTGCGGGTCTATCGCGTCGGCGACATCGACCAGGCTCAGGGCGGCCTGGCCGAAGTCGATCATGTCCTGGTCGTAGAGACGGTTCACCTGCTCGCGGGTCAGGTGGTAGGTGAACAGGCCGGCGACCAGCCACAGCAGGGAAACACCGCCGATCAGGGTCAGCAGCAGGCGCCGGCTGATGGAACCGGCGCGGCGTGGCGCGCTGCTCAAGCTCGTGCGGCGCCTTCGGGGCGGTCGATACCGTAGCCGATGCCACGCACGGTGCGGATCAGGCTGTTGCCCAGCTTGCGCCGCAGGTGGTGGATGTGGACTTCGATGGCGTTGCTTTCCAGGTCGCCGTCCCAGCCGTAGAGCGCTTCCACCAGGCGTGCGCGGGACAGCACCTTGCCGCGCTGTTCCAGCAGCAGGCGCAGCAGCGCGTATTCGCGCGGAGCCAGCTCAACCGGTGAGCCGGCCAGGCTGACCTGGTGGGTGGCCGGGTCCAGTGCCAGTTCGCCGTGTTGCAGCAGCGGAGCGGCGCGGCCGGTGTGGCGGCGGGTCAGGGCGCGGACGCGGGCAAGCAGTTCGTCGAGGTCGAAGGGCTTGGTCAGGTAGTCGTCGGCGCCAGCGTCCAGACCGGCTACGCGGTCGGCCACCTTGTCGCGGGCGGTGAGGATCAGCACGGGAGTCAGGTCGCCGCGGCGGCGCAGGCCGCGCAGCACTTCCAGGCCATCCTTGCGCGGCAGCCCGAGGTCGAGGACCAGCAGGTCGAACTCATCGGTGGCCAGCGCCTGATCGGCGGCCACACCATCGCTCACCCAGTCCACGGTGTCGCCTTCCAGACCGAGCCCCGCGCGAATGCCATCGCCCAGCAACTGGTCGTCTTCTGCCAACAGGATTCTCATCTTCATCCCCTCCACCGGCCTGTGCAGCAGGATAGCTGGCGTGATCCGGTTAGGGCAGAGGGTGACAGCGCTCGCTTAACGAGGAGTTAAGGAGACTGACCGGTTTGGCGTGGGGTGAAATCACTCGCGGACGGAGTCCGCTCCTACGTAAGCCGGAGCCTGTAGGAGCGGGCCACGCCCGCGATTCGCCGGCAGGGCCGGCGTCAGACGGGGCGCGCGCGGGTCACGCGATCCACCAGGTAGACCACGCCGCGATAGTCGATGCCGCCATGGGCGGACAAGCCGATCTCGCAGGTGCGGCTGGTGGAGACGCCTTCCTCGCAATACTGCACCGCGTCCTTGAGCGTGCGTAGCGAGTGCGCGTTCAGCTCGGGTGCGGTGAAGCCCTTGTCGCCGGCAAAACCGCAGCAGTGGATGCCCTCGGGGATCACCACTTCGCGGGTGCAGCGCTTGACCAGATCGATCAGCGCCTGGCTTTCGTCCAGGTGCTGGGTGCTGCAGGTGACGTGCACGGCCACTGGCTTGTCCTGCGGCTGGAAGTCCAGGCGCTCGACCAGATGGGTGCGGATGAACTTCACCGGGTCGTAGATTTTCAGCCGGTCATCTGTCAGTTCCTGCACCAGGCGCAGGGTGCAGGGGCTGGTGTCGCAGTAGATCGGGTCGAGACCGCCGCGGCTGGCGCGCAGCAGTTCGGCGAGCAGTTCGTCGCGCTTGGCGTCGGCTTGTTCCTTGTAGCCCTTGGAAGCGAACGGCTGGCCGCAGCAGAGGTTGTCGGCGTTGTCCGGGAAGACCACCTGGTAGCCGGCTTTCTCCAGCAATTGGCGGGTCTTGTCGATCAGCGGCATCTGCTCCTCGTCCGCCGCCGCCGGGCCCATGGCGCGCGATACGCAGGCGGTGAGGTAGACGACGCGCGGCCTGCCGTTGTCCGCAGGCTGCGAAGCGGCGGCCAGGCGCACGGGCTGCGGCATCGCCGGGGTCCATTGCGGTACACGGCCCTTGCTGGCGGAACTGATGGAGGCGCTGAGGCGGGCCAGGCGCGGCGCACCGAGCACCATGCGCGCGCCATTGGCGGCGTGCAGCATGAACTTCGCGCCCTTGAGGGCGGTGGCGAAATTGCGTGCCAGCCACGTGGCGGTGCCGGCGTGGTGCGCCTCCTCACCGCGCAGCTTCCTGATCAGCTCACCGGTGTTGATGTTCACCGGGCAGCGCTGGGCGCACAGGCCGGTGGCGGCGCAGGTGTCGATGCCCTGGTACTGGTAGTCGCGCTCCAGCTCCCTGGTATCGACGCCGGCGCGGCGCTTGGCCTGGATGTCGCGCCACAGGACGATGCGCTGGCGCGGGCTGAGGGTCAGTCCCTTGGACGGGCAGACCGGCTCGCAGAAACCGCACTCGATGCACTTGTCGACGATCTCGTCGGCGGCGGGCAGCGGCTTGAGGTTCTTCAGGTGCAACTGCGGGTCGTCGGTCAGCACCACGCCGGGGTTGAGGATGCCGGTGGGGTCGAGCAGGCGCTTCAATTGCCACATCAGCTGGTAGGCGTCATGGCCCCATTCCAGCTCGACGAAGGGTGCCATGTTGCGCCCGGTGCCATGCTCGGCCTTCAGCGAGCCGCCGTATTCCACGGCGACCAGGTGCGCGACGTCGTCCATGAAGGCCGAGTAGCGCGCGATCTGCTCGGGCGATTCGAAGCCCTGGGTGAAGACGAAGTGCAGGTTCCCTTCCAGCGCGTGGCCGAACAGGATGGCCTCGTCGTAGCCGTGTTTGTCGAACAGCTCGATCAGGCGATTCACGCCTTCGGCCAGCTGTTCGACGGGGAAGGTGACGTCCTCGATGATCACCGTGGTGCCAGTCTCGCGCACGGCACCAACGGCCGGGAAGGTGTCCTTGCGGATGCGCCAGAGCTGGTTGTAGACCACCGGGTCTTCGCTGAAGTCGACCCGCTTCTCCACCGGGTAACCGGCGATGGAGGCGCTGATCTGCGCGAGCTGTTCGTGCAGCAGCGACTGGGTTGCCGCGCGGGATTCGATGAGTAGTGCGCAGGCGCCTTCGGAGAGGCTCTTCACCCACACCGGCATGCCCTGCATGTTCTCCACCGAGCGCAGGCTGCGGCGGTCCAGCAGTTCGACGGCGGACACCGGCTGCTGCTTGAGTACAGTCACGGCCTTGCAGCAGGTCTCCACATCCGGGAAGACGATCAGTGCGCTGGCCTTGTCCGGATGGTCCGGCACGGTGTCGTAGGTCACTGCGCTGATGAAGCCCAGGGTGCCCTCGGAGCCGACCATCAGGTGGGTGAGGATATCCAGCGGTTCGTCGTAGTCGACCAGCGCGTTGAGCGACAGGCCGGTGGTGTTCTTCAGGCGGTACTTGTGGCGAATCTTCGCGGCCAGCTCGGTGTTGGCGCGGGTCTGCCGGCCCAGTTCGGCGAGCTGGTCGAGCAGGGTGCCATGGCTTTCGCGGAAGGCCGCGAGGCTGTCGGGCAACTCGCTGTCCAGCAGCGTCCCGTCGGCCAGCAGCAGGCGCATGCCGGCCAGGGTGTGGTAGCTGTTCTGCGCGGTACCGCAGCACATGCCGCTGGCGTTGTTGGCGACGATGCCGCCGATCTTGCAGGCATTGATCGAGGCCGGGTCGGGGCCGATCTTGCGGCCGAAGGGCGCCAGCCAGGCATTCGCCTGGGCGCCGATGACGCCAGGCTGCAGGCGGATCTGCCTGCCGCCGTCGCGGATGTCGCGACCGTTCCAGTTGTCACCTAGCGCCAGCAGCACCGAGTCGCTCACGGCCTGGCCGGAGAGGCTGGTGCCGGCGGCTCGGAAGGTCACCGCGACCTGGTTGGCGTGGGCGGCCTTGAGCAGGCTGGCGACTTCGTCTTCGCTCTCGACGCGGATCACCAGCTTGGGGATCAGCCGGTAGAAGCTGGCGTCGGTGCCGAAGGCCAGGGTCGAGAGCGCATCATCAAAGCGGCGCTCGCGGGGGATCAGGTGTTCTACCGTGTCGAGGAAAGCGGCAGGGAGGCTCATGGCGGCTCCAGTCATCATCGGTGAGCGTGGACCGCTGGACGGCCCATCGGTGTTCTTTATGTAGAGCGCACCAGGGCGCTTTTTTTGCCTGACGTCTTGCCGGGATATGCCCAGGCATCCGCTTTCGTAGGGCGTATAACGCTTCAGCGTTATACGCCGCGCGGGTGACGGCGGAGAACCCGTTCCGGGTTATGCGCCCTACAAAAGCGGCTCAGGCGCCCAGTTCGCGCACCAGCGAATCACGGGTGATCTCGCCGATGCTCTTGGCGCCGGTGAGCACCATGGCGACGCGCATTTCCTTTTCGAACAGGTCCAGCAGGTTCTTCACGCCAGCTTCTCCGTGGGTTGCCAGGGCGTAGAGGAAGGCGCGGCCGATGAGTACGGTGTCCGCGCCCAGGGCGATCATGCGCACCACGTCGAGGCCGTTGCGGATGCCGGAGTCGGCGAGGATCTTCAGGTCGCCCTTTACCGCGTCGGCGATGGCCGGCAGGGCGCGGGCGCTGGAGAGCACGCCATCGAGCTGGCGGCCGCCGTGGTTGGAGACGACGATGCCGTCGGCGCCGAACTTCACGGCATCTTTCGCATCTTCCGGGTCGAGGATGCCCTTGATGATCATCGGGCCGTCCCAGAATTCGCGGATCCACTCCAGGTCCTTCCAGGAGATCGACGGGTCGAAGTTGGCACCCAGCCAGCCGATGTAGTCGGCAAGGCCCGTGGGATTGCCGCGGTATTTGGAGATGTTGCCCAGGTCGTGGGGCTTGCCCAACAGGCCCACGTCGAAGGCCCAGGCCGGGTGGGTCATGGCCTGCCAGACGCGGCGCAGCGGCGCGTTCGGGCCGCTCATGCCGGAGTGCGCGTCACGGTAGCGGGCGCCGGGCACCGGCATGTCGACGGTGAACACCAGGGTCTTCACGCCCGCTGCCTTGGCGCGCTCCAGGGCGTTGCGCATGAAGCCGCGGTCCTTGAGCACGTAGAGCTGGAACCACATCGGCCGGTCGATGGCCGGAGCGACTTCCTCGATGGGACAGACCGACACCGTGGACAGGGTGAAGGGGATGCCTTTCGCGGCGGCCGCGCGGGCTGCCTGGACCTCGCCGCGCCGGGCGTACATGCCGGTCAGGCCGACCGGGGCCAGGGCGATGGGCATGCTCAACGTCTCGTCGAACAGCTTGGTCTCAAGGCTCAGCTCGGACATGTTCTTCAGCACGCGCTGGCGCAGGGCGATGTTGGCCAGGTCGTCGACGTTGTTGCGCAGGGTGCGCTCGGCGTAGGCGCCGCCGTCGGCGTAGTGGAAGAGGAACGGCGGCAGCTTGCGTTGGGCCGCGGCGCGGTAGTCGGTAGAGGCAGAGATGATCATTGGGCTCTTCCGTTTTGAGAGAAAAATTTTGGATCGAGCGAGCTAGAGCGAGACAAGGCGGAAATGGCCGAGGGAGCGGAGCCTACAACTGTAGGTGAGCATCTCGAGGCCATTTCCAACGCAGTATCGCCGACGCGCAGCCGATCAGCGCTCGGTCAGTGCACCAGCATGCCGGTGAAGATGTACGCCTGGGCCAGGGTGATCAGACCCACCAGGGCGGCGAACATCAGGCTGTGCTTGAGGGTGAAGCGGAACAGATCGGATTCCTTGCCGACCATGCCGGTGGCGGCGCAGGCCACGGCGATGGATTGCGGCGAGATCATCTTGCCGGTCACGCCGCCGCTGGTGTTGGCGGCCACCAGCAGGGTGTCGTTGACCCCGATCTGGTGTGCGGTGGTGGACTGCAGCGAGCTGAACAGGGCGTTGGAGGAGGTATCCGAACCGGTCAGGAACACGCCCAGCCAGCCGAGGAACGGCGAGAAGAACGGGAAGGCCGCACCGGTGCCGGCCAGGACCAGCGCCAGGGTGGTGGACATGCCCGAGTAGTTGGTGACGAAGGCGAAGGCCAGCACCATGCCGATGGAGAGGATCGGCCATTTCAGCTCGATCAGGGTCTCCTTGAAGGTGGTCAGACCAGTTTTCGCGCCGATGCGCAGGATGAACATCGAGACCACGGCGGAGAGGAAGATCGCGGTGCCGGTGGCCGAGACCGGGTCCAGCTTGAACACGGCGGCAATCGGCGTCGGGTTGGCGACGATGGGGGCGGTCTTCACGACCAACTGGTCCAGGTGCGGGATGGCGAAGTTGAACACCAGGTTGTACAGCGCACCGCCCGGGGCGAAGAGCGCCTTGAACGGCTTCAGGGTCCAGATGGTGACCAGCACGGTCAGCACCAGGAACGGCGACCAGGCCTTGAGGATTTCTCCGAAGCTGTAGGGAGTCGGCTCGGCGCTGCGCGGGCCGTTGCCGCCCATGACTGCAGCGCCGCCGGCGGTGGCGACCACTTCACGCTCGCTGGCGGGTTGCCAGACTTTCAGGAACAGGGTCAGGGAAATCAGGCTGACCAGGGCCGAGGTGATGTCCGGCAGCTCCGGGCCGATGAAATTGGAGGTGAAGTACTGGGTGATGGCGAAGCTGCCGCCGGCGACCAGGGCGGCCGGCCAGGTTTCCTTCACGCCCTTGAGCCCGTCCATCATGAACACCAGCCAGAACGGCACGAGGATCGACAGGAACGGCAACTGGCGGCCGGTCATGGCGCCGATCTTGAAAGCATCGATGCCGGTGACCTGGCCTGCGACGATGATCGGGATGCCCAGGGCACCGAAGGCCACCGGCGCAGTGTTGGCGATCAGGCACAGGCCCGCGGCGTACAGCGGGTTGAAACCCAGACCGACCAGCAGGGCGGCGGTGATCGCCACTGGCGCGCCGAAGCCCGCCGCACCTTCGAGGAAGGCGCCGAAGGAGAAGCCGATCAGCAGCACCTGCAGGCGCTGGTCGCCGGTGATCGACAGTACCGAGCTGCGGATGACCTCGAACTGGCCGCTCTTGACCGTGAGTTTGTAGAGGAACACCGCCGCGACGATGATCCAGGCGATCGGCCACAGGCCGTAGGCGAAGCCATAACCGGCGGCGGCGATGGCCATGTCGGCGGGCATGCCGAAGGCGGCGATGGCGATGATGATCGAGAGGGCGAGGGTGATGCTGCCGGCGACGTGGCCCTTGAGGCGGAACACGGCGAGGGCGAGGAAGAAGAACACGATCGGGATGACGGCGACCAGCGCGGACAGGCCGAGGCTGCCGAGCGGGGTGTAGATCTGCTGCCAGGTTTGCATCTGGTTGGCTCCCTAATTGTTTTTGGGTGGAGGGCCTGGTTGCCGGTCGGGCGATTCCGATGCGCTTGTGGCGCGTTGGGCAGACGGTCGACTGATCGCGGCTTGTTGTTTTTCGTGCATGGGTTGTCGTGCAATCCGACTTCCGGTAAATTGGTATGACCAATTTACAAAGCCGAGCGCTCAGGGTAAAAGCCCTGCTGGCGGCGTGTCAATTTGCTGCCCTGCGACTTTTGTCGAGCGTGATCGGAAAGCTGCGCTGGTCTTGTTGCCGCCGCCGGCACTGGTTAGGCTGCCGCGCGCCGCGCAGGTAGCGGCCTGGAGTGAGAGAGCGAAGGAGTTCACCCGCATGAGTTTTGGTCAGGTCAAGCAGCGCCGTCTGTCGGACGATATCGTCGAGCGGCTGGAGGCGATGATCCTCGAGGGCACTCTCAAGGCTGGCGAGAGGTTGCCCGCCGAGCGCGTGCTGGCCGAACAGTTCGGCGTCTCGCGACCGTCATTGCGCGAGGCGATCCAGAAGCTCGGCGCCAAGGGCCTGCTGGTCAGCCGCCAGGGCGGCGGCAACTACGTCAGCGAAGGGCTGGGGTCGATGTTCAGCGATCCGCTGCTGCACCTGCTGGAGAGCAACCCCGAGGCGCAGCGCGACCTGCTCGAGTTTCGCCACACCCTGGAAGGCTCCTGCGCCTTCTACGCGGCGCAGCGCGCGACCGAGGTGGATCACCAGCGCCTGAAGCAGGCTTTCGATGCGCTGCAGGATTGCTATCAGCGGGTGGGCAAGGTCAGTCGCGCGGAAGAAGGCGCGGCGGATGCGGCATTCCACCTGGCCATCGCCGAGGCCAGCCATAATGCCGTGCTGCTGCACACCATTCGCGGCTTGTTCGACCTGCTCAAGCGCAACGTGGTGACCAACATCGGTGGGATGTACGCGCAGCGTGACGAGACCCGCGAGCAGCTGATGCGTCAGCACCGCGAGTTGTACGAGGCGATTATCGGCGGGCACGCGGAAGCGGCGCGGGAGATTTCCCAGCGGCATATCGACTACGTGCAGGAAGTGCTGGCCGAAGTGCAGGCGAAGGAATTGCGCCTGCAACGGGCCCAGCGACGCCAGGGGGCGGTGGACGCCTGATCGACAGCGCGCCCTCTTGCGAGGGCGCGACAGGCGTCAGTCGTCCTTGCCGTGACGAATGGCGCGCTGGATTTCCCGGTCGGAGTCACGCTCCTTCTCGGTGCCGCGCTTGTCGTACTCTTTCTTGCCCTTGGCCAGTGCGATCTCGCACTTGATCAGGTGCTTCTTCCAGTACATCGACAGTGCGACGCAGGCGTAGCCTTTCTGCTGCACGGCACCGAACAGCTTGCCCAGCTCGCGCTTGTGCAGCAGCAGCTTGCGCGTGCGCACCGGGTCGGCGATGACGTGGGTGCTGGCAGTGGTCAGCGGCGTGATGTGGCTGCCCAGCAGCCAGGCTTCGCCATCCTTGAGCAGCACGTAGCTGTCCACCAGCTGCGCCTTGCCGGCGCGCAGGCTTTTCACTTCCCAGCCGGCCAGGGCGACGCCCGCCTCGAAGCGCTGCTCGATGAAGTAGTCGTGCAGAGCCTTCTTGTTCTGCGCGATGGTCCCCGAAGGGTGTTTCTTCTGTTTAGCCATAGGCCGCGCATTATAGGGAGTCGCTCGCCGCACCGCTATCGGGACAGCGTGCGACGGCATGCAAGCTTGAGGGTGTGTGGCTAATCTCGGACAATGCGCGCTGTTTTTTTGAGCAGCGGGCGTATGCAACGCCCCACAACCAAGCGAGACGTCTATGAGCACGCATATCCAGCGTTCGGCGCTGCTGCCCTACCCGGCGAAGGCACTGTACGACCTGGTCAACGATGTGGCGCGCTACCCGGAGTTCCTGCCCTGGTGTTCCGCCTCCACCGTGCTGGAGGAAAGCGATACGGCCATGCGCGCCGAGCTGACCGTGGCCAAGGGCAGCATCACCCAGCGCTTCACCACCCGCAACGTGCTGGTGCCCGGGCAGAGCATCGAGATGAATCTCGAGGAAGGCCCGTTTTCCCAGCTGCACGGCGTGTGGACCTTCAAGGCGCTGGGCGACAAGGCCTGCAAGATTTCCCTCGACCTGACTTTCGACTACGCCGGTGCCCTGGTGAAAGCCACCCTCGGCCCGCTGTTCACCCAGGCGGCGAACACCATGGTCGACGCCTTCTGCCAACGCGCCAAGCAACTGCATGGCTGAATCCGCGAGCATCGCCATCGAGGTCGCCTACGCGTTGCCGGAGAAGCAGGCGCTGCTGCGCCTGAGTGTTCCCCGCGGCACGCGGATGCGCGAAGCGGTGCTGTTGTCGGGCATCGCTGCGCAGTTTCCCGGCCTGGATGTGCAGAGCTGCCCGCTGGGTATCTTCGGCAAGGCGGTAGTCAGGCCCGAAGAGCGTGTGCTGGAGGAGGGCGAGCGCGTGGAAATCTACCGGCCGCTGATCGCCGATCCCAAGGAAGTGCGCAAGCAGCGGGCGGCGCGAGCCAAGGCGGCGCGCGGCTGATTCTTTTGCGCTGATGAAATCGCAGGCAACAAAAAGCCCGGCATTGGCCGGGCTTTTTCGTTGGCGCGAATCCCTTACTGCGGATTCTTGTCCAGCGGTTCCGGAGTCGGGACCGGTACGGTTTCCACCTGGTCGACTTCCTTCTGGATCTGCTCTTCCACGGAGCCGGGCTTGGCCGGTTCTTCCTTGGGCTGCTCGGGCTGCTGCTGCGGAGCTTCCGGAGCCAGTGGCGGGGTGACTCCGTCCTTGCCGAGGATCGACTCGTCGCGGCTGACGCCGGGCATGAAGTCGCCATTCAGGCCGACCAGCTGGTCGTTCTCGCCGAAGTACAGGCTCATGCGCTCCTGCTGGCGCTGACCGCCGCCGGGCTGGATGCTGTAGAGGTAATCCCAGCGATTGGGGTGGAAGGTGTCCACGATCAGGGGGTTGCCCATGATAAACCGCACTTGGCGCCGGGTCATTCCGGGCTTCAACTGGTCTATCATATCCTGCGTTACAACGTTGCCCTGCTGGATGTCGATCTTGTAGACCCCCGGGAACGAGCAACCGGCGAGTGCGGCGAGTCCCAGCCCGAAAGCGAGACTGGTCAGCATGAGCTTGGCGTTTTGCATCAAGGGGTGACTTCCACTATCTTGGCTGAGCGACGAAATCCCGATCATACCTGTATTGAGAGATGCTGCGAAGCATTCCGCGCCGAGAAAGCACACATGGTTGAAAATAGCGAACTGCGCAAAGCCGGACTTAAGGTCACACTGCCGCGCGTCAAGATCCTCCAGATGCTCGATTCCGCCGAGCAGCGCCACATGAGCGCAGAGGATGTTTACAAAGCGCTGATGGAGGCGGGTGAAGACGTCGGTCTGGCCACCGTCTACCGCGTCCTGACCCAGTTCGAAGCCGCCGGCCTGGTGGTGCGCCACAACTTCGATGGCGGCCATGCCGTTTTCGAACTGGCCGACAGCGGTCACCATGACCACATGGTCTGCGTCGATACCGGCGAAGTCATCGAGTTCATGGACTCGGAAATCGAGAAACGCCAGAAGGAGATCGTCAAGGAGCGCGGCTTCGAGCTCGTCGATCACAACCTGGTGCTCTACGTGCGCAAGAAGAAGTAAGCGTACGCAGATGCAGAAACGGCGACCCTCGGGTCGCCGTTTTCATTGGTGCCGCTTTTGTAGGCTTTTGTGTGGGTCAGCCTTGTACGGCCGAGTCGACCATCTTGCGCGCGTGGGCCAGGGATTCCTTGGTCAGGTCCACGCCACCGAGCATGCGGGCGATTTCCTCGATGCGCTCGGCCTTCTTCAGGTTGGCCACGGCGGTGCGGGTTTCGCTGGTGTCGCGGTCCTTGTGCACGAACAGGTGCTGGTGGCCCTGGGCGGCGACCTGCGGCAGGTGGGTGACGGTCAGTACCTGGCCGCGATCCCCGAGGCGGCGCAGCAGCTGGCCGACCACTTCGGCAGTGGGGCCGCCGATGCCAACGTCCACTTCGTCGAAGACCAGCGTGGGGATGCGTGAGGTCTGCGCGGTGATCACCTGGATCGCCAGGCTGATGCGCGACAACTCGCCGCCCGAAGCGACCTTGGCCAGTCCCTTCATGGGTTGGCCGGGGTTGGCGCTGACCAGGAACTCCAGCTGCTCCAGGCCGTTGACATGCGGTTCGTCCGAGCTGGACTGGCGCAGTTCGATGGCGAAGCGCCCGCCGGGCATGCCCAGGCGCTGCATCTCCACCTCGACGGCCTTGGCCAGCTGCGGTGCGGCATCCTGGCGCAGGCGGCTGAGTTCCTCGGCTTTCTCCTGGTAGTGGCGGGCGTAGGCGGCCAGTTCGTCGCCCAGGCGCTCCACGGCTTCGTCGTCGGCATTCAGCGCTTCCAGTTCGTCCAGCAGGCGCTGCTGCAGGTCCTGCAGTTCGTGGGGCTGCACGCGGTGTTTGCGCGCGAGGCTATAGATGGCGTCCATACGCTCTTCCAGCTGCTGCAGACGCAAGGGGTCGGCATCGAAGTGATCGACGAAGCGGTTCAGCTCGCCGATGGCTTCTTCTACCTGGATCTGGGCGCTGGACAGCAGGTTCACCGCTTCGCCCAGTGCAGTCGGCTGGCTCGGAAAGGCGGTGAGGCGGTTGAGGCTGGAGGTCAGCGCCGACAGCACATTGCCGGCGTCGCTTTCACTGCACAGCTCGACGACCTGGCGGCAGGCGGCAATCAGGCTGCCGGCGTTGCTCTGGGTCTTGTGTTCGGCTTCCAGTGACTCCAGTTCGTTGTCACCCAGGCCGAGGTTTTCCAGTTCTTCCAGCTGATAGCTGAGCAACTGATGGCGGGCGCGCTGTTCGTCGCCATTACGCGACAGGCGGTCCAGCTCCTGGCGGGTCTGCTTCCAGCGCTGTGCGGCAAGGTGTACCTGACGCGCCAGGTCCTGGCTGCCGGCGAACTCGTCGAGCAGACGGCGGTGGGTGTCGGCCTTGAGCAGTGACTGGTGCTCGTGCTGGCTGTGGATGTCGATCAGCAGCTCGCCCAGGTGCTTGAGGTCGCCCAGCGGGCAGGGGGTGCCATTGATGTAGGCGCGGGAGCGGCCTTCGGCGGTGATCACCCGGCGCAGGATGCACGGGCCGTCCTGCTCCAGGTCGCGTTCGGCAAGCCAGTCGCGGGCTTCGGCAATCGCGCTGACATCGAAGCTGGCGAGAATGTCTGCCTTGTCCGAGCCTGGGCGCACCACGCCGCTGTCGGCGCGGTCGCCGAGCGCGAGGCCAAGGGCGTCGAGCATGATCGACTTGCCGGCGCCGGTTTCGCCGGTGATCACGGTCATGCCGGCGGCGAGCTCGAGATCGAGGTGCTCGACGATGGCGTAGTTGTGCACGGACAGATGAACCAGCATGGCGGCGGCTCCGCAGAAAGGTCTGGTTATTTATACAGTATTTTCAGGCGCTGGCAATTTTCTCTCGTCGCCTGGTGATGTCCCTGAGGCAGGCGCCCTTGAACTCGGGGATTTCCGCCCCATATACACGGCAGAGCCGCGGACCATAGGGTTCGCCTTGTTTTCAAAGGCTTATTTTCTTTTTTAGGAGAGTGGCATGTCTGACGAACAACAGACTCAGGATTCCCAGTTCAACGAGCAGCCGGACACCGGCGCTACCGGGGATCTGAACGCCCGCGTGCTGGAGCTGGAAGAACAGGTAGCTGCGGCGAAGGACCAGAGCCTGCGCGCCGTCGCTGAACTGCAGAACGTCCGCCGTCGTGCCGAGCAGGACGTGGAAAAAGCGCACAAGTTCGCCCTGGAAAAATTCGCCGGCGACCTGCTGCCGATCGTCGATACCCTCGAGCGCGCGCTGGAGATGTCGAACCCGGAAGACGAAGTGATCAAGCCGATGCGCGAAGGCATCGAGCTGACGCTGAAGATGTTCCACGACACCCTCAAGCGCTACAACCTCGAGCCGGTCGACCCGCACGGCGAGCCGTTCAACCCTGAACACCACCAGGCCATGGCCATGGAAGAGAGCATCCGTCTCGAGCCGGGCAGCGTGGTCAAGGTGTTCCAGAAGGGCTACCTGCTCAACGGTCGTCTGCTGCGTCCGGCCATGGTCGTGGTCAGCAAGGCGCCGGAACAAACTCCGCCTTCGATCGACGAGAAGGCTTGAAATCCACCACCCGGTCCCCATCTGGGTAATCAACCGAGCCAAAGACCCGCAACAGGGTCAGCGCGGAATCTAATTTCTGGAGAGTGAACTATGGGCAAAATCATTGGTATCGACCTGGGGACCACCAACTCCTGTGTGTCCATCCTGGAGAACGGTAACGTCAAGGTCATCGAGAACGCCGAAGGCGCTCGTACCACCCCGTCGATCATCGGCTACGCCAACGACGGCGAAATCCTGGTCGGTCAGCCGGCGAAGCGCCAGGCCGTGACCAACCCGACCAACACCCTGTACGCGGTGAAGCGCCTGATCGGCCGTCGCTTCGAAGAAGACGTCGTGCAGAAAGACATCAAGATGGTCCCGTACAAGATCGTCAAGGCTGACAACGGTGACGCCTGGGTCGAGGCCAAGGGCCAGAAGATGGCTCCGCCGCAGGTCTCCGCCGAAGTCCTGAAGAAGATGAAGAAGACTGCCGAGGATTACCTGGGCGAGCCGGTCACCGAAGCGGTCATCACCGTTCCGGCCTACTTCAACGACAGCCAGCGTCAGGCCACCAAGGACGCCGGCCGCATCGCCGGTCTGGACGTCAAGCGCATCATCAACGAGCCGACCGCAGCTGCCCTGGCCTATGGCCTGGACAAGGCCAAGGGCGACCACACCATCATCGTCTATGACCTGGGCGGCGGCACCTTCGACGTTTCCGTGATCGAAATCGCCGAAGTCGATGGCGAGCACCAGTTCGAAGTACTGGCCACCAACGGCGACACCTTCCTCGGTGGTGAAGACTTCGACCTGCGCCTGATCGACTACCTCGTCGAAGAGTTCAAGAAAGAATCCGGCATGGACCTCAAGGGCGACCCGCTGGCCATGCAGCGCCTGAAGGAAGCTGCCGAGAAGGCCAAGATCGAGCTGTCCTCGACCCAGCAGACCGACGTCAACCTGCCGTACGTCACCGCTGATGCTTCCGGCCCGAAACACCTGAACGTCAAGGTGTCCCGCGCCAAGCTGGAATCCCTGGTGGAAGACCTGGTCACCCGCACCATCGAGCCGTGCCGCGTTGCGCTGAAAGACGCCGGCCTGGACGTCTCGAAGATCGACGAAGTGATCTTGGTCGGCGGCCAGACCCGCATGCCGCTGGTGCAGAAGACCGTTGCCGAGTTCTTCGGCAAGGAAGCGCGCAAGGACGTCAACCCGGACGAAGCCGTTGCCATGGGTGCTGCCATCCAGGGCGCCGTTCTGGCCGGTGACGTGAAGGACGTGCTGCTGCTCGACGTCACCCCGCTGACCCTGGGTATCGAAACCCTCGGTGGCGTGATGACCGCACTGATCGACAAGAACACCACCATCCCGACCAAGAAGTCGCAGGTGTTCTCCACTGCCGATGACAACCAGGGCGCCGTGACCATCCATGTTCTGCAGGGTGAGCGCAAGCAGGCCGGCCAGAACAAGTCGCTGGGCAAGTTCGACCTGGCCGACATCCCGCCGGCTCCGCGCGGTGTGCCGCAGATCGAAGTGACCTTCGACATCGACGCCAACGGCATCCTGCACGTCGGCGCGAAGGACAAGGCCACCGGCAAGCAGCAGTCCATCGTGATCAAGGCTTCTTCGGGTCTGTCCGAAGACGAGATCCAGCAGATGGTCCGCGACGCCGAGGCGAATGCCGAGGAAGACCGCAAGTTCGAGGAACTGGCCGCTGCCCGCAACCAGGGTGACGCACTGGTCCACGCGACTCGCAAGATGGTCACCGAGGCTGGCGACAAGGCCACTGCCGAAGAGAAGGCTGCCATCGACAAGGCGCTGGGCGAGCTGGAAGTTGCCGTGAAGGGCGACGACAAGGCCGAGATCGAAGCGAAGATGAATGCGCTGTCCCAGGCATCCACTCCGCTGGCGCAGAAGATGTACGCCGAACAGCCGCAGCCGGGTGCTGCCGCTCAGGGCGAGGCCGCTGACGACAAGGCAGGCGACGATGTCGTCGATGCCGAGTTCGAAGAGGTCAAGGAGAACAAGTAAGCCGCGTGCTTACTTCCGCCCCGGCGCACCGACCAGCGTGTCGGTGCGCATGAAACGTCACGCGGGGGCTTGCTCCCGCGTTGGCGTGTCTGGGGGAAAGGTTTTCAAGGTGCAAAGAATTTATGGCCAAACGTGATTTTTACGAGGTACTGGGTGTCGAGCGTGGCGCCAGCGAAGCGGACCTGAAAAAGGCCTATCGCCGGCTTGCCATGAAGTTCCACCCGGACCGCAATCCCGGCGACAAGGAAGCCGAGGATAAATTCAAGGAGGCCAACGAGGCGTACGAGGTCCTGTCCGACGCCAGCAAGCGCGCGGCCTACGACCAGTACGGCCATGCCGGCGTCGACCCGCAGATGGGTGGCGGCGGTGCGGGCTTCGGTGGCGCGAGCTTCTCGGACATCTTCGGTGATGTCTTCAGCGACTTCTTCGGCGGTGCTGGCGGGCGCGGCGGCTCCCGTGGCGGCCCGGCGCGCGGCGCCGACCTGCGCTACACCCTCGACCTGGACCTGGAAGACGCGGTTCGCGGCACCACCGTGACCATTCGCGTTCCGACCCTGGTCGGCTGCAAGACCTGCAGCGGCAGCGGTGCCAAGCCCGGCACCACGCCGGTCACCTGTACCACCTGCGGTGGTATCGGTCAGGTGCGCATGCAGCAGGGCTTCTTCTCGGTGCAGCAGACCTGCCCGCGTTGCCATGGCAGCGGCAAGATGATCACCGACCCCTGTGGCTCCTGCCATGGCCAGGGCCGCGTGGAAGAGCACAAGACCCTGTCGGTGAAAGTCCCGGCCGGCGTCGATACCGGTGACCGCATCCGTCTGACCGGCGAAGGCGAGGCCGGCGCCCACGGTGGCCCGGCGGGCGACCTGTACGTGGTGGTGAACGTGCGCGAGCACGACATCTTCCAGCGTGACGGCAAGCATCTGTACTGCGAGGTGCCGATCAGCTTCGCCGACGCCGCCCTGGGTGGCGAGCTGGAAGTGCCGACCCTGGATGGCCGCGTGAAGCTGAAGATTCCCGAGGGCACCCAGACCGGCAAGCTGTTCCGCCTGCGCGGCAAGGGCGTTGCCCCGGTGCGCGGTGGCGGTGCCGGCGACCTGATGTGCCGCGTCGTCGTCGAGACTCCGGTCAACCTGGACAAGCGTCAGCGGGAACTGCTCGAAGAGTTCCGCAATACCCTGCAGGGCAACTCTTCCCACTCGCCGAAAGCCAGTGGCTGGTTCGAAGGCATGAAGCGCTTCTTCGACGATCTATGATGCAAGGCCCCGGCGGTGCGAATCGTCCGGGGCTTTTTCAGCTTTGGAGTTGTTTTATATGCGACGTATAGCCGTTATGGGCGCCGCCGGGCGCATGGGCAAGACCCTGATCGAAGCGGTCCAGCAGACCAATGGCAGTGCCGGCCTGACCGCCGCGGTCGACCGTCCGGACAGCACCCTGGTGGGCGCCGACGCTGGCGAGCTGGCTGGCCTGGGCCGCATCGGTGTGCCGCTGTCGGGCGACCTGGCCAAGGTGGTCGATGAGTTCGACGTGCTGATCGACTTCACCCACCCGACCGTGACCCTGAAGAACCTGGAAGTCTGCCGCAAGGCCGGCAAGGCCATGGTTATCGGCACCACCGGCTTCTCCACTGCGGAGAAGGAGCTGCTGAGCGAAGCGGCGAAGGAAATCCCGATCGTCTTTGCGGCCAACTACAGCGTCGGCGTGAACCTCTGCCTGAAGCTGCTCGACACCGCCGCCCGCGTTCTGGGTGACGACGTGGACATCGAGATCCTCGAGGCGCATCACCGCTACAAGGTCGATGCGCCGTCCGGTACCGCGCTGCGCATGGGCGAAGTGGTTGCCAACGCGCTGGGGCGTGATCTGGAAAAAGTGGCGGTGTACGGTCGCGAAGGTCAGACCGGTGCCCGTCCGCGCGAGACCATCGGTTTCGCCACCGTGCGTGCTGGTGACGTGGTGGGCGACCACACCGTGCTGTTCGCTGCCGATGGCGAGCGCGTGGAAATCACCCACAAGGCGTCGAGTCGCATGACCTTCGCTCGCGGTGCCGTGCGTGCTGCGCAATGGCTGAATGGGCAGGCCAACGGCCTGTACGACATGCAGGACGTTCTCGGCCTGCGCTGAGTGGCATGGCCGTACGTCGTGCAAAAGGTGGACCATGATGTCGCATTTCTGTAAACTACAGCTTTAGTGTGTCCACTAAAAGTAGCGCAGCATGATCACATAAAAAGCGGGATGACTTCTTCTGATGTCATCCCGCTTTTTTACAATCTGCGCACGCCCAGCCAGGCTTGAACTACGGGAGGTCTTCTTGACTAAGCCAGCCATACTTGCACTTGCCGACGGCAGCGTTTTTCGCGGTGACGCCATCGGCGCCGACGGTCAGACCGTCGGAGAGGTGGTGTTCAACACCGCCATGACCGGCTACCAGGAAATCCTCACCGATCCTTCCTACGCCCAACAGATCGTCACCCTGACCTACCCGCACATCGGCAACACCGGCACCACGCCGGAAGACGCCGAGTCGAACAAGGTTTGGGCCGCCGGCCTGATCATTCGTGACCTGCCGCTGCTCGCCAGCAGCTGGCGCGACAAGCAGTCCCTGCCGGATTACCTGAAAGAGAACGGTACCGTTGCCATCGCCGGCATCGATACCCGTCGCCTGACCCGCATCCTGCGCGAGAAGGGTTCGCAGAACGGCTGCATCCTGGTCGGCGACGACGCCACCGAGGAAAAAGCCCTCGAACTGGCGCGCGGCTTCCCGGGCCTGAAAGGCATGGACCTGGCCAAGGTCGTATCCTCCACCGAGCGCTACGAATGGCGTTCCAGCGTGTGGAACCTGGAAACCGACAGCCATCCGGAAATCGCCGCCGCCGACCTGCCGTACCACGTGGTCGCCTACGACTTCGGCGTGAAGCTGAACATCCTGCGCATGCTGGTTGCCCGCGGCTGCCGCCTGACCGTAGTGCCGGCGCAGACCCCGGCCAGCGAAGTGCTTGCCCTGAACCCGGACGGCATCTTCCTCTCCAACGGCCCCGGCGACCCCGAGCCGTGCGACTACGCCATCCAGGCCATCCGCGAGTTCCTCGATACCGAGATCCCGGTCTTCGGCATCTGCCTGGGCCACCAGCTGCTGGCCCTGGCCTCCGGCGCCAAGACCCTGAAGATGGGCCACGGCCACCACGGTGCCAACCACCCGGTGCAGGACCTGGATTCGGGCGTGGTGATGATCACCAGCCAGAACCACGGTTTCGCGGTTGATGAAGGCAGCATGCCGGCCAACCTGCGTGCCACCCACAAGTCGCTGTTCGACGGTACCCTGCAGGGTATCGAGCGCACCGACAAGGTAGCCTTCAGCTTCCAGGGCCACCCTGAAGCCAGCCCCGGTCCGCACGACGTGGCTCCGCTGTTCGACCGCTTCATCGCGGCGATGGCCGAGCGTCGCTGAGTACGAGCTCGAAGAGGTAGAAGAAGATGATGCCGACCCTGGGAATCACCGACCTCTGGACCTATGTCCTGGGTACGTTGTTCATCGTCCTGCTGCCGGGGCCGAACTCGCTGTTCGTCCTCGCCACTGCCGCCCAGCGCGGCGTGGCCTCGGGCTACCGGGCGGCGAGCGCGGTGTTCCTCGGCGATGCGATCCTGATGTTCCTGTCGGCGCTGGGTATTGCTTCGGTCCTCAAGGCCGAGCCGATGCTGTTCCTGGGCCTGAAGTACGTCGGCGCCGCGTACCTGTTCTATCTGGGGATCGGCATGCTCCGCGGTGGCTGGCAGAAGCTGCGTCACCCGCTGGAAGCGGCCGCCGCGCCGGCGAAGGAAGTGGACGTCAACCAGCCGTTCCGCAAGGCGCTGCTGCTGAGCCTGTCCAACCCCAAGGCGATCCTCTTCTTCATCTCCTTCTTCATCCAGTTCGTCGACCCGGGCTACGCCTACCCCGGCCTGTCGTTCCTGGTGCTGGGCACGATCCTCGAGATCATCAGCGCCCTGTACCTGAGTTTCCTGATTTTCTCCGGTGTGCGTCTGGCGGCCTGGTTCCGTCGGCGGCAACGGCTGGCTGCCGGCGCCTCGAGTGGCGTCGGCGCCCTGTTCGTCGGCTTTGGCGTGAAGCTGGCCAGCGCAACCCTTTCCTGAATATTGCAACGAGAGTCCCATGCCCAAGCGTACAGACATCAAGAGCATCCTGATCCTCGGCGCCGGCCCGATCGTCATCGGCCAGGCCTGCGAGTTCGACTACTCCGGCGCACAGGCCTGCAAGGCCCTGAAGGAAGAAGGCTTCCGTGTCATCCTGGTGAACTCCAACCCGGCCACCATCATGACCGACCCGGCCATGGCCGACGCCACCTACATCGAGCCGATCAAGTGGCAGACCGTCGCCAAGATTATCGAGAAGGAGCGCCCTGACGCGCTGCTGCCGACCATGGGCGGCCAGACTGCTCTGAACTGCGCCCTGGACCTGGAGCGCCACGGCGTGCTCGAGCAGTTCGGCGTGGAAATGATCGGCGCCAACGCCGACACCATCGACAAGGCCGAAGACCGTTCGCGCTTCGACAAGGCCATGCGCGACATCGGTCTGGCCTGCCCGCGCTCGGGCATCGCCCACACCATGGAAGAAGCCTACGGCGTGCTGGAGAAGGTCAACTTCCCGTGCATCATCCGTCCGTCCTTCACCATGGGCGGCACCGGCGGCGGCATCGCCTACAACCGCGAAGAATTCGAAGAGATCTGCACCCGTGGTCTGGACCTGTCGCCGACCAACGAGCTGCTGATCGACGAATCGCTGATCGGCTGGAAGGAATACGAGATGGAGGTTGTCCGCGACAAGAAGGACAACTGCATCATCGTCTGCGCCATCGAGAACTTCGACCCGATGGGCGTGCACACCGGTGACTCGATCACTGTGGCCCCGGCGCAGACCTTGACCGACAAGGAATACCAGATCATGCGCAACGCCTCGCTGGCGGTGCTGCGTGAGATCGGCGTGGAAACCGGCGGTTCGAACGTGCAGTTCGGCATCTGCCCGAACACCGGCCGCATGGTCGTGATCGAGATGAACCCGCGCGTATCGCGTTCCTCGGCGCTGGCTTCCAAGGCCACCGGCTTCCCGATCGCCAAGATTGCCGCCAAGCTGGCGGTCGGCTACACCCTCGACGAACTGCAGAACGACATCACCGGCGGCCGTACCCCGGCGTCCTTCGAGCCGGCGATCGACTACGTCGTCACCAAGATCCCGCGTTTCGCCTTCGAGAAATTCCCGAAAGCCGACGCCCGCCTGACCACCCAGATGAAATCCGTGGGTGAAGTCATGGCCATCGGCCGTACCTTCCAGGAGTCCGTGCAGAAAGCCCTGCGCGGCCTGGAAGTCGGTGCCACCGGTTTCGATCCGAAGCTCGACCTGAGCAACCCGGAAGCTGAGAGCATCCTCAAGCGCGAGCTGACCGTGCCCAATGCCGACCGCATCTGGTACGTCGCCGACGCCTTCCGCGCCGGCAAGAGCATCGCCGAAGTCTTCGACCTGACTCGCATCGACGAGTGGTTCCTGGTGCAGATCGAAGACCTGATCAAGGACGAAGAGCGCGTGAAGACCCTGGGTCTGTCCGCCATCGACCGCGAGCTGATGTACAAGCTCAAGCGCAAGGGCTTCTCCGACGCCCGCCTGGCCACCCTGCTGGGCGTGACCGAGAAGAACCTGCGCAACCATCGCCACAAGCTCAAGGTGCTGCCGGTGTACAAGCGCGTGGATACCTGCGCCGCCGAATTCGCCACCGACACCGCCTACATGTACTCGACCTATGAGGAAGAGTGCGAAGCCAATCCGTCGACTCGCGACAAGATCATGATCCTGGGCGGCGGTCCGAACCGTATCGGCCAGGGCATCGAGTTCGACTACTGCTGCGTACACGCCGCGCTGGCCATGCGTGAAGACGGTTACGAGACCATCATGGTCAACTGCAACCCGGAAACCGTTTCCACCGACTACGACACTTCCGACCGCCTGTACTTCGAGCCGGTGACCCTGGAAGACGTGCTGGAAATCGTCCGCGTCGAGCAGCCCAAAGGCGTCATCGTGCAGTACGGCGGCCAGACCCCGCTGAAACTCTGCCGCGCCCTGGAAGAAGCTGGCGTGCCGATCATCGGTACCAGCCCGGACGCCATCGACCGCGCCGAAGACCGCGAGCGCTTCCAGCACATGGTCCAGCGCCTGAACCTGCGCCAGCCGGCCAACGCCACTGCGCGCAGCGAAGACCAGGCCCTGGAGCTGTCGAAGAACATCGGCTACCCGATGGTGGTGCGCCCGTCCTATGTACTGGGCGGCCGTGCGATGGAAATCGTCTACCAGGAAGAAGAGCTCAAGCGCTACATGCGCGAAGCCGTGAAGGTCTCCAACGACAGCCCGGTGCTGCTGGATCGCTTCCTCAACTGCGCCATCGAAGTCGACATCGATGCGGTGTGCGACGGCGAGACCGTGGTGATCGGCGCGATCATGCAGCACATCGAACAGGCTGGCGTGCACTCCGGTGACTCCGCCTGCTCGCTGCCGCCGTACTCGCTGCCGGCGCACATCCAGGACGAGATCCGCGAACAGGTCAAGAAGATGGCCCTGGAGCTCGGCGTGGTCGGCCTGATGAACGTGCAGATGGCCGTGCAGGGCGAAGACATCTACGTGATCGAGGTGAACCCGCGTGCGTCCCGTACCGTGCCGTTCGTCTCCAAGTGCATCGGCGAATCGCTGGCCAAAGTTGCGGCCCGCGTCATGGCTGGCAAATCCCTGGCCGAAGTCGGCTTCACCCAGGAGGTGATCCCGCCGTACTATAGCGTCAAGGAAGCGGTGTTCCCGTTCGCCAAGTTCCCCGGCGTCGACCCGATCCTCGGCCCAGAGATGAAGTCCACTGGCGAGGTGATGGGTGTCGGCGACAGCTTCGGTGAGGCATTCGCCAAGGCCCAGTTGGGCGCCAGCGAAATCCTGCCGAATGCCGGTTGCGCCTTCATCAGCGTCCGCGAGGACGACAAGCCGCAAGCCGTTCAGGTCGCCCGCGACCTGGTCGCACTGGGCTTCGAGGTGGTTGCCACTGCCGGCACCGCCAAGGTGATCGAGGCCGCCGGTCTGCCGGTACGTCGCGTGAACAAGGTGACCGAGGGCCGTCCTCACGTGGTCGACATGATCAAGAATGACGAAGTCACCCTGATCATCAACACCACCGAAGGCCGTCAGTCCATCGCTGACTCCTACTCCATCCGTCGTAACGCCCTGCAGCACAAGATCTACTGCACCACCACCATCGCGGCGGGTCAGGCGATCTGTGAGGCGCTCAAGTTCGGTCCCGAGAAGACCGTTCGCCGTCTGCAGGATCTCCATGCAGGAATCAACGCATGAGCAAATTTCCAATGACCGTCCAGGGCGCTCGCGCCCTGGAAGAAGAACTGAAATACCTGAAGACCGTTCTGCGCCCGCAGATCACCCAGGCCATCGCCGAAGCGCGTGAACTGGGCGACCTCAAGGAAAACGCCGAATACCACGCGGCCCGTGAACAGCAGGGCATGTCCGAGGCGCGCATCCGCGACATCGAGGCCAAGCTGTCCAACGCGCAGATCATCGACGTGACCACCATTCCGCACAGCGGCAAGGTGATCTTCGGCACCACCGTCGATATCGCCAATGTCGAGACCGACGAGACGGTGACCTACCAGATCGTCGGCGACGACGAGGCGGACATCAAGAACAGCAAGATCTCGGTCAACTCGCCGATCGCCCGTGCGCTGATCGGCAAGACCGAAGGCGATGCCGTTCTGGTGAAGACTCCGGGCGGCGACGTCGAGTACGAGATCGTTGAAGTCCGCCACGCCTGATCGGCAATCCCTGAGCGCAGGCACCATCAGTTGGCTGCTGGCCCAGACATTCTGGGTCGGCGGCCTCTGGCTGCTGCAGTTCGTGGTGTTGCCGGCGCTGGACAAGATCGGCCTGGCGCCGCTGCTGGTGGAAACCGTCGCCGACGGTCTGAAGCCGCTGCTGCTGGGTTTCGCCGGTTTCTGCGTGCTCCTCCAGGCCCTGGTGCTCTGGCAGGCGCGCGGGTTCGCTGCCTTCACCCGTGAAACGCGGGGGCAGTTGCTGCTCACCGTACTGGTGATGGCGGCGGCCTATTTCGTGGTGCGCCAGGTAGCGCCGGACGCTCAGCGCTGGCTGCTGTTCAACTACCTGGTGGTGGCGCTGTGCGGTCTGCTGCTGGTGCTGCAGCCTGCGCCGAGGCGGGACGAGCGGAACTGACGCGGCGGAGCCTTGCCGGCTCCGCGTTGCCGGTCTTGACTGTCAGAGACCGCTGAAGCGGCTGATGTTCGACAGGTTCTTGTTCGGCTTGGGATTGCGACGATAGATCAGCGCCATCTTGCCGATGCTCTGGACCAGTTCACAGCTGCCGTTCTGGCAGAGCTCGTCGATCAGTGCACGACGGTCGTCACGTTCGGTGACGCGGAACTGCACCTTGATCAGTTCATGATCGTTGAGCGCACGCTCAAGCTCGGCCATTACACCTTCCGAGAGACCGTTTTCAGCGACGGTCAATACGGGTTTCAGGTGATGCCCGATAGATTTGAACTGCTTTTTCTGCTCCTGAGAGAGCGCCATAATCTGACCCCTGGTAAAAAAGGCGGATATTCTACCCGAGTTTCGGTTGTACCGGGATGCCGCTCAGACGAGGTAATACGTGGCCCGTTCCAAGACTAGCCATCGCTGGCTGAAAGAACATTTCGACGATCCTTACGTGAAGATGGCACAGCGCGACGGATATCGCTCGCGCGCCAGCTACAAACTCCTGGAAGTCCAGGAGAAGGATCGCATCCTGCGCCCCGGCATGACCGTGGTCGACCTTGGCGCGGCGCCGGGCGGCTGGTCGCAGGTCACCAGCCGGGTGATCGGCGACAAGGGCACCCTGATCGCTTCGGACATCCTGCCGATGGACAGTATCCCGGACGTCACTTTCATCCAGGGTGACTTCACCGAGGATGCGGTCTTCGCCCAGTTGCTCGAGGCCATCGGAGAAAATCCGGTAGACCTTGTGATTTCCGATATGGCCCCCAATATGAGTGGACTGCCTGCTGTGGACATGCCCCGAGCGATGTTCCTCTGCGAGCTGGCCCTGGACTTGTGCACCCGTGTGCTGCGTCCGGGGGGCGATTTCCTGATCAAGATTTTCCAGGGTGAGGGTTTCGACGCTTACCACAAGCTGGTTCGCGAGAACTTCGAGAAGGTGCAGATGCGCAAACCGCTGTCGTCCCGCGACCGTTCGCGGGAGCAGTATCTGCTCGCACGGGGCTTTCGCGGCGCCTAGACTGGAATGATTGGGCCAGCTTCTGGTCTATGCCTTGCAGGTTTTGCTTGTACCGGTGAAAGCCGGGGTTCATAAAGGGTTACAGACGGCGCCTGCCTGGCGGCGGGCGTTGTGTAGTAATTTTGGCCGGAAGGAGTCTGGCCGTCGTGAGAAGCGGTTTCCAGGGCGGAGCCGGCTTCAGAGGGTAGTCAATTGAACGACATGGCAAAGAACCTGATTCTGTGGCTGATCATCGCGGCGGTACTCGTCACCGTGATGAACAACTTCTCCAGCCCGAGCGAGCCGCAGACGCTCAACTATTCCGACTTCATCCAGCAGGTGAAGGACGGCAAGGTCGAGCGCGTGACCGTCGACGGCTATGTCATCACCGGCAAGCGCCAGGATGGTGACACCTTCAAGACCATCCGCCCGGCAATCCAGGACAACGGCCTGATCGGCGACCTGGTCAACAACAACGTCGTTGTTGAAGGCAAGCAGCCCGAGCAGCAGAGCATCTGGACTCAGCTGCTGGTCGCGAGTTTCCCGATCCTGGTGATCATCGCGGTCTTCATGTTCTTCATGCGCCAGATGCAGGGCGGCGGCGGTGGTCGCGGTGGCCCGATGAGCTTCGGCAAGAGCAAGGCCCGCCTGTTGTCGGAAGACCAGGTGAAGACCACCTTTGCCGACGTTGCCGGTTGCGACGAGGCCAAGGAAGAAGTCAGCGAGCTGGTGGAGTTCCTGCGTGATCCGGGCAAGTTCCAGCGCCTGGGCGGCCGTATCCCGCGTGGCGTGCTGATGGTCGGCCCGCCCGGTACTGGTAAGACCCTGCTCGCCAAGGCGATTGCTGGCGAAGCCAAGGTACCGTTCTTCACCATTTCCGGTTCGGACTTCGTGGAAATGTTCGTCGGCGTGGGCGCCTCGCGCGTTCGCGACATGTTCGACCAGGCCAAGAAGCACGCACCCTGCATCATCTTCATCGACGAGATCGACGCCGTCGGCCGCCATCGTGGCGCCGGCCTGGGTGGCGGTCACGACGAGCGCGAACAGACCCTCAACCAGTTGCTGGTGGAGATGGACGGCTTCGAGATGAATGACGGCATCATCGTCATCGCCGCGACCAACCGTCCGGACGTACTCGACCCCGCGCTGCTGCGTCCGGGTCGCTTCGACCGCCAGGTGGTGGTCGGTCTGCCGGACATCCGCGGTCGCGAGCAGATCCTGAAAGTGCACATGCGCAAGGTCCCGCTGGGTGATCACGTCGATCCGGCAGTGATCGCGCGCGGTACCCCGGGCTTCTCCGGTGCCGACCTGGCCAACCTGGTCAACGAGGCTTCGCTGTTCGCCGCCCGTTCCAACAAGCGTATCGTCGACATGCGCGAGTTCGAGCTGGCCAAGGACAAGATCATGATGGGTGCCGAGCGCAAGACCATGGTCATGTCCGAGAAGGAGAAGAAGAACACCGCGTTCCACGAAGCCGGCCACGCCATCGTTGGCCGCCTGGTTCCGGAACACGACCCGGTCTACAAGGTGTCCATCATTCCGCGCGGTCGTGCCCTGGGCGTGACCATGTTCCTGCCGGAAGAGGACCGCTACAGCCTGTCCAAGCGCGCCCTGGAAAGCCAGATCTGCTCGCTGTTCGGCGGCCGTATCGCCGAAGAGATGACCCTGGGCTTCGAGGGTGTGACCACCGGCGCTTCCAACGACATCATGCGTGCCACCCAGCTGGCGCGGAACATGGTGACCAAGTGGGGCCTGTCGGAGAAACTCGGTCCGCTGATGTACGCAGAAGAGGAAGGCGAAGTGTTCCTCGGTCGCAGTGCCGGTGGCCAGCACTCGAATATCTCGGGTGAGACCGCCAAGCTGATCGACCAGGAAGTGCGCCGCATCATCGACGACTGCTACGGCACTGCCAAGCGCCTGCTGGAAGAGAACCGCGACAAGCTCGACATGATGGCCGACGCGCTGATGAAGTACGAAACCATCGATGCCGACCAGATCGACGACATCATGGCCGGCCGCACTCCGCGCGAACCGCGTGACTGGCAGGGCGGCAACTCCGGCTCCTCCGGTAACGCCGCCTCGCCGCGCGACGAAGGTCGCCAGGAAAACCCGATTGGCGGGCCCGCCGGCGAACACTGAGAGCACTGAATGAGTTCGTTGTACCACCCGACCCGGTTGCCTTGCGGCAACCGGGTTCTTGATTTAAGTCGCCCGCATGTCATGGGCATCCTGAATGTCACCCCTGATTCCTTCTCCGACGGCGGGCGCTTCAACCGGCACGATGCTGCGTTGCGTCACGCAGCGGAGATGGTCGCGGCCGGCGCCACGTTGATCGATATCGGCGGCGAGTCGACCCGTCCGGGTGCGCGCGTGGTTTCGCCCACCGAGGAGCTGGAACGCGTCGCTCCGGTGGTCGAGGCCATTGCCCGCGAGCTGGACGTGGTGATTTCGGTGGATACCTCCACGCCTGCCGTCATGCGCGAGACCGCGCGCCTGGGTGCCGGGCTGATCAACGACGTACGCTCGCTGCAGCGCGACGGCGCCCTGGATGCTGCCGTCGATACCGGGCTCCCGGTGTGCCTGATGCACATGCGCGGTGAGCCGGGAAACATGCAGGACGACCCGCGTTACCCGGATATCCTTCAGGAAGTCCGTGGCTTCCTTGAGGAGCGCATCGCGGTGTGCGAAGCCGTGGGCATTGCTCGCGAGCGGATCGTCATCGATCCTGGCTTCGGTTTTGCCAAGACCCAGAGCCACAACCTGAATCTGTTCCGACAGATGGACAGGTTGATGGAAATCGGGTGCCCGTTGCTGGTCGGTGTCTCGCGCAAGAGCATGGTCGGGCGCGCGCTCGGCCGTGAGGTGGGTGAGCGTCTCTATGGCAGCCTGGCGCTGGCCGCCCTAGCAGTCACCAAGGGAGCCAGCATTATCCGCGTCCACGATGTCGCCGAGACCGTGGATGTGGTTCGAATGATTCACGCAGTGGAAAGTGCAACGGAAGAGGGGATGCCCGCATGAGCAGGAAGTATTTTGGCACCGATGGAATTCGCGGGCGCGTTGGCACTCCGCCGATCACGCCGGACTTCGTGCTCAAGCTGGGTTGGGCTGTAGGCATGGCCTTCCGTCAGCAGGGCAAGTGCCGCGTGCTCGTCGGCAAGGACACGCGGATTTCCGGCTACATGTTCGAATCCGCGCTGGAGGCTGGCTTGTCTGCCGCCGGCGCCGACGTGATGCTGCTGGGCCCTATGCCGACGCCCGGCATCGCCTATCTGACCCGTACCTTCCATGCTGAAGCCGGCATCGTCATCAGTGCTTCGCACAATCCCCATGACGACAACGGCATCAAGTTCTTCTCCGGCCAGGGCACCAAGCTGCCCGACGAGGTCGAGCTGATCATCGAGGAGCTCCTGGATGCGCCCATGACCGTGGTCGAGTCCGCTCGCCTGGGCAAGGTCTCGCGGATCAACGACGCGGCCGGCCGCTACATCGAGTTCTGCAAGAGCAGCGTGCCCTCGAACACCAGTTTCGCCGGCCTGCGCATCGCGCTGGATTGCGCCCATGGCGCGACCTACAAGATCGCCCCGAACGTCTTTCGCGAACTGGGTGCCGAGGTGTTCGTCATCGGCGCCGAGCCCAATGGCCTGAACATCAACCACAATTGCGGCTCCACCCACATGGGGGCGCTGCAGGACGCTGTTCTAACGAATCATGCGGATATCGGTATCGCCTTCGATGGCGACGGCGACCGGGTGATGATGGTCGACCATACCGGCACCATCGTCGATGGCGACGAGATCCTCTACCTCATCGCCCGCGACATGCTCGATCGGGGCAAGCTGCACGGCGGCGTGGTCGGGACCCTGATGAGCAACCTGGGGCTCGAGCTGGCTCTGCAGGAGCTGCATATTCCCTTCGCCCGCGCCAAGGTGGGTGACCGCTACGTGATGTCCGAGCTGCAGTCGCGCAACTGGCAGTTGGGTGGCGAGAATTCCGGCCATGTCGTGTGCTACCAGCACACCACCACGGGCGATGCGATCATCGCGGCACTGCAGGTGCTGATGGCGCTCAAGACCCGCGGGCAGAACCTGGCGGAGGCGCGCATGGGCATTCGCAAGTGCCCGCAGGTGCTGATCAACGTGCGCTTCGCCGGCGGAGGCGTCGATCCGCTGGAGCACCCGGCCGTGAAGGAAGCCTGCGCCAAGGTGACCGAGGAAATGGCCGGCCGTGGCCGCGTTCTGCTGCGCAAGTCCGGTACCGAGCCGCTGGTTCGGGTGATGGTCGAGGGTGATGAGGAAGCGCGCGTTCGCGGCTACGCCGAGCAGCTGGCAAAAGTCGTTACAGAGGTATGTGCTTGATTTCTCTTGTCAGTTCCCAAAGCGTCGAGTAATATCTGCGCCCACTTTGCTCAGCGAGGTACAGCATGCGTCGACCCTTGGTGGCCGGTAATTGGAAAATGCACGGTACCCGCTCCAGCGTAACGGAGCTGATCAAAGGCCTGCGTCAACTGGCTCTCCCTACGGGTGTCGATGTGGCGGTTTTCCCGCCCTGTCTGTACATCAATCAGGTCGTGCAAGGCCTGAATGGAAAGGCGGTTGCCGTCGGTGCGCAGAATTGCGCGGTTGAGCCGATGCAGGGCGCCTTGACGGGCGAAGTCGCAGCCAGCCAGTTGGCGGATGCGAGTTGCTCCCTGGTGCTGGTGGGGCATTCCGAGCGTCGCCTGATCCTGGGCGAGAACGATGGGGTGATCAGTCGCAAGTTTGCCGCGGCGCAATCGTGTGGCCTGGTTCCGATCCTGTGCGTGGGTGAGACCCGCGAGCAGCGTGAGGCGGGCAAGACTCTTGAGGTCGTCGGGCGCCAGTTGGGCTCGGTGATAGAAGAACTGGGTGTCGGGGCTTTTTCCCGCGCCGTTGTGGCTTACGAGCCGGTGTGGGCAATCGGGACGGGGCTGACCGCTTCTCCTGAGCAGGCCCAGGAAGTACATGCGGCGATTCGCGCGCAGATCTCGGCGGAAAACGCAGAGGTGGCTCGCGGCCTTCGTCTCCTGTACGGCGGCAGTGTCAAGGCCGCCAACGCTGTCGAGCTTTTCGGCATGCCGGATATCGATGGGGGGCTCATTGGTGGAGCTTCCCTGAATGCAGATGAGTTCGGTGCGATCTGTCGCGCCGCAGGAAACTGAAGATGCTGGAAACAGTTGTAATCGTGATTCACCTGCTGATGGCGCTGGGTCTGGTTGTGCTGGTCCTGCTTCAGCAAGGCAAGGGTGCCGACGCCGGTGCGTCGTTCGGTGCTGGCGCTTCGGGTACTGTGTTTGGTAGTCAGGGTTCTGCTACCTTTCTGAGTCGCTTCACCGCTGTGCTGGCTGCAGTTTTTTTTATTACCAGCTTGGGTTTAGCGTATTTTGCTAAAGAAAAAGCTGATATGATTCGTCATGCCGGGCTTCCTGATCCGGCAGTGATGGAGCAGAAGCAGGAACAAGCTCCGGCAGCCAGTGATGTGCCGGGCGCGCAAGGGCAACCTCAAGCCCCTGCAGGCGGTAACGGCGACGTTCCGGCGGCTCCTGAGCAGAAGTAAGCAGGCAAGAGTTTTTGCCGAGGTGGTGGAATTGGTAGACACGCTACCTTGAGGTGGTAGTGGCCATAGGCTGTAGGGGTTCGAGTCCCCTCCTCGGTACCATATACGAAAAGGCCCGCAGTGCGGGCCTTGTCGTTTCGGAGTTTCGGTTGACCTTCAAGGGGCTCAACCGTATAATTTCGCACCAGCTTTGACGCGGGATGGAGCAGTCTGGTAGCTCGTCGGGCTCATAACCCGAAGGTCGTAGGTTCAAATCCTGCTCCCGCAACCAGTTTGGCAGAGCCCCTTTTCAGGGGCTTTTTGCTAGCTGGACAGTCCGCGCCGCCAGATCAGGGCGGTCCTTAAGGGATGGGCGTTTCGCCCATTTTTTGTTTCTACAGCATACGCGAGGCGATCAGGTGTCGAGCAAGCTAGAACAGTTGCAGGCCTTGTTGGCCCCTGTAGTAGAAGCGCTCGGCTATGAGTGCTGGGGCCTGGAATACATTTCCCAAGGTCGCCATTCCCTGCTCCGGGTTTATATCGATCGTGCCGAAGGCATCCTGGTCGATGACTGCGAAATCGTCAGTCGTCAGATCAGTGGCATCCTCGACGTGGAAGACCCGATCAGTGGCGAGTACACCCTGGAGGTGTCGTCGCCCGGCATGGATCGGCCGCTCTTCACACTCGAACAGTTCGCCCGTTACGTCGGCGAGCAGGTGAAGATCAAGCTGCGCACGCCCTTCGAAAGGCGTCGCAATTTCCAGGGCATTCTCCGTGGTGTGGAGGAGCAGGATGTGGTGGTCCTGGTGGATGACCATGAATACCTGCTGCCGGTCGACTCGATCGACAAGGCCAACATCATTCCCCGATTTGAGTGAGCCGCCAGAGCGCGGATTCCAATGGATTGAAAGGCGAGGCGTACGATGAGCAAAGAAGTACTGCTGGTTGTTGAGTCGGTATCCAACGAGAAGGGTGTACCGCCTGGCGTGATTTTCGAAGCGCTGGAGCTCGCTCTGGCGACTGCGACCAAAAAGCGTTTCGAGGACGAGGTTGACCTGCGCGTGGAAATCAACCGCGCCAACGGCAACTACGAAACCTTCCGTCGCTGGACCATCGTCGAAGACGAGGACTACTCCAATCCGGCATCGGAACTGACCGTCGAAGACGTGCAGGAAGATCATCCGGGCATGAAAGCCGGCGCGGTCATCGAAGAGAAGATCGAGTCCATCGAGTTCGGCCGCATCGCCGCACAGACCGCCAAGCAGGTCATCGTGCAGAAAGTTCGCGAAGCCGAGCGCGCCCAGGTGGTCGACGCCTACCGCGAGAAGGTCAACGAGATCATCTCCGGCACCGTCAAGAAGGTCACCCGCGACAACGTGATCGTCGATCTGGGCAACAACGCCGAAGCGCTGCTGGCCCGCGACCAGATCATCCCGCGTGAAACCTTCCGCGTCGGCACCCGCGTGCGTGCCCTGCTGAAGGAAATCCGCAGCGAGAACCGCGGCCCTCAGCTGATCCTGTCGCGTACTGCGCCGGAAATGCTGATCGAGCTGTTCCGCATCGAAGTACCGGAAATCGCCGAGCAACTGATCGACGTGATGGCCGCTGCCCGTGACCCGGGTTCGCGCGCCAAGATCGCCGTTCGCTCCAAGGACAAGCGTATCGATCCGCAGGGCGCCTGCATCGGTATGCGTGGTTCCCGCGTCCAGGCCGTCTCCGGCGAACTGGGCGGCGAGCGTGTGGACATCGTCCTCTGGGACGACAACCCCGCGCAGTTCGTGATCAACGCCATGGCCCCGGCCGAAGTGGCAGCGATCATCGTCGACGAAGATACCCACACCATGGATATCGCCGTCGCCGAGGACAACCTGGCACAGGCCATCGGCCGCAGTGGCCAGAACGTCCGTCTGGCCAGCCAGCTCACCGGCTGGACCCTGAACGTGATGACCGAGGCCGATATCCAGGCCAAACAGCAGGCTGAAACTGGCGACATCCTGCAGCGCTTCGTCGACGAGCTGGATGTCGATGAAGAACTCGCCCAGGTTCTGGTTGAAGAAGGTTTCACCACCCTGGAAGAGATTGCCTACGTACCGATGGAAGAGATGCTCAGCATCGACGGCTTCGACGAAGACATCGTCAACGAGCTGCGCTCGCGTGCCAAGGACCGCCTGCTGACCAAAGCCATCGCCACTGAAGAGAAACTCGCCGACGCACAACCTGCCGAAGACCTGCTCAGCCTCGATGGTATGACCAAAGAGCTGGCCGTGGACCTGGCGCTGCGTGGCGTAACCACCCGTGAAGATCTTGCCGAGCAGTCTATTGACGACCTGCTCGACATCGACGGCATGGACGAAGAGCGTGCCGGCAAGTTGATCATGGCCGCCCGGGCCCATTGGTTCGAGTAAGCATTCGCGGCCTGAGGAGAGAAGTGCATGACGCAAGTCACGGTGAAAGAACTGGCCAAGACGGTCGATACGCCGGTAGAGCGCCTGCTGCAGCAGATGCGCGAAGCGGGTCTGCCGCATAACAACGCCGAGCAGGTGGTGACCGACAGCGAGAAACAGGCGCTGCTGGCCCACTTGAAAGGCAGCCACGGTGATCGCGCGGATGAGCCGCGCAAGATCACCCTGCAACGCAAGACCACCTCGACCATTCGGGTCGCTGGCAGCAAGACCGTCAGCGTCGAGGTTCGCAAGAAGAAGACCTACGTCAAGCGCGATCCGGAAGAGCTTGAGGCCGAGCGCCAGCGCGAGCTGGAAGAGCAGCGTGCTGCTGAAGAAGCGGTCCGCGTGAAGGCCGAGGAAGAGGCTCGTCAGCGTGCCGCCGCGGAAGAGGCTCGCCGTCAGGCGGACGCCGCTCGGCAGACCGCTGATGTCGCTCCTGCTGCTACCGCTCCGGCCGCTGCAGAGGCACCGCGCGCCGCAGCTCCAGCTGCCGCTCCTGCTGCCCCGGCCGCTGCCGCTCCTGCTGCGGACGACCGCAAGAAGGACGAAGTGCGCCGCGCGCCCAAGCGCGACGAAGAGGACGAGCGCCGTGATCGCAAGCATGCCCAGCATCGCCCGTCGATCAAGGAAAAGGAAAAGACCACTGCTCCGCGCGTTGTACGCAGCGGTGGTGGCGACGACGACGACAGCTTTGGCCGTCGCGGCGGTGGCCGTGGCAAAGGCAAGCTGAAGAAGCGTAACCAGCACGGGTTCCAGAGCCCGACAGGACCGATTGTGCGTGAAGTGAATATCGGCGAGACCATCACCGTGGGCGATCTCGCTGCCCAGATGTCGGTGAAGGGTGCCGAGGTCGTCAAGTTCATGTTCAAGATGGGCACCCCGGTGACCATCAACCAGGTCCTCGACCAGGAAACCGCCCAGCTGATCGCCGAAGAACTCGGCCACAAGGTCAAGCTGGTCAGCGAGAACGCCCTGGAAGAGCAACTGGCCGAATCCCTGAGGTTCGAAGGTGAGGCGGTTTCCCGCGCGCCGGTCGTGACCGTCATGGGCCACGTCGACCACGGCAAGACCTCGCTGCTCGACTACATTCGTCGTGCCAAGGTGGCAGCTGGCGAAGCCGGCGGCATCACCCAGCACATCGGTGCCTACCACGTGGAAACCGACCGCGGCATGGTCACCTTCCTCGACACCCCCGGCCACGCCGCGTTCACCGCGATGCGTGCCCGTGGTGCCCAGGCGACCGACATCGTCATCCTCGTGGTGGCAGCGGACGACGGCGTGATGCCGCAGACCCAGGAAGCCGTACAGCACGCGAAAGCGGCTGGCGTGCCGATCGTGGTCGCGGTGAACAAGATCGACAAGCCCGATGCCAACCCGGACAACATCAAGAACGGCCTGGCCGCTCTGGACGTGATCCCGGAAGAGTGGGGCGGCGATGCTCCCTACGTCCACGTATCCGCCAAGATGGGTACCGGCGTCGACGAGCTGCTCGAAGCCGTGCTGCTGCAGGCTGAAGTGCTCGAACTCAAAGCCACTCCGTCGGCCCCGGGCCGTGGCGTGGTGGTCGAGTCCCGTCTGGACAAGGGCCGTGGCCCGGTAGCCACCGTGCTGGTCCAGGACGGTACCCTGCGTCAGGGCGACATGGTCCTGGTCGGCGTCAACTACGGCCGCGTCCGTGCGATGCTCGACGAGAACGGCAAGCCGATCAAGGAAGCCGGTCCGTCTATTCCGGTCGAGATCCTCGGCCTGGATGGCACTCCGGACGCCGGCGACGAAATGACCGTGGTTGCCGACGAGAAGAAGGCCCGCGAAGTCGCTCTGTTCCGTCAGGGCAAGTTCCGCGAAGTGAAACTGGCTCGTGCCCATGCCGGCAAGCTGGAAAACATCTTCGAGAACATGGGCCAGGAAGAGAAGAAGACCCTCAACATCGTGCTCAAGTCCGATGTCCGTGGTTCGCTGGAAGCCCTGCAGGGCTCGCTCAGTGGCCTGGGCAACGACGAAGTGCAGGTCCGTGTGGTCGGTGGCGGCGTCGGTGGTATCACCGAGTCCGATGCCAACCTGGCGCTGGCCTCCAACGCGGTGCTGTTCGGCTTCAACGTCCGTGCTGACGCCGGTGCGCGCAAGATCGTCGAGTCCGAAGGCCTCGACATGCGTTACTACAACGTGATCTACGACATCATCGAAGACGTCAAGAAAGCCCTGACCGGCATGCTCGGCAGCGATGTTCGCGAGAACATCCTGGGTATCGCCGAAGTGCGTGACGTGTTCCGTTCGCCGAAGTTCGGCGCGGTCGCCGGCTGCATGGTCACCGAGGGTCTGGTGCACCGCAACCGTCCGATCCGTGTACTGCGCGACGACGTGGTCATCTTCGAAGGCGAGCTGGAATCCCTGCGTCGCTTCAAGGATGACGTCTCCGAAGTCCGCGCCGGCATGGAATGCGGTATCGGCGTGAAGAGCTACAACGACGTCCGCGTCGGCGACAAGATCGAAGTGTTCGAGAAGGTCGAAGTCGCTCGTACTCTGTAAGGGTATTCGAGCGTGAACGCAGCGCCCGGGCCAGCTGAATTGCTGCCCCGGGCGTTTGCCGCTTTCAGACCCGGAGCCTTTGGGCTCGGGTAAGCAGGTTAGAAAAATGGCCAAAGAGTACAGCCGTACCCAGCGTATCGGCGACCAGATGCAGCGCGAACTGGCGCTGCTGATCCAGCGTGAAATCAAGGACCCGCGTCTCGGTCTGGTGACCATCACCGGCGTCGACGTGGCCCGTGACCTTTCCCATGCCAAGGTGTACGTCACCGTGATGGGCCAGGACGACAACGCCGAAGTGGTGAAGCAGAACACCAGCATCCTCAACGATGCCGCGGGCTTCCTGCGTATGCAGCTGGGCAAGGCGATGAAGCTGCGCACCGTGCCGCAACTGCACTTCAGCTACGACGCCAGCATCCGTCGCGGCGCCGAGCTGTCGGCCCTGATCGAGCGCGCCGTAGCTGCCGATCGTCGCGGCGGCGATTCCGAGGAGTAACGCGTGGCCCAGGTGAAACGCATTCGCCGTGCGGTCAACGGTGTGCTGATTCTCGACAAGCCGCTCGGCATGAGCTCCAACCAGGCGCTGCAGAAGGTGCGCTGGCTGCTCAACGCCGAGAAGGCCGGCCACACCGGTAGCCTCGATCCGCTGGCCACCGGCGTGCTGCCGCTGTGCTTCGGCGAGGCGACCAAGTTCTCCCAGTACCTGCTCGATGCTGACAAGGCCTACGAGACCATCGCCAAGCTGGGCGTCACGACCACCACTGCCGATGCCGAGGGCGAGGTGGTCGAGCAGCGCGAAGTGACCGCTGGTCGGGAAGCCATCGAGGCCCTGCTGCCGCGCTTCCGTGGCGACATAGAGCAGGTGCCGCCAATGTACTCGGCCCTGAAGAAGGACGGCCAGCCGTTGTACAAGCTGGCCCGTGCGGGAGAGGTAGTGGAGCGCGAGGCGCGTTCTGTTACTATTGCGCGCCTGGAAATGCTCGCGTTCGAGTCGCCCTGTGCGACCCTGGCGGTTTCCTGCAGCAAGGGCACCTATATTCGTACCCTGGTCGAAGACCTCGGTCGCGAACTCGGTTGTGGCGCACACGTCGCCGCCCTGCGCCGGACACAGGCAGGTCCCTTCCAGCTGAACCAGTCGGTGACGCTGGAGGAACTCGAGAAAGTCCATGCCGAGGGTGGCAACGAAGCCCTCGACCGCTTCCTGCTGCCGGTGGATGCCGGCCTGGAGCACTGGCCGCTGCTGCAGTTGTCCGAGCACAGCGCCTACTACTGGCTGCATGGTCAGCCAGTGCGCGCCCCCGATATGCCGAAGTTCGGCATGCTGCGGGTGCAGGATCATGAAGGTCGCTTCATCGGTATCGGTGAAGTGGTCGAAGACGGGCGCCTGGCGCCGCGTCGACTGATTCGGTCTTAAGGCCGAAACCGAGGGTGGCTGTCAGCAGGCACGGTCACTCCTCTTACTATGAACACAGGGAGAAGTCCCTGGCCTGTTACCTCAGAGGAAGCCCCATCATGGCACTGAGCGTCCAAGAAAAAGCCCAGATCGTTAACGAGTACAAGCAAGCTGAAGGCGACACCGGTTCCCCGGAAGTGCAGGTTGCACTGCTGTCCGCCAACATCAACAAGCTGCAGGACCACTTCAAGGCCAACGGCAAAGACCACCACTCCCGTCGTGGCCTGATCCGTATGGTTAACCAGCGTCGTAAGCTGCTGGACTACCTGAAGAGCAAGGACACCTCTCGTTACAGCGCCCTGATCGGTCGCCTGGGCCTGCGTCGCTAAGACGGCAAGCCTGAAGTGGGAAGCTGGGAGTCCGGGGTCGATGGGCGGTGTAAACCGCTCATCGGCTTCGGCTCCCGGCTTTCTCGCTTTTACAGGGAATGAAATCGGGTCCGACTCCCGGCATTTCCACAATTTCCCCCAAGGCAACTAAAGAGAAGGTAGAGCAACCGTGAACCCGGTAACCAAGAAATTCCAGTTCGGTCAGTCGACCGTAACCCTCGAGACTGGCCGCATTGCCCGCCAGGCCACCGGTGCCGTCCTGGTCACCATGGACGACGTCACCGTGCTCTGCACCGTCGTCGGCGCCAAGCAGGCCGACCCGAGCAAGAGCTTCTTCCCGCTCTCCGTGCACTACCAGGAGAAGACCTATGCAGCCGGCCGCATCCCCGGTGGTTTCTTCAAGCGTGAAGGCCGTCCTTCCGAGAAGGAAACCCTGACCTCGCGCCTGATCGACCGTCCGATCCGCCCGCTGTTCCCGGAAGGCTTCATGAACGAAGTGCAGGTTGTCTGCACCGTCGTTTCCACCAACAAGAAGTCCGATCCGGACATCGCTGCCATGATCGGCACCTCCGCCGCCCTGGCGATCTCCGGCATTCCGTTCGCCGGCCCGATCGGCGCTGCCCGCGTTGGCTTCCACCCGGAAATCGGCTACATCCTCAACCCGACCTACGAGCAGCAGCAGAGCTCCAGCCTCGACATGGTCGTGGCCGGTACTTCCGACGCCGTGCTGATGGTTGAATCCGAAGCCGACGAGCTGACCGAAGACCAGATGCTGGGCGCCGTTCTGTTCGCCCACGAAGAATTCCAGGCCGTTATCCGCGCCGTTGCCGAGCTGGCAACCGAAGCCGGCAAGCCGACCTGGAACTGGTCCGCCCCGGTCGAGAACACCGCCCTGGTCAACACCATCAAGGCCGAGTTCGGTGCTGCCATCTCCGAGGCTTACACCGTCACCATCAAGCAGGACCGTTACGCGGCCCTGGACGCCCTGCGCGAGCAGATCGTCGCCAAGTTCGCCGGTGAAGGCGAAGGCCAGTTCTCCGCTGGTGAAGTCAAGGAAGTCTTCGGCCTGCTGGAATACCGCACCGTTCGCGAGAACATCGTCAACGGCAAACCGCGTATCGACGGCCGCGACACCCGCACCGTTCGCCCGCTGCGCATCGAAGTCGGCGTACTGGGCAAGACCCACGGTTCGGCGCTGTTCACCCGTGGCGAAACCCAGGCTCTGGTCGTTGCCACCCTCGGCACCGCCCGTGACGCCCAGCTGCTCGACACCCTCGAAGGCGAGCGCAAAGACCCCTTCATGCTGCACTACAACTTCCCGCCGTTCTCGGTAGGCGAGTGTGGCCGTATGGGCAGCGCGGGCCGTCGTGAAATCGGCCACGGCCGTCTGGCACGCCGCAGCGTCGCTGCCATGCTGCCGACCCAGGACGAGTTCCCCTACACCATCCGTGTCGTGTCCGAGATCACCGAGTCCAACGGTTCCAGCTCCATGGCTTCCGTTTGCGGTGCTTCCCTGGCTCTGATGGACGCTGGTGTTCCGGTCAAGGCGCCGGTTGCCGGTATCGCCATGGGCCTGGTGAAGGAAGGTGACAAGTTCGCCATCCTGACCGACATCCTGGGTGACGAAGACCACCTGGGCGACATGGACTTCAAGGTCGCCGGCACCGACAAGGGCGTTACCGCCCTGCAGATGGACATCAAGATCAACGGCATCACCGAAGAGATCATGGAGATCGCCCTGGGCCAGGCCCTGGAAGCTCGCCTGAACATCCTCGGCCAGATGAACCAGATCATCGCCGCTCCGCGCGCCGAGCTGTCGGAAAACGCTCCGACCATGATCCAGATGAAGATCGACACCGACAAGATCCGCGACGTCATCGGCAAGGGCGGCGCCACCATTCGCAGCATCTGCGAAGAGACCAAGGCCTCGATCGACATCGAGGACGATGGCAGCGTGAAGATCTACGGCGAAACCAAGGAAGCTGCCGAGGCCGCCAAGCAGCGCGTCCTGGGTATCACCGCGGAAGCCGAGATCGGCAAGATCTACGTCGGCAAGGTTGAGCGCATCGTCGACTTCGGCGCCTTCGTCAACATCCTGCCGGGCAAGGATGGTCTGGTGCACATCTCGCAGATCAGCGACAAGCGCATCGACAAGGTCACCGACGTTCTGCAGGAAGGCCAGGAAGTCAAAGTCCTGGTTCTTGACGTGGACAACCGTGGCCGCATCAAGCTGTCCATCAAGGACGTAGCCGCTGCTGAAGCCTCTGGCGTGTAAGCAATCGGTGAAATGAAAGAGGGCCCCTTGCGGGCCCTCTTTTTTTGCCTTGAAAATGCGCTATTCGCCGATCTCGCTCCAAGGATGCCCCGAGATGGACAAGCGTTACTGCCACTACCACAGTGCCCAGCCCGCGACCTGGCATTGCCAGCCCTGCGAGCGTCATTACGGCGACTGCTGCATTCCCCTCAACGCCGATGCACCGGAGTACGCACCGGCGTGCCCGCTGTGCCGCGGCCACCTGCGCTTCCTCGGTGCGGCCAATACCGCGCAACCCTTCTGGGAGCGCCTGCCGAAATTCTTCGCTTACGGCTTCCAGGCCGGGCCGCTGGCCTTCTGCGCGCTGCTGGCACTGGCCTGCGTATTCATGCCAGCCATGATCGTACTCTGGGTCGCTTTGCTCAGCGTGGCGACCAAGTACCTGCACAGTGTGATCGAGGCGGCGAGCTTTGGTGGCCAGGACGCCCCGGGCCTGATCGAAGCCTTCAGCGCCGACAGCCTGAAGACGTTCTTCCAGCAACTGGCGGTGTTCCTGATCGCCCTCGTGCTGCTGTGGCTGGCCGCCGACTTCCACAGTGAGGCCGTCTACTGGGCCGCCAACATCGGCCTCATGCTGGTGCTGCCGGCGAGCATCATCCGGCTGTCCCTGGACAAGAGCCTGGGCGCCGCGCTCAGCCCCGGCGAAGTGGGGCAGGTCATCGCCGCCATGGGCTGGCGTTACCTGATCCTTTGCGTGTTCCTGTTCATCCTCTGGCAATCGCCCACCTATGTCGGCTGGCTGCTCTCCAACGGGCTGCCGCGGGTAGTGATGGTCCCGGTGGTCGCGGGGCTGACGGGGTATTTCGCCGTGGTGATGTGCGCCATGATGGGCTACGCCGTGTTCCAGTATCAGGGGGAGCTGGGCTACGTTTCCGCCGGGGAAGATGCCCCAGCCGGCTTTGCTGCGCCGGAATGGCACCGCCGCAAGGCGCTGGCCGAGGCGGAGGTGCGGGTCAAGGAGGGGCAGACCGGCGCCGCCCTGGAGATACTCGTCGCGGCCCTGCGCGAAGGCCGCCAGGACCTCAAGCTCAACGAGCGCTATCACCAGTTGCTGTTCGCCCTTAACGAACGCACCGAGTGCCTGAACCACCTGCCGCACTACCTTGGCCTGGCCAGCCGGCTGAATCCCCAGCTTGCCGCCAGTGCATTCCTCAATGCCCGGCAGTTGCAGGCGGATTACCTGCCGGAAGACCCGAGCGTGTGCGAGCGCATCGCCGAGGTGCTGATCGAGCGCCACAAGGCCCGCGAGGGGCTGAGCCTGCTGCGCAACCTGCACAAGCGTTTCCCGGAATACCCCGGCATTCCTCGCGCGTACCTGATGGCGGCACGGGCGTTCTCCGAACAGCTGGGGCAGGTGGAGCCGGCGCAGCAGCTGCTGGCCTTCATTCGCCAGCGCTATCCGGCGTTCGAGCAGATGGGGGAGGTGGTGCAACTCGAAGCCGTACTCACGAAGTTGGGTCGA
The DNA here is from genome assembly GCF_024170165.1 of Pseudomonas nitroreducens. Classification (GTDB taxonomy): domain Bacteria; phylum Pseudomonadota; class Gammaproteobacteria; order Pseudomonadales; family Pseudomonadaceae; genus Pseudomonas; species Pseudomonas nitroreducens_C. The sequence continues at coordinate 47,897 of NZ_JALJXP010000004.1, read as the reverse complement.
AGCTCCGGGACCTGATCGTGCAACCTGCATGAAGCGCAGCGGCAGGTTTTGCAAACTGCAAGCGAAGGGCGTTTTCGGTTTTTGTTTAACATATTGATTTGTAAGGATTTTCCTGAATCCGTGAAGCTGGCACAGGGCTTGCGATAGTTCTAGTGCAACTGCTGCCAGGCACGGGCCGCAGTTTTCCAATAATTCAGGAGAAACCGCCATGAAACGTTTCAACAAACTGGCTCTCGCCGCTGCCACTGCAACCGCCCTGAGCTTCTCGTTCGCCAACTCGGTGTTCGCCCAGCCGACGACTCTGGCCGCCAACGAGACAGTTCAGAAAACCGAAGAGGCGGTTTCCGATACCTGGATCACCAGCAAGGTGAAGTCTTCGCTGATCGCCAACAAGGACATCAGCGGCACCAACATCAAGGTCGAAACCAACAAGGGCGTGGTATCCCTCTCGGGTAACGTCAAGACCGACGCCGAGAAGGAACTGGCCATTCAGACCACCAAGGGCATCAAGGGCGTGACAGCTGTTTCCGCCGATGGCCTGAAGTCTGTCGAGTAAGGCCACACCATCTCGCCTCTATCCAACCTTCAGAGGAGGATCGCCATGAACACTGACGTCATCAAAGGCAAGTGGAAGCAGCTGTCCGGCACGCTCAAGGAGAAGTGGGGCAAGCTCACTGACGACGACCTGCAGCAGGCGGACGGACACGCCGAATACCTGGTAGGCAAGCTGCAGGAGCGCTACGGCTGGACCAAGGAGAAAGCGGAAGAGGAAGTCCGCGACTTCAGCCGCCATCTGTAGCGCCCAGACACAGGGATGACCCAGGCCCCGCCGGTTTGCCGGCGGGGCTTTTTCATGGGCGGATCAGGGCGCGAGATGCTGCTGGTAGATCGTCAGCTGCCGTGTCGGATCGGCTTCCGGGTAGTGCTGGCGGAGGAAGCGCGAGAGCTCCCGGACTGCCTGCAGGTCGCCTTTCTGCCCGATCTGCTTGGCCAGTTGCAGGGTCAGGCCGGGCAGTGGCTCGGGCAGTTGGCCCGAGCGCGACAGACGACGCCAGCAGTTCAGTGCCTGTGGCGTTTCATTGCGTTGCAGCAGCTTGCGCAGCAGGTGCAGTTGGATTGCCGGGTGGTTGAGCAGCCCCGCTTCGCTGGCGGCGCTCTCTTCGGCGAGCCGGCGCAGCAGGGCGTCGGCGGCGGGGGAGGGCGGCAGGGCAAACAGCTGCTTGAGGGTTTCGCCCATCAGCGTGCGATCCTGCCGGCCCTTGGCGACGCCGTAAAGGCGCTCGACCAGTACCGGTTGCCCGGGAAACTGCCGCAGCAGCTCGGGGCCACGTGCGGCGGCCTGGTCGAGGGCAAAGCGGCCGATCAACTCGTCCAGCGAGGCCAGGGCACGCTTGAACGGCGCGTCCGGGTCTTCCTTGGCCAGGTAGGCTTCGTCCACCGGCATCCGTCCCAGCGTACGCGGTAGCCAGACGGCGAGAAAACCGGAGACCAGGCCGCCGATGTGCGCGTAATAGTTTACGTGGTCCGCGGCACGCACCAGCCCGAACAGTTCCTTGCCCAGCCACAGTGGCAGGATCCATAGCGCGGGCGCCTTGAGGTAGCCCATCAGGGGCCCGAGCCAGTAGAAGAACTGGATACGCCGCAGGCCGTAGACGCCGATGTACATGCCCATCAGGCCGGAAATCGCCCCCGAGGCGCCGATACCCGGCACCCAGGAAGGATCGAGCGCCCACCACAGCAGGCCGGAGCACAGGCCGCTGAACAGGTAGAGGCCCAGGTAAAGGGCGCGGCCCAGCGCCGCTTCGAGGGCGAAGCCGAAGATGAACAGGAACACCATGTTGCCGGCCAGATGCCAGAAACTGCCATGCAGGAACATCGAGCCGAACAGGCCCTGCACCGTGAAGCGCTCGGGGATGAAGCCGAAGCGCAGGCTGCTGGTCTGGTCGCGGGCCGTTTCGGCCCTCAGGCGCGCGGCCTGCCAGGCGGCATCCTGCTGGAAGGCAGGCAGGGCGCGCAGTTCATGGCCGAACTCCAGGTCCGAGAGCACCAGCCAGGCCAGTTGCTGGCGGGGCAGGGATTCCAGGGCGCGCTGCTGATCCGCCTCCAGTCGGTCGCGGCGTTCCAGCGAGGCGCTGAACAACGGCCGCTCATGGCTGAGCAGGTCCTGTTCGAGGTAGGCGCGCACGGCTTCTTCGCGCCGGGTGCTGTCGCCACCCTGGTAGCCGAAATAGATCAGGACGTTGATGACGATCAGCAGCAGCGTGATGACCGGAGGTTTCTTCCAGTCCAGCGGGTGCTCGGCGGGGACGATAACCATGGCGACCGGTCCTTGGCCTGAATGGCGTAAGTGCTAGAGAGGCGGCGAGACTAGCACCTCGCCACCACGGCTGTCAGTTGCCGCTGCGCTTGCTCTGGATGTCGCTCAGGCGGTTGCCCTCGAAGCGGACGAAATACAGCATCCCGCTCCACGGGCCGTAGATCCATTCCTCGACGGCGACCTCCATGGACTCGCCGTATCGGGGGCCGGGCACCTGCTTGTAGCCCAGGAACGAGCGGCTGACCGGCTCACCACAGCGGCTGAGTACCTCACTGGTGACATCCCCGGTGCTGATCAGCTTGCTGCTGCAGCGCAGGCTGGCGGCCTGGGCATCGATGGCCGTGAAGGAGAGGGACAGCAGCAGGGCCGCCAGACGCACTACCTGGGGAGTCTTCAATTGCGTTTGAACTCGATGCTTTTGAGCTTGTTGGCTTCGAAGGTGAGGATGTAGCTGGTGCCGTTGCGGGGGCCGTAGACCCACTCCTCGACCCGGTACTCGCGGTGGTCGTAACCGCTCAGGGTATAGCCGACTTCATCGCGGTGATCCGGCGCGCCGCACTTCTGCTCGACCTCCCAGGCGCGGTCGCCGGCGTTGATCAGGGAGCTGCCGCAGCGCATGCTTTCCGCCTGGGCGCCCGCCGCGCAAAGCAGCAGGGCGCAGGACATCCAGGTCAGGGCTTTCATCGAACGACTCCTTATTCGCTGTCGAGGTGAAGCTGGGTGGCCACGCTGCCACCATTCTCCGCTTCGCCGAAGCTGACGTCGATGAGGTAGATGCGGTCGTCACCCAGGCCACCCTTGGCAACCAGGTAGTCCTTGATCTGGGTGGCGCGCTCCTGGCCGAGCTTGCGCAGCAGCAGCTGGCTGTCGCTCCAGGAGTCGAGCACGGCCTGGCGCATCTTCGCCGAGCGCTCGTCCTTGCTGAGATCCTGCCATTCCGCTGGCGGCTGCTTCTTCAGACGCGAGCGGTAGACGCCTTCGAGCAGGACCGGCTGCAAGTCTTCCGGCACCTCCAGCTGGCTCGCGTCGCTGGGCACCTTGTCGCCGCGGCGCTGCAACATGCTGTAGTAGTTCTTCTGGTATTCCTGCTGCAGGCGCTTGTCAGCCAGCAGCGGGCCATCGCTGGCAGCTGCCGCGACGCCTTCGACTTCCAGCTTCAGTGCCGGGCGCTGCTTGAGGGCTTCAGCGAGCTTGTCGAGGTTGCCCTGGGCGCTGGCGTCCAGCTCGCTGGAACCGGCGGCGAACACCACGTTGCTCAGGTCCGGCCCGCCGCCACCGCTGGCCAGGCCGGCGATGAAGTTGAACGGAGCCTGCACCGCGCGCACCACCAGGTTGCGCAGGGTCTGCCAGACGATGGGCATGACGCTGAACTGCGGGTTGTTCAGGTCGCCTTCCACCGGCAGCTGGATATCGATGTTGCCGTTGGCGTCCTTGAGCAGGGCGATTGCCAGTTTTACCGGCAGGTCGACGGCGTCCGGGCTGTCGACCTTCTCGCCCAGTTGCAGGTGTTCGACCAGTACCTTGTTGTCGGCTTTGAGCTTGCCCTGGGTGATCTGGTAGTGCAGGTCCAGGTTCAACCGGCCCTTGCGGATGCGGTAGCCGGCGAACTTGCCCGAGTAGGGCGTCAGGGTGGTCAGCTCGACGCGCTTGAAGCTGGTGGCGATGTCCAGTTTCTCCAGCGGCGAGAAGGGGTTGAGGCTGCCCTTGATGGTCACGGGGGCGTACTTGTCGACCTTGCCCTTCACGTCCACCGAGGCCGGCGCGGGATTGCGGTTGTCGATGGTGCCGATCTCGCCGCCCAGTTGCTGGATGGCGGTGGCGAAGTCCGGGCGCAGGGTCAGGTCGGCGAAGTTGGCCGAGCCGTTGTTGATCTTCACGCCGCCGATGCGGATGCCCAGCGGCTTGCTGTTGCTGCCCGAGGCGTTGCCTTTGCTCGCCGAGGACGAGGCAGATTCCGGCTGTGGAATGATCAGCTCGCTGACGTTGGTGCTGCGGTCCTCGTTGATGATGAAGCGCGCGTAGGGTTCTTCCAGCGAGACGGTCTGGATCACCAGGCTGTCGCCGTGCTTGTAGGCCAGGCCATCGAGGGTCAGCCTGGTCCATTTGACGAAGTCGCGGCTCTTTATGGTGTCCAGCGTGTGCAGTTGGGTGACCTGGGCGCTGCCGGTAACGCTGAAGGCCAGCGGCTCGGTGCCCTTGAGGTCGACATCGAGGTCGCTGGACAGCAGGCCGCTGCGCAGCTCCAGGCGAATGAACGGGTCGATGTAGGCCTGGGCGATGCGCAGGTCGATGTCGCGGGTCGAAACCTTCAGCTTGGCGCTGACGGGGTTGGGGATGACCTGGCCGCTGGCTTCGATCTGCCCGCGCGGGCCAAGGCCGGTCTTGAGCTTGAGCTGCAATGGTGAGGTCAGGCCGCTGTCGACGTTCTGCAGGTCGAGATCCAGCGGGCCGACTTCCAGGGTCACCGGTTTAGCCGGCACGCGATCGGCCAGGTGCGCCTTGTAGCCGCGCAACTGGGTGTCGCGCAAAACGACATGCCAGGGTTTCCGCGGTGCCGCGGGTTGGGCCTGCTCAGCCGTCTGCGCGGGCTTGTCGGCCTCGGCGGGCCTGGTTTCTGGCTGGGACGGCGCTGCTGGTCTGGCAGGCTCGGTCTTGGCCGTCTTGGCCGTCTTGGCCGTCTCGGCGGGTGCGCTGGGCTGGGCTTCCGGCTGGTCGGCCGAGGCCTGCTGTTCCTTGCCGGTTGCCGCAGCTGGCTCTGTGGCGGGCGCGGCCTGCGCCTGAGGCGTTGGCTCATCCGGGCGCTTGAAGGGTTTGAAGGTGGCGAAGAGTTTCTGCCAGTCCAGCTGGCCGTCCTTCTCGCGTGCAGCCCAGGCTTCCAGGCCCTGGCTGCGGATCTGGCCGACCACCACTTCCTGCTTGACGAGGTCCAGGGTGGTTTCGGCGACATCCAGGGTGGCCAGCTTGGCCAGTGGTTTGCCTTCGGGGGAACTGAGGTCCAGGTCGCGCAGCTTGATGGCAGCCTTGTCCAGCAGGAGTTGCGTCCCCTTCGAGAGGTCCAGGTGGTAGTCGGAGGCCACGCTGAGGATGCCGTTGTTCAGGTTCAGCGGCGCGTTGTCGCGCACGTAGGGCCACCAGGCCTTCAGCGGCACACCGTCCAGGGTGAAGCTGCCCTTGGAGGTGAAGGGCACGATGCTCAGGTCGCCCTTCCAATCGAGCTTGCCTCCGTGCGGGCCGGTGGCGATCAGGGTCATTTGCGCACCGTCTTCGGGCAGGGTGCTCAGGTTGTGCAGCTCGAAGCCCATCGGGTCGAAGACGAACTCCACGGGCTCACTGGGACGGCGGTCGAGGAAGTGCAGGCTGCCTTCGGCCAGGCGGATGCGGTCGATGCGCAGCGGGAAGGGATCGCCGGGCTCTTCCTGGGCGGGGGCCGGCTCGCTGGGCGGCAGCTTGAACAGTTTGCCCAGGTTCAGCGTGCCGTTCTCGGCGAACAGCAGCTCGGTGTGCGGTGCGTCCAGTTCGACGTCGGTGAGGTGCAGCCTGCGTTTCCACAGACTGTCGAGTTCGAGGTTGGCGTAAAGACGACGGAAGCGCACCTGCTCCTGTCCATCGGCTCCCAGATGCAGACCCCAGAGCGTGAGTTCGAGGCTGAAGGGATTGAACTCGATGCGCTCCAGGCGCGCCGGAACGGTCGAGTAATGGGCCAGTTGCTGGTTGGCTATCCGCAGTCCAACGCCGGGCAGGATGAGAAAACCCAGCAGGCAATAGAACAGGACCAACAGCACTACCGCGCCGATGGCGCGTTTCAATCCTTTGGGCATGGCGAGAGTCGTTTCCGTCGTGACGTGCCACAGGAGTATGGCACGGCTGTGATTCTTCGATTCGATAGTCGCCTTCGGACGCGGTTTTCAGTGATGTCTGTCAGTCATTCAGGCGATGGGTGCGGGCGAATTCGACGAGGTCCACAAGACTCTCCAGGTTCAGCTTTTCCAGAATGCGCGTCTTGTAGGTGCTGACGGTCTTCTGGCTGAGGAACAGCTCTTCGGCGATGTCCTTGTTGCTCATGCCTCTCACCAGGCTGCGCAACACCACCAGCTCCCGTGGCGTGAGGCTGGCTACCGGGTCGGTGTTCTTGTCGATGCTCAGGGCTTTTTCCGGGAAGCAGCGATAGCCCGAAACCAGCATGCGCGCGGCGTTGAGAATGGCGCTGGTGTCCTTGTTCTTGCTGACGAATCCATGCGCACCCGCCGCTTCGACCTTGCTCGAGTACAGGCGTTCATCCTGCGAGCTCAACACCAGCAGGCGGATGTTCTCGTCGAAGATGTGGATGCGCGCCAGCAGGTCGAGGCCGTCCATACCTGGCAGATTGAGGTCCAGTATCACCAGGTCCGGACGCTCCTTGCGGACAGCATCCAGGCCGCCATGGCCATCGGCCGCTTCGCGAGCCACTTCGAACTGAGGATCCTGTTCGAGCAGCGAGCGAATGGCCAGGCGCATCGCGGGGTGATCTTCGATCAACACGACACGCTTCTTCATAGTTAGCTCCCTTAGAGTCTGAATAACTGCGCGCATTGACCTTGAAGATAGACCAGCTGTTCAAGCTCCTTCGGAATATTCCTATGCGTAGGACCAAAAGCTTGCGGGGAGTCAAGTTGGGAGGGCTTTGGCCTGCCCGCGTGCGTGGAGACTTGCTGCGCAGAGTGAATTCTGCACAGCAAGCCAGCGGTTGTTAGCGCTCCAGAGCCAGCGCCACGCCTTGTCCACCGCCGATGCAGAGCGTCGCGAGGCCTTTTTTGGCATCGCGGCGAAGCATCTCGTGGAGCAGGGTGACGAGCACGCGGCAACCCGATGCGCCGATGGGGTGTCCGAGGGCGATGGCGCCGCCGTTCACATTCACCTTCGAAGCATCCCAGCCCAATTCCTTGCCCACGGACAGTGCCTGGGCGGCGAACGCTTCGTTGGCTTCGATCAGGTCCAGGTCGGCGAGTTGCCAGCCGGCCTTCTCCAGGCAGCGGCGAGTGGCCGAGACCGGGCCAATGCCCATGATGGCCGGGTCGACACCGGCGTTGGCGTAGGCGGCAATACGGGCCAGTACCGGCAGACCCAGTTCGGCGGCCTTGGCGGCGCTCATCAGCAGTACGGCGGCGGCGCCATCATTGAGGGTCGAAGCGTTGCCGGCGGTCACGCTGCCATCCTTCCTGAACGCTGGTTTGAGCTTGGCGAGGGATTCTGCGGTGGTGCCGGCGCGGGGCTGCTCGTCGGTGTCGAAGCGCAGCGGTTCGCCCTTGCGCTGGGGAATCTCGATGGCGGTGATCTCGTTCTTGAAACGGCCTGCTTCGATGGCCGCGCTCGCCTTGCGCTGCGAGTCGGCGGCAAAGGCATCCTGCTCCTCGCGGCTGATACCGTACTTGTCCACCAGGTTCTCGGCGGTGATGCCCATGTGGTAGTCATTGAAGGCGTCCCACAGGCCATCCTGGATCATGCTGTCGATCAGCTTCGCGTGGCCCATGCGCAGGCCGGTGCGGGCTCCGGGCATGACGTAGGGAGCGAGGCTCATGCTTTCCTGGCCGCCGGCAATGACGATGTCGGCGTCGCCGCAGCGGATCGCCTGGGCCGCAAGGTGCAGTGCCTTGAGTCCGGAACCGCAGACCTTGTTCACCGTCATTGCCGGTACGCTGTTGGGCAGGCCGGCGGCAATGGACGCCTGGCGTGCCGGGTTCTGGCCGGCGCCGGCAGTGAGGGTCTGGCCGAGGATCACCTCGTCGACCCGGGCCGGGTCCAGGCCGGTCTGTCGCAGCAGGCTGCGAATCACCGCGGCACCCAGTTCATGGGCCGGCAGTGTGGAAAGCGAACCCTGGAAGCTGCCGATGGCGGTACGGGTGGCAGCGACGATGACGACTTCTTGCATGACACGAATCCTCTGTCGGAAGCGGCGAGGCCGCAGCGAACGGGCATGGTTGCATGCCCGTCGCCGGCTCACCACCCTCCGAACCGGGTGGTCACGCTTCAGCGCAGAGGTGGTAAACCCATGCGCCGGCGTGCGCGGTGCAACGAGCCGTTGCGTACTGCCCAGCGCAGCAGTGGCACGCTGCGTTTCACACTGGCGCGGATCAGTTGCCGTTGCAGGCTGCCCAGGCTCAGGCCGAGCTGATCCGCGGCCCAGTCCGGCAGCAGGTCGATGCCGGCGCGCATCATCAGCATGCCGAAGGGTTTTGCGAGGAAACTCGGGGCGGGGGCGTTGAACAGCACGCTGACCACCTCGCGGGTGCGTTCGTCATAGCGCAGCTGGGGGCGCATGCGTTGCAGGTAAGCCGCTACCTCGGCGCGCGAGCGTGGTACTTCCCGGGCGCCGAGTCGCTCGGCGATGAGGGCGATCTCGCTGTAGTAGCGGTCCTGCGCTTCGCCGGAAAGCTCCGGGTTCAGGTAGCGCAGGTGCGAGGCGAGGAAGCAGCTGACTTCAGCAACGTGCACCCAGGTCAGCAGGTCCGGGTCGCTGGCGGCATAGGCGGTGCCGTCGGGCAGCGTGCCGTGCACGTTGTCGTGAATGCGCCGCACACGTTCGATCAGCTTCTCGGCGTCACTGCGCGAGCCGTAGGTGGTGGCGGAGATGAACTGCCCGGTGCGGCGCAGGCGGCCGAGCATGTCGGCGCGGAAGTTGGAGTGGTCCCAGACGCCGCCGAGGGCGGCCGGATGGAGCATCTGCAGGAGCAGGGCGCTGATGCCGCCGATGAGCATCGAGCTGAAGTCACCGTGGACTCTCCAGCTCACGGAATCCGGCCCGAACAGGCCGGGGTCGCCCTTGGGCGACTCGAAGTCGACTCCGCCCAGGGCGAGGCCGGTCAGGCTGAGTACCTGGCTTTCGATATGACGGCGGACGGTTTCCATTGCGGCGGACAGGCCTCGGGGCAAGGACGACAGGTCTGTTGTCTAAACCTAGCATCTTTGCACCCTTGGCCTGTAGCGCACATCAACGGTTGAGGCGGTTGTCGATCAGCCCCTGGACCACGCTGGGATCGGCCAGGGTCGAGGTGTCGCCGAGGTTTTCCAGCTCGTTGCAGGCGATCTTGCGCAGGATGCGTCGCATGATCTTGCCCGAACGGGTCTTGGGCAGGCCCGGCGCCCACTGCAGCATTTCCGGTTTGGCGAAGCTGCCGATCTCCTTGCTCACCAGGGCCAGCAGTTCCTGCTTGAGCGCGTCGCCGGGCTCGATGCCGTTCATGGTGGTGACGAAGGCGTAGATGCCCTGGCCCTTGAGGTCGTGCGGGTAGCCGACGACGGCGGCCTCGGCGACCGAGTCGTGCAGTACCAGCGCACTCTCCACCTCGGCGGTGCCGATGCGGTGGCCGGAGACGTTGATCACGTCGTCCACGCGGCCGGTGATCCAGTAGTAGCCATCCTCGTCGCGGCGCGCGCCGTCGCCGGTGAAGTAGTAGCCGGGGTAGGGCTTGAAGTAGGTATCGATCATCCGCTGGTGGTCGCCGTAGACGCTGCGGATCTGGCTCGGCCAGCTGGCCTTGACCGCCAGGACGCCGGAACCGGGGCCGTCGATTTCCTTGCCCTGCTCATCCAGCAGCACCGGCTGCACGCCGAAGAAGGGGCGGGTGGCGGAGCCGGGTTTGAGGTCGGTGGCGCCGGGCAGCGGGGTGATCAGGATGCTGCCGGTTTCGGTCTGCCACCAGGTGTCGACGATGGGGCAGCGCTTCTCGCCGACCACTTCGTAGTACCACTCCCAGGCTTCCGGGTTGATCGGCTCGCCGACCGAGCCAAGCAGGCGCAGGCTGCTGCGGTCGGTCTTCTGTACCGGGGCGTCGCCTTCGCGCATCAGCGCGCGGATCGCGGTCGGCGCGGTGTAGAAGATGTTCACCTGATGCTTGTCGATCACCTGCCAGAAGCGCGAGGCGTCCGGGTAGTTCGGCACGCCCTCGAACATCAGGGTGGTGGCGCCGTTGGCCAGCGGGCCGTAGACGATGTAGCTGTGGCCGGTGACCCAGCCTACGTCCGCGGTACACCAGTAGATGTCGCCGTCGTGGTAGTCGAACACGTACTTGTGGGTCATTGCTGCGCCCAGCAGGTAGCCGCCGGTGGTGTGCAGCACGCCCTTGGGTTTGCCGGTGGAGCCGGAGGTGTAGAGGATGAACAGCGGGTCTTCGGACTCCATCGGCTCGGGGGCGCAGTCTTCGCTGACTTCGCGCAGCGCCTCGTGGTACCAGATGTCGCGGCCTTCGACCCACGGAATCTCGCCCTGGGTGCGCTCGACCACCACCACGGTGGAGACATTCGGGCAGTCGGCCAGGGCCTTTTCGACGTTCTTCTTCAGCGGGACGTACTTGCCGCCGCGTACGCCTTCGTCGGCGGTGATCACGGTGCGGCAGTCGGCATCGTTGATGCGGTCACGCAGAGCGTCCGGGGAGAAGCCGCCGAACACCACCGAGTGGATAGCGCCGATCCGCGCGCAGGCGAGCATTGCGTAGGCCGCCTCGGGGATCATCGGCATGTAGATGCAGACCCGGTCGCCCTTTCCCACGCCGCGGCTCTTGAGCACGTTGGCCAGGCGGCAGACATGGCTGTGCAGCTTGCGGTAGGTGATGTTGGCGGATTCGCTGGGATTGTCGCCTTCCCAGATGATCGCCACCTGCTCGGCGCGTTGTTCCAGGTGGCGGTCGATGCAGTTGTAGGTGACGTTGAGCTGGCCGCCCTTGAACCAGGTGGCCTGGCCCTTCGCCAGGTCGCCGTGGTGCACCGAGTGCCAGGGCTTGAACCAGTCGAGGAAGGCCTTGGCCTGCTCGCCCCAGAAGGCTTCCGGGTCGTCTACCGACTGCCGGTAGAGGCGTTGGTACGCGTCGTTGTCGAGGTAGGCACGCTTGCGTACGGCCTCCGGCACGGGATGAAGGCTGATCTCGTACATGGGGAATCCTTGTTGTTGTTGAGCCGAGATGCCCCCAAGGGTGCATCCAAGGCCAGGCGGGTTCAAGGGTTGTCCATGTTGTTTCGACGCGCCAGGTGGCCGGATCGTTCAGGCGGGACGTATTCCAGCTGGGCGGCGACCAGGCGCCGGGTCGGTTCGCCGTAGCGCCGGGCGATTGCGTCGAGCGTGCTGTCGAGCGCCGGGATCGCCGTGGCGCCGAGTCCCGGCAATGCCGGGTGGTCGTCAGGCGAGTCCGGCAGGAACAGCAGGCCACCGGCACTGCTGACGGGGTGCGCGGCGGCGCCCCGTACTTCAGTTCGGAAGGTCCGCGCCCAGGCATCCGCTGTCAGCGCCAGGCTGACCTCATCGAAGCCCTGCTCCAGATGGGCGTCGAAAACCTCGTGGCGCCAGAGGGCGAGGTAGTTGCCGGCGGCGGTCAGGTAGCCGCTGGCGCCAAGGCTGAAGCGCTGGCTGTCGTGCCGTGGCGACCAGTCCTGCACGCCGAACTCGCGCGCGAGCGTGATGGCCTTGGGTTTGCTGGCGATGGCTGCCACCAGTGCAAGCGACAGCGGTAGCGCTGCAGTAACACCGGAGGTGGTGATCACCTTGCCGTCCGCCACATAGCGGCGATTCTCCTCCCAGCGGGCGTCGGGGTAGCTCTCCAGGCGTTGCTTGCGTGAGTACCAGTGGCCGGTGGCGCGTCGGCCGTGCAGCAGCCCTGCGTTGCCCAGCACCAGGGCGCCATCGCAGACGCCGACGATGGTTGCGCCCCGCGCCGCCTGCTCCCGGACGAAGGCCAGCAGGGCCGGGTCCTGGCTGTCGTGCACGGCGGGCACGATCAGATAGTCGGCGCCCTGTGGATAACGTTGCGCGAATTCCTTCAGCGTGGCCTGCGGCTGAAGTCGCAGGGCCGGCATCAGTTGCACCGGCCCGGGTTCCGTCGCGAGGGCGAGCACTTCCGCCACTCCCGAGCGGCGCAGTACGCCGAGAGGGACGACGTAGTCCGCGAGTTCCGTCATGCGGTTCTGCGCGACGACGGCGATGACCGGGCGCTCGCGCCCGAAGCGTGGTTGATAAGGCGCAAGCTGCTCGTCGTCGGCCTGGGCGGCCTGGGTGCAGAGCAGCAGGGTGAGCAGTAGCAGGAAAGCGTGCATGGCCGTCTCCGGGAGGGGATTTCCATCCTGTCGTCGATACATCTGTCGCTTCTGACGCTGATAGATGAATATCTGCCAATCACGTCTTCCACGGATTCGCCTGGATGAATGCTCCACACCGCGTCCTGTTGCTGGTCTTCCCGGACTTCCAGTTGCTCGATGCCACCGGCCCGGCCGATGTGTTCGCGGCAGTGGATGAGCACCTGCCGGCCGCTGCCCGTCCTGCCTACCAGCTCGAGGCGCTATCGCCCGATGGCGGGTTGGTTCGCTCCAGTACCGGACTGGAGCTGGCGACCATGGCCCTGCCGGAGGCGCAGCAGGCGGCCGGCTGTACCGTGCTGGTGGCGGGCGGCCATGGGGTGCAGGCGGCCCTGCAGAAAGGTGAGGTCGCGCGCTGGCTGGCGCAGGCCGCAACCCACGCAGCGCGCTGTGGCTCGGTGTGCACCGGAGCCTTTCTGCTGGCGCAGGCCGGGCTGCTGGAGGGGCGCCCGGTCGTTACTCACTGGCGATACGCCGAACTGTTACAGCGGCTGTTTCCGCGCTTGCGGGTGATGCACGACGCCTTGTTCGTCCGCGATGCGAAGTTCTACAGCTCCGCTGGCGTGACGGCCGGGATGGACCTGTGCCTGAGCCTGGTGGAGGAAGATCACGGTCGCGACCTGTCATTGCGGGTTGCCCGCGGGTTGGTGATGTACCTGCGCCGTCCTGGCGGCCAGCGCCAGTTCAGCGCCGAGCTGCTGGCGCAGCAGGCGCCGCCGGGCGGGCAGATGGAGCGCCTGGTGGAGTGGTTGCGGGAACGCTTGGCTCAGGCCCTCGATGTCGAGGAAATGGCGGCGCAGATGGCCATGTCAGCGCGCACTCTGCATCGGCATTGCCAGGCCGAGATGGGCATGACGCCGGCAAAGCTGCTGCTGGAGTTGCGTCTGGAGAAGGCGAGCCAACTGCTGGAGGCGGGAGAGTCGTCGCTCAAGCGCGTGGCACAGCACGCAGGCTTTGGCAACGAGTACAACCTGCGACGCGCCTTCGTGCAGGCGCTGGGCGTGACGCCCGGGGAGTTTCGGCAGCGTTTCTGCCGCTAGGACGCGAACGGGAGCGCAGGTGCGTCCCCGTCCGTTTCGCCATCAGCCGCGGTGACGGCCGCGGAAGAAGTCGATCAGGCCCTGGGTGGAGCCGTCTTCGGCGGCGCTTTCCTCGCTGCCGACCAGGCGGCCGTAGACGGCCTTGCCCAGCTCCTTGCCCAGTTCCACGCCCCACTGGTCGAAGGCGTTGATGCCCCAGAGGATGCTCTGTACGTAGACCTTGTGCTCGTACATGGCAATCAGCGCGCCCAGGCGGCGGGCGCTGATGCGCTCCATCACCAGGGTGTTGCTCGGGCGGTTGCCAGGGATCACCTTGTGCGGCGCCAGACGCTGCACTTCGGCTTCGTCCACGCCCTTGGCGCGCAACTCGGCTTCGGCCTCGGCGCGGCTCTTGCCGACCATCAGCGCCTGGCTCTGTGACAGGCAGTTGGCGTACAGCCATTGGTGGTGATCGGCCACCGGGTTGTAGCTGGACACCGGGACGATGAAGTCGGCCGGTATCAGGTGGGTGCCCTGGTGCAGCAGCTGGTGGTACGCATGCTGGCCGTTGCAGCCCACGCCGCCCCAGATCACCGGGCCGGTGCCGGCGGACACCGGGGTGCCGTCCTGGCGCACGCTCTTGCCGTTGGACTCCATGTCCAGCTGCTGCAAGTGGTCGGTGATGTTCCGCAGGTAGTAGTCGTAGGGCAGGATCGCGTGGCTGCGCGCGCCCCAGAAGTCGCCGTACCAGACGCCGAGCAGGCCCAGCAGCACCGGGATGTTCTTCTCGAACGGCGAGGTGAGGAAGTGCTGGTCCATGTTATAGGCGCCGGACAACAGTTCCTTGAAGTTGTTGATGCCCACCGACATGGCGATCGGCAGGCCGATGGCCGACCACAGCGAGTAGCGACCGCCGACCCAGTCCCACATCGGGAAGACGTTTTCCGGGCGGATGCCGAATGCCGATGCGGCTTCCTTGTTGCTGGAAACGGCGATGAAGTGACGGTACAGCTCCGCCTCGCTGCCGCCCTGGGCCAGGTACCAGGCGCGCGCGGCCTGGGCATTCTTCAGGGTTTCCAGGGTGCCGAAGGACTTCGACGAGACGATGAACAGCGTGGTCTCGGCGTTGAGCTTGGCGGTCATCTCGCGGAATTCGCTGCCATCGATGTTCGCCAGGTAATGGCAACGTACGCCTTTCTGGGCGAAGGGCAGCAGTGCTTCGGAGACCAGTTGCGGGCCGAGGAAGGAACCACCGATACCGATGTTCACCACGTCGGTGATCGGCTTCTCGGTGCAACCGCGCCACAGGCCGTTGTGCACGGCCGCGACCAACTCGGTCATCTGGTGCAGCACGCGGTGCACCTCGGGCATCACGTCGACGCCATCGACCAGCACCTTGTCGCCGATAGGGCGGCGCAATGCGGTGTGCAACACCGGACGGCGCTCGGAGGAGTTGATCACGTCACCGCGGAACATCGACTGGATGGCTTCGCCCAGCTTCGCCTCGTTCGCCAGCTTCACCAGCAGGTCGAGGGTGTCCTGGCGGATCAGGTTCTTCGAGAAATCGAGGAACAGTCCGCAGGCGGCGAGGGAGAAACGCTTGAAGCGCTCCGGGTCCTCGGCGAATGCCTCGCGCATGGTGAAGTTCTGCAGATCCTGGCGGTGGGCTGCCAATGCCTGCCAGCTTGCCAGTTTTGTGGCATCCAGCGGGGTGAGGTGGTGTTCCATGACGTACCTTCGGGTAAGACGGGCGTGTTTGAACGAGGCTTTGGAACTTGGGAAGGCCCGGTGGTTCCGATCCTTCCCAGTGGCTCAGGCGAGCTGAACCGGGATGGCATTGCTGGTGTGGCTGAGTTCGTTTCCGGGCGCCATGTAAAGCATGCGCGGCTGGTAGCCTTCCAGCTCGGCTTCGCTGAACTGAGCGTACGCGCAGATGATCACCCGGTCACCCACCTTGGCCTTGTGGGCGGCGGCGCCATTGACGGAAATCATCCGCGACCCTTCCTCGCCACGGATGGCGTAGGTGGTGAAGCGTTCACCGTTGTCGACGTTGTAGATCTGGATCTGTTCGTACTCGCGGATGCCGGCAAGATCGAGCCATTCGCCGTCGATGGCGCAGGAGCCTTCATAGTCGAGCACGGCGTGGGTGACTTCGGCGCGGTGCAGTTTGGCTTTGAGCATGATGCTCTGCATGGCGTGGCTCCTGTTTTTCTTCTGGTCGAGGAGAGCGGGGCGAGTATGCCCGAGCACCCGAAGCCGCTCAAGGCCGCGACTGGCGCGGCTTCGAGGCGAAAATTCGGGTATCGGGCGGGGAATCAGTCGATGTGGAAGGCGAGGTTGTCGATCAGCCGGGTAGTGCCCAGGAAGGCGGCGACCAGGATCACCAGCTGATGGTCCTGCGCCGTGGCCGGGCGCAGCCCGGCGGACTCGCGGGCCTCGAGGTAGTCGATGCGCAGGCCGGCCGCTTCGATCTGCTGGCTACCCTCGGCCAGCAGCACGGGGAAGTCGCGCTCGCCCTGGCGGATACGCTCGGCCAGGGTCTTCAGGGTGCGCTGCAGGACCGGCGCGATGGCGCGCTGCTCCTGGGTGAGGTAACCGTTGCGCGAGGACAGGGCCAGGCCATCCTCGGCGCGCACGGTGGGCTCGCCGAAGATCTGGATCGGCAGGTTGAGGTCGCGCACCAGCTTGCGGATGACCGCCAGCTGCTGGAAATCCTTCTCGCCGAACAGCGCCATGTCGGGCTGCACCATGTTGAACAGCTTGCAGACCACCGTGGCGACGCCATCGAAGTGGCCAGGACGGCTGCCGCCGCACAGCCCTTCGGAGACGCCGGTGACATGCAGCCTGGTCTGGCCTTCCATGCCGTCGGGGTACATTTCCTCGACGCCGGGGGCGAACAGCAGATGGCAGCCGGCGTTGAGCAGTTTCTCCTGGTCCGCCGCCAGGGTGCGCGGGTACTTGTCCAGGTCTTCGCTGGGGCCGAACTGCAGCGGGTTGACGAAGATGCTCGCCACCACGAAGTCGGCGCGCTGGCCGGCCTTGGTCACCAGTGCGGCATGGCCGGCGTGCAGGTTGCCCATGGTCGGTACCAGCGCAATGCGCTTGCCTTCGCTACGGGCGCGCGCCACGGCGGCGCGCAGCTCGCGGACTGTCTTGACTGTATTCATCAGGCGAAACCGTGCTCCGGGCCAGGGAAGGTGCCGTCCTTGACTGCCTTCACGTAGGCAGCGAAGGCGGACTGGATGTCGGGCTGGCCTTCGAGGAAATTCTTCACGAACTTCGGCGAACGGCCGGACAACGACAGGCCGAGCATGTCGTGCATCACCAGGACCTGACCGTCGGTGCCGCTACCGGCGCCGATGCCGATCACCGGAATCTTCACGGCTTCGGTGATTTCCTGCGCCAGGGCGGAGGGGACGCATTCGAGCAGCAGTGCGGCGGCGCCGGCCTGCTCCAGGGCGATGGCGTCGGCGCGCAGCTGGCGCGCCTGGTTTTCCTGGCGACCCTGGACCTTGAAGCCGCCGAAGAGGTTGACCGCCTGCGGGGTGAGGCCCAGGTGTGCGCAGACCGGGATGCCCATCTGGGCCAGGCGGATGATCGGCTCGGCGAGCCAGGCGCCGCCTTCGAGCTTGACCATGTGGGCGCCGGCCTGCATGACCTTCACCGAGTCGCGCAGCAGCTGGTCCAGTGAGGTGCCGGATTCGAACGGCAGGTCGGTGACGATCAGGGCGCCCTTGTTGCCGCGTTTCACGGCGGCGGTGTGGTAGGCCATGTCTTCCACGGTCACCGGCAGCGTACTGTCGTGACCTTGCAGGACCATACCCAGGGAGTCACCGATCAGCAGCATTTCGGCACCGGCCAGACTGGCGGTGTGGGCGAAAGTGGCATCGTAGGCGGTCAGCATCGCGATCTTTTCGCCGCTTTGCTTGAGACCTTGCAGGGTGGTCAGGGTGACATCAGGCATGAAAGTGTCCTCGGTTCTGCGCCGGGCAGGGGCAAACGGGGCCCTATAGTCCGGATCGAAAAAGGCTAAGTCAATTGCAGGTGTTACCGGACTGTTACGGCGTTACTGCCAGTGCGCCCCACGCCTGGGGCGCAGCATGCATCAGGACAGGCGCTCGAGGCCGCTGAACGGACAGGCGGCGAGCAGTTCGGCCAGGGTGCGCCCGTCGGGGAAACGCAGTTGTGGGGCGAGGTCTGCCAACGGGTAGAGCACGAAGGCGCGGGCGTGCATGTGGTAGTGCGGCACGGTCAGGCGCGGCTCGTCGATCAGGCGCTCGCCGAACAGCAGGATATCGAGATCGAGGGTGCGCGGCCCCCAGCGCTCGTCCTTGCGTACGCGGCCCTGCTCCAGCTCGATGGTCTGCAGGGCATCCAGCAGCGCGAGCGGCTCAAGGTCGGTATCCAGGGCGGCCACGGCGTTGACGTAGCGCGGCTGGTCCGGCGGGCCCAGCGGGTCGCTGGCGTAGAGCGGGGAGACCACCGCCACCTTGGTGGCGGGAATCTGCGACAGCGCCTTCAGCGCGGCTTCAAGCTGCTGGCGCGGCTCGGCGAGGTTGCTGCCGAGCCCGATGAACACGCGCTCGCTCATTCGCTGCTGGTGCCTTCGGTGCGCGGGCCGCGACGACGACGGTTGCTGCCGCCGCGGCGGCGCTTGCGCGGTGCGGCGGCGCCGCCTTCTTCCTGCTGGCTGGCCAGGTTGCGGATCATGCCGCGGCGCTCGCCGTCGCTGGCTTCCTGATAGTCGGTCCACCAGTCTCCGAGGCCACCGGTTTCCTCGCCGGCGCTCTCGCGCAGCAGGAGGAAGTCGTAGCCGGCGCGGAAGCGCGGGTTTTCCAGCAGCAGGTCGGCCTTCTTGCCCTGACGGCGCGGCAGACGCTCCTGCATGTCCCAGATCTCGCGGATCGGGATGGTGAAGCGCTTGGGCACCGCGGTGCGGCGGCACTGCTCGAGGATCAGCTCGTGGGCGGCTTCCTGCATCGCCGGGATCGGCGGCATGCCGCGGTCCTGCAGCTTCAGTACGCGGGCGGGCAGGGCCGGCCAGAGCAGCGCGGCGAACAGGAAGGCCGGGGTAACCGGCTTGCCCAGGCGGATGCGCTCGTCGGTGTTGGCCAGGGCCTGGCGCATCAGCTTGCCGGCGTACTCGGGATCGTCCTTCAGCGCCTTGGCGCTCGCCGGGAACAGTGGGGCGAACAGTTCGTACTCGTTGAGCAGCTCGAAGGTGCGTTCGGCCTTGCCGCTGAGGAACAGCTTGAGGATTTCGTCGAACAGGCGCGCCGAAGGAATTTCATTGAGCAGTGGCGCCAGGCGGCGGATCGGTGCGGCACTGTGCTTCTCGATCTCGAAGTCCAGCTTGGCGGCGAAGCGCACGGCCCGCAGCATCCGGACCGGGTCTTCGAGGTAACGCTGCTCCGGATCGCCGATCAGACGGATCAGGCGGTTACGGATGTCGCGTACGCCGTGGGCGTAGTCGAGGATGCGCTCGCCGGTGACGTCGAAGTACAGGGCGTTGATGGTGAAGTCGCGGCGCTGGGCGTCGTCTTCGAGAGTGCCGTAGACGTTGTCGCGCAGGATGCGGCCAGCCTCGTTACGGGAGGCATGGGCGTTGTTGCTGTCGTCGTCTTCGCTGACCGGATGGTTGGCGCGGAAGGTGGCGACCTCGATGATCTCTCGGCCGAAATGGACGTGGACCAGCTTGAAGCGACGACCGATCACACGCGCGTTGCGGAACTCGGCACGCACCTGCTCGGGGGTGGCGCTGGTCGCCACGTCAAAGTCCTTGGGCGGAATGCCCAGCAGCGGGTCACGTACGCCACCGCCGACGATGTACGCCTGGTAGCCGGCCTTGGTCAGGCGCTCCACGACGTTCACCGCATTCCTGCTGAACTGTTCCCGCCGCAGCGAGTGCTGATGATTGCCAACGACTTCCGGAGTAGTGCGGACAGCGCGCGGACGGCGCAGTGGGGATCGGATGGACTGGATCAGCTTTTTCAGCATGTGTGCACTATCGGGAATAGGTGTATGGATGGCATACGCAGGTCTCGGCAAGCCGCCTGATTACGGCGTTTCCTGGAGGATAGCGGGTGTCTGCCGCTGCCTTGAAACAAATGGCAGCAAATCGAATGCCGTCTGCGCCGCGGCGATTCTAGCATCGTGGGGTGGGATGATGAAGAAAACTGAAGAAAGGGTCTTGCGGGGAGAGAGCAGGAGGGTGTAGCGAAAGCTACTGGGGGAGCCGAGGCTCCCCCCCAAATAGGTGCGTGCTTTGTTTTTATTATGATTACCGGGCTTGTTGTTTTTGTTTGTAGACCCGACCCTCGAAGCTACCTGCTTCGGGGAACCTTCCACACTTGGAAGGTGTTCAATAGCAAACGGATTGCTTTGGTCGCTGAGTGAGCAATGATCTTTCGATCCAACCAGTTTTGCGTGCTGTCTCAAGACAGTTTTATTCTTCTTGACTGGTTGCGGGACTGGTCCCGACGGCTACCCTTCTCCAAAAGAATCAGTTAGCTGCGCCTCCGCGATCTTGTTTTTGTTGTGCTGGAGTCGTTTCGTCTTGTTCTTATTGTGAGTGGTCGTGCTTGTTATTGTTGTTGTACCAATAACAAAGCAGATGCCGTGCCAACTTTTGCGAATCCTTATTTTTCAAGGGTTTGCGAGGATTCACCCCCGAGCGGCAGGCACAAAAAAGCCGGGTTCCCGTTACCGATGAACCCGGCTTTTGTTACGGAGCTTGTCTCCGGTAACAGTGTGAAACGTCTTACGAGTCAGCCGATGCACCGGATTTGCGGCGCGGGATGCCCAGGCGCTGGCGGCGTTCCCACAGGCATTTGCGGCTGATGCCCAGCTTGCGGGCCAGCTCGGTCTCGGTCATGTGGTCCTGGTGCTCGAGGACGAAGTGCTGGAAGTAGTCCTCCAGCGACAGGTCCTCGGTGGGCTCGTGGTTGCTGGCGCTGCCGTTGCTCGGGCGCAGGTCGCCGTCATCGCCGAAGTCGTCTTCCAGATCATCCAGCTCGATGTCGATGCCCAGCAGGTCGGCGGGGATTTCCTGGCCCTCGCTGAGGATCACCGCGCGCTCGATGGCATTCTCCAGCTCGCGCACGTTACCCGGCCACGGATAGTGACGGATGGCCTGTTCGGCCTCGTGGGAGAAGGTCAGCGACGGGCGCCCCATCTGGGAGCACTGGCGCGCCAGGAAGGAGCGGGCGATTTCCATCACGTCGGGGCCGCGCTCGCGCAGGGGCGGGAGCTTCAGCGAGATGACGTGCAGGCGGTAATAGAGGTCTTCGCGGAACTGGCCGGTCTTGGCCAGCATCTTCAGGTCGCGGTGGGTGGCGGCGATCAGGCGGACGTCGACCTTCTGCGACTGGACCGAGCCGACCCGGCGAATCTCGCCTTCCTGCAGCACGCGCAGCAGGCGCGCCTGGGCCTCGAGCGGCAGCTCGCCGATCTCGTCGAGGAACAGGGTGCCGCCGTCGGCCGCTTCCACCAGGCCCGCACGGCCGGCGCTGGCGCCGGTGAACGCGCCTTTCTCGTGGCCGAACAGTTCGGATTCGATCAGGGTTTCCGGGATCGCGGCGCAGTTCACCGAGATCAGCGGCGCCTTGGTGCGCTTGGACAGGTTGTGCAGCGCGCGGGCGACCAGCTCCTTGCCGGTACCCGACTCTCCCTGGATCAGCACATTGGAGTCGGTGGGCGCCACCTTGCGGATCTTGGTGTAGAGCTCCTGCATGGGGGCGCAGGAGCCGATGATGCCGATCTCGCCGTCTGCGGGAGCGGTGTTACCGCTGCTACGCTCGGCGGCCTTGGCGTTACCGCGGGCTTCGGCGGGAGCGTTACGGTTCTCCTGGCGGTCCTTGAGGATGCGCGCCACGGCCTGCAGCATCTCGTCGTGGTCGAACGGCTTGGCGATGTAGTCCACCGCGCCCATCTTCATCGAATCCACTGCCGAGCGCAGGCTGGCATAGCTGGTCATGATCAGCACCGGAGTGCCCTGGGCCAGCTTGATCAGTTCGGTGCCGGGTGCGCCGGGCAGGCGCAGGTCGCTGACGATCATGTCGAACGACGGGATGCTGTAGCGCTCCTGCGCCTCCTGCACCGAGCCAGCTTCGCTGACCTGGTACTGGTTGCGCTCGAGCAATCGTCGCAGGGCGGAACGGATGATGGTTTCGTCTTCGACGATGAGGATATGTGCCATGTATTCAGCTCTCTCGACGTGCTCGTTTACTGCTCGGCCGTCGGGCCAGGATGCCGCGGCAAGGTGACGCTGATGCGGGTTCCGCATTGGCGTTCGGGGTCAGCCGGGCTGTCTATGGTGATTTGCCCATAATGCTCTTCCACGATCGAATAGACCAGAGCGAGCCCCAGGCCGGTTCCTTTGCCCGGGTCCTTGGTGGTGAAGAAGGGCTCGAACAGGCGGTCGATGATCGACTTGGGTATGCCGCTGCCTTCGTCCTCGACGATCAGGTCGACAGTCTGCTCGGAAGCTTCGGTGCGCACACGGATCGCGCCGTTGGGCGGGGTGGCGTCGCGGGCGTTGGACAGCAGGTTGATCAGTACCTGGGCCAGGCGCTGGGAATCGCCTTCCACCCAGTGTTCCGGATCGCACAGGTTGAAGAACTGCACGTCGACGCTGCGCTTGTTCAGCGACAGCAGGCCGATGGCTTCCTGGGCGACGTCGGCCAGGCAGACCGGCTCGGCGGCGACCTGCTTGCCGCCGGCGTGGGCGAAGCTCATCAGCGACTGCACGATGCGCGAGACGCGCTTGGTCTGTTCGAGTATCTGTCCGCTGATTTCGGTCAGCTCGCCATCGCCTTCGCGTTCTTCCCGCAGGTTCTGCGCCAGGCAGGCGATGCCGGTGATGGGGTTGCCGATCTCGTGGGCCACGCCGGCGGCGAGGCGGCCGATGGAGGCCAGGCGCTCGGAGTGGATCAGCTTGTCTTCCAGGGACTGGGTTTCGGTGAGGTCTTCGACCAGCAGCACCAGGCCGCTGTTACCGGGCGCGAGGGGTTCCTCGATCGCCGCCTTATGCAGGTTCAGCCAGCGGGTCTGGCCCTCGATGGACAGGCGCTGCTTGTGCAGGTGCTCGTCGGGGGCGTCGATGAAGCCTTCGAGCAGGCCGCGCCACGGGTCGGGCAGGGCGGCCAGGCGCGAGCCGACCACGCGCTGCGCGCTGACGCCGGTGAGTTCCTCGATGGCGCGGTTCCACATGAGGATTTCCTGATCCTTGGCCAGCGAGCACACGCCCATCGGCAGGTCCTGCAGGGTCTGGCGGTGGTAGCGGCGCAGGGTGTCGAGTTCGGCGGCCAGGCCGGTGAGGCGGGAGTGGTAGTCCTCCAGGCGGCTCTCGATGAAGTGGATGTCCTCGGTGACGTAGGCTTCGCTGCTGGCCTTGTAGGGCAGGAAGGTTTCCACCATGTCCTGCGCCACGCTGGGGCCCATCAGGCCGGAGAGGTTCGCTTCGATACGGTCGCGCAGCCGACGCAGGGCGTAGGGACGGCGCTCGTCGAAGGGCAGGTGCAGGTCGCGCAGGGCCTGTTCCACTTCGCGCTGGGCAGTCTTGGCGCCCAGCGGCTTGGCCAGCTGGCTGGCGAACTCCTGTGGGGAGACGGCAATCAGCTCGCGGCGCTGCGGGCGGCGCACGTTGTCGACGGCGCAGGCTTCGGCGGCGCCTTTTTCTTCATCGCTGGCTTCGGTGAACAGCGAGACCAGGGTGAACACCAGCACGTTGGCCGCCAGCGAGGCGAGCGCCGCGAGGTGCCAGGTGGTGTCGTCGAGCACGTAAAGCGAGTTGAACAGCGGCAGATAAATGCTCTGCATGTTCGCGACCAGCGGGGTGAGCATGGTCGCACCCCAGACCAGCATGCCCGCCACGAGACCAGCGATGAAGCCGCGGCGGTTGGCGGTCGGCCAGTAGAGCACGGCCAGCGCGCCTGGCAGGAACTGCAGGGTGGCGACGAAGGAGACGATGCCGAGGTTGGACAGGTCCTGCTCGGCGCCCAGCAGCAGGTAGAAGGCATAGCCGGCCATGATGATCGCGGCGATCAGCGCGCGCCGGGTCCATTTCAGCCAGCGGTAGATGTTGCCTTCGGCCGGCGGCTGGTAGAGCGGCAGCACCAGGTGGTTGAGCACCATCCCCGAGAGCGCCAGGGTCATCACGATGATCAGGCCGCTGGCGGCGGAGATACCGCCGATAAAGGCGGTCAGCGCCAGGGCCGGGCTGTCCACCGAGATGCCCAGGCCGAGGGTGAAGTATTCCGGGTTGGTCGAGGCGCCCAGGTGCAGGCCGGCCCAGAGAATCGGCGGTACCGCCAGGCTCATCGGCAGCAGGAACAGCGGCAGGCCCCAGCTGGCGCTGAGCAGCGCGCGTGGGTTGAGGTTCTCGGTGAAGGTCATGTGGAACATGTGCGGCATGACGATGGCCGAGGCGAAGAACACCAGCAGCAGCGTGCGCCACGGCCCTTCGGCCAGCGGTGTGTGCAGGGTGCTCAGCGCTTCCTGGTTCTGCAGCAGCCAGACTTCCAGGCCGTCCGGCCCGCCGAACACGCCATAGAGGGCGAACAGGCCGATGGAGCAGAGCGCCACCAGCTTCACCAGCGACTCGAAGGCAATCGCCATCACCAGGCCTTCGTGGCGCTCGCGGGTGGCGATGTGGCGCGCACCGAAGAGGATGGCGAACAGCGTGATCAGCGCGCAGAACGCCAGCGCCGCGCGGTTGGGCTCGGATTCGCGGGTGAGGATGCTGATCGAGTCGGTCACTGCCTGGATCTGCAACGCCAGCATCGGCAGCACACCGATCAGCATGAACAGCGTGGTCAGCGCGCCGGCCCAGGTGCTGCGGAAGCGGAAGGCGAACAGGTCGGCCAGCGACGACAGCTGGTAGGCACGGGTGATCCGCAGGATCGGGTAGAGCAGCACCGGCGCGAGCAGGAAGGCGCCGGAGACACCCAGGTAGATCGCCAGGAAGCCGTAGCCGTACTGATAGGCCAGCCCGACCGTGCCATAGAAGGCCCAGGCGCTGGCGTATACGCCCAGCGACAGGGTGTAGATCAACGGATGGCGCACCAGCCGGCGCGGAATGAAACCGCGCTCGGTGATCCAGGCGACACCGAACAGGACCATCAGGTAGGAGGCGCTGATCAGGATCAGCTGGGTGAGGCTAAAGCTCGTCAGCATCGCGCTGGCTCTGCAGGATGAAGGTGACGACGATCAGGATCAGCCACAGCAGGTATGGGCGGTACCAGGCGCCGTGGGGATCGATCCACCAGTCCATGATGGCCGGTGAGAACAGGTAGATGCCCACGACCAGGAGCAACACCAGTCGGTAGATGTACATGTCGTCTCTCTCTTTGTTCGGCGGGCAGGCTACCTGTGCGCACAGTCGCCGGCAAGCCGGCCGCCGGTGGGGACGGGTACAAGTCTAGAGCTGCGCGTCTTCCAGCGTCAGGCTGTGGGGGATGGCAGTGGCATCCCAGTGCGCGATGCCCCAGGCGAGCACCTCGTGTGGCGTGGCCTGCAGCAGGTCGGCGGGCGGCTTCTGGCCCAGCGCCTTGAGTGCGCGCACCAGCAGTGGGGCGGCCTGGTCTGCCTCCAGCGGTGGCGAGCGATAGGATTTGCCGAGCTTGTGGCCATCGGGCTGGATGATCAGCGGCACGTGCAGGTAGCGTGGGGCGGCGATGCCCAGCAGCTCCTGCAGATAGAGCTGGCGCGGGGTGTTGTCGAGCAGGTCGGCGCCGCGAACGATGTCGGTAACACCCTGCCAGGCATCGTCCAGCACTACTGCCAGTTGATAGGCGAACAGCCCGTCGCGGCGGCGAATGACGAAGTCGCCCACTTCGCGGCCCAGGTGCTGGTGGAATTCGCCCTGCAGGCGATCGGTGAAGCGGTAGTCCAGCTCCGGCACGCGGATGCGGATGGCGACGTCGCCGTGCCAGTCATGCTGGGCGTCGCGACAGGTGCCGGGGTAGATGCCGTTGTTGCCTTCGAGCTGCTTGCGCGAACAGGTGCAGGCATAGGCCAGGCCGCTGCGCAGCCATTGCTCGACTTGCGCCGCATAGGCGGCGCCGCGCTCGCTTTGACGCTCCACCGCGCCGTCCCATTCGAAGCCGTAGCGTTCGAGGGTTTCCAGGATGGCGTGCTGGGCGCCGGGCATTTCGCGCGGCGGGTCGAGGTCTTCCATGCGCACCAGCCACTTTCCGTCCACAGCGCGCGCATCCAGGTAGGAGGCCACTGCCGCCACCAGCGAACCGAAGTGCAGGTAGCCGCTGGGGGTGGGGGCGAAGCGTCCGACATAGCGGGAGGCGGGCATGGAAGCTCTCTGCTGGAAGACTATCGATGAAACGCAGAAACGAAACGGGGCGCCGCAGCGCCCCGTTCGGGATCAGCCAGGCTCAGGAGCCCAGTTGCTTTTCCTTGATTTCCGCCAGGGTCTTGCAGTCGATGCAAAGGGTGGCGGTGGGGCGGGCTTCCAGACGGCGGATGCCGATCTCGACGCCGCAGGAATCGCACCAGCCGTAGTCGTTGTCTTCGATCAGTTGCAGGGTCTCGTCGATCTTCTTGATCAGCTTGCGCTCGCGGTCGCGGGCGCGCAGCTCGAGGCTGAACTCTTCTTCCTGGCTGGCACGGTCGGCCGGATCGGGGAAGTTGGCCGCTTCGTCCTGCATGTGGTGCACGGTGCGGTCCACTTCTTCCATCAGCTCAACTTTCCATTTGTTGAGGATGGAGGTGAAGTGCGCGCGCATGCGATCACTCATGTACTCCTCGCCCTTGGTTTCCTGGTAGGGCTCGAAGCCACGAATCAGTTGGCTGCTCTGTTGCTTTGCTTTGGTGGGCATGGATGACCGCCTCTCACTTCGCTAATCCTCTCGCGGATGGTCCCTCTCCGGCACCGCCGGCCCCGCGCTCGCAGCGGGCGAACTTACCAGAACGATAACCGCGATGCTACTCCCGGTTATCGAGCCTGCCAGTACCCGCACATGACCTGATCGCCAGGTCGGCGACCCACCGGTCATCGCCAGTGGGTTTTTCTGCAAACCTGAGCAGAATCGTCGGCGTTCGCCAGACGAAGCCTGCAAGTTCCCGGAAGCCGCGTATCACAGGCGCGGCCGCTCGGAAATATTCAGTGGCCTGTTAGAATCCCGGCTCTGTCGCAAAGTTCGGAATATTCCATGGCCACCACCTTCAGTGCGCGCAGCCGCGCCATCGAACCCTTCCACGTCATGGCGCTGCTGGCGCGGGCCAACGAGCTGCAGGCCGCGGGCCACGACGTCATCCACCTGGAAATCGGCGAGCCGGACTTCACCACCGCCGCGCCCATCGTCGAGGCCGGGCAGAAGGCCCTGGCGAATGGTCACACGCGCTATACCGCCGCACGTGGCCTGCCGGCCCTGCGCGAAGCCATCGCCGGCTTCTACGCCCAGCGCTACGGCCTGTCGATCGACCCGCAACGCATTCTCGTCACGCCCGGCGGCTCCGGTGCCCTGCTGCTCGCCAGCAGCCTGCTGGTGGACCCAGGCAAGCACTGGCTGCTGGCCGATCCGGGCTACCCGTGCAACCGCCACTTCCTGCGCCTGGTGGAAGGCGCCGCGCAACTGGTGCCGGTCGGTCCGGAGAGCCGTTACCAGCTCACCCCGGAGCTCATCGAACGGCACTGGGATCAGGACAGTGTAGGCGCTCTGGCCGCATCGCCGGCGAACCCGACGGGTACCCTGTTGCACAAGGATGAACTGGCCGCGCTGTCCTCCACCCTCAAGGCGCGCGGCGGCCACCTGGTGGTGGACGAGATCTACCACGGCCTGACCTATGGCCTGGACGCACCCAGCGTGCTGGAAGTGGATGACGATGCCTTCGTCCTCAACAGTTTCTCCAAATATTTCGGCATGACCGGCTGGCGCCTGGGCTGGCTGGTAGCGCCGCCCGAAGCGGTGGGCGAGCTGGAGAAGCTGGCGCAGAATCTCTACATCAGCGCACCGAGCATGGCCCAGCATGCTGCACTGGCCTGCTTCGAGCCGGCGACCCTGGCGATCCTCGAAGAGCGCCGCGAGGAGTTCCGCCGCCGCCGCGACTACCTGCTGCCGGCGCTGCGCGAACTGGGCTTTGGCATCGCCGTGGAGCCGGAAGGTGCCTTCTATCTGTATGCGGATATCAGCGCCTTCGGTGGCGATGCCTTCGCCTTCTGCCAGCACTTCATCGAGACCGAGCATGTGGCGTTCACGCCCGGCATCGACTTCGGGCGTTACCAGGCCACGCACCATGTGCGTTTTGCCTATACCCAGAGCGTCGAGCGCCTGCAGCAGGCAGTGGAGCGCATTGCTCGCGGCCTGAAGACCTGGCGGCCCTGATGCGCTTCGAGCCGGCGCTGGAGGAGGCGCGCCTGATCAAACGCTACAAGCGCTTCCTGGCAGACATCGAGACCGCCAGTGGCGAGCAGCTCACCATTCACTGCCCGAACACCGGCTCGATGCTCAATTGCATGAGCGAGGGTTGCCGCGTCTGGTTCAGCCGCTCCGACGACCCCAAGCGCAAGCTGCCGGGAACCTGGGAGCTGGTGGAAACCCCGCAGGGCCGGCTGGCCTGCGTGAATACCGGGCGCGCCAATCGGCTGGTGGAGGAGGCGCTGCTGGCCGGCACGGTGACCGAACTGGCCGGCTTCGATGAACTGCGCCGCGAAGTGGCCTACGGGCAGGAGAACAGCCGCGCGGACTTCCGCCTGCTGTACGCCGGCAAGCCGGTGTTCGTCGAGGTGAAGAGCGTGACCCTGGGCTTCGATGGCACCGCGGTCGCCGCCTTCCCCGATGCGGTTACCCAGCGCGGCGCCAAGCACCTGCGAGAGCTGGCTGCCCTGGCGCGCGAGGGGATGCGTGCAGTGCTGCTGTATGCGGTGAACCTGTCGGATATCGATGCCGTGCGCGCGGCGGCAGAGATCGACCCGGCCTATGCCGCGGCGCTGGCGGAGGCGCGCAATGCCGGGGTGGAGGTGCTGGCTTACGGGGCGCGGATCGATACCCGGGAGATGCGGCTGGAGCGGCCGTTGACCGTGTTGTCGTAGCAGCGCCCCTGGGGCGTGATCGCAGGCAGGTCTCGCTGCTACATCTCCAGCCAGATGCCCCGCTCGTCTTCCCGGCAGGGCAGCGCCTCCAGCACATCCCCCAGGCACGGCCCCTGGATGCACTCGCCGGTCTCGATCAGGAACAGCGCGCCATGGTGGCCGCACTGCAGCAGGCGGCCGCTGGCATCGAGGTACTGCTCGGCGTCGTAGCCCAGCGGGATTTCCCGGTGCGGACAGCTGTTGCGGTACGCGTAGACGCGGCCCTGGCGGCGCACGGCGAAGAGATTCAGGCCAGCGGCCTTGAAGCCCCGGCTCTGGCCTTCGGCCAGATCATGCGGGGCGCAGAGCAGGATCATCCGAGTCTATCCATCCAGGTACGGCATCACGAGGCGGGTATTATCCGCGCCCGCGGGGCAATACCGGAAGAGGGTGCACTTCCGTGTGCTGAAGTCTTGGCCGATCGAGGCTGAGCTGGCGTCGCGCCAGCGAAATCGGCGCCGACCTTAAGCGCCTCTGTAATTTAATGCAAATAATTATCAAATAGATTTCCTGATTTTCCTGTGGCAAGGTTCGTCGATGCTGCCGCGCCGCGGCAGGCCACCCTTCGAACGAGGATTTCCGCGATGACGACCCTGACTGCGCCGGCCTCCGAGCTGTACCGCGCCTGGCAAGCCCTGCGCGCAGAGAAACCGCGCCTGCGCGCCCGCGATGCAGCGCAACATTTGAGCGTGAGCGAAGCCGAGCTGACCGCCAGCCGCCTGGGCGTGGACGCCGTACGTCTGCGCACCGACTGGGCCGAGCTGCTGCCGGCGCTGGGCGAGCTGGGCCAGATCATGGCGCTGACCCGCAACGAGCATTGCGTGCACGAGCGCAAGGGGCCTTATCGCGACGTCACCGTTTCCGCAAACGGCCAGATGGGTTTGGTGGTTTCCCCGGATATCGACCTGCGCCTGTTCCTCGGCGGCTGGGCCAGCGCCTTCGCCATCAGCGAGGAAACTGCCCACGGCACCCAGCGCAGCATCCAGGTGTTCGACCGCCAGGGCACTGCGGTACACAAGGTCTTCCTCACCGAGCAGAGCGACGTCGCCGCCTGGGAACCGCTGGTGCGCAGCTTCACCGCTAGCGAGCAGAGCGCCGCACTCGATCTGGTCTCGCAGGAGCCCAGGCCGGCTCCGTTGGCCGACGGCGAAATCGATGTCGCCGCCCTGCGTGAAGGCTGGGCTGCGCTCAAGGACACTCACCACTTCTTCGCCTTGCTGAAGAAGCACAAGGTCCAGCGCACCCAGGCGCTGCGCCTCGCGGGCCGCGAGTGGGCCGAGCCGCTCGCCACTGGCGAACTGCCGCGCCTGCTGGAGGCGGCGGGGGAGCAGCAGTTGCCGATCATGATCTTCGTCGGCAACGCCCACTGCATCCAGATCCACACCGGTACCGTGCAGAACCTCAAGTGGATGGACGACTGGTTCAACGTCCTCGACCCGCTGTTCAACCTGCATCTCAAGACGCCGGGCGTGGTCGAGCTGTGGCGCGTGCGCAAACCCAGCAGCGATGGCGTGATCACCAGCTGGGAAGCCTTCGATGCCAAGGGCGAGCTGGTGCTGCAGGTGTTCGGGGCGCGCAAGCCGGGCGTTCCCGAGCTGGAAAGCTGGCGCGAGCTGGCCGAATCCTTCCCGGCATGCTGAGGAGCGACTCCATGAAGACTTCCATGACAGCGCGCGCACTGTTCGCCGGGCTCTGCTTCACCGCCACCAGCGCACTGGCCGACTCGTTGCCGCAGCGCTGGGTGAGTGCCGGTGGATCACTGAGCGAATGGGTCGTCGCCCTGGGCGGCGAGAGCAAGCTGGTGGGCGTTGATACCACCAGCCTGCACCCGGCCTCGCTCCACGCGCTGCCGAAGATCGGCTACCAGCGGCAGCTCGCCGCCGAAGGCATCCTGGCGCTGAAACCGGACCTCCTGCTGGGTAGCGAGGAGATGGGCCCGCCGCCGGTACTGCAGCAACTGCGCGCCGCGGGCGTGCGGATCGAGACACTGTCGGCCAAGGCCGATGAGAAGACCGTGCATCACACCATCCAGCGTCTGGGCGAGCTGCTCGGCGCGCCGGACAAGGCGAAGCAGGTCGAGGCGGACTTCGACTCGCGCCTCGCCGCCCAGGGTGCGTGGGTGAAGAAGGCCCAGTCCGCACAAGCGGCGCCCGGTGTCGTCCTGCTGGTCGGGCACGCTGGCGGCAACCTGCTGGTGGCTGGGCAGGACACCTCCGGCGACTGGCTGATCCAGCATGCCGGCGGCCGCAACCTGGCGACCCACGCCGGCTACAAGACGCTGTCGACCGAGGCCCTGACTGCACTGGATCCGCAGGTGGTGGTACTCAGCGACCGCGCGCTGGAGGGCGACAAGGCCCGCGCCGCGCTGACCCAGCAGAACCCCGGCCTGGCCGCCACCAGCGCGCTGCGCGACGGCCGCGTGCTGGTGCTCGATCCGACCCTGCTGGTCGGCGGTCTCGGTCCGCGCATCCCGGACGGGTTGGCTAGCCTCTCCCGGGCCTTTTATCCTTCCGCACAGGCCCTGAACACGGAAAGTCGTCCTTGACCCGGATCGTTACCGCTCGACCGCTGTTCCTGCTCCTTGGTTTCCTGCTGTTGCTGGTCGTCTGGCTCTCACTGGCCCTCGGGCCGGTGAGCCTGCCGCTGAGCGACACCCTGCGCGCGCTGGCACGCATGATCGGGCTGCCGGTGTCCGCCGATGGCCTTGGCCAGGCTGAATTGATAGTCGGGCAGATTCGCCTGCCGCGCACCTTGCTGGGTATCGCAACCGGTGGCGTGCTGGCGCTGGCCGGCGTGGCGATGCAGGGGTTGTTCCGCAATCCGCTGGCCGACCCCGGGCTGATCGGTGTTTCCAGCGGTGCCGCGCTGGGCGCGGCCATCGCCATTGTCTTCGGCGCGTCGATTGGTGGCCTGCCCGAAGCTTTCGCTCCTTATCTGCTGTCCGCGTGCGCCTTTGCCGGTGGCCTGCTGGTGACGGCGCTGGTCTATCGGCTGGGCCGTCACAATGGCCAGACCAGCGTGGCGACCATGCTCCTCGCCGGTATTGCGCTGACCGCCTTGGCGGGCGCGTTGATCGGCCTGTTCACCTACCTCGCCGACGACGCCACCCTGCGCACGCTGACCTTCTGGAACCTCGGCAGCCTCAACGGCGCGAGCTATCCACGGCTGTGGCCGCTGCTGCTGATCACCCTGCTGGTGGCCTGCTGGCTGCCGCGCCGGGTGAATGCGCTGAATGCGCTGCTGCTGGGCGAGTCCGAGGCGCGCCACCTGGGCTTCGACGTCGAGCGGCTGAAGGTCGAACTGATCCTCTGCACGGCGCTGGGGGTTGGCGCTGCTGTGGCTGCCGCCGGGATGATCGGCTTCATCGGCCTGGTGGTACCGCACCTGCTGCGCCTGATCGTCGGCCCGGATCACCGCGTGCTGCTGCCGGCTTCGATGTTCGGCGGCGCCATCCTTCTTCTGCTTGCTGATCTGATCGCACGGCTGGCGCTGGCGCCGGCGGAGCTGCCGATAGGCATCGTTACCGCGCTGATCGGCGCGCCGTTCTTCCTTTATCTGCTGATCCGGGGGCGCTCCTGATGCTGTGCGCAGACAAGCTGCTGGTGAAGCGTGGCGTACAGACCGTCCTGCAGGAGGTGAGCGTGACGCTGCAGCCGGGCGAAGTGCTCGGTGTGCTCGGCCCCAATGGTGCGGGCAAGAGCACGCTGCTCGGTGCCATGAACGGTGAACTGCCGCTGGCCAGTGGCGCAGTGAGCCTCGATGGTCGTCCGCTGGAGTCCTGGCAAGGCACCGAGCGAGCCCGTCGTCTGGCTGTGCTGCCGCAGTCGTCGTCGCTGAACTTCGCGTTCCCCGTCGAGGCGGTGGTGGGTTTCGGAAGACTGCCCCACGACAGCGGCCGCCAGCGTGACCAGGAAATCATCCGCGAGGCCATGGCCGCCGCCGATGCTTCGCACCTGGCGGGGCGCAGCTACCTGGCACTGTCCGGCGGCGAACGCCAGCGCGTGCATCTGGCCCGAGTGCTGGCGCAGCTCTGGCCGGGCGGCGCTGAGCAGGTACTGCTGCTGGATGAACCGACCTCGGCGCTCGACCCGCTGCATCAGCACACCACGCTGCAGGCCGTGCGCGATTTCGCCGGGCGCGGCGCGGCGGTGCTGGTGATCCTGCACGACCTGAATCTCGCCGCGCGTTACTGTGATCGCCTGTTGCTGTTGCACGAGGCGCGCGCCCATCTGCTCGGCACGCCGCACGAGGTGCTGCAGGCCGAGCCGCTGCGCACTGTCTTCGGTCTCGATGTGCTGGTGCAGGAGCATCCGGAGCGCGGCCATCCGTTGATCATCGCGCGCTGATCATCGCGCGCCGAAAGGAGTCGCCATGCACAAGATACTGCTCGTCCCGCTGCTGGCGCTGCTCGCTGCCTGCCAGACTCAGCTGGCCGCGCCGCCGCTGCCGGCCTGGCAGAGTCCGGACGGGCGCGACAGTGCTGACCTGGGCGTGATCCGCGATCTGCGCAACGGCGAACGGCTTTCACCGGCGCAGTTGCTCGAGCGGCTGGCCGCCGCGCCGCGGGTGATAGTCGGCGAACAGCACGACAACCCTGATCACCATGCCCTCGAACTCTGGCTGGCGCGCGCGTTGTCCGAGCGCCGCCCGAGTGGCAGCGTGTTGCTGGAAATGCTCAATCCCGACCAGCAGGACGCCGTGGCCGCCGCCCAGTCTTCCGCCGCGAAGGGCGAGGTGCCGAGCGACCTGATCGGCGCGCTGCACTGGCAAACGGGCTGGGACTGGTCGCAGTACGGCCCGCTGGTGACCTGGCTGGTGAAGCAGCCGGCGCCCCTGCTGGCAGCCAATCTGGATCGTAGTGAGGTCATGGCGATCTACCGCAGCAAGCCTGGCCTGCAGGGCCCAGCCTCCTCGGCGGCCCCGGTGCGTGATGCGCTGCTGCAGAACATCCGTGGCTCCCACTGCGGTTTGCTGCCGGACAGCCAGTTGCCGGCGATGCTGGCGGTGCAGCAACAGCGTGACCGGCGCCTGGCCGAGCGCCTCAAGGCCGCGCCCGAACCCTCGTTGCTGATTGCCGGCGGCTTCCATGCGCGCCGGGATCTGGGCGTGCCGCTGCACCTGCAGGACCTGGGCGCCGCTCAAGGGTTGAAGGTGGTGATGCTGGCGGAAGTGGGCAGGGCAGTGGAGCCGGCCCAGGCCGACTATGTCTGGTACACGCCGGCACAGCCGCCGACGGACTACTGCGCGCAGATGCGTGGCAAGTTGTGAAGGGGCCGGAAGGCCCTTTTTCACAGGCGTGTGAATGACGGACGCAACAGAAATCGCAGGCAAAAAAAGACCCGGCAAAGTGCCGGGTCCAAACCGTGATTAGCCTGATGAGGAGATAATCTGAAGAGTCCGACTGCGTGGTCTCTCGAGCTTATCCAACTGGCCTCGCAGCCAGTGTTTGTAATAATAACCATTATCATTTGAGAGTCAACACCTTTTCTTCGACTGATCCGAAGATTTTTTCGCTGGACCTGAAAGCGCTGCGTGAAGGAAAAAATCGAGGCAAAAAAAAGACCCGGCAAAGTGCCGGGTCGAAACCGTGATTAGCCTGATGAGGAGATAATCTGAAGAGTCCGACTGCGTGGTCTCTTGAGGTTATCGATCTGGCCTCGCGACCAGGTGACTCAATAATAATCATTAGCATTTGAGAGTCAACCTCTTTTCTGCAGATTTTTTCTCGCCCGCGAAATACCGCCTGCGCAAACGAAAAAGCCCGGCGCTGGGCCGGGCTCTTCTTGGGGCGTCGGATCAGTCGGTCTGGCGTTGCAGGCGCAGCTGGGTGACTTCCTTGTTCAACAGGTCGA
Source organism: Pseudomonas nitroreducens (assembly GCF_024170165.1). Lineage (GTDB taxonomy): Bacteria > Pseudomonadota > Gammaproteobacteria > Pseudomonadales > Pseudomonadaceae > Pseudomonas > Pseudomonas nitroreducens_C. Next base: position 13,529 of record NZ_JALJXP010000004.1, on the reverse strand, counting down.
TGCGTCGCGCCATGCCCTCGATGAGGCTGTGGGCGATCCGCGGGTTGCTCTGCATCAGGCTGAGGAACTGGTCCTTGGGAATCACCATCACGGTGCACGGCTCGCTGGCGATCACCGAGGCGCTGCGTTTCTCGCGGGTGAACACGGCCATGGCGCCGAAGATCTCGTCCTTCTGCACGTCGCCGACTTTCTGCCCGTCGACGAAGGCTTCGGCGTGGCCCTCGATGATGATGAACACGTGCTCGGCGTCATCACCTTGCTGGATCAGCTGGGCACCGGCGGCGAAGTGCTGGAAGCCGGTGGCCGGACGGATCTCCGGCTGCTTGAGATGAGCCAGGGCATCCGACAGCAGCGCGGTATGGCCGATCAGGTAGTGCAGGAACTGCTCCTGACGCTGCTCGTGGCTGTGGATATGGCGGAAGACTTCGCTGCGCAAATAGGGGATCAGGCACAACGGCTCTTCGCTAACGTAGCGGCAGGGCGGCAATTCGATGCCCTGGCGCAGGCCGACCAGATCACCTTCCTGCAGGTAGAACAGCGGGCGCTCATCCACCAGGGCATGGACCAGACCATTCTCGATGAGGAACAGGTGCTTGCCGGGCAGCTCGCCTTCCAGATCGTCGGAGCGCTCCAGGCGGATGGCTTCGCCTGCGGGCTCAAGGCCGGCGAGCAATTGCGCCGGAATGCCCTGCAGCCGATTGATCAGACGATCGGCGTAGGCGGGTTGTTCACCGAGTAGGTACATGGCCGTAATTCCTTGATATGGCGACGGTCGAGGGCGCACGAAGGGCCCTGAAACCATAAGCGGACAGGTACCTTGCGTAAACATTTTCACACAGAGCTTGTGAGCTAGCTCTTGTTACGTGCGGGAAATGTCTCAAGCTCGCCGAGAAGCGCAGCCTTGTGCGCGGGTGGCAGGTCGTTCCAGTGCACGTCCAGCAGGGCGCCCTCGATGGCATAGAGCAGCACTTTCGAGGCGCGGAAGCCCCGTGCGCGCACGGCCCGGTAAGCGCCGACCGCCCCCAGACGGCGCAGATCGCTGGCGCTGTGAATGCCCACGGCATGCAGCCATTGGGCGGAGGTCTTGCCTAGGTTCTTCAGGTGCAGCAGTTCGTCGTTCATCGTCTGTCCTTGCGATGGGCGCGATGGGTGTCAGGTCTTGAAGGGGCCGAGAACTGCTCGTAGCGGCCGGACACTCAGAAGGAAGTGTAGCGGTGACTGGGAAAAGCGTGGCTTTGTGACATCGCCGTGAATGCGGGGCAGGGCGTAGTCGTCGTCGAAGGCGGGCTGTGCGGCGTCGCCACCGGCCGGAATCGCCGCGCGGGGGCGACTCCGGCCGACAGGCGGTGGGTCAGAGGCCGGGCAGGCGCTGGCGGATGCTGGCGACCAGGGCGTCAAGGCTGGCGGCGTCCGGTGTGTCGACGCGCTTGCTGTGTTGCTGTTCCTCGGCAATGAGCGCATCGCGGCTGGCCTGTTGTGCCTGGATAACTTCCAGGGTGGCGTCGGATGGATCGCTGCCTTCGCCCTGGCGCTGGGCCAGCCAGCCGGCGATCACGGCTTCCGGTGCATGGCAGTCGAGGATCAGGAAGGGTACGCCGGTTTCCTCGGCGATTTCCCACGCGGCGGCGCGCTGCTCACGCTTGAGGAAGGTGGCGTCCAGCACGACCGGGTAGCCGGCGCGGAGGATGTCCACGGCCAGTTCGTTGAGACGCTGGTAGGTCGCGGCAGTGGCGTCGGCGTCATAGATGCCGCCCTTGAGCTGGCCTTGCTGATCAGCCTTCTGTTCGCCGAACAGGCGTTTGCGTTCCACGTCCGAGCGCAGGCGCACGGCGCCCAGCGCTTCGACCAGACGCAGGGCAACCTGGCTCTTGCCAACGGCGGAAACGCCGACGGTTACTGCCAGGAAACGCGAGGGAATGGCGCTGTAGCTTTCCGCCAGGTTGGCGTAGTTGCGGTATTGGCGAAGGGTCGCCGCCTTCTGCACGGCGTCGGTCTGGTGTGCCAGGCTGAACAGCGCGATCTTGGCGCGGACCAGGGCGCGGTAAGCCTTGTAGAAATTCAGCAGGGCCAGGGACTGGTAGTCGCCGGTGTATTCCAGGTACTGGCTGACGAAGCGCCGCGACAGGCACTTCAGGCCACGGTCTTCCAGGTCCATGGCGAGGAAGGCGTAGTCGGCGGTGACGTCGGTGAAGCGGAACGGCTCGTTGAATTCGATGCAGTCGAACAGCACGACTTTGCCATCGATGATGGCGGCGTTACCCAGGTGGATGTCGCCATGGCACTCGCGGATGAAACCGTTGGCCTTGCGCTGTTCGAACACCCCGTGCAGGCGCTCGAAACTGGACTCGGCCCAGGCTTCCAGGGCATCGAGCTGTTGCAGGTCGGCCTTGTCGGAGAGCATCGGGCGGATCTGCTCGAAGTTCTGCCGCACCGGCGCCATGCAGGCTTCCGGGGTGCCCAGCGGATGCTCGGCAGGGACGGTGGGAGTGCGCAGGTGGAAGTCGGCGATCTGCCTGGCCAGGCCGTCGATGTGCCCGGAGCCCAGCTCGCCGCGGGCTTGCACTTCGCTGAGCAACTGGGTCTGCGGGAATTCGCGGCACTGGAGCATGTACTCGATGGCCGGACCTTCTCCGTTCAGCTGCGGAGCGGACTCGCTGCCGGTGATGGCAATCACGTCGAGGTACAGGCCATCGGTCAGGCGTTGGTTCAGGCGCAGCTCTTCTTCACAGAAGTGCTTGCGCTTGGCCAGGTCGGTGAAGTCGAGGAAGCCGAAGTTCACCGGCTTCTTGAGCTTGTAGACGTAGGAGCCAGTGAGCAGCACCCAGGAAATGTGGGTTTCGATGACCCGGAAACCTTCGACCGGATGGGGGAAGAGGGCGGGGTTCTGCAGGGCTGCGAGTAAGGTCTGGCTCACGTGATGTCCTTTCCGATCGAATTTCTGAAGGCACGCATTATGGCGGCTGGGGCGGCGTGCGCAAACTCTGCGGCCGACCGGCAACCAAATGGCCATCGTGGGGTCATAGCTCCGCCACTGCCGTTTTCGCGAGATGCGCGGCAGTTCGCATCAAGCCCGGACGCCCTCTGGAGCGGCGTCTGTCTCCTGTGGACAAAGTACGTATAATGCGCCGCCATGACGCGTCCCCGATCTTCCAAATCCCGTAAAAAAAGCGGCAAATCGTCGCCTGCCATGCGCAAGTGGCTGGGCTGGGCTCTCAAGCTCGGTCTGGTTGGTGTGGTGGTGCTGGCCGGTTTTGCCGTGTACCTCGATGCGGTTGTCCAGGAGAAATTCTCCGGCAAGCGCTGGACCATTCCCGCCAAGGTCTATGCCCGGCCGCTGGAGCTGTTCGTCGGCCTGAAACTGGGCAAGGACGACTTCCTGCGCGAGCTGGATGCCCTGGGCTACCGCCGCGAAACCTCGGTCGCAGGGCCGGGCGCCGTGTCGGTGGCCGGCAATGCCGTCGACCTCAATACCCGCGGATTCCAGTTCTATGAAGGTGCCGAGCCGGCGCAACGCATTCGCGTGCGCTTCTCCGGCGACTACGTGGCCGGCCTGAGCCGCGCCAACGGTGGCGATCTCGCTGTTGCGCGCATGGAGCCGCTGCTGATCGGCGGCCTGTACCCGGCGCACAACGAAGACCGCATCCTGATCAAGCTCGACCAGGTGCCGCCGTATCTGATCGATACCCTGGTCGCCGTGGAAGACCGTGACTTCTGGACCCACCATGGGGTTTCGATCAAGTCCATCGCCCGTGCCGTCTGGGTCAACGCCAGCGCCGGCCAGCTGCGTCAGGGCGGCAGTACGCTGACCCAGCAGCTGGTGAAGAACTTCTTCCTGACCAACGAGCGCAGCCTGTCGCGCAAGCTCACCGAAGCCATGATGGCGGTGCTGCTGGAGTTGCATTACGACAAGCGCGACATCCTCGAGGGTTACCTCAACGAGGTGTTCCTCGGTCAGGATGGCCAACGCTCGGTGAACGGCTTCGGTCTCGCCAGCCAGTACTTCTTCAGCCAGCCGCTCTCGGAGCTGAAGCTGCCCCAGGTGGCACTGCTGGTCGGCATGGTGAAAGGGCCTTCCTATTACAATCCGCGCCGCAACCCGGAGCGTGCGCTGGAGCGCCGCAACGTGGTCCTCGACGTGCTCGCCGAGCAGGGCGTCATCACCGCTGATGAAGCTGCTGCCGCCAAGAAGGCGCCGCTGGGCGTGACCCAGCAGGGTAGTATGGCCAACAGCTCCTATCCGGCGTTCCTCGACCTGGTGAAACGCCAGCTGCGCGAGGATTACCGCGACGAGGACCTGACCGAAGAAGGCCTGCGCATCTTCACCAGCTTCGACCCGATCCTGCAGATGAAGGCCGAGTCCGCCGTCAGCGAAACCTTCAAGCGCCTCGAAGGCCGCAAGGGCGTCGCCGAAACCGAAACCGCGATGGTCGTGACCAATCCGGAAACCGGTGAGATCCAGGCGCTGCTCGGCAGCCGTGACCCGCGTTTTGCAGGCTTCAACCGTGCCGTCGATGCGGTGCGGCCGATCGGCTCGCTGGTCAAGCCGGCGGTCTACCTGACTGCCCTGGAAAAGCCGAGCCAGTACACCTTGACCAGTTACATCCAGGACCAGCCGTTCCAGGTGAAGGGCAAGGATGGTCAGGTCTGGACGCCGAAGAACTATGAAGGCACCGCCAACGGCACCATCTTCCTCTACCAGGGGCTGGCCCGTTCGCTGAACCTGTCCACTGCCAGGCTGGGGCTCGACCTGGGCGTGCCGAACGTTCTGAAGACGCTGGAGCGCCTGGGCGTTTCGCCGAACTGGCCGGCCTACCCGTCGATGCTGCTCGGGGCTGGCGCGCTGAGCCCGATGCAGGTGGCGACCATGTACCAGACCATCGCCAGCGGCGGCTTCAACACGCCGCTGCGCAGTATCCGCAGCGTGCTGGCAGCCGATGGGCAGCCACTCAAGCGTTATCCGTTCCAGGTCCAGCAGCGCTTCGATCCGGGCGCCATCTACCTGCTGCAGAGCGCCATGCAGCGGGTGATGCGTGAGGGGACCGGGCGCTCGGTCTACAACCAGCTGCCGGCGTCCCTGACCCTGGCGGGCAAGACCGGTACCACCAACGATTCCCGCGACAGCTGGTTCTCCGGTTTCGGCCAGGACCTGCTGGCGGTGGTGTGGATCGGCCGCGATGACAACGGCAAGACGCCGCTGACCGGCGCTACCGGCGCGCTGCAGATCTGGACCAGCTTCATGCGCAAGGCCAACCCCGCACCGCTGGACATGCCGATGCCGGATAATGTCGTGCAGGCCTGGGTCGATCCGCATACCGGGCAGGGCACTGACGCCAACTGCCCCGGCGCGGTGCAGATGCCTTATATTCGAGGAAGTGAGCCTGCGCTGGGCGCAGGTTGCGGAAACCAGACGCCGGCCGGCGAAGTCATGGACTGGGTGCGCGGCTGGTTGAACTGATGCAAGAGGATTGGCAGTGAGAAAAGCTTGGTTTGCAGCGTCGGTGACTCTGGCGCTTCTGTCCGGTTGTGCGTCCCCGCAGCACGGTGCGATTCCCGTGCAGGACTCCGGTACCTCCGTCTCCAACTCGGAGCGCGTCGGCCGCAGCGGCGGCAACACCCAGGCGCCGGTGCGTGCCGGTACCGGCCAGAGCATCCCGCAGGGTGACTCCGGCGTTACCGTGATGGTCCCGCAGGATGCCGGCATGGCGCCGATCCAGACCTTCCCGGCACAGACCGGCGCCGCGCCGATCAGCACCACGCCGATGACCACGTCTCCGGGCGCTGGCGGCTCGACTTATTCTTCGCAGCAGCCGATCTCCACCAGTGGCGGTATCACCTCCAATGGTGGCTTCCAGTCGCAGACCTATCAGCAGCCGGCGTACCAGACCCAGCAGGCCGCGCCTTCGAGCCAGGGCAGCACCTACCAGGGTCCGTCCGGGATTCCGTCGAGCAACTCCGGCCTGTCGGCGGACGAGCAGCTGGATGGCCCGGTGCTGGCGCTGCTGACCTCCGCTTCGCAGCAGCAGGGCGGTGGTGATCTGAACGGCGCCGCCGCGAGCCTGGAGCGTGCCCAGCGCATCGCTCCGCGCGAGCCGCAGGTGCTCTACAAACTGGCCCAGGTGCGCCTGGCCCAGGGTGACGCCGCGCAAGCCGAGCAGGTGGCACTGCGTGGCCTGTCGCTGGCCAACGGTCGCCCGACCATGCAGGCCAGTCTCTGGGACCTGATCGCCAAGTGCCGTGACCAGCAGGGCAATGCCGCCGGCGCTGCCGAAGCGCGTCAGAAAGCCAAGGTGACCCTGTAATGGACGCGCGCTTGCTGGCCGTTGCCGATCAGTTGCTGCTGATCGAGCGGGAGCTGCGTGCGATCGGAATGTGGGGAAGTGAGAGCCCGTCGACGGACAGGCTCTCCAGCATCGAGCCTTTCTGCGTGGATACGCTGGCGCTGGAAGAATGGTTGCAGTGGATCTTTCTGCCACGGATGAGGCTGATCATCGAGAGCGGCGCGGATCTGCCCACGGCTTCTGGCATCCGCGCCATCGCGGAAATGGCGTATGCCCATGAAGGCGCCCGCGTTGCGGCGCTGCTGGATGCGCTCGGCGCCTTCGATCAGCTGATCAGTCCGACGCCCTGAACGGGCGTCAGTTGCAGTTCTCGCGAATGCTCTTCTCGCTGGCGGCGATGCGTCCCTGACGCTCCTCTTCGGTGATCCGGCGCAGATCACCATTGCCGTCGTCCACGCGGACACGCGGGTTGTTCTTCAGTTGGGCGACATCGGCGCGCAGCTTCTCGCATTGCTGGACTCGCTCGGCTTCCTGCTGCGCCACTTCCTGGCGCACCTTCTCGTCGGCGGCCTTCTGCTTTTCGTCCGCGCTGGGCGGCAGCGTCGGCTTGGCGGCGGCCGGTGGCGGGAAATTGCTGCTGGCCTTGGGTGGTGCCGTGTTGGTGTTCACTGTAGCGGCATCGGTGCCTTCCGGCGGCTGCGCGCCGAAATGGGTGATGCCCTGGGCATCGACCCACTTGTAGACCTGCGCGGCCATCACGGTCGGGGCCAGTGCGAGCAGCAGGCTGCCCAGGAAAATCGTCCGTCGCATGCTTTGTCGATCCTTGGGATGCGGAGTCTGTCGGTAACTATAACCAAATCGTGCGCTTATTCACTCTGAGAAAGTTCACATCCCCGCTTCATTCAAAGCCATATATGGCTTGACTTGGCCGCTTCGTTTCAGAAGAATCCAAGGTTCGCTGCAGTGGGCCGGCCGCAAGCTGGTTTTACTCGGCAGACAAGAGGTGCTACCCGCGCCGCAAAGTTTCACCCTGTTTCGCGTTACCTCGCGCTGGGTGGAGGCTCTCCGTAACACAAACAGGAGCGTCTCCAGGTTCTGCTCAATCGGCAGTCGACGTAGCCGGCGATTACATTCGCCCATGTCTGCCGGGCAGCCATCCAAGTCGGTCCCCCACGTTGGGGGTTTCCGTATATAGCGTTCTAGAGGTGACAACGTGGAACTTTTATCCGGCGCTGAAATGGTCGTCCGCTCCCTGCGTGACGAAGGCGTTAAGTACATCTACGGGTACCCGGGCGGTGCCCTCCTGCATATCTACGACGCTCTCTTCAAAGAGAACGAAGTGACCCACATCCTGGTTCGCCACGAACAGGCCGCCACTCACATGGCCGACGGCTATGCGCGCGCCACCGGCAAGCCGGGCGTGGTGCTGGTGACCTCCGGTCCCGGCGCGACCAACGCCATTACCGGCATCGCGACCGCCTACATGGACTCCATCCCGATGGTGGTGATCTCCGGCCAGGTGGCGAGCAACATGGTCGGCACCGATGCCTTCCAGGAAACCGACATGGTCGGTATTTCCCGCCCGATCGTGAAGCACAGCTTCATCATCAAGCACCCGTCGGAAATCCCGGAGGTCATCAAGAAGGCCTTCTATATCGCCCAGTCCGGCCGTCCCGGCCCTGTGGTGATCGATATTCCGAAGGACATGGGCGATCCGACCCAGAAGTTCGAATACAACTACCCGAAGAAGGTCAAGCTGCGCTCCTACAGCCCGGCGGTCCGTGGCCACTCCGGCCAGATCCGCAAGGCCGCCGAGATGATGCTGGCTGCCAAGCGCCCGATCATCTACGCCGGTGGCGGTGTGATCATGGGCAATGCCGCCGAGCCGCTGACCGAAGTCGCGCGCATGCTCAACGTGCCGGTCACCAACACCCTGATGGGTCTGGGTGGCTATCCGGGTACCGATCGCCAGTTCGTCGGCATGCTCGGCATGCACGGCAGCTACACCGCGAACCTCGCGATGCACCACGCTGACGTGATCTTTGCTGTCGGCGCGCGCTTCGACGACCGCGTGATCAACGGCGAGACCGCCGCCAAGTTCTGCCCGAACGCCAAGATCATCCACGTCGACATCGACCCGGCCTCGATCTCCAAGACCGTCAAGGCCGACATCCCGATCGTCGGCCCGGTGGACAGCGTCCTGACCGAAATGGTCGCGATCCTCAAGGAAATCGGCGAGACCCCGAACAAGGAAGCCCAGGCTGCCTGGTGGAAGCAGATCGAGGAATGGCGCGGCAATCGTGGCCTGTTCCCCTACAACATGGGCGACGGCAGCATCATCAAGCCGCAGACCGTGATCGAGACACTCTGCGAAGTCACCAACGGTGATGCCTTCGTCGCTTCCGACGTGGGCCAGCACCAGATGTTCGCGGCGCAGTACTACCGCTTCAACAAGCCCAATCGCTGGATCAACTCCGGTGGCCTGGGCACCATGGGCTTCGGCTTCCCGGCCGCCATGGGCGTGAAGCTGAACTTCCCCGAAGCCGACGTCGCCTGCGTGACCGGTGAAGGCAGCATCCAGATGAACATCCAGGAGCTGTCCACCTGCCTGCAGTACGACCTGCCGGTGAAGATCGTCAACCTGAACAACGGTGCGCTGGGCATGGTCCGCCAATGGCAGGACATGCAGTACAACAGCCGTTATTCGCACTCCTACATGGAATCGCTGCCGGACTTCGTCAAGCTGGCTGAAGCGTATGGCCACGTCGGCATGCGCATCACCGACCTGAAGGACCTGAAACCGATGATGGAAGAAGCCTTCGCGATGAAGAATCGCCTGGTCTTCCTCGACATCCAGGTCGATACCAGCGAGCACGTCTACCCGATGCAGATCCGCGGTGGTGCGATGCGCGACATGTGGCTGAGCAAGACGGAGCGTACCTGATCATGCGACACATCATTTCCCTGCTGCTGGAAAACGAACCCGGCGCGCTCTCCCGCGTGGTCGGCCTGTTCTCCCAGCGCAACTACAACATCGAAAGCCTCACCGTCGCCCCGACCGAGGACCCGACGCTCTCGCGCCTGACCCTGACCACCGCCGGTCAGGACGAAGTCATCGAGCAGATCACCAAGAACCTCAACAAGCTGATCGAGGTGGTAAAACTGGTGAACCTCTCGGAGAGCGCGCACATCGAGCGCGAACTGATGCTGGTGAAAGTGAAGGCCACCGGCGCTCAGCGCGCCGAAGTCAAGCGCACCACCGACATCTTCCGCGGGCAGATCGTCGACGTCACCAGCAGCGTTTACACCGTGCAGCTGGCCGGTACCAGCGACAAGCTGGACAGCTTCATCCAGGCCGTCGGCACCGCGTCGATCCTCGAAGTTGTCCGCAGTGGCGTCACCGGCATTGCCCGTGGCGACAAGACTCTCAGCATCTGATTTGAAATACGGCCCACGAGGCCAACTGACAGGGGATTACCCAAATGCGCGTTTTCTACGATAAAGACTGTGACCTCTCCATCGTTCAGGGCAAGAAAGTTGCCATCATCGGTTACGGTTCCCAGGGCCACGCCCACGCCTGCAACCTGAAAGACTCCGGCGTCGACGTCACCGTCGGCCTGCGTGCGGGTTCTTCCTCCGTTGCCAAGGCTCAGAACCACGGCCTGAAAGTCGCCGAAGTGGCCGAAGCCGTTGCCGCTGCCGACCTGGTCATGATCCTGACCCCGGACGAATTCCAGGGCCGCCTGTACAAGGACGAGATCGAGCCGAACCTGAAGAAGGGTGCCACCCTGGCCTTCGCTCACGGCTTCTCCATCCACTACAACCAGGTCGTACCGCGCGCTGACCTCGACGTGATCATGATCGCGCCGAAGGCCCCGGGTCACACCGTGCGCTCCGAGTTCGTCAAGGGCGGCGGCATCCCTGACCTGATCGCCATCTACCAGGACGCTTCGGGCAATGCCAAGAACGTCGCCCTGTCCTACGCCTGCGGCGTTGGCGGCGGCCGTACCGGCATCATCGAAACCACCTTCAAGGACGAGACTGAAACCGACCTGTTCGGCGAGCAGGCTGTTCTGTGCGGCGGTTGCGTCGAACTGGTCAAGGCCGGTTTCGAAACCCTGGTCGAAGCCGGTTACGCTCCGGAAATGGCCTACTTCGAGTGCCTGCACGAACTGAAGCTGATCGTTGACCTCATGTACGAAGGCGGCATCGCCAACATGAACTACTCGATCTCGAACAACGCCGAATACGGCGAGTACGTGACCGGTCCGGAAGTCATCAACGCCGAATCCCGTCAAGCCATGCGCAACGCTCTGAAGCGCATCCAGGACGGCGAATACGCCAAGATGTTCATCTCCGAAGGCGCCACCAACTACCCGTCGATGACCGCCAAGCGCCGTAACAACGCCGCTCACGGCATCGAAGTCATCGGCGAGCAGCTGCGCGCCATGATGCCGTGGATCGCTGCCAACAAGATCGTCGACAAGACCAAGAACTAAGGTCTTTGCGACAAACGAGGAAACGCGGCGCTTGCCGCGTTTTTTCGTTTAAGGGCGGTGATCTGGTATAAAGCGGGGGCGTCGGGTGAGTCTGTGCAATAGCGCGCCCCGACGAATCTCAGCCTCAACGAGTTCTCAAGGAATCGTCCATGAGTGAAGGTCACGAGGAGCCGAACAAGGCTTCCGACACCGAAGAAAGTCTGCTGCCCATCGATGAACACATCGAAGAGGGGCATGACGCCGAAGGTCGCAAGGTTCGTCATCGCGGCATCTACCTGCTGCCCAACCTGTTCACCACCGCGGCACTGTTCACCGGCCTCTACGCCATCATCAATGCCATGAACGGCGATTTCTCCAACGCTGCCATCGCCATTTTTGTCGCCATGGTCCTCGACGGCCTCGACGGTCGTGTGGCCCGTCTGACCAATACCCAGAGTGCCTTTGGTGCCGAGTACGACTCGCTGTCCGACATGGTCGCCTTCGGTGTCGCTCCGGCACTGGTCGCTTTCGAGTGGGCGCTGAGCAGTCTGGGCAAGGTCGGCTGGATGGTCGCCTTCATCTATGTCGCGGGTGCCGCACTGCGTCTGGCTCGCTTCAACACCCAGGTGGGCAAGGCCGACAAGCGCTACTTCATCGGTCTGGCCAGCCCGGCTGCCGCGGCACTGGTCGCCGGTACGGTGTGGGCGTTCGCCGACTTCGATGTGCAGGGTGCCAAGGTTTCCCTGCTGGTTGCTTTGATGGTCGCTGCCGCCGGCATGTTGATGGTCAGCAACATCAAGTACTACAGCTTCAAGGATCTCGACCTGCGCGGCCGCGTGCCGTTCATGGCGATCCTGGTGGTAGTGCTGGCATTCGCCGTGGTCTTCACCGACCCGCCGCGCATCCTGCTGTTGCTGTTCCTTGCATACGCCACCTCCGGCCCGGTGCAATACTTGTTGCAATTGCGCCGTCGCAAGCAGCCGCCTGCCGTGTAATTTCCAGCGGGCTCCGCAGTCTACTGGCGCATACAGCCAGTCGTTGCGGAGCCCGTCATGCTGATCAAGTCGTCCCGCCTTTCCGATTGCCACGAATCGGAAGTCACTCCTGAATCCCTCTATTTCTCCCGTCGCCACTTTCTCGGTGGTGCGATGGCGGCTGCCGCTCTATCTGGACTGCCGCGACTGAGTTTTGCCGAGGGCGGTCGCTATGCCGATGTGGCGGAGGCCGCTGCTCCCTCCTGGTTGGCGGAAAAGCTCTCTGCTACCCGCTGGGATGCCGTGACGGTGAAGGACGAAGCCATTACGCCGTTCAAGGACGCGACTACCTACAACAACTTTTACGAGTTCGGTCCGGACAAGGGCGATCCCGCTGCCAATGCCGGTGCGCTGAAAACCGAGCCCTGGTCGGTGGTGATCGACGGGGAAGTGGGCAAGCCCGGCAAGTACGCGCTCGAGGATTTCATCAAGCCCTATCAGTTGGAGGAGCGCATCTACCGCCTGCGCTGTGTCGAGGCCTGGTCGATGGTGATTCCGTGGATCGGCTTTCCGATCTCCGAGCTGATCAGGCGGGTAGAACCGACCAGCAAGGCGAAGTACCTGCGCTTCGAGACCCTGGTGGATCGCAAGGACATGCCTGGCGTGCAATCCAACTTTGCCCTGATCGACTGGCCCTATGTAGAAGGGTTGCGTATGGATGAGGCGATGCATCCGTTGGCGATACTCGCCGTCGGCATGTATGGCCGGGTCCTGGCAAATCAGAACGGCGCGCCGCTTCGTCTGGTGGTGCCGTGGAAGTATGGCTTCAAGGGCGCCAAGTCCATCGTGCGGATCAGCTTCGTCGAGGAGCAGCCGAAGACTACCTGGCAAAGCCTGGCGTCCGATGAGTACGGCTTCTATGCCAACGTCAATCCGACGGTGGATCATCCGCGATGGAGCCAGGCGCGTGAACGTCGCCTGCCCAGTGGACTATTCAGCCCGAATGTTCGTCCTACCCTCATGTTTAACGGCTATGCCGATGAAGTCGCTTCGCTTTATGCGGGCATGGACCTGAGGAAGGATTACTGATGCGCTATCCGTTCTGGCGGGCCGGGGTGTTCCTGGTTGCACTGCTGCCGCCGCTCTACTGGTTGTACCAGGCGTGGATCTTCGACCTCGGTCCGGACCCGGGCAAGGCATTGGTGGATCGACTGGGCCAGGGCGGTCTCATTCTCCTGCTCATTACCTTGGCGATGACTCCGCTGCAGAAGGTCACCCGCTGGGGAGGCTGGGTGCAGGTGCGTCGTCAGCTGGGGTTGTGGTGCTTCACCTATATAGTGCTGCACCTGACTGCCTACACCGTCTTCATCTTGGGGCTGGACTGGGCGCAGCTGGGCGTTGAGCTGAGCAAACGGCCCTACATCATCGTCGGGGTCGTGGCCTTCCTCGGCTTGCTCGCCCTCGCCATCACCTCCAACCGCTACAGCATGCGCAAGCTGGGGGCGGGCTGGAAGAAACTGCATCGCCTGATATATGTCATCCTCGCTCTGGGATTGCTGCATATGCTATGGGTCGTCCGCTCCGATCTGGAGCGCTGGGCGATCTATGCAGCCATAGGCATGATCCTCATGCTGTTGCGGGCGCCGCCGGTGGCCCGTCGATTGCCGTTGTTGCGGAGCTGTCTGGCAGCCAACTGAAGAAAGTTTAAATTAGTCGTTGACGGCCAATTTAAACTCCCTATAATGCGCACCACTCCCAGCGACGAAGCGCTGAAAGAACTTGAAAATCAAGTACTTACA
>NZ_JALJXP010000003.1 GCF_024170165.1 Pseudomonas nitroreducens | reverse complement strand
CTGACGGGCCATCCCTGGCCCGACAGCGCTCTCGCGACATCCATGTCGCTCAACCCCTGAAACTCCGCTTCAACGAGGCCTCCTGAACGGGGCAGTCGGAATGTGCGGATATTTCTCTGGAAGACCTTAAGTGCCAACGCCAAAGCCAAATCCGGGGATTTGGGGTTGGGATTTGGCTCTTCGTAGGAGCGAGCTTGCTCGCGAACCGCCTGGCACGGGATTCCTCATAGGAGCGGACCTTGTCCGCGAATCCACACACTTGCACGGCGGCAACAGGAAAACCTCGCCGTAGGATGGCGTGGAGCGCAGCGATACCCATCGATTGCTGTGCGGGGGCAGCATGGGTATCGCAAGCTCCACCCATCCTACAAAACCCCTCAACACCGCTGCTCTGGCTTTGGCTCTTGCAAGTCTTCCAGCGAAACAACCGCACGCGCCGAAATGCCCCTTTCAGGAGGCCGAAGGTGATCGGAGTTTCAGGGGCCGAGCGACATGGATGTCGCGAGAGCGTTGTCGGGCCAGGGATGGCCCGTCAACGCGGGCCCCTGAAACTCCGAGGAACCGAGGGTACTTTTCGCGAAGCGAAAAGCCGGATGGCAGGGGCGAGACCTTTGCCCACTTTGGGTCGCTTGCCAAAGTGGGTCGCCCGAGGGGGCGAAACAAGAAGCCGGCGCGCACGCCGAAGCAGCAAACACCTGCACCATTGATGTCGAGGCAAACGTCGGCCCTGCCGACGGATCGCGGGCATGGCCCGCTCCTACAGAGAGTGCCTGTCACAAGCATAAAAAAGCCCCCGCACCGGAAGGTGCGGGGGCATTGGCGCCGATGGGGGGAAGCGCCAGGTCCCGGGGCTTAGCGGACCACAGCCTGTACTTCCACGTTCTCCGTGGTGCGGCCGTAGACGTCTTCCAGACGCTCGATGTCGTCTTCGCCCAGGTAGCTGCCCGATTGCACTTCGATGATCTCCAGCGGGATCTTGCCCGGGTTGGCCAGGCGGTGGACCGAGGCGATCGGGATGTAGGTGGACTGGTTCTCGGTGAGCAGGAAGGTGTTGTCGTCACAGGTCACCTGGGCGGTGCCGGAGACGACGATCCAGTGCTCGGCGCGGTGGTGGTGCATCTGCAGCGACAGGCGCGCGCCCGGCTTGACGGTGATGTGCTTGACCTGGAAGCGACCGCCCATGTCCACCGAGTCGTAGGAGCCCCACGGACGGTAGACCTGGCAGTGGTTCTGGGTCTCGCTGCGGCCGGCGGCGTCGAGCTGGTTGACCACTTTCTTGACGTCCTGCACGCGGTCCTTGTGGGCGATCATCATGGCGTCCTTGGTCTCGACCACCACGATGTCTTCCAGGCCGACCACCGAGACCAGCTTGCCGTTGCCGTGCACCAGGCAGTTGTGGCTGTCGTGCACCACCACGTCGCCCATGGTGACGTTGCCGTCGGCGTCCTTGTCGTGGACTTCCCAGATCGATGACCAGCTGCCCACGTCGTTCCAGCCGGCGGCCAGGGGCACCACGCAGGCGCGGCGGGTCTTTTCCATCACGGCGTAGTCGATGGAGTTGTCCGGGCAGCACTCGAAGGTGGCGGCGTCGATGTTGATCAGGTCGCCGTCGTGCTGGCTGCGCTCGAGGGCGAGCAGACAGGTGTCGTAGATGTCGGCGTCGTGCTTCTTCAATTCCTCCAGGAAGCGGCTGGCGCGGAACAGGAACATGCCGCTGTTCCAGAAGTAGCCGCCTTCCTCGACGAACTGCTGGGCACGGGCTTCATCGGGTTTCTCGACGAAGCGTTCGACGCGGATGACGCCGTCCGGAAGGCCGCGCTCGTCGCCGGACTTGATGTAGCCGTAGCCGGTTTCCGGGCGGTCGGCGGGGACGCCGAAGAGCACCATCTCGCCCTTCTCGGCAGCGTTGGTGGCCAGTGCCAGGGCGCGCTGGAAGGCGCGCTGGTCTTCGATCACGTGGTCGGCGGGGAGGATCAGCAGCAGCTCGTCACGGCCTTCGGCCATAAGCTTCATGGCGGCGATGGCGACCGCCGGGGCGGTGTTGCGGCCGAAGGGTTCGAGGAGGATCGACTGGGTTTTCAGGTTCAGCGCTTCGAGCTGCTCCTGGACGATGAAGCGGTGTTCGAGGTTGCTCACCACCACCGGCGGTTCCATGCCTTCGAAGACCAGGCGTTCCAGGGTCTGCTGGAACAGGGTGTGGTCGCCGGTCAGGGCGAGGAACTGCTTGGGATACTGTTTGCGCGAAAGAGGCCAGAGTCGCGAGCCGCTACCACCGGAAAGGATTACTGGGATCATCGGGTTTCTCCTAAAGCGTTTGCGTTCTGTTGGCCGGACCGCGTCATGCGGGCCGGCGTGCGGTTTGGGTGACCTCTCCTGTGCTTGCCGTCGCTGCGGTGCACGGGTCTTTCTGCCGGTGTGGGGCCGGTCTTGTTGTTCTCTACAGGAGCCTTGCTGCGATGGAGCTCCCGTAGGGCGAACAACGCGAAGCGTTATCCGCCGTTTTTCTCGGGCCGTTGCTTCGGCGGATAACCGCAAGCGGTTATTCGCCCTACGTGTTGCGGCCATCGGCGGTATGGATCAGTCCGCCTTCACCGGACGCTTGACCCACACCGGGTTCAGCTTGCTGTCACCGGTGACGTAGAGGCAGACCACTTCGCCGCGCTCGAGGGTGACGGGCTTGAGGTCGCTGACCTTCTTCGCGCCGTCGAACAGCGCCAGGTTCACTTTCACCGGGTTGATTTCGCGGTCGCCGTGGCTCTGCGGGGCGACGTTGCTGACCACTTCGGTCTTGCCGTCGGCGGTCTTCAGGGTGAGGGCCTTGCCGCTGAGGTTCTGCACGCGGACCAGGGCCTTCTGCTTGTTCTTGAACGGCGGCTCGGGCACCAGGCGCGGCTGGCCGCCGGGCTGGCTGACGAGGGTGTAGTAGGCGTCCGGATCGAGCTTCACCGGCAGGCTCTGGGAGCCGACCTTGGCGGTGTAGTTGCCCGGCGGGAGGAACTTGAAGTCGCTGGAGCCCAGCGGCGAGATGTCGTTGAGGGTGGCGTTGCCGACGCTGACGGACAGCTCGCCGCTGCCGGCGTTGTAGGCCCGTACGAAGGTGGAGCCCTTGGGAGCCTGCGGGCCGTACAGCGCGCCTTCACCGCCGGCGAAGGCGCCGAAGGAGGCGGCGCCCAGGGCGATGGCCAGTGCGGACGACTTCAGGGTGCGGATGCTCATGCGGTTGAGGGTCATGCGGTTCATGGGGTGTACCTCCGTCTTCTCTCTCGTGTGGGCACGGGAGGTGCCCTGTTCGGCGCTCGTTGCGCCGTGGGTTCTTGGGTTCACTGAGCTGCTGCCTGGCTGGAGGCCAGGCGTTCGTCGCGGCTACCGGCTGCCCGCAATTGCGCCACCCAGTCCGGGTTGAACTGGCTCAGGTCGCTGTGCATCGGCAGGTAGCGTTCGGGGAATTCCCAGACCAGCAGTTGCGCCGGCTTCTGCTTGAAGCCTTCGTCCTGCAGGAGTTCGAGCATCGGTTCCAGGGGGCCCTTGCCCTCCTTGGCGTAGTTGATGACATCCGCCGAAAGCGCCTGCTTGAGGGCGCCGGCGAAGTTCCAGCGCGGATTGGCGCTGTAGCTGGTGCCGACCAGGGCGACCTGCGGCTGGGCGCTGTCGCCGAACAGGTCACCACCGCCGCTGTTATCGGAGGAGGCTGCAGCGTCCTCGGTCGGGTGGGTCTGGCGCTGCTGCAGCTGGTCTTCTTCAGGCAGCAGGCTGGTGAACAGCGGGTCCAGGGGCAGGAAGGTCAGCAGGTCGCCCTTGTGCGCACCGCTCTTGCCGGCTTCGGTGACGAAGCTCTGGCTCGGCAGGTCGGCACCGGCACCGGCGCGGATGCTTTCGCCCAGGCGCTGGGCCACGGCTTCGGCGCCCAGCGGTGTCCAGTGGGTGTCGGTGCGCAGGAAGACCTGGCCGTTGTCCTTGGCCTTCTCCATCGTTTCCAGCAGCTCGGGCGCGGCCATGCCGGCCTGGCGGGCGCGTTGCAGGAAGTCTTCATAGAGCGAGGCGTGCAGGGCGGCCGGCTGCTCCTTGCCGACGTACTCGGGGTAGAGGCGGGTCTTGGCCGGGATGATCGCCAGCACCAGCTTGACGCCGCGGCGCTCCAGTTCCTGCTGCACGCCGCGCACCAGCGCCCAGTTGTCGTCGAGCTGCTGCCGGGTGGGCGCGGGCTTGAACTCTTCATCGGTGAACAGCCAGCCGTCCTTGCCGATCACCACGCCGGGGCGGCCTTCGTCGAAGACGGTGTAGTCCAGTGCGGCCCAGAGGTTGGTGCCCAGGCGCTTGATGGGGAATTCGTCGTCGTAGTGGCCTTCGAAGGCGTGGGCCAGCTTGCCGTTGAGCACGGTGGTGCCCTCGGCGGCGGAGAAGCTGGGGAAGGCCTTCAGCGACCAGCCGGCGAGGCCCAGCAGCATCCCGCCGAAGGCGGCGATGTAGGCGTACTGGAGGGGTTTGGCGATAGTCCTGATTGCTTCTGTCATGGTCTGGCCTCGCTCAGAACTGGAAGTAGAGGAACGGCGAGTAGCTCTGCGCCGAGAGCTTGAGCACCGAGGCGGCGAACAGCAGGAGCAGGGCGACGCGGGTGGCCAGCACCGGCAGCTGGGTCATCCAGTGCGGCTGGTAGACGGCGGCGCCACTGGGGGAATAGGCGATGGCCGCCGGGTCCTGCTGGGCCATGGCCGGGGTGCGCGGCTGGGCGCTGGCCGGGCCGTCGGCGTCGACCTGTTCGGTCTTAGCGGCGGCCTTGGGCGCCTTGCTCTGCATCGGCTGGTTGTAGAACTGGCGCAGGCCGAAGAAGGCGAGCACGAGGTAGGCGATCACCAGGGTGCCGACCTGCAGGCCGGTGAGGCTGGCGCGGTTGAGCTCGGAGAGCTTCCAGTCGCCGAAGCTGAACATGGCTTCGTACATGCGCCAGGCCACGTGCAGGTTCTCGGCGCGGAAGATCACCCAGCCGACGATCACCAGCAGGAAGGTGAACACCCACTTCAGCGGATTGAGCACGCGCGGCGCGGCGTTCACGCCCAGGGCGCGCTCGATGGCCAGCCACACGCCGTGCCAGGCGCCCCAGATGATGTAGGTGACGTTGGCGCCGTGCCACAGGCCGCCCAGCAGCATGGTGAGGATCAGGTTGCGGTAGGTCTGGAAGGTGGTGCCGCGGTTGCCGCCCAGGCTGATGTACAGGTAGTCGCGCAGCCAGGTGGACAGGCTGATGTGCCAGCGCCGCCAGAACTCGGTGATGGACTGGCTGATGTAGGGCTGGTTGAAGTTTTCCATGAAGCGGAAGCCCATCATCAGGCCGAGGCCGATGGCCATGTCGCTGTAGCCGGAGAAGTCGAAGTACAGCTGCGCGGTGTAGGCCAGCGCGCCGAGCCAGGCGTCGCCGGTGGTGGGGTTCTGCAGGGCGAAGCAGTGGTCGGCCACCGCCGCCAGGGTGTCGGCGATGAACACCTTCTTGACGAAGCCCTGCATGAAGCGAGTGCAGCCTTCGGCGAACTTGTCGACGGTGTGGGTGCGGTGGTTGAACTGGTCGACCAGGTCCTTGAAGCGCAGCACGGGGCCGGCGATCAGGTGCGGGAAGATCGCCACGAACGCCGCGAAGTCGATCAGGTTGTGCGTGGCCGGAGTGTCGCCGCGGTACACGTCGATGATGTAGCTGATCGATTCGAAGGTGTAGAAGCTGATGCCGATGGGCAGCAGGATGTGGGTCAGCACGAAGGGCTGCATGCCCATCGAGGTGATGATCTCGTTGAGGCTCTCGACGCCGAAGTTGGCGTACTTGAAGTAGCCCAGCACGCAGAGGTCGACGACCACGCCGAGGATCAGCCAGCGTTGGGCGGCCCTGGTGCGTACGCCGGCGGCGCCGATGCGCAGGCCGATCCAGTAGTTGAACAGGGTGACGCCGGCAAACAGCAGGAGGAAGTCCACCCGCCACCAGGCGTAGAAGATGTAGCTGGCGACCAGCAACAGGAGGTTCCGGTAGCGGTTCCCGCTCAGGTAGTACAGGCCGAGGAAGACCGGCAGGAACAGGAACAGGAACACGTTGGAAGAAAAGACCATTCCGCGTCTCTCTCTGGAGCTTCAAACCTTGAGTGGCTCCGGACCTTCCGGCGTCTTCGCGACGCCTTGAGGAAAGGCCGGGGCTACCCGCCAATTCCTCCCCATGTGGTGCTCAATCTGTTGCGCCCGCCCGCGTCTTTATTGCGTGGGTCGGGGGGTGTTGCTTGCCGGTATTTCGGCGTTGGGGGTTCCCTCTCCCCAGCCCTCTCCCTGAAGGGAGAGGGGGTATCCGTGTCGGCTGCTGTTTTCGTGCTAGCCGGCTGACTCAATGCTTCCCGAACACTCGGAAAGCTCCCTCTCCCTTCAGGGAGAGGGCGGGGGAGAGGGGCTCTTGCCTTTCGGCTTCAGCTCCCCGCCCCCTGACGGTTGAAAACCTTGGTCACCTCACCCCCCAGGCGGAAGCTGTTGAACGGCTCCATCTTCTTCTTCCAGTCCTGGGTCTTGGGCGCGCAGCTGTAGAGCGCGCAGTAGGGTTCCAGCCAGGCGAACTTGCTGTTCTCCTTCAGGTCGCCCATGTCCTGGTCGTTGCCGGTCTTCTCGTCGAACGCGTCCTGGTCGTCCACGCCTTGCATCACGCGGTTGGCCAGGCGCTGCAGGGCGCCGTTGTTTTCCTGGCGCAGGTCGACGCCGTTCACCTGGGCGAAGGCGGCGATCATGGTCAGCGGCGGCAGCGAGTAGTTGTGGTAGGACAGGGCGCGCTGGCGACGCTTGAGTTCGTTGGGGAGGTAGCCGTCGTTGTCCACCTGGTTGGCGGCGACCTTGAACTCCTGCACGGACCAGTCGAACAGGTCGCGGCGGTTGGTCACCACGGCGGTGGACATCACCGACCAGGCGGCCCAGTAGGAGTGGTTGTTGATCTTCTTCAGCGGCAGGTCGCTCCAGTCGCGCACCACCTGGCTGCCCAGGGTGCTGAACCAGTTCTCGATCTCTTTCGACTGCTCGCCGTAGGAGGCCAGCGGGCGGCTGCTGGAGAACTTCAGGCGCATGTAGGAGGACGACAGGCTGCCCAGCGCCCATTTGCGCATGGACTTGCCGGTGTGGTTGTAGTCGCTGCTTTCGAGCGCACCGGCCTTGGCCCAGCTGTCGAGCCAGTTCATCGCGCAGTCCAGGTCGCCCTTGTTGCCGCTGCGCATGTACTGGGTGATGAGCTTGGTGGCGCCGCGCTCCATGTCGGTGATGTCCCTGATCTGGCTGCGGAACTCTTTCTCCGCATCAGCGTTCAGCGTCGAGCGTGCCGAGTCCGAGCCCTTGTACTTGCTGGTGAACTGCAGGCTGCCGGTGTACGGCGTCGGTGCGGTGGGGCAGCTGTCGGCGTCCTTCCTGCTGCCCTTGTCGCCGACGGCGGAGAAGTAGCCCGGCGGCGGCATCAGGTCGGCGGCGTAGGTGGCGCTTTCGCCGCCGAACAGGGCGCCGAGCACGGCGATGGACAGGCCGATGCGGGCGACCACGGGTGTCTTGATCTTGCGTAGGCTGGGCATGGAATTCACTCCCTCGCGTCAGTTGGCGGCCACGTCGGCCGACTTGGCTTTGGGCGTCTGACAGAGCTTGGCCTCGACTTCCAGGCCCGCCGGCATGTCGTCCGGCGCCTCGATCTCCAGGGAGAGGAACTGCTGGTTCGACCAGTCCTCGTCGTTGCGCAGTTCGAAGACGTAGCGTCCGCCGGTATCCACGGCCTTGGACTGCTCGATCTTCAGCTGCTCGCGACGACCGTTCATGTACCAGATGGTGTTCTTGAGTTCGTGCACGCCGGGGTCGGAGTAGGTGACGTCGGCGGTGTAGCTGCCCGAGCGGATCGGCAGGGCGCCGCTGTTGAGCAGCACCTCGTTGCTGCCCGCGTGCAGCTTGACCTTGCGGCTGATGGCCGGCTTGCCGTCGGCGCAGCCGTTGTCCACCAGCGGCATGGCCTGGCGATAGAAGCTCTTCTGCGCCATGTCGTAGTGGGTGGCGAATTCCCAGATGAGGATCTTCGGCGGCTTGTCGTGGAATTCCTTGCTGGTCATGTAGGCCAGCAGGGAGCTGTCGAAGCCACCGCCGGACACGGCGTTGTTGAGGATGTCGACCTTGCCGTACTGCTCCAGGAAACCGGCGAAGTTGTACGCCGGGCCGCTGTTGGAGGTGCCCACCAGCGCGACCTGGGCATCGCCGCCTTCACCGAACAGGTCGCCGCCGCCGGAATCGCCCACCGGCTCGGTCTCGAATCGGTCGACGTACTGCGGCGCGTAGCTGCTGCCGCACAGTTGCGCGGCGGCCTTGTGGAAGGTGCCCAGCTTGGACAGCAGCCCCACGCGCTTGCTCTCGAATTCCTTCTTGGGAATGTCGTTGTAGGCGGGGATGTCCTTCAGCGTCTCGGCGACGATCTTCGCGCTGCGCATCGAGCCGTACGGGGTCCAGTGGTGGTCGCCCTTGAAGTAGTACGGGTGCTCTTCCTTCTCGTCGAACAGCGGCGAGAAGTCCGGGGTGTAGATGCCGGCCTTGCGGAACTGGGCGATGGCCGCCTGGTAGTTCTGCTTGGCCAGCTCGAAGTTGAAGCTGGCCTTCTCCTGCGGGTTGAGTTTCTCGCGGTTCACCAGGCCACGGGTGGGCTGGTAGACGACGACCAGGTCGATGCCCTTGCGCTTGAGTTCGTCGCGCAGTTGCTTGAGCTCGCGCCAGCCTTCGGCGCTGGTGCCGAAGTCGGTGCGCAGGTCGTAGGTGGTGCGGAACAGCCAGTCTTCCTGGGCCGGCACCAGATGGGTGAAGAAGCCCAGGTACTTGGTGTTGTATGCCGCGTTGTTCGAAGCGGTGGGGCACAGCCCGGCAGCCGGCTGCGCGGAGTAGCTCGGCGCGTCGGCGGCGCTGGCCTGGTGGGCGAGCAGCAGGGCGGCGGTGAGGCCCGACAGGCGCAGCAGGTGGGTGGTCAGTTTGTTCATTTGTCGGTCCTCAGTTCTGCAGTTCGGCCTGGCTTTCGACGGGGTCGATCAGCACCGCGCGTTGCTGGCGCACCAGCAGGTCCAGGATCTGGTCCTGCTTCTCGCCGAGTACGCCGTTGAAGGAGATGCCGGAGGATTTGGTCGGGCCGAGCATGGCCACCTTGTAGAGCTCCAGCGACAGCGGCGAATCCACCGACAGCGGGCCCGAGCCGTTGCCGGCCAGCTTGCCGCCGACCACGATCAGCGAGACCTTGGTGTCGAAGGGGTCGAGGTCGATGTTGCGGTCGGTGTCGGAGAGGTCCTTGATGTGGCCGTAGACGCCGATCAGCTTGTTGCCGGCCGCGAGGTTCTCGTACAGGCGGATGTTCACGCTGTTACGGATGCGGATGCCGTGGCGCAGATTGGCCAGCACCTGGTTGCCGTAGATGAGGTTGTCGCCCGACTCGTAGAGGGTGATGCCGTCGGAGTGGTTGCGGTACACCTCGTTGTAGGCCACCAGATTGCGCTCGGAATTACGGTCGAGGACGATCCCTGAGAGGTGGTTGTCGTAGGTCTTGTTGTGGATGATCCAGCTGTCGTTGACCTCACGGGAAACGATGATGCCGTGCTTCTTCTTGGTCCCGTAGACGGTGTTCTCGGCGATGATCAGGCGATGGGAGCGGTCATGCGGGTCGATGCCGTAGACGATGTTGTTCTTGTAGGTGTTGCCGCGCACCACCAGGTTGTCCGCTTCGTAGCAGTAGAAGCCGTACCAGGCGTCCTCGAAGGTCGAACCGATCACCCAGCCTTTGGGGCGCGGGCGCTTCATGGTCTTGTCCATGCCCGGGCTGTACTGCGAGATGGAGATGCCGTAGGCCTTGGAGGCGTTGTAGCCGAAACTGGTGAAGTGGCTGTTCACCAGGTTGGCCTCGGCGCCGCCCCAGGAAATCAGGAAGGGGCGGAACTCGTTGGGCGTCTTGAACCAGGCCGGCTCCTGCTTCGCCTCGTTCCAGGCGGTGACCCGGGTGTCACGCACGAACAGCTTGCCGTCGTTGACCAGGAACGCGCCGCGGTCCTGGGACAGGCGCAGTTCCTTGACCTTGCCGTCGATCTCCAGGGTCGCGCCCTGGCTCACGACGATGGGCAGGCGGGCGATGTAAACGCCCGGCTCGGTCTGTTCCAGGGCGGTTTTCGGTAGCTTGCCGACCAGCTCGGCGAGGTTGACGTAACCGCCGTCGATGAAGATTGCCTGGGGCATCTGGTGCTGGCGCTTCACCCACTCGGCGAGGCGGTTCTTGCCGCCGGTGAATTCCTTCAGCGGCTGCTGCTGGACCATGCGCTGGACCTGCGCCTTACCGCGCTTGCTGCGGTCGATCTTCTTCTCCACCGCGGCGGCGGTATAGCCACTGAGGTCGGGGAGCTTGGGCGGATCGAGCTTGAGCGGTCCGCTGGGGGCGGCGGTCACGGTGTAGTTGCCGGACTCCTTCAGCGTCTGGGTATGACCCGGCTCGTTGCCCGGTTGTTCTGCCGGGGCCTTTTCGCCGTCGGCGGTCTTGCCGGTTTCGGCTTTCTTCGCATGGCTGGCGCTGGCTTCGGCCTTGGCCGCGGGCTGCGCCGCCCAGGCCGGTGCGCCGGCGCTGAGCAGGCCGCCGAGCAGCAGGGCGGTCAGCGGCAGGGCGTGTATCGGGTGGCGGTTCATGGCCGTGTCTCCTTGCGCGCGGGCCTCCACCGGAGACCCGGCCACGCAACGGGTGCGGCGCATGGCGAGCCTGGGAATCGAATGGAGGGTCATCGCTACAGTCCTCAGAAGCGCCAGATCACGTCGACGAAGGCGTGGTGCATGGTCGAGTCGACGTGGCTGCCGTAGGCGTCGCCGGGCTTGAACACGCCGCCGCGGAAGCGGATCAGCGCCGACGGTTCGTCGATTGCCTGGCTCATGGAAGCCGGCAGCAGGCCCTGCTTGAAGTACTTGGTGACGACCAGGTCGACTTCCTGGCCGATGTCCTTGGAGTCGTTGACCAGCGGCGCGGTGATGCCGCTGTTGCCGATGTCCGAGTCGCTGTCGACGCGGCGGAACTTGTTGTAGATGACGCTGGCGTCGTAGTCGTCGCGCAACTGCCAGGAGCCGAACAGGGTGGCGGCCTCAAGGTTCGACAGTTCGCCGCGGAACGCTTCGCCGAAGCGGTGCGCACGGGCACGGGTGCCCGTGAAGTTGGAGCGGTTGCTCTCAAGGCCGGTCTGTTCGAACTGGTCCTCGCCGTTCTTGCCGCCGCCACTGCCGCGGGCGTAGGCGCCGCCAACGCGCCATTGCTCGTCGATGTTCCAGCGCAGGCCGAGGTCGGCACCGTAGGCATCCACGTCGCCACTCTGCTTGCCGGCAGCGACCCGCTCGCCGTCCACCGGGACGGTGGTCAGGCGGTCACGGTTGCCGGTCAGCCAGGTAGCGCTGGCCCAATAGTTGATGGGCATCTGCGAGCGCCAGTTGTAGCCGTCGCCGTTGGCCTCGATGCCGACCCAGGTGAGGTCGCCGGTGGAGCGCTTGTCCAGCGAGTCGACGGTGTCGCCCGGGTCCGGCAGGCTGCCGCTGTCGTCGGAGTGGTGCAGGCGCAGGCCGACCCAGTGCTGGGGCATCCACTGCGTGGAGATATCGCCGAACACATGGGTGCGGTCCTTGTCCTCCGGCGCCAGGTCGGTGATGTCGGTGCGGTAGTCGGAGAAGCGCTGGGCGGCGCCGAGGTGGGCGCGCAGCAGGGTGGTATCGAAGGTCCAGTTCAGCGCTTCGATGTTGGTGTCCTGCCACATGCCGCTGTCTTCGCGCAGGCGCTGGCGACCGAAGCGCAGGTGCTCGCCGGGGTACTGGGTGAGGCCGGCGTAGTCCACCCAGAACTCGCGCAGGGCGAGGTAGGCGTCGTCGGGCTCGCGCTTGTTGTCGCTGTCGCCGCTGCTGGTGTTGTTGCCGTCGTCGTTCTGCAGGGTGTCGGTCTGGATGGTGTCGGTGGCGGCAACCGCCTGGCCCATCACGTAGGCGCTCCAGTTGCCCCACTGGCCGAACGCCCAGGGCCGCAGGTCCAGGCCGATGCCGTTGAGGTCGCCGCCGTGGGCGGTTCCCAGGTCGCGGTCATCCTCGGATTCGGCGGTGACCTTGATGTCGATGCCGAAGTTCTTCGGTGGCTCTTCCGCGGCGTGGGCAAGGCTGCCGAACAGGGTGCCGGCGAGGCTCAGGCCAACGCCGAGCATGGCGGGGAACAGGCGGGCGCGGCGGACAGCGGAAGCCAGAGCACGCGGCTGAACTCCATCGACGAGAGCAAACAGCGGGGTGGTCATCGGGTCGGTGCGCTTCATAGGTTTTCTTGTTCCTGGTTGTTCTGCAGAAGGCTGACGGTGGCTTGCCAGTTGGCGCCGCGAGCCTGTTCTTCACGCTTGAGCAACTGCTGGGCCGCACTGCGGTCGGCCGGCTGGATCTGCGGTTCGATCTGCGCCATCAGGTCGCTGGCGGTGGGCACCTGCTGGCGCTGGGCGAGTTCGCCGAAGACGTAGGCGTTGACCAGGTTCGGGCGGATGCCGCGACCCTGCGAATAGAGCTGGGCGAGGGCCATGTCGGCACTGGCCTGGCCGGCGCGGGCAGCGATGATCAGGTGGTCCACGGCCTTCTGCGGGTAGACCTGGCCGAGGAAGCCGCGGCGGTAGATCTGGCCCAGGTAGTAGTGCGCCTGGGGCTCGGTGGCGGCGGCCTTGAGCAGGTGCTGCTCGGCCTTCTGCGGCTCCTGCGGGGCCCACTTGCCGTCGTAGTAGAGGCGCCCGAGCAGCAGCTCGGCGCGGGGCTGGGCGGCGTCCTGGGCTTTCTTCAGGTAGTCGAGCATCTGGTCCAGGTCGCCCAGGTCCGGGTTGTCGTACTGCAGCTTGGCGAGGCTGACCCAGGCGGCCGGGTAGGTCGGCGCGATCTCGTTGAGCAGCGCCTGGGCGGCCTGCGGATCGGCGGTGCCGATGTTCGGATCGGCCAGGACGCCGGCCACCGATTCGACGCGCTCGGACGGCACGCGGCCGGCCTTCCAGCCTGCCTTGAGCGCTTCGAGGTGAGCCTTCTGCTTATCCGCGTTGCCCTGCTTCTGGTACACGGTGGCCAGTTCCATCCAGCACACGTCCATGCGGTTCAGCCAGCGCTGGCAGACCTGCTCGACTTCGCTGAGGTGCTGGTCGTAGGTGCCCTGGGTGCGGTACAGGATGATCTGCGCCAGGTCCGCCTGCGGCAGGCCCTGGGCGCGCCACTGGTCGATGCGCTGCTGCGGGTTCACGTTCGGCCAGGCCTGCGGGTACTGCAGGTAGAGGACGATCAGCGGAACCAGCGCACTGTCCTCGCCTTCGTCGAAGGCGCGGGTCAGCAGTTGCTCGGCTTCGCGGTGCTCGGCGTCGGTGCCGCCGGGCTTGGCCGCCAGCCATTTGCCCAGGCGGGCGCGGGCACGCGGGGAGCTCTCGGCCGCTTCGCGGTAGAGCTTCTCGGCGCGGGCCTGTTCGTCGGGGTCGCCGGTGGCGGCCTGCATGTCGGCCAGTCCGACCTGTGCGTCGGCATAACCCATGGTGGCCAGGGCCTGGAAGTTGGCCTGGGCGGTGGCGATGTCGCCGCGCTCCAGGGCTTCCTGGGCCAGACGCTGGTCGGGCAGGCCGGCGCAACCGGCCGCGGCGGCGATGGCCAATGCCAGGGCCAGGTGCGGGGCGTGTCGCAAGACAGGTCGATTCATGCGGGCAGTCCTCTTAGCGGGCGGTGGCCAGGGCCATCGCCTTGTTCAGCAGGGTGCGGCCCGGCAGGCCGCCGATGCTGACTTCAGTCGGGCGGCCAGCCATCTGGCTGTCGAGCGGCTGGTCGGGGGTGATCTGCACACGGATTTCCGAGGACAGGTCACCGTCCACCGGCGCGGTGCGCAGGATGCGGCCGCCGCGCACTTCGCTGTCGCCGGCGACCTGGAAGTTCACGTGGGTGCCGGGGGAAAGCTCGGCGGCGTTGCGGTAGGGGAAGCGCGCTTCGACGGTGGCCAGGCTGTCGCGCGGGGTCAGGGTGAAGATCACGTCGCCCTTGTTGGCGAACTGGCCGTTGGCGACGCGCTGCTCGACCACGCGGCAGTCGCACGGGCTGGTCAGGGTGCCCTTCATCTGGTGGCCGAAGAGCTTCTCGATGTTGCTCGGGTTGAGCTGTTCTTCGGTCAGGTTGCCCTTGAGCAGGTCCAGCAGGTTGGCGGAGAAGGAGGCGATGGGCGCGCCCTTGGCGACTTCCGCGCCCGGCTCGACCAGGCTTTCCACGGTGCCTTCGCGGGGCATGGTGATCTGCTGGTTGGCCACGCTGACCACGCCCGAGTCGGCATGGGTGACGAAGTACAGGTTGTAGATCTGGTTGAGGATCACCGCGAAGGCGCCGACGCCGACCACGAAGATCGCGGTGCTCACGGTGACTGCGCGGAAGCGGCCGAAGAAGCCCATGCCGCCGGAGCCTGCACCGTGCTTGCGGGCCTTGGTGAAGTTCTCGCGCTGCAGGGTGTTGAGCATGTCGCCGACGCTGATCACTTCACCGGCCAGGTAGGAGGTGATCAGGTAGCGCAGGGCGGCGATCTCGCGCGGCTTCAGGTGCTGGAATTCGCAGCCGACACGGCTGGTTTCGCGATCGTACGAACGCACCTGGAATTCCACTTCGAGGGAGAAGCTGATGCTGTCGATCTGGAACAGCAGCTTGCCCTTGTGCAGGTCGCCGACCTGCACCTGGGTGTCGTTCGCCGAGGTGAAGGCGAAGCCGCCGGCGGACAGGTCCAGCAGGCGCGCATCGATGCCTTCGCGGTGGGATCCGATGTAGCGGATGCGGGCGGGCAGCTTGACCCGGGCGTGCTGGCGCTGGGCTTCGGATTCATGCACGACATTGACGTTGACGGCGGTATTCATGAGGTCGAGTCCTGTTCGTAGATAGAAGTCGGGTCAGACGATGGTCAGCAGTACGGCGACGAAAACGCTGGCCGCGGAAAAGGTCATGGCTCGCGAGGACCAGGTGTTGAACCAGCGCTGGAAGCTGGCCAGGCCGCGGTCGAGCTTGGTGTTCTGGCGGGTCCAGGACTGCTGGTCGAGGCGGAAGAACACGTAGATCTTCACCAGGGCACCGACGATCTGGTTGTAATAGAGGATCGCCGGGTAGGCCGGCCCGATGTGGTGGCCCGACAGCGACAGCAGCAGGGTCAGCACGAAGCGGGTGATGCCGATCCACAGCAGGTAGATGAGCAGGAAGGCGATGCTGTACTTGATGCTGGCGATGATCGCGGCGACCAGGCCGAGCAGGCAGGTCCACATCGACAGGCGCTGGTCGAACAGCACCACGCTGGTGAACCAGCCCAGGCGTTGCGGGCCCAGGGCGAGGGCGCGGGAGTTCTGCCGCAGGTTGTTGCCGTACCAGCGGAACATCAGCTTGCGGCTGGCCTTGATGAAGCTCTTCTCCGGCGGGTGCTCGACCGTGTTGATCGCCGCGTCCGGCACGTAGAAGGTGTCGTAGCCCAGGCGCATCAGGCTGTACCAGCTGGACTTGTCGTCGCCGGTGAGGAACTGGAAGCGGCCCAGGCGCCAGTGGTCCAGGTGATCGCTTTCGACGTCGGTGATGAAGTCCGGGTCGGTGACCACGGCGGCGCGGAACACCGACATGCGCCCGGTCATGGTCAGCACGCGCTTGGACAGGGCCATGGAGCACATGTTGATGTGGCGCTGGGCGAAGCGCAGCTTGTGCCACTCGCTCATCACGTAGCTGCCCTGCACTTCGCAGAATTCGTTGGTGGTCAGGCCGCCGACGTTGGGGAAGAGCTTGAACCAGGGCACTGTCTTGCGCACCACGCCGGGCTCCAGCACGGTGTCGCCATCGATCACCGCGACCACCGCATCTTCGTCCGGCAGGTGGCGGGAGATGGCGCGGAAGCCGTGGGCCAGGCCGTCACGCTTGCCGGTGCCGGGGATGCGCACGAAATCGAGCTTCACGTGGTCCGGCGGGTTGAGCTTCTGCCACTGCTGCTTGATCAGCACCTCGTCGGACATCTCGACGATGGAGCACACCACGGTGGTGGGGTAGCCGCAGGCAATGGCTTCTTCGATGACCGAGCGATAGACCATCGAGGTGGTCAGCGCGTCGATGCGGAAACTGGTGACCATCAGGAATACGTGGGACGGGTCGGCCGCCTCGCCGAGCTTGCGCATCCGTCGGCGGTAGTGCGGGTAGACCACATAGAGGAACAGCATGCCGCGCAGGAAGTGCAGGCCACCCATGGAGTAGCGCCAGATGCCGACCGCGCCGATCAGCAACAGGAAGTCCTTGGATTCGGCGTCGAATACGGTCGGCGGCACGAGCAGCGCCAGCAGCATCAGCAGGCCGAGGAAGACCAGCCAGCCGGTGGCTTCACCGATGATTCGTTTGTAGGTTCCCATGGTCGAAATCCGTCTGTCGCTTCTGGAGAAGTGGGTTGCCCCTGTAGGAGCGGGCCATGCCCGCGATCACGCGCATGGCGCGCTCCTACAGGAGCAGGCGGCGCTTACCAGCAGATGCCTTCGGCGCGCTCGTCAGTGACGCTGGGCATGAAGCCGATCAGGTCGACGACCTTCTTGCCCTCGGGGGCCTGCTTCACCACATCGACGAACAGCTCGTCACCGTTGCCCAGCACCAGGACGTCGGAGGACTTCACGACGGCGTCCAGGTCCGAGACCAGCAGCGAGGAGACGTGCGGGATCTTCGATTCGATGTACTCCTTGTTCGCGCCATGGACGCGGGCGTACTCGACGTTGCGGTCGAAGATCTGCAGCTCGTAGCCCTTGCCGATGAGCATCTCGGCCAGTTCCACCAGCGGGCTTTCGCGCAGGTCATCGGTGCCGGACTTGAACGACAGGCCGAGCAGGCCGACCTTGCGGCTGCCGTGCGCGGCGATGATGTCGAAGGCCTTCTGCACCTGGTGCTGGTTGCTGCGCATGATCGAGCCGAGCATCGGGTGTTCGATGTCCAGCTGGCTGGCGCGGTAGGTGAGGGCGCGCACGTCCTTGGGCAGGCAGGAGCCGCCGAAGGCGAAGCCGGGCTTCATGTAGTAGCGCGACAGGTTCAGCTTGCGGTCCTGGCAGATCACGTCCATCACTTCGCGGCCATCGACGCCGACGGCCTTGGCGATGTTGCCGATCTCGTTGGCGAAGGTGACCTTGGCGGCGTGCCAGACGTTGCAGGTGTACTTGATCATCTCGGCGACCTCGATGGTCTTGCGGATGATCGGCGCGTCCAGCTCGCGGTAGATCTCTTCCAGCAGGTCGCCGGTCTGGGCGTCCAGCTCGCCGATGACGGTCATGGGCGGGAAGTCGTAGTCCTTGATCGCGGTGGATTCGCGCAGGAACTCTGGATTAGTGCCCACGCCGAAGTCGGCGCCGGCTTTCTTGCCCGAGCAGTCTTCGATGATCGGGATCACTACGTTGTTCACGGTGCCCGGCAGCACGGTGCTGCGCACGACCACGGTGTGGCGCTCCTTCTTCTCGCGGATGGCGTAGCCGATCTCGCGGCAGACGGACTCGATGTAGCCCAGGTCGAGGTCGCCGTTCTTCTTGCTCGGGGTGCCGACGCAGATGAACGACACGTCGGTGTCCAGTACGGCCTTCTTGAAGTCGGTGGTGCCCGACAGGCGACCGGTGCGGATGCCCTGTTGCAGCAGAGGCTCCAGGCCCGGCTCGACGATGGGCGACTTCCCGTTGTTGATCAGATCGATCTTGGTGGTGGAGACATCCACCCCAACGACTTCATGGCCTCGTGCGGACAGGCAGCCGGCACATACTGCGCCAACATACCCAAGACCAAAGATGCTGATACGCATCGCATTCACCTCTTCAATGGTCGAACTGTTTAAAGTTGCCCGGCAGGGCGATTTATTCAGGATGAGTGAATCCCCGGAGTTCACTGTTGAAGTGTTCTCCGTACTTCCTTCCAGGCAGGCATGGGAATCGAGTGCTAAACTTTCGAGCACAGTATTGGAGCAAACTTTGAATGTTTGCCCTGTTATGTTTCAGACAGATTGCAACGTTGGTGCAATGGCTGTCTGGCGTGCTCCAGTCTGGTTAGATGATTGCCTCGTCATCTGAAAAGTTCAGTTATTTCATTGGGTTGCGCTTGTTGGTCGAATCGAAAAGAGCGGATCGAAATAACCTTGGAAGCGAAACTCCAATTTCCATCGGGCATTTCTGTTTCGCCAGCGATGGTCGTTGCGCAAATAGGATTTATCCGAAATGCGGTTAGTTCCTTCCGCCCATCCCGTCTCTGCAAGTATCTGAAATATCCAATTGATATCACCTGATGCTGAGTTAATGGCAAATTGCACGGCGCTTTGCTTAGTGCAAAGTGCATGGTCGGGGAAAGTTCCATTGAATTTTTCGTTAAAAACGACCGTGTATCGTCGTTAAGACATTCGTTCAGCTGCCGTTCAGCTTTCCATCTTGCAAAGTGCAATCGTGAAATGCATGTCATGGCCAAAGGCTGTTAATGGCGAATGGATTACAAGGCAGGGAGCGAATCAGGAGGATTTCCATCCATTCGGCCTGTCCGGCGGCTCGAAAAATTTTCTCACGATTAATCCTGAAGCAGACGAACGGTCATTTTGACCATTTCCGTCGTGTGGTCTTCAGGGGGTGTTTTGGGCAATAAACGTACAGATAGGCCCCCGTGACCAGCCGGTTCCATGGTCAATGGCTTACAGGCCACTTGGAATCAGCGGTGATTTCGGGGGCGAAACAGCGGCGAAGCGGTGCGGCTGATTGCCCCCTGTAGGAGCGGGCCGCGCCCGCGAACCGTCGGCAGGGCCGGCGGTTGCACCAGCTTCGGTCTTGCAGGGGCTTTCGTAGGAGCGAGCTTGCTCGCGAACCGCCCAGCGCCGGACGTCCCGGCAGGAGGAGTGGGGCCCTGGCCCATGCCCGTAACCGCACCCATGGGGCGTTCCCGCAGGTTCTGCGCGGAAACGAAAACGGGAACCCTCAGGGCTCCCGTTTGGTGCAGCAGAAAAGGCGCTTCAGTCTTCGGCGTGGTCGCGCAGGAATACCAGCTGGTCGGCCTTGGAGTGCTCGGCGCTGTAGGCGTAGCCCGCGTAGTTGAAGTCCTTCAGGCCCTCGGGGTGGGTCAGGCGCTCCTTGATCACGTAGCGCGCCATCATCCCGCGGGCCTTCTTGGCGTAGAAGCTGATGATCTTGTACTGGCCGTTCTTCAGGTCCTTGAACTCGGTGTCGATCACCCGCGCGTTCAGGGCCTTGCGCTTCACCGCGCCGAAGTATTCGTTGGAGGCCAGGTTCAGCAGCACCTCGTCGCCCTGCTCGGCCAGGGACTCGTTCAGCCAGGCGCTGATGCGCTCGCCCCAGAAGGCGTAGAGGTCCTTGCCACGAGCGTTGGCCAGCTTGGTGCCCATTTCCAGGCGGTATGGCTGCATCAGGTCCAGCGGGCGCAGCACGCCATAGAGGCCGGAGAGCATGCGCAGGTGGCGCTGGGCGAAATCGAAGTCGGCTTCGCTGAAGTCCTCGGCCTGCATGCCGGTGTAGACATCACCCTTGAAGGCCAGCAGGGCCTGCTTGGCGTTGGCGGGGGTGAAGTCCGGGTGCCAGCTGCCGAAGCGCGCGGCGTTGAGGCCGGCCAGCTTGTCCGACAGGTGCATCAGCTCGGCGATCTGCGCCGGCGCGAGTTCCCGCAGGATGCCGATCAGTTCCTGGGCGTCGTCCAGGTGCTCGGGCAGGGTGAAGCGCTGCGTCACCGGTGCGGTGTCGTAGTCCAGGGTCTTGGCGGGGGAAATCACCATCAGCATCGTGCGGTCTCCTACAAGCGAGCGGCGATTGTAAGGAGTCGCGGGCGTTGGCTCCACCTATGGGGACGATTAGCGTCGGGGGCGACATCTATATAGGCGGGCGGGAAAGCGCTGGTATTCGGCGCAAGTGCCGGGGTAGACGCGGTGTGCGAGGCTAAGGGACTGATCTTGCGAAAAAAGCGGAGGGCGTTACGAGGGGTAGGACTCCTAAAACTAGCGCTGTCCGGAGTCCCCGCCAAGGTATTTCGTCGTGCGACGAAAAAAACTTTCCTAGGAAGGAAAAAGACTTTTTATCGTCATGTTTTTTCCTGTATTTGTTGAGTCGTAGACCGCCGAACCCTGCAGACAGGTGGCGGCCCCGGCCCGGCCAGTCCCTTGTATGCAGTGCTCTCGAATCCTGCCGATCCCAGGCGTCCGAGAGCCGGTGGCTCACCGCACGGCGGAGCGCTGTAAAGGCATTCCGTCGTAACGCTCCTACAAGAGGTGACCTGCGTATGGATGACCACGGACGCTCCCGCCCCACCCAGCCCACCCTGTACGTCCTCGACACCAACGTCCTGATCCACGATCCCAACGCCTTGCTGAACTTCCAGGAGCACCACGTCGCGATCCCGATGACGGTGCTGGAGGAACTGGACAAGCTCAAGACCGGAAAACACACCGTGGCAGCGGAATGCCGCCAGGCCATCCGCCTGATCGATTCGGTACTGGGCGAGGCCTCGCCCGAGCAGGTAGAGGATGGCGTGCCCATCCAGCGCGGCAAGAGCGGGCCGTGCGGCAGCCTGTCGATCCTCATGAGCAAGCGCGCCGAGCCGATCACCTGGCTGCCCGAACACCTCAATGACAACAAGATCATCAACCAGCTGGTGGAGCTGAAGAGTCGCCATAGCAGCAAGCGCGTGGTGCTGGTCACCAAGGACATCAACATGCGCCTCAAGGCGCGTGCCTGCGGGGTGTTCGCCGAGGACTACCACACCGACCAGCTGGTCGATGACATCAACCTGCTGTCGCGTGGCTACCATTCGCTGGGCGGGTCCTTCTGGGACCGCGTCAGCAAGGTGGAGACCCGCCAGGACCGCGGTCGCACCTGGCACCGCGTGCAACTCACCGACAACCTGCCGGCAGTGCACATCAACGAGTTCATCGTCGATGAGCAGGGCTTCGTCGGCTGGATCAAGGGCATCGACCAGGATGAGCTGACCATCCTCGACCTGCACCAGGAGCCGCTGCTGCACCAGGAAGCCTGGGGCCTGCGCCCGCGCGACGTGTACCAGTCGCTGGCGCTGTACGCGCTGCTGGACCCGGACATCCACCTGGTCAACCTGTCCGGCGCCGCCGGCTCGGGCAAGACCATCCTCGCGCTGGCTGCCGCCATCGAGCAGACCATGGTCACCAAGCGCTACAAGCGCATCATCGCGACCCGCAGCGTGCAGGGCCTGGACGAGGACATCGGTTTCCTGCCCGGCACCGAGGCGGAGAAGATGGAGCCCTGGCTCGGCGCAATCACCGACAACCTCGAAGCGTTGCATTCGGACGATGAGTGCACCCACGGCAGCGTCGACTACATCCTCAGCAAGGTGCCGCTGCAGTTCAAATCGCTGAACTACATCCGCGGCCGCAGCTTCCAGCAGAGCCTGATCCTGATCGACGAGTGCCAGAACCTCACCCCGCACCAGATGAAGACCATCATCACCCGTGCGGGCAACGGTTCCAAAGTGGTCTGCCTGGGCAACCTGGCGCAGATCGATACCCCCTACCTGTCGGCCACCAGCTCCGGCCTGACCTACCTGACCGAACGCTTCAAGGACTTCCCCCACGGCGTGCACGTGACCCTGCAAGGGGTGCCGCGCTCGGTGCTGGCGGAGTTCGCCGAAGCCCACATGTAACGCCAACCCAGGCCCGCCACCCGGCGGGCCTTTTCTTTGCGCCCCGCCTACCTCTTCTTGTATACAATCCTCCCCCCAATGCGCCGTCCGCCGGTCCTCCGGCCGCGCGCACCGGGAGTACACTGTTCCCCTGATCCACCGGAGAGTTTCCAGCCGTGCTGACCCATCTCGATTCCCAGGGCCGCGCCAACATGGTCGATGTCACCGAAAAAGCGGTGACGTCCCGTGAGGCCG
Source organism: Pseudomonas nitroreducens (assembly GCF_024170165.1). Classification (GTDB taxonomy): domain Bacteria; phylum Pseudomonadota; class Gammaproteobacteria; order Pseudomonadales; family Pseudomonadaceae; genus Pseudomonas; species Pseudomonas nitroreducens_C. The sequence continues at coordinate 462,042 of NZ_JALJXP010000003.1, read as the reverse complement.
TGGCCGAAGCCCGGGTGCGCATGCTCCCGTCCACCCTGCAGTTGATCCAGGACGGCGGCCACCCCAAGGGTGACGTGTTCGCCGTGGCGCGCATCGCCGGCATCCAGGCGGCGAAGCGGACCCACGAGCTGATCCCGCTGTGCCACCCGTTGCTGCTCACCAGCGTGAAGGTCGAACTGGCCGCCGAGGGCGAGGACACCGTGCACATCGTCGCCCGCTGCAAGCTGGCCGGGCAGACCGGTGTGGAGATGGAAGCGCTGACCGCCGCCAGCGTCGCCGCGCTGACCATCTACGACATGTGCAAGGCCGTCGACCGTGGCATGACCATCGACAGCGTGCGCGTGCTGGAGAAGCTCGGCGGCAAGAGCGGTCATTACGTTGCCGCAGCAAGCGTTGCCGGAGACAAGCCATGATCCGCGTGCAGTACTTCGCCCGCTACCGTGAAGCCCTCGGCCTGGATGGCGAGCAACTGAACTGGAGCCAGTCCCTGGCCAGCCTCGACGATCTGCGGCGCCTGCTGCTGGAGCGCGGCGGCGTCTGGGACGTACTCGGCGAGCAGAACCTGATGTGCGCACGCAACCAGGAGCTGTGCTCCCTGGATGAGCCCCTCGCCGACGGCGACGAGGTGGCCTTCTTCCCCACCGTCACCGGAGGCTGAGCCCATGGCGATCCGCGTCCAGCCGGCAGCGTTCGATCCGGGCGCCGAACTCAACGCGATGCACGCCGCCAACGTCGGCGTCGGCGCGGTGGTCGGCTTCGTCGGCTACGTGCGGGATTTCAACGACGGCCGCGAAGTGGGCGGCATGTTCCTCGAGCACTACGCCGGCATGACCGAGAAGGCGCTGGCGAAGATCGAGGTCGAGGCCAATGAGCGCTGGCCGTTGCTGCGCCTGGAAATCCTCCACCGCATTGGCCGCCTGGAACCGGGCGAGCCCATCGTCTTCGTCGGTGCTGCCAGCGCCCACCGGCAGGCGGCGTTCGACGCCTGCAACTTCGTCATGGACTACCTGAAGACCCGCGCGCCTTTCTGGAAGAAGGAAGACACGAGCGACGGCCCGCGCTGGGTCGAAGGGCGCTGCAGCGACCAGGCGGCTGCCGAGCGCTGGAAAAGCTGAACCGTCTGACTGCGGAGTTCCCCTGCCGGAGCGGGCCACGCCCGCGATCGCGCGCATGGCGCGGCTCCTGCAGGTTGACTCCGATGCCCCGCTCGCGCCGGGGCAGTACCTCCTAGGAGGAATGGGCGGTAGAGGGGAACGGGCGCAGGCTGGCGCCAGCCCTTTTTGCTCCGCATCGGAGAGCCCCTCATGAGCCATCTCAGCACCCCGGATTTCCAGCCGCTGGAGATCGCGGTTCTCACCGTCAGCGATACCCGCAGCCTGCACAACGACACCTCCGGCCAGGCCCTGGTGACCTCGCTGCAACGCGCCGGCCACGCGCTCGCCGAACGCCGTCTGGTGATCGACGACATCTACCAGATCCGCGCCGTGGTCTCGGCCTGGATCGCCGACCCCAAGGTCCAGGTCGGCCTGATCACCGGCGGCACCGGTTTCACCGCCCGCGATAACACCCCGCAAGCCGTCGCGCCGTTGCTCGAGCGCACCGTGGATGGTTTCGGCGAACTGTTCCGGCAGATTTCCCGCGAGGAAATCGGCACCTCCACCATCCAGTCCCGCGCCATCGCCGGCATCACCAACGGCACGCTGATCTGCTGCCTGCCCGGCTCCACCGGCGCCTGCCTGACCGCCTGGGAAAAGATCCTCCTGCTGCAACTCGACAGCCGCACCAAGCCGTGCAATTTCGTCCCCCATCTCAAGCGCCTGCCCGAGCGCCCGGTGCTGGCCTGCGGGACACGCTCATGAGCGCCTGCGGCTGTTCCGGTACCGGCCTGCGCCCGGTGGACGAGGCCATTGCCGCGCTGATGGAGTTCGCTCCCCTGGCACCGCCGACCGAACGTATCGACCTGGAAAGCGCCTTGGGCCGCATCCTCGCCGAGGACATCCACTCACCCATCGACCTGCCGTTGTGGGACAACAGCGCGATGGACGGCTATGCCCTGCGCTGCGCCGACATGGGCCCGTCCGGAGCGCGGTTGAAAATCGCCGGCTATATCGCCGCCGGCGACGCCGCCCAGGTCGAACTGCAGCCCGGCCAGGCCATGCGCATCTTCACCGGCGCGCCGTTGCCGCCGGGAGCGGACAGCGTGATCGCCCAGGAAGACTGCGAGGTCGACGGCGACTGGCTGCAGGTGCCCGTGGTGGCCCATGGCAGCCATGTGCGTCGGCGCGGTGAAGAGCTGTGCGAAGGCGATGCCTTGCTCAGTGCCGGGAAGAAACTGCGCGCCCAGGACCTCGGCCTGCTCGCCAGCGTCGGTCTGGACGCTGTCAGCGTGCACCGCCCGCTGCGCGTCTGCCTGCTGAGCAGCGGCGACGAGCTGCGCGAGCCCGGTGAGCCGCTCGCGCCGGGGCAGATCTACAACGCCAACCGCTTCAGCGTCGGCGCACTGCTGCGCGGCTGGGGCGTCGAAGTCCACGACTACGGCGTGCTTGCCGACACCCTGGCGGCCAGCCGCGATGCGCTGAGTCTCGCTGCGTCCGAATGGGACGTGCTGATCACCAGCGGCGGGGTGTCGGTGGGCGACCGCGATTACCTCAAGCAGGCGATCCGTGAACTGGGCGAGCTGCACCTGTGGAAGCTGAAGATGCAGCCGGGCAAGCCGCTGGCGTTCGGCAGCATCGCCGGCAAGCCGTGGATCGGCCTGCCGGGCAACCCGGCCGCGGCGCTGGTCACCGCCCTGGTGGTGGCGCGCCCGTTCCTCTGGCGTGCCCAGGGGCGCAGCGCCACCGATACCTTGCCGGTGACGCTGCCGGCAGGCTTCGACTGGCCCACGGCCAACTCGCGCCGCCAGTACCTGCGCGCGCGTCTGGAACTGGACAGCACCGGCGTGGCGCGCATCTGCCTGCATCCGCAGCAGGGCTCGGCCATGCTGCGCGCAGCGAGCTGGGCCGATGGCCTGGCGGTGGTGGAGGCCGGGCGCATCCTGCACGCCGGCGAACCGCTGCCCTTCCTGTCTTTCAGCGAACTCGGCGCCTGACGCCGTTCCCGGCTGCCGGCGGGGGCCGGCGGCCTCTGCACTGCCCGGGGGAAGCATGCAACTGGTCTGTCCGGCGGGAAGTCTGCCCGCCCTGAAATCGGCCCTGCGCGAGGGCGCCGACGCGATCTACGTCGGCTTTCGCGACGATACCAACGCCCGCCACTTCGCCGGCCTCAACCTCGATGACCGCCAGCTGCGCCAGGGCGTGGAGCTGATCCACAGCGCCGGCAAGCAGATGTACGTGGCGGTCAATACCTACCCCGGTGCGGCCGGCTGGACCCGCTGGCAACGCGCGGTGGACCACGCCGCCGACCTCGGCGTGGATGCGTTGATCGCCGCCGACTGCGCAGTGCTCGGCTACGCCGCCAGGCGCCACCCGAACCTCGCGCTGCACCTCTCGGTGCAAGGCTCGGCCACCAACGTCGCGGCGCTGGCCTTCTACCACGAGCGCTATGGCATCCGCCGCGCGGTGCTGCCGCGCGTACTGTCGCTGGCGCAGGTGCGCCAGGTGGCGGCGAACAGCCCGGTACCCATCGAAGTCTTCGCCTTCGGCAGTCTGTGCATCATGGCCGAAGGGCGCTGCCATTTGTCCTCCTATGTCACCGGCGAGTCGCCCAACCTCTGCGGCGTCTGCTCGCCGGCCAGGGCGGTGCGCTGGAGCGAAGAGCCCGAGGGGCTGACCTCGCGCCTCAACGACGTGCTGATCGACCGCTACGCGCCGGACGAGCCGGCGGGCTACCCGACCCTGTGCAAGGGCCGCTTCGTGGTCAACGGCGAGCGCTTCCATGCCCTGGAGGAACCCACCAGCCTGAATACCATCGACCTGATCCCGCAGCTGGCGGAAATCGGCGTCGCGGCAGTGAAGATCGAGGGCCGGCAACGCAGCCCGGCCTATGTCGAGCAGGTCACCCGCGTCTGGCGCCAGGCGCTGGATGCGTGGCAGCGCGCGCCGGAGAACTACCGCGCGCTGACGCAGTGGCAGGACGCCCTGGACAAGCTTTCCGAAGGCCACCAGACGACCCTGGGCGCCTACCATCGCTCCTGGCAGTGAGGACCTCGTGATGAAACTCAGCCTCGGGCCGGTGCTGTTCTACTGGGACCGCCGGACACTCCTGGATTTTTATGCGCAGATGGCCGAACAGCCGCTGGACGCGATCTACATCGGCGAAACCGTTTGTTCCAAACGCCGCGCCATGTCGCTCGACAATTGGCTGGGCCTGGGGCGCGAGCTGCAACAGCAGAGCGGGGCGGAAATCCTCATCTCGGGGCTGGCGCTGATCGAAGCGGCTTCCGAGCTTTCCGCGCTGCGCCGGCTGTGCGCCAATGGCGAGTTGCGCGTCGAGGCCAGCGACATGGGCGCGGTGCAGATTCTCTCCGGCCTGGGCGTCGAGTTCGTCGGCGGCCCGGCGCTCAACGTCTACAACGGCCACACGCTGGCCGAGTTGCACGCCGCCGGCTTGCGTCGCTGGGTGCCGCCGGTGGAATGCTCCGGCGAGCAGATCCATGCGGTGATTGAGCAGGCGCGCGAGCTGGGCATCAGCGATGTGGAGACCGAGGTGTTCGCCTACGGTCATCTGCCGCTGGCGTACTCGGCGCGCTGCTTCACCGCGCGCGCGGAGAACCGGCCCAAGGACGACTGCCAGTTCTGCTGCATGAACTATCCGGAGGGCATGTCGATGCTCAGCCAGGAAGGCATGCCGCTGTTCACCCTCAATGGCATCCAGACCATGTCCGGCGAGTCCAGCAACCTGCTGGCGGACTACGCCTCGCTGCGCGACAGCGGCGCCGACCTGCTGCGCCTGAGCCCCCGCGCCGAAGGCATGCTGGAAGTGGTGCAGGCCTTCGACCGCGTGCGCAAGGGCGCGACGCCGCCCTTGGCGGTGGAGGGTTGCAACGGATACTGGCATGGCCGACCGGGCATGCTGCGCAGCGATGAGGTGAACCTGTGCTGACACTGGAAACGGGTGCCCTGCGCGCCGCCGACCGCCTCCTGCCGCTGGCTGCGCGCATGCCTGCCGGATTGCAGCGCGCGGTGCTGCAGCGTGCCGCCAATCGCCTGTTCGCCGAGCCGCTGGCGGACGGCGCTTTCGATGTCCTCGACGGCCATTGGCTACGCCTGGAAGTGAGCGATCTCGGTCTGGCCTGGAGCTTCACCCACGACCGTAGCGGCCTGCGCTTCGCCGATGCCTGCACGCCCAGCGTGACCATCCGCGGCAGCTGGCGCGACTTCCTGCTGCTGGCGGGGCGACAGGAAGACCCGGACACGCTGTTCTTCCGTCGTCGCCTGGTGATCGAGGGTGATACCGAACTGGGGTTGGCGGTGAAGAACCTGATCGACAGCCTTGATCCGGACAGCCTGCCGACCTGGCTGTGGAACGCCATGCGCCGTGCCAGCCGGGTGGTGCAGGAGAACGCCTGAGTCGCTCACCCTCTGCGATATCCATGCTGCTTTGGTGCGCCAATCGATGGGTATCGCTTCGCTCCACGCCATCCTACGCTGGAGCCGTCCTTCGGCATTGAGCCGGGTCCGGGCGACCAAGGCTCAGGCCGGGACGCGGACGAGGAACTGCAGTTCCTCGTAGAGCATCTCGAAGTCCTGCACCGGTGCGTCCTCGCCGTAGCGTTTCTTCAGGCCGTATTCGGTCAGGGTGATTTCGTGCTCGGCCTTCACCCCGTGGCGCGCCAGGCAGTTCTGCACGCAATGCAGGTGGCAGCCGTCCACCGCGATGATCGGCCGGCCGGAGCAGGCCTTCTTCACCAGCGCCGGTACGTCGCCGCCGACTCCCGCAATGCAGGACATCTCCGCCAGGCCGTCACGGTCCAGGCGCAGGGCGAGGTCGTTGGCCAGCTGGGCGAGGTTGGAACAGCCGGAGCAGGAATAGACGAGGGGCAGGTGCGGCGAGGGTGGCATGGGGACCTCCGGGGTGAGTGCCGCAGTGTCCTGCCGCCGGGTACTGGTGCGACATGATCTGAATCAATTTGGCCGGTGAACTACTACCAGTTGGGTAGGGCGAATAAGGCGGAACGCTCTATTCGCCGTCGCAGGTTACCGGCGGATAACGCCTGGGGCGTTATGCGCCCTACGTGTGGGATCAGCTTTTCGTAGGAGCGAGCTTGCTCGCGAACGGCCTCGCTGCGGAGTCGGTTCGCGAGCAAGGACTGGGCGTCCCCCTCGCTCCTACAGGCAGGGTCACGCTCGACGCGGATGGCTAGACCAGATGGTTCTCCACCGCCCAAACCGCCGCCTCCACGCGCGAGCGCATGCCGAGCTTGTGCAGCACGCGTTTCACATGGACCTTCACCGTGCCTTCGGTGATGTCGAGCTTGCGCGCGATCATCTTGTTGCTGTAGCCGTGGGCGAGCTGGCGGAGGATCTGCCGTTCGCGGTCGGTGAGTTCCTCGATGCCCTTGGGCCGGTCGTCGCCACGCAGGGCCTGGGCCAGTACCTGGGTCAGCTGCGGGCTGATGGTGAGCTGGCCGGTGGCGGCCTGGCGAATGTGCTCCAGCAGGCGCTCGGGCTCCATGTCCTTGAGCAGGTAGCCGTCGGCGCCGGCGCGCAGCACGTTGATCACGTCATTGCGATCGTCGGAGACAGTGAACACCACGATGCGCGCATCCTCGCCGTTCTCGCGCATGGCGCGCAGGGTGTCGAGGCCGGTCATGCCCTTCATGTTGAGGTCGAGCAGGATCATGTCCGGCTCCAGCTCCGCGGCCATGCGCAGCGCTTCCTCGCCGCTGCCGGCTTCGCCCACCACTTCCAGGTCGTCCTCGAACTCCAGCAGCTGGACCACACCCTTGCGCATCATCGGGTGGTCGTCGACGAGCAGGATGCGCGCGCGGTCATCGGTGGGGGTGGCCGTCATGGGTGGGTCTCCGGGTACTGCGACAGGGGTTTGTGGGTGAAGCGCACGCTGACGCGGGTGCCTTTGGGCTCGCGCGGGGCGATGGCGAAGGTGGCTTCGAGGGTCTGGCTGCGCTCCCGCATGATGCTAAGCCCATAGTGCCCATTGCGGCTCTGCGCTGGGTCAAAGCCGACACCATCATCATCCACGGTAATGCACACCTGGTCCTCGGCATCCTCGAAGAGGCTCACCTTCGCCTGTTTCGCCTGGGCATGGCGCACCACGTTGGACAGCGCTTCGCGGACGATCTGCAGGATGTGGATTTCCTCGTTGGGGTTGAGCGGGATGTGCGCCAGGCGGTTGTCCAGTTCGACGGTCAGCCCGCCGCGTTCGCCGAACTCTTCCACGGTCTTCACCAGTGCCGCTTCCAGGCTGGATTGCTCCAGGCTCAGGCGGAAGGTGGTGAGCAGTTCGCGCAGTTGGCGGTAGGCGCTGTTGAGGCCTTCGCGCAGCTCGTCGAGGGTCTCGTCGATCTTCTCCGCCGGTACGTCGCGCTTGAGCAGGGTGGCCAGGCGGCTGACCTGGATCTTCAGGTAGGACAGCGACTGCGCCAGCGAGTCATGCAGTTCGCGGGCGATGGTGCTGCGCTCGGCGAACAGCGCCAGACGGTTCTCCTGCTCCTGTTGCAGGGACAGGGCGAAGGTGCGTGCGATGTTGTCGCAGAAGCCCTCGACGAACTGCTGCTGCCAGTCTTCCAGGTGGCCGTCGGGGGTCTCGATGAACAGCTCGCCGAAGCGGTGCTCGCCGATGGACAGCGGCTGCATCAGCAGCGGGTTGATGCCGCGGATCGGGTTGTTGCAGTTGTCGGCCTGGGCGCGGCACTCGCCGCAGTTGCCCTGCAGGCAGAAGCTGCCGGTGATGCCGTCGGTGGTCAGCGAGGAATAGGCGCGCTCGACGCCGTCCTTGTTCAGGCACAGGGTCACCTTGCCGGCCTGCAGCACGCGCTCCAGCTGGTTCAGCAGCGGCTGCAGCGAGCGTTCGTCGTAGGGGTCCTGGCCGAGGCGGCGGGCGCTGTCGTAGAGCAGCTCCAGGCGCTGGTGGCTGTTGGACAGGTCGCGGGTCTTGTCTTCCACCCGGGCTTCCAGTTCGCGGTAGCTGGCCTGCAGTTCCCCGGCCATCTGGTTGAAGCGCTCGCCGAGCTGGCTTAACTCGTCTTCGCCGCTGCTGCTGACCCGCGCGTCGAGGTCGCCTTCGCCCAGGCGGCGGGCGGTGCTGGTCAGCTCGCGCAGCGGGCCGACCACGTGGTAGCTCAGGTCGTAGAGGCTGATGAAGACTACCAGCAGGCTGAGGAACAGGCACAGGCCCTGCACCGTGCTGAGCATCTGCGAGCGTTGTTCGGCATTGCGCTGCAGGGTGCCGACGAAGCCGTCGATGTGCCCGACGAAGGTGTCCAGGGTAGCCAGGGCCGGTGCTTCGGAGAGGTCCAGTTTGCGCAGTTGCTCGCGCAGCTTGTCGTGCTGCAGGCGGATCGGCGCATCGGCATCGGAGCGGCGCAGCAGGCGGGTGATCTCGTCGTTGTCCAGGCGTGCGGCGAGGGTCGCTTGCAGGGCCTGGCGGTTGATCGGCGAAGGGTCCAGCGCCAGGCGGTAGGTCAGCATGCGCAGCGAGCCGGCCTGGTTGATCACCGCCGCGTCCTGGTGCGAATAGTCGGCGAACAGCAGGGCGCTGAACATCCCGGCCAGGGCCAGGGAGACCAGCAGGGTGAGGTAGCAGCCGAAGCGCACGACGATGGATTTGCGCAGCGAAGTGCGCCCGGCGGGGGGGCTACCCACAAAGAGTCGGTCACTGCCGGAAGGCTCTGGTCGAGGTGCCGTTTTCATTAAAAATGCCTTTAAAAACAGTAGCTTATGAGTTCATTCCGGAGGTACCCACTAAGGGGTAGCGGCGCGCATCTGCTCATGAAATGCCCGTCGGCACATTGATGGCGATCAAGAGTGGCTCACTAAACCTTACCTAACGTGCGGGAAACGGCTGTCAGAAGAGAGCTTAGCCATGTTATCCCACCGTCAGAAACAGTACTCCGTGCTCGGCATGAGCACACTGGCGTTCGCCGTGAACTTCGCGGTCTGGACGATGTTTTCGATCATCGGTATCCGCATCAAGGAAGAGCTGGGCCTGTCCGAGGCGCAGTTCGGTCTGATGGTCGCGCTGCCGATTCTCACCGGCTCGCTGGTGCGCCTGCCACTGGGGCTGATCACCGACCGCTTCGGCGGGCGCATCGTGTTCTTCATCCACATGCTGCTGGTGGCCATCCCGATCTACGGCCTGGCCTTCGCCACCCTCTACTGGCACTACCTGGTGCTGGGCCTGTTCGTCGGGCTGGCCGGCGGTTCGTTTGCCGTGGGCATCGCCTACACCTCCTCGTGGTTCGAGAAGGAGCGCCAGGGCACCGCCATGGGTATCTTCGGCGCCGGCAACGCGGGCGCGGCGATCACCAACCTGGTGGCGCCGATGATCGTGGTCGCCTTCGGCTGGCGCATGGTTCCGCAGATCTACTCGGTGGCCATGCTGGTGACCGCGCTGCTGTTCTGGTTCTGCACCTGGACCGACCCGGCCCACATCAAGGGCGGCGAAGCGGACCCGAGCCGCCCGCGTCCGACCCTGGCCAAGCAACTGGCACCGTTGGGTGAGCTGCGTGTCTGGCGTTTCGGCCTCTACTACTTCTTTGTCTTCGGCGGCTTCGTCGCCCTGGCCCTGTGGCTGCCCAAGTACTACATCGCCGAGTACGGCCTGGACCTGCGCACCGCGTCCTTCATCACCATGCTGTTCACCCTGCCGTCGGGCCTGATCCGCGCGCTGGGCGGCTGGTTCAGCGACCACTACGGCGCCCGTGCGGTGAACTGGGGCGTGTTCTGGATCTGCCTGGTCTGCCTGTTCTTCCTCTCCTATCCGCCGACCACCATGACCATCCACGGCATCCAGGGCGACGTCAGCCTCGGCATCGGCCTGAACGTCTGGCTGTTCACCTTCCTGGTGTTCGTCGTGGGCATCGCCCAGGGCTTCGGCAAGGCCAGCGTGTACCGGATCATCCACGACTACTACCCGCAGAACATGGGCACCGTCGGCGGCATGGTCGGGGTCATCGGCGGCCTCGGCGGCTTCTGCCTGCCGATCCTGTTCGGCTACGCCGCCGACCGCATCGGCGTGCGCTCCTCCTGCTTCATGTTGCTGTTCGGCCTGACCGTGGTCTGCATGGTCTGGATGCACTACGCGATCAAACAGCAGCAACGTCTCGACGGCCAGGCCCGGTTGGCCGACGTCGATGCCAATCCCATTCCATCTAGCCAATCTTGAGGTAGTGCCGTCATGGGCATGATCAATTCCCAACTCAAAGCCGCCAGCGGACCGCTGCTGGTCGACTGGCGCCCGGAGGACTCCGAGTTCTGGGCGCGCAGCGGCAAGCGCATCGCCGCACGCAACCTGTGGATCTCGATCCCTGCGCTGCTCCTGGCCTTCGCCGTATGGATGATCTGGAGCACCGTCACCGTGCGCCTGAACGCCGCCGGCTTCAGCTTCAGCAACGACCAGCTGTTCATGCTCGCCGCGCTGCCGTCGATCTCCGGCGCCACCCTGCGAGTGTTCTACTCCTTCATGGTGCCGGTGTTCGGCGGCCGTCGCTGGACCGCGCTGTCGACCGCCTCGCTGCTGATCCCGTGCATCTGGCTGGGCTTCGCCGTGCAGGACCCGACCACCCCGTACTGGGTGTTCGCGACCATCGCGCTGCTGTGTGGCTTCGGTGGCGGCAACTTCGCCTCCAGCATGTCCAACATCAGCTTCTTCTACCCCAAGAACCAGCAGGGCACCGCCCTGGGCCTGAACGCCGGCCTGGGTAACCTCGGCGTCTCGGTGATGCAGTTCGCCGTACCCCTGGCCGTGGCCGGTGGCCTGTTCGGCGCCTTCGGTGGCGAGCCGCAGCAGCTGTCCGACGGCGGTCGCCTGTTCCTGCAGAATGCCGGCTGGATCTGGGTGCCCTTCATCACCGTGGTGTCCATCGCTGCCTGGTTCGGCATGAACGACATCGCCGATTGCAAAGCCTCGTTCCGCGAGCAGTCGGTGATCTTCAAGCGCAAGCACAACTGGCTGATGTGCTGGCTGTACGTGGCCACCTTCGGCTCGTTCATCGGCTTCTCCGCCGGCTTCGCCATGCTCAGCAAGACCCAGTTCCCCGACATCAACCCGCTGCAGTACGCCTTCCTCGGCCCGCTGGTGGGCGCCCTCAGCCGGCCGCTGGGCGGCTGGCTGGCAGACAAGTTCGGCGGCGCGCGCATCACCCTGTGGAACTACGCGGCGATGATCGCCGGCGTGTTCGCGGTGATCAGCTTCCTGCCCAGCGCCGGCAACGCCGGCAGTTTCTTCGGCTTCCTCGGCTCCTTCATCGGCCTGTTCTTCTTCGCCGGCATCGGCAACGGCAGCACCTTCCGGATGATCCCGGTGATCTTCCGCAACGAGTGGGCCGCACGCCTGAAGCAAGGTGGCGTAAACGAAGCCCAGGCGACCAGGAACGCCAGCATGGAGTCGGCCGCGGTGATCGGCTTCTCCGCCGCCATCGGCGCCTTCGGCGGCTTCTTCATTCCCAAGGCCTTCGGTACTTCGCTGGACATGACCGGCAGCGCCGAGGGCGCCCTCTACGTGTTCGTTGCGTACTACCTGAGCTGCATCGTCGCCACCTGGTGGTGGTACGCCCGCAAGGGTGCCGAAAGCCCCTGCTGATTGCCGTGGCGGGCGCGCCTGCGCCCGCCGCCAAACCGTTCCGCGAGCTTGATTAGCGTTTGAACGCCCGGCGTAGACCGGGTGAGGAGATACAGATGAGTTACCTACTCGACCGCCTGCAATTCTTCAAGAAGAAGCAGGGTGAATTCGCCGATGGTCATGGCGAGGTCACCAACGAAAGCCGTGCCTGGGAAAACAGCTACCGGCAGCGCTGGCAGCACGACAAGATCGTTCGCTCCACCCACGGGGTGAACTGCACCGGTTCGTGCTCCTGGAAGATCTACGTGAAGAACGGCCTGATCACCTGGGAAACCCAGCAGACCGACTACCCGCGTACCCGCCCGGACCTGCCCAACCACGAGCCGCGCGGCTGCCCCCGTGGCGCCAGCTACTCCTGGTACATGTACAGCGCCAACCGCCTGAAGTACCCCAAGGTGCGCAAGCCGTTGCTCAAGCTCTGGCGTGAAGCCCGTGCCACCCACAACGACCCGGTGGACGCCTGGGCCAGCATCGTCGAAGACAAGGCCAAGGCGAAAAGCTACAAGAGCGAGCGCGGCCTGGGCGGCTTCATCCGCTCCAGCTGGGACGAAGTCACCGAGATCATCGCCGCCGCCAACGTCTATACCGCCAAGGTCTACGGCCCGGACCGCGTGGTCGGCTTCTCGCCGATCCCGGCCATGTCGATGGTCAGCTACGCCGCTGGCGCCCGTTACCTGTCGCTGATCGGCGGCGTTTGCCTGTCCTTCTACGACTGGTACTGCGACCTGCCGCCGGCGTCCCCGCAGATCTGGGGCGAGCAGACCGACGTGCCGGAATCGGCCGACTGGTACAACTCCAGCTACATCATCGCCTGGGGCTCCAACGTCCCGCAGACCCGCACCCCCGACGCGCACTTCTTCACCGAAGTCCGCTACAAGGGCACCAAGACCGTGGCTGTCACCCCGGACTATTCCGAAGTGGCCAAGCTCACCGACCTCTGGCTCAACCCCAAGCAGGGCACCGACGCCGCACTGGGCATGGCCTTTGGTCATGTGATCCTCAAGGAATTCCACCTCGAGAAGCCCAGCGCCTACTTCGTCGACTACTGCCGCCAGTACACCGACATGCCGATGCTGGTGCTGCTCGAACCGCACACCGACGGCGTGCTCAAGCCGACCCGCTACCTGCGCGCGGCGGACCTGGCGAACAACCTCGGGCAGGACAACAACCCCGAGTGGAAGACCATCGGCCTGGACGAAATCTCCGGCGAACTGGTTTCGCCCACCGGCGCCATCGGCTACCGCTGGGGCGAGTCGGGCAAGTGGAACATCGAGGAAACCGAAGGCGGCGCCAAGCGTGAAACCCGCCTCGCGCTGACCCTGATCGACGGCCCGGAAAAAACCTGCGACGTCGGCTTCCCGTACTTCGCCGGGCAGGAACACCCGCACTTCAAGGGCGTGGAGAACGACGAGGTGCTGGTTCGCCGCGTACCGTTCCGCGAAGTGACCGGCGCCGACGGCCAGACCCTGCGCGTCGCCACCGTGTATGACCTGCAGATGGCCAACTACAGCGTCGACCGTGGCCTGGGTGGCCGCAACGTCGCGGCCTCCTACACCGACGCCGACGTGCCTTACACCCCGGCCTGGCAGGCCCGTATCACCGGCGTACCGGCTGCCCGTGCCATCCAGGTGGCCCGCGAGTTCGCCGACAGCGCCGACAAGACCCACGGCAAGGCCATGGTCATCATCGGCGCGGCGATGAACCACTGGTACCACATGGACATGAACTACCGCGCGGTCATCAACATGCTGATGATGTGCGGCTGCATCGGCCAGAGCGGTGGCGGCTGGGCGCACTACGTCGGCCAGGAGAAACTCCGTCCGCAGACCGGCTGGGTCCCGCTGGCCTTCGGTACCGACTGGAGCCGTCCGCCGCGGCAGATGAACGGCACCAGCTTCTTCTACCTGCACAGCTCGCAGTGGCGCCACGAGAAGATCTCGATGCACGAGGTGCTCTCGCCGCTGGCTGACACCAAGCAGTTCCCCGAGCACGCGCTGGACTACAACATCCGCGCCGAGCGTATGGGCTGGCTGCCGTCCGCTCCGCAGCTCAACCGCAACCCGCTGCACATCGCCGCCGACGCCGAGCGCGCCGGCATCCCGGTGCAGGACTACGTGGTCCGCGAACTCAAGTCCGGCAACCTGCGCGTGGCAAGCGAGCAACCGGACGACCCGCAGAACTTCCCGCGCAACATGTTCATCTGGCGCTCCAACCTGCTCGGCTCCTCGGGCAAGGGCCACGAGTACATGCTCAAGTACCTGCTGGGCGCGAAGAACGGCGTGATGAACGATGACCTCGGCAAGGCCGGCGGTCCCTGCCCGGGCGAGGTCGACTGGGTCGACGAAGGCGCCGAAGGCAAGCTGGACCTGGTCACCACCCTGGACTTCCGCATGTCCTCCACCTGCATGTACTCGGACATCGTCCTGCCGACCGCGACCTGGTACGAGAAGGACGACCTCAACACCTCCGACATGCACCCCTTCATCCACCCGCTGTCGGCCGCCACCGACCCGGCCTGGGAAGCCAAGAGCGACTGGGAGATCTACAAGGCGATCGCCAGGAAGTTCTCGCAGGTTTCCATCGGCCACCTGGGCGTGGAGAAGGACTTGGTCACCGTGCCGCTGCTGCACGACACCGCCAACGAGCTCGCGCAGCCCTTCGGCGGCAGCGACTGGAAGAAGGGCGAGTGCGAACCGGTCCCCGGCCGCACCATGCCGACCCTGCACGTGGTCGAGCGTGACTACCCCAACACCTACAAGAAGTTCACCTCCCTCGGCCCGCTGCTGGACAAGCTCGGCAACGGCGGCAAGGGCATCGGCTGGAACACCGACAAGGAAATCAAGCTGCTCGGCGAGCTGAACCACAAGGTCACCGAAACCGGCATCAGCGAAGGCCGCCCACGCATCGAGAGCGCCATCGACGCCGCCGAGGTGATCCTCGCCCTGGCGCCGGAAACCAACGGCCAGGTCGCCGTGAAGGCCTGGGAAGCGCTGTCGAAGTTCACCGGCCGCGACCACACTCACCTGGCGCTGCCCAAGGAAGAAGAGAAAATCCGCTTCCGCGACGTTCAGGCACAGCCGCGCAAGATCATCTCCAGCCCCACCTGGTCGGGCCTGGAAGATGAACACGTGAGCTACAACGCCGGCTACACCAACGTCCACGAGATGATCCCGTGGCGCACCATCACCGGTCGCCAGCAGTTCTACCAGGATCACCCCTGGATGCAGGCCTTCGGCGAAGGCTTCGTCAGCTACCGGCCGCCGGTCAACACCCGCAGCACCGACAAGCTGTTCAACAAGAAGCCCAACGGCCACGCCGAGATCACCCTGAACTGGATCACCCCGCACCAGAAGTGGGGCATCCACTCCACCTACAGCGACAACCTGCTGATGCTCACCCTGTCGCGCGGTGGCCCGATCATCTGGATGAGCGAGCACGATGCGCAAAGCGTCGGCATCGAGGACAACGACTGGGTCGAGGTCTTCAACGCCAACGGCGCCGCCACCTGCCGCGCCGTGGTCAGCCAGCGGGTGAAGGACGGCATGGTGATGATGTACCACGCCCAGGAACGCATCGTGAACCTGCCGGGCAGCGAGACCACCGGCACCCGCGGCGGCCACCACAACTCGGTGACCCGCGTGGTCCTCAAGCCCACCCACATGATCGGTGGCTACGCCCAGCAGGCGTGGGGCTTCAACTACTACGGCACGGTCGGCTGCAACCGCGACGAATTCGTCGTGGTGCGCAAGATGAACAAGGTCGACTGGCTCGACGAGCCGGAGCAGGGCGGACTGGGCGGTGACGCTCTGCCGCAACCGCTGCCCCAGGACATTTGAGGATTACTGCCATGAAAATTCGTTCACAAGTCGGCATGGTGCTGAACCTCGACAAATGCATCGGTTGCCACACCTGCTCCATCACCTGCAAGAACGTCTGGACCAGCCGCGAAGGCGTCGAGTACGCCTGGTTCAACAACGTCGAAACCAAGCCCGGCATCGGTTACCCGAAAGAGTGGGAGAACCAGGAAAAGTGGAAGGGCGGCTGGAAGCGTAACGCCGACGGCTCCATCGTTCCGCGCATCGGCGGCAAGTTCCGCGTGCTGGCGAACATCTTCGCCAACCCGGACCTGCCGGAAATCGATGACTACTACGAGCCCTTCGATTTCGACTACCAGCACCTGCACACCGCGCCCAAGGCCCAGCACCAGCCGGTCGCCCGTCCGCGCTCGCTGGTCTCCGGCCAGCGCATGCAGAAGATCGAGTGGGGCCCCAACTGGGAAGAAATCCTCGGCACCGAGTTCGCCAAGCGCCGCAAGGACAAGAACTTCGACCAGGTCCAGGCGGACATCTACGGTGAGTACGAAAACACCTTCATGATGTACCTGCCGCGCCTGTGCGAGCACTGCCTGAACCCGGCGTGCGTGGCCTCGTGCCCGAGCGGTGCGATCTACAAGCGCGAGGAAGACGGCATCGTCCTCATCGACCAGGACAAGTGCCGCGGCTGGCGCATGTGCATCAGCGGCTGCCCGTACAAGAAGATCTACTTCAACTGGAAAAGCGGCAAATCCGAGAAGTGCATCTTCTGCTACCCGCGCATCGAGGCTGGCCAACCGACCGTCTGCTCGGAAACCTGCGTGGGCCGCATCCGCTACCTCGGCGTGCTGCTGTATGACGCCGACCGCATCCACGAAGTGGCCACCTGCGAGAACGAGCGCGAGCTGTACCAGAAGCAGCTGGAAATCTTCCTGGACCCGTTCGATCCGAAAGTGATCGAGCAGGCCCGCAAGGACGGCGTACCGGACAGCGTCATCGAGTCCGCGCAGAAGTCGCCGGTGTACAAGCTGGCCATGGACTGGAAGCTGGCCCTGCCGCTGCACCCGGAATACCGCACGCTGCCGATGGTGTGGTACGTGCCGCCGCTGTCGCCGATCCAGAACGCCGCCTCCGAAGGCCACATCGGCAACGACGGGGTGATCCCGGACGTCGAGTCCCTGCGCATTCCCGTGCAGTACCTGGCCAACCTGCTGACCGCTGGCGATACCGCGCCGGTGCTGCTGGCCCTCAAGCGCCTGCTGGCCATGCGCGCCTACAAACGCTCCGAGCACGTGGAAGGCAAGCAGGACCTGGAAGTGCTGAAGAAGGTCGGCCTGACCGTGAACCAGGTGGAAGAGATGTACCGCTACCTGGCGATCGCCAACTACGAAGACCGCTTCGTCATCCCCACTGCGCACCGTGAAGAGGCGCTGTCGGATGCCTTCGCCGAGCGTTCGGGTTGCGGCTTCAGCTTCGGCAACGGTTGCTCCAGCAACTCCGGCGTGAACCTGTTCGGCGGCAAGGCCGTGGACAAGCGCAACGTCATCCAGACCGTGCAGATACAGGAGTGATCGACATGGACACTCATAGCCAACTGCTCAAGCTCAGCGCGCTGATGCTCGACTACCCGCGCGTCGAACTGCGCGAGGAAAGCCTGGCGCTGCATGCCCTGATCCGCACCTGCGACCTCTCGGAAAAACAGCGCGATGGCCTCGCCGCGCTGCTCAACGAGCTGTGCAAGGGCGACATCCTCGACGTCCAGGCCCGTTACGACGGCCTGTTCGAGCGCGGTCGCTCGGTCTCGCTGCTGCTGTTCGAACACGTGCACGGCGAAAGCCGTGACCGTGGCCAGGCGATGGTCGACCTGATGGATCGCTACACCCAGGCGGGCCTGGTGATCGACGTCAACGAGCTGCCGGACTACCTGCCGCTGTACCTGGAGTTCCTTGCCCTGCAGGACGCCGAGTCGGCCCGTGCGGGCCTGGCCGAAGTCGCCCACATCCTCGCGCTGATCGCCTTGCGCCTGGAAGAACGCGGCAGCGCCTATGCGGCGATCTTCAACAGCCTGCTGGAGCTGTCCGGCGAGCAGCCTGACCTCGGCGCGCTCAAGCGCGACCGCGAGCAGGAAGTGCGCGACGACAGCCTGGAAGCCATCGACAAGGCCTGGGAGGAAACCCCGGTGAGCTTTACCGAGCCCGCCGTCGGTTGCCCGTCCACCAGTGCCCGGCGGATTTCCTCCGCCGCCGAACAACCCATGCAGTGGGTCGCCCAGCCGGTGCCGCAGATGCAGTACCGGGCGGCCAGAGAAGGAGTCTGAACATGTCCCTCGATCTTCTAGCGTTCGGGATCTATCCCTACGTCGCGCTGGCCATCTGCCTGATCGGCAGCTGGGCGCGCTTCGACCTCTCGCAATACACCTGGAAAGCCGGCTCCAGCCAGATGCTGAGCAAGAAGGGCATGCGGGTCTACAGCAACCTGTTCCACGTCGGTGTGCTGTTCATCCTCGCCGGTCACTTCGTTGGTCTGCTGACCCCGCACTCGGTCTACGAGCACCTGATCAGCACCGAGCAGAAGCAACTGCTGGCGATGGTCTCCGGGGGCTTCTTCGGCATCCTCTGCTTCATCGGCCTGACCGGCCTGATCCTGCGCCGCCTGACCAATGAGCGCGTGCGCGCCACCGGCAACGCCTCGGACCTGATGATCCTGCTGGTGCTCTACGTCCAGCTGATCCTCGGCCTGTCCACCATCGTTGCCTCCACCCATCACCTGGATGGTTCGGTGATGGTCATGCTGGCCAACTGGGCACAGTCCATCGTCACCTTCCAGCCGCTCGCCGCCGCCGAGGCCATCGCGCCGGTATCGCTGGTCTACAAGCTGCACGTGACCCTCGGCCTGACCCTCTTCGTGCTGTTCCCCTTCACCCGTCTGGTGCACATCGTCAGCGCCCCGGTGTGGTACTTCGGCCGCCGCTACCAGGTGGTCCGTACCAAGCGTCGCGCAGCGTGAAGAAGCGGCGGACGACGCTGGCGCGTCGTCCGCCCCACCTGAAGCTCTTCCCCCTCTCCCTTCAGGGAGAGGAAAGGGGAGAGGGTTACCGGAGGTAAGCGAAATGAGTTGCTCCCACTACGAAGCCAAGGTCGAACATGTCGACCTGCCGAAAATCGAAGTCAACGGCGTTGCCATCGCCGAGGACGAACTGGCCCGCGAGCTGCAATACCACCCGGCCGCCAGCCACGCCGAAGCCCTGTACTCTGCCTGTCGCGCGCTGGTCGTACGCCAGTTGCTGGTGCAGCGCGCCGACGCGCTGGGCCTTGCGGCCGATGCAGAAGAGGGCGAAGCGCCGGAAGAAGCGCGCATTCGCGCCCTGATCGACCGCGAAGTCGGCGTGCCAGAAGCGGACGAAGCCAGCTGCCGCCAATGGTTCGAAGCCAACCCCACCCGCCTCACCGCACCCTGGCGCATGAGCCTGCGGCACGTGCTGCTGGGCTGCGCGCCGGACGACCTGGAAGGCCGTGCCAAGGCCCGCGAACAGGCCGAGGAGCTGCTGGCCGAACTGCGTGAACACCCCGAGCGTTTCGCCGAGAAGGCGATGCGCTTCTCCGACTGCCCGTCGAAGGACGACGGCGGCGAACTGGGCTGGATCGAACCGGGGCAGACCGTTCCCGAGTTCGAGAAACGCCTGCTGCAACAGCAACCCGGCCTGCTCGGCCATCCGCTGGAAAGTCGCTACGGCCTGCATGTGGTCGAGCTGATCGCGCGCGAGGGTGGCGAGCCGCTGGACTTCACCGAGGCGCGCCCGCGCATCGCCGCCTACCTGCGTGCCCAGGTGCTGCAGCGTGCGGTCAGCCAGTACATCAGCGTGCTGGCCGGCGAGGCGCAGATTGACGGCTTCGTCTTCGACGGAGCGGAGTCGCCGCTGGTGCAGTGAACCGGTTCCGGGCCCCTCTCTCCCAATTCCTTCCCCAGCGGAGAGAGGGGCTTCGGAAACGGCCATGAATTTCGGCCTTCACCGTGGATAGTGAAGGCCGGCCGGAGTGAAACACCATGTCCGAATGGATCGACGGCCAGGGTCGCAAGATCGACTACCTGCGCCTGTCCGTAACCGACCGCTGCGACTTCCGCTGCGTCTACTGCATGTCGGAGAACATGCGCTTCCTGCCGCGCCAGCAGGTGCTGACCCTGGAAGAGATCGAGCGGGTAGCGCGCCTCTTCGTCGAGCGCGGCGTGAAGAAGCTGCGTCTCACTGGCGGTGAGCCGCTGGTGCGCCCCGGCATCGTCCACCTTTGTGAACGCCTCGCCGCGTTGCCCGGCCTGCGCGAGCTGTGCATGACCAGCAACGGCTCGCAGCTCGGCAAGCTGGCCGGTGACCTTCACGCCGCCGGCCTGACCCGCCTGAACATCAGCCTCGACACCCTGGATGCGCAGCGCTTCGCCGCCATCACCCGCACCGGGCGCCTGGAGCAGGTGCTGCGGGGTATCGACGCTGCCCAGCAGGCCGGCTTCGAGCAGATCAAGCTGAACTGTGTGGTGATGAAGGGGCGCAACGCCGATGAAGTGCCGGCGCTGGTGGATTACGCCATCGCCCACCGGCTGGACATCAGCTTCATCGAAGAGATGCCGCTGGGCCAGGTCGGCCGCGAACGTGAGGAGAGCTTCTGCTCCAGCGACGAAGTCCGCGCGCTGATCGCCGAGCGCCATGAGCTGCTCGATAGCGCCGAACACAGCGGCGGCCCCGCGCGCTACGTACGCCTGACGCAGCATCCGGGTACGCGGATCGGCTTCATCTCGCCGCACTCGCACAACTTCTGCTCCACCTGCAACCGCCTGCGCCTGACCGCCGAAGGCCGCCTGCTGCTGTGCCTGGGCCACGAGAACTCCCTGGACCTGCGCGGCCTGCTGCGCCGCCATCCGCTGCACGACGAGCCGATCCTCGAAGCCCTGCGCGGTGCACTGCAGCGCAAGCCGGCGCGCCACGAATTCACCGTCGGCGACGTGCAGGTGCTGCGCTTCATGAACCTCAGCGGCGGCTGATACAAACCTCCCTCGGCGGGCCTTCTGCCCGACGCTTGCCTTGCGTTCCTAAACATCCCCCGGAGCGAATAAACGACTCCGAGCGCCCACTTGCAGGAGCGGGCCATGCCCGCGATCGCGCGCATGGCGCGCTCCTACAGGTCGGTCGCGGGCTCCTGGGCACAAAAATACTCGGGCATAAAAAAGCCCCTGCGACATGAGCGTATCGCGGGGGCTTTGGGCATCTGCCAAAGGTATAACCGTGGAAGCTACGGTAAATCATGCGAAAGAATCGTTTCGAATCCTCCTCGGATCGCTTCGGAACGCTTCCAGACTAAGGCGGCAGTGCGCTGCGCCACATCCCTCCGAAGGAGTAGCGGCCCGGCGGCAAAGGAGAGTGCGCCGCCCTGCCGCAGTGCCCCTGCGCGCACCCATAGGGCGAATAAAGCGGAACGCCTTATCCGCCGTCCCGGCACCGATGGTCAAGCGCGGCGGATAACGCTTGGGGCGTTATGCGCCCTACCGTCGCGGCCGCGGCAAGGACGATTGACGTTGTGTACTTTTTAGTCCAGATTGGATTTTAAGTTTACGTGCGCTCGCGCGTGGACGGACCAGAACAAGAAGTCGTTCGCCTGGGTGAGGGCAAGGCAATGCCGCTGCGACCTTCCGCGTCGCGCCCCTGGACGAACCAAGACATGCCGTACTCACTGCCAGGACGTACCGGCCGGCGCTCGCCCCGGCGACCACACAACGGAGTTCATCGATGAATCGCAAAGCCCTGCTGGGCGGCCTGATGCTGGCCGCCTTCGCCACCTTCTCTCATGCCGACGACAAGCCGCTGCGCATCGGCATCGAGGCGGCCTACCCGCCCTTCGCCTACAAGACCCCCGAAGGCGGCATCGCCGGCTTCGACTACGACATCGGCAATGCGCTGTGCGAAGAGATGAAGCGCAAGTGCCAGTGGGTCGAGCAGGAATACGACGGCCTGATCCCCTCGCTGAAGGTGCGCAAGATCGATGCCGCGCTGTCCTCCATCACCATCACCGAAGAGCGCAAGCATTCGGTGGACTTCACCCACAAGTACTACTTCACCCCGGGCCGCCTGGTGATGAAGGAAGGCTCGCAACTGGACGAGCAGTTCAGCCAGCTCAAGGGCAAGAACATCGGCGTGCAGCGCGGCTCCACTGCCGACCGTTTCGCCACCGAGGTACTGGGCAAGGCCGGCGCCAACGTGGTGCGTTACACCAGCCAGGACGAGATCTACCTGGACCTGCTGGCGGGCCGCCTCGATGGCACCTTCGCCGATTCCATTCCGCTGGAGATCGGCTTCCTGGAAACCCCGCGCGGCAAGGGTTTCGCCTTCATCGGGCCGGAGTTCAAGGACCCGAAATACTTCGGCGAGGGCGCCGGTATCGCGGTACGCAAGGGCAACACCGAGCTGGTCGGCCAGCTCAACGCCGCCATCGACGCGCTGCGCGCCAATGGCAAGTACAAGGCCATCGAGGGCAAGTACTTCAAGAGCGACATCTACGGCGACTGATCTTCCCGTCGCCTCGCAGAAAAGGCCGCCTCCGGGCGGTCTTTTTCGTTGCGCCGGATTTTCAGTCGTCGTAGGAGCGGGCCATGCCCGCGATCCGTCGGCAGGGCCGACGTTCTCCTTTGCCCTGATATTGCAGGTTCGCTGCGTTGGCCTGGGTGTTCCAGCGCCGCTTCCATGGACGCGCGGACTCTGTGTTTCGCCCCCTCGGGCGACCTTCTTTGGCAAACGACCCAAAGAAGGCAAAGGTCTTGCCCCAATCATCCGGTTTTTCGCTTAGGCGAAAAATTCCCTCGTTGAAGCGAAGTTTCAGGGGCACGCCACGACGGGCCATCCCTGGCCCATCGTGGCTCTCGCGACATCCATGTCGCTCAACCCCTGAAACTCCGCTTCAACGAGGCCTCCTGAACGGGGCAGTCGGAGTGCGCGGAGGTTTCTCTGGAAGACTTTCGAGTCAGAGCCAGAGCCAGAGCCAGAGCCAGAGCCAGAGCCAGAGCCAGAGCCAGAGCCAGAGCGGTGGTGCACTTCGTAGGAGCGAGCTTGCTCGCGAACCCGCCCAACTCGGCGCCTCCCGTAGGAGCGGACCTTGTCCGCGAATCCTCCCATCTGCACGGTGGCAATAGGAAGACCTCGCCGTAGCATGGCGTGGAGCGCAGCGATACCCATCGATCCTGGCGCGCCGGTCCCAAGGGATTGCAAGCATTCGCCGGTGACGGCGGCAGTGTGCGGTTCGCGAGCAAGCTCGCTCCTACAAGGGCAGGCTGGGGCGGGAGAAGGAAGGAATCAAACCTCCTCCTTCAACTCCTTCAGGTGCTTGTACACCGTCGCGCGGCCCATGTTCAGCACGTTGGCCACGTAGTTCGCCGCGCTCTTGCCCTTGAACGCGCCCTCGGCGTGCAGGGCCAGGACCAGTTCGCGCTTGTGGTCGCGGCTGAGGGTGGAGAGGCTCAGCTGGCGCTGCTGCAGCCAGCCATGCAGGAAGGTGTTGATGCGCTCCTGCCAGTCGTCGCGGAACAAGGCATCCGGTTGCGGGATGACCTTGCTGGAGGAGAGGAACAGGTCGAGCGCCGCCTTGGCGGTCTCGAACAGGGTGATGTTGAGGTTGATGCACAACACCGCCAGTGGCTCGCCCCTCGCGTCGCGCAGCACGGTGCTGATGGAGCGGATCTTCTGGCCGTCCCAGTTGAGCTTCTCGTAGGGGCCGATGTTGCGTTCGTCACTGCCGCCTTCGAGCATGTCTTCCAGCGCCGAATCGTCGCCGATCTCGCGCTTGGAGATGTTGTTCGCCAGGTAGGCCACGCGCTGGTTGCGCAGGTCGTGGATGACCACTTCGGCGTGGGGGAAGAACAGCGCGGCGATGGCGTCGGCGATGGCCTTGTAGTTGTCCAGCGGATCAGCGGCGGTCATGGGCAAGGCTCTCGAAGGCGGTAGGACAGGCGCTGGCGAGTGTGCCGCAAGCGCCCGCGGGCTGTCACGAACGGCGGCTCACTCGGCCAGCAGGCGTGTCGGGGAAAGCATCTCGGCGGTCAGGCCGTGACGGGTCAGGTGCTCCGGCAGGGCTTCGCGGCGGATCAGCGCGGCGCTGGCCTCGCCCATTGCCGCCGAAGTCTGGATGCCATAACCACCTTGCCCGGCGACCCAGTACAGGGAAGGGGTGGCCAGGTCATAGCCAGACACCAGGTCGCCGTCGGCGAAGAATGAGCGCAGGCCGGCCCAGGTGTGGCTCGGGCGGCGGATGCTGAGGGTGGTGTGTTCCTCGATCTGGTAGATGCCCAGGGCGATGTCCAGCTCCTCGGGCTGCACGTCGTGGGGTTCCACCGGGTCGGCGTTGGCCGGCGAGCCCAGCAGCATGCCGGCGTCGGGCTTGAAGTAGAAGGATTCGTCCAGGCTCACCAGCACCGGCCAGGCGTGGCTGTCGACACCCTCCGGCGGGTTGAACAGGAAGGCTGCGCGGCGCTTGGGGGTGAGGCCCAGGGGAGCGGCGCCGGCCAGTTCGGCGATCTTGTCGGACCAGCTGCCAGCGGCGTTGACCAGCACCGGCGCACGGTAGGTCTGCTGCGCGCAGCGTACTTCCCAGGCGCCGTCGATACGGCTGATTTCCAGGGCTTCGCTGTCCAGTTGCACGCTGCCACCGTTGCGTCGGATGCCGCGCAGGTAGCCCTGCAACAGGCCGTCGGTGTCGATGTCGGCGGCGCTGGGGTCGAGCATCGCGCCGTGGACCTTCTCGCGACGCAGTACCGGCACGATGGCGCAGGCTTCGTCGGCAGTCAGCAGGCGCATCTCCGGCACGCTGTCGCGGGCGCTGGCGAACTGGCGCTGGAGTTCTTCCGGGTTGCCCTCGAAGTCCACGGTCATCTCGCCGCGCGGGGTGAGGATCGGGTGTTCGGCGAAGCCCTCGGGCGGATTGTCGAAGAAGGCACGGCTGGCGGCGGTCAGGGCGCGCACCTGCGGCGTGCCATAGGCGACCGTGTAGAGCGCCGCCGAGCGGCCGGTGGAGTGGTAGCCGGCATGGGACTCGCGCTCGAGCACGGTGACCTTGCCATGGCGGGAGAGGAAGTAGCCGGTGGAAGCGCCGGCAATGCCGCCGCCGATGATGAGGAAGTCGACTTCGATCATGTTCGTCTCCGGCTCAGGCGTTGCTGCATTGCAGATGGTAGAGCGCATTGGCCAGGGCGACGTCTTCCAGGCCGAGGCCGATGGAGCGGAAGAAGACGTGGCGCTGGTATTGCGGTTTGGCTGCCTGGCCGCTGACCAGTTCCGGCAGGTCGCCACGGATGGCACTGTCCCAGCCGTGCTCGTCACGGGCCAGGCGCATCTCGCCGGCGGAAGCCGGGGTGGTGGCGCGGTAGTCGCAGTACACGTCCATCTGCGCCAGCGACTGCGGCGGTACTTCATGGGCGCGGGCGACGTTGGTACTGATGGAGGTGATCAGCGCCGGTTTGGACAGGATTGCCGGGTCGAGTACCGGGGTGCCGGAAGAAGTGCACAGCAGCACCACGTCGGCGTCGGCCACGGCGGCCTCGAGACTGGTGGCCGGTTCGGCGCGGGCATCGATGGCTCCGAACTGGGCGAGAACGCCGGCATTCAGGTTCGGCGAGTAGACGCGGATGCTCTGCCAGTCACGCAGACCCGCCACGTAGCGCAGGTGCGCACGGGCGACCGGGCCGCTGCCGACTATGACCAGGCGCCTGGCGTCCGGGCGCGCCAGTTCCTGCACCGCCAGGGCAGTGGTGGCGGCGGTGCGCGCGGTGGTCAGGCTGCCGGCGTCGCACAGCAGCAGCGGCTGGCCGCTGTCCATGGACATCAGCAGGCTCCACGCGGTGACCAGCGACTTGGGCTGGCGCACGATGTAGGGCGAGGTCTTCACGCCGTAGACCTTCTGCGAGGCCAGCACGCCCAGGTAGTTGATGAAGTCGCCGCCGCCATTGGGGAATTCCACCAGTTGCTGCGCGGGTTGCACGGCGCTGCCGGCAGCCAGCTCGACGAACATGTCGCGCATCGCCTGGAGCACGTCGACCTGTTCCAGCAGGCGTTCGGCGTCAGCCTGGTTGAGGGTGAAAGGCGTGGCGGCGGACATGCGAGACTCCATAGTGGATTAATTTTCCATTATGGACTCTATCGTATGTTCCGCCGGGCGTCATCCTGCTCGGATCAATGGCGCAGTGCCGGGATGTACCTGAGCAGACTGTCGGGGAGTCCCGAGCGCAGGTTGGAGGTCAAGAGTTCGCGGAGTTTCGAGTAGGCGATCCCCAGCGCGATCAGGGCCAGGCCGAGCAGGGTCAGGATGATCGGGAACATGAGCGAGTCCTGGAATACCGAGTACGACAGGTAGCCCAGGTAGCCCCAGATGCCGATCCCGCCAAACACCATGAAGACCGTGCGCCGCAGTGCCACGGCCAGTGCCATGAGGCCCAGGTTGATCAGGCAATAGATCGCGCCACCCCATTGGCTGCCGTTATCCAGCTGGCTCAGGCCGCCGCAGAAGGCCAACAGGCCGACCAGGTAACCCCAGAAGGCGAAGTCCTGGCGGGTTCGTCCGTCGATCAGCAGGCTGGTGAGGAGCAACACCAGCCCAAAGTAGAGCGAAATTTCGTAGCGCACGTACCAGGTGAACCCGTCCGGATACAGCACTCCGCACAGGTCCATGGACATGAACCAAAGGGCGATGGCGATCGGCAGCATGACGAAGGGGAAGGGCAGCAGCCGGAGCATCAGCAGGCCAACCAGGACGGTGGCAACCTCCATGGCCAGGAAACCGCCCTGCACCCACTGGTAGTAGTCGTGGTAACTGGTCTGGGTATCGTCCATCGGCCACAGGCCGGTCATCCGCTCGATGGCGAAGACCACCAGCGGCGTGAGACTGACCGCCACCGCACCGAGTAGTCCGCCGGGGATGCGCAGCCCGCGTGACCAGAGACTGCGGCCAGTGAGGGTGAACAGCAGCATGTAGATCAGGCTGATCGACAGCAGGGCGACGTCGCCCACGCTCATCCAGGCGTCAGTCAGCAGCCAGCCCAGGGCGCCCATGACCAGCAGGGCACCGAAGTAGTAGGCAGTATTGGCCAGGTTCAGGTCGCCGCGGGTGGTTGGCTCTCGGCTCAGCCAGTCGAGTAGCGTCTGATCCTGGCCGGGCTGAAGGATGCCGTCGGTGACGGCGCGACGCAGGTCGTCGGCGGTGATTTTCAGAGACATGGTCAGTAGGAACGGATGGAGGAAGGTTCCGAGTCTAGGTCTGACGGTTTTTCTGGTCTTCAGGATTTTGCCTGTGACTCTGTGTGAATCTTCCTGTATGTGGGTGCTGGAGCTATTGGAGGCTCCAGGATCGTGGACGAAAGGCCACGGGCCTGACCGCTTGCAAGAGAGGCCCGCCTGCGACAAGGCCTCTCCGCGTCATCTCAGCCTCAGAGCTTGAACTGCGCCACCAGCTCTTCCTGGCTGCCGGCGACGCGGCGCAGGTGCTCGCCGCAGTCGCGGGTGTGCGCGGCGGTTTTGCGGTTCTCCACGGTCATGTCGCTCAGGCGGTGCATGTGCTGGTTCACTTCCTGGGTCGTGGCAGCCTGCTCTTCGGCGGCGGCGGCAATCTGGAAGGCCATGGCGTGTACGCCCTGCAGGGACTCGTCGAGGGCGCCGAGGGCCTGCAGCACGGCCTGGGTGTCGTGCTCCAGGGTGTGCGCCTGTTCGCTGGCGCCGCTCATGCTCGACTGTGCCTGGACGGAGGAGTCGCCCAGGCTGCCGACGATGGCGACGATCTCGTCGGTGGCGCTGCGGGTGCGCTGGGCGAGGCTGCGTACCTCGTCGGCGACCACGGCAAAGCCACGGCCTGCTTCGCCGGCGCGGGCGGCTTCGATGGCGGCGTTGAGGGCGAGCAGGTTGGTCTGTTCGGCGATGGAGCGGATCACGTCCAGCACCGAGCCGATCTGCTGGCTCTCGCCGGCCAGGGTCTGCACCACGCCGTCGGCCTGGCGCAGGCCGACCAGCAATTGGTCCTGGCGGCCGATCATGTGCTGCAGGGTGCCCTGCATGGCGACGAAGGCTTGTCGCGCGGCGGCACTGCCATCGGCGCTGCGGCTGGCGCTGCCGGCGATTTCCTGCACGGTGGCGGCCATCTGGTCCACCGCGCTGACCACCATCTCCAGGGCTTCCTGCTGCTGGTCGAGGTGGTTACTGGTGCGTCCGGCGGCGTCGAGGATGTCGCCGCTGGCGTCGCCCACGGCCTCGCTGGCCTGGCGCAGGCGTTCGACCACCTGACGCCAGGCCGTGGTCATTTCGCGCAGGGCCTGCATCAGGCCGCTGCTGGCGCTGGCGTCGTCGCTCAGGCGCAGTTCGCCGCTGGCCAGGCGCTGGGCCAGGGCCGCCATGCTGGCCGGCTCGCCGCCCAGCGGACGCATCACGCTGCGGCTGACCAGCCAGGTGCCGGCGGCGACGCCGAGCAGGGTCAGGACGCCGAGCACGAGGATCTGCCACATCAGCTTGCGTACCGGGGCGAAGGCCTGGGCTTGGTCCATTTCCGCCACCAGCGCCCAGTGCAGGCCGTCCAGGTTCAGCGGCACGAAGGATTTCAGTGCTGTCTCGTTACTCAGGCCGGGTTCGGTGAGGCGGCCCTGCTCGCCGGCCAGGGCTTTCTCGATGGCCTGGCCGGGGATGGCGCTGGGGCTTTCCTTGTCGCGGCGCACGTGGTGATCGGCGAAGCGCACCGAATCCGAGCGCAGGCTGCCGTCGCCGCCGACCAGATAGGTTTCGCCGGCGTCGCCCAGGCCCTGGCGGTTCTGCATCACTTCGTTGATCGAAGCGAGCGGCAGTTCCAGTACCAGCAGCAGTTGCAGCTTGCCGTTGTCCTTGATCGGCGCGGCCAGCCATTGCACGGGCTGCTGGTCGTTGGGCGCCAGTTCCAGGTCGCTGATGCTGGCCTTGCCGCTGTCCAGCGCGGTGCGGATGAACTTGCCGAAGGCGGTGTCGCGCCACTGCGGGGTGCCGATGTTCTGCTGGTAGTCGACGCCACGACCGAGGCTGAACACCACGGTGCCGTCGCCGGCCACCAGGCGTAGCTCGCGGTAGCCGAAGGTCTTGATGAAGTTCTCGAACACCGGGCGGTCGTAGTTGGCGGTGGTGACCAGGGATTCACTGTCCAGCCCGGCGTAGTTGCTGCCCAGGTTGGTGGCGAGGCTGCTGAGTTGGTCGTTACGCGCCTTCCAGGCGTCCATCAGCTGCCGCTGCTTGATACTGGCGACCGCCTCCAGAGCGTTCAGGCTTTGTTCTTCGAGGGCACGGCTGGCCTGGAGATAGACCACGATGGCCATCACCAGCACGGGGATCAGGCCGACCGAGAGGAAACTCAGAGCAAGTTTGGCGCGCAAGGGCATGGGAGGATTCCGACGAGTTCTTGGAATTGTTCTCGCGTGCTTTGCAAGAAGCGTGCGAATTTTTTTACGTCTGTAAATAAAACTGAGCAGAAAGGGCCGGGGCGTGGCCCATCTCGCCGTAATGACGCGGGTAATGGCGCGTGGCCATTGTTTGCGGGGGGATGCCGTACGGTCGTCCCAGCGGGTCCGGCAGGAGGAATGGGAGGCTCTAGGCAGGGGAATGCGTCACCCGCGGTAACGCCGGTGGAAACAAAAAAGGCGAAGCCCTGCGGCTTCGCCTTCTTCTGGTGCGCGAGCGATCAGTGCTTGCGCGGTACCGGCTTGAGCAGCTCGGTGGGCGGCATCTCGCAGTTGATCTTGCGGCCCAGCAGTTCCTCGATCGGCGGCAGGGCGAAGGCATCGTCCTCGCCGGCGAAGCTGATCGAGGTACCGGTGCTGCCGGCACGGCCGGTACGGCCGATGCGGTGCACGTAGTCGTCCGGATCTTCGGGCAGGGTGAAGTTGATCACGTGGCTGATGCCGTCGACGTGGATGCCGCGGCCGGCAACGTCGGTGGCGACCAGGACGCGGATCTTGCCTTCGCGGAAGCCTTCCAGAACCTTGATGCGCTTGTGCTGCGGCACGTCGCCGGACATCTGGGCGGCGCTGATGCCGTCCTTGGTCAGGCGTTCCTCGATGCGGCGCACTTCGTCCTTGCGGTTGGCGAAGACCATCACGCGGGTCCAGTCGTTCTGCGCGATCAGGTTGTACAGCAGCTTGTACTTGTCGCTGCCGGCAACGGCATAGACGTGCTGCTCGACGGTATCGCTGGCGACGTTCTCCGGCTCGATCTCGACGATGGCCGGGTCGACGGTCCACTGTTTGGCCAGGTTCATCACGTCGTCGGTGAAGGTGGCGGAGAACAGCAGGGTCTGGCGCTCGCCCTTGTACGGGGTCTGGCGGATGATCTGGCGGACCTGCGGGATGAAGCCCATGTCGAGCATGCGGTCGGCTTCGTCCAGCACCATCACTTCGACCATGTCCAGGTGCACCTCGCCGCGCTGGTTGAAGTCCAGCAGACGGCCCGGGGTGGCGACCAGGATGTCGCAGAAGCGCGATTCCAGGGTCTTGAGCTGCTTGTCGAAGTCCATGCCGCCGACGAAGCTCATGACGTTCAGGCCGGTGTACTTGGCCAGGCCGATGGCGTCGTTGGCGATCTGCACCACCAGCTCGCGGGTCGGCGCGATGATCAGCGCACGCGGCTCACCCATGTAGCGCTCTTTCGGCGGCGGGGTCTGCAGCAACTGGGTGATGATCGAGATGAGGAACGCGGCGGTCTTGCCGGTGCCGGTCTGGGCGCGGCCGATGGCGTCCTGGCCACGCAGGGTGAAGCCCAGTACCTGCGCCTGGATCGGCGTGCAGTAGGGGAAGCCCAGGTCATGGATGGCGTGCATCAGGCGCGGGTCGAGGTTGAAGTCGTGGAAGCGCGTCTTGCCTTCGGCCGGCTCGACCACGAAGTCTTCCAGCTTCCAGTTGTCGACCACCGGCGGGCGCGGCTTGCGCTCACGGCGCGGCTTCGGCTCGCGGGGCTTGTCGGCGCCTTCGGCCTTGGCAGGCTCCTGCCTGGGAGCGTGCTCGCGTTTTTCGCCGCGTTCGCCTTTCTCGGAACGCTCGGCGCGGGGTTTGTCGCTCTTCGGACCGCGGGCCGGCTTCTCCGAAGTGTCACCTTCGGGGCGCGGATTGCGCGGTTTGCGCGGACGCTTTTCGCCGCTCGGGGCGGGCTGGGAGGCAGCGGGAGCGGGGGCTGCCGGCGTGGTGACGGGCTGCTCGCCATCACCCTTGCTGAAGATTTTCTTGAGTGCTTTGAGCACGTTGGTCTCGTACTGGTTAAGGAATGAACGGCCGCCAGTGTAATGCAAGATGCCCGCAGGGCGAAGTGCCACGGGCATTCTGCCTATTGACTTGGGCTACGGAAGGCTCTCCAGCAGCAGCCGGCGGACGTTTCCGCCCATGATGGCGGCGATGTCCTGGTCGCTGAAGCCGGCTTTTGCCAGGCCCTGGGTCAGCTGTGCGAGGCCGGTGGTGTCGAAGGGCGCATTCACTGCGCCGTCGAAATCCGAGCCCAGCGCCACGTGTTCGACGCCCACCTTGTCGGCAGCGTAGCGCATGGCCTTGACGATGGCGTCCACCGAAGTCTCGCACACCGCGCCGTCCCAGTAACCAATGCCGATCACCCCGCCGGTGCTGGCGATGCCGCGCAGGTGCGCGTCGGTGAGATTGCGCGGGCCGGGGCAGGTGCCAGCGACGCCGGTATGGGAGACGATCACCGGGCGCCTGGCGATCGCCAGCACGTCGTCGATCAGCGGGCGCGAGGCGTGGGCCAGGTCGATCAGCATCTTCTTGTCTTCCAGGCGCGGGATGACCTGGCGGCCGAACTCGGTCAGGCCGCCTTTCTTCAGGCCGTGGGCGGAGCCGCCGACTTCGTTGTCGAAGAAGTGGGTCAGGCCCATGATGCGGAATCCCGCGTCGTACATGCGGTCGATGTTCTCCAGCTTGCCTTCGAGCGGGTGCAGGCCTTCGGTGGCGAGCACGGCGGCCAACTGCTTGGGGTCCTTCTGCCAGGCGGCGAGGTAGCGGGTCAGGTCGTCGCGGCTGCGCACCAGGGTGAGCTTGCCCTGGCTGTCGGCGGCGGCCTTGTCGAGCAATTCGCCCTGGTAGAGCGCGCGTTCGAGCAGGCTGTTCCAGGTGCGCGCCGGCCAGCGCTGGGCGATCACCAGCGGGGTGATGTTGTCGCTGTCGGCACTGTTGCTGTCGTAGTTCAGGCCGCGCGGGGTCTTGGTGACGGTGGAGAACACCTGCAGGCCGACGTGGCCTTCGAGCAGGCGCGGCAGGTCGGTGTGGCCGTGGTCGTGGCGATCCAGCAGGTTGCGGTCCCAGAGCAGGGCATCGTCGTGCAGGTCGGCGACGAACAGGCTCTGGTGCAGCGCCTGGGCCTGCGGCGAGGCGGGGTAAGGCGGCGGGCTGGCCACGGTATTCATCTTCCGGTCCATGTAGCCCGGCAGGTTGAAGAAGATCCCCAGGCCAACGGCCAGCAGGATGAGCAGGACGATCAGCAGTTTGCGCATATCAGCTTCCCAGCTTTGTTGTTATTGGTTTTTCGCTGGGGCGCAATCTAACAGAAGGGAAGGGGAAGGGCAGCGGGCTCAGCCGCAGAGGCAATTGCGGCCCTTCTGCTTGGCCTGGTAGAGGGCGCCGTCGGCGCGCAGGATCAGGCTCGGCAGGTTTTCCTGGATGTCCATCTCGGCCAGGCCGAGGGAGACGGTGACGCCGGGCAGCACCCCCACTGGCGAATAGAAGGAGGCGACCTGCTCCAGACTCTGGCGCAGGCGGTTGCCGATGCGCCGGGCTTCCTCGATGGCGATTTCCGGCAGGAGGATGACGAACTCCTCGCCGCCGTAGCGCGCCATGCTGTCCTTGGGCCGCAGCTGGCTGCGCAGGGTGTGGGCGACCAGGCAGAGCGCATAGTCGCCGGCGAGGTGGCCGTGCTCGTCGTTGTAGTTCTTGAAGTGGTCGACATCGAGCATGAGCATGCACAGGGGCTGTTCGTTGAACGCGCAGCGCGTGCTCTCGCGGTCGTAGATGTGCTCCAGCCAGCGCCGATTGAACAGCCCGGTGAGGGTGTCGATATTGGCGTTCTGCTCGGTGTCGAGAATGATCCGGTTACCCTCGCGGACCTTTTCACAGAGCACCGCGAGGAGGTTCTGCATGACTTGCGGGGAATGCTCGAACAGGCCGATCAGTGCCTCGCGGTGCAGGCGCAGCACCGTGGTGGGTTCGCTGGCGACGACGTAGGCCGAGGGGTGGTCGCTGTCGATGAAGCTGATCTCGCCGGCGCAGTCACCCGGATGCAAGGTGCTCACCGGCTGGTTGTCCAGCGAGCCGAGGTACACCGTCAGGTGCCCGGAGAGGACCATATAAAGGAAGTGGTTGCGGTTGAACGGCGACAGCAGGATTTCGCCGCGCTCCAGTTCACAGGCGCGGAAATCCTTGAGCAGTTGCTCCAGATTGGCCGCGGCCACGTTCTGGAACAGGCGCAAATGCTGGAGTTGGCGGATGTCCTCTTTCCACTGCGCGGCTTTCATGGCGCAGCGGACGTCGGCGAATGACTGATGATGTGCACGACTGACTCTCCCTGTAGTCCTCTTCGCACATTGAGCCATCAGTATTAGTCAGATTTGACTACTGGCAATTCGCGGTCAGACCCGGCCGACCGGCGGTCGGCCGGGTGTTTCATCAGCTTTCCAGCAGTTCCACGTGCACCGCGTAACCGCCCAGGCGGTCGGCCAGGGCGGCACGTGAGTCTAGGTCGACGCCGCCGACGAACAGGCGGACTTTCTGCCCATGGCGGTCATCGGCGATCACTTCGATGCGCGGGGCCGGGGACAGGTGCCGGGTTTCGTCCTCGAACACGCGACGAATGGCGTCCAGACGCAGCGCCGGCTTGAAGATCTTGCCCACCGCGGTGACCGGGATGGCGTCCAGCAGCCAGACGTCCTTGGGTACCGCCGCGCGCTCGGGCACGTGGCGGGCGGCGTGTTCCAGCAGTTCCGCCTCACTGGCCTGCATGCCCGGCTTGAGCTGGATGTACACCACCGGCAGCTCGCCGGCCTTCAGACACGGCTTGCCCACGGCGGCGGCCATGGCCACGGCGGGGTGGCGGTGCAGGGCTTCCTCGATCATCTGCGGGTCGATGTTGTGGCCGCCACGGATGATCAGGTCCTTGCTGCGGCCGGTGAGCCAGATGTAGCCGTCGGCGTCGATGCGGCCCAGGTCGCCGGTGTTGAACCAGTCGCCGTCGACCCAGATGTCCCTGTTCTTGCTGGCCTGCAGGTAGCCCTTGAATACGGTGGGGCCGCGCAGGCAGATGTTGCCGATCTCGTCCACGGCGGCGTCGCGCAGGTACTGGCCGTCGCCGTCGAGGATCACTGACTTCAGCTCGCAGTAGGGCAGGCGCAGGCCGATGGAGCCGGGCCGGCGCTCGCCGCCGCGCGGGTTGCAGCTGGTGCCGCAGGTGCCTTCGGTCATGCCGTAGCCTTCGATGATCTTCAGCCCGGTCTTCGCCTCGAACTGGCGGATCAGCTCCACCGGCATGGGCGCCGCGCCGCACAGGGCGAAGCGCAGACTGGAGAGATCACGGCCTTCGCTGGGCACCTGCAGCAGGGCGGCATAGATGGTCGGCACGCCGCTGAAGCTGGTGACCCTGTAACGCTCCACCAGCTTCCAGAAGTCCTGGATCAGCGTCGGGTTGCGGTAGCCCTGCGGGCCGGCCAGCAGCACCTCGCCGCCGCGCATGAAGGGCGCGAGACCGCTGACCATCACACCGTTGACGTGGAACAGCGGCAGGCCGCAGAGCAGCACGTCATGGCC
Organism: Pseudomonas nitroreducens; assembly: GCF_024170165.1. Lineage (GTDB taxonomy): Bacteria > Pseudomonadota > Gammaproteobacteria > Pseudomonadales > Pseudomonadaceae > Pseudomonas > Pseudomonas nitroreducens_C. Next base: position 427,675 of record NZ_JALJXP010000003.1, on the reverse strand, counting down.
GTCGTAGTCGGAGTTCAGGCCCATGATCTCGGCCATTGCCACTTCATTGAAGTGGCTGTGCGGCGCGAGCTTGGGGGTGCCGGTGGTGCCGCCGGTGTGGAAGTAGGAAGCGACTTCGTCCGGGCCGATCACCCGGCCGCTTTCCAGCTGGTCCGCCGGGCACTGGTCGAGCAGTTCGTCGAAGTCCAGTACACCCTCGGGCAGCGTGCCGCGGGCCGCCTTGATCGCCGAGCGCTGCGGTTCGGGCAGCAGGTTGGCGATGTCGACGGTGACGATGGCATTGAGTTCCGGCAGGTGTTCGCGCAGGCCGGCGACCTTGTCCCACAGGTCCGTACCCGGGAAGGGCGCCAGCGTCACCAGCACGCGCGAGTCGGCGGCGCGTACCAGGTCGGCGATGTGCTCGGGGTCGAGCAGCGGGTTGATCGCGTTGACGATCCCCGCTGCTTCGCCGCCCCAGATCACGTAATGGGTCTGCGGCAGGTTGGGAAGCAGGAACGACACCGCGCTGCCCGGCCTCACGCCCAGGCGGTGGAAGGCATTCGCCGCCTGGGTGACGCGGGCGAACAGCTCCGCATAGCTGACCTTGACCGGCTCCTCCGCTGCCGAGCCCTGCAACAGGCAGCTCAGGGCAGTGGAGGGGCCGAACTGCCGGGCCGAGCGGCGCAGCAGTTCGTAGGTGTTGGGTGGCAGGTCGCGGTCTTGCAGCGGTACCTGTTCCAGGGCTTCGACGTCACGCAGGCTGCTGATCGGGGCGTTCATGCTTCTTCTTGTTCTCCGCAGGGTCAGGGGATCACAGGCGCTCCCGCAGCCAGGCGCCGATATCGCCAAGTTCCTCGTTGCTCACTTCGTGGCTCATCGGGTAGGTGCGCCACTGGGCGGGCACCTCGTTGGCCTGCAGGAAGTCGTAGGCGGCGCGGCCCATGGCCGGCGTCACCACATCATCGAAAGTGCCATGCAGGCAGAGGGCGGACAGTTGTCTTTTTGTAGCGGGCAGCTTCATGTCGTCACTGAATGTCGGGCCATAGGTGGAAAGGGCCATGACCCCGCCCAGTTCGCCGTCCCAGCGCAGGTAACCGGTGTGCAGCACCACGGCGCCGCCCTGGGAGAAGCCGGCGAGGATGATGCGTCTGGCGGCGACGCCCTGGTCGATCTGCCCCTGGATCAGCGCGATCACGCTGTCGGCCGCGGCTTCCAGTTGCGCGTCGTCGATGGCGCGGGCCGGAGCCATGGCGAGGATGTCGTACCAGCTGGGCGCGGGCATGCCGTTGAACACGGTGACCGGGCGGGTCGGTGCCTGGGGCAGGATGAAGCGCGTCGAGGTGAAGCTGCGCTGCAGCATCTGTGCTACCGGCTCGAAGTCGTAACGGTCGGCGCCCAGGCCGTGCAACCAAATGACGCAGGAGTCGACGCTCTGGCTGGGTTCGAGGATCAGGGGCTGGGTCATGGGGGCTCCAGGATGGGGCAGGCGCTCTAGGAAGGGGCGCCGCGTGGGAGATAGGGTGGAGGGGCGATGCAAGAAGATGTCGCATGGCCATAAGTTGTGGGACTTGACTGCACGAAATTGCATGAACGGTCCTAGGCTGGTACGTCCCTTGCTACCACTACGGTCAGGCTGTGCGGCCCCACTTCCGGTAACACTCTACCGACCCCATCCGGAAAGCTGTACCGGAAGTGGCGCCGCGACAGCCTTGGGCTGCTTCAGGGCCCGCCGCGCCGGCTGCGGTCAACAGCCGGCGCGGTGGGCCTTCGCCTTCACGCAATGATCCCTTGATGACCCGTTCCAGCGCGCAAGACCTGCGCGCTCGAAGGTGTGTTCGCGGCTTGCCGAAGGAATTTTCGCAGGCCGTCTAGACTCACCTTCAGGTCTCCATCCCGTTTGTTGTCTTGCTGGTGCCTCACGAGGGTACGGCGGTGGAACCGGGACTCCAAAACACTAAAAAAGCAACGGAGAAGATCGATGAAGATGGTGAAATCCACCCTGGCAGTGCTGACCACCGCCGCCGTGTTCGGCATCAGTGGCCTCGCGCACGCTGGCGCCACCCTGGATGCTGTGAAGAAGAAAGGCTACGTGCAGTGCGGTATCAGTGACGGTCTTCCGGGCTTCTCGTATGCCGACGCCAAGGGCCAGTACAAGGGCATCGACGTGGACGTCTGCCGCGCCGTGGCGGCGGCCGTGTTCGGCGACGCGAGCAAGGTCAAGTACAGCCCGCTGACCGCCAAGGAGCGCTTCACCGCGCTGCAGTCCGGCGAGATCGACATCCTCTCGCGCAACACCACCTGGACCAGCTCCCGCGACAGCGCGATGGGCCTGAACTTCGTCGGCGTGACCTATTACGACGGCCAGGGCTTCCTGGTGAACAAGAAGCTCGGCGTTTCCAGCGCCAAGGAACTCGACGGCGCCACCGTGTGCATCCAGGCCGGCACCACCACTGAGCTCAACCTGTCCGACTACTTCCGCTCCAACAATCTCAAATACACCCCCATCACCTACGACACCTCCGACGAGAGCGCCAAGTCGCTGGAGTCCGGCCGTTGCGACGTGCTGACCTCCGACCAGTCGCAGCTCTATGCCCAGCGCATCAAGCTGGCGGCGCCGGATGACTACGTGGTGCTGCCCGAGGTGATCTCCAAGGAGCCCCTCGGCCCGGCCGTGCGCCAGGGTGACGAGGAGTGGTTCGACATCGCCCGCTGGACGCTCTTCGCGATGCTCAACGCCGAGGAGCTGGGCATCAACTCGAAGAACGTCGAGGAACAGGCCAAGAGCACCAAGAACCCGGATGTCGCGCGTCTGCTCGGCGCCGAGGGTGACTATGGCAAGGACCTCAAGCTGCCCAAGGACTGGGCGGTACAGATCGTCAAGCAAGTGGGTAACTACGGCGAGATCTTCGATCGCAACGTCGGCGACGCCAGCGACCTGAAGATCAAGCGTGGCCTCAACGCCCAGTGGAACAAGGGTGGTCTGCAGTACGCACCGCCGGTGCGCTGACCTGACCCGTTCCGGCGCCCGGAGTGTGGGCGCCGGAGTGTTTCGAACGACGTGAAGCCTCCGGGCGGTCGCGGGCTTGGCCCGTGGTCGCCTGGCGTGCTTCCGAGAGGGCTTACATGCAGAATTCCGTCAAGGCCCAGCGTCCGCGGGGGGCATCGCTCAACGATCCCGTCGTGCGCGGCTGGGCATTCCAGATCATCGCCGTCATCTTCGTCGTGGCGGTCGGCTGGTTCCTCTTCGACAACACCCAGACCAACCTCGCCCACCGCGGCATCCAGTCCGGTTTCGGCTTCCTCGACCACAGTGCCGGCTTCGGCATCTCCCAGCACCTGATCGACTACAGCGAAAGCGACACCTACGGACGGGTGTTCATGGTCGGCCTGCTGAACACGCTGCTGGTCACGGTGATCGGCATCGTCTTTGCCACCATCCTGGGCTTCATCCTCGGTGTGGCGCGGCTGTCGCCCAACTGGCTGATCCGCAAGCTGGCGACCCTGTACATCGAGACCTTCCGCAATATCCCGCCGCTGCTGCAGATCTTCTTCTGGTACTTCGCGGTGCTCGGCCCGCTGCCGAACCCGCGGCAGAGCATCAGCTTCGGCGACCTGTTCTTCATCAACAACCGCGGCCTGCAGATGCCTGCGCCGCTCGCCGCGGACGGCCTCGGCCCGTTCATCGTCGCGGTGATCCTGGCGCTCGTCGGCTGGGCGGTGATCTGGAAGTGGGCCAAGGCCCGCCGCCATGCCACCGGCAAGGCCTTCCCGGTGTTCCTCAGCGGCCTGGCGTTGCTGATCGTGCTACCGGGCCTGGTGTCGCTGGTGGCCGGTGCGCCGTTCCACTGGGACGTGCCGGTGCTGCAGGGCTTCAACTTCCGCGGCGGCTGGGTGGTGATCCCGGAGCTGGTGTCCATCGTGCTCGCGCTGTCGGTCTACACCGCCGCCTTCATCGGCGAGACGGTGCGCGCCGGCATCCAGGCGGTCAGCCACGGCCAGACCGAGGCTGCCGGGTCCCTGGGCCTGCGCCCGGGGCAGACGCTGCGGCTGGTGATCATCCCGCAGGCGCTGCGGGTAATCATTCCGCCGCTCACCAGCCAGTACCTGAACCTGGCGAAGAACTCCTCGCTGGCCGCCGCCATCGGCTACCCGGACATGGTCTCGCTGTTCGCCGGCACGGTGCTCAACCAGACCGGCCAGGCCATCGAGACCATGGCCATCACCATGAGCGTGTACCTGGCCATCAGCATCAGCATTTCGCTGCTGATGAACTGGTACAACAAGCACATCGCGCTGGTCGAGCGGTGAGAGGACTGCCATGACAACTCATACCTTCAAGCCCGACCTGCCGCCGCCCGCGCGCAGTGTCGGTGTGCTCGCCTGGCTGCGTGGCAACCTGTTCTCCAGCTGGTTCAACACCCTGCTGACGCTGGTCGGCCTCTACCTGGTCTGGCTGATCCTGCCGCCGCTGCTGGAGTGGGCGATCATCAAGGCCGACTGGACCGGCGCCACCCGTGCCGATTGCTCCCGCGAGGGCGCCTGCTGGGTGTTCATCGGTTCGCGCTTCGGCCAGTTCATGTACGGCTTCTACCCCGAGGAACTGCGCTGGCGGGTGGACCTCACCGTGCTGTTCGTGGTGTTCGGCGCGGCGCCGCTGTTCCTCAAGCGCTTCGCCTACAAGGTGAAGTACGGCCTGGGCTTCCTCGTGGCGCTGCCGATCGTGGCCTACTGGCTGCTGCACGGTGGTTTCCTCGGCCTGGAAAGCGTGCCGACCAGCGCCTGGGGCGGGCTGATGCTCACCGTGGTGATCGCCGCGGTCGGCATCTGCGGGGCGATGCCGCTGGGCATCCTGCTGGCGCTCGGGCGGCGTTCGAAGATGCCGGCGATCAAGGTCATCTGCGTCACCACCATCGAGTTCTGGCGCGGCGTGCCGCTGATCACCGTGCTGTTCATGTCCTCGGTGATGCTGCCGCTGTTCCTGCCCGAGGGGATGAACCTGGACAAGCTGCTGCGGGCGATGGTGATGGTGGTGCTGTTCGAGGCTGCCTATATCGCCGAAGTGGTTCGCGGCGGCATGCAGGCCATTCCCAAGGGCCAGTACGAAGCCGCGGCCGCCATGGGCCTGGGCTACTGGCGGACCATGGGCCTGGTGATCCTGCCGCAGGCGCTCAAACTGGTCATCCCCGGCATCGTCAACACCTTCATCGCGCTGTTCAAGGACACCAGCCTGGTGATCATCATCGGCCTGTTCGACTTCCTCAACAGCATCAAGCGCGCCACCGCGGACCCGGCCTGGCTGGGCATGGCCACCGAAGGCTATGTGTTCGCCGCGGTCGTCTACTGGATCTTCTGTTTCGGCATGTCCCGCTACTCCATGCACCTGGAGCACAAGCTGGACACCGGCCACAAGCGTTAGGAGTGAATCGTCATGTCTGAAGCCACCCAAAAGACCGCACAGCCGGCCGTCGGCGATCATGTGATGATCACCATGAAGGGCGTGAACAAGTGGTACGGCCAGTTCCACGTGCTCAAGGACATCAACCTGGAGGTCAAGCAGGGCGAGCGCATCGTCCTCTGCGGGCCGTCCGGCTCGGGCAAGTCCACGACCATCCGCTGCATCAACCGCCTGGAGGAACACCAGCAGGGCAGCATCGTGGTCGACGGCACCGAGTTGACCAACGACCTCAAGCAGATCGAGGCGATCCGCAGCGAAGTCGGGATGGTGTTCCAGCACTTCAATCTGTTCCCGCACCTGACCGTGCTGCAGAACTGCATCCTGGCGCCGATGTGGGTGCGCAAGATGCCCAAGCGCCAGGCCGAGGAAGTCGCCATGCATTACCTGGAGCGCGTGCGCATTCCGGAGCAGGCCAACAAGTTCCCCGGCCAGCTCTCCGGCGGCCAGCAGCAGCGCGTAGCGATCGCCCGCGCGCTGTGCATGAAGCCGAAGATCATGCTGTTCGACGAACCCACCTCGGCGCTCGATCCGGAAATGGTCAAGGAAGTGCTCGACACCATGATCGGCCTGGCGCAGAGCGGCATGACCATGCTCTGCGTGACCCACGAGATGGGCTTTGCGCGCACCGTGGCGAACCGGGTGATCTTCATGGACAAGGGCGAGATCGTCGAGCAGGCGCCGCCGGACCAGTTCTTCGACAACCCCCAGTCGGACCGCACCAAGCTGTTCCTCAGTCAGATCCTGCATTGACTTCGGAACAGGAACCCTCTCCCCAGCCCTCTCCCTGAAGGGAGAGGGAGCCGTTCGGTGTGAGCGGGGAGAGTGGGGGAGCCCTGATAGCTCGAATCTTTCCGGCGAGGGGGTGAGTTTCGCTTCGCACGGACAGTCCCCTCTCCCTTCAGGGAGAGGGTTAGGGAGAGGGCAGCTCGTGCACGCAGACAGAATCGTATCTGCAACGCTCATCCCCTCCGATGGCAAGCCCACGCCGCAACGGCGTATGCTGGCGGCTCCACCGCAGCAAGGTGCGACTCTCGACAAACCGGCTGAACTCGGCCGTCGGATCGGTGTTCCCATGTGCAGTGGTTTGTCAGGGATGGACTACCGTTTCAGGTAGCTCCCCTGCATCCGCCGTCCAAAGGAAGAGAGCCGAAGTGAACCTGATCCTATCGCCATTGAACCTCAGCAAAGCCAAGGCCTGGGGCGCCCACGCGGTGACCTCCAGCGGTGTAATCCTCGCGCTGCTTGCGCTCCTCGCGCTGGTCGACAACAAGCCTCAGGCCTGCCTGCTGTGGCTGGGGGCGGCCTTGCTGGTGGACGGCCTGGACGGCACCCTGGCGCGCAAGTTCGACGTCAAGGCAGTGCTGCCGCACTTCGATGGCTCGACCCTGGACCTGGTGATCGACTACCTGACCTACGTCTTCATCCCGGCGATCTTCATCTACCGTTACGTGCCGCTGCCGGAGCACACCGAGCTGCTGGCGGTGGGAGTGATCCTGGTGTCCTCGCTGTTCTGCTTCTGCAACGTCAACATGAAGAGCCAGGACAACTACTTCGTCGGCTTCCCGGCCGCGTGGAATGTGGTGGCGGTGTATTTCTTCGTGCTCGACCTGAACCCCTGGGTGAGCTTCGTCACCGTGCTGGTGCTGGCCGCGCTGACCCTCACCCGCATGAAGTTCCTGCACCCCTTCCGCGTACGCCAGTTCATGCCGCTGAACATCGCCGTGACCTTCATCTGGATGCTCAGCAGCGCGCTGCTGATCCTCCAGCACCCGGTGGATCAACCCTGGCTGCTCGGCCTGTGGTTCGTGGCGTCGGCCTACTTCGTCGGCGTCTGCGTGTGGCGCACGGCGATGGAGTGGTTCAACTAAGGCTCTTCGCAGGAGCGAGCAAGCTCGCTCCTGCGGCAATCCCATCCTCTGGCTGGCGTTAAGCCTGCCGCCCCATCAGCCGCTGCCGGAAAGCCCCCGGCGTCTCCCCGCACACCTGCTTGAACAAGCGCGCAAAACTCGCCCGGTCGGCATAGCCGACATCGCTGGCGATGCGTTCCAGCGAACGCCCCGGATCGCCCAGTGCCTCCTGTGCCGAAGCGATGCGCAGGCGCTGCACGTAATCGTTCGGCGACATACCCACCTGCTCACGGAAGCGCCGCAACAGCGTGCGCGTGGAACAGTGCACGCGTTGCGCCAGGCTGGCGAGGTCGAAGGGTTGCGCGTAGTTGTCCTCCAGCCAGGCCAGCAGCGGCTCCAACGGTGAACCGGCGGGCAGCGGGTCGGGCAAAAGGGGAGTGAAGCGCCGCTGGCGGCCGCGCCCGTGCTCGAATACCAGGGTCGCCGCCGCACGGCGCGCCAGTGCCGCGCCGGCATGACGCTCGATCAGGTACAGGCACAGGTCCAGCCCGGCTTGCGCGCCGCCGGAGCAGAGCCGGCCCTGGTCGTCGGTGCACAGCGCATCGATATCCAGCCGGACCTGGGGGTAACGTTCGCGGAACGCCGCTTCCAGCGCCCAGTGCGTAGTGGCGCGACGGTCGTCCAGTACGCCGGCTTCGGCCAGCAGGAAAGCGCTGCTGCACAGGCTGCCCAGTTGCACGCTGGCGGGGGCGCGGCGCAACCAGGCGAGCAGCGGCTGATTGGCAGCGAAGGTGGTGTCGATATCCGCACCGGTGGCGGGAATCAGCAGCAGGTCGCAGCGGGCGGCGAGGTCGAGCCCGCCTTCCACTTCCACACGGCCGAAGGGCAACGCCACCGGCGTGCCGTCGGCGCTGACCCGCAGCACCTCGAAGCGTCGCTCGCCGGCCAGGCGGTTGGCGAGGTGGAAACTGTCCATGGCCAGGCCAAGGCTGGAACACAGGGTTTGCGGGCAGACGAACAGGGCTATCCTGAACATGGCGTCTCGCTTTTCTCTGTCGATGCGGATGTCGCTATTGATCATAATGTTGTCGATATTGCCAATCGTGTCCAGTCGATCCACCCCCGATACTGCGTCATCTCTCCTGACGCGAGCCCTGCCATGGCCCACCCCAATGCCCAGCTGATCGAACGCTTCTACCAGGCCTTCCAACGCCGCGACGGCGAGGCCATGGCCGCCTGCTACAGCACCGACGTGCAGTTCAGCGACCCGGTTTTCACCGACCTGCGCGGCGCCGCGGCTGGTGACATGTGGCGCATGCTCACCGCCCGCGCCCAGGATTTCTCGCTGACCTACGAAGGTGTCGAGGCCGACGAGAAAAGCGGTTCGGTACGCTGGGTGGCGTCCTACACCTTCACCCAGACCGGTAGGAAAGTGACCAATCACATCTGGGCACATTTCCACTTTCGTGACGGATTGATCTGTCAGCACGTGGACAGCTTCGATCTCTGGAAGTGGTCGCGCCAGGCCCTGGGTGCCAAGGGCGCCCTGCTCGGCTGGGCACCGCCGGTGCAGGCGGCGATTCGTGCGCAGGCAGCCAGGGGCCTCGCGGCGTATCGCGCACAACGGGTGGGGGAGGCCTGATAGCGGGCTTTCGGGCTCGCCCGCGGCGGCTGGATAGGCTTAAATGACAGGCGACTGAGAGCCGGACGCCGCCATGATCACACTTTTCCAGTTCCCGCCCGCCTTCAACGTACCCAACGTCAGCCCCTTCTGCCTGAAGCTGGAGACCTTCCTGCGCCTCGCCGGGCTGGAGTACCAGGTCACACCCGTGATGGACCCGCGCAAGGGCCCCAAGGGCAAGCTGCCGTTCATTACGCTGGACGGCAAACCGATCGCCGACACGGCGATCATCATGCGTACCCTGCAGCAGTACTACGAATTCGACCTCGATGCCGGCCTCGATGCCCGCGGCCGCGGTTGGGCGGTGTCGATCACCCGCCTGTGCGACGAGCACCTGGTGCCGCTGCTGGTGTACTTCCGCTGGCTCGACGAGCAGGGCTTCCGCCAGGTGAAGGACGTCATGTTCCGTGGTGTGCCCGCGCCGCTGCGACCGGTGGTGGGAGTGATGCTGCAGCGCAAGATCCGCGGCGACCTCAAGGGCCGTGGCCTGTTGCGCCATAGCCGCGAGGAACTGCTGAGCTTCGCCCGCGACGACCTCGAGGCCCTGGACGGCATGCTCGGCGACCTGCCGTACTTCGGCGGCGCACAGCCGTGCAGCGCCGACGCCGCCACCTACGGCGTGCTGGCCAACCTGATCCTCAGCACCCTGGAAACCCCGCTCAACGACATGGCGCGCAGCTACGAGCGCCTGGTCGCTTATTGCGACCGCATGCAGGCGCGGGTCTGGGCGTCGTGACCGCCGCCGAGCCGAAACCCTGGTTCGTCTACCTGGTGCGCGCCGAGAACGGCGCGCTGTACTGCGGTATCAGCGACGACGCGCAACGCCGCTTCGAAACCCACCGTACCGGCAAGGGCGCGCGTTTCTTCCATTCCAGCCCGGCCCGGGCGCTGGTCTATGTCGAAGCCTGTCCCGGCAAGGGCGATGCCCTGCGCCGCGAGCGCGCGATCAAGGCGCTGACCAAGAAGGCCAAGGAGCGGCTGGTGCTGGCCAGTCCCTTCACCATCAGCGCCGTGGATGTCGTGCCATCCGAGGGATGAGGTAGGACTCATCCTACGTACGGGTTAAGCTGCCGGACCCCCTTCCGGCCGCTGGAGCCCCCCATGTCCGAGCTGATCCTGCACCACTACCCGACTTCGCCCTTCGCCGAAAAGGCGCGTCTGATGCTGGGCTTCAAGCAGCTGTCCTGGCGCTCGGTGACCATCCCGCCACTGATGCCCAAGCCTGATCTCATGGCCCTCACCGGTGGCTACCGCAAGACTCCGGTGCTGCAGGTCGGCGCCGACATCTACTGCGACACCGCGCTGATCGCCCGCCGCCTGGAACAGGAAAAGGCCGTGCCGGCGCTGTTCCCCGAGGGCCACGAATTCACCTCGTCGAGCTTCGCCCTGTGGGCCGACTCGGTGATCTTCCAGCACGCCGTCAGCCTGGTGTTCCAGCCCGAGTCCATCGCCATGCGCTTCGGCAAGCTGCCGCCGCAGTTCCTCCAGGCCTTCGTTGCCGACCGCAGCCAGTTGTTCAGCGGCGGCACCGCGAGCAAGCTGCCGGCCGAGCAGGCCAAGCACCAGTGGCCCGTGTTCATGGCCCGCGTCGAGGAGCAACTGGCCCGCGAGGAAGGCGACTTCCTGTTCGGCGAGCCCTCCATCGCCGATTTCGCCCTGGCCCACTGCCTGTGGTTCCTCAAGGGCACGCCGGTCACCGCGCCGCTGGTGGACGATTACCCGTCGGTCGCCGCCTGGCTCGGCCGCGTCCTGGGCTTCGGCCATGGAGCGGCCAGCGAGATGAGTGCCGAAGAGGCCATTGCCGTGGCTCGTGACAGTCAACCGGCGGCATTGCCGGGAGGTGCATTCATCGATCCCAACGGCTTCAAGGCCGGTCAGCGCGTGACGATAGCCGCTACCGACTATGGCTGCGACCCGGTGGCAGGCGAGCTGCTCCACGCCGGGCTGGAGAGCCTGATCCTGCGCCGCGAAGACCCGCGCGCCGGCACCGTCCACGTGCACTTCCCGCGTATCGGCTTCAGCATCCGCCCGGCCTGAGTCCGGCCGGGCCGGGGCACTGTCGCGTCACTGGGGTACGCAGGCGCGGCAGGTTCTCGGCCATCTCGCGGAAGTGTTGCAGGCGCTCGTAGCAGAGCGCCATTTCCCCGCTGTTGCTGTTGTACCAGGCGTCCGGTGCGCCGCAGCTGACCAGTCGCAGGTTCAGCGGGCGCGGTGGGTGGAACAGGCGGAAGACCTCGTTGACCATCAGCTGCAGGTGATCGCCGTCGCGTAGCAGGGCGATCAGCGGCACGGCTTGCGCCGGGTTCGTCGAAGGCGTGTCCCAGGTGAGGTGCCAGGCCGCGTGGTGCTGGATCGACGACGTGCGCCGGGTGTGCCTGATCCATTCGAACGCCTTGCTCGCCTGGCGGAATTCCTGGTCGCAGTAGACCGCCCGCTCATAGGGCAGGCCGGTGAGCGGCGGCAGCCAGTCCAGCCGAGCCATGTCGCTGCCATAGAGCAGGCAGGCGATGTTGTAGTAGCGCTGCTCGTCCAGTGGATGACTGTCCCAGGCCAGCACCTGGTCCGGCGGCGGCTTGGGCGTCTGCCATTCCAGCCGCCAGTAGTCGGCGATGTCCAGCAGGCGCGCGTCCACCTCGTCGCGTGGCAACCGGGCGTAGAGGTGGAACAGCAGGATGAAGCCGAGCTGGTCCGCCGCATCCTCCTCACGTCCGAGTACCGGCAGGTCGTACTCGGCGATCAGCACATGCCCCATCTCGTGCATCACGCTGAATTCCGCGTTGGCCAGCACGAAACGCGCGACGTTGGGCGTCAGAGGCTGGGGCGCCGGATCGGCGAAAAGGAGACGGGTGCAGAGCAGCAATAGCAACGCGCAGTATGAGCAGTGCGCCCGGGGATGCCCGGAGAGCGGGGAAGCAGCGACAGTGAAAGCAGGCAGGGCGGACATGGCGACCAGCGCGAGCGAGAGGCGCCTGCTTTGACTCTAGCAGCCGCACCGGGCGGGCTGCGGGGCGCTTTGTTGGAAGACTGTGCGATGCTCGCTTGAGGCGTCTGGCGCGGGCGTCTATTGTCCAACCCTCCTTGCACGACACTCATTGCACGAGAAAGGACGCCGCGCATGCACGCCTACGATATCGAACTGCTGAAATATTCCACGCCGGCCGCCGGGGAGGAACTCCAGGGCTGGTGCTTCGGCCTGCCGCCAGGCATCACGCCCGCGCAATGGCCGCTCGACCCGGACACCGGCTACCCGCTGATGCACGGCTTCACCCTGCGCCTGCCCGAGGACTATCGCGTGCATGGGCCGGAGATCGTCGCGCTGAGCTTCTTTTCGTTGTCGCCGGACCAGAACGACGGTGGCCCGAACTCGGTGGACGGCATTGCCGAGCAGGTCGTCGCGCCGGGCGAGCAGCCACCGGTTGACGAGCAGTTGCTGCCGTTCTGGCAGGCCGGCCGCGCCAGCCACCCGCGCCTGCATCGGATGGAAGACATCCTCGGCGGCGCCTACGCGTTGATCCTGCTGACCGAAGCCGAATTCAACGGCGCCGCGTGCCAGCCGCCGCAACTGCCGACGGGCAATGCCCTGTTGGCAGAGACCGAGCCGCCACTCTGGCTCAAGGACGGTTCTGCCAGCAGCTTCACCGAGCACGTGCGCGAAGGCGACTTCCTCCACCGGCTGTTCGGCGGCATTCCCCGGCCGGGGCTGGATGTGCGCTACCTGCTGCGCTGGGCGCCGCGAGCCAGCGACCCGAACGCCGGGATCAAGCCCGATGAATATGGCGAGACCGACTACCAGCAGTTCTACTACTGGGAGAACAACGACATCCATCGCGACAACTACCGCGAGCACGCCTGGAGCCAAGGCCACCAGCCCAACCACATCGGCGGCACCATGCGTCCGGTGCAGGGCATGCCGGACGTCGGTGCCTGCTACATCGGCTTCGAGGAGTATCTGGGTGGCTACAACTTCGGCAGCGGCAACGCCCAGCTGGACTTCCGCGACATGAAGATCGACTGGGCCTGTTGAGTCCTGCGTCATGCGGGTTCGCGAGCAAGAACTAGGCGTCCCCCTCGCTCCTACGAAGAGCATGCGGTACTGCCCGGCTACCTGTAGGAGCGAGCTTGCTCGCGAACAGCCCGGCGGAAAATCTACAGGCACAAAAAAGCCCATCGCGAGATGGGCTTATTCGTCAGCGCACCGACCTCAGTCCTTGCGGCGCTTGAGCTGGTCCTGCAGCTGGGTCGGCAGGCCGCGGATGATCAGCATGTCGCGGGCCTCGTCGTACTCCACCTTGCTGCCCAGCAGGTGCGCCTCGAAGCTGATCGACAGCCCCTCGGCGCGGCCGGTGAAGCGGCGGAACTGGTTGAGGGTGCGCTTGTCCGCCGGGATCTCCGGCGACAGGCCGTAGTCCTTGTTGCGGATGTAGTCGTAGAAGGCGCGCGGCGCCTGGTCGTCCATCAGCTCGGAGAGCGCATCCAGGGCCATCGGCTCGCCGATCTTGGCCTGGCTGGTGGCGTAGTCCACCAGCACGTCGGTCTTCTCGCGGGCCTGTTCTTCAGGCAGGTCCTCGCTCTCCACGAAGTCGCTGAAGGCCTTGAGCAGCGTGCGGGTCTCGCTCGGGCCGTCGACGCCTTCGGTGCAACCGATGAAGTCGCGGAAGTAATCCGAGACCTTCTTGCCGCCCTTGCCCTTGATGAACGAGATGTACTGCTTGGACGTCTTGTTGTTCTGCCACTCGGAGATGTTGATCCGCGCGGCCATGTGCAGCTGGCCCAGGTCCAGGTGGCGCGACGGGGTCACTTCCAGTGCGTCGGTCACCGCCACGCCTTCACTGTGGTGCAGCAGGGCGATGGACAGGTAGTCGGTCATGCCCTGCTGGTAATGGCAGAACAGCACGTGGCCGCCGGTGGAGAGGTTGGACTCTTCCATCAGCGTCTTCAGGTGCTCCACCGCCTGCTTGGAGAAGGCGACGAAGTCCTTGCCGTTGTCCAGGTACTCGCTCAGCCAGCCGCTGAACGGGTACGCGCCGGACTCGCTCTGGAACAGGCCCCAGGCCTTGTTCGGCTTGGCGTTGTAGCTCTCGTTGAGGTCGGCCATCAGGTTCTCGATGGCCTGGGAGTCGCCCAGCTCGGCGTCGCGCGCGTGCAGCGTCGCGGGGTTGCCGTCGGGCTTCTTGTCGATCAGGTGGACGATGGCGTGACGAATCGGCATGGCGGACCCGGATGTTCAGTGCCGGCGGCGCCGCGCGCATCGAAGCGGCGGCGGGGCGGGCGGATTGGAAAACGCCAGAGTTTACCCGACCCGGCGCCGGGATGCGCGACGCTTACCAGCGGACCGGTGGCAGGCGGCGGGTATGGAAGATGCGCAGCACCTGCAAGCGGCCTCCGCGAATACGGTAGGGGATCAGGTAGGGATGGCTGCTCATCGCCCATTCGCGCGTACCAGGCACGCGGCCTTCCCGGCCTGCGGCAGGATTGGCGGCGAGCAGTTCGACGTCGGCCAGCACGGCACTGACGAAGGCCCGCGCCGCTGCGGGATTGTCCTGGGCGATATGGCTGGCTTCGGTGTCGAGGTTGCGCAGGGCATTGCGCAGCCACTCAATCCGCATCGCGTGCCCACTTGTTGAGGATGGCCTTCACCTCGGCGTCGCTGGCGAAGTCACCGGCATCCGCCTCGGCTATCGCCTGCTGGATTTCGCCGATCTGCCAGGATTCGCGATTCAGGTATTCCTCCAGCGCCTGGGCGGCGAGGAAGTTCTTGCTGCGACCGGTGGCCTCGGCCAGCTTGGCAAGGGTTTCGGACTGATCGTCCGACAGGCGCAGGGACATGACGGGCATGGAGCACCTCATGTGTAGGGGCTTGAGGGTGTAGTGGCTTGCACTACAAGATACTACAACCTACTACAGGTGCTGCATGCGTCCGTCGGCTGCAGTGGATTCCGAAATCGCCGTCGGCTCACTCCGCTGGCAGCAAGCCTTCGTCACGCTCGCGGCGATTGCGGCGCAGCTGGCGCAGGCGGCGGATCACGTAGTTCAGGTGCAGGTGCAGCTCGTACAGCTCGTTGTAGTACGACAGCGGCACCTCGACCTTGGCCAGCTCGGCCTCAAGCTGCTCGAGGCGTTCGATCTCGGTGCTCAGTTCGGCGCTGCCGGTGCGCTCGTCCAGGCGCCGGTCGATCTCGCGCAGGTAGCGGTACCAGCGGTAGATGCGCGCGCGGATGCGCCAGCGGTACAGCGGGCCGATGGACTTGAGCAGTGGGATGAGGATGGCGATGAAGGGGATCAGCAGGATGATGTAGCGGTCCGCCAGCGAGGCGATGCGGAACGGCAGGAAGCGTTGCAGCAGTGGCGGGCCGCTCTTGTAGTAGCGCTCGGCGTCTTCCTGCAGGACCAGGGTGCGCGGCTCGGCGCTGGGGAAGGCGCCGGCCGGGTCGAGCAGGGTGCCGCTCTTCATCACCGCGCGCGCCGCTTCGAGGATCAGCGGGGTGAGCGCCGGGTGGAAGTCGCCGTTGACCACCAGGGTGGCGACCGGCGAGAGGGTTGCAAGGTCCTGGTCCGGCACGTTCTGCGCCAGGTTCAGCAGGCCTTCGCTGACCTCCACGCGCTTGAGGAAGGGAATCCGCGCCTCGTAGGCGTGGGCGCGGCGAAAGCCGGCGAGCTTGAGCTCGGGGCTGGCGGCCAGGCGCTGGATCAGCGGGTTCTCCGCCGGGCCGACGAAGAAGGCGGCGTCCAGCTCGCCGGCCAGCAACTGGTTGGCCACTGCGTTGCCGCCGTGGGCCTGCCAGCCGGCGGGCAGGGGATCGGTGGGGATTTCGTTGGCCTTGAGGATGGCCTCGGTCACCGCCTCGGTGCCGCTGCCGGCGCCGCCGATGGCCACGCGCAGGGCGAGCAGGTCGGCCAGGCGGTCGATCTTCGCTTCGCGGCGCTGGAACAGCCACAGCGGCTCCTGGAACATCGCACCCAGGGTTTGCAGGTGCGCGCGCTGCTTGGGCTCGAGCTGCTGCTCCTGGCCGCTCTGCACCAGTGCCAGATCCACGCCGCTCTTGCCGTCCAGCAGCTTGCCGAGGTTGTCGCGGGAACCTGCGGTGCGTACCAGCTGCAGGTCGAAGCCCTGCTTGGCGAGTTCCTCCTTCAGCCGCTGGCCGAACACCGCGTAGCCGCCACCCGGCGCGCCGGTGGCCAGGGTGGCGCTCATCGGTGGCGGCGGCGCGACGAAGTAGAAGACCGCGGCGACCAGTGCGGCCAGCACCGGCACCAGCCAGAGGTTGGCGCGGACCAGGATGGCGAGGTCCTTGAGCATGTTCAGAAGGCGTTGCATGGGGAGTCCTTGTGACGACGTGCTGTCCTGAAAAGATAGCCAGCCTGGACGCTGGTGAATGACGGGTGACGAATCAGGTGTTTCTAAACCGCTTGCACAGCGGCACCGTGGCGCAGGAGTTTCCCTGCAGGGGCGGGCCATGCCCGCGATCCGCCGGCAAGGCCGGCGAATCCGCCATCGGCCTGGCGCAAACCGCTATCATCGCAAGCCTCGAAACACGGCTGCGGACTTCACGGCATGCGCATTCTCCACACCTCCGACTGGCACCTGGGCCAGCATTTCATGGGCAAGAGCCGCGAGGCCGAGCACCAGGCGTTCTGCGCCTGGCTGGTCGAGCAGGTGCGCGAGCAGGCCGTGGACACGGTGATTATCGCCGGCGACGTGTTCGATACCGGTGCGCCGCCCAGCTATGCCCGCGAGCAGTACAACCGCTTCATCGTCGAGCTGCGCAATACAGGCGCGCGCCTGGTGGTGCTGGGCGGCAACCATGATTCTGTGGCGATGCTGGAGGAATCCCGCGACCTGCTGGCCTGCCTTGATACGCAGGTGATCGCCGCCGTCGGCACCGACCTCGATCGC
Source organism: Pseudomonas nitroreducens (assembly GCF_024170165.1). Classification (GTDB taxonomy): domain Bacteria; phylum Pseudomonadota; class Gammaproteobacteria; order Pseudomonadales; family Pseudomonadaceae; genus Pseudomonas; species Pseudomonas nitroreducens_C. The sequence goes on along the minus strand of NZ_JALJXP010000003.1, from coordinate 410,819 downwards.
CAGTTGCTGGTGCTGCCGCAACGTGACGGCCAGCCCGGTGCGATCCTCTGCGCGATTCCCTTCATCCGCCCTCGCGACGTGCTCACCAGCCAGGCCGGGCAGAGTGCTCAGGACAAGCAGCTGGCGCTGCAGCAGGCGATCCAGGCGCATTACCGCGCACTGTTCGAGCGCGCCGAGGCGCAGCGCGAGGCCCTTGGCCGGCACCTGCCGATCATTGCCACCGGCCACCTCACCACCGTCGGCGCCAGCGCCAGCGAGTCGGTGCGGGAAATCTACGTCGGCACCCTCGAAGCCTTCCCCACCAGCGCCTTCCCGGCAGCGGACTATATCGCCCTCGGCCATATCCACCGGCCGCAGAAGGTCGGCGGCCTGGAGCACATCCGCTACTGCGGCTCGCCCATTGCGCTGAGCTTCGATGAGGCGAATCAGGGCAAGGAAGTGCTGCTGGTGGACCTGGATGACCGCGGCCTGCAAAGCGTCACCGCGCTGCCGGTGCCGCGCTTGCAGCCGCTGAAGTCGGTGTCCGGCAGCCTCGCCGAGCTGCCCGCCGAACTGGCCCGCGTCGCCCGCGAGGGCAGCGCGGAGCAGCCAGTCTGGCTGGAAGTGATGGTGCATACCGACGACTACCTGACCGATATCCAGCTGCGTGTGGAGAAGCTCTGCGAGGAGCTGCCGGTGATCGTCCTGCGCACCCGCCGCGAGCGCGGCACCGCACAGGCGGCGCTGTTCAGCGAAGCCAGGGAAACCCTTGACGAACTCAGCCCCGAAGACGTGTTCCGCCAGCGCCTGGACGCCGAGGACCTGGAGGCGCCATTGCGCGAGCGCCTGACCGGGCTCTACCGCGAAGTCGTCGCCGAGCTGCAGGAGGAGCGCCCGTGAGAATCCTCAGCCTGCGCCTGAAGAACCTCAACTCGCTCAAGGGTGAATGGAAGATCGACTTCACCGCCGAGCCCTTCGCCGGCAACGGCCTGTTCGCCATCACCGGGCCCACTGGGGCGGGCAAGACCACGCTGCTCGATGCCATCTGCCTTGCCCTGTACCACCGCACGCCGCGCATGAGCGTGCTGTCGCAGAGCGGCAACGAACTGATGACCCGGCACACCGCCGACTGCCTTGCCGAAGTGGAATTCGAGGTGAAGGGCCAGTCGTACCGCGCCTTCTGGAGCCAGCGCCGCGCCCGCGACAAGGCCGAAGGTGCATTGCAGGCGCCAAAGGTGGAGCTGGTGCGCATCGACCGCGCCACCGGCGAGGGGCAGATCCTCACCGACAAGATCAACGACAAGCTGAAGCAGACCGAGACCCTCACGGGCCTCGACTTCGAGCGCTTCACCAAATCCATGCTGCTGGCCCAGGGTGGTTTCGCCGCTTTCCTCGAAGCCAACGCCAACCAGCGCGCCGAGTTGCTGGAGGAACTCACCGGCACGGAAATCTACGGACTGATTTCCCAGCGCGTGTTCGAGCGCACCCGTGAGGTGCGCGGCGCGCTGGATCAGTTGCGCGCCCGCGCAGAGGGCGTCGAACTGCTCAGCGCCGAACAGCGCATGGAACTGGAGCAGCAAGGCCGCGACGCTGCCGTTCAGGAAGCTGCCTTGCAGGCGCAGCATGCGGCTGTTCAGGCGCAACGTCGCTGGCGTGAAGACCTGACCCGCGCGCAGCAGCAGGTCGAGCAGGCCGGCGCGAAAGAAGCCGGTGCGCGCCAGGCGCTGGAACAGGCGCAACCTGATCTGCAGCGTCTGGCGGACAGCGAGCCTGCCGCCCGCCTGCAACCGTTGCATCAGGCCTGGCGAAGCAGCCACGAGACTGTCGAACAGGGCCGCGTGGCGCTGGAGGACAACCGCACGCAGCTGGCGTCCAATCGCGGAGAAGTCGCCCAGGCACTTTGGCAGGCCAAGCAATACGCTCAGCAGACGCTGGCTGCACGCGAGGGCGACTACAAGGCGGTCAGCGAACAGTGCCAGCAATTGCAGGCGCGTCTGGCGCAGCATCCCCATCGCGCAAAGCTGGGCGAGCTGCTGGGTGGCTGGCGCGCGCAATTCGCCCAGCGCTCGCGTTTGGCGCAGGCCATTGCCGACCTGCAGCAGCAAGCGCAGGCAGCTGATCAGGCAATGCAGGCAGCGACCGGGCAGCGCCAGACGCTGCTGGGCAACGCCGCCTTCCTGCAGCAGCAGTCCGACTCGGCCGGCGTGCAGGAACAACAGCATCAGCAGCAGCTCGATGCCTTGCTCGCCGGTGCCACCGAGAGTGATCTGCGTGAACGTCTGCAGCAGGCGCAACTGTACAGCCGTACCCTCGACCGCCTGGAACAATTGGCCCGGGATCGCGCCCAGGCTGCCGCGCAAGTAGCGCGCTGGCAGCCCGAGCTGGATGCGCTGCGCCAGCGCAAGGCCGGGCGCGACACGGCCATCGTCGCCTTGCGCGAGCGTTTTCAGGCGACCAGACAGCAGGTCGCCGACAAGGAAAGACTCCTTCAGCAGGAGCAGCGCATTCACCAGCTGGAGCACCTGCGCGCCCAGCTGCAACCGGGTGAGGCCTGCCCGTTGTGCGGGTCGCCGGAGCACCCGGCGGTTGCGGCCTACCAGGCGCTGGATGTGTCGGCCACGGAGAAGTTGCTGGAGCAGGCGCGCCAGCTGTTGGCCGAGCTGGAAGGCCAGGGCATCGCCTTGCGCGGCGAGCTGGCCGAACTGGATGCGCAACTGCAGCAGGGACAACGGCAACTGGACGACGCCCAGGCTGCGCTGGCGCAGCATCAGCAGGCGTGGCAGCAACAGTGCGAAGCTCAGGGCGTCGCGCTGACGGACGACCAGCAGCTGACCGTCGAGCGTGAGCGCCACGAGGCGTCGCTGTCTGCCTTGCAACATCAACTCAAGGCATTGGAAGCCCTGCGCGCCCAGCTCCAGCAGACGCAACAGCAGCGTCAGCGCGCCGAGCGCGATCACGCCGAGGCTGCGCAGCAGCTGGCGCTGTTCGAGCAGCAGCAGGCGCACGGGCGTCAGCGCCAGGAAGAGCGCGCACAGCAACTCGCGGCCCAGCGCGCGGACCTGCAACAGCAGGACCAGGCGCTGGCAACCGCGCTGGGCGAACTGGGCTACGAGGTGCCGGGAGACGGCGAGCACTGGCTGGCGGAGCGCACGGCGGAGTGGCAGCAATGGCAGCAGGACCAGCAGCGCGGCCAGGAACTGGCCGCAGCCGAGCGTGATGCCGAACAGGCTTGCCGCGCGGCGCAACAGATCGCAGCGCAATGGCAGCAGCGTTGGCAGGACGCTGGCTTCGATGCACGCGAGGTGCTGGTCATCCATGCGGCACCGCAGCAGGCATTGGCGCAGGCCGAGGAGCGATTGGCGGCTGCCCAGCGCCAGACCGATGCCTTGCAGGGCCGTGAGCAGTCGCTGCTGGAGCGGCTGGAACAGGAGCAGGCGCGCCTGGCAGAGCGTCTGGCGAGCTGGCAGCAGGCGCTGATGGCGAGCCCCTTCGCCGACGAGGCGACCTACCTCGCCGCGCTGCTGGACGATGCCCGGCGCAGTGAACTCAACCAGTTGCGCCAGCGTCTGGAAACGGCCATCACCGAAGCCGTCACCCTGCGCGCGGCGGCGGCCCGGGACGTCGAGCGCCTGCAGGCCGAACCCCATGGCGAGCAGGCGCTGGAGGAACTCGACCAGCAATTGCAGGCACTCGCCACCCAGCTGCGCGAACTCGGCCAGCGCCAGGGCGAGATCCGCGCCCAGCTGCAGGGCGACGACACCCGTCGCGCCAGCCAGCAGAGCCTGTTCGCGGATATCGCCCGGCAGGAGGAGGAACACGACCTCTGGCAGCGCCTCAACAGCCTGATCGGCGCCTCCGACGGCGCGCGCTACCGGCGCTTCGCCCAGGGCCTGACCCTCGATCACCTGGTGCACCTCGCCAACCGCCAGCTGCAGCGTCTGCACGGGCGCTACCAGCTGGCGCGACGCAGCGACGGCGAGCTGGAGCTGGAAGTGGTGGACACCTGGCAGGGCGACACCGCGCGTGACTGCAAGACGCTGTCGGGCGGCGAGAGCTTCCTGGTCAGCCTGGCCTTGGCGCTGGCGCTGTCGGACCTGGTCAGCCACAAGACCAGCATCGATTCGCTGTTCCTCGACGAAGGCTTCGGCACCCTCGACGGCGAGACGCTGGAGGTCGCGCTGGATGCCCTCGACAGCCTCAACGCCAGCGGCAAGACCATCGGCGTGATCAGCCACGTCGAGGCGCTGAAGGAGCGCATCCCGGTGCAGCTCAAGGTGCACAAGGGCGTCGGCATGGGGTACAGCCAGCTTGACGCACGCTTCCGTTTCAACCCTGAGCGCTTCGAGCCGGAGAAGGCCTGATGCAGAGGCTGGTGCGGCACTGCGACGAGAACGATCAGGCCGACTGGATCGACCTGCGCCTGCAACTCTGGCCGGGCGATCACGCGCAAGCGTTCTTCGAGGAAGCGCGCGACATGCTTGCGCAGCCGCAACGCTACGGCGCGTGGTTGGCCCGCGATGAACAGGGCAGGGCGCTCGGGTTGGCCGAAGCCTCGGTGCGCAGCGACTACGTGAATGGCACAGAAGGCTCACCGGTGCTGTTTCTCGAAGGTATCTACGTGCGCGAGGACGCCCGTCGGCAGGGCGTGGCGCGGGCGCTGGTGCGCGCTGTGCAGGCCTGGGGCAGTGCGCGCGGCTGTGTGGACTTCGCCTCCGATGCGGCGCTGGACAACACCGTCAGTCATGCCCTGCATCGCGCGCTGGGCTTCGTCGAAACCGAGCGTGTCGTGTACTTCCGCAAGCCGATCCGCGATTGACCCACATCAGTCGGAACGCTGCAGTGAGACTGCTGTCAACTTGCAATCGACGCAGGGCGATATAGGCTCAAGACCGCGCAACGCAGCCGTATCTGCCCAAGTCGGCATTCACGTGATCTTTCGTAGAGGTGATTTGTGATGAAGCAATCCGCATCGGCTCCGAAGAAACCCGCAGCGGCCAAACCCGCCGCGAAGCCGGCTGCGAAAGCGGCCAGCAAACCTGCTGCAAAACCGGCCGCCGCCAAACCTTCCGCCAAGCCAGCGGCCAGCAAACCCGCTGCCAAGACCGCAGCTGCCAAGCCGGCTGCAAAGGCCTCTGCCGCCAAGCCGGCCGCAGCCAAGTCCACCGCGGCCAAGCCTGCTGCCGCGAAAAGTGTCCCGCGCCGAGCCCCCGCGTTGGCCACGCCATCGGACCTGAGCAAGCTCGCCACCCGCGACCTGTCCGCCGCGCTCAATCGCCTGCTGGCCGATGTCTTCGCCCTGTACCTGAAGACCAAGAACTTCCATTGGCACGTCAGCGGTCCGCACTTCCGCGACTACCACCTGCTGCTGGACGATCACGCCACCGAAATCTTCGCGATGACCGACGCCATCGCCGAGCGCAACCGCAAGATCGGTGGCAACACCATCCGCTCCATCGGCCATATCTCGCGCCTGAAGCGCATCCTCGACAACGATGCCGAGTTCGTCCAGCCGCTGGACATGCTGGCCGAGCTGCAGGAGGACAACAAATCGCTGACCTCCTACATGCGCGAGGTCCATGATCTGTGCGACGAGTACCACGACATCGCCACGGCCAGCCTGATCGAGAACTGGATCGACGAGACCGAGCAGCGCACCTGGTTCCTCTTCGAGACCAGCCGCCGGGGTGACAACACCGGGCACTGATCCTGGTGTCGGCACTGGAAAAAGGCCCCGCGAGGGGCCTTTTTCGTTACTGCGCCGTCGCTGGCTGGCTCTGCCAGAAGGTGGAGAACTCCTCGAAGGGATAGCGCGCGCCGTCGTAGCTGACGGTCTTGCGCACGGTCCTGGGCGCGCCGACGTCGTCGCCTTCGTGCTCGCGCTGCACCTTCGACGTCACGATCAGGTCGGCGTAGCCGTGGTGACTGTCCTTGCCCATGGCCAGGGTGAGTTGCGAGCGTTCGATGACCAGCTTGTCGGCTCCGCCGCAGACCACGCCTTCGAGCGTCGTCCATTGCCGCAGGTAAGTGCGGAACACCTCCCTGAGCTGGCCGCCTTGTGGCGCGTAGAGGCTGAAGTCGTCATAGGACCAGGCGTCCGGGCAGCTCGCGCCGCGCGCCACGCTGCTGACGACAAGGCCGAAGCCGCGCACCTCCGGCGCCAGGCGATAGCGCGCGGTGTCGAGCCACAGGCTGGAGCCGTCGATCTCCACCATGGCGTCTTCGCCGATGCTGTCATCGCTGCGAGTCACCAGCTTGCCGCTGCGGGTGTCGAGTTGGCCGACCAGCAGGTTGAGGTTGCGCTCGCCCGGTTCGGCCTTGTCGCTCGCCGCGCTGTAGGCGACCGCAACCACCTGCAGCTTCGGGTCATCCGGCCAGGGCTTGCAGGCAGCGGCTACCACGGGTGTTGCCGCTCCGGACTGCGGTGGCTGCCAGCCCTGCTGGCCGAGCAGCCCGGCCAGTGTCTGCAAGGTGGCTGCGTCGCAGGGCTGCGCGGTGCGCTCCGCCGCGGCGGCGCTGCCGGCAAGGGCCAGCAGCGCGGCGCAGGTCCATTTCCCTATGGGGTACATCGGGTGCTCCTTGGGGTCGTTGAGGAGGCTCAGCGGCCTTCGCTGTCCTTCCACTTGTTCATCAGGGTGTTCGATTCCAGGCTCTCGTCGAGCAGCTTCTTCGCTGTTTCCACGCCGGCCACCGGCAGCCCGGCAGGGTCGAGCAGGCCGATCTGCACCAGTACGCTGGCCTGATCCCAGTAGATGTGTTCGTGGCACAGCTTGTCGCCACGGAAGCGGATCACGCCGAGCATGGGGATTTCCACGTACTTGCCGGTGGGCGGCACGCCGGGGAGCATCCAGTCGATCTCGCTGGTGTGGGTGAAGCACATGACGAATTCGTCCACCACCTGCAGCGCGCCGACGGTGCGGGATATCGGCACCAGCTTCATGTCCGGCGGGTTGCCGTGGACGAAGTGGTTGCGGTAGAAGCGCGCCAGTTCGTCCTGGCCGACGCCGCCGGTCATGGTGGGGATGTGGTTGACGTAGGGCTGGGCGACCATGGTCGCCATGGTGGCGGGCACGTCGCGGGCGGCGAACTCGTGGTGGATGTGGTCTTCCCACAGCTGCGACAGGTCGAATTCCGGGCCGATCTCGCGCTTGAGCGCGCCAATGCTGCGCTCGTGGGCCATCAGTGCCGCTGGCTTGTCGAAGTGCATGCCGTGGGGGCGGGCGAAGGCGTGGTCGACGCCGGGATAGGTGTAGATCTCCACCTTCGGCAGTTTGCCGAGGACTTCGCCGATGGCAGCGCGGGCGTCGGCGTCGCAGTACACGTCCTGTTCGGCGAAGTGCAGCACCAGGCGGCCCTGGATGTTCTTCGCCTCGTCGAGCATCTGCTCGATGCCCATGCCGTAGTAGCCCACCGAGCAGGCTGCGTCGGTGCGCGCGGCGGTGAGGTAGGCGAGCTTGCCGCCCAGGCAGAAGCCGACGTAGCCGATGCCGCGCTCCTCGACCTCGGGCAGGGCGCGCAGGGCGTCCATGGCGGCGGCGATGTCGTCCACGCCCTTGTCCACGTCGAAACGCTGGAACAGGCCGATGGCCTGGCCGAACTCGGCTTCGCTGTAGCCCAGCTGCAGGTTCGGCTGCAGGCGCCAGAACAGGTCGGGCACCAGGGCGACGTAGCCTTCCTCGGCGTAGCTGTCGGCGATGCTGCGCATGTTGGCGTTGACGCCGAAGATCTCCTGGCCGATCACCACGCCGGGGCCGTGCCCGCTGGCCGGTACCGCGAGATAACCGCTGAAGCTGCCGCTGCCGTCGCGTGCGGCGATGCTGATGTTCTTGCCCATGTTCCCTTCTCTCCCAGGCTCGTTGTTGTGTTGTTCTGGCGCCGCATAGGGTGCGTGCTGGAGCGGCGCCTGCCAAGTGGCCGAAGGTGCGATGGTGGTTGACAGTGCGTTGCCGGAGGACCACAACTCGGGTTCGACTTCCCGCTTGCGAGCCCAAGGAGGACATCAAGATGCTGCTGCGCGCCCAGGCCTCGACCCTGCTGATCATCGACATCCAGGAACGCCTGTTCCCGGCTATTCACGACAACGAGGCAGTGCTGGAACACGGCGTCTGGCTGCTGGCCATTGCGCGGCGGCTGGCTGTGCCAGTGCTGGCCACCGAGCAGTACCCCAAGGGCCTCGGCCCGACGCTACCGGCGCTGCGCGACAAGCTGGCCGAAGGCGAGGTGCTGGAGAAGATCGCCTTCTCGGCCGTCACCGATCCCGGCCTGTCACAGCTACCCGGCGGTGATCGCCGGCAGTTCGTGGTGTGCGGTACCGAAGCCCATGTGTGCGTGTTGCAGACAGTGCTCGGACTGCTGGCGGAAGACCGCGAAGTGTTCGTGGTGGCCGAGGCCGTCGGCTCGCGCCGCCCGCAGGACAAGGCGCTGGCGCTGGAGCGGATGCGCCAGGCCGGTGCGGTGATCGTCTCGCGGGAGATGGTCGCCTTCGAGTGGATGGAGCGCGCCGGAACGGAAGTCTTCCGCGAGATCAGCAGGCAGTTCATTCGCTGAGCGGAGTGTTAGCCCGCCCTCAACGGGTGACGAACAGCCGGTCGCCGAGGAAATCGAGGAATACCCGCAGCTTCAGCGGCATGCGCCGGCCCGCGGGCCACAGTGCGTGGAAGCTGCCCAGGTGCGTGGTGTGTTCGCTCAGCACCTGCACCAGCCGGCCGTCGCTCAGTGCACTGCGCACCGCGAAGTCGGGCAGGCAGGCAATGCCCATGCCCTGGCTGGCGACGTTGATCAGCATGTCGGCGGTGTTGCAGATCAGCCCGCCGTCCAGGCTTGGCTCCGCTTCTCCGGAGGCGAGCTGCAACGGCCAGCGTTGCACCAGCCCGCTGCTCGGGTAGCGGTAGTGCAGGCACAGGTGCTGGTTGAGGTCCGCCGGCCGCCGCGGCGTACCGTACTGGCGCAGATAGCCGGGCGAGGCCACCAGCATGAGGCTGAAGTCGCCCAGCTTGCGCGCCTTGAGCCGCGAGTCGCGCAGCTCGCCACCGCGCACCACGAGGTCGAACCCCTCCTCGATGACGTCCACCAGGCGGTCGGTGAAGTCGATGTCCAGCTGGATCCGCGGGTAGCAGCGGAGGAACTCCGGCAGCACCTGCGGCAACAGCCCGGCCACCAGCGGCATGCTGATCTTCAGTCGGCCGCGAGCCTGCTGGGTCGATAGCGCCAGTTCCTGCTCCGCCGCCTCCAGCTCGTCGAGGATGCGCCGGCAACGTTCGAGGAACAGCTGGCCTTCGTTGGACAGGCTCAGGCTGCGCGTGCTGCGGTGGAACAGGCGCACGCCCAGGCGCTCTTCCAGGCGCGCGATGCTCTTGCCCACCGCCGAGGCGGAGAGGCCGAGCAGGCGCGCGGCCTGGGCGAAGCTCAGGGAGTCGGCGACCTGGAGGAACACGCGCAGGCCGTTGAGGCTGTCCATGGAGGGGTATCCGTGTGGGCGGGCAACCATTGTGCCGCGCGGTGGAAGTTCGATTGCGGACAATGGCGTCCGTTTTGTTCGGAATCCTAGCCTGTTTTTCCGCAATGCCGGGTTGATTAGCTTTTGGCCGGTCTTCCTCGATTGATTGCGGACCCACCATGAAGCCTTCCCACGACATCCCTGAAAACCAGTCCGAGGCCTCGCGCTGGCTGCTGTTGCTCGCCGCCAGCCTGACGGCGGTGCTGATTCCCCTGTGCTTCACCGGCCCGGCCGTGGTGCTGCCGGCCATTGCCCATGAGCTGGGCGGCTCGGCGGTGGCGCTGAACTGGATCGTCAACGGCTACGTGCTGGCTTATGGCGCGGCGATGATGGCGGCGGGCAGCCTGGCGGACGTATACGGGCGCAAGCGCGTCTGGCTGGTCGGCCTGGCGCTGTTCTGCGTGACCACTCTGGCGATCCCGCTGGCCGGCTCGGTGGCGGCCATCGATGTGTTGCGCCTGGTGCAGGGTGCGGGTGGTTCGGCGGCTTTCGCCGCCGCCATGGCGGCGCTGGCGCAGGAGTTCGACGGGCCGATTCGCACGCGGGTGTTCAGCCTGCTGGGGACGACCTTCGGCGTCGGCCTGGCGTTCGGCCCGCTGCTCGCCGGCTGGCTCACCGACGGGCCGGGCTGGCGCTGGGTGTTCCTGGTGCCGGCGGTGTGTGCGCTGGCCTCGGTGCCGGTGGTCGTGCGTTTCTGCCGTGAAACTCGCGACCCGCAGGCGCGCGGCCTGGACTGGCCCGGCGCGCTAAGCTTCACCGCCGCGCTGAGCCTGTTCACCTACGGCCTGTTGCTGGCGCCGGAGCAGGGCTGGGCGAGCTTTCCGGTGATCGCCACGCTGGTGCTGAGCGGTGTGTTGCTGGCGCTGTTCGTGGCGGTCGAGCGCCGTGTGGAGCGGCCGCTGCTGGACCTGTCGCTGTTCAGCCAATGGCGTTTCGTCGGTGTGCAGCTACTGGGTGCGTCGCCGGCGTTCGCTTACGTGGTGCTGATCGTGCTGCTGCCGGGACGCTTCATCGGTATCGAGGGGCAGGGCGCGCTGCAGGCCGGCTGGACCCTGCTGGCGCTGTCGGCGCCGCTGCTGGTGGTGCCCTTCCTGGCTGCATTGCTGGCGAAGCACTTCAGCGCTGGCAGCCTCTCGGCCATCGGCCTGCTGATCGTCTCGGGTGGCCTGCTCTGGCTGGCGCGCAACCTCGCCGGTGGTGTCACGCCGGATATGCCGCTGCTGGTGATCGGCATCGGCATCGGTCTGCCCTGGGGGTTGATGGATGGCCTGGCAGTGAGCGTGGTCGAGCGCGAACGTGCCGGCATGGCCACGGGCATCTTCAACACGGTGCGGGTGTCCGCCGACGCGGTGGCCATCGCTGTGGTCGGTGCCTTGCTGGCGACCTTGATCGCGGCGCAACTGGAACCGCTGGGCCTGACCACGGCGGAGCGCCTGATGAGCGCCAACCAGCTGGCCATCGGCAACCTGGCGGCAGTGGTCGAGCAGTTGCCGCAACTGGCGCCCGAGCAACTGCGCAGCGATTACGTCGCGGTGTTCAGCCGGGTGCTGGACGTGCTGGCGGGCGTGACCTTCGTGGTCGCCGGGCTGGTATTCCTGCTGCTGGGGCGTGAACGCGCGCCGGTGCTCGCCGCCGAGGCTTGAGCGCGCGGTGGTGGCGGTATGAGTCAGCAGCGGCGATGTTCCGGCTCGAGGAAGGTCCAGGCGACGAAGCGGCTCTGCTTCTGCCCCTGGGCCATGTCCACGGTGCGAATGGAAATGGCGCCGGCCTTCTTCAGCGCGCGGCGGAAGTCATCGAGATTGCCGGCCTTGGATACCAGCGAGCTGAACCAGCGGACCTGCTGGCCGACCTCGGCGCTTTCCGCCGCCAGCTTGCGCAGGAAGGCGATCTCGCCGCCTTCGCACCACAGCTCGTTGCTCTGCCCGCCGAAGTTCAGCTTGGGCAGCTGACGCGACGGGTCGAGCTTGCCGAGGTTCTTCCATTTGCGCCGGCTGCCGCTGCTGGCCTCCTCGGGTGAGGAGTGGAAGGGCGGGTTGCACAGGGTGGCGTCGAAGCGTTCGTCGGCGCCCAGCAGGCCGCGCAGGATGTGTTTCGGATCGTGCTGCTGGCGCAGTTCGATGGCATCGCTCAGGCCCGGATTACCGTTGACAATAGCGTGGGCGGAGGCCAGGGCGGCCGGCTCGATGTCCGAACCGAGGAAGCACCAGCCGTAGTCGCGCTGGCCGATCAATGGGTAGATGCAGTTGGCGCCGACGCCGATGTCCAGTACCCGAACCTCAGGCCCGCGTGGCACGCTGCCGCCGTTCTCCTCGGCGAGCAGGTCGGCCAGGTAGTGCACGTAATCCGCCCGGCCGGGGATCGGCGGGCAGAGGAAGCCGGCGGGGATGTCCCACTGGCCGATGCCGTACTGCGCCTTGAGCAGTGCGCGGTTGAACACCCGCACCGCCTCGGGGCTGGCGAAGTCGATGCTCGGCTTGCCGTAGGGGTTGGTGATGACGAAGCGGCCCAGCTCCGGACAGCCCTCGATCAGCGCCGGGAAGTCGTAGTGCCCCTGGTGGCGGTTGCGCGGGTGCAGCAGGTTCGGCCGCTTGGCGGCGGGGTCGCGCAGGGCCTGGGCGGGTTTCGCCGGCGTGGCGGGGCGTTGGGGCGATCGGGGAGCTTTCGACATGAGGGCGCGCAGGGCAGGGAAGCGGAGGGCGATTTTCCCACAGATGGGCGCTTCAGCCGAGCAGCACGTTGCTCAGCCGGTCGAACAGCAGGCAGCAGAGCAGCAGCGGAATCGGCAGGCCGAGCAGGGTACCGAGCATGTAGGGCCACAAACCGATGCCCGACAGGGCGAGGCTGTAGTTCAGCGTCGGCGAGGTGATGAAGGCGTGGCGCAGGAGGAACACGCTGGTCGCCGGGCGCTGGTCGAGGTGGCGGAACACCGCGCGGGTGACCTTGTTGTTGAGCAGGCGCAGGCCATTGCCGCCAACCGCGCGCACGATCAGGAAGGTGAAGCCGCAGGAGAACACCGCCGCGCAGTAGGTGATCAACCCGCCCCAGAGTTTGCCCATGGCCAGCACCGCGGCGGCGAGGAACAGCAGGCCGGGGATGTGCAGCAGGTTGCCCAGGGCGAACAGGCCGACGAACAGCAGCAGGCCGCGCAGGCGGTTGTCGGTCAGCTCGCTGCGCAGGTAATCGAGGCTGAATTCCTCATGCAGGCCGCTGGCGCGGTAGAGCAGCACCAGCACCCCGGCGAAGGCCAGCAGCAGGATCAGTCGGCGCAGGCGCCAGAGGGTGGGTGGGACGGCAAGCATGGGTCGGGCTCAGGGGTACTGCAGGATGTCCTTGATCTTCGGCAGGTGCGCGGCGATCCAGTGCGGATCGATGGCGCCCCAGTCGCGGATGCGGTAGTGGCCGGCGTTGTTGCGCTCGCCGTCGTGCTGCTCGAAGGCACAGTCGATGTCGAGGTCGGCCAGTGCAGCGAGGGTGTCCTGGGCGGTGCGTCGGGGCATGCCGGTGGCCTCCATCAGCGCCGGGACGCTGGTGGCGGTGCCACTGTCGATCAGCCAGGCCACGTAGAGGCGGCGGTAGAAACTGCTTTTGGTCTTGCTCACTTCCATCGAGACGATTCCTTGGCGATCTTGTAATGGGCAGCTACAGCGGCAGCAGCCAGGGTACCAGCACAACGCTGACGATCATCACCAGAATCGTGAAAGGTACGCCAACCTTGACGAAATCGGCGAAGCGATAGCGCCCGGGCCCCAGCACCAGGGTGTTCACCGGCGAGGAAATCGGCGTCATGAAGGCGGCCGAGGCGGCCAGCGCGACGATCATCGCAAAGGCTTCGGGGGAGGCGCCCAGGGCCTTGGCCGTGGCGATCGCTACTGGCGCCATGAGCACGGCGGTGGCGGTGTTGGAGATGAACAGGCCGATCACCGCGGTCAGCACGAACAGGCTGGCGAGAATGGCATAGGGCCCGGCCCCGCCGAGGGCACCGACCAGGCCGTTGACCGCCAGGGTGATGCCGCCGGTCTTCTGCAGCGCCAGGGCGAAGGGCAGCATGCCGACGATCAGCAGCAGGCTCTGCCAGTGGATGGCGCGGTAGGCGCTGTCCATGTCGATGCAGCGGAACGAGCCCATCAGCAGGCAGGCGATCAGCGCGGCCATGACGTTGGGCACCAGCCCGCTGACCATCAGGACCACCATCACCGCCAGGCTGAACAGCGCGTGGGGCGCCTGGCTGGCGGCGGGAGCGGCCTCGTCTACCTCGGCGGGAAGGCTGAGCACCAGGAAGTCGCGGGCGCGCGCCTGCAGCTGGCGGATTTCCTTCCAGCCGCCGATCACCAGCAGGGTGTCGCCGACCTTCAGCTTGGCGTCCAGCAGGCCTTCCACCAGCGCCTCGCGGTTGCGCCGCAGGCCGACCACATTGAGGCCGAACTGGCTGCGGAACTCCAGGTCCAGCACGCTCTTGCCGAGCAGGACGGATTCCGGCGGCATCGTCACCTCGGCCATGCCCACTTCGTGGGCGCGCTCGGTGAAGTAGTCGCCCTGCAGGCTCAGTGGCTCCAGGCCGAACTCGTGGTACATGCCCAGCAGGTCGCTGCGCTCGCCGTAGATGTCCACCAGCAGCACGTCGCCGGCATGCAGCACGATGTTCGCGCTGGGGCTGAGGATCTTCAGGCGGAAGTGCACCATGCGCTCGATGGCGACTACGTTGGTGCCGGCGCGGGCGCGCAGTTCGATGTCGCCCAGGCTCCTGCCCACCAGCTGCGAGTCGGGGCGGATGCGCAGGCGGCGCTCGCGGCCGGCGAGCTGGTAGTCGCGGATCAGGTCGCCGAGAGTGCGGCGCTTGACGCTCTGCCCGTCGTCACCCTCGTCGTCACCCAGCCAGCGCCGCGCCACCAGCATGTAGCCGACGCCCAGCACCAGCACCACCAGGCCGAATGGCGTGAAGCTGAAGAAGCCGAAGCCCTTCGACCCCTCGCGTACCAGTTCGCTGTGGATCACCACGTTGGGCGCGGTGGCGACCAGGGTGAGCATGCCGCTGATCAGCCCGGCGAAGCTCAGCGGCATCATCAGCCGGCGTGGCGACACGTGCAGGCGCGCGGCGATGCTCAGCACCACGGGAATGAAGATGGCGACGACGCCGGTGGAGCTCATCACCGAGCCGAGCCCGGCCACGGCGAGCATCAGCAGCACCAGCAGGCGCGTCTCGCTGGCGCCGGCGCGGCGGGTCAGCCATTCGCCGATGCGGTAGGCCACGCCGGTGCGCACCAGGCCCTCGCCGATGACGAACAGCGCAGCGATCAGGATGACGTTGGGATCGGCGAAGCCGGCCAGCGACTCCTGCACGCTGAGGATGCCCGACAACGGCAGGGCGACCATCACCAGCAGGGCGACCACATCCATGCGCGGACGGTTGATGACGAACAGCCCGACGGCGCTGGCGAGCAGGGCGAGGACCCAGATCAGTTGCAGACTCATGCGCTTCCCTAGCGAATTCCCGGCGCCATTGTGCCCGCAGGAGCGGGCGCAATGCCTTGACCCGGTGCAGCTTAGCGAAGCCTGCCGTGCTGCGTGTGAAGCCAAACGCGCTTACGGCAGCCGTGCGACCGGGGTGATCTGCTGCGGATCGGTGCGCAGTTCGATCAGCGCGGGCTTGCCGCTGGCCTGCGCGCGCTCGTAGGCGGCGGCGAAATCCTCGGTGCGCTCGACCCGCTCGCCATGGGCACCGAAGGCCCGGGCGAGGGCGACGAAGTCCGGATTGCGCAGCTCGGTAGCGCTGACGCGGCCGGGGTACTCGCGCTCCTGATGCATGCGGATGGTGCCGAGCATGCCGTTGTTCACCACGATGACCGTCAGCGCCGCGCCGTATTGCACGGCCGTGGCCAGCTCCTGCGGGTACATCATGAAGCAGCCGTCGCCGGCGAAGCACACCACGCTGCGCTGCGGGTCGCGCAGCTTGGCGGCGATGGCGGCGGGGAAGCCGTAGCCCATGGCGCCGTTGGTGGGGGCGAGCTGGCTGCGCGGCGAGCGATAGCGGTAGAAACGGTGCACCCAGACGGCGTAGTTGCCGGCGCCGTTGCTGATCACCGCGTCGTCCGGGAGGATTTCGTTGAGGTACTCGACGACCTGCGCCAGGTCCACGCCCTGCGGTGGCTGGGCGTTCTGCGGTGGGGTGCTGTAAGCCAGGTAGTCGGCGCGGGCGGCGGCGGTCCATTGGGCCCAGGGCGTCTCGGCGAGCGGAGCGAGGCCGGCGAGGGCGGCGGCTATTTCCGGCATGCCGGCCTGGATGCTCTGGTCCGCCTGATAGACGCGGCCCAGCTCACTGGCGTCGGGGTAGACGTGGATCATGTCCTGCAGCGGGCGCGGGCTCTGGATCAGGGTATAGCCGGCGCTGGGTGTTTCGCTCAGGCGCGAGCCGAGCACCAGCAGCAGGTCGGCTTCCTGCACGCGCGCGGTGAGCCTGGGGGAGGCGCCGAAACCGAGCTGGCCGGCGTACTGTTCGTCGCGGTTTTCGATCAGGTCCTGGCGGCGGAACGAGGCCACCAGCGGCAGGCGGTTGGCGCGGGCGAAGGCGCGCACCTGCGCGCAGGCCTCCGGCGTCCAGCCGGTGCCGCCGACGATCAGCAGCGGGCGCCTGGCCCGGCTCAGGCGCTCGCGCAGTTCGGTCAGGGCGCCGGCGCTGGGGGCTGCACGGGTGATGGGCGTCGGTACGACGTCGGCAATATGCGCCGAGCCGAACAGCACTTCCTCCGGCAGCCCGATCACCACCGGGCCGGGGCGCCCGGACTGGGCGACGCGGAAGGCGCGGGCGACGATCTCGGGCAGGCGGCGGATGTCGTCGACCTCGGTGGCCCACTTGGCCAGGCCGCCGAACATCTGCCGGTAGTCCACCTCCTGGAAGGCTTCGCGGCCCTTGAAGGCGCTTTCCACCTGACCGATGAAGAGGATCATCGGCGTCGAGTCCTGCATCGCCGTGTGCACGCCATTGGCCGCGTGGGTCGCGCCCGGCCCGCGGGTGACGAAGCAGATGCCGGGGCGGCCGGTGAGCTTGCCGTAGGCGTCTGCCATATTCGAGGCGGCGCCTTCATGGCGGGTGACGACGGTCTGGATGGCGGTTGCGTCGTGCAGCGCATCGAGCACGGGCAGGTAGCTTTCGCCGGGGATGCAGTAGACGGTATCCACCGCATGGCGCAGCAGGGCATCTACGAGGATCTGGCCGCCATTGCGGGCCGGAGTATCGGACATGGGCGTGGGGTTCCTTGGCAGGGGAGCAGGGCGCAGCTGTGCGCTGATCTTCGGCGAACCGGCGCGGTGATCCAAGCGAGCATTCTTCGCAAGGTCATTCCGCTGAGGAATGCTTCGGCGGCAGCCCGCTATCGATGCCCAGGCTGTTGCTGGCGTAGCTCTCGCAACTGGCCGAGCAGCGTCGGGACCTCGTCGCGGACGATGCTCCACAAGGTGTCGTTGTCGATGCCCAGGTAACCGTGGATGAGCCGGTTGCGGGTCGCGACCAACATCCGCCACGGCACTTGTGCAAATGCCTGGCGGACATCATCGGGAATGCGCGTCGCCGCTTCGCCGATGATCTCCAGGTTGCGCAAGGTTGCGTCATACACCAGCGGGTTATCGACGAAGGCCGGCTTGTCCAGACCCTGGCAGTAGGTGAGGACCTTCTCCGCACAGGTAATCATGTCATCGACATAGAAATACCAGACTCGCTCGGGACTATCAGACATTCACCGCCTCCGCTTCGATGAAGGGGCGTAGCTCCGGGCGCAGCGCCTTTTCGGTTACCAGGTCGACCCTGTTGCCCAGCAAGTCTTCCAGGTAGAACTGCACGCCGAAGTAGCGTTCCGAGGTCGCAGGGCCGTCGAAGCTGACCAGAATATCCACATCGCTGTCCGGTCCTGCGTTGTCGCGAGCGGTCGAGCCGAACAGAGCCAGCCTTACCACACCGAAGCGGTTGGCCAGTTCTGGCTTGCAGCTTTCCAGCAGGGTCAGGGTGTGGTGGCGGTCCATGTTGGTTACCGGATCAGGGAATACGCCTGAAGGTAGCACAAGCAAAAAGCACAAGGCCCGCGTTGGCGGGCCTTGTGGTGACGCTTACAGACTGGCGATCTTCTCGCGCTGCTGGATCAGGTTGGTCACGGCCTGCTCGGCTTCAGCCAGCTTGGCACGTTCCTTCTCGATCACTTCCGGCGGCGCCTTGGCGACGAAGCCTTCGTTGGACAGCTTGCCGCCCACACGTTTGACCTCGCCTTCCAGGCGCTGGATTTCCTTGTCCAGGCGCGCCATCTCGGCAGCCTTGTCGATCAGCCCGGCCATCGGCACCAGCACCTGCAGGTCGCCGACCAGCGCGGTGGCGGACATCGGCGGCTCTTCGCCTTCGTCCAGCACACGGATGGTCTCGAGCTTGGCCAGCTTCATCAGCAGCGGCTCGTTGTCGGCCAGGCGGCGATGGTCCTCGGGAGAGGCGTTGTTCAGCACCAGGTCGATGCGCTTGGCCATGGAGATGTTCATCTCGCCACGGATCTGGCGGATGCCCAGCATCAGGGCCTTGACCCACTCGATGTCGCCTTCGGCGGCGGCGTCGATCTTCGCCTCGTCGGCGATCGGCCAGGGTTGCAGCATCAGGGTGTCACCGGACTTGCCGGCGGCGGTCTTGATGCGCTGCCAGATTTCCTCGGTGATGAACGGCATGAACGGGTGCGCCAGGCGCAGTGCGGTTTCCAGCACGCGCGCCAGGGTGCGACGGGTGCCGCGCTGGCGTTCGATCGGCGCGTTCTCGTCCCACAGCACCGGCTTGACCAGTTCCAGGTACCAGGCGCAGTACTCGTCCCAGATGAACTCGTAGAGGGCCTGGGTGGCCAGGTCGAAGCGGAAGGCGTCGAGCTGACGGGCGACTTCGATCTCGGTGCGCTGCAGGGCGGAGATGATCCAGCGGTCCACCGAGGACAGCTCGACCGGCTCGCCATTCACGCCGGTGTCCTTGCCATCGGTGTTCTCGATGACGAAGTTGGCGGCGTTCCACAGCTTGTTGCAGAAGTTGCGGTAACCCTCGACGCGGCCCATGTCGAACTTGATGTCACGACCGGTGGAAGCCAGCGAGCAGAAGGTGAAGCGCAGGGCGTCGGTGCCGTAGCTGGCGATGCCTTCGGGGAACTCGGCCTTGGTCTGCTTGGCGATCTTCTCGGCGAGCTTGGGCTGCATCATGCCGCTGGTGCGTTTCTCCAGCAGCTCGTCGAGGGTGATGCCATCGACGATGTCCAGCGGGTCGAGCACGTTGCCCTTGGACTTGGACATCTTCTGGCCCTGGCCATCGCGCACCAGACCGTGAACGTAGACGGTCTTGAACGGGATCTGCGCGGTGCCATCGCCATTCTTGATCAGGTGCATGGTCAGCATGATCATGCGCGCAACCCAGAAGAAGATGATGTCGAAGCCGGTCACCAGCACGTCGGTGGGGTGGAAGGTCTTCAGGTAGTCGGTCTGTTCCGGCCAGCCGAGGGTGGAGAAGGTCCACAGGCCCGAGCTGAACCAGGTGTCGAGGACGTCTTCGTCCTGGCGCAGGTTGGCGTTGCCCAGGTTGTGCTTGGCGCGTACTTCGGCCTCGTTGCGGCCGACGTAGACGTTGCCGGCGTCGTCGTACCAGGCCGGGATGCGGTGGCCCCACCACAGCTGGCGGCTGATGCACCAGTCCTGGATGTCGCGCATCCAGCTGAAATACATGTTTTCGTACTGCTTGGGCACGAACTGGATGCTGCCGTCTTCCACGGCGGCGATGGCAGGTTCGGCCAGCGGCTTGGTGGAGACGTACCACTGGTCGGTCAGCCAGGGCTCGATGACGGTGCCGGAGCGGTCGCCCTTGGGCACTTTCAGCGCGTGGTCGTCGATCTTCTCGAGCAGGCCGATGGCTTCGAAGTCGGCGACGATCTGCTTGCGCGCGACGAAGCGGTCGAGACCGGCGTAGGTGGCCGGCAGGCTGGCGTCGAGGTCGGGGTTGACGCTGCCGTCGAGCTTGAACACCTGGGCGACGGCGAGGACGGCGGCGTCCTTGTCGAAGATGTTGATCAGCGGCAGGTCGTGGCGCTTGCCGACTTCATAGTCGTTGAAGTCGTGGGCCGGGGTGATCTTCACGCAGCCGGTGCCGAACTCGCGGTCGACATAGTCGTCGGCGATGATCGGGATACGCCGGCCCACCAGCGGCAGGTCGATGAAGGTGCCGATCAGCGCGGCGTAGCGCTCGTCTTCCGGGTGCACGGCGACGGCGCTGTCACCCAGCACGGTTTCCGGACGGGTGGTGGCGACCACCAGGTGGTCCTTGCCGTCGGCGGTCTTGTTGCCGTCGGCCAGCGGGTAGCGCAGGTGCCAGAGATGGCCCTTCTCGTCGTGGTTCTCCACTTCGAGGTCGGAAATGGCGGTGTGGAACTTGGTGTCCCAGTTGACCAGGCGCTTGCCGCGGTAGATCAGGCCGTCCTCGTGCAGGCGCACGAAGGCTTCCTTCACGGCATTGGACAGACCGTCGTCCATGGTGAAGCGCTCGCGCGACCAGTCCACGGAGGAGCCCAGGCGGCGAATCTGGCGGGTGATGGTGCCGCCGGACTGGTCCTTCCACTCCCAGACCTTCTCCAGGAACTTCTCGCGGCCCAGATCGTGACGGGCGATGCCCTGGGCGGCCAGCTGGCGCTCTACCACCATCTGGGTGGCGATGCCGGCGTGGTCGGTGCCCGGCTGCCACAGGGTGTTGCGGCCCTGCATGCGGCGGTAGCGGATCAGCGCGTCCATGATGGCGTTGTTGAAGCCGTGGCCCATGTGCAGGCTGCCGGTGACGTTCGGCGGCGGGATCATGATGGTGTACGGCTCGCCGGAACCTTGCGGGGCGAAGTAGTTCTCTTTCTCCCAGAGGGGGTACCAGTGGGATTCGATGGCGTGGGGCTGGTAGGTCTTGTCCATGAGCGCGGCGGGACCCTGATAAGGCTAGACGGAAAACCGCTGAGTATAGCGGGAGGCGGGGAGATGAGGCCACCGGGGCTTCCGGATGGTGATCGCGCCGATGCCCACCTTTAGGAGCGGGCTCTGCCCGCGATCCGCCGGCAAGGCCGGCGCATGCCCCGGCGCGACTGCTGGGGCTGGCACCTGTTGGGATGCTGCGGGCTTGGGCTTGGGTGTTCTCGCGTCGCTTCGGCGTGCGCTCGAGCTTCTCATTTCGCCCCTCGGCGAGTCACTTCTTCCAAGCGCCGAAGAAGTAACCAAGAAGGCTTGCCCCTCCATCCGGTTTTTCGCTTGGGGCGAAAAATACCCTCGTTGAAGCGCAGTTTCAGGGGCACGAACTAGGCGTCCCCCCACGAAGGGCCATCCCTGGCCCATCGCGGCTCTCGCGGCATCCATGCCGCTCAACCCCTGAAACTCCACTTCAACGAGGCCTCCTGAACGGGGCATTCGGCGCGTGCGGATATTTCTCTGGAAGCCTTTTGGGAGCCAGAGCCAGAGCCAGAGCCAGAGTGGCGTGGCTCTTCGTAGGACCGAGGGGGACGCCTAGTCCTTGCTCGCGAACCACCCAGCGCTGAACTCGCCTTGTAGGAGCGGGCGTTGATTTGGGCGTAGGAGCGGACTCCGTCCGCGATTGGCCCGCAGCGGCACGGTGGGTCGGGCGAAGCGTTGGGGCGAGGTGTCAGCCTTTGCGCTGCGCCAGCAAACGCTGCATCCGCGCCTCCAGGCGCCGTTGCAGCTCGGCTTCGATCTGCGGGGCGAAGTCGTCGAGGACGTCCTGCAGGATCAACTGGGCCGCGGCGCGCAGCTCCAGGTCGAGGCGGTGCAGCTCGCTGGCCGCCGGTGAGGCTTGCGGCGCGGCGGGTTGGGCAGCGACAGGTTCCGAAGCCTGCGGCGCAGGTGTGACGACGTCGGAGAGCAGCGGGATGTTGTCCGGCTCGAAGGACTCGGTGAGCAGGGGCGGCTCGGCGCCCGACTCGTCCAGCAGGTCCTGGATCTTCTTCAGGTCTTCCAGCAGGTGGTCGGGGTCGCGCGGGGGCTTGTGGTTGTCCATGGTCTTGGCTCAGACGCTCTCAAGGGCGCGGCAGGCGATGGTCCTGCAAAGGATAGCCCTGCTCGCGGTAGCGACGGAAATTCTCCCGAGCGGCCTGACGAATCGCCGCTTCCTCGATCACCAGTTCGGCGACCCGGTTGAAGCGGTCGACGAAGGCGGGAATGGCCAGGGTCAGGTTGATCAGCAGGTCCCGGTGGCTCTCCGGCGGCTCGCCGAGGGCGAGTACGATCGGCGAGTCGGCGTCTTCTTCCACCGCGTTGTGTGGGATGAAGGTTTCGCCCCGGAAGTTCCACAGCCGGGCATCCAGCGCATCGCGCTGGGCCTCGTCGCTGCACAGCACGAAGATGCGCATGCCTTGCCGCCAGGCCTTTTCGGCCAGGCGGCAGGCGATGGTCAGGCGTGCGTCGGGATCGGCGCTGGGAATGACGTAGAAGTCGACCCGGGTCATGCGTTCGATCCCTTCGGCAGATTGCACTGTGCCATTACTTGGCGCGGTCCAGCAGGTACTGGGTCAACAGCGGCACCGGACGCCCGGTGGCGCCCTTGTCCTTGCCGCCGCTGATCCAGGCGGTACCGGCGATGTCCAGGTGCGCCCAGTGGAACTTCTTGGCGAAGCGCGACAGGAAGCAGCCGGCAGTGATGGTGCCGGCCTTCGGCCCGCCGATGTTGGCGATGTCGGCGAAGGGGCTGTCGAGCTGTTCCTGGTATTCGTCGAACAGCGGCAGCTGCCAGGCGCGGTCGTCGGCGACTTCACCGGCCTTGAGCAGTTGCTTGATCAGCGCGTCGTTGTTGCCCATCAGGCCCGAGGTGTTGGAGCCCAGGGCGACGATGCAGGCACCGGTCAGGGTGGCGATGTCCACCACCGACTGCGGCTTGAAGCGCTCGACGTAGGTCAGCGCGTCGCACAGTACCAGGCGGCCTTCGGCGTCGGTGTTGAGGATCTCGACGGTCTGGCCGCTCATGGTGGTGACGATGTCGCCCGGACGGGTCGCGCCGCCGCTGGGCATGTTCTCGGCGCAGGCCATAACGCCCACCAGGTTGATCGGCAACTGCAGCTCCAGCACGGCGCGGAAGGTGCCGAACACGGAGGCGGCGCCGCACATGTCGAATTTCATCTCGTCCATGCCCAGGCCGGGCTTCAGGCTGATGCCGCCGGTGTCGAAGGTGATGCCCTTGCCGACCAGCACGTGCGGGGCCTCGTCCTTCTTCTTCGCGCCGTTGTACTGCAGCACGATCAGGCGCGGCGGCTGGTCGCTGCCCTGGGCGACGGCGAGGAAGGAGCCCATGCCCAGTTCGCGCAGTTTCTTCTCGTCGAGGACTTCGACCTTCAGGCCCTTGTATTCCTTGCCCAGCGCCTTGGCCTGCTCGCCGAGGAAGGTCGGGTGGCAGAGGTTCGGCGGCAGGTTGCCCAGGTCGCGGGTCAGGGCCATGCCGTTGGCGATGGCCTGGGCCTCCCGGGCGCCCTGTTCGACGACCGCGGCGTCAGCTTTGTCGACCAGCAGGGTGATCTTCTTCAGCTTCGGCGCTTCGGCCTTCTGGCTCTTGAAGCGGTCGAAGACGTAGGTGCCGTCGGCCAGGGTTTCCACCTGCAGGCGGGCCTTGCCGTGGGCGTTGCGGCCTTTCACGGCCAGGTCGCCCAGGGCCAGGACGGCATCGGTGCCGCCCAGGTTCTTCAGATTGCCCAGGACGGCGGAAACCAGTTTGCGGTAGGCGCGGTCGGAGAGTTCACGCTCTTTGCCGGCGCCGACCAGCAGGACGCGCTCGGCCTTAATGTTGGGTAAATCTTGCAGGAGTAGCGTCTGGCCCACCTTGCCTGCCAGATCGCCGCGCTTGAGCAGGTTGGCGATGGCACCGCCGGTGGCTTCGTCGACGGCCTTGGCAGTGGCGCCAAGCTTGCGGCCTTCACCCACGGCGATGACCAGGGTGGCGGTCTTGAGAGTTTCCGGACCTACGCTTTTTACAAGGAATTCCATGGCTGAGTGTCCCCGGGACAAAGAGCTTGAAGGGTCTGCGAATGAAGATGGACTGCGCAGTGACAGGCCTGGCGAATCGCAGGATAATGCCGGCTATTTGCGCTGGGTCGCGTCCGCGCGCACCCGGCAATGCTTCACGGCGGCTAGTTTGAGCGTAGCCGCCTGAGCGTGACAACCCTGGAGTGTCCGGTTTGATTGTCTTCCGTTACCTGTCCCGTGAAGTGCTGATCACCATGAGCGCCGTGAGCGCCGTGCTGCTGGTCATCATCATGAGCGGCCGTTTCATCAAGTACCTGGCGCAGGCGGCCCAAGGCCTGCTCGATCCGGGTTCGCTGTTCATGATCATGGGCGTGCGTCTGCCGGGCTTCCTGCAGCTGATCCTGCCGCTGGGCCTGTTCCTCGGCATTCTGCTGGCCTATGGCCGCCTGTACCTGGACAGCGAGATGACCGTGCTCACCGCCACCGGCATGAGCCAGCAGCGTCTGCTCGCCATCACCCTGGCGCCGGCGCTGTTCATCGCCCTGCTGGTGGCCTGGCTGAGTATCTGGCTGGCGCCCCAGGGCATCACGCAGATGCAGCTGCTGCTGAACAAACAGGACGCGATGACCGAATTCGACACCCTGGCTCCCGGGCGCTTCCAGTCGATGCGTGATGGCACGCGGGTGACCTACACCGAAACCCTGGCCAACGAACGGACCGAGCTGGGCGGGGTGTTCATCTCCGACAAGAACCGCCCGCGCAACGGCAAGGACGGCGGCACTTCGGTGCTGGTCGGCACTACCGGCGTGCAGGAAATCCATGCCGACGGCAGCCGCTACCTGATCCTCAAGGATGGGTACCGCTACGACGGTACGCCCGGCCAGGCCGACTACCGCGAAATCAAGTACGACACCTACGCAGCGCTCCTGCCCAAACCGGAAGTGAGCAGCGAGATCGACGACCGCGACGCGATCCCCACCGCCGACCTGCTGGGCAGTGCCGACCCGCGCATGCAGTCCGAGCTGCAGTGGCGCCTGTCCATCCCGCTGCTGGTGTTCGTGGTGACCGTGCTGGCGGTACCGCTGTCGCGGGTGAACCCACGCCAGGGCCGCTTCCTCAAGCTGCTGCCGGCGGTGCTGCTGTACATGGCCTACCTGGCCCTGCTGATCGCCGGGCGCGGCATGCTCGACAAGGGCAAGATCCCCATGGCCCTGGGCCTGTGGTGGATCCACGGGATATTCCTGGCCATCGGCCTGCTGTTGTTGTACTGGGAACCGCTGCGTCTGAAGTTGGCCGCCCTGCGCGCGAAGTCCGGCGGGGAGCTGAAGCATGCGTAAGCTGGATCGTTACATCGGCACGACCGTCTTCGTTTCCATTCTCGCGGTGCTCGGGGTGATCCTCGGGCTGGCCGAGCTGTTCGCCTTCGTCGACCAGCTGGGGCAGATCACCGACACCTACACCCTGGGCGAGGCGCTCAAGTTCGTTCTGCTGACCGCGCCGAGCCGTGGCTACGACATGCTTCCCATGGCCGCGCTGATCGGCTGCCTGGTGGGCCTGGGTACCCTGGCCAGCAACAGCGAGCTGACCATCATGCGTGCCGCTGGCGTGTCGCTGCAGCGTATCGTCTGGGCGGTGATGAAGCCGATGCTGGTGCTGATGTTCGTCGGCATCCTGGTGGGCGAGTACGTGGTTCCCTACACCGAAACCGCTGCCCAGAGCGGTCGCGCCCTGGCTCAGAGCGGCAACGGCTCGCAGAGCTCGAAGTCGGGCCTGTGGCACCGCCAGGGGCATGAGTTCATCCATATCAACGTGGTGCGCCCGGATGGCGTGCTGCTGGGCGTGACCCGCTACAACTTCGACGACAACCGTCGCCTGCAGAGTGCGAGCTTTGCCCGTCAGGCGGTCTTCGAAAACAACCAGTGGCTGCTTCAGGACGTGACCACCTCGGTGCTGCACGCGGCTGAAAAGCGCAGTGAGGTCGTGAGCAAGCCCAGCGAGACCTGGAACATCCAGCTCAGCCCGCAGCTGCTCAATACCGTGGTGATGGAGCCGGAGGCGCTGTCGATCACCGGCCTGTGGAGCTACATCCATTACCTGCAGGACCAGGGCCTGAGCTCCAACCGCTACTGGCTGGCGTTCTGGACCAAGATCCTGCAGCCGCTGGTGACCGCCGCGCTGGTGCTGATGGCGATTTCGTTCATCTTCGGCCCGCTGCGCAGTGTGACCCTCGGTCAGCGTGTATTCACCGGTGTGCTGGTGGGCTTCACCTTCCGCATCGCCCAGGACCTGCTCGGTCCGTCCAGCCAGGTATTCAACTTCCCGCCGCTGCTGGCGGTGCTTGTGCCGGCGGCGATCTGCGCCTTCCTTGGCGCGCTGCTGTTGAAGCGGGCAGGATGAGTCCTTTCGCTGGGTAGACTCTGCGTCCACAAAAAAGCCGGCAATCGCCGGCTTTTTTATTGCCCCGGGGTTCAGCCCCGGCCCTGCGTTGCCTTGCGCACCGCCTTGGGTATCTGGATCACCACGCTTTCCGAGTAGCGGTCCTGCCAGGTGCGCTTGTCCTTGTCCCAGAGCATCCAGAGGAAGCCAAGGCCGGCACAGCCCCAGGAGGCGATGGCAATGACGAAGCGCAGCAGCGCCTGCATCAGGGTGATGCGCGTTCCGTTGGCGTTCTGTACTCGAACGCCCCAGACCTGCATGCCCAGAGTCTGGCCGCTGTAAGTCCAGAACTTCGCGAAGAAGGCGAATACGCTGATGAACAGCAGGCTGGACAGCAGCGGGTCGCCGGTCAGTGCACCCTGGTCGGCCAGCAGGCGGAGCTTCTCGCTGCCATAGATCAGGCGCAGGAAGCCTTGTTGGTAGACCAGCGTCACCACCATCAGCAAGGCCACGCAGAGCAGGAAATCGTAGAACATCGCGGCAAAGCGACGGAGGAGCGTGGCGGGCGGGAAGTCTCCCACGGGCTGGAGCTGCTGCGGCTTGGGCATGAGCGTCTTCTGTGGCGATCAGGATGTATGGGGCGGGGATTATACGGATTCCGCCGTGCGGCGCCCGGCGGCGGAGGCTGTTCTAAGCTCTATCCACGCCACTGCCGACGAGGGAGTGGCAATGCGTCGCAGGTCGCGGCGCCGCCGAGCAAGGAACAAGGATGCCGCTTCGCAGCTACACCCGGCGCCGGCTGCTGCCCCGTCTGGTCTTTTCCATTTCCATGGCGTTGCTGCCGTTGCTGCTGGGCAGCGCCATCATCTATTGGCAGGCCTTGCGCAGCCTGAGTGTCGAGGCGAGTGCCGCCTCGAACGAAGCGTTGCGGCTGCTCGACGTGATGCTGGGCAACGCCGCGGGAGCGGCCCGCGCGGCACTTCTGCACGCCGACGAGCCCTGTGACGAGGCGACGCAGGTGCTGCGCGAGCAGGTGGCGGTGGTACCGTTCGTCCGCTCGGTCAACCTCACTCGCGATGACGACATCTATTGCACCTCGCTGTTCGGCGAGTTCGATGAGCGCCTGGACCCCAGCCTCTACGTGAATGGCCGGCTGAGGATGATGGCGGGCAATTCGGTGACGCCCGACTACGCCCTGCTGATCCTGCGTCGCGTGGAGGGAAGCAACGCTGCCCTGGCGACCGTGGACGGCCGTTACCTGAGCAATACCCTGCAGTTGGTCGATCAGCGCAGTGATCTGCAGTTGCAGGTCGGCCGGCAGTGGATGGACGAGCAGGGCAGGGTGTTCGACGGTGACCCTGCGCGTCTGCCCCTGGGGCATGTCGAACTGGCCTCCGGGCAATTCCCCTACAGGGTCATCGGCGGTTTCCCGGAGGGCGCGCAGTGGGAGCACATCCGCGAGGATTCGCTGCCTCTGGTCGCCCTGATGCTGATGCTGGGCGGGGTTTCGGGGATGGCCTGCTACTGGCTCTGGGGGCGTTCGGCAACGCCCAGCCTGGAGCTGGAGCGTGCGCTGCTGGCAGGCGAATTCGTGCCCTACCTGCAACCGCTGGTGGACGCCCGGGATGGCCGCTGGGTCGGCGCGGAAGTGCTGATGCGCTGGATTCACCCCCTGGAAGGCATGGTCGGTCCCGACCTGTTCATCCCCATGGCCGAACGATCCGGTCTGATCGTGCCGATGACCCGGGAGCTGTTCCACCAGGTCGCCGACGGGTTGGCGCCTTACGGTCAGCTGCTGGGCGAGGGCTTCCACCTGAGCTTCAACATCAGCGCCGGGCATTGCACGGAGCCGGGACTGTTCGGTGATTGCCGGGATTTCCAGGCGCGCTTCCTGCCCCATCGACCGGAGCTGACGCTGGAGCTGACCGAGCGCGAGCTGATCGTTTCCAGCGAGGTGACCGACGAGCTCTTCGACAACCTGCATGGCCTGGGCGTCAAGCTGGCCATCGACGACTTCGGCACCGGTAACTCCAGCCTGGCCTACCTGCATCGCTTCAAGGTGGACGCGCTGAAGATCGACAAGAGCTTCGTCGCGATGATCGGCGTGGATGCGCTGTCTTCGCACGTTCTGGACAGCATCGTCGAGCTGTGCGGCAAACTGGACCTGATGATCATCGCCGAGGGCGTGGAAACCAGGGAGCAGCAGGATTACCTCGCCCGGCGCGGCGTGGAGGTGCTGCAAGGGTATCTCTTCGATCGACCGATGCCGCTGGCGGCATTTGTCCAGGCACTGCAGGAGCGGTCATTCGGGGGCTGATGCTGGCTTGCCGTGGCTGTTGCGGCGAGTGGTGCGAGGCGCTGGGATAATTTTCCGGCCTGTGGAGCGGTTGGTGATCAACCCGCTGTTCCTGTTCCGGGGTCAATTGACTCGATAGTTAGCTGATGAATAGTCGGATAAGCATAGTTTTAAAGATGCAATGAGTTATCGTTCGTTGTTGCGGGCAGGTGCTGTTTAATAAGTTATCAGTGCTGATTCTGTTAACTTGAAATGCGCTATTTCGAGTGTTGAATTACGTTTTTTTCACAACTTATTAACGTATATTTCATGAATTTAAGGGTTGTTCGTTGGGTTGTTTTTTGAGTTGCTTTTAATGTTTCATTTATTTTATTTAAGTTGCTGATTTTATTGAATTTATTGAGTTGAAAGTTCCGCGCTAATATCCCGCATTCAGAGGGGTGTTGGTATTTTGGCGCTCGGGATTTGGCTATCTTTTCGTTAACTAGTTTTATATACACCGATGCGTCGGCGACGACTGGTATTGAATTACCGTGTCGGCGGGGTGGCGATTCGCCATTTAACTAATAGAGTCTTTGAAAAAGGCCCCGGCAAAGAGAGTTCCGATAATGCCTGTTAGTTCCCGTGGTTTTACCCTGATCGAGTTGATGGTGGTGGCGGCGATAGTGGCGATCCTGGCTGCAGTCGCTTATCCCAGCTATCAGCAGTACGTCATCCGGGGCAAGCGGTCCGCGGCCCAGGCTCAGATGATGGATATCGCCAACCGCCAGCAGCAGTACCTGCTGGCCAACCGCGCCTACGCCAGCAAATCGGCGCTGGAAAGCGGTGGCTATGCGCTGCCCAGTGAGGTGTCGGGCAACTACGGCTACGACATCACCGTGGGCAGCGGCACGCCGCCGACTTTCACCATTACCTTCACCCCGAGCGGCGCTCAGGTCAGTGACGGCAACCTGACCCTGGGCAGCGACGGCACCCGGACGCCATCGGCGAAGTGGTGATCACCATGATGACCTCCCGGCAACGCGGCTTCACCCTGATCGAGCTGCTCGTCAGCATCCTCATCATCTCGCTGGGCCTGCTGGGCCTGGCCAAGCTGCAGATGCGCATGCAGCTGTCGGACATGGAGTCCTATCAGCGCGCCCAGGCGCTGCTGTTGCTCAATGACATTTCCGGCAGGATGAATGCCAACGCGAAGAATTCTTCCAGCTATGTCACCGGCAGCAGTTCGCCGGTGGGCGCGGGGATGTCCTGTCCGACCAGCAGCGGGACTCGCCAGCAGGCGGATCTCGCCGACTGGTGCAACAGCTTGCAGGGCGCGGCGGAAGTGGGCGGCGGCAGCGTGAAGGCCGGCGCCATGCTCGGCGGGCGCGGCTGCATCGAGTCGCTGGGCAGCAATCAGTACCTGATCACCGTGGCCTGGCAGGGCATGTCGCCGATCTCGGCACCACCTTCGAGCGTGGCGTGCGGCAGTGGCAGCTACAACGGCGGCTCCGGATGCACCAGCGATCTGTGCCGGCGCGTGGTCACCACGGTTGTACGGGTCGCCTCGCTATGAGCGGCGTCTCCCGCCTCCGGGGCTTCACCCTGGTTGAGATGATGGTCGCCATGACCATCAGCCTGCTGATCATGGTCGCGGTGCTGACGCTCTACCTGAACCTGCGCCGGACCGGCGACGACATGGCCCAGACCAACTCGCTGATCGAGAACGGCCGCTTCGCCGTCGGCCTGTTGCAGGAAGACCTCGCCCATGCGGGGTTCTGGAATGGCTACGTTCCGCAGTTCGATGACCTGACCGCGACCGATCCGCCCGCCGACTATCCGACGGCGTTGCCGCCGGTGTGTTCGGCCTTTTCGACCTGGACGCAGCAGGACAGGATCAATTCCATCGGCATCGTGGCGCAGACGTTCTCCGCGGTACCGCCGGGCTGTTCGGCAATAGTCACCAACCTGGCGAGCAACTCCGATGTGCTGGTGGTGCGGCATGCCGATACCTGCTCGCCGGGCGTTGGCAATTGCGATGCACTGGCGGCCGGCAAGGTGTATTTCCAGTCGTCCTTCTGCAAGAACGAGACCCTCGGGGCCTTTGTGCTGGATACCACCGGCTTCACCCTGACGAACCTCAATTGCCTGACCATCGCCGAGCGTCGCAGGTTCGTCATCGATCTGTATTACGTGCGTGATTACGCGGTGAGCGCGGGCGATGGCATCCCGACCCTGATGCGCTCCACCTTCGATCTTTCCGCTGGGGCTACGCCGGCCAACGCATTGCAGGCGGCTGTGCCTCTGATCGAGGGGATCGAGGCCTTCCGCGTCGAGCTCGGCCTCGACAGCCTCAGCAAGTCCAATGATCCGACCGATTACCTGTCGGCGCCGCATTGGGATGACCCCAACACCCGGGTCACCGTGACCAACCGGGGCGATGGCTCGCCCGATGGCGCCTTCGTCCATTGCGGGGCCGGTTCCTGCACGGTGGCCCAGCTGGCGAACGTGGTGGAAGCCCGGCTCTACATCCTGGCCCGTACCCGCACGCCGACGGCGGGCTACACCTCGGACAAGACCTACGCCCTGGGTGGCTCCACCCTGGGCCCGTTCACCGATGGCTACAAACGGCACCTGTTCACCTCCAGCGCCACGCTGGTGAACGTATCCCGTCGGAGGCAGACGCCATGACGACGCAGCGCAATTCGAAAGCCCAGGAGGGTGCGACCCTGGTGGTTGCCCTGGTGATGTTGCTGATGCTGATGCTGATGGTCGGCAGCGCCTACAACCTCAGCGGTACCAATCTGAAGGCAGTGGGCAACATGCAGTTCCGTAACGAGGCCATCGCGGCAGCCGATGTCGGTATTCAGCGGGTCATCGGTTCGGCCTTCGCCGCCGCGCCGACGGCCGAGCAGCTCAATGTCGACATCAATAACGACGGCACCACCGACTACCAGGTTTCCATGGCGTCGCCGGTATGCATGAGCGCCAGACCGAGCCCTTCCAATCTGGTCTGTGGGGGTGGCCAGGCAGCCATGTGCTCAACGGGGTGGGACACCGTCTGGGGGCTCAACGCCAACGTTACCGACGCCGTGACCGGCACTTCGGTAAGAGTGCGTTCCGGGGTGCGGGTGCGCCTGACCGATTCGCAGAAGATCGCTGCGTGCGGAGCATGAACATGAACAAGAGCTGCCAGGCCGGAACGCTCCGGCGGATACTCGCCCTCTGCTTCCTGTGCGTCGCCCAGTCGGCCGTCCGCGCCGAGGACATCGACCTGTTCGTCGGCACTCCCACAGGTGCCACGGACGCGCCCAACGTCCTGATCATTCTGGACAACACCGCGAACTGGAATACGCCGTTCAGCAACGAGATGACCGCGCTGGCCTCGGTGGTCAACGGGCTGCAGGTGAACAAGTTCCGCGTCGGCCTGATGCTGTTCAGCGAGACCGGTAGCGGCAACAAGGGGGACGACGGCGCCTACGTGCGTGCCGCCATGCGTCTGCTCGACAGTTCGACCAAACCCAAGTACCAGACGCTGGTCAGCAGCCTGGACGTGGGGAGCGACAAGTCCAACGGCGGCAAGGTCAGCAAGGCGATGGAGGAGGCCTGGTTGTATTACTCGGCGGGCACGCCCAACTCCGGTAATCAGAAGGCCAAGACCGACTTCACCGGCAACGTCGGCGGAACCACGGCATCCAACGCCATCTATGCCCTGAGTGGCAACGCCCTGGCGTCGAAGGACGCCACCACCTACAACAACCCGATCGTCGCCGGCTGCGCGAAGAACTTCATCATCTACATCAGCAATGGCGCGGCGCAGGACAACAGCAACGATATCAAGCAGGCCACCAGCGCCCTGGCCGCCGCCGGGGGCAACACCACGGCGATTCCCATTTCCCCCAGCGGCTCGCAGGACAACATGGCCGACGAGTGGGCGCGCTTCATGAAGAAGAGCACCCAGTCCATCACCACCTACACCGTGGATATCAACAAGGTCACCACCGGCCAGGGGCCGGGCTGGACCGCCCTGCTGAAAAGCATGGCCAACGTCAGCAGTGGCAAGTACTTCGATGTGACGGCCAGTGGCACGCAGATTTCCGATGCGCTGAATGCCATCTTCTCCGAGATCCAGGCCACCAACAGCGTGTTCGCCTCCGTCACCCTGCCGATCAGCGTCAGTTCGCAGAGCACCTACCTGAACCAGGTATTCGTCGGCATGTTCCGTCCGGATTCCGACTCCTTCCCGCGCTGGCCCGGCAACCTCAAGCAATACAAGGTAGGCGTGGTCAGCAGCCAGCTCACCACGGTGGATGCCGACGGCAACAGTGCAATCAACAGCGGTACCGGTTTCATCACCGAATGCGCCCGCAGCTTCTGGACGCCCACCGCACTGGATAACTACTGGGCGTTCAAGCCCCAGGGCAACTGCCTGACCGTGACCGGCTCCGACGTGTCCAACTATCCCGATGGCAACATCGTCGAGAAGGGCGCCCAGGCCTATGTATTGCGCCAGGCCAGCTCGCGGACCATGAAGACCTGCAACCCCACGACCTGCACGGTGCTCACCAATTTCAACACCGCCAACACGGCAGTCACCCAGGCCCTGCTGGGGGCGGCAGACGCCACCGAGCGGACCAACCTGATCGGCTGGGCCATCGGCGCCGACAATCAGGATGAGAACCTCAACGCCAACGTCACCGAGATGCGCTCGTCGGTGCATGGTGACGTCGTGCACTCGCGCCCCGCGGCAGTCAACTACGGCACCACGTCCTCACCCCTGGTGGTGGTCTACTACGGCGCCAACGACGGGCTGCTGCACGCCATCAATGGCAACCGCAGCGGCACCGTTGCGGGTGTTTCGGCCGGCAGCGAAATCTGGTCGTTCATGCCGCCGGAGTTCTACCCGCGGATCAAGCGTCTGCGTGACAACACCACCACCATCAGCTTCCCCGGCCATACCACGGGGACGCCGACGCCGCAGCCCAAGGACTACGGCATGGACGGCTCGGTTTCCGTGGTGCAGCAGGGCACCAGCACCTGGATCTATTCCGCCATGCGCCGCGGCGGTCGCTCGCTCTATGCCTTTGACGTCACCACCCCGGCCAGCCCGACCCTGAAGTGGAAGGTCGGTTGTCCCAACATGGCCAATGACACCGGCTGCGGCACCGGCCTGAGCGGCATGGGGCAAACCTGGGCGACGCCCGTTCCCGTCCTGGCGCAAGGCTACGGCAGCGGAGCCTCGACGATCCTGGCCATGGGCGGTGGCTACGACCCGTGCGAGGACGCCGATCCCAATACCTGCACGACGTCCTCCAAGGGCAATCACATCTATCTGCTGGATGCTGACACCGGTACCTTGCTGAAGACCTTCGACACTGATCGCGGAGTCGTCGGCAGCGTCGCCCTGGTCACCAACAGCAGCGGCCTGATCGCCTATGGCTATGCCTCCGACATGGGGGGCAACGTCTACCGGATTTCCGGCGTCGATGCCTTCAGCGCCATCGGCAGCACCCCGCCGGCCAACTGGACCTTGACCAAGATCGCCTCGCTGGGGTGCGCGACGGCAACCTCCTGTACGGCCAACCGCAAGTTCCTTTACGGCCCGGAGGTGGCCTCCGTCAACGGCGAGTATGTGATCCTGCTGGGCTCCGGCGACCGCGAGAAGCCGCTGCTCACCTATACCTCCGCCGCCAGCGTGGCGAACCGCTTCTATGCCCTGCGCGACAAGCCCAGCGACGTCAACTGGCTGACCCTGGAGAACGCCACCTGCGCTGCCAACCTGATCTGCAACAGCTCGCTGCTGCCCATTACCTCCACGGCCACGCCTACCAATACGCAGGTCGCGGCCTACCCCAAAGGTTGGTACCTGGGCCTGCAATCCACCGAGCAGGTGGTGACCTCGGCGCTGCTGCTCTACAACAACATCACCTTCAGCACCCACCAGCCTGCCGTGGCCAGCCCCACCAGCTGCTCCAGCCTGGGCACGGCGCGCGTCTACAACATCAGCTACCTGAACGCAGCAGGCACCGGCGACCAGCGCTTCGGCGTCATCTCCGGCGGCGGCCTGCCGCCGTCACCCGTGGCAGGGCGCGTACAACTCGACGACGGCAGCCTGAGGGACTTCATCATCGGCGGTTCTGCGGATTCGCCACTCAAGGTCTCCGAGCCGACCGCGCCGGGCACCAGTCCTCAGCCCAAGTCCTGGGTGTTCTGGGATATCGAGCGATAGGAGGGCCGGCCATGAACCTGAGCTTCCGGCGTGCTGCCAGCGGTTTTACCCTGCTGGAGCTGATGGTGACCCTTGCGGTCCTGGCAATCCTGGTCGGCATCGCCGTGCCTTCACTTGGCGATGCGACCCTCTCCGGCAAACTCGCCTCCAGTGCCAACGACCTGGTGGCGGGGGTTGCCATGGGGCGCAGCGAAGCGATCAAGCGCAACTCGGTGACCAGCCTGTGCGTATCCAGCAATGGCACCAGTTGCGGCTCGGGCGGCTGGGAACAGGGCTGGATAGTGATTGCCGGCTCCACCGTGATCCAGAAGCATCCCGCGGCACCGACGGGATTCAAGGTCACTTCAAGTGTCGCCAGGATCGACTTCCAGCCCAGCGGCGTGGGCAATACCCAGGCGAGCGTCACCGTCTGCCGCTCCGCGCCCACGGCCGGTGCCCAGGAACGGGTAGTGAATGTCAGTGCGACCGGGCGTGCCTACGTCAGCAAGACCGCGACAGGTTCCTGTTCCTGATGCGATCACAATGTCCCGGCGAAAAACCGGCCGGGCAAATCGCAGACAACAAAAAACCGGCCCTGAGGCCGGTTTCTTGTGGGCTCGGGCAGTTCAGCAGAACTGCCCGAACGATGTGGTGGTGCCCCGGGAGAGACTCGAACTCTCACTCTGTCGCCAGAAACGGATTTTGAATCCGCCGCGTCTACCATTCCGCCACCGAGGCAATGGCGCGGCAGTATAGGGAGGCGCTCTGCGCCGGTCAATCGGCTCGCATGGTCAGAAATCGGCATATCCAGTAAGATGTGCGCCCCTTCGAGAAAGCTCCCCCATGCGCGTCGCTGACTTTCATTTCGACCTGCCCGAGGCGCTGATCGCCCGCCATCCGCTCCCTGAACGCCGCTCCAGCCGTCTGCTGGTGCTGGATGGGCCGAGCGGCGAGCTCAGCCACCGGCAATTCGCTGACATCCTCGGCTTCCTCAAGCCGGGTGACCTGATGGTGTTCAACAACACCCGGGTAATCCCTGCCCGCCTGTTCGGCCAGAAGGCCTCCGGCGGCAAACTGGAAATCCTTGTGGAGCGCGTGCTGGACAGCCACCGCGTGCTGGCCCACGTGCGCTCCAGCAAATCCCCCAAGCCGGGTTCGAAGATCCTCATCGACGGCGGTGGCGAGGCCGAGATGCTGCAGCGCCACGATGCGCTGTTCGAGCTGGGCTTCAGCGAGGACGTGCTGCCGCTGCTGGAACGTGTCGGCCACATGCCGCTGCCGCCTTATATAGACCGTCCGGATGAAGACGCCGACCGCGAGCGTTACCAGACCGTCTATGCCGAGCGCGCCGGTGCCGTGGCTGCTCCGACTGCCGGCCTGCACTTCGACGAGGCCCTGCTGGAATCGATCCGCGCCAAGGGTGTGGACACCGCGTTCGTCACCCTGCACGTCGGTGCCGGCACCTTCCAGCCGGTGCGCGTGGAGCGTATCGAAGACCACCACATGCACAACGAATGGCTGGAAGTCAGCCAGGATGTGGTCGACGCCGTGGCCGCCTGCAAGGCGCGCGGCGGTCGCGTGGTCGCCGTCGGCACCACCAGCGTGCGTTCGCTGGAGAGCGCGGCCCGTGACGGCGTGCTCAAGCCGTTCAGCGGCGACACCGATATCTTCATCTTCCCCGGGCGGCCGTTCCACGTGGTCGACGCCCTGGTCACCAACTTCCACCTGCCGGAATCCACCCTGCTGATGCTGGTCTCCGCCTTCGCCGGCTATCCCGAGACCATGGCCGCCTACGCGGCGGCGGTGGAGCAGGGCTATCGCTTCTTCAGCTACGGCGATGCCATGTTCATCACCCGCAACCCGGCACCGCGCGGCCCCGAGGACTGATCCATGAGCTTCATGAAATTCGAACTGCTGGCCACCGAGGGCAAGGCCCGCCGCGGCCGCCTGACCTTCCCCCGCGGCGTGGTGGAAACCCCGGCGTTCATGCCGGTGGGCACCTACGGCACCGTGAAGGGCATGCTCCCGCACGACATCGAGGGCATCGGCGCGCAGATCATCCTCGGCAACACCTTCCATCTGTGGCTGCGTCCGGGCACCGAAGTGATCCAGAAGCACGGCGACCTGCATGACTTCATGCAGTGGAAGGGGCCGATCCTCACCGACTCGGGCGGTTTCCAGGTGTTCAGCCTGGGTGCGCTGCGCAAGATCAAGGAGGAGGGCGTGTACTTCGCCTCGCCGGTCGACGGCGCCAAGGTCTTCATGGGCCCGGAAGAGTCCATGGCCGTGCAGCGCGCGCTGGGTTCGGACATCGTGATGATCTTCGACGAATGCACCCCGTATCCGGCCGAGTTCGACGTGGCCAAGCGCTCCATGGAGCTGTCGCTGCGCTGGGCCAAGCGCTCGAAGACTGCCCACGGCGACAGCCCTTCGGCGCTGTTCGGTATTGTCCAGGGCGGCATGCACGAAGAGCTGCGCATGCGCTCGCTCGAGGGCCTGCAGGAAATCGGCTTCGATGGCCTGGCCATCGGCGGCCTGTCGGTGGGCGAGCCCAAGGAAGAGATGATCCGCGTGCTGGACTTCCTCCCGCAGCACATGCCGGCTGACAAACCTCGTTACCTGATGGGTGTGGGCAAACCCGAAGACCTCGTGGAAGGTGTGCGCCGGGGCGTCGACATGTTCGACTGCGTCATGCCCACCCGCAACGCGCGCAATGGCCACCTTTTCGTTGACACCGGGGTGATCAAGATCCGCAACGCGGTGCACAAGCACGATGAGTCTCCGCTGGACCCGACCTGCGATTGCTACACCTGCAAGCACTTCTCCCGCGCCTACCTCTACCACCTGGACAAGTGCGGCGAAATGCTCGGCAGCATGCTCAATACCATCCACAACTTGCGGCATTATCAGCGGCTTATGGCTGGTTTGCGCGAGGCAATCCAACAGGGTACATTGGCGAACTTTGTCGACGCCTTCTACGCCAAGCGCGGCCTTCCCGTGCCGCCGCTGGCGGACTGACCTTTCCTATCGAAAAAGCTTTGTGACAGGAGTTTCCAATGAGTTTTCTGATCCCCGCTGCCTACGCTGACGCCGCAGCCCCCGCCGCTGCTGCCGGCCCTGCTGGCACCGGTTTCGAGTGGATTTTCCTGGTCGGTTTCCTGGTCATCTTCTACCTGATGATCTGGCGTCCCCAGGCCAAGCGCTCGAAAGAGCACAAGAACCTGCTGTCCGGCCTGCAGAAGGGCGATGAAGTCGTCACTTCCGCCGGTATCGCCGGCAAGGTGACCAAGGTCGCCGAGGACTTCGTCGTCGTCGAGGTTTCCGACAACGTCGAGCTGAAGTTCCAGAAGGCTGCGATCGCCGCGACCCTGCCGAAAGGCACCCTGAAGGCGATCTGATCCTCCACCCAGAAACCCAACCGACGGGGCGCAAGATGCGCCCCGCGTCATAACGGGCGGTGTCATGCTCAACAAGTATCCCCTGTGGAAGTATCTGCTGATCCTGGCGGTCCTGGCCGTCGGTTTCATCTATTCCGCACCCAACCTCTATCCGGACGATCCGGCCGTCCAGATCAGTGGCGCGAGCACCGCGCTGCAGGTCACCCAGGCCGACGTGGACAAGGCCAGCAAGGCGCTCGCCGATGCCGGCATTGCCGTCAAGGCGGGCTCGCTGGGCAAGAACAGCGGCCTGATCCGACTCGTCAAGCAGGAAGACCAGCTGCCGGCCAAGGACATCGTCCGTCGCGCGCTGGGTGACGACTACGTAGTCGCCCTGAACCTGGCCCAGACCACCCCGAACTGGCTGCGTAATATCGCCGCCCACCCGATGAAGCTGGGTCTCGACCTGTCCGGTGGTGTGCACTTCCTGCTGGAAGTGGACATGGACAAGGCTGTCGACGCCCGCCTGAAGGTGTACGAGAACGAGGTCAAGAGCGCCCTGCGTAAGGAGCGCGTGCGCTACCGCAGCCTGCCTGTGCAGGACGGTGGCATCCAGCTGGGCTTCACCGAAGAAGCCGACCTGGACAAGGCCAAGTCGATCGTCGCCAAGGACTTCCGCGATTTCGAAGCCACCCAGAGCGAGCGCAATGGCATGCAGGTCCTGCGCCTGGCCATGACCGCCACCAAGCTGGCTGAAATCCGCGAATACTCGATCAAGCAGAACCTCACCACCGTCCGCAACCGCGTGAACGAGCTGGGCGTTTCCGAGCCGCTGGTACAGCGTCAGGGCGCCAACCGCATCGTCGTCGAGCTGCCGGGCGTGCAGGACACCGCCGAAGCCAAGCGTATCCTCGGCAAGACCGCCAACCTGGAGTTCCGCCTGGCCGCCGAGCCGGATGCGATCAAGTCCTCCACCGAGACCTTCGATTTCCGCGAGCCGCGTCGTCCGCCGGCGACCCTGGAGCGTGGCGTGATCATCACTGGTGACCAGGTCACCGACGCCAGCGCCAGCTTCGACGAGAACGGCCGTCCGCAGGTGAACATCCGTCTGGATGGTCACGGCGGCGAGCTGATGAACCGTGCGACCCGCAACAACGTCGGCCGCAGCATGGCCGTGGTGTTCATCGAGCAGAAGCCGATCACCCGCTACACCAAGCAGGTCGTCGACGGCGTCGAGCAGGAAGTCGCTGTTCCGGCGTTCAAGGAAGAGAAGCAGATCATCAGCCTGGCGACCATCCAGTCGCCGCTGGGCAACCAGTTCCGCATTACCGGTCTGGACGCTCCGGGCGAGTCCTCGGAACTGGCGCTGCTGCTGCGCGCCGGTGGCCTGGCTGCACCGATGTACTTCGCTGAAGAACGCACCATCGGCCCGAGCCTGGGTGCGGACAACATCGCCAAGGGTATCGACGCATCCCTCTACGGCATGCTGTTCGTTTCCCTGTTCATCATCCTCATCTACCGCTTCTTCGGCGTGATCGCCACCGTTGCCCTGGCCTTCAACATGGTCATGCTGGTGGCGCTGATGTCGATCCTCGGTGCGACCCTGACCCTGCCGGGTATTGCGGGTATCGTACTGACGATGGGTATGGCGGTGGACGCCAACGTGCTGATCTTCTCGCGGATACGCGAGGAACTGGCGGCGGGCATGTCGACGCAGCGGGCGATCCACGAGGGCTTCAACCGGGCCTTCACCGCGATCATCGACGCCAACCTGACCTCGCTGCTGGTCGGCGGCATCCTCTACGCCATGGGCACCGGCCCGGTGAAGGGCTTCGCCGTGACCATGTCCCTGGGTATTCTCACCTCGATGTTCACTGCCATCATGGTCACCCGCGCAATGGTGAATCTGATCTACGGCGGCCGCGACGTTAAGAAGCTGTGGATCTAAGGGGCCAGAGATGAATATCAAGATCGGTACTATCAACTTCATGGGCGTGCGCAACATTGCGTTCGCCGCGACCCTGCTCCTGACCCTGATCGCCCTTGGCAGCTGGGTCTTCAAAGGCATCAACTTCGGCCTGGACTTCACTGGCGGTACGTCGATCAAGCTGAGCTACGAGCAGCCTGCCGACCTCTCCAAGGTGCGCGAGCAGCTGGTCGCCGCCGGTTACAGCGAAGCCGTGGTGCAGAGCTTCGGTGATACCAAGGACGTGCTGGTGCGCATGCCCAGCGAAGACCCGGAACTGGGCAAGAAGGTCACCACTGCACTGCAGAAGGCCGATGCTTCCAACCCGGCCAAGGTGAACGGCGTCGAATACGTGGGCCCGCAGGTGGGTGAAGAGCTGCGCGACCAGGGTGGCCTCGGCATGCTCCTGGCGCTGGGCGGCATCCTGCTGTACGTGGGCTTCCGCTTCCAGTGGAAGTTCGCCCTGGGTGCGATCCTCTCGCTGATCCACGACGCCATCATCGTGATGGGCGTGCTGTCGTTCTTCCAGATTACCTTCGACCTGACCGTGCTCGCCGCGGTGCTGGCGGTGGTGGGGTACTCGCTGAACGACACTATCGTGATCTTCGACCGGGTGCGGGAGAACTTCCGCGTACTGCGCAAGGCCAGCCTGATCGACAACATCAACATCTCGACCAGCCAGACCCTGCTGCGGACCATCGCCACCTCGGTGTCGACCCTGCTGGCGATTGCCGCCCTGCTGTTCTTCGGCGGCGACAACCTGTTCGGCTTCTCCATTGCCCTGTTCGTCGGTGTGATGGCGGGTACCTACTCGTCGATCTACATCGCCAACGTGGTGCTGATCTGGCTGAATCTGTCCACCGAGGACCTGATTCCGCCGCCGAGCAAGGAAGTCGACGAGCGCCCGTAATAGAGCGTTTCCGGCCTTCCAGAGAAAACTCCCGCTTCGGCGGGAGTTTTCATTTGTAGGTGCTGTGTCACGAAACGGCCGGAACTTTCTTACAAATCGATTGCTCCAAGGCAAGGTATAGGGCAATGCCCGAATGAGAAGAAAGTCCAGGAGAACCCTATGAACAAGTCGTTGCTAATCGGTACCGTGCTGGGCGCTGTAGGCGTGACTGCCGGTGGCGCCGTGGCTACCTACAGTCTGGTGGACCGTGCGCCGCAATACGCCGAGGTGCTCGCCGTTCAACCGGTCAAGGAAACCATCAAGAATCCGCGCCAGGTCTGCAAGGACGTGGCAGTGACCCAC
Organism: Pseudomonas nitroreducens; assembly: GCF_024170165.1. GTDB lineage: Bacteria > Pseudomonadota > Gammaproteobacteria > Pseudomonadales > Pseudomonadaceae > Pseudomonas > Pseudomonas nitroreducens_C. Next base: position 369,907 of record NZ_JALJXP010000003.1, on the reverse strand, counting down.
CAGCGTCCGGTCAAGGACACCCACCAGATCGCCGGTACGGCGATTGGCGCCATCGCTGGCGGCCTGCTGGGTAACCAGATTGGCGGCGGTAACGGCAAGAAGATCGCCACCGTGGCCGGTGCCATTGGCGGCGGCTACGCGGGCAACAAGGTGCAGGAAGGCATGCAGGAGCGTGATACCTACACCACCAACGAAACCCGCTGCAGTACTGTCAACGACACCAGCGAGAAGGTCGTCGGTTACGACGTGAAGTACCTGATCGACGGCAAGGCCGGCCAGGTCCGCATGGACCGCGATCCGGGCTCGCAGATCCCGCTCGACAAGAGCGGCCGACTGATCCTGGGTCAGCAATAAGCAGTCGCCAGGTGTGCAACGAAGAAGGCGCCCGATGGGCGCCTTTTTCTTTGTCTGGCTTCTCGTAGGAGCGAGCTTGCTCGCGAAGCTCTTCATCCTGAAGCCACGCGCCCAGGCGGTTCGCGAGCAAGCTCGCTCCTACAAGGAATGTGTTCTTGCAGGCACAAAAAAGCCCGGCATTGCCGGGCTTTTGGTGTCGTGCTCAGGCTTCAGCGCTTGAGCGACGTCGGCAGGTGCGGCTGGATGCTGGTCAGCAGCGCCTTGAAGCACTTGGTGTTGCCGGCAACGATCTGGCCTTTCTCGAGGAATTCGTGACCACCGGTGAAGTCGCTCACCAGGCCGCCTGCTTCCTGGATCAGCAGGGCGCCGGCTGCCATGTCCCACTCGGACAGGCCGAACTCCCAGAAGGCGTCGTAACGGCCGGCGGCGACGTAGGCCAGGTCCAGGCTGGCGGCGCCGGCGCGGCGGATGCCGGCGGTCTGGCCGACCAGGCTGCGGAACATGCCCAGGTAGGCGTCCAGGTTGTCCATCTGGCTGTCGCGGAACGGGAAGCCGGTGCCGAGCAGGGCGCCTTCCAGGCTCTTGCGGTTGCTGACGCGCAGGCGGCGACCGTTCAGTGCGGCGCCACGGCCACGGCTGGCGGTGAATTCTTCCTGGCGGACTGGGTCGAGGACCACGGCGTGCTCGAGGCGACCGCGGTATTTGCAGGCGATGCTGACGGCGTAGTGCGGAACGCCGTGGATGAAGTTGGTGGTGCCATCCAGCGGGTCGATGATCCACAGGTAGTCGGCGCCTTCGCCGCTGCCTTCGAGCACGCCGCCTTCTTCGCCCATGATCCCGTGGTTCGGGTAGGCCTTGCGCAGGGCGGTGACGATGGACAGTTCAGCCGCGCGATCGACTTCGGTGACGTAGTCGTTGGCTTCTTTCTCGTTGACCGACAGGGTATCCAGGCGTTCGATGGAGCGGAAGATCAGTTCACCGGCGCTGCGAGCGGCGCGCAGGGCGATATTCAGCATAGGCTGCATGGAGAGGTCACCTGGGTCGTTAAAGAAAGCCGGACATTCTAGCAGAAAGCCATGGAGTTCATAGAGCGACCTGTCGCCTGCGTGGCGCAAGCCCCACTGCTGCGGTAGGATTCCCTCCCTTTTTCGCTTTTGTGTGGAGTCGCGCGTTGCTCGACAAAATTCGCGTGGTGCTGGTCAACACCAGCCATCCCGGCAATATCGGCGGTACGGCCCGTGCGATGAAGAACATGGGCCTGTCGCGCCTGGTGCTGGTCGATCCGATGGATTTTCCCAGTGGCGAGGCTCGTGCCCGCGCTTCCGGCGCCGATGACATCCTCGACGCGGCGGTAGTCGTTCCTACCCTCGAAGATGCGCTGGCAGGCTGCAGCCTGGTGCTCGGCACCAGTGCGCGGGATCGCCGCATCCCCTGGCCGCTGCTCGATCCCCGCGAGTGCGCCACCACCAGTCTGGAGCACGTCCAGCAGGGTGGTGAGGTGGCGCTGGTGTTTGGTCGCGAGTACGCCGGCCTGACCAACGAGGAGCTGCAGCGATGTCAGTTCCACGTGCACATCCCGGCCAATCCCGAGTTCAGCTCGCTGAACCTGGCGACGGCGGTGCAGGTGCTGGTCTACGAGGTGCGCATGGCCTGGCTGGCCGTTCAGGGGCAGCCGACCAAGCAGGAGAAGGTCGAATCCACCGCGATGCTCAACAGCGTTCCGGTGACTTCGGATGAGCTGGAGCGCTTCTACGCGCATCTGGAGTCGACCCTGGTGGATATCCAGTTCCTCGATCCGCAGAAGCCGCGCCACCTGATGTCGCGCCTGCGCCGCCTGTATGGCCGCAGCGGTGTCAGCAAGCTGGAGATGAATATCCTGCGGGGTATTCTCACCGAGACACAGAAAGCTGCCCGCGGGGAGCTTTCCAAGCGGAGTGATGAAGATGTTTGAGCGTGTACGCGAAGATATCCAGAGCGTATTCCATCGTGACCCGGCGGCGCGCAACGCCTTCGAGGTGCTCACCTGCTACCCGGGCCTGCACGCCGTCTGGCTGCATCGCCTGGCTCACGGTCTGTGGACGTCCGGCTGGAAGTGGCTGGCGCGCATGGTGTCGAATTTCGGTCGCTGGATGACCGGCATCGAGATCCATCCCGGCGCGAAGATCGGTCGGCGTTTCTTCATCGATCATGGCCTGGGTATCGTCATTGGCGAGACCGCCGAGATCGGCGACGACGTGACCATCTACCAGGGCGTGACCCTGGGTGGCACCAGCTGGAACAAGGGCAAGCGTCACCCGACGCTGGCCGATGGCGTGGTGGTGGGGGCGGGCGCCAAGGTGCTCGGGCCGTTCACCGTCGGTGCCGGCGCCAAGGTCGGCTCGAATGCCGTGGTCACCAAAGAGGTGCCGCCGGGCGCCACTGTCGTGGGGATTCCGGGTCGCATCATCGTCAAGGATGATGCGGATCAGGCCGCCAAGCGGCAGGCCATGGCAGAAAAGCTCGGGTTCGATGCCTACGGCGTCAGCCAGGACATGCCCGACCCGGTGGCTCGCGCCATCGGCCAGTTGCTCGACCATCTGCAGGCGGTCGATGGTCGGCTGGAAGGCATGTGCAAGGCTCTGACAGCTCTGGGTAGCGACTACTGTGCGAAAGATCTTCCGGTTCTGCGGGAAGAGGACTTCGCCGGAGTCAAGGACGAGGAGAGCAGCAAGTCGGCGCAGTGATGCGCCGGCCCTTGCATTGCTGCTACAATATGCCGCCGTTCGCTGGCTAATTCCGACTAAAGTAATAGGTCTTATAGTTGACTTAAATAGTCGGAAAAGAGCATACTCCCGCCATACCAGCGATTCTTCCGGATTTCCCCATGCGATTGACCACCAAAGGCCGCTATGCCGTCACCGCCATGCTCGATCTGGCGTTGCACGCCCAGCGTGGCCCGGTTTCTCTCGCCGATATCTCCGAGCGCCAGGGTATCTCCCTGTCCTACCTGGAACAGCTGTTCGCCAAGTTGCGCCGTGGCAACCTGGTGGTCAGCGTGCGTGGTCCGGGCGGCGGCTACCAGCTGTCCCGCGACATGACCGGCATCCACGTCGCCCAGGTGATCGATGCGGTCAACGAGTCGGTCGACGCCACCCGCTGCCAGGGGCAGGGCGATTGCCACTCCGGCGACACCTGCCTGACCCACCACCTGTGGTGCGACCTCAGTCAGCAGATTCACGAGTTCCTCAGCGGCATCAGCCTGGCTGACCTGGTCGAGCGCCGCGAAGTTCAAGAGGTCGCCCAGCGCCAGGACGAGCGTCGCTGCTCGGGCACCAAGCCGCTGCGCCTCGACAAGATTGAAGCGTCCGCCATCGATTGAGCGAACGCCCGCCTGTAGGAGTTACCTGATGAGATTGCCGATTTACCTCGACTACTCCGCCACCACCCCGGTGGATCCGCGTGTCGCTCAGAAAATGGCCGACTGCCTGCTGGTTGACGGCAACTTCGGCAACCCGGCTTCGCGCTCCCACCTCTTCGGCTGGAAAGCCGAGGAAGCGGCTGAGAACGCCCGTCGCCAGGTCGCCGAGCTGGTCAATGCCGACCCCCGCGAGATCGTCTGGACGTCCGGTGCCACCGAGTCCGACAACCTTGCCGTGAAGGGCGTCGCGCACTTCTACGCGACCAAGGGCAAGCACATCATCACTTCGAAGATCGAGCACAAGGCGGTCCTGGATACCTGCCGCCAGCTGGAGCGCGAAGGGTTTGAGGTGACTTACCTGGAGCCGACCCCCGAGGGCATCATCACCCCGGCGATGGTCGAGGCTGCCCTGCGTGACGACACCATCCTGGTCTCGGTCATGCACGTGAACAACGAAGTCGGCAGCATCAACGACATCGCCGCCATCGGCGAGCTGACCCGCTCGCGCGGCATCCTGCTGCACGTCGACGCCGCTCAGTCGGCTGGCAAGGTGGACATCGACCTGGAGAAACTCAAGGTCGACCTGATGTCCTTCTCCGCCCACAAGGTCTACGGCCCCAAAGGCATGGGCGCGCTGTACGTGCGTCGCAAGCCGCGTGTGCGCCTGGAGGCACAGATGCACGGTGGCGGCCACGAGCGCGGCATGCGTTCGGGCACCCTGGCGACTCACCAGATCGTCGGCATGGGCGAAGCCTTCCGCATCGCCAAGGAAGAAATGCACCAGGAAATGGCCCGCATCGAAGGCCTGCGCAAGCGTTTCTTCGATCAGGTGCAGGACCTGGAAGAGCTGTACCTCAATGGCAGCCCGACTTCCTACGCGCCGAACATCCTCAACGTCAGCTTCAACTACGTCGAAGGCGAGTCGCTGATGATGTCGCTCAAGGACCTGGCCGTTTCGTCCGGTTCCGCCTGCACCTCGGCCTCGCTGGAGCCGTCCTACGTGCTCCGCGCCCTGGGTCGCAACGACGAACTGGCGCACAGCTCCATCCGTTTCAGCTTCGGTCGCTTCACCACCGAAGAAGAGGTCGATTACGCCGCCAAGAAGGTGGTGGAAGCCGTTTCCAAGCTGCGTGAACTCTCGCCGCTGTGGGATATGTTCAAAGAGGGTGTCGACCTGTCCAAGGTCGAATGGCAGGCCCACTGACCCGCCCCGTAGAAGTGAGGATTAGCCATGGCTTACAGTGAAAAGGTCATCGACCACTACGAAAACCCGCGCAACGTCGGCAAGCTCAACGCCGAAGATCCGGACGTCGGCACCGGCATGGTCGGTGCGCCGGCCTGCGGCGACGTAATGCGCCTGCAGATCAAGGTCAACGAGCAGGGCGTCATCGAAGACGCCAAGTTCAAGACCTACGGTTGCGGTTCGGCCATCGCCTCCAGCTCCCTCGCCACCGAGTGGATGAAGGGCAAGACCCTGGACGAAGCCGAATCCATCAAGAACACCACCATCGCTGAAGAACTGGCCCTGCCGCCGGTGAAGATCCACTGCTCGGTACTCGCCGAGGACGCCATCAAGGCGGCCGTGCGCGACTACAAGCAGAAGAAAGGTCTGCTCTGAAGCGATTCGTTGAGTAAGGAGTTCCCATGGCCATCAGCATGACCGAAGCCGCCGCCAACCACGTTCGCCGCTCCCTCGACGGGCGCGGCAAGGGCGAGGGCATTCGTCTTGGCGTGCGCACCACCGGGTGTTCCGGGCTGGCCTACGTGCTGGAGTTCGTCGACGAGCTGGCAGCCGAGGATCAGGTCTTCGAGAGCCACGGCGTGAAGGTCATCATTGACCCGAAAAGCCTGGTCTACCTCGACGGCACCGAGTTGGACTTCACCAAGGAAGGCCTCAACGAGGGCTTCAAGTTCAACAACCCGAACGTGCGCGGTGAGTGTGGCTGCGGCGAAAGCTTCAACGTCTGAGGCTGGGTGTGGGTAGTCCCTGTCACTTCGCGCTGTTCGACCTGCAGCCGGGCTTCCGGATCGATCTGGAAGCCCTCGGCAATCGCTACCGTGAGCTGGTGCGCACCGTCCACCCGGACCGTTTCGCCGACGCTTCCGAGCGCGAGCAGCGATTGGCGCAGGCCAAGGCCGCTGAGCTCAACGATGCCTACCAGACGCTGAAGAGCGTTCCGCGTCGTGCCCTGTACCTGCTGGCCCTGCGCGGCGATGCGCTGCCGCTGGAAGCCACGGTGCAGGACCCGGAGTTTCTCCTGCAGCAGATGCAACTGCGCGAGGATCTGGAAGACCTGCAGGACAGCGCCGATCTCGACGGCGTGGCGCAGTTCAAGCGTCAGCTGAAGTCCGCCCAGCAACGGCTGGAAGAGGATTTCGCCGACTGCTGGGATGACGCCGCCCGCCGCGACCTGGCCGAACGCCTGGTGCGTCGCATGCAGTTCCTCGACAAGCTGGCGCAGGAAGTGCGCCAGCTGGAAGAGCGACTCGACGATTAATCCGCGCGGCCCGCGCCGCGCCCGATAGCCTGATTAGAAACCGCATGGCCCTACTGCAGATCGCCGAGCCCGGACAGACCCCTCAGCCACACCAGCGTCGCCTGGCCGTGGGGATCGACCTGGGCACTACGAATTCCCTGGTCGCTGCCGTGCGCAGCGGCGTCGCGGCCCCGTTGCCGGACGACCTTGGCGAAGTGATCCTGCCTTCGGCGGTGCGTTACCTCGCCGATCGCATCGAGGTGGGTGAGAGCGTTCGCGCCAACGCCTCGCAAGACCCGCTGAACTCCATCATCTCGGTCAAGCGCTTCATGGGCCGTGGCCTGGAAGACGTGAAGCAGCTGGGCGGCCAGTTGCCGTACCGCTTCACCCAGGGTGAATCGCACATGCCCTTCATCGAGACCGTCCAGGGCGCCAAGAGCCCGGTGGAAGTCTCGGCCGAAATCCTCCGTGTCCTGCGTCAGCGCGCCGAATCCACCCTGGGTGGCGAGCTGGTGGGTGCGGTGATCACCGTTCCCGCCTACTTCGATGACGCCCAGCGTCAGGCCACCAAGGACGCCGCGCGTCTGGCCGGCCTGCACGTGCTGCGCCTGCTCAACGAGCCGACCGCGGCTGCCGTTGCCTACGGCCTGGACAAGAATGCCGAGGGCCTGGTCGCCATCTACGACCTGGGCGGCGGTACTTTCGATATCTCGATCCTGCGCCTGACCCGCGGCGTCTTCGAGGTCCTGGCCACCGGCGGCGACACCGCGCTGGGTGGCGATGACTTCGACCATGCCATCGCTGGCTGGATCATCGAGCAGGCCGGTATCTCGGCCGATCTCGATCCGGGCGCCCAGCGCCGTCTGCTGCAGACTGCCTGCGCCGCCAAGGAAGCCCTGACCGATAGCGCCAGCGTTGCCGTTGCCTACGATGACTGGAGCGGTGAGCTGACCCGTGCCCGGATGGACTCCCTGATCGACCCGATGATCCAGCGCAGCCTCAAGTCCTGCCGCCGTGCAGTGCGTGACTCCGGCATCGAGCTGGAAGAAGTCAGCGCCGTGGTCATGGTCGGTGGTTCCACCCGCGTGCCGCGTGTTCGCGAGCTGGTGGGTGAGTTGTTTGGCCGTGAGCCGCTGACCGATATCGATCCGGACCAGGTAGTCGCCATTGGCGCCGCCATCCAGGCTGATGCCCTGGCCGGCAACAAGCGCGGCGAAGAGCTGCTGCTGCTGGACGTGATTCCTCTGTCGCTCGGCCTGGAAACCATGGGTGGGCTGATGGAGAAGGTGATTCCGCGCAACACCACCATCCCGGTGGCGCGTGCCCAGGAATTCACCACCTACAAGGATGGCCAGACGGCCATGATGATTCATGTGCTGCAAGGCGAGCGTGAGCTGGTCAAGGACTGCCGGTCCCTGGCGCGCTTCGAGCTGCGTGGCATTCCGCCGATGGTGGCGGGCGCGGCGAAGATCCGCGTCAGCTTCCAGGTCGATGCCGATGGCCTGCTGGGTGTTTCCGCCCGCGAGCTGTCCTCCGGCGTCGAGGCGAGCATCCAGGTCAAGCCGTCCTACGGCCTGACCGACGGCGAGATCGCCCGCATGCTGCAGGATTCCTTCCAGTATGCCGGCGACGACATGGCTGCCCGTACGCTGCGTGAGCAGCAGGTCGAGGCCCAGCGCCTGCTGGAAGCCGTTCAGTCTGCACTGGACGCCGATGGCGAGCGCCTGCTCGACGAAGATGAGCGCCTGGTCATCGATGCCGGCATGGACTCGCTGCGCGAGCTGGCCACCGGCAGCGATGCCACGGCCATCGAACTACAGATCAAGCGTCTGTCCCAGCTGACCGACGCCTTTGCCGCGCGCCGTATGGACGCCACCGTCAAAGCCGCACTGGCCGGTCGCCGGCTCAATGAAATCGAGGAATAAGCGAAGATGCCGCAGATTGTCTTTCTGCCCCACGCCGAACACTGCCCCGAAGGCGCGGTGATCGAAGCCCAGCCGGGCGAAACCATCATGAAGGCGGCGCTGCGCAACGGCATCGAGATCGAGCACGCCTGCGAGATGTCCTGCGCCTGCACCACCTGCCACGTGGTCGTGCGCGAAGGCTTCAACTCCATGGAAGCCTCCGACGAGCTGGAAGACGACATGCTGGACAAGGCCTGGGGCCTTGAGCCGGATTCGCGCCTGTCCTGTCAGGCCGTGGTCGGCGACACCGATCTGGTGGTGGAAATCCCGAAATACACCATCAACCAGGTGTCCGAAGGTCACTGAGGCGGAGCGCTGACATGAGTCTGAAATGGGTTGATGTGCTCGAAATCGCCATCCAGCTGACCGAAACCAAGCCGGACGTCGATCCGCGCTACGTGAACTTCGTCGACCTGCACCGTTGGGTGCTGGCGTTGCCGGAGTTCAGCGACGATCCTTCCCGCGGCGGGGAAAAGGTTCTGGAAGCCATCCAGGCCGCCTGGATCGAAGAAGCCGAGTGAGGGCGCGCTCACTAGAGCCGCGTACCCATTTGTCATGAACCCGCGTATAATTCGCGGGTTTTATCTTTAGGTGAGCTGTCGAAAATTTCCCCGGGGGAATTTTCCAGTCGCCGGCCCTGTCGCAGTCGGGCCGGTTTCGCGGCTTCCGCCTCACGGGCGCAGCGCGCGGCAAACCCTAGAATCGCAGGAGCTCCTGGCCACGCCAGGGGCTTCTTGGCATTACCAACCTTGCTTTTCGGAGTTATTTCCATGGCCCTGCAACGTACCTTCTCCATCATCAAGCCCGACGCCGTTTCCAAGAACGTCATCGGCGAAATCCTGACCCGCTTCGAGAAAGCCGGCCTGCGCGTCGTCGCTTCCAAGATGGTTCAGCTGTCCGAGCGCGAAGCTGGCGGTTTCTACGCCGAGCACAAAGAGCGTCCCTTCTTCAAGGACCTGGTTTCCTTCATGACCTCCGGTCCGGTTGTCGTTCAGGTTCTGGAAGGCGAAGACGCCATCCTGCGCAACCGTGAACTGATGGGCGCTACCGATCCGAAGAAAGCCGACGCTGGCACCATCCGCGCCGACTTCGCCGTTTCCATCGACGAGAACGCCGTACACGGTTCCGACTCGGAAACTTCGGCTGCCCGCGAAATCGCTTACTTCTTCTCCAGCACCGAGGTGTGCGAGCGCATTCGCTGATTTCAGCGAATGAGCGAGGGTGAATCCATGACTGATACCGCTGTAAAGGCCAACCTGCTGGGCATGACCAAGCCCCAGCTCGAGGAATTCTTCGAGTCCATCGGTGAAAAGCGCTTCCGCGCCGGCCAGGTGATGCAATGGATTCACCACTTTGGCGCCCTGGAATTCGGCGCCATGACGAACGTCGGCAAGGCCTTGCGCGAAAAGCTCGAGGCCGTTGCCGAAATTCGTCCCCCGGAGATCGTCAGTCAGGACATCTCGGCTGACGGTACCCGCAAGTGGGTGGTGCGCGTGGCCTCGGGCAGTTGCGTCGAGACCGTGTACATCCCGCAAGGCGGCCGCGGCACCCTGTGCGTGTCGTCCCAGGCCGGTTGCGCGCTGGACTGCAGCTTCTGCTCCACCGGCAAGCAAGGCTTCAACAGCGACCTGACCTCCGCCGAGATCATCGGCCAGGTGTGGATCGCCAATCAGTCGTTCGGGACCATCCCGGGCAAGATCGACCGTGCCATCACCAACGTGGTGATGATGGGCATGGGCGAGCCGCTGCTGAACTTCGACAACGTCGTGAGCGCCATGAGCATCATGATGGAAGACCTCGGCTACGGTATTTCCAAGCGCAAGGTGACCCTGTCCACCTCCGGCGTGGTGCCGATGATCGACAAGCTCGCCGAAGTGACCGACGTGTCCCTGGCCCTGTCGCTGCACGCCCCCAACGACGAACTGCGCAACAAGCTGGTACCGATCAACAAGAAGTACCCGCTCGAGATGCTGCTCGATTCCTGCTACCGCTACATCACGCGCCTGGGCAAGGAGCGCGTGCTGACGATCGAGTACACCCTGCTGGCCGGCGTCAACGACCAGCCCGAGCATGCTGAGCAGCTGATCGCACTGCTCAAGGATTTCCCTTGCAAGATCAACCTGATTCCGTTTAATCCGTTCCCGCATTCCGGTTACGAGCGTCCGAGCAACAATGCCATTCGCCGTTTCCAGGACATGCTGCACAAGAGTGGCTTCAACGTGACCGTTCGTACTACCCGTGGCGACGATATCGATGCCGCCTGTGGTCAGCTGGTAGGCCAGGTGATGGACCGCACCCGCCGCAGCGAACGCTATATTGCCGTACGTCAGCTGGCCGCCGATGCCGACCAGGCCGCGCCAGCGACCAACCGAAACTGAACTAGGGAGGAGTCCGATGACCCTGCGCGCCGCGCTGTGCTTACTGTTGGCAACCGTGCTGACGGGTTGCGTGACGACTGGTAAACAGGATCCTCTGAAAACCGAGAAGGGCCGGGACGAGGCGCGTGACGCCTATATCCAGCTCGGTATCGGTTACCTGCAGATGGGCAACACCGAGCAGGCCAAGGTGCCGCTGCGCCAGGCCCTGGATCTCGATTCCTCCAGCGCCGACGCCCATGCGGCCCTGGCCGTGGTCTATCAGGTGGAGAAAGAGCCCAAGCTCGCCGAAAGCGAGTTCCGCAAGGCGCTGTCCGCGCGCTCGGGTGATGCGCGCATCCTGAACAACTATGCGGGCTTCCTGTTCGAGCAGAAGCGTTATCAGGAAGCCTACGACACCTACATGAAGGCCACCGAAGACGGACTCTATTCCGAGCGTTCGCGCATCTTCGAGAACCTCGGTCTGGTGAGCATGAAGCTCAACAACCGCGCTCAGGCCAAGGAATACTTCGAGAAGGCCATTCGCCTGAACCGCAATTCGACGGGGGCGCTGCTCGAACTGGCTGACCTGACCTACCAGGACCGTGAGTACGTGCCGGCTCGCGGCTACTACGAGGAATACCTCAAGCGGGGCCCGCAGACCGCGCGCAGCCTGCTGCTGGGGATTCGACTGGCCAAGATCTACGACGACCGGGATACCGCTGCCAGCTACGGGCTGCAACTCAAGCGCCTGTATCCCGCTTCTCCTGAATACCAGGCATACCAGGCGGATAAATGATGAATACGTCGCAGTCCGATGTCATCGGCACGACCCGCGCCAACCCTGGCGAAACCCTGCGCCAGGCGCGCGAGAACAAGGGCTGGAGCACCGCTCAGGTCGCCGGCCAGCTGAACCTGACCGAGAACGCCCTGCGTTCGCTGGAGCAGGGGTCGTTCGAGCAGTTGCCGGGTCACACCTTTGCCCGTGGCTACATCCGTGCCTACGCCAAGCTGCTGGGCATGGATCAGGCCCAGATGGTCACTGCCTTCGACCAGTACACCGGCACCGACGCCACCGGCAGCAACGTCCAGGCGCTCGGTCGCGTGGTCGAACCGGTACGCCTGTCGCGCAACCTGCTGCGCCTGTTCAGCCTGGTGCTGCTGGCCGTGCTGATCGGCTTCGGCTACTTCTGGTGGCAGGAACGCTCTGCGCGCCCGGCCGAGACCGGTAGCCTGAACATGGAGCACGTCGAGGTCGAGAGCGCCGACGGCACCACCGAAATTCACACCCTCGACGAGCCGGAAGACCAGGCTGTCGCCGAGGACCAGGCCAATACCCCGGCGGTTCCGAGCGAGCCGGCCGGCGACAGCGGCAGCGCCGAGGCTCCGGCCGAAGGCACCCCGCCGGCCGCTGCCAACCTGGCAGTACCGGGCGCCCCGGCCGCTGCCGAAACCGCTCCGGCCCAGGCCCCGGTCGTTCCCGCCCAGCAACCGGCTGCCCAGCAGCCTGTCGCTCCGGCCAGCCCGGTCACTCCGGTCGCCCCTGTGGCTGCGACCGAGGCGCCTGCCGTTCCGGTGGTCGCTTCCGCCGGCCAGGGCGTGGTCAAGGTTCAATTCATCGCCGATTGCTGGACCCAGGTGACCGATGCCGATGGCAAGGTCGTTGTCGAGGGCCTCAAGCGCAAGGGTGATTCGCTGGAAGTCGCCGCCAAGGCGCCGGTCCAGCTGCGCCTGGGCTTCGCCCAGGGCGCCCAGGTCAGCTACAACGGCCAGCCGGTCGAAGTCACGCCGGCGCGCGGTGGCACCGCTCGCCTGAAGTTGGGTGGACAGTAAGATGCATTGCGAGTCTCCGATCAAACGTCGCCTGTCCCGCAAGATCTGGGTAGGTAACGTGCCGGTGGGTGGGGATGCCCCCATCGCCGTGCAGAGCATGACCAACACCGATACCCTCGATGTGGCCGCCACCGTGGCCCAGATCCGTCGTCTGGAAGACGCCGGCGCCGACATCGTCCGCGTCTCCGTGCCGGACATGGACGCCGCCGAGGCGTTCGGCAAGATCAAGCAGCAGGTCAAGGTGCCGCTGGTTGCCGACATTCACTTCGACTACAAGATCGCCCTGCGCGTGGCCGAACTGGGCGTCGATTGCCTGCGCATCAACCCGGGCAACATCGGTCGCGAAGACCGGGTGAAGGCCGTGGTGGATGCCGCCCGCGAGCGCAATATCCCGATCCGCATCGGCGTCAACGCCGGTTCCCTGGAGAAGGACCTGCAGAAGAAGTACGGCGAGCCTACTCCCGAGGCCCTGCTGGAATCGGCCATGCGCCACGTCGATCACCTCGACCGCCTGGACTTCCAGAACTTCAAGGTCAGCGTGAAGGCCTCCGACGTGTTCATGGCCGTCGCCGCCTACCGTCTGCTGGCCAAGCAGATCGAACAACCCCTGCACCTGGGCATCACCGAAGCCGGTGGCCTGCGTTCGGGCACCGTGAAATCCGCCGTGGGCCTGGGCATGCTGCTCGCCGAGGGGATTGGCGACACCATCCGCATTTCGCTCGCCGCCGACCCGGTGGAAGAGATCAAGGTCGGCTTCGACATCCTCAAGTCGCTGCGCCTGCGCTCCCGTGGCATCAACTTCATCGCCTGCCCGAGCTGCTCGCGGCAGAACTTCGATGTGGTCAAGACCATGAACGAGCTGGAAGGCCGCCTGGAGGACCTGCTGGTGCCGCTGGACGTCGCCGTGATCGGCTGCGTGGTCAACGGTCCGGGCGAAGCCAAGGAGGCTCATATCGGCCTCACCGGCGGCACGCCCAGCAACCTGATCTACATCGACGGCAAGCCGGCGCAGAAGCTGCAGAACGATAACCTGGTGGATGAGCTGGAACGGCTGATCCGCGAAAAAGCGGCCGAGAAGGCCGAGGCCGACGCCGCACTGATCGTGCGCGGCTGACCGCAACAAGGATCCTAAGTGAGCAAGTCCCTGCAAGCCATCCGTGGCATGAACGACATCCTGCCGGACCAGACCCCGGCCTGGCGCTATCTGGAACGCACCTTCGCCGGCCTGCTGGACCGCTATGGCTACAGCGAGATCCGCCTGCCGATCCTCGAGTTCACCGAGCTCTTCGCCCGCGGCATCGGCGAAGGCACCGACGTGGTCGACAAGGAGATGTACACCTTCCTCGACCGCAACGGCGAATCCCTGACCATGCGTCCGGAAGGCACCGCGGGCTGCGTGCGCGCCGTGCTGGAGCATGGTCTTTCGGGCGGTGGCCAGGTGCAGAAGCTGTGGTACACCGGCCCGATGTTCCGCTACGAGAAGCCGCAGAAAGGCCGCTACCGCCAGTTCCACCAGATCGGCGTGGAAGTCTTCAACCTGCCCGGCCCGGACATCGACGCCGAGCTGATCATCCTCACCTGGCGTCTGTGGCAGAAGCTGGGTATGGCTGATGCCGTGACCCTGCAGCTGAATACCCTGGGCTCGAGTGAAGCGCGCGCGCGCTATCGCGATGATCTGGTGGCCTACCTGCAGGAGCGCTTCGAGCAACTCGACGAAGACAGCCAGCGTCGCATGACCACCAACCCGCTGCGCATCCTCGACAGCAAGGTGGAAAGCACCCAGGCCCTGCTGGTCGGTGCGCCGAGCCTGCATGATTACCTGGACGAAGAGTCGATCGCCCACTTCGAGGGCCTGAAGGCCCGCCTGGACGCGGTCGGCCTGCGCTACGAAATCAACCAGAAGCTGGTGCGCGGCCTGGACTACTACTGCCGCACCGCGTTCGAGTGGGTCACCGACAAGCTCGGCGCCCAGGGCACCGTCTGCGGCGGTGGCCGCTACGACGGCCTGGTCAGCCAGTTCGGCGGCAAGCCGACGCCGGGCGTGGGCTTCGCCATGGGTGTGGAACGCCTGGTGCTGCTGCTGGAAACCCTGGGCGTGGTGCCAGCCGAGCTGAACCGCCCGGCCGACCTCTACGTCTGTGCCTTCGGTGAGCCGGCCGAGTTGGCTGCGCTGACCCTGGCCGAACAGCTGCGTGAGGCCATTCCGGGCCTGCGCCTGCTGGTCAACGCCGGCGCCGGTAGCTTCAAGAGCCAGTTCAAGAAGGCCGACAAGAGCGGCGCACAGTTCGCCATGATTCTGGGTGACGACGAACTGGCCAACCGCGTGGTAGGTTTCAAGCCCCTGCGTGGCGAGGGCGAACAACAGAATATCGCCTGGGATGCTCTGCCCGAGCACCTGGCTGCCTGCCTCAAGCAGGCCTGAATCGAGCGGATAGGAGTATTGGGGTGAGTAACCGTACCGAAGAAGAACAGATCGCTGACATCAAGGACTGGTGGCAGCGTAACGGCATGCCCCTGCTGACCGGCGCCGCTCTGGCGCTGATCGTGGTATTCGGCTGGCAGGCCTGGAAGAAGTACCAGAACAACCAGTCCCAGGGCGCCTCCATCATTTACCAGGCCCTGCTGGAAACCGCGCTGAACCCGGCCGGCAAGCCCGACACCGCCAAGGTCGCCGAGCTCGCCGGTAAACTGACCACCGACTATGCCGGCACCCCGTACGCCCAGTACGGCCGCCTGTTCGTCGCCAAGGTTGCAGTGGATAGTGGCAAGCTGGATGACGCCGCCCTCGAGCTCAAGGCCGTGGTCGACAAGCCGGTTGACGCCACCCTTGGCGAGCTGGCGCGCCAGCGCCTGGCCCGTGTCCTGGCTGCCCAGGGCAAGGCCGAAGACGGCCTGAAGCTGCTCGACGGCAACGTCGACAAGGCCTACGTCGCCACTCGCGAAGAACTGCGCGGCGACCTGCTGCTGCAGCTCAAGCGCAATGACGACGCCCGTGTCGCCTACGAAAAGGCCAAGGCTGCCCTGCCGGAAGACGCCGCCGTCGGCGCCCTGCAGATGAAACTCGACGACCTGGCCAAGGGAGACGCCTGAGATGTTGCGTTGGAAACACGTTGCACTGCTGGCACTGACCCTGATGGCTGTGGGTTGCAGCAGCAATAGCAAGAAAGAACTGCCGCCGGCCGAGCTGACCGATTTCAAGGAAGAGGTCCGCCTGGAGAAACAGTGGAGCCGTTCGGTCGGTGACGGCCAGGGCGACCTGTACAACCTCCTCGAGCCCGCCGTGGATGGCCAGACCATCTACGCCGCTTCCGCTGAAGGCCGTGTCATGGCCATGCAGCGCGAGACCGGCGAAGTGCTGTGGAAGAAAGACCTCGATCTGCCGATCTCCGGCGCCGTTGGCGTGGGCAGCGGCATGGTCCTGCTGGGCACCCTGCGTGGTGACGTGATCGCCCTGGACGCAGGTTCAGGCGAGCAGAAGTGGCGTGCCAAGGTTTCCAGCGAAGTACTGGCTGCCCCGGCCACCAACGGTGACGTGGTGGTGGTGCAGACCCAGGACGACAAGCTGATCGGCTTCGACGCCTCCACCGGCAACCAGCGCTGGATCTACGAAGGCACCGTACCGGTGCTGACCCTGCGCGGCACTGGCGCTCCGCTGATCGCGGGCCGTCTGGCCCTGGCCGGCCTGGCCAGCGGCAAGGTCGTCGCGGTGGACGTGGAACGCGGCCTGCCGGTCTGGGAAGCGCGCGTTGCGATTCCGCAAGGCCGTTCCGAGCTGGACCGTGTCGTCGATATCGACGGTGGCCTGCTGCTGGTCGACAACGTCCTCTATGTCGCCAGCTACCAGGGCCGCGCCGCGGCGCTGGACGTCGGCACCGGCCGCGTACTCTGGCAGCGTGAAGCTTCCAGCTACGTCGGCGTCGCTGAAGGTACCGGCAGCGTGTTCATCAGCCAGTCCAGCGGCACCGTGGAAAGCCTCGATTCCCGTGGTTCGTCCTCGCTGTGGAGCAACGATGCCCTGGCTCGCCGCCAGCTGTCCGCTCCGGCCGTGCTGTCGAGCAACGTGGTCGTCGGTGACCTGGAAGGTTATGTGCACCTGCTGAGCCAGGTGGACGGTCGTTTCGTTGGCCGCGAGAAGGTCGACGGTGACGGCGTGCGGGTTCGCCCGCTGGTAGTCGGCAGCTGGATGTACGTGTTCGGCAACAGCGGTAAGCTGGTCGCCTACACGATTCGCTAAGCTGAGTGTTACTGCCGGCCGCTGCCGTGAAAAACGGCAGCGGCCGTCGTGTTTTCTGAAAATCAAATTTCCTGGAGAGCCGCATGGTTCCCGTAATAGCCCTGGTGGGCCGCCCGAACGTCGGCAAGTCCACCCTGTTCAACCGCCTGACCCGCACCCGTGACGCCATCGTCGCCGAGTACGCAGGTCTGACCCGCGACCGCCAGTACGGCGAGGCCAAGTGGCAGGGCAAGAAATTCATCGTCATCGATACCGGCGGTATTTCCGGTGACGAAGAGGGTATCGACGCCAAGATGGCCGAGCAGTCGCTGCAGGCCATCGAAGAGGCCGATGCCGTCCTGTTCATGGTCGATTCCCGCGCCGGCCTCACCGCCGCCGACGAGATGATCGGCGAGCACCTGCGCAAGAAGAACAAGCGCACCTACCTGGTGGCGAACAAGGTCGATACCGTCGATCCGGACATCGCCCGCGCCGAGTTCAGCCCGCTGGCCCTGGGGCATGCGATCCCGATCGCCGCCGCCCACGGCCGCGGCATCACCCAGATGCTCCAGGAAGCCCTGGGCGAGATGTTCGCGCCCGAGCCGGAAGCGCCGGAAGACAACGACCTGCCCAGCGAGCTGGAAGAAGTCGCCGAAGGCGAGGAAGCCAAGCGCATTCCCGGCCCGAGCGAGAAGGATGGCATCAAGATCGCCATCATCGGTCGCCCCAACGTCGGCAAGTCCACGCTCGTGAACCGCATGCTCGGTGAAGAGCGGGTCATCGTCTACGACCAGGCCGGCACCACCCGCGACAGCATCTACATTCCCTTCGAGCGCAACGAAGAGAAGTACACCCTGATCGACACCGCCGGCGTGCGCCGCCGCGGCAAGATTTTCGAGGCGGTGGAAAAGTTCTCCGTGGTGAAGACCCTGCAGGCGATCCAGGACGCCAACGTGGTCATCTTCGTCATGGACGCCCGCGAAGGCGTGGTCGAACACGACCTCAACCTGCTCGGCTTCGTGCTGGAGACCGGCCGTGCGCTGGTCATCGCGCTGAACAAGTGGGACGGCATGGAATCGGCCGAGCGCGACTACGTGAAGACCGAGCTCGAGCGCCGGTTGATGTTCGCCGACTTTGCCGACATCCACTTCATCTCCGCGCTGCACGGCACTGGCGTCGGCCACCTGTACAAGTCGGTGCAGGATTCCTTCCGTTCCGCCGTGACCCGCTGGCCTACCAGCAAGCTGACGCAGATTCTGGAAGACGCCATCCAGGTCCACCAGCCGCCGATGGTCAACGGCCGCCGCATCAAGCTGCGCTACGCGCACCTGGGTGGCGCCAACCCGCCGCTGATCGTGATCCACGGCAACCAGGTGGAAGCGGTGCCCAAGGCCTATACCCGCTACCTGGAGAAGACCTTCCGCCGTGTGCTGAAGCTGGTCGGTACGCCGATCCGCATCGAGTACAAGGGAGGTGACAACCCGTTCGAAGGCAAGAAGACCCAGCTCACCGATCGCCAGGTCAACAAGAAGCGCCGCCTGATGTCGCACCACAAGAAGGCGGAGAAGAAGAAGAAGGACAAACGTAAATAACGTCTGTCGGGCTTCAGACCGCAGGCTGCAGGCGATAGAGTAGGGACCTCCCTCTCATCGCCTGCAGCCTGTAGTCACGCCATGCTTACCAGCAAACTGCCGAATGTCGGCACCACCATCTTCACCCGCATGTCCCAGCTCGCCGCACAAAGCGGGGCGCTGAATCTCTCCCAGGGTTTCCCGGACTTCCCCGGCCCCGCGCCACTGCTCGAAGCCGTCGCCCGCCACGTCATGGCCGGACACAACCAGTACAGCCCGATGACCGGTCTGCCGGCGCTGCGCGAACAGGTCGCGCTCAAGGTCGCGAGCCTCTATGGCCGCAGGGTCAGCGCCGACGCCGAGGTGACCATCGTCCCCGGCGCGACCGAAGGGATCTTCTGTGCGGTACAGGCGCTGATCCGCCCCGGCGACGAAGCCATCGTCCTCGACCCCTGCTACGACAGCTACGAGCCCTCGGTCGAACTGGCCGGCGGCCGTTGCGTGCACGTCGCGCTGAGCCAGCCGGACTTCCGCATCGACTGGCAGCGTCTGGCCGATGCCATCACCCCGCGCACGCGCCTGATCTTCCTCAACAGCCCGCACAATCCCAGCGGCGCGCTGATCGACCGTGCCGACCTGGATCGCCTGGCCGAGCTGATCCGCGACCGCGAGATATACGTCATCAGCGACGAGGTCTACGAGCACCTGATCTACGACGGTGTGCAGCACGCCAGCGTGCTGGCCCATGACGAGCTGTATCCGCGCGCCTTCGTCATCAGCTCCTTCGGCAAGACCTACCACGTCACCGGCTGGAAGACTGGCTACGTGGTGGCACCGCCAGTGCTGTCGGCGGAAATGCGCAAGATCCACCAGTACGTGAACTTCTGCGGCGTGACTCCGCTGCAATGGGCGCTGGCCGACTTCATGGCCGCGCACCCCGAGCACTTGCGCGAGCTGCCGGGCTTCTACCAGGCCAAGCGCGATCTGTTCTGCAATCTGCTGGAAGGCTCGCGCTTCACCTTCCAGCGCGCTGCCGGCACCTACTTCCAGGTGGTCGACTACTCGGCAATCCGCCCGGACCTCGATGACGTCGCCATGTCCGAATGGCTGACCACCGAGCACGGCGTCGCCGCCATCCCGGTATCGGTGTTCTACCAGCAGGCCCCAGCGGACATGCGCCTGGTGCGCTTCTGCTTCGCCAAGAAAGAGGAGACGCTGCGCCAGGCAGCGGAACGACTATGCGCGATCTGAGCCAACTGACCGACCTCAAGCTGGCCCTCGTGCAGACCACCCTGGTCTGGCACGACGCCAAGGCCAACCGCGAGCGCTTTGACGCACTGCTGGAAAGCGCCCGTGGTGCGGACGTGGTGATCCTCCCGGAGATGTTCACCACCGGCTTCTCCATGGACTCCGAGGCGCTGGCCGAAGCGGAGGAGGGTGAGACCTACACCTGGCTGCGCGCGCAGGCGGCGAGGCTGGATGCGGTCATCTGCGGCAGCGTGATCATCCGTGCTGCCGACGGCAGCCACCGCAACCGTTTGCTCTGGGCGCGCCCGGACGGCGAGATGCAGCACTACGACAAGCGCCATCTGTTCCGCATGGCCGGCGAGCACAAGCACTACACGCCGGGCGAGCAGCAGGTGCTGCTGGAATGGAAAGTTTGGCGGATTCGCCCACTGGTCTGCTACGACTTGCGCTTCCCGGTGTGGAGCCGCGACGCCGAGGACACCGACCTGCTGCTCTACACCGCCAACTGGCCGGCTGCACGCCGCCAGCACTGGAACCGCCTGCTGCCGGCGCGGGCCATCGAAAACCTCTGCTATGTCGCGGCGGTCAACCGCGTGGGCGAGGACGGCAAGGGCCACGCCTATTCGGGCGACAGCCAGGTGCTCGATTTCCAGGGAGACAACCTGCTGGCCGCCGGCAGCGCCGACGGGGTGTTCCACATCGCCCTGAGTGCGGCGGAACTGGCGGCCTACCGCGAGCGCTTCCCGGCGAACCTGGACGCCGACGAGTTCGATATCCGCCATTAACCGCGATGCCAATCGCGGACGCAGTCCGCTCCTACGCCGCATGATGTTTTCGTAGGAGCGGACTCCGTCCGCGATATTTCCGCCTCTGCTCAATACGCGCTGGCGGTATTCAACCGCTGGATCGCCTCGTCACTGAGCTTCAACTCGACCGCCGCGATAAGGTCCGGCAACTGCTCCAGCTTCGACGCACTGGCAATCGGTGCAGTGATGCTCGGACGGGCCATCAGCCAGGCGAGGGCGACCTGGGTCGGTGTGGCGTTCAGTTCGCCGGCCACTTCCTCCAGCGCATCGAGGATGGCGAAGCCGCGCTCGTTCATGAAGTTCTTCACCTTGTAGCCGCGCACGCTGCTCTTGCCCAGGTCATCCTCGCGGCGGTATTTGCCGGTGAGGAAGCCGGCGGCCAGGGAGTAGAAGTTGATCACGCCCAGGCCCAGCTGTCGCACCGTCGGCTCCAGCTGCGTCTCGTAGTTGGCGCGGTCGTACAGGTTGTAGTTGGGCTGCAGGCTCTGGTACTGCGGCAGCTTCAGCCGCGTGCAGAGCTCCTGGGCCTCACGCAGGCGCTTGGCGTCGAAGTTGGAAGCGCCGATCACCCGCACCTTGCCGCGCTCCACCGCCTCGGCGAAGGCGCTCATGGTTTCCTCCATCGAGGTGTGCGGGTCGTCGCAGTGGGACTGATAGAGGTCGATGTAGTCGGTCTGCAGGCGCTTGAGTGAGCGCTCCAGCGCCTGTTCGATGTACACCGCCGACAGCCCCTTGTGGCCGTTGCCCATGTCCATGCCGACCTTGGTCGCGATGATCACCTGGTTGCGCTTGCCGGTCTTCTTCAGCCACTTGCCGATCAGGGTTTCCGACTCGCCGCCCTCGTGGCCCGGTACCCAGCGCGAGTACACGTCGGCGGTGTCGATGCAGTTGAGCCCGGCGTCGAGCAGCGCGTCCAGCAAGCGAAACGAGGTCGCCTCGTCGGAGGACCAGCCGAACACATTGCCGCCGAAGACCAGGGCAGGAATCTTCAGGCCTGATTGTCCGAGTTCGCGTGTGCGCATCTGCTTTGACTCCTCAGGGAGATAGCGGGAACCCTCAGTGTAGACGTGCTCCCGACTGCCGCGGGGCGGATTGGCCGGCAGCGGTACGCCGGCTGGTCTATCATGGCGACCTGCCCAATTGCCGAGTGCCCGTCATGACCACGACTCCCTACCTGCTGGACCAGCTGGAAACCGCCGACATGCTGTTGATCGACGGTCTGCACGCCTGGCAGTTCGAGCTCAACGAGGCACTGCTGGACCAGGCCGATGCCGCCGCTCACGCGGACCAGCCCTTCGCCAGTGAGGACGTGGTGCTGCAGATCGAGTCCATCGACGGCCGCGACCGCCGCGAATGGTGCTTCAGCTACAACCAGGTGATGGAGGCCAGCTACCAGGCCGAAGACGAGACCTGGCTGCTGCAGGCCGGCGACCAGCAACACCGACTCTGCTGCCTTGGCGCAGTCGCCGCCAGCGGCGACGACGAGTAAGCGTCCCCTGGAATGAAGAAGGCCCCGCGAGGGGCCTTCTTCGTTTCAGATGAGGCCGAGCAGGGCGAGGAGGAAGGCCCCGCCGAAAAGCACGGCGAGTACGCCAAGCAGGAACAGGAGGCTGACGCCGAAGGCTCGCCAGTTGGAGCGCCACTGTCCACCGCCTGCGAGATGTTTCTCCACGGCGGCGCCGAAGGTCTGCTTGGCGAAGTAGTACATGCTGACGACTGTGCCGACAGCGATGGGCGTGCCGGAGACGTTGTCCGGCAGGAAGTAGCCGAGCACGAAGATGCCGACGGTCAAACCCATGCCCATCAGCCAGATGTTGCGGGTTTCGTGAGCGCGCCCCAATGCCTTGAGGTTCTGCACGATCACCCAGGCGCCGGCGATGGGTGTGCCGAAGAAGGTGGCAATGCCGACGGCGGCGAGGCGGTAGAGAGGTTCACCGGTCGCGGTGGTGGCAGCGTCCTGAAGGACGGCGGCGGGCGTCTGGAAGGGATTGTCCTGCGGGGTGTCCGTCATGTTTTCGCTCCTTCGAAAACAGCCCCGGACGCAAGATGCGTCCGGGGCAAAGGGACTTCCAGTTTACCGGGATTACGCGGCTTTCGCGTGGCCCAGCGTCACGGCGCGGTTCAGGGCGCTGAACAGCGCACGGAAGCTCGCGGTGGTGATGTTTTCATCGATGCCGATACCGTGCAGCGAACGACCACCCTCGACGCGCAGTTCGATGTAGGCGGCCGCGCGGGCATTGGTGCCGGCGCCGATGGCGTGCTCGTTGTAGTCCATGATTTCGACGTCCACCGGCAGCGAGGCGACCAGGGCTTCCAGGGTGCCCTTGCCCTTGCCGTGCCAGCGATGCTGCTCGCCCTTGTGGGTCACGTCGATGTCGATGGCGCAGACGCCGTTCTCTTCCTGCAGGCGATAGTTCTTCAGGCCGAACGGGGAGACGGCCTGCAGGTACTCGGTCTGCAACAGGGTGTAGATCTGCTCGGCGGTCATTTCCAGGCCCAGGCGGTCGGTCTCGTTCTGCACCACCTGGCTGAACTCGATCTGCATGCGGCGCGGCAGGCTGATGCCGTATTCCTGTTCGAGCAGGAAGGTGATGCCGCCCTTGCCGGACTGGCTGTTCACACGGATCACCGCCTCGTAGCTGCGGCCGATGTCCGCCGGGTCGATCGGCAGGTAGGGCACTTCCCACACGGCGTCGTCCTTCTGCTGGGCGAAGCCCTTGCGGATGGCGTCCTGGTGGGAGCCGGAGAAGGCGGTGTGGACCAGGTCGCCGACGTACGGGTGACGCGGGTGCACCGGGATCTGGTTGCACTCTTCCACCACCTTGCGCACGGCGTCGATGTCGGAGAAGTCCAGTTCGGGGTCGATGCCCTGGGTGTACATGTTCAGCGCCATGGTCACCAGGCACAGGTTGCCGGTGCGCTCGCCGTTGCCGAACAGGCAGCCTTCGACGCGGTCGGCGCCGGCCATCAGGGCCAGTTCCGAAGCGGCCACGCCAGTGCCACGGTCATTGTGAGTGTGCAGGCTGAGCAGCACGCTGTCGCGCTTGTTGATCTGGCGGCCGAACCACTCGATCTGGTCGGCGTAGTTGTTCGGGGTGGCGCACTCGACGGTGGCGGGCAGGTTGAGGATCAGGCGGTTCGCCGGGGTCGGCTGGAACACGTCGATCACTGCATTGCACACCTCGACGGCGAAATCGGTCTCGGTGGAGCTGAAGACTTCCGGCGAGTACTCGAAGCCCCACTGGGTTTCCGGCGCGGCTTCGGCCAGGCGCTTGATGGTCTGGCCGGCGGCCACGGCGATGGCTTTGACGCCGGCCTTGTCCTGGTTGAAGACGATCTTGCGGAAGCTCGGTGCGCAGGCGTTGTAGTAGTGGACGATGGCCTTCTTCGCGCCTTTCAGCGATTCGAAGGTGCGCTCGATGAGGTCGTCGCGGGCCTGGGTCAGCACCTGGATGGTGACGTCATCGGGAATGTGGTCGTTCTCGATCAGCTCACGAACGAAGTCGAAGTCGGTCTGCGAGGCGGACGGGAAGCCCACTTCGATTTCCTTCAGGCCCACCTGAACCAGGCACTTGAAGAAGCGCATCTTCTTCTCGGCGTCCATCGGTTCGATCAGGGACTGGTTGCCGTCGCGCAGGTCGGTGGACAGCCAGATCGGCGCCTTGTCGATGATCTTGTCCGGCCAGGTGCGGTCGGGCAGGGTGATCTGGGTGAAGGCGCGGTATTTCTTCGACGGGTCTTTCAACATGCTCATGAGCGGAATCCTTGTTCTCTGCGGCCTGCGTGGCCTGCGCAAAAAAATCTGAATGAGGCGAAACCGGGGGAGGGGGGCTCAGCCACGCAGTCGCGGGCTGACCAGGCGCAGGCAGGCGTGTTGGCGAAGCAGAATGAGGGTGTGTGCGGTTTTCATGGGGTCCAAGCTAATGGCCTGGAAGACCAATGGCAAGCATTTGAGAAAATTTGGTAGGAAAAGTCTATGAATGCTATTTGGCGATAAAAAATTGTCGAAAATTATGATTTTCAGCAATTTATCCTGAAGCTTATCGCTGTGCTTAACTGATTCTGCGTCTTCGTGCCGCAGCGGAGCTTTATCACTCCGTGCGATCATTGCGCACCCGCCTCAGGTGGGAATCCTCCATCCGCAAGGACATTTCGTGATCCGTCGTACACGACAAGGCGTAGGCACCTGGCTGGCGTTGTTCGCCATGCTGATGATCTATGTCGGCCCGCTGGTCTCCCAGTCGATGCCGATGGATCACGCCATGCCCATGTCCATGGATCATGTCATGCCGATGGAGCATGGCGCGGCCAACGACCACGGCAAGGCCATGTCCCACGACATGGCCGGCATGGGCGACATGCACTGCTCCGACGCTCAACGCGCCGCGGGCCAGCATGCCGCTCCGGTGTCCCATGGTGATCAGCCGCTCACCGCCGCTGCCTTCATGGAGAAGTGCGGCTACTGCAGCCTGCTGATCCACAGCCCACCGCTGACGCCGCCGCCGGTGGTGATCGAGCATGGTCTGCCTGCCGTCGGCGCACCCGTTGCCCAGTTCGTCTCTTCCGGTATTCCCGCCTCGCCGGTGTTCCCCGGCGCCCGCTCCCGTGCACCGCCGTTCCTGATCGGCTGACCCGCAATCCCGACTCCCCGACCCCGGCGCGCATGCCTGCATTCGCTTGCGCGCCGAGCGAATACGCGTGGAGCGGGCGTCATCACCGATCATGGAATTCATGGAATGACCCGCATGCCCCTGCGCCGTCGGCACACAGCCGTCGGCCTGCGCGCCCTGTGCGCGCTGACCGCCCTTGGCGGTTTCACTGCCGTCCCGGTACTGGCCGAGGAAGAAGATCACTCGGCGCACACCACCAATACCTCGGTCACCGAGCTGTCGCCCAGCGTCATCACCGCCGTGGCGCAGAGTTCGCCGCTGACCGTGGTCACCGACCCCAAGCAGCCGCGCCAGCCAATTCCCGCCAGCGACGGCGCCGATTACCTCAAGACCATTCCCGGCTTCTCCGCCATCCGCAACGGCGGCACCAACGGTGACCCGGTGCTGCGCGGTATGTTCGGCTCGCGGCTGAATATCCTCACCAACGGCAGCACCATGCTCGGCGCCTGCCCGGCACGGATGGACGCACCCACCTCCTATATCTCGCCGGAAACCTACGACAAGCTCACCGTGGTCAAGGGGCCGGAGACCGTGATCTGGGGCCCCGGCGCCTCGGCCGGGACCATCCGCTTCGACCGCGAGCCGGAGCGCTTCGGCGAACTCGGCACGCGGATCAATGGCAGCCTCGTCGCCGGCTCCAACGGCCGCTTCGACCGCGTGCTGGATGCTGCCGCTGGTGGCCCCGAGGGCTACCTGCGCTTCACCGGCAACAAGTCGCAGTCCGATGACTATGAAGACGGCAGCGGCAACACCGTGCCTTCGCGCTGGAACAAGTGGAACGGCGATGTCGCCGTGGGCTGGACGCCGGACGCCGATACCCTGGTCGAACTCACTGCCGGCAAGGGCGATGGCGAGGCGCGCTACGCCGGGCGTGGCATGGACGGTTCGCAGTTCAAGCGCGAAAGCCTCGGCCTGCGCTTTGAGAAATCGAACATCGGCGAGGTGCTCGACAAGCTGGAGGCGCAGGTCTACTACAACTACGCCGACCACGTGATGGACAACTACAGCCTGCGTACGCCCTCGGGCACCGGCATGATGGCCGGCCCGATGGCCTCCAACGTCGACCGCCGCACCCTTGGCGGACGCCTGGCCGCCACCTGGCGCTGGGACGATTTCAAGCTGATCACCGGCGTCGATGCGCAGACCAACGAGCACCGCGAGCGCAGTGGCATGGGCATCGATACCTATGACGAGCAGCCGTGGGACAAGGACGCCGTGTTCCACAACTACGGAGCTTTCGGCGAGCTGACCTGGTACGCCGCCGAGCGCGACCGCGTGATCACCGGTGCGCGTCTGGACCGCGCCTCGGTCAAGGATTACCGGCAGAGCACCGGCTCGGGGATGATGGCGATGCCCAATCCCACCGCCGACGACACCCGCGCCGATACCCTGCCCAGCGGCTTTGCCCGCTATGAGCACGACTTGGCCGACACGCCGACCACTCTCTACGTCGGCCTCGGCCATGTGCAGCGCTTTCCCGACTACTGGGAACTGTTCTCCCCGGACAAGGGCCCGACCGGCTCGGTCAACGCCTTCGACAGCATCAAGCCGGAGAAGACCACCCAGCTGGACTTCGGCGCACAGTACGAGGACGAGAAGCTCAAGGCCTGGGCCTCCGGCTATGTCGGGGTGATTCGCGACTACATCCTGTTCGACTACATGCCCGGCGGCATGATGGGCCGCACCTCCCAGGCGCGGAACGTCGATGCCCGCATCATGGGCGGTGAACTGGGTGCGGCCTACGCGCTGACCAGCAACTGGACCGCCGATGGCACCCTGGCCTACGCCTGGGGCAAGAACACCACCGACGACACTGCGCTGCCGCAGATGCCGCCGCTGGAAGCGCGTTTCGGTCTGACCTACGAGGAAGGCGACTGGAGCGCCGGCGGACTCTGGCGCGTGGTCGCGCACCAGGGTCGGATCGCCGAGAACCAGGGCAACGTGGTCGGTTACGACTTCGATGAAAGCCCCGGCTTCGCGGTGTTCTCGCTCAATGGCGCGTACAAGCTGAGCAAGAACCTCAAGGTCAGCACCGGCGTCGACAACCTGTTCGACAAGGACTACGCCGAACACCTGAACCTGGCGGGCAACGCCGGCTTCGGCTACCCGGCCAACGATCCCGAATCGATCCACGAACCGGGACGTACGTTCTGGACCAAAGTGGACTTCTCGTTCTGAAGCCCGACCGGCCCCCGCCAGTCGGGGGCCTCCTTGCGTGAGGAGACCAACGAATGCAGAAGAAGACATTCGATTTCTACAACCTGGCCTGGCGCTGGCACTTCTATGCCGGGCTGTTCGTCGCACCCTTCATGATCCTGCTGTCGATCACCGGGATCATCTACCTGTTCAAGCCGCAGCTCGACCCGCTGATGTACAGCGACCTGCTGCAGGTGAAGCCGGGTGAGGTGCGGCTGTCCGCCGACGAACAACTGATGCACCTGCATCACCAGAACCCGCAGTTGCAGGTCAGCCAGTACCTGCCGGCGCCCGCCGCCGACCGCAGCGCGCAGTTCGTTGCACAGCTGGATGGGCGCGAGGTGAACGCCTTCGTCGACCCCTACAGTGGCAAGCTGCTCGGTGTGCAGGATGGCAAGTCCAACCTGCAGGCGATGGCCCGCGCGCTGCACGGCGAGCTGATGATCGGCACCGTCGGCGACCGGCTGATCGAACTGGCCGCCGGCTGGGGCATCGTGCTGGTGGTGTCCGGACTGTACCTGTGGTGGCCGCGCAAGCGCTCGCTGCGGGTGCTGCTGTGGCCGGACCTGTCCCGTCGCGGCCGCGCGCTGTGGCGCGAGGTGCACGTGGTGGTCGGCTTCTGGGGCTCGCTGCTGATGCTGTTCATGCTGCTCACCGGGATGACCTGGACCGGCTTCTGGGGCAAGACCTTCGCCGACGTGTGGAACCGCTTCCCGGCGCCCATGTGGAACGAGGTGCCCAAATCGGACCTGGAGGCGCGCACGCTCAATGATGCGCACCGCCAGACCATTCCCTGGGCCATGGAAAACACCCCGATGCCGATGTCCGGCGGCGCCCATGCCGAGCACATGGCCCACGGTTCGGGCGGCATGGCGATGCCGCAGATCAGCCTGCAGCAGGTGGTCGATACGGCGGACAAGGCCGGCGTGACGCCGGGCTACGCCGTCGCCCTGCCCAAGGGCGAGCAGGGCGTGTTCACCGTCTCGGTGTTCGCCGACGACTCGCGCAACGACGCCACCCTGCATATCGACCAGTACACCGGCAAGGTACTCGCCGACGTGCGCTGGAAGGACTACGGGCTGGTGGCCAAGGGCGTCGAGTCCGGTGTGATGCTGCACGAAGGCAAGATGTTCGGCCTGTTCAACCAGCTGCTCATGCTCGCCGTCTGCCTGATGATCCTGCTCAGCGCCGTCAGCGGCCTGTGGATCTGGTGGAAGCGCCGCCCGCAGGGTCGCCTCGGCGTGCCGCCGATGCCCCATGCGCTGCCGGTGTGGAAGGGTGGGGTGGCGATCATGTTCATCCTTGGCGTTGCCTTCCCGCTGGTGGGCGCGTCGCTGCTTCTGGTAC
Source organism: Pseudomonas nitroreducens (assembly GCF_024170165.1). Classification (GTDB taxonomy): domain Bacteria; phylum Pseudomonadota; class Gammaproteobacteria; order Pseudomonadales; family Pseudomonadaceae; genus Pseudomonas; species Pseudomonas nitroreducens_C. The sequence goes on along the minus strand of NZ_JALJXP010000003.1, from coordinate 341,477 downwards.
TGGCGCTGGACTGGGCGGTGCTGTCGCGGATCAAGCCGCGCAGCCCGGCCCTGGGTTGAACTGTGCGCTGTCTTACCCTGACGCCTGCCACGAGGCAGGCTATGCTGCGGCGCGATCGTTGCGCCCGCGGCCCGATGGATTCCCGCCGTTGCGGCGGACCTGATCACAAGCCAACTGGAGTCTCGAACATGCGTAAATCCCTGCTCGCTTTCGCTGTCCTGCTGGGCTTCTCCGGCGCCGCCATGGCCCATGAGTACGAGGCTGGCAACCTGCACATCGACCACCCCTGGTCGCTGCTGCTGCCGGCCAACTCGGTGAACGGCGCCGCCTACTTCATCGTGCAGAACCACGGCAAGGAGGCCGACCGCCTGCTCGGCGCCGACACCGACCGCGCCGCCAGCGCCGAGGTGCACCAGCATGTGGAGAAGGACGGCATGATGAAGATGGTGAAGGTCGAGGGCGTGGACATTCCCGCCGGCGGCAAGATTGTCTTCGCCCCCGGTCAATACCACCTGATGCTGTTCGGCCTGAAGAAGCCGCTCACCGACGGCGAGCGCTTCCCGCTGACCCTGCACTTCCAGAAGGCTGGCGACGTGAAGGTCGAGGTCGCGGTGCAGAAGGAAGCTCCGAAGGGCACCGACATGGGGCACGACATGCACGGCATGCAGATGAACTGATGAGCGACCGGCTCCTGCGCCCGCTGGTGTGGGCGCAAGACGGCGAGTGGCTGCTGGGTTTCGACGGCAGCTACTCGAGCGACTCGATCCTGCGGATCGAGAGCGCCGCCGATGGTTTCATCCTGCGCGAGGAGCGTCTGGCCGAGACGCAGACCAAGCGCTATCCCTTCGCCGACCTGAAGGACGACGTCACGGCGGCCGACTGGACCGCCGTGGTCGTCGACGAGGAAGGCGAGCGGCTGGGCTTTGCCATCGCCCGCTACGAAATCTGGAATCGCCGCGCCGTGCTCGACGATCTGTTCGTCCTCGCCGGTGCGCGCGGCCAGGGCGTCGGCCGGCAATTGCTGGAGGGCTGCGTGGACTGGGCGCGCGGCACCGAGGCGCGCCACCTGTGGCTGGAAACCCAGAACCTCAACCTGCCGGCGGTGGGCTTCTACCGCTCCCGCGGCTTCGCCCTCAGCGGGCTGTCCACCGATCTCTACGATCCGGCGCAGGTGCTGCCCGGGGAGATGGCGCTGTTCTTCAGCTACCCGCTGGCCTGAGGGCCAGGCGCGCCTGCCGCGCCGCGAGGATCAGCGCAAAACCGATGCAGTAGGCCAGCACATCGAGCCAGTCCGGCGTGGCGCCCAGCACGATGCGCAGCGCGCGGTTGCCGACCTGCCAGTGGAAGGTCGCGGCAAGGTACTGGCCGAACTCGATGATCAGGCCGCAGGCCAGCGCTGCGGCGGCCAACCAGTGCGCCGGTGCCTCCAGCGCGGCGCGCAGCAGGCAGTACAGCCAGATGACCGCCAGCACGTCGCCGCCGAAACCGCGCAGCCAGCCGAGGTTCGCTCCGGCCGTGGCCAGCCAGACGAGCACGGCGAACCAGAGCAGAGCGAAGAGCGCGCTGCGCCCATCGAAGCGAAGCCGCATCAGGGCTTGAAGGCGCCGATGAAGATCGCCGGGTCGACGCGGGCGTCGTTCAGGCTGACGTTCCAGTGCATATGCGGCCCGGTGGCGCGGCCGGTGGCGCCGACACGGCCGACCACGCCGCCACGCGGTACTGCGTCGCCGACCTTCACGTCGATCTTCGACATGTGGCAGAACATGCTGATGAAGCCCTGGCCGTGGTCGACGAACACGGTGTTGCCGTTGAAGAAGTAGTTGCCGATCAGGATCACCTTGCCGGCGGCCGGCGACTTGATCGGGGTGCCGGCGGGCACGGCGAAGTCCAGCCCGGAGTGCGGGTTGCGCTCCTCGCCGTTGAAGAAGCGGCGCAGGCCGAAGGGGCTGGAGAGCGGGCCGTTGACCGGCTTGTCCAGCACCAGGTTGCTCGGCGTACCGGCGCTGAAGCTGCGGTAGGCGGCAGTCTGCTCGGCCAGCTCGCGGTTGATGCGCTTGAGGTCTTCGGGCAGCGGATTCACCTGGCGGGTGTTTTTCAGGGTGATGTGTTGCTCTTTATAGTGCTTGCTGCCCACGCTGAAGCCGAGGTTGCGGCTGGCGCCTGCCTGCTTCACGGCGATCTGCTGGCTGCCGGCCTTGGCGGTCAGCGGGATGCCGACGATGGCGATCCAGTCGCGGCCTTCTTCGCGTACCACCAGCACCGGTTTGCCCTGGTAGGTGGCAGTCGGCACCGCGGCGTCCTGGCCCAGCTGGACGACGGCGACGCCGCCGGGCACCGGCTTGTTCAGCGTGCGGCTGATGAAGCCTTCGGCGTGGGCGGCCAGGCTGAAGAGGGAGGCGATGAGCAGGCAGGAAACTCGAAGCATGGCGCTATCCGTGGACGTGTCGGCGGATGAAGCGGGCAGTCTACACGCGCCGCTACGGCGGGCGCGGCGATTTCATCGAAAGCGCGATGGCTCGGCACCGTGTGTTTTTTGTAGGAGCGGGCCATGCCCGCGATCGCGCGCATGGCGCGCTCCTACAGGTGTTTCAGGCCTTCCAACTGCTGGCGCCACAACTGTTCCAACGACTGCACCTGGGTCGGGCCATAGATGGCGTGGGGCTTGCCCAGGTGCGCGGCCCACAGCTGATCGCCGTAGTCGTAATGCCACCACTCGCTGGAGAGGTTGCTGAAGCCCGCCGCCAGCATGGCGTTGAACAGCAGCCGGCGGTTGTCGCGCACGCGGCGCTGGGCTCCGTCGGGCTGGGCGATCTCTTCGTAATGGCGGGTGTAGGAGCGTGGCGTGGCCTCGTCGAACAGGCTGCCCATGTCCAGCCAGCGGCCCTCGCTGTCGCACAGGGTCAGGTCGATGGCGCCACCGGTGAGGTGCGGGCTGGGCGATTCGGCGCGGGTGCTGGGCGGCGCGACGAATTCGCGGGTGCGCCGGGTCAGCTCGCGCGGGTCGGCATCCGGCTCGTGCTGGCGGAGGATGTCGTAGAGCGTGTCGTACAGGTGCTGCTGTACTGCGAAGGGCCGCCAGGCATCGAGGATCACCAGGCGGATGCCATCGGGCAGCAGGCTCGCAGCGTGCAGCAGGCGCTCGAAGACTTCGGCGCGCGCATAGCACTCCGGCTGCGCGTTCGGCACACCGAGGCGGTGATACGCCGGCCACACCGCGAAGCCGGTGGCGATGCCCAGCGCCTGCAGCGGCTGATGACATTCGACGATGGGCACGCGGAAGGCCTCGGCCCAGTCCGGATCGGGTTGCGGCAGGATCGGCGCAAGCAGGTCGGTCATCGGCAGTCAGTCCAGCAGGGAAAGGGTCACGGGTGCCTGGTGGTTGTCCTCCACCCGCACTTCCAGCTCGCCGTCGCCCAGCTTGGCCCTAAGGCGTTGGCCGTTATTCGTCTGCGCGGCGCTGCGGATGGCCTGGCCCTTGTCGTCCAGCAGGATGCTGTAGCCACGGCCGAGGGTCGCCAGCGGGCTGACGATGTGTAGCGTCTGCATCAGGCTGTCGAGGCGCTGGCGCTGCTCGCGCAGGATCGCCTGGGTGGCGCGGGGCAGGCGGGCGCTGAGGTTTTCCAGGCGCTGGCGCAGCAAGGCAAGGTTGCGGCCGGGGTGTTGCGCGGCGAGGCGGGTGTCCAGCCGCGCGACGCGTTCCTGGCGAATCTGCAGCTGGCGCTCGAAGGCGCGGCGCAGGCGCATGTCCAGGTCGTCGAGGCGCTGGGACTGCTGGCGCAGGCGCTCGCCGGGATGGCGCAGGCGTCGGGCGGTGCCTTCCAGACGCAGGCGCTCGCGAGTCAGGCGGTCCTGGATGCGCAGGATCAGCCGGCGGCGCAGGCTGTCCAGGCGCTGCTGCAGGTCGCCGTTGTGGGGCGCCAGCAGCTCGGCGGCGGCCGAGGGTGTGGGCGCGCGCACGTCGGCGACGAAGTCGCTGATGGACACGTCGGTCTCATGGCCCACGGCGCTGACGATGGGCGTCACGCAGGCGGCGATGGCGCGGGCCACCGGCTCCTCGTTGAAGCACCAGAGGTCTTCCAGCGAGCCGCCGCCGCGGGCCAGGATCAGTGCGTCGAAGCCCTGGGCGTCGGCCAGCTTGAGTGCGCGGACGATCTGCCCGATGGCCTCGCGACCCTGCACGGCAGTGGGGATCAGGGTCAGCTCGACCTGCGGTGCACGGCGGCGGAACACGCTGATGATGTCGCGGATCACAGCCCCGGTGGGCGAGCTGACGATGCCGATGCGCCGGGGATGGGCGGGCAGCGCCTGCTTGCGCTCGGCGGCGAACAGGCCTTCGGTGGCGAGTTTTTCCTTCAGGGCCTCGAAGGCCAGGCGCAGCGCGCCATCACCGGCGGGTTCGACGGTATCGGCGATCAGCTGGTAGTCGCCGCGCCCCTCGAACAGCGAAACCTTGCCGCGTACCCGTACGGCGAGGCCGTCGCGCAGGGCCTGGCGCACGCGCAGGGCGTTCTGCCGGAACAGCGCGCAGCGCACCTGGGCGTTGCTGTCCTTGAGGGTGAAATACATATGGCCCGATGCCGGGCGGGCGAGGTTGGAGATCTCGCCCTCGACCCAGACCTGCGGGAACACGTCCTCCAGCAGGTGGCGGGCGCGCTGGTTGAGCTGGCTGACGGTCAGAACCTCGCGGTCGAGGCCCAGTCGTTGGAAGGGATCTTTCTGCATGGCGAAGGATGATAAGCGCGCCTGCGGACCGGGGCCAGCGCACGAGGTTCATAAAGGCTGCATTCAGATCGTCCGGTTGCGTTGAGCCGGGGGCCCTAGCTGAGATATAATGCCGCGCTTCCATTTTTCCCGATCGGGAGCCCCCGCCATGCTGCGCATCAGCCAAGAAGCCCTCACTTTCGACGACGTCCTCCTGATTCCGGGTTATTCGGAAGTTCTACCCAAGGACGTGAGCCTGAAGACCCGCCTGACCCGAGGCATCGAGCTGAACATCCCGCTGGTGTCCGCCGCGATGGATACCGTGACCGAAGCCCGTCTGGCGATTGCCATGGCGCAGGAAGGCGGCATCGGCATCATCCACAAGAACATGAGCATCGAGCAGCAGGCCGCCGAAGTTCGCAAGGTCAAGAAGCACGAGACTGCCATCGTTCGCGACCCGGTCACCGTGACCCCGTCGACCAAGATCATCGAGCTGCTGCAGATCGCCCGCGAGTACGGCTTCTCCGGCTTCCCGGTGGTGGAAGAGGGTGAGCTGGTCGGCATCGTCACCGGCCGCGACCTGCGCGTGAAGCCGAACGTCGGCGACAGCGTGTCCGCGATCATGACCCCGAAGGACAAGCTGGTCACCGCCCGTGAAGGCACCGCCCTGGAGGAGATCAAGGCTGCCCTCTACGAGAACCGCATCGAGAAGATGCTGGTGGTCGACGAGAAATTCCGCCTGACCGGCCTGGTGACCTTCCGTGACATCGAGAAGGCCAAGACCTACCCGCTGGCTTCCAAGGACGACGAAGGCCGTCTGCGCGTCGGCGCTGCCGTCGGCACCGGCGCCGACACCGGCGAGCGTGTTTCCGCCCTGGTCGCCGCCGGCGTTGACGTCGTTGTCGTCGACACTGCCCACGGCCACTCCAAAGGCGTGATCGACCGCGTGCGCTGGGTGAAGGAAACCTTCCCGCAGGTACAGGTCATCGGCGGCAACATCGCCACCGGCGAAGCCGCCAAGGCGCTGGCTGACGCCGGCGCCGACGCCGTGAAGGTCGGCATCGGCCCGGGCTCCATCTGCACCACCCGTATCGTCGCTGGCGTCGGTGTGCCGCAGATCTCCGCCATCGCCAACGTCGCCGCTGCCCTGGAAGGCACCGGTGTTCCGCTGATCGCCGACGGCGGCATCCGCTTCTCCGGCGACCTGGCCAAGGCCATGGTGGCTGGCGCCTACTGCGTGATGATGGGTTCGATGTTCGCCGGTACCGAAGAGGCTCCGGGCGAGATCGAACTGTTCCAGGGCCGTTCCTACAAGTCCTACCGTGGCATGGGCTCCCTGGGCGCCATGGCCGGTTCCACCGGTTCCTCCGACCGCTACTTCCAGGACGCCTCCGCTGGCGCCGAGAAGCTGGTACCCGAAGGCATCGAAGGCCGTGTGCCCTACAAGGGCCAACTGACCGCCATCGTCCACCAGCTGATGGGTGGCCTGCGCGCCGCCATGGGCTACACCGGCAGCGCCGATATCCAGGACATGCGCACCAAGCCGCAGTTCGTGCGCATCACCGGCGCCGGCATGGCCGAGTCCCACGTCCACGATGTACAGATCACCAAGGAAGCCCCGAACTACCGCGTAGGTTGAGGGTTCTCCGGTAAATGAGTCGGACACGGGGCTGGTTGATACAGCCCCGTGTCGTTTAAGAATTTCGCTACGAGAGATGGCCATGGCCCAAGACATTCACGCTCACCGGATCCTGATCCTCGACTTCGGCTCCCAGTACACCCAGCTGATCGCCCGCCGCGTCCGCGAGATCGGCGTGTACTGCGAAATCCATCCGTTCGACATGAGCGACGAAGACGTTCGCGCCTTCGCCCCGCGCGGCATCATCCTGGCCGGCGGCCCGGAGTCGGTGCACGAAGCCAACAGCCCGCGCGCGCCGCAGGCCGTGTTCGACCTGAAGGTGCCGCTGTTCGGCATCTGCTACGGCATGCAGACCATGGCCGAGCAGATGGGCGGCAAGGTACTGGGCTCCGACCTGCGCGAGTTCGGCTACGCCCGCGTCGACGTGGTCGCCAAGGCCCGTCTGCTGGACGGCATCGAGGATTGCGTCAGCGAAGAGGGCGTATTCGGCCTCGACGTGTGGATGAGCCACGGTGACAAGGTCACCGAGATCCCGGCCGGCTTCCACATCCTCGCCAGCACCCCGAGCTGCCCGATCGCGGCCATGGCCGACGACACCCGTGGCTACTACGGCGTGCAGTTCCACCCGGAAGTGACCCATACCAAGCAGGGCGGTCGCATCCTCTCCCGCTTCGTGCTGGACATCTGCGGCTGCGAAGCCCTGTGGACCCCGTCCAACATCGTCAACGACGCCATTGCCACCGTGCGCGCCCAGGTGGGTTCGTCCAAGGTGCTGCTGGGCCTGTCCGGCGGCGTGGACTCCTCGGTGGTCGCAGCGCTGCTGCACAAGGCCATCGGCGACCAGCTGACCTGCGTCTTCGTCGACAACGGCCTGCTGCGCCTGCACGAAGGTGACCAGGTGATGGCCATGTTCGCCGAGAACATGGGCGTCAAGGTGATCCGCGCCAACGCCGAAGAGAAGTTCCTCGGCCGCCTGGCCGGTGTCAGCGACCCGGAGCAGAAGCGCAAGATCATCGGCGGCAGCTTCATCGAGGTCTTCGATGAGGAAGCCACCAAGCTGCAGGACGTGAAGTTCCTCGCCCAGGGCACCATCTACCCCGACGTGATCGAGTCGGCCGGCGCCAAGACCGGCAAGGCCCACGTGATCAAGTCGCACCACAACGTCGGCGGCCTGCCCGAAGACATGCAGTTCGAACTGGTCGAGCCGCTGCGCGAGCTGTTCAAGGACGAAGTCCGCAAGATCGGCCTGGAGCTGGGCCTTCCCTACGACATGGTCTACCGCCACCCGTTCCCGGGCCCGGGCCTGGGCGTGCGCATTCTCGGCGAAGTGAAGAAGGAATACGCCGACCTGCTGCGTCGCGCGGACCACATCTTCATCGAAGAGCTGCGCAACTTCGACTGGTACCACAAGACCAGCCAGGCCTTCGTGGTGTTTCAGCCGGTGAAGTCCGTCGGCGTGGTCGGTGATGGCCGTCGCTACGCCTGGGTCGTTGCCCTGCGCGCTGTGGAAACCATCGACTTCATGACCGCTCGCTGGGCGCACCTGCCGTACGAGCTGCTGGAGAAGGTCTCGAACCGCATCATCAACGAGATCGAAGGCATCTCCCGCGTCACCTACGACGTGTCGAGCAAGCCGCCGGCCACCATCGAGTGGGAGTGAGGCTTCCCTGATTTGTAGTGTTAGCCGCTACAAATCATAGGGAGATGATGAGCGCCTGGCCGACCCCGACAAGGGCTGCCGGGCGTTTTCATTTTTCGCGTAATGCCTGTTTTTTTCGTTTCGATGAGTTGATACACACCTGTTGAGCCGCAGTGGCAAACGCTGAGCTTTTTTTATGAGAAAGAAGCCCGTGGTGTGATCATTGAAGTGTTCACAAATCTATCTGTGCTGTTTCGGGATACCGGCAGGAGAGGTCCCGAAAATTATCAGTGCAGCAGGAGTTCAAATGAATTCGCTTATGGCTGGGGTAAAGGTTTTTGGTATCGGTCTGAATAAAACAGGAACGACCACCCTGGCAAAGTGTTTGGCGCAGCTTGGCTTTCAGGGGCATGTGTCAGTTCGTCGTGATCTGCTCAGCAAGTATCGAGAAGGGCGCCTGAATGAGATCTTCTCCGTGGTCGATGCTCACCAGACCTTTGAGGATTGGCCTTGGCCGTTGATGTACAAGGAGTTGTTCTTTCGCTACGGAGAAAGTGGTCGCTATATTCTCACCAAAAGGACAACACCCCAGGTGTGGCTGAATAGCCTGAAGCGGCATAGTTTGAGGACGCCCATAGGAAAGCACTGCCGACTGCTGGCCTATGGGTATAACTACCCGCACGGAGTTGAAGGGCATCATCTCGAGTTTTATGAAGAACATAATCGAGATGTCCGCAACTTCTTCAGGCACCACGGGGCTGAGCATCTTCTGCTGGAGATCAGTTTCGACTCGGGTGACGGCTGGAGTGAGTTGTGTGGATTCCTGGGGCTGCCATCTCCTTCGGAGCCATTGCCTCATGAAAATAAGGGCAGCGTTGCCATTCCGGCTGAGTTGGAATATGAAAATTCTCTTCGGATAAATGAGCAACTGAGCCTGCTCAATAAACCCGGACAAGCTTGCGAGGGCCGAGTGGACGGCCCGGATGAGAGTCAGGGCGGCACGCGGTGATCCGAGTTCGCTATTGCATGCACCACACCGTCGGAGCGGGGACCGGCCGGGTCCAGATGCCTGCCTTGCAGGCTGTCTCTCGGAGACTGCGACACTTCTGATCAGGGGCTCCCCTGGCGCTTTCTCTTAATGAAATGAGAAGATTTGTCATTTACTATCGGTGATTTTCCGGGGGACTCCATGGCTTTTACCCGTAGACAAGTACTCGGCGGTATCGCCGGCCTGGCCGTGCTTGGCCTGGGCGCCGGTGGTGCGCGCATCTGGCTGGCGCGCCCGGAAGTCGCCGCCGAACATGATTACGAACTGATCGCCGCGCCGCTCGATCTGGAGCTGGTGCCCGGCCACAAGACCCCTGGCCTTGGCTATGGCGGCCAGGCTCCCGGCGTGGAAATCCGTGCGCGCCAGGGCGACTGGCTGCGGGTGCGTTTCACCAACAAGCTGGACGAGCCGACCACCATCCACTGGCATGGCATCCGTCTGCCCATCGAGATGGACGGCGTACCCTATATCTCGCAGCCGCCAGTGCAGCCGGGCGAGAGCTTCGTCTACCAGTTCAAGACGCCGGATGCCGGCAGCTACTGGTATCACCCGCACCTGATGAGCAGCGAGCAGCTGGGCCGTGGCCTGGTCGGGCCGCTGATCATCGACGAGCGCGAGCCGAGCGAGTTCACCAGTGAGAAGATCCTCAACCTGAAGACCTGGCACGTGGACGAGGAGGGCAATTTCACGCCCTTCAGCATTCCTCGTGAAGCGGCGCGCGAAGGCACGCGTGGGCGTCTGTCGACGGTCAACGGCGTGCCTACGCCAGTGATCGAGTTGCCGGCTGGCGAGATCGTCCGGGTGCGCATCCTCAACCTCGACAGTACCGTGACCTACCGGCTCAACCTGCCCGGCGCTGATGCGAAGATTTATGCACTGGATGGCCATCCGGTGACGCCGCGCGATTTCGGCAAGGGCCCCAAGGACCAGTACTGGATCGGCCCAGGTATGCGTCTGGAGTTGGGGGTGCGTGGACCGGCGGAAGGCGCGGAGCTGTCGTTGCGCAATGGCCCGGTGCGCGTGGCGACTATTCGCGGCGTTGCCAACCCGAAGGCGCCGACCGCCAAGTGGCCGGCCCCGCTGCCGCGCAACCCGGTGGCCGAGCCGGACCTGAAGAACGCCGAGACCATCAACTTCAAGTTCGAGTGGGTCGGCGCCAGTTCCGACTATTCCAAGGAGCAGGCTCAGCCATCGCTGTGGCAGATCAACGGCGTGGCCTGGCAGGGCGGCGAGGAGCACAAGCACAACGCGCCGCCGCTGGCGAAGCTCAAGGAAGGCAACAGCTACATCTTCGTGCTGCGCAACATGACCCAGTACCAGCACCCGATCCATCTGCACGGCATGGCCTTCAAGGTGCTGGACTCCGATCGTCGGGAGATCATTCCGTATTTCACCGATACCTACCTGCTGGGCAAGAATGAGACGGCACGCGTGGCGCTGGTGGCGGATAACCCCGGCCTGTGGATGTTCCACTGCCACGTGATCGATCACATGGAGACCGGGCTGATGGGAACCATCGCGGTGGGCGAGGCATGGTGCGGCTGACCAACAGCAAGGGGCACCCGACGGTGAAGGGGCTGGCGCCGGTCATCGACCGCAGCCGGGATATCCCGTTCATGCGAGAAGCCATGGTGCTGGCCGAACAGGGCGCGGCACTGGGCGAAGTGCCGGTGGGCGCCGTGCTGGTGCTGGACGGGCAGGTCATCGGTCGCGGCTTCAACCGGCCGATCACTTCCCATGATCCCAGCGCCCATGCCGAGATGGTCGCCATCCGCGAAGCTGCCGCCGCCACGCAGAACTATCGCCTGCCCGGCAGTACCCTTTATGTGACCCTCGAACCCTGCAGTATGTGCGCCGGTCTGCTGGTGCATTCGCGCATCCAGCGCGTGGTGTTCGGCGCCACCGAGCCGAAGTCCGGCGTGGTGGTCAGCCGGGGTAACTTCTTCGAACAGGACTTCCTCAACCACCGGGTGCTGGTGGAGGGCGGGGTGCTGGGGGAGGAGTGCAGTGCGATGCTGTCGGCGTTCTTCAAGGCGCGGCGTAGCAAAGGCTGAGCGATTCTTTCCTGGTGGTGCGGTGCGTTGTGCTACGGGCTTGATCGGCTGCTTCGGCTTGGGTGTTTTTGCGCCGCTCTGGGCGTATGCGTGAGCTTCGTGTTTCGCCCCCTCGGGCGAGTCCCTTTTGGCAAACGTCGGATAGCCGCCCTCCCAAAAGGAACCAAAAGGTCTTGCCCCTCCATCCGGTTTTTCGCCTAGGCGAAAAATACCCTCGTTGAATCGAAATTTCAGGGGCACGCCGCGAAGGGCCATCCCTGGCCCATCGCGGCTCTCGCGACATCCATGTCGCTCAACCCCTGAAATTCCAATTCAACGAGGCCTCCTGAAAGGGGCCATTCGGCGTGCGCGGATGTTTCGCTGGAAGTCTTTAAAAGCCAAAGCCGGATCGGTTGGGCTCTTCGTAGGATCGAGGGGGACGCCTAGTTCTTGCTTGCGAACAGCTCTGTTGCGGAGGCTGGTTCGCGAGCAAGCTCGCTCCTACAACGCGGGTGCCCCAGGCGAGCGTAGGAGCGGACTCCGTCCGCGATCGGTACGACACGGCACCAAGGGTGGGTCAGCTTGATGAAGCCTCAGAGCTTCTGATCCCGCCCATCCTCATCATCGGGCTTGGTCTTGTTCACGCCCGGCAGGTGCAGGCCGCTTTCGGCGAGCTGGCCGCCTTCCATCTGCGGCTGGGTCACCCAGGTGAGGATGTCGTAGTAGCGGCGCACGTTCTGCACGAAGTGCACGGTCTCGCCGCCGCGCGCATAGCCGTAGCGGGTCTTGCGGTAGTACTGCTTCTGCGCCAGGCGCGGCAGCATCTTCTTTACGTCGAGCCACTTGTTCGGGTTCAGGCCTTCCTGCTCGGCCATCTTGCGGGCGTCGTCCAGGTGGGCGCCGCCGATGTTGTAAGCGGCCAGGGCGAACCACATGCGGTCCGGGTCCTTGATGCTGTCGGGCAGCTCGTCCTTGATCTGGGTGTAGTACTTGCTGCCGCCCTGGATGCTCTGTTTCGGGTCCAGGCGGTTGGCCACGCCCATGGCCTGGGCGGTGCGGTTGGTCAGCATCATCAGGCCGCGCACGCCGGTCTTGGAGGTCGCGTCGGGCTGCCACATGGATTCCTGGTAGCCGATGGCGGCCAGCAGGCGCCAGTCTGCCTCGAGCTTGGTGCCGCTCTGGCGGAAATGCTGCTCGTACTTGGGCAGGCGCTGCTGCAGGTGCTGGGCGAAGGTGTAGGCGCCGACGTAACCCAGTACATCCACGTGGCCGTAATAACGGTCCTTCAGACGTTGCAGCAGGCCGTCCTGCTTGGCCTTGTCGAGGAAGGCGTTGACCTTGTCGATCAGGCTGTTGTCGTCGCCGGCCGGCAGCGCCCAGGCCAGGCCCTTGGCATCGCCCAGGTCGAAGGCGACGCGCACGTTGGGGAAGTAGACCTGGTTCATCGCCAGTTCGTTGGAGTCCACCAGGGTCAGATCGATCTCGCCGACGTCCACCATGCGCAGCAGGTCGACCATCTCGTCGGCGTCGGATTCGCGGTATTCCAACTTGGGGTACTGCTTCTTCAGTTCGGCCAGTTGCGAGGCGTGGCTGCTGCCTTTGAGTACGACGATGCGCTTGCCCACCAGGTCTTCGGGGCGGGTAGGGCGCTGCGCGCCGTTACGGTAGACGACCTGCGGGGTGACGTCGAGGTAGGAGTGCGAGTAGCGCACCTGGGCATCGCGCTCGCCACCCGGGGTCAGGCCGGCGGCCGCCAGGTTCGGTCCGCCGTCGCGGCCGATGCGGTCGTAGAGGTCGTCGATGTTGTCGGCGGTTTCGATCTGCAGCTGTACGCCCAGGCTGTCGGCGAAGCGCTTGGCCAGCTCGTACTCGAAGCCGGTATCGCCGTTGCGGTCCTGGAAGTAGGTGGCCGGACTGTTGCGGGTGATCACGCGCAGCACGCCGTCCTTCTGCACGCGCTCGAGGGCCGTCGGGGCTTTCGCCTCGCTACAGCCGGAAAGCAGCAGAAAGATACAGGTCGCCAAGATCCAGGCGGTGCAGCGCACACGGGACACAGTCAGGGCAAGCATCGGGGCAGTATACGCAAAGGCCGTTGTGCGCCATATCTCGACAGCTTGAAGCTTCTCTGCTAGCTGGGCTGCCGTTCGTCGGCATTTTTCGCGCTGAAGGCCGCCGGGCGGGGATTTTTCCTAGGCCGCTCGAAGGCCTTCGAAGATGAATGGTGATTTCCGCCGGAGCAACGGCAAGGAAGGTGCTTGAAAGCTGCCGCCGGGCAGCTCTTTACGGTAGAATGCACGGCCTCTGTGGGCCGGCCCGTCCGGCCCCACACACTTCCCCGTCTCCAGAGGCTGTTCCGACAATGCTGATCCTGCGCGGTGCTCCCGCCCTTTCCGCTTTCCGCCACGGCAAACTGCTCGACCTGCTGACCCAGCATGTGCCCGCCGTCACCGGGCTGTATGCCGAGTTTGCGCACTTCGCCGAGGTCACCGGAGCCCTCAACGCCGAGGAAGAACAAGTCCTGGCGCGCCTGCTGAAATACGGTCCGAGCGTCCCCGTGCAGGAGCCCGCCGGCCGTCTGTTTCTGGTTCTCCCGCGCTTCGGCACCATTTCGCCCTGGTCGAGCAAGGCCTCTGACATCGCCCGCAACTGCGGTCTGGCGAAGATCGAGCGCCTCGAGCGCGGCATCGCCTACTACGTCACCGGCGAGCTGAGCGAGGCCGACGCGCAAGCCGTCGCCGCCCGCCTGCACGACCGCATGACCCAGCTGGTCCTGAATCAACTGGAAGACGCTTCGGCTCTGTTCAGCCACGCCCAGCCCAAGCCGCTGACCGTGGTCGACATTCTCGCCGGCGGTCGCGCCGCGCTGGAGAAGGCCAACCTCGAGCTGGGCCTGGCCCTGGCCGACGACGAGATCGACTACCTGGTGAAGAGCTTCGTCGAGATGGGCCGCAACCCGCACGACGTCGAGCTGATGATGTTTGCCCAGGCCAACTCCGAGCACTGCCGTCACAAGATCTTCAACGCCAGCTGGGACATCGACGGCCAGTCTCAGGACAAGAGCCTGTTCGGCATGATCAAGAACACCTATGAAATGCACCGCGAAGGCGTGCTGTCCGCGTACAAGGACAACGCCGCGGTCATGAAGGGCTACGTCGCCGGCCGTTTCTACCCGAACGCCGAGACCCGCCAGTACGGTGCCAGTGAAGAGCCGGTACACATCCTGATGAAGGTGGAGACCCACAACCACCCGACCGCCATCGCTCCCTTCCCCGGCGCCTCCACCGGCTCCGGCGGCGAGATCCGCGACGAAGGCGCGACCGGTCGTGGCGCGAAGCCCAAGGCCGGCCTGGTCGGCTTCACCGTCTCCAACCTGAACATCCCCGGTTTCGAGCAGCCCTGGGAAGTGCCCTACGGCAAGCCCGAGCGCATCGTCACCCCGCTGGACATCATGATCGAAGGCCCGCTGGGCGGCGCCGCGTTCAACAACGAATTCGGCCGTCCGAACCTGGCTGGCTACTTCCGTACCTTCGAGCAGGCCATCGCCACCCCGCGTGGTGAGGAAGTCCGCGGTTACCACAAGCCGATCATGATCGCCGGCGGCCTGGGCAACATCCGCGAAGACCACGTGCAGAAGGGCGAGATCTCGGTCGGCGCCAAGCTGATCGTGCTCGGCGGCCCGGCCATGTTGATCGGCCTGGGCGGCGGCGCTGCCTCTTCCATGGCCACCGGCGCCTCCGCTGCTGACCTGGACTTCGCCTCGGTACAGCGCGAGAACCCGGAAATGGAGCGCCGTTGCCAGGAGGTCATCGACCGCTGCTGGCAGATGGGCGAGAACAACCCGATCAAGTTCATCCACGACGTGGGCGCGGGCGGCATCTCCAACGCCCTGCCGGAACTGATCAACGACGGCGGCCGTGGCGGCCGCTTCGAGCTGCGCAACGTACCCAACGACGAGCCGGGCATGAGCCCGCTGGAAATCTGGTGCAACGAGTCGCAGGAACGCTACGTGATGTCGGTGGACGCCGCCGACTTCGAGACCTTCAAGGCCATCTGCGAGCGCGAGCGTTGCCCGTTCGCCGTGGTCGGCGAAGCCACCGAAGAGCTGCAGCTGACCGTCGCCGACAGCCACTTCGGCAACAAGCCGGTGGACATGCCGCTCGAAGTGCTGCTCGGCAAGCCGCCGCGCATGCACCGTTCGGTCACCCGTGAAGCCGAGCTGGGCGATGACTTCGCCACTGCCGGCCTGGACCTGACCGAATCCACCGAGCGCGTGCTGCGTCACCCGGCCGTGGCCAGCAAGAACTTCCTGATCACCATCGGTGATCGCACCATCACCGGCCTGGTTGCCCGCGACCAGCTGGTCGGTCCGTGGCAGGTCCCGGTGGCCGATTGCGCCGTCACCGCCACCAGCTTCGACGTCTACACCGGCGAAGCCATGGCCATGGGCGAGCGTACGCCGCTGGCCGTGATCGACGCCCCGGCTTCCGGCCGCATGGCGATCGGCGAGACCATCACCAACCTGGCCGCCGCGAGCATCGACAAGATCTCCGAGATCAAGCTCTCCGCCAACTGGATGGCCGCTGCCGGCCACCCGGGCGAGGACGCGCGCCTGTACGACACCGTCAAGGCTGTCGGCATGGAGCTGTGCCCGGCGCTGGGCATCACCATCCCGGTGGGCAAGGACTCCATGTCCATGAAGACCCGCTGGCAGGATGGCGATGCCGAGAAGAGCGTGACCTCGCCGATGTCGCTGATCATCTCCGGCTTTGCCCCGGTCAACGACGTGCGCAGGACCCTGACCCCGCAGCTGCGCCTGGACAAGGGCGAGACCGACCTGATCGTCATTGACCTCGGCCGTGGCAAGAACCGCATGGGCGGCTCCATCCTCGCCCAGGTCAACGGCCAGATCGGCCGTGCCGCGCCTGACGTCGACGACGCAGAAGACCTGAAGGCCTTCTTCGCCGTGATCCAGGGCCTGAACGCCGACGGTCACCTGCTGGCCTACCACGACCGTTCCGACGGCGGCCTGATGGCCAGCGTGGTGGAAATGGCCTTCGCCGGCCATTGCGGCCTGGACCTGAACCTCGACGCGCTGGCCGAGAGCCGCGACGAACTGACCGCCGCCCTGTTCAACGAAGAACTCGGCGCCGTGATCCAGGTTCGCTCCGCCGCCACCCCGGAAGTGCTGGCCCAGTTCAGCGCCGCCGGCCTGGAAGACTGCGTCGCGGTCATCGGCCAGCCGGTCGCTGGCGCCGATATCGAGCTGTCCTTCAATGGCGAGCGCGTCTTCAATGCCCAGCGTCGCAACCTGCAGCGCATCTGGAGCGAGACCAGCTACCGCATCCAGCGCATGCGCGACAACGCCGACTGTGCCGACCAGGAATTCGACGGCCTGCTGGAAGAAGACAACCCCGGCCTGTCGGTGAAACTGAGCTTCGACGTCAACGACAACATCGCCGCGCCCTACATCAAGAAAGGCGTGCGCCCGCAGATCGCCATCCTGCGCGAGCAGGGCGTCAACGGTCAGGTGGAAATGGCCGCGGCCTTCGACCGCGCCGGCTTCGCCGCCGTCGACGTGCACATGAGCGACATCCTCTCCGGCCGCATCAGCCTGGAGCAGTTCAAGGGCCTGGTGGCCTGCGGCGGCTTCTCCTACGGCGACGTACTGGGCGCCGGCGAAGGCTGGGCCAAGTCGATCCTGTTCAACGCCCGTGCCCGCGATGGCTTCCAGGCCTTCTTCGAGCGCAAGGACAGCTTCGCTCTCGGCGTGTGCAACGGTTGCCAGATGATGTCCAACCTGCACGAGCTGATTCCCGGCACCGAGTTCTGGCCGCACTTCGTGCGCAACCGCTCCGAGCAGTTCGAAGCGCGCGTGGCGATGGTCCAGGTGCAGGAGTCGCAGTCGATCTTCCTGCAGGGCATGGCCGGCTCGCGTATGCCCATCGCCATCGCCCACGGCGAAGGCCATGCGGAGTTCGAGAGCGAGGAGGCGCTGCTGGAATCCGATCTGTCCGGCACCGTGGCCCTGCGTTTCGTCGACAACCTGGGCAAGGTCACCGAGAGCTACCCGGCCAACCCGAACGGCTCGCCGCGCGGCATCACCGGCCTGACCAGCCGCGACGGCCGCGTCACCATCATGATGCCGCATCCGGAGCGGGTGTTCCGCGCCGTGCAGAACTCCTGGCGTCCGGACGAGTGGGAAGAGGACGGCGGCTGGATGCGCATGTTCCGCAACGCCCGCGTCTGGGTCGGCTGAGTCCGGTCTGATGCGACACGCGAAAGGGGAAAGCTTCGGCTTTCCCCTTTTTCTTTGTCCGGCCTTCGAGGAGGGGCGTCTTGGCTGACGACGAGAGGCTTCCGCTGGTTCGCCCAGTCGCGCCGGGGCAGGTTCTGCGCCTGTGCCGCTGCGGGCAGTGCGCCAGCCTGCCGGATGCTGCTGCAAGTTGTGCCGACGCGCTGGAGCTGACGGTCGGGCGTGAGCGACATTTGCTGCTGTGCCGCTGCGGGCTGTCGGCGAAGTTGCCGTTCTGCGACGGTTCCCATGCGCCCCGCGCGCCGGGACTGAAAGAACGCTGGCGACTTTTCACCGGCCGGTGAGCTCGAAGTCCGTCACAGAATTCGTACAAAGTCGTTCGCAGGCGAACAAGCCCGGAACCGGACGGTCGAACTTCCACGACGACCTGCAAGTCATAAGAGGCAAAGTGCCACTATTTGTGGCAGGATTTGTCACCCGTGGCGCTCTTTGTCACGGCTGTGTCCCTGTTTCGATCGGAGCCTCCGATGTACAAACTGTGTTTCTACGTTCCGGAAAGCCATCTGGAACCGGTCAAGAAAGCGGTGTTCGCCGCCGGTGCAGGACGCATCGGTGCCTATGACAGCTGTTGCTGGCAGGCACTCGGACAGGGACAGTTCCGCCCCTTGCAGGGCAGCAACCCCTACATCGGCCAGGCCGGCAGCGTCGAGCAGGTCGCCGAATGGAAGGTGGAGATGGTGGTGGCCGACGAGTTGATCCATGACTCGGTGAAGGCCCTCAAGCAGGCCCACCCCTACGAGACGCCGGCCTTCGAGGTCTGGCGGCTGTCGGACATGGTGTTCTGAGCAGACATGAAAAAGGCGCCCGCGGGCGCCTTTTTTCTTTCCGTCCCGCTTACGGGCGAATCTCGATCAGCGTGCCGTCCTTGACCAGGCTCCAGACCTCGCGCATGTCGGCGTTGGTCATGGCGATGCAGCCGTTGGTCCAGTCCAGGGTCGAGAAGTACCACTCGGGGTAGTCGTCATCCATCGGCGTGCCGTGGATCATGATCATGCCGCCGGGCGACAGGCTCTTTTCCCGCGCCTTGGCGACATCGCGGGCGTTGGGGTAGGAGATGTGCATGGAGAGGTTGTACTTGTCGCTGGTCTTGCGCCAGTCGACCCAGTAGAAGCCTTCCGGCGTGCGGTTGTCGCCTTCGGCCAGCTTCGGGCCCTGCGGGCGCTTGCCCAGGGACACGCGATAGCTCTTGAGCACCTTGCCGTTGCTGATGAGGTTCAGTTTGCGCTCGGACTTGAGCACGAGAATCTTGTCGATACGACCGTCGAGCGTGGGCATCGCGTTGGCATGCGAGAACGCTGCGAAGGTCAGACAAAGTACGGCAATCAACCAGCGCATCGAGTGGTGTTCCCCGGTAGTTCCTAAAGCCTTAGAGGCGGTAAATGAGCTTATTAGTTCTTTTTCTGTGCAAGCATTGGGAGAATCCCTTCATTGCGTATCGGGAAGTTCTGAACGATCCGGTCCGCTAGGAAATATTCTAAGGTACGGCCCACGGTGGGGAAAGCCAGCTCGCCCCACGGAATGTCGGATTCTTCGAAGAGTTGCACTTCCAGGCTTTCGTCGCCGGCGGAAAAGTCCAGGTCGGCCAGGTCGGCGCGGAAGAAGATATAAACCTGGCTGATATGCGGCAGATCAAAGACCGTATAAAGCTGCAGGCCGTGGACGCGGGCATTGGCCTCTTCGAGGGTCTCGCGGGCGGCAGCCTGTTCCAGCGTCTCGCCGTTCTCCATGAAGCCCGCCGGCAGCGTCCAGAAACCCTGGCGCGGCTGGATGGCGCGGCGGCAGAGAAGGATCTTCCCCTCCCAGACCGGCAGGCAGCCGGCGACGATGCGCGGGTTCTGGTAATGCACGGTCTGGCACTGGTCGCAGATGAAGCGCGGGCGGTTGTCGCCGCTGGGGATGCGCAGGCTCACGCTGGCGCCGCACTGGCTGCAGAATTTCATGCCGCTTCCTTGTTATTGAATGGAACAATCTTGCGCGCTGCGTGGTGCGCCCAGCAAGGGGCGGGGCTTGGGCAGGGGCGTCTTTCGTGCCATGATCCTTCAATTAGAAGAATCGGCCCCCGCAGGATGTTCGGCATGCTGGACCAGCTGCGCCAACGCATACAGACGCACACACCAAGCGACCTTGAAACGGACCACAGCTTCCCGGAAGCAGCGGTTCTGCTCCCCATCACTCCCCAGGAAGAGCTCGTGCTCACCCTGCGCGCGACCGGGCTTTCGACCCATAGCGGCGAGGTCGCCTTTCCCGGTGGACGGCGTGACCCGGAGGACGTGGACCTGATCCACACCGCCCTGCGCGAGGCCCAGGAGGAGATCGCCCTGCCACCCGGACTGGTGGAGGTCGTCGGGCCGTTGAGCACCCTGGTGTCGCGGCACGGTATCCTGGTCAAGCCATTCGTCGGCTTCGTTCCCGATTTCGTGGAATACCGCCCCAACGACGGCGAGATCGACGCCGTGTTCAAGGTGCCGCTGGAGTTCTTCCGTGGCGACCCGCGGGAGACCACCCACCGCATCGATTATTTCGGCCGCAGCTGGTACGTCCCGAGCTACCTGTTCGAGGGCTACAAGATCTGGGGCCTGTCCGCGATCATGCTGGTCGAGCTGCTGAACCTGCTGTACGACGCTCGCATCGACCTGCACCAGCCGCCGTCGAAGTTCATCAAGCTGAGCTGAGACCCGATCATCAAGAGCGGCCCCCGCCTGAGGAGAAACCCATGAAGTACCGCCTGGGCTCGTCCCGAGTCGAAACCCATCCGGAGAGCTGGATCGCCCCCAACGCCACGGTGGTCGGCAAGGTGCGCCTCGACGCCGGCGCCAGTGTGTGGTTCAACGCCGTGCTGCGCGGCGACAACGAGCTGATCCACATCGGCGAACACAGCAACGTGCAGGACGGTACCGTGATGCACACCGACATGGGCTTCCCGCTGACTCTGGGCAAGGGCGTGACCATCGGCCACAACGCCATGCTGCATGGCTGTCAGGTGGGCGACTACAGCCTCATCGGTATCAATGCGGTGATCCTCAACGGCGCGAAGATCGGCAAGTACTGCATCATCGGCGCCAACGCGCTGATCCCCGAGGGCAAGGAAATCCCCGACGGCTCCCTGGTCATGGGTTCCCCCGGCAAGGTGGTGCGCGAGCTCACCGAACCGCAGAAGAAGATGCTCGAAGCCAGTGCCGCCCATTACGTCCACAACGCCCAGCGCTACGCCCGCGACCTGGCCGAGCAGGAAAATGACTGAAGAACGTCCCGTCGCCTCGCCCTGCGTGCACGTCTGCGCGCTGGACGATGCCGACATCTGCCTGGGTTGCCAGCGCAGCGCCGCCGAAATCACCCGCTGGGGCCTGATGGACAACGCCGAGCGCCGCGAGGTGCTCAAGCGTTGCGAACTGCGCGCCCGCGAGCAGGGTGTGCTGGTCTAGAGCCGGCACTGCCGACAGCTGTCCCGTTTCGAATTTCCCCTTTTCGAGGTTTCCCGCAATGCCCCGTATTGGAACTCCCCTGTCGCCCAGCGCGACCCGCGTACTGCTCTGTGGCTCCGGCGAGCTGGGCAAGGAAGTGGCGATCGAGCTGCAGCGCCTGGGCTGCGAAGTCATCGCCGTGGATCGCTACGCGAGCGCGCCGGCCATGCAGGTTGCGCACCGCAGCCACGTGATCAGCATGCTCGACGGCGTTGCCCTGCGTGCAGTGATCGAGCAGGAGAAGCCGCACTACATCGTGCCGGAGATCGAAGCCATCGCCACCGCGACCCTGGTCGAACTGGAAAACGAAGGCTACACCGTCATCCCCACCGCCCGTGCCGCGCAGCTGACCATGAACCGTGAGGGCATCCGTCGCCTGGCCGCCGAAGAGCTGGGCCTGCCGACCTCGCCCTACCACTTCGCCGACACCTATGAAGACTACGCCGCCGGCGTCGCCGCTGTGGGCTACCCGTGCGTGGTGAAGCCGATCATGAGCTCTTCGGGCAAGGGCCAGAGCGTGCTGAAGTCCGACGCCGACCTGAAGACTGCCTGGGACTACGCCCAGGAAGGCGGCCGCGCCGGCAAGGGCCGGGTCATCGTCGAAGGCTTCATCGATTTCGACTACGAAATCACCCTGCTGACCGTGCGCCACCTGGGTGGCACCACCTTCTGCGCGCCCATCGGCCATCGTCAGGTGAAGGGTGACTACCACGAGTCCTGGCAGCCCCAGGCGATGAGCCCGAAGGCGCTGGCCGAGTCCGAGCGCGTGGCCAGGGCGGTCACCGAAGCGCTGGGCGGTCGCGGCCTGTTCGGTGTGGAACTGTTCGTGAAGGGCGATGAAGTGTGGTTCAGCGAAGTCTCGCCGCGCCCCCACGACACCGGCCTGGTCACCCTGATCTCCCAGGACCTTTCCGAGTTCGCCCTGCACGCCCGGGCCATCCTCGGCCTGCCGATCCCGGTGATCCGCCAGCTGGGCGACTCCGCCTCGGCGGTGATCCTGGTGGAAGGCCAGTCGCAGCAGGTGTCCTTCGGCAACCTCGGCGCCGCGCTGAGCGAGCCGGATACCGCGCTGCGCCTGTTCGGCAAGCCGGAAGTGGACGGTCAGCGCCGCATGGGCGTGGCCCTGGCGCGCGACGAGTCGATCGACGCCGCCCGCGCCAAGGCCACCCGCTCGTCCCAGGCGGTCAAAGTCGAGCTGTGAGCCGCTGGGCGGGGCTGATGTGGTGGGCAGCGGCCTTGCCACTGCTGCCGCTGGTCCTGCCCATGGCCGTACGTACCCGGCGCACGGCCTTGCGCCTGGCACCCGCCGCCGGCGGCTGCGAAGGCATCGCAGGGGCGGAGCTTGCCGGTGAACCCTTTCGCCTGTTGCTGCTGGGTGAATCCACCGTTGCCGGTGTCGGCGCGTCCTGCCTGGATTTTGCGCTGGCTGGCCGGTTGGCCTTGGCGCTTTCCGGTCGTCTCCAACGGCCCGTCGCCTGGCGCGCGGTGGGGGAAAACGGCATCACCGCCAGCGAAGCCTGCGAACGCCTGCTGCCGCTGGTGGCCGGAGAGAATTACGACCTCGTGGCGCTGGTCTTCGGTGTCAACGACACCACGCACTTCAGCTCCAGCCAGCGCTGGCTGGGCTCCCTCGGACAGTTGATCGGGCATTTTCGCGACCGCGGTTCGCGGGTGGTCTGCACGGCGGTGCCGCCGTTGCAGCACTTCACGGCCTTGCCCTGGTTACTGCGACAGTTGCTGGGCTGGCGCGCAACGCTGCTGGATCGCCAGCTCAGTGCTCTGGCGCTGGCGCAGGGGGCGGGCTATTGCGGGGTGAGCCTGGAGATGCAGCCGCAGTTCCTCGCCATCGATGGCTATCACCCTTCTGCACTGGGCTATCAGGTCTGGGGTGAGCACCTGGCCGAGTGGCTGGTTGCCCCACGCTGATCCTGTAGGAGCGGGCCACGCCCGCGACCCGCTGGCAGGGCCGGCATTGGCGCCAGCTTCCATCGTCACCGGGATCAACGGATTCCGCCGCCTTGGCGGCCGAATCCGTTCCCGGTTATCCGCCGGTTACCGACTCAGCGGATATCGTTCAGATCCGCTTCGCGGGTCTCGCGCAGGCACAGCACCGCCAGCAGGCTGAGCGCTGCCGCCACCGACACATAGCCGCCCACCCAGCTCAATCCACCCATGCCTACCAGCTTCTGCGCGATGTACGGCGCCACCGAGGCACCGAGGATGCCGCCCAGGTTGTAGGCCGCCGAAGCGCCGGTATAGCGCACGTGGGTGGGGAAGAGTTCCGGCAGCAGTGCGCCCATGGGGGCGAAGGTCACGCCCATGAGGAACAGTTCCAGCGACAGGAACACTGCCACCTCCACCGACGAGCCCTGGCTCAGCAGCGACTCCATGGCGAAGCCCGAGGCGATGGCGGCGAGGGTGCCGACGATCAGTACCGGCTTGCGCCCGAAGCGGTCGCTCAGCCAGGCCGAGACCGGCGTGGCGGCGGCCATGAACAGTACGGCAATGCACAGCAGGCCGAGGAAGTCCTCGCGGCTGTAGCCCAGGGTGCTGACCCCGTAGCTCAGCGAGAACACCGTGGAGATATAGAAGAGGGCATAGCACACCACCATCGCCAGGGCACCGAGCAGGGTCGGTCGCCAGTGTTTGCTCAGCAGTTCGGCAATCGGCAGGCTGGCGCGTTCATGGCGTTCCATGGCCTTGGCGAAGACCGGGGTTTCCACCAGCTTCAGGCGCACATACAGCCCGACCATGACCAGCACGGCGCTGAGTACGAACGGGATGCGCCAGCCCCAGGCGCGGAACTGTTCTTCGCTAAGGAACATCGCCAGGCAGAGAAACAGGCCGTTGGCGGCGAGGAAACCGATTGACGGGCCCATCTGCGGGAACATGCCGAACCAGGCGCGGCGACCCTTGGGCGCGTTCTCCGTGGCCAGCAGCGCGGCGCCGCCCCATTCGCCACCCAGTCCCAGGCCCTGGCCGAAGCGCAATACACAAAGCAGGACCGGCGCCCAGGCGCCAATGCTGTCATAGCCCGGCAGCAGGCCGATCAGGGTGGTGGAGATGCCCATCAGCAGCAGCGAGGCCACCAGGGTGGACTTGCGCCCGATGCGGTCACCGAAGTGGCCGAACAGCGCCGAGCCCAGCGGGCGGGCAAGGAAGGCGATGCCGAAGGTGATGAAGGCGCTGAGGGCCTGGGCGGTGCCGGAGGTCTGCGGGAAGAACACCGGGCCGATCACCAGCGCGGCAGCGGTGGCGTAGACGTAGAAATCGTAGAACTCGATGGCGGTGCCGATGAAGCTGGCTACCGCGACGCGGGTGGTGGAGTTGGTCTGTTCGGCCGGTTGTGCGGCTTCGAGCGTGGCGCTGGTCATACGGGGAATATCCCTGGCAGTCAGGCGCGGCGACGACTCTGGCGGTCGTGTCCGACGTTTCTTGAGGCATCGCCATGGCGCGAGTGCGAGCGCGGCCCGGGATCGGGGCAGGGTGGGCGCGGCTCGCGGTGGGTCAGGGCGAGGCCGGCTGCTTCGCAAGGCAACGACGCGGGGTCGAGGCTCGGCGGGGCGTGCGATTGACTGGCCGGCGCGGCGTCACGGATAGCGACGGGCGCAGGCGGGAGGCTGGGTAAGCCGTCCGGATTATAGGGGCGGGCGGGGCGGCTCAGGCAAGCTCGTCGGTGTACGGCGCTTCGCGGGGTGGCGCGCCGGGCAGCCAGGCACGCACGCTTTTCACCCGGTTTTCGCCCGATTGCAGGATTTCCAGGCGGTAGCGGCCGATCTTCAGGCACACCGCGCAGTCGGGGATCTGCTCCAGCGCTTCGGTGACCAGGCCGTTGAGGGTCTTGGGGCCGTCGCTGGGCAGTTGCCAGCCCAGGGCGCGGTTGACGTCGCGCAGGTTGGCCGAGCCGTCGATGACGTAGGTGCCGTCGGCCTGGGGATGGATGTCCGGGTTGCGCAGGGTGTTCTGGTTGCTGAACTCGCCGACGATCTCTTCGAGGATGTCTTCCAGGGTGATGATGCCGATCACCTCGCCGTACTCGTCGACGACGATGCCGATGCGCCGCTTCTGCTTCTGGAAGTTGATCAGCTGGGTCGACAGCGGTGTGCTCTCGGGCACGAAATAGGGCTCCAGGCACGCGGCCTTGAGGCTGTCCTTGGTCAGCTGGTTGTGGGTCAGCAGGCGGGCGATCTGGCGCATGTGTACCACGCCCTCGACCTGGTTGATGTCGTTGCGGAACACCGGCAGGCGGGTGTGGGTGGTGTTGCGCAGCTGGCCGATGATGGTTTCCAGCTCGTCGTCCAGGTCGATGCCCTGGACTTCGTTGCGCGGCACCATCAGGTCGTTCACCGTGATCTTTTCCAGGTCGAGGATGCTCAGCAGCATGTCCTGGCGGTTGTGGGTGAGCTTCTCGCTGGAGTCGGTGACCACGCTGCGCAGCTCGTCGTTGCTCAGCGGCTTGTTGCCGCGCTGGGTCGGGTCGAGGCCGCCCAGGCGCAGCAGCAGGTTGCTGATGCCGGTCATCAGCCAGAGCAGCGGACTGAACAGCTTCTGCATCCAGATCAGCGGCAGGCTGGCGGGGAAGGCGACGCGCTCGGGGCGCAGGGCGGCATAGGTCTTGGGGGTGATCTCGCCGAAGATCAGCAGGATCAGCGTCAGCGCCACGGTGGCGATCGCCACGCCGGCCTCGCCCCACAGGCGCAGGGCCAGCAAGGTCGCCAGGGACGAGGCAATGATGTTGACGAAGTTGTTGCCGATCAGGATGGTGCCCAGCAGCCGGTCGGTGCGCAGCAGCAGCCAGCTGGTGCGCCGGGCCCCGCGGTTGCCCTTCTTGGACAGGTGGCGCAGGCGGTAGCGGTCGAGGCTGAGCATGCCGGTCTCGACGCTGGAGAAGAACGCCGAGCAGAGGATCAGGAAGACCAGCAGGCCGATCAGGTAGCCGGGGTGGATCTCTTCCATGCGCGCAGGTCCTTCAGCGGCGCATCCGCGCCGCCGTTAGCGTCAGATGTGCAGGATGAATTCCTTGACCAGCTTGCTGCCGAAGTAGGCCAGCATCAGCAGGCAGAAACCCGCGAGGGTCCAGCGGATCGCCTTGTGGCCGCGCCAGCCGAGCTGGTGGCGGCCCCACAGCAGTACGCCGAACACCACCCAGGCGAAGCAGGAGAGAATGGTCTTGTGCGCCAGGTGCTGGGCGAACAGGTTGTCGACGAACAGCCAGCCGGAGATCAGCGACAGCGAGAGCAGCGACCAGCCGCCCCAGAGGAAGCCGAACAGCAGGCTTTCCATGGTCTGCAGCGGCGGGAAGTTGCGGATCAGGCCCGACGGGTGCTTGTGCTTGAGCTGATGGTCCTGCACCAGCAGGAGCAGCGCCTGGACCACGGCGATGGTCAGCAGGCCATAGGCCAGGATCGACAGCAGGATGTGGGCGAGGATGCCGGGCTGCTCGTTGATCGGCTCGATGGTGCCGTGGGGCATCAGCACGGCCAGCAGAGTGGTCAGCGCGCCGAGCGGATAAAGGAAGATCAGCAGGTTGTGCACCGGAATGCGCAGGCACGCCAGCAGGGTCAGGGCGATGACCGCGGCGGAGATCAGGCTGGCGGCGTTGAAGAAGTCCAGCGCCAGACCCGCGGACGTCAGCAGCTCCTGGCTCAGGCTGTAGGCCTGGCAGAGCAGGGCGACCAGACCCAGCAGGAGGAGCAGCGGTTTCTGCGGCGGGGTACGGCGGGCCAGGCTTGCGCCCTGGTAGGCGGTGGTGCCGATATAAAGGACGGCGGCGATCAGGCTGGGCAGCAGAGGTTGCATAAGTCCTTGGAACAGTCCTTCGACGGGGGACCCGAAAGGTGCTGAGTTTGGCACAGATCGACTGCCCCTAGAAAGCTGCTGAGAACAGTTCGCTTCTGGCCTGCGAAGCAGTCGGTCACATCAGGATCATCGGCGGTGTTGGCGCTGGCCGCACTTGGTTATAATCGGCGGCTTGCTGACAAGCCAAACCCTGACCCGACCGGGTCTGATTAGGAACGCGCATGTTCGAAAACCTTACAGATCGCCTCTCGCAAACGCTGCGCCACGTCACCGGCAAGGCCAAGCTGACCGAGGACAACATCAAGGACACGCTCCGCGAAGTGCGGATGGCCCTGCTGGAGGCCGACGTGGCCCTGCCGGTGGTCAAGGACTTCGTCGCCAAGATCAAGGATCGCGCGGTCGGCACTGAAGTTTCCAAGAGCCTGACCCCGGGCCAGGCCTTCGTGAAGATCGTCCAGGCCGAACTGGTCGAGCTGATGGGCGCGGCCAACGAGGACCTCGACCTCGCCGCCGCTCCGCCTGCGGTCATCCTGATGGCCGGCCTGCAGGGTGCGGGCAAGACCACCACCGCCGGCAAGCTGGCGCGCTTCCTTAAAGAGCGCAAGAAGAAATCCGTGCTGCTGGTGTCCGCCGACGTCTACCGCCCGGCGGCGATCAAGCAGCTGGAAACCCTGGCCAACGACCTGGACGTGACCTTCTTCCCGTCCGATACCAGCCAGAAGCCGGTGGACATCGCCGAAGCGGCGATCCGTGAAGCCAAGCTGAAGTTCATCGACGTGGTGATCGTCGACACCGCCGGCCGTCTGCACATCGACGCCGACATGATGGACGAGATCAAGCAGGTCCACGCGGCGATCAAACCGGTGGAAACCCTGTTCGTGGTCGACGCCATGACCGGCCAGGACGCCGCCAACACCGCCAAGGCCTTCAATGACGCGCTGCCGCTGACCGGCGTCGTGCTGACCAAGGTTGACGGCGACGCCCGCGGCGGTGCCGCGCTGTCCGTGCGCGCCATCACCGGCAAGCCGATCAAGTTCCTCGGCATGGGCGAGAAGAGCGAAGCGCTCGATCCGTTCCACCCCGATCGCGTGGCCTCGCGCATCCTCGGCATGGGCGACGTGCTCAGCCTGATCGAGCAGGCCGAGCAGAGCATGGACCGCGAGAAGGCCGAGAAACTCGCGAAGAAGATCAAGAAGGGCAAGGGCTTCGACCTGGAAGACTTCCGCGATCAGTTGCAGCAGATGAAGAACATGGGCGGCCTGGGCAGCCTGATGGACAAGCTGCCGATGCTCGGCGGCGTCAACCTGTCGCAGATGGGCAACGCGCAGAACGCGGCGGAGAAGCAGTTCAAGCAGATGGAGGCGATCATCAACTCCATGACCCCGGGCGAGCGCCGCGATCCGGAAGTGATCAGCGGTTCGCGCAAGCGCCGCATCGCCATGGGTTCGGGTACCCAGGTGCAGGACGTTGGTCGCCTCATCAAGCAGCACAAGCAGATGCAGAAGATGATGAAGAAGGTCACCGCCAAGGGCGGCATGGCCAAGATGATGCGCGGCATGGGGAGCATGTTCCCCGGCGGCATGCCCAAGATGTGAGGCCAGACGGCTCGCCGCCCGGCGGGCCGAGCGCGCTGCGGCTTGCGGCGCGGGGCTTTAGCTCATAGAATATGCGGCCTTTCGGGCTATGTGCCCGAGGGCTGCATTTCTTTTTTGCAAGCAAACCATAGGAACAACGTACGCATGGTAACCATTCGTCTGGCTCGTGGCGGCTCCAAGAAGCGCCCGTTCTATCACCTGACCGTGACCAACAGCCGCAACGCTCGTGACGGCCGTTTCGTCGAGCGCGTCGGCTTCTTCAACCCCGTCGCCACTGGCGCTGAGCTCAAGTTCTCGGTCAACCAGGAGCGTCTGAACTACTGGCTGAGCCAAGGCGCTCAACCGTCTGAGCGTGTTGCTCAGCTGATCAAGGAAGCCGCCAAGGCTGCCTGAGATCGATGAACACGAATCCTGCTCCCGCCGAGGAGATGGTTGTTCTCGGCAAGATCGTATCGGTGCACGGTATTCGTGGTGAGGTGAAGGTGTATTCCTTTACCGATCCGTTGGACAACCTGCTGGACTATCGCCGCTGGACGCTCAAGCGTGGCAACGAAGTTCGACAGGCTGAGCTGGTTCAAGGTCGCGTGCAGGGCAATGTCCTGGTCGCGAAGCTGAAGGGACTGGATGATCGCGAGATCGCCCGCACCTTCGCTGAATTCGAAATCCTGGTCCCGCGCAGCGAGCTGCCGGTGCTGGACGATGGCGAGTTCTACTGGAGCCAGTTGGAAGGTCTCAAGGTGATCGACCAGAACGGGCAACTGTTCGGGATTCTCGACCACATGCTGGAGACCGGCGCCAACGATGTGATGGTAGTCAAGCCCTGCGCAGGCAGCCTGGACGACCGTGAACGCCTGCTTCCGTATACGGATCAGTGCGTGCAAGCGGTAGACCTGGAAGCCGGCGAGATGCGGGTGGACTGGGACGCGGACTTCTAACCCATGTGGATGAGAGCCTTCAGCCAATGTGGATAGGGGTTATCAGCATCTTTCCGGAGATGTTTCGCGCCATCAGCGACTACGGCATCACGAGTCGCGCGGTCAAGCAGGAGCTGATTCAGCTTCAGTGCTTCAACCCGCGAAGCAACACTGAGGACCGTCACCAGACGGTGGATGACCGGCCTTTCGGCGGTGGTCCCGGCATGGTGATGAAAATCAAGCCGCTCGAAGGCGCACTGGGCGATGCCCGGCAAGCCGCAGGCGGACCGGTGAAGGTGATCTACCTCTCGCCGCAAGGTCGCAAGCTCACGCAGGCGGCCGTGAAAGAACTGGCGAACGAGGAGCGACTGATCCTGATCGCCGGGCGTTACGAAGGCATCGACGAGCGCTTCATTGAAGAGCATGTCGATGAGGAATGGTCAGTTGGCGATTATGTCCTGTCCGGGGGTGAGCTTCCGGCCATGGTGCTGATTGACGCGGTCACGCGGTTGTTGCCCGGTGCACTGGGCCACGTGGACTCCGCCGAGGAGGACTCCTTCACGGATGGCCTGCTCGACTGTCCGCACTACACCCGACCTGAGGTGTACGCAGACAAACGTGTTCCTGAGGTGCTGCTCAGCGGCAACCACGAACACATCCGGCGCTGGCGTTTGCAGCAGTCCTTAGGCAGGACCTGGGAACGACGTGCCGATCTTCTGGATTGCCGCTCGCTTTCTGGAGAAGAGAAAAAGCTGCTGGAGGAATACATCCGCCAGCGGAACGATAGTTAACGTATCGATGGCCCGCGCCGAGCGCTGGTCTTAGGAGCACGAAATGACCAACAAGATCATTCAGCAGATCGAAGCTGAACAGATGAGCAAAGAGATTCCGGCGTTCGCCCCCGGCGACACCGTAATCGTCCAGGTTAAAGTGAAGGAAGGCGACCGTCAGCGTCTGCAGGCCTTCGAAGGCGTTGTCATCGGCAAGCGTAACCGCGGCCTGAACAGTGCTTTCACCGTTCGCAAGATCTCCAACGGCGTAGGCGTAGAGCGTACCTTCCAGACTTACAGCCCGCTGGTTGACAGCATCAGCGTCAAGCGTCGCGGCGATGTGCGCAAGGCCAAGCTGTACTACCTCCGCGAACTGTCCGGCAAGGCGGCTCGTATCAAGGAAAAACTGGTTTAATCGACCGGTTGATCCTGAAAAAAAGCAGCCTGCGGGCTGCTTTTTTCTTGCCCGTGATTTGTTCCCATCTGCCTCCGGCAGCGCATTAGAAGCACAACATCCGCAGCACCGGCAGCCACCCTCATTGCATCAGGTAGCAGTGGCATGAGCCCCAGAGAGCAGGAAATCCTCCGTCGTACGGAGCTTTCCGAAACCCGCGTGACCAAGGCGATCTTCCCGCCCACCACCAACCACCACAACACCCTGTTCGGCGGTACCGCGCTGGCCTGGATGGACGAAGTCTCGTTCATCGCCGCAACGCGCTTTTGCCGTCTGCCGCTGGTGACCGTGTCCACCGACCGTATCGACTTCAAGCACCCGATTCCCGCCGGCTCCATCGTCGAGCTGGTCGGCCGGGTGGTGAAGGTCGGCAACACCAGCCTCAAGGTCGAGGTGGAGGTGTTCGTGGAGAGCATGTCCGCCGATGGCCGCGAGAAGGCCATCCACGGGCTGTTCAGCTTCGTCGCCATCGACGAAGAGAAGCGCCCGGTGCCGGTCCTGCCGGGCTTCGAGGACTGAAATGAAAGAAGGCGCCCATGGGCGCCTTCTTTCATGGTGAGCCGGCCTCAGTGGCGCAGGCTGATCTTCAGCGAGGCCTGGGACAGGTCGATGTTCTGCAGGCTCAGGCTGCCCATGCTCTGGCTCTTGGGCGCGCCGGCGACGCGGATGTTGTCGAAGCGCACCTCGCCGATGGAGCTGGGCAGGCGCACGTTGATCGAGCCGTCCGGGTTCAGGGACGAGGAGGCGTGCGCGGTGTCGTACTGCACGTCATGCAGCGAGGTCTCGGCATCGAGGCTGTCGACCACCGGCATGACCAGGCGCGACAGCTGTTTGATGGCGCCGACACCATCACCGCTCTCGGCGCTGACCAGCAGGCTCTGCAGGGTGTCGTCGAAACCCTGGGCGCTGACATCGCTCATCTCGCGGTCGCTCAGCGGCTTGAGGCCCTTGGGAGCTTCGTGGCGGGTGATGCTCGTCGGTGCCTGGCGCTGCACATCGGCGCTGGCCAGCTGAAACGGACTGAGCAGGGCGGCGACCAATGTCGCTGTCAGGCGCAGGTTGTTCTGCTTCTTCAGCGCGCGACCGAGCTGGCGTTCGCTGATCCAGCCCTGCTGGATCAGGGTTTCGCCCAGGCGCAGTCCGTTGTTGAGCTGGAGCTGGATGGCCTTATCCAGCTGTTGGGAGGTGATCAGACCCTTGCTGACAAGGATCTGACCGAGACGGGAGTTCTGTTGACTGGGCATGGCGTGGGCTTCGTGGGGCGCAATGATGGCGTGGTGCAATCATCGTCCTTCAGAAATTTCCTGTCACCAGCCTAAAGATAGGCTGACATGGCCGGTCGTCAGGTTGCGACCGCATGGTCGGTTTCGTTCGTACTCACCGAGCTTTCCGGCGCCTCCTCGACCAGCGCAATCACCGTCCAGCCGCTGGCTGGAGCGAGCGGCCGGTCGGGGCTGGCGATATGCAGGCGGCCATTCGGATCGCGGGCAAACAGCATCAGTGCGCGCGGGCCGTGCTGTGCCTGGTATTCATTCCAGCCGAAGTTGTCGCTGAGCAGGGTCGAGCGGACTTCCGCACCACGGGCGATCAGCCCGGCCATCTGTGGGTAGGTGACCAGGTGCTGGCCCAGTGGGTGGCCACGGTGGCGGTCGCTGACCCGGTGTTTTTCGCTGCGCCGGCTGTCCTGGCTGGTGGGCAGGATGAAGCGGTGGCGCGGGCTGAACTCGTGGCGGAAGCTCATGCACATCAGTGCGTTCAGTTCGGCGTTGGGCGACAGCGCCAGCAGATGGCCCAGGCCGATCAGGTCCAGATGGGCCTCGGCATGCTGCGAGGCAGGGTTGCCGAAGTAGGTCGGCAGGTGCTCCATGCGTGCCGCGCGGGTGTTCTCCCAGCTGGAGTCGGTGAGCAGCACCTTCACCCCGGCATTCTGCAGCCCGGTGCCGACGGCACGGGCCACGGGGTTGGCGCCGATGATGAGGAACCCGGTAGGAACCGGCTCGGCGACCTTCAGCAGGCGCGCCAGGGGGCGGGCGGTGGCGCTTTGCAGGATCACCGTGCCGATGATCACCAGGAAAGTCAGCGGCACCAGCACGCCGGCCTGGGCGTGGCCGGCTTCCTGCAGGCGAATCGCGAAGATCGCCGAGACCGCCGCGGCGACGATGCCGCGCGGGGCTATCCAGCTGAGCAGGGCGCGTTCGCGCCAGTTGAGCGACGAGCCGGCGGTGGACACCAGTACGTTCAGTGGTCGGGCGACGAACTGGATCAGCGCCAGCACCAGCAGGGCGATCGGGCCCAGCCCCAGCAGTGCCGAGAGGTCCAGTCGCGCGGCCAGCAGCACGAAGAGCCCGGAGATCAGCAGCACGCTGAGGTTCTCCTTGAAGTGCAGGATCTGCCGCACGTCGACGCCCTTCATGTTGGCCAGGCGCAGGCCCATGACTGTCACCGCCAGCAGGCCGGATTCGGACATGAGCGAGTTGGAGAGCACGAACAGTCCCAGTACCACGGACAGCGATGACAGGTTGTGCAGGTAATCCGGCAGCCAGTGGCGGCGCAGCACCACGCCCAGGGCCTGGCCGCCCAGCAGGCCGGCGACGATGCCGGTGCCGATCACGCTGAAGAAGGTCAGCAGGCTGTCGGTCCAGCCCGAGCCGCTGTCGCTGGCGGCGATGAAGGTGTAGACGACCACGGCGAGCAGGGCGCCGATGGGGTCGATGACGATACCTTCCCAGCGCAGGATGTTGGCGATGGTGGCGTTGGGGCGCACCACGCGCAGCATGGGGACGATCACCGTCGGGCCTGTGACCAGGGTGAGGGTGCCGAACAGCAGCGCCATCTCCCAGGTGAAGTCCAGCAGGTAATGGGTCGCCAGGGCGATCACGCCCCAGGTGAGCAGGGCGCCGATGGTGACCATGCGCCGTACCACCGTGCCGATTTCCTTCCACTCGTCCAGGTGCAGGGTCAGGCTGCCCTCGAACAGCACCAGCGCCACCGCCAGCGACACCAGGGGGAACAGCAGCGGGCCGAACAGCGCCTCTGGCGACAACAGATGCAGGATCGGGCCGACCAGGATGCCGCTCAGCAGCAGGAAGAGGATTGCCGGCAAGCGCAGGCGCCAGGCCAGCCACTGGCTGACGAGGGAGGCGGCGCCGATACCGGCGAGGGCGTAGTAGGTGCTGTGTTCATCCATGGAGCGGTGACTTCCTGCGCGAGAGTGGTGAGAAGAATGAAGGATATGAAAGACTACCCGCGCCACATTTTCCTTTGCCCTGGCCTGAAATGACCCCGGTTTCACATTTGCTGATTGATCGCTTCCTCGACGCCCTCTGGCTGGAGAAGGGCCTGTCCGACAACACCCGCAGTGCCTATGGCAGCGACCTTGCGCTGTTCAATGGCTGGCTCGGCGAGCGCGGCGTTGCGCTGGAGTCCGCCGGCCGCGATGTGATCCTCGATCACCTGGCCTGGCGCCTGGGCGAGGGCTACAAGGCACGCTCCACGGCGCGCTTCCTGTCCGGTCTGCGTGGCTTCTACCGCTACTGCCTGCGTGAAGGCCTGATCGCCGAGGACCCGACATTGCTGGTGGATCTGCCGCAGTTGGGTAAGCCGCTGCCCAAGTCGCTGTCGGAGTCGGATGTGGAAGCCCTGCTGGGGGCACCGGAGACCGACGATCCGCTCGGTCTGCGTGACCGCACCATGCTCGAGGTGCTTTACGCCTGCGGGCTGCGCGTGAGCGAACTGGTCGGGCTGACCCTGGAGCAGGTGAACCTGCGCCAGGGTGTGGTGCGCGTGCTCGGCAAGGGCAGCAAGGAGCGCCTGGTGCCGCTGGGCGAAGAGGCGATCCGCTGGATCGAGCGCTACGTGCGCGAAGCGCGTGGTGACCTGCTGGCAGGCCGGCCGAGCGACGTGCTGTTCCCCAGCCTGCGCGGCGAGCAGATGACCCGCCAGACCTTCTGGCATCGCATCAAGCTCCACGCAAGGGTGGCAGGCATCGGCAAGAGCCTGTCGCCGCACACCCTGCGCCACGCCTTCGCCACCCATCTGCTCAACCACGGCGCCGACCTGCGCGTGGTACAGATGCTGCTGGGCCACAGCGACCTGTCTACTACGCAGATCTACACGCACATTGCCCGCGCCCGTCTGCAGGACCTGCACGCCCAGCACCACCCGCGTGGGTGAGCGGGGGTTCTGGCAACGCATGCGTTGCCAGAACCCCCGGCCATGGATGGCTGGGCCGGGGCTGAACCTGGGCAGGTCGTCTCGACAGGGATGTCTACACCTTGTTCGATCTTTGCGGCCCAGGCCTTAACCGCTACTCCCGCCGAAGCTTCCGGCTACAGCCTTTGGCTCGGTCTTGGCGGCCCGGTGTGATAGTCTTCGCCGACCGACATCAGGAGTTTTCCATGCGTTTGTCCCGACTTCTGGCTGCCGCGGCCCTTGGCCTCGTCAGCACCCTCGCTCTGGCCGCCGAGCCGGACCAGGCGATCCGCACCACCCTGCAGTCCCTGCAGCCTGACCTGCCCATCGAGAACATCTCCAAGGGCCCCCTGGAAGGCATCTACCAGGTGCAGCTCAAGGGTGGTCGCATCCTCTACGCCAGCGCCGACGGCCAGTTCGTCGTGCAGGGCAACATCTACCAGGTGAAGGATGGCAAGCCGACCAACCTGACCGAGCAGGCCGAGAGCGCCGGCGTGGCCAAGACCATCAACGCCATCGCGGCGAAGGACATGGTCGTGTTCCCGGCCAAGGGCGAGACCAAGGCGCACATCACCGTCTTCACCGACACCACCTGCCCGTACTGCCAGAAACTGCACGCCGAAGTGCCGGAGCTGCAGAAGCGCGGTATCGAAGTGCGCTACCTGGCCTTCCCGCGCCAGGGTCCGAACTCGCCGGGTGATGCCCAGCTGCAGGCCGTGTGGTGCTCCAAGGACCGCCAGGCGGCCATGAGCGACATGTTCCACGAGAAGGAAGTGAAGGCCGCCAAGTGCGAGAACCCGGTGGACGCGCAGTTCGCCCTGGGGCAGATGGTCGGTGTGCAGGGCACCCCGGCGATCATCCTCGCCGACGGCACCCTGCTGCCGGGCTACCAGCCGGCCGGCCAGATCGCCAAGCTGGCTCTGGAAGCCAAGTAAGCCGCGGCTTGCGCACTGATTGACTAATGCGGAACCGCTTCGTAATGTTCGGTTCCTTTTGACTAGGGAACAGGCA
Source organism: Pseudomonas nitroreducens (assembly GCF_024170165.1). Taxonomy (GTDB): domain Bacteria; phylum Pseudomonadota; class Gammaproteobacteria; order Pseudomonadales; family Pseudomonadaceae; genus Pseudomonas; species Pseudomonas nitroreducens_C. The sequence goes on along the minus strand of NZ_JALJXP010000003.1, from coordinate 305,909 downwards.
GTCGCCTGTTCTGACATGGTGCCTGCTCCCATGCCCGCCTCGTTGCGGGCATCGGCGTCTCAGGCGCCCCGATGCTGTAATCATGGGGAGTTCAGCGTGAAACCGGTGAAAGTGGGAATCTGTGGGTTGGGGACCGTCGGTGGCGGTACCTTCAATGTACTCAAACGCAACGCCGAGGAGATTGCCCGCCGTGCCGGGCGTGGTATCGAGGTTGCGCAGATTGCCGCCCGTCGCCCCAATCCGAAGTGTGAAACCGGCAGTACCCCCATTACTGCCGACATCTTCGACGTGGCGAACAACCCGGAAATCGACGTGGTCATCGAGCTGATCGGTGGCTACACCCTGGCCCATGAGCTGGTGCTCAAGGCCATCGAGAACGGCAAGCACGTGGTCACCGCCAACAAGGCGCTGATCGCCGTGCACGGCAACGAAATCTTCGCCAAGGCCCGCGAGAAGGGCGTCATTGTCGCCTTCGAAGCTGCCGTGGCCGGTGGCATCCCGGTGATCAAGGCGATCCGCGAGGGTCTGGCCGCCAACCGTATCAACTGGCTGGCCGGCATCATCAACGGCACCGGCAACTTCATCCTCACCGAGATGCGTGAGAAGGGCCGCGCCTTCGCTGACGTGCTGAAGGAAGCCCAGGCGCTGGGCTACGCCGAAGCCGATCCGACCTTCGATGTCGAAGGCATCGACGCCGCGCACAAGCTGACCATCCTGGCATCCATCGCCTTCGGCATCCCGCTGCAGTTCGACAAGGCCTACACCGAAGGCATCACCCAGCTGACCACTGCCGACGTGAACTACGCCGAAGCGCTGGGCTACCGCATCAAGCACCTGGGCGTCGCCCGCCGTACCGACAAGGGTATCGAGCTGCGCGTGCACCCGACCCTGATCCCGGCCGACCGCCTGATCGCCAACGTGAACGGCGTGATGAACGCGGTCATGGTCAATGGCGACGCTGCGGGCTCCACGCTGTTCTACGGCGCTGGCGCCGGCATGGAGCCCACCGCTTCCTCGGTGGTCGCCGACCTGGTGGACGTGGTTCGCGCCACGACCTCCGACCCGGAGAACCGCGTGCCGCACCTGGCCTTCCAGCCGGACTCGCTCTCCGACCACCCGATCCTGCCGATCGACGCCTGCGAAAGCGCCTACTACCTGCGCATCCAGGCCAAGGACCACCCGGGCGTACTGGCCCAGGTGGCGACCATCCTCTCCGAGCGCGGCATCAACATCGAATCGATCATGCAGATGGAAGTCGAAGAGCATGACGGTCTGGTGCCGATGATCCTGGTTACCCACCGCGTGCTCGAGTCCCGCATCATCGAAGCCATCGCCGCGCTGGAAGCGCTGGATGACGTCGTCGGCAATGTCGTACGCATCCGCGTCGAACAACTGAACTAATCGGGCTGCAGGCCACGGGCAGCAAGCGGCAGGCGAAAGAGCCTGAAGCTTGAAGCCCGAGGCCTGAAGCCAAAACCGAAGGTTTTGAACATGCGTTACATCAGTACCCGTGGCCAGGCGCCCGCGCTGAACTTCGAAGACGTGCTGCTGGCTGGTCTTGCCAGCGACGGCGGCCTCTACGTGCCGGAAAACCTGCCGCGCTTCACCGTCGAAGAGATCGCCTCCTGGGCCGGCCTGCCGTACCACGAACTGGCCTTCCGCGTGATGCGCCCGTTCGTTGCCGGCAGCATCGCCGACGCCGACTTCAAGAAGATCCTCGAAGAGACCTACGGTGTCTTCGCCCACAACGCCGTGGCGCCGCTGCGCCAGCTCAATGGCAACGAGTGGGTGCTGGAGCTGTTCCACGGCCCGACCCTGGCCTTCAAGGACTTCGCCCTGCAGCTGCTCGGCCGCCTCCTTGACCACGTGCTGACCAAGCGCGGCGAGCGCGTGGTGATCATGGGCGCCACCTCCGGCGACACCGGTTCGGCCGCCATCGAAGGCTGCAAGGCCTGCGAGAACGTCGACATCTTCATCATGCACCCGCACAACCGTGTGTCCGAGGTGCAGCGCCGTCAGATGACCACCATCCTCGGCGAGAACATCCACAACATCGCCATCGAAGGCAACTTCGACGACTGCCAGGAGATGGTCAAGGCCAGCTTCGCCGACCAGGGCTTCCTCAAAGGCACCCGTCTGGTAGCGGTGAACTCGATCAACTGGGCGCGGATCATGGCCCAGATCGTCTACTACTTCCACGCCGCCCTGCAGCTCGGCGCACCGGCCCGTTCCGTGGCGTTCTCGGTGCCCACCGGCAACTTCGGCGACATCTTCGCCGGCTACCTGGCGCGCAACATGGGCCTGCCGATCAGCCAGCTGATCGTCGCGACCAACCGCAACGACATCCTGCACCGCTTCATGTCCGGCAACCGCTACGACAAGGACACCCTGCACGCGTCGCTGTCGCCGTCCATGGACATCATGGTCTCGTCCAACTTCGAGCGTCTGCTGTTCGACCTGCATGGTCGCAATGGCAAGGCCGTTGCCGAGCTGATGGACAACTTCAAGGCCACCGGCAAGCTGGCCGTCGAGGATGACCGCTGGACCGAAGCCCGCCGCCTGTTCGATTCCCTGGCGGTCAGCGACGAGGAAACCTGCGAGACCATCTCCCAGGTGTTCTCCGAGTCCGGCGAGCTGCTGGACCCGCACACCGCCATCGGCGTACGCGCCGCTCGCGAGTGCCGCCGCAGCCTGTCCGTGCCCATGGTCACCCTGGGTACCGCGCATCCGGTTAAGTTCCCGGAAGCGGTGGAGAAGGCCGGCATCGAGGCGGTTCCGGCACTGCCGGCGCACCTGGCCGACCTGTTCCAGCGTGACGAGCGTTGCACCGTGCTGGCGAACGATCTGGCCAAGGTCCAGGCCTTCGTCAGCGCCCACGGCAACCGCGGCAAACCGCTCTAAAGCGCCGTTCGCCGTTCGAAGAAGCCCGCCCTTGGCGGGCTTTTTCTTGCCTGCGATCTGGCTGCGGCTGCGGGCCGTGAAACATGCCGTCATGACCAACGGTACTGAAACTGGCGAACTTTATCGCCGATCGTGCGGTCTTTTTCTGCGTGTTTTCATTTCGCAACAAGGAGATACGACATGGACCGGCTGAGCGCCCTGCTGACCGAGACCTTCGCTCCCTACGCTCCCTCCCTGGGCCCGGCACGCCCCGACGGCGGCCGTATTCTGACCCTCACCAACGATGATGGAGACGTGGTGCTGCGGCGTGTCATCGAAGGCCAGCATCTGGCCGACCATGAGCAGAGCGAGGAGGCAGTACAGACCATCCGCCGCGACCTGCTGATCTCCGAAGGCCGCATGGAGGACGATGTCGTTTCCCAGTTGCGCCAGCGCGCGCAGGTGCTGAGCTACGGCACCTGATCGACCTGGCAACGAAAATGCCGCCCAGTGGGCGGCATTTTCGTTTCAACGGCCTAGAGCTTGCCCAGGTACTTCAGGCGTGAGCGGATGCCGCCCGTGGTACGGCCGTGTTCGCGGGCGATGGCGGCGATGGTCTCCCCGGCCTCGAAGCGCTGCAGCAAGTCTGCTTCCTCTTCCGTCTGCCACGGTTTGCCGGCCTGCTGGGGCTGGTGGCGTGGCTTCGGGACAGGCATTTCCAGTGCATGGATGGCGTGGAACAGGGCGCGGATCACTTCCGGTGCCTGGCAGGGGTCGTCGACAGCCAGGGGCGCGTCGTAGCGCGGGTCGATGCCCTGGGCGAGCTTGCGTAGTACGGCTAGCGATTCGGCGGCGTGATCGGCGTGCATGGTGGCTCTCCTTGTTGTATCCGCAGATGCTTGGTGAGCCCTGATCGATTGTCTGTCGGATGCAGCGGGAGATGCGGCAGAAATGGCGGAGCCGCTGTAGGAACGGTGCGGACCGCTCGCCAATAAAAAACGGCCCCGAAGGGCCGTTTTCATCACAGTGGCAAGGATCAGCCGCCGAGGTATGCGTCGCGCACCTTGGGGTTCACCAGCAGGTTGGCGCCGGTGTCCTGCATGACGATGCGACCGTTCTCCAGCACATAGCCGCGGTCGGCGAGCTTGAGCGCCTGGTTGGCGTTCTGCTCGACGAGGAAGACGGTCACGCCTTCCTGGCGCAGCTGTTCGACGATGTCGAAGATCTGCTGGATGATGATCGGCGCCAGGCCCAGCGACGGCTCGTCGAGCAGCAGCAGCTTGGGCTTGCTCATCAGCGCACGGCCGATGGCGAGCATCTGCTGTTCGCCGCCGGACATGGTGCCGCCGCGCTGGTTGAAGCGCTCCTTCAGGCGCGGGAAGAGCCCCAGGACCTTGTCCATCTGCTCCTGGTAGTCACCCTTGCTGGTGAAGAAACCGCCCATGGCGAGGTTCTCCTCCACTGTCAGGCGGGCGAACACGCGACGGCCTTCCGGCACGACGGCGATGCTCTTGCGCATGATCACCGAGGATTCCTTGCCGACCAGTTCCTCACCCATGTAGGTGATGCTGCCGGAGGAGGCGCGCGGCGAACCGCACAGGGTCATCAGCAGGGTCGACTTGCCGGCGCCGTTGGCGCCGATCAGGGTGACGATCTCGCCCTGCTGGACTTCCATGCTGACGTCGTGCAGCGCCTGGATCTTGCCGTAGAAGGTGGAAACCTTGTCGAACTTCAGCATGACTCAGGACTCCCCCAGATAGGCTTTGATCACATCCGGGTTGCCGCGGATTTCCTCCGGGGTGCCGTCCGCAAGCGGGGTGCCCTGGTTGATCACGTAGATGTGGTCGGAAATGCTCATCACCAGCTTCATGTCGTGCTCGATGAGCAGCACGGTGACACCGTGCTCGGAGCGCAGCATGGCGATCAGCGCCTTGAGGTCCTCGGTTTCCCGCGGGTTCAGGCCGGCCGCCGGCTCGTCCAGCATCAGCAGCTGCGGACGGGTCATCATGCAGCGGGCGATCTCCAGGCGGCGCTGCTGGCCGTAGGCGAGGGTGCCCGCCGGGCGGTTGGCGATGTCCTTGAGGTTGACGATTTCCAGCCAGTGCGAGGCGTAGTCCAGGGCCTCGGCTTCCGCGCGGCGGAAGGACGGGGTCTTGAGCAGGCCGGCGAGGAAGTTGGTGTTGATGTGCCGGTGTTGCGCCACCAGCAGGTTCTCCACCGCGGTCATTTCCTTGAACAGACGCACGTTCTGGAAGGTCCGCACCACGCCCTTGTGGGCGATCTTGTGGCCCGGCAGGCCCTGGATGGGCTCGCCGCGCAGCAGGATCTCGCCGCCGGTGGGGGCGTAGAAGCCGGTCAGGCAGTTGAACACGGTGGTCTTGCCGGCGCCGTTCGGGCCGATCATCGAGATCACCTGTTTTTCCTGGACCTTCAGGGCCACGTTGTTGACGGCCAGCAGCCCGCCGAAGCGCATGGTGAGGCCGGATACTTCAAGAATCGGTCGGCTCATTTTCGCAACTCCAGGTGCGGACGCTGCATGGGCAGGAGCCCCTGCGGACGCCAGATCATCATCAGCACCATGAGGGCGCCGAACATCAGCATGCGGTACTCGCTGAACTCACGCATCAGTTCGGGCAGCAGGATCATCACCACGGCCGCCAGGATGACGCCGAGCTGGGAACCCATGCCACCCAGCACCACGATGGCGAGGATGATGGCCGATTCGATGAAGGTGAACGACTCCGGGGTGACCAGGCCCTGGCGCGCGGCGAAGAAGCTGCCGGCGAAACCGGCGAAGCAGGCGCCGAGGGTGAAGGCGGAGAGCTTGATCAGCGTCGGGTTCAGACCCAGCGCGCGGCAGGCGATCTCGTCTTCGCGCAGGGCTTCCCAGGCACGGCCCAGGGGCATGCGCAGCAGACGGTTGATCACGAACAGCACCAGCAGCACCAGCAGCAGCGCGACCAGGTAGAGGAACACGACCTTGTAGTTCGAGTTGTAGGCGATGCCGAAGAACTCGTGGAAGGTCTGCATGCCCTCGGGGGCGCGGCGCTCGAAGGTGAGGCCGAACAGGGTCGGCTTCTCGATGTTGCTGATGCCGTTGGGGCCGCCGGTGAGCCAGGTCATGTTGCGCAGCAGGATGCGGATGATCTCGCCAAAGCCCAGGGTCACGATGGCGAGGTAGTCACCGCGCAATCTCAACACCGGGAAGCCGAGGATGAAGCCGAAGAACGCGGCCATCAGGCCGGCGATCGGCAGGCACACCCAGAAGCCCAGGCCGTAGTAGTGCGACAGCAGTGCATAGCTGTAGGCGCCCACGGCGTAGAAGCCGACGTAGCCGAGGTCGAGCAGGCCGGCCAGGCCCACCACGATGTTCAGGCCCAGGCCGAGCAGCACGTAGATCAGGATCAGGGTGGCGATGTCCACCGCGCCGCGCGAGCCGAAGAACGGCCAGGCGAGGGCGATGAGGATCAGCACCATGATGATCTTGCGTTGCACCGAGGCGTGGGTCAGGCGTTCGGCCAGTTTGGTGTGCGGGTGCGACAGGGCCTGTTTCACGCTGCCGCCGAAGGCGAAGCGATCACGTACCAGTTGCCAGACGAACATCAGCACGGCGCAGGCGCCGATGGTCCACAGTCGCGCGGGACTGACGTTCTCCAGCTGCAGGCCGATGCCGATCACGCTGAGCTTCACGCCCAGCACCGGATAGGCGACGGCCATCACCAGCAGGGCGCTGAAGAATGCGGTCTTGAGTTTCTGGCTCATACCTTTTCCACCTCCGGGCGACCGAGCAGGCCGGTGGGGCGGAAGAGCAGCACGAGCACCAGCAGGGTGAAGGCCACCACGTCCTTGTACTGGTCACCGAACACGTCGGCACCGAAGGCTTCGGCAACGCCCAGCACCAGGCCGCCGAGCATGGCGCCCGGAATGCTGCCGATGCCACCCAGCACCGCGGCGGTGAACGCCTTGATGCCGGCGAGGAAGCCGATGTGCGGGTTGATCACGCCATACTGCAGGCCCAGCAGCACCGCGGCCACGGCGGCCAGGGTGGCGCCGATGACGAAGGTCAGGGCGATGATGTTGTTGGTGTTGATGCCCAGCAGGTTGGCCATCTTCAGGTCCTCCGCGCAGGCGCGGCAGGCGCGGCCCAGGCGGGAACGGGAGATGAACATGGACAGCCCGTACATGGTCAGCAGGGTGACGATGAAGATCAGCACCTGCATGTACGAGATGGTCACGCCGGTCATTTCGTCGGCGCCGATGACGAAGTTGCCCGGCAGCAGGTTGGGGATTGCCTTGTCCTTGGAATCCTGGGCCAGCAGAACCTCGTTCTGCAGGAAGATCGACATGCCGATCGCGGAGATCAGCGGGATCAGCCGGTTGCTTCCACGCAGGGGCCGATAGGCGATCCGTTCGATGGTATAGCCGTAGGCGCTGGTGACGATGATCGCCGCGGCGAAGGTACAGATGATAACGACAGGGAGACTAACGATCCCCATCATGGCCAGCCCCGTGATCACGATGAAGGCTACGTACGAGCCAATCATGTACACCTCGCCATGGGCGAAGTTGATCATGCCGATGATGCCGTAGACCATGGTGTAGCCGATGGCGATCAGGGCATAGGTGCTGCCGACGGTGAGGCCGTTGATCAGCTGTTGCAGGTAGTGATAGAGCTCAGGCATTACCTAACTCCTCGGGCGTCGCGTGAAGCGGCGCTTGTGGCGCGACGGACCCCCGGAATACTCGGATAAACAAAGCCCACTGCGTGGGCAGTGGGCTTTGTGTGGAGGCGGGTGGCTTACTTGGCTTCGGTCTTGGTGCCGTCCTTGTGCCACTGGTAGACCACGAAGTTGAAGTTCTTCAGGTCGCCCTTCTCGTCGAAGGCCAGGTCACCGGTCGGAGTCGCGAAGGTGTTGGAGCGCAGCGCCGCTGCCACCTTGTCGGTGTCTTCGCTGCCGGCTTTCTTGATGCCTTCGGCGATGACCTGGACCGCGGCGTAGGCCGGGAACACGAACGGACCGCTTGGGTCTTCGTTCTTGGCCTTGAAGGCGTCAACCAGAGCCTGGTTCTTCGGATCCTGGTCGAAGGACTTCGGCAGGGTCACGTAGAGGCCTTCGGAAGCCGGGCCGGCGATGGCGGAGATCTCTTTGTTACCCACGCCTTCCGGGCCCATGAAGCCGACTTTCAGGCCTTTCTCGGAAGCCTGGCGCAGGATCAGGCCCAGCTCCGGGTGGTAGCCGCCGTAGTAGACGAAGTCGACCTTGGCCTGCTTGAGCTTGGCGATCATCGCGGAGAAGTCCTTGTCGCCGGCGTTGATGCCTTCGAACAGGGCGACCTTGATGCCGGAGTCTTCCAGGGTCTTCTTCACGGCAGTGGCGATGCCTTCGCCGTACTGCTGCTTGTCGTGGATCACGGCCACGGTCTTGGGCTTGATGTGCTCGGCGATGAACTTGCCGGCGGTCGGGCCCTGCAGGCTGTCCAGACCGATGGTGCGGAAGATCAGCTTGTAGCCGCGGGAGGTGATGTCCGGGCTGGTGGAGGCGGCGGTGATCATCAGCACGCCTTCGTCTTCGTAGATGTCCGAAGCCGGTTGAGTGGAGCTGGAGCACAGGTGGCCAACGACGAACTTGACGCCATCGTTGACGATCTTGTTGGCAACGGCCACGGCTTGTTTCGGATCGCAAGCGTCGTCGTAGACCACGCCTTCGAGTTGCTTGCCGTCGACGCCGCCGGCCTTGTTGATCTGCTCAATGGCCATCTTCGCGCCAATGAACTGCATCTCCCCGTACTGGGCGACTGCGCCGGTCACAGGGCCGGCCAGAGCAATCTTGATGGTGTCGGCGGCCATGGAGAAGCTGGCAACGCCGGCCAGGGCCATGGCGGTGAACAGCTGGGAAAGACGCTGAGTACCCTTTTTCATAATGCTCCACTCTTCTTGTGTTTTCGTTTTTGTAGTCCTGGTTGCCAGCGGCTCACCGGACCGGGATTGCCCCGGACAGACCCACCGGAAACTGTACCGGTACAGTGTAGAGTGCCGCTTGACCGCTTGAAAAGCGGGGGGCGGCGGGTCGTTCGCGGGCATGTCGCATGATTGACACAAACGTACAGAAAAACGGCGCCTTCGGACTTCTCCCCGTGGGTTTTCCGTCACCATGGAAAACGCCGTCCGAACCTTGCCTGGCGCGGTCCCGGCGCTATCATGGCGCCGTTCGTTTACCAGGTGAGATCCATGACAGAACAAGCTAGCACCCTCTATGCCAAGTTGCTTGGCGAAACCGCGAAGATTTCCTGGCAGGAACTCGCCCCCTTCTTCGCCCGCGGCAACCTGCTCAAGGTCGCGGGTTCCGCCGATCTGGTGGAGATCGCGATGGGCGTGGCCGAGGACGATCGGACGAAGGTTGCCGCCTGGCTGGCCAGTGGTGATCTGAGCAAGGTCGACGAGATACTGGCGCAGGATTTCCATGACCGCGACCCGGAACTCTGGGCGGTGGTGATCGCGCCCTGGGTGCTGGTTCAAGAAAGAGTTCGAAAAGAGTCCGTGCACTGACCCGGGGCGATTTCCAATTCGAAAAGGCCGGCTAGACTGTCGGGATTCCATAGAAGGAGATTCGCCATGTTCGAACCGGGCCATCTGCATCTCCAGTCCCTGCCGGGTCTGGGGCAGCAGGAGATCGACGCTCACATCAACTATGAAGTCCGCAAGGATGTGGAAAAGGGCACCATCGTCCACTTCGTCATGAAGGGCGAGATCGACGGTAATTCCTTTACCGAAGAGTGGGACATGCCCAGGGAGCAGGCCTTCAACTTTGCCAGCGATGCCACCCGTATCGCGCAGAAGCACGGCCTGCACCCACGATTCGGCTCGATGGTGCGCAACCACAAGGAATACGACGCGATGTTCGAGGACATCCGTCAGAAGCTCGGCACCCATCCGGGCGACCCGATCGACCTGGACAAGGTGATCCACGGCGACTCGTAAGCGACGCATTCAACGAAAAGCCCGGCCATGTGCCGGGCTTTTTGTTGCGCGCCATCGACCGCAGGGCTCAGTGACTCACCCAGCGCTGCCGTGCCCAGGCGCTCAGGCTGTCGACGCACAGCACCAGCAGCAGCATGGCGATGATCACTGTGGCTGCCTGGGCCTGCTGGAACAGGCTGAGGCTGAAATACAGCATCTGCCCCAGGCCACCGGCGCCGACGAAGCCGAGCACGCTGGCCATGCGGATATTGTTCTCCCAGCGGTAGAGCATGTAGGCCACCAGCTGCGGCCAGACAGCCGGCAGGGTGCCGTAGGCGAAGGCAGCTACGCGTCCGCCGCCGGCCAGGCGCACCGCCTCGGCCGGAGCGGTCGGGGTGTTCTCCAGCGCTTCGGCGAACAACCGGCCGAGCACGCCGCCGGTGTGCAGCGCCAGCGCCAGCGTGCCGGCGTTCGGGCCGAGCCCGGCAGCCAGCACCATCAGTGCGCCCCAGACCAGTTCCGGCACGGCGCGCAGGGCATTCAGGAACAGCCGCGACAGGCTTTGCGCGATACGCCCGAAGCGCCCGGCTGCCGGCAGTGCCAGCAGCATGCCCAGCAGTGCCGCGAGCAGGGTGCCGATGGCGGACATGGCGAGGGTTTCCAGGGCGCCACGGCCGACCGCCGTCAAGTGCGCGCGGCTCACGTCCGGCGCGAGGAAGTCGCGGCCGTAATCGAGCATCTGGCCGAGGCCGCGGGTGTCGAACAGCCCGCCGGTGTCCATCTCCAGGTAGGCGAAGGACGCACCGATGGCGAGCAGGATCAGCAGCAGCCAGCCGAGGCTGCGCAGCAGGCCGGTCATTCGAGCCTCCCGCGCAGGAAGCGGCTGAGCAGGTCGGCGCCCAGCACCAGCACCAGGAAGGTCAGCAGGATGCTCGCCACCTCGCCGCCGGCGAACATGCGCAGCGACAGGTCGATCTGCTGACCGAGGCCGCCGGCGCCGACGAAGCCCATTACCACCGAGGCGCGGATCGCACATTCCCAGCGGTACACGGTGTAGGAGATCAGTTCTGCCGCCGCCGAGGGCAGTACGCCGTAGGCGAAGGCCTGCAGTCGCGAGCCGCCACCCAGCAGCAGTGCGCGTGTCGGGCGCGGGTCCACCGACTCGAAGATTTCCGCGTAGACCTTGCCGAGCATGCCGCCATAGGTGATGGCGATGGCCAACACCCCAGCGGTAGGGCCCAGGCCCACGGCGCGAACGAACAGCAGCGCCCAGACGATTTCCGGCACGCTGCGCAGCACGATCAGCAGCCCGCGCACCGGCCAGCGCAGCGCCCGTGCCCACCAGGCCGGCAGGCCGCCGCGGGGCAGGGCGGAGATCGACAGCGCGCGCGTCGCCAGCAGGGCGGCGGGGAAGGCGATCAGCCAGGCCAGCGCCATGCCGGCGGTGGCGATGGCCAGGGTCTCCAGGGTGGCGCGGCCGAGCAGGGCGAGGAATTCCTGGTCATGGGCCGGCGGCCAGAAGCCGCCGAGGAAATTGGCCATGGTCCGCGCGTTGTCGCCGCTGAACAGGCCGGCGATATCCAGCTCGGACAGGTGCAGGCCCGGCCACAACAGGGCCAGGGCGAGCAGGGTGAGCAGCAGGCGCGGCAGAGCCGCCGGGTCGCGGGGCGCGTTCTTGGAAAGTGCCGGGTTCAGCATCGCGGAATCTGCACCACCAGCGGTTTGCCCACTGGCGAGGAAGCGTCCTGCTGGCCGAGCTGCTCGTTGGCATAGAGGGCGCGCAGGTCCTCGGGGGTGACGTTCTCCGCCGCCTTGTCGAAGGCGATACGGCCGTCGCGCACGCCGACGATACGCGGGAAGTGTTCCAGCGCCAGGTCCACCGCGTGCAGGCTGGCGAGCAGCGTTACGCCACGGTTCTGCGCTTCACGGGTGAGCACGCCGAGGGTGTGGCCGGCGAGCACCGGGTCCATGGCCGAGACGGGTTCATCGGCCAGCAGCACTTCGGCCTGCTGGTACAGCGCGCGGGCGATGCCGACGCGCTGCAGCTGGCCGCCGGACAGCTGGTCGCAGCGTTCGAAGAGCTTGTCGCCCAGATCCAGACGCTGCAGCTCGCTGCGGGCGCCGGCACTGTCGACGGGGTAGAGCAGGCTGGCCAGGCTTTTCCACAGCGGCCACTGGCCGAGGCGGCCGGCGAGCACGGCGGTGACCACCCGCTGGCGCGGCGGCAGTGGCGGGGCCTGGTGCACCAGGGCAATGCGCGAGCGCAGGCGCTGGCGCGCGGGGCCACTGAGTGCCCAGGGCTGGGTGCCGAGCAGGTCGTAACGGCCGGAAGCCGGTTTCAGTGCGGTGGCGAGGATGCGCAGCAGGGTAGTCTTGCCGGCACCCGACGGGCCGATGATCGCCACCCGTTCACCGGCAGCGACGCTGAGGTCGATACCGGCGAGCGAGCGCTGGCCGTTGGCGTGGATATGCTCCACGCCGGTCAGTTTCAGGGTCACTTCAGCAGGCCGGCCGCGCGCGCCGATTCCTCGATGCCGGTGTAGTTCTCCGGCTTGGTTTCGATGAAGCGGCTGGCCGCCTGCAGATCGAGGATTTCCTTGTCGCGCGGCTTGCTCGGGTCGAGGGCGAGGAAGGCCTTCTTGATCTTCTCGGCCAGAGCCGGGTCGAGGTTGCCGCGCACGGTCCAGTTGTAGTCGTAGTAGGTCGGGGTAGTGGCGAAGACCTTCACCTTGTTGGTGTCGACCTTGCCGCTGTCGACCAGCTTCTGCCAGACCGAGGCGTTGAGCACGCCAGCGTCGACCTTGCCGGCCTGGACCCAGGCCACGGTGGCGTCGTGGGCGCCAGAGTAGGCCACGCGGGAGAAGAACTGCTCGGGTACCACGCCGTCCTTCTGCATGAAGTAGCGCGGCATCAGGCTGCCGGAGGTGGACGATACGGAACCGAAGGCGAAGGTCTTGCCCTTGAGGTCCTGGATCGATTTCACGTTCGGGTCGGCGGTGATGAATTTACTGGTGAACTGCTGGTCCTGCTCGCGCTGTACCACCGGGATGGCGTTGCCGGTCTTCAGGCGCGCCTGGACGAAGGTGAAGCCGCCCAGCCAGGCCATGTCGAGGCGGTCCGAAGCCAGGGCTTCGACGACGCCGGCATAGTCGGACACCGGGATGAACTTCACCGGCATGCCCAGTTGCTCTTCCAGATAGGCGCCCAGCGGCTTGAACTTGCGCAGCAGCTCGGTGGGGGCTTCATCGGGAATGGCCGAGACTTTCAGTTCTTTCGGGGTGTCGGCGTGGGCGAATACGGCGGACAGGGACAGGGCAAAACCGGCGGCGAGCGCCAGGGAGCGTTTCAGCATGGGGAGAGTTCTCCGGTTCAATGGCGGAAAAAACCCCGGGAGTATAGTGATGGCGCGGCTGTTTGGCAGCCTGCTTGTGGTCCGCCGGGTCAACTTCATGCCTGCTAGAATGCCGCCTCCCCGTGCCCGTCCTGCTGTCGAACTGGAGATCACCCCATGTCGTCCCCTTTGCCATCCCTCGCATTTGCCGGTCTCGGCCTGATGGGCGTACCCATGACGCGCCGCCTGCTCGCCGCCGGTTACCCGCTGAGCGTGTGGAACCGTTCCGCCGGCAAGCGCGACCTGCTGGCCGCCGAGGGCGCCAGGGGCGTGGAAACCCCCGCGCAGCTTTGCGCCGACGCCGAGGTGGTGATGCTCTGCCTGGCCGATACCGCCGCCGTGCGTGAAGTGGTGTTCGGGGCTGGCGGCATCGTCGAGAGCGCCCGCGCCGGCCAGCTGCTGGTGGACTTCTCCAGCCTGGAGCCGGCCGCCACCCGCGAGATGGCCGCCGAGCTGCAAGCGCGCACCGGCATGCGCTGGATCGATGCGCCGGTCTCCGGCGGCACGCCGGGCGCCGAAGCCGGCACCCTGGCGATCATGGCTGGCGGCCGGATCGAGGACATCGAGCGTGTGCGGCCGATCCTTGCCCACCTTGGCCAGCGCCTGACGCGCATGGGCGATGTCGGCGCGGGGCAGGTGACCAAGGTGTGCAACCAGATGATCGTCGCCTGCAATGCCCTGGTGATCGCCGAAGTGGTGGCGCTGGCAGAAAATTCGGGCGTCGATGCGAGCCTGATCGCCCCGGCCCTGGCCGGCGGTTTCGCCGATTCCAGACCCCTGCAGATCCTTGCCCCGCAGATGGCCGAGAGCCGCTTCGAACCGGTGAAGTGGCACGTGCGCACGCTGCTCAAGGACCTGGATACCGCCGTGAAACTTTCCCGCGAGGAAGGTTCGGCCACCCCCATGAGCGGCCTCGCTGCGCAGCTGATGCGCCTGCACGGCAGCCAGGGCCATCTCGAACGCGACCCGGCTACCCTGGTCGAGCAATACCGTCAGTCGAAGGAATTTCCCGCATGAAACTCTGCGCCAACCTGTCCCTGCTGTTCACCGAAGTCCCGCTGCTGCAGCGTATCGACGCCGCCGCCAAGGCCGGTTTCGAGGGCGTGGAGATCCAGTTCCCCTACGACGTGCCCGCGCAGGACCTGAAAGCCGCGCTCGACGAAGCCGGCCTGCCGCTGGTGCTGATCAACCTGCCGGCCGGTGACCTGATGCAGGGAGGGCCGGGCATTGCCGCCGTGCCGGAGCGCGCGGCAGAGTTCGAAGCGGCGCTGGCCAAGGCGCTGGACTATGCGCGCATCGTCAAACCGCAGCACATCAACGTACTGGCCGGGCGGCTGGTCGAGGGGCTGGAGCGCGAGGTCGCGCTGCAGACCCTCGCCGAGCGCCTGCGCGCCACCTGCGATGCCTTCGCCGGCAGCGGCACCGACGTGTTGATGGAAGCCATCAACTGTCACGACATGAAGGACTTCCTGCTCAATACCCCCGAGCACCTGCAGGACATGCTCGAGCGTGTGGCGCGGGAAAACCTTCGCGCGCAACTGGACCTCTACCACATGGCACGCATGGGCCTGGAGCTGGTGGATTGCATCTACGCGCTGATGGGCCAGATCGGCCACGTGCAGTTCGCCGACTACCCCGAGCGCGGCGAACCGGGCTCGGGCGAGATGGAGTTCGAAGTGCCGCTGCAGGTGCTCGATGACGTCGGCTACGACGGCTGGCTGGGTGCCGAGTACCGTCCCACCGGTACCACCGCCGATTCCCTGCGCTGGCTGCCGCGCTGGCGCGCCGGCAAGTTCGACTTCTGAGCCTGGATCAAGGGCCTCAGGCCTGGCTGCGCAGCAGCGCCGCGTCGCTGTCCTCGCGGTAGGCTTCGAGGAAGTCCACCAGCGCGGAGAGGGGCAGGGGCCGGCTGAACAGGTAACCCTGGGCCAGCTCGCAATGGTTGTCGCGCAGGAACGCCAGTTGCTGCGCGTGCTCCACGCCCTCGGCGATCACCTTCAGGTGCAGCTTCTGCGCCATGGCGATGATGGCCTGGGCGATCTCGCTGTCACGCCGTGATTGCGGCACATCGCGGATGAACGACCGGTCCACCTTCAGCGCATCCAGCGGCAGCTGGCGCAGGTAGGACAGCGACGAGTAGCCGGTGCCGAAGTCATCGATGGACAGGCTCACGCCCAGGTCGCGCAGGCGATTGAGCAGCGGGATGGCCTGGCTGATGTTGGACATCACGGCGTTCTCGGTGACTTCCATCTCCAGGTAGCGCGCATCCAGTCCGGTGTCTGCGAGGGTCTGCTGGACTTCATCGACCAGTCCCTCGCGCCCCAGGTTGCTGGCGCAGCAGTTCACCGCCACGCGCAAGTCCTTGTAGCCCAGATCGTGCAGGCGACGCAGGTCCTGGCAGGCGCGGCGCATCACCCAGGCGTCCAGCGCGCCGATCAGGCCATTGGCGGTCGCCAGGCCGATGAAGCGGTCCGGCGCCAGCAGGCCGTGGGTCGGATGCTTCCAGCGCACCAGGGCTTCGAGCTGCTCCACGTCGCCGTGGTCGATGCGCAGGATCGGCTGGTAATAGAGCACCAGCTCGTCGTCCCACAGTGCCTTGCGCAGTTCCTCTTCCAGCTGCAGCTCCTGGGTCGCCTTGGTCTTCAGGTGCGGACTGAAGAAATGCGTGGCATTGCGGCCGTTGCCCTTGGACTGGTACAGCGCGAGGTCGGCGTGCTTGAGCAGTTCTTCGGGTTGCTCGCTGTCGTTGGGGAACAGGCTGATGCCGACGCTCATGGTCATCACCAGGCTGCGCCCGGCGATGCTGATCGGCTCCTTCATGCGCTGCATCAGGCGCTGGGCGAGGATGCGCGCCTCGTGGTCCTCGCCCAGGTCGGCGAGGATGCAGAACTCGTCGCCGCCAAAGCGCGCCAGCAGGTCGGTGCTGCGCAATGCGCTGCGCAGGCGTTCGGAGACAATGCACAGCAGCTCGTCGCCGGCGGCATGGCCAAGGGAGTCGTTGACCCGCTTGAAGTGGTCCAGGTCCAGCAGGATCACCGCCATGCCCTGGGCCTTCTGGCGATTGCGTTGCAGACGGGCCTCGAACTCGTCGTTGAGGGCGTTGCGGTTATGCAGGCCGGTGAGGCCGTCGAAGCGTGCCAGTTTCTGCAGCGAGGCGTTGGCGCTGTCCAGTTGGGTGAGCAGGGCGTTGACCCGGCTCAGTTCGCTGACCTTGCTTTCCAGGCTGTCCTCGATCCAGGCAGCCCAGAGCCCGGCCAGCACCACGGCGAGGGCCAGCAGACCCACCATCAGCCCGAGCTGGATGGCGTTGTTGCGGCCCAGGTCCGCCACCGGCGCCACCCAGCTGGGCAGGGTCAGGGTCAACGCGGCCATGCCGGTGAAGTGCATGCTGGAAATGGCGCCGCCCAGCAGCAGGCTGGCGAGAATCTGGTAGATCCACTGGCGGCCCGGCGGCTGGCGGTTGAGTACCGGCGCCAGCACCAGCGCGACGAACGCCACCAGCACGGCCATCAGTACCGAGAGGGTGACCAGCAGCGGGTCGTAATGCTGCATCGGCGGCGACTCGATGGCCGCCATGCCGGTGTAGTGCATGCCGGCAATGCTGGCGCCGATGCAGCAGGCGGCCAGCAGGTATTGCAGCGGGCTCAGTCCGGCGTGGGCCAGCAGGCGCATGGCAACCACGCAGATGGCGATGGCGATGAGCAGTGAAAGCAGTGTCAGTCCGCCGGTGAAGTGCAGCGGCACCGAGGCGTGGAAGGCCAGCATGGCGACGAAGTGCATCGACCAGATGCCGCTGCCCAGGCAGATGCCGCCGACCCACTGCCAGCGATGGGCGTGTTGCGGAGCGCGAACCATCCGCGCGGTGATGTTCAGGGCGACGAAGCTGGCGGCGCAGGCAATGACGATGGCCAGCAGAACCAGGCCGGTATTGTGGGAACACTCCAGCAGCACAGCATCGGGTACGGCGTCCTGGTGCCAGTCCATGGGCGGGGAGCTCCGAATGTGGGGGGGTGTGAGAGCAAATTGATATCACTTTGCTGTGAGTCTAGAAAGTCGCTTTCCGCTCGCAAGGCCTGACAGTTGTTTCCGACAGACTGGCTGCCTATAGACGACGTACGGTAGTACCAAAAGGCCACATAGCTCATACCCCGGTGAAGTGGCAGAAGGATGTAGCCAACTTGACACTTTTTTGACTAACTGCCCGCTAGAGTTGCGCCGCCGGCCGGCAGGGTCGGCCATCCCATTTCCTATCCGACTATCGATGTAAGGAGTGTGCTCGATGTCCGAGGGCAAGCGCCGCCTCTTCCCACAGGTCAGCCCCGCGCGGCTGATCCTGGTGTTCTCGCTGGCACTCGTGCTGTTCTACAACTTCGCCACCTGGCGCGCGCTGAACAGCCTGGTGCCGATGGCAGGCCTCTGGGGTGTGGCGTTCTTCGCGTCCTTCGCCTTCTTCCTGTGGGCAGCCTTCACCCTGCTACTGACCCTGGTGTCGTTCCGCCCGCTGCTCAAGCCGGCGCTGACCCTGGTCGCGCTGGTGTCGGCGGCTGCGGCATATTTCATGAATTCCTACGGTGTCGTGATCGATACCGTGATGGTGCAAAACATCATCGAGACCAACCCCGGTGAAGCCACTGCGCTGTTCAGCGGGCGCCTGGTGGCCTACCTGTTGCTGCTGGGCGTGCTGCCGGCGGCAATCATCTGGCTGACGCCAGTGCGTTACAGCCCGTTCTTCCGCGGCCTGCTGAACAAGGTA
This sequence comes from Pseudomonas nitroreducens, assembly GCF_024170165.1. Classification (GTDB taxonomy): domain Bacteria; phylum Pseudomonadota; class Gammaproteobacteria; order Pseudomonadales; family Pseudomonadaceae; genus Pseudomonas; species Pseudomonas nitroreducens_C. The sequence goes on along the minus strand of NZ_JALJXP010000003.1, from coordinate 287,927 downwards.
CTGGTGATCTTCGGCTGCCTGGTGGTGGTCGCCGTCTGCGTGGGTGCGTTCTATTCCACCTACGCCCCGGTGTTCCGCCAGGAAGAGAAGCTGACCCACTTCATCAACCCGACCAACTACATCTACGCGGTGAGCAAGTTCACCAAGCAGCGCCTGGGCATCAAGGAAAACTTCGTGGTGCAGCCCATCGGCGAAGATGCGGTGATGCCGCAGAAGGTGCGCGCCGACGGCAAGAAGTCGCTGATGATCTTCGTGGTCGGCGAAACCGCCCGCGCGGACCACTTCTCCCTCAACGGCTACGCCCGCGACACCAACCCGGAGCTGAAGAAGCTCGACATCCTCAACTTCACCAATGTCAGCTCCTGCGGCACGTCGACGGCTGTGTCGGTGCCCTGCATGTTCTCCAGGTTCCCGCGTGAGGACTACAGCGACAAGAAGGGCAAGACCAACCAGGGGCTGCTGGACATTCTCCAGCGCGTCGGTGTGTCGGTGCTCTGGCTGGACAACAACAGCGACTGCAAGGGCACCTGCCTGCGCGTGCCCAACCGCGATATTCCGAAGGACCAGCCCGGCCCGTTCTGCGACGGCAAGAACTGCCTGGATGAGGCCCTGCTGCAGAACCTGCAGGCCTATATCGACGGCCTCAAGGACAACGCCATCATCGTCCTGCACGCCGACGGCAGCCATGGCCCGGAGTACTACGAGCGCTATCCCAAGTCGCTGGAGCGCTTCACTCCGGTGTGCCGCACCAACCAGCTGGGCAGTTGCAGCAGTGAGGAACTGGTGAACGTCTACGACAACACCATCCTCTACACCGACTTCTTCCTGTCCAGGGTGGTGGAGCTGCTCAAGCAGAACCAGGAGCGCTTCGATGCCTCGATGATCTACGTCTCCGACCACGGCGAATCGCTGGGCGAGAATGGCGTCTACCTGCACGCCGCGCCCTATGCTATCGCTCCCAAGGCACAGACCCACGTGCCCATGGTGATGTGGTTCGGCAACGGTGCGCTGGGTGGTATGGGGGTGGACCGTGGTTGCCTGGAGAAGAAGGCCGACGGTGCCGAATTGAGCCACGACAACCTGTTCCACTCGGTGCTGGGTCTTTACGGCGTGCACACCAGCCTGTACCAGCCGGACCTGGATATCTTCCACTCCTGCAAGCGCGACATGACTGCTGCGCAGTGACCTGAGCGCCGCTCTGAACGGCGGCCACGAAAAAGGCCCTGCGGTTTGCACCGCAGGGCCTTTTGTCTTTGCGCGGGCTGTTATTTCTCGCGAACCAGCAGCACCGGGCGGTTGCTGACGCGCAGCAGGCCTTCGGCCACGCTGCCCAGCATCAGACGGCGCACGCCGCGGCGGCCGTGGGTACCCATGACGATGATGTCGGCCTTGGAGGCTTCGGCCTCGACCTCGATGCGCTCGGCGATCTCTTCGCTGGCGCGCTCCTGACAGACCCGCTCGTAGCTGGCCTTGACCGGGTACTCGGCGATCTTCTCCTTCGCCTTGCCGAGGATGTCATCGGCCGCCTTGAGCGCGGCTTCACGCAGCGGCTCCGGGTTGTAGTACACGGCGTAGTCGGGCAGATGGCGCAGCGGGCTGTCGACGATGGTGACGACACGCAGCTCGCCGCCGCTCAGTTGGGCCAGCTTGGCCGCTTCGACCAGGGCGCGGTCGGAAACCGGGCTGCCGTCCACCGCTACCAGAATGCGCTCGTACATGATGTGTTCCCTCAATGAGTGGCTTGGTAAGGAAACTCTATCCCCCCATGGGCGAGAATCCCTTGCGCAGCGTCAATGGTAGTCGGTGTGTCTGAAAGTGCCGGGAATAGAGCGGCTTGATTCGCTGATTGCGGACCTCGCCTATACGTAGGAGCCGGTGGCAACGGCAGCCATGAAAAAAGCCGCCACAGGTCACCCGGTGGCGGCTTCTTCATGACGCGTTGGTCGGATCAGCCAGCGACCAGTACGCGAATCGCTTCCAGGCGCAGAGAGGCCTTGTCCAGCAGCGCCAGGCTGTCGTCGCGCTGCTTGCGCAGGGCGTCCAGTTCGCTGTCGCGCACGCTGGGGTTGACGGCCTTGAGCGCGGTGAGGCGCGCCAGTTCTTCGTCCAGGGTCGCGGTCAACTGCTGGCGGGCCGCTTCGACGCGCTCGGCATGGCGCGGGGTGATCTTGGTCTCGGCCTGGGCGAACTGTTTGGCCAGCACATCACGCTGCGCCTGCACGAACTTGTTGGCGCTGGCGCGCGGCACGCTTTCCAGCTGGTCGTTCAGGGTCTCGAAGGACACGCGGGCGGACAGGTCGTTGCCGTTGGCGTCCATCAGGCAGCGCAGCGCCACCGGCGGCAGGAACCGGCCCAGCTGCAGCTTGCGCGGCGCCACGGCTTCGCTGACGAACAGCAGTTCCAGCAGCACGGTGCCGGGCTTGAGCGCCTTGTTCTTGATCAGCGCCACCGAGGTGTTGCCCAGCGAGCCGGACAGCACCAGGTCCATGCCGCCCTGCACCATGGGGTGTTCCCAGGTGAGGAACTGCATGTCTTCGCGGGCCAGGGCCTGGGCGCGGTCGTAGGTGACGGTGACGCCTTCGTCGTCGCCCAGCGGGAAGCTGGCGTCGAGCATCTTCTCGCTCGGGCGCAGGATCAGGGCGTTCTCGGAGTGGTCTTCGCTGTCGATGCCGTAGGTGTCGAACAGGCGCTCCATGTAGATCGGCAGGGCGAACTGGTCGTCCTGTTCCTCGATCTCCTCCACCAGTGCCTCGCCTTCGCCAGCGCCGCCGGAGTTCAGCTCCAGCAGGCGGTCGCGGCCGTTGTGCATCTCGGCTTCCAGCGCCTCGCGGGCGGCGGTGCCTTCGGCCAGCAGGGCCTCGAAGGCGTCGTCGTCGCCGCCGTCCAGCAGCTCCACCAGGCGCGGGCCGAAGCGGTGCTGCAGGGCGTTGCCGGTGGGGCAGGTGTTGAGGAAGGCGTTCAGCGCCTGGTGATACCACTGGAACAGGCGTTCCTGCGGGCTGTTCTCCAGGTGCGGCACGTGGATCTGGATGGTGTGCTTCTGGCCGATCCGGTCGAGGCGGCCGATGCGCTGCTCCAGCTGGTCCGGGTGGGCCGGCAGGTCGAACAGCACCAGGTGGTGGGCGAACTGGAAGTTGCGGCCTTCGCTGCCGATTTCCGAGCAGATCAGCACCTGGGCGCCGAATTCTTCATCGGCGAAGTAGGCGGCGGCGCGGTCGCGTTCGAGGATGCTCATGCCCTCGTGGAACACGGTTGCCGGGATGCCGGACTTCAGGCGCAGGGCATCGCCCAGGTCCATGGCGGTCTCGGCGTGGGCGCAGATCACCAGCACCTTGTACTGCTTGAGCATCTTCAGGGTGTCGATCAGCCACTCGACGCGCGGATCGAAGCGCCACCAGCGGTTGTTCTCGTCGCCATCGTCGGACTGCGCCTGGAAGCTGACTTCCGGATAGAGATCCGGGTGCTCGCCCAGCGGCAGCTCCATGTACTCGATCGGGTTGGTCAGCACATACGGATGCAGCTGGCGCTCCGGGAAGCCCTGCACGGCGGCGCGGGTGTTGCGGAACAGTACGCGGCCGGTGCCGTGGCGGTCGAGCAGCTCGCGCACCAGGCGGGCGCGGGCGTCTTCATTGCCGGCCTCGACGCTGGCCAGCAGCTCGTCACCCTCGCTGCCGAGGAAACCGTGGATGGCCTGGCGGGCGGCGGGGGACAGGCTGCCCTGGTCCACCAGTTCCTGCACGGCCTCGGCGACCGGGCGGTACTGGGTGCTTTCGGTGCGGAAGGCTTCCAGGTCGTGGAAACGGTCCGGATCGAGCAGGCGCAGACGGGCGAAGTGGCTGTCCAGGCCAAGCTGTTCCGGGGTCGCGGTGAGCAGCAGCACGCCGGGGATGACCTGGGCGAGTTGCTCCACCAGCTGGTATTCGGGGCTGGCCTGCTCCGGGTGCCACACGAGGTGGTGGGCTTCGTCGACCACCAGCATGTCCCACTCGGCGGCGAACAGTGCGTCCTGCGCCTTCTCGTCCTCGCGCAGCCACTCCAGCGCCACCAGGGCCAGCTGGGTGTCTTCGAAGGGATTGCTGGCATCGCTCTCGACGAAACGCTCGCGGTCGAACAGGGCGACTTCCAGGTTGAAGCGCCGGCGCATTTCCACCAGCCACTGGTGCTGCAGGTTCTCCGGCACCAGGATCAGCACGCGGCTGGCGCGGCCGGAGAGCAGCTGGCGATGGATCACCAGGCCCGCTTCGATGGTCTTGCCCAGGCCCACTTCGTCGGCCAGCAGAACGCGCGGCGCCATGCGGTCGGCGACTTCGCGGGCGATGTGCAGCTGGTGCGCGATGGGTTGCGCGCGGGCGCCGCCCAGGCCCCAGAGCGAGGACTGCAGCAGGCGGGTGCGGTGTTCCAGGGTGTGGTAGCGCAGGCCGAACCAGGACATCGGGTCGATCTGCCCGGCGAACAGGCGGTCGCTGGCCAGGCGGAACTGGATGAAGTTCGACAGCTGGGTTTCCGGGACGGTGTGCTGCTCGTTCTGCGCAGTGAGGCCGTGGTAGATCAGCAGGCCGTCGATCTCGTCCACTTCGCGGACGGTCATCTTCCAGCCTTCGAAATGGGTGATCTGATCGCCCGGGGCGAAGCGCACGCGGGTCAGCGGCGCATTGCGCTCGGCGTACTGGCGGGTATCACCGGTGGCGGGATAGAGCACCGTGAGCATGCGGCCGTCCAGCGCCAGGATGGTCCCCAGGCCGAGTTCCGCTTCACTGTCGCTGATCCAGCGTTGACCGGGTTGATACTGCGCCATGGACACCTCCCAAAAAAAGCCGGCTATGGTACCGGAACGCGCAGCGTTCAGCGATGGCCGTCGGCACCTCCGGTCGCCCGAATCATCTGCAGGGCCTGCTGGAGGCGCGCACTCATCGCGAATCGTGGAAAGTGTAGCGAGGCGCTCTCAAGTCTGTAGGACTCCGGCCGATAGCCTGACCAGAGGACTTGTCAGCGCACTTCTCCACAGGGCTCGCCCCCAGGAACAACCGATGCTGCCGCCCATTCCCCATAGTCTGGCACCCGTCACCGCCCAGCAGGACGTGCTCAAGCCGCGACCGGATGTCACCCCGGTGACCCCGCCTGCACCCAGCGCGGGCAATGCCGGCGTGGAGCTGGAGCGCCGCCCTGACGAACAGGCGCTGCGCGAGGAATACCAGCGACGGCGCAAGCGTCGCCAGCTCGCCGACGGCACGCCCGAGGGCGAGGCGCTGGAGGAACTGGAGGAAGTCGAGGAACTGGGCGAAGACGTGCGGGCCGCCCAGCGCAAGGGGCTGTGGATCGATGTCGAGGTCTGACCCGGCGGGGGAGTAGACTGGCCCCATCGCTGAGTACACGAGCTTTCCATGCTGTTCGACGACGCCCCGATCCTTCTCCCCGATGCCGAGCTGCGCCTGATTCCCGACTGGTGCCCGCCGGCGTGTGCGGCCCAGTGGCTGGAACAACTGCTCGAACAGACGCCCTGGGAGCAGACCGTCGTGCACCTGCACGGGCGCGATTACCCGGTGCCACGCCTGGTCAACTGGTACGGCGATCCCGAGGCTTTCTATACCTATTCCGGCCAGACTCACGTGCCGCTGCCCTGGACGCCGTTGCTGGCGGAAATCCGCTCGGCGGTGGAGCAGGCCGCCGGCCAGCGCTTCAACGGCGTGCTGCTCAACTACTACCGCGATGGCCAGGACTCCATGGGCTGGCACAGCGACGACGAGCCGGAGCTCGGGCGCAACCCGGTGGTGGCCTCGTTCAACCTGGGTGGCACGCGGCGCTTCGACCTGCGCCGCAAGGGGCGAAACACAATCGAACATTCCATCGAGCTGTCCGGCGGTTCGCTGCTGGTCATGTCCGGCGCGACACAGCATTATTGGCAACATCAGGTCGCCAAGACGCGCCGTCCGGTTGCGCCTCGCCTGAATCTGACTTTCCGCCTGGTGCATGCCCTGCCATGAGCAACGACGACAAGCTGATCGACTTCACCGCCGAGCGCGACAAGCGCATCCACGACGTGCACGAAAAGCGTCTGCAGGACGTGCGCAAGGCCTTCGAGCAGGCGCTGCCGCTGGGCAAGCCGCGCAAGAAGGGCAAGAGCAAGCCGAAGAAACGCTGATTCACCCCCTCCCAGGGCCGCAAGGCCCCGCTCTGCGCGGCTTCCCGCCGCACCCGAGACCCTCCGGAACTTGACCTGCGTCAGTGCTCCGGCCCTCCCCGGAAAGCGCTCTGTCGACCATTGATCCAGGTCAATGGGTCCCGCCCGGCCGCCGGTAATCTGCACACATCCCCAGACGATGTAGGCAACAGGAGGCCAGCATCATGTTCATCGACGAAGTGGTTCTCGCAGGCGTCCTTACCGTTGGCCTCATGGTTCTGTTCTTCGGTGGGGTCGGAATTTTCATCTGGAAGGACAGCCACAAGAAGGGCTGATCCTTACGGATACACAGAGCACGCAAGGCACTTCGGGCGACTTAGGTCGCCCGTTTTTTTTGCCCGTACGAAAGTCGCGGTGACATATAGTTAGCTTGCTAATAATATGGTTGATAGCAATTATCTCCGCCCCGTTGCCGGCTATCTTTAACCCATAGTCCGGAGCCTTTCGAGAGACCGCGTGCGACCTACGCTGCAGGCATTCCTCGCGCCAGATACGCTGGCGCTGAAATTCGCGATCAAGACCCTCCTGGCCGGCGGCCTGGCGCTCTGGTGCGCCTTCCGTTTCGACCTGGAGCAGCCACAGTGGGCGCTGATGACGGTGTTCATCGTGTCCCAGCCGCTGTCGGGCATGGTGGTGGCCAAGGGCATCTTCCGCCTGGTCGGCACGCTGATCGGCACGGCCATGTCGGTGGTCATGATGGCGCTGTTCGCCCAGACGCCCTGGCTGTTCCTGCTGGCCATCTCGCTCTGGCTCGGTCTCTGTACCGCCGCTTCCACCAGCCTGCGCAACCACGTTTCCTACGCCTTCGTGCTGTCGGGCTACACCGTGGCGATCATCTGCCTGCCGGCGATCAGCCATCCGCTGGATGTGTTCGACCAGGCCGTGGCGCGCAGTACGGAAATCTGCCTGGGGATCCTCTGCGCCTCGGTGGTCAGCGCCATCCTCTGGCCGCGCCGCGTCGAGGCCAGCCTGGGCAAGCAGGCCCACGCCACCTGGCTCACCGGCATGCAGGCCGCGCGCAACGAGATCGACGCCGACGCACGGCAGATCAAGGGGCTGCTGCAGGCGCTGGGCAAGATCGTCGAAGTCGACGTGCAACGTGATCATGCCTGGTTCGAGGGCTATCGAGGACGCATGCGCTCGCGGGCGCTACGGATTCTCTCCCGCGACCTGCTCAGCCTGCTGCGAACTGCGCGCGGCGTGGCCCGACAGCGCAGCGTGCTGGATGCCGGGGACCGTGCGCGTCTACAGCCCTGGTTCGAGGAACTGCGCGCCGTACTGGATGATCCGCAGGTCGACGCCATGCGCTCACTGCAGGAGCGCCTGCAGGCCGCGGGCCTGGAGGAGAGCTACTCCAACGACCTGCGCTACTGTCTGACCCGCTGCGCGCTGTTGCTGCTCAAGGCGCTGAACTCGGAGAAGACCATGCGCGCGGTGGCGGACGGTCAGGTCGACGATGTCGCCACCGGCACCCTGTCCTGGCACCGCGATGGGCTGATGGCGCTGTTCTACGGGCTGCGCAGCGCGCTGGCGCTGCTCGGCATGTCGGCCTTCTGGATGGCTACGGCCTGGCCCGCGGCGACCGGTGGCATGCTGCTGGCGGCGGTGATCTGCAGCCTGTTCGCCAACCGTGACAACGCCGTCACCATCGGCCTGGGCTTCCTGCGCGGCATCCTCTACGCAGTGCCCGCCGCCGCGGTGGTGACCCAGTGGCTGCTGCCGCAGTGGAACGGTTTCCCGTTGCTCTGCATGGCGCTCGGCGTGCCGCTGTTCTTCGCGCTGCTGGCCATGGCCACACCGGCCCTGGCGGGCACCGCGACGTCCTTCTCGATTCACTTCATCACCCTGGTGGCGCCCAGCAACGTGATGACCTACGACCTGGCCAGCCTGCTCAACTCGGCCCAGGGCATCGTCATCGGCGTCGGCTTTGCGGTGCTGATCTTCCGCCTGCTCACCCTGCCGGCGAACTGGCTCAACCGCCGGCTGATCCAGGCCACCTGCGAAGACCTCGGGCGCCTGACCCGAAGGCCGCTGGCCGAAGCCGAGAACTGGTTCGGCGGGCGCATGGCCGACCGCCTGATCCGCCTGGCACGGCACTACACCCTGCTGCCCAGGGAGGAGCAGAAGCGCTGGCAGGACGGCCTGCTGGCGCTGGACCTGGGCAATGAACTGATCCACCTGCGCTCCTGCCTCAGTGGCGCCCAGGGGCAGTTGCGCCAGCGTCGCGACCAGTTCCTCGGCTCCCTGGGCAGCGTGCTGGAAAAGGGCCCCGGCGCCGGGCGCGAGCAACGTCTGGAAAGCCTCTGCCCGCCGTTGGAGGAAGCCCTCGCGCAGGACCTGCAGGGCGACAACGAACCCAACCGCCTGGCCCGCGCCGCACTGGCGCAACTGCGCCATAGCTGGCGGCAGTGGTGCCGGCTGGAGGAACCCCATGGGGCTGCATGAATTTGCCTGGGGCGGCGTCTACCTGGGCCCGCTGTTCATCTATGCGGTGCTGGCCCTGGGCCTGACCGTGGTACTGCGCCTGCTGTTGCAGGCGACTCCCTTCGGCCGCTGGATCTGGCACGAAGCCCTGTTCGATTGCTCGTTGTTCGTGCTGATCCTCTGCGGCCTGACCTGGGCCCTGAGTTCGGCACCCTGAGAGGAGAAGCCGTATGCGCGGAACCCTTCGCGTAGCCGTCACCATCGTCGTGGTCATCGCCGCCGTCCTGGCCGGCACCTGGCTGTGGCGCTACTACATGCTGTCGCCCTGGACCCGTGATGCGCGCGTGCGCGCCGACGTGGTGGTGATAGCCCCGGACGTCTCCGGCTGGGTCACCGACCTCGCCGTGCAGGACAACCAGCAGGTCAAGGCCGGCGACCTGATCATGCGCATCGACCATGAGCGCTACGCCGCGAACCTGGAGCAGGCCAAGGCCCTGGCCGAGACCCGGCACCAGCAGTACCTGCTGCGCGTGAGCGAGGCTTCGCGGCGCAGCAAGCTGGGTATCGCGGCGATCAGCGCCGAGGACAAGGAAACCGCGCAGATCAACGCCGCCATTGCCAAGAGCGAGTACGACGAGGCCCAGGCCCAGGTGCGCCTGGCGCAACTGAACCTGACCCGCAGCGAGATGCGCGCCCCGCGTGACGGCCAGGTGACCAACCTGCGCCTGGCCCAGGGCAACTACGCCCAGGCCGGCCAGGCGATGATGGCGCTGGTGGACCAGAAGTCCTTCTACGTCACCGCCTACTTCGAGGAGACCAAGCTGCCCGGCATCCGCATCGGCCAGCCTGCGCGGGTGGTGCTGATGAGCGGCGACGTCGCCATCGACGGCACGGTGGAGAGCATCAGCAGCGGCATCACCGACCGCAACGCGATCCCCGACAGCCAGCTGCTGGCCAACGTCGAACCGACCTTCAACTGGGTGCGGCTGGCCCAGCGTATCCCGGTGCGCATCCGCCTGGACAAGGTGCCCGAGGGCGTGCACCTGAGCGCCGGGATGACCGCCAGCGTTACCGTGAAGCAGCCGTGAGTCCGGCATCCATCCGCTCGCGCTGGAACCAGCAGGACAGCGCTGCGCAGAGGATGGACGCAGCCACCAGCGCGACGCCCACCCACGGCGTCCAGGCGATGCCCGCCAGGCTGATCACCGCACCGCCCAGGGCTGCGCCGAGGGCCACGCCCAGGTGCATGGCCGAGGTATTGAGCGCCACCCCGGCGCTGCCGCTGGCCGGGTCGCTGGCCAGCAGGTAACTCTGCACGGCCGGTGAGATCATCCAGCTGATGGTGCTCCAGACCATCAGCGCGCCCAGCAGCCATGGGTGGCCGAGGCTCAGCGGAATCGCCAGCATCGCCAGGCCAAACAGAACCGGCACCACCATCAACGCGCGGCGATGGCCGAGGCGGTCGCTCAGCCAGCCGCCCAGGTAGCCGCCACCGATGGCGGCAACGCCGATCAGCAGCAACGTCAGGGCGATACCCTGGCTGTCGGTGATCCCGGCGACCTGCTGGAACCAGGGCGTGATGTAGGCGAACAGGGTGAAGTGCCCGCCCAGCAGCAGGATCGACACCAGCTGCGCCAGGTTCAGCGCAGGATTGCGCAGCTGGCGCCGGTACGCCGCGCCATTGGCCGGACTGCTCAGCGTGCGGCGCGGCAGGGCGATCCGCAGCAGCGCGGCCAGCGGCAGCGAGTAGAGGGCGATGGCAGCGAAGATCCAGCGCCAGCCGAACCAGTCGTTGACCAGCACGCCGGCCGGCACGCCGAACACCAGCGAACCGCTGATGCCCATGAAGATCAGGCCGATGGCGCGCCCGCGCTGGGCCGGCGGCGCCAGCTCCACCGCCAGCAGGCTGGCCTGCATGATCAGCAGCCCGCAGCAGGCGGCCATGCCGATGCGCATCAGCAGCAGGGCAACGTAGCCGGGACTCAGCGCAGCGCCCGCGTTGAACGCGGCGAATACCAGCAGGGTGATGACCAGCAGCCGGCGGCAGTCGGCGCCACGGGTGAGCCAGCCAAGCAGCGGCGCGGCGATGGCGAAGCTCAGGGAGAACAGGCTGGTGAGCTGGCCGGCAAGGCTCAGGGAAACGTGCAGGTCGGCGGCGAGCGAGGGCAGGATGCCGGTGAGGATGGCCTCGGCGAGGCCCGCGGCAAAAGTACAGAGGGACAGCAAAAGCAGTCGAAGGTCCATGGCGGCTCCGATTCCCGGTGAGGGGTTTCGGGCACGAAGCCTTCGGTTATCCCAGGTGGATGTAGTGTGACGGGGCAGGTTAGTCGAGCGGAAAACTGTATACAAGTTTCCGGGGCCGGACGGCCGGCCCCGGAGCTCGCCTCAGCCGATGGTGATCGGCGGCAGCGCGGGCAGCTCGATGTTGAGCTTCTCGGTCGGCGCCATGACTTCGGCTTCGCCTTTGACCACCGCCTTGCCATCCTGGTTGAGCACGACGGTGCTGATGCGCACGCGGTTCTTCGGCAGCTTCTCCAGCACTTCCAGCTCCACGGTCAGTTCGTCGCCGAGCTTCACCGGGCGGGTGAAGCTCAGGTTCTGGCCGAGGTAGATGGTGCCCGGACCGGGCAGGGTGGTGGCGATCGCGGCGCTGATCAGCGCGCCGGTGAGCATGCCGTGGGCGATGCGCTCCTTGAACTGGGTGGTGGCGGCGTAGGCGGCGTCCAGGTGCACCGGGTTGCGGTCACCGGAGACCTCGGCGAACAGCTGGATATCGCGCTCGGTGACGCTGCTCTGGAAGTTGGCCTTCTGGCCGACTTCGAGTTCGTCGTAGGGAACGTTCTGTACGGAAGTCATAGGGGCTCCTCGGTTTTCTCGACCTGCGGGACGGGGCAGTGCACGCCCAGCCAGTCGATCAGGTTGGCGGTGACCTCGTCGCGGTTGCTCTCGTTGAACAACTCGTGGCGAGCGTCGGGATAAATCTTCAGTTGGACGTCACGAACCCCGGCCCGGGTCATCGCCTGGGCGAGATCGTTCAGGCGCTTGCCCTGGCTCACAGGGTCGCGCTCGCCGCCGATCACCAGCACCGGCAGGTCGCTGCGGACGCGTGACAGGTGCTCGACGGGGGTTATATCCGCCAGGCCGCCGAGCAGGTCCACCCAGAGCTGGTTGCTGCAGCGGAAGCCGCAGAGCGGGTCGGCGACGTACTTGTCGACCTCGGCCGGGTCGCGGCTGAGCCAGTCGAAGGCGGTGCGATTGGGTCTGAAGGCCTTGTTGAACGAGCCGAAGGACAGGAAGTCGATCAGCGTGCTGCGTCCCAGCGGGCCCTGGCGCCAGCGCTCGAAGCGGGCAATGACGCGGGCGCTGTTGTACAGCGCCACCGGCTGGTAATTGGAGCCGGACAGCACCGCCGCCTTCACGCTGGCGCTGTGCTGCATCAGGTAGGCGCTGCCGATATAACTGCCCATGCTGTGGCCGAGCAGGATGATCGGCAGGTCCGGGTGTTCCTCGCGCAAATGCTGGTTCAGGGTATGCAGGTCGCCGATTACCTTGCCCCAGCCGCCGCGGTCGGCGTAGTGGCCCAGTTCGCCGTTCTCGGCAGTACGCCCATGGCCGCGCTGGTCGATGGCGTAGAGGTGGTAGCCGGCTGCGTTCAGCGCAAGCCCCAGGCGCTCGTAGCGGCCGGCGTGCTCGGCCATGCCGTGGGACAGCATGAGGGCGCCGCGGGACGGGCCTTCGGGCGCCCAGTGGCGGGTGTAGAGTGGTGTCTCGTCGCTGGCGGCAAGCCAGTAGGCGGCGTAGGGCATGGGGTCCATCCTGCTTCTTGTTCGTCGATTCTTATTGGAATGGGGCCATGGAGCGGGCCAGACGGGGCGATTCTGCCACGCCGGGACATCTTCTGTATGGATTGCCGACAGCACCGGGGCATCGTCGTGGAAGTCCCGTCCCAGGCGGCCGTCGGCTCTATCCCGCGTCATGCCGGGGTGGTGGCGCAAGATTCACGCAGTCTATGACGCCGCCTGGAGTCTTTGCGATGACCAAAGGAACTGCTAGCTTCCGTCGAATGACCGCAATGACGGTTCGGTTTCGCTCAGGTATGAGGACAAGAATAAATGCAACCTGATTTCTGGAACGACAAACGCCCGGCCGGCGTGCCCAGCGACATTGACCTGACCGCCTACCGATCGGTGGTGGAAGTCTTCGAGCGCTCCTGCAAGAAGTTCGCCGACCGTCCGGCCTTCAGCAACATGGGCGTGACCCTGACCTACGCCGAGCTGGACCGCCTGTCCGCCGCCTTCGGCGCCTACCTGCAGAAGAACACCGACCTCAAGCCCGGCGATCGCATCGCCGTGCAGATGCCGAACATCCTGCAATACCCCATCGCCGTGTTCGGCGCCCTGCGCGCCGGCCTCATCGTGGTCAACACCAACCCGCTCTACACTGCCCGCGAAATGCGCCACCAGTTCAAGGATTCCGGTGCCCGCGCGCTGGTCTACGTGAACCTGTTCGGCAAGCTGGTGCAGGAAGTGCTGCCCGATACCGGCATCGAGTACCTGATCGAGGCGCAGATGGGCGACCTGCAGCCCGCGCTCAAGGGCCTGCTGGTCAACACCGTGGTCAAGCACGTGAAGAAGATGGTGCCGGAGTACACCCTGCCCCAGGCCGTCTCCTTCAAGGCTGCTCTGCGCCAGGGCCGCGGCCATGGCCTGCAGCCGGTCAAGGTCGGCCTGGAGGACATCGCGGTGCTGCAGTACACCGGCGGCACCACCGGCGTGGCCAAGGGCGCCATGCTCACCCACGGCAACCTGGTGGCGAACATGCAGCAGGTGCACGCCTGCCTGCAGCAGCACGGCCCGGACGGCAAGCCGCTGATGCAGGTCGGCAATGAGGTGATGATCGCGCCGCTGCCGCTGTACCACATCTATGCCTTCACCGCGAACTGCATGTGCATGATGGTCAACGGCAACCACAACGTGCTGATCAGCAACCCGCGCGACATTCCCGGCTTCATCAAGGAGCTGAAGAAGTGGCGCTTCTCCGCGCTGCTGGGCCTGAACACCCTGTTCGTCGCGCTGATGGACCGCCCGGAATTCAAGGAGCTGGACTTCTCCAACCTGAAGGTCACCAACTCCGGCGGCACTGCGCTGGTCACCGCCACCGCCGAGCGCTGGAAAGCCATGACTGGTTGCACCGTGGTCGAAGGCTACGGCCTCACCGAGACCTCCCCGGTGGTCAGCACCAACCCCTACGGTGATGCCGCGCGCCTGGGCACCGTCGGCCTACCGGTGCCGGGCACCGCGCTGAAAGTCATCGACGACGACGGCAACGACGTCGGTCTGGGCGAGCGCGGCGAACTGTGCGTGAAGGGCCCGCAGGTCATGAAGGGCTACTGGCAGCGCCCGGACGCCACTGCCGAGGTGCTGGATGCCGAAGGCTGGCTGCGCACCGGCGACATCGCGGTGATCGACCCGGACGGCTTCACCCGCATCGTCGACCGCAAGAAGGACCTGATCATCGTCTCCGGCTTCAACGTCTATCCCAACGAGATCGAGGACGTGGTCATGGCCCACCCGAAGGTCGCCAACTGCGCGGCTGTCGGCGTGCCGGACGAGAAGTCCGGCGAGGCGGTGAAGCTGTTCGTGGTGGCTCGCGAGGGCGGCGTGACCGTCGAGGAACTCAAGGCTTACTGCAAGGAAAACTTCACCGGTTACAAGGTACCCAAGCACATCGTGCTCAAGGACGCCCTGCCGATGACGCCGGTGGGCAAGATCCTGCGCCGGGAACTGCGCGAAACCGCCTGAGGCGAGCGTGAATAAAAAGGGGGCTGATCCTGGATCAGCCCCCTTTTTTATCGCCGGTCGTCAGCCCGGGCCGTTCAACCGCCACAGCCGCCGCAGCAGCCGTCTTTCTTGCGCAGGATCTCGTAGAGATCGTCCTTGAGTTGCAACTTCTGCTTCTTCAGCGCCTCGATGGTGTCGTGCGATGCGGGAGTGATGCCGGCTTCCATGTTCTTGATCTCCTGGTCGAGATCGTTGTGGCTATGGAAGAGCTTGGCGAAATGAGGGTCTTCGGCTTTCAGGCGGGTAATCTTTTCGCGGTATTCGGGAAACATGAGGGTTCTCCAGGAGAGTGCTGTAGCACTTTGCGAGATCCCGGTCCCGAGAGTGTTGAGGCAGATCATTGAAGACGCCGCGTGGAGCAGGGCGAAAACGCCTGATCGAACTCCAACGATCTATCCCGTCATGACGACTGGCCTGACAAGCATTTCCCGTTCTTTTTTCCGGTTTCATTTCCCTGAAATCCACTTTGTCGGACAATCCAACAAGGCTGCAGGCCTTCTGGGACGGGCTTTTCCGACGAAAGGGAGGTTGGTGACCGGAAAGCCTGTCTCCGGTCATTTTTCTTACTGACAAGCCTGTGTTTGGTGCTGGTCGCTGTTTCCCAAAGCTGATAATCTCGGCCCGCTTTTCGCTCCCCGAGCCAGGGGGCAGCGACATAAACACAACAAAGAACCGCGAACGCGGTAAAGATGAGCTGTTGCTTAGGAGTGGGCTTCCATGACCGACAATTTCTGGAAGGACAAATACCCAGTGGGGATCGCTGCCGAGATCAACGCTGACCAGTACCCGAACATCCTCGCGGTACTCAAAGAATCCTGCCAACGTTTTGCAGACAAGCCTGCCTTCAGCAACCTGGGCAAGACCCTGACCTACGGTGAGATGTACAAGCTCTCCGGGGACTTCGCCGCCTACCTGCAACAGAACACCGATCTCAAGCCCGGCGACCGCATCGCCGTGCAGCTGCCCAACGTGCTCCAGTACCCGATCGTGGTCTTCGGCGCCATGCGCGCCGGCCTGGTCGTGGTCAACACCAACCCGCTGTACACCGCGCGGGAAATGGAGCACCAGTTCAACGACTCCGGCGCCAAGGCGCTGGTGTGCCTGGCGAACATGGCGCACCTGGCCGAGGAAGTGCTGCCCAAGACCGGCATCCGCAACGTCATCGTCACCGAAGTGGGTGACATGCTGCCGCCGCTCAAGCGCTTCATCGTCAACTTCGTGGTGCGCAACATCAAGAAGATGGTGCCGGCCTACAACATCCCCAACGCGCAGAAACTCACCGACGTCCTGGCCAAGGGCCGTGGCAAGGCGGTGCAGGAAGTCTCGCCGCACAACGACGATATCGCCGTGCTGCAGTACACCGGTGGCACCACCGGCGTGGCCAAGGGCGCGATGCTGACCCATCGCAACCTGGTCGCCAACATGCTGCAGTGCAAGGAGCTGATGGCCTCCAACCTCAAGGAAGGCTGCGAGGTCCTGATCGCGCCGCTGCCGCTGTACCACATCTACGCCTTCACCTTCCATTGCATGGCGATGATGCTCACCGGCAACCACAACATCCTGGTGACCAACCCGCGTGACCTGGCCAGCATGGTCAAGGAACTCTCGCAGTGGAAGTTCACCGGCTTCGTCGGCCTGAACACCCTGTTCGTCGGCCTGTGCAACAACGAAGGCTTCCGCAAGCTGGACTTCTCTGCGCTGAAGCTGACCCTCTCCGGCGGCATGGCCCTGCAACAGGCCGCTGCCGAACGCTGGAAGGACGTTACCGGCTGCGCCATCTGCGAAGGCTATGGCATGACCGAGACCAGCCCGGTGGTATCGGTGAACCCGTTCCAGAACATCCAGATCGGCACCATCGGCATCCCGGTTCCGTCGACCCTGTGCAAGGTCATCAGCGATGACGGCCAGGATCTGCCGCTGGGCGAGCGCGGCGAGCTGTGCGTCAAGGGCCCGCAGGTGATGAAGGGCTACTGGCAGCGCCAGGAAGCCACCGACGAGATCCTCGACAAGGACGGCTGGCTGCGTACCGGCGACATCGCGATCATCCAGGAAGACGGCTACATGCGTATCGTCGACCGCAAGAAGGACATGATCCTGGTGTCGGGCTTCAACGTGTACCCCAACGAGCTGGAAGACGTGCTCGCCACCCTGCCGGGCGTGCTGCAGTGTGCCGCCATCGGCATCCCGGACGAGAAGTCCGGCGAGGCGATCAAGGTCTTCGTGGTGTCCAGGCCGGGCGTCACCCTGACCAAGGAGCAGGTCATGCAGCACATGCACGACAACCTCACCGGCTACAAGCGTCCCAAGTCCGTGGAGTTCCGCGACAGCCTGCCGACCACCAACGTCGGCAAGATCCTGCGCCGTGAATTGCGCGACGAAGAGCTCAAGAAGATCAGGGCCTGAGCCGATAGATAAGAAACCCGCCGCAAGGCGGGTTTTTTGATGGGGCAAGGAAGCCATGTCCCTTATCCGCCTGAGGTGAACGCCTTGAACACTGCCCTTCGTTTGCGCGCCAAGGTCCTGCTCCTGGCCATCGTGCCGATCCTCCTCCTGACCCTGCTGCTCTGCGCCATTTCCACCGTTGCCCTGAAACAGCTGGCGACCCAGCAGGAAGCGCAGATCCGCGAGAACCTCACCCAGGACCGCGAAGCCCAGCTGAAGAACTTCGTCGACGTGGCCCTCGCCGCCGTCGGCCCGGTCTACCAGGCTGCCACCGAGGGGGATGCCCAGGCGCGCGAGCAGGGTATCGCGATCCTCAAGCGCCTCGAATACGGCAAGGGCGGCTACTTCTGGGGCTACGACAGCCGTTCCGTACGAGTCTTCCAGGGCACCAGCGACGAGCGCCTGGGCGAAGACTTCAGTGGTTATCGCGACCCCAATGGCGTCTATGCCATCCGCGAACTGGTGGCGGCGGGGCAGAGCGGGCAGCACTACGTGCGCTACAGCTTCACCCTGCCGGGCGGCAACGCCATCGTGCCGAAGATCGGCTATGCCCACTTCCTGCCCAAGTGGAACCTGGTGTTCGGCACCTCGCTGAACCTCGACGATGTCGAGCGTGAGGTGAAGGAAGCCGGCGCCGCCTTCGACGCCAAGATCGACAACCTGCTGCTGCTCATGGGCGGCGCAGCGCTGGCGCTGCTGGTGGTGATCGGCGTGCTCGCCGGGCTGTTCAGCCGCACCATCGTCCAGCCCATCGTGCAGGTGCGCGACAACCTCGACGACATGGCCGCCGGTGACGGCAACCTGACCCATCGCCTGAACCTTGGTCGCCACGACGAGCTGGGCGAGCTGGCCGGTTCGTTCAACCGCTTCGTCGAGAAGATCCACGTGCTGGTCCAGCAGGTCGCCGGTACCACCCAGCAGTTGTCCGGGCTGGTGGGCGACGTGGCCCAGCAGGCGCAGCGCTCCGAGCGCGCGATGGACGGCCAGCGCCACGAGACCGACCAGGTCGCCACCGCCATCAACGAGATGACCGCCGCCGCCCAGGAAGTGGCGCGCAGTGCGCAACAGGCCGCCGACGCCGCCCAGCAGACCGACCGCGAAGGCCAGGCGGCCAAGCGCGAAGTGGACCTGTGCGTCGCGCAGATCAACGACCTGGCGGGTGAGGTGCGCAGCAGCAGCGACTCCCTCGACACCCTGCGCCAGGACGTGCAGGGCATCGTCGGCGTGCTGGAGGTGATCCGCTCCATCGCCGAGCAGACCAACCTGCTGGCGCTCAACGCCGCCATCGAAGCAGCCCGCGCCGGCGAGGCCGGACGTGGATTTGCGGTGGTCGCCGACGAAGTCCGTGCCCTGGCCAGTCGCACCCAGCAGAGCACCGGGGAAATCCAGCAGATGATCGACCGCCTGCGCGGCACCACGGAAGGCTCGGTGAGTGCCATGCAGCGTGCCAGCGACATGGCCGAGCGAACCCGCGGCCAGGCCAACCAGGCCGGCCAGTCGCTGGACGCCATCGCCCAGCTGATCGGCACCATCAACTCGATGAACGCGCAGATCGCCAGCGCCGCCGAGGAGCAGACTGCGGTCGCCGAGGAGATCAACCGCAGCGTGCACCAGATCGCCGGCGGCGTGGACAGCGTGGCGGACGATGCGGCCAAGGGCGCGCGCACCGCGATCGAACTGAACGGGCTGGGCGAGCGCCTGCGTCAGCTGGTCGGCCAGTTCCGCATCTGATCCGGCGGGGCGCAACGCCCCGCCGATCCGGGTCGCCAAGCAATCGGCATGGCGGCCCGTGCCGGTCTTTTGCGACAATTCCCCCATTGTCGCCATGACAGCCCATTCCAGGGACCGGCTCCGCACCTGCTCGCGCCGCTCCCGCCTGATGCCCGCGAAGCCGATGACCACAGACAGTACGCCGACCCCCGAACAGCTCCTGCAGCGCATGGATCACGCGATGATCCGCGACCGCCATCGCCTGCGCCGGCAGCTCCACGAACTGCGCAAGCACCCCGACGAAGCCAGGCTCGTCCAGTGGGCCGAGCGCTTCCAGGCTTCCTGCGCCAAGGCCGAGGCGCGCCGTGCGAGCATCCCGCAGATTCGCTACGACGACAGCCTGCCGATCGCTGCCAAGCGCGACGAGATCAAGGCCGCGCTGGAAAAGAGCCAGGTGGTGGTGATCGCCGGCGAGACCGGTTCGGGCAAGACCACCCAGCTACCGAAGATCTGCCTGGAGCTGGGCCGCGGCACCCACGGCCTGATCGGCCACACCCAGCCGCGCCGGCTGGCCGCGCGCAGCGTCGCCACCCGCGTTGCCGAGGAGATCGGCACGCCGCTGGGCTCGCTGGTCGGCTACCAGGTGCGCTTCGAAGACCAGAGCGACGACAGCACGCTGATCAAGCTGATGACCGACGGCATCCTGCTGGCCGAGACCCAGCATGACCGCTACCTGGAACGCTACGACACGATCATCGTCGACGAGGCCCACGAACGCAGCCTGAACATCGACTTCCTGCTCGGCTTCCTGAAGACCCTGCTGCACCGCCGGCCGGACCTGAAACTGATCATCACCTCGGCGACCATCGACCTGGAACGGTTCTCCAGGCACTTCGGCGATGCCCCCATCGTCGAGGTCTCGGGGCGTACCTACCCGGTGGAAACCTGGTACCGCCCGCTGGCGGCAGAAGTGGACGAGGACGGCGAAGCGCTGTTCGACGACCTCTCCGTGGACCAGGGCATCCTCCGCGCGCTGGACGAGATCGCCGCCCACGAACGCGACATCGGCAAGCGCCCCGGCGACGTGCTGGTGTTCCTCCCCGGCGAGCGCGAGATTCGCGATGCCGCCGACATGCTGCGCAAGGCCAACCTGCGGCACACCGAGGTGCTGCCGCTGTATGCGCGGCTGACGCCGGCCGAGCAGCAGAAGATCTTCGCACCGATGCCGGGGCGCAAGATCGTGCTCGCCACCAACGTCGCGGAAACCTCGCTGACCGTGCCGGGCATCCGCTACGTGATCGACAGCGGCACCGCGCGCATCAGCCGTTACAGCTACCGCGCCAAGGTCCAGCGCCTGCCCATCGAAGCCGTCTCGCAAGCCAGCGCCAACCAGCGCAAGGGCCGTTGCGGCCGGGTCGAGCCGGGCATCTGCGTGCGCCTGTACAGCGAGGAAGACTTCAACGGTCGCCCGGCCTTCACCGATCCGGAGATCCTGCGCACCAACCTGGCGGCGGTGATCCTGCAGATGCTGCATCTGCGCCTGGGCGACATCGAGGCCTTTCCCTTCATCGAGCCGCCGGATGGCAAGGCGATCAACGACGGCTTCACCCTGCTGCAGGAACTCTCGGCGGTGAACCGCGAGGGCCAGCTGACACCGCTGGGTCGCCAGCTCGCGCGCCTGCCCATCGACCCGCGACTGGGCCGCATGCTGCTGGAGGCGGCGCAGCTGGGCAGCCTGCCGGAAGTGCTCACCGTGGCCAGCGCGTTGTCCGTGCAGGACCCGCGCGAGCGGCCGATGGACCGCCAGCAGGCCGCCGATCAGGCCCACGCGCAGTGGAAGGACCCGGACTCGGACTTCGCCGCGCTGATCAACCTCTGGCGCGGCTTCGAGGAGCAGCGCCAGGCGCTGGGCTCCAACCCGCTGCGCAACTGGTGCCGGAAAAACTTCCTGAACTACCTGCGTCTGCGCGAGTGGCGCGATGCGCACCGCCAGCTGACGCTGATCTGCCGCGAACTGCAGCTGCCCTTCGGCAGCAAGTCGGAAGGCGCACAGCGCAAGAGCGAGCCCGCTCGCGAGCAGCTCCGGCAGCACGACAACCGTGGCCGCCAGCCGGTCGCCAAGGCGGACGAGCCGAAGGCCCGCGACATCGACTACGCCGCCGTGCACAAGGCGATCCTTTCCGGCCTGCTCAGCCAGATCGGCCAGAAGGCGGAGGAGGGCGACTACCTCGGCGCGCGCCAGCGGCGTTTCTGGATTCACCCCTCCAGCGTGATCGGCCGCAAGAAGCCGCAGTGGATCATGGCCGCCGAGCTGGTGGAGACCACCAAGCTGTTCGCCCGCATGGTCGCGAAGATCGAGCCGGACTGGCTGGAGCCGCTGGCCGGGCACCTGGTGAAGAAGAACTACCTGGAGCCGCACTGGGAAAAACGCCGGGGCCAGGTGGTGGCCTACGAGCAGGTCACCCTCTACGGCCTGATCATCATCGGTCGGCGTCCGGTGAACTACGGCCCGATCGATGCGCCGGTGTCCCGTGAGATGTTCATCCGCGAGGCGCTGGTGCGCGGCGAGATCAACAGCCGTGCGAAGTGCCTGTCAGCCAACCGCCAACTGCTGGAGAAGCTCGACGAGCTGGAAGCCAAGGCGCGCCGGCGCGACATCCTGGCTGACGAGGAAACCCTGTTCGCCTACTACGACGAGCGCCTGCCGGCGGATATCTACCAGTCCGCCAGCTTCGAGAAGTGGTACGAGCGCGAGCACAAGCAACAGCCGGACCTGCTGATCATGCGCGAGGAAGACGTCCTCGCCCGTGACGCCAGCGAGGTCACCGCCGGCCTCTATCCGGATCGCCTGCGCCTGGGCGACCTGCAGCTGCCGCTGACCTATCACTTCGAGCCCGGCCACGTGCGTGACGGCGTGACCGTGCGCGTGCCGGCGCCGCTGCTGCCGCAGCTGCCTGCTCAGCGCCTGGAGTGGCTGGTGCCGGGGCTGCTGGAGGCCAAGTGCATCGAGCTGGTGCGCAGCCTGCCCAAGGCGATCCGCAAGAACTTCGTGCCGGTACCGGACTTCGTTCGCGCCGCACTGGGCAAGATGGTCTTCGCCGAGGGCGGGCTGTCTGAATCCCTCGGCCGCGAGCTGCAACGCATGACCGGCAGCCGCGTGCCGGAAGAGGCCTGGGCGGAAGCCGAGACCCAGGTGGAAAGCCACTTGCGGATGAACATCGAAGTGGTCGACGCCCGCGGCAAGTTCCTTGGCGAAGGCCGCGACCTGGCCGAACTCACCGCGCGCTTCGCCGAGGCCAGCCAGGCCGCGCTGGCGATCCCGCAGGCGGATAAACCGCAGAAACCGGTGGAAGCCAAGGGCTTTGGCGAAGTGGCGGAGAAGCTCCAGCAGAAGGTCGCCGGGCTGTCGATGACGGTCTACCCGGCATTGGTGGAAGAGGCCGGCGTGGTCAAGGAGAACCGCTTCCCGACCCAGGCCGAGGCCGACTACCAGCACCGACGCGCCCTGCAGCGCCTGCTCCTGCAACAGCTCGCCGAACCGGCCAAGTTCCTGCGCAGCAAGCTGCCGGGGCAGACCGACATGGGCCTGCTCTACCGCGAGCTGGGTCGGATCGAGTCGCTGGTGGAGGACATCCTGCTGGCCAGCCTGGACAGCGCCATTCTCGACGGCGAAAGCAATCTGCCGCGCGATGGCGCCGGGCTCGCTTCACTGGCCGAGAAGAAGCGCGGTGCCTGGACCGAACACGCCGAGCGCATCGCCCGTCTGACCCTGGAAATCCTCAAGCTCTGGCACGGCCTGCAGAAGCGCTTCAAGGGCAAGGTCGACCTGGCCATGACGGTGCCGCTGAACGACGTGAAGGGGCAACTGGCCAAGCTGGTCTACCCCGGCTTCGTCCGCGACACGCCGCTGGAATGGCTGAAGGAATACCCGCGCTACCTGAAGGCGGTCGAGCAGCGCCTGGACAAGGTCGCCGGGCAGGTCCAGCGCGACCGTGTGTGGAGCGGCGAGATGGCCGGCTACTGGGAACAGTATTCGGCGCGGCTGGCCAAGCACGCCCAGGAAGGCAAGCGTGATCCGGAGTTGGCGTTGTACCGCTGGATGCTGGAGGAATACCGCGTTTCGCTGTTCGCCCAGCAGCTGGGGACCAAGGTGCCGGTGTCGGACAAGCGCCTGTCGAAACAGTGGAGCCAGGTCGAGGCCTGACCTGCGGAGTCCCCTGTAGGAGCGGGCCTTGCCCGCGATTCGCGCGCAAGGCCCGCTCCTACAGGAAATATTCCGAGGTCAATCGCGCTTGGGGATGTTCAGCCCGCGCTGCACCGCCGGCCGCGCGAGGAATTTCTCCAGCACGCGCTTCACGTTGTGGAAGTTGTCGAAGCCCACCAGCTCACCGGCCTCGTAGAAACCGACCAGGTTGCGAATCCACGGGAAGGTGGCGATGTCGGCGATGGTGTAGCGCTCGCCCATGATCCAGTCGCGGCCTTCGAGGTGGCGGTCGAGCACCGCCAGCAGGCGCCTTGACTCGTCCACGTAGCGCTGCAGCGGGCGCTTGTCCTCGTAGTCCTTGCCGGCGAATTTGTTGAAGAAGCCGATCTGGCCGAACATCGGGCCGATCCCGCCCATCTGGAACATCAGCCACTGCAGGGTTTCATAGCGGCCGCTGGCACCGGGAGCGATCAGCGAGTCGGTCTTGTCGGCGAGGTAGACCAGGATCGCACCAGACTCGAACAACGCCAGGGGGCTACCGTCCGGACCGTTGGGATCGAGGATCGCCGGGATCTTGTTGTTCGGGTTCAGCGAGAGGAACTCCGGGGACATCTGTTCGTTGCGCTCGAAGCTGACCAGGTGCGGCTCGTAGGGCAGGCCGAGCTCTTCCAGCATGATCGACACCTTTACGCCGTTGGGCGTGGGCAGCGAATACAGCTGCAGGCGGTCAGGATGTTCGGCGGGCCATTTGCGGGTGATGGGGAACGCGGAAAGGTCTGACATGCATACTCCGGTCAGGTGAGCGAAATCTTGAGTCGGCCCTCAGGATAGACCGCTACGCGCCGACGGTCATGACCCGCGCGCGACAAACCGGTATGGTGCGGGCCCATAGACCAGCCACTGGAAAAGGGACTCACCATGAGCCTGCAAGGCACTTACGATCCGCAGAACATCTTCGCCCAGATCATTCGCGGCGAGGCTCCCTGCTACAAGTTGTACGAGGACGACGACGTGCTCGCCTTCCTCGACCTGTTCCCGCAGTCCTACGGCCATGCCCTGGTGATCCCGAAGAACTCTCCGGCGCGCAATATCCTCGAAGTCGACCCCGATGCGCTGGCCAACGTGATGCGCGTGGTGCAGCGCCTGACCGCGGTGATTGTCGATGAACTCAATCCCGATGGCGTGCAGGTCGCTCAGTTCAACGGTGCGCCGGCCGGGCAGACGGTGTTCCACATCCACGTGCACATCGTCCCGCGCTATGCCGGCGAGGGCCTGGGGATCCACGCGGCGAACAAGGCTGATGCAGGGGAGCTGGAGAAGCTGCAGGCGCGCCTCGTTGCCCGTCTGAACGGCTGAGGCGCTCCCTGGCAGGCGGAGGCGGGGCTTACTCGACCGCCGGCTTGATGTCGAAACCGGTGCGGTTGTCGCTGACGATGCGGAAGGCGTTGTTGCCACCCGGCTCGAGCGGCACCAGCAATTCACGGCGCAGCATGGCCTTGCTGCACAGGCCGTCGCCGTCCTTGTCGCCAATGATGCCGACCACGTGCTTGCCCACCGGTACGTGGAAGCTGGCCGACTCGCCCTTGCCGATGCGCGCGGCGATTTCGTGGTCGATGGTGAGGGCGACGTAGCAGCCGCCGCCGATGTAGCCCACGTCGCGGGTGACATCGACCTTGACGCTGTCCTTGCCCGGTTGCTGGTAGGCCAGCAGGCGGTCGGTGGGGACGGGCTGGACTTCATCGCTCTGGTACGAGGCGCAACCGGAAAGCGCGAGCAGGGACAGGACGGCAAGGATCGAACGCATAGACTTCCTCCATGGACAATGCAGCCTAGGCTAGCCCATCCGGCCGGTTTCCGTCGGCTGGACTACGCACCGTAGAAAATTGGAGTAGTCTTCAGCGAACGTGATTCGGGCTGGAGTGCCCGATTGCCGCCATTGAGGCCGACCCGCCGGGCGGTCGAGCCAAGGAGCAGGGCTGATGCACCGCAACAGCGATCCCGACCATCTGTTCGACTCCAGTGCCGGACCTACCGGGCTGGAAGAGGCAGACCACCGCCTGCTGATGCGGCTGATCTTCGGTTGCACCGGGGCGACCCTGGGGCTGTTCTCGATCCTGCAGTACCTCGCCGGCAATCTCTGGCTGGCGGGCGCCGAACTCGCTACCTGCGGCCTGCTGCTGTGGGCGGCGCACCGGCTGCAGCGTGTGCGCCGGCTGGTGCCCTGGATCATCGCCTACCTGCTGCCGACCTTCTGTTTCATCCTCTACATCATCGTCATGCCCAACGCTTCGGCGTCGGCCTTCGTCTGGGTCTACCTGATGCCAGTGATGGCCTACCTGCTGCTGGGCAAGTGGCGCGGCTTTCTGCTCGCCGTGCCGTTCATGCTGATCGCCACGCTGATGTACCTGCACGCCAACCACCTGCGCCTGGATGCCCCGGGGCTGATCGATATCGGCAATGGCATCTTCTGCGGCGTGCTGGTGATCGCCTTCATGCATGTGTACGAGGAGCGCCGCGCCGCCGCTTACAAGCAGCTGCGACACCTGGCGCTGACCGATGCGCTGACCGGCGTGGCCAGCCGCGAGAGCTTCCAGCGCACGCTGCGTCGCTGCATCCAGGAGGCGGCCCGCTACGAGACGCGGCTGGTGCTGGTGGTGCTGGATGTCGATCACTTCAAGAACATCAACGACCAGTGGGGCCACGATGCCGGCGACAAGGCCCTGCAGCATCTGTGCAACCGCCTGCGCCACCGCCTGCGCGCCACCGACCTGATCGGCCGGCTGGGCGGCGAGGAGTTCGGCCTGCTGCTGCCCTTCACCGACCGCTTCGACGCCAAGCCGCTGGTGGAATCCCTGCGCCGCGATATCGACGAGGCGCCGCTGATGTACCACGGCGAGCGCATCGAGATCTCCGCCACCTTCGGCCTCGCCGAGTGGCCGGGCGATGGCCTGGATGCCGATGAGCTCTACCGCTGCACCGACCGCCGCCTGTATCGCGGCAAGGCCGAGGGGCGCAATCGGCTGGTCTACAGCGACCCCGCCTGAGCCCGCCTTGCCGCCAGCGGCGCGGCAATTCGCGCATAGGCCGTGCGCACCTGGCGGGCCATCTTGCGCTCCACCCATTCGTAGCTCAGCCAGGACAGCAGCAGGATTGCCGGCACGCTGACGCTCAGCGTCTGGTAGGGCGTCAGGCCCAGCCGTTGGTGCAGCCAGTAGGCGGCGAGCCACAGCACGATCACGTGCAGCAGGTACACCGAATAGGACCAGTCGCCCAGCGTGTGCAGCACCTTGCTGCGTTCAAACAACGGCTCCAGCGCCACGCATGCAGCAAGCAGCGCGGCGGCGGGCAGGCCCCAGGTGAGCAGGCGCCAGGGATGCTCGGCGGGGAACAGCGCGATGGTCGACACCGCCGCGGCCGCCATCGCCAGCGCCAGCGGGCGCGGCCAGTTCAGCCAGCCGCGGCGGTACAGCGCTGCCAGGCCAAGGCCGAGGAGAAACTCGAAGATGATCGGGTTGCGGTAGAAGTTGCTCAGCCACGGCTCGCGCGCCAGTACCTGAGCCACCAGCAGCACCAGGGCTGTCACCAGCCACGGGCGCCAGCGTTCGGCGACCAGGAAGGAGAGGGCGAACAGGCCGTAGAAAAGCATCTCGAAGTTCAGCGTCCAGCCCACCGGCAGCACCGGGTACAGGCCGAAGCCGCCGGGGTTTTCGCTGGGGATGAACAGCAGCGAGAGCAGCAGCGATTTGCCGCCGACGCCGTAGATCGGCATCACGTCGGCGAAGGCGTAGAGGATCAGCGCGGTGATAGCCGTGTACAGCCAGTAGGCCGGAGCGACGCGGGCCAGGCGCTGGACCAGGAAGGTCAGCGGCGACATCGGCCGGCCGGCGCTGGAGAGGTGGATCACGAAGCCGCTGAGGACGAAGAAGATGTCGACCCCGACCTGGCCGCGGGTCGAGAGTAATCTGCCGCCGAGGCTGTCGGCGCGGAAGTCGAAGAACACCTGCATGAAGTGATGGAACACCACCAGCCAGGCGGCCAGTGCCCGCAGTGCCTGAAGCGAAACCAGCATGGTTGGGCGAGTCCTCCGTCGGTCGATAAAAGAAAGGGGCGCGACCTTTGCGCGCCCCTTTCCTCGACAGTCGGCTTTCGCCGATCGTTCAGCGGGCCTGCTGGACGGTGGCTTTCGCCGGCGAGGGCTCAGGCGGCTTCGAGCAATGCCAGGGTGTCGGCCGCACCCATCATCTTCGCCGCGGCCAGCGCAGTCAGCCCGCTGGCGTCGCGGGCCTCGCGGTCGGCGCCGTGCTCCAGCAGGCAGCGGACGATCTCCGGGCGATTGAACATCGCCGCCATCATCAATGCGGTCTTGCCGTCAGGGGACGTGCCCTCCACCTGGGCCCCACGGCTGAGCAGCAGGCGCACCATCTCCAGGTCGCCCTTGAAGGCGGCGCCGGCCAGCGGCGTCTGCCCGGCATTGTTGCGCAGGTCCGGGTCGGCGCCGTGGTCGAGCAGCACGCCGACGGTGTCGTGGTGGCCGTAATAGCTGGCCAGCATCAGCAGGCTGTCGCCCTTGTGGTTGCGCAGGTTGGCCGGCAGCCCCTGGTGCAGCAGTTCCGTCAGGCGCGAGGTGTCGCCCTGGCGGGCCAGATCGATCACCTGATTGGCGAATTCCAGGGTTTGTTCGTCCATTTCCGGGCGGTTCGCGGCGCTCATCCTGAAGTCTCCTTGGCAAAGTCGGGAATGCACTGAAGGATAAGGACTGGCGCGCCTGGGCGCGCCAACACTGTGCCTATGGTGCCGGTGGAAAATTTCAATCCGTTGCTCCAGGGCAGGCGTGGCGTGATTTATGTCCATGATCTTGCGCAAATGCCGCCCCCGCACGGCGACTTTTCGGCGAAAATTGCAGCATAATCAGCGATCAGCGGTTGCACCTGGGGTGAAACCGCAAACCGCCGGGCGGGCAAAGGTGCCCACCGCCGGTGGGAGTGGCACACTGCCCGGTTGCAGGGATTGCCATCCCGAAGCCTTCGCGCCAGGACGCGGAGCGACGAATATCCAGTGCCGGCCAATGGGCGGGCACCTTGATGCCTAACCTTGCCGCCCGGCCCGGCGGCGCAGATTGAGAAGAGGATTGACCGTGCATAAAGTCGTGATCAGCGGAACCGGCCTGTATACCCCGCCGTTCAGCATCTCCAACGATGAACTGGTGGAATCCTTCAACAGCTACGTCCGCAGTCACAACGAGCAGAATGCCGAAGCCATCGCCAAGGGCGAAATCGAGGCACTGTCCGAATCCAGCTCGGCGTTCATCGAAAAGGCATCCGGCATCAAGAGCCGCTTCGTGGTGAACAAGGAAGGCATCCTCGATCCGCAGCGCATGGCGCCGCGCATCCCGGAGCGCTCCAACGAAGACTGGGGCATCCTCTGCGAGATGGCGGCTGCCGCCGCGAAGCAGGCCCTGCAGCGCGCCGGCCGTACTCCCGAAGACATCGACGGGGTGATCGTCGCCTGCTCCAACCTGCAGCGCGCCTACCCGGCCGTGGCCATCGAAGTGCAGGCCGCCCTCGGCATCCAGGGCTTCGGCTACGACATGAACGTCGCCTGCTCCTCGGCTACCTTCGGCATCCAGGCCGCGGTGAACAGCGTGCAACTGGGCCAGGCCCGCGCGATCCTCATGGTCAACCCGGAAATCTGCACCGGCCACCTGAACTTCCGTGACCGCGACAGCCACTTCATCTTCGGTGATGCGGCCACCGCCGTGGTCATCGAGCGTGCCGACCAGGCCACCAGCGAGCACCAGTTCGACGTGGTCAGCACCAAGCTGCTGACCCAGTTCTCCAACAACATCCGCAACAACTTCGGCTTCCTCAACCGCGCGGCGGAAGAGGGCATCGGCAGCCGTGACAAGCTGTTCGTGCAGGAAGGCCGCAAGGTGTTCAAGGACGTCTGCCCGATGGTGGCCGAACTGATCGGCGAGCACCTGGCACAGAACGACATCCCGGTCAGCGACGTGAAGCGCTACTGGCTGCACCAGGCCAACCTGAACATGAACCTGCTGATCACCCGCAAGCTGATCGGCCGCGATGCCGAGGCCCACGAAGCACCGGTGATCCTCGACACCTACGCCAACACCAGTTCGGCCGGTTCGGTCATCGCCTTCCACAAGTACCAGGACGACCTGCCCGCCGGCTCCATCGGCGTGCTGAGCTCCTTCGGTGCCGGCTACTCCATCGGTAGCGTGATCCTGCGCAAGCGCTGATCGTGCCCGCCGACGACAGCGAGCTGTTGTCGCGCCTGCTGGCCGGTGACCAGCAGGCCTTCCGCACCCTGGTAGCCACCTACCAGGGGGCGATGCGCGCCGTGGCCATCGCCATCGCAGGCGCTGCCCATGCCGATGAAGTGGTGCAGGATGCCTGGCTCGCCGCCGTGCGCAACCTGGACGGCTTCCAGGGGCGCTCCAGCCTCAAGACCTGGCTGCTGACCATCACCGCCAATACCGCCAAGTCCCGCCTGCGCAAGGTTCGTCGCGACGTGTCGCTGGACGACCTGCCCGCACCCCACGGCAGCATCGACGACTCCCGCTTCGCCGCCGACGGCCACTGGAGCACCGCGCCGCTGGCCTGGCACGAGGACTCGCCCGAAGCCCTGCTGGCCGAGGACGAACTGCGCCAGTGCCTGGAAAAGACCCTGCTGAGCCTTTCCGAATTGCAGCGCAGCGTGTTGCTGCTGCGCGAGCGCCAGGGGCTGGAATTGGAAGAGATCTGTAATCTGCTGGAGGTTTCGCTCTCCAATGTCCGGGTGCTGCTGCACCGTGCGCGGCTGAAGGTATTCGCCACCGTGGAGCACTTCGAGGAGACCGGGGAATGCTGACCTGCAAGGAACTGGTGGCGCGCTCCAGCGACCTGCTGGATGAACAGCTGGGCTGGCGCGAGAAGCTCGCACTGCGCCGGCACCTGCTGCTGTGCCGCAACTGCCGGCGCTACCTGCGGCAGATGCGTCTGGCCCAGGCGACCCTGCGCCTGCTGCCGGAACCGCCGCGCCCCGACGCCGAACGCCTGGCTGACCATCTCGCCGAACTGCGCCGGGACAGCGCGCGGCGCTGAGCCATTCGGTCCTGGCCAGACGGCGCAGGATGAGCACCTCGCAGGATGGGTATCGCTGCGCTCCACGCCATTCTACAAAGCGCTTGCTGAGTACGTCCGTGTGATGCCGATCCCTGTAGGAGCGGGCCATGCCCGCGATCGCGCCCGCAGGGCGCTCTCACAGAAAAATCCTCAGCCCAGACTTTGCGCCCGCCACGCATCCAGCCCGCCTGACAGCGCCCAGGTGCGCGGGTGTCCGAAGGCCTGCAGTCGCTCCGCCAGCATCGCTGCTGAAAGCTCGTGGGGGCAGGCGCAGTAGATCACCACGTCCTTGTCCTCCAGGCTGCCACGCAGCTCATCGAGCGCGCCGTCCAGGCTGAAGGCGATGGAGCCCGGGATCGCTTCGTCGTCGAACTGTGCGCGCACATCGAGAATCAGCGGCGGCTCGCCAGCGTCCAGGCGCGCCCGCAACTCGTCGACGCTGATGCGTGGAATACGCGCAGTGCGCTTGAGCAGGCTGACGCGCTGCCAGAGCTTCCAGGCGATGAACAGCGCGAAGGCGCCCAGCAGTGCTGTGACACCGGCGCTGGCGTACTCGGTGAGCCAGTCGAGGATGCGGTCCACGGCATCGCTGAAGAGGCTCCCGAGCAGCAGCGCAGAGCCGGCCCAGAGGGCTGCTCCGGCGAAGTCGTAGGCCAGGAAGCGCGGCAGCGGCGTGCGCGTCATGCCAGCCATGGTGGTGGTCAGCGCGCTGGCGCCGGGGAGGAAGCGCGAGATCAGCAGTGCGCGCGGGCCGATGCGCAGGTACAGGCTCTGGCTCTGGCGAATGCAACTGTCCGGCGACAGCGAAACCTTGCACACGCTGCGCAGCATGAAGCCGCCGTAGCGCCGTCCGGCGCAGAACCAGATCAGGTCGGCAATCAGGCAGGCGCACACGGCCACCGCCAGTGCCTGGCCGAGCGGTACGCCGCTGCCTTGCAGCGCCAGGGCGCCCGCGACGATCAGTGCCGGGTAGGCCGGGATCGGCAGGCCCAGCTGTTCCAGCAGGACGTTGAAGAACAGCAGGGTCAGGCCGTGTTGCTGGATCAGGGGTTGCAGTTCATGCATCGGAAAGCCTGGGCGGGGAAGGTCTTTCAGGGAAAGGGTGACAGCATACCGGCAAAGTGGACTACAGAAACCGCCTGCAGGCCTAGTCGGACGTGGCTTAGGACCTTTATGCCATAAGGGAATCAAAAGTTCCTTTGTAATAAAAGTTTTATCTACGAGCAACCGATCTGAAATAACCCCTCGCCAAGATTCCCAGCAACACAAACGGGGGCCGCCAGAACGGCCTGTGCGAGTCCTTGGGGGGCGCGCAGCAGCCAGGCACTCGGCGTGTTCAACGCAAATACCATTAAGGGGAATCTTCGATGATCCGTAAGCACTTCGCCGGTTACGCCGCCACTGCTCTGGCACTGGCCGTTTCCGCCCAGGCTTTCGCAGGCACAGTCACCACCGATGGCGCCGATATCGTGATCAAGACCAAAGGCGGTCTTGAAGTCGGCACCACCGACAAGGAATTCAGCTTCAAGCTCGGTGGCCGTCTGCAAGCGGATTACAGCCGCTTCGATGGTTTCTACACCAAGAACGGCAACAACGGTGACGGCGCCTACTTCCGCCGTGCGTACCTGGAACTGGGCGGCACTGTCTACAAAGACTGGAAATACCAGATCAACTACGACATGTCCCACAACTCCGGCAACGCTGACAACGGCTACTTCGACGAGGCTTCCTTCAGCTACACCGGCTTCGCCCCGGTTACCCTGAAGTTCGGCCGCTTCGACCCGGACTTCGGTCTGGAAAAAGCCACCAGCTCCAAGTGGGTGACCGCTACCGAGCGTACCACCGCTTACGAACTGGCTGACTGGATCAACACCCACCAGGACGGCATGGGTGCCCAGGTTGGCGGCGTCGTCGCCAACATGGCTTACCTGGACGCCGGCATCTATGCCAAGGACGCCGACGACACCGACGGCGACAGCGTCAAGCAGTTCAACTTCCGTGGCGTGTTCGCTCCGATGAACACCGACGGCAACGTCCTGCACATCGGCGTTGACTACGCCTACCGTGACCTGGACGACACCGCCTTCGACTCCCGCATCCGTCCGCGTCTGGGCATGCGGGGTATCGCCACCAACGGCGGTAACGACGCTGGCGACAACGGCAACCGCGCTACCTTCGGCGGCGCCACCCTGAGCCCGGCCGGTTCCTACAAGGACGACTCCACCTGGGGTGCTGAATTCGCTTACGCCATCGGCCCGTTCTCCGCTCAGGCCGAATACCTGAAGCGCAAGCTGAAGGCTGATGCCGACGCTTACGAAGACATCAAGGCTGACGGCTACTACGGCCAGCTGGCCTACACCATCACCGGTGAATCCCGCGTGTACAAGCTCGATGGCGCCAAGTTCGACACCATCAAGCCGTCCAACAAGGAAATCGGTGCCTGGGAAGTCTTCTACCGCTACGACCACATCAAGGTTGATGACCCGAACGTGGTCGTGGCTACCGCCACCCGCGACGTGGGCGACACCAAGGCCAGCACCAACACCATCGGTGTGAACTGGTACGCCAACGAAGCCGTGAAGGTCTCCCTGGACTACGTCCACGTCAGCACCGACGGCATCCGCAACGCCAACGGCGACGACGACGGCAACGGTGTCGTAACCCGCCTGCAGTACGTGTTCTAAGAACGACAGCTCTACCGTTTGACTCCTTTGTGTGAACCCCGCTTCGGCGGGGTTTTTTTATGGAGTCGGGAAAGTACCTTCCCCTGAGCGCCGAACTTTTCGCTTGCGTAGGAGCGGATTTATCCGCGATCGGGTAGGGCCGGCGCAGACGGTAAGCCATCGCGGACAGAGTCCGCTCCTACGCATCTGCTCGATTCAGCGGAGCAAGGGCCCGGCCGGGCGGCGGCGGAATTCGAACTCCAGCAGCTCATCGAACGGGTTGCCCATCTCCAGCCGCGTCCAGCCCAGCTTGATGAGGAAAGCCAGCGCCGCCGGGTTATCCGGCCTGACGCTGGCCCGCCACAAGGGGCTGCTCTGCAGTTCCGGTCGGCTCATCAGCAGCGTCATCACCGCACGCCCGACGCCCGAGCCGCGTAGCTGCGGGCGGACGGCAAGGTCGGTGACGAAGTAATACGGATGCGCCGGGGTGGGCAGGCAGACCCCTACCACGGCGACCAGCAGGCCGCCACGCAGAATGCTGTACAGCGCCTTGTCCGCATCCTTCAGCACCTTTTCCAGCCAGTAGCGATCCATCGGGCCGAGTTGCGCGTAGAGCAGCGGATCGTCGAACCAGCTTTCGTACGGCGGGATGTCATCTGCCTGGAAAGGGCGAATCTGCATGCGGGCGCTCTCCGGTGCAGCTTTGGGAAGTTTCACACTCGCATCTGCTGGGCGATTGCGTCAATCGACCCTGAGCGGTCGCGTCATTGAGGCCGCGCGCAGCCAGCACCTACCCTGCGGGCACTCAACCCACCGGGAGTCGACCATGCTGCGCAATCACTTCGAGACCGAGCACAACCTGTTCCGCGATGCGTTCCGATCCTTCCTTAACAAGGAAGTGGTGCCTCACCAGGAGGAATGGGAGGAAGCCGGTGTGGTGGACCGCGGCGTCTGGCGCAAGGCGGGGGAGATGGGTTTCCTGCTGCCCTGGGCGGAAGAGGAGTACGGCGGAACCGCTCTGAAGGATTTCCGCTACGAACAGATCATGTGCGAGGAACTGGCCGCCATCAACGAACCGGGCTTCATGATCCCGCTGCACTCGGCGCTGTGCGGTCCCTACATCGCCGAATACGGCAACGCTGAGCAGAAGGCTCGCTGGCTGCCGGGGATCATCCGTGGCGAAAGCATCCTGGCAGTGGCGATGACCGAACCGTCGGCCGGTTCTGACCTTGCAGGCATGCGCACCACGGCAGTGGACAAGGGCGATCACTTCCTCCTCAACGGCTCCAAGGTATTCATCTCCAACGGCCTGCTGGCGGACCTGGTGATAGTCGCGGCCAAGACCGATCCGAACAACAAGCACGCCATGGGCCTGTTCGTGGTCGAGCGTGGCATGGAAGGCTTCGAGCGCGGGCGCAACCTGAAGAAGCTGGGCATGAAGAGCCAGGACACTGCGGAGCTGTTCTTCAACAACGTCAAAGTCCCGAAGGAAAACCTGCTGGGCGATGCCAAGGGCGGCTTCTTCTACCTGATGAACATGCTCGCCCAGGAACGCCTGACCAACGCTTGCGGCGCTGTCGCCGGCGCCGAGGCCGCACTGAACGCGACCATCGACTACGTGAAGGAGCGCAAGGCCTTCGACCGCCCGGTGGCGCACTTCCAGAACACCCGCTTCAAGCTTGCCGAGATGCGCACGCAGATCGACGTCGCTCAGGTCTTCACCGACCGCTGTGTGATGGACCATAACCAGAAGAAGCTCACCGCCGAAGTGGCCGCCGAGGCCAAGCTGTTCACCACCGAGTTGCTGTGCAAGGTAGTCGACGAGGGTGTGCAACTGCACGGCGGCTGGGGTTACATGTGGGAGTATCCGATCTGCAAGATGTACGCGAACGCGCGCATCCAGCGCATCTTCGCCGGTACTTCGGAGATCATGAAAGAGATCATCAGCCGCGGCATGAAGCTCTGAGGCGCGGCGCCCACGCATCGATTGAGCGAAACAGGAGTACCCATGAACGGCCCGCTCGCCTCACTGAAGATTCTCGATTTTTCCACCCTGCTGCCGGGGCCGTTCGCCTCGCTGCTGCTGGCCGACATGGGCGCCCAGGTGCTGCGCGTGGAGTCGCCCACGCGCATGGACCTGGTGCGCGTGCTGCCTCCGCACGTGGACGGCACCTCCGCCAGCCACGCCTACCTCAACCGCAACAAGCGCTGTATCGCGCTGGACCTGAAGCAGGCCGAGGCAGTGGAGGTGGTGAAGCAACTGGTGCAGGAATACGACATCGTCCTGGAGCAGTTCCGCCCCGGTGTGATGGACAAGCTGGGCGTGGGCTACGAGGCGCTCAAGGCGATCAACCCGAAGCTGATCTACGTGTCGATCACCGGCTACGGCCAGACCGGGCCGCTGCGCGACCGCGCCGGGCATGACATCAACTACCTGGCCCTGGCCGGCGTCGCCAGCTATACCGGGCGCCGCGAGAGCGGCCCGCTGCCGCTGGGCGTGCAGCTGGCGGACATCGGTGGCGGTTCGCTGCATGGCGTGATGGGCCTGCTGGCGGCGGTGATCCACCGGCAGCAGACGGGGGAGGGGCAGCAGGTCGACGTGAGCATGACCGACTGCGCCTTCAGCCTCCACGGCATGGCCGGCGCGGGCTATCTGGCGGCGGGCGTGGAGCCGGAGATGGAAGGCCTCGCGCTCAACGGCGGCAGTTTCTACGACTACTACCGCACCCGCGATGGGCGCTGGTTCTCGGTGGGTAGCCTGGAGCCGCAGTTCATGCAGCAGTTCTGCGCCGTCATCGGTCGCCCGGAGCTGGCCGCGCGCGGGCTGTCGCCCAAGCCGGAGGACCAGCAGGCGCTCAAGCGCGAGATTGCCATCGAGTTCGAAAAGCAGGATTTCGCCCAGTGGCAGGAGCGCTTCGCCGCGCTGGATGCCTGCGTCGAACCGATGCTGTCGTTGGCCGAGGCGGTGGAGCATCCGCAACTGGTCGAGCGCGGTGTGGTGACTCAGGTGCCCAACGGCAAAGGGGGCGAGCAGCGGCAGATGGCCTGCCCGATACGCTTCTCTGCCGGCCTGCCCGAGCCGCGCCATATCGGCGCTGCGCTGGGCGCGCACACCGCGGAAGTAATGGCGGAACTGGGATACACCGACGAGCAGGTCGCAGCGCTCAAGGCGGCGAAAGTCATCGCCTGAGCGGCATCACTCGCGGCGGGTTTCGCCGGTGAAGATCAGCGTCGCGCGGCAACGCCGGCAGTAGTAGCGGCGGCCCTGGGCGACCAGGTTGTGGCGCTGGGCGGAAAAGGGGAATTCATTGCCCTCGCCGCAGTGGCAGCGATACAGGTAGCGGGTGGAGCGGCGGCGCTTGATCTCGTAGGTGTGGCAGCGATCGGGCGGCAGGCCGTAGATGCCGCGCATGATCAGCTGCCACTCCTCGCCGTGCGGGCGAATGCGCGGACCGAACATCTGGTGGGCGATCAGGTGGGCCACTTCATGGGCCACGGTCTGCTGCAGGAAGTGTTCGTGGTTTTCCCGGTACAGCTGCGGATTGAAGCGCAGCAGGTTTTCATCCAGGTGGGCGACGCCGGCCTTCTGGCCGCGTAGCCGGAAGCTGACTTCCGGGCGGGGAAAGCGCCGCTGGAAGAAGGCTTCGGCCTGCTGGTAGCAGGCTTCGACGCGAGCGTTGAGCTGTTCAGGCATACAGTGGTTCTCCGACGGGGGCAGATTATGCCGCAGTCGGAGCGCGGGTGGAGGATTTCTCGCGGCCGCTCGTCCGGGGCGCAGGTTCAGGCAAGTCGAGCGAGTTTCAGGCAAGCACCTGGGCAAAAAGCAACCGGGCCACGAGGGCCCGGTTGTTTTTCATCGATTGGTCTCAGGTGTATTCCGGGCCGACGCCGCTGCCCCAGAGGATGACCGACAGGGCCATCATCGCCACCAGCACCACCAGTCCCACCGCCAGCACCGAGCTGGAGAACAGGAAACCTTCATCCTTGTGGATGTTCATGAAGGTCGGGATGCCGACGTAGAGCAGGTAGACCGTGTAGCAGATCGCGGCGGTGCCGATGATCATGCCCAGCCACAGGTGCGGATAGAGCGCAGCCAGGCCGCCGATGAACAGCGGGGTAGCGGTGTACGCGGCAAACACTATGCATTGGGTCAGCGATGGCGATGCGTCGTAGGTACGTGCCATCCAGTGAATGAAGGCGCCCATGATGGCGACGCCGGCGAGCATGGCGATGTAGGTCATGATGGTCAGCTGGATCGCACTGGCGGCCGTCAGCTTGACCGGTCCCGCATTGCCCAGGACCCAGCCGACCTGCGTAGTGCCGATGTAGGCGGAAATGACCGGGATGGCAGCGAGGATCAGGACGTGGGTCAGGTACATGTGGCTGATGGATTCTTCCTCGCCACGGATGTCCTGCCATTCCTGATCGGGATGGGTGAAGAGCCCCCACACATGATGGATCATGTCAGCATTCTCCTCTTCTTATAGAAGGTCGCCCCCCAGCGAGGCGCCGAATACGCGTAGCCAGCGTCATCCGGTGCCCGGCCGACCTATGCGACCTTAAGTCGCAGTATAGGAATGGCTGCAAGCCACGTCGTCCGTGGGTTTAGAGCAAATGGAAGTTTCACGGGCGGCTGTAATAGCGCTCCAGAATTTCCATGGCCTTGTTGATCGACTGCAGGCGCGTCGTGCTACCGCCCCGGTCGGGGTGGTGCTGACTGACCAACTGCCGGTAGCGCAGCTTGATCAGCGCATAGTCCACCGGGCCGTCCTCCAGCTCGAAGAGGGCCAGCGCAGCCGCCTTTTCTTCGTTGCCCTGCATGCGCGTCCAGAAGCTTTCCAGCAGCTTCTCCACATCGCGCTCGGTGGTTTCCTTCAGGTGTTTCTCATCGAGGTAGTAGGCGCGCAGGGGATCCTGCTCGCCGAGTGCCTGCACGCCGCTTATATAAGGAGAGAGACGAATCTGCAGCGGGCCGATCTCCAGATGCGCAGCGTTCTCCTCCCAGAGCCGGTCGCGCAGGCGATACAGCGCGTTGAACACCAGGAAATGGGTGCGGAACAGCACCAGCTTGTCGGTCAGCGGCAGGTTGGGCACGTGCGTCGAGTGCCGGGCCTTCAAGTGCTGAATCAACTGGAATTCGGAAATTCCTTCAGGCGCTTCCTGCAGAAGCTGCAGGAGCTGGTCCGTCAGGTCGAGGGAAGGTTCGAGATCGGGCGTCATGCTGTCAGATTAGCAGTAGCCCGATAGAGGGGCTGGGGTACGCGTCGCTTTGCGCGTAAAATGACCGGCTTTTCGTCTTGCCCTTCGGATTCCAGAGCACCATGGCCAGCACCCTTTCGGTCAACCAGAACAAACTGCAGAAACGCCTGCGCCGCCAGGTTGGCGAAGCGGTCACCGACTTCAACATGATCGAGGACGGCGACAAGGTGATGGTCTGCCTGTCCGGCGGCAAGGACAGCTACACCCTGCTGGACATCCTGCTGTACCTGCAGAAGGTGGCGCCGATCCAGTTCGAGATCGTCGCGGTGAACATGGACCAGAAGCAGCCCGGCTTCCCCGAGCACGTGCTGCCGGCGTACCTGGAGTCCGTCGGCGTGCAGTACCACATCATCGAGAAGGACACCTACTCGGTGGTGAAGGAGAAGATCCCGGAGGGCAAGACCACCTGCTCGCTGTGCTCGCGCCTGCGCCGTGGCACCCTCTACACCTACGCCGACGAGATTGGCGCGACCAAGATGGCGCTGGGTCACCACCGCGACGACATCCTGGAAACCTTCTTCCTTAATATGTTCTACGGCGGCACGCTCAAGGCCATGCCGCCCAAGCTGCTGTCCGACGACGGCCGCAACGTGGTGATCCGCCCGCTGGCGTACTGCAACGAGAAGGACATCGAGGCCTACTCGGTGCTCAAGGAGTTCCCGATCATTCCGTGCAACCTCTGCGGCTCGCAGGAAAACCTGCAGCGTCAGGTAGTCAAGGAGATGCTGCTGGACTGGGAACGCAAGTCGCCGGGTCGTACCGAGATCATGTTCCGCGCCCTGCAGAACGTGGTGCCGTCGCAACTGGCCGACCGCAGCCTGTTCGACTTCAACAGCCTGCGCATCGACGAGACCGCGACTCCGCGCTTCCTCGACGTGATGAACCTGTAAGACCTCGCAAGGACGCCCGATGCGCGATTACCCGTGGCTGTACGAATACTGCCTGAACCGCTTCGGTTCGGTCGAAGCGCTGGAGGCCCGGCTGCCGCAGGCCAAGTCGCCGGCAGAGCTGCTGGCGATCGGCGATGATCGTTACCTGTCGCTGATCAGCCTGCGCATCTTTCGCGCCGGTCTCAAGCACAGCCTGGTGGACGCCAAGTGGCCGGCCTTCGAGGAGGTTTTCTTCGGCTTCGACCCGGAGAAGGTCGTGCTGATGGGCGGCGAGCGCCTGGAAAACCTGATGCAGGAGACCCGGCTGATCCGCCACCTGGGCAAGCTCAAGAGCGTGCCGCGCAATGCTCAGTTCGTCCTCGACATCGCGCGCGAATACGGCAGCTTCGGCAGGCTGCTGGCCGACTGGCCATCCAGTGACATCGTCGGCCTGTGGAAGCTGCTGGCCAAGCGGGGCAATCAGTTGGGCGGCATGTCCGCGCCGCGGTTCCTGCGCATGGCCGGCAAGGACACCTTCGTTCTCAGTGATGATGTGGTCGCGGCGCTCAAGGCCCAGGAAATCGTCGACAAGACGCCGACCAGCCTGAAGGATCTGGCGCTCGTACAAACTGCGTTCAACACCTGGCAGGAACAAAGTGGCCGTCCGCTGTGCCAGATATCGATGATGCTGTCGTACACGGTCAACCACTGACGCGCGGCCCGGCCGCGGAGGAGGGGCGCATGGAT
Organism: Pseudomonas nitroreducens; assembly: GCF_024170165.1. GTDB lineage: Bacteria > Pseudomonadota > Gammaproteobacteria > Pseudomonadales > Pseudomonadaceae > Pseudomonas > Pseudomonas nitroreducens_C. The sequence goes on along the minus strand of NZ_JALJXP010000003.1, from coordinate 248,470 downwards.
TCGGCCATCGAACGCACCGGCGCAGCGCTGGCTCGCGCCGAACGCATCCTGGTGATTACCGGTGCCGGGCTCTCCGCCGATTCGGGCATGCCGACCTATCGCGGCCTGGGTGGTCTCTACAATGGCCGCACGGAGGAAGGGATACCCATCGAGGTGGCGATCTCCGGTCCGATGCTGCAGAAGGACCCCGCGCTGTGCTGGAAGTACCTGGCCGAACTGGGCAAGGCCTGCCTGAATGCGCAGCCCAATGCAGGCCACGATGCCATCGCCGAACTGCAAGGGCTGAAGCCCGAGTGCTGGGTGCTGACGCAGAACATCGATGGCTTCCATCGTCGCGCCGGCTCGCCAGCGGAGCGGCTGATCGAGATCCATGGCGAGTTGGCGCCGCTGTACTGCCAGTCGTGCGGGCTGGAAAGCCCTGAGCTGGCGGGGCATCTGGGTGGCCTGCTGCCGCCGAAGTGCGCGCGCTGTGCAGGCGTCCTGCGCCCGCCGGTGGTGCTGTTCGAGGAGAGGCTGCCGGAGGAAGCGATCGACACGCTCTATGCGCAATTGCGCAAGGGATTCGACGCCGTTCTGCTGGTGGGGACCACCGCGAGTTTCCCCTATATCATCGAGCCCGTGCTGCGCACGCGGGACGCGGGAGGCTTTACCGCCGAGGTGAATCCGGGGCTGACCGACCTCAGTTCGGTGGTCGAAGAAAGAATGGTGGGTCGAGCCTTAGACATTATGCCGCGCCTGCTGGGTCACATTCCGCGATAAAAAACTTGCATTGGCCTCATTGAGCGGGCAAATTAGCCCGCTAATAAATGGAGCTAATGAGACACGGTCGTGCCCATGCTTAAACGCTTAGCACCCCTCGTGCCCATGAGTTTCGTTCTGCTGCTGGCAGCTTGCGCCAGCCATTCGCCGGAATCGCAGCCGAACCAGGTCGCTTCAGTGCCTGCCACTCGAGCCGCGTTCCAGGTCAACCAGCACAACATAGCGCTGGTGAATGAGTCGCAGGACGAGGGGGCCAAAAACGATAACGGCAGTTCCACTGCCCATGTATCCGACATTCTGGACCGCGCGTTCTCGCTGATCGGTACTCCGTACCGCTTTGGTGGGAAATCCGAGCGGACCGGCTTCGACTGCAGCGGCTTCGTGGGCTATCTGTTCCGCGAAGAAGCGGGCATCAGCCTGCCGCGCTCCACGCGTGAGATGATCAACATGGACGTCCCGCTGGTCTCGAAAGAAGACCTGCAGCCGGGCGACCTGATCTTCTTCAATAACCGTGGTCGCGGTCGAGTCAGCCATGCCGGCATCTACATCGGTGACGGACAGTTCATCCACTCCGCCAGCCGCCGTGGCGGTGGTGTGCGGGTGGACAGCCTGGACGAGAGCTACTGGCGCCTGAGCTACATGGAAGCCAAGCGCGTACTCGAGCCCGGCTACGAGCCGAAGACGGTGACCCGCTAAACTTAAAGTTTTACTTTAAGTATTGCGCTCAACTCACTGTTGGTACAAAGTGATGGCACTCCTTGACGGGATGCCATCACATGCTCGTTCCTCAGCGCATCATTCTTCTCGCTGTTCTCGCCTCGCTGGCCGCCTGCGCCAGTCGCACACCGCCGTCGCCGCCGCCCGTGGTGAACGCGCCCGCTGCTCCCGTCTACAACACCCAGGCCGCTGACGATGTCCTGATCCGTGCCATTGGCCTGGTCGGTACGCCCTATCGCTGGGGCGGCAACACACCCGATAGCGGCTTCGATTGCAGCGGCCTGATCGGCTACGTCTATCGTGATGCCACTGGCCTGATGCTGCCGCGTTCTACTCGCGAGATGATCTCCATGCGCGCTCCTACCGTTGGCCGCGAGTCCCTGCAGAGCGGCGATCTGGTGTTCTTCGCCACCAGCGGTGGACGGGGTGTCAGCCATGCGGGTATCTATGTCGGGGAAGGGCGCTTCGTTCATGCGCCCAGAACGGGCGGGACCGTACGCCTGGACAGCCTCGACAGCGCCTATTGGCAGAAAGCCTTCCTGGAAGCCAAGCGTGTCCTCGCCGTGCAGAGTCTCGCCCTCCACCCCTGATTCTCAGGAGGGCCCATGACCACCCGCACGCTGAACCTGGACGACTCGCTCTACCGGTACCTTATCGACGTCTCCCTGCGCGATTCCCCAGCCAAGGCACGGCTGCGCGCCGAGACTGCCAACCTGCCGATGTCCCGCTGGCAGGTCGCCCCGGAACAGGGGCAGTTCCTCGCCCTGCTGGTCAGACTGACCGGCGCCAAGCGTATCCTCGAGATCGGCACCTTCACCGGCTACAGCGCCCTGTGCATGGCCGAGGCCTTGCCGGAGGGCGGCCATATCCTTTGTTGCGATCTGCCCGGTGAGTACAACGACATCGCCCGGGGCTACTGGCATGACGCTGGCGTCGATACGCGCATCGAACTGCGCCTCGGGCCGGCGCTGGCCACGCTGGAAGCCCTGATTGCCGGCGACCAGCAAGGCAGCTTCGACCTGGTCTTCATCGATGCCGACAAGGCCAACTATCCCATTTACCTGGAGCATGCCCTGACCCTGTTGCGCGAAGGCGGCCTGGCGGTCTTCGACAACGTGCTGTGGAGTGGGCGGGTGCTGGAGACCAGCCCGGAAAGCGCGGATACACGGGCGATCCAGCAACTCAACCTCGCGTTGAAGAAGGATGAGCGCGTGGATTACTCGCTGGTGCCGATCGGCGATGGCATGAGCCTCTGCCGCAAGCGTTGAATCCTGCGCATAAAAAAGGCACGCCAGTTGGCGTGCCTTTTTCGTTACCAGCGCCTGATTCAGGCGACGTCGACCAGGATCACTTCGCTGTCTTCCAGCGCCGTGACCTTCACCACCGACTCGTCGGCGATGGCCGCACCGTCGCGGGCCAGCAGTTCGACGCCGTTGACCTCGACCTTGCCGGTTGCCGGCACCAGGTAGGCGCGACGACCGTTGCCCAGTTCGTACTCGGTGGTCTGGCCGGCCTTCAGGGTGGCGGCGACCATACGGCCTTCGGCGCGGATGCGTAGGGCATCGCCGTCGTTTTCATAGCCGCTGGCCAGGGTCACGAAGCGCCCGGCGCGGTCGCCCTTCGGGAAGGGCTTGGCGCCCCAGGACGGCGTGCCGCCACGGACCGAGGGGATGATCCAGATCTGGAAGATCTTGGTGACATCCTTCTCCAGGTTGTACTCGGAGTGCACGATGCCCGAGCCTGCGCTCATCACCTGCACGTCACCTGCTTCGGTGCGGCCCTTGTTGCCCAGGCTGTCCTGGTGGGTGATCGCGCCCTGGCGGACGTAGGTGATGATTTCCATCTCACGGTGCGGGTGCGGCGGGAAGCCGGTGCCGGCGGCGATTTCGTCATCGTTCCAGACGCGGAGGTTGCCCCAGTCCATGCGCTCGGCGTCGTAGTATTCGGCGAACGAGAAGTGGTGCTTGGCGTTGAGCCAGCCGTGGTTGGCGCCGCCGAGTTGCTGGAAGGGTCTGCGTTCGATCATGACTTAGTCCTCGTGGGGCGCGGTTGGCCGATGGGCCAGTCCGCGCGGTTCATGGGACTATCTTCTCGCGCAGTTGATCGATAGAAAAGCGCAAATATCGGCACATATGAATCGAATAATCCGATCTTATTCCGCCGTGCGCTTCTCGCCCTGATCGAGGAACTTGCTGAGGAACTGGCGGGTGCGCTCTTCCTTCGGGTGAGCGAACAAGGCCTTGGCATCGCCCTGTTCGACGATCACGCCCTTGTCGATGAAGATCGCCCGGTTGGCGACGTCGCGGGCGAAGCTCATCTCGTGGGTGACGATGACCATGGTGCGCTTTTCCTGGGCCAGGCCGCGGATGGTTGCCAGGACCTCGCCGACCAGTTCCGGGTCCAGCGCCGAGGTGGGTTCGTCGAACAGGATCACGTCCGGCTGCATGGCCAGGGCGCGGGCGATGGCGACGCGCTGTTGCTGGCCGCCGGAAAGGCGCTTGGGATAGGAGTCCTCCTTGCCGGCCAGCCCGACCTTCGCCAGCAGCTGGCGGGCACGCTCGATGGCCTGGGCGCGCGGCTCCTTCTTCACGATGATCGGGCCTTCCACCACGTTCTCCAGCGCGGTGCGGTGGGGGAACAGGTTGAAGTTCTGGAAGACGAAGCCCACATGCTGGCGCAGCTTGCGGATCAGCCCCTGCTGGCTGCTGAGCGGCCTGGATGCATCGATGAGGATCTCGCCGACCTTGATGGTGCCGCCGTTGGGCACCTCCAGCAGGTTCAGGCAGCGCAGCAGGGTGGTCTTGCCCGAGCCGCTGGGGCCGATGATCGCGACCACTTCGCCGGCCTCGACGGTCAGGTCGATGCCCTTGAGCACCTCCTGGCCGCGGAACTGCTTGGTCAGCTGGCGTACTTCGATCATGCGTCGTGCTCCTGGTCGTGACGGTTGACCCGGTCTTCCAGGCGGTTCTGCAGGTGCGACAGGATACTGGCGAGGATCCAGTAGATCAGTGCGGCCGCGAGGTACATGGTGAAGACCTCGAAGGTGCGTGCGGTGATCAGTTGAGCCTGGCGGAACAGTTCCGGGACCTGGATGGTGGCAGCCAGGGCGGTGTCCTTGACCAGCGAGATGAAGCTGTTGCCCAGCGGCGGCAGGGCGGTGCGCGCGGCCTGCGGCAGGATCACCCGGCGCAGGGTCTCGGCGCGGGTCATGCCGATGCTGGCGGCGGCTTCCCACTGGCCCTTGTCGATGGAGCCGATGGCGGCGCGGAGGATTTCGCAGACATAGGCGGCCATGTTCAGCGAGAAGCCGATCAGCGCCGCGGGCAGTGGGTCGAGTTCGATGCCGGCCTGGGGCAGGCCGTAATAGATCATGAAGAGCTGGACCAGCAACGGCGTGCCGCGGAAGAACGACACGTAGATGCGCGCGATCCAGCGCACGGGAGTGAAACCGTACAGGCGCATCAGCGCCAGGACGAAACCGAGCAGCAGTCCGAAGAACATGCCGCCTACGCTGAGGACTACCGTGAAGACCGCGCCCTTCAACAGGAAGGGCGCGGAATCCAGCGCAAGCTGCAGGCTTGCGTCGATCATTGGGTCACGTCAGCCTTGAACCACTTTTCCGACAGCTGTTTCAGCGAGCCGTCGGCGCGCAGTTTCTCGATGGCCTTGTTCAGCGCCGCGAGCAGCTCCGGGTTGCCTTTGCGCAGGGCGATGCCGGCTTCCTGGCGGGCGAAGGGCGCGCCGGTTAGAGCCATGGCACCGTTGGTCTTGTTGACCATGTCGAAGGCAGCCAGGCGGTCCACCAGGATCACGTCGATACGGCCGCTGCGCAGGTCCTGGAACTTGGTCGGGTCGTCTTCGTAGGTGCGCACGTCAGCCTGCGGCACGTGCTCGCGCAGCCACTGCTCGTAGTTGGTGCCCAGGCCGACGCCGACCTTCACGCCCGCAAGTTTCTCCGGCGTGTCGTACTTGCCTTCGTCACCCTTGCGCACCAGCGCCTGGATGCCGGAAACGGTGTAGGCGTCGGAGAAGTCGTACTTCTTCTTGCGCTCCTCGGAGATGGTCACCTGGTTGATCACCAGGTCCAGGCGCTTGGATTCCAGCGCGGCGAGGATGCCGTCCCACTTGGTCGGCTGCAGTTTGGCGGTGGCGCCCAGCTCCTTGGCGATCAGGTTGGAGAAGTCCACTTCGAAACCGGCCAGCTTGCCGTTCTCGTCCTGGAAGCTGAAGGGTGGGTAGGTGCCCTCGAGACCGACGCGGACTTCGCCCTTGGACTTGATCTGGGCGAGCAGGTCCTCAGCGGCCTGGGCCTGGCCGAAGAGGCTGGCGCCGAGGGAGAGGGTCAGGCTGGCAAGCAGGAAATGACGTCGCAGTGCGGAGAAGGTCATGGTGGTCCCCGTTTTTGGTGTTTTAAGCAGGTTAGTCAACGCGTGGCGACTATATGGGCAGAATCGTTATGCAATAAAATAATAAAAAATTACATACCTAGTTCTGAATATTAGGTAGGTCAATTCGCCGAATGGTAGGCGAACAGCGCCGGTGAACCACCGGTGTGCAGGAACAGGATCGGTCCGGGTTTCAAGAAGCGGTCACGGCGAATGCCATCGAGCAGGCCGGCCATGGCCTTGCCGGTGTACACCGGGTCCAGCAGCAGGCCTTCCTGGCTGGCCAGCAGGCGAACCGCCTCCAGCGTGCCGGCATTGGGTTCGCCATAGCGCGGGCCGAAGTAGTCGTCCCACAGTTGGATTGCCGGCCGCGCCGGCGCGTCGTGGCCGAGCAGTTCCAGAGTCCGCTCGACCAGCCCCGCCACTTTTGGCCGCTGCGCCGCGTCGGTGCGCGAGACCGTCACGCCGATGACGTCCAGCTCCGGCAGTTCATCGGCCAGGGCGATCGCCAGGCCCGCATGGGTGCCGGCGCTGCCGGAGGCGAGCACCACGGCGGAGAACTCCTGGCCGCTGCCGCGAATCTGCTCCGCCAGCTCCAGCCCGGCGCGCACGTAACCCAGGGCGCCCAGTGCATTGGAGCCGCCAATGGGCACGATGCAGGGCTTGCGGCCTTCCCGGCGCAGACGTTCGCCGGCCTGTGCCAGCAACTCGTCCGCGGTATCGAGGTTGGGCACCAGCTCGACCTCGGTGCCGAACAGGTCCAGCAGCAGGCGGTTGCCGTTGCTCAGGTAGTTACGGTCGTCGGTGCCGATGGGGTTTTCCAGCAGCGCCAAGCAGCGCAGGCCGAGCTTCGCCGCGACGGCGGCGGTCTGGCGTACATGGTTGGACTGGATCGCGCCAGCGGTGACCAGTGTGTCGGCACCGGTCTTCAGGGCATCGGCGGCGAGGAATTCCAGTTTGCGCACCTTGTTGCCGCCCAGGGCGAAGGGGGTGGTGTCGTCACGCTTTACATACAGCTCGCGGCCCAGCTGCACGGACAGCCGCTCCAGCTTGTCCAGCGGCGTCGGGCCACCGGCCAGGTCGAGTCGGGAAAAGCGGGCGAGGGCTTCGCGCAGGGAGCTCATGGCGGGTTCTCGGAGTGACGGCGGGATGCGTCACGATAGAGCGCGTGAGGGGCGGCCGCAATGTGGCCGGCGGCCGCGTGACGCCGACCTGCACGGGAATGTCGCGCGGCGATCCGCGATCTTGCCGCGGGAATCTCCGGAGGCTGTGAATCAATGTGCGGACAGCGGCGCGGCGAACCGCTACGCTCCACGCTCAGATCCGGAATCCATAACCGGGCGATAACGAAAACAGGAAAACCAGGGCGGGAAATCCGATGACTTCAGCAGTACCTTCACGCGCTTCGCTGCAACGCTGGATGCTTCAGCTGCTCGGCGCACTGGCCCTGATGCTGGGGCTGAGCAGTCCGGCGCTGGCGGACCGGGTGATTCCCTCGGGGATGATGGTGGGTTTCGTCGACAGCGCGGTGTACCCGGTGATCACGCTCAAGCGGCCGAAGCCGAGCCTGCTGCGCCAGGTCATCACCATCGGGCTGTACAACAAGACCATCAGCTATCCGCTGTCGGTCAGTATCCGCATCCGCGATGAGAACAACCGCTTCATGGTCTACGGCCTGCTGCCGAAGATCACCGGCAAGTTCGTCGGCATCAAGATGGGCCAGGACAGCCGGATCAGCCAGATCTGGGTGATGACCGAAGCCGAAGCGACCGAGTACGTGACCCGCCCGGACACACTGTTCCCGCCGACGAGTTGATGGCTCTGCTTGCGGGTTGAAGGCCCTGCCCGTGCCGCTCGTGCGGGCGGGCAGCCGGAAGAGGGCGACTTCGGCTATCATGGGCACCGATTGAAACCCTTCAGAACCGGTCTACCCATGACGTCCTCCCAGCAGCCGCCCCGCGACGACAGCGCCGACAACGCGCAGGAACAACCCAAACTCTCCCTGGCCGAACTGGCCAAGGCCGCACTGGCCGCGCAGCAGCAGGCGAAAACCGCCTACCAGCATCGCAAACCTCACGACCAGGCCGAGTACCGCCCGCCGCACCCGCGTGGCTCGCGTCGCTCGATGGGCAAGCGCTGATCCAGCCTCTCGTCCGAAACACCGTCAGCCGGCGCTCTTGCGGGGGCGCTGGCTGAACTGCGGCGACCGGTATCGGTCGTATTCGCATCGGCCTTGCCATGCTGGCTGGCCATTCCCGCTCTCGCGAACCCGTCACGGATCGACACCTGCGCCGCGCTCTGCCCAGGCAGAAAGGGTGCCTCGCGTCCAAGGAGAATCCATGAAAGCCCTCGTTCCTGTCCTTTCTCTGCTGGCGCTCGCCGGCTGCATCACCATGACCGGCAACTTCGAAGTCAGCGCCCATGACGAGTCCGGCAAGGCCCTGAGCAACGGCAAGTTCCTTGCCCACGGCAGTGGCATCTACACCGTGCGCAACTCACTCTGCTCGGTCTACCCGAAGGCCATCGTCACCATCAAGGACGTGGAGTCGGATCAGGAACTGGAAGGCGAAAGCCCCTATCACTGCCGCTGACCCCGGGGCCCGGTGAATGCCCGGCCGGGCCAGACGCCGGCCGCTCAGAGCAATGATCGCCCTGCCTGTCGGGGCGATGTGGCCTGTTCCTCGCCCACCAGACGCTCGGTGAATATCGGCCTGAACATCGGTACCAGCAGACGGTTGCCGAATTCGCTCAGGTGATCGTCGTCGTAGTACAGCGGTCGGCCGTCGCGGCTGGCCGCGCATTGCTGGCCGTCGCACAGGTAGGGGATGGGGTCGAGCAGATGGGCGCCGCACTGCTTGCCGGCAAGGTCCTGTACGTGGTTGACGAAGGCATTGCGCTGCCGGTAGGCCTGCTGGGGCATGGACACCTTGCGCTCGCGCTTGAGCAGCATGGCTCGGCCCATGACTTCTGGCACCCGCACGCCCATTTCCGGGGTCGGGCGGACCAGGTACAGCGGATGGTTCGCCGCCAGCTCGCACGCGGTAGCCACGTAGTGCCGGCGGTAGTCGTCCAACAGCGCGGGGCTGGAGGCCGCCTCGGGCTCGGTGAAGTACAGCTTCGGCTTGTTCGGCGTTTCGTCCGCTTCGCCGGCCAGGCCACCGAACAGGTAGTAGGACGCCCGATTGATCACGATCACCGGCGTGCCCGGCAGGAGGCTGGCCTGGCGCTGTTGCAGGCGCCCGAGAATCTTCTGGCAGACCTCCTGCTTGGGCGTGTCCAGCTGGGCGCCGAAGATGATCGGGCAGCCGCTGGTGCCGATGAACAGAACGCCATCGGCGGCATTGGGCAGGCTGGCAACGATGGCATTCACCGTTGCCTGGGCGTGGCTGTCGCCCAGCACGATGGCGCGGGTATTCGGGCCGCCGTACTGGCATTCGGTTTTGGCGTCGCACTCGTCCAGGCGCGGGTTGCGGTTCTCGCGCTCATCGTCCACGCGCTGTACGGCCTCAGGCAGGCGTTGCGCGAAATCCGCCTTGCGCACCACCTTTGCCGGCCCCATCACCACCAGCATGGCGACAACGACTGCCACCGTCGCCGCCAACGGGCGCAGGTAGCCGAGACGGCGGCTGCTGGGCTGCTCCACCCAGTGATAGGACAGGTGGCCCAGCGTCAGGGTCAGCATCAGCCCGACAGCGATGGCCAGCGGCTGCCGGGAAAGCTCCAGGTAGGCCAGCGCAACCACGACTGGCCAATGCCAGAGATAGATCGAGTAGGAACGCGTTCCCAGCCATTGGGCAACGGTGTTGGCGGTCAGTCGCGCGTCGTCACGGCGCGCCAGCAGCACCAGAGCGGCGCCGCTCACGGGGACAAGGCTCAGCAGCCCCGGCCAGCTCATCTGCGGGGTGATGAAAAGCAGCGAGCCGATGATCAGTGCCATGCCGGCACGTTCCAGCCAGGGGCTCACGCGGGCATCGGGCTGCCAGCGGGTCTGGACCATGAAGGCCACGCCGCCAGCGAGCAATTCCCAGGCGCGCGAAGGGAAGAAGTAGAAAGCCTTCGAAGGCTCGGTGTCAGCCAGTACCACGCAGTACGCCAACGAAGCCAGCGCCGTGGCACCCAGCAGCGGGAGCAGCCAGCGGCGGCCGCCGAACCAGCGCCAGGCGGCCACCAGCAGCAGCGGGAAGAGCAGGTAGAACTGCCATTCCACCGACAGCGACCAGGTGTGCAGAAGCCACTTGTCATGGGAGGCGACGTCGAAATAGCCGGCCTCTTTCATGAACATGCGATTGGAGGTGAACAGCACGCTGCCCCAGACGTGCTTGCCCAGGCGCTGGTAGTCCGATGGCAGCAGGAAGAACCAGCCAAGGACCAGCAGCACCGCGCAGAGCAACAGCAGTGCAGGCAGGATGCGGCGGGCGCGGGCGAGGTAGAAGTTCCAGAAGGAGAATCCGCCGGGTGCAGCCAATGCGCCGAGGATGATCCCGGTCATCAGGTAGCCGGAGATGACGAAGAAGACATCCACGCCAACGAAGCCACCGGTAAAGCCGCTGATACCGAAGTGATACAAAACCACCGCGACGACGGCCCAGGCCCGCAGGCCATTGATGTCGTGACGGAAACTGCCAGGACTGCGCAACAAAGGTTCCTCGAACTGCAAATCGGGTGCTGCAAGCCGGCACGGCACCACGCGAGAAAATTGGGACCCTTCCGGGTGGACCGGCAGGGGCGCCGCAATGTATCGCGCCTGATACCTTAATGCTATTAGCGGAGCCCCTATGCTCCGACAGGTGTTGTTCAGATTTCGTACAAAATATGAGCAAAATCCGTGAAGGAAGGTTCCACGGAACTGATCGGCATCAGGGCAGCCGTCATGAAAAAGGCCGGCTTTCGCCGGCCTTTTTCATGGCGCTGTGGAGGGCGGTGCGAGCTTCTGTTGCTGGCCCTGCTGCAACGTCCACTGCACCACCTGCGCGGAAAGCTGGTCGGCCGCCTTGCCAAAGGCGCTGACCACTTCGGGCACCTGCTTGCCGTTCACCGGCTGGCTGACCTCGAAGGTGCGCGAGGCGACGATGCGCTGGCCGAGCGTGCGCACCAGGCGGGCGTCGTAGCGGATGTGGATCACCGGTTTGCCGTTCTGGTACTCGCTCTGGAAGGCGCGCAACTCGCCGGTCAGGTCGAGGTCGGCCTGCAGGCTGGTTTCGTCGCTGCTCAGGGCGCGGACGCTGCCATTGGCGGTGAAGGCGTCGAGCAGGCGGTCACGCAGCAGGCCCGGTGCGCGGTTGCTCCAGCGCGCGCCCTGGTAGCTGCTGAGCTGATTGCCCTGCGGGACCACGGCGATACGATTGCTGTCCAGCGCCAGGCTGGCGTTGGGCGCGCTGACCCGCAATGACCAGTTCACCGCCGCGTTGCTGCGCTCAGGCTGCTGGGCCGCTGGCAGCAGGTAGAAGTCCGGGCTCTCGGCTTCCGGGAGGATCGAGCAGGCGCCCAGCAGGCTGACCAGGGCAGCGGCGCCGAGCAGGCGGGGAAGGGCGGTCATGGCTGGAACTCCTTGTTGCGCTCGCGGCCGAGCAGATAGCCGGTGGGGTTTTCCTGCAGGCGACGGGTGACGCCGCGCAGGTCTTCCAGGGTGGAGCGCAGTTCGCGGATCGCCGGGCCGATCTCGCCCAGGCCATTGAGGCCGCCGTTCACCGAGTCGTAGTTGCTGTTCAGCAACTGCTCCACGCGTTCACTGCTGGTGCGCAGGGAGGCGAGGGTCTTCTGGGTGTCGTCGAGGATGTCCTGGCCCTTCTTGCCGCCCAGCGTCTGATTGGCGCGTTCGAGCAACTGGCTGGCGTTGGCCAGGGTGATGCGCGCCTGCTCGCTGGCGGCGGCCAGTTCCTTGAAGGTCTGGCGGATGTCGTCGCGTTGCTCGGCGACCACGCCGGTGGCCTGGTCGATGTGGTCCAGGGTGCGGCTGATGCGGTCGACGTTCTCCTGGGAGAACATGCGGTTGACGTTGTTGATCAGGTTGTTGATGTTGGTCGCGATGTCCTCGCCGTTGGCCAGCAGCTTGGCGAAGGGCGAGGGGATGGTCTTGATCACCGGCACCTCGCCGTCCTTGCTGGCCAGCGGCGGGCTGTCCTGGGCGGCGCTGGAGAGCTGGATGATGGCCTGGCCGGTGACGCCGGTGAGGGCCAGCTTGGCGCGCGTGTCTTCGCGGATCGGTGTGCTGTCGTAGACGCGGATGCGGGCGCGGACCTTGCGCGGGTCGTTCGGGTCCAGTCGCAGCGACACCACGTCACCCACGCGGATGCCGCTGTACTGCACGGTGCCGCCCTCGGACAGGCCGGTCACCGCCTCGTTGAAGATCACGTCGTAGACCTTGTACTTCTGGTCGTTGCTCGACTGTGCCAGCCACAGGGCGAAGAGCAGCGCGCCAATCGACACGACCAGGGTGAACAGGCCGATCAGTACGTGATGGGCACGGGTTTCCATTCAGCTTTCCTCCCGCAGGTGTTCGGTGGCCTGCAGTGCAGCACGGCCGCGCGGGCCGTGGAAGTATTCCTGTACCCAGGCGTCGTCGGTCCGGGCGACCTGGTCCAGCGGCCCCACCACCAGCACGCGCTTCTGCGACAGCACGGCGACGCGGTCGCAGATGGTGTAGAGGGTGTCGAGGTCGTGGGTGACCAGGAACACCGTGAGGCCGAAGGCGTCGCGCAGGGTCAGGATCAGTTGATCGAAGGCCGCCGCGCCGATGGGGTCGAGGCCAGCGGTGGGTTCGTCGAGGAACAGGATGTCCGGGTCCAGCGCCAGGGCGCGGGCCAGGGCGGCGCGCTTGACCATGCCGCCGGAAAGCTCAGCCGGGTATTTGCTGCCGGCGTCGGGCGGCAGGCCGGCGAGGGAGATCTTCACCTTGGCCATGAACTGCGCGTCCGCGCGGGACAGCCCGGCATGCTCGATCAGCGGCAGGCAGATGTTCTCGCTGACGGTCAGCGAGGAGAACAGCGCGCCGTTCTGGAACAGCACGCCGAAGCGCCTTTCCAGCTTTGAGCGTTCCAGTGGCGGCAGCGCCGGCAGGTTCTGCCCGAACACGTGCACGCTGCCCTCGCTGGGCTGGCGCAGGCCGATGATGCTGCGCAGCAGCACCGACTTGCCGGTGCCCGAGCCGCCGACCACGCCGAGGATCTCGCCCTTCATCACGTCGAGGTCAAGGTGCTCGTGCACGGCGTGGGTGCCGAAGCGGTTGGCGAGGTCGCGGACGACGATGATCGGTTCGCTCACCAGCCCATCTCCATGAAGAACAGCGCGAAGACCGCATCCAGCAGGATCACCACGAAAATCGACTGGACCACGCTGGAGGTCGTGTGCTCACCCACCGACTGCGCACTGCCGCTGACGCGGAAGCCTTCCAGGCAGCCGATCACGGCGATGATGAAGGCGAACACCGGGGCTTTGACGATGCCGACCACGAAGTGCTGCACGGCGATGTCGTTCTGCAGCATGTAGAGGAACATGCGCGGCGAGATATCCAGGGCGAGGGCACAGACCACGCCGCCGCCGAAGATGCCGGAGAGCATCGCCAGGAAGGTCAGCATCGGCAGGGTCAGCAGCAGGGCCAGGACGCGTGGCAGCACCAACAGCTCCACCGGATCGAGACCCAGGGCCTGGATGGCATCGATCTCCTGGTTGGCCTTCATCGAGCCGATCTGCGCGGTGAAGGCGCTGGCGGTGCGACCGGCGAGGAGGATGGCGGTCAGTAGCACGCCGAACTCACGGAGGAAGGAGAAGCCCACCAGGTCGACGGTGTAGATCTGCGCGCCGAATTTCTGCAGCACGGTGGCGCCGAGGAAGGCCACCACCGCCCCGACCATGAAGGTCAGCAGGGCGACGATGGGTACGGCGTCCAGCCCGGTTTCCTCCATGTGCGCGGCCAGCGAGGTGAGGCGCCAGCGTCGCGGGCGGAACAGGTTTCGCAGCAGCGTCTGCAGGGTCAGGCCGATGAAGCCGAGCAGGCCGACCAGGTGCTCGCGGAAGGTGAGGGTGGCGATGCCGATGCGCTCCAGCACATCGACCAGGGCGTTGCCCGGCTCCGGCGCCTTTTCGTCCAGGCGGCACTCGGTGATGGCGCTACCGACGGCGCGCAGCAGTGCCTGGCGTTCGGTGGGAAGGTTGCGGGCGATCTGTTCCAGCTGGCTCATGCGCGCGCCGCCGATGATTTCGGCAAGCAGCGCAGCGCCGGCTGTGTCCAGCGCGCCAAGGCCGGCAAAGTCCAGCTCGGCGGGGGACTCGGCGTGGCGCTGGGCGGCCACCTGGGCTTCCAGCGCGGCGAAATGCGCGAGCGTCCAGTCGCCGCTGATGTGCATCAGCGGTGGGCTGGCGGTGGTGTCGAGCTGAAGCTGGCCGGGCTGGGCGGTCATCGTCATGGTTCGCATTCTAGCGGAGTTACACAGTGCCATGATTGGACAGGTGTGTCGCATTTTAGAGCGGCTGCCTTGAGCTGGGACAAGCCCGGCGACATCCTGTTCAATTGACGCCCCAGCCCGCCAGCCACTAAGCTGCGCGCCTGCTTCAGGTGCTCTCGGCGCAAGCCGCGAGTGAAACAGGGAAGCCGGTGAAATCGATGCGCAATCGACCATTCCGGCGCTGCCCCCGCAACGGTAAGCGAGCTTCGAACCGCAGACAGCCACTGTGCCACGGCATGGGAAGGCGCGGTTCATCGACAGCCTCACGGCGTCACTCGCAAGCCCGGAGACCGGCCTGCTGCATCGCATGGCATCGCGGGAGGCGCTGCCGACGCCGGCGTACTCGCGCCGCGCGTTGCCGTCCTCCGCCTGCCCCGACTGGTCAGTGCCGCGCGGGTGAGAGCGGCGGAGAATCCTTCAGGTGAATTCCCTATTCCCCAGGTCGACAGCCATTGTGCTGGGCGGCCCCTGCTGCATGGCGCTGGTGCGCGCCTGCGGTTCGTCCCTGCCCATTCCACTCCTCGTGCGCTGCCGCCCGGCCGGCAGCCTGGCACCTGCGTGTTCGCTTTCAGGAGCAACCTCCCATGACTGAATCCCCGGAAAAGGACGAGCGCCATCGCTCGCGCATGCAGCGCAAGAAAGCGGTGGTCGACGAGAAGATCGCCCAGGCCCAGGGGGAGCGCGGCGTGTTCCTGGTCAACAGTGGCAACGGCAAGGGCAAGAGCAGCTCGGCCTTCGGCATGGTTGCCCGCGCGCTGGGCCACGGTATGAAGGTCGGCGTGGTGCAGTTCATCAAGGGCGCTGCGACCACGGGCGAGGAGGCTTTCTTCCGCCGCTTCCCTGAGGAAGTCAGCTTCCACGTGATGGGCGAAGGCTTCACCTGGGAAACCCAGGACCGCCAGCGTGACATCGCCAAGGCGCAGTTCGCCTGGGACGTGGCGCGCCAGTTGCTGGCCGACCCCGAGGTCGGCCTGGTGGTGCTGGACGAGGTGAACATCGCCCTCAAGCACGGCTACCTGGAACTGGACACCGTGCTGGCCGATATCGCCGCGCGTCCGCCCATGCAGCATGTGGTTGCCACCGGCCGTGGTGCGCAGCCCGAGATGCTCGAAGCCGCCGACACCGTGACCGAGATGGGCCTGGTGAAACACGCCTTCAAGGCCGGCATCAAGGCGCAGAAAGGGGTGGAGTTCTGATGCATCCCGTTGTGGCGGAGCGCGCCCGATGACTTCGCGCCAATGCCCCGCACTGCTGATCGCCGCCCCGGCTTCCGGGCAGGGCAAGACCACCGTGACCGCCGCCCTGGCGCGCCTGCACACGCGCCTCGGGCGCAAGGTGCGGGTGTTCAAGTGCGGCCCGGATTTCCTCGACCCGATGATCCTCGCCCGCGCCAGTGACGCGCCGGTCTACCAGCTGGACCTGTGGATGGTCGGCGAGGAAGAGAGCCGTCGGCTGCTGTGGGAGGCCGCCGGAGAGGCCGACCTGATCCTCATTGAAGGCGTGATGGGCCTGTTCGATGGCTCGCCGTCGGCGGCCGACCTGGCACGGCGCTTCAATGTGCCGGTGATGGCGGTGATCAACGGCCAGTCCATGGCGCAGACCTTCGGTGCCATGGCCGTTGGCATGGCGACCTACCAGAGCGACCTGCCGTTCTCCGGCGTGCTCGCCAACCGCATCGGCAGCCAGCGTCACCGCGACCTGGTGCGCGACAGCCTGCCGGGCTGGATTCGCTGGTATGGCGCGCTGCCGCGCGATACCGAAGTGGAGCTGCCCAGCCGTCACCTGGGCCTGGTGCAGGCCGATGAACTGGCCGACCTCGATGCCCGCCTGGACGCCGCCGCCGATGCACTGGCCGCCAGCGCCAGTACCGAGCTGCCGCTGCCGGTGAGCTTTGCTGCACCCCAGCCGCGTCGCGAAACTTCCCGCCTGGACGGCGTGCGCATCGGTGTGGCGCGGGACAACGCCTTCGCCTTCCTCTACCAGGCCAACCTCGACCTGCTGCGTGCGCTGGGTGCCGAGCTGGTGTTCTTCTCGCCGCTGCGTGATGACGCGTTGCCGGAAGTGGACAGCCTCTACCTGCCCGGCGGCTACCCGGAACTGCACCTGCAGGCGCTGGCCGGCAACCGCGCCATGGCCCAGGCCATCCACGCGCACCACGAGATGGGCAAGCCGATCCTCGCCGAGTGCGGCGGCATGCTTTATCTGCTCGATGCGCTGACCGATGTGGCCGGTGAACGCGCCGCACTGCTCGGCCTGCTGCCGGGCGAAGCGCGCCTGCAGAAGCGCCTCGCCGCGCTGGCGCTGCAAGCGGTGACGCTGCCCGAAGGCACCCTGCGCGGGCACACCTTCCACCATTCGTTGCTGGACAGCAGCGAGGAGCCGCTGGCCCGTGGCGTCTGCCCCAACGACAAGCCGGTGGCCGAAGCGGTGTTTCGCCGTGGCCGGCTCACCGCCTCCTACATCCACTTCTACCTGCCGTCCGATCCGGACGCCGCAGCCGCCCTGTTGAGACCATGACCGAGCACGCCTACAGCCTTGAGGAGCGCGCCGCGCTCTACCGCGCCATCGCCGAGCGCCGCGACATGCGTCATTTCAGCGGCGGCGAGGTAGCGCCCGAACTGCTGGCGCGGCTGCTCGAAGCGGCGCACCAGGCGCCCAGCGTCGGGCTGATGCAGCCGTGGCGGTTCATTCGCGTGACCTCGCGGGAGCTGCGCGCATCGATCCAGGGGTTGGTGGAGGCGGAGCGCGTGCGCACCGCCGAGGCACTGGGCGAGCGTTCCGACGAGTTCATGCGGCTGAAGGTCGAGGGCGTGCTCGACTGCGCCGAAGTACTGGTGGCCGCGCTGATGGATGGCCGCGAGGCACATGTATTCGGTCGTCGCACGTTGCCGCAGATGGACCTGGCCTCGCTATCCTGTGCCATCCAGAACCTCTGGCTGGCCTCGCGTGCCGAAGGTCTGGGCATGGGCTGGGTGTCGCTGTTCGACCCCGCCGCGCTGGGCGAACTGCTCGGCCTGCCAGTGGGTGCCGAGGCAGTGGCAGTGATCTGCCTTGGTCCGGTCAGCGAGTTCTACCCGGCGCCGATGCTGGCCCTGGAAGGCTGGCGCCAACCGCGCGCGCTCAGCGAGCTGCTGTACGAGAACCACTGGGGAGAACAGCCATGAGCCTGGCCCTGCTGAGCGTTCTTGGTGTAGCGCTGGATGCCCTGCTGGGTGAGCCGAAACGCTGGCATCCGCTGATGGCCTTCGGGCGTCTGGCGGATCGGCTGGAACGGCGTTTCAATCGCTCGCGCGCCGACGCCGGAAAGGATACCCCCGGCCTCGGCTGGCGCAGCCATGGCGTCACCGCCTGGATCATCGCCGTCATCCCGCTGACCCTGATTGCGCTGTTGCTCAGCCTCCTGCCCTGCATCGGCTGGGTCGTCCAGGCGCTGGCGCTGTACGCCGCGCTGGGCCTGCGCAGCCTGGGTGAACATGCCGAGCCGGTGGCAGTGGCCCTGCGCGCCGGCGATCTGAACGAGGCACGGTTGCGCGTGGGCTACATGGTCAGCCGCGAAACCGCCGAGCTGGACGACACCGCCGTGGCCCGCGCCGCCACCGAGTCGGTGCTGGAGAACGGCAGCGACGCGGTGTATGCCGCGCTGTTCTGGTTCGCCGTGGCCGGCGCGCCTGGCGTGGTGCTCTATCGCCTGAGCAACACCCTCGACGCCATGTGGGGCTACCGCAACGCGCGCTTCGAACGCTTCGGCTGGGCCGCGGCGAAGATCGACGATGTGCTCAACTACATTCCGGCGCGCCTGGTGGCGTTCACCTATGCGCTGCTCGGCCATACCCGGCTCGCCCTGCGTTGCTGGCGCACGCAGGCGCCACAGTGGGACAGCCCCAACGCCGGCCCGGTGATGGCCGCTGGCGCGGGAGCGCTGGGCGTATCGCTCGGTGGTTCTGCCCGCTACCACGGCGAGCTCCACGAGCGCCCGCAGCTGGGCGAAGGCCCGGCGCCGAGCGCCACGGACATCTGGCGCGCGCTGGCCCTGGTGCGCCAGGGCGTGCTGCTGTGGCTGGTGGTCATCCTCATCCTGGGAGTGCTCTGATGCTCGAACATGGCGGCCGGTTGCGCAAAGCGGCGCAGCAGTACGGTATTCCGCTCTCCGAGTGGCTCGACCTGTCCACCGGTATCTCGCCCTGGCCCTGGACGCTGCCCAGCGTGCCGGCGACGGCCTGGATGCGCCTGCCCGAAGACAGCGACGGCCTGGAAGCCGCTGCGCGCCGCTACTACGGCGCCGAGAAGCTGCTGCCGCTGCCCGGCAGCCAGGCGGCGATCCAGTTGCTGCCGCGCCTGCGCCGACCGGGCAAGGTCGGCGTGGTCTCGCCCTGTTATGCCGAGCACGCCGAGTCCTGGCGTGCCGCCGGGCACATCCTGCGCGAGGTCAGCGACCAGGAGGTCCCCCATCACCTGGAGCGTTTCGACGTGCTGGTGGTGGTCAATCCGAATAACCCCACTGGCCGGCGCATCGAGGCCGGCGTGCTGCTGGAATGGCATGCGCGCCTGCAAGAGCGCGGCGGCTGGCTGGTGGTGGACGAAGCCTTCATGGACTGCACGCCCGAACACAGCCTGGCGCCCAGCTGCGCGAGCCGTCCGGGGCTGATCGTGCTGCGTTCCTTTGGCAAGTTCTTCGGCCTCGCCGGAGCGCGGCTGGGCTTCGCCTTTGCCGAGCCGCGCCTGCTGGATAGCCTGGCGAAGCTGCTCGGCCCCTGGGCGGTGAGCGGCCCGACGCGCTGGGTCGCACAGACGGTACTGGGCGAGTTCCAGGAACAGATCCAGCGCCGCCGCGACCTGCATGAGGCCAGTCGGCATATGGCCGGGCTGCTCGGCGAGCACGGATTTGCCCCGCAGGGTGGCACGGCGCTGTTTCAGTGGGTGGTGTCCATGCGCGCTCACGCATTGCGCGATCACCTGGCGCGCCAGGGCATCCTCGTGCGCCTGTTCGAGACGCCCGCGAGCCTGCGCTTTGGCCTGCCACCCGACGAGAAGGGCTGGGAGCGCCTGGAACACGGCCTGCGCACCTTCAACCAGATGGAGAGCCTGCGGTGAGCACGCTGATGGTGCAAGGCACCACTTCGGATGCCGGCAAGAGCACCCTGGTGACCGCGCTGTGCCGCTGGCTGATTCGCCAGGGCGTGGCAGTGGTGCCGTTCAAGCCGCAGAACATGGCGCTGAACAGCGCGGTGACCGCCGACGGTGGCGAAATTGGCCGCGCCCAGGCGGTGCAGGCACAGGCCTGCCACCTGGCGCCGCACACCGACATGAACCCGGTGCTGCTCAAGCCCAACAGCGACACCGGCGCTCAGGTGATCATCCATGGCCGCGCGGTGACCAGCATGAACGCCGTGGCCTACCACGACTACAAGCGCGTCGCGATGCAGGCCGTGCTCGAATCCCACCAGCGCCTCAGCGCTCAGTACCCGGTGGTGATGGTGGAGGGCGCGGGGTCGCCGGCGGAGATCAACCTGCGCGCCAACGACATTGCCAACATGGGCTTCGCCGAGGCGGTGGACTGCCCGGTGATCCTGATCGCCGACATCGATCGCGGCGGCGTATTCGCCCATCTGGTCGGTACGCTGGAGCTGCTCTCCGAGAGCGAAAGGGCGCGGGTGAAGGGCTTCGTCATCAACCGTTTCCGCGGCGACATCGCGTTGCTGCAGAACGGCCTCGACTGGCTGGAAGAGCGTACCGGCGTGCCGGTGCTCGGCGTGCTGCCGTACCTGATGGACTTCCACCTGGAAGCCGAGGACGCCATCGATACCCGCCAGGCCGCCAAGACCGGCGAGCGCCTGCGCGTGGTGGTGCCGGTGCTGCCGCGCATCAGCAACCACACTGACTTCGATCCGCTGCGTCTGCACCCGCAGGTGGAGCTGACCTTCGTCGGCCCTGGCCAGCCGATCCCGCCGGCGGACCTGATCATCCTGCCCGGCTCCAAGAGCGTGCGCCCGGACCTGGCGTTTCTCCGCGCCCAGGGCTGGGAAGAGGCGATCCGCCGTCACCTGCGCTACGGCGGCAGGCTGCTGGGCATCTGTGGCGGCTTGCAGATGCTCGGCCGCACCCTGGCCGACCCGCACGGCCTGGAAGGTGCGGCGGGGGAGAGCGACGGTCTCGGCCTGCTGGATTTCCGTACGGTGCTGGAGCCGCAGAAGCAACTGCGCAATGTCAGTGGCCAACTGGCGCTGGAAGATGCTCCGGTGAGTGGTTACGAGATTCACGCCGGCGTCACCGAAGGCCCGGCGTTGGCGAATCCCGCCGTGCGTCTGGGCGATGGCCGCAGCGACGGTGCCTTGAGTGCCGATGGCCAGGTGATGGGGACCTACCTCCACGGGCTGTTCGAGTCCAGCGCTTGCAGCTCGGCGCTGCTGCGCTGGGCCGGGCTGAGCCAGGTGCAGAGCATCGATTACCACGCCCTGCGTGAGCGCGACATCGAGCGCCTGGCCGATCAGGTCGAGGCGCATCTGGATACGGAAAAACTGAGAGCGCTGTGCGGACTGCAGAGCGCATGACCTTTCGCGGTTATCCGCTGTTTCTTCCTGCCAATGTTTCGGCGGATAACGCTTGGAGCGTTATGCGCCCTACGCGGGCGTCGGCTCTTCGTAGGACCGAGGGGGACGCCCCAATCCTTGCTCGCGAACCGCATGACACCGGCGTTCGGCGAGATTGTTCGCGAGCAAGCTCGCTCCTACAGATGGGGAACCCATGCTTGAACTGATCCTCGGCGGCGCCCGCTCGGGCAAGAGCCGTCTGGCCGAGCGCCTGGCGCTGGAAAGCGGCCTGCCGGTCACCTACGTCGCCACGGCCCAGGCCGGCGACGGCGAGATGTCCACGCGCATCCTCCAGCACCGCGAGCGCCGCCCTGAGCACTGGGGGCTGGTGGAAGAGCCGCTGGCCCTGGCCGATGCGCTGGAGCGCCTGGCGGCGCCGCAGCACTGCGTGCTGGTGGACTGCCTGACCCTGTGGGTGACCAACCTGCTGCTCCATGAAGACGGCTGGCGCCTGCGCGGCGAGATCGACGCGCTGCTGGAAGTGCTGCCGCAACTGCCCGGGAGAATCCTCCTGGTCAGCAACGAAACCGGGCTGGGCGTGGTGCCGATGGGCGAGCTCAGCCGCCGGTATGTCGACGAGGCCGGCTGGCTGCACCAGTCCCTGGCCGAGGTCAGCGAGCGCGTGGTGTTCACCGTCGCCGGCCTGCCCATGGTGTTGAAAGGGGAAGCGTTATGAGTCTGCAATGGTGGCTGCAAGGTACCCAGCCGATCGACCGTGTGGCGCAGGGCAAGGCCGCGGCGCGCCAGGATCAGTTGACCAAGCCGCGCGGCGCGCTGGGCCGGCTGGAGGAGGAAACCATCCGCCTGGCCGGCTTGCAGGGCCGCGAGCGGCCAAGCCTGGAGCACATCTGGATCGCCCTGTTCGCCGGCGACCACGGTGTGGTCGCGGAAGGCGTGTCGGCCTATCCGCAGGCGGTGACCGTCGAGATGCTGCGCAACTTCGTGCGCGGCGGTGCGGCGATCAGCGTGCTGGCCCGCGACCTTGATGCACGCCTGGAGGTTATCGACCTGGGCACCGCCACGCCGTTGGAACCGCTGCCGGGTGTGCTGCATGTGATGGTCGGCGCCGGGACCGCGAACTTCACCAAAGAGCCGGCGATGACCGCCGCGCAGTGCCTGATTGCGCTGGAAGCCGGCCGCGAATCCGTGCGCCGCGCGCAGCAGGGCGGTGCGGAGTTGTTCATCGGTGGCGAAATGGGCATCGGTAATACCAGCTCCGCGGCGGCTCTGGCCTGCGCCCTGCTGGACGAACCGGCGCAGGCGCTGGTTGGCCCAGGTACCGGGCTGGATTCGCAGGGCGTTGCACGCAAGGTCGAGGTGATCGACCGTGCGCTGGCGCTGCATCGAGCCCACTGCGACGAGCCCTTCGAGGCGCTCTGTCGCCTCGGCGGCTTCGAGATCGCCGCGCTGGTCGGCGCCTATCTGGCCTGTGCGCAGAAGGGCATTCCGGCGCTGGTGGATGGTTTCATCTGCACCACTGCGGCGTTGTGCGCCACACACCTGAATCCCGGCTGCCGCGACTGGCTGCTGTTCGCCCACGCCGGCGCCGAGCCGGGGCACAACCGTGTGCTGTCAGCCCTCGACGCGCAACCGCTGCTCGACCTCGGTCTGCGCCTGGGTGAAGGCAGCGGCGCGGCGCTGGCCGTGCCGCTGCTGCGCCAGGCTTGCCGGTTGCACAGCGGCATGGCGACCTTTGCCGAGGCTGCGGTATCGGACCGCCCCGCATGACGCTGCGCCTTGAGCTGCTGCGTCACGGTGAGACCGAGCGCGGCGGTGGCTTCCGTGGCCGCCTGGACGATGCGCTGACCGAGACCGGTTGGGCGCAGATGCGCGGGGCGCTGGGCGATGAGTGCCGCTGGTCGGCGCTGGTCAGCTCGCCGCTCCAGCGTTGCGCGGCTTTCGCCGAAGAACTGGCGGCGCGTCATGTGCTGCCATTGGGCTTCGAGCCAGGCCTGCAGGAGTTGGACTTCGGCCAGTGGGAAGGCATTTCGCCAGCTACGCTGATGGAAAGCGATGCCGCGGCGCTGGAGCGTTTCTGGAGCGACCCCTATGCCTTCCCGCCGCCCGGTGGCGAGGCCATGGGCGACTTCGAATTCCGCGTCTTCGCGGCGCTGGAACGCCTCTACCAGACCCATGCCGGGTCGTCCGTGCTGGTCGTCACTCACGGCGGGGTCATGCGCCTGTTCGGCGCGCTGGCCAGCGGCCTGCCGGCAAGGCGTCTGCTGGAGGTGGTGGTGGCCCACGGCGAATGCATGGCGCTGGACGTGACCCGCGACGGCGATGGCTGGCGCATCCAAAAGGCAGGCAACTGATGAACGAGCCGCAGCGGGACCGCGAGCAAGAGACACCCGGGCCTGCCGAGCAGAGCGGGGAGCATCCGCACGCCGCCCATCTCAGCGATTGGCTGCTGCCGCTGGTAGCGTTGCAGTTCCTTACCCGCCTGCCGGTGCGCCTGGGGCACATGCCGACGCCGCAGCAGTTCGGCCGCGCCACGCTGTACTACCCGCTGGTGGGCTTGCTGATCGGTGCCGTGCTGTTTGCCATGGGCGAGTTGCTCAGTGGCGTGCACCTGCTGCTGCAGGCGGCGCTGATCCTGCTGGTGTGGGTGGCCTTCACCGGTGCCCTGCACCTCGATGGCCTGGCTGATACGGCGGACGCCTGGATCGGCGGCCTGGGTGATCGCGAGCGCACCCTGGCGATCATGAAAGACCCGCGCTGCGGCCCGGCAGCGGTGGTCGCGCTGGTGCTCCTGCTGCTGCTGAAGTTTGCGGCGATCACCGCCATTCTCGGCAATCACCAGCACTGGGGCCTGCTGCTGGCGCCCTGGCTGGGGCGCTGCGCGTTGCCGCTGCTGTTCTTCACCACCGACTATGCGCGCAAGGGCGGACTGGGCCTGGCGCTGGCCGATCACCTGCCGCGCGGCGCAATGCCGTGGATGCTGGCGGCCAACGCGGCGCTGATGGTGCTGGCAGGGCTTACCGGCCTGCTGGCGCTGGTGGTCGCGCTGGTGGTGTTCGTCTGGCTGCGCAGCCGCTTCATCGCCCGCCTGGGTGGCACCACCGGGGATACCGCCGGGGCGATGCTGGAAATCATCGAGTGCGCCGTGCTGGTGGCGCTGGCGCTCTGATCTCGCCGTCAGTGTTCCTTATGCAGGTGCAACTGCCTTTTTCTGAAAGTCCGTGCCCGGGCTTTCCCTCTCCCCCCGCCCTCTCCCTGAAGGGAGAGGGAGCCGATTGTAACGGCTGATACCTTGGTTTCATCCTGTTCCAAACGGTCCCCTCTCCCTTCAGGGAGAGGGGCAGGGAGAGGGCGGGCCCCCGTGCAGAATGTCATGTGGCAGCAAGCGGGCCATGCCCGCGATCGCGCGCATGGCGCGCTCCTGCAAGGTCAGGCTCGCTGCCCGTCAATCGAAGGCGAAATGCTCCGTCTTCAGCCCCATGATCGACCGCACCGGCTTCGCCATCGCCGCCGCATGGCTCTTGGCGCGCGGCAGCAGGCGGGCGAAGTAGAAGTCGCTGGTGGCGATCTTGGCCTTGTAGAAGTCGCTCGACTCGCTGCCGCCCTGGCGCAGGCGTTTGCGCGCGGCAGCTTCCTGCAGCGCCCAGGAATACGCCAGCGCGGCATAGCCGGAGAACATCAGGTAGTCGTGGCTGGCGGTGCTCACCAGGTCGCGCTGCTTGCGGGCGGTGAGGGCGATGCGCATCGTCAGCAGGTTCCACTGCGCGCAGAGCTTGAGCAGGGTGAGTGCGCGGCCGCGCATGGCCGGTTCCTGCTTGAGCAACTCGACGGCGAACTTTGCCACCTGCCGGGTGAAGTCGCGTACGGCCTTGCCCTGGGTCATCAGCAGCACCTTGCGGCCGAGCAGGTCCAGCGCCTGGATGCCGGTGGTGCCCTCGTAGAGCGTGGCGATCCGCGCGTCGCGGACGATCTGCTCCATGCCGTGTTCCTTGATGTAGCCGTGGCCGCCGAACACCTGCATGCCGAGGTTGGCGCTCTCCAGGCCCAACTCGGTCAGGCAGCCCTTGAGGATCGGGGTGAGGAAGCCGAGCTTGTCGTCCCAGCGGTCGTACTCCGCGTTGTCGTTGGTCAGCAGGCCCTGGATCATCTTGTCGGCGTACTGCGTGGCCAGGTAGATCAGCGCGCGGCCGCCTTCGGCCACGGCTTTCTGGGTCAGCAGCATGCGGCGCACGTCGCCGTGGTGCATCAGGCTGTCGGCGATTTCGCCCGGTTCCTTGGTGCCGGAGAGAGCACGCATCGAACGACGCTCGCGGGCATAGGCCAGCGCGCCCTGGTAGGCCAGTTCGGCGGTGGCGACGCCCTGGATGGCGGTGCCGATGCGCGCGCTGTTCATGAAGGTGAACATGCACTCCAGGCCCTTGTTCGGCTCGCCGATCAGGTAGCCGGTGGCGCCGTCGAAGTTCATCACGCAGGTCGCCGAGGCCTTGATGCCCATCTTCTTTTCCAGCGCACCGCAGGTCACGCCGTTGCGCGGGCCGAGGGCACCGGCCTCTCCTGCGAGGAATTTCGGCACGATGAACAGCGAAATGCCGCGCGTGCCCTTGGGCGCATCCGGCAGGCGCGCGAGGACGATGTGGACGATGTTCTCCGTTAGGTCGTGCTCGCCGGAGGAGATGAAGATCTTCGTGCCGGTGATCGCGTAGCTGCCGTCGGCGTTGGTTTCTGCGCGGGTCTTCACCTGGCCCAGGTCGGTGCCGCACTGCGGTTCGGTCAGGCACATGGTGCCGCCCCAGCGGCCTTCGGTAAGCGGGGTGAGGTAGGTGTGTTTCTGTTCCTCGGTGCCGTGCTGCATCACGGTGTTCATGGCGCCCAGCGACAGGCCCGGGTACATGGAAAACGGCCAGTTGGCGGTGCCGAGCATCTCCTGCTTGAGCGCGCCCAGGCTCATCGGCAGGCCCTGGCCGCCGTACTCCACCGGGTGCGACAGGCCCTGCCAGCCGCCGGCGACATAGGCGTCGTAGGCCTCCTTGAAGCCCGTGGGCGTGCGTACTTCGCCGTTCTCCAGGTGGCAGCCTTCCTCGTCGCCGCTGTGGTAGAGCGGGGCGATAACTTCCTCGCAGAGCTTCGCGCATTCGCCGAGGATGGCATCGACCATGTCCGGCGTGGCGTCGCCGCCGTTGACCAGGTTCTGGTAGTGGCGGGGGAAGTCGAAGACTTCGTTGAGCAGGAAGCGGGTGTCGCGCAGCGGAGCTTTGTAGACGGGCATCGGGGACCTCGGACGTGCTGCGCCCCGTCGAAAGCGCGGGGCTGGATGGCCGCAGTTATACGGCCGGGGCGCGGTGGTGCCCTTGGCTGCGCCAACGGCAAGCACCGGCATTTGGGACAATTGGCCAGTTGGGACAATCGGTCGCGCCGGCCATTGACCGAGTGGGAGTTGCGGGTATATACACGCATTCATGCTGACGACCCAATGCCTCTGCACCAAGCTGCGCCGCTCGGCCCGTGCCGTGACCCGCGTCTACGACGATGCCCTGAAGGGCGTCGGGCTGACCACTGCACAATTCTCCCTGCTGCGGCACCTGTCGCGGCTTGAGCAGCCGAGCATCTCCGAACTGGCCGAGGCCATGGGCCTGGACCGCAGCACCCTGGGGCGCAACCTCAAGCCGCTGGAGGCCGATGGCCTGGTGAAGCTGGAGGAGGGCGACGATCTGCGCAACCGCATCGTGGCGCTGACAACGGCGGGCCTGGAGCGCATCGAGCGTGGCGGTGATGCCTGGGATGCGGCGCAGCAGAATGTGGCGGCGCACCTGGGAGATGACAAGCGCCGTCAGCTGGAAGCCTTGCTGGATGAACTGGCCGCGCTGGAGAGCTAGCGGCGGCCTGCGTGCTGTTTAGAAGAACGAACAAAAGCGGGCATATACCCGCGCAGGAGTAACCGATGTCGAAGCTGTCGCGCACAGGGTTCTGGATACTGCTATCCGGCGCCCTGATCCTCGCCCTGTCCCTGGGCATCCGCCATGGCTTCGGCCTGTTCCTCGCGCCGATGAGCGCCGAATTCGGCTGGGGACGCGAGACCTTCGCCTTCGCCATCGCCCTGCAGAACCTGATCTGGGGTATCGCCCAACCGTTCACCGGGGCCATCGCCGACCGCTTCGGCGCCATGCGCACCGTGCTGGTGGGCGGCATCCTCTATGCTGTCGGCCTGGTGCTGATGGGCTATTCCGACTCGGCCTTCAGCCTGTCGATGAGCGCTGGCCTGCTGATCGGTGTCGGCCTCTCGGGTACCTCGTTCTCGGTGATCCTCGGCGCCGTTGGCCGCGCGGTACCGCTGGAGCGCCGCAGCATGGCCATGGGCATCTCCGCGGCGGCCGGCTCCTTTGGCCAGTTCGCCATGCTGCCGGGTACCCTCGGGCTGATCGGCTGGCTCGGCTGGTCGGCCGCGCTGTTGGCGCTGGGCCTGCTGGTCGCCCTCATCGTGCCGCTGGCGACGCTGATGCGTGACAAGCCGCTGCCCTTGCAGGGCCACGAACAGACGCTCGGCGAGGCGCTGCGCGAGGCGGCCGGGCATTCGGGGTTCTGGCTGCTGTCGCTGGGCTTCTTCGTCTGCGGCTTCCAGGTGGTGTTCATCGGCGTGCACCTGCCGGCCTACCTGGTGGATCGCCATCTGCCCGCCACCGTCGGCACCACGGTGCTGGCGCTGGTGGGGCTGTTCAACGTGTTCGGCACCTACTTCGCCGGCTGGCTCGGCGGGCGGATGAGCAAGCCCCGGCTGCTGACCGGCCTCTACCTGTTGCGCGCGGTGGTGATAGTCGCCTTCATCTGGGCGCCGCTGAGCGTCTGGACGGCCTACGCGTTCGGCATCGCCATGGGCCTGCTCTGGCTGTCCACGGTGCCACTCACCAACGGTACGGTCGCCACGCTGTTCGGCGTGCGCAACCTCTCGATGCTCGGCGGCATCACCTTCCTCTTCCACCAGATCGGCGCCTTCCTCGGCGGCTGGCTGGGCGGCTACGTGTATGACCACACCGGCAACTACGACCTGGTCTGGCAGGTTTCCATCCTCCTCAGCCTGCTGGCCGGCCTGCTCAACTGGCCGGTGCGCGAGCGCCCGGTCGAGCGCCCCGCACTGGGGGCCGCGTGAAACGCCCGGTGGTGATCGCACTGGTGCTGGGCCTCGGCCTGGCGCTGGCCGGGCTTGCCTGGTGGGGCTGGCAGCGTGGCGGGCTGGCGCTGATGCAACTGGGCATGGGCAGTTGCTGATGCCCGGCGCGCGGGGTAGCGTGGCCTGATCACCGGAGGATTCCCACGATGCGTCCACGTCTTTCCCTGCTCGCCCTGACCCTGCTGCTGCCGATGGCCGCGCAGGCCGCCGACTGCCCGGCGCTGCTCAAGACCCAGGGCGAACTGCCCAAGCTGCGCTCCAAGGACAGCCTCGATCTCTGCGAGCTGTACGCCGGCAAGCCGCTGCTGGTGGTGAACACCGCCAGCCACTGCGGCTTCACCCCGCAGTTCAAGGGTCTCGAGGCCGTCTACCAGCAGTACAAGGGACAGGGCCTGGAAGTGCTCGGCGTGCCCTCCGATGACTTCAAGCAGGAAGACGCCGATGCCGCC
Source organism: Pseudomonas nitroreducens (assembly GCF_024170165.1). Classification (GTDB taxonomy): domain Bacteria; phylum Pseudomonadota; class Gammaproteobacteria; order Pseudomonadales; family Pseudomonadaceae; genus Pseudomonas; species Pseudomonas nitroreducens_C. Next base: position 220,012 of record NZ_JALJXP010000003.1, on the reverse strand, counting down.
GAGACCGCCAAGGTCTGCTACGGCAATTACGGCGTGACCTTCAACATGACCTCGGTGCAGCACGTCAGCGGCGACGAGGCCATCCCGCTGTTCAAGGACCTCGCCCAGCAGGCCGACCAGGTGCCGCGCTGGAACTTCTTCAAGTACGTCGTGGACCGCCAGGGCAAGGTGGTGGCCCAGTTTTCCAGCCTGACCAAACCGGACGATCCGCAGCTGCAGGCGGCGATCGAGAAGGCTATCGCCAGCCAGCCCTGAGGCGTAGCAGCGCGCGATGAAGCCGGGCCCATGCCCGGCTTTTCCTTGCGCCAGAGCGGGCGGAAGTGAAATTTCCTGTTACAGGTTCGACGCTGGAGTGCGACAATTCGGGCCCGGCGGCACAGCAATTGGCCGTCGATGTCATGGATACGATTCAGGAGATTCACCCTATGGATGGCAAAGCCCTCTTCCTCGTCGCCCTGCTTGCACAGGCTGTCGCCGCCCCGGCGTTCGCCGCTCCCGCCACTTCCAACCAGAGCGAAGCCCCCGCGGCTGCCGCTGCTCCCGCTGCCGCCGCCGAGTCGGACGAGGAGATGTCGCCCGAGACCTTCGTCGCCAGCCTGCACTTCCAGAAGGGCAAGGTGGTGGTCGGCGATAACCTCGCGACCTTCGACCTGCCGGACAACTTCGTCTTCCTCGACGGCAAGGATGCCGAGCGCGTCCTCGAAGCCTGGGGCAACCCGCCCAACGACGAGCCGCCCCTGGGCATGCTGATGCCGGCCGGCGTGTCGCCCTTCGCTGCCGAATCCTGGGCAGTGACCGTGCAGTACGAGGAAAGCGGCTACGTCTCTGACGAGGACGCGGCGAAAATCGACTATGCCGAGATGCTCAAGGACATGCAGGACGACCTCAAGGAGGCCAATCCGCAGCGTGAACAGCAGGGCTTCGAAGCGATCCAGCTGATCGGCTGGGCTGCGCCGCCGCGCTATGATGCCGCGGAGAAGAAGCTGTACTGGGCCAAGGAGCTGCAGTTCGGCGACGCCAAGGAGCACACCCTGAACTACAACATCCGCGCGCTGGGCCGCAAAGGTGTGCTGGTGCTGAACTTTGTCGCGGGCATGGAGCAACTGCCGGAAATCGAGAAGAACGTCAGCAAGGTGCTGGCGATGACCGAGTTCAACCCGGGCAGCCGCTATGTCGACTTCAACCCCAGTGTCGACAAGGTCGCCGCCTATGGCCTGGGCGCGCTGATCGCCGGCAAGGTTGCCGCCAAGGTCGGCCTGTTCGCCACCCTGCTGGTGCTGCTGAAGAAGTTGTGGATTCTGCCGGCCCTGGCCATTGGCTGGATCGCCCGCCGCTTCAAGCGCAAGCCGTCGAACGAGGGCTGATCGCAGCTCTCGTTCTCCAGGCAAGGAAAAGCCGGGCGATGCCCGGCTTTTCTATCGGCCGCTCACTGCGGCATACGGCTCTTCGTAGGAGCGAGCTTGCTCGCGAACATTGTTTCCGCCGGCATCGGTGCCAGGCGGTTCGCGAGCAATAACGATGGCGTCCCCCTAGCTCCACAGGTCCTGCGCCACGAGTGGTGCAGAAATGAAAAAGCCGGGCATTTGCCCGGCTTTTCTTTTGCGCTGAAGGATCAGCCTTTCTCGCCCTGAACGGCCTTGCCGCCCACGGTGCCTTCCTTGAGCATGATCTGATATTCCTTGCCGTCGGACTCCTGCTGGTACAGGCGCACGAGGAGGAAGTCCCAATCCTTGGCGAACCAGAGGATGGTCTTGCGGTTGCTCTTGGTGGGGTCGCGCACGCGCTCCACCTTGATCGCGGTGATCAGCCCGGCCTGGGTGCGGACCTTCTCTTCGCCGAGCACGCGGAAGTCGTAGGTATCGGTATCGGTACCCTCGATCACCTGGTAGCTCATGGCCTTCTTGCCGACGGCCACGTCATGCTGCAGCGCGAGCTGGTAGGTGGATTTGTCCAGCTGGCCCTTGTTCAGCGGCTGGCGCACCTGGTCGCCACGGTCGCTGCCCAGTACCTGCTTCTCGGCCCAGTCGAAATCGAGCTCGGTCTGCTTGTTCTTGCCCAGGCCTTCGCGGGCCCAGCGGTAGGTCAGCGGCAGGTAGGTGTCGTTCTCGACCTTGAACGTGCTGGTCTCGGTGAGGCTGGCGAGCAGCATGGACGCCTTGAAGTCCAGTTCCCAGCGGCCGCCGTCGCCTTGCTTGAGGCTGCGGGAAGCGGTCCCGCTGATCGGCATCTGTTTCCAGTCGGCGGTGTAGCTGGCCTCGAACGGCTTCAGCTCGAAAGCCTGGGCCGGCAGGGTCAGTACAGCCATCAGGAACAGCAGGGCTCTACGCATCACGAATCTCCTAGGTTCGGTACGAATGGCCGGATGCGGGCAGAAGTTCCCCATCCAGCGTGGCGCCATGTTCACCCAGCCTGACTCGGCCTTCGGCGAACCAGCGCATGGCCAGCGGATAGATCACATGTTCCTGCACGTGAACGCGCTGCGCCAGCGTTTCCGGCGTGTCGTCAGACTCTACCGGGATTGCCGCCTGTACGACCAGTGGGCCGCCATCAAGTTCCTCGGTGACGAAGTGCACGCTGCAGCCGTGCTCGGCATCGCCAGCCTCCAGCGCACGCTGGTGGGTGTGCAGGCCTTTGTACTTGGGCAACAGGGACGGATGGATGTTCAGCAGGCGACCCTGGTAGTGACGCACGAAGTCCGCGCTGAGGATGCGCATGAAGCCGGCGAGCAGCACCAGGTCTGCGTCGAGGCCGTCGATGGCCTGGATCAGTGCAGCGTCGAAGCTTTCGCGGTCGGCGTAGGACTTGTGGTCGAGGAAGCGCGTCTCGATGTTGGCCTGGCGCGCACGCTCCAGGCCGTAGGCGTCCGCGCGGTTGGAGATCACCGCGCGGATCACCGCCGGCGTGTCAGCGCCGGCGAGACTGTCGATCAGGGCTTGCAGGTTGCTGCCGGAGCCGGAAATCAGCACCACGACATTGCAAGGTGTGGACATCAGTGGCCTTTCAGGTTGTTCAGGACCACGCGCTCGGCGTCGGCGGCGCAAGCATCGATGCGGCCGATGACCCACGGCTGTTCGCCGGCGTCACGCAGGGCTTTCAGGGAAACTTCCACCTGATCCTGGGCGACGCAGATGACCATGCCCACGCCGCAGTTCAGCACGCGGTGCATTTCGGTCTCGTCGACGTTGCCTTTTTCCTGCAGCCAGTCGAAGACCGCCGGGCGCTGCCAGCTGGCCACGTCAACCACGGCCTGGGCGTTGTCCGGCAGGACGCGCGGGATGTTGTCCAGCAGGCCGCCGCCGGTAATGTGGGCCATGGCCTTGACCGCGCCGGTCTGTTTGATCAGCTGCAGCAGCGGCTTCACGTAGATGCGGGTCGGGGCCATCAGCAGGTCGGCCAGGGGCTCGCCGTTCAGCTGGGTGGATTCGATGTCGGCACCGGAGACCTCGATGATCTTGCGGATCAGCGAGTAGCCGTTGGAGTGCGGGCCGGAGGAGGGCAGGGCGATCAGAGCGTCGCCGGCGACCACTTTCGAGCCGTCGATGATCTCGGACTTCTCCACCACGCCGACGCAGAAACCGGCCAGGTCGTAGTCTTCGCCTTCGTACATGCCCGGCATCTCGGCGGTTTCACCACCGACCAGGGAGCAACCGGCCAGCTCGCAGCCGGCGCCGATGCCGGTGACCACGGTGGCGGCCACGTCGACGTTGAGCTTGCCGGTGGCGTAGTAGTCGAGGAAGAACAGCGGCTCGGCGCCGCACACGACCAGGTCGTTGACGCACATGGCGACCAGGTCCTGGCCGATGCTGTCGTGCTTGTTCAGGTTCAGCGCCAGGCGCAGCTTGGTGCCGACACCGTCGGTACCGGAGACCAGTACGGGCTGCTTGTAACCGGCCGGGATCTCGCACAGAGCGCCAAAGCCACCCAGGCCGCCCATGACTTCCGGACGCGCGGTGCGCTTGGCGACGCCTTTGATGCGTTCGACCAGGGCTTCGCCGGCGTCGATGTCCACACCGGCGTCCTTGTAGCTCAACGAGGGTTGCTTGTTGCTCATAAATCCAGGCCTATAGAAGGGATGATTCGTCTTGCCGCCGGGTGCGCCGTTCGCGCTTCCCGGCCTGCGCGGGAGGCGCGGGATTTTATCAGGCTTGCCCGGCAGCGGCCATCTCGCGCTGTTGCCGCTGGCCGGACGGCTGTTTAAGGTATAGGCCTTCCTTGCCAGCTCGTTGCACGCTGGCATCTTCGTTTTTGCCGCGAGAGCCCGCCATGCGCCTGACCGCCCGCCTGTTGATCCTCTGCCTGTCGCTGTTCAGCCTGCCGTCCTTCGCTGAAACACTGGGCAACCTGTACCAGGTGCACGAACCGGTCGCTTCCCAGCAGCCGGACGAGCGCAATGCCGGCCTGACCCGCGCCCTGCAGACCCTGGTGCTGCGCCTGACCGGCAATGCCGGCGCGGCACAGAGCCCGGCCCTGGCCGGCTACTTCAAGGACCCGCAGCAGCTGATCAGTCAGTACGGTTTCGAGAATGGCCCGCCCATGGCGCTGGTGGTGGACTTCGACCCGACCGCCACCGACAACGCCCTGCGCCAGGCCGGCCTGCCGGTGTGGGGCGCCAGCCGCCCGAGCGTGCTGGCCTGGTGGCTGAACGAAAGCGCCAACGGTAGCAGCCTGGTGGGTGACAGCCAGGAAGCCTCCGCCCCGCTGAACCGTGCGGCGCAGCGCCGTGGCCTGCCGCTGCGCCTGCCGATCGCCGACCTCAGCGAGCAGCAGGTCGGCACTCCCGAAAACCTCAGTGCCGCCCAGCCGGACGCACTGAAATCCGCCTCCGAGCGCTACGGCGCCGACGCCCTGCTGGCGGTGGACGCCAAGGAAGCCGACGGCAAGTGGACCGCCAACTGGCGCGTGTGGATGGGGGATTCCCGCGAGCAGGGTCAGGCCCAGGGCGATACTCCGGATGCGCTGGCCGATGCGGTGATGCTCGGTGTTTCCCAGCGCCTGTCGCAGCGCTTCGTCGGTTCGGCCGGTTCTGCTTCGGCCCAGGTCGTGCAGATCGAAGGCGCCGACCTGGCCCGTTACGCCGAGGTTTCGCGCCTGCTGGAGCCGATGGGCGCCAAGCTGGTGGAAGTCCAGGGCAGGAATCTGGTCTACCGTGTGACCGCCAGCACTGAGCAGTTGCGCGCGCAGCTGGCCCTGGCCCGCCTGCAGGAAGCCCCGGCCGAACCGGCGCAACCGGCGGTCGATGCCAACGGCCAGCCGGTGCCGAATGCGGCCGTACCGGCGCAGAACGCCCTGCGCTTCCACTGGTGACGAGCGCTCCGGGGGCGGGCAAAGCCCCGCTTCCCGGCACCGGCGGCTCTGAGTCGCACGTGGTAGCTGCGTTATCCTTCTGATTTGGATAAACTTTCAGTCACCAAGGCCCACCCCAAGCGATTGAAGAAACGCCCGGCCCGGCATGACTCCTATGCAGCTCCCACTCAGCGTACGCCTGCGCGATGACGCAACGTTCGCCAACTACTACCCCGGTGCCAATGCCGCGGCGCTCGGCTATGTCGAGCGTCTGTGCGAGCCCGAGGCGGGGTGGACGGAAAGCCTGATCTATCTCTGGGGCGCCGAAGGCGTCGGCCGCAGCCACCTGCTGCAGGCCGCCTGCATTCGTTCCGAGCAACTGGGTGAGCCGTCGGTCTACCTGCCGATGGCGGACCTGGTGGCCTACGGTCCGGAAATCTTCGACAATCTCGAACAGCGCGAGCTGGTGTGCCTGGATGATCTCGACGCCCTGGCCGGCAAGCGCGAATGGGAAGAGGCGCTGTTCCACCTGTTCAACCGCCTGCGCGATTCCGGCCGCAAGCTGCTGCTGTCGGCCTCGGTATCGCCGCGCGAGCTGAAGGTGAAATTGCCGGACCTGAAGTCCCGCCTGACGCTTTCGCTGATTTTCCAACTGCACCCGCTGACCGACGACGAGAAGCTGCGCGCCCTGCAGCTGCGTGCTTCGCGCCGTGGCCTGCACCTGACCGACGAAGTGGGACGCTTCATCCTCACCCGCGGCGCGCGCAGCATGCAGTTCCTCTTCGACCTGCTGGACGAGCTGGACAAGGCCTCGCTGCAGGCCCAGCGCAAGCTGACCATTCCCTTCCTCAAGGAAACCATGGGCTGGTAAGCCCCGGTCTCCCTGATTCGCGGTTCTCCGATCAGACGCTCGCGGCTTCCTGCTGCGCTTCTTCGCCTTCGCCAGCGAGCTTGCGGTCGTACTGGAAGCGCCAGCGCGTGTACATCAGCGCCGAACAGAACAGCGACACGCTGAGGATGATCTCCGCCCAGCCGAAGATGGCATGGTTGGGATCGAAGGCGTTGAGCACGCCGAGGATGAAGTACAGGTTGATCACGTAGCACGCCCAGGCGTGACCGCGCGCGCTGCCGATCAGGATCCCCGGCGCCACCACCAGCAGCGGCAGCAGCTTGAAGCCGAGGAAGACCCACGGCACCCAGCGCGCGCCACCGTGGGCGTCGGCGAACAGCAGGTCCCAGATGACGATGAGCAGGATCAGCCCGATGAAGCTGCCGAGGGCGACCGCGCGGCTGGCGGCCAGCCGGGGTTTGAGCCATTCCATGGGCGGCAGCGGTTTGTTCTTGCGGGCCATTCAGCTCTCCAGTTTGCGGGCGACTTCGGCCAGGCGCTTGCCCAGCGCGCGGCACAGGGTGATTTCGTGTTCGTCCAGGCTGCGCTTGCCGTCGGCCGTGGCGAAGTGGCTGGCGCCGTAGGGCGTGCCGCCGCCGCGGGTTTCCAGCAGGGCGGGCTCACTGTAGGGGATGCCGGTGATGAGCATGCCGTGGTGCAGCAGCGGCAGCATCATCGACAGCTGGGTGGTCTCCTGGCCGCCGTGCAGGCTGGCGGTGGACGTGAACACCGCTGCCGGCTTGCCGACCAGGCCGCCGGTCAGCCACAGGCTGCTGGTGCCGTCGAGGAAGTACTTGAGCGGCGCGGCCATGTTGCCGAAGCGGGTCGGGCTGCCGAGGACGAGGCCGGAGCAGTCCTTGAGGTCGTCCAGGGTGGCGTAGAGCGCGCCTTCGGCCGGGATGTCCGGGGCAACGGCTTCGCACTCGGTGGAAACCGCCGGCACCGTGCGCACGCGCGCTTCCAGCCCGCCCTGCTCGACGCCTCGGGCGATCTGCCGGGCCATCTCGGCGGTGGCGCCGTGGCGGCTGTAGTAAAGGACCAGAACGTAGGGAGCGCTCAAGGCAGGATCTCCAGCACTTTTTCCGGCGGACGGCCGATCACCGCCTTGTCGCCAACTACCAGGATTGGTCGCTCGATGAGCTTGGGATGGCCGGCCATGGCCTCGATCAGTTGCTCATCGCCCAGTGCCGGGTTGGCCAGGTCGAGTTGCTTGTATTCGTCTTCGCCGGTGCGCAGCAGCTGGCGCGCGCTGATACCCAGCTTGCCGAGCAGCGCCTTGAGTTCGGCGGCGCTGGGCGGGGTTTCCAGGTAGCGGATGATCTGGGGCTGGATGCCGCGCTCCTCGAGCAATTCGAGGGCGCCGCGGGATTTCGAGCAGCGCGGATTGTGAAAAAGTGAAATCTGGCTCATGTGCCGGGACTCGCAAGGCCGATGAAGTGGCGGCTATTCTAACCGCCTCCTCGGACTGGACTGAACCGCTGTCGTTCGCCGCGATCTACGAGGACGGTTTTTCAGTGCAGCCAAAGGATATTCCATGCACGAACGCTTGCAGGGCCTGGTCGAGTTCGGCCGCTATCTGGTCCAGCGCTTCCTGGCCGACAAGGCGCCCAACAGCGCCGCGGCCCTGACCTACACCACGCTGTTCGCGGTCGTCCCGATGATGACCGTGACCTTCGCCATGCTCTCGGCCGTGCCGGCCTTCGAGGGTATGGGCGAGCGCATCCAGCTGTTCGTGTTCCGCAACTTCGTGCCGTCTACTGGCGAGGCGGTCGAGGCCTATCTGCGCAATTTCACCGTGCAGGCGCGGCATCTGACCTGGCTGGGCGTGGCTTTCCTGGCGGTCACCGCCTTTACCATGCTGGTGACCATCGAGAAGGCCTTCAATGCCATCTGGCGCGTACGACAGCCGCGTCGGGGCGTGACCCGCTTCCTGCTGTACTGGGCGATCCTCAGCCTGGGCCCGCTGCTGCTGGGTACCGGCTTCGCCGTATCCACCTACATCACTTCGCTGTCGCTGCTTTCCGGCCCCCATGCGCTGCCCGGTGCCGCGACGTTGCTGAAGTTCATGCCCCTGCTGGCCAGCGTGGCAGCCTTCACGCTGATCTACGCTGCGGTTCCCAATGCCCGCGTACCGGTGTTGCATGCGCTGGCAGGCGGTGCGTTCACCGCGATCCTGTTCGAGGCGGCAAAGTCGCTGTTCGGTTTCTATGTGAGCTTCTTCCCCGGTTACAAGCTGATTTATGGCGCCTTCGCCACGGTGCCGCTGTTCCTGCTGTGGGTGTATCTGTCCTGGCTGATCGTGCTGTTCGGCGCCGAGCTGGTCTGCAACCTGTCCTCTACCCGGCTCTGGCGCCGTCGCGCCATGCCGCGTCTGCTGGTGATCCTTGGTGTGCTGCGGGTGTTCTTCGACCGCCAGCGCCACGGCCTGCCAACGCGCCTGGTGCATCTGCACCGCGCCGGTTGGCTGCTGCCGGAAGACGAGTGGGAAGAGGTGCTGGACTTCCTCGAGGGCGAGCAACTGGTATGCCGTGCCGGCTCGACCACTGCTGCCTGGGTGCTGTGCCGTGACCTGGGCAGCTACAGCCTGCATCACCTGCTCAATCGCAGCCCCTGGCCGCTGCCTTGCCTGGAGGCGCTGCCGGCGGAGCTGGACGAGCCCTGGTACCCGGAATTGCGCGAAACGCTGGCGCGTTACCAGGCGGATCGCCAGGAGCTGTTCGGCGACAGTCTGGCGAAATGGTTGAAGCCGTCACATTCCGAGTGACGCAAAACGTCAGTTTGCGGCGAATCTGATGCTTTGACGGCTTTGTACCACTTCAGAAATGCGCCATTTCTGGCTATTTCAGAATTGGCACAGTTCTGGCTATGAAGGATTCAGGACACAGGAGTCCTTCAGAAGTTCCTCCAGGGCCAGCGAAACCATGAAAAAAGACCAGAACAACGTAGTACATCTGCATCAGCGCGATCTGACGAGCGCCCTGGAGCGGTTGAATAGAATTACTGGTCTGCAGTTCAGCAGCTGGCCCGAATCGCTCCTGCCATCCGTCTCGCAGGACGTTGCCGAACCCGCTGCAGTCGAGTCGTCGGACGACGACACGCTGGTGCGTCAGCTGGGCTGAGCCTTCAGAGGCTGGTGGCTACCGGACGCGTTGCGCCGGCCTGCTGTTCCACCGCCTGCATGAAGACTTCCTCGGCGATTACCCTCGACAGGGGGATGGCCGCGCGCAGCTTGATCTGCGCATCCTCGATCCGCTGTGAAAACGGCAGCCGGGCGACGGCAGACAGCAGGATGCGGCTCTGCTTGTTGACCGTGCCATGGTCGATCACCACTTCCCGGCTGCGCTCGCCGTCACGGTAGCTGAGCAGCAGCGTGACCGGCAGTTCCGCCACGCCGGGCAAATGTAGCCAGACCGCGACATTGAAGTCGGCCAGTCGTCCCCCGTTGGCCGCATTGGCCGGCCTTGCGCTAGCGACAATATGGCTGGGAACCTTGCTGACAAGCTGGTCTGTAGGCTGCATCGGGCTGTCCTGTCGATGGAGGCTGGCGTGCTTGGCGCCAGTCGCATTCTGAAGGCCGCTGAATAATCGGCTGGCGAGAGTCGCCCCGAAAGTCAGGACGAACGTGCGAATTATAAGGAGATGGTGTCCAGGTATTCCGGGCTTGCTGCCGATCTTGCCTGTGACATCTCTCCCAAATCCGACAATCAGGCCAGGCGCAGCGGGTGGCGAGCTACCAATGGCGTACTGAGGTTGGCGACGGGCAGCGGCAGGATGGTCTGGTTGTCGAAGCTGGCCAGTTGCAGCCACAGGTTCTCGCCTTCGACGAACTGCCCTTGGGGCACCCAGAGCCCGTGATACCAGCCGTTGCCCGGTTCCGGCGTGCTCTGCAGGACGCCGGGGTGACGCTGTGCGTCAGGCGCGCGGCGCAGCCAGACCGGACGGGGAAGCCCCTTCAGGTAGCGCAGGCCGAGGTGCAACCCGTCGTTGTTGAGGTGTCGCCAGCGCACCACGGCGAGGGTTGGTGTGCCGCCGTTGCCGGGGATCAGCAGCAGCTGGCCGACCGGCAACTGCCCGGCTTGCTGGCCGGTGCAGAGGATGCGGGCGCCGCCTGCGCTGGCGTCCATCAGCGTCGCTTCCCGGCAGGGGCTGGCCGAGCTGTCCAGCAGGTGTTGCTGAATAGCCGGGAGGCCGACGACTACGCGGCAGATGCCCTTCTGTTCGGCACGCTCATGGCGGCGCGTCTGGTGTCCCAGCCAATGGTGGCGGACGCGTTCCAGTAACACGCCCTGGTCCAGGCGGCGCAGCGGAGCCGGGTCGTGCAGGGCAATCAGCAGGGCGCCCAGCTCCAGTCGGCGCAGTTGATCGACCGGGGCGTCAGCGGCCTGTTCGACGGCAAGGCAGGGCTCGTCCGAGCCGAGGTCGACGACGAAGCCTTCCTGTTCCTCGTCGTCCCAGGGCAGCAGGCGGCCCAGCGCGGCCAGCGGTGCCAGGGCCGAGAACAGCTGGGGAGCTTCGCCCTCGGTCAGGTGGAAAGGGTTGCTCAGGGCCAGCAGCAGTATCTGCTGGTACAGCCCGCGCAAGGTACCGGCCGGAATCGGGTCGAAAGCTGCCGCAACCGGCTCGTCCAGGCACTCCTGGTGCTCACCGATCCAGTACAGCAGGTGGCTGTCGCGCCACAGGCTGCCCGGCGGCTGCTGGTATTGCTGGTAGTGACGCAGCAGGGCCTGGGCGAGGAAGTGCTGGGCCATGTACAGGCACCAGGCCATGTGCGGTCGCGATGGCTTGCGGCCGTGCAGGATCTGCAGCAACAGGCGCTTGAAGCCGGCGGCGAGTTCGCTGCAGAAGTGCACGAAGAGCGCCGGCGGCGTCCTTTCCTGGCGGATCAGTCGTTCGTAATGCCGGTATTCTTCGCTGAGGCTTTGCAGGGCGCGTTGTCTTTCCAGTAAGGTCAGAGCGCATCGGTTGAGGCGGAACAGCGTGCCCAGAGCCTTCTGCAGACCTTCCTGCAGGGGCTGTTGCCGCGATTCCTGGAGCCTGACCGCCAGGTTGCTCATTGCCTCGGCATCTTCTTCGAGGATGTCCGGCACCTCCAGGCGCAGGGCATCGAGCATCATGACCACCCCGCATACACGAGGATTGAAGGCATGGGAGTGCGGCTCCGTATTGTGATGGGCTTGATGGCCGGCCTGATCCTGGCCGGTTGCTCGGCGGACTATGGCACCGATCAGCATGGACAGAAAGTACCCGCTGCGAGGATAGATGGCCAGTGGCTAGTTATTAATTACTGGGCGGAGTGGTGTGCGCCGTGTCGCAAGGAGATTCCCGAGCTGAATCAACTGGCGGAAGAGGGCAAGACCAGAGGCTTCCGGGTGCTGGGGGTGAACTTCGACGGGCTGCGCGACGCGGACCTGGCGAAGGCCTCGCAGGACCTGGGCGTGCAGTACACCGTGCTGGCCGATGACCCTGCGTCGCGCTTCAGCCTGCCACGCAGCGAAGCGCTGCCTGTAACCTACATCGTCGACCCTGAGGGCAAGATGCGCGAGCAGTTGCTCGGTGAGCAGACCGCTGCCGGCCTGCAGGCGCGCCTGAGCGCGTTGCGCGAGGAGAAGCAGTGATGGCGAGGATCTGTCTGCACGGCTACATCAGCGGCAAGGTTCAGGGCGTGTATTACCGCCAGAGCACCCAGGAGCAGGCCGACCGGCTGGAAATCGATGGCTGGGTGCGCAACCTCGAAGACGGGCGCGTGGAGCTGTTGATCGAGGGCGAGGAAGAGGCGGTGCGCGAGCTGGAGAAGTGGCTGGCGCGCGGGCCGGTGAAGGCGCAGGTGGCGGCGGTGGAGCTGCAGCCGATGACACCCCAGGGCATCACCGGCTTCATCGTTCGCCGCTAGGCGTCAGTTGCTGGCGCCGGGGTCCGCTGCCAGGCGACCGGCGTCGGTCATCAGGCTGTGGAGGAACTCCTTCTGCAGCTCCGGATCGTTGCGGGTCAGCTCGATCAGGCTCTGTTCCAGCTCGCTCGCTTCCTCTTCCAGACCGAGGTCGGAGAGGCGCTTCACCCGGTGCACCCAGTGGTGCACGTCATCGCCTTCCAGGTCGTCATAGATCAGCGCGTGGGCTTCCTGCAGCTTGCCGCGCAGGGAGCGGCTGACCAGCAGGCTGGCGTCGGCGCGGGTATCGTCCGAAGGATCCTGGACGCTGAACTGCAGACGGCCGATACGGCTGACTTCGTCGTCGCTGAAGGGGCCTTCCAGCAGGTTCAGGCGCAACACGCCGTGGCGGTCGGTCAGCAGCTCCTGGGAGTTCTTGCCGGCGGTGACAGTGACCGGGCGCTCCGACCAGGGCAGGCTGGAGTACTCGGTACGCTTGTCGCGCTGCTTCTCGTCGATCGACGCCAGGTTCTGCTCGGCGCGGCCATTGGATTCGACGTTCATGAACGGGTTCATGCCGTCGATGCCGTAGCGGATCCAGCCGCGGGTGACGCTCTCGGGCAGGTTGCCCAGAGCGAACACGTTGACCACGTTGGCGCCGATGCCGCCGACGAAGGCGACGATGCCCAGCGGCATTTCGTAGACCTTGCGCCAGCCCTGGTACGGGGTATAGCGGTCGTAGCGACGGGTGACCTCGAACTCGGTGACTTCGAAGGTCTTCTGTTCCTGCACGCGAATGCGGCGCTGCGGCAGTTCCAGGGTGCCTGGCGTGCCCACGTCGATCTGCAGGCTGTGGTCGAGCAGCTTTCGCTCGACCCGCTCTTCATGCTCGCTGCGTTGCGACAGCTGGTTGGCGCAGCCGCTCAGCAGGAGGCTGCCGCACAGGGCGGCAGCCGCGAGGCTTGTGGTACTTCCGGTGGACATCGCTCTGCTCAGTTGCGGATCTTGGCCGTGATGAAGGCTTGCAGGTCGGACAGGGCGACAGGCTGCGACTCGGCGTCACGGCGGCCCTTGTACTCCAGGGTGCCTTCGTCCAGGCCGCGCTCGCTGACGACGATGCGGTGCGGGATGCCGATCAGCTCCATGTCGGCGAACTTCACGCCGGGGCTGGTCTTCTTGTCGCGGTCGTCCAGCAGCACTTCGAAGCCGGCGGCGGTGAGGTCCGCGTAGAGCTTGTCGGTGGCGGTGCGTACGGCTTCGTTCTCGTACTTCATCGGCACGATGGCGATCTGGAAGGGCGCCAGGGCGGCCGGCCAGAGGATCCCGCGGTCGTCGTAGTTCTGCTCGATGGCGGCGGCGACCACGCGGGATACGCCGATGCCGTAGCAACCCATGATCAGGGTGACCGGCTTGCCGCTCTCGCCCAGTACGGAGAGCTTCATGGCTTCGCTGTACTTGGTGCCGAGCTGGAAGATGTGACCGACTTCGATGCCGCGGCGGATGATCAGGGTGCCCTTGCCGTCCGGGCTCGGGTCGCCTTCGACGACGTTGCGCAGGTCGGCGACTTCCGGTACCGGCAGGTCGCGCTCCCAGTTCACGCCGAAGTAGTGTTTGTCGTCGACGTTGGCGCCGGCGGCGAAGTCGCTCATCAGAGCGACAGAGCGGTCGATGATGCAGGGCAGCGGCAGATTCAGCGGGCCGAGGGAGCCGGGGGCGGCGCCGATGGCGGCCTTGATGTCCGCTTCGCTGGCCATCTGCAGGGGGCTGGCCACCAGCGGGTGGTTGCCGGCCTTGATTTCGTTGAGCTCATGGTCGCCACGGACGACCAGGGCGATCAGCTTGCCTTCTTCGGCGGCGTGCACCACCAGGGTCTTGATGGTCTTCTCGATCGGCAGGCCGAATTTTTCCACCAGGGCGGCGATGGTCTTGGTCTCGGGAGTGTCGACCAGACGCAGCTCTTCGCTGGCCGCGCCACGAGCAGATTCACGGGGCAGGGCCTCGGCCTTCTCGATGTTGGCGGCGTAGTCGGTGGATTCGCCGAAGACGATGTCGTCCTCACCGGAGCCGGCCAGCACGTGGAATTCGTGGGAGCCGCTGCCGCCGATGGAGCCGTTGTCGGCCTGCACGGCGCGGAAGTCTAGGCCCAGGCGGGTGAAGATCTTGCTGTACGCGCCGTACATGACGTCGTAGGTCGCCTGCAGCGAGTCCTGGCTGGCGTGGAAGGAGTAGGCGTCCTTCATGATGAACTCGCGGCCGCGCATCAGGCCGAAGCGCGGACGGATCTCGTCACGGAACTTGGTCTGGATCTGGTACATGTTGATCGGCAGCTGCTTGTAGCTGTTCAGCTCGTTGCGCGCCAGATCGGTGATCACTTCCTCGTGGGTCGGGCCGACGCAGAAGTCGCGGTCATGGCGATCCTTCAGGCGCAGCAGCTCGGGGCCGTACTGCTGCCAGCGGCCGGATTCCTGCCACAGTTCGGCGGGCTGGATGGCCGGCATCAGCACTTCCAGGGCGCCGGCGGCGTTCATCTCTTCGCGAACGATGGTCTCCACCTTGCGCAGTACCCGCAGACCCATTGGCAGCCAGGTGTAGAGACCGGACGCCAGCTTGCGGATCATGCCGGCGCGCAGCATCAGCTGATGGCTGATGACGACCGCATCGGAAGGGGTTTCTTTCAGGGTGGACAGCAGGTACTGACTGGTACGCATCTTTGGCCGTTTTGTCGGTTGCGAAGGGGAATATAGGCTGGGCATTGTACGGTGCAGGTCTGGCTGCGTACAGCGCGCGGCGGGTGGAGACGGAGGAGTGGTGTGAGTCGATTGAATGCGGCGCAGGTACAGGCGTTCATCCGCGCGGGATTGCCCATGGCGGACGAGATGGATTTCCGCATCGATGCCCTGGAAGGGCGCAGCGCCTTCGCGCGAATTCCCTTCCATGGAAAGCTGGTGCGGCCGGGCGGAACGGTGTCCGGGCCGACCATCATGGCTCTGGCGGACGCGGCGATGTACGCGGTGATCCTGGCGCAGCTGGATAACGTCGAGATGGCCGTTACTTCCAACCTGAATATCAACTTTCTCAGCAAACCCAAGCCGGAAGATCTGTTGGCCGAAGCGAAGATATTGAAGCTGGGACGCCGGCAGGTGGTTTGCGAAGTGGCTGTCTACTCGGTCAGCAATCCGCAGGAGTTGGTCGCCCATGTAACCGGCACCTATGTATTGCCGATGTAACAGATACGTTCGAAGTTGTAGGTAAGTTGCAATAAAAAAGCCCGGCAGATGCCGGGCTTTCTTGTTACCTGCGTGTCGTGAATTACATCACGGACAGCGGGTAGTCGACGATCAGGCGGAACTCGTCCACGTCGCCTTCGCCCTGGTCGGAGTTGCCGCGGTGCCAGGCTTGACGGATACGGAAGGACAGATCCTTCGCAGCGCCTTCCTGAATCACGTACTTGGCTTCCAGGTTGGTTTCGTGGTGCTTGCCATCTTCACCGTACAGACCTTCGTAAGCGGTGCCGACTGCCTTGGTGCCGTCGATGTCCTGACCGTTGATGTAACGACCCATGAAGGTCAGGCCCGGTACGCCGTACTCTTTCATGTTCAGGTCGTAACGGGCTTGCCAGGATTTTTCACCCGGGCCGTTGAAGTCGGAGTACTGAACGGAGTTGGCGAGGAAGATCGAGTCGCCGCCCTTGTTGTTGTCACCGATACCGATGTAGTCGAACGGGGTATCGCCATTCACTTTCTGGAAGGCCAGGGTGAAGGTGTGAGCGCTCAGGGTGTAAGCGGCAGCCAGGGAGAAGGCGTTGTTGCTGATCTTGCCAGCTTTGGCCGAACCTTCGTCCTTGGTGTTGTAGTAGTTGAAGTCGAAGCCCAGGGACTGGTCATCGGCGATCGGCAGGGTGTAGTTCAGGTTGGTGTAGTACTGGTTCCAGACATCTTCCAGCTTGGCACCGTAGAGGGAGGCGCTGAAGTTGTCGGAGAAGGCGTACTTGCCGCCAACGAAGTCGGCGGTGTTGCCGGTTACGCCAGCGTAGTTGGCCCAGATTTCACCGTCGTGGCTGGTGTCGTTCTGGCTGGTGCCGGAGTAGTAGTGGCCGCCTTCGACGTCCAGACCTTCCAGCTCGCTGCTCATGATGGCCAGGCCGCTAGCGGTCTGCGGCAGCAGGCGGGTGCCGCCAACGGCGAACACCGGTGCGGTCGGCTGCATGTCACCGGCTTTCAGCTCGGTCTTGGAAACGCGGACCTTGATGGCGCCGCCGGCTTTGCCGAAGGAATCCTGCGGGGTGCCGTCGTCGCTGATTGCCAAGTTCTCGGTACCGGTACGGCCGCGGCCGGAATCCAGTTTCAGGCCGAGGTAGCCGAAGGCGTCAACGCCGAAGCCTACAGTGCCCTGGGTGAAGCCAGAGTTGTAGTTGGCCCAGAAGCCCTGGGTCCATTCTTCGCGGTAGCCGTTCTTGTAGCCGCTGGCCTTGGAGGCGTCGGCCACGTTGCCGCCGCCATTGCGCTGATCGCGATTGAAGTAGTAGTTGCGAACCAGGAAGTTCAGGCTGCTGTCTTCGACAAAGCCTTTAGCGTCAGCCTGATTGCCTACGAAGGGCTCGGCCATTGCCAGTTGTGTGCTGCCTGCAGAAACGGCCAGGGCGATGGCGCTCCACTTCATCACTTTCATTGTGATTGCTCCTTTGGTTTTGAAATTATTCGCCATCACTATTGCCGCGGTGATGGCTCTTTCTTTTTTTGTCGGCGCTAACTTATAGCACGCGTGTTCAGTTGGCGATAGTTGCCCAAATGAACACACAAAATCTTTACGGGACTGTCGCAAAGCTGCATGACGCATGTCGCATTCAAGCAGTTCTCGTGTTGCAAAAAGAGATTGCCCCCTGATTGCTTCATTGATGCTTCAGTCCTTGTGGTTCTCTATTCCATTGACCACTTCTTATGTTCTCCCGCCTCCGCGCCCACTTCTCCGGTTGGGGTGGTCGTCGGTGCGTTGTCCTTGCCTCTAGCAACAACCGTGCACAAATGCCCGGAGCCGCCTTCACAGTGTTCGTCTTGCGACGTGTCGACGCATTTCACGGCTTCCGTTGGGGATTTGCAACATCCACGAGCGCGCATGTCGTTTTCTGGCATCCCGTAGTTGTAGCTGTTTAAACGATTTTTCGCTGCTGATGGCCGGGATTGCCGTGCAGATTCCTGCACGCACCTGTTGTCGGGATATGCCAATCCGCGCCATGCGCGATCCTGGTGCGGCGCCACAATGGGTGTGCTCCAGTGCGATGCGCCGGTCGGGCATGTTCGCCGGAAGGGCTCTCTAGTATTCTTCGCGCCTTTCGGCTCCCCCGTGGGGCTAGGCTTAAACAAGGCTCGTCGAACAGGAGAGGTCTTATGTTCGCCCTGGATTCCCGTCTCCAGCAGGACACCGTTGCACTGGGTGATTTCCCGCTGAGCAGCCTGTTGTTGATGAACGACTCGCAGTACCCGTGGTTCATCCTGGTTCCACGTCGCGAAGACGTCAGTGAGATCTTTCAGCTGGATTCCGCCGATCAGCAACAGCTGTGGCGCGAGGCGACTCAGCTGGCGGAAGTGCTCAAGGACACTTTCGATGCGGACAAGATGAACGTGGCCAATCTCGGCAACGTCGTCAGTCAGCTGCATGTGCACGTGATCGTGCGCAAGCAGGGCGACGTCGCCTGGCCGGGGCCGGTCTGGGGCAAGCACCCGGCGGTTCCCTATAAAGAAGAAGAGCTGGCGCGGGTGCGCGAGAAGCTGCGCATGGCGCTGGGCGATGGATTTCGCTTCGGTCAGGAGTGAATGATGGATCTGGAGACTCGAGTGATGGACCTGGAGAGCCGGCTGGCCTTCCAGGATGACGCACTGCAAACCCTCAGCGACGTGGTCTACGAGCAGGAGCGGGTGATCGAACGCACCCGTCTGCAGATGCAGGCGCTGCTCAAGCGCCTGGAAGACCTGCAGGGCCAGGTTGGCGTTGCGGAAGATGATGCTCCGCCGCCGCACTATTGATGCGGGAATGAAAAAGCCCGCCGATCGGCGGGCTTTTTCATGGGGCAGTGCTTAGCGGCGGTTGGGCAGGGCGGCGATCACGTCCTCCGCCTGCAGGCCCTTGTCGCGCTGCACCACCGAAAATTCCACGCGCTGCCCTTCGATCAGGATGCGGTGGCCCTCGCCACGAATGGCGCGGAAGTGGACGAAGATGTCCTCGCCCGAATCGCGGGAAATGAAGCCGAAGCCCTTGGAGGTGTTGAACCACTTCACGGTGCCGGTTTCGCGGTCGGCACCGGCGAAGGTTTCGACGGCGGCGCTGGCGCTCGGTTTGTTGAGGCTGGCGATCCATTGCAGGACGACGGCGCCCGCCAGGCTCAGCAGTGGCAGCACGATGGCTGGCTGTTCGCCGATGAAGGGCAGTGGTGCGAGCAGGATCAGCACCTGAAGCACGACAGCCAGCACCACCAGGGCGGTGGCCAGGCCTTGCAGGGCCGAAGGCTGTTTCAGGTGGCTGCCCGGGGCGAGCAGAAGGCTGGTCAGGCCGAGCAGGGCCAGGTAGATGGCATCGCTCTGTTGCAGATAGGGCAGGGCATCACTACGCAGGCTCGGGATAAGGGACAGTACGAGTGCGGCGACGCCCGTCACGAGATGGACGGCTTTGAGCATGGCTACGGATTCACCTTGAGCGGGTAACGAAAAAAGAAGCAGCCGTCCCAGGTGCGACGCCGGAAAGGAAAATGAAAGCGTGCTGGGCGGCCTATGCGCGAAACGCACGGCGGTTATTTAACAGCAAACCACTTGCCTTCTCAAATCAACCGCTTAGGCCATTCGTAGGGGTGGGAAGCCCACCTGGCGGCGGGCTTCCTTATATAAGGACGGATTACTCGGCAAGCAGGCTGCGCAGCATCCAGGCGGTCTTCTCGTGTACCTGCATGCGTTGGGTCAGCAGGTCGGCAGTCGGCTCGTCGGCCACCTTGTCGGCCAGCGGGAAGATACTGCGCGCGGTGCGCACCACGGCTTCCTGGCCCTGCACCAGCTGGCGGATCATCTGCTCGGCGTCCGGCACGCCTTCCTCTTCCTTGATCGACGACAGGCGGGCATACGCGGCGTAGGTTCCTGGGGCGGGAAATCCCAGTGCGCGAATGCGCTCGGCAATGCTGTCCACGGCCAGAGCCAGTTCGGTGTACTGTCCCTCGAACATCAGGTGCAGGGTGTTGAACATCGGTCCGGTGACGTTCCAGTGGAAGTTGTGGGTCTTCAGGTACAGCGTGTAGGTGTCGGCCAGAAGACGGGACAGGCCGTCGGCGATGGCGGCGCGATCCTGTTTGGCGATTCCGATATCGATGTCCATGGCGATCTCCTCATCGTGGCATGTGTGATTCAAAGCGTTGGATTCGAGGCTAACACCGGGGTGGGGACGAAGCTCTTGGTCTATATCAAGGCGATCGATTGAACGAATCTATTAAAAGGCTGTGTGCCCGGCTGGCTTTTCCGTCACCGGAGCCTGGCTGCAACCTGCGGATTTTTCAGGCTATAATCCGCGTCTTTGCCGCGGGACGCGGGCCCGTGGCAGTGTGATCAGTCAAGGTGCCTCATGCCGATTTACGAGTACCAGTGCCAGTCCTGCGCGCATCAGCTGGAATCGCTGCAGAAGATCAGCGATGCGCCGTTGGTCGATTGTCCGGCCTGCAAGGCTCCCGAATTGAAGAAGATGTTGTCGGCCCCGGGTTTCCGCCTGGGCGGCAGCGGTTGGTACGAGACTGACTTCAAGACCGGAGCGAAGAAGAACCTTGCCTCCGGCGATGCCTCAGCGGCCTCTTCGGCCACCGCTAGCGGTGGTGGCGGCTGCTCCGCCAGCGAATGAGCGGTTCCCTAGAATTCAAGACTTTCGAGAAGCGAAACACACCATGATGCGCAGCCACTATTGCGGCCAGTTGAACGAGAGCCTGGACGGCCAGGCAGTCACTCTTTGCGGTTGGGTACACCGTCGCCGCGACCACGGCGGGGTGATCTTCCTCGACGTGCGCGATCGCGAGGGCCTGGCCCAGGTGGTGTTCGATCCGGATCGCGTCGAGACCTTCGCCAAGGCCGACCGCGTGCGCAGCGAGTACGTGGTGAAGATCACCGGCAAGGTCCGCCTGCGCCCTGAAGGCGCGCGCAACTCGAACATGGCCTCCGGCGCCATCGAAGTGCTGGGTCACGAGCTGGAAGTGCTGAACCAGGCCGAAACCCCGCCGTTCCCGCTGGACGAATACTCCGACGTAGGCGAGGAAACCCGCCTGCGCTATCGCTTCATCGACCTGCGTCGCCCGGAGATGGCCGCCAAGCTGAAGCTGCGCGCGCGCATCACCAGCAGCATCCGTCGTTACCTGGACGACAACGGTTTCCTCGACGTGGAAACCCCGATCCTTGGTCGTCCGACTCCGGAAGGTGCGCGTGACTACCTGGTGCCGAGCCGCACCTACCCGGGTCACTTCTTCGCCCTGCCGCAGTCGCCCCAGCTGTTCAAGCAACTGCTGATGGTGGCCGGCTTCGACCGCTACTACCAGATCGCCAAGTGCTTCCGCGACGAAGACCTGCGTGCCGACCGCCAGCCGGAATTCACCCAGATCGACATCGAGACCAGCTTCCTCGAAGAAAGCGACATCATCGAGATCACCGAGAAGATGGTGCGCCAGCTGTTCAAGGAAGTGCTGAACGTCGAGTTCGACGAATTCCCGCACATGCCGTTCGAAGAGGCCATGCGCCGCTACGGTTCGGACAAGCCTGACCTGCGTATCCCGCTGGAACTGGTCGACGTGGCCGATCAGCTCAAGGACGTCGAGTTCAAGGTGTTCTCCGGCCCGGCCAACGATCCGAAGGGCCGCGTAGCCGCCCTGCGTGTTCCGGGCGGTGCGAGCATGCCGCGCAAGCAGATCGACGACTACACCAAGTTCGTCGGCATCTACGGCGCCAAGGGCCTGGCCTACATCAAGGTCAACGAACGCGCCAAGGGCGTCGAAGGCCTGCAGTCGCCGATCGTGAAGAACATTGCCGAGCCGAACCTGAACGATATCCTCGATCGCGTTGGCGCAGTCGATGGCGACATCGTGTTCTTCGGTGCCGACAAGGCCAAGATCGTCTGCGACGCCCTGGGCGCGCTGCGCATCAAGGTCGGCCATGACCTCAACCTGCTCACCAAGGAGTGGGCGCCGATGTGGGTCGTGGACTTCCCGATGTTCGAAGAGAACGACGACGGCAGCCTGACCTCTCTGCACCACCCGTTCACCGCACCCAAGTGCACCCCGGAAGAGCTGGAGGCCAACCCGGCCGGCAAGCTGTCCCGTGCCTACGACATGGTGCTCAACGGCACCGAACTGGGCGGCGGCTCCATCCGTATCCACGACAAGTCCATGCAGCAGGCGGTATTCCGCGTGCTCGGCATCGATGATGCGGAGCAGGAAGAGAAGTTCGGCTTCCTCCTCGACGCCCTCAAGTACGGCGCACCGCCGCACGGTGGCCTGGCCTTCGGTCTGGACCGTCTGGTGATGCTGATGACCGGCGCAGCCTCTATCCGCGAAGTCATCGCCTTCCCGAAAACCCAGAGCGCCGGCGACGTCATGACCCAGGCTCCGGGTACCGTGGATGCCAAGGCCCTGCGCGAGCTGAACATCCGCCTGCGCGAGCAGCAGAAGGCCGCCGATTAAGTCGATCCAGATTGCCGCGGCGCCCGCAAGCCGGGCGCCGCGTGCGAAGCAAACAAGCGATACGGAGTGAGTTATGGCTGGTCATTCCAAATGGGCCAACATCAAGCACCGCAAGGAACGTCAGGACGCCAAGAAGGGCAAGATCTTCACCAAGCTCATTCGTGAGCTGACCGTCGCTGCCAAGCAGGGCGGGGGGATCCCGGCGGACAATCCGCGTCTGCGCCTGGCCGTGGACAAGGCGCTGACCGCCAACATGACCCGCGACACCATCGACCGCGCCATCCAGCGCGGTGTGGGCTCCAGCGAAGCGGACAACATGGCCGAGCTGACCTACGAAGGCTACGCGCCCAGTGGTGTAGCGATCATCGTCGAAGCGATGACCGACAACCGCAACCGCACCGCGGCCGAAGTGCGCCATGCCTTCAGCAAATGCGGCGGCAACCTGGGTACCGATGGTTCGGTGGCCTACCTGTTCGAGCGCAAGGGCCAGATCAGCTATGCGCCGGGCGTGAACGAAGAAGCCCTGATGGATGCCGCGCTGGAAGCCGGCGCCGACGACGTGGTGGTCAACGATGACGGTTCCATCGACGTCTTCACCACCTTCGCCGACTTCATCTCGGTCAACGAAGCGCTGACCGAAGCCGGCTTCAAGGGCGAGGACGCCGAGATCACCATGATCCCGTCGACCACCGCGTCCCTGGAACTGGACACTGCGCAGAAGGTCCTCAAGCTGATCGATATGCTCGAAGACCTGGACGACGTGCAGAACGTCTACTCCAATGCGGAGATCCCGGACGAGGTGATGGCCCAGCTGGGCTGATCCCACCACCGGCGCTGGTCTGAAGCCGGAAGCGGGAGTGGTCGTCAGCGGCGCCTCCCGCTTCCGGTTTTTGTTATCTGAAGTACAGGTTACGGACAAGGTTTGATCGGACGGACATGACCCTGATTCTCGGCATCGACCCAGGTTCACGGATTACCGGCTTCGGCGTGGTGCGCGACACCGGCCGTGGCTGCGAATACGTGGCGTCGGGCTGCATCCGTACCGGCAACGGCGAGCTGTTCGAGCGCCTGCAGATCGTCTTTCGTGGCGTGCGCGAGGTCATCCAGACCTACCAGCCGACCATGATGGGCATCGAGCAGGTGTTCATGGCGCGCAACGCCGACTCGGCGCTGAAGCTGGGGCAGGCACGGGGCGCGGCCATAGTCGCGGCGGCGGAAGAAGGCTTGCAGATCGCCGAGTACACCGCGAGCCAGGTCAAGCAGGCCATTGCCGGCACCGGTGGCGCGGACAAGCAGCAGGTGCAGATGATGGTCATGCACCTGCTCAAGCTGGTGCAGAAGCCGCAGATCGACGCCTCCGACGCCCTGGCCATTGCCCTGTGCCACGCCCACACCCGTCAGAGCCTGGTGCCGCATGGCCTGGTAGGCGCCCGTCGGCGTGGCGGTCGCCTGCGCCTGTGATATCCGGAAAAACATTGAGCAAGGACAAACACCCGTGATTGGACGCCTGCGTGGCACCCTGGCGGAAAAGCAACCGCCGCACCTGATCGTCGACGTGAATGGCGTGGGCTATGAGCTCGAAGTGCCGATGACCACCCTGTATCGCCTGCCGAGCCTGGGCGAGCCGGTGACCCTGCACACCCACCTGGTGGTGCGCGAGGATGCCCACCTGCTCTATGGCTTTGCCGAGAAGCGCGAGCGCGAGCTGTTCCGCGAGCTGATCCGCCTCAATGGCGTCGGCCCGAAGCTGGCATTGGCGCTGATGTCGGGCCTGGAAGTCGATGAGCTGGTGCGTTGCGTGCAGGCACAGGATACTTCCACCCTGGTGAAGATCCCGGGCGTGGGCAAGAAGACCGCCGAGCGCCTGCTGGTGGAGCTGAAAGATCGCTTCAAGGCGTGGGAGAATATTCCGTCCATCGCACCGCTGGTGGTGGAACCCAAGCGGGTTGGCGCAGTCTCAAGCGCCGAGTCCGATGCGGTCAGCGCGCTGATCGCCCTGGGCTTCAAACCCCAGGAGGCGAGCCGCGCCGTGGCCGCCGTGCAGGAAGAAGGTTTGTCCAGCGAAGAACTCATCCGCCGTGCCCTCAAGGGCATGGTCTAGGTAGCCATCGATGATCGAAGCCGATCGCCTGATCTCCTCTGTAACCGGTCGTGACCGCGAAGAGCAGCTCGACCGCGCCATCCGCCCGCTGAAGCTGGCCGACTACGTCGGGCAGCCGGTGGTGCGTGAGCAGATGGAGCTGTTCATCCAGGCGGCCCGTGGGCGCAAGGAGGCCCTCGATCACACGCTGATCTTCGGCCCGCCCGGCCTGGGCAAGACCACCCTGGCGAACATCATCGCCCAGGAAATGGGGGTTTCGATCAAGAGCACCTCCGGCCCCGTGCTGGAGCGCCCCGGCGATCTGGCGGCGCTGCTGACCAACCTCGAGCCCAACGATGTGCTGTTCGTGGACGAAATCCATCGCCTCTCGCCCATCGTCGAGGAAGTGCTTTACCCGGCCATGGAAGACTTCCAGCTGGACATCATGATCGGCGAGGGCCCGGCTGCGCGCTCGATCAAACTCGACCTGCCACCGTTCACGCTGGTGGGCGCGACGACTCGCGCCGGCATGCTGACCAACCCGCTGCGTGACCGCTTCGGCATCGTGCAGCGTTTGGAGTTCTACGGTGTGGACGACCTGTCCAGCATCGTCGCTCGCTCGGCGGGCATCCTTGGCCTTGAGATCGAGCCGGCGGGCGCCTACGAGATTGCCCGGCGCGCCCGCGGCACGCCGCGGATCGCCAACCGCCTGCTGCGGCGGGTGCGGGATTTCGCCGAGGTGCGGGGCACCGGGCACATCAGCAGCGACATCGCCGACAAGGCGCTGAACCTGCTGGATGTGGATGAAAGAGGCTTCGATCATCAGGATCGCCGCCTGCTGCTGACCATGATCGACAAGTTCGACGGTGGCCCGGTGGGCATCGACAACCTGGCCGCGGCCATCAGCGAAGAAAGACACACGATTGAAGACGTGCTGGAGCCCTACCTGATCCAGCAAGGCTATATCATGCGCACACCTCGGGGGCGTGTAGTGACCCGGCATGCGTACCTGCATTTCGGCCTGAACGTGCCAAAGCGGATGGGGGAGGGGACGACATCGGATCTGTTCGTCCCTGAAGATGGTAATTAATTGCATTTGTAGACGATTGCCGATTGGCAAAGTCTTTACTTGGTTCTAGAGTATGCGCGCGCAACACGGGGGTCAGCCGTTCCAGCAGCGGTATCGGGTCTATTACGAGGACACCGATGCCGGCGGCATCGTCTACTACGTCAACTACCTCAAGTTCATGGAGCGGGCTCGTACCGAGCGGCTGCGTGATCTGGGCTTCGCCCAGTCACAGCTGGCGGGGGAGAACCTGCTTTTCGTCGTTCATTCGGCGCAGGCACGCTATCACGCGCCGGCCCGCCTGGATGACGAGCTGCTTGTCAGCGTCGAGGTGGAGGAGTTGAACCGTGCGAGCCTGAAGTTTCGTCAACAGGTTCGACGGGCGTCGGATTCGACCTTGCTCTGCGAGGGGCGATTCCTGGTGGCGTGCGTGCGGGCGGACAACCTGAAACCCCGCGCTATCCCAGATGTGTTGCGTGCGGCATTTGCCGGCAGTCCGGACACCCTTTCAGCAGGAGATTAACGTGGAACCGAACGTCGTCGACCATACTTCCATGTGGAGCTTGATCAGTAACGCCAGCGTCGTGGTACAGCTGGTGATGCTGACCCTGGTGGCCGCATCGGTCACTTCCTGGATCATGATTTTCCAGCGCAGCAACATGATGCGCTCGGCGAAGAAGGCCCTGGATACTTTCGAGGAGCGCTTCTGGTCGGGCATCGACCTGTCCAAGCTCTATCGTCAGGCGGGCAGCAACCCCGATCCGGATTCGGGGGTCGAGCAGATCTTCCGTGCCGGCTTCAAGGAATTCTCCCGTCTGCGCCAGCAGGCCGGCGTTGACCCGGATGCGGTGATGGAAGGCGTTTCCCGCGCCATGCGCGTCGCCATTTCCCGTGAGGAAGAGAAGCTGGAAACCAGCCTGCCGTTCCTCGCCACCGTTGGTTCCACCAGCCCGTACATCGGTCTGTTCGGCACCGTGTGGGGCATCATGAACTCCTTCCGTGGCCTGGCCACCGTGCAGCAGGCCACCCTCGCCACCGTGGCGCCGGGTATCGCCGAAGCACTGATCGCCACCGCCATCGGCCTGTTCGCGGCCATTCCCGCGGTCATTGCCTACAACCGTTTCGCCGCCCGCTCGGAAATGCTCATCGGTCGCTACTACACCTTCGCCGACGAGTTCCAGGCGATCCTGCACCGCAAAGTGCACACCAGCGACGATTGATCGACGACCAAGAGGTAAGCCGTCATGGCAAGAGTTCGTCACAAGCGCAAGCCGGTCGCGGAAATGAACGTGGTGCCCTACATCGACGTGATGTTGGTGCTGCTGGTCATTTTCATGGTGACCGCGCCCATGCTCAACCAGGGCGTCAAGGTCGACCTGCCCAAGGTTTCCAGCGAAGCGCTGCCGCAGGATAACGATTCCCGCGTGCTCACCATCTCCATCAAGGCCGACAAGACCTACTACTGGAACATGGGCTCCGAAGTGGACCCGGATCAGGGCAAGGCCAGCCAGACTGCCGTTGACCTCGATCAGCTGGTGACTGCGGCTACCGCGATCATGGCGCAGAACAGCAGTCAGGGTAAGAAAGTCCAGGTCTTCGTCCGTGGGGACAAGGCAGTCGACTATGGCTCTGTCATGGCCGTCATGGGCGGTCTGCAGAAAGCCGGAGTCGGCAACGTCGGTCTGATTACCGAGGCACCAGGTAGTTGATGCACCAGCTCGAGCGCTCTCAATCGGAAGGCTACTTCTGGCCCACGGTCCTGGCCGTGGCCCTGCATGTCCTGATCTTCGCCATGCTGTTTGTCAGCTGGGCCAGTACGCCTGAACTGCCGCCTTCGCGGCCGATCGTCCAGGCTACCCTGTACCAGCTGAAGTCCAAGAGCCAGGCGACCCAGCAGACCAACCAGAAGATAGCCGGCGAGGCCAAGAAAACCGCGGCCAAGCAATACGAGCAGGAGCAGCTCGAGCAGAAGAAGGCTGAGCAGCAGGCATTGGCTGCTGCGAAAGCCGAGGAACAAAAGAAGGCCGATGCAGCTCAAAAGGCTGCAGATGCCGCTGAGAAAGCCGCTGAAGCCAAGAAGGCAGACGACGCCAAGAAAGCGGCCGATGCCGCCGTAGCTGCCAAGAAGGCGGCTGAGGCCAAGGCTGCCGAGCAGAAACAGCAGGCGGATATAGCCAAGAAGAAAGCCGAGGAAGAGGCCAAGAAAGAGGCCGCTGAAGAGGCGAAGAAGAAAGCTGCCGAGGAGGCCAAGAAAAAGGCCGCCGAGGACGCGAAGAAAAAAGCCGCCGCGGATGATGCCAAGAAGAAGGCTGCCGCGGTCGAGGCTGCGAAGAAGAAGGCTGCTGCTGCAGCCGCTGCCGCAGCCCGCAAGGCCACGGAAGACAAGAAGGCCCAGGCGCTGGCCGACCTGCTGTCCAACGACACGCAACGGCAACAGGCGCTGGCCGACGAGCAAGGTGACGAGGTGGCGGGCAACTTCGACGATCTGATCGTCAGCCTGGTGAGCCAGCAGTGGAGTCGTCCTCCTTCAGCTCGTAACGGAATGAGCGTAGAAGTACTGATTCAGATGCTGCCGAGCGGAGCCATCACCGGCGTAAGCGTAACCCGCTCCAGTGGTGACAAACCGTTCGACGATTCGGCGGTGGCAGCGGTCAAAAACGTGGGCCGTGTTCCCGAACTGCAAAAACTGGATCGTGCCACTTTCGATAGCCTGTATCGTCAGCGCCGAATGGTCTTCAAACCGGAGGATTTAGATCTGTGAGTACCCTGATTCGCTTCGCGCTCTTCGCCCTGGCCCTGGTGGCCGGCGCAGCGCAGGCCGCCGACCCGCTGGTGATCTCCAGCGGTCGTGACTCGGCCGTCCCGATCGCCGTGGTTCCGTTCGGCTGGCAGGGCGGTAATGTCCTGCCCGAAGACATGTCGAACATCATCGGCAACGACCTGCGCAACTCCGGTTACTTCGAGCCGATCCCGCGCCAGAACATGATCAGCCAGCCGGCCCAGGCCAGCGAAGTGATCTACCGCGACTGGCAGGCCCTTGGCGCGCAGTACGTGCTGGTCGGCAGCATCGTGCCCAATGGCGGCCGTCTGCAGATCCAGTACGCCCTGCTCAACGTGGCGACCCAGGAGCAGGTCCTGACCGGCAGCGTGGGCGGCACCACCGACCAGCTGCGCGACATGTCGCACTACATCGCCGACCAGTCGTTCCAGAAGCTGACCGGCATCAAGGGCGCGTTCTCCACTCGACTGCTCTACGTGACCGCGGAGCGTTTCTCAGTGGACAACACCCGCTATACCCTGCAGCGCTCCGACTATGACGGTGCGCGCCCGGTGACCCTGCTGCAATCGCGCGAGCCGATCCTCTCGCCGCGCTTCTCGCCCGATGGCCGCCGTATTGCCTACGTGTCCTTCGAGCAGAAGCGTCCGCGCATCTTCATGCAGTACGTCGACACCGGTCGTCGCGAGCAGATCTCCAACTTCGAAGGCCTCAACGGCGCCCCGGCCTTCTCGCCGGACGGCAACCGCCTGGCCTTCGTGCTGTCGCGCGATGGCAACCCGGAAATCTACGTGATGGACCTGGGCAGCCGTCAGCTGCGTCGCCTGACCAACAACTCGGCGATCGACACCGAACCCTTCTGGGGCGCGGACGGCTCGACCCTGTACTTCACCTCGGACCGTGGCGGCAAGCCGCAGATCTACAAGATGAACGTGAACTCGGGCGCTACCGACCGCGTGACCTTCATCGGCAACTACAACGCCAACCCGAAACTGTCGGCGGACGAGAAGACCCTGGTCATGGTTCACCGCCAGGACGGTTTCACCAACTTCCAGATCGCGGCGCAGGACCTTCAGCGCGGCAATCTCCGGGTACTTTCCAACACCAACCTGGATGATTCGCCCACTGTTGCGCCAAATGGCACGATGCTAATATACGCCACCCGCCAGCAGGACCGGGGCGTGTTGATGCTCGTGAGCATCAACGGACGTGTTCGGTTACCGCTACCCACCGCTCAAGGCGACGTGCGCGAGCCTTCCTGGTCCCCTTACCTGAACTGACGGTTGCCAACTGTTCCAAATTTATACACTGGGGTTCATTAGGAGTTACATGATGGAAATGCTGAAATTCGGCAAATTTGCCGTTATCGCCCTCGCCATGGCTGTTGCCGTCGGCTGTTCGTCCAAGAAAGGCGATGCTACTGGCGAAGGCGCCAATGGCGGCGTTGATCCGAACGCTGGCTACGGCGCCAACAGCGGTGCCGTTGACGGCTCCCTGAGCGACGAAGCCGCTCTGCGCGCTATCACCACCTTCTACTTCGAGTACGACAGCTCCGATCTGAAGCCGGAAGCCATGCGTGCCCTGGACGTACACGCCAAGGACCTGAAAGGTTCCGGCCAGCGCGTAGTCCTGGAAGGTCACACTGACGAGCGCGGCACCCGCGAGTACAACATGGCTCTGGGTGAGCGTCGTGCCAAGGCCGTTCAACGCTACCTGGTACTGCAGGGCGTTTCCCCGGCTCAGCTGGAACTGGTTTCCTACGGCAAAGAGCGTCCGGTTGCCACTGGCCACGACGAGCAGTCCTGGGCCCAGAACCGTCGCGTTGAGCTGAAGAAGTAAGAGATGCCGATGCGCCTGCGTTTTCTGACCTTGATCGTATGCGGACTGCCCCTCATGGCGGCGGCCGCGGTTCCGGTACAGGACGGTAATGGTGGCTATGCCAGCACACCGCCCTCGGGTTATGGCACCGCAGGCGCTGATGGCGCCTACGCCGGAGGCGGGATGACAACTCCCGTCTCCGGTCAGGCTCAGCTGTTCATGCAGCTGCAGCAGATGCAGGACGAGATGTCCCGTCTGCGCGGCATGCTCGAAGAGCAGCAGAACCAGATCCAGCAGATGAAGCAGGAAAACCAGGAACGCTTCCAGGACATCGACAGCCGCCTTTCCAGCGGTGCAGGTGCAGGAGCGGCCGGTGCTGCTGCTCAACAGGATTCCTCCGCTGCCGGCGCCAGTGCCGGAGCTGCCGCGGGAGCAGGCGTAGCCGCCGCCCAGCAACAGCAGCCCGCCGCCAGCAGCGAGCCGGGTGACCCGGCAAAAGAAAAGCTGTACTACGACGCCTCCTTCGACCTGATCAAGGCCAAGGACTTCGACAAGGCCAGTCAGGCTTTCGGCGCCTTCCTGCGCAAGTACCCGAACAGCCAGTACGCTGGCAACGCGCAGTACTGGCTGGGTGAAGTGAACCTCGCCAAGGGCGACCTGCAGGGCGCCGGCCAGGCCTTCGCCCGCGTCAGCCAGGCGTACCCGAGCAGCGCCAAGGTGCCGGATTCGCTGTACAAGCTCGCCGACGTCGAGCGTCGCCTGGGCAATAACGACAAGGCCCGTGGCATCCTGCAGCAGGTTGTGGCCCAGTATCCGGGCACTTCCGCCGCACAGCTGTCCCAGCGTGATCTGAAGAATCTGAAGTAAGCTTCCGATCCCATCTTGTGAAAACCCGCGCTAGTCGCGGGTTTTTTCGTTAAAATTCCCGCCCCTCGAAAGCTGCCAGTGGTTTCAGCTCGGCTGATGTCTGCTTCGCTCCGAGGTATTCCGGGCGCGCTTCGAGCGCGTCCACGACTCCAACGCAACGGAGGCGGATGGCCTGTGTAGCCGTCACGCCCGTGGCTGATATGCAACAGACCCTGCGAATCACCGAGATATTCTTCTCGCTGCAGGGGGAAACGCGCACTGCCGGCTTGCCGACCGTGTTCGTACGCCTGACCGGCTGTCCCCTGCGCTGCAATTACTGCGATACCGCCTATGCCTTCAGTGGCGGCGAAATCCAGACCCTCGACGCTATTCTCGACCAGGTGGCCCAGTACCGCCCGCGCTACGTCTGCGTGACCGGCGGCGAGCCCTTGGCCCAGCCCAACTGCATCCCGCTGCTCGAACGTCTGTGCGACGCCGGCTATGAGGTTTCGCTGGAAACCAGTGGTGCGCTGGATATCTCCGCCACCGACCGCCGCGTCAGTCGCGTCCTCGACCTGAAGACTCCGGGTTCCGGAGAAGTGGCGCGCAACCGCTACGAGAATATCGGCGAGCTGACGTCCAACGACCAGGTGAAGTTCGTCATCTGCTCCCGCGAGGACTATGACTGGGCAGTCTCCAAGCTGATCGAGTACGGCCTGGAGCGACGTGCTGGCGAGGTCCTGTTCTCGCCCAGTCACCGCGAAGTGAGTGCACGCGCCCTGGCCGACTGGATCGTCAGCGACAACCTGCCGGTGCGCCTGCAACTGCAACTGCACAAGATTCTCTGGAACGATGAGCCGGGCCACTGAGCGCGGAGGAGACCCTTCTATGTCCATCACACCATCCATGAACGACAAGAAAGCCGTAATCCTGCTCTCCGGAGGCCTGGATTCCGCGACCGTGGTCGCCATGGCCAAGGCCGAAGGCTACGCCTGCTACACCATGAGCTTCGACTACGGCCAGCGTCACCGTGCCGAGTTGCAGGCTGCCGAGCGCGTGGCGCGCCAGCAGGGTGTGATCGAGCACAAGGTGATCGGCCTCAACCTGAACGGCATCGGCGGCTCGGCCCTGACCGACAGCAGCATCGATGTTCCCGAGACGCCCAGCGAAGGTATCCCGGTGACCTACGTGCCGGCGCGCAACACCGTGTTCCTCTCGCTGGCCCTGGGCTGGGCGGAGGTGCTGGGCGCTCGGGATATCTTCATTGGTGTGAATGCCGTGGATTACTCCGGCTATCCGGATTGTCGCCCGGAGTTCGTCGAGGCCTTCGAGCGCATGGCGAACCTCGCGACCAAGGCTGGCGTCGAGGGCGACGGCTTCCGCATTCAGGCGCCGCTGCAATTCCTTTCCAAGGCGCAGATCATCGAGGCCGGCATCGCCCAAGGCGTGGACTACAGCCTCACCGTTTCCTGCTATCAGGCCGACGATGACGGGCGTGCGTGCGGTAAATGCGACAGCTGCCGACTGCGTTCCGAGGGCTTTTTCGCCGCTGGAATTTCCGACCCGACGCGATATTTCTGAAAAAAGTTATCGGGGGGTGTTGTTTTTGCGTTAGAAATCAGTATTATACGCCCCACGTTGGGTCGTTAGCTCAGTCGGTAGAGCAGTTGGCTTTTAACCAATTGGTCGTAGGTTCGAATCCCACACGACCCACCAACATGTAAGACAAAAGCCCCGTGATCGAAAGGTCACGGGGCTTTTGCCATGTGCCGGAAAAAGTCCGCCGTACGGCTGCCGACGCCGCGTCGTCTGAAGGACTGGGGTGGTAATATCGCCGGCATAATCAGACCGTGCCTGTTGAGGTTTCCACACGATGTCCCAGATTTCCGAACGCCTGCTGGTCCAGGCCCATCTGGCGGCGAAGCAGCCGCGGGTGCTGAGCGCGCAGGAAGAGGCCGACTACCGCGCGGCCATCGCCGCCGAGCTGAAGGCGCAGAACGCCGTGCTCGTCGCACACTACTACTGCGACCCGGTAATCCAGGCGCTGGCCGAGGAGACTGGTGGCTGTGTTTCCGATTCGCTGGAAATGGCCCGCTTCGGCAACCAGCATTCGGCGCAGACCGTGGTGGTCGCCGGGGTTCGCTTCATGGGCGAGACCGCAAAGATCCTCAACCCGGAAAAGCGTGTGCTGATGCCGACCCTGGAGGCGACCTGCTCGTTGGACCTGGGTTGCCCGGTGGAAGAGTTCTCCGCTTTCTGCGATAAGCATCCCGAGCGTACCGTGGTGGTCTACGCGAACACTTCGGCTGCGGTGAAAGCTCGCGCCGACTGGGTGGTGACCTCCAGCTGCGCCGTGGAGATCGTCGAGCACCTGATGGACAACGGCGAGCCGATCCTCTGGGCGCCGGACCAGCACCTGGGCCGTTATATCCAGCGCGAGACCGGCGCCGACATGCTGCTCTGGGATGGTGCCTGCATCGTCCACGAGGAGTTCAAGGCCAAGCAGCTGGAAGACCTCAAGGCGATCTACCCGGATGCCGCGATCCTGGTGCACCCGGAGTCGCCGGAAGCGGTGGTGGACCTGGCCGATGCCGTAGGCTCCACCAGCCAGCTGATCAAGGCCGCGCAGACGATGCCGAACAAGCGTTTCATCGTCGCCACCGACCGCGGCATCTTCTACAAGATGCAGCAGCTGTGCCCGGACAAGGAGTTCATCGAGGCGCCCACCGCCGGCAACGGCGCGGCTTGCCGCAGCTGTGCGCACTGCCCGTGGATGGCCATGAATACCCTGGAGCGCACCCTGGCCTGCCTGAAGGAGGGCTCGGGCGAAATCTTCGTCGACCCGGCGCTGATTCCGAAGGCGATCAAGCCGCTCAAGCGCATGCTCGACTTCACCCAGGCGGCGAAGCTCAAGCTGGCGGGCAATGCCTGATCAGCATGCGTGAATGAAAAAGCCCGGCAGATGCCGGGCTTTTTTGTGGGTGGGAGAGGGGCTCAGCGGCCCATCATTTCCTTGAGGATGCGCTCCTGGTCACGGAACTCCTGCTGGCGGGCATCCAGGCGTGCGGCCAGGGTGAAGTTGCCACCGGCGCGACGCTTGGCGAAGTCCAGCTGCTCGATCGCCTGCTTGTAGTCGCCGGTGAGCGCGTAGTACTCGGCGCGGGCCTGGTACACGCCAATGGCGTTGCCGCTCAGGGTGCAGGCGTCGGCCAGGCGGTTCCACACGTCCGGGTCCAGCGGGCGGCGCTGGGAGAGCTTGAACAGGGTCTTTTCGGCATCGGCCGCGCGATTGGTCTTCATCATCAGGTCGGCGTTGGCCTGGATCAGCGGGTAGCTGTCCGGGTACTGACCGAGCATCTTCTGCACGCGCGCCTGGGCATCGGGCAGCTTGTTGGCGGTGATGTCCACGTCGGCCATCGCCAGGTTGTAGCTGATGTCGTTGGGCGCCTTGGCCAGCAGTTGCTGGAGGTTGCTGCGGGCTTCGTTGAGCTGGCCGATCTTGGTCTGCGACAGCGCAAGGCCGTAGCGCGCGGCGTCGTTCTTCGGGTCTTCGTCGAGCTGTGCGCGGAACTGCTTGCTGGCCATCCCCGGGGTGTCCTCGAACATCTGCTGGACGCGGGCGCGCATCAGTTCGTAGCGCAGCGAGTCTTCCTTGCCGCCCTTGGGGTACTGCTCGGCGCGGTTGCGGGTGTCGGCGATGCGCGATTCGGTGACCGGGTGAGTCAGCAGGAATTCCGGCGGCTTGCCCTCGTAGCGGTACTGGCGCGCCAGGCGCTCGAACATGTTGGGCATGGAGCGCGGGTCATAGCCGGCGCGGACCATGGTGGCGACGCCGACGCGGTCGGCTTCCTGCTCGTTCTGCCGGGAGAAGCGCAGCTGGTTCTGGATCGCGGCGGCCTGGGTGCCGGCGATGGCGGCAATCCCTGCGTCACCGGCGCCAGCGGCGGCGGCGATGATGCCGGCCAGCATGGCGGCCATCACCGGTACCTGCATGCGCTGTTGTGCTTCGATGCCGCGGGCAAAGTGACGCTGGCTCAAGTGGCCGAGTTCGTGTGCCAGTACTGCGATGTACTCGCCTTCGGTCTGGGCATAGATGAACAGACCGCCGTTGACGCCGACCACGCCGCCAGGTGCCGCGAAGGCGTTGATCTGCTTGTCGCGGATCAGGATGAACGCCAGGCGGTGGTCCTGTAGTTCGCTGGACTCGGCCAGGCGGTAGACGCTGGACTCGACATAGTCCTTGAGTTGCGGATCGTTGAGCGTGTCGACCTGATTGCGCAGCATGCTCAGCCAGGCGCGGCCGAGCTGGAATTCCTGCTCCGGGGAGACGATGGACGAGCTGGCGTCTCCCAGGGAAGGCAGGTCGTCCGCCAGGACCGGCATGGCGAAGGCGATGGCGAGCGACAGCAGGGCAGGGCGGAGTACTTTCATGTACACGAGGCTCGTTCCGAGAAAGGCTCTACTTTAGCCGCACGCTGACGCCTATGCCTAGTTTGCAGGGCGGAAGTGCGGCGCAATTCGAAACGGGTATTTCCGCTTCCCGGTCCTTTTAGCCCCCGAGGCTGACGGCTTGATTAATGAACGGCGTCTTTGCCGGGCCTGGTTACTTTTCCAACGCTTTCGGTATTCTTGGGCGCCCTGACCGGAGTTCGTTTCGATGTCCGATTTCACGCCGTCCGTCCCCGTCTGTGACGCGGAGCTGGACGCCAGCGGTCTCAATTGTCCGTTGCCGCTGCTCAAGGCCAAGCTCGAGCTGAACCGTCTGCCCAGTGGTGCGGTGCTCAAGGTGATCGCCACCGATGCTGGCTCCCAGCGTGACTTCCGGGTTTTCGCCGATCTTGCCGGGCACTCGCTGCTGCATGAAGAGGTCGAAGCTGGCGTCTATCGCTACTGGCTGCGCAAGAAGTAGCCCCTGATCGCGGGTCACCGCGACGTTACCCCTTTCGTTTTGCAGGTTTCACTGATGCTCAAGGTTTTGCAGGACTGGATGCAGCGCTATTTCTCCGACGAGGAGGCGATAGTGCTGGCGGTCATTCTCGGGTTGGGCCTCACCGTCATCCTTGCCTTCGGCGGGATGCTCGCGCCAGTGCTGGCGGCGATGGTCATTGCCTTCCTGATCCAGGGCATGGTCGGTGTGCTGGAGCGCCTGCGCGTGCCTCATCTGTTCGCGGTGTGGCTGGTGTATTCGCTCTTCCTGGGCCTGCTGGCAGTGTTCCTGCTGGTTCTGGTGCCGCTGCTGTGGAAGCAGCTGTTCACCCTGTTCAACGAGCTGCCGGGCATGCTCGGCGAGTGGCAGGCGACGCTGCTGATGCTGCCCGAGCGCTACCCGGACATGGTTACCGAGGAGCAGGTGCTGCACACCGTCGAAGCGGCGCGCAACGAGTTGGGCCAGCTCGGCCAGTGGGCGCTGACCTTCTCTCTGTCGGGGCTGCCGGTGGTGGTCAACATCATGATCTACCTGGTGCTGGTGCCGATTCTGGTGTTCTTCTTCCTCAAGGATCGTCGCCGCTTCTACCACTGGTTCCGCCGCTACCTGCCGCGCGAGCGCGGGCTGATGAAGCAGGTGTGGAACGAGATGAACCAGCAGATTGCCAATTACATCCGCGGCAAGGTCATCGAGATCTTCATCACTGGCGTGGCGACCTACATCGCCTTCGCGGTGCTGGGGCTGAACTATGCGGCGTTGCTGGCCCTGCTGGTCGGCCTGTCGGTGGTCGTGCCTTACATCGGCGCCGTGGTGGTCACCGTGCCGGTGGCGATGATCGCGCTGTTCCAGTGGGGCTGGAGCGACCAGTTCATCTACTTGATGGCTGCCCACGCGATCATCCAGGCGTTGGACGGCAACGTGCTGGTGCCGCTGCTGTTCTCCGAGGCGGTGAACCTGCACCCGGTGGCGATCATCTGTGCGGTGCTGCTGTTTGGCGGGTTGTGGGGCTTCTGGGGTGTATTCTTCGCCATCCCGCTGGCGACCCTGGTCAAGGCCGTGCTGGATGCCTGGCCGCGCCAGCCAGCGGCGGAGCCGCAGGTCAGTCCGATGATGTAAAAGAAAAAGGCCGCTGATCAGCGGCCTTTTTCATTGGGCGGCGGTGCGGCTCAGCCGTTCAGTTCCTGAGCAGCGGCGAGCACGGCGTCGACATGTCCGGGCACTTTCACGCCGCGCCATTCCTGGCGCAGCACGCCCTTGGCGTCGATCAGGAAGGTGCTGCGGTCGACCCCCATGTATTCCTTGCCGTAGAGCTTCTTCAGCTTAATCACGTCGAACAGCTGGCAGACGGCTTCGTCCTTGTCGCTGATCAGCTCGAAGGGGAAGCACTGCTTGGCCTTGAAGTTCTCGTGGGACTTGATGCCATCGCGGGAGACGCCGAACACCAGGGTGTTGGCCTTGGCGAAGTCCTCGATCCGGTCACGGAAGCCCTGGCCTTCGGTGGTGCAGCCCGGGGTGCTGTCCTTGGGATAGAAGTACAGGACGACCTGCTTGCCCTTGAGCTCGGACAGGCGGAATTCGACGCCGCTGGTGGCCGGGGCCTGGAAATCGGCGACGGGCTTGTTCAGTTCGACTGCCATGGGGATTTTCTCCTTGAGCGCATCCTTACGGATGCTGCGGACGCCAGGGTTCGATCAGTGCGTCGAGGTTCAGCGCATCGGCGAAGTCGAGGAACTGATCGCGCAGCCAGCTGATCTGGGTGCCGGCCGGCAGCGTCACGGTGAGGGTGGCGTTGAGCATGCTGGTGTTGGTGTGCGGCGCCTGGTAGGTGTCGCAGGTGAGGTTCTCCAGCTCGATGTTGTGATCGATGAAGAACTGGCACAGCTCATTGAGGATGTCCGGACGATAGACGGCGCTCACATAAGCCACGTAGGGCAGGGCCTGGGCGCGGGTGACGTGGACATTGCTGCGGGTGACGCTGAGGGTGAAGCCGTGGCGCTTGGCCAGGGGCGGCAGGCCGCCCTCCAGGCGGGCCAGGGCATCCCAGCTGCCGGAGATCTGCAGGATCAGCGCGCTGAACTCGCCGTGACGGGTCAGGCGGCTGCTGACCACCGAGCAGCGGTTGTCGACGCAGGTGCGGCACAGCACGCTGGTCAACTCCATCGGGTTGGGGCCCAGAGCACTGATCAGAAGGAATTGTTCACGAGGGTGAGAGGTGGACATGCAGCTTTCCTGGGAGTGGCGGCCAAGCGGGCCGCATCGACAAAGGGGAAAGGGTAGCGAAAAGCGCCGATGAGGGGAATGTCTGGCCGCTCGCGGGTCGCTGCGTCACCTTGTGCGTGGCCGGTGGCGACAGTACCATTACGGCTTTCTTTTTCCGGCAGGAGCGGTTGCATGATTGCGGGCAGTATGGTGGCGCTGGTCACCCCCTTCGATGCTCAGGGTCGACTGGATTGGGACAGCCTCGCCAAGCTGGTGGACTTCCACCTGCAGGAAGGCACCAATGCCATCGTAGCGGTCGGCACCACAGGTGAATCGGCCACTCTGGACGTGAATGAACACCTGGACGTCATCCGTCGCGTCGTCGACCAGGTCAACGGCCGTATCCCGGTCATCGCCGGCACCGGCGCCAACTCCACCCGTGAGGCCGTCGTGCTGACCGAGGCTGCCAAGTTAGGCGGCGCCGACGCCTGCCTGCTGGTGACCCCGTACTACAACAAGCCGACCCAGGAAGGCCTGTACCAGCACTTCCGCCACATCGCCGAAGCCGTGGCCATCCCGCAGATCCTCTACAACGTGCCGGGCCGCACCGCCTGCGACATGCTGCCGGAGACCGTCGAGCGCCTGTCCAAGGTGCCGAACATCGTCGGTATCAAGGAAGCCACCGGCGACCTGCAGCGCGGCAAGGAAGTACTGGACCGCGTCGGCAAGGATTTCCTCGTCTACTCCGGTGACGACGCCACCGCCGTCGAGCTGATGCTGATGGGCGGCAAGGGCAACATCTCGGTGACCGCCAATGTCGCCCCGCGCGCCATGAGCGACCTCTGCGCTGCCGCCATGCGTGGCGATGCCGCTGCTGCCCGCGCCATCAACGATCGCCTGATGCCGCTGCACAAGTCGCTGTTCATCGAATCCAACCCCATCCCGGTCAAGTTCGCCCTGCACGAAATGGGGCTGATTCCAGAGGGCATCCGCCTGCCTCTGACCTGGCTCAGCCCGCGCTGCCACGAACCGCTGCGTCAGGCCATGCGCCAGACCGGCGTCCTGGCTTAAGGAGCTCCTTCGCATGAAGCGACTGGCAGGACTGACTGCGCTCGCCCTGGTTATCGGCAACACCTCCGGCTGCGGCTGGCTGTGGGGCCCGGAAGGCTATTTCCGTGACCGTGGCGACGATTACCTCAACGCCCGCGAAACCGCACCGATGAAGGTGCCCGAAGGCATGCAGAGCAAGCAGCTCGATCCGCTGCTGCCGATCCCGATGAACGTCGCCACCAGCACCGAGAAGGAAGGCGAGTTCGAAGTGCCGCGTCCGCAGCCGCTGTCCGGCGCCGGCGAAGTCAGCGACTTCAGCCTGCAGAAGAGCGGCGATGCGCGCTGGCTGGTTGCTCAGCGCCCGCCGGCCGAAGTCTGGCCGGTCGCCCACCAGTTCTTCCAGGACAACGGCTTCTCGATCACCAACGAGCGTCCGCAGACTGGCGAGTTCAGCACTAACTGGCAGCCGCTGTCGCAGCTCTCCGCGCCCCTGGCGCGCCGCCTGAGCAGCCGCGTATCGGGTGTCGAGCCTGACAGCGAAGCGCGCGTTCGCGTACGCATCGAACCGGGCGTGCAGACCAACACCAGTGAGGTCTACGTGCTGAGCGAAACCCGTCCGGCCGGCAGCACCGCCAGTGGCGATTGGCCGACCAAGCCGGCCGTGCCGAGCCTGGACGCTGCGCTGCTCGATGAAATGATCGCCAGCATGGCCACCAGCGCCGAGAAGGGCGGCTCCGTTTCTCTGCTCGCCGCGCACTCGGACTACGACACCCCCGGCGCCGTCCAGCTCAACAAGGACGGCAGCGGCAACCCGGTGCTGACTGTCGACTCCGACTTCGACCGTGCCTGGGTCAGCGTCGGCCGTGCGCTGGATCGCGCCGACATCCGTGTCGACGACCTCAACCGCAGCCTGGGCGTGTACTACGTCAACATCGCCGAAGGCGCGAAGAAGAAGGACGAAGACAAGCCTGGCTTCTTCAGCCGCCTGTTCGGCGGTGGCGAGAAGACCAAGGAAGAAGAGGACGCCAAGGCCCAGCGCTACCAGGTTCGCCTGACCAGCGTGAGCAACACCGTCCAGATCACCGTCGACAAAGACATCAACACTTCCGCACCGGCTGACGTGGCGCAGGGCGTGTTGGAAAAACTCCAGGAGAGTATGCGGAATGCACTTCGCGGTCCTGGGGAGCGGAAGCCGGGGCAATTCGGCCTTGGTGAGCAGTTCTGACACCCGGATACTGATCGATTGCGGCTTCCCGCTGCGTGAAACCATCCGCCGTCTGGCACGCCTGGGCGTAGAGCCCGGGCAGCTGGACGCGGTGCTGGTCACGCACGAGCACTCCGATCACATCAACGGCGTCGAACTGCTGGCCCGGCACCATCGAATACCCGTATACCTCAGCGCCGGCACCCTGCAGGGAATGCGCAAGCCGGTGACACCGGCGGGGCTGCTCAAATGCGGCGATCGCCTGGTACTGAAAGACCTGGAAGTCACTGCGGTGAGCGTCTCCCACGATGCGCGGGAGCCCCTGCAGTACGTGTTTTCCGATGGCCGGAAGCGCTTTGGCCAGCTCACCGATCTGGGGGCTGCCACGGCGCAGGTGCTGGAATGCTATCGTGGCCTCGATGCGTTGATCATCGAGGCGAATCACGATACCGACTTGCTGGCCCGCGGTCCGTATCCCTACCCACTCAAGGTCCGTGTAGGCGGCCAGTGGGGACATTTGAACAACCGGCAGGCCGCCGAACTCGTGGCCCAGCTGGGCTGGGAAAGCCTGCAGCACCTGGTGCTGGCGCATCTCAGCGAAAAGAACAACTCGCCGCAACTGGCCCGGCAAAGCTTCGTCGACACCCTCGGGTGCGACCCGGACTGGCTGCAGGTAGCCGATCAGCATTCTGGACTCGACTGGCGCACCATCGCCTGAGCCCACCCCCTAAGCAAGCGGAGCCCATCATGGAAAAACGCGAAGAACTCTATCGCGGCAAGGCCAAGTCGGTTTACACCACCGATGACGCCGACCGCCTCGTCCTGCTGTTCCGCAACGACACCTCGGCGTTCGACGGCAAGCGCATCGAGCAGCTCGATCGCAAGGGCATGGTGAACAACAAGTTCAACGCCTTCATCATGCAGAAGCTCGAAGCCGCCGGCATCCCGACCCAGTTCGACGCCCTGCTGTCGGACAACGAAGTGCTGGTCAAGAAGCTCGCCATGATTCCGGTCGAGTGCGTCGTGCGTAACTACGCCGCCGGTAGCCTGGTGCGCCGTCTGGGCGTTGAGGAGGGCCTGCAGCTCACTCCGCCGACCTTCGAACTGTTCCTGAAGAACGATGCCCTGGGCGACCCGTTCATCAACGAATCCCACGTCCAGGCCTTCGGCTGGGCGACCCTGGAGCAACTGGCCGAAATGAAGGCCTACTCCTTCAAGGTCAACGAAGTGCTGAACAAGCTGTTCGATGACGCCGGCCTGCTGCTGGTGGACTTCAAGCTCGAGTTCGGCCTGTTCCACGGCAAGATCGTCCTCGGCGACGAGTTCAGCCCGGACGGCTGCCGTCTGTGGGACAAGGAGACCCGCAAGAAGATGGACAAGGACCGCTTCCGCCAGGGTCTGGGCGACGTCATCGAGGCCTACGAAGAAGTGGCCCACCGCCTCGGCGTACCGCTCTGATCCGACCAGCTCACGCAAGCGTCTGATACCACGCGAAAAAATCTGAATAAGGGCTTCGCCTTCAGGCTTCAGGCTGGTATCATGCGCGCCGCACGGAGAGATGCCGGAGTGGCCGAACGGGACGGATTCGAAATCCGTTGAACTGGCAACAGTTCCTAGGGTTCAAATCCCTATCTCTCCGCCATTACATATGGCCGAAGCCCCTGAAATTCCTGGAGTTTCAGGGGCTTTGTCTTTTCTGCGCCAGTGCCAGTGTCGAAAAAGTGTCGAAGCCCTCGACGCAAGCCTGCTTCCGTTCCCTCAGCGCCTGCAGCAAAATGCCACGAGCATGGACAGCCTGAGCAGCAACGGATGCGCACTCACTACGTTTTGATCGATTACGAAAGCATTCCCGTCAGATCGCTCGATCTGCTGCAGGAAGCGCACTTTCGCTTGCGGGTCTTCCTGGGGCCGAACAACTCCAAGTTATCGACTGACCTGGTCATCGGAATTCAGCGAATGGGGGAGCGCGCCGACTACATCCGGATCGACGCCGCAGGCCCCAACGCACTCGACTTCCACATTGCCTACTATCTGGGGCGCTTTGCCCTGGAAGACCCGACGGCCTCTTTCCACGTGATTTCGGCAGACAAGGGCTTTGATCCCTTGCTCAAGCACCTGGAAAGCAAAGGCATCCTCGCTACCCGCTCCGAAAGCATCGAAGCCATGCCGTGCTTCAAGGAGCTTCCCGCCCTGCAGGCCACCCTGGTCGCCAGTGCTGCGAGTGCAAAAGCCGCAATGCCGGCCAAGAAGCAACCGGTAAAGGCCATCCCGGCGAACGACGAGCATCTGAAGACAGCCATGCTCGACCTGGTGCGCCGCAAAGCATCAAAGCCGGCCTCGACCAAAACCTTGATCAGCACCATACGGGCAACTCTCGGTAAGGGCGTCCCAGCATCCGAGGCTGAACGCGTCTACCAAGCCCTGTGCAAGCAAGGTTTCGTAAAGGTGAAAGGGCTGAAGGTTACCTATTCACTGCCAGAGCGTGTCTAGCGTTCTCAGCGGATTGAATCGCACAGCATCCTGCAGGTGATCCGGCGACAGGTGTGCATAGCGCATCGTCATCGCCAGCGACGTATGCCCCAGGATCTTCTGCAGCGTCAGGATGTTCCCGCCATTCATCATGAAGTGCGACGCGAAGGTGTGGCGCAGCACGTGGGATGCCTGGCCAGCGGGGAGGGCGATACAGGTCTTGATGGTCTGATCGAAGCTATTGCGGCAGTTAGAGAAAGCGCCGTGCCGTGCGAAGTGATCCTGCAGGGCGTCCTCGAGGACGCTATCGATGGGCACTGACCGAGCACGCTTCGACTTCGTGTTCACGAACGTCACGCATCCGCCTCGTACACGTCCAGGAACAAGCCCCTCAGCCTCTCCCCAGCGTGCTCCCGTTGCGAGGCAAACCCTTGCCACCATTTCCACGTGCGGCGTCTTACAGCGCTTCCTGATGGCCTCAAACAGCGTGCTGATCTGTTCCTCAGCCAACCAGGTCAACTCCC
Organism: Pseudomonas nitroreducens; assembly: GCF_024170165.1. Taxonomy (GTDB): domain Bacteria; phylum Pseudomonadota; class Gammaproteobacteria; order Pseudomonadales; family Pseudomonadaceae; genus Pseudomonas; species Pseudomonas nitroreducens_C. Next base: position 177,327 of record NZ_JALJXP010000003.1, on the reverse strand, counting down.
GCTCCTGGAGCTTGAGCAACTTCACCCGCTGCAGCGGATTCGCATAGGCGATCTCGCCCAACTGGTGCAGCTCGTTGTACACCGCCCGCAGATAGCCCAGGCGGTTGTTCAACGTCTTGCCATGCGCCCCTGAGGCAAGTTGCTGCGCCCGATACTCCGTGTACTGGTTGCCCGTCAACTGCAGTGCTACCGGGTCGCCCAGGTCCTCGGCCAGCTGCAGTAACAGCCGTGTGCGATTCTCGCCGTCGCTCAGCGCATGACCATGCAGAACACTCCAGCGCTCGACCAGTTCGGACAGTCGCCGGCGATCCTTGGGCTGAGGATTCCATTCGGGGTTCTGCGCCAGGCGCTGACGCATCAGGGCTTCGAAGCGCTGAGCTTCTGCCTTCGTCTGAAAAATACGACGGAAACGCCGGCCTTTTGTAGGCTCGACGTCCACAAGCCATGTACCATTACCCGTTGCCTTGATGCTCATGCCCAGTCTCCTTTTCAGGGGCATTTCTACGGCAAAGGCGGGTGGTGTAAAGGGGGAGGTCCACGAGCACCGCACGCTGCAGCACTTTGCGGAAAATTTTCTGATCAGATAGGTTGTAGGCTGCTGGATCCGCAAGGCCGTTTTGCTCATACTGGTCACGTGATCTCTGCCGAGACAGCTGAGAATTAAAGGCTTGGAATGGCCCGAAAAAAAATACTTGGATTGGCGTTGGACCACGAACATCGTGAGCTTTGCCTTGTTGCGCAACCTGCAGCGGAAAGCGTTGAAAATTCGTTAGGAAGTGTCCATATGAATAGCATGGTTGATGTTGAGAAGACCAAGCCTCAGGCAGCCCTTTTTCATGGGAGTTGCCTTGATCTTATCGATCAATATGAAGATGAGAAGTTTTCTTTAGTGGTGACTTCTCCGCCTTATTTTATTGGTAAGGAATATGATACTTCTAAGTGTGCAAATGAGTTTTTGAAACTTCACGAAGATTTGCTTCCGAAGCTTCTAAAAAAGCTAAAGCCAGGCGGTAGTTTATGTTGGCAGGTTGGGTACCATGTGAAGGATGGTGCCTTAGTGCCGCTGGATTTTTTAGTGCATCAAGCGATGTCGAAGATGTCGGAGCTGATTCTAAGAAATCGAATTATTTGGACGTTCAGGCATGGCGCAAACTGCCAAAAGCGCTTCAGTGGTCGTCATGAAACGATCCTCTGGTATACCAAGGGTGAGAACTACCAGTTTAACTTGGATGACGTGCGAGTTCCTCAGCTCTATCCTGGAAAGCGCCACTACAAGGGTGAGAAGAAGGGCGAGCATAGTGGAAATCCACTAGGCAAAAATCCAAGTGATCTTTGGGAAATAGAGAAAGAGTTTGATGTTTGGGATATTCCCAATGTTAAATCAAAGCATCCAGAAAAAACAGCGCATCCTTGCCAGTACCCTACGGCACTGGTTCGTCGTTTGATTAAAGCCCTAAGCCCTAAAGATAGTTGGATATTGGATCCTTTCGCTGGCTCAGGATCAACTGGCGTTGCCGCGGTTTTGGAAGGCAGGAATTTTGTCGGATTTGATATGGATGAAAGCTATCTTTCCTTTGCTGAAGATAGAATTACGGCGGCGTTAGAGGGGCGGGCGAAGGTTCGCGAAGATATACCGGTGCGTCTGCCTAAACCAACAGAGGCAGTTGCGCAGAGACCCTCTCATTTTGTTTTTGCGGAATAAATTAAAAAGGCACTCTAGGAGTGCCTTTTTTGTTTAGAAGTACTTATTGTATAAGTCTGTTCCAAGGTTGTTCCAGTGGCTAGATTTGTAGGGCTTGAAGTCAAATTCTCTTATTCTGCTAAGCTTGCTTTTGTAGTTTTCCAGTGTCCTGGTTTCACCGTTCTCAATTATAAATCGCAAGCACCGTATGAAGCCGTTTATGGAAGTCGGCGTCAATAGTTTTTCTTCGTCGCCAATTTTCCACTTGTCTGGTGCTGATATTTTAACAGCATTAAGTATGGTGTTGACTTCTTTGAAGCAGAATTCAATATACTCTTCCAGTGCGCTTCGGTCTTTCTGAAGTAGTATTAAGTCTTTCTTTTGGGGCTCGTCCCAGGCTGTAAATAGAGAGTCTTCTCCATCTTTTTTGATTAACGGCTTCAGTCCGTAGCTGATGATTGACGCGATTTTCAGCTTCTTTGCATCATCGAAAACATGCTCTTCAAGTTTGTCTTTCAATGCGCCCGATCTTGCAAGCTTTATAACGATAGCTTTTGCGATTGCTGTTGCGGAGTACGGGTTAACTATAAGCTCAATTTCTTGCGTTAAGGCAGACTTGACTTTCGTTTGCCTATCGTTAATCTCTAAAAAAAGTTTTGCCTCAAACTGGACCCTGGCATCGTCCGTGGTGCCTTCTGGATAAATAATGCCTGTTACTAATAGATTTTGTTTTTTTCTGAGCTTGAGAATTTCTTTCTCAAATGTATCGCTTCCCTTGTGATAAGAGAATACTCGGTGTTGTCCATCAATTAGGCCAACTACGTTGTACTCATCGGGAAGTGATATTTGAATAGGTTTTACAATTTCTAATTCGGCAGCAGTTAATTGGTTTGAAGTTTGTTCGTCGTGGATTTTTGTTGATGGCGGAAGGGTGGCGATAATGTTGTTTACGTAGACTCTCTTGCTGTCGCAAAGATACTTTCTCATCAATTTTATCTTCTTGATGTCAAGTACTCTTTGGTAAGAGAAGTTTGGATTCTGCCAGCTGTTCTTTCTCAAGACAAAACTCTTTTTGAGAAGCGAGTCTGGGTCTGCGTAAAATGAAATTACTTTGTATCCGTCAGGGTAGCTACTATTGTTTTCCGGTAGGAGAAATCCCTTGTAGAATTTTACGTTCTTTTGGTTTCCGCCGGATATCTTTGATTCGCCAATATCTGAAAAATTAATTTGTAGGTACTGAAATATTTCGTAGATTGCAGATTCAGCAACAGTCTTAACTAAAGCTGAGAAATAATTTGTGATTGCTTTTTCTATTACGTATACCCCTGCTCTCACAGCATTTTCCACATGCTCTGAATCTACAGAGTGCATGCTAAAATAGGTGATTCTTGTTACGTAATCTTTTGCGGTGAATTGGTTTGCATCGAAATGTGCTTTGAAATCAGAAAGATTGTCTGCCAAGCAGTTTATTAATGCTTCTTGATTCTGTAGGGCAAGGCCGAAGAATACTTGTTTCGATGCGAGATGTTTGTTTGGTGACGCAGTGCAGGTGTCTTCGACTAGTATTACGATATTTTCGTAGACGAATACGCCATCTAGCTCCGTAGTTCTGTTGCCAGAAGTAGTGCTTAGCGTGAACTCTTTGCTTTCGGATTTTATGTACTTAAACCCGGATTTTAAGAAAATGTCTTTAATGCTGAGCCTGAATTTTTTTTCTTCTCTTTTTCTTCTCGCCTCGGCCTTCTCTTCCGGGCTCATTTTCTTCCGTGGCTTCCGTGGCTTTTTGACCAGGCTCATTGTGCGTCCTTACTCGCGTCTAGCGATTGGTTCGTTAGCTAAAGGGTGGCTGAGTTAGCCATTGATGCGATTGTGCCATTATTTGGTTTGAAAATGTAAGTGGAGCTACCCTGACAGGCTTGGGGAGTAAAGTGCCAATCCTCACCGGCCACTCCCTTCACTGACCTTGCCTCCCTTGCCTCCCTTGCCTCCCTTGGATGCTAGGAGCTGCATGTCAGTGCTATTGCTTGGCTAGCCACTGCGGCATCCTCAGACCTGATCATAATGAGGGTGAGACTGGCCCTTCTCAGGCATCACTTCTCCGCTAATTAGCCACCAGCGGTATTGAGGATAAATTCTGGCTAGTACTTCAATTTCGTCTGCGGCTAGACGTGCTCTTCCACGCTTGATGTTCTGCCATCGCATGTAGCTCGTATCGCCAGATTCTGCTAGATCCTTGATGCTCGCTATTGAAAGCAGCTTCAGCGCGCGATTTTTTAAACTGTCTGTCTTCAGCTCGCTCTGAAGGGGATGCATTCGTTCCTTTATCTCCCTGCTGTCTCGCAAGCCATTTAGGTCGCCATCAGACGTTTCTCTGTCCGGCGAAATGCGGCGTTCGCATAATCCCGGAAGCATCGACTGCAACACGGGCAATGACTGGCGAGGCAAACGTGGTAGGGCGAGTGACGTCGCGGCACTGCGCTTCTCCCGCTTCGACTCCCCGGTAAGTGGCATCCGTCCACTGGACAAGCTTGCTGGTCAGGGCGGCAAAGACGGAGTTCTCGGTGTCCCGTGCCCGGTATCGATACCGGGCACGGAACGATCTGTCGCTGGGCTGCGAGCGACGAGAGTGACGCCGAGGCATCTATCGGCGCCGTGGCCGAGGCGCTGGTCATCTCGTCCGGCGATCAGCGTTCGGATGTCGGCGATACGGCGTGCGCGGGTTGTGGCTATCCCCCGGCAGGGGAGCTACGGCGTGCCGTATCGGGACTGGCCCATTGATCAGGGCGCAAGACGAGCGCTCGCCTGATTGGTAACGCTTTCAGCGGCAACTAGCGCGCGGATTGGTCAGCCGATGCGCCGGGCATTACTGAAGAACTTGGCGATCAGCACTGGATTTGGCGCCGGCGCTGAAGTGGCCTCTCCATTATTCATCCGCACAAGCGAACTTAACTCGGCAGTGTCGAGGTTGAGATTCCCTTGCACTTCCATGATCTGCTCAAGCAGTCCAGAAATAATGATGTTTATCGCCTGTAAATCTGCTTCCGTCGGTAGCGGATCCATCGACAACATTCCCAGCTGACTCTCGATTTTCATCCTTGGCACCACTTAGTAAAACAGACGCCAAGCTGCGAGATTGACGCTTGGCGTATCGTTAAGCATTGTACGAGATGATGTCCAAATGATGTCACTGTTGTTTCATCCAGTTCCTTGAGCCCCCAGAAGGGAGATGGACTGCGCACCCTGGTTCCTTGTGTTCCCGACATCCGGTGAATTGCGGTAGGTCCCAGGGGTGTGGCGAGCCAGAGCGAAAGTGTCGGAGGCCAGCTCGAAGTCTCCGGTGCTAGCCCGGCGACCGTTCGCCCGGTGACAGAATCCCCGCTATCCGCTTGTGAATGGCGGCGACAAGCTCGTCGGCCCCCTTGCTCAGCAAAGCGCACGCTGCGACCGGCTCACCCGCTGGCGGCTTCCAGATCGATCGGATGCCCGTGATCCCCAGCATCGCGCTCTTGCCGGCTTTGCTCTACATCGACGCCTTCTCATTCCGCTCACACCATCGTGCAGCCGGCCACAGGCAGCGCTTGTGTCGGATCGCATCCCGCCACATCGATTTTTCCGGCGTTTCCTCATCAAGGACCCTGGCGCTACGGGGTCTACCGGGAACTCAGGTGGGCGTCACATGCTTCAGATCGCTATCTCTCAGCCATCCTTGCAATGGCTGAAGCCCTGAAGTCATCAGCTCTTCAAAGACCTTGTGCTTTCTGCGTCCTGAATTCCCCGCCCTGCGTGCCCTCAGCCGCAATACCCATCCATCTTCTCTCGATTCCCCTGCGTGGGATTCGCCTGGTACTGCTGTCGCCAGAACTGGCACGGTGCGCTGTTGAAGCGCTTTTCCTGCTCCGACTTCTCGATCTGGCGATTCTGCTGCTCCTGCGTGGCCTGCTGGCGCTGGAGGTATTGCTGGAACATTTCTTCGTTGCTGCGCGGCGATGGGGGTGTAATGGGCGTTGGTGCGGATGGGGAGGCAAGACGTGTAGCGACGGCTGGCGGTAAGTCGGGCCAGATTAGCCAGGCGGTGGCGCCGGCGGCCAGGCAGCCGAGCCAGATGCCAGCAGCGATGGCGAAAGTGAGTTTCCAGAAACCGAGAGTGGGCTGTGGCATGGGCGCGGACTTTGATCGGGGAAGCGCCACTGATAACCCATCGTGCCGCGGAGGGAAAGGGGCGGGCCCGCGACACCTGAGGGGCGTCGCGGGCAGGGGCTCATTTCGGCGCGGCGGCCGACTCGTAGGCTTCGAGGGCGCGCAGGGAGTATATGTAGGCGGCGCCGGCGTTGAGGGAAATGGCGGTGGCCAGGGTCTGGGCGATCTCGGCTTCGGTGGCGCCGGCCTTGCGCGCGGCTTCGGCATGGACGCCGATGCAGCCGTCGCAGCGGGTGGTGATGGCCACGGCGATGGCAATCAGTTCGCGAGTCTTGGCGTCCAGGGCGTCGCCGTCAGCAGCGGCAGCTTCCAGGGCCTGGTAGGCAGCAATCATCTTCGGGTGTTTCTTGCCCAGCGCACCGAAGGCTTTCTTCACGGCGGGGACGTACTCGGACCAGTTGAACAGCATGATGCTTCTCCTTGAGGCCGGGAGGGTTGGGTGTGGCCTTGAAGCTTAGTCTGCGTCAGCCGGCGTGCCGGGTATTGTCTGTTCCGCTCAGATTTTTCATCGATGCGCTCGACTGTCGCTGGTCATCCGCGCGGGTGACGCATCAACAGGCGTCGAGGATTTCGTAGCGCTGGCGGGCGCTGCCGGTACCCACTTCGACCTCGTCGCCAGGGTGGCGATGGAGCAGGGCATTGCCCAGTGGTGCGCGGGTGGTGATGACGAGGATCTCGGCGCCTTCGTACTGCACCTTCAGGCCGGCGCCGTCGGGGCCGATGAAAACCCAGCGTTGCTGGTCCTGCTCGTTGACCAGTTGCACCAGGGCGCTGGGCTGGATGCCCAGCTCTTCGTCGAAGTCGCGCAGTTGCAGACTCTCGAACAGAGACAGGGCCTGGCGGATCTCCTCGACACGACGGGACTGGCCGGCAGCAAGGTAGGCCGCTTCCAGGCCAAGAGTGTCGTACTTGTTCTCGGCAATGTTTTCCTCGTGGGTCGCGGTCTCGTGGGCCGTCCGTGCGGCGCGCACGGCGACGTCCAGGTCTTCGGCCAGGCGGGCGAGGATGAGCTGGTAGGCGTGTTTCTTGTCCATGGTGACAGGGCTGGAAATGAAGGCGCCTATCCTAGGGCCTTTGCGCAGACCTGCGAAGGCGCTTTCAAGATTTTCCTGCGCTGGCCGATAGACAGGCTGAATTCCCGGAACAAAGGACATCCGGCATGAGCCTTTCCATCACTCCCGCTCTCCAGACTTTCGCGACCCAGCTGCGTGTGGCAAGCGATGCCGGCGCATCGGCTGGCAACGCCGGCGACAGCACCGGCAGCAACGCCGAAAGCCCACGGCTGCAAGCCGGTGGGGCTGCAGCCAGCGGCAAGAGCAGCAAGGGTTCTGGCAGCAGCGGAAGTTCCAGCGTGGCAGTCGAGCAACTGCAGAAGCGCCTGAAGGAATTGCAGAAACAGTTGCAGCAGGAGCAGCGCGAACTGGCCGAGGCACAGCAGCGCCATTACTCCTCGGAAGCCGAGCGGACCGCCGCGCTCATGGCGCTGCAGAGCCGCATAGCCAGCACCAGCGCCGCCATGCAGCAGACCGCTGCGGCATTGGCCGAGGCGATCCGCAAGGCCGGTGGCAGCGGCGCTGGTTCGATGGTCAGCGCCAGCGCCTGAGGTGCATCAGTAACCGCTGAGGATGTTGACGATCACGCCGCTGGCGATGGCGACCAGGATGTAGTCGCCGTTGACGTACAGCCAGCGATGGTCGCGCGGCGGTGCGTACAGGTGGCGGGCGTGCCAGTCGGTGACCCAGTAGCGGTCGCCGCGATAGTTCGGCTCCACGACCACGCCGCGGCGCCAGTCGCGATGGGGCACCGGCATGCCGGCCTGCGGGTGGAAGTCCGGGTTGCGGTAGGCGTGAGCGTTGCTCTGGCCGGAGTGGGCGTGCTGGTCGTAATGCCCCTGGGGCGCTCGCTGCGGTTGTTGCTGGGGCTGCTGCCGCTGCTGCTGTTGCGGCCCGTGATTGTCCTGCCGGTTCTGGCCATTGTTCGGCCCATTCCCCTGGCTGTAGTCCGGTCCGGGGCCGGGCTGGGCGAAACTGGCCAGTGGGCTGCCAAGAACCAGGGCGGCACAGAGCAGGGCGACGGACTTCTTCATGGTGTTCTCCTGGCGCAACCGGCAGAGCGGTGCGTAATTCCACTTTCATTGCCCGGACGATCCGGGTGCTTCATCAGACCGCAGCGCGGCGTCAATGAATGCCAAGGCTAAGTAAATGTCTGGTAAAGAGTTTTTCCGCTTTGTCAGCTTGTAGATACAAAGCTGCGGGCGAGCCGGGAAAAGGCGGGGCGCCTCTCCCTGGCTTTGTGTGGTTGCAGCATTTGATGGTATGTTTGCAGCAAATGCACTGGATGGAGGTCCGCCATGAGCGCTCTGCTGAAGGAAAACCCGGCTGCCGATGCCGTGCTGGCAAAGGCGGTGCTGACGGCGCGCGAGCACCTGGCGATGACCCAGCAGGAGCTGGCCGCCATTGTCGGCGTGGACCGCAGTGCAGTCAGTCGCTGGAAGCAGAATGGCCTGCGCGTGGACAGCAAGACCGGCGAGCTGGCGCTGCTGCTGGTGCGTATCTACCGCGCGCTGTTCGCGCTGTTCGGCGGCAGCCATGAAGACATGCGCCACTTCCTGCGCACCGAAAACCGTCACCTGGGCGGTGTGCCGCTGCAACTGATGGAACAGGTGCAGGGGCTGGTCGCGGTGGTCGAGTACCTGGACGCCATCCGGGGCAAGGTCTGAATGTCCTTCGCAGCAGGCGCCCGTCTCTGGGCGAAGCATGAGGACTCGGTCGTCGCTCCCATTCGCGGGCGCCTGGTTCGTCTGGTGGAGAGCCAGGGCCAGGTAGCGACGCTGCAACTGGTGGATACCCTGGAAGAGCAGGCGCTGCTCGAAGAGTTGCTGGAAACCAGCAAGCCGCGCATGCCGCCGCCTGCCGAGCCGCTGCACTATCTATTGAAGACACCGTTCCGCTATCCGCCGCTGCGCTGGGGCTCGCGCTTCGGCCGGCGCCATGAGCCGAGCCTGTTCTACGGGGCGCTCAAGCTGGAAACGGCGATGGCGGAGTCGGCCTTCTACCGCTTCGTGTTGTGGGAGGGGATGGCGACACCACCACCCAGTGGGCGAATACTGTCCGAGCACGCTTCTTTCGAGGCGCGCTTCCAGGTGCAGAAGGGCGTTCGCCTGCACCTGCCGCCGTTTCGCGAACACGCGGCATTGCTCGACCCCCAGGATTACAGCGTGACCCAGGGCCTGGGCAGTGCGATGCGCGATGCGGGCGTCGAGGCTTTCGAGTATCGCTCGGCGCGCTGTCCACAGGGCGGCATCAACGTCGCGCTGTTCGTTCCTTCGGCCTTTACCGAGAAGCGCCCGCGCAACCTGATGCCCTGGCTATGCGAGACGACCTCGGAGTACGTTGCCTTCAAGCATGCCCAGGTGCCCGACAGCCCGCGCATCTACCGGCGCGAGCACTATCTGCTGGATGGCAGGCTGCCGCATCCGGCCTGACCGTTCATCGTTTTGCCACTGTCGTGTCATGGTGAGCGGTGTATGTTTCGGGATGGCCAAGCAGGGAGCGCCAGACCATGGATATACGGATAGCCGTCCATCCCAGCGACAGTCGTCGCTGGCGTGTGTACCTCAATCAGTACTTCTACGACTGCAGCAATCGCGGCGCGGCCGAGCGTATTTATGCGCGGGTCTGTGAGGCCGAGCGGCAGGCTTTTCAGCTTCCCGAACCACCCCGAGTCATGCGGCCGGTGCGCTTGCCGTCCCGCCAGGTTCAGATCGCCTGAAGTTCGCCGGTATTGGCGTTGGAAAATGGAGCTTCCGGCGCGCCTGTCCTCCGCGTTGAATGTGCTGTCTTCCTGAGAACACTTCCCATCCACTGCCCTGAAACGGGGCGGTCGGCTGCTGCGTGGCGCGCACTTGTGCACAATGCTGACGCACTCTGTCAAGTCCCCGAAACATTGCAGTTGGCCACCTCGCGAATTTCCTTGCGTTTTTTAACTTATTGAAAAATAAAGGAAATTTTGATTGGTGAAAAAATCACCAATCTGTCACACGGCCCCAGTTCACTGGGGGTATGGGGTGTTTTAAGCAAGTTCTCCACTGAGTTATCCACAGCTTCTGTGGATTGTCCCGAGCGCTTGCTCAGGAGCCTTGTGCCAGGGCCTTTACAGGGCTCCGAGCCGATTCTGCTGGCCGGCTGATAGACTGGCGCGATCCATTGCCACACCCCGGAGTCCTGCATGCCCCTCGATCTTTCCGCCCTGTTGTTCGGTGCGCTCGCCGGATTGCTGCCCATGGCGGCGCTCGCCTGGCGCCTGCAGGCGCGCAGGGTGGAAGCGGAACAGGAGGCAACGCTGCTGCGCGAACGCCTGGCCACTGCGCAGCTGGCGCAGGATGGGCTGTCTGCCCAGGCCGAGGCCGATCGCGACGCCTTCCAGCGCCTGAGCGGTCGACACACTGAGCTGGCCGCCGAGACAGCGGCGCTGCGCCGCGAAGTCGAACTGGGCAAGGACGAGCGCGCGCGTCTGGGCAACGCCGAGCAGGACTGGCAGGCCGAGCGCGCCGACAAGGAAGTCGAACTGCGCCGACTCTCCGCCGAGCACGCGGCGCTGTCCGCCGAACTGCGCGAGCAGCAGGACAATCACCAGCAGCGCCTGGGCGACCTGCAAGCCGCCAAGGACGACCTGCGCGCGCAGTTCGCCGAGCTGGCCGGAAAGATCTTCGACGAGCGCGAGCAGCGTTTTGCCGAGTCCAGCCAGCAGCGCCTCGGGCAACTGCTCGACCCGCTGAAGGAGCGCATCCAGTCCTTCGAGAAACGCGTGGAGGAGAGCTACCAGGCCGAGGCCCGCGAGCGCTTCTCGCTGACCAAGGAACTGGAGCGCCTGCAGCAACTGAACCTGCGCCTGGGCGAGGAAGCCACCAACCTGACCCGCGCGCTGAAGGGCCAGAAGACCCAGGGCAACTGGGGAGAACTGGTGCTGGAGCGCGTGCTGGAGCATGCCGGCCTGGAGAAGGGCCGCGAGTACGAAACCCAGGTCAGTCTGCGTGCGCCGGACGGGGAGCGCTTCCAGCCGGACGTGCTGATCCGCCTGCCCGGCGACAAGCAGGTCGTGGTGGACGCCAAGGTCAGCCTGACGGCCTACCAGCAGTTCATTGCCGCCGAGGACGAGGTGATCCGCCAGCAGGCGCTGAAGGCGCATGTGCTGTCGCTGCGCAGCCATGTGAAGGGTTTGTCCGACAAGGACTACCGTCGCCTGGAGGGGCTGCACAGCCTGGACTTCGTGCTGTTGTTCATGCCGATCGAAGCGGCTTTCTCGGCAGCGCTGCAGGCCGAGCCGAACCTGTTCCAGGAGGCCTTCGAGCGCAATATCGTGATCGTCAGCCCGACCACCCTGCTGGCGACCCTGCGGGTGATCGACAGCCTGTGGCGGCAGGAGCGGCAGAACCAGAACGCCCGCGAGATTGCCGAGCGCGCCGGGGCGCTGTACGACAAGTTCGTGCTCTTCGTGCAGGACCTCGACGAGATGGGCACCCGTCTGCAGCAACTGGACAAGACCTACGCAGCGGCACGCAACAAGCTCTGCGAAGGGCGCGGCAACCTGATCAGCCGCGCCGAGCAGGTGAAACTGCTGGGCGCGCGGGCGAGCAAGAGCCTGCCGACGGACTGGCTGGAGCGGGCGTTGAGCGATGATTCGCCGGTGGTGGAGGAGGGCGAGTAACGCGAGTCGGCGCGACGCCCGAATACCTGATACCACCTGTAGAAGCGGGCCATGCCCGCGATCGCGCGCCTGGCGCGCTCCTGCAGGTACGCCCCTTCAGAACAGTGAGTAGGGCTTGCCCGCCGTCCCATCGGCGAAGCGCCGTAGCCTGAAAGCGTGCAGGTCCATCCCGGCGTCGCCCTGGTGAATCCACTGGCTCATCAACTGGCCGACGATGGGCCCCATGGCGAAACCGTGGCCGCAGAACCCCGTGGCGATCAGCAGGCCCGGCACTTCAGGCGGCGCATCGAGTACCGGGATGCCGTCGGGCAGCACGTCGATCAGGCCGGCCCAGCTTTCCACCACCTTCACATCGCGTAGCGCGGGGAATGCCCTGGCGAGGTTGCTCTGCGCCTGGAAGGCGCGTGAGGTATTGGCCTTCACCTGAGGATCGCGTTCGCCGAGGATCGGACCGTTTTCGCTTCTTTCCGAACCGGGCAGGCGCTGGCGCAGGTCGTGGAGCAGCGCGCCGTTGAGCTTGAAGGAGAAGCCCGCGCGGTGTTCCGGCAGGTGCGGCAGGTAATGTTTCGCGCCGCGCAGGTAATCGAGGTTGAGGTCGATATCGGCCTGGGTTTCGTCGGCGAGATTGATGCTGCCGTCGGCACGCTGGCGGAAGCCGATGCCATGGCCGATGAAGCTTTGCGCGCCGACATCCGGACCGGGGCTGGTGCGCGAGACGGTGCAGCGCACGGCTTGTTGCGGCAATGTCAGGCCGAGGCTGCGGACCAGTCGCCAACTGCTGGCGCCGGCGCACACCAGCAGCTGACGGGTCTTCACGTAGCCGCGTTCGGTCTGTACGCCGCAGATGGCGCCGGCGGCGCGGTCGATGCCGGTAACGCCGCAGCCTTCGACGAACACGGCGCCACGTTCGATCGCGCGCAGTGCATAACCCGGAGCAACGCGCCGTGGCTCGGCTTGGCCGTCGTTGGCGGTGTAGAGGGCGCCGAGTGCGGGATCGCTCAGCGCCGGCATCAGTTGCGCGACTTCAGCACGGCTCAGCAGCCGGGTACCGAGACCGAAGTTGGCGGCGACTTTCAGCCAATCCTCGTACTTGCGTTGCTGCTCCGGCGTTTCAGCGAGGTACAGGCAGCCGCCCTGGCGCCATTCCAGCGGCAGTTGCAGTTGTTCTTCAAGACGCTCCCACAGCGGGATCGCCGCCATCATCAGCGGTACTTCCGCCGGGTCGCGGGCCTGCTGGCGGACGAAACCCCAGGCACGGGTGGACTGCTGGCTGGCGAGGCCGGCCTTGTCCAGCACCAGGACGCTCAGGCCAAGGCCGGCGAGCTGCCAGGCGGTGGCACAACCCATGATGCCGCTGCCGGCGATGACCACGTCCACCTGCTCCGGCAGGCGCTCCACGCGGGAGGACAGGGCGGGGTGAAGCGGGTAGGTTCCCATCGGCATATGGCGGCATCCCTGAATCGAGTGACGGATGCCGCAGTATGCGATCGGCGCGCGCCGTGCATCCACTGCGCGGGCGCGCCGGCAGGCCTCAAGTGGCGCGTGCGGCCCGACTGGCGGCCGGCGAACGGGCCAGGTAGTCCAGCGCTTCCTGGGTGTTGGCCTCATGGTCCGGGTGGTACCAGGGCTTGAAGTAGCGGAGGAAGCTGGTGGCCACCGAGCTGATCTTCGGCAGTACGCCGTTGCGCGAACCATCGCGCCAGATGGCGGCGAAGGAGCGTGGCCTGGCGATGCTCGGATCCTGTTGCGACAGGGTGCGAGTGCCGAAGGCGAACAGGTAGATGATCAGTGGCAGCACCACGAACATCCACAGCTGGCGGCTGACGAAGCTGCCCCCCAGGTGCACGTGCAGATCGTGGGCGACGTTGCGGTGCTCCACCTCTTCGGCGCCGTGCCAGCGGAACAGGTCCAGCAGCACCGGGTCGGCCTTGGCGCGGTCCAGCTCGTCGGCCTCCAGGATCCACTTGCCGAGCACGCAGGTGAAGTGCTCCACCGCCGCGACAATGGCGCAGCGCTGGCCGATCCACCAGCGCTTGAGCCAGGCGGTGCGGTTGAACAGGGCAAGGCCCAGCGGCGTGTCGCTGAGCAATTGCTCGAACAGGTAGTCCATGACCTTCAGGTAGCGCGAGGAGTCGATGCCGTGGTGGCTCAGGTAACGCTCCAACGCTCCGCTGTGGGCGCGGGCGTGCATCGCTTCCTGGCGGATGAAACCCTGCACGTCATCGCGCAGGTTGCCCTCCTTCACGAACGGCAGGGCCTTGTTGTACAGCCGGCAGAACCACAGTTCGCCGGCCGGCAGCATCATGTGGATGACGTTGATCGTGTGGGACGCCTCGGCCTCGCCGGGAATCCAGTGCAGGGGCGAGTCGGTGTAGTCGAACTGCACCTTGCGTTGCACCAGCTTGTGATGATGGTCGTTCATGGGAGTTCTCAGGCAGTCAGTTTGAGGCGGGCGAACAGGCGCGACAGCCAGGGCATGAAGCGCCATTGCAGGGCGCCCAGGTGCACTTCGCTGCCGACCTTCACCACCGGCTGGTTGCGTTCCACCGCGCGGGCGATGCGTTCGCCGACGGTGTCCGGGCTGAGCCGGCGCCGACGATAGAAGCGCTGCACCTTGGCGCGCTGTTTCGCCTGTTGTTCGTCATCCAGCCCGGCGAAGCGTGTGGCCTGGACGATGCCGGTATCGACGAAGCCGGGGCACGCTGCGCTGACGCCGATGCCATGGCCCGCCAGTTCGGCGCGCAGGCACTCGCTGAGCATCAGCACTGCCGCCTTGCTGGTGGCGTAGGCCGGGTAGTTGCGCGACGGCGCGAAGGCCACGCCGGAGGCGACGTTGACCAGGTGCCCCGGTTTGCCGCAGTCGACCATCTGCTTGCCGAACAGCCGGCAGCCATCGATCACGCTCCACAGGTTGATGCGCAGCAGGCGCTCCCATTCCTCCGGGGTGGTCTTGAGCATCGGGCCGGCCATGCCGATACCGGCATTGCTGACCACCACGTCGGGCACGCCGAGGCTGCTCTTCACCCACTGGGCGAAGCGTTCCATGGCGGCGCTGTCACCTACATCCACGCAATAGCTGCAAGCGCTGGCGCCGACCGCGCGGGCCAGTTCGGCGCTGCGCTCGGCGGCGGCCGGGTCGATGTCCGCGGCCAGTACGCTGGCGCCGCGTTCGGCGAAGCTCAGCAGGGTCGAGCGGCCGATGCCACCGCCAGCACCGGTGACCACCACCAGCTTGCCGGCGAAGGGGCCGGCGCCGGGTTTCAGCGCGGCGCGCTGCAGTTCCGGCGTGGCTTCACCGCCCTCGATGTGGCGGACGAATTCGTCGATCCAGCCGCCCAGCCGGGTCGGCTCGGCGAGCAGTTGCCAGTGCCCGGCGGTGACGTCACGGCGCCACAGGCGTGGCGCCCACAGCGAGAGTTGCTGGAACAGCTGCTGGCCGACGTAGCGGTCGCGAGTCGGCACGATGAGCTGCACCGGCACCTCGGTATGGCGCTTGCGCGGCTTGAAGATCGAGGTGATGAAGTTGGCCCGGTAGAGCTTTACGCCATGCTCGCCGTCGCTGGCCTGGTGCGGGTTGCGTGCCGGGTTGCGGATACCCTCGACCTTGCGCAGGTACTGCGGCCAGGCCTTGGCTGCGCCGAAGCGCCACGACAGCGACGGCAGCAGCGGCAGGTGGAAGTAGTAGATGTACCAGGAGTGCAGCAGCTGGCTGGCCATCTGCAGCAGCGCGCGCGGCGTCTTGCGGCGCAGGCGGTCGCGCATCCAGAAGCCGACGTGGTCCAGGCACGGGCCGGAAACACTAGTGTAGGAGGCGATACGCGCGCGCAACTGCGGATCGGTGACGCTTTCCCAGGTCTGGATCGAGCCCCAGTCGTGGGCCACCAGGTGCACCGCGCGCTGCGGGCTGACTGCATCGAGCACGGCCTTGAGGTCCTGGCTGAGCAGCTCCAGGCGGTAATCGCGGGTCTTGCGCGGCTTGTCCGATTCGCCCGCACCACGCACGTCGTAGGCGACCAGTTGGTAGCGCCCGGACAGGCGACGGATCAGCGGCAGCCAGACTTCATGGTTGTCCGGGTAGCCATGGACGAACAGCACCATGGGCAGGTGCGGCTCACCCCAGCGCCAGACTGCCAGGCGCACGTTGCCCGATTGCACGTCCAGGCGCTCCGGCGTTGGCAGTGCTTTCTCCAGCATCGCGTTCATGCCACCTCCCGCCGGGCCGGGGCGCTGATCAGGCCGCGGGCGATCCAGCGGCGTACGTGGGGCAGGTCATCGTCCAGCCAGTAGGCATCGTCCTCGGTGACCACCAGCAGCTCTTCGAACTTGGCGCCCGCGCCACGCAGGCCCAGGTGCGGCTCGACGGCCCAGAGTCCGGGTGTCGGGGCGTGTTGCGAGCGGCCGTTGCTCGACCACAGCGGCGACCAGCCTTCGCGGCGGCCAGTGACCAGGGCGTTCTTCATCAGGGTGGCGATGTTGCGTACACCGAAGCGTGCCAGCGAGGGGCCGCTGTCCCGCGCGCCGAGTTTTTCCACACGGTGGGCCAGCACTTCGAAGGGGTAGGCCTTGTGCCGCGGCAGGGTGCCCTGGCGCTGGCAGAGGCGGTCCACCGACTGGCTGACTTCGGCCAGTGGCAGGCGCTGGCGTACCTGTTCGACGATCAGGTTGCGGTGCGCCAGCAGGTCGTCCATCAGGCGCTCCACCAGCAGGTTGTGACCCAGCGCGCCGGAGTAGCCGACGTCGGCGGTATAGGCGCCCAGGGTTGGAGCGCAGTCGAGGATGAACGGCATGCCTTCCTCCAGGCGCTGCTTGCCGGGATAGAAGGCCAGGTTGAAGCCGCCCAGATGACGCAAGCCGTCGAAGCCCTTGAACGAGGTGCGCGGACCGAACCAGGCGAACGGCTGGTGGAACCAGTCGCGCACGCCGTGATCGAGCAGCCAGGTCTTCATGAGGGCGGCGGTCTCGCGCTCGCTGATGCCCGGGCGCAGTTCGCCGGCAATGGTTTCGCAGCAGCGGTAGGCCAGTTGCTGAGTCTCGCGGAAGTGCCGCAGGTCTTCGGGGGTGGGCACCCAGGCGCCTTGGGACATGACTTTCTCCAGGCTGGTTGTTGTTATCGTTACATCGATCAATGTCACGATCGATGCTGACCCATCGGCGGTCGTTACGCCATGCCGTGCGTGCCGGGGCTGGAGTGTTACCGGTCGGGCAACCCGCTGCTGGCGCGGCTTGCGGGCGGAAGAGGGAAATCGGGCGGGCGCAGTTCCCGTCTTTGGTTGGGCTGCCGGGCTGTGCGGCGGATCACTTTGGAACGAGTGCTTTCGATTGTTCTAGGGGCATAACGGTGACTATCATCCGCGCCATGAGCACACCCCTGAACCTCCTGCAGCGCCTGCTGCAACGCCCGGATGATGCGCCCTCCACGGTGGAGGACGAGCGCGAGTACACGGTGGATGAGCTGGCCCGCGAGGGCGGCACCACGGTGCGCAACCTGCGTGCCTATCAGGACCGCGGCCTGCTGCCACCGCCCGAGCGCCGCGGCCGTGCCGGGGTGTACTTCGCCAGCCATCTGCGCCGGTTGCGGCTGATCAACCGCCTGCTGGAGCGCGGTTACAACATCGCCAATATCAAGGAGCTGCTGCAGAGCTGGGAGCATGGCCACGACCTGGACCACGTGCTCGGCCTCGACGAAGCCATAGTCGGACCGTGGAATCTGGAGTCCGCCGGCAGCATCGAGTTCAGCGACCTGCAGGCGCTGTTCGGCGATGAACTCAATGACGCGGTGATCGAGCAGGCGCTGGCGCAGGGCCTGCTGGCCTTCGACGGCGAGCGCATCAGCATTCCCAGTCCGCGCCTGTTCAACGCCGGCGTCGAGCTTTACCGGGCCGGCATTCCGCTGGCGTCGCTGCTGGATCATCTGGCGGTGCTGCGGACCGACACCGAACACCTGGCCGCCGGCATCGTACGGCTGGTGGTCACCCATCTGGTGGACAAGCCCGGCGCCGACCTGCTACCCGGCGCGGCAGACCTCGAGCGCCTCGCCGAAGTCTTCCAGCGCCTGCGGCCGGTGGCCGAGCAGGTGGTGCTGGTGGAGCTGGCGCGCGGTCTGAAGCGCTCGGCCAACGAGATGCTCGGCGAGCGCGTAGGGGAGATCCTCCGGCGGCTGGAAACCCCGGAGTAGGGTTTCAGCTGGCAGCTTGCGCCAACTTTGTACGCAGCCAGCGCCGCGCGGGATCGTCCGCGCTGGCTTCCGACCAGATCTGCACGAAGTCGAAAGGCGCCAGCTTCAGCGGTGGCTCGAAGCTTGCCAGGCCGTGACTTTCGAGATGATCCGGGAGCATTCGCGCGGCAATCGTCAGGACCAGATCGGTGCCCGCCAGCAGGCTGGGCGCCACGCTGAAGTGCGGCACGGTGGCGGCTACCTGACGGCGCCGGCCGAGTTTTTCCAGGTGGCTGTCGATCTCTTCCGCCGGACTCTGCTGCAGGGCGACCCGCAGGTGGGGGGCGGCCAGGTAGTCGTCCAGGTCCAGGTGCTGCCTTTCGCCCAGGGTTTCCCTCGAGCAAAGGCAGACGAAGCGTTCCTCGAACAGCGGCTGCACTCGCAGTCCTTCAGGCAGCATCGGGAAGACCCCGAGCGCGCCATCCAGCTCGCCGCTCGCCACCTGCTCGGCCATCCCCACGCGCGAGGCCTGGCGGATGTCCAGGTGAATACCGGGCGCTTCGCGGCGCAGCATCGGCAGCAGGGTCGGCAGCACCACCCAGGTGCCGTAGTCGGACATGCCCAGGCGCAGCTCCAGCTCGGCGCTGGCCGGGTCGAAATCGTCGCCCAGAACCAGCCGGCGCACACCACCGAGCACCTCGCGCAGTGGCTCGGCCAGTTCGAAGGCGCGGCGGGTCAGCTGCATCTGGTTGCCGGCGCGCACCAGCAGCGGGTCGTCGAGCAGGTCGCGCAGGCGATTGAGCGCGTGGCTCACCGCCGGCTGCGTCATGGCCAGGCGCTCGGCCGCGCGGGAGACGTGACGCTCGTCCAGCAGGGCATCGAGGATCACCAGCAGGTTGAGGTCGATGCGGCGCAAATCATGAATCGAATGCATTTATGCTGTACCGATCATTCATTTCCATGCGCCGGATGGATAGCAGAAGCTGAAGGCATCGACAAGAAACGGAGGAAAATCGATGTCGAAACTGCTTCTTCTGCTGCCCGCCATCGGTGTAGGCGCGCTGGTTGCCCTGCAGGCCGGCAGCAATTCCCTGCTCGGACGCCAGTTGGGTCACCCGCTGAGCGCCAGCCTGACGTCCCTGGGCGTAAGCCTGGCGGCGGTGATCATCGCGTTGCTGGCCTTCCGTGTGCCGCTTCCGCCGGCGGCGGGCATTGCC
Source organism: Pseudomonas nitroreducens (assembly GCF_024170165.1). GTDB lineage: Bacteria > Pseudomonadota > Gammaproteobacteria > Pseudomonadales > Pseudomonadaceae > Pseudomonas > Pseudomonas nitroreducens_C. Next base: position 158,372 of record NZ_JALJXP010000003.1, on the reverse strand, counting down.
GCCACACCCTGGTGGGGCTGGCTGGGAGGGCTGTTCGGTGCGGCTTACCTGACGGTCGCGGTCATGCTGGCGCCGCAGTTGGGCGCAGCGACATTCCTGGCCTGCGTGGTAGCGGGGCAGATGCTGATGTCGGCGTTGTGCGATCAGTTCGGCTGGGCCGGCTTCCCGGTGCGGCGGTTGTCGCCCGAGGGCCTGCTGGCGGTCGGGCTGATCATTGCCGGGGTGGTGCTGTTGCAGTGGCGGGGGCGGGTCGCGTGAGGATGATCTGGCTGATGATGGTGGGCGGGTTCGCGAGCAATAACGATGGCGTCCCCCTCGCTCCTACAGGGAAAAGTCGGGTGCTCTTCGTAGGAGCGAGCTTGCTCGCGAACCGCCGCCGTAGCCAAAGCTCGGCTGGGCGACTTACCTCAGGCTCAGATGTCGACTCAACAATGCCCGCAAAGCCGCCGGCTTCACCGGCTTGGGCAGGAACTCCAGCCCGGCGGCGTGGATCTGCGCCACCAGTTCGGGACGCGCGTCCGCGCTGATCACCACGCCCGGCACCGGCTCGCCCAGGCGCGTGCGCAGCCAGGCCATGAGGTCGGTGCCCAGTTCGCCGTCGTCCAGGTGGTAGTCGATCAGCGCCAGTTGCGGGCGCGCGTCGTCTTCCAGCAGCGCCTGGCATTCCGCGCGGCTGCGCGCGGTGAGCACGCGACAGCCCCAGCGGGTCAGCAGGCTGTTCATGCCGGTGAGGATGCTGTCCTCGTTGTCGACGCAGAGCACCTGCGCGCCGTTGAGCTGTTCCGGGGTTTCCACCTTGTGCCCGTTGAGCGGCGCCGGGGCCGGCTGGCGCGCCAGCGGCACGCTGACGCTGAACACGCTGCCCTTGCCCGGCCAGGAGCGTACTTCCAGGCGATGGCCGAGCACCTTGCACAGCCGGTCGGCGATGGCCAGGCCGAGGCCGAGGCCCTTCTCGGCGCGGGTCTGGTGGCTGTCCAGGCGTTTGAATTCCTCGAAGATCACCTGCAGCTTGTCCGGCGGGATGCCCGGGCCGTGGTCCCAGACTTCCAGGCGCAGGTGCCCGGCCTCACGGCGCACGCCGAGCAGTACATGGCCCTTGGCGTAGCGGAAGGCGTTGGTGAGGAAGTTCTGCAACACGCGGCGCAGTAGCTTGATGTCGCTTTCCACGCGCAACTTGCTGCCGCGCACGTGGAAGTCGATGCCGTGCTCCTGGGCCAGCACGCGGAATTCCACGCCGAGGGTGTCGTACAGGTTGCTCAGCGGGAAGGCCGCAACGTCGGCGCTGACGCGGCCGCCCTCAAGGCGCGAGATATCCAGCAGGTCGGTGATCAGGTCTTCCGCCGAGCGCAGGGATGAGTCGAGGTGGCGCACCAGTTCGGTGGCCTCCTCGGGCAGTTTTTCCTGGTGGGCGAGGGCGGCGGAGAACAGCCGCGCGGCGTTCAGCGGCTGCATCAGGTCATGGCTGACCGCGGCGAGGAAGCGCGACTTCGACTGGTTCGCCGCCTCGGCCGTGCCCTTGGCTTCGGTGAGCGCCTGGTTGAGCTGCGACAGCTCGAAGGTGCGTTCCTGCACGCGCTGTTCGAGGCCTTCGTTGGCGTCCTTCAGGCCCTGCTCGGCGTCACGGTAGTTGGTGATGTCGGTGAAGCTCATGACGAAGCCGCCGCCGGGCATCGGGTTGCCGATCAGCTCGATCACCCGGCCGTTGGGGAACAGCCGCTCGGAGGTGTGCGGCGTGCCCTGGCGCATCCAGTACAGGCGCTTGGCGACGTGCAGGTCCGGGTCGCCCGGCCCGCAGAGGTTGCGCTCGGCGTTGTAGCGGATGATGTCGGCGATCGGCCGGCCGACGTAGATCAGCCCGTCCGGGTACTCGAACAGCTCGATGTAGCGGTGGTTCCAGGCCACCAGGCGCAGCGACTGGTCGACCACGCTGATGCCCTGGGTGATGTTTTCGATGGCGCCCTGCAGCAGTGCGCGGTTGAACTGCAGCACCTCGGAGGCTTCGTCGGCGATCTTCACCACGTCCTCCACCTGCATCTCGCGGCCTTCGATGGCGGCCTTCACCACGGCGCGCGCGGAGGAGGCGCCGAGTACGCCGGCGAGCAGGCGTTCGGTGTGGGCGATCCACTCGTCGTTGGCGTTCTGGCTGGGGGTGAAACCCTTGCCCTGGCGGTAGGCGAAGCGGATGAAGCTCTGCCGCGCGCGTTCCTCGCCGACGAAGCGGGCGGCGAGCATCAGCAGGTCTTCCAGCTGCACGGCGAGCATCGAGCGCGAGCTGAGCTTCTGGGAGATTTCCTGGCCGATGAAGCGGCTCGCCTGCCAGTGCTCGGAGACGCGAGTGCGGGAGAACACCGACACCAGCCCGAACAGCGCGAAGTTGCCGATCAGCGAAAGCAGCACGCCGAGGGTCAGCGGCTCGATGGACAGGCCGAACGGGCGGCCGGCGAGCCAGGCCAGGCCGGGGAAGGACTGCAGCGGCCAGCCCAGCCCCTTGGCGACCACCGGCAGCACCAGGGTGTAGGCCCACAGCAGCGACCCGGCGGCCAGGCCGGCGAACACGCCACGGCGGTTGGCCTGCTTCCAGTACAGCGCGCCGATCATCGCCGGGCCGAGCTGGGCGATGGCGGCGAAGGCGATCTGGCCGATGGTGGCGAGGCTCGCGGTGGACCCCAGCAGGCGGTAGCTGACGTAGGCCAGCAGGAGGATCAGCGCGATGCTCACCCGGCGCACGGTCAGCAGCCAGTGGCGGAACACCTCGAAGGGCTGCTCGGCCTCGCCTTTGCGGCGCAGCAGCCAGGGCAGCAGCATGTCGTTGGAGACCATGGTGGACAGCGCCACGCTGGCGACGATGACCATGCCGGTGGCCGCCGAAGCGCCGCCGATGAAGGCCAGCAGGGCCAGGGCCGGATGCGCCTCGGCCAGCGGCAGGCTGATGACGAAGGAGTCGGGCATCACGCCGGCGGGCAGGTGCATCTGCCCGGCGAGGGCGATGGGCACCACGAACAGCGCGGCCAGCACCAGGTAGATGGGGAACACCCAGCGCGCCAGATTGAGGTCTCGCGGCTCGATGTTCTCCACCACCAGCACGTGGAACTGGCGCGGCAGGCACATGATCGCGGTCATCGCCACGCCGGTCTGCAGCAGCATCGCCGGCCAGTGCACGGTTTCCTTCCAGTACTCGGTGAGCTGCGGGGCGACGCGGGCCTGGTCGACCAGATCGCCGAAGCCGTCGTAGAGGCCATAGGTGACGAAGATGCCGACGGCGATGAAGGCAGTGAGCTTGACCAGCGACTCGAAGGCGATCGCCAGCACCATCCCGCGGTGGTGCTCGGTGACGTCCAGGTTGCGGGTACCGAAGACAATGGTGAACAGCGCGAGGATCAGCGACACGATCAGCGCCGTGTCCTGGGCGCGGATGCCGGTGGAATCGGGGCCGGCGCCGATCAGCAGGTTGACGCCGAGGACGATGCCCTTGAGCTGCAGGGCGATGTAGGGCAGCACGCAGACCACGCAGATCAGCGCCACCACCACCGCCAGTGCCTGCGACTTACCGTAGCGTGCGGCAATGAAGTCGGCGATGGAGGTGATGTTCTCCTGCTTGCTGATCATGATCATCTTCTGCAGCACCCAGGGCGCGAAGAGCATCAGCAGCACGGGGCCGACATAGATGGGCAGGAACGACCACAGCTGGTCGGCGGCCTGGCCGACGGCGCCGAAGAAGGTCCAGCTGGTGCAGTAGACCGCCAGGGACAGGCTGTAGACCCAGGCGCGGACACGCGGCGAAAGAGGGGCGCGACGGCGGTCGCCATAGAACGCGATGGCGAACAGGACCGCCATGTAGAGCAGGGCGACCGTTGCGATCAACCCACTGGACAACGACATGCTGACTCCGGAAGTGAACTGGCTCCCCCGCAGGAGCACTGGCAGCAGTTTCGCACCAAAGTCCGGAACTGTCAGACGCCTGCTACCAATGTCTCAGTGGCGCTGTGTCACGCCTCACACTTGAGGGCCGGGCGCCGGGCTGGTAGCTTGCCGGCCTTTTCGCGGTCCGTCCGTCGAGCGCCATCGGGCGCGCGGCACTTCGCCGGGCCGCTACGCTCTGATGTGAGCGAAGATTTCGCGTCGTGTTTCGAGGAGGGCGCCATGTTCAGACCGTTACCCATCACCTTGCAGCGCGGGGCCCTGCGCCTGGAGCCGATGGTGGAGGCCGACGTGCCGGACCTGGTGACACTGGCGGAGCAGAACCGCGACGTGCTGCAGTTCATGAGTGCGCCGGGGCGCCCGGACTGGTACCGCCAGGGCCTTGCCGAGCAGCGCGAGGGCCGCGCCCTGCCGCTGGTGGTGCGCCTGGGTAACCAGATCGTCGGCACCACGCGCTTCATGGACTTCCTCCCGGCGCTGCCGGCCTGCGAGATCGGTGCCACCTGGCTGGACCAGGGCCAGCACGGCAGCGGCCTCAACGCCACCATGAAGTACCTGATGCTGCGCCACGCCTTCGACAGCTGGAAGATGGTCCGCGTGCAGTTCAAGACCGCCGCCAGCAACGAGCGCTCCCAGCGCGCCATCGAGAAGCTCGGCGCGGTGCGCGAGGGCGTGCTGCGCAACCACCGGCGCCTGGCCGGTGGGCGGCTGGACGATACCATCCTCTACAGCATCACCGACCAGGAATGGCCGCAGGTGAAGGCCGCGCTGGAAGCCGGTTTCAACGGATGAAGGGGCGGTGTAAGGTGATCGACCCGCGAGCTTTCGAGAGCCGCGGCGCGACATCGAGGCAGGACCATGGCAGATCACGACGCGAGCGGCGAACGCACCCGCTTCTGGCGCGCCCAGGAGTTGGGCGGCGTAGAGCTGCTGCACGCGCGTTATATCGAGCAGGTGTTCTCGCCCCACGTCCATGAAGGCTTCGCCTTCGTGATGATCGAGCAGGGCGCGCAGCGCTTCCACCATCGCGGCGCCGAGCACTTTGCCCCGGCGGGCAGCGTGGTGCTGATCAACCCCGACGAGGTCCATACCGGTTCCAAGGCTGACGAAGCCGGCTGGCGCTACCGCGGCTTCTACCCGGAGCTGGCGCAGGTGTCCGGTGTGCTGGAGGAGTTGGAGCTGGGTGGAGGCGGCACGCCGTCGTTCGACGCCAGCGTGGTGTTCGACCCGGAGCTGGTGCAGGCGCTGTTCGCCGCCCACCACCTGCTGGATTCCGACGCCACCGTGCTGCAGCGTCAGACTTGCTGGCGCGAGGCACTCCTGCTGCTGTTCCAGCGCCATGCGCGGATTCCCGCGGCGCCGCCCGCCGGCAGCGAGCCGCTGGCCGTCGCCCGCGCCCGTGAATTGCTCGGTTCGCGGCTGATGGAACCGCCATCACTGGAAGAACTGGCCGCCGCAGTCGGGCTGTCGCCCTTCCACTTCGCCCGCGTGTTCCGCAAGGCCACGGGCTTGCCGCCCCACGCCTGGCTCAAGCAGCGTCGCCTGGAGCAGGCGCGGGCGCTGCTCAAGCAGGGCTGCATGCCGGTGAACGTGGCGATGCAGCTGGGTTTCGCCGACCAGAGCCACCTCAGCCGGCAGTTCAAGCAGGCCTACGGTGTCGGCCCCGGAGAGTACCGCCAGGCCTGCGCGCGGTCGTTCCGTCTGGCCTGATTGCTGCTTCGCGTTCTGCCACGTTGCGCCAACGGAGGAGCGCTACCCTTGTCGACGGGCGTGCGCTGATGTCCGATCTCCCGGTACTCTGTCGAAAAGTCCGTCACTTGAGCGATTTCATCTTTCTGCGCAGGGATTTGTGCGGGAAATGTGGCTTTTCTTCACGTAGTTGCCGTCATATCCATGCTGTCATTCCGGCTCAAGGCCGCTACGCAGGTATACAAGGACGATGTCTCAACACTCGCAATTCGCCCTGCTGGGCACCAAGCGATTCCTGCCCTTCTTCATCACCCAGTTGCTGGGTGCGTTCAACGACAACATCTTCAAGCAGTCGCTGATCCTGGCGATCCTCTACCACCTCACCGTCGGCGGCGACCGCAACCTGCTGGTCAATCTCTGCGCGCTGCTGTTCATCCTGCCGTTCTTCCTGTTCTCCGCCCTGGGCGGACAGTTCGGCGAGAAGTTCAACAAGGATGCGCTGATGCGCGCGCTGAAGCTGGCCGAGATCGTCATCATGGCGGTGGGCGCCGCGGGCTTCGTGTTCGGCAGCCTGCCGCTGCTGTTCCTCGCGCTGTTCGCCATGGGCACCCATTCGGCGCTGTTCGGCCCGGTGAAGTACTCGATCCTGCCGCAGCACCTGCGCGAGGACGAACTGGTCGGCGGCAACGCCCTGGTGGAAATGGGCACCTTCCTCGCCATCCTCTGCGGCACCATCGGCGCAGGCGTGCTGATGTCGCGGCAGGACTATGCCGCTGGCGTCGGCATTGCCGTGGTGCTGGTGGCCGTCTGCGGTTTCCTCGCCAGCCGCAACATTCCCCGTGCCGCCGCTGCGCTGCCGGACCTGAAGGTCGACTGGAACATCTTCCGCCAGTCCTGGAGCATCCTCCTGCTCGGCCTGCGCCAGCGCCCGGCGGTGTCACGCTCGCTGGTGGGCAACTCCTGGTTCTGGTTCCTCGGCGCGGTCTACCTGACGCAGATCCCGACCTATGCCAAGGAGCTGCTGCACGGCGACGAGAGCGTGGTGACGCTGATCCTGACAGTGTTCTCGGTCGGCATCGCGCTGGGCTCGATGCTCTGTGAAAAGCTCTCCGGCAAGAAGGTGGAGATCGGCCTGGTGCCCTTCGGCTCCATCGGCCTGAGCCTGTTCGGGGTCCTGCTGTGGTGGCATTCGGGCGGCTTCCCGCAGGGCGAGCAGCCCTACAACTGGCTGGCAGTGCTGGAGCATTCGCAGTCCTGGGCAGTGCTGGCGGACATCCTCGGCATCGGTATCTTCGGCGGCTTCTACATCGTGCCGCTGTATGCGCTGATCCAGGCACGCACCGAGGAAGACAAGCGTGCGCGGGTGATCGCTGCCAACAACATCCTCAACGCGCTGTTCATGGTGGTTGCGGCGATCGTTTCGATCCTGCTGCTGTCGGTGGCGAAGCTGTCGATCCCCGAACTGTTCCTCGTGCTCTCGCTGATGAACGTCGCGGTGAACGTGTACATCTTCAAGATCGTTCCCGAGTTCACCATGCGCTTCCTGGTCTGGCTGCTGACCCACTCGATGTACCGGGTCGACCATCGCAACCTCGAAGCCATCCCGGATGAAGGCCCGGCCGTGCTGGTGTGCAACCACGTGTCCTTCGTCGATGCGCTGCTGATCGCCGGCTCGGTGCGGCGTCCGGTGCGCTTCGTCATGTACTACAAGATCTTCCGCATCCCGGTGCTCAACTTCATCTTCCGCACCGCGGGCGCCGTGCCCATCGCCGGGCGCAATGAGGATGCCGAGACCTACGAGAAGGCATTCGCCAAGGTTGCCCAGTACCTGCGCGAAGGGGAGCTGGTGTGCATCTTCCCCGAAGGCATGCTGACCCTGGATGGCGAGATGAACGAGTTCCGCGGTGGCGTGGAGCGCATCATCGAGGAGACCCCGGTGCCGGTGATCCCGATGGCGCTGCAGGGGTTGTGGGGCAGTTTCTTCAGCCGCGATCCGCAGAAGGGCTTCTTCCGTCGCCTGTGGTCGAGGGTGTGCCTGGTGGCCGGCCAGCCGGTGGCGCCGCAGGAAGCCCAGCGCCTGGCGCTGCAGGAGCAGGTCGCTGCGCTGCGTGGCGCAGCGCGCTGACCTTTATCCGCGGCAAAGAAAAAGCCCCGGCAATGCCGGGGCTTTTTCATGGGCGTGTCGCGGTTCAGATAACCTGAACTTCGTCAGCCTGCAGGCCCTTCTGGCCTTCAACCACAACGAAGGAGACCTTCTGGCCTTCCTGCAGCGATTTGAAGCCGGTGCCCTGGATGGAGCGGAAGTGCACGAAGACATCGTTGCCGCTTTCCGGAGTGATGAAGCCGAAGCCCTTGGCGTCATTGAACCACTTGACGGTGCCGGTCTGACGATTCGACATGGAGATACACCTTGAACAATTGAATATTGTTTTGCGGAAAAGTCCGCGCTCGTCCTGAGTTGCAAGGTGCAGTCGAAGCCGGTTGGCGGGGCGTGGCCCCACCTGGTCACGAGCCACAGTGACCCAAGCAAACACAGTGGCCCGCAGCATACCGACAAATTTTCGGGAAAGCGACAGCCCGCCGGTATCGAGAACCGATACAGCGTCAGTGGCTCAATTTCAGGCCGACCAGTCCGCACAGGATCAGCGCAACGCTGAGCAGGCGTACCGGCGCCATGGACTCGCCGAACAGCACGATGCCGACGATGACGGTGCCCACTGCGCCGACGCCGGTCCAGATGGCGTAGGCGGTGCCCAGCGGCAGATTTCTCATGGCCAGGCCGAGCAGGCCCATGCTGGTGATGATCGCCAGGATGGTCAGTGCCGTGGGTATCGGGCGGGTGAAACCTTCGGTGTATTTCAGGCCGACGGCCCAGCCGACTTCGAACAGGCCGGCGACGAACAGAATGAACCAGGACATGGAGCTCTCCAGACGGTAGATGGATACGAAGGGCCGTCCCCGCTGGAGCACCGGAAGGTGGTGAGGTCGTCCTCACAATGTGCATTATTTTGCACAAATCCGGTGCGCCGGGCAAGCCGGCGCCGGATTCCTGCCCTGTTACGGTGCCTGGTTTCGGACCGGCGGCTCGTCGCTCATGCTGCGGAACCAGGTGGCAAGCGTGGCGCCGGAGATGTTGTGCCAGACGCTGAACAGCGCGCTGGGCACCGCCGCCAGCGGCGAGAAGTGCGCGCTGGCCAGGGCTGCGCCGAGGCCGGAGTTCTGCATGCCGACTTCCAGCGCCAGTGATTTGCGCTGTGCCAGCGGCAGACCGAAGACCTTGGCGGTGAAGTAGCCGAGCAGGAAGCCGAAGCCGTTGTGCAGGATCACCACGGCCATGATCAGCAGGCCGGATTCGGCGATCTTCGCCTGGCTGGCGGCGACCACCGCGGCGACGATGATCACGATGGAAATCACCGAGATCAGTGGCAGCACGTCCACCACATGGCGCACCCGCGCGCCGAGCAGGCGCTGGGCAACGAGGCCGAGCACGATGGGCACGACGACGACCTGCAGGATCGACCAGAACAGTGCGCCGAAGGACACCGGCAGCCAGGCCGAGGCCAGCAGCCAGATCAGCGCCGGGGTGAGCAGCGGGGCGAGGAGGGTGGTCACGCCGGCGATGGCGACCGACAGCGCGAGGTCACCGCGGGACAGCCAGGTCATGACGTTGGAGGCCGTGCCGCTGGGGCAGCAGCCGACCAGGATGACGCCCACGGCGATCTCCGCTGGCAGGTGCATCAGCTGGCAGAGTAGCCAGGCCATGCCGGGCATGATGACGAAGTGGGCGATCACGCCGAGGGTGACGCGCCACGGATGCCGGGCGACCGCGGCGAAGTCTTCGACCTTGAGCGTCAGGCCCATGCCGAACATCACCACCCCGAGCATGGGCACGATGGCGATGGTCAGCGGAGTGAACAGGGAGGGGATGAAGAACGCCAGAATGGCAAAGAGCAGCACCCAGAGGGCGAAGGTGTTGCCCATGAAGCGGCTGAGCAGGATGAGAGCACGCATGGGCCGTCCTTCTTTTTATGTGGGCCTTGTGGTGTTGTCAGGCGCCGCGCGGACGCGGCGCCTGCCGGTGCATCAGATGCCTTCGGGCATCGCCTCGCCACCGAGTGCCTCGATCAGCGCCGGGATGAACTCGGCGAAGGTCAGCATCATCAGGGTGAAGCTGGCGTCGAGCTGGCCGAGGGGGTCTTCGCCGCCGTCCTGCTCTGCCTTTTCCTGCAGCATGTCCTCGAAGCGCAGGCGCTTGATCGCGACCTTGTCGTCGAGGACGAAGGACAGCTTGTCCGACCAGGCCAGGGACAGCTGGGTGACCAGCTTGCCGGAGGTCAGGTGCAGCTGGATTTCCTCGCTGGTCAGGTCCTGGCGCTTGCAGCGCACCACACCGCCGTCTTCATGGGTATCGCGCAGCTCGCACTCGTCGAGGACGAAGAAGTCGCCGGCGGCTTCCTGGGTCTTCACCCAGTCGGTCAGGGTGGCGGTCGGCGCGGTCTTCACGGTCAGCGGGCGAACCGGCAGCGAGCCCAGGGCTTCGCGCAGGGTCGACAGCAGGTCTTCGGCCTTCTTCGCGCTGGAGGTATCGACCAGGATCAGGCCGAGGCTCGGGGCGATGGCGGCGAAGGTCACCGAACGGCGAATGAAGGCGCGCGGCAGCAGGGTCTGGACGATCTCGTCCTTGAGCTGGTCGCGTTCCTTCTTGTAGACCTTGCGCATCTGCGCAGCTTCGATCTCGTCGACCTTCTCCTTGAGTGCGTCACGCACGACGCTGCCGGGGAGGATGCGCTCTTCCTTGCGCGCGCTGACCAGGAAGAAGCCTTCGCTGGCGTGCACCAGCGGGGCGTCCGGGCCCTTGCCGAAAGGCGCGGAGAAACCGTAGGTAGTCAGTTCCTGGCTGGCGCAGGAGCGCGCCGGCTTGCTGGCCAGGGCCTTCTCCAGGGCATCGGCGTCGATCTGCAGATCCTGGGTGAGGCGGTATACGAGCAGGTTGCGGAACCACATGAGGGGCTAACTCCTGGACACAAAGGATGCATTATTCCGTTCGGCGCGGTTCAGGCCAACCCCGTTTCGTCATTCGCACTCTTCATCTAAGCCTTTGGAACATCTAAAAATTTTTTTCATTCGGGGGCTTGCCAGGTGCAAATGTCCTCCGTAGAATGCGCCCCACTTCGAGACGAAGGGTGATTAGCTCAGCCGGGAGAGCATCTGCCTTACAAGCAGAGGGTCGGCGGTTCGATCCCGTCATCACCCACCACTCGAGGTCCGACGCAGCGGTAGTTCAGTCGGTTAGAATACCGGCCTGTCACGCCGGGGGTCGCGGGTTCGAGTCCCGTCCGCTGCGCCACAATTCGAAAAGCCCTCAGGTAGCGATGCCTGAGGGCTTTTTCTTTGCCTGCCTTTTTATCTTCCGAAGTCTTTCCTGCGAAAGAGTCCCAGCGAAAGTTGCCCGCTTCGTTCACAGCGATTGCGTGTGGGCCGTCTGACTTATCCTGTTAATTTTCTTATAAGTTTGCTGTGGGAACTTCTCCCCCGGTGGTGGTTCCTATTGCCCATAGCCACTGGCCACGAGCGCCTGATAAGCTCGCGGCTTCATTACTTCAGCCATGACGGCGCAAAGACAAGGATTCAGCATGAAACAACATCGGTTGGCGGCAGCGATCGCGCTGGTCGGCCTGGTTCTCGCGGGCTGCGACAAACAGGCCGCCGAAGTGGAACTCAAGACTCCTGCGCAGAAAGCTTCCTATGGCATCGGCCTGAACATGGGCAAGAGCCTCGCCCAGGAAGGCATGAATGACCTGGATTCGAAAGCCGTCGCCCTGGGTATTGAAGACGCCGTTGGCAAGCAGAAGCAGAAGCTGACTGACGAAGAGCTGACCGAAGCCTTCACCGCCCTGCAGAAGCGCGCTGAAGAACAGGTTGCCAAGAAGAATTCCGAGGCCCTGGAAGCCGGCAAGAAATTCCTCGAGGAAAACGGCAAGCGTGAGGGCGTGGTTACCACCAAGTCCGGCCTGCAGTACGAAGTCGTGAAGAAAGCCGATGGCGCGCAGCCCAAGGCCACCGACGTCGTCACCGTTCACTACGAAGGCAAGCTGGTCGATGGTACGGTCTTCGACAGCTCCATCCAGCGTGGCAGCCCGATCGACCTGCCGGTTGGCGGCGTGATCCCGGGTTGGGTCGAAGCCCTGCAGCTGATGCACGTTGGCGAGAAGATCAAGCTGTTCATCCCGAGCGAACTGGCCTACGGCGCCCAGAGCCCGAGCCCGACCATTCCGGCCAACTCGGTGCTGGTGTTCGATCTGGAACTGCTGGCCATCAAGGACCCGAACCAGCCGGAAGCTGACGCTCCCGCACCGGCTGCGGAAGCTCCCAAGCAGTAACTGAGTACCTTGGTACCAGAGAAAACGCCCCGTTACCCACGGGGCGTTTTCATTTGTGGCGGAAGCGCTCTGGAACGCTGCGCTGACCGTCGGGTCTGAAAGGGAGTAACCTTGGGGCCGGTGTTACCCTTATGCACATATTTGACGCAGTTGAAACAATGTCCTCCCCTTGACATTGAAGAGCCCTTCGCTTAGCCGCAACTGCATGATTTTTAACGCATTTACAAGGGTGAACAAAAAATCGCCGATCTGTCTGCAGCCCTCATGGGGCGGGCGTTTGGGCGATATCGAGGGTGGCTTTCAACAGAGTTATCCACAGTAAAGGTGGATAACCTGCACCCGCCCTGTACGAATCTTCCTATCGAGGTGAGTCGATGAAAAAGCCTCCGGGATTTGACCGTTTCCTGAAGCTCGCCAGCCGTTTCATCGCTGGCGGGAGATTGCCGGCCCTGCTGTTTGCGGTGTCGCGCAAGAGTGGTCGGCTGAACCTGGCCAAGACCGACCTGAAGCTGCTGCAGGAACTGCTGGTGGCCTGGGTGCGTGGCGATTACCGCGGCATCAGTTCCCAGGCGCTGGTCTCGGTGGTGGCGGCGCTGTTGTACTTCCTCTCGCCGGTGGATCTGGTGCCCGACTGGTTGTTAGGTGTCGGTTTCCTCGACGACCTGGCGGTGCTGGCCTGGGTAATCCGCCGCTGGCAATCGGAAATCGATGCCTTCAAGGTCTGGCGCGATGCGCAGGGCGTGGAAACTCGCGAAGCCCTGAAGCAACTGCCGCCGCCGGAAGCGATTCAGCGTCTCTGACGCAGTCGCGCAACCTGTTCACCAAGCAGGCGCTGGATCGAGCCATCACTGACCATCGCCTGCAGCACGGCATCCACTCGTTCAGCGGGTAGCGGAAGCGCCGGGCCGTACGAGCAGTAGATCGAGTAGCGCTGCACGCTGCTGCTGTGGATCGCCACGGGCAGTTCGCGGTGCTGCGCGAGGAGGAACTCCAGAGGACGGCGCATCTCGATCAGTGCGTCCAGGCGATGCGCTTCGAGCATGTGCAGGCGGGTATCCAGGTCGCGCACGTCCGCGCGCTTCACCCGGCCTTCAGCAAAGGCCTGCATCAGTGGAGCGGGGTAGACATAGCCCAGGCTGGTGCCGATGCGGATGTCGTGCAACTGCGCGAGGTTTTCCACCGGCGGCGCGTCGGCACGCTGGGCCAGAGCGTCCTCTTCCTCGAACAGGCTGGGCGACCAGTGCAGCTTCTCCGGCGCTTTCATCCACTGCGGATTGTTCATGCACAGCAGGTGTATCGCCCCCTGGGCGAGGGCCGGTTCTGCGCGCTTGTCCGGCGTTTCCACGAAGCGAACCTCGAGTCCCAGACGCTGCCCGACGCTTTCACCCAGATCGCGGATGAAGCCAGGAGCCAATTCATGGTCGATACTTTCTGCGTAGGGCATGCCGTTGCTGGGCGAATAGCCCCAGCGCAGTTCCTCGGCGCCACACAGGGCGCTGGCCAGGCATAGGCAGAACGGAAGGAAGCGCTGCAAGTCGGTCCCCATGTCTGGTGGCGAGAGGCGGTGCGCAGTATAGCCGGCACAGGCACGCATCAGGCTGTTAAGATGGCCGCCTGCAAGGAGTGTTGTCATGAACGTTCAAGTCATCATGCGTGACGGCGAAGCGGAGTACGCCGTGGTTCCCTGGGCCGAATACCAGGCCCTGCTGGCGGCTGCCGGCAGGGGCGTCGCCCAGGTCGTCAAGCCAGCTGCCGCTCCGGCATTCGAGGAGACGCCGGACTGGAAAACACTGCGTGAAGCCCGTGGCTTATCCCTCGAAACGCTGGCGCGTTCGGTGGGTATCAGCCCGTCCTACCTGGAACTGATCGAGAACGGCGAGCGCGAAGCCAGCGACGCCATCCAGCATGGCCTGCGTCGTGCCCTGGGCACTGGGGAGTCCGCTTCTTGAGCGTGCAGATCAGTCGCAAGCATTGGGAAGGCCTGCTCGGCGAGTTGGAAGACGCCCGCCGCCAGCGCCATCTGCTCACCTACCGCGCGCTGATCGAGCGCCTGCAATTGCCGACTCCGGCGATGACCGTACTGACCGCCGCGCTGGAGCATCTGGCCGCGCTGGATGCGCGCGGTGGTCGTCCGCTGCGCAGCTCGCTGGTGATCAGCCAGGGCGCCAGCCGCCTGCCGCGAACCGGTTTCTTCGAGTACGTCGAACGCCTGGGCCGCTTCTCCGGCGCACCGGATGGCCCCGCTGCCGCCGGCTGGCATGCGGCGGAAGTCGCGCGCGTCTTCGAGTTCGAGTATCCCGAGGAACTCTGACGTGGCGACACCCCGCGAGCTGTTCTGGCGCCTGCGTGCGCGGTTGAGTTACGCCCTGGCGCGACGCCTGATGGGCTGGCCGTGGATGGTGCGCCAGCCGCGGTCCTGGGCCTGGATGCAGGGCCAGTTTGCACGCATGGCAGCGCTGGGGGATGTGGGAGCACAGAGTTTCTACGGGCACTTGCTGCTGTTCCGCGGGCAGGGTTTCGGCGCTCGGGAGGAAGGCCTGCGCCTGCTGCGCCTTGCTGCTGCAGCGGGGGACCACAAGGCGGCGTACCAGGTGGGCGTGCAAGCGCTCAAGGGCGATACCCGCCATGCCGGTGATGCGCAGGAAGCTGCGCGCTACTGGGGCCAGGCAGCCGAGGCGGGACACCCATTGGCGGCGCGCAAGCTCGGCGAGCTGTATCGCAGCGGCGGCCCCGGCCTGGAACCCGACGAAGCCCAGGCCGAGCGCTACGAAGCGCGCGCGCACCAGCTGGGCCTCTGACTCATTCGGCCGTGAGAATGTGCAGGCTGTAGCCTGGCGTGTTCTTCGCGTGACGCTTGGCCTCCGAGGCGAGCCCTGCCAACTGGCCGGCATCCAGGCGTTGCCCGGCGCCGCTCTTCACGTGCACTACGCCAATCGACAGTGACAGCAGCGGATATTCCTCGCGTTGCCCCTGGCGGTTGTGCGCGACGAAGCAGCCCGCGTCCAGGTGCTCGCGACTGTAGAAGCGCCGGCACTGTCCCTGGAAATCCTCGAGCAGGTGATTGAGGCGTTCGCGCCAGTCCTGCGTCCCCAGCACCAGCATGAAGTCGTCGCCGCCTATGTGGCCGACGAAGTCGCGCGTTGGGTCGACCCGCTCGCCCAGGCACTGTGCCAGGCACAGCAGGACTTCGTCGCCGCGTGCGTAGCCGTAGAGATCGTTGAAGGGCTTGAAGCTGTCGATGTCGACGTAGCAGACCACCGCCTCGCGACCCTGTTGCAGCAGGCGCGCCAGGCACTGCTGGATGGGCACGTTGCCCGGCAGCAGGGTCAGTGGGTTGGCGTAGCGGGCCTGGCGGATCTTCTGTTCGGTGATCAGCTTGAGCACGTCGATCACCCGACCCAGGCCGAGGTAGCGGCCGTTCAGGGTGATGATGAAATCTTCCTCGATGCGCTGCCGCGCGCGACTGGTGAGCAGGCGGCTGACTTGCTGCAGTGACTGGCTGCGCTCCACGGCGAGGAAGTCGTCGCTCATCAGCCGGCTGATCGGCTTGCGTGCATACAGCTCCGGCGCGAAGGGCTTGAGCAGGGCGTCTGACAGCGCGTGCCGGTGGACGATGCCGACGGGCTGGTCATGGCTGTCGAGCACCGCCAGGGAGTTCAGGTTGGCCTGGGCGCGAAAGGCCTCCAGCACATCACCAATCGGCGTGCTGTCGCGCACGGCCGGCTGCTCCAGCAGCAGCGGCGCGAGGTCGGATTGCTCTTCGGCAAGCAGTGTGCCGGCGTTGTCGACTTCCGGCAGCAGGGCGCGGGCGTCGCGCGGTGGCGTTTCGTTGGGGCGGCCGAGCAGGTAGCCCTGTACCAGGTCCACACCCATCTCCGAGAGCACCGCCAGTTCTTCCGGAATCTCGATGCCTTCGGCGATCACCTGGGCGCGGGAGGCATGGGCCATCTTCAGGATCGAGCCGACGAACTCGCGCTTCACCGCATCCAGGTGAATGCCCTCGATGAAGTGACGGTCGATCTTCACGTAGTCGGGGCGCAGCTCGGACCACAGGCGCAGGCTGGAATAGCCGGCGCCGAGGTCGTCCAGGGCGATGGAGAAACCCATGGCGCGGTAGTGGTGCAGGGCGGTGTCGAGGAGGGTGAAGTCCTCGATGGGCGTCTGCTCGGTCAGCTCGATCACCACGTCGCTGGGCGAGATGCCGAAGGTCTGCAGCAACTGCAGTGTGCGCCCGGGCTGGTGGGTCGGCTCCAGCAGGGACTCCGGGGACACGTTGAGGAACAGTTTTCCCTCGAGTTTCAGGTCGCGGTAACGTGCGCAGGCCTTGCGCCGGCAGAGCAACTCCAGCTGGCTGAGGCGGCCGCTGCTGCGGGCGATGCTGAACAGCGGCAGGGGCGAGTGCAGGGGGCCGTTGGACGGGCCGCGGGTGAGGGCTTCGTAGCCCACCAGGCGCCTTTCCGACAGCGACAGGATGGGCTGGAACAGGCAGTGCAGGTCGCCGTGAGCGAGGATCTGGTCCAGCGCGCTCAACTGCTCGGTGACGGTCATGACGGTTCTCGGTGGCTGTAAAAAGCAAAAGGGCCGGTTTCCCGGCCCTGTGCATTTCACGACAGCGTCATGACTGTTTGATTACACCTGATCAGTGTTTCGCGACCTGGGAGTCGAGATTCAGGTAGTCGATCAGGATATGCCCGGACTCGGTGAGGTAGGCGTCGTCCTGCGGCTTGGTCTTGTCCTCTTCCGGCAGGGCGTTCTCGTCTTCCTTCTTCAGCTCCTTGAGCGGCTCCTGGCCCTTGGATTTGCGCAGGGCGTTCTCCATGGCCAGCTGGCGGTTCTCGATGCTGGTCTGCTGGGCGCGACGCTTGGCTTCGTTGAGGCTGACGGTCTTTTCCTTCATCAGCTCCTGGGCCAGGGCGAGGCGCTCACGGGCATAGACGAAGTCAGCGTTGTGCTCGGTGCGCGCGTCGTGGCGGGTGCGCAGCTGGTCGAGGAACGGCTTGAACGGATCGGCCTGGGCCTTCAGCGCGGGCTTGATGGTGTCCCACGGCATGGAGTCGGGCAGGGCGCTCTCGCCGATTTCCTTGTCGTCGACGATGGACGGGTAGGCGATGTCCGGGATCACGCCCTGGTGCTGGGTGCTCTGGCCGGAGACGCGGTAGAACTTGGCCAGGGTCAGCTTCAGCTCGCCATGGTTGAGCGGCTGGATGGTCTGCACGGTGCCCTTGCCGAAGGTCTGGCCACCGACGATGAGCGCGCGGTGGTAGTCCTGCATGGCGCCGGCGAAGATCTCCGAAGCCGAGGCGGACAGGCGGTTGACCAGCACGGTCATCGGGCCGGTGTAGAAGGCCTTGCCCTCGTCATCGTTGAGCACGTCGACGCGGCCGTCGCTGTTGCGCACCAGCACGGTCGGGCCCTGGTCGATGAACAGGCCGGTCAGCTCGGTGGCTTCCTGCAGGGAGCCGCCGCCGTTGTTGCGCAGGTCGATGACGATGCCGTCGACCTTGTCCTTCTGCAGTTCGGCGATGAGCTTCTTCACGTCGCGGGTGGTGGACTTGTAGTCCGGGTCGCCCGCGCGATAGGCCTTGAAGTCGAGGTAGAACGCGGGCACGTCGATGATGCCCAGCTTGTAGTTCTTGCCTTCGTGGTCGATGGTGATTTCCGACTTCTTCGCTGCCTGGTCTTCCAGCTTCACCGCCTCGCGGGTGATGGTGACGATCTTGCTGGTCTGGTCGTTCGGCGCGTTGGTCGACGGAATCACTTCCAGGCGGACCTGCGAGCCTTTCGGGCCGCGGATCAGCTTGACCACTTCATCCAGACGCCAGCCGACTACGTCGACCATCTCGCCCTTGCCCTGGGCGACGCCGATGATCTTGTCGGAGGTGGCGATCTGCTTGCTCTTCTCGGCGGGGCCGGCCGGTACCAGGCGTACGACTTTCACGTAGTCGTTGTCGCTCTGCAGTACGGCGCCGATGCCTTCCAGCGAGAGGCTCATGTTGATGTCGAAGTTTTCCGCGCTGTCCGGCGACAGGTACTGGGTGTGCGGATCGTAGGTCTGGGCGAAGGCGTTGATGTAGGCCTGGAAGATGTCTTCGCTGCGGGTCTGCTCCAGGCGCATCAGCTGGTTCTTGTAGCGCTTGGTCAGCTGTTCCTGGATGGCCTTGTTGTCCTTGCCGGCGATCTTCAGGCGCAGGACTTCGTCCTTCACCTTCTTGCGCCACAGGTCGTCGAGCGCGGCGCTGTCTTTCGCCCAGGGCGATTTCTCGCGGTCGATTTCCAGCGATTCGTCGGTGTTGAAGTCCATCTTGTCGACGCCCTTGTTCAGGGTGGCCAGGGCGAAGTCCAGGCGCTCCTTCAGGCGGTCGAGGTGACGCTTGTAGATGGTGAAGCCGGGCTCCAGTTCGCCGCTTTTCAGGAAGTCGTCGAACTGGGTGCGCCAGGGCGCGAACTGGTCGATGTCGGCCTGGGTGAAGTACATGCGCGCCGGATCAAGCGTCTTCAGGTAGCTGTCGTAGATTTTCGCCGAGCGCTCGTCGTTCAGCGGCGGCTTGTTGTAGTGATGGCGCTTGAGCAACTCAACGATGTTGAGGCTGGCGATCACCTGATCCCGGTCGGGCTGCAGGCCGTCCCAGACGTTCGGGCTGGTGGTCGCCGCGAACGAGGAAAAGGCAGTGGCGCCGAGGATGAACAACAGGGCGGTACGGGGCAAAAATCGCTTCATGCTGATTCGACTGATCGCGGAGTTATGACGCATATTAGGCCTTAATTGGCGGCGCCGGGTTCAATCGCAGATGAATTCGGCGCGAAGAAAGGGCCCGACCTTACGGATCGGGCCCTGCGAAGTCACTATGGAGGCAGCGTGAACGCATTGCAAGGCATCGAAGGGCGAGTGGAGTGGGGCGAGCGCCCGAACCCGGCTTGCGCACAGGGACAGATCCGAATCCAGGTCGCCGCCGCGGGACTCAACCGCGCCGACCTGCTGCAGGTGGCTGGTCTCTACCCGCCGCCGCCGGGGGCGAGCGACATCATCGGCCTGGAGTGTTCCGGCGTGGTGACCGAGGTCGGCGCCGGCAGCACCTGGCAGGTGGGCGACCGAGTTTGCGCGCTGCTGGCCGGTGGCGGCATCGCCGAGGAAGTGGTGGTGGACGAACGCCATGCACTGCCGGTGCCTGCGGGCCTGAGCCTGGCCGAAGCCGCCGCGCTGCCCGAGGTTTACGCCACGGCGTGGTTGAACCTGTTCATGCTCGGCGCGCTGCAACCCGGTGAGAAAGTCCTGCTGCACGCAGGCGCCAGCGGCGTCGGCTCGGCTGGCATCCAGCTGTGCAAGGCCTTCGGCAGCCCGTGTTGGGTGAGTGTCGGTTCGGCCGAGCGTCTTGCCTATTGCGAGGGCCTCGGCGCCGAGGGTGGCGCGCTGCGCGGCGAGAGCCTCGAATCGCTTCGGGATTTCGCTCCCTTCGATGTGATCCTCGATCCGGTGGGCGCGAGCTACGCCAAGCTGGACCTGGAAATCCTCGGCCGTGACGGTCGATGGGTGGTCATTGGCCTGATGGGTGGTCGCAAGGCCGAGCTGGACCTGGCGCTGCTACTGGGCAAGCGTGTCCAGCTGATCGGCTCGACCCTGCGTTCGCGCGACGCCGACTACAAGGCGCAGCTGATCGCCGAGCTGGGCCAGAAGGTCTGGCCGCTATTCGAATCGGGCAGGTTGAGTCCGCAACTGGAGCGCACCTTCCCGGTCCGTGACGCGCAGAGCGCGTTCGATGCCCTGGCGAGCAACCAGGTGCAGGGCAAGGTGGTGGTGGTGATCGACGAGAGCCTGAGCTGAGTCGATTGCAGCAATGAAAAGGGCCGCTGATGCGGCCCTTTTTTTCTGCAGAACTCTCCTGTCGCTGAAGGACTCACTTCCAGCTCAGTACATCCCAGCCCATCTTCTGCGCATGTTCCAGCAGCACCGGGTCGGCGTTCACCACGTGTGGGTGGCCCACCAGCTTGAGCAGCGGCAGGTCGTTGCGCGAGTCGGAGTAGAAGTGCGCCTCGGCCAGCGGGCTGTCGTCGCCTTCGAGCAGGTCGAGCAGGCGCAGCACCTTGCCTTCGCGGTAGGTCAGCACGCCCACGGTGCGGCCGGTGTAGTGGCCGTTGAGCACTTCCAGGTCGATGGCCAGCACTTCGTCGATGCCGATGCGTTCGGCGATGGGCTGCACCAGGTGCACGCCCGAGGCGGAGATCACCAGCGGACGGTCGCCAGCCTCGCGGTGGCGGGCCAGGGTGGCGCAGGCGTCGCTGTGGATCAGCGGTTCGATTACGTCTTCGACGAAGGTTGCCACCTCGCGCTCGATCTCGTCCACGCTGCGCCCGGCCATCGGCTCCAGGGCGAAGGCCATGTAGGCCTCCATGGGCAGCTTGCCCTGCGCGTACTGCGCCATCAGCTCGGCGTCACGCTTGAGGAACGACTCCGCGTCCACCCAGCCCAGATCGGCCATGCGCCGGGCCCACAGGCTCGCGCAGTCGCCGTCGATCAGGGTGTCGTCGAGGTCGAATATCACCAGGGCCATCAGGCCACCTCCCGAATGCTTTCAATGTCGATTTGCAGGCCGAGCGGAGTGCCGGCCGGGTACAGGCGCTCGGCGCTGCGGTTGAGGACGTCTACGGTCAGCTCGACGCCACTGGCGTCGACCCGGTAGCGGATCACGTTGCCCAGCAGGCTGTGGGAGAGTACCCGAACCGGGATGCCTTCGCCCGGCTCCACGCTCAGGCGCAGGGACTCGGGGCGGATCGCCACCTGCTGGCGGAACGGGCGGTCCAGCAACCGGGTCGCCTGGGCCGCGTCGAGGAGGTTGTAGTTGCCGATGAAACCGGCGGCGAAGGCGTTTTCCGGCGCGGTGTAGAGCGTCTCGGCGTCGCCGCTCTGGACGATGCGCCCGGCATTCATCAGCACGATGCGGTCGGACAGCGTCAACGCTTCTTCCTGGTCGTGGGTGACGAACACCGTGGTCAGTTTCAGCTCCTGCTGGATGCGCCGGATCTGCTCGCGCAGGTGCTTGCGGATGCGCGCATCCAGCGCCGATAGCGGTTCGTCGAGCAGCAGCAGGCGCGGGCGGGTGACCAGCGAGCGGGCCAGGGCGACGCGCTGGCACTGGCCACCGGACAGCTGGTGCGGATAGCGCGCGGCCAGCGGGCCGAGCTCGACCATTTCCAGCGCCTCGCGCACGCGCTGGGCGGACTCCGCAGCAGGCACTTTCTGCATGCGCAGGCCGAAGGCGACGTTCTGTTCCACGGTCATGTTGGGGAACAGCGCGTAGCTCTGGAACACCATGGCGATGCCGCGCTTCTGCGGGCTCCTGGGCACGATGTCGTCGCCGTCCAGCAGGATGCGCCCGCTGTCCACCGCGGTCAGGCCGGCGATGCAGCGCAGCAGGGTGGACTTGCCGCAGCCGCTGGGGCCGAGCAGGGTGACGAACTCGCCGCGCTCGGCGGCAAAGTCGATGTCCTGGAACACCGTGGTGCTGCCGTAGCTCTTGTTCAGTGTCTCGACGCTGAGGAAGCTCATGCCTTGTCCTTGCTTAAACGGTTGGCCGCCCAGGTGAGCAGCAGGACGAAGAGGAAGTAGGAGACCACCACCGCGCTGGTGTAGTGGCCGCTGCTGTTGCGCATGTTGTTGAGGAACACCTGCAGCGTTTCGTAGCGGGTGCCCACCAGCAGGTTGGCGAACACGAACTCGCCGATGAGGAAGCTGAAGGACAGGAACAGCGCCACCATCAGGCCCTTGCGCAGGTTCGGCAGCACTACCAGCAGGGCGGCCTGCCAGGTGCTGGCGCCGAGCAGGTGGGCAGCGTCCATCAGGTCGTGCAGGTTGATCGCCTGCAGGTTGTTGCTGATCGCCCGGTACATGAAGGGCAGGGCGATGGTGAAGTAGCAGCCGATGAGGATCCACGGCGTGCCCACGATGGGCACCGGTCCCGAGGCATAGAGCTGCAGCAGGCCGACCGACGACACCACCGGCGGCACTGCGAAGGGCAGCAGGATCAGTACGTTCATCAGCGCATCCAGGCGCGGGAAGTAGTAGTGGATGACGAACATCAGCGGCAGCACCAGCACCACACTGAGGATCAGTGCGCCAAAGCACACCAGCAGCGACTGGCCGAAGGCGACGAGGAAGCGCGGGTCGCTCCACAGGGTCAGGAACCACTTCAGGGTCAGCCCGTCCGGCAGCACGCTGGCGCTCCACGAGGTGGCCAGCGAATAGAGCAGGGTGGCGGCCAGCGGCACCAGCAGGATCAGGAACAGCGCGTAGACCACCACGCGGTGGTACAGGGGGCTAGCGTTTCGCGACATGGTAGCTCCGGCGCAGCAGCCACTGGTGGGCCAGGGTAATGATGCTCATCAGGCCGACCAGCACCATCGCCAGCGCACTGGCCATGTTCGGGTCGAGGAACACGTCGCCCGACACCAGCCCGGCGATGCGGATCGGCACCACGTTGAAGTTGCCGGTGGTCAGCGAGTAGACCGTGGCGTAGGCGCCCAGCGCGTTGGCCAGCAGGATGACGAAGGTGCCCAGCAGTGCAGGGGTCAGCACCGGGATGCCGATGTGCCGCCAGAACGCCCACTGGCTCGCGCCCAGCAGGGCTGCGGATTCGCGCCAGTCCTCGCGCAGGGCGTCGAAGGCCGGGTAGAGCAGCATCACCCCCAGGGGGATCTGGAAGTAGGTGTAGAGGATGATCAGGCCGGTCTTCGAATAGAGGTTGAAGTCCTCGATGATCCCCGCCTGTTTCAGCAGCAGCGTGATGGCGCCGTTGAAGCCCAGGATGATGATGAAGGCGAAGGCCAGCGGTACCCCGGCGAAGTTGCTGGTCATGTTGGCGAAGGCCATCACGAAGTCGCGCAATTTGCTGTCCACCTGGCGCAGCGAGTAGCTGCCGAGGATGGCGATGAACAAGCCGATCAGGCTCGACCAGACAGAAATCTCCAGGCTGTAGCGGATCGCCTGCCGGTAGAAGGGCGAGCCGAATATCTCGCTGAAGTTGGCCAGGCCCCAGCCGTCGCCGGTGCGCACGCTGTTGATCATCACCCACAGCAGCGGCGCGAGCTGGAAGGCGAAGAAGAACAGCGCGAAGGGCAGCAGGCAGAGCAGGGCGAAGAGTTTCCCGGTGTTCGATCTCATGCCTTGAGCAACTCCCGGCAGAGCGGTTTGTCGTGGGCGGCGCCGAGGATTTCGCAGAGCGTGCCGCAGAGTTCGACCTGGCGCGGGCGCGCCTGGTCATCGAGGCTGAACGCCTCGCCGAAGACGAACAGCGGCACTTCGCGCTCCTCGGGGAGAATGCCGCCGTGGCTGCGGTCGTCGTTCATGCCGTGGTCGGCGGTGACCATCACCTGGTAGCCGGCAGCCAGCCACTGGTGCAGGTATTCGGAGAGGATGATGTCGACGTGGCGCGCGCTGTTGCGGTATTGCGGCGTGCCCAGGCCGTGCTTGTGTCCGGCGTCGTCGATGTTCATCGGGTGCACCAGCAGGCAGTTCGGCGCATGCCGGCGGCGCAGCGACTCGGCGTCGGTGAACAGGTGCGAGTCGGGATAGTGGTCGGTCCAGTAGAAGTGGCCGTGCTGGATCGGCAGGGATTCGTCGTCGGTATGCCGGTCGCGCGCCGGATCAAAAGGCGTGCGGTTGTACAGCTCGCTGACCCAGTTGTACGCCGCCGCCGCGGTGGTCAGGCCGGCATCGCGGGCGTAGTGGAACAGGCTGCGCTGGTTGGACAGGCGGGACACGTCGTTGTGCAGGATGCCGCTGTCGATGGGGCGCACGCCGGTGAGGATGCATTCGTACAGCGGGCGCGACAGCGAGGGCAGCTCGCACTCCAGGCGGTAGAGCTGGCCGCGGCCGGCGTTGCACAGGGCCTGCAGGTGGCCCATGCAGTCGTGGGCGACGCTGTAGTTGAGGCCGTCGAGGACGACCAGGATGACGTCGTGGCGCATGGGGCGGGGCCTTCGTTGAAGCGCGGCCGCCCCGGCGAACCGGGGCGGCTGGGCGTCATTGCATGTTGATGATGACGTTTTCCTGCCACAGCCGCGGCAGACGCTTGGAGGTCTCTTCCCAGGCCTTGGGGTCCTTGATCGGCTGGGCCTTGGCGTACTGCTCGTTGGGCAGCAGCTTGGCCTTCACGTCGGCCGGCAGGGTCAGGTGCTCGGCGCGGATCGGCCGGGCATTGCCCTTGGCCAGGTTGATCTGCCCGGCATCGCTGAAGATGTACTCGCGGGCCAGCTTGGCGGCGTTCGGGTTCTTCGCGTACTTGTTGATGATGGTGGTGTAGCCGGAGATCACCGAGCCATCGGAGGGGATCAGCACCTCGAAGCGCGACGGGTCGATCTGGTCACGGTAGCTCAGGCCGTTGAAGTCCCAGACGATGCCGACTTCCACTTCACCCTTCTCCAGGGTGTTGATCACCGGGTTGGTCAGCGACAGGCGACCCTGCTTGGCCAGCTGGGCGAAGAACTCCAGGCCCGGCTTGATGTTCTTCTCGTCGCCGCCGTTGGCGATGCTTGCGGCCAGCACGCCGTTGACGGCCTGGGCGGCGGCGCTGACGTCACCGATGGTGACCTTGTACTTGCCCTTGAGCAGGTCGGCCCAGCTGTGCGGGACGTCCTTCACCAGTTGCTTGTTGACGATGAAGGCGATGGTGCCGGTATAGGCGAGCGCCCAGTGGCCATCCTTGTCCTTGGCCCATTCCGGGACCTGGTCCCAGGTGCTGGGCTTGTAGGGCTGGCTGACGTCCATCTGCATGGCGATCGGGCCGAAGGCGGCACCGACGTCGCCGATGTCGGCGCTGGCGTTTTCCTTCTCGGCCTTGAACTTGGCCAGCTCCTGGGCCGAGCTCATGTCGGTGTCCATGTGCTTGAGGCCGTACTTGCTTTCCAGGTCCTTCCAGGTGTCCTTCCAGTTCGCCCAGCTGTCGGGCATGCCCACGCTGTTGACCTGGCCTTCCTTGCGGGCGGCGGCTTCCAGCGATTGCAGATCGGCGGTGGCCGCCATGGCGAGGCCGCTGCCCAAGGCAATGGCCGATCCCAGCAGTGAAGCAAGCAAGCGTTTCATTCGGTGCTCCTTCGGTTCGGTGATTTCAAGCGTGGTCTAGATCAGCAAGACGCAGGCCAATCTAAGCGGGGCGGATGACAGTTTGATGTAAGCCCCAGGCGCGCCGGCCCGGCCTTGAGCTGCCGGCGGGTCGTAGGGAAAAAGCGTAGACCATCGCCAACGCCTTGATCCGCCTGGGCTACGCTGGTGTCGTTAACTGGCATGGGCGCTGCTTGCAAAGGCAGTGTCACGGGACGGTCATGGGGCTTTTCTAGGATGACCGCACCCCGTCAGGGGAAAGTAATGCCCTGTTCTGGGGCTGGACTAGTCCAAAAGAGGGAATCGAATGCGCGATACGGCGCTACCCACGGTCACGGCGATCTGCCGCGCACTCATCGAGCAGATCGACAGCGGCCTGCTCAGCGCTGGCGGCAAGCTGCCGGCCGAGCGCAAGCTGAGCGAGTTGTTCGACACCACGCGAATCACCCTGCGCGAGGCGCTGGGGCAACTGGAGGCCCAGGGGCTGATCTACCGCGAGGAACGCCGCGGCTGGTTCGTCTCGCCACCGCGCCTGCTGTACAACCCGCTGGTGCGCAGCCACTACCACGCCATGGTCGAAGGCCAGGGCCGTGTGCCGGCAACCGAGGTGCTGTCGGCCCGGCAGATTCCCGCCAGTGCGGCGATCTGCGAGCTGCTGGAGCTCCCGGCGCTATCCAGCGTCTACCAGATCCGCCGGGTGCGGCGGGTGGATGGGCGGCTGGTGCTCTACGTCGAGCATTACCTCAACCCGGCGTACTTCCCCGGCATTCTCGACAGCGACCTGACCTGCTCACTGACCGAGCTGTATGCCAGCCGTTATGACATCCGCTACGGCCGCGTGCGCTTCGACATGGTGCCCACCGCCCTGCACGGCGAGGCGGCCAGCGTGCTGCGTGTCGCCGAGGGCAGCCCGGCGCTGCGCATCACCCGCATCAACGGCGACCAGCACGGGCGCATCATCGATTGCGATCTGGAGTTCTGGCGGCACGATGCCATCCACGTCAGCGTGGAAGTGCCGGATTGATTGCAGGAGCGGAGTGCGGGAAGAAAAACGCCCGGCTTTTGCCGGGCGCTCGGGTCAGGGCAGGTCGGCGCTGTCGTAGAAGGCGCTGAGGACCTTGGCCAGGTAGTGCAGGTCCTGGCTGCCGGCCAGCTCGCGGATGGAGTGCATGGCGAAGGTCGGCAGGCCGATGTCGACGGTGCGCACGCCGATCTGGCTGGCGGTGATCGGGCCGATGGTGGAGCCGCAACCCATGTCGCTGCGGGTCACGAAGCTCTGCACCGGCACTTCGTTTTCCAGGCACAGGTGGCGGAAGAAACCGGCGGTCTCGCTGTTGGTGGCGTAGCGCTGGTTGCTGTTGATCTTGATCACCGGGCCGCCATTGAGCTTCGGGCCGTGGTTGCCGTCGTGCTTGTCGGCGTAGTTCGGGTGTACGCCGTGGGCATTGTCGGCGGAGACCAGCAGCGAGCGCTGCACGGTACGGGTGAAGGCATCGCCCTCGGGCAGCAGGCGGCGCAGCACCTGCTCCAGGAACGGGCCGTCGGCGCCGCAGGCGGAGCAGGAACCCACTTCTTCGTGGTCGGTGCAGACCAGCACGCCGCTCTGCTCGTCGCTGCTGCCCAGCAGGGCCTGCAAGCCGGCGAAGCAGGACAGCAGGTTGTCCAGGCGGGCGCCGGCGATGAAGGCCTGGTCGAGGCCGATCACGGCGGCGCGCTGGGTGTCGTAGAAGCTCAGCTCATAGTCGAGGATGGCGTCGGCGGTGATGCCGTGCTCCAGTTGCAGCTGTTCGCCGAGCAGGTCGCGGAAGTCGCGGGTCTCGCCAGCGGCGACCTGGGCGAGGATCGGCGGCAGTTCGGTCTGCGCGTTGATCGACCAGCCCAGGTTCGCTTCGCGGTTGAGGTGGATCGCCAGGTTCGGGATCACCGCGATGGGCGCCCGGAAGTCGATCAGCTTGCTCTCGACCTTGCCGGCCAGGCGGAAAGTAACACGACCGGCCAGGGACAGGTCGCGGTCGAACCAGGGGGCGAACAGCGCACCGCCGTAGACTTCGACGCCCAGCTGCCAGTAGCCGTTGCGCACCAGCTCGGGGTTCGGCTTGACGCGCAGGCAGGGGCTGTCGGTGTGCGCGCCGACCAGGCGCAGGCCATTCTCCAGCAGCGGCGCGGTGCCGAGCTTGAAGGCGATCAGCGAGGAGTCGTTGCGGGTGACGTAGTAGCGGCCACCGGCTTCGGTGCGCCAGGCGTCGCGCTCGTCCAGGCGCTGGTAGCCGGCCTCTTCGAGACGCAGGGCGAGGGCCTGGGTGGCGTGGAAGGGAGTGGGGGAGGCCGCGAGGAAATCGATCAGGCCCTGGTTGAGTTCTGTACGCATGGGTAACTCCGGACAGCGAATGGCCGGAAGTTTAACGTAAATGCGCGAATCTGCGGCCTGGGGACAGGGCGTCGGGCGTACAACCGTCCACGGTTGCACGCCGACCAGAAACGGTCAGAACGGCGCGGGCGACTCGAAGCGCAGGCGCTCGCCGGTCTGCGGATGGGTCAGGGCCAGCATGCTGGCGTGCAGGCACAGGCGGTCGCGCAGCTCCAGAGCTTCGCCTTCGGCATACAGGCGGTCACCCAGCAGTGGGTGGCCGATGGTCAGCATGTGCACCCGCAGCTGGTGCGAGCGGCCGGTGATCGGCGTGAGCTCGACGCGGCTCCAGTTGCCGTGGCGCTCCATGACGCGCCAGAAGGTCAGCGCATGCCGGCCCAGCTCGAAGTCGACCACGTGGCGTGGCTTGGTCGGCGGGTCGTAGCGCAGCGGCGCTTCGATGCGGCCGCTGTCCAGTGCCGGCTCGCCCCAGCACAGCGCGGTGTAGGCCTTCTCGGTCTCGCGGTCGTGGAACTGGCGGGACAGCTCGCGGTGGCTGTCGGCGTCGCGAGCCAGCACGATCAGGCCGGAGGTTTCCCAGTCCAGGCGGTGGACGATGCGCGCCTCCGGGTAGCCGTTCTCCTGCAGACGGGTGATCAGGCAGTCCTTGTTGTCGTCCGCGCGGCCGGGCACGGAGAGCAACAGGGTGGGCTTGTTCACCACCAGCAGGGCGGCGTCCTCGTGGACGAATTCGATCTGGGAAAGCGGCATGGAAGCTCGTACGCAAAAGTAAGTGAGACAGAAACGACTGCGGCGGCCGAAGCCGCCGCAGATTCACCCGGGCCGGATCAACGCTCCGGCAGGGTGATGTTGAGTTCCAGGATCGAACAGCTGCCCTGGTTGGCCAGCTCGACCTGGACTTGTTCCTGGTCGATTGGCACGTATTTGCGGATCACTTCCAGCAGGTCTTTCTGCAGCTGCGGGAGGTAGTCCGGTTGCGAACGGTTGCCGCGCTCATGGGCGACGATGATCTGGAGTCTTTCTTTCGCGATCGAGGCGCTGTTTTGCGCTTTCCGGCTGCGGAAGAAATCTAAAAGGCTCATTCACGTCCTCCGAACAGTCGTTGCAGGAATCCTTTCTTCTGCACGTCGAGGAAACGGTGGGGCATTTCTTTGCCCAGCAGTCGCTCGACGGCGTCGCTGTACGCCTGGCCGGCATCGCTTTCTTCGTCGAGGATGACCGGTACACCCTGGTTGGATGCCTTGAGCACCGCCTGGGATTCCGGGATCACGCCGAGCAGACGGATGGCCAGGATTTCCTCGACGTCCTCGACGCCGAGCATTTCGCCCTTGGTGACGCGCTCGGGGTTGTAGCGGGTCAGCAGCAGGTGTTCCTTGATCGCGTCCTCGCCTTTCTCGGCGCGGGCGGATTTGCTGGCCAGCAGGCCGAGCATGCGGTCGGAGTCGCGGACCGAGGATACTTCCGGGTTGGTCACGACGATCGCCTCATCGGCGTAGTACATGGCCAGGTGGGCACCCTTCTCGATGCCGGCCGGGGAGTCGCAGATCACGTAGTCGAAGGACTGCTTGAGTTCTTCGATGACCTTGCCGACGCCTTCCTGGGTGAGTGCGTCCTTGTCGCGGGTCTGGCTGGCGGCCAGCACGAACAGGTTCTCGAGGCGCTTGTCCTTGATCAGGGCCTGGGTGAGGGTCGCTTCGCCGTTGATGACGTTGACGAAGTCGTAAACCACGCGGCGTTCGCAGCCCATGATCAGGTCGAGGTTACGCAGGCCTACGTCGAAGTCGACGATGACGGTCTTGTGGCCGCGCAGGGCCAGGCCGGTGCCGATGGCTGCGCTGGTGGTGGTTTTACCGACGCCACCCTTACCGGAAGTGACTACGAGGATCTTGGCCAAGGTGATTCACCCCAAAGAAAAAACGAAGAATTCTGGTCCCTGAAAGTCGCGGCAGTATCCGTTAAAGGCGGGTGATGTTCAACACGTCACCCGACAGGCTGACGTGCACCGCCTGCCCCCATTGCGGACTGCGTCGAAGGTCTTCGGCGACCTTGTAATTACCAGCGATGGACACGAGTTCCGCGGCCAGCTGCTGGCAGAAAATCCGCGCGCTGGTGTCGCCCTTGACACCGGCCAGGGCACGACCGCGCATCGGACCGTACACATGGATATTTCCGTCGGCGAGAAGTTCCGCACCCGGGCTGACGGGGGCGAGCACGATCAGGTCACCGCCGGCGGCGTAGATCTGCACGCCGCCGCGTACCGGGGTGGTCACCAGCTTGGTCGGACGGACGACCGGCGCCGGCGGCTCGGCCGGTTTTTCCGGTGCAGCTTCCGGAGCCTCTTCCTTGGCTGCTTCCGGCGCTTCGGCGGAGGTCTGGACGGCAACCTCGGCGGACTTCTCCGATGGGGCTGCGGCGGGCTGGTCGGCCGGTTTTTCGGCCTGCACGCCTGCGCCGGCGGCCTGCTCGACCACCTTCTCGGAGAGCTTCTCTCCACGCGGGCGACGTACCGGTGCGGCGCCGGTCACCTGCGGCACGGCGTCTTTGGGCTCGACCGCGCGCTCGCGGGAGGACCCCGAGGGCGGCAGTACCGGGATGTCGAACATGGTGGCCAGGCGGATGTCTTCCTCGCGGCTGGCGCGCACTGCCAGGGTGCGCAGGCCGTGGCGGCGGCAGATGTCCAGCACGCCTTGCAGGTCGAGCTGGCCTTCGCCGTCGGGGAGCTTGTCCAGTGCCAGCACCAGGGGAGTGTCGCGGAAGAAGTTGGGCGCCTGGGCGACCTTGTCGGCGAGCTGGCGGTCCAGGCGCGGCAGGTCGTTGTGGGCCAGTTCCAGAACGGTGACGGCCAGCATGCTGCCCTTGAGCTGGAATACGGGATCTTGGTCGAGAAGGTCAGCTTGGCTCATGGTCGGACTGCGTCATCAAAATGGTTGGACTTATAGCGGACCGCCCCGGCAGCCGCAAGCGTGGCCGATGGCTAGGCCGCGCGGGAGGCGCCGGACGTGTCGGCAAGGTAGAATGTCGGGCTTCGATCGTGACCGGAAAGTTCCATGGACCGCCCCACCTTTCGCCGTGAGTTCCTCCATCCCCGCCATTGGCCGCTCTGGCTCGGCCTTGGCGTGCTGTGGCTGGTGGTGCAGTTGCCGTACCCGATGCTGCTGGGTCTGGGCCGTGCGCTGGGCGCGCTGATGTACCGCGTGGTCGGCAGCCGTCGGGCGATTGCCGCGCGCAACCTGGAGCTGTGCTTCCCGGAGCTCTCCGCCGCCCAGCGCAAGCGCCTGCTCAAGGAAAACTTCGCTTCCACCGGCATCGCCTTCTTCGAGATGGCCATGAGCTGGTGGTGGCCGAAGGCGCGACTGGCCAGGCTCGCCCATATCGAAGGCATCGAGCACCTGAAGAAGGCCGAGGCCGAAGGCAAGGGCGTGATCCTCATGGCCATGCACTTCACCACCCTGGAGATCGGTGCAGCGCTGCTCGGCCAGGTGCAGACCATCGACGGCATGTACCGCGAGCACGACAACCCGGTGTTCGATTTCGTCCAGCGTACCGGTCGCGAGCGACATAACGCCGACGCCACCGCCATCGAGCGCGAGGATGTGCGCGCCATGCTCAAGGTGCTGCGCGCCGGTCGCGCCATTTGGTACGCGCCGGACCAGGACTACGGCGCCAAGCAGAGCCTGTTCGTGCCGTTGTTCGGCATCCAGGCGGCTACCGTTACCGCCACCACCAAGTTCGCCCGCCTGGGCCGCGCGCTGGTGCTGCCTTTCACTCAGTCGCGCCTGGCCGATGGTTCCGGCTATCGCCTGACGATCCATCCACCGTTGGAAGACTTTCCCGGTGAAAGCGAAGAAGCCGATTGCCTGCGCATCAACCAGTGGGTAGAAAGCGAGATTCGCCGCCAGCCCGAGCAGTACCTCTGGGCGCATCGCCGCTTCAAGAGCCGCCCCGAGGGCGAGCCCAAGCTCTACGACAAGAAGAAGTAGTGCGTCGGCGGACTACGCTGGAACCGACGAGACAAGGACTCCTGCCGTGACCGACTCCGCCCCTTCCCTGCAATCCCCAGCCGTCACTGGCCTGATCCTCTCCGGTGGCGGCGCGCGGGCGGCCTACCAGGTCGGCGTGCTGGCCGCCATCGCCGAACTGCTGCCCGAGGGCGCGGAAAACCCCTTTCCGGTCATCGTCGGCACCTCCGCCGGTGCCATCAATGCGGTCGGGCTGGCCTGTGGTGCGCTGTCCTTCACCGGCGCGGTGGAGCGCCTGACCAAGGTCTGGAAGGGCTTCCGCACCGGGCAGGTGTACCGAGCCGACTGGCCCGGCGTGGTCAGTCAGGCGTTCAAGTTTCTCGGCCACAGCCTGCTGGGGCTGGGCAAGCGCGAGCCGGTGGCGCTGCTCGACAGCACACCGCTGCGTTACCTCCTCGAGCGCGAGCTGGACCTCTCCGGCATCGCCGCCGCCGTGCGCCGGCGCAACCTGCGCGCAGTGGCGGTGACTGCGTTCGGCTATGAGTCCGGACAGGCAGTGACCTTCTACCAGGGCCGCGCGACCATCGACCCCTGGCTGCGCCACCGTCGCATCGGCGTGCCGACGCGGCTGCAGATCGAGCACCTGCTGGCCAGCTCGGCGATACCCCTGCTGTTCCGGCCAGTGAAGATTCTCCGCGAGTTCTTCGGCGACGGCGCGGTGCGCCAGCAGGCGCCGATCAGCCCGGCGCTGCACCTGGGCGCCAACCGTGTGCTGGTGATCGGCGTCAGCGGCAATCCCACGGTGGGCAGCGCCAACGAGCAGGTGGCCACCTACCGCACCGGGCAGCCGCCGAGCCTGGCGCAGGTGGGCATCCACCTGTTGAACAGCACCTTCATCGACAGTCTGGAAGGCGATATCGAACTGCTGCACCGCATCAATTTCCTCAGCTCGCTGGTGCCCGAAGAGGCGCGCCGCGCGACGCTGGGGCTGGCGCCGGTGGATGTGCTGCTGATTTCACCGAGCCGGCCGCTGGACGAGATCGCCGCGCAGTACCGCCACGAGCTGCCCAAGCCGCTGCGCCTGTTCCTGCGCGGACCGGGGGCGACCAGGGCGAGCGGGGCGGGCGTGCTCAGTTACCTGCTGTTCGAGCCGGGCTACTGCAATGCGCTGATCGAACTGGGGTATCGCGATGCCATGGAAAAGCGCGCGGAGATCGCGCGCTTTCTGGGGATGGAAGACTGGTCGCTGTAAACCGCAGATGCCTGTAACAGCGGACCTTGTCCGCTGATCGCGGGCATGGCCCGCTCCTACAGGGGGCCGGAAAGGCTTCAGACCGCGAAGACACCATCGCGGTAATCGCGCAGGGCCTGCTCGATCTCCTCGCGGCTGTTCATCACGAACGGGCCGTACTGCACGATCGGTTCATCGAGCGGCTTGCCGGCCAGCAGCAGGACGCGTGCGCCCTTGTCGCTGGAGAGCTGGATCTCGTCGCCCTGGCCCAGGCGCACCAGGCGGTTGGTGGCGACGGTTTCGTCACCGCGCTCGCCCGGCACCTGCAGTGATCCCTCGTAGACATACAGCATCACCCGATGACCCGCCGGAATGCGCGGGGCCACCGACGTGCCGGCCGGCAGCACCAGGTCGTAGTAGTGCGGCTCGGTGCCGGGGCGCTGCACGGCGCCATCGATGGAGGTCTCGCCGTCGTCGAAGCGTCCGGCGATCACGGTCACGCCCACGCCTTTCGACGTCGTCACGCGCGGCACGTCCTCGGGCTCGATGTCGCGGTAGCCGGCCGGGGCCAGCTTGTCCTTCGCCGGCAGGTTCAGCCACAGCTGGAAGCCGCGCATGGCCCCTTCCACCTGCTCGGGCATCTCGCTGTGGATGATGCCGTGGGCGGCCGTCATCCACTGTACGCCGCCGGGCTTGAGCAGGCCGCTATTGCCCAGGTGGTCTTCGTGGCGCATGCGCCCTTCGAGCATGTAGGTGACGGTCTCGAAGCCACGGTGCGGGTGGGCCGGGAAGCCGGCGATGTAGTCGTCGGGATTCTGCGTGTCGAACTGGTCGAGCATCAGGAACGGATCGAAGCGCTCGATGCCGGGGCCGCCGATCACGCGGGTCAGGCGCACGCCGGCGCCGTCGGAGGCCGGGTGGCCGATGTGCTGGTCGATCACGGTACGTAAACGGGTCATGGGGACCTCCTTGATCTGTGAATGGAGATCATCCTAGTCCCAAATGATGGATGAATGGTTGCGAGTTTTTTGGCTTAGCTATCGATTAATTCGATGATTTGCCGGAAGGAAAACAGCCGCCCGAAGGCGGCGGTGGCGGCTCACTCCTGGATCTGCAGGCGCCGGGCTTCGGTGTAGAAGTAGCGCAGCTTCTCGTACTCGAAGGGCGTGTTCATCTGCCCGTAGCGGAAGCTGTTGCTGTAGCGCTTGTCGATGATCTCCAGCACCGGCAGTTCCCAGTACTCGCGGCTGAGGTCGGAGTAGTCCAGGTAATTCACTTCGCGGGCGGCGATGAAGTCGGTGACCAGCCCACCGGTGTCGCGCAGGTTGGACGGGCCGAGGATCGGCAGCATCAGGTACGGGCCCTCCGACACGCCCCAGTAGCCCAGGGTCTGGCCGAAGTCCTCGCTGACCTTGGGCAGGCCCATGGCGGTGGCCGGGTCCCACAGGCCGCCGATGCCGAGGATGGTGTTGAACAGCAGCCGCGCGGTGCTGTTCGCCGCGCGTTCGGCCTTGAGCTGGGCGACGCTGTTGAGCAGGGTCGGCACCTCGCCCAGGTTGCTGAAGAAGTTGCTCACGCCGGTGCGCACGAAGCGCGGGGTAACGTACTCGTAGCCGTTGACCACGGGCAGGAACACCCACTCGTCGAAGCGGTAGTTGAAGTGGTAGACCCGGCGGTTCCACGACTCCCAGGGGTCGTAGACGTTGAGAGCATCGAAGGTGGCGCGCTCGAACTCGCGCTGGTCGAGGCCGGGGTTGAACTTCAACGCATCCAGCGGGTGCTTGAAGCCGTCTTCGTCCGGCGCCATGTCGAAGGCGGTGGAGGTCGGCGTCTTTATGGGTTGCGGCGTCTCGGCCTGGGCGAGGCCGCAGGCCAGCAGCAGGGCGAGGGTCCAGGAGTGGCGAAGTGGCATGGAGTCAGTTCCCTGTCTGCGCGGTGGCGATGCCGGTGGCCGAGGCATCCTGTCCCTTGAAGAAGTCGAGCATGTCCTGGGCGTTCACACGGTAGTTGAGGTTGCCGCAGTGGCCGCCACGCGGGTAGAGCGTCAGGCGGTCGCCGAAGGTCCGGCGCAGGAAGCCGATGTCGCCCGGGCCGAGGATGACGTCGTCGGCGTTGTGCATGACGGCGATCTTCGGGCTCGCCTTCAGGTAATCCTGGACACCGTACAGGCTGACCTGGTCGACCAGCTGCGGCAGGCTGCCGCCGTCGTACTTGGCGCGCCACAGCGGCATCAGCTGGTCGGTCATGTAGCACTCGAAGTCGCACTGCATGGCCCGCTTGAAGAAGGGCGTCAGGCTGGTGCCTTCGGTGATCGGGTATTTGGGCGGGGTGATCAGGCCGCGACGGTTGATCAGGTCCGAAGTGAAGGCGATGTCGGCGGAGGAGAAGCGGAACACCGCGCCGATCAGCATGGCCATCTCCTCGTTGGAGAGGTGCTGCTTGGACTGTTGCAGGTCGAAGAGGAAGGCGTCGTTGAGGTCGACGTAGCCTTTCTGCTCGAAGTAGCGGGTCAGCTTGGCCAGCACCACCTGGTAGAAGGTGTTGGTGTCGTTGATGCCCTTGACCTGGGTCTGCACCAGCTTGTCGAGGTTGCTCACCGAGGTGTAGAGGTTCACTGGCGGGTTGAGCAGCAGCACGCGCTTGAAGTTGAAGCTGCGGCGGGTTTCGTCGAGCTTGCTGACGAAGGCTGCGTGCAAGGCGCCGAGGCTGTAGCCGGTCAGGTAGTAGTCGCTGACGGGCAGGTCCGGATGCTGCGCGCGCACGGCCTGCATCACCCGGTACAGGTCATCGGCGTCGTCGGGCGTGTAGCCGGGCGTGGCGACGCGCGATGCGCCGACCATGAAGTCCCAGCTGGTCGGCGAGGACAGTTGCACCACGTGGTAGCCGGCGTTGTAGAACAGGCGCTTGAGGTACTCCGGGGTGGTGCTGGAGTAGTGGGCGCCGGTGCCGGCGATGATGAACACCAGCGGCGCCTTGTGATTCTGCCAGGCCAGGCGGTAGTGCAGCTTCTTCACCGGCCAGAAGTTGCTCGGCAGCTCGTGCTCGCGTTCCGGGCGCAGCTTGAGCGCGTAGTCCGACTGGCGGATGTCGTCGTCCGTCGGCAACTGCGGGCGCAGCTCCGGCGGAGTGGTGGCGATAGTTGCCTCGAACGGGTTGAGCAAGGGGTAGCCGTAGCTGGCCTGATCCACATCGCGGGCGAAAGCGGGCCCGGCGAGTCCCAGTGCGAGGCTGCCGATCAGGGTGGCCACGCGGCGCAGAAATGTCATGGTTCGGAGTCCTTTCAAGAGGAGGCCAACTCTAGGGTGACCGCGCATTAAGACCAGCACATTTCCCACAAGTGCGATATGCGTTTCAGTCCTTGCGCGCCAGGTCATGCAACGCATCGCCGGTTAGACGATAGACGGTCCATTCGTCCTGTGGGCGCGCGCCCAGGCTGCGGTAGAACCCGAGGGCGGGTTCGTTCCAGTCCAGCACCGACCACTCCAGGCGCCCGCAGTCGCGCTCCACGGTCAGGCGCGCCAATTCGGTGAGCAGCGCCTTGCCCAGGCCGGCGCCACGCGCAGCAGGGCGCACGTAGAGGTCTTCGAGGTAGATGCCCGGCTGGCTCAGCCAGGTCGAGTAGTTGTGGAAGAACAGCGCAAACCCCTGGGGCTCGCCGTCCACTTCGCCGATCAGCACCTCGGCATAGGGGCGCGGGCCGAACAGGTGATCGAGCAGGCGCCGGGCGTCGGCCTTCACCTCGTGGACCAGCTTTTCGTAGTCGGCCAGTTCACGGATCAGCTCGAGTATCAGCGCGATGTCGTCGGGAACGGCGGGGCGCAGGGTGACGCAGGGCATGGGAAGGTCCTTGTGCTGCGAATGTCCCGGAGCATGCCCAAAGCCCTGCACCGCTGGCAACAGGAGCGTCTCAGTAGCGCTCCAGGCTTTCCAGCCAGATCAGTTCACAGGCGCCAGCGCCCGTGTCCTCGCGGGTCAGTGAGCTGACCCAGCGCCAGCCGTCGTCGCCTTCCACGCGCACCAGCTTGCCGGACAGGCGCACGTGCTCCCCGGCGCTGACCTGGGCCAGGGTGCGCGCGACGCTCTCGTTGGCCGGGATCATGTGCATGTTTGCGGCGTGGGCTTCCAGTTCGCGGCGGGGAATCGGCAGCTTGTCGGCGTGCCAGTAGAACCAGCGATTGCCCTGGCTGATGCGGATATCAGCCAGCACCTTCGGATCATCCATCGGCCCCCAGCCCAGGGCCAGGTCGGTGGGGGAAAGCTCGGCCTCGCGGCCCAGGCGGTAATCCTCGCGGCCGAGCACGCGGGCTTCGATGCTGAAGTCCTGCAGCGGGTAGATGGAATAGCGTTCGACGCGCAAGCCGCCAGCGGGCAGGGCCTGGCTGTGCGGCGGCGGTGCTGGGAGGCGCTCGGTCGGCCACAGCCACCAGAAGCTGGTGGCCACGCAGACCAGCAGGAACAGGGTCGATCGCTTCATCGAAGGCTCCGTGGGTGCAGGAAGTTTAAGCAGGCTTTGGCCCCTCTTGCATCGGCCCCGGCGCTGGTTATGCTGGGCGCCGATTTCCCGCCTCCCGGAGTAGTGGCGCCATGTCCCGTCGTTTGCCCCTGATCCTCCTGCTGCTCGCCCTGGCGCTCTGGCTGGCCGCCAGCTATGGCTTGCGTTTCGGGCTGATGGAGGACAGTCGGTGGGTGGGTATCTGCGCCGACGAAGCCACTCGCTGGGAGTGCAGCGCGCGCTCGCAACTGGGCTGGGCGATCCACTTCGGCGTGTTCGGCAAGCTGGCGCTTGGGCTTTCGCTGCTGGCCTTCTTCGTGCCGCGCCAGGCCGGCTGGTGGCTGGCGATGCTGGCGATGCTGGTCACGCTGCCGGCGCTGGTGCTGTACAACGCCGGGCTCGCGGTGTTCGCCGTGGTGCTGGCCGGGTTGCGCCTGGTGCGCGCGCCGGCCCGCTGAGTCAGGCCTTTCGTCCTGCCGGGCGCAGCCCGCGCAACAGCGCGGCCAGCAGGAGCAGGCTTACCGCCGCCCAGCCCAGTGCCTGAAGGTTGCTCAAGCCTTCCATTGCCAGCTGTGCGGGAATCCCTGCCGCGATGATCAGCGCCAGCAGAAGCGCTTCGCGGCGCGGCGCGGCAACCGGTCGGCACAGGTAGACCAGCGCCGGGAACAGCAGGGCCGCGCTGGGGAAGCTGCGGTAGCGCGCATCGAAGACCATCCCCAGCATCAGTACCGCGCCGGCGAAACCGCCGGCTGCCAGCCACAGTCCGGCGCGGCGTTGCAGGGCGTCGAACGCCTGCGAGCGCCAGCCCGCGCGGGCCGACAGCGCCAGGCTGATGTGCAGCAGCACCAGCAGGTTGAGGCCGGTCAGCAGCGCCGCCCAGAGCCATTCGCCCCAGAAGCGGCTGGTGATCACCGACAACTCCAGCCACAGGCCGATGCAGCCGGCGCCCAGTGCGCCGGCCAGCGGCAACAGGAAAGCACTGCGGGCAGAGGCGGGGCGGCCGCCCACCAGCAGAGCGCCAAGCAGGATCACGCCGGAAAGCCCCAGCCACAGCGGCCATCCCGGCAGGTTGCTGACCGGCCCGGCGAGCACGCCTTTCTCCTCGCGGTCGGCGCTGAACAGGCCCCAGTAGCCGCCCACCGCGCCTTCGCTCTGGCGCTTCCAGGGCTGGTCGAAGGCTTCGATCAGGTTGTAGTGCCAGCCTTTCTCCTCGGCCATGTGCACGAAGCCGCGAATGAAGCGTGCCTCGTTGACCCGGCTGGGCAGGGCGGTCTCGCGCTGGCGGCCTTCGCTGGGCCAGCCGGTCTCGCCGATGAGGATGTCCTTGGGGGCGAACTCGCGGCCGAAGTCCTCGCGGATCTTCGCCACGTGGGCAAGGGCATCGTCGATGCCGCTGGGGTTGTCTTCCCAGTAGGGCAGCAGGTGGATGGTGACGAAGTCCACCGCCGGAGCGATTTCCGGGTGCTGGTGCCAGAACTCCCAGACGTCGGCATAGGTTACCGGCTGGTGCACCTGGGCCTTTACCTTGTGGATAAGTCCGGCCAGATAGCGCCCGGTGACTTCCTTGCGCAGCAGGGTCTCGTTGCCGACGATCACCGCCTGGACCACGTCCGGGTACTGGTTGGCGGCCTTGATCAGCGCTGCGACTTCACGCTCGGTATCCACCGGGTTGGCGTTTACCCAGGCGCCGAGCATCAGCTTCAGGCCGTGCTTGCGGGCCAGCGCCGGGATGCCCTCCAGGCCGGTCATGGAATAGGTGCGCACGCAGTCGAAGCGCGTCGCCAGCAGCGCCAGGTCGGCGTCCATCTGCTCCGGGCGCAGCACAAAGGGCTGGTCGAAGGGCGACTGGTCCTTGGCGAACGGGCTGTAGGACGCGCATTGCAGCTTGTGCGTGGGCGTGGCCGCGTCGGGCAGGGTCACCGGTTTGCCGAGGCCGTACCAGAGCCCGCAGAGGGCAATGACGGCAAGCAGCAGGGCGAGGCAATAGGGGAGAAGCGGAAAGCGCGAGGACTGTGGCATGGGGGCACGCGAACCGTGGCGAGGCGCGCATCTTAGCAACGCCGCCGGCTGCCGTCAGTGCCTGCCGGTGGCGCTCAGGCGTGGCGGTGAATCCAGTTGTGCGCCGGCGCCGATTCGCCCGCGGTGTTGCCTTCGATGCGCTTCCAGAATTTCTCGTGGAAGTGGAAGCCCACCGCATTGCACAGCGGCTCGACCACCGCCACCAGGCCGCCCACGGCGATGCTGCCGGTCAGCGCGTAGGCGACGCTGAAGGCGATGGCGAAGTGCATCAGGGTGAAGGTGACGGTCTTGAGCATGGTGGCGATCCTCCAGTCGAGAATGATTCTCCGTTGTTGAAAGACTACTGCCGGGGAACCCCGTCGGGTAATCGAGCCTCTGTATGGAGGCGATAGGCCGGCAGCGGGGTCGTGGCTGGAATGGCGCGGTCGTGGATGGACGGGTTCTGTCGCGGATCGGACCGTTTGGCGTCGCTCTCAGAGCAGTTCGCCATCAGGGTGCGCCGATCATGAAGGGGCGGCCAAGACCGCGAAATGCGCCGGGTTCGCCCAGGCGCGCCGATAAAATCACGGGGAGAAAACCATGCGAATGATGCGACGCCTGTTGGGCCTGGGCGCAGGGCTGGTGCTGTCGGCGGCTGCCGGGCTGGCCGGTGCGGCGGCCAAGCCGGAAATCACCATCGGTTACGTGGACGGCTGGTCGGACAGCGTGGCGACCACGCACGTCGCCGCCGAGATCATGCGCGAGAAGCTCGGCTACCAGGTCAAGCTGATGCCGGTGGCCGCCGGGATCATGTGGCAGGGCGTGGCGCGCGGCAAGCTCGACGCCATGCTCTCGGCCTGGCTGCCGGTCACCCACGGTGCCTACTACGAGAAGATGAAGGACAAGGTGGTCAACCTGGGCGTGAACTACCCGGGCGCGAAGATCGGCCTGATCGTGCCCGAGTACGTGAAAGCCAACAGCATCGAAGACCTCAAGGCGCAGAAGGATGACTTCGGCGGCCGTATCGTCGGCATCGACGCCGGCGCCGGAGTGATGCTCAAGACCGACCAGGCGATCAAGGACTACGGCCTGGACTACAAGCTTGTGGCCAGTTCCGGCAGCGGCATGATCTCCGAGCTGACCCGCGCGGAGAACGACAAGAAAGCCGTTGCGGTGACCGGCTGGATCCCGCACTGGATGTTCGCCAAATGGAAACTGAAGTTCCTCGAAGACCCGAAAAAGGTCTACGGCGAAGAAGAGCACGTCGACAGCGTCGCCAACCCGGCGCTGGAGAAGAAGGCACCGGAAGTCTGGGCCTTCCTGAAGAAATTCCAGTGGAAGGACGGCCAGGAGATCGGCGAAGTCATGCTCGCCGTGCAGAACGGCGAGAAGCCGGAAGTGGCTGCCAAGAAATGGGTCGAGGCACACCCTGATCGCGTGAAGGAATGGCTGTAATCGGTTAGCGCCACATCACACGCGACACAGAAAAATCCCCCGCGAACGGTCCTGTTCGCGGGGGATTTTTTTATGCCGAAGCGTCTATTCCGGGCTTGTTCGCAATACCTGTCAAAACGCTACGACTAAAGTCGTCTGGAGCCCTTGCAGCGCTCAAATAAATTAGGGATCGACGACATCCGCGTCATCCCCGCTGTGAGGACAAGAACAAAATGAACGACAGCATCTACCAGCGGATTGATACCAATCCGCGCTTCAAAGAGCTGGTGGCCAAGCGCGAGCGATTCGCCTGGCTGCTCTCCCTGATCATGTTGGGCCTGTACGTGGTCTTCATCCTGCTCATCGCCTTCCAGCCGCAGTTGCTGGGAACGAAGATCAGCGCCGATTCGTCCGTCACCTGGGGCATTCCCATGGGCGTCGGGCTGATCCTCTCTGCCTTCGTGCTCACCGGCATCTATGTGCGCCGGGCGAACGGCGAATTCGACCGCATGAACCAGGAAATCCTCAAGGAGGCCCAGCAATGAAAGGCCGAATTTCTGCGGCCCTCGCTCTGGCCGCGTTCGCACCCGCACTCTGGGCTGACGCCCTCACCGGTGAGGTACAGCGCCAGCCGCTGAACATCTCCGCCATCGTCATGTTCGTCGCCTTCGTTGGCCTGACCCTGTGCATCACCTACTGGGCCTCCAAACGCAGCAAGTCCGCCGCGGACTTCTACACCGCCGGCGGCAGCATCACCGGCTTCCAGAACGGCCTGGCAATCGCCGGCGACTACATGTCCGCCGCCTCCTTCCTGGGCATTTCCGCGCTGGTGTTCACCTCCGGCTACGACGGCCTGATCTACTCCATCGGCTTCCTCGTCGGCTGGCCGATCATCCTCTTCCTGATCGCCGAGCGCCTGCGCAACCTGGGCAAGTACACCTTCGCCGACGTGGCGTCCTACCGCCTCAAGCAGAAGGACATCCGCACCCTGTCCGCCTGCGGTTCGCTGGTGGTCGTGGCCTTCTACCTGATCGCGCAGATGGTCGGCGCCGGTAAGCTGATCGAGCTGCTGTTCGGCCTGAACTACCACGTCGCGGTGGTGCTGGTCGGCATCCTGATGGTGCTGTACGTGCTGTTCGGCGGCATGCTCGCCACCACCTGGGTACAGATCATCAAGGCCGTGCTGCTGCTCTCGGGCGCGACCTTCATGGCGATCATGGTGCTCAAGCACGTCAACTTCGACATCAGCACCCTGTTCTCCGAAGCCATCAAGGTCCACCCGAAAGGCGAGTCGATCATGAGCCCCGGCGGCCTGGTGAAGGACCCGATCTCGGCGTTCTCCCTGGGCTTCGCGCTGATGTTCGGCACCGCCGGCCTGCCGCACATCCTGATGCGCTTCTTCACCGTCAGTGACGCCAAGGAAGCCCGCAAGTCGGTGTTCTTCGCCACCGGCTTCATCGGCTACTTCTACATCCTGACCTTCATCATCGGCTTCGGCGCGATCCTGCTGGTCAGCACCAACCCGGACTTCAAGGACGCCACCGGCGCCCTGCTGGGCGGCAACAACATGGCGGCCGTGCACCTGGCCGACGCCGTGGGCGGCAGCCTGTTCCTGGGCTTCATCTCCGCCGTGGCCTTCGCCACCATCCTCGCGGTGGTTGCCGGCCTGACCCTGGCCGGCGCCTCGGCCGTGTCCCACGACCTGTACGCCAGCGTGCTGAAGGGCGGCAAGGCCAACGAGAAGGATGAACTGCGCGTCTCGAAGATCACCACCGTGTGCCTGGGCGTAGTCGCGATTGTGCTCGGCATCCTGTTCGAGAAGCAGAACATCGCCTTCATGGTCGGCCTGGCCTTCTCCATCGCTGCCAGCTGCAACTTCCCGGTGCTGCTGCTCTCCATGTACTGGAAGAAGCTGACCACCCGTGGCGCGAAGATCGGCGGCTGGCTCGGCCTGATCACCGCGGTGACCCTGATGATCCTCGGCCCGACCATCTGGGTACAGATCCTCGGTCACGAGAAAGCCATCTACCCGTACGAGTACCCGGCGCTGTTCTCCATGGCCGTGGCCTTCATCGGCATCTGGTTCTTCTCCATCACCGATAAGTCGACCGCTGCCGACGAAGAGCGCGCGCGCTTCTTCCCGCAGTTCATCCGTTCGCAGACCGGCCTGGGGGCCAGTGGCGCAGCCGCCCACTGACAGCCTGAGCTAACCTGCCGGGGCCGGAGGTGGAGACACCTCCGGCCCCGCGTTTTTTTGACCTGGATGGATAACGGATGTCCGACGATTTCAACTTCGCCTCGCCACCCTTCGACCAGCTTCGCCCGCTGGAGCGCGAGCAGCTGCGCGACGCGCTGAGCGTGGGCTACTACACGGTCGACGAAGTGCTGCTGGACGCCGGTGCGCCGGTGCCGTGCCTGTTCGTGCTGATGAAAGGCGTGATCGAGGAGCGCGGCGAGGACGGCAAGCTGTTCGCCCAGTACGGCGCCGAGGACCTGTTCGACGTGCGCGGGCTGTTCTCCGGCAGCAGCAAGCACCGCTACCAGGCAGTGGAAGAGAGTATCGTCTACGAACTGCCGGCAACCGTCTTCCACCAGCTGTGCACGGACAACCCGCAGTTCGCCCGCTTCTTCCGCGCGGACCTGGCCAGCAAGCGCCAGCTGGAACGTCGCGACGGGCAGAACCTCGCCGAATTCATCCTCACCCGCATCGCCCCCGAACACCTGTTGCCGGCCATCGAAGTCGAGCCGTCGATGCCGCTCGGCGATGCCGCGCGCCTGCAACTCAGTCGTGGTGCGGACGCACTGCTGGTACGCGAGGACGGCGCGCTGGGTATCGTCACCCGCACCGATCTGATGACCGCGCACTTCCGCGATGGCTTCAGTGAGGCTCAGCCCATCGGCCCGCTGGCGCACCGCCCGCTGAGCCACGTCGAGCTGGGCGATTTTCTCTTTGACGCGATGATCCTCATGACCCGCCAGCGCATCGAACGCGTGGCGGTATGCGAAGAGGGCAGGGTGGTCGGCCTGCTGCACCTGACCCAGGTGCTCAGCCTGTTCTCCACCCATTCCCATGTGCTGGCGCTGCGCATTGCCCGCGCCGAAAGCGAGGCCGAACTGCGCGCCGCCGCCGAGACCCTGCACACGCTGATCGCGACCCTGGCGGGCAACGGCATCCGCCTGCGCTTCATCATGCAACTGGTCAGCGCGCTCAACGAACAGCTGATCGAGCGCCTGTTCGAACTGCAGGTGCCGCCGGTGCTGCGCGGCCGCTGCTGCCTGCTGGTGATGGGCAGCGAAGGGCGCGCGGAACAGCTGCTCAAGACCGACCAGGACAACGCGCTGATCCTCGACGACGGCCTGCCGGTGGAGCAGGGCCTGCTCTTGATGCAGCGCTTCTCCGCCGCGCTGCTGGCGTTCGGTTATCCACCTTGCCCCGGCGGCGTCATGGCCAGCCGGCCGGAGTGGTGCAAACCGCTGTCCGAGTGGCAGCGCGAGTTGCGCGAGCTGCCGTTGCAAGGTCGCCCCGATCAACTGATGCGCCTGTCGATCCTTGCTGACGCCTGGCCGGTAGCGGGCAACCGCCGGCTGTTCGATGGCCT
This sequence comes from Pseudomonas nitroreducens, assembly GCF_024170165.1. Lineage (GTDB taxonomy): Bacteria > Pseudomonadota > Gammaproteobacteria > Pseudomonadales > Pseudomonadaceae > Pseudomonas > Pseudomonas nitroreducens_C. Next base: position 114,214 of record NZ_JALJXP010000003.1, on the reverse strand, counting down.
GCGCGAATGCCTCTGCCAGCTGGCTGGCGACAGCAGTCGCTGGATGAGTGACCTGGCCCTGCCGGCCCTGCAGTTCGACACGCCGCTGACCTTCCTCGGCCAGCTCAAGACCCGGGACGCGCAGCTGGACGTGAAGCGTGGCGGCATCTTTCCCATCGTCCACGGCGCCCGTGTGCTGTCCGTGCGTGAAGGGCTCGACGAGCGCGGCACGCTTGGTCGCCTCGCCGCCCTGAAAGCGCTTGGTGTGCTGGATGAGTCGCTGGCGGACAACCTGGTCGAAGCCTTCGAGCTGTTCATCCAGCTGCGCCTGCGCCAGCAACTGGAGGGGCTGCGTGATGGCCGCGAGCAAGGGCTCGACGTTTCCCGCCTTAGCCGCCACGAGCGCGACCTGCTGCGCTTCGGGTTGCACACGGTGAAGAAGTTCAAGCAGAGCCTGAGCCGCCAATTCCACCTGGAGACCCGATGAACGCCTGCGTCGTTGCCCCCGATCCGCACTGGTCCGCCTGGCGCCGCCGTCTCTACTGGTGGCGGCACGACGCGGCGGAAGCGGAAGAACTGGTGTCGCTGGACCTGGAAACCACCAGCCTCGACCCGCGCAAGGCCGATATCCTCAGCATCGGCGCGGTGGTGATCCGGCGTGGCAAGCTGATCCTCGGCGAGCGCCTGGAGTTGCTGGTGGAGCCGCCGCCGTCCCTGGATGGCGAGTCGATCCGCATCCACAAGCTGCGCCGCACCGACCTCGAAGGCCAGCTGTCGCTGGTGGAGGCGCTGCGCCGGGTGCAGGCTTTCATTGGCGGTCGGCCGCTGCTGGGCTACTACCTGTCGTTCGACGTCGCCGTACTGCGCAGGCATCTGCGCGAGCAACTGGGCGCGCGGCTGGACAATCCCCGCGTGGAAGTCTCCGAAATCTACCACCGCAAGATGAGCCGGCGTTTTCCCGACCTGCACCTTGACCTGCGCTTCGACACCCTGGCGCGCAACCTGGATATCCCCATCGAAGGCCGCCACACCGCCATCGGCGATGCGCGCACTGCCGCGTTGATGTTCCTGCGCCTGCGCAAGGGCTCGCTGCCCCGCGACCTGAGCTGACTCCGAAGGCGCGCAGATTCTTTGAATCTTCCGCGCAACCTCCCGGTCGGAATCTACAAGCGCTGGCCACTCGCACCCCGCGAGCCATCGCCCCTCGTCGACTGAAAGAGGAGAGACGATATGGGACTCGGGACCATCCTGTTGATCATCCTGATCTTGATGCTGATCGGCGGCCTGCCGGTTTTCCCCCACTCGCGCAACTGGGGCTACGGTCCCTCTGGTGTGATCGGCGTGGTGCTGGTCGTGCTGCTGGTGTTGCTGTTGCTCGGGAGGATCTGACCGAGCTTCGCTGAGAGCATCGCGGATGAATCCGCTCCTGCGAATGGCACTGCGTTATCGCGCTGCGTAGGAGCGGACTCCGTCCGCAATGGCGAGAATCTCGCTCCGGCGTGTAGCGGCTTTCACCGCTTTCGTCACAGCGCCGATACGCCACAGGGTGATTCGTCGCACAGCCCTGGTAGGGCACCTGTACTAACATACTGGGCCTTTGCCATCAGGGAGTCGTAGGGATGCTGGGCGTTGTACTGGTTGTGCTCGGCGTGGTGTGGCTGCTCGTCCAGTGCGGGCTGGGCCTGCCGCCGCTGGCCGAAGCCATGACCCTGGACCCGGTGGTCAATCCGGATCGTTATTGGCAGTTCGCCTTCCTCGGCCCGGCCCTTCCCGTGGCCCTGGGCGTCTTCCTGTTGCGCTACCGCATCAGGCAATTCGCCCAGCTCAAACGCGAGCGCATCAACTGCGCGGCCCACCTGCTCGTCTCCGCCGGCATCGCCCTGGTGCTGGGCAAGCTCTGCGTGCTCATTCAGGCCTGACCGCGCAACCCGCGAAGCGCTAGTGCGCCGGCGGTTTGCCAGGGGCATTCAGCGCCCTGATTTCGCCGCTGATAGCGGAAAGCCTTGGTTACACTTCGGCTCACAGTCGTCGACAAACCCTGTCGATCACCCGTCCCGAACAAGACAAGAAAAGGCAGACCTCCCCTATGCAAAATCGCATCATGATCACCGGCGCCGGTTCCGGCCTCGGACGCGAAATCGCCCTGCGCTGGGCCCGCGAGGGCTGGAAGCTGGCGCTGGCCGACGTCAACGAAGCAGGCCTGCAGGAAACCCTGAAGCTGGTACGCGAGGCCGGCGGTGACGGCTTCACCCAGCGCTGCGACGTGCGCGACTACAGCCAGCTGACCCAGCTGGCGCAGTCCTGCGAAGAGAAATTCGGCGGCATCGACATCATCGTCAACAACGCCGGGGTCGCTTCCGGCGGCTTCTTCAGCGAACTGTCGCTGGAAGACTGGGACTGGCAGATCTCGATCAACCTGATGGGCGTGGTCAAGGGCTGCAAGGCCTTCCTGCCGCTGCTGGAGAAGAGCAAGGGGCGCATCGTCAACATCGCCTCCATGGCCGCGCTGATGCAGGGCCCGGCGATGAGCAACTACAACGTGGCCAAGGCCGGCGTGGTAGCGCTTTCGGAAAGTCTGCTGGCCGACCTCAGCCTGGTGGACGTGAAGGTCCACGTGGTCTGCCCGTCGTTCTTCCAGACCAACCTGCTGGATTCCTTCCGCGGCCCGAGCCCGGAGATGAAGACCCAGGTCGGCAAGCTGCTGGAAAGCTCGCCCATCAGCGCCGCCGACATCGCCGACTACATCCACCAGGAAGTGGCCCGCGACGTCTTCATGATCCTGCCCCACGAACAGGGCCGCATGGCCTGGCAGATCAAGCAGCAGAACCCCCAGGCGATCTACGACGAGATGGCGAAAATGGCCGAGAAGATGCAGGCCAAGCGCCGTACTCTGTCCTGATTTTCACGCCCGTTCTGCCCCCTTTCGGTGCAATGAAAGAGAGGGCTTGCCCAGTCCGGTGCAAAGGGTTAGTTTTAGTCACCGGCCTGCCTGGCTGATGTACGTTGGACCCCGGTGAAAGCCCCGCTCATTTCGCGGGGCTTTTGCTTTTTCGGACTACTGCGCAGCTATGTGGATTCGCGCTTTGCGCCATGCCAGGCCTGTGTTAGAAGGCTTGCGTGTCATTGAAGGAAGAACCCGCTTGCACTGTGAATCCATCGTCTATGGCTGCATCCGCGACTGGCCCGGCGACTCGATGGAGCGCCGCCTGCGCCGCGCCGCCAACCGCAAGGTGCTCGACAGCCTGCCCATGGGCGAGGCCTGGCCATTCCTCGGCCGCGAGATGTTCAGCCGCTGCGAGACCGAAGGCGCGGGCCTGTACCAGTCCCAGGTGATCCATTTCGGCGCCAGCTACCAGACCATCGAATACGAATGGAAACTCTGGGTCGAACAGTTCGAAGCCCTGCTGCGCCGCCTCTACTGGGCCAGCGCCGTGGTGCACCTGGAAACCGAAGTCAACGGCAGCCACACCTTCCGCTGGGAATCCGAGAATGGCTTCCACAGCCCCCGCGAAGGCGAGCTGAAAGTTCGCTGCGCCTGGGAACGCGAGGGCGGCCTGCGCGGCTGAGCGACAAACATCGCGTCACGGAAACAACAGCATGATCAACTACCTCTGGTTCGTCCTCGCCGCCTTCTGCGAGATTGCCGGCTGCTATGCCTTCTACCTCTGGCTGCGCCTGGACAGGAGCGCCCTGTGGATAATTCCCGGCCTGCTCAGCCTGACGGTCTTCGCCCTGCTGCTCACCCGCGTCGAGGCGAACTACGCCGGGCGCGCTTATGCCGCGTACGGTGGCATCTATGTCGCGGCATCGCTGTTCTGGCTGGCCTTCGTCGAGAAGAGCCGCCCGCTGTGGAGCGACTGGGTAGGCGTGGCGCTGTGCGTGATTGGCGCCAGTGTGGTACTGCTCGGGCCGCGTATCGCGCCCTGAGCCATCGAGCACCCGGCGGATAACGCCGTTGGCGTTATGCGCCCTACCTGCTGAACAGGACTGAAACCTGTAGGAGCGAGCTTGCTCGCGAACAGCGTATCCGGCTGCACAGGCGTGGCCGGCGAGCGCAGGGTTCGCGAGCAAGGACTAGGCGTCCCCCTCGGTCCTACGAAGAGCCAAAGCCATTCCTGCTGCTCAGTCCTCCAGCCACTCCTTCGGCACTTCGCTTTTCAGCATCAGCTGGCACTGCTGGCTTTCCGGCTCGAAGACGATCACCGCCTCGCCGCGCTTGAGCGCATGGCGCGCCCGCTCCACGCGCACGTCCAGCGGCGTGTCGTCGCCGTTGTCGGTACCTTCGCGGGTGACGAAGTCTTCCAGCAGGTTGTTGAGGGTGTCGGCTTCGATCAGCTCGAAGGGGATCAGCATGGCGGGGTACTCGTGAGTCGTGCTGGTGAATCGCAGCGCGGGATTGTAGTCCCGCGCTGCGCTCAGTGCAGCTTCACTTCCTGCTCTTGTCCGAGTCCTTGCCCTTGTCGGACGAGCCATCGCCGCTGTCGATCAGGTCATCCACCGGCGGCACATGGGTGGTGCTTTCCATGTGTACCGGGTGCTCCAGCTGCTTGCTGAAGCGCTCCAGCGTGCCCTCGCTGGGCTCCGCGTCGCTGTCGAACACCGGCGGGCTGAGCATGTAGGCCGTGAGCAGTTTCGCCAGGGCGGCGAGGCTGTCTATATGGGTGCGCTCGTAACCGTGGGTGGCGTCGCAACCGAAGGCCAGCAGGGCGGTGCGGATGTCGTGGCCGGCGGTGATCGCCGACTGCGCATCGCTGTGGTAGTAACGGAACAGGTCGCGGCGCACCGCGACTTCGTGGCGTTCGCCCAGGCGCAGCAGGTGCCGCGAGAGGTGGAAGTCGTAGGGCCCGCCGGAGTCCTGCAGGGCCACGCTCACCGCGTGCTCGCTGGAGTTCTGCCCCTCGGCCACCGGAGCGATGTCGATGCCGACGAACTCGCTGACGTCCCAGGGCAGCGCGCCGGCCGCGCCGGAGCCGATCTCCTCGGTGATGGTGAACAGCGGGTGGCAGTCGATAGGCGGCACCTGGCCGCTTTCCACGATGGCCTTCAGCGAGGCGAGCAGCGCGGCGACGCCAGCCTTGTCGTCGAGGTGGCGGGCGCTGATGTGGCCGCTTTCGGTGAATTCGGGCAACGGGTCGAAGGCGACGAAATCGCCGATGGCCACGCCCAGGGATTCGCTGTCGGCGCGGCTGGCGGTGTAGGTGTCCAGGCGCAGCTCGACGTGGTCCCAACTGATCGGCAGGGTGTCCACGGCGGTATTGAAGGCGTGCCCGGAGGCCAGCAGCGGCAGTACGCTGCCACGGAACACGCCGTTCTCGCAGAACACCGTGACGCGGCTGCCCTCGGCGAAGCGGCTCGACCAGCAACCCACCGGCGCCAGTGCCAGGCGTCCGTTGGGCTTGATCTCGCGGACGATCGCGCCAATGGTGTCCAGGTGCGCCGAGACTGCGCGGTCCGGGCTCTTGCGCCGGCCCAGCAGGGTGGCGCGGATGGTCCCGCGGCGGGTCATCTCGAAGGGCACGCCGATCTCCTCCAGCCGCTCGGCGACGTAGCGCACGATGGTGTCGGTGAAACCGGTGGGGCTGGGGATGGCGAGCATTTCCAGCAGTACGCGCTGCAGGTAGTTCAGGTCGGGTTGTGGCAGTTGGGTCATGCCGGGGCCTCCACGTTGGGGTGTGGCTGGTCACGGTTGTCGCGGTGCAGCAGTTCGCGGCTCAGCGGGAAGAGCAGGTCGACGAAGCGCTCGGCGGTGGGCTGCGGCTCATGGTTGGCCAGGCCCGGTCGCTCGTTGGCTTCGATGATCACGTACTCCGCCTGGTCGGCCTCGGTGACCAGCAGATCGAGGCCGGTGACCGGAATCTCCAGCGCCCGCGCCGCGCGGATGGCGGCGTCGGCCAGCGCCGGGTGCAGGCGCTCGGTGACGTCTTCCAGGGTGCCGCCGGTGTGCAGGTTGGCGGTGCGGCGCACGGCCAGGCGCTGGCCGCTGGGCAGCACGTCGTCGTAGCTGAAGCCGGCGGCACTCAGGGTGCGCTCGGTTTCGCCGTCCAGCGGGATACGGCTCTCGCCGCCGGTGGCCGCCTGGCGACGGCGGCTCTGCGCCTCGATCAGCTTGCGAATGCTGTGCCGGCCATCGCCGATCACCTCGGCGGGGCGGCGGATGGCGGCGGCCACCACTTCGTAGCCGATCACCACGATGCGCAGGTCCTGGCCGGGGTGGTAGCTCTCAAGGATGACGCGGGTGTCGAACTGCTTCGCGTGGGCGATGGCTTCTTCCACTTCCTCCGCCGTGCGCAGGTCCACGGCAACGCCCTGGCCCTGTTCGCCGTCTACCGGCTTTACCACCAGCGCGCCATGCACTTCGAGGAACGCGGCATTCTCCTGCTCGCTGCCGGCCAGGCGCTGCTGCGGCTGGCGCAGGCCGGCGCGGTCGAGGGCGCGGTGGGTGAGGGTCTTGTCCTGGCACAGGCTCATGCTCACGGCGCTGGTGAGATCACACAGCGACTCGCGGCAGCGGATGCGCCGGCCGCCCTGGGTGAGCGTGAAGAGGCCGGCGTCGGCGTCCTGCACCTGCACCTCGATGCCACGCCGATGGGATTCGTCGACGATGATCCTGGCGTAGGGGTTGAGGCCTTCCTCCGGGCCGGGACCGAGGAACAGCGACTGGTTGATGCCGTTCTTGCACTTCACCGCGAAGGTCGGCAGCTCGCGGAAGCGCAGCTTGCGGTACAGCGACTTGGCCTGCTGGTTGCCGTGCAGCACCGACAGGTCCAGGTACGCCAGGCCCCGGCTCATGAAGTGCTCGATCAGATGGCGCACCAGCGCTTCGCCGACGCCCGGCCGGCTGGACTGCGGGTCCACCGCCAGGCACCAGAGGCTGGAGCCGCCTTCCGGATCGCGGAAGGCCTTGGCGTGGTTGATGCCCATGACCGTGCCGATCACCGTGCCGGTCTCGGCGTCTTCCGCCAGCCAGTAGGCCGGGCCGCCCTGGTGGCGCGGAGTGACGTTGGACGGGTCGACCGGCAGCATACCGCGCGACAGGTACAGGCGGTTGATCGCCACCCAGTCGTCATCGCTGTGCACGCGGCGGATGCGGAAGCCACGGAAGGGCCGGCGCGCCGGGCGGTAGTCGGTGAACCACAGGCGCAGCGCGTCGGAAGGGTCGAGGAAGAGTTGCTGCGGGGCGTGGGCCAGCACCTGCTGCGGCGCGGCCACGTAGAGGGCGATGTCGCGTTCGCCGGGCTGCTCGTTGAGCAGTTCGGCGGCGAGCTTGTCCGGGCTGGAGAAGGTGTGGCCGATCAGCAGGCGACCCCAGCCGCACTGCAGGATCAGCGGGCCGTGGCTCTCCGCGTGGTCACCGGCGAAGCGCGCCTGCAGGCGCTCGTAGGTCGGCGTCTGGCCGCGCAGCAACCTCTGGTTGTGAGGATGGGGCAGGTTGGAATGGGGTTTCATCTTGCGCTCCCTGATAAGGCTTCTGTCCTGGGCTGAAAGAAAAGGCAACGCCGCACGAGGCGGCGTTGCCGAGCTCTAGAGGCCTTGTTCCGTCAGCCAGAGGTTGAGGGCCGCCAACTGCCACAACTTGGAACCGCGCAGCGGGGTGAGGTCGCTTGCCGGGTCGCTGAGCAGGCGGTCGAACATCGCCGTCTCGAACAGCCCACGGTCCTGGCTCGGGTCCAGCAGCAACTCGCTGACCCAGGCGCGGGTATTGCCTTGCAGGTGCTTGAGGCCCGGCACCGGGAAGTAACCCTTGGGCCGGTCGATCACCTCGCTGGGGATGACCTTGCGCGCGGCGGCCTTGAGCACCTGCTTGCCGCCGTCGCCGAGCTTGAAGCGGGACGGGATGCGCGCCGACAGCTCCGCGACGCGGTAGTCGAGGAAAGGCACGCGCGCCTCCAGGCCCCAGGCCATGGTCATGTTGTCCACGCGCTTGACCGGGTCGTCGACCAGCATGATGGTGCTGTCCAGGCGCAGGGCCTTGTCCACCGGGTCATCCGCGCCGGGCTGGGCGAAGTGCTCGCGGACGAACTCGCTGGCCACGTCTTCCACCCGCAGGGCTTCGCGCACGGTGTCCAGGTACTCGCCGTGAGTGCGGTCGAAGAAGGCCGCGCGATAGGCTTGCAGCGGGTCCTTGGCGCCGGCGACTTTCGGGTACCAGTGGTAGCCGGCGAACAGCTCGTCGGCGCCCTGGCCGCTCTGCACCACCTTGCAGTGCTTCGAGACTTCCCGCGAAAGCAGGTAGAAGGCGATGCAGTCGTGGCTGACCATCGGCTCGCTCATGGCGCGGAAGGCTGCCGGCAGCTGCGCGATGACTTCGTTCTCGTCGATGCGCAGCTGGTGGTGGCGAGTGCCGTAGCGCCTGGCGATCAGGTCGGAATACTGGAACTCGTCGCCGCGCTCGCCGCCGGCATCCTCGAAGCCGATGGAGAAGGTCAGCAGGTCCTCGACCCCGGCCTCGTGCAGCAGGCCGACCAGCAGGCTGGAGTCCACCCCGCCGGAGAGCAGCACGCCGACTTCGCGGGCGGCCCGCTGGCGCACGCTCACGGCGTCGCGCAGGCTGGTGAGCAGGCGGTCTTCCCAGTCGTCCAGGGTCAGCTCGCGCTCATCCGGCAGCGGGCCGTAGTCCAGGGTCCACCAGCGCTGGCGCTCGGTGTGGCCATCGGCGTCGATGGTCATCCAGGTGGCCGGCGGCAGTTTCTGCACCTCGGCCAGCAGCGTGCGCGGCGCGGGGACCACGGCGTGGAAGTTGAGGTAGTGGTTGAGCGCCACCGGGTCCAGCGCCGGGTCGATGTCGCCGCCCTTGAGCAGCGCCGGCAGGCTGGAGGCGAAGCGCAGGCGTTTGCCGGTCTGCGACAGGTACAGCGGCTTGATGCCGAGGCGGTCGCGGGCGATGAACAGGCGCCGTTTGTCGCGTTCCCAGATGGCGAAGGCGAACATGCCATTGAGGCGTGGCAATAGTTGTTCACCCCAGGCGTGGTATCCCTTGAGGAGTACTTCGGTGTCGCCTCCGGAAAAGAAGCGGTACCCAAGGGCTTCCAGCTCGCCGCGCAGCTCGGGGTAGTTGTAGATTGCCCCGTTGAACACCAGCGACAGGCCCAGCGAGGTGTCGATCATCGGCTGACCGGAAGCTTCGGCCAGGTCCATGATCTTCAGTCGCCGATGCCCCAGGGCCACCGGCCCTTCGCTGTGAAAGCCCCAGGCATCGGGGCCTCGCGGGGCGAGGTGATGGGTGATGCGTTCGACCGCGGCAAGGTCCGCAGCCTGTTTGTCGAAACGTAACTCTCCTGCTAGTCCGCACATTTCCTTACCGGTTCTCCGTTGGGGATCAAGTGGGTGGCGCCTCATGGACGCCTTAGGGGATGACCCGTCGATCTGGCGAGAGTTCTATCTGATTTCATTGAGAAAAAATGACGGAGCAGCAGGTGGACTGAGATGGCCGAGAGCAAGACTGCGATGCGCAACGCCCATGCACTGGCAATGTTGCAGGCCCTGCGGCGCCTGCAACAGGCGGCGGAAGTGCACTCCAAGAGCCTGGGCCGCGACGGCGAACTGACGCCGCTGCAGCTGCTGATCCTGCAGGTGGTGGAACTGGAGGGCGAGATAACCGCTGGTCAGTTGGCGCGGCAGGTGGCGCTGTCGCAGTCGTCCATTTCCAGCGCGCTGACCCGCCTGGAAAGCAAGGGTCTGCTGACCCGCCGGCGCGACGAGGATGACCGCCGCAAGCAGTGGCTGAGCCTGGAGGCGGTCGGGCGGCGGGCGCTCAGGGATGGTCCGGAGCTCCTCCCCGAACACGCCCTGGAGCGTTTTTCCGGGCTGCCGGAGTGGGAGCAGCACGCGATCCTCGCCGGGTTGCTGCGCGCCGCCGAGCTGTTCGAGACGCCGGGAACCGGCACCGAGGAAGAGGAGTTCTGAGGCCGCGTTCTCAGCTCATCAGCTTCTGCGCCGCCAGCGACAGGCTGACTGCCACCAGCATCAGCGCGAACAGGCGCTGCAGCGTTGCGCCGCCCAGGCGCACCGCCAGGCGATTGCCGAACAGCACGCCGAGTGCCCCACCCGCCGCGAGGCACGCCAGCAACGGCAGCGGCGGCTGTGCATGGGTGAGATAGAGCAGGAAGCCGCCGCCGGAGACCAGCGCGATCACCGCCATGGACGTCGCCGTCGCGGCCAGCATCGACAGCGGCGTGAACCACAGCAGCCCCGGCACGATCAGGAAGCCGCCGCCCACGCCCATCAGGCCGGACAGAAAACCCACCGCCAGGCCCACGCCCAGCAACGGGCCGTTGCGCATCGGCTTGTCGCAGGTGCGCGGCTGGCTCGAACCCTGCCACATGCGCCAGGCCGACCACAGCACCAGCAGGCAGAAGCCGACGATCAGCCAGGCGTCCGGCACGTACTTGCCCAGCCACTGACCGACGGCATTGCCCGGCCAGCCGGTGATCACCAGCCAGAACAGCGGCTTCCAGGCCACCTGGCCCTGCCGCGCGCGGGGTATCGCGCCAATGGCAGCGGACAGCGCCACGGCGCCGAGGCTGACGCCGATGGCATCGTGCAGCGGCAGGTGCAGGCTGAGCAGCAGGGGCAGGGCCACCAGCGAGCCGCCGGCGCCGGTCAGGCCCAGCAGCAGCCCGAGGATCAGGCCGATGGCGGAAGATTCAAGCAGCAGTGCATCCATGTCGGTGGTCCGCTCTGGAGGCTGGTCGCGGCCCGCTCGATGGGCCGCGAGGTGTTCAGGAGTTCTTCTGGCCGCGCACGACGTCGCGCAGGAAGAAACGGTTCGGGTGGCAGGCCTCGGCCACGGCACGGGGCAAGGGTAGCGGTTCGTCGTCGATCCACGCTGCCAGCAGCTCGCCCGCTAATGGCGCGGTGACCAGCCCGCGCGAGCCGTGGGCACTGTTCAGGTACAGGCCGTCGAGCCAGGGGCAGGGCCTCTCCGGCACCTGGCGCGCATCCTTGCCGAGCACCGCGTAAGCCTGGGCGAAGGCTTCGCGATCCGCCAGCGGGCCCACCAGCGGCAGGTAATCCGGGGTCGTGCAGCGGAAGGCGGCGCGGCCCTGCAATGTCGCCGGGTCGAGTTGGGCGATGTGCATCCGCTCGCTCAGGTCTGTGGATATCTCCGCCAGCAGATCGAGGTTGCCCAGGTGTTCTGCCAATGATGGCTCAGTGTCGTCTCGCTTGAATTCGAAACTGGCGCCCAGGGTGTGCTCGCCGTGACGGGGCGGGGCAACGTAGCCTTCGGCGCAGACCACGGTGCTCAGCGCGGCGCTCTGCGGGGTGGCCGGCACGCGGGTGATCTGCCCACGGATGCGCTTCATCGGCAGTGTCTCGGCCCCGGCGAAGCGGCGCACTTCAGCGGCGGTGGCGAGGATGGCGATGGGCGCGCCGGCGAGCTTCTGCTCGCCGCTCCAGGCGCTCCAGCCATCGGCTTCGCGTTGCAGGCGGACTTCCTCGCCGGTCAGCACGCGGATGTTCGGATGCGCTGCGAGATGCCGGCAAAGCGCGGGCGGATGGACCCAGCCGCCTTCGGGGTAGAACAGCCCGCCGGCCGGCAGGCCGATACCGGCGATGGATTCCGCCTCGGCCTTGTCCAGCCGGCGCAGCAGGGTCGGCGGGAAGGCGTCGGCCAGTTTGCTCTGACGCTGGGTCTCGGCGTCATCGAAGCCCAGTTGCAGCACGCCGCAATCGGACCACTCCTCGCCTTTCTGCAGGCGCTGGATCAACCGCCGCGTGTGACCGAAGCCACTGACGATCAGCCGCGACAGCGCGGTGCCGTGGGCGGACAGCTTCAGATACAGCACGCCCTGCGGGTTGCCCGAGGCTTCCTCGGCAAGGCCTGTGTGACGCTCGATCAGCGTCACCTGCCAGCCCCGCGCGGCGAGGCTGGCGGCGCTGGCGCAACCCGCCATGCCGCCGCCGATCACCAGTGCTTCCCGCGCACCATCCGGTCGAATGGGCCGGCTGTACCAGGGTTTCTCCGCCGGCTGTTCGACGCCGAGGAATTCGCCCTGGGACATCTCCCATTTCTTGCCGAAGCCCAGGGTGCGGCGGATCTTGAAGCCGGCGGCGCCCAGGCCGCGACGGACGAAGCCGGCGCTGGTGAAGGTGGCGATGGTGGTGCCCGGCGCCGAGAGGCGGGCGAGCTGGGCGTAGAGCGCGTCGTTCCACATCTCCGGGTTCTTTGCCGGGGAGAAGCCATCGAGGAACCAGGCGTCGATACGTGCGTCCAGCTCGGGCAGGGTGTCCAGCACATCGCCCACCAGCAGCGTCAGTACCACGCGGCCCTCGGCGAAGACCAGGCGCTGGAAGCCGGGGTTGATCGCCACGTACTGCTCCAGCAGTTGCGCCGACAGGTGCGCCAGCTCGGGCCAGAGGGCAAAGGCGCGGCGCATGTCTTCCTGCGTCACCGGGTACTTCTCGGTGCTGACGAAGTGCAGCCGCGCATCGCTCGGCGCGCGCTCTTCGAACAGCTGCCAGGCACAGAGGAAATTCAGCCCGGTACCAAAGCCGGTTTCGCCGATGCACAGGCGCCCGCCAACGGGCAGTGCGGCGAAGCGTTCCGGCAGGCGGTTGCCGTTGATGAACACGTGGTGCGTCTCGGCGATACCGGAGACGGGGGAGAAATACACGTCGCCATAGACGCGGGAGGTCGGCTGGCCGTTCTCGTCCCAGTCGATCTGGGCGCTGCTGATGTCTGGCATGTGGGGGCAGGGTTGTGAAACGAAGCCGGCAGTTTAGCCGATCCGCTGCGCAGACAGCCTGCGTCACATCCGCTACCTTTTACTCACTTCGAGACAAGGAGAGGTGCATGTTCGAATCCGCCGAGATCGGTCATTCCATCGACAAGGAAACCTACGAGAAGGAAGTCGCGGTGCTGCGCGAAGCCCTGCTCGAGGCGCAGTACGAGCTCAAGCAGCAGGCGCGCTTCCCGGTGATCATCCTGATCAACGGCATCGAGGGCGCCGGCAAGGGCGAGACGGTGAAGCTGCTCAACGAGTGGATGGACCCGCGCCTGATCCGGGTGGAAAGCTTCCTCCTGCCCACCGACGAGGAGCTCTCGCGGCCACCGCAGTGGCGCTTCTGGCGCCGCCTGCCGCCCAAGGGCACGACCGGCATCTTCTTCGGCAACTGGTACAGCCAGATGCTCTATGCGCGGGTCACCGGCGAGATCAAGGACAGCCAGCTCGATGGCCTGATCAACGACGCCGAGCGCTTCGAGCGGATGTATTCCGACGAGGGCGCGCTGATCTTCAAGTTCTGGTTCCACCTTTCCAAGAAGCAGCTCAAGGAGCGTCTCAAGGCGTTGGAGAACGACCCCACCCGCAGCTGGCAGCTGAGCGAGATCGACTGGAAGCAGAGCGAGGTCTACGACAAGTTCGTGCGCTACGGCGAGCGCGTGCTGCGCCGCACCAGCCGCGACTATGCGCCCTGGTACGTGGTGGAAGGTTCTGACGAACGCTACCGCAGCCTGACGGTCGGCCGCACCATTCTCGAGAGCCTGCAGGCCGCGCTCAAGCGCAAGGACCGGCCGACCCCGCAGCCCCATGCCGCGCCGCTGGTGTCCAGCCTGGACAACAAGGGCCTGCTGGATGCGCTGGACCTGAGCCTGTCGCTGGACAAGGACCAGTACAAGGAACAGTTGGCCAAGGAGCAGGCGCGCCTGGCCACGCTGATGCGCGACAAGCGCTTCCGCAGCCACTCGCTGATTGCCGTGTTCGAAGGCAACGACGCCGCCGGCAAGGGTGGCGCTATCCGCCGCGTCACCGATGCGCTGGACCCGCGCCAGTACCGCATCGTGCCGATCGCCGCACCCACCGAAGAGGAGCGCGCGCAGCCGTACCTGTGGCGCTTCTGGCGGCACATCCCGGCGCGCCGGCAGTTCACCATCTTCGACCGCTCCTGGTATGGCCGCGTGCTGGTGGAGCGGGTCGAAGGCTTCGCCTCCGATGCCGACTGGCTGCGCGCCTATGCCGAGATCAACGACTTCGAGGAACAACTGGCGAACTACAACATCGTGCTGGTGAAGTTCTGGTTGTCCATCGATCAGGACACCCAGCTGGAGCGCTTCAAGGAGCGCGAGTCGATCGCCTTCAAGCGCTTCAAGATCACCGAGGAAGACTGGCGCAACCGCGACAAGTGGGACCAGTACGTGGACGCGGTGGGCGATATGGTTGACCGCACCAGCACCGAGATCGCGCCCTGGACGCTGGTGGAGGCCAACGACAAGCGCTATGCGCGGGTGAAGGTGCTCAAGACCATCAACGATGCGCTGGAGGCGGCTTACGCCAGTGCGAAGAAGGGCAAGAAGGACTGACGTTTCGGGCCGCCTTTTGTAGGAGCGAGCTTGCTCGCGAACCAGACCTGGCGCCGGCCTTGCCGGCGGATCGCGGGCATGGCCCGCTCCTACAGGGAGCCGTCGAGCATCGGCTTTGGCTCTTGATGATTTCCAGTGAGATATCCGCAAGCGCCGAACTGCCCCGTTCAGGAGGCCGAAGGTGATCGGAGTTTCAGGGGTTGAGCGACATGGATGTCGCGAGAGCCGCGATGGGCCAGGGATGGCCCTTCGCGGCGGGCCCCTGAAACTCCGAGGAACCGAGGGTACTTTTCGCGAAGCGAAAAGCCGGATGCCAGGGGCAAGACTTTTGCCTACTTTGCGTCGTTTGGCAAAGTAGGTCGCCCGAGGGGGCGAAACAAGAAGTCCGCGCGCACGCCAAAGCGGCGCTTAATCACAGAACCCCAAGCAAAAGTATCGTGGACAAAGCCCGCTCCTGCGATAAGCGGAAACACCGGAGCCGATCTTGTAGGAGCGGTCCATGTCCGCGATCCGTCGGCAGGGCCGACGGTCTACCCGCCGCTCTTCTGCGAAGGCTTCGGCGCCCCGACCAGCCGCCCCATCGCCCCGGCAATCCCCATCTCCCGTAGCACCTGCAGCTCGCCCTCGGTCTCGACCATCTCCGCGATCAGCGGCAGGTCGATGCTGTTGGAGGCGCGGTACATGGCTTCGATGAACAGGCGCTTGTCGTTGTCCTGGTCGATGGCACGGATGTAGCTGCCGTCGATCTTCAGGTAGGCAAGGCCCAGCCGGGTCAGGTTGCCGATCAGGCTGAAGCGCCCGCCGAAGTGCTGCAGGCCGAGCTGGGCGCCGACGTCCTGCACCGACTGGGCGAGTTTTTCCAGCTCGGCCGGTGGCGGCAGGTAGCGTTCGTCCACTTCCAGGGTCATCAGCTGCGCTTCCTGCGGATGCGCACGGAGGATTTCGAACAGCTGGCGCAGGGGCTCGGCGCTGCGCACGGTTTCCGCTGACAGCGACAGGGCCAGCGGTGCCGGTTGCTGGGCGAGGTGCGCGAGGGCGTGTTCGAGCATGGCCAGGTCGAAGCGCGCGGACCAGCCGAAGCGTTCGATCCACGGCAGGAACTGCCCGGCAGCGACCGCCTCGCCCTTGGGGTCGAGCAGTCGCGCGAGGACCTTCTGGTGCAGCAGTGCGCCGTTCTCGACACAGGCGCGCACCGGCTGGAACCACAGCTGCAGCTTGCCCTTCTGCAGGGCATCGTCGAGCCAGTCGCGCCACGCGCGGGAGTCCTGCGCGGGCTGGCCGCCGGAGCTGTCCAGGCGCTGCCAGGGGCGGTCCGGCGAGGATTGCGCTTGCGCCAGTGCCTGGTCCGCGCGGGACAGCACGCTGGCCGCCGATTCGCCGGGGCGGAAGGCCGCCAGGCCAAGGTGCGCCACCGGCTTGCAGTCGCTGGCGCCGGTGCCGCGTAGGTTCTCCAGGGCGGCGCTGAGCTGGTCGGCGAGCAGTTCGGCGCTGGCGCTGTCGACGCCGGGGGCGAGCAGGGTGAACTCGCCGCCACGGCTGCGTGCGGCCAGCCAGTCCGGGGTGCCGTGGGTCTCGCGCTCACGCTCCAGCAGCTCGGCCACATCGCGGATCAGCGCGTCGGTGCGCTGCCCGCCCAGACGCTGGTTGAGGCCGGCCAGGTCGTTCAGGCGCAGCAGCAACAGATAGCCGGCGGCATTCTGCTCGCTGGGGGACAGTTGCGCATCCAGCCGTGCGTCGAACAGGCGGCGGTTGGCCAGGCCGGAGAGACTGTCCTGGTACGCTTCCTCGCGCAGCTTCTCGCTGCGGGTGGCTTCCTCGGCGAACAGCGCCTTGAGCTTGTCGACCATCTGGTTCATCGCCTGCACAACGCGCTTGAGTTCCGGGGTGCGCGGTTCCTTGGGCAGGGTGAGGAATTCGCGGCGGGTGATGGCGTGGGCCTGCTGCACCATCTGGTCCAGCGGCTTCAACTGGGTACGCAGCAGCCAGCCGCCGAGGACGGCGCTGACCAGCCCGCAGGCCAGCAGCCAGGCGAGGCTGCCCAGCGCGCCGTCCCACAGCTTGGCCAGGGCGAACTGCGGATGGCTGACCACCTCGACCCGCGCGGCCTGCTCCCAGCCGCGCATGATCAGCGCGTCACCGCCCTGGGCCTTGAGGTTGACCAGCCTGGCGAACCAGGCCGGTACCTGCTGGTTCTGTGTGTCGCTGTCGCGTTCGACTATCACCTTGCCCTCGGGAATGCTCACCACGCGGATGGTGGCGAAGTAGCCGGAGTCGAAGATCGAGCTGACCATCAGCTCGATCATCGCCGGATCGTCCACGTGCGGGGTGAGCGACAGCCCCAGCGCGGTGGCGGCGTCCTGGGCGTGGGAGCGCAACTGGCCGATCAGCTGCTCGCGGGAGCTTTCCAGGCTGGCGGCGAAGCTGCCGGCGAAGGCCACCACGAGGAACAGGCAGATCGCCAGGAACAGTTGCTTGAGCAATGACATGCCGGGGTTCTCCTATCGCGTCTCGTCGAGGTCCAGGCCCTCGGCGCGCATCTTGGTCAACAGGTCCTGCCAGCGCGACAGCTTCTTGCTGTCGCCGGTGCGCTTGCCGCCGCCGGGGCCGGGCAGCCAGAGCCCCTCGGCGTTGAAGGCGTAGACGGGCAGGAGGTCCTTGCGCTGGGAGGCGGGCTTGATCTGCGGGATCAGGTTGTCCAGCACCAGCGGTTCGGCAGTGGGGGAGGCGTAGTAGGTGAGCACCATGTGCGCTTGGTTCTGCTGCAGCGCCTTGACGTAGGTGATGCGCAGCTTGTCGCTGGCGACCCCGAGGCGGCGCAGGGTGACGAACTTGGCGATGGAGTAGTCCTCGCAGTCGCCGGCGCCCTTGTAGAGGGATTCCACCGGTGTCGCCCAGTAGTCCTCCTGGTGCCAGACGGTGCGGTCGTCGGTGAATACCAGGGCGCCGTTGAAGAAGGCGTTGACCGCCTTGAGCTTGGCGGGCTCGTCGAGGTTTTCGCTGTCGTCGATCAGCCGGCCCCAGGACTGGATACGGCCTTTTCCGGTGCCGAGGTCGGGGTACTTCTGCTCGGCGTTCTTCAGGATGGTGTCGAAGTTCCAGGCGGCGCTGGCGGTCAGTGCGAGGAGCGCGAGCAGCAGCACGCCAGCCCGCAGACGTAGCGGGCTGGCGAACAGCCGGGGGGCTCCTCGGGGTGGCTGCATCGCCAGCGCTCCATGTGGGATGTGTGGAGTCTAGGCGCTCTTCGCAAACTTGCGCTGGCGCATCGCCATTGGCCGAAAAGCCGCGTGGTACGGGACTTGGCGGCGAAACTGACAGGATTGTCATTTAAGGGTCAGCGTGCGGTCCCGGGCTCTGGCTTATAACCCCAGGATGCGGCCGCTGTGGCCGAACCAGACGCAGGAGAGCGGGATGCAGGGGCAACGGCGGGTTTGGCTGACGGCAGGGTTGCTGGGAGTGGCGGCGCTGGGAGCGGGCATCTGGGGCTTTGCCGGCCGCCACGAGGCCCCGCAGGCGGCGGCCCAGCCAGCCGGCGTGCCGGTGACCCTGGCGCGGGTGGCCCGCGAGGACCTGACGCAGAACCTCGACGGCGTCGGCACCGTTACCTCGCTGCACAGCGTGCTGGTGCGCCCGCAGGTGGAAGGCCAGCTCACCGCGCTGCTGGTGGAGGAGGGGCAGATGGTCAAGGAAGGCGAACTGCTGGCGACCATCGACGACCGCGCCATCAACGCCGCGCTGGAACAGGCCGAGGCGACCAGGCAGAGCAACCAGGCGCAGCTGCGCATCGTCGAGCAGGACCTGGCGCGCTACCAGACGCTGAGCCAGCGCGGCTCGATTTCCCGCCAGACCCTGGAACAGACCGAAGCCGAGGCCGCGCGTCTGCGCGCCACCCTGCGCGGCAACCAGGCCACCATCGATGCCGAGCGCGTGCGCCTGTCCTATACCCGCATCACCTCGCCGGTCGCCGGCCGCGTCGGCATCCGCAACGTCGACGTTGGCAATCTGCTGCGCAGCAATGACAGCAGCGGCCTGTTCACCGTCACTCAGATGTCGCCGATCTCGGTGGTCTTTGCCCTGCCGCAGGAAAGCCTGCCGCAGCTGCAGCCGCTGCTCAGCAGCGATTCGCCGGTGGTCGCCCGCAGCCGCGACGGTGGCCAGCTGCTCGGCGAAGGCCACCTGCGCAGCATCGACAACCAGGTGGCCAGCAGCACCGGCACCATCCGCGTGCGCGCGGTGTTCGACAACAAGGACGGCCAGCTGTGGCCGGGCCAGTTCGTCGCCATCGACCTGCAGTCCGGCGTGCTGCACAACGGCCTGGTGCTCGACAGCCGCGCCGTCCGCCGCGGCCTGGACGGCGCCTATGTGTTCCGCATCGAAGATGGCAAGGCGCAGAAGGTGCCGGTACGCATCGTCCAGGAAGTCGACGGCCGCACCCTGGTGGAAGGCCTCGCAGCGGACGATGAAGTGGTGCTCGACGGCCACTCGCGCCTGACCCCCGGCGCCCGCGTGGAGGTGCAGGGCGACGTGCAGACCCTGGCCCGCCGGAGCGAGCCGTGACTGTGCGCGCCGGCATGTCCGGCTGGTGCGTGCGCCACCCCATCGCCACCTGCCTGTTGACCATCGCTTCGCTGATGCTCGGCCTGCTGGCGTTTTTCCGCCTGGGCGTGGCACCGCTGCCGCAGGTGGATTTCCCCACCATCCAGGTACAGGCGCTGCTGCCCGGCGGTAGTCCGGAAACCATGGCGTCGTCGGTGGCGACGCCGCTGGAAGTGCAGTTCAGCGCCATCCCCGGCATCACCCAGATGCTCTCCACCAGCGCACTGGGCTCGACTACCCTGACCCTGCAGTTCGACCTGGACAAGAACATCGACGTCGCTGCCCAGGAGGTCACCGCCGCGATCAACGCTGCCGCCGGACGCCTGCCGGCGGACATGCCGAACCTGCCGACCTGGCGCAAGATCAACCCGGCGGACAGCCCGATCATGATCGTCCGGGTGAACTCCGAGCTGATGCCGCTGATCGAGCTGAGCGACCTCGCCGAAGTGCTGCTGTCGCGCCAGCTCAGCCAGATCAGTGGGGTGGGGCAGATCTTCGTGGTCGGCCAGCAGCGTCCGGCGATCCGTATCCAGGCGCAGCCGGAAAAGCTGGCCGCCTACCGCCTGACCCTGGCCGACCTGCGCCAGTCGCTGCAGTCGGCGAGCATCAACCAGGCCAAGGGTGCGCTGTTCGGCGATGGCCGCGTGTCGACCCTGGCGGCCAACGACCAGTTGTTCAGCCCCCATGAATATGGCGACCTGGTGGTGGCCTATCGCGCCGGCGCGCCGGTGTTCCTGCGCGATCTGGCCAAGGTGGTGAAGGCGCCGGAAGACGATTACGTGCAGGCCTGGCCGGATGGGCGCCCCGGCGTGGCGCTGGTGATCCTGCGCCAGCCCGGCGCGAACATCGTCGAGACCTCCGATGCGATCCAGGCCGAGCTGCCGCGCCTGCGCGACATGCTGCCGGCGGGCGTCGAGGTGGAAGTGCTCAACGACCGTACGCGCACCATCCGCGCCTCGCTGCACGAGGTGGAGATGACCCTGCTGCTGACCATGGGGCTGGTGGTGCTGGTGATGGGGCTGTTCCTGCGTCAGCTGTCGGCGACCCTGATCGTCGCCACGGTGCTGGCGGTGTCGCTCAGCGCGAGCTTCGCGGCCATGTACCTGCTGGGCTTCACCCTGAACAACCTGACGCTGGTGGCGCTGATCATCGCCGTGGGCTTCATCGTCGACGACGCCATCGTGGTGGTGGAGAACATCCACCGCCACCTGGAACAGGGCAAGGACCGGGTGCAGGCGGCGCTGGCCGGCGCCTCGGAGATCAGCTTCACGGTGGTGTCGATCAGCTTCTCGCTGATCGCCGCATTCATCCCGCTGCTGTTCATGGGCGGCATCGTCGGGCGCCTGTTCCGCGAGTTCGCCGTCAGCGTCACGGCGGCCATCCTGATTTCGGTGGTCGCCTCGCTGACCATCGCGCCGATGCTCGCCTCGCGCTTTATGGGCGCGCCAAAACACGGGCACGACGACGGAGGCATCGCCGGCTGGCTACTGGCGCGCTACGCCAGGGGGCTGGACTGGTCGCTGCATCACCAGCGCACGGTGCTCGCCGGTTTCGTGGTCTGCGTGGCCATTGCGGTGGGCGGTTACGTCGGCATCCCCAAGGGCTTCTTCCCGTCCCAGGATACCGCCTTCGTCTTCGGCACCACCCAGGCCGCCGAGGACATCTCCTATGCCGACATGGCCGAGAAGCACAAGCAGCTCGCCGACATCGTTGCCGCCGACCCGGCAGTGCAGAGCTACAACCACGCCATCGGCATCACCGGCGGCAGCCAGAGCCTGTCCAACGGGCGCTTCTGGATCGTGCTCAAGGACCGCGGCGATCGCGACGTCTCGGTGGACGAGTTCATCAACCGCATCCGGCCCAAGCTGGCCAAGGTGCCGGGCATCGTCCTCTACCTGCGTTCGGCGCAGGACATCAACCTCGCCACCGGGCCGGTGCGCACCCAGTACCAGTACGCCCTGCGCAGCAACGACAGCGCGGCGCTGGCGCAATGGGCGGACCGCCTGACCCAGCGGCTGAAGGAGGAGGGCGGCCTGCAGGATGTGTCCAACGACCTGCAGATGGGTGCCAGCGTGACCTCGCTGCAGATCGACCGGGTGGCGGCGGCACGCTTCGGGCTGTCCGCCGAAGACGTCAGTCAGACCCTCTACGACGCCTTCGGTCAGCGCCAGGTCGGCGAATTCCAGACCGAGGTCAACCAGTACAAGGTCATCCTCGAACTGGATTCACGGCAGCGCGGCCGCGCGGACAGTCTGGCCTGGTTCCACCTGCGCTCGCCGCTGACCGGCGAGATGGTGCCGCTGGCGGCGTTGGCGCGGGTCGCGCCGGACCAGTCGGGGCCGCTGCAGATCAACCACAACGGCATGTTCCCGGCGGTGACGCTGTCCTTCAACCTGTCGCCGGGCGTGGCCCTGGGCGACGCCGTGAACTTGGTGCAGCGTGCCCAGGCGGAGATCGGCATGCCATCGAGCATCAGCGGTGAATTCCAGGGGGCCGCGGCGGCCTTCCAGAGTTCGCTGGCGAGCCAGCCGTTGCTGATCCTCGCGGCGCTGTTCGCGGTCTACGTGATCCTCGGCGTGCTCTACGAGAGTTTCGTGCACCCGCTGACCATTCTTTCCACCTTGCCGTCGGCGGGCATCGGTGCGGTGTTCCTGCTCTGGGGCTGGGGCCTGGAGTTCTCGGTGATGGCGCTGATCGGCCTGGTGCTGCTGATCGGCATCGTCAAGAAGAACGGCATCCTGATGGTCGACTTTGCCCTGGCCGCGCAACGCCAGCGCGGGCTGTCGCCCTACGACGCGATTCGCGAGGCATGCCTGGCGCGCTTCCGGCCGATCATGATGACCACGCTGGCCGCGCTGCTGGGGGCTATCCCGCTGATGATCGGCTTCGGCACCGGTTCGGAACTGCGCCAGCCGCTGGGTGTGGCAGTGGTCGGCGGGCTGCTGTTCAGCCAGGCGCTGACCCTGTTCAGCACGCCGGTGGTGTACCTGGCGCTGGACCGGCTGTTCCATCGCCAGCAACCGGCGCCGGCCACGCTGGGAGGTGCGGTATGAGGAGCGCCTGGGTAGCATGCCGGACTGCGGGCTTCACGAATGGAGGGCTGGCATGCGCGTACTGATTGTCGAAGACGAGAGCAAGACCGCCGACTACCTGCAGCGCGGGCTGAGCGAGCAGGGCTTTACCGTGGACGTTGCCAGCAACGGCATCGACGGCCGGCACCTGGCGCTCAACGGTGAATACGACGTCATCGTCCTCGACGTGATGCTCCCCGGCATCGACGGCTACGGCGTGCTGCGCGCCCTGCGCGAACAGCGCCAGACCCCGGTGATCATGCTCACCGCCCGCGAGCGGGTGGAAGACCGCGTGCGCGGCCTGCGCGAAGGCGCCGACGACTATCTGATCAAGCCGTTCTCCTTCCTCGAACTGGTGGCGCGCCTGCAGGCCTTGACCCGCCGGGGCGCGCACCTGGAAAGCGCGACGCAGATGCGCATTGCCGACCTCGCCATCGACCTCGTCAGCCGCCGTGTGCAGCGCGGCGGCACGCGCCTGGAGCTGACCGCCAAGGAGTATTCGCTGCTCTGCGTGCTGGCTCAGCGCAGTGGGGAAATCCTTTCCAAGACGGCCATCGCCGAGCTGGTCTGGGACATCAATTTCGACACCGACACCAACGTCGTCGAAGTCGCCATCAAGCGCCTGCGCGCCAAACTCGACGGGCCCTTCGACACCAAGCTGCTGCACACCATCCGCGGCATGGGCTACGTGCTGGAAAGCCGGGCCGCCCAGGAGCGCGAAGCGTGAGGGGGCTGTCGCTTTCCACGCGTCTGGCGGGCATGTTCGCCGCCGCCGCGCTGGGCATCTTCCTGCTGATCGGCTCGGCACTTTATTGCGTGCTCGATGGGCAGATCGAGCGCCTGCAGCGCTCGGAACTGGACACCCGCTTCAACATGGTCGCGCGCATGCTCGACAAGCCCGACCTTGCCGAACGCTGGCCGCACATGCAGCTCAAGCTCAACACCCTGAGCCAGGAATACCAGCTGATCCGCTTCTGGATCGACAGCGACGATTCGCGCTTCCGCTATGGCCAGCCCAACGAGGCGGTGCGGCGGATGCTCGGCAGTGGCAACGGCTATGCCGAGCTGGAACTGCCGGAACACGAGGCGCCGCTCAGCGCCCGCGTCGGCGTGCTGCCCGCCAGCGGTGGTCGCCCGGCGCTGGTGCTGCTGGCGGCAATCGACAGCGTGGCCTTTCAGCACGCCCGGCATGCCACGCTGATCACCCTGTTCGTGCTGTCCGCGCTGGGTGTCGCCCTGGCGACGCTGTGCGGGCACTGGATCGCGCGGGTCGGTTTGCGCCCGGTGCACGAGCTGTCCGCCGAGGCGCGGCAGATCAGTCCGCAGCAGCTTTCCCAGCGCCTGCGCCTGGAAGGGCTGCCGGCGGAACTGTCGGCGCTGGCCGGCGCCTTCAACGAGGCGCTGGGTCGTCTGGAGCAGGCCTACCTGCGGCTGGAGTCGTTCAACGCCGACGTCGCCCACGAACTGCGCACGCCGCTGGCCAACCTGATCGGCCAGAGCCAGGTGGCGCTGTCCCGCGAGCGCAGCGCGCAGGATTACGAAGAGGTGCTGCAGTCCAACCTGGAAGAGCTGGAGCGCCTGCGCGCCATCGTCAACGACATGCTGTTCCTTGCCCGCGTCGATCAGGGCGGGCTGGCCGCCGAGCGGGTGGAAACCTCGCTGGCGACCGAAGTGGCGACGACCGTGGATTTCCTCGAGGTGATCTTCGACGAGCAGGGTGTGCAGGTGAACCTGCGCGGCGATGCGCGGGCCTGCGTCGAGCGTGCGCTGTTCCAGCGTGCGGTAACCAACCTGCTGTACAACGCTGCCCAGCACACTGCGCCGGGCGGTCGTATCGAGGTACGCCTGAGCGGCGAGCGCGGCGCCGCGCTGGTGGAAGTCAGCAACCCTGGCGAGCCGATCAACGCCGAACAGCGCGCGCGCCTGTTCGAGCGCTTCTACCGCGCCGACCTCGCCCGCGCCAACAGCCAGAGCAGCCACGGGCTGGGGCTGTCCATCGTCAAGGCGGTGGCGAGCATGCACGGCGGTTCGGTGTTCGTGCGTAGCGAGGGGGGCGTCAACACCTTTGGCTTTACCGTGGATGCGGTGGGGGTGGAGGGACGTCGTTCTGAGGGAGATGGGATGGCGGGGGCTGTGGTGCCTGCGTGAAGATCAACAGCCTGCATTCAGAAGCTTGAGGACGTCATTGTGATTCAGCAGCTTTGCCAGGTCGGAGGGCATTAGTCCGTTGGCATCCGGCAAAGCCTTCGCGCCCAGGGTGAGTAGTAGTGCTACAGCTTGAGGGTGATCCTGCTCAACTGCGCAATGCAGAGGAGTGAAGCCTGTTTCACCGGGTTTGTTGATATCCGCCCCAGCCTCGATAAGCACCCTTATGGCCTCGCAATCACCCCAGCAACTGACAATATGCAGCGGCGTATCACCCCAGCCATTCTGATAATTGACTGAGCTGATCTGATGACCGAAGTAGTCAGGGACAGACTCGATCTCGGTAAAAATTTCCTTGAGCGTGCGCATGGCCGTCAGCACCTCCACCAATCCTTGGAAAGTCTGGAAAGTATCGTGCCAGGCCGTCTATCTCAATGGCCTAATCCAGCCGCCGAGTCTTCGTCCGAATCAGATAGATAGTCACCAGTGTCGCGCTGGTCAGCATGAAGGCCCAGGCCCACGGGCGCTGCACCAGGAAACCGGAAATCAGGATGCTGCACCACATCAGGCCGATGGCGTAGACCTTGCCCTTGAGCGGGATGCCTTCGCCGTCGAGGTAGTCGCGAATCCACGGGCCGAGCTTCGGGTGGTTCACCAGCCAGTCGTAGAAGCGCTGGGAGCTGCGCATGAAGCAGGCGGCGGCGAGCAGGAGGAAGGGCGTGGTGGGCAGGACCGGCAGGAAGATGCCGATCACGCCCAGTGCCACGCTGAGCCAGCCGATGCCGAGCAGGCAGTAGCGAACCCAGGCGTGGCGGCTCTGGCGGATTTCCCGCGAAGACATCGAACGTTTAGTGAGTGCGCGGCTTCAGCAGAGCCGGCTTCTCTTCCGGCGCCTGGCACAGCAGGAACAGGTTGGTCAGCAGCTCGGGGATCTGCGCGACCATGTCGTCCACCAGCCCGCGGTCGCTGGCGATCTCGTCGAACTCGGGCTGTTCGTCGAACAGACCGGAACCGACCATGATCGGCAGCAGCAGCTCGCTGACTTCTTCCTCGGCCTGTTCGAACCAGATGGCCTCGCGCAGGAACACACCTTCCATGAAGCCGATGCACCAGCCGCGGATGTCGGAGTCGTCCGGCTCGTCGCCCAGGTAGGGCTCGCAGGGCAGCTCCAGCTCCTCGTCACCGGCCATCTGGCGGATGATGTGCGCCTTGAGCTGGGCCAGGGTGGATTCGATCTGGGTGCGTTCGTCCTCGCTGCGGTAGTGCGGCGGCTCGGCGAACAGGGCGTCGATCCACTCGCGCTCCGGCACTTCCTCCGGGCAGATCGCCAGGGCGGTCAGGTAACCGTGTGCCGCCACGTAGTCCAAGGCTTCCTCGTGCAGGTCATCGGCATCGAGAAAGGCTTGCAGGCGGGACAATTGGTCGGCGAAGGACATCGGGTACTACCTCGGAGGTGATCGGTCCCGAATTGTAGTCTTTCCGCTGGCCCGCGGCAAAAGCCAAATGCCCGTGCAGCCCGCGCCGACGCAGGGCTCCGACGCAGAGCTCGGACGCATGTGACGGATTTTTCCGCAGTTTCCCGGACAAGGTGCCGGCCGCAGTGGGATCGGCCTGCGTATAATGCGCGGCTTCATTCGGAGTCCCCCATGCTCGATCAGGCCCTGCGCATCCTCAAAGACGTTTTCGGTTACGACGCCTTCCGCGGCAATCAGGCGCGGATCATCGAGCGCGTGGCCGGCGGCGGCGATGCCCTGGTGCTGATGCCCACCGGCGGCGGCAAGTCGCTGTGCTTCCAGGTTCCGGCGCTGCTGCGCGAAGGCCTGACGGTGGTGGTTTCGCCGCTGATCGCGCTGATGGAAGACCAGGTCGCCACGCTGGACGAACTGGGCGTGCCGGTCGCGGCGCTGAACTCCTCGCTGAGCCCCGAGGCCCAGCGCGAGATCGCCGACCGCCTGCAGCGCGGCGAGATCAAGCTGCTCTACCTCGCCCCGGAACGCCTGGTGCAACCGCGCATGCTGGCCTTCCTGCAGCGCCTGGAGATCGGCCTGTTCGCCATCGACGAGGCGCACTGCGTGTCGCAGTGGGGCCACGACTTCCGTCCCGAATACCTGCAGCTCGGCCAGCTCGCCGAGCTGTTCCCGCACGTGCCGCGCATCGCCCTGACCGCCACGGCGGACATGCGTACCCGCGAGGAGATGATCCAGCGCCTGCACCTGCAGGACGCCGAGCAGTTCCTCTCCAGCTTCGACCGGCCGAACATCTTCTACCGCATCGTGCCCAAGGAGCAGCCGCGCAAGCAGCTGCTGGGGTTCCTGGCCGAGCGGCGCGGCGATGCGGGCATCGTCTACTGCATGTCGCGCAAGAAGGTCGAGGAGGTCGCCGAGTTCCTCTCCAGCCAGGGCTTCCCGGCGCTGCCGTACCACGCCGGGCTGTCCAACGACCTGCGCGCCTACCACCAGAAGCGCTTCCTCAACGAGGAAGGGCTGATCATGGTCGCCACCGTCGCCTTCGGCATGGGCATCGACAAACCCAACGTGCGTTTCGTCGCCCACCTGGACCTGCCCAAGAGCCTGGAGGCGTACTACCAGGAAACCGGCCGCGCCGGCCGTGACAGCCTGCCCGCCGACGCCTGGATGGCCTACGGCCTGCAGGACGTGCTGCTGCTGCGGCAAATGATGCAGAACTCCGAGGGCGACGAGCGCCACAAGCGCGTCGAGCGGCACAAGCTGGAAGCCATGCTGGCGCTGTGCGAGGAAACCCGCTGCCGCCGCCAGGCGCTGCTGGCCTACTTCGACGAGGTGATGCCCAACCCCTGCGGCCACTGCGACATCTGCGTCGACGGCGTGGAGACCTGGGACGCCACCGAGCCCGCGCGCCAGGCTTTGTCGGCCATCTACCGCAGCGGCCAGCGCTACGGCGTCGGTCATCTGGTGGACGTGCTGCTGGGCAAGGACACCGAAAAGGTGCGCAGCGTCGGGCACCAGCACCTGGCAGTGTTCGGCATCGGCAAGTCCCGCGGCGAGGACGAGTGGCGCACGCTGTTCCGCCAACTGGTCGCCCGTGGCTTCGCCGACGTGGATGTCGACGGCTTCAACGGCCTGCGCCTGACCGAGGCCTGCCGTCCGCTGCTGCGCGGCGAGGAGACGCTGGCCCTGCGCCGCGATCCCAAGCCGCAGCGCAGCAAGTCTTCCTCCTCCGGTGGCGCCAGCCCGGCCAGCCAGCTGGTGCGCCAGGAAGAGCGCGAGATGTGGGAAGCCCTGCGTACCCTGCGGCGCAAGCTGGCGGAGGAGCACTCGGTGCCGCCCTACGTCATCTTCCCCGACGCCACCCTGCTGGAAATGCTCCGCAGCCAGCCCTCGACGCTATCGGCCATGGCCCAGGTCAGCGGCGTCGGCGCGCGCAAGCTGGAACGCTACGGCCAGGCTTTCCTCGACGTGCTCACCGAGTCGGACAAGGCGCCGGACACTCCCGCCCCGGTCACCGACCTGCGCCACGAGCTGGTGACCCTGGCCCGCGCCGGCATGACCCCCGCGCAGATCGCCCGCCAGCTCGATTGCAGCGAGAAGAACGTCTACAGCCTGCTGGCCGAGGCCATCGGCCGCCAGCAGCTGACCCTGGAGCAGGCGCTGGACCTGCCCGAGGAGTTGCTCGGCGAAGTCCAGGACGCCTTCCTCGACGAAGACGGCGAACTGCCGCCAGTGAGTGCCATTGCCGAGCTGTTCGAAGGCCGCGTGCCGCTGGGCGTGCTGCACTGTGTGCGCGCTGCCCTGCAGGCCGAACTGGAAGTCTGATCGGCTGACGCCTGTAGGGCGAATAACCCGGTACGGGTTACCCACCAGGATGGCGGACAACGCCGTAAGCGTTATGCGCCCTACAAGGTGTCGTCGCACGCGGTTCGCGCTGAAATACGGCGTTACAGACGAAATATCAATGTGCCAGCAACGGCGCCCTTTTCCGCCAGTCCTATCCGTCAGTACGAATCACTTTCGGAGTGACAGATGGCGAGCTGGGTGCGGGTAGTGGCGGGGCTGCTGGTCGTTGGACAACTCAGTGGATGCGCCAGTGGCGGCGGGCTTTCCGAGAACGGCAAGAACGCCTTGATCGGCGTTGCGGCGGTGGCTGCACTGGCCGCCATGGTCGTGCTGTCGAAAGACCGCGACGACGATGACGACTATCGCAAAGGCTACGGCCGGGACTATCGCGATTCCGGTGACTATCGCTATGGCCGCGACAGTCGTGGCCATGACCGGCGCTCGCCGAATTACTGCCCCTGAAGCGCCCATGGTCGGGCGCCATAGCTGCCGGCCATCCTACGGGTGAATCTGAAGTGTCGAAGGGTGAGGCTGTCATTTTCGTGACGGGGCAAAACGACAAACTTGTGACGCACGTCCCGAACAGCTATGGTGGCACTTAGACCTCCACGAGAAGAGGTGAGCGTGCCACAACAACAAAGCTGGCTGGACGACGTCCGCTCCAATGCCTATGCCGAACAGCTCTCCCGGGGCTTTCGCCGCCTGCGTTTCGAACCCGACCTCGAGACCCAGTACCGCCATTACCTGCTGGAAGACAGCTTCGATCTCAAGCGCACCGCGCTGACCATCGGCGTGCTGATCTGGCTGGCGCTGGCGGCCATCGATTTTCTCCTGATCCGGACTGCAGAACACTGGGACATGCTCGCCGTGCGCATCGGCGTGCTGGTGCTGCTGAGCGTCTGCGGCGGGCTGATCCTGCAGCGTCGGCATACCCATCTGCTGGTGCCGCTGAGCCTGGCCTGCATCCTCGGCGTCGGCATCGGTGCGGCGGCCGTGGCGGGTATCGCCCACACCGTGGACCAGAGCTATCCCTATGAGGGCCTGTTGCTGGTCAGCATGGCGGCCTACTTCCTGATTGGCCTGCGCTTCGCCGAGGCGGTGGGCAGTGCTTCGGTGATCCTGCTGACCTATGTGGGCTTCGAGCTGTATGCGGGATTGCCGCTGCCCAAGCTGATCAGCAACGTGGTGTTCCTGTTGCTGGCCAATCTGGTCGGCGCGGTGGGCTGCTACCTGCTGGACTACAAGTCCCGCCAGCACTTCCTCATCAGCCGCCTGCTGAAGGTCATGGCCGAGCATGACGCCCTGACCGGCCTGCACAACCGCCGCAGTTTCAATCGCCAGCTGGAGCGCCTGTGGCGCCAGGCCCAGCGCGAGAGCGTAGGGTTGGCACTGCTGCTCTGCGATGTCGATCACTTCAAGGCCTACAACGACCGCTATGGCCACCAGGCCGGCGATGGCGTGCTGCAGCGCATCGGCGAGGTGCTCACGGCCAGCGCACGGCGCCCGCTGGACATGGCCGTGCGGCTGGGGGGCGAGGAGTTCGCCGTGCTGCTCTACGGCGCCAGTGAGCGCGAGGCGAGGGAGCGCGCCGAAGTCGTGCGCGAGTCGGTGCAGGCGCTGGGTATCGCTCACGAAGGGTCGCTGACGGCGGACGAGGTGACGTTGTCCATCGGCGTTTCCTGCCTGTGGCCGGAGACCGGCCATCCACTGCGCAGCATCTACGAGCATGCTGACCGCGCCCTCTACGAAGCCAAGGCATTCGGACGCAACCAGGTCGTCGCCTGATGGCCCATTCCGTCCCCCGCACTGGCGCCGTGCGTGACTGCGGCGCGAGCAGGCCCGGTGCTAGCATGCGCCGCACCCCGTCACCGAGCCCGCGCCCATGCAGCAGCTGATCCAGCCCAACGGCCAACCGCACTACGGCATCTTTCCCGGCACCCCGGCGACCATCAATTACCGCGACTTCGACTTCCGCTCGCCCATGGGCCGGCGCCTCGGCGCGTTGAGCAAGTGGCGGCGCTTCCACCAGTTCCAGTATTTCGGCCTGATCAGCCCGACGCTGATCGGCGGCTGTGCGCTGGCGGATGTCAGCCTGCTCACCGTCGGCTTCGTCTATCTCTATCACCCTGAGAGCGGACGGATGATCGAGCGCCAGTTCAAATGCCCGCTCGGCATGGGCGCAAACTTTTCGCAGAGCCCCAACGACGGCGTCTGCGAACTGCGCCAGGGACGCAACCTGCTGCGTCTGGAGAACAGCTCCTCGCCCTTCGAGAAGCGCCTGCTGGTCGAACTGGACGACGGCACCCGCATCGACGCGCGCTTCAGCGAGGAGCAGCCGGCGTTTCAGCCCATGAGTATCTGCACACCAACGGCGGTGAACGGCTGGGTCTATGCGCGCAAGGTGGCCGGCGTGCATTGCCACGGCGAGGTGCGCAGCGCGCTGGGCAACTACGACCTGCGCGAGCTGGGTGCCTACGCGCACCACGACTGGTCTGCCGGCTACATGCGCCCCGAGACCTTCTGGAACTGGGCCTGCTTGTCTGGCGAAGCGCAGGGCCGTCGCCTCGGCCTGAACCTGTCGTGCGGGGTCAACGAGACCAGCTTCACCGAGAACTGCTACTGGCTCGACGGCCAGCTGGTGAAGGTCGACACGGTGCGCTTCGAGTTCGATCGCGCCCATCCGCTGCAGCCCTGGACCATCCGTTCCCACGATGGCCAGGTCGAACTGCGCTTCGAGGCCCACGGGCTGCATGAGGAACGCCTCAATCTCGGCGTGCTGGCGAGCAACTTCAAGCAGATCTTCGGGTGCTTCAGTGGTGTGCTGCGGCCGGCGGGGCAGGCCGAGGTGCGCATCGACAACCTGTGGGGATTCGTCGAGGATCAATACGCGAAATGGTGAGATAGCGATTTACACCCTGCGACAATCTGTCATTGTACGGGCTTGATTAGCTGGCTAATAATTAGTCAAATCAATTAGCCGTCCAACCTCCTACCGTACGCAGCACAATGTCAGACAACGATAAGCACTATTTCGGTACCCAATTGGCTCAGGCTTCCCGTGCCTGGCGAGCCGAACTCGACCGCCGTCTCAGCCACCTGGGCCTGTCCCAGGCCCGCTGGCTGGTGCTGCTGCACCTGGCGCGCCATTCCGCCGCGCCGACCCAGCGCGAGCTCGCGCAGTCAGTCGGTGTCGAAGGCCCGACCCTGGCCCGCCTGCTCGATGGTCTTGAGGCCCAGGGGTTGGTCCGTCGCCAGGCCGTGGCCGAAGACCGCCGCGCCAAACGCATTGCCCTCACCCCCAAGGCCGATGTCCTGATCACCGATATCGAGAACATCGCCGCCGCCGTTCGCAACGAAGTGCTGGCGGGGATTTCAGAAGAAGAAATCGCGCTGTGTCAGAAAACGCTCAGTCGGATTCTCGGCAACCTCGAGCGAAACTGAGCAATTCATCACGTTATTCGGGTAAAGTAGCCATTTTTCTGGCGGTCCTTTGCGGGGCCGCTGGCCATTCGCTATCCACCCCCTAACCATTCGCCGGTTTTTCGACGATTTATCTTGACCAAACCCAGTGCACCACCTAATCCGTGATATCAGACGGCCTGTACCCTGCAAGGTACAGAGGAGTGGTGCGTTGCGGTCTGCAGTCCGGCATGGTTCCAGTGTGTGGACAGGTTCAACCTGCCGCTTCAGAGCGGTCAGGGAATGGCGTGCAGACCCGGACAATGGGATGGGGTTATGGCTCGAATAAATAGAATTCCGCTGACGCTTGCCGCACTTTCGGTTTTTGTCTCCGCTCATGCGAATGCCCTCGGACTGGGGGACATCACGTTGCACTCGGCGCTGAATCAGCCGCTGGATGCCGAGATCGCCCTGCTCGAGACCGGCGACATGACGTCCGACGAACTGATCGCGAAGCTCGCGAGTCCCCAGGACTACGAGAGCGCCGGCGTCGACCGCTTCGTATTCCTGCAGAACCTGCGCTTCACCCCGGTGATCCGCAACGGTCGCGGCTACATCAAGGTGGTATCCACGCAGCCGGTGCACGAGCCTTACCTGAATTTCCTGATCGCCGTGGAGCGCCCCAACGGACGCATGCTGCGCGAGTACACCGTGCTGATCGATCCGCCGGAGTACAGCGCCAACCGCAGCGTGGCCGCCTCCGTGGCGCGGAGCGAGCCTGCCCCTTCGCGGGCCACCGGCTACCGTGCGGAGCCTGTGCGCCGTGCCCCGGCACAACCGCCGCTGCCGGCGGGCGATGGCCGCTATACCACGGTGCGCAATGACACCCTGTGGAAGATCACTTCGCACCTGGGCGGCAGCGGAGCCTCGCGCGCGCAACTGATGGACAGCATCGTCGCGCTGAACCCGCAGGCCTTCGTCAATGGCGATCCGCACCGGCTGAAGGTGGGCCAGACGCTGATCCTGCCGCAGGGCCAGCAGCTTGCCGGCAACAGCGCCGCGGCTGCCCCGCAGCCTGCCGCGGCGGCGCCCACGACGACTGCCCAGCAGCCGGCCGCAGCGCCGCAGGCGCCCGCCAGCGCTGCTCAGGCACAAAGCAACGTCGCCGCACCGGCAGCACCGGCCGCGGATGCCAGCGTCGCCAAGGTGGAAGCCGACCTGTTGCTGGCCAACGCCCAGCGCGACCAGATGAATCAGCGCATGGACGACCTGCAGAAGCAGCTGGCATCCCTCCAGCAGGCCCTGCAGAGCCGCGACCAGCAGGTGCAGTCGCTGCAGGCCGAGCTGGATCGCCGCCAGGGCGCGGCAGCCTCGGGTAATGCGCCGGCAGCCAATGTTCCGGCAGCCGATGCACCGACCAACAACGCCCCGACCAATGCCGTGCCGGCCGCTCCCGACTCCGTGGCACCGGTGCAGCAGAACAACCCCGCTCCCAGCGTCGCACAGCCGGCAACTCCGGCACAGGATGCCCAGGGCGCCGGCTTCAACTACTGGCCCTGGCTGGGCGCCGGTGCCCTGGGTGCGCTGCTGGTCGGCCTGCTGTTCGCCCGTCGCAAGCGCGAGGAGAAGCCGGTCGAGATGCCGCCCCTGCGCGCGGCCGCGCCCGAGCCGGTGAAACCGCTCCCGCAGGTCAAGCCGCTGGCGGCTGCTGTCGTGGCCCCGGTGCCGACGCCGCATCCGGTGGTGGTCGCCACCCCGGAGCCGGGCGTTGCCCGTCTGCCCGCCGCCAGCGCGGACAGCCTGGAAGGCGCGGATATCTACATCGCCTACGGTCGCTTCACCCAGGCCCGCGACATGCTGCGCAAGGCGGTCAACGCCGAGCCGAACCGCCGCGAACTGCGCATGAAGCTGCTGCTGGTGCTGGCCGAACTGGGAGACGTGGCCGGCTTCCATGAAGAAGAACATGCCCTGGTCGCTGCCGGCGGTGACCAGAAGCAGATCGACCAGCTCAAGTCGCGCTACCCGGCGATGCTGATTCGCCCGGAAGATACCCTGCAGCCGCCCACCGGCGAGACGCTCACCGACTGGGACGACCTGGAATTGGGCGAGCCTGTGGCCACTGCCGTGGAGCAGCCCAGGGCCGCGCAGGACCAGCCGGACTTCGCGATGAATCTCAGTGACCTGTCGCTGGACCTGGACTGGGACAAGCTCGACAACCCCTTCGACTCCACCAAGCAAGGCAAGGCTGCTGCCCCCAAGGCTGCACAGGAAGTGCCCTCGGACTTCCGCAGCAATCTGCACGAGCTGCCGGAAATCACCGAGCTGGACCTGGGCGAGCACGGCGAGATGTTCGGCCATGGCAGCAAGACCATGGGGGTGGAGGAGGAATTGACCTTCGATCTGCCGGACGATATCGGCCACGAGCACGACGAACTGCTGGCCAGCCTCGATCGCGCCCGTCAGTGCATCGACCAGGGCAATCTGGAAGAGGCCTATGGCATCCTCAAGCAGGTAATCGCCAGCGGCGACTCCAAGGCCAAGGCTGAAGCGCGCGAACTGCTGGCGCTGATTGCCTGATCCTCACCGCGTATGAAAAAGCCCGGCACTTGCCGGGCTTTTTCATACCTGCAGGATATCGCTCCGGCCATACCCTGTAGGGGCCGTCAGCATCAGGGCATAACACTGCAAACGGTCGTGCGCCGTTCCCGGAGCGGCGCCGCCTTAGAAGTTGCGCCCCAGGTTGACGTACACCGCGTGCTCGCTCGCATCGTTCAGGCCGTAGCTGAAGGACAGCGGGCCCAGGGGCGTCTCGAAGCCCATGAGGATGCTGCCGGCGTTGACGTAGCCGGTGTCGTAGCTGTTGTCGTTGTTCCATACCCGCCCGCGCTCCAGGCTGCCGCCCAGGTAGAAGGGAAAATCCAGCGGCAGGAAGGAGCGCTCGGTCATGCGCCGGTAGTAGATGACCCGGCCGAGGCTGTAGTTCTGGCCGGCCAGCGCGTCCTGGCGGTAGCCGGAGAGCTGCCGCGCGCCGCCGAGCAGGAAGCTCGACACCACCACGTCGGCGTCGTCGAGGGTGCGCCCGTAGCCGCCGCCCAGGACCCAGGTGTTCGGACCGCTGCTCAGCGCCTTGTCCAGGTGGAATTCCCACTGCCGGTAGCGATCGTCGTCGCCCAGGGATGGCGTGTGCTCGCGGAAGGAGGTCTGGATGTTCTCGCCCTCGCGGGGGAAGTCCACGTTGTCCATGGTGTCGAAGGAGTACTGCAGCTGGGCGTAGCCCTCGGTGAAGTGGAAATCCGGCAGGTCCTGCTCACCCACGCGGACGTCGGCCTTGCCGAAGGCCTGGGCCACGCCGAGGCGGAATTCGCCGTTGTTGGCGATCTGCCGGCCGAGGTTGAGGCCATAGCCGTAGCGCTCGAGGCGGTACTCGGCAATCGGATCGTCGTTGTCGGTGGCCTCGACGTTCTGTGCCTCGTTGAACACGTAGGGGGCCACGAAGTAGCGCGAGCCCACGTCCAGCGGCTGGTAGAACTCGCTGTAGAGTTCCTGGCGGTCGCCGATCTGCAGGCGCGTCAGCCATTCCGCGCCGAGGCGGTTGATGCCGTTCATGCGGTAGCTGCCACCGACGTTGAAGGTGCTGTCGCCGCGCAGGTCGTCGGAGAGGTTCAGGCCCAGGCGCAGGTAGTCGGTACCGCCGCGCTTGCCGTACGCGTGGATCACCAGCACGTTGTCGGACTTGCCGTCCGCGCCCGGCTTGTTGTGCACCACGCGGTACTGCACCTGGTCGAAGTAATCCAGGCCGTAGAGGGTGCTCATGTCACGCTGCAGGCGCTCCAGGTCGAGGTGCTCGCCCAGCGGCTGACGGATGTAGTGGAGGATGACGTCGTCGCTGACCTTGGAGTTGTTCTCCACCTGGATGCGGTCGATCACCGGCTGGCGTTCGCCCGGCGCGCGCGCCTCGTTCAGCGCCACGGCCTGGGCGTCGGCGGGTTTGCGCAGGGCTGCCAGGCGCGGGGCGAGGATGCTGGTGGCCCGGTAGCCGGCATCGATCAGCTGCGGCACGCGGCCGAAGTCGGTGGAGCTGTAGCCGCTCAGTGGCGGCTGCACGAGGATGTCGCTGGACTTCAGGGTAGCCAGTTGCGCCTCGGAGTTCTTGCGGGTCATCAGGGTGACGGACTGGTTGAGCATGTCCAGCACCGTGGTCAGCTGTTTGCGGTCCGCCAGCGGGTTGCCGATGTCGACCACGATGACCACGTCGACGCCCATCTGCCGCGCCACGTCCACCGGGATGTTGTCGACCATGCCGCCGTCCACCAGCAGCTTGCCGTTGACCTCCACCGGGGCGAACACCGCCGGGATCGACATGCTGGCGCGGATCGCCTGGGGCAGGTGACCCTTGCTGAACACCACTTTCTCGCCGGTGGAAATGTCGGTGGCCACCGCACGGAAGGGGATCGCCAACTGGTCGAAGTTGCGCGTATCGCTGGTGTGCACCAGCAGGCTCTCCAGCAGCATCGACAGGTTCTGCCCCTGGATCGCCCCCAGCGGCAGACCGAGGGTGCCGTCGTCGCGGAAGCTGAGCTTCTGCTTCACCAGGAAGTCGCGGTCGTCCTGCTTGCGGCGAAAGGGCACGTCGACCCGCGGCGGCGAGTCGGACAGCGCCTGTTTCCAGTCCAGCCCCAAAGCCAGCTGTTCCAGCTCCCTGGGCGTATAGCCTGCCGCGTACAGGCCACCGATCACCGCGCCCATGCTGGTGCCGGCGATGGCATCGACGTGGATGCCCTGTTCATCCAGCGCCTTCAGCACGCCGATATGCGCCAGGCCGCGCGCCGCGCCGCCAGAGAGAACCAGGCCGATCTTCGGCGGGGTGTTCGCCGCCAGGGCGCCGAGGGGAAGGAGCAGGAGGAGGGCGAACAGCAGTCGGCGCATGAAGAGAAGAGTCCGGTAGGGCGTTTCAGAGCGGTATTATAGGAGCGCGTCCTACAGCAGAGTCTGATTCATGTCCGAAGCCAAAGCCGAAATCGTCATCACCTATTGCACCCAGTGCCAGTGGCTGCTGCGCGCTGCCTGGCTGGCTCAGGAACTGCTGAGCACCTTTGGCGACGACCTGGGCAAAGTCAGCCTGGTACCGGGCACTGGCGGGGTATTCCAGATTACCTGTGACGGCGAGCCGATCTGGGAGCGCAAGGCCGACGGCGGTTTCCCCGAGGCCAAGGTGCTCAAGCAGCGGGTGCGCGATCGTATCGATCCGCAGCGCGACCTGGGCCACAACGACCGCTCCTGAATCCGGGCGGTACCGCACGGCAGGTTAATTAGATAGCTGGCTAACTTCTTTGCTTCATATCAAAGGGAGACTTGCGTCTCGCTTTTAGGCTGGTGGCATCCATTCTCCGCAAAGGATGCCCCCACCATGAGCATCATCATCACTGGCGCTGCCGGGTTCATCGGCAGCAACCTGGTCAAGGCGCTGAACCAGCGCGGCGAGACCGACATCATCGCGGTCGATGACCTGACCGAGGGCGACAAGTTCGCCAAC
This sequence comes from Pseudomonas nitroreducens, assembly GCF_024170165.1. Classification (GTDB taxonomy): domain Bacteria; phylum Pseudomonadota; class Gammaproteobacteria; order Pseudomonadales; family Pseudomonadaceae; genus Pseudomonas; species Pseudomonas nitroreducens_C. The sequence goes on along the minus strand of NZ_JALJXP010000003.1, from coordinate 77,383 downwards.
CTCGCCGACTGCGACATCAGCGATTACCTCGACAAGCGCGATTTCATCGAACGCTATGCCCGTGGCGACTTTGGCGTGGTGCGCGCGCTGCTGCACCAGGGCGCCTGCTCCAGCACCATGGAGCGCGACGGGCGCTACATGATGGACAACAACTACCGCTACAGCGGCGAGTTGCTCGACGCCAGCCTGTCCCTGGGCGTGCCGTTCCTTTACGCCTCGTCAGCGGCGGTGTATGGCGGCAGCCAGGAGTTTCGCGAAGTACGCTCCTGCGAGCGGCCGCTGAATGTCTATGGCTATTCGAAGTTCCTCTTCGACCAGCGTGTGCGCAAGGTGCTGCCCACCGCCCGTACCCAGGTGGCCGGCTTCCGCTACTTCAACGTCTATGGCCCGCGCGAGCAGCACAAGGGCCGCATGGCCTCGGTGGCCTTCCACTGCTTCAACCAGTTTCGCGAGACCGGCAAGGTGCGGCTGTTCGGCGAATACGGCGATTACCCGGCCGGCGGCCACTTGCGCGATTTCGTCTCGGTGGAGGACGTGGCCAGGGTCAACCTGCATTTCCTCGACAACCCCCAGCACAGTGGCATCTTCAACCTCGGCAGCGGCCGCGCCCAGCCGTTCAACGATGTGGCCCTGGCGGTGATCAACAGCCTGCGTGAACAGCAGGACCTGCAGCCGCTGACCCTGGACGCGGCGATCCGCGCCGGATTGCTGGAATACACCGAGTTCCCGGGCGAGCTGCGCGGCAAGTACCAGTGCTACACCTGCGCCGATATCGCCTTCCTCCGCGAGGCGGGTTACCGCGCGCCGATGATGGGCGTGGAGGAGGGCGTGCAGCGCTACTGCCGCTGGCTTCTGCAACAGGCCTGATACTGCGTGTATCGGGCTTTTTACCCAGTCTTTACCCAGTGCTGACACTGCGCGGGGGGCGGGCGCGAGACAATTCACCGCATGAACGGCGGGCGGTGGATCGCCCGTGACTGGAGGTGAAATGAAGCTGTCCTCGCGCATCGCGCTCAATTCCGTCGCCACGCTGCTGGCCCTCAGTCTGTCGGCTGCTGCCGTGGCCGGGCCCCACGGCGGCCCCGGTGGACCGGGCGGCCCGGGACCTGGCCCGTACCACGGCTGGGGGCCGGGGCATGGCTACGGTCTGCCGGATTACGCGCGGGAAGTCTGGATCGGCAGCATGCTCTACTTCGTCGCCGCCGGGACCTATTACCTGTGGAACGCCGACCGCCGCCAGTACGTTGCGGTGGAAACGCCACCGGCCGTGCAGGCCGCGCCAACCACCAGCTACGAGGTGATCGCCTATCCCGCCAGCGGCCAGTCGCCGGAGCAGCAGAGCCGCGACCGCTATGAGTGCCATAACTGGGCGGTCGGCCAGAGCGGTTTCGATCCGGCCAGCGCCACCCAGGCGCCGCCAGCAGGCCAGTCCGACACCTACCGCCGCGCACTGGGCGCCTGCCTGAGCGGGCGCGGCTACAGCATCAACTGATTCCCCGGCGCCTTATCCACAGGCGCCATCCCGAACAGGCCGCCACGCAGGCTGTCGTGCGATGAATCCTTGGCATTCCCTCCCCGGGGCAAGGTTCGAGTTTCGCTCGCTGCGTGGCGGCCTTCTTTTTGGCTCTCAGCTTTCGGCTCCTACGAGAAGCAATTCCGACAGATCAGTGCGAACCACGCGCACTGAGGAAGGTGGCGAAGATGATCAGCACGCCGCCCGCCAGCATGCGCAGGCTCGGCTCTTCGCCGAACAGCACGGCGGCGAAGGCGATGCCGTAGACCGGTTCCAGGGCGAAGATCACCGCCGCCGTGCGCGCCTTGATCAGGCGCAGGCTGGCGACGAACAGGCTGTGGGCGACGCCGGTGCAGAGCACGCCCAAAGCAACCAGCCAGAGCCAGTCCATGCCGCGTACCGAGGGCAGGTCGAGCAGCACCAGCGGCAGCAGGCAGGCGATGATCGTCAGGTTCTGGCACAGCGCCGCCTGGATCGGGTCGATGCCGCGCACGCTGACCCGGTTGGCCAGCGAAAGCAGGGCGAACAGCAGGCCGGAGAGGGTGCCCCAGAGCAGGCCTGCGGTGGCGCCGTCGCGCAGGTCGAGGGTCGGCGTGACCATCACCAGGCCGATGCACACCAGGGCTACCACCAGGTACTCGCCCTTGCGGATGCGCTCGCGGAACAGCAGGCCTTCCAGCAAAACGGTGAAGGCCGGGAAACTGGCGAAGCCAAGGGTGGCGACGGCGACGTTGCCTACCTTCACCGCGAGGAAGAAGGTCAGCCAGTGCGTGCACAGCAGCACGCCGCCGCCCAGCAGCATCGCCGCCTGTGTCAGCGTGGGGCGCTTCTGCTCGCGCAAGTGGCCGGCGAACACCGCCGCCAGCGACAGCGAGCCGAATAGCGCACGGCCGAAGACGATGACCAGGGGGCCGGCGAGGATGAGTTTGCCGAAGATGCCGGACAGCCCGAACATCAGGGCGCCGATGTGCAGGCCGATCAGGGCGCCGCGGGGAGTGAGTTGTGTAACGTGCTTCATGCCTGCGCTCCCGCCGACTGCAGTGGCGGGGCCTTGTCCGGGAAGAGGAAAGCACGCCGGGCCAGCCGGCGTGCAGTGATACGAGGGTCAGGCCAACCGTGAGCCATTGGGCAGCGGCTTGTCGAAACCGGCCAGCACCACTTTCTCGTCGCTGTCGTAGGCGCCGGTGACCAGCACTTCCGAGCGCACGCCGGCGATGGACTTGGGCTCGAAGTTGCACACGCACAGCACCTGGCGGCCGATCAGGTCGCTGGCTTCGTAGTGTGCGGTGATCTGCGCGCTGGAGGTCTTGATCCCCAGCGGGCCGAGGTCGACCTGGAGGATGTAGGCGGGCTTGCGCGCCTTCACGTTGGGTTCGGCCTGGACGATGGTGCCCACGCGTAATTCGACGCGCTCGAAATCCTGCCACTCGATGGTGTCTGCCGACATCGCTGCTCCCGCTGGTTGGCTCGGTTTGCCTGGTTCGATGGCCGGCAGTCTAGGCCGTAGGCGCGCAGCTGTCTGTCGCGCGGCTAGCGGGAATTGTCGCGCGCCTGCTGGCGCAATTGCCGCGGGGTAGTGCCGAACTGGCGCACCAGGGCGGCGGTGAAGGCGCTCTGCGAGGCGTAGCCGACCTGCGCGGCGATCTCGCCGACCGACTGGTGCGAACCGCGCAGCAGATCGCGGCCGAGCTGCAGACGGCGCTGGCGCACGTAGTCCATGGGCGTCTGCCCGGTCTCGGCGAGGAAGCGCGCGTGGAAGCGCGCCGCCGACAACCCGGCGAGCCGCGCCAGATCGGCCACCTGCAGCGGGTGTGCGGCATGCCGGTCGATGTAGCTGTCGAGGCTGGCCAGCGGCAGTTGCGCCGGTTCCTCGATGCGCTGTTGGCCGGCGGCGAGGCTGGCCAATAGCAGGATGGCGCCCTGGCGCGCCAGCACCGGGTCGTGCAGCGAGCTGCCGGCGAGCCAGTGCACCAGCTGCGCCTGGTCGTTGCTGAGCAGGCGCTGGCCGGGGGTTTCCAGCAGGCGGCGGCCGGCGTCGCTGTGCAGGCCGAGGCCGCCGAGCAGGTCGTCCTCGTCTTCCAGGTCCACCACCAGGCAACGGCTGCCGTCGGGGCTGGCGCAGGCGTGGTGCTCGTCGCGTGGTACCACGGCGAAGGTCTGCCGGGTCACCAGGCTGCCACGGCCGCCGACTTCGAAATCCAGGCTGCCGGATAGCCCCAGCACCAGCTGCGCATGGCTGTGGCTGTGGGCGAGGTGGTCGTGGCTGTAGTGGCGCAGGGAGAGGATCTGGCTCATGCAGGGCTGCTTTACGGGCTGGCGGGCAGGCTGACAGTCTAGCGCGCCGTGGGCTGTAACGGGACTGTCGCCAGTCGGTCACCTTCGCTTCACCGCGCGGGTCGACACTCGGAGAAACCCCACTGGAGGTCGCCGACGATGAGCAGCGCGCAACGCATGACGCCGACGAAGAAACAACGGGTACGCACCCTGTGGATATCCGATGTCCACCTGGGCACCCGCGACTGCCAGGCCGAGCACCTGGCCGGCTTCCTCAAGCGTTACCACGCCGACCGCATCTACCTGGTGGGCGACATCATCGACGGCTGGAAGCTGCGTGGCGGCATCTACTGGCCGCAGGCGCACACCAACGTGATCCGTCGCCTGCTGACCATGAGCAAGCGCGGCACCGAGGTGATCTACGTCACCGGCAACCACGACGAGTTCCTGCGCCGCTATTCGTCGCTGCTGCTGGGCAACATCCGGCTGGTCGACGAGATCGTCCACACCACCGCCGACGGCCGCCAGCTGCTGGTGATCCACGGCGACCAGTTCGACGTGATCACCCGCTACCACAAGTGGCTGGCCTTCCTCGGCGACTCCGCCTACGAGTTCACCCTGACCCTCAACCGCTGGCTCAACCACTGGCGCAGCCGCTATGGCTACGGCTACTGGTCGCTGTCGGCGTACCTCAAGCACAAGGTGAAGACGGCGGTGAACTTCATCAGTGATTTCGAGGAAGCCATCGCCCACGAGGTGCACAAGCGCGGCCTCAACGGCGTGGTCTGCGGGCACATCCACCACGCGGAGATCCGCCAGATCGGCGAGGTGGAGTACCTCAACTGCGGCGACTGGGTGGAGTCCTGCTCGGCGCTGATCGAGCACTGGGATGGCAGTATCCAGCTCTATCGACTGGCCGAGGAGCAGGCGCGCGCCGAGCAGCCCGTGGTGGTCGAGTCGGCGGCATGAGGCTGCTGATCGTCACCGATGCCTGGCTGCCGCAGGTCAACGGCGTGGTCACCAGCCTGAAGGCGCTGGTGGCAGAGCTGGAAGGGCAGGGCCACGTGGTCGGTCTGCTCACCCCGCAGGACTTTCGTCACCGCCCGTGCCCGAGCTACCCGGAGATTCCGCTGGCGTGGGATTTGTGGAAGGTCGGCGAAAAGATCACCGGTTTCGCTCCCGACTGCGTCCACCTTGCCACCGAAGGCCCCCTGGGCTGGGCCGCGCGGCGCTGGCTGATGCGCCGGGGGCTGAAATTCAGCAGCGCCATCCACACGCGCTTCCCGGAGTACGTGAATACCCGCTGGCCCTGGCTGCCGCTGGGCTGGGGCTATGCCTACCTGCGCCGCTTCCACGCACCCAGCTCGGCCGTGCTGGTGAGCAGCGAGCGCATGCGCGGCACTTTTGCCGATCACGCCTTCGATAACCTCGCACTGTGGCGCAAGGGTGTGGATATCCAACGCTTCCAGCCGGGTGCGGGCGCAGCACCGGAGGAGCCGGTGTTCCTCTATGTCGGCCGGCTGGCGCGGGAAAAGAACCTCGAAGCCTTCCTCGCCCTCGACCTCCCGGGACGCAAGCGCGTGGTAGGCGATGGCCCGCAGCGGGCCGAGCTGGAAGCGGCTTATCCACAGGTGGAGTTCCTCGGCTACCGCCATGGCGACGAGCTGGCGGAGGCCTATCGCAGCGCCAGCGTGCTGGCTTTCCCGTCGCTGACCGACACCCTCGGCCTGGTGATGTATGAAGCGCTGGCCTGTGGCACGCCGGTGGCGGCGTTCCCGGTGGCTGGGCCGCTGGACGTGCTGGAAGAGGGCGTTACCGGCGCGATGGACACAGACCTGCGCAGCGCCTGCCTGCGGGCGCTGGAGCTGGATCGCCAGGCCTGCGCGCAGTGGGCGCGTGGGCAGACCTGGCGGGCATCGGCGCAGGAATTCCTGGCGCTTCAGGTGCGCCTGTCGGCGACAACGCTCAGCGAAGAACCCGGCTACGCAAGCGGCTGATCAGAACAGCTGACGGTCGTGGTCCAGGCTCTGGTCCACCAGCCATTTGCCGTGGGCGATGGACGCATGCTGGGCTTTTTCCAGGTCGGACAGGAAGGCGTATTCCACCGGTAGCGTCTTGCGCTTGGTGGTGTGCCCGTCCGGGGCGGTGATATGGCAGCCGGCGGCCCAGGGGGTTGGCAGGCCGGGGTGTTCGACGACATCGGCGGTGATGGTGTACTTGCGGTACTCGCATTGCATCAGGCTCATGGGGCGTCCTCCGGGCGGTTCGCCAGCGCCCCGGAACGGGCGGCTGGCAAGCGGAAGGGTGCCGGCGTTGTGCGCCAGCAAGCCTTGCTCACCCCAACATAGACCACCCGGCAGGCCTTTCTGCCGGATACCGACGAACGCGAATGTCACCTTTGCCGAAGATTTCCCGGCCGAATCTTCCCAATGCCGACGCACCGCGCCAGACTGTCGGCCATGCCAATCCAGACCCTTTCCCGCCTCGCCGAAATCGATGCCCGCCAGTGGGACGCCCTGCTGCCGGACGACCAGCCGTTCCTGCGCCACGCCTTTCTCTCCGCGCTGGAGGAAAGCGGCAGCGTTGGCGGACGTACCGGCTGGATGCCGTCCCATCGCGTGCTGCTGGACGACGATGGCCGCCTGCTGGCTGCCGCGCCGGCCTATCTGAAGAGCCATTCCTACGGCGAGTACGTGTTCGACTGGAGCTGGGCGGATGCCTGCCTGCGCGCCGGCATTCCCTACTACCCCAAGCTGCTGGTGGGCATTCCCTTCACGCCGGTGGGCGGCGCTCGCCTGCTGGGCGCGCCCGCGGCGGCACTGAGCCTGGTCGGCGCATTGGCTGGCGAAGTGGACGAGGGGCATTGCTCCGGTGTGCACGTGAACTTCACCGATCCTGCCGCCGATGCGCTGCTGCGCGATGCCGACGGCTGGCTGGAGCGCCTGGGCTGCCAGTATCACTGGAGCAACCGTGGTTACCGCGACTTCCAGGACTTCCTCGACGCGCTCAGTTCGCGCAAGCGCAAGCAATTGCGCAAGGAGCGCGAGCAGGTCGCCGGACTCGGGCTGGACTTCATCTGGATGGAAGGGCGCGAGCTGTCCGAAGCGCACTGGGACTTCGTCTACGCCTGCTACAGCAGTACCTACGAGGTGCGCGGGCAGGCGCCTTACCTGAGCCGGGCATTCTTCAGCCTGATCGGCGAGCGCATGCCCGAAGCGATCCGTGTGGTCTTCGCCCACCAGAATGGCCGGCCGGTTGCCATGGCCTTCAGCCTGCTGGGTGGCGACACACTGTACGGCCGCTACTGGGGCTGTCTGGCGGAATTCGACCGGTTGCACTTCGAGACCTGTTTCTACCAGGGCCTGGACTTCGCCATCGGCCACGGGTTGAAGCGCTTCGACGCCGGGGCGCAGGGCGAGCACAAGCTGATCCGTGGCTTCGAGCCGGTGATCACGCGCTCCTGGCACCGACTGGGGCATCCGGGGCTGCGCGAGGCGGTGGAGGAATTCCTGGTGGGGGAGAGAGCGGGGATCCTGGCTTACGCCGAAGAGGCCCGCGCGGCGCTGCCGTATCGGCAGGATTGACGCCCATCGGCCAGCTCTGGGATTTCCCTGTAGGAGCGGGCTATGCCCGCGATCGCGCGCGTGGCGCGCTCCTACAGGTGGACTTCGGCGATTGCCGGCAGCGCAGAAACCTTATTCCGGCTTCGCCTCTCCCTTGCCCGGCAGCATGCGCACCAGGGTGTTGTCGCGGCTGATGTAGTGATGGAACAGGGCAGCCAGGGCGTGGAGGCCGATCAGCCAGTAGCCGAGTACGGCGATGGTCTCGTGCCAGTACTTCACCTGCTTGGCCAGGTCCGGGTTCTTGCCCACCAGGTGCGGCAGCTCCAGGCCCCAGAACGGCACCGGCTTGTCGGCGGCGCTGAGGATGATCCAGCCGGCCAGCGGCAGGCCGATCATCAGGCCGTAGAGCGCGAGATGCATCAGCTTTGCCAGGACCATCTGCCAGGCCGGCGGGGCCGGGACGATCGGCGGGGTGGGGTAGATGAAGCGGCCGATGATACGCAGCCAGACCAGCACGAAGACGCTTAGGCCGAACATGAAGTGAAACTGGGAAAACAGCGCACGGGTGTCGCTGCCTTTGGGGAAGTTGGTGCGGTACTCCATGCAGAAGTACGTGGCGGCGATCAGCACCAGCATGATCCAGTGCAGGGCAATGGACAGGCTGCCGTAGCGTGACGGGGACTTGGACAGGCTCATGACGGTTCCTTGTGTGGCTCTTTTTCGTGCGCCGCGTTCTGACGACGGGGCTGTCAGTCTGAGCATAGAGCCTTAAGCGTGCCTGAAAAACCGTGAAGCCAAAGTGAAAGGGCCGCAATGTGCGGCCCTTTTGCTGTCGGTCAGCCTTCGTCGTCGGCTGACTGGCGGGAGCGGATGGCGTTCACCAGCCGCTTGGCCAGGGCTGGATAGTCTTCGTCGAAGTGGTGGCCGCCGGGCAGTTGCAGGTTCTCGCCCACCGACTGCGGCTGAGTACAGCCGCTTTCGTCCTTCTCTTCGATGCCGTACACGCAGAGCACCTTCGGCCCCGGCAGACGAGCCATTTCCGGGCCGGTGGAGGCTTCCTGGCCGGCCTTGCCGAGCCAGCCCTGGACCTCGATCTCGAAGCTGCCGCTGCGGGCGAAGGCCAGCAGGATCACCGAGCTGACGTCCTTCTTGGCGTCCGCCGGCAGGCGATTGTAGATCGCCGGCAGCACGTCGGCGCCGAAGGAGTAACCGGCCAGCACGAAGTGCTTGGCGCCCCATTTCTCGCGGTAGTGCTGCATCAGCAGGGCGAGGTCGGCAGCGCTCTGTTCCGGGGTCTTGTGCTCCCAGAAGTAGCGCAGGGCGTCGACGCCTACCACCGGATAGCCCAGCTCGGCCATCTGCGCGGCGACGTCACGGTCCAGATCGCGCCAGCCGCCGTCGCCCGAGTAGAACAGGGTGACGGTTTCCGAAGGCTTGGCGGCCGGGACTTCCACCACGGGTACGTTGTCGCCGCCACCTTGCAGTTGCTGGCGCAGCTGGTCGGCGAGAACCTTGGGCAGCGGCGTGTCGTAGTCGGTGATCACTGTCTCGGCGTTCTTCAGGCCGCGGGCGAAGCGCGCACTGGCATCGTCCGGGTTGTCGTTCCAGGCGGCCAGCCAGTGGCCGTGGGCGGCAGTCGTCGGCAGCGGGGTAGCGGCGCAGTCGGGCTTCTCCAGGGAGAAGCCGACCGACAGGGCCTTGGCCTTGTCGTCGGTCTGCCCGGCCAGCCAGCGGAAGGCCCAGGCGCTGCCCGGGCCGATGCCGGCGACCAGGGTCGGCTGGCCGTCGAGCAGCTCACCGGCGGCCTTGATGCGAGCCTGCTGGGCGTTGCAGTCGTTTTCCGGGAAGACGAACTGCACCACGCGGGCGCCGCTGTCGTGGGCCAGGGCCAGCAGCTGGCCGTCGTCGAGTTTCTGGTCGGCCTGCACGGCCAGCAGGACCCGGGCGTTCGGTTGCTTGCCGGGGATGGCCAGGGCGACGGCACTGCCGTCGGCGAGCTGGCGGTGTTCGAGGGAAGCCTGGGAAGCCGGGCGGCTCCACAGCAGCAGACCCACGGCGATGATGACCAGCAGGAGGAGGGCGAGCAGGTGTCGCCAGCGTCGTTTCAACATATCAGCGTTTTACCAATCCACTCAGGCCGCCTGCGATGAGGGCGGCCGTATCGGCCAGGGCCACCAGCGGATCCAGTCCGGCGGGCACGGCCAGGTAACGGGGTTCCCAGTCGGGCTGGAACTTGTCCTTGAAGCGCCGCAGCCCCTGGAAATTGTAGAACTGCTCACCCCGGCGGAAAACCAGCGCGCCGAGACGTTGGGTCAGCGGGGCGCCACGGCGCGGCTGCAAGCCGGCCAGTGGCACCATGCCGAGGCTGAAGCGGGTGTGCCCGCTCTCCTTGTAATGCAGGATCAGGCCGAGCATGAGGAACTCCATGGTCAGCTTGGGTGCGTCGGGGGCCACGCGCATCAGGTCGATGCTCGCCAGTTCCTTGCCGGAGGTTTCCAGCAGGTTGGCGAAGGCCACGGCGCGACCCTGGAAGCGGACCACGACGACGCGGAAATAACGCAGGTATTCGGGGGTGAAGCGGCCGAGGGAGAAGCCCTTCTCGCGGACGTTCTTGCCGCCCAGCCAGGCATCGGAGATGGCGCGCAGTTCGTCCATCGGCGCGTTGCCGGCGTCATGGAACTCCAGGCTCAGGCCGTCGCGCTGGCCACGGTTCCAGGTGTAGCGCAGGTCCTTCATCTCCTTGCCCTTGCTCTCCAGGTCGAAGCGGCGCAGGTCGACCCGGGCCTCTTCGCCGAGCTTGAGCGCGGTCAGGCCGATGTCCATGTACAGCGGCAGGTTCTCCGCCCGCACCTGGTAGAACACCGGGCGCGCGTGGTGCAGGTCGCAGAGGTCGCGGAACTGCCAGATCAGTTCGGCGCGGGCCTGCGCCGGGCCGACCGGATCGAACAGCGCCACCAGGCTGCGGCCGCGGCGGGCGTACATCAGGAAGGCGTCGTTGCCCTCGTGGAACAGCAGCGCCTTGTCGCCGGACAGCGCCAGGCCGCCGTCGGGTTGCGCGGAGTTGGCCAGGATACCGGCGGCGATATCGAGGTCTTCGCGGGTTGGCGCGTGGATGGCCGGCGGCGCGGTGCGCAGCAGCCAGTAAAGCGCAAGGGCGGCGAGCAGCAGGCAACTGCCCAGGGCGGCACGCAGGCCACGCGGGGCGTCGGCGTCCAGGGCGAACTGCCACCAGAGTTCGTGGCTGTAGGGCACGTCCTGGTAGGCGAACAGCAGCAGCCAGATCGATGCGGCGATGACGCAGGCGGCGGCGCCCAGGTACAGCGGCGAGAAGGGCAGGTCCATCAGGCGGCTGCGACGGTAGAAGGCGCTGCGGAAGATCACCAGCAGGGCGGCGGTGAAGCTGAGGATCAGCGCTTCTTCCCAGTCGAAGCCCTTGAGCAGCGACAGCGCGGCGCCAGCGATCAGCAGGCCGAGGGTCAGCGCCCAGGCGGCGGAGAGGCGGCGGCGCAGGCCATAGGCGAGCAGCAGGCAGAGCACGCCGATCAGGCTGGCGGCCAGGTGCGAGGCATCGATCAGGCGGTGCGGTACGAGGAAGCCGACTTCGTCCAGGCGGGTGTCGATGGACGGCGTGGCGCCGGAGAACAGCAGTACGACGCCGGAGATGAACACCAGCAGGGAGAGGATCTGCGCGGCGAAGCCGGAGGTGATGCGCACGGCCTGTTTGGCCACCAGCACGCGGCGGGCTTCGAGGAACAGCAGCAACAGGCAGGCGACGATCAGCGGCAGGACCACGTAGATCAGACGATACAGCAACAAGGCTGCTGCCAGTGGCGCGGCGCCCAGCTGGTTGGCGAAGGCCGCCAGCAGCACTGCTTCGAACACACCGACGCCGCCCGGCACATGGCTGAGCACGCCAGCGGCCAGGGCGATCAGGTAGACCAGCAGAAAGGCGCCGAAAGGCGGAGCTTCCGGTAGCAGCAGATAGAGCACGGTGGCGGCGGCAGCCACGTCCAGCGCGGTGATCAGCAGTTGCAGCAGTGACAGGCGCAGACCCGGCAGGCGCAGGGTGCGGCGGCCAAAGCGGACCAGGTGGCTGTCGGGTGAGGGCCGTTCCGGCAGGCGACGGCGCTCGATGCCGACGACCAGCAAAAGGCAGAAGCCGATGATGCCCAGTGCCAGCACCGCCACCAGCCACTCCGGCAGGTGCAGGGCCAGGGAGGCGTCAGAGAGGTCGCTCAGTGCGGCGAGTGCGGCCAGTACCGGCAGCGCGCAGCCCAGCGACAGGCTGGCGAACAGCGTCATCAGCGCAACGTCGCCGGCGCCCAGCCCCTGGCGGGCATAGAGGCGATAGCGCACCGAGCCACCGGAGAGCATCGACAGGCCGACGGCATTGCCGATGGCAAACGCGGAGAAGCCTCCGGTCAGCAGCGCCGGGGCGGGCAGCTTTACGCCGGCGAAACGGCTGGCCGACCATTCATAACCGAGCAGGAAGACGAAGCCGACCACGGTGGCGGCAAAGGCGCCGAGCAGTGAGGTGGTCGGCACGTCGAGCAGCGCGTCGTGCAGGGAGTAGGCATCGATGTCGCGCAGCAGGTGATAGCAGGCGATCAGTGCGAGGCTGAACAGCACCAGGGTCACGCCCAGGCCGAGTGCCTGGCGGTTGGCGTTGACCCAGCTGAGCCAGGTCGCTCGGCTGGGAGCTTCCTCGGCGGCAGGGGTATCAGGTGTGGCGGGGTTGGCGCTCATCGGGCACCTCAATCGATTTAGCGCGACAGAGTAGGGGCACTGACGCGAATTCCCAAGTCCCCGGAAGAGTATTTTCCTGATCCGTGAGACGCCACCCGTGGGCGACCATTTTTTGCGCACAACGAAAAAAGCCACTCCTAAGAGTGGCTTTCTTCTTGATGTCTGGTTGCGGGAGCAGGATTTGAACCTACGACCTTCGGGTTATGAGCCCGACGAGCTACCAGACTGCTCCATCCCGCGGCGGCAATTCTACGGATATGAAGGTCCGTGTCAAACGATATTTCGTTTTCGATCAATAATTTAAACGCGCGCAAACGAAAAAGGGCCACTCCGAAGAGTGACCCTTTTCCTGTGTCTGGTTGCGGGAGCAGGATTTGAACCTACGACCTTCGGGTTATGAGCCCGACGAGCTACCAGACTGCTCCATCCCGCGGCGGCCATTCTACTCGGGTGAAAGGTCTTGTCAATCGATATTTCGCTTTCGATCAATAATTTAAATCGCGCGCAAACGAAAAAGGGCCACTCCGAAGAGTGACCCTTTTTCTGTGTCTGGTTGCGGGAGCAGGATTTGAACCTACGACCTTCGGGTTATGAGCCCGACGAGCTACCAGACTGCTCCATCCCGCGTCGGCCATTCTACGCCGATGGAGCGGCGTGTCAACGAAAAACGGGAAAAAGTGATTTTCTATCAGATATTTAGCTACGACGAGCGGCAGCGGGGCGGTTGCCCGAGGGTGGGATTTTCCGGGCTGTGGATAACCGGAGTGGCGGCTTTTTGCATTACCATGGTCGGGTTTTCCGCTGCCCTTCCGGGCGGCTTCCGATGGTGATGCAGGCGCCTTCTTCGTGACTCGGCAGAGAAAGATCATCCACATCGATTGCGACTGCTTTTACGCCGCCATCGAGATGCGCGACGACCCCAGCCTCGCGGGAAAACCACTGGCCGTGGGCGGCTCGCCGGACAAGCGTGGGGTGGTCGCGACCTGCAATTACGAGGCGCGCGCCTACGGGCTGCATTCGGCCATGGCCATGCGCACGGCGGTGAAGCTGTGCCCGGACCTCACCATCGTGCGCCCGCGCATGGACGTCTATCGCGAGACTTCTCGGGATATCCACGCAATATTCCGCGACTATACCGAGCAGATCGAACCACTGTCCCTGGACGAGGCCTACCTCGACGTCAGCGACAGCGATCGCTGCGGCGGCAGCGCCACGCGGATCGCCCAGGAAATTCGCCAGCGCGTCTGGGAAACCCTGCACATCACGGTGTCCGCCGGGGTGGCGCCGAACAAGTTCATCGCCAAGATCGCCAGCGACTGGCGCAAGCCCAACGGCCTGTTCGTGGTCACGCCTGACGAGGTGGATGGTTTTGTCGCCGACCTGCCGGTAAAGAAGCTGCATGGCGTGGGCAAGGTCACCGCCGAGAAGCTGGCACGTCTGGGGATCCGTACCTGCGCGGACCTGCGCGACTGGTCGCGCATCCAGCTGGCCAAGGAGTTCGGCAGTTTCGGCGAACGGCTCTGGGGCTTGTCGCGGGGTGTCGACGACCGTCCGGTGCAGGTGGACAGCCGGCGCCAGTCGATCAGCGTGGAGAACACCTTCGACCAGGACCTGCCGGACCTGGCGGCCTGCCAGGAGGAGTTGCCGTCGCTACTGGGCGAGCTGGAGCGGCGCATGACGCGCCTGGACACCAGCTACCGGCCGGGCAAACCTTTCATAAAGCTGAAGTTCCACGACTTCACCCAGACCACCCTGGAGCAGGCGGGCGCCGCGCGGGACCTGGAAAGCTACCGGTTGTTGCTGGGGCAGGCCTTCCAGCGCGGCAATAAAGCGGTGCGGCTGATCGGCGTGGGCGTGCGCCTGGTCGATCTGCGCGGCGCCCACGAGCAGCTCAGCCTGTTCTAGCCGCGTTCGGGCCACATGCGCATGGCGCGGCCGCTGGCCGGCCACAGGCGCAACTCGCCTTCCTCGGTGATATCCCAGCGCTGCACGTCGCCGAGCATCTTGAGGAACTGCTGCTCCTGCTCCATCACCCGGTCGGCGCACAGCTTGCGGGTGGCGCCGGGCTGGCCGAAGGTCAACTGGTCACCCTCGAGCTTGTAGCTGGCAAACCAGTGGTTGCAGCCGGCGCTGCCGTAGGCGCGGCCGTTGCCGTCCAGGGTCAGGCTGATGTGCGTGTAGTCGATCAGCGGGTGCTCGCCGACCCATTCCACGCGGTAGGTCTGCTCCGCTTCGGGAACCGGCTTGCTCGCGCAGCCGGCCAGGGTCAGCGCGGTGCAGGCGCTGGCGATCAGGGCTTTCATGCAGTCTCCTTGCTCTGGCAATCCGGGCAGAGGTGGCGGTTGCCAGCCTTGGCCCATCCGAGTTCGGCGATGCGCTGCTCGGCGGCGGGCTGCTGGGCAGCCTTGCCGAGGGTGGCATCGACGGCGAATTCGAAGTCCAGTGTAGCCGCGCAGCCGTCGCAATTGACCTTCCACTCGTGGATACCCAGTTCACGAAACACCGGTCCCTTGGCCACGGCCATCCACTGCCCCGGCGGGTTGATCAGGTGGCGGACCTTTTCCACTGCCAGGGTCATGCTCAGGCTCTTGCTGCCCTTGAGGCTGACCAGCAGGGTGTCGCCGGCCTTGATCGAGCCACCGATGCCGGTGACCTGGTAGCGGCCCGGAGTCAGCGCGCGGCACTCGTTGAGGGTGAATTGCGGGTTGAGCAGGGTGTAGCGGAAATCGTGCTGGGCCATGGGTCCTCCGGGAAAGCGCGGCATTCTAGGGCGCGTGGCGTGCGGATGCGAGCGCCTTCTGCTCAGTTTTTCACCAGGTTGACCGGATTGCCGGCCCGCCAGGCAGCGATGTTGGCCAGGGTGGTCTGGGCGATTCCGGCCAGCGCTTCGCGGGTCAGGAAGGCCTGGTGCGCGGTGATGATCACGTTGGGGAAGGTCAGCAGTCGCGCCAGCACGTCGTCCTGCAACGGCTGGTCGGAGCGGTCGGCGAAGAAGATGTCGGCTTCCTCTTCATAGACGTCCAGGCCGAGGTAGCCGAGCTGGCCGCTCTTCAGCGCCTCGATCAGCGCCGGGGTGTCGACCAGTGCGCCACGGCCGGTGTTGATCAACATGGCGCCGCGCTTCATGCGTTCCAGGCTGCGGGCATTGATCAGGTGCTTGGTCGCGTCGTTGAGCGGGCAGTGCAGGCTGAGGATGTCGGACTGCGCGAGCAGTTCGTCCAGTTCGACGAAGCGCCCGCCCAGTGCCTCGATGGCGTGGTTGGGATAAGGGTCGCAGGCCAGGATGTGGCAGCCGAAGCCGCTCATGATGCGGGCGAAGACTTCGCCGATCTGCCCGCTGCCGATGATCCCGACTGTGCGCCCGTGCAGGTCGAAGCCAGTCAGGCCGTGCAGGGAGAAATCGCCTTCACGGGTGCGGTTGTAGGCGCGATGCAGGTGCCGGCACAGCGCCAGGACCAGTCCTACGCCATGTTCGGCCACCGCGTGGGGCGAATAGGCCGGTACGCGCACCACGGCCAGACCCAGCGCATGGGCGGCGGCCAGGTCGACATGGTTGTAGCCGGCCGAGCGCAGGGCGATCAGTTTCGTGCCGCCGGCCGCCAGGTGCTCCAGCACCGGGTGCGACAGGTCGTCGTTGACGAAGGGGCAGACCACTTCGAAGCCCATGGCCAGGGCGACGGTGTCCTCGCGCAACTGCGCCTGCTGGAAATGCAGCTCGAAGCCGAGGCCATGGTTGGCAGCGAGGAAGCTGTCGCGGTCGTAGGTCTGGTTGCTGAACAGGATGATGCGCATCGATTGAATTCCGTCTTCAGTGCGTCTGGCCGGCTTCGACTTCCAGGAGGCCTTCGGTCGCTTGTGCCAGCTCGGCCATGGCCTTGTCCAGCTCATCCAGTGCGGCCGGGCCGTCCGGATCGTTCTGCTTGAGCAGCGTCTCGGCGCGCTGGCAGGCCGCGCGCAGCATCGGTACGCCGCAGTAGCGGGTGGCGCCGTGCAGGCGGTGGATGCGTTCGAGCAGGCTGTTGCGGTCGTTGCGCTCGCGGGCCTGGCGGATCACCTGGCGGTCGGCGGACAGCGAAGCCAGCAGCATGCCGAGCATGTCGGCGGCCAGCTCCGGTTTGCCGGCGGCCAGGCGCAGGCCTTCTTCCGGGTCCAGCACGCTGAGGCCTTCCAGGGAAGACTGGGCCTGGCGCGGACGCTCGTCGCGCGGTTCACCCAGCGCCAGGCCGGTCCACTTGAGGATCACCTGGACCAATTGGCGCTCGTCGATCGGCTTGGTCAGGTAGTCGTCCATGCCGCCCTGCAGCAGGGCGCGCTTCTCGTTGGCCAGGGCATGGGCGGTGAGGGCAATGATGGGCACCGGGCTGACCTCGCGGTCGCTTTCCCAGTGGCGAATCGCCTCGGTGGCCTGGCGGCCGTCCATGATCGGCATCTGCACGTCCATGAACACCAGGTCGAAACGCTCGCGCTGCACCGCTTCGACAGCGGCCAGGCCGCTATCCACCGCGACCACTTCGGCGCCCATGTCGCTCAACAGGGTCTTCACCAGCAGCAGGTTGGCCGGGTTGTCATCGACGCAGAGCAGACGCGGCGGGCGTTCCAGTCGACCGTTGACGGATTTTTCCCTGCGGGTGGGGCGCAGGTGCAGCAGTTCGTTCATCGCCTGCTGCAGCTTGCGTGTGCAGGCGGGTTTGCTTTGCACCTGGGCGTCGGGCAGCACGTCGTTGTAGTGCGCCTGTTCAATGGTCGGACAGAGCACCAGGCTCTTGCAGCCGTACTGTTCCAGCTCGCGGATGGACTGCCGCAGCGCCTCGGGCGGATGGTCGGCGGCGGTCACGCCGAGCAGTGCCAGGGTGATCGGCGCCTGGTCCGCCTGCCCGGCCAGCAGGGTCTTCTCCAGCGTGACGAGGTCAGGGAACTCGGTGACTTCCAGGCCGCAGTCTTCCAGTTGGTGGTGCAGCGCGGTGCGGGTCAGTTCATGGGGCTCGTACAGCGCCACGCGCAGGCCGCCGGCCATGGCGTGGGGCAGGTCGTCGCCGTCGTCGCGGGCCTTGGGCAGGTTGAGGCTGATCCAGAACTCGGAACCGTCGCCGGCGCTGCTTTCCACGCCGATCTCGCCACCCATCTGTTCGATCAGGCGCTTGGAGATCACCAGCCCCAGGCCGGTGCCGCCAGCCTGGCGCGACAGCGAGTTGTCGGCCTGGCTGAAGGCCTGGAACAGCGCGCGCAGGTCGGCGTCGGTCAGGCCCACGCCGGTGTCCTGCACGCTGATGCGCAGTTGCGCGCGGTCGTCGCTCTCGTCTTCGAGCATGGCGCGCACGGCGATGCTGCCGTCGTGGGTGAACTTGATGGCGTTGCTCACCAGGTTGGTCAGCACCTGCTTCAGGCGCTGCGGGTCACCCACCAGCTGCAGCGGGGTGTCGCGGTAGATCAGGCTGACCAGCTCCAGGTGCTTTTCGTGGGCGGCGGGGGCGAGGATGGTCAGGGTGTCCTGGATCAGCTCGCGCAGGTTGAACGGGATGTTCTCCAGCACCAGCTTGCCGGCCTCGATCTTCGAGAAGTCGAGGATTTCGTTGATGATCCCCAGCAGGCTCTCGGCGGACTTGTGGATGGTGCCCAGGTAGTCCTGCTGGCGGCTGGTCATCTCGCTCTTCTGCAGCAGGTTGGTGAAGCCGAGGATGCCGTTGAGCGGGGTGCGGATCTCGTGGCTCATGTTGGCGAGGAACTCGGACTTGATCCGGCTCGCCTCCAGGGCCTCCTTGCGCGCCAGGTCCAGTTCGATGTTCTGGATCTCGATGGTCTCCAGGTTCTGCCGCACGTCCTCGGTGGCCTGGTCGATGTTGTGCTGCATTTCCTCCTGGGCGCTCTGCAATGCCTCGGCCATGCGGTTGATGCCGCCGGCCAGTTCGTCCAGTTCGTGGCTGCCCAAGGCGGGCAGGCGGGTTTCCAGGCGGCCTTCCTTGAGCTGGGCGACCCCCTGGGCGATCTGCCCCAGCGGCGCGTTGATCGCGCGGCTCATGCGCAGGGCGAGGAGGGCAGTGACCGCCAGGCCCGCGCCGATCAGCAGCAGGCTGGTGAACAGGCTGCGGTAGCCGCGCAGCAGGGTGCCGTGGTGCGAGAGTTCCAGCTCGACCCAGCCGAGCAGCTTCTCGGCGTCTTCGTCCGGGTCGCCGGACAGGCTGCGGTGTTTGCCCAGCACCGGCAGGAGGAAGTGGGTGGTGTCCAGGTTGCTCGCCATGCTCAGGTGCGAGCCGTCTCCACTGGGCATTGGCGTCAGTATGCTGGGGCCGGCGTGGACGAGCTTCTCGCGGTCCGGGTTGAGGAAGGTGACGGCGCGCACGTCCGGCTGGTCCAGCGCTTCGTTGGCGATGCGCTCGAGCAGCTCGTTGTTGTGGTTGGCCATGGCCGGGGCGGACAGCGGCGCCAGTTGCTCGGCGATCAGTTGCCCGCGCTCGATCAACTGGGCGTGCATGTCCGACAGCTGCACCCAGGTGAAATAGCCGCCCAGTACCAGCGCCAGCAGGCTGGTGGGCAGCAGGGTGAGCAGCAGTACCCGTCCCTTGATGCCGAGATCCTTGAACACGCGCTTCCTCCGATGCGTTTATCCCCGGCAGTGTAGCGGTTCAGACCATCGTCGGAAGCCCTTTGCCTTGCCGGGAGCGCGCGGAATCGTGAATACTTCACGCAATTGCTAATCAGTCTTATTTAATATGAATGCCATCGCTTCATCCGGCCTGCGCCTGCTGACCATCGAGGACGACCCGACCCTGGGCGCCCATCTGTCTTCCCATCTGAGCGAGCGCGGCTTCGCGGTCACCTGGTGCCAGGATGGCGACGAAGGCCTGGCCCAGGCGCGCGGCGGCGACTACGACCTGGTGCTGATGGACATCATGCTGCCCGGCACCGGCGGTCTGGACATCCTCCGTACCCTGCGCCGCGAGCGCGCGGTGCCGGTGATCCTGATGTCCGCCCTGGGCGCCGAGCAGGACCGCATCGCCGGTTTCTCCCAGGGCGCCGACGACTACCTGCCCAAGCCTTTCAGCCTCGCCGAGCTGAGCGTGCGGGTGGATGCCGTGCTGCGCCGCGTGGCGCTGGAGCGCGGTAGCCAGTCGATGATGCCAGCGCCGACCGGGCTGCAGATGGATCCGCAGAAGGACGACGTCGGCCTCGATGGCCAGTGGGCGGGCCTGACCGGCACCGAGTACCGCCTGCTGGAAACCTTCCTTGGCAGCCAGGGCGAGACCCTGAGCAAACCCTTCCTTTATCAGCACGTGCTGCACCGCGCCTTCACCGCCCACGACCGCAGCCTGGACATGCACGTCAGCCACCTGCGCCGCAAGCTGCAGGCCATCGGCTACGTCCGCCACCAGCTGCATACCGTGTGGGGCAAGGGCTACGTGTTCGCCGAGGCCGAGGACTGAGATGCCTGGCCGCCACTCGCTGTTCTGGAAGCTCGCCGTCGCCCTGGTGGTGCTGTGCCTGTCGGTGATCTGGCTGTCCTGGAACTGGGGCAAACAGATGGAGCGCGACAGCTACTTCCTCTCCGAGGCGGCGCGGCAGGTGCTCGCCGGCTATGCCGACGAAGCCCAGCAAGCTTGGCGTACGGGCGGGGCGGCGGGTGTCGATGCCTGGCTGACGCAGATGAAGCAGCGCGAGCCGGTGTGGATGGTCGTGGTCGATGCCCGTCTGCAGTCGCTGGGCACGCAGCCGCTGCCCATGGAGGACGTGGCGCACCTGACCTTCCAGCGTGGGCTGGACTGGCCGGTGAGCTCGCGCTCGGTCACCTTGCCGTACATCGGCATTCCCTTTCCGGACGAGCCGGGCGCTGGCCGGCTGGTGGTGCAGCTGCCGCAGCGCTACCTGCCTGGTGGCCTGACCTTCCTGCGCCAGTCCATCAGCCACGCGCTGGTGCCGGCGATCCTTGCGCTGATGCTCTGCGGGCTGATCTATCGCCGACTGGTGCGCCCGCTCGGCCGTCTGCGCGAACACGCCAACGCCCTGCAGGCGGATAACCTCGGCTCGGTCGCCGGCCCGGAACTGATCGCCCGGCGCGACGAGCTCGGCGAGCTGGGTCGCGCGCTGGATCACATGGCCGAACGTCTGCGCGGCCATGTCGGCCTGCAGCGCCAGTTGCTGCGCGATCTGTCCCACGAGCTGCGCACGCCGCTCAGCCGCCTGCGGGTCGCCGGCGACAGCCCGATCAGCGAAGCCGCACTGCGCCAGCGCGTGGAGCGCGAAGTGGAAGTGATGCAGCGCCTGGTCGCCGACACCCTGGAATTGGCCTGGCTGGATACCGAGCGCCCGCGCGTGGAGCTGGAAGAGATCGACCTGCGCTCGCTGTGGGACCTGCTGGTGGACGATGCCTGCTTCGAGGCGGGCTGGAGCACCGAGCGCTTCCTTTATCAGGTGCCGTCGGACTGCCGCGTGCGCGGCCATCTCAACGGCCTGGCCCAGGCCCTGGAAAACCTGCTGCGCAACGCCATCCGTCACTCTCCGGAAAACGGCCGCATCCGTCTGAGCGGCCGGCGCGAGTCCGCTGGGTGGCACCTGTGGCTGGAAGACGATGGTCCCGGTGTGGCGGAAAGTGACCTGGAGCGCATCTTCCTGCCCTTCACCCGGCTCTCCGATGCGCGCACCGGCGAAGGCTTCGGCCTGGGCCTGAGCATTGCCCGCAGCTCGCTGCGCATGCAGGGCGGCGAGCTCTGGGCGGACTGCGCCGAAGCGGGGCTGCGTGTGCACCTGCGGCTACCCGATGCGGCGGCGGCCTGAGCGGGCGCCGGCCCCTGTACACGGCTTGTTAGGAAGTTTCGTATGGCGGGGCGACTTTTGCCGGTATCATAGGGCGCCCTGTTCCAGATCCGAGTGCTTCCATGACCGTGCAGTACCCGACTATCGCCGATTGCGTCGGCCATACCCCGCTGGTGCGCCTGCAGCGCCTGGCCGGGGAAACCTCCAACACCCTGCTGGTTAAACTCGAGGGTAACAACCCCGCGGGTTCGGTGAAGGATCGCCCGGCGCTGTCGATGATCACCCGTGCCGAACTGCGCGGCGACATCAAGCCCGGTGACACGCTGATCGAAGCCACTTCCGGCAACACCGGCATCGCCCTGGCAATGGCGGCGGCGATCAAGGGCTACCGCATGATCCTGATCATGCCCGACAACTCCACCGCCGAGCGCAAGGCCGCCATGACCGCCTACGGCGCCGAGCTGATCCTGGTGACCAAGGAGCAGGGCATGGAAGGCGCCCGCGACCTCGCCGACCAGATGGCGCGCGAAGGCCAGGGCAAGGTGCTCGACCAGTTCGCCAACGGCGACAACCCGATCGCCCACTATCACTCCACCGGCCCGGAAATCTGGCAGCAGACCGGCGGCGAGATCACCCATTTCGTCAGCTCCATGGGCACTACCGGCACCATCATGGGTGTGTCGCGCTACCTCAAGGAGCAGAACCCCAACGTGCAGATCGTCGGCCTGCAGCCGATGGAAGGCTCGGCCATCCCCGGCATCCGCCGCTGGCCGCAGGAATACCTGCCGAAGATCTTCGATGCGACCCGAGTCGACCGCGTCGTCGACATGCAGCAGACCGAAGCCGAGGACGTGATGCGCCGGCTGGCCCGCGAAGAGGGCATCTTCTGCGGCGTGTCCTCCGGTGGTGCGGTGGCGGCCATGCTGCGCCTGTCCCGCGAGCTGGAAAACGCGACCCTGGTGGCGATCATCTGCGACCGTGGCGACCGTTACCTGTCCTCGGGCGTGTTCGACTCCAACTGACATGGCCAAGCAGAGATCCGGCCTGCGCTTCCAGCCCAGCGGCGGAGCGCGCAGCCCTGCGGTACCGGTGGGCAAGAAGCAGCGCCTGAATATCGAGCGCCTGGCCCACGACGGCCGCGGCATCGCCCACATCGACGGGCGTACCTGGTTCGTCGACAACGCGCTGCCGGGCGAGTCGGTGGAAGCCCGCGTGCTGTCCGCCCGCGCGCAGATCGTCGACGCCCGTAGCGAACGTATCCTCACCGCCGCCGCCAACCGCCGCGCCGAGCCTTGCCCGGTGGCAGGTACCTGTGGCGGCTGCAGCCTGCAGCACCTGTCCCATGCCGATCAGCTGGCGCTCAAGCAGCGCACCCTGGCGGAGCAGCTGGAGCGCTTCTCCGGCCTGGTCCCGCAAGAGTGGGCCGCACCGCTGGTCGGGCCGGAATTCGGCTATCGCCGTCGTGCCCGCCTTGCCGTGCGCTGGGACGTCAAGGCCAAGCGCCTGGACGTCGGCTTCCGCGCCGCCGCCAGCCAGGCCATCGTCGCCTTCGACGACTGCCTGGTGCTGGTGCCCGAGCTGCAGGTCCTCGCCCGCGAGCTGCCGGAGTTGCTGCGTGGCTTCGCCAAGCCGCAGTCGCTGGGCCACGTCGAGCTGTTCCACGGTACTGCCAGCGCGCTGTTGTTGCGGCATATCGAACCTTTGTCCGATAGCGACCGCGCGCGACTGCTGGAATTCTGTTCGGCACGGGATGTGCAGCTGTGGTTGCAGGGTGACGGTGAACCGACGCTTTGCTCCGATGCTGCAGAAAACAGTGGGAACCGCGAGCTCGGCTTCCGGCTCGAAGCCTGGAATCTGACCCTGGCCTACCGCCCCGGCGACTTCGTTCAGGTGAACGAGCCGGTGAACGAGGCAATGGTTGCCCAGGCGCTGGACTGGCTGAAGCCGGGCAGCGACGAGCGCGTGCTGGACCTGTTCTGTGGCCTGGGCAACTTTGCCCTGCCGCTGGCGCGCCAGGTGCGTGAAGTGGTCGGCGTGGAAGGCGTGCAGACCATGGTCGAGCGCGCCGCCGCCAACGCCCGGGCCAACGGCCTGGTCAATACCCGGTTCCATCAGGCGGACCTGACGAAACCGCTTGCCGACGCCCTCTGGGCGGCGGAGGATTTCACCGCCGTGCTGCTCGACCCTCCGCGTGACGGAGCCTTCGAACCGGCACGGCAGATGCGTTCACTGGGCGCGGAGCGGGTACTCTATGTGTCCTGCAACCCGGCGACCCTGGCGCGCGATGCTGGCGAGCTGGCCCGACAGGGCTATCGTCTGAAGCGCGCCGGCATTCTCGACATGTTCCCGCAGACGGCCCATGTCGAGGCCATGGCTTTGTTCGAGGCAGGCTAGGACGGCCTGCGCAATCCGACCGGCCCAAGCAATAAGAAAGGCCGGCGCAGTGAGCGGTGTGTTGTGGCGCACCGTGGGGAAGGGTAGACACGATGGTACAGGTGAGAGCGCACCAGCCGGTCAATACCGACGGCAGCATCAATCTCGAGGCCTGGCTGGACCACGTCCAGACCCTGGTCCCGGGCCTGGATCGCAAGGTCCTGCTGGAAGCCTGCGAGTTCGCTCGCGAGGTGGAGGACAGGGCTGTCAGCACCGCTGACAACTCCTGGGCGGACGGCACTTCCAGCTTCCAGACGGGCCTGGAGATCGCCGAGATCCTGGCGGACCTCAAGCTCGACCAGGAATCGCTGGTCGCTGCGGTGATCTACCGTGGCGTGCGCGAGGGCAAGGTCAAGCTCGAGGACGTGGCGCAGCGCTTCGGCCCGGTGGTCGCCAAGCTGATCGAAGGCGTGCTGCGCATGGCCGCGATCAGTACCAGCCTCAGCCCGCGGCAATCCCTGGTGCTCGGCACCCAGGCGCAGATCGAGAACCTGCGCAAGATGCTGGTCGCCATGGTCGACGACGTACGCGTCGCACTGATCAAGCTGGCCGAGCGAACCTGCGCGATCCGCGCGGTGAAGAACGCCGACGATGAAAAGCGCATGCGCGTCGCCCGCGAGGTGTTCGATATCTACGCGCCGCTGGCTCACCGTCTGGGCATCGGCCACATCAAGTGGGAGCTGGAGGACCTGTCCTTCCGCTACCTCGAGCCCGACCAGTACAAGCAGATCGCCAAGCTGCTGCACGAGCGCCGGCTGGACCGCGAGCAGTACATCGCCACCGTGATGCAGCAGCTCAAGGACGCCCTGGCCGCCACCGGCATCAAGGCGGACCTTTCCGGTCGCGCCAAGCACATCTATTCCATCTGGCGGAAGATGCAGCGCAAGGGCCTGGACTTCAGCCAGATCTACGACGTGCGCGCCGTGCGCGTGCTGGTGCCGGAAATGCGCGACTGCTACACCGCGCTGGGCATCGTGCACACCTTGTGGCGGCACATCCCCAAGGAGTTCGACGACTACATCGCCAACCCCAAGGAAAACGGCTACCGCTCGCTGCACACCGCGGTGATCGGGCCCGAGGGCAAGGTGCTGGAAGTGCAGATCCGCACCCACGCCATGCACGAGGAAGCCGAACTCGGCGTCTGCGCGCACTGGCGCTACAAGGGCACCGACGTCAAGGCCAGCTCCAACCACTACGAAGAGAAGATTTCCTGGCTGCGCCAGGTGCTCGAGTGGCACGAGGAGCTGGGCGATATCGGCGGCCTGGCCGAGCAGTTGCGGGTGGATATCGAACCCGACCGGGTCTACGTCTTCACCCCGGACGGCCACGCCATCGACCTGCCCAAGGGCTCCACGCCACTGGACTTCGCCTACCGCGTGCACACCGAGGTCGGCCACAACTGCCGCGGCGCCAAGATCAACGGCCGCATCGTGCCGCTGAACTACAGCCTGCAGACCGGCGAGCAGGTGGAAATCATCACCGGCAAGCAGAGCGGGCCGAGCCGTGACTGGCTGAACCAGAACCTGGGCTACGTCACCACGTCGCGGGCGCGGGCGAAGATCGTCCACTGGTTCAAGCTGCAGGCGCGTGACCAGAACGTCGCCGCCGGCAAGGCCATGCTCGAACGCGAGCTGGGCCGCCTGGCGCTGCCGCCGGTGGACTTCGAGAAGCTCGCCGAGAAGGCCAACTACAAGACCGGTGAAGACCTCTTCGCCGCACTGGGCGCCGGCGACCTGCGGCTGGCCCATGTGGTCAACTACGCGCAGCAGCTGGTGGAGCCCGAGCGCGGCACCGAGCAGCTCGAGCTCATCCCGCGCAAGCCGAGCAAGATCGGCCACGGCAAGCGCGGCGATATCCAGATCCAGGGCGTCGGCAACCTGCTCACGCAGATGGCCGGTTGCTGCCAGCCGCTGCCGGGCGACCCGATCGTCGGCTACATCACCCTCGGCCGCGGCGTCACCATCCACCGCCAGGACTGCGCCACCGCGCTGCAACTGGCCGGCCGCGAGCCGGAGCGGATCATCCAGGTCAGTTGGGGGCCGGTACCGGTCAGCACCTATCCGGTGGATATCGTCATCCGTGCTTACGACCGTTCCGGCCTGCTGCGCGACGTCTCGCAGATGCTGCTCAACGAACGCATCAACGTGCTGGCGGTGAACACCCGTTCCGACAAGGAAGACAACACCGCGATCATGCGCCTGACCATCGAGATCCCCGGTCTCGACTCTTTGGGCCGCCTGCTCGCACGCATCTCGCAGCTGCCCAACATCATCGAGGCGCGGCGCGATCGCGGTGCAGGTGCCAAGGATGCATAAACTCGAAGACCTGCTGTACCTGATGGCCCGGCTGCGTGACCCGCAGCACGGCTGTCCCTGGGACCTGAAGCAGAGCTACGCGACCATCGTTCCGTACACCCTCGAGGAAGCCTACGAAGTCGCCGATGCCATCGAGCGCGGCGACTTCGACCACCTGCGCGAGGAACTGGGCGACCTGCTTTTCCAGGTCGTCTACTACGCGCAGCTGGCGCGCGAGGAGGGGCGCTTCGAGTTCGACGCGGTGGTCGATGGGATCACCACCAAGCTGATCCGCCGCCACCCTCATGTGTTCCCCGACGGCGACCTGTACGGCGAGTCCGACCCGGCCAAGCTCGCGGAAGCGGCAGTGAAGCAGCGCTGGGAAGAACTCAAGGCCGAGGAGCGCGCCGCCAAGGCCGCCGAGCCGGTGCAGCTGTCTTTGCTGGACGACGTGCCGAATGCCCTGCCGGCGCTGAGCCGCGCCGCCAAGCTGCAGAAGCGCGCTGCCCAGGTCGGCTTCGACTGGGCCGACGCCTTGCCGGTGGTGGACAAGGTTCGCGAGGAGCTGGACGAGGTGCTTGAAGCCATGGCCGGCGGCGACACCGAGGCCCAGGCCGAGGAGGTGGGCGACCTGCTGTTCGTGGTGGTCAACCTGGCGCGCAAGCTCAAGGTCGATCCGGAAACCGCCCTGCGCGCCGCCAACGCCAAGTTCGAGCGGCGTTTCCGCTATATCGAGACGGCACTGCGAGATCAGGGGCGCACGCTGGAAGACAGCAACCTGGAAGAAATGGACGAGCTCTGGGGCGCCGCCAAGCGCGACGAGAAGAACCCGCTCAGCTGTGGATAACTTCTCTCTCCCATAAAAAAGCCCCGCGATTGCGGGGCTTTTTGTTGGCTCTTCGTAGGAGCGGCGCCGGAGCTTACTTGTAGGAGCGGGGGATCAGCCGAACAGCCAGCGCAGGACCAGCACCAGCAACAGAATCGCAAGCACCGGCCGGCCGATGCGGTAGGCCTTGGGGTAGGCGCGCTTGAACACCTTCACCTTGCTACCCACGGCATCGCCCAGGCGAATCAGCACCGAGTAGGCCTGGTTGATCCCGCCGACGCGCTCGCCCTCGACGTTCTGCGGCGCCGTGGCGCGCCCGAGGAAGGCGCTGACTCGGCGGTTGATGCGGGTCAGCAGAGGTGACTTGAGCGGACGCTCGATATCGCAGAAGAGGATCAGGCGCGATTCGTCCGTCTCGTTCTTTACCCAGTGGACGAAGGTCTCGTCGAACATCACGTCCTGGCCGTCGCGCCAGGCGTAGGGCTGGCCGTCGACGAAGATGCGGCACTCGTCGGAGTTCGGTGTGGCCAGGCCCAGGTGATAGCGCAG
This sequence comes from Pseudomonas nitroreducens, assembly GCF_024170165.1. GTDB lineage: Bacteria > Pseudomonadota > Gammaproteobacteria > Pseudomonadales > Pseudomonadaceae > Pseudomonas > Pseudomonas nitroreducens_C. Next base: position 50,440 of record NZ_JALJXP010000003.1, on the reverse strand, counting down.
CGAGCCGCCGTAGGGGTCACGGTGCTTGTTCAGGTGGCTGCGCGGCGGCAGGCGGGTGAACATTGCGCCCTTGACGTTGGGGATGCTGCTGACCAGTTCCACGGTCTTCGGGCAGAGCTGCTGCGCCGAGGGCAGGGGACCGTCGTACCAGGTCAGGTAGAAGCGCGTCCAGCCCTTCTTGAAGAAGGAGCCGAAGCCCGCCTCGTTGTTGTTCAGGGCGTCGCGGATGTAGCCCTCGTCGAACAGCTGCTCGGCTTCCTCGCGGATCATCTGCCAGTTGTCGCGCAACTTGTCGAGTTCGGGGAAGCGCTCGCGGTCCAGGTAGGGCTTGGAAGGCACGCTGGAGTTCAGGTACATCAGCGAGTTGTACGGGGCGAACCAGGCGGAGTGGTTCACCACCTGGCGCAGGAAGGGCAGCCGCACCTTGCCGCGCAGGTGCACGTAGAGGATGGCGACGAGGAAGATGGCCAGTACCGCGAGAATGATGAGCTTCAGCATGGAGGTAACGAGTCCGCTCCAGATGAGTGATTTCGAGCCAGGCACTTGCGCTGCGCTGGCACAGGCCCGAGGATTATACCCCCTGAGGACGATCCCGCCGCACCTATGCGTTGGTCTGGGAGTTGTCCTGCATCACTATGGGCTGTTGGAGAGCCTTGATTCATGAGCATGTCATTGCGTGATCAGTTGCTGAAAGCCGGCCTGGTCAACGAGAAGCAGGCCAAGCAGGCCGGCAAGCAGAAACAGAAGCAGCAGCGCCTGGAACACAAGAACCAGGTGGCCAAGGACGACAGCCAGCGTCAGGCGGCCCTGCAGGCGCAGGCCGAGAAGCAGGCCCGCGACGCCGAGCTGAACCGCCAGCAGCAGGAAAAGGCCGAGAAGAAGGCCAAGACCGCACAGATCAAGCAACTGATCGAAGGCACGCGCCTGCCGAAGCTGGAGTCGGACGACTACTACAACTTCGTCGACAACAAGAAGGTCAAGCGTATCGCGGTCAACGACATGATTCGCGACAAGCTCAGTCGTGGCAGCCTGGCCATCGTCAGCTACGACGGTCGCTACGAGATCGTGCCGCGCGACGCCGCGCTGCGCATCCAGGAGCGCGACGAGCGCCGCATCATCGTTCTCAGCGAGCCCAGCGGCGAGCCGGACGAGGACGATCCGTACAAGGATTACGTGGTGCCCGACGACCTCATGTGGTGAGGTCGTTGCGGCCGCTCAGCCGGTCGCATGCAGCTCTACCCTTCCGAACAGCGCCTGCGCCGACAAGGGCGTAATGGCGTGCAGACGGTCCAGCCGGAGTTCCCGGCTGGCATCGTCCACCCGCACCTCGAGAAACTCCTCCAGCATCCCGCCTGCGCTCCTTCGCGTCTGCGTGGTGAAGGCCTGGGCGTCGAACGCTAGGCCGTCACGCAACTCGATACGCAGCCAGTAGCGGTAGAGGCAGGCGATCTCCATGTAGTCATGGAGATCGCAGTGCAGTGGCTGGTAGTCGCTCATGCCGCCCGGCCTTATTTCAGGTCGGCCAGGGCGGCGCCGAAGTTCAAGTGCAACACCTGCCCATCGACCACCAGCGCCGGTACGGATTTCACCCCGGCGGCCTCGGCTTCGGCCACGCGCGGCGACTGTTCGCCCAGGTGCACGACTTCGATATCGCGGTTCAGCAGTGGCAGCAGTGCACGCTCGGCTTCGACGCAGACGGGGCAACCGGCATGGTAGTAAACGGCTTTGCTCATGGTCTTTCTCCTGAATAGTTATGTATCGATTCGATACCATTTCAGTCTGCGGTCGAAAAGAACCTTCTGTCAAACTGGTTTTTGATCGATACTATCTATCGGAGGGATCAGCCCATGACCGATACGACCCTGTACGACTACCTCGAGCGCCTCGCCAGCCTGATGCGCGCCTGGGCGCGCGAGCAGCCGCTGATGGCCGATCTGCAGCCGATCCAGTTGAGCGCGCTGAACTACCTGGGGCGCTGCAACCGCTATTCGAATACGCCGCTGGGGGTGACGGATTTCCTCGGGCTGACCAAGGGCACGGTATCGCAGTCGCTCAAGGCGCTGGAGGCCAAGGGGCTGATCGAGAAGCGCCCCGATGCCCAGGACCGTCGCAGTGTGCATCTGGAGCTGACGCAGGAGGGCAGGGGGCTGATTGATGCGCTGGTGCCGCCCGCTTTCCTGCGCCGCGCCGAAGAGGCATTGGGAGCGCGCAGCGAGTTGCTGGTCGAGCTGTTGCGTGAGCTGCTGACGACCGTGCAGCGCCAGGAGAACGTGCCGGGGTTCGGCCTGTGCCGCACCTGTCGCTTCCACCGGAAACTGGATGATGGCGCGCTCTGTGGGCTGACGGGGGAAAGGCTGGAAGCGCGCGAGGGCGAGTTGATCTGCCGCGAGCATGCAGAGCCCGCCGACGTGGCGTGAGCCGAGGCCGCGACAGCGGCTTATGCAGGGGGCCGCAGGCCAAATCACGGGCAAGAAAAAGCCGGGCAATCGCCCGGCTTTTTCATTGCGCAGTGCGACTATCAGAAGCGATAGGTCATCTGCGCGGTCAGGCCGTGGGCGCTGTTGTCGTACTTGGCGCTGTACGCCGGCTGCAGTTGCAGGCCAGCCAGTTCCTGGCCGTCCGGCTGGTTCACGCTGGCAGTGGATTCCCACAGGTAGGCGTAAGCCACGTCGAAGGTCATGTCGGCGTTGGGGGAGTAGCCGGCACCCAGGGTGAAGATCTTGCGATCGCCCACCGGGATACGCACGGTACGGTGCTCGTTGGTGGTCGGCGACGGATCGTAGGCGAAGCCGGTGCGCAGGACCCACTGGTCGTTGAACTGGTAGGAAGTGCCGATCGCGGCGGACCAGGTGTCGTGCCAGCTCAGGTCTTCGCCGATGGTGTCGAACGAGGAGATCGGGGCGCCGGTGTTCTGCACCTCGATGGACTTCAGACGGCTCCAGCGCGTCCAGGTGGTGCCACCGTAGACGGTCCAGCGATCATCCAGCTTCTGGGTGATGGACAGGTCCAGGGACTCGGGCAGGGTAATGTCCAGGCTGGCGTCCATGCGCGAGTCGAACAGGCCGCCCGGCGAGTTGGACACGTTGGTGTGGCCTTCCAGTTCGTACTTCACCTTGGAGTGGTAGGTGGCGCCGATGGAGGTGCTGTCGGTCGGGGTGATCAGCAGGCCGACGTTGAAACCGGTAGCGGTGTCGTCGCCCTTGATGCTGATCTTGGTGTCGCCGCCGTTACCACCCAGGGCGCTGTTCAGGCCGCCGGTGTTCAGGTAGTTCTCCAGCTTGCCGTCGATGCGGTTGATGGTCGGACCGAAGCCGACAGCTACCACGTCGTTGAACTTGTAGCTGATGGTCGGCTGGACGGTGATCACCTGGACCTTGCTGTAGGAGCCGTGGGAACGGCCCTGGAAGCCACTTTCGTAGTCGTTGATGATGCCGTAGGGCACGTAGACGCCCAGGCCGACGCTGACCTTGTCGTCCAGCGGGGTGGAGAAGTAGCCGAAGGGAACGGCAGCAACCGGGACGGAGTCGCCCTTGTTGGAGCCCGAGGCAGAGCTGTGGGCGTCGCTGATGTCGTCCTTGGCGGACACCACGGCCAGACCGCCGCTGACTTCAGTTCGCTTGAGCTTGGAAATGCCGGCAGGGTTGCCGTAGATGGTGCTGGCGTCCAATGCCGAGGAAGCGCGGCCCGCGTAGGCGGTACCGGCGCCGCTGGCGCTCTGCTCGTTGATGGCGATGCCGTTGGCAAGCACCTGAGCGGAGGCAGCGCTGATGGTCAGTGCGAGGGTGGTCTTAAGCCATGTTGTTTTCATTGTAAGAGCAACTCCTGTGTTTATCGGCGCGCAAGCTACCAAGATTCCCGGGTCTTGGGTAGTGGTCGGCAGGCGCTCTACCTTGGGCTTCGGGGCTCAAACGAGCGTTCCATCTGAATGATGTCCGTTCGTCGCTGTATGTAAATAAATTCTGACCGATTAGTCACTATTGAAATGAGAAATATTCAGGCTACTCGGCTGAAATTCCCGACGTAGCTGTGCCAGGCGTCGACGAAGTCGTGGAGGCGTCCGTGAGGGTGGAAAACCTGGCGCCAGACGCGGGCCAGCTCCATGGGGTCATCCGTCAGCGGCAGGGGCAGGTGTTCCGCCTCCACCAGCATCCAGGCGATGGCGGTGCTGTAGCGCAGGTTGACCGTGAGTTCCAGGTGCGGTGCGTCGAGGAACGCATGCTGGCTGGCCAGCCCTCGTACGCGGCTGGCCAGCTCGGGGTCCAGCGCCAGGAATCCATCCCAGAGCGTCTGGTGTCGCTGTTCACCAATGCGATACAGCCCGTGGCCATGGCTGTCATCGAGGGCGCTCCCCAGCGCCGACTGACAGGCCGCTGCCCCCAGCAGCAGCGATTCGGCCGCGACACTGTGACGCCCCAGATAGTGCAGGGTAGGGCGGATCACATACTGGCAAAGATCGTTCGCGGCGATTCCCATGACATCCTCGTCATCAATGACCGGCGGGGCTGGGCGTCTTGGCAGCTTCTGATGATTATCCTCGGCCCCGCCGGAAGCGGACTTAGCCGCTCGAATTGAAGTGTAGTGCGATGAAGATGATGTAAAGGTCTGTTTTTAAACTGTTTGGTCGGCGCAGCTTTCCTTCATATTCCTTCTGGCGATTAGATGCTCGGTGGTAACTCCGGCATCGCAGAGAGCTTTTCCTCGGCCTCTTCGTGGCCCTGGTCCGCCGCCTTCTGGTACCAGGCACGGGCCTGCGCGGGGTTCTTCGCCACGCCCCGACCCTTGGCATAGCTTTGGCCCACTTCGTACTCGGCATCCACGTCGCCCTGCTTCGCCGACAGCAGATAAAGGGCGAAAGCCTTCTTGTAGCTGCGGGTCACGCCGGTGCCGTTCTCGTACATGATCGCCAGGTTGTACTGGGCATCCTTGTCGCCCTGGTCGACAGCCTTCTGGTACCAGTACACCGCCTTGGCCGAATCCTGCTCCACGCCATCGCCGTTGTCATAGGCGTTGCCGAGGTTGTACTGGGCGCAGGCGTGGCCCTGCTGGGCAGCCTTGGCGTACCAGTAGGCGGCCTTTTCGTAGTCCTGGTCGTATTCGTCGCTGCCGGAGTCGTACTCCAGGCCGAGGCTGTACTGCGCGCTGGCGTGGCCCGCCTTGGCGGCTTTCACCAGATCCTCGCCATAGAGGTCTGACCACTCGTCCTGAATGGCGCAGGGGGTCGCTTCCAGTTCGGCGGCTTGGGTGGGGATGGCACTGCACAATCCCAGCAACAGGCTGGCGAGCAGGGTTTGGCGGATGCGCGAGGGCATGGGTTCACTCCTTTGAAGAATGGGCACGAGTCTGACCGATGCCCTGACACCTATCCATAGGAACGGAAGGCAACGGTGTGCAGCGCCTTCCGTTTTTGTCGCCGGAGCGAGGAGATCAGTCGCCCTTGGCCACCGGGCGGCGGGCATCGGTGATCCATTCGCTCCAGGACCCGGCATACAGACGACCCAGCGGGTAGCCGGCCAGGCTCAGGGCGAACAGGTTGTGGCAGGCGGTGACGCCGGAGCCGCAGTAGGCCACCAGATCCTCGGCGGGGCGTCCGCGCAGCAGGCCGGCAAAGCGCTGGTGCAGGTGTTCCGGGCGCAGGAAACGGCCGTCGTTGCCGAGGTTGTCGGTGAAGGCTGCGCACTGGGCGCCGGGGATGTGCCCGGCGACCGGGTCGATGGGTTCCACTTCGCCACGGAAGCGTGGCAGACCGCGGGCGTCGATCAACGGCAGTTCGGCGTCGCCAAGTTTCGCCGCCAGTTCGCCGGCGCTGATCAGCAGGCTGTTGTCCGGCTCGCCCTTGAAATCGCCCGGGCGCAGCGGCGTCTCAGCGGTCGTCAGGCGCAGGCCCGCGTTGCGCCAGGCGGTCAGGCCGCCATCGAGCAGGTACACCCCCTCGCTCTTGCCCAGCCACAGCAGCAACCACCAGGCGCGGGCGGCGAAGGCGCCAGGACCGTCGTCATACAGCACCACTTCACTATCGGCGTTCAGGCCCCAGGCACGCAGGTGCTCCTGCAGATGCTGCGGATCGGGCAGCGGATGGCGACCCGTGACGCCCGGAATCACCGGGGAGGAAAGGTCCCGGTTGAGGTCGGCGAAGTGCGCGCCGGGGATGTGGTTCTCCTGGTAGTTGCTTGCGCCATAGGCCGGGTCCTCGAGGGCGAAGCGGCAGTCGAGCAGGACGAGATTGGGGTCATCGAGGCGGGCGGCCAGTTGCTCGGGCGTGAGCAGGCGGGCTTGGGTCATGGGCGCGTTCCTGTGTCGTGACGGGGCTGAGGCGCATCATAAGGCTTGTACGATGAAAAGTTGGTGGGAGTTGGCGAACATGCACGACCAGCAATCGGCACCGCGCAAGGCGGGCCCACTGCGCGTCGCCCTGGTGGGACTGGCGACCGTTCTGATCACCCTGGGCTACAGCGTCCGGGTCCTGGCGCTGGGCGCCATCGGCCGGCTGCGCCGCGCCAGGGTCGACGGCTTCACCCGCGACTGGTCCGGCAGCCTGCTGCGCCTGACCGGCGCGCGCCTGAGCCGTTACGGCGAGGTGCCGGACTTCGGCGATGGCCGTCGCTACATGATCCTCTGCACCCATTCCAGCTTCTACGACATTCCGGCGATCTTCGTGACTCTGCCCGGCTCGATCCGCATGCTGGCCAAGCGCGAGCTGTTCGCCGTGCCGGTATGGGGCGCGGCAATGCGGGCAGCGGAGTTCCCGTCCATCGACCGGCACAACCGCCACCAGGCCATGGCCGACCTGGCGAAAGCGCGGGAAATGATGGAGAGCGGCATCGTGCTCTGGGCCGCGCCCGAAGGTACGCGCTCCAAGGACGGCAAGCTGCAGCCGTTCAAGAAGGGCTGCTTCCGCCTGGCCCAGCAGACCGACGCGATCATCGTCCCGGTGGCAATCCGCGGCATCCAGCAATTGCTGCCCGCTGGCGGGCTGAAGCTGAATCTCGGCATGCCGGTGGAAGTGCATGTCGGCACGCCGATCGACTCCACGCAATTCACCGACAGTGGCGTCGATACGCTGATGAGCGAAGTGCGCGAGCGCATGCTGGAGCTGCTCGAACCCTCAGCGACGCCCGCACCGACGCCTGCCGTGAAGGAGCAGACGCCGGCCTGAGGCGTTACTGAGTCCGGAGCCCTCAGCGGATAGGGAGCCGACCGATGCGGTCATTCTCCAGGCTGCCCAGGTAAAGCACGCCGTTCACCGACTTCACCGAGGTCACCATGCGCAGGTGCTGGCCGCTGGTGTCATGCAGGCTGCGCACGATCTCGCCTTTCTCGTTCACCTGGATCACCAGGCCGTAGGGCACCGGCTTGGGCAGGACGGCCCGTGGCAGTTTGGTGAGCTGGCGTTTCAGCCAGGGCATCTGCTGGATCATGTCGGCGTCGGCCTTGCGCGGCGAGGGCAGGGCAACCCAGAAGGTGCCGCTGCGGTCACTGGCGAGGTTGTCCGGCAGGCCCGGCAGGTTGTCGACGAACACATCATGCTGCCCAGCCTTATCGCCCTTGAGCCAGTAGCGGGTGATGCGGTAGCGGTAGGTCTCGTTGACCAGCACGAAGTCCTCATGCTGCGACAGCGCCACGCCGTTGGCGAAGTACAGGTCCTTGAGCAGCGTCTCGGTCTTGCCGGTGGCCGGGTCATAGCGCAGCAGGCGGCCGTGGGGGCGGGCTTCTAGCAGGTCGAGGATGTAATCGGGCTGGTGGAAGCGGCTGGACGCGTCGCTGAAATAGATGCGCCCGTCGCTGGCGATGTCCAGGTCGTCGGTGAAGGCGAAGGGAACGCCGTCGGCCGAGTCGGTCAGCACACGGATCCTGCCCTGCGGGTCGACTTCCAGCAGGCCCTTCCAGGCGTCGGCGACGATCAGGTTGCCGCTCTTGTCGAACGCCAGGCCCAGCGGGCGGCCGCCGGTCTCGACGAAGGTTTCGGCCTTGCCGTCGGCGCCGATCCGCACGATGCGCCCGTCATCCAGCCCGGCGAACACCCGGCCCTGGCTGTCCACGGCGGTGTCTTCGGGGCCGACGATCTGGCCCTGGGCGAGGAGTTCAGCTTTCATCAGGGTGTCATTGGGTTCCATCACCCCGGTCATCGCTGGCGCCTTGGGCGGGGTCCAGGCCAGTGGGTCGATGGGGCTGGGCGTGAGCGCCAGGTAGACCGCAACGGCTACCACCAGCAGGACGACCAGTCCGAGAAGTTTTTTCATGCGCGAGCTGCCTTGTTGTTGTTGTGGGCGGGGCAAAGCGTAGAAGTTGCCATGCAGTCATCACAGACCGATGGCCGAGTGGAATGCTCGCACATCATGCATCTCTATATAATGCGCGCACCGAAACGAAGGAGATGTTCGTGACCGTCCTCGACATACAGTGGATTCGCGACGATGCCACCCTGGAGCGCAAGTGCCAGGACTGGAAAGAACTGCCGTACCTCGCGCTCGATACCGAGTTCATGCGTGTCGATACCTTCTACCCGGCCGCCGGGCTGGTGCAGGTGGGCGACGGCAGCGGCGTGTGGCTGATCGACCCGCTGCTGATCCGCGACTGGTCGCCGTTCGCTGCCGTGCTGGAATCGCCGGTGGTGGTCAAGGTGTTCCATGCCTGCGGCGAGGACCTGGAAGTCTTCCAGCGCCTGACCGGCAGCCTGCCGCAGCCGCTGTTCGACACCCAACTGGCCGCCGCCTACCTGGGCATGCCGCATTCCATGGGCTACTCCAAGCTGGTGCTGGAAATCCTCGGCCTCGATCTGCCCAAGGACGAAACCCGCTCCGACTGGCTGCAGCGCCCGCTGACCGACATGCAGGTGCGCTACGCTGCCGAGGACGTGCAGCACCTGGCCGAGGTCTACGTGAAGCTGGCGCCGCGCCTGAGCGACGAGAAGCTGCAATGGCTGCTGGCCGATGGCACCGACCTGACCAGCAACCAGAGCCGCGTCAGCGACCCGCAGCAGGCCTACCTCGACGTCAAGCTGGCGTGGAAGCTGGGGCGTCAGCAACTGGCCGTGCTGCGCGAGCTGTGCGTCTGGCGCGAGGAACAGGCGCGGTTGCGCAACAAGCCGCGCAACCACATTCTGCGCGAGCACACACTGTGGCCGCTGGCGCGCTTCCAGCCGGCCGACAAGGTCGCCCTGGCGCGCATCGACGACATGCACCCGCGCACCGTGCGCCAGGACGGCGACACCCTGATCGCCCTGATGGCCCACGCGGCCAAGCTGCCTGAAGCCGTCTGGCCGCAGACCCTGCCCGAGCCGCTGCCCAGGGAGATCACCCCGGTGCTGAAGAAGCTGCGCGAAGTCGGCCAGAAGCAAGCCGAGCGCCTGGAGATGGCGCCCGAGCTGATGCTGCGCAAGAAGATCCTCGAAGCCCTGCTCAAGACCGGCTGGCCCAACGGTCCCTACCAACTGCCCGATTCGCTGCAAGGCTGGCGTCGCGAGCTGATGGGGCAGGCCCTGCTCGACAGCCTGGCTGCCCAGACACCCGAATAACGCGGCCCACTCTGTTTAGTGGCCCACTGCAAAACGCGGAAGGCACCGATATGAAACGCATCTGCTCCATCTACAAGAGTCCGCGCAAGAACGAGATGTACCTGTACGTCGACAAGCGCGAAGCCCTCAGTCGCGTGCCCGAGGCGCTGCTCGCCGCGTTCGGCGCGCCCAAGCACACCTTCGACCTGGTGCTGAGCCCCGAGCGACAGCTGGCCCGCGAAGACATCAACGTGGTGCTGGAAAACATCGAGAAACAAGGTTTCCACCTGCAGATGCCGCCGGCGGAAGATGAGTACATCGAGCACCTTCCCGAGGAATTGCTGCGGCGGAACGACCCGGTCTGATTCCGACCGGTTCGTCACCTCCTTCAGGCCGCGTATTCGCCCAGTGCTGGCACTGTGCAAATACGCGGCCTGAGCGCATTATGCAGGGGTGAAAAGGGTTCAACGGAGCGGAACGCTTGGTCTCTGGCTGTGTCTATAGCCGCCTGACTTCCCTAGAACTGACGACGATTTCCCCAGGGAAGATCCCTTGAAGCGAGTCCAGATGCGCCAGCCGGTAATGCTCCACCGTTCGAAGCGAAAGGCCTGACCATGCGCCTGCTCGTACTCGATCGCGAACACGCCCTCTATGCCGCCCTGCTGATGGCGGCCGAACCCCGGTTGACGGTGATCTCCGGCAACAACCCCGACACCCTGGTGGAAGCGGCGGCCGAATGCCCGGTGTGGCTCGGCGAGCCGAACCTGGCTGCGCAATTGTTGCGCCAGGGCGTACACCCGGTGTGGATCCAGTCCAGCTGGGCCGGCATCACCCCGCTGCTGGCGGACGACCTCCCCAAGGATTACGCCCTGACCCGTGCCGTCGGCATCTTCGGCCAGGTCATGACCGAGTACCTGCTCACCTACATGCTTGCCCACGAACGCCAGTTCCTCGGCCGCCTGGCCAGCCAGGTCGGCGTGCAGTGGGACGACCGCGCGCCCGGCAGCCTGAGTGGCCGGCAGATTCTCATCGTCGGCACCGGCGAGATCGGCCAGGCGGTGGCGCACATGCTGGCGCCCTTCGGCGTGGAGTTGGTTGGCGTGGCGAAGAACCCGCGTTCGCTGGTGCCCTTCGGCCGCATGGGCGGGCTGGATGACCTGCCGCGTCTGGCCGAGACCGCCGACTACGTGATCAACCTGCTGCCCGACACGCCGGAAACCGCGGATATCTTCAACCTCGCGCTGTTCCAGCGGATGAAGCCCACCGCGCTCTTCCTCAATGCTGGCCGCGGCACCTCCGTGGTGGACGAGGACCTGGTCGCGGCGCTGGAAGCCAACCAGCTGGCCGGCGCGGTGATCGACGTCTGCCGCCAGGAGCCGCTGCCGGCTTCGCACCCGTTCTGGCACACGCCGCGCCTGCTGCTCACCGGGCATACCGCTGCGCCGACGCTGCCGAGCCTGCTGATCGACCTGTTTCGCGACAACCTCACGCGCTTCTGGGCCGGCCAGGCCATGCGCGGCGAGGTGGATTTCTCCCGCGGTTACTGACCGCTGCGGACATGAAAAAGGCCCCATCCGGGGCCTTTTTTCTTTGGCTTTCCTGTAGGAGCGAGCTCGCTCGCGAACTGCTCAACTCCGTGCCATGCAGGTTCGCGAGCAAGCTCGCTCCTACAGAGGGCCGTCAGAGCGAGAAATCACCTTCGGCCACGATCTCTGCCAGCGGGCGGCGGGCATTGGGCACTTCGCGGGCCTGCAGGCTTTCGGAAAGGATCGTCTTGTCACCGAGCTTGCCGATGGCGATCACCGCGTGGATTTCATGGTCTGCCGGCACCTTCAGCTCGCTGCGCGCCAGTTCGCGATCGAAGCCGGCCATGCCGTGGGTGTGCCAGCCTGCCAGGCTTGCCTGCAGGGCGAGGAAGCCCCAGGCCGAACCGGTGTCGAAGCTGTGCCACAGCGCGGGCTTTTCCTCGCTGGAGCCGGGCGGGGCGAAGGTGGTCTTGGACAGCACGACGACCAGCGCCGAAGCGTGCTGCGCCCAGCCGCGGTTGAACTCGCCCAGCAGGTTCAGGTAGCGCTGCCAGTTCGGCGTGTCACGCAGGGCGAAGAGAAAGCGCCAGGGCTGCGAATTGAAGGACGACGGCGCCCAGCGCGCGGCTTCGATGAAGCTCAGCAGGGTCTCCTGGGGAATGGTTTCGCCATTGAAGGCGCGGGGCGACCAGCGATTGATGAACTGAGGGTCGATCGGGTGCTCGGAAACGCGAGGGTTGGCGCTCATGGTGGCTCCTTGAAGGGCGTGGAATCTGCCGATGGTGCCGTGGTCGGCCGGGCATCGCGGTGGGATCGGGCGGTTGGCGGGCCTCGCGGCGCTGGCAGAAGGCAGGCGGAGCGGGCCCGTGGGGCGATCAAACTAACCAGCGCCGCACGCTCTGGCAAGCGCTGCGCGGTCAATGGTCGCCTGCGCTTGGCCTGCGCGCACGACGGGCTTAGACTTTGCGCCCCGTGAAATTGCCCCTGACTAAAAAATGGCCGCCAAAGTCGAACCCTTCTGGAAACGCAAGACCCTCGACCAGCTCGATCAGCAAGAGTGGGAATCGCTGTGCGACGGCTGCGGCCTGTGCTGTCTGCAGAAGCTGGAAGACGAGGACGACGGCGCCGTCTATTACACGCGTATCGCCTGCAAGCTGCTGGACCTGAAGACCTGCCGCTGCACCGATTACGCCAACCGCCGCGCCAGCGTGCCGGACTGCATCCAGCTCACCCCGGCCCAGGCCGATGAATTCCGCTGGCTGCCGCCAACCTGCGGCTATCGTCTGGTGTCCGAGGGCAAGGACCTGCCGCTGTGGCATCACCTGGTCTGCGGCGATCCGGACGCGGTGCACCATGAGCGCATCTCGCAGTCCGGGCGCATGCTCGCCGAGGGTTCGGTACCTGAAGACGACTGGGAAGAGCACCTGATCTTCCGCGCCGGCTGATCCCAGCGCCGGCGGGTTCCGTCGGCGGCACACCCCGTGGCATGCTGCGCGTCTTCCGTCCCGGAGCCGCGCCATGCCCAGCCTCGAAAGCCTCAGCCTGTTCTTCATCGCCACCCTCGCGCTCAACCTCACGCCCGGCCCGGACATGCTCTACGTCGCCTCGCGCTCGGCTGCCCAGGGGACGGCGGCGGGGCTGATGTCGACCTTGGGGATCGGCGCCGGCTGCGTGGTGCACATGCTGGCCGCGGCATTCGGGTTGTCGGCGCTGCTGATGATGTCCAGCGTGGCCTTCGGCGTGCTCAAGTGGCTGGGCGCGCTCTACCTGGTCTGGCTCGGTGTGCAGCTGATCCGCGGCGCCTGGCGTGAACAGAAACGCACCGAGCTGGAGCCCGCGCGCCTGAGCCGGGTGTTCCTGCAGGGCATGCTGGTCAATGTGTTCAACCCCAAGGTGGCGCTGTTCTTCCTCGCCTTCCTGCCGCAGTTCGTGCCCGCCGGCAGCCCGAACTTCGTGGTGCAGATCCTCTGCCTCGGCCTGCTGTTCAACCTCGGCGGCTGCCTGGTGAATGCCGTGGTGTCGCTGGTCGCCGGGCGGGTCGGCAACCGCGTGGGCAGCAACCCGACCTGGCGGCGCTGGCAGCAGACGGCCTCGGGCGGGCTGATCGTGGCCATGGGCGTCGGCCTGGCTGTCAGCAGCCGACGCTGAGGGCATTCAGGCCGGCGTGCGCAGCCAGTAGCAGGCTTCCTCGCCGGTCAGCGGCGCCTCGTCATCCGGTAGCTCCACGCGTTTTTCCCACAGCGGGAACCAGCGGTCGTCCTTCACGTCATCGATAGTGACCGGGCGCACCTTGGCGCGGAAGCGCCTTTCGCAGGCGCCCCACTGCACGTAGTTGACCTGCGCCTCGATCAGGCTCACGGCGTTGGCGCCGCCGCGCGCGTCGGGGAAGCAGAGCTGCAGGTGGTCGTCTTCCCAGAAGCAGATCTCGCAGATTTCGTACGACCCCGGAGGGTCGCCGAAACTGAAGTAGCCGCAGCAGGGGCAGGTGTAGAGCATCAGGCGTTGCCTTCGATGCCCAGCACCTTGAACAGGAAGGCGTATTCCAGCGCCACGTCCTTCAGGCCCTGGTAGCGGCCACTCATGCCGCCGTGGCCGGCGCCCAGGTCGGTCTTGAGCAGCAGCAGGTTTTCGTCGGTCTTGCTGACGCGAAGCTTGGCCACCCACTTGGCGGCCTCCCAGTACTGCACGCGGCTGTCGTTGTAGCCGGCCACCACCAGCAGGGCAGGGTAGTCCTGCGCGCTGACGTTCTCGTAGGGTGCATAGGCGCGGATGCGGGCGTAGACCTCAGGCTCTTGCGGGTTGCCCCACTCGTCGTATTCGGTGACGGTCAGCGGCAGGTCGGGGTTGAGCATGCTGTTGAGCACGTCGACGAAGGGCACTTCGGCGATGGCCGCGGCGAACAGCTGCGGGCGCTGGTTGAGCACCGCGCCGATCAGCAGGCCGCCGGCGCTGCCGCCGCTGATCGCCAGCTGTGCCGGAGTGCTGTAGCCGTGGCCCAGCAGGTGTTCGGCGCAGGCGATGAAGTCGCTGAAGGTGTTCTGCTTGTGCTCCAGCTTGCCGGCGCGGTACCAGGCTTCGCCCAGTTCGCCGCCGCCACGCACGTGGGCGATGGCGAAGACGAAGCCGCGCTCCAGCAGGCTCAGGCGGGCATGGGAGAACCAGGGGTCGAGGCTCTCGCCGTAGGCGCCGTAGCCATAGAGGTAGAGCGGCGCCGGCTTGCCGCGGGCGATGTCTTCGAGCACATCGCGGCGGCCGACCAGGCTGATCGGCACCTGCACGCCGTCGGCGGTGTCGGCCCAGAGGCGGCGGCTTTCATAGGCGTCGGCGTCGAACGGACCTTCCACCGGGGTCTGCTTGAGGACCTTCTGTTCGCCGCTGGCGAGGTCCAGCTGGCGGATCTGCGCAGGGCGATTGAGGGCCTCGTAGCGCAGGCGGATCACCGCGCTGTCGAACTCCAGGCTGTCCTGCACGTAGAGGTTGTAGGCGGCGTCCGGCAGGTCGACACGGTGCGCCGGCTGGCCATGCGGGTGAACTTCGACGATCGGCAGGCCGCCTTCGCGCAGGCTCAGGGTCAGGGCGCTGGCGCTCAGGGTCAGGCCTTCGAGCATCACGTCGTCGCGGTGCGCGATCAGTTCGATCCAGTGCGTGCGGGTCGGCTGCGCTTCGCTGGCCTGGTAAAGGGCGAAGTTGATGCCGGTCTGGTTGCTGCGGATCAGCCAGGCCCAGTCGCCGTTCAGACGGCCATGGTCCGGGTAGTACTCGTGGCCTTCCTCGCGCGGCGCCAGGCAGACGAACTCGCCCTCGGGGGTATTGGCGTCCAGCACCCAGGCTTCGCTGGTGGTCTTGCTGTTCAGCAGCAGCACCAGTTGGCGCTCGGAGCTGGCGCGGTAGCAGTTGAGGAAGAAGCGCCCGTCCGGCTCCTCGAAGATCAGCTGCGCGCCGGATTCGCCCAGGCGGTGGCGATAGAGCTTGTGCGGGCGGTGGGTATCGTCCAGCTCGCCGAAGAACAGGGTATGGTTGTCGTTGGCCCAGGTCAGGCTGCCGTCGCAGTCGTCGAAGGGCAGGGTGGTCACGCTGCCGTCAGCTAGTTCCTTCACGTAGAGGGTGTAGATCTCATCGCCGCTGGTATCCAGGCTGTAGGCGAGTTTCGAATGATCCGGACTGATACTGAAGGCGCCGACCGATAGGAAGCCATCGCCAGCCAGCTCGTTCGGGTCCAGCAGCAACTGCTCGGCGCTCTCCTCGACAGTCAGCGAACCATCGGCCGGGCGCGGGCTGCGGTAGTGCCGCGGGTACTCGTCGCCGGCGGTGGTGCGCTGGTAGTAGAGCCAGGGGCCCCAGGGGGTGGGCAGCGACAGGTCGGTCTCGCGGATACGGCCCTTGATTTCCTGGAACAGGGTTTCACGCAGTTTCGTCTGAGGAAGAAGTCTATCTTCCAGGTAGGCATTTTCTGCTTTCAGGTAGTCGAGGACATCCTCGGCGTCGCGGTTTTCCAGCCAGGCGTACGGATCGGCGGCGGCTTCGCGGCGGGCGATGGGGGGCTGGCGGTCGGTCATGGTGGCTCCTGGGCAACGGCATGGATGACGCCCGGCTGCGCACCCATGGGGAAAAGCAGCTATCATACGCACCCCTCTGCCGACACCGCACGTACGCACGCGCATGAACGAACACGATTACACGCTTGCCTGGGGCGCCTATATCGCCGCCGGCCTTGGCCTGACCCTGGTCTGGTTCCTGATGACCGGCTGGATGTGGCGCTGGCTGCGCGAACCCCTGCGGGTGATCGTCATCGTCCTGCTGTTCACCCCGACCCCGGTGGACCCGGCGAACAACCTGTACGCCCCGGCGATCGCCATCACCGCGCTGGACGTGGTGTTCAAGGTCGGCAACAACGCCTGGCGCGCCGTCTCCGACCTTGCCCTGGTGCTGCTCGCCGCGTTCGGCCTGTACCTGCTGTTCGTGCTGATCCGCTGGCCGCTGGAGCGCTCGCTGAAGAAGCGCCGCCAGGACAAGGAAGCGGACGACGAGCCGACCCTGCGCCAACTGATGCAGCCGGAACTGGTGGAAGGCGTGAACTCCCACCCCAGTGAGCGGCACGACAATCGTGCGCGGATCGAACCGCGCCTGTAGACCGACCTTGCGTCCTGCCCCGCACGCGTCCAGCATGAACTGAACGGCCTTTCGAGGAGTTCCCATGGACTGCGTGTTCTGTGCCATCGCGGCCGGTCGCGTGCCGGCCCGTATCCTCTACGAAGACGACCATTTCATCGTGCTGCTGGACATCTATCCGCTGCGTCCCGCACACCTGCTGCTGGTAGCCCGCGAGCACGCGACCTTCCTGCACCAGCTTTCCGAGGAAGCCCAGCAGGACCTGATCCCACTGGCCGAGCGTATGGAGCGCGTGCTGCGTCGTGCCGGCTACGGGCGGGTCGGCATCAACCTGCTGGTGAACGATGGCCCCGCGGCCAACCAGCACGTCGAACATTTTCATCTGCACCTTATCCCGCGTGAGCTGAACGACCTGCCGGCCCTGCTGCTGCGCGTGCTCACGCGGTTCCTGCCGCTGGGGCGGAAAAGGATGCAGAATCGCCTGGAACGCGAGCTGCATCAGCTGCGCGAGGCACTGATGGAGGAGAACTGATTCATGTGCGAGTTGCTCGGCATGAGCGCCAACGTTCCGACGGACATCGTCTTCAGCTTCACCGGGCTGATGCAGCGCGGCGGCGGCACCGGCCCGCACCGCGACGGCTGGGGCATCGCATTCTATGAAGGGCGCGGTGTGCGGCTGTTCCAGGACCCATCCGCAAGCGTCGACTCGGAAGTCGCGCGGCTGGTGCAACGCTACCCGATCAAGAGCGAAGCAGTGATCGGCCACATCCGCCAGGCCAACGTCGGCAAGGTCTGCCTGGCCAACACCCACCCTTTCGTGCGCGAAATGGGCGGGCGCTACTGGACCTTCGCCCACAACGGCCAGCTCGCCGACTTCCATCCCGAGCCCGGTCTCTACCGCGCGGTGGGCGACACCGACAGCGAAGCGGCCTTCTGCGACCTGCTCAACCGCGTGCGCCGCGCCTTCCCCGAGCCCGTGCCAGTGGAGGTGCTGCTGCCCACCCTGGTCACTGCCTGCGCCTCCTACCGCGAGAAGGGCGTGTTCAACTGCCTGCTCAGTGACGGCGACTGGCTGTTCACCTTCTGCAGCACCAAGCTGGCCTGGATCACCCGCCGCGCGCCATTCGGCCCGGCACGCCTGCGTGACGCCGACGTCACGGTGGACTTCCAGTCGGAAACCACGCCCAACGACGTGGTGACGGTGATCGCCACCGAGCCGCTGACCGACAACGAAAACTGGACCCGGATGCAGGGCGGCGAATGGATGCTCTGGTGGCGTGGCGAGATCGTCACCCAGGGCCGCATCTGATCGGGACGTGAAGCATTCCCGGCATGCCGGTGCGGCAAACGGGAGAATCCGGCGTTGCCTTGCACATCCATAAGAACGAAGGGGAAAAGAATGCTGCGCAGCTACGTACGCATGGTGCTGTTTGCGCTGGGGCTGATGGTCGCGGTCCAGGTGCCGGGCTTCATCAAGGATTACGCGCAACGCGTCGATGCCCATCGCATCGAGGCCGCCCAGGCGCTGCAGGGCTTCAAGGACACATCGGGGCAGTTCTTCAAGGGCGACCTGAGTGCCCTGGTGGCGCATTACCGTGGTAGTGCCGACCCGGTCTTCCAGCGCGACGCCGACAACATCGAACGCCTGATGCGCCGTGCCCAGCTGTTCGAGAACGAATGGCAGGCCCTGCAGGGCACCTGGTACCAGCGCGCGCTGCACATGGTGGCGGCGCCGAACCATGAATTGTTGCAGGAAACCTACCAGAACTACCGCTATCAGGTGGTGCTGGAGCCCGAGGCCATTGGCTGGGCGCTGGCCGGAGGCCTGCTGCTGGCGTGGGTCGCCGAGGTGCTGATGGCTTCGGTGGCGGCGCTGGTCGGCCTGGGAGACAACCGTCGCGCTTCGCGGAGGCACTGGAACTGAGTATCCACCTGCAGGAACGGGCGCTTTTGGGAAAAGCGTCAGGTGGGCTCCTGCAGGGTAACCGAGAACTCAGGGTCGCCCCCCGACCGCCACCACAGGCTCGCGGGGTTGGGCCAAGACGGCCGGGAGGCGATGTGCGGTGAGCGCTCAGCCCTGGCTGGTGCTGCCGCCCCATTCCAGGAAGCGGACCTTGTGGGTCTCGCCGTTGTGATCCTGGTAGACCATGTAGGCTGGCACGATGCCGACCTTGCCGGAGTTGTCGGTACGGTGCAGAACCTTGTCGACGTCCAGGGACATGCCGTAGTGGTATTCGGTGACCGGCAGTTCGGCGCCGGGGTTCTTGATTGCGTCCTGGGCAAAAGCCATTGGGGCGAGGCTGGAGATGACAGCCGACACGACAGAGGCAAGCTTCATTCTTTATTCCCTCGATAAAACGCTCGGTGAGGGCCCGCTGGGGCCCTGAATGGGTTTGAAAGCCCCACCGGGGAGCACTGGCATCGATGATGTCTGTCCTGGGGTCCAGACAGGACAGGGGACGATGCTGCAGGCGTCCATCAGGTGGCGGGGCACGGGAGAGATATTCCTCCTCGGGCTGCCCGCCGGGAAATTGATGTGCTTGCTAATGAAAATTGATGGAGGTGATGCGGCGCTCTGTCGCAGGCCTGCGCTCAGGACGGCACGCTAGGGCTGCCAGTCGCGCCAGTGCTCGCAATCACCCTGGCAGCGACCGGGGCAGGCACAGCCGGTGCGGCTGCGCCCCGTGGCTTTTTCCATGCGCCGGGCGACCTCGTCGTCATCGGCGAAGGGCAGCATGCTGGCCTCCTCGATGCCGCGCTCGCGGTGCGCCCGCAGGCACCAGCCGACGCCGACGTACAGCGCCAGCAGCGCGCCCAGCCCGAGCCAGAGTGTCATCTCAGGCCATCCGCTCGGCGACGCGCATCGCCTCCGGGCGCGCCTGGCGCACGGTCATCCAGGTGTTCCAGGCCATCAGCAGCATGCCGCCGAGGAACAGCATGCCGCCGCTCATGCGCACCACGAAGCCGGGGTGGCTGGCCTGCAGCGCTTCGACGAAGGAATAGGTGAGCGTGCCGTCGGCGTTCACCGCCCGCCACATCAGGCCCTGGGTGATGCCATTGACCCACATCGAGGCGATGTAGAGCACCGTGCCGATGGTGGCCAGCCAGAAGTGTGCGTTGATCAGACCGATGCTGTGCATCTGTTCGCGACCGAAGACCTTGGGAATCAGGTGGTAGAGCGAGCCGATGGAAATCATCGCCACCCAGCCCAGTGCGCCAGCATGGACGTGGCCGATGGTCCAGTCAGTGTAGTGAGACAGGGCGTTGACGGTCTTGATCGCCATCATCGGACCTTCGAAAGTCGACATGCCGTAGAACGCCAGCGACACCACCAGGAAGCGCAGGATCGGGTCGGTGCGCAACTTATGCCAGGCGCCGGACAGCGTCATCATGCCGTTGATCATGCCGCCCCAGCTCGGAGCCAGCAGGATCAGCGACATCACCATGCCGAGCGACTGCGCCCAGTCGGGCAGGGCGGTGTAGTGCAGGTGGTGCGGGCCGGCCCAGATATACAGGGTGATCAGCGCCCAGAAGTGGACGATGGACAGCCGGTACGAATACACCGGGCGCCCGGCCTGCTTGGGCACGAAGTAATACATCATCCCGAGGAAGCCGGTGGTGAGGAAGAAGCCTACCGCGTTGTGCCCGTACCACCACTGCACCATGGCATCGGTGGCGCCGGAGTACACCGGGTAGGACTTGAACCAGTCCACCGGAATGGCCAGGTGGTTGACGATGTGCAGCATCGCCGTGACCAGGATGAAGGCGGCGAAGAACCAGTTGCCCACATAGATGTGCGGGGTCTTGCGCTTCAACAGCGTGCCGAAGAACACCACCGCGTAGGCGACCCAGACGATGGCCATCCACACGGCGCCGGTGAATTCGATCTCGGCGTATTCCTTGGTGGTGGTGTAGCCCAGCGGCAGGCTGATCATCATGGTCACGATCAGCGCCTGCCAGCCCCAGAAGGTGAAGGCGGCGAGGCTATCGGAAAACAGTCGCGTCTGGCAGGTGCGCTGCACCGTGTAGTAGCTGGTGGCGAACAGCGCACAGCCGCCGAAGGCGAAGATCACCAGGCTGGTGTGCAACGGGCGCAGGCGCCCGAAACTGGTCCAGGGCAGGTCCAGGTTCAGTTGCGGCCAGACCAGTTGGGAGGCGATCAGCACCCCCATGGCCATGCCGACCACGCCCCACACCACCGTCATGATGGCGAACTGGCGGACCACCTTGTAGTTGTACGCCTGCTCCGTGCTTCTCGTGTTCATGCTCGATTCCCGCTTGTGACAGAACGTCCGGGCGCCATGGACTGCAAATCCGGCGCGCTTCGGTGAGCGGGCAATCTAGGAAAATGCGCGAGCAGGAAACAGATTCAGATAGGCCGTGCAAATACGGATCAGCGGCCTGCAGCGCGGAATCAGGCGATGTCCAGGCGACCTGCGAGGAAATGCCGCAGGCGTTCCTGCAGGTAGTCCACGGCCTCGTCATGGGCGAGGTATTCGCTGACCCGCATCAGGCGCCAGTACTGGCCTTCGTCGCCGAAGCGGATGGCCTCGAACTCGGCCTGTTCCAGGCGCGCCACCAGGAACCACGCCCAGGGCGCCGGACCGTGGGTGGCGGGGTAGCGACGTTGCCATTCGATGCGCTGTTCGTCCAGGCGCAGGGCGAACTCTTCCTCCAGTTCGCGCAGCGCGCATTGGGCCGGGGTTTCGCCACCTTCGCGGCCGCCGCCGGGGAAATCCCAGCAGCCGGGGTAGGGGATACCGGCCTTGTCGTCGCGCTTGTAGACCACCAGTTGGCCGGCATGGAACAGCGCGAGTTTGGCGCCGGTAAAGTCGTCTTCTGGCTGCATGGCTTCATTCCCCCTGTAACTCGACTAGTCTTTCCCGACTGCGGACGGTGCTTTGCTGCCCGCGAGCGCGTATGATGCGCGACCTTTTTTATTCGTTGCATGCCACACCGGGAGGTGCCCAGATGACCGACACGCACGAAAACCTTGAAGAACTTACCCCAGCCCCGGCCGGCGAGAAACTGCAGAAAGTCCTCGCGCGCATGGGCGTCGGCTCGCGCCGCGACGTCGAGGCCTGGATCGAAGAAGGCCGCGTCAAGGTCAATGGCGCCGTGGCCACCCTTGGCCAGCGCGTGGGCGACCGCGACGCCATCGCCGTCGATGACCGCCTGCTCAAGCGCGAGAAGATCGAAGAGCACGTCCGTCGCGTGCTGATCTACAACAAGCCCGAAGGCGAAGTCTGCACCCGCGACGATCCGGAAGGCCGACCGACCGTGTTCGACCGCCTGCCGCGCCTGCGCAGCGGCCGCTGGATCAACGTCGGCCGCCTGGACATCAACACCACCGGCCTGCTGATGTTCACCACCGACGGTGAGCTGGCCAACCGCCTGATGCACCCGTCCTACGAGATGGACCGCGAGTACGCCGTGCGCGTGCGCGGTGAAGTCGACGAAGAGATGATCGAACGCCTGAAAGCCGGCGTGATGCTCGAAGACGGGCCGGCCAAGTTCAGCGACATCCAGGAAGCTCCGGGTGGCGAAGGCTTCAACCACTGGTACCACGTGGTGGTGATGGAAGGCCGTAACCGCGAAGTCCGCCGCCTGTGGGAATCCCAGGGCGTGGTGGTCAGCCGCCTGAAGCGCGTGCGTTTCGGACCGGTGTTCCTGACCTCCGAGCTGACCATGGGTCGCTACCGCGAGATGGGTCAGCGCGAGCTGGACATCCTCAGCGAGGAAGTCGGCCTGACGCCGATCGCCCTGCCGGCGGTCTCCACCAAGACCAAGGAGAAGGTCGAGCGCCAGGAGCGCAAGCTCGGCAAAAAGCTGGCGCCCAGCGAGCGTCCGGGCCGTGGCTCGCGTACCCGCACCGAGCGTGCCGAAGGCGAACGTCCGCAGCGTGCTCCGCGTCCGGCGGCTGGTGAGCGCCCGGCTCGTGGTCCGCGCGATTCCGACGAGCGTCCGGCCCGCGCCCCGCGTGGTGACGCCGCTGACAGCCGCGCTCCGCGCCAGTCCCGTGAGGGTGCTGGTGAGCGTCCGGCGCGCGCCCCGCGTGGCGACTCCGCCGACAGCCGCGCCCCGCGCAAGCCGCGTGACGCAGGTGGTGATCGTCCAGCCCGTGCTCCGCGTGATGCGGGCGATCGTCCGGCCCGTGGCCCGCGCAGCGACGCCGGCGAAGGCCGCGCTCCGCGCAAACCGCGTGACGCCGGTGGTGATCGTCCTGCTCGCGCTCCGCGTGACGCTGGTGATCGTCCCACCCGTGGCCCGCGCAGCGATGCCGGCGAAAGCCGTGCTCCGCGCAAGGCGCCGAGCGACCGTCCGGCTCGCGAGAAAGGCGCCCCGCTGGCCGAGCGTCCCGGCAAGCCGGTCGCCCGCAAGCCGATCGCCAAGCGTCGTCCGCAAGCTGCCGGTGACGGCATGCGTCCGGGTTTCAAGCGCTAAGCGACTGCGGTAAATGAAAAAGGGCTCCTCGGAGCCCTTTTTTATTGCCTGCGATTTGCCGGTATAGGGCTTTGGGTAGGAGCGAGCTTGCTCGCGAACCCGCTTGACGCCAGGGCAGCCGGGAAATCCGTTCGCGAGCAAGCTCGCTCCTACAGGGACTGTGCTCGCCGGCGAGAAGGGCGGGGAACTGGAGCGGCAGCCGCTGAATCAGCTGGCGCAGGCCAGCCGGTTGCGCCCGTCGCGCTTGGCTTCGTAGAGGGCGCTGTCGGCACGACGCAGCAGGTCGTCCACTGACTCGCCGCCACTGAGCGTTGCGCAGCCCAGGCTGATCGACAGCGGCAAGCGCTTGCCGCCGGCGGCCAGGTTCAGCTCCTCCACGGCAGCGCGAAGCCGTTCGCCCACCTGCACGGCGGAGACGCCAGGGGTGTTGGAGAGCAGGACGAGGAATTCCTCGCCGCCGAAGCGGAACACCATGTCGACGTTGCGCAGGCTGTTCTTCAGCGCCGTGGCCACGGCGCGCAAGGCGTCGTCGCCGACGCTGTGGCCGTGCTCGTCGTTGATCTGCTTGAAGTGGTCCAGGTCGAGCATGAGGATCGACAGCGGCAGCAGGTGCCGCCGCGCTACCTCGACCTCGCGGCCCAGGGTCTGGTCCATGGCGATGCGGTTGCCGGTGCCCGTCAGCGCATCGCGCAGCGCCGACTGCACGGCGGCACGGTAGAGCAGGGCGTTGCGCAGCGGGTAGAGCAGGCAGGCCATCAGCGATTCAAGCTGCGCCAGCTCGGCCTCGGCGAAGCGCCGGGCGCGGCGGAAACTGATTTCGCCGAGGTATTCGCTGGCGTGGGTCAGGCGGTAGTCGGCGCTGTTCCTGGCCGCGTCGCCGAACTCCAGGCGCAGGTCGGCGCCGGCATGGGCGTAGGCCATGTACTCCACTGGCAGCATCTGCTGGATCTCGCGGAAGAACACCGCCAGGATGCGCTCGGCCTCCAGGCTCACCTGCAGTTGCAGGTTCAGCTGCTGGCGCAGTTCCAGCAGGTCCAGTGGACGCCGCGAAAGGGGGCGGGTGTCTTGGCTGGCGGCGCGCTGGAGCTTGGCAGCATCGAAATCGATGGTGTTGGACTGCTTGGGAGGAACCATGGCGGTGACCATTTTTACGGCGTTTGCGAAGGACAGAGCGATTTCCGTGCCAGGGCGCGGAAAGGCCTGAAAAGACGCCGTATTGACCGACCGATGGCGGGCAGGGTTCCCGAGGGGGGAAGGTTTCGCCAGAAGTCTGGCGAAATAGTGGCACTTTGCCGGGTGGTGGCTTGGGGTGGAGCCGGAAAATTGGCGGAAAGCGGCGTCGTTGCTGGGCTGCAGGCCGACGCCGCTGGTACGTCAGTGCCGGGTTGTCAGGGCGATATCAGTCCTGGGCGTTGAAGGCCTGGCCGTTTACGCCCTGGCTGTCCGGGCCCATGAGGTAGAGGTAGACCGGCATGATCTCTTCCGGCGCCGGATTGTTGTAGGCGTTCTCGCCTGGGTAGGCGTGGGCGCGCATGGCGGTCCGGGTGGCGCCGGGGTTGACGCTGTTGGCGCGAACGCTGGTGATGTCTTCGCACTCGTCCGCCAGTACCTGCATCAGGCCCTCGGTGGCGAACTTCGACACCGCGTAGGCGCCCCAGTAGGCGCGGCCCTTGCGGCCGACGCTGCTGGAGGTGAAGACCACCGAGGCGTCCTCGGAGAGCTTGAGCAGCGGCAGCAGCGTGTGGGTGAGGCTGAACATGGCGTTGACATTCACCTGCATGACGCGGGTGAAGTTGTCGGTGGAGATCTGCTCGATGGGCGAGCGCAGGCCAAGAATCGAGGCGTTGTGCAGCAGGCCGTCGAGCTTGCCGAACTCCTTCTCGATCATCGCTGCCAGCTCGTCGTACTGGTGCGGCAGAGTGGTTTCCAGGTTCAGCGGGATCACCACCGGCTCCGGATGGCCCGCAGCGACGATCAGGTCATAGACCTCGTTGAGGAAGTCCTCGGTCTTGCCCAGCAGCAGCACGGTGGCGCCGTGGGCGGCGTAGGTCAGCGCAGCGGCCCGGCCGATGCCACGACCGGCGCCGGTGACCAGGATCACGCGGCCCTTGAGCAGGTCGGGGCGGGCGGAATAGTCGAACATGGTTTCTCCTTGGCGGAGCCCGTCAGTGCGACGGGCGACGGGCTCGCGGGGATAGGGCTCAGCAGGAGCAGAGTGCGCGATCGAGAACGGCGAGCAGCTCGCGGGGAGCATCGACGATCACGTCGGCGCCCCAGTGCGCGGGGTTGTCGTCCGGGTGGATATAGCCGTAGCGCACGGCGGCGGTCTTGGTCCCGGCGGCGCGGCCCGACTCGATGTCGCGCAGGTCGTCACCGATGAACAGCACTTCGGACGGATCGACCTTCAGCTGGCTGCAGGCCAGCAGGAGCATTTCCGGGTCCGGCTTGCTCCTGGTCACATGGTCCGGGCAGACCAGCACGGCGGAACGTTCGGCCAGGCCCAGCTGCTCCATGATCGGCGCGGCGAAGCGCACCGGCTTGTTGGTCACCACGCCCCAGATCAGGCGCGAACGCTCGATGCTCTCCAGCAGTTCAGCCATGCCGTCGTACGGGCGGGTGAAGACGGCGCAATGCTCCTGGTAGCGGTCGAGGAACTCCTGGCGCAGGGCCTCGAAGCCGGGGGCTTCGGGGTCCATGTCGAAGGTCGCGGCAACCATGGCGCGGGCGCCGCCGGAGACCACGTCCTGGATGCGCTGGTCATCGATTGGCGCGCGGCCGTGGGCCTTGAGCATCGCCTGGCACACGGCGATGAAATCCGGCGCGGTGTCCAGCAGGGTGCCGTCCATGTCGAAGAGAACCGCTCTGAGCATGCGATTCACTCCTCGCGCAGGGTCTGGATCATGTAGTTGACGTCGACATCGTTGGCCAGCTTGTAGTGCTTGGTCAGCGGGTTGTAGGTCAGGCCGATGATGTCCTTGACCGCCAGGCCCGCGTCGCGCGACCAGGCGCCCAGCTCGGAGGGGCGGATGAACTTCTTGAAGTCGTGGGTGCCGCGCGGCAGCAGGCGCATCACGTATTCGGCGCCGACGATGGCGAACAGGTAGGCCTTCGGGTTGCGGTTGATGGTGGAGAAGAACACCTGGCCGCCGGGCTTGACCATCCTGTAGCAGGCACGGATGACCGAGGCCGGGTCCGGCACGTGCTCGAGCATCTCCAGGCAGGTCACCACGTCGAACTGCTCGGGCATCTCCTCGGCCAGGTCTTCGGCGGTGATGCGGCGGTATTCCACCGGCACGCCGGACTCCAGCTGGTGCAGCTGGGCGACCGCCAGGGGCGCTTCGCCCATGTCGATGCCGGTAACGGTGGCGCCGCGCTGGGCCATGGCTTCGCTGAGGATGCCGCCGCCGCAGCCGACGTCGAGCACCTTCTTGCCGGCGAGGCTGACGCGCTCGTCGATCCAGTTGACCCGCAGCGGGTTGATGTCGTGCAGGGGCTTGAACTCGCTTTCGCGGTCCCACCAGCGGTGGGCGAGGGCCTCGAATTTGGCGATCTCGGCGTGGTCGACGTTGCTCATGGTGTCCCTATTGATCAAAAAGCTGGAAACGAAGGCTGACTATGATGCCAGCTTCGTTCACTGGATGGGGCGCGGCATGACAGATTGTCGCAGCGTGGGCTTGTCTGCCGGGGGTGTGGCGCTCGGTCGTTGGTTGTGAAACTGGCGTGGTCGGCGTGACGTAGGGGCATCGGCGTTGGGCGTCGCCCTCTCCCTGAAGGGAGAGGGGACCGGATCGGCGTGGCTTTTGCTGCTGGAGCTTCGCTTGATGCCGTGGTGTACGGAAGCGCAGAACCTTCAGGGTAATCGGACGGCTCCCTCTCCCTTCAGGGAGAGGGCTGGGGAGAGGGGCTCCTCCCGACCGGCTCTCAAGTCCCGGCAATCTTCCTACCCCACTCGCCAGCGACGGCGATCAGGCGCTCTTCGTCCAGGCGGGTGAGCTTGCCGTCTTCCAGCAACTGCTTGCCGCCGACCCAGACGTGGCGCACGCAGTCTCGGCCGCTGGCGTAGATGACCTGCGAAACCGGCTCGTACACCGGCTGCTGGGCCAGCCCTGACAGGTCGAACGCGGTGATGTCGGCGGACTTGCCCAGCTCCAGGCTGCCGGTCTCCTGTTCCATGCCCAGCGCGCGGGCGCCGTTCAGGGTGGCCATGCGCAGGGCGCGGTGGGCATCCAGCGCGGTGGCCTGGCCGGCCACGGCCTTGGCCAGCAGGGCGGCGGTGCGGGTTTCGCCGAGCAGGTCCAGATCATTGTTGCTGGCGGCGCCGTCGGTGCCGATGGCAACGTTGACGCCGGCCTGCCACAGCCGTTCCACCGGGCAGAAGCCGCTGGCCAGCTTGAGGTTGGATTCCGGGCAGTGCACCACCGAGCTGTTGGTTTCCACCAGCATGGCCAGGTCCTCGTCGTTCACCTGGGTCATGTGCACGGCCTGGAAGCGCGGGCCGAGCAGGCCGAGGCGATGCAGGCGGGCCAGCGGCCGTTCGGCGTGCTTCTCCAGCGCCTGCTGGACCTCGAAGGCGGTCTCGTGGACGTGCATATGGATGCCGGCGTCCAGTTCCTCGGCGAGCATCAGGATGGTTTCCAGCTTGTCGTCGCTGACCGTGTAGGGTGCGTGCGGGCCGAAGGCGACCTTGATGCGCGGGTGATGCTTGAGGTCGTCGCGCAGCGCCAGGCCCTGGCGGATCGCCTCGTCGGCGTCGCGGGCGCCGGGGATCGGGAAGTCCAGCACTGGCACGCTGATCTGCGCGCGCACACCGGCCTTGTGCACCGCCTCGCAGGCGACCGGGGGGAAGAAGTACATGTCCGAGAAACAGGTGATGCCGCCCTTGAGCTGCTCGGCAATGGCCAGTTCGGTGCCGTCACGGACGAAGTCCTCGCTGACCCACTTGGTTTCCGCCGGCCAGATGTGCTCCTGCAGCCAGGTCATCAGCGCCAGGTCATCCGCCAGGCCGCGGAACAGGCTCATCGCCGCGTGGCCATGGGCGTTGATCAGGCCGGGGGCGAGCAGCATGCCCGGCAGCTCGCGGGTTTCCGCCGCCGTGTAGCGCAGCGCCTCGGTGCGCGGGGCGAGGAGGGCGATGCGGCCGTCGCGAATGCCCAGGCCATGGCCCTGCAGGACAATGCCGGCGGGCTCGACAGGGACGATCCAGGTGGGGAAGAGCAGCAGGTCGAGCGGGGCTTTTTCGGTCGGCATGAAGCGCATCCTGGGCGCGTGGATAAAGGCGCCGAGTATAGCCGAGCAGCGGGGCTTCAGGCTGGGTATACTCCGCCGTTTCCCGGTGTTTCCGGGGTGATTTCCGTGGTGCCGGAGCGGCCTGCGATTCCATTGAAATGAAGAGGTGTTCCATGCGTGAGCGACTGTTGGCGGCCGAACGGGTCACGGCCATTGATTGGCGCAAGGGCACACTCCGTCTGCTGGACCAGCGCCTGCTGCCGCTGGAGGAAACCTGGCTGTCCTACGAGACCGCTGAAGGCGTAGCTGACGCCATCCGCCAGATGGTCGTGCGCGGCGCGCCGGCCATCGGCATCGCTGCCGCCTATGGCCTGGTGCTGGGCCTGCGTGCCCGCGTAGCTGTCGGTGGCGACTGGCGCGCGGCGCTGGAGGAAGACTTCACCGTGCTGGCCGAGTCGCGTCCGACCGCGGTCAACCTGTTCTGGGCGCTGAACCGCATGCGCGACCGCCTGGAGCGCCTGAAACCGGGCGAGGACCCGCTGCCGCTGCTGGAAGCCGAGGCCATGGCGATCCATGAAAGCGACCGTGAGGCGAACCTGACCATGGCCCAGCTGGGTGTGGACCTGATCCGCAAGCACCACGGCGGCCCGCAGAAGATCCTCACCCACTGCAATACCGGCGCCCTGGCCACCGGCGGTTTCGGTACCGCGCTGGGTGTGCTGCGCGCGGCGCACCTGGAAGGGCTGATCGAGCGTGTCTACGCCGACGAGACCCGGCCCTGGCTGCAGGGCGCCCGGCTGACCGCCTGGGAACTGGCCAACGAAGGCGTGCCGGTCACCCTGAACGTGGACGCGGCCGCCGCGCACCTGATGAAGACCGAGAGCATCACCTGGGTCATCGTCGGCGCCGACCGCATCACCGCCAACGGCGACGTCGCCAACAAGATCGGCACCTACCAGCTGGCGGTTACCGCCATGCACCACGGTGTGCGCTTCATGGTGGTGGCGCCCAGTTCGACCATCGACATGGGGCTGGAAAGCGGCGAGGACATCCCGATCGAGGAGCGTGACGGTCGCGAACTCCTGGAAATCGGCGGCAAACGTGTCGCTGCTGACGTCGAAGCCTTCAATCCGGTGTTCGATGTGACTCCGGCGGACCTGATCGATGCCATCGTGACCGAGCGCGGCGTCGTCGAGCGTCCGGACACCGAGCGGATGGCCCAGTTGATGAGCCGCAAGCGCCTGCACTGACGGGGCCTGCGGCAATTCATCGAGGGGCTTGGCCGAGGGTAGGGTTTGACCCTGGCTTGTGGTAAGCTCCGACGGTTCTTGATGGGGCATTTTTTCGGCCCCCACAGCATCGCGGATCAACGGCCAAGTCGTTGATTTGTAGAGAGTCGGTGGCGCTTTGATGGCGCACCGCGCTCCGCCGGGCTCAGGACGGGCTTGGCGGAGTCCCATTTGAAAAAGGAACCAGGCTTCTCATGGGCGAACTGGCCAAAGAAATCCTCCCGGTCAACATCGAAGACGAACTCCGACAGTCCTACCTCGATTACGCCATGAGCGTGATCGTCGGTCGTGCCCTGCCCGATGCGCGCGACGGCTTGAAGCCCGTGCATCGCCGCGTCCTGTACGCCATGAGCGAACTGGGCAACGACTGGAACAAGCCCTACAAGAAGTCCGCCCGTGTGGTCGGCGACGTGATCGGTAAGTACCACCCGCACGGCGACACCGCGGTGTACGACACCATCGTCCGCATGGCCCAGCCGTTTTCGCTGCGCTACATGCTGGTCGACGGCCAGGGCAACTTCGGTTCGGTGGACGGCGACAACGCCGCGGCCATGCGATACACCGAAGTGCGCATGTCCAAACTCGCCCATGAGCTGCTGGCGGACCTGGACAAGGAAACCGTCGACTGGGTGCCCAACTACGACGGCACCGAGCAGATCCCGGCGGTCATGCCGACCAAGATCCCGAACCTGCTGGTCAACGGTTCCAGCGGCATTGCCGTGGGCATGGCGACCAACATTCCGCCGCACAACCTCACCGAGGTGATCGACGGCTGTCTGGCGCTGATGGACAACCCCGAGCTGTCCATCGATGACCTGATGCAGTACATCCCCGGTCCGGACTTCCCGACCGCAGGCATCATCAACGGCCGTGCGGGCATCATCGAGGCCTATCGCACCGGTCGTGGCCGCGTCTATATCCGTGCCCGCGCCACCATCGAGGACATGGAGAAGGGCGGCAACCGCCAGCAGATCATCATCACCGAGCTGCCCTACCAGCTGAACAAGGCCCGCCTGATCGAGAAGATCGCCGAGCTGGTGAAAGAGAAGAAGATCGAAGGCATCACCGAGCTGCGCGACGAGTCCGACAAGGATGGCATGCGCGTGGTCATCGAGCTGCGCCGCGGCGAAGTGGGCGAGGTCGTGCTGAACAACCTCTACGCCCAGACCCAGCTGCAGAGCGTCTTCGGTATCAACGTGGTAGCCCTGGTCGATGGCCAGCCGCGCACGATGAACCTCAAGGACATGCTCGAGGTGTTCATCCGTCACCGCCGTGAAGTGGTGACCCGCCGCACCGTCTACGAGCTGCGCAAGGCCCGCGAGCGCGGCCACATCCTCGAAGGTCAGGCCGTTGCCCTGTCGAACATCGACCCGGTGATCGAACTGATCAAGACCTCGCCGACCCCGGCCGAGGCCAAGGAACGCCTGATCGCCACCGGCTGGGAATCCAGCGCCGTGGAAGCGATGGTCGAGCGCGCCGGCGCCGATGCCTGCCGTCCGGAAGACCTGGACCCGCAGTACGGCCTGCGTGACGGCAAGTACTTCCTGTCGCCGGAACAGGCCCAGGCCATCCTGGAACTGCGCCTGCACCGCCTGACCGGCCTGGAGCACGAGAAGCTCCTGTCCGAGTACCAGGAAATCCTCACCCTGATCGGCGAACTGATCCGCATCCTGACCAGCCCCGAGCGCCTGATGGAAGTCATCCGCGAGGAGCTGGAGAAGGTCAAGGCCGAGTTCGGCGACGCCCGCCGCACCGAGATCGTCGCGTCGCAGATGGACCTGACCATCGCCGACCTGATCACCGAAGAAGAGCGCGTGGTGACCATCTCCCACGGCGGCTATGCCAAGTCCCAGCCGCTGGCCGCCTACGAGGCGCAGCGTCGTGGTGGCAAGGGCAAGTCGGCCAGTGGCGTGAAGGACGAGGACTACATCGAACACCTGCTGGTCGCCAACAGCCACGCCACCCTGCTGCTGTTCTCCAGCAAGGGCAAGGTCTACTGGCTGCGCACCTTCGAGATCCCGGAAGCCTCGCGTACCGCCCGTGGTCGTCCGCTGGTGAACCTGCTGCCGCTGGACGAAGGCGAGCGCATCACCGCGATGCTGCAGATCGACCTGGAAGCCGTGCGCGCCCAGTTCGCCGGCGACGAGAACGATGACGACGACGTGGTCGCCGAGCAGGTCGCCGAAGTGGTGGAAGCCGAAGAGGCCGAAGAAGGCGACGACGCCGATTTCAGCCAGGACGAGCCGACCGGCGCGTACATCTTCATGGCCACCATGAAAGGCACCGTGAAGAAGACCCCGCTGATCCAGTTCACCAAGCCGCGCTCCAACGGCCTGATCGCCCTGAAACTGGAAGAGGGTGACTCGCTGATCGCCGCCGCCATCACCGACGGCTCGAAGGACGTGATGATGTTCTCCGACGCCGGCAAGGTGATCCGCTTCAAGGAAAGCAAGGTGCGCATCATGGGCCGTAACGCCCGTGGCGTGCGCGGCATGCGCCTGGCCGAGGGCCAGCGCATCATTTCCATGCTGATCCCCGAGTGCCGCGAAGCGCAGATCCTCAGCGCCTCCGAGCGTGGCTACGGCAAGCGCACCCCGCTGGCCGACTACCCGCGTCGCGGTCGTGGTGGCCAGGGCGTGATCGCCATGGTGATCAACGAGCGTAACGGCAACCTGGTCGGCGCCGTACAGGTGCTGGACGGCGAGGAAATCATGCTGATTTCCGACCAGGGCACCCTGGTGCGTACCCGTGTCGACGAAGTCCGCGGCGCTGGCCGTAACACCCAGGGCGTGATCCTCATCAAGCTGGCCGCCGACGAGACCGTCGTGGGCCTGGAGCGGGTGCAGGAGCCGACCGTGGTGGAAGGCGAAGACGACGTCATCGACGGCGAGATCGTCGAAGGCGAAGTGTCCGACGAGAACCAAGAAGCAGGCGAAGCTGCGGCTGAAGAAGCCCCGCAGGCCAGCGAAGACTGATAGCGAGAGTGGATGTGAGCAAGCGAGCCTATAACTTCTGCGCCGGTCCCGCGGCGCTTCCCACCGAGGTGCTGGAGCGCGCCCGCGCCGAGCTGCTGGATTGGCAGGGCAAGGGCCTGTCGGTCATGGAAATGAGCCACCGTAGCGACGACTACGTGGCCATCGCCGAGAAGGCCGAGCAGGACCTGCGCGACCTGATGGGCGTGCCGTCGAACTACAAGGTGCTGTTCCTGCAGGGCGGCGCCAGCCAGCAGTTCGCCGAGATCCCGCTGAACCTGCTGCCCGAAGACGGCGTGGCGGACTACGTGGAAACCGGCATCTGGTCGAAGAAGGCCATCGAAGAGGCTCGCCGCTACGGCAACGTCAACGTGGCTGCCAGCGCATCCCAGTACGACTACTTCGCCATCCCCGGGCAGAACGAATGGAACCTGTCCAGGGACGCCGCCTACCTGCACTACGCGTCCAACGAGACCATCGGCGGTCTGGAATTCGACTGGATTCCGGAAGTCGGTGACGTCCCGCTGGTGGTGGACATGTCCTCGGACATCCTCTCGCGCCCGACCGACGTGTCGAAGTTCGGCCTGATCTACGCCGGCGCGCAGAAGAACATCGGCCCGTCCGGGCTGGTCGTGGTCATCGTTCGCGAAGACCTGCTGGGCCGCGCCCGCAGCATCTGCCCGACCATGCTCAACTACAAGGTCGCCGCCGATAACGGCTCCATGTACAACACCCCGGCTACCTACTCCTGGTACCTCTCCGGCCTGGTCTTCGAATGGCTGAAGGAGCAGGGCGGCGTCGACGCCATGGAGCAGCGCAACCGTGCCAAGAAGGACATGCTGTACGGCTTCATCGACAACAGCGACTTCTACACCAACCCGATCCAGCCCAGCGCCCGTTCCTGGATGAACGTGCCGTTCCGCCTGGCCGACGAGAAGCTCGACAAGGCCTTCCTCGAAGGCGCCGACGCGCGCGGCCTGCTCAACCTGAAAGGCCACCGTTCGGTGGGCGGCATGCGTGCCTCCATCTATAACGCCCTGGGCCTGGACGCCATCGAAGCCCTGGTCGGCTACATGGCCGAGTTCGAGAAGGAGCACGGCTGATGAGCGACGCTGACCAGCTCAAGGCTTTGCGCGTACGCATCGACAGCCTCGACGAGAAGATCCTCGAGCTGATCAGCGAACGCGCCCGCTGCGCCACCGACGTGGCGCGGGTGAAGATGGCTGCCCTGCCCGAAGGCGAGAAGCCGGTGTTCTACCGGCCCGAGCGCGAGGCCTGGGTGCTCAAGCACATCATGGAGCTGAACAAGGGCCCGCTGGACAACGAGGAAGTCGCTCGTCTGTTCCGCGAGATCATGTCCTCCTGCCTGGCCCTGGAGCAGCCGCTGAAAGTGGCCTACCTCGGCCCGGAAGGCACCTTCACCCAGGCCGCGGCGCTCAAGCACTTCGGCCATGCGGTGATCAGCACGCCGATGGCGGCCATCGACGAAGTGTTCCGCGAAGTCGCCGCCGGTGCGGTGAACTTCGGCGTGGTGCCGGTGGAGAACTCCACCGAGGGCGCGGTCAACCACACCCTCGACAGCTTCCTCGAGCACGACATGGTGATCTGCGGCGAGGTCGAGCTGCGCATCCACCACCACCTGCTGGTGGGCGAGAACACCAAGACCAGCAACATCACCCGCATCTATTCCCACGCCCAGTCCCTGGCCCAGTGCCGCAAGTGGCTGGACGCGCACTACCCGAACGTCGAGCGCGTGGCGGTTTCGAGCAACGCCGACGCCGCCAAGCGGGTGAAGAGCGAGTGGAACAGCGCGGCGATTGCCGGCGACATGGCGGCCAGCCTGTACGGCCTGGACAAGCTGCACGAGAAGATCGAGGACCGCCCGGACAACTCCACGCGCTTCCTCATGATCGGCAACCAGGAAGTACCGCCCACCGGCGACGACAAGACTTCCATCATCGTCTCCATGCGCAACAAGCCGGGTGCGCTGCACGAGCTGCTGGTGCCGTTCCACAACAACGGCATCGACCTGACCCGCATCGAGACCCGTCCGTCGCGCAGCGGCAAGTGGACCTACGTGTTCTTCATCGACTTCGTCGGCCACCACAAGGACCCGCTGATCAAGGACGTGCTGGAAAAGATCAACAGCGAAGCCGTTGCCCTGAAGGTGCTGGGCTCGTACCCGAAGGCCGTACTCTGATGCCCAAACGCCGCAATATTCGCTGGCAGTCGCTGGCGATCGATTGTGATGACCGTTCCCGTATCAAGGGCCAGCGTTCGTGCCTGATATGGCTGACGGGACTCAGCGGTTCGGGGAAGTCGACGCTGGCCGATGCGCTGGATCATCGGCTGCACGCAGCAAAGCGGCATACGTACCTGCTCGATGGCGATAATCTTCGCCACGGGCTGAACCGCGATCTGGGCTTCAGTGCCGCGGATCGCAGCGAGAACATCCGTCGGGTCGGAGAGGTCGGTGCGCTTATGGTGGATGCGGGGCTGATCGCCATTGCCGCCTTCATCTCGCCGTTCCGGGCTGATCGTGAGCTTGTTCGCGCGCTGTTGCCTGATCGTTTCGTCGAGGTTCATGTCTCCACTCCTTTGAGTGTGTGCGAAGACCGCGACCCCAAGGGGCTTTATCGCAAGGCGCGCGCCGGTGAGCTCAAACAGTTCACCGGTATCGACTCGCCGTTCGAATCGCCCGTGGCCGCCGAACTGACCATCGACACTTCCAAGCTGTCGGTCGAGGAAGCTGTCGACCGCATCTGCAATTACATGGTGACCGCCGGCTACATCGACGCCTTCTGAGCGGCCCCACTCGAGAGAGATGCCCCATGAGCTGTGATTTCCTTGCCCTGGCCCAGCCGGGCGTGCAGAAACTTTCCCCCTATGTGCCGGGCAAGCCGGTCGATGAACTGGCCCGCGAGCTGAAGCTCGACCCCGCAGGCATCGTCAAGCTGGCCAGCAACGAGAATCCGCTGGGCCCCAGCCCGAAGGTCCTCGACGCCATCCGTGCCGAGCTGGCCGAGCTGACCCGCTACCCCGATGGCAACGGTTTCGAACTGAAGAGCCGCCTGGCCGCCCGCTGCAGCGTCGAGACCACGCAGGTCACCCTGGGCAATGGCTCCAACGACATCCTCGACCTGGTGGCCCGCGCCTACCTGGCTCCCGGACTGAACGCCGTGTTCAGCCAGTACGCCTTCGCCGTCTACCCGATCTCCACCCAGGCGGTCGGCGCTCAGGGCAAGGTCGTGCCGGCGAAAGACTGGGGCCATGACCTGGAAGCCATGCTGGCGGCCATCGACGCCAATACCCGCGTGGTCTTCATCGCCAACCCGAACAACCCCACCGGCACCTGGTTCGGCCCGGACGCGCTGGAGCGCTTCCTGTCGAAGGTTCCGGAGAGCGTCCTGGTGGTGCTCGACGAGGCCTACATCGAGTACGCCGAAGGCGAAGAGCTGCCGGATGGCCTGAAGTACCTGGGGCGCTACCCGAACCTGCTGGTCTCGCGCACCTTCTCCAAGGCCTATGGCCTGGCGTCGCTGCGTGTCGGCTACGCAATCTCCTCGGCGCAGGTCGCCGATGTGCTCAACCGCGTGCGCCAGCCGTTCAACGTCAACAGCCTGGCCCTGACCGCCGCCTGCGCCGCGCTGGATGACGCGCAGTACCTGGCCGAAGGCAAGCGCATCAACGACGAAGGCATGGCCCAGCTGGAAAACGGCCTGCGCGCGCTGGACCTGCAATGGATTCCCTCCAAGGGCAACTTCATCGCCGTGGACCTCAAGCGCGATGCCGGCCCGGTCTACCAGGCCCTGCTCGCCGAGGGCGTGATCGTCCGGCCGGTGGGCGGCTACGGCATGCCCCAGCACCTGCGCATCTCCATCGGCCTGCCGGCCGAGAACGCCCGCTTCCTCGAAGCGCTGGCCAAGGTGCTCGCCCGTGCCTGATGTCCAGCCGCACAAGCTGCGCCGCCTGGTGGTGGTGGGGCTCGGCCTGATTGGCGGCTCCTTCGCCAAGGGTATTCGTGAGAAGGGCTTGTTCGAGGAAGTGGTCGGTGTCGACCGCGATCCGCAGACCCGTCGTCTGGCGGTGGAACTGGGCGTGGTCGACCGCTGCGAGGAAAGCCTCGCCGCCGGTTGCCGCGAGGCTGACGTGATCCAGCTCGCCGTGCCGATCCTGGCCATGGAGAAGGTCCTCGGCGAGCTCGCCACCCTCGACATCGGCAACGCGATCCTCACTGATGTTGGCAGCGCCAAGGGCAACGTGGTGCGTGCGGCGAAAGCGGTGTTCGGCGGCATGCCGGCGCGCTTCGTGCCCGGCCATCCCATCGCCGGCTCCGAGCAGAGCGGGGTGGAAGCGGCGAACGCAAAACTGTTCCGCCGTCATAAAGTCATCCTCACTCCGCTGGATAATGCCGACGCGGACGCGATCCAGTGCGTCGAAAGCCTCTGGCGCGAGCTGGGTGCGGATGTCGAGCAGATGGCCGTCGAACACCACGACGAAGTCCTCGCCGCCACCAGCCATCTGCCGCACCTGCTGGCCTTCACGCTGGTCGACTCGCTGGCCAAACGCAGCGAGAATCTGGAGATCTTCCGCTACGCCGCTGGTGGTTTCCGCGACTTTACGCGGATCGCCGGCAGCGACCCGGTGATGTGGCACGACATCTTCCTCGCCAACCGCGAGGCGGTGCTGCGCATCCTCGATGTATTCCGTGACGACCTCGATGATCTGCGCGAGGCCGTCGATA
This sequence comes from Pseudomonas nitroreducens, assembly GCF_024170165.1. GTDB lineage: Bacteria > Pseudomonadota > Gammaproteobacteria > Pseudomonadales > Pseudomonadaceae > Pseudomonas > Pseudomonas nitroreducens_C. The sequence continues at coordinate 13,640 of NZ_JALJXP010000003.1, read as the reverse complement.
AAGGGGACGGGCAACAACTGATGGGCGTCTTCACCCGCGCCCGGGTTGCCCGCGAGCATTTCAGCAAAATCCTGGCCCGCCGGGCCTATGTGGACGCCATGCACAACAATGACCTGATTTTCCTGGCCCAGCCGGGTGGCCGCCTCTCCGGACGTGTTCGCGTACCGGGCGACAAGTCCATTTCCCATCGCTCGATCATGCTCGGCTCCCTCGCCGAGGGCACGACCGAGGTGCAAGGCTTCCTCGAGGGTGAAGACGCCCTTGCCACCATCCAGGCGTTCCGCGACATGGGCGTGGTCATCGAAGGCCCGCACCACGGCCGCGTGACCGTTCACGGTGTCGGCCTGCACGGCCTGAAGACCCCGCCCGGCCCGATTTACCTGGGCAACTCCGGCACTTCGATGCGCCTGCTCAGCGGCCTGCTCGCCGCCCAGCCATTCGATACCACCCTGACCGGCGATGCCTCGCTGTCCAAGCGCCCGATGAACCGTGTCGCCAAGCCGCTGCGCGAAATGGGCGCGGTGATCGAGACCGGCCCCGAAGGCCGTCCGCCGCTGACCATCCGTGGCGGCCAGAAACTCACCGGCATGCACTACGACATGCCGATGGCCAGCGCTCAGGTGAAGTCCTGCCTGCTGCTCGCCGGCCTCTATGCCGCGGGTGAAACCTCCACCACCGAACCGGCGCCGACCCGCGACCACACCGAGCGCATGCTGCGCGGCTTCGGCTACCCGGTCGACGTCGAAGGCGCCACGGCCCGTGTCGAGTCCGGCCACAAGCTCAGCGCCACTTCGATCGAGGTCCCGGCCGATATTTCCTCGGCGGCCTTCTTCCTGGTCGCCGCGAGCATCGCCGAAGGGTCCGACCTGACCCTGGAGCACGTCGGCATCAACCCGACTCGCACCGGCGTCATCGACATCCTCAAGCTCATGGGCGCCGACATCACCCTGGAAAACCAGCGTGAAGTGGGCGGTGAGCCGGTTGCCGACATTCGTGTGCGTTCGGCCAAGCTCAAAGGCATCGACATCCCCGAAGACCTGGTGCCGCTGGCCATCGACGAGTTCCCGGTGCTCTTCGTCGCTGCCGCCAATGCCGAAGGCCGCACCGTCCTGCGTGGGGCAGAAGAGCTGCGGGTGAAGGAATCCGACCGTATCCAGGTCATGGCCGACGGCCTGCTGGCCCTGGGCGTGAAGTGCGAGCCGACCCCGGACGGCATCATCATCGACGGTGGCAGCTACGGCGGCGGTGAAGTCTGGAGCCACGGCGACCACCGTATCGCCATGTCCTTCAGCGTGGCGTCCCTGCGTGCCGGCGCGCCGATCCGCATCCACGACTGCGCCAACGTCGCCACTTCCTTCCCGAACTTCCTCGGGTTGGCGTCCGGCGCCGGCATCCGTGTCGCCGAGGAGAAGAACTGATGAATGGCGAATGGCCGGTCCTCGCCATCGACGGCCCCAGCGGTTCGGGCAAGGGCACCGTCGCCGGTCTGCTGGCCAAGCGCCTGGGCTGGAATCTGCTGGACTCCGGTGCGCTGTATCGCCTGCTGGCGTTCGCCGCCGGTAACCACGGCATCGACCTGACCAACGAGGAAGCCCTCAAGGTCCTGGCCGCTCACCTGGATGTGCAGTTCACCCACGCCAAGGGCGGGCAGGGCCAGCACATCATCCTCGAAGGCGAAGACGTCACCGATGTGATCCGTACCGAGCAGGTCGGCGCCGGCGCCTCGCAGGTCGCCGCGTTGCCGGCGGTACGTGATGCGCTGCTGCAGCGCCAGCGCGCCTTCCTCGAAGCGCCGGGCCTGGTGGCCGACGGTCGTGACATGGGCACCGTGGTCTTCCCCGGCGCCCCGCTGAAGATCTTCCTCACCGCTTCCGCCGAGGAGCGCGCCCGTCGCCGCTACCTGCAGCTCAAGGGCAAGGGCATCGACAGCGACCAGGCACAGCTCGCCGAGGAAATCAGCGCCCGCGACGAGCGTGACAGCCAGCGTGCCGTCGCTCCGCTCAAGCCCGCCGAAGGCGCCATCCTGGTGGACTCCACCTCGATGAGCATCGACGAAGTGGTGGACAGCATCCTCGCCGAGGTTTCGCGTCTGGGCCTGGCCGACTAGTCGATCGGGAAACGAAAATCCCCGGCCGTGCCGGGGATTTTTCTTTTTGGGTAAGGATGTCCGCAGGAGGGATCTGACGGGCGGTTCTCCCAATTTCCGAGGCTGGGCGAAAATAAACGCTTGAGGCTGGAGTCGCGAAGCGTGTTGGAAGCCGGGGTGCCGATTGACGCAATCGGGATCCGTTGCTACCATTCCAGACCTTATATCGGGAGGGTTTCGCCCACATTGAGCGAAACGTTCCCCCAAAATCTGAATGTGGAGCATCCGTATTTCGCGGATGCAACAGGGGGCCGGCGGGATACCAGTCTTGATCCCGCTGGCTTCTTTTTCATCACTTGACCGTGTCTGCTGGTGGCGCGGAATCGGGCTTACAAGCCTTTGACTACAGGTATAGACATGAGCGAAAGCTTCGCAGAACTCTTTGAAGAAAGTCTGAAATCCCTCGACATGCAGCCGGGTGCAATCATCACCGGCATCGTGGTCGACATCGATGGTGACTGGGTCACCGTCCATGCCGGTCTGAAATCCGAGGGCGTCATCCCGGTCGAGCAGTTCTACAACGAACAGGGCGAGCTGACCATCAATGTGGGTGACGAAGTCCACGTTGCGCTGGACGCGGTAGAAGATGGCTTTGGTGAAACCAAGCTGTCCCGCGAAAAAGCCAAGCGTGCCGAGAGCTGGATCGTTCTGGAAGCTGCTTTCTCTGCCGACGAAGTGGTCAAAGGCGTCATCAACGGCAAGGTCAAGGGTGGCTTCACCGTCGACGTCAACGGCATCCGCGCGTTCCTGCCGGGTTCGCTGGTCGACGTGCGTCCGGTGCGTGACACCACTCACCTGGAAGGCAAAGAGCTCGAGTTCAAGGTCATCAAGCTGGACCAGAAGCGCAACAACGTTGTCGTTTCCCGTCGCAGCGTCCTGGAAGCCGAAAACAGCGCCGAGCGCGAAGCTCTGCTGGAATCGCTGCAGGAAGGCCAGCAGGTCAAAGGTATCGTCAAGAACCTCACCGACTACGGTGCGTTCGTTGACCTGGGCGGCGTCGATGGTCTGCTGCACATCACCGACATGGCCTGGAAGCGTATCAAGCATCCGTCGGAAATCGTCAACGTTGGCGACGAGATCGATGTCAAGGTTCTGAAGTTCGACCGCGAGCGCAACCGCGTATCCCTGGGCCTGAAGCAACTGGGCGAAGACCCATGGGTTGCCATCAAGGCTCGTTACCCGGAAGGCACCCGCGTTACCGCGCGCGTCACCAACCTCACCGACTACGGCTGCTTCGCCGAGCTGGAAGAGGGCGTGGAAGGCCTGGTACACGTCTCCGAAATGGACTGGACCAACAAGAACATCCACCCGTCGAAAGTCGTTCAGGTTGGCGACGAAGTGGAAGTTCAGGTTCTGGACATCGACGAAGAGCGTCGTCGTATCTCCCTGGGCATCAAGCAGTGCAAGTCCAACCCGTGGGAAGACTTCTCCGGCCGCTTCAACAAGGGCGACAAGATCTCCGGCACCATCAAGTCGATCACCGATTTCGGTATCTTCATCGGCCTGGAAGGCGGCATCGACGGTCTGGTTCACCTGTCCGACATCTCCTGGAACGAAGTTGGCGAAGAAGCCGTTCGCCGCTTCAAGAAGGGCGACGAGCTGGAAACCGTCATCCTCTCCGTTGATCCGGAGCGCGAGCGCATCTCCCTGGGCATCAAGCAGCTGGAAGACGATCCGTTCTCCAACTACGCCTCGCTCAACGAGAAAGGCACCATCGTTCGCGGCACCGTGAAAGAAGTCGACGCCAAAGGCGCTGTCATCAGCCTGGGCGGCGAAATCGAAGGCGTTCTGAAAGCCTCCGAAATCAGCCGTGACCGCGTTGAAGACGCTCGCAACGTTCTGAAAGAAGGCGAAGAAGTCGAAGCCAAGATCATCAGCATCGACCGTAAGAGCCGCGTCATCTCCCTCTCCATCAAGTCGAAAGACGTTGATGACGAGAAAGATGCGATGAAAGAACTGCGCACCAAGCAAGACGTAGAAAACACTGGTCCGACCACCATCGGTGATCTGATCCGTGCTCAGATGGAGAACCAGGGCTAATCCCTGATTCACCATCCAAGGAAAAGGGCGACTTCGGTCGCCCTTTTTCGTTTCTGCCTTTTGCAGGGCGCGGGCGCGCAGTGCTTTCTCTACGCTGAGACTGGCGCTATGTTGCCTGCCCCGTTCCGGTCGCCCTTTCCATGCCTTATCTGCTTTTCGTCACCGTCCTCTGGGCGTTCTCCTTCAGCCTGATCGGCGAATACCTCGCCGGGCAGGTCGACAGCTATTTTGCCGTGCTGACCCGCGTGGTACTGGCCGGCCTGGTGTTCCTGCCGCTGACTCGCTGGCGCGGTGTCGAACCGCGCTTCATCGCCGGCGTGATGCTGGCGGGCGCGCTGCAGTTCGGCATTACCTATGTCTGCCTGTACCAGAGTTTCCGTGTGCTGACGGTGCCGGAAGTGCTGCTGTTCACCGTGCTGACGCCGCTGCATGTGGCACTGATCGATGACGCGCTGAACCGCCGCTTCAACGCCTGGGCGCTGCTGGCGGCGGCCGTGGCGGTGCTGGGCGCGGGGATCATTCGCTACGACGGCGTCAGCGGCGACTACATCCAGGGGTTCCTGCTGCTGCAACTGGCCAACGCGACCTTCGCCGCGGGGCAGGTGTTCTACAAGCACCTGGTGCAGCGCTATCCCTCGGAGATCCCGCAATACCGTCGCTTCGGCTACTTCTTCGTCGGTGCGCTGCTGATCGCCTTGCCGGGCTGGCTGCTGTTCGGCAATCCGCAGAAGCTGCCAACGACCGACCTGCAATGGGGCGTGCTGGTGTGGATGGGCCTGCTGGCCACCGCGCTGGGGCAGTTCTGGTGGAACAAGGGGGGCACCCTGGTGGATGCCGGCACCCTGGCGGTGATGAATAATCTGCACGTGCCCGTGGGGCTGCTGATCAACCTGCTGATCTGGAACGAGGCCGCTGATCTTCCGCGCCTGGCGCTGGGTGGTGCGGTGATCGTCGCGTCGCTGGGCGTCAACCATTTCGGCCTGCGCCGTCATAAGGAGCGCCTCGCATGAACATCTCCGGGCGTGGCGTAGCGCTGTCCCTGGCGTCTTCCGTGCTGTTCGTGACCCTGCCGGGATACATCCACTCGCTGGAGCCGCTGACCAGCATCCAGGTGATTGCGCACCGGGTGGTCTGGTCGATTCCCATGGTTCTGCTGCTGGTGCTGTTCACCCGTCAGGGCGGCGTGCTGCGCGACGCGGGCCGGCGCCTGTTGCGTGAGCCGTGGTTGCTGGCGTGCTTCCCGCTGACGGCGGCGATGATGCTGATCCAGTGGGGCGTGTTCATCTGGGCACCCATGGTCGGGCGCACGCTCGAGCTGTCGCTGGGCTACTTCCTGCTGCCACTGACCATGGTGCTTTGCGGCCGGGTGTTCTACGGCGAGCGCCTGACCACGCTGCAGGGCATCGCCGTGGCCTTTGCGCTGGCAGGCGTGCTGCACGAGCTGTGGCTGACCCGAGCATTCTCCTGGTTCACCCTGATCACGGCGCTGGGCTATCCGCCGTACTTCATGCTGCGCCGCAAGATGGCGGTGGATTCGCTGTCGGGCTTCGTCTTCGAGATGATCGTGCTGCTGCCGTTCGCCCTGGCGACCCTGTGGATAACCGATTGCGGCAAGGTGCTGGAGGAGGTGCCGCGCCTGTGGGCGTTGCTGCCGATCCTGGGGCTGATCAGTGCGCTGGCGTTCGGCGCGATGATGGCCGCCAGCCGGCTGCTGCCCATGGGGCTGTTCGGGATTCTGAGTTACGTCGAGCCGGTGCTGCTGTTCGCCATCGCCGTGCTGTTCCTGGGCGAGGCGTTCAGCCCGGCGCAGATCTGGACCTACGGGCCGATCTGGATCGCCGTGTTGCTGACCGGTTGGGATAGCGCGCGACTGCTGCGCCGACAGGCGCGTCGCGGCCTGTAAGCGAAGGGAGAGGAGCGGGACAAGCGCTCTCCCGCCAGGGGAGAGCGCTCGACGTCAGTCGAAGCGACCGCCGACGTCGGCCTTGGCCAGGGTTTCCGGCAGGATGCGGCGGGCAGCGGTGTAGTGCTTCTTCCAGTAGTCGCCACCCAGGTCGGAGACGCGGACCTTCTGGCCACGGCGCGGCGCGTGGACGAACTGGTTGTCGCCGACGTAAATGCCCACGTGGTCGACATTGCGGCGGTTGTGGATGCGGAAGAACACCAGGTCGCCGGGCTGCAGGTCATCACGCGCCACTTTCGAGTTGCCGCGCATGCTGAACATCTGCTGCGCGGTACGCGGCAGGTCGACTTCGTCGACGTTCTGGAACACGTAGTTCACCAGGCCGCTGCAATCGAAGCCGCGCTTGGGCGACGTGCCGCCCCAGCGGTAAGGCGTACCGATCATGCTGTAGGCACGCTGGGTAACCTGGTGCGCCTCGCTCTTGGTCTGCTGGACCGGCTGCTTGGCGTTGAAGGTCAGCAGGGCGCTGCCCTGGACCGGGACGCGGAGGTCAACCGGGGCGGGTTGATAGGTGCGCGTGATCTTGTAGGAGGCGGTAGCCTCGGTGGCGACCAAGAAAGTCGCCAAGCCTATGGAAAGGCATGTCAAAAGGGTACTTCGCATTCGGCATGTCTTCTTGCTGGTTGATATCGCCCAGACTCCGCTGGATCGCCATGGTTGTCGGCGTGGTTTCCCTTGGTCCGCTCAAAAATTCCACGCATTCTGAACGACTTTTCATGACAGTTCGTACCGTCTGTCGATTCTGACTTTTCCCTTGTGACTTGTAGGACGCGGCGTGACATGTGCTCCGACGCATCAGTCATGGCCTGACCTTATAGCCGGAAGCCCTATACAGCGGGGCTCTCGGCCTGACGGCGGAAAACTGACGGAGTACTAGCCAGAAGCCAGTCGCTTAAGGCTTCTTAAGGAAAAACCCGACGAAATGCAGGTATTTGAGCCGAACGAATCAGCCCAGATGGGCCAGCAGAGCGGGAAGAACCTGCTCGCGCAGCAGCGGGGCGAGGTTGTGCGGGTAGTCGCCGGCAGGGTCCAGCCAGGCCAGTTCTTCCAGCTCGGCGGCGGGCTGGACGGTGTGGGGCAGGGCGGCGACGTAGACCTGCGCGTCCACGCGCATGTCCGGCTCGTTGGCCGCCTTGGCCTGGAAGTGGCCGAGCGGGGTCAGCGCGGAAGTTGTCAGGTGCAGGTCGAGCTCTTCGCCCAGTTCACGCAGCAGGGCCTGGACCGATGTTTCGCCGGGCTCGTGCTTGCCGCCGGGCAGCATGAAGGCCTGGGTGCCACGCTTGCGTACCAGCAGCAGGCGTCCGGCTTCATCCAGCAGGCAGGCGGCAGCGATACGAATGGTGGCGGTCATGGCGAGGGCGTTTCCTTGAGAACCTGGTAGCGCATCTGCACGATGCCGCTGGGGAAGCTGCGCTGCTCCAGCAGCTGCAGGCGTTGCTCGAGGCCGATGCTGAACAGGGGAATGCCGGCGCCGAGCAGGTGCGGAATAATGCTGACGATCACTTCGTCGAGCAAGCCTCCGGCGAGGAAATTGCCCGCCAGGCTGCCGCCGCCCACCAGCCAGATGCGCTCGCAGCCGCGTGCTTCCAGCGAGGCGATCGCGTCGACCGGCGCGTAGTGCTCCAGCTCGACTTGCGGTGCGGCCTTGGACAGGTGGTTGGAGCGGGTCATCACCAGCGCAGGCTTGTCCGGATAGGGCCACTGTTCTTGCTTCAGGCAGAACAGGTAGGTGGCGCGGCCCATGAGCAGCCCGTCGATGCCGGCATAGAAGGCGTTGTAACCATGGTCGTCGGCTTCGCTGCCGTAGCCTTCGAGCCAGTCGACGCTGCCGTCGGGGCGGGCGATGTAGCCGTCGAGGCTGGCTGACACGTAATAAATGAGAGTCGATGGCACCTGTATTCTCCTTTTTGTCAGGCCCATCAGAGCATGGCATCGCCTTTGGTCCGCCGCCGCTACGTTTGTCGGGTTATTGACGCGGCGGGGTGTGCGCCGCGGTTGGCGGCAATATTTCCAGCGCGCCGGCTCGGCAAACATTAAGCTATGCAGCTATTTGGTCTTTACGTGATATCGAGGTCTGCCTTGTTCTCCCAATTCGCCCTCCACGAACGCCTGCTCAAGGCGCTCGATTCGTTGTCCTTCACCGAGCCGACCCCGGTCCAGGCCGCGGCCATTCCGAAGGCCCTGGAGGGGCGCGACCTGCGGGTGACGGCGCAGACCGGCAGTGGCAAGACCGCCGCCTTCCTGCTGCCGCTGCTCAACCGCCTGCTCGCCGAGGAGAAGCCCAAGAGCGGCGCCCGCGCGCTGATCCTGCTGCCGACCCGCGAGCTGGCCCAGCAGACCCTCAAGGAAGTCGAGCGCTTCGCCCAGTTCACCTACATCAAGGCCTGCCTCATCACCGGCGGCGAGGACTTCAAGGTGCAGGGTGCGCGTCTGCGCAAGAACCCGGAGATCATCATCGGCACCCCGGGTCGCCTGAACGAGCAGTTCAACGCCGGCAACCTGCCGCTGGGCGACGTCGAAGTGCTGATCCTCGACGAAGCCGACCGCATGCTCGACATGGGCTTCTCCGAGGACGTGCTCAAGCTCGCCGCGCAGTGCCCGACCGAGCGCCAGACCCTGCTGTTCTCCGCCACCAGCGGCAGCGGCCTGCACGAGATGGTCGAGAAGGTTCTGCGCGAGCCTGAGGTCCTGCAGCTCAACCGCGTCAGCGAGCTGAACGAGGATGTCAGCCAGCAGGTGATCCTGACCGACCACGTTGGCCACAAGGAACAGCTGCTGCAGTGGCTGCTGGCCAACGAGACCTACGAGAAGGCCATCGTCTTCACCAACACCCGCGTCGCCGCCGACCGTCTGACCGGCCGCCTGATCGCTGCCGGCCACAAGGTCTTCGTGCTGCATGGCGAGAAGGACCAGAAGGACCGCAAGCTGGCCATCGAGCGCCTGAAGCAGGGGGCGGTGAAGATCCTCGTCGCCACCGACGTGGCCGCACGCGGCCTGGACGTCGACGGCCTGGACCTGGTGATCAACTTCGACATCCCGCGTCGCGGCGACGAGTACGTGCACCGCATCGGCCGTACCGGTCGTGCAGGCGCCGCGGGTGCGGCGATCTCGCTGGTGGGCCATGGCGACTGGAACCTGATGTCGAGCATCGAGCGCTACCTCAAGCTGCGCTTCGAGCTGCGGGTCATCAACGAGCTGAAGGCCACTTACAAGGGGCCGAAGAAGGTCAAGGCTTCCGGCAAGGCGGCCGGCACCAAGAAGAAAAAGGACGATGCGAAGAAGGCCGGTGGCAAGGCGGCGGCGAAGAAGAAACCCGCTGCCAAGCGCAAGGCAGGTCCGTCGAAGGTCGTGAGCCAGGATGGCCTGGCGCCGCTCAAGCGCAAGAAGCCGGCGGCGGAATAAGCCTTCGTCTCCTCTGAAACGCCTCCCCTCACCGGGAGGCGTTTTTGTTTGTGCGCCGCTAGCCGAGGGTCTCCGGCGGCGCCTCGTAGCTGCCTGATTCGTAGCTCACGCCGTGACGGATCACCGGCGGGGCGTCACCCACATGCAGGCTGGTGACGTTGTCGATGATGGTCTTGTCCTCCAGGGTGAGGCGGTCGAGCATGCGCAGGTGGCCGATCCAGTTGTCCACCAGGAACAGTTCCTGCCAGACCTCCGGGTTGCTCACATCCCGGTACAGCGCCCAGCGTTCCGCGCCGTTGCGCAGGCGCAGGCGGCGTAGCGGTTTGGCGGAGCGGACGAAGTCACGGGTGCGCTCGGCGGGGATCCGGTACTCGATGGAGACCAGCACCGAGCCGCGCTCGGGGTTGAACACGAAGGTCGGCTGCCCGGGCATGCCGCCCGGTGCGCGGGCGATGCTGGTCGAATCCAGCTCCGGCAGCCGGGAGTTGTAGAGCAGCGCCACCGAAACCAGCAGCAGGCAACCGGCGGCAATCAGCGCGCCCTGCACCCCCATGGTTTCGGCGAAATGCCCCCAGAGGAAGGAGCCGGCTGCCAGGCCGCCGTAGATCGCGGTCTGGTACAGCGCCAGGGCGCGGGCCTTGACCCAGTCGGGCACGAGGATCTGTACGGCGGAGTTGTAGGTGGCCACCGCGGCGATCCAGCAGGCGCCGCCCAGTACCAGCGCGGGGAAGATCACCCAGAGGTTGTCGACCCAGCCGAGGATGAGCATGACCACGGCAAGCGTGGCAGCGGCGAAGCTGATCAGCCGGCTGCTGCCCAGCCACTGCCGCGCCTTGCTCACCATGGTGCTGGCGACGATCGCCCCCAGACCCAGCGCGCCGAGCATGTAGCCGTATACCGAGGCGCTGCCGTCCGGGTTGCGGTGCGCCAGCAGTGGCAACAGCGCCCACACGGCGCTGGCGGAGAGGCCGAACACCGCTGAACGCAGCATCACCAGGCGGGTGACGCTGGAGTACTGGGTGAAGCGCAGGGCGGCGATCACGCCTTCGAAGATGTGTTCCGGCGGCAGGGTGCGCTTGGGCACGTCGCGGCGCCATTGCCAGATCGCCCAGATCAGCGCGGCGTAGCAGAGGCAGTTGAACAGGAACACCCAGGAAGCCCCGGTGGCCGACAGCAGCAGGCCGCCGATGGCCGGGCCGACGGCGCGGGCGACGTTGTAGTTGACGCTGTTGAGCAGCACCGCATCGCCGAGCATGCGCGGCGGCACCTGCTCGTTCACCGCGGCTTGCCAGGCGGGGATGGTGATCGAGCTGCCCAGCGACAGCCAGAGGATGGACACGATCAGCATCAATGGGTCGAGGTACCCCATGAACGCCAGCACCGTCACCAGCGCGGCGCCGGAGAGCTCCACCGTCAGGCCCACCAGCATGATCTTGCGGCGGTCGTGGTTGTCGGCCAGCACGCCGGACATGATTGACAGCAGGACCAGCGGCAACGCCGAGGCGACCTGGATCATCGCCACCATCAACGGGCTGGCGTGGGCCTCGGTGACCACCCAGGCGGCGGCGACCGATTGCGCCCAGGTACCCAGGTTGGCGAACAGGTTGCAGATCCAGATGATGCGGAACGCGGCGATGCTGAAGGGGGCGAGGACGCCGCTGCGGGGTTCGGCTGGATCGGGCTTGAGGGGAAGGTCTTGCTTGGGTGAAACGGACTGCAGCATGGGGACGCCCTTATTTCGAGTGGCCGGCACGCGCGCGCAACCGGTGCCTTTCCATGCCGGGCAAGTGTAGTGGCTGGGGCGGTTCGCGCCATTGATGATGGTCAGCGATGGCGTTATCGGTGACACGCGCTGGCAAGCTTCGACAGTGCCGGCGTGGCTCTGGATTGTTAGGCTGCGTCGGCATTTTCCGCATTGCACTGTCCAAGAAGAGCGAAGAGCCGATGAAGCGACTTTCCACCTGTCTGCCCACCTGCCTGCTGGCGGGCCTGCTGGCCCTGCCGCAAAGCCTCTGGGCCTGGTCCAATCACACCCTGGGCAGCTACGTCGCCCTGCAGCAATTGCCGGCAGTCGCCCAGGCGTCGGAGGTCGAGGTGGAGCCGCTGGAAAGCTTCCTCAGCCAGCAGCGTGCCGGCCTGGTGGCGCTGCTGGACGAGCAGGAGGCCTATGCCCGCGAGCACTTCCGCCAGTACCCGCCGCGCCCGGATGATCTGCGTCTGACCACAGACGGCCGCGATGACCTGCGCAAGGCCTTCCTCATGGCGTTGCGCCTGAATCCCGAGATCAAGCTGGCCACCGCCGTGCAGCCGCCGCCGGGCAGTGAGCTGCCGAGCGATTTGTTGCAGAAGCATGCAGCCCTGCAGCCGTCGGACGTGCTGGTGTTCCGCAATCTTTCCGGCTGGAACCAGTGGCGTTTCGTGCAGTTGCAGGCGGGGGAGAAGATCCCCGCGCTGGACGTGCTGGCCAGCGCCGCCGACGAGCCGGACTTCGGCCACGACATCAACCTGTTCAGCGACAACCCCGGCGAAGCCGGCCAGCGCTATGGCTTCGGCACCCAGCCGTTCGGCGATCCGCGCTACGAGTTCAGCTCCCAGGCGCCTTTCCACATGGGCTTCTATCACGAAGACGCGGTCATCTACGCCGGTGCGCCCTACCTGGAGCGCAACTGGCCGGAGTGGCGCGCCTACCAGTTCTATGGCCTGGCACGCTTCGCCTTCGAGAAGGGGCATCCGTACTGGGGCTACCGTTTCCTTGGCTGGGCGATGCACTACATCCAGGACATGACCCAGCCCTACCACTCGACGCCGCTGCCGGGCGAGACCACCGCCAGCATGCTGTGGACGGCGGGCAAGTCCATGGCCGGTTTCGATGCCGACAAGCAGGCGGCGATCCAGCGCGTGGCTGACCGGCATACGGGCGTGGAGCGTTATCAGGTGGACTGGCTGCGCGAGACGCTGCGCCTGGGCGGGCAGTCGCCGTTGCTGGCGGCCTATGCGGATGTGAGCACGGATGGCACTTATCCACCGTATTCGGCCCAGTACCTGCGCGAGGTGGTGGCGAGCGAGTCCCATGCTCATGCGGCGGCGTTCGATGCGGCGATCGGCCATTGGCTGGATAACGAGAAGGCGCCGGCGGGGGATTTCAGCGCGGGGAACTCACCGGAGCCGTTCCGCCACGATGAGGCGCTGGATGAACAGATTCTGCAATTGATCCGGCACTTCGGCGCGCACAGTCGCAATATCGCGAAGGCGGCCTTGCAGCCGTGACAGCCTGAGGCTGTAGGAGAAGAGGGTAGGCATTCCCGCCGGGGCTGCGTGGGCCGCGGCGGGAGTGCGCAAATTGCCTAGCCGCCGGAGCAGCCGTTGCCCCACACCTGGTATTCGACGGTGTGGCGCTGACCCTGAGTGTCTTCGTAGGTCATGCGTGCCGGCACGATGCCGCATTCGTTGGATACGTCGGTGGTCGAGATGACGTGGGCGACGTCCAGTTTCATGTCGTAGGTGTACTGCTCCACGGCCGCGCTTGGCGCCTGGTCGGCGGCGTTCACCTGCTCGGCCAGGGCGAGCGAAGAGAAGCCCAGCATGGCCAGGATGACTACAGCTTTCATGAATTTACCTGCCTTGTTCCCGGAGTCCGGACGTGACGGGTCCGTGACGTTCAGCTCATGGCTGCATCGGGAAGCGTTGGGGAATGATTTACGGGTCTTGGGTGGTGTTGCGGCGCGCGCTGTAACAGCACGGAAATAATAGGATTTGCCTGACCTTAGTCATATATCCAGGCGCCAACAAGACTTCGTACTCAGAGGCAATAATCCAGGCGTGGCGCGGGTTTCAGGGGTGGTGTTGCGGCAGGCTGTCGCAGGTTTGGCGGATTCGCGGCGGGGTTGCAGGATGCGTAGGAGCGGACTCCGTCCGCGATTGGTCCGCGGCGCGCCGGAGATCATCGCGGACGGAGTCTGCTTGAAGTGAAATTCTGCGCAAGGGGCCCCTCCCCCCCGGGGCCCGCGCCGCTGTATAGGCGGGGGGGGGGGTGGGGTAAAACACCGCAAAATAAACAAAAGAAAAGAATAAGAGAAATAAGAATAGGAC
>NZ_JALJXP010000002.1 GCF_024170165.1 Pseudomonas nitroreducens | reverse complement strand
GTCAGGAAATGCCCCTTGTAATCGGCCGTCCAGAGCACGTTGGGGACCTTGGCCGAGCGCAATGGTTTTGCGTAAGCCGGCACGCGCTGTCGCAAGCGGCGCGGCGGAATCAGGTTCGCCTGCTTGAGAATGTTGTAGATCGTCGTTCGTGACGGCCCTTGCCCGGGGTAACGCTGTTCGACCAGTACCTGGATCTTCTTGGGGCCCAGATCGACATTCGAGCTACGCCGCAGTTCGAGGATGTACTCACGAATCACGTAGGGCGTCGTCAGCGCCTGATGATGCCGGCGCCGGCTCTGCTCGCCCAATCCCTCCAGGCCGCTCTGCCGGTAGCGCTCGACCCACTTGTAACCAGTTTTCCGACTGATGCCGAAGCGCTCGCAGAGCACGGTGAAGCTGTAGAGCTCGCGCAGGTAGTCGGCAATGAACAGCACTTTCTCGTCCATAGGTTTCAGCTCTCGCCAAGGCATGGGGCAATCCTCGTGAGGTGACCCCTGCAGGTTAGAAACTGTTACCCATGTGCCTGAACAAAACTGTCACCTATGTGGGTGAGTCGTACCGGGGCAAGACCTTTGCCTACTTTGGGGCGTTTGCCAAAGTGGGTCGCCCGAGGGGGCGAAACAAGAAGCCCGCGCGCACGCCGAAGCGGCGCTGAAACTCCCAAGCTCAAGCTCAAGCTCAAGCTCAAGCTCAAGCCCAAGCCCAAGCCCAAGCCCAAGCAAGAGCATCGCGGAGAAGCTCCGCTCCTACAAAAGCAAAAGCCGAAACACCGGAGCAAGCCTGTAGGAGCGCCCCATGGGCGCGATCGCGGGCATGGCCCGCTCCTACAGGTTGGCGCAGGGCATCAGGCCGGGAACAGCACCTTCGCCACATCGCCAAAACGCTTGGCGAAATGCACCGTCAGGCCTTCCTTCAGGTACTCCGGCAGTTCCTCGAAGTCACCACGGTTGGACTCGGGCAGGATCAGCTCGAAGATCTTCTGCCGGCGCGCCGCGATGACCTTCTCGCGCACCCCGCCAATGGGCAGCACCTGGCCGGTGAGGGTCAGCTCGCCGGTCATGGCCACGCCTTTCTTCGGCGCCTGGTTGCGTGCCAGGGACAGCAGCGCGCTGGCCATGGTCACGCCGGCGCTGGGGCCGTCCTTGGGCGTGGCGCCCTCGGGCACGTGCAGGTGGACGAAAGCCTGGTCGAAGAAGGTCGACTCGCCGCCGTACTTCTTCAGGTTCGAACTGATGTAGCTGTAGGCGATCTCCGCCGACTCCTTCATCACGTCGCCCAATTGCCCGGTGAGCTTGAAGCCGCGGTTCAACGTGTGGATGCGCGTCGCCTCGATGGGCAGGGTCGCGCCGCCCATGCTGGTCCAGGCAAGGCCGGTGATCACGCCGACGCCGGAGAGCACCTGCTCGGTGCGGAACACCGGCATGCCGAGGTATTCCTCCAGGTCCTTGGCGCCGATCTTCACCACCGATTCGGGGTCTTCCAGCAGCTTCATCACCGACTTGCGTACCAGCTTGCCGAGGACTTTCTCCAACTGGCGCACGCCGGCCTCGCGGGCGTAGCCCTCGATCACCGCGCGCAGGGCGGCGTCGTTGATCGACAGGCGGTTCTTCGGCACGCCGGCCTTTTCCAGCTGCTTGGGCCACAGGTGACGCTTGGCGATGGCCAGCTTCTCCTCGGCGATGTAGCCGGACAGGCGGATGACTTCCATGCGGTCCAGCAGCGGGCCAGGGATGGAATCCAGGGTGTTGGCGGTGCAGACGAACAGCACCTTGGACAGGTCCAGGCGCAGGTCCAGATAGTGGTCGAGGAACTCCACGTTCTGCTCCGGATCCAGCGTCTCCAGCAGCGCCGAGGCGGGGTCGCCCTGGTAGCTGCTGCCGAGCTTGTCGATCTCGTCCAGCATGATCACCGGGTTCATCACCTCGACGTCCTTCAGCGCCTGCACCAGCTTGCCGGGCAGGGCGCCGATGTAGGTGCGGCGGTGCCCCTTGATCTCGGCCTCGTCACGCATGCCGCCAACGCTGAAGCGGTAGAACGGCCGCCCCAGGCTCTCGGCGATGGACTTGCCGATGCTGGTCTTGCCCACGCCCGGCGGGCCCACGAGCAGCACGATGGAGCCGGCGATCTCGCCCTTGAAGGTGCCGACCGCGAGGAATTCGAGGATGCGGTCCTTGACGTCTTCCAGCCCGGAATGGTGCCGGTCGAGGACCTTGCGCGCGTGCTTGAGGTCGAGCTTGTCGACGCCCATCAGGCCCCACGGCACCGAGGTCGCCCAGTCGAGGTAGTTGCGCGTGACGGCGTATTCCGGCGAACCGGTTTCGAGGATCGACAGCTTGTTCAGCTCTTCGTCGATGCGCTTCTTCGCCTGCTCGGGCAGGGTCTTGCCTTCCAGGTGGGCGCGGAATTCGTCGGAGTCGGCGCTCTTGTCGTCCTTGGTGATGCCCAGTTCCTGCTGGATGATCTTCAGCTGTTCCTGCAGGAAGAACTCGCGCTGGCGCTCGCCGATCTTGCGGTTGACCTCGGCGGACAGCTCCTTCTGCAGGCGCGCCACTTCCACTTCCTTGCGCAGCAGCGGCAGCACCTTCTCCATGCGCTTGAGCATCGGCACGGTGTCCAGCACGCCCTGCAGTTCGGCGCCCGGCGCGGTGGTCAGCGCGGCGGCGAAGTCGGTCAGCGGCGACGGATCGTTGGGGTTGAAGCGGTTGAGGTAGTTCTTCAGCTCTTCGCTGTACAGCGGGTTGAGCGGCAGCAGTTCCTTGATCGCGTTGATCAGGGCCATGCCGTAGGCCTTCACCTCGTCGCTCGGGTCGTTGGGGGTGTGCGGGTACTCCACCTCCACCAGGAAGGGCGGGCGGTGGCGCTTGATCCAGCCGCGGATGCGCACGCGCGACAGGCCCTGGGCGACGAACTGCAATTTGCCGCCCTCGCGGCTGGCGTGGTGCACGCGCACCAGGGTGCCGTGTTCGGGCAGGCTGTCCGGGTCGAAGTGGCGCGGGTCTTCCGGCGGGTTCTCCATGAAGAACAGCGCCAGGCTGTGGTGCTCGGTCTTGGCGACCAGTTCCAGCGTCTCGGCCCACGGCTCCTCGTTGACGATCACCGGCAGCACCTGCGCCGGGAAGAACGGGCGGTTGTGGATCGGGATGACGTAGACCGTGGTCGGCAGGTTCTGCCCCGGCAACACCAGCCCGGTGTTGCTGACCTCTTCGGCGCTATGGATATCGTGAATCTCGTCGTGGTCGCTCATGAGGCACCTGACTGATTGAACATGACAGTCTAGATGGGGAAACCGGCGCAGGGTTTCAATCCCATTGCATGTAAGGATGTTGCGTCCGATTGTGTGAGAACCGAGCTTACGAACGGATTAGCGCACGCGGCCGCAGGAAATCGCTGGGCGGCCGGCCGAACTGGCGGCTGAACATGGCGCTGAAGGCGCTGGGTGTGCTGTAGCCCACCTCCAGCGCCACGCTCAGCACGCTCTCGCCCTGGGCCAGGCGCTCCAGTGCCGCGAGCAGGCGCGCCTGTTGCCGCCATTGACCGAAGGTCAGCCCTGTTTCGGCGAAGAACCAGCGTTGTACCGTCTTGCCGTCGACGCTCAGTCGGGCCGCCCAGTCGGTGAGGCTGGCGGTGTCGCCGGGCTGCGCCTGGATCGCCTGGCACAGCGCGCGCAGCCGCGGATGGGCGGGCAGCGGCAGGTGCAGCGGCAGCATGGGGTCTTCGCGCAGTTCATCGAGCATCAGGCCGAGGACGCGGCCGTCGCGGGAATCCGGCGTGACCTCGCCGCTGATCGACAGCGCCGCCAGGATCAACTCGCGCAGCAACGGCGAGACCGCCAGCACGCAGCAGTCCGCTGGCAGGTGCGGGGCGCTGCCCGGCTCCACATAAAGCGTACGCACCTGCACCTCACCGACCATGCGCGTCCAGTGCTCCACGCCGGCGGGTATCCACAGACCACGGTTGTCCGGCACCACCCACTGGCCACTGGCGCTGCCCACCACCAGCACGCCGCGTACGGCGTAGAGCAGTTGCGCGCGGTGATGGCTGTGCGCGGGCACCTGGTGACCATCGGGAAAGTCCAGGGCGACCGCTGCCACCGGGCTGGCGGCCCGTTCGTCGCCATGGTTCTCCGGCGGTGGGGTGGTGATGTCCTTTTTGCGCATGTGGATGCCTGTTTG
This sequence comes from Pseudomonas nitroreducens, assembly GCF_024170165.1. Lineage (GTDB taxonomy): Bacteria > Pseudomonadota > Gammaproteobacteria > Pseudomonadales > Pseudomonadaceae > Pseudomonas > Pseudomonas nitroreducens_C. The sequence continues at coordinate 569,042 of NZ_JALJXP010000002.1, read as the reverse complement.
TCGTTAGACGACCACTTTCCTCTATCGTTAGGCTGCCGAACAGTCCCCTCTGCCTCGATGATCCCGCCATGACCGACCTGCCTGCCATCGCTGAGCAACTGGCCCGAATCGCCCGGTTGCTCGAACAATCCCTGCCTGCGCGCCCCGAGCTGGCGTTGCAGGAAGGCGCCATCGCCCACCTCTGGGAATACCGCCAGGGCCAGCCGCGCCTGACGCCGGTGATCGAGCCGGCGCTGATCGCTTTCGACGACCTGCGCAATGTCGACCGGCAGAAGGCATTGATCGAGCAGAACACCCGCCAGTTCGTCTCCGGCCGCCCGGCCAACAACGTGCTGCTGACCGGCGCTCGCGGCACCGGCAAGAGTTCGCTGGTGAAGGCCTGCCTGCAGGCCTTCCATGCCGAGGGGCTGCGCCTGATCGAGGTGGACAAGGAGCACCTGGCCGACCTGCCGCAGATCATCGACCTGCTGCGCCACCGCCAGGAGCGTTTCATCCTGTTCTGCGACGACCTGTCCTTCGAGGATGGCGAGACCGGCTACAAGGGCCTGAAGACCGTGCTTGACGGCTCGGTGGCCGGGCAGTCGGGCAACGTGCTGATCTACGCCACCTCCAACCGCCGCCATCTGCTGGCCGAGCGCGCCGAGGACAACCTGTCGTTCCAGCGCAGCGAGAGCGGCGAGTTGCACCCCGGCGAGGCGGTGGAGGAGAAGATCTCGCTCTCCGAGCGCTTCGGCCTGTGGATATCTTTCTATGCCTTCAGCCAGGAGCAGTACCTGGAGGCGGTCGCCCGCTGGCTGGAGTTCCACGGCCTGGGCGGCGCGCAGCAGGAGGAGTGGGAGCAGGCGGCGATCCGCTGGGCGACCCATCGCGGGTCGCGGTCCGGACGGATCGCCGCGCAGTTCGCCCGGGATTACGCTGGGCGTCGGCTCTAGGAGATCAGAACGCCACTGCTTAGAAAGCCACTTTCACCCCCGCCTGGATGCCGCGCCCGCCGGCCGGCACGCTGTCGCGCAGGATGGAGCTGGCATAGCGCACGGTCTGGTTGGTCAGGTTCTCGCCCTTGACGAAGGCCAGCCAGCGGCTGTCGCCCAGGTCGAAGCGGTAGCCGACGCTGGCGCCCAGGGTGGTGTAGCCGTCGGTGCGCAATTCGTTCTCCGGTACGCGGTTCTGGTCGGCGGCGTATTCCACGCCAACCCGTGCCTGCCATTGCTGCAGTTCCCAGAGCAGCGCGCTGTTCAGGCGCAGCGGGGCGATGCGCGGCAGGGCTTCGCCGGTGTCCTTGTTCTTGGCGCGGGTGTAGTCGCCGGAAAGCTCCAGGTCGAAGCGTCCATAGGGGCTGTCCAGCAGGTGGATACGGTCCTGCGCCTCGACGCCGTAGAAGTCCGCCTTCACGCCGCTGTAGAGGTACTCGGGCAGCGCCTCGTCGTCACTGGCATCCACTACTGCGCCTTCCTCGTCGCGGTAGCGCCCGCTGGCCAGCAGGCCGATGTAGTTGGAGAAGCGGCTGTAGAACACGCCGACGCTGCCCTTGTGGCGAGCGCTGTCGAAGCGCAGGGCGAGGTCGGTGGAGACGGCCTTTTCCTTGCTCGCATCGGCGTCGCCGACTTCGAAGGTGCCGGTGGCGGCGTGGGCGCCGTTGGCGTACAGCTCGTAGAAGGTCGGAGCGCGCTCGGTGTAGGCCAGGGTGCCGGCCAACGACCAGATCGGCGTCAGCTTGTACACCGCGCCGGTGGACAGACTGCCGGCGGTGAAGCTGCGCGAGCCGTCGTTCTCGGCGAAGCGCTCGTTGTCCTTGGCGTTGGGCTCGATGCGCGTGTGCTCGACGCGGCCGCCCAGGTTCAGCGCCAGACGCTCGGTGGCCTGCCAGTTCTCCAGGAAGAACAGTGCAGCGCTGTCGGTCTCGGTGTGCGGCACGAAGGCTTCTTCGCCCAGCGCAGAGAAGCGGCTATTGGCGACCTGCGCGCCGACCACGCCGTCCAGCGGGCCGATGGGTTTGTGCCGCGCCTCGATACGCGCCTCGTAGCCGTCGTTCTTGAAGGTGGTGCCGGTCTGGCCGTCCTCGATCTCCTTGTGCTGGTACTCGGTGTAGGCGGCGTCCAGCTTGACCGAGCTGAAGGGGCCTTCGAGGTCGCGGATTTCCGAGGCGAAGGCGTAACGGTCCTGCTGCATCTTCAGGCGCACGTCGTCTTCGGCGGGCGAGCCGTAGTTGCTGTCGTAGCCGCTGTAGGACAGGCCAGCATAGCCGTGGTCCCAGTGGTAGCTGCCGCCGATGGCTCCGCTGTCCTGGCGGCCATCGCTGTTGTTCACGCGGTGCTTCGATTCGTCGCCGTCGATCTGCCGTTGCCTGGATGAATGGGCGTAACCGGGAATGCGCAGGTCGTTGAACTCGCGGGAGCCGGCATCCAGGTGCAGGGCGAAGGTGCCGTCGCCGGCCTCCAGCGCGCCGGCGCTGCTGCGGGTGGTGTCCGAGCCGCCGTAGCGCAGTTCGCCCTGGCCGTGGATGCCGTCCACCGGTTCGCTGGGGATGCGGTTGTCGAAGCTGTTGACCACGCCGCCGATGGCGTTGCCGCCGTAGAGCAGGGCGGCTGGGCCGCGCACGACTTCGATGCGCTCGACCACGTTGGGGTCTTCCGGCACGGCGTGGTCGTAGGACAGTGAAGAGGCGTCCAGTGCACCCACGCCATTGCGCAGCAGACGGATGCGGTCGCCGTCCATGCCGCGGATCACCGGGCGGCTGGCGCCGGGACCGAACCAGGTGGAGGACACGCCGGGCGTGCCGTTGAGCGTTTCGCCCAGGCTGCCTTTCTGCCGCAGGGTCAGCTCGTCGCCCTGCAGCACGCTGCTGGGTGCGGCGGGGGAGGCATCACCCAGCGGGTTGGCGGTGATCACCTGGGGTTCCAGTTCGGTGGGGGCAGCATCAGCCAGCGACGGTGCGCCAGCGCACAGGGCGAGGCCCAGCGGAGCTAGACGCCAGCGCGGGCGGGGAAGGGATGGGGGCATGACGAACTCCTGGTTTTTCTTCTGGCAAAGCGAGCCCCTCCCTCGTGATCAGGGATGCGCCAAGCGACGGGAAGGGGCAAGGTAGGAAAGTGTTATTTGTTATAACATAACATATCCATCGGTTAGCAAGAGTTTCCGGCTTAGATGCTTTAGTGCTTTCGCATTTCAGGAGTTGCGCCGGGTTGCACCTGTGCGCTGGGCAGGTGGGATCGAATCCCGTACCATGCTCAAAATTTGATCAGTCCAGCGCCATGTTCGATACCCGCCTCGCTACGCTGTCCGACCAGACCGACCAGCACGCCCATGATCATCACCAGTTGGTGATGTCCCTGAGCGGCCGCGCGGAATTCGAGATCGGCGGTACCGGTGGCGAGGTCTGCCGCATGCGCGCCTGCCTGGTGCCGGGGGACGTCGACCATGAGTTCGCCGGGCTCGGCGACAACCGCATGCTGATCGTCGATCTGAACGAAGCCGGCGCCGCCGAGCAGGATCGCGAGCTGCTGGCGCGGCTGTTCGAGATACCGCGCTACCCGACCCTGGATGCGGACTTCCAGCACCTGCTCGCCTACGCTGGCGCGGAGATCGCCCGTTACGGCGATGACCCTCTGCTCGCCCGTGCCCTGGGTGGCGTGCTGCTGCGCGCGCTGCACCTGCGCCTGTTCGGCGAAGAGCGCGCGCCGCGCAGCGGACCGCTGGATCTGGAGCGACTGGACGGCTATATCGCCGATCACCTGTCCCAGCGCATCACCGTGGCCGAGTTGGCGCAGGTCGCCTGCCTGAGCCCCAGCCATTTCCATGCGCAGTTCAAGGACCGTGTCGGCCTGACGCCGCACCAGTATCTGCTGCGCCAGCGCCTAGACCGTGCTGCGCGCCTGCTTCGGGAAACCGACCTGCCGTTGGTCGGCGTGGCCGGGGAGTGCGGTTTCTCCAGCCAGAGCGCGCTGACCACGGCGATGCGCCGTTATCTGGGATTGACCCCGGGCAACCTGCGCCGCTGCTGAATCCGCCAGCCTGCGGGTCCTGGATTGCTGATCGAGCGGTCAATTGCCGACCTTCGGCTGCCGGAGTCTTTTGCAAGAACTCCAGAGCTTTCAGCAAGAATTCCTCTGGGTGCAACCCATAGAGTCCGCCCACCGCGTTGCTGGTGTTCCAAGGTGCAACCCGGTCAGACCAAGAACAACAGCCAGCTCGATACGCGGGAGGGGCAGCATGCCCATCACCGGTTCTGTCTTTGCCTGTAGCGCGCCTGCACCTGGCTGCGCCACTCCCTCCACGGCCCGGCTCGCAGCGCCCGCCCGTGGTCCTGCGCCGTCCGCCCTCGGACCAGTGGCGCCTTTCACTTCTGTGCTTTCTGTACAATCCGCGCCCTCGCGCGCCGGCCACTCCCTGCCGCACCTCAATGCGCGCGTGAACCCAGTTTCGAATCGCTCCGGCAAGCAGTGCTGCCCGTCCACGGGACGGCGTGGCAGAAATTGCCGCAGTGCAGGCGCCGGTTCAGGCGCCTGATGGATCACCGGGCCCAGCCCGGGAAACGCCCCGCCCCTCGCTTACCGGCGAAGGCGGGACGGAGGTCGCCGTGGTGAGACGGTGGCTGCAGGAAGGCGCCAGCAAGGACGACGGCGTGCCTGCGTCGGGATACGTAGCGGTTCGGTGCCGGTTTGGCGCCACGCGTAACCCGGTTTGCCTGTGAGCAAGCGCTAACCGGTCGGCGTCAACCACGCCGGCTGCCAGTCAAGGGCCCGCGATACCCCGCGAGCCCGGATAAAAACAAGCTGTAGGGGAGTCCCCATGAGCGTCAACACGCCAACACTGATCACCTTCGTGATCTACATCGCAGCCATGGTTCTGATCGGCCTGGCCGCCTATCGTTCGACCAACAACTTCTCCGACTACATCCTCGGTGGCCGCAGCCTCGGCAGCTTCGTCACCGCGCTGTCGGCCGGTGCTTCGGACATGAGCGGCTGGCTGCTGATGGGCCTGCCGGGCGCCATCTACCTGTCGGGCATCTCGGAGAGCTGGATCGCCATCGGCCTGATCTGCGGCGCCTACCTGAACTGGCTGTTCGTCGCCGGCCGCCTGCGCGTGCACACCGAGCACAACGGCAACGCCCTGACGCTCCCGGACTACTTCAGCACCCGCTTCGAGGACAACAGCCGCGTCCTGCGCGTGATCTCCGCGCTGGTGATCCTGGTGTTCTTCACCATCTACTGCGCCTCCGGCATCGTCGCCGGCGCCCGCCTGTTCGAAAGCACCTTCGGCATGTCCTACGAGACCGCCCTGTGGGCCGGTGCCGCCGCGACCATCGCCTACACCTTCGTCGGTGGCTTCCTGGCGGTAAGCTGGACCGATACCGTGCAGGCCTCGCTGATGATCTTCGCGCTGATCCTCACGCCGATCTTCGTGCTGCTCGCTACCGGTGGTATCGATCCGGCCTTCGCCGCCATCGAGCTGAAGGACGCGGCCAACTTCGACATGTTCAAGGGCGCTTCCTTTGTCGGCGTGCTGTCGCTGATGGCCTGGGGCCTGGGCTACTTCGGCCAGCCGCACATCCTGGCGCGCTTCATGGCCGCTGATTCGGTGAAATCGATCCCGGCTGCCCGCCGCATCTCCATGACCTGGATGATCCTCTGCCTGGGCGGCGCCGTGGCCGTCGGCTTCTTCGGCATCGCCTACTTCCAGGCGCACCCGGAACAGGCTGGCGCCGTGGGCGAGAACCACGAGCGCATCTTCATCGAACTGGCGAAGATCCTCTTCAACCCGTGGGTTGCCGGCGTGCTGCTGTCCGCCATCCTCGCCGCGGTGATGAGCACCCTGAGCTGCCAGCTGCTGGTGTGCTCCTCGGCGCTGACCGAAGACTTCTACAAGGCCTTCCTGCGCAAGAACGCCAGCCAGCTGGAACTGGTGTGGGTCGGCCGCGCCATGGTGCTGCTGGTGGCGCTGATCGCCATCGCCCTGGCCGCCAACCCGGACAACCGCGTCCTGGGCCTGGTGTCCTACGCCTGGGCCGGCTTCGGCGCTGCCTTCGGTCCGCTGGTGCTGTTCTCCGTGCTGTGGAAGGGCATGACCCGCAACGGCGCGCTCGCCGGCATCATCGTCGGCGCGGTCACCGTGATCGTGTGGAAGCAGTTCGGCTGGCTCGGCCTGTACGAGATCATCCCGGGCTTCATCCTCTCGAGCATTTCCATCGTGGTCTTCAGCCTGCTCGGCTCCGCGCCGTCCAAGGCGATGATCCAGCGCTTCGAAGAAGCCGAGGCGGAGTACGCCGAGGCCACCCAGTCGGTCGGTGCGGCGCAAGCCAGCCGCTGATTCCGCGCTGAATGAAAAAGGCCGCGCTCCTGCAAGGGGCGCGGCCTTTTTCCTTTTCGTAGGAGCGAGCTTGCTCGCGAACCCGGCTGGCACCCAAGGCATCAAGCGGTTCGCGAGCAAGCTCGCTCCTACAGGTAGGCCGTTGCTTCAGTGCTTGGAATGCCCGCCGCTCAATGTCGCCGCATAGCGCCAGCAGGCGAACAGGCACAGCAGCAGGCCGAGCACCGCCAGCGCGCCGCCGACATAACCGATCCACTCCAGCCCCATGCCCACCGCCACCCGGCTGCCCAGCAGCGCGCCGCCGCCGATGCCGACGTTGTACAGGCCGGAGAACATCGCCATGGCCACGTCGGTGGCGTCGTGGGCCAGCTGCAGCACCTTGGCCTGCAGCGCCAGGCCGAAGCAGAGGATCGCCGCGCCCCAGAACAGGCTCAGGCCCAGCAGCGCCGTCGGCGAATGAGCCAACGGCATCAGCAGCAGGAGCGTGCCGCCGAGCACGGCGATGGCCAGGCACGGGAAGGCGCGCGGGAAGCGCTCGCTGTAGCGGCTGAAGAGGATCGAGCCGAACATCCCGGCGCCGCCGAACAGCAACAGGAGCAGGGTGGTCTGCCGGCTGTCCAGCGCGGCGACCTCGCGGGCAAACGGCTCGATGTAGCTGTAGGCAGTGAACTGCGCAGTGATCACCAGCACAGTGAGCACGTACATCGACACCAGTGCCGGGCGCCGCAACAGCAGCGGCAGGCTGCGCAGCGAGCCTGAGTTCTGGCTGGGCAGCAGCGGCAGCGCGCGGGCCAGCCAGAGCACCACCACCACCGAGACGCCGGCGATGGTGAGGAAGGTCGTGCGCCAGCCCAGCGCCTCGCCGAGCATGCGTCCCAGCGGGATGCCCAGCACCATCGCCAGGATGGTCCCGGTGGCCAGCAGGCCAAGGGCTTTCGCCTGCTGGCCCGGCGGCGCCACGCGCACCGCGAGCGACGCGGTAATCGACCAGAACACGGCGTGGGCGAAGGCGATGCCGAAGCGGCTGATCATCAGCACCGTGAAGTTCCAGGCGAAGCCCGAGAGCACGTGGCTGACGATGAACAGGCAGAAGATCACCACCAGCAGGCGCCGGCGCTCCATGTTGCGGGTCAGCTGCATCAACGGCAGCGAGGCCAGCGACACGACCCAGGCGTAGAGCGTGAGCATCAGCCCGGTCTGTTCCGGGCGCATGTCGAAGCTCGCGCCGATGTCGCTGAGCAGGCCCACCGGGACGAACTCGGTGGTGTTGAAGATGAAGGCGGCGATGGCCAGGGCGATGACGTTCAGCCAACTGCCGGAGCGGGTTTCTTGCACGGTGGTCATGGGAATCCTGAGGTGAAGTGGGGCTCAGGCCGTGCCTTGGGATCACGCGCGGGGCGTGTCGCTGGCAAAGAAGAATTGTTGTTGCGGCAGCCGTGATTCTACCCACGGGTTGCCCATCACGCACGGCGAACGCTGCCTTGCGCGGGCGCAGCGGCAGGCTCAGGCGGCGCTGTCGAGCAGCGGGTCGGCCGCCTGCGCCGCTTCCTCGGCGAGCCAGTCGAGGAACGCGCGCACCGGCGGGTGGCGTTCCCGACCCGGCACGCAGAGCGCGGTGTAGCGGGCGCCGGGCACGTTGATGTCCGGGCGGTAGGGCACCAGCAGACCCTTCTCCACGCTTTCGGAGACCAGCAACGAGCTGGCCAGCACCAGCCCCTGGCCGGCGATGGCTGCCTGCAGGGCGTAGAACTCCTCGTCGTACTCGCGTTGCACCGCCTGGGCCAGCAGGCACTCCTCGCCAGCCACCTGGCACCAGGCCTTCCAGCCGCGCTCGTAGAGCTCGGAGTTGTGCCAGCGCACGCTGATCATCTCCGGCACCTCCACGTCGGCGGTGGCCACCCGTGCCGGCGCGCCATAGACGGCGAAGCGTTCCGCCAGCAGGAACTGGCTGTGCATGCGTGGGTAGTCACCGAAGCCGTAGCGAATCGCCAGGTCGACGCTGGCGTCCTGCTGCAGGTCGAGCAGCTCGCACTGGCTGTCCAGGCGCAGGCGGATGTGTGGATGGCGCGCATAGAAGCGGCCCAGGCGCGGCACCAGCCACAGCGCGGCGAAGGCCGGCGTGGTGGAGATCGTCAGGCTGCTGGCGCTGCGCTGCGGGCGCAGGCTGTCCACCGATTGCGACACTTCCAGCAGTGCGCCATGCAGGCTGCGGAACAGTCGCTCGCCGGCTGCGGTCAGGCGCACCTGGCGCGGCAGGCGCTCGAACAGTGGCAGGCCCAGCCATTCCTCCAGCGCGCGCACCTGGTGGGACACCGCCGTGGGCGTCACCGCCAGTTCCTGGGCGGCGGCCTTGAAGCTCAACTGGCGCGCGGCGGATTCGAAGGTGCGCAGGGCAGGAAGCGGCAGGTTGGCGAACATGGTGCGCTCCATGGATGAGCTGGATTCATCTGGAAGGAAATCCCCTCAGTTGTCCGGCCATACGGCTGGAAATAGCTTAGGCGGCAACAGGAGGCCAGTCAGGACCTCCGCAGTGTACACCTTCAGCAAGGAAAGACAGATGAACAGGATTCTCGCCATTCACGCCAGCCCCCGTGCCGACCGCTCCCATTCCCGCCGTTTGGCCGAGGGCTTTCTCGCCGCACTGCCGCAGGCCGGGATCACCCGCCGCGAGGTGGGCCGGGGCGATCTGCCCCACGTCAGCGAAGGCTTCATTGCTGCCGCCTTCCATCCGCAGCGGGAGCATCGTCCGGCCGAGTTGCAGGCCGAGCTGAAGCTCAGCGAAGAGCTGGTGGATGAACTGCTTGCCCACGACCTGCTGGTGATCTCCACACCGATGTACAACTTCAGCGTGCCCAGCGGCCTGAAGGCCTGGGTCGACCAGATCGTCCGCATCGGCCGCACCTTCGACCTGCATCTGAAGGATGGCGAGGCGGAGTACGAGCCGCTGCTCAAGGGGCGCAAGGCGCTGATCGTCACCAGTCGCGGTGGTGCCGGCATGGGGCCGGGCGGCGAGCTGGAATGGATGAACCACGCCGATACCTGGCTGCGTGTGGCGCTGGGCTTCCTCGGTATCGAGGACGTGCAGGTGGTCGCCGCCGAAGGCGAGGAGGGCAATCCCGAAGCCTTCCGCGCTTCCTATCAACAGGCTGAAAAAGTCCTGGCCGACCTCGCCGAGAGCGAGTGGGCGCGTGCGTGATGGCCTGGGCGATGCTGATGGTGGCCGCAGTGTTCGAGGTGATGTTCGCGGTGTCGATGAAGTACGCCGAGGGCTTCACCCGGCCGCTGCCGACGGTGGTGACAGTACTCGCGGTGATCGGTGGGATCTTCTTCCTCACCCTGGCAATGCGTCAGTTGCCGGTGAGCATCGCCTACCCGGTCTGGACGGCCATCGGCACGCTGGGCACGGTGTTCTTCGGCTTCCTGCTGCTGGGCGAGGCGCTGACGCTGACCAAGCTGGTGTCGGTTGCGCTGATCATCGCCGGCGTCGCCGGGCTGCGGGCCTGATCGCCTGCGGCTGATGCTTGGTGGTAAGGTGCCGCGCATTCTCCGCGCGACGGCACCGAACATGAATGACAAACCGAAGAACCCGCTGCATGGCGTGACCCTGGAAGCCATCCTCAACCAGCTGGTGGCGCAGTACGGCTGGGATGGGCTGGCCAAGCGCATCGACGTGCGCTGCTTCAAGAACGACCCGAGCATCAAGTCCAGCCTGACCTTCCTGCGCCGCACGCCGTGGGCGCGGGAGCAGGTCGAGGCGTTGTACGTGAAGAGCGTGCAGAAGGGCTGAAGGCTTGCGTAGGAGCGGACTTCGTCCGCGATTGATCCGCATCTCGCTGAAACCCATCGCGGACAGAGTCCGCTCCTACAAGTGATCCCGACGCATCCGATCCATGGTCGCCGCAGGCCAGATTCTCAGCGCCAACTCACCCGCAGATTATCCAGCCGTTCCTGGCACCCGGTGCTGATCCCTGGCTCCAGGTAGCTGGTCAGCAGTGGCGCCATGCCCTTGAGCACCTGTACCGGTAGCGCCGAGGTGAACTTGAAGTTGTCCGACTCGCTGCCCGCCACGTAGGCGGTGAGCGTGCCGAAGTGCCGCGGGCCGATGTAGAAGACGAAGGTCGCCGTGCGGTTCATCGCCTTGGAACTCTTCACCCAGCCGCTGCGGGTGACGCTCTCGATGCGGTTGTCGCCGGTGCCGGTCTTGCCGCCCATGATCAGTGCGCTGCCATCGGCCATCTTGAAGGTGCCCGACAGGCGTCGCGCGGTGCCCGCATCCACCACCTGCGACAGCGCGGTGCGCAGGGCCTGGGCGACCTCCGAACGCATCACCTGGCGGCCATTGCCGGATTCCGGGCCGAGAGTGACTTCATAGGGCGTCGCCGCGGCGAAGTGCAGGCTGTCGATGCGCAGGGTCGGCAGGCGCACGCCATCGTTGAGGATGATCCCCATCAGCTCCGCCAGCGCCGCCGGACGGTCGCCCGAACTGCCCAGCGCGGTGGCCAGCGACGGCACCAGGTGGTCGAACGGGTAGCCCAGGCGCTTCCACTGTTCATGCAGGTCGAGGAAGGCTTCCACCTCCAGCATGATGCGGATGCGCTTGTCGCGGGCGTACTTGTGCCGCGACTTGAACAGCCAGCCGTAGACTTCCTTGCGCTCGGCGCTGCTGGCGGCCACGGCATCGGCGAAGGTCGCCGCCGGCTGGCGTTGCAGATAGCCCAGCAGCCACAGCTCCAGCGGGTGCACGCGGGCCACGTAGCCCTGGTCGTTGAGGTTGAAGGCCCCCGGTCCGTAGCGCGTATAGAGGTCTTCGATGCGCTTGTCGGTCAGCTTGTCGCCGGCGTACTTGCCCTGCTTCAGGCGATCCTGCAGGAAGGCGGCGAAGGTCGGGACATCCGCCTGCGGCTGCAGGTAGCGGTGGATCGCCGCCAGCCGTACCGGCCACGCGCGCAGGCCGTCGAGGAAGGTGCTCAGGCGCGTGTCGTTGTCCTTGCCCTTGTACTTCTGCCAGAAGCGCAGCAGGTAGACCTGGCTTTCCTTGTCGACGAAGCGGTCCAGATAGTCCTGCCGGCGTGGGTCCTTGTCGTCGGCCAGTACGGCGACCTTGCTGCCCTCGTTGGCGTAGATGTCGTGACGCACCAGGTCTCGCAGCAGGCGCACGAAGGGCAGGTTGATCGACTCGCGCAGGGCGTCCTGCAGGGTGGGGATGCGGCCGTTGTCTTCCTTGCGGAAGTTGCTGAAGGTGTGGATGCCGCCGCCGGTGAAGAAGCTCTCGTAGGGGCTGGCGGAGTACTTGCGTTGCAGGGCGGCGGCGAGCATGTCCGGCAGGTCGCGGTCCTTGGCGGTGATCAGGTAGTCGATGGACCAGCGGGTAAGGAAGTCCAGCGGCTCCACCGGCACCTTCTTCAGCTCCGCCACGCTCATCGGCGCGTACAGCTGGTGCAGGTCGGCGATGGTTTCCAGGTAGGTGGAGAGCACGCGCAGCTTGGCGGTGGAACCCAGCTCCAGCTTGCTGCCCTCGTTGATGTCGAAGGGCTGCTCGGTGCTGTCGGTCTGCACGCGCACGCGGTTGCCACTGGGGGTGCGCTCGAAAAGGGTGAAGCTGTAGCGCACGTCCTTGGTCTTGTCCTTGGACAGCAGGTGCTCGCCGAACAGGCCGATCTGCTCGGCGAAGGCGGGGTCGGACAGCTGCCGCAGGTAACCGGTGACCTGCTCCTGCAGCTCATGCTGCAGGGTGGTGGTGAAGCTCATGTCGAAGCGGTCGAGGTCGTACAGCGGCACGTCGAGCATGCCGGCCAGGCGGGTGCGCGCCAGGCCGATGCCCTTGTTGTTCTCCAGCGGGGTGAAGCTCGGCTCGCTGCGCGGATCGCGGAAGGTGAGCTTCTGCTTGAGTGCGGCGTCGCGCAGCTCGGGGGCGATCACGTTGTTCTGCGCCAGCAGGCGCAGGTAGCTGTCGGTCAGCACGGCCAACTGGTCGCGGCCACGCGCCAGGTACCAGGACGGCCGACGGTGGGCGATCATCAGCGACACCACCTGGCGCAGCGCCTTGCCCTGGGCGGCCAGTTCGGCACCGGAGCCGGGCGCGGCGTTGAGCAGCTTGTTGACCTGCTGGTAGTCGGCGCCGTACCAGATCCACAGACCGTCCGGCAGGCCGCTGACTTCGCCGTAGCCGGGCTGCGCCGAAAGCGGTACCGAGTTCAGGTAGGTGAGGGCGACGTTGCGCCGCGCGGCCATGTTCTCCGCGCCGTTCTGGTAGGTGCGCACGCTGGCCGACGCCATCTGCCGCAGCTTGTCGGTGATGGAGTTGGTGCGGCCATCCTCGGAGTGACGGTACTTCTCGATCTGCGTCGCGAGGGTGCTGCCGCCGGGCGCGTGGTTGCCCAGGCCGACCAGCTTGCCCACCTGCGCCACCGAGGCCTGGGTGAAGCGGCTCCAGTCGATGGCCGGGTTCAGGTAGGGGCGGTCGGGGTCGAGCAGGTCGCGGTTCTCGATGAACAGCAGGCTGTTGACGATGGCCGGCGAGATGCTCTCGAAGTTGGCGTAGAGCCGCTGCGGGTAGCGGAAGTTGTAGATCGGCAGGCCGCGGCAGTCGGCGATGTCGACGCCGGCCTGGGCCTTTTCCGGGTAGGGCGGGAACATGCCGTGGCTGGTGTACTGCAGCAACGGATCGGAGAAGCGCGCCTGGCGCAGGGTGACGAAATTGCGCTCGTGCAGGCGGCCGAGGAAGCCCGGCAGTTGCTGGTAACCCAGGCGCCGGTCGAAGGGGCCGCCCTGGGGATAGACCACGTCGCCGGTGCCGCCCTGTTCCAGGCTCCAGGTCAGCCCGGTGGCATAGCGCGCCAGCTCGCGCGCCTGCAGCTTGGAGGTGCGCGCTTCATAGAGCAGCGCCGCGCCCATGGCGGCCAGCAATGGCAGGAGAAAGAGGAAGAGGATGAGGAAACGGTGGTGATGCACTTTCTGTGGGGAAAGGCCGGGCCCCAGACTTCCCGGTTGACCTGCCACTTGCGTACCGGAATGCTTCGAGTTGCCCATCTTCACGCCCCGCCCTTGCTTGTACGACAGCCCAGGTAGCGGACTCCGCCCACGTGATGGCCGGCGCCATCCTGGCGCCGCGAAAGCCGCTTCCCCCGCGGCTTTCCTAACTTCCAGCGTAGTCGGCGGCAAAAAAACTGCGCACCGGCTGGCACCGTTCATGGCCATGCGGATTGATTTGCCGACGGCCAGCAGGTGCAATGTACTGACTTCGACAGGAACCCTTGCCCATGCGTTCGCCTTTTCTGCCTTGCAGCCTGCCCCGTACTCTGCTTCTGGCCGCGCTGCTGCTGGCGTCCCTGAGCGCCGAGGCGGCGCCCATGCCGTTCTATCGCTGGCAGAGCAAGCTCGATGGCGCCTATACCTGCCAGCAGACCTCGCCGGGCAGTGGCTGGCAGAAGATCGGCGGGCCGTTCCGCGACGCCGGCTGCCGTGAGGCATTGCCGCAGACTCCACCGCCCAAGGGATTGGCGGTGCCCAAGGTGTTGAAGCCTTTGTAGGAGCGCGCCATGCGCGCGATCGTGGGCGCGGCCCGCTCCTCCAGGGGGCCGCAAGCGGTTGGTATTTCGTAGGAGCGGATTCATCCGCGATCGCCTCACCCGACGCACGGAGCAGACCATGACCGACCACGACGCCCAGATCCGCCAGAGCTGGCAAACCAACGCCGACGCCTGGACCCGCGCCGTGCGCGAGCAGCGTATCGAAAGCCGGCGGCTGGTCACTGACGCGGCGATCCTTGGCGCCATCGCCGATGGCCCGGCGCGGCGCGTGCTCGACATCGGCTGCGGCGAAGGCTGGTTGTGTCGCGCGCTGGCGGAGCGGGGCTGCGAGTGCGTCGGTGTGGATGCCTCGGCGCCCCTGATCGATTCGGCGCAGGCGGCGGGCGGCGCATGTTTCCAGGTGATGGATTACGCGGCGTTGATCGAGTCCGGCAACAGCCTGGGCCAATTCGACGTGCTGGTGTGCAACTTCGCGTTGCTCGACGAGTACATCGCCCCCTTGGTCGGCGCCCTGCGCGAGCGGCTCAACCCCGGCGGGCGGCTGCTGATCCAGACCGTTCACCCCTGGGCCGCCTGCGGCGACGAGCCCTACGCGGACGGCTGGCGGCTGGAAACCTTCGCCGCCTTCGGTGGCGAGTTCAGCTCACCGATGCCCTGGTTCTTTCGCACCCTGGAGTCCTGGCTGGCGCTGCTGACCGCCAGCGGCTGGCGCGTCCGCCAGTTGCGTGAGCCGCGCCAGCCGGATACCGGCAAGCCCTGTTCGCTGTTGCTGGAGTTGCAGCCGCTGATGGGCTGAACAGCTCTACAACGGCCATCACGCAGTGGCGGGATGTGGCGATACGCCGCTATCCCTTTGGTCACATTGCACCTTGGTGGTGCAGACGTTTCCTACACACTTGTGTAACACTCGCCCGCGACCTCAGCCGTGGTCCTCCCGCAATGCCCACGTCCGCTTCACAAGAGCGGGCAGCCTCTTCCGGTGTGCCGTCCTGGAACTGCCAGACACTTCTCCCTCCGTGCCGCCCGGCGCGGTGGCGAAGCCTTTCCGGTGGTTCCGCACCCTGACTGCACTCAGAGTCCGCAGCTGATTACTCCCAAGAACAAAATGAGGTTGCATCACCATGTCGTCCCACGATCTCCAAAGGGATCTCAACGAGCGGCACATCCGTCTCATGGCCCTGGGCGCCTGCATCGGCGTCGGCCTGTTCCTCGGCTCCGCCAAGGCCATCCAGATGGCCGGCCCGGCCATCATGCTGTCCTACATCATCGGCGGTCTCGCCATCCTCGTGATCATGCGCGCCCTCGGCGAGATGGCCGTGCACAATCCCGTGGCCGGCTCCTTCGCCCGCTATGCGCAGGACTACCTCGGCCCGCTGGCCGGCTACCTGACCGGCTGGAACTACTGGTTCCTCTGGCTGGTGACCTGCGTCGCGGAGATCACCGCGGTGGCCATCTACATGGGCATCTGGTTCCCCGACGTGCCGCGCTGGATCTGGGCGCTGGCCGCGCTGGCGAGCATGGGCACCATCAACCTCATCGCCGTGCGCGCTTTCGGTGAGTTCGAGTTCTGGTTCGCGCTGATCAAGATCGTCACCATCGTCGCCATGATCCTCGCCGGCGCCGGCATGATCTTCTTCGGCCTGGGCAACGGCGGCATCGCCACCGGCATCTCCAATCTCTGGAGCAATGGCGGCTTCATGCCCCACGGCATCACCGGCGTGCTGATGTCGCTGCAGATGGTGATGTTCGCCTACCTGGGCGTGGAGATGATCGGCCTCACCGCCGGTGAAGCGAAGAACCCGCAGAAGACCATCCCCGGTGCGATCAACTCGGTGTTCTGGCGCATCCTGCTGTTCTACGTGGGCGCGCTGTTCGTGATCATGTCGATCTACCCGTGGAACGAGATCGGCACCCAGGGCAGCCCCTTCGTGATGACCTTCGAGCGCATGGGCATCAAGACCGCCGCCGGCATCATCAACTTCGTGGTGATCACCGCGGCGCTGTCGTCCTGCAACGGCGGCATCTTCAGCACCGGCCGCATGCTCTACAGCCTCGCCCAGCATGGCCAGGCGCCTGCCGTGTTCGCCAAGACCTCCAGGGGTGGCGTGCCGCGCAATGCGCTGCTGCTGTCGATCTTCGCGCTGCTGCTGGGCGTGCTGCTGAACTATCTGGTGCCGGAGAAGGTGTTCACCTGGGTGACCTCCATCGCCACCTTCGGGGCGATCTGGACCTGGGCGATGATCCTGCTGGCGCAGCTGAAGTTCCGCCGCGGCCTCTCCGCTGACGAAGCCGGCAAGCTGCAGTTCAAGATGTGGCTGTACCCGCTCAGCTCCTACCTCGCCATGGCCTTCCTGGTGCTGGTGGTGGTGCTGATGGCCTTCTTCGAGGACACCCGCATCGCGCTGTACATCGGCCCGGCCTTCCTGGTGCTGCTGACGGTGTTGTACTTCGCGCTGAACCTTGCACCCAAGAATCTGGCTCCGAAAGAGCAGGGCAGCGTCGCCAGCCGTGCCTGATGTGCGGTTGAGCGAATGAAAAAGGGCCTCTGCGGAGGCCCTTTTTTTGTGTGTGCCGGTTCAGGCGGTGGGCAGGCTGCCGGCCATGCGGGTCAGGCTGCGGTCGAGTTCGGTGATTTCCAGTTGCAGGCCGACGGGGCGTTTTTCCATGAGCGCGGCGAGGGTCTGTTCGGCGGTGGAGAACAGGGTGTCGACGATGCGCTGGCGCAGTTCCTCCGGGCGGCCGGGGGCGATGCGGATCTGGATGTTGATGAAGGCCTCGTCCTTCGTGTTCGCGCCGACCTGGAATTCCTCGATGGCGCGAGCGAAGGTGCGCAGGCCGTTGAGCGGGAACACGCCCATGGTTCGGGCTGCTTCGTGGAGTTTCCGGGGCAGGTCGAGGGGTGCGAGGTCGTCGGCGAGGTTGGCGGTGTAGTCGATGGTGATGTGGGGCATGGCGGCGCAGTCCAGCGTCAGTGGTGACGGCCATCCTAGGGCGATGGGCTCGCTGGGGATATGCGGGTGACTACGTATTTGAAGGGGCCAGCGGGGACGGCCTGTACTCCTCCGGAAAGACCGGCGGCATCCGTTGATCGTGCTGCTTCAGCTTGGGTGTTTAAGCGCCGCTTCGGCGCGCGCGCGGACCCTCTGTTTCGCCCCCTCGGGCGACCTTCTTTCGCAAACGCCCCAAAGAAGGCAAAGGTCTTGCCCCGGACATCCGGTTTTTCGCTTAGGCGAAAAATTTCCTCGTTGAAGCGAAGTTTCAGGGGCACGCGTCGAAGGGCCATCCCTGGCCCATCGACGCTCTCGCGACATCCATGTCGCTCAACCCCTGAAACTCCGCTTCAACGAGGCCTCCTGAACGGGGCAGTCGGAGTGCGCGGAGGTTTCTCTGGAAGACTTTCGAGCCAGAGCCAGAGCCAGAGCCAGAGCCAGAGCCAGAGCCAGAGCCAGAGCCAGAGCCAGAGCCAGAGCCGGGCTCGGGTGTTGGGCTCTTCGTAGGAGCGAGCTTGCTCGCGAACCGCATGGCACGGAATCTCCCTGTAGGAGCGACCTTGTCCGCGATCGGAGTTCCTATCCCCGCTGAAATCACGGCGAGGCACGAACGTAGGATGGTGTGGAGCGAAGCGATACCCATCAATTCCCGTGCGCCGTCAGCTTCGTAGGGCGCATAACGCGCCAGCGTTATCCGCCGTCATGGTATCGGCGGATAACCCGTTCCGGGTTATCCGCCCTACGTGCTGGAGCGTCAGGCCGCCAGCAACGGCGGCATCGGGCAATCGAGGATATCCGCCACCGCCCGCATCAGTTCCGCCTCGCTGGTGCTGATGCGGCCGTCGTGCTCGATGCAGCGCGCCAGCGCCTTGAGCAGCTGCGGTTTCTGCAGCGGCCTGAGCTGCTCCAGCTTCTTCAGGGCGCCTTCCAGGTCACGCAGGCTGCCTTCCGCCGGCAAGGGGCGAGGCGGGAAGGGCAGGCCGCTCCAGGCATCGGCGAAGGCCTGCGCGGTTTCCGCATCGCTGGTTTCACCGACGTGGGCGAGGAAGGCCAGCAGCGTTGCGCACTCCTCGGCAAGCTCCGCCAGTGCCACGTTGCCGATTCTCCCGCTGCCCGGCCGCAGGTTGCGTTCGACGATGCGCAGCAGGGTCCACTCCAGCAGCTTCACCTTGCCGTCCAGCTTGATCAGCAGCGCCATGTTCTCGCGCAGGGCGAGGAAGGCCTGGGTGTCCAGTTGCTTGAGCGCCGGCATGGCCAGGTCCAGCAGCGGCAGGCGCTGGCCGGGGTCGAGGCGCTGCAGCGCTTCCTCCAGGAGGTCCAGTTGCAGCGCCAGGCTCAGGTTCAGGCGCTGCTTGATTGCTTCCAGCTGGCGCGCACGCAGGCCGGGTTCGCTGTCCAGCAGCAGGCCGTAGATCAGCGCCTCGGCGCCTTCGCAGTCATGGGCGGCGCGCTGCAGGCGTTCATCCAGGCGTTGCAGGGTGCTGCGCGCTTCCAGCAGGTGGGCGGCAGTCGGCGCGCCCACGGCGGCCACGGCCACTTCCACGGCGCCGGGCTGGTAAGGCTGGCCGGTGACGGCGGCGGTCCAGGCGTCCTTGTTCATCAGTGCCACGTCCAGGCGCGGCTCGAATTTCGGGTAGCGGCCGTCCCAGCCCGGATCGACTCGGCGGATGCGGTCCTTCAGCGGCGGGTGGGTGTCGAACCAGCTGCTGCCCACGCCGTCGCCGAAGTACAGGTGGCTGAACTCGGCCGCGCGCGGTGCGCTGAGCAGGGCGCCCAGAGGATTGCCGCCGATCTTCTTCAGCGCGCCGGCGATGGTCGAGGGATCGCGGGTGAACTGCACGGCCGAGGCGTCGGCCAGGTACTCGCGCTGGCGGCTCACCGAAGCCTTGATCAGCTGGCCGAAGAAGGTCCCGACATAGCCCAGCACGTAGAGCACCACGCCGGCGCCGATCACCAGCAGCACCACGCTGCCGCCACCGTTCTTGTCGTTGCTGCTCCGGCTGCCGAGACGGATGCCGCTGCTGGTTTCGCTCCAGCCACGCAGCAGCATCCCGCCGATCAGACCGAGCAGGAGCATGCCGTGGAGCAGGGCGGTCAGCCGGGTGTTGAGCAGCATGTCGCCGTGGTGGATATGGCTGAACTCGTGGGCGATCACGCCCTGCAGTTCGTTGCGGTCGAGCTGTTCGATGGCGCCGCGGGTGATGCCGATCACCGCATCACGCGGGGTCAGGCCGGCGGCGAAGGCGTTGATCGATTGGTCTTCCAGCACATATACCGGCGGCACCGGCGAGCCGGAAGCCAGCGCCATTTCCTCGACGACATTGAGCAGGCGGCGCTCGTCGGCGTTGCCGGCGCTGAGGTTGAGCAGGCGGCCGCCCAGGCTCTCGGCCACCACCTTGCCGCCGGCGCTCAGTTGCACCTGCTTGTACAGCGCGCCGAGGACGACCACGCCGATGATCACGGCGGCCACCGACAGGTACAGCTCCGGGTCGGGCAGGGAGGCGCGCGAGGTCAGGTGCAGCGCCGGCTCCCCCAGGTGACGCCAGAGCCAGCCCAGGGCGAAGCTGGTGATGGTCACCAGGCAGACCACTGCAACGGTCAGCAGCAGGACCAGGCGCCCGGTCTGCTTGCGGGCGCGGTCCTGGTGTTCGAAGAAGTTCATCGCGCGTCCTGCGCCGAGGTGTTAGAAGGCGACTTTCGGCGCGGCCTGGATTTCCTTGCTGTCCTCGAACTCCAGCAGGCTGGCGTCCTTGCTGTGGCCATAGGTGGTGGCGAGGAAGTTGGCGGGGAACGACTGGCGGTAGGTGTTGTACTCCATCACCGCGTCGTTGTAGGCCTGGCGGGCGAAGGCCACCTTGTTCTCGGTGCTCGACAGTTCTTCGCTGACCTGCTGCAGGTTCTGCGAGGCCTTGAGGTCCGGATAGGCTTCCAGGGTCACGTTCAGGCGGCCCATGGCACCGCCCAGGGCGTTCTCGGCGGCGGCCAGTTGCGCCATGCGGCCGGCGTCGCCGGGTTGTTCGGAAGCGGCTTTCAGACCGGCGACCGCCGCGTTGCGGGCGGCGATCACGGCTTCCAGGGTCTCGCGCTCGTGCTTGAGGTAGGCCTTGGCGGTTTCCACCAGGTTGGGGATCAGGTCGTAGCGGCGCTTGAGCTGCACTTCGATCTGCGCGAAGGCGTTCTGGTAGCGGTTGCGCAGCGCGACCAGGCGGTTGAACACGCTGATCAGCAGGAAGATGGCGCCAGCGATGATGGCGAGGGTGATGATCGACGAAACGCTCATGGGATGTCCTTATCGGCAGGCGAATGTGGCCCGATGATAGCGGAAAGCCGGCCGAGTGTTGCGCAGCTTCTCACGTCTTGCTTCGCCGGTTCGTCTGCAGTGTTACGGAGCGTTTCCGAACGAAAACGGCCTCCGTGGAGGCCGTTTTTCCGAGCCCGGCAAATCAGCGATTCAGGTACTCGGCAGTGGACACCACTTCGGCATAGGCGAACGCCAGGGACGCCATGTAGGCCGCGTGCACCTGGGCTGCCGGAACGGTCACGCCGTTGAATTCCAGGTCCAGGGTGGCGCAGGCGTCGTGCAGCACGGTCACCGGGTAGCCGAAGTCGGCAGCGGCGCGCACCGCGCCATCCACGCACATGTGGCTCATGTGGCCGACCACCACCAGCGACTCCACGCCGTGCTGGTCGAGGAGGGCCTTCAGGTCGGTGTCGCGGAAGGAGTTGACGAAGTGCTTGAGCACCACCGGCTCGCCGGGCTGGTTGGCGACCTTGCCGTGGATCTTGGCGCCGTCGCTGCCGGGGACGAAGAACGGCGCGTCGGCGCTTTCGAATTCGTGGCGCACGTGCACTACCAGGTCACCGCGCTCACGGAACGCGGCCAGGACCTTGGCGGCCTGGTCGGCGGCGGCTTCGATGCCGACCAGCGGCCACTTGCCGGAAGGGAAGTAGTCATTCTGGATATCCACTAGGATGAGCGCTTGCTTGGCCATTTCCGAAGTCCTTGTTGAACGTTGAGTGATGAGGAAGTGGGACCAGTATGGTTCGCCGCGCGCCGCGCGGGGATCAGGCGGAACGACAATTACCGGGGGAAAACTGACAATGGCTGTGGAACGGAGCGTCGTCGAGATCGGGTTGCTGCTTTATCCCGGTGTACAGACGGCGGCGCTGCATGGTCTCACCGACCTGTTCGCGGTGGCCGAACGCATCGCCAGCGAAGAGGCCGCGCAGCAGTTGCCGGCGCTGCGGGTCAGTCACTGGTCCGGCGAAGGTGGCGGTGAGCCCCGTCGTGTCTTTGACACGCATCCAGGCGCCGACAGTCGCCTGGTCGCGGTGCTGGTGCCGCCGTCGCTGTTCGGCCTGCCCGACGCGGCACCGCTGCGCAATCTCACCGACTGGCTCGCCGCGCGCCACGGCGAGGGCGCCATCGTCGGCTCGGTGTGCATCGGCGGCCTGCTGGTGGCCGAGGCCGGGCTGCTCGACGGGCGCAGCGCCACCGCCCACTGGAGCGGTGCCGCGGCCTTCGCCGAACGCTTCCCGCGTGTGCGCCTGGAAGCGCACAAACCGATGGTGGACGATGGCGACCTGATCACCTCCGCCGGGCTGATGGCCTGGTCTGACCTGGGCCTGCGCATCGTCGACCGCCTGCTCGGCCCGAGCATCGCCAACCGCACCGCGCGTTTCCTGGTGGTGGAGCACAGCGACAGCGCCCAGCAATGCGGCAGCAACTTCGCGCCGCTGCTGGGGCATGGCGACGCCGCCATCCTTAAGGTGCAGCATTGGCTGCAGGGCAATGGCGCGGTGGATGTCAGCCTCGCCGCCATGGCTGCTCAGGCCGGGCTGGAGGAGCGCACCTTCCTGCGCCGCTTCCGTGCCGCCACCGGGCTCAAGCCCACCGAGTACTGCCAGCACCTGCGGGTCGGCAAGGCGCGCGAGCTGCTGGAGTTCACCAACGGCACGGTGGACCACATCGCCTATACGGTCGGCTACCTCGATCCGGGGTCGTTCCGCAGCACCTTCCGCAAGATCACCGGGATGGCGCCGAGCGATTACCGCAAGCGGTTCGGGGCGAAGGCGGGAGAGGTGCTCGCCAAGACCTGAGCGTGTCCGAGAACGCGGTCCCAGAATGGATGAGATCGCGCTAATATACTTATTGAAAAACTTATATTGCTGCCTCTCCCAGCGAGGCAGCCATGAACCGGATCAACTGGACCCGCAAGGCCGTGAAGCAGCTCGGCAGGCTCAATAAGGCAGACCAGCCGGTGATCTACGATGCCGTGCAGGAGCTGGCGCAAATGCCGAATGTCCAGAGCGTGAAGAAACTGGTCAACCACAGCTATGGCTACCGCCTGCGGGTGGGTAAGTACCGGGTGCTGTTCGACTGGGACGGCGGCATCCGCATCGTGAATATCGAAGAGGTCAGCAAGCGCGATGAGCACACGTACTAGCGTGCAGATCATCAATGGGCCGGATGGTGTACCGGCCTTCGTGGTCATCCCCTACGCGGAGTACCTCGCCAGCCACCCGAAGGAGGACCTGGTCCCCAACGAGGTGGTGGGCTTCATGGTCAAGGAAGGTCTGACCGCCGTCGGCGCCTGGCGTAAGCACCTGGGGCTGACCCAGGCGGAAGTGGCCGAACGCATCGGCATCAGCCAGTCCGCCTATGCCCAGCAGGAGGCCGCAAGCCGGCCACGCAAGCCCACGCGAGAAAAGCTCGCGAAGGCGCTGGGGATTCACGCCGACCTGCTGGATATCTGAGCAGTCAGATCCAGCGATCATTCTCCGCCGTGCGCTCGCCACCCTGCTCGCCGGTGTTCAGCACGCCGCGCGGTTCGATCAGCATCACCTGCACCTCGTGCTCGGCGTACGGTTTGTGCTCCACGCCGCGAGGCACCACGTAAAGCTCGCCGGCGCGCAGGGTCAGCGGGCCGTCGCGGAAGTCGATGCGCAACTCGCCGTTCAGCACGATGAAGGTTTCGTCGGTGTCGGCATGGCTGTGCCAGACGAAGTCGCCGTGCAGCTTCACCACCTTGAACTGGTAGTCGTTCATCTCGGCGACCACCCGCGGCTGCCAGGTTTCAGTGATGCGCCCGAGCTTGTCCTGCAGGTTGATCGGTTGGCGTTGGGTCACGGTGGTTTTCTCCTTGGGATCGTTGCGTCGACACTACGGCCGCAGCCTCGGGCGGTCTTGCAGGAAATTGCGCTTCGATGGGGTTTCCCCCATGTTGTTGCGGGTCGCCGCATGGCGCTGAGGAACGAAAGGCGGGCGACTATGCTCAGAGCATCGCGCCCGTTTTCGCCGGAGATCGCCATGTCCACGCCCGCTCCCATTGCCCGCCCCAGTGTCATTCCCTGCCTGCGCTACCGCGATGCGCCCCAGGCCATCGACTGGCTGTGCGCGACCTTCGGTTTGCAGCGGCAGCTGGTGGTCGCCGACGACCACGGCGGCATCGCCCACGCGCAGCTGGCGCTGGCCGACGGCCGCGGGCTGGTGATGCTCGGGTCGCTGCACGACAACGAGTACGGCCGGCTGATGCGCCAGCCCGACGAGATCGGCGGCTGCACCCAGAGCATCTACGTGGTGGTGAAGGACGCCGAGGCGCTGTACCGCGCGGCGGTCGGGGCCGGCGCGCAGATCGTCATCGACATCAAGGACGAGGACTACGGCGGCCAGGGCTTTACCTGCCGCGATCCGGAAGGACACATCTGGAGCTTCGGCACCTACGATCCCTGGCACTGAGTCCTTGCGCCCACACCAGCCCGCAACATCCTGCCCAACCCCCGCGCTTGACGCTTTCGCGCGTCCGGTGTTCAGATGCGCCCCGTTTCAGGTGCCCCCCGCCGCCGTGTGTGGGGTGAAACGGGAAGCCGGTGCGTCGCCCTCGTGCGATCAGTCCGGCGCTGCCCCCGCAACGGTAAGCGAGCGGAACATCCATCAGGCCACTGTGCTCAGGCATGGGAAGGCGGATGTTTCATGACCCTCGCAAGCCCGGAGACCGGCCTGGAACCTGTTTGGCAAACCCGCGGTGGGCGGGCGTGAGCCGGTTCCCGGGGCGCGCTCGTTCCGGGTCTCGCTGCGCCGCCTGCGAAATCCTGATTTCGAGGCGATCACCTTGCAACATTCTTCGTTCCGGTACCGGCGCGCCCTGCGCCGGACTCCCGTTCTCTCCCTCTGTGTCCTCAGCTCGCAGCTTGCTGCGGCGCCCCTCGACCTGGCCGACGAAGTCGTCAGCGCACCTTCGGTGGAATCCACCACCGTGGCCGACATGGCCCGTTACGGCAGCAAGCTGGAGGTCATCGACCGCCAGCAGATCGAGCGGGCCGGCCCCAGCGCCGACATCACCCGTGTGCTGCAGATGTACGTGCCCGGCCTGTTCGTCGCGCCGAAGAACGGCCCGTTCGACTACGGCACCTACTCGCTGCTGGGCGGGCGCAACGACGACACGCTGATCCTGCTGGACGGCGTGCGCCTGAACAACCGCCTCTACGGCGGCATCTACATCGACACCCTGCCGACCACCGCGGTGGAGCGCATCGAGGTGCTCAAGGGCGGCCAGGGCCTGCTGTTCGGCACCCAGGCGGTATCCGGGGTAATCAACATCGTCACCCGCAGCGCGCGCAGCCGCGAGGCTTCCGGCGAGGTGAACCTCGGCCTGGATACCTTCAAGGGCCGCAGCGGCGATGCCCGTGCCGAGAAGATCGTGCAGAACGGCCTGGGCAACCTCGGCCTGCTGGCCTACGTCAGCCACAACCGCTCCGACGGCTACCAGCCGTACCGCGACCGCGACATGACCGACACGGTGAGCGACAAGCGCCGCTCCTACGACGTCAACGTGTTCGGCGCCAAGGCCATCCAGGCCATTGGCGACGCCTCGCGTCTGGAGCTGTTTTACCAGTACGCCGACGCCGAGCTGGACTTCGCCCGCCCGACCTCCAACCACCACACCAGCAACAACCGCGTGCAGCAGATTGCCACGGCGACCTTTCAGCAGAGCGTCGGCGACGATTTCAGCTGGTTCGCCAAGACCCACATCAACGACTGGGACACCCGCTACGACCGCGTCTACAACCTGCAGGGCGGCGGTACCCAGGTGCTCAACCACAACGACTACTGGGGCTTCACCGACTGGGGCGCGCAGCTCGAGGGCAAGGCGAAGCTGGCGGGCGGCCACGAACTGGTCTTCGGCAACGACAACCAGTGGTACAAGGGCCAGGACGATGTGCTGATCATCGACAACGACAAGGCCGAATCCCACGCGCTCTACGCCCAGTTGCGGCCGAACATCGAGGCGCTGCCCGACTGGCACCCGAGCCTGGGCGTGCGCCGCGAGGAAATCTCCGGCGGCGAGGGCGCCACCGTGTGGATGCTCACCTCGCTTTACGACCTCACGCAGCAGCTCAAGCTGCGCGGCCAGTTCGGCACCGCCTTCAAGCTGCCCACCGCCGAGCAACTGTTCGTCAACGAGCCGGGCGACGAAGTCGGCAACCGCGACCTCAAGCCCGAGCGCAGCCGCAACGCCGAGCTGGGCCTGGACTACACCGGCGAGCTGTTCGAGCAGCCCTGGAGCGGCAGCGTCACCCTGTTCCGTCGCGAGATCACCGACCTGATCACCCTGGCGGGCGATCAGTGGGTGAACGGCAATGGCGAGATCACCGTGCGCGGCGTCGAGGCCAACGGCCAGTGGCAGGTCGGTCGGCACTGGCAGGTCTCGGCCGACGCCACGCGCAACCTGGTGGACAGCCGTGAGGGCGTGACGGTGAACAACATCCCGCACTTCTTCGCCCGCGTGCGCCTGGGTTATGACGACAGCCTCTGGGGCGCCGGCCTGGCCACGCGTTACGTCGGCTCCATCGTCAGCGCCCAGGACGACGACTACGGCCACTACACGGTGCTCGACGGCGACGCCTACCGCTACCTCGACGCCGCCCACGCGCACCGCCTGAGCCTGCTGCTGGAGAACCTGCTGGACCGCGACTACGCCACCGGCCGCACCAGCAACGGCATCCGCCAGGTGGACAACCTCGGCCGGCCGCGCACCGCCGAGCTGCGCTACACCTTCAGCTTCTGATGAAGGCCATCCTGCTGGTCGGCCCGCTCGCCGGAGCCCAGGGCGAGCGCCTGCACCGCGAGGTTTCGGGGCGTCTTGCCGGTGTCGAATGCATCGACACCGGCGAGGGTTTCGATTCGCTCTGGGCGCGGCTGCGCGAGCTGTTGGCCAAGGGGCGAGAGGTGCTGCTGGTAGACCTCGAACCGACCGCCGACGGTGCCTACCTCGACTGGTTGCGGGCCGAGCTGGCTGCCTTGTTCGCGGATCATCCGCAGGCATCGCCGCCGAAGGTCACCGCCTCGGCGCTCGGCCGGCGCGGGCTGGATGCGGCGGCGGTGCTGACGGCGATTGACGATCCGGCGCAGCAACTGGATTGCCAGGGCGTCGGTGAAGTGCCGACACAACCGGACTGGTCCGCACCGCCGCTGCACCGGCATCACCTGTTCCTCTGCACCGGGCCGCGCTGTGTGCGGCGCGGCGCATTGCCGTTGTGGAAAACCCTGCGCCGCGAGCTGATCCGCCTCGATCTCTATGAGAACGCCGAGGGTGCCCTGCTGACCCGCACCGGCTGCCAGTTCCCCTGCAATCGCGGGCCGTTGCTGACGGTGTATCCCGAGCGTGTCTGGTATGGCCTGCGTAGCGACGAGCAGGTTTGCCGGGTGGTGGCGGAGCATCTGCGCGACGGCGTGCCGGTGGCGGAGCTGCGGGTGGACGAGCCATGACCCGCGCGCTCTTCGTAGGAGCGAGCTTGCTCGCGAACAGCTGGAGGCAGCGCAGC
The DNA here is from genome assembly GCF_024170165.1 of Pseudomonas nitroreducens. Taxonomy (GTDB): domain Bacteria; phylum Pseudomonadota; class Gammaproteobacteria; order Pseudomonadales; family Pseudomonadaceae; genus Pseudomonas; species Pseudomonas nitroreducens_C. The sequence continues at coordinate 542,392 of NZ_JALJXP010000002.1, read as the reverse complement.
TCGACTGTAGGAGCGCGCCATGCGCGCGATCGCGGGCATGGCCCGCTCCTACAGGGGGCGCTGCTGCTCGCATGCTTGCTTGGCACTATGACGGTCTCCGCACAGGACTACCGCAACTGTGCCCGGACCTGGCAGATCGACCACCCGCCGCAACGTATCCTCGCCCTCAACCAGCACGCCGCCGACCTGTTGCTGGAGCTCGGTGCCGGGCCACGGCTGATCGGCGTGGCCTACATCGATGACGACCTCGATCTCGCGAACGGCAGCTATCGCGGCGTACCGTTGCTGTCGCGCCAGTACCCGTCGGCGGAAGCCGTCTACGCGCAGCGCCCGGACCTGGTGGTGGCCGGGTTCGCCTCGGCCTTCCGGCTGGGCAACCTGTCCCGTGAGGAACTGGCTGGCCATGGCGTTGCCAGCTACCTGCTGGAGGCCGGTTGCGGGGTTTGGCAGGAGGACCTGTTCGCGGGTGTCGAGACGGACCTGAAGACCCTGGGCGATCTGCTCGGCGAGCGGGAACGCGCGCGCGAGCTGATCCGCCGGCAACGCGCCGAGCTGGCCGAAGCGCGCCGGCTTTCGACCGGCCGCCAAAGGCTGGAAGTCTTCTACCTCGACAGTGCCGGCAACGGCCTGGAGAGCCAGGGCCGGCGTGGCGTGGTCACCCAGTTGCTGCACGCCGCTGGCGCGCACAACCTGTTCGAGGATGTCGATCTGGGTGGCTTCACCGCCAGCGCCGAGCCACTGCTGGCCCGCGACCCGGACGTGATCCTGCTGGCCGATGCACTGTGGTCCACGAGCGAGCAGAAGATCAGGACGCTGCGCGCCGACCCGGTGCTCTCGCGCCTGCGCGCCGTGCGTGAGGGGCGCTTCGTGGCCTTGCCCTTCACCCACTTGTTCCCTGGCGTACACAGCGGGCAGGCTGCGCGCGAACTGGCGCAGGCGTTGAGGCGTTACCAACGATGAACGTCCCGTCTGTTCGTCCCCCACTGTTCCTACCCAAGCGCCGGAGCCCGTGTTAGAAAGCGCCCATCGATCATGCGGAGGCTGTCATGGGCAAGTTGCGCGTTGGGGTGATTTTCGGTGGGCGTTCGGCGGAGCACGAGGTGTCGCTGCAATCGGCGAAGAACATCGTCGACGCCTTGGATCGCGAGCGCTTCGAACCGGTGTTGATCGGCATCGACAAGGAGGGCCGCTGGCACCTCAACGATGCTTCCGACTACCTGCTCAACCAGGAAAACCCGGCGCTGATCGCCCTCAACCGCTCCAACCGCGAGCTGGCCGTGGTGCCGGGCAAGGCCGAGCAGCAACTGGTGGAAACCGGCAGCCGCCAGCTGCTCGACCACGTCGACGTGATCTTTCCTATCGTCCACGGTACCCAGGGCGAAGACGGCTGCCTGCAGGGCCTGTTGCGCATGGCGGACATTCCCTTCGTCGGCTCCGACGTGCTGGGCTCGGCCATCTGCATGGACAAGGATGTGAGCAAGCGTCTGCTGCGCGACGCCGGCATCGCCATCACACCCTTCCTCACCCTGACCCGCAGCAACGCCGCGCGCACGCCGTTCGCCGAGGCGCAGCGCAAGCTTGGCCTGCCGCTGTTCATCAAGCCGGCGAACATGGGCTCCTCGGTGGGTGTGAGCAAGGTCGAGGACGAGACCGCCTACGATGACGCCGTGCGCCTGGCGCTCGCCTTCGATGACAAGGTGCTGGTGGAGTCCGCCGTGAAGGGTCGCGAGATCGAGTGCGCGGTGCTGGGCAACGAGCAACCGATTGCCAGCGGCTGCGGCGAGATCGTCGTCGACAGTGGCTTCTACTCCTACGACAGCAAGTACATCGACGAGGACGCGGCCAGGGTCGTGGTCCCCGCGGATATCCCTGCCGAGGCCAGCGAACGTATCCGCCGGCTTGCCGTGGACGCCTTCCTGGCGCTGGAGTGTTCGGGCCTGGCGCGGGTCGACGTGTTTCTCACGGAGAGCGGCGAGGTGCTGATCAACGAGCTGAACTCGCTGCCCGGCTTCACCCGCATCAGCATGTACCCCAAGCTCTGGCAGGCCGCCGGGATGACCTACAGCGAGCTGGTCAGCCAGCTGATCGATCTGGCCATCGAGCGCCATGCCACGCGCCGCAACCTGCAGACCAACCGCTGATCCGCAACCCGGCTCCTGCTTCTGCGCTACCCTGTGTGCCCGTCGCCCGGTTCTGGGCGGCTGGCCCCGTGTCCCCCATACCAGCGCAACAAGGAGCACGAGATGAACACTGTGGTATTCGCCGACGGCACCGCCGTCCCAGCCATCGGCCAGGGTACCTGGCGGATGGGCGAGGACAGCTTCCAGCGCAAGCGCGAGATCGCCGCCCTGCGCGAAGGCATCGAGCGCGGCCTGACCCTGATCGACACCGCCGAGATGTATGCCGAGGGCGGCTCGGAAGAAGTGGTCGGCGAGGCGCTGAGCGGCCTGCGCGATCAGGTCTTCCTGGTCAGCAAGGTCTACCCGCACAACGCCAGCCGGCGCGGTATCCCCGAGGCCTGCGAACGCAGCCTGCGGCGCCTGGGCACCGACTGCCTGGACCTCTACCTGCTGCACTGGCGTGGCCAGTATCCGCTGGAGGAAACCGTCGAAGCCTTCGAGCGCCTGCGCGAGCAGGGCAAGATCAAGCGCTGGGGCGTGTCCAACTTCGACCTCGATGACCTGCAGGAACTGAGCGAACCGGCCTGCGCCACCAACCAGGTGCAATACAGCCTGGAGGAGCGCGGCATCGAGTGGGACCTGCTGCCCTGGTGCCAGGAAGAGCGCATGCCGCTGATGGCCTACTGCCCGGTGGGGCAGGGCGGCAAGCTGCTGCGCCACCGGGTGCTGGCGGACATCGCCGGCCGCCACGACGCCACCCCGGCCCGCGTGGCCCTGGCCTGGCTGATCCACCAGCCGGGCGTGATCGCCATTCCCAAGGCGGTGGAGCCGCTGCACGTGCGTGACAACGCCGCTGCGCTGCAACTGCGCCTGACGCCCGAGGACCTCGAAGCGCTCGATGCCGCGTTCCCGCCGCCGACCCGCAAGCGGCACCTGGCGGTGGTCTGACGCCGGAGCCCCGGTCGTCGCCCGCCAGGGCGCGGCCGGGGCGCGGTGCTAGCCTTGCCCCATGGTCACCGACCGGGGAGGGCTGCAGCGATGAGCAATTACACGGCGGACAGCGCCGCCATCAACCGCGTACTGACGGACTACGTCGAGGGCATGACCTTCGGTGACGAGTCGCGCCTGCGCCTGGCGTTCCATCCGTCCTGCAAGATCATCGGCAATTACCACGGTGCGCTGGAGTGGGCGTCGCTGGATGAGTTCATCGGTGCGATCAAGGCCGAGTCACCGCCAGCTGAAGGCGCGCCGCCGGCGTGGGAGCTGAAGTCGCTGGACATCACCGGCGACAGCGCCGTGGCCAAGGTCACCGACGAGTTCCTCGGCATGCATTTCACCGACTACCTGGCCCTGCTGCGCGTCGGCAACGGCTGGCAGATCGTCAACAAGCTCTATTACCTGCACGAATGACGTGGAACGCATCACCCTGCGCGGCACACCGGAAACCCTGCTGATCACCCTGTACGCCAAGGCGAAGGAGAGCGAGCTGCCTGACAGCCTGCTGCGCGACCGTTTCGCGCGGCAGGCCGTGGAGCAGATCGACTACGACTTCGCCCGCCTGCGCATCGGCCGCGCCGAGCAGGTGGGCATCGCCCTGCGGGCCCGGCTGTTCGATGACTGGGTGCGTGACTTCCTCGCCCGATACCCGGCCTGCGTGGTCCTGCAATTGGGCTGCGGGCTGGACAGCCGGGTCTTTCGCATCGACCCGCCGTCCTCCGTGCAGTGGTTCGAGGTGGACTTTCCGCAGGTGATCGCCTTGCGCGAACGCCTGTACCCCGCGCGGGAAAATTGCCACCTGCTGGCCAGTTCCCTGACGGCACCCGACTGGTGGCGCGCAGTGCCCACCGGGAGGCCGGTGCTGATGGTCGCCGAGGGTGTGTTGCCTTACGTGGAGACTGACAAGGTGTTCCGCCTGCTGACGGCGCTGACCGCGCGCTTCGGTCGGGGCGAGCTGGTGTTCGACGGCTACAGCCGCCTGGGCATCCGCCTGTTGCAGTGGAACCCGATGATCCGTCGCACCGGCGCTGTACTGCACTGGGGCATCGACGAGCCGCAGGAACTGGAGCAACAGGTGCCGGCCCTGCGTTTCGTCGATGCCATCGCCGCCTACGACCGCGCGCAGATCGCCCGGCTGTCCCTGGGCATGCGCCTGCTCTACGAGGTCACCCTGGCCATTCCGGCGATGCGGCGCATGGGGCGGCTGCTGCGCTATCGCTTCGGCTGAAGATGGCTGCGGTGCCCCCTGGCTGCTTTACTGATGCGTCTACGACGACCTTGCGCAGGAGCGCGGCGATGAAGCTCGAGCCGTTGATGGAGATGAATGTGAAAGCCAGCGTGCCAGTGGAGATCGGCCGGGTGCCGCAAGGCCAGCGGCTGATCTCGGCGGCCGGCGGTGGCACCTTCACAGGCCGGCGGCTGAATGGCGAGGTGCTGCCCGGCGGTGGCGACTGGATTCTGGTGGACAGTGACGGCGGCTGGCACCTGGAGGTGCGCCTGGTGCTGCGTACCGACGATGGCGCGCGCATCCTGATGCAGCACATCGGCCTGCTCGTGGCCAATCCGAAGATCATCCACGCAGTCTCGCGGGGCGACAGTACCGAGTTCGGCGATACCTACTTCATGATCCAGCCGCGCTTCGAGGTCGGCGACGACCGCTACCGCTGGCTCAATCACCAGTTGGCGGTGGGCGAGGGAAGGCTGGGGCCGGGCTGGGTGGAGTACCGCATCTTCTCGCTGACCAATAGCTGACACGGATATTTCCTGCGGGTGTCACAAGCGGTGAGCATAGTGAGGGGCATCAGGTAATCGTCGGAGAGACACGATGCCGCTTCCCCTCGATATGCACCCGCGCGACAAGGTCGTTCTGTTCGATGGCAACTGCCCGCTTGGCAGCGATTTCATCCGATTCCTCCGCCATCAGGACCACGGTCGCAGGGTGAGGCTGTATAGCGTGCAGTCCGCTGAGGGAAGGGCGATTCTCGACTGGTTCGGCCTGCCCGGCGATTGTGTCCAGAGCCTGCTGTTCATCGACGACCGGCAAGGGTACGAGCGTAGCGATGCTTTCCTGCGCACGCTCGGGCAGTTGCCCAATCCCTGGAGTTGGCTGCGCGTCCTGCAACTGCTGCCGTGCTCGCTGCGTGATGGCTGCCTCGATCGCCTTGTCCGCCACCGTTACCGTCTGTTCGCGAGCAAGCTCGCTCCTACCGTTTCACCGTAGCTTCGGAGGGCTATTCGTAGGGCCGAGGGGAACACCTGGTCCTTGCTCGCGAACCGAGGTGACACATCGCATTCCTGTCGGAGCGGGCGTTGCGCTGCGTACGCTCAGCGCCCCGCCCATCCGTGTCAGAAACTCCTGCTCACGCTGGCGACCACGGTCGCCGTGCACACGTCGCCGAAGCCGAACTGAGTGCGGCATTCGTTCTGCGACAGGTCGGTGTCGATGTAGCTCACGCCCCAGTCGAAGCCCACCCATTCATGGCTCAGCTTCGCTTCCCATTCGTGGTAGGTGTCGCGGGTGCTGCCGTCTCCGGACAGGTAGAGCGGGTCCTTGGCGTCGTTGCGGCCGTAGCGCACGCGAAGTTTGAACTCCGCTGGCAGCTCGGCGTTGTAAGCCAGGTAGGTATAGAGGTTGGCCTGGTCTTCGCCGAAGTAGGTGGGGTAGTCGTTGCCATAGTACGCCGCCAGCTCGAAGCCGTAGGCATGCAGGATGGCGTAGGTGTCGCTCTGGTTGAACTGGCTTTCCTTCGGGTAGGCGTACTTGATGTAGCCCAGGTCCAGGGCGATGTCGTCGTTGGCCTGCCAGTACCAGCCGCCGTAGTAGTCCAGTTCCTGGCGGGTCTTCAGGCCGCCGCCGAAGTCGACGTTGGAACTCCACACGCCCAGGTAGGCGCCGGAGGCGTGTTGCAGGGTGGCGCCGACCTGCACGGCGGGGTCGCCCTGGGTCTGCGAGATACCGCGGGTGCGGTAGTCGCTGACCAGGGCGGTGTCGATCTGCAGGGCGAAGCCCTCGCCGAGCTCCACGGCCAGGGCAGAGGTGAGGGGGGCGCAGGCGAGCAGTGCGCCGACAAGCCATTGCGGGCGGTTCATACGGGGTTCCCTTTGTTGTGATTGTCTGTGGGCAGAGGAAAAATCCCGCGCAGCACCGGCCCTTCGGCGTTGCCGAGGAGCATGACGAAAGGACTGGGCTGGCGGGCAGGGCGCCGGGGGTGTTCACGCCCCGGCGCAGGAGCCCGGCTCAGAGAGCCGGTTGGTCTTCGGCGCGGTAGACTTCGCGGCCTTCGAACAGGGTGTGGAGCACGCGGGCTTCGTCCAGTTGCTGGTCGGGCACGCTGAACACGTCGCGGTCGAGCACCACCATGTCGGCCACCTTGCCCGGTGCCAGGGTGCCGATCTTGTCGCCCAGACCGATGGTCTGCGCGGCATTGCGGGTGTAGGCGTAGAACATGGTCTGGCGATCCACGCTCTCGGCGGCGTTGAGCACGCCTTCCTCGCCCTTGCGGGTCACGGCCTGGTAGATGGCCTTCAGCGGATCGGGCGTGGACACCGGCCAGTCGCTGGCACCGGCGATGGTGGCGCCGTTGTCCAGCAGTGACTTGGCCGGGTACATATAGCGGTAGGCCTCGTCGGCAATGTAGGGCTTCACCAGCTCCACGGTGTAGGGCTCTGCGGTGGCCCAGTCCAGCTGCATCGAGGCGATCACGTTCAACTGCTTGAAGCGCGGGAAGTCCTTGGGGTTGACCAGCTGCAGGTGGGTGATCGAGTGGGTCACGCCGCTCTGCCGGTCCTTGCGTGCCTGGGCGAAGCCGTTGAGCGATTCGCGCACCGCGCGGTCGCCGATGGCATGCACGTGCACCAGCCAGCCACGGGAGTCAGCGGCGCTGACCAGCTCGCCGAAGTGCTTCGGATCGATCAGCAGTTCGCCCGGCTTGTGGCTGTTCTTGTAGTTCTCCAGCAGCGCGGCGGACTGCGCCGGGAACTCGATCACGCCGTCGGCGAAGACCTTGATCCCCGGCAGCGTCAGGTTGGGGATGCCCTGGAATTGCTGGCGGACCTTCTCGATGACGTCAAGATCGGCCGGAGTGCACTTGGGATTGACCACCTGCAGTGCGGCGACGTGGGCGGTCAGTTCGCCGTCGCGGGCAAGATCGCGGTACACCGGCAGCACGCCGACGGTCTTCTCGGTGGGCTTGATGTTGAACAGCGCATCACCCGGGCTGCCGTTGGCGGCCGGATCCATCCAGGCGGTGATGCCGAGGCTGTTGTTGTACTTCACCGCGGCGCGGCCGGCGCGGTCCATGGTCTCGGTGCTGGCGGCGGGCAGGGTTGCAGCGACCAGGTCGAAGCCCGAGTCCACCAGGAAGCCGGTGGGGGCGAAGTCCTTGCCATGGGCGACGTTGCCCTGTTCCAGCGCGCTGAGGCTGCGCACCCGCTGGGCGTCGAGCTTGGCGCGCTTGAGCATGGCGGCGTTGGCCCAGGCGGTGTGGTGGTCGCTGCCGATCAGGATCACCGGCACCTGCTCCCATTCGCCATGATTCAGGCGCTCGGCCAGGCCGTCGGCCTTGGACCAGTAGCTGGAGTTCATGCCGTTCATCACCACCACGTCGCCATTCTTCGCCTTGCCACTGTCGCGGTCCTGCTTCAGGCGGGCGACGAAGGCGTCGAGGTCCATCTCTTCATCCTGCAGGCTGGCGGAGATCAGCTCCAGGCCGCCGAAGATGGAGTGCGAGTGGCTGTCGATGAAGCCGGGCATCAGTACCTTGCCGCCCAGGTCGACCTGCTTGCTGGCGGCGCCGGCGAGCTTGCGGATGTCCTCGTTGGAGCCCACCTGCAGCACCTTGCCGCCAGCGACCGCGACGGCCTGCTGCAGCGGTTGGCCGGGTTCGGCGGTGAAGACCTTGGCGTTGTACAGGATCAGGTCCGCGTTTTGTGCCTGGGCTTCAAAAGTACCCAGTGCGATGGCGAGCGCCAGCGCGCCCTTGAGCATGCCGTGCATGACTTCCCTCTGCTTTTCGGTGGATTATTGTTGGTCTGCGGCGCAGGCTACTGGCGGACCGGAGCGTGCGGAAGTCGCCGTCAGGCATAACACTTGTGAAGGATTGGCACGAATGACGATGGACAGATTCAGCAGCCTGGCAATGTTCGTCGCCAGTGCCGAGACCGGCAGTTTCAGCCGCGCCGCCGAGCAGTTGGGCAAGACGCCCTCGGCGGTGACCAAGGCGGTTGGCCAACTGGAAATCGAAGTCGGCGCGCGCCTGTTCGAGCGCACCACGCGCAGCATGTCGCTCACCGAAGCCGGCCAGCTCTACCTCGACGGCGCCCGCGAAGTGCTGGCGCGGATGCGCGAGACCACCGAGGAAATCGCCCAGCTGCAGCACAGCCTGCGCGGCGTGCTGCGCATCACCGGGCCGCTGATCGTCGGCCCGGTGTTCCTCGACCAGGCCTGCGCCGAATTCCTCGACCTGCACCCGGACGTGCGCCTGCAGGTGGACCTTTCCGACAGCTATGTCGACCTGCTCGACGGCCGCTACGACCTCGCCCTGCGCATGGGCAACAGCGACCTGCCGGGGCTGATCGCCCAGCCGCTGGCCGAGAGCCGCCTGGCACTCTGCGCCACGCCCGCCTACCTGGCCCGGCGCGGTACGCCCCGGCACCCCAGCGAGATCGTCGACCACGATTGCCTGGTCTACCGTCACCCGGCGCTGGATGACCGCTGGTGGTTCGACGTCGACGGAGAGCGCTACTCCACCCCGCGCAATGGCCGACTGAACAGTGACAACCAGGCGGTGCTGCTCACCGCCTGCCTCGCCGGCCATGGCCTGCTGCCGTGCCCGCGCTGGAGCGTGCTGGAACACCTGCGCAGCGGGCGGCTGGTGACGGTGCTGGATGACTACTTCTTCGAGCCGGACACCTTCGGCGCGCAGATCCTCGCGGTGTACCCGAGCAACCGCCGGGCGACGCGCAAGATCCACGCCTTCATCGAGCACCTGCGCGAGTACCTGCGGCGCGATGGCATTCTCTGAGGACTAGAGCAGCGCGCCGGCCCAGGCCGAGACCAGCAGCAGGACCGCCATCAGCTGGTTGAGCCGCCGCATGTGCGTCGGCGAGAGCAGGCGCTGGCTGCCGATGCCCAGGCCGGCCCAGACCGCCGTGCAGGGAATCGACACGAGGAAGAACAGCAGCGACAGCAGTTGCACGCGGTCCAGCCGGTCGACGCCGTGGCCGGCGTACACGCTGATCACCGCCAGCGCCATCATCCAGGTCTTGGGGTTGACCAGTTGCAGCGCGGCGGCGCCGAGCGCTCCCAGGCGCGCGGCGTCGGTGTCGCGTGCGAGGTCTGCTGGCGGGCTGCGGAAGATCTGCCAGGCCAGCCAGCTCAGCCAGAGCACACCGGCGGCGCTCATCGCCTGTTGCACGCGCGGCAGGCTGGCCAGTACCTCGCCCAGGCCGCTGCCCACGGCGAGTACCAGCGCTGCCGCTGCCGCGCAGCCGCCGAACATGATCGGCAGCGCGGCGCCCCAGCCGAAGCGTGCGCTGTTGCTGAAGATCAGCAGGTTGGTCGGCCCCGGCGTGATCGAGGCGACGAAGGCGAAGAGCATGAAGGGCAGCCATTGGCCGAGCTGCGAGAGGTGCATGGCGGGAACTCCGGTGAATCCGTGGGAGCTCATCTTCGCCAGTGCGGCGGTCTCAGTCTGGAAGCTTTGAGCAGCGCTTGCGGTAGTACGCGGGCGTCACGCCGTAGGCGCGGCGGAACCAGCGGCCGAGGTGGCTCTGGTCGGCGAAGCCGAGGTCGGCGGCGATGTCCGCGGGCGCCAGGCCACGACCGAGCAGCTGCCGCGCGCGGGCCAGGCGCAGCTGGATCAGGTAGGCATGGGGCGGCAGACCGAAGGCCTGCTTGAAGGCGCGGGTCAGGCGGAAGCGGTCGCATCCAGTGGCGCGGGCCAGATCGTCGAGACCGATGTCGGCTGTCAGGTTGGCATGCAGGAAGTCCCGTGCGCGCTGCGCCACCAGCGGCAGTTGCGCCGTCGTGGCATCGCGCTGGCGCCAGTGCAGATGCTGGGTCATGCCGTCGAGCAGTTCATCCATGGCGGTCTGGCGGACGATCTTCAGGTCGTTGCCGTGTACTGCCTGGAAGGCATTGTCGATGCGTCGCGCCAGCCGCGGATCGTCGATCAGCAGCTCGGGGACGCTCAGCTGGCAGTTGCCCGGCGCCTCTTCGAACAGCGTGCCGATCTCGCGTTCCAGCCAGGGCGCGTCGAGGTACAGGGTGCGGTAGGTGAAGCCGCCTTCGGTAGGCGCCTCGCCGTCGTGGATATCACCGGGCTCGAGGAAGAACACCTTGCCGGTGGTACTGATGTAGCGCTGGTTGCGGCTGCGGAACTGTTGCACACCGGACTCGGTGAGACCGATCAGGTAGCTGTCGTGCCAGTGCGGGTCGTAGGCATGGCCCTTGAAGTGCGCGCGCAGGCTCTGGATGCCGGTGTCGGCATCCTGCAGCAGGTCGATCCAGTTGTCTTTGTGCATGGGCCGCCTCCGCACCGCTTGCCCGGTCGGCCAGCATAGCGCGCGTGGAGTAGCTGTCTGGAAGATTCGTGCAGCCATCGATCCGATGGCTGCACGATCAGGGGGAAGGATCAGCCGGCGGCGTCGAAGCTGTCGCTGCGGGCCATGCGCCAGATGCGCTCGTAGAACTCGCCCTCGATGTTGCCGGACAGCAGTTCGCCGGGTTTCAGGAAGTAGTGCAGGTGCGAGAACAGGCGGATTTCGGTGGCCGAGACACGGCGCACCAGGTGCTTGGCTTCCAGCTGCGAGGGATGCTGGATGCCGGCGGCGGCGAGCATCTCGGCCAGGCCCTTGAGCGTGTTGCGGTGGAAGTGATAGACGCGCTCGGCCTTGTCCGGCACCACCAGGGCGCGCTGACGCAGCGGGTCCTGGGTGGCGACGCCGGTGGGGCACTTGTTGGTGTGGCAGCTCTGCGACTGGATGCAGCCGATGGCGAACATGAAACCGCGCGCCGAGTTGGCCCAGTCGGCGCCCATGGCCAGCACGCTGGCGATGTCGAAGGCGCTGACGACCTTGCCGCTGGCGCCGATGCGGATCTTGTCGCGCAGGTTCAGGCCGACCAGGGTGTTGTGCACGAACAGCAGGCCCTCGCGCATCGGCAGGCCCATGTGGTCGGTGAACTCCAGGGGGGCGGCGCCGGTGCCGCCTTCCTTGCCGTCGACGACGATGAAGTCGGGGAGGATGCCGGTCTCGTGCATGGCCTTGGCGATGCCCATGAATTCCCAAGGGTGGCCGATGCACAGCTTGAAGCCCACCGGCTTGCCGCCGGACAGTTCGCGCAGCTGGACGATGAAGTTCAGCAGGCCGTGGGGCGAATCGAAGGCGCTGTGGGAGGAGGGCGAGATGCAGTCCTGGCCCATGGGCACGCCACGGGTGGCGGCGATTTCCGGGGTGACCTTGTGCTTGGGCAGGATGCCGCCGTGGCCGGGCTTGGCGCCCTGGCTGAGCTTGATCTCGATCATCTTCACCTGCGGGTCGACCGCCTGCTTGGCGAAGCGCTCGGGGCTGAAGGTGCCGTCGTCGTTGCGGCAGCCGAAGTAGCCGCTGCCCAGTTCCCAGGTCAGGTCGCCGCCGTATTCGCGGTGGTAGGGGCTGATGCTGCCTTCGCCGGTGTCATGGATGAAGCCGCCGAGCTTGGCGCCCTTGTTCAGCGCGCGGATGGCGTTGGCGCTGAGCGAGCCGAAGCTCATCGCCGAGATGTTGAACACCGAGATGGAGTAGGGCTGCTTGCACTCCGGGCCGCCGACGGTGACGCGGAAGGTGCAGGGGTCGGCCACCGGGGCCGGGCGGATGGAGTGGGCGATGAACTCGAAACCCGACTGGTAGACGTCGATCAGGGTGCCGAAGGGTTTGTCGGCGGTCTCGTTCTTCGCCCGCGAATACACCAGGGCGCGCTGCGCGCGGGAGAAGGGCAGGGCCTCCTGGTCGCCTTCGAGCAGGTACTGGCGGATTTCCGGGCGGATGGCTTCCACCAGGTAGCGGATGTTGCCCAGGACCGGGTAGTTGCGGCGTACCGCATGGCGTTCCTGCAGCAGGTCGAAGACCCCGAGCACGCTCAGGGCGAGGGTGAGGAGGGTAAACGGCCACACCCAGTCGTGCCCGAGGAAGGGCAGGCTGAGCACGGTGAACAGGACGCAGGCGGCGAAGAAGGCGTAGCGGCTTAGGAGCGACAGGTTCATGGAGTCTCCAGTCGTCGGGCTTTGATCACGGTAAGGTTGGCCGAAAGGGCCGCCACAGAGCATGGCAGGCATCGCGCGAACGCGCCTGGGTAAAGGTCAATGCGGCGGACTTTCGGAAGTCTTTCTAGTTCTGGCGGGCATCGACGGTAGCCCGAAGTGATGGAAAAAGAAAGCTAGCTAACGATTTTATCCGGGGCTGAGAAAGCCTGTTTCGGGCGGTGCAAGAACGGTGGAACGGGGGCCGGGCTGTTCGCGAGCAAGCTCGCTCCTACAGTGGTCGTGGGCGTAGGGCGAATAATCCGGAACGGGTTATCCGCCAGGACGGCGGATAACGCCGTAGGCGTTATGCGCCCTACGCGGGTGAGCGAAGCATGGAGCTGTTGTAGGAGCGGGCCATGCCCGCGATCGCGCGCATGGCGCGCTTCTTCAACGAACCTCGGTGGTCAACAGGCAATCACATTCACCGCCAGCCCGCCCTTCGCCGTCTCCTTGTACTTGTCCATCATGTCGCGGCCAGTATCGCGCAGGGTGTCGATGGCCTTGTCGAGGCTGACCAGGTGCTGGCCGTCGCCGCGTAAGGCGAGTTGGGCGGCGTTGATGGCCTTGAGCGAGGCCATGGCGTTGCGCTCGATGCAGGGCACCTGCACCAGCCCGGCCACCGGGTCGCAGGTCAGGCCGAGGTTGTGCTCCAGGCCGATCTCGGCGGCGTTCTCCACCTGTTCCAGGCTGCCGCCCAGCACTTCTGCCAGCCCGCCGGCGGCCATGGCACAGGCCGAGCCGACCTCGCCCTGGCAACCCACTTCGGCGCCGGAGATGGAGGCATTGAGCTTGCACAGGATGCCGATGGCGGCGGCGGTCAGCAGGTAGCGCTCGATGCCTTCGGCGTTGGCGCTGCTGTCGTAGCGCGCGTAGTAGTGCAGCACCGCCGGGACTATGCCGGCCGCGCCGTTGGTGGGCGCGGTCACCACGCGCCCGCCGGCGGCGTTTTCCTCGTTCACCGCCAGCGCCCAGAGGTCTACCCAGTCCAGCGCGCCGAGGGTGGTGGCGATCAGGTTGCCGCTGTCCGCCTCGTTCAGCCGGCGGAACAGCATCGGCGCGCGCCGCCGCACCTTGAGTCCGCCGGGCAGTGTGCCTTCGGTTGCCAGGCCGCGGTTCACGCAGGCCTGCATTTCATCCCAGATATGCGCAAGGCCTGCGCGGATTTCCTCGTCGCTGCGCAGCGCGCGCTCGTTGGCCCACATCAGGTCGCTGATGCGTTTGAAGCCGTGTTCGTGGCACAGTCGCAGCAGCTCCTCGGCGCTGTGGAAGGGGTGGGGCATCGGGTTGCCCTGTAGCGCGCGGTCGGTGTTGAAGTTCGCCGCGTCCACTACGAAACCGCCGCCGACCGAGTAGCAGATACGTTCGGCCAGCAGCTCGCCGTTGTCATCCAGCGCCCGTAGATGCAGGCCGTTGGGGTGGGCGGGCAGGCTGTCGTCGTGGAAGACCAGCTGGCGCGCCGGGTCGAAGTCGATCTCCTGCACGCCGCCCAGGCGCAGGCGATGACGCAGCAGGATGTCGTCCACCTGTGGGGCGAGGGCTGCGGGGTCGGCTTCGGCCGGGTCGATGCCGAGCAGGCCGATCAGGCAGGCGCGGTCGGTGGCGTGGCCCTTGCCGGTGGCGCTGAGGGAGCCGTAGAGATGCACTTCCACAGTGGCGGTGCGCGGCAGCAGACCGTCGTTGCGCAGGCGGTCGACGAACTCGCGGCTGGCGCGCATCGGCCCCACGGTGTGGGAGCTGGACGGCCCGACGCCGGGCTTGAACATGTCGAAGACGCTGAGGCTCATGGGATTTCCTCCTGTGCTCAAGCATGGACCCGCTACGGCGCTGATGCTCACTGACCGCTCGGCGGCCAGATGCATTTTGTAGGAGCGAGCTTGCTCGCGAACCGCTTCACGACAGTACGTAGGGCGGATAACCCGGAACGGGCTATCCGCCGAAACCACGGCGGCGGATAACGCTGACGCGTTATGCGCCCTACGGACTGACCGCTTGGTGGCCAAGCGCTTTACGGCTCCCGTATGAGTGAGGCGGAGTGCTCTCAGCCCTGCGCCTGCAGGAACAGCGAGAACAGCTCCGACTGCGACTTGATCCCCAGCTTGGCGTACATGTGCTTGCGGTGGACCTTCACCGTCTCCGCGGAGATCGCCAGCTTGCGGGCGATCTCCTTGCTCGAGCAGCCGCTGAGCATCAGCCGGCCGACTTCCAGCTCGCGGGCGGTGAGCGGGGTTTCCATCTGCTGCGCGGTGGATTCCAGGCGGTTCTGCCAGCGCGGCGGCGGGGGCGCTTCCTGTACTTCGCGCTCGAAAGCCATGCGCTGGCGCATCAGGCCGGCGACCCAGGGCTGCACCAACGCGAGCAGGGCGATCTGCTCCGGGGTGAAGCGGCCCTTGCTGCCCACCGAGCAGCAGAGGGTGCGCTCGACGTCGAGCTGCACGTTGATCTGCACTTCGTCGGCGACTACGTTGAGGCTGAAGTAGCGCTGGTAGTAGTCGGTCTGCTCGAACATTTCCGGCGCCACGTCGTCGAGGCGGAACAGCCCGCTGCCGGGTGCCTCGCGGCTGGCAATGTAGAAGGGGTCGAGCAGGTAGAGGCCCTTGAGGTAGTCCTGGAACAGCGGATCGGGGCCGCCATCCTCGCCGGGGCATTCGGCGAACACCTGTGGCCTGCCATTGCTGAAGAGCAGCACGACCCAGCTGTCGAACGGCACATACTGGCCCAGCAGACGCACCAGCAAGGTCCAGAAATTCGGCTTGTCCAGCGCCTCGATCAGTTGCCCGACCGAGCGGTGCCAGGCGATATCCTGAAGGGAAAGGCTCATCACTCTACCCCCGATGGGTTACCACGCAGGCGTAATTACCCGGTGATGGCACGCCCGGCATACTCGGTGGATGCCTTGAGCCGGCGCGGTGCGCATTCTGACTCTTTTGCGCGGCACGGTCACTGGAATACAAGAATCCGAGGAAGCCCCATGAAAGTAGAACTCGTCCAACTCGCCGGCCGTGATGGCGATGTGGCCTGGAACCTGGCCCGCACCCTGGAGGCCATCCACGCCTGCGCCGACGACACCCAGCTGGTGGTGTTCCCCGAGACCCAACTGACCGGCTTCCCCACCGAGCAGAACATCGCCGCCATCGCCGAACCGGTGGATGGCCCCAGCGTGCAGGCCGTACAGGCCGCCGCACGGGAGAAGAACATATCCGTCGCCGTGGGCTTCGCCGAAGCCGCTGACGATGGCCGCTTCTACAACACCACGCTGCTGATCACCCCCGAAGGCATCGCCATGAAGTACCGCAAGACGCACCTGTGGGCGTCGGACCGCGGCATCTTCACCCCCGGCGACCGCTACGCCACCTGCCTGTGGAACGGCATCCGCGTCGGCATCGTGATCTGCTTCGACATCGAATTCCCCGAGTCCGCCCGCGCCCTGGGCCAGCTCGGCGCCGAGCTGATCATCGTCACCAACGGCAACATGGACCCCTACGGCCCGACCCACCGCACCGCGATCATGGGCCGCGCCATGGAAAACCAGGCCTACGCCGTGATGGTCAACCGCGTCGGCAAAGGCGATGACGACCTGGTATTCGCCGGCGGTAGCGCCGTGGTCGACCCCTACGGCCAGCTGATCGTCGAAGCCGGCCGCGAAGAGTGCCGGCAGATCGTCGAGCTGGACTTCGAGCGCCTGGCGCAATCGCGCCGCGACTACAGCTACCTGGCCGAGCGCCGTTTCGTGCTGCCTGGCGAGATGCGCGAGCACGCGGATGGCCTGCGCGAGCTGATCATTCCCGCCTGAGTTCCTCCACCGGCCCCACTGCAACGGGGCCGGGGCGCAGGGCCGCGCCGACACAGCGTTATTCCACTATCGACGGGTGACGAGAGCACCCGCGAGGCCTGCGGGTGAGCGCAGGCCAGCAACTTTGCACTGCCATAACAAACACAACGCGGAGTAAGCAGTAATGGCTCGACTGAAACGAACCCTGTCGCTGGGTTCGGTGGTGCTGTTCGGCATCGCCTACATGACCCCGATCATCGTCCTCGGCACCTTCGGTATCCTCGCCGACGTCACCCGCGGCGTAGTCCCCTCGGCCTACCTCGTCGCATCCGTTGCAATGCTCTTCACCGCGCTCAGCTACGGGCGCATGGCGGCTGCCTTCCCGGTGGCCGGCTCCGCCTATACCTACGTCCGCAAGTCGATCAGCCCGAAGCTCGGCTTCCTTGCCGGCTGGGCGGTGCTGCTGGATTACCTGTTCCTGCCCATGGCGATCTGGCTGATCGGTGCGGCTTACCTGCATTCCGCCTTCCCGGCCGTGCCCCAGGCCCTGTGGGTGCTGGCGTTCATCGGCGTGACCACCGCGATCAACGTGGTCGGCCTGCGCCTGGCGAAGAACATCAACGGCGTGCTGATGCTGGTGCAGTTCCTCGTGCTGATCGCCTTCGTCGGCCTGGCCATCCACTACATCACCGGTGATGGCAGCCGTCCGCTGTGGACCCTGGAGCCCTTCCTCAAGGAAGGCACCCAGCTGCCGCTGATCATGGGGGGCGCGGCCATCGCCTGCTACTCCTTCCTGGGCTTCGACGCGGTCAGCACCCTGACGGAAGAAACTCACGAACCACGCAAGACCATTCCGCGCGCCATCCTGCTGATCACCCTGATCGGTGGCGGCATCTTCATCGCCGCCAGCTACTTCGTACAGCTGGCGCACCCGTCGGTGGAGTTCCAGAACGCCGATTCCGCCGCCTACGAAATCGCCCGCAATATCGGCGGCGACCTGTTCGTCAGCTTCTTCCTGATCGGCCTGATCGTCGGCCAGTTCACTTCCGGCCTGTCGGCCCAGGCAAGCGCCTCGCGCCTGCTGTTCGCCATGGGCCGCGACGGCGTGCTGCCGCGCCCGTTCTTCGGGCGCATCAGCAAGCGCTTCGAAACGCCGGTGAACAGCATCGTGCTGTGCGGTGTGGTAGCCCTGCTGGCGCTGTACATGGACGTCACCACCTCCACCTCGTTCATCAACTTCGGCGCCTTCCTGGCCTTCAGCCTGGTGAACCTGTCGGTGATCTTCCACTACTACCTGAATGCCGAGCGCCGCGGCCTGCGCGAGCTGGTGCTGTTCCTGCTGTTCCCGCTGATCGGCCTGCTCGCCGACCTGTGGCTGATGGTCAGCCTCGACCACCTGGCCATCTGGCTCGGCGCTACCTGGCTGGTGCTCGGCGTGATCTACCTGGCGGTGATCACCAGCGGTTTCCGCCAGCAACCGCCGGAGATGCACTTCGAGGAGGCGTGAGCCCCGCGCGGGGCTATGCTGGGGACTCCGAGCCGTGATGCACGAGGAGACCCGCCATGCCCCGCCTCACCCTCTACCATTCGCCCCAGACACGCTCCAGCGGCACCCTGGTGCTGCTGGAAGAACTGGGCGCCGAGTACGACCTCGAACTGATCAACATGAAGGCCGGCGAGCAGCGCAAGCCGGAGTTCCTGGCGCTCAACCCGTTGGGCAAGGTCCCGGCGATCCGCCTCGGCGAATCGCTGGTCACCGAGCAGGGCGCCATCTTCATCTACCTCGCCGACCTGTTCCCCCGGGCGAACCTCGCTCCCGCCATCGACGACCCGCTGCGCGGACCGTACCTGCGCTGGCTGGTGTTCTACGGTTCGAGCTTCGAACCGGCCATCGTCGACCGTGCCCTGAAGCGCGATGCAGCCCCGCAGGCCATGAGCCCCTACGGCGATTACGACAGCGTGATGCGCGCCCTCGCCGAGCAGCTGGAAACCGGCCCCTACCTGCTGGGCAACCGTATGACCGCCGCCGACGTGCTGTGGGGTTCAGCCCTGCGCTGGACCATCGGCTTCGGCGTGGTGCCCAAGCTGCCGGTGTTCGAGCGCTACGTGGAGCTGGTGACTTCGCGCCCGGCCTTCAAGCGGGTCTGGGAACGGGACGTGCAGTGGGCGGAAGAACACACCCGCGCGGCGGAAGCGAAAACGCCCTGACACCCGGAGAAGGACCGGTCCGGAGCCATGGAAGGGGTTCGGACAGCCGTGGCGCTCCTGGCGCGTTTTGCGGAATCGGTCTCATGTCATGTGGGAAAGTTCTTTTTTCCATGTGGCCTTATTTCCCGTCGAAGCCTGCTGGTCAATGATTGCCCCACGCCGCGTAACCCCATCACACGGCGGCGCTGCAACCATAAGAACCACAGGTGTTGATCCGTTATGTCCCCGATGGCCCATCCGCAAGGATGGGCCTTTTTTTCTTGGCTTCAGCGCCGCGCCAGATGGCGCAGCAGCCCGAAGAAGGTCGCCGCCCAGGCAGCCAGGGCGACATAGGCAACGACCTGGATGACCGGCAGGAACACCTGCTGATGAATCAGCGGCAGGAAGCTGAACGAGGCGACGCAGAACATGCCCAGCGGGAACACCACCGACCAGTTCTGCAGGTCGTAATGGATGCCGATCCCATAGCGCACCCGGTGGGTGACGAAGACCAGCACGAGAAAAGGAATCCACCAGCAGGCGAAAGCGCCGACGAAAACCGACAGCCCGAGGATGAAGGGCGCCAGCGACTGGATCAGCGTGCTGTCAGCTCCGGCTGTCAGCAGGCGTGCGCCGGCCAGCGTGGAGATTGCCAGGGCGCCCATGTTGATCCAGTAGGACGGCGACAGCTCCCCGGCTTCCAGGTCGAGGAACAGCCAGCGGTAGAGAATCTGCGACATGATCAGCACGTACAGCATGATCCCGACCATGTAGGCCGCCACGCAGACGAAGAGGATCAGTTCCGGATCGGGAAATCGCCCTGCCAGGTAGCTGCCGAGCACGCAGACCGAGGCGCTGGACACCGTGCACAACAGCCAGGTGCCGTTCAGGCCCTGTTCCAGGGTGGGCTTGTGCTGGGTAAGGGTGACGCCGGCAAGCATCGCGTACATGCACAGCAGCCACAGCGGCCCGGCGAACAGCCACAGGGCGTGGGCGATGGCGGGCTGGCCGGCGAGAACGATGAACTGCACGCCCAGTACGTTGGAGCCGGCCACCAGAGTGAGGAAGCCCGGGCCGCGTGCGTGGTGGGTGAGGTCCTGCCACATCAGCCGCGGATAGCGTGCCAGCCGATACAGGCTGCACGACAGGCACAGCGCGTACTGCAGGATGTTGAGCCAGAACAGGCCGAGGGCCACCGGCTGCAGGCCGACCAGGTGGCAGGCCAGGGAGACGATGCCGGTCGCCATGACCAGCGCGAAGTAGCTTGGCGGAAAGTCCTTGAGCACTGGATATTCTCCTGGGAGGAATCCTTCCCTATACCGCGATGCGCGCGCGGCGTTCCAGCTCTGGCGTCCCGCTCCTGGGTGGGGTTGGCGCTCTGCGACGGGCGTCCGGCGTCAGATCAGTTCTTGGCGGCGCTGACGCCTTCCAGGGTGGCGAACGAAGTGTCCTTCGCCGTCAGCAGGAAGTCGCGCATGAACGGCGCATCCAGCATGTCGGCGCGAATGGCGGCGAACAGGGTGCAGTACAGGCCTTTTTCCCCCAGGCGCTTGGCGGTCACGTAGCCCCGCGAGCTGTACTCGTGCAGCGCCCAGTTGGGCAGGCTGCAGACACCGCGTCCGGAGGCCACCAGCTGCATCATCATCACCGTCAGCTCCGAGGTGCGCACCTGCGCCGGTTCGACGTCGGCGGGTTCGAGGAAGCGGGTGAAGATGTCCAGGCGATCCCGCTCGATGGGGTAGGTGATCAGCGTCAGGTTGGTCAGGTCTTCCGGGACGATGAAGGACTTGCCGGCCAGCGCATGGTGGTTGTCCACCGCCAGCAGCGCCTCGTAGGTGAACAGCGGCACGTAGGTGATGCCGGCAATGTCCACCGGGTCGGAAGTCACCACCAGGTCCAGGTCGCCGCGGGCCAGCGCCGGCAGCGGCGCGAAGGAGAAGCCGGAGGCGAGGTCCAGCTCCACTTCCGGCCAGGCGTCGCGGAACTGGTCGATGGTCGGCATCAGCCACTGGAAGCAACTGTGGCACTCGATGGCCATGTGCAGGCGGCCGGCGGTACCCCCGGCGAGCCGCGCCAGGTCGCGCTCGGCGCCGCGCAGCTGCGGCAGCACGGTGTCGGCCAGTTGCAGCAGGCGCAGGCCGGCGCTGGTGAAGCGCACCGGCTTGGTCTTGCGGATGAACAGGGACAGGCCGAGGCGCTCCTCCAGCTCCTTGAACTGGTGGGACAGGGCGGACTGCGTCAGGTGCAGGCGCTCGGCGGCCTCCACCAGGCTGTCGGCTTCGCGCAGGGCATGCAGGGTTTTCAGATGACGGAGTTCAAGCATGGCGCGGCCTCGCCTCACTATGAGGAAATCTTGATGAAACGGCGGAAAAATTGAGCTGCTCTCATGATAAGCCCACCGCTGGCGCTTCACCAGCACGCTTTCGCGGCGGCCGTCTTCACCAGCTCAGGTAGAACATGCCCTTGGCCAGCAGCACGATCAGCACCACGTGGGCGAACACGCTGTAGTGGATGCGCCGGGAGCGCTGCCCGGTCATGCGCCCGACGCGGAAGGAGTACATGGCGAAGAGGAAATGGCCCAGGACGCTGGTGGCCAGCAGCAGCTTGAGGCTGAGCAGCGTGGCGAAGGGCGAGGCCAGCGGATCGGCCAGCAGCGGCGCGTAACGCAGGTGCAGCATGCCCAGGCCGCTGCCGAACAGGGTCAGGATCACCCACGGCATCACCCGGCGCAGGCGACGACCCAGCGCGCCCTCGACCATTTTCATCGCCCGTGCCGGCACATGGCGGTGGACGCTTTCCAGGATCAGCACCTCGAAGAACACCGTGCCGACGAACAGGATCGCGGCGAACAGGTGCAGCACCAGCAGGATGGGGTAGGCCATGAGGAAACTTCCGAGCGGGGGTTTCCTATCTTCGCCAGTGCAAGGGGCGACCTCCCTTGATCCGGATCATGGGAAAGGCCCTCGGTGACCGCTCAGCGCCTTTCATCAAACTGTCACGGACCTGTGGCAGAGCGAGCGACGGAAATTCATCAGAATCGCGCTCAACTGGGGTTTTGCGTTCCGGATTTTCATTCATGCGTGCTTTCCTGCTGGCAGTCGCACTTTGCTGCGGCCTGTCCTCTCTTTCCTTTGCCGACCGGGCGGTTGCCGCGGATCGTTGCGATGCGCGGGTGCCGACCGAGTTGGTCGACCTCGGCGACGTGCGCCTCGCCTACCAGAGCATTGGCCGTCCGCAGGACCCGACGCTGCTCCTGGTCATGGGCCTGGGCGGCCAGCTGATCCACTGGCCGGACGAAGTGGTCGAGGCGCTCTGCCAGCAGGGCTTCCGGGTGATCCGCTACGACAACCGCGATGTCGGGCTGTCTTCCTGGCGCGTTCCTGTGCCCAGCGGCAACCTGACCTACGAAGTCATTCGCTATCGCCTTGGCCTGCCCGTGAGTGCGCCCTACAGCCTGACTGACATGGCCGGCGATGCGCTGCACCTGCTGGACGCGCTGCATGTCGAGCGCGCCCATGTGCTGGGCGCGAGCATGGGCGGGATGATCGCCCAGCATGTCGCCGACATGGCGCCCGACCGTGTGATCAGCCTGACGCTGGTGATGACCAGTTCCGGCGCCGAAGGCCTGCCGGCGCCCAGCGAATCGCTGCTGCGTCTGCTCGCCCGACGTGAAGCGGCCAGCCGCGAACAGGCCATCGAGCAGCAGGCCGACCTGCTGGCTGCTCTGGGTAGCCCGGAAGTGCGCGATGACCGTCAGCAATTGCTGCAGCAGGCGGCGCGTTCCTATGACCGCGCCTTCAACCCCGAGGGCGTGCAGCGGCAGATCCTGGCGATCCTCGCCGAGCCCAGCCGGGTGGACCTGCTCAACCGCCTGAACGTGCCGACCCTGGTGGTCCACGGCACCGCCGACCCGCTGCTGCCGGTGATGCACGGCGTGCATGTGGCGGCGCACATCCGTGGTTCGGTGCTCAAGCTGATTCCCGGCATGGCGCACCGCTTCCAGGAAGACTTCAAGGAACCGCTGCTGGGTGCAGTGCTGCCCTACCTGCGCGAGCACCAGGGCGGCGGGCACGTCGCCCAGCTCTGAGATTTCCCGTAGGAGCTTGTCAGTCTGGTTGGCGGTAACGCTCGGCGAAGTACTGCCGCAGAAACTCCACCGCCACCCGCACCTTGGCCGAGCTGGCCAGGGGCGCGGTGTACACCGCCCAGATGTCCGCCGGCTGCTGGTATTCCGGCAGCACCTGCACCAGGCGGCCGTCCTCCAGGCTGTCGTGCACGTCCCACCAGGAGCGCAGCAAAATGCCGCGCCCGTCGATGCACCATTGGTGCACCACCTCGCCGTGGTTGGATGACAGCGGTCCGGTGACCTTCACGCTTTCCTCGCCAATGGGCCCCTGCAGGTGCCAGACGCCGAAGGGATGGTCGCGTTCCTTGATCACCAGGCAATCGTGCCCGGCGAGTTCCGCCAGGGTTCGCGGAGTACCACGGCGTTCCAGGTAGCCCGGTGCGGCGCAGAGTACCCGGCGGTTGCGCGCCAGGGGGCGGGCGATCAGGTTCGGGTCGATCTCGTTGCCCACCCGCACGTCGAGGTCGAAGCCTTCGCCGATCAGGTCTACCAGGCGGTCCTGCACATCCAGGCGGATATCCAGCTGCGGGTGGCGGGTGGCGAGTTCCGACAGGGCAGGGGCGACGAAGCGCCGCCCCAGGCCGAGGCTGCTGGCGATGCGCAGCTGGCCGCTGGGCTCGCGGTGCAGCGCGGAGACGTCGTCGCCCATGCGCTGCACCGAGTCGAGGATGCGCAGCGCCCACTGGTAGACGCGCTCGCCGTCCTCGCTCACCGACACCCGACGGGTGGTGCGGTGCAGCAGGCGTACGCCGAGGTCTTGCTCCAGCAGGCGGATGCGCTTGCTGACGAAGGCGGCGGACATGCCCAGCTCGCTGGCGGCCGCGGCGAAGCTGGAGCGACGGGTGACATGGACGAAGACACGCAGGTCTTCCAGGTTCGGCAGATTGTTCACGGTTCGTGTTTCAAGAATCCACAGTCGTCTGGATTATGTTTGATTTCACGACTTATAGCATGGCTCGCACCGCCACTGATCCGACCCGCGAGGTGCACCATGAGCAAGACCTACAGAATCGCCACCCTTCCCGGCGACGGCATCGGCCAGGAAGTCCTGCCCGAAGGCCTGCGCGTCGTCCAGGCCGCCGCCCGCAAGCACAGCCTGCAACTGGAGTTCGAACAGTTCGAATGGGCCAGCTGCGACTACTACCTGGAGCACGGCAAGATGATGCCGGACGACTGGTTCGAGCAGCTCCAGGGCTTCGATGCGCTGTACTTCGGTGCCGTCGGCTGGCCGGACAAGGTGCCGGACCACATCTCCCTGTGGGGCTCGCTGCTCAAGTTCCGCCGTGAGTTCGACCAGTACGTGAACATCCGCCCGGTCCGCCTGTTCCCCGGCGTGCCCTGCCCGCTGGCCGGAAAGAAGCCCGGCGACATCGATTTCGTGGTGATCCGCGAGAACACCGAAGGCGAGTATTCGTCCCTGGGCGGACGCATGTTCGAAGGCACCGAGAACGAGTTCGTGCTGCAGGAGTCGGTGTTCACTCGCCGTGGCGTCGACCGCATTCTCAAGTACGCCTTCGACCTGGCGCAGACCCGCGAGCGCAAGCGCCTGACCTCGGCCACCAAGTCCAACGGCATGGCCGTGAGCATGCCCTACTGGGACGAGCGCACCGCCGCGATGGCTGCCGGCTACCCGGAGATCACCTGGGACAAGCAGCACATCGACATCCTCTGCGCGCGCTTCGTGCTGCAGCCGGAACGCTTCGACGTGGTGGTGGCCTCCAACCTGTTCGGCGACATCCTCTCCGACCTCGGCCCGGCCTGCGCCGGCACCATCGGCATCGCGCCGTCCGCCAACCTCAACCCGGAGCGCAGGTTCCCCTCGCTGTTCGAACCGGTGCATGGTTCGGCACCGGACATCTTCGGCCAGAACATCGCCAACCCCATCGCCATGATCTGGTCCGGCGCGCTGATGCTCGACTTCGTCGGCCAGGGCGACGAGCGCTATCGCGCGGCCCATGACGACATCCTCAAGGCCATCGAGCAGGTCATTGCCGAAGGCGCCGTCACCCGCGACATGGGCGGCAAGCTGTCGACCCAGGCGGTGGGTGCGGCAATTGCCGAGATCGTGGGCGGATAATTCCGACATCTTCGCAGATCACCGCCGCGATGCCCGTTCCTGAGCGGTTATGGGCATCGATGGTGGTGTTGCCAGGGTGATGACAGGCTCTTGCGCCCTGCGGCGTTTCATCGCAGACTGTTAACCATTAGATATTTGTTAACCAATGGTTGATAGTGTGTAATCAACCTTGGTGACGCTGCACCATCCGCTGCCCGCGTCGGATGAGTGACAACAACAATAAAACGTCCCAGGAGACGCCTGATGTCCCGCCTGCTGTCCCAGAACAACAAGAAGGTCGATGTATTCCTGATATCCATGAGCCTGGTGGCGGTGTTGCTCACCGTGATCGGCCTCGCTGCCTTCCCGGCCCAGGCCGAGCAGGCTGCCAACCAGCTGTTCGAACTCTCCACCCGCTCCTTCGGCACCGCCGTCCAGCTGATCATCTTCGGCAGCACCCTGGCGGTGCTGTACATCGCCTTCAGCAAGTACGGCAACATCCGTCTGGGGAGCGGCAAGCCCGAGTACGCCACGGCGACCTGGGTGTTCATGTTCATCTGCGCCGGCATGGGCTCCTCGACCCTCTACTGGGGCGTGATGGAGTGGGCCTACTACTACCAGTCGCCGGGCCTGAACATCGTCCCGCAGTCCCGTGAAGCCCTGGAGTACAGCGTCGGCTATTCCTTCTTCCACTGGGGCATCAGCGCCTGGTCGATCTACGCCCTGGCCTCGCTGGCCATGGCCTACCACTTCCACGTGCGCAAGAAGAGCGGCCTGAACCTGGCTTCCGTCATTGAGGCCGTCACTGGCTTCAAGTCCACCGGCCCGGTCGGTCGCCTGGTCGACCTGATCTTCCTGCTGACCATGATGGGCGCGCTCACCGTGTCCTTGGCGCTCACTGCCTCGACCCTGACCCGCGGCCTTTCCGGGCTGGTCGGCACGCCTGACACCTTCACCGTGCAGGTGATGGTGATCGGCATGATCGCCGTGCTGTTCTCCCTGAGCTCCTACATCGGCATCGACGGCGGCCTGCAGAAGCTGAGCAAGGTCGTCTGCTACGGCGCCCTGGTGTTCGCCGCCGTGGTGCTGCTGGTCGGCCCGACCCAGTTCACCATCAACAACACCGCCAACGGCCTGGGCCTGATGATCCAGAACTATGTGCACATGAGCCTGTTCACCGACCCGGCGGGCGACGGCGCGTTCACCCGCAACTGGACGGTGTTCTACTGGCTCTGGTGGGTGTCGTACGCGCCGGGCGTGGCGATGTTCGTGACCCGCGTGTCCCGTGGCCGGCAGATCAAGGAAGTGGTGTTCGCCCTGCTGCTGGGCGGCAGTGTCGGCTGCTGGTTCTTCTTCGGTGCGCTGGAGAGCTACAGCATGCACCAGTTCATCACCGGCGCCATCGACGTGCCGAAGATCCTTACCGAACAGGGTGGCGAGAGCGCGGTGGAAGCGCTGCTGCTGGGCCTGCCGGTGGGCAAGCTGTTCCTCGCCGTCTATCTGTTCATCATGGCGGTGTTCTGCGCCTCGCACATGGACGCCGCCGCCTACGCTGTGGCCGCCACCAGCACCCGCAACCTGCAGGAAGGCGACGATCCGACCCCGACGCACCGCCTGTTCTGGGCCATCACCCTGACCCTGGTGCCGCTGGCCATGCTGTTCGCCAAGGCCTCGCTGTCGACCATGAAGACCGCCGTGGTGCTCACCGCGATTCCGTTCACCGTCATCCTGCTGGTGAAGGTCTACGGCTTCTTCAAGTGGATGCTGCAGGACTACGGCTCGATACCTGCCTACCGCATCGAGGAAGAAGCGGCTGCCATGGGGCTCGAAGGCCAGCCCGCGCAGGCTCCGGACTCCGAAGCCCTGCCGCTTGCCGACCAGCCGGTTGCCGAAAAGGCAGCCCTCGCCCAATGAATCCTGCGTGGCGCCGCCAACCCGAGGGCGGCGTCACCGGCAGGCTTTTTTTTGCCTGCTCTGTTAACCATCGGGTTGCAGTTAACCAATAAGTAATGACCGCGCCCCGCGCGAGTCGATGAAAGCCTGGAGATATCAGATGACCGATTTCGAACGCCTGCCCGCCGACTTCTGCAGCAACCCTGAACACGCCTTCACGATCCCGGCGAGCTTCTATACCAGCGATGCCGTGTTCGAACACGAGAAGGAAAAGATCTTCGCCCGCAGCTGGATCTGCCTCGGCCACCGCAGCGAAGTCGCGCAGAAGAACGCCTACATCGTTCGCGAAGTGATCGGCGAAAGCATCATCGTCGTGCGTGGCCGCGACGACGTGCTGCGCGCCTTCTACAACGTCTGCCCGCACCGTGGTCACCAGCTGCTGGAAGGCAGTGAAGGCATCGCCAAGAACGTCATCACCTGCCCGTACCACGCCTGGACCTTCAAGCTCGACGGCGAGCTGACCCACGTGCGCAACTGCGACCAGGTCGAGGCCTTCGACAAGGGCGACTTCAGCCTGGTGCAGCTCAAGGTCGAGGAGTACGCCGGCTTCATCTTCATCAACATGGACCCCAACGCCGGTAGCGTCGAAGACCAGTTGCCGGGCCTGCAGGCGAGCATGCGCGACGCCTGCGCGGTGATCGATGACCTGCACCTGGCGGCGCGCTTCGTCAGCAAGACCCCGGCCAACTGGAAATCCATCGTCGACAACTACATGGAGTGCTACCACTGCGGCCCGGCGCACCCCAGCTTCGCCGACTCGGTGGACGTCGGCCAGTACGGCCACACCCTGCACGGCAACTGGTCGCTGCAGTACGGCATCGCCAAGTCCTCGGAGCAGTCGTTCAAGGTCGACGAATCGGTGAGCGATCCGTCCTTCGCCGGCTACTGGGCCTGGCCTTGCACCATGTTCAACGTGCCGCCGGGCGCCAACTTCATGACCGTGATCTACGAGTTCCCGGTCGACGCCGAGACCACCCTGCAGCACTACGACATCTACTTCCTCAACAAGGACATCACCGAGGAACAGCACAAGCTCATCGACTGGTACCGCGAAGTCTTCCGCCCCGAAGACCTGCGCCTGGTGGAGAGCGTGCAGAAGGGCCTGAAATCCCGCGGCTACCGCGGCCAGGGCCGGATCATGGTGGACAAGCAGCGCACCGGCATCAGCGAGCACGGTATTGCCCACTTCCATAACCTGATTGCCGTCTCGCATCTCGACTGATATCGCAGACCGCCGGCAGAGACGCCGGCGGTGCTCCAAGACACGAATTCTTAGTACCTCGCCCGGTGGTGGAAGCCGGGCGAGGGATAGCCCGGACGGCACGGCCGCCGCCCGCAGGCGCAGTTGAGGTGAACCATGGCCAATACCTACGAGATGTTCAGCGTGCGCGTCACCGAGGTCGAGCAGGCGACCCCGCAGATCAAGCGTTTCACCCTGGCGCGCAGCGATGGCCAGCCGCTGCCGGCCTTCACCGGCGGCAGCCATGTGATCGTGAAAATGGCCGACGGCCTGAGCAACGCCTATTCGCTGATGAGCGATCCGCGCGACCTCGGCCACTACCAGATCGGCGTGCGTTTGGAAGAGCAGTCCAAAGGCGGCTCGGCCTTCATGCACCAGCAGGTGGAAGTGGGCAGCGAGCTGACCATTTCCACCCCGAACAACCTCTTCGCGCTCGACCCCAAGGCAGGGCGCCACGTGCTGATCGCCGGTGGCATCGGTATCACCCCGTTCCTCTCCCAGCTGCATGAGCTGGAGGGCGGCGCTGTGCCGTACGAACTGCACTACGCGTTCCGCAGCCCGGAACACGGTGCCTTCCAGGGCGAGCTCGCCGACGGCCCGCACAACGAGAATGTGCGCTTCTATATCGACAGCGAAGAACGCCGTCTCGACCTGGCTGCGCTATTCGCTTCCCTGGCGGCGCAGGATCACGTCTATGTCTGCGGGCCGAAGCCGCTGATCGATGCGGTAATCGATGGCGCTAAGAAAGCCGGCATCGATGATGCGCGGGTGCACTTCGAACAGTTCGCCGCCGCTCCCGCCAGCGGCGGCGCCTTCACCCTGGTGCTGGGCCGCTCCGGCCGCGAGCTGCGGGTGGAGGAGGGCATGACCATCATCCAGGCCATCGAGAACGTGAAGGCCGCCCAGGTCGATTGCCTGTGCCGCGAAGGTGTCTGCGGCACCTGCGAGACGCGCATCCTCGAAGGCGAGGTCGACCATTTCGACCAGTACCTATCGGACGAGGAAAAGGCTTCGCAGCAGACCCTGATGCTCTGTGTTTCCCGCGCCCGTGGGGAGCGGCTGGTAATCGACCTCTAGCTGGAACATCCGGCGAGCGTAGGAGCGGACCGATTCCGCGCCTACGAAATGCCCGCGACCCTGGCATCGGGTGTCAGCCTGGTCTGTCATCCATCGGTTTACAGCTGTGTATACTGCGTCCCTCGACTTCGTCCAGGGACCGCGCCCCCCATGCTGGAAAACAGCTTCGCCTTCCGTCTCAAGGAACTGCTCGAACACCACAAGCTGACGCTGCAGGCAGTGGGCACGGCGTTGGGTATTTCGCGCACGGCGGTGCACAAGTGGACCAAGGGTGGCGAGATCGACTACGACAACCTGCGCAAGCTGGCCGACTTCCTCAAGGTCAACTGGCTCTGGCTGCGCTACGGCGAGGAAGCCCTGCGCAGCGTGCAGGAGGCCGAGCCCGTCGAGCTGCCGATGACCGACCTGCGCCGCCGCTACACCGCCGAGATCATGGAGAGCGAGACGCGCATGAAGCTGGCCCAGGAGGGCGCGCGCATCGTCACCTGGGAATGGAACCTGATCAGCGACGAAGTGACCTACTCGCCCAACGTCGAAGCGGTCTACGGCTGGCATGTCAGCTCCAACCAGACCTTCTGGAGCCACCTGCCGGCGGAAGACGTGGCGACCCTGCAGGCGATGTACGAGCGCGCCGCCGCCGAGGGCAAGGGCTGCGAGTGCGACTTCCGCGTCATCCAGCCCGACGGCAGCCAGCGCTGGATCGCCTCGCGCGCCACGGTGGTCAACGACGCCGTCGGCCGGCCGCTGAAGATGGTCGGCATCAGCATGGACAACACCGAGCGCATGGCCACCGAGGAGCAGCTGCGCAACAGCGAGGAGCGCTTTCGCGCGATCTTCGAACTGACCTGGGGCGCCCTGGCCTACATCGGCCTCGACGGCGGCTGGCAGCGGGTCAACGGCAGCCTCTGCGAGTTGCTTGGTTACCGCGCCGAAGAGCTCTACGCCATGACCTTCCAGGACATCACCCACGCCGATGACCTAGGCACCAACCTCGAGCTACTGCGCCAGCTGCTGGCCGGCCACTTCGACCGCTACGTGGTGGAGAAGCGCCTGCGTCGTCGCGACGGCGAATACGTCTGGGTTCGTGTGCGCACCTCGCTGCAGCGCCGCCAGCACGATGCCCAGCCCGATCACCTGATCAGCGTGTTCGAGGACATCCGAGCCGAGCGCGCCGAGCGCGAGCGCCTGCAGGCGCGCATCGCGGAGCTGGAGTCGCAGCTGGCAGTGCGCACCTGACTCAGTGCAGGCGCACCCAGCAGAACACCAGTAGCGAAGCCGCCACCAGCCAGGCCAGCGCCGCCATCGCCAGTGACAGCTCCAGGCGCATGCGGTCGACCAGCAGGTAGAGCGCCGCCAGGTAGACGAAGTAGGGGATGATCGACCACATGCCGAACAGGATGGTGGTCTTCAGATCGTCCAGCGAACGGCTCTTGCCGACGATGTAGTGGGCGATCAGGGCGAAGGTCGGGAACAGCGGCACCAGGCCTGCGATGTAGTAATTGCGCGTCTTCGACAGCGCGGCGAGGATCAGCACAACGCCGGCGCCGATGGTTGCCTTGAGGATCAGGTCCACTTTGTTCTCTATGCAGCGACGCCACCGGGGCGGTGGCGTCGGGGGAGTGTCGGTGGATTATCCGCGAGACCGGCGCTGGCTCCAATGCGACCTTCAGGCGACCTGCGTACTCGGCTCCAGCGGGCTTTCGCTGTTGAGGAACTGCTCCAGACGCTCGCGCTGCCGGGCGTTGAGGAACAGGCCGAGCTTGGTGCGGCGCCAGAGGATGTCGTCGGCGTCGCGCGCCCATTCCTCGTGGATCAGGTATTCCACTTCCCGCGCATAGAGCCCGGCGCCCAGGTGTTCGCCGAGTTCGCTGAGGTTGTGCGCGCCGTCCAGCAGCTTCCAGATGCGGCTGCCGTAGGTGCTGGCCCAGCGCCTGGCGAGGGCGGGGTCGAGCTGGCGCAGACGCTCCATGAGCTGGATGGCCAGGTCTTCGACGCTGGTCATGGCCTCGCCGCCGGGTAGCGGGGCGCTGGCGGTCCAGCTGGCTTTCATCACGCCGGCGAAGTGTGGCGCCAGTTGCTCCAGTGCGGCCTCGGCGAGCTTGCGGTAGGTGGTCAGCTTGCCGCCGAACACCGAGAGCAGCGGCGCTTCGCCGGGGGTGTTGTCCAGCGCCAGGGTGTAGTCGCGGGTGACGGCCGAAGGATCGTCCGACTCGTCGTCGCACAGCGGACGCACGCCGGAGAAACTGCGCAGGATGTCCTGGCGGCCCAGTTGGTGTTTGAAGTGGGCGTTGACCACGTTGAGCAGGTAGTCGGTCTCTGCTTCGCTGATGCTGATCTTCGCCGGGTCGCCCTGGTATTCGCGGTCGGTGGTACCGATCAGGGTGAACTGGCGCAGGTAGGGGATGGCGAAGACGATGCGCCGGTCCTCGTTCTGCAGGATGTACGCATGATCGCCTTCGTACAGGCGCGGCACGATCAGGTGGCTGCCCTGGATCAGGCGGATGCCGTAGGGCGGTTTCTGCCGCAGTTCCTCGCGCAGGAAGCGGTCGACCCAGGGGCCGGCGGCGTTGACCAGTGCGCGGGCGCGCACCGAGTACAGGCTGCCGTCGCGGCGCTCCAGGTGCAGGTGCCACAGACCCTTGCTGCGCCGCGCGCTGACACAGCGGGTGCGTGGGTGGACATGGGCGCCGTTCTCGCGGGCGGCCATGGCGTTGAGCACCACTAAACGGGCGTCGTCCACCGAGCAGTCGGAGTATTCGAAGCCGCGGGTGATCCCGGACTTCAGCGGGCTGTCGAGGCCGAAGCGCACGCCACGGGAAGCCGGCAGTTTCTCGCGCTTGCCCAGGTGGTCATAGAGGAACAGGCCGGCGCGGATCATCCAGGCCGGGCGCAGGTGTGGGCGGTGCGGCAGTACGAAGCGCAGCGGGTGGACGATGTGCGGAGCCTTGGCCAGCAGCACTTCGCGCTCGGCAAGGGCTTCGCGGACCAGGCGGAATTCGTAGTGCTCCAGGTAGCGCAGGCCGCCATGCACCAGCTTGCTACTGGCGGAGGAGGTGTGGGCGGCGAGGTCGTGCTGTTCGCAAAGGAACACCGACAACCCGCGCCCGGCGGCGTCCGCCGCGATCCCCGCGCCATTGATGCCGCCACCGACGACGGCCAGGTCGTAGACTTCGGCCAGGGGCGCGTGGCGCTTGCTGGTTGGGTTCATGGGGGCCGCCTCGGGGGTTGAAAGTGAATCTTGTGATGTTCGTTTTCGAAAATATCCTAGTTCAGTGAATGAAATATGACCAGCCTTGAGTGCGAATTCGCGCAGGCATTCGTCTGAATGTTCGAAAGTGAATGGGCGGGCGCGACTCAGACCAGTTCGAGCTGGACCTTGTGCTGGTGCATCAGGCGCGCCACGGCGGCGGGGGGCGGGCTGTCGGTGAACACCCGGCTGACCAGGGAGATCGGCCCCAGGCGCACCACGGCGTTGCGCCCGAACTTGCTGGAGTCGGCGGCAAGGAACACCTGCCGGGCGTTGTCGATGATGGCGCGGGAGACGCGCACTTCCTGGTAGTCGAAGTCCAGCAGGCTGCCGTCCTCGTCGATGCCGCTGATGCCGACCACGGCGAAGTCGACGCGGAACTGCTCGATGAAGTCCACCGCCGCCTGCCCGACCACACCGCCATCGCCGCGTACGGTGCCGCCGGCAACCAGTACTTCGAAGTCGTCCTTGCCGGCGAGGATGCTGGCCACGTGGAGGTTGTTGGTGATGACCTTGAGGTTCTGGTGGCCGAGCAGGGCGCGGGCAATGGCCTCGGTGGTGGTGCCGATGTTGATGAACAGCGAGGCGTTGTCCGGGATGTGCGCAGCAATGGCATCGGCGATGCGCTGCTTCTCGTCGCGCATCTGGTCGGCGCGGGTGTTGTAGGCGGTGTTCTCGACGCTGGAATCCCAGGCCGCGCCGCCGTGGTAGCGGCGCAGCAGGTTCTGTTCGGCGAGCTGGTTGATGTCGCGGCGGATGGTCTGCGGGGTCACGGCGAACTGCTGGGCGAGTTCCTCGATGCTCAGGTAGCCGCGTTCGCGGACCAGGTCGAGGATGCTTTGCTGTCGAGGTGGCAGGTTCATGCGCTGTGCTCGTGCGGACGGGCGAAGGGGCAAGGATGCCGCAGCGGGGGCCTTGCTGTCATGCCAGGTGAGTTCGGCGCGGACGGTTCCCCTCTCCCTAGCCCTCTCCCTGAAGGGAGAGGGGACTGGTTCGGAGCTGGCTTATACAACAGCATCAGTCTGCTCGGATAGCTCCCTCTCCCTTCAGGGAGAGGGCGGGGGGAGAGGGTTGGGCTGAGCTCAGGAGTTGCCGCGAAGGACTTTCTCAGTCTTCGGCTGCCCAGCCGCGGGTGCGCTCCACGGCTTTCTTCCACCCGGCATACAAGCGCGTGCGCTCCGCTTCGTCACAGGCCGGCTGGAACACCCGCTCGATCACCGCCTTGTTCTTCAGCTCGCCCAGGCTGCCCCAGAAGCCGCAGGCCAGGCCCGCCAGCACGGCGGCGCCGAGGGCGGTGGTCTCGCGCATCTGCGGGCGCTCCACGGGGGTGCCGAGGATGTCGGCCTGGAACTGCATGAGGAAGTTGTTGGCCACTGCACCGCCGTCCACACGCAGGGCACGCAGCGGCTCGCCGGCGTCCTGTTGCATGGCATCGAGCACGTCGCGGGTCTGGTAGGCGATGGACTCCAGGGTGGCGCGGATCAGGTGGTCGGCCTTGACTCCACGGGTCAGGCCGAACAGCGCGCCACGAGCGTACGGGTCCCAGTAAGGCGCGCCGAGGCCGGTGAAGGCGGGGACCAGGTAGACGCCGTTGCTGTCCTTCACCTTGGTGGCGAAATACTCGGAGTCGTGGGCGTCGTTGATCACCTTCAGCTCGTCGCGCAGCCACTGCACGGTGGAGCCGCCGTTGAACACTGCGCCTTCCAGCGCATAGGCC
This sequence comes from Pseudomonas nitroreducens, assembly GCF_024170165.1. GTDB lineage: Bacteria > Pseudomonadota > Gammaproteobacteria > Pseudomonadales > Pseudomonadaceae > Pseudomonas > Pseudomonas nitroreducens_C. The sequence goes on along the minus strand of NZ_JALJXP010000002.1, from coordinate 508,623 downwards.
ACTTCGCCGCTTGGCCCGCAGGCGATGGTGGTGAGCAGGCCGTGGGTGGACTTCACCGCCTTGTCGCCGGTGTTCATCAGCAGGAAGCAGCCGGTGCCGTAGGTGTTCTTCGCCTGGCCCGGCTCCACGCACATCTGCCCGAACAGCGCGGCCTGCTGGTCGCCGGCGATCCCGGCAATCGGCGTGCGGTGCACACCAAGGCCGCCGACCTTGGCGTGGCCATACACCTCGGAGGAAGCACGCACCTGCGGCAGCATGGCGCGCGGTACGTCGAGCGCGGAGAGCAGGCGTTCGTCCCAGTCGCGCTTGTGGATATCGAACATCAGGGTGCGCGAGGCGTTGGTGTAGTCGGTGACATGCACCTCGCCCTCGGTGAGCTTCCAGATCAGCCAGCTGTCGACCGTGCCGAACAGCAGCTCGCCGCGCTGGGCACGTTCGCGGGCGCCTTCGACGTTGTCGAGGATCCATTTGAGCTTGGTGCCGGAAAAGTACGGGTCGATGACCAGCCCGGTGGTGTCGCGGATGTGCTGTTCCAGCCCGTCGCGCTTGAGCTGCTCGCAGATCGCCGCGCTGCGCCGGCACTGCCAGACGATGGCGTTGTGGATCGGCCGGCCAGTGGCCTTGTCCCACACCAGGGTGGTTTCGCGCTGGTTGGTGATGCCGATGGCGGCCACTTCGGCGACACTGATGTTGGCCTGGGCGAGCGCCTCGACGAGCGTCGAACTCTGGGTCGCCCAGATTTCCATCGGATCGTGCTCGACCCAGCCCGGCTGCGGGTAGATCTGCGCGAACTCGCGCTGGGCTGTGCTGACCACATTGGCGTCGTGGTCGAAGATGATGGCGCGCGAGCTGGTCGTGCCCTGGTCGAGGGCGACGACGTATTTCTTGTTCGTAAGGTTCGTCATGGTGGCGGCCTTGTGCGGATTCCGTTCGGCAACCCCGGCGGCAGGACCGGGTAGGGATTGGCGGTGAACATACGGGATTCATCCGCGTCGGTGAAGCGAACGCCGTGCAGTGCAGCACGCCTTGGCTTACTGTTATGCGCTGGAAAGCTGCCTGCGAGAAGCCTGCCGATCATGACCCCCGCCATCGACCTGTTGAAGAAGAACCGCGCCGAACACCACGTGCTGAGTTACGAGCACGACCCCAAGGCGCCGTCCTATGGCCTGGAGGCCGCGGAGAAGCTCAACCTCGATCCGGCGCGGGTGTTCAAGACCCTGCTGGCGGCGAGCGAGAAGGGCGAGTTGCTGGTGGCGGTGGTGCCGGTGGTGGGTACCCTGGACCTCAAGGCGCTGGCCCATGCGGCGGGTGTGAAGAAGGCCGACATGGCCGACCCCAACGCCGCGCAGCGCGCCACGGGTTACCTGGTGGGCGGCATCAGCCCGCTGGGGCAGAAGAAGCGCCTGCGGACCTTCATCGACGAATCCGCCCAGGGCTTCCCGACCATCCATGTCAGCGCCGGGCGGCGCGGGCTGGAAGTGGAGTTGAGCGCCGAGACCCTGGCCGGGCTGACCTCGGCGAAATTCGCGCCCATCGGCCGCGCCTGATCACTCGATTGCGCGGACTGTGTGCTCCCTACTGTACGGTTCGCCGCCCGTCGGCATCTGTCATGCTCGGCCATCACTGACCAGGAGATCACCATGCTGCTCGACTTCCACCAGGTGGACGCCTTCACCGACCGCCCCTTCGCCGGCAACCCGGCCATGGTCTATCGCCTCGACGCGTGGTTGAACGACGAGCTGATGCAGAAGATCGCCGCCGAGCACAACCTGTCCGAGACCGCCTTCCTGGTGCGGGAGCCCGAAGGCTGGCGCATCCGCTGGTTCACCCCGACCGCCGAGGTCCCGCTGTGCGGCCACGCCACCCTGGCCAGCGCCCATGTGCTGTTCGAGGTGTTCGACGAGCCGGGCGAGGTGCTCGAGCTCAATTCGCTGTCCGGCCCGCTGCGCGTGACCCGCGAGGACGGCCGGCTGGCGCTGAACTTCCCGGCGCAGCCGCCGAGCGAAACCGGCGCCACCGTGGAGCTGGCGAGCGCGCTGGGCGTGGACGTGGTGGATGCCCTGAGCAACGCGTCGCACCTGTTGGCGCTGCTGGAGTCCGAACAGGCCGTGCGCGACTGCAAGCCGGACTTCGCCGCCCTCGGCCGCCTGCCCTACCTGGGCGTGATCGTCACCGCGCGCAGCGATGACTACGACTTCGTCTCGCGCTTCTTCGCCCCGGCCATCGGCCTCAACGAAGACCCGGTGACCGGCGCCGCCCACTGCAGCCTGATCCCCTACTGGTCGGGCCGTCTGAACAAGCTGCAGATGCGCGCCTTCCAGTGCTCCGAGCGGGGGGGCGAGCTGTGGTGCCGGCTGGAGGGCGACCGCGTGAGTATCGCCGGCTACGCCCGCCTGGTGGCCAGCGGCCGTCTGCTGGTTGTTTGATCTGTGACCGGGGTGCTTTCGGCGCCCTGGCCTAGGCTTGCCTGTCATGTCCGTCCGCGCATCCCGGCGCGGCGCACCGAATCGGAGGCAGGCCCATGGCGATCCTGGTCATCGCTGACTATCACACCCACACCGGTTGCGCCGTCCTCGCACCGGCAACCCTGAACGCCCTGGCGGCCGCCCGACAGATCGGTGGCGACGTGCACCTGCTGCTGGCCGGCACCGGCCTGGACCCGTTGGCGGAGCAGGCGCGGCAGATCGAGAGCGTCGCGCGCATCGTGCGGGTGGATGACTCTGCCTGCGACCACCTGCTGGCGGAAAACCTCTGCGCACTGGTCGTGCAACTGGCCCCCGGCTACAGCCATATTCTCGCACCCGCCACCGCGATGGGCCGCGATTGCCTGCCGCGTATCGCTGCGTTGCTGGACGTCGATGCGGTATCCGATGTCATCACCGTGATCGACAGCGAGACGTTCCAGCGGCCGATTTACGCTGGCAACGCCATCGCCACAGTGCGCTGCGAAGGACCGGTGAAGGTGCTGGGGATTCGACCAACGGCTTTCGATCCGGTTGCCGCTGAAGGCGGCAACGCCGAGCTGGAAAGACGCAGCGGGGCCGGTGATCTCGCGCTTGCATCCTGGCAGGGCGAGGAGCGCCCGGATTTCGAACGCCCGGCGCTGGAGTCGGCGCGGGTAATAGTCGCCGGTGGGCGCGGCCTGCAGACTGCGGAAGGTTTCGCTGCGCTCTATCCCCTGGCGGAGCGTTTGCAGGGTGCAGTCGGCGCTTCGCTGGCGGCGGTGGACGCGGGCTTCGCACCGGCGGAGCTGCAGATCGGCCAGTCCGGGCGCATCGTCGCCCCCGAGCTGTACCTGGCGGTGGGCATCTCCGGTGCGGTGCAACATGTGGCGGGCATGAAGGACGCCAAGGTCATAGTCGCGATCAACCTCGACCCGGAGGCGCCGATCTTCGAGGTCGCCGATTACGGCTTGCAGGGGGACCTGTTCGACTTGCTGCCGCAGCTGCAGGGCGAACTGGACCGAGTACTCGGCTAGAGCGCCACGCTGCCCTGGGCGGGGAACAGCACCAGGTGCTCGGCGGCTACGCCGATGGCCACTTCATCGCCCGGCTGGTGATCTGCATGGCTGGGGAAGAGGGATTCCAGCTGGGTGCCGGTGGGCAACTGCAAGCGATACAGCGTCGCCGCGCCGAGGAATGACTTGCCGACGATCCGCGCCTTCAGCCCGCCATCGGCGGCGGGTACCAGGTCGTCCGGGCGCAGCAGTACGTCCACCGCACTGCCGTCCGGCAGGCTGTAGGCGCGGTTGCCGTGGAGCAGGCCGAGTTCGGTCTGCACCGCATCGTTCCCGCGCATCTGGCCGCGAATGAAGTAACCCTGGCCGACGAAGCTGGCGACGAAGGGGGTCTGCGGCTCGTGATAGAGATTGAACGGGGTGTCCCACTGCTCCAGCACGCCGTGGCGGAACACGCCGACGTGGTCGCTGACGGCGAAGGCTTCTTCCTGATCGTGGGTCACCAGGATCGCGCTGGTGCCGCGGGCCTTGAGGATGTCGCGGACCTCATGGCTGAGCTGGCGGCGCAGTTCCACGTCGAGGTTGGAGAAGGGCTCGTCGAGCAGCAGCAGCTGCGGTTGCGGCGCCAGCGCACGGGCCAGGGCCACACGTTGCTGCTGGCCGCCGGAGAGTTCGTGGGGGAAGCGCAGGCCGAGGCCGTCGAGCTTCACCAGCTCCAGCAACTCGCCGACGATGCGCTCGCGCTCGGGATGCTTGCGGATGCCGAAGGCGATGTTGTCCGCCACCGACAGGTGCGGGAACAGCGCGTAGTCCTGGAACACCATGCCGATCCGGCGCTTCTCCGGCGACAGGGTGAAGCCTGGGCGGGAAATCACTTCGCCGGCCAGTTCGATACGGCCGCTCTGCACCGGCTCGAAACCGGCGATGGCGCGCAGGGTGGTGGTCTTGCCGCAGCCCGAGGGGCCGAGCAGGCAGCCGATATCGCCGGCGTTCAGGTGCAGGCTGACGCCTTGCACCACACGCTGCTGTTCATAGCCACAGGAAAGATCTTCGAGGTTGAGCAGCAGCGTCTGGGTCATCGGACTCTAAGCAGGGATCAGGCGTAGTGGGCGTGCTCGACCAGCAGTTCGAGCAGCGCCTTCTGGGCGTGGAGACGGTTTTCCGCCTGGTCCCAGGCTACCGAGCGAGCGTCGTCCAGCAGGTCTTCGCTGATCTCTTCGCCACGGTGGGCAGGCAGGCAGTGCATGAATAGTACATCCGCCGCCGCGCCATCGAGCAGCGCACGTGTTACCTGATATGGCTGGAACAGGCGCAGGCGTGCGGCCGCTTCGTCTTCCTGGCCCATGGAGGCCCAGACGTCAGTGCTCACCAGGTGCGCGCCGGCCACTGCTTCACGCGGGTCGCGGAAGATCTTCACACGCTCGCCGGCCAGTTCCATCAGCGCGGCGTTCGGCTCGTAGCCTTCCGGGCAGGCCACGTGCAGCTGGAAGTCGAAGCGGATCGCCGCCTCGATATAGCTGTTGCACATGTTGTTGCCGTCGCCGATCCAGGCCACGGTCTTGCCGGCGATGCTGCCGCGGTGCTCGAGGAAGGTCTGCATGTCGGCCAGCAGCTGGCAGGGATGCAGGTCGTCCGACAAGCCATTGATCACCGGCACGCGGGAGTTCTCGGCGAACTCGATCAGGTTGCTGTGGGCGAAGGTGCGGATCATCACCGCATCGACCATCCGCGACATTACCCGCGCGGCGTCGGCGATCGGCTCGCCGCGGCCCAGCTGGGTGTCGCGCGGCGAGAGGAAGATGGCCTGGCCGCCGAGCTGGATCATGCCGGCTTCGAAGGAAATCCGCGTCCGCGTCGAGGCCTTCTCGAAGATCATGCCGAGCACGCGGTTCTTCAGCGGTTCGTAGAGCACGCCTCGGTCTCGCAGGTCCTTCAGCTCGGTGGCGCGGCGGATCAGACCGAGCAGTTCTTCGGTCGTGTAATCCAGCATCGAGAGGAAGTGACGTGCGCTCATGGTTCGTACCTACTACTTATTCTCAGAATCAGGCCGAGGTACCGACCGGCTTTCGTGAGAAAAAACGGGCTGAACCTGCGGCGGGACCGCATGGAGCGGAAAATGGGGGAAGGCGCGATCCTATAAGGAAATGACGGATCTACGCAAGTTTCGCCCGGAGGGCCCGTCGGGCGGGGCTTCAACATGGTCGTTCCTGATGCCCTGCGATTCACCCGACGGAAGCTGGTGGTGCTTCGCCAGGCCAGGATTCATAGTGCTTTCGACCCCGCGACCGGCCCCATGAGGCGCCGGCGACAACAAGAACGAGGCGAGCCATGAGCAAGACCCTCCACCACCGTGCGTGCCACCTGTGCGAGGCCATCTGCGGCCTGACCATCGAGACCGAGGACGAGCGCATCCTCTCGATCAAGGGCGACGCCCAGGACAGCTTCAGCCGTGGCCACATCTGCCCCAAGGCAGTGGCGCTGCAGGACATCCAGAACGACCCGGACCGCCTGCGCCAGCCGGTGCGCCGCGTCGGCAACGAGTGGCAGCCGATCGGCTGGGACGAGGCCTTCGAGCTGGTCGCCACGCGCCTTGCGGAGATTCGCTCACGCCATGGCAACGACGCCGTGGCCGTGTACCAGGGCAACCCCAGCGTGCACAACTACGGGCTGATGACCCACAGCAACTACTTCCTCGGCCAGCTGAAGACCCGCAATCGCTACTCGGCGACCTCGGTGGACCAGTTGCCGCATCATCTGGTCAGCCAGCAGATGTTCGGCCATGGCCTGCTGATCCCGATTCCCGACATCGATCACACCGACTTCATGCTGATCCTGGGCGGCAACCCGCTGGCCTCCAACGGCAGCATCATGACCGTGCCGGATGTGGAGAAGCGCCTGAAGGCGCTGAAGGCCCGTGGTGGCAAGCTGGTGGTGGTCGACCCGCGTCGCACCGAGACGGCGGCACTGGCGGACCAGCACCTGTTCGTCCGTCCCGGGGAGGACGCAGCCCTGTTGCTGGGCATCCTCGACACGCTGCTCAGCGAAGGGCTGACCCGTGCAACCGCCCTGCCGGTAAATGGCCTGGAGGTGGTGCGCGAAGCGTTGGCGCCGTTCAAAGTTGCAGCGATGGCCGCCCGTTGTGGCGTGCCGGCTGACGAGATACGCCAGCTGGCGCGGGCTTTTGCCGCCGCCGACAAGGCTGTCTGCTACGGGCGGATGGGGGTTTCCACGCAGGTCTTCGGCAGCCTGTGCCAGTGGCTGGTGCAGCTGATCAACCTGGTCACCGGCAACCTCGACCGCGTGGGCGGCACCCTGTGCACCACGCCGGCAGTGGACCTGGTGGCGACCACCGCGGGTGGCGCGTTCAATCGCTGGCAGAGCCGCGTGTCCGGCCTGCCGGAGTACGGTGGCGAGTTGCCGGTGGCGGCACTGGCCGAGGAGATGCTGACCGAAGGGGAAGGGCAGGTGCGCGCGCTGGTGACGGTGGCCGGTAACCCGGTGCTGTCCACGCCCAATGGCCGTCGCCTGGAGCAGGCGCTGGATGGCCTGGAGTTCATGCTCAGCGTGGACCTGTACATCAACGAGACCACCCGCTACGCCGACCTGATCCTGCCGCCCACCGCGCCGCTGGAACATGATCACTACGACACCACCTTCAACGTCTTCGCGGTGCGCAACGTCACCCGCTTCAACGAGGCGATCCTGTCGAAACCCGAAGGCACGCTGCACGACTGGGAAATCTTCGTTGGCCTGGCCAAGGCCTACGCTGCGCGCCAGGGCACCGAGCTCAAACCGACCCTGGCGCCGGAGCAGATGATCGAGATGGGCCTGCGCTTCGGCCCCTACGGCGACGCCAGCGAGCACAAGCTCAACCTGGCGCGCCTGCGCGAGCACCCGCACGGGCTGGACCTGGGCCCGCTGCAACCGAACCTGGCGCCGCGGCTGAAGACCGCGAGCCGCAGCATCGAGGCCGCGCCGGAGATATTCCTCAACGACCTGCGCCGCTTCGCCGATACCCAGTCGCCCGCCATCGATCAATTGCTGCTGATCGGCCGTCGCCACGTGCGCAGCAACAACTCGTGGATGCACAATTATCACCGCCTGGTGAAGGGCAAGCCGCGCCACCAGTTGCTGATGCACCCGCAGGACCTGGCCACGCGCGGGCTGGTGGACGGGCAGAAAGTGCGGGTGCGCTCGCGGGTCGGCAGCATCGAGATCGAGGTGGCTGCCAGCGATGAAGTCATGGCCGGTGTGGTCAGCCTGCCCCACGGCTGGGGCCACGGGCGGCCGGGCGTGCAGCTGTCCATCGCCCGCGAGCAGGGCGGCGCCAGCGCCAATGACCTGACCGACGAGCGCCATCTGGATGCGCTCTCCGGCAACACCGCGCTCAACGGCGTGCCGGTGGAGGTCGAGGCGGCCTGACAAGCTGACGCACGTCACCTGCAAAGCCGAGCGTTGCACTCGGCTTTGCAGTACAATGCGCGGTACCGTGCCGGCCTGTGCCCCCAGAGGCGACTGCCGGGTCAGTGTCTGATAGTTAAGCCGAGGAAGTTCATGGATATCATCGATACCATCAAAGAGCAGATCTCCAGCAACCCTGTTCTGCTGTACATGAAGGGTTCGCCGAACGCTCCCCAGTGCGGTTTCTCGTCCCGCGCCGCGCAGGTGCTGATGGCTTGCGGCGAAAAATTCGCCTATGTCGACATCCTGCAGAACCCGGAAATCCGCGCCAACCTGCCCAAGTACGCCAACTGGCCGACCTTCCCGCAACTGTGGGTCGGTGGTGAACTGGTCGGCGGCAGCGACATCCTGGCCGAGATGTTCGAGAAGGGTGAGCTGCAACCGCTGATCAAGGACGCCGTGAGCAAGGCCAACGCCTGAGTCTTTCGTGCTGTCGCACAAAGCCCCGCCTTGGCGGGGCTTTGTTTTTGGGAAGAAATAAGAATGACTGAACAGACGCGGGCCAACGCCGCGCGCTGGGCGTGCGGATACTGCTTCGCCATGGGCGGGATGGTCCATGGCAGCGTGATGGGGCGGGTGCCGGCCCTCAAGAGCATGACCGGGGTGGACGAGCAGCAACTGGGCCAGGCGTTGCTGGGCGCAGGCTTCGGTGCGCTGCTGGCGTTCGCCTTCGCCGGCGCGCTGGTGCGCCGCTACGGCAGCCGTGCGATCACGGTGATTTCCGGGCTGGCGCTGATGGCGACCTTCCCGCTGCTGGGGCTGGCGCAGGACGTCTGGGTGCTTGCGGCGGGCTTCCTCGCCGTCGGCCTGACCTTCGCGACCATGGACGTGGCGATGAACACCCAGGCGGTGGAGGTCGAGCGGCGCCTGGGCCGCCCGTGCATCTCCAGCCTGCATGGCATGTACAGCCTGGGCGGTCTGGTCGGTGCCGTCGGCGCGGCGGCCTTCGCCGATCTCGCGCCGATCTGGCACTTCAGCCTGCTGGCGCTGATCGCCGTGGCGATCCTGCCGTTGTTTGCCCGTCATCTGTTCGAGGGCCGTCCGCAGCCCATGGAGGAGGAGGCGCCAGCCCAACGTGGCTGGCGCCTGCCGCCACCGGCGCTGATTGGGCTGGGGTTGTTGACCCTCTGTGCGTTCGTCTCCGAAGGGGCGGTCGCCGACTGGGGCGCCTTGCTGCTGCATCAGGTACTGGGCGCCTCCGAACGTCTGGCTGCACTGGGCTTCGCGGCATTCTCCGCGACCATGGTACTGGGCCGGTTGTTCGGTGACCGTCTGCGCGTGCGTTTCGCCGATGAGGCGCTGGTGCGCAACCTGGCACTGCTGGCCATCGCGGGCATGTTCCTGGCGCTGTTCAGCCCATGGGTTTACGGCGCGATTGCCGGTTTCGCCCTGGTGGGCGCAGGACTGTCGGTGGTGGTGCCGATCCTGATCGGCGCGGCAGGCAACCGGCCGGGCGTCGAGCCTTCGCGCGGCGTGGCGGCGGTGGCGTCGTTCGGCTATGGCGGCTTGCTGCTGGGCCCGCCGCTGATCGGTTTCCTCGCCGAGCACGTGGGCTTGCGCCTGTCGTTGCTGGTAGTGGTGGGGCTGTGCGCGGGGCTGGTGCTGAAGGCGTCACTGGTACGCCGCCCGCCGAAGGCGAACGCCTAGAAGGGAAGGGCACCGGCGTCCACAACTGCGCCGGTGCCTTTTTTCTATCAGTCGACTTTCTGTCAGTCGTCTTCGTGCATGTGCGACTGCAGGTAGTTTTCCAGGCCGACTTTCTGGATCAGGCCCAGCTGGGTTTCCAGGTAGTCGATGTGCTCTTCCTCGGACTCGAGGATGTCCTTGAGCAGGTCGCGGCTGACGTAGTCATGCACGCTTTCGCAATGCACGATGGCGTCGCGCAGGTCCTTGCAGGCCTTGAGCTCCAGGTTCAGGTCGCACTGCAGCATTTCCTGGGTGTTCTCGCCGATCAGCAGCTTGCCCAGATCCTGCAGGTTGGGCAGGCCTTCGAGGAACAGGATGCGTTCGATGAGCTTGTCGGCGTGCTTCATCTCATCGATGGACTCGTGGTACTCGTGCGCGCCGAGGCGCTTCAGGCCCCAGTCGTTCCACATGCGCGAGTGCAGGAAGTACTGGTTGATGGCGATCAGCTCGTTGCCGAGGATCTTGTTCAGATGCTGGATGACTTTCTTGTCGCCTTTCATGCCGGGGTCCTGCCGTGTGGAGTGGGAGAGATGAAATTCTCGCGCCCTTATAACCATCTGTCAAACATAAGTCCTTGAATTTGCTATAAAAAGGAATATGAATGCGAATGTTTTCATTCCGCAACTTGGCGCTAAACCACTGAATTTCGGGCATAAAAAAACCGGGCCAGGGCCCGGTTTCTTTGGGATTCTTGCTGAATAGACCAGCGGTCTTTTTTCTCAACCCGCCGCGTAGGCCAGGTTGTAGTTCATCGTCTGGGCGCTCTGCAGCTCGCCGAGGGTCTCGCGGACCACCTGTTTGGCCAGGCAGGCGCACTTGCCGCACTGGGTGCCAACGCCGGTGCACTCACGCACTTCACGGTAGTTGCAGGCGCCGTCGTAGATCGCATCGCGGATCTGGGTATCGGTAACACCGTTGCAGAGGCAGACGTACATGGTTGCACTACAGTCGCTGTGGGGTTGTTGGAAGCGATACTAATAATAATGAGAATGATTGTCAAAAGTTGCCGGAGTCTCATCCCGGCATCCCGATAAATGGTCAACCCGGTCACGGAGTCAGTGCCGAAGGTGCGTGGATGAAGGCCTTGCGCACCGGGTGTATGATGGCCGCCCCACTCGAGCGACAACCCCTCAAGCCCGGCAGTTTCGAACGGGCAGCGGGCTTTTCGCTCTCTAGCGCCTCACCATTTCCGGAGACAAGGAATGAGCGTACTCGTAGGTAAGAAAGCTCCCGATTTCAACGTGGCCGCCGTGCTGGGCACCGGCGAGATCGTCGACAGCTTCGTGCTGTCCGAAGCCATCAAGGGCAAGTACGGACTGGTGTTCTTCTACCCGCTGGACTTCACCTTCGTCTGCCCGTCCGAGCTGATCGCCCTGGACCACCGCATCCCGGACTTCCAGGCGCGCAACGTGGAAGTGATCGGCGTCTCCATCGACTCCCACTTCACCCACAACGCCTGGCGCAACACCCCGGTGGACAAGGGCGGCATCGGCCCGGTCAAGTACACCCTGGCCGCTGATATCACCCACGAGATCGCCAAGGCCTATGACGTCGAGTCCGAGGGCGGCGTGGCTTTCCGTGGCGCCTTCCTGATCGACCAGAACGGCGTGGTGCGTTCGCAGATCGTCAACGACCTGCCGCTGGGCCGCAACATGGACGAACTGCTGCGTCTGGTCGACGCCCTGCAGTTCACCGAGGAGCATGGCGAAGTCTGCCCGGCCAACTGGAAGAAGGGCGACAAGGGCATGACCGCCTCGCCCGAAGGCGTTGCCGCCTACCTGGCCGAGAATGCCGGCAAGCTGTAAGGCTGCTGGTGCATGAAAAAGCCCCGCAATCGCGGGGCTTTTTCATTCAGGACAGCGCGATCAGTGATCGTCTTCCATCCAGCCGCCGAATTCCTTCCAGCGGTTGACGATGCCGCAGAACAGCTCGGCGGTCTTCTCGGTGTCGTAGCGCGCCGAGTGGGCCTCGCGGTTGTCGAACTCGATGCCGGCGGTCTGGCAGGCCTTCGCCAGGACGGTCTGGCCGTAGGCGAGGCCTGCGAGGGTGGCGGTGTCGAAGCTGGAGAACGGGTGGAACGGGTTGCGCTTCACGCCGCTGCGGTTGACCGCGGCGTTGAGGAAGCCCAGGTCGAAGCTGCTGTTATGGCCGACCAGGATCGCCCGCTTGCAGCCGTTGGACTTCAGCGATTTGCGGATGCCACGGAAGATCTCGGTCAGCGCCTGCTCTTCCGGCACGGCCATGCGCAGCGGGTGGTCCAGCTTGATGCCGGTGAACTCCAGTGCCGCCTGTTCGATGTTGGCGCCTTCAAAGGGCTCCACACGGAAGAAGTAGGTGTGCTCGGGGAACAGGTAGCCGCTTTCGTCCATGCCGATGGTCACGGCGGCGATTTCCAGCAGGGCGTCGGTGCCGGCGTTGAAGCCACCGGTCTCGACGTCCACCACGACCGGCAGGTAGCCACGGAAGCGGCGCGCCATCGGGTGGCGCGGGCCAGGCGGGAAGGAGCCGTCGAGTTCTTCTTCGAAGATTTCGTTCTCGTCACTCATGCCTCGGTCTCCAGCAGGCGCCAGCGCAGTTTTTCACCGGCGCGCAGCGGGACCACGTCGAAGTCGCCGAACGGCAGCGAGGCCGGGGCTTCCCATTCTTCGCGGACCAGGGTGATGCGGTCGCTGTTGCGCGGCAGGCCGTAGAAGTCCGGGCCGTGGAGGCTGGCGAAGCCTTCCAGCTTGTCCAGCGCCTTGCGCTGTTCGAAGGCTTCGGCATACAGCTCGATGGCGGCGTAGGCGGTGTAGCAGCCGGCGCAACCGCAGGCGGCTTCCTTGGCGTGGCGCGCGTGGGGCGCCGAGTCGGTGCCGAGGAAGAACTTCGGGCTGCCACTGGTGGCGGCATCCAGCAGGGCTTCCTGATGGGTGTTGCGCTTGAGGATCGGCAGGCAATAGAAGTGCGGACGGATGCCGCCAACCAGCATGTGGTTGCGGTTATAGAGCAGGTGGTGCGCAGTGATGGTGGCGCCGACATTGGCCGGGGCGGCCTTGACGAAGGCGGCGGCATCGCCGGTGGTGATGTGCTCGAAGACCACCTTGAGGGTCGGGAAGCGCTCGACCACGCGGGTCAGGTGCTCGTCGATGAAGCGCTTCTCGCGGTCGAACACGTCGACCTCGGCGCGGGTCACCTCGCCGTGCACGAGCAGCGGCAGGCCGACTTCGGCCATGGCTTCGAGCACGTGGAAGATGTTGTCGACGCTGGTGACGCCGGAATCGGAGTTGGTGGTGGCGCCGGCCGGGTACAGCTTGGCGGCGTGCACGAAGCCGGAGGCCTTGGCGGCGCGGACTTCCTCGGCGCTGGTGCGGTCGGTGAGGTACAGCACCATCAGCGGCTCGAAGCGGCTGCCGGCCGGGCGGGCGGCCAGGATGCGCTGGCGGTAGGCGTCGGCTTCGGCGGCGTTGCGTACCGGCGGGACCAGGTTCGGCATGATGATGGCGCGGCCGAAGGTGCGGGCGGCGTCGCCGACGGTTTGCGCGAGAGCGGCGCCGTCGCGCAGGTGGATGTGCCAGTCGTCGGGGCGCAGGAGTGTCAGGCGGTCGGACATGCGGATTCCAGGGGTGCGGTTGCAGCGGGAAGAGGGTGAAATGCTACCGGAAAAGGCCGCCGCCGGCACTCGCTATCAAGTTTTGCCGAGGCCGACCGATAGAATCTGGGACGCCTCTTTATCTGTATGGAAGCCATCGTGCGCCAGCCCTCCCTTCTCCTGCTCGCTCTCTGTGCCAGCCTTCCGGCCTGGGGGCTGACCTTCCAGACGCGCATGGAAAGTGCGCAATGGACGGTGGCGGGCGATCAGTTCGAGTGCCGGCTGTCGCAGAGCGTGGCCGGTTTCGGCCTGGGTGAATTCGTCTGGCGCGCCGGCGAGCAGCCGACCTTCCGCCTCAAACCGCAGACCGGCTGGCTGGGTAGTGGTACGGCGACGCTGCTGGCGGCCGCGCCACCGTGGCGGCCGGGGCAGGGCGATCTGAACCTTGGCTCGGTGCGAGTCGGTTCGGGCGATGTGCCGTTCAGCAGCACCCAGCAGCAGGCCGGGCGCCTGCTCGGCGGGCTGCTGGAAGGCCGCGCGCCGGAGGTTCGCCACCGCACGCGCACCGGCGAGACCCTGCTGGTGCGGCTGATGCCGACGCGTTTCGCCGACGGGTATACGCAGTTCCAGGATTGTTCGACGAAGATGCTCCCGGTGAACTTCGACCAGGTGCGCCAGAGCCAGGTCGGCTTCCCGGACGGTGGTACCGAGGTCGACCCGCTGGGCCGCGCCAAGCTGGACATCATCCTGCAGTACATGAAGGCCGATCCGACGGTGAACCGCATCGAACTGGACGGCCACTCCGACAACAGCGGCAACCGCCTGGCCAATCGCGAGGCTTCGCGCCGCCGCGCCATCGCCGTGATGGAGTACCTCAAGGCCAATGGCGTGGCCGAGTCGCAGATCACCGTGCGCTTCTATGGCGAGCGCTATCCGCTGGTGAAGAACAATTCCGCCGCCAACCGCGCGAAGAACCGCCGGGTGACGGTGAACCTGTCCCGCGAGGCGGTGGTGGAACAGCCTCCCGCCGAAGCGCCCGCTCCTGCCGCCAGTGCTCCCAGCGCGCCGGCGCCCACTGCCAGTGCGCCCGCTCAGGCTGCGCCGACAGCGCCTGCCGCCAACGCTGCCAATCCCCCCGCCACGCCACCCGTGACACCCAAGGGCTGACCCGCGGCGTCGGGTCGCACCGACGATAGTATTTGTCGCTTTGTCGTCTAAAGCTGTCGCCCCTCTGTAAATTATTCCGAGCGGACAGTAGAATCGGTCCCTTTCGTGACAACCCCCGTGGAGTTGAGTGGCATGGCGGACGTGAAGAAGGTAGTCCTGGCGTATTCCGGTGGCCTGGACACCTCGGTAATTCTGAAGTGGCTGCAGGATACCTATAACTGCGAAGTGGTGACCTTCACCGCCGACCTGGGTCAGGGCGAAGAGGTTGAACCGGCCCGCGCCAAGGCCAAGCAGATGGGCGTGAAAGAGGTCTTCATCGAGGACCTGCGAGAAGAGTTCGTCCGCGACTTCGTCTTCCCGATGTTCCGTGCCAACACCGTTTACGAAGGCGAGTACCTGCTGGGTACTTCCATCGCCCGCCCGCTGATCGCCAAGCGCCTGATCGAGATCGCCAACGCCACCGGCGCTGATGCCATCTCCCACGGCGCCACCGGCAAGGGGAACGACCAGGTACGTTTCGAGCTGGGCGCCTACGCGCTGAAACCGGGCGTGAAGGTGATTGCACCCTGGCGTGAGTGGGACCTGCTGTCCCGCGAGAAGCTGATGGACTACGCCGAAGCGCACAACATCCCGATCGAGCGCCACGGCAAGAAGAAATCGCCGTACTCCATGGATGCCAACCTGCTGCACATCTCCTATGAAGGCGGTGTGCTGGAAGACACCTGGACCGAGCACGAAGAAGACATGTGGAAGTGGACCGTCTCCCCGGAGAAGGCCCCTGACACCGCCACCTACCTCGAGCTGACCTACCGCAAGGGCGACATCGTCGCCATCGACGGCAAGGACATGACTCCGGCCCAGGTCCTGACCGAGCTGAACCGCATCGGCGGCGCCAACGGCATCGGCCGTCTGGACATCGTCGAGAACCGTTACGTCGGCATGAAGTCCCGTGGCTGCTACGAGACCCCCGGCGGCACCATCATGCTCAAGGCGCACCGCGCCATCGAGTCGATCACCCTGGACCGCGAAGTCGCTCACCTGAAGGACGAGCTGATGCCGCGCTACGCCAAGCTGATCTACACCGGCTACTGGTGGAGCCCGGAGCGCGAAATGCTCCAGCAGATGATCGATGCCTCCCAGGAGCACGTGAACGGCGTCGTGCGCCTGAAGCTGTACAAGGGCAACGTCATCGTGGTCGGCCGCAAGTCCGACGACTCGCTGTTCGACGCCAACATCGCGACCTTCGAGGAAGACGGCGGCGCCTACAACCAGGCCGATGCCGCTGGCTTCATCAAGCTCAACGCGCTGCGCATGCGTATCGCCGCGAACAAGGGCCGCAAGCTGTTCTGATAAGCTTGCGTCTCCCGTGACAAGCAGACCCCGGCCACGAGCCGGGGTTTGTGTTTATAAGCCCGCCAACCGGGCACCTGATGAGGAAAGAACCGATGAGACTGCTGCACACCATGCTGCGCGTCGGCGACATGGACAAATCCATCGCCTTCTACACCGAAGTCCTGGGCATGACCCTGCTGCGCCGCAAGGACTACCCGGACGGCCAGTTCACCCTGGCTTTCGTCGGCTACGGCAACGAGGACGACAACAGCGTCATCGAGCTGACCTACAACTGGGACGTGGACCAGTACGAGCTGGGCACCGGCTACGGTCACATCGCCCTGGAAGTGGCCGACGTCTACAAGGCCTGCGAGGACATCCGCTCCCGCGGCGGCAAGATCACCCGCGAGCCGGGCCCGATGAAGCACGGCACCAGCATCCTGGCCTTCGTCGAAGACCCGGACGGCTACAAGATCGAGCTGCTGAGCCCGCAGCGCAAGGACTGATCCTTCGGCTGCCGCCGATGAGTCCCCGGAAAACCCCGCCCATGTGGCGGGGTTTTTCTTTTCCGCGGCGTCATCAGAAAGTCATCTCAGCGTTCATACTCAAGGGGCATCGACGTCGGACGCGTCGATTGCGGAAGCAGTTTCCGCCATTCGCTTGTCACAGTCAGAAGGAGCGCGCTGCGGGCCGGAGAATCCCCGCCGCGACGCCCCCGGCAATGACGGCCGAATGGACGGCCGCATCGATTTATCGGAAAGCCCCGCGCCAAGGCGCCCGGCTTCCATCGTCAAGGAATACAGCATGTCCCCAAGACCGGTAAACAACGCCTCGGTCAGCCCCAAGGGCAGCCTCGAAACCCTCTCCCAGCGTGAAGTCCACCAGCTCAGCGAAGCCGGCTCGGGCAGCACCTACAAGCTTTTCCGCCAGTGTGCCCTGGCCATCCTCAACACCGGCACACAGATCGACAACGCCAAGCACATCCTCGACGCCTACCGCGACTTCGAGCTGGAAATCCACCAGCAGGACCGCGGCGTGCGCCTGGAACTGTTCAATGCGCCGGCCGACGCCTTCGTCGACGGCGAGATGATCGCCAGCACCCGCGAGATGCTCTTCAGCGCCCTGCGCGACATCGTCTACACCCAGAATGCGCTGAACAGCCGGCGCTTCGGCCTGGACAGTTCGGCCGGCATCACCGACTACGTCTTCCACCTGCTGCGCAACGCCCGTGCCCTGCACGCTGGCGTCGAGCCGAAGATCGTCGTCTGCTGGGGCGGCCACTCCATCAGCACCAACGAGTACAAGTACACCAAGAAGGTCGGCCACGAGCTCGGCCTGCGCAGCCTCGACGTCTGCACCGGCTGCGGCCCGGGCGTGATGAAGGGCCCGATGAAGGGCGCCACCATCGGCCACGCCAAGCAGCGCATCACCGATGGCCGCTACCTGGGCCTGACCGAGCCGGGGATCATCGCCGCCGAGGCGCCGAACCCGATCGTCAACGAGCTGGTGATCCTGCCGGATATCGAGAAGCGCCTGGAGGCCTTCGTCCGCATCGGTCACGGCATCATCGTGTTCCCCGGCGGCGTCGGCACGGCGGAGGAGTTCCTCTACCTGCTGGGCATCCTCATGCACCCGGAGAACCAGGACATGCCTTTCCCCCTGGTGCTCACCGGCCCGCGCAGCGCGGCGGCCTACATCGAGCAGTTGCACGCCTTCGTCGGCGCGACCCTGGGCGCGGCAGCGCAGCAGCGCTACCGCATCATCATCGACGACCCGGCGGAAGTGGCGCGGGAAATGAGCCAGGGGCTGAAGCGGGTCAAGCAGTTCCGTCGCGAGCGCAACGACGCCTACCACTTCAACTGGCTGCTGAAGATCGACGAGGGTTTCCAGCGACCGTTCGAGCCGAGCCACGAGAACATGGCGAGCCTGGACCTGGGCCGCGACGTGCCGCCCCACGAGCTGGCGGCGAACCTGCGCCGGGCGTTCTCCGGCATCGTCGCCGGCAACGTGAAGGCTCATGGCATCCGCATGATCGAGGAGTTCGGGCCCTACGAGATCCATGGCGACGCGGCGATCATGGAACCGCTGGATGCGTTGCTGCAGGCCTTCGTCGAGCAGCACCGGATGAAGTTGCCGGGCGGCGCGGCTTACGAGCCGTGCTATCGGGTGGTGCAGCGCGCTGGCGTCGCAGTGTGATCCTGTAGGAGCGGGCCATGCCCGCGATCGCGCGCATGGCGCGCTCCTACAAGGAGCCAAAAACAAAAAGCCCCGCCAGAATGCGGGGCTTTTTCATGCAGGTATTTCGCTTAGGAGCAGGCTTACAGATCGAAATCGTAGTCGGACAGTTGGCGCTGCAGGCGACGTTCTTCCAGGTAGTTGTCGATGATGCGGCGCTTGGTCAGGTTGGTCTTGGCGACCTCTGCCGTGGCTTCGGCGCCGTCTTCGCTGTCGTCTGTGCTGACATCGTCCTCGAGTTCGAGGTCTTCTTTGTCGTTTGCCATTCGGTGCACTCCACAACACGGGGTGTGTTGGCGCCCCTTATATCGACAAAGGCGTAAGCGGTAAAAAAGATTTTTTCAATCAGCCTGAAGGAATTTTCCCATAACGCTCAATCGTCCGAAGTCTTGTGCTTGAACTCGCACAGGTCCTCGATCCGGCAGCTGCCGCACTGCGGCTTGCGCGCCTTGCAGACGTAGCGCCCATGCAGGATCAGCCAGTGGTGCGCATCCAGCAGGTATTCCCTGGGCACGAACTTGAGCAGTTTGCGCTCCACCTCCAGCACATTGCGCCCCGGCGCGATGTTGGTGCGGTTGGAGACGCGGAAGATGTGGGTGTCCACCGCCATCGCCGGCTGTCGGAAAGCCGTGTTGAGGACCACGTTGGCGGTCTTGCGGCCCACGCCCGGCAGGGCTTCGAGGTCTTCGCGGTTCTCCGGCACCTGGCCGCCGTGCTTCTCGATGAGGAGGCGGCAGGTCTCGATGGTGTTCTTCGCCTTGCTGTTATACAGGCCGATGGTCTTGATGTACTCCGACAGGCCTTCCACGCCCAGGGCGTAGATCGCCTCCGGGGTGTTGGCCACCGGGTAGAGCCTGGCAGTGGCCTTGTTCACCCCGACGTCGGTGGCCTGGGCGGAGAGCAGCACCGCGATCAGCAGCTCGAAGGGCGTGCTGTAGGCCAGTTCGGTTTCGGGGTTGGGATTGTCTTCCTTGAGTCGGCGGAAAATCTCCGCGCGCTTGGCGGCATTCATTCGATCACTCCGGTCACGCGGACGCGTTGGCGCTCGGTCGCGGGTGCGTCGCCCGCTGGCACCTTGGCGCGGTCCGCCAGGCTTTCATCAATACGGTTCTTCAGTGCAATCAGCAGGCCCAGCACCAGGAAGGCGCCGGGTGGCAGCACGGCCAGCAGCAGGCCCTGGTAGCCGGGGATCTGCAGTTTCCAACTGGCGGCGCCGGGGCCCAACAGCAGGTCCATGCCGGCCAGCAGCGTGCCATGGCCGAGCAGTTCGCGCAGGGTGCCGATGGCCAGCAGGACCAGGGCGAAACCCAGTCCCATCATCAGGCCATCGAAGGCCGAGCGCGCGACATTGTTGGTGCTGGCGAAGGCTTGCGCGCGGCCGAGGATCACGCAGTTGGTGGTGATCAGCGGCACGAAGATGCCCAGCACTTCGTACAGCTCGTAGCGCCAGGCCTGCATCAGCAGTTCGACGCAGGTGGTCAGAGTGGCGATGACCAGCAGGAAGGCCGGCAGGCGCACGGACTCGCTGAGCGTGCCGCGGATCAGCGATACGGCAATGCTGGAGCAGAACAGCACGAAGATCGTCGCCAGCCCCAGGCCGAGGGCATTGACCATGGAGCTGCTGGTGCCCAGCAGCGGGCACAGGCCGAGCAGTTGCATCAGGCCGGGATTGTTCTTCCACAGGCCCTGCAGGGCGATGTCGCGGTAGCCGGGATTACTCATGCGGGTCTCCCGAAGTGGCCGGGGCGAGCAGCTCTGTCTTGTGCGCGTCGAAGTACTGCAGAGCCAGGTGCGTGGCCTTGACCACCGCGCGCGGGGTCACGGTGGCGCCGGCGAACTGGTCGAACTGGCCGCCGTCCTTCTTCACCTGCCAGCCAGCCTCGGCCGGGTCGCTCAGGGAGCGGCCGTCGAAGCTGTGCAGCCAGTTGCTCTTGCCCAGCTCGATGCGGTCCCCCTGGCCGGGTGTCTCGTGGTGCGCCACGACTCGCACACCGAGCAGGCGACCTTGCGCAGTCACGCCCACCAGCAGCTGAATCGAACCGCCATAACCATCCCGCGCCACAGGCTGCAGCACGACCGCCGTGGTCTGCCCCTGAAGTCGGGCGATAAAGGCGGGCGACGGTTCGTCGCGGCCCAGCAGCTTGGGATCGAAGGCGCTGACTTCGTTCTCCAGCGGATGATTGTCGTAGCTGCCTTGGGGTAGCAGCGCCAGCAGCGCGCGACCACGCGCCTCGCGTTGGGCGGTGTCGATGCGCTGGGCAGTGAACTGGTGGACCGCGGTCACCACACCAGCGGCGATCACTGCGAGCAGGCCCAGCACCAGGGCGCTCTTCAGCACGGCGCGGTTCATCGGTCACCCGTCTTGAAGCCGCGCTCGGGCTTCTTGTGCCCGTAGGTGCGCGGGCGGGTGAAGTAGTCGAGGGTCGGCGCGGCGAGGTTCATCAGCAGCACGCCGAAGGCCAGGCCGTCGGGGTAGCCGCCCCAGGCGCGGATCACGTAGGTGAGCACGCCGACGCCGAGGCCGAACAGCAGCCGGCCGCGGTTGCTGGTGGCGCCGGACACCGGGTCGGTGACGATGAAGAAGGCGCCGAGCATGGTCGCGCCGCTGAACAGGTGCAGCAGCGGCGAGCCGTGGGAGTCGGAGCCGCTGCCGTTCCAGAACAGCAGGCTCATGACGAACAGGCCGCCGAGCAGGCCCACCGGCGCGTGCCAGGTGAACAGCTTGCGCCAGAGCAGGAACAGCCCGCCGGCCAGGAAGGCCAGGTTGACCAGTTCTACGCCGCGCCCGCCGACACTGCCGAAAGCGGGGGACTGCGCCAGCAGCTCGTCCATAGTCAGGCTGTGGTTGTTGCGCACCACGTCCAGCGCGGTGGCGCCGACCCAGGCGTCCGGCCCAAGGCTTGCGAAGCCGAATATCTGCCGCAGACCCTCGCCGAAGCCGAGCGCGCTGTCCGGCGCCGGCCACTGGCTCATCTGCTGCGGGAACGACACCAGCACCACCGCGTAGCCGACCATCGCCGGGTTGAACGGGTTCTGCCCGAGGCCGCCGTACAGGTGCTTGCCGAAGATCAGCGCGAACACCGTGGCGACTGCGCTCAGCCACCAGGGAGAGTAAGGCGGCAGGGCGAGGGCGAGCAGCACGGCGGTGACCAGTGCACTGCCGTCCTTGAGGAATAAGGCCACCGGGCGGTCGCGCAGCCGGAGCATCAGCGCCTCGGTGGAGAGGGCGAGCAGGCTGCACCACAGCAGGTTGAACAGGGTGCCGACGCCGTACAGGCCGATCAGCACCAGCGCACCCGGTGCGCAGGCGGCCAGCAGCGTCAGCATGACGCGCCGAGTGCGGTTGCTGCCTGTTGCGTGGGGCGAGCTGATGCGGGGCAGTTTCATCAAGGCGCCTCGCCGCTGGCATCGGCAACGGCGCGCTCAGCGGCTTGCAGGCGTTCGCGGGCGGTGGTCAGCACCGGTTCGCTGGCGCCTTCGCGTTCGCGTTTCTTCAGGTCGGCGCGGGCGTAGGCCAGTTCGGTCCTGGCGGCGCGCAGGGCATCGGTGATTGGGCGCTTGTCGGTGCGCACCAGGTCCGGCGGTGCCTTGCCGCTGGCGTCTTCGGCGGCGTGCAGGGCGGCTTCCGCAGCGGCCAGGGTCTGGCGGATCGCGGCCAGTTCTTCGGCCGAGGCACCTTCGCGTTCAGCCGCGCGCAGGGCATCGCGCTGGGCGATGTAGACCAGCTTGGCCTGGCGCAGGGCGAGCACGCCGTCGACGGGCTGCTCGGTTTTCGGTTCTGTCGGCATGGCGGTCCCCTGCAGTTCGTTGAGTTGGCGCTCGATACGTTCGACGTCCCCACGCAAGGAGACGAGGGTGGCGAGCTGCTCGTCGCTGGGCGATTCGCCGAAAGCTTTCTCGGATTTCTTCAGCTGCGCGCGGGCCATGGCGGCGTCGATCTTGGCTTTCTTCAAGGCGGCTTCGTTGGTGACAGGAACCGCCGTCGGTGCCGGCTCCGCACTGGCGCCTTGCACCTGGGCAGCCGCCAGCGCGGACTTCGCCTCTTCGGCGGCACTGCGCAGTTCGGCGACCTGGCTGCGCAACTGTTCGGTGTCGTGAGTGGCCAGTTGTTTCTCGGCCTTGTTCAGCGCGACCTGGGCCATGCTCGCCTCGATCTTCAGGCGCTTGAGCTGGTCGGGCGCGTTGCCCACGGCCTTCTCGGCCTTCACCCGCTCGATCACCGATTGCGCGGCCGGCACGCTGGTCGTTTCGACTGCTGGCTGGTCTTCCTGCACGCGCGCCGCGCGTTCCTGGCGAGCCAAACGGTCAGCGGCGCGTTGTTCTTCCTCGCGGCGCAGGCGCTCCTGGCGTTGCTCGAAGCGCAGGCGCCACTGCTCGGCCTTCAGCTGGCGCAGTTCCAGCTCGCGGATTTCGCCCTTGGAGGCGCGGTAGTACTGCACCAGCGGAATACTCGACGGGCAGACATAGGCGCAGGCGCCGCACTCGATGCAGTCGAACAGGTTGTGTGCCAGGAGCTGCTGGTGATCTTCGGCGAAGAAATACAGCTGCTGCGGCAGCAGGCTGGCAGGGCAGACCTGCGCGCAGTCGCCGCAGCGGATACAGGGCATCGCTGGCGCCGGTGCCGGCAGCTCTTCGCGGGTGGCGGCCAGCAGGCAGTTGGCGGACTTGATCAGCGGCACGTTCAGCGACGGCAGGCTGTCGCCCATCAGCGGGCCGCCGAGCAACAGGCGGTCGAGCTTGGCGCTGTCGAGGCCGGCGAACTCCAGCAGCTCGCTCACCGGCGTGCCGAACAGCGCTTCGACGTTGCACGGGCGCGCGAGGGCGGCGCCGGTCAGGGTGGTGATGCGCGAGATCAGCGGGCGCCCGCGCAACACGGCGTCGGCGACGGCGACGGCGGTGCCGACGTTCACGCAGAGCATGCCGATATCCGCCGGCAGCCCGCCGGAAGGCACTTCGCGGCCGGTGAGCAGCTGGATCAGCTGGCGCTCGCCGCCGGAGGGGTAGCGGGTCGGCACCGCTTGCAGGCGGATCGGTCGTTCACCGACGGCGGCCTGCACGGCGGCGATGGCCTCGGGTTTGTCGTCCTCGATGCCGAGCAGTACCTGCTGTGGCTGGAGGATGTGCATCAGCACTTCGATGCCTTGCACCAGTTCGGCGGCGCGCTCGCGCATCAGCAGGTCGTCGGCGCTGATGTAGGGCTCGCACTCGGCGCCGTTGATGATCAGAGTGTGCAGGTCGTCCCGGGCGCGGGAAGCCAGCTTGGCGGCGGTGGGGAAGCCGGCGCCGCCGAGGCCGGCGATACCTGCCTGGCGGATGCGTTGTAGAAGTTCAGTCCCGGAGAGGGACACATACTCGGACTCGGGTTTCAGCTCGGCCCATTCATCCGCGCCATCGCTGTCGATGACGATGGCGGGCGCCGACAGGCCGGAGCTGTGCGGATAGGGCTGCTCGCTGATCCCGATCACCGTGCCGGAAGTCGGCGCATGCAGCGCGGCGCTGATGGCGCTGCCGGCCTCGGCGATCAGTTGACCCTTGAGCACGTGCTGGCCGACATCGACACAGGGCACGGCGGGCTCGCCGATGTGCTGTTGCAGCGGCAGCACCAGCCGGCGCGGCAGCGGCGGCTGCTGGATCGGCATGGCGGTGGACTGCTGCTTGTTGGCCGGCAACGTCAGGCCGCCGGGGAAGTCCCAGACCTGCGCGTTCATGCCGCCCGCTCCCGGTCGGTGTGGATCAGCCGGCCCCGGGGCAACGGCCATTTCCAGTCGGCAACTCGCAGCGGCAGCTCGCGCATCTCGATGCAGTCCACCGGGCAGGGTTCCAGGCACAGGTCGCAGCCGGTGCACTCGTCGACTATCACCGTGTGCATCAGCTTGGCCGCGCCGACGATGGCGTCCACCGGGCAGGCGCGGATGCACTTGGTGCAGCCGATGCACTCGGCCTCGCGGATATAGGCGACGCGCAGCGGGGTTTCCTCGGCGGCATCCAACGGCAGCGCTTCGACGTCCAGCAGCTCGGCGAGGGCGGCGATGGTCGCAGCGCCGCCGGGCGGGCACTTGTTGATCGCATCGCCTTCGGCAATGGCCTGGGCGTAGGGCTTGCAGCCGGCATAGCCGCATTGGCCGCACTGGGTCTGCGGCAGCAGGTCGTTGATCCGCCCGGCGATGGATTCGTCCGCGATTTCCACCCGCGCCGCCACCAGGTGCAGCGCCACGGCGCCGCCTAGGCAGAACAGGACGATCAGCAGCGCCGTGATCATGGCTTGAGCAGTCCGCTGAAGCCCATGAACGCCAGGGACATCAGCCCGGCGGTGATCATGCCGATGGCCGCGCCCTGGAATGGCTTGGGCACGTCGGCGAGGGCGATGCGTTCGCGCAGGGCGGCGAACAGCACCAGTACCAGGGTGAAGCCCAGCCCGGCGCCGAAACCCTGCAAGGTGGATTGCAGGAAGCCGAACTCGGCCTTGCGCGCATTCAGCAGCACGACGCCCAGCACGATGCAGTTGGTGGTGATCAGCGGCAGGAAGATGTCCAGCGTGCGGGCCAGCAGCGGGCTGGTCTTCCGCACCAGCAGTTCGGTGAACTGCACGACGATCGCGATCACCAGGATGAAGCCGATGGTGCGCAGGAACTCCACGTCCAGCGGTTGCAGCACATAGCGTTGCAGGATGTAGCCCAGCGCCGAGGCGAGGGTGAGGACGAAAGTGGTCGCCAGGGCCAGCGCCAGCGCCGTCTCGATCTTGCGCGACACGCCCATGAACGGGCAGATGCCGAGGAACTGCACCAGCACGAAGTTGTTGACCAGGATGGCGCTGACCAGGATCAGGGCGAGTTCGGTCATGGCTGGCGACCCGTGCTCAGGCGTGGGCTGTTCATACTCAGATTCCGCTGATCAGCAGGTCGATGGCGGCGATGATCTCCAGGCGCAGGTGCGCCAGGCTGCCCACCGGCTCACCCAGTTCGCGGCGGGAGATGCCGGCCATCTGTGGCGTCAGTAGCAGGAGGCTCTCATCGCCCACGCGCACTTCCGGCATCAGCCGGTTGATGCCGGCCAGGCCCTTGGCGCGGCTGAGCGGGATCACCATGCGCGTGTTCAGCGAGGCCAGCAGGTCGCTCTGCACATCCAGCAGCAGCGGGATCGCCTTGCAGGTGCGCGGATTGGCGTTGCGGTAGAGGTCGAACTGCTTCATCAGAAGCTCCGCAGGCCGTCGCTGAACACGCCGGTTGCCTCGACATGCTGATTGTAGGTTTCGATGGCTGCGCGGTTCTGCTCCAGCCAGCGCTGGCCGAGGCGCTCCTTGACCACATCGGCCAGCGCCTCCTCCAGCACCGCCGAGAGGTTCACGTCCAGTTCACGGGCCTGTTTCAGCAGGTCGCTGTTGAGGCTCAGGTTGGTCGCCTTCTTCGGTGCTTGCGGGTCGTAGGTCGTGTGCATGGGCGCCTCCATGGTGGATGCGCATAGGTTATGCGCATTGCTCATCGGGAACAATCTTCCTGCGCCGTAAATCAGTTGCGGTGCCAGGGGTGGCGGGAGGAATATCGGCGGCTGCCGAACCCGATCGGTTCCCCTCACGGAAGTCGCGATGCGCAAACCCCTGTCCGGACACTTCACCGCCCTCTGCCTGTTGTTCTCCAGTGCCCTGGCTTCGGCCGCACCTTTCACCACGGCCGATCTGGTCAGTTGGCCGCGCATGGGGGTGGCCGACTTCGCTTGCCAACTGGAGCAGCGCACGGGCAAGGCCGACGCGCAGTTCAGCTGCGCCGCCAGCAAGAAGCTGAACAACTGGGGCGATGCCTGCCACGACACCGACCTCAGCTACGCCGGCCCGCAGTTGCCCGAGGCGCTGGTGCGTCAGCTCGATCCGCGAATCTCGGCGGTGGACCTGGACTGGGAGTACGGCCGCCTGCAATCGGTCAACGTCACCTTCGACAAGATCATGACCGCCGAGGAGGTGGCCGACATTTTCCCGGAAGTGAATCTGGATGACCCCACCTCCCGGGACAACCTGAGCAACGCCTCGCTGCAGGATTGCGCCGAAGACGCCTCCTGCCTCTACCTGGAAGGTTTCGAGCACCTGGGCGGGGGCGACGTGGACTGCGAGGACGCTCAGTAACGCCAGGGTGCACCTGGCGTCGAGGGACGTCAGACCTTGTTCGCGCTGCGCCGGCTTCCGAGCTTTCGCCACAGCCAGCGCAGGATCAGCCCGGCGATCAGCAGCACGACCAGCAGCGGCAGGCCGAAGGCGGCGACCTGGATGGCGTTGACGGTGCCGTCGGTGAGCTCGTCGAGCGAGTTGCCGAAGGCTGTGCCGATGCGCGACCAGCGACCGCTGGGCTGGTATTCGCTGGAGAAGTCCAGGGTCAGCAGGTTGGTGGCGATGCGGCGTTGCTGCTGGGCTGCGTCCTGACTGGCGGCATGCAGTTGCTGCTCGACCTCGGCGGTGGCCGTGGCGAGGGCCAGCAGGTCGCTGACGCTCATGTCCTTGCGGCCCTGGAACCCTTGCAGGGTCTGATACTCGCGCTCCAGCCGCTCACGCAGTTGCTGGTTGTCGCTGACCGCCTGGGCGAGGTCTTCGGCGCGGGTACTACGGCTTTGCAGTTGCCCGCCTTCGGCGGCCAGGGCGACGAGTTTTTCCACGCCGTCGGGGACGATGCGTACGACCAGGTGCGCGTTGCGCATTTGGCTGTCGCCGCTCTGCTCGATGGCGATCAGTTCGCACTGGCCGAAGCGGTCCTGGGTGCAGGCATCGCGGGAGGCGGCCAGTTGCGCGTCGATGCGCTTGCTGGCCAGGCGGATGCCGACCTGGTGTTCATAGGCAAGGAAGGAACCGGCTTTCGCCGCTTCCCCCTGGAAAGCGGCGCCGGAACCGGCGGCGTGCTCCGACGGAGCGCCGCAGCCGGCGAGGGTGGCGCTCAGGACGAGCGCTGCCCAGTGGTGCAGTTTCATCGTTGGCCTCCCTGCCGCTCGATGCTTACTTGACGCGCTGGCCGGGCTTGGCGCCGCTGTCGGGGCTCAGCAGGTAGATCTCTTCACCGCCAGGGCCGGCGGCCAGGACCATGCCTTCGGAGATGCCGAACTTCATCTTGCGCGGGGCCAGGTTGGCCACGTACAGGGTCAGGCGGCCTTCGAGCTTGCTCGGGTCCGGGTAGGCGCTCTTGATGCCGGAGAACACGTTGCGCTTCTCGTCGCCGATGTCCAGGGACAGGCGCAGCAGCTTGTCGGCGCCCTCGACGAACTCGCACTTCTCGATCAGCGCGATGCGCAGGTCGACGGCGGCGAAGGCGTCGAAGTTGATCTCCGCAGCCAGCGGGTCCTTGGTCAGCTCGCCGTTACCAGCGGGCTTATTGGCGGCGGCGAGGTCTTCCTTGGAGGCTTCGATCATGGCTTCGATTTTCGCAGGCTCGATACGGGTCATCAGCGGATTGAACGGGTTCAACTGGTGGTTGGCCAGCAGTTGCTCGTGATCGGCCCACTTCAGCGGGGCGACGTTGAGGAAGGCTTCGGCAGCTTCGGCCAGTTTCGGCAGCACCGGCTTCAAGAAGATCACCAGCTGACGGAACAGGTTTACGCCCAGGGCGCAGATGGCTTGGACTTCGTCCTGCTTGCCTTCCTGCTTGTTCAGCGACCACGGGGCCTTGTCGGCGATCCAGGCGTTGGCCTGGTCGGCCAGGGCCATGATCTCGCGCATGGCGCGGCCGAAGTCACGGGCTTCGTAGGCGGCGGCGATGCTCGGCGCAGCGTTCTGGAAGGCTTCGACCAGTTCCGGTGCAGGGTTGGCGTCCACCAGCAGGCCGTTGTTGCCCTTGTGGATGAAGCCGGCGCAACGGCTGGCGATGTTGACCACCTTGCCGACCAGGTCGGAGTTGACCTTCTGCACGAAGTCTTCGAGGTTCAGGTCGAGGTCATCGACGCCGCGGCCCAGCTTGGAGGCGTAGTAGTAGCGCAGGTATTCCGGGTCCAGGTGGTCCAGGTAGGTGCGCGCCTTGACGAAGGTGCCGCGGGACTTGGACATTTTCTGGCCGTTGACGGTCAGGTAGCCGTGCACGTTCACCGCGGTCGGCTTGCGGTAGCCGGCGCCCTGGAGCATGGCCGGCCAGAACAGCGCGTGGAAGTTGACGATGTCCTTGCCGATGAAGTGGTACAGCTCGGCCTCGGAGCCTTCTTTCCAGTAGGCGTCGAAGTCCAGCTCCGGGCGGCGCGCGCAGAGGTTCTTGAAGCTGGCCATGTAGCCGATCGGCGCGTCCAGCCAGACGTAGAAGTACTTGCCCGGCGCATCGGGAATCTCGAAGCCGAAGTAGGGCGCGTCGCGGGAGATGTCCCACTCCTGCAGGCCGGCATCCAGCCACTCGGCGAGCTTGTTGGCCACCGAGTCCTGCAGGGTGCCGCTGCGGGTCCACTGCTGCAGCATCTCCTGGAAGTCAGGCAGCTTGAAGAAGTAGTGCAGCGACTCCTTGAGCACCGGGGTGGCGCCGGAGATCGCCGATTTCGGGTCCTTCAGCTCGGTCGGGGCGTAGGTCGCGCCGCAGGCTTCGCAGTTGTCGCCGTACTGGTCGGCGGTGCCGCACTTCGGGCAGGTGCCCTTGATGAAGCGGTCGGCCAGGAACATCTGCTTTTCCGGGTCGAAGTACTGGGTCACCGGACGGGTCGCGATGTGGCCGGCCTCGCGCAGCTTCAGGTAGATGGCCGAGGACAGCTCGCGGTTCTCTTCCGAGTGGGTCGAGTGATAGTTGTCGAAGTTCACCTGGAAGTCGGCGAAGTCGGCCATGTGCTCGGCACGCACGCCGTCGATCAGTTGCTCGGAGGTGATCCCTTCGCGCTCGGCGCGCAGCATGATGGCCGAGCCGTGGGCATCGTCCGCGCACACGTACACCGCCTGGTTGCCACGCATCTTCTGGAAGCGTACCCAGATGTCGGTCTGGATGTACTCCAGCATATGACCCAGGTGGATCGAACCATTGGCGTAGGGCAGGGCGCTGGTGACGAGGATCTTGCGGGCTTCGGACATGATGATCGGCCGTTCCGGTTAAAACGAGGGAATCGGCAACTATATAGGGGCGGGGCGAAATTTTCATCCGTGGCCCGCTTGGCTGTAAGGGCTGATTCACCTTTGAGCATCAGGCGCTCGGGCTGTTCGCGAGCAAGCTCGCTCCTACAGTCCTGGCTCGCGCAAGGCTGCTCTTAGTAGGAGCGAGCTTGCTCGCGAACCTCGCCTACCCCCGATGATCCCGAGCAAGGCGGCGGCGAGAGGCGTACTATGCCCGCCTATTCTGCTCAGTCTTTCATCGGGAGTACCCATGGGCGCCAACCGAGCCACGGTGGAAAACCTTCTCCGCCAGATCAACGACCCTCACACCGGCCAGAACCTGCTGGACGCCGGCTACCTGCGCGAGCTGGACATCCAGGGCGGGCGCATTTCGCTGACCCTGGAGCTGGGCTACGCCGCCGGGCTGTTCAAGAACGGCCTGGCGCAGACCGTGCAGATGGCCCTGGAAGCGCTGGACGGCGTCGACTCGGCGCAGGTCAAGGTGGAAACCCACATCGCCGCGCACAAGGCCCAGGCCCAGGTGCCGGGCATGAGCAACGTCAAGAACATCATCGCCGTGGCCTCCGGCAAGGGCGGCGTGGGCAAGTCCACCACCGCCGCCAACCTCGCGCTGGCGCTGGCCCGTGAGGGCGCCAGGGTGGGCATCCTCGACGCCGACATCTATGGCCCGAGCCAGGGCATCATGTTCGGCATTCCCGAAGGCACCCGGCCGAAGATCCGCGAGCAGAAGTGGTTCATCCCGCTGGAAGCCCACGGCGTGGAGGTCATGTCCATGGCCTTCCTCACCGACGACAATACCCCGGTGGTGTGGCGCGGCCCGATGGTTTCCGGCGCGCTGCTGCAGCTGATCACCCAGACCGCCTGGAACGACCTGGATTACCTGGTCATCGACATGCCGCCGGGTACCGGCGACATCCAGCTGACCCTGGCGCAGAAAGTCCCGGTGGCCGGCTCGGTGATCGTCACCACCCCGCAGGACCTGGCCCTGCTCGACGCCAGGAAAGGCGTGGAGATGTTCCGCAAGGTCAACATCCCGGTGCTGGGCGTGGTCGAGAACATGGCCGTGCACATCTGCTCCAACTGCGGCCATGCCGAGCACCTGTTCGGCGAAGGCGGCGGCGAGAAGCTGGCGGCGCAATACGGCGTCGACCTGCTGGCGTCGCTGCCGCTGTCCATGGCCATCCGCATGCAGGCCGACGGTGGCAAGCCCACGGTGATCGCCGACCCGGAAAGCCAGCTGGCGATGATCTACCAGGAAATGGCCCGCTGCGTCGGCGCTCGCATCGCCCTGAGCGAGAAGGCCGCGCCGGACATGCCGAACATCTCCATCAGCGACGACTGATACCCGGGGACCGCCATGCGCAAGGATGCGAAACGCCCCGCCGGCTGGCTGCTGGCGGCGTGCCTGGGCCTCGCTGGTTCGCAGGCCTGGGGCGCCGACGAGGATTCAGCCGACTGGCAGGCCCAGTGCGTGATCGCCGGCCAGGCGGTGACCCTGGACTTCCGCTCCGCCTCGGGCGATGCCTTCGAGGACGACATGGCCGTGCAGGCGCGCCGGGCCGATGGCTCCAGCGTGCCGCTGCCACTACCTCCCGCCCTTTACCATGCCACCGGCCTGCTCGGCAGCCCGCAGAGCGCCTGCGACCCAGTGCCGCTGCTGGACCTGGGCAACGGCCTCGGCCTGTTGCTGGTGGTGCGCGACAACCGCCCCGGTCTGCCGGTGGTGGATGCGCTGCTGCTGGACCTTGCCACCCTTCAAGTGCTGGAAAAGCGCCTGGGCGACCCCGGTGCCGTGGAAGGCCTGCTGAAGACTGCCAGCCTGGTCGTGCGCCAATCCGCCGCAGGCGTCGATCTGCGCCTGGTGCGCGAGGCCGTGCCTGGCGCTGAGTGCGATTGCGCCGACGCCTATGCCGAGGACTGGCTGCGATTCTCGGTGGACCAGCGCAAGTTGCACACCGCCTGGTTGCCCTGAGAACTTACAGCGGCCACTCCGTACCACCGGTGCCGGAAGGAAACTGTCCGGAGCGTAGTTCGTCGAGGGTGAGCTCGCGTCCGGTCCAGACGCGCACCTTGCGTGCGCCGGCGCTGCGGCAGAGTTCGTAGAGACCACGGGACTCGACCTGGGTCAGTCCGCCTTCGAGGTGCTCCTGCGGATGCACGATCACCACTGGCTTGGCCATCAGCAGGGATCGGGGCATCAGGCGCCGGAACAGCAACTGCAAGGTCTTCTCGCCGATGGAAAAATTCGCCAGCAGAGACCGTGGGTGATCGAAGCCGTTGAGCACCTCGACACCCTCCTGGCCTTGCAGCTGCTGTGCCGCCTCGCCGGAGGCGAGGATCACGGGCTTGGCGTTTTCGTAGCGCAAGGCCAGTAGCGGTGGTTCGCCGAACACCTGGCCGGAAGGCAGCACTACACCGCTGACCCACTGACGGGAAATTTTCAGGTAGAGGGTGGGCAAAAAGTGATCAAGCATGCGGGCTCTTCCTTGAGTCAGTGCGGAGCAGGTTACGGAAATCCATCGAAGGCCGTCGACCATCCGGCCGCACCCTTTGCTGGAAATTGTGACGCCCGGTAAGATTCGCCTTCTTTTTTCAACCGCCGCACAGGACACCCGCCATGAGCATCAAATCGGACAAGTGGATTCGCCGCATGGCTCAGGAACACGGCATGATCGAGCCGTTCGTCGAGCGCCAGATTCGTGGTGCCGATGACAGCCGGGTGATTTCCTACGGTGTTTCCAGCTACGGCTACGACGTGCGCTGCGCCGCCGAATTCAAGGTGTTCACCAATATCCACTCGGCCGTGGTCGATCCGAAGAACTTCGACGAGAAGAGCTTCGTGGACATCAACAGCGACGTCTGCATCATCCCGCCGAACTCCTTCGCCCTGGCCCGCACCGTCGAGTACTTCCGCATCCCGCGCGACGTGCTGACCATCTGCCTGGGCAAGAGCACCTACGCGCGCTGCGGCATCATCGTCAACGTGACGCCGCTGGAGCCGGAGTGGGAAGGCCACGTGACCCTGGAATTCTCCAACACCACCAACCTGCCGGCGAAGATCTACGCCCACGAAGGCGTGGCGCAGATGCTGTTCCTGCAGTCGGATGAAGCCTGCGAAGTGTCCTACCGCGATCGCGGCGGCAAGTACCAGGGCCAGACCGGCGTCACCCTGCCCAAGGCCTGATTGCCGCCCAGAGAGAAACGGACATGACCTCGCAAGGATTGCGGGGCCTGCTTTGCGCCCTGTTGCTGGGCGCCAGCGGCCATCTGGCGGCAGCCGAACTCAACGTCACTCCTGGTGGCGAAGTGCTCGGCCTGCCGTCCAACGCTTCCCTGAACCAGTTCGTCGAACGCCTGGGCGAGCCCACGGCGCGCCTGCCCATGCGCGGCGGCGAGCAGGGCCTGCTCTACGGCAACGCCACGCTGCTGGTGTTCAAGAACCAGCGACTCACGCAGGTTCGTTGCTGGCTGCACAGCCGATTCACTCCTTCGCTGTTCCTCGGTTGGCTGGATCAGGTCGAGCCGGGCGGGGACCCACTGACCTTTGCCGTGGACGACACGCTGCACCTGGGCCAGGAGCGTGGTGCCGCGTCCGGCTGGCTCAATGGCCACGAAGGTGACGGTGACGAGCTGTCCGACGTTCGCCTGAGTGGCAACAGCGAAGTCTGGCTGGGCTATGGCAACTCCGACGATTACGGCATCCAGGGCGAGAGCCGTCAGGTCGTGGTGTCGCTCAGCGTGAGTATCCCCGAACCGCCTGCGGCCGCTGCCTCAATGGGCGTGATGAGCCGTCCCTAGGACTTCCAGCACGAAGGCCGCTCGTTCCTCCAGGCTCGCGAGCGGCAACGGCACGACGCGATACCCCAGCGCTTCGTACACCTCGGTCATCACCGCCGCGGTGCGCTGTGCTTCGGCAAAGTCCTGCCGGCGTTCGGCATCGTTGCAGTAGATGGCTTGCCATGCGGGCGCCAGGAACGCGGTCGGTCCGTAGCGCAGTGCCTGTGCGGCGCTTGCCAACTGGTCCGGAACCGGCAGATTGCAGAGTCGCGCGTACCCCAGCACATCCGGCAGGCCACGATCGAACAGCCACAGTCCACCTGCAGCGAGCGCCCGCTCGCGGGTCACCAGCGCATGCTCGAACATTGCCTGGCAGAAGGCCTCGCGGTCTGCCCAAGGCAGTGCATCACCGCCACGGGCCAGTTGCTCGCGGATGATCGCGCGGCCGCCTTCCGCGACGACGTTCAGGCCGTGATGCTGGTGCAGATGGTCGAGCAGGGTGCTCTTGCCGGCGCCGGGGCCGCCGGTGATGACGATGAGCGATTCGGACATGGCGATGACTCCTTAGGAAAGGATGCGAGGGAGTACCGGCCGGGGAAGGGTGTTGCGAAGGGAGGTGCAGCGGAAACGGAGCGGGGAAAAAAGAAAGGCACCCAGAGGGTGCCTGAATATGATCATGGAGTAAGTCGACAGATCTGATTCCGGGGCGGGAGCCAAGTTCCCGGTCCCCGGAAATATTTTTCAGATCATTACTTCTCCGGCACCAGCGTCAGGCGTTTCACGCCGTAGACCTTCTCCAGGTTCTGCGACTGGAAGGGGAAGCTCATGTAGTTGCCCTTCAGCCAGGCGTCGATGCCGTCGGCGTAGTGCGGGCTGGCCGGGTTGCCGGACTGGCCGCTGCTGTTGAGGCCGATCATCGGCTCGCTCTGGCCGAAGTCGACGACCAGGCGCATGGCCGGGATCAGCCAGGTGTTGAAGTCCTGGCCCCAGTGGTAGGCCGAGACGTTCAGCGTGCTGTGATCGCCGCCTGCCGGGTAGGGGCCGCGGTCCAGGTAGCCCTTGATCGCGCCGAGGCTGGCGCGCTCGCTGGCGCTGAGGTTGGGCGCCATCTTGGTGCTGTCGCTGACCCACTCGTAGGTGTGCAGCTTGCCCCACTGCCAGGCGTGGCGGTCGCTGCCCAGCTTCTGCTCGCAGAAGGCTGTGGCGGCTGCCAGGCTGCGGGCGAGGATCGCCGGCTTGTCTTCCTTCTGCGGGGTGCGCGTGTCATCCCAGAACGGGCTGTCGTCGCGGCCCAGCAGGTGGTCGGCCTGGGCCGAGTAGGAGAGGTTGGCGGTCTCGACGAAGGCCTTCCACGAGGGGCTGTCTTCCGGGCCGAGTTCGTCGAGGAAGATCTGTTTGCTGCTTTCCTGCAGGAAGGCCTCGTAGAGCGCGGCGTCGCCGGAGGTGGCGGAGAGCTTGCCGTCGAATGCCATGATCCGGTCCAGCGCTTCGCGGGCGCGGGCGCGCTGGTCGGCGGGCAGGGCGTCGATGGCCTTCTTCAGCGGCTGCGCCATGCCCGGGGCATCGAACATCGCCTGCAGCTTGCCGGCGAACGGCGTGGTCTGGTCGTACTGCATGGCGATCATGCTGCGGTAGTCGTGGCTCTTGCTGCCGCCGGCGAGCTGGGCGATGCGCTCGTAGCGCTCCGGGTAGTACCAGGAGCTGGACAGCTGCGCGCCGTAGCCGGGCTGCACGCTGCGGTGGTTGGCGGTGCCCAGCCAGCCCTGCGCGGGGTCCTGGTCGGACGGGTGCAGGATCGGGTCGGCGTAGCCGTCCCAGTCATAGCGACCATCCCAGCCGGGGGAGGGCAGCAGGCCGCGGCCTTCCTTGCGGTTGGGGAAGCGCCCGGTGACCTGCCAGCCGATGTGCTTCTCGTCGGCGAACACGATGTTCAGCGCCATCGCGCGCACGTCGCGGGTGGCGTCGAAGGCCTGTTCGACGTTCTTCGCGCGGGACAGGTCGAAGAAGGCGTCGAGGGTGCGGTCGGTCTCGCCCTGGATGCTCTGGTAGGCGATGCCGTAGCCGCTGGACAGCGGCAGCGGCTGCAGGTCGTGCTTGCGCTCGCCCAGCGCGCTGTTGAGCAGCGGGCCGTGACGGGTCTCGTAGATGACTTCGCGGACCGGGCTCCGGCCCTTGATGAAGAAGGTCTCGTTGCGCTCGATGGCGGGCTTCCACTGGCCGTCGGCGAGGTAGTAGAGCTTGCTGCCCTGGCGCTTCACCTGTTCGAGGAAGAGGTCCTGGTTGTCGCCCATGACCATGGTCATGCCCCAGGCCAGCTTGCCGTTGAAACCGGCGACCACGCCCGGCACGCCGGCGATGGAGACGCCCGCGGCGTTGTACTTGGGCGAGCGGATCTGCACGTAGTTCCACACCGATGGCATGGACAGCGGCAGGTGGGTGTCGTTGGCCAGGATGCTCTTGCCGCTGCGCGTGCGCTGCGGGGCGATGGCCCAGTTGTTGGAGGCGGCGACGCCCATCATCTGCAGCGCGGCGACCTGCCCGGCGGCGCGATCGAGGGCGTCGAGGCCGGCAATCCTGCCATCCAGGCGCAGGCCCTTGAGCTTCTCGGCTTCTTCGAAGGGCAGTGCTTCGTCCGGGTAGATCGGGGTCAGCCAGGGCAGTTTGTCGGCGCCGACCTTCTGCGCGAGCACCAGGGAGGCGATCTCTTCCTGCAGGTTCACCGCCAGGCCGAAGTTCAGCAGGCTGAAGACCAGTGCGGAGTCTTCCGGCTTCCAGTACTCGGGACGGTAGCCGGACTCGGCGAGGTCCATCGGCAGCTTGTCGCGGTAGCGGTACAGGTAGGCGTTGACGCCGCGCGCGTAGGTCTCGAAGAAGCGCTTGAGGCGCGGAGAGGAGCCGGCATAGAGCGCATCGGCGGCCTTCTTCAGGTTGACCGTGCGCATGAAACGGTCGGTCTCCAGGGCTCCGGGGCCGACCATCTCGGAAAGGCGTCCCTGGGCCATCAGGCGCAGGCCGACCATCTGGCTGATGCGGTCGCTGGCATGCACGTAGCCCAGGGTGAACAGCGCATCGTGGAAGGTGCTGGTCTCGATCAGCGGCATCCCCAGGGCGTTGCGGCGGATCGACACGTTGTCCGCCAGGCCCTTGATCGGCTGCACGCCGTAGGTCGGCGGCAGGCTGTCGGAATAGCGGTCGTTGAGCCAGCCCTGGCAGCCAGTGAGGCTGACAGCGGCGCTGAGGGTGGCGGCAAGGCCGAAGCTGGGAAGCCGGCGGAAGGCTCGCGGGGCCATGGGGATGTGCTCCTGCACAAAGAGGTCGCTTGAAGCGCGCTAAGGTAGTGAGCCGAGGATAGCTGTGCAAGCCATGCGCGGCGGGATTTTCAGCAGCTGTCGGATAGTCGGGCCGGACAGCAGAAGGCCCGCGCTGGGCGGGCCTTCTTTGCAGTGCTCGGGGCCTGGATCAGGCGCCGTGGCACTTCTTGTACTTGCTGCCGCTGCCGCAGGGGCAAGGATCGTTGCGGCCCACGTCCTTGAGCGGGTTACGCGCCGGCTCCTGGCTGTGGTTGCAGTGCGGGCCGTGCACGTGGCCATGATCATGGTGGTGGTCATGATCGTGGTCGTGGTTGCAGTTCGGACCGTGTACGTGGGGTTCCTGGCTCATGGTGACGCTCACTCGGGGATGAAATCGCCGGGAATTATCTCGCCATTGCGGGCGATGTGCACGCTCTGTCCGAACAGCAGGCCGGTCTTCACTTCACCGTCGAGGCGATAGCGGATCGGCTTGTCCGGGTCTTCCAGCAGCTTGACGATGTACTTCATGTGCCGCCACAGGTTGGTGGTCACCGGCACTTCGAAGGTTTCGTGGCCGTTGGCCGGCACTGTGAACCAGTTATTCGACTCGCCTTCGGCCAGGTCGATATCGTTCAGCTTGACCTTGTAGGCCAGGCCGCGAACCGGAAGGCTGAAGTCGTTCGGGTTGTCGATGCGGAAATGCAGGACGAATTCCTGCTCCAGCAAACGAGCTTTCACGACGTCGACTTTCTGCAGTTTCACGTCGGGTTGCTCGAAATTGCCTGACATCCAGCCGCAGCCGGAGACCAGGCTGAACAGCCAGAACAGGCTGAGAATTCTTATCATTTGCGCCTGATAATTCATGTCTACCCCTCAAGACGCCCCAGTGTACCAAGCACCTGCTCGGCCGCAAGTTGTTGTTACGTTAAAAGAAGCTGCACCATACTGGCCGAATGTAACCGGCGGGTTAACACAGGAGAGTGAAGATGAGCCGCTATGAGATTGCCTTCTCGGGGCAGACCGTCCCGGGTGCCCAGCTCGAAACGGTGAAAGCCAACCTGGCCAGGCTGTTCCAGGCCGACGCACAGCGCATCGAACTGCTGTTCTCCGGTCGCCGCATGGTGATCAAGAACAACCTCGATGCCGAGGCCGCGGAAAAGTACCGCAGTGTGATCGAGCGCGCCGGGGCTGTCGTCGAAGTGGTCGACATGGACGCGCAGATCGAAGAGATCGAGCTGGCTCCGCCGCCGCCCGCCGAGCCTGTCAGCGCACCGGTACAGCCGGCTGCGTCGCAGGGGCGCCTGAAGGTGGCGCCGCGTGACGAGTACATGGCCGCTTTCGCCGATGTGGATGCCCCGGACTTCGGCCTGGCGCCGGTGGGCACCGACCTGCAGGACGAGAAACCCGACGCCCAGGCGCCACGGGTGGATCTCAGTCAGTTCAGCGTCGCCCCGGTGGGCAGCGACATGGGCCAGGCCAAGCCTGAGCCGGCAGCGCCTGCGCCGGACACCAGTCACCTCAAGCTGCAGGACTGATCAGTCGCCCTGGTGCGGGTCGTCCTTGTAGACGAACTTGGGCATTTCCCAGCGGAAGCGGATCGCCAGCATGCGGAACAGGAAGCCGGCGAACAGGGTGATCAGCATGGCCTGCTCCTTGGGCAGGTCGATCTGCAGGCAGATCAGGTAGCACCAGGCGCTGGCGAAGGACACGCTGGCGTAGAGCTCGCGGCGGAAGATCAGTGGCACGTCGTTGCAGAAGATGTCCCGCAGGATGCCGCCGAATACCCCGGTGATCACCCCGCTCACGGCTGCGATCAGCAGGCTGTGGCCCATCTCCAGGCTGACCTGGCAACCGATCAGGGTGAAGGCCACCAGGCCCACGGCGTCCAGCGCCAGGAACATCGAGCGCAGGTGGCGCATCAACGGGGCGATGAACACGGTGAACAGCGCGGCGCCGGCCGTCAGTGCCAGGTACTCCGGATGGCGCACCCAGGTCAACGGGTAGTGGCCCAGCAGCATGTCGCGCACCGAACCGCCACCCAGGGCGGTGACGCAGGCCACCAGCACCACGCCGAACAGGTCCATGCTCCGCCGGCCGGCGGACAGCGCGCCGGTCATGGCTTCGGCGGTGATGGCGATGATGTAGAGAACGGTCAGCAGCATGGCGAGGTCCGGCAGCAGTAGCCGGTGCGACGAAATACCGCCGCCCCGGAAAAAAGCGCGGATTCTAGCCCAGACACCGATCGCCCCCAAGAGGGGCGGGTTCGCGCCGTGCTCGATCCTGTCCTACTCAATCCAGGGACCGCAGCATTTCTTCAGCTTGCCGCCGGCGCCGCAGGGGCACGGATCGTTGCGTCCCAGTTTCATCGGCACGGTGGGGTCGAGGAAGTACCAGCGTCCGTCGCGCTGGACGAATCCCGAACACTCGCGGTGGCTGTGTTCGCCGCCGGCATCGTGCCAGCGCGCAATGAAGGTCACCCGTGCATGTTCCGGCTGACCGCCGAGCACTTCATGACTCACGACCTCCAGGCCCAGCCAGGTGCTGCCCAGGCTCCAGGTACGGATGGCGTCGAGGTCCAGGCCCTGTTGCTGGGCGGGTAGCGTCGTGTCGCGCAGGTAATCCACCAGGCCCAGCGCATAGGCGCTGTAGCGCGAGCGCATCAGCGCCTCGGCGGTGGGCGCGGCGACGCCGGCATGGAAGCGCCCGCAGCACCCGGGCAACGGGCGGCCACTGCCGCAGGGGCAGGTCGGTTCGATCATGGTCACCACCAGTACTTGCCGAAATTTTCCGGGTTGGCCCAGAACTTCGCGTTGAGCCAGTCCGGGACCTGTTTGTATTCATGCAGATCGTAGGTGAACAGGGTGATCACCTGCTCGTCGCGCTGGAAGCGCTCGCTCGCCTGCATGGCCAGGGCGTAGAAGTCGGCGTCCTGCGCCTGGGCGGCGTCAAGGTCGACCAGCACCGCCACGCGGCTGCTGTTGAGGTTGCGGATGCCGCCCACCAGTTGCTGCGCTTCTCGGCGCGGCAGGTGTTCCAGGCAATCGGCCAGCAGTGCGAGGTCGTAGCGCTGGCCGGCCAGTTCCGCCGGCAGAGCGCCGGCGTCGGCGTGAAACAGTTCGCAATCCGGGTGCGCCGCGAGGAAGGCGTCCACCGCCGGAATCTGGCTGGCACCCACCAGCAGGAGACGCTGCGGCGCGTAGCGATCGAGCAGGGCGGCAAGGGCTTGTTGCGGCGTGCGTGTCGAAATCATGGGGCTCGTCGAAGGCGAAAAATAATGAACGAAGACTAGCGTGTGACACCCATATGGCCTAGTGCTGGCGCATTCTGTCAGTCACGTCTTTACTCGGTAATTGTCGGTCAAGACCCGATCATTAGAGGAGACATAACTTTATGAGCATCACAAGGACCGCTTTACCCCTGCTGCTGGTAAGCACGTTGCTCACCGGCTGCGCAGGGTTGCAGAAGTCCGATTGGCCAACCTGCGCCGTGGTTGGCGGTGTCGGCGGCGCCGGTCTGGGTTCCATCGAAAGCAGCGCCTGGGCTGGTTGGGGGGCCCTGATTGGTGGTGTGCTGGGTGCGTCCTACTGCTGGGTGCATGGCGCCGAAGAGCAAGTGGCCGAGGTTCCGCCGCCTGCACCGGCTCCTGAGCCTGCCCCGGCTCCGCTGCCCAAGGAAGAGACCATCGTGGTGCGTGACCTGCACTTCGCCTTCGACTCGTCGAAGATCGATGCGCAGGACAAGGACAAGCTCGACACCATCGCTACCCGCCTGAAAGGTGAGGCGGCGAGCACCGAGCTGAACATTGGCGGTCACACCGATAGCATCGGTACCGACGCCTACAACCAGAAACTGTCCGAACGCCGTGCCAATGCCGTGTCCAACTACCTGGTCGACTCTGGCGTACCTGCCAGCAGCATCAAGTCGGTCGTCGGTTATGGCGAGAGCCAGCCGGTTGCGGACAACAAGACCAAGGAAGGCCGCGCCGAGAACCGTCGCGTGGAAATCAAGATCACCCGCCAGTAAGTCCGGTGTGATCCGCGCAAAGGGGGCCCTCGTGGCCCCCTTTGTCATTCCCGGTTGCCACTGGCATCGGCCGGGGCAGAGGCGTATGTTCCCCGGCAAAGAAAAACACGGGGGCACTTCATGAAAGCGTTGTTGGGGCTGGGCAAGCTGATTGCCCTGTTGTTCTGGCTGGCGGTGCTGGCCAACCTGATCCAACCCTTCGCACATCCCTTCGCGCTGCTGCTCAATGCGGCGGGCGCGCTGATCCTGCTGATCCACATTCTCGAGGTGCTGGCGCTGCGCAAGCGCCTGCAGGGCCGTCCGCATCCGGGCATGGACCGCCTGCAGATACTGCTGTTCGGCGTCTTCCATTTCGCTACCCTGCCGCAGCCGGCAGCGGAACAACCGGCATCCGCAAAAGTAGAAGGAGATACCCATGCGTAAGTCGTTGCTTGGCCTGGCGCTGTTCGCCCCGCTGGCGTGTTCGGCCGCCGGCACTGTCTCGGTGGAGGCCAATACCGTGCTGCGCCTGCCGGTGAAGGGTGAGAGCCTGAGCCTGGACCGCATCAGCATCGGCCCGGAAGGCGCGTTGCTGATTCCGTCGCGGGTCAAGGAGCTGCGGATCGGCGAGCTGGACCTGGCGAAGAATGCGCGGATCGGCGTGTTCCCCGGCAACGATGCGCTGCAGATCGAGGTGCTGCACGGCAACCTCGCCGACGGCAGCGTGATCGCCGCGCAAGGCAGTTCCGGCAGCTTCGAGAAGCCTGCCAGCGGCGGCCGCAACCTGGTCCTGCGGTTACAGGACGTGGCGGTGGAAGACCTGCTGATCGACGTCCGTGGCGGCGTCGGTGCGCCGGGCTATGACGGGTTGGACGGCGGCAGCGCGCAGACTTCCGGTTGCCTGTGGGGCAGCGGCAAGGCTGCTGGCGACGGCCAGAACGGCGCCAATGGCCAGACCGGAGCTTCGGGCGGCGTGGTGCGCCTTGAGGTGCCGGAGCAGTTCGATGTCGCCAAAGTCCGCGTGCGCCTGGAAGGCGGCGCTGGCGGAGCCGGCGGCAAGCCCGGCAAGGCCGGCCCGCGCAGCAGCGAGAAAGGCTGCTGGTTCTATTCGGTGGCGGGCGAGAAACCCGGCGCGGAAGGCAGCGGCGGTGCGGAAGGGGCGAAAGGCAGCGAAGGTCGCCTGGACGTGAAGCGCTTCTGATGTCGACCTCATGAAAAAGCCCGCCTGATGAAAATCAGGCGGGCTTTTTTGTCCCGGCACAGTGGCGTCTTACCAGTGCGGACGGGCGGCGACGAAAGCCACCAGCGCCATGCCGATCAGCAGGTTCAGGCCCACGGTCTTGCGGAGCTTGCCCAGCGCGGCACCGCCGGCCGGCCAGTCCTCGGCGCCCACCGCACGACGCAGTTCCGGCAGCTGCAGCGCCTGGATGCGCAGGAACAGCGCGAGCATCGCCACGTACAGCCCCATCATCACCTGCACATAGCGCGGTGCGCCGGCCATGCCGTTGAAGCTCAGCTGCAGCATGCCCACGCCGGTCACCGGCAGCACGATCACCGCCGCCCACACCCAGCGGAAGAAGCGCGGGAACACCTCCAGCCACAGCTTCAGCCGGGGTGGGGCTTCCAGCGCAGCGACAGCGGCCGGGCGCAGGACCATCCAGGCGAAGAACATGCCGCCCACCCAGACCAGGGCGGCCAGGACGTGCAGGGCATAGACGAAGGCAAAGGGTGTCATTCGGACGATCTCCGCTGGCGATTGAAGTCAAGCGCGCTATCATAGCCGCCGATTCGAACCACTGAAAATTTATCCAGCATCCGGATGTGTCCACAAGGCACGCTCCGGGGCCCGGGAAGTCCATGCTCAGCACCGAACTCAAGGCCACGATCCAGGGCGCCTACTCGCGCTTCCTCGAGGCCAAGGAACTCAAGCCGCGCTACGGCCAGCGCCTGATGATCGCCGAAGTCGCCAAGGTCCTGGGGACCATTGCCAGCGACGAGGAAGGCCATCGCCTGGGCGATGCCGCCGTGGTTGCCGTGGAAGCAGGCACCGGCACCGGCAAGACCGTGGCCTACAGCCTCGCCGCGATCGCCTGTGCCAAGGCTGCCGGCAAGCGCCTGGTCGTCGCCACCGCCACTGTCGCCCTGCAGGAGCAGATCGTCCACAAGGACCTGCCCGACCTGCTGCGCAACTCCGGCCTGTCGTTCAGCTTCGCCCTGGCCAAGGGCCGCGGGCGCTACATGTGCCTGTCCAAGCTCGACCACCTGCTGCAGGAAGGCCAGGCGCAGAGCGCCACTGCGCAGCTGTTTGAGGAAGAAGGCTTCCGCATCGACGTGGACGAGACCTCCAGCAAGCTGTTCAACCAGATGATCGAGCGCCTGGCGGGCAACCGCTGGGACGGCGACCGCGACTCCTGGCCCGAGGCCATCGAGGACGCGCAGTGGGCGCAGGTCACCACCGACCACAGCCAGTGCACCAACCGCCATTGCCCGAACTTCCAGCAATGCGCCTTCTACAAGGCGCGCGAAGGCATGACCAAGGTCGACGTGATCGTCACCAACCATGACCTGGTGCTGGCCGACCTCGCCCTGGGCGGCGGCGCGATCCTGCCGGACCCGCGCGACACCCTCTACGTGTTCGACGAAGGCCACCACCTGCCGGACAAGGCCATCGGCCACTTCGCTCACTTCACCCGCCTGCGCGCCACCGCCGACTGGCTGGGCCAGGTGGAGAAGAACCTGACCAAGCTGCTGGCGCAGAACCCGCTGCCGGGTGACCTCGGTCGCCTGATCGAACAGGTGCCCGAGCTGGCCCGCGAGCTGCGCACGCACCAGCAGTTCATGTTCACCGCCTGCGAGGAAGTCGGCGACTTCCGCGCCGGCGAAGACATGGAAGGCCGCGAGCGGCCGCGCCATCGCTTCGAGGGCGGGGTGATCCCCGAGCACATCCGCGAGATGGGCATCGAGCTGAAGAAGGGCTTCTCCAGGCTCACCGACCTCTTCACCCGCCTCACCGAACTGCTCAAGGAAGCCATGGACGGGGAGGGCAGCGTCGGCATCGCCAGCCACCAGGCCGAAGAGTGGTACCCGCTGTTCGGCAGCCTGCTGTCCCGCGCCCAGGGCAACTGGGAGCTGTGGACTGCCTTCACCAGCGAGGACCCGGAAGACAGCCCGCCCATGGCGCGCTGGCTGACCCTCGCCGAGAGCGGCACCTTCTACGACATCGAGGCCAACGCGAGCCCGATCCTGGCTGCCGAGACCCTGCGCCGCAACTTGTGGAACGTGGCCTACGGCGTGCTGGTGACCTCCGCGACCCTCACCGCGCTGGGCACCTTCGACCGCTATCGGATGCGCGCCGGCCTGCCGCGCGCGGCCGTCACCGCCGTGGTGCCGAGCCCGTTCCATCATGCCGACGCCGGGGTGTTGCGCGTGCCCGACCTCAGGGCCGACCCGCGCGATGCCGCTGCCCATACCGCGGCGATCATCCGTGAACTGCCGGAAATCGTCGAAGGTTCGCGCGGTTCGCTGATCCTGTTCTCTTCGCGCAAGCAGATGCAGGAAGTCTTCGACGGCCTGGACCGCGACTGGCGCAAGCGCGTGCTGATCCAGGGCAACCTGTCCAAGCAGGAAACCCTCAACAAGCACCGCTCGCGGGTCGACGACGGCGAGCCGAGCGTGCTGTTCGGCCTGGCCAGCTTCTCAGAAGGGGTGGACCTGCCTGGCGCCTATTGCGAGCACGTGGTGATCGCCAAGATTCCCTTCGCCGTACCGGACGATCCCGTGGAAGCGGCGCTGTCGGAGTGGATCGAGGCGCGCGGCGGCAATCCCTTCATGGAGATCGCCGTGCCCGACGCCTCGCTGCGCCTGGTGCAGGCCTGTGGCCGTCTGCTGCGCACCGAGCAGGACCGCGGCACCATTACCCTGCTGGACCGCCGTGTGGTGACGCAGCGCTACGGCAAGGCCATTCTTAACGCGCTGCCGCCGTTCCGCCGCGAAATTCAGTGAGGGCGCGGGAGCTGGCTCCCGTGCTGGCTGTCAAACGAACGCCCGCCGTCCGGCGGGCGTGCTGCAAGGATTCGAATCCATGACATCGATGCGTTGGCATCTGCCTCTGCTGCTCAGCCTGGCCATCGCCAGCGCTCCGGCCTGGTCGGCCGGCGGCAATGAAACCCTGTTCAATTTCGTCAAGCCGAT
Organism: Pseudomonas nitroreducens; assembly: GCF_024170165.1. Lineage (GTDB taxonomy): Bacteria > Pseudomonadota > Gammaproteobacteria > Pseudomonadales > Pseudomonadaceae > Pseudomonas > Pseudomonas nitroreducens_C. The sequence goes on along the minus strand of NZ_JALJXP010000002.1, from coordinate 464,413 downwards.
GGCCGTGGTCAGCGTGACCACGCAGAACGCCGACCTGCCCAGCTCCACCGCCGAGGCCACGCCTGAAGGCGAAATCCTCCGCCGGGTGAATTTCAACCCCGCGCCACAACCGAGCCTGCGCCTGGCGCCGTCCAGCGGCAGTTGGGACTGGTCCCAGGCCGACAGCGTCAGCCTGCGCATCCAGAACGCCATGGACTGGGCCATCACCCTGGAGGTGGAAATCGAAGGCGTCGTCGGCGCCCCCGGCCTGCGCGCGAGCATCGCCTTGCCGCCGGGCCCGGCGCAGACCCTGGTGATCCCGCTGCGCGCCATCGCCCCGGAAGACTTCGGCATGCGTGCCGGCGTGCCGATGCCCGTCACCCAGGATGGCCAGCGCCTGCTGCTGGCGAGCAAGGTCACGGGTGAGCTGAACCGCAGCCAGGTGGGCGCGGTGAAGCTGTTCCTCACCTCGCCCAAGGCGGCGCAGGACATCCTCGTCGGTCGCTTCGGCACCCGCGCTGGCAACGAGGAGTACCACAAGGCCTACACCGGCATCGTCGACGGTTTCGGCCAGTCCACTCACAGCGACTGGCCGGAGAAGGTGAAGAGCCCCGAGCAACTGGCCAGCGCCTGGAAAGCCGAAGGCGAGCAACTGAAGAAATGGCAGCCCGCTCCCGGCCGCGACGCCTTTGGCGGCCTGCTGGACGGCCCGGCGTTCGAGGGCACTGGCTTCTTCCGCACCGAAAAGCGCAACGGCCGCTGGTGGTTGGTGACGCCGGAAGGGCATTCGTTCTGGTCCATGGGCGTCAACGCAGTGAACGCCGACAGCAGCCAGACCTACGTGGAAGGTCGCGAGTACATGTTCGCCAGCCTGCCGAAAGAGGACGAGCCACTGGCCGCCTTCTATGGTCAGCGTGATGACCGCAGTGGCGTCGGCGCCCAGCAGGGCCGCGCGTTCGGCAACGGCCGCTGGTTCGACTTCTACGCCGCCAACCGCTTCCGCGCCGATGGCGGCCTGAGCGCTGACGCCGCTGCGGCCGCCTGGCGCGAGCGCACCGTTCGGCGCCTCGGTTCCTGGGGCTTCAACACCCTCGGCGACTGGAGCGATCCGGCCTTCGCCGACGAACCGCGCCTGCCCTACAGCGTGCCGCTGTCCATCAGCGGTGACTACGCCACGGTCAGCACCGGCTATGACTGGTGGGGCGCCATGCCCGACCCGTTCGACCCGCGCTTCGCCATGGCTGCCGAACGCGCCATCGCCATTGCCGCCCGCGACCACCGCGAGGACGCCTGGCTGCTGGGTTACTACGCCGACAACGAACTGGCCTGGGCCGGCCGTGGCGACGATGACCAGGCGCACTTCGCCCTGGCCTTCGGCACGCTCAAGCTGTCCACCGACAGCCCGGCCAAGCGCGCTTTCATCAAGCAGCTCAAGGACAAGTACGAGGATCACGAACAGCTCGCCGAAGCCTGGGGCGTGCAGCTGGGCTCCTGGGAAGACCTCGACGCGCCGGGCTACCAGGCACCGCTCCCGAGCGAGGCGCACCCGGCCATTGCCCAGGACTACAGCGCCTTCCTGCGCCTGTACGCCGACCAGTACTTCAAGACCCTGAAGGACTCGCTGCAGTGGCACGCGCCGAACCACCTGCTGCTCGGCCCGCGCTTCGCCGTCAGCACGCCGGAAGCACTGGCCTCCTGTGCGCAGTATTGCGACATCCTCAGCTTCAACCTCTACGTGCCGCTGCCCGAGCAGGGCTTCGACGCCAACTACGTGAAGAGCCTGGACAAACCGGTGCTGATCACCGAGTTCCACTTCGGCTCCCGCGACCGCGGGCCGTTCTGGGGTGGCGTCGCCGAGGTGTACAACGAGCAGCAGCGCGGCGAGGCGTACCAGCGCTTCCTCGCCGAAGCGGCCAAGCAGCCGAACATCGTCGGTGCGCACTGGTTCCAGTACCTCGACCAGCCGGTGACCGGCCGCCTGCTCGATGGCGAGAACGGCCACATCGGCCTGGTCGGCATCACCGACCTGCCATTCACCGGCTTCGTCGACGCGGTGCGCAAGGCCAACCAGCAGACGCTCAAAGGCATCGACGAACTGGCCCGCGCCGCCGCCAAGGTGGCGCCGGAGCCGCAGCCCAAGCCCACGCCTGCCAGCGATGACAGTGACGATGAGGAACAGGCGTCGCAGTGATGGCGTGGCGATGATCCGACATTCGTGAGACCACACCCTGCCTTTGGCAGGGTTCCCAGGGGCGGAGCGCGCTGAAAGAATGGCGCCTTCGCCCCTGTGCATTTCCGGAGCTTGAGATGACCCTGAACGGCCACTGTGATCCGCGCTTCACCCCCGTTGCCGATGCCTTCAGCGCGCTGTTCGAAGACCCGCAGGAACGCGGCGCGGCGCTGTGCATCCAGCTTGGCGGGGAAACCGTGGTCGATCTCTGGGCCGGCAGCGCGGGCAAGGAACCGGGCCAGGACTGGCAGGCCGACACGCTGCTCAACCTGTTCTCCTGCACCAAGACCTTCGCCGCCGTCGCCGCGCTGCAATTGGTGGGCGAGGGCCGCCTGGAGCTCGACGCGCCGGTCGCGCGCTACTGGCCGGAGTTCGAGCAGGCCGGCAAGCAGGCCATCACCGTGCGCCAGCTTCTCTGCCATCGCGCTGGGCTGCCGGCGATCCGCCAGCCGCTGGCGCCCGAAGCGCTGTATGACTGGTCGAGCATGACCGCCGCACTAGCCGCCGAAACGCCCTGGTGGACGCCGGGCGCCGAACACGGCTACGCCCCCATCACCTACGGCTGGCTGATCGGCGAACTGATCCGCCGTGTCGACGGCCGCGAGCCGGGCGCCGCCATCATCGCGCGCACCGCCGAACCGCTGGGGCTGGATTTCCATATCGGCCTGGATGACGCCGAATTCCACCGCGTCGCGCACATTGCCCGGGGCAAGGGCAATCTGGGGGACGCCGCCGCACAACGCCTGCTGCGGACCATGATGACCGACGCTGCTGCGCTTTCCACCCGCGCCTTCACCAATCCGCCATCGGTGCTCACCAGTACCAACAAGCCGGAATGGCGGCGCATGTCGCAGCCGGCGGCCAACGGCCATGGCAATGCACGTTCGCTGGCCGGCTTCTACAGCGGTCTGCTGCAGGGCAAATTGCTGGACGAGGCCCTGCTGGCCGAGCTCACCCGCGAGCATGCCGTTGGCGAGGATCGAACTTTATTGACCTGTACGCGTTTCGGGCTGGGTTGCATGCTTGACCAACCGAACGTGGCCAACGCCACCTACGGCCTTGGCCCGCAGGCCTTCGGGCATCCGGGAGCCGGTGGCTCCATCGGCTTTGCCGACCCCGAGCGCGAGCTGGCCCTGGGCTTCGTCGTCAACACCCTCGGTCCCTATGTACTGATGGACCCGCGCGCCCAGCGCCTGGCCCGCCTCGCCGGCGACTGCCTGTAACGACGAGCGGGAGGAACCTTCCTCCCGCCGCGCCTTCTTAAGGTCGTCCGCAATTGCCGTCGCGCTGGCCGCGACGGCCTTCCCCTGCGCACAGCTATGCGCCGCTCGTCAGTTCGGGATTAAAATCTCGTTCCAACTGAGTAAGTTATGTACAACTCTTAAGCTGATTGCTGAAGTCAGGGTGCCGCTGCCTGCCAGCTGCACCCGGCCTCTCTTCATGTTCCGACTTTATGGAATCGCTCCCATGAACCTGCTGCTCTCGAATTCGCTGAAAGTCTCCACCCTTGCGCTGTGCGTCGGTCTTTCCGCCTGCAGCCAGTTCCAATCCCAGGATCAGGCCAAGGACCCGGCGAAGACCTCCGAAAGCGCCGCTGCTGCGGCCAAGCCGGGCACCGGCCACTGGTGGTGGCCCTTCGCTGGTGACGAGGCAGTGACCGCTGCAGCTCCGGCGCCCGAGAAACAGCCGGTGGAAGCGGCCAAGGTCGCCGATGCCGGCAGCAAGCAGCCCGGTGGTCACTGGTGGTGGCCGTTCGGCGTGAGCGAGAGCAAACCGGGCGCCGACAAGGCCGGCAAGCCGCAGAGCGTCCAGGTCAGCAAGGAGTGGCTGGACCAGCACGAACAGTCCCTGCGCGCCGCCGTTGCAGGCAGCAAGTTCACCGTCGAGCGCCGCGAGAATGCCCTGGTGCTGATCGCGCCGGTGGAAGGCTCCTTCAACCCCAAGCGTCCTGAACTGCTGTTGCCGATTACCCTGGCGCCGCTGGGCAACGTCGCGAAGATGCTGCAGAACGATCCGGAAAGCGGCGTGCTGGTGCTGGGTCACAGCGACAGCTCGGGCGACAAGGCGACCAACGAAAAGGTCAGCCTGCAGCGCGCCCAGGCGGTGTCCTCGATCTTCCGCCTGAGCGGCCTGGGTGCCGACCGCCTGCGCCTGAAAGGCGTCGGCTCCAGCCTGCCGCGCGCCGACAACGCCAGCGCCGAAGGCCGCGCGCTGAACCGTCGCGTCGAAGTGCTGGTAACCCAGCGCACCAGCCTGCTGGCGCTCGCCCAGGCCAAGTGATCCGGCGTGCGTAAAGCGTCATTCCAGCCGGAATGACGCTTGTCGTGGATCAAGCGCGAAGGCGTAACTCTGGATAAGCTTAAGGACTTCTTCTGCAGGAGATTTCCGATGGCCCAGACCCTGGCCGATATGCGCCGCGAATACACCCGTGACGGACTGACCGAGACCCAGGCGCCCGCCGAACCGTTCAGCCTGTTCAACCAGTGGTTCGAGGACGCGGTGAAGACCGAGCAACTGCCGGTCGAACCCAACGCGATGATGCTCGCCACCGTGGACGCCGACGGCCAGCCGCACTGCCGCGTGCTCCTGCTCAAGGGCCTCGACGAGCGCGGCTTCACCTTCTTCAGCAACTACGAAAGCGCCAAGGGCCAGCAGCTCGGGGAAAACCCGCGCGCGGCCATGACCTTCTTCTGGCCGGCGCTGGAACGCCAGGTGCGCATCGAGGGGCGGGTGGAGAAGGTCTCCAGCGAAGAGTCCGCGGCCTACTACCGTGTGCGCCCGCTGGGCAGCCGCCTGGGTGCCTGGGCTTCGCCGCAGAGCCGGGTGATCGATGGCCGTGGCGAGCTGGAGCAGCTGCTCGCCGAGACCGAACAACGTTTCGCCGACACGGCACCGACCTGCCCGGATTTCTGGGGTGGCTTCCGCCTGCTGCCAAGCCGCATCGAGTTCTGGCAGGGCCGCCCGAGCCGCCTGCATGATCGCCTCAACTACCGCAACGAAAATGGCGCCTGGGTGCGCGAGCGTCTGGCGCCCTGAACCTGTTTCGAAGGTGAGCTTGGCGTAGGAGCGGGCTTCGTCCGCGATGGATTCCGTCGCGAATCAGACCAATCGCGGACGAAGTCCGCTCCTGCGCACGTCGGGAAAACCGCGCTGCGGTGTAGGATGCCCTGCATCCTCCCGTACAACGGACCTGACCCCATGAAAGTCGTCATCGCTCCCGATTCCTTCAAGGAAAGCCTCAGCGCCCCCGAGGTCGCCGCGGCTATTTCCCGTGGCTGGCTGCGTGCGCGGCCTGGCGATGAGACCCTGCTGCGGCCCATGGCCGACGGCGGCGAAGGCACCGTGGAGGCAGTGCTTGCAGCACGGCCGGGCGAGCGTCGTGAGCTGGACGTCTGCGGCCCGCTGGAACAACCGGTGAAAGCCCACTGGGGCTGGCTGGATGACGCCACGGCAGTGATCGAGATGGCGGCCGCCAGCGGCCTGCATTGGGTCCCGGAGGAGCAACGCGACGCCACCCGCACCACCAGCCGTGGCACCGGAGAACTGATCCGCGAAGCACTGGATGCGGGGGCGAAGAAGATCGTCATCGGCCTGGGCGGCAGTGCCACCAATGACGGCGGCTTGGGCTTGCTGCAGGCGCTGGGGGTCAGTTTCCTCGATGGCCAGGGCGAGGAGCTGGGCGCCGGTGGCGCGCGGCTCGCAGCACTGGCGCGCATCGACCTGTCGAACCTCGACCCGCGACTGGGGGCAGTCGAGGTCGAAGTAGCCGCCGACGTGAACAATCCCCTTTGCGGCCCCCGCGGCGCCTCAGCGGTCTTCGGTCCGCAGAAGGGCGCCAACCCGGAGCAGGTGCAGCAACTGGATGCCGCACTCGAACGCTTCGCCGAAGTCGCGGCGCTGGCCCTCGGGCAGGACCACAGCCTGTTCCCCGGCGTCGGTGCTGCGGGTGGTCTGGGATTCGCCTGCCGGGCTTTCCTCAAGGCGCGCTTCCGTCCGGGTATCGAGCTGATTGCCGAGCTGTCGGAACTGGAGGCGGGGTTGGCCGGCGCGTCGCTGGTCATCACCGGGGAAGGCCGGCTGGACGGCCAGAGCCTGCACGGCAAGACGCCGGTGGGCGTGGCCCATGTCGCCCGCAGCGCGGGCGTGCCGGTGATTGCGCTGGCGGGCAGCGTCGGCGAAGGGCTGGCCGAGTTGCGTGATGCGGGGATCGAAGCGGCGTTCAGCCTGGCACCGGGACCTATCACCCTGGCCGATGCCTGCGCCCGGGCGGCGCAGGAACTGGAAAACCGCGCCGAAGCGCTGGCGCGCTTCTGGTCGCTGGCTCAGGCCGCGCGGTAGTCGTCGGCGGCGCGCTGCAGCCATTGGGGCAGGTCGCGACGCTTCACCTTCTCGCGCTTGGCATCGGCCAGGCGCTGCAACAGATAGGTACGTTTTTGCGGATCATCGCCGGCCAGCGACAGCGCCAGGTCGCGGTCCATCCAGCGGCGGATGCGCCAGTAGATCCACCAGTGGAAATACAGGCCGGCGGCGGTGGTGACGACGATGATGAAATAGTCCATGTGGGGATCCGAGTGTGGCGCTTCTGCTGCGGGCACCAGCCTAAACGATCCCCTGGCAGGAAAAACTGAGCCACGGCAGGCGTTTTCGGCGGATTTGGCACAAACTGTACGAAAGCTGAATCGAGATCAGCATGTTTCATGACCTGGCGTGACAGGCGGGCTGCCGTCGGAGTCTAATAGCCGTAGCCCTACTCGGAGGTTCCCTAATGCGTAAAACTGCCCTGATCGCCGTGACTTTCGCGGCCCTGGCCATGACCCTCGGTGGCTGCCAGTCCAGCCTGACCGGCGACACCTACACCCGTGAAGAAGCACGTACCGTACAGAACGTTCGCATGGGTACCATCCAGGCCCTGCGTCCGGTGAAGATCGAAGGCACCAAGACTCCCATCGGCTCCGTTGCCGGCGCCGCCGTTGGCGGTATCGGCGGCAGCGCCATCGGTGGCGGCAAGGGCAGCTATGTCACTGCCATCATCGGCGCCGTGGCCGGCGGCCTGCTCGGCGCAGCCACCGAAGAAGGCCTGACCCGCACCCAGGGCGTGGAAATCACCGTCCGCGAAGACGATGGCAGCACCCGTGCCTACGTCCAGCAGGTCGACGAAGGTGCCGTGTTCCGTGTCGGCGAGCGCGTGCGCATCCTGACCGTCAACGGTACCAGCCGCGTCGCTCACTGACCGGCTACGGCTGCCTGCCCGTGGCAGCCAGCGAAACCCAGCGCGCGACAGTCGACCCGACTGTCGCGCGCTATCGTTTGGGGGATAGGAAAACTCGTCGCGGGCCACTGCGGGCGCGGCACAAGCTTGCAATTTCGTAATAATTCAATCCATGACGCGTAATCGATAGATATGGATAATCGTCGCCTTTGCAAGCCGGCCGCCTTCGCGCGGTGGTGCCTGTCTGAACGCCGTCCGGCGGTGAAAAGGAGTGGGTCATGACGTTGGCGCTGATCATCGCGCTGCCTTTCTTCGGGGTATTGCTGCCGCTGCTGGCCGAGCGTTTCGGCCGTACCGCCTGCTCCGCCGCCACGGGCCTGGTGCCGCTCGCCGGGTTGATCCTGCTGCTGGGCCAGCGTTCGGTGCTCGGCGGCGATCCGCAGGTTCAGCGCCTGGAGTGGCTGCCGGAACTGGGCCTGAACCTCAGCCTGCGCCTGGACGGCCTGGGCTTCCTGTTCGCCCTGTTGATCCTCGGCATCGGCCTGCTGGTGATCCTCTACGCCCGCTATTACCTGTCCGAGAAGGAGCCCGCCGGGCGCTTCTTCGCCTTCCTGCTGCTGTTCATGGGCGCCATGCTCGGCGTGGTGCTGAGCGAAAACCTGCTGCTGATGCTGGTGTTCTGGGAGCTGACCAGCCTTTCGTCGTTCCTGCTGATCGGCTTCTGGGGGCATCGCTCGGACGCGCGCAAGGGCGCGCGCATGTCCCTGGCGGTCACCGGTGGCGGCGGCCTGGCGCTGCTGGCCGGCATTCTGTTGATCGGCCATGTGGTCGGCAGCTTCGAGCTCTCCACGGTGCTCGGTGCCCGCGAGGTGCTGCAGGCCAGCCCGCTGTTCCCGCTGGCGCTGTGCCTGGTGCTGCTGGGCGTGTTCACCAAGTCCGCGCAGTTCCCCTTCCATTTCTGGCTGCCCCACGCGATGGCGGCGCCGACGCCGGTGTCGGCCTATCTGCATTCGGCGACCATGGTGAAGGCCGGTGTGTTCCTGCTGGCACGCCTGTACCCGCTGCTGTCGGGTAACGACCTGTGGTTCTACCTGGTCAGCCTGACTGGCCTGGCGACCCTGCTGATGGGCGCCTTCATGGCGTTGTTCCAGAACGACCTCAAGGGCCTGCTGGCCTACTCGACCATCAGCCACCTGGGCCTGATCACCTTGCTGTTCGGCCTGGATTCGCCGATGGCCAACGTCGCGGCGATCTTCCACATCATCAATCACGCGACCTTCAAGGCCTCGCTGTTCATGGCCGCCGGGATCATCGACCACGAGACCGGCAGCCGCGACATGCGCCGCATCAACGGCATGTGGAAGTACATGCCGCACACCGCCGTACTGGCGATGGTGGCGTCGGCGTCGATGGCCGGCGTGCCGCTGCTCAACGGTTTCCTGAGCAAGGAGATGTTCTTCGGCGAGACCCTGGCGCAGAACATGATGGGCAGCTTCAACTGGCTGATCCCGGCGCTGGCGACCGTCGGCGCGCTGTTCTCGGTGAGCTACTCGGTGCGCTTCATTCACGACGTGTTCTTCAACGGCGAGCCGATCAACCTGCCCAATCCGCATCCCCACGAGCCGCCGCGCTACATGAAGGTGCCGGTGGAAATCCTCGTGCTGATCTGCCTGCTGGTGGGCGTCATGCCGGGGGTCATCGTCGGCCCGCTGCTGGCCGGCGCCGCCGCGTCGAGCCTGAATGGCGTGCTGCCGGAATACAGCCTGGCGATCTGGCACGGCTTCAACGCGCCGCTGGCGATGAGCTTCGTGGCCACGGCCGGCGGCGTGCTGCTGTATGTGCTGCGCAAGCCGCTGTTCGACTGGTACGCGGGGCTGCCGGCGATGGACGCCAAGCGGGTGTTCGAGCAGCAGGTGCAGCGCGTGGTGTGCTTCGCCTCGCGCGTGACCGATTACCTGGAGAACGGCTCGCTGCAGCGCTACGCCATGCTGCTGGTGCTCTCTGCCGTGGTGGTGGTGTTCGCCGGCCTGGCGCCGCTGCCCGCCATCGAAGGTGATCGCGCGCAGACGCCGCTGGACGGCATCACCGCGCTGGGCCTGGTCCTGCTGGCCATCGCCGGGCCGCTCACCGTCTGGTTCCACCGCCAGCGCCTGACCGCGCTGGTGATCCTCAGCATCGCCGGGCTGCTGGTGGCGTTGGCCTTCGCCCGCTTCGCCGCACCGGACCTCGCGTTGACGCAACTGTCGGTGGAAGTGGTGACCATGGTCCTGCTGATGCTGGCGCTGTACTACCTGCCGGCGCGCACGCCGAAGAGCTCCAGCAGCCTGCGCCGCCTGCGCGACTTCGTGATCGCCATCGGTGCCGGGGTGATGGTCACGCTGTTGGCCTATGCCGTGCTCACCCGTCCCTACGACAGCATCGCCGGTTACTACCTGGAGAACAGCGTCTCCGGTGGCGGCGGGCACAACGTGGTGAACGTGATCCTGGTGGACTTCCGTGGCTTCGATACCCTCGGTGAGATCACCGTGCTGGCGATCGCCGCGGTGGGCATCTTCGCGCTGCTCGATGGCCTGCGCCTGCTGCGCCGCGAAACTGACGACGAAGGCCATACCTGGGCCAGGGACCGTTTCCCGCCGATCCTCGCCACGCTGTCGCGCCTGCTGCTGCCGCTGGCGCTGCTGGTCTCGGTGTTCATCTTCCTGCGCGGGCACAACCTGCCGGGCGGCGGTTTCATTGCCGGGCTGATCACTTCGGTGGCGCTGATCCTCCAGTACATCGCCTGCGGCAGCCGCTGGGTGAGCACCCGCCTGCCGCTGGACTACAGCCGCCTCGCCGGCCTCGGCGTGCTGATCGCCGGGCTGACCGGGCTGGGCGCCTGGTTCTTCGGCTTCCCGTTCCTCACCTCGGCGTTCGGCCACTTCCACATTCCGCTGGTGGGCGAGATCGAACTGGCCACGGCCATGCTCTTCGACCTGGGCGTGTACTTCACCGTGGTCGGCGCGACGCTGTTGATCCTCTCGGGCCTCGGTTCGGTCACTGCACCGCCCCCCTCGCTAGAGCTGAGAGAGCCGCTGCTGTCCAAGGAGGCACCCTGATGGAAGCGCTGTTCGCCATCGCCCTCGGTCTGCTGACCGCCAGCGGCGTCTACCTGCTGCTGCGTGCGCGCACCTTCCCGGTGGTGCTGGGGCTGACCCTGCTGTCCTACGCGGTCAACCTGTTCCTCTTCGCCATGGGCCGGCTGGCCGGCGACCCGGCGGTAATCGGCCAGGTCGCCAACGCCGGGGATCCGATCCCCCAGGCGCTGGTACTGACGGCCATCGTCATCGGCTTCGCCATGACCGCCTTCGTCATCGTGCTGGCCTTGCGAGGGCTGGCGGATACCGGTGGTGATCACGTCGATGGTGGAGAAGGAGAGGAAAGCCGATGAACCACTGGCTGATTCTTCCGGTCCTGCTGCCGCTGTTCGCCGGGTGTGCACTGTTGCTCGTGGGCGAGCGCTTGCAGCGCGGCCTGTCGCTGCTCGCCACCCTGGCGCTGCTGCCGCTTTCCGCCGTATTGCTGCAACAGGCCGACAGCGGTGTGGTGCAGTTCTACGCGCTGGGCAACTGGCAGCCGCCATTCGGCATCATCCTGGTGCTGGACCGTCTCAGCGCGCTGATGATCGCTGCCACCGCGCTGCTCGCCAGCCTGTCGCTGATCTACGCGGTGCGTGGGGATGACCGGCGCGGCAAACGCTTCCATGCGCTGTTCCAGTTCCAGTTGCTCGGTCTGAACGGGGCGTTCCTCACCGGAGACCTGTTCAACCTCTTCGTGTTCTTCGAGATCCTGCTGATCGCCTCCTACGCGCTGCTGCTGCATGGCGGCGGGGCAGGGCGGGTGCGTGCGGGTGTGCATTACGTGGTGCTCAATCTCGTCGGCTCGGCGTTCTTCCTCCTTGCGGTGGGCACGCTCTATGGCATCACCGGCACCCTGAACATGGCGCACATGGCCGAGCGCGTGGCCCAGCTGAGCGCCGAGCAGGCACCGCTGGTGCGCGCGGCGGCGTTGCTGCTGCTGGTGGTGTTCGGCCTGAAGGCGGCGCTGCTGCCGCTGTACTTCTGGCTGCCCAAAGCCTATGCCGAGGCCAGCGCGCCGGTAGCGGCGTTGTTCTCGATCATGACCAAGGTGGGCATCTACTCGATCCTGCGGGTCTACACGCTGATCTTCGGCGAGCAGGCCGGCGAGCTGGCGAACCTCGCGCAGGCCTGGCTGTGGCCGCTGGCGCTGGCCGGCATAGTCGCCGGTGCGCTGGGGGCGCTGGCGGCGACCACGCTGCAAGGCCTGCTGTCCTACCTGGTGGTGGTCTCCGCCGGCACGCTGCTGGCGGCCATCGCGCTGGGCACGCCGGAGGCGCTGTCCGCCGCGCTCTACTACCTGCTGCACAGCATCTGGGTGGCCGGCGGGCTGTTCCTGCTGGCTGACCTGATTGCCCGTCAGCGTGGCGAAAAAGGCGGCCGACTGGTACAGGGCCCGGCGCTGCTGCAACCGCACCTGCTGGGTGGCGCGTTCTTCTTCGGCGCCATCGCCGTGGCAGGATTGCCGCCGCTGCCGGGCTTCCTCGGCAAGCTGATGTTGCTGCGCTCGGTGAGTGGCGGCAGCGAGGCCATCGCGTTGTGGAGCGTGGTGCTGGTCAGCGGGCTGGTCACCATCGTCGCGCTGAGCCGCGCCGGCAGCACGCTGTTCTGGCGCACCGGCCTGAGCGTGCTGGGCAGCGCCAATCGCGAGCCGGTGAAGATGCTCGCGTGCTTCGGCCTGCTGGCCAGCGCACCGCTGATGGTGGTCGCCGCGCGGCCGCTGATCACTTATGCACAGGCCACGGCCGTGCAGCTGCTGGATGCCGGGCTCTACCGCCAGGCGATCCTCCTGGGAGGTGGCGCATGATCCGGCGCATCCTTCCGCACCCGCTGCTCAGCGGTGTGCTGCTGCTGAGCTGGCTGCTGCTGGTCAACGACTTCTCCCTCGGCCACTGGCTGCTCGGCGCGTTCCTCGGCCTGAGCATCCCGCTGCTGTGCCGCAACCTGCTGCTGGCCGCGCCGCGCATCCAGCGGCCGGGCCTGCTGCTGCGCTTCATCGGCCTGGTGCTCTACGACATAGTCGTGGCCAACCTGCAGGTGGCGAAACTGGTGCTGGGGCCGAAGGCGAACCTGCAACCGGGCTTCGTCGAGATTCCCCTGGAGCTGACCGATGACCTGGCCATCAGCATCCTCGCCAGCGTCATCACCCTGACCCCGGGCACCTGTTCCGCCGACCTCTCCGCGGACCGCCGTACGCTGCTGGTGCATGGCATCGACGTGCCGGACCCGCAGGCGCTGGTGGCGGACATCAAGGCGCGCTACGAGGCGCCGCTGAAGGAGGTGTTCGCATGCTCGGCATCGTGATCCCGATCTGCCTGGCTTTGCTGGGCATTGCCGTGCTGCTCACCGTGGCGCGGCTGATTCGCGGGCCGTCGGTGGCGGACCGCATCCTCGCGCTGGACACCCTGTCGGTGGAGGCCATCGCGCTGATCGTGCTGTTCGGCATCTGGAAGGGCAGCGGCCTGTACTTCGAGGCGGCGCTGCTGATCGCGGTGATGGGCTTCGTCAGCACCGTGGCGCTGTGCAAGTTCCTGCTGCGCGGAGACATCATCGAATGAATGGCGAAATGATCGTGGAAGCGCTGGTCTGCCTGCTGCTGCTGGCGGGCAGCCTGTTTGCGCTGCTTGGCGCCATCGGCCTGTACCGGCTGCCGGACTTCTATACGCGGCTGCACGCGCCGACCAAGGCTTCGACCCTGGGCGTGGGCGGTGTGGTGCTGGCGTCGCTGCTGTACTTCAGCACCCGTGGCGAGGGTGTCAGCCTGCATGAAATCCTGATCACTGTGTTCCTCTTCATCACCGCGCCGGTCAGTGCGCACTTGCTGGCCAAGGCGGCGATGCAGCAGCGGGTGCCGGTGGAGCGGGGGACCAAGGGTAAGCCCTGGGACTGATTTTTAGCCTTGTTTGTGCTGCTTCTGGATTGGGTGGTCCGCGTCGCTTCTACGTGCGCGTGGACTTCTGGTTTCGCCCCCTCGGGCGAGTCACTTCTTCCAAACGCCGAAGAAGTAACCAAGAAGGCTTGCCCCGGACATCCGGTTTTTCGCTTAGGCGAAAAATTCCCTCGTTGAATTGAAGTTTCAGGGGCACGCCGCGAAGGGCCATCCCTGGCCCAACGCGGCTCTCGCGACATCCAGGTCGCTCAACCCCTGAAACTCCAATTCAACGAGGCCTCCTGAACGGGGCAGTCGGCGTGCGCGGGTGTTTTTCTGGAAGCCTTTCAGAGCCAGGGCGGGGGCTCTTCGTAGGACCGAGGGGGACGCCTAGTCCTTGCTCGCGAACCGCCCAACAGCGGATTTCCCATGTAGGAGCGGGCCATGCCCGCGAACCGTCGGCAGGGCCGACGCTTCAGGTGGTGGCTCGACGTCACCGGGAGTGCCGAAATCAACCTGCAGGGGCGCGCTATGCGCGAGATCGCGAGCAAGCTCGCTCCTACAAAATACCTCCAGCCCATACAGTTTCCCCTCTGTTCTGTACCTGTCGGCCCATACCGGGCGCCTCCTATACTCCGGGAACCTTTTGACTGGAGCGTCCCGTGCAGCAATCCCGGCCGTTCGCCCTCGCGTGCCTGGTGCTGGCCATGGCGCTGTGGGGCAGTTCCTTCATCGCGCTGAAGTTCGCCTTCCAGGAAATGCCGGCCATGTGGGTGATCTTCGCCCGTATGGCGCTGGGCAGCCTGATCTTCCTCGTCGCCTGGCGCTGGCGCGGGCGCATCGACTATCGCCCCGGCGACTGGAAGTGGCTGCTGGCGCTGGCCGCCTGCGAGCCCTGCCTGTACTTCATCTTCGAGTCCCTGGCGCTGCAGCAGACCAGCGCTGCCCAGGCCGGGATGATCACCGCGCTGCTGCCGCTGCTGGTGGCGGTCGGCGCGTTCTTCCTGCTGCATGAGAAGATCGCGCGCAACACCTGGCTGGGCTTCGCCCTGGCGGTGCTCGGCTCGCTCTGGCTGACCCTGGCCAGCGAGCCGGACCGCCACGCGCCGAACCCGCTGCTGGGCAATTTCTACGAACTGGTGGCGATGCTCTGCGCCACCGGCTACACCCTGTTGCTCAAGCACCTGTCGGCGCGCTATTCGCCCTTCATCCTGACGGCCATGCAGGCGTTCATCGGCTCGCTGTTCTTCCTGCCGCTGGCGCTGGCGACCTCCGGTCTGCCGGCGGCGCCCGGCCCGACCGGCTGGTTCGCCCTGGTCTACCTGGGCAGTGTGGTCACCGTCGGCGCCTATGGCCTGTACAACTTCGGCGTCAGCCGCCTGCCGGCGAGCCAGGCGACCGGCTTCATCAACCTGATCCCGGTGTTCACCCTGATCTTCGCCGCGCTGCTGCTCGGTGAAGTGCTCAGCGGCCAGCAGGCTCTGGCCGCCGGGCTGGTATTCATCGGCGTCGCCCTCAGCCAGTGGCGCAGCGCGCCACCCACATCGCCGGCCGGTGTGCTGGACTGAACCCATTGAACCGCTTGCCCTGCCAGGAGAACGACACGATGGCCACCCAGGAACGCAACTGGACCCGCGAGGCGATCCGTATCATCGAAGCGGATTTCCAGCGCAGCGCCGATACCCACCTGATCCCCCTGGACATGCCCGGCCTGCCGGGCGTGGACCTGTACTTCAAGGACGAGTCGAGCCACCCCACCGGCAGCCTCAAGCACCGCCTGGCGCGCTCGCTGTTCCTCTATGCCCTGTGCAACGGCTGGTTGAAGCCAGGCGCGCCGGTGATCGAAGCGTCCAGCGGCTCGACGGCGATCTCCGAGGCCTACTTCGCCCGGCTGCTCGGTCTGCCGTTCATTGCCGTGGTGCCGGCCAGCACCTCGAAGGAGAAGATTGCGCAGATCGCCTTCTACGGCGGCCAGGCGCATCTGGTCGATGACCCGACGCAGATCTACGCCGAGTCCGAGCGCCTGGCCAAGGAAACCGGCGGCCACTTCATGGACCAGTTCACCTACGCCGAGCGCGCCACTGACTGGAGGGCGAACAACAACATCGCCGAGTCGATCTTCCAGCAGATGCGCCATGAGCGCTTCCCCGAGCCGGCCTGGCTGGTCTCCAGCCCCGGCACTGGCGGCACCCTGGCGACCCTGGGACGCTTTGCCCGCTACCGCCGGCATGACACCCGAGTGCTCTGCGCCGACGCCGAACGCTCGGTGTTCTTCGAGTCCTACAAGACCGGTGACCGCGACCTGACCCTGAGCTACGGCTCGCGCATCGAAGGCATCGGCCGCCCGCGTGTGGAAGCGTCCTTCCTGCCCAACGTGCTTGACGCCTGCTGCAAGGTGCCGGACGAGCTGTCGCTGGCGGCCATGCATTACCTGGCCCGGCGCCTGGGACGGCATGTCGGCGGCTCCAGCGGCACCAACCTGATTGGCGCACTGCTGGTGGCGCGGCAGATGGTGGCGCGGCGCGAGAGCGGCTCGGTGGTGGCGATCCTCTGCGACAGCGGCGAGCGCTACGAGACGACCTACTACAACCCGTTGTGGCTGATTTCCCAGGGCTTCGACCTCGATCCGCTGATCGAGGCCGTGCGCCAGTGCGCCGAGCACGGCGCGGCGCTGCCCGGCGATCTGCCCTGCATCGGACTGGACTGACCCCACGGAGGGACGTATGAAAACCATCGGCCTGATCGGCGGCATGAGCTGGGAGTCGACCATTCCCTATTACCGGCAGATCAACGAACGCATCAAGGAACGCCTGGGCGGCCTGCACTCGGCGAAGGTCGCGCTGTACAGCGTGGACTTCCATGAGATCGAGCGCCTGCAACATGCCGGCGACTGGGACGCCGCCGGCCGTGTGCTGGCTGACGCGGCCCGTTCGCTGAAGGCGGCGGGTGCGGATTTCCTCGTGCTCTGCACCAACACCATGCACAAGGTGGCGCCGGCCATCGAGGCGGCGGTGGATATCCCGCTGCTGCACATTGCCGACCCGACGGCCGAGGCGATCCGCGCGGCGGGTGTTGCCACGGTCGGCCTGCTGGGCACGCGCTTCACCATGGAGCAGGCGTTCTACAAGGATCGCCTGGTGGAGAAGTTCGGGCTGAAGGTACTGACGCCGAACGAAGCCGAGCGCCAGGTGGTGCACCGGATCATCTACGAGGAACTGTGCCTGGGGCGGATTCGCGATGAATCGCGGGAAGACTACCGGCGCATCATCGCTGCGCTGGTGGAGCAGGGCGCCGAGGCGGTGATTCTCGGCTGCACGGAGATTTCCCTGCTGGTCGGCCCGGCGGACGCTTCGGTGCCGCTGTTCGACACCACGGCACTGCATGCCCTGCACGCGGCCGACGCCGCCATTTGAGGAGAACTCACAGCATGAGCTTCATCAGCCTGAGGGTGCGTGCGGCGTTCATCATGCACGGCTACGACGAGCAGAACCGCGAGGTGATCGAGCAGGTCGCGGACCCGGACTTCGTCGAGAAGCTGGTGCGCATCGAGCGCATCCAGTCGATCAGCGAGAAGTACGTGCTGGTGACCGCCAGCGATGGCCGGCTGGCGTACTGGGAATACGACGGCGAATTCGCCGTGCTGAAGGCGCGGCTGGTGGCGGCGGGGCTGCTGGTCTGACGCCGCCCAGTAGGGCGCATAACGCGCCAGCGTTATCCGCCGCGACGGCTTCGGCGGATAACCTGTCCCAGGTTATGCGCCCTACGATCTGGTTTGAGGTTTCCGGTTGCGCAGGAGCGGACGTTGTCCGCGATAGGTCCGAATCGCACCGGATAGCGATCGCGGACGGAATCCGCTCCTACGTTGCAGGCTGCATATCGGCCGGGGAGGCGGCTATCAATCGCCGCTGGAGCCGCCCGGATAGGCACAACCGCGCATGACCTTGTTGTCCAGGCGCAACTCGGCGGACAGGTTGCTCAGCGCGCCGCTCATGCTGTCCTGGCAGCGCGCCGGAGCGACCCACAGTTCGACCTTCTCGCCGTTGGCCTCGCTGGAATAACTGGTGCTGCCGTCGGGCACGCCTTCGGCGATGTAGGGCAGCGCCAGCGATTCCTTGCCCGGCTGCTCGATCAGCATGCCCTGGCTGTTCACCAGCACGCTCCAGCCCGGCTCGTTGCCGTGGGCGCGGACCACCGCGCGCTTGAAGTTCGGGTCGTCGCAGCCGGAGCCTTCGTTCTGCAGGCGATAGACCTTGGCCACTTCCAGCTTGCCATCGGTGCCCTGGGCGCTGCTGCCGCTGAAACTGCCGCGCAGGTCGGCGTACAGCGAGCTGGCGCCGTCGTTGAACATCTCCAGCGCATCGCGGGGCAGACCGGTGTTGCCGGTGTCTTCGATACTGAAGCGGCGCTGCTCGGTGCAGCTGCGGAACACCAGCTTGCCGTCCTGGCGGGTCAGTTCGCCCTGCAGGCGGGTGGAGGCGTTAAGATCGGTCTTGTTCGGCGTCCACACCTGGCACGCGGCGAACAGGGGCAGCAGGCTGAACAGAATGAAACGGCTGGATCGCATGGAACGGGCTCCCTCGAAAGTGCGCCCACGTTACCCAGCGAAGCCGGCCACCTCAAGCTGACACGGAGGATTTCGGATGATTCGTTGCAAGCGCGCCTACGAACCGGCGGCGCAGGAAGACGGCCAGCGGGTGCTGGTGGACCGTCTGTGGCCAAGGGGGATTCGCAAGGAGGACCTGCACATGGCGCAGTGGGCCAAGGAGGCGTCGCCGTCCAACGAACTGCGCCAGCGCTTCCACCACGACCCGAGCCTGTTCGAGGACTTCCGCAAGGCCTACCACGGCGAGCTGAATGCCCACCCGGAGCACTGGATGGGCCTGCTGGACCTCGCACGCAAGGGCACGCTGACGCTGCTCTACGGGGCCAGGGACGAAGAGCACAACAACGCCCAGGTGTTGGCGGAGTTTCTCGAGGACGAGTTGGAGAAGCAGGGCGAGGGCAGCTCGCCCGTTTGCTACGCCGGAAAGTCCGAGTAGCGTACATACTCTACGTCTTCCTGATCGCTTGTACCTGGGCTTTGCCCTCTCCCCCGCCCTCTCCCTGAAGGGAGAGGGAGCCGATCGGCGCTGTCGGTTAGCACGGTGTTTCGCTTGAAGCTGAACAGTCCCCTCTCCCTTCAGGGAGAGGGTTAGGGAGCGGGAGTCCGAGCGTCGGAGTTTCTCTGGAGCGGCCATCACCAGATCTTGTACACCTGCCCGCTCTGCTTGCCTTCCACGCTGCGGGCGAAGCCCAGGGCGGCGTCGGCGGCGGGCACCGGCTTGAAGCCGCGGAAGAAAGGCCCGTATCCCTCCATTGATTCCACCAGCACGTTGGGGCTTACCGCGTTGATCCGCTGGCCGCGCGGTAGTTCCAGGGCGGCACTGCGCACGAAACCTTCCACCGCGCCATTGACCAGGCTGGCCGAACTGCCCAGCACGATGGGCTGTTCGCTGAGGATGCCGGTGGTGAGGGTGAAGGAGGCGCCGTCGTTGGCGTACTGGCTGCCGATCAGCACCAGGTTCACCTGGCCCATCAGCTTGTCCTTGAGGCCGACCGCCATTTCCGCCTCGCCCATTTCCGCAAGCTTGCCGAAGTGCACCTTGCCGGCGGCGCTGATCAGCGCGTCGAAGCCGCCGACCTGTTCGAACAGCGCGCGGATCGAGGCGCTGTCGGTGATGTCCACGCGATAGTCGCCGCTGCTGCGGCCGACGCGGATGATTTCGTGGCGCTGGCCCAGTTCGTTGGCGACGGCCTGGCCGAGGGTGCCGCTGGCACCGATCAGGATGATTTTCATGAATGCTCCGAAGGGATTTGGCTGAAGACAGCTTCAGAGTAGAGTGGTCTCCTGTTTTAATAATCACGCCAATCGACAACCTTTGGTTTTCATATGGAAACAATCCCCAGCGATCTGCAAGATCTTTCCGCCTTCGCCGTGCTGCTCGAATGCGGCAGCTTCACTAGCGCAGCGGACAAGCTCGGCTGCAGCAAGGGCCAGCTGTCCAAGCGGATTGCCGCGCTGGAGCAGGCGCTGGGCGCCACCCTGGTGCACCGCACTACAAGGCGCCTGTCGCTGACCGCCGCGGGGGCCGCGCTGTTGCCCGAGGCCCAGGCGCTCAACGCCCAGGCCGCGCGGGCACGGCAGGCGGTGCTGGCGTTGCAGGAGGAGGCGCAGGGCAAGGTGCGGCTGAGCGTGCCGGTATCCCTCGGCGAAACCTTCTTCGATGCCTGGCTGATGGAGTTCTCCCGCCAGTACCCGGACATCCGCCTGGAGCTGGACCTGTCCAACGAACGCCGCGATCTGGTGGCCGACGGCTTCGACCTGGCGATCCGCTCCGGCAGCCTGGCGGTGGACGAGCGCCTGGTGGCGCGGCCGCTGTTCGCCCTGCAGGAGCTGACCTGCGCCACGCCGGAGTACCTCGCCGAGCACGGCGTGCCGGAAGTCCCGGCGGAGCTGGCCGGGCATTCCTGCCTGCAGAACACCCATTATCAGGATAGCGACGTCTGGCTCTACCAGCGCCACCACGAACTGTTCCGCGTGACGGTGAACGGCCTGCTGGCGAGCAACCACTACACCTTGCTGAAGAAGGCGGCGCTGGCTGGCGCGGGTATCAGCCGGCTGCCGTCCTACATGATTCAGCAGGAACTGGCTGAAGGCAGCCTCGTCTGGCTGCTGCGCGACTACCAGACCCGGACCCAGCCGGTATTCCTCATCCACGCCTACCAGAGCCGCCTGCCGCGCCGCACGCAGCTGCTGGCGGACTACCTGCTGCGCTGGTTCGAGCGCAGCCGGATGCAGTTGGTCGCCCTGGAAGGCTGACTTCTTTCAGTACATTCATTCAGTCGTTCAGCTTCGTTCAGCATTGGTTCAGAGAGGGTTCAGGGGGAGTTCAGGGACCGATCGTTAGGCTTTCACCATCACTTTTGAGAGCCTTCCGAGGTCAACATCATGAACCGTCCCACTCTGCTTCTGACTGCCCTGTTTGCCAGCGCCGCTCTGCTGAGCGGCTGCGCTTCCAACCTGTCGGGTTCTTCCTACTCCCGTGCTGACGCCCGCACCGTGCAGAACGTGCGCATGGGCACCATCGAATCCCTGCGCCCGGTGCAGATCGAAGGTACCAAGACGCCCATCGGCACCCTGGCCGGCGCGGCGGTCGGCGGCATCGCCGGCAACTCCATCGGCGGTGGTCGCGGCAAGGCCATCACCACCATTCTCGGCGGTGTCGCTGGCGGTGCGGCGGGCTCGGCGGTGGAAGAGGGCATCACCCGCACCCAGGGCGTCGAAATCGTGGTCCGCGAGGACGACGGTGGCACCCGCGCCTATGTCCAGGCGGTGGATGCCAACCAGCAGTTCCGCATCGGTGATCGCGTGCGCATCATGTCCGTGAACGGCGCCAGCCGCGTCACCCTCTGAACGGAGGACGCCCCATGCGCCGCCTGTTGATTGCCGCGCTGGTCCTGCTCGGCTGTGGCATTGCCATGGCCGACGACGGGGGCTTCTGGTACCTGCAGACCAGCGTCTACACCACCCACTGGAACCACGATCCGGACCACAACAACCACCAGGAGCTGATTGGCCTCGAGCGCAACCGCGCCGATGGCGTGGTCTGGGGCGGAGCGACGTTCAAGAACTCCTTCAGCCAGCGTTCCAACTATGTCTACGCCGGCAAGCGCTTCGACTGGGAAGGCACGCCTTTCTACGCCAAGGTCACCGGCGGCGCGCTGCAGGGGTATCGCGGCGAGTACCGCGACAAGATCCCGCTCAACCACCTGGGCGTGGCACCGGCGATCATTCCTTCGGTCGGCGCGCACTACGGGCCGGTCGGCGCCGAGTTCGTCGTGCTGGGTAACGCAGCCGCCATGGTCAACGTAGGCGTGCGCTTCTGATCCTCCGATAGCTGAAACGAAACGGGCCGCGATGAGTGTTCATCGCGGCCCGCGTCGTCTCTGAAGGGAAAAAACGTCAGGCAGTAACGTCCTTCAGCGACTTGTCCAGGCAATCGATGAACAGCTCGGCATGTTCCTGCTCGAAGGCCAGCAAGGGGCGGATCTTCAGGATATTTTCCAGCGGCCCGGCCGCGCTGATCAGCACGCCGCGTTCGCGCATGCCGTTGACCACCTGGCGGGTCTGGTTGGCGGCGGGTGACTTGGACGCGCGGTCGGTGACCAGTTCGACGCCGAGGAACAGCCCCGCGCCGCGAACATCGCCGATCAACTCATGGCGCTCGGCCAACTGGCGGATGCCGTCGGCGAGGAAGGCGCCGATGCGCTGGGAGCGCTCCTGCAGTTTTTCGTCGCGGATCACGTCGAGCACTGCCTGGGCTGCCGCGCAGGACACCGGGTTGCCGCCGAAGGTGTTGAAGTAGCGCACTTCGCGACCGAAGCTTTCGAGGATTTCCGGGCGTACCACGACGCCGGCGATAGGCTGGCCGTTGCCCATGGGCTTGCCGAGGGTGACCAGGTCCGGCTGCACGCCGTGGCGCTGGAAGCCCCACATGGCGTCGCCGGTGCGGGCGAAGCCGCTCTGCACTTCGTCGGCGATGTAGAGCAGGCCCTCGTCCTGGGCGACTTTCACGGCCTCGGCGAGGAAGCCGGCCGGTCCGGCCAGCACGCCGTCGCTGGCGAAGATGCCATCGAGCAGCAGCGCAGCGGGTTTGATGCCGTGGGCGCGCATGTCGGCGATGGCGGCGCGCACGTCGGCGGCGAACAGCTTGCCGACGTTCTCCGCACCCAGCCGGTAGGCGTCCGGCGCAATCACGGTGCGCGCGTGGGCGGGCAGGGTGATGCCGGCGCCGAGGGACGGCGACAGCTCGGAAATGGTCCCGGTGACGCCGTGGTAGGCGAAGCGGGTGATGATCACCCCGGTGCCGCCGGTGTACTGGCGGGCGATGCGCAGGGCGAGGTCGTTCGCCTCGCTGCCGGTGCAGGTGAACATCACCTGGTCCAGGCCGTCGGGGAAGGTGGCGAGCAGGTCTTCGGCGTAGTCGAGGATGCCTTCCTGCAGGTAGCGGGTGTGGGTGTTCAGCACTGCTGCCTGGCTGGAGATGGCCTGCACCACGCGCGGATGGCAGTGGCCGATGGAGGCGACGTTGTTGTAGGCGTCGAGGTAGCGGTTGCCCTGGTTGTCGTAGAGCCACACGCCTTCGCCACGCACGGTGTGCAGCGGGCGCTCGTAGAACAGCCGGTAGGCCGGGCCGAGCAGGCGCGCGCGGCGTTCGATCAGGCGACGCTCCTGTTCGCTCAGGCGCTCGGCGTCGGCGGCGCTGAATCCGTTGGGCATGGTCATGGGCGGGGCTCCTGTTGGCAGGCGGTGAAGATCTGCTCCTGCGCCTGTTCCCGGCTCAAGCCGGCCAGGCCCTGCAGGCTCTGCCAGGCGTGGCGGGTGTTGCGCAGGATGTAGTCGCGGTTCTCGGGGTGCAGGCTGGCGCGCCAGGCAGTGATGCTCAGGGTCATGATCAGCCGCGTGGCGATCAGGTCGGGGAGGATTTCCTGCTCCTCGGCCAGCAGCGGGCAGCGCCGGTGATAGGCGGCGATCATTTCGCAGGCAGTGGCCAGCGGCGCGTCCGCTTCGCCCACTTGGTAGGCGGCGGCGACGCCGAGGTCGTTGATCAGCGGCGCATGGACCATGTCGCCGAAGTCGAGGATGTTGCGCACCCGGTCCGGATGCTGCGCATCGACGATGACGTTGTGCGGGTTCAGGTCGTTGTGGATGACCTGGGCGCGCAGCGTGGCCTGGTGGGGCAGGGCGTGGCGTTCGAAGTTGTCGAGGAAGCGCTCCACCAGCGCGCGCTGCT
The DNA here is from genome assembly GCF_024170165.1 of Pseudomonas nitroreducens. Classification (GTDB taxonomy): domain Bacteria; phylum Pseudomonadota; class Gammaproteobacteria; order Pseudomonadales; family Pseudomonadaceae; genus Pseudomonas; species Pseudomonas nitroreducens_C. The sequence goes on along the minus strand of NZ_JALJXP010000002.1, from coordinate 441,180 downwards.
CGCGGTCTTCGATGTAGGCCAGCAGGTTGCGCAGGCGCGAGGCGTGCTTGAGGTCCCAGAGCAGTTCGTGGTCGGTGGCGGCCGGGTGTTCGAAGCCCTTGAGCGCCAGGCCCAGGCGCGCCAGGTCGTCACCCAGGTTTTCGCGCAGGGCGCGACTGCGTTGCGGGACGCGGTGCAGCGGGACACCGTCGACGAAGGAGAACAGCCGGGCAATCATCGGCTGGCCGTCGACGACCAGGGGAATCTGGTGCTCGCCGTTCAGCGCGGGGTAGACGCGCTGGACCGCCAGGGTCGGGTCCTGTGCCTCGACACGGAGCAGGGCGCGGGTCTGGAAGTCCACGACCTGCGGGTCTTCCAGCGGGTGCGAGAGCTTCAGCAGGCGGTCGTCGCCATGGCCGTGGGCGATGTGGAAGTTCAGGTCGCGCTCGCCGGCGAGGCGGTGCAGGGTGCCGTGCTGGCCGAAGTATTCCTCGGCGATGGCAGCGGCCTGGGCGTCGCTCACCTGGGCGGGGGCCGCTTCCAGCAGGTGGTCGTGAACGGGAGCGGTATTGAGAGGCACGGGTACTTCTCCAGCAGAGATAACGGGTCCAGCAGGGATAACGGGTCAAGCAGGGTTCAGCGGTACAACGGTATTGCGATGCTTCAGTGAGGTGGTTGCTCCCGCCCGGCGCCGGGCCGGGCGGGAGCTTGCGAGTTACTTGCTCGCCCAGGCGTTGAAGCGCTGTTCCAGCTCCTCGCCGTGGTCGATCCAGAACTCGGTGTCCATGGCGCGCGCGTTTGCCAGATTCTGCGGCGCGGTGGGCAGCTTCGGCGCGATGGCCGGGTCGATCAGCGGAATGGTGTTCTTGTTGGTCGGGCCGTAGGGAATGCTCTCGGCGAAGACCTTCTGGTGCTCGGGCTTGTTGGCCAGTGCGATGAACTGCTCGGAGAGTTCCTTCTTCGGGCTGCCCTTGACGATGGCCCAGTGGTCCAGGTCGTAGATGCTGCCGTCCCACTGCATGGCGAAGTCACGGCCTTCCTTCTGCGCGGTGGCGACGCGGCCGTTGTAGGCGCTGGTCATCACCACGTCACCGGCGGCCAGCCACTGCAGCGGCTGCGCACCGGCTTCCCACCACTGGATGTACGGCTTGATCTCGTCAAGCTTCTTGAATGCACGGTCCACGCCTTCCTTGGTGCCCAGCACCTTGTACAGGTCGGCCTGCTTCACGCCGTCGGCTTCGAGGGCGAATTCCAGGGTGAACTTGGCGCCACGGCGCAGGCCGCGCTTGCCGGGGAATTTCTTCACGTCCCAGAAATCGGCCCAGCCGGTGGGGGCGCTGGCGAGCTTCTTGGCGTCGTAGGTGAGCACCGTGGACCAGATGAAGATGCCCACGCCGCAGTCACTCACGGCGGCGTCGAGGAAGTCCTCGCGCTTGCCCAGCTTCGACCAGTCGAGCTGCTCGAACAGGCCTTCGCTGCAACCGCGCATCAGTTCCGGGGATTCCACCTCGACCACATCCCAGCTGGTCTTGCCGGTGTCGGCCATGACCTTGATCTTGGCCATCTCGCCGTTGTACTCGGCGCCCTGGACGGTGACCTTGGCCTGCTGCTCGAAGGGTTTGTAGAAGGCCTTTTCCTGGGCCACCTTGTTGTCTCCACCGAAGGACACCACGGTGAGTGTTTCGGCATGCAGCTGGGCGGCGCCGCCGGCCAGCATCATCAGTGCTATGGCTTTCTTGAACATGCGATGACTCCTGAGCGGGCCAATCCGGCCCATGAATAAGAGGGCAGCTTCAAGAGTGGGGCGCTACGCCGGGCCAGGCTGAAAGGCCGGCTGATACGCCCTCGGACATCAGGGAGAAGAACGGGCGGAACGGGTGTGGTCGATCATTGGAATGTGCTCCGTTTCTTGTTGTTGTTCGGATAGCTCGTTGTAGGACCAAGCTGAGTCGATTAAAACACCTTCCAAAACATGATGCATCATGTTTTTATTGGCGCCAAGGCTTCACGGATGTTCACAGATCGCGCGCCCCGACTGATGGCGCAGACAGCGCTCAGATTAGCGGCTCGAATTAGAGAGGGAAGACCATGAACCAGACCCGCACCCTGCTGCTCACCGGCGCCAGCCGCGGCATCGGCCACGCCACGGTGAAGCACTTCAACGCCGCCGGCTGGCGCGTGTTCACCGCTTCGCGCCAGGACTGGAGCGCCGAATGCCCCTGGGCCGAAGGGCTGATCAATCACATCCACCTGGACCTGGAAGACATCGACAGCGTGCAGGCCAGCCTGCCGATGATCCGCGAGAAGCTCGGCGGCTCCCTGCATGCGCTGGTGAACAACGCCGGCATTTCGCCCAAGGGCCCGGAAGGCGAGCGCCTGGGCGTACTGGGCAGCGACTACGGCACCTGGCTCAAGGTGTTCAACGTCAACCTGTTCTCCACCGCCTTGCTGGCGCGCGGGCTGTTCGACGAACTGAAGGCGGCCAAGGGCTCGGTGATCAACGTCACCTCCATCGCCGGCTCCCGCGTGCACCCGTTTGCCGGTGCCGCCTACGCCTGCTCGAAAGCCGCGCTGGCGGCGCTGACCCGCGAGATGGCCCACGACTTCGGCCCGCACGGCGTGCGCGTCAACGCCATCGCGCCGGGGGAGATCGACACGGCGATACTCTCCTCGGGCACCGAGCTGATCGTCGAGCGCGACATTCCCATGCACCGCCTGGGCAAGCCGGAGGAGGTCGCCTCGCTGATCCACTTCCTTTGTACCAGCGGTGCGTCCTACGTGAATGGCGCGGAAATCCACGTCAATGGCGGCCAGCATGTGTGATCCTGCTGGCATCGCGCGTGCGCAATCCGCATCATGCGCGCCGCAAATGCCGCAGCACGCGATGAGAAAGCGATGAACTACCCGATCGAAGGCCTGAATCACTCCTACCTTGGCAGCGGCGTCTACGCGCTGCTGCGCGAGGCTTTGATCACCGGTCGATTCAAGCCGGACGACCGCCTGCGCATCCGCGACCTGGCCCAGCAACTGGGCACCAGCGTCACCCCGGTGCGTGATGCCATCCTGCAACTGGCCAAGGAACAGGCGCTGGTGCTCAAGACCCCGCGCGACATCCGCGTGCCGCTGCTCAGCCGCGAGCAGTACCTGGAGATCCGCAGCATCCGCGTGGCGCTCGAAGGCCTGGCTGCCGAGACCGCCGCCGCACGGGCCAGCGACGGGCAGCTGGACGAGCTGGAAGCCAACATCCGCGAGAACCTCGAGGCGATCCACGCCGATGACATGGTTCTGGCGCTCAAGCTCAACCAGGCCTTCCACTTCGCCCTGGCCGACATTGCCGGCATGCCGCTGCTGCGCGCCTTCCTCGACAGCCTGTGGATGCGCACCGGCCCGCTGATCGCCCAGGCCTATGCCGACTTCAATGAACGCATGGCCATCGAGCACCACTGGGATGTCCTGCGTGCCCTGCGCGAACGCAACGGCGCTGCCGCCCGTGAGGCGATCCACGCGGACCTGCTGGATGGTAGCGAGAAGATGCTGGAGTTCATTGCCCAGACCGAAGAGCCGGAGCAGGAAGCGGGCTAAGCCTGATTGCTCCCTGTAGGAACGGGCCACGCCCGTGATCGCGGGCATGGTCTGCTCCTACAGGTTTGGATGTCAGACCGCCCCATCCTTGCGCAGCGCCGCGATGGCCGCGGCGTCGTAACCCAACCCGCTCAGCACTTCATCCGTATGCTCGCCCAGCTTCGGCCCGATCCACTCGGCGCTGCCGGGGGTGTCGGAGAGCTTGGGGACGATGCCCGGCATGCGGAAGGATTTGCCGTCCGGCAGCTTGGCCGAGAGGAACATCTCCCGCGCCAGGAATTGCGGGTCGCTGAACATGTCCTCGGCGGAGAAGATGCGGCTGGCCGGCACCTCGGCTTCGTTGAGCACCTTGAGCACGGTATCCAGCGATTCGGAACGCGCCCAGCGGTCGATGATGCCGTACAGTTCGTCGCGGCGCGCATCGCGGCCGTCGTTGCTGGCCAGGGTCGGGTCTTCGGCGAGGTCGAGGCGGCCGATGGCGGTCATGAAACGGCGGAAGATGGCGTCGCCGTTGGCGGCGATCTGCACGTGTTTGCCATCGGCCGTGGTGTGCACGGAGGAAGGGGTGATGCCGGGCATGATGTTGCCGCTGCGTTCGCGGATGAAGCCGAACACGTCGAACTCCGGGACCATGGATTCCATTATGGCGAATACCGCTTCGTAGAGCGCCACGTCCACCACCTGCCCGGCGCCGCCGTTCACCTCGTGGTGACGAAGCGCCATCAGCGCGCCGATCACGCCCCACAGCGCGGCGATGGAGTCGCCGATGGAGATGCCGGTGCGCACCGGCGGGCGGTCCTCGAAGCCGGTGATGTAGCGCAGCCCGCCCATGGACTCGCCCACCGCGCCGAAGCCCGGCTGGTCCTTGTAGGGGCCGCTCTGGCCGAAGCCGGACAGGCGTACCATCACCAGCTTCGGGTTCAGCGCGTGGATCACGTCCCAGCCCAGGCCGAGCTTCTCCAGCACGCCGGGGCGGAAGTTCTCGATGAGGATATCGGCCTCCGCCAGCAGCTTCTTCAGCACCTCGCGGCCGGACTCGTGCTTGAGGTTCAGGGTCAGCGAACGCTTGTTGCGCGCCTGCACGAACCACCACAGCGAAGTGCCCTCGTAGAGCTTGCGCCACTTGCGCAGCGGATCGCCGCCATCGGGCGATTCGACCTTGATCACCTCGGCGCCAAATTCCGCGCACAGGCGCGAGGCGAAGGGGCCGGCGATCAGGGTGCCGAGTTCGATGACCTTGAGGCCGGCGAGGGGTTTGGCGGTGCTGTTCATCGGTCTGTCCGAGCAGAGGGGAATCGCCGGACTCTAACGCTTGTGCGGCGCTTCGAACAGGCCGCCGGGCAGACGCCTGGCAACGGCGCTTTGCGCCGACCTTTGGCGCGCGTAGAGTAGCTACATTCAGATGCTTCCTACTTCAGCTCGCCCGGTTTCGGGCAGGTAAACCCTGATGCGTTCGTCCTCTTCCACACAGCCCGTAGCTCTGGCGGCATTCCTCGACGAATGCGCGCAGGCGGGTGGCGAGGGGGCTGCATGACGTTGCATTTGCCGACGCTGGTTGTCGTCGACCTCTATGTACTGACCCTGGTCGGTGTGCTGATGGCCTTCGCCTGGCACAGCGGCCGCCGCGACCCGACCCTCGGCTACATGAGTGCCGCGCTGCTGCTGGGCGCCATCGGCACCTTCCTTGCCACCTTGCGCGGCATGGGCATCGACTGGGTGGCGATCCTGCTCGGCAACGTCGTCCTGCACCTGTGCTCGGCGCTGACCTGGACGGCCATGCGGGTGTTCGCCGGGCGCAGGCCGAACTGGCCGCTGATCGGTGCGGGCGCGGCGTTCTGGGCGGTGCTCTGCCTGGTCCCGGCCTTCTATGAGTCGCTGGCGGCGCGGGTGCTGGTCAGCACGTCGATCACCATTGTCTATTGCCTGGCGTCCCTCGCCGAACTCTGGCGCAGCCGCCTCAAGCTGGAAGTGGAGCTGCGCCCGACCCTGGCGCTGCTGATCTTCCACACGCTGGTCTACGGCGTGCGCCTGGCAGTGGACCGCGGCATGCCTTTCCAGAGTGTGGCGAACAACGGCCAGGGCTCGACTTTCTTCACCTTCCTGGTCTTCGAGACCATGCTGTTCGCCATCGGCATCGCCTTCGCCACCCTGGCGATGGTCAAGGAGCGCGCCGAGCTGCAGTTCCGCAGCGCCGCCCTGAGCGACCCGCTGACCGGCGTGGGCAACCGCCGCGCCTTCATGGAAACCGGCGAGCGCCTGCTGCGCCTGTGCGCCGAGCGCGGTGAGCAGGCCTCGTTGCTGCTCTGCGACCTGGACAACTTCAAGCGCCTCAACGATTCCTTCGGCCATCCCGCCGGCGATCGCGTGCTGGTGGAGTTCAGCCGCATCACCGCCTCGCGGATGCGCAAGCACGACCAGTTCGCCCGCATCGGCGGCGAGGAATTCGCCTGCCTGCTGGTGGCCGCCGATACCGAAGGCGCCTGCCAGGTCGCCGAGCGAGTACGCCGCGAGTTCGCCGAGCTGCCGTTCATGGCCGAGGGCCAGCTCAGCGTCAGCATCGGCATCGCTACCACGCGCGAGGCCGGGCATGACCTGCTGCGCCTGCTGTCGCTGGCCGACCAGGCGCTCTACGCCGCCAAGGCCAAGGGCCGCAACCGCATCGAACTGGCCGCACCGGAGCCGGGAGCCGACCGGCGTCCACGGACTTGAGCCACGGCACCTGTGCTTTCGCGGTAGACTTGCCGCCTTCGAAAATTCGCCGGGAACCCCCATGGCCCTGTCCGCCACGCCCTACAAAGCCGATATCAGCCTGACCGACCTCGACCGTGGGGTCTACGAGACCCTGCGCTTCACCGTCGCCCGTCACCCTTCGGAAACCGAGGAACGCCTGGCGGTGCGCCTGCTCGCCTACGTCATCTGGTACAACGAGCAACTGGCTTTCGGGCGCGGCCTGTCGGACGTGGAAGAGCCCTCGCTCTGGGAAAAGAGCCTGGACGACCGCGTGCTGCACTGGATCGAAGTCGGCCAGCCCGACGCCGAGCGCCTGACCTGGTGCTCGCGCCGCTGCGAGAAGCTGACCCTGGTCGCCTACGGCAACCTGCGCGTGTGGACCACCAAGGTGCTCGACAGCGTGCGCCACCTGAAGAACCTCAACGTCGTCGCCGTGCCCCAGGAGCCGCTGGAGGAAATCTCCCGCGATCTGCCGCGCTCGATCAACTGGACCGTGATGATCAGCGAAGGGACCCTCTTCGTCACCGACGAACGCGGCCAGCACGAGCTGCAAGTGGAATGGCTGATGGGCGAGCGTTAACAGCCCGCAATGCCCGCTGCAACCAGGGCGCCGGGATCGGCGCCTGAATGAATCGACTGGAACACCCATGCGCATCGAATCCCGCCCCCTCCCGCCAACCCTGCCCAACCTGGGCGACCTGCCGCCGCTGCTGACCCGCCTCTACGCCGCCCGTGGCGTACAGAGCGCCGACGAGCTGGACAAGGGCCTGGCGCGGCTGATCCCGTACCAGCAGCTCAAGGGCGTGGACGCGGCAGTGGACCTGCTGGTCGATGCATTGGAGAAGGGCCAGCGGATTCTCTACGTCGGCGACTTCGACGCCGACGGCGCCACCGCCAGCAGCGTCGGCGTGCTGGCGCTGCGCATGCTCGGCGCGGCCTGGGTCGATTACCTGGTGCCCAACCGCTTCGAGTACGGCTACGGCCTGACCCCGGAAATCGTCGCCGTGGCGCTGGAGAAGCGCCCGGAACTGCTGGTGACCGTGGACAACGGCATCTCCAGCATCGACGGCGTCGCCGCCGCCAAGGCCGCCGGCCTGCGCGTGCTGGTCACCGACCACCACCTGCCGGGGCAGGAACTGCCCGCCGCCGACGCCATCGTCAACCCGAACCAGCCCGGCTGCGACTTCCCCAGCAAGGCCATGGCCGGCGTCGGCGTGATCTTCTATGTGATGCTCGCCCTGCGCGCGCGCCTGCGTGAGCGCGGCTGGTTCGCGGCGCGCGGCATCGCCGAGCCGAACCTCGCCGAACTGCTTGACCTGGTGTCCCTGGGCAGTGTCGCCGACGTGGTGCCGCTGGACGCCAACAACCGCATCCTGGTGCACCAGGGCCTCGCGCGCATCCGCGCCGGCCGCGCCCGTCCGGGCCTGCGTGCGCTGCTGGAAGTGGCCGGGCGTGATTGCCGGCGGATCACTTCCACGGACCTCGGCTTCATCCTCGGCCCGCGCCTGAACGCCGCCGGCCGCCTGGACGACATGTCCCTGGGGATCGAACTGCTGCTCTGCGAGGACGAGGCCGTCGCCCGCGACATGGCGGTGCAGCTCGACCAGCTCAACCAGGACCGCAAGGCCATCGAGCAGGGCATGCAGCGCGAGGCGCTGGCCCAGCTCAAGGAACTGCCGGTGGAGGAGATGCCCTTCGGCCTGTGCCTGTTCGACCCGGAATGGCACCAGGGCGTGATCGGCATCCTTGCCTCGCGCCTGAAGGAGCGTTACCACCGTCCGACCATCGCCTTCGCCGATGCCGGCGACGGCACGCTCAAGGGCTCGGCGCGGTCGGTGCCGGGATTCCATATCCGCGATGCGCTGGACGCCGTGGCTGCGCGCCATTCGGGGCTGATCAGCAAGTTCGGCGGCCACGCCATGGCCGCTGGCCTGTCGCTGCCGCAGGAAAACTTCGGCGCCTTCGCCGCCGCTTTCGATGCCGAAGTGCGCCGCCAGCTGGATGAGGAAGACCTCACCGGCCGTCTGCTCTCCGACGGCCAGCTGGGCGCGGAGGAATTCCACCTGGAACTGGCCCGCGCCCTGCGCCAGGCCGGCCCGTGGGGCCAGCATTTCCCCGAGCCGCTGTTCCACGGCATTTTCCAGATCGTCCAGCAGCGGGTGGTTGGCGAGCGTCACCTGAAGCTGGTGCTGAAGACCGAGTGCGGTTCGCTGCAGCTGGACGCCATCGCCTTCAACATCGACCGCGAAGTCTGGCCCAACCCCACCGTGCGTTGGGCGGAAGTGGCCTACAAGCTGGACGTCAACGAATTCCGCGGCAACGAGACGGTGCAGCTGATGGTGGCGCATATCGCGCCGCGTTGAGCCTTTCGCAGGAGCGAGGGGGACGCCATCGTTATTGCTCGCGAACCGGCTCGCCGGTTGTTCCGCTGCAGGGACGGGTTCGCGAGCAAGCTCGCTCCTACGCTGACGGAAACGCCTTGGCTGACCTGTAGGAGCGGGCCATGCCCGCGATCGCGCGCATGGCGCGCTCCTACAATGGACGCGTCGCTATACGCCTCAGATGCCTTTGATCTCGCTCGGCTCCACTTCCACCATGTACCCCGGCCCGACGTCGAAGAGGATGTAGAAATCCCCGCTCGGCCGCTTGAAGGTCAGGCTGGAGTCCGCGCCCAGCTTGCCGGGGATCAGCACCTGGTTGTCGCTGCTCATCACGTCCAGGGTCACGCCCGGCGCGGCGCTGCCGTCGGTGAAGCCGCCGACGCAACGGATGGTGTCGGCATCCAGCGCCGTGCATTCGCAGAAGGGCGCGTGGGCGAGGGCGCCGGCGCTGGCGGTCAGGCCGAGCAGCAGGGCGCTGTACTTGAGGATCGTGTTCATTGGTTGCTCCGGGTCTTTTCCAGCCAGGCCACCAGCGAGGGCGAGGCCTTGTCCAGGGGGATCTGCGTCTGATGCACGGCGCCGTCCCAGCCTTCCACTGTCAGCCACAGCTCGTCGGTCGGGGTGACGCGGGCCGGGATGGTGACCTCGGCGAACTGCTGGTGGCGCGCACCGGCGAACAGCCCTCCGGCGGCGCGCAGGCTGCGCGGCTGGCCGATGCGCAGGTAGGCGGCCTTCACCTGGTGAAAACAGCTGTCGCAGAAGGCCAGGGTGAATGCCTTGACGAAGCCGGCGCGGCCTTCGTCCTCGGGCTCGCCCACTTCCCATTCGGCCATGCGCGCGGTCCACGGGCCGACCTGTACGGCGCCGATCTCGCGCTCGCCCAGGCCGCGCGAACCGCGGTCCAGCCTGGCGTCATGGAAGTACTGCGGCATGAAGCCCAGCGGGATCAGCACCAGCAGGGCACTGAGGTGGAATCGCCAGCGCAGCCACTGGCGGCGCAGCTTGCTGTTGCCGCTCATTGGCTGGCCTCCGGGGTGGCCGCGACGGCGATCCGTTCGCGTGCCTTCTGCTTCTTCAGTTCCTTGGCGGTGGCGATCAGGGTGCGCTTGCTCCAGATCATCAGGCCGCTGAGCACCATCATGCTGAGGATCAGGCCGAACACGAACCAGATCAGCTTGACCCACACGCCGCCGAAATCGCCGGTGTGCAGCGGGCGCATGGACTCGGTGACGAACTCCAGGCCCGAGCGGTCGCCCAGCAGGCGGGTCGAGGCGATGCTGCCGTCATAGGGGTTCACCTGGGCGCTTTCGAACATCAGCGGGTACCAGGCCTTGCCGAAGATGGTCACCGGATCGTAGGCGCTGGAGGGCAGGCGGAAGAAGTTCGGCTCGAAGCCGGGAATGCGCTGCTGGGCGACCAGCACGGCGGCGTCCAGGCCGATGCGCGGCGGCGCCTTGCCGTCTGCGCTCACGGGGATGCTGTCGCGCTGGATGATGGTCGGCACACCCTCGCTGGAGATGGAGATGCTGTTGTCGAACAGCGTCGCCTGGATCAGGAACCAGGTGCCGGTGATGGAGATCACCGCGATGAACCAGATCGACCAGATGCCCATCAGCCGGTGCATGTCGCCCCAGAAGATGCGCGCGCCCTGGCGCAGGCGCAGGGTCGGCTTGAGGAAGCCGCGCCAGAAGCGCTTGTACACCACCAGGCCGGTGACCAGCGACGCCAGCATCGGCAGGCCGAGCAGCGACACCAGGTACCAGCCCCAGCTGAAGCCATGGTTGAACGGCACCAGCCACCAGCCGTGCAGCGCACGGGTGAACTGGCGGAAGTCGAACAGCGGCATCCTGCCCTGGATGACCCCGGTGTAGGGGTTCACGTAGAGCATGGCGGTAGCGCTGTCCGGATAGGTGACGCTGACCCGCAGCGCGAAATGCGTTTCGCTGGGCGCGCTGATCATGCGCACGGCGGCCTGCGGTTGTTGCTGGGCCATGGCCGCGAGCACCTGGTCGTAGCCCAGGCGCTGGGCGTCGTCGTCTGGCGGGTTGGCACGCACGGAGGGGTCGGCGAGCCAGATGATTTCCTGGCTCACGGTGGCCAGGGTGCCGGTGATGCACACCAGGAAGACGAAGAACCAGATGGGCAGGGCCAGCCAGCTGTGGACCAGGAACCAGAGCCTGGAGCGGGATTTCTTGGACATGGGAATCACGGCCACGCAAAAGGGGACAAAGGAAAAGGCCCCCCGCCGGACAGGGCCGACGAGGCGCGAAGACACCAAAGGAGCAGCGGTGTTCTAGGAGTAAGGACGGATGAGATCGAAAAACCGGCCATCTGCAGTTGCAAACAAATGTTTCGGCGCCGGTTTCCCGGCCTTTTCGATTTCTTTACACAATTTCTGTGCGTGTTTTTCGCGGCTCATCCGTCTTGTTATGTGAAAGCGATCGATTCGCAACGGAAGCGAGCGACGTTTCTTTCGAGTAGCGCCCTCAGACAGGAGAATCCCCCCGCATGAACGTTTCCCTTCGCCAGCCCGTGCTGCTGGCCCTGGCGCTGAGCTGTGCGCCACTGGCCAACGCGGACTACCTGTGGCTGGAACGCAGTGCCGGCCAGAGCGCGAAAAGCTATTTCAGCGAGCTGCAGCCCGGCGAGCACCTGCCGGTAGCCCAGCTGGAGAACCCCCGCGTCGTGTTGGGCGAGGGCAAGACCGCGGACATGAAGGCCGGCATCGACTCCTTCGAGATCGGCAACGCGCCCACAGGCGACCTGCGAGTTGCTGCCCAGCGTGCCGAAGGCAACACCCTGACCATCTATCAGGCGCGCGACGGGCGGACCGAAACCCGGGCGCAGAATGATCTGGAGCTGGTGCCCACGACGCCCGGCGGCAACACCTTCGCCCTGCACTGGAAAGGCACCGTGGTGCCGGCCTCGCAGGTCAACGTGTACACCTCCGAGCAGTGGACCCGCAGCCTGAAACCGGCGGCGGACGGCACGGTGACCCTGGTGACGCCGTTCCCGGCGCGCTACGTGCTGGAGGTCTCCGCCCAGGTCAACGGCGGTGCCAGCGTCGACGGCAAGCGCTATGACAGCGTGATCCATGTTTCCACACTGTCTTTCGAGGTGCGCCAATGAGAGTTGCAATCAAGGTCAGTACCCCGGTGCAGCCGCGTCTGCCGCGCCCAGCCCGGCAACTGCTGGAGCACGCCGGCCTGCGCAGCAGCCTGCCGCGGCTGAACATCCTCGATGCGCTGGTGATCTGCGGCAAGGCCACTTCGGTCGAGCTGCACGCGTACCTGGAGGAGCCGGGCTTGCCCATCTCCCTCAGCTGCGTCAGCCAGACCCTGCGCCGGTTGCACCTGTCCGGCCTGCTCGAACGCGACACGAACAAGCGCTACAGCCTGGCCCCCGGTGCGGTAGCCGCGATGGGCAAGTCGAACGAGCTGCACTGACAGCACCAGGTACGTAGGAGCGGACTCCGTCCGCGATTGTTTTCCGCAGGCACACTCTCCGTCTGGGCGACGCCCATCGCGGATAAATCCGCTCCAACGCGAGCCCCGGAGTGCCTGAGTCGGCCTGCAGAGCGGGCCATGCCCGCGATCGCGCGCATGGCGCGCTCCTACGAGGAGCGCCGGCGTTTCCATCGTACTGCAGGTGTCCCGGCTGCGACGGAGCCACCTATCATCCGGGCCTATCCTTAGGCGATCCCGGTCTACAGTTGTAGGACAAGATCTGAAGACCAGAGAGGGAGTGCCACCATGAGCCAGTTGTTCGAGCCCCTGACCCTGCGCCAGCTGACCCTGTCCAACCGCATCGCCGTTTCCCCCATGTGCCAGTACTCCGCCCAGGACGGCCTGGCCAACGACTGGCACCTGGTGCACCTGGGCAGCCGCGCCGTGGGCGGCGCCGGTCTGGTGATAGTCGAGGCCACGGCGGTCGCCCCGGAAGGGCGGATCAGCGCCGAGGACCTGGGCATCTGGAATGACGAGCAGGTCGAGCCGCTGCGGCGCATCACCCGCTTCATCGAATCCCAGGGCGCGGTGGCCGGCGTGCAGCTGGCCCACGCCGGACGCAAGGCGAGCACCTGGGCGCCGTGGCTGGGCAAGCACGGTTCGGTGCCGATCAGCGAAGGCGGCTGGACGCCGGTGGCGCCCTCGGCCATCGCCTTCGACCCGCAGCACACTGCGCCCATCGCCCTGAGCGAAGAGCAGATGGCGACCATCAAGCATCAGTTCGTGCGCGGCGCCGAGCGCGCGCTGGCCGCCGGCTTCAAGATCGCCGAGGTGCATGCCGCCCACGGCTACCTGCTGCACCAGTTCCTTTCGCCGCTCTCCAACCAGCGCCGCGATCAGTACGGTACCTGCTTCGAGAACCGCATCCGCTTCCTCCTGGAGGTCACCGAAGCCGTGCGTGCGGTCTGGCCCCAGGAGCTGCCGCTGTTTGTCCGCCTGTCCGCCACCGACTGGGTGGAGGATGGCTGGAACCCCGACGAGACCGTTGAGCTGGCGCGCCGCCTGAAGAACCTGGGGGTGGACCTGATCGACGTGTCGTCCGGCGGTACCGCGGTGAACGCCGAGATTCCCGTGGGGCCGGGTTACCAGACGCAGTTTGCCGAGCGGGTGCGCAAGGAAGCCGGCGTCGCCAGCGGCACCGTGGGGATGATCACCGAGCCGGTACAGGCCGAACACATCCTGCGTACCGGGCAGGCCGACCTGATCCTGCTGGCCCGCGAACTGCTGCGTGACCCGTACTGGCCGCTGCATGCCGCCGATGAGCTGGGCGGCCAGCAGGTGCCGTGGCCGGCGCAGTACCTGCGCGCCGCGCAACGCGGTACGCCCAAGCGCAAGGCCTACGGGCAGGCCTGATCCGCTGTAGGGGACACGCGGGCTTGCCGAGTGCCCCCGAGTCCCCAATGGCGTTCCTGACGCCGTCGCGGCGCACCCGCCACGTGCCCCTGGGTATGTGCGCCGAGATGGCCGTGAGGGCGCCGTCCGCGCAATTCATGTCTGTGTCATCGATTCAGCGGCCAACTGCCTCTTCGAAAACCGGACCCCACATGGGATGTCCCGCTTCGGCTCTTTCGAGACGGAAAGATGGATTGGTCTGCACTGCACGTTCAAAGGCGAAACGACATTGATTCGGGCGCTCGGTCACGCAGTAACTGAACGCCAGGAACTTGAGCGCCTGCAGTTGCAGCGGCGGTGAGTCGACGCTCCAGATCTTCGGCGAGAGAAATTGCTCCTCAGCCGCGGCATAGTCTCCTGCTTCGAACGATCGTGTTGCTTCGTCGAAGGCCTGCTGCGCCTGTGTCAGGTCGGCGTCCGCGGGCACTTCCGCGAGGTTGTGCCTGCAACCTGTTGCAACTGCCAGGCAGACGATCAACAGAGGCATCGAGAGTGAGCGCAGAGACTTCATGGCTTGGTCCGTGTGGGGAGAGGGGCCGCTGCGTTTACGGAAAGCGGTGGCGAAGCGTCACCGACTGGCCGGAGCCAATCTGCACCTTCTGGCTGTAGCTGGGCAGAGCTGGGTTGCGCAGTTCGACCGTGTAGACGCCGGGTGGCAGTTGCAGCTTGAGCAGCGGCGGGCTGATGCCGCGCTTGTCGCCGTCGATCCAGACTTCGGCCCACGGCTGGACGGACACGATCAGCGTGCCGACCGCGGCGGGTGCAGGCGCGCTGCGCGGTTTGCTTGGGCTGGCCGGTTTCGTGCCGGTGATGGTCAGAGCGTCGCGGGGCGCCGGGCGAACCTTCGGCTCGGTGAGGGCACGCGAGGTGGTTTTCGGCTGCTGGTGTTCCGCAGGCATCTGCGCCGAAACCGCAGCGGGAGAGGGCCTTGTTGCTGGAGCATGGGCGGGGGGGGCAACACTCTGCGCGGCGGGCTCGGTTTGCCTGACGGTGTCGGAGAAGTGCTGACGGTCGTGAGCCGCCGGGGCGGGAGGTTCGTCCGCAGCGGGCGCCGAGGAGGGAGCCAGCGCTGGCTCATCGTCCATGGGCTCCTGGGTAACGGTCACGGTGCTTTCTACCGGGCTGTCCGTGGGCTGCGTTCCTGCAGATGGCTGGGGGCTCGCTTCGTGGTTGGCCGGGGTGACGACGGTGTTGTCGAACGTGCCGGCCTTCCACAGCGCCAGCAGCAGCGCGCAGGCGGCAACGCCGACCATCAGCAACCCGTTCACCAATGGCCTGGGCGCGGGGCGGTTGGGGCTGGCCGCTGGCAGAACGGCAGGTGGCTCCTGCTGCGCCGCCTGTACGGATGGCCGGACAGGGGAAGGTGAAGCAACCGCAGGGCGTGGCATCACGGTGTAGGCGGTGCCAGGACCGTCCCAGGAACTCAGGGTATCGAAGGGAGCAGAACCGGCACGCGCAGTGCCCGGAGGTGTCCGGGTGTCGTGGGAGCGGGGGGCGTTCGCGGAGGGTTCCATCGTGCGGCATCTTCAAGGGGGTGACGAAGAGGCCTGGCCCTCGTACTGGAAGCGGGGCGCCGTGCGCGACGAGAAGCAGGCATTCAATGTTCGAAAAATGGCCGCGGATCATAGATAGCCGATTTCCACGGCTCAAATGCGCTCGGTGGTTTCCGTCGCCGGGGTGGGGATTTGAGGATCAGGTCGCGCTTTGTGGCGGCTTACGAAGTGCCCGTGCGGGAGGTGTGACCGAAAAGTCAGGAAAAGAAATGAAATGTGATATCTGTCGCGCAGTGGCGCTGTGATGCTACTCTCACCGCGCTCGCGCAAGGATTGCGCCACTACCCATCAGAGCACCTCTGGAGCACGCATGGACGCTTCTGCAACGCCTGCTGTCATCCCGCAATCGGAAATCGCCCTGCTGGCGAACATCCTCGCCCTCGCCACCCGCAACATGTCCAACCTCAGCACGCTGATCACCCAGTTGTCGGTGGAGCTCGGCCACAGCCCCGATCCGCACCTGCAGCGCGTGGGCCAGCGGGTGCTGGCGGATGTGGATGTGCTGGCGAAGTCCCTGGATACCCAGTGGGAGCTGATCGGCGCGCTGTCGCGCTTCTGCCCGCTGCTGTCGCGTACACCGCTGGTGAAGCCGGCGCTGGTGACGGAAATCCATATCACCGAGCTGCCCCAGCGGACGTAGGTCGAGCCAGGGTTCGCGAGCAAGCTCGCTCCTACAGCCTGTCCCCGCTCTGGAGCCGGCCTTGTAGGAGCGAGCTTGCTTGCGAACGGCGCCATCGTCTGGCGCTCATTCGCCGGCCTGCGCCAGCTCGAAGCTCATCATCAGCGCCCAGGGCGCATCGCTGTCGCCCACGCGGATGGGTTGCAGCAGTTGCACGCGGCGGCCCTTCACCTGTTCCCAGCTGCGGCCCTGGGCGATGGCGTTGCGCGCTTCCTGTGGCAGTTCGCTGGCCTGGTCGCCCAGACGCCTGGCATCCGGGTGGGTGACGTAGACGCCGGCGTTCGACAGCAGCGTGTACTGGCCATTGCCCATGGGCGTCAGCTTGCCGAGGTTTTCCTGCAGCTGGTGCAGGGTGTAGTCCGCGCCGAGGATGCCGAGGAAGCGGCCGTTGGCGGTCATGGGTGACATGAACGAAGTCATCAGCACGGTGCTGCCGCCGACGCTGTATTCATAGGGTTCCATGAATACGTCGCGGCCCTTGTTGCGCGGGACCTGGTACCAGTCGCCGCTGCCGTCGGCCTTGTCGTAGCCGACAAGGCATTCGCGCTGGGCCACGCCGCTGCCGCGGTGCCAGTAGGCCATCAGGCGCCCGCTGGCGTCGTGGCCGGGGGCGTCGATGAACTCGCGGTCGCGGCCGTCGAAGGCGTTGGGCTCGCAACCGCAGGCGAAGGCCAGCAGCTCGGGGTTGCGGGTCAGGTATTCGTGCATCACCGCGTCGATCTGCTCGCGCTGCGGGCCAAGGTTGCGGCTCTTCATGCCGAGGATGAAGTGCTTGAGGCCGTAGAGCGCGGTGGCCATCACGGCGAAGCGCGCCTCCAGGCGCTGGGTCTCGCTGGCCAGCACCACGCGGGCGGTGTCCAGCAGGCTGGAGTGCTCGGCCTGTTCGACATCGGCCAGGGCGCGGGCGCTCTCGCTCCTGATCGAGGCGACGACGTTGCCGATGTCGGCGGTGGCATTGGCCGACTGGGTGGCCAGGCGGCGCACCTCGTCGGCGACCACCGCGAAGCCGCGCCCGCTTTCCCCGGCGCGGGCGGCTTCGATGGCGGCGTTGAGGGCCACCAGATTGGTGTTCCTGGCGATCTGCTTGATGACTTCGGAGACCTTGCTGATCTCGGTCCAGCGCACGTTGAGGTCGGCGATCAGCTGCTTAACCTGGTCGATGGTGGAGCGCGTGCTGGAGCTGTCTTCGGCCTTGGCGGGCCGTGGTTCGAGTGTGATTGACATGGCTTGTGACACTGCAGTGGCGGAGGAGGGCAGGGGTAGGCGAGGGCTTCTTTCTGGTTATGTCGACCGCGCCCCGAGGCGTGGCCGGTGATGCTCTCTGTAGGAGCGGGCCATGCCCGCGATCGCGCCCATGGGGCGCTCCTACAAAGGCGGCGCAGGGCGGATGACGCCCTGCGTGCCCGACGTCTGTTACCAGCCCAGTTGCTTGTGCAGGCCCAGGGCGTCGTAGTAGTCGCCCTGGTAGACGATCTTGCCGTCCTTGACCTTCACGTAGCTCACGCCGTCGAACGACAGCGGCTTGTTGGTCGCCGGGGTCTGGGCATCCCAGGCGCCGGTGTTGGTGCCGCTGAAGGTCCACTGGAAGGCGATGCCGTCCTTGTCGACGATCGGCTTGCCGTTCATCTTCCACTTGAGGTCCGGAACGGCACCCACGAACACCTTGATCACATTGTCGCGCGCGGCTTCGCGGCCCTTCTGCGGGGTGCCGACGGTGACGTCGAAGTACTCCGCATCCTTGGCCAGGTAGCCGGCGGCCTTCTCGGCATCGTGGGCGTTCCACGCGGCCATGTAGGCATCGACGATCTGTTTGGGCGACTCTGCTGCCTGTACGAGGCTGGCAAAGGTGAACAGCGACAGCAGGTAAAACGCTCTGACGAGGTGACGCATGCTTGCCTCCGTTGCGGGCGTGCCCGCGGGTTGTCGGCCGGATGGCCGTTGAGTGCGGCGCCACGCAGGGCGTGGCGCCGGGTCTGTCAGGACAGTTCGCCCACCGCGCGCCAGGCTTCATCGATGGCGGCGTGGGCATAGGCGTCCCAGGCAGCATCGGAGTTGGCGATGGTGACGTTGCCGACCTGGGTGCGGGCCAGGTTCATCAGTTTTTCGCTCTCTTGCTCATCATCGAAGAGGCTGTTGGAGAAGTACGAATAGCCGTGCGACCAGCGGTTGATGGTGATCGCCTGGATATCCTTCTGATGGTCGAAGCCGGCCGGGCCGAGCATGGCCTGCAGCTGGTCGCGGATCATGCCTTCCATGTATTCGAAGCTCATGCCGTAGAGCTTGCCGCGGCCGGCGCGGGCCTGGGTCCGCGCGTCCATGCCGGAGTTGGGGCTGGTGGGCACGTAGACCATGTGCAGGCCGATGGGCTGGTTCGGGTCGCGCGGGTGGCTGTAGCCGCCGATGTCCACCGGGTAGTCCAGTTTCACGCGGCTGTACGGCTGGCTCGGCGCGTAGATCTCGTGCACGCCCAGCTTCATGAAGCTCTGCCAGTTGCGGATCACCACCTTGGTGTACACCAGCGGGAACTTCACGTTCTGCGCCAGGGCGTGGCTCTGCTCGGCGGGGAGGTCGCGCAGGATGTAGGGGATGATCATGTTGTAACAGGCCAGCACGCAGTGCCTGGCGCGCACGCGGTGCAGGGCGCCGGCGCGGCTGTAGCCGACATCCACGCCGCCATCGCGATTCTTCACGCTCACCGCGGTGCTGTTCAGGCGCAGGTTCACGGCGTTCTTCGGCTGGTCCAGCTTGGCGTAGTCGAAGGTGGCCAGGACGATGTCGTTCATGTCCTTGCCCGGCGCCACGCCGGGAATCAGGCCGCGCACCAGCAGGCGCGCGAGCGAGGCGTTGCCGTCGGGGAAGTGGTAGATGTACGGCTCTTCCATCTCCGCCTTGGCTTCCTCGCTGATGGGCGAGAGGTCCATGGCGGCGAAGCCGGGGAAGCCCACGGAGTAGGCCGAGTCGGCGGGGACGGCGTCGATGCTCAGTGCCGAGAAGTCGTTGGTGCGGCTGAGGAAGTAGCGGGTGGCGGCTTCGCTCAGGCCGACGTCCTTGCGCAGGAAGTCCTGGTAGCTGGTCTTGGCCAGGTGCGCTTCCTTCTCTTCGCGGGTCTTGCCGGCGAGGTAGTCTTTCGGTGCTTCGTGCAGGTCGATCAGCGCCTGGCGGTCGGCCTCGGGCAGCGGGAAGTCGGAGATGAACGCGCGCCAGCTGCGCGCGTTGAGTTTTTCCGGGGCGATGTCGTCGGCCACCATGGGCGTCGGGTCGCCGGACACCATCTTCGCCTCGCCGAAGCCGGCCTTGTCGAAGAACACCCCGCGGGACAGGCCCAGGTTCGGGTAGAAGTCGCGGTCGAAGGCGGTCTCGAAACGGTCCACGTCGACGTTGAGCTGCTTGAGCAGCTTGTTCACCGTGTCGCTGTACAGGTGCTTGGGCGACTGGAAGGCTTCGCTGCCGCCATAGCCGAGGATCATCCGGCCGCCGGCCTGGAATTCGTTGCGCTTGGCGTGGCCACCGAAGTCGTCGTGGTTCTCGATGATCAGCACGCGGGCCTTGGGGTGCTGCTGCCGGTAGAACCAGGCTGCGGACAGGCCGCTGATGCCACCGCCGACCACCACCAGGTCGTACTGCTCCTCGATCTTCAGGCCATCGGTGTCGAACACCTTCTTCTCCCAGCCCATCTGGTGCGCGACCTCGAACGCGCCGGGATGGCTGCCGCGCAGGCCGGTGAGGGCGGGCGGGTAGTAGCGGCCGGAGGGGGCGGCCTGGAGAAGTTGCAGCGGGGTGAGGCCCGCGCCGATGGTGAGGGCAACGCCGTTGAGGAAGTCGCGGCGGGTGATGGTCATGGGAAGTCCTTGCAAGGTGATGGCCCGGGGCACGGGCTGTCATGGTTTTGCCCTTCCGTCCGGAAGGGTTTGCGGCATGCGTGGCCGCGCGGCGGTCCCGGTCGAGCGGGGCGCCGTTTTGTAGCTTTGGATCTTTACGATGTTGCGAGGAGCCAACGACCGCGCGAGCTAGAGCAGGACGAGGCGGAAACGGGGGCGGGCCCAGGAGTTTACGAGCTGTAAATGACTGGGCCCGCCCCCGTTTCCAACGCTGTACTGCCTACGCGCAGCCGGTCGTTTTAGTGTTTGATCATGACGTGGCGGATGGCTGTGTAGTCTTCGAGACCGTACATGGACATGTCCTTGCCGTAGCCCGACAGCTTCATGCCGCCGTGGGGCATCTCGGTGGTCAGCATGAAGTGCGTGTTGACCCAGGTGCAGCCGTACTGCAGACGCGCGGACAGGCGATGGGCGCGGCCGATGTCGCTGGTCCAGACCGAGGAGGCCAGGCCGTAGTCGGAGTCGTTCGCCCAGGCCAGCGCCTGTGCTTCGTCCTCGAACTCGGTGACCGAAACCACCGGGCCGAAGATTTCGCGGCGGACCACTTCGTCGTCCTGGCGGGCGCCGGCGAGTACGGTCGGCTCGAAGAAGAAGCCCGCACGGTCGGCACGCTTGCCGCCGGTGACCACTTCGATGTGCGGCACCTGGCGGGCGCGCTCGACGAAGCCGATGACGCGCTCCAGGTGCTGTTCGGTGATGACCGGGCCCAGCTCGGTGTTCGGGTCGTCCTGCTCGCCGTACTGGATGCTGGCCACCGCTTCGCCGAGCTTCTCCACGAACTTGGCGTAGATACCCTTCTGCGCATAGATGCGGCAGGCGGCGGTGCAGTCCTGGCCGGCGTTGTAGAAGCCGAAGGTGCGGATGCCTTCCACGGCGGCGTCGATGTCGGCGTCGTCGAAGATCAGCACCGGGGCCTTGCCGCCCAGTTCCATGTGCATGCGCTTCACGGTGTCGGCGGTGCCGGCGATGATGCGGCTGCCGGTGGCGACCGAACCGGTCAGCGACACCATGCGCACTTTCGGGTGGGTGGTCAGCGGCTCGCCGACGCTCGGGCCACGGCCGAACACCAGGTTGACCACGCCGGCAGGGAAGATGGCGGCCATCAGCTCGGCCAGGCGCAGGGCGGTCAGCGGGGTCTGCTCGGAAGGCTTGAGCACCACGGTGTTGCCGGCGGCCAGGGCCGGGCCGAGTTTCCACGCGACCATCATCAGCGGGTAGTTCCACGGTGCGATGGAGGCAACCACGCCCACCGGGTCGCGGCGGATCATCGAGGTGTGGCCCGGCAGGTATTCACCGGCGGCGGAGCCCTGCATCACGCGGCAGGCGCCGGCGAAGAAACGGAACACGTCGGCGACGGCCGGCAGCTCGTCGTTCAGCGCGGCGGAGTAGGGCTTGCCGCAGTTATTGGATTCCAGGCGAGCCAGTTCCTCGGCGTTGGCGTCGATGGCGTCGGCCAGTTGCAGCAGGAGCATGGCGCGGTCCTTCGGCGCGGTCTGCGACCAGCTGTCGAAGGCGGCGTCGGCGGCCAGCACGGCGGCGTCGACCTGGGCCGGGGTGGCCTCGGCGATTTCCACCAGGGTGGTACCCAGCGATGGGTTCAGGACGGCGAGCTTCTCGCCTTCGCCAGCGACCAGTTGGCCGTTGATCAGCAGATGGGTTTGCATGGTTGAGTCCTCTTGTTCAGAAGCGTGGTGCAAATTCGGTTGGGGTGTTTCTTTTTAGGGGCCTGCCGGTTGTGGAGCGGCGGGCCTGAGGGGTTCTTTGGGTTGGGAGCGGGGGCTTTCCCTCTCCCTAACCCTCTCCCTGAAGGGAGAGGGGATATCCGTGCTGGGCGAACCTTCATGTCTGCCGGCGAACTCGGTGCTAACAGGGCACGCCGAACAGGCTCCCTCTCCCTTCAGGGAGAGGGCGGGGGGAGAGGGCCGCTTGGCACATGACTGTCACTTGCCGCTCCCCGCTACGCCCTCACCACCCTTGGTCAGGTAGTAGGCGCCGAGGATCGGCAGCATGGTCACGATCATCACCAGCATCGCCACCACGTTGGTTACCGGCACGTCGCGCGGGCGGCCCAGCTGGTTGAGCAGCCAGATCGGCAGGGTGCGTTCATGGCCGGCGGTGAAGGTGGTGACGATGATCTCGTCGAAGGACAGCGCGAACGCCAGCATGCCGCCGGCCAGCAGTGCCGAGCCGAGGTTGGGCAGGATCACGTAGCGGAAGGTCTGCCAGCCGTCGGCGCCCAGGTCCATCGAGGCTTCGATGAGGCTGTGCGAGGTGCGGCGGAAGCGCGCGATGACGTTGTTGTAGACGATCACCACGCAGAAGGTCGCGTGGCCGATGACGATGGTCAGGAAGCCCGGTTCGATGCCGAGGGTCTTGAACGCCGACAGCAGCGCGATGCCGGTGATGATGCCGGGCAGGGCGATCGGCAGGATCAGCATCAGCGAGATGCCTTCCTTGCCGAAGAAGTCGCGACGGTACAGCGCGGCCGCGGCCAGGGTGCCCAGGAGCATGGCGATCAGCGTGGCGACGCTGGCGATCTTCACCGACAGCTCGATGGCTTCGAGCACGTCCTGGCGCGCGAAGGCGACGCTGAACCAGTGCAGGGTGAAGCCCTTGGGCGGGAAGCTGAAGGCCGCGTCCTCGGTGTTGAAGGCGTACAGGAAGATGATCAGGATCGGGAAGTGCAGGAACACCAGCCCGCCCCAGGCGGCCGCTTTCAGCCCCCAGGATGCTTTCTCAGAGTGCATCGAAGGCCCCCAGACGTTTGACGATGGAGAGATAGACCGCGATCAGCACGATGGGCACCAGGGTGAAGGCGGCGGCCATCGGCATGTTGCCGATCGCGCCCTGCTGGGCGTAGACCATGCTGCCGATGAAGTAGCCCGGCGGGCCCACCAGCTGCGGCACGATGAAGTCGCCCAGGGTCAGGCTGAAGGTGAAGATCGAGCCGGCGGCGATGCCGGGGATCGACAGCGGCAGGATCACCTGCAGGAAGGTCTGCCGCGGGTGCGCGCCGAGGTCGGCCGAGGCTTGCAGCAGTGACGGCGGCAGGCGCTCCAGGGAGGCCTGGATCGGCAGGATCATGAACGGCAGCCAGATGTACACGAACACCAGGAAGCGCCCGAAGCTGGAGGTGGACAGGGTGTTGCCACCGACGCCCGGAATGCCCAGCAGCAGGTTCAGCACGGGCTCAAGACCGAGGTGCTGGACGAACCACATGGCGACGCCGCCCTTGGCCAGCAGCAGGGTCCAGGCGTAGGCCTTGACGATGTAGCTGGCCCACATCGGCATCATCACGGCGATGTAGAAGAACGCCTTGGTCTTGCCGGTGGTGTAGCGCGCCATGTAGTAGGCGATGGGGAAGGCCACCGCGCCACTGGCGATGGACACCGCGACCGCCATCAGCACGGTGCGCTGGATGATGTCGAAGTTGGAGCCACTGAGCAGCGAGCCGAAGTTGGCCCAGGTCAGGTCCGGCGTCACCGTCATGGTGAAGTCGTCGAAGGTGTAGAAACCCTGCCACAGCAGCGTCAGCAGCGAGCCGAGGTAGATGGCGCCGAACCACAGCAGCGGCGGGATCAGCAGCAGCGAGAGGTACAGCGTCGGCTTGCGGTAGAGCAGGTTGCACAGGCGGCGCAGCGGGCCATTGCTGGCCTGCGGCACCGGTGCGTTCATCGTCAGTTCCATCTCACGCGCCCTCGTTCAGCACCACCATCGCCTCGCGCGCCCAGCGGGCGGTCACGCGCTGGCCCGGCTGGTGGGCGAGGTCGATGTCGGCCCACTGGCTGTTGGCCTGGCTGAGGCAGAGGTTCTGGCCGTTGTCGAGACGGATTTCGTAGCGGGTCGCTGCGCCCTGGTATTGGATGTCGTGCAGCAGGCCGCTGATCTCGATGTCCGAGGCGCTGCGCTCGCCATTGGCGAAACGGATGTGCTCGGGACGGATGGAGAAGGGCTGGGCGTTGCCGGTCAGGCCCTGGGCGAGGTCGCCGCGCAGCACGTTGGAGGTGCCGACGAATTCCGCCACGAACGGGGTGGCCGGTTTCATGTAGAGGTTGCGCGGGGTGTCGACCTGTTCGATGCGGCCCTTGTTGAACACCGCCACGCGGTCGGACATGGACAGCGCTTCGCTCTGGTCGTGGGTGACGAAGATGAAGGTGATGCCCAGCTGGCGCTGCAGCTTCTTCAGCTCGCTCTGCATCTGCTCGCGCAGCTTGAGGTCCAGCGCGCCGAGGGGTTCGTCCAGCAGCAGCACGCGCGGGCGATTCACCAGGGCGCGGGCCAGGGCAACGCGCTGGCGCTGGCCGCCGGAGAGCTGCACCGGCTTGCGCACGCCATAGCCGCCCAGGGCGACCATGCCGAGGGCTTCCTCGGCGCGCTTGAGGCGCTCGGCCTTGCCGATGCCTTTCACTTTCAGGCCGTAGGCGACGTTCTCCAGCACGCTCATGTGCGGGAACAGCGCGTAGTCTTGGAACACCGTGTTGACGTCACGCTGGTAGGGCGGCAGGCCGGCGGCCTCCTCGCCATGGATGCGGATGGAGCCTGCGCTGGGTTGCTCGAAGCCGGCGATCAGGCGCAGGCAGGTGGTCTTGCCCGAGCCCGACGGGCCGAGCATGGAGAAGAACTCGCCGTCCTTGATGTCGATGGACACCCGGTCAACGGCCTTGACGTCGCCGAACTGGCGGGAGACCTGGGTGAATTGAACAGCGGGAGTGGTCATGGTGCACGCTCCAAGGGGCAGGAATCCGGCGTAGGGGAGCCCTGCCCGTGAATCTGAGATACGGGTGAATCGGTACGGATGTGGTTCGCGGGTAGGCGTTACGCCGAACAGCTCCCTCTCCCTTCAGGGAGAGGGTTGGGGAGAGGGCGGCCGGGCATCGGAGCCAGCGGCATCACCCTCTCCCCCAGCCCCTCTCCCTGAAGGGGGAGGGGAGCCAGTCATGCGCTCGGGGGAAACCCCTGCCTCAACGGCCGCCCATGATCCCGATGTAGTCCTGGGTCCAGCGGCTGTACGGGACGAACTTGCCACCCTCGGCCACCGGGGTCTTCCAGAACGCGATCTTGTCGAACTGGTTGTAGCCGTTGGTGGCGCAGCCTTCGCCGCCCAGCAGGGTGCTGGCCTTGCAGCCTTCGGGCACGGCCGGCACGGAGCCGAACCAGGCGGCCACGTCGCCCTGGACCTTGGGTTCCAGCGACCAGTTCAGCCACTTGTAGGCGCAGCTCGGGTGCTGGGCATCGGCGTGCAGCATGGTGGTGTCGGCCCAGCCAGTGACGCCTTCCTTCGGGAACACCGTGGCGATCGGCTGACCTTCGGCCTTCAGGGCGTTGGCCTGGTACGGCCAGGCGCTGGAAGCGGCGACGCCTTCGTTCTTGAAGTCGCTCATCTGCACGGTGGTGTCGTGCCAGTAGCGGTGGATCAGGTCATGCTGCTTGCGCAGCAGTTCGACCACGGCGGCGTACTGTTTCTCGTCGAGCTGGTACGGGTCGGTGATGCCCAGCTCCGGCTGGGTGGCCTTCAGGTACAGCGCGGCGTCGGCGACGTAGATCGGGCCGTCGTAGGCCTGCACGCGGCCCTTGTTCGGCTTGCCGTCGGGCAGGTTCTGGGCGTCGAACACGACCTTCCAGCTGTCCGGCGCGGTGGGGAAGATCTTGGTGTTGTACATCAGCAGGTTCGGGCCCCACTGGTACGGCGCGCCGTAGGTCTTGCCGTTGACCACGTACCAGGCGGCGTCCTTCAGACGCGGGTCGATGTTCTTCCAGTTGGGGATCAGCGAGGGGTCGATCGGCTGCACGCGCTTGCCGTAGATCAGGCGCAGGGAGGCGTCGCCGGATGCAGTGACCAGGTCGTAGCCGCCCTTGGCCATCAGGCTGACCATCTCGTCGGAGGTGGCCGCGGTCTTCACGTTGACCTGGCAGCCGGTGTCCTTCTCGAACTGGGTGACCCAGTCGTAGTTCTTGTCGGACTGGCCGCGCTCGATGTAGCCGGGCCAGGCGATGATGTCCAGGCGGCCTTCGCCCTTGCCGACTTCCTTCAGGGCCTCGGCAGCCTGGACGCCGGCGCTGGCCAGCAGGGCGGTGGTGATGGCACTGAGCAGTGCTGTCTTGCGCATCGGGTGTCTCCCTCTCGTTGTTGTCTCTATTGGTGGGGCAGTTCAATCGAGCAACAGCCCTCTCGCGGCTTACCGCGGGGGCGTTTCTTATGTGCCGGCGGGAGCCCCCGCCGGATGGTTCAATCCAGTTGCTGGCCGTGGCGCGCCATGATGTGGCGCACCACGCTGTAGTCCTGCAGCGAGTCGCTGGACAGGTCCTTGCCGTAGCCCGAGCGCTTGAGCCCGCCGTGGGGCATCTCGCTGGCGAGCATGAAATGGGTGTTGATCCAGGTGCAGCCGTACTGCAGGCGGTTGGCGATCTGGAAGGCCTTGTCCAGGTTCTGCGTCCACACCGAGGAGGCCAGGCCGTATTCGGAGTCGTTGGCCCAGTCCACCGCCTGTTCCAGCTGGTCGAAGCGGGTCACGGTGACCACCGGGCCGAACACTTCGCGCTGGACGATCTCGTCCTGCTGCTTGCAGCCGGCCAGCAGGGTCGGCTGGTAGTAGAAACCGGGGCCCGAATGCACGGCGGCGCCGGTGACGCGCTCGATGTGCGGCTGGCCGAGGGCGCGTTCGACGAAGCTGGCCACGCGGTCGCGCTGGCGGGCGCTGATCAGCGGGCTGATCTCGTTGTCGGCGTCGCGCTTGCGGGCGAAGCGGATGCTGGCCACGGCGTCGCCCAGCTCGGCGACGAGGCGGTCATGGATACCGGCCTGGGCATAGATGCGGCAAGCGGCGGTGCAATCCTGGCCGGCGTTGTAGTAACCGTGGGTGCGCACACCCTGGACCACGGCTTCGAGGTCGGCGTCGTTGCAGACGATCACCGGCGCCTTGCCGCCCAGTTCCAGGTGGGTGCGTTTGAGGGTGCGCGCGGCGGCCTGGAGAATCTTCTGCCCGGTGACGATGTCGCCGGTCAGGGAGACCATGCGCACCTTCGGGTGGCTCACCAGATGGCTGCCGACACCTTCGCCGCCACCGCAGACGATGTTGATCACGCCGGCGGGGAGGATTTCCGCCAGCGCCGGGGCCAGCGCCAGGATGCTCAGCGGGGTGTGCTCGGACGGCTTGAACACCAGGGTGTTGCCGGCGGCCAGCGCGGGGGCGATCTTCCACGCGGCCATCATCAGCGGGTAGTTCCACGGCGCAATCGAGGCGACCACGCCGACCGGGTCGCGGCGCACCATGCTGGTGTGGCCGGGCACGTATTCGCCGGCGAGCTGGCCCTGCTGGCAGCGCACGGCGCCGGCGAAGAAGCGGAACACGTCGGCGGTGGCCGGGATGTCGTCCTGACGCGCCAGGTGCAGCGGCTTGCCGCAGTTCAGCGATTCCAGCTGGGCGAGGTCATTGGCACGCTTGTCGATGGCGTCGGCGATGGCGAGCAGGGCGGTGGCGCGCTGTGCGGGGGTGGTGCGGGCCCAGGCGGGGAAGGCGCGGTGCGCGGCAGCGATGGCCTGCTCGACCTGATCCAGGGAGCCGTCGGCGATGCTGACGATGGTTTCGCCCGTGGTCGGGTTGATGATCGGCTCGGCCATGCCTTCGCCGGCGACCAGTTGGCCGTCGATCAGCAAGGCGGTATGCAGGGTTGCACCGGTCATCTTGGAAACTCGTCTTTTATCTGTCTTGTTTTCGGTGGCCATGTGCGTGCTCCGGAGGGGGCGATACCCGGAGCTGGCCCTTTGTATGAGGGCAGAGACTAGAGTCCGGGCGTGGGGTCGACAAATTCTAATTACTGAAAGCGGCGTTCGATTAAATCGAATGGCTGACTTTGCTGCACCGAACCCGCAGGGCGGATAACGCCCCAGGCGTTACCCGCCGTCAGCGCCATTCCGAATCCTGGCGGCGGATAACCGCAAGCGGTTATCCGCCCTGCATTCAGATGGAAAGCTTCTTCGCGTTGGGCTGCTCGCGGGCCACGGTGAGGAACGGGTCCACCAGCGGCGGCCGCGCGGTGCCGCGACGCCAGGCCAGGCCGACGTCCAGCGGCTCGGAAAGGTCCACCAGCGGCCGCGCCTCGATGATGTCGCCTTCCAGCGACCAGGGGCGGTAGGTCATGTCCGGCTGGATCGACAGGCCCAGGCCCGCGGCCACCAGGCTTCGCACCGCTTCCACCGACGCCGTGCGCAGCGTCACCTGCGGCACCAGCCCGGCCCGGGACCAGATGCGCTGGGTGTGCAGGCCCATCTCGTCGGCGTTCAGCTGGATCAATGGCTCGCCCGCCACATCGGCCAGGCCGATGCTGTCGCGCTCCAGCAGCGGGTGCTGCGCCGGCAGCCAGAGGCGGTGCGGTGAGTGGGTCAGCACCTCGGTCTGCAGGGCGTGGCGGTCTTCCAGGTTGGAGAGGATCAGCACGCCGACGTCGATCTCGCCGCTCACCAGCAGGTGCTCGATATAGGGGCGTTCGTCCTCCACCACGCGGGTCTGCACGTTGGGGTAGGCGCGCTGGAAGCGGTTGATCAGGTCCGCCAGGTAATAGCCCGCCACCAGGCTGGTCACGCCGATGGTCAGGCTGCCGGCCACCTGGTCGGTGCTCTGCTGCAGGCTGCGCTTGGCGTTCTCCACCGTGGCCAGGATCAGGTGCGCTTGGCGCAGGAACTGGTGGCCCTGGTGGGTCAGGGTCATGCCCTTGGCGTGGCGATCGAACAGGCGCACGCCGATCTCTTCTTCCAGTTGCTGGATGGCGAGGGTCAGGGTGGACTGGGAAATGAACACCGCCTGGGCGGCAGCGGAGATCGAGCCGGTCTCGGCGACGGCGATGAAATGGCGAATCTGGCGGAGCGTCATCATGGGCGGGGGACCGCTTGCGAAGTCGGTGGAACGCTCGACACCGCGAGCCAGAGCATTGTCTAGCCGGTCTCGGCGCATTTCATTGTTGATTATCGAAAATCTATAGGAGCATTCTTTTTAATCGAATGAAAGCGCCCCATTGCCTTGCGGACCCGCCGGCAAAGGGCCGCAATATCCGGAAGCACACTGTCGCTGCGTCCGAAGCCCGCGCTGGACTAGAGTCGGAATCCACAAATTTCGATAGACACCATTTCCGATAGACCAGTGGAGATCGCCATGAACACTCGCGGCCTGCTCGACCAGCTCCTCAGATCCGGCCAGGACCTCCTGCAGAACAAGGGCGTGGCCCGGCAGGACGGCGGTCAGCAAACCTCATCGTCCGGCAAGGGCGGCGTCCTGGACCTGGGCAGCCTGCTCTCCGGCGCCGGTGGCGGCGCCCTGGCGGCGGGCGCGCTGGGCCTGCTGATGGGCAGCAAGAAGGCGCGCAAGATGGGCGGCAAGGTCGTCACCTATGGTGGCCTCGCGGCGCTCGGCGTGCTCGCCTACAAGGCCTACGGCAACTGGCAGCAGAAGCAGGCCAGCGCTCCGCGCGGCGAGCCGCAGACCGTCGACCGCCTGCCCCCGGCGCAGGCCGAGCAGCACAGCCACGCCATCCTGCGGGCCATCGTTGCCGCCGCGAAGGCCGACGGACATATCGATGAGCGCGAACGCCAACTGATCGATGGCGAAATTGCCAAGCTCACCGGCGACGTCGAGTTGCAGGGCTGGCTCGAACGCGAGCTGGCCAAGCCGCTGGACCCGGCCGAAGTCGCCCGCGCCGCCACCAGCGAGGAAATGGCCGCCGAGATGTACCTGGCCAGCCTGCTGATGGTCGACGAAACCAACTATATGGAGCGCGCCTACCTTGACGAACTGGCCCGCCAGCTGAGCCTCGACGCCGGCCTCAAGGTCGAGCTGGAAGCCCAGGCGCAGAAGGCGCTGGACGCCGTACCCGCGTGACCTTCCTCGCAATCGCCGGCTGAAGTCGGCGCCGGGCGGCAATCGCCTGGCTGCCAAGCTCTCGCAGCGGCAGGCTTCGCCCCGGGTGTCCCGCCCTGACACCCGGCCGGCGAACGGCGCTGGCGCATCGGTGTGGCGGGACTATCGTTGCCCAACGCATAGCGAGAGTTGTCATCTCATGAATGCTGGATCTCTTTTCGATCAATTGCTCAAGGCAGGTCAGAGCTCATTGCTGCAACAGGTTGGCGACGCCGCCCGGCGCGCCACGCAAGCCGGCGAGGGTCACTCCATGAACACTACGGATCTACTGGAACAACTGCTGCGCGGCAGCCAAGGCGCGGCGACACAACAGGGCGGCGGCGCGGGAGGCCTCGGCGGCCTCGGCGGATTGCTGGGTGGCTTGCTGGGCGGTTCCTCCGGCGGCGCCGGTGGCGGGCTCGGCGGCCTGGGCGACGTACTCGGCGGCATGCTCGGGGGCGGCATGAACAGCGGCGGCGCGCCGCAAGGCCGGACGGGCAGCGGCGGCGGTATCAACTACGCCATGCTCGCATCCCTCGGCATGATGGCCTTCCAGGCTTATCAGAATTATCAGCGCCAGCACCCGGCTGCGGCGCCTCAGCAGCAGTCGCTGATGACCGTGGACCAGCTCTCCGGCCCCGAGGCCGAGGCCCACAGCCACGCGATCCTGCGCGCCATGATCGCCGCCGCCAAGGCCGACGGTCGCATCGACGAAAAGGAAAAGGCCGCCATCCAGACCGAGATCGCCCGGCACGCCGATGAACCTGAGCTGCAGGACTGGCTCGACGCCGAGGTGCGCAAGCCACTGGACGCCGCCGAAGTTGCCGAGTCCGCCCAGGGCGACCCGGCCGTGGCCGCCGAGATGTA
Source organism: Pseudomonas nitroreducens (assembly GCF_024170165.1). Lineage (GTDB taxonomy): Bacteria > Pseudomonadota > Gammaproteobacteria > Pseudomonadales > Pseudomonadaceae > Pseudomonas > Pseudomonas nitroreducens_C. The sequence continues at coordinate 410,746 of NZ_JALJXP010000002.1, read as the reverse complement.
CCTGGTCAGCGTAATGCTGGTGGATGACCAGCAGGGCACCGAGCGCACCTACCTGGACGAACTCGCCTACAACCTCAACCTCGCCCCGGAGCTCCAGGCCCACCTGGAGCAGCAGGCCAAGGCCGGCGGTGAAGTAGCTTGATACAACTCAGCGTACGGCTGTAGGAGCGTTCGTACAATTTGACGGTCAGAGCGCTCGGACGAACGCACCCACAAGGTGCGTTCGTTCTTCATTTCTGCAAGGAGGCTTCATGCCGTTCGTACGTTTCACCCTCCCCACCGCGCTGCTGCTCAGTGCCACCGCCACCTTCGCCAACGCCGCCAAGCTGGAAGACGTCGCGCCTTATCCCAAGGCCGAGGACGGCTTCGTGCGCCAGGTCATCCACCTGCCCAGGCAGGCGCAGGAAGACAACTTCAAGGTCGAGATCCTCGCCGGCAAGACGCTGACCGTCGACTGCAACCGCCAGCGCCTGGGCGGCACCCTGGAAGAGCAGACCCTGGAAGGCTGGGGCTACCCCTACTATCGCCTGGACAAGGTCAGCGGCCCGGCCAGCACCCTGATGGCCTGCCCGGACGGCAAGACCCGCCAGGAGTTCGTCCCGGTGGTCGGCGACGGCTTCGTGCTGCGCTACAACAGCAAGCTGCCGATCGTCATCTACACGCCGAAAGACGTCGAAGTCCGCTACCGCCTGTGGTCGGCTTCCGAGAAGGTCGAGAAGGCCCGCGCGGAGTAACTCGTCCGCTCTTGTTCTTGTAGGAGCGAGCTTGCTCGCGAACAGCTCTCCCGGCGATGCCGGTGGTGGGCGGGTTCGCGAGCAAGCTCGCTCCTACAGGTCAGGCCGATGCCGTGGTTTGGCCTTGCACGAGAATCCCCTGCTCGCGCCCGCAGACTTCCACCAGAAAATCCCACACCAGTCGCAGCCGCACCGAGCGGTGCAGTTCGCGCCGGGTGCACATCCAGTATTCCCGTTCGATGAATTCCTCCGGCAGCACCGGCACCAGTCGCGGGTCGTGCAGGCCCATGTACTGCGGGAGGATGGCGATGCCGATGCCAGCCTGGGCGGCCTGTTGCTGGGCGACCACGCTGGTGCTGCGGAACACCACCTGCGGGTGGCGGCAGAAGCTGTGGTGGAACAGCAGTTCCTGGCTGAACAGCAGGTCGTCGACGTAGCCGATCCACGGGTGGCGGCTGAGGTCTTCGCGGTCGCGCAGGGGCGGGGCTTTTTCCAGGTAGGCGGGGCTGGCGAACAGGCTCAGGCGGTAGCGGGTGAGCAGGCGACTGATCACCAGGTCGGCGCTCGGGCGTTCCAGGGTGATGGCGATGTCGGCCTCGCGGTTGGTGATGCTGACGAAGCGCGGTACCGACACCAGTTCCACTTCCAGGCCGGGGTAGCGTTGCATCAGTTCGCCCAGGCGCGGGGCGAGGAACATGGTGCCCAGTCCTTCGGTGACGCCGATGCGGATCTGCCCCAGCGGCGAGATGGCCTGGCTCATTTCCTCCTGGGCGAGGAGGGCGGTGTTCTCCATGGCCTCGGCGTGCTTGAGCAGAGCCTGGCCGGCCGGGGTGAGCTGGTAGCCGCCGGTGTGCTGGGCGAACAGCTGGGTGCCGAGGTCGCGCTCGATGCTCTCTATGTGCCGCGCCACGGTGGCGTGGGTGGTGCCCAGGCGCTTGGCGGTGGTCAGCAGGCGGCCGCTGCGGTGCAGCTCCAGGAAGTAGCGCAGGTCATTCCAGTCGAACATCGCGGCAGTCCTTGTTGTTAGAAAACGCACAGCAGCTGACTCGAAACGACTGTTCTTTTATCACGAACGAACGGCTAGGCTCGGTCCTCAGATAAAAAGAACAAGCACGACGAGGTACTTCTCCATGCCCCAGGCACTGGATGCTTATGACTACCTGATCGTCGGCGCGGGCCCTGCCGGCTGCCTGCTGGCCAACCGCCTGTCCGCCGACCCCGCCAACCGCGTGCTGCTGCTCGAAGCCGGCGGCCCGGACAACTATCCCTGGATCCACATTCCCGTCGGTTACCTCTATTGCATCGGCAACCCGCGCACCGACTGGTGTTTCGACACTGAGCAGGTGCCGGGCCTGAACGGCCGCGCGATCAAATACCCGCGCGGGCGCACCTTGGGCGGCTGCTCGTCGATCAACGGCATGATCTACATGCGTGGCCAGGCGCTGGACTACGACGGCTGGGCCGCCGAGGGCAACCCCGGCTGGGGCTGGAACGACCTGCTGCCGCTGTTCATGAAGATGGAGGACCACTTTGCCGGGTCGAGCGAGCTGCATGGCGCGGGTGGTGAATGGCGGGTGGAGAAGCAGCGGCTGTCGTGGGCGATCCTCGATGCCTTCCGCGAGGCGGCGGCGCAGTCCGGCGTGCGCCCGGTGGAGGACTTCAACGGCGGCGACAATGAAGGTTGCGGCTACTTCCAGGTGAACCAGCGCTCCGGCGTGCGCTGGAACGCCTCGAAGGCCTTCCTGCGACCCATCGCCAACCGCCCCAACCTCACCGTGCTGACGAATGTCGAGGCCCTGCGCGTGCTGCTGGAGAACGGCCGCGCCGCCGGGCTGGAAGTGAACTGGCAGGGGGCGCGGCGCGAGTTGCGGGCCCGGCGTGAAGTGATTCTCTGCGCCGGCGCGATCAACACCCCGGTGCTGCTGCAACGCTCCGGCATCGGCCCGCGCGAGTTGCTGGAGAAGCACGGCGTCGGTGTGCGCCACGAGCTTTCCGGCGTCGGCGGCAACCTGCAGGACCACCTGCAGCTGCGCCTGATCTACCGCATGAACGGCGCACCCTCGCTGAACCAGATCGCCTCGACGCTGTGGGGCAAGATGGGCATGGGCCTGGAGTACCTGTTCAAGCGCAGCGGCCCGCTGTCCATGGCGCCGAGCCAGCTGGGCGCGTTCGCCAAGTCCGATCCGAACCAGCGTTCGGCCAACCTCGAATACCACGTGCAGCCGTTGTCGCTGGAGCGCTTCGGCGAGCCGCTGCACAGCTTCCCGGCGTTCACCGCGTCGGTGTGCGACCTGCGTCCGCTGAGCCGTGGCACGGTCACCCTGCGTTCGCTGGACCCGCGCGACAAGCCGGTGATCCAGCCCAACTACCTGAGCCACCCGCAGGACCTGCGTGTGGCCGCCGATGCCATCCGCCTGACCCGCCGCATCGCTGCCGCGCCCGCGCTGGCGCGCTTCAATCCGGTGGAGTTCAAGCCCGGTCCGGACTACCAGACCGAGGAAGACCTGCACCGCGCCGCTGCCGAGATCGGCACCACCATCTTCCACCCGGCCGGCACCTGCCGCATGGGGCAGGGCGAGGGCGCGGTGGTGGACAGCCAGCTGCGCGTACACGGCATTCCCGGCCTGCGCATCGCCGACGCTTCGATCATGCCCAGCCTGACCTCCGGCAACAGTTGCTCGCCGGTGCTGGTGATTGCGGAAAAGGCTGCGCAGATGATTTTGAACGAACCCGCGCGCGGCGCGGAGGTCATCCCTTCCAGTGGGCGCACACAGGAGGAAGCTCCGGTGGCGTGACGGCGATCCCGTCTCCCCACTTTTTTATCAGGCGTGTAGCAACTCAACGGTATCGCGCGGTGTGAAAACCGTGGCAGTCGAGGCTGACAAAAACAAAAGCCCCCAGAAGGGGCAGGAGAGCCCGCAATGACCGATGTAGCACAGACCAGCTCCTACGAGCGGCCCGCGACCTCGCGGCGCGACGAGCGCAAGGTGATCTTCGCCTCGTCGCTTGGCACGGTGTTCGAGTGGTACGACTTCTTCCTCTACGGGTCGCTGGCGGCGATCATTGCCAAGCACTTCTTCGCCGGGGTCAACGACACCACCGCGTTCATCTTCGCTCTGCTGGCATTCGCCGCCGGCTTCCTCGTCCGCCCGTTCGGCGCGCTGGTGTTCGGCCGCCTGGGGGACATGATCGGGCGCAAGTACACCTTCCTCGTCACCATCCTGCTGATGGGCCTGTCGACCTTCGCGGTGGGTCTGCTGCCGGCCTACGCCACCATCGGCGTGGCGGCGCCGGTCATCCTCATCGTGCTGCGCCTGTTGCAGGGCCTGGCGTTGGGGGGTGAGTACGGCGGGGCAGCGATCTACGTGGCCGAACACGCGCCGGACCACAAGCGCGGCGCCTACACCAGTTGGATCCAGTGCACCGCCACCGGCGGCCTGTTGCTTTCGCTGGTGGTGATCTGGGGTTGCCGGCAGATCACCGGACCGGAGTTCGAGACCTGGGGCTGGCGCCTGCCGTTCCTGATCTCCATCGTGCTGCTGGGCATCTCCACCTGGATTCGCCTGTCCATGCACGAGTCGCCAGCGTTCCTGAAGATGAAGGCCGAGGGCAAGGTGAGCAAGTCACCGCTCAAGGAATCCTTCACCCACTGGGGCAACCTGAAGATCGTCCTGATCGCGCTGTTCAGCATCAACGCAGGCCAGGCGGTGACCTTCTACGCCGCACAGTTCTACGTGATGTTCTTCCTCACCCAGGTGCTGAAGGTGGACCCGGCATTGTCCAACGGGCTGCTGATCATCTCCCTGGTGATCGGCGCGCCGCTGTTCGTGATCATGGGCTGGCTGTCGGACAAGGTCGGCCGCAAGCCGGTCCTGATCACCGGCCTGCTGCTGGCCACGGTGCTGTACTTCCCGCTGTTCAAGGCGCTGACCCATTACGCCAACCCGCAGATCGATGCGGCCACGCGCCAGGCGCCGGTCACCGTGATGGCGGACCCGGCTACCTGTACCTTCCAGTTCGACCCGGTGGGCAAGGCCAAATTCGACAGCGCCTGCGACAAGGCCAAGACCCTGCTGGTGAAGGGCGGCGTGCCCTACAGTTCGGTGGCCGCGCCGGCCGGCAGCGAGCTGGTGGTGACGGTGGGCGAGAAACGCCTCGAGGGCTTCGACGCCGCCGCGCTGGGCGCTGCGGTGAAGGACGCCGGCTACCCGACCGTGGCTGATTCCTCGCTGGTGAACCGGCCGATGGTGGTGGCAATCATCGTCGCGCTGATCTTCATCGCCACCTGCTGCTACGGTCCGCTGGCGGCGCTGATGGTCGAGCTGTTCCCGACGCGCATCCGCTACACCTCGCTGTCGTTGCCGTACCACATCGGCAACGGCTGGTTCGGCGGGCTGCTGCCGACCATCTCGTTCGCCCTGGTGGTGTACACCGGCAACATCTTCTACGGCCTGTGGTACCCGGTGCTGATCACGGCGATGAGCCTGGTCTGCTCGTTGCTGTTCCTGAAGGAGACCAAGGACAACGACATCCACGCGGATTGAGCCTCGGCTGCCATGAAAAAGCCCGGCTGGATGCCGGGCTTTTTCATGTCTGTCGCCAGCGCGGGAGTCCTGCGTGGCATCGGTTGCAGCTTCGCCTTAGGATGCCGTGCCCGGTGCACCGCCGGATCACTCAAGGAGCGAATACGATCATGGCCATCAAGAATGTAAAGCTGAGTCAGTACAGCTTCCTCGACGACATGGTGCGCGACAGCTACTTCCCGCCACAGCTGGTCGCCAAGGGGCAGCAGCTGCTGGTGGCGCTGTGCGAGGCCATCGAGGCGCAGGCGCCGGCGGACCTGGAGGCGCTGTACGCACTGACTCATCAAACCACCCTGGCCTTCAATGCACTGGGCGAGGAGTTCGAGGAGCAGGGCAGCGAGATCGAAACGGCCGCCCGCGACAACATCGGTGGGGACATCGCCTTCATCGCCGAGGCTTACGGTTTCGATGCCGATATCGAAGAGCTGATCGCGCCGCGCGAGTGGTAAGCCCGCGTGAACGGAAAAGGCCCGGCATCATGCCGGGCCTTTTCGTTTGTGCGGAGGTTCCATGGGCAGAGGAGCTGGATTGTAGGAGCGGGCCATGCCCGCGATCGCGCGCATGGCGCGCTCCTACAGGGACGCTCCGCAGCCAGATGCGGGACGTGTTCGCGAGCAAGCTCGCTCCCACAGGGGAGTGCGGTGTGGGGCAAACACAAAGGGCGCCCGAAGGCGCCCTTTGCGGCAGGCATCGGTGATCAGCGGAAAGCCGGCACCACGTGCTGGATGAACAGTTCCAGCGACTTCTTCTTCTCGGCATACGGCAGGCTGTTGTCGGCCCAGAAGCTGAATTCGTCCACGCCCAGTTCCTGGTAGTGGCGGATGCGCGCGATGATTTCTTCCGGGGTGCCGATCATGGTGTTCTTGCGGATGTTCTCCAGCTCGAACTCCGGGCGCTCCTTGAACTTTTCCTCGGGGCTGGGCGGCAGCAGGCCGTTGACCGGGGTCTGCTTGTTGCCGAACCAGGCATCGAAGGTGCGGTAGAAGCGCGAGATGGCCTCGGCGCCGACCTTCCAGCCTTCCGGGTCGTCGGCGGCGTGCACGTGGGTGTGGCGCAGCACCATCAGTTGCGGGCGCGGCACATCCGGGTTGTTGGCCAGGGCGGCTTCGAACTTGTTCTTCAGGTCGACGACTTCCTCGTCGCCCTTCATCAGCGGCGTGACCATCACGTTGCAACCGTTGGCCACTGCGAAGTTGTGCGAATCCGGGTCGCGGGCGGCGATCCACATCGGCGGGGTCGGCTTCTGGAGCGGGCGCGGCGAGGAGGTGGAGGTGGGGAACTTCCAGATTTCGCCTTCGTGGGCGATGTCGCCCTGCCACAGCGCCTTCACCACCGGGACCATCTCGCGCAGGTACTTGCCGCCGTCGCCGGCCGGCATGCCGTTGGCCATGCGGTCGAATTCGTACTGGTAGGCGCCGCGGGCCAGACCCACTTCCATGCGACCGTTGCTGATCACGTCGAGCAGGGCGCATTCGCCGGCCACGCGGATGGGGTGCCAGAACGGCGCGATGATGGTGCCGGCGCCCAGGCGGATGGTTTCGGTGCGCGCGGCGAGGTAGGCCAGCAGCGGCATCGGGCTCGGCGAGATGGTGTACTCCATGGCGTGGTGCTCGCCGATCCAGACGGTGGAGAAACCGCCGGCCTCGGCCATCAGGGTCAGCTCGGTGAGCTCTTCGAACAGCTGGCGATGGCTGGGCTGGTCGTCGTAGCGCTCCATGTGCACGAACAGGGAAAACTTCATATCGCTTACCTCGAACCTTTCTTGTTTCCGGCGCGGCAGCCGGCGGGAGATGCGCAGGCACGCATCACTGCTTTTCGGCGGTCAGGCGCGGCGGCGGATGAGTGGCCGTTTTCCGCGCTAGGGAATCCGTTGCATATTGGTATACCATAATACGGGATGTCTGCAAGGCGTTTCTGCCACGAGCAGACCAAGGGAGTAGGGATGAACCTCAAACAAAAACTGATCCTCGCCTTTTCCACCATTGCCAGCCTGCCTGTGATTCTTGTCGCCGTCCTGGTCATCCTCAACCTGCGCGGCGAAGCGCGAGACGGCTTCATCGACGGTAGCAGCCGCGAGATCCGCCAGGTCGAGAACGCCATGCAGATCTTCTTCGACGGCATCAGCCAGAACGTGGAATACCTGGCCAACCACCCGCAACTGGCCGCCATCGACGGCGGCCTCAAACAGTACATCGGTGCCGACGCCGCGCAGCACCCGAGCGGGGAGCTGGACAAGCGCGTCTTCGACCTCTTCACCGGCCTGGCGCAGAGCCATCCGGATTACGCCTACGTGTCCCTCGGTACCCGCGAGGGGGGCTACAGCTTCTGGCCGGGCGACGCCAAGCTGGCCAACTACGACCCGCGCACCCGCCCCTGGTACCAGGCGGCCATGGCCCAGCCGGGCAGGACCCTGCGCACCAAGGCGTACTACTGGGCGGCAGACAAGGTGGTGCTGGTGAGCAGTGTGCGCACCTTCGCCAACCAGTTCGGCCCGCAGGGCGGGGTGGTCAACATCGACGTCTCGCTCAAGCGCCTGACCGATATCGTCAAGGGCATCCGCCTGGGCGAATCCGGCTACCTGATGCTCATGGAAGGCGACGGCACCATCCTGGTCGACCCGCACAACCCGGAGAACAACTTCAAGCAGCTGGGCGAGCTGGGTGGCGATTTCCAGCGCCTGGCCAGTGCGCAGAAGGGGCTGGTGGAGCTCTCCATCAATGGTGAGCCGTACCTGGCCAACGTGTGGCCGTCCGAGACCCTCGGCTGGCGCTTCGTCGGCCTGATCAAGGAAAGCGAGGTGATGAGCGCGGCGACCCGCCTGACCTGGGGCATCGCCCTGGTGGCGTTGATCATCGCGCTGGCGTTCGCCGGCCTTGGCTCACTGTTTGCCGGTCTGGTGGTACGCCCGGTGCGCGCCGTGGCGGCTGGCCTGGAAGGCATCGCCCAGGGCGATGGCGATCTCACCGGTCGTCTTGCCGTCCGTGGCCGGGATGAAACGGCGCAGCTGGCCGGCTGGTTCAACCAGTTCCTCGATGCCATCCGCGCGCTGGTGCAGAGCATCGGTACTGCCGCCGGCAGCATCCACCAGAGCTCGGGCAGCAGCCGCGAAACGTCCCAGGCGCTGGCCGATACCGCCGCGCGCCAGCGCGAGGCGGTGGACATGGTCTCCACCGCGTTCAACGAGATGGTGATGACTGCCAACGAGGTTGCGCGCTCCTGCAGCCAGGCGGCAGACTCCGCCGATAGCGGCCAGCGCCAAGCCCACGATGGCCAGCAGCAGATCGACGAGGCGGTGGACAGCGTCGGCCGCCTGAGCGACGAGATTGCCCACTCCGCCGACGCGATGCGCCAGCTGGAGCAGGACAGCAACGATATCCAGTCGATCCTCGGCACCATCCGTTCCATCGCCGAGCAGACCAACCTGCTGGCGCTCAACGCCGCCATCGAAGCAGCGCGGGCGGGCGACCAGGGGCGGGGATTCGCGGTGGTGGCCGATGAGGTGCGCGCGCTGGCGCGGCGCACGGCGGAGTCCACCGGGGAGATCGACAACCTGCTCGGCACGCTGGCGCGCCGCACCCACGATACGGGACGGCAGATGCAGTCGAGCCTGGAGGCCTCGCAGCGCACTGTCGGTTCGATCCGCGAGGCGCGCGCTTGCTTCGGGGCGATCCGCGAATCGGTGGACGTGATCCGCGACATGAACGCCCAGATCGCCACCGCCGCCGAGGAGCAGCACCAGGTGGCGGAGGAGATCAACCGGCACATCAGCCAGATCCACCGCGACGCCCAGGAAGTCGCCGGCCTGGCGGACGCCACGCGGGGCGATGCGCAGACCCTGGGCGGGCTGTCGGACGAGCTGAACCGGCTGGTGTCGCGGTTCAGGACCTGATGGGAAAAAAGGGCTCGCGAATGCGGGCCCTTTTTCTTTGGGGCCGAGAAAGAGGCTCCCTGCAGGAGCGGGCCATGCCCGCGATCGCGCCCATGGCGCGCTCCTACACGTTGCGCCTCGCCAGTGAGCACCCTGGGAGAGCGCAGTCCGCCGCGGGGGATTTCGCGGACAAGGTCCGCTCCTACGGGCTGGGCCGCAGAAGGGGAACCGATTTGCAGGATGGGTGGAGCGCAGCGATACCCATGCTGTCGGCACGCGAGATCGATGGGTATCGCTGCGCTCCACACCATCCTACGGACGTGCCTCATGGCAACTCTGCCGCCCGGATCGGCAGGCGAGGGCAGGGCGTTTCGAAGTCAATCAGCAGACAAAAGAAAAGCCCCTTCTCACTCCCGCAAGAAGGGGCCTGCGCCGGACGGCGAAAGATCAGGCGGTCAGGCGAAAGCCTGCAGCGCGCCCATCTTTCCGCGGCAGTAAATCATCGGGGTGATCTGCTGGTCCGGCACGATCAGGTTCTTCACCGCGCCAACCAGGATGGCGTGGTCACCGCCTTCGTACTCGCGCCACAGCTCGCATTCGATGATGGCGGTGGCGTTTTCCAGCAGCGGGTTGCCGCGTTCGCTCAGGGTCCATTCGATGCCCTGGGCCTTGTCCTTGCCCTTGCTGGCGAAGGCATAGGCTTCGCCTTTCTGGTCGGCGGAGAGCAGGTGGATGGCGAACTGCTTGCGGCGGATCAGTACCGGGTAGGAGTCGGAGCTGTAGTTGGGGCAGAACAGCACCAGCGCCGGGTCCATCGACAGGGAGCTGAAGGCACTCGCGGTGAGGCCGACCACCTGGCCATCGTCGTCCATCGTGGTGATGACGGTGACGCCGGACGGGAAGGAGCCCATGACTTGTTTGTAGGCAGCGTGGTCGATCATTGCGAGTACCTGTCTTGTGAGCCGGCCATCGGGAGTGGTCGTTTCGTCTGATGGTATACCGTAATACTTCGAAAGCAAGCCCTTTCTTTTCCCGATGGATGGACGGCGAAAGCCCGACTGTCGGCTGGAGGCTGCGGAATACGTGGCTTGCGCCGATAAGCTGAGTATCCGTCAGGCACTCGGTTGGCCAGCATTCGACCAACGGCTGCTCAGAAACCCCTTGCTTGGTATTTGGAATACCATAATATTGCCTGCGTCACCGCAGCGCCGTTTCTGCCCGATCCAGGGCGCCGGATGACCCGACCTTACAAAGACAATAAGCAAGGCAAAAACGATGTCCGAGACTCCGCTGATCGAGAACCATACCGTCGATTACGTGCCGCCGGCCGAGCGCCATGGGCGCTCCCGCGACCTGTTCACGCTGTGGTTCAGCACCAACATCGCACCGCTGCCGGTGGTCACCGGCGCGATGGCGGTCCAGGTGTTCCATCTCGACCTGCTCTGGGGGCTGATCGCCATTGTCCTGGGCCATATGTTCGGCGGCGTGTTCCTCGCCCTGGCATCGGCGCAGGGCCCGCAGATGGGTATCCCGCAGATGGTCCAGAGCCGGGGCCAGTTCGGTCGTTACGGCGCCTTGCTGATCGTGTTCTTCACCGCGCTGATCTACGTCGGCTTCTTCATTTCCAACATCGTCCTGGCGGGCAAGTCGATCCAGGGCCTGGTGCCGGCGACCCCGACGCCGGTGGCGATCATCCTCGGCGCGCTGAGCGCCACCGCCATCGGCGTGATCGGCTATCGCTTCATCCACACCCTCAACCGCATCGGCACCTGGGTGATGGGCGGCGCGCTGCTGCTGGGCTTTGTCATCATGCTTGGCGGCGATCTGCCGGCGAACTTCCTCTCCCGCGGCGCCTTCAACCTGTCCGGCTTCCTGGCCACCCTGTGCCTGGGCATCATCTGGCAGATCAGCTTCGCGCCCTACACCTCGGATTACTCGCGTTACCTGCCAGCCAGTGTCGGCATCGGCAAGCCGTTCCTGGCGACCTTCGCCGGCGCGGTGGCGGGTACCAGCCTGTCGTTCAGCTTCGGCGCCGTCGCCGTGCTGGCGACCCCGGAGGGCACTGACGCGATGGTCGCGGTCAAGCAGGCCACCGGTATGTTCGGCCCGGTGCTGATGCTGCTGTTCCTGCTCAACATCATCAGCCACAACGCGCTGAACCTTTACGGCGCAGTGCTCTCCATCGTCACCTCGATCCAGACCTTCGCCGGCAGCTGGACGCCCAGCGTGCGGGTACGCGTGGTGCTGTCCTCGGTGGTGCTGGCGGGCAGCTGCCTGATGGCGCTGGGCGCCTCGGCCAACTTCATCTCGCAGTTCATCGGCCTGATCCTGGCGATGCTGATCGTTCTGGTGCCCTGGGCCTCGATCAACCTGATCGACTTCTACCTGATCAAGCGCGGCCGCTACGACATCAACTCGATCTTCCGCCGCGACGGTGGCGTGTACGGGCGCTTCAACCCGCACGCGATCATTGCCTACTTCATCGGCATCATCGTGCAGCTGCCGTTCGCCAATACCTCGCTGTTCGTCGGCCCGTACGCCAACTACATCGATGGGGTGGACCTGTCGTGGCTGGTCGGCCTGCTGGTGACCGTCCCGCTGTATTACTGCCTGGCCACCCGCGGCCAGGCCCGCGAAGTCGGCCAGCCGGTGGCGCTGGGGATTGCGGAGTAAGGTTTCGACCTGGGTTTTACACTCTCTGCCCTGCCGGGTTTCGGTGGGGCTTTTTTTTGCCTGTGCGGTTTAGAGCCTGATCCGCTATCGACGGCCTGGACGTTGGTATTTCTGCGCCGCGTCGGAGTGCGCGCGGGGTCTGTGGTTTCGCCCCCTCGGGCGACCTACTTTGGCAAACGCCCCAAAGTAGGCAAAGGTCTTGCCCCGGACATCCGGTTTTTCGCTTAGGCGAAAAATTCCCTCGTTGAATTGAAGTTTCAGGGGCACGCGTCGAAGGGCCATCCCTGGCCCATCGACGCTCTCGCGACATCCATGTCGCTCAACCCCCGAAACTCCAATTCAACGAGGCCTCCTGAACGGGGCATTCGGCGCGTGCGGACGTTTCGCTGGAAGCCTTTAAAAAACAGAGCTGGCGAGTTGGGGCGCTTTCGTAGGACCGAGGGGGACGCCTAGTCCTTGCTCGCGAACCGCATGGCACAACATTCCCTGTAGGAGCGGGCCATGCCCGCGATCCGTCGACAGGGCCGACGGCAATCCTGTTCGCGCGGGGCCGGGCCTTACCCCTCGAATCCCTCGACGATGACGATATCCGCCTTCGCCACGCCCTGCCGGTGCGCGCAGGCGTCCTGGTATTCCGCCGAGCGGTAGCAGGCCACCGCCTGCTCATAGGAATCGAACTCGATCACCACGCTACGCTGAGGAGTAGGACGCCCCTCCAGGGCCTCGGAACGGCCGCCGCGGGCGAGGAACCTGCCGCCGTACCTGGCGAACGCCGCCGGGGCGCGGCGGGTGTATTCGCTGTATTGCTCCGGGTCGGTGATATCGACGTGAGCGATCCAGTAAGCCTTCATGTTCACCTCTGCTTGCTGCTGTTTCGGATAAGAAATGTATTATGGTATACCAGATTTTTTCATCCACGATCCAGCCGAGTACCGCACCATGCCGTTCGATCGCATCGAAGACATCATCGAAGACTACCGCCAGGGCAAGATGGTGCTCCTGGTCGACGACGAAGACCGTGAAAACGAGGGCGACCTGCTGCTCGCCGCCGAGCGCTGCACGCCCGAGGCGATCAACTTCATGGCCCGCGAGGCGCGCGGGCTGATCTGCCTGACGCTGACCGACGAGCACTGCGTCCGCCTGGGCCTGGAGCAGATGGTGCCGGCCAACGGCAGCGCCTATTCCACGGCCTTCACCGTGTCCATCGAGGCGGCCACCGGGGTGTCCACCGGCATCTCCGCCGCCGACCGCTCGCACACCGTGCTTACCGCCGTGCAGCCCGGCGCCCGCGCCGAGGACCTGGTGCAGCCCGGCCACATCTTCCCCCTGCGCGCCCGCGAGGGCGGCGTGCTCACCCGCGCCGGCCACACCGAAGCGGGCTGCGACCTGGCGCGCCTGGCCGGGCTGACCCCGGCCTCGGTCATCGTCGAGGTGATGAACGACGACGGCAGCATGGCCCGCCGCCCGGACCTGGAAGCCTTCGCCAAGCGCCACGGCATCCGCATCGGCACCATCGCCGACCTGATCCATTACCGCCTGAGCAACGAGCACACCGTCGCGCGCATCGGCGAGAGCGAACTGCCCACCGTGCACGGCACCTTCCGCTTGGTCACCTACGAGGACCGCATCGAAGGCGGCGTGCACATGGCCATGGTGATGGGCGACATCAAGCGCGAAGAGCCCACCCTGGTGCGCGTGCACGTGATCGACCCGCTGCGCGACCTGGTCGGCGCCGAGTACACCGGGCCGAAGAACTGGACCCTCTGGGCCGCCCTGCAGAAGGTCGCCGAAGTCGGCCACGGCGTGGTCGTGGTGCTGGCCAACAACGAGTCGTCGCAGGCACTGCTGGCCCGCGTGCCGCAGCTGACCCAGGCACCGCGGCAGTTCACCCGCTCGCAGTCGCGGATCTATTCCGAGGTCGGTACCGGCGCGCAGATCCTGCAGGACATCGGCGTCGGCAAGATCCGCCACTTGGGTGCGCCGCTGAAGTACGCCGGCCTCACCGGCTATGACCTGGAAGTGGTGGAGACGCTGCCTTTCGAGGGCTGATCCGTTCGTCCGCTCGCCGTGCTGGCGTTTCGCCAGAAATTTTCAGCACGGCGAGTGTGAGAAAAGATTTCCTTACCAATCAATAACCTGAGCAACACGAGGAACGACGGGGGGTTCACCCAGGCTTCGCCGCTACGATGGCCGGTGTCGCCGAGGACTTGCGGAAAGTTTGGAATACCATAATATGACATTCCGTAGGCCTTACATTTTCTGCCAATCAGCGTGCCAACCGCCGCTGCCTGCAAGACGCTACGGCCACCTGCTCCAGACAGGCGATCCACGAAGGTCGCCGTGAACAATCACAACAACGAGGGCAAGCAAGATGGTGTTCAAGAAACGTGCGATGGCGGTCCTGACCGCTGCATTCCTCGGCGCAACCGGCACCGCTGCCTTCGGCGCCGACAGCCTCAGCTTCGTCAGCTGGGGTGGCACCACCCAGGATGCGCAGAAGCAGGCCTGGGCCGAACCCTTCAGCCAGTCCACCGGCATCCCGGTGGTGCAGGACGGCCCCACCGACTACGGCAAGCTCAAGGCCATGGTCGAGAGTGGCAACGTCCAGTGGGATGTGGTCGACGTCGAAGCCGACTTCGCCCTGCGCGCCGCCGCCGAGGGCCTGCTGGAACCGCTGGACTTCAACACCATCAAGCGCGACCGCATCGACCCGCGCTTCGTCTCCGACCATGGCGTCGGCTCCTTCTACTTCTCCTTCGTGCTCGGCTACAACCAGGGCAAGGTCGGCGGCAAGCAGCCGCAGGACTGGTCGGCGCTGTTCGACACCGCCAACTACCCGGGCAAGCGCGCGCTGTACAAATGGCCGAGCCCCGGCGTTCTGGAACTGGCCCTGCTGGCCGACGGGGTGCCGAAGGACAAGCTCTACCCGCTGGACCTGGACCGCGCCTTCAAGAAGCTCGACACCATCAAGAAGGACATCGTCTGGTGGGGCGGCGGCGCGCAGTCGCAGCAGCTGCTGGTTTCTGGCGAAGCGACTCTCGGGCAGTTCTGGAACGGCCGCATCTACGCCCTGCAGCAGGACGGTGCTCCTGTCGGTGTGAGCTGGAAGCAGAACCTGGTCATGGCCGATTTCCTCGTCATTCCCAAGGGCGCGAAGAACAAGGACGCGGCGATGAAGTTCCTGGCCAACTCCAGCAGCGCCAAGGGTCAGGCCGATTTCGCCAACCTGACCGCCTACGCCCCGGTGAACCTGGACAGCGTCGGCCAGCTCAAGGCTGACCTCGCGCCGAATCTGCCCACCGCCTACGCGCAGGAGCAGATCACCCTCGACTACGCCTACTGGGCGAAGAACGGCCCGGCGATCGCCGCACGGTGGAACGAATGGCTGGTCAAGTAAAAATGGCTGTGATGCAGCCGGGCCAGGCAACCGGAGGCGCATCCCGCGCCGCCGGCACGCCGGCCCCGAAGGCAGAACCCATGCGACAGGACGAAGTGCTCACCCACCGCTGGCGGGGTTTCCGCAACCTGCTGCCGGCGCTGCTGTTCCTCGGCCTGTTCTTCCTCGCGCCGCTGATCGGCCTGCTGCTGCGCGGCGTGCTGGAGCCGACGTTGGGCTTCGAAAACTACGCCCAGCTGTTCGCCAACTCGGCGTACTCGCGGGTGCTGTTCAACACCTTCGCGGTCGGCGCGCTGGTCACCGTGATCAGCCTGCTGCTGGGCTTCCCGCTGGCCTGGGCGATCACCCTGGTGCCGCGCGGCTGGGGCCGCATGCTGTTGAACATCGTGCTGCTGTCGATGTGGACCAGCCTGCTGGCGCGCACCTACTCCTGGCTGGTGCTGCTGCAGGCCTCGGGGGTGATCAACAAGACGCTGATGGCGCTGGGCATCATCGACCAGCCGCTGGAAATGGTGCACAACCTCACCGGCGTGGTGATCGGCATGAGCTACATCATGATCCCGTTCATCGTGCTGCCGCTGCAGGCGACCATGGCCGCCATCGACCCGATGGTGCTGCAGGCCGGCTCGATCTGCGGCGCCAGCCCCTGGACCAACTTCTTCCGGGTGTTCATCCCGCTGTGCCGGCCGGGGCTGTTCTCCGGTGGCCTGATGGTCTTCGTCATGTCCCTGGGCTACTACGTCACCCCGGCGCTGCTGGGCGGGGCGCAGAACATGATGCTGCCGGAGTTCATCGTCCAGCAGGTGCAATCCTTCCTCAACTGGGGCCTGGCCAGCGCCGCCGCTGCGCTGCTGATCGCCATCACCCTGGTGCTGTTCTACCTCTACCTGAAGCTGCAGCCGGAGTCTCCGGTGGCTTCCAGTAGCGCGAGGTAAGCCATGCTGCTCTCACCCAATGCCATGAGCCGGCGCATGCGCGTCGGTCTCTACCTCACGACGGGCACCATCGCGGCCTTCCTGCTGCTGCCCATCGTGTTCATCGTCCTGCTGTCGTTCGGCTCCTCGCAGTGGCTGGTGTTCCCGCCGCCGGGCTGGACGCTGAAGTGGTACGGCCAGTTCTTCTCCAACCCCGAATGGATGAGCGCGGCGCTGGCCAGCCTGAAGGTGGCGATCCTCACCACCATCTGCTCGGTTGCCCTCGGCCTGCCCACCGCGTTCGCCCTGGTGCGCGGCAAGTTCCCCGGCCGCGAGCTGCTCTACGGGCTGTTCACCCTGCCGATGATCGTGCCGCTGGTGATCATCGCGGTGGCGGTCTACGCGCTGTTCCTCAAGCTCGGCTACACCGGCACGCTGTTCTCCTTCGTGGTCAGCCACGTGATAGTCGCGCTGCCGTTCACCATCATCTCGATCATCAACTCGCTGAAGCTGTTCGACCAGTCCATCGAGGACGCCGCGGTGATCTGCGGGGCGTCGCGCCTGCAGGCGGTGATGAAGGTGACCTTCCCGGCGATCCGCCCCGGCATGGTCGCCGGCGCACTGTTCGCCTTCCTGGTCTCCTGGGATGAAGTGGTGCTGAGCGTGATGATGGCCAGCCCGACCCTGCAGACCCTGCCCGTGAAAATGTGGACCACCCTGCGCCAGGACCTGACCCCGGTGATCGCCGTCGCTTCGACGTTGCTGATCGGCCTGTCCGTCCTGGTGATGGTGATCGCCGCCGCCCTGCGCCGGCGCAACGAAATCCGCGCCTGAGCGCCGAGGTAAATGCCATGAGTGCCGTGATCCAAGAATCCCGCGAGCAGAAGACCCTGGTCAGCCTGCGCAACCTGAACAAGTTCTATGGCGACTTCACCGCCGTGGACAACATCTCCCTCGACATCCAGGACGGCGAATTCCTCACCTTCCTCGGCTCCAGCGGCTCGGGCAAGAGCACCACGCTGTCCATGCTGGCCGGCTTCGAGACGCCCAGCAGCGGCGAGATCCTGGTCCAGGGCCAGTCGCTGGTGAACGTGCCGCCGCACAAGCGCGACATCGGCATGGTGTTCCAGCGCTACTCGCTGTTCCCGCACCTGTCGGTGCGCGACAACATCGGCTTCCCGCTGGACATCCGCAAGCAGAAGGGAGCCGAGCGTGACCGCCGTGTCGACGCCATGCTCAAGCTGGTGCAGCTGGACAAGTTCGCCCACCGCCGCCCGGCGCAACTCTCCGGCGGCCAGCAGCAACGCGTCGCCATCGCCCGCGCGCTGGTCTACGAACCGCGCATCCTGCTGATGGACGAACCTCTCGGCGCGCTGGACAAGAAACTGCGCGAAGACCTGCAGGACGAACTGCGCCACCTGCACCGCCGCCTGGGCATCACCATCGTCTACGTGACCCACGACCAGGAAGAAGCCATGCGCCTGTCCCAGCGCATCGCCATCTTCAGCCACGGCAAGATCGTCGGCCTGGGCAGCGGCTACGACCTCTACCAGAACCCGCCGAATGCCTTCGTGGCTTCGTTCCTCGGCAACTCGAACTTCCTCCGTGCCCGTGCCCATGGCAACGCCGCGGCGGAATTCGAAGGCCGCGCCCTGGCCATCCGCCCGACTGCGAACCTGCGCGAAGGCCAGGACATCCTGCTGATGGTGCGCCCGGAAAAAGCCCAGGTCCTGAGCCCTGCGCAAGCCTCCGCCACGCAGCTGGCAGCCGGCTGGAACGAGATTCCGGCGAAGGTGGCCGAGACGGTGTTCCTCGGCGAGAGCCTGACCTGCAGCGTGGTCACCGCCAGCGGCGCGACCCTGACGCTGAAGGAGCTGTCCGGCAACACCCAGCCACTGGCCCCCGGCAGCGAAGTCCGCGTGCGCTGGGCCGCCGCCGATGCGTGCGTGTATGACCAGTGGAACGAGAGCGACCTGACCAAGGGCGCGCATTGATTCGATTCTGACGTTTCATCCCTTGAACCCCCGGTTTCCCTCGTGGAGCCGGGGGGCTTTTTTTGCCCGGTTTTTTTTCTGGTGGGGGTGGCGTCTGTATTGACCGTCGGCCCTGCCGACGGATCGCGGGCATGGCCCGCTCCTACAGGTTGGAATCGGGTGACGGGTTTGTTGTTCGCCGCAGCGTTGGGCGTTAGCGGATGAAGTGCACCTTGCCGGTGTCGTCGTTGCCCATGTAGATGCCGTACACCCCCGCCTGGCGCTCCTCGATGTAGCGTTCGAGGATCTGCCGGATCGCCGGGTAGTAGATGCACTCCCAGGGGATTTCTTCCGGGGCGAAGAATTTCACCTGCAGGGTCTCGGGGCCGTGTTCGCCGGTCTCCTCGATCACGCTGGCGCGGAAGATGATGTAGACCTCGCTGATGGTCGGCACGCTGAAGATGGAGTAGGGCGAGACGATGTCGGCGCGTACGCCGGTCTCTTCCCAGACTTCGCGCAGGGCCGCCTGCTCGGTGGTTTCGCCGTTTTCCATGAAGCCGGCCGGCAGCGTCCAGGTGCCCGGGCGCGGGGGAATGCCTCGCTGGCAGAGCAGGTACTTGCCGTCGCGCTCGATGATGCAGCCGGCGATGACCTTGGGGTTCTCGTAATGGATGTAGCCGCAGCCCGCACAGGTGAGGCGCTCGTGGGTATCCCCCGGCGGGCACTGGCGGCTGAGGCCGCCACTGCCGCAGGCGGGACAGAAGCGCGGGGCGGGCATGGCGTCAGCGCCCTATGCGCGGCTCTTTGAGCGCGATGGGGGTGGCGATGTCGCGCACCTTGCCGGCGCCGTCCTGCTTGGAGCGCAGGTAGTCCAGGGCGACCTTGGCGGCGGCACGTACGTGGTCGACCGAGGCCTGGTGAGCCGCGACCGGGTCGCCGCTCTTGATCGCCTCGACCATGCGTTCCATTTCCTGGTTACTGGCGGCGCGGCGGTTTTCCTGGGACACGGAAGTCGCCCGCAGGTAGCTGATGCGCGCCTGCAGCTGGCGCAGCTGGGTGGCGGCGGTGCGGTTGCCCGAGCCTTCGAGCAGCACGTCGTAGAAGCCCTGCACCGATTCGATCACCTGCTGCAGTTCACCGTCTTCCAGCGCCTGGCGGTTCTCTTCCAGCGCGCGCTCCAGGTTGCGGATGTCGCGGGCCTTGGCGTTGAGGGTGAAGAGCTGGACGATCAGGCCTTCGAGCACGCAGCGCAGCTCGTAGATGTCGACGGCGTCTTCCAGGGTAATGATGGCGACGCGCGGACCCTTGGCATCGGCGAACTCCACCAGGCCCTCGGACTCCAGGTGGCGCAGCGCTTCGCGCACGGAGGTGCGGCTGACGCCCAGGCGATCGCACAGATCGCGCTCCACCAGGCGGTCACCCGGCAGCAGCTGGAAGTTGAGGATGGCGCCGCGCAGCTTGTCGAGGACGATTTCGCGCAGGGTGACGGGGTTGCGATTGACCTTGAAGCTATCGTCGAGTGGCAGGCGTTTCATGGGGTCCGCTCTGTGTTCAGGCTGTCCATAGGAAGAACGATGGAGCACCCTGGGGTACCCCATCGTCAAGTCGGGCCAGCAATCAACCACGTTCCTCGGCGTCGGCCTCGGCGAAGGCTTCGCGGGCGAGGCGGAAACTGTCCACCGCCGCGGGAACCCCGCAATAGATGCCGACCTGCAGGAGGATCTCGCGGATCTGCTCGCGGGATAAGCCGTTACGCAGAGCGCCGCGCACGTGCAGCTTGAGTTCGTGGGGGCGGTTGAGTGCCGAAATCATCGCCAAGTTTATCATGCTGCGTTCCTTGAGCGATAAGCCGTCCCGGCCCCAGACATGGCCCCAGCAGTACTCGGTGACCAGCTCCTGGAGCGGGCGGGTGAAGTCGTCGGCGTTCTGGATCGACTTGTTCACGTAGGCCTCGCCCAGCACCTGAGTGCGGATCGCCAGGCCTTTCTCGTATTTCTCGTTGCTCATCGGTAGCTCCTTTCTGTTCCTGTAGGGGCGAGGGGGACGCCATCGTTATTGCTCGCGAACCCGCCCAGCTTCGGAGTCGCCGGGTAATCTGTTCGCGAGCAAGCTCGCTCCTACAAAAGACAGTCGTGCATGCGTACAAATAAAAAAGGCCGCTGCCGAGGGTGATGGCGAGCGGCCTTGGAAAGCGTCAGCTGGCTATCTCCGGCAGCGCGCCGAGCTTGCCGCGGTGATAGACCATCGGGGTGACTTCCTGATCGGGCAGGATCAGGTTCTTCACCGCGCCGACGATGATCGCGTGGTCACCGCCGTCGTATTCGCGCCACAGCTCGCACTCGATGATCGCCGTGGCCTTGGTCAGCAGCGGGTTGCCCAGCTCGCTCAGGCGCCACTCGATGCCCTTGGCCTTGTCCTGGCCCTTCTTGGCAAAGGCGTAGGCCTCGGCCTGCTGGTCGGAACACAGCAGGTGGATGGCGAACTGCTTGCTGTCACGCAGAACCGGGTAGGTGTCCGATTCGTAGTTGGGGCAGAACAGCACCAGCGCCGGGTCGATGGACAGCGCGCTGAACGCGCTGGCGGTGATGCCGACGATCTTGCCGTCGGCATCCAGGGTGGTGACCACGGTGACGCCGGACGGGAAGGAGCCCATCACTTCTTTGTAGATGCCAGGTTCGATCATCTCGTCGCTCCTCTTTAGCGCATCACGAAGGGATCGGGCATGGGCGCCTGCGAGAGGTTGATCCACACCGTCTTCAGCTCGGTGTAGGCCAGCACCGAATCGATGCCGCTCTCGCGGCCGTAGCCGCTGTTGTGGAAGCCGCCGATGGGCGCCATGGCGGACACCGCGCGGTAGGTATTGACCCAGATGATCCCGCTGCGAACGCCGCGGGCCATGCGGTGGGCGCGGCCCAGGTCGCGGGTCCAGATGCCGGCGGCGAGGCCGAACTGGGAGTCGTTGGCCATGGCCAGGGCTTCGGCCTCGTCCTTGAAGCGAATGACCGAGGCGACCGGGCCGAAGACTTCTTCCTGCATGATCTTCATCGAGTGGCTGTCGCACTCGAACAGGGTCGGCTCGTAGAACCAGCCCTCGGAGTCGATCGACGGACGCTTGCCGCCCAGGCGCAGGCGGGCGCCTTCGGCGAGGGCGTCGGCGACCAGGCCTTCGACCACGGCGAGCTGCTGCGCGGTGGCCATGGGGCCCATCTCGCTCTGCTCGTCCTGCGGGTTGCCGATGCGGATGCGCTGGGCGCGCTCCACCAGGCGGGCGACGAACTCGTCGTAGATCTCGTCCTGCACCAGCAGGCGCGAACCGGCGACGCAGCTCTGCCCGGAGGCGGCGTAGATGCCGGCCACGGCGCCGTTGATGGCGCTGTCCAGGTCAGCGTCGGCGAAGATGATGTTGGGCGACTTGCCGCCCAGCTCCAGCGACAGCTTGGCGAAGTTCTCCGCACTACTGCGCACCACGTGGCGTGCGGTGGCGGCGCCGCCGGTGAAGGCGATCTTGCGCACCAGTGGGTGGCGGGTCAGTGCCGCGCCGGTGCTCGGGCCGAAGCCGGTGACCACGTTGACCACACCAGCCGGGATGCCGGCCTCGGTGGCCAGGCGGGCCAGTTCGAGGATGGTCGCCGAGGCGTGTTCCGAGGGCTTGAGCACGATGGTGTTGCCGGCGGCCAGGGCCGGGGCCAGCTTGATCGCGGTCAGGTACAGCGGGCTGTTCCACGGGATGATCCCGGCGACCACGCCCAGCGGCTCGTGCACGGTGTAGGCGAACAGGTCGGGCTTATCCAGCGGCAGGGTGCCGCCTTCGAGCTTGTCCGCCAGGCCCGCGGTGTAGTGGAAGAACTCCGGCAGGTAGCCGACCTGGCCGCGGGTCTCGCGGATCAGCTTGCCGTTGTCGCGGCTTTCCAGCTGCGCCAGGTGTTCCTTGTTCTCAGCGATCAGGTCGCCCAGGCGGCGCAGCAGCTTGCCGCGGGCGGTGGCGGTGAGGCCACGCCAGGCCGGGTCGTTGAAGGCACGCTGGGCGGCCTGCACGGCGCGCTCGACGTCGGCTTCATCGGCATCGGGCAGTTCGGCCCAGGCTTGTGCGCGGGCCGGGTCGAGGCTCTCGAAGGTCTTGCCGGAGACGGCGTCGACCCACTGGCCATCGATGAACATCTGGAAGCGTGCGAGGGTCATGCGACATTTCCCTGAACGTGATTCTTGGAAACCTGTGCCTGTTGCAGGAAGTCGAGCAGCATCTGGTTGACCAGTCGCGGCGACTCCACCGGCATCATGTGGCGCTGTTCTTCGAGCACCGTTGCCTTGGCGCCCGGAATGCGCTCGGCCAGCTCGGTGGCCATCTTCGGCGTCGAGCCCGGGTCCAGCTCACCGGTGGCGACCAGGGTCGGCACCTTGATGCTGCCCAGGTCGTCCACGCGGTACATGTCCTGCGTGGCGAACAGTGTGTAAGTAGTCAGATAGCCCTGCGGATCGTTGCTGGCAAGGGTCTGGCGAATCGCGGCGATCTGCGCCGGGTTGGCAGCCTGGTATTCGCGGCTGAACCAGCGCGACAGGGCGGCCTCGGCGTTGGCGTCCGGGCCGTGCTCGGCGGCCTGGCGGGTCCGCTCGATCACGCCGGCGCGCTGTTCGGCGCTGCGGTTGAACACGCTGTTCAACACCACAAGGCCGTCCAGGCGCTCGGGATGGTGCAGGGCGAAGGCCCGCGCCACCAGACCACCCATGGAGAAGCCGATGACCATGGCACTGGTCACGCCCAGGTGGTCGAGCAGCTCGCGCAACTGGTCGGCATAACCGACCAGCCCACAGTCCGGCTGCGGCAGCTGACTCGCGCCATGGCCAAGCATGTCATAGGCGATGACCTGGAAATGCGGGGCCAGACCGACGATCTGGCCGCCCCACATTTCCTTGTTCAGGCCGACGCCGTGGATCAGTACCACGGGGCGGCCCTGGCCGGTCGCCAGGTAACTGGTGCCGGCCGGTGTGCGTTCAGCGGTGAGCCGAATCATGGAGCGCTCCTGCACGGTGTGGATCACTGCGCCTGTTCGGCGGCCAGCTCTTCCAGGTCGATGTAACGGTTGCCGATGCGCGGGTGCAGACGGCCACCGTCGGCGGCGCCCAGAACCACGACGATCTCGTCGGCGCGCGGCGAATCTTCGATCTGCATTTCCAGGGTGATGTAGTGCGAACGCAGGCCTTCGTCGTCCTTGTGCATCATCGGAATCTGGATCGAAGTGCCCGGGCCGCCACGCTTGTTGGTGAAGCTCAGGTAGCTCTTGGCATCCACCGCCTGGCGGTAGTGGTTGCCGAAACGCAGGGTGTGGATGACGGCGGAGGCGTGCTCGATCTCGCCGTCAGCGCCGACCACGGCAGCCTTGCCGTAGGCCTGGATCTTGTCAGCGCCACCGATGGCGGCGGTCAGGCGCTCGACCATCAGCGCGCCCAGCTCGGAGCAGTTGGCCTTGATCTCGGGCTTCAAGTCTTCGACGAAGCCGCGACCGGCCCACGGGTTCTTGATCACCACGGCCAGGCCGACCATGGTCACCGGGGTGTCGGTGGCCTTGCCGGCTTCGATGAAGGTCTGCTCGCTGTAGGTGACGATCTTGCGAATCTCGAAACTCATGGGTCGCTCCAGTTGTGACTTCGGCTGGGTTGGGGAAGGGATTCGGTATCATGGTATACCATAATACAGTTTGCGCAAGGCGTATTTGCCGTGGGGATGCAGTGCCCGGAGCCAGCAATGGCGGGTGGTGCGCGGGGTAGTGGGGAGCTCAGGCGACCAGCGGTCGCGAGGCAAAACCGCCGTTTCGGTGGCTTCGGCGGCGCGGTATCCTTGGTGCCATCAGCCGGCGCGCTTGGCGCCGGAGCCTTGTTGGAGAGTCTTCGAGCATGAAACAGGAAATCGCCACCGTGACCGTCAGCGCCGAGCACTGGGGCCGCGAGGCCGAAGCGGTGGACAACGCCCGCGTGACGGTGACCCTCAGCGCGCCTCAGGAGGGTGTGATCGAGGTGAGCTTCAAGGGGCAGCTGGATGCGCCGGAAGAGCCGACCCACGTCTGTGTGACGCTGGAGAATGGGCTCTCTTATTACGGCGAGATCCAGGGCGGTGAGGCGAATGCGGAGGGTGGGTCGATTCGCTTCGAGGGCGAGCTGATCGATCTGGAAGGGTTCTGAGCCCGTCGTCTGCGATCGGGCTAATAATGTAGGAGCGGGCCATGCCCGCGATCCGTCGGCAGGGCCGGCGCCTTCCTTCGTTCCGATGTTGGTCCTGTATTGCTGCGTTGGCTTGGAGATTTCTGCGCCGCTTCGGCGTGCGCTCAGATTCCTGGTTTCGCCCCCTCGGGCGAGTTACTTTTCCAAACGCCGAAAAGTAACCAAAAGGCTTGCCCCGAACATCCGGTTTTTCGCTTAGGCGAAAAATTCCCTCGTTGAAGCGAAGTTTCAGGGGCACGCTGCGAAGGGCCATCCTTGGCCCATCGCAGCTCTCGCGGCATCCATGTCGCTCAACCCCTGAAACTCCGCTTCAACGAGGCCTCCTGAACGGGGCAGTCGGAGTGCGCTGGTATTTCTCTGGAAGTCTTAAGAGCCAGAGCCAGAGCCAGAGCTGGAGCTGGAGCGGGTGTCCGGCTCTTCGTAGGAGCGAGCTTGCTCGCGAACAGCTCTTGGCTCTTGCCCTTTCTTTTGAAGTCTTCCAGCGAACTATCCGCACGCGCCGAAGTGCCCCTTTCAGGAACCGAGGGTACTTTTCGCGAAGCGAAAAGCCGGATGTAGGGGCGAGACCTTTGCCTCCTTTGGGTGGGGCGGCCATCCGTCGTTTGCCAAAGGAGGTCGCCCGAGGGGGCGAAACCTCAGAGTCCGCGCGTACGCCAATGCGGCGCTGGAACACACGGGCCGAAGCAACAAATCTTGAGCACCGGAGCAGGGGCAGGCGCCGGCCCAGCCGGCGGATCGCAGGCATGGCCCGTTCCTACAGGTTGGCTCTGTGCTTGCCCAATAAAAAACCGGCCTCATGGGCCGGTTTTTCATTGCCTGTGGATAACCCTCACTGCTGCGGGACCATCCCCTCGATGCGCTTGGCGAAGGCATTCGCCAGCGGGCCGTCGGCGAGCAGCAGCAGGTAGTCGTGGTCGGACTTGGCCGCCGGGGCAATCTGGTATTTCAGGGTGCCCGAGGCGACCTGGCCGACTACCGGCACGGTCAGGGTGCCGACGCATTCCAGCACGCCGCTGTCCGGGTCCTTGTCGATGATCGCCACGTCCTTCAGCTCGGCCTTGCTCAGGGCGTCGGACTGGGCGGAAAGCGCGCCGGACAGGAAGATCTTCACCAGCTGATTCTTCACATCGTCCGAACCGCAGACCTTGGCCTGGTTGCCCCCGCAGGCGCTCAGCAGCGCGGCGGCGGCCAGCACGGCCGACAATTTCAATACGTTCATCTATCCACCCTGTGGCGTTCCATGATGGCCATTGGATAGGAAAAGGCCGGAAAAATTCCCCGTCCAACCTTCCCGTTTCGCCAAGCAGTTGGCGAAACGGGAGTAGGGCAGGAGAACGTCAGACCACGAAGCGCGCCACCATGCCGTTCAGGCCCACGGCCAGGCGCGACAGCTCCTGGCTCGCCGAGCTGGTCTGGGTCGCGCCGGCCGAGGTCTGGGTGGCCAGGTCGCGGATGGTCAGCAGGTTGCGGTCCACTTCACGGGCGACCTGGGCCTGTTCCTCGGTAGCGCTGGCAATCACCAGGTTGCGCTCGTTGATCAGCGACATGCGCTCGAGGATCACCTGCAGCGAAGCACCGGCCTCGCCGGTACGGCTGACAGTGCGTTCGGCGTGGGAGGTGCTGCTGAGCAGGGCGGCGACCGTGCGGTCGCTACCGTTCTGGATCGCCGAAACCAGCTCCTCGATCTCGCGGGTCGAGCTCTGGGTGCGCTGGGCCAGCGAACGTACCTCGTCGGCGACCACCGCGAAGCCGCGGCCGGCCTCGCCGGCGCGGGCGGCTTCGATGGCGGCATTGAGCGCCAGCAGGTTGGTCTGCTCGGCCACGCTGCGGATCACCTCCAGCACCTTGCCGATGTCCTGTGCCTGGTTGGCCAGGACCTCGGCCTGTTGCGAGGCCTGGCCCACTTCGCCGGCCAGGGTGCCGATGGCGTTGGAGGTTTCGTCCACCCGCTCGCTGCCGCTGCGCGCCGCGTCGATGGCCTCGCGGGAGGCGGCGGAGGTGGAAGCGGCGTTGCTGGCCACTTCTTCCACGGCGCTGGTCATCTGGTTGACGGCGGTGGCGGCCATCTCGATCTGGTCGCTCTGTTGCTGCAGCGCGCGGCTGCTTTGTGCCATGACGTTGTGCATTTCCTCGGCGGCCGAAGCCAGCTGACTGGCCGAGTTGCCGATGCCGCGGAGGGTCTCGCGCAGGCTGTTCTGCATGTCCGCCAGGGCATGGAGCAACTGCGCCGGTTCGTCGCGGCCCTCGACGGTGAAGCGCTGGCTGAGGTCGCCGCTGGCGATGGTCTGTGCCACGCGCACCGCTTGGCTGAGCGGCGCGACGATGCTGCGGGTGAGTTGCCAGGCCAGCAGCAGGGTGAGGCCGACGCTGATCAGCATGACCGCGCCGATCACCAGCCGGCCGCTCTGGAACTGCTCCACGGCGCGGTCGGCCGCGGCGGTGGCGCCATTGCGGTTGAGGTCGATCAGTGCGGTAAGGCGTTTGTTCAGCTCGGCGCCCTGCCGGGCGATGTCGTTGTTGAGGATGTGCAGCGCGCCCTCATCGTCGTTCTGGCGGATCCTTGCCACCATCTGGTCGACGAAACCGAGGTAGCCGTCCAGCGTCTCGCGCAGGGCGTCGGTGTCCTGCTGCTCTTCGGCGCTGAGGATCAGTCGGCGGTAGTCGGCCAGCACCTTGTCCTTGTCCTGCCGCGCTTCGGCGATCAGGCCCAGGCTGTGCTCACGGGCGGCGTTGTCGCGGTTGACCAGCAGGCGCATGGATTCCAGGCGGATCCGGGCGATATCGCCCGACAGCTGGTTCATGTGGTTGATGCTCAGCAGCCAGTTGCTGTCGATTTCTTCGGAAGCGGCGCGCAGGGTCGAGAGCTTGTACAGCGAGAACAACCCGAGAAACACCAGGAGCAGGCCTATGACGGCAAAACCCAGGGACGCGCGGCGGCCAATACTCATGCTTCTGAACATCGTGAAATTCCCTTTTCTTCATCCAGTGTATGGAGCCCTTGGGCTCCGCCATGTGCGGTAATGGCTCGGTGATATTACTTGGCGCCATTTTTTTGCAGCAGTGGCAAAACAGGACTAGCCGACGAAAAGCCTGTCCGCTTTTGGAAGGGGAATGATTCAGACGAGCGTCAGCCAGGCGAGCACCGCATAGCGCCCGACCTTGGCCAGCGTCACCAGCAGCACGAAACGCCAGAGTGGCTCGCGCATGACGCCGGCAATCAGCGTCAGCGGGTCGCCGATCACCGGCGCCCAGCTCAGCAACAGCGACCAACTGCCGAAGCGGCGGTAGTGGCGCTGGGCCTTTTCCAGGGCGGCATCGCTCAGCGGGAACCAGCGGCTGCCGTGCCAGCGCTCTATTCCACGCCCCAGCACCCAGTTCACCAGGGAGCCGAGAACATTGCCCAGGCTCGCCGCCAGCAGCAGCGACCACAACGGGTACTGGCCGCCCAGCAGCAGGCCGACCAGCACGGCTTCCGATTGCAGTGGCAGCAGGGTGGCAGCACCAAAGGCGGAGAGGAACAGACCTGCATGGGCGGCGAGGGCGAGGCTGAGCATCGGGTTGATCGTGAGGCGGGTATGGGCCGGCAGAATGACAAGAACCGGCGTGCTAAAAATTCGGAATAAAGAGATGAGGTTCCGGTATGTCCGGATACTATATGTCCTATCTTGCTGAAGACTTGGTAGGAATTTGCATTCGAGACGTGTCGCGTCTGAATGAAAAGTCTGTCGGCACGCCACAACTCTTCTGGGGAACGCTGTGAAGAACTGGACTCTACGCCAACGCATCCTGGCCAGCTTTGCCGTCGTCATCGCGATCATGCTGCTGATGGTGGTGATTTCCTACACCCGCCTGCTGCGCGTCGAAGCCAGCACCCAACGGGTCAATGAAGACGCCATGCCCGGCACCTACGCCCTGACCCAGGTGCGTTCGACCTGGACCGACAGCATCCTGCTGACCCAGGTGCTGGTCGGCCTCTCCAATGGCCAGGCGCTGGACGAGAAGCATCGCCAGGAATTCCGCGCCAACCACGACACGCTGATCGAGCGCATCGCCCAGTACGAGCGCACCGTCAGCGATGCCCGCGATGCCGAGATGCTCAGCCACTTCAAGCAGCAGGTGGGCCAGTACGACTCGCTGCTGGCCGATGTGCTGCAGCTCTACACCACCGACCGCGAAGGCGCGCGCAAGCTGCTGCTGGAACGCCTGGAGCCGCTGTGGGAAGACGGCCGCAAGACGCTGACCCAGCTCATCAGCCTGAACAAGGAAATTGCCGACGCCGCCGCCGGGAGCATCGTCAGCGAGGTCGCCACCGCCAAGGCGATCATGCTGATTTCCCTGCTGCTGGCCATCGTCGCGGCGGCGGTCTGCGGGCTGCTGCTGATGCGCGCCATCACCGAGCCGGTGCGGCAGGTGGTGAAGGGCCTGCAGGTCATGGGCGGCGGTGACTTCACCACGCGCCTGGCGATGGAGCGCAACGACGAATTCGCGGTGATCGAGACCGGCTTCAACGGCATGGCCGAGGAACTCAAGGGCCTGGTGTCGCAGGCGCAGCGCTCGGCCATCCAGGTGACCACCTCGGTGACCGAGATCGCCGCCACCTCCAAGCAGCAGCAGGCCACCGCCACCGAAACCGCCGCCACTACCACCGAGATCGGCGCCACCTCGCGGGAAATCGCCGCCACCTCGCGCGACCTGGTGCGCACCATGACCGAGGTGTCCTCGGCCGCCGAGCAGACCTCCACCCTGGCCGGCTCCGGCCAGCTGGGCCTGGCGCGCATGGAAGAGACCATGCACCACGTGATGGGCGCCGCCGAGCTGGTCAACGCCAAGCTGGCGATCCTCAACGAGCGCGCCGGCAACATCAACCAGGTGGTCACCACCATCGTCAAGGTGGCCGACCAGACCAACCTGCTCTCGCTCAACGCCGCCATCGAGGCGGAGAAGGCCGGCGAGTACGGCCGCGGCTTCGCCGTGGTCGCCACTGAAGTGCGCCGCCTGGCCGACCAGACGGCCGTGGCCACCTACGACATCGAGCAGATGGTCCGCGAGATCCAGTCCGCCGTGTCCGCCGGCGTGATGGGCATGGACAAGTTCTCCGAGGAGGTGCGTCGCGGCATCTCGGAAGTCGGCCAGGTCGGCGAGCAGCTCTCGCAGATCATCCAGCAGGTGCAGGCGCTGGCGCCGCGCGTGCAGATGGTCAACGAAGGCATGCAGGCCCAGGCCACCGGCGCCGAGCAGATCAACCAGGCGCTGGTGCAGCTCGGCGAGGCCACCGGGCAGACCGTGGAATCCCTGCGCCAGGCCAGCTTTGCCATCGACGAGCTGAACCTCGTGGCCAACGGACTGCGCAATGGCGTCTCCCGCTTCAAGGTCTGACGCCGCCGCGGCGGGCAGGCTGTACCTGCAGTTCCGCCTGGGCGCGGACCGCTACGCGCTGGACGTCCACGACGTCATCGAGGTGCTGCCGGTGCCGGCGCTCAAGCGCGTGCCGGAAGCGCCCGCCTGGGTCGCCGGACTGTTCCCGCTCCGCGGCGAACTGCTGCCGGTGCTCGACCTCTGCCAGATGGCCTTCGGCTACAGCGCGCCACGCCGCACCAGCACGCGCCTGGTGCTGGTGCGCTACCGCGCCGAGGGCGAAGGTCCGGAGCAGCGCCTCGGGCTGATCCTCGAACAGGCCACCCATACCCTGCGCCGCGATCCGGCGGCGTTCCGCGACTATGAGCTGGACAATGGCCGCGCCCGCTACCTCGGCCCCGTGCTGGAGGACGAGCAGGGCCTGCTGCAGCGCGTAGGCGTCGACCAGTTGCTCAGCGACGAAGCCCGCGCACGCCTGCTGCGTGATGCGGGGGGAGCGCCGGCATGACCGATCCGCGCTTCGCCCAGCTGCTCAAGGAACGCATCGGCCTGGATGCCGAGTCGGTCGGTGACGCCGTGATCGAACGTGCCGTGCGCCAGCGCTGCAACAAGGTCAGCGGTGGCAACGCCGAGCATTACTGGATGCAGCTGCAGGGCTCTGCCGAGGAAGTGCAGGCGCTGATCGAGGCGGTGATCGTCCCGGAAACCTGGTTCTTCCGTTACCCCGAATCCTTCGGCGCCCTGGCGGACCTCGCGTCACGTCGCGTGCTGGAACTGGCGGGCACCCGGCCGCTGCGTATCCTCAGCCTGCCGTGCTCCACCGGCGAGGAGCCGTACTCCATCGTCATGGCGTTGCTGGATGCGGGGCTCGCACCCGCTGCCTTCCAGGTCGACGCGCTGGACGTCAGCCGCGCGGTGCTGGAGCGGGCGGAAGAAGGGCGCTACGGGCGCAACTCCTTCCGTGGTTCCAGCCTGAGCTTCCGTGACCGCCACTTCAGCGCCGACGGCAACGACTACCAGCTCAGCGAGACGGTGCGCCGCAAGGTGCGCCTGCGCACCGGCAACCTGCTGGCGCCGGGCCTGCTGGCCGGCGAGGCACCCTACGACTACGTGTTCTGCCGCAACCTGCTGATCTATTTCGACCGACCGACCCAGGAGCAGGTGGTGCATGTGCTGCGCCGGCTGGCGCGCACCGACGGCGTGCTGTTCATCGGTCCGGCCGAGGCCAGCCTGATGTCCCGAGTCGGCCTGCGCCCGCTGGGCGTGCCGCAATCCTTCGCCTTCCCGCTGGAAGGGACCGAAGCGGCGCCGCGAGCGGCACCGCTGAACTGGACCGCGCCAGCACCGATTCCCCGGCCGGCGCCGCCCAAGCCTGCACCGGTGCCCCCGCGCGTGGTCGCCAGGCCCGAGAAGCCGGCTGCTGCGCCTGCCGGCAACGCACTGGCGGAAATCGCCCGCCTGGCCAACTCCGGCCAGTCCGCGGAGGCCCGTCGGCACTGCGAGGCGCTGCTGGCGGAGAAGGGCCCGAACGCCGAAGCCTTCTACTGGCTCGGCCTGCTGGCCGACGCCCAGGGCCAGAGCGGCGAGGCCCAGGCCTTCTACCGCAAGGCCCTGTACCTGCAACCCGATCACCAGGAAAGCCTGCAACACCTGGCCGCGTTGCTCGCGGCCCAGGGCGATGCAGCCGGCGCCCGCCGCTTGCAGGAGCGCGCCGCGCGAGGAGTGAAGCGCAATGGTTGAATCTGGCTATTCCTCCTTCGACGGCGACCTGCCGACAGTGGACGACTGCTGGAACCGCATCGGCGTGCGCGGCGACCGCAGCTGCCCGCAGCTGGCCGAGTACATCCATTGCCGCAATTGCCCGGTGCATGCTGCCGCCGCCATCAGCCTGCTGGACCGTTACGCGCTGGGCAGCGAAGGTGCGCACCTGGCGCCCGTCGAAGCCACCGAAGCGGCGGTCGAGGAAGGCCGCCCGCACCTGATCTTCCGCCTTGGCGAGGAATGGCTGGGCCTGCCCACCCGTGCCCTGGCCGAGGTCGCCCCGGCCTGCGTGGTGCATTCATTGCCGCACCAGCGCTCGCCCGCGCTGCTGGGCGTGGCGAACGTGCGCGGCACGCTGGTGGCCTGTATTTCCCTGGGCGAACTGCTCGGCCTCGACAGCCGCGCGGCCGCCCGTGACGACGCCCGCATCGTGCCGCGCATGCTGATCCTGGCGGCGGTCGGTGGGCCGATCATCTCGCCGGTGGACGAGGTGGACGGCATCCATGAGCTGGACGACAAGGCCATCGTCGAAGCCTCGTCGCAGAGCCACGCCGCCAACGACCGCTTCACCCGTGGCGTGATGCAGTGGCGCCAGCGCAGCATCCGCCTGCTCGACCAGGAAGCCCTGCTCGACGCCGCCACCCGGAGCCTCGCATGACCCCGGACCAGATGAAGGACGCGTCGATGCTGGAGCTGTTCTGCCTGGAGGCGGAGGCCCAGACGCAGGTGCTGGTGCACGGCCTGATGGCGCTGGAGCGTAACCCGACCCAGGCCGACCAGCTCGAAGCCTGTATGCGCGCCGCGCACTCGCTCAAGGGCGCGGCACGGATCGTCGGTCTGGATGCCGGCGTACAGGTCGCGCACGTCATGGAGGATTGCCTGGTCGGCGCGCAGGAGGGGCGACTGCTGCTGACTTCCGGGCACATCGACGCGCTGCTGGCCGGCACCGATATCCTCCTGCATATCGCCGACGCCCAGCCCGAGCGCGCCGAACAGGCCCAGCAGGGCGTGCCGGCCATGGTCGAGCGCCTGCAGGCGCTGGTGTCCGGCAAGGCGCCGGCCCGGCCTGCACCAGCCGTGCCCGCGCCAGTCGAAGCCGCCCCGGTGCTGGCTGAGCAGGCGGCACCGGAGCCTGCCCCGACGCCAGTACCCGCTGCACCCGCCGAACCCACGCCGCGTCGCCGCTCCAGCGACAGCGATGAAGCCGGCGAGCGCGTGCTGCGGGTCACTGCCGAGCGCCTCAACCAGCTGCTCGACTACTCCAGCAAGTCGCTGGTGGAGTCCCAGCGGCTGAAGCCGCTGCTCGATTCGCTGCAACGCCTCAAACGCATCCAGGCCAGCGCCAGCCGTGTGCTCGACGGCGCCCGCGATGCCGCCAGCACGGCGAATCTGGACGCCGAGGCGCAAGCCTATCTGGCCGACGCTCGTCGTCTGGTCGGCGAGTGCCAGCAACTGCTCAGCGAGCAGATCGCCGAGCTCGACGAATTCAGTTTCAAGGCCGGCCAGCGCGCCCAGTCGCTCTACGACACCGCGCTGTCCTGCCGTATGCGGCCATTCTCCGACGTGCTCTCCGGGCAGGCGCGGATGGTCCGCGACCTCGGCCGCTCGCTGGGCAAGACCGTGCGCCTGGACGTGCAGGGCGCCACCACCCAGGTCGACCGCGATGTGCTGGAGAAGCTCGAAGCGCCGCTTACCCACCTGCTGCGCAATGCCGTCGACCATGGCATCGAGTCCGCCGAAGTGCGCGCCCGCAGCGGCAAGCCGGAGGAGGGCACGATCCAGCTGCTGGCCCGTCACCACGCCGGCATGCTGGTGCTGGAACTGCAGGATGACGGCGGCGGCGTCGATCTCGACCGCCTGCGCTCGGCCATCGTGCGTCGCCAGCTGTCCACCGAGGAAACCGTGGCGCGCCTCACCGAGGAAGAGCTGCTGAGCTTCCTGTTCCTGCCCGGTTTCAGCATGCGCGAACAGGTCACCGAAGTATCCGGCCGCGGCGTTGGCCTGGACGCCGTGCAGCACATGGTGCGCCAGCTGCGTGGCGGCATCCGCATGGAGCAGGTGAGCGGGCAGGGCGCGCGCTTCCACCTGGAAGTGCCGCTGACGCTGTCGGTGGTGCGCAGCCTGGTCGTCAGCATCGGCGGTGAAGCCTACGCCTTCCCGCTGGCGCACATCGAGCGCATGCGCCGCCTGGCGCCGGACGAGATCGTCCAGCTCGAAGGCCGTCAGCAGTTCTGGCACGAGGGCCGGCATGTCGGCCTGGTGTCCGCCAGCCAGTTGTTGCAGCGCCCGGACGGCGAGGCCACGCCGGACGAGATTCCGGTGGTGGTGATCCGCGAGCGGGAAAGCGCCTACGGCGTGGCGGTGGAGAAGTTCATCGGCGAGCGCACCCTGGTGGTGGTGCCGCTGGATGCCCGGCTGGGCAAGGTGCAGGACGTGTCCGCCGGGGCGCTGCTGGACGACGGCACCCCGGTGCTGATCCTCGATGTCGAGGACATGCTGCGCTCCGTGGAAAAACTCCTGGCCACCGGCCGCCTGGAACGCATCGACCCCACCGGCCGCCTCAGCGGCCCGGCGCGCAAGCGTGTGCTGGTGGTGGACGACTCGCTCACCGTGCGCGAGCTGGAGCGCAAGCTGCTGCTCGGGCGCGGCTATGATGTCGCCGTGGCAGTGGATGGCATGGACGGCTGGAACGCCCTGCGCTCGGAGCATTTCGACCTGGTCATCACCGACATCGACATGCCGCGCATGGACGGCATCGAGCTGGTGACCCTGATCCGCCGCGATACCCGCCTGCAGTCGCTGCCGGTGATGGTGGTGTCCTACAAGGACCGCGAAGAAGACCGGCGGCGCGGGCTCGATGCCGGCGCCGACTATTATCTGGCCAAGGCCAGCTTCCATGACGAGGCCCTGCTGGATGCGGTGGTCGACCTGATCGGGGGGGCTCAGGGATGAAGATAGGGATAGTCAACGACATGCCCCTGGCGGTGGAGGCGATGCGCCGGGCGCTGGCTTATGAGCCGGCGCACCGCATCGTCTGGGTTGCCGCCAACGGCGCGGAAGCGCTGGAGATGTGTGCCGCGCAGAAGCCCGACGTGATCCTCATGGACCTGCTGATGCCGGTGATGGATGGCGTCGAGGCGACCCGCCGGATCATGGCCCAGAGCCCCTGCGCGATCATCGTCGTCACCGTCGATCTGGAACAGAACATGAGTCGCGTGTTCGACGCCATGGGCAATGGCGCTGTCGACGCGGTGAATACACCGACGATGGGCGCCGGCGATCCCGCCGAAGCGGCCCGCCCGCTGCTGCGCAAGCTGCAGAACCTGGCCTGGCTGAATGCCCCGCGCGACAGCCGCCCGGCCATCAGTGCGGTGCCGGCACGCAAGGGCAGCGGCGCGCGCAAGCTCATCGCCATCGGCTCCTCGGCCGGCGGTCCGGCGGCGCTGGCCGATCTGTTCGCCCGCCTGCCAGAAGATTTTCCCGCCGCCATCGTGGTGGTCCAGCATGTCGACGAGGTCTTTGCCGCCGGCATGGCCGAGTGGCTCTCGACCCAGTCGAAGATTCCCGTACGCCTGGCACGCAACGGCGAGCCGCCGCAGCCGGGCTGTGTGCTGCTGGCCGGCACCAACCACCATATCCGCCTGCTCAAGGGCGGCGAGCTGGCCTACACCGCCGAGCCCAGCGGCCACATCTACCGGCCATCCATCGACGTATTCTTCGACAGCGTGGTCGAGTACTGGGTCGGCGACGCCATCGGCGTACTGCTCACCGGCATGGGCCGGGACGGCGCCGAAGGCCTGAAACACATGCGCGAACGAGGTTTCCTGACCCTTGCCCAGGATCAGGAGAGCAGTGCCGTGTACGGTATGCCCAAGGCCGCTGCCGCCATCGGCGCCGCGGTGGAGATTCGCGCGCTGGGCGACATCGCCCGACGACTCGCTGAGGTCTGCGCCTGAGCGCGGGCTACGGAGCTGATTGCATGAACCCCTCACCCATGAACTCAAATCAGAGTGACTACCCCGTGAACACCCCAGGCGATTCTGCGGTCATGGTGCTGCTGGTCGATGACCAGCCGATGATCGGCGAAGCCGTACGCCGCGCGCTGGCGGACGATCCCAGCATCGACTTCCATTTCTGCTCCGACCCCCACCAGGCCATTGCCCTGGCGATCCAGATCAAGCCCACGGTGATCCTCCAGGACCTGGTGATGCCCGGCGCCGACGGCCTCTCGCTGGTGCGTGAGTACCGCGCCAACCCGGCGACCCGCGACCTGCCGATCATCGTCCTGTCGACCAAGGAAGACCCGGCGGTGAAGAGCGCGGCGTTCAGCGCCGGCGCCAACGACTACCTGGTCAAGCTGCCCGACGCCATCGAACTGATCGCCCGGGTGCGCTACCACTCGCGTTCCTACCTCGCGCTGCTGCAGCGCGACGAGGCCTACCGGGCCCTGCGCGAGAGCCAGCAGCAGCTGCTGGAAACCAACCTGGTACTGCAACGGCTGATGAACTCCGATGGCCTCACCGGGCTGTCCAACCGCCGGCACTTCGACGAATACCTGGAAATGGAGTGGCGCCGCGGCCTGCGCGAGCAGACTCAGCTGTCGATCCTGTTGATCGACGTCGACCACTTCAAGGCCTACAACGACACCTTCGGCCATGTGCAGGGCGACGAGGCGCTGCGTCAGGTGGCCGGGGCCATCCGCGCCAGCGCCAGCCGCCCGTCCGACCTGCCGGCGCGCTATGGCGGCGAGGAGTTCGTCATGGTCCTGCCCAATACCTCGCCCGGCGGCGCGCGCCTGCTGGCAGAGAAGCTGCGGCGCCTGGTGCAGGAGCTGAACATCCGTCACGAACTGCCCATCCCGGGCTCGTCGCTGACCATCAGCATCGGCGTGGCGACCCTGATTCCCCAGGCCGGGCAGGCCTGCCGCCAGCTCATCGAACTGGCCGACCAGGCGCTCTACAACGCCAAGCACGGCGGGCGCAACCAGGTGGCCATCGCCGGCTGAAGCGGCGGGGAGGGCGCGGAAACGGTGAGCGTGCTTTGTCGTAAAGCCTGAAAGGGCGGCGAAAAATCACGTATACTTGGCGGCTTTTCTACGCCCTTTACCCGTGAGAGCTTCCCGCCATGGAAATCCAACCGATCCTCAACAGCATCAAGGACCTCTCCGACCGTACCCATTCGATTCGGGGGTATCTTTGACTACGATCTGAAACATGATCGTCTGATCGAAGTAAACCGCGAACTGGAAGACCCGGCGGTCTGGAACAAGCCCGAATACGCCCAGAACCTGGGCCGCGAGCGCGCCATGCTGGCGCAGATCGTCGAGACCCTCGACGAGCTCACCGGCGGTCTGGCCGATTCCCGCGACCTGCTCGACATGGCGGTCGAGGAGAAGGACGAAGGCGCCGTCGGCGACGTCGAGGCCGAAGTCCAGCGCCTGCGTGAAATCCTCGAGAAGCTCGAGTTCCGCCGCATGTTCAGCGGCGAGATGGACCCCAACAACGCCTACCTGGACATCCAGGCCGGCTCCGGCGGCACCGAGGCCCAGGACTGGGCCAACATGCTGCTGCGCATGTACCTGCGCTGGGCCGACAAGAACGGCTTCAGCGCCGAGATCGTCGAACTCTCCGAAGGCGAAGTCGCCGGCATCAAGGGCGCCACCGTGCACATCAAGGGCGAGTACGCCTTTGGCTGGCTGCGCACCGAGATCGGCGTGCACCGTCTGGTGCGCAAGAGCCCGTTCGACTCCGGCAACCGTCGCCACACCTCGTTCACCGCGGTGTTCGTGTCGCCGGAAATCGACGACAACATCGAGATCGAGATCAACCCGGCCGACCTGCGCATCGACACCTACCGCTCCTCCGGCGCGGGCGGTCAGCACGTGAACACCACCGACTCCGCGGTGCGTATCACCCACGTGCCGACCAACACCGTGGTGGCGTGCCAGAACGAACGCTCCCAGCACGCCAACAAGGACACCGCCATGAAGATGCTGCGGGCCCGGTTGTACGAGCAGGAGATGCAGAAACGCAACGCCGCCTCGCAGGCGCTGGAAGAGACCAAGTCCGATATCGGCTGGGGTCACCAGATCCGCTCCTACGTGCTCGACCAGTCGCGCATCAAGGACCTGCGGACCGGCGTGGAACGCAGCGATTGCGACAAGGTGCTCGACGGCGACCTCAACGAATACCTGGAAGCCAGCCTGAAACAAGGCCTGTAAACAGCACCGCCGCGGGGCGGGCCGCACGGCCCGTTCCCGCCAGTAACCCCTATTGATCAAGACGCCAGGCAGATAGACGACCATGAGCGACCAACAACTCGACGCTACCGAACTGCAACAGGAAGAAAACAAGCTGATCGCCCAGCGCAAGGAAAAGCTTGCCGCCGTGCGTGAAGCCAAGGCCATCGCCTTCCCGAACGACTTCCGCCGCGAGAACTACTTCGCGGACCTGCAGAAACAGTACGAAACCGCGACCAAGGAAGAGCTGGAAGCAGCCGCCATCCCGGTCAAGGTTGCCGGTCGCATCATGCTCAACCGCGGCTCGTTCATCGTCCTGCAGGACAGCAGCGGCCGCCTGCAGGCCTACGTGAACCGCAAGACCCTGCCCGAAGAGACCCTGGCCGAGATCAAGACCTGGGACCTGGGCGACATCATCGGCGCCGAAGGCACCCTGGCCCGTTCCGGCAAGGGCGACCTGTACGTCGAGATGACCAGCGTGCGCCTGCTGACCAAGTCGCTGCGCCCGCTGCCGGACAAGCACCACGGCCTGACCGACACCGAGCAGCGCTACCGCCAGCGCTACGTCGACCTGATCGTCAACGAGGAAACCCGCCACACCTTCCGTGTGCGTTCCCAGGTGATCGCCCACATCCGTCGTTTCCTCTCCGATCGCGGCTTCCTCGAAGTGGAAACCCCGATGCTGCAGACCATCCCCGGCGGCGCGGCGGCCAAGCCCTTCGAAACCCACCACAACGCGCTGGACATGGCCATGTTCCTGCGTATCGCCCCGGAGCTGTACCTCAAGCGCCTGGTGGTCGGTGGCTTCGAGAAGGTCTTCGAGATCAACCGCAACTTCCGTAACGAAGGCGTCTCGACCCGGCACAACCCCGAGTTCACCATGCTCGAGTTCTACCAGGCCTATGCCGACTACGAAGACAACATGGACCTGACCGAGGAGCTGTTCCGCGAGCTGGCCCAGGCCGTGCTCGGCAGCACCGACGTGCCCTACGGCGACAAGGTCTTCCACTTCGGCGAGCCGTTCGCCCGCCTGTCGGTGTTCGACGCCATCCTCAAGTACAACCCGGAACTCACCGCGGCTGACCTGACCGACCTGGAGAAGGCCCGCGCCATCGCCAAGAAGGCCGGCGCCAAGGTCCTCGGCCACGAAGGCCTGGGCAAGCTGCAGGTGATGATTTTCGAAGAGCTGGTCGAGCACAAGCTGGAGCAGCCGCACTTCATCACCCAGTACCCGTTCGAAGTGTCGCCGCTGGCGCGCCGCAACGACAACGACCCGAGCGTCACCGACCGCTTCGAGCTGTTCATCGGTGGCCGTGAGATTGCCAACGCTTACTCCGAGCTCAACGACGCCGAAGACCAGGCCGAGCGCTTCATGCTGCAGGTCAAGGAGAAGGACGCTGGTGACGACGAGGCGATGCACTTCGACGCCGACTTCGTCAACGCGCTCGAATACGGCATGCCGCCCACCGCCGGCGAAGGCATCGGCATCGACCGCCTGGTGATGCTGCTGACCAACTCGCCGTCGATCCGCGACGTGATCCTGTTCCCGCACATGCGCCCGCAGGCGTAAGCGCAGGATCAGGAGAAAAAGGCCGCCCCCCGGGCGGCCTTTTTCGTTTCCGCGGCTTGGGGCACCTACGCTCGCCAAACGCCGGACACCCCTGTAGGAGCGCGCCATGCGCGCCATGCGCGCCATGCGCGCGATCGCGGGCATGGCCCGCTCCTACAGGTTGAACTACGCGCGTCCCGGCTGGCGTAGGAGTGGACTCTGTCCGCGATCGACTCGCCGCCGCTCCGACCCACCGATTGGCACCTGGCCCACCCATCGTTTTTTCGGTTCCGCAGCGGGCTGCTCTTCGTAGGAGCGAGCTTGCTCGCGAACCGATCCGCTCCGGTGCTGCCGGGTACTCTGTTCGCGGGCTGCTCGCTCCTACAGAATCTCTGGAATCCGGCGGTATACCATCCGACGAAATGCACCTCACGGCCGTGGCTCGGGCACTCTGTGGCACGTCTCACTCCCAGGCCTGATTCCCAGCCGCCTGCTCTGCCTCGCGGCTCGCTCTGTGCGCCGGCGTCGCAGCTGCAAAGCGGCAATTGTTTTCCCACAGAAAAGCTCGAACAATGCGCCATCAGGCCGCGCCGCCGGAGGTAATGCCAGTGACCCAAGTGTCCCCGCGAGACAGCGCAGCGCAAGTCGCCAGCGCCATCGCAGAAAGTGTCAAATACCAGGGCCGCAAGGCCAGCCGCCAGGGCAGCGAGCAGCGCCGCCAGGCGATCCTCGACGCCGCCCTGCGGATCATCGTGCGTGATGGCGTCCGCGCCGTGCGCCACCGCGCAGTAGCCGCCGAGGCCGGTGTGCCGCTGTCGGCCACCACCTACTACTTCAAGGACATCCAGGACCTCATTACCGACACTTTCGCGCTCTTCGTCGAACGCAGCGCCGAAGCCCTGTCGACCTTCTGGAGCAGCGTCGAGGGCGATCTGCAGGCCATGGCCGCCGGCCTCGCCCAGGACGACCCGCAGGCGCGCCGCGAGCTGACGGCCAATATCGTCGAGCTGGCGATCCAGTACGTCATGGTCCAGCTCAACGAACGCCGCGAGCACCTGCTGGCCGAACAGGCCTTCCGCCAGGAGGCGCTGCTCAACCCCAGCCTCAGCGATCTGGCCCAGCGTCATCGGCGGATTCTCTCCCTGGGCGTGGTGCATTTCTTCGAAGTGCTCGGTTCCAGACAGCCCGAGCAGGATGCCCGGGTGTTGACGGCCATCATCCTGCAGATGGAGTATCAGGGCCTGCTGGACGGGGCCGACCATCTGCAGACCGAGGAAATGCGTGCCATCCTTAGCCGCTATCTCGATCTGGTGATGGGCCTGTAGCCCCGGCTGCTGCATTCCAACCCCGCCATCCGGCGGGGTTTTCGTGTCGGAACTCCGGACGCCTTCGCGCATCGCATGCACAGGCATCCGGACCTAAGGAGGGCGTGATGAAAGTCTGGCGTGCACTGCTGCTGTTGAGCATCGGCCTGCTCAGTGGCTGTCTGGTGACGTTCAAGGACCCGATTCCGGCCAACGAGCCCGCGCCGGCTCACCTGCTGGGCCAGTGGTCGCGTGTGGACGAGTACGGCGAGGAGCAGATCCTCGAAGTCACCCGTTCCGGCTCCAACCTCTACCGCGCGGTCAGCTACGTCGACAGCAAGGACAACACCGACAGCGTCGAGGACTTCGGCTTCACTGTCGCCCACCACGGCAAGCGCTGGTACCTGTCGGCGGGCTTGCCGAAGAGCATGGGCGGCAACTTCGCCCTGGCCGGTTTCGAGATCACCGACAAGGACGAACTGGTGATCTATAACCTGGATGTCGAGCACATCCTGCAGGACATGAAGGAAGGCGCGCTCAAGGGCGAGAAGGTCGACACCGAACAGGGTGCCGCCGCGCTGGTGACCAGCCAGTTGCCCCAGGTGATCGCCTACCTCAACGATCCGGCCAATTCCGACGTGTTCGTCGAAGCGCTGCGCTTTTCGCGCGTGACCCCGGGAGACAAGCCATGACCCCAAGGCGCAGGAAGTCCACGCCCAACGAATACCAGCAGATCATCCGCGGCCTGTCCGACCGCATCGTCGAGGCGCAGACGCCGATCCGCGTGCTCGACGCCATCAAGTGGGACGACGGCGTTCGCGACGACTTCCTCAAGGGCCGCGGCAAGCACGCGCCCAAGGTCGACCGCGCCTACTACGACAGCCGCCCGCTGTCCTTCGACAGCAGCGCGAAGAAGCAGGAATTCCAGAACATCGAGCGTGACATCACCCGTCACCTGGGCCAGTTCAACCCCGTCGGGCAGATCATGCGGCGCATGTGCAAGGAATACCGCATGGTCATCCGCATGCTCGAAGCGCGCGGCACCCAGGACTTCGGCCTGATCTCCCAGGAGCTCTACGGCTCGGCCTCCGATGCCTTCCATGCCGGCGACCCGACCCTGGCGGACCTCGGCCTGATGCTCTCGGACTACCTGAACAACATCGCCGACCGTGGCGACCTCAAGGACGAGCCCAAGACCCTCACCGCCAGCGACGCGGTGAAGATGCTGCAGGAGCGCCTGAACAAGGTGTTCGACGGCAAGGAAGACACCATCCGCGTCTTCGAGTCCGACGGCATCGTCGCCGACGCCGCGGCTGGCGCCGACTACATCAAGGTGCGCGCCGACGCCATGTTCAACGAGCGCGACGTGCGCGCGCTGGAAGTCCATGAAGGCCTGGTGCATGTCGGCACCACGCTCAACGGCCTCAACCAGCCGATCTGCACCTTCCTCGCCAAGGGCCCGCCGTCCTCCACCGTGACCCAGGAAGGCCTGGCGATCCTGATGGAAGTGATCGCCTTCGCCTCTTACCCGACGCGCCTGCGCAAGCTCACCAACCGCACCCGCGCCATCCACATGGCCGAAGAGGGCGCGGACTTCCTCGAGGTGTTCCACTTCTACCGCGAGCAGAACTACAGCGTGGAAAGCAGCTACCAGAACGCCAGCCGCGTGTTCCGTGGCTCGACCCCGGTCGGCCTGCCGTTCACCAAGGACCTGTCGTACCTCAAGGGCTTCATCCTGATCTACAACTACATCCAGCTCGCCGTGCGCAAGGGCAAGCTGGAGCAGATCCCGCTGCTGTTCTGCGGCAAGGCAACCCTGGAAGACATGCGTACCCTGCGCCAGCTGGTGGACGAAGGCCTGGTGGTGCCGCCCAAGTACCTGCCGCCGCAGTTCCGCGACCTCAACGCGCTGTCGGCGTGGATGTGCTTCTCCAACTTCCTCAACCACCTCAGCCTCGACCGCATCGAGGCGGATTACGCCAATATCCTCTAATGACGGGAAGGCGTGTGCGGCTGGACGCGCCCTCTTCCTAACCCTCTCCCTGAAGGGAGAGGGGACCGTTCGCTGCAGGATGAAACCCTAGCGTCAGCCGGCACGGACAGCTCCCTCTCCCTTCGGAGCGGGGCGCGCAGCCAGGGCGGGGGAGAGGGGCTTTGATACCGCGCTATTGCCGATCCATTTGAAGGATGGCCCCAAGGATGACTAGCCTATGATCCGTTGCTTCAAGGCCGCCGCTCTCACGCTGCTGTTCGCACTCGGGGGCTGCAGTTCGCTGCTGTTCTATCCCAGCGACGATGTCGCCATCACCCCGGCCCGCGCCAAGCTCGACTACCGCGACGTCACCCTGACCACCGCCGACGGCGTGAAGCTCGCCGGCTGGTGGCTGCCGGCGAAGGCGGGCGTGCCGGTGAAGGGCACCGTGCTGCACCTGCACGGCAATGGCGGCAACATGGCCTGGCACCTGGGCGGCGCCTACTGGCTGCCGGAGCAGGGCTACCAGGTGCTGATGATCGACTACCGCGGCTACGGGCATTCCGAGGGTTCGCCGAGCCTGCCGGCGATCTACCAGGACATCGACGCCGCCTTTGCCTGGCTGGACAAGGCGCCGGAGGTGCAAGGCAAGCCGGTGGTCCTGCTCGGCCAGAGCCTGGGTGGCGCCATGGCCGTGCACTACCTGGGCCTGCATCCGGAGCGACAGAAGCAGCTGCACGCCGTGGTGCTCGATGGCGTGCCGGCCAGCTACCGCGACGTGGCGCAGTACACCCTGTCCACCAGCTGGCTGACCTGGCCGCTGCAGGTGCCGCTGTCCTGGCTGGTGCCCGACGGCGACAGCGCCATCCGCTCCATGCCGCGACTTTCTGGCGCACCCGTGCTGTTCTTCCACAGCATCGACGATACCATTGTGCCCCTGGACAACGGCCTCGCCCTCTACAAGGCCAGGCGGCCGCCCA
Source organism: Pseudomonas nitroreducens (assembly GCF_024170165.1). Lineage (GTDB taxonomy): Bacteria > Pseudomonadota > Gammaproteobacteria > Pseudomonadales > Pseudomonadaceae > Pseudomonas > Pseudomonas nitroreducens_C. The sequence continues at coordinate 367,232 of NZ_JALJXP010000002.1, read as the reverse complement.
AGGTCTTCCAGCTGACCCGCGGCAACCACGTGGAAACCTTCGGCGAATCCGTGTGGCGCGAAGTGATGCTGCGCTTCCTCGACGACCCGCAGCACTTCACTGGTTTGCGGCGCCTGGCTGAAGTCCCGAACTATCCCTCTCCGGCGAAGCCACAGGAATCGCAGGCGGACCCGAAACAACAAGGCAACCCATGAACGACCGCAACCCGATCTCCTACATCCTCACCGTCATCGCCACCATCTTCGTCTCGGTCGGCACGCTCTGGTACTACGGCTACCTGCACTTCGCCAAGCCCGAGGACGCGCTGGAGCTGACCCAGTTCACCATGCTGAAAAGCATCCCCGGCCAAGACAGCACCAAGCTTTCCCTGGACCCGGCCGACCAGCAGGCGCAGTGCATCGATGGCGTGCTGGTGATGTTCGACATGAGCCAGAAGGGCCTGACCGGCGTGCTGGTCGACGGCCGCAAGCGCGCCGTGCGCTGCATGGGTGAAGAGACCCCGCAAGAGGTCAAGTGACGGCGAGCCCGCCGTCGCAGGCCAAGGGAGCCAGTCACATGAGCCATCCCGAAATCCGCGTCTGGCAGGGCGATATCACCCGTCTCGACGTCGATGCCATCGTCAATGCCGCCAACAGCTCTCTGCTGGGCGGCGGTGGCGTCGACGGCGCCATCCACCGGGCCGCCGGCCCGGATCTGGTCCACGCCTGTCGCCCGCTGGGTGGCTGCAAGACCGGCCAGGCGAAGCTCACCCCCGGCTTCCGCCTGCCGGCGCGCTTCGTTATCCACACCGTCGGGCCGGTCTGGCGCGGCGGTGAGCACGGCGAGCCGGAGCTGCTCGCCCAGTGCTACGGCAACAGTCTGCAACTGGCCGAGGACAAGGGCCTCGCCAGCATCGCCTTTCCCGCCATCAGCACCGGCATCTACGGCTATCCCGCCGAGGCGGCGGCGCAGGTTGCCGTGGACGAGCTGCGTCGTCCGCGTGGCGAGGGGAGTTCGTTGAAGGAGTTGGTGCTGGTGCCTTTCTCGGCAGAGATGGCGGAGCTCTACCGCCGCCTGCTCGCCTGACCGACGGAGCTGCTTTTGTAGGAGCGAGCTTGCTCGCGAACCAGGGCTCGCCTCCGGGCCGTAGGCCTCTCCCACCCCGGAGGGGTGCCTAAGGAGGACTCCTGCGCGGCAATGGGTTCGCGAGCAAGCTCGCTCCTACGAAGAGCCACTTCGCAGGAGCGAGCCGTTTTGCCGGGTCAGTAGGTGCCGCTCACCGAAGAGCGCGGCTGCACCGGATTGGCGTCGTTGGAGATGGTCACTTCGACACGGCGGTTCATGGCGCGACCCGCCGCAGTGCCGTTGCTCGATACCGGGTATTCCTTGCCGTAGCCGCGGGCGACGACGCGTTCCGGCGTCACGCCCTGGCTGAGCAGCGCCAGGCGGATGGCGTCGGCGCGGCGTTCGGACAGGCCCTGGTTGTAGGTCGACGAGCCACTGCTGTCGGTGTAGCCCTCGACTATGACCTTGCGCTCCGGATTCTGCTGCAGGTAGCCCGCGAGGTTCTGCACGTTGCTCATGGCGCCGGGCTTGAGTTCGGCGCGGTCGAGATCGAACAGCACGTCACCGAAGGACACCATGGTCCCGCGTGAGGTCTGCTTGGCGTTCAGCTCGCCCTTGAGCTTGTTCAACTGCGCGGTACGGGCATCGAGGCGGGCCTGGGCGCGCTGGGCGGAGGTGTTCTTCAACTGATCCTCGGCGTCGCGCAGGGCCACGGTCTGGTTGGCCAGCTCGATGCGCTGCTGGGTCAGGTAGGCCAGCTGGTCCACTTCCTTCGGGTTGGCGCCGTCGCGGTAGGCCTGGTCGGCCTTGGCCAGCCAGTCACCGGCGTCCTTGGTTTCCAGGGCCGCCTGCTGGGTGGCCTGGGGCTCTGCCTGCAGGGCCTGGAAGTCGCCGCGGGCTTTCTCCAGGTTCGCATTCGGCGGCGTGGAGCAGGCGGCCAGAGCCAGGGCGAGGGTCGAGAGGGCGGGCAGTACGATGAATTTGTTCATGTCGAATTCCTTATATGACCGGGCGTAAGGGCGGGATCACTGGGCCTGCTGCAGGCCTTCCTGACGCAACTCCATCACGCCCTGCTGGGCGTCCTTCACCGCGTTCTGGGCCTTCACGGCCTGGGATTTGCGCTCGGCCACGCGGGCGTCCCACTCGGCCTGCTGGGCCAGGTTGCGGGCCTGGTCGTATTCCTTGTCGTTCAGGGCGATACGCGCCTGGGCGAGCTTGTCCTGGGCGTTCTTGGTTTCCACGGGGGCGAATTCCGGTCCGCCGTTGCTGACTGCCGCGTTCACCGCCGATTCGGTGACGGCCATCTGCTCGCTGGGCGGGTTGCCGGCGCAGCCGGCCAGCAGCACGGCGCTGCCCAGGGCGAGCAGCCCCAGGCGCCAGCTGCGCAGCGGGGCACGGGTGGAAAGGGCAGGGACGGTTCGAGCGCTCTGAGATTTCAGTTCCATTGGGTGAATCCTCTGACGTTTGGTAGGGGGTTCCCTCGGCGTTTCGATGCCGGCGGATGCGCGCCGTTCTCCGGCGCGGTTCTGCGCCATCGATAGCGGGCATCTGTTTAGGGGACTAAGTGTTTTGCCAGGGGGTTCAAAAAAAATGCCCGCCGTGCAGGCGGGCATTCTTCGGCAAACGGCGTCGATCAGCCGCGATGGCGCAACAACCGCAGGCCGTTGAACACCACCAGCAGGCTGGCGCCCATGTCGGCGAAAACCGCCATCCACAGAGTGCCTTCGCCGGCCAGGGTGAGGGCGAGGAACACCGCCTTGATGCCCAGCGCCAGGGTGATGTTCTGGATCAGCACGCGGTGGGTCTGGCGCGACAGGCGAATGAAGGACGGCAGCTTGCGCAGGTCGTCGTCCATCAGCGCGACACCGGCGGTTTCAATGGCCGTGTCAGTACCCGCCGCGCCCATGGCGAAGCCGATGTCGGCACGGGCCAATGCTGGGGCGTCGTTGATACCGTCGCCCACCATGCCGACGCGCTTGCCGCCCTCCTGACGCTGCTTCACTTCGCGCAGCTTGTCCTCGGGCAGCAGGTTGCCCAGCGCCACATCGATACCCACCTGGGCGCCGATGGCATTGGCGGTGTGCGGGTTGTCGCCGGTCAGCATCAGCGTCTTCACGTCCAGTTCGTGCAACTGGGCGATCGCTTCACGGCTGGTTTCCTTGACGCCATCGGCCACCGCGAACAGCGCCAGCGGCCCCTCGGCATCGAGCAGCACGATGACCGTCTTGCCCTGTTGTTCGAGGGCATCGAGCCGGGCCTCCAGCTCCTTCGAGCACAGCTGCAACTCTTCAACCAGGCGGTGGTTGCCCAGGTGGTAGGTGCGGCCGTCGATCGCGCCCTTCACACCACGGCCGGGCAGGGCGGTCAGCTCGCCGACGCTGTACAGCGCGATGTTGTCGGCCTCGGCGGCCCGGGCCACGGCGTGGGACACCGGGTGATCCGAGCGTGCGGCAAGGCTGGCGGCCAGGGTGCGGACGTCGCCGGCGGCGGTTTCGCGCAGGGCGGTGAAGTCGGTCTGGCGCGGGCGGCCTTCGGTCAGGGTGCCGGTCTTGTCCAGGGCGATCCATTCCAGCGAACGGCCCATCTCCAGGAACACCCCGCCCTTGATCAGGATGCCCAGGCGCGCTGCCGCCGACAGGCCGCTGACGATGGTCACCGGCGTGGAGATCACCAGGGCGCAGGGGCAGGCGATCACCAGCAGGACCAGCGCGCGGTACACCCAGTCGAGCCAGGCGCCACTGAAGAACAGCGGCGGCAGCAGTGCGGTGGCGATGGCGATGAGGAATACCGCCGGGGTGTAGATGCGCGAGAATTGGTCGACGAAGCGCTGGGTTGGCGCGCGCGAACCCTGGGCTTCTTCCACGGCGTGGATGATGCGCGCCAGGGTGCTGTCATCGGCCACTCGGGTGACGCGATATTCCAGCGCGCTTTCGCCGTTGATGGTGCCGGCGAACAGGGTGTCGCCGGCCTGCTTTTCCACCGGCAGGCTCTCGCCGGTGATGGGCGCCTGGTTGACACTGGAGCGGCCGTCGAGCACCTCGCCGTCCAGAGCGATGCGCTCGCCGGGGCGCACCCGCACCCGCGCACCGAGGTCGACGGACTTGGCGGAGACCTCCTGCCACTGCCCGTCCATCTGCACCGTGGCCTGCTCCGGAGCCAGTTGCAGCAGACCGCGAATGGCATTGCGCGCACGGTCCAGCGACTTGGCCTCGATCAGTTCGGCGATGGCGAACAACACCGCCACCATGGCCGCTTCCGGCCACTGGCCGATCAGCATGGCGCCGGTCACGGCGATGCTCATCAGGGCGTTGATGTTGAGGTTGCGGTTCTTCAGGGCGATCCAGCCCTTGCGGTAGGTCGGCAGGCCGGCGCCGAGAATCGCCGCGATGGCCAGTGCGGCCACCAGCCAGTGCGGGCCGATGGCGAACCACTCGAAGAACTCCGCGCCTGCCGCCGCCACACCGGCCAGCGCCAGCGGCCACCAGGGCTTCTGCCGGGCGGGCTGGGCGGAGGCGGGGGCGTTTTCGTCCAGCGGTTCGGCCTGCATGCCGAGGGAGGCCACCAGCTTCTGCAGCGGCTCGATGCTGTCGAAGCGATGCTGCACGCGCAGCAGTCGCTGCATCAGGTTGAAGTCCAGGTCTTCCACGGCAGGCACGCGGCCCAGCGCATCACGCAGCAGGCGTTCCTCGGTGGGGCAGTCCATGGCTTCGATGCGCAGGCTGGTCCAGCGCAGCTCGCCGCTGGCCGAACCGGCGGCGGCAGTGGCGGCGCTTTCGGCGCGCGCGCTGCGATCCTCACCATGTCCGTGATCGTGATCGTGATCGTGATCGTGGGCATGGCCGTGATCGTGGGCATGGCCGTGGCCGTGCGAGTGCGGGGCCGGTCCGGCCGCCGGGGCGCGCAGCAGTGCGCCCTTGTCGCAGCCGCAGCAGCCGGCGTCCTGCTCTTTGCGGTCGTGAACGGGGCCGCGGATGATCGGGCCCTCGGGCTTGGCAGTCATGTCGTCCGTTCCTGTTTGACGAGTTGCTGCTGATTGCACACCCTGTAGCAACTACAGAGTCAAGCGTCCGTTGGCGAGGAGTCGCAAATGAAGATCGGTGAACTGGCGAAACTGACCGGCTGCCCGGTGGAAACCATCCGCTACTACGAGCGCGAAGGCCTGCTGCCCGCGCCGTCGCGCAGCGAAGGCAACTACCGGCAGTACGACGCCAGCCACGTCGAACGACTGTCGTTCATCCGCCATTGCCGTTCGCTGGACATGACCCAGGAGGAGATCCGCATCCTCCTCGGCCTGCGCGACCGCCCCGAATCCGACTGCGGCACCGCCAACCGGCTGATCGACGAGCACCTGCACCATGTCGAGGTGCGCATCGCCGAGCTGCAGTCGCTCAGCCAGCAACTGCGCGACCTGCGCGCGCAGTGCCAGGGCGAGGGCAGCAGCGAGGATTGCGGCATCCTGCGCGAGCTGGAGCAGCCGGCGGAGCCGTCGGTGATTCCCGAGGCCTGTGCCGAGGCGGGGCATCTGCATGTCCCCGGCGTGCACGGCCGGCACTGAGCAAGCTCGCTCCTACAGGTAATGCAAGCGCCCCCGGCAACCCGTAGGGCGCATAACGCACCAGCGTTATCCGCCGCTGTTCCGCTGCGCCGGTGACGTGAACGGCGGATAACCTGTTCCAGGTTATCCGCCCTACGGAAAACCAAACGCCCCGGCAATTGCCGGGGCGTTTTCGTTCAGGAGTGCTCCGCCTCCGTCAGCTCACGCAGGTACTTGCGCGATAGCGCGAGGAAACGCGGCGTCGGGCCGGTGTCCTCGTAGATCGGGTCGCCCTGTTCATCCTGGGCCACCACCTTGTTGCCCTGCACGTAGGGGAAGCTCGCCTCCAGCTCCTCCAGCGCCGCACTGACCAGCTCTCCCAGCAGCTCCTCGACACTGCGCTTGGGGTACATGTCATGCAGCGCAGCCAGACGCGCGGCGGTCTCGACGTCCAGCGGAATGCTGTACTGGTGGTGGGTCATGCGCCCCCTGGCGTTCTTTTCCCAATGGCGTACCAGCTCGCGGATTTTCATGTTCACCTCTAGGGTCGTTACGTGGCGGTCGGCCCTCGTGAGGTCGCCGCAGGTTTTCCCATCGATGGGGATAACTTTCAGCCTAGACGTTGTCCGAGCAGGATTGCGGGCGTTCGTCGCACCCTTGCCAGCCAGCGCACCGGGCGCCACTGTGAAGTGCCAAGCGACGCCTTTTTCAATCAAGGACTCTCACACCAAGGAGACCGTGATGCCGGATATCGACGCGCGCCTGCGCGAGGACGTTCACCTGCTCGGCGAGCTGCTCGGGCAGACCATCCGCGCCCAGTACGGGCAAGGCTTCCTCGACAAGATCGAGCTGATCCGCACCGGCGCCAAGGCCGCCCGGCGCGGCTCCGCCGAAGGCGCCAAACAGCTCACCGCGACCCTCGACGGTCTGGGCGAGGACGAACTGCTGCCGGTGGCGCGCGCCTTCAACCAGTTCCTCAACCTGGCGAACATCGCCGAGCAGTACCACCGCATCCGCCGCCGCACGCCCAAGGAGCCGGAGCCCTTCGAGAACCGCGTGCTGGCAGAATTGCTGGGCCGCCTGCGCAAGTCGGGCCTGGGCGCTGAAGGCCTGGCGCGGCAGGTGGCGGACCTGGAGATCGAGCTGGTGCTGACTGCGCACCCTACTGAGGTGGCGCGCCGCACGCTGATCCAGAAGTACGACGCCATCACCGCTCAACTGGCCGCCGGCGACCACTCCGACCTGCTGCCCGAGGAGCGCCAGGCGGTGCAGGAAAAACTCCAGCGGCTGATCGCCGAGGCCTGGCACACCGACGAAATCCGCCGCACCCGGCCGACCCCGGTGGACGAGGCGAAATGGGGCTTTGCGGTGATCGAGCATTCCCTCTGGCATGCGCTGCCGGACTTCCTCCGTCATGTCGACCGCACGCTGCAGGAAACCCTCGGCGAGCGCCTGCCGCTGAGCGCCGCACCGATCCGCTTCGCCTCCTGGATGGGCGGCGATCGCGACGGCAACCCCAACGTCACCGCCGCCATCACCCGCGAGGTATTGCTGCTGGCGCGCTGGATGGCGGCCGACCTCTATCTGCGCGACGTCGACAGCCTCGCCGCCGAACTCTCCATGCAGCAGGCCAGCGACGAACTGCGCGCTGAAGTCGGCGACCTCGCCGAGCCCTACCGCGCGCTGCTCAAGCAGTTGCGCGAACGCCTGCGCGCCACCCGCGCCTGGGCCGAGCGCGCCATCCATACCGGCGAGGAGCCGGGCGCCGAGGTACTGCAGGACAACCGCGAACTGCTGGAACCGCTGCAGCTCTGCTATCGCTCGCTGCAGGCCTGCGGCATGGGCGTGATCGCCGAGGGCGACCTGCTCGATACCCTGCGCCGCGCCGCCACTTTCGGGCTGTTCCTGGCGCGCCTGGACGTGCGCCAGGACTCCACGCGCCACGCCAGCGCCATGGCCGAAATCACCGAGCACCTGGACCTGGGCAACTACACCGAGTGGGACGAAAGCGTGCGTCAGGAGTTCCTCCTGGAAGAACTCGCCAGCCGCCGCCCGCTGTTGCCCGCCAATTACCAGGCCTCGGCCGAGACCGCCGAAGTCCTCGCTACCTGCCGCGTGGTGGCTCAGGCGCCGGCGGCGTCGCTGGGCTCCTACGTCATCTCCATGGCCGGCCAGCCGTCCGATGTACTGGCCGTGCAATTGCTGCTCAAGGAGTGCGGGCTGGAACGGCCGATGCGTGTGGTGCCGCTGTTCGAGACGCTGGATGACCTGGACAACGCCGGCCCCTGCATCGATCGCCTGCTCAGCCTGGACAGCTACCGCACCCGTCTGGCCGGCCCGCAGGAAGTGATGATCGGCTACTCCGACTCGGCCAAGGACGCCGGCACCCTGGCCGCCGCCTGGGCGCAGTACCGCGCGCAGGAGGCGCTGGTGGACATCTGTCGCAATCATGGCGTCGAGCTGCTGCTGTTCCATGGTCGCGGTGGCACCGTCGGCCGGGGCGGCGGCCCGGCCCACGCGGCGATCCTCTCGCAGCCGCCGGGCTCGGTGGCCGGGCGTTTCCGCACCACCGAGCAGGGCGAGATGATCCGCTTCAAGTTCGGCCTGCCGGATATCGCCGAGCAGAACCTCAACCTTTATCTGGCCGCCGTGCTGGAGGCTACCCTGCAGCCGCCACCGGTGCCCGAGCCGGCCTGGCGCGAGGAGATGGACCGCCTGGCCGCCGATGGCGTGCTCGCCTACCGCGCGGTGGTGCGGGAGAACCCGCAGTTCGTCGACTACTTCCGCGAAGCCACGCCCGAGCAGGAGCTGGGCCGTCTGCCGCTGGGCAGTCGCCCGGCCAAGCGCCGCGAGGGCGGGGTGGAAAGCCTGCGGGCGATCCCCTGGATCTTCGCCTGGACCCAGACGCGGCTGATGTTGCCGGCCTGGCTGGGCTGGGAAGACGCCCTGTTCAAGGCCATCGAGCGCGGCGAAGGTGCACTGCTGGGGCGCATGCGCAAGGAATGGCCGTTCTTCACCACGCGCATCGACATGCTGGAGATGGTGCTGGCCAAGGCCGACCGGGAAATTGCCCAACTCTACGACGAGCGACTGGTGCAATCGGAACTGCGACCATTAGGTGCGCATTTACGCGACCTATTGTCGCAGTCGGTGCGCGTGGTGCTGGGACTCACAGGGCAATCGCAGCTGCTCGCCCACGCCGCCGAGACGCGCGAATCCATCGGCGTGCGCAACACCTACCTGGACCCGCTGCACCTGCTCCAGGCCGAGCTGCTGGCGCGCTCGCGGCGCTGCACGGGCGATGCCTGCGGCGGTCTGGAGCAAGCCATGCTGGTGACGGTGGCGGGCATTGCGGCGGGGCTGCGCAACACCGGCTGAGGTATCGCCACCCCCCACCAAAGGTGGATTGCCGAGCGGCTGGATAAGATTAATTTGATGGCTGATCCGGGTGTAGGAATACGCCCGGAAGCGCCGTGCGCAGTCCCCATGGCCGGCTTGTGTGGTGGGGGACCGCTGTGTATCGTGAGCAACCTTTCGGCGCGTATTTGCGCCATTCCAGCACGATGAGATTGGCCCCACGAGGCGGATCCGTGATTTCGCTTAACAAGTATTTAGGAGCATATCGATGCGTGTGATTCTGCTCGGGGCGCCCGGTGCCGGCAAAGGTACCCAGGCTCGCTTCATCACTGAGAAGTTTGGCATTCCGCAGATTTCCACCGGCGACATGCTGCGTGCAGCGGTCAAGGCTGGCACCGAGCTCGGCCTGCAGGCCAAGAGCGTGATGGACGCCGGCGGCCTGGTTTCCGATGACCTGATCATCAACCTGGTCAAGGAACGTATCGCCCAGCCCGACTGCGCCAAGGGCTTCCTGTTCGATGGCTTCCCGCGCACCATTCCCCAGGCCGAGGCCATGAAGGAAGCGGGTGTCTCCATCGACCACGTGGTCGAGATCGCCGTGGACGACGAGGAGATCGTCGGCCGTATCGCCGGTCGCCGCGTTCACCCGGCCTCGGGCCGCGTCTACCACGTCGAGCACAACCCGCCGAAAGTGGCTGGCAAGGACGACGAGACCGGCGAAGACCTGATCCAGCGCGAAGACGACAAGGAAGCCACCGTGCGTCACCGCCTGTCGGTCTACCACTCGCAGACCAAGCCGCTGGTCGACTTCTACCAGAAGCTGTCCGCCGCCCAGGGTACTCCGAAGTACACCTGCGTCGCCGGTGTCGGCTCGGTAGAGCAGATCACTGCCAAGGTGCTCGGCGCTCTGAGCTGATCCACCTTCGGCATCACCCAAGGCCCGCACACGCGGGCCTTTGGCGTTTATAATGCCCGCCCTTTTTTCCACACCCTATGGATAACACCATGCCCACGCTGCTGGCCCTGGATACCTCGACCGAAGCCTGTTCCGTCGCCCTGCTGCATGACGGCCGCCGGTTCGTGCGCCACGAGGTGATCCCGCGCCTGCATGCCCAGCGGCTGCTGCCCATGGTCCAGGACATCCTCGGCGAGGCCGGCATCGCGCTGTCCGCCATCGATGCCATCGCCTTCGGCCGCGGCCCCGGTGCCTTTACCGGTGTTCGTATCGCCATCGGCGTAGTGCAGGGCCTGGCGTTCGCGCTGCAAAAGCCGGTGCTGCCGATCTCCGATCTTGCGGTACTGGCCCAGCGCGCCCATCGCGAGCACGGCGTCAGCCAGGTCGCGGCGGCCATCGATGCGCGCATGGACGAGGTCTACTGGGGTTGCTACCGCCTGGAACAGGGCGAGATGCGTCTGGCTGGCGCCGAGGCGGTACTGCCGCCCGAGCGCGTCGAACTGCCGCGCGATGCCCAGGGCGAATGGTTCGGTTCCGGCACCGGCTGGGGCTTCGCAGAGCGCCTGGCGGTGAAGGTTGCCGCCCATGACGCCAGCCTGCTGCCGCACTCCGAAGACCTGCTGACCCTGGCCGAATTCGCCTGGTCGCGCGGCGATGCGGTTGACGCAGAGCAGGCCCAGCCCGTCTACCTGCGTGACAACGTGGCGACACCGAAGAAAGCCTGACCTGTGCCAATTGACCGCAGTCGAGCGCGGTCGCTAGAGTGATGGGCATTCCCACCGAGTTTTCGCCATGCGTATCGACGGTTTCACCTCCACATCCCAGACCACGGAGCGCAGTCCCCGCACGGGCACGGCTGTCACTCCGTTCCGGGAAGTGCAGCGTGACGTCGAGACCCGCCGCGAGCAGCCCGCGCCGACCTCGGCCAGCCAGGGGCTCGACGCGCAGTCGCAGACCCGTCGCGTGGAGTCCTCCAACGCCAGCAGCTACAACCTGCCGGCGACCCTGCGCGACAACCTCGACTACCAGCGCCCGCTGACCTCCCGCGCAGCCCAGGCCCTGGCCAGCTACACCAGCACCGCCAGCATGGCGTCCCAGTACGAAGGCCAGGAAGTCGTCGGTCTCGACCTCTACGCCTGATGCAACTGCCGTATTTCCTTGGCTGCCCTTCGTGGAACGAGCCCGCCTGGCGCGGCACTTTCTATCCGTCCGACCTGCGCCCCGCCGAAACGCTGTCCTTCTACTCCCAGGTGTTCAACGCGGTAGAGGGCAATACCACCTTCTATGCCCGCCCCAGCGCCGAGACTGTGGCCCGCTGGGCGCAGACCATGCCGGAGACCTTCCGCTTCTGCGCCAAGCTGCCACGCGACATCAGCCACGAAGGCGACCTGCGCGGCCAGCTGGAAAACACCCGTGACTTCCTCGATCTGCTCGCACCGCTGGGTCAGCGCGTGGCGCCGCTGTGGCTGCAGGTATCCGCCAGCTTCGGCCCTGATCGTCTGGGCGAGCTGGCTGCCTGGCTGGATGAGTTCTCCGAGCGACGCATCGCCGTGGAGGTGCGCCACCCGGCGTTCTTCGCCAAGGGCGACGAGGAGCGGGCGCTGAACCGCCTGCTGCTGGAGCGTGGCGTCGAACGCATCTGCCTGGACTCGCGGGCGTTGTTCGCCGTGCAGTCCGATGATCCGGCCGTGCTCCATGCCCAGTCGAAGAAGCCCAGGGTGCCGGTGCGCCCGGCAGCCTTCAGCGACAGCCCGCAGGTGCGCTTCATCGGCGGGCCGGACCTGGACGCCAATCTCGTCCATCTCACGCCCTGGATCGGCAAGGTCGCCGAGTGGATCGAACAGGGCCTGACGCCCCATGTTTTCCTCCATACCCCGGACAACCACCGGGCCGCCGAGCAGGCGCAGCGCTTCCATGCGCAGCTGCGCGAGCGCTTGCCGGGGCTGCCGCCGCTGTTCGAACCCAAGCCCGAGGTGGAACAGCTCGGTCTGCTCTGACCCGGCAACTGCGCATGGCGCCCGGCAGGCGAGGGGGCTAACCTGCTCCTTCCCTCGTTTGGCAAGGAGTCCGCCATGACCACTCAACAGCAACGCGGCGAAGCCTTCCGCGCGCTGCACCAGCGCGACGGCCTGTTCGTCCTGCCCAATCCCTGGGACGCCGGCTCGGCGAAGATGCTCGCCCATCAGGGCTTCGAAGCCCTGGCGACTACCAGCGCGGGCCTGGCCTTCGCCCTCGGTCGGCGTGACGCCGAAGGCGCGGTGAGCCGTGACGAAGCCCTGGCCAATGCGCGCGAGATAGTCGAGGCGACGCCATTGCCGGTCGCCGCCGATCTGGAAAACGGCTATGGCGATACGCCCGACGACTGCGTGGAAACCATTCGCCTGGCCGCCGCCTGCGGGCTGGTCGGCGGCTCCATCGAAGACGCCACCGGCCGCCCGGACACTCCGATCTATCCGCTGGAGCTGGCTGTCGAGCGCGTCGCTGCCGCGGTGCAGGCGGCGCGCGCATTGCCGTTCACCTTCACCCTGGCGGCACGGGCGGAGAACTTCCTGCACGGTCGCGTCGATCTGGACGACACCATCCGCCGCCTGGTGGCCTTCGCCGAAGCCGGCGCCGATGTGCTCTACGCGCCGGGCCTGAAGACCCGCGAAGAAATCGCCGCCGTGGTCAGCGCCGTGGCGCCGCGCCCGGTCAACGTGCTGGTGGGCTCGCCGGCGCTGCAGCTGAGCCTGGATGAGCTGGCCGAACTGGGCGTGAAGCGCGTCAGCGTCGGCTCCTGCCTGGCGCGGGCAGCCTACGGGGCCTTCTTCAGCGCTTCCGAGGCGTTGGCCAAGGGCGACCTGATGCCGATGCACGGCGCCATGCCGTTCGACCGCATCAACGGATTGTTCCGGGGCTGAGTCTTGCGCTGGTGGCTGCTCGGCTTCGTCGTTGCCGGCGCAGGCTTTGCCCTGGCAGTGCAGCAGCAATGGCTGGGGCTACCCGGCCGCTGGAATCCCTGGGCGCCGCTGGATGTGCGCGACGAGCCGAACCTGCTGACGCGCTACAAGCTCTGGCGCCTGCGCGATGATGCCGAGTTGTGCCGGCTGGCGCTGCAAAGCTCCGATCTCAAGGCGCAGCCCATGGCCGACAGCGAACCCGTCGCTGGCTGCCCGCTGCACAACGTCTGGCGGGTGCAGGCGGCCGAGGTGAAGCTGAGCAGCAGCTTCCTCGCCAGTTGCCCGCTGGCGGTGAGCTTTGCGCTGTTCGAGCGCCACTCCCTGCAACCGGCCGCGCGGGAAATCTATGGCCAGCCGGTGGCGGCGGTGGAGCACCTGGGCAGCTTCGCCTGCCGCAATATCTACGGCCGCACCGACGCCCGACGCAGCCAGCACGCCACGGCCAATGCGCTGGATATAGCCGCCTTTCGCCTGACCGACGGCCGGCGCATCGTGGTGGCGAAGGACTGGGGCGGGGAGGGTGATGCCGCGCGCTTCCTGCGATCCGTGCGCGACCGTGCGTGCAGCCACTTCGACGGCGTGCTCGGGCCGGATTACAACCGCGCGCACCACGACCATTTTCACCTCGATCTGGGCGGCTGGCAGATCTGCCGTTGAGCCCGCCGGCTGCGCGCTGCGGTAGAATCGCGGTTTTTCCCAGGATCACCGCACCATGACCGAAGCCCTCACCCCGTCGCGCATCGTCGTCCAGGCGCTGGCGCCTGCCTGGCAGAGTGCCGCCGAGCAGTGGGCGCAGCGGCTTGGGTTGCCGCTGGGCGATGGCGAGGCGGACTTCGCCCTGCAACTGGGCGACGACGGCTTGCAGTTGCTGCAACTGGGCCCGGATTCCCCCGGCCCGGTGCGCGTGGACTTCCTCGAAGGCTCCGCCGCACACCGCCGCCAGTTCGGCGGCGGCGCCGGGCAGATGATCGCCAAGGCCGTCGGCATCCAGCAGGGCGTGCGTCCCCATGTGCTGGACGCCACCGCCGGGTTGGGCAAGGACGCCTTCGTGCTGGCAACCCTGGGTTGCGAGATGGACCTGACCGAGCGCCAGCCGATCATCGCTGCGCTGCTGGAAGACGGTCTATCCCGGGCGGTGGGGGATTTCGAGGTGGGCGCCATCGTTGCGCGCATGCGCCTGCTGCAGGGCAACTCCATCGAGCGCATGGCCGCGTGGGAAGGGACGGCACCGCAGGTGATCTATCTCGACCCGATGTTCCCGCACCGCGACAAGAGTGCGCTGGTGAAGAAGGAAATGCGCCTGTTCCGCCCGCTGGTGGGGGATGATCTCGACGCTCCGGCGCTGCTCGAAGCCGCGCTGAAACTGGCCAGCCACCGAGTGGTGGTCAAGCGCCCGCGCAAGGCGCCGATCATCGAGGGGCAGAAGCCCAGCTACAGCCTGGAAGGCAAGTCCAGCCGGTATGACATCTATCCGCTGAAAAGCCTGAAGGGCTGAGTTTTCGGCCTTCTGCAGGAGAGCTGGTGCTCGGGCGTTTGCCCTCTCCCTAACCCTCTCCCTGAAGGGAGAGGGGACTGGATCGGTGCAGATTGAATCTGATGTATCAGCCGGCACGAATAGCTCCCTCTCCCTTCAGGGAGAGGGCGGGGGGAGAGGGTTAGCCCTCGCGCCGGGCTCAATCTTCAGGAGCGGGCCATGCCCGCGATCTGCCGGTCACGGCTGCTTCAGGGCGCAAAGGCCCTGAGGAACAACGCCACCACTTCCCGCACATGGGCTTCGGATTCCGCCACCGTCGGCGGCGTTTCACAACCGATCATCAGGCGGAAGTGCACGCAGCCCTGCACCAGCATCAGGAAGTGTTCGGCGGCCCGCCGCGGGCTGTCCATCTGCAGCTTGCCCTGCTGACGGGCCTGCTCCAGCAGGCGCTCCATCTGGTCCAGCACGCGCTGCGGGCCGGCCTCGAAGAACAGTTGCGACAGGTGCGGGTTGCCCGCGCCCTGGGCAATCATCAGCCGGCTCAGGGCTATCGCCTCGGGGCTGTTGATCAGCTGATTGAAGCCCAGCCCCAGGGTCAGCAGCAGGCTTTCAAGCGACGCATCGGCCGGCGGCTCGGCGAACAGCTCGGGCATGCGTTCGGCGCACTTGGCCTGCACGGCCTCGACGAACAGGGTCTCCTTGTCCGTGAAGTGGCTGTACACGGTGAGCTTGGACACTCCGGCCTCGGCGGCGATGGCTTCCATGCTGCTGCCGTCGTAGCCATGGCTGACGAACAGCTCCTTGGCAGCCTCGAGAATGGCCCTGCGCTTGGCCGGATCCTTGGGACGACCCGGTCCGTTCGATGAGTTCGATGAGTTCGATGGTGACATGTCTTTACATTTCTAATACTGGACTGATGGGTTCTGTATTTTTACTATACCGGGGAGTATAAGAATTCCAACCGCGTTTTGCGAAAGGTCACACATCATGTTCCGCCATGCTCTGTCTGTCGCGCTGCCTGCTGCCTTCATCCTTTCCCTTTCTGCCTGCGGTAACGGCGAACCGCCGAAGCCCGCGGTGCGCCCGGCCATCGTGGTGCAGCCGCTGCCGGCGCGCGATATCACCGAGGCCTATCCCGGCGAAGTGCATGCTCGCCACGAGCCGGAACTGGCCTTCCGCATCGGCGGCAAGGTCAGCAAGCGCCTGGTGGAAACCGGCGAACGGGTGAAGAAGGACCAGCCGCTGGCGGAACTCGATCCTGAAGACGTTCGCTTGCAGCTCGAAGCCACGCGCGCCCAGGTGGCCGCCGCCGAAGCCAACCTGCAGACCGTTCGCTCCGAATACACCCGCTACAAGACCCTGCTGGAGCGCCAGCTGGTCAGCCAGTCGCAATTCGACAACATCGAGAATACCTACCGCGCCGGCGAGGCGCGGGTGAAACAGATCCGCGCCGAATACGACGTGGCCAGCAACCAGGCCGGCTATGCGGTGCTGCGTGCGCCCCAGGATGGCGTGATCGCCACGCGCCGGGTGGAAGTGGGGCAGGTAGTCGCCGCCGGGCAGACCGTCTTCACCCTGGCTGCCGACGGTGATCGCGAGGTACTCATCAGCATCCCCGAACACTCCTTCGAACGCTTCCGTGTCGGCGAGGCGGTGAGCGTCGAACTCTGGTCGCAGCGTGACAAACGCTTCAGCGGCAAGATCCGCGAACTGTCGCCTGCGGCCGATCCGCAGTCGCGCACCTTCGCCGCGCGCGTCGCCTTCGACGACGCCAAGGTGCCGGCCGAGCTGGGCCAGAGCGCCCGCGTCTATATCCATGCCGAAGGCGCGGTGCCGCTGGCTGTGCCGCTCGCCGCGCTGACCTCGGAAGCCGGCCAGCCGTTCGTCTGGGTGGTCGATCCGAAAACCTCCACCCTGCATCGCCGCCCGGTGCGCATCGGCCCTTATGCCGAGGACCGCGTGCCGGTGCTCGAAGGCCTGAAGGATGGCGACTGGGTGGTGGCAGCGGGTGTCCAGGTGCTGCGTGAAGGGCAGGAGGTACGGCCTGTCGACCGGGAGAACCGGTCGATCAAGCTGGTGGCGAAGGAGTAACGCCCGATGCAATTCAACCTTTCCGCCTGGGCGCTGCAGAACCGCTCCATCGTCCTCTACCTCATGCTCCTGCTGGGCATAGTCGGGGCGCTGTCCTACACCAAGCTGGGGCAGAGCGAAGACCCGCCGTTCACCTTCAAGGCCATGGTGGTAAAGACCAACTGGCCGGGCGCGACCGCCGAGGAAGTCTCGCGCCAGGTCACCGAGCGCATCGAGAAGAAGCTGATGGAGACCGGCGATTTCGACCGCATCATCTCCTTCTCCCGCCCCGGTGAATCCCAGGTGACCTTCGTCGCCCGCGAGGACTTCCATTCCCGCGACATTCCCGAGCTCTGGTACCAGATCCGCAAGAAGGTCAACGACATCCGCTACACCCTGCCGCAGGGCATCCAGGGGCCGTTCTTCAACGACGAGTTCGGCACCACCTTCGGCAATATCTACGCACTGTCGGGCAAGGGCTTCGACTACGCGGTGCTCAAGGACTATGCCGACCGCCTGCAGCTGCAATTGCAGCGGATCAAGGATGTCGGCAAGGTCGAGCTGGTCGGCCTGCAGGACGAGAAAATCTGGATCGACCTGTCCAACACCAAGCTCGCCACCCTCGGCCTGCCGCTGGCGGCCGTGCAGAAGGCGCTGGAAGAACAGAACGCGGTGACCGCCACCGGCTTCTTCGAGACCGCGACCGATCGCGTGCAGCTGCGCGTTTCCGGCCGCTTCGACTCAGTGGAAGACATCCGTTCCTTCCCGATCCGCGTCGGCGACCGCACCTTCCGTATCGGTGACGTGGCCGAGGTGCACCGTGGCTTCAACGATCCGCCCGCACCGCGCATGCGCTTCATGGGCGAGGACGCCATCGGCATTGCCGTGGCCATGAAGGACGGCGGCGACATCCTGGTGCTGGGCAAGAAGCTCGACACCGAGTTCGAGCGTCTGCAGCAGACGCTGCCGGCGGGCATGGAGCTGCGCAAGGTATCCGACCAGCCGGCCGCCGTGCGTGAAGGCGTGGGCGAGTTCGTCCGCGTGCTGGCCGAGGCGCTGATCATCGTGCTGCTGGTGAGCTTCTTCTCCCTCGGCCTGCGCACCGGTCTGGTGGTGGCGCTGTCGATCCCGCTGGTGCTGGCGATGACCTTCGCCTGCATGTATTACTTCGGCATCGGTCTGCACAAGATTTCCCTCGGTGCGCTGGTGCTGGCGCTGGGCTTGCTGGTGGACGACGCGATCATCGCCGTGGAGATGATGGCGGTGAAGATGGAGCAGGGCTACGACCGGCTCAAGGCGGCGAGCTACGCCTGGACCAGCACGGCCTTCCCGATGCTCACCGGCACCCTGGTCACCGCCGCCGGCTTCCTGCCCATCGCCACCGCGCAGTCCGGTACCGGCGAGTACACCCGCTCGCTGTTCCAGGTGGTGACCATCGCGCTGCTGGTTTCCTGGATCGCCGCCGTGGTCTTCGTGCCCTACCTGGGCGAGAAGCTGCTGCCCGATCTCGCCAAGCGCCATGCGGAAAAACATGGCGGCAGCGACAAGGGCCATGACCCGTATTCGACGCCTTTCTACCAGCGCTTCCGGCGCGTGGTGGAGTGGTGCGTGCGCTACCGCAAGACGGTGATCCTGCTGACCGTGGCGGCCTTCATCGGCTCGATCATGCTGTTCCGCCTGGTGCCGCAGCAGTTCTTCCCGCCGTCGGCACGACTGGAGCTGCTGGTCGACCTGAAACTGGCCGAAGGCGATTCGCTGACCGCCACCACCGAGCAGGTCAATCGCCTGGAGAAAATGCTCGCCGAGCATCCGGGCATCGACAACTACGTGGCCTATGTCGGTACCGGTTCGCCGCGCTTCTACCTGCCGCTGGACCAGCAACTGCCGGCCGCGAGCTTTGCGCAGTTCGTGGTCCTGGCGAAAAGCCTGGAGTCCCGCGAAGAGATTCGTCAGTGGCTGATCAAGCACATGAACGAAGACTTCCCGACCCTGCGCACGCGTATCAGCCGCCTGGAGAACGGCCCGCCGGTGGGCTACCCGGTGCAGTTCCGCGTCTCCGGCGAGCACATCCCGGAAGTCCGCGAGCTGGCGCGCAAGGTCGCCGACAAGATGCGCGAGAACCCCCATGTGGTGAACGTGCACCTGGACTGGGAAGAGCCGAGCAAGGCGATCTTCCTCGACATCGACCAGGAGCGCGCCCGCGCCCTGGGTGTGAGCACCTCGGACATCTCGCAGTTCCTGCAGAGCTCGCTGACCGGCTCCACCGTCAGCTACTACCGCGAGGACAACGAGCTGATCGAGATCCTCCTGCGTGGCGACGAGCGCGGCCGGCATGACCTGTCGCAGCTGCCCAGCCTGTCGATGCAGACCAGCAGCGGCCGCAGCGTGGCGTTGTCGCAAGTGGCGACCCTGGAATACGGCTTCGAGGAAGGCATCATCTGGCGGCGCAACCGCTTACCGACCGTGACCGTGCGCGCCGACATCTACGACGACTCGCTGCCGGCGACTTTGGTGAAACAGATCTCGCCGACCCTGGACCCGATCCGCGCCGAACTGCCCGACGGCTACCTGCTGCAGGTCGGCGGCACCGTGGAGGATTCCGCCAAGGGCCAGGACTCGGTGAACGCCGGCGTACCGCTGTTCATCGTGGTGGTGCTCAGCCTGCTGATGATCCAGCTGCGCAGCTTCTCGCGGATGATCATGGTGTTCCTCACTGCGCCTCTCGGGCTGATCGGCGTGACCCTGTTCCTGCTGGTGTTCCAGAAGCCCTTCGGCTTCGTCGCGATGCTCGGCACCATCGCCCTGGCGGGGATGATCATGCGCAACTCGGTGATCCTGGTGGACCAGATCGAGCAGGACCGCGCCCACGGCCTGGACACCTGGCACGCCATCATCGAGGCCACGGTGCGGCGCTTCCGCCCCATCGTGCTCACCGCCCTGGCCGCCGTGCTGGCGATGATCCCGCTGTCGCGCAGCGTGTTCTTCGGCCCGATGGCGGTGGCGATCATGGGCGGCCTGATCGTCGCCACGGCGCTGACCCTGCTGTTCCTGCCGGCGCTCTATGCGGCCTGGTTCCGGGTGAAGAAAGAGACCTGACGAGCACTCTTTGGCTGAGTGTAGGAGCGAGCTTGCTCGCGAACTGGCTTCCCGGCGAAACCGGCGTTGGGCGGGTTCGCGAGCAAGCTCGCTCCTACAGGTCTGTGCCGACTTCCGGTTCCGGCTCAGGGCGAATATCGGGCAACTCGTGCGGCAAGAGCGGTTGGCCCTCGCACAGCACTTCCCTTGTAGGAGCGGGCCATGCCCGCGAATCGCGCGCATGGCGCGCTCCTACAGGTCGAATCCAATATCTAACATCGGTGTAGGGCGAATAACGCGCAGCGTTATCCGCCGTCCGACGCTCTGAGGCGAATCACCCTACAGACGCGAACCCTTCGACCTGTCACCCTCGCTGTCCTTTCCTGAGCACGATTCCCAGGCCCGGATCACTCCGTCAGGCTCGGGACATTCATTCGGGAACCGCCTGACTCATCAACGGCGTTGCGGTCTTACAAAGCCACTGCTTAGCGTTCTCTCCGCCACGGAACAGCCGTGGCCAGGTGTGGAAACCTGTAGTGAATCTAGCTTTCGCCGTAGCAGGGGATGGTCTGGCCTTTTCGGAGGCCAGGCCAACTCTGGCTGTCTATGGCGGACCGTGCGAGGCGGGCTTCGGCCCGGCCGGTCTTTGGCTAGATGCACCCGGTTTTCCACCCTTGCACGGTCCGCCTCCCTTATCCGGGATGGCGGCTTTCCAGCTGTAGCCAACTGAGCTGTACAGGGAGAGACCGCATGAATCCTTCGACGATGTTTCCGACCGACAACGGCCTGAGCTTCCACACCTTCCAGCGCTACGATCGCCCCTTGCGCGGTCTGATGATTGATCGTCAGGCCTGGTTCCCCGCCCGCGACCTCGCGCGCCTGACCAATACCCACTTCGCCGCCCGTGTGCCGCGCAAGCTCGACGCCGACCAGTTCCGCTGGGAACGGCTCGAAGGCGGGAAAGAGGACGAGCTACTGGTCAGCGAAAGCGGCCTCTACACCCTGCTGCTGGTGTACTTCTACCACCCGGAAAACCGCAACCTGCGCCAGTGGCTGAGCAACGAAGTCGTGCCGGCCCTGCGTGACGCGCAGTTACCACCGGGGTGCGTCCCCCGCCACGCCGTGCGCGAGGTGCAGGGTTACCCGCTGGCGGTACTGGAATGGCAAGGCGGCGTCTGGCTGCGCTTTGGCGACGCCGCCCGCTTGCTGGGCTGAGAGACGAACGCAGGGCTCATAACCCGTTACGGGTTATGCGCCCTACGGACTGGCCGGCGGCGGTTCCGATAGCCACTCCCACTAAGCTCGACCAGCACCGATCCCCCTGTAGGAGCGGGCCATGCCCGCGATCCGTGAGCAGGGCTCACGGCGTCTATGCAACGGGCGTGCACCTTGTCCGCGTTCGTGGGCATGGCCCGCTCCTACATGACGTCCTGCGTGAGGGCATACCCCGGCGCGATATTTCAGGTAGGAGCGAGCAGGCATGAAAAAGCCCGGCAGTTGCCGGGCTTTTTCATTTGTCCTTCGGGCGAGACTCAGAGTACCCCGAACACCTTCTTCGCCAGACCGGTGGCCGCTGCGGTCGGGTTCTGGCGGATGGTCTTTTCCTGCTCGGCGATGAGCTTGAACAGGCCGTCCAGCGCTTCCTCGGTCACGTAGTTCTCGATGTTCGCGCTCTTCGCATCAACCACGCCGAACGCGGCGGCCTGGCTGGCGAAGGCGTTGTACTGCTTGGCCACGCCGACCTGGTCGGTGGCCTGCTTGATGATCGGCAGGAACTTGGCGCGCAGTTGCTCGCGGCTGCTGCGGTTCAGGTAGTCGGTGGCGGAGTGGTCGCCGCCCTGGAGGATGCCCTTGGCGTCGGTCACGCTCATCTTCTTCACTGCGTCCACCAGCAGCACCTGCGCCTGGGGCATGGCGGCCTCGGCTGCCTTGTTCATGCTTGCCTCGAGCTGGTCGACCTGGGCGCCCATGCCGAACTGCTTCATGGTCTTGGCGGCCTTGCCCAGCTTGCCGGGGAGCTCGATGCGTACGGCCGGGTCATTGCTGAAACCGCCGGGCTGGCTCAGCTGCTTCACGGCCACCTGCGCGCCCTGGGTCAGCGCATCCTTCAGGCCGCCGGTGGCGTCGCTCTGGCTGAGGTCGGAGAGGGACAGAGCGAAGGCATTGACGGACAGCAGGGCGCCGGCCAGCAGAACGGGGAATCGCAGCATCAGTACTTCCTTGGCGAAACCCGGCGGTTGGCGAACCGCCGAGGTGGAGAATGGAGGGGGGGAGATTAACGGAGGATGGCCGCCGGGGAAAACCCGGCGGCGCGGTGAATCAGCGCACGGGGTCGACGCGGACGCGCAGCGGCTGCGGATCGCTGCCATCGAGTTTCACGCTGTGGCGCTCGGTGGTGATGAACAGCAGACGCCCGCTGTCCTCGATGCGCGCGCTGACAGCGTAGCTATGGCCCGGCTTGACCTGGTTGCGGTCGTAATCCAGATGGAACGCCAGCGGCACCTGGCGGCCGGGTTCCAGTTGCTGCTGGGCCAGATCGACCGCCGGGGCATCGGCCAGCGATACGTCCTGCAGGCTGACGGTGACCTGGGCGGTCGGGGGCAGCGCCATGCGCTGCAGGTAGAACACTTCGCCGTCCAGCGACGCCTTGTCGCCGGAAGAAGTGGTACTGCAGGCGGCGAGCAGGCCGGTCATCAGCAGCAGGGAAAGGTTTTTCATGAGAGAGCTCTCCTTGGATCCAGGGCGCGTCTGACCATTGTGGGGGACTTTGGTTTCCGCGCCACGATCTGGATGAGCGTCGAGTTATTTCACGATACGTCCGAAAAGGTTCTGGAACATGACCTGATCGCGACCGTCCGTGAGGTCATACAGCGAGTAGTAGTGGTTGAGCCTTGCGCCGCCGTCGCGGGTCAGCGGGTCCCAGGACAGGTTGGCGCGGCGCATGGTGGAGCTGCTCATCAGCTCGTCGAAGGGGATCGACACGTACATGCCCTTGTCGAAGCTGCCTTCGCCGTAGGCTTCCTTGTCGGCGGTGGTCAGAGTGACCCAGGCGCCGAAGCGCACGCCGTTGCTGAACTGGCGGGACAGGTCGAGGGTGCCGCCCCAGTCACGCGCCAGGTAACGGCCGGCGCTGGCGGTCGCCAGGATGTTCTGGAAGCCGGTCTGCCAATAGAGGGTGACGAAGCCGGTGGCTGTCTGGTAATCGCGCAGACCGAAGTGTTGGTCGAACTCGCGCTGGCGAACCAGGTCGAGGTTGGCGCCCAGGGCCCAGCTCTCGCCCATCGGGCGATAGAGCAATTCGCCGCCCACACCGGCGTACATGCTTTCCAGGTAGCCGCCGTAAACCATGCCGTACAGGTCCTGGTCCAGCCGTGCGGTCTTGTTCAGCTGGAAGTCCTGCAGCATGACGTTGGAAGTGGTCATGTACTGGCGGATGTCGGTCCGCACACGCGGCAGGTTGCTTGGCGCGTCATAGGTGAAGTTGTCGAAGTTGTTGAACAGGTTGACGCTGAGCAGGCCGTTGGCCCACAGGCTCGGCGAGAAGCGGTACTCACTCTCGAGGTCGGCGGTGAACTGGTAGAGCAGGAAGTCGTTCGGCCCGCCGATGCTCTGGTTGTAGCCCAGGCCGACGTCGTAGCTGAACGGATCAGGCTGCTGCTGGTAAAGCACGGTTTCCTGCTGCGGCAGGGGTACGTTCTGCTCGGTGGTGCGGCGCAGGTCTTCCAGCGGGCGTTCGCCGTTGGCGGCGTCCTCGAACATCCGCCGCGGCACGCTGGTTTCTACGATGGGTTGGCCATAGCGGGTATCGACGACGGTGAACCACTGGACCTTGTCGTCGGTACTGTTGTCGAGAATGCGTGCCGTGCGTCCGACCGCTTCGGGCGGATAGAGATAGCGGGTCTGCTCACCGTAGACCACGACTTCGCGGTCTTTCTGCGTGATGCGCTCGACCTTGTACCCGGCGTTTTCTTCCAGGCGACGGGAGACATCGGCCCAGTCGGTTGTTCCAGCGGAGTTTGGGTCTGCTCGCTGGACCAGGGCCTCGGGAGCGGGGTCGTTCATAGGCAGCGCCCACGACCATGAAGCCGGCGGTGATGCCTGCGATCAGCCACTTGTGATCGAGCAGGGTGCCGAACAGGGCGAGCAGGTCGATTTCATCGTCATCGCTGACGGCCGGCGGAAGAGCGGGCGCTTGGGGGTATTGCATAAGGGGCTTCTTGACGTTGTCAGCGTTGAGGTTGAAGGCGCTGGGACCAGGCAGTTGCGCCTTCCTCGATCAGGGCGTAGGCGTGCTCGAAAGCTGCCGTTCCGCGCCTGTAGGGATCGGGGATATCGCGATCGCTCTGCCATTTGCCGAGCAGAAAGGTCTTGCCGCGTGATACCGGTGAAAGCCGGAAGACGTCCTGCAGGTGGCGGCGCTCCATGACCAGCACGAGGTCGGAGGCCTGCAGGATCTGCGGCGTCAGTTGCCGTGCCTGATGTTCGTTAGGCTGTTGGCCATGTCGCTGCAGGGTGTCGAGGGCGGTGCGTTCAAGCGGGTGACCCACCACAGCTGTAAGGCCAGCGGAGCTGACCCGGATGCCGCTATCGGCCAGGTTTTGTCGGAGCAGATGCTCGCCTGTCGGGCTGCGGCAGATGTTGCCTGCGCAGATAACCAGTACGTTCTTGATCACGCTGAACTACCGCCGGGTTGGTTGATCACTACCTATGGGCGGCGAAATCTAGGCCTCACGGTCGGGCGATTCAATGCGCTTTCCCCCTGTTCAAGGGGTTTGGGAATTCTCTGAGGAGGGATAAAGGGAATCCCTTCAAATACGCGATGGGGGAGGACAATTCTGGTGGCGCAATGCCGCTTCCTTCGGCTGGTTGATTGGTCGGTTTCCAGCGCCGGAGAGCAATGCAAAGGGAGCGTTGATTTGGAGAGGAAGGCGCGCCGCACCCAGTGGAGCACTCTGGAGCAGGAGGCGTAGCGGGCCTGCCGGGCAGGGCAGGCCGGGATATCAGCCCGCGGCGAGCTGATTGACGGGATGTTGCGGGGTGAAGCGGGAGTAGAGATGTTCCAGTGAAGACTGCAGCTGTTCACCGGAATGCAGGCGCTGAATGCTCTGGCTATTGCGCGCAAGCTCAGCCAGAACGGTTGGTTCTCCCTGGGCGAAGGCGATGATCTGCTGCTGGGCTTCTGCCAGATCCCGGGCGGTGGACAAGCCTTCGGCGACGAAGGGACCGATGCGCCGGAGTGCGATGGGAAGATCGAGCTTCGCCGCTTCGAGCACCGATATCGGGAAGCCGTCCCAGGCCGCGGTGTGGAAGTACAGGTCCAGCCCTTTCATGTGGGCGATGACCTCGCCGCGCGTGCGCCACCCGGTCACTTCGATGCCGGCCTGGATCATGTCCGCCATGGCCTGGGCGTCTCCCCCACCGATCCACTTGAAGTGCGCAACGTCCGCGCAGCTTTCCGCCAGCGCGCGGAAATAGTCATGGCCTTTCTGCCGGCTGATGCGCCCGACCATGCCGACCACGGGTTTGCTGGTCAGGCTGCGCACGGCCGAAACTTGCGGCAGGTCGTCGCAGACATTCACCAGTCCCAGGGTATGCGCCGGCTCGATCAGTTCCCCGGCGATGCGCTGTTCGTCCAGGCCGCAGCCCGCAATCACTGCGGTCCGTTTTGCCAGCAGCGACTCAATGGCTCGATAGGCCTTGAGCATCATCGGATGGTCGCCACGCAGGAAGGCGAAGCCGTGTGGCGTATAGACGATCTTCTGCGTGGGGATGAAGGGCAGGGCGCGGATCAGCGCGCCAGCATAGGTGCTGTGCAGATGGATGACATCCGGCTGCACACGGTCGATGTACGGCTTTACCCGAGCGAGGCTTGAAAGGCGCCGGGGCACCAGTTCCCTGTGCTTGAACAGGCCCAGGCTCTCCTCTCCGGTGGTGTCGCCCTTGCGCACCGAGGCCAGCAGATAGTGCTCATGCTGCTGGGAGTTGAGGATGTAGGAGTTGATGGCCGAGGTGACGCCGCCGCCGAAGGACTCGGTGATGTGCAGGATCTTCATAAAGCGATGTAGGCCCCTGGAAAATTACTTGTCGTAACTGGGAGACCAAACAGCTGAATATGGTCTTGCTGGGCTAGAGCGTAGCCTTTTTCAACATGGCTTTGTAAGGTTTTCTGACGCTTTTGTCGGAAGATAAATTTTCCGCCAAATTACCGGCGAATCCGTAGGCGATCGCCCCAGGGCGCTACCGCGGACTCTATCAGTGCGTAGGCACGCTCGAAGGCCTCCGGGCCTTTGCGGTAGGGGTCCGGAATCTCCTGGTCGGCTTGCCACTTGCCCAGCAGGAAGGTCTTGCCACGGGCTTCGGGGGCCAGGCGGATAACGCTCTGGATCTGCGATTGCTCCATCACCAGGACGAGGTTGGCCTCGTGGACCAGTTCGGCAGTGAGCTGGCGGGCGCGATGCGGTTGGGGGTGGTGGCCGTGGCGGCGCAGGACGGCGAGGGCGGTGCTGTCGATGGCGTGGCCGACCAGCGCGCTGAGCCCGGCAGAGGCCACGGCGATATCGCTGCCCTGCAAGGATTCGCGCAGCAGCTGTTCGGCGATGGGGCTGCGGCAGATGTTGCCGACACAGACGATCAGAATCCTGTTGAACACGAAGGAGCGTCCCTGACCGCGACCGAGGGTAGATCGTCAGAAATCTATCGGTCGCGGTGCGGGGGCGTCAAGCCGCTGGCAGGGAGGGCGGATCAGCCTTGGCTGGCCGCCGGCGGCTCGGTCGGGGTGCTCTCTTCCTGGGGCGGCCGCTCCAGGGCGACCTGGCGGATGGACAGCCGGATCTCCGCCGGCAGTACCCGCTTGGCGGCCCCTTCGGCCAGTTCGCCGAGCAGCTCGTGGTAGCTCAGCTTGCCGTGCTCGTCCTTGCGCAGGACGCCTTCGTCCAGCAGCGTCTGGATGAAGTGGCGGAACAGGCTCTTGTCGGAGAACTCCGGGGCATTGAGGCCGTGCAGGACCGACAGGCGCTGGGCCATCACGGTGCAGAGGTTTTCCAGTTCCTCGGCGGTGAGCTGCTTCTGTCCGGCGTTGAGCACCAGCGAGATGGACATGTAGAAGCGCTGCAGGGTCTGCGCGATGGCGCGGGCCAGCAGGGTCAGCAGCACGTACTGGCGCGAGCTGGGCGGCGGGCGGATGAAGGTGTCGTTCTCCTGCTTGAGCAGCTCGCTGGTGACCATGGCCTGCAGCCACTGGTCGACCACGGCGTCGAGCTCGTCCAGGCTCCAGCGGATGAACAGCTCGGCCTGCAGGTACGGGTACAGCGCGCGGGTGTAGCGCAGCAGCTGCTCGCGGCTGATCCGCCCGCTGTTCTGGAAGAAGCTGGCGATCAGCGCCGGCAAGGCGAAGATGTGCAGTACGTTGTTGCGGTAGTAGGTCATCAGCACCGCATTCTGCTCGTCGAGGTAGCAGATGCGGCCGAGGGCGTCCTTCTGCTCGCTGAGCAGGTTCATGCTCTTCACGTACTCGATCAGTTGCAGGCCATCACCCTCGGGCAGCGTGGCGCTGGGCGAGTAGGGCACCTTGCGCAGCAGGTCGAGGTAGAGATCGATCACCCGGGCCAGGGCGGTTTCGTCCAGGGCCAGGCGGGTGGTGGAGAGCAGGGCCAGTGCGACCAGGTTCACCGGATTGATCGCCGCGGCGTCGTTGAGGTGGCGGGCGACGTCGCGGGCCAGGTGATTGGTGGTTTCCGAGAGCCATTCCGGGCGGTATTCCGGGCCCAGCTCCTGCTGGCGCCAGTCCGGCTGCTGCTGGTCGAGGAAATCGTCGAGGTGGATCGGCTCGCCGAAGTTCACCCAGACCTGGCCGAAGCGCTGCTTCAGCGCGCCGATGACCTTGAAGATGTCGAAGATCGATTCCTTCTTCTTTGCCGCGCCGCGCAACTCGCCCAGGTAGGTGCGGCCTTCGAGCACGCGCTCGTAGCCGATGTACACGGGGACGAAGACGATGGGCCGGCGCGAGTCGCGCAGGAAGCTGCGCAGAGTGATCGCCAGCATCCCGGTGCGCGGGTGCAGCATGCGTCCGGTGCGCGAGCGGCCGCCTTCCACGAAGTACTCGGTGGAGAAGCCACGGCTGAACAGGGTGTGCAGGTATTCGTTGAATACCGCGGTGTACAGCTGGTTGCCCTTGAAGCTGCGGCGCATGAAGAACGCGCCGCCACGGCGCAGGATCGAGCCCACCACCGGCATGTTGAGGTTGATGCCGGCGGCGATGTGCGGCGGGGTCAGGCCATTGCGGAACAGCAGGTAGGACAGCAGCAGATAGTCGATATGGCTGCGGTGGCAGGGCACGTAGACGATCTCGTGGCCCTGGGCGACTTCCTGCACGCGCTCGATGTGGTTGACCTTCACGCCCTCGTAGAGCTTGTTCCAGAACCAGGTCAGGGTCACTTCGAGGAAACGGATCACCGGGTAGGAAACGTCGGCGGCGATCTCGTTGGCGTAGCGCAGGGCGGCAGCCTCGGCCTTGTCCTGGGAGATTTTCTGGGTCTCGCATTCTTCCTGGATGGCCTGACGCACCAGCGGCGCGCGCAGCAGGCCCTTGACCAGGGTGCGGCGGTGGGAAAGGTCCGGGCCGATCACCGCGGTCTTCTGGTTGCGGAAGTGCACGCGGAGAATGCGCTGGACCATACGCAGGGTGCGTTCGTGGCCCTTGTTTTGCTCCACCAGCTCGCGCAGGTGGATGGGTGCGGAGAACTGCACGCGGGTCTTGCGGCCGAGGATGAGGATGCGCGCGAGTTTGCGCAGGCGGCCGGTAACGGCCCAGTTGTCGGCGAACAGCAGCTTCCAGGCGCTCTTCTCGCTGTCCGGGGATTGGCCCCAGAACACGCTGACCGGGACTATCTGTGCGTCGTCGATACCGTTCTGGCCGATGGCGCCAAGCATGCGTACCAGCGCTGGCGGCGCGCCGCGCTTGTCCTGGCGGCCGAGCCAGTCCGGCTCCGGGGTCAGGTAGAAGAAGGCCGCCGGTTCGATGGACTCACCCACTGCCACCGGCATCACCGGGCGCGGCAGGCCGGCCTTGCGGCACTCGGTATCGACCACGGCGAGGTCGGTCACCGAGGGCTGCTGCAGGACGTAGAGGACCGGTTTGCTGCGGTCGATCTTCAGGCTGAAGGCCGACTGGTTGATGGTTTCCGAGCGCACCCAGAGGTACAGCAGGCGGCGCAGGGCACCAAAACCGAAGCGGCGGAACGGGTAACGAGGCATACAGGCCCTATGGCTGGCGTAGGTAAAACGAGCGATTGCTCAGGCCGGCTAGTTTGCCGGATTAGGCCCCCGCCAGCAAAGCCACGAGCGCTTGGTCGGCGCGGGCGGACGCCCCGTGGACTGCGGCTATCCTGCCATTTAGGGGATGACATTCTAAGGAGGTTCCGCGATGCGTACGTTCACCTGGGGATGCCTGCTCGCCTTGTCGGTTGCGCTGCCCGCCGGGGCCCAGACCGTCGTCCCGCTCAAGGGCCAGAGCAGCCAGCAGATGCAGCAGGACATGACTGAGTGCAACAGCGTTGCCGCCAATGCAGCGAGCAGCGCCACCACCAGCTCCGACCCGAAGACCGGTGGACGGGTCCGCGGAGCGGCCAAGGGCGCGGCGGCGGGCGCGGTCGCTGCCGAAGTTCGCGGGCAGCAACATGAAGAGTTGTATGACCGAGCGAGTGACGACGCCAAGCAGCAGTACCGGCAGAACCGCGCGGGCGAGGTTGCGGCGGCGGGAGCTGCGGTGGGCGCTTCGCGCCAGCGTCAGGATCGTCGGCAGGACCGTCGTGCTCAGGGTGAGGCGCAGAGCTCGGCCAGTGCCAGTGCTTACAGCGGTTGCCTGCAGGGACGGGGGTATCAGGTCAGCCCCTGAGCGTGCGAGTCCTTTGATGGTGCACGACTGACCGCGCATGAGGCGCGGTCAGGGGATGTTCTATGGCCGTTATTCATCGGATGCAATGGATTGGCAGACTATGAATTCAGCAGATAAATGATTGGGCATATTGCCACAGCAGAAACTGCAGGGCGCATTCCGGCTGCCTCTGAAAGACATTTCCGGAGGCCGCCGAAAACGGATGAACGGGAACGAAACTACCCGCCATAACTGCGCGAAAGTGCGAAAGGGTCCACGTTCGAAACACTTTCGTTACGCAGGGTAACGAGCACCAAAATGGCTCTGCAGGCCCCGAAAAATGGCACTTTGGCCTGATTGGTCATAGGGCCGGGGAGTTGATGAAAAAGTGCTTTTCAGCTGTAACTTTTGATTTATATACTCGGGAGCGCTGTCGCCCTTGGGCGTTATTCGAATTACCTTCCTACGTGCCTGTCGGCGCGGGTTGGATGATAAGGAAAGCGTTCACCCGGCGACTGCCGAAGTCCTCATTCCAGGGGGCCATCCAAAAATAATAGGCAAGTTGGAGAGTGTAGTAATGGCTGATCGTGAGGTCGGAACCGTCAAGTGGTTCAATGACGCCAAAGGTTATGGATTCATTCAACGCGATAGCGGTCCGGACGTTTTCGTTCACTACCGTGCCATTCGTGGCGATGGTCACCGCTCCCTGGTCGAAGGCCAGAAAGTGGAGTTCTCGGTGATCCAGGGTCAGAAAGGCCTCCAGGCAGAAGACGTGTCGAAGGTCTGAGCCCCCGAAATCAAAGGCCCGTCCAATGGACGGGCCTTTGATTTTCACACTCTGCCGGCGGCGGTTTCAGCCCGTGCGCCAGGTAATCTCTTCGACGCCCGCGGCGGTCACTTTCAGCCAGCGGTCGGCGTCTTCCTCGCCCTGATCCTCGCTCCAGCTCCCCGGTGCGCAGCGCACCTCCACGTCCAGAGCGGCGCAGGCATCGCGAGCGCAGGCGACATCGTCGTCCCACGGGGTCTGGTCGCTGTCGAGGAACAGGCTGTTCCACTTGCCCACGGCCTTGGGCAGCCAGGTGGCGGGAATGCCGCCGGCGGTGCACTTGAAGGTCTCACCCTGGGCGCGCCATTCGGAGCAGGGGCCAAGGGCCTTTTCCAGCCAGGCGCCGACGGCGGCCTGGTCGGCATCCTTGATGTAGATCTCGATATCCGGTTGGCGCATGGCGTCCTCGTCAGGGTTCTTGGCGTTGCAGCCAATCGTAGCGTACCGCGACCGTCACCTCGAAGGGCTCGGCGAGGATGCGCTCGCGCCGCTCGGGGTTGACCCGCCAGCCATGGGGCGTCATCGCCAGCAGATGTTCACGGGCTTCGCGGGTGGCCAGCGCAAGCTTGAAGCTCAGTTGTTCGGTGTGCGCCAGTTTCAGCTCGTCGGGCAGGTCGGCGAGGTGCTTGTCTTCGACGTATTCACGGACTTCGTCGTACAGTCGCTGGCGCAGTTCCAGCAGGTGATCGCGCGCCGGGCCCAGGCGCAGCACGCCGCCGCCGGGAGTGAGCAGGCGCGCCGCTTCCTTCCAGTCGATCGGGCTGAACACGCTGGCCAGCAGCTGGCAGGAGGCATCGGCCAGCGGCACGCGGGCCATGCTGGCGACCATCCAGGTCAGCTGCGGAGCGCGCTTGCAGGCGCGTTTGACAGCCTCGCGGGAGATATCCAGCGCATAGCCGTCTGCCTGCGGCAGGGCCTCACCCAACTGCGCGGTGTAGTAACCCTCGCCGCAACCGATATCCAGCCAGCGCCCCGGAGCACGCTCGGCGGCCAGCTTTGCCAGGCGTGTGGCCAGCGGAGCATAGTGGCCGGCGCCGAGGAAGTGCCGGCGCGCCTCGACCATGGCGGCGTTGTCGCCCGGATCGAGGCTCTTCTTGTGCTGCACCGGCAGCAGGTTCAGGTAACCCTGGCGGGCGCGGTCGAAGCGGTGGCCGGCGGGGCAGGCGACACCGTTGTCGAGCTCGGTCAGCGCCTCGCGGCATAGCGGGCAGATCAGCATCCTTTCTTCCCTTGCGGCGGCACCAGCGGCTGCGGCAGGTCGTTGCGCAACACGGTGGGCAGGGAACGGCGGCGCTGGGCGATCTGGTACACGCGCAGGGAATAGCGACGCTCGGCGGCTGGCGCGGGCGGCGGGGTGTCGGGCTGTACGGCGCCCAGGCAGAAGCCTTTGTTCGGTCCACTCATGCCAGCAGTCGCACCAGGGTCTGGTAATAGATTTCGGTCAGCACATCGAGGTCGCTGGCCAGCACGCGTTCGTCCACCTGGTGGATGGTGGCGTTCACCGGGCCGAGCTCGACCACCTGGGTACCCATGGTGGCGATGAAGCGGCCATCGGAGGTGCCGCCGGAGGTCGATGGGGTGGTCTCGCGGCCGGTGACCGCGCGGATCGCCGCCGCCACGCCGTCGAGCAGCTCACCCGGCTGGGTGAGGAACGGCAGGCCGGACAGCGCCCAGTCGATGTGCCAGTCCAGGCCGTGCTTGTCGAGGATCGCCGCGACGCGTTGCTGCAGGCCCTCGACGGTGGATTCGGTGGAGAAGCGGAAGTTGAAGATCACCTTCAGCTCGCCGGGGATCACGTTAGTCGCGCCGGTGCCGCCATTGATGTTGGAGATCTGGAAGCTGGTCGGCGGGAAGTAGTCGTTGCCGTTGTCCCAGTGCTCGGCGGCCAGCTCGGCCAGAGCCGGGGCGGCGAGGTGAATCGGGTTCTTCGCCAGGTGCGGGTAGGCCACGTGGCCCTGCTTGCCGCGCACGCTGAGGGTGGCGCCGAGGGAGCCGCGGCGGCCGTTCTTGACGATGTCACCGACCAGGGTGGTGCTCGACGGTTCGCCGACGATGCACCAGTCCAGGCGCTCGTTGCGCGCCTTCAGGCGCTCGACCACGGCCTTGGTGCCGTGATGGGCGGGGCCTTCCTCGTCGCTGGTGATCAGGTAGGCGATGCTGCCGCGGTGGTCCGGGTGGTCGGCGACGAAGCGCTCGGTGGCGATGATCATCGACGCCAGGCTGCCTTTCATGTCCGCCGCGCCGCGGCCGCAGAGCATGCCGTCGGCGTCGATCAGGGCGTCGAACGGCTGGTGCTGCCAGGCCTGCTCGGGGCCGGTGGGGACCACGTCGGTGTGGCCGGCGAAGCACAGGACCGGGCCTTTGGCGCCGTCGCGGCCCTGGCGCAGGGCCCAGAAGTTATCCACATCCTCGATGCGCATGGGCTCGAGGGCGAAGCCGCAGGCGTCCAGGCGCTGCATCATCATCTGCTGGCAGTCGGCATCGACCGGTGTGACGGAGGGACGGCGAATCAGCTCGCAGGCGAGGGCCAGTGTCGGCGAGAGGGACATTGAGGGCATCCTGGGGGTGGAACGGAAAAAAGGCGCCCATCTTAAAGCAAAAACGCCGGCGCATGGCCGGCGTTCTTGGTTACGGATGGGCGGTCAGGCCGCCGGTGTCGCCGGGCTGGCTGCCGGCGCCTCCTGGGCCTTGGGCGCGGCGGACAGCAGCGCCATCACCAGGGCGGCGAGGTAGGGCAGCGACTGCACCAGCAGCATGGCCACCCAGAACATCATGTCGCGGCTCGGCACGCCCTGCACCAGCACGATGCCCAGCGCCGCGCCCCACAGCAGCAGCATGATGAAGACCTCTTCACGCGCTTCGGCCAATGCCACCAGCAGGCCGTGGTTGGAGGCCATCTTCGGCGTGCGGAAGAACGGGATGGTCTTGGTGAACGCCCCGTAGAGCACCGCCTTGGCAATGGTGTGCGACAGCGCGAGGCCTGCCACCGCCGCCTGGAACGAGCGCAACAGGTCCACGCCCACCGCGCGGCGGTAGAGGAACATGATCTTGCCGAACTTGAAGAAGAACAGTGCCAGCGGCGGAATCGCGAAGATCAGCAGCGGCGGGTCGACCCGCTTGGGCACGATGATCATCGCCGAGGACCAGAGCAGCGCACCGACGGTGAAGAAGATGTTCATGCCGTCGGCGATCCACGGCAGCCAGCCGGCGATGAAGTGATAGCGCTGGCCGAGGGTGAGCTTGCTGTCCTTGCCCTGGAACAGGGCGCGGGCGTGGCCCTTCATGATCTGAATGGCGCCATAGGCCCAGCGGAAACGCTGTTTCTTGTAGTCGATGAAGGTGTCGGGCATCACGCCCTTGCCGAAACTCTGGTGCGAGTAGGCGGCCGAGTAGCCCTTCTCGAACACCCGCAGGCCCAGTTCAGCGTCCTCGCAGATGGTCCAGTCGGCCCATTTCAGCTCGTCCATCACGGTGCGGCGGATCATGGTCATGGTGCCGTGCTGGATGATCGCGTCGCGGTCGTTGCGGGTCACCATGCCGATGTGGAAGAAACCCTTGTACTCGGCGTAGCAGAGCTTCTTGAAGACGTTCTCCTCGCCGTCGTGGTAGTCCTGCGGGGACTGCACCACGGCGATCTTCGGGTCGCTGAAGTGCGGCACCATCTGCTTGAGCCAGTTCGGCTCGACGCAGTAGTCGGCGTCGATCACCGCGACCACTTCGACGTCCGGCGCGGTGTGCGGCAGGATGTAGTTCAGTGCGCCGCCCTTGAAACCGGCCAGCGGCGCGACGTGGAAGAAGCGGAAGCGCGGGCCGAGGACTTCGCAGTAGTCGCGCACCGGCTCCCAGACTGCCGGGTCCTTGGTGTTGTTGTCGATGATCAGGACTTCGAAATCCGGGTAGTCGAGCCTGGACAGCGCATCCAGGGTCTTTTTCATCATCTCCGGCGGCTCGTTGTAGCAGGGCACATGCACCGAGACCTTGGGCCGGTAGCCGGTATCGGTGAGCACCGGGTCGAACGGCCGGCGGCGCTTGCGTACCCAGACGGTCTCGGCCAGTTCGTGGGCCTCGGTGAGCAGGACGATGAACACGCCCAGCGCGCCGATGCCCAGCAGGCCGCCGACGGTCAGGCTGAACCAGGTGCTGTACTGCTGGCTGTAGTCGTAGGCGATCCACACCAGCACCGAGCCGCCGGCGAAGGCGACCACGGTGAGGAAGGTCCGCCCGCGCTGGCGCAGGGCGCTGCCGTCGATCATCAGCAGGGTCAGGGCGAGCAGCGCCATCACCACCGAGGCGACTGCCAGGGCGCGCCATTGCGGGATGTTCACCACCGGCCCGGTGAAGTTGAACTTGGGCTGGCGCTGGGCGTTGTAGACGCCCCAGTAGGCGCCGACCGAGCCTTCGTCACCGACTTTCCACGGCTGGTCGAAGGCCTCGACGACGAAGTAGTTGTAGCCGCGCTTGTTCAGCGCGTTGGTCAGTGTGCGCAGGTAAATCGCCTGGTCCGCCTGGGTGGCGTCGGCGCCGCCGCGCATGCGGCCGTTGCTCGGCCAGCCGACCTCGGCCAGCAGCAGCGGTTTGCGCGGGAACTTGGCGCGCAGCTCCTTGGCGCGTTCGAGGACGAACGGGATGGCATCGTTCATCGCCGTGTATTCCCAGTAGGGCAGCACGTGGGCGGCGATCAGGTCGACGTGCTTGGCCATCTCCGGGTACTTCTCGTAGATGTGCCACTGCTCGGCGGTGGTCACCGGCACCTTGACGGCCTTGCGCACGCGGTCCAGATAGGCGGTCAGTTGCTCGACCGTGACCTCGCGGCGGAACAGGGCTTCGTTGCCGACTATCACCCGCACCACGCTGCGCGAGTTGTTGGCGATCTCGATGCCGCGCTCGATCTCGGCTTCGTTCTCGGCCTCGTCGGGGCCGATCCAGATGCCCAGGCTGACGCGCATGCCCAGCTCTTCGGCCAGGCGCGGGATGTCGGCCAGCGAACCCTTCACCGAGTAGGTGCGGATGTTGTCGGTATTCTTCGAGACCAGTTCCAGGTCCGAACGGATTTCGTCGTCGCTGGGGAACTGGTCCTTCTGCGGATTCTGGTTCAGGCGGAAGGGCGAGAAGGAGAATCCGGAAATGCTTTCCGGCCAGTCGGGAACGCTGACGGGGCGGTTATAGAGGGCCCAGAAGCCGGTGAAGAGTGCCGCGAGGGCAACGAACACCACCAGGTTGAGGCCGAACTTGCGTGAAGACATGGTGTATCGGGTTCCAAAGGGTGGAACGGGGAGGGGCCGGGGCAATCGCTGCACGGGAGAGCCCGGTCGGGGCGCATCCTACCCCGCACTCCGGGGGCTGTACAGGCTGCCGGGCCGTCCGCCGTGTAGGCGTTCGTGGGCATTTTCCGACAGTTTAGAATGTGTGGCAGGGGCGTGGCTGAGACTGCGGCAATCCGGCTTTGTTGCAGGCAGGCCAGGGCTGATTGTTACGAGGGGGCGGTCGTTACTGGTGCCCGCTCGTTATAGAATGCCGGCCGTTTCGAGATGAGGTGTGGGCGATGCAACTGGATGAACAGCGTTTCGGCGGAATCGCGCGGCTCTACGGCCGTGAGGGCCTGGAGCGGCTGGCGGCCAGCCATGTGGCGGTGGTCGGGATCGGCGGCGTGGGCTCCTGGGCGGCCGAGGCCCTGGCGCGCAGCGGCGTGGGCGAGATTTCGCTGTTCGACCTGGACGACGTTTGTGTCACCAACACCAACCGCCAGGTGCACGCCATCCAGGGCGCCGTGGGCAAGCCCAAGGTCGAGGTCATGGCCGAGCGCCTGAAGGCGATCAACCCGGGCATCGTCGTACATGCCGTAGCCGATTTCGTGACCCGCGAAACCATGGCGGACTGCATCACCCCCGAACTGGACTGCGTGATCGACTGCATCGACAGCGTCGCTGCCAAGGCTGCGCTGATCGCCTGGTGCAAGCGCCGCAAGCTGCAGATCATCACCACCGGTGGCGCGGGTGGGCAGGTCGACCCGACGCAGATCCAGGTCGCCGACCTGAACAAGACCTTCAACGACCCGCTGGCCGCCAAGGTCCGCTCGACGCTGCGCCGCGACTACAACTTCTCGCGTACGCCGGGCCGGCATTACAGCGTGCAGTGCGTGTTTTCTACCGAGCAGCTGCGTTACCCCAAGCCGGACGGCACCGTGTGCCAGTCCAAGAGCTTTGTCGGCGAGGGCGTGAAACTGGACTGCGCCGGCGGTTTCGGCGCGGTGATGATGGTGACTGCGACCTTCGGCATGGTCGCGGCGGCACGGGCTGTGGACAAGATCGTCGCCGGGGCGCGGCGGCCTTCGGAACGCGCCACGGGCTGAGCGTTACCTGTAGGAGTGGGCCATGCCCGCGATCGCGCGCATGGCGCGCTCCTACAGCTGGGCGATCAGTTCCTGCATCCGTTTCAGCACGGCATTCAGGCCATTGCTCCGCGACGGCGACAGTTGCCGGCCCAGCCCCAATTGCTCGAACCAGCCCGGCAGATCAATGGCGGACAACTCCTCCGCCGGCAAGCCCTCCACCCGCACCAGCAGCAACGCCAGCAGTCCACGCAGCAGGCGCGCATCGCTGTAAGCGCGGAACTGCCAGCGCTCGTTACGTCGATCCGCCACCAGCCAGACGTTGCTCTCGCAGCCCTGCACGCGCTGTTCGTCGCCCAGCTCTGTGTCGCTCAGCGGCTCCAGGCGCTCGCCCCACTGCATCAGCAGACGGGCGCGCTGCTCCCAGCCCTGCAAGGCGCTGAAGGCCTGCAGTGCCTCGGCGGCAGCAGTGGGAAGGCTCATCGCAGCAGTTCCAGGGCGCTGTCCAGCGCGCTGAAGAAGCGCTCCAGATCAGCGCTGTCGTTGTACAGACCGAGGGAGACGCGCAGGGCGCCAGCGACATCCAGGGTCTTCATCAGCGGCATGGCGCAGTGGTGCCCGGCACGCACGGCGATGCCCTGTTCGGTGAGCAGGTGGCCGAGGTCGGAGACGTGTACGCCGTCGATCACGAAGCTCGCCAGCGCCACTTCCGGCTCGCCCAGCACGCGCACGCCGTCACGGGCGCGCAGGCCGGCCAGCAGGCGGGCGTGGAGGAAATCCTCGTGGGCGCTGACTTCTGCGCTGTCCAGAGCGGCCAGCCAGGTCAGGGTGGCGCCCAGGGCGATCACCGGACCGATGGGCGGGGTACCGGCTTCGAAACCCATGGGCGCGCTGTGGAACTGCGCGTCGAAGTAGTCCGCCACACGCACCATCTCGCCGCCGAACTGCCAGTGCGCCAGGCGCTCCAGCGCTTCCGGCCGGCCCCAGAGCAGGCCGAGACCTTCCGGGCCGTAGAGCTTGTGGCTGGAGCAGACGTAGAAGTCGCAACCCAGCGCCGACAGGTTGTGCCGGCCGTGGACCACACCCTGTGCTCCGTCGACCACGCTCAGTGCGCCGTGCTGGCGGGCCATCTGCAGCAGCTCCGGCAGCGGCTGCCAGGTACCGAGCACGTTGGACAACTGGCTGACGGCGAGCAGGCGGGTGCGTGGGCCGATGAGGCCGGCGGCGCGGTTCAGGTCGATACGCCCGTCGGTGTCCAGCGGCAGCACCACCAGCTTCAGGCCGCGACGCTTTGCCAGTTGCTGCCAGGGCAACAGGTTGGCGTGGTGTTCCAGTGCGCTGACGACGATCTCGTCGCCCGCCTGGAGCTGGCCTTCCAGCCCGTACGCCAGCAGATTCAGCGCCTCGGTGGCGCCACGGGTGAAGATGATCTGTGCCGGGCTGCCGCCATTGAGCCAGTTGGCGGCCTGGGTACGGGTCGCCTCGAAGGCGCGGGTAGCGCGCTCGCCGGGCAGGTGCTGGGCACGGTGCACGTTGGCGGCGCCGCTGGCGTAGTAGCCGGCGAGGGCGTCGATCATGGCGCGCGGTTTCTGCGCGGTGGCGGCGCTGTCGAGGTAGGTCTGGCCTTCGGCCTCGAAGGCGGCGAGGGCCGGGAAGTCGGTGCGCCAGGGCGAGGGAATGGACATGGGCGTGCGGCCGGTTGTGGAGAATGGAAAACGGGGGCCGCAGCCCCCGCTTCTCAAAGCTTAGTGCGTACCCCGCGAGAGCGGGGCGCCCAGCTTAGTTGTGCGCGTGCAGCGCCTCGTTCAGCTCGATGGCAGTCTTGTTGGTCTTGCACTCGACTGCACCGGTCTGGGAGTTGCGACGGAACAGCAGGTCGGCCTGGCCGGCCAGGTCGCGGCCCTTGACCACTTTCACCAGGCTGTTCTGGTCGTCCAGCACGGCGATCTTGGTGCCGGCAGTGACGTACAGGCCCGCCTCGACGATGTTGCGGTCGCCCAGCGGGATGCCGATGCCGGCGTTGGCGCCGATCAGGCAGCCTTCGCCGACGCTGATGACGATGTTGCCGCCGCCGGACAGGGTGCCCATGGTGGAGCAGCCGCCGCCCAGGTCGGAACCCTTGCCGACGAACACGCCGGCAGAGACGCGGCCTTCGATCATGCCCGGGCCTTCAGTGCCGGCGTTGAAGTTGACGAAGCCTTCGTGCATCACGGTGGTGCCTTCGCCGATGTAGGCGCCCAGGCGCACGCGGGCAGCGTCGGCGATGCGCACGCCGGCCGGGACCACGTAGTCGGTCATCTTCGGGAATTTGTCGACGGAGAAGACTTCCAGCAGCTTGCCCTTCAGGCGCGCTTCCAGTTGCAGCTCGGCCAGCTCGGCCAGGTCGACGGCGCCCTGGTTGGTCCAGGCGACGTTGGGCAGCAGCGGGAAGATACCGGTCAGGTTCAGGCCGTGGGGCTTGACCAGACGGTGGGACAGCAGGTGCAGCTTCAGGTACGCCTCCGGGGTGGAGCTGGGGGCGGCGTCTTCGGCCAGCAGGGTGGCGACCAGCGGCTTCTGGCTTTCGGCCAGGCGGTTGAGCAGGGCGGCCTGGGCGGCGTCCACGGTCTCGACGGCGTCGGCCAGCTGGTAGGCCTGGTGAGCGGTGAAGGCGATCGCCTGGTTGCCGCCTTCATAGGCCAGCAGCGGGGCGATGGCAGCGACCAGTTCGGCGCTGGGGTTGAGCAGCGGCTGCGCGTAGAAGACTTCCAGCCAGTTGCCCTGGCGGTTCTGGGTGCCGACACCGAAAGCGATGCTGAACAGGGATTTCGACATGTGGGTATTTCCTTGCAAAGAGGTTCTTGGCGAATGAAGTCGGTCAGGCCGGACGGCGGCTGAGCAGCAGGCCCAGCCCGGCGCTGCCCAGCAGCGCGGCACAACCACGGTTGAACAGGCGCCGGGCGCGTGCGCCGGCGAGCAGCTTGCCGAGGCGGACCCCGGCGAGCCCGTAAAGGGCGATGGCCAGCCATTCCAGAAGCAGGAAGGCTGCGCCGAGTTGGGCGAACTGGGCGCCCACGGCCTGACGCGGATCGACGAACTGCGGCAGGAAAGCGGTGAAGATGAGGATTGCCTTGGGATTGCCGGCAGCCACCCAGAACTCCTGGCGGGCCAGGCGCCACAGGCTGGTGGCGGGAGCCGGGGTGCCGTCCACCGACAGGTTCGCCGTCGGGGCACGCCACAGCTGTACGGCGAGCCACAACAGGTAACCGGCGCCCACCAGCTTGATCGCCAGGAACAGCCAGGCCGATGCCTGCAGCACCAGCGCCAGGCCGGAGGCGGCCAGGGCCAGCATGCCGGCGAAGGCGACCAGCCGGCCGCCGCCCGCGACGGTGGCGCGCAGCAAGCCGAAGCGTGCGGCGTTGTTCAGCGATAGCAGGTTGTTCGGTCCCGGCGCCAGGTTCAGGGCGAAGCAGGCGGGAAGGAACAGGGCCCAGGCGATGCTCATCGTTCTGCAGCTCAGGCCAACGCGGCGGCGTAGGCGTCGGGCTTGAAGCCGACCAGGGTACGGTCACCCAGGTCCAGCACCGGACGCTTGATCATCGACGGCTGCGCGACCATCAGTTCGATGGCCTTGTCCTGGTCGAGATCGGCCTTCTGCGCGTCGTCCAGCTTGCGGAAGGTGGTGCCGGCGCGGTTCAGGACGGTTTCCCAGCCATGCTCGGTGCACCACTGGCGCAGGTGTTCGCGGTCGATGCCGCTACTCTTGTAGTCGTGGAAGGCGTAGTCGACGCCATGCTCGTCCAGCCACACGCGGGCTTTCTTCATGGTGTCGCAAGCTTTGATTCCATACAGCGTCCGCTCACTCACGGGGCGCTACTCCTTTTCGATGCTTTTTTCAGGCGCGGGATTATGCCATTTCCGCAGCGCTTGCGGGACGCCGCCGGGAGGTCGGTCGTTTGCAACAGTTTTTTGCCCATTGCGGGGCTGATCCGCTGCGCAACGGGTGCTTCAATGGAGAGCTGTGCTGGGAGTGAGTCGATGCAAACCGTTTACACCGTGCTGATCCTGCTGCTGGTCGTGGGGGGAACCCGGCTAGCGGCGCAGTTGCTCCCGCTGCCCCTGCCGCTGATCCAGATCGCCGCCGGGGCGATGCTGGCCTGGCCGAGCCTGGGGCTGCACGTGGGGCTGGACCCGGAACTGTTCATGTTCCTGTTCATCCCGCCACTGCTGTTCGCCGATGGCTGGCGCATGCCCAAGGGCGAATTCTGGAAGATGCGCTGGCCGATCCTCACCCTGGCCTTCGCCCTGGTGCTGTTCACCGTGGTCGGCGGCGGCGTGTTCATCCATCTGCTGATTCCCGAGATTCCCTGGGCCGCAGCCTTCGCCCTGGCGGCAGTACTGTCGCCCACCGATGCCCTGGCAGTTTCGGCAATTGCCCAGGACCGCCTGCCACGCCGGTTGATGCATGTGCTGCAAGGGGAGGCGTTGATGAATGATGCCTCGGGTCTGGTGGCCTTCAAGTTCGCCATCGGCGCTGCCCTGACCGGCACCTTCTCGCTGATGGACGCCAGCCTGAGCTTCCTGCTGGTGGCGATCGGCGGTCTGGCCTGCGGGATGTTCCTCAGTTGGCTGCTGGGGCGCATTCGTACCTGGATGATCCTGCGTGGCTGGGCCGATCCGGCCACTCACGTGGTGCTGATGCTGCTATTGCCCTTTGCCTGCTACATGGTCGCCGAGGAGCTGGGCGTTTCCGGCATTCTCGCGGCAGTGGCAGCGGGGATGATGCAGAGCTGGGCCGACCTGCTGCCGCGGCAGACCAACACCCGCCTGCTCAATCGCAGCGTGTGGTCGATGCTGGAGTTCGCCTTCAACGGCGTGGTGTTCCTGTTGCTGGGGCTGCAACTGCCGGACATCCTCAAGTCCGTCGCCCATCACGCCGACGATGTGATGTGGCGTTCCTCGCTGCTGCTGTTCTACGTGCTGGCGGTATACGCGGTCCTGCTGTTGCTGCGCTTCGGCTGGGTCTGGTGCTACTGGAAGGTGTCGGTGCGCTTCGAGCAGTGGTGGGGCATCGAGCTGGGCGGCCGGCCGGGAGAGCCGGTGCTGCGGCTGTCGGCAATCTCGGCGCTGGGCGGTGTGCGCGGGGCGGTGACCCTGGCGGGCGTGCTCTCGGTGCCTCTGCTGCTGCTCGATGGCACGGCTTTCCCGCAGCGTGACCTGATCATCTTCATCGCCACCGGGGTGATCCTCATTTCGCTGATCGCCGCCACCATCGGCTTGCCGATTCTCCTGCGTGGCTTGCCGGCGGCCAGCAATGATCAGCGCGAGCGTGAGGTGCAGTCGGTCTGGCGCAAGACCGCGGCAGCGGCGATCCACATGCTGGAAAGCGAGGAACTGCCCAGCCGTGACGGCGCCGATGCGGACGAAACGGCGCGCCTGGCAGAGATGAAGGCGAAGCTGATGGCCGAATATCGCCATGAGCTGGACCCGGCGCCGGACACCCAGGAGGCCCGCGAACGCGCCCGCAGCCTGGAGCTGGCCGATCAGGCACTACGGATCAAGGCACTGCGTGCGCAGCGCCTGGAGCTGTATCGCATGCGCCGTGAGCACGAGATCGACGACGAGATCATGCGCGGGGTGCTGGGCGAGCTGGACAGCCAGGAAGCCTGGGTGACCAGCAAGGCCGGACGCTGGGTGTGACTAGCTGTTCGTAGGAGCGAGCTTGCTCGCGAATCGCTTGGCACCGGCGCTGCCGGACAGTCCGCTTCGCGCGCAATCACGATGGCGTCCCCCACGCTCCTGCAGGGAGGCCTCAGGCTGCAGGGCGGATAACGCTGGCGCGTTATGCGCCCTACGAGTGCGATTTACAGGCTCTGCACGTACTGCTTGATGCGCTCGGCCGCTTCCACACATTCGGCCAGGGGAGCCACCAGCGCCATACGCACACGGTTGGCGCCGGGGTTGTCGCCGTTCACTTCGCGGGACAGGTAGGAGCCCGGCACCACGGTGACGTGCTGCTGGCCGAACAGGCCGCGGCAGAACTCGGTGTCGGCCACCGGGGTCCTCGCCCACAGGTAGAAGCTGCCGTCCGGGCGCTGCACGTCGAGCACGCCGCCGAGGATGTCCAGCACGGCGTCGAACTTCTCGCGGTACAGGTCACGGTTGGCGCGCACGTGGTCCTCGTCCTGCCAGGCCGCGACGCTGGCCAGCTGGGTCTGAACCGGCATGGCGCAGCCGTGGTAGGTGCGGTACAGGAGGAATTTCTTCAGTACCTCGGCGTCACCGGCGACGAAACCCGAACGCAGGCCCGGCAGGTTGGAGCGCTTGGACAGGCTGTGGAACACCACGCAGCGCGCAAAATCCGAGCGGCCCAGTTCGGCACAGGCGGTCAGCAGGCCGGCCGGCGGGTTCTGTTCGTCGAAGTACAGCTCGCTGTA
Organism: Pseudomonas nitroreducens; assembly: GCF_024170165.1. Lineage (GTDB taxonomy): Bacteria > Pseudomonadota > Gammaproteobacteria > Pseudomonadales > Pseudomonadaceae > Pseudomonas > Pseudomonas nitroreducens_C. The sequence goes on along the minus strand of NZ_JALJXP010000002.1, from coordinate 324,343 downwards.
GCACTCGTCGGCGGCGATCACGAAGTCGTGCTCGTCGGCCAGGGCGATCAGCTTCTTCAGTTCGGCGAGGGGAACGAGCGCGCCGGTGGGATTGCCCGGCGAGCAGAGGAAGAGGATCTCGCAGCGCGCCCAGACGTCCGCCGGGACGGCGTCGAAGTCGGGGTTGAAGCCGTTGTCTTCCAGGCAGGGCAGGTAGTGCGGCTCGGCACCGGCCAGCAGGGCCGCGCCTTCGTAGATCTGGTAGAACGGGTTCGGGCTGATCACCAGGCCCTTGGCGTTGCGGTCCACCACGGTCTGGGTGAAGGCGAACAGCGCTTCGCGGGTGCCGTTCACCGGCAGCACGTGGCGCGCGGCGTCCAGCCAGCCAGCCGGGACCTTGAAGCGGCGCTCGCACCAGGCGGCGATCGCTTCGCGCAGGGCGGGGATGCCCAGGGTGGTCGGGTAGACGGCCAACTGGTCGAGGCTGTCGGCCAGGGCCTTGGCGACGAAGTCCGGCGAGCGGTGCTTGGGTTCGCCGATGGACAGCGCGATGGGCTTCAGCTCCGCCGGCGGCTGGGCGCCGGCCAGCAGGGCGCGGAGCTTCTCGAAGGGGTAGGGCTGGAGCGAGTCGAGGGCAGGGTTCATGGCAAGGCTCTTTCGTTCTGATTCTTACAAGAGAGGGACTAGATGCTGATACGGACCGGCATGCTCGGCTGGCCACCATCGGAAAGGATATCTACCAGCGCGGTCTGGATGCGCTTGCACAGCTCCGGGTCGGAGAGCGGCTGGTTGTGCGCATCGGTCACGAAGAACACGTCCTCCACGCGCTCGCCCAGGGTGGCGATCTTCGCTGCCTGCACCGACAGATCGAAGTCCAGGAACAACCCACCGATGCGTGCCAGCAGGCCTGGGCGATCCGGCGCGATCACCTCCAGCACGCTGACCTGACGGGCCGCGTCGGTGGAGATGGTCACCAGCGGGGCGAAAGCGAAATGCTTGAGCTGGCGCGGCACGCGGCGCTGGATGATGTTCGGGTAATCGTCCGGGTCCTTCAGTGCATTGGCCAAACCCTCGCGAATTTCTGCGACACGCTCGGGATTGTTGCCGATCGAGCCGCCATCGGCGTCGAGCACTATGTAGGTGTCGAGGGTGAACCGACTGGTGGAGGTGATGATCCGTGCGTCCTGGATGTTCAAGTTGAGCTGGTCCATTGCCGCCACGGTCACGGCGAAGAAGTCGTGCTGGTCGCCGGCATAGATGAAGATCTGCGTGCCGCCCTCGAATTCACGCTGGGCGGTCTCCTTGATCAGCACCAGCGGGGTGCCATCGTCCGGATGCTGGAGGATTGCCTCGGTGTGCCACGCCACGTCGGCGGCGCTGTGGCGCAGGAAGTAGTCGTCGCCCAGCTGGCTCCAGAGCTGCTCGGCGTCGTCCTGATCGATGCCCCCGCGCACGAGGATGTCGATGGCCGCACTCTGCGTCTGGCGGATCTGCTCCTCGCGGTCCACCGGGTTCTCCAGGCCGCGGCGCAGCGCGCGCTTGGTCTCGGTGTAGAGCTGGCGCAGCAGGCTGGCGCGCCAGGAGTTCCACAGCGTCGGGTTGGTGGCGTTGATGTCGGCCACGGTGAGCACGTAGAGGTAGTCCAGGTAGGTCTGGTTGCCCATCAGCTGGGCGAAGTCGTAGATCACCTGGGGGTCGGACAGGTCCTTGCGCTGGGCCGTGGTCGACATGATCAGGTGGTTCTGCACCAGCCAGGACACCAGGTTGGTGTCCCACGGCGGCAACTGGTGGCGCTGGCAGAAGTGCTCGGCGTCCACCGCGCCCAGTTCCGAATGGTCGCCGCCGCGGCCCTTGGCGATGTCGTGGTAGAGGCCGGCGATGTAGATCAGCTCCGGCTTGGGCAGGCGTTCCATGATCTTGCTGGCCAGCGGGTACTTCTCCGCCATGTCCGGGCGACGCAGCTTGCGCAGGTGCTTGATCAGGTTGAGGGTGTGCGCGTCGACCGTATAGATGTGGAACAGGTCGTGCTGCATCTGCCCGACGATCAGGCCGAACTCCGGCAGGTAGCGGCCGAGGATGCCGTAGCGGTTCATCCGCCGCAGGTTGCGGTGGATGCCTTCCTGGCACTTGAACAGCTCGATGAACAGGCTGGTGTTGCGGATGTCGTGGCGGAAGTCGTCGTCGATCAGGTGCCGGCTGTCGCGCAGCAGACGGATGGTATCGGCGCGTACGCCCTTGATCTCCGGGTGCTGGGCCAGCAGCACGAAGATCTCCAGCAGGGCGAACGGGGTGCGCTTGAAGACGTTGGCGTGGGTCACCTCGAGGTAGCCGTCGCGCAGCTGGAAGCGGCTGTTGAGCGGCAGGATATGGCCGTTCTCGCCGGCCCGCAGGATCACTTCCTCGAAGTGCTGGGTGATCAGATCGTTCAGCTCGGAAACCGCCATCACCACGCGGTAGTACTTCTGCATGAAGCGCTCGACGGCCAGCTTGGCGTCGTTGCCTTCGTAGCCGAGCAGCCCGGCAATGCGCCGCTGATGGTCGAACAGCAGGCGGTCTTCAGCGCGGCCGGCAAGCATGTGCAGGGCGTAGCGGACCTTCCAGAGGAATTCCTGGCTGGAGGCCAGTACGGCACATTCGCTTTCCACCAGGAAGCCTTCGCGGACCAGGGCATGCAGGTTGAGGCTGCCGAAGTGGCGGCGGGCGACCCAGAGCAGAGTCTGGATGTCGCGCAGGCCGCCAGGCGAGCCCTTTACGTTGGGCTCGAGGTTGTATTCGGTGTCGTTGTATTTGGTGTGGCGGTGGATCTGTTCCTTGCGCTTGGCCAGGTAGAACTGCCCACTGGGCCACATCTGCTTCGTGCTTGTGGCTTCGAGCATGCGCAGGCGCAGGCTGTCGGGACCGGAGATGGTCCGGCATTCCATCAGGTTGGTGACCACGGTGAGGTCGGCGCGCGCCTCGTCGGCGCATTCGGCGACCGAGCGCACGCTCTGGCCGACTTCCAGGCCGATGTCCCAGAGCAGAGTGAGGAAGCCCTCGATGGGCTCGCGGAAGCTTTCCTGGTCCTCGCTGTCGAGCAGGATCAGCAGGTCGATGTCCGAGTGCGGGTGCAGTTCACCGCGCCCGTAGCCGCCCACGGCGACCAGCGCGATGTCGGCGTCGTCGCCCCAGTCGAAGCGATTCCAGGCCTGCTGCAGGATCTGGTCGACGAACCAGGCGCGGTCCTCGATCAGCCGGCGGATGTCGCGGCCGCCGTTGAAGCGGGCGTCGAGCACCTCGTTGGCCTGACGAATGGCCTTCTTGAAGGCAGCGATGGGGCTGGATTTGAGGGCCAGTTCCGCCTGGAACTGCCCACGGTCGAACAACTCGGGATCCACCTGCGGCATGGCGGCCTTCCTGATCAATGGCTTAGGGGAGGGCAGGGGCAAGAGGGCAACCGGGCCGGCGCGCATGGCGCCAGGCCCGATGGCTGTGCCGGGCCGGGATTTGTATGTTCTACCCAGCCGTCGGCGAGATTGCAAACCACACAAAATCTGCTGCGCGTCGGCACAACTGCGTTAAAAACAGGCGAGGACTGCTCATTTACAGCGCGTAAACTCCGCGTCCTCGTCTGTTTCTGCCTTGTTCTGCTCTAGCTCGCAAGACTTTGAACAACCATTCAGGCCGAGGTGCGCGGGAAGCTTTCGTCATTGCGCAGGGTGAGGATCTCGTAGCCGTCGGCGGTGACCAGCACGGTGTGCTCCCACTGTGCGGACAGCTTGCGGTCCTTGGTGATGGCGGTCCAGCCGTCACCCAGCAGGCGGGTTTCCGGGCGGCCCTGGTTGATCATCGGCTCGATGGTGAAGATCATGCCTTCCTTGAGCTCCAGGCCGGTGCCGGCGCGGCCGTAATGCAGCACCTGGGGCTCTTCGTGGAACACCTGGCCAATCCCGTGACCGCAGTACTCGCGTACCACGGAGAAGCCGTTCTTCTCGGCGTACTTCTGGATCACTTCGCCGATGTCACCCAGGCGCGCGCCCGGCTTGACCACGTCGATGCCCTTGTACATGCATTCCTGGGTGATCTGGCAGAGGCGGTCAGCCCATTCCGGGGTCTTGCCGACGGAGAACATCTTGCTGGTGTCGCCGTGGTAGCCGTCCTTGATCACGGTGACGTCGATGTTGACGATGTCACCTTCCTTGAGCGGCTTCTCGTTGGGAATGCCGTGGCACACCACGTGGTTGATCGAGGTGCAGATGGACTTGGGGAAGCCCTTGTAGTTCAGCGGCGCAGGAATGGCCTTCTGCACATTGACGATGTAGTCGTGGCAGATGCGATCCAGTTCGTCGGTGGTGACGCCGGGCTTGACGTGTTCGCCGATCATTTCCAGCACTTCGGCGGCCAGACGGCCGGCGACGCGCATTTTCTCGATGTCTTCGGGCGTCTTGATGGTGACGGTCATGCGACTTCTCTTCAGGCGCTGCGTACGCGCGGGTAAATGAGAGGAATACGCAAGTCTATCAGATTTGGCGCCCTTCTATTAAGGGAGAGTGGCCGGCGGGGGCGGTCGGCCGAGGCGGCGCGGGAGGTGCCGGGTGTCCTTTCGGGTTTTGTTCTGGCCAGGGTTGTGGTATAAAGCGCCCCGCTCTGAAGGCTACGGCCATTTCGGAGCATTAACCCACACATGCATCGACACGATGGCCTGGGTGCCTTTCGACACAGTCGGAGGGTTGGCCGTTGGGATGCATGGAGGCCTAACCCGACTTATCGAGGAACTATCATGTCCCAAGTCAATATGCGCGATATGCTGAAGGCCGGTGTGCACTTCGGCCACCAGACCCGTTACTGGAACCCGAAAATGGGCAAGTTCATTTTCGGCGCGCGTAACAAGATCCACATCATCAACCTCGAAAAAACCCTGCCGATGTTCAACGAGGCCCTGACCTTCGTTGAGCGCCTGGCCCAGGGCAAGAACAAGATCCTGTTCGTCGGCACCAAGCGTTCCGCCGGCAAGATCGTTCGCGAAGAAGCTGCCCGTTGCGGCATGCCGTACGTCGACCACCGTTGGCTGGGCGGCATGCTCACCAACTACAAGACCATCCGTCAGTCGATCAAGCGTCTGCGCGAGCTGGAAGTGCAGTCCCAGGACGGCACCTTCGCCAAACTGACCAAGAAAGAAGCTCTGATGCGCTCCCGCGATCTGGAAAAACTGGATCGCAGCCTGGGCGGCATCAAGGACATGGGCGGCCTGCCGGACGCTCTGTTCGTGATCGACGTTGACCACGAGCGCATTGCTATCACCGAAGCCAACAAGCTGGGCATCCCGGTCATCGGCATCGTCGATACCAACAGCAGCCCGGAAGGCGTTGACTATGTTATCCCGGGTAACGACGACGCCATCCGCGCCGTACAGCTGTACCTGGGCTCGATGGCTGAAGCCGTGCTGCGTGGCAAGAACGCCGGTGGCGTGACTGCTGACGAGTTCGTCGAAGAAGCACCGGCCGAATCCGCCGAAGGCTGATTCCAGGACGTCCAGACGTCCTACGGTGAGCAGGAAGGGGGCTAGGCCCCCTTTTTGCCACCCTGAAAATTCCGCCCGGGTATCCGGGCGATCTGGTTTTGAGAACAACTCAAGAGGATTTCGAAATGGCAGAAATTACTGCAGCACTGGTCAAGGAACTGCGTGAGCGTACCGGCCAGGGCATGATGGAGTGCAAAAAGGCACTGGTAGCCGCCGAAGGCGATATCGAGAAGGCCATCGACGACATGCGCGCTTCCGGCGCCATCAAGGCTGCCAAGAAGGCTGGCAACATTGCCGCCGAAGGCGCCATCGCCGCCAAAGTGGCTGACGACGGCAAATCCGCCACCATCATCGAAGTCAACTCGCAGACCGACTTCCTGGCCCTGCAGGACGACTTCAAGAACTTCGTCGCTGCCAGCCTGGACAAGGCTGTTGCCCAGAAGCTGACCGACGCCGCTCCGCTGATCGCGGAACAAGAGCCGGCCCGTGAAGCCCTGGTCGCCAAGTGCGGTGAAAACGTCAACATCCGTCGCCTGGCTCGTACCGAAGGCGAAGTGGTTGGCGCCTACCTGCACGGCCACCGTATCGGCGTTCTGGTCACCCTGAAGGGCGGCAACGCTGAACTGGCTCGCGACATCGCCATGCACGTCGCTGCCAGCAACCCGCAGTTCCTCGATCCGTCGCAGGTTTCCGAAGAAGCCGTTGCCAAAGAGAAGGAAATCTTCCTTGCTCTGAACGCCGACAAGATCGCTGGCAAGCCGGAAAACATCGTCGAGAACATGGTCAAGGGCCGTATCTCGAAGTTCCTGGCCGAAGCCAGCCTGGTCGAGCAAGCGTTCGTCAAGGATCCGGAAGTCAAGGTCGGTGACCTGGCCAAGAAAGCCGGCGCTGAAATCGTTTCCTTCGTTCGCTTCGAAGTAGGCGAAGGCATCGAGAAAGTCGAAGCCGACTTTGCTGCCGAGGTTGCTGCTCAAGTAGCCGCTTCCAAGCAGTAATAGACAGTCTCACGACTGTCGCCCCGCAAGAGGCTGCCCGCTAACGCGCGCGGCCTCTTTGCCAAACTGGGGAAACCAAAAGGGGCGGTTTCCACGGCGCGGGCCCGCAAGGCGGGTTTAAGAGCGCCGTAAGGCTGGCTGGTCCAAGCTTTCCGCCAAGCGCCCACAAGGCGCACAGCATTCAATCGCCGCAGGAGAAAAAGGTCATGGCTCAGCAGCTGAGCGCTCGTCAACCTCGCTATAAACGCATTCTTCTAAAACTGAGCGGCGAAGCCCTGATGGGCTCCGAGGAGTTCGGCATCGATCCCAAGGTGCTGGACCGCATGGCGCTGGAGATCGGCCAGCTCGTCGGTATCGGCGTGCAGGTCGGCCTGGTCATCGGCGGCGGCAACCTGTTCCGTGGCGCGGCGCTGTCCGCGGCCGGCATGGACCGCGTCACCGGCGACCACATGGGCATGCTGGCCACCGTGATGAACGGCCTGGCCATGCGTGACGCCCTGGAGCGCTCGAACATCACCGCCATCGTCATGTCCGCCATTTCCATGGTCGGCGTGACCGATCACTACGACCGCCGCAAGGCCATGCGCCACCTGAAGAGTGGCGAAGTGGTGATCTTCTCCGCCGGTACCGGCAACCCGTTCTTCACCACCGACTCCGCCGCCTGCCTGCGCGCCATCGAAATAGATGCTGACGTAGTACTCAAGGCGACCAAGGTGGACGGCGTGTACACTGCCGACCCGTTCAAGGACCCGAATGCCGAGAAGTTCGAGCGTCTGACGTACGACGAAGTGCTCGATCGCAAGCTGGGTGTGATGGACCTGACCGCCATCTGCCTGTGCCGGGACCAGAAAATGCCGCTGCGCGTGTTCAACATGAACAAGCCCGGCGCGCTGCTGAATATTGTTGTAGGTGGTGCTGAAGGCACCCTGATCGAGGAGGATTGAGATGATCAACGAGATCAAGAAGGAAGCACAGGATCGCATGGGTAAAACCCTGGAGGCCCTGGGCCATGCCTTCGCCAAGATTCGTACCGGCCGTGCGCACCCGAGCATCCTGGATAGCGTCATGGTGTCCTACTACGGTTCCGACACCCCGCTGCGCCAGGTGGCCAACGTCACCGTGGAAGACTCCCGCACCCTCGCCCTGAGCGTGTTCGACAAGAGCATGATCCAGGCGGTCGAGAAGGCCATCATGACTTCTGACCTGGGCCTGAACCCCGCGACTGCCGGTACCACCATTCGTGTACCGATGCCGGCCCTGACCGAGGAAACCCGCAAGGGCTTCACCAAGCAGGCTCGTGCCGAGGCCGAGCAGGCCCGCGTTTCCGTGCGCAACATCCGCCGTGACGCCCTGGCTCAGCTGAAGGACCTGCAGAAAGAGAAAGAAATCAGCGAAGACGAAGAGCGTCGCGCTGGTGATGACGTGCAGAAGATCACCGACAAGTTCGTCGCCGAGATCGAAAAGGCCCTCGAGGCGAAGGAAGCGGACCTGATGGCCGTCTGACGGCCGGGCTTTCGTCATGGAAAAGACCAAGCAGGTGACGGACGTGCCCCGGCACGTCGCGATCATCATGGACGGCAACAATCGCTGGGCGAAGAAGCGCTTCATGCCTGGCGTTGCCGGGCACAAAGCTGGCGTGGACGCCGTTCGTGCGGTAATCAAGACCTGTGCCGAGGCGGGCGTCGAAGTGCTGACGCTTTTCGCCTTCTCCAGTGAGAACTGGCAGCGCCCGGCCGATGAGGTTGGCGCCCTGATGGAGTTGTTCCTCATGGCCCTGCGCCGTGAGGTGCGCAAGCTCAGTGCCAACGGCATTCGCCTGCGCATCATTGGCGATCGCAGCCGCTTCGCCCCTGAGCTGCAGACGGCGATGCGCGAGGCCGAGGCGCTGACCGCCAAGGGCGGCAGCATGCTGCTGCAGGTGGCTGCGAACTATGGCGGCCAGTGGGATATCACCCAGGCCGCCCAGCGTCTCGCCCGTGAAGTTCAGGCCGGCCATCTGGCGGCAGAGGAAATTACCCCGGAGTTGATCCAGGGTTGCCTCTCCACCGGTGATCAGCCGCTGCCCGACCTGTGCATTCGCACCGGTGGCGAGCACCGCATCAGCAACTTCCTTCTCTGGCAGCTGGCCTATGCCGAGCTGTATTTCTCCGATCTCTACTGGCCCGACTTCAAGCACGAAGCCATGCAGGCTGCGTTGCAGGACTATGCCTCTCGTCAGCGCCGCTTCGGCAAGACCAGCGAGCAGGTCGAGGCCGAGGCACCCCCGTCATGTTGAAACAACGAATCATCACGGCGCTGATCCTGTTGCCGATCGCGCTGGGTGGTTTCTTCCTGCTCGATGGCGCGGCGTTCTCGCTGTTCATCGGTCTGGTGGTCAGCCTCGGCGCCTGGGAGTGGTCGCGTCTTGCTGGTTACAGCGAGCAGTCTGCCCGTGTCGGATATGCCGCTGTTGTCGCCGTGCTGATGCTGGTGCTGGCCTGGTTGCCGCAACTGGCCGGTGCAGTGCTGGTGCTGGCGCTGCTCTGGTGGGCTCTGGCGACCGTCATGGTGCTGACCTATCCGGACAGTGCTTCGAGCTGGGGTGGGCGCTGGCGCCGCCTGCTGATCGGCCTGCTGATCCTGCTGCCGGCCTGGCAGGGGCTGGTGCTGCTCAAGCAGTGGCCGCTGTCCAATTGGCTGATCGTCGCCGTGATGGTGCTGGTCTGGGCCGCCGATATCGGTGCCTACTTCTCCGGCAAGGCCTTCGGCAAGCGCAAGCTGGCGCCGCGGGTCAGTCCGGGCAAGAGCTGGGAAGGCTTCTTCGGCGGCATGGCACTGTGCCTGGCGATCACCGTCGCTGTCTCCATCTACCGCGACTGGACGGTGCGCGAGCTGTTGCTGGCCCTGCCGTGCGCGGCCATCGTGGTGGCCCTGTCGGTCATCGGTGACCTGACTGAAAGCATGTTCAAGCGCCAGTCCGGCCTCAAGGACAGCAGCAACCTGCTGCCGGGTCATGGCGGCGTGCTGGACCGCATCGACAGCCTGACTGCGGCCATCCCGGTGTTCACTGCGCTGCTCTGGGCCGTGGGCTGGGGTACGCCGTGAGTCATCCGCAGTGGATCACCGTGCTGGGGGCGACCGGTTCGATCGGCCTCAGCACCCTCGACGTCATCGGGCGTCACCCTGATCGTTACCGCGTCTTCGCGCTCAGCGGGTATTCCCGTCTGGCTGAGCTCGAAGCGCTGTGCCTGCGCCACCAGCCGCGCTTCGTGGTCGTGCCGGAGGCGGAGCAGGCGCGCTCCCTGCAGGATCGCCTGAGCTCCGCGGGCCTCGCGGCCAGGGTGCTGGTCGGCGAGGCGGGTCTTTGCGAGATTTCCGCTCATCCCGAAGTGGATGCAGTGATGGCAGCCATTGTCGGCGCGGCCGGTCTGAAACCTACTCTGGCGGCCGTCGAGGCTGGCAAGCGGGTGTTGCTGGCCAATAAAGAGGCGCTGGTCATGTCCGGCGCGCTGTTCATGGACGCCGTTCGGGCCAGTGGCGCGGTATTGCTGCCCATCGACAGCGAGCACAACGCCATCTTCCAGTGCATGCCGGCGGATTATTCGCGCGGACTGGGAGAGGTCGGTGTGCGCCGTATCCTGCTGACTGCCTCGGGCGGCCCGTTCCGCGAAACGCCGCTGGAGCAGTTGGCGGAAGTTTCTCCTGAGCAGGCCTGTGCGCACCCCAACTGGTCGATGGGGCGGAAGATCTCCGTCGATTCGGCCAGCATGATGAACAAGGGCCTGGAGCTGATCGAGGCCTGCTGGCTGTTCGACGCGGCGCCGTCGAAGGTCGAGGTGGTGATCCACCCGCAGAGCGTGATCCACTCCCTGGTGGACTACGTCGACGGCTCGGTGCTGGCCCAGCTGGGCAACCCGGACATGCGTACGCCCATCGCCCATGCCCTGGCGTGGCCGCAGCGGATCGATTCCGGCGTTTCGCCGCTGGACCTGTTCGCCATCGCTCGCCTGGACTTCAGTGCGCCCGACGAGCAGCGTTTCCCCTGTCTGCGACTGGCGCGCCAGGCCGCCGAGGCCGGTGGCAGCGTTCCAGCGATGCTTAACGCGGCGAACGAGGTCGCCGTCGCGGCGTTCCTCGAGCGGCGCATCCGCTTCACGGATATCCCGGTTATCATCGACGAAGTGCTGAACCGCGAGGCGCACACGCCGGTCGAATCGCTCGATGCGGTGCTGGCAGCCGATCAGCGTGCACGCGGCGCCGCACAGGCGTGGTTGCAGGAGCGCGGGCATTGAGCCCGAGGAGGTAGCGATGAGCGCCCTTTATATGGTGGTGGGACTGATTGTCGCCCTGGGCGTACTGGTCACTTTCCACGAGTTCGGACACTTCTGGGTCGCCCGCCGCTGCGGGGTCAAGGTCCTGCGCTTCTCCGTGGGCTTCGGCACGCCGCTGGTGCGCTGGCATGATCGCCAGGGTACCGAGTTCGTCGTTGCTGCCATCCCGCTGGGCGGCTACGTGAAGATGCTCGACGAGCGGGAAGGCGATGTTCCCGCCGAGCTGCTCGACCGCGCCTTCAATCGCAAGACCGTATTCCAGCGCATCGCCATCGTTGCCGCGGGTCCGATCGCCAACTTCCTGCTGGCCATCCTGTTCTTCTGGGTCCTGGCCATGCTGGGCAGCCAGCAGATCAAGCCGATCATCGGCTCCGTGGCGGCGAACAGTCCCGCGGCCGTCGCCGGTCTGGCGTCCGGCCAGGAGGTCGTTGCGGTGGACGGCGAGGCCGTCGATGGCTGGAGCGGCGTCAACCTGCAGTTGGTGCGTCGCCTCGGTGAAACCGGCGAGCTGAGTGTTGCAGTGCTGGAGCAGGGGTCGAGCGTTCCGGCTGTGCACCAGGTGCGCATCAGTTCCTGGCTGAAGAACGAAGATAATCCCGATCCCATCGGTGGTCTGGGGATTCAGCCCTGGCGACCTGCTGTCGCGCCGGTGATCGCTGAGCTGGACGAGAAGGGGCCTGCCAAGGCTGCCGGCCTGCAGATTGGTGATCGGCTCGTCAGTCTGGATGGCCAATCGGTCACGGATTGGCAGGATGTGGTCTCGCGTGTCCGTGCCATGCCTGAAGGCAAGGTGACGCTGGGTATCGAGCGTGCCGGTCAGCGCGAGGAGCTTGCTCTGACCCTGGCGGCCAAGGGCGAGGGCAAGGCCCGCACCGGCTACCTGGGTGCGGGTGTTGCGGGTGGTCAATGGCCACCGGAAATGCTTCGCGAAGTGAGCTACGGGCCGGTGGCGGCGGTGGGGCAGGCGCTCTCCCGAACCTGGTCCATGAGCCTGCTAACTCTGGATTCTCTAAAGAAAATGGTCCTCGGGCAGCTCTCGGTAAAAAACTTGAGCGGGCCGATAACCATTGCTAAAGTGGCGGGCGCTTCAGCCCAGTCCGGCGTAGGGGATTTTCTGCATTTCCTCGCCTATCTGAGCATCAGCTTGGGGGTTCTCAACCTGTTGCCGATTCCTGTCCTCGATGGCGGGCATCTGCTGTTCTACATGGTCGAGTGGGTGCGAGGTCGCCCACTGTCGGAGCGGGTCCAGGCTTGGGGGATGCAGATTGGCATCAGCCTGGTAGTCGGGGTCATGTTGTTGGCCCTGGTCAACGATCTGAGTCGACTGTAACTGCCCGTTGGTTTTCGGATCTGCCGCCCTTTGCGGCAGATTCTCTATTTGTCAGTTGGAATAAAAGGACTCCATGAAACGCTTTCTGCTTCCCGCGGCCCTTTCCGCGCTGATGATCGCCCAGGTTCACGCCGAGTCCTTCACTGTTTCCGATATCCGGGTCAACGGCCTGCAGCGCGTGTCTGCCGGCAGCGTGTTCGCGGCACTGCCGCTGAACGTCGGCGAGCAGATCGACGATCGCCGCCTGGTCGAGGCGACCCGCTCGCTGTTCAAGACCGGCTTCTTCCAGGACATCCAGCTCAGCCGTGACGGCAATGTCCTGATCGTCAACGTGGTCGAGCGTCCGTCCATCTCCAGCATCGAGATCGAGGGCAACAAGGCCATCACCACCGAAGACCTGATGAAGGGTCTGAAGCAGTCCGGCCTCTCCGAAGGCGAAATCTTCCAGCGTGCGACCCTCGAGGGCGTGCGCAACGAGCTGCAGCGCCAGTACGTGGCCCAGGGTCGCTACTCTGCCGAGATCGAGACCGAAGTCGTGCCGCAGCCGCGCAACCGTGTCGCGCTGAAAATCAACATCAATGAAGGCACCGTGGCGGCCATCGCCCATGTCAACGTGGTGGGCAATACCGTCTTCTCCGAAGAAGACCTGACTGACCTGTTCGAGCTGAAGACCACCAACTGGCTGTCCTTCTTCAAGAACGACGACAAGTACTCCCGCGAGAAGCTCTCCGGCGACCTGGAACGTCTGCGTTCGTACTACCTGGACCGTGGCTACATCCACATGGATATCGCCTCCACCCAGGTGTCCATCACCCCGGACAAGAAACACGTCTACATCACTGTCAACGTCAATGAAGGCGAGAAGTACACCGTCAGCGACGTGAAACTCTCCGGCGACCTGAAGGTGCCGGAAGACGAAGTGAAGAAGCTTCTGCTGGTGAAGAAGGGCCAGGTGTTCTCCCGCAAGGTGATGACCACCACCTCCGACCTGATTACCCGTCGCCTGGGTAACGAGGGTTATACCTTCGCCAACGTCAACGGTGTTCCCGAGCCGAACGACGAGAACAAGACCGTATCGATCACCTACGTGGTCGATCCGGGCAAGCGCGCCTACGTCAACCGCATCAACTTCCGTGGCAACACCAAGACCGAGGACGAAGTACTCCGTCGCGAAATGCGCCAGATGGAAGGCGGCTGGGCCTCGACCTACCTGATCGACCAGTCCAAGCAGCGTCTTGAACGCCTGGGCTACTTCAAGGAAGTCAACGTCGAGACCCCGGCCGTTCCGGGCACCGACGACCAGGTCGACGTCAACTACAGCGTGGAAGAGCAGCCATCCGGCTCGATCACCGCGAGCGTGGGCTTCGCCCAGAGCGCCGGTCTGATCCTCGGTGGCTCGATCAGCCAGAACAACTTCCTGGGTACTGGTAACAAGGTCAGCATCGGCCTGACCAAGTCCGACTACCAGACTCGCTACAACTTCGGCTTCGTCGACCCCTACTGGACCGTCGACGGCGTGAGCCTGGGTTACAACGCCTTCTACCGCAAGACCGACTACGACCAGCTCGATGTCGACGTTTCCAGCTACTCGGTCAACAGCCTGGGCGCCGGCGTCAGCATCGGCTACCCGATCAGCGAGACCTCGCGCCTGACCTACGGCCTGACCGTGCAGCGCGATGATATCGACACCGGTGCCTATACCGTCGACGAGATCTTCGACTTCATCGAGAAGGAAGGCGACAGCTTCACCAACTTCAAGGCGTCCATCGGCTGGTCCGAGTCGACCCTGAACAAGGGCGTGCTGGCGAACCGCGGTCACTCGCAGAGCCTGGTGCTGGAAACCACCATTCCGGGTAGCGACCTGTCGTTCTACAAGCTCGACTACCGTGGCCAGATCTTCGCGCCGCTCACCGAAAACTACACCATGCGCTTCCACACCGAGCTCGGTTACGGCGGCGCCTACGGCGATACCGATCGTCTGCCGTTCTACGAGAACTACTACGCGGGCGGCTTCAACTCGGTGCGTGGCTTCAAGGACAGCACCCTGGGCCCGCGCAGTACCCCGAGCGTGGCGCGCAGCAACGGCGACGGTCCTGATGCCGATGGCCGCTACACCGACCCGGACCAGGATCCGCAAGCCTTCGGTGGTAACATCCTGATCACCGGCGGCGCCGAACTGCTGTTCCCGCTGCCCTTCGTGAAGGATCAGCGCCAACTGCGTACCGTGTTGTTCTACGACATCGGTAACGTGTTCGATACCGATTGCCCGATCTCCACCACCCAGGGCTGTGACGGCGTCAAGTTCCAGGACATGGCCATGTCCGCGGGTGTCGGCCTGACCTGGATCACCGCGCTGGGCCCGCTGAGTTTCAGCCTGGCGACTCCGATCAAGAAACCGGACAACGCCGAAACCCAGATCTTCCAGTTCTCCCTGGGACAGACCTTCTAATTGGCCGTATCGTTGTAATGACAACCATGCTTTGTGCAGGAGTGCATTGTGCGTAAGTTGACCCAGTTCGTCCTGATCACCGCCGCCCTGGCAGCGAGCCCCGCGTTCGCCGACATGAAGATCGCGGTGCTCAACTATCAGATGGCACTCCTCGAGTCCGATTCGGCCAAGCAGTACGCCGTCGATGCCGAGAAGAAGTTCGGTCCCCAGTTGACCAAGCTCAAGGCCCTGGAAACCGATGCCAAGGCCCTGCAGGACAAGCTGGTCAACGGCGGCAGCAAGATGTCCGCTTCCGAGCGTGACAAGGCCGAAGGCGACTTCAAGCAGAAGGCCCGTGATTTCCAGTTCCAGTCCAAGGAACTGAACGAAGCCAAGGCCGTTGCCGACCGCGACATGCTGAAGAAGCTCAAGCCGAAGCTGGACCAGGCCGTCGAGGAAACCATCAAGAAAGGTGGTTATGACCTCGTGGTCGAGCGTGGTGCCGTGGTCGACGTCAAGCCGCAGTACGACATCACCCGCCAAGTCATCGAGCGCATGAACCAACTGCGCTGATGATGACCGAGCTGTCCTTTACCCTCGCCGAACTGGCTGCGCAACTCGATGCCGAGTTGCGCGGCGATCCCGCTCAGGTGATCAGCGGGCTGGCTACCCTGCAGGACGCAGGCGCCGGCCAGTTGAGCTTCCTGGCCAATCCGCAGTACCGCAAGTTCCTCGAAGGCAGCCAGGCCAGCGCCGTCCTGCTGACCGCTGCTGACGCCGAGGGCTTTACCGGCAACGCGCTGATCGTCCCCAATCCCTACCTGGCCTATGCCGGCCTGTCCCACCAGTTCGACCGCAAGCCCAAGGCGCCGGTCGGCATTCATCCCACTGCGGTGGTCGATGAAGGTGCGCAGGTCGATGCGAGTGCCAGTGTTGGCCCTTACGCCGTGATCGAGGCCGGTGCGCAGATCGGTGCCAACGTCACCATCGGTGCCCACTGCTTCGTCGGCGCGCGCAGCGTGGTTGGCGAGGGTGGTTGGCTGGCGCCGCGGGTGACGCTGTACCACGACGTGATCATCGGCAAGCGCGTGGTGATCCAGTCCGGCGCCGTGCTGGGTGGTGAGGGCTTCGGCTTCGCCAACCACAAGGGCATCTGGCAGAAGATCGCCCAGATAGGCGGCGTGACCCTGGGTGACGACGTCGAGATTGGTGCCAATACCACCATCGACCGTGGCGCGCTGTCCGACACTCTGGTGGGCAATGGCGTGAAGCTGGACAACCAGATCATGATCGCCCACAACGTGCAGATCGGCGATCACACTGCCATGGCCGGCTGCTGCGGGATTTCCGGCAGCGCCAAGATCGGCAAGCACTGCATGCTGGCCGGTGGCGTCGGCCTGGTCGGCCACATCGAGATTTGTGACAACGTCTTCGTCACCGGGATGACGATGGTGACCCGGTCGATCACCGAGCCGGGCTCCTACTCGTCCGGTACCGCCATGCAGCCTGCGGCTGAATGGAAGAAGAGTGCCGCGCGCATTCGTCAGCTGGACGACATGGCCCGTCGTCTGCAGCAGCTGGAAAAGCGCGTGGCCGCCGTGACCCCAAGCGGAGACGCTCCATCAGATGCGTGATCCACGCATTTTTTGGCGTTTCCCTTTTCTGAACAGGCTCCCCTGAACATGATGGACATCAACGAGATTCGCGAATACCTGCCTCATCGCTACCCCTTCCTGCTGGTGGATCGGGTGGTCGAGCTGGACATCGAAGGCAAGCGCATTCGCGCCTACAAGAATGTCAGCATCAACGAGCCGTTCTTCAATGGCCATTTCCCGCAGCATCCGATCATGCCGGGCGTACTGATCATCGAGGCCATGGCCCAGGCGGCCGGCATCCTCGGTTTCAAGATGCTCGACGTGAAGCCGGCCGACGGCACCCTGTATTACTTCGTCGGCTCCGACAAGCTGCGCTTCCGCCAGCCGGTACTGCCGGGCGATCAGCTGCAGCTCCACGCCCAGTTCCTGAGCGTCAAGCGCGGCATCTGGAAGTTTGATTGCCATGCCACCGTCGATGACAAGCCGGTATGCTCGGCCGAAATCATCTGTGCGGAACGCAAACTATGAGTTTGATCGATCCTCGCGCCATCATCGACCCGCGCGCAAAGCTGGCTGACGACGTAGAAGTGGGCCCCTGGTCCATGGTCGGGCCGGATGTGGAGATCGGCGAAGGTACGGTGATCGGTCCGCACGTGGTGGTCAAAGGCCCCACGAAGATCGGTAAGCACAATCGGATTTTCCAGTTCTCCAGCGTGGGTGAAGATACCCCCGACCTGAAGTACAAGGGCGAGCCGACTCGCCTGGTGATCGGCGACCACAATGTGATCCGCGAGGGTGTGACCATCCATCGCGGTACCATTCAGGATCGTTCGGAAACCACCCTCGGCGATCACAACCTGCTCATGGCCTATGTGCACATCGGTCATGACAGTGTGATCGGCAACCATTGCATCCTCGTGAACAACACCGCGCTGGCCGGGCATGTTCATGTGGATGACTGGGCGATCCTTTCCGGCTACACCCTGGTGCATCAGTTCTGCCGTATCGGCGCCCACGCCTTCTCCGGCATGGGCACCACCATCGGCAAGGACGTCCCGGCCTATGTCACGGTCTTCGGCAACCCCGCCGAGGCTCGCAGCATGAACTTCGAGGGCCTGCGCCGTCGTGGTTTCAGCGCCGAATCGATCCAGGCGCTGCGCCGGGCCTACAAGGTGGTCTACCGCCAGGGCCTGACGGTGGACGAGGCGCTGGCCGAACTGGCCGAAGTCTCCGCGCAGTTCCCGGAAGTCGCGGTGTTCCGCGACTCCATCCAGAGCTCTACCCGCGGCATCACCCGCTGACCATGCAACCGACCGCACGCAAGCTGCGCGTCGCCCTGGTCGCGGGCGAGGCGTCCGGCGATATCCTCGGCTCCGGCCTCATGCAGGCGCTCAAGCAGCGTCACCCCGACATCGAGTTCATCGGTGTCGGCGGTCCACGCATGCAGGCCGAAGGGCTGCAGTCGCATTTTCCGATGGAACGCCTGGCCGTGATGGGCCTGGTCGAGGTGCTTGGCCGTCTGCGCGAACTGTTGCGCCGGCGCAAGGACCTGGTGCAGATGCTGACCGCCGCCAGGCCGGACGTCTTCATCGGCATCGATGCGCCGGATTTCACCCTGAACATCGAATTGAAGCTGCGCCGCGCGGGTATCCGCACGGTGCACTACGTCAGCCCCTCGGTCTGGGCCTGGCGACAGAAGCGCGTGCTGAAGATCAAGGAAGCCTGCGACCTGATGCTCGCGCTCTTCCCCTTCGAAGCGCGCTTCTACGAAGAACATGCGGTGCCGGTGCGTTTCGTCGGTCACCCGCTGGCCAACACTATTCCGCTGGAAGCCGACCGCGCCGGTCCACGCGAGCGTCTGGGGCTGCCGCAGGATGCCAGCGTCGTCGCGTTACTGCCCGGCAGCCGGGGAGGGGAGGTCGGCAAGCTCGGCGCGCTGTTCCTCGATACCGCCCAGCGCCTGCTCCAGGATCGCCCTGGCCTGCGCTTCGTGCTGCCTTGCGCGAGCCCTGAGCGCCGGGTACAGATCGAAGCAATGCTCGCGGGGCGCGACCTGCCGGTGCAATTGCTGGATGGCGCCTCCCACGAGGCCCTGGCCGCCTGCGACGCGGTGCTGATCGCCTCCGGCACCGCCACGCTGGAAGCCCTGCTGTACAAGCGGCCGATGGTCGTCGCTTACAAGGTGGCGCCCATGACCTACCGCATTCTCAAGCGGCTGGTGAAGAGTCCGTACATCTCCTTGCCGAACCTGCTGGCCGGCCGCCTGCTGGTGCCGGAACTGATCCAGGACGCGGCGACTCCCGAAGCGCTGGCCACTACCTTGATGCCGCTGCTCGATGACGGCAGCGTGCAGACCGAACCCTTCGACGCCATCCACCGCGCCCTGCGCCAGGATGCGTCCGCGCAGGCCGCCGAAGCGGTGCTCGCCCTGGTGGAGAAACGCTGATGCAGATGGGCCTGGACTTCACCCTGGTGGAAGAGCTGGTTGCCGGTGTCGATGAGGTCGGCCGCGGCCCGCTTTGCGGTCCCGTGGTCACCGCGGCGGTCATCCTCGATCCGGCTCGTCCGATCAAGGGCCTCAACGACTCGAAGAAACTCAGCGAAGCGCGCCGCGAAGCGCTGTTCGACGAGATCCGTGAGAAGGCCCTGGCCTGGTGTATCGCCCGTGCCGACGTGCATGAGATCGACCAGTTGAACATCCTCCATGCCACCATGCTCGCCATGCAGCGCGCAGTGGAGGGCCTGAGCGTCACACCGAAACTGGCGCTGATCGACGGTAACCGCTGCCCGAAACTGAAGGTGCCCTCCGCGCCGGTCGTGCAGGGCGACGCCAAGGTCCCGGCCATCGCTGCCGCGTCGATCCTGGCCAAGGTCAGCCGCGACCGCGAGATGCAGGAAATGGAAGCGCAGTACCCCGGCTACGGCATCGGCGGCCACAAGGGCTACCCGACACCTGTGCACCTGGAGGCGCTCAAGCGCCTGGGCCCGACGCCCATCCACCGCCGCTCCTTCGGGCCGGTGCGCGCGCTGCTGGAAAACCCTGCCGGCATCCTGTAACACCCTGTTATTACTCTGGAATTCCTCGCGGCCAGCGGCCCGCCGGTGACTTCAATCACCCGGCGCGACGGCTGGCCCATTGATCCCTGTAGCTTTGCGGACGGCCCCGGTACAATCCGGGGCTTGCCGTTTTTCGCGTTTGCCAAGGACCACCATGACCGCCACCTTCGTTCACCTGCGTCTGCACACCGAATTCTCCCTGGTCGACGGCCTGGTACGGGTCAAGCCGCTGATCAAGGCGGTCGGCGGAGCGGGCATGCCGGCGGTGGCGGTGACCGACCTGAGCAACATGTGCTCGCTGGTGAAGTTCTACAAGACGGCCATGGGCGGCGGCATCAAGCCGATCTGCGGCGCCGACATCTGGTTGGCCAACCGCGACGAGGACGGCCCGCTGACTCGCCTGACCCTGCTGGCGATGAACGCCAAGGGCTACCGCAACCTGACCGAGCTGATTTCCCGTGGCTGGCAGGAAGGCCAGCGCAACGGCGAGATCATCATCGAGCGGCAGTGGGTCAAGGACGCCGCCGAAGGCCTGATCGCGCTGTCCGGCTCCAAGGAAGGCGAGATCGGCATGGCGCTGCTGGAGGGTGACGACGCCCTGGCGGACTCGCTGTTGGCCGAGTGGCTGGAGACTTTCCCGGACCGTTTCTACCTGGATATCCAGCGCACCAGTCGGGTCAACGACGAGGAGCACGTGCACGCCGCCGTGGCTCTTTCCGCGCGCAGTGGCGCGCCGCTGGTGGCAACCAACGACGTGCGCTTCATCAAGGAAGCGGACTTCGAGGCCCATGAGACCCGCGTCTGCATCGGCGAAGGCCGTGCCCTGGATGACCCGCGCCGTTCGCGCAGCTATTCCGACCAGCAGTACCTGAAGAGCCCGGAAGAAATGGCCGAGCTGTTCAGCGACATTCCCGAGGCTCTGCAGAACTCCGTCGAGATCGCCAAGCGCTGCAACATCGATGTGCAGCTGGGCAAGTACTTCCTGCCCAACTTCCCGATTCCGTACGACGACATGGACATCAACGATTACCTGCGCCATGTCTCCTACGAGGGCCTGGAGGAGCGCCTGGCGGTGCTCTGGCCGAAGGACACCACGCCGAACTACGAAGAGAAGCGGCAGCTCTACGTCGATCGCCTGGAGTTCGAACTGGGCACCATTATCCAGATGGGCTTCCCCGGCTACTTCCTGATCGTGATGGACTTCATCAAGTGGGCCAAGAACAACGGCGTGCCGGTGGGCCCGGGCCGGGGCTCGGGTGCCGGTTCGCTGGTCGCCTACGTGCTGAAGATCACCGACCTCGACCCGCTGGCCTATGACCTGCTGTTCGAACGTTTCCTCAACCCCGAACGTATTTCCATGCCCGACTTCGACGTCGACTTCTGCATGGAAGGCCGTGACCGGGTGATCGACTACGTGGCCGGCGCCTACGGCCGCAACGCGGTGAGCCAGATCATCACCTTCGGCTCCATGGCGGCGAAGGCGGTGGTGCGCGACGTGGCGCGGGTGCAGGGCAAGTCCTATGGTCTGGCCGACAAGCTGTCGAAGATGATCCCCTTCGAAGTGGGCATGACCCTGGAGAAGGCCTTCGAGCAGGAAGAGATGCTCCGCGAATTCCTCAAGACCGACGAGGAAGCCCAGGAAATCTGGGACATGGCGCTGAAGCTGGAGGGCGTCACCCGCGGTACCGGCAAGCACGCCGGTGGCGTGGTGATCGCGCCGACCAAGCTGACCGACTTTGCCCCCATCGCCTGTGACGAAGAGGGCGCCGGCCTGGTGACCCAGTTCGACAAGGACGACGTGGAGGCCGCCGGTCTGGTGAAGTTCGACTTCCTCGGCCTGCGTACCCTGACCATCATCAAATGGGCGATGGAGATCATCCATCGCATCCAGAAGAAGGCCGGCGAGACCGAGCTGGTCGACATCGACCGCATCCCGCTGGACGACAAGAAGACCTACGACCTGCTGCAGAAGGCGGAAACCACTGCAGTCTTCCAGCTTGAATCGCGCGGCATGAAGGAGCTGATCAAGAAGCTCAAGCCGGACTGCCTGGAAGACCTCATCGCACTGGTGGCGCTGTTCCGTCCCGGTCCGCTGCAGTCGGGCATGGTGGACGACTTCATCAACCGCAAGCACGGTCGCGAAGAGATCTCCTACCCGCACCCGGATTACCAGTACGCCGGCCTCGAGCCCGTGCTCAAGCCCACCTACGGCATCATCCTGTACCAGGAGCAGGTGATGCAGATCGCCCAGGTGATGGCGGGGTACAGCCTCGGTGGCGCGGACATGCTGCGTCGTGCCATGGGCAAGAAGAAGCCCGAGGAAATGGCCAAGCAGCGCGGCGGTTTCATCGAGGGTTGCTCCAGCAACGGCATCGACGAAAACCTTTCGGGCAACATCTTCGACCTGGTGGAAAAGTTCGCCGGATACGGCTTCAACAAGTCGCACTCGGCCGCCTACGGCCTGGTGTCGTACCAGACCGCCTGGCTGAAGACCCACTGGAAAGCCCCGTTCATGGCCGCGGTACTCACCGCGGATATGCAGAACACCGACAAGGTGGTGACGCTCATCGAAGAGTGCCGCCACATGAAGCTGCGTATCCTGGCGCCGGACGTGAACAACTCCGAGTTCCGCTTCACCGTCGACGAGGACAACCAGATCGTCTACGGCCTGGGCGCGATCAAGGGCGTCGGCGAAGGCCCGGTGGAAGCCATCACCGAGTGCCGCAACGAAGGCGGCCCGTTCAAGACCCTGTTCGACTTCTGCGACCGTATTGACCTCAAACGCGTCAACAAGCGCACCCTGGAAGCGCTGATCCGCGCCGGCGCGCTGGACCGCCTTGGCCCGCACTTCCATGAAGAGCAGAAGGCCTACCACGCCCACGTCGATATCAACCGTGCCGTGCTGCTGGCGTCCATGGAAGAAGCCGTCAAGGCCGCCGAGCAGACTTCGCGCAGCCACGACAGCGGCCACATGGACCTGTTCGGCGGCGTGTTCGCCGAGCCCGAGGCGGATGTCTACGCCAACCACCGCAAGGTCAAGGAGCTCAATCTCAAGGAGCGCCTGAAGGGCGAGAAGGACACTCTCGGCCTGTATCTGACCGGTCACCCCATCGACGAGTACGAAGGCGAGGTGCGGCGCTTTGCCCGCCAGCGCATCGTCGAGCTGAAGCCCGCGCGTGATACCCAGACCGTCGCCGGCCTGATCGTCAACCTGCGGGTGATGAAGAACAAGCGCGGCGACAAGATGGGCTTCGTGACCCTCGACGACCGCTCCGGCCGTATCGAGGCCTCGCTGTTCGCCGAAGCCTTCGCCGCCAACCAGGCGCTGCTGCAGACCGATGCGCTGGTAGTGATTGAGGGCGAGGTCAGCCAGGACGATTTCTCCGGCGGCCTGCGCCTGCGCGCCAAGCGCGTGATGGGCCTGGAAGAAGCGCGCACCTCGCTGGCGGAAAGCCTGCGCGTGCGCGTGCATGCCGATGCGCTCAAGGGCGACCGTCTGCGCTGGCTGGCCGACCTGTGCACCCGTCATCGCGGCAGCTGCCCGGTCACCGTCGACTACAGTGGCGAGCAGGCGCGCGCCCTGTTGCAGTTCGGCGAGCAGTGGCGGATCGACCCGGCAGACAACCTGATTCAAGCGTTGCGTGACCAGTTCGGCCGCGACAACGTCTTCCTCAACTACCGCTAGTGAAGCCGGTGGCCAAAGGCCGCCCGCCCGCCAGTCTCGACCCTCGGCGCCCGATACCGTAAGGTAGGGCGCCTACGGACCAGGCCCAGCCGCCAACAGAACGACGGATAGCCCATGAACCCGAATTTTCTCGATTTCGAACAGCCCATTGCCGACCTGCACGCCAAGATCGAAGAGCTGCGCCTGGTCGGTAACGACAACGCGCTGAACATCACCGACGAAATCTCCCGTCTGCAGGAGAAGAGCAAGGCGCTGACCGAGAACATCTTCGGCAACCTGTCCAGCTGGCAGATCGCCCAGCTCGCGCGCCATCCGCGTCGCCCCTACACCCTGGATTACATCGAACACATCTTCACCGAGTTCGAAGAGCTGCACGGTGACCGTCACTTCTCCGATGACGCCGCCATCGTCGGTGGCGTTGCCCGTCTGGAAGACCAGCCGGTGATGATCATCGGCCACCAGAAGGGTCGTGAAGTACGCGAGAAGGTGCGCCGCAACTTCGGCATGCCGCGTCCGGAAGGCTACCGCAAGGCCTGCCGCCTGATGGAAATGGCCGAACGCTTCAAGATGCCGATCCTGACCTTCATCGACACCCCCGGCGCCTACCCGGGCATCGACGCCGAAGAGCGCGGCCAGAGCGAGGCGATCGCCTGGAATCTGCGCGTCATGGCGCGTCTGAAGACCCCGATCATCGCCACCGTGATCGGCGAAGGCGGCTCCGGCGGCGCACTGGCCATCGGCGTGTGCGACCAGTTGAACATGCTGCAGTACTCCACCTACGCGGTGATCTCGCCCGAAGGTTGCGCCTCGATCCTCTGGCGCACCGCCGAGAAGGCGCCGGAAGCGGCCGAAGCCATGGGCATTACCGCCAACCGCCTGAAGGATCTGGGTATCGTCGACAACGTTATCCCCGAACCGCTGGGCAGCGCCCACCGCGACCCGGCCGCGATGGCCGAGACCATCCGCAAGTCCCTGCTCGGCCAGCTCGACACGCTGAACCAGCTGAGCAGCGAAGAGCTCCTGGCGCGCCGTTACGAGCGCCTGATGAGCTACGGCGTCGCCTGATCGACGCCTTCGGCGCAGCGCGGGTGACGAGGTATCCTTGCCTCGTCCCCGACCCTGCCGACCTGCGCCATGTCTGCTGATTTCCAATCCCGACTGCTGACTTTTCTCGCACCCTGGCGCAACGCGCCGGCGTGGCGAGTCGCCTTGTCCGGCGGGCTGGATTCCACCGTTCTCCTGCATCTCCTGGCGCAACTCGCCTCGCGGGAGGCGTTGCCGCCGATTTCCGCCATTCACGTGCACCACGGGCTCCAGGCTGTCGCTGATGCCTGGCCGGAACGTTGCCAGCGATTCTGCGACTCCCTTGGTGTGCCTCTGCTGGTGGCGCGCGTGCAGGTCGATGGCGGCGCCAGCCTGGAACGTGCGGCGCGCGAGGCGCGGTATGCCGCTTTCGTCGCGGCGCTGGAGCAGGGTGATTGCCTGCTGACCGGCCAGCACCGTGACGATCAGGCGGAAACCGTGCTGTTCCGGCTGTTTCGCGGTGCCGGGGTGCGAGGCCTGTCCGCCATGGCTGCCAGCCGTCCGCTGGGCGCTGGAGTGCTGTTGCGTCCGCTGCTGGGGATTCATCGCAAGGAACTCGAACGGTACGCCCGCGGCCATGGCCTGAGCTGGGTGGAGGATCCATCCAACGCCAGCGAGGATTACGATCGCAACTACCTGCGCAACCGGGTCCTGCCGGGCATCGTCCAGCGCTGGCCCTCGGCCATCGAAACCATCGCCCGCAGCGCCGAGCATCTGGCGGAAGCCGACGGACTGCTGGGCGAGCTGGCGCAGAACGACCTGATTTCCGCCGGTGCCCGCAACGAATACATCGGTATGCGATTGCCCTCGCTGGCCATCGCCGCGCTGGTGGAGCTGAGCGAGCCTCGCCAGCGTAATGCGCTGCGGCACTGGCTTGCTCCTCTGGCAAGATTGCCCGACAGCGCCCATTGGGCCGGTTGGCGAGACCTGCGCGATGCCCGCGAGGATGCCGAGCCGATCTGGCGCCTCGCCGATGGCGAACTGCGCCGTGCTCATGGACGGCTCTGGTGGCTGGCCAATCCCTGGCTCGGTTTCGCACCGGCGAATCAGGCCTGGCGTGATCCGTCGCAACCGCTTTTGCTGCCGGACAACGGCTCGCTGCGTTTCGAGGGCGAGCCCCCGAAAGGGGACCTGGAAGTGCGCTATCGGCAGGGCGGAGAGGTGATGGCCCTGCCAGGGCGCGGCTCCCGCGACCTCAAGCGACTGCTCAACGAGGCGGCCATTCCGGCCTTCCTGCGTGGCCGCCTGCCACTGCTCTGGCGAGCCGACGAACTGCTCGGCGTGGCCCTGCTGCCGGACCTGCGGGTGGAGGAGGGGCAGGGCTGGACCCTGCGCTGGGCACCTCCGACGAATGACTCGGGTTTGAGCTGATAGCGGCTTTCCGGTAGACTACGCTCCCGTCTTGTACAGCTCCTGTTGATTCGCCTGCGAATCAGTGGGAGTTCGCTATTTTCACGACGAAGTCGTGAGCCGGGTCTTGTACCCGACACCTTCGCTTCCCCGGCGGCCGAGCCGCCTAAACGCTGACATTCAGGGCTTTTCATGACGCGCTACATCTTCGTCACGGGTGGTGTTGTTTCTTCATTGGGGAAAGGCATCGCCTCGGCTTCCTTGGCTGCCATTCTGGAAGCGCGTGGCCTGAAGATCACGATGCTCAAGCTGGACCCCTACATCAACGTCGATCCGGGCACCATGAGCCCGTTTCAGCACGGTGAGGTGTTCGTCACCCACGACGGCGCTGAGACCGACCTCGATCTGGGCCACTACGAGCGTTTCGTTCGTACCACGATGACCCAGAACAACAACTTCACCACCGGCCGCGTCTACATGGACGTGCTCCGCAAGGAGCGCCGTGGTGACTATCTGGGCGCCACCGTGCAGGTCATCCCGCACATCACCGACGAGATCAAGCGTCGCATCATCAAGGGCGCCGGCGATGCCGACGTGGCCCTGGTTGAGGTCGGCGGCACCGTCGGTGACATCGAGTCGCAACCTTTCCTTGAGGCTATCCGCCAGCTGCGCGTGGAGATCGGTTCGCGCCGCGCCATGCTGATGCACCTGACGCTGGTCCCGTACATCGCCACCGCCGGCGAGACCAAGACCAAGCCGACCCAGCACTCGGTCAAGGAACTGCGCTCCATCGGCCTGCAGCCGGACATCCTGATCTGCCGCTCCGACCATCCGGTGGACGTGTCCTCCCGCCGCAAGATCGCCCTCTTCACCAACGTGGAAGAGCGCGCGGTCATCTCGCTGGAAGACGTCGACACCATCTACCGCATTCCGTCCGTACTGCACGCCCAGGGCGTCGACGACCTGGTCGTCGAGCGCTTCGGCCTGGAGTGCGGCCCGGCCGACCTGTCCGAGTGGGACCGCGTGGTCGACGCCAAGCTCAACCCCGAGCGTGAAGTCACCATCGCCATGGTCGGCAAGTACATGGAACTGCTGGACGCCTACAAGTCGCTGATCGAAGCCATGACCCACGCCGGCATCCAGAGTCGCACCAAGGTCAACCTGCGCTACATCGACTCGGAAGACATCGAGCAGCAGGGCACCAGCCTGCTCGAAGGCGCCGACGCCATCCTGGTTCCGGGCGGCTTTGGCCTGCGTGGCGTGGAAGGCAAGATCACCGCCGTCCAGTACGCTCGCGAAAACAAGGTTCCGTACCTGGGCATCTGCCTGGGCATGCAGGTGGCTGTCATCGAATACGCCCGCAACGTGCTGGGCTGGACCGATGCCAACTCCACCGAGTTCGACAAGTCCAGCGGCCACCCGGTCGTCGGCCTGATCACCGAATGGCAGGACGCTACCGGCGCCACCGAAGTGCGCACCGAAGCTTCCGACCTGGGCGGCACCATGCGCCTGGGTGCCCAGGAATGCCTGCTGTCCGCCGGCACCCTGGTGCACGACTGCTACGGCAAGGAAGTGATCGTCGAGCGTCACCGTCACCGCTACGAAGTGAACAACAACCTGCGTCCGCAACTGGAAGCCGCCGGCCTGAAGATTTCCGGTCGCTCCGGCGACGGCGCGCTGGTGGAAGTGGTGGAAGCACCGGACCATCCGTGGTTCGTGGCCTGCCAGTTCCACCCGGAATTCACTTCCACCCCGCGTGATGGCCACCCGCTGTTCAGCGGCTTCGTCAACGCTGCCCTGAAGCAAGCCGGGAAAGCCTGAACATGACCCAGAAGATCATCCGCGTCGGTGATATCCAGATCGGCAACGACCTGCCGTTCGTGCTGTTCGGTGGCATGAACGTGCTGGAGTCGCGCGATCTGGCGATGCAGGTCTGCGAAGAGTACGTGAAGGTGACCGAGAAGCTCGGTATCCCCTACGTGTTCAAGGCCAGCTTCGACAAGGCCAACCGTTCCTCGATCACCTCATTCCGTGGTCCGGGCATGGAAGAAGGGCTGAAGATCTTCGAAGAGATCAAGAAGACCTTCAACGTGCCGGTCATCACTGACGTGCACGAGCCCCATCAGGCTGCCCCGGTGGCCGAGGTCTGCGACATCATCCAGCTGCCGGCCTTCCTGTCCCGGCAGACCGACCTGGTCGTGGCCATGGCCGAAACCCGCGCGGTGATCAACATCAAGAAAGCCCAGTTCCTCGCGCCGCAGGAGATGAAACACATCCTGCGCAAGTGCGAGGAGGCGGGTAACGACCAGCTGATCCTCTGCGAGCGTGGCTCCTCCTTCGGGTATAACAACCTGGTGGTGGACATGCTCGGCTTCGGGATCATGAAGCAGTTCGGGTATCCGGTGTTCTTCGACGTGACCCACGCCCTGCAGATGCCGGGCGGTCGCGCCGATTCCGCCGGCGGCCGCCGCGCCCAGGTCACCGACCTGGCCAAGGCCGGCATGAGCCAGGGCCTCGCCGGCCTGTTCCTGGAGGCCCATCCGGACCCCGAGAACGCCAAATGCGACGGTCCGTGCGCCCTGCGCCTGAACAAGCTCGAGCCTTTCCTGTCCCAGCTCAAGCAGCTGGACGACCTGGTCAAGAGTTTCCCCATTATCGAGACTGCCTGAGAATCCGCTCGAAGCTCCCCGGCATTACGTCCGGCGGGGCATCGGGCAGGTTCTGATGTCTCACCAGCCGCCCCGTTTATCTCTATCTTCGGAGTGTTATCAAGAATGGCAAAGATCGTCGACATCAAGGGCCGTGAGGTCCTGGACTCCCGCGGCAACCCGACCGTTGAAGCGGACGTGATCCTGGACAACGGCATCGTCGGCAGCGCTTGCGCCCCGTCCGGTGCATCCACCGGTTCCCGCGAGGCTCTCGAACTGCGCGATGGCGACAAGAGCCGTTACCTGGGCAAGGGCGTGCTGAAAGCCGTGGCCAACATCAATGGCCCGATCCGCGACCTGCTGCTGGGCAAGGACGCGACTGACCAGAAAGGTCTGGATCACGCGATGATCGACCTCGACGGCACCGAGAACAAAGGCAAGCTGGGCGCCAACGCCATCCTCGCCGTGTCCCTGGCTGCCGCCAAGGCCGCTGCTCAGGCCAAGGGCGTGCCGCTGTACGCGCACATCGCCGACCTGAACGGCACCCCGGGCCAGTACTCCATGCCGGTGCCGATGATGAACATCATCAACGGTGGCGAGCACGCCGATAACAATGTCGACATCCAGGAGTTCATGGTTCAGCCGGTTGGCGCCAAGAACTTCGCCGACGCCCTGCGCATGGGTGCCGAGATCTTCCACCACCTCAAAGCCGTGCTGAAGGCCCGTGGCCTGAACACTGCCGTGGGTGACGAGGGTGGCTTCGCGCCGAACCTGGCTTCCAACGAAGACGCCTTGGCCGCCATCGCCGAAGCCGTCGCCAACGCCGGCTACAAGCTGGGCGACGACGTCACCCTGGCCCTGGACTGCGCCTCTTCCGAGTTCTTCAAGGACGGCCAGTACGACCTGGAAGGTGAAGGCAAGGTGTTCAGCGCCGAAGGTTTTGCCGACTACCTGGCGGGCCTGACCCAGCGCTACCCGATCATCTCCATCGAAGACGGCATGGACGAGTCCGACTGGGCTGGCTGGAAAGTCCTGACCGACAAGATCGGCGAGAAGGTGCAGCTGGTCGGTGACGACCTGTTCGTGACCAACACCAAGATCCTCAAGCGCGGCATCGACGAGCAGATCGGCAACTCGATCCTGATCAAGTTCAACCAGATCGGCTCGCTGACCGAGACCCTGGAAGCCATCCAGATGGCCAAGGCTGCCGGCTTCACTGCCGTCATCTCGCACCGTTCGGGCGAAACCGAGGACAGCACCATCGCTGACCTGGCCGTCGGCACTGCCGCTGGTCAGATCAAGACCGGTTCCCTCTGCCGCTCCGACCGCGTTTCCAAGTACAACCAGCTGCTGCGCATCGAAGAGCAGCTGGGCGCCAAGGCGCCGTACCGTGGTCGCGCGGAATTCCGCGGCTGATCCTGATCCTGATACTAGTCTGGTACGGTGAAGGGGTGGCACGAGCCACCCCTTTGCGTACATGGAGCTGATGGTTTGAGGTTACGTAGCCCTTACTGGCTGTTCGTCGTGCTGATCCTGGCGCTGGCCGGCCTGCAGTATCGCCTGTGGGTTGGCGATGGCAGCCTGGCGCAGGTACGCGACCTGCAGAAGCAGATCGCCGACCAGCAGGGCGAAAACGAGCGCCTGCTCGAGCGTAACCGCATCCTCGAGGCGGAAGTCGCCGAGCTCAAGAAAGGCACCGAGACCGTCGAGGAGCGTGCGCGCCACGAACTCGGCATGGTCAAGGACAAGGAAACCCTCTACCAGCTCGCGCAATGACCACACCCGCCTTCTGGGCCGTGATCCCGGCCGCCGGCATCGGTTCGCGGATGCGCGCCGACCGCCCCAAGCAATACCTCGACCTTGCCGGTCGCAGCATTCTCGAACGCACCCTCGACTGCTTCCTCGGCCATCCCCGCCTGAAGGGGCTGGTGGTGTGCCTGGCCGCCGACGATCCCTGGTGGCCGACCCTGCCGAGCGCTTCCAACGAGCTGATCCAGCGTGCCGACGGTGGCCGCGATCGCGCCGATTCGGTGCTCAATGGCCTGCTGCGCCTGACCGAGCTGGGCGCCGGCAGCGATGACTGGGTGCTGGTGCACGACGCCGCCCGGCCAAACCTCGCGCGTGCCGATCTGGACCGTCTGCTGGGCGAGTTGGAGTTCGATACCGTGGGTGGACTGCTGGGCGTACCCGCGCGCGATACGCTGAAGCGCGTCGACGCTGACGGCCGCGTAGTCGAAACCATCGACCGCAGTGTGGTCTGGCAGGCCTACACTCCGCAGATGTTCCGCCTCGGCGCGCTGCATCGCGCACTCGCCGATGCGCTGGTGGCCGACGCGGCCATCACCGACGAGGCTTCTGCCATGGAGTGGGCGGGTTACAAACCGCGCATGGTGGAAGGGCGGGTGGACAACATCAAGGTCACCACCCCGGAAGACCTGCAGCGCCTGCAGCGCAACTTCGCCAAGCACTGAATCCTTCGCAGCCAGATCGGAGCACCCCGTAGGAGTGCGCCATGCGCACGATCGCGGGCATGGCCCGTTCCTACAGGTTGACCGCTGGGTATCAACCCAGCAGAGGCACTTCGATCAGGAAGCGGAACAGCGCCCCGTGCTGCTCCACCGCCAGGCAATGGTAGCCATGGCGTTGGGTGTCCTCCGGAATGCCATGTACCGACTGCGAACAGTCGGTGATCACCTCCAGCAGATCGCCCGGCTTCAGCGTCTCCAGGGTTTCCAGGGTGGCGATGGCGTTGTACGGGCAGTGTTCGCCACGCAGATCAAGCGAGAGCGTCGGCGTCTTGGTGTCGGGCATCGGACGGTTTCCGTTTACGGGTGAAGCGTTGTGCGTTGAGTTGTACCAGCAGCATGCACAGGGCGAGGCCGGCGAAGGTGATCAGCAGGCCGCCACCAGGGCCGAATTCCTGCAGCAGGTTGAGCTTGGGGTAGGGCAGGGCAAGGCTGGTGCCGAGCTGGTCCCAGTACACCGCGACCAGCGTGCCGCCGATCACGTTGCCGACGCCGACCACCCAGAAATGCACCTGGCCTTCCATCGAGCGATACATCCAGCCGGTCTCGCAGCCGCCGGCCAGCACGATGCCGATGCCGAACAGTACGCCGCCGATCACGGCGTTCGGGCCCATCCAGAAGATCTTCGGCGGCAGGCCGTTGTGGATCGCCGCGAAGGTGCCGACGCAGGCGGCCGCCATGCCGAGCAGGATGCCCAGTGCGGCCTGGGTCCTCCCGGTGGTCCAGAGGTCGCGGGCGGCGCTGGTGAAACAGATCTGCGCACGTTCGATCAGGCCGCCGAACAACAGGCCGAACAGGCAGGCCATGCCCAGCACCAGCGAGACTTCGAAGCGCCAGGCGGCGAACAGCGCAGCGATTGCCAGCACGCCCATGCCCAGGCGCCATTGCAGCCTGGCGCGGCGGGCGAGGGCTTCGGCGCTGGGCAGGGCCGCGGCCTTGCCGCCGACCTTCAGCGGAATGCGCAGGAAGGGCAGCAGGCTGATCTTCACGCCGAACCAGGCGCCGATCACGGTGGAGAACATGAAGGCCCAGGCGTGCACGGAGAACATCGGGATGCCGGTGAAGAAGGCAGCCAGGTTGCAGCCCATTGCCAGGCGCGCGCCAAAGCCGGCGATCACGCCGCCGATCAGGCCCTGCAGCAGGCGGCGCTTGCTGGTCGGCCAGCGCAGACTGACGTTGCCGGCCCACAGCGCGCAGACCAGTGCACCGAGGAACATGCCGATGATCATCACGCCATCCACACGATCCAGCGGCGTGCCCTGCAGGCCGATGATCTTGAAGTAGCTCCATTCCTGCGGTTGCAGGCCGAACCAGGACAGCACGTGGCCACCCCAGCGGGTGAATTCGCCGGTGACCGCCCAGAAAGTGCCGGTCATGGCGAAGTAGTAGGCCGAAATGACGCCCAGGGCGACCAGGGTCGGCAGGGGCGACCAGAAGCGCAGCAGATAGCGCTCGCGGAAAGAAGAAAGGGCTGACATCTCGTCGTCCTTGATCCGAAGGGTGGGAAACCGCCCATTCTAGCCGCGCAGGGCCGGGCCTGCCTGCTCTAAGACAAGGGAGAGGGCTGCAGATGCTGCAGACCTTCCTTCAGATGATCCACCAGTTGCCGCACCTTGGGCGACAGGTGCCGCTGCTGTGGATAAAGTGCCCAGACCCCGGTATTGGGCGGCTGGTGCGCGTCCAGCAGGGACACCAGGCGGCCGCTGCGCAGATGCTCGAGCACGTAGTAGTCCGGCAGCTGGCACAGGCCGAAGCCACGCAGCGCCGCATCGAGCACCGCCTGGCCGCTGTTGCAGCGCCAGTTGCCCTGCACCCGGTGCTGGGTCTCGCGACTGTCCTCGAGGAAGCTCCACTGGTCGCTGCTGCCTACCAGACAGTTGTGCTGCCCCAGTTCCGCGACGCTCCGTGGCGTGCCATGACGGGCCAGATAGTCCGGCGTAGCGCAGAGGTACATCACCCGTGGTGCCAGGCGCGTCGCCACCAGCCGCGAGTCGCTCAGGCGGCCAAGGCGAATCGCCAGGTCAAAGCCCTCGTGGAGCAGGTCGAGCTGGCGGTTCGACAGCTCGATCTCCACCCGCAGTTGCGGAAACTGCGCCATGAACTCGTTCACCAGCGGCACCACGAAGCGCTCGCCGTAAGCCACTGCGCAGGTCATGCGCAGCAGGCCCTTGGGTTCGGCAGACAGGTCGCTGACCGCGCGCAGTGCTTCCTCGCGGGCATCCTGCAGGCGCCGGCAATGCTGCAGGAAGGTCTGCCCGGCCTCGCTCAGTGTCACCTTGCGCGTGCTGCGGTAGAGCAGGCGCGTCTGCAGGCGCTCCTCCAGCCGCGCAACCTGGCGGCTGACGTGCGACGAAGAAACCCCGAGACGTTCGGCGGCGGCGGTGAATTGGCCGGTTTCGGCGACGGCGACGAATTCGTCCAGTCCTTCCCAGCGGTGCATCTGGATTGTCCCTGTATGGCAATAATGTTTTGATTATTGCCTGATTATTCCCTGAAACGGGGTTTTCTACACTTCCAAGGCTTTGGGGCGTGCTTTTGCCGCGCAGCCCCGAACGTTCCCCGACGTGGCCCAGGCCCGTCCCGGTTTCTCGGCCGCCGCGCCGAACCCGTCCGCCCCAGGCGGGCGTTGTTGTTTCCTTCGTTCAGGAGTTTCCCGATGATCAAGTCCCGTGCC
This sequence comes from Pseudomonas nitroreducens, assembly GCF_024170165.1. Classification (GTDB taxonomy): domain Bacteria; phylum Pseudomonadota; class Gammaproteobacteria; order Pseudomonadales; family Pseudomonadaceae; genus Pseudomonas; species Pseudomonas nitroreducens_C. The sequence goes on along the minus strand of NZ_JALJXP010000002.1, from coordinate 291,187 downwards.
GCCGTCGCCTTCGCCCCCAATCAGCCGTTGGAAATCGTCGAAGTGGATGTGGCGCCGCCGCAGAAGGGCGAAGTGCTGGTGCGCATCGTCGCCACCGGCGTCTGCCACACCGATGCGTACACCCTGTCCGGCCAGGATTCCGAGGGCGTGTTCCCGTGCATCCTCGGTCACGAAGGGGGCGGTATTGTCGAGGCCGTGGGCGAAGGCGTGACCTCGCTGAAAGTGGGCGACCACGTGATCCCGCTGTACACCGCCGAATGCCGCGAGTGCAAATTCTGCAAGTCCGGCAAGACCAACCTCTGCCAGGCCGTGCGCGCCACCCAGGGCAAGGGCCTGATGCCCGACGGCACCAGCCGCTTCTCCTACAAGGGCGAGCCGATCTTCCACTACATGGGCTGCTCGACCTTCTCCGAGTACACCGTGCTGCCGGAAATCTCCCTGGCGAAGATCCCCGAGGAAGCACCGCTGGAGAAGGTCTGCCTGCTCGGTTGCGGCGTGACCACCGGCATCGGCGCCGTGCTGAACACCGCCAAGGTGGAAGAGGGCGCTACCGTCGCGATCTTCGGCCTGGGCGGCATTGGCCTGGCGGCGATCATCGGCGCGAAGATGGCCAAGGCCTCGCGCATCATCGCGGTGGACATCAACCCGGCGAAGTTCGACATCGCCAAGGAACTGGGCGCCACTGACTTCGTCAATCCGAAGGACCACCAGAAGCCGATTCAGGAAGTCATCGTCGAAATGACGGATGGCGGCGTTGACTATTCCTTCGAGTGTGTGGGCAACGTCCAGCTGATGCGTGCGGCGCTGGAGTGCTGCCACAAGGGTTGGGGCGAATCCACCATCATCGGCGTTGCCGGCGCCGGCCAGGAAATCAGCACCCGCCCGTTCCAGCTGGTCACCGGCCGCGTCTGGCGTGGCTCCGCCTTCGGCGGCGTGAAGGGCCGCACCGAGCTGCCGACCTACGTGGAAAAGGCGCAGAAGGGCGAAATCCCGCTGGATACCTTCATCACCCACACCATGGGCCTGGAGAAGATCAACGAGGCGTTCGACCTGATGCATGAAGGCAAGAGCATCCGCTCCGTCATCCATTACTGATCGAACCGCCGGGCGCCTCGCGCGCCCGGCCTCACAGGAGGTTCCATGACGGATTCCATCGAACTCATCAGCAGCCAGAAGAGCTTTGGCGGCTGGCACCAGCGCTACCGCCACCGTTCCGCAACCCTGGACTGTGAGATGGTCTTCGCGGTCTACCTGCCGCCCCAGGCCGAGCCCGAGGCGGGCCTGCCGGTGCTGTACTGGCTGTCCGGCCTGACCTGCACCGACGAAAACTTCATGCAGAAGGCCGGCGCCCAGCGCATGGCCGCCGAGCTGGGAATTGTCATCGTTGCGCCGGACACCAGTCCGCGCGGGCCGGAAGTACCGGGTGATCCGGATGGCGCGTGGGACTTCGGTCTTGGCGCGGGCTTCTACGTCAACGCCACCCAGGAACCCTGGGCGCGCCACTACCGCATGCACGACTATGTGGTGCAGGAGCTGCCGGCGCTGATCGAGGCGAATTTCCCGGTCTCCCAGAAGCGCGGCATCAGCGGGCACTCCATGGGGGGGCATGGCGCGCTGATCTGCGCCCTGCGCAACCCGGGCCGTTACCTGTCGCTGTCGGCGTTCGCGCCCATCACTCATCCCGGCGATTGCCCCTGGGGCCAGAAGGCGCTGGGCCGCTTCCTGGGTGAAGACCCGGTGGCGTGGCGTGACTGGGATGCCGTGGAACTGCTGGCGAACGCCGTGGAGCGCCTGCCGATCCTGGTGGACCAGGGTGACCGCGACGACTTCCTTGCCGTGCAGCTCAAGCCCGAAGCCCTGCGTGAAGCGGCCGCCGCGGTCGGTCATCCGCTGGAGCTGCGCCTGCAGCCCGGCTACGACCACAGCTACTACTTCATTGCGAGCTTCATCGAAGATCACCTGCGCCACCACGCTGCGGCGCTCTGTGGCTGACACCCTCGGGGCAGTGATCCGGTAGAATCGACGCCCTGACATCTACAGGGCGTTTTTTCATGCGTATCGGACATGGCTACGACGTGCACCGCTTCGGCGAGGGCGACTTCATCACCCTCGGCGGCGTGCGTATTCCTCACCAGTTCGGGCTCATCGCCCACTCCGACGGCGACGTGCTGCTGCACGCGCTTTCCGATGCCCTGCTGGGCGCCTGCGCGCTGGGCGACATCGGCAAGCACTTCCCCGACACCGACCCGCAGTTCAAGGGCGCCGACAGCCGCGCGCTGCTGCGTCACGTGCTGAGCCTGGTGCAAGCCAAGGGCTGGAAGGTGGAGAACGTCGACACCACTATCGTCGCCCAGGCGCCGAAGATGGCGCCGCACATCCAGAGCATGCGCGAGAGCATTGCCGCCGACCTGAAGGTCGAACTGGACCAGGTCAACGTCAAGGCCACCACCACCGAGAAGCTCGGCTTCACCGGCCGTGAAGAGGGCATCGCGGTGCACGCCGTCGCCCTGCTGGTTCGCGCATGACCGAGCTGGAACTGCTGGGCCCGCGCGCCCATGGCGACGCCTGCGGAAGTGCCGTGCTCAAGGCCGTGGCGGAAGACTTCCAGGTCGACGAAGTGCTGGACATCCCGCTCTCCGGCGACGGCGAGCACCTCTGGCTGTGGGTCGAGAAGCGCGGCCTGAACACCGAGGAAGCTGCCCGCCGCCTGGCCCGTGCCGCCGGCGTGCCGGTAAAGATGATCAGCTACGCCGGCCTCAAGGATCGCCAGGCACTGACCCGCCAGTGGTTCAGCCTGCACCTGCCGGGCAAGTCCGATCCGGACCTGTCTGCCGCCGAGGGCGAAAGCCTGCGCATCCTCGAGCGCAATCGCCATCGCCGCAAACTGCAACGCGGCGCGCACTCGGCCAATGGCTTCACCTTGCGCCTGACCGAACTGCAGGCGGATCGCGAGCAACTCGAAGCGCGATTGAAGACCATCGTTGCCCAGGGCGTGCCGAACTACTTCGGCACCCAGCGCTTCGGCCACGACGGCGGCAACGTCTTCGATGCCCGCGGCTGCGCCGAGCGCGGCAAGCTGCCGGAGCATCGCAACATCCGTTCGCGCCTGCTTTCGGCCGCGCGCAGCTACGTCTTCAACCAGGTGCTGGCCCGCCGCGTCGCGGAAGGCAGCTGGAGCCAGGCGCTGGTCGGCGACTTGCTGGCGTTCACCGACAGCCGCAGCTTCTTCCCCGCTGGCGAAGCGGAATGCTCCGACCCGCGTCTCGGCGCACTCGACCTGCACCCCACTGGGCCGATGTGGGGCGAGGGCGATTCACCGGCGACGAACCGGCCCGGAGAGATCGAAAGCAGCGTACAACAGGCGGAGATGGCGCTTTGCCAGTGGCTTGCCAGTGCGGACATGGCGCACGAACGGCGCATTCTGCGCCTCCCCATCCCCGGCCTTACATGGCATTATCCCGCCCCTGACATTCTGCAACTGGAATTCGTCCTGCCGGCAGGCTGCTTCGCCACCGTGGTAGTGCGCGAGCTGATCGACCTCGTGCCGGCAGGGCAGACGGAAAGCCCATGCGCATATTGATTGCCAACGACGACGGGGTCACTGCACCCGGTATCGCCGCGCTTCACGACGCGCTGTCCGACTATGCGGACTGCATCGTGATCGCCCCGGAAGCCGATCGTAGCGGAGCGAGCAGTTCGCTGACGCTGGATCGGCCGCTGCATCCCCATCGCCTGGGCAATGGATTCATCAGCCTCAACGGCACCCCGACCGACTGCGTGCACCTGGGGCTCAACGGCCTGCTCGAAGAAGTGCCGGAGATGGTCGTCTCGGGCATCAACCTCGGCGCCAATCTGGGCGACGACGTGCTTTATTCGGGCACCGTGGCAGCGGCCCTGGAGGGGCGTTTCCTGTCCCGCCCGGCCTTCGCCTTCTCGCTGTGCTCGCGCCTGACGGACAACCTGCCGGCGGCCATGCACTTCGCCCGCCTGCTGGTGGAATCCCACGAGAAGCTCGAGCTGCCGCCGCGTACGGTGCTCAACGTGAACATTCCCAACCTGCCGCTGGAGCGCATCAAGGGCATCCAGATGACCCGTCTGGGCCATCGCGCCCGCGCCAAGCCGCCGGTCAAGGTGGTCAACCCGCGCGGCAAGGAAGGCTACTGGATTGCCGCTGCCGGCGATGCCGAGGATGGCGGCGAGGGCACCGATTTCCATGCGGTCATGCAGGGCTACGTGTCGATCACGCCGCTGCAGATGGACCGGACCTTCCGGGAGGCGTTCAATGTCCTTGGCGACTGGCTCGGAGGGCTCGACCATGGCCAATGAATTGTCGCGTCGCGGCGGGATCGGCATGACGTCCCAGCGCACCCGCGAGCGCCTGATCCAGCGTCTGTACGAAGAGGGCCTGTCCAACGCCCGCGTGCTGGAAGTGATCCGTCGTACACCACGGCACCTGTTCGTCGACGAGGCGCTGTCGCACCGCGCCTACGAAGACACCGCGCTGCCCATCGGGCACAACCAGACCATCTCGCAGCCCTTCATGGTGGCGCGGATGACCGAGTTGCTGCTGGCCGCCGGCCCGCTGGACAAGGTGCTGGAGATCGGCACGGGCTCCGGTTACCAGACGGCCGTGCTGTCGCAACTGGTGGAGCGGGTATTCTCCGTCGAGCGCATCCAGGCGCTGCAGGACCGCGCCAAGGAGCGACTTGCGGAGCTAAACCTGAGAAATGTTGTCTTTCGTTGGGGGGATGGCTGGGAAGGCTGGTCGGCCCTGGCGCCTTACAACGGCATCATCGTTACCGCCGCAGCGGCCGAAGTCCCGCAAGCATTGCTGGACCAGTTGGCGCCCGGAGGGCGGCTGGTGATTCCGGTCGGTGGCGGCGAGGTGCAGCAACTGATGCTGATCGTCCGTACCGAGGATGGCTTCCAGCGCCAGGTGCTGGATTCCGTACGCTTCGTCCCGCTGCTCAACGGTCCGCTAGGCTGAGAGCAAGCCGGTCAAGGCTGCGGTAACTGCCGGCCAGTGAGGCTGGACGTCAATTCATGGATAAGGGGGATGGGTGAGCTTGACAGCGACCCTGTGTCAACGGAACTGGATCAAGGGCCTGGGCCACGCTTTGCTGGCCATCGTCGTCTGCTCGCTGCTGGCGGCCTGTTCTTCGACTTCGCGCAGCACCACGACCGTGGTGGACCGCAACGCCCCGCAGAAGCCGACTGTCACCAGCGGCCAGTACGTGGTGCGTCCCGGTGACACGCTGTATTCCATCGCCTTCCGCTACGGCTGGGACTGGAAAGCCCTGGCCGCACGCAACAACATTTCCGCGCCGTACACCATTCGCCCGGGTCAGGCCATCCGCTTCGATGGTGGCTCGTCGGCAGCGCCGTCTGTCGCAAAAAATACGACGCCTGTCGCGCCGGTGGTTGTCAACAAACCGACATCTACCCCGGCAGCCGCCAGCAAACCGACCACTCCTGCCGTCACGACTCCTGCGCAGCCTCCCGCCAGCGGCGGAACTCCGGCGGTCGCAGGGGGCGCTCCGGGGGGGTGGATTTGGCCGACCAATGGCACGCTTATTGGGCGTTTTGCATCAAACGGCAGTTTGAATAAAGGGATTGATATAGGCGGGCAATTGGGCCAGCCTGTCCTGGCTGCGTCTAATGGCACGGTGGTGTATGCCGGTAGTGGTTTGCGGGGCTACGGCGAACTCGTGATCATCAAGCACAGCGATACCTACGTAAGCGCCTACGGTCACAACCGCAGGTTGCTGGTGCGGGAAGGGCAACAGGTCAAAGTCGGGCAGAACATTGCCGAGATGGGCTCCACAGGGACCGACCGGGTGAAGCTGCACTTCGAGATTCGCCGCCAGGGTAAACCTGTAGATCCGCTGCAATACCTGCCAAGTCGTTGATGCTTGCTGTTCCCCTGCGTGGGTGAGCGGGCCCAGGTGTCCTAAGGATATGGACGCACCCGGGCTTGTTGTCGAACTCAGCAAGGGATAACGACATGGCACTTAAAAAAGAAGGGCCGGAGTTTGACGTCGATGATGAAGTGCTCCTCCTGGAGCCTGGCATCATCCTCGAAGAGTCATTTGCCGAAGAGCAGGTATCGCTTCGAGTCACTCCTAAAGCCACCTCTCTCTCGTCTCTCAAGCAACACAAGCACATCGACTACAGCCGCGCGCTCGACGCGACCCAGCTGTATCTGAATGAAATCGGTTTCTCGCCGCTCCTGACTCCGGAAGAGGAAGTCCATTTTGCGCGCCTCGCGCAGAAGGGTGACCCGGCCGGCCGGCGGCGAATGATCGAAAGCAACCTGCGTCTGGTGGTGAAGATCGCGCGACGTTACGTCAATCGCGGCCTTTCCCTGCTCGACCTGATCGAAGAGGGCAACCTCGGGCTGATCCGCGCGGTGGAGAAATTCGATCCCGAGCGTGGCTTCCGCTTCTCCACCTATGCGACCTGGTGGATTCGTCAGACCATCGAACGGGCCATCATGAACCAGACCCGCACCATTCGCTTGCCGATCCATGTGGTGAAGGAACTCAACGTCTACCTGCGGGCCGCTCGCGAGCTGACCCACAAGCTGGACCACGAGCCGTCGCCCGAGGAAATCGCCAACCTGCTCGAGAAGCCGGTGGAAGAGGTCAAGCGGATGCTCGGTCTGAACGAGCGGGTCACTTCGGTGGATGTTTCCCTCGGCCCGGATTCGGACAAGACCCTGCTCGATACCCTGACCGACGACCGTCCCACCGATCCCTGCGAACTGCTGCAGGACGACGACCTCAGCGAGAGCATCGACCTGTGGCTGTCGGAACTCACCGACAAGCAGCGTGAGGTGGTGATTCGCCGCTTCGGCCTGCGCGGCCATGAAAGCAGCACCCTGGAGGAAGTCGGCCAGGAAATCGGCCTGACCCGCGAGCGGGTTCGGCAGATTCAGGTCGAGGCCCTCAAGCGACTGCGCGAGATCCTCGAGAAGAACGGCCTGTCGAGTGACGCGCTGTTCCAGTAGCGTTCAGGCCGACAACGAAAAAGCCCGGATGATTCCGGGCTTTTTTATGCGTCGCGATGTAAGCATTCGCTTACACAGTGTGTGAGTGTTCAGCTTGAAGTGTCGCCAGTCCTGACGTCTATTTTTCTTATCTTATTGTTTTTTAAGTACTTTATTTTGATTATTGGGCGCTGGCGGTGGTGGATGTGCGGAAGTGTCCCAGTTGCCGCGTTTCGGTGGGTGGGTAATATCACCCCTGCGTACACGGAAAGACGCAGGCCGGTAAGGATGTCGGTCAGGACCCACCGCAGGATGCGGTTCATCAGGATGATGAAAAAGGGAAGAAAGAGTGGGCGGGTTATCCCGCCCCTTTTTTTTGCCCGCAGAAAAGTGATGCCCCAGATGCAGAAAGGCCCGCACTCGGCGGGCCTTTTCTGTTTTTGCTGGAGGCGCGGATCAGCGCTCCAGGTACTGCAGCTTGTTCGGCTTGCCGTCCCACTCTTCAGCGTCCGGCAGGGAGTCCTTCTTCTCGGTGATGTTCGGCCAGACATCGGCCAGATCCTTGTTCAGCTCGATGAACTCCTGCATGCCATCCGGGACTTCGTCCTCGGAGAAGATCGCCTGTGCCGGGCACTCCGGTTCGCACAGGGCGCAGTCGATGCACTCATCCGGGTGGATGACCAGGAAGTTCGGGCCTTCGTAGAAGCAGTCCACCGGGCATACTTCCACGCAGTCGGTGTATTTGCACTTGATGCAGTTGTCGATGACGACGAAGGTCATTTCTAATTCTCTCCTCAGGCGGGCGGCTAAGCGCGCGCGATTCTAGCAGCTTGTCCAGCGGTCCGTCAGACCCGCATCTTCCATGCATATAACAATTCGAGAGCTTGACGCGGTGTCAGGTCATCGGGGCTGACGCGCATCAGCTCTTCGACGATGGGGTGCGGCAGGCTGGCGAACAGGTCGCTTTGCAGTGGCGCCGGGCTTTTCGGGTCGATCGAGCGTGGTGCTTCGTGGGGCAGGCTGGTGGTTTCCAGGCGCGACAGATGCTCACGGGCGCGCTGAATGACCGCACCCGGTACGCCGGCCAATTGTGCAACCGCCAGGCCGTAACTCTGGCTGGCCGGGCCGGGCAGCACGTGGTGCAGGAACACGATGCGCTCGTTGTGCTCGGTGGCGTTCAGGTGGACGTTGGCCACCGCCGGTTCGCTTTCGGGCAGCACGGTCAGCTCGAAATAGTGAGTCGCGAACAGGGTGAAAGCGCGCAGCTTGGCCAGGTGTTCGGCAGCGGACCAGGCCAGCGACAGGCCGTCGAAGGTGCTGGTGCCTCGGCCCACTTCGTCCATCAGCACCAGGCTGCGGTCGCTGGCGTTGTGCAGGATGTTCGCGGTTTCGCTCATCTCCACCATGAAGGTGGAGCGACCGCCAGCGAGGTCGTCGGAGGAGCCGATGCGGGTGAAGATGCGGTCCACGAGTGACAGTTCACAGCGTGCGGCCGGGACGAAACTGCCGATGTGTGCTAGTAGCACGATCAACGCCGTTTGCCGCATATAGGTCGATTTACCGCCCATGTTCGGGCCGGTAATCACCAGCATGCGGGTATCTTCGTCGAGGTTGAGGTCGTTGGCGACGAAGGGCGTATCCAGCACCTGCTCGACCACCGGATGGCGGCCCTGCTCGATGAGGATGCCGGACTCTTCGACGAAGCGCGGACGGTTCAGATCGAGGTTCAGCGCACGCTCGGCGAGGTTGGACAGGACGTCCAGTTCGGCCAGGGCGGCAGCGGTGTCCTGCAGCGGCGCCAGTTGGCCGATCAGCAGCTCCAGCAGTTCTTCGTAAAGCTGCTTCTCGCGGGCGAGGGCTCGGCTCTGGGCCGACAGCGCCTTGTCCTCGAAGGCCTTCAGTTCCGGCGTGATGAAGCGCTCGGCGCCCTTCAGGGTCTGGCGGCGGATGTAGTCCGCCGGTGCCTGTTCGGCCTGCACGCGGGGGAGTTCGATGTAGTAGCCGTGGATGCGGTTGTAGCCGACCTTCAGGTTCGGCAGGCCGGTGCGGGCCTTTTCGCGAGTCTCCAGGTCCATCAGGTACTGGCCGGCGTTCTCGCTGAGCATCTGCAGCTCGTCCAGCTCGGCGTCGTAGCCACGGGCGATGACGCCGCCATCGCGGATCACGGCGGGTGGGTTCTCGATCACCGCACGGGCCAACAGGTCGGCCAGTTCCGGGTAGGTGCGGATGCTGACGGCCAGTTCGCCCAGGTGCGGGGCTTCCAGCTCGGTCATGCCGCTCTGCAGTTGCGGCAGGGCGGCGAGGGCGTCGCGCAGGCGGGCGAGGTCGCGCGGACGGGCGTTGCGCAGGCCGATTCGGGCGAGGATACGCTCGACGTCGCCGATTTCCTTCAGCTGCGGCTGCAGGATTTCGAAGCGGTAGCGCTCCAGCAGGCAGGCAATGGACTCCTGGCGCGCTTCCAGCACGGCGCGGTCACGCAGCGGGCGGTTCAGCCAGCGGGTCAGCAGGCGGCTGCCCATGGCGGTCTGGCAACGGTCGACCACCGACTGCAGGGTGTTGTCGCGGCCGCCGGCGAGGTTGGTGTCCAGCTCCAGGTTGCGGCGGCTGGCGCCATCGAGGATCACAGTGTCGTCGATGCGCTCATGACGCAGGCTGCGCAGGTGCGGCAGGGCGGTGCGCTGGGTTTCCTTGGCGTAAGTCAGCAGGCAGCCCGCGGCGCCGATGGCCAGGGTCAGTTCTTGGCAGCCAAAGCCCTTGAGGTCCTGCACGCCGAACTGCTGGCACAGGCCCTTCTTTGCCGAGTCGCGATCGAAGTCCCAGGGGGCGCGGCGGTGCGCGCCGCGGCGCTTCTCCGCTGGCAGGCCCTGGGGCCAGTCGTCGGGGATCAGCAGCTCTGCGGGGTTCAGACGCTCCAGTTCGGCCAGCAGGGTTTCCCAGCCCTTGATTTCCTGGACGTTGAAGCGGCCGCTGGTGATGTCCAGCACGGCCAGGCCGAACAGGCGCTCGTCGCCCAGCACGGCGGCGATCAGGTTGTCGCGGCGCTCGTCGAGCAGTGCTTCGTCACTCACGGTGCCGGGGGTGAGGATGCGCACGACCTGGCGTTCCACCGGGCCCTTGCTGGTGGCCGGGTCGCCGATCTGTTCGCAGATCACCACCGACTCGCCGAGCTTCACCAGCTTGGCCAGGTAGCCTTCGGCGGAATGGAAGGGAATGCCGGCCATGGGGATGGAGTTGCCGGCGGACTGGCCGCGCGCTGTCAGGGTGATGTCCAGCAGCTTGGCGGCCTTCTTGGCGTCCTCGTAGAACAGCTCGTAGAAGTCGCCCATGCGGTAGAACATCAGTTGGTCCGGGTGCTGGTTCTTCAGCCTCCAGTACTGCTGCATCATCGGTGTGTGGGCGGAGAGGTCGCTCTGACTCATGGCTTCTGGCTGTCCGGCTTCAACATGCAAAAGCGCCTAGTGTACGGTATCCGCCTGTCCTTCTTTAACCCCGGAGCGCACTGTGCACGTTACCGATTCCTTTATTACAGAACTCTCTTCTCGACTTGGAGGGAGGCTGGCTGCCGGCAAGCTGCGCGTCACCACGGCTGAATCCTGTACCGGTGGCGGCATCGCCGAGGCGATCACCCGTATTGCCGGAAGCTCCGCCTGGTTCGAGGCGGGCTACGTCACCTACTCCAACAGCCAGAAGACCCGTCAGCTGGATGTACCGACCGAGTTGTTCACCCAGGTGGGCGCGGTGAGCCGCGAAGTGGTCGAGGCGATGGTCGCCGGTGCCTTGCCGCGAAGCGGGGCGGATATCGCCGTAGCGGTCAGCGGTATTGCCGGGCCGGATGGTGGTTCTGCCGAGAAGCCCGTGGGCACTGTCTGGCTGGCGTGGAGGAAAGGCGAACAGGTGTTCAGCGAACGCCGCCTGTATGCCGGCGATCGGGAAGCTGTGCGTCGGCAGACCGTGGCGACCGCTCTGGAAGGGCTGTTGCGACTGGCGGACGGGGAAAATCCGCTTCAGGGGTAGGCGAGCGGCTTGCCCTGTGGAATAATACTGGCTACTTATACAGTTGTTCGTGGCCGCCCGGCCGCCTGACTTCGCGAGGACTTCAATGGACGACAACAAGAAGCGCGCCCTGGCCGCGGCCCTGGGACAGATCGAACGCCAATTCGGCAAAGGCGCGGTCATGCGCATGGGCGACCATGAGCGCCAGGCCATCCCTGCCATCTCCACCGGCTCGCTGGGCCTGGACATCGCGCTGGGCATCGGCGGTCTGCCGCGTGGCCGTATCGTCGAGATCTACGGTCCGGAATCCTCGGGTAAGACCACGCTGACCCTGTCGGTCATTGCCCAGGCACAGAAGATCGGCGCCACCTGCGCCTTCGTCGACGCCGAGCACGCGCTGGACCCGGACTACGCCGGCAAGCTAGGCGTCAACGTCGACGACCTGCTGGTTTCCCAGCCGGACACCGGCGAACAGGCCCTGGAAATCACCGACATGCTGGTGCGCTCCAATGCCGTTGACGTGATCATCGTCGACTCCGTAGCGGCCCTGGTACCCAAGGCCGAAATCGAAGGCGAGATGGGCGATCAGCACGTCGGCCTGCAGGCCCGTCTGATGTCCCAGGCGCTGCGCAAGATCACCGGCAACATCAAGAACGCCAACTGCCTGGTCATCTTCATCAACCAGATCCGCATGAAGATCGGCGTGATGTTCGGCAACCCGGAAACCACCACCGGTGGTAACGCGCTGAAGTTTTACTCCTCCGTCCGTCTCGACATCCGCCGTACCGGCGCGGTGAAGGAAGGCGACGAGGTGGTCGGCAGCGAAACCCGCGTCAAGGTCGTGAAGAACAAGGTTGCTCCGCCATTCCGTCAGGCCGAGTTCCAGATCATGTACGGCCGCGGCATCTACCGCACTGGCGAGATCATCGACCTGGGCGTGCAACTGGGCCTGATCGAGAAATCCGGCGCCTGGTACAGCTACCAGGGCAGCAAGATCGGCCAGGGCAAGGCGAACGCCGCCAAGTTCCTGGAAGATAACGCCGAGGTCTGCACCACCCTGGACAAGGCCATCCGTGACCAGCTGCTGTCCAAGCAGACTCCGCCGACCAAGGCCGAGCTCGCTGCGGCGGAAGCCGAAGCAGAAGCTGAAGCCGACTACTGATAGCGATGGCCGTCGAGCTCGATAACCCCGTCGCGGTGCGGCGGGTTGCCATGGACCTGCTGGCCAGACGCGAGCACGGCCGGGCGGAGCTCTCACGCAAGCTGCGGCAGCGCGGCGCCACGCAGGACCTGATCGACCCCGCCCTCGACCGTCTGGCCGAGGAGGGGTTGCTCAACGAAAGCCGCTACCTGGAAAGCTACATCGCCAGCCGTGCGCGGGCCGGTTACGGTCCGGTGCGGATTCGCGAGGAGCTGGCCCAGCGTGGTTTGCCCCGTGGCGAGATCGACGGTGCGTTGAGCGAGTCGGATGTCGATTGGAACGAAAACCTGCGTGAGGTCTGGCGCCGCAAGTTCGCCGGGCTGCCGCAGGACGCCCGCGAGCGAGCCCAGCAGGGCAGGTTCCTCAGCTATCGGGGCTACTCGATGGAAGCCATCAGCCGGCTTCTCAGTGGTCGGCGCTCGGATGACTGAATGAAAAAGGCACCCAATCGGGTGCCTTTTTTGTTTCCTGGCTCTGGAAACAGCTATGGAGTTCAGCGTTCCCAGTTCTCCGGCTGGTTGATGAAATTCAGCAGCTCCCGCAGGCGTCCCTGGGCGCGGCCGTTGAAAGCAAAGGCCAGACGGGTGAGGTGGGCGAACTCCGGCTCGTCCAATTCTGACTCGCTGTAGGGCTGCTGGTGGAAACCGCCGCTGACGCACAGGTTGCCGAACTCACGCTCCAGCAATTGCAGGGCGCGCACGCTCAGCGGGTGGTTCAGGCGGATCACGAAGCGATCCTTGAGCCAGCGGCTGGAGTGGAAGTTGCTGTAGAACTGGGCGATCTCCTCGGCGGCTTCCTCGGCGGTATGCACCAGCGTCATCAAACTCATGTCGCTGGGCAGGATGTAGCCGTTGTCCTCCAGTTGCTCCTTGATGAATTCCAGGGCGTGATCCCAGTAGTGACCGCCTGGCTGGTCGAGCAGGACCACGGGGACCAGCGGGCTCTTGCCGGTCTGGATCAGGGTCAGCACTTCCAGCGCTTCATCCAGTGTGCCGAAACCGCCGGGGCAGAGCACCAGGGCATCGGCTTCCTTGACGAAGAACAGTTTGCGCAGGAAGAAGAAGTGGAAGGACAGCAGATTGCTGGTGCCGTCCACGGTGCGGTTGGCGTGCTGCTCGAAGGGTAGGGTGATATTGAAGCCAAGGCTGTTTTCCAGTCCGGCGCCTTCGTGGGCCGCGGCCATGATGCCGCCGCCAGCGCCGGTGATGACCATCAGGTCGTAGCGGGCCAGGGTTTCGCCCAGCTCGCGGGCCAGGGCGTAGACGGGGTGGTCGACTGGCGTGCGGGCCGAGCCGAACACCGTGACTTTGCGGCGACGCTTGAACTGCTCCAGGGTGCTGAAGGCGTGCTCCATTTCGCGCAGGGTCTGCAGCATGATCTTGGCGTCCCAGCGGTTGCGGTCGGCCTGGGCCATGCGGGCCACGGTGGTGAGCATCTCGCGGTACAGCGGCAGGTTCAGGCTATTGCCGGGGGCGGCCAGTTCGGCCAGCTCCTCGATCTTCTGCGCGAGATCGGTGCCGCTGGTCTGGAAGTGCCTGGAGAGGTAGTCGTCGGGCTCATAGGGCATGTTGATACTCCTTGTTCATCAACCCCTGATCGCCTGTCCATGGGCGGCGCCGGCCACGCAAGGCGGCTCTGGCGGTTACGCAGCGGCGCTACGCCACATGCACAGGGTTCAGCAGGAGGCCTGCCCAGTCTGGCACGCGGGGTGTGACAGTCGGTGAGGCCCCGATTTCAGATGGCGATCCGGTCTCCGGGCTCCGGAATGTTGGCCGTCCAGTTCAGGCGATCCTGGAGTGCACCCTTGAGTGCATCCATCTTTTCCCGCTCGCCATGTATCAGGTATAGCTCGGGTTTGTTCTCGAAGTGGCCAACCCACTGAATTAATTGTGATTGTCCCGCATGGGCGGAGAACCCGCCGAGGGTGTGAATCTGTGCCTTGACGCTGATCCGCTGGCGCAGAATGCGCACTGTTTCGGCACCGTCGACGATGGCGCGTCCTAATGTTCCCTTGGCCTGGAAGCCGGGGAAGACGATGTGGCATTCCTCGCGCCAGAGGTTGTGCTTGAGGTGATGGACGATGCGTCCTCCGGTGCACATGCCGCTGCCGGCGATGATGATGGCGCCGCTCTTGATGCGATTCAGCGCCATGGACTCGTCAGCGCTTTGGGTCGTCTTCAGGATCGGCAGCCACTCGCCGACCTTGGCCGTACCGGTGCCGCGCATGTACTCGCGGTCGACGTCGGCGATTTCGCCGATGTGCTGCAGGTAGATGCTGTTGGCCCGCGCCGCCATCGGGCTGTCGAGGTAGACGACCTGCTGAGGCAGGCGGCCTTCCTGGTAGAAACGGCCCAGGTAGTAGATCAGGTCCTGAGTGCGTCCCACGGCGAAGGACGGGATCAGCACGTTGCCGCCTTCGTTCTGCGCGCGCTGCAGGATGCCGGCCAGTTCCAGCAGGGTTTCGTTGGCGTCGCGGTGGTCGCGGTCGCCGTAGGTGGATTCGAGCAGCAGCACATCGGCGCGAGTCAGTGGCGTCGGCGTGCGCATCAGTGGCGAGCAGGTGCTGCCCAGGTCGCCGGAGAACACCAGGCGGCGGGTCGAGCCGAATTCATGGATTTCCAGCTCGACGATGGCCGAACCGAGGATGTGCCCGGCGTTGTGGAAGGTCACGCGGATACCGCGCGCCACGTCCACGGTGCTGCCGTAGCTGACGCGGCGGCGCTGGTTGAGGGCGCGGGAAGCATCCTCGACGGTGTACAGCGGTTTGACCGGGGGCTTGCCCAGGCGGGCGCGCCACTTGTTTTCCCACTCGGCGTCTTTTTCCTGGAGGTGCGCCGAGTCCATCAGCATCAGCTCCAGCAGGTCACAGCAGGATTCGGTCGCATAGATCGGTCCCTTGTAGCCCTCCTTCGCCAGGCGCGGCAGCAGGCCGCTGTGGTCCAGGTGGGCGTGGGAGAGGACGACGGCATCCAGTTCCTTCGGGTCGAAGGGGAAGGGCGTGCGGTTGCTCGCCTCGTTGTCGCGGGTACCCTTGTTGCCGGCGCGCCCCTGGCGCATGCCGCATTCGAGCAGCACGCGGACGCCGTCGCGGGTTTCCAGGAGGTAGCAGGAACCGGTGACTTCCTGGATCGCGCCGATGAAGGTGAGAAGCGCCATGTCGTCTCCTTGTCGGAATTCTCTTTCAGCCTTGCTCGAATGGTCGGGGCGCTCGTTGATACATGTCAGCGCCGGTCCGATCCGTGGCGACCTAGACTTTCCTGCAAAGCCAAGGGAGAGCCGAGATGCCACAGATACTGCCCAGTCCCGAGGAACTCGACAGCCACGCGGCAGCCGAGCCGGAATTTGCCCGTTGGCGGCAAGGCCGTGGACCGCTTCAGCATAGCCCGCAGACCCAGGCGGCGGTCTTTCGTGTCGCTCATCAATTGGTCCAGTACGGCCTGCAGCCTGATCTGGCCGCTGTCTACCGGCTATTCGGTGCGCTGGACCGGCTGGCCTGCGCCGGTCTCTGGCTGGTGGCGCACATGACTTATGCCAGGCGGGTCCGGCTCGATGGCGCGCCCCTGCAGGCCGAGGACTTCAAGGCGCAGCCTGAAGGGCACACCGGCGGCGCGCTGAACATGGTGCCGGCCTACGCCGGTTATCTGGCGCTGAATGCCCTGAGCGGCAAGACCCGCGGCTGGCTGATGGGGCAAGGGCATTGCGTGGCGGCAATCGATGCGCTCAACGTGCTCATTGGCAACCTGCACCCTGAACAGGCCGCTGCCTACGCGGACGGCGAAGCTGGGCTGGATCGGCTGGTGCAGGACTTCTACAGCTACGTCCAGACAGCGGAAGGCAAGGTCGCCGCGCCGTTGGGCAGCCATGTCAATCCGCACACCGCGGGCGGCATCGCCGAAGGCGGCTACCTGGGTTTCGCCGAGCTGATGTATGCGCACATGCCGTTGCCGGGCGAGACCCTGGTGGCCTTCCTCTCCGACGGCGCCGCCGAAGAGCAGCGCGGCAGCGACTGGATTCCCCGCTGGTGGCGCGCCGAGGATTGCGGCGCGGCGCTGCCGGTGATGATCGCCAACGGCCGGCGCATCGAGCAGCGCACCGACCTGGGCACCCACGAAGGACTGGAGGGCTTCAAGCTGCACCTGCGGCGTTGTGGCTTCGACCCGATCAGTTTCGATGGGCGTGACCCGGCGGCATTCGTCTGCGCCCTGTGGGAAATGGAAGAGCGCCTGCAACACCGGGTCGACGAAAAGGAGCGCGGCATCCTGCGCTATCCGCTGCCGATTCCCTACGGCATTGCCGAAACGACCAAGGGCTATGGCTTCTTCGGTGCCGGCAGCAACGCCGCGCACAACCTGCCGTTGCCGGGCAACCCCAGCGTGGACGCCGAGACGCGCGACCTGTTCAACCAGCATGCGGCGCCGCTCTGGGTCGAGCCGGAGGAGCTCGCCGAGGCCTGCGCCCTGTTCGCTGCGGCGCGCAGCGGCCGGGTGCTGGAGCGGGACAACCCGCTAGCCGTGCGGCGCCCCATCGAACCCTCGATACCGCCGTTGCATTACCGCAATGACGAGTGCTCACCCATGGCCGCGCTGGATCGCTTCTTTGTCGACCTGTGTGGCGCCAACCCGGACCTGCGCGCCCGCGTCGGCAACCCGGACGAGCTGGCGAGCAACCGCCTGGGCGGCGTGCTCAAGGCGCTGCGGCACCGGGTGAGCGAGCCGGAAAGCGATCTGGAGGCCGTGGATGGCCGGATCATCACCGCGCTCAACGAGGAGGCGGTTGTGTCCGCCTGCCTGGCCAATCAGGGCGGGCTGAACCTGGTGGCCAGTTACGAAGCTTTCTGCGTGAAGATGCTCGGGGCCGTGCGCCAGACGCTGATCTTTGCCCGCCAGCAGAAGGAGGTCGGGCGTCCGGCGGGCTGGCTCGGCTGGCCGCTGGTGGCTACTTCGCATACCTGGGAGAACGGCAAGAACCAGCAGTCGCACCAGGACACCACCTTCTGCGAGGCGCTGCTGGGCGAGATGAGCGACATGGTTCGGGTGGTTTTCCCGGCCGACCACAACAGTCACCTGGCCCTGCTGCCGGACATCTACCGCAGTCGCGGGCAACTGGCCTGCATCGTGGCACCCAAACGCGAGCGTCCGGCCGTGTTCAACCAGGCCCAGGCGGAACAGTTGGCCCGCGATGGCGCGATCCTGATGGACGAACACCCCGGCGCCGAACCGCTGCTGCTGATTGCCAGCGGCAGCTACCAGCTGGCCGAGATGCGTCGCGCCGCGTTGCGCCTGGAGGAGGCCGGTTATCCGTATCGGTTGGTCTATCTGCAGGAGCCGGGGCGCTTCCGCGCGCCGCGTGACAGCTGGGAGTTGCAGGCGCTGACGGATGAGTCCGTGGCCATGCGTTTGTTCCCTGACCATTACCAGTGCCGCGTGCTGCTCACTCACATGCGTCCGGAAGTGGCGCGCGGGCACCTATGGCCGATCCTGCCGGACGCCTTGAAGACGGCGGTGCTGGGCTATCGCAACCAGGGCGGTACGCTGGACGAGGCGGGCATGCTGTTTGCCAACCGCTGCAGCTGGGCCCACGTGCTGGCGGCCTGCGCGCGATTGCTGGATGTGCCGCGTAGCGCCTTGCTGGCGCCGGACGAAGCGGCGGCGGTGGCCGGCAAGGAAAACCCCGCCGTGCTGCGCTGACGAGCGCTGGCGCAACCGCCACAGGGCGGTTGCGCGGGCCTCAGCGCTTGAGCGCTTTGATCAGGTCGTCCAGGCCATCGATCTTCAGTTCCAGGGTCAGCTGCATCAGCCGGCCCAATTCGCCGGCCGGAAACTGCCCCTTTTTGTGGAACCACAGCAGGTACTCGTCAGGCAGGTCCACCAGCATGCGACCCTGGTACTTGCCGAAGGGCATCGGCGTACGCGCGATCTTCAGCAGCATTTCCTTGTCGAGCATGGGGGCGGCTTATTTCTTCAGCTTGATCTTGCAGCTGCCGGCGTCGAAACGCTCGGTGGCGACCGGGGCGTTGGTCTTGTACTCGGTGAAGCTGTAAGTGAGGATCGCCCCCTCGGCCAGCAACTGGCGGTAGGCGGTGTTGCTGCACACGCTGTCACCCAGCTGGCTGCGCACGCTGTCGGGGTTCTCGCGCATGCGCTCGGCATGGCTGGCGCGCACGCTGAGGTGGTTGATCAGCTGCGGCCCTTCGACGGTGTAGCCCTGGTCGAGGATGTCCTCGTTGATCGCGCGCGGGGTGCCTTCGCTGCTTTCCTTGGCGACCTTTTCCAGGGTCTGGGTCAGTTCGAAGTCCTTCTTCGATGCGGCTTGCGCGACGGGAATGACGAGGCAGAGGGCGAGGGCGGTGAGGCGCAGCATGGGCATCTCCTGACAATGGTGCCGATTCGACCGTGGCGAGCCTTCCGGGTTCGACGGTCATTCAAGCCGCCTATTGTCCCTTAAAACGGCGCGCATGCCGAGGAACTGTTACCTCGGGCCCCAGGGAGAGCCGCCAGGCGGCCAACCCCGTCAAAGGATGGGGGGAGCTTTGCGCAACTCTCCGGTCACAACCTCTGCCCTCCGAGCGGGAGGGTCGACCATCGGGAGGTCCAGCCGCCGCGCAAGGCGGTGCCATTTTCATGCTGCTTCTGCGGTAGGGCGGACTCTTGCCGATGCGTCGGGCGAATCATCCCATCGCAGGAGAAGAACAATGACAAGAATATTGCGCCCCTGGCCGCTAGCCCTGGGATCCTGGTGCCTGATCGCGGTTCCCGCACAACAGGCCGAGGCGTCCGGCTATCACTTCGGCTCACAGTCGGTGTCCGCCCAGGGCACCGCTCATGCCAACGGCGCCGAAGCGGCTGACGCCTCGACCATCTTCTACAATCCCGCCGGCATGGCCCGCCTGCCGGGTAACCAGGTTACCGGCGGCCTGACCATCCTGCTGCCCAAGGGCGAGTACGATGACGACGGCTCCACCGACGTGTTCGGCAACCGCACCGGCGAGGGCGATGGCGACGCCGGTTCCTACCTGCCGGACGCGGCCGCCGCGCCGAACTTCTACTTTTCCCACCAGGTGAACGACACCATCAACATCGGCCTGGGGATCTTCACGCCCTACGGCGCCAAGCTGGACTACGAAAAGGACTGGAGCGGCCGCTACGGCATCCAGTCGGCCTCGCTGGAAACCGTCACCTTCAACCCGAGCATTTCCTTTCGCCTCAACGAGCACCACAGCGTCGGCTTCGGTGTTTCGGCCCAGTACATACGCTCCATCCAGCGTGGCGCCGCCGACGTGAAGGGCGCCTCGCGGCAACTGGCCGGGCAGTTCGTCAAGGAGAACCAGGACGTCACCGAACTGGCCGCCTCGCCGCTGGGGCAGGCGGTGATCCCGCTGGTCTACGGGGTGCAGGTGCCGGAGGAGGTGACCAGTTGTAACGGCCAGAACGGCGACGCCTTCGTCGACTGCGTGGCGAAGAACTTCTCCGACAACGTCCAGGGCGACGGCTACTTCCGCGTGAAGGGCGATGACTGGGGCTACGGCTGGAACTTCGGCTACCTGTGGGAGCCCACCGAGCGTACGCGCTTTGGCATCGCTTACCGCTCGCGGATCAAGCACGAGCTGGAAGGCAAGACCAAGTGGAGCTTTTCCGACGTGCAGGGCACGGTGCCGTCGCCGGACACCGATCTCAGCGGCGGCCTGGACCTGGGCATCATCGAACTGCCGCCCAAGGATGCCATTCAGCAACTGTTCGACCCGGACCAGTGGGTCAATCCCGGCCAGTTTGCGGCTACCCGGCTGCACCCCAACTCCGATGCCAAGGTCACCATCGACACGCCCGAGTCGCTCTCCATCAACGGGTTCCACCAGCTCAACGACAAGGTCGCGCTGATGGCCGACGTGACCTGGACGCGCCATTCGCGGCTGGATTCGGTGGATATCGGCATCGACCAGGTGCAGGGCTACCCCTACTTCAACGGCGTCAACGAGGGTGACTTGAGCGTCAAGCAGGACTGGAAGAACACCTACAAGGTCTCCCTGGGGATGAACTACCAGTTCAATGACGACCTGCTGCTGCGCAGCGGCATCGCCTACGACAAGACCCCGGTGAGCGGCGACGGCCTGCGCCACCCGGCCTTCCCCGACGCCAACCGTAAGTGGCTGTCGCTGGGCGCCAATTACCACTTCACCAAGGACACCTCGGTGGACCTGGCCTACAGCTTCGTGAAGTTCGACAGCGGCAAGATGGACTACGCCGACGGCTGCTCGCCGGCCGGCTGGGCGCCCGGCTCCGGTGGTCTCTACGTCGACAGCGGCGTGCGCTGTACCGGCAACGGAGGCAACTACAAGGGGGAATACAAGCAGCAGATCCAGTTCATCGGCCTGGCACTCAACCACAGCTTCTGAAGGCCGCATATCTCCAAGCTACTTACTTTGAAAGCCACCGCGCCGCTCGCAGGGAGGCGGGCGGCAGCTCTGGTACAATCGGCGGTCCGCAACCGTCGTCCCGTTCGAGCTTTCGATGTCCCGTCCGCTTCTCCTCATCCCGGTGGCTGCAGCATGAGCCACGCCGTCGCCCGCCTTCGTGACGAACGCCTGGCCCGCTGCCTCAAGCCGTTCTTTGCCCGTGGCTCGCGCTCGCCGCGCTGCCCCGGTTGCCGCCTGCGCCCGAACTACTGCATGTGCAGCCTGCGCCCGCAGGTCGAGTCCAGCTCGGCGATGTGCCTGGTGATGTTCGACACCGAGCCGCTCAAGCCCAGCAACACCGGCTGGCTGATCGCCGAAACCGTGCCCGAGACCTGGGCCTTCGGCTGGTCGCGCATCGAGGTCGACCCGGCGCTGCTGGCGTTGCTCGACGATCCGCAGTGGCAGCCCTACGTGGTGTTCCCCGGGGAGTTCGTCCAGCCCGAGCGCGTGGTCACCACGGTGGAGCCGCAGGACGGCAAGCGTCCGCTGTTCATCCTGCTCGACGCCACCTGGAACGAAGCGCGCAAGATGTTCCGCAAGAGCCCTTATCTGGATCGCTTCCCGGTCCTGAGCATCACTCCCGACGCGCTGTCACGCTATCGCCTGCGCCGCTCCAAGTTCGACGAGCACCTGTGCACCGCCGAGGTGGCCGCGCTGTGCCTGGGCCTGGCCGGTGACCGCCGTGCGGGAGATGCGCTGGACGCCTATCTGGATGTGTTCAGCGAGCGCTACCTGGGCTCCAAACGCCAGCAGCCGCTGGACGAGCAGAGCCCGGCGCATCAGGCGTTGCGGCCGTTTACCCAGCGCTGAGCTGAACCGTAGGATGGGTGGAGGCTAGGCGATACCCATGCTGCTGATGCCAGAAGCGATGGTTATCGCTGCGCTCCACGCCATCCTACGAATGAAGCTCCGATACATGCTTGCTCGCGAACAGCATCGCTCCGGAATCGAAGGCGATCAGGCCGCCGTCGCCGTGGCCTTCTTCGGCCACAGCTGAGCGACCAGCATGCCGGCAAGCATCAGCGCGCAGCCGAAGTAGCCGCGTACATGCAGAGTTTCGTTGAGGAACAGCGCGCCGGCGATGGCGGCGAACACGGCTTCCAGCGAGAGGATGATCGCCGCGTGGGAGGCGATGGCGTGCTTCTGCGCGATGACCTGCAGGGTGAAGCCGGTGGCGACGCCGAACAGGCCGCCGTAGAGCAGGGCAGGGCCGGCCTGGATGATGGCGTCGAGGTGGATCTCTTCGAACACCAGCGCCAGGATCATGCTCACCACGGCGCAGGTGGCGAACTGCAGGAAGGCCAGGCGGATCGGGTCGTAGCGGCTGGCGAACAGGCCGACCAGCAGCACGTGGCCACCCCAGACGAAGGCGCCGGTCAGCTGCAGCCAGTCACCGGAGGCGACGTGGAAGTCCGGGCCGATGCTCAGCATGGCCATGCCAGTGACCGCCAGGGCGGCGCCGATCCAGGTGCCCATGCCGGCGCGATGGCCGATCAGCAGGCCGAGCAGCGGCACGATGATGACGTACAGGCCGGTGATGAAGCCGGAGTTGGTCACGCTGGTGAACATCAGGCCGACCTGTTGCAGGTTGATCCCCACGGTCAGCGCGGTGCCGATGGCCAGGCCGGCCAGGATCAGGCCGCGGTTGAACGGCTGGGCGCCGCGCTTGCTCGACCAGGCCAGCAGTGGCAGCAGTGCCACGGCGCCGAGGGTGAAGCGCAGGCCGGTATAGAGGAAGGGACCGATGGCATCCATCCCGAGGCGTTGCGCGACGAAGGAGACCCCCCAGATCATCGCGGTGAACAGCATCAGGAAATCGGCGCGCAGCGCATGGCTTTTCATCTTGTTCTCGTAACGGGCAGGAAAAAAAGCGGAACTCTGCCGTAACGCCGGGCCTTTGGAAAGGGGAGAGGGTTCCCGGCGGGCACAGTGGCAGGGGCTTTCAGGCCATTGTGCATGTACTGCGAGGGACGTATTCGCGGCGGACAGCGAAGCCGCTCTTTGCGTACAATGTGACAAGTAGTGCTCTACCCGTGCTCCGACCTTTCCTGCGCAAGTCTGGCTGTTATCCACGGCGGGGCTTCGGCGCGGCCTTCAAGGAAAATTCATGGCTTCCTACGAGATCCTGATCGCTGACGATCACCCGCTGTTCCGCAGTGCCCTGCACCAGGCCCTGACCATCGGTCTCGGCCCCGAGGCGCGGCTGTCGGAGGCAGCGAGTATCGCGGAGCTGGAGACGCGCCTGAACGAGAAGGCCGACTGGGACCTGGTGCTGCTGGACCTGAACATGCCCGGCGCCTATGGCTTCTCCGGGTTGGTGCTGCTGCGCGGGCAGTACCCGCAGATTCCGGTGGTGATGGTGTCGGCCCAGGAGGACGCCGCCGTGGTGCAGCGCTCCCGCGAGTTCGGCGCCAGCGGCTTCATCCCCAAATCCAGCGAACTGAGCGTGCTGCAGCAGGCCGTGCGTGCGGTGCTCGATGGTGATGTCTGGTGGCCGCCGCAGGTGGACGCCGTGACCGAGATGAGTGACGACGTGCGTGCCGCCAGCGCCGGCCTGGCCAGCCTCACGCCGCAGCAGTTCCGCGTGCTGACCATGGTCTGCGAAGGCCTGCTGAACAAGCAGATCGCCTTCGAGCTGAGCGTCTCCGAAGCCACCGTGAAGGCCCACGTGACTGCGATCTTCCGCAAGCTGAACGTGCGCACGCGTACCCAGGCGGCGCTGTTGCTGGCGCAGATGGAGTCGGTCCCGGGGGTCTGAGGCCCCTCACATCCCGGCGCTGAGGCCGTCACATTCTGTAATGGCCTTGACCCCTTTTTGACGATCGCTGGTATAGAGTGCCGCGACCTTTGCCTGTGAGAACCCCACGTGTCCGCTTCCCCCTTCAAGGGCCAGACCGGCCTGAAACGCATCTTCAATGCCGCCGGCTACTCCCTGGCCGGCTTCGCCGCCGCCTTCAAGGGTGAAGCGGCCTTCCGCCAGCTGGTGCTGATCAACGTCATCCTGATCCCGCTGTCGTTCTTCTGCGACGTGACCCGTGGTGAACGCGCGCTGATGATCGCCGTGTGTCTGCTGGCGCTGATCGTCGAGCTGCTCAACTCCGCCATCGAGGCGGTGGTGGACCGGGTTTCCCTGGAGCGCCACCCGCTGTCGAAGAACGCCAAGGACATGGGCAGCGCTGCCCAGTTCGTTGCTCTGACCATCATCACCGTGACCTGGGCGGGCATCCTGCTGGGGTGATTCCTGTAGGAGCGAGCTTGCTCGCGAACGCTTCACGCCGCCGATATCGGGAGGGCGATGTTCGCGAGCAAGCTCGCTCCTACAAAGAGCAGCTTTCAGGGAATCATCGGCAGGACGATATCGTCGCTGCGCGTCACCCCGGCGGTTTCACTGCGGCACAGTTCCAGGAACTCGCGCATGGTCGCGGTCTGGTACTTCTGCCGGTGCCAGATGAAGTAGAACTGCCGGCGCAGGTCCAGGTCCGGCGTTTCCACCGGCACCAGGCTGCCGCGGCGGAAGGCGTCGCGCAGGGCCAGGCGCGAGATGCAGCCAATCCCCAGCCCTGATTCCACCGCGCGCTTGATCGCTTCGGTGTGCTCCAACTCCAGCCGCACGTTCAGCGGTTCCACATGGTGACGCATGGCCTGGTCGAAGGTCAGCCGCGTGCCCGAGCCCTGTTCCCGCAGAATCCACGCTTCCTCCGTCAGCCGCTCCAGGCTCGCACGTCCGTCACGGGCGAGCGGGTGCTGCGGCGCGCAGAACACCACCAGTTCATCTTCCATCCACGGCTGCACTTCGATGTCCGGGTGCTGGCAGTCGCCTTCGATCAGACCCAGGTCCAGTTCGTAGTGGGCCACGCGCTGCACCACGTGGGCGGTGTTGTGCACATGCAAGCGCACCCGGCAGTCGGGCTGGCGCTGCATGAAGGTGCCGATCAGCAGGGTCGCCAGGTAGTTGCCGATGGTCAGGGTGGCGCCCAGGTCCAGCGAACCGAAGGCGCTCTTGCCATTGAGCATGTTCTCGATCTCGCTGCCGCGGTCGAGCAGGGCCACCGCCTGGGGCAGTAATTGGCGGCCGAGGGCGTTGAGCGTGAGGCGCTTGCCGGAGCGGTCGAACAGTTTGCAGTCGAACTGCCGCTCCAGCTCACCCAGAGAGGTGCTGGTGGCCGACTGCGACATGGACAACGCCTCGGCGGCGCGGGAGACGCTTTCCTGCTGGGCGACGGCAACGAAGACTTCGAGCTGGCGCAGGGTGAACTTCATTCTGTGGGGCTCCGGAGAGGGCCGCGCGACATTTCGTCACCCCGGCGTAGGAAGTACCTGACGGTATCCTTTTGCGGCGACTGGGCGGCCTTATCTGCGTTTTGGATTAGCAATATCCAGATAATTTATTTTGCGGATATTGTCGCCGCCTATAAAATGTCGCGCAATTGCGCTACGTCCGGGATCTGCTGGGGTGCGCCACGTTTCTCCTAGGAGTCCTTGATGAGCAACCTGTACACCGAGCGCGTTCTCAGCGTGCACCACTGGAACGACACCCTCTTCAGCTTCAAGACCACCCGTAACCCGGGTCTGCGCTTCAAGACCGGTCAGTTCGTGATGATCGGCCTGGAAGTCAACGGTCGTCCGCTGATGCGCGCGTACAGCATCGCCAGCCCGAACTACGAAGAGCACCTGGAGTTCTTCAGCATCAAGGTCCCGGACGGTCCGCTGACTTCGCGTCTGCAGCACCTGAAGGAAGGCGACGAGCTGATGGTCAGCCGCAAGCCCACCGGCACCCTGGTGCTGGACGACCTCAAGCCCGGCCGGCACCTGTACCTGCTGAGCACCGGCACCGGCATGGCGCCGTTCCTGTCGGTGATCCAGGACCCGGAAGTCTACGAGCGCTTCGAGAAGGTCATCCTGGTCCACGGCGTACGCTGGGTCAGCGAACTGGCCTACTCCGACTTCATCACCAAGGTCCTGCCGGAGCACGAGTACTTCGGCGACATGGTGAAAGAGAAGCTGATCTACTGCCCGCTGGTCACCCGTGAAGAATTCCACAGCATGGGCCGCCAGACCGACCTGATGCGCAGCGGCAAGCTGTTCGCCGACATCGGCCTGCCGCCGATGAACCCGCAGGACGACCGCGCGATGATCTGCGGCAGCCCGAGCATGCTCGACGAGACCAGCGAAGTGCTGAACGGCTTCGGCCTGCAGATCTCCCCGCGCATGGGCGAGCCGGGCGACTACCTGATCGAGCGCGCCTTCGTAGAGAAGTAAACCGAGCAGTCAGTAGCACCGTTCAGTCAGAAGAACGCCGCGATCCCCCTGGGAGCGCGGCGTTTTTTATTGCGCGCGGAATTCGTGTCGGGACGGCTTTCGTAGGACCGAGGGGGCGTCCAGCCCTTGCTCGCGAACCGGGACAGACCGTGCCTTGCAGGTTTGCGAGCAAGCTCGCTCCTACAAGTGCGTCAGACCAGGCGCTGGCCGGAAACCGCCGGGTGATACAGCGGCTGCACCTTGTTCCCCGCCGGGTCGAGCAGGTGGAAGCTGCGCGCGCCGTCGCCATGGTCGAAAGGGCGGTCCAGCAGGGTCACGCCGCGCGCCTTGAAGTACTGGTACCAGGCTTCCAGCTCTTCCACGCTGTCGACGACGAAGCCGTAGTGGTCCAGGGTCTGCAGGCCGTTGGCCGCGCCCAAGCCACGGCCCAGCGAGAGGTTGTCGTTGCCGCAGGTGAGGTAGACCAGGTCTTCGTTGGCGCGATTGAGCACCTGCATGCCGAGCACATCGACGTAGAAGCGCTCGCACTCCTCGAGGTTCGGTACCAGCAGGGCGAGGTGACGCAGGCCATTGAGGCGGCCGGGGCGGGCGGGGAGATCGGACATGGACGCGGTTCCTTTTTTGTATACAATTTGATTTCAAATTTAAAACAAAAGGAACGCCCTGTGTACAGTCTGTTCATCAAGACCCGCGTGAAGCCCGGCAGCGCCGAGGATTTTCTCCACGCCATCAAGGCCAATGCCGCCGCTTCGGTGTCCAGCGAACCCGGTTGCCTGGTCTTCGATGTGTCCCAGGATCGCCTCGACCCGGACGTCATCTATCTCTATGAGATCTACCGCGACGACGCGGCCTACGAGGCGCACACGCAAACGGCGCACTTCCGCGACAGCCGTCCGCTGGTGGAGCCGCTGATCCTCGAGCAGGAGTGCTTCGAGAGCGACGTGATCGCCCTCAATCCGGTGGACTGACGCCGGCTTCAGTCGGCGGCGCGTTGCACGTCCAGCACGCGGATCTCGCCGTCGGCGGGGTAGTGCCAGTGCACGTCCAGGTCCCACAGGCGCACGCCATAGCGGCGCTCGGGCGGCGGCTTCTGGTAGGCCGGGCGCGGGTCCTGGGCGAGGCACTGCTCGATGAGTTCGGTCACCGGCTGGCCGAGACGCAGGCCTTGTTCATGGGCCTGAAGCAGGGCTTCGTCGCTCCAGCGCACGGGGATGGGGGCGGGCGGCGCGTCGGCGATGGCGTTGTGTGCGTCCGGCACGATGTCGGCGTAGGGCACGTAGGGCTTGATGTCGATGACCGGGGTGCCATCCAGCAAATCGATGCCGGATAGCCAGAGGCGGCCGGGCTCGACCTTCTCCAGTTTCACCACGGATTGACCGAGGCCATTGGGCCGGTGGGTGGCGCGGGTGGCGAACACGCCCATCGACTGGTTGCCGCCCAGGCGCGGCGGGCGCACCTTCAGCCGCGGCTTGTCTTCCAGCGCCTGATGGAAGAGGAAGATCAGCCAGATGTGACTGAGCTGCTCCAGGCCGTCCACCGCGTCGCCGGTGTCGAACGGCGGCAGCAGTTCCAGCACGCCGGTCGCGGCCGGGGCCAGTTGCGGCTGGCGCGGGATGGCGAACTTCTCCTTGAAGCAGGAGCGGACGTGGCCGATCGGCGAGATGCTGTAGGACATGGCGGCACGGGTTGTTGCAGGGGCCGCCATGGTACCTGATTCGCTCTCGTCGCTGGCTTCAGCCGAGGTGGAAGCCGCCATCGATGGGGATGATGTTGCCGGTCATGTAGGCGCCGGCGCTACTCGCCAGACTGATCGCCAGGGCGGACATCTCCTCCTCGCGGCCCCAGCGGCCCATGGGGATGACCGCGGTGTCCTCGGCCATGGCCTGCTCGTCGTTGGCGATGTGGCGGGTCATCTTGCTGGGGAAGCGGCCGGGGGCGATGACGTTGACGTTGATGTGGTCCTTCACCAGTTCGCGGGCGAGCATGCGCGACAGCTGGTGCAGCGCGGCCTTGCTCGGGCCGTAGGCGTAGGCGTTCTCGCCGTGGGAGGTGACCCCGGCCACCGAGCCGATGTTGATCACCCGCGCCGGGTTCTGCGCGCTGCCGCCTTTCTTCAGCAGCGGCAGCAGTTGCTGGATGCAGCTGAATACGGCGGTGACGTTGAGTTGCATGACCTTCTCCCAGCCCGAGGCGGGGTAGCTTTCCAGCGGCGCGCCCCAGGTGGTGCCAGCGTTGTTCACCAGGATGTCGAGGTGGTCGAGGCGCTCGTTCAGCTCGGTGGCCAGGGCGCGGGCGCCTTCCTCGGTGGCGAGGTTGGCCGGCAGGCCGATGCATTCGCCGTACTGCGACAGCTCAGTGGCGGTGTCGGCGCAGGCAGCGCCATCGCGGGCACAGATGATCACCCTGGCGCCGGCTTCGAGCAGGCCCTGGGCGATCATCCGGCCGATACCACGGGTGCCGCCGGTGACCAGGGCGGTCCGTCCGGCGAGGGAAAAGTACGGGTGCATGAGCCTCTCCTGGCTGGTTTTTCGGCTCACCCTAGCGGGATCGCCGGGCCGCTCCGAGCACTATCCAATCGGGAAATGGCGGCGCATTACGCGATGGCTGCATTTTCTTAACCTGCGCATAACCAATGCTGCCCTAGTGTCCCGCGCACGTTCGAGAGGCCGGGGGCCGGGTGATGCTGGGTTGGAACAACGATCGCAAGGCGCTGGCGCTGCTGCTGGGCGTGACGCTGGTGCTGCTGGTGTGCGGGCTGGGCTGGCGCGAGGTCTGGGGGCCGGAAGTGCGCTGGGCGGATATCTCGCTGCAGATGCTGCAGTCGGGCGATTACTTCGATCCCTACCTTCGCGGCGCGCCGTATTACGACAAGCCACTGCTGTCTTATTGGCTGATCACCGCGCCGGCCAGCCTGTTCGGCCTCAATCACTGGACCCTGCGTATCAGCACCGTGCTTTCTGGCCTGGGCAGCGTCTGGCTGACCTGGTGGCTGGGCGAGCGCCTGCTGCGCAAGGGCACCGGGCTGCTGGCCGGTTGGCTGCTGGCGACCACCTTCTACTTCCTGTTCTGGGCGCGGGTGGCGACGGCGGACATGCTCACCGTGTTCGGCGTGCTGGCGGCGTTGGCCTGGTACTGGCGGGACCCGGAAGATACGCGCTTCTCCGGCTACCTGGGCTTCTTCCTGATCCTGTCGCTGACGTCGCTCTGCAAGGGGCTGATCGGCTTCATCCTGCCGGGGCTGGTGTTGCTGCCGCACCTGCTGGCAGAGGGTCGCTGGCGCCGGCACCTGAACCTGCGGCTGGTGGCCGCGCTGGTAGTGGCAGGCGGCGTGTATGCGATTCCTTTCGTGCTGTCGCACTTCTATGGTCAGCCCAGCTACGGCGAGAGTGGCCTTGCGCTGGTGTTCAAGGAAAACGTGGTGCGTTTCTTCGATCCCTTCGACCACATGGGGCCGATCTACACCTACCTGATCTATCTGCCGGCCTACACCTTGCCTTGGGCGCCGCTGTGGATCATCGGCCTGTGGTATGCCGTGCGCCGCTGGAAGCAGCTGCAGCCCAATGCGCGCTGGCTGGTCTGGGCGCTGGCGCTGCTGTTCGTGTTCTTCACCGCCAGCGGCAGCCGCCGCAGTTACTACGTTCTGCCGCTGGTGCCGTTCGCCCAGTTACTGGCGGCCTGGTGGGTGGTCGAGTCGCGGCATGAGCGTGGGCTCGAAGGGCTGGGGCGCGTCTGGCCTAAAGCGCTAGGGGTGGGTGCGGCGCTGATGCTGTTGGTGCTGGGCGTGGCTTACCCATGGAGCAATGGCGGTGGAGGGGTTCCGCAGTTCGCCAGGGACGTGCGCGCCGCGGCAGAACAGAGCGCGCCCTGGTCGCAGTGGCGGGTGCTGTTCCTCGGGGACGACGATGCGCGTCTGCCGATGTATCTGGCGCAGCACGGGCAGCGGCAAGCCCATCCCTTCTTTTATGTTCACTCCGGTTATCCGCAGGGCGACAGTGCCGCGCTGTTCGTCTGGCTTCGCCAGACCACCGGCGAGGAATGGGACCCGGCGCGTACCCTGATCATCTCCCAGGTGACCCGCGAGGGAGATCAGCCGCTGAACTGGCTGACGGCGGATCACCGGTTGATCGAGTCGCAGCTGAACAACGGCCAGCGTCTGGGCCACGCGAAGAACAAGGAGGCGAGCCTGGCCTATCTGCCGGTGAGCAAGCCGGCGCCGCTCAGCTCAAGCGCAGTGCCCGGCGCAGCAGAAGCAGGTAAGGCGGCAGATTGACCGCAACCACTACCAGGCCGAGGACGACCTGTATCGCCTCCGTCAGGCCGGCGGGGTAGATCAGCGGGATCAGGTAATGCTCGATGAAGCCCCCGCTGTAGCCGCTGTCGCCGGCCAGGGCGCGGAAGTGGTTTTCCAGCGGGGTGAGCGGGCAGTAGAGGTGGAGGAATTCCACCGCCATGCCCCAGGCCGCCGCTGGCACGTGCAGCCACGCCAGGCGCGGCCAGCGCAGCACCAGCAGGCCGCCGAGCAGCACGAAGAGGATGAACCCCAGGTGCAGCAGGACCACGGCGTCAGCGGCGAGGCGGTAGAGCACGGTGGCCTCAGCGCTGCTGGCGCTGGGTCAGGCCCTTGAGGAAGTTGCGCAGCAACTGGTCGCCGCAGGGGCGGTAGTTGTTGTGGCCGGGTTTGCGGAACAGCGCACCCAGTTCGGTCTTGGTGACGATGAAGCTGACGCTGTCGAGGATTGCCAGGATGTCGTCGTCGCGCAGCTCGAAGGCGACGCGCAGCTTCTTCAGGGTGATGTTGTTGGTCAGCGGCAGCTCCACCGGCGGCAGCGGGCGCGATTCGTCGCGGCCGCGGCGATGCACGATCAGGCCGTCGAGGAAGTGCGCCAGCACGCGGTCGCTGCACGGCTTGAAGTCCGGCTCGTCGTCGCGGGCGAGGTAGGCGCCGATTTCCTCGGCGCTGACGTTGAACCCGGCGAGCGCAGTGATCTCGGCCACCTGGGCATCGCGGATGTCCAGCAGGTAGCGCAGGCTGCGTAGCACGTCGTTGTTGGTCATGTTCTTACCCTTGAAATGAAAAGCCCCGCTTCAGCGGGGCTTTTGCGGATCAGACCAGTTCGGCCCAGAGGTCGTACTCGTCGGCGTCGGTGATGCGTACACGCACCTTGTCGCCCGGTTTCACGTCGAAGCTGTCGATGTACACGGCGCCGTCGATTTCCGGGGCGTCGGCGTAGGAGCGGCCGACCGCGCCTTCATCGTCCACTTCGTCGATCAGCACGTCGATTTCCTTGCCGATCTTCAGCTGCAGGCGGGCGGCGGAGATTGCCTGCTGGTGCGCCATGAAGCGCTCCCAGCGGTCCTGCTTGACGTCGTCGGGTACCACATCCAGGCCCAGGTCGTTGGCCGGGGCACCTTCCACCGGGGAGTACTGGAAGCAGCCGACGCGGTCGAGCTGGGCTTCGGTCAGCCAGTCCAGCAGGTACTGGAAGTCTTCCTCGGTCTCGCCGGGGAAGCCGACGATGAAGGTGGAGCGGATGGTCAGCTCGGGGCAGATCTCGCGCCACTTCTTGATGCGCGCCAGGGTCTTGTCCTCGAAGGCGGGGCGCTTCATGGACTTCAGCACTTTCGGGCTGGCGTGCTGGAAGGGGATGTCGAGGTAGGGCAGCAGCTTGCCCTCGGCCATCAGCGGGATCACGTCGTCGACGTTGGGGTACGGGTAGACGTAGTGCAGGCGCACCCACACGCCCATCGACGAGAGCGCCTCGCACAGCTCCAGCATGCGGGTCTTCACCGGCTGGCCGTCCCAGAAGTCCAGCTTGTACTTCAGGTCCACGCCATAGGCGCTGGTGTCCTGGGAGATGACCAGCAGCTCCTTGACGCCGGCCTTGACCAGGCGCTGGGCTTCGCTGAGCACGTCGCCGACCGGGCGGCTGACCAGCTTGCCGCGCATCGACGGGATGATGCAGAAGCTGCAGCTGTGGTTGCAGCCTTCGGAAATCTTCAGGTAGGCGTAGTGACGCGGGGTCAGCTTGATGCCCTGCGGCGGCACCAGGTCGATCAGCGGGTTGTGCTCGGCCTTGGGCGGGATCACCTCGTGGACGGCGTTGACCACCTGCTCGTACTGCTGCGGGCCGGTCACGGCGAGCACGCTGGGGTGCACGTCACGGATGCTGTCTTCGGCGACGCCCATGCAGCCGGTGACGATCACCTTGCCGTTCTCGGCGATGGCTTCGCCGATGGCGTCCAGGGACTCGGCCTTGGCGCTGTCGATGAAGCCGCAGGTGTTCACCACCACCACGTCTGCGTCCTGGTAGGTGGGGACGATTTCGTACCCTTCCATGCGCAACTGGGTGAGGATGCGTTCGGAGTCGACGGTCGCTTTCGGGCATCCGAGCGAGACGAATCCGACTTTGGGTGTGGCGGTGGACATGTGCGGCTAACCTCGAAGGGCGCGCTGGCGGCGCCTCTGATCAAAAAGTGCGCAATTCTAGCGGCGTCCCGCGCACTTGACCAGCCTCTCTGGGACAAGCTGTCGCACGCCGCCTGACAGCCCCGTTCGCCCGGTAATTCCGGGCAACAGGCTCTATAGTCATTCAGAACCTTCTTACCCGGCTCTTGCATCGACGAAAGGGTCGGAGCAGGATGCGCCGAATTTTTTTGAGGAATTTTGTTACATGTCCGATGCAAGCGCCGGCACCGTTGAGCATGAGCAGCCCCATTCGAGCTCCGCGATCGGCCTGATGGTCGGCGCCGTGGGCGTCTGCTACGGCGATATCGGCACCAGCCCGCTGTACACCCTCAAGGAAGTCTTCGTCGGCGGTTATGGCGTACAGGCCAACCATGACGGCGTGCTCGGCGTGCTTTCGCTGATCTTCTGGTCGCTGATCTGGGTGGTGTCGATCAAGTACGTGATCTTCGTACTGCGCGCCGACAACCAGGGTGAGGGCGGGGTGATGGCGCTATCGGCGCTGGCGCGCCGCGCCGCTACCGGCCGCCACAAGCTGCAGGCATTCATGGTGGTGGCCGGGTTGATCGGCGCCGCACTGTTCTATGGCGACAGCATGATCACTCCGGCGATCTCGGTACTCTCGGCCATCGAGGGCCTGGAGATCGCCTTCGACGGCCTGGAGCACTGGGTGGTGCCGCTGTCGCTGATCGTGCTGGTGGGCCTGTTCCTGATCCAGAAGCACGGCACCGCGCGCATCGGCATTCTCTTCGGGCCGATCATGGTGGCATGGTTCCTGGCCCTGGCTGCTCTGGGCGCCTATGGCGTGTCGCAGCAGCCGGAAGTACTCAAGGCGATGAACCCGGCCTGGGCCTTCAACTTCTTCGTTTCCCACCCGGGCATCGGCGTCGCCATCCTCGGCGCCACCGTGCTGGCGCTGACCGGTGCCGAAGCGCTCTACGCCGACATGGGCCACTTCGGCCGCAAGCCCATCGCCCGCGCCTGGTTCGCCCTGGTGCTGCCGGCGCTGGTGCTGAACTACTTCGGCCAGGGCGCGACCATCCTGGTCAACCCTGAAG
This sequence comes from Pseudomonas nitroreducens, assembly GCF_024170165.1. Classification (GTDB taxonomy): domain Bacteria; phylum Pseudomonadota; class Gammaproteobacteria; order Pseudomonadales; family Pseudomonadaceae; genus Pseudomonas; species Pseudomonas nitroreducens_C. Next base: position 257,776 of record NZ_JALJXP010000002.1, on the reverse strand, counting down.
CCGCGCGTAACCCCTTCTATCTGACCGCGCCGGGCTGGGCGCTGGTGCCGATGGTGGCGCTGTCCACCGCGGCCACCGTGATCGCCTCGCAGGCGGTAATCTCCGGCGCCTTCTCGCTGACCCGCCAGGCCATCCAGCTGGGCTACGTGCCGCGCATGTCGATCCAGCACACCTCGAGCCACGAGCAGGGACAGATCTATATTCCCGGCGTGAACTGGGCGCTGATGGTCGGCGTGGTGCTGCTGGTGCTCGGCTTCGAATCCTCCGCGGCCCTGGCCTCGGCCTATGGCGTGGCGGTGACCGGCACCATGCTGATGACTACCCTGCTGATGGGCGTGGTCGTCTGGCTGCTGTGGAAGTGGCCGCTGTGGCTGGCCATCCCGTTCTTCCTGATGATGCTGTTCGTCGACACCCTGTTCTTCGCCGCGAACCTGCCCAAGGTCGTTCAGGGCGGCGCCTTCCCGGTGATCGCCGGTATCGGCCTGTTCATCCTGATGACTACCTGGAAGCGTGGTCGCCAACTGCTGGTGGATCGCCTCGACGAAGGCTCGCTGCCGCTGCCGCTGTTCATTTCCAGCATCCGCTCGCAGCCGCCGCATCGCGTGCAGGGCACTGCCGTATTCCTCACCGCCCGCACCGACGCCGTGCCCCATGCGCTGTTGCACAACCTGCTGCACAACCAGGTGCTGCATGAGCAGGTCGTGCTGCTCACCGTGGTCAACGAAGACAGCCCGCGTGTTACGGCCGACCGCCGCTTCGAGGTGGATGCCTACGGCGAAGGCTTCTTCCGCGTGGTGCTGCACTTCGGCTTCATGGAAGACCCGGACATCCCGCAGGCGCTCAAGCTGTGCCACCTCAACGAGCTGGATTTCAGCCCGATGCGCACCACCTATTTCCTCAGCCGCGAGACGGTGATCCCGTCCAAGCTGATCGGCATGGCGCGCTGGCGCGAGGCGTTGTTTGCCTTCCTGCTGAAGAACGCCAATGGCAACCTGCGCTACTTCAACCTGCCACTGAACCGAGTGATCGAGCTGGGTACGCAGGTGGAAATCTGAGTTCTTGCTGTATGAAAAAAACGCGCCAATGGGCGCGTTTTTTCATTTTGGAGTTTTGATGCAGGAACGCCGCGCCTGGCCTAGCGCGCCAGCGCTTCTTCCGGCGACTCGTGGCGGCGGTAGGGGAACACGTCGATCACCTTGCCGGCACGAATCTGCTCCTGCAGACCCTTCCAGTAGTCCGCGTCGAACAGGTTGCCATGCAGCTTGGCGAATTGCCGGCGCAGCTTCAGGTCGACGAACAGGAAACGCGGAAACTCTTCCGGGAACACGTCCATCGGCCCCACCGAGTACCAGGGTTCGGAGGACATCTCGTCCTCTTCGTAGCGCGCCGGCGGGATGTGGCGGAAATGCACTTCGGTCAGGTAGCAGATCTCGTCGTAGTCGTAGAACACCACGCGGCCATGGCGGGTGACGCCGAAGTTCTTCAACAGCATGTCGCCGGGGAAGATGTTCGCCGCCGCCAGTTGCTTGATCGCCAGGCCGTAGTCCTTCAGCGCTTCCTCCACCTGCGCCGGTGTGGCGTGCTCCAGGTAGATGTTCAGCGGGGTCATGCGGCGCTCGGTCCAGCAGTGACGGATCAGCACCACGTCGCCCTCCAGCATGACGGTGGAGGGCGCGACATCCAGCAGTTCGGCGAGGCAGTCCGGGTCGAACTTGCGCACCGGGAAGCGGAAGTCGGCGAACTGCTGGGTGTCGGCCAGGCGCCCGACGCGGTCGTGGTTCTTCACCAGCTGGTACTTCTGGATCACCGTGGCGTGGTCCACGGTCTTGGCCGGGTTGAAGTTGTCCTTGATGATCTTGAACACGGTGTTGAAGCCCGGCAGGGTGAACACGCTCATCACCATGCCGCGCACGCCGGGAGCCATGACGAAGCGGTCGTCGGTGGTTGCCAGGTGGTTGATCAGTGCGCGGTAGAACTCGCTCTTGCCCTGCTTGTAGAAGCCGATGGAAGTGTACAGCTCGGCGATGTGCTTGCCCGGCAGCAGGCGCTTGAGGAAGGCGACCATCTCCGCCGGCACCGGCGCATCGACCATGAAGTAGGAGCGGGTGAAGGAGAAGATGATCGAGACTTCCGCCTCGTCGGTGATCACCGTGTCGAACTGGATGCCACGCCCCTCGTGGTGCACCAGCGGGAACACCAGCGGCCACTGCTCCTCCGGGGTGAACAGGCGGCCCACCAGGTAGGCGCCCTTGTTGCGGTAGAACACCGAGCCGATCAGCTCGATGGTCAAGGTCGGGTCCTTGCACACCCAGTCCGGCAGGTTGGCGTGCAGCAGGCTGTCCATGCGCTGCAGGTCGCGTTCGCGGTCGTCGTAGTCCACGGCGAAACGGTAGTCGTCGAAGATGCTCTCCAGCGCCTGGCGCAGCTTGCCGCCGGGACGGTAGAGGCGGGTGTGCGGGTCGCGCGAATGGGCACGCAGGGACGGTCGGGTGGTGTGCACGAACATCGTGCCGTCGCTGATGTTGTCGTGGCTGAACAGGCCGCAGAAGATCGAGTTGAACCAGGTCTCCGCCAGTTCGTCGTCCAGCCGCGGGTCGATCAGCGTGATGTAGGCGCTCTTGGCGATGGGCCAGCGCTCCACGTCGACCAGGTCGATGCCGGCCATGGCGCGGGTCAGTCGACCGACGGTCTCGGCGACCATTTCCTCGTACAGCTCGATGCGTTCGGCGGAGGCGCGCTGGGCCTCCTGCCACTGTGCCTGCTCGAAACGCGCGGGCGCTCCGGCGGTGATCTGGTGGAACTTCGCGCGGTAGTCGTCGAAGCCATCGAGGATCAGGGTCGCGATCTCGGTCGCCGGCCAGTGCTGAGCCATGGGAGCGCCTCTGCTGGGTTCTGGTGCAGCGAGCTTAGTCACGGCGAACCGGTTGGGAAAGGGCGGTTTCTTCGGCAGATCGTGCAGCTTTCCCGCAGGGTTAGCGCGTATGCTGGCCGGCCCGCTCTTGGAAAAGAGCCCAGGACACCACCCTTCGGCAAGGAGCCGGTACGCCATGCAAGACGTCCGCATCGAGCGCTGCACCGAGCAGCACATCAATGGCCTCGCAGCCCTCTACAACGACCCGGCGGTGGCGCGCCAGGTTCTGCAGATGCCCTATCAGGCGCCGGAACTGTGGCGCAAGCGCATGGTGCTGGACGACGAGCGCCGCATTTCCCTGCTGGCACTCCACCAGGGCGAGGTGATCGGCAGCGCCAGCCTGGAACAGTACCCGCGCGTGCGCCGCAGTCAGTGCGGCAGCATCGGCATGGGCGTCGCCGTGGCTTGGCAGGGACGCGGCATTGGTACGCGGCTGCTGGCCGAGCTGATGGACATCGCCGATAACTGGATGGGCCTGCGTCGAGTCGAGCTGACTGTTTATACCGACAACGAGCCGGCCATCGCGCTGTATCGCAAGTTCGGCTTCGAGGTGGAAGGAACGCTGCGTGAATTCGCCCTGCGTGACGGTGTTTATGCCGACGTGCTGAGCATGGCGCGGTTGCGCCAGAATCGCTGATGGACTTTGAAAGTCAGCTGTGGATGGATGCTCTTCACCACTGGCGTAGGCTGGTGGCTTACCTGCCTTGGAGCCCTTCGCGATGAACCCTGCCGCTCTGCTCAACATGTTCGGTCTGGCTGCCATCTGGGGCGCCAGTTTCCTGTTCATGCGCCAACTGGTGCCGGCCATCGGGGTGATGCCGACGGCGTTCTTCCGGGTGTTTCTCTCGGCCATCGGCCTGGTGGTGATCATGCTGGCGCTGCGCGCGCGCTGGGAGTTTCGCGGCAAGCTGGTGCGCCTGCTGCTGATCGGCGTGATCGCTTCCGGCATCCCGGTGCTGATGTACAGCCTGGCGGCGCAGTTTCTGCCCGCGGGGTATTCGGCGATCTTCAACGCCACCACGCCGCTGATGGGCGTGCTGATCGGCTCGTTGTTCTTCGGCGAGGCACTCACCGGCGGCAAGGCTCTTGGCGTGCTGCTGGGTTTGGCGGGCGTAGCGGTACTGACCCGTGCCGGGCCCGTTCCCTTCGATTCCCAGGTGCTCTGGGGGGCCACGGCGTGCCTGGTGGCGACGACCTGCTACGGCTTCGCCGGCTACTTCACCAAGCGCTGGATCAACGACCAGGGCGGCCTGGACTTCGCCGTCTCGGCCCTGGGCAGCCAGGCTGGCGCGACCCTGTGCCTGCTGCCGTTCTTCCTCGGCACCAGCCTCGACATGCCGCTGGCGCCGCTGGCCGAACCGAAGATCCTGCTGGCGCTGGCCGGGCTGGGCTTTCTCTGCACCTCCTTCGCCTACGTCCTGTACTTCCGCCTGCTGGCGAGCATCGGCCCGCTGAAGACCATGACGGTGACCTTTCTGATTCCGCCGTTCGGCGTGTTCTGGGGCGTGCTGCTGCTGGATGAGTCGCTGTCCTGGGCGCACCTGCAGGGTGGCGTGCTGATTGCGCTGGCGCTGTGGCTGGTGCTTAGGCCGGCGCCGCAGCCGAAGGTGGAGGCGGCGGGTTGAGGCTTAAGAGCTGAGGCGTTCGCTGATAGAGCGTGCCGATGGGTCTCCCTCTCCCCAGCCCTCTCCCTGAAGGGAGAGGGAGCTGTCCTCTGCACTCTCTGAGAGCGGAGTTTTTCCTGTTATCGCAGGATTGCTAGAACCTTCCAGGCGACGCAGAACAGTCCCCTCTCCCTTCAGGGAGAGGGTTAGGGAGAGGGGACAGTCCGCGCGCAGGACTATCAGTTATCCACAACCCGCACGGCCCCGGCGTCCCGCGCTGGCGCTGCCTGGCGGAACACCAGCATCAACCCCACCACGATCAGCCCCATGCCCAGCAGGCCGAGTGCGGACAGGCGATTGCCGAACACCGCGTAATCCATCAGCGCCGTGACCGCCGGCACCAGGTAGAACAGGCTGGTGACGTTGACCAGGTTGCCCGCCGCGATCATCCGGTAGAGCAGCACGGTGGCCAGCACCGAGACCATCAGGCCCATCCACAGCGCGCTGAGGATGAACGCCGCATTCCACTCCACGTGCAGCGGCTGGAAAGGCGCCACGCCGATGCACAGCGCCAGCCCGGCCATGTACTGCAGGGGCAGGGTGCCCAGCGGGTTCTCGCGGATGTTCTTCTGCAGGATCGAGCCGCCGGTGATCGACAGCAGCGCCAGCAGGCAGCAGGCCAGGCCGGCGAAGGTCAGGCCCGACAGCCCGATGCTCTGGTACACCACCATCACCAGCCCGCTCAGGCCCAGTGCGAGCCCGCCCAGGCGCGGCGCCGAATGCCGGCGTTCGAGCAGGAAGCTGGTCAGCATCGGCTGCACGCCGAGCACCGTGGCTATGACGCCGGGGGTGACGTGCAGGTCCAGCGCCATCAGGTAGAAGATCGGGTAGATGCCCAGCATCACCAGGCCGGTGAGCACGGCGTGGCGCACCTGCCTGCGCTCGCGCGGCCAGCGCAGGCCGATCAGCGGCGAGAGGATCAGCAGCGCCACCAGCGCGGTGCCGAAGCGGGCGATGAGGAAGACCATCGGCGAAGCATGGGCCAGGCCCCACTTGCTGATGATCGCGGCGCTGCTCCACAGCAGCACGAACAGGGAGGTGCTGGCCAGGGCGGCCAGGGACGAGCGGTTGAGCGAAATCATGCAATGCACCTGTCGTCAGGCAGATCACGACCGGCCTTCGATGGCCGGACACATACCGGGAGCCGCGTCAGTTGTGCGCGGAAAACCAGGCGATGGAAACAGCGTGTGGCGTCAGAAGCTCACGCCGGGTGGCGGGTAGGCCGCACCGGGAGGCGGAGGCGACGCGACAGCGACGACAGGGGGCGGAGGAGGGCAGGCCGCGCCCGCACCCGCGCCGCAAGCCGGGGAGGCTGCAACGTTGATTGCCGGATCGGGCAATGGGTATCGGGACATGGAAGGCGAACCTTGTTGAGTGGGGCAGCATTGGCGCTGCGTGGGCTGACTATAGCGGGCTTCGCGCGAGGGCGCGAGCCTTGTGCGAGTCGCGCGGCAAAGCGCGACTTGCGCGACGAAAACGACAACGCGCGGCCGGGGCCGCGCGTTGTCAGGCAAGGGTGATGCTTACTTGCCGGTCTTGATGGTGTTCCAGGTGCGGGTACGCACGCGGTCGATCTTCATCGGCATGGATTCGAGGGCGAACAGCTTGGCCATCTTGTCCTGCGGCGGGTAGATCGCCGGGTCCGCCTTGATCGCCTTGTCCACCAGCGCATCGGCAGCCAGGTTGCCGTTGGCGTAGTGCACGTAGTTGCTCACGCCGGCCATGACTTCCGGGCGCAGCAGGTAGTTCATGAAGGCGTAGGCGGCTTTCTCATCCGGCGCGTCGTTGGGCATGGCGACCATGTCGAACCACAGCGGCGAGCCTTCCTTCGGCGTGGAGTACTGGATTTCCACGCCGTTCTTGGCTTCCTTGGCGCGGGTGGCGGCCTGCAGGATGTCGCCGGAGAAACCGACGGCTACGCAGATTTCGCCGTTGGCCAGGTCGCTGACGTACTTGGAGGAGTGGAAGTAGCGGATGTACGGACGCACCTTGAGCAGCGCTTCCTCGGCCTTCTTGTAGTCATCCAGCTTCTGGCTGTGATGCGGCAGGCCCAGGTAGTTCAGGGTGATCGGCAGCAGCTCGGGGCCGTTGTCCAGCACCGCTACGCCACACTTGGCCAGCTTCTCCATGTACTCGGGCTTGAAGAAGATGTCCCAGGAGTCGATCGGCGCGTTGTCGCCCAGCACTTCCTTGATCTTCGCCGGGTTGTAGCCGATGCCGGTGGTGCCCCACAGGTAGGGGAAGCCGTGCTCGTTACCCGGGTCGTTCACTTCCAGCGCCTTCATCAGCACCGGGTTGAGGTTCTTCCAGTTCGGCAGCTGGCTCTTGTCCAGCTTCTTCAACGCGCCGGCCTGGATCTGCTTGGCCATGAAGTGGTTCGACGGCACCACGATGTCGTAACCGGATTTGCCGGTCATCAGCTTGCCATCGAGGGTCTCGTTGCTGTCGTAGACGTCGTAGGTCGCCTGGATGCCGGTTTCCTTGGTGAAGGTCGGCACGGTGTCCGGGGCGATGTAGTCGGACCAGTTGTAGATCTTGACGTTATCGGCCTGGGCGGCGCCGGCGGCAACGGAGAGGGAGAGTGCAAGGGTGGAGAGCAACGGGGCGGAAATTTTCATTCTTGTGTTCCTGACAACGGTGCGGAAAGCCCGGGCCATCCGCGAAAGATGGGCGACGCTTCGTCGCGGGCTGCGCAAGAATTAACCATTTTGCCGGAACATGGCGAGGGGCCATGGCTGCCTGCGGGTCCGCAGACAGCGCACGTGACTCGAGCCGCACCGATTCGGAACGGCAGGTAGGAAACCGCCCCGCAGAGGGGCGGAATAGAGCTTACTGGACCAGTTCCTGGTCCTCGAACAGGCCGTCGAAGAGCATGGTGGAGAGGTAGCGCTCGCCCGAGTCGGGCAGCACCACGACGATGGTCTTGCCCTGCATGTTCGGCTCTTCGGCGAGCTTCACCGCGGCGGCCATGGCGGCGCCGCTGGAGATGCCGCAGAGGATGCCTTCTTCCTGCATCAGGCGCAGGGCCATGTTCTTGGCGTCTTCGTCGGCGATGGTGGCGACGCGGTCGACCAGGGACAGGTCGAGGTTCTTCGGCACGAAGCCGGCGCCGATGCCCTGGATCTTGTGCGGGCTGGGCTTGATCTCTTCGCCGGCCAGGGCCTGGCTGATCACCGGCGAGGTGACCGGCTCGACGGCCACCGACAGAATCGGCTTGCCCTTGGTGTTCTTGATGAAGCGCGACACGCCGGTGAGGGTGCCGCCGGTGCCGACGCCGGCCACCAGCACGTCGACCGCGCCATCGGTGTCGTTCCAGATTTCCGGGCCGGTGGTCTTTTCGTGGATCGCCGGGTTGGCCGGGTTGTCGAACTGCGCCGGCATGAAGTACTTCGCCGGGTCGCTGGCGAGGATTTCCTCGGCCTTGGCGATGGCGCCCTTCATGCCCTTGGCCGGCTCGGTCAGGACGATCTCGGCGCCCAGTGCCTTGAGCACCTTGCGGCGTTCCAGGCTCATGGAGGAGGGCATGGTGAGGATCAGCTTGTAGCCACGGGCAGCGGCGACGAAGGCCAGGCCGATGCCGGTGTTGCCGGAGGTCGGTTCGACCAGGGTCATGCCGGATTTCAGGCGGCCGCTGGATTCGGCATCCCAGATCATGTTGGCGCCGATCCGGCACTTCACCGAGTAGCCCGGGTTGCGCCCTTCGATCTTGGCCAGGATGGTGACGCCGCGCGGGGCGATGCGGTTGATCTGGACCAGCGGCGTGTTGCCGATGGACTGCGCGTTGTCGGCGAAAATGCGGCTCATGATGCGTTCCTTAGGTTCGGAGCTGTGCAGACCCAGCAGCCTATGCCCGGCGGGCTTCGTAGTCCAGTCGGCGCACCCGGCTCACTAGGGCTGCGCGTCGCTGAAGATGGCCTCGATGCTCAGGCCGAAGACCCGGGCTATACGAAAGGCCAGCGGCAGGCTGGGATCGAACTTGCCACTCTCGATGGCGATCACGCTCTGCCGCGAAACCTGCAGTTGCAGGGCGAGGTCCTGCTGGCTCCAGCCGCGTTCGGCGCGCAATGCCTTGAGGCGATTGTGCATGGTTGCTCCTTTCTCGGATCGGTCAGGCGAAGCGCCGGCGCAGCAGCACCACGGCAACGCCGTAGGCGGCCCAGAACAGCGGGAAGGCGAGGATCACCGGGAAGCGCGGCCAGGCGGCGTACTGCTCGAGGAAGCCCCAGGCGCTGAACAGCCCGACTACCACGCCGCCGGCCAGCATGGCGGCTCGGGACAGCAGGAAACGCAGGAATTCGTCCGGCTCGCTGCGCAGGTAGCGGTCGAACACGTAGAGCATCGCCAGCAGCGGCAAAGCCGGAGAGGCGGCGGCCAGGACGCGCAGGGCATAAGGCAGCTGCTGCAGGTCCAGCCCCCAGCTGATCAGCGCGACCAGGGCGGAGTAGAGGAGCATCAGGGCGGCGCAGGACAGGGTGTAGCGGCGCAGGGCGGGATTCATCGCGGTCTCCTTGTGATGTAAAGCGAACTTAACATCGGGGTGTCTTCGATGTAAAGCAAACTTGTCATCGGCAGGCCATTTGCGATCAGTCATCCCCTGACCCGCCATTCAATGACTGAATGCCGCGTCTGCGTTCACACTCGCCTTGGCTGCGCGGTATAGTCGCAGCTTGTCCGACCATTCGCCCGGCCCGGCAGAGCGCCCGGCCCGCATCGTTCGAGGATTCACCGATGAAGTTCGAAGGCACCCAGTCCTACGTCGCCACCGACGACCTCAAGCTGGCGGTCAATGCCGCCATCACCCTGCAGCGCCCGCTGCTGGTGAAAGGTGAGCCGGGCACCGGCAAGACCATGCTCGCCGAGCAACTGGCGGAGTCCTTTGGCGCCAAGCTGATCACCTGGCACATCAAGTCCACCACCAAGGCCCACCAGGGGCTCTACGAGTACGACGCGGTCAGCCGCCTGCGCGACTCGCAGCTGGGCGTGGACAAGGTCCATGACGTGCGCAACTACATCAAGAAGGGCAAGCTCTGGGAGGCCTTCGAGGCCGAGGAGCGCGTGATCCTGCTGATCGACGAGATCGACAAGGCCGACATCGAGTTCCCCAACGACCTGTTGCAGGAACTCGACAAGATGGAGTTCTTCGTTTACGAGACCAACGAGACGATCAAGGCCAAGCAGCGCCCGATCATCATCATCACCTCCAACAACGAGAAGGAGCTGCCGGACGCCTTCCTGCGCCGCTGCTTCTTCCACTACATCGCCTTCCCCGATCGCGAGACCCTGCAGAAGATCGTCGATGTGCACTACCCGAAGATCAGCGGCACGCTGGTCAGCGAGGCGCTGGACATCTTCTTCGACGTGCGCAAGGTGCCGGGCCTGAAGAAGAAGCCCTCCACCTCCGAACTGGTGGACTGGCTGAAGCTGCTGATGGCCGACAACATTGGCGAGGCCGTACTGCGCGAGCGCGACCCCACCAAGGCCATCCCGCCGCTGGCGGGCGCCCTGGTGAAGAACGAGCAGGATGTGCAGTTGCTCGAACGCCTGGCCTTCATGAGCCGCCGCGCTTCGCGCTGAATCTGACCAGCTCTTCGTAGGATCGAGGGGGACGCCTAGTCCTTGCTCGCGAACAGACTTCCTAGCAGGGCTCGTTCGCGAGCAAGCTCGCTCCTACAAAAGCACTAGCTTCACGAGAGGACGCAGCCATGCTGCTCAACCTGTTCAACGAAATGCGCGCGGCCAAGGTGCCGGTGTCGGTGCGCGAGCTGCTCGACCTGATCGATGCGCTCAAGCACCGCATCGTGTTCGCCGACATGGACGAGTTCTACTACCTCGCCCGCACCATCATGGTGAAGGACGAGCGCCATTTCGATAAGTTCGACCGGGCCTTCGGCGCCTACTTCAAGGGCCTGGACAAGCTCGACGACCACCTCAAGGCGCTGATCCCCGAAGAGTGGCTGCGCAAGGAATTCGAGCGCCTGCTGACCGACGAGGAGCGCGCGCAGATCCAGTCCCTCGGTGGTCTGGACAAGCTCATCGAGGAGTTCAAGAAGCGCCTCGAAGAGCAGAAGGAACGGCACGCCGGCGGCAACAAGTGGATCGGCACCGGCGGCACCAGCCCGTTCGGCTCCGGCGGCTTCAATCCCGAGGGCATCCGCGTCGGCGACGCCGGCAAGCGCCAGGGCAAGGCCGCCAAGGTATGGGACCAGCGCGAGTACAAGAACCTCGACGACCAGGTAGAGCTGGGCACGCGCAACATCAAGATCGCCCTGCGCCGCCTGCGCAAGTTCGCCCGCGAGGGCGCGGCGGAAGAGCTGGATATCGATGGCACCATCGACCACACCGCCAAGGATGCCGGCCTGCTCAACATCCAGATGCGTCCCGAGCGGCGCAACACCGTGAAACTCCTGCTGCTGCTGGATATCGGCGGTTCCATGGATGCCCACGTGAAGGTCTGCGAGGAGCTGTTCTCGGCTTGCAAGACCGAGTTCAAGCACCTGGAGTACTTCTACTTCCACAACTTCATCTACGAGTCGGTGTGGAAGAACAACCTGCGTCGCTCCAGCGAGCGCACCGCCACCTTCGACCTGCTGCATAAATACGGGCCGGACTACAAGGTGGTGTTCGTCGGCGACGCCGCCATGGCGCCCTACGAGATCACCCAGGCCGGCGGCAGCGTCGAGCACTGGAACGAGGAAGCCGGCTACGTGTGGATGCAGCGCTTCATGGAGAAGTACAAGAAGCTCATCTGGATCAACCCGTACCCGAAGGACACCTGGAACTACACCGCCTCCACCGGTCTGGTGCGCGAGCTGGTGAAGGAGCAGATGTTCCCGCTGACCCTGAGCGGCCTGGAAGAGGGCATGCGTTTCCTCTCCCGCGGCTGATCCGTTCAGCGCCAGGACGGTGCACCCGCACCGTCCCGGTGTCCGCAAAGGTAACCCTGCAGCCGGGCAGGAAATCTCCCGCCCGGCGTCGCAAGCCCCGCCCCGTGGGGATCGATACGGCCACACTGAGTGGCCGGCACGCAACTTGCCTCCCCCCAGACCTGCGCCGGTCGCGGTAACATCCGCTGGCGCGCCGTAGCGTCTACGATGGGCATCGAATGAATCCTCTGACCTTCTCCCGCTCCACCTGGCTCAACTCCCTGCACATGACCTCGCTGACCGTCGCGCTGATGGAGTCCGAGGGGCACAGCCGCGAGTCCATCCTCGAGGGCAGCGGCATCACCGGCGACGACCTGCTCGACCTGCGCCGGCTGGTCAGCCCCTGGCAGGAACAGCAGGTCTTCGGCAACGTGCAGAACCTCGCTGGCGAGGCGGCCCTCGGCCTGCGCCTGGGCGTGCGCACGCGGATCACCGCCTACGGCCTGCTGGGCTATGCGCTGATTTCCGCGCCGACCCTGGGCGAAGCATTGCGCATCGGCCTGAGCTACCCGGTACTGCTGGGCACCTACTTCCACCTCGCGCTGGAAGTGGACGGCGACATGGCCTGGCTGGTCGCCACCGGCTACGGCGAAGAGGAGGATATGCGCCCGTTCAACACCGAGCTGTGCCTGGGCTCGCTGAAGGTGGCCTGCGCCGACCTGCTCGGCCAGCCGTTGCCGCTGGTGCGCGCCGAGTTCGATTACGCCGGCCCGGCCGAGCGCCGCGCCGCCTACGCCACGCTGTTCGGCTGCCAGCTGGATTTCGATTGCGCGCGCAGTGCCATCGGTTTCCCCGCGAGCTGGCTGAACATGCGTCTGCCGCTGGCCGACGCGGTGACCCACCGCGAGATGCTCGAACAGTGCCGCCGGCAGAACATCGACCTGGCCGCGCGCCGCGCCTGGCTCGACAAGGTGCGCGCCATCCTTGGCGAACGCCTGCAGGAACCGCCGGGCCTGGAGGAGCTGGCGCGGCGCCTGAACTGCTCCTCGCGCAGCCTGCGCCGGCACTTGCAGCAACAGCAGACCAGCTACCAGCAACTGCTCGACGAGCTGCGTTTCGCCCGCGCTAAGGAACTGCTGCAGGACGGCGACATGCCGATCTACCGTATCGCCGAGGAGCTCGGCTTCAGCGAAACTGCCAGCCTGCGCCATGCCTTCCAGCGCTGGAGCGGCCAGCCGCCGAGCCACTTCCGGGCATAACCGAACGGTCGTGAATTCCGCGCGAAATTGTCGCAGATCAAGGATCGCCCCGGTCTGACAGGCATAGCCTTCAGGGATCCCACAAGGAAACCCTCGAGGGCCTCATCATGGCCAAGAAATTCCCGCTCAATCCGCCGCACCCCGAGCGTATCTGCTGGGGCTGCGACCGTTACTGCCCGGCGACCAACCTGGCCTGCGGCAACGGCGCGGACCGCACCATGCACCCGGCCGAGATGCTCGGCGATGACTGGTACCAGTTCGGCGACTGGGGCATCGAGGCGCCCAATACGATTCCTGCCGTGCAGCTGGAGCCTTCCAGCCAGCAGTGACCCGCGCCCTTGCGGCGCCGGAAAAAAGAAAGCGCGCACTCCCTCCCCGGAGTGCGCGCTTTCGCGTCATCAGCCCTTGTTCGGGGTGATGCCGTAGGTCTTCTGGAAGCGCGCGATCAGCGCGTCCGGCTTCTTCTCTTCCTTCTGCATCAGGTACACCACGCGCTCGCCGTTGGGGCCGCTGGCGATTTCGGTGTGGCGGAAGATCGGTTCGCCCAGGCCGTTCATGTCGACCATGTCGCCGTAGCGCTGGGCCACGTAGATCACGCCGTCCTTGCGGATTTCACCGTAGAAGCCGGCAGCCGGCGGCAGGCTCTGCTTGAGGAACTGGTAGCCGGCGATCTTCTTCACATCCTTGCCCTGGTCCTCGGCGCGCACGACCAGCACGACGTCCTGGCCGAACTTGTCCTTCTCGCCGACTGCCTTGGTGTAGGTGGTCTTGCCGGTCACCAGGTAGTCGCGGTAGACGTTGGCGTCATCGAATACGTAGAGGGTCGACTCGGTACGCACCAGGTACCAGTCGTCGTTGTTCGGTGTGGCTTCCTTGCTGGCGACCTGCTGTTGGCCGGCGCAGCCCGCGAGGGCAGCGACGAGCAGGGCGAGAGATGCAGCTTTGTTGGCGTTTTTCTTGTTGAACATCTGGGGGCTTCCCTGGGGTTGAAAGCCTGCGAGTTTCAACGGGGCGCATAACGGATTGATGACGGCAAAATGACGAATTGTTTCGAAGCTGCAGCGCCCGGATTCCGGGCGCTGCAGCGCATATCGAGGCAATCAGGGGCGGGCTTCGAGGATCAGGTTGAACGGCGTTTCGGCGGCCCGGCGGAAGCGGCTGAAACCGGCCTCCTCGAACACCTTGCGCAGACGCGCCTCGCCGGCCTGGGCACCCAGCCCCAGGCCCACTTCCTGGGACAGCGAATTGGGCGTGCAGATGAAGGTCGAGGCGGCATAGAACAGCCGGCCGACCGGGTTCTGGTTGTCGTCCAGCTGGTCGTTGGCGAAGGGCTCCACCAGCAGCACCGTGCCGTCTGATTTCAGCGCCTGGCGCGCGTGCTGCGCGGCACCCACCGGGTCGCCCATGTCGTGCAGGCAGTCGAAGAAGCAGATCAGGTCGTAGTCGTTGCCGGGGTAATCCTTGGCGCTGGCGCGCTGGAAGCTGGCGCGCGCGGCGACTTCGGCCTGGCTGGCGCGCTGGTTGGCCACCTCGATGGAAGGCTGGTGGTAGTCGAAGCCGACGAAGTTCGACGCCGGGAAGGACTGCGCCATGACGATGGTGGAGGCGCCGTGGCCGCAACCGACGTCGGCGACCTGTGCGCCGCGTTCGAGCTTGCCGACCACCTCGTCCAGCGCCGGCAGCCACTCCGCGACCAGGTGCGCGCGGTAGCCGGGACGGAAGAACTTTTCGGTGCCGGAGAACATGCAGGGGTGGTGATCGCCCCAGGCCAGCCCGCCGTCGCCGCGCATGGCGGCGACCAGCTTGTCCTTGTCGTGGTAGAGCGCGGCCACCACCGAGGCGCCGCCGGCGACGTAGACCGGCGAGTCCTCGATGGCCAGCGCCATGGCCTGTTCCTCGGGCAGGCGGAAGTTGCCGTCCTGGTGCTCCATGTAGCCGGAGGCCGCGTGGGCGCTGAGCCACTCGCGCAGCAGGCGGGCATTGCAGCCGCTGCGTTCGGCCAGTTGCGCCGGGCTCAGCCACTGGCCGTCGGCCATGGCTTTGTAGAGGCCCAGTTCCTCGCCCAGGATGATGTTGGCGAGCATCGCCGCACCACCCATGTCGGTGACCAGCTTGCCCATGAATTCGTTGAGTCTGGCTTCGTCCATCGCGCAATCTCCCGTGCGCCGCAGCGGGGAGGCCCGGCGGCAACCGAGGAAGGAAGGCGGCAGGCGGCGGTGCCGGGTGCCGCGACGGGCGCCGGCCAACGGCGGGCACGCGCGCTGCGGGCGCAACGCAAACTCCCGCGCGGGACTGTTGCGCGAAGGCCGGCGAGGCGGCTGCCGCGCCGGCGTAACCCCTTCATTCTACGGCGATGGATTCGGCCCGGCGGCGTCGCCGACTTGCGGTGCCGCAGGCTCGTCGGCGCCCTGGCCGCGGAGCAGTTGCGGCCGCTGCAGGATCAGGTTCTGCGGTGTGCTCAGGCTGATGCCAGCTTCGCGCAGGCCGCTGAAGATGGTGAACAGCAGGTCGCTCTTGGTCGAGTACACCGCACGCGGGCTGCTGACGTTGCCCGAGGCGGCCAGGGTCAGGCCGGTGGCGTTCAGGTCCTTGAAGGTCACCGACGGGGCCGGGGTCTCGACGATGTTCTCGTGCTCCGTATAAGCCTTGAGCATCAGCTCGCGGACCTTCTGTACGTCGGTGTCCAGCGGCAGCGTGAGGTTGATGCCGACCACGCCCAGCGCACTGCCCATGGTCACGTTGCGCACGTTCTGCGAGATGAACTGGGAGTTCGGCACGATGACCGTGGACTGGTCGGACATCTGGATTTCCGTGGCGCGCACGTTGATCCGTCGGATATCGCCCTCCACGCCGCCGGTCAGGCTGACCCAGTCGCCCACCTTCACCGGGCGCTCGGTGAGCAGGATCAGGCCGGAGATGAAGTTCTGCACGATGGCCTGCAGGCCGAAACCGATACCCACCGACAGGGCGCTGACCACCCAGGTCAGGCTGGTGAGGTTGATGCGCAGCGCCGAGAGCACCAGCAGCACCAGGATGACCATGCCGATGTAGCCCACCAGGGTCACCAGCGAGGCGCGCATGCCGGCGTCCATGCTGGTTTCCGGCAGCAGCTCCTCGGCCAGCCAGCGCTTGAGCATGCGCAGGCCCAGCAGGCCGGCGGCCAGGGTGCCGAGTGCCAGCAGGATGTCCTGCGGGACGATGTTCAGGCGGCCCAGCGACTGGCCGCTCTCCACCAGTTGCACGAGGCCCTGGAGCAGCTCGCCGGGGCTGATTCCGGAGGTGGAAAAGGCGATCAGCAGGGTGGACAGCACCAGCAGCGTGCGCCCGGCGCCGGTCAGCAGGGTGGCGAACTGCGCCTGGTGGCGCGGATCGACGCCGAGGTTCTCGGCCAGTCGCTCACCGATTGGCTGGCGCGGCGACAGCAGCGCCTCGCAGAGGTCGGCGAACAGCGTCGTCAGCAGGTAGCCGGTGGCGCACACCACGCTGGCCCAGAGCAGCTTGCCGGCGAGAAAGTAGGCCAGGGACAGGTAGCCGCTGATCAGCGTGAGGACGATCAGCAGCACGGTGATCAGGATCGCCAGGACGATGATTCCGGCCAGCGGCGCGGCCTCATGTTCCTTGGCTTCACGCCGGGCGCGGCGGTAGCGGTACAGGGCGATACCGTAGAGCAGGGCGGTGCTCAGGGCGGTGATGCCGTTGACCGCCACGGTGAGGGCAAGGCTGGCGCCGCTGGAGCTGTTGATGCGGTCCACGGTGCCCAGCACCAGCAACACCCAGGCGATCAGCCAGGGGAAGGGGGAGAGGGCGGTGGCCACCGGGTCGGGCAGGTCCGGCAGGCGCCAGGAGGGGCGCTGCACGGCCAGCAGCGCGCGGCCCAGGCCGGCGGTGAAGGTGCAGAAGATCACCAGCGAGAGCATCTGGTCACCCAGGTTGGCCATGTTGCCGCTGAGTTGCTCGTGCCAGTTCATGCCCTCGTGGATCAGCGTGGCGCCGCCACCCAGGGTCAGGATGGTCGCCAGGCTCACCGAGAGCGCCAGGGCGCTGCGGCGCAGGCGGCCGACCGGTATCCAGCGGATCATCGCCTTGGTCAGCAGCTGTTCGAGCAGGCGCCGGCCGGGAATCCACAGCAGCGCCGCGGCGAGCATGGAGGCTATGAAGGGCCAGCGGTGCTCAGGCTGCCAGGTCGTCGCGAAGGCGTTGTCGATCTGCGCGCGCATGCCCTGCAGGCGCGCCATATCATCGTCGGTGGGGCGGATCAGGTTGGACCAGAAGCGCGGGCTCAGCGGCGGCGGGTAACGGGTAGCGATCTGCGAGTTGAACTGGCTGCGGCGCAGGTTGATGATCTGTGCGGCGAGGTCCTGGGCGTTCTTGTCCAGCTGGTTGGCTCGCTCCAGCTGCTTTTGCAGGTCCTTCTGCGCATCGGTCAGGTCGTTGCGCTGGCGGGTGAGGCTTTCGGCTTCGTTGGGCGTGACCGGGCCGAGCACCTTGAGCTGGTCCTCGGTACGCGACAGCGCCGAGCCAATGTCGGTGGCGTTCTGTTCCGCGCGGGCCTGTACGGCCAGCGCGGACTGCCGCAGGTTCGACAGCAGACCATCGTCACTGTCGGCGGAGACACGCTGGCGGATCAGTTCCAGGCGGGCGCCCAGTTGCTCGACGCCAGCATCCTCGGGCAGGTCCGGCAGCTGGATGGAGTCGCCGGCCTGGACGTCGGTCGGTTCGTCCGCCAGCGCGGCGCCAACGCCGGCCAGCGACAAGGTCAGCATCAGCAGCACGCGGCTGCAGGCGCGTACGAAGGTTTCCCGCATCTTCCCCCATCCTGTGGTCAAAACCCTTGATGATGTTCGACCGGTCCACGGCCGCGACAATTCCCTGAGCATAGCGCCGCTGCGGTGGGACTTTGCCGGGTGAAAGCGGATAATCAGCGCATGCAGATGGTTAAAGGTCAGAAATTCTGGCCATATCGATCCCCTTTTGGCCGCTCCCGCTGTTTTGCGCGAGGCAGTCGCTGGGCAGAATTCCCTATCACCGGACAACAAGAATCCTTCAGAGGGTACTCCCATGCTTACCGTGTACAGCGATGATCACCGCCTGCATTTCGGCCAGTCCGAACTGGTCGACGGCAAACTCCAGCCCTGCTTCGAGATGCCCAGCCGCGCGGACACCGTGCTGGCCCGCGTGAAGTCGCAGAACCTGGGCGAAGTCATCGAGCCCAGGGACTTCGGCATGGAGCCGATCCTGCGCGCGCACAACACCCGCTACGTCGAATTCCTCAAGGGCGCCTGGGCCCGCTGGGCGGCCGAAGGCCACACCGGCGACCTGGTTTCCACCACCTTCCCGGGTCGCCGCCTGCTGCGTGACGGCCCGATCCCGACGGCGCTGATGGGCGAAGTGGGCCACTACAGCTTCGACACCGAGGCGCCGATCACCGCTGGCACCTGGCAGGCCGTGTACAGCTCGGCCCAGGTCGCGCTGACCGCCCAGGACCACATGCGCCAGGGCGCCAGCACTGCCTTCGCGCTGTGCCGTCCGCCGGGCCACCACGCCGGCAGCGACTTCATGGGCGGCTACTGCTTCCTGAACAACGCCGCCATCGTCAGCCAGGCCTTCCTCGACCAGGGCGCCAAGCGCGTGGCCATCCTCGACGTGGACTACCACCACGGCAACGGCACCCAGGACATCTTCTACCGCCGCAATGACGTGCTGTTCGCCTCGATCCACGGCGACCCGCTGGTGGAGTACCCGTACTTCCTCGGCCACGCCAACGAGCACGGCGAAGGCGCCGGCGAGGGCTACAACCACAACTACCCGCTGCCCCATGGCACTGGCTGGGACGGCTGGTTCGCCGCGCTGGACGACGCCTGCCGGAAGATCGCCGACTACGCGCCGGACGCGGTGGTTGTATCGCTGGGCGTGGATACGTATAAGGACGACCCGATTTCCGAGTTCAAGCTGGACAGCCCGGACTACCTGAAGATGGGCGAGCGCATCGCCGCACTGGGGATTCCGACCCTGTTCATCATGGAAGGCGGTTACGCGGTGGAGGCCATTGGCGTCAACGCGGTGAACGTGCTGCAGGGCTACGAAGGCGCTGCACGCTGAAGGACAGAATCGGGCGGATGAGAATCCGCCCGATTGCATTTCATTGCTCGCAACCCTTTTTGTTTAGTGGTCACAGTGCGAGCGCATCCAGCTGGGGAAGGACATGAACAAGAATATCGCGCTGAGCGGCCTGCTCGCCGCCGCCACCCTCGTCACGGCCAGCGTCGCCAGCGCTGCGCCGGAAGTGCGCATCTACAACTGGTTCGACTACATCGGCCCGGACACCCTCAAGGGCTTCCAGGGCGAAACCGGCATCAAGCCGCAATACGACGTCTACGACAGCAACGAAGTGCTGGAGGCCAAGCTGCTTTCCGGGCACTCGGGCTATGACGTGGTCGTGCCCAGCGACAGCTTCCTCCCCAACTACCTCAAGGCCGGCGTGTTCCAGCCGCTGGACAAGAGCAAGCTGCCGAACTGGAAGAATCTCAATCCCGCACTGCTCAAGGTGCTGGAGAGCAAGGACCCGGGCAACCAGTACGTGATGCCCTACATGTGGGGCACCAACGGCATTGCCTACAACGTCGACAAGGTCAAGGCGGTGCTCGGCGACGACGCGCCGGTGGACTCCTGGGACCTGGTGTTCAAGCCGGAGAACCTCGCCAAGCTGAAATCCTGTGGTGTGGCCTTCCTCGATTCGCCCACCGAGGTGATCCCGCAGGTCCTGCATTACCTGGGCCTGTCGCCCAACAGCCACAACCCGGACGACTACAAGAAGGCCGAGGAACTGCTGGCGAAACTGCGCCCGAACATCACCTACTTCAGCTCCTCGAAGTTCGTCACCGACCTGGCCAACGGCGACGTCTGCGTGGCCCTGGCCTGGTCCGGCGGCGCGATGCAGGCTGCCAACCGCGCGAAAGAGGCGGGTAACGGCATCCACATCGAGTACCGCATTCCCAAGGAAGGCGCCGCTGCCTGGTTCGACGTGCTGGCGATTCCGAAGGACTCGAAGAACGTCGAGCAGGCCCACGCCTTCCTCAACTACCTGCTGCGCCCGGAAGTGGTCGCGCCGATCTCCGACTACGTCGCCTACGCCAACCCCAACCAGGCGGCGGACGGGCTGATCTCGAAGGAGCTGCACGACAACCCCAACGTCTACCCGCCGGCGGATGTGCAGGCCAAGCTGTTCTCGGTGGAAATGCTGCCGCCGAAACTGGAGCGCATCCGTACCCGCACCTGGACCCAGGTGAAATCCGGGAAATAATGTCGCAGATGGCTGGCTGAACAGCGGATTACCGTTGGCGGCCGGCTGGCGCGAGCTGGCATGATCGGCGGACTTTCTTCGAGGAAGTCCGCCGATTGTTCTTTCGGCTTCCCGATTCCTGACTTTTGCTGCCGAGCCTTGCCATGAATTCCCAAGCCAACCTCGTCGAGCGCAAGGGCGCCGACGCTTTCGCCATCCAGGTCATGACCGGCCTCTGCGTGATCTGGGGCATCCAGGCGGTGATGGTGAAACTTGCCGCGCCGGATATCGCGCCAATCATGCAGGCCTTCGGGCGCAACCTGGTGGCGGCCGTGGCGGTGGGCCTGATCATGTGCTGGCGCGGCGGCTGGGAAGGCTTCCTGCGCCAGGGCACGCTCAAGGGCGGGCTGCTGGCCGGCGTGCTGTTCGCCGCCGAGTTCTTCTTCATTGCCCAGGGGCTGGTCTATACGTCGGCCTCGCACATGGCGGTGTTCATCTACACCGCACCGATCTTCTCGGCGCTGGCGCTGCATTTCTTGTTGCCCAGCGAGCGCCTGCGGCCGCTGCAATGGATCGGCATCGGCGTGTGCTTCGGCGGTATTGCGATGTGCTTCGGCGGTGGCTTCGACTTTGCCAACCTGGACAGTCGCATGCTGCTGGGCGATGCCTTCGGCGTGCTCGCCGGGTTCGCCTGGGGCATGACCACGGTGGCGGTACGCACCACGCGACTGTCCGAGGCGAAACCGATCCTGACGCTGTTCTATCAGCTGCTGATCGCCGCGCTGTTGCTGCCCTTCGCCGCGCTGGCGCTGGGCAAGACCCATGACGTCAGCTTCACCGCCGTCGGCGTGGGCAGCGTGCTGTTCCAGGGGCTGGTGGTGTCGTTCTTCAGCTACTTCACCTGGTTCTGGCTGCTGCGCCGCTACCTGGCGTCGAACCTGGCGGTGTTTTCCTTCATGACGCCGATGTTCGGCATCGCCTTCGGCGTACTGATCCTCGGCGAGCCGCTGACCCTGAACTTCGTCGCGGGCGCCGCGCTGGTGCTCGCGGGTATCACGCTGGTGAGCAGCGAACAGTGGATTCGGCGGATGCTTCGCCGTTGATGTGGGAATTGTCGTGCTCTTGATTCAGGTCAGGCGCTGCGGCGAGGGAAGGCGATAGTCTTTGTTGCAAGGAGTGAGTGGCACGGGCGGAGAGTGGGACGCCGGGCTATTCTTCCTAGGGCGGCCCATGGTGGTAACGGGTCGCCCGACCTGAATTCGAACGAGGAGGCATTCCATGAAAGTCTGGCTGCAAAGCGTTGCGTGGAAACTCGGTGTCGCGCTCGGCCTGATCGAGCCTCCACGTCTGCAACCCATCCCCATCCGCAGCGACGAGCAACGTCGCCTGATGGAGCAACGCCGGCGCTATTGATAACGCCCGCGTTACCGCAAAAGAAAAACCCGCCAGCTGGCGGGTTTTTTCATGCCGGTCATTCGTGGGTCTTGAACCAGTCGTCGATCATCGTCTTCAACCTCTCCCCGGAAAAACTCTCGAAGTGCCCGCCGTGTACGGTGCGCACCGGCAACTCGCGCAGGCGCGCGAGGCTCGCGGCGTAGTCGTCGAGGTTGGAGTGGTAGGCGTCCTCGATCAGCGGGCCGTCGTAGATGATGTCGCCGGAGAACAGTGTCTGCGTCTTCTCCTCCCACAGGCTGATGCCGCCCGGGGAATGGCCGGGGGTGTGCAGCACCTGCAGGGTGCGGTCACCGAGGTCGAGCACGTCGCCTTCATCGATGGTGCGGGTCGCCGGCGCGGCCCTGACGCGGTATTCGGCGTAGCACAGCGGGCAGTCCGGGTGGGCGTCGAACATCTCGTCGTCGACGAAGGCGGTGGCCAGGGTGCGCTCGCCGTCGGGGCTGGCGAGGATGTCGGCTTCGGCCGGGTGTACCAGGCGTTCGTCGAACTCGTGGTGGCCGGCAATGTGGTCGAAGTGGGTGTGGCTGGCCACGGCCAGCAGCGGGCGGTCGGTGAGCCAGGGGAGCTGCTCGCGCAGGCTGACCAGGCCGGAGCCGCTGTCCACCAGCACGTCGCGCTCGCGGCCCTGGATGTGCCACATGTTGCAGCGGTAGAAGGGGCGGACGTAGGGCTCGTGGATCAGGCTGACACCGTCATAGCAGTGACGGACCTCGAACCAGCGGTCGCGGGTGACGATCTTCATGAGTCGGGTTCCGGGTGGGATGCGCGGCGCGTCCGGCGCGCGGATCTCGGGTGACTGTGGGTTCACCCTAACCTCTCCCAGAGGGAGAGGGAACCGTTCGGAACCTTGGGGGGGAGTGACCGGCGCCGGTAGCTGCGCCAGACACCCGGCTCCGCGCGTTTCCCGCTCCCTCTGGGAGAGGGCAGGGCAGCGGGGCGGGTTGTGGATAACCCACCCTGCGTAGCGAGCGTAGGGCGAATAACCGCTTGCGGTTATCCGCCGATGGCCGTGGTGCGATGGCCGATGGCGGATAACGCTGGCGCGTTATGCGCCCTACATGGACTTACGCTCAGGGCGCGAAAGGCGCCGCTTCCATCACTTCCACGATCAGCGGGCGGTCGCTCGGTGCGGTGCGCAGCAGCTCCTGCAGATGGTCGTAGTCGCGGGCGCGCTCGGCGGCGCAGCCGAAGCCCCTGGCGATGGCGAGGAAGTCCGGGGTGTAGATGTCCACGCCCAGCGGGGTGATGTCGCGGCGTTCCATGTAGCGCTTGATCTCGCCGTAGCCATGGTTGTTCCACAGCAGCACGACGATGCCCACCTTGGCTTCCACGGCGCTGGCCAGTTCGGTCATGGTGAACTGCAGGCCACCGTCGCCCATCAGGCTGATCACCGGGCGGCCTGGCTCGCCGAGCTTGGCGCCGATGGCTGCCGGCAGGCCATAGCCCAGGGTGCCGTAGCCGGTGGAGGCGTTGAACCAGCGGCGGCCGCCGTCCAGTTCCACCAGGTGGTTGCCGCTGTAGACGGTCTGGGTCGAGTCGCCGACGAAGCGGGCGTCGGGCAGCACTTCGAGGATCTTGTCGAACAGGGTGCGGTAGTGCGCCCTGCCGCTGAAGTCCTCGGCCAGTTGCGCGCGCACCTTGGCCGCGCGCTGGGCGCCGGGGCTGCTGGCGTCGGCCTCGCGGGCCGGCAGCAGTTCCAGCAGGGCGCGCATGGCGGTGCGGGCGTCGGCCTGGATGGCGATCTGCGGGGCGAAGTTGCGCATCAATTGCTGCGGGTCGATGTCGATGCGGATCAGCTCGCCGCCGATCTTGAAGTTGCCGTCGAACACCACGTCGTAGTCGGTCTCGCCCAGCTCGGTGCCGATGGCCAGCACCACGTCGGCTTCCAGCGCCAGTTCACGGACCGGGATCAGCGACTGGTTGCTGCCGATCAGCAGCGGGTGGTCCGGCTGCAGCAGGCCCTTGGCGTTGATGGTCTGCGCGGTCGGCGCGTCGAGGGCGATGGCCAGGGCGCGGGCTTCGGCCTGGGCGGCGACGCAGCCACCGCCGAGCAGCAGCAGCGGCTTCTGCGCCTTGGCCAGCTTGGCGGCGGCTTCGTGCAGCGGCGAGCGCGCCGGGGCAGGGCGGGCCAGTTGCACGCGCGGCAGCACCTGCATGTGGTCGGCCGGGGCGGTGATGATGTCCAGCGGCAGCTCGATGTGCACCGGGCGCGGGCGCTCGCTGTCGAACACGGCGAAGGCGCGGGCCAGTACGGCGGGCAGTTCGTCGACGCTCATCAGGGTGTGGCTGAAGGCGCTGACGCCGGCCACCATCGCACGCTGGTTCGGCAGCTCGTGCAGGTAGCCGTTGCCGTGGGCCAGGCGCGAGCGCTCGTTGACGCTGGAGATCACCAGCATGGGGATGGAGTCGGCGTAGGCCTGGCCCATGGCGGTGAGGATGTTGGTCATGCCCGGGCCGGTGATGATGAAGCAGGTGCCCGGCTTGCCGGTGACGCGCGCGTAGCCGTCGGCCATGAAGCCGGCGCCCTGTTCGTGGCGCGGGGTGATGTGGCGGATGCCGCTGTGGGGCAGGCCGCGGTACAGCTCGACGGTGTGGACGCCGGGGATGCCGAAGACGGTATCCACGCCCCAGGCTTCGAGTTGCTTGACGAGGAATTCGCCGCAGGTGGTCATGGCAGTTCCTTAAATTTCGTGGGTGAGGTCATTGTCATAAAGCAAAAGGGCGCGGAGATCAGCTCGCCGCGCCCTCTCGCCTGGTGCAAGTGCTTATCAGGCCGCGTCGGCTACCGGCGCCGGGCGGGGCGACAGCAGGCTGACGACGATGAAGCTGACCAGGCCGATGGCCAGGCTGTAGTAGATCGGGGTGTTGGCGTCGAAGCCATCCTTGAGCATGAACACCAGCGCGGTGATAAAGCCCAGGGCCATGCTGGTGATGGCGCCGGCGGTGGTGGCGCGCTTCCAGTAGATGGCGCCGATCAGCGGGATCAGCATGCCGCCCACCAGCAGGTTGTAGGCCAGGGTCAGGGCGCTGATCACGTCGTTCACCACCAGGGCGATACCCAGGACCACGACACCGGTGAGCAGGGTGCAGATGCGGTTCAGGCTCAGGCGGGTGGAGCGCTGGCCGGTGAAGATCGGCAGCAGGTCTTCGGTGATGGTGGTGGAGGCGGCGAGCAGGCCGGCGCTGGCGGTGGACATCATCGCGGCCAGGGCAGCGGCGATCACCAGGCCACGGATGCCGTCCGGCAGGGCGGACTGGACGATGGCGGCGAAGGCGTTGTTGACGTTGTCCAGGTCAGGCAGCAGGACCTTGGCGCACATGCCGATCAGCGCGCCGACCAGGCCGTAGATCACGCAGTACACGCCAGCGGCGGTGCCGGCGTACTTGGTGACCTTCTCGTCGCGGGCGGTGAACACGCGCTGCCAGATGTCCTGGCCGATCAGGATGCCGAAGAAGTAGATCAGGAAGTAGGTGATGATGGTGTCGTAGCCGATGGTGTGGAAGCTGAAGGCGGATGCCGGGAGCTTCGCCACCAGTTCGTCCCAGCCGCCCACGCGGTGCAGGCAGATCGGCAGCAGGATGAACATCAGGCCGACGGTCTTGATGATGAACTGCACGATGTCGGTCAGGGTCAGCGACCACATGCCGCCGATGGTGGAGTAGATCACCACGACGCCACCGCCCAGCAGCACGGACACCCAGAACGGCAGGCCGAACAGGACCTGCATCACGGTGCCGATGGCCAGGGTGGAAACCACGCCGATCATCAGCGCGTAGGCGAACATGATCACCGCCGAAGCCTGGCGGGCCATGGGGTTATAACGACGCTCCAGGACCTGGGTGACGGTGAAGATGCGCAGCTTGAGCAGCGGCTTGGCGAGGAACAGGTTCAGCGCAATGATGCCGGCGCCCAGAGCGGCGCACAGCCAGAAGCCGGAGATGCCATGGACGTAGCCCAGGCGCACGGTGCCCACGGTGGAGGCGCCGCCCAGTACGGTGGCGGCCATGGTGCCCATGTAGAACGCCGGGCCGAGGTTGCGGCCGGCCACGAGGTAGTCTTCGTGGGTCTTGGCGCGGCGCATGCCGTACCAGCCCAGCCACAACATGCCAGCGGCATATATCAGTACGACGATCAGATCTAACGCCATGGTCGGCTCCTCACACTTGCATTGTCATTGTTGCCGCGCGCTTGTGGCGTGCGGTAGGGCATCGGACCGGCGGCAACCGGTCCGATGGGGGCTTTCAGGTGGTGCGTTTCGCGTCAGGTCGCAAGGCCCGGATCAGGCCGTCGGCTCGCTGATGCTGCGAACCGGGCGGTCATGGCTGCCGACCCAGCGCGGACCCTTGGGGCCGTAGACGCCAGCGGGTTCCGGGAAGGTGCGCAGCAGGGCGACGTAGAGCAGGGCGGCCATGCCGAGGGTGACCGGCAGGCTGATGTCGATGCCGCCGGCCAGGTTGCCCAGCGGGCCGACGAACTGGCCCGGCAGGTTGACGAAGCACAGGCCCATGGCCGCGCTCGGGATCCACGCACCCATGCCGCGCCAGTTCCAGCCGTTGTGGAACCAGTAGGCGCCGCCTTCCTGACCGCGGGTGAACACCTGCAGGTCGTCGGCGTGGTAGAAGCCACGGCGGATCACCAGGCCGAGGATCATGATCACCATCCACGGGCTGGTGCAGGTGATGATCAGCACGGCGAAGGTGGACACGCTCTGCACCAGATTCGCGGCGAAGCGACCGATGAAGATGAAGGCGATGGACAGCAGGCCGATCAGCAGGGTGGCCTGCACGCGGTTGAGCAGGCGCGGGAACACGCTGGACATGTCCAGGCCGGTGCCGTACAGCGAGGTGGTGCCGGTGGACATGCCGCCGATCACCGCGATCAGGCACACCGGCAGGAAGAACCAGCTCGGCGATACAGCCAGCAGGCCGCCGACGTAGTTGTTCTGGGCGATGTAGTCCGGCGCGTTGACGGCAACGATGGTGGCGGTGGCCAGGCCGAACAGGAACGGGATCAGGGTCGCCAGCTGGGCGCAGATCACCGCCAGCATGATGCGCTTCTGCGAGGTCTGGCGCGGGATGTAGCGCGCCCAGTCACCGAGGAAGGCGCCGAACGACACCGGGTTGCTCATGGCCAGCAGGGCGGCGCCGATGAAGGCAGCCCAGAAACCTTCGCTGCCCATCTGCACGGTGCCGGCGTAGCCAGCATCGAAGGGGCCTGCGAAGGCGAACAGGCCGAGCAGGAACAGCAGGCTGGCGGCCCATACGGCGATCTTGTTGACCATCAGCATGAAGCGGAAGCCGTAGATGCAGACGATCAGCACCAGCACGGCGAACAGACCGTAGGCCAGGCCCAGGGTCAGGTCGGTTTCCGGCAGGTCGAACAGGCGCTTCGCGCCACCGATCAGCGCATCGCCCGAGCTCCACACGGAGAGCGAGAAGAAGGCGACGGCGGTGAGCAGCGACAGGAACGAGCCGACGATCCGCCCGTGCACGCCGAAGTGGGCGCCCGAGGAGACCGCGTTGTTGGTGCCGTTGAGCGGGCCGAACAGGCCCATCGGTGCGAGGATCAGCGAGCCGACCAGAACGCCGAGGACGATGGCCCAGACGCCGGCCTGGAACGACAGCCCGAACAGAACCGGGAAGCTGCCGAGCACGGCGGTGGCGAAGGTGTTGGCGCCACCGAAGATCATGCGGAACAGGTCGGTGGGCGTGGCGTTGCGCTCGCTGTCCGGGATCTGTTCGACCCCGAATGTCTCGATCGTTGTGATTGCGTGTGCGTTGTTCTTGTTATCCATGACTTCCTCCCGGGGAGCCCTGTCTTTATGGCGTCGGCGACGGTGACAGGTGCTCGTGTGTGGCCAGCCAGCGGCCCTGTTTCGGATCACGGCGGAAGACGATGGTCTCCCGTTCGTGGTTCAGGCTTTCCTCTCCCTGGATGCGCAGCCGCGTGGCGACGTCGTGGCAGAACACCGCCACGTCTTCGCCCTGCAGGCTCACAAAGGTGTTGCTCGAAAGGCAGTCAAGGACCTCGAAACCATCGTCACGCAGCCAGCCTTCCCACACCTCGCGGTAAGCCGCGCGCGACAGCAGCGGCTGCGGCCAGGTGTGGAAGATGAAGGAGGCGTCTTCGCTGAAGGCGGCGAAGTAGGCTTCGGTGTCGGTGCGCGCGAAGGCTGCCACGAGAACGCGGGCAGCCTCCAGCACCTGTGCTACGCAGGCGTCGTTATTCATGTATGTGCTCGTGCGCGCTTAGCGGCGCTCTACGCCCGGGAGGATGCAGAGCATTTCGTAGAGCAGGTTGGCGCCGAGCAACGAGGTGTTGCCGGTGGTGTCGTAAGGCGGGGAGACCTCGACCAGGTCGCAGCCGATGATGTCCAGGCCCTGGCAGCCACGGACGATCTCGATCGCCTGGATGGTGGTCAGGCCGCCGATCTCCGGGGTGCCGGTACCGGGCGCCCAGGCCGGGTCGATGCCGTCGATGTCGAAGGACAGGTACACCGGGCCGCCGCCGACTTTCTCGCGGACTTCGGCCATCAGCGGTTCCAGCGACTTGTGCCAGCACTCTTCGGCCTGCACCACGCGGAAGCCCTGCTTGCGGCTCCAGTTGAAGTCTTCGGCGGTGTAGCCCTGCGCACGCAGACCGATCTGCACCACGCGGTCGCAGTCCAGCAGGCCTTCTTCCACCGCGCGGCGGAAGGTGGTGCCGTGGGCGATCTTCTCGCCGAACATGTGGTCGTTCACATCGGCGTGGGCGTCGATGTGGACCAGGCCGACCTTGCCATGCTTCTTGTGGATGGCACGCAGGATCGGCAGGGTGATGGTGTGGTCGCCGCCCAGGGTCAGCGGGAGGATGCCGTGGTCGAGGATCTTGTCGTAAGCCTCCTCGATGATGCGCACCGCTTCCATCAGGTTGAAGGTGTTGATCGCCACGTCACCGATGTCGGCAATGTTCAGCGAATCGAACGGCGCGGCGCCGGTGGCCATGTTGTACGGACGGATCATCACCGACTCGGCGCGGATTTCGCGCGGCCCGAAACGAGTGCCGGAGCGCAGGGAAGTACCGATGTCCAGGGGCACGCCGACGAAGGCGGCGTCGAGCTCGTTGAGCTCTTCGGGGGACTGGATATGCGGCAGGCGCATCATGGTGGCGATGCCGCCGAAACGCGGCATTTCGTTACCGCCCAGGGGCTGGTGAAGTTTCTTGTCCATGGGGAGGGCCTCAGGCTGATCGCTGTCTTCGTGGAAACAGGCTTGTTGAATACTGAGGGTCGATTCTCATCAGAGCGGGTAGTGGAAAAAATCGCTGGCTACAAATAATCACTTCAGAGTTTTCTAAACTAATGAGGGTCGCTAGACTGCGCCACCTTGCCGCGGCAGACGGCCCGCCGGGCTTGTGGCCTGCGGTTCCTGAATAGATAGCTGGCTTGCTATCATCCGTTTTTCAGGTACAGAAAGTACTGAACTAGAGCGGCCCGGCCGCGGTTTTGCGGAGTCATCATGAGCGCGAGCGCACTGCCCGACGTCAAACTGCTGCGGATTTTCGCCTGTGTGGTGCGCAGCCAGGGCTTCGCCGCCGCCCAACAGGAACTCAACCTGTCGACCTCGGCGATCAGTACCTACATGAGCCAGCTGGAGAACCAGCTGGGCATCGTGCTCTGCCACCGCGGCCGCGGCGGCTTCGGCCTGACCAGCAAGGGCGAGCTGTTCCACCAGGAAACCCTGCGCATCCTCGGTGAACTGGAAGGCTTCGAGCGCTACGCCGCGACCCTCAAGGGCGAGCTGCGCGGCACCCTGAACCTTGGCGTACTGGACTCCACCGTAAGCGACCCGGCGCTGCCGCTGGCCGACGTGATCGGCTCCTTCAGCAGCCTGCACCCGGCGGTACACCTGCACCTGCAGGTACAAAGCCCCTACGAGCTGCAGCTGGCGGTGCTGGACAATCGCCTGGACCTGGCCATCGGCTCCTTCTTCAGCCGGATGAACGGCCTGGTCTACCAGCCTCTTTATAGAGAGCAGCACTGGCTGTACTGCAGCGACCGCCACCCGTTGTTCGACGGCCGGCGCATCCCCGCCGAGCTGATCACCCAGCAGCGCATGGTCGGCCGTGGCTACTGGAGCCAGGCGGAACTGGCGCGCCACGGCTTCAAGCACAGCGCCGGCACCGTGGAGAGTATGGAGGCGCAGCTGATCCTGATCCTCTCCGGCGGCTACATCGGCTACCTGCCCGAGCACTACGCGCACCCCTGGGTGGAGCAGGGCCGCCTGCGCGCGCTGCTGCCGGCGACCTTCGGCTACCAGGCGCCGTTCTCGCTGATCCTGCGCCGCGGCCGCTCCCGAGAGCCGCTGATCCAGAACTTCCGCGACCTGCTGCGCACCCAGCCGAGCCAGCCATGAGCCGCGCCCGCTGTCCGCGCTGCGAGCGCCCGCTGAACCACTGCCTGTGCGCGCTGATCCCGCACCTGAACAACCGCACCCGCGTACTTCTGCTGCAGCACCCGAGCGAAGTCGGGCATGCGCTGAACACCGCGCGCCTGGCTGCCCTTGGCCTGGCCAATGCCGAGTTGCGGGTGGGCGAGGATTTCAGCGATCTGGACCTGTCCGCCTGGGATGCCTGGCTGCTGTTCCCCGGCGACTCTGCCGTGGCGGTGGCCGAGCTGGCCGCGCAGCCTGTGGCTAAGCCGCGCCTGCTGGTGGTGCCCGACGGCACGTGGCGCAAGGCGCGCAAGCTGCTGCACCTCAACCTGAACCTCGCGGCGCTGCCGCGGGTGGTTCTTCCGGACGGGCTGACTTCGCGTTACCGCCTGCGCAAGGCGCCGGCCGAAGGCGCGCTGTCGACCATCGAGGCGGTGGCGTACGCACTCGATGCGCTGGATGCGCCGCAATCGCATGCCGACCTGCTGCGCCCGTTCGATGCGCTGATCGAAGGGCAGATCGCCGCCATGGGCGAAGAGACCTTCCAGCGCAACCATGGGCTGCGTAGCTCGTAGTCGATGGCGGACCTTGTCCGCCATCGCGTGCGTGGCACGCTCCTACAGTCGGGTGTCGTGCAGGAGCGTGCCATGCACGCGATCCGCTGGCCGGGCCGGTGTTTGCCCTGCGGTCCGCGCGCGGAATCGATGGGTATCGCTGCGCTCCACGCCATCCTACGTCGTGATTGTCCTGTGGATATCTACGCTTGCGGGGACGAGGTGCGGTAGCGCTCCACCAGCAGGGGGATGGCTCGCTCGCGCCAGAACGCGCTGCTGATCATCCCGCTGGACATGCCGCCGTGGGCATGACGCGGCAGGTGTACGTGGGTGGGATGCTGCAGGTCGATTCCGGCAAGCTGCTCGAACAGCTCCGTGAGCCGTTGCGTCAGCGCTGCCTCACTGGCGGGCCAGGGGGCGTCGGCGAGGTGCTCGGCCATTTCCCGCCACAGGTACGGGTCGCCGCGCAGGCCCCACTGGATGGGCTCTTCGCGGAACAGTTCGGCGACGGAGAGGGAGCGGGGCATGGGCGGACTTCCTTGTGTTGCGTTCTGGGCTGCTGCTCGCTGGCGGGCAGGGCAGTGTCGCCGCTCGCGGGAGAGTCTGGAAGGGGCGGCTGTGCGCTGATTTCTGCCCGGCGGGCGTGTCCACCTTCTTCACTGCCGTTATACTGCGCCCCTCATTCCCCTTCGCGAGGTGTTCGTCCGATGCGCAATTGATGCCGCCGTGGTTTCACGGCCCGTTTCCTTCCCTGGCCTGTTCCCGGGGGAATTCCGGCATCAATCTGGACCTGCGCATGACGAGCCCGTTCACCCTGGCGCTGCAAGGCGTTGCTTTCCAATTGCCCAGCGGCGAGCCGCTGCTGAGCGACCTCAATGAAACCTTCGACGATCGCCGCACCGCGCTGGTCGGACGCAATGGCGTGGGCAAGTCCGTGCTGGCGCGGATCATGGCCGGCAAGCTGCCTGCCAGTGCCGGTCGCTGCCTGGCGTCCGGATCGGTGCATTACCTGCCGCAGCGCATCGAACCGCAGGCGTTCCGCAGCGTCGCGGAACTGGCCGGCGCGCAGCCGTTGCTGGATGCGCTGGCGCGGGTCGAGGCCGGCGGCGTCGATCCCGCTGATTTCGAGTGCCTCGACGGCCACTGGGATATTCGCCCACGGCTGGAGGCCGAACTGGCCGCCGCCGGTCTCGCCCATCTACGGCCGGATACGCCCGCCGCTCGCCTGAGTGGTGGGGAATGCACGCGGGTGGCGTTGCTCGGTGCCTGGCTCAGCGAGGTGGACTGGCTGATCCTCGACGAACCGAGCAATCACCTCGACCGCGCCGGCCGCCAGGCCCTGTGTGAGCAGCTGCAGCGTTGGCGCGGCGGCCTGATCCTCATCAGCCATGACCGCCTGCTGCTGGACGACATGCAGCGCATCGTCGAGCTGTCCGCGGCCGGCCTGCGCAGCTATTCCGGCGGCTATGCCTTCTTCCGTGAGGTGCGCCAGCAGGAGCAGGACAACGCCCAACGCGAGTTGCAGCGGCGCAAGCTGGAGCGTGACCGCCAGCAGCACGCCATGCAGGAGCAGCGCGAGCGGCAGGAGCACCGGCAGGCGAAGGGGCGCAAGGACGCCAAGGAGGCCAACCAGGCGAAGATCCTCGTCGACCGGCAGAAGGAACGCAGCCAGACCAGCATCTCGCGGCTGGCCATGCAGCATGAGGAGCGTCGGGAGCGGTTGTCGCGCGAGGTGCAGGAGGCATTCGGGCAGTTGCGCGAGGACGCCAGGATGGTCCTCAACGCGCCCGACTGCGAGTTGCCCGAGTCCCGTGGCGTGTTGCTGCTGGAGGCGCTGAGCCTGCCGTTCGGCAATCCCGCACCGCTGGACTTGCAGTTGAGCGGCCCGCGCCGCGTAGCGGTCAGCGGGCGCAACGGCAGCGGCAAGTCGACCCTGCTCAAGGTGATCGCGGGCGTGCTCGGTCCTGCGGCGGGCTCCTGCGAAGTGAAGGTGCGCAGTGCCTATCTGGATCAGCATCTGGCCGCGCTCTCGCCCGAGTGCTCGGTGCTGGAGCTGCTGCAGGGGCGCAATCGCGCGGCGGACTCTTCGGTGTTGCGCACCCGGCTGGCGCAGCTGGGATTGCCGGCGACACGGGTCGAGCTGCCCAGTGGCCTGCTCAGCGGCGGTGAGCGGCTGAAGGCGGCGCTGGCCTGCGAGCTCTACGCCGAGCATCCGGCGCAACTGCTGCTCCTGGACGAGCCGGACAACCACCTCGACCTGCCCTCCCGTGAAGCGCTGGAGAACCTGCTGCGGCAATACCGCGGCGCGCTGCTGGTGGTGTCCCACGACGAGGCATTGCTGGCCCGGCTGGAGCTGGAGGCGCGGCTGGAGTGCGCTGAAGACGGCTGGCGCTGGTCGGTCGGCTAAGGCTTTACCGGCCGGGTAGAGCTGGGTAGCATCGACCTCCCTCTCTTTCCGGCTGCCTCTGCCGTGCTCCGCCCAGGCGTTGAATCGCGAAGCGGGCATTCATGCTGCCGACGCTCCAACGGCCGTCACCTCGCGTGGCGTGCTATCCCTTTGTAATCTGCCGAATCAGGATGCATTCATGCTCATTCGCCAACGCATCGCTGCGGACAACCCGCGGCTGCTCGATATCTGGCTGGGCGCCGTGCGCGCGACCCACCACTTCCTCCAGGCGTCGGACATCGACGCGCTGCTGCCCCAGGTCCGCGACCTCTACCTGCCCGCCGTCGAGGTCTGGGTGGCGGTGGACGACGCTGACCACCCGCTGGGCTTCATCGGGCTCAACGGCTCCCATGTGGAGATGCTCTTCATCGATCCGGACTGCCGGGGGCGTGGCCTTGGCCGCGCGCTGCTGGATTTCACCCGCGAATTGCGCGGGACGCTGAGTGTCGACGTCAATGAACAGAATCCTCAGGCGGTGGGGTTCTATCTGCACTATGGCTTTGTGCAGACCGGGCGTTCACCCCTCGATGGCGAGGGGCGGCCGTTCCCGTTGCTGCATATGAGCCTGCCGGCCCCTGAATAAGGCACGGTTCACCTGTAGGAGCGAGCTTGCTCGCGAACAAATGTCCCGCCGCAGCGGAGTCAAGCGGTTCGCGAGCAAGCTCGCTCCTACAACAGGTTTACGCGCTGTGTTCTGTCTCGCCGCTGCCGAAGCGGATGCTCCGCGCGCCGAGCCTGAGCAGGCTGTCGGCGAACAGGTCGCTGGCGGTCTGGCGGCAGTCCCAGGCGGCTTCCCAGTCTTCCTTGCGCCGCCAGTGCAGGCGGCCGACCAGGTGCTGGGGTTCGCCTTCGGCGTGCAGCTCGCTGGCGAGGTAGCCGGGGCGCAGGTAGAACAGCTCCTGCAGGTGCGACAGGTAATCGCACAGCCGCGCGGCGATGTGCGGGCGTTGCTCGCTGGTCACGTCGATCTCGATCTGCAGGATGAAATGCGGATTGTCCACGCAGGCCTGGGCGGTGGTCGGGGCGGGTTGGGTCATGTTGCTGAACTCCCTGGCTTGATCCGAATGCCTGGCGAGGGTAAAACCTCAACTTAAGTTGAGGTCAATAGCCCGTCATGAAGAAATCATCCTCCTGTTCCATGCACCGTGACCTGAGCGTCGGCGAGCTGGCCAAGCGCGCTGGCGTGGCCGTCTCGGCGCTGCATTTCTACGAGGCCAAGGGCCTGATCAGCAGTTCGCGCAATGCCGGCAACCAGCGCCGTTATTCCCGCGACACGCTGCGGCGGGTGGCGGTGATCAAGGTCGCGCAACGAGTGGGCATTCCCCTGGGGGAGATCGCCGCGGCGCTGGCGTCACTGCCGACCGGGCACAACCCGACGGCGGCGGACTGGGCGCGGTTATCGGCGCGCTGGCGGGATGACCTGAACGAGCGGATCGAGAAGTTGCTGCTGCTGCGCGATCAGCTCGATGGCTGCATCGGCTGTGGTTGCCTGTCGATGGAGGCTTGTCCGCTGCGCAATCCGGGGGACCGGTTGGCGGAGGAGGGGCCGGGGGCGCATTGGCGGGGGGAGCAGGGGTGAGGCGCGTGGAGTCTGCGGGAGCGCCCTCTCCCTGACCCTGGCTGCGCGCCCCGCTCCGAAGGGAGAGGGGACCGTCCGCAGTGAAGGGTATTAATCGAGCTCGCCGGGCACCGCTATGTGGAAGAAACGCCGGTATCGAAACACGCTCGGATAACTTCCTCAGGGAGAGGGTTGGAGAGAGGGAAAGAGCCCGAGCCCGAGCGCGGGAGCTGGGCGAAAAGCTCACCGCTCCCGCAAAGCCTCCCACCGCGCCTTCAGCACTGGCTTGAGGATGTAGTCCAGCACGCTCTTCTCGCCGGTGATGATGTCCACCGTCGCCACCATGCCGGGGATGATCAGCAGGGGCTTGGCGTCGGTGCCCAGGTGATTCTTGTCGGTGCGCACCTGGATCATGTAGAAGCTGTTGCCCTTGTCATCGGTGATGGTGTCGGCGCTGATCATTTCCAGCTTGGCCTTGAGCCCACCGTAGATGGTGTAGTCGTAGGCGGTGAACTTCACCGTGGCGCTCTGGCCGGGGTGGAGGAAGGCGATGTCCTGCGGGCGCACCCGCGCTTCCACCAGCAGGTTGTCTTCCAGCGGGACGATTTCCACCATGTCGTTGCCCGGCTGTACCACGCCACCGATGGTGTTGACCTTGAGCTGCTTGACGATGCCGCGCAGGGGCGCGACCACCAGGGTGCGGTTGACCTTGTCGTCGATGGCGCGGCTGGTGGCGGTGAGCTTGTTGAGGTCGGTACGGACGTCGTTGAGTTCCTTCAGCGCGTCACTGCGAAAGCCCAGTTTGGATTCCTCGACCTTGCGCTGGATTTCGTTCACCGCGGCCTCGGCGCGGGGGATGGCGAGGTTGGTGGCGTTGAGGTCGCCGCTGATTTCCACCGCACTGCGGCGCAGGCGCAGCAGTTCCACCGGGGACACCGCGCCGGCCTTCACCAGCGGCTCGGACATGTTGATCTCCTGCTGTACCAGCCCGAGGCTGGAGCGGTACTGCTGGACCTTGGCGCGGAATTCCTGCAGCTCCTGGCCCTTCTGCCGCAGCTGTTCCTGGAGGATGTTCAGCTCGCTGTTCTGCCGCTGCATGCGGGTCTGGTAGAGCGCCAGTTGGTCTTCCACCACCTGCGGCGCGGCTTTCTTCAGGTCGTCGGTGAACACCGGATCACGCCCTTCGGCTTCTGCGCTCAGGCGTTCGACGCGGGCTTCGAGGGAGTTGCGGTCGGCCTCGGTCTCGCCCTTGTTCGAGGTGAAACGGGTGGCGTCCAGGCGCAGCAGTGGCTGGCCCTTGTCCACCACCTGGCCCTCGCGGACGAAGATCTCCGAGACGATGCCGCCCTCCAGGTTCTGGATGGTCTGCACCTTGGAGGAGGGGATGGCCTTGCCTTCGCCCTTGGTCACTTCTTCTATATCGGCGAAGTAGGCCCAGGTGATGGCCACCACCAGCAAGCCCAATGCCGCCCAGAGGGTGATGCGGGTGGCATTGGGCGAGTCCTCCAGCAGGGTGCCCTGCACCTCGGGCATGAATTCGGTATCGCGGGCGCCGTTGCCGCCCAGGTAGCCGCGGATCGATTGCGAAAAGTGCATGGCCATTACCCCGCTGCCGGGCCGACGTGGCCCTTGCGCAATGCTTCGATGACCGCGTCTTTCGGGCCGTCGGCGACGATGCGGCCGCTGTCGAGCACCAGCAGGCGGTCGACCAGGCTGAGCATCGAGGTGCGGTGGGTGACCAGCAGCAGGGTCTTGTCGCGGCAGGCCTCGTGCAGGCGCTTGCGCAGGATCTCCTCGCTGCTGTTGTCCATGGCGCTGGTGGGTTCGTCCAGCAGCAGGATCGGCGGGTCGAGCAGCATCGCGCGGGCCATCAGCACGGCCTGGCGCTGGCCACCGGAGAGCAACTGGCCGCGTTCGCCCACCGGGCGGTCGAAGCCGGCCGGGTGTTGCCGGGCCAGTTCGCTGACGCCGGTCAGCTCGGCCACTTCGAGCATCCGCGCATCGCTGACGTAGCGCGCGCCGAGGGTCAGGTTGTCGCGCAGGCTGCCGGCCAGCAGCGGCAGGTCATGGGCCACGTAGCCGATCTGCTGGCGCAGGTCGGCGACATCGAGCTGGCGCAGGTCCAGGCCGTCGAGCAGGATCTGTCCTTCGTCCGGATGGTAGAAGCCCATCAGCAGGCGACCGAAGGTGCTCTTGCCCGAGCCGCTCTTGCCGATGATGCCGATCTTCTCGCCGGGGGCCATGCGCAGGCTGACGTGGTTCAGTGCCGGGATGGTCTGCTCCGGGTAGCTGAAGCTCAGCTGGCGGACTTCCAGCGCGCCGTGCAGCTGGGTGCGCTCCAGTGGGCGCTGGCGGGCCTGGCGCTCCTGCGGCAACTCCATCAGCGCGTCGGTGCTCTTCATGGTCAGGCGCGCCTGCTGGTAGCGGGTGATCAGCCCGGCGATCTGCCCCAGCGGGGCGAGCACGCGGCTATTGAGCATGTAGCTGGCGACCAGTGCGCCGACGCTGAGGTTGCCGTCGAGGATGCTGTAGACCCCGGCGCAGATCATCGCCAAGCCGGCGAACTGCTGGAGGAACAGGGTGCCGTTGGTGGCCAGCGCGGAGAGGAAGCGCGCGTGGTTGTCCAGCCGGGCCAGGGCGCCGTGGGTGGACTCCCAGCGGTACTGGCGTTCGCTTTCGGCGCCGCAGGCCTTGAGGGTTTCCAGGCCGCCGAGGGTTTCGATCAGCAGGGCCTGGCGTTCTGCGCCCAGGGTCAGGCTCTTCTGCACGGTATCGCGCAGGCGGCTCTGGATGATCAGGGCGAACACGATGGTGATGGGGAAGGCCAGCAGCGGCACGGCCACCAGCCAGCCGCCGAGCAGGCCGATGACCAGGATCATCAGCAGCGAGAAGGGCAGGTCGATCAGGCTGGTCAGGGTCAGCGCAGTGAGGAATTCGCGCAGGCCCTGGAAGTCATGGATGCTCTGCGCAAAGCCGCCGACGGTCTCGGGCTTGGCCTTGAGCGACATGCCGGTGATGCGTTCGAACAGGGTGGCGGAGAGGACCACGTCGGTCTTCTTGCCGGCCATGTCCAGCAGGTTGGAGCGCAGCACCCGCAGCAGCAGTTCGAACAGCGTGCCGATCAGCAGGCCGGCGGCGAGCACCCAGAGGGTCGACAGCGCCTGGTTGGGCACCACGCGGTCATAGGTCTGCATGACGAACAACGGCACCAGCATGCCCAGCAGGTTGATCAGCAGACTGGCGACCAGGGCGTCCGTATAGAGCCAGCGCGACAGCCGCAGGGTGTCGCGGAACCAGGCTTCGACGCGCGGCACCAGCGGCTTGCGCGCCGCTTCCAGTTCGTGACGCGGGCGGGCGAAGAGGGCCTGGCCACTGTACTGGGCGGCCAGCTCGTCGGCGCCGACGGCCTGTTCGCCGCCTTCGGTCTCGCAGGGCAGGATCAGCGCCTGGCCGTCTTCGCGCCACTGGCGCAGCACGGCGCTGCGTCCGTCGTTGAACAGCAGCAGGACTGGCAGGTTCAGGTTGGAGATACTGCGCAGCTCGCGGCGCAGCAACCGGCCCTGCAGGCCGGCACGGGCCGCAGCGCGCGGCAGCAGCGCGGCGGAGAGCCGCTGGTCGCGCAGCGGCAGGCCGGCGGACAGGCTGTTGCGGCTCACCGCGCAGCCGTGCAGGCGGCAGAGAATCAGCAGTCCGTCGAGCAGGGGATCGTCATGGCTCAGGCGCGGATCGCCCGGCGCAGGTGTGCCGCGCTCCTGGATGATCATGGTCACGCTACTTCCTCCCGGGCCGCGCCGACCCGCGCCGACGGCCATCAGCAAGCACTTGCAGGCGCTCGCCGGGGCTTGCCGGTCGCGGGTTCTTTCGTGCCCTGTCGTATCGCTTCACGGCCGTCGCCCCGACGCCAGGCGGTGCGGGGCTGGGTGACGGGCGCGAGCGACTTTCTTATTTCAGGTCAGGCAGGCGTGCCTCGTTCTTCACGTCCGACAGGGCCACGGACTCGTGCGGAGCGACCACATGCTGCGATCTGAGCAGGCCACCCATGCTGCCGAGCACGCGGTACATCGAGTATTCCTCGGTGTAGCGGACTTCGGTGTAGCGGCGGTTGGCGGTGAACAGTTCGTTCTCGCTGTCCAGCAGGTCGAGCAGGGTGCGCTGGCCGAGGGTGAACTGTTGCTGG
Organism: Pseudomonas nitroreducens; assembly: GCF_024170165.1. Taxonomy (GTDB): domain Bacteria; phylum Pseudomonadota; class Gammaproteobacteria; order Pseudomonadales; family Pseudomonadaceae; genus Pseudomonas; species Pseudomonas nitroreducens_C. Next base: position 219,198 of record NZ_JALJXP010000002.1, on the reverse strand, counting down.
TACGCCTCGCGGACCTTGCGGGTGTAGTCGGCGTACTCGCGGGCCGGCTGGGTCTGTTTGCGCGAGTTCTCCATCGCGTCCCAGGCCAGCGAGAGGTTTTCGTTGAGCAGCCGCAGCGCGTTGTTACGCACGTCCTGGGCTTCGCCGATCTGGTGCGAGGTGGCGTTGAGGTGGGCCTTGTCGCGCATCCCGTTGAACAGGTTGTAGCGCATCACCACCTGGGCTTCCCAGCTGTTGTAGTGACCTTCGTCGCCGTCGACGTTGTTGTTGGCGGCCTTGGCCAGCTCGGCGTCGAAGCGCGGGTAGAAGGGCGCCTTGGCCGCTTCGTACTGCGATTCGGCGGCGTTGACGTCGGCTTGTGCCGACTTCAGCAGCGGGTTGTCGCTGAGCATGCCCTGGCGTGCGCTCAGCAGATCCGGCGGCACTTCGGCCTTGATCGTGCTGGGCATCTCCAGCTGGTCGGGCATCTTGCCGGTGGCGCTGTAGAAATTCGCCTCGGCGTCGGCCAGGTTCACTTCCTCTGTATAGAGGTTGTTCTGCGCCAGGGCGAGACGGGCGATGGCCTGGTCATTGTCCGCGGTGCTGCCTACGCCGCGCTCGCTGCGCAGGCGGATCTGGTCGCCGATGCGTTCGTGGGCCTGCAGGTTGTTCTTGGCCAGGGCCACCATCTCGCGGCGCTTGAGCACTTCGAGGTAGACCTCGACGGTGCGCAGGGCGGCGGTCTCGGAGGTGCCGAGAATGCGGAAGGCCTTGGAGTTGACGTTGGATTCGTTGCGCTTGACCTCGTTGGGGGTGCCGAAGCCGTCGAACAGCATCTGCCGCAGACGGATTTCCGCATCACCGCGGGTCAGGGTTTCATCGTTGTGGTTGCCCGCCGCGCGAGTGGTCGGGCTGTCGGTGTTCTCCCGGCCGTACCCGGCCACGAGGTCGACGGTTGGCAGATAACCTCCCCTGGCAAACTTGAGTTCTTCATCCGCAGTCAGGCGGCTGTTCACGCTCTGACTGATTTCCGGGTGGTACTGCAGCGTGCTTTGTATAGCTTCGGTCAGGGTCATGGCCTGCCCATGGGCCCCTGACACCGCCAAAAATACACCGCTCCATAGTGCCGCGTTACGACTGCGCATGGCTTTGCTCCTGGTGTTCTGCTACTTCGATGCTCTCGAATCGCCAATTTATTGGCTTTTTTCTCTTATCAAGCGTTTCACGCCTGTAACATCAGAGCTAAGAACAACTTTTCGAAAACCTCAGAAGAATTTTTCACAAGGGTTATTCGGAAAAAGTCTTATGAGTCGTGTGAAAAGCAGCACATTGTTTGAACGTGCAAGCCCTCGTATTCCCTGGGTATGGGCCGGAGCAGGTGCTTGCAGACGAAGCCAGGTACGGTTTGTAGCAGTTAGGGCGGGGACCACCGCAGAAGGACAAGAAAACGCGTAGCCAGCATGACAGAAAATTGTCGCTGGCTTTTTGATGCAAAAGCGCTAGCAGTCCTTTTCGCACCCTTCGCAACTTCCTACGCAGCATCCGGATACAAGCGTGCCATGGCCTGTTTCGGTCAATCGCGGGTCGGTGGAACCGGCCGCGGGATGTGCAGCGGAGGAAGGACTCATGGCTACTTTGATGGGTGTCGTCAGCAAGGTAATCGGCGAAGTGTTTGCGGTAGCCGCCGATGGATCGCGTCGTCCTTTGGAACAGGGAGACAAGGTTTTTGTCGGTGAGCAGCTGGTCACCGGCGCCAATGGCGCGGTCGCGCTCAAGGTTGCCGGAGGCGGCGAGATCACCCTGGGGCGCGACAGCTCCCTGCCGTTGACCTCGCAGATGCTTGCCGCTGCGCACCAGTCGGAGCAGGGCGACCAGTCGGTTGCCCAGCAGCAGCCTGCCACGCCGACCAAGCAGGACGTCACTGACGTCAAGGCCCTGCAGGCCGCCATCGCCGCAGGCGCCGACCCGACCCAGCAAGCCGAAGCCACCGCGGCAGGTCCAACCGCTGCCGGCGCCGCCAATAACAAGCCCGGAGGCGGACACTCCTTCGTGCTGCTCACCGAAGTGGGCGGCCACATCGATCCGAATATCGGCTTCCCCACCGGCCCGATCGGTTCGGGCCCGCTGCCCCTGCGCGAATTCGACGGCGTACCGCAGCCGCGTGTCGAGGCGGTGACGCCTCCGCCGGAAGTCCTGCCACCAGACGGCCAGCCGAGCGCCGGCCCCAACGGCCCGGGCCTGGCCAACGTATTCGAAGCCGGCTTGCCCGGCGGTATTCCCGATGGTGCAGGGGAGGGCGCGACCTTCTCCGGCAACCTGGGCTACAACTTCGGCAGCGACGGTGTCGGCAGCTTCACCTGGGGCACCTCCGGGCTGCCCAATCTGACTTCCGGTGGTGTGGCCATCACCTACAGCGTCAGCCCTGACGGCCACGTGCTCACCGGCAGTGCCAATGGCACGCCGGTCTTCACCGTGACCCTGACCAATATCAGCACCGGCGCCTTCGAGGTCACCCTGCTGCAGCCGGTGGACCACCCGGTGAAGGGCTCCGAAGACACGCTGAACTTCGACATTCCCTACGTCATCACCGACGGCAACGGCACTTCGGCCAACGGTACGGTGAACGTGGGCATCGTCGATGACGCGCCGCAGGCCAGCCTGTCCGGCAACCTGGGCGTCGATGTACTGCTGCAGACCCATGATGCGAATACCGCCGGGGCTGCCTTCGACACCTCCACCGCCGACTACAGCTCGGCATTCAAGGTGACTGCCAACTACGGCGGCGACGGTGCCGGAAGCACCGAGCTGAGCTACAGCCTGAATCTGCTCGGCGGCAACGGCGCCAATTCGGGGCTGACCAGTGGCGGCGCCACTATTTATCTGTACAGCGTGGGCGGCGCCATCGTCGCGTCCACCTCCGCCAGCGCCGCCGGCATCACCGGCGAAAACACCGTGTTCAGCCTGTCGGTGAACGGCAATACCGGTGTGGTCACGCTGACCCAGTACAGCGCCATCGACCATCCGCTGCCGGGCAGCGAGAGCGGCTATGCCAGCCAGACCATTTCGCTCGACTCCGGGCTGGTACAACTGCAGGGTAACCTGACCGTCACCGACCGTGACGGCGACAGCATTACCTCCAGCAGCTCCCTCGACCTCGGTGGGCGGGTCAGCTTCACCGATGACGGCCCGAGCATTTCCGTGGGCAGCACCGAAGGCCTGCACCTGACGGTGGACGAATCCAATCTCGGCCAGGACGCCACCAGCAGCGTGGCGGCCAGCGACCTGTTCAACTCGCAGTATGGCGCTGACGGCGCCGGCTCGATCGTCTACAAGGTTAGTGCCACCGACAACACCGACAGTGGGCTGAAAGACACCGCCACCGGCGACAAGATCTTCCTGTTCAACACCGCTACCGGCGTCGAAGGCCGCGTGGGCGGCGTGAACGGTGAAGTCGCGTTCCGCGTGACCCTGGGCGAGGACGGCAAGATCACCCTCGACCAGGTCCGTGCCCTGGTGCACCCGGACGCCGCCGACGCCAATGACCCCTTGAGCCTGGGCGAAGGCAAGATCAGCCTGACCGCCACCGTGACCGACGCTGATGGCGACCACCAGAGCGCCAGCCTCGACCTGGGCAGCAAACTCACCTTCCTCGACGACGGCCCGAGCATTTCCGTGGGCAGCACCGAAGGCCTGCACCTGACGGTGGACGAGACCAACCTCGGTCAGGATGCCACCAGCAGCGTGGCGGCCAGCGACCTGTTCAACTCGCAGTATGGCGCTGACGGCGCCGGTTCGATCGTCTACAAGGTCAGTGCCACCGACAATACCGACAGCGGGCTGAAAGACACCGCCACCGGCGACAAGATCTTCCTGTTCAACACCGCTACCGGCGTCGAAGGCCGCGTGGGCGGCGTGAACGGTGAAGTCGCGTTCCGCGTGACCCTGGGCGAGGACGGCAAGATCACCCTCGACCAGGTCCGTGCCCTGGTGCACCCGGATGCCGCCGACGCCAATGACCCCTTGAACCTGGGCGAAGGCAAGATCAGTCTGACCGCCACCGTGACCGACGCCGATGGCGACCACCAGAGCGCCAGCCTCGACCTGGGCAGCAAGCTGACCTTCCTCGACGACGGCCCGAGCATTTCCGTGGGCAGCACCGAAGGCCTGCACCTGACGGTGGACGAGACCCAGCTGGGCGTTCCAGCCACCAGCGACTCGGTTGCCGACCTGTTCAATGGCCAGTACGGCGCTGATGGCGCGGGCTCGATCACCTACAAGCTCGAAGCCGCCGACAACACCGACAGTGGCCTGAAGGACACTGCCACCGGCAGCAGGATCTTCCTCTACAACACCGCCAACGGTGTCGAGGGTCGCCTGGAAGGCACCAGTACCGTTGCCTTCCGCGTGAGCATCGACGGTGACGGCAAGGTCACCCTGGAACAGCTGCGCGCGCTGGCCCATTCCGATCCCAATGACCCCAACGATTCGCTGAGCCTGGCCGGCAAGATCGACCTCAGCGCCACCATCACCGACAAGGATGGCGACAGCGCCACCGCGCACATCGACCTGGGCGGCAAGCTGAGCTTCCTCGATGATGGCCCGAGCATCGAGCCGTGCAAGGATGCCGATATCCGGCTGACAGTGGACGAGACCCACCTGGGCGTGGGCGACACCAGCAGCACCAGCGTGGCCGACCTGTTCACCACGCACTTCGGCGCCGATGGAGCGGGCTCCATCACCTACAAGGTCGGCACCAGCGATGGCACCGACAGCGGCCTGAAGGACACCGCCACGGGCGAGAAGATCTTCCTCTACAACACTGCCAATGGCGTGGAAGGACGAGTTGGTACCGGCTCTGACGTGGCCTTCCGCGTCACCCTGGACGCCGATGGCAAGGTCACCCTCGACCAGTTGCGCGCGGTGGTGCACCCCAACGCCAGCGATGCCAACGATGGCGTCAGCCTCGATGCGAATACCATCACCCTGACCGCCACCATCACTGACGGCGATGGTGACCACCAGAGCGCCAGCCTCGACCTGGGCGGCAAGCTGACCTTCCTCGACGACGGCCCGAGCATCGAGGCGTGCAAGGACACCGACATCAAGCTGACGGTGGACGAAACCCAGCTCGGCCAGCCCGACACCAGCAGCGTCAACGTGGCCGATCTGTTCAACGCCCACTACGGCGCTGACGGCGCCGGCAGCATCGAGTACAAGCTGAGCGCCGCCGACAACTCCGATAGCGGCCTGAAGGACATCGCCACCGGCAGCAGGATCTTCCTCTACAACACCGCCAACGGTGTCGAGGGTCGCCTGGAGGGCAGCAGCACGGTTGCCTTCCGCGTGAGCATCGACGGTGACGGCAAGGTCACCCTGGAACAGTTGCGGGCGATGGTGCATCCGGATGCCAACAACGCCAACGACGACCTGCACCTTGCCGGCCAGGTCAGCCTGACCGCGACCATCACCGATGGCGACGGCGATCATGCCTCGGCGAGCATCGACCTGGGCAGCAAGCTGACCTTCCTCGATGACGGCCCGAGCATCGCTCCGTCCACCATCTACGACATCAGCCTGGAGGTGGACGAGTCCAACCTGGGCAGCGATGCGCGTGTCGAGTCCAGCCTGGTGTCGCTGTTGTTCGAATCGCACTTCGGCGCCGATGGTCCGGGCAGCATCACCTACAAGGTGAGCACCGCGGATGGCACCGACAGCGGCCTGCGCGAGACCGCCAGCGGCGACCGTATCTTCCTCTACAACGAGAACGGTACGGTGGTCGGCCGCGTTGAACACAGCAATGCCATCGCCTTCGTGGTCAGCGAGGACAACGGCGCGCTGATGCTCGACCAACGCCTGGCGCTGGTGCACGGCAACCCGGATGACTCGGATGAGCCGCTGCGTCTGGATACCGGCAAGATCACACTCACCGCTACCGTCACCGATGGCGACGGCGACCACGCTTCGGCCTACGTCGATCTGGGCAGCAAGATGGTGTTCTACGATGACGGCCCGAGCATCGAGCCGTGCACCACGGCGGACATCAAGCTGACGGTGGACGAGACTCAGTTGGGCGTCGGCGCCAGTGCCTCGGCCAGCGATGTGTCCGGGTTGTTCAACAGTCACTTCGGCAATGACGGCGCGGGCGGCATCACCTACAAGCTCAGCGCTGCTACCGATGGCATGGACAGCGGCCTGAAGGACACCGCTACCGGCGGCAAGATCCTCCTCTTCACCACCGACAATGGTGTGGAGGGCCGCGTGGAGGGCACCAACGTGGTGGCCTTCAGCGTGACCCTGCACAACGGCGCCATCACCCTTGACCAGCAGCGGGCGCTGGTACACCCGATCACCACCGATTCCAATGACCCGCTGAGCATCGGCAGCGACAAGATCACTCTCACCGCCACCATCACCGACGGCGACGGCGACCATGCCTCGGCGCAGATCGACCTGGGCGGCAAGCTGATCTTCCTCGACGATGGCCCCAGCATCCAGCCGTGCACCGATGCCGATATCAGCCTGGTGGTGGACGAGACGACCCTGGGCAGTGCCGCGCGGGTCGAGGCCTCGCTGGTATCGCAGCTGTTCACCACCAGCTTCGGTGCTGATGGCGCGGGCAGCGTGACCTACAAGGTCAGCGTGGCCCTGGACGGCACTGACAGCGGCCTGCGCGCAAGCGAAAATGGCGCGCGCATCCTGCTGTTCAACGACGGCAACGGCGTGGTCGGCAAGGTCGAAGGCAGCAATACCATTGCCTTCGTGGTGCGCCCTGATGGCGGTGCGCTGACCCTGGAGCAGCGCGTGGCGTTCATCCATCCCGATGGCCACAGCGATGATGAAACGCTGAGCATCGCGACCGGCAAGATCAGCCTGACGGCCACCGTCACCGATGGCGACGGCGACCACCAGAGCGCCACCGTCGACCTGGGCAGCAAACTGATCTTCCACGATGACGGTCCGAGCATCGTCGCCAACCAGGCCAACGGCCCGGCGCTGGTGGTGGACGAGAGCAATCTGAACGCCAATGCCAGTGCCAGCATTACCAGCCTGTTCACCAGCCACTACGGCGCCGATGGCGCGGGCTCGCTGGTGTACAAGGTGGTCGCCGGTACCGAGGGCGGTGACAGCGGTCTGCGCGTCACCAACGGCGACAAGATCTACCTGTTCAATGAAGCCGGCGGCGTGGTTGGCCGCGTCGGCGGCCCCGGTGGTGCCATTGCCTTCACCGTCACGGTGAACAACGGGACCGTTACTCTCGACCAGCAGATGGCACTCAAGCACCCGGACGGCGGCGACCCGGATGACGCGCTGAACATTGCCAGCGGCAAGATCAGCCTGACCGCCACCATCACCGATGGCGACGGCGACTCCCACAGCGCCAGTGTCGAACTGGGCAGCCAGCTGACCTTCCACGACGACGGCCCGAGCATCGCCGTCAACACCCAGGGCAGCCTCGCCCTGACGGTGGACGAGAGCAACCTGGGAAGCGACGCCAGTGCCAATGTCGCCAGTCTGTTCACCAGCAGCTACGGCGCCGATGGTGCAGGCTCGCTGGTCTACTCGGTGGCCGCGGTCAGCAACGGCAGCGACAGCGGGCTGAGCGTCACCAACGGCGACAAGATCTACCTGTTCAATGAAAACGGCGGCGTAGTCGGCCGCGTCGGCGGCTCCGGTGGCGCCATCGCCTTCACCGTGACGGTGAACAACGGCAGCATCACCCTCGACCAGCAGATGGCGCTCAAGCATCCGATCACCACCGACGCGAACGATGCGCTGAGCATTGCAGGCGGCAAGATCAACCTGGTCGCCACCATCACCGACGGCGATGGCGATTCTCAGTCCGCCAGGATCGATCTGGGCAACAAGCTGACCTTCCTCGACGATGGCCCGAGCATCAGCGTGGACACCAGCCATGTGCCGACCCTGACCGTCGACGAAAGCAACCTGAGCGTCGATGCCAGCGCCAACTTCAGCACGGCGTTCAACGCCAGCACTGGCGCCGACGGCGGCAATACCGCCTACAGCCTGACGGCCACCACCGGCACCCAGAGCGGCCTGCAGACCACCGACGGGCAGAACATCGTGCTGGTCAAGGTCAGCGATACCCAGGTCGAAGGTCGCGTCGGCGGCACCGGCGGGGCGCTGGCGTTCAAGGTGACGCTGGACAGCGGCACCGGTGTGGTCAAGCTCGACCAGCAACTGGCCCTCAAGCACCCCAATGCCAGTGACCCGAACGATGCGCTGAGCCTGGCCAATGGCAAGATTGGCCTGACCGCCACGGTTACCGATGGAGACGGTGATTCCAAGGCCATCGGTATCGACCTGGGCAGCAAGCTGACCTTCCTCGACGACGGTCCGACGGCGGTGGACGACAACCCGCGCTGCCTGGTGCAGCAGGCACCGCCGGCGGTCAACCTGACCCTGGTGGTGGATGTCTCCGGCAGCATGCAGGGCGACAAGCTGGCCAACGCCAAGGCGGCGCTGGTCAACCTGGTGCAGCAGTACGCGGCCATGGGCATCGCCATCCACGTCTCGCTGCTGACCTTCGCCAGCAGCGCCAAGGACCTGGGCGACTTCAACTTCAACGGCACCTCCGACGCCCAGTACACCTCGCTGGTGAACAAGATCAACGGCCTGCAGACCGAGGACAACACCAACTACCAGGTCGCGCTCAACCTGGCCAAGGCCAACGTCACCTCCGATATCACCGCCAGCGGCCATGACCCGGCGGCGATCAACCGGGTGTACTTCATCTCCGACGGCCAGCCCAACGAGGGCAGCACCAGCACTGCGATCACCCAGTGGAAGGCCTTCCTGGCCAACCCCGATGGCGACAACAACGACGCCACCAACCACGTCGATGCCTATGCCGTGGGCCTGGGCACCTCGATCACCAACGCCGACCTGGTGGGTATCGACGGCAAGGGCACGCCAATCATCGTCACCCAGCCCGGCGACCTCACCGCCACCCTGCAGAACCTGGTGACCATCGACTCGGTCAGCGGCAACCTGCTGGCCAACGATGTACCGGTGAGCGCCGATGGCACGGTGCGCATCACCCAGGTCGAGTTCGGCGGCGAGAAGTTCGCCGTGGACGCCTCGGGCGTCATGACCAACGTCAACCCCAACGCCACCAGCGCCACCGGCAGCTACAACACCAGCACCGGCCTGCTGACCATCCAGACCAGCAGCGGCACCCTGACCCTGTACCTCAAGGATGTCGCGGGGCACCAGGCCGGCGACTACACCTACGCCTCCAAGGCCGGTGTGGCCTTCCCGGAGAGCGGGCAGATCAGCGAGGTGTTCAAGTACACCATCGTTGACGGCGATGGCGACACGGCTTCGGCCAACCTCAACATCTGCCTGAAGTACGGCCAGCCGATCCTGGTGGTGGGCAGCAATGCCGGCGACGTCGATGGTTCCTCCGTCCTGCACACCGTCCCCAGCCCGCTGGATGCGGACAAGGCCGGGCAGATCAACGGCAGCGGCGGCAACGACGTGCTCATCGGCGATGCCGGCGGCGTGTCGGTCTATACCCAGCCGGGCAAGAACTACAACATCTCGCTGATCGTCGACACCTCCGGCAGCATGGGCGATGCCTCCGGTACAGCAGGGCTGACCCGCATGGCCCTGGCGAAGAACGCGCTGACCAACCTGATTAACGCGATCAAGGGCCATGACGGGGTGATCAACATCAGCCTGGTGTCGTTCAGCGACAGCTCGCACGTCACCACCTACAACGGCCTGACCACCGCCAATGTCGCCGCGCTGATCGCTGCCATCGGCAAGCTCAGCGCAGACGGCGCGACCAACTACGACGACGCGATGAAGTCCGCGACCGCGTGGTTCAACACCCAGGTCGCCACCAACCACGCCGATGCAGCGCACAACTACGTCAACCTGGCGTTCTTCCTCACCGACGGCAACCCGACCGTCTACAACGGCAACTCCGGTAGCGGCAACAGCACCAGCTACAACGACATGAATGTCGCGATCACCTCGGGCAACGACATGCTGCACCATGCCGGCACCCTCGTCGGCGACAACTCGGTGGCGGTCAATGCCATCGGTATCGGCAATGGCATCAACAGCGACTACCTGCGCTACTTCGACAACACCAACACCACCGGTACCGTGGTGACCAATGTCGACGGCACGAACCTGTCCAACACAGTCGGCCAGCCGCAGATCATCAACACCGCCGAGCAGCTCCAGGCGGCCCTGCAGGAAGGTTTCAGCACCAGCACCCCGGTGACCGTGGGCAACGACCACCTGGTCGGCGGCGCGGGCAATGACATCCTCTTCGGCGATGTCATCAACACCGACGCGCTGGCCTGGGCCGGGCATGCTGCCGGGTCGCACAACGGCCAGGGCTACCAGGCACTGGTGGACTACCTGACCGCCACCAACGGCAGCGCGCCCACTGTCGCCCAGGTGACCAATTACATCGTCCAGCACGCGGATCAGCTCAACGTCGCCGGTGACATGCGCGGCGGCAACGACATCCTCGAAGGCGGCGCCGGCAATGACCTGATGTTCGGCCAGGGCGGCAACGACAAGCTGATCGGCGGGCCGGGCGACGACATCATGTACGGCGGCACCGGCGCGGACGAGTTCATCTGGAAGGCGGGCGACACCGGTCACGACGTGATCAAGGACTTCAGCATCGCCGAAGGCGACAGCCTGAACCTGGCCGACCTGCTGCAGGGCGCACTGCCCAACGCCGACTCGCTGTCCCACTACCTGACCTTCTCGGTCAACTCGGGGACCACCAGCATCGGCGTCAGTCCCACCAGCGGCGGCACCACGACCCAGACCATCGACCTGGCCAACGTCGACCTGGCCGCCAAGTACGCCGGCCACGCTGGCAATGGCGTGCTCTCGGCAGGGGATACCCACACCGTGCTCAACGGCCTGCTGGGCGATCACGCGATCAAGACCGACACCGTCTGACCCCGTGTGAAACCCCTCGAAACCGCCGCCTTCGGGCGGCGGTTTCATTTGCGCCCGCCCAACGAGGGTGGGGGCACGGCTATACGGCTGGTGAATGATCGTCGCCGTGCGTCCTCACTGGCGCCTATGCTCGGGGCCACACCATCCTCCCCAATGAACAACAAGCAACGAGGTTTCCCCATGCGCGAAGTGGTGATCGTCGACAGCGTCCGTACCGGCCTGGCCAAGTCCTTCCGTGGCAAATTCAACATGACCCGTCCGGACGACATGGTCGCCCATTGCATCGACGCGCTGCTGGCGCGCAACAACCTCGACCCGCTGCTGGTGGACGACTGCGTGGTCGGCGCCGGCTCCAACGAAGGCGCCCAGGGCCACAACATCGGCCGCAACGCCGCGGTGCTGTCGCGCCTGGGCACCCATGTCGCCGGCATGACCCTGAACCGCTACTGCTCCTCGGGCCTGCAGGCTATCGCCATCGCCGCCAACCAGGTGGCCTCGGGCTGCAGCGACATCCTGGTGGCCGGCGGCGTCGAGTCCATCACCCTGACCATGGGCAAGCAGAACCTCGACAACTTCGTGAACCCGCGCCTGAAGGACGAGTTCCCCGGCATCTACTACCCCATGGGCCAGACCGCCGAGATCGTCGCCCGTCGCTACAACGTCACCCGCGCGCAGCAGGACCTGTACGCCCTGCAGAGCCAGCAGCGCACCGCCCGCGCCCAGGCCGAAGGCCTGTTCGACGATGAAATCGTGCCGATGAGCGTGAAGTACCTGGTGGAAGACAAGGCCACCGGCGAGAAGAAAGTGCTCGACGGCGTGGTCGATCGTGACGACTGCAACCGTCCGGAAACCACCCTCGAAGGCCTGAACTCCCTCAAACCGGTGTTTGCCGAAGACGGCTCGGTCACCGCCGGCAACGCCTCGCAGCTTTCCGATGGCGCCTCGATGACCCTGATCATGAGCCTGGACAAGGCCCTGGAGCTGGGCCTCAAGCCCAAGGCCTTCTTCCGCGGCTTCACCGTCGCCGGCTGCGAGCCGGACGAGATGGGCATCGGCCCGGTGTTCTCGGTGCCCAAGCTGCTCAAGGCCAAGGGCCTGCAGGTCGCCGACATCGACCTCTGGGAGCTCAATGAAGCCTTCGCCTCGCAGTGCCTGTACGCCCGCGATCACCTGGGCATCGACAACGAGAAGTACAACGTCAACGGCGGCTCCATCTCCATCGGCCACCCGTTCGGCATGACCGGCTCGCGCCAGGTCGGCCACCTGGTGCGCGAACTGCAGCGTCGCAACCTGCGCTACGGCATCGTCACCATGTGCGTGGGCGGCGGCATGGGCGCCACTGGCCTGTTCGAGGCGGTGCGCTAAGCACGGCGGGCGAGGGCGCAGGCCCTTGCCTGGTGGGTACCGACCGCTCCACGCAAGCGGCCCGGTGCCGATGAGAAGCCCCCGGCGGTGACGCCGGGGGTTTTTCTTTGCGGCTTCCCTTCAGGAGCGGCCCTGACCAGAAATGCCGGTGCCAACCTGTAGGAGCGCCCCATGGGCGCGATCGCGGGCATGGCCCGCTCCTACACAAAGCACAGCCCTGGCTCTACACCGCCACTTCCAAAAAATCTTCTCCCCCATACCCAAATCTGCCTATGGATCTATCGGCGCACTTGGCCCTTTAGCAATAGTGCCGTCGCAATCGCTCCCTAGCATGGACCTCGTTCCTTCACGTCACGGCTCACGCGGCGTGGACCACAAGAAAACGAGGTACCGCCATGCATCCCACCGTCGCCGGCACGCCGCTCAGCGTGCGCCACATCCGCAAGCGCTTCGGCCAGTTCGTCGCCCTCGACGGCGTGTCGCTGGACGTCAAGGCCGGTGAGCTGGTCTGCCTGCTCGGTCCCTCCGGTTGCGGCAAGACCACGCTGCTGCGCTGCATCGCCGGTCTCGAACAACAGGACGAAGGCACCTTGCACCTGGGCCAGCGCGATGTCTCGAACCTGCCGCCGCAGGCACGGGACTACGGCATCCTGTTCCAGTCCTACGCGCTGTTCCCCAACCTCACGGTGGAGCAGAACATCTCCTACGGTCTGACCAACGCATCCAGGGACGAGGCGCGTAGCCGCGTCGCCGAGATGCTCGAACTGGTCGGCCTCACCGGCAGCGAGAAGAAGTACCCCGGCCAGCTTTCCGGCGGCCAGCAGCAGCGCGTCGCCATGGCCCGCGCGCTGGCGCCGAGCCCGTCGCTGCTGCTGCTCGACGAGCCCATGTCGGCGCTGGACGCTCGCGTGCGCGAGCACCTGTGCGGCGAGCTGCGCCAACTGCAGAAGAGCCTGGGCATCACCACCGTGATGGTCACCCACAACCAGGACGAGGCCATGCTGATGGCCGACCGCATCGCGGTGATGAACCACGGACGCATCGAGCAGTACGGCACCGCCCAGGAGATCTACAGCACGCCGAGCACGCCCTTCGTCGCCGAGTTCGTCGGCCAGGGCAACTGGCTGCCCTTCGAGCGCGGCAGCGACGGTCACGCCCGCGTCGGCAGCCTCAATCTGCGTTTGCACAGCCAGGCACCGAGTGCCTCGGGGCGGTTGTTCTGCCGCCCGGAAGCGATCAGCGTGAACCCCGCCGTACACCAGGAGAACCTGTTCCGCGCGCAGATCCGCGAGATCACCTTCCTCGGCAACCGCTGCCGCATGAGCTTCGAACTGGAACAGCTGCCGGGCCACGCGCTGCTCGCCGAGCTGGCGCCAGAAGACATGCCGCGCCTGGGCACCCCGGACATCTGGGTGTCGCTGCCGCCCCGCAGCCTGCAGGTGTTCGCCTGAGATGGAAGCCGTGGTGAAGCACAGCCCGGCATTCACTGCCGGCAAGATTCGCGGCGATCTGGGTGATCGCCTGTTCGTCCGCGGCGGCAAGTACCTGCTGCTGCTCCTGCTCACCCTCGCGGTGCTGATGCCGCTGCTAGCCATCTTCTGGCGCGGCTTCAGCGGTGAAGCTGGGCAGGGCGGCGGCCTGGCGGCCATGGGCGAGCTGCTGCGCAGCGACAACTTCCACTGGCTGCTGGGCAACAGCCTGAAGGTCTCGGTCAGCGTGGCGTGCATCGTCGTGCCGGCGGCCTACCTGTTCGCCTACGCGCTGCAACGCACACTGATCCCGGCCAAGGGCCTGTGGCGCGGGATTTCCCTGCTGCCGCTGCTGGCGCCGTCGATGCTGCCGGGCATCGCGCTGATCTACCTGTTCGGCAACCAGGGCCTGCTGCGCCATCTGCTGCCGGACAACATCTACGGCTTCTGGGGCATCGTCCTGGGTGAAGCCATCTACACCTTCCCCCACGCGCTGATGATCCTGCTGTCGGCGCTGTCGCTGGCCGACGCGCGCCTGTTCGACGCCGCTTCGAGCATGGGCGCCGGCCCCTGGAAGGCCTTCCGCAGCATCACCTGGCCGGCCTCGCGGCAGGGCGTGTTCGCCGCCTTCTGCCTGGTGTTCACCCTGACCATCACCGACTTCGGCGTGCCGGTGGTGGTGGGCGGCGACTACCAGGTGCTGGCGCTGGAAGCCTACAAGGCGGTGGTCGGCCAGCAGCAGTTCGGCCGTGGCGCGCAGATCGGCATGATCCTCCTGCTGCCGGCGCTGCTCAGCTTCGCCGTCGACACCTGGCTGCGCCGTCGCCAGGGCGACGCCATGAGCGGCCGCGCGCAGGTCTACCATCCCAAGCCGTCGCGTCGCCGCGACGCTGCCTTCCTCGCCATCGTCGTGCTGATCAGCGCGGTGCTGCTGGGCGTGCTGGGCATGGCCGTGTACTCCTCGCTGGTGAAGTTCTGGCCGTACAACCTGTCGCTGTCGCTGAACCACTACGACTTCAACACCACCGCCGGTGGCGGCTGGCTGGCCTACCGCAACAGCCTGACCATGGCCGCGTGCACCGCGATCATCGGCAGCGCGCTGATCTTCACCGGTGCCTACCTGATCGAAAAGACCCGCGAGCAGCGCTGGCTGAGCCAACTGCTGCGCATGCTGTGCTTCGTGCCGATGGCCGTTCCGGGCCTCGTGCTCGGCCTGGGCTACGTGTTCTTCTTCAACCTGCCGGGCAACCCGCTGCATGTGTTCTACGGCAGCATGGCGCTGCTGGTGGTGTGCACCATCGCCCACTACCTGACCACCGCGCAGATGACCGCCACCGCCGCGCTGCGCCAGCTCGACGGCGAGTTTGAGGCTGCTGCGCTGTCGCTGAAGATGCCGCTGTGGCGCCACTACCTGCGCGTCACCGTGCCGATCTGCCTGCCGGCGCTGCTGGACATCACCCGCTATCTGTTCGTCTCGGCGATGACCACGGTCTCGGCGGCGATCTTCCTCTACAACCCGGACACCATCCTCGCCGCCGTCGCCGTGCTGAACATGGACGACTCCGGCAACGTCGGCGGCGCCGCCGCCATGTCGACCCTGATCCTGCTCACTTCCGCGGCCGTGTCGCTGCTGCTGGCCGGCGCCTCGCGCGGCCTGCTGCGCCGCTCCCAGGCCTGGAGGACGGGCGCGAACCCGTAACACCGCTGGACGCTGTCGTCCGGTGCCTGTGCCCTTTCAGGCCAGCTGCCGGGCTCAACCCCTGACATACCCGCCCCGAGCGGGAGACCAACACTGCCAAGGAGCTCCACATGTTCAAACGTCTTGCCCTCGCCGCCGCCGTGGTGGCCGGTTTCGCTGCACAGGCCCACGCCGCCGACACCGAGCTGACCGTCTACACCGCCCTGGAACCGGAACAGCTGACCGCCTACAAGCAGGCCTTCGAAGCCGAGAACCCGGACATCAAGATCAAGTGGGTGCGTGATTCCACCGGCATCGTCACCGCCAAGCTGCTGGCCGAGAAGGATCGCCCGCAGGCCGACGCCGTCTGGGGCCTGGCGGCCTCCAGCCTGGCCATCCTCGACCAGCAGGGCATGCTCGAGAAGTACGCACCCAAGCACCTGGATGCCATCGGCAAGAACTACCGCGACCCGGCCAACCCGCCGGCGTGGGTCGGCATGGACGTCTGGGCCGCCACCATCTGCTTCAACACCGTCGAGGCCGAGAAGCTGGGCCTGGAGAAGCCGGTGAGCTGGCAGGACCTGACCAAGCCCGAGTACAAGGGCAAGATCGTCATGCCGAACCCGGCCTCCTCGGGCACCGGCTTCCTCGACGTCTCCGCGTGGCTGCAGACCTTCGGCGAGAAGCAGGGCTGGGCCTATATGGACGCCCTGCACGAGAACATCGGCCAGTACGTCCACTCCGGCTCCAAGCCGTGCAAGCTGGCCGCCGCCGGCGAGTTCCCGATCGGCATCTCCTTCGAGTACCCGGCCGTGCAGCTCAAGCGCCAGGGCGCGCCGCTGGACATCGTCCTGCCGAAGGAAGGCCTGGGCTGGGAAATCGAAGCCACCGGCATCGTCAAGGGCACCCAGCATGAAGCCGCGGCGAAGAAACTCGCCGACTTCTCCGCCAGCCCCAAGGCCATGGAGCTGTACAAGGAAAACTTCGCCGTGCTGGCCCAGCCGGGCATTGCCAAGCCGCAGACCGAACTGCCGGCCGACTACGAGCAGCGCCTGATCAAGAACGACTTTGCCTGGGCCTCGAAGAACCGCGACCAGATCCTCGCCGAGTGGCGCAAGCGCTATGACGGCAAGTCGGAAAAGGTCGCGCAGAAGTAAGGTTCGGCTGAGGTTCGGCACTGGCAGCTCCCTCTCCCCAACCCTCTCCCTGAAGGGAGAGGGGGCTGTCCGGTGTGTTGGTTCGAGGTGGGTGCAGTCCTGAAGCCCAGGAGGTCAGTAGGGTGCAGCGGCTGAAGGCGTATCCGCTCCACTGGAGGCTGCCTCGGACTGACATTGGCATCCACGCGATGCACTGAAGTAGCAGGATTAACACTGAATTCTTCTCGGCAGAGGAGGGTTCCCTCTCCCTTCAGGGAGAGGGCTAGGGAGAGGGGCTCTTCTGCGTGCAAGGAACCAGACCCATGACCCACACCCACTGCGACGTCGCCATCGTCGGCGCCGGCATCCTCGGCCTTTCCCACGCCTACGCCGCCGCCCGCCGCGGCCTGGCCGTACGCGTCTTCGAGCGGACCGCCACGCCCCTGGGCGCCTCGGTGCGCAACTTCGGCCAGGCACTGGTCACCGGCCAGCCGCCGGGCGTGATGTCGGACCTGGCCCGTGCCAGCCGGCCGATCTGGGCGCAGTGGGCAGAGGGCGCCGGATTCTCCCTGCGGCGCAATGGCTCGCTGCTGTTCGCCCGCAGCGAAGCCGAGGAACGCCTGCTGGAAGCCTTCTGCGCCGGCCGCGCGAAGGAACTGGACTACCGCGTGGGCCTGCTGCGCGGCAGCGAGCTGAATGACCTCTACCAGGGCCATTTCCGTCACCACCGTGCGGCGCTGCTGGGCTTCGATGACCAGCAACTGTACTCCCGCGAAGCGCTGCCGAGCCTGATCGACTACCTGCGCCGCGAGCACGGCGTGGAGTTCCACTTCTCCACCCTGGTGCGTGACGTCGACACCGGCGTGCTGCGCACCACGGCGGGCACCTTCACCGCCGGACAGGTGATCGTCTGCTCCGGCCACGATTACCAGACGCTGCTGGCCGAGGCCATCGCGCCGCTGGAGCCGCAGGTGTGCCGCCTGCAGATGCTGCGTGCCCGTCCGCAGGTGGATATCGGCCTTGCCCACTCGATCCTCACCGGACTGAGCTGTGTGCATTACGGCGCCTTCTCCGACCTGCCCGAGGCCGAGGCGGTGCGCGAGCAGATCCGCCGCGAGACGCCGGAGCTGGAAGAGCAGGGCATCCACCTGCTGGTCAGCCCGACGCCCCATGGCGAGCTGATCATCGGCGACTCCCACCACTACGGCAGCGACGCGGCGCCGTTCAACGCCGAGTTCGTCGACAGGCTGATGCTGCAACTGGCCGAGGACACCCTGGGCATGCGCGTGGAGGTGCTCGAGCGCTGGCAGGGCGTGTATGGCTCGCGCGGGCCGGGGCCGTTCTCGGTGCTGCAGGCCGCCGACGGCATCACCGCCGTGCTGATGCACACCGGCGTGGGCATGAGCATCGGCCCGGCGCTGGGTGAGCGCACGGTGGCGGCCCTGTTCGGCTGACACGTGGCTGTCATCTGCCGTTCACCGGGTTCTGCTAACACCGGTAGGGCGATGCGGCTTTCGTAGGGCGGATGAAGCGGAACGCTTCATCCGCCGCGGCGGATGACCGCAAGCGGTCATTCGCCCTACGTCAGACACCCGAGGTTCAGCGGAGTCCCATGAACCACAGCATCGTCCAGAGCCATCAGGATTCCGACCTGTTCGGCCTGCTTTATGGCTTCAGTTTTCGCCCCGGCCAACCTGGCCTGGAGATCGACTCGCCGACCGCCCTGCAGCGTCTGCAGGAGCCGCGAGCGGCGGACGAATTCCTCTGGCTGCACCTGAACCTGGCGCACGCAGCCTGCGAGCGCTGGATCAAGTCGCACCTGGAGCTGCCCGACTACTTCTTCGAGACCCTGCGCGAAGGCTCGCGCTCCACCCGCATCGAGCATGTCGACGGCGCGCTGCTGGCGGTGGTCAACGACGTGGTATTCGACTTCAGCAGCCGCATGTCCTCGGACATCGCCACCCTCTGGGTCTGCGCCCGGGGTCGCCTGCTGGTCACTGCCCGCGCGCAGCCGCTGCGTTCGGTGGATACGCTGCGCTCGTCGGTGAAGCACGGCGAGAGCTTCAATTCACCACTGGAACTGCTGATCCACCTGCTGCGCGACCAGGGCGAAATCCTCACCCGCATCGTCCGCGAGACCAGCATCAGCGTGGATCGCATCGAGGACCAGCTGCTGTCCTCGCGCCTCTCCGCCAGCCGCGCCGACCTCGGCGGGATGCGCCGCGTGCTGGTGCGCCTGCAACGCCTGTTGGCGCTGGAGCCAGGGTCGCTGATGCGCCTGCTCAACCGCCCGCCGGTGTGGCTGACGGACGACGACGTGCGTGTGCTGCGCGAGGCCACCGAGGAGTTCTCCCTGGTGATCAACGACCTCACGGCGCTGGGCGAACGCATCAAGCTGCTGCAGGAAGAGATCGCCGCGAAGATCAACGAGCAGAGCAACCGCACGCTGTTCACCCTCACCGTGGTCACGGTGCTGGCGCTGCCGATCAACATCATCGCCGGCTTCTTCGGCATGAACGTCGGTGGCATTCCCTTCTCCGGCGACCCGGAAGGCTTCTGGATCCTGGTGGTGCTGGTGGCCAGCTTCACCGGCCTGGCCGGGCGCTGGGCGTTCCGCAAGCGCGATGATTACTGACAACGACGCCCCTTGTAGGCGCGGGCCATGCCCGCGATCGCGCGCATGGCGCGCTCCTACAGGCAATGCGGCGTCTGGGCAAAAAAAGACCGGCTCAAGGGCCGGTCGAGGGGGAAGAAATCGTCGTCAGCGGCAGACCCGGGCGATGGCCGCCGCCAGGTGGTCGAGGCGTTCGCCGTCGAGCCCGGCGATGTTCGCGCGGCCACTGCTCACCAGGTAGATGCTGTGTTCCTCGCGCAGGATGCGCACCTGCTCAACTTGCAGGCCAGTGTAGGAGAACATGCCGCGCTGGATGGCGATGTGCGCGAAGCGCTCCGCCAGCCCGTGGGGGCGCAAGGCTTCCACCAGGCCGACACGCAGCTCGGCGATCCGCCCGCGCATGCCGTCCAGTTCATCCAGCCAGAGGTTCTTCAGCTCCGGATCGCCAAGAATGGTGGCGACCACTTCCGCGCCATGGGCCGGCGGGGTGGACCAGAGATTGCGGGCGAACAGTGCCAGCTGGCTGCGGATGTCGGTGAGCTTGTCGGCGTTTTCGGCGCAGACGATCAGCGCGCCGACGCGGTCGCGGTAGAGGCCGAAGTTCTTCGAGCAGGAGCTGGTGATCAGCACTTCCGGCAGGCTTTCCGCCAACAGGCGCACCGAGTAGGCGTCCTCGTCCAGCCCGTCGCCCAGGCCCTGGTAGGCGAAGTCCAGCAGCGGCAGCAGTTCGCGGCGGCGGACGATCTCCAGCACCCGCTGCCACTGCTCGTGGTCCAGGTCGAAGCCGGTGGGGTTATGGCAGCAGGCGTGCAGCAGTACCACGTCGCCCTGGGGGATTTTCTCCAGCATGGCGAACATGGCCTCCGCGTCGAGGCGGTTGTCCGCGCCGACGTAGGGGTAGTGCTTGATCGGCACGCCAGCGGCGGCGAACAGGGTCTCGTGGATCGGCCAGGTGGGGTCGCTCAGCCAGATGTTCCTGCCCGGCAGGCAGTGGGCGATGAATTCCGCCGCCAGGCGCAGGGCGCCGGTGCCGCCGGGTGTCTGGGTGGCGTCGGCGCGGGAGTCGGCCAGCAGCGGCGAGGTGACGCCCAGCACCAGTTCGCACAGGCGCGCGGCGAACAGCGCGTCACCGTGGCTGCCGACGTAGCTCTTGGTGGTCTCGGTATCGACCAGGCGCTGTTCGGCGAGCTTCACCGCGCGAGGAATCGGGGTGAGGCCCTGGGCATCCTTGTAGACGCCCACGCCAAGGTCGAGCCGCGCGGGATTGGGGTCCGCCCGGTAGGCTTCGAGCAGGCCCAGGATCGGGTCGCCCGGTACGCGGGTGACCTTGGCGAAATGGCTCATTTGCGTCCCTCTGCTTTCGCGGCCAGCTCGTCGGTGCGCGCGGCCATGATGAAGTCGTTGCGGTGCAGGCCCTTCAGCTCGTGGCTCCACCAGGTGACGGTGACTTTGCCCCACTGGGTCAGCAGGTCGGGGTGGTGGCCTTCTTCCTCGGCGATGGCGCCCACCGCGTTGGTGAAGGCCAGGGCGTGCCTGAAGTTCTTGAACAGGAAGACCCGCTCCAGTTCCATGTGATCGTCGCGGACCTCGATGTTCCAGTCCGGTATCTGCTTGATCAGCACCGCCAGTTCTTCGTCGGACACCTTCGGGGCGTCGGCGCGGCAGGCTTCGCAATGGGCTTGGGTGAGTGCGGTCATGAAAGGTTCTCCTTGTCGTGGGGTGGCATAGGAGTGCGCTCGCGAACCATCTTAGGCTCGCGAGCACGTCTCATCCTAGGCACAGATGGGATCGATTGCAGCGGATCAGGCGGCCTGTTTCGGCGGAAACTTCGGCGCGTGCAGGCCCAGGCGCATGGCTTCGCGCACCAGCGCCATGATGTCCTCGTGGGCCAGCTCGAACAGGCGCTTGAGCTCGGGGAGCACGAAATACAGGGGCTGCAGGATGTCGATGCGGTACGGCGTGCGCATGCATTCCAGCGGGCTGAAGGCCTGGTGCTCGGGCGAGTCGGAGAGGCTGTAGACCGTCTCCTTCGGCGACGAAAGGATGCCGCCGCCGTAGATGCGCAGGCCCTGGGAGGTGTCCAGCAGGCCGAATTCGATGGTCATCCAGTAGAGGCGGGCGAGGTACACGCGCTCTTCCTTGCTGGCGGCCAGGCCGAGCTTGCCGTAGGTGTGGGTGAACTCGGCGAACCAGGGGTTGGTGAGCAGCGGGCAGTGGCCGAAGATCTCGTGGAAGATGTCCGGCTCCTGCAGGTAGTCCAGCTCTTCCGGGGTGCGGATGAAGGTGGCGACGGGGAATTGCTGGCTGGCGAGCAGCTCGAAGAAGGTCTGGAACGGGATCAGCGCCGGCACCCGCGCCACACGCCAGCCGGTAGCGGCCTGAAGCACCTGGTTCACCTCGCCCAGTTGCGGGATGCGTTCGTGGGGCAGGCCGAGCTGCTCGAT
This sequence comes from Pseudomonas nitroreducens, assembly GCF_024170165.1. Lineage (GTDB taxonomy): Bacteria > Pseudomonadota > Gammaproteobacteria > Pseudomonadales > Pseudomonadaceae > Pseudomonas > Pseudomonas nitroreducens_C. The sequence goes on along the minus strand of NZ_JALJXP010000002.1, from coordinate 197,560 downwards.
GCCGTCCAGGTATTCCTGACAAGCGCGGCCCTCGATCACTTTCAGCTGACGGGTGATCAGGGTGTTCCAGACCTGGTGCTCGGTTTCCGGGTAGTGGATGAAACCGTCTTCATCAGGTTGGCGGGCCACGTACTGCGTTGTCTTCATGGAGCCTCCGGCGTCAAGCTGCCTGTTCTTGTGATGACTCAGCAATAGCGCGCTGAGTTTCGGGAAACAGCCCCCCTGGCGCTGCGCTTGAAGGTGCCAAACGGGTTAATTCGTAAAGAAATAATTACGCTTGGCGGCGCGCGCATCCGGCCATGGCTTGAAGGTGCGCTGATCTGTCACATATTCTTGACGGTAATTTCCGGCCGCCTTGAGAAAATTCGTGCCGGAGCGCCCACCACAACGACAACCACGGGCCCGCCATGCGCATCAAAGTGCACTGCCAGAACCGCGTCGGCATCCTGCGCGACATCCTCAACCTGCTGGTCGACTACGGCATCAACGTCAACCGCGGCGAAGTCGGCGGCGAGCAGGGCAACGCCATCTACCTGCTCTGCCCGAACCTCATCAACCTGCAGTTCCAGTCGCTCAAGCCCAAGCTCGAAGCGGTGCCCGGCGTGTTCGGCGTCAAGCGCGTCGGCCTGATGCCCAGCGAGCGTCGTCACCTGGAACTGAATGCGCTGCTGGCGGCGCTGGAGTTTCCGGTGCTGTCCATCGACATGGCCGGGCAGATAGTCGCCGGCAACCGCGCCGCCGCGCAGTTGCTGGGCGTGCGCGTCGACGAAGTCCCCGGCATCCCGCTGTCGCGTTACGCCGAAGACCTCGACCTGCCGGAACTGGTGCGGGCGAACAAGGCGCGCATCAATGGCCTGCGGGTGAAGGTGAAGGGCGACGTGTTCCTCGCCGATATCGCGCCGCTGCAATCCGAGCATGACGAAAGCGAGGCGCTGGCCGGCGCCGTGCTCACCCTGCACCGCGCCGACCGCGTCGGCGAGCGCATCTACAACGTACGCCGCCTGGAGCTGCGCGGCTTTGACAGCATCTTCCAGAGCTCGCGGGTGATGGCCGCGGTGGTGCGCGAGGCACGCCGCATGGCACCGCTGGATGCGCCTTTGCTGATCGAAGGCGAGACCGGTACCGGCAAGGAACTGCTGGCCCGCGCCTGCCATCTCGCCAGCCCGCGCGGGCAGTCGCCGTTCATGGCGCTGAACTGCGCCGGCCTGCCCGAGTCGATGGCCGAGACCGAGCTGTTCGGCTACGGCCCCGGCGCCTTCGAGGGCGCGCGCCCGGAAGGCAAGCTCGGCCTGCTGGAGCTGACCGCCGGCGGCACGCTGTTCCTCGATGGTGTCGGCGAGATGAGCCCGCGCCTGCAGGCCAAGCTGCTGCGCTTCCTGCAGGATGGCTGCTTCCGCCGCGTGGGCAGCGACGAGGAGGTGTACCTGGATGTGCGGGTGATCTGCGCGACCCAGGTGGACCTGTCCGAGCTGTGCACCAAGGGTGAGTTCCGCCAGGACCTCTACCACCGCCTCAACGTGCTGTCGCTGCACATCCCGCCGCTGCGCGAATGCCTGGACGGCCTGGAGCCGCTGGTGGAGCACTTCCTCGACCAGGCCAGCCGGCAGATCGGCTGCGCCCTGCCCAAGCTGTCGCCGCAGGCGCTGGACCGCCTCGGCCGCTACCACTGGCCGGGCAACGTGCGGCAGCTGGAGAACGCGCTGTTCCAGGCGGTCTCGCTGTGCGACGGCGGCACCATCCGCCCCGAGCACATCCGCCTGCCGGACTACGGTGCGCCGCATCCGCTGGGGGACTTCTCCCTGGAAGGCGGGCTCGACGTCATCGTCGGACGGTTCGAGAGGGCAGTGCTGGAGCGGCTCTACCGCGAGCACCCGAGCAGCCGGCAGCTGGGCAAGCGGCTGGGGGTATCGCACACCACCATTGCCAACAAGCTGCGCCTGCATGGGCTGGGGCACAACGAAGAGTCCTGAATGGCTGCGATTGCCTGCACTGGGCGCAGGCATGCAGGTTTGAAGGCGTGGAAAAACAAAACCCCAGCTGTCAGGCCGGGGTTTGCGTGGCGCGTACTGCTTGGGAGATCAGCGTCCGACGCGGGCGAACAGATCGGATGCCTGCTGCATGCGGGTGATGTACAGCATGACCTCACGCTCGGCATCGAAGCGGGTGAAGTAGGGGCCTTCGAGGGTGCCCTCGCGGGTGGAGAAGAAGTACTGGCCATTGACCGAACTGATCCGGTCGCTGCGGTAATGGGTGGCCGCCTGCCCGTCGCCGACACGTTGTCCCAACATGAGCCGAACTCCCGAACGAAAGGATTAATTGAATCGAGTGTATGCCGCAAAGCCCCGCCGTACAGGGGCTCCAGGCAAATGTCGACGAACGGCAGCGGGGTTGTCTCAACGATGAAACACCCTTGCCGCCAAGCGGCTCGCGCACTTGTCTATGCTCAGTGTCCGGCGGCGGTCGCCGCCGGAACAGGGTCATCGGAATGTGATTGTTTTGGTTATAAGAAAATCAAAATATATTCTTTTTAATGCGTTAAGACCTTGTGCATAGTGCTTACCAACACGAACAAGGAGAGACCCATGAGCTTGCGACTCGGCGACATCGCCCCCGACTTCGAACAGGAATCCAGCGAAGGCCGCATCCGTTTCCATGAATGGCTCGGCAACAGCTGGGGCGTGCTGTTCTCCCACCCGGCCGACTTCACCCCGGTGTGCACCACCGAGCTGGGCCTGACCGCCAAGCTCAAGGACCAGTTCGCCGCCAAGGGCGTGAAGGTGATCGCCCTGTCCGTCGACCCGGTGGATTCCCACGTGAAGTGGATCGAAGACATCAACGAGACCCAGAACACCGTGGTCAACTTCCCGATCATCGCCGACGCCGACCGCAAGGTCTCCGAGCTGTACGACCTGATCCACCCGAACGCCAACGACACCCTCACCGTGCGTTCGCTGTTCGTCATCGACCCGAACAAGAAGGTGCGCCTGACCATCACCTACCCGGCGAGCACCGGGCGCAATTTCAACGAGATCCTGCGCGTCATCGACTCGCTGCAGCTCACCGACAACCACAAGGTCGCAACGCCGGGCAACTGGCAGGACGGCGACGACGTGGTGATCGTGCCCTCGCTCAAGGACGAGGAAGAGATCAAGCAGCGCTTTCCCAAGGGCTATCGCGCGATCAAGCCATACCTGCGCCTGACCCCCCAACCGAACAAGTGACTCTCCGCTCCCCATCCGGGGAGTCACTGTACGAGCAAACCTCGAGCGGAAATCGGGCCGGTTCGCCGGCCCATTTTTTATCCTTCATGCGCGGACCACGCCGCGCTTTTTTATTCAGCTGTCACTGTCCAAGTTCTGACTTGCCCGCCAAACGGGAAGAAGACGTCCGCCCACGCCAAGGAGAACGACCATGGGTCATTCCACCTGGCGCCGCAGCCTGGCCGTCGCTCTTCTCGCGAGCCTGCCGATCGGCGCCTACAACAGTTCCGCGCAAGCTGCAGACGCTCCGAAAGAGGTGCGCCTGGACTACGCCTATTACGCGCCCACCAGCCTGGTGCTCAAGCACTTCGGCTGGCTGGAGAAATCCCTCAAGCCGCAAGGCACTGAGGTGCGCTGGGTGTTCAGCCAGGGCAGCAATCGCTCACTGGAATACCTCAACGCCGGCAGCACCGACTTCGCCTCCACCGCGGGTCTCGCCGCCGTGCTCAGCCGCGCCAACGGCAGCCCGCTGAAGACCGTGTACATCGCCAGCCGTCCGGAGTGGACCGCACTGGTGGTGCCCAAGGATTCGCCGCTCAAGTCGGTGGCCGACCTCAAGGGCAAGAAGATCGCCGCCACCAAGGGCACCGACCCCTACCTGTTCCTGCTGCGCAGCCTGCAGCAGGCTGGGCTGGACAAGAACGACGTGGAGATCGTCCACCTGCAGCACCCGGACGGCCGCGCTGCGCTGGAGCAGGGCAGGGTGGACGCCTGGGCCGGCCTCGATCCGCACATGGCCGCCAGCGAGCTGCAGGCCGGCTCGCGGCTGCTGTACCGCAACGTCGACTTCAACAGCTACGGTGTGCTCAGCGTCACCGAGCAGTTCGAGCAGGAGCAGCCGGAGCTGATCAAGCAGGTCATCGCTGCCTATGAAGAGGCGCGCCAGTGGGCCGTGGCGCACCCGGAGGAAACTGCCAAGCTGCTGGCCGAGGAAGCCAAGCTGCCGCTGGAAGTGGCCAGGCTGCAACTCTCGCGCACTGACTTCAGCAAGCCGTTGCCGGGTGCCGAACAGGTCGCCGCACTGAAGGCCGCCGCGCCGATCCTGCTGGACGAGCAACTGGTGCGTCCGGGCACCGACGTCACCGCCGTGGTCGATCAACTGATCGCGCCGCAACTGGCCGGCGAAGTGATCGGCAAGCCCGCCGTCGCCAGGGCGGAGCAGTAAGCCATGCCGTCCCAGAGCCTGCGCCTGGCCCGCCAGCGTCGCGCACTGAAACTGCGCTGGCCACGTCTGAGCTGGCGCGCCTGGCTGCTGCCGCTGCTGCTCTGTGCGGCGCTGGAGTTGTCGGTGCGCGTTGGCTGGCTGGCCGAGCACCAGATGCCGGCGCCCAGCAGCGTCGCGCTGACCCTCTGGCAACTGGCCCAGGGCGAGCTCTGGAAACACGTCGTCGCCAGCCTGGCGCGGGTTGCGGCCGGCTTCTTCATCGGTGCAGCGGCGGCCGTGCTGATCGGTACCTGGGTGGGCCTCAGCCAGCGCGCCGAGGCCTATCTGGAGCCGACCTTCCAGGCGCTGCGTGCCATCCCCAGCCTCGCCTGGGTGCCCTTGCTGCTGCTCTGGCTGGGCATCGACGAAACCCCGAAGATCGTGCTGATCGCCCTCGGCGCGTTTTTCCCCGTCTACCTCTCGCTGGTGGCCGGCGTGCGCAACGTCGACCGCAAGTGGGTGGAGCTGGGCAGGCTGTATCACCTGTCGCCCTTCGCCCTGGTGCGGCGCATCCTCCTGCCGGCGGCGCTGCCGAGCCTGTTCACCGGCCTGCGCGGCGCGCTGAGCCTGAGCTGGATGTTCCTCGTCGCCGCCGAACTGATCGCTGCCACCCGCGGCCTGGGTTACCTGCTCAGCGACGGCCGGGAAACCTCGCGGCCGGACATAGTCATCGCCGCCATCCTGGTGCTGGCGGTGCTCGGCAAGCTCAGCGATAGCCTGCTCAAAGCGCTGGAGCTGCGCGCGCTGGCCTGGCGTGACACCTTCCTTGGCAATGGAGCTGACCAATGAGCGCCCTGCTGGAACTGCGTGATATCCGCAAGAGCTTCTCCGGCGTGCGGGTGCTGGACGATGTCAGCCTGAGCCTGTCGCCGGGCGAGGTGGTCAGCCTGCTGGGCCCCAGCGGCTGTGGAAAAAGTACGCTGCTGCGTATCGCCGCCGGGCTGGATGAGGAGTTCTCCGGCTCCCTGGAGCGCAACCCGCTGCTGGGCTTCGGCCCGGATGGCGATAGCGGTCGTGGCGGTGGCGGCGTCGGCGTGGTGTTCCAGGAGCCGCGCCTGCTGCCCTGGCTCACGGTGGCGCAGAACATCGGCTTCGCCGATGGCTGGCTGGCGGACGACCAGCGCATCGAGCATCTGCTGCGCGACGTGGGCCTGGAGGGCAAGGGCGAGCTGTTGCCCAAGCAGCTCTCCGGCGGCATGGCGCAGCGCGCGGCCATCGCCCGTGGTCTCTATGGGCGGCCGCAAGTGCTGCTGCTGGACGAGCCCTTCAGCGCGGTGGATGCCTTCACCCGCATCCGTCTGCAGGACCTGATCCAGCAACTGGCGCTGGAGTACGACATCAGCATCCTGCTGGTCACCCACGACCTCGACGAGGCCTTCTACCTCAGTGATCGCGTCCTGTTGCTGGGCGGCACGCCCAGCCGACTGCGTCGCGAATTCCCCGTGCCGCTGCCGCGCCCGCGCGATCGTCGCGCCGTGGAGCTGGCCTTCCTGCGCGGCGAAGCGCTGACCGAGCTGCACCAGTCCCACGTCATCTAAGCCCCCTCTGCAGGAGCGAGCTTGCTCGCGAACGCTTCCCGGCAATTCTGTCGTGACGAGGTTCGCGAGCAAGCTCGCTCCTACATTAGAAACTAAATTGCATAACTAAATGAATAAATAACATTTATTGGAATATGAGGATGGCTGTTAAGGTCTATGCACATTGGTTAGCAGGACGGCATTTATACCGGCCTGATCGTTATAAGGAAGCGCACAGATGTATGTAGTCACCCTTGCCGGCAGCCCGAGCCAGCGGTCCCGTTCCGGTGTCCTCCTGGACGTCGCGCGGAACTGGCTGCATGCCCACGGCGCCGAGGTGCGCTCGTACAGCGTGCATGACTTCCCCGCCGAAGACCTGCTGCACGCACGCTTCGACAGCCCGCGGGTAGTCGAGCTGATCGAGCAGGTGCTGCGCGCCGACGGCCTGGTGATTTCCACCCCGGTGTACAAGGCGTCCATCGCCGGAGCGCTGAAGGTCATCCTCGACCTGCTGCCGGAGCGGGCGCTGGCGCACAAGGTGGTGCTGCCGCTGGCCACCGGCGGTAGCAATGCTCACATGCTGGCGGTGGACTACGCACTCAAGCCGGTCCTCGCCGCGTTGAAGGCCCAGGAAACCCTGCACGGCGTGTTCGCCGAGGAGAGCCAGGTGCAATACCCCGAGGGCAATACCCCGGCGCGCCTGGAATCGACCCTCGAACACCGACTGCTGGAATCCCTGGAGCAGTTCCACGGCGCCCTGGCGCGCCGGCCGAAACCCATCGACCCGAACCTGCTCAACGAACGGCTGATCAACGCCCGCTGGAGCATCTGACAGACAACACCAACGCAGTCGAGCGCCAAGCCCCAACCCGGCAGGCGGCAACTGCGTCAAACAATGAAAGGCCCTCACCGTCCCGACAACGGGACCGCAGGTCCGGCAAGCACACTCGATAAAGGAGCACTCCCATGCGGACCCTCACTTTGCGTAGTGGACTGGCGGCCCTGCTGATCGCGGCCCTGTCCTACAACGCCCAGGCAGACGAACAACCCGGTACCCTGCGTATCGGCTACCAGAAGTACGGCACCCTGGTGCTGCTCAAGGCTCGCGGCACGCTGGAGAAGCGCCTGGCCGAGCAGGGCGTCAAGGTGCAATGGACCGAATTCCCCGGCGGCCCGCAGCTGCTGGAAGGCCTGAACGTCGGCAGCATCGACTTCGGCGTTACCGGCGAAACCCCGCCGGTGTTCGCCCAGGCCGCTGGCGCCGATCTCGTCTACGTTGCCCACGAGCCACCGGCGCCCACCAGCGAAGCGATCCTGCTGCCCAAGGACTCGCCGATCCAATCCGTGGCCGAACTCAAGGGCAAGAAGGTCGCCCTGAACAAGGGCTCCAACGTGCACTACCTGCTGGTGCGCGCCCTGGAGAAGGCCGGCCTGAAGTACAGCGACATCCAGCCCGTGTACCTGCCGCCGGCCGACGCCCGCGCCGCCTTCGAGCGCGGCAGCGTGGACGCCTGGGTAATCTGGGACCCGTACCAGGCCGCCGCCGAGAAGCAGCTCTCCGCCCGCACCCTGGTGGATGGTTCCGGCCTGGTGGATAACCACCAGTTCTACCTGGCGACCCGCCCCTACGCGACCCACCATCCGCAGGTGATCACCACCCTGATCGACGAAGTGCGTTCGGTCGGCGAGTGGTCGCAGCAGAACCCGCAGCAGGTCACCGACCAGGTCGCGCCGCTGCTCGGCCTGCCGGCGGACATCACCTTCACCGCGGTGAAACGCCAGGGCTACGGCGCCCAGCCGATCACCCCGGAAGTCACCGCCGCGCAACAGAAGATCGCCGACACCTTCACCGACCTGAAGCTGATCCCCAAGGCGCTGAGCATCAAGGACGTGGTCTGGACGGCGCCGGCCAAGGTGGCCACCGCCAACAACTGATTGATCGGATACGACCCTCTCCCCCCGCCCTCTCCCTGAAGGGAGAGGGAGCTGAAAGCGCCGGCTGATACCACCGTTTCACCCTGCGCCGATCAGTCCCCTCTCCCTTCAGGGAGAGGGTGAGGGAGAGGGGCTCTGGGCAGCGCACGAAAATTCGCCCCACGAGCAGCAACACGAACCACCCCAATCCCATCATCGCGCGGCTACGCCACGCCGGCGCGCTTATCTGGAGTGACTGCGATGAGTCTGAACATCTTCTGGTTCCTGCCGACCCACGGCGACGGCCACTACCTGGGCACCGCCGAAGGCGCCCGCGCCGTGGACCACGGTTATCTGCAACAGGTCGCCCAGGCCGCCGACCGCCTCGGTTTCGGTGGCGTGCTGATCCCCACCGGCCGCTCCTGCGAGGACTCCTGGCTGGTCGCCGCCTCGCTGATCCCGGTGACCCAGCGCCTGAAATTCCTGGTCGCCCTGCGCCCGGGCATCATTTCCCCGACCGTGGCCGCCCGCCAGGCCGCAACCCTCGACCGGCTCTCCGGCGGGCGCGCGCTGTTCAACCTGGTGACCGGTGGCGACCCGGACGAGCTGGCCGGTGACGGCCTGCACCTGAGCCACGCCGAGCGCTACGAAGCCTCGGTCGAATTCACCCGTATCTGGCGCCGCGTGCTGGAAGGCGAGACCGTCGACTACGACGGCAAGCACCTGCAGGTGAAGGGCGCCAAGCTGCTCTATCCGCCGATCCAGCAACCGCGTCCGCCGCTGTATTTCGGTGGTTCCTCCGATGCCGCCCAGGACCTCGCCGCCGAGCAGGTCGAGCTGTACCTGACCTGGGGCGAGCCGCCGGCCGCTGTCGCCGAGAAGATCGCCCAGGTACGCGAGAAGGCCGCCAAGCAGGGTCGCAGCGTGCGCTTCGGCATCCGCCTGCACGTGATCGTCCGCGAGACCAACGAGGAAGCCTGGCAGGCCGCCGATCGCCTGATCTCCCACCTCGACGACGACACCATCGCCCGTGCCCAGGCCTCGCTGGCGCGCTTCGATTCCGTTGGCCAGCAACGCATGGCCGCCCTGCACGGCGGCAGCAAGGACAACCTGGAAGTCAGCCCCAACCTCTGGGCTGGCGTCGGCCTGGTGCGTGGCGGCGCGGGCACCGCGCTGGTGGGCGATGGCCCGACCGTGGCGGCCCGCGTCAAGGAATACGCCGAACTGGGCATCGATACCTTCATCTTCTCCGGCTACCCGCACCTGGAAGAGTCCTACCGGGTCGCCGAACTGCTCTTCCCGCACCTCGATCTGGCTCAGGCGCAGCAACCGCAGGCGCGCGGCTATGTCAGCCCGTTCGGCGAGATGGTCGCCAATGACATCCTGCCCAAAGCCACGTCCGCCAGCTGACACCCGTAGGGCGAATGAAGCGGAACGCTTTATTCGCCACGGCGGATAACGCTGGCGCGTTATGCGCCCTACGTAGCCGAGGGCGAGACGAAAAGGGTGGCGCTGCGGCGTCATCCAACGGGTGAAAGTGACGTGTAGGAGCGGGCCATGCCCGCGAAGCGTCGAAGGTCGCGGGCATGGCCCGCTCCTGCGGGAGAACGGAAAGTGAGCAACAAGAACGTCAATACAATTGCCCAGCGCCTCGCGCCCTGGGCCCTGCCGGTGGGCCTGGTGGTCATCTGGCAGCTGGCGGTGGAATTCGGCTGGCTGTCCAGCCGCATCCTGCCTGCGCCCAGCGCCGTGGCCGAAGCCGGCTACCACCTGGTGGTCAGCGGCGAGCTCTGGCAGCACCTGGCAATCAGCACCTGGCGCGCCGCGGTCGGCTTCGTCATCGGCGGCAGCATCGGCCTGGCGCTGGGCCTGATCACCGGCCTGTCGCAGTGGGGCGAGCGCTTCCTCGACAGCTCGGTGCAGATGATCCGCAACGTGCCACACCTGGCGCTGATCCCGCTGGTGATCCTGTGGTTCGGCATCGACGAGTCGGCGAAGATCTTCCTGGTCGCCCTCGGCACACTGTTCCCGATCTACCTCAACACCTACCACGGCATCCGCAACATCGATCCGGGCCTGCTGGAAATGTCGCGCAGCTACGGGTTGTCCGGTTTCGCGCTGTTCCGCCAGGTGATCCTGCCCGGCGCGCTGCCCTCGATCCTGGTGGGCGTGCGCTTCGCCCTGGGCTTCATGTGGCTGACCCTGATCGTCGCCGAGACCATCTCCGCCAGCTCCGGCATCGGCTACCTGGCGATGAATGCCCGGGAGTTCCTGCAGACCGACGTGGTGGTGCTGGCGATCCTGCTCTATGCCGTTCTCGGCAAGCTCGCCGACCTCGCCGCCCGTGGCCTGGAGCGCATCTGGCTGCGCTGGCACCCGGCCTATCAGGTCAAGGGAGGTGCGGCATGAATGCAGTCAATCAGCTTCCCCAGCAACTCAAGAAAGGCATCCCGCTGGCGCTGGAAAACGTGCGCAAGCGCTTCGGCGAACGCGAGGTGCTCAAGGGCATCGACCTGCGGATTCCGGCTGGCCAGTTCGTCGCCATCGTCGGCCGCAGTGGCTGCGGCAAGAGCACCCTGCTGCGCCTGCTGGCCGGGCTCGATCACGCCAGCGAGGGCCAGCTGCTGGCTGGCTCCGCGCCGCTGGAAAGTGCTCGCGAAGAGACCCGCCTGATGTTCCAGGACTCACGCCTGCTGCCCTGGAAGCGGGTGATCGACAACGTCGGCCTGGGCCTCAAGGGCGACTGGCGTCCGAAGGCGCTGGAGGCGCTGGCGGCGGTGGGCCTGTCCGACCGCGCCAACGAGTGGCCGGCGGGCCTGTCCGGTGGCCAGAAGCAGCGCGTGGCCCTGGCCCGTGCGCTGATCCACCAGCCGCGCCTGCTGCTGCTCGACGAGCCGCTGGGCGCGCTGGATGCCCTGACCCGTATCGAGATGCAGCAACTGATCGAGAGCCTCTGGCAGCAACATGGCTTCACCGTGCTGCTGGTCACCCACGACGTCAGCGAGGCCGTGGCCATCGCCGACCGGGTGATCCTCATCGAGGACGGCGAGATCGGCCTGGACCTCGCTGTCGAGTTGCACCGGCCGCGTGCCCGTGGCTCGGCCAGGCTCGCCGCGCTGGAAGCCGAAGTGCTCGAACGCGTGCTGTCGCTTCCGGCCCAGCCGCCCGAACCGGAACCCGTTTCCCCACTGCCCACGCAATTGCGCTGGGCGCTTTGAACCATCCGTGAAAACCCCATTCTCCAAGGAGCTACGCCATGACCATCAAAGCCATCAACGTCCGCAACCAGTTCAAGGGCACCATCAAGGAAATCGTCGAAGGCGACGTGCTGTCGGAAATCGACGTGCAGACCGCTGCCGGCATCGTCACCTCGGTGATCACCACCCGTTCCGTGAAAGAGCTGGAACTGGCCATCGGCAGCGAAGTGATCGCCTTCGTCAAATCCACCGAGGTCTCCATCGCCAAGCTGTGAGTGCGGTGCTGGAAGAGGCGGGCAGTCCGGAAACGGGCTGCCCGTTTTGTTTTGCGTAGGAGCGAGCTTGCTCGCGAACCGCTTGACGCCGAATGGCCGGGATCTCTGTTCGCGAGCAAGCTCGCTCCTACCCCAGGCCCACCTTGGTACGGGCTAGAGCAATTGCTCTACTTCCCCTAGACTCCCGCTCAAACCAACAAGAGAAAGGAGTCCCACATGTCCCTGAGTCCCTCTGCCTTCGCGTTGCTCGGCCTGGTCGCCTGGACCGTGCTGCTGGTCCTGCTGCTGGTCAACCAGCGCGGCCTGCTGGTGATGTCCGGCCGCATGAAGGTCAACGTCTTCGCCGCCGACGGCAGCAACACCCCCGGTACCTTCGGCCAGCGCCTGGTGCGCGCCCACGCCAACTGCGTGGAGAACGTGCCGCTGTTCTGCGCCGTGCTGCTCTACGCCATGGTCACCCAGCAGACAGTGATCACCGACCCGCTGGCGCCGACCCTGCTGGTGGCGCGCATCGTCCAGTCACTGGTGCACCTGCTCAGCACCTCGGCACTGGCGGTGTGGGTGCGCTTCGCCGCCTTCTTCGTCCAGTTGATCATCCTGATCTGGTGGCTGCTGCGTCTCTCGACCCTGGTCTGACTGCCAGCGACGCAGCGTTGTCGACGGGCGACCGGAACAGTTGCACCACGCAACTGTTCCTATGGGGCGATACCGCCATGGCTTAGCATGGCGGACCGCATACGCGTCGAGGCACTCATGCACGTTTCATCCGGCCGCTGGCAGTTCGGCCTGTTCCTGGCCCTGGTCACCGCCGTCCTCTGGGGCATCCTGCCGATCAAGCTCAAGGAAGTCCTGAAGGTCATGGACCCGATCACCGTCACCTGGTTTCGCCTGGTGGTGTCCGGTGGCCTGCTGCTCATCTACCTGAGCTTCACCCGCCAGCTGCCGCGCTTTGCGCCGCTGGGCAAGCGCGGCAAGGGGCTGGTGCTGCTCGCCATCCTCGGCCTGACCGGCAACTATGTCTGCTACCTGATCGGCCTGCGCCTGCTCACGCCGGGGACCACGCAACTGGTGATCCAGATCGCGCCGATCCTGCTGCTGCTGGGCAGCCTGTTCGTCTTCAAGGAGAGCTTCAGCATCGGCCAGGCGCTCGGTCTGGCAGTGCTGATCTGCGGCTTCGCGCTGTTCTTCAATCAGCGACTGGCCGAGCTGTTCGGTTCGCTCGGCGAGTACACCACCGGCGTGCTCATCGTGGTCTTCGCTGCCTTCGTCTGGACTTTCTATGGGCTGGCGCAGAAGCAACTGCTGACCCAGTGGAGCTCGGTGCAGGTGATGATGGTGATCTACCTGGGCTGCGGCGCGCTGCTCACGCCCTGGGCGCATCCGCTGGAGGCGCTGGACCTGTCCCCGCTGCAGGGCTGGCTGCTGCTGGCCTGCTGCCTGAACACCCTGGTGGCCTACGGCGCCTTTGCCGAGGCGCTGGCGCACTGGGAAGCCTCGCGGGTCAGCGCGACCCTAGCGATCACGCCACTGGTGACCTTCGCCTCGGTGGCGCTGGCCGCTTCGTTGTGGCCGGAGTTCGTGCCGCCCGAACAGCTCAATGGCCTGGCCTACCTCGGCGCGCTGCTGGTGGTCAGCGGCTCGGCACTCACTGCGCTGGCGCCTTCGTTGCTGCGCAGCTACCGAGCGCGAAGGGCGCGTGTCGCCAACGTCTGAGTCCCTGAGAGGCCGCCGCGAGGCGGCCTTTTGCTATCCGTCTCGCGAGTCCGGCTTCAATTTCGCAAATGATATGTATTATCATTTGTGCAATTCGATAGTTGCCGGTGGCCAAGCGCCCCGGTTCTGGGGGCGATGTGCTGACGGGCAAGTGTGAGACAGGGCGACGACGCCGGGAGGCATGCGTCGATGGATGAGCGTTTCTCCCGTTCGGTGTCCCAGGCCTATCGCTCCTTCCACGGCGAGCTGCTGCGCTTTTTGCGCAAGCAACTGGGCAGCTCGGCGGATGCCGCGGACCTTGCCCAGGATGCCTTCGCCCAGTGGCTCAAGTCCTCCTCGCGGCATCAGGTGGAGCAGCCGCGCGCCTTCCTGTTCCAGGTGGCACGCAACCTGCTGCGCGACCACTGGCAGCGCTCCCGGCGCTTCGCCAGCGAGCCTGAAGAGACCCTGGAGACTGATCAGCAACCGGCCGCCGAAGGAGGCGAACCCGTGGTGCAGTTCGAGCGTCAACGCTATCTTCAGCAGCTTTCCCTGGCGCTGGACAGCCTGCCGCCACGGCGCCGCGAGGCCTTCATCCTGCACAAGTTCGACGGCCTGTCGCAGCCCGAGGTGGCGCGGCGCATGGGGATTTCACTGAGCATGGTGGAGAAGCACGTCGCCAGTGCGCTGTTGCACTGCAAGCGGCAGGTTCAGGGAGAGGGCGAAACATGACGCCGCATGAGGAGCGCCAACGGGTGATCGACGAACTGGCTGCCAAGTGGTTCAGCCGCCAGCGCTCGGGCGCCTGTGATGCCCGCGAGCGCCAGGCCTTCGCCGACTGGCTGGCGGAAGACCCGGCGCATGCCTCGGCCTACCGCGAGATCGAGCAGCTGTGGAGCGACCTCGACCAGCTTCGCCGGCCTGCCATCGCCGCGCATCGCCGCTCCGGCCTGCCCTGGCGCGGGCTTGCCGCTGCCAGCGTGTTCTGCGCAGCGTTGTTGCTGGCCAACGACTTCAGCGGCGGCCGCCTGGCCGATCCGCAGCAGGTGCAATCCACCGCGCCGGGCGAGCAGCGCGAGGTCACGCTGGTGGATGGCTCACGGGTGTTCCTGGCGGCGGATTCGGCGTTGCGGGTGGATTACTCCGAGGGTTTCCGTGATGTGCGATTGCTCCGCGGCGAAGCCTATTTCGAAGTGACCCACGATGCCGGCCGGCCCTTCCGTGTGACCGCTGGCGACAGCCGGGTGCGGGTGCTCGGCACCGGCTTCGATGTGCACCGTGCGGGCGATGGGCTGACCGTCGCCGTGCGCCACGGCAAGGTGGCATTGCAGGCGCAGCTCGCTGCGCCGGGCGAGCAGACGCTGAGCGCAGGTGATCGTGCCCGGTTGTCGAGTGGAGCGGGGGAGGCGCAGGTCGATCACGTGCCAGTCGCCACCATCGCCGCCTGGCGCGACGGCATGCTCGCCTTCCGCAACCAGCCGCTGGGGGCGCTGGTGGACGAGCTGTCGCAATACCGCGCCGCGCCGATTCGCCTGGGCGATGAGCGCCTGGCGGACAAGCCCATTTCCGGCAACGTGCGCCTGGCCCGTCCGGATGACTTCCTCGCCGCCTTGCCGGTGCTGCTGGATGTGCGCGTGCAGCGCAAGGCCGACGGCAGCGCGGTCATCCTGCCGCGCTGATTCCAACCTGTAGGAGTCGCCATGCGCGCGTACAGGTATTCCCCGGCGCTGGCCCATTACATAGGAGCAACTGTCTTCCTCTGAAAGTTCGTGCTTGGGATTTCCCTCTCCCTAACCCTCTCCCTGAAGGGAGAGGGTTAGGGAGAGGGCGTGACCGGGCGCGATATTTCAGGTAGGAGCGGACTTCGTCCGCGATCGATTTCCGGCGGCTCCGAGCTGGCCGGTTGCACATCGCGGACGGAATCCGCTCCTACAAAAACGGCAACGACCCAGATTTGATTCTTTTTGAGAAATATTTTTATTTGCAGGTGTGGGTTTTTCTCGATTGAGGGTCTTCCCCGTCATTCGCTGCGAAACGCGCAGCGCTTTTCGACCCTGGGGAGGGCCTTGCATGCAGTCTCGTTTCAACTTCCCGTTCGCGCGCCCGCTGGGCTGCGCCGTGCTGCTCGGCAGCCTGATGATGGCTGAGTACAGCCGCGCCGCCGACTGGCAGGTCGACCTGCCGGC
Organism: Pseudomonas nitroreducens; assembly: GCF_024170165.1. Classification (GTDB taxonomy): domain Bacteria; phylum Pseudomonadota; class Gammaproteobacteria; order Pseudomonadales; family Pseudomonadaceae; genus Pseudomonas; species Pseudomonas nitroreducens_C. The sequence goes on along the minus strand of NZ_JALJXP010000002.1, from coordinate 182,315 downwards.
GCAGGCGCTGAGCGAGTCCATCGGCAGCCTGTCGCAGCAGGCCGGCGTGCAGGTGCTCTACGACGCATCCCAGCTGGACGGCCTCAAGGCACCGGCGGTGAGTGGCCGCTACAGCGTGCGTGAAGCGCTGGAGCATCTGCTCGAGGGCTCGTCCCTGGAACTGGTGGAGGCGGGCGACGGCTTCGTCGTGCGCCGCGCGGGCAGGGTCGACAAGTTCAGCGACAACGCCATCGAACTGGACTCGCAGACCATCGTCGGCAGCGGCCTGTCGGTGGACTCCAGCAGCGTCGGACGCTCGACCCTGACCCGCAAGGACATCGAGCGCATCCAGGCCGACAACATTCCCAGCCTGCTGCAGACCCTGCCCGGCGTGACCATGGGCGGCTCGCCCAAGCCGGGCGGGCAGACCGTCAACATCTGGGGCCTGGGCGATGCCGAGGACGTGCCCTTCACCCTCGACGGCGCGACCAAGAGCGGCTTCGAGCGCTACCAGCAGGGCACCGTGTTCATCGAGCCGGAGCTGATCAAGCGCATCGAAGTGGAGAAGGGTCCGCACTCGGTCTACAACGGCAATGGCGGCTTCGGCGGCACCGTGCACATGGAGACCAAGGACGCGCCGGACATGCTGCGCGATGACCAGAACGTCGGCGCCATGCTCAAGTACGGCTACCACTCCAACGACCAGCAGAAGATCTACAGCGGCGCCGTCTACGGCCGCACCGAGGACCGCAAGGTCGACGCCCTGGCCTACCTCACCGCCCGTGACGGCCGCGACATCAAGCTGGCCGGGCACATCCCCGACCCCAACGGTAACTACCCGATCAACCCCAGCCGTCTGCCCAACAGCGCCCAGGACCTCGACGCCGGGCTGTTCAAGCTGAACCTGCACCCGAACCTCGACAACGACATCAGCCTGGCCTACAGCCGCTCCCACAGCACCCGCTGGACGCCGTTCTCCTCGGCCTCCTACCCGACGCCGCCGACCCAGTCGAGCATCGACCGCTACGGCTACGAGGCCGCGCTCAAGCGCCTGCTGGCGCACCGTGACACCACCGACACCACCTGGTCGGGCAAGTACGAATACCACCCGATCGACAACCCGCTGATCGACCTGATGGTGCAGTACTCCGAGTCGCACATCGACCAGACCGACGAGCGCAATCCGGACGCCTTCTTCCAGGTCTCCACCGGCGGTCGCAAGATGGACACCGACTACAAGGACAAGGTGTTGGAGCTGCGCAACACCAGCCTGTTCGCCACCGGCCCGGTGCAGCACGCGTTCACCGTCGGCACGCAGTTCCACCGCCACACCCGCACCACCGACATGTACATCCCCGGCTCCACCTACGACACCGCGCGCTACAACTACGGCCACTTCCAGCCGACCTTCATGCCCAGCGGCAAGCAGAACACCAACAGCGTCTACATCCAGGACGCGCTGACCCTGGGCAGCGTGACCATCACCCCGTCGCTGCGCTTCGACCACGTGCGCAACCAGGGCAAGGACAACGACGCGCCGCTCTACAACAATGCCGCGCAAGGCCACGACTACAGCTCGCAGACCTACAGCGGCTGGTCGCCGCGCCTGTCGCTGTTCTGGACCGCCACCGAGCGTCTGGGCTTCTTCGCCGACTACAGCCGCACCTGGCGCGCGCCGGTGATCGACGAGATGTACGAGGTGCAGAACAGCAGCACGGTCAGCGCCACCAGCCGCGACCTGGACCCCGAGCGCATCCACGCGCTGCGTTTCGGTTCGCTGGTCAACCTGCCGGACCTGTTCATCAACGGCGACAACCTGCAGGTGCGCACCACGCTTTTCCAGAACAAGATCAAGGACGAGATCTTCCGCACCCGCAGCGTCGGCTGCGAACAGCAGGCCATTGACAACGGCACCATCTCCGGCAGCTGCGGCGACTACCTGCCGCTGTCCAACTACCGCAACCTGCCGGGCGTGACCTACAAGGGCTTTGAGGTCGAGAGTTTCTACGACAGTCCCTGGCTGTTCGGTGGGCTGTCTTACTCGTGGGTGACCGGCAAACACGACGGTGCCTACAGCAACCCCTGGGGCCCGAACGTGTGGGCGCGCGACGTGCCGCCAGCCAAGTGGGTCGCTACCCTGGGCACCAAGATCCCGTCCTGGGACGCGCAGATCGGCTGGCAGGGCGAGTTCGTCCGCAAGACCGACCGCCTGCCCAGCGACAAGTACTCCGGCGGCATGGGCACCAGCGTCGGCGACATCTTCTGGGACCAGACGGTCAACGACAGCTACGACACCCACCGTGTGTTCGCCAGCTGGAAGCCGCGCCGCCTGGGCCTGGAGAACACCGAGCTGAACTTCACCGTGGACAACCTGTTCAACCGCGATTACCACCCGGCGCTGGCTGGCGACAGCGTTTACAGCCAGGGCCGCAACGCCAAGTTCAGCCTGACCCAGTACTTCTGAAGTGATCCATGCAGGCAGAGATCGTAGGGCGCATAAAGCGGAACGCTTTATCCGCCGGTTGCGAAAATAGCGGATAACGCCGGGGGCGTTATGCGCCCTACGCAATGGCCTGCGACTGATACGTGAACGGGCGCCCGAAGGCGCCCGTTCACGTATCAGCGGTTCCGGGTGAATCAGGCGGAGGTCGGACGCATCACGCGATAGACCAGTGCACCGATCACGCCGCCGGCCAGCGGGCCGACCCAGAACAGCCACAGCTGCTTCATGAACAGCGGGTCGGCGAACAGCGCCACACCCAGGCTGCGCGCCGGGTTCACCGAGGTGTTGTCGATCGGGATGCTGATCAGGTGGATCAGGGTCAGCGTCAGGCCGATGGCGATCGGCGCGAAACCGGCCGGGGCCAGCTTGCTGTCTGTGGCGCCCATGATCACGAAGAGGAAGAACGCGGTCAGCAGCACTTCGATGGCCAGCGCCGACTGCATGCTGTAGCCGGTGGGCGAGCCTTCACCGAAGCCGTTGGCGGCAAAGCCGGCCAGCGCGTCGAAGCCCGGCTTGCCGGAAGCGATGTAGAACAGCACGGCACCGGCGAGCACGCCGCCAATGACCTGGGCGACGATGTACGGCACCACGTCCAGAGTACGGACGCGGCCGCCGGCCCACAGGCCGAGGGTGACAGCAGGGTTGAGGTGGCAGCCGGAGATCGGCCCGATGGCATAGGCCATGGTCACCACCGTCAGGCCGAAGGCCAGGGCAACACCGAGTACGCCAATGGCGTCGGCCGCGAAGATGGCGCTGCCGCAACCACCGAACACCAGCCAGAACGTGCCGATCATTTCGGCGGAAAGTTTGCGAAGCATGCTGCCTCCAGAGGCAAGAGGAACCCCGGATTGGGGCGAGCGCATGCTAGGGAAGTCGAAGGTTGGCGCGGTGTAGGGCATTTCCCAAGGTATGGCGAGTGCCTTCTGAAGCGGCATCGACGCTCAGGCGGATAGCGCGCCGCGCGCTACCCGCCCTGGCATCAGACCTGCGTGCCCAGCTGTTCCGCCCGGCGCAACCAGCCCTGCCGCTGCTCTTCGCCGGAGCCGCGCACCGGGCTGAATTCCTCCAGGTGGTGCAGGGCGATGCCGCAGGGCGCGAGGATGCAGCGGGTCATCTGCCGGTGGGCCGGGGCGCCCTGGCGCAGGCGGTAGTGCCAGTGGGTCTGGTCATGGCTGACCAGCAGGTCGGCGCTGCGCCCGCCCAGCAGTGGCTCGAACTCGCGGGATTCCAGCGAGCGGTAGCGGAAGGCGAAGCCCGGCTGCAGCACTCGGTCGAAGAAGCCTTGCAGCAGCGCCGGCAGGCCGCCCCACCAGACCGGGTAGACGAAGGCGATGTGCTGCGCCCAGTGGATCTGCCGCTGGGCTTCGAGCACGTCCGGTTCGAGGTTCTGGCTCTGTTCGTAGCCGCCGCGCAGCACCGGGTCGAAATTCATCTCGCCGAGCTTGAGCGTGTGCACCACATGGCCCTTGGCGCGGGCGCCGTGGGCGTAGGCATCGGCCAGTGCGTGGCAGAAGCCGCCAGGCTTGGGTGAGCCCAGCACCAGCAGCACGCGCTTGCCGTCGCCCTCGATCGGGGTGGCCCCGGAGCGGGTCGGTTCAACCATTCTGCCCGGCCTCCAGCATGGTCTCCGGGCGCACCCACTGGTCGAACTCGGCATCGGTCAGGTAACCCAGTTCCAGCGCGGCTTCACGCAGGGTCTTGCCCTCGGCGTAGGCCTTCTTGGCGATCTCGGCGGCCTTGTCGTAGCCGATGTGCGGGTTCAGCGCGGTCACCAGCATCAGGCCGCGGTCGAGGTGCTCGCGCATCTTCGCCGCGTCCGGTTCCATGCCGGCGATGCAGTGCGTGTTGAAGTTGCGGCAGCCGTCGGCCAGCAGGCGCGCGGATTCCAGCAGGTTGTGGATGATCACCGGCTTGTAGACGTTGAGCTGCAGGTGGCCCTGGCTGGCGGCGAAGGTGATCGCGGCGTCGTTGCCGAAGACCTGGCAGGCGAGCATCGACAGGGCCTCGCACTGGGTCGGGTTGACCTTGCCGGGCATGATCGAGGAGCCCGGCTCGTTGGCGGGCAGCTTCACCTCGGCGAAGCCCGCGCGGGGGCCGGAGCCGAGCAGGCGCAGGTCGTTGGCGATCTTCATCAGCGCCACAGCGAGGGTCTTCATGGCGCCGGCCAGGGTCACCAGCGGTTCATGGCCGGCGAGGGCGGCGAACTTGTTCGGCGCGGAGACGAAGGGCAGGCCGGAGAGGTCGGCCAGTTCGGCGGCGATGGCCTCGGCGAAATCCTTCGGCGCATTCAGCCCGGTGCCGACGGCGGTGCCGCCCTGGGCCAGCTCGTAGACCGCCGGCAGCGCCGCGCGCAGGGCGCGCTCGGCGTAGTCCAGCTGGGCAACGAAGGCGGAGAGTTCCTGGCCGAAGGTGACGGGAGTGGCGTCCATCAGGTGGGTACGCCCGGTCTTCACCAGGTTGGCGTGGCGCGCGGCCTGCTGGGCGATGCCGCCGCTGAGCTCGGCGATGGCCGGCAGCAGGTCGTTCTGCACCGCTTGCGCGGCGGCGATGTGCATGGCGGTGGGGAAGCTGTCGTTGGAGCTCTGCGCGCGGTTCACGTGGTCGTTGGGGTGCACCGGCTTCTTGCCGCCGCGGCCGTTGCCGGCGATCTCGTTGGCGCGTCCGGCGATCACCTCGTTGACGTTCATGTTGCTCTGGGTGCCGCTGCCGGTCTGCCAGACGACGAGGGGGAACTGCTCGTCGTGGTCGCCCGCCAGCACTTCGTCGGCGGCTTCCTCGATCAGGCTGGTGATGTTCTCCGGCAACTCGCCCAGCTGCGCGTTGACCCGCGCGGCGGCCTTCTTGATCAGCGCCAGGGCATGCACCATGGCCAGCGGCATGCGCTGCCCGCCGATGGCGAAGTTCTCCAGCGAGCGCTGGGTCTGCGCGCCCCAGTAGGCATCGTCGGGGACTTCGATGGGGCCGAGGCTGTCGGTTTCGGTGCGGCTCATGGTGCTTCTCCGGAATAGGGTCTCGGCCAGTTTAGGCCGCGACGGGGCTTCCGGGTTCCTCTCTGGCTCAATGGCCGTGATAGAGCGGTCTGAGTGGCGTGTGCGGCTCGGCGACAGTCAGCTGCCCGAAGGCAGTCACCAGCGGGCCATCACCAGCGGGCGTTCGTGGAGCCGACCCAGCCCAGCGCGCCATTGACCGGCACCAGGTCACCCTCGGCGCTGCGCAGGGAGCCGTCGAAGTGGCCGAACCACTGGCAGGTCTCGGCGAACAGCGGGCCCAGGCGCGGGCAGGCGCGGTGCAGCTTGCGCGGGGTGAAGGTGAGGTCGACGCGCTCATCGCAGCCGCGCAATTGCCAGGGCGACAGCGGGTCGTGCGGCACCTGGCGGATTTCCACAGGGCCGTCCAGCGGCTGCAGCTCGCCGCCGAACCACAGGGCGTTCTCGCTCAGGTGGCTGTGTTCCGTCCAGCCGGCGCCGAAGTTGCCGGCAATGCCGCCGGGCGCGGCGAAGGCGGCGCGGGTCCACTGGGTGTTGAACGGCCACACGCCCCGGCCGAAATCCAGCGCGGCGAAGCTCTGGCCTTCGCTGCAGCGGTAGGTCTTGCGGCCGAGGGTGAGGCTGCCACTGATCGGCAGGCCCATCTGCCGGCTGCAGGCGTGGAAGCACTTGCCGCTCATGGGCACCACCAGGTTGACCGACTCCAGGTGCGCCGGGCGCTGTACTTCCAGGGAGAGGTTCAGCGGCAGGCCACCCAGGTTCGGCGCACAGGCGGTGATGCGCAGCTGGCCGGGTTGCTCGTCGAAGCCCAGGCACAGCTGGCCGTGCTCGAAGCGATGGCTCTGGTTCGGCGTGTCCGGCAGGTGGCAGCCCAGGCCGAAGGGGCTGAACCGGGTGCGGTGCACCGACTGTCCGGTTTCCAGGTCGAGGAAGTACAGGGCGCCGTAGCCGAGGTAATCGAGGTCGGCGATAGTGATCGACAGCATCCAGCCTGGCGCATTGATGCACCAGTGGTTCCAGCGCTTGCGCCGGCCGCTGTTGCCGGACAGCTGGCAGAGTGTCTGTGGCCGCGACGACCAGCCCACGGCCGCACTGTTCAGGCGGCCGCGCGCATCGCACAGGGGCGGCGCGGCGGCGAGCGGCGGGTGGGTGAGGGTGTTCATCGGTCACATCCATGTGGCAACGCGCCGCAGCATGCCGTTTCGGGAACTGTCCTACAAGAGAAGCATGTCACTTGCCCGGCAATTGGCATTCTCTTGAGCGATTTCCGAACTTAGGCGCAGAATGGTGGGTCCCACCCCGGACACCCTTCAGACTCACAGGACAGCCCCATGACCGTTCTTCGTTCCCTCTGCACTGCCGCTCTTCTGGTCGGCTTCAGCTCCGTGGCTCTGGCCGATGCCAATGCCGAGGCGGAGAAATTCCTCAAGCAGGTCCATGCCGACAAGCTGACCGTGCCGGTCTATGCGCAAGTCCAGCAGATGCTCGCCCAGCGTTTCGCCCAGGCCAAGGCGCCGGACAGCAAGAAGGCCGTGCTCGACCGCTACCAGGCCAAGGCCAATGCCGAGCTCGATCGTGCGGTGGGTTGGGACAAGCTCAAGCCTGAACTGGTCAAGCTCTACACCAGCAACTTCAGCGAATCCGAGCTCAAGCAGCTGAACGACTTCTATGCATCGCCGCTGGGCCGCAAGGTTCTGGAGAAGATGCCGCGCCTGACCGCCGAGTCCGCCCAGCTGACCCAGGCCAAGCTGCAGACCGCCGTAGAGCCGGTGAACAAGCTGATGGCCGACATGGACAAGGAACTGGGCGTGAAGGCCCCGGCCGCTCCGGCCAAGAAGCCCTGATCGTCCTGATTTCCACCTGCCTGAACCGTACTGACTGCCAGCGAGACCCGACATGAGCATGCGTGACCGACTCCAATCCGCCCTGGGCGCCCTCGAACCTCAGCACCTCGAGGTGCTCGATGAGAGCCACATGCACAGCCGCGGGCAGGAAACGCACTACAAGGCAGTGATCGTCAGCCCGGCCTTCACCGGGCTGAACGCGGTGAAACGGCACCAGAAGGTCTACGCCACGCTCGGCGAGCTGATGGGCCAGATCCATGCCATGGCCCTGCATACCTACACCCCCGAGGAGTGGGCGCAGCAGGGCGCGGCACCGGATTCGCCGACCTGTCGCGGTGGCAGCAAGCACGATCAGCATTGATTGGCGAGCTGACCAAGCGCGTGCGGGCCTGGCCTCGCTCCGTGTAGAATGCGACTCCCAGCGCCGGCCTTTGGCCGGCGCTGTCATTTTCAGCTGTCGATCAGCCTTGATTTCTGAAGAAGCCCGGTCCGCCCTTTACGCGGGCGACCACTGGAGTGATGCATGACCACCGAAAGAATCGTCGTCGCGGCGTTGTACAAGTTCGTCTCCCTGCCCGACTACGTCGCCCTGCGCGAACCCCTGCTGCAGACCCTGCTGGACAACGGCGTGAAGGGCACCCTGCTGCTCGCCGAGGAAGGCATCAACGGCACCGTCTCCGGCAGCCGTGCCGGCATCGACGGCCTGCTGGCCTGGCTGCGCAGCGATGCGCGCCTGGCCGATGTCGACCACAAGGAGTCCTACTGCGACGAGCAGCCGTTCTACCGCACCAAGGTCAAGCTGAAGAAGGAAATCGTCACCCTTGGCGTGCCGGGCGTGGACCCGAACACCAAGGTTGGCACCTACGTTGAACCCCAGGACTGGAATGCGCTGATCTCCGACCCGGAAGTGCTGCTGATCGACACCCGCAACGACTACGAAGTGGCCATCGGTACCTTCGAGGGCGCCATCGACCCGAAGACCAGGTCGTTCCGCGAATTCCCCGACTACATCCGCGAGCATTACGACCCGGCGAAACACAAGAAGGTCGCGATGTTCTGCACCGGCGGCATCCGCTGCGAGAAGGCCTCGAGCTACATGCTCAGTGAAGGCTTCGAAGAGGTCTTCCACCTCAAGGGCGGCATCCTCAAGTACCTGGAGGAAGTGCCCGAGGCCGAGACCCTCTGGCGTGGCGACTGCTTCGTGTTCGACAACCGCGTGACCGTGCGCCATGACCTGACCGAAGGCGACTACGATCAGTGCCATGCCTGCCGCAACCCGATCTCGGCCCTCGACCGCGCCTCCGAGCACTACGCTCCCGGCATCAGCTGCCCGCACTGCTGGGACTCGCTGTCGGAGAAGACCCGCGCCAGTGCCCGCGAGCGGCAGAAGCAGATCGAACTGGCGCGCGAGCGCAACCAGCCGCACCCCATTGGCCGTGATCCCCGCGCGGAGACCTGATCCATGACCAGCCGCCTGCTCTACGTGATGGACCCGATGTGCTCCTGGTGCTGGGGTTTCGCCCCGGTGGCCGGGCAGCTGGTGGAGCAGGCGCGCGCCGCGGGCGTGCCGCTGGCGCTGGTGATGGGCGGGCTGCGCACGGGGCAGGGCGCCGCATTGGAGCCGACCACCAAACGCTACATCCTCGAACACTGGCATGCGGTGCATGAAGCCACCGGCCAGCCGTTCCGCTTCGAAGACGCCCTCCCTGAAGGCTTCGTCTACGACACCGAGCCGGCCTGCCGCGCGGTGGTCACCGCGCGCCGCCTGGACGAGGACTGCGCCTGGGCGCTGGTCGGCGAAATCCAGCGCGCCTTCTACGCCGAAGGCCGCGACGTGACCCAGGCCAGCGTGCTCAGCGAGCTGGCCGAACGCGTCGGCCTGCCGCGTATCGAGTTCGCCGAAGCCTTCGACAGCCAAGACAACCAGGTGGCGACCCTGGCCGACTTTTCCTGGGCTCGCGACCTGGGCATCGCCGGCTTCCCCACGCTGCTCGCCGAGCGCGATGGCCAGCTGGCCCTGCTGACCAACGGCTACCAGCCGCTGGGCGAACTCGCGCCGCTGCTGGAACGCTGGCTGGAGCGCGGGCGGCATGCCTGAGCTGGCCGCTGACCGCCTGAGCTGGGCGGAGATTCGCCGGCTCGCTTTCCGTCATCGCAAGGCCCTGCTGCTGGCCAACCTGGTGGCCGTCCTGGCCACCGCCTGCAGTGTGCCGATCCCGCTGCTGCTGCCGTTGCTGGTGGACGAAGTGCTGCTGGGCAAGGGCGACGCCGCGCTGCAGGTGATGAACCACTGGCTGCCTGCGGGCTGGCACAAGCCGGTCGGCTACATTGGTCTGATGCTGCTGGTGACCCTGGTGCTGCGCAGCTGCGCGCTGGTGTTCAACGTGTTGCAGGCCAAGCTGTTCGCGCGGCTGTCCAAGGATGTGGTGTACCGCATTCGCCTGCGCCTGATCGAGCGCCTGAAACGCATCGCCCTGGGCGAGTACGAAACCCTCGGCGGCGGCTCGGTCAGTGCGCACCTGGTGACCGATCTCGACACCCTCGACAAATTCGTCGGCGACACCCTGAGCCGCTTCCTGGTGGCGCTGCTGACCCTCTGCGGTACCGCCGGTATCCTGATCTGGATGCACTGGAAGCTGGCGTTGCTGATCCTGCTGTTCAACCCGCTGGTGATCTTCGCCACGGTGCAGCTGGGCAAGCGCGTCAAGCACCTGAAGAAGCTGGAAAACGACAGCACCTCGCGCTTCACCCAGGCGCTGACCGAAACCCTCGAAGCCATCCAGGAAGTGCGCGCCGGCAACCGCCAGGGCTTCTTCCTCGGCCGCCTCGGCGTGCGCGCCCGCGAAGTGCGCGACTACGCCGTCGCCTCGCAGTGGAAGAGCGACGCCGCCGGGCGTGCCAGCGGCCTGCTGTTCCAGTTCGGCATCGACCTGTTCCGCGCTGCGGCCATGCTCACCGTGCTGTTCTCCGACCTGTCGATCGGCCAGATGCTCGCGGTGTTCAGTTACCTGTGGTTCATGATCGGCCCGGTGGAACAGTTGCTCAGCCTGCAGTACGCCTACTACGCTGCCGGCGGCGCGCTGACCCGCATCAACGAGCTGCTGGCGCGCGCCGACGAGCCGCATTACCAGCACCGCCGCGATCCGTTCGCCGGGCACACCAGCGTCGGCATCCAGGTGCGCGACCTGAGCTTCGCCTACCGCGACGAACTCGTGCTGGATGGCCTCGACCTGGACATCGCCCCCGGCGAGAAGGTCGCCATCGTCGGCGCCAGTGGCGGTGGCAAGAGCACCCTGGTGCAGCTGCTGCTGGGCCTCTACCAGCCGCAGTCCGGCAGCATCCGCTACGGCGGCGCGGCACTGGAAGAGATCGGCCTGGATTGCGTGCGCGAGCAGGTGGCCGTGGTGCTGCAGCACCCGGCGCTGTTCAACGATACGGTGCGCGCCAACCTGACCATGGGCCGCGAGCGCGGGGATGAAGCCTGCTGGCGCGCGCTGGAAGTGGCGCAACTGGCGGACACCATCCGCGCCCTGCCGCAGGGGCTGGACAGCGTGGTCGGCCGCTCCGGCGTGCGCCTCTCCGGCGGCCAGCGGCAGCGCCTGGCGATTGCCCGCATGGTGCTCGCCGAACCGAAGGTGGTGATTCTCGACGAGGCGACCTCGGCGCTGGATGCCGCCACCGAATATGCCCTGCATCAGGCGCTGGAGCGCTTCCTCGAAGGCCGCACCACGCTGATCATCGCCCACCGCCTGTCCGCGGTGAAACAGGCCGACCGCGTGCTGGTGTTCGACGGCGGGCGCATCGCCGAAGACGGCGACCACCAGCAGCTGATCGCCGAGGGCGGGCTCTATGCGCGGCTGTACGGCCACCTGCAGCAGGGCTGATCAGCCGTAGCGGGTGACCTCGAGGAAGGCCACGCAATTGCCCAGGTCGTGGAAGACCCGCGCGCTGCCGATGTCGTTATAGGGAATACCCAGCAGCAGGTCGAGCAGGCAGGCGTCGCTACGGTAGTGCGGGCGCCAGTCCAGCAGGCCTTCCAGGTAGGCGATATCCGGCACGCCGGGGAGGAAGTTGCCCATCAGCAGGCGCCCGCCGGGCAGCAGGCGGGCGAACAGGTTGCGGGTCAGGTCGCGGGCGTCGTGGTCGTCCAGCACCTCGTACAGGCCCGGCGAGTAGATCAGGTCGAAATGGCAGAGGTCCTGGCGTCCGTAGAACAGGTCGTCCAGGTTGCATTGCTGTGTCTGGACACCGAGCGCGGCATAACTGGCCTCCACCGTCTGCAGGGACAGCGCCTGCGCGTCCAGCGCGGTGAACTGAAGGAACTGGCCATGGCGCAGCGAGCGCGCCAGCTCGACTTCGCGCAGGTGGCCGCAGCCTACACAGAGGATGCGCGCCTGGCCGCTGAGCTGGTCGCAGCAACGGTCGATTTCCCGCGCCAGCAACTGCCGGCGTGAGCGCAGCGCGCGGGAGGCGGGCGCGGAGCTGGCGTAGCGGAACAGCTCGTCGGTGGGGCCGTCGGGCAGCAGCGAGCGCAGGGTGCTGTCGATGCCGTAGAGGTAATCCATCAGCACGGCGTTGCCGGCGCCTTCACCCATCGGCCGTTCACGGCGGCGCGGGAAGGGCACCACGCGTGGGGATTCGGCAGGCGGTGCGCCGCCGGTGGCGAGCGCCAGCAGGTCGGTCTCGTCATCCCTGAGGTGACGCAGCTGCTGTTCGAGTTGCTCGATGGCTTCGGTTAGCGAGTTCGGATTCTGCTGGGTGCCGTTGTCCATGCCGTTCACCTGGGATACCGCTCAGTGATGAGAAAGCGCCACCGGCCTTGCCGGTGATCCGTCCAACACCTTAGGGGGCACTTGGCCCCGGGCCATCATCTGAATGAATGACGGCCGCGAAAATTCAGCGCTGCCCGAGCCGCACCAGCAGGCTGACCAGTTCGGCCTGGCGGCTGGTGTGAGTCTTGCGGAACAACGCACGCAGTTGGCTGCGCACGGTATTGATCGAAGTACCGAGTTGGTCGGCGCACTGTTCGGGCGTCAGCCCACGGACCAGCAGGTCGCCCAGGCGCTGCTCGGCCGGGGTGAGGCCGAACAGTTCGCCCAGCAGGCGGCTCTGGCGATGCGCGTCAAGCAGGGCCAGCAGCACCAGGGGGCGCTGGAAGGGCTGGTTGAAGCTCGCCTCGGCGGGCACCGGGGTGACCAGCAGTTCCTGCCCGCAGCCATCGCCCAGCGGCAACCAACCGGCCTTGCCCTTGCCGGTGCGAGGCGCGGCGTTGCGCACCAGCGCCTGGAGCTTCGCGTCATGCTGGCGGCAGTGCAGGCGGCCGAAAACCTCATGGAACAGCCCGCCGCGCAGCCCGAGCCGCTGCTGCGCGGCCCGGTTGGCGTAGAGCACGCGGGCGTTGCCTTCGAGCAGCCACAGCGGGGTGGGGTGCTGGTCCAGCAGGAGATCGCGGTGGGCCAGTTGCTGGCGCATTTCGTCGATACGCCCGAACATTCGCGCGGCACGGGTCAGGTGCTCGCTCAGGCGGGTCAGCAGGGTCTGTTCCTGCGGGTCGGGGTAGCGTGCGCCGAGGCTGGTCAGCACCGACAGGTAGACGCCCGAGTTGGCCTGTTCGTTGAGCTTCAGGCAGGACACATTGTGCATGCCGTTGGGGCGCTGGAACTCCTGGTAGTACGGGTCGCGGGCCATGCGCTGCGGGCCGTACTCCTCGCGGTCGTGGTACCAGCGGCCGACCGGACGATGGAGCATGAAGCCCTTGGAAGGGTCGATGGTGCAGAACTCGCGGTTGTAGGTCTCGATGGCGCCGGGGTCGCAGAGGTTGATCTCGCTGGCCAGCGCACCGCTCTCGGTCTGGTCCCAGAACAGCAGGGCGCCCTGCTGGCGGCCGCTGGCGGCGATCAGTTCGGTGAGCAGCGGCAACCAGTTGGCCTCTTCGAGCACGCACTCGTAGGTCAGGCCCACCAGCCGGTCGTACTGCATGTCCATATCCCGCCGTGGCATGGCCGCTCCGTCCGTTGCTTGGGGATTGCTCTCGTTGCCTTGCAGATTGCACGGTGCAGATTGCACGATCGACTGAGGTATGGCACATGGCCTTGACTGTCGCAAGGCCACTAATCGGCTGTCATCCCGGTCGCTGGGAGAAGGCCCGGGCAGAGGGCGCAGGAGTACTTTTCCGCCGGGCGGCAGGCCGCCAGCCGACCAAGCGCCATGCCCCGCAGTTTGAGGTTTTGCCGCGATCGGCTAGAAGTTAAGAAAAGGGGCGGCCTGACAGAGAAGTCCCCGAGGTGGAGTGAGGGTTCTCCCCTGCGGTCTGGCAGAGATCAGAAGAAGGAAGTTGAAACTGGTTATGGATGCAATGGGACTGTTGCCGACCCGGCGTACGACGCGTCTGCTCAAGCTGGTCTGGCCGTTCATGGTCGTGGTCCTGCTACAGACGCTGATCGGCAGCGGCAGCTTCTTTATTCTCTCCGGGGTGCGCGCCTATGTGGGCGGCGAGAGCCTCTGGTCCAAGGGCCAGAAGGACGCCATTCATTACCTGCAACTCTATGGCCAGAGCCGCGACTCGGCGGATTACGAGCGCTACCGCACCGCTATCGCCATTCCCCAGGGTGACCGGACTTTCCGCGCCGCCCTCGACCTCAGCCAACCCGACCTGGAGCTGGCCCGCGCCGGCGCCCTGCAGGGCGGCATCCATCCCGACGATGTCGGCGCGCTGATCTGGCTGTACCGCTATTTCCACGAGTACAGCTACTTCGACCAGGCCGTGAAGATGTGGATCATCGGCGACGCCTACCTCGACCAACTGGAGCAGCTGTCCGACGAGATGAGCGCGAAGATCCGCGCCAACGATGTCCGCCCGGGCGACCTGAGCTACTGGAACAGCCGCATCCAGGCCATCAACGACGGCGTCACGCCAGCCGCCATGGCGTTCTCCGCCGCGCTGGGGCAGGGCTCGCGGATGATCATGTGGGTGCTGCTGGTAGCCAATGGCCTGACCGGTCTGGCGCTGATCCTCCTGGCGGTCTGGCGCACGCGCAAGCTGCTGCACCAGCAGCGCGCCTTCGAAAGTGCCCTGGACACCGAGCGGGAGCGTGCGCAGACCACCCTGGCGGCCATCGGCGACGGCGTGGTGACGCTCGATCAACATGAGTGCATTGCCTACTTCAACCCGGCGGCGGAACGCCTGATCGGCTGGGACAACTCCATGGCCGTCGGCCTGCCGCTGCGTTCGCTGCTGCGGGTACTCGACGAGAACTCACAGGCGGAGGGCCTGCCGCTGGTGGGGCAGATCCTGCGCGGCGAGGTGGACGGCGGCAGCGAGACCAGCAAGCTGATCCAGCGCCTGGATGGCACCAGCGTGGCCGTAACCCTGGTGGCGACGCCGATTCACGCCGATGGCCGTGTGATCGGCGTAGTGCTGGTGCTGCACGATATGACCCGCGAGCGCCAGTACATGGCCAGCCTGTCGTGGCAGGCAACCCACGACGCACTGACCGGCCTGACCAACCGTCGCGAGTTCGAGTTCCGCCTCAAGCAGGCGCTGGAAAGCTCGGCGGACTCCCACGACCAGCACTCGCTGATGTACCTGGACCTGGACCAGTTCAAGCTGGTCAACGACACCTGCGGCCACGCCGCCGGCGACGAACTGCTGCGCCAGGTCTGCTCCGTGCTGCAGCAATGCCTGCGTGACGGCGACACCCTGGCGCGCCTGGGCGGCGACGAGTTCGGCATCCTCCTGGAACACTGCCCGCCGGACATGGCGGTGCAGATCGCCGAGCGCATCCGCCTGACCGTGCAGGCGCTGCACTTCATGTGGGAGGGCCGCGGCTTCAACATCACCGTGAGCATCGGCGTGGTGCACATCTCCGCCATGCTGGTGTCGGTGGAGGAGGCGCTGCGCTGCGCCGACATGGCCTGCTACATGGCCAAGGAGAAGGGCCGCAACCGCGCCCAGGTGTTCCGCCCGGACGATACCGAGCTGTCCAACCGCGTCGGCGAGATGGCCTGGGTACAGCGCATCCGCCTGGGGCTGGAGGAGGAGCGCTTCTGTCTCTATGCGCAGTCGATCTTCCCGGTCGACGACCGGGTGATGGAGGGCGCCCACGTCGAGTTGCTGCTGCGCCTGAACGACGAGTGCGGCCGGCTGGTGGCGCCGATCAACTTCATCCCTGCCGCCGAGCGCTACGGGCTGATGCCGGACATCGACCGCTGGGTGGTCGAGAATGCCTTCAGGATCCTGGCCGAGCGCATCGCCGAAGGCGGATACGAACCGATCCATACCTGCGCCATCAACCTTTCCGGCGCTACCATCGGTGACGACACCTTCCTCGACTTCCTCCGCGACGTGCAGCCGCGCTACGGCATCGAGCCCGCCAGCGTGTGTTTCGAGATCACCGAAACCAGCGCCATCGCCAACCTGGTCAACGCCACGCGCTTCATCCAGGAACTCAAGGTCCTGGGCTACCGTTTCTCGCTGGACGACTTCTGCGCCGGCATGTCCTCCTTCGTCTACCTCAAGCACCTGCCCGTGGATTACCTGAAGATCGACGGCAGCTTCATCAAGGACATGCTCGAGGACCCCATCGACCGCGCCATGGTCCAGGTGATCAACCAGATCGGCCACGTGATGGGCAAGCGTACGGTGGCGGAGTTCGTCGAAACCCAGGAAATCCTCGAAGCCCTGCGGGAGATCGGCATCGATTACGCCCAGGGTTACGGGTTGGCGCGGCCGCAACCCTTCAATCGGAGCTTCCTGCGTGAGACCCACGTCGCAGCTGTAGCATCCGACACAACCTCCGGACGGTGACGCGCAGCCAGGACAGGACTAACCTGAGGCCTGAATTACCGGTGCTTGCATGGATCGACCAGCAACGGAGCCTTGGATGAACGACACCTTTGTTCGCAGTGGGCCGCTCAAGGAGCTTTCCAGCTATCCGCACTGGGCCCAGCGCCTGGTGCAGGAGTGCGAAACCAGCCGTCTGGCGGTGGTCGAGCATCCCCTCTATGCGCGCATGCGCGACGGCCAGCTGAGCCGGCAGACCCTGCGCGCCTTCCTCATCGGCGGCTGGCAGGTGGTGGAGCAGTTCCCCCTGTACATGTCCCACAACCTGCTCAAGACCCGTTTCGGCCGCAGCCCCGGCGAAGACATGGCGCGGCGCTGGCTGATGCGCAATATCCGCGTCGAGCTCAACCACGCCGACTACTGGGTGCGCTGGGCCGAGGCCTACGGCGTGACCCTGGCCGAGCTCAAGGCCCAGCTGGTGCCTGCCGAACTCCACGCCCTCGGCCACTGGTGCTGGCACAGTTGCGCCACCGAGGAGCTGGCGCTGGCCATGGCCGCCACCAACTACGCCATCGAAGGCGCGACCGGCGACTGGTCGGCGCTGGTCTGCTCCACCGACACCTACGAACGCAGCCTGCCTGCCGGTACCCGCAAGGACGCCATGCGCTGGCTGAGGATGCACGCCCGCTACGACGACGATCATCCCTGGGAGGCCCTGGAGATCATCTGCACCCTCTGCGGTCCGCAACTCGCCATGCCACGCTGCCTGGCGCTGCGCGAGGCGATCTGCAAGAGCTACGGCTACATGCGCCTGTTCCTCGACCAGTGCCTGGCGCTGGAGCAGGTGCAGGGTGAGGTGCGGCGCGGGCCGATGCAGATAGCCGGCTGAGAGGCGAACCTCACAGCCGCGGCCCGACTCAGGGCACGAGAATGATCTTCTCGCTGCTCCCCTCGTTGATCTCGTGATAGCGCTGCACCCCCTCGCTCAGCGGTACTTCGCGCAGGCCCGTGGGCAGCGGCAGCCTGCCGTCGTCGAACCACTGGCCGAACTGGCGCAGCATCGCGGCGCAGGCCACCGTGTCGTACAGCAGCGAGTTCACTCCGACCACCGAGCCGCCACGGCGATACAGCGCCAGGGCCGGCAGCTGCACGTGACCGTCCACCGGCGCGGCGATGATCGCGATGCGACCGAAGGTGGCCAGCGCGGAAACCGCCGCCGGCAGCCAGAAACCGGTGGTGTCGAAGATCACCTCGGCGCCGCCGGGGAAGTGTTCTTCCACCTGCGCCGCCAGGGTGTCCGTCGAGCCCAGCAGAATGCTCGGCACCTTCTGGGCCTGCAGTTCCGCCTGCGACTCGGCGCGCCGAACCGCCCCCAGCACCTCGGCACCACGGGCCTTGGCCAGGGAAATGGCCGCCGCGCCGACGGCGCCGGAGCCGATCACCAGCAGGCGGGTGCCGGCGCCGACCTGGCTGCGCTCCAGCGCGTCCCAGGCGGTGGTGAAGGGCACGCCGCAGCTGGCGGCCTGGGCGAAGCTCATGCGCTCGGGCATCAGCGCCACGCCGCCGGCCGGCACGCTCATCAGCTGCGCGTGGCTGCCGTCACGGCTGAAGCCCAGCCCGCGGCCGGTGCCCCAGACGGATTTACCCAGCAGCTCGGCCGGGCCCTGCACCACGGTGCCGGCGAAATCACGGCCGGGAACGCGGGGCAGGGTGGTGTAGGGGAAGCGGCCGAGGACGTTCTTCACGTCGCTGGGGTTCAGGCCGGCGGCGTGGATTTCCACCAGCACTTCGTCGGCGGCGGGTACCGGGTCGTTGATGTCGATGAAGCTCAGGGCGGCGAGGTCGCCGGTGCGATCGAATTGCAGGGCTTTCATGGCACGGATCCTTGGCAATCAGTGGTAGACGAGGGGGTCAGTGGAACCAGCGGTTCAGCAGCGGCAGGGCGTTCTCGCCGATCTGCATGCCCAGCAGGCCGACCAGCGCCACCAGCGGCGGCGCTGGCGAGCGGAAG
Source organism: Pseudomonas nitroreducens (assembly GCF_024170165.1). Taxonomy (GTDB): domain Bacteria; phylum Pseudomonadota; class Gammaproteobacteria; order Pseudomonadales; family Pseudomonadaceae; genus Pseudomonas; species Pseudomonas nitroreducens_C. The sequence goes on along the minus strand of NZ_JALJXP010000002.1, from coordinate 164,209 downwards.
TCGAGGAAGTGGTAGGCGAGGCCGACGTTGATGCCGATGGCCAGGGATATCAGGTAGTTCATCTTGTACTCCGCGGGGGCTTCCGGCGGCTGGCGGGAATGGAGCCAGTCTAGGAGCCGCGCCGGGGCGCCGCCGGTCATTGGCTTCGGAATATCGGACAGATGTGGGCAGGGGGTATTGGATGGGCGTGTCGGGCCCAGGAGAGGGCTGGGGCCAGATCGTAGGGTGCATAACGCGCCAGCGTTATCCGCCGCAAGGTAATCGGCGGACAACCCGTTCCGGGTTATGCGCCCTACGGTCCTGCAGCAGCAGGCCCCGCCCGAGATCCGCCTGCAGGGCCGGTGCTTTGCTCTGGTGTCGGAGGTCTGCTGCGTCGGCTTGAGTGTTTCTGCGTCGCATAGACATGCGCGGAGGTATTGGGTTTCGCCCCCTCGGGCGACCTACTTTGCCAAACGACGCAAAGTAGGCAAAGGTCTTGCCCCGGACATCCGGTTTTTCGCTTAGGCGAAAAATTCCCTCGTTGAAGCGAAGTTCCAGGGGCACGCCGCGAAGGGCCGTCCCTGGCCCATCGCAGCTCTCGCGGCATCCATGCCGCTCAACCCCTGAAACTCCGCTTCAACGAGGCCTCCTGAACGGGGCAGTTCGGAGTGCGCGGGTATTTCTCTGGAAGACTTTCGAGCCAGAGCCAGAGCCAGAGCCAGAGCCAGAGCCAGATCAGGGCATTTTGCTTTTCGTAGGAGCGAGCTTGCTCGCGAACCGGCCAACGCCAAACTTCACTTGGCGCAATACTCCGACGGCGCCACCCCCAGTTCCCGCCGGAACATCTCGCTGAAGCTCCCCGGCTGATACCCCAGTCCATGGGCGATCTGGCTTACCGCGAGGCCTTCGTTGAGTTGCGCCACTGCCGTGGCCAGCTGCACCTGCCGGCGCCACTGGGCAAAGCCCATGCCCAGGCTGCGTGTGAACAGGCGGGCAAGCGTACGCACGCTGGCGCCGGCGTCGGCGGCATGCTGCTCGAAGGAAATCTCCTGGCTCGGCTCGGCCATCACCGCCAGGCACAGGTTCAGCAGACGGCGGTCGGAGTCGTCCGGCAGCGGCACACGCAATAGCAGGCTGCGCGCGCGTTGCAGTTCCAGCACGGCCAGTTGCGACAGTGCCTGGTAATAATCGGTGTCCGGCTCGCGCTCGTGCTCCACCAGCCGGACGATCAGCTCGCGCAGCAGTCCGCCGACTTCGAACGCCTGCACCTGCTCGCCAAGGGAATCCGCCGTCCCCGGTCGCAGGTAGATGTTGCGCATCTGCAACTCACTGACCACGCGGATGCCATGGGGCACCTGCGGCGGCAGCCAGACGGCGCGGTTGGGCGGCACCAGCAGCGCTTCGGAGGGCGTCTCCAGCCACATCACCCCGGACATGGCATAGAGCACCTGCCCCCAGTCGTGGGAGTGCGGCTCGATGTGCAGGCCGCGCGGGTAGCTGCGGGCCAGGGCACGCAGGGTCGCCGGGGTAGCTTCGAAATCAGGGGGAGCGGCGCGGGCCGTAGTGCGGGCCATAGTCCGATTCGGGCAGGGGAGATGGGCCGCATGGTAGCCGCCGCACGGCGCCCTGACGAGAGCGGGCTGGCAGGCTGGCGCACCACCTTGTCACGAATTCTTTACGGTGTGGCGGCATGCCGCATGGGTCTTTGGGGGGTGTAAGGATTTCTTGCCGGGCTCGCTGTGCAATCAAGCGCGGAGTGGCCATTGTCCTGCTTGTTCCAAAGCCCCGCGACAGTTGAGATGGAGGCATTCCAGACGCCTGGACGGCCCCGAGCCGAGCCAGCCGATAATGACAACGAGGAGGCCGGATGAACGCCGTGACCAAGATCGAACAGCACAACCCCATCGGCACCGACGGCTTCGAGTTCGTCGAATTCACCGCCCCCGACGCCCAGGGCATCCAGCAACTGCGCCAGCTGTTCACCGGCATGGGCTTCACCGAGACCGCCAAGCACCGTTCCAAGGAAGTCTTCCTGTTCCAGCAGAACGACATCAACATCGTGCTCAACGGCAGCCCCACCGGCCACGTCCACGAGTTCGCCAAAAAGCATGGCCCGAGCGCCTGCGCCATGGCCTTCCGGGTGAAGAACGCAGCGCAGGCCGCTGCCTACGTCGAATCCCAGGGCGCGAAACTGGTGGGCAGCCACGCCAACTTCGGCGAGCTGAACATCCCCTGCGTCGAAGGTATCGGCGGTTCGCTGCTGTATCTCGTCGACCGTTATGGCGACAAGAGCATCTATGACGTCGACTTCGAGTTCATCGAAGGCCGCAGCGCCAACGACAACGCCGTCGGCCTGCTGTGCATCGACCACCTGACCCACAACGTCAAGCGCGGCCAGATGGACGTCTGGTCCGGTTTCTACGAGCGCATCGCCAACTTCCGCGAGATCCGCTACTTCGACATCGAAGGCAAGCTCACCGGCCTGCTGTCCCGCGCCATGACCGCGCCCTGCGGCAAGATCCGCATCCCGATCAACGAGTCGGCGGACGACAAGTCGCAGATCGAGGAATTCATCCGCGAATACCACGGCGAGGGCATCCAGCACATCGCCCTGACCACCGAGGACATCTACGCCACCGTGCGCCAGTTGCGCGCCAACGGCGTGGACTTCATGAGCACTCCGGACACCTACTACGCCAAGGTCGACACCCGCGTCGCCGGTCACGGCGAGCCGCTGCAGCAATTGCGCGAGCTGAACATCCTCATCGATGGCGCGCCGGGCGACGACGGTATCCTGCTGCAGATATTCACCAACACGGTGATCGGCCCGATCTTCTTCGAGATCATCCAGCGCAAGGGCAACCAGGGCTTCGGCGAGGGCAACTTCAAGGCCCTGTTCGAATCCATCGAGGAAGACCAGATTCGCCGTGGCGTGATCTCCGACCAGTAACGCGCTTGCCGGGTGGCCGCGCAGCTCGCGTGGCCGCTCGCGGAGAACCGCCATGCTCACCCTGTATTCCTACTGGCGCTCCAGTGCCGCCTACCGCGTGCGCATCGCCCTCGGGCTCAAGGGCCTGGCCTACCGCCAGGTCCCGGTGCACCTGGTGAAGGACGGCGGGCAGCAGCACGCCGCCGACTACCGCTCGCTCAACCCGCAGGAGCTGGTGCCGTTGCTGGTGGATGGTGACGCGCGCATCGCCCAGTCCCTGGCCATCCTCGAATACCTCGACGAAACCCATCCGCAACCCGGCCTGCTGCCGCGCGATGCGCTGCAACGTGCGCAGGTTCGCGCGCTGTCCCTGCACATCGCCTGCGACATCCACCCGCTGAACAACCTGCGCGTGCTGCAGTACCTCAGCGGCCCGCTGGGTGTGGTGGACGAGGCGAAGAATGCCTGGATCCGCCACTGGGTCGAAACCGGCCTGCATGCGGTGGAAGAGGGCGTCGCCCACTGGACCGGCCCGCTGTCCCTGGGTGAGCGGCCCGGCTACTTCGAGGCCTGCCTGATTCCCCAGCTGTACAACGCCCGCCGCTTCGACTGTGACCTCTCCGCTTGCCCGCGCCTGCTCGCCATCGCCGCGCGCTGCGAATCCCTCGAAGCCTTCCAGCAGGCCGCTCCCGAGGTGCAGCCCGACGCCCAGTGAACCCGGCTGTCGAGGTCACAGCTCCGCCGCCCGACTTTGAGACGGGCCGCCCGTGATTGACCGTGCGCCCCGACCTTTCCTAGAGTGACCGGGCCATTTTTCGTTAGAGGGATACTCATGAAAAAAGCACTTTGGCTGCTCGCGGCCGCCGTGCCGGTCCTTCTCGTCGCCTGCGGCGGCGAGGAAAAGAAAGCACCCCAGGTCGATGCACTGGTCCTGCCCGGTGACGCCAAACTGGATTCGCGCAGCGTCTCGTACAAGTGCGAGGACGGCCGCAAGATCAGCGTGCAGTACCTGAACAAGGGCGACAACAGCCTGGCCGTGGTGCCGGTGAGCGACGCCTCCAGCCTGGTCTTCGCCAACGTCATCTCCGCCTCCGGAGCGCGTTATGCGGCAGGCCAGTACGTGTGGTGGACCAAGGGCGAAGACGCCACCCTGTACAAGGACTGGAAAGGCGGCGAGCCCGCCGACGGCGTGGCCTGCAAGGAGAACTGATTGTTCTTGTAGCACCCGAACGAAGAAGCCCGGCAGATGCCGGGCTTTTTCATTCGCGTTCGATTCGCGAGATTGGCGTTGGGCGAACAGCCGCCACACCTGCCGCTAGAAGGTGAACTCCAGGTTCACCGTCGGCGTCGAGGTGCGCGTGCCGCGTCCGCCGTCCACGCCGAACTTGTTGTGCCAGTACTCGTAGCCCACGCCGACCCACAGGTTCGGCTGGCGCTTGGTGCCGGGCAGGGGGGCGAACATCAGCGAGGTACGCACCAGCGTTTCCGGCGCGGTGTCGTTGTCGTTGTAATCCTCGCCCTTCTCCCCGGTGTAGTTCAGGAAGCCCTGGAACTTCGCCCCGTGGTCGCCCAGCTGGAACGGCCGCAGCCAGGTCAGGTTGACCATGTAGGTGGTGTCGAAGGTGTGGTCCGGGTGCTTCACGTTGGGGATGCCGGAGTGGTTCTTCTCGCGGTAGTAGAACAGCGACAGGTCGAGTACGCCGGGGCTGTTGAACTTGATGGTGGGGCCGAACACCAGCGCGCGTTTCTTCGCCGAGCCGAGGTTGTTGTTGCGGCTGGCGTCGAAGCCGAAGGTGAAGGCGTGGTCCTTCACCAGACCCTTGCCCTGTGGCAGGTCGAACACCCGCGAGGCGAACAGCTGGCTGCGGAATACCCCATAGACCTCGCTGCTGCCGTGGTCGGTGCCCTTGCGCGGGTCATTGCTGTCGGACTCCAGCACGTCGAGATGGAAGAAGTTGCTGCCGTAGCGGTAACCGTCGGCGTGACTGAAGCTGAAGATGTTCTTGCTGATGTCGTGCGGGTTGTTCGGGTTGGTGAAGCCCTTACCGTAACGGTACCCGAGGGTATTGCTGGTCCACTCGAAGAAGCGATCGTCGTCATCGGCCTGCGCCATGCCCAGCGGGGCAAGCACCAGCGCGGTACCGAGGGCGAACCGGCGGCCGTTGCTCAGGCGGCGGCTGGAACGCAGTTGGGGGCGGGCGGCGCCAAAGGCCGTCATCGCGGATGAAACCATGCTGCACCTCTGTATTGTTCTTGTTTTTCGTGGCTTCGGGGCCGGCGTCCCGCAGGCGGAACTGCGGTCGGTGACAGGCTGGGTTCTAATGGTGAATTGCCGACATTGCAAGAAAAACTTGTACACAAATCCGTATACAAAAATTGACGCGAAAGTCAGGAACGGGCGCTCCGCGGCGAACTGGAAGGCTTCGCGACAGGCGTCGCGGTGCGCGGTATCCTGATCATCATTTCCCCGTTGAATCCTCTCCATGCTGCAGATTTCCAATACCGTGCAGATTCCCGACGCCGAGATCGAGCTGAACGCCATCCGTGCCCAGGGCGCCGGCGGGCAGAACGTCAACAAGGTGTCCAGCGCCGTGCACCTGCGTTTCGACGTGCGCGCCTCCTCCCTGCCGGAGTTCTACAAGGAACGCCTGCTGGCCCTCAGCGACCAGCGCCTCACCAGCGACGGCGTGGTGGTGATCAAGGCGCAGCAGTACCGCACCCAGGAGCAGAACCGCGAGGACGCGCTGAACCGCCTGGCGGAGTTGATCCGCAGCGTCGCGAAGGTGGAGAAGAAGCGCCGCCCGACCAGGCCGACGCTGGGTTCGAAGACGCGCCGGCTGGAAGGCAAGAGCAAGCGCGGGGCGATCAAGGCGGGGCGGGGGAAGGTGGATTTCTGAAGCATCGCCGCCCCTGTAGGAGCGGGCATGGCCCGCTCCTACAGGGAGCTCCAGTCCCGCACGGCGGATAACGCTGACGCATTATTCGCCCTACGCGAAGCTCCAGCGGCGAATCAGTGCACCAGCATCCCGGTGAACACATAGGCCTGCGCCAGGGTGATCAGGCCGATGAACGCGGCGAAGATCAGGCTGTGCTTGACCGTGAAGCGGAACAGGTCCGACTCGCGGCCGACCATCCCGGTGGCCGCGCAGGCCACGGCGATGGACTGCGGCGAGATCATCTTGCCGGTTACCCCACCCGTGGTGTTGGCCGCTACCAGCAACGTGTCGCTGACCCCGAGCTGGTGCGCGGTGGTCGCCTGCAGCGAGCCGAACAGGGCGTTGGACGAGGTGTCCGATCCCGTCAGGAACACCCCCAGCCAGCCGAGGAACGGCGAGAAGAACGGGAAGGCCGCGCCGGTTCCCGCCAGCACCAGCGCCAGAGTCGTGGACATCCCCGAGTAGTTGGTGACGAAGGCGAAGGCCAGCACCATGCCGATGGTCAGCACCGGCCACTTCAGCTCCTTCAGCGTCTCGCCGAAGGTCGCCGCGCCGCTCTTCACGCCGATGCGCAGGATGGCCATGGAGATCAGCGCCGCGAAGAAGATCGCCGTGCCGCTGGCCGACACCAGGTCGAACTTGTAGATCGCCGGCATCGGCGTCGGGTTGGCCACGATCGGCGCAGCCTTCAGAACAAGCTGATCGAGGTAGGGCACGGCGATCACCGCCACCCAGTTCTCCAGCGCGCCGCCGGGCAGGAACATCGCCTTGAAGGGCTTCATGGTCCAGATCGTCACCAGCACGGTGAGGATCAGGAACGGCGACCAGGCCTTGAAGATCTGCCCGAAGCTGTACTGCGATTCCCGGCGCTGACCGCCACTTCCACCGACGCCGCCCAACGTCGCGGTGCCGTCGGCGTTGATGCTGGAGAACTCCGTCTCACGCACGTTCGCCGGCTGCCACACGCGCAGGAACAGGGTCAGGCAGACCATGCTCAGCAACGCCGAGGTGATGTCCGGCAGCTCCGGGCCGATGAAGTTGGAGGTGAGGAACTGGCTGATGGCGAAGGTGCCGCCGGCCACCAGCAGCGCCGGCCAGGTCTCGCGGATGCCGCGCCAGCCGTCCATCATCGCCACCAGCCAGAAGGGCACGATCACCGACAGGATCGGCAGCTGGCGGCCGGCCATGGCGCCGATCTTGAAGGCGTCCACCCCCGACACCTGCCCGGCGACGATGATCGGGATGCCCAGCGCGCCGAAGGCTACCGGTGCAGTGTTGGCGATCAGGCACAACCCGGCCGCGTACAACGGGTTGAAGCCCAGGCCCACCAGCAGCGCCGCGGTGATCGCCACCGGTGCACCGAATCCCGCCGCGCCTTCGAGGAAGGCACCGAAGGAGAAGCCGATCAGCACCACCTGCAGGCGCTGGTCGACGGTTATCGACAGCACCGAACTGCGGATGATCTCGAACTGCCCGCTTTTGACCGTCAGCTTGTAGAGGAACACCGCCGCCACGATGATCCAGGCGATTGGCCAGAGCCCGTAGAAGAAGCCGTAGACCGCTGAGGCCAGCGCCTTGTCCACCGGCATGTGGTAGACGCTGATGGCGATCAGCAGCGACAACACCAGGGTGATGGCGCCGGCGACGTGACCCTTGAGGCGGAACACCGCCAGGGCGAGGAAGAAGAAGATGATCGGCACGAGGGCCGCCAGGGCCGAGAGGCCGAGGCTGCCGAGCGGGGTATAGAGCTGCTGCCAGGTTTGCATGGGGATTGTCCCTTGTTGTTGTCGGTGGCAAAGCGTCAGCGGTGGAGAGGTCTTCCCGGTGGATCATTGGCGGGCGGCGCACGCGCCGGCAGGTATTGAAAAAGCCCCGCAACGCGGCGCGTAGCGGGGCTTCTGCAAGCTGATTCGGGCAAGCTTTCCGGGGTGTCGCCGCCGGCTCGCTTGAGGCCGGCGACGACCACCACGCGGCCGGTGGCTGTCTGTCGCCCGGGCCGCGTGAGGTCTTTCAAAGCGCGGCCACTCCGGCACTGGCGACCTGCGCATCCTCGCCGGCCTTCACCCCGGAAACGCCCACCGCACCGATCACCTGGCCGTCGACCAGCACCGGCACGCCGCCTTCGAGCGAGGTGATTAACGGCGCGGTGACGAAGGCGGTGCGGCCGCCGTTGACCATGTCCTCGTAGCCTTTGGTTTCGCGCCGGCCCAGTGCCGCGCTGCGGGCCTTTTCCGTGGCGATGTAGGCGCTGGCCGGCGCGCAGCCGTCGAGGCGTTCCAGGGCCAGCGGATGGCCGCCGTCATCGACCACCACGATGGACACCGCCCAGTGGTTGCGCTGTGCTTCGTTGCGCGCGGCGGCGAGGATGCGGCCGACTTCCTGCTGGGTCAGAACGGCTTTGCTGAGCATGCTTGCACCTCGCCTTGAAGGGATTGCAAAGGCGCATCGGCGAGCGCCTCTTCCACCAGTTCGATCCAGTGCCGTACCGGCGTGCGGCCGGCGCCGCCCAGGTGCGTCTGGCAGCCGATGTTGGCGGTGACTATGACTTCCGGGGCACCGCTCTCCAGCGCCTTCAGGCGGTTGTCGCGCAGGCGCCGGGAGAGCTCCGGCTGGGTCAGCGAATAGGTGCCGGCGGAGCCGCAGCACAGGTGGCTGTCCGGCACGCTGGTGAGGCTGAAGCCCAGCCGGGTGAGCACGCCCTCCACCGCGCCGCCGAGTTTCAGGGCGTGCTGCAGCGTGCACGGGCAATGGAAGGCCAGACGGCGCTCGCCTCGCAGATGCAGGTCTTCCAGCGGCTCGTCGCGCAACACTTCGGACAGGTCGCGGGACAGCTCGCTGACCCGCCGGGCCTTGTCTGCGTACTGCGCGTCGCGCTCCAGCAGATGGCCATAGTCGCGGACAAACGCACCGCAGCCGCTGGCCGTCTGCACGATGGCTTCGGCGCCGGCGTGGATTGACGGCCACCAGGCGTCGATGTTCCTGCGCGCCCGCTCCAGCCCCTGTTCCTGGGCGTTCAGGTGATAGTCCACGGCGCCGCAGCAGCCGGCATCCGCCGCCGGGATCACGCTGATACCGAGGCGATCCAGCACCCGCGCAGCGGCGGCATTGGTGTTGGGTGACAGCGCCGGTTGCACGCAGCCTTCAAGCATCAGCATGCGCCGCGTGTGGCGCGGTTTCGGACGCTCCACGGGCGGATGCGGATGGCGCGGCAGCTTGCTTTGCAGGCCCTCCGGCAGCAGCGGGTAGAAGGTACGCCCGGCCTTGGCCAACGCGCCGAACAGCGCCGCATTGGGCACCACCGCGCGCAGGCCCCGGCGCATCACCCGTTCGTTGAAAGTGCGCGGCACCTGTTCCTCGACCACGGCGCGGCCGATGTCCAGCAGGTTGTGATAGTCCACGCCGGAAGGGCAGGTGGTTTCGCAGTTGCGGCAGCTCAGGCAGCGGTCCAGGTGCTCGCGGGTGCTGGCGCTGGGCGCGGTGCCTTCGAGCACCTGCTTGATCAGGTAGATGCGCCCGCGCGGGCCGTCCAGCTCGTCGCCCAGCAACTGGTAGGTCGGGCAGGTGGCGGTGCAGAAGCCGCAGTGCACGCAGGAGCGCAGGATGCGCTCGGCTTCCTCGGCGCGCGGCAGGTGCCTGGCCTGTTCGCTCAGGTTGGTTTGCATCAGAGCTCCCTGTACATCCGGCCGGGGTTGAAGACGCCTTGCGGGTCGAGCTGCTGCTTGAGGCTGCGGTGGTAGCGCAGCAGGGCGGCGGGCAGCGGGTGGAAGCCATCGTCGCCCGGGGTGTAGCGCAGTGCATGGCCGCCGACTTCGGCGACGCTGTGGCGGATCAGCTCGGCGTCCGCGTCGGACTTCAGCCAGCGTTGCGCACCGCCCCAGTCGATCAATTGTTCGCCCGGCAGGGACAGCGCCGGCGTGGCATTGGGTAGCGACAACCGCCACAGCGTGCCCGGGCCGGTGAAGAAGTCCAGGCGCTGTTCGCGCAGGTCCTGCCAGTAGGCGCTGTCGATCTCCTCGCCACCCAGGCGCAAACGGGCGGAACACACCGAACCTTCGCCACCTTCCAGGCGCAGGTGCAGCGCGCTGCCGTCATAGCAGGCGGCGGTGATCGGGATCGGTTGCGCACCCCATTCGGCGAGCTCGCCCAGCGCCTGCTGGACGCCCATTTCCAGGCGCAGGCTGGCGCACATGCGCGGCTTGGGCAGCACCTTCATCGACACTTCGGTGATCACTCCCAGGCAGCCGAAACTGCCTGCCAGCAGGCGCGACAGATCGTAGCCGGCGACGTTCTTCATCACCTCGCCGCCAAAGCGCAGCAACTTGCCGTGGCCGGTGATCAGCCGGGTGCCGAGCACGTAGTCGCGTACCGAGCCGGACCAGGGCCGGCGCGGGCCGGAAAGCCCGGCGGCGACCACGCCGCCGAAGGTCGCGCCCGAATGATTGGGTGGCTCGCACGGCAGCATCTGCCCGGCGGCCTCCAGCGCCGCTTCGATCTCCGCCAGCGGCGTGCCGGCGCGGGCAGTGAGCACCAGTTCGGTCGGGTCGTAGCTGACGATGCCGTTGTGCGGGCGCGTGTCCAGCTCCGCCCCGTTCACCGGGCGGCCGAGGAACGCCTTGCTGTCGCCGCCGCGAATGCGCAACGGCGTACGAGCGGCGAGCGCCTGATTCACCTGGTCGAGCAGTTCGCTGCTGGCATCGGGCATCAGAAACGCTCCAGGTCGGGGAAGGGCAGTTGCCCGTGGTGCACGTGCATCGCGCCGAATTCGGCGCAGCGGTGCAGGGTCGGGATGTTCTTGCCGGGGTTGAGCAGGCGGTCCGGGTCGAAGGCCGCCTTCACCGCGTGGAACAGGGTCAGCTCGTCGCTGTTGAACTGCGCGCACATCTGGTTGATCTTCTCGCGCCCTACGCCGTGCTCGCCGGTGATGCTGCCGCCCACCGCCACGCAGAGTTCGAGGATTTTCCCGCCGATGGCTTCGGCGCGTTCCAGCTCGCCGGGCACGTTGGCGTCGAAGAGGATCAGCGGGTGCATGTTGCCGTCGCCGGCATGGAACACGTTGGCCACGCGCAGGCCGAATTCCTCGGAAAGCTCGGCGATGCCCTGCAGCACGCGCGGCAGCTCGCGACGCGGGATGGTGCCGTCCATGCAGTAGTAGTCCGGGGAGATGCGCCCCACCGCCGGGAAGGCATTCTTGCGCCCGGCCCAGAAGCGCACGCGTTCGGCCTCGTCGCAGGCCAGGCGCACGTCGGTGGCGCCGGCCGCGCGCAGCACGCCGTCGACGCGCTCGCAGTCGTCCTGCACGTCGGCTTCCACGCCGTCCAGTTCGCACAGCAGGATGGCCGCGGCGTCCACCGGGTAGCCGGCGTGGATGAAATCCTCGGCGGCGCGGATCGACAGGTTGTCCATCATCTCCAGCCCACCGGGAATGATGCCGGCGGCGATGATGTCGGCCACCGCGCGGCCGGCCTTTTCCACCGAATCGAAACTGGCCAGCAGCACCCGCGCCACCTGCGGGCGCGGCAGCAGCTTGACGGTGACCTCGGTGACGATGCCGAGCATGCCCTCGGAGCCGGTGAACAGCGCCAGCAGATCGAGGCCGGGGCTGTCCAGGGCGTCGCTGCCCAGCGTCAGCTGCTCGCCCTCGACGGTGAGGATCTCCACCTTGAGCAGGTTGTGCACGGTCAGGCCGTACTTCAGGCAATGCACGCCGCCGGCGTTCTCGGCGACGTTGCCGCCGATGGAGCAGGCGATCTGCGAGGAGGGGTCCGGCGCGTAGTACAGGCCGTGCGGCGCGGCGGCCTGGGAGATCGCCAGGTTGCGCACGCCGGGCTGCACGCGGGCGAAGCGCCCCTGCGGGTTCACTTCGAGAATGCGGTTGAAGCGCGCCATCACCAGCAGGATGCCTTTCTCCAGCGGCAGCGCGCCGCCGGAGAGCCCGGTGCCCGCGCCGCGCGCCACCACCGGCACCTTGCGCGCATGGCAAAGCTTCAGCAGCGCCTGCACCTGCTCGATGCGTTCGGGCAGCGCCAACAGCATGGGCACGGTGCGGTAGGCGGAAAGGCCATCGCATTCGTAGGGCTTGAGGTCTTCGGCGCGGTGCAGCAGTTCGAGGTCGGGCAGGGCCGCGCGCAGCTCGGCCAGCAGGGCAGACTTGTCGACGGCAGGCAACGCGCCATCGACGCGTTCGTCGTAGAGGATGTTCATAGGCTGACGGTGCTCTGATCTTGTTTTTGTTGGTTCGCGCCCGCCAGGCGGTCGCGTGGAGCCACGGCACGCTGAAAATGCGACGGCCGCTCAGGCGGCGTCCATCTGCATTGATACTGGTCCTACCAGTTCTTGCACGAGCGTCCACTGGAAAAGCCCTGTCCTGGCGGCTAGGGTTCTTCGCAGCCACGCAGGCCAGTGGTAGCTGGTCCTACCAGTTCGGGAGAGGCGCAATGACGACCTATGCACAGGGCAAGCAGCGTGTCGCCGATCAGGTGGCCGAGAAGATCGAGCGGTTGATCGTCGATGGCGTGCTCAAGGTCGGCCAGGCGCTGCCCTCGGAGCGGCGCCTGGTGGAGAAGCTCGGCTGCTCGCGCTCGGCGTTGCGTGAAGGGCTGCGCGCGCTGCGTGGGCGCGGCATCGTCGACACCGAGCAGGGGCGCGGCTCGTTCGTCGCTGACCTGAATGGTTCGGAGGACGTGTCACCGCTGCTGCACTTGTTCCGCTCGCAGCCACGCACGCTCTACGACCTGCTGGAGGTTCGCGCGCTGCTTGAAGGTGAGTCCGCGCGCCTGGCGGCGCTGCGCGCCACCGAGGCCGATCTGGTGCTGATCGGCCGGCGCTTCGAGGAGATGCACGCCGCCTACGACGAACCGCAGCCGCTGGACCCGCGCGAGCATGCGCGGCGCGATCACGCCTTCCACCAGGCGATCAGCGAGGCGTCGCACAACCCGGTGCTGGTGCACACGCTGCAGTCGCTCAACGAACTGATGCTCAGCACCGTGTTCGCCTCGGTGAACAACCTCTACAACCGTCCGCCGCAGAAGCGCCAGATCGACCGCCAGCACGCACGGCTGCACCGCGCCATCAGCGAACGCCAGCCGGAACAGGCCCAGCGCGCCGCCCGCGAACATATCCACAGCGTGCGCGACAACCTGCGGGAGATCGAGCAGGAGGAACAGCGGTTGGTGCGCGCGACCTTGCGCCTGGAAGGCTGGAAATAACCTTCTCGGTTTTGCCTGTGACACACCGTAGGGCGCATAACGCGCCAGCGTTATCCGCCGTTCCGGGGGAGGGCGGCGGATAACCTGTTCCAGGTTATGCGCCCTGCGTTTCTGTAGGAACGGGCCATGCCCGCGACCGCGTAACGGACCGGCCGGCGGCCGGAGCGCGAAATCAGGATTCGGTGGGGGCAGGGCGCTTGGCTGCAGCAGCGGACTTTGTCCGCTCGTCGCGGGCATGGCCCGCTCCCACAGGCTTGGGCTTCTCGTTGCGGGCCTTGCGCTCGCGCATTTCCGCCAGCATGCGCTCGGCATTGGCCTGGCAGCCCATGCCCTCGGGCTTGTTCTCGATGCCGTCGATCACCGCCAGCAGCCGCTCGCGGTTCTGCCGCAACTGCTGCTCCATCACCTCGATCTCCGCGACCTTGCGGCGCAGGCCGGCGACCAGTTCGCCGTGGCCGTTCTCGATGGGGTTGGAGTGCGGCAGCAGGCTGCGGATTTCCTCCAGGCTGAAACCGGTCTGCTGGGCGCTGCGGATGATCTCCAGCAGGTCGAGGGTTTCCGCTGGGTACGCGCGGTAGCCGTTGGCCAGGCGGCGCGCCGGGGCGATCAGCCCGCTGGCTTCGTAGAAGCGGATGCGCGAGGGAGCGAGGCCGCTGAGGCTGGCCAGTTCACCGATTTTCATGCTGGGCTCCGAAAGGGGCTTGACCTTGAAGTGAACTTTAAACTTAACCTCGCCGCAGCCACAACCACCCGGACAACCACCCGAACAATCACGGAGCCCCGCCATGTCGCCCTTCCAGCCCCTGCGCCTGCCCAACGGCGGCGAAGTCCCCAACCGCATCGCCAAGGCCGCCATGGAAGAAAACATGGCCGATGCCGACCAGGCGCCCTCGGCCGCACTGCTGCGCCTTTACCAGGCCTGGGCGGACGGCGGCGTCGGCCTGATCCTCAGCGGCAACGTGATGATCGACGGCCGCGCCATGACCGGCCCTGGCGGCGTGGTGCTGGAGAATGACCGGCATCTGCAGCGCTTCCGTGAATGGGCGCGCATCGGCCGTTCCCGCGGTGCGCAGTTCTGGCTGCAACTCAACCACCCCGGTCGCCAGGTGCAGACCAACCTTGGCCAGGGCGCCATCGCACCGTCGGTAGTACCGCTGGAGATGGGCAAGTTTTCCAAGCTGTTCGCCATCGCCCGCGAGATGACCGAAGGCGATATCGCCGAGGTGATCCGGCGTTTCGTCCGCGCTGCCCAGCTTGCCGAGGAGGCTGGTTTCACCGGCGTGCAGATCCACGCGGCGCACGGGTACCTGCTCAGCCAGTTCCTCTCGCCGCTGGCCAACAAGCGGCAGGACCGCTGGGGCGGCTCGCTGGAAAACCGCGCGCGGCTGCTGCTGGAAGTGGTCCGCGCGGTGCGCGCCAAGGTGTCGCCAGAATTCTGCGTGGGGGTGAAGATCAACTCCGCGGACTTCCAGCGCGGCGGCTTCGACGCCAGCGACGCGCGTCAGGTGATCGAGTGGCTGAACGACGAGCAGGTCGACCTGGTCGAGCTCTCCGGCGGCAGCTACGAGGCACCGGCGATGCAGGGCGATGCCCGCGACGGCCGTACCCTGGCGCGGGAAGCCTACTTCCTGGAATTCGCCCGCGAGATGCGTGAAGCGGCGCGCATGCCGCTGATGGTGACCGGCGGCATCCGTCGCCTGCCGGTGGCCGAACAGGTGCTGGACAGCGGGCTGGAGATGGTCGGCATCGGCACCGCCCTGGCGCTGGAGCCGCAGCTGGTGCTGCACTGGCAGCGCGGCAGCCAGACCCAGCCGGAGCTGCCGGCGATCCGCTGGCGCTCCAAGCCGCTGGCGGCGCTGGCCTACATGGCGCTGGTGAAGCTGCAACTGAAGCGGATCGGCGCCCGCCGCGCGCCCAATCCACAGGCTTCGCCGTGGCGCACGCTGGTGATGGAACAGTGGCACACGCTGCGCCGGGCCAGGCAGTACCGGCGCTGGGCGGCGCGGCAGGTGGGCTGATCAGGTGCGACGCCGTCTGATTTTCTGCGGTTTCTGATCGTCCGTGCGGGGGCTTGCCCTCTCCCTAACCTTGGCTACGCGCCCCGCTCCGAAGGGAGAGGGGACTGTCCGGTGAGCCCGGAGAGTTCGGTGCTCGCCGGCTAACTCCATAAAGAGCCCTTGCGCCGAACGGCTCCCTCTCCCTTCAGGGAGAGGGCGGGGGGAGAGGGCATGAATGGCAGAGGAGCACATTGTGGGCGGGCCGCACATACAAAGGTACGGTGAGGCCGGTAAATCACGCCTGCTGCCGGGTCGCTGCCAGCACGATCTCGCGGATGCAGACACCCTGCGGCTGGTCGTAGGCGTAGCGAATCGCGTTGGCCACGTCCTCGGCGCTGAGCACCTTGCCGCCCATGTCGCGCTTCCAGTCCTGGTAGCCGCTCTTGATCGCTTCGTCGGTGGTGTGGCTGAGCAATTCGGTCTCCACCGCGCCGGGGGCGATGGTGACGACGCGGACGTTGTGCGCCGCGACTTCCTCGCGCAGGTTCTCGGAGATCGCGTGCACGGCGAACTTGGTGCCGACGTAGGCGACGTGGTTGGGGAAGGTCTTGCGCCCGGCCACCGAGCTGACGTTGATCAGCGTGCCGCGGTTGCGTTCGACCATGCCCTTGAGCACGGCGTGCACGCCGTTGAGCAGGCCCTTCACGTTGACGTCGAGCATGCGCTCCCATTCGGCCGGGTCCTGCTCGACCATGTTGCCCAGCAGCATGACGCCGGCGTTGTTCACCAGCGCATCGGCCGGACCGAAGCGTTCCTCGGCCTCTGCCACGGCGGCCTCCAGGGCTTCGCGGTTGGTCACGTCCACGGCGCGGCACAGGGAGTTGGGCAGTTGCAATGCTTCCAGGCGCTCGACGCGACGGGCGAGCAGCAGCAGCGGGTGGCCCTGCTGGGAGAAGAGGCGGGCGGTGGCTTCGCCGATACCGGAACTGGCGCCGGTGACGATGATCAGGGGCTTGCTCATGGGGATTCTCCTGCTATCGGAAAACTGGATGACTGAACGATGCAGTGAAGTATATTGAGCGGTATTCCGCCTGAAAAATGGCTTATTCCTGTGCCTGGTATCGGGGTTGCCTATGGATATCCGACAGCTGGCCGCCTTCGTCGCGGTCTTCGAAGAACGCAACATCACCGCCGCCGCCCAGCGCCTGTTCGTCAGCCAGCCGACGCTGTCGGTGACCATCCGCCAGCTGGAAGAGGCCTTGGGCACCGAGCTGTTCCTGCGCCAGGCGCGTGGGGTGGAAGTCAGCGAAGCGGCGCGCACCCTGTATCCGCGCGCCCGCGCGCTGCTGGCCGAAGCCGACGGCCTGCGCAACATGTTCCGCCAGGCCTCGGCACGCCAGCCGTTGCACCTGGGGGTGGAAGGCGACGTCAGCGCCGAGCAGGTCGAAGGCTTCGTCAGTCTCGCGCAGCAGGCCGTGCCCAATCTGCTGCTGCACCTGGAGGAGGGCTGCGTGGGCGATGCGCGGCTGGCGGTGGAGGAATTCTGCTGCGAGGACGAACTCTTCGTGCCGGTCTGGGAAGACCCGTACGTGCTGGCGTTGCCGCCGGGTGTGGAGGATGCGCAGGACTGCGGCTGGATCACCTGCCCGACTCACCCGTCCCATCAGCGCCTGATGACCGCCTATGGCAGCGCGCCGGTCGTTGCCCAGGCCAGCACCCTGAACCTCGCATTGCGGCTGGTCAGCGCGGGCATTGGCGCGGCGATCCTGCCGGCATCGCTGCTGGCCGGCGCGCCGGCGGTGCGCAGCGGCACGTTGAACCTGCCGCTGCCGATCCGCCGCATCGGCCTCTGCCATTCCGCCCAGGCGCTGGAGCACCCGGCGGTGCGCGGGCTCTACGATTTCCTGCGAGCCCGCGAGGCGGCCTGACTCAGGCCTGCACCTTCTGTGCGGCGGGCCCACGCAAGGACAGCAGCAGGACCAGCGAGGCCGCGAGAATCTGCAGGCTGGCGTAACCGTTGGTGGTGGCGACCAGGCCGTAGCGCTGGATTGCCAGTCCCGCGAGGATCGCCGGCACGCTGAAGGCCAGGTAGCTGAGCACGTAGAAGCTCGCCATCAGTGCACCGCGTTCGTGGGCGTGGGCCAGCGGCACCACCGAGCGCAGGGCGCCGAGGAAGGCGCCGCCGAAACCGAGCCCGGCTACCGCGGTGCCGAGGAAGAACAGCCAGAGGTTGCCGCTGTCCACGCCGAGCAGGGTGATCAGCAGGCCGATGACCAGTGCCAGGCCGCCGCGGCGCAGGATCACCGCCGCCGGCCGGTTGCGCAGGGCGAAGATCGCCAGCGCGCCGCACAGGCACAGCAGCGACACCAGCCCGCCGCCGATCATCGGTACTTGCAAGCCAGTCACCTGGCGCGCCAGCGTCGGCCCCAGCGACAGGTAGAAACCGCCCAGCGCCCAGAGGCTGGCGTTCAGCGGCGCCACACTCCAGAACGCGCGGCGCGCCTGCGGGGGAATGCGGATGCGCGGCTTCAAGGAGGCCAGAGCACCGGGTTGCCGGCTGATGCTTTCCGGCAGCCAGCGCAACAGCACGATGCCCAGGGCGAACAGAGCCAGCAGCCAGACATAGACCTCATGCAGCGGATCGGCGCCGAACTGCACCAGCGTGCTGCTGCCCAGCGCACCCATGGCCATGCCGAGCATGGGCGCGATGCTGTTGATCAGCGGGCCGCGCTCGCGGTCGATATCCAGCATCGCCGCGCCCAGCACGCTGGTGGCGATGCCGGTGGCAAAGCCCTGCAGCAGGCGTGCGAGGATCAGCAGTTCGACCGAGTTGGCGTAGAGGAACACCGCCATCGCCAGCAGTTCGAGGATCAGTGCGGCGCGGATCACCGGGCGCCGGCCGAGGTGGTCCGACAGCGAGCCGAACACCAGCAGCGCCAGCATCAGGCCGCCCGCGTAGATGCTGAACACCAGAGTCAGCAGGGCCGGGGAGAAGTGCCAGGACTCGCGGTACAGCGCATACAGCGGCGTGGGCGCGGCAGCAGCGGCGAGGAAGGCCATGAGGATGGCCGTCAGCAACCAGGCGGAAGCCTTGGCTGAGAAGCCGGACGCGCTTTTCGATTGGGTGTGTGCCATGATTCAGCTCGCAAAGGCTAAGATTTTGCTTTTGCGAGATGCTGGACCGGTTTTCGGATAAAAGCAAATTCTTTGCTTTAAGGTGCTTATGGCAATTAATCAGGGTGTTCGGCCGGGCGGCCGCAGCGCGCGGGTGCAGGCCTCGGTACACAAGGCCGTGGCAGAGCTGCTGGAAGAGCGCGACCGCTCCGAACTGACCGTGCCGATGATCGCGGCGCGCTCCGGCGTCACGCCGTCGACCATCTATCGGCGCTGGGGCGATTTAAGCGAATTGCTTGGCGACGTCGCCCTGCAGCGCATCCGCCCAGACGCCGAACCGGCCGACACCGGCAGCCTGCGCGGCGACCTGCTGGCCTGGGGCGAGCAGTACATGGAGGAAACCGCCTCGGTGCCCGGCCGCGCGGTGGTGCTCGACCTGCTGGCCGCCGGTGGCGGCTCCTCGGGGCGCTGCATGGCGATTGCCTGCGGCCAGTTCGACATCATCCTGCTGCGCGCCAGGGAGCGTGGCGAAAGGCTGCCGGAGCTGGACCGCATCGTCGACCGGCTGATGGCGCCGCTGGTGTACCGCATCCTGTTTTCCGGCGAGGAACTGGAAGTGGCCTATGTCGAGCGCCTGGTCGATCTGACGCTGGAGGGGTTGTAACCCACCGCTCGGTGCCCGCTGCAGGAGCGGGCCGTGCCCGCGATCGCGCGCAGGGCACGCTCCTGCGGTTTGAGGCTTGGCTTCAGGCGCGGCTCAGGCGGATCACCGTACGGGCGACGGACACCCCGGTGAACAGCACCACGAACAGCCGCAGCGTCTGCATCGCCAGCACCAGACCGACGTCGGAGTGGGTGTCCACCGCGATGATCGCCATGGCGTCGAGGCCGCCGGGGCTGGTGGCGAGGTAGAGGGAGAGGAAGTCCATCCCGGTGATGGCCGCCAGCGCCCAGGCGAACAACGCGCAACTGGCGATCAGGGCCAATGCGCTGACCAGCATGGCCGGCAGGTGGCGGCCGACGTAGGCGAGACTTTCACGGTCGAAGCGCAGGCCGATGTAGCAGCCGATCACGCCGTAGGCGCTGGCCAGTAACCAGTGCGGCAGGGTGATGTGCAGCACGCCGGTGAGTTGCAGCACGGCGCCGGCCACCAGCGGTACCAGCAACGGACCGGCCGGCAACTTTGCGCCGGCGGTGGTGCAGACGAAGATCAGCAGCAGGCAGTTGATCAGGTCGGGCAGGGTGGCGGTGTCGACGATCGGCGTGCTGTGGGCCGCCGAGCCGCCGCCTTCGATGCCCAGCAGACGGCCGACCAGGGCGCCGGCCATGACCACGCAGACCACCCGTACGTACTGCATGGTGGCGACCACGCGCGGGTCGGCGCCGTTGGCTTCGGCCATCGACACCATGGCCGCCGCGCCGCCCGGCGCGGTGCCCCAGGCGGCGGTGCTGCCGGGGATGCCGCCGAAGCGCACCATGGCGTAGCTGACCACGGCGGAGAGCAGCAGAGTGAGGAGGGTGGCGCTGAGCATCAGCGGCCAGGAAGCGACCATCGCCTGCAGCACCGACCAGCTCATGGCGTGGGCGACCAGCAGGCCGATGCAGCCCTGGCTGAGGCGGAAAGCCTGGCGCGGCAGGCGGATTTCCGCACCGCTGACGCCAAAGGCGATGGCCACCAGCATGGGGCCGAGGAACAAGGCGGCGGGGATGCCGAGCCAGGTCAGCAGTTGCCCCGCGCCTCCGGCTCCGAGCGCCAGGGCCAGCCATTGCAGGCTGACGGGGATGCGGGCGACGGGCAGGGCAGGGCGGCTGGACACGGACGGCTCCGGGTGGGGAAGACGTCGGAATTATCGGTAGCCGGATCGATCAAGTCTATTTTCTAATAGTCATGAATCCATTCCTGAAATCTATCGGTTGGCTGCCATGGACCTGCGAGATCTCGCCTACTTCGAAACCATCGCCGAGCTCGGCCACCTGGGCCGTGCCGCCGAGCGTCTGGGGCGCAGCCAGCCGGCGCTGACCAAGAGCATCCAGCGCCTGGAGGAGTCCCTTGGCGCGCGACTGTTCCAGCGCGATGGCCGACGCATCCGCCTGACGCCGGCCGGCGAACTGATGCTGCAACGCGCCCGGCAATTGCGACAGGACATCGAGGAAACCCGCCGCGAAGTGCGCGATTTCGCCAGCGGCGTGGTGGGCAATATCCGCCTCGGCTGCGCCGCGACCATGGCCGAGTACCTATTGCCGCGCCTGACCGAGGACCTGCTGGCGCGCGCACCGGAGGTCACCATGAGCCTGGTGCTGGGCCAGGACGACGTGCTGCGCGAGGCGCTGCGCAGCGGGCGGCTGGACATGGCGATCTGCTCGCGGATCGTCGACGACCCGCAACTGAGCAGCGAGCCGCTGCTGCAGGACCAGGTGGTGGTGGTCGCCAGCCGTGACCATCCGATCTTCGCCACCCCCGTCACCCTGGCCGACCTCTGCCGCTACCGTTGGGTGTTGCCGGCTACCGGCGTGTCGTCGCGGCGCTGGATGGACTCCACCTTCCAGGCCCACCAGTTGCCGATGCCGCAAGTGCAGATCGAGACCAACGCGATCCCCATGCTGCCCAACCTGATCGCCCGTACCCGCCTGCTCAGCTTCATCGCCCGCGAGGCGCTGGCCGGCGGGCACGGCATGGACCAGTTGCGTGAGGTGGAGCTGGCCGAGACCACGCTGACGCGGACCATCGGTCTGGCGGTGCGTGAGGGCGCCTACCTGTCTCCCGCCGCACAATTGCTGCGTGGCATGTTGCGCGAGCATGCACAACGCTACGGCACGGAGCTTTAGGTCTTTTGTAGGAGCGAGCTTGCTCGCGAACCGCACCCTGCCGCTATCCCTGGCAAGCGCTTACGTAGGATGGGTGGAGCGTGCGATACCCATGCTGTCGGTACGCCGGAATCGATGGGTATCGCTGCGCTCCACGCCATCCTACATTCGAGGATTACTGGATACGGTATGCGTGTGGGTCGTAGGGCGCATATCCCGTTCCGGGTTATGCGCCCTACGCATTACAAGAGCGCCAAACCCAGCGCACCGTGTTTGGTTTTGGCTCTTGAAGACTTCCAGCGAAACATCCGCACACGCCGAATGCCCCGTTCAGGAGGCCTCGTTGGGTCGGAGTTTCAGGGGTTGAGCGACATGGATGTCGCGAGAGCCACGATGGGCCAGGGATGGCCCGTCGTGGCGTGCCCCTGAAACTTCGATTCAACGAGGGTATTTTTCGCCCCAAGCGAAAAGCCGGATGTCCGGGGCAAGACCTTTGCCTACTTTGCGTCGTTTGGCAAAGTAGGTCGCCCGAGGGGGAGAAACAAGATGCCCGCGCGCACGCCGATGCGGCGCAGAAACACCCAAGCCGAAGCATCTTCGTAGGGCGAATAACGCACCAGCGTTATCCGCCGCAACGCATCCGGCGGATAACCTGTTCCAGGTTATGCGCCCTACGATCGCACCGTCTGCTCAACGGCTTGGGACTTCACCCACCACCGTCGTGCGATACATCTCCCGGCGCATTCCATGGTAATCCGACACCGGATAATGCCAGGTGCTGCGGTTGTCCCAGATCGCCAGGGTGCCCGCGCTCCAGCGCATGCGGCAGGTGAATGCCGGCTGGGTGGCGATGCTGAACAGGTAATCCAGCAGCGGCTGCGACTCGGCCGGGCGCATGCCCTTGATGCCGCTGGTGTAGGCCGGGTTGATGTAGAGGATCTTCTTGCCGGTCTCCGGGTGTCGGGTCACCAGCGGATGCGAGCGCACCTCGCCCTCATGGCTGCCGTAGCGCACCGCCATGTTTTCCATCAGATCGTTGTGCTTGGCCTCGGCACCATAGGCGCGCTCGGGGCTGTGGATGGCGTCGAGGGTTTCCAGCTGCGCGCGCAGCTTCGGTGACAGCCATTCGTAGGCCAGCGCCAGGTTGGCGTAGAGGGTGTCGCCGCCAAACGGCGGGATGTCGTGGCCGTAGAGCAGGGTGAAGGCCGGCGGGCGCTCCTGGAAGGACCAGTCGCTGTGCCAGGCGCCGCCGAACACCACCGGGGTCTTCTCGTTGGCTTCCTTGACCACCCGCACCACGTGCGGGTGATCGTCCATGCCGACCACATAGGGTTCGCGGCCGAATTCGCCGAAGCGCAGGGTCACGGCTTCGAGGTTTTCCACGCTGAGGTTCTGCCCGCGGATGAACAGCACCTTGTGCGCCAGCAGCGCCTGGCGCAGTTCGGCGTAGCCTTCCGCGCCCAGGGTGGTGAGGTCGAGATCGCTGACGTCCGCGCCGATCGCACCGGTGGCGGGGACGATGCGGAAGTGGCGGTAGTCGGCCGCACGGTTCTGGCTCGGCAGCGCGTAGAAGAACTCGAACATGGGGAAGCCTCTTGTGAGTGTTATTGGCATGTCCAGCATGGTCAGTGCTGGCGCTTTCTTCCATGATGAAGTCCGCCAAAAAATGACTTTCTCCGCCACGTTGTTCTTTCCGCCCGCAGGAGCCCGCGATGGACTGGCGCCAGACCCGCGAGATCACCGGAGTGCGTTACCTGCTCGACAGCGCCCGCGACGAGGGACTGGGCGCGGACGATTGTCTGGTGGGCAGCGCGATCGCGCTGGCCGACCTGCAAGCGCGTGCCGGGCGCATCCAGGCCTGGCAGGAACTGGCGGTAATCCGCAATCTGCTGCAGCACGTCGACCGCCCCGGTTTGGGGCTGGCGACGGGGCGGCGCTATCACCTCACTTCGCTGGGCCTGCTGGGTTTCACCATGCTCGCCAGTCGCACCTTGCAGGAAGCCTTCGAGACCTTCGGGCGCTTCCAGAGCCTGGCGCTGACGCTCTGCCCGGTGAGCAGCGAGGTGGAGGCGCGGGGATTGTGGCTGGTGTTCGATGACCGCGTGCTGCCCGAGGATGCCCGCGCCTTCGTGGTGGAACGCGGCATCGCCGGTTGCTGGCAGCTTTCCGGTGAACTGCTGCAGCGGCCGCTGCAACCTTTGGCCATCGAACTGCGCAGCCCGGCGTTGGAGGATGCTGGCGCGTTCCGCGAGACCTTCGGCATCGAGCCGGTATTCGCGGCACCGCGCAACGCCATGCTGTTCGCCCTGGAGGACTTGCAGGCGCCATTGCCCCAGGCGCAGATCAGCGCACGGGACAGCGGTGAGGAGCTCTGCGAACGCCTGTGTGGCGAACTGGCGCTGACGCTGGCAGCGACACCCACCGCGCGGCAGGTGCAACAACTCCTGTTGCGCGACTCCGCCAGCCTGCTCGGCGCGGCGACGGTGGCCGAGCGCATGGGCCTTTCCGAGCGCACGCTGCAACGGCGTCTGGCGGAGGAAGGGCAGAACCTGCAGGGGCTCAACGACGGCATCAAGCAGCGTCTCGCCGAGCGCCTGCTGCGCGAATCGCGGATGGACCTGCAGGGCATCGCCCAGTGCCTGGGCTATGCCGAGGCGGCGAGTTTTTCCCGCGCTTTCCAGCGCTGGACGGGGCAGTCGCCCGGACGTTGGAAACGTCAGTCCGGAACCCTGCCGGCGCGCTGAAGTCGAACCGCCCGCGACGCCTCTGGAACGGTTGAAAGCCGCGAGATAGAGCCTTCTGGTGTGGCCGATTGCCATCGGTCACGGGTTAATTTCGCGCGTCTCCCATCCGTTGCCCTCAAGAGGCGTGTCGTCATTTTCACGAGGCGTCCGAGAAGAAAAAGGAGAACCCATGTCCTCAGCAACCTGCCTGCGCGCGTGCCTCGGAAGGTGCGCCGCGATGACCTTCAGCGCACTGCATTGGCGGGCTTGAACCGCCACCCACTCCTTGCACCGGCACCGCGCGAGCGGCACGGCCGCGTGCCCCTGGCCGGGCATCCGGCCGCCACCCGAGCATTGAGGGAATCGATGAGCAAGACCTTCCGACTGGCCGCTGCGGCCGGCAGCCTGCTGGCCGCCGGACTGCCCGCGCTGGCCCATGGCGCCGAGCTTGAGGCGCAGATCCGCTGGACCCGCTACGGCATCCCGCACATCCAGGCCAAGGGCGAACTGGGCCTGGGCTACGGCATCGGCTACGCCTATGCCCGCGACAACGCCTGCCTGCTGGCCGAGGAAGTCCTCACCGCGCGCGGCGAGCGCTCGCGCTACTTCGGCGAGGGCGGCAAGTCCTCCGCCGGCATCGGCAACCTGCCCTCGGACTTCTTCTACACCTGGCTCAACGACAACGAATCCCTGCGTCGCCTGCGCAGTGCCCAGCCGCAGCCGATCCGCGACCTGCTCGATGGCTACGCCGCCGGCTACAACCGCTGGTTGTGGGACACCCAGGCCGCCGGCACGCAGTGCGCGGGCAAGGCCTGGCTGCGCCCGCTGGAAGCTGACGACCTGCTGCGCCTGACCCGCCGCCTGCTGGTGCAGGCCGGCGCCGGGCAGTTCGCCGAGGCCATGATGGCGGCCGCGCCGCCGGGGCAGGCAACCTCCGCGGTCGTCAGTGACGGCGAGGTACTCGCGGCGATGGACCGGCGCGAGAATTTCCACCGTGACCACGGCAGCAACGCCATTGCCGTGGGCAGCGAGCGCTCGGCGGACGGCAACGGCCTGCTGCTGGCCAACCCGCACTTCCCCTGGTTCGGCGCGCTGCGCTTCTACCAGATGCACCTGACCATTCCCGGCCAGCTCGATGTGATGGGCGCCTCCCTGCCGGGCATGCCGCTGGTGAACATCGGCTTCAGCAAGGACGTGGCCTGGAGCCACACGGTGGACACCTCCAGCCACTTCACCCTGTACCGCCTCGACCTCGACCCGCAGGACCCGCACCGCTACCGCGTCGACGGTCAGTCGCGGCCGCTCAGGGAAGTCACCCTGCGCGTTCGCGTACTCGAGCCCAACGGACGCGTGAGCACGCGCAGCCACACGCTGTACGAGTCCGAGTACGGCCCGCTGCTCAGCGTGCCCGGTAAATTCCCCTGGAACGCCAGCGAAGCCTTCGCCGTGCGCGACGCCAACCTGGGCAACGACCGTGTGCTGCAGCAGTGGTACGCCATCGATCACGCGCGCAGCCTGGATGAACTGCGCGACAGCATCGAGCACATGCAGGGCATCCCCTGGGTCAACACCCTGGCGGCCAACCCGGAAGGCAAGGTGCTCTACCTCAACCAGTCGGTGGTGCCGCACCTGAGTCAGCAGCAACTGGCCGACTGCGCCATTGCCGAGTACCAGAAGCAGGGCCTGCCGGTGCTGCAGGGCGGGCGCCGCGCCTGCGACT
This sequence comes from Pseudomonas nitroreducens, assembly GCF_024170165.1. Lineage (GTDB taxonomy): Bacteria > Pseudomonadota > Gammaproteobacteria > Pseudomonadales > Pseudomonadaceae > Pseudomonas > Pseudomonas nitroreducens_C. The sequence continues at coordinate 138,801 of NZ_JALJXP010000002.1, read as the reverse complement.
GGTCGAGCGCGCCGGGTAGCCGTCACGCCGGGCTGACGCCGCCGGAGCAGATGCCGGCGCTGGAACGCGCGGACTTCGTGCAGAACTCCAACGACAGCGCCTGGATGAGCAACCCGGCGCAGCCGCTGACCGGCTTCTCGCCTCTGGTCAGCCGCGACTCGGTGCCGGTCAGCGCCCGCGCGCGCTTCGCCCTCGACCGGCTGCAGGGCGACGCCAGGATCGGCCCGGACGACCTGCAGAAGATGGTCACCGACAACCGCGTCTATGTCGCCGACATGCTCCTCGACGACCTGCTGCAACTGTGCAAACCAGCCCCGGCGGGCACCGCGGCGGCGTGCGCTGCGCTGGGTTCGTGGGATCGCCACGTCAATCTCGATAGCAACCCCGGCTTCGCTTACTTCCAGGCCTTCGTCGCGCGCTTCCTGAAGATCGACGGCGGCTGGCGCCTGCCCTTCGATCCCAAGCTGCCGCTGGCCACGCCCTCGGGCATCGCCCTGGACAAGCCGGAGGTCCGCCAGCAGGCGCAGCAGGCGCTGGTCGCGGCGGCGCAGGAGATCGACGGCCGCCGCATCCGCGCGGACGAGAAGTGGGGCGAGTTGCAACTGACCGGCGATACGGCCAACCCGCTGGGCATTCCGGGTGGCACCGGCAACGAGGGCGTGTACAACGCCATCACCTCGGAGTGGCAGGGTGACCATTACCGCGTGCTCAGCGGCAGCAGCTACATCCAGCTGGTGGACTTCACCGCCGACGGCCCGAAGGCGCGCGGCCTGCTGGCGTTCTCGCAGTCCAGCGAACCCGGCTCGCCACATCATCGCGACCAGACCGAGCTGTTTGCCAAACAGCAGTGGCCGGAGCTGCCGTTCACCGACGAGCAGATCAAGGCCGATCCGGAGCTGAAGGTGCTGGAGTTGCGCGAGCAGTAACGAAGGAGGGCGCCCTGGCGGGCGCTGGTCGCGGGCATGCCCCGCTCCTGCAAGAGAACCTCCTCCTGTAGGAGCGGGCCATGCCCGCGAATCCCGACAACGCCGGGATAACGGATCGACGCCAGCTGTCACCAGCCTGACACCGAGCGCCTCTAGTCTGGCGGCAATGCCCCTGTGCGAAGGCCGCCGCCATGCCCCTGACCAATGAATCCGTGATCCGCCGCATCCACCGTGAACTGCTCGACCACAGTGACGAAGAGCTGGAACTGGAGCTGCTGGAAGACGTACGCAACCTCGACGAGCTGTTCGACGAGCACGCCGACGTCGACGAGGAAAAGCTCGCCCGCCGACGCTACTTCAGCGAACTGTTCCGCCTGCAGGGCGAGCTGGTGAAGCTGCAGAGCTGGGTGGTGAAGACCGGCCACAAGGTGGTGATCCTCTTCGAAGGCCGCGATGCAGCGGGCAAGGGCGGGGTGATCAAGCGCATCACCCAGCGCCTCAACCCGCGCGTCTGCCGCGTCGCCGCGCTGCCCGCGCCGAACGACCGCGAGCAGACCCAGTGGTACTTCCAGCGCTACGTCTCGCACCTGCCGGCGGCCGGGGAGATCGTCCTGTTCGACCGCAGCTGGTACAACCGCGCGGGCGTCGAGCGGGTGATGGGCTTCTGCTCGGACGACCAGTACGAGGAGTTCTTCCGCAGCGTGCCGGAGTTCGAGCGCATGCTGGCGCGCTCGGGCATCCAGCTGATCAAGTACTGGTTCTCCATCTCCGACGACGAACAGCACCTGCGCTTCCTCAGCCGCATCCACGACCCGCTCAAGCAGTGGAAGCTCAGCCCCATGGACCTGGAGTCGCGGCGCCGCTGGGAGGCCTACACCAAGGCCAAGGAGATCATGCTCGACCGCACCCATATCCCCGAGGCGCCCTGGTGGGTGGTGCAGGCCGACGACAAGAAGCGCGCGCGGCTGAACTGCATCAACCATCTGCTGAACCTGATTCCCTACGAGGACGTGGAGCACCCGGCGGTAGTCCTGCCACAGCGCCAGCGCCACGAGGACTACGCGCGCACGCCGACGCCGCAGCAGATCGTGGTGCCGGAAGTCTACTGAGGGCATGCGTACCGCGTAGGAGCGGATTCATCCGCGATCGGCATCGCCCCGGCGGAGGATGTGCCGGCGGAAAACAATCGCGGACGGAGTCCGCTCCTACGTACAGCTCGCCTTCGTGCGGGCTGTCCTTCCCACAGAGACACAACTTGTAACATTCGCTGCCGATCATGACCGGGACACTCCCCTAAGCGGACTCCCAGCATGACCACCGATACCCTGGCCGTTCCCGTCGTCGAAGGCCGGCCCCATCTGGAACACAAGCCCGGCCGCATTACCGCCTTCATCTTCTTTGCCGTGCTCGCCGTCGGCCTGCTGTTCTCGGCCTGGAGCCTGGTGCGCGACGTCGACGACGTCACCTCCACGGTCACCACCTGGACGCCGTTCCTGCTGCTCGGGGTCGCCCTGTTCATCGCCCTGGGCTTCGAGTTCGTCAACGGCTTCCACGACACCGCCAACGCGGTGGCCACCGTCATCTATACCCACTCGCTGCCGCCGCATTTCGCGGTGGTCTGGTCGGGCTGCTTCAACTTCCTCGGCGTGCTGCTCTCCAGTGGCGCGGTGGCCTTCGGCATCATCGCCTTGCTGCCGGTGGAACTGATCCTGCAGGTAGGCTCCTCGGCCGGCTTCGCCATGGTCTTCGCCCTGCTGATCGCCGCCATCCTGTGGAACCTTGGCACCTGGTGGCTGGGCCTGCCGGCGTCGTCCTCGCACACCCTGATCGGCTCGATCATCGGTGTCGGTGTGGCCAACGCGCTGATGCACGGCCGCGACGGCACCAGCGGCGTGGACTGGGCGCAGGCGACCAAGATCGGCTATTCGCTGCTGCTCTCGCCGCTGATCGGCTTCGTCTGCGCCGCGCTCCTGCTGCTGGCGCTGCGCCTGCTGGTGAGGAACCGCGCGCTGTACAAGGCGCCCAAGAGCAAGACGCCGCCGCCCTGGTGGATTCGCGGCCTGCTGATCCTCACCTGCACCGGCGTGTCCTTCGCCCACGGTTCCAACGACGGGCAGAAAGGCATGGGCCTGATCATGCTGATCCTGGTCGGCACCCTGCCGATGGCCTACGCACTGAACCGCAGCATGCCGGCGGACCAGACCGTGCAGTTCGTCGCCATCGCCGAAGTCACCCAGCAGGCGCTGGTCCGCGCCGCGCCGCAGGCGGCTCCGGCCGACCCGCGCGCGGTGCTCTCGGAGTACGTGCGCACCAAGGAAGCCAAGCCGGAACTGATCCCTTCGCTGGCGGCGCTGACCGGCGCCATCGGTGCGCAAGTGAAGGGCTACGGCAGTCTCGCCGGCGTGCCGGCCGAAGCCATGGGCAACGTGCGTAACGACATGTACCTGACCAGCGAGGCGATCCGCCTGATGGACAAGGACAAGGTCGGCAACTTCGACGCGGATACCACCAGCAAGCTGGCCGCGTTCAAGGGCAAGATCGACGAGTCGACCCGCTTCATCCCGCTGTGGGTGAAGGTCGCCGTGGCCATTGCCCTCGGCCTGGGCACCATGGTCGGCTGGAAGCGCATCGTGGTCACCGTCGGCGAGAAGATCGGCAAGACCCACCTGACCTACGCCCAGGGCGCCTCGGCGGAGATGGTGGCGATGCTGACCATCGGCGCGGCGGACATGTACGGCTTGCCGGTGTCGACGACCCACGTATTGTCGTCCGGCGTCGCCGGGACCATGGCGGCCAACGGCTCGGGCCTGCAGATGCGCACCATCCGCAACCTGCTGATGGCCTGGGTGCTGACCCTGCCGGCGGCCATCGTGCTCTCGGCGTCGCTGTACTGGCTGTTCACCCATCTGTTCTGACCTTGGGTGATGCCCTGAAAGCGCCGCTCTCAGAGCGGCGTGTTCTTTTGGCACGGACTCCCCTGTAGGAGCCGGCCCTGCCCGCGATCCGCCGGCAGAGCCGGCGCCATCCTTCGCTCCAAGGTTGACCCTGTATTGCTGCGTTGGCGTGGGTGTTCCAGCGCCGCTTCGGTGTGCGCTCGGAATCTGTGTTTCGCCCCTCGGGCGAGTCACTTCTTCCAAACGCCGAAGAAGTAACCAAGAAGGCTCGCCCCGGACATCCGGTTTTTCGCTTAGGCGAAAAATACCCTCGCTAAATTGGAGTTTCAGGGGCCCGAACTAGGCGTCCCCCCACGAAGGGCCATCCCTGGCCCATCGCGGCTCTCGCGACATCCATGTCGCTCAACCCCTGAAACTCCAATTCAACGAGGCCTCCTGAACGGGGCCGTTCGGAGTGCTCGGAGGTTTCTCTGGAAGTCTTCAGATCCAGAGCTAAAGCCAGATTGGTTGGGTTCTTCGTAGGAGCGAGCTTGCTCGCGAACCAAACAACGCCGGATTCCCCTGTAGGAGCGGGCCATGCCCGCGATCGCGCGCATGGCGCGCTCCTACACGGAGCTTCCGCGTTTCCTGCTGGTCCGCTTGAAATATCGAACGCGTGATGCGTATTTTGTACGGGCTCGCGCGCCTCGCGCGGCGTCCTGTGACAAGGACAAAAGAACAAGGATAAGAAGTCATGAGTAACGATCCTGGAATCCCGCTCGCCGAACGACTGGCTGGAGTGGAAGAGATCGAGTGCGTCACCCCCGACCTCAACGGGGTGCCGCGTGGCAAGGTGATGACCGGCGAGGGCTTTCTCACCGGGCGCCGGCTGCAGCTGGCGCGCGGCGTCCTGCTGCAGTGCATCATGGGCGGCTACCCGGCCGCGAAGTTCTACGGCAGCGACGACGGCGACCTGGCCCTGATCGCCGAGCCGACCCAGATTCACCGCCTGCCCTGGAGCGATGAACCCCGCGCCTTCGCCATCTGCGACGCGCTGGAGCTCGATGGCAAGCCCTCCGGCCTGTCCACCCGCGGCCTGCTCAAGCAGGTCGTCGCGCGCTACGCCGAACGCGGCTGGAGCCCGGTGGTGGCGACCGAGCTGGAGTTCTTCGTGTTCGCTCCCAACCCCGATCCGCAGGAAGCCTTCCAGGCGCCGGTCGGCCTCGACGGTCGCCGCGAGATGGGTCACTCGGCCTTCAGTGTGTCCTCCAACAACGGCCTGCGCCCGTTCTTCCAGGATGTCTACCGCTGCATGGAGGCGGTAGGGCTGGAACGCGACACCTTCATGCACGAGATGGGCACCACCCAGTTCGAGATCAACTTCCTGCACGGCGACCCGGTGCTGCTGGCCGACCAGACCTTCCTGTTCAAGCACCTGCTCAAGGAAGTCGCGCTCAAGCACGGGCTGATCGTGGTGTGCATGGCCAAGCCGCTGGCGCACACGCCGGGCAGCTCGATGCATATTCACCAGAGCATCGTCGATGGCGAGGGGCGCAATATCTTCAGCGACGCCCAGGGCGAGGCCACGCCGGCCTTCCGCCACTTCATCGGCGGCCTGCAGGCGTGCCTGTCGGACTTCACCCTGCTGTTCGCACCCAACGTGAACTCCTTCCAGCGCCTGTGCCATCCGTACGCCTCGCCGAACAACGCCTGCTGGTCCCACGACAACCGCGCCGCCGGCCTGCGCATTCCGGCCAGCGCGCCGGTGGCCCGTCGCGTGGAGAACCGCCTGCCGGGCGCCGACGCCAACCCCTACCTGGCCATCGCCGCGAGCCTGGCTGCCGGCCTGCATGGCATCGAGCAAGGCCTGGAACCCACCGCGCCGATCCAGGGTGAGTTCGAGGTCCCGGCGGAGCTGCTGCTGCCCTGCACGATGTACGACGCACTGCAGCGCCTGCAGCGCAGCGAGCTGGCCCGCGAGGTGTTCGGCAACGAGTTCATCGACGGCTACAGCGCGACCAAGTCCATGGAGCTGACCAGCTTCTTCGACGAAATCACCCCGTGGGAGCGTCGCGTCCTGGCCGCCCAGGCCTGATTCGAATGGGCTGATTTGCAGTGGCTGACACAGCGGCGCCGAAACCCGGCGCCGCTGTGATCGGCAGCCATCTTCTGGCGATCTTCAGGCCATCCTCGTTCATCCCGCCGACATCCTTCGAAACGCCCCGCATGACCGTGCGCGACACGCGCTATTCCGGGCCCGGCAGCCCTCTCGACGCGCCGATTGGCAGGCTCTAAGGTGTGAGCGCAAGTCCTGCTTTCCGCTGCCCGGACATTGTGCCGGGGTTGTCCTGGACCAGGAGGTCCAATGCTTCGGATCGTCACCGCGTTTCGTGCTCTGTACTTCGCCGCCGTCATGCTCCTGACCGGTTCCGGTCTGCTCAGTACCTACCTCGCCCTGCGCCTGGGCGCGGAGAAGGTCGATGGGCTGTGGATCGGCGCCATGATGGCCGCCTACTACCTCGGCCTGGTGCTGGGCGGCAAGATCGGCCACCGGCTGATCGCCCGCGTCGGTCACATCCGCGCCTACGTCGCCTGCGGCGGGTTGGTCACCGCCGCCGTACTGGGCATCGGCCTGCTGCCCTGGTTGGGCTTCTGGCTGTTGCTGCGGGTCGCCATCGGCCTGGGGATGATGTGCCAGTACATGGTCATCGAGAGCTGGCTCAACGAGCAGGCCGAGGCACGCCAGCGCGGCGCCGTGTTCGCCGGCTACATGGTGGCCTCTTACCTGGGGCTGGTGCTCGGCCAGTTGGTGCTGGTGGTGCATCCGGGGCTGGGCCCGGAGCTGCCGATGATGATCGCGCTGTGCTTCGCCCTGTCGCTGATCCCGGTGGCGATCACCCACAAGGTCCACCCTGCGCCGCTACGCCCGGCGCCGCTGGAGCCGCGCTTCTTCATCCAGCGGGTGCCGCAGTCGCTGACCACGGTGCTGGTGTCCGGTCTGGTAGTCGGTTCGTTCTACGGCCTGGCGCCGCTCTACGCAGTGCGCCAGGGCTTGAGTACCGAGGATATCGGCCTGTTCATGGGCGGCTGCATCTTCGCCGGGCTGCTGGTGCAGTGGCCACTGGGCTGGCTGTCGGACCGCATCGACCGCGCCGTGCTGATCCGCAATGCCGCCATCCTGCTGTTGATCGTGGCCGCGCCGCTGGCGGCACTGCCGCTGCTGCCGGTACCGCCGATCTCCCTGGCGTGGCTGTTGCCGATGGGCTTCATCGTCTGCCTGGTGCAGTTCACCCTGTATCCGCTGGCGGTGGCCTTCTCCAACGACCACGTCGAAGGCGAGCGTCGTGTATCGCTCACCGCCATGCTGCTGGTGACCTTCGGCGTCGGCGCCTGTATCGGCCCGCTGGCGGCCGGAGCGCTGATGAAGCTGTTCGGCGCGAACATGCTCTACGCCTTCGTCTGCGCCTGCTCGCTGATCCTCATCTGGCGCGTTCAGCCGCAGAAGGTCAGTGGCGTGCACCGGGTCGACGAGGCGCCGGTCAAGCACGTCGCCACGCCGGACAGCCTGGCGTCCTCGCCGCTGTCCGCCGCCCTCGACCCACGGGTCGACGAGGCGGCCGTGGAAGAGCAGATGAAGGGCAACGACACGAGCGCGCCGGCAGCCGAGCCGGAAGCGGAAGTGGAAGCAGAGGAAGAAAGCCGGCCCGCCTGAGGGCGGGAGGGATGGGCGGCAAGAGCTTGCCGCCCGCAGCTGTCTAGAACAGCTCGTCCTTGTCGAAGCGTCGGGCTTCGCGCTGCAGCTGGTAGACGAAGCGCTCGATGTTGCGCTGCGCCAGGCCGCTCATCTGGTGGAAGCGCATGCCGGCGAAGCTGTAGCCGACCTTTTCCTCGAACTGCACGTGGCGCAGCTCGACCGCCATGGTCAGGGCGCCGAAGGGCAGGCGCGCGGTGAATTCCTCGTAGACCTGGCCGGGCTGCAGACGCTCGGCGGCGTTGCCTTCCAGGCGGATCTTGCAGCCGGTGGCGGAAATGTCGATCAGGCTGCCCTTGAGCGGTGACTTCAGTTTGCTGCCGCCGATTTCCACCGGCACCGGCTGGCCCTGGCCGACGGGAGCGCGAAAGGCGTTGCGGCGCTGGTGGTAGAGCATCTCGGCCGGCACCGGCAGCCAGTAGCAGCGGGCGCCGTCGATCTCGGAGAAGAAGGCGTTCTGGGTGTTTTCCCAGGCGATGCGCACACCTTCGTGGAAGGCTTCGATGCGGAAATGCTCGCCGTTCTGCAGGAAACGTTCGCCGTCGTTGGGGATGAGTTCATCCAGGGCGACGATGTTGCGCTCGCGATTGATTTCGACGACGAAGCTCTGGAAGCGCTGACCGCGCCCTTCGAAGGTGATTACCAGGGGATCGTGACTGTCCATCAGCATTTTCAGGCTGGAGTGGATCTCCACCGGAGCTTTCAACACCTTCGGTGGTTGAGGGCCATTTTCCTCGGCGAACAGATTGGACACGGTCCGCGGGTCTCCATTGTGTTTGTTATGAGTCGTGCACGGGGCAGGGCTGGATAGTGGCATTCTGCCCTAGGGCGGGCCTTCAGGCCAGAGGCGTCAGGCCTGGCTGAGCGGACGCTGGCGGTTGCTCTGGGTGGAGCCGCCGTAGCGGTCATAGAGTCGCGGAGTTTCCTGGCCACGCAGGATGTCGAGCGTGCGCTCGGTGCTGGTCTGGCCGGAACGGATGAGGCGGCCGTTGCGCTGGTTGGCTTCCTGGCAGCGTTCGAGCAGGTTGCCGAGCTCTTGCGCACGCGCGGTGAGAGCGGCGTTGCCGGTCGCCTGGGCAATCTGTGCAAGCCCCTCGTTGTCAGCGCTGACCCCGGCCTGTTGCAGTGCCTGGGTGCGGATGCGACCGTTCTGCTCGAGCTGATGCAGCAGCGGCAGCTTGCTGTCGAGCAGCTTCTGCAGCTGGTCCAGGTCGCGAGCTTGCAGCGCCTGGAACTCATCGTCGATCAGCTGCAGCAGGCTGCTGGCTGCTTCGATGTCGCCGTTGATCAGGGAAAGCAGGGCATCGGACATCTTGGGCTCGGCGTACTAGCGGTTGACCAGCGCTGTCTGGACTCAGCGCTGGGATTCGAAATCGAGCAGCTTGCTGGCGACTTTCTGGCTGTCGACCTGGTAGCTGCCGTCAGCGATGGCCGCCTTGATGCGGGCCACTTTGTCGTTGTCGACCACGGGCTGGTCCTTGAGTTGATCGCTTACTTTCTGCAGTTGCTGCGCGGTGTCGCTCAGCTGAACCGACTCGCCGCTCTTGGCCGGGGCGTTGACGGAGGCATTCTCTGCGGCGGCTTCGCTGCGACCGCTCTGGGCAGCACTGCTACGGCCAGTGCTGGCTGTCGTAGAGGCCGGGTTCAGCCGGTTGAAGTCGATGACCATGGTGGAAACCTCTGGAGGTATTGGACGCTTGCCAAGCTTTTCGGCCGCCCTTGAAGAAACTTTAGGCCGAATTTTCGTGCGCCCGAGCACATTTTGCAGAGGGCTGCGCCCATCATGCCAGAAAAACGCCCGAGGCCGAGCGCTACAGGCTGACTTCCACCGTCCCCGGCTCGACCACCCGAGCCCTGACGATACGCTGGGAGCGCAGGTTGCGCACGCGGATCTGCTCGCCGGGCACGCCGTCTGACAGCGCCTCTCCGGGCATGAACACATTGATCGCACTGGTCCTGGCGCGAATCACCACCTGGTCGCCCTTGCGTACGGCGGCGGCCTGTTCGAGGAACACCGGCGCCAGCACCTGGTCGTTGACAGTCGGGCGCTTGAGCTTCATGCCCACCACCTGGTTCGGGTCGGTCAGGTAGCCCTGGCTCAGTTGGCCGACGTCCCGTTCGACGACACTGATATCGCCGGGCTCGACGACATGGTTGCGCTGCAGGGGCAGGGTGGTGACGACAACTTGACGGAACAGCTTCACCGTCGCCGGCACGAACACCGTCCACGGCGAGCTGCCCTCGCAGAGCACCCGCACGGTGACCCGACCAACGGGCTGCGCCGGGCTTTCCAGCTTCTGCGTCAGGTCCTTGTCGCACTCCGCCAGGCGCAGGCGGGGGTCGATGCGTGCGACTTCGATCTCGTAGCGTGCGTCTATGCCGGAAGTCTGCAGATAATCTTCCACCTTGAACTCAAGAAAGCCCTGGGTGGAGCCGATAAGGATCTCAGGCGCAGTGAAGCCTTCCGCCCCTGCCGGGGAGAGGGTCAGCGCACCCGTCATGCCGAGCAGCGCAGCCATCAGGGCGCGCGCGGGTCTGGGCTGTCGGAAAAATGTCGTTGCTCGTTTCATGCAACGATCCAAGCAATGGTCATGCCGCCTTCGCGAGTCGGGCGGCGTTGCGTGCACAGGAGGCTCAATGGCCGGAGTCATGGATTCGGTCAACCAGCGTACGCAGCTGGTTGGCCAGAATCGTCTCGAACTGCTGCTGTTCCGCTTGAACGGCAGCCAGCTGTACGGGATCAACGTGTTCAAGGTGAAGGAGGTGCTGCAGTGCCCCCGCCTGACCGTGATGCCCAAATCCAGCCAGGTGGTGCGCGGGGTGGCGAACATCCGCGGCGGCACCATTCCGATCCTCGATCTGGCGCTGGCCACGGGGCGTCATGCCCTGCGGGACATCGCCAACAGCTTCGTGATCATCACCGAGTACAACACCAAGGTGCAGGGCTTCCTGGTGCACTCGGTGGAGCGCATCGTCAACATGAACTGGGAGTCGATCCATCCGCCACCCAAGGGCACCGGCCGCGATCACTACCTGACGGCGGTGACGCGGGTGGACAACCAGCTGGTGGAAATCATCGACGTGGAGAAGATCCTCGCCGAAGTGGCGCCGACCTCGGAGGACATCTCCGAAGGCGTGCTGGATGCCGAGACCCAGGCCCGTGCGGTGAGCAAGCGTGTGCTGGTGGTGGACGACTCCTCGGTGGCGCGCAAGCAGCTGGTGCGTTGCCTGGAGACCGTCGGTGTGGAAGTGCTGGCGCTCAACGACGGCCGCCAGGCGCTGGATTACCTGCACCAGATGGTGGAAGCCGGTGGGCATCCGGGCAGCGATCTGCTGATGGTGATCTCGGATATCGAGATGCCGGAAATGGACGGCTACACGCTCACGGCGGAAATCCGGCACGACCCGCGCATGCAGGATTTGCACATTCTCCTGCATACTTCGTTGTCCGGGGTGTTCAACCAGGCCATGGTGAAGAAAGTCGGCGCTGACGACTTCCTCGCCAAGTTCCGTCCCGATGACCTGGCGGCCCGCGTGTCGGACCGCATCAAGGCGGTGGACGGCGCGCCGGCCTGACGCCGGCGTGACGCGATGCGGGTGCCGCCGGTGCCGCCCGCATCGTCTATGGTTTTTTGAGCACCGGTCAGGCAGTTGCCGGCGCAGCGCCGGCAGCCGTCCACGAGCAAAGAGGCTTATCTGTGACATCCACCAATTCTGAATTCGAGCTGTTCCGGGATTTCCTGGAGAAGACCTGCGGCATCCTCCTGGGCGCCAACAAGCAGTACCTGGTCTCCAGCCGCTTGAACAAGTTGATGGAGCAGCAGGGCATCAAGTCCCTGGGCGAACTGGTACAGAAAATCCAGATGCGCAGCCAGCTGCGCGAGCAGGTGGTCGATGCCATGACTACCAACGAGACCCTGTGGTTTCGCGATACCTACCCCTTCGAGGTACTGAAGAACCGCGTGCTGCCGGAGATGATCAAGGCCTCGCCCGGCCAGCGCCTGCGCATCTGGTCGGCGGCCTGTTCCTCGGGGCAGGAACCCTATTCGCTGTCGATGAGCATCGACGAGTTCGAGCGTACCAACCTCGGCCAGCTGAAGGCGGGGGTGCAGATCGTCGCCACCGACCTGTCCGGCTCCATGCTCACCGCCTGCAAGGCCGGCGAGTATGACAGCCTGGCCATCGGCCGCGGCCTGTCGCAGGAGCGCCTGGCGCGCTACTTCGACCAGAAGACCCCGGGGCGCTGGACGGTGAAGCCGCCGATCAAGAGCCGCGTGGAGTTCCGCGCGCTGAACCTGCTGGACAGCTACGCGACGCTGGGCAAGTTCGACATGGTGTTCTGCCGCAACGTGCTGATCTATTTCTCGGCCGAGGTGAAGCGCGACATCCTCCTGCGCATCCATGCCACCCTCAAGCCCGGCGGCTACCTGTTCCTCGGCGCCTCCGAAGCGCTCAACGCGCTGCCGGACCACTACCAGATGGTCCAGTGCAGCCCGGGGATCATCTACAAGGCCAAGTGACCGGCCGCTGCCCTGCCTGTTCGGGCGGGGTTCTTGCTGCTGCATTCACCTGATCGCGGACTTTGTCCGCGATCTGCATTTCTGCGTGCGTCGAAGATCGCGGCGGAGCGCGGCCGCAGGATGGGTATCGCTGCGCTCCACGCCATCCGGCTTGTGCGTTTGCCGGGGAGGGCGATCAGGTGGCAATGGCCCTCCCTGTAGGAGCGGGCCATGCCCGCGAGCCGTCGGCAGGGCCGACGCCAGCCGATCACCAGGTCTTCGGCCGATAGCCCTTCACGCAGGCCCGCACCTCATCGTCGATCACGTTGCCCGGCTTGATGCAGTCGGACAGCCTGCGCGGGCTGTCGCTATAGGGCGACGCCACCGGGGCGGCCTGCAGCCCGGCAGGCGACATGCCCAGGCGACCTTGCAGCACCACCCAGCGCTCCTGCAGCCAGGCGTGGCTGGCTGGATTGCGCCACACGGAGGTACCGGCAGCGAGTATCAGCAAGGGGATGAGGAACCACAGCAGTGGCTTCAGCAGCATCCGCCAGTTGCGCTTCGGGTCTTCGGGCGGCTTCTGCTTGTTCTGCCGCCTGACCTGCTCCCAGTAATAGTCGCGATCACGGTCGCTCATCGGTGTTGTTCCGCCGGGTCGATGGCTGCAAGGGTAACGGCTGGCGCGGTCGTCGGCGAGGCGCGATCAGTGGTCCTTGTGACGGGCTTCGCGCACCACCATATTGGTTTGCATGAGCGCTCCCAGAACCTCTTCCCGCGCCAAGCGAGCCGATGTGCTGTCCAGCTTCCACCCGGCGGTGGCCGGCTGGTTCCGGGCGCACTTTGCCGCACCGACGCAGGCGCAGGTCGAAGCGTGGCCGGCGATCCAGGCGGGCGAGTCGACCCTGGTGGCAGCGCCCACCGGTTCGGGCAAGACGCTCACGGCCTTCCTATCGGCCATCGATGCGCTGGTCCGCGAGGGGCTGGCGAACGGCGGCGCGCTGCCGGACCGCACCACGGTGGTCTACGTCTCACCGCTCAAGGCGCTGTCCAACGACATCCGCACCAACCTCGAGGAGCCCCTGGCCGGCATCGGCGCGGCGCTGGTGGAAATGGGCCTGCCGGAGGTGGATATCCGCACCGCGGTGCGCACCGGCGACACCACCTCCCGCGAGCGTGAGGCCATGCGCCGGCAGGTGCCGCACATCCTCGTCACCACACCCGAGTCGCTCTACGTGCTGCTCGGCTCGGATTCCGGCCGCGCCATGCTGGCCGGCGCGCGCAGCGTGATAGTCGACGAAATCCATGCGCTGGCCGCGAGCAAGCGCGGCAGCCACCTGGCGCTGTCGCTGGAACGCCTGCAGGCGTTGTGCGAAGCGCCGCTGGTGCGCATCGGCCTGTCTGCCACGCAGAAGCCCATCGAGGCGGTGGCGGGCTTCCTGGTCGGCCGGCACCCGGCCTGCCGCATCGTCGACATCGGCTACAGCCGCGAGCGCGACCTGAACCTGGAAGTGCCGGCGGCGCCGCTGGAAGCGGTGATGTCCCACGATGTCTGGGACAAGGTCTACGACCGCCTCGCCGAGCTGGCCGGCGAGCACCGCACCACGCTGGTATTCGTCAACACCCGGCGGCTGTCCGAGCGCATCACCCGGCACCTGGCCGAGCGTATCGGCGCCGGCTGGGTGGCGGCGCACCACGGCAGCCTGTCCAAGGAACTGCGCCTGGGCGCCGAGCAGCGGCTCAAGGCCGGGCAGCTGAAGGTGCTGGTGGCGACCGCTTCGCTGGAACTGGGCATCGACATCGGCGACGTCGAACTGGTCTGCCAGATCGGCTCGCCACGCTCCATAGCCGCCTTCCTGCAGCGCGTCGGCCGCTCCGGCCACAGCGTCGGCGGCACGCCCAAGGGACGGTTGTTCCCGACCTCGCGGGACGACCTGATCGAATGCGTGGCACTGCTCGACAGCGTGCGGCAGAACGAACTGGACGCCCTGAGCATTCCCCTCGCGCCGCTGGACGTGCTGGCCCAGCAGATAGTTGCCGAAGTGGCCTGCCGGGAATGGCGCGAAGACGCGCTGTTCGAGCTGTTCACCGCCGCGCAACCTTACGCCGGGCTCAGCCGTGAGCAGTTCGACGCGATGCTGCGCACCCTCGCCGAGGGCTACACCAGCCGCAACGGCCAGCGTGGCGCGTACCTGCACCGCGATGCCGTGCACCAGCGCCTGCGTGGGCGACGTGGCGCCAGACTCACTGCCGTGACCTCCGGCGGCACCATTCCCGATACCGGCGACTACGCCGTGTTGCTGGAACCGCAAGGCCTCAGCGTCGGCACGGTGAACGAGGACTTCGCGGTGGAGAGCCTGGCCGGCGATGTGTTCCAGCTGGGCAATATTTCCTACCGCATCCTGCGTGTGGAGCCGGGCCGCGTGCGCGTCGAGGACGCCCAGGGCCAGCCGCCGAACATTCCCTTCTGGCTCGGCGAAGCGCCGGGGCGTACCGACGAGTTGTCCACCAGCGTCGCGCGCCTGCGCGGCCAGCTCGACGAATTGCTCGCCCAGGGCGAGCACGATCCCGAGCCACTGACGCGGGCCATCGATTGGCTGCGCGGACTGCTTGGCCTGAACGACGCGGCGGCGCGGCAACTGGTGGAATACCTGGCCCGCGCGCGCCACGCCCTCGGCGCGCTGCCGACGCAGAAGACGCTGATCCTCGAACGCTTCTTCGATGAATCCGGCGGCATGCAGCTGGTCATCCATTCGCCCTGCGGCAGCCGCATCAACCGCGCCTGGGGACTGGCGCTGCGCAAGCGTTTCTGCCGCACCTTCAATTTCGAACTGCAGGCTGCGGCCACGGAAGACGCGATCATCCTCTCGCTGTCCACCAGCCACAGCTTCCCGCTGGAGGAGGTGTGGCGCTACCTGCATTCCAACAGCGGCGAACAGGTGCTGATCCAGGCGCTGCTCGACGCGCCGCTGTTCGGCGTGCGCTGGCGCTGGAACGCCACCACCGCACTGGCCCTGCCGCGCTACAGCGGCGGGCGGAAAGTCGCCCCGCAGCTGCAGCGCATGCGCAGCGAAGACCTGCTGGCCTCGGTGTTCCCCGATCAGGTCGCCTGCCTGGAGAACATCGTCGGCGAGCGCGAGATTCCCGATCACCCGCTGGTGGCGCAGACCCTCGACGACTGCCTGCACGAGGCGATGGACTGCGAGGGCTGGCTCGACCTGCTGCGGCGCATGGAAAGTGGCGAGGTCACCCTGCTGGCGCGCGACCTGCCGGCGCCCTCGCCGTTGGCGGCGGAGGTGCTGTCCGCCAGCCCGTATTCCTTCCTCGACGACGCGCCGCTGGAAGAGCGCCGCACCCAGGCCGTGCAGCGTCGCCGCTGGACCGATCCGGAAAGCGCCGATGACCTTGGTGCGCTGGATGCTGAAGCCGTCGACGCGGTGCGCGCCGAGGCCTGGCCGGAAGCCCGCGACGCCGACGAGATGCACGAGGCGCTGAGCGGTCTGGGCGGCATCCGCGATAGCGAAGCGCAGGCCAACGAGGGCTGGCCCTTCCTGCTCAAGTCGCTGTCCAGGGCGGGTAGGGCGACGCGCGTGGAGTTGCCGTCGGGCGCCGTCTGGGTGGCGGCGGAACGGCTCAGCCAGTGGCTCGCGCTGCACCCGCAGGTGGTGATGAAGCCTTCGCTCGATCTGCCTGCGGCGCTGCGTGAACCCCGCGCGGCGGACCAAGCTCAGGTCGAACTGGTGCGGGCGCGCCTGACCGGTTTCGGCCCGCGCCTGCTGGGTGAGCTGGCACAGGACCTGGGCATTTCTGCCGGCGACGCCGGTTTCGCGCTGGCCAGCCTGGAGCGCGAGGGCTACGTGTTGCGCGGCCGCTTTACGCCGGGGGCTGGCGAGGAGGAGTGGTGCGAGCGCCACCTGCTGGCGCGTATCCACCGCTATACGGTCAAGCGCCTGCGCCGGGAGATCGAACCGGTGGCGCGGGCGGATTTCATGCGCTTCCTGTTCGACTGGCAGCGCGTCTCTGCGGGAACGCGGGTGCGCGGTGCCGAGTCCCTGGCGGGAGTGCTCAGTCAGCTGGAAGGCTTCCAGGCCGCCGCCAGCGCCTGGGAGAGCGACCTCCTGCCCAGCCGGGTGGCCGATTACGGCATCAACTGGCTGGATGACCTGTGTCGCGCTGGCCGCATCGTCTGGGCGCGTTTGCCCGGCCGAGCCGCTGCGAAAGGTCGCGGCGGCCCGCTGAAGAGCACGCCCATCGTACTGCTGCCGCGCGCGCAGTTGGCGCAGTGGAGCGCGCTGAGTTCGGGGCAGGCGGATGCCGAGCTGACCGCCAAGGCCGGCAAGGTGCTGGAGGTGCTCAAGGCGCACGGCGCGTCCTTCTTCGAAGAGCTGGCGAGCGACAGCCATCTGCTGCGCACCGAGCTGGAAGTGGTGCTGGGTGAGCTGGTGGCGGCCGGGCGGGTGAACGCCGACAGCTTCGCCGGCTTGCGCGCGCTGCTGATGCCGGCAGCACGACGGCACCCTCAGCGTCGCTCGCGCACGCCGCTGTTCGGTATGGCCGATGCCGGACGCTGGGCGCTGCTGCGCCGCGCCACGCAGGAACCAGAAGTGCGCTTGCCGGCGGAGGTGCTCGAACATGTCGCCATGACCCTGCTGCGCCGCTACGGCGTGGTCTGCTGGCGCCTGCTGGATCGCGAGGCCGACTGGCTGCCGCCCTGGCGGGACCTGCTGCGGGTCTACCACCGCCTGGAGGCGCGGGGGGAAATCCGGGGTGGGCGCTTCGTCGCCGGGTTGACCGGCGAGCAGTTCGCCCTGCCTGAAGCCGTGGGCCTGCTGCGCGAAGTGCGCCGGCGCGAGGCGAATGGCGAGTGGGTGGTGGTGTCGGCGGTCGACCCGCTGAATCTTGCCGGGACGCTGCTGCCGGGACGCAAGGTGCCGGCGGTGAGCGGCAACCGTGTGCTTTACCGCGATGGCGTGCCGGTGGGCGCGATGATCGCCAGCGAGGTGGAGCTGTTTGCGGAGCTGGCGCCCGAAGACCAGGCGCGCGCGCGGGAACTGCTGATCCGCCGGTAAGCCGAACGCGGCTGACGTACACTCAGCGGCACGGACGTTTCTCCCTGCGAGGCTGTGATGTCTTCCCGCGAGTCCCCGAGTCTGCCTGCCCTGTTGCGCCAGTGGTGGTTCCTGCCGCTGCTGGTCCTCGCGCTGTGCCTGCGCCTGTATGAGCTGACCGGCTCGGCCCTCTGGGGCGACGAAAGCTCCAGCCTGTTCCTCGCTCGCTATTCGCCGCTGCAACTCTGGCAGCACGCCGCCCGCGACGTGCATCCGCCGCTGTACTTCTACCTGCTGCACCTGTGGACCGGGCTGCTGGGCGAGGGCGTGCTGCCGCTGCGCCTGTTCAGTGCCCTGTTCGGCACGCTGGCGGTGTTCCTCGGCGGCTGGCTCGCCTGGCGTCTTGCCAGTCGCCGTGCTGCCCTGCTTGCCGTGCTGCTGCTGGCGCTGCTGCCCACGGCGGTGCGCTACAGCCAGGAAGTGCGAATGTACTCGCTGCTCGGTTGCTGGCTGCTGGCGGCGACCCTGGCCCTGCTCTACTGGCTGGAGGAGGGCAGGCGCCGCCATCTGCTGGCCTACGTGTTGCTGATGACAGCGGCTTTTTACACCCACTACTTCAGCCTGTTCGGCCTGCTGGTGCACTGGGCCTGGCTGGCCTCGCTGCCGGAAACTCCGCTACGCCGCCGCGACTGGTGGCTGGCGAACCTGGCCATCGCCGTGCTGTTCCTGCCCTGGTTGCCCGGCCTGCTGGACCTGGTTCGCCACATGGCGGTGCTGGTCGCCGGCGGCGATGTGGGCTGGGAGCCGCCGGTGGATGGCCGTTCCGTTCCGTCGATGCTCTGGCAGTGGCTGGCGCAGTCCGATGGCAACGAGCTGGCGTGGCCCCTGCTGGTGGGTGTGCCGCTGCTGGTGGTGGGGGCGATGTTGCTGGTGCTGCATCACGATCGCAGCCGCCAGCGCGCCGGCATGCTGCTCTCGCTGTATGTCGGCCTGCCGTTGCTGGGGCTGTATGGCGTGTCCTTCGTGTCACCGGTATTCGTCGAGCGCTACCTGACGGCCTTCGCGTTGAGCCTGCCGTTACTGTTCGCACTGGCGCTGGACCGCTTGCTGGAGGTGCGGCGCACGCTGGGTGCGCTGACGCTGGCGACGCTGCTCGGCTTGCAGGGCCTGGGGCTGGCGCGCGCCTACGAGACGGATCAGGGCGAGCAGTTCGATGGCATGGTTGCCTACGTCAATGCCCATTACCGCGCCGGCGACCGGGTGGTGGTGGACGATATCCTCTGGTACCTGGCGTTCCGCTACTACAACCGCACCGGCGTTGAGCCGCTGCTCTATACCGCGCCGGCGGACGACGGATCTTCCGGGCGGCCGGGCGAGTATGGCTTCGGTTCCTTGATCGACGATCGCCAGCACAGCTTCGTCGATCGCCTGGCCGACCTGCCGCGGGACGATGGCCGCGTCTGGCTGGTGATGAGTCGCTACAACGACGAGGAGATCCCCGATGTGCCCGCCAGCTGGCGACGTATCGCCCAGCATGCCGGTGGGGAAGTGCAGGCGCTGCTGTTCGAGCGCGCGGCACTGCGTAACGCCGCGCGCTGACCGCTCAATGGCTCAGAAACGGATGCGCCCGGTGAAGGCGTCCTTGAGCATTACCCAGTCGCCCATCAGCGACCACAGCGGGTACTTGAAGGTGGCCGGGCGGTTCTTCTCGAACACGAAGTGACCGACCCAGGCGAAGCCGTAGCCGGCCAGCGGCATGGCCAGCAGCCACAGCCAGTGCCCGCTGACGATGGCGTAGGCGAGGATCGACAGCACCAGCAGGCTGCCCACGTAGTGCAGGCGGCGGCACACGGCGTTGCTGTGCTCCTGCAGGTAGTATGGGTAGAACTCGGCGAAGCTCTGGAATCGATCGGCGGTCTGGGTGCTCATGACGCACCTCCTGTTGTTGTGATGGCGCCAGTGTAGGCTGGTGCTGTCAGACTTGCGGATGACATAGGGGGCCAGTTTAGTATCCCCCTGTGCCGCCGGCTTATCCGGCCGTTCGGCGCGGATCACCACCATAACTAGAAGAAATTGCATGCCTGAGCGTACGACCCTGTCGAGCTGGGTGCGGGGGATCGTCCAGTCGCTGGAGCTGGAAGGCCTCGACTGCCGCGCGCTGTTCACTGAACTGCAGCTGGATTTCGCTGCCCTCGACGACCCCGATGCGCGCTTCCCGCAGGACGCCATGAGCCGTCTGTGGAACCGCGCCGTGGAGCTTTCCGGAAATCCGGCCATCGGCCTGAATATCGCCCGTGTGCATACCCCGGCGTTTCCCGTGGTCGGCTATGCGCTGATGTCCAGTCGCAACCTGGGCGAGGGCTTCGAGCGCCTGGAGCGTTACCAGCGGATCATCGCCGAAGGCGCCGACCTGACCTTCCGCCGCCAGCCCGAGGGCTGCCTGTACCGGATCGTGGTCCATGGCGACCGGCTGCCGGTGCCGCGGCAGAGCGCGGAGTGCTCGCTGGCCAGCCTGATTGCCATGCTGCGCTGGATCACCGGGCGGGCGATCAGACCGCTGGAAGTCCGGCTGGCCGGCGAAGCGCCGCAGCACATCGAACCCTATCGCGAGCTGTTCCAGGCGCCGCTGAGCTTCGGCCATGCCGACTGCGCGATGCTGTTCTCCCACGAGGACATGAGTGCGCCGCTGCCCACTGCCAACGAAGAGCTGGCGCGCCTGCACGACCGTTTCGCCGGGGAATACCTGGCGCGCTTCGTCAGCAGCCGCTTCAGCCATCAGACGCGCCAGGTGCTTTGCCGCCTGCTGCCCCAGGGCGAGCCCAAGCGCGAAAGCGTGGCGCAGGCGCTCAACCTGTCCGAGCGCACCCTGCAGCGCCGATTGCAGGAAGAGGGCAGCAGCTACCAGCAGCTGCTCGACGACACCCGTCGCGAACTGGCTCAGCAGTACCTCGCCACGCCGCGCATGACGCTGTTGGAGATTGCCTACCTGCTGGGGTTCTCGGAGCCGAGCAACTTCTTTCGCGCGTTCCGCCGCTGGTTCGGCAAGACGCCGGGGGAATACCGCGAGGACTTGTGAGTTGTTGTAGGAGCGAGCTTGCTCGCGAACTGCCGGACGCCGGAGCAGCCGGGAAACCCTTCGCGAGCAGGCTCGCTCCTACAAGGGCTGCACCCTGTGCCGGCGTGCTCATCTTGCCAATCGCGGTAGGGCGATCAATGCCGCCAGAACGCCGGGGTGAACAGCACCAGCACGGTGATGATCTCCAGGCGTCCGAGCAACATGCCGCCGCAGAGCAGCCACTTGGCCGCGTCCGGCAGCGAGGCGAAATTGCCCGACGGGCCGATGATCGGACCCATGCCCGGACCGACGCCGGCTACGGTGCTGGCCGCGCCGGTGAGCGAGGTCATCCAGTCCAGGCCGAGGAACGACAGGCCCAGCGCCAGGCCGCCGACGGTGGCGCCGAAGAAGAACGAGAAGGTCAGGATCGAACGTACGATCTCCTCGTCCAGACGGTGGCCGTTGTAGTTCTGGCGGATCACCGCGCGCGGGTGGATCAGCTGGTAGAGGCTGGCACGCAGCAGGGTGTAGGCCACCTGGAAACGGAAGATCTTGATGCCGCCGGCGGTGGAGCCGGAGCAGCCGCCGATGAAGCCCAGGTAGAAGAACAGCATGATCGAGAAGTGCCCCCACAGGCCGTAGTCGCCCAGGGCGAAGCCAGTGGTGGTCATCACCGAGGTCACGTTCACCGCGACGATGCGGAAGGCGTCGAGCCAGGGGAGGCCCGAATTCACCGAATACCAGGTACCCATCACCAGCCAGGTGAACACCAGCAGGCCGAGGAACCCGTGGACCTGGTGGTCGCGGATCAGCGCCTTGCGGTTGCCGCGCAGGGTCGCGACGTAGAGCACGAAGGGAATGCTGCCCAGGATCATCACCATCACCGCGACCCAGTGCACCGCCGGCTGGTGCCACTTGGCCAGGGACTGGTCGGAGGTGGAGAAGCCACCGGTGGAGATCGCCGACATGGCGTGGTTGAGCGAGTCGAACAGGCCCATGCCGGCCCACCAGAAGGCCAGGGTGCCGGCGATGGTGATGGCCACGTAGACCCCGACTATGTACTTGGCGACCATGTGCGAGCGCGGCATGACCTTGTCGGAGCGGTCCGAGGACTCGGTCTGGAACAGGCGCATGCCGCCGATGCGCAGCATCGGCAGGATCGCCACCGCCATCGCGATGAAGCCGATGCCGCCCAGCCAGTGCAGCAGCGAGCGCCAGATGAGGATGCCCGGGGACATCTTGTCCAGCCCGGACAGAATGGTCGAACCCGTGGCGGTGATCCCCGACATGCTCTCGAAGATCGCGTCGGTGAAGCTGATGTGCCGGGCGAACATGAAGGGCAGGGAGGAGAAGAAGCAGACGATCACCCAGCTCGACACGGTGAGCATGTACATGTCCCGCGGGCGCAGGTGGACGTGCTCCGGGCGGCCGGGGATGACCATGCCCAGGCCGCAGGTGAAGGTGATGATCGCCGACCAGATGAAGGGGTGCAGTTCGTTGGCGCGACCGTAGTAGAGCAGGGTGGCCATGGGGACCAGCATGGCGACCGCCAGCGTGATCACGAAGATGCCGATGATGAATCCGAGGGTGCGTAGTGTCGGCAGGGCCATGCGCTGAGGTCTAAAGCAAGAAGGAATCGGCCATTTTACCTGTAGGTCGTTGCCTGTAAACCAAGCGGCTATCCGGCTTCACCCGTGCAGCGGTGGGTCGGCGCCTGCCTTCATTTGTCCGCTTTCACATCGCCAACCTTCACCCGGTGCACGCCACTGAAGGCCCGTCAGGGGTGTTGCAGGTGGGAGTGGCGCGCCTTGCGTGCATGCGCTGGGCCAATGCGAACCCTTTGCGTCTACAATGGCGGCTTTCGAGTTTGACTGGAGGCAGCCCATGGAGGCTCTCGACGCGTTGCTCAACCGTGTGTCCCACGCCCGCCTGAGCGAGCCGGCACCGTCCGCCGAGCAACTGGACCGCCTGTTCCGCAGCGCGCTGCGCGCCCCGGACCACGGGCAACTGCGCCCCTGGCGTTTCCTCACCGTGGAAGGCGAGGCGCGCAAGGAGCTGGGTGAGCTGTTCGCCCGCGCGGTGGCGGCCAATGAGCCGGACGGCAAGCCCGAGGCGCTGGACAAGGCGCGTGCCATGCCGCTGCGCGCTCCGCTGCTGGTGGTGGCCGTGGCACGCCTGCAGGATCACCCCAAGGTGCCGGAGATCGAGCAGTGGCTGGCGGCAGGTTGTGCCGCCCACGGCATCATCCAGGCGGCCTACGTCGAAGGATTGGGGGCGATGTGGCGCACTGGCGCCATGGCGTTCGATCCGCTGGTGCGCGAGGGTCTGGGCCTGGCCGAGAATGAACGTATCGTCGGCTTCATCTACCTCGGCACGCCGGTCGGCGAGCTGCGCCGCCCGGCGCCGCTGGACCCGGCCGGGTTCGTCAGCGCCTGGCGGGGCTGAGCGGCATTTCCAGGCGGACCTTCCAGGTGCCGCCATGATTGTTCAATCGGGGGGCGTGCCAGATCAGCTGGCCGCCCTGCCAGTTAGCCAGACGCCGCGCCGGCGGCAGGGCTGCTGGCAGCCAGGCCCTCGCCTGCGGGTCATGGCCTTGCAAGTCCAGGCGCAACTCACCGTGCGCTGAACCGAGCGACAGCTCCAGCGCCGCGTACGGCTGGTGCTTCAGCGCCGCTTCGAGCAAGGCGTCCAGCGCATCACCCAGCGCATCCGGCCAGCTTTCCAGCGGCCAGGTGCCGCTCTGCGGCAGGCTCAGGTGCAAGCCGGGCCAGCGCTTGCGCCACTGCGCGGCGAGGCGCGCCAGCTCCACCGCCAGCACCAGGTACTGCGGATCGTCGTAGGGCTCGCTGCGCAGCAGGGCTGCCGGCGACAGTGGCCGTTGCAGGGCGGGGATCGGGGTAGCGAAGGCGGGTAGGCTCATGATTGCTCTCCGAAAATGCGCTCGGTTCAGGCGATCCGGTGGCGCAGCGGCAGGTCGATGCTGGCCACGAAACCGCCATCGGGATGGTTGGCCAGGCGCAGTCGTCCGTGATGGCGCTCGATGGCGCGACGGGCGATGGCCAGGCCCAGGCCATGGCCGGGGCTGCTCTGGTTGGGAGCGCGGAAGAAGGGTTCGCCCAGTTGCGCCAGGTGTTCTTCGCTGGCGCCGGGGCCGTGGTCGCGCACGTCGATGTGCAGACGCTCGTCCTCGACCTGCGCCTGTATTTCCAGCGGCCGGTCTGCCGGGTTGAAACGCAGGGCGTTGCGCAGCAGGTTGTCGAGGGCGCGTTCGAGCATGTCCGGCCAGCCGTCGATGGCCAGTTGCGGGGCAATGTCGAGCTGGATGTTCTGCTCCGGGTAGAGCAGGTGTGCGTCGTTGCGCAGGCGTTCGAACAGCGGCAGCAGGTCGATGCGACTGGTCGGACCGGGCTCGGCGTCGAGGCGGGCCAGGGCGAGGATTTCGCCGATCAGCGCTTCCAGGCGGTCGCACTCCTGCTCCAGGCGCGGCCACATGGCGGCGCGCTGCTCGGGGCCAGCGCGCTCGGCCAGGGCCAGGGCGATGCGCAGACGCGCCAGTGGTGAACGCAGCTCATGGGAAACATCGCGCAGCAGCTGGCGCTGGCTGCCGATCAGCCCCTGCAGGCGGGCACCCATGCGGTTGAAGTCGCGGGCCAGCACGCCCAGTTCGTCACCGCGGCGGGCGAGGCGGGCGAGGCTGTCCTGTTGATAACTGGTCTGGCCGAGGTCATGCACGGCGCGGCGCAGGCGGTTCAGCGGGCGGGTGATGGACAGTGTCAGCAGCAGGCTGAATACGGTCAGTACCACCAGGGCGATGCCCAGCGCGCTGAGCGGCCAGAGCAGGCTGCTGCGGTGCCAGGCCTGCAGCGTCGGGTGCGGAATGCGGTAGATGAACAGGTAGGTCTGGTCGGTGCGGCTGCTGGTGTATTCCTGGCTGAGCTGGCGCCAGGGGAAGCGCGGCAGGTCCTGGCGGTCGAAATTGCTGTCGCGCGGGCGTGGCGGGCGCGGCAGGTAAGTGCCGTTGACCAGGCGCTGGCCGGTCTCGTCGAGCACCTGCACCGAGAGTTCGTATTGCTGCCGGCGGCTTTCCAGCAGCTGTTGCGCAGCGGCGGGGCCCTGGGTCTCGTAGAGCAGGGTCCATTGCTTGGCGATGTCGTGCAGGCCGGGATAGCGGGCGATCACCCAGGTGTCCTGGTTCAGGGCGCGGCCCAGCAGGATCGACAGTCCGGCCACCAGCAGCAGGGCGAGCCAGAAGGCGGCGAGGATCCGCCAAAAGAGTGAACGCATGGTCTTCCTGTTCAGCCGCATGGTCTATCCGTTGTCAGGGCCCCACGGCAAGACGCCGGGATAACCCGGCGCCTGCACTTGCTGGAGCGATCAGTTGGTCTTGGTGCCGTCTTTCTGGGCCTTCCAGGTCTGGAATTCAGCCCATTCGGCCTTGCGCTGTTCACGCTGCTTCTTCAGCTCGTCGAACTTCTTCTGCTGCTCGGGAGTGAGGATGCCGCGGATGCTGGCTTCGGACTTGTCACGGTTGGCCTTCAGCTCTTCCTGCATGGCCTTGCGGTCGGCCTCGGGCAGTTTGTTCCAGTACTTCTCGGTGATCGCGCGGCGATCCTTCATCGAGTCGCCCATCAGCTTGCCGACTTGCTGGCGCTGGTCCTGGGTCAGGTTCAGTTCGCGGAACATGCCGCCGTGTTCGCCGCGCGGGCCGTGCATGCCCGGGCCATGGTCTTTCATGAACGGGGCGGGCGGCGGAGCGTCGGTCGGCGCCGGAGTGGCCGCCAGCGCGACGGTCGGCAGGGCGGCAGCGATCAGCAGGGCGGTCAGGGTCTTGCGCATGGTGTTTCTCCTTTCAGGGACCGGTCGTTACCGGATGAGCCCAGTCTAGGGTCGGCAAGGTCAAGGGCGGTCAGTCCCACGTAAAGCTTCGGTAAAGATTACGTGAAGCCCGGCTGGAATCTTTGCGAAGCCCGGGCCAGAGCGGCCCGGACCTTCCGCATGGCGAGGGTTCAGGCTGCGTAGAAGTAGCCGCGCCCGCGCAGGGCGAGGATGCGCGGGCGACCGTCGGGGTGGCTGCCGAGCTTCTTGCGCAGGTTGCTGACGTGCATGTCCAGGCTGCGGTCGTACAGGGTCAGCTTGCGGCCCAGGGCGAGTTGCGCCAGGGCCTGTTTGTCCAGCGGCTCGCCCGGCTGGCGCAGCAGGGCTTCGAGGATGCGGCTCTCGGAGAGGGTCAGGCTGATTTCTTCGGTGCCGATGGTGGCCACGCCGCGCGACAGGTTCAGCGCCAGATCACCCAGTTCCAGCTGCGCGGCGGGTTGCGCGGGGTGGCTGCGACGCAGCACGGCACGCAGGCGGGCGGTCAGCTCGCGGGGGTCGCAGGGCTTGGCCAGGTAGTCGTCGGCGCCCAGTTCCAGGCCGAGGATGCGGTCCAGCGGCTCGCCGCGGGCGGAGAGCATCAGCACCGGCAGGTCAGGGTGGTCGCTGCGCAGCGATTTGAGCAGCTCCAGCCCGCTGCCGTCGGGCAGCATGACGTCGAGCACGACCGCGTCCGGCGCGCGGCTGCCCAGCGCGGCGCGGGCTTGCGCACCATCGTGGGCGGCGCGGATGCTGAAGCCTTCCTGGGTCAGCCAGGTGGTCAGCAGTTCGCAGAGTTCGACGTCGTCGTCGATCAGCAGCAGTTCACTCATGAAGAGGCTTCTTTCAGTTGATCCATTCGCGGCGCGAGCGGCGGCGGCCACGGCTGAGCATGCCGAGGATGAACGCCAGCAGGGCGGTGCCGGCGCCGGTTACGTACCAGGTCTGCTGCTCGCTGAGCAGGCGCGGTGGCTGGTTGGCCTGGGCCTCGCGCAGCTGCAGCTTCAGGCGCTGGTTCTCCTGGGTCAGGCGGGCGATGCGGGCTTCGTCCTGGCTGTTGTCAGGGTTGGCCAGCTGCGCGGCCAGTTCGGCACGCTGCCGCTCGCTGTCGGCCAGGCGCTGCTCCAGTTCAGGCTGCGCAGCCGGCGGTTGAGTTGGTGCTTGGACAGCGCTTTGCGCCGGTTGCTCCGTGACGGGCTCTTCGGCGAGGGCGGGCAGCGGCAGGGCGAGGCAGGCGAGCAGGGGCAAACGGCGCATCGGGACTCCTTGTTCGATGATGTGCCGCCGTCCATGGCCATCCCGGCGCTGTCCGGCTGCGATGCCCCGTGGCGCTCCGTGCCGCGGGGTGCAACGCTCGCGCGCTGTTAGGGCAGGACTTTCTTGAACGGCTTTACCACGACTTCGGCGTAGACTCCGGCGGCGCGGTACGGGTCGGCGTCGGCCCAGGTCTGGGCGGCAGCCAGGGAATCGAACTCGGCGACGATCAGGCTGCCGGTGAAGCCAGCGGCGCCCGGGTCGTTGCTGTCGATGGCCGGGTGCGGGCCGGCCAGGACCAGGCGGCCTTCTTCCTTCAGCTGCTCCAGGCGTGCGATGTGCGCGGGACGGGCGGCCAGACGGCGTTCTTGGGAAGCGGTGATATCACGGGCAATGATCGCGTAGAGCATGTCAGTCCTTGGGTTTCTCGCCGGTAGGCTCATCGTGCATGTGGCGGGCCAGGAACACGCCCTGGCCGATCAGGAACAGCAGGGTCATGCCCAGGCTGCCGAACACCTTGAAGTCCACCCAGTAGTCCTGGAAGGTGAAGGCGACGAACAGCTGGACACAGCCGCAGATCAGGAAGAACAGCACCCAGGCGACGTTCAGCTTCGCCCAGAGGGAATCGGTCAGGTGCACCGCGTGGCCCATGATGCGCTGGATCAGCGGTTGCCCGCCAATGAAGTGACTGCCGGCGAAGGCCAGGGCGAACAGCCAGTTCACCACCGGCGCCTTCCACTTGAGGAAGGTCTCGCTGTGGAAGGCCAGGGTCATGCCGCCGAACACCAGACAGGCGGCGAGCGTCACCCACTGGCCCTTGTCCAGCTTGCGCTGCTTGATCAGCAGCGTGCCGTAGACCAGAACGGAAGCGGCAATCAGGACGGCCGTGGCGCTGTAGATCCCGCCGACCGAGAAGCTCTGGCCGGCGAGTTCGACGTTGCGCGGGTCGAGCTTGTAGACGATGAAAAAGAGGATGAGGGGAATGAAATCGATGAATTGCTTCATTACGGCAGCCAGAGCCCAGTAGAGCCGGCATAATACCAACCTGCGGATGAACTGAAAGAGCCATCCGCCCAACGCTGCGTCAGATCATGGTTTCAATGCGTTGCCGCGGGAGCGTTGGCACAGAAGCGTCTATACAGAAAGCTATCCCAACACCACTCTGCTCCGACACATAGCTATCCTGACACACAGCCACCCTGCATTCCCTGGAAGCCCCATGCGAGTCGATCTGCACTGCCACAGCACCGCGTCCGACGGACAGCTCAGCCCGACGGCCCTGGTCGAGCGTGCCCATGGGCGCGGCGTGCGCGTGCTGGCCCTGACCGACCACGACACCCTCGACGGCCTGCCCGAGGCGCGCCGCGCTGCGCAGGCGCTGGGCATGGAGCTGGTGGACGGCGTCGAGGTGTCCTGCACCTGGGGCGGGGCGACCATTCATGTGCTGGGCTACGGCTTCGATGCGACGGCCGACCCGCTGGTGCAGGCGCTGGACGACCTGCACCGCGCCCGCTGGACCCGCGCCGAGGAAATCGGCCGGCGCCTGGAAGCCAAGGGCATGCCCGGCGCCTTCGAAGGGGCGCGGGCGATTCAGGCTGAACTGGGCGACAGCGAGAATGCCCCGGCGCGCCCGCATTTCGCCGAATTCCTGCTGCGCCAGGGCCATGTCAAGGACCGCGCCGAAGCCTTCCGCAAGTGGCTGGGCGCCGGCAAGCTGGGCGACGTCAAGCAGCACTGGCCGAGTCTCGCCGACGCGGTCGGCACGCTGCGTGCGGCGGGCGCCTGGATCAGCCTGGCGCACCCCTACCAGTACGACTTCACCCGTACCAAGCGGCGCAAGCTGCTGGCCGACTTCATCGCCGCCGGCGGCCATGCACTGGAAGTCTGCAACGGCCCGCAGCCGGCCGAGCAGGTCGGCGTGCTGAGCATCCTCGCCCGCGAATTCGGCCTGATGGTCACCGCCGGCAGTGACTTCCATGGCCCCAGCGACTGGTCGGAGCTGGGCCTTTACCGGAGCGTACCGGACGACCTGCCGCCGCTCTGGCCGCGCTTCGCCAGCGCCGAGAACGCCATCGGGATCAAGGAGACTCCATGAGCCAGTTCTTTCAGATCCACCCGGAAAATCCCCAGGCGCGCCTGATCAAGCAGGCAGTGGAGATCGTCCGGCAGGGCGGGGTGATCGCCTATCCCACCGACTCCTCCTACGCGCTGGGCTGCCGCATCGGCGAGAAGTCCGCGGTGGAGCGCATCCGCCACATCCGCCGGCTCGACGACAAGCACAACTTCACCCTGGTCTGCCGCGACCTGTCAGAGCTGGGCCTCTACGCCAAGGTCGACACCGGCCTGTTCCGCCTGCTCAAGGCGCACACGCCCGGCCCCTACACCTTCATCCTCAACGCTACCCGCGAAGTGCCGCGCATGCTGCTGCATCCCAAGCGCCGCACCATCGGCCTGCGTGTGCCGGCCTGCCCGATCGCCCTGGCGCTGCTGGAGGAACTGGGCGAGCCGCTGATGAGCGTCAGCCTGATCCTGCCGGGCCAGAGCGAGCCGCTGAACGATCCGTACGAGATGCGCGATTCGCTGGAGCACCTGGTCGACCTGATCATCGACGGCGGCTTCGGCGGCGGTGAGGCTTCCACCGTGATCGCCCTGACCGACGAAGACCCGGTGGTCGTGCGTGTCGGTTGCGGCGACCCGGAACCCTTCATGGTCAACGCCTGAACACGCCCGGCGTGCTGGCTATACTCCCTCGTCCCATCGCCGAACCCGCGAGGTTGACCGCTTGACCAGCGTCGAATCCCTGCGCCGTGTGCTGTCCGGCATGCGCCCCACCGGGCGCCTGCACCTGGGGCATTACCACGGTGTGCTGCAGAGCTGGGTGAAGCTGCAGCACGAGTACGAATGCTACTTCTCCATCGTCGACTGGCATGCCCTGACCACCGAGTACGACGAGACCGCCAGCATCCGCCAGCACGTGCGCGACATGGCCATCGACTGGCTGGCGGTGGGCGTAAGCCCCAGCGCCGCGACGCTGTTCATCCAGTCCCAGGTGCCCGAGCACGCCGAGCTGAACCTGCTGCTGTCGATGCTCTGCCCGCTGTCCTGGCTGGAGCGCGTGCCGACGTACAAGGAGCTGCAGGAAAAGCTGGTGCACAAGGACCTCTCCACCTTCGGCTTCCTCGGCTATCCGCTGTTGCAGGCCGCGGACATCCTGATCTACCGCGCAGGCCTGGTGCCGGTGGGCTCGGACCAGTTCGCCCACGTCGAATTCACCCGCGAGATCGCCCGCCGCTTCAACCACCTGTACGGTGGCGAGGTGGACTTCGAAGACCGCGCCCAGACCGCCATCGCGCGCCTGGGCAAGAAGACCGGCAAGCTCTACAGCAGCCTGCGCCGCGCCTGGCAGGAACAGGGCGACGCCGAGGCGCTGGAGACCGCCCGCGCGCTGCTCATGGAGCAGCAGAGCCTGACCCTGGGCGACCGCGACCGGCTGTTCGGCTACCTCGAAGGCAGCAGCCGCGTGCTGCTGCCCGAGCCGCAGACCCTCACCAGCCACGCACCGAAGATGCCGGGGCTGGACGGGCAGAAGATGTCCAAGTCGCACCACAACACTATTGCCCTGCGCGACAGCCCGGCGGTGATCGAGGAAAAGATCGCGCGCATGCCCACCGACCCCGCGCGGGTGCACCGCCGCGATCCGGGCGACCCGGAGCGCTGCCCGGTATGGCAGTGGCACCTGATCTACTCCGACGACGGTTGCCGCCAGTGGGTGCAGGAAGGTTGCCGCAGCGCCGGGATCGGCTGCCTGGACTGCAAGCGGCCGGTGATCGAGTCGATCCTCCACGAACTGGCGCCGATCCAGGAGCGCGCGCTGGACTACGAGGACAATCCCGAACTGGTGCGCAGCATCCTCGCCGAAGGCGCCGAGCGCGCCCGCGAGGCCGCACGAGAGACGCTGGTGGAAGTGCGCCATGCGATGGGGTTGTCCTACCGCTGACGGGCGCGCGGATCAACTGACGGTGTAGGAGCGGGCCATGCCCGCGATCGCGCGCATGGCGCGCTCCTACAAGGAGCGCCGCACATGGGGATTCTGCCGAACAGAACCGATTCCGCCGCGATGCTTTCTGTTAGAGCACGGCCTGCCAATGATGTGACACCGCCCATCCCTTGAGCCAAAAGCCCCTCGCGCCGCCGGCAAAAGCAGGGATAATGCCGCCTTCGAACCCCAGCGCCTGACGAGTGGCCGATGAGTGACCTGACCGAGCCGGAAGCCCCCGCCGCCGCCCCTGAATACCAGGTGCCGGTGCAGCTGGCGCTCGTCTATGGCGAGGCCCTGACGGAGATGCCGCAGGACCTGTACATCCCGCCGGACGCCCTGGAGGTCTTCCTCGAAGCCTTCGAAGGCCCGCTCGACCTGCTGCTCTACCTGATCCGCAAGCAGAACATCAACATCCTCGACATCCCCGTGGCGGAGATCACCCGCCAGTACATGGGCTATGTCGAGCTGATGAAGTCGGTGCGCCTGGAGCTGGCCGCCGAGTACCTGGTGATGGCCGCCATGCTCGCCGAGATCAAGTCGCGCATGCTGCTGCCGCGCTCGGCCGAGGCCGAGGAAGAAGAGGAAGACCCGCGCGCCGAGCTGATCCGCCGCCTGCAGGAGTACGAACGCTTCAAGAAGGCCGCCGAGGACCTCGACGACCTGCCACGCCTTGGCCGCGACTACGTGGTGCCCACCGTCGCCGCGCCGGATGCGCGGGCGCGCCGGCTGCTGCCGGAAGTGGACATGCAGGAGCTGATGCTGTGCATGGCCGAGGTGCTGCGCCGCGCCGACCTGTTCGAGAGCCACCAGGTCACCCGCGAGATGCTCTCCACCCGCGAACGCATGACCGAGATCCTCGAACGCCTGAAGGGTGAGGGCTTCGTGCCCTTCATCAGCCTGTTCCGCGTCGACGAAGGAAAGCTTGGCGTGGTGGTGACCTTCATGGCGGTGTTGGAGCTGGTCAAGGAACAGCTGGTGGAGCTGGTGCAGAACGAAGCCTTCGCACCGATCCACGTCCGCGCCCGCAGCGAAGTGCAGGAGGGCCCCGCGCGCTTCGGCGAGGTAGCGGAAGAGCTGCTGGAGGAGGGTGACGAAGACGTCTTCGAGCCCCGCGACGAGCCGCCTGCCGAGCTGACCTTCGAGGATGGCCACTTCGACGGCCCGGAAGGTGACGCGGAGCCGGACGAAGAGCCGCTCTGAGCCGCCAGCGTTGCCCTGGCGCCGCGCTTTGAGTAGCTTTCCCGCCTGAACGGCGAAACCTTCAACCCCGACCCGAGTTCCCGATGAATCTCTCCGACCCGCAAGAACTGGCGACCCTGCTCGAAGGCATCCTCCTGGCTGCCGGCAAGCCCATGTCGCTGGAGCGCCTCGGCGAGCTGTTCGAGGAGGCCGAGCGCCCCGAGCCGCAGCAGTTCCGCGATGCGCTGGCGGTGCTGAGTCTGTCCTGTTCCGGGCGGGCCTTCGAGCTGAAGGAAGTCGCCACCGGCTACCGCCTGCAGGTGCGCGAGAAGTTCGCCTCCTGGGTCGGCCGGCTCTGGGAGGAGCGCCCGCAGCGCTATTCCCGTGCGCTGCTGGAGACCCTGGCGCTGATCGCCTACCGCCAGCCCATCACCCGGGGCGAGATCGAGGAAATCCGTGGCGTCGCGGTGAACACCCAGATCGTCAAGACGCTGATGGAGCGCGAGTGGATCCGCATCGTCGGCTACCGCGAAGTCCCCGGCCGCCCGGCGATGCTCGCCACCACCCGCACCTTCCTCGACTACTTCAACCTCAAGAGCCTGGAAGACCTGCCGCCGCTGGCCGAGCTGAAACTGATGGAGCCCGAGCCGCAGCCGATCCTCGAGGACATGGCGCCGGTGGCCAGCCTGCCGAGCCCCGAGGAATACGACGAGGACTATGTGCCGCCGTCGCTGCAGGCCCTGGCCGACCAGGCCGTGCGCGATGCCGGCGAGGAGCCGGAGCCCGCACCGCCGGAGGAGCCGAAGGAGGAGACCAGCTTCCGCAGTCTGCTCGCCGAGCTGGACGAGATGGAACAGGGCTTGAAGACCGACTTCGACGACCTGATCGACCGCCCGCCGAGCGACGACGAGGACACCGGGGTGGATGCCGACTTCAGTGGCGTGCATGCGCTGCCGGAGGTCGAGCCGCAGGGCGCAGCCCAGGTGGCTGCCCAGCCCGAAGCGCAAGCCGAGCCCGAGGTGGCCGCGCCAGCGCTGGCCCCCGCGCCGTCCGCGCCGGCGGAAGACGAATGGGATGAAGAGCGTGCCCTGCGCGAAGCCATGCTCGAGGAAATGGAGTTCAATGCGCGCAACCGCGACCATTGAGTCCGGCCTCTGGCGCATCTGACCCAGGCTTTCCAGCCGTTCGGTGATTGACTTCCGCGCCCCGCGCGACGACCTTATGTGCCGCGTTCGAAAGGCGCCGGCCGCTACACCCGGGGGAGCAGCCGGAATCCCCGTCCCTTCGACGATCCTCGACAACAATCCACAGTGGCCTGGCGCCTCGCGCAGGCGGCTGAGTACCCATATGAAAAGAACTCCAATCAGCCGTATCTGCTGGCTCGGCCTTCTGCTGGGCCTGAGCAGCGCTTCGCTTTCCGCCGCCCAGGCGCCTGCTGACGCACCTGCCGTGCCGTTGGCCGGCCAGTCCAAGGAAGCCTTCCTCGACAGCCTGATGCAGCGCATGACGCTGGAAGAGAAGATCGGCCAGCTGCGTCTGGTCAGCGTCGGGCCGGATCATCCCAAGCCGGTACTGCTGAAGGAAATCGCCGAGGGCACCACCGGCGCGGTGTTCAACACCGTGGTCCGTCCGGGCATCCGCGACCTGCAGGACGCGGCCATGCAGAGCCGGCTGAAGATCCCGCTGTTCTTCGCCTATGACGTGGTCCACGGCCACCGCACCGTATTCCCCATCGGCCTGGGCCTGGCGGCGAGCTGGGACCTGGCGGCCATCGAGCGCAGCGCGCGGGTCTCGGCCATCGAAGCCAGCGCCGACGGTCTCAACCTGACCTATTCGCCCACCGTCGACATCGCCCGCGATCCGCGCTGGGGCCGCGTCTCCGAAGGCTTCGGCGAAGACGCCTGGCTGACCAGCAAGGTTGCTGCCGCGGTGGTCAAGGGCTACCAGGGCAAGGGCCTGAACCAGCCGGAAACCATCATGGCCGGGGTCAAGCACTTCGCCCTGTACGGCGCCGGCGAAGGCGGCCGCGACTACAACACCGTGGACATGAGCCCGCAGCGCATGTTCCAGGACTACCTGCCACCGTACCGCGCGGCCATTGATGCCGGCGCCGGGGCAGTGATGGTCTCGCTGAACAGCATCAACGGCGTGCCGGCCACCGCCAACAAGTGGCTGCTGCAGGACCTGCTGCGCGGCCAGTGGGGCTACAAGGGCCTGACCCTGAGCGACCACGGCGCGGTGCTGGAGCTGATCAAGCACGGCGTGGCCGCTACCGAGCGCGACGCCACCCAGGCGGCGATCAACGCCGGCGTCGAAATGAACATGAACGATGACCTCTACGGCAAGCACATGCCCGAGCTGCTCAAGGCCGGGCTGATCAGCCAGGACGAGATCGACCGTGCCTGCCGCGACGTGCTCGCCGCCAAGTGGGACATGGGCCTGTTCCAGGACCCGTACCGCTACCTGCAGGGCAAGGACCCGGTCGATACCGATGCCGAGGATCGCCTGCACCGCGCCGACGCCCGCGAGATCGCGCGCAAGGGCATGGTCCTGCTGAAGAACGAAGGCGGCGTGCTGCCGCTCAAGCGCGACGGCGTGATCGCCCTGATCGGCCCGCTGGCCGACAGCAAGCGCGACGTGATGGGCAGTTGGTCCGCCGCTGGCAAGGCCTTCCAGGCCGTGACCGTGCTCGAGGGTATGGGCGCCGCCACCCGTGGCCATGCCGCGCTGCTCTACGCCAAGGGCGCCAACGTCACCGACGATCCGGAGATCGTCAAATACCTCAACGAGTACAGCGAAGACGTCAAGGTCGACCCGCGCAGCCCGAAAGCCATGATCGACGAAGCCGTCGAGAAGGCGAAACAGGCCGACGTGGTGGTGGCCGTGGTCGGCGAATCCCAGGGCATGGCCCACGAGGCGTCGAGCAAGACCAACCTGCACATCGCGCAGAGCCAGATCGAGCTGCTCAAGGCCCTCAAGGCCACCGGCAAGCCGCTGGTGCTGGTGCTGATGAACGGCCGGCCGATGGACCTGCGCTGGGAAAGTGCCAACGCCGACGCCGTGCTGGAAACCTGGTTCAGCGGCACCGAGGGCGGCAACGCCATCGCCGACGTACTGTTCGGCGACTACAACCCCTCGGGCAAGCTGACCATGACCTTCCCGCGCTCGGTGGGCCAGGTGCCGATCTACTACAACCACCTGAACACCGGCCGCCCGTTCGACCACGAGCACCCGAACAAGTACACCTCGCGCTACTTCGACTCGCAGAACGGCCCGCTGTACCCGTTCGGCTACGGCCTGAGCTACACCGACTTCAGCGTCTCGGACGTGAAGATGTCCGGCAGCAAACTGAAGAAGGGTGACCAGCTGACCGCCAGCGTGACCGTGAAGAACACCGGCAAGGTCGCCGGCGAGACCACCGTGCAGCTCTACCTGCGCGACGTCGCCGCGTCCATCAGCCGCCCGGTCAAGGAGCTCAAGGGCTTCAGCAAGATCCTGCTGCAGCCGGGCGAGTCGAAGGTGGTGCAGTTCCCGATCCGCGAAGAAGACCTGCGCTTCTACGACAGCCAGCTGCGCTACGCCTCGGAGCCGGGCGAGTTCAAGGTCTACGTCGGCCTGGATTCGGACAACGTGAAGGAGCAGAGCTTCACGCTGCTCTAAGCGTTACGCGCTGCTGCGAACGAAAACGCCACGGCTGGATCAGCCGTGGCGTTTTTCATTCAGGCGGTGTTGGTGGCCTTGCGTGACCGGAGCCCGATCAGCCAGCGCAGCGTGCCTTGAACCAGCACGGCCAGCAGTGCGGCCTGGGCGAAGCTCGGCAGGGTGTCGTTGGCCGGCAGGCGCAGCGCCAGCCACAGGCAGAACGCCGCGAAGGCCGGGCGCCCGCTGACCATGCCGCGCAGCAGGGCGATGACGAAGCCCGCGCCGTGCAGGCGTTGCGACGACACGCAAAGCACGATGGAGAGCAGCGGGAACACCGCCAGCAGGCCGCTCCAGCTCGGCCCGGCCCAGCCGGCGAGGGCGGTGACGGCCAGTGTCAGCAATGCACCGGCAAGCATGCGCAGGCCCAGCTCGAAGCGGCCCAGCGCGGCGATGCTGCCTGACGGTTCGGCGCGGGGCATGAACAGCTGACTGGTCAGTGCGCCCATTGCTGCGGCGATCAGTGCCCAGACGGGCGAGACAGGGAGTTGCGTCAGGGCCCAGGCAGCCACCAGCCAGGCCAGCATTGCGCCGCTCAGGGCCAGCGGCCAACGGTGCTTCCGGCACAGCCAGGCATAGGCGAAGTTGAATGCTTCCGCAGCGAAGATCGCCGCCAGCGCCAGCCGCGCGGCCTGGGCGCCGAAGTCGCGGCCGTGCTCCACGGTGATCAGGTAGAGGATCGGCCCGGCGATGGCGGGCAGGGCGGCGAGGCAGCCGGCCACGGTCGGCCCCCACCAGCGCCCGGAAAGGGACACCAGCAGCAGGAACAGCGGAACCAGGGTGAGCTTGAGGGCGAGCATGGGGGACGCCGGAGTGCGTGGAGGGCGGATTCTAGCAAGGCGCGCCGACTTCAATGACCGCATCGATTGCCCGCGTCGATGACGCCGATGGGGAAATCGAGTTGGACCTTGGCGCCGCGCGGGTGTCCATTGTGCAGGCCCACCGACATTCATCCATCAGTCGCGAGGAAGTCCGTGAAGAGTCCGTGCATCAAGATCTGTGAGTTCGACGAGGGCATCTGCCTGGGCTGCGGTCGCAGTCGCGAGGAAATCAAGGCGTGGAAGCGTGTCGACCACCTGGGCCAGGAGGCGATCCTGGCCGAGGCGGACATGCGCCTGCTGGTGCTGGAGGCGCAGGGGAAAAGGCTTTATCGCTGAGTGGTGTTTGCCGGTAACGCCGTGCCTGGGTTCCCCTCTCCCCAGCCCTCTCCCTGAAGGGAGAGGGGGCCGTCCGTGCCGGCTGATGCCATGGTTTCAACCTGCTCCGATCCAGTCCCCTCTGCCTTCGGAGCGGGGCGCGCAGCCAGGGTTAGGGAGAGGGCAGCCGAAGGGGAGTGCGATGGTTCCAGTGGGGGCTCTAGACAGGCGTAGGGCGAATAACCCGGAACGGGTTATCCGCCGCATCCTCCACGGCGGATAACGCTGGCGCGTTATGCGCCCTACAGGTTGTCAGCCGCGTGTTGCAGCCATCGCCCGCGCCGTATCCAGCATGCGGTTGGAGAAGCCCCATTCGTTGTCATACCAGGCCATCACCTTCACCAGCCGGCCGTTCACCCGCGTGTGGCTGGCGTCGAAGATCGCCGAGCGCGGGTCGTGGTTGAAGTCCACCGAGACCAGCGGCTGGCGGTTGAAGCCGAGGATCGCCGAAGTTTCGCTGGCGCGCTCCAGCAGCGCGTTCACCTCCTGCGCGCTGGTGTCGCGGGCGACCTGCAGCGTGAGGTCCACCAGCGATACGTTGATCACCGGCACGCGCACCGCCAGGCCGGTCAGCTTGCCGGCCAGTTCCGGCAGCACCAGACCCACCGCCTCGGCGGCGCCGGTCCTGGTCGGGATCATCGACTGGGTGGCCGAACGCGCCCGGTATGGGTCGCTGTGGTAGACGTCGGAGAGGTTCTGGTCGTTGGTGTAGGCGTGGATGGTGGTCATCAGCCCATGCTCGATGCCCAGTTCTCGATGCAGCACCTGGGCCACCGGCGCCAGGCAGTTGGTGGTGCAGGAAGCGTTGGAGACGATGCGCTGTTCCGCGCGCAGGATGCCTTCGTTGACGCCGAACACCACCGTGGCGTCGACGTCCTGGCCGGGAGCGGAGATCAGCACCTGGCGCGCGCCGGCCTGCAGGTGCGCGGCGGCCTTGTCGCGGGAGGTGAACAGGCCGGTGCACTCCAGCACGATATCCACTCCCAGGGCTTGCCACGGCAACTCCGCCGGATTGCGGATGGCCGTGACGGCAATGCGGTCGCCCTCTACCCTGAGGCTTTCGGCATCGTGCTCGACGTGGCCGGCGAAGCGCCCGTGCACGCTGTCGAACTGGCACAGGTGGGCGTTGATCGCCGCGTCGCCCAGGTCGTTGATCGCCACCACTTGCAGGTGCTGACGATACGGCCCCGAGTAGAGCGCGCGGAGCACGTTCCGACCGATGCGGCCAAATCCGTTGATTGCCAGGCGTATAGTCATGGAGGTCGTCTCTTTTCTTTTGTTGTGGTAAAAACCATTAAATTTCCACGTTGATGAAAAGTAAACACCGAGTAATCAACGATAATGTTGTAAAAACAACAACCGATAGTCTGTAGGAGAATGCTGCCATGCACCCTCGTGTGCTTGAAGTCACCCAGCGCATCCAGGCCCGCAGCGCGGCCACACGCCAGCGCTACCTCGACCTGGTCAAGGCAGCCGCCACCAAGGGCCCGCACCGCGGCACGCTGCCCTGCGGCAACCTCGCCCACGGCGTCGCGGCTTGTGGTGATTCCGACAAACAGGCGCTGCGGCTGATGAACCAGGCCAACGTCGCCATCGTCTCCGCCTACAACGACATGCTCTCCGCGCATCAGCCGCTGGAACGCTTCCCGGAGCTGATCAAGGACGCCCTGCGGCAGATCGGCTCGGTCGGCCAGTTCGCCGGCGGCGTGCCGGCCATGTGTGACGGCGTGACCCAGGGCGAGCCGGGGATGGAGCTGTCCCTGGCCAGCCGCGACGTGATCGCCATGGGCACCGCCATCGCGCTGTCGCACAACATGTTCGACGCCGCGCTGTGCCTGGGCGTGTGCGACAAGATCGTCCCCGGCCTGCTGATCGGCTCGCTGCGCTTCGGCCACCTGCCGGTGGTGTTCGTGCCTGCCGGGCCGATGCCCACCGGCATCTCCAACAAGGAAAAGGCCGCAGTGCGCCAGCTGTTCGCCGAAGGCAAGGCCACCCGCGAGGAGCTGCTGGCCTCGGAGATGGCCTCCTACCATGCGCCGGGCACCTGTACCTTCTATGGCACCGCCAACACCAACCAGTTGCTGGTGGAAGTGATGGGCCTGCACCTGCCGGGCGCCTCCTTCGTCAACCCGAACACCCCGCTGCGCGACGAGCTGACCCGCGAAGCCGCCCGCCAGGCCGCGCGCCTGGCGCCGGAGAACGGCCAGTTCGTGCCCATGGCGGAGATCGTCGACGAGAAGGCCATGGTCAACTCGGTGGTGGCGCTGCTGGCCACCGGCGGCTCGACCAACCACACCCTGCACCTGCTGGCCATCGCCCAGGCCGCCGGCATCCAGCTGACCTGGCAGGACATGGCCGACCTCTCCGAAATCGTGCCGACCCTGGCGCGCATCTATCCCAACGGCCAGGCCGACATCAACCACTTCCAGGCGGCGGGCGGCATGTCCTTCCTGATCCGCCAGCTGCTCGATGGCGGCCTGCTGCATGAAGACGTGCAGACCGTGGTTGGCAAGGGCCTGCGTCGCTACCTGCAGGAACCCTTCCTCGACGACGGCAAGCTGGTCTGGCGCGAAGGCCCGGCGGCGAGCCTGGACGAGAACATCCTGCGCCCCATCGACAAGCCGTTCTCCGCCGAAGGCGGCCTGCGCCTGATGGAAGGCAACCTCGGCCGCGGCGTGATGAAGGTCTCCGCCGTGGCGCTGGAGCACCAGATCGTCGAGGCCCCGGTGCGCATCTTCCACGACCAGTCGAGCCTGGCCGCCGCCTTCAAGGCCGGCGAGCTGGAGCGCGACCTGGTGGCCGTGGTGCGCTTCCAGGGGCCGCGCGCCAACGGCATGCCGGAGCTGCACAAGCTCACGCCGTTCCTCGGCGTGCTGCAGGACCGTGGCTTCAAGGTGGCGCTGGTCACCGACGGGCGCATGTCCGGCGCCTCCGGCAAGGTGCCGGCGGCGATCCACGTGTCCCCGGAGGCGCTCAACGGCGGCCCGCTGGCCAGGCTGCGCGATGGCGACGTGGTGCGCGTCGACGGCACCACCGGCGAGCTGCGCGTGCTGGTGGATGCGGCAGAATGGGAAGCCCGTCCGCTCATCGAGACCCCGGCACTGGATAATGTCGGCATGGGGCGCGAGCTGTTCGCCTTCATGCGCAACGCCTTCAGTTCGGCCGAGCAGGGCGCCTGCAGCTTCACCGCCGAGCTCGACGGCTTGCGCTGATCGATGCAACCTCCCGCGCGGCCGGACTGCCTGTCCGCCGCACGGGAGCGTTCGCGGTGCTGTCCTAAGCTGAATCTTTTCCTCCACTTCCAGGCCCGAGCCCGCAATGAATTCCAACAAAGCTCACTCCGCCTCGAACGGTTTCGCCCTGGTCGGCGACATCGGCGGCACCAACGCGCGCTTCGCCCTGTGGCGCGGTGAAGTCCTCGAATCCATCCAGGTCCTGGCCTGCGCCGACTACCCGCGCCCGGAAGACGCCGTGCGCGACTACCTGCAGCGTATCGGCCAGCCGCTGTCCGCCGTCGACAACGTCTGCCTGGCCTGTGCCGGGCCCGTCGGCGCCGGCGACTTTAAATTCACCAACAACCACTGGGTGATCAAGCGCGAGGCGTTCCGCCATGAACTGGGCCTGAGCCACCTGCTGCTGGTGAACGACTTCAGCACCATGGCCTGGGCGGCCTCGCGGCTGTCGGAGGAGCACCTGGTGCAGGTGCGCGCCGGCAAGCCGCTGGAAGGTCGCGCCAAACTGATCATCGGCCCGGGCACCGGCCTGGGCGTCGGTAGCCTGATGCCGCTGCCGAACGGTGGCTGGGAAGTGCTGCCCTGCGAAGGCGGCCACGTCGACCTGCCGGTGACCTCCGAGCGTGACTTCGCCCTCTGGCAGCTGCTGCGCGAGAAGTACGGCCATGTCTCGGCCGAGCGCGTGCTCTCCGGCAGCGGCCTGGAAAACCTCTACCGCATGAGCTGCCAGCTCGATGGCGTGGCGCCGAAATGCACCACCGCCGCCGAGATCGGCGAGCGCGCCATGGCTGGCGATGCCTACGCCGACGCGGTACTGGAACACTTCTTCGTCTGGCTGGCGCGGGTCGCCGGCAATGCCGTGCTGACGGTCGGCGCGCTGGGGGGCGTGTACATCACCGGCGGCATCGTCCCGCGCTTCCTCGAACGCTTCCAGCGCAGCGGCTTCGCCGAGGCCTTCCGCAGCCGTGGCAAGACCAGCGGGCCGTACCTCGACCCGGTTCCGGTATGGGTCATGACGGCCGACCATCCGGGCCTGTTCGGCGCCGGTGTAGCCCTGGAGCAGGCGCTGCGCAACGAAGGCTGATTTTTCGTTCCACCTCGAAGAACAACAAGAAAGGACGCCCGAAGTGAACCAGCCTGCCCGATCCATCCTGCTGGTGGACGACGACCAGGAAATCCGCGAGCTGCTGGAGACCTACCTCAGCCGCGCCGGCTTCCAGGTGCGCAGCGTCGCCGATGGCGAGAGCTTCCGCCGCGCGCTGTGCGACGAGGACGCCGCCCTGGCGATCCTCGACGTGATGCTGCCCGACGAGGACGGCTTCAGCCTGTGCCGCTGGATTCGCTCGCATCAGCGCCACGCCTGCATGCCGGTGATCATGCTCACCGCCAGCTCCGACGAGGCCGACCGCGTGGTAGGCCTGGAGCTGGGCGCCGACGATTACCTCGGCAAACCCTTCAGCCCCCGCGAGCTGCTGGCGCGGATCAAGGCGCTGCTGCGCCGCGCGCAGTTCACCCAGGTGCGCGGCGGCGAGGTCATCGCCTTCGACGACTGGCGGCTGGATACCATCAGCCACCGGCTGTTCCACGAGGACGGCGAAGAACATTTCCTCAGTGGCGCCGACTTCGCCCTGCTCAAGCTGTTCCTCGACAACCCCCGGCAGATACTCGACCGCGACACCATCGCCAGCGCCACCCGTGGCCGCGAGGTGATGCCGCTGGAGCGTATCGTCGACATGGCCGTGTCGCGCCTGCGCCAGCGCCTGCGTGACACCGACAAGCCGGCGCGGCTGATCCAGACCGTGCGCGGCAGCGGCTACCTGCTGGCCGCCCAGGTTCGCCCGCACCTCGCCGGCCATGAGTGAACGCCGCCGCTGGGCCCTGGTGCCGCGCTCGCTGCTCGGCCGCATGCTGCTGCTCACCCTGCTGGCGGTGCTGATCGCCCAGGGGCTGTCGAGCCTGTTCTGGATTTCCCACCTGCGCACCAGCCAGCGCGACGGCCTGCTCACCAGCTCGCGCAGCCTGGCTTACTCCATGGCTGCCAGCGTCAGCTACTTCCGCTCGCTGCCCATCGGCTACCGCCCGCTGGTGCTCGACCAGCTGCGCAGCATGGGCGGCACACGCTTCTTCGTCTCGCTCAACGAACGCCCGCTGAACCTGCGCGCGTTGCCGGACACCACCAACAAGCAGGCGGTGATCGACATCGTGCAGGACGTCCTGCAGCAGAAGCTGGGCAAGGACGTCGAGCTGCAGGTGGAGTTCGTCAGCCCCGACGACCTGCGGCTGTTCAACGGCGAGCTGAAACTGGAGGAGCTGCCGCGCTCCTGGGCGCACTACGCGCTGACCCTGGAGCCGGTGAACCCGCCGGTGCTGGTCACACAGATCCGCATCGGCGAAAGCGAGTGGCTGTACATTGCCAGCCTGATGCCGGCGCCCTACGTTACCTTGGAGCCTGAAGGCCTGCCGCCGCAGCAGGTCATTTCCATCGCCTTCACCAGCCTGTTGTTGCTGCTGTTCACCGGCCTGCTGGTGCACTGGCAGAGCCGCCCGCTCAAGCGCCTGGCCCGCGCCGCCCGCGACATCGCGCTGGGTGGTGAGGACCAGCCGCTGGAGGAGAGCGGGGCGAGCGAGCTGGTGGAAGTCTCCCGCGCCTTCAACACCATGCGCGAACGCATCGACCGCTATGTCAACGAACGCGCCCAGCTGTTCAGCGGCATCTCCCACGACCTGCGCACGCCCATCACCCGCCTGCGCCTGCGCGTGGAGCTGCTGGAGGATGAACAGGCGCAGGACAAGTTCAGCCACGACCTCGATGAACTGGAACTGCTGGTGAAGGGCGCGCTGCAATGCGTGAAGGACACCGACATCCACGAGAACGTCGAACCGGTGGACCTCAACCAGCTGCTGCAATACGTCGCCGGCCCCTACATAGCCGATGGCCGCGTCGAGGTACTGGGCGCGTCGCTCGAGCCCTATCCGGGCAAGCCGCTGGCACTCAAGCGCTGCATCGGCAACCTGCTGGACAACGCCCTGAAGTACGGCGGCCGCGCCCAGCTGAGCATCGAGGACGATGCCGACGCGGTGGTCCTGCATGTCGACGATCAGGGCCCGGGTGTGCCGGAGCAGCGCCTGGAAAAAGTCTTCGAGCCACGCTTCCGGTTGTCCGAACGGGGACAGGGCTACGGCTTGGGCCTGGGCATTGCGCGCAACATCGCGCATACCCACGGCGGCGAAGTCACCCTGCAGAACCGCCGTGAGGGCGGGTTGCGGGTGACGCTGAGGTTGCCGCGGTTGGAGGTGGAGTAGGGCGATTCCTGCTCCCGTCATCTTTCCTCATGAACATTCGCCAAATGTCACTGGCCAGTGACAATCGAAGATCGCTTCGTTACCCGGAGAACGGAATGCCTTGGATAGACTCGGACCATCGCAAGCGCAGACTTGCCTCCAATAACAAGAACAAGGTGCTCCCCATGAATGCGATCCGTCGCCTGTCGGCCGCCATCTGTCTTTCCTCTTTCTGTCTCTCCCCCCTGCTGGCCCACGCCGGTGAAGTCGAAGTGCTGCACTGGTGGACGTCCCCCGGTGAGAAGCGCGCCGCCGAAACCCTGAAGAAACTCGTCGAAGCCAAGGGCCACACCTGGAAGGACTTCGCCGTCGCCGGGGGCGGTGGTGAAGCGGCCATGACCGTACTGAAGACCCGCGCCGTCTCCGGCAATCCGCCGGCCGCCGCACAGATCAAGGGGCCGGACATCCAGGAGTGGGGCGAACTGGGCCTGCTCGCCGACCTCAACGAGGTCGCCGCCGAAGGCAAGTGGGACCAGCTGCTGCCGCCGCAGGTGGCGCAGATCATGAAGTACAAGGGCGACTACGTGGCCGTGCCGGTCAACGTGCACCGGGTGAACTGGCTGTACATCAACCCGGAAGTGTTCAAGAAGGCCGGCGCCACGCCGCCGACCACCCTCGATGAATTCTTCGCCGCCGCCG
Source organism: Pseudomonas nitroreducens (assembly GCF_024170165.1). Taxonomy (GTDB): domain Bacteria; phylum Pseudomonadota; class Gammaproteobacteria; order Pseudomonadales; family Pseudomonadaceae; genus Pseudomonas; species Pseudomonas nitroreducens_C. The sequence continues at coordinate 95,220 of NZ_JALJXP010000002.1, read as the reverse complement.
ACAAGCTCAAGGCCGCCGGCTTCACGCCGCTGGCCCATGGCAGCCAGCCGTGGCAGGACGGCACCCTGTTCGAGAACCTGGTGCTCAGCAAGATGGGCACGGAAGGCTACCGCAAGGCCTTCGTCGAACTGGACAAGGAAACCCTCACCGGCGCGCCGATGGCTGACGTCTTCGCCGCGCTGAAGAAGCTGCACGGCTACGTCGACGCCGACGCCGCCGGCCGCGAATGGAACGTCGCCACCGGCATGGTCATCAACGGCAAGGCCGGCATGCAGATCATGGGCGACTGGGCCAAGAGCGAGTTCACCGCCGCCGGCAAGGTGGCGGGCAAGGACTACCAGTGCCTGCCGTTCCCCGGCACGCAGCAGGCCTTCGACTACAACATCGACTCCCTGGTGATGTTCAAGCTGAGCAACGAGGAAAACCGCAAGGCCCAGGAAGACCTGGCCCGCGCTGTACTCGATCCTTCGTTCCAGAAGGACTTCAGCCTCAACAAGGGCTCGATCCCGGTGCGTCTGGACGTCGACATGACGCCCTTCGACAGCTGCGCCCAGCAGTCGATGAAGGACTTCAAGGCCGCCTCCGCCAGCAACAACCTGGTGCCGAGCATGGCCCACAGTATGGCCGCCTCCAGCTACGTGCAGGGCGCGATCTTCGACGTGGTCACCAACTTCTTCAACGACCCCGCCGCCGATCCGCAGAAGGCCGCGCAGCAACTGGGCGCCGCCATCCAGGCCGCCGCGCAGTAAGGCGCTCGCCGGCTCCGTAGCGGAGCCGGCTTCCCTCCCGACAGAACGACTCCGGGCCGCCACGGCAGCCCGGGTGGGCTCACTCATCCTCGAGAAAGCAGATGGCGACCCGATCTCCGACTTTCACCCCCGCCGCCGCGCCCCGCGCTTCGCTGCTCGATGGCTTGCAGGCCTGGCTGCCGAAGCTGGTGCTGGCCCCGAGCATGCTCGTGGTGCTGGTCTGCGTGTACGGCTACATCGGCTGGACGCTGCTGCTGTCCTTCACCAATTCACGCTTCATGCCGGCCTACAGCTGGGCCGGGCTGAGCCAGTACCTGCGGCTGTGGGACAACGACCGCTGGTGGGTGGCGAGCAAGAACCTGCTGCTGTTCGGCGGCCTGTTCATCGGCACCTGCCTGGTGCTCGGGGTGTTCCTCGCGGTGCTGCTGGACCAGCGCATTCGTCGCGAAGGCTTCATCCGCACGGTGTACCTGTACCCCATGGCGCTTTCGATGATCGTCACCGGTACCGCCTGGAAGTGGCTGCTCAACCCCGGCCTGGGCCTGGACAAGCTGCTGCGCGACTGGGGCTGGAGCGGCTTTCGCTTCGACTGGCTGGTGGACCCGGAACGGGTGGTCTACTGCCTGGTGATCGCCGCCGTGTGGCAGGCCTCGGGCTTCGTCATGGCGCTGTTCCTCGCCGGGCTGCGCGGGGTCGATCCGGCCATCGTGCGTGCCGCCCAGGTGGACGGCGCGAGCCTGCCGACCATTTACCTGCGCATCGTCCTGCCGAGCCTGCGTCCGGTGTTCTTCAGCGCGCTGATGATCCTCGCGCACATCGCCATCAAGAGCTTCGACCTGGTCGCCGCGATGACCGCCGGCGGCCCCGGCTACTCCTCCGACCTGCCGGCGATGTTCATGTACGCCCACACTTTCACCCGCGGCCAGATGGGCCTGGGCGCGGCCAGCGCGATGCTGATGCTGGGTGCCGTGCTGGCCATCGTCGTGCCGTACCTGTACTCCGAACTGCGGGGCAAGCGCCATGCATGACTCGACCCTGAAACCGTCGTTCAGCCTGAGCCGCCTGGCGGTGCATGCGACCCTCTGGGGCGCCGTGGCGCTGTACGTGATCCCGCTGCTGGTGATGCTGCTGACCAGCTTCAAGTCGCCCGAGGATATCCGCACCAGCAACCTGCTGGCGCTGCCGGACGTATTCACCGTGATCGGCTGGGTGAAGGCCTGGGGTGCGGTGGGCGACTACTTCTGGAACTCGGTGAAGATCACCGTGCCGGGCGTGCTGATCTCCACCTTCATCGGCGCCATGAACGGTTACGTGCTGTCGATGTGGCGCTTCCGCGGTTCGCAGCTGTTCTTCGGCGCGCTGCTGTTCGGCTGCTTCCTGCCGTTCCAGGTGATCCTCCTGCCGATGTCCTTCACCCTCGGCAAGCTCGGCCTGGCCAACACCACCACCGGCCTGGTGATGGTGCACTGCATCTACGGCCTGGCCTTCACCACGCTGTTCTTCCGCAACTACTTCGTGGCGATTCCCGATGCGCTGGTGAAGGCCGCGCGCCTGGACGGCGCGGGGTTCTTCACCATCTTCCTACGCATTCTGATGCCGATGTCCACCCCCATCGTGATGGTCTGTCTGATCTGGCAGTTCACCCAGATCTGGAATGATTTCCTCTTCGGGGTGGTGTTCGCCAGCGGCGACGCCCAGCCCATCACCGTGGCTCTGAACAACCTGGTGAACATCAGCACGGGCGTGAAGGAATACAACGTCGACATGGCGGCCGCGATGATCGCGGCGCTGCCCACGCTGGTGGTCTACGTACTGGCCGGCAAGTACTTCGTGCGCGGGCTCACTGCCGGCGCCGTCAAAGGTTGAGGTAAGCACCGATGTCCACCCTTGAACTGCACAACCTGCACAAGTCCTACGGCGCAGGCCTGGCGGACACCCTGAAGTCGATCAACCTGTCGATCGATTCGGGCGAGTTCCTGATCCTGGTCGGCCCCTCCGGCTGTGGCAAATCCACCCTGATGAACTGCATCGCCGGCCTGGAGAACGTCACCGGCGGCGCCATCCTGGTGGACGGCCAGGACATCAGCGGCATGAGCCCGAAGGATCGCGACATCGCCATGGTGTTCCAGTCCTACGCGCTGTACCCGACCATGAGCGTGCGCGAGAACATCGCCTTCGGCCTGAAGATCCGCAAGCTGCCGAAAACCGAAATCGACGCCGAGGTGGCTCGCGTGGCGAAGCTCTTGCAGATCGAGCACCTGCTCGAACGCAAGCCCTCGCAGCTCTCCGGCGGCCAGCAGCAGCGCGTGGCGATGGGCCGGGCGCTGGCGCGGCGGCCGAAGATCTACCTGTTCGACGAACCGCTGTCGAACCTCGACGCCAAGCTGCGCGTGGAGATGCGCACCGAGATCAAGCTGATGCACCAGCGCCTGAAGACCACCACGGTGTACGTGACCCACGACCAGATCGAGGCCATGACCCTGGGTGACAAGGTGGCGGTGATGAAGGACGGCATCGTCCAGCAGTTCGGCACCCCGCAGCAGATCTACAACGATCCGGCGAACCTGTTTGTCGCCAGCTTCATCGGCTCGCCGCCGATGAACTTCATCCCGCTCAGGGTGCAGCAGCAGGGCGGCCGGCTGGTCGGCCTGCTGGACAGCGGCCAGGACCGCTGCGAATTGCCGCTGCAACTGGACGCCGGGCTGGTCGAAGGTCGCGAGCTGATCCTCGGCGTGCGCCCGGAGCAGGTACAGCTGGCCAGCGACGACGGCAACGGCCCGAGCGACCTGCGTGCCGAGGTCGAGGTGGTCGAACCCACCGGCCCGGACACCCTGGCCTTCGTCACGCTCAATGGCGCCAAGGTCTGCTGCCGCCTGGCGCCGGACCAGACGCCGCTGCCGGGCTCGTCCCTGCAGCTGCGCTTCGATCCTTCCCGCGCGCTGCTGTTCGACGCACAGAGCGGCGAGCGACTGCGCGCCGAGCCGCGTGGCGACGGCGCGAACAAGGTGACGCCGCTGGCCCGCCAGAAGCATTCCTGAAACACCCCCTGCCTGTAACGACGCTAGAAACCAAGACAACGAGGACGCTGGAGATGCACAAGAACAACAACCGGCCCGCCGCACGAACCCTGGGCTGCCTGCTCGCACTGGGCTGCGTGGGCAACGTCGCCCATGCCGACGATGCCTTCTCATCCGAGTCAAAGTGGGGCCTGGGTGACTGGGGTGGCAAGCGCACCGAACTGCTGGAGAAGGGCTACGACTTCAAGCTCGACTACGTCGGCGAGGTGGCCAGCAACCTGGGCGGTGGCTACGACCAGCACACCACGGCGCGCTACTCCGACCAGTTCGCCCTCGGCACCCACCTGGACCTGCAGAAGATCCTCGGCTGGGATGCCACCGAGTTCCAGCTGACGGTCACCGAGCGCAGCGGCCGCAATCTTTCCAACGACCGCATCAGCGACCCGCGCGCCGGACAGTTCAGCTCCGTGCAGGAAGTCTGGGGCCGTGGCCAGACCTGGCGCCTGACGCAGATGTGGATCAAGCAGCAGTACTTCGATGGCGCGCTGGACGTGAAGGTCGGCCGCTTCGGCGAGGGCGAGGACTTCAACAGCTTCCCCTGTGATTTCCAGAACCTGGCCTTCTGCGGCTCGCAGGTGGGCAACTGGGTCGGCGGCATCTGGTACAACTGGCCGGTCAGCCAGTGGGCGGCCCGGGTGAAGTGGAACTTCAACGACCAGTGGTACGCCCAGGTCGGCGCGTACAACCAGAACCCGTCGAACCTGGAAACCGGCAACGGCTTCAAGCTCAACGGCAGCGGTACCAAGGGCACCATTCTACCGGTGGAGCTGGTGTGGATGCCCAGGGTCGGCGCCCAGCAACTGCCCGGCGAATACCGCCTGGGCTACTACTACAGCACCGCCGAGGCCGACGACGTATACGACGACGTCAACGGCAACCCGCAGGCGCTCACCGGCGAGCCAGCGAAGACCCACAGCGGCAAGCATGGCTGGTGGGTGGTGGCGCAGCAGCAGGTGACCGCCCATGACGGCGACACCTCGCGTGGCCTGAACCTGTTCGCCAACTTCACCGTGCACGACAAGGCCACCAACACCGTCGACAACTACCAGCAGCTCGGCGTGGTCTACAAGGGCCCGTTCGACGCGCGGCCCAAGGATGACATCGGCTTCGGCGTGGCGCGCATCCATGTCAACGACGATGTGCAGGATCGCCAGCGCCTGGTGAACCAGGTCAACGGCATCGACGACTACGACAACCCGCTGTACCAGCCCATCCAGGACACCGAGTACAACGCCGAGCTGTACTACGGCGTGCATGTGACCAATTGGCTCACCGTGCGGCCGAACCTGCAGTACATCCGCCATCCGGGCGGCGTGGACGAGGTCAACAACGCCGTGGTGGCCGGCCTGAAGATCCAGTCCAGCTTCTGATTGCTCCCTGGTGCGAACCTGGCCCGTCCTTGCGACGGGCCTTTTTTCATTGGCGCGGGCGCTGCGCGTGACTAGGCTTTGCGGTTAGAATCGCCGCCTTTTCTGTAAGATGTAGTGAAACTACAGAGATCTTCACGCCCCGGAATGTCCGGGCAGGGATTGGATCAGGACATCCGGACAATGCTCGAGCATCCGCTGCAGCGCTTTTTTCATTCCATGCGGGGCAAGCGCCCCTTCGACTGGGTGCGCTTCCAGCGTCGCGACCTGCTGCTCATCGATCATCCGCAATGCCAGGCGGTGTTCAGCCGCCAGGGTGCGCAACTGCTGCACTTCCAGCCGCGTGGTGCGCGCCCGCTGCTGTGGTGCTCAAGCCAGTGGCCGAGCCTGAGCACGGCACCGATCCGCGGCGGTATCCCGGTCTGCTGGCCCTGGTTCGGCAGCCACCCCACTGAGGCCGACTGGCCCCAGCACGGCTGGGCGCGCCAGCGCGAGTGGCGCATGCTCGACGCCTGGGCCGACGACAGCAAGGTGGTGGTCAGCTGGCAGCTGGACATCGAGGACTGGCACGTGCGCCTGGAAGCGCGCCTGGGCCAGGACCTGGACATCGAGCTCTCCAGCTACCACGAAGATGACAGCGACTGCCTCTTCAGCTTCGCCCTGCAGCCCTACTGGCGCGTGGGTTCGTTGCGTCGCTCGGTGGTCCATGGGATGGAGCTGGACGGCAAGGCCAGCGGCCTGCCCAACACCTGGGCTCCCCGTGGCGCGGTCAAGCAGGTGCTCTACAACACCGGTTCCCTGGTGCTGGAGGATGCCGGCTGGCAGCGCCGCCTGCGCATCGACAAGAACACCAGCGCCGGCAGTGTCATCTGGCACCCCGGCAGCCGCGCGGTGGAACAGGTGGAGCCGGGCGAAGCGGAGCGCTTCCTGTGCATCGGCGCCGCCGGTTATCGCGCCGGCGGGCTGATTCTCGCCCAGGGCGAACGGATGCTGCTGAATCTGCGCGCCGGGCTGGTCTGACCCGGATTGATTTAGCGCACGCTTACCAGGGCGGTGTATCGGAACACCCTTGCAGGAGCGGGCCATGCCCACGATCGCGCGCATGGCGCGCTCCCGCAGAGTCCCGGGAGGGGAGGTGAGCGGACAGCCTCGCCGAGGCCATCCGCGGGACGAGGGGCGCGCCCTCAGGACGGTTGCTGAGGCGTGCCCAGCAGCGACTTGCCGGTTTTCTTCTGCCGCTTGGCCATGCGTTTTTCGTGCGCGGTTTTCAGCGGCTTCTTCTTCGCCTGTTTCTTCGCGTCGAGACCTTTCACGAGCCTGTCCTCCAACGGGACGCCCTCGGACCGAGAGCTGACTGCTTCAGCATAGTCCCGTGGCAGGCGGCCGTTCAGCCGGCGGTCAGGCGCTCCAGCTCGCGGCGCACCATGTTGGCGTAGTGCGGCGGGCTCAGCCGGTACAGCTCGCCTGCCACCCAGTGCAGCCAGCGCGCGCCGAGCTTCGGCCTCGGCGCGCTGGGCGTTTTCCTGGTGGTAGTCGGCACGGCTCATCGGTGGTTCTGCAACGTCAGGTCTTGGCGCAGCTCAGGGTCTGCGGATCGATGGTGATGCTGGCCAGCGGCTTGGCGTCGCTGCCGGCGTACTCGTGGGTGACGCTCAGGTGGTGCTCGCGGAAGCGCTGCAGCAGGTCGGGCTGCTGGCAGGTGGTCTCGGAGAGCTGCTTCTTCAGGCCGTTCTCGAACTTGGCGCGGGCGCCCAGGTCCATGGCGTCCAGGCGCAGGTTGGAGATGGCGTAGCGGTAATACAGCATCTTCTTCGCCGGGTCGAGCTGCACGCTGTTGAGGGTGGTCACCTTGTCCACCTGGCGCGGCAGGTTGGCCTTGGTGACCTGGTCGAAATAGTCCGCCGATTCCTTGAGGAATTTCGCTTCGTCGGGGGTGTCTTCGGCGTGGACGGCCAGGCTGGTGAGCAACAGGAAGGGCAGGGCGAGACGGGCAAACAGCATGGGAGATTCCTGTACGGCTGATGGGAGTGGTGCGTGGGTGCAGGCTCAGTAGGTGCGACAGCCAGAGCATGGCCGGGTTCGGGCCGATGTGCCGTGACGGCACGCCCATGGCGTGTGAGTGTAGAGCACCGTCGGCCGCTGGCTGCTCGCGGGGCGATTCTTTTGCGGGTAGGCTTGCCGCCGGTCTCTCTTCCACCTCTTTCCGCAGGTCTGCAGCCCCGCCATGATCGAACTCACCCAGGTCGACCTCCGCACCGATCCCGCCGCGCAACGCGTGGTGAAGGATGAAACCGTCACCGTCGAATTCGCTGCCGCGGTGGGCGAATTGATGAGCCTCGAAGGTCCGAATCGCTACGCCATCGGGGACGCGATCATCAGCGGCGCGACGGGCGAGCGCTGGGTCGTCTCCCGCGAGCGCTTCGACCCCAAATACCGGCCCGCCGACACTGCACTCAGCCACGGCGAGCCGGGCGCTTACCGCAATATCCCCAGCCCGGTGCTGGCCCGGCGCATGGACGAAGCCTTCAGCCTGCTGCGCTCGGCCGGTGGCGACCGCCTCACCGGTGCCGCTGGTGACTGGGTCATGCAGTACGCCCCCGGTGACTACGGTGTGGTGAAGGCCGAGCGCTTCGCCAAGGTCTATCGCCCGGCCGACTGAATCCGCACCCGCTCTGGCCTCCGCGCCCCGCCAGCGGCTATGGTCTGTGCTGGCGGGGCGCTCTGCGTCGCGCATTTATTGCAACTTTGCCGGCTTGGCGCGGGTCCACCCTGCAGCCGCCGGCAGGCGGGACGCTCATCGGGAGGACGGTGCGGGATGCGATTCATGGACATGCGCGGGCTCAGCCTGGGGCCCTGGAAGCTGATCAGGCTGACGCTGAAGGAATTCCTCGACGACGAGATGCCCACCTACGCCGCCGCACTGGCCTACCAGGGGTTGTTCTCGCTGTTTCCCTTCCTGCTGTTCCTCATCGCGCTGCTGGGCTTCCTGCACCTGCCGGAGTTCTTCGACTTCCTCCGCCAGCAGGCCGACTACGTGCTGCCGGCGCAGGCGCTGGAGCAGGTCAACCCGGTCATCGACCAGTTGCAGCAGCGCCAGGGTGGGTTGCTGTCCATCGGTATCGTGGTGGCGCTGTGGTCGTCCTCGGCGGCGGTGCGTTCGCTGATGATCGCACTCAACGCCGCCTATGACGTGCGCGAGGCGCGTCCGGCCTGGAAGCGCATCCCGCTGTCGCTGTTCTACACCTTCGGCCTGGTGGCCATGCTGATGCTGATCGCCGCGCTGATGATCCTCGGGCCCCAGGTGATGGGCTGGATCGCCGCCAAGGTGGGCCTGGAGGATTTCGTGGTGATCCTCTGGAGCATCCTGCGCTGGCCGGTGATCGTGCTGCTGATGATGATGGCGGTGGCGATCATCTACTACGTCACGCCCAACGTGCAGCAGAGGTTCCGCTTCATCACGCCCGGTTCGATGCTCGCCGTGGTGCTGTGGATTTCCGCATCGCTGGGCTTCGGTTACTACGTGAAGAACTTCGCCGACTACAACGCCATGTACGGCAGCGTCGGGGCGATCATCGTGCTGCTGCTGTACTTCTACATCTCGTCGGCGGTGCTGCTGCTGGGCGCGGAGCTCAATGCGGTGATCGAGCACCATCTGCCCCACGGCAAGGACGAGGGCGCGAGGACCTTCGACCAGGCCGCCCCGGCGCCCGATGAGGGCTAGGGCTGAGCCGGCTGGTCGGCGACGGCGGGCGGTTCGCTGAGCAGCGAGTTGACCAGCGCGGTGGCTTTCTCGAACGACGGGTAGCCGCTCCTGGCGACGTCCAGGTTGCCGTAGTCCTCAAGATACTGCCGGGCTTTCGCCGGGTCGGCCTGCTCCACCAGGAAGGGTTCGGACCAGATCTTGTAGAGCAGCGCCACGGCATAGGGCTGGCCGGCGTCGGCGGCCTTCTCCAGCAGTGGCAGCACCTCGTCCACCTGCGGGCCTTCCTTGATCTTCAGCAGCGCCATGTAGAAGCTCGCCTCGCCGCGCACGTCCTTTTCCAGGGAGCGGGCGAGCAGAGCTTCGGCCAGCTCGTAGTTGGCCAGGTCGCCGCTGGCGATCAGCAGCTTCGCCTGCAGCATGTCGTTCTGGTAGAGCAGGCGCTCCTGGCGGCAGGCCTCGCCGCTCAGCGGCTCGTCGCAGGGGTTGCTGGCGCTCGTCGAGCAGCCGGCCAGCAGTAGCGGCAGCGCCAGGGTGGCCAGCAGATAAGGTGTGTGTTGCTTGCCCATGCAAGTCCCTCGGGGGCGGATATCAGGGTTCGACCGGTCGGTGGGCGCGGCGGTTCTGCTCAATGCCGAAAAGCATAGCCGCTGCCCGTCAGAGAGCCTCGAAACCGGGCAGGCGCGGCAGGCGCTCGATGAGGAAATCGATCAGCGCGCGGGTCCGGGCCGGCAGAAAAAGCCGCGAAGGATACAGCAGACTGGCCTCCTGGGTAGGCCCGTGCCAGTGCGGGAGAATGCGTTGCAGGCTGCCGTCGGCCAGCAGGTCGGCCACCAGCCAGGCCGGCGTGAGACCGAAACCGGCAGCCAGGCAGTAGCTCTCGCGGATCGCCAGGGAGCTGTTCACCGTGTAGCGGCTGCGTGTGGCGAGGTTCAGTTCGCGCCCGTCGACGTGGCGCAGCAGCAGGTTCTGGCCGGCGTCGAGCCAGGCGAAACGCAGGTAGTCGGCCAGCGGCAGGTCCTCGGGCGAGTGCAGGCCGGGCTGCCGGGCGAGCCATGCCGGGGCGGCCACCAGATAGCGCCGCGAGCGCGCCAGCGGACGGGCGATCAGTTGTTCCGGCAGTTCGCCGCCCAGGCGCAGGGCGAGGTCGATGCCTTCTGCGGTGAGGTCGACGAAGCGGTCGTTGAGCAGCAGTTCCACCTCGACCTCCGGGTGCAACTGCATGAACTCCAGCAGCAGCGCATTCAGCCGCAGCACGCCCAGACTCACCGGCGCGCTGACCCGCAGGCGGCCGCGCACCTGCTCGGTCTCGCCACGGGCCTCGCTGACGCCCTCGGCATAGCTTTCCAGCGTCTGCCGCGCATGCTCGTAGAAGCTCCGGCCCTGCTCGGTGGGCTGCACGCGGGTGGTGCTGCGGATCAGCAACTGCGCGCCAACCTGGCGTTCCAGCGCTGCCATGGTCTTGCTCACCGTCGGCTGGCTGCTGCCGGACTCGCGGGCCACGGCGGAAAGACTGCCCAGTTCCACGGCGCGGACGAAACAGTGCAACGCCTTGAGGGTATCCATGTCCTATTCGTTAATCGAATGACGGGTCTGCAAATATGCCGTCTACCGCCGTGATTGGGAATGGCCGAGCCTATGGTCATCTCCATCAACGTTGTCGAGGAATACCATGAAACGACTGCTGCTCACCGCCCTGATCGCCCTGGCCATACCGTTGGCCCTGCCCTTGGCGCAGGCTGAAGAAGGACACTGGCAGGCGACCTGGAGCGCCAGCCCGCAGCGCGTCTGGGGCAAGGAAGTACCCTTGCCGCTGGGGGTGCCGACGGTGATCGGCAACCACACGCTGCGGCAGAGTGTGAAGGTCAGCCTGGGCGGGCAGCGTATCCGCATAGCCCTGTCCAACGCCTATGGCAGCCAACCGGTGGCCATAGGCGGCGCGGCCGTGGCGCTCGCGGCGGCGGACGGGCGACTTGGTGGTCCGGGCCGGCGCCTGACCTTCGCCGGTCAGCCCACGGCTTACATCGCACCAGGCGCCGAGTTGCTCAGTGATCCGCTGGACCTCGCCGTTCCGGCGCTGGGCGAACTGGCTGTGTCGATCTATCTGCCGCAGCCCACTGCCATCGAAAGCTTCCATTGGGACGGCAAGCAGCGCGTATACGGTGGCCCGGGCGAGCAGCTCGACGCCGCGCGCCTGCCGGCGGACGGCAAGATGGAGGCGCGGTTGTTCCTCGCCGACGTGTTTGTGGAGAGTTCCGAAGCGCGCCCGGTGGTGGCGGTGCTCGGTGACTCCATCACCGATGGCCGCGGCGCCAGCCTGGACGGCAACCAGCGCTGGCCGGACGTGCTGGCGCAGCGGCTGGCGGCGCATGACGTGGGCGTGATCAATGCCGGCATCTCCGGCGCGCGCCTGCTCTCCGACGGCATGGGACAGAGTGCCCTGGTGCGTTTCCAGCGCGACGTGCTGGGCAAGCCGGGCGTAAAGGCAGCCATCGTACTGCTGGGCATCAACGACATCTCCTGGCCCGGCAGCACCTTCGCGCCGAACAACCCGCTGGTGCAGTACGAGGACCTGGTCGCCGGTTACCGCCAGCTGATCGCCCAGGCCCATGTGCGTGGCGTGCGCATCGTCGGCACGACCCTCCTGCCGTTCGAGCGCGCGCTCAGCGGTTCACCCATCGAGAACTACCACGCCGCCAACAAGGAGGCGCTGCGCCAGCGGGTGAACCAGTGGATTCGCGACAGCGGCGAGTTCGATGCGGTGCTCGACCTGGATGCGCACCTGCGCGATCCCGCGCACCCGCTACGCCTGCTGCCAGCCTACGACAGCGGCGACCACCTGCACCCCGGCGATGCGGGGAACCGGGCGATGGCCGAGAGTGTGGAGATCGATGCGTTGCTCAAGGGCATCCTGTAGGAGCGCCCTGCGGGCGCTGATCGCGGGCATGGCCCGCTCCTACAAGGTCCACGCTCCTACGAAAAGCAGCCGGGTCAACTCAACTGCCGAACACCGGCCCCACGCTGTCGTCGTCCATCCCACGCTCCAGCTTGATCTTCAGCGCCAGGTCGGTGCGCGAGTCGGCGAACTTCAGCGCATCGCTCACGCTCACGCGGCCTTCCTCCAGCAGCTTGTAGAGGCTCTGGTCGAAGCTCTGCATGCCACTTTCCAGCGCACGCTCCACCGCGCCCTTGAGCTCAGGCAACTCGTCGCGCTGGATGATGCCGCGGATGTGCGGCGTGCCCAGTACCAGCTCCACCGCCACCGCGCGGCGCTGGTGGCTGCCGGGCACCAGGCGCTGGCCGACCAGCGCGAGGATGTTCTGCGACAGGTCGGCCAGCACCTGCGGACGCGCCTCGTCGGGGAAGAAGCGGGTGATGCGCTCGATGGCGTGGCGGCAACTGGTGCCGTGCAGGGTGGCGACGCACAGGTGACCGGTCTCGGCGTAGTGCAGCGCGTGCTGCATGGTGGCGGCGTCGCGGATCTCGCCGAGCATGATCACGTCCGGCGCCTCGCGCAGCACGTTGCGCAGGGCGTCCTCGTAGCTGTGGGTGTCCAGGCCGACCTCGCGCTGGTCGATGATCGACTTCTTGTGCGTGTGGAGGAACTCGATGGGGTCCTCGATGCAGACGATGTGCCCGGAGCGATGGCGGTTGCGGAAGTCCAGCATGCTCGCCAGGGTCGTCGACTTGCCCGCGCCGGCCGCGCCGATCACCAGGATCAGCCCGCGATCCTGCATGGCCAGCTTGTCGAGGATCGACGGCAGGCCGAGGGAGGTGACGTCGGGGATCACCTGCTTGATCAGGCGTACCACCATGGCCACTTCGCCGCGCTGGAAGTAGATGTTCGCGCGAAAGCGCCCGACGTCCGGCACGCTCAGCGCCAGGTTCATCTCCAGGTCGCGCTCGAAATCCTGCGCCTGTGCCGGCGACATCAGTTGCCAGGCCAGGGTCTTCACTTCGCCGTTCTGCAGTACCCGGTCATCCGCCGGCTGGCTGTGGCCTTCGGCCTTCAGGTGCGGCGGCGCGCCGACACTGAAGAACATGTCCGAGCCGCCACGCTCGGGTAGCAGGCGCAGGTACTGGATGACGTCGGGGAGGGGAGTGCTGCTCATGGGATCGTCCTTCGATGGCGAGGGTGCGCATCTGCATTGAGCCTAGCTGCAATGCCGGACGGGAGCCTAGGGGAGGCTGCGGCACGCCGTGTTGACGTGCCGCAGGGAAGCGCCTCAGGTCGACAGCTGGTTGGCGAACTGGCCCACGGCGTTGACCACGCGCTGGGCGCTGTCCTGGATCTCGATGATCACCGTGCCGGCCTGGCCGGAAAGCTCCAGGCCCAGCTCGGCCTGCTGCTTGCCGCGGTCGATCATGGCCACGGCCTGGCCGGCCAGGTGCTGGTTCTGTTCCACCACGCGGGTGATTTCCTCGGTGGCGGCGCTGGTGCGCGAGGCGAGCTGGCGTACCTCGTCGGCGACCACCGCGAAGCCGCGCCCCTGGTCGCCCGCGCGGGCCGCCTCGATGGCGGCGTTGAGCGCCAGCAGGTTGGTCTGGTCGGCGATGCTGCGGATGCTCTGCACCAGCGCGCCGATGGCCTGGGACTGGCGGTCCAGCGCCTCGATGCCCTGGGCGGCCTCCTGCATGCGCTCCGCCAGCTCGCGCATCACATCCACGGTCTGCTGCACCACGGCGGCGCCTTTGGTGGCGCTGTCGTCGGTGGTCTGCGAGGTGTCGAAGGCGATGGTCGCCGCCTGCGCGACGGCGTTCTCGCGGTGCACCTGCTCGGTGATCACGGTGGCGAACTTCACCACTTTGTAGAGGCGGTCGTGGGCGTCGATGATCGGGTTGTAGGAGGCCTCCAGCCAGACTTCGTGGCCGCGGCTGTCGAGGCGCTTGAAGCGGCCGGTGACGAACTCGCCGCGGCGCAGCTTGGCCCAGAAGGCGTCGTAGTTCGACGAGTTGTATTCGCCGGGCTCGCAGAACATCCGGTGATGCTTGCCCTGGATCTGCGTCAGGCTGTAGCCCATGGCGTTGAGGAAGCGGTCGTTGGCGGCGAGCACTTCGCCCTGCAGGTTGAATTCGATCACCGCGGTGGAGCGTTGCAGCGCCTCGATCAGGTTCTCGTGCTCGCGGGAGTTCTCGATGGTGCGGGTCAGGTCGCTGGCGTGGATCGAGAAGTGCCGGACCACGCCGTTGCTGTCGTGCATCGGCTGCAGGATCGAGCGCAGCCAGGCCTCTTCGCCATCGCCACGCAGCAGACGGATCACCCCGGCCAGGTGTTCGCCGCGCTCGATGGCGTGCTTGACCCGCAGGTGAAAATCGAGCCCACGCACGTGATCGGGGATCAGGTCCAGCAGCGGACGGCCGATGAGCTGGTCGCCGCGATGGAGCATCTCCTTCTCGAAGTTGGCGTTCACCGATTCGATGCGCCCACGGGGATCGAGGAAGAGAACCAGCATTTCCTGGTCGAGGCTGGCGCGGACCTCGTTGACCGAGTCGAGCTCTTCACGCAGGGCGGCCAGTTCCTGTTTCAAACGCGAATTGAACATTCGTGGGCATTCTCAAGTGGTGGTGCACCCAGGCTGATGCCGGATGACTTCATCTACTGCATCGGCTGATCCGGCCGTGACTTTAGCCCCCGTGTGTAACGGCGTATGCCGCGTGGTTAAAGGCCTGACGCCAGTTTTCAGACAGTGCTGGTCACATCCTGACTGCTGGCGATGGCGGCGCGCAGCTGGTCGGTGTCCAGCGGTTTGTGCAGCAGCTGGCTGCCGCTGGCGGAGGCCTCGCGCAGGCGCTCGGGGGAGGTGTCGCCGGTGATGATCAGTGCGGGCACATTGCGCGACAGGTAGCTGCGGATGCGGCGTACCGCATCGGCGCCGGTCTGGCCTTCCCCCAGGCGATAGTCGCTGAGGATCAGGTCCACGGGCGCGCGGCCAGCGTGGCTGGCCTCGATATGCCGCTGGCAGGCGAGCAGGGCGCTGGTGCCGGGATAGACGCGATGACCCCAGACCTCCAGCAGGCTGCACAGCGCATCCAGCACGTCGACTTCGTCCTCCACCACCATGATGCCCAGGCCGGGCCCGCGGGCGGTCGTCGGCAGCGGCAGGGGCGGAGCCTGCAACGGTGTCTCGGCCAGTGGCACGCGCAGGCTGAAGCAGGTGCCCCGGCCGGCCTCGGAGGTCAGCACCAGGGGATGCCCGAGCAGCCGTGCGGTGTGGCGCACGATAGCCAGGCCCAGCCCCAGCCCCTGCTTGCGGTCGCGTTCGGCGTTATGCAGCTGGACGAACTCGTCGAAGATCACTTCCTGCTGGCTGGCGTGGATGCCGACGCCGGTGTCGATCACCTGGATTTCCAGCTCCTCGCCACGCCGGCGGCAGCCCAGCAGCACGCTGCCGTTGGGCGTATAGCGGAAGGCGTTGCTCAGCAGGTTGTCGAGGATGCGCTTGAGCAGCAGTGGGTCGCTGTCCACCCACAGCCGGCTGTCCTGCACGCGCCAGCGCAGGTTGTGCTCGCTGGCGGTGCCGGCGAATGCCTCGCGCAGGTCGGCGAACAGCTTGTGCAGCGAGATCGGCTCGCGCGCCACCGGCACCACGCCGGCGTCCAGGCGCGAGATATCCAGCAGGCCGTTGAGCAGGTCGCTCAGGTTGCCGAGCATGGCGCGCAGGCGCGAAGCGATATCACGCGCCTGGCGGGCATCCACCGGGCCGCGTTCGGCGAGGGCGGAGAGGGCGCCGACGAACAGTCCGAGGGCGTGGATCGGCTGGCGCAGGTCGTGGCTGGCGGCGGCCAGGAAGCGCGTCTTGGCCTGGTCGGCGGCGCGGGCGCGGTCGCGCTGTTCGCGCAGGTCCTGCACCAGCTCGGAGTTTTCCTGGCGCAGGCGGATGGTCTCGCACAGGCTGCGGTAGGTTACCCGGCTGTAGTACAGGTTGACCGCGGCCAGGCAGACGATGAAGAAGCTGTAGGTGGTGTGCTGTTCGTCGGCAATGCTCAGGCAGCACACCAGCATGGGCAGCAGCATCGCGGTGAGCGAGCCGATATAGGCCGGCGGAAAGGCCGACAGCGAGGGCACCGCACCGCACACCAGGCCTGTGAGCACGATGCAGGTGAAGGCGAACAGCTGCGGATCGCCGTGGGCGAAGCCGGCCCAGCCCAGCCATCCCCACAGCAGGCTGCTGGCCCAGGACAGCAGCGTGGTGCTCCACAGCCATTGTTCTTCCCGCGTGTGCGCCGGGGCTTGCCGGAAGTACGTGCGTGCCAGGACAATCCGCCCCAGCGTGAGCGCGTAGAGCGCGACCAACCAGAAGACCATCGTCGTCGGCGACAGGGCGTTGCGGAAGATGTACAGCACCGGCAGGGGTATCACCAGGTTGGCAAAGAGCACGGCGTAGGACTGGCGGAACAAGAGATCGACCAGATCGCGCTGCTGCAGGCTGTTGTGCATATCCGAAATGCCTCAGGGAGACGAAAGATGGACGGGAAGCGCGATCTGCGGGTGGTCATCGCCGATGACCACGGTATCGTACGGGACGGCCTGCACCTGCTGCTGTCGACCCAGGACGGCATCCAGGTGGTGGGTGAGGCGGGGGACGGCCTGCGCCTGCATGCCCTGCTGGAAGAACAGGGCGCGGACCTGCTCCTGCTCGACCTGAACATGCCCGGCCTCAACCGGCTGCAGTTCATCCACGAACTGCGCCAGCGTCACCCCCGGCTGAAGATACTGGTTCTCACCGCCAACACGGAGACGGCCACGGTGCGCTCGGTGCTCGACGCCGGCGTGCACGGCTACCTGAGCAAGAACGATGATACCGGCGAGCTGCTCGAAGCCATCGACGCCCTGCGCGGCGGCCGGCACTTCCTGGCGCACAGCCTGCGCGTCCTGCTGGACAGCCCGAAGGTGCGCGCCCCGGTTGATTCCAGCCTGCTGTCGGCCGTGGAGCTGACCCGACGCGAGCGACAGATTCTCGTCCTGGCCGCCCAGGGGCACAGCGCGCGGGAAATCGCCGAGCACTTCAGCATCAGCCCGCTGACCGTGCGCAAGCACCGCGAGAACCTCATGCGCAAACTCGACCTGCACAGCCCTGCGGAGCTGGCGGCCTTCGCCGTGCGCCTGGGGCTGCCCAGCGCCTGAGTCGAACCTCTGCCTTGCCTGCGTGCGCATGCTGCGCGTCCCCGTCCCATGCATGAGTCGTCCGGCAGAGACTAGCTTCCCGCACGCCGGGAAAAAATACGGCAACTGCCGTATGTGCCTGGCTGCCCGCGCTGCTTAACCTTTCCCATCACGGACCAGACGCCGCCTCGATGAGCGCCGGCCGATACCCGATCAAGGGAAGGATCACACCATGACACTGCCTGCCTACTGGGCCTCGTTCGCCGTGGCGACGCTGGCATTCGCCTGCATACCGGGCCCGGCCATCCTCTACATGACCTCGCAGACCCTCGCCCACGGCCGCCGTGCCGGCCTGCACGCCGCACTGGGCATTCACCTGGGTTGCTACGCACACATCCTCGCCGCCAGCGCCGGCCTCGCCGCGCTGCTGCACCATGCACCGAACCTGTACCTCACGCTGAAACTGGCCGGCGCGGCCTACCTGATCTGGCTGGGCGGCGCGATGATCTTCGGCCGGCGCCGCCTGCTCGGCGACGGGCAGGACGCAGGCGAGGCACGGCCCAAGGTGCTGCGCGACAGCATCATCGTCGAGGTACTCAATCCCAAGACGGCGCTGTTCTTCCTGACCTTCCTGCCGCAGTTCGTCGACCCGGCCGCCAGCCTGCCGGTGGGCCTGCAGTTCTTCATCCTCGGGATGATCGTCAACCTGGTGTTCTCCACCGCCGACGTGCTCGCCGTGCTGTTCGCCTCGCTGTTGCTGGGCGCGCTGGGCAAGGGGCGCGGACAGCGCCTGATGCCGCGTGTGTGCGGGTCGATACTGGTAGGGCTGGGCGTGATGCTGGTGGCCCGGGGCGGGCCGGTGTAACGCAGGGGACTCGCGCGGGAAGCGCAGTGGGAAGCAGAGCAGGCGCCGCCCCGTCAGAGAAGGGCGGCGCGGGCGAAGCGGATCAGTCCTCGCGGCTGGTCACTTCCACCAGGTGGTAACCGAACTGGGTCTTCACCGGACCCTGGACGACATTCAGCGGGGCGCTGAACACGACCTGGTCGAATTCGCGAACCATCTGGCCCGGGCGGAAGCTGCCCAGGTCGCCGCCGCTGCGGCCGGACGGGCAGGTGGAGTTGTCGCGCGCCACCTGGGCGAAATCGGCGCCGCCTTCGATAGCGGTTTTCAGTTCATTGCACTTGGCTTCGCTGGAAACCAGGATGTGACGGGCGGATGCACGGGCCATGGGATAACTCCTGAACAGGCAGTAGGAAAGGGCGAAGCCTAGCCGATTCCGCTGACGAACCCAATGTCGGGCGCCTGACGGCGGGCTTAATCTTGGAGCGAGCTCGCTCGCGAACGGATTCACCGTCGCCTTCGGCGCTGGGCGGTTCGCGAGCAAGCTCGCTCCTACAGGCCGCTGCCAGGGTGGGACGCGCATAGGAGCGGATTCATCCGCGATGGACCTCGCCCAGATGGAGAACGTGCCGGCGGCAAGCGATCGCGGACGGAGTCCGCTCCTGCGCTCGGTCGATCAGGCCTGCGACGCGCCGAATACTTCGCTCAGGTGCTGCTGGTAGCGCTGCACATCGCCCTCGATGTTCGGGCGCTTCATCACGTCCACGCAGAGGAAGGTCGGCAGCGCGCTCATGCCGAGGAACTGGTTGGCCTTGTGGAACGGGAAGTACACCGCGTCCACGCCTTTGCCCTCGAAGAAATCGGTCGGGTCGTCGAAGGCCTGCCGGGGCGCATTCCAGGTGGCCGAGATCATGTATTGCTTGCCCTGCAGCAGACCGCCGCTGCCGTACTTCTGCGAAGCGTCGGAGCGGGTGCGGCCGTCGTTGGCGTAGAGGCTGCCGTGGCCGGCGGTGAACACCTCGTCGAGGTACTGCTTGACGGTCCAGGGCGCGCCCATCCACCAGCCGGGCATCTGGTACACGATGACGTCGGCCCAGAGCATCTTCTGCACTTCTTCCTGGATGTCGTAGCCGCCGTCGACGAAGGTTTCCTTCACGTCGAAACCGGCGCGGTCCAGATGGGCGATGGCGGCTTCATGCAGGGTCGCGTTGTAGCGGCCCTCGGAGTGGGCGAACTGCTTGCCGCCATTGATCAGCAGGATCTTTTTCATGGAGTGGGCTCCGTCAGTCAGAAATTCGATGGCGGCAGAATATCGACCGGGACAGGGAAGAAAAACCCGTTCTCGGACAAATGATCCGTGCGTGAGAATCAAGAATGCAGAGGATTGATTTGCGTCAGGATTAGGCAATCCTTTCGTCCACCCGGAGCCCATTCGATGTACGCCTTCACCCTCCAGGCCCACACCCTTCCGGAAAAATCCCAGGTCTTCGAGGACCTGTTCCGTACCTACCTCACTCCCAGCCGCGCCGAGGAAGGCTGCATCCAGTACCACATGCTGCGCGACGCCAGCGACCCGACCCTGTTCACCTTCTTCGAGGTCTGGCAGAGCCGCGAACATCTGGCCATCCACTCCTCGCTGCCGCACATGCGCGAGTTCCATGAGCGGCGCATGGAGTACCTGCGCCGCGATTTCGACATCCAGGAAGTCGAGGTCATGCAGCCGCGCTGACCGTCTTTCAGGCCACCACCCGGTTGCGTCCGGCTTCCTTGGCCTTGTAGAGGTTGGCGTCCGCCGCATCGATCAGCTCCTGCAGGCTCTGCGCCGGGGTGTCCGAGGTACTGGCCACGCCGATGCTGAGGGTCACCACGCCGCGCTGGCTCTGCTCGTGGGGTAGCGCGGTTTCCTCCACCTCGCGGCGGATCGACTCGGCGACCTGCGCGGCGGTGGCGCTGTCGCAGCCGGGGAGGATCATCACGAACTCCTCGCCGCCGTAGCGCGCCGCGCCGTCTTCCTCGCGGCGGCAGCCTTTGCGCACCAGGTGCGCGACGTTGATCAGCGCCAGGTCGCCGCGCGGGTGGCCATAGTGGTCGTTGTAGGCCTTGAACTGGTCGATATCCATCATCAGTACTGCCAGGTTGCCGTCTGCGGAGCGGCGGCGCTGCCATTCGCGCTGCGCCTTCTGATCGAACCAGCGACGGTTGTGCAGGCCGGTCAGCGGGTCGGTATCGGCCTGGAGGCGCAGGCGGTTTTCCTTGGCATTGCGGCGCTTCAGGTGGCGGGTCAGGCGGAAGGCGAAGTAGATAGTCGCCGCATTGATCGCCAGCAGCAGGCCGGCGGTGATCCAGGTGCGCCCGGTCCAGGTGTGGAAGATTTCTTCGCGGCACAACTCCACCGAGACCACCGCCGGGTAATCGCCGATGCGCCGGTAACCGCGCCAGTGGGCGCTGGTGCCGCCGATGCTTTCGTCGATCGCTTCGGCCCGCCCGGAGGCGACGAAGTCACGGAAGGTGGCGCTTTCGTCCGGGTGCATCGGATGCTGCGGTGGCCACTGCGTCAGCGGCGTGCCGTCGAGCAGGCGAATGGAGACCACACCGCGCTGCCCCAGGTCGAGATCACGGACAAAGGCGTCGAGGTGGTGCAGGTCCTTGATCGCCGCCGCCACGCCGAGGAACTGGCCGTCCTTGCCGACGATGGCGCGGCTGAGCGCGATGCTCGGCCCTGACCCGGGGTAGGAGGGGAGGAATGGATGGCTGAGGTAGAGGCGTCCCGGATGATCGCGCGGTGTGGTGTAGTACTCGCGGCCGGAGAGGTCGCGGCGGGTTTCACCGGCGTGGTTGAGGTCCACCAGCAACTGGCCCTGGGCGTCAGTAACGACCAGCGTGCCGGACTGCAGCGCACCCGCCGCGTGGCCCTGCACCAGCTCCTGCAGGACCTGCTGGGTCATGTCTGGCGTGCTGGGGCCGGTGATGACGTTGGCGAGGGTCTGCAGCGTTTGCGCATGGACGTCGAGGTCGCGATGGAATTCCCGCTCCACCAGCAGCAGGGTGTTGTTGCCGCTGGCGCGGGCGTACATCAGGGCGTCCTGCTTCATCTGCAGCATATGCCAGCCGGCCAGCATTGTGGCGAGCACGGCGAGCAGGAAGGTCAGGGCGAAAACTTGCAACGGTTTGAGCACGATGCCCACCTTTCGGGCTATCCGAATTCGTTCAGGTAGCTGAATTGTCCCTGACGGCGCTGGACCGGCAATCGCAGTCGGAAGCTCCCTTGCCCTATGTCAGGCGGCCCGGAGATTCTCCGCAGGCCGGATGGGGCAAACGTTGCCGGGTTTTTCCACGGAGGGAACCCAAGTGCGCAGGCCGCAGCCAAATGCCGAGAAATCCCGCATCATTGAGCCCTTATCGACCATCGGAGCCATCCATGCCCAGCCCGTCGTTCCTTCCGCGTAGCCTGTTGTTGTCGCTCGGCCTGCTGGCCGCCGCCAGCGCCAGCGCGGCCGACCAGGACCAACTGCTCGAAGCGATCAACGCCTATCGCGGCGACGTGCAGTCCTGCGGCGGCCAGGCCTCCCAGGTGCTGCCGCCGCTGTCGCCGGACCCGCGCCTGGCGCTGCCGGCTTCGGCGGGGGAGTGGAAGGCCGCGCTGAACCAGACCGGCTACCCGATGAGCAGTGTGCGCATGCTCAGCCTCACCGGCCCGCGCGACGTGACGGCGGCCATGAAGGCGCTGCAGGAGAGTTTCTGCCAGGTACTGCTGGACCCGCAGTTCGTCGATGTCGGCATCAAGCGCGAGGGCGATGACTGGCGCATCCTGCTGGGCCGACCGCTGCTGCAGGCCAAGCTGGGCACCTGGGAAGCCGAAGGGCAACAGCTGCTGCAGGCAGTCAACAGTGCACGGGGCAAAGCTCGCCAGTGCGGCGGGCAGGCCTTCGGCCCGGCTGCTGCGCTGAGCTGGAACGCCACCCTGGGCGGCACCGCCGAAGCCCACAGCCGCGACATGGCCAACAACAACTACTTCGACCACAAGGGCCGGGATGGCAGCACACCGGGCGACCGCGCCGAACTGGACGGCTACGCCGGCCAGCGCATCGGCGAGAACATCGCTGCCGGCCAAGGCAACGCACAGAAGGTAGTGGACAGCTGGCTGGCCAGCCCCGGCCATTGCGCCAACCTGATGAACCCGCAATACAGCGAGCTGGGCGCGGCCTACGCGGCGGACCCGAAGAGCGACGCGGGCATCTACTGGACGGCGATGTTCGGCTCGCCCTGAGCCGTCATCGACTGCTGCTGGCGGCGCCCGTCTCGGCGCCCTGGCGCTTCACCTTCGCCGCGAGGATGCTCGCTTCGACTGCCGCCAGTGTGCCCGAGGCCGCCGGCAGCTCGAAGACCGCGCTTTCGGCGAGGGTCGAAACGCGCTCGCCGCTATCCAGGGTGAATTCCACGAATGCCAGGTGCTCAGACCAGGAGCGATAGCGCCGCACCATGAACAGGCTGTGGCGGGTGCGCACCGAGCTGATCTTCTCCAGCGCGATCAGCCGGTGGCTGTCCTTGCCGCACAGCACCAGCTCACCCTTGTCGATGAACGCCGGTTCGGCCCTTGATACCCGCTGCCACTCCACGGCAAAGCGCCCGCCGAGCAGCAGCAGGCAGAAGGGCAGGGCGGAGAACAGGGGCACGACGCCGCTGAACATCTTGATCAGCGTGAAGATGGCCATCGCCAGCAGGATCAGCAGGGTGACGGCGCGGTAGAAATGGACGTTGTCGAACTCGGTCTGCGGCAAGAACCGGACTTCCATGTGCAAATTTCCTCGGCGACTGCGAAACGTCATTCAGCCAGACTTTTTAGCAGACTGAGCGTCGCTTGCCATGCGAGGCGGGTCACGGCGTGGGGCGATACCAAAAGAAAAACCGGCGCCTGGGCGCCGGTTTTTCATTTGTCGCTGCGGGAGGCTGAGTCAGCTCCCGGCCGAACCTGCCACTCAGTGCGGCTGGTTCAGGGTCAGGCGCATGTGACGGTTCACATCCTTGTACAGCAGGTAGCGGAAGCGACCGGGGCCGCCGGAGTAGCAGGCCTGCGGGCAGAAGGCGCGCAGCCACATGAAGTCGCCGGCTTCCACCTCGACCCAGTCCTGGTTCAGGCGGTACACCGCCTTGCCTTCCAGCACGTACAGGCCGTGTTCCATCACGTGGGTCTCGGCGAACGGAATCACGCCGCCCGGCTCGAAGTTCACGATGTTCACGTGCATGTCATGGCGCATATCGGCCATGTCGACGAAGCGGGTGGTGCTCCAGCGGCCTTCGGTATCCGGCATCACCTTCGGCTCGATGTCCTGCTCGTTGGTGACGAAGGCTTCGGGCAGCGGTACGCCGTCGACTTTCTGGTAGTGCTTGCGGATCCAGTGGAAGCGGGTGTGCTGGCCGCTGGTGTTGCGCACCTTGTAGTCGGCGCCCGGCGGAATGAACGCATAGCCGCCCGGCTGCATCTTGTGCACTTCACCCTGCAGGGTCAGGGTCAGCTCGCCTTCGACGATGAACAGTACCGCTTCGGCGTTGATGTCCTGCTCGGGCTTGTCGCTGCCGCCCTGGGGCGCCAGTTCGACGATGTACTGCGCGAAGGTCTCGGCGAAGCCCGACAGCGGGCGGGCGATGACCCACATGCGCATGTTGTCCCAGAAGGGCAGGTGGCTGGTGACGATGTCACGCATCACGCCCTTGGGGATCACGGCATAGGCTTCGGTGAACATGGCGCGGTCGGTGAGCAGCTCGGTCTGTGCCGGGTGCCCGCCGTGCGGCGCGTAATAAGTGGATTTGGCCATGGGGTAATTCCTCATTGTTGTCTTGCTGCCCGGCGCGTGCGGCGCCGTGGTGAGCAATTGGTGCAGAGCGGCGCGCTGTCGGTGCGCTGGCCGTCGCTGGAAACCACGATATCCAGCGGCGTGTTCATGCACAAATTAAATGTTGGAATCCGCTGTATTCAATTTCTGAATGCTAAGGTGGTGGCGCTCAGCCTTTCGTGTCCTGCGCCAGAACCCGCGACAGCACCCGCGCCAGCTCCTTCACCATCGGGTCTACCGCCGGCCGGTGCAGCATCGCCACCTCGAACACGTCCACCGAGGGTAGCCCGATATTCTTCGGCAGCACGGCGTGCTCCGCCGTCACCGCGCGCTGCGGCAGCAGGCCGATGCCCATGCCGTCGGCGATGGCCGACTGGATGCCGGACAAGCTCGAGCTGGTGAAACTGATGTGCCAGCGTCGGCCGATGGATTCCAGCGCGGCGATCATCTCGTCGCGGTACACCCCGCGCGGCGGGAAGGTGACGATGGGCAGTGGGTCCAGCTCGATGCAGGCGTTCTTCGCACTGTCCACCCAGCGCGTCTTCTCCGGCCAGCAGGCCACCGCCTCGCGGGCGTTCTGCCGCTGCTTGAGCAGCACCAGGTCCAGCTCGCCGCGGTCGTAGCTGGCGGACAGGTCACGGCTCAGCCCGCTGGTGACCTCCAGCTTCACCTGCGGATAGCGGCGGTTGAACGCGGCCAATTGTTCGGTGGTGCGCCCGGTGGCGAAGTCGTCCGGCACGCCGATGCGCACCGTCAGCGCCACGGTGGCGCCGGACAGCGCCTCGACCATCTCGTCATTCAATGCCAGCAGGCGCCGGGCGTAGCCCAGCAGCGTATCGCCGGCATCGGTGGGCAATACATCGCGGTTGCCGCGTTCGAGCAGGCGGTGTCCGGCCATTTCCTCCAGCCGGCGAATCTTCTGGCTGACGGTGGACTGGGTCGAATGCAGGCGCGTGGCGGCCGTGGTGAAACTGCCGCAGTCGGCCACCGTGACGATGGCGCGGAGCAGGTCGAGATCAAAGAGACGGGTATTCGGTTTATCACTGTCGCTCATGGCGGTATCGGAAATCTGAATGCGATACCGCTTTCTAGCAGCTCAGCCCGAGCCTCGGCAAATCACCTGGCGCAGCTGCTGCTCAGAAGTCCACCGACTTGGCCCAGGGGTCTTCGACCCGGCCGCCGCGCCGGTCACCCCGGCGGCGATCGTCCTCGAAGCGGATGGTCAGGCGTCGGTCGCTGCCGCAGCGGCGTTCGCCGTGGCGGGTGTCGAGCTGAGCCTTCGGCCTTGGCGGCATGGCTGACAGCGCCGGTGCGGCAGGTTGTGCCGCGGGCTCCAGGGGAACCAGGCTGAGCTCATCACTGTTCAGGTCATCGAAGTTGAAATCACTGAGGTCGAAATCGTCGTCGAGATTCATCACGCGTCGCTCCACTGCAATACCCTCAGAGGTGAGCGTAGAAGCGTAGTGGCGTTGCGCCGTAACAGCCGACGGATTGCACGTCGGACGTTTCCTTCAGCGCGATCTAGACTCCAGAAGCTGACCCTACCGGGGGAACCACACGGAGAGCGTCATCATGAAACGTCCACCGCTGTCCCTGCCGGTGCTGGCTGCTGTCGCCGCGTTGTCCGGTTGCATGAGCAACGAAGAGTTCCTCGCCTCGAACCAGCAGGCCGCGATCAGTGCCACCGAATCGCGGGCGAAGTTCGAACTCAACTGCGAGTCGGTCACCAGCAGCGTGCTGTCGAGCAAGGTCACCCAGGTGCGCCGCGCCATGGAGCGCACCGAATACACCATCGGCGTGCGCGGTTGTAACAAGCAGGCGACCTACATCACCTACTGCCTCAATCCCACCACCTGCAATGCCATTGCCGATACGGCGCGGACCAGCTCGCCGTAGGTCATCTGGGATGGGGTGTTCGTGGTCCATCCTGGGTTTAGTTTGTTTTGCGGACGATGGCTTTCACGAAGCGGCTGGGTAGTTGAATCTGGCTGGCGTCCTTGGCATTGCCGATTCGGAAGGTGAAGACATCTCCCATCGACCAGACCACCTGCACGTCCTTCAGCTCGCACTCTGAGGTGAGCGGAATATCCTTCGGTGCCGAGCCTTCGCAGTAGCTTTTTTCGAGTACGACGCTCTGCGCCTCGTAGTTGCCCAGTCCCAGATTGCGCACGACGCGGTCCGGCATACCGGCTAGTGCTCCGCTGTAGAAGGCGATGGCCAAGGCATAGAACAACGCGAAATGGACTG
The DNA here is from genome assembly GCF_024170165.1 of Pseudomonas nitroreducens. Lineage (GTDB taxonomy): Bacteria > Pseudomonadota > Gammaproteobacteria > Pseudomonadales > Pseudomonadaceae > Pseudomonas > Pseudomonas nitroreducens_C. The sequence goes on along the minus strand of NZ_JALJXP010000002.1, from coordinate 69,304 downwards.
CGTAAGTCAAACCGCCAAAGCTCCCTGCGGCGCATATGGCGGCTACGAAGCAGGCCCCGAGTGGGATCAAGTAGACGGCCAGTGTCTTCAGATCACCATTCTCGATTCCATCGATGAACTGGGCGGTATCCGAAATGACCGAGAAAGCCACGATGCCCACCATCATTAAGGGCATCCAAGCGCAGTAGGCGAAACGGAGAACGCTAGTTCTTGGGAGTTTGAGGGTCAGTTGAATCGCTATACCAAACAGCAAGCACACGAGAATAGGTACAGAGATGAGTGCCTTGATGTAGTGAGCGGGCCAGTGCAGAAGTACCGCAGACAAGATGATGGAGTTGAGGCAGTACGGCCCCGCATAAATCAACGCCAGGAGGGAGAATGCCTTCCTAAGCTCTCGCACTTCCTGCGGACCGAACCAATGGATGATAGCGCCACGTATCTCCGGGCGTTCGATGAATCCATGAAAGATCACTAGTCCCGGCACCAGTAATCCAATCATCAGCAGTCCGATGATAAGGAAACCCACCATTCCCGCTCCCAGCAGCAGTGATGAAAACTGAAGCAGGTCGAAGCTTGGGTAGAAGTGGTTGCTGTGGAAGTACAGCAGGAAGAGCACGAATCCTGCCGCTGGCGGGGCGAACTTGGCGATCTGTGCTGAGTAGCGCTTGAAGAAAACCGAGCTTATCGCAGCAAATCGATCAATTGGGTCCTGCTCGGGCGCAGGCCGGTCACTCCATCGTTCCATATCGCTTCCTTGCACGACTGCTGGCTGAGTGCCTGCATGGTAGGGAGCGACGCCAGCACTGTCATCAACCAGTACGTGGTGGTGGCTGAATTCAATCCAGCCAGCTATGCCACGCCAAGCGGATCGCGCCGTCCTGCAGGGGCAGCAGGGTCAGGTTCGGGGCCTGGCGCAGGTCGGTGACCAGTTGGCTCCAGGCGGCGGAGTCATCGCTGGGCTCGCGGCGCAAGGTGATGCCGAGGTTCTTCAGGGTAGTCGGGTCTGCCAGCAGGGCGTTCACGCGGGCGGACAGCTGGTTGTAGGTTGCGACGTGCATGGGAGGCCTCCGGTTCGGGGTGGATGGAAAGTACTGTATGTAAATACAGTATTTCTTGTAAAGGCCTGGGTGATCGTTGGTAGGCTGATTTCTGAAGGACGTGAAATCGAGAGCTCTGGGACGGTGCTTGGAGTGATGGTCGGCGTTTACTCAGGGGCGCAGCCCCCGGGAGCCGTGGGGTTGAGGGGCGTCTTGTTTCTATCGTTCTGAAAATGGAACGCTAGAGGCGAGTTTTACCGTCTGGTGGATCAAGGGTGTCGAATTTAATCTTTGTTCCATGCAGTGACGCACTGCAAGACGAGTCCAAAACCTTCCGGCCCGGCCGGCACCCACTGAAAGCAAATCGAGGATTTCACCATGACCAACGCCACCTACAACCGCCTGGACAAAGACAACGCCGTCGTACTGCTGGTCGATCACCAGGCCGGTCTGCTCTCGCTGGTCCGCGACATCGATCCGGACAAGTTCAAGAACAACGTGCTGGCGCTGGGCGACCTGGCGAAGTTCTTCAACCTGCCGACCATCCTCACCACCAGCTTCGAAACCGGCCCCAACGGCCCGCTGGTTCCCGAGCTGAAGGCGCAGTTCCCGGGCGCGCCGTACATCGCCCGCCCCGGCCAGATCAACGCCTGGGACAACGAGGATTTCGTGAAAGCGGTGAAGGCCACTGGCAAGAAGCAGCTGATCATCGCCGGCGTAGTGACCGAGGTCTGCGTGGCGTTCCCGGCGCTGTCGGCCCTGGCGGAAGGCTTCGATGTGTTCGTGGTGGCGGATGCGTCCGGCACCTTCAACGAGATGACCCGTGATGCGGCGTGGCGCCGGATGGAAGCGGCTGGCGCCCAGCTGATGACCTGGTTCGGCGTGGCCTGTGAGTTGCACCGCGACTGGCGCAACGATGTCGAAGGGCTGGCGGCGCTGTGCTCGAACCACATTCCGGATTACCGGAATCTGATGACCAGCTACAACGCGTTTGCGGCTGGCAAGTAACAGCCCGCTGAAATGAAAACCGGAGCCTCCTGTGGGGCTCCGGTTTTTGCTGTTGTAGGAGCGAGCTTGCTCGCGAACCGCCCAACGCAGGGTTTCCCCTGTAGGAGCGGGCCATGCCCGCGATCCGTCGGCAGGGCCGACGTTTCTTTTGCTCCGGTGTTGCAGGGCTGCTGCTGCGTTGGCTTGGGTGTTCCAGCGCCGCTTCGGTGTGCGCTCGGATTTCGTGTTTCGCCCCCTCGGGCGAGTCACTTCTTCCAAACGCCGAAGAAGTAACCAAGAAGGCTTGCCCCGGACATCCGGTTTTTCGCTTGGGGCGAAAAATTCCCTCGTTGAATTGAAGTTTCAGGGGCACGCCGCGAAGGGCCATCCCTGGCCCATCGCGGCTCTCGCGGCATCCATGCCGCTCAACCCCTGAAACTCCAATTCAACGAGGCCTCCTGAACGGGGCCGTTCGGAGTGCGCGGGTATTTCTCTGGAAGTCTTTCAGAGCCAGGGCCAAAGCCAGAGCCACAGCCAGATCGAGACGTTTGGATTTTTGTAGGAGCGAGCTTGCTCGCGAACAGCTCTTGGCTCCTGCACTTTCTTTTAAAGTCTTCCAGAGAAACGTCCGCACACTCCGAAGTGCCCCTTTCAGGAGGCCGAAGGTGATCGGAGTTTCAGGGGCCGAGCGACATGGATGTCGCGAGAGCGTTGCCGGGCCAGGGATGGCCCGTCAACGCGGGCCCCTGAAACTCCGAAGAACCGAGGGTACTTTTCGCGAAGCGAAAAGCCGGATGGCAGGGGCAAGCCTTTTTGGTTCCTTTTGGGGCGTTTGCCAAAAGGGACTCGCCCGAGGGGGCGAAACACGAAGCCCGCGCGCACGCCGAAGCGGCGCGGAAATACCCAATCCGAAGCAACCGACCAACACCAGCGCAGAAGCAGACGCCGGCCCTGCCGACGGATCGCGGGCATGGCCCGCTCCTACAGGGGAATACCGAGCGGCGAAGGGAAGAGCAGAGCGATGGGTATCGCTCCGCTCCACACCATCCTACGTCGTGCTCTCCGGTCGGATATTCAGCTCGGGCCAGAGCTGGAAGGGCACCCAGGTCACGCCCTGCCATTTCAATACCGATAACGTCTGCGTTGCCGCCCGCAGCGTTTCCCGGCGTGGTTCGCCGCGGCCGGTACGGTGCTGGTCCCGCAACGCCGGAATCACATGCAGCGACAACCACTGCCGCACGCTGCGATTCTCCGGATGGAAGTAGTGGATCAGCGCGGCATACGTCCCCGATTCGCTGATCAGCAGCTCATCGATGTAGTCGCCGCTGCCGTCCTGCATCCAGGCGTGGCGCATCTGGTCGTCGTCCAGGTTGCGCTCCACGCGTTCGGCCAGCCATGGAACGCCGATCAGCCGGCCCAGGTCGTGGGCGCAGAACCAGCACTGGTCTTCCAGCAGCACGGCGCGCAGCAGGCGCTTGTGGCGGATGAATTCGGTGGGGATCAGGACCTCTTCAGACATGGCGCACCTCCGGATAGGAGGGAGAAGAGGGCGGGTACAGCGAAGCGCCTTCGGGGCGAAGGCAACGAGGGAAGGGCATATCCATTTCCTCAATGGGTACACCGCTGCTTTCGGGAGCAGTATTGCCGCTATGTGAAGCGTTTCTTAGGCGCCAACTGGATCATCGATCATAAAATGAGGAGGTGCAACCTCCTCATTTGCATTAGTTTCTCAGAAAAGAATGGCGTTAATATCGCTTGCGGTATTCTTTCCTGCTCGATGGTCGCTTGGGGTTTTTGCAAGAATAATTGGATATCTAGAGTCCAGTTGGAAAGTTAGTTTGTAGTGAGTTCCTTCACCTTCAATGCTGAATCCTAGGCGCTCAAGATTTCGCTTTGTTCTGTCATCTAATTTTTGATATTGGCTGAGAGTGTCTTTTATCTCGCGGGTAATCTCTTCTCTGCTGCCGTTTTTTGTGTTGGATTGTAGGATTGCCTGCAGTACATCTTTTCGTCTTTTGTATTTTTCAGGTGTGCTGGAGTGGTATGATTCGATTGCTTCAAGAACTAAATCTTGATGTTCGCCGGGATATAGGTCTTTCTCGGAGCTTGGGACAATTAACTCGCAGTCGTCATTGTCTGATGTTCTTGAGAATGCCTGTGATTTTAAACGGGCATTTTCTCTTTCAAGTTTAGATAGCTCATCTTTAAGGCTTGATATTTCTGCGTCAAAAATATCGATGTATTCATCTATTGCAGTTGAGCCGCTTGATTTAAGTGCTTCAATTGCGAGTTTTGTCTTTTGCTCGATTATGTATTGCCAATTACAGTCTTTAAGAGGGCGCATTGATAGAAGCGCGCTGCGTATTACCTTCTTGGTTTCACTTTCAATGGTTTTGGGGTTTTCATATTTCCCCCATGGAAGGAATAGGTACCGACCTAGACCCTCTGGCCAGTAAATTGCAATAGCTCCCTCGAATGCATTTTTATGATTAGTGTCGTGACGTAGGTTTAGTGAGAAGTCACGATTAGGCTCAATAACAACATGGGCCATGCCTGATAGGTGATATGCAAGTTCTTTAGTGTTTATTAGTGAAGAGTCATTGCTGTCTGCGCTGACATAAACTACTGGCATTATGTTTGCCGACTCGCCATTAATAACGTCGGCGGCAATTTTCAGTTCTTTGCTGTTAAGCTCCACTGGGTTTATGGATGTCTCAAAGTCTCCGTCCGATCCTCCACCAAGCTTGGAAAGTAGTGTTTTTATAATGTGAGGTTTTTTTGTGGTTGGTATTTTATGCGTTGGAACAGAGTTGTCGCAGGATACTTGTATTGACACCCAGAATGAAAACTCCTTCTTAGAGCCAACAATTTCAGTGGTCCATCTAATGGAGTCTTGAGTTGTCGTGTGGCGTGCTCCTGCGAGCGACTGACTTCCTCTGTTAAGGATTATTATCTGTAATGAATCGGAGTTTCCCGTGATGTAACTGTCTTCGTGAGTTGGAAGTAAAGAAAGGGTTTCCTTGGGTAGCGTTGAATGTGGGCTTTCTATTTGCCATTTCTTTATTAGTTCAATAAAGCTGGGGATGCTGGTTTTTGAGTCTATAGGGAACTGGGTGTTAAATGTGTGCATCGATCTCTCCCTGAACTGATGTTTAAGTGGCAGACACCAACTTCTAGCCTCGATAGCCATAGAGGCCTCAGGGGAATTTATACTAATGGCATCAGGCCATCAATCGGGGGTGGGATTTTTTTGGATATTCAGAGGATAAATAAGCGTTAGGTGCAGCTGTTGATTGGTTCAGGGGCGAAAATGGATGGGATCGGCAGTGTGGGATTTCTTCTTTACATGGGAGAGTTAGTGCTCTACGTGCATAACAGAAAAGCCCCGCACAAGGCGGGGCTCTTCGTCTTTCTTTATCACTGCCCCAACATTCCATTTCGGGTTACAGCGTTTCTAATGGTCTTGACTTGCGGTGGTGCTACTACTTCCGTCAGTCCCAGCTCAGCGCGCCGCCGGTCTGGTACTCGATCACGCGGGTCTCGAAGAAGTTCTTCTCTTTCTTCAAGTCCATGATTTCGCTCATCCACGGGAACGGGTTGCTGGTGCCCGGGTATTCCTCTTTGAGGCCGATCTGGGTCAGGCGGCGGTTGGCGATGAACTTGAGGTAGTCCTCCATCATCGCGGCGTTCATGCCCAGTACGCCACGCGGCATGGTGTCGCGAGCGTATTCGATCTCCAGCTGGGTGCCCTGGAGGATCATCTGGGTGGCCTCGTCCTTCATCTGGGCATCCCACAGGTGCGGGTTTTCGATCTTGATCTGGTTGATCACGTCGATGCCGAAGTTCAGGTGCATGGATTCGTCGCGCAGGATGTACTGGAACTGCTCGGCGGTGCCGGTCATCTTGTTGCGGCGGCCCATGGAGAGGATCTGGGTGAAGCCGCAGTAGAAGAAGATGCCTTCCAGAACGCAGTAGTAGGCGATCAGGTTGCGCAGGAACTGGCGGTCGGTCTCCGGGGTACCGGTTTCGAACTTCGGATCGGAGATCGAGCGGGTGTACTTGAGGCCCCAGGACGCTTTCTTCGCGACGCTCGGGATCTCGTGGTACATGTTGAAGATTTCGCCCTCGTCCATGCCCAGCGACTCGATGCAGTACTGGTAGGCGTGGGTGTGGATCGCTTCCTCGAAGGCCTGGCGCAGGATGTACTGGCGGCACTCGGGGTTGGTGATCAGGCGGTAGACGGCCAGCACCAGGTTGTTGGCGACCAGGGAGTCGGCGGTGGAGAAGAAGCCGAGGTTGCGCATGACGATGCGGCGCTCGTCTTCGGACAGGCCGTCCTTGCTCTTCCACAGGGCAATGTCGGCGTTCATGTTCACTTCCTGGGGCATCCAGTGGTTGGCGCAACCATCCAGATACTTCTGCCAGGCCCAGTCGTACTTGAAGGGTACGAGCTGGTTGAGGTCGGCGCGGGCGTTGATCATCTGCTTGTCGCCGACTTGTACGCGGGCGGCGGAGCCTTCGAGATCGTCCAGGCCTTCCTGGATGTCCAGGGCGTCGAGGGCCTGCTTGGCGCGGGCGACGGCGTCGGAGTCGTCGGCGGATACGGCGCGCGCTTCTTCGACGGAGCCAGCGGCGTCGGCGTCGAGTTTGTCAGCGTTCTGCGCGGCAGCCTGGGCGACGGCCGGGGCGGCCTTGGCTTCGGTGGCGTCTTCTTTGTCGAATTCGTCCCAGCTCAGCATGGGTCCTCTCCTGTTCTGGATGGCCGTTCTAGGGCGGCCTGATGTCTGGTGGCGTGTGGTGCACGCTAAGAGCTTGTGCTTCTTCCGTCCTGCGCGGTGCGCGGCGGAGGAGGCTGTTGTTCGGTGGGGAGAAGGGGCCCTGAAGAGCCCCTCACCCTAACCCTCTCCCAGAGGGAGAGGGGACAGTCCGTGCGGTCTGCCGTTTCGGTGTCAGCGCCGCTTTCGCGGCGCGCTCACCTTATTGGCAAGCTTCATTGGCAAGCTTCGCAATCCGGGTTGTCGATGCTGCAGGCTTGCGGTACCGGAGCCGGTTGCGGCTCGGCAGCAGCAGCTTGCAGGCCTTCGTTGCCACCCGCCGACACGGCGTTGAGCTTGCCGGTGTTGATGGTGGACTTCTCGGTGCTGGTCGCGGCCAGGGCACGGAGGTAGTAGGTGGTCTTCAGACCACGGAACCAGGCCATGCGGTAGGTCACGTCGAGCTTCTTGCCCGAGGCGCCGGCGATGTAGAGGTTCAGCGACTGGGCCTGGTCGATCCACTTCTGGCGGCGGCTGGCGGCGTCGACGATCCACTTGGTCTCGACTTCGAAGGCGGTGGCGTACAGGTCCTTCAGGTCTTGCGGGATGCGCTCGATCTGCTGCACGGAGCCGTCGTAGTACTTCAGGTCGTTGACCATGACCGGGTCCCACAGGCCACGGACCTTGAGGTCGCGAACCAGGTAGGGGTTGATCACGGTGAATTCGCCGGAGAGGTTCGATTTCACGTACAGGTTCTGGTAGGTCGGCTCGATGGACTGCGATACGCCGGTGATGTTGGCGATGGTCGCGGTCGGCGCGATGGCCATGATGTTCGAGTTACGGATGCCTTTCTGTACGCGGGCACGTACCGGAGCCCAGTCGAGGGATTCGGTCAGGTCGACGTCGATGTACTTCTGGCCACGGGCTTCGATGAGGATCTGCTGCGAGTCCAGCGGCAGGATGCCCTTGGACCACAGGGAGCCGTCGAAGGTCTCGTAGGCGCCACGCTCGTCGGCCAGGTCACAGGAAGCCTGGATGGCGAAGTAGCTCACCGCTTCCATGGACTTGTCGGCGAACTCGATGGCAGCGTCGGAGCCGTAGGCGATGTGCTGCAGGTACAGCGCGTCCTGGAAGCCCATGATGCCGAGGCCTACCGGGCGGTGCTTGAGGTTCGAGTTGCGAGCCTGCGGGACCGAGTAGTAGTTGATGTCGATAACGTTATCGAGCATGCGCACGGCGGTCTTCACGGTCTTCTCGAGCTTGGCGGTGTCCAGCTTGCCGTCGACGATGTGGTTGACCAGGTTGATCGAGCCCAGGTTGCAGACCGCGATCTCGTCCTTGTTGGTGTTCAGGGTGATCTCGGTGCACAGGTTCGAGCTGTGGACCACGCCCACGTGCTGCTGCGGGCTGCGCAGGTTGCACGGGTCCTTGAAGGTCAGCCACGGGTGGCCGGTCTCGAAGAGCATGGAGAGCATCTTGCGCCACAGGTCTTTGGCCTGGACGACCTTGAACACCTTGATCTTGTTGTACTCGGTCAGGGCTTCGTAATACTCGTAGCGCTCTTCGAAGGCCTTGCCGGTCAGATCGTGCAGGTCCGGAACTTCCGACGGGGAGAACAGGGTCCACTTGCCGTCGTCGAAGACGCGCTTCATGAACAGGTCCGGAATCCAGTTCGCGGTGTTCATGTCGTGGGTACGGCGACGGTCGTCACCGGTGTTCTTGCGCAGCTCGAGGAATTCCTCGATGTCCAGGTGCCAGGTTTCCAGGTAGGCGCAGACGGCGCCCTTGCGCTTGCCACCCTGGTTCACGGCGACGGCGGTGTCGTTCACCACTTTGAGGAACGGAACCACGCCCTGGGACTTGCCGTTGGTGCCCTTGATGTAGGAGCCCAGCGCACGGACCGGAGTCCAGTCGTTGCCCAGGCCGCCTGCGAATTTGGACAGCATGGCGTTGTCGTGGATGGCGTTGTAGATGCCCGACAGGTCGTCCGGAACGGTGGTCAGGTAGCAGCTGGAGAGCTGCGGACGCAGGGTGCCGGCGTTGAACAGGGTCGGGGTCGACGACATGTAGTCGAACGAGGAGAGCAGGTTGTAGAACTCGATGGCGCGAGCTTCACGGTCCTTCTCTTCGATGGCCAGGCCCATGGCCACGCGCATGAAGAAGACCTGCGGCAGTTCGAAACGGATGCCGTCCTTGTGGATGAAGTAGCGGTCGTACAGGGTCTGCAGGCCGAGGTAGGTGAACTGCTGGTCGCGCTCGTGGTTGATCGCGGCGCCCAGTTTGGCCAGGTCGTAGCCCTTGAGCTTGCTGTCGATCAGCTCGAACTCGGAGCCTTTCTCTACATAGGCAACCAGGGCCTGTGCGTAGAGGTCAGCCATCTCGTGGTGAGTGGCGCTCTCGGCGACGCCGAGGAAGCCTAGGGCTTCGGCGCGCAGGGTGTCCATCAGCAGGCGGGCGGTGACGTAGGAGTAGTTCGGCTCGCGCTCGACCAGGGTACGGGCGGTCATCACCAGGGCGGTGTTGACGTCCTTCTCGGCCACGCCGTCGTACAGGTTCTTCAGGGTCTCGCGTTCGATCAGGGCGCCATCGACTTCGGCCAGGCCTTCGCAGGCTTCGCGGATGATGGTCTGCAGGCGGCCCATGTCCAGCGGCTGGGTGCTGCCGTCGGCCTTGGTGATGCGGATGCTCGGGTGCGGCTGGGCGATATCGCTGGCAACGCCGGCGGTCTTGCGCTCGTTGGCACGGGCTTCGCGGTAGATCACGTAGTCGCGGGCGACTTTCTGCTCGCCGGCGCGCATCAGGGACAGTTCGACCTGGTCCTGGATCTCTTCGATGTGGATGGTGCCACCGGAGGGCATGCGGCGCTTGAAGGTTGCGCTGACCTGTTCGGTCAGGCGGCGCACGGTCTCATGGATGCGCGACGAGGCGGCGGCGGTGCCGCCTTCCACGGCGAGGAACGCCTTGGTGATGGCTACGGTGATCTTGTCATCGGTGTAGGGGACTACGGTGCCGTTGCGCTTGATCACGCGCAGCTGGCCGGGCGCAGTGGCAGCCAGATCCTGTGCGGATTCGGCGGCCTGCGGCGCGTTGGCCTGCGGGTTCTCGCGAGTGGTGTCGATTTGCATGGGTGGTTGTCTCCACGTTCTCGTAATGGGTGTGTTGCCGACGCCAGGGGCGCCATTCTCAAAAGCAAGGAGTGCAAATAAAGAGCAAAAAGAGCAGTCGCCCGCGATTGCAGCCGCGAGCTGGAATTCGTCTGGAACAGGGGGAATGACCCGAAGCGCCTCCCTGGCCCAACTCGGGTGCCGGCTTTACGGGCCGGGACCACAATACCTAGTGGTGTTGAACGTTACGTTGCAACACCCGTACCGCATTTCCATCGACATGAATCGCTCCTTGCGGGAAGGCCCGCCTGGCACATCAGTACGTCTGGAATACGTTGTGGTGGAACCGGAGGAGCCATGGAACAGGCTCGGGATTTCGACTTTCTTCTTGTGTCCGGTTCATCGTGGCAACCCCAAGATGTAGGGGTATGCCGCAACGGGGATACAAGATAATGCGCTATGGGGGTGTTTGCAAGGCGGGAGAACGGGGAAAAGCTGTGGATAAAATGTGCATGGAATGTGGGTGAAGCGGGGTAACTCGCGCTATCCCTGATGCTGGCTGCCTTTCGCCGTTCGTCGTGGTCGGCGACAGATTTTTCACACGCATGGGAGGGGCTGCACGGGGGAGAACACTACCACAATATGTAGTGTTTCTGCCGCAGCAGCCCTTGACCTTTTCGCGCAATGCCTGGTTGCGCCTGTGGCGTGCGACGGCGCTGGCAATCTGGCTACAATGCCGGCCGCTTTTGCGGGCTCTCTATAGTAAGGGGGCCCGCGCTCGCTCATGGCGCATCAGGAGGCAAGGTGGAACAAGAAGCGCGCATTCTCATCGTCGAGGACGACCAGCGATTGGCCGAGTTGACCCAGGACTACCTGGAGAGCAACGGCCTGGCGGTGTCCATCGAGTCCCATGGCGGCAAGGCGGTGGAGCGGGTGCTGGCCGAACGGCCGGACCTGGTGGTGCTCGACCTGATGCTGCCAGGGGAGGATGGGCTGTCCATCTGCAAGCGTCTGCGCCCGGACTACGACGGGCCGATCCTGATGCTTACCGCGCGCACCGACGACATGGACCAGGTGCAGGGCCTGGAGATGGGCGCCGACGACTACGTGTGCAAGCCGGTGCGCCCGCGCGTGCTGCTGGCGCGCATCCGCGCCCTGCTGCGCCGCAGCGAGCCGGCCGAGGCTGCGCCGGCCCCCGCGGGCAAGCGCCTGACCTTCGGCAAGCTGGTGATCGACAATGCCATGCGCGAGGCCTGGCTGGACGAGCAGACCATCGAGCTGACCAGCGCCGAGTTCGACCTGCTCTGGCTGCTGGCGGCCAACGCCGGGCGCATCCTCTCCCGCGAGGAAATCTTCAATTCCCTGCGCGGCATCGAGTACGACGGCCAGGACCGCTCCATCGACGTGCGCATCTCGCGCATCCGCCCGAAGATCGGCGACGACCCGATGCACCCGCGCCTGATCAAGACGGTGCGCAGCAAGGGCTACCTGTTCGTCGGGGAGCTCTGAGCCGTGAGCGCCGTGCCACCGTTCCCCGAGCTGCACGGCGAGCACTTCCGCCTGCGCGCTTTCACCGATGCCGACCAGCCGGCGGTGTTCCGCGCGCTGTCGCATCCCGAGGTGATCCGCTACTACGGGGTCTCCTACGCGACGCTGGAAGCCACCCGCGAGCAGATGGAGTGGTTCGAGCGCATCCATAAGGAAAGCAGCGGTATCTGGTGGGCGATCTGCCGGCCGGATGCCCCCGCGGACGTCCTCGGCGGCTGCGGCTTCAACAACTGGCAGCAGGAACATCGTCGCCTGGAGCTGGGCTATTGGCTGCTGCCCGAACACTGGGGGCAGGGCGTGATGGGCGAATGCCTGCCGCTGATCTTCCGCCACGCCTTCCGCGAAATGAACGTGCACCGCATCGAGGCCGAGGTGGAGACGGAAAACCTCGCCAGCGGCCGCCTGTTGCTGCGCCAGGGCTTCACCCTGGAAGGCCGGCGCCGCGAGTGCGAGGTCAAGGACGGGGCGTTCCTCAGCCTGGATAACTACGGGTTGCTGGCCCCGGCGGCAGTGTCCCCTCCATGAAATCCATCTTCCTGCGCATCTACGGCGGCATGCTGCTGACCCTGGTGGCGGTCGCCGCGCTGGCGGTGCTGACGCTGCACCTGGTCAACGATGTGCGCGGAGAGCGCTACCGCGAGGACCTGGCGCGCGGCACCTTCCGGCTGATGGCGGACGAACTGCTGCCCATGAGCGAGGTGGACCGCAAGCGCGCGCTGAGCCAGTGGAGCCGCCTGCTGGGCATCCCGCTCAAGCTCACCAGCCTGGACGCACTGGGCATGGAAGGGCGCAGCCGGGCGCGGCTGATGAACGACCAGGTGCTGGTGCAGGCCGGTGCGCCCCATGAAGTGAAGGTGATGACCCAGGTGAGCGCGGCGGAAGGGCTGATCCTCGCCGGCGAGGTGGAACAGGTCAGTGAGCAGCTGGCGCGCGCCACCATCTACCTGCTGATGGACGAGCTCAAGCGCTACCCGGCCAGCGAACAGCCCTATCACCTGGCGCGCATCGTCCGCGACAAGCGCTTCGGCTTCGAGGTGCACCTGCTGCGCCTGAAGGAGGTCGACCTCGACGATGACCAGAGTCGCCGTGTGGAGGAGGGCGACACGGTGATGGCGCTGGGCAAGGGCGGCGATTCGATCCGTGTGCTCTCGGGCATCCTCGACACGCCCTGGGTGCTGGAGCTGGGGCCGATCTACCAGATGAATCCGTACCCGCCGCAGTTGCTGACGATCATCGTGGTGGTGGCGCTGACCCTCATCGGCCTGACCCTGTACTTGCTGATCAGCGGTCTGGAGCAGCGCCTGCGCGGCCTCGAGTCCGCCGCCACGCGCATCGCCCGCGGCAGCCTGGACACCCGCGTGGAAGTGCGCGGCGCGGACTCGGTGGGGCGCCTCGCCGGGGCCTTCAACCACATGGCCGAGCAGTTGCACCTGCTGCTGACGGTGCAGCGCGAGCTGGTGCGCGCGGTGTCCCACGAACTGCGCACGCCAGTGGCGCGGCTGCGCTTCGGCCTGGAGATGATCGAGTCCGCCGAAACCGACAAGGCGCGGCGCAAGTACATGGAAGGCATGGACGGCGACATCCAGGACCTCGACCAGCTGGTGGACGAGATGCTCACCTACGCGCGGCTGGAGCAGGGCTCGCCGGCGCTGAGCTACCAGCGCATCGAGCTGGGCGCATTGGTGGAGCAGGTGGTGTCGGAGATTGCCCCGTTGCGCCGGGAAATTACTGTGACCTGCGAGGCGGGTGCGCTGGTGCCGTTCGATCAGGGCAGCTGGATCGAGGCCGAGCCGCGCTATCTGCATCGCGCCCTGCAGAACCTGATGACCAACGCGTTGCGCTACGCCGAAGGGCGGGTGCGCATCAGTTACCGGGTCAGCGTGGACCGCTGCCAGGTGGACGTCGAAGACGACGGCCCCGGCGTGCCGGAGGCGCAGTGGCACCGGCTGTTCCAGCCGTTCTTCCGTGCCGACGACAGCCGCGCGCGGGTTACCGGCGGGCATGGGTTGGGCCTGTCCATCGTGCGGCGGATCATCCACTGGCACGGCGGCCGCGCGCAGATCGCCAAAAGCGAAGTGCTGGGGGGCGCGTGCTTCACGTTGATGTGGCCGCGTCGACAGGCGCCCAAGGTCGAAGACAATATTTGACCTTGAAGTCAAAAAATGCAGAATGCAGCGGTGCCATTACAGGCTGATGGCCACTCGCGCAGCACTCCGCATCCTTTCCAGATGATGGTCTCTCTTCAGGGGTATTGCAGAGTCACCGCTATCGTTATGTAATTTTTGCTATAACGAGCGCTTGTAGGCACGCCAGGCGGACCTGTCAGGGACAGGCCCGCGCAGGGTTTCAGGCAGGAACACCGAGGATCACATGGGACGCTTTGATCACTGCAGTCGCCTTCACGCCAGCCGCCAGGCCCAGTTCGCCGACCGCGTCGCGGGTGACCACGGCGACCACTTCGGCGCCGCCGGGCAGGCTGAGCACGACTTCGGCATTCACCGCGCCATCGGTGACCGACTTCACCGTGCCGGCCAGGCAGTTGCGCGCGGACAGGCGGATGCCATCGGCCTCGGTCATCAGCATCACCCACGGCGCCTTGACCAGTGCGATGACCTCCTTGCCCTGGGCAAGATTGAGGCTCTTCACGCTCTCCTCGGTGACGATCGCCACCAGTTCGCTGCCGCCGGGCAGGGCGACCACGACTTCCGCATTCACCGCACCGTTGCGCAGCTGTTTGACGCTGCCCTTGAAGACGTTGCGTGCACTGACCTTCATGAACCGGCTCTCCTGGATTCGTGTGAACGGCCGGCCTTGCGCCGGGAGTATCACGGGACTGAACTGAGGTTATAGACCAGTCCCGGCAGTTCGACCTTGGAAAACAACAACCCACTTGGAGCATCACGATGAAACACCGCTTCGCAAGCCTGTCCCTGCTGGTCGCTTCCTGCTTCACCCTGCACTCGGCCCTGGCCGATGAAGTGCAGGTCGCCGTCGCCGCCAACTTCACCGCGCCGATCCAGGCGATTGCCAAGGACTTCGAGAAGGACACCGGCCACAAGCTGGTCGCCGCCTACGGTGCCACTGGCCAGTTCTACACCCAGATCAAGAACGGCGCGCCCTTCGAAGTGTTCCTCGCCGCCGACGACAGCACGCCGAAGAAGCTGGAAGAGGAAAAGGAAATCGTCCCCGGTTCGCGCTTCACCTACGCCGTGGGTACCCTGGCGCTGTGGTCGGCGAAAGACGGCTACGTCGACGCCAAGGGCGACGTGCTGAAGAAGAACGAGTACAAGCACCTGTCCATCGCCAACCCGAAAGCCGCGCCTTATGGCCTGGCTGCCACCCAGGTGATCGACAAGCTCGGCCTGAAAGACAAGGTCGCCGGCAAGATCGTCGAAGGTCAGAACATCACCCAGGCCTTCCAGTTCGTTTCCACCGGCAACGCGGAGCTGGGCTTCGTGGCGTTGTCGCAGATCTACAAGGATGGCAAGGTGACCAGCGGTTCCGCCTGGATCGTCCCGGCCGACCTGCATGACCCGATCCGTCAGGACGCCGTGATCCTCAACAAGGGCAAGGACAGCGCTGCTGCCAAGGCGCTGGTCGAGTACCTGAAAGGGCCGAAGGCCGCTGCGGTGATCAAGTCCTACGGTTACGAACTCTAAGTCGTTAAGGAACAGCGATGCCCCTCACGCAGGAGGATTTCCTGGCCATCCGGCTCACCCTCGAGCTGGCCGCCCTGAGTACCCTGATCCTCCTGCTGATCGGCACGCCGATCGCCTGGTGGCTGTCGCGCACCCGCTCCTGGCTGAAAGGTCCGCTGGGAGCGGTGGTAGCGCTGCCGCTGGTGCTGCCGCCCACGGTGATCGGCTTCTACCTGCTGATCACCATGGGCCCCAACGGCTTCATCGGTCACGCCACCGAGAGCCTTGGCCTGGGGCGTCTGCCGTTCACCTTCGCCGGGCTCGTGGTGGGCTCGGTGTTCTATTCGCTGCCCTTCGTGGTGCAGCCGCTGCAGAACGCCTTCGAGGCCATCGGCAACAAGCCGCTGGAGGCCGCCGCGACCTTGCGCGCGAGCCCGCTGGATACCTTCTTTTCCGTGGTCCTGCCGCTGGCGCGGCCGGGCTTCATCACCGCCAGCATCCTCGGCTTCGCCCACACGGTGGGGGAGTTCGGCGTGGTGCTGATGATCGGTGGCAACATCCCGGGCAAGACCCGCGTGGTGTCGGTGCAAATCTTCGATCACGTCGAGGCCATGGAGTACGCCCAGGCGCACTGGCTGGCGGGCGGCATGGTGATCTTCTCCTTCTTCGTCCTGCTGGCGCTCTACGCGAGCCGCCGCAGCCGGTCGGCCTGGGCCTGAGGTGGGC
Source organism: Pseudomonas nitroreducens (assembly GCF_024170165.1). Lineage (GTDB taxonomy): Bacteria > Pseudomonadota > Gammaproteobacteria > Pseudomonadales > Pseudomonadaceae > Pseudomonas > Pseudomonas nitroreducens_C. The sequence goes on along the minus strand of NZ_JALJXP010000002.1, from coordinate 53,510 downwards.
ATGTCGCAAGAGCTTTCACCGCGCGCCATCGAAGCCCGCTTCCAGATTGCCTACTCGGGCTTCAGCCTGGACGTCGACCTGCAGTTGCCGGGCAAGGGTGTGACCGCACTGTTCGGTCATTCCGGTTCCGGCAAGACCACCTGCCTGCGCTGCGTGGCGGGGCTTGAGCGCGCGCCGCTCGGCCGGCTGGTGGTGAACGGCGAGGTCTGGCAGGACAGCGCCAGCGGCGTGTTCCTGCCGCCGCACCAGCGCGCGCTGGGCTATGTGTTCCAGGACGCCAACCTGTTCGAGCACCTGTCGGTGAAGCGCAACCTCACCTACGGCATGAAGCGCGTGCCGCGCGACCAGCACCGCGTGGAGCTGGAGCAGGCCACCGAGCTGCTGGGCATCGGCCATCTGCTGGAACGCATGCCGGGGCACCTGTCCGGCGGCGAGCGCCAGCGTGTCGGCATGGCCCGCGCGCTGCTGACCAGCCCGCGCCTGCTATTGATGGACGAGCCGCTGGCGGCGCTGGACCTCAAGCGCAAGGCGGAAATCCTGCCGTACCTGGAACGCCTGCACGACGAGCTGGATATCCCGATTCTCTATGTCAGCCACTCGCCCGACGAGGTGGCGCGGCTGGCCGATCACCTGGTGCTGCTGGACCAGGGCCGCTCCATCGCCAGCGGCCTGGTGGTCGAGACCCTGGCGCGCACCGACCTGCCGATTTCCCAGCTGGAAGATGCCGGCGTGGTGATCGACGGCCAGGTTCTGGGGCACAACGCCGACTACGGCCTGCTGACCCTGGCGTTGCCGCACTGCGAACAGCGCATCCGTCTGGCCCACGCGCCGATGGACAAGGGCAGGGCGCTGCGCATCAAGGTGCAGGCGCGGGACGTCAGCCTGAGCCTGGAGCCGGCGGCCCACAGCAGCATCCTCAACGTGCTGCCGGCGACGGTGGTCGAGATAGTGTCGACGGATAACCCGGCACACCTGCTGGTGAAGCTGGACGTGGCCGGCACGCCTCTGCTGGCGCGCATCACCCGCTACTCCCACGACCAGCTCGGCCTGCATGTCGGGCAGGAAGTTTGGGCGCAGATCAAATCGGTGGCGTTGCTGGGCTGACTGGTTCTGGAGTTTCCGTTCAGGAGTAATTGCCCCCTCTGACAGTCCGTGCTTGGGAATTCCCTCTCCCTGAAGGGAGAGGGGACTGGTTCGGTGCCGGTTGAAACCGCAGCGTCAGCCGGCACGGATGGCTCCCTCTCCCTTCAGGGAGAGGGCGGGGGGAGAGGGGCCTGGATCAGTAGCGAACTACACCTTGCAGGGCGGACGGGGCGCCTGGCCCATGCCTGCGACCGTGCGTATTGAGGTATGACGCGGCGATGCAAATCACAGAAACAGGAAGGGCGGCCACTGGCCGCCCTTCTTGTTTCACTCCACGCCTTACAGCAGCGGGATGGTGTAGCTGACGATCAGGCGGTTCTCGTCCTGGTCGCGCTGGCTCGGCACGCCCGCGGTGCTGGTGGCCGGCAGGCCGCTGCGCATGGCGGCGTTCTTCCAGGCCAGGCCCAGGCCCTTGAAGGTGCCTTCCGGGACCACGTAGCCCAAGGCGATGTCGCGTTCCCATTCGCCCTTGTCGCCCTGCTTGGTGTCGATGTTGTCGGCGTTCAGGTAGAGCACGCTGAAGGTCAGGCCCGGCACGCCAAGGTCGGCGAAGTCGTAGGCGTAGCGACCGATCCAGGTGCGCTCGCCGGCGCGGTTGAACTTCAGCAGCTGGGCGTCGGAGATCAGGTAGGTACTGGTGCCCTCACCATCGCCACGGTTGAGGTAGGGGAAGTCGCTGTCGCCGGTCAGCACCTGGTAGCCGGCGCCGACGCTGTGGCCGCCCAGGGCGTAGGTGAACATGCCGCTGTAGACGTTGTTGTCCACTTCGCCTTTCAGGCTGTTGCCGCCGTAGTAGCCGCTGCTGACGTAGCCGTCGGCACGGCCGGAGGCGCTGCCGTTCTTGCCGTCGGAGTCACTGATGAAGACGCGGATATCGGACTTCAGGGTGCCCGGGCCGATACCCCAGTTGTGGACGAGGCCGAGGTAGTTCTGCTTGTAGAAGTTGTCCAGCTCGCCGTAGTAGTACGACAGGGTCAGGTTCTTGGTCGCCTTGTAGTCACCGCCGGCGAAGTAGAACTTGTTGCTGTCACGGGAGGAGGCGGAGCTGCCATTGGCGCCGGCGATGGACATGCTGCGCCAGTCGGTGGAGTTGCGGCCCTTGGTGTGGGTCAGCTGGCCACCGGTCAGGGTCAGGTTGTCGATGTCGGTGGAGGTGACCTGGCCACCTTCGTAGGTCATCGGCAGCAGGCGGGCGTCGTTGTAGACCACCACCGGCAGCTTGGGCTGCAGGGTGCCGTAGCGGAATTCGGTCTTGGAGATCTTCGCCTTGGCGGTGAGCCCTAAGCTGCTGAACTCATCGACGGCGCTGCCATCGCTTTCCAGCGGGAAGATGGTGCCGGGCTGGCGATCGATGCCGGCCTTGCCCGCCTTGCCGCCGCCGTCCAGGCGCACGCCGAGCAGGCCGAGGGCGTCGACGCCGAAGCCGACGGTGCCCTGGGTGAAGCCGGAGGAGTAGTTGAGCATGAAGCCCTGGCCCCATTCTTCCTGCTTGCTGGGCGAGGCGGGGCCGTTGCGGTTGTCGGTGTTGATGTAGAAGTTGCGCAGGGTCAGGCTGGCCTTGCTGTCCTCGATGAAGCCACCGGCGTGTGCCGATTGCGCGATGAGGCCGAGCGAGCTGGCCGCAATGGCGAGCGCCAGGGTGTTTCTGGTCATGTGACGTTTGCTCCGATGGTCATTTCTTTTTGTGGGGACCCCAAGAACCAGACGTTGCCGCCTGGATGTATAGGATTCTATATACCGACAAGCCTGCTGACGATTCCTCTGTAGGCAAAATCCGAGGATCAAAAGAGGTAGGGGTTCGTCTGGACGGCGTGCATGACGCCAAATTCTGACTTTTAAGTCAAGACTTTCAGGTGTGTCTGTCAGTCGCAGCCGTCAGACGCTGCCCCGGATCGACGGGATGGCGACCAGGCTCAGCAGGCGCTCATCGAACAGGCTGAACTGCCCGTTGATCTCCTTGCCGTGATGCCACTCTTCCGACAGGTCGGTAAGCAGGCGCAGTCGCGCCTGGCCGCTGGCGGACCAGTTCAGCAGTTCGGCGTGCTCGAAGTAGAAGCGCTTGCGTACCAGCGGGAAGAGCGCCTTGAACAGGCTTTCCTTGAGGGAAAAGGTGAGGGTGACCTGCAGCGCCGCCTGCTGTGGATCGAGGCGCGCCAGTTCATCGGGCGTGAGGATTTCCCCGGCCAGTCGCTCCGCTCGCACGGTTTCCAGGCGGTTTTCCACGTCCAGGCCGAGCCCTCGCCAGTCGCTGGAGCGGGCGACGATGGCCGCCGCCCAGCCGTCGCCATGGGTGATCGAACCGCAGAAGCCTGCCGGCCAGACCGGCGCGCGCTCCTCGTCGGTGCCCGGTACCCAGGCGTCCGCGCCAGCCGCCTGCAAGGCCGCGCGGGCGCAGATCCGCCCGGCCAGGTACTCGGCCTGGCGCTTGGCGACGGAACGCTGGATGTTGGCCGGCGCTTCGATCCGGCTCAGGGCAAAGTCCCCGGCCTGCAGGCGCTGGCGGTCGAAGCGGGTGCTGCGCAATTCGACGCCGGCCAGCGGAGTGGGCAGGGGCCAGTCGGCGTCGAGCGGGGTGCAGAAGTCGGGGAGGGCAATCATGGGTGCATTCTGCCGCGCCAGAACGTGGCTCACCAGTCACGCGGCACTTACATTCGTTTGCAAACCTTCACCAAAGGCGTACGGATTCGTCCGACAAGCTTTGTCACACTGCACGCCGCGTTCCCAAGGGGACGCAGGTGAGGTTGTTGTTGGAGTGCCGCCAAGGCGGGCTCTGACCTTAGACACTTGATTGAGTGCGGGAGCCCGAATGGGCTCCCGTTTTTTATTGCCTGCGATTTATCAGGCGTCCGGTTTCACGTCGAAGATTTCCTTGAAGAACGCCTGCAGGTCCGCCCAGGACTTCTGGTCGGCGGTCTTGTCGTAGCCCACGTCCAGGCCGTGCCCCTTGTGTTTGTCGGCGTCCGGGCTGGTGAAGCTGTGCTTGGCGCCGGGCTGGATCACCAGCTTGTAGTCGGCCTTGGCGTTGTCCATCTCTGCCTTGAAGGCGGCGACGCTCTCGGCCGGCACCAGGGTATCGGCGGCGCCATGCTCGACCAGTATCTTCGCCTTGACCTGCCCCGGCTGCGCCGGTGTCTGGGTCGCCAGCACGCCGTGGAAGCTGGCCACGCCGGCCAGTGGCAGGCCGGCGCGGGCCATGTCCAGCACCACTTTTCCACCGAAGCAGTAACCGATGGCGGCGATCTTGCTCGGGTCGGTCTGCGGCTGCTTCTTCAACAGCTCCAGGCCGGCCTGGAAGCGCGCCTTGGCGGCGTCGGCATTCTTCAGCGCCTCGGCCATGAAGGCCTTGGCATCGTTGGGGTGGTCGGTGTGCTTGCCATCACCGTACATGTCGATGGCCAGGGCGCTGTAGCCCAGTTCGGCGAGCTGCCGGGCACGGCTTTTGGCATAGTCGTTCAGGCCCCAGAATTCGTGGACGACGATGACGCCGGGACGGATGCCGGACTTGGCGTCGTCGTAGGCGAAGTAGCCGATCATCTTCGTGCCGTCAGTGGATTCGTAGGGGATTTCCTGGGTCTTGATCGCGGCTGAAGCGCTGGCCGCGAAGGCGAACAGCAGCAAGGCAGTGAGCAGGCGCATGAGGTTTCTCCGTGGCGTTGGCCGTGGCGATGGCGAATGGCGGATGACTGATGGCAGAACTCATGACGATAGCCGGTGATGCGGAAAACGCCCGTGCAGACTGCACGCAGCCGCTCAAGGGCGCGGATGTTCGCCAGAAACGGGGGAGGCCGGATGGATGAAAAGTCCGACAGCCTCGTCTACCCTTGCGACCATGTCCTGACCCGCGAAGCGATAGGCCGATGTTGGACCTGAGCACCTGGAATCTGACCATTCCCCAGCGCGGCCCGGCCGCGACCATTTCCACGGCGAAACTCGGCCGCGACTACCAGAGCGCGTATTTCCACCGCAGTGCCGATGGCGTGGAGTTCTGGGTGCCGGTGAACGGCGCCCACACCAGCGGCAGCGAATATCCCCGTACCGAACTGCGCGAGACCAAGCCCGACGGCCGCCTGGTGACCTGGCGCTATCCTCTGGCGGAGAACCTGATGGTCGCCACCCTGCGCGTGGAGTCCGTGCCCTCCAGCCGGCGCATGGTCATCGGGCAGATCCACAGCAACGGCAGCGGCAGCGCCGAGGCCCTGCCGCTGGTCAAGCTGGTCTACCAGCAGCGCCTGGACAAGGCGCGGGTACAGGCGCTGGTTCGCGATCGGCCGGACGACATCACCACGCGCACCTATACCGTCTATGACGGCATTCCGCTGGGCGATACCTTTACCTACCGGCTGGGCGTGTCCAGCAGCGGGGTGCTGAGCGTGCAGGTCGAGGGCGGCCAGGTCAGCCAGCAACTGGATACGAAATGGGCCTACCAGGGCCTGTACTTCAAGGCAGGGCTCTACCTGCAGGACAATCGCGGGCCCGCCAGCGAGGGCGGGCGCGCCACCTTCACCGATCTGAGCATTCGACACCAATGAAGACTTCCTCCATCGCGCATCGCGCTGCCCTGGCCTTGTCCCTGCTGCTGCCGGCGGCACTGGCGCAGGCCGCGCCGGGTGACGATTTCGGCGCCTGCCTGAGCCGCCTGCAGGGCACCGCCCAGGCCAAGGGCGTCAGCGCCGCCAGCTTCGCGCAGTTCACCCGGGGATTGCAGCCGGACATGACTGTGCTGCCGCTGCTGGATGCCCAGCCGGAATTCACCACGCCGATCTGGGATTACCTGGCCGGGCTGGTGGACGACCAGCGCGTCGCGGATGGCAAGGCACGCATGGCCGAACATGCCGACCTGCTGCGCAAGGTTGCCGCGCGCTATCAGGTCGACCCGGCCACGGTGGTCGCCGTGTGGGGCGTGGAGAGCGATTACGGGCGCATCACCGGCAAGCGCCCGCTGCTGGTTTCGCTGTCGACGCTGTCCTGCTACGGGCGGCGCCAGGCGTTCTTCCAGGGCGAGTTCATCGCCACCCTCAAGCTGCTGCAGCAGGGCGACATCCGCGACAGCGGGATCACCGGCTCCTGGGCGGGTGCCTTCGGCCAGACGCAGTTCATGCCTTCGACCTACGCGCGCATCGCCGAGGACTTCGACGGCGACGGCCACCGCGACCTGGTGGGCAGCACCGCCGACGCCCTGGCGTCCACCGCCAACTACCTGCGCAAGGCCGGCTGGCGCGAAGGGCAGCCCTGGGGCTACGAGGTGAAACTGCCGGCGGGCTTCGACGCCTCGCTGGCCGGACGTACCAAGCGCCGTGCGCTGTCCGACTGGACCAGCCGCGGCGTGAAGCGCGTCGACGGCAAGCCGATCCCGAGCATCGATTCCAAGGCCGCCATCCTGCTGCCCGCAGGCGCCAACGGTCCGGCCTTCCTGGTGCTGCGCAACTACGACGCGATCTATTCCTACAACGCGGCGGAAAGCTACGCGCTGGCCATTGCCTTGCTGTCCGACCGACTGCATGGCGAGCCGGGCCTGCGCACGCCCTGGCCGACCGATGATCCGGGCCTGAGCCGCGCACAGCGCAAGGAACTGCAGGAGCTGCTGATCCAGCGTGGCTACGACATCGGTCAGCCCGACGGCATGATCGGCGACGTGACGCGCAAGGCGATCCAGCAGGAGCAGAACAAGCGCGGCATGACGCCGTCGGATGGGCGAGCAGGGCAGAAGATCCTCAAGGCGTTGCAGGGCGGCTGAGGATCCCGTCCGTTTCAGCGATGCCCCGGCCCATGCCGGGGCTTTTCGTTCGTGTCCGGGCTTCTGTTCGCGAGCAAGCTCGCTCCTACGAAAAGCAGCCTGGCGCGATGTGAAGGGACGACGCACGATTGTAGGAGCGAGCTTGCTCGCGAACCAAATGTGAGCGACGAGGCCCGCCGTGGGCTCCGCAATCGCCAAAAAACGTGAAATTTCCTTCGGATAATTCGTTCAGCATTGGTTCAGCAGTCCGACAGGTTCGGTTCAGTGCCCCCCTCGTAACCTTCTCCCCGTCAACACATTACAGACATCCTTGACGGGAGAATCCCCATGAAAGCCATGAAGAAAATCGCCCTCGCCAGCGCCATTCTCGGTGCCAGCCTCGCCGCTACCGCAGCCAGCGCCGCCGACACTTTCGTCGGCATGACCTGGGGTGAAACCAGCAACAACATCCAGAAGTCCGACGCACTGAACCGCAACCTCGGCAACCCGAAATTCGACAGCGTGATCAACAACAGCGGCACCTGGGGCGTACGCGCCGGCCAGCAGATGGAGCAGGGTCGCTACTACGTCACCTATGAAAACGTCTCCGACACCGAGAACGGCCTGAAGCTGCGCCAGCAGAATCTGCTCGGCAGCTACGACGCCTTCCTGCCGCTGGGCGACCAGGGTACCAAGCTGTTCGGCGGTGGCACCGCCGGCCTGGTCAAGCTGGAGCAGGATGCCAAGGGCTACAGCCGCGACAGCGATGTGGGTTACGCCATCGGCGCCCAAGCCGGTATCCTCCAGGAACTCGGCAAGAACGCATCCGTAGAAGGCGGCTACCGTTACCTGCGTACCAACGCAAGTACCGAGATGAGCCCGCACGGCGGTGGCAAGGTGGGATCCCTTGACCTGCACAGCAGCTCCCAGTTCTACCTGGGTGCCAACTACAAGTTCTGACCGGTACCGCAACCGGGCCCCGCGTGGCCCGGTTGCCTGACTCAGGGAGCACGCGCATGAAACTGCTGGTGGTGGAAGACGAGGCGCTGCTGCGCCATCACCTGTATACCCGGCTCGGCGAGCAAGGCCATGTGGTCGACGCCGTCGCCAATGCCGAAGAGGCGCTGTACCGCGCCAGCGAATACCATCACGACCTGGCGATGATCGACCTGGGCCTGCCGGGCATGAGCGGCCTGGACCTGATCCGCGAATTCCGCAGCCAGGGCAAGACCTTCCCCATTCTCATCCTCACCGCTCGCGGCAACTGGCAGGACAAGGTCGAAGGCCTGGCCGCCGGCGCCGACGACTATGTGGTCAAGCCTTTCCAGTTCGAAGAGCTGGAGGCCCGGTTGAACGCGCTGCTGCGCCGTTCCAGCGGCTTTGCCCAGTCGAGCATCGAGGCCGGCCCGCTGGTGCTGGACACCAACCGCAAGCAGGCGCTGGTCAACGGCGAATCGCTGCAGCTGACGGCCTTCGAGTACCGCATCCTCGAATACCTCATGCGCCATCACCAGCAAGTGGTGGCCAAGGAACGCCTGATCGAGCAGCTCTACCCGGACGACGACGAGCGCGATCCGAACGTCATCGAGGTGCTGGTCGGTCGCCTGCGCCGCAAGCTGGAGGGTGCCGCGGGATTCAAGCCGATCGATACCGTGCGCGGCCAGGGCTACATCTTCAACGAGCTGTGTAAATGATCCGCTCGCTGCGGCTGCGGCTGATGATCGGTGCGGCGATTCTCGCCGTGCTGTTCATGGCGGCGCTGCTGCCGGCTCTCCAGCGTGCGTTCAGCATCGCCCTGGAGAACGCCATTCAGCAGCGCCTGGCGGCAGACGTGGCGACTCTGGTGTCCTCGGCGCGCATCGAAGGCAATGTCCTGAGCATGCCCGAGCACCTGCCGGTGGAGGACTTCAACCTCCCCGAGTCCAAATTGCTGGGCTTCATCTACGACCAGTCCGGCCAGCTGGTGTGGCGCTCGACCTCGGCGCAGGACGAGAGCGTCAGTTACTCGCCCAAGTACGACGGCCTGATCGACGAGTTCACCCGCATCCGCGATGCCACCGGCCAGGAGTTCTTCGTCTACGACGTGGAGATCGACCTGCTCGGTGGCAAGCGCGCGGCCTACAGCATCGTCACCATGCAGCCGGAAAGCGAGTTCCGCGAGCTGGTCAGCGGTTTCCGCGATCAGCTCTACCTGTGGCTGGGTGGTGCGCTGCTGCTGTTGCTGGGCCTGTTGTGGCTTGGCCTTGGCTGGGGCTTCCGCTCCATGCGCGGCCTGCGTTCGGAGCTGGATCAGATCGAGGCCGGCGACCGCGAGCGCCTGAGCGACGATCACCCCGCCGAGATGCTGCGCCTGACCGACTCGGTGAACCGCCTGCTGGAAAGCGAGCGTGCCCAGCGCGAGCGCTACCGCAATTCCCTGGGCGACCTTGCCCATAGCCTGAAGACGCCGCTGGCGGTGCTGCAGGGCGTCAGTGAAACCCTCGCCGACCAGCCGAAGAACCGCGAGCAGGTGCAGGTGCTGCAGACCCAGATCGAGCGCATGAGCCAGCAGATCGGCTACCAGTTGCAGCGCGCGACGATGCGCAAGAGCGGCCTGATCCGCCACCGCGCGGAACTCGATCCCTTGCTGGATACCATTGGCGGCGCGCTGGACAAGGTCTACCGCGACAAGCGCGTGAAGCTTGCGCGGGATATTCCGCCGGGCTTTTCCCTGCCGCTGGAGAAGGGCGCCTTGCTGGAGATGCTCGGCAACCTGCTGGAGAACGCCTATCGGCTGTGCCTGACCACGGTGAAGGTCAGCGCGCGCAAGAATGGCCGGATGTTCGAGCTGATCATCGAAGACGACGGTCCCGGCGTGCCGGCCAGCCAGCGCGAACGCATCCTCAAGCGCGGCGAGCGGCTGGACACCCAGCACCCTGGCCAGGGCATCGGCACGGCGGTGGTGAAGGACATCATCGACAGCTACGACGGCGAGCTGGCGCTGGAGGATTCCGCGCTGGGTGGGGCATGTTTCCGCATTCGCCTGCCGGGCTAGCCGGCAGCTTGGACTGGGCGCCGACGCTCAATTGTAGGAGCGCGCCATGCGCGCGATCGCGGGCATGGCCCGCTCCTGCAGGTTGAAGCCGAGTTATTCTCCCTGCTGCGCCCGATACGCCCCCGGCGTCAGTCCCGTCCATTTCTTGAACGCCCGGTGGAACGCCGAAGGCTCGGAGAAACCGAGCTGGTCGGCGATGTCCTGGATCGAGAGTTCGGCGCGCCCCAGGCAGTAGATCGCCAGGTCGCGGCGCAGCTGGTCCTTCAGTTCCTGAAAGTTCGGTCCTTCCTCGCGCAGGTGGCGGCGCAGGGTCTGCGGACTCATGTGCAGTTGCGCGGCGACCTGCTCCAGGTCCGGCCAGCTGCGGCAGTCGCGGCCGAGCAGGCGGCGGATCTGGCTGGTCAGGCTGTCGCCGCCGTCGGGGCGGGCGAGCAGGTCGGCGGGGGAATCCTTGAGGAAGTGCTTGAGCGTGCGCTCGTCCTGCAGCAGCGGCATGTCCAGGTAGCGCGCCTGCAGGAGCAGGCTGGTGCTGCCGGCGGAAAAGCGGCGAGGGCAGGGGAACAGCAGGTCGTACTCGGCCTGGTGCTCGGGGGTCGGGTAGCTGAAGGTGGCTTCCTCCAGGCGGATGCGCTGGCCGATCAGCCAGCTGGCCAGGCGGTGCCAGATCAGCAGCAGGCTCTCGGCGAGGAAGTGGTCCGGGTCGCGCAGGTGGGTTTCGTCCAGGGTCAGGCGGGCGCGGTCGCCGTCGCGCACCAGCTCGATCCGTGGCGCCTCGGGAAACAGTCCGTAGAACAGTGCGCCGCGTCCCAGGGCCTTTTCCAGCGTGCGGCAGTGGATGATCGCGTTGCACATCATGGCGAAGGTGCCGCGCTTGCTGGGCATGGCACCGAAGCCCATGTACTCGTCGTCGAGCACTTCCCACAGGCGTTGCATCAGGCAGGTGAACTGCGACGGGTCGATCCGCGCGCGGGGCTCCTCGAGGATGGCCGGGGCGATGCCGGCGTCACGCAGCAGGACTTGGACATCCAGCCCCTTGCGCCGGGCCCCATGGACGGCGGCCCGGACGAAATGGCTGGCAATGGTGCGTTCACGCATGAGCGGTCCTTGTTGTTCTGGCCGCGCGTCCAGAGGCGGGCGGCAATCCCGATCGAACCTGACCGGGGTTCTACAATCTACGGTACGAAGGCCGTGGCGGATACCCGCCAGAGGGCGGGAAACCCGCCACCCGGAAGGCGGGAATCCGCCATCACTGGGGCCTTCCGTGCCGCGACTTTTTACGGAAGTAATTGAATTTAAAGGGATTTAATATTTTTAAAAGGTCTGGCACAGCACTTGCCATATGCGATCAAGGCCTGCCTTCTGGCACGCCCTGAAAACAAATTCTCCCATTGCAGGGAGATAACGCGTTCGGTCTTGTGTTTCCTCCCAGGGAGCACTCGCCCGTGAGGACAGAGCTGCCATGACCAAGCAACCCTTCTACAAAAGCCTGTACGTGCAGGTACTGATCGCCATCGCCATCGGTATCGCACTCGGCCACTTCTACCCCGACACCGCCAAACTGATGAAGCCGCTGGGCGATGGCTTCGTCAAACTGATCAAGATGGCCATCGCGCCGATTATCTTCTGCACCGTGGTTACCGGCATCGCCGGCATGCAGAGCATGAAGGCCGTGGGCAAGACGGGCGGCATGGCACTGCTGTACTTCGAAATCGTTTCCACCATCGCGCTGATCATCGGCCTGGTCGTGGTCAACGTCGTCCAGCCGGGTGCCGGCATGCACGCCGACGTCGCCACGCTGACCGCCGAAATGAACAAGAACGCGGCGCTCACCGGCTTCATCGCTTCGGGCGAGAAGCAGAGCACCATCGACTTCTTCATGAACGTCATCCCCAGCACCGTGGTCGGCGCCTTCGCCAACGGTGACATCCTCCAGGTGCTGTTCTTCTCCGTGCTGTTCGGCTACGCGCTGCACCGCCTGGGTGACTACGGCAAGCCGGTGTTCGAGTTCATCGATCGCATCACCCACGTGATGTTCAACATCATCAACGTGATCATGAAGGTCGCTCCCATCGGTGCCTTCGGTGCCATGGCCTTCACCATCGGTGCCTACGGCCTCGGTTCGCTGGTGCAACTGGGCCAGCTGATGCTGTGCTTCTACATCACCTGCCTGCTGTTCGTGCTGGTCATCCTCGGTGGCATCGCCCGCGCCCACGGCTTCAGCATCCTGCGCTTCATCTCCTACATCCGCGAAGAGCTGCTGATCGTGCTGGGTACCTCGTCCTCCGAGTCGGCCCTGCCGCGCATGATCGCTAAGATGGAGAAGCTGGGCGCCGACAAGAGCGTCGTCGGCCTGGTGATCCCCACCGGCTACTCGTTCAACCTGGACGGCACCTCGATCTACCTGACCATGGCCGCGGTGTTCATCGCCCAGGCCACCGATACCCCGATGGACATCACCCACCAGCTGACCCTGTTGGTCGTGCTGCTGATCGCCTCGAAGGGCGCTGCCGGCGTTACCGGTTCGGGCTTCATCGTGCTGGCTGCCACCCTGTCCGCTGTCGGCCACCTGCCGGTTGCGGGCCTTGCGCTGATCCTGGGTATCGACCGCTTCATGTCCGAAGCCCGCGCCCTGACCAACCTGGTCGGAAACGGCGTCGCCACCATCGTGGTCGCCAAGTGGTGCAAGCAGCTGGACGAGAAGACCCTGTCCACCGAACTCGCCGCAGGTCCTGGCAACTCCGCGGAGTTGCAGCCTTCCTGACGGGTTCGCTAAAGAGCAATTCGGCCCGGTGAACGTGAAGCGCCGGCGCCTTTCCAGCCCGCTCGATTGAGCGGGCTTTTTTATGGGCGGGTGAAATGGCCGGGGCCATTGTAGGAGCGACGGGGGGCGCCTAGCTCTTGCTCGCGAACGGATTTGCCGGCGGCTGCGGAGTTGGGCGGGTTCGCGAGCAAGCTCGCTCCTACAAGAGTTCCGTGCCTGCGGTTGGCCTGGCGGCGGGAGAGCCAAGTCGGTGGGGGCTGGGTACATGCCGGCGGCTCCCTCTCCCTACCCTCTCCCTGAAGGGAGAGGGGACCGTTCAGCACAGGTTGAAACCAAAGTGTCAGCCGGCACAGGCGGCTCCCTCTCCCTTCGGAGCGGGGCGCGCAGCCAGGGCGGGGGAGAGGGCATGCCCTATTGCAATATTTCGGGTAGGAGCGGACTTCGTCCGCGATAGGCTGGGCGCCAGCGAGGAGGGTGGTACTACCGCGAAAACGAGATGCCAGCGAGAAACGCCGGACGATCAGAGAATGATCTTGTCCTTGAGCTTCTCCGCCGCCTGCTGCAGCGCCTGGATGACCCGTTCCTTGTCGTAGTTCTGCACGTTGTTGGTGTCCAGGTACATGGAGAAGCCCGGTACCTCGTGCTCGACGAAGCTGGGGTTGGAGCCCAGGTCGCGACGGAAGTCGACCACCTGGTAGATCTGCACCGGCTTGCTGAAGCCCTTCACGGCGATCTGGCCCTTGTCGCGGCACATCAGCACGTCCTTGACCAGTGAGTAGGTCTCGTGGCTGATCAGGATCTCGCCGGCTTCGGCAGCGCTTTCCAGGCGGCTGGCGAGGTTCACTTCGCGGCCGATGATGGTGTAGTCCATACGCGTGTCGGCGCCGAAGTTGCCCACGGTGCAGTAGCCGGTGTTCAGCCCCATGCGCACTTCCAGCGGCTTGGTGATGCCCTGGGCACGCCACTGCTGGCGCATGACCTTCATGTGCTTGCGCATGGCGACGGCCATGGACACGGCCGCCACGGCGTCCTTCTTCGCGCCCTGGGTGGCCGGGTCGCCGAAGAACACCATCACGCAGTCGCCGACGAACTTGTCGATGGTGCCGCCGTACTTCAGGGCGATCTTCGACATCTCGTTGAGGTAGTTGTTGAGCATGTCGGTAAGGGCTTCGGCTTCGAGTTCCTCGGACAGCTCGGTGAAGCCCTTGATGTCGGAGAAGAACACCGTGAGCTTCTTGCGCTGGGTCTCCAGGCGCACCGTGCGCTTGCCGCTGAAGATCGACTCCCACACCTGCGGTGACAGGTACTTGGCCAGGTTGCTGGCCAGGCGCGCGGCCTTTTCCTGCTCCAGGGTGATGTCCGAGCGGGCCTGGGCCAGGCGCAGGCCCTGCTGGTGCACGAAGAAGGCGGTGATGCAGATGTACAGGGTGGAGAACAGCACGCTGACCAGGGCGACGATGCTCGGCGTCTGGCCCTTGTAGGCCGGGGCGATCAGCGCGGCGCTGAGGACCGCGGCGCTCAGCGCCACCAGCAGCGCCAGGCCCAGGGAGCGCAGGCCGCCGATGATCAGCGCGGAGAAGGCGAGGATCAGCACCAGCATCAGGCTGGGCACTTCGGCGAAGCCCAGCAGCGTGGTGGCGATGCCGGCATGCAGGGCGTCGATGAACAGCAGCACCAGGCGGGTGCGTTGCGGGTTGTCGCGCTTGAAGCGGCGGCTGACCTGCTGGGCGAGGTGCGGGTAGAGCAGGGCATACGGGATCATCCAGAGGATCTCGTAGCCGAAGTACCTGGCGAAGGTGCCGGCGGTGATGGTGGCGGCGATGGCGATATACGCCAGCACGCGGGAATGGTACTCGCGCAGGGGAGTGGGGGTGAGCGGAGTGCTGGATCGCTCAAGAACGTTAGGCTTCATGCGCAAGAAACTTCCCTGGTGCGCGTAGGCTCGTGGCCAGTTGCGCGTCTGATTTTGGGAGGAATCTTATTCCATGCGCAGCCCCCGAGCCAGCGGCGGTTCGCCACTCTTCGTCGCGGACCGCCGGTCGCCTCGGGACCCTCAGGCCATCGTGCCGTCTGGCTTCTGGTAGATCGAACGGCGCGGCTGGGCGAAGACCCGGCGGAGCATGGGTTCGAAGAACTCCAGGGGCAGCACCTCGCCCTCCGGATCGAAGGCGGCAGCGTCGTAGCGCGCGCAGAATTCGATGGTCTGCTCGAACTGCGGGTGGTCCTTGAACTGCTCGCGCAGGTGCCGGTCCAGGCCCAGGTGATGGAAGAAGTAGTAGCCCTGGAAGATCGCGTGCTTCTCGATCATCCACAGGTTCTCCTCGCTGACGAACGGCTTGAGGATGGCCGCGGCGATGTCGGCGTGGTTGAACGAGCCGAGGGTGTCGCCGATGTCGTGGAGCAGGGCGCAGACCACGTATTCCTCGTCGCGGCCGTCGCGGTGGGCCAGGGTGGCGGTCTGCAGCGAGTGGGTCAGGCGGTCCACCGGGAAGCCGCCGAAGTCGCCGTCGAGCAGGCGCAGGTGGGTCATGATCCGGTCGGGCAGAAGCGCGGCGTACTGGCCGAAGTCCTTGGCGATGATCGCCCAGTCTTCGGCGCTGCCGTCTTCCATGTGGGTGAAGTTGGCGCGTGCGTTCATCAGGCTGTGCTCTCTTGTGATTGTCGTGGCGTGTCTGGATGGCACGGCACCAGTCTAGAAGCCTGGCGGGGACGCGGTAGTGTCCGTGCAGCGCCAGCGGGGTGTCCCGGCGCGCGCGAATGGCGCGGCATCAGCCGCGCCGATGGTCAGCTCAGGGATTCTGCGGGTCGTGGCCCAGCGACTGCAGGAACAGCGAGAACAGCTCCGGCTGCGAGGAGATGTCGAGCTTGTTGTACAGGTGGCGGCGGTGGACCTTGATGGTCTCCGGCGAGATCGCCAGGCGCTCGGCCATGGCCTTGGAGGAGTAACCCCGCAGGATCAGCCGGGCAATCTCCAGCTCGCGCTCGGACAGCACGCCGGCGCCGAAGTGGCTCAGGGCATCGCGCACCTGCACCGCCACGCCGTCGCTGGCACCAGGCAGCAGGCGCTGGCTGCGTTGCTGCCAGTGCTGCTGCATCAGCGCCAGCACCCAGGGGCAGAGCATCGCCAGCAGGCCGGTCTGCTCGCCATCGAACAGCTTGCGCATCCCCAGTGACAACGACAGCGCGCCCTGGCCGGGCAACTGGAGGATGAACTGCACCTCGTCCTCCAGCACGTTGTCGTGGAAATAGCTGAGGAAGTACTCGCTCTGGCGGAACTGGTCGGGAGATATCTCCTCCAGTCGATACAGCCCGCTGGGCACGCCCTCGCGGCAGGCCTGGTAGAACGGGTCGAGCTGGTACAGGCCATCGAGGTAGATGGCCATGGCCGCCGGGCCGGCGGTGGGCTCGGCATCGTATTCCTCGAGCGCCACCGGGGTGCCGCTGGCCGGGTAGAGCATCGCCAGGGCGTTGTCGAACGGCAGCCACTGGTGCAGCAGCAGGACCAGTTGCTTCCAGAAGCGCGGCTGGCCGATCTGCTCGATGGCGCGGCCGAGGTTGGCGTGCATGCCGACCTCGCGGAACAGGGTGTGCATCGGCGGTTTTTCTCCGAACGGGACGGCGTGGGTTCGGCCCACGGTTTCCTCCTTTTACCTGCCGGCCGTCAAGGGGGCGTAACCCCAAATGGTGATTGGCCGCTCCACGTGCCACGCACAGACTCAGCGCCACCTGACGCCCCGGGCAAGAGGGCGCAACAAGGTTTTCGTTCCTGCCTCAGCCACCAATAACAACACGAGGAAACAACGATATGAGCGCTTCCCCTGCGCCAGCGAGCGCGCTCAAGCCCAGCCTGGGCGTGCTCGACGTAGTCGCCATCACCGTCTCGGCGGTCACTCCCGCCAGCTCCGTTTTCGTCATCGCTCCCTTCGCCATCCAGCAGGCCGGCAGCGGCGCCTTCCTGGCCTTCGTCTTTGCCGGCTTCCTGGCGCTGATGTTCGCCTGGTGCTACGCCGAACTCGGCCGTGCCCACAGTTCCGCCGGTGGCGAGTACGTCTATGCCAAGCGCGTGTTCGGCGGCCTCGCCGGGTACGCGACCTTCCTCACTGTGCTGGTCTCGTTGCTGTTCATCCCGCCGGTACTGGCGACCGGCGCGGCGACCTACCTCAACAATGCGCTGGGGACGAACTTCGACACCCAGACCGTTGCCCTGGTGATAGTCGCCGCCAGCTACGTACTGGGCATCCTCAACATCCGCGTGAACGCCTGGATCACCGGGGTGTTCCTGCTCTGTGAAGTGGCGGCGCTGCTGGTGATAGTCGTCCTTGGCTTCGGCCACGTCAGCCAGCCGGTGAGCGTGCTGGTGCAACCGCAGCATATCGACGGCGGGATACTGGCTGCCGCGCCCTGGGCCCTGGTGATCGGCGCCGTGGGCACCGCACTGTTTTCCTACAACGGCTTCGGCGGCGCGGTGCTGCTGGCCGAGGACATGAAGTGCGGCGGGCGCAACGTGCACCGTGCGGTGATCTGGTCGCTGGTGCTGGTGGTGGTGATCGAGATCGTCCCGCTGACCGCCCTGCTGCTGGGCGCGCCGTCGCTGAAGGAGATGATCGCCAGCCCCGATCCGGTCGGCTACCTGCTCACCGCGCACGGCAACGCAACGCTGTCGCGGCTGGTCAGCGCCGGCATCTTCCTCTCGGTGTTCAACGCCATCGTCGCCATCGTCATTCAGGTCGGCCGGGTGATCTTCAGCAGCGGTCGCGACGAGCTGTGGACGCCGCTGATGAACCGCGCCTTCACCCGCATCCACCCGCGCTGGGAGTCGCCGTGGATCGCCACGCTGTTCCTCGGCGTGCCCTCGGCAGCGCTGAGCTTCAGCTCGAACCTGGAGGAGCTGACCTCCTTCACCGTGCTGCTGCTGGTGATGGTCTACCTGGTGGTGGCGCTCTGCGCGCTGTTCAGCCGCGTGCTGCGCCGCGACCGCGAGCACCCCTACCGCATGCCGCTGTGGCCGTTGCCGGCGATGCTGGCGGTGGTCGGCGCCGGTTACCTGCTGCTCAACCTGCTACTGGACGCCTCCTCGCGGGACGTCATGATCATTGTCGGGATACTGGCCGTGTCGGTGATTCTCTACAGCACCTACGGCAAGCTCAGCCCGGCCTTCCAGAAGCTCTGAAACCCTCGAAGGAGACAGCATGCGCGCTCGTCAACTCGGCATCACCCTCGGCCTGGGCACACCCGGCGAGTTCAACGCCATCACCGATGTTCCCGGCATCCGCGTCGGCCACAGCACCCTGATCGGCGAGCGCAACGGCAAGGCCGTGCGTACCGGCGTCACGGTAGTGCAACCCCGTGATGATGCGGCGCGCCGGCAACCCTGTTTCGCCGGCTGCCACGTGCTCAATGGCAACGGCGACGCCACGGGACTGGAATGGATTCGCGAGGCGGGCCTGCTGACCACGCCTATCGCCATCACCAATACCCACAGCGTGGGCACGGTGCGCGATGCGCTGATCGCCGCCGAGCATGCCGAGCTGGCGGACCCGTCCGTCTACTGGTGCATGCCGGTGGTAATGGAAACCTACGACGGGTTGCTCAACGACATCTGGGGCCAGCACGTCGGCGCCGAACAGGTGCGCGAAGCGCTGTCCGCCGCGGAGTCCGGCCCGGTGCGGGAAGGCCCGGTGGGTGGCGGCACGGGGATGATCTGCCACGAGTTCAAGGGCGGCATCGGCACCTCCTCGCGCAGGCTGCCGGTGGAGCAGGGCGGCTGGACCGTGGGTGCGCTGGTGCAGGCCAACCATGGCCAGCGTCGCGAGCTGCGGGTGGATGGCTATCCGGTTGGTCGTCACCTCGGTGATCTGCCGTCGCCCTTTGCCGAACAGGGCACGCCGGGCATGGGCTCCATCGTGGTGATCCTCGCCACCGACGCGCCGTTGCTGCCACACCAGTGCCAGCGCCTGGCGCAGCGCGCCTCGCTGGGGATCGCCCGCACGGGGGGCGGCACCGACGACTCCAGCGGCGACATCTTCCTCGCCTTCGCCACCGGCAACCGCGACCTGCCGTCAGCGGACTACGGGCGCAAGGACCTGCCCTTCGCCACGGCGCTGGAGATGGTCAACAACGACCATATCTCGCCGCTGTTCGCCGCCGCCGCCGAGGCGGTGGAGGAAGCCATCGTCAACGTGCTGCTGGCCGGCAAGGACATGCGTACCGATGACGGCGTGCTGGTGCCTGCCTTGACTGGGGAGCGCCTTCTCGCAGCGTTGCGCGAGGTCGGCTGGATGGGGTGATGTAACGCATTTGCAGGATGTGTAGGAGCGAGCTTGCTCGCGAACGGATTTTCCGGCGGCTCCAGAGCTGGGCGGGTTCGCGAGCCAGCTCGCTCTTACGAAAAACAGTTGGCGGCGGAGTATCCCTGTAGGGGCGGGGATGCCGTGCCATGAAAAAAGCCGGAGCTGCCCTGCAGCTCCGGCTTTCGTCTTTCCCGTCCCGGCGAATCAGTTCGGGGTGTAGATCTGGTCGAACACGCCACCGTCGGCGAAGTGGGTCTTCTGCACGGTGCGCCAGTCGCCGAAGGTCTTCACCACGGAGAAGAAGTCCACCTTGGGGAAGCGGTCGGAGAACTTGGCCAGCACTTCCGGGTTGCGCGGGCGCAGGTAGTTGTTCGCCGCGATGGTCTGGCCTTCCTCGGACCACAGGTACTTCAGGTAGGCCTCGGCTTCGGCGCGGGTACCTTTCTTGTCGACCACCTTGTCGACCACGGTCACTGGCGGCTCGGCTTCGGCGGAGACGGTCGGGTAGACCACTTCGAAGCCGCCACGGCCGAATTCGCGGGCGATCATCTCGGCTTCGTTCTCGAAGGTCACCAGCACGTCGCCAATCTGGTTCTGCATGAAGGTGGTGGTCGCCGCGCGGCCGCCGGTATCCAGCACCGGGACGTTCTTGAACAGCTGGGCGACGAATTCCTTGGCCTTGGCTTCGTCGGCGCCATGCTTCTGCGCGTAGCCCCAGGCGGAGAGGTAGGTGTAGCGGCCGTTGCCCGAGGTCTTCGGGTTCGGCACCACCACCTGCACGCCCGGCTTCACCAGGTCGTCCCAGTCCTTCAGGCCCTTGGGGTTGCCCTTGCGCACGATGAACACGGTGGCCGAGGTGAAGGGCGCGCTGTCGTTGGGCAGACGGGTCGCCCAGTCCTTGGGCACCAGGCCGCCGTTGTCGGCCAGGGCGTCGATGTCGGTCGCCTGGTTCATGGTGATGACGTCGGCCGGCAGGCCGTCGATCACCGCACGGGCCTGTTTGCTGGAACCGCCGTGGGACATCTGGATGGTGATCTTCTCGCCTTTCTCGGCCTGCCAGTGTTTCTGGAAGGCGGCGTTGTAATCCTTGTAGAAGTCGCGCATCACATCGTAGGAGACGTTGAGCAGGGGCTGGGCGGCCTGGGCGGCGGAGGCCAGGGCAAGGCCGGCGGCCAGCAGCGAGGCGCTGAACAGACGTTTCACGAGCAGTTCCTTTTGGCAGTTTTGTTGGGTGTCGATTATGCCGGCAGGTTATATGGCACTTAAATACTTAAAGGCTATTTGCTTATGCGGGGAGCACGGATCGAGGTTCCCCATGTTCCGCACCCAACGAAGGGGAAGGTTGCCCGGCAGCCTGGCAGGCCTGCCGGGCGATGACTGCCCCTTGCTGCGTCACTCCAGCCCGCTGACTTCCAGCTCCTTGGGATACTCGACGCTGAACTTGAAGGTGGTGCTGCGTTTCTCGCCCGGTTTCAGCTGCCAGTCCCACAGCAGCTTGCCGTCGTCCTCGCGGGCGGCCGCCTGGCTGTCGGGCTCCAGCAGGGTGACCTTGATCTGCTCGTTGCGCGAGACCGGCAGCTGGTCCTTGAACTGCAGGCGCTGTTCGGTCTTGTGGTTGTTCTGCGCGTCGATGCGGAACTCGTAGGTGATGCGCTTGCGGCCGCCGGTGAGGCCCGTGTAGTCGGTGTAGCGATTGACCAGCTTGCGCTTGATCGACATCGCTTCGTCGCCGCCCAGGGCCAGCTCGAAGGTCTCGCCCGGCATCACCGCGCGCAGTTGGCCGCTGGCGACGAAGGTGTTGCCCAGGTAGGTGTTGAGCGTGCCGGGCAGCAGCGGATAGTCGCTGGCGTTGCGGGTATCGGCCTGCAAATAGGCGGCTTCGCGCAGCGACGGCGTGGCCAGGTAGCGCAAGGTTGCCGGCAGTTTGAACTGGGCGATGGCGACCTTCTGCGAGCTGCCGTCGCTGTTCAGCGTGGCACGGGTCGGAATGTGGAAGGAGGCGCTGGTGGTGGCGCCGCTGACTTCGGCGACGGCCACCGGCATGTCAGCCAGCGAACCGGCCACGGCCATCTCGTCGGCGACGAAGCGCTGGGCCTTCTTCGCCTCCAGCGCCATCATCGGCGCGGCTGGCGCCGGTGCGGGGCGGGCGGCCATCACCGTGCGCGGGTCGAAGGTGTCGACGAACCACGGCGACAGCGCCGGCACGTTGCTGCCCAGGTTGGGGCGGGCGGTGGACAAGGTCAGGTCGACGTCGGTCCAGTCTTCGCCGCTGCTCTGCCGGACAATGCCCTGGTAGGTCATCTCGATCTGTTCTTCGCCGTCGCGCAGGCGGGCGTCGTAGGCTGGGCGCCAGGAGGCGTCGTAGAGCGTGTAGCTGAGTTGCAGTTGGACCTGCGCGGGCTTCTCCAGCGCCACACGGAGGATCGCACGCTTGTAGTGGGTGCCGTCCCCGGCCAGGTGGCTGCGCTGGTTCTCCAGCTCCTGCTTGCGCTGCTGCAGTTCCTCGCCCTGCTGGTCGAGCTTGCGCTGCTCGTCGAGGATGCGGCCGAGGTTGCCCTCGCTCATCTGCAGCAGGTTCTTCAGTTCGTCGATGCTCGGCAGTGCCTGGTTCTTGCCGGGCTTGGTGCTGCTGGCCTGGATGTCGGCGAGGAACTGCTTCTGGTTCTCCAGCACGCTGCCTCGGTCGCTGATCTCGCGCTCCTGCCGCTCGATGTCGCGTAGCTGCGAGTCGAGCTGTTGCAGGCGGTTGTCCCCGGAGGGCGGCGACACCTGCGGCGCGCTGCTGACATCGAGCAGCGTGGCGGCGGCGCTGGCGCTGAGCGAGGCCTGCAGGCTGTTGTCGTCGATGCGCAGGGGCAACTGCTCCAGGGCGATCTCGTGCTGGCCGGCGGGCAGCTGCAGGGTGGCGGTGCGGGTGACGATGGCGCGGTCGGTGTAGACGGTGACCGCGCTGATGCGGCTGTCCGCCACCTGTGGCGCGGCCAACAGCGAGGTGCTGGCCAGCGCGCCGGCCATGGCGAGGATCAGTGGGTGGAATCGAAAGGGCATGTGCTCACCTCGCGGCCTGGAAGGCGGCCGGCACTGCGGAACGCCACCACGGCGTCCGTCCATGGAGCGTGTGACGAAGGGGAAGTTGGAAACGGGTTGAGTGCGGGTGAGGTCGTGCTGCACTGAGTGACGAATGGTGATTGGAGGTCAGCGTCGGGCGGCGTCATCCGCTCGTGGGAACAGCGGGTTGCCGCAGCGCGAGCAGAACGCTGCCTCGGCCTCGTGGCTGGCCTTGGCGCAGGCCGGGCAGGGCTTGGCCAGTTGCCCGGCTGGGCGCATGGCATTGTGCAGCTCGGCGCTGAAGATGCCGGTGGGCACGGCGATGATCGAGTAGCCGGTGAGCATCACCAGGCTGGCAATGGCCTGGCCCAGGCCGGTTTTCGGGGTGATGTCGCCGAAGCCGACGGTGGTGAGGGTGACGATGGCCCAGTAGATGCCCCGCGGGATGCTGGTGAAGCCGTGCTCGGGCCCTTCCACGACGTACATCAGGGAGCCGAACACCGTCACCAGGCTCATCACCGAGACGAAGAACACGGTGATCTTCTGCCGGCTGCCACGCAATGCGGTGAGCAGGAAGTCGGCCTGGCGCAGGTGCTGGCGCAGCTTGAGGATGCGGAACACCCGGAGCAGACGCACCACGCGGATCACCAGCAGGTACTGGGCTTCGGGGTAGAACAGCGCAATGACGCCGGGCAGCACCGCCGCCAGATCGACCAGTCCGTAGAAGCTCAGGGCATAGCGCAGCGGCTTGGGCGAACAGTACAGGCGCAGCAGGTACTCGATCAGGAACAGGCCGCTCATGATCCATTCGAGCACGCTGAACACTGCGCCGAACTGCTGGTGGATGCGCGCCACGCTGTCGAGGAAGACCACCAGCAGGCTGGCGAGGATGACGATCAGCAGGGCGCTGTCGAAGCGCCGTCCGGCCGGGGTGTCGGACTGGAAGATGATGATGTAGAGGCGCTGGCGCCAGGTGGGGGATGCGGCCATGGGGGAATCCAGGTGACAGATTCACACACCTTAGCCGAGATGCGCCGGGGCGGCCGCAGCCACCCCGGCGCCGGAGGAGCCGTCAGGCGCGTTCTGTCGCCGGTTGCTCGTCGACGTCGCCCTCGGCGATGCACGCCGTGGCGGTGAACAACACGTCGGTGGAGGAGTTCAGTGCGGTCTCGGCCGAATCCTGGAGGATGCTGATGACGAAGCCGACCGCCACTACCTGCATGGCAATCTCGCTGGAGATGCCGAACAGGCCGCACGCCAGCGGGATCAGCAGCAGCGAGCCACCGGCAACCCCCGAGGCACCGCAGGCGCAGAGCGAGGCGACGACGCAGAGCAGCAGGGCGCTGGGCAGGTCCACGGCGATCCCCAGGGTGTTCGCCGCGGCCAGGCTGAGTACGCTGATGGTGATCGCCGCACCGGCCATGTTGATGGTGGCGCCCAGCGGGATCGATACCGAGTAGGTGTCCTCGTGCAGGCCCAGGCGCTGGCACAGCTGCAGGTTGACCGGGATGTTGGCTGCCGAGCTGCGGGTGAAGAAGGCGGTGACGCCGCTTTCGCGCAGGCAGGTGAGCACCAGCGGATACGGGTTGCGACGCAGCTTGATGAACACGATCAGCGGGTTGACCACCAGCGCCACGAACAGCATGCAGCCCAGCAGGACGCTGAGCAGGCGCAGGTAGCCCAGCAGGGCGTCGAAGCCGGACTCGGCCAGGGTGCTGGCCACCAGGCCGAAGATGCCCAGCGGGGCGAAGGCGATCACCACGCGGACGATCAGCGTCACGCCGTTGGCCAGGTCTTCGACCAGGTCACGGGTGGTCTGGCGGGCATAGCGCAGGGCAATGCCCAGGCCCACGGCCCAGCCGAGGATGCCGATGAAGTTGGCCTCCAGCAGGGCTTTCAGCGGGTTGCTGGCAATACTGAAGAGCAGAGTGTTGAGGACTTCGCCGATGCCACCGGGGGGCGCGGATTCCGCCGCGGCGGCAGCCTTGAGCACCAGGGTCGAGGGGAAGGCGAAGCTGGCCGCGACCGCGACCAGGGCGGCGGCGAAGGTGCCCAGCAGGTACAGCACCAGAATCGGCCGGATGTGCGTGCGCTGGCCCTGCTTGTGGTTGGCGATGGACGACATCACCAGCACCAGCACCAGCACCGGTGCGACAGCCTTCAGGGCGGAAATGAACAGGTTGCCGAGCAGGCCGACGGCTCGCGCCGCTTCGGGCCAGACCAGGGCAAGGGCGATGCCGCAGAGCATGCCGATGAAGATCCGCATGACCAGGCTGGTGCGCTTGAGTCGCTGCAGGAAGGTGGGAGCTGGAAGAGTCATGACATCATTCGCTGCTTTGAGTGGGATCGCACCGCCGGGACGGATACGAAAGGGCGCGGATTATGCCGTCTGTGTCCGGCAAATGCGCGGTTACCCGTCGATTGAAGGGGGATGCGTGCGTTTCAGTCGGTGCCAAGCCGCAGTCTGGATGGCCGCGCGCGGGCCGGCATTGATCCATGCCAGTCGCGCGGGGAATAGGCAGGGCTCAGCCGAGGTCGGCGAAGGCTTCCGGGTCCAGGTCGATGCCGGCGACCCGTTGCACGGCGCCGCGCATGGTCACCTGGAAGTCGTCCGCGACGCGGATTTTCAGCTGGCCGCCGGCCAGATGCAGGTCGATGTGCTCGTCGCACAGGCCGAGCTTGCGCGCCACCGAGGCGGCGGCGCAGCTGCTGGTGCCCGAGGACAGCGTGTAGCCGGCACCGCGCTCCCAGATTTCCACGCGCAGGGCATCGCGGGACAGCCACTGGACGAACTGCACGTTGGTCCGGCGGGGGAATAGCGGATGGTTTTCCAGCAGCGGGCCGAGGCGGCGGGCCAGCTCCGGGCTGGTCTCATCGACGAACACCACGCAGTGCGGGTTGCCCATGGAGACGGCGTTGATCTGCAGCGTCACGCCGTCGATCTCCAGCGGGTACTGCAAGGCCTCGGGAGCCTCGATCAGCACCGGAATCTTCGTGCAGGCGAACTCGGCGCGGCCCATGGACACCTCGACGGTGCGGCCCTCGTCTGAAACCTGGCTGGTGACGGTGCCGCCGGCAGTGACGATATCGAACGGCTGCCCGGCGACCAGCCCGCCATCCCACAGATAGCGGGAGAAGATGCGCAGGCCGTTGCCGCTTTTCTCCGCCTCGGAGCCGTCGGGGTTGAGGATGCGCAGGCCGAAGGCGGCATCGCTGTGGTTCGCCAGCAGGATGCCGTCGGAGCCGATGCCGTGGTGGCGGTCGCAGACGCGCCCGATCTGCGCCGCCGTCAGGGCGAACGGCGCGTCGCCGGCATAGACCAGGTAGTCGTTGCCCAGGGCCTGGTATTTCACGAAGTTCATCGCTGCGATCCGTCGCCGGAAGAAGGCCCTCGACTATACACGCGGGCCGCTGTTTTCCCTTCGTGGATCGTGCAGCAGCGCTTCCAGCGCGCGCTGGCCAAGGATCACCAGCCAGCACGCGAGGATGAAGGGCGCGGTGAAGGCGGGCAGGCCGATGAGGGCAAAGCAGGGTTGCAGCAGCACCGCCAGGACGATGCCGCACAGCGGCGCCAGCGGGTTACGGAAGCGCAGCGACAGGGCGATGCCGGCCAGCGCGCCGTTCAGGCCGAGCAGCCCGGCCTCGGCCGAGGCGGTCGGCAGGTCGAACAACGGCGCCAGGGCCAGTGCGCCTGCAGCGCCAGCCAGCGCCCAGAAGGCGGCGCGGCGCTCGACCAGCAGCAGGCCGAGGGCGATGGTCAGGCCGGCGAGCGGCTCGCCGAGGAAGATCACTTCGCCAAAGCCCTGTGCGGTGGAATCCAGCAGCGGATTGGCCACGCCGCAGGACAGGCAGGCGCTACCGCCTGCCGGCGCAAAGCCCAGAGCCGTGCCTAGCGCCACCGAAACCCAACCCAGCAGCACGAACGCCGAGGTATAGGCCGGCAAGCCGAAGCGCCGACGCGACTGACGCAGCAGGACCGCCTGCACGGCGACGCTGGTGAGGATGGCGGCAACGGTCAGCATCACCAGCCCCAGCGACCACTGGAACTGGAAGGGCAGCAACAGGCCGATGAGGATCGGGTTGTAGTCGTGCAGGCCGGCGTCGATGTCCGTCTGCGGCTCGCGCACGAAGCGCGCGGTGAGCGGGCCGAGCAACGCGCCTAGGAGGGCGCCGGGCAGCAGGTGCGGCGCGGACCAGGCGATGGTCAGCAGCAGGATCAGGCCGAAGCGGGCGTCGGCCTGCAGGTAGATCTGGCCGAAGCCGATCAGCCGGTTGGGGATGAGCTGGTTCAGGTGCATGGGTTTTCTGGGCAGTTGAAAGTGACTCCGCAGCGCCTCGTGGGGTGTGGGGCATCGAGGCCCCATCGGCGGGCGCTGCGTGAGACTCTTGTGACGCCGGCATACGGGGCCGCGCCACGGGTCTGGAAAAAGAAAAGAGGTTGTCGGCGGGATCACCGCCAACAACCTCAAAGTTCCATGGCCAGCATTGGGAGTTGCTGCGTGGGGGCCATGGACCGACAAGCATTCGGTACACAGATAAGGTCAATCCCGGACGGACGGGGACGCGGCCCCGTATTCCCGGCCCCGTCCGTCCGGGAGTGACTCGGTGCGGAGGCACGCGCATGGGCGTGGCTCCTGAACTTGGTGTTGCCTCTATCGCTTCCCTCTCCCTAGCCCTCTTCCTGAAGAGAGAGGGGACAGTTCGGTATTGCCGGTAACTCCGGCGTTCGCCTGCTGCCGTTCAAGCTCCCTCTCCCTTCAGGGAGAGGGTTGGGGAGAGGGGCTCTCAGGCTTGCATCAAACTTCCAACGCCGGCGCCACCGTCTCGATGCGCAGCATGTTGGTGCTGCCCGGCTGGCCGAACGGCACGCCGGCGGTGATCACCACGGTGTCGCCACGGCGCGCCATGCGCTGGGCCAGGGCGATGTCCAGGGCGGTGGAGCAGATCTCGTCGACGTGGGCGAGCTGCGCGTTGACCACCGAATGGACGCCCCAGGCCACGGTCAGGCGGCGGGCGGATTTGAGTTGCGGGGTCAGGCTCAGGATCGGTGCCTTGGGCCGCTCGCGGGAGGCGCGCAGGGTCGAGGCGCCGGACTCGGTGTAGTTCACCAGCACCGCCACCGGCAGGATCCGGCTGATCCGGCGGATCGCGCAGCTGATGGCGTCGGAGACGGTGGCATCCGGTTCCGGGCGGTTGATTTCCAGCGTGGCCTGGTAGTCCGGCTCGGCTTCGACCTGACGAATGATCTTCGCCATCATCTCCACCGCTTCACGGGGGTACTGGCCCGAGGCGCTCTCGGCGCTGAGCATCACGCAGTCGGCGCCTTCGCTGACGGCGTTGGCGACGTCGGTCACCTCGGCGCGGGTCGGCGCCGGGGAGAAGCGCATGGATTCGAGCATCTGCGTCGCCACCACCACCGGGCGGCCGAGTTGGCGGCAGACCTGGATGATGCGCTTCTGGATGCCCGGCACGCTCTCGGCCGGCATCTCCACGCCGAGGTCACCACGGGCGACCATGATCGCGTCGGACAGCTTGGCGATGGCTTCAATGGACTGCACCGCCGAAGGCTTCTCGATCTTGGCCATGAGGAAGGCCTTGTCGCCGATCAGCTCGCGGGCTTCCTCGATGTCTTCGGGGCGCTGCACGAAGGACAGGGCTACCCAGTCCACGCCCAGCTCCAGGCCGAAGCTCAGGTCACGGCGGTCCTTGGCGGTCAGCGGGCTGAGCTTGAGCACCGCTTCGGGGACGTTGACGCCCTTGCGGTCGGACAGTTCGCCGCTGTTCATCACGCGGGTCTCGATGGCATCGCTGTGGGCGTTGAGCACCTGCAGGCGAATCTTGCCGTCGTCCAGCAGCAGGCTCATGCCCGGCTCCAGCGCCTGGATGATTTCCGGGTGGGGCAGGGTGACGCGCTTGTCGTCGCCCGGCGCATCGTTCAGGTCGAGGGTGAAGGTCTGGCCCTTCTGCAGTTGCACCGCGCCGTCGGCAAAACGACCCACGCGCAGCTTCGGCCCCTGCAGGTCCATGAGGACGCCGATGGGGTAGTTCAGCTCGGCTTCCACTTCGCGCACCCAGGCGAAACGCTGGGCATGGTCGTCGTATTCGCCGTGGCTGAAGTTCAGGCGGAACAGGTTGGCGCCGGCTTCCACCAGGGCGCGGATGTCGTCGCGGCTTTTGATCGCCGGGCCCAGGGTGGCGAGAATTTTTACTTTCTTGTCAGGGGTCATTTGTCGTTCTCGAGGACCAGAATGGCGCGGAAGTCGTTGACGTTGGTGCGGGTCGGCTTGGTAATCACCAGGTCGCCCAGTTCGGCGAAGAAGCCGTAGCCGTTGTTGTTGTCGAGCTCGTGCAGCGGATTCAGGCCGGCCTTGAGGGCGCGGCTGTAGCTGCACGGGCTCATCAGGGCACCGGCGTTGCTTTCCATGCCGTCGATGCCGTCGGTGTCCCCCGCCAGGGCCCAGATGTTCGGTTCAC
Organism: Pseudomonas nitroreducens; assembly: GCF_024170165.1. Taxonomy (GTDB): domain Bacteria; phylum Pseudomonadota; class Gammaproteobacteria; order Pseudomonadales; family Pseudomonadaceae; genus Pseudomonas; species Pseudomonas nitroreducens_C. The sequence continues at coordinate 25,047 of NZ_JALJXP010000002.1, read as the reverse complement.
CTTTGAGGTCGGCGGTGAGGCTGAGGAGAAACTCTGCATTGCGTCCGCCACGGCCGTTGCCGCGCACGGTCACGGTGGTCTCGCCACCGGAGAGGATCAGGCACGGCGCCTTCAGCGGCTGGCCATGCTTGCGGATCTGCCGGGCGATGCCGGCGTGGACCTTGGCCACTTCGCGGGATTCGCCCTCCAGGTCGCCCAGGATCAGCGTCGGGATGCCCGCGGCTTCGGCCTTGGCCGCTACCGCGTCGATGGCATGCTGCGGCGTGGCGATCAGTTTGAAGTGGCTGCGCGACAGGCATTCGTCACCGGGTTTGACGGTCTCCGAACGCGGGTCCTCCAGCCAGGCGCGCACGTTCGCCGGGATGTCGATGGCGTAGCGCTTGAGGATCGCCAGGGCGTCGGCGGAAGTGGTCGGGTCGCCCACGGTCGGGCCGGAGGCGATCACCGTGGCCTCGTCGCCGGGCACGTCGGAAATCGCGTAGGTGTAGACGCTGGCCGGCCAGCAGGCGCGGGCCAGGCGGCCGCCCTTGATGGCCGAGAGATGCTTGCGCACGCAGTTCATTTCGCCGATGGCGGCGCCGGATTTCAGCAGCGCCTTGTTCACGTTGCGCTTGTCGTCGAGGCTGATGCCTTCGGCCGGCAGGGCGAGCAGGGCGGAGCCGCCGCCGGAGAGCAGGAAGATCACCCGGTCGTCCTCGGACAGGCCGCTGATCAGTTCCAGCACGCGACGGGCAACGCGTTCGCCGGCGTCGTCCGGCACCGGGTGCGAGGCTTCCACCACTTCGATGCTGCGGCACTGCGCGCCGTAGCCGTAAGGCGCGACCACCAGACCCTGGACGTCGCCATTCCAGTGCTTCTCGGCGACTTCGGCCATGGCCCCGGCGGCCTTGCCGGCGCCGATGACGATGGTGCGGCCGCCCTTGTCGGTGGGCAGGTGCTGCGCCAGTACCTGGGCCGGATGCGCGGCGGCAATGGCGGTGTCGAACAGCTCGCGCAGGAAGGCGCGTGGGTCGAGGCTCATGACAGGCTCCGATGATTCTTGTTGTGGTGTTCCATGGCTCAGGCTTCTCTCTCGAGAAGACTCAGCGATGGAATCGAACATCCCGGCCGGCGAGGCCGTATTCCCTACGGCCGGGTGTTCGAGTCGCTTTGCAGCGTGGCGGGCGAGGCCACTCCCATAACTTCGCCCGTCACTTTGCTCTTTGGCGGATAACGCCGCTGGCGTTATGCGCCGGGGCACAGGCGCGCTATCTCAATCCTTGCGGATGGAGAAGTTGGCCATGTGCTCCAGGCCCTTGATCAGGCCGGAGTGGTCCCAGTTGCTGCCGCCGATGGCCGCGCAGGTGCTGAACACCTGTTGCGCGTTGGCGGTGTTGGGCAGGTTCAGGCCCAGTTCGCGAGCGCCGGCCAGGGCCAGGTTGAGGTCCTTCTGGTGCAGGCTGATGCGGAAGCCCGGATCGAAGGTGCCCTTGACCATGCGGTCGCCGTGCACTTCGAGGATGCGCGAGGAGGCGAAGCCACCCATCAGGGCTTCACGTACCTTGGCCGGGTCGGCGCCATTCTTCGCAGCGAACAGCAGGGCTTCGGCGACGGCCTGGATGTTCAGGGCGACGATGATCTGGTTGGCCACCTTGGCAGTCTGGCCATCGCCATTGCCGCCGACGCGGGTGATGTTCTTGCCCATGGCCTGGAACAGCGGCAGGGCGCGTTCGAAGGTGTTCGGGCAGCCGCCGACCATGATGCTCAGGGAAGCGGCCTTGGCGCCGACTTCACCGCCGGAGACCGGGGCGTCCAGGTACTGCGCGCCGGTGGCCTTGATCTTCTCGGCGAAGGTCTTGGTGGCGGTGGGGGAGATCGAGCTCATGTCGATCACCACCTTGTTCGGGCCCACGCCTTCGGCGATGCCGTCCTTGCGGAACAGCACGTCTTCGACCTGCGGGGTATCCGGGACCATCACGATGATGAACTCGGCTTCCTGGGCGACTTCCTTGGGGTTGGCCAGGGCGACGGCGCCGCCGCTGGCCAGCTCGGCAGGAGCGGCATCGTGGTGGGTGGAAACGAAGATCTGGTGACCTGCCTTCTGCAGGTTCAACGCCATGGGCAGGCCCATGATGCCGGTGCCGATGAATCCGATTTTGGCCATGAGGAATTCTCCTGGTTGTTCTTGTTGGGCTGGCTGGCGCGGTGCGTACCCACAGCGCCGGCCAGCGAATCAGATGACGTTGTGGCTTTTGAGCCAGCCGAGGCCGGCTTCGGTGGTGGTCTTGGGCTTGTATTCGCAGCCGACCCAGCCGCGGTAGCCGATGCGGTCCAGGTGGTCGAACAGGAAGCGGTAGTTGATCTCGCCGGTGCCCGGTTCGTGGCGGCCGGGGTTGTCGGCCAGCTGCACGTGGTTGATCGAGGCGAGGTTCTTCTCGAGGGTCCGCGCCAGGTCACCTTCCATGATCTGCATGTGGTAGATGTCGTACTGCAGGAACAGGTTGGCGCTGCCGACCTTCTCGCGGATGTCCTGGGCCTGCTGGGTGGTCTGCAGGTAGAAGCCGGGGATGTCGAGGGTGTTGATCATCTCCATGACCAGCTTGATGCCCGCGGCTTCGAGCTTGCCCGCCGCGTACTCCAGGTTGTTCAGGAAGGTGTTCTCGATGGTCGCGCAGTCATGACCCTGCGGACGGATGCCGGCCAGGCAGTTGACCTGGGTGTTGCCCAGCACCTTGGCGTAGGCGATGGCCTTGTCGACACCGGCGCGGAATTCCTCGACGCGATCCGGGTGGCAGGCGATGCCGCGCTCGCCCTTGGCCCAGTCGCCAGCGGGCAGGTTGAACAGCACTTGCTCGAGCTTGTTGGCGTCCAGGCGGGCCTTGATCACCTCGGCCTCGACGTCATACGGAAAGAGGTACTCGACACCGCTGAAACCGGCGCGCGCGGCGGCTTCGAAACGGTCGAGGAAGTCCACTTCGGTGAACAGCATGGACAGGTTGGCGCAGAAACGGGGCATGGGGTCACTCCTGTTGAACGGGTGGTGCGTGGTGCTCGGCTTCTTCATGAAAGAGAGCAGGGGGTGGGGGACTCTCCGCCAGGAAATATCCACCCCCAGCTCCTCCCCGCAGGGAGGAGTCGTACGGTCCGGCTGATCAGTCGAGCAGCGAGATGGCAGTCGGTGCGTCGATGCCCTTGAGCGCCAGCTCTTCGAACTCGTTGACCGCGTTGATCTCGGTACCCATGGAGATGTTGGTGACGCGCTCCAGGATGACTTCGACCACCACCGGCACACGGTGCTGCTGCATCAGCTCGCGAGCCTGGGCGAAGGCGGCGCCGATCTGGTTCGGGTCGAACACGCGGATCGCCTTGCAACCCAGACCTTCCACCACCGCGACGTGGTCCACGCCATAGCCGTTGAGCTCCGGTGCGTTGACGTTGTCGAAGGCCAGCTGCACGCAGTAGTCGATCTCGAAGCCGCGCTGCGCCTGACGGATCAGGCCCAGGTAGGAGTTGTTCACCAGCACGTGGATGTACGGCAGGTTGAACTGCGCACCGGCGGCCAGCTCTTCGATCATGAACTGGAAGTCATAGTCGCCCGACAGTGCGACGACCTGACGGCTCGGGTCGGCCTTGACCACGCCCAGGGCTGCCGGAATGGTCCAGCCCAGCGGGCCGGCCTGGCCGCAGTTGATCCAGTGGCGCGGCTTGTACACGTGCAGGAACTGCGCGCCGGCGATCTGCGACAGACCGATGGTGCTGACGTAGCAGGTGTCCTTGCCGAAGAACTCGTTCATCTCTTCGTAGACGCGCTGCGGCTTGACCGGCACGTTGTCGAAGTGGGTCTTGCGCTGCAGGGTGCGCTTGCGCTCGCGGCAGGCTTCGACCCAGGCGCTGCGGTCCTTCAGCTTGCCGGCGGCTTTCCACTCGCGGGCAACTTCGAGGAACACCTCGAGGGCGGAGCCGGCGTCGGACACGATGCCCAGGTCCGGGGTGAACACACGGCCGATCTGGGTCGGTTCGATGTCCACGTGGACGAACTTGCGGCCAGCGGTGTAGACGTCGACCGAACCGGTGTGGCGGTTGGCCCAGCGGTTGCCGATGCCCAGCACCATGTCCGATTCGAGGACGGTGGCGTTGCCGTAGCGGTGCGAGGTCTGCAGACCGCACATGCCGGCCATCAGCGGGTGGTCGTCAGGGATGGTGCCCCAGCCCATCAGGGTCGGGACCACCGGTACGCCGGTCAGCTCGGCGAATTCCACCAGCTTGTCGGAAGCGTCGGCGTTGATGATGCCGCCGCCAGCGCAGATCAGCGGGCGCTCGGCGTCATTGAACAGGGCCAGGGCTTTCTCGGCCTGGGCGCGGGTGGCCTTGGGCTTGTTCACCGGCAGCGGCTCGTAGGCGTCGATGTCGAACTCGATCTCGGCCATCTGCACGTCGAATGGCAGGTCGATCAGTACCGGGCCGGGGCGGCCGCTGCGCATTTCGAAGAAGGCCTTCTGGAAGGCGTAGGGCACCTGGCCCGGCTCCAGCACGGTGGTCGCCCACTTGGTCACCGGCTTGACGATGCTGGTGATGTCGACGGCCTGGAAGTCTTCCTTGTGCATGCGCGCACGGGGAGCCTGGCCGGTGATGCAGAGGATCGGGATGGAGTCGGCGGAAGCCGAGTACAGGCCGGTGACCATGTCGGTACCGGCTGGGCCGGAGGTGCCGATGCACACGCCGATGTTGCCGGCGTTGGTGCGGGTGTAGCCCTCGGCCATGTGCGAGGCGCCTTCCACGTGGCGGGCCAGGACGTGATCGATGCCACCGAGTTTCTTCATGGCCGCATACATGGGGTTGATGGCGGCGCCCGGTACGCCGAAGGCGGTATCGACGCCTTCGCGACGCATGACGAGTACGGCAGCCTCGATTGCTCTCATTCTGGCCATATTTTGTTCCTCGGTTCTTATACTGATTGTGTACAAAAGTTGAGGCGATTCTAGGCAGGCAATTCGACGAAGGTCAAGACGGGTTGTATACGAGGGACTGAGTGGTCATTTTCCCTTGTAGGCCTTCTATTTCGGGTGTTTAGCGGAAAACCTGAACGCAGGGTCAAACTGTCGTTTGAAAAAATGTATACAAAAATAGATGTGAATTGTCCTTTTCAGTTGCTTTGGGTGAGACCTTCGGCTACTAGATTGCGTACAGATTTCTGATACGCGTGTGCGCAGCATTGACCTGTGCACGGCGTGGCCCCGGCTTGTCGACCTTGAACTGCCTTATCAACTTGAAGAGGAAAACCTCATGACCACTCTGAGCCTGGAAACCGCACTGGACATCACCCGTCACGCCCTGGTCGCCAGCCGCGAGCTGTCCACCGCGCCGCTGACCATCGCCGTGCTGGATGCCGGCGGGCATCTGCTGAGCCTGCAGCGTGAAGACGGCGCGAGCATGCTTCGCCCGCAGATCGCCATCGGCAAGGCATGGGGCGCCGTGGCGCTGGGCAAGTCGTCGCGCGTGCTGGCGGCGGACGCTCAGCAGCGCCCGTCGTTCATCGCCGCGGTGAACACCCTGGCACAAGGCAACGTGGTGCCTGCACCGGGCGGCGTGCTGATCCGCAATTCGGCCAATGAAGTGATAGGCGCCATCGGCATCAGCGGCGATGCCTCGGACATCGACGAGCAATGCGCGATCCGTGGCGTGCAGGCGCTGGGCCTGGTCGCTGACGCGGGCTGATCGGAGAAGGGAAGGGCGCGCAGTTCATCGCGCGCTAGGCTTTACCTGTAGGAGCGCGTCATACGCGCGATCGCGGGCATGGCCCGCTCCTACAATTGAGCTTTCAGCTCAGATCGACAACGGCCGCAAACGCCCCTGCGTCTTGGGTTCGCTGCCGCCATCCGGCGCGGTGCCGCGCAGCACCAGGCGGGTGATGGTCTCGGTGGCCGCTTCGAAGTCCGCGTCACTCAGGCTGGTCTTGCCGGTGACCATGGAGATCTGCCAGTCGAAGTCGGCGTAGGTCTGGGTCGCCGCCCAGATGGTGAACAGCAGGTGATGCGGGTCCACCGGCGCCAGCAGGCCGCGGTCGATCCAGCTCTGCAGGCAGGCGATGTTGCGCTGCGCCTGGGCGTTCAGCTCGTCCAGGTATTCCCTGGGCAGGTGCGGCGCGCCATGCATCAGCTCGCTGGCGAATACCTTGGAAGCGTGCGGCAGCTCCTGGGAAATCTTCACCTTGGAGCGGATGTACGCGCGCAGCGCCTCGCTCGGCTCGTCGTCCTCGCGGAACGGCGCGGAGGCCTGCAGCAGCGGTTCCACCACGCTTTCCAGCACGCAACGGTAGAGATTTTCCTTGGACTGGAAGTAGTAGTAGACGTTGGGCTTGGGCAGCCCGGCGCGAGCGGCGATGTCGCTGGTCTTGGTCGCCGCGAAACCCTTCTCGGCGAATTCTTCGCTGGCGGCGCGAAGGATGAGGCGACGGTTACGCTCGCGGATGCTGGTCATTGGCTGGTCTTCTTTCTTGTATTGCGTGGTCACCCAACTAAGCCGGGCATGGTAGCACCGGGCTCCGGAGGCCCTCAACTGAGGCGCTTGTACGCATTTTCCTGACTCGCGGGTCGGTTTTCTGTGTACAGCAGCGCGGTTCTGAGGTATTTCTAGCGCACTTTCGTTCGGCACCTGCCATCCGGAACCTCCATGTCCGATTCCCAGCTGGTCGACCCCTTCGGTCGACGCATCACCTACCTGCGCCTGTCGGTCACCGACCGCTGCGACTTCCGTTGCACCTACTGCATGAGTGAAGACATGCAGTTCCTGCCGCGCGACCAGGTATTGAGCCTGGAGGAGCTGGAAGCCGTCGCCGACGCCTTCATCGGCCTGGGCGTGAAACGCATCCGCATCACCGGTGGTGAGCCGCTGGTGCGCAAGGGCCTGACAAGCCTGCTGGCAAGACTGGGCGCGCGCCCGGAGCTGGACGACCTCTCCATCACCACCAACGGCTCGCAACTGCGCGAGCGCGCGGCCGAGCTGCGCGCTGCCGGCGTGCGCCGCCTGAACATCAGCCTGGATTCCCTGCGCCGCGAGCGCTTCGCCGCCTTCACCCGCTCCGACAAGCTGGAGCAGGTGCTCGACGGCATCGATGCCGCCCGCGAGGCCGGCTTCGAGCGCATCAAGCTCAATGCCGTGGTGCAGAAGGGCCGCAACGACGACGAAGTCTGCGACCTGGTGGCCTTCGCCCTGGAGAAGGGCATCGACATCAGTTTCATCGAGGAGATGCCGCTGGGCAGCGTCAGCAGCCACGAGCGCAAGCAGACCCTGTGCAGCAGCGACGAGGTGCGCGCGCAGCTCGCCGAGCGCTGGCAACTGCTGCCGACGCCCGAGCGCAGCGGCGGGCCGTCGCGCTACTACCGCATCGACGGCTACGCCAGCCGGATCGGCTTCATCTCCCCGCACAGCCACAACTTCTGCGGCGACTGCAACCGGGTGCGGGTGACCGCCGAAGGCAAGCTGGTGCTCTGCCTTGGCCACGAAGGTGCGCTGGACCTGCGCCAACTGCTGCGTGAGCACCCCGGCGACAGCGTGCGCCTGCGCGAAGCGCTGATGCAGGCCTTGCAGCTCAAGCCCGAACGCCATCATTTCGAAGCCGACCAGCAGGTGCAGGTGCTGCGCTTCATGAGCATGACCGGCGGCTGAGTCCGCCACGGCGGGCGCCGGCCCGCATAGAACAAAAACAACAGGCAACAAGGAGAGTCGTTTGAAGCTCAAGGCATTCTGCTGCGCGCTCGCCAGCATCCTTTCCACCGGTGTTTCCACTGTCACCATGGCGCAGACCTACGTCGTCGGCGTCGAGAACCTGGCCTTCTCCCCGCACTACAGCACCGATGCGCAAGGCAACTACCAGGGCTTTGCCCGCGAGGTGCTGGACCTGTTCGCCAGCACCGGCGGCAACACCCTGGAATACCGTCCACTGCCGGTGGATGCACTGCTGCCGGCGCTGCTTTCCGGTCAGGTCGATTTCAAGTATCCGGACAACCCCAACTGGGCACCCGAGCAGAAGGCCGGAAAAACCCTGCGCTACAGCCAGCCGGTGACCCAGTACGTCGACGGCGTACTGGTGGCGCCGGAGCGGCTGGGGCAGGGCGTCGGTGCGCTGAAGACGCTGGCGCTGGTGGATGGCTGGACGCCGCGCGGTTATGAGCAGCCGGTGCAGGCCGGGCATATCGCCCTCGCTCCCAGCGCCGACCTCAAGCAGATGATCCACACTGCACTGAAGAAGCAGGCCGACGGCGTCTATTTCAACGTGGTGGTCGCCACCTTCTACCTGGACAACATCCGCGCGAAGCCGGGCGCGCTGGTGTTCGATCCTTCGTTGCCGCATACGCGCAGCGCTTTCCACCTGTCCACGCTCAAGCATGGCGAGCTGATCGAGCGCTTCGACCGCTTCCTGCTCGATCACGCCAAGGAAGTGGCCGCGCTCAAGCTGAAGTATGGCGTCGAGGCAAGCCTGGACTCCGAGCACCTGGGCGTCGAACAGTGGAAGGTCGACTTCCTCGAACGGCAGAAAGCCAAACAGAAGTCGCCCTGAGCCGCCTTCTTCCCTAGAATCGCCGCTGCCGTTCGCGCGCCAGCCGTAGGGAGGATGAAGTGCGCCGCGCTTTGTTCATCTGCAGCCGCAATCGTTTGCGCAGCCCCACCGCTGAAACTGTCTTCGCCAGCTGGCCGGAGGTCGAGACCGACTCCGCCGGGCTGGCGCCGGACGCGGAAGTTCCGCTGAGCGCCGAGCAGCTGGAATGGGCCGACCTGGTCTTCGTCATGGAGCGCCGGCACCGCCAGGCGCTGCTGCGTCGCTTCGCCGAAGCGATGCGCGGCAAGCGCCTGGTGTGCCTGGATATCCCAGACGACTTCGCCTATCTCCAGCCCGAGCTGGTCGTCCTGCTCGAGCGCAAGGCCGGGCCTTTCCTTCGTCTGGAGCGGGCATGAGCGAGGTCCGCATTGCGCTGCGGGACGGCGTTCTGGTCTGCGCCGGATTCCGTATCCAGGCTCAGCCCGAACCTTCCCTGGCCATCGACGGTGATCTGCTCTGGGCGCTGGAACAGCCGCAGTGGTTTGAGCTGGCGGTGTCGTTGGCGGAGTGCGATGGCGCGCAATGGGTCACGCCGCTACCGCTGGCGCAGCAGGCCGGCTTCGACCCGCAGCGAGTGATCGGCTGGCGCGACGAATCGGTGCGCATCGAGCAGCCCGAGGGCATCGAGGATGCCGAGGCCGCCATCCACTGGTGGCGCGGCGGCACGGTCGAGGATGTGCGCGGACGCATCAGCCATCATCCCTGGGGACGCCTGCTGCGCCTTGAAGGTCCGGGCATCGCCGCGGAGCACATTCTCTTTCCCCATGGGCACGCCTGCGTCTACTTCGGCCATCTCGATACCGACTGGCGCCAGCTGCGCTTCGCCCCGGCGGCCTGACCTCGAAACTTTCCGGAACCGAAGCGGGAAGGGCGCAGCCTAAGTCTGCACTGCCACAGCGAGGTGCCCCGCATGGCCACGGAAAAACCTCCCGCACGCTCCGGCGCGCGCACCCGATCGACGGCGTCGAGCTCGAAGAAGCCTGCTGCCCGTAGCCCGACGCGCAGCTCGAAAACCGCTGGCGATACGGCGGACGAGCTGTCCGCCGAAGAACGGCGCAAGGTCGAGAAAAGCCAGCCGCCTCGCGCGCTGGTGCTGCACGAAGTCATCCGCCTGCAGGGCAATCACGAACTGGAGCGTACCCTGGCGGCGCTCTGGTGGTCTGCGCTGGCCGCAGGACTGACCATCGGCCTGTCGCTGATGGCCATGGGGCTGTTCCGCGCGCGGCTGCCGGAGCACGACATGGCGGTGATCACCACCAGCCTCGGCTACCCGGTGGGCTTCCTGGCGATCATCCTTGCGCGCCAGCAGCTGTTCACCGAGAACACCCTGACGGCGGTGCTGCCGGTCATGAGCGAACCGACGCTGGAAAAGTTCGGGCAGCTGTTGCGGCTGTGGTCGGTGGTACTGGCGGGCAATATCGTCGGCGCGCTGCTGTTCGCCTACGCCATGCTCCATCTGCCGATCTTCGACACCAGGGCCGATCAGGCTTTCCTCGATATCGGCCGCGAGGTGATGGAGAACGACCATTGGCAGATGTTCTCCAAGGGCATCGTCTCCGGCTGGATGATCGCCACCATGGTCTGGCTGGTGCCGGCCGCGGAGAACGCCAAGGTATGGATCATCTTCCTGGTCACCTACCTGATGGCCCTGGGCAGCTTCAGCCACATCGTGGTCGGCACCTGCGAAGTGGGCTACCTGATGTTCGCCGGGGAAGTCGGGCTGGCCGCGTTCATCTTCGACTTCGCCTTGCCGACGCTGGCCGGCAACATCGTCGGCGGCAGTCTGATCTTCGCGCTGATGAGCCACGCCCAGGTGCGCAGCGATACGTCGCCACCGGAGAGGTCCCCGAAAAGAAAAACGGCGCCCTGAGGCGCCGTTTTTTCGAGCGGTGTGCAGCGAGGCGTCAGATGCCCAGCTTGTCACGCATGGTGTAGTACCAGGCACCGATCGCGGAGAACGGGACCTGGAACATGCGGCCGCCCGGGAAGGGGTAGTGCGGCAAGTTGGCGAAGGCGTCGAAACGCTCGGCCTGGCCACGCAGCACTTCGGCCAGCAGCTTGCCGGCCAGGTGGGTGTAGGTGACACCGTGGCCCGAGCAACCCTGGGAGTAGTAGATGTTGTCGCCGATACGGCCAACCTGCGGCAGACGCGAGAGGGTCAGCAGGAAGTTGCCGGTCCAGGCGAAGTCGATCTTCACGTCCTTCAGCTGCGGGAACACCTTGAGCATCTTCGGACGAATGATCGCCTCGATGTTCGACGGGTCGCGCGCACCGTAGACCACGCCACCGCCGAAGATCAGGCGGTTGTCGCCGGTCAGGCGGTAGTAGTCGAGCAGGTAGTTGCAGTCTTCGACGCAGTAGTCGGTCGGCAGCAGGGACTTGGCCAGGTCGGCGCTCAGCGGCTCGGTGGTGATCACCTGGGTGCCGCACGGCATGGACTTGGAAGCCAGTTCCGGCACCAGGCCGCCGAGGTAGGCGTTACCGGCTACGACGATGAACTTGGCCTTAACGCGGCCTTGCGGGGTGTGCACGACCGGGTTGGCGCCACGGTCGATCTTCACGGCAGGGGACTGCTCGTGGATCACGCCGCCCAGGGACTCCACGGCTGCAGCTTCGCCCAGGGCGAGGTTCAGCGGGTGGATGTGGCCGCCGCTCATGTCGAGCATGCCGCCGACATAGCTGTCGGTGCCCACGACTTCACGGATGCGCTTGGCGTCCATCAGTTCCAGCTGGGTGTGGCCGAAGCGCTCCCACAGCTTTTTCTGCGATTCCAGGTGGCCCATCTGCTTGGCGCTGAGGGCTGCGAACACGCCGCCGTCCTTCAGGTCGCACTGGATGTTGTACTTGGCGATGCGCTCGCGAATGATGCGGCCGCCTTCGAAGGCCATGTCGCCCAGCAGTTTGGCCTGCTTGGCACCAACGCTGCGTTCGATGACGTCGATGTCGCGGCTGTAGCTGTTGACGATCTGGCCGCCGTTACGGCCCGACGCGCCGAAGCCAACCTTGGCGGCTTCCAGCACGGTGACCTTGAAGCCGTTTTCCAGCAGGAACAGGGCAGTCGACAGGCCGGTGTAGCCTGCGCCGATCACGCAGACATCGGTTTCCACCTCGCCCTGCAGTTCAGGACGGGCCGGGACCGGGTTGGCCGAGGCTGCGTAATAGGAAGAGGGGTAGGAAGTGTGCGGCATAATGCACCTGTGTTTGTTATTTTTTACGAGATGTGCGGATGCTACCTGAGTAGAATCTGGCCGGCTAGTGCCCGTGCAAAATAATTTACGGACGGTCGAACATAAAAAAATTCACTTTTTCAGTGGCTTAGCTGAAAAAAGTGCTTGACGCTCTAAAACGATCGCGTAGAATGCGCCCCACACGACAGGCACATAGCTCAGTTGGTTAGAGCACCACCTTGACATGGTGGGGGTCGTTGGTTCGAGTCCAATTGTGCCTACCAAACATAATCGCTTCGGCGATTTCAGAAAGGGCGATCCGAAAGGGTCGCCCTTTTTGTTTTGGGCGTTTTCAGGTCTCAGGAAAGGCGCTTTCCCGTTCTGTAGTGTCGGAGCGTTGCTGCATGAGCGCCTTCTACCCATGTTCCTGCTTCTGCCGGACTGTCATCTTCAGGTGGTCGCGGCCTGGTGACGCTTGCGCCCGCCCGATCAGGAAGCCCTCCTTTATATAGCGCTGGAATCTTCTGCTGGCAGTTCGGGCGCCGAGAGGTGTTCGCTCCTTGGCTGCTCGGTCGCGGGCTGATGGGCGGGGTGAGGGAAGGGGCGGAAAGTCGGCGTGACCTCTAGTTCATTGCGTTTCTGCGTTCGCTGTAGTCTTCGTACTGCCGGCATTTCTGTTCGGCGTTGGCGTAGGCCTGATCGGGCGTCTGGTCGCCGTGGTAGCCGAAGCGCACGAAGTACCTGACGATTACCTGCGTATCCGCGTCGAGCTTGGCACTGCCCTCATGAACGGCCGCTATGGCCTGTTGTTCGGTTTTCCCTTCGTTTCGGTACAGCGCTCCCGCGCGTGCAAACAGGCCGATGCCGGTGCAGAAGTCGGATGCTTGAGCGCCGCTGGCGACAGTCATGAGCAGGAACAACGCTGTGAGCTTCTTCATTTTCCCTCACTGAGCCTGCGATTTCGTTCTACCTGTCAGTATGGCGCCTGCTGCGGTCTTCTGCTCGTCCGGTGTCTGGTTCTCTGGCTGATCGTTGATCTGGGAGCCTGGGTGGTGATGGTAAACAAAAACGCCCGATGCAGTGCATCGGGCGTTGTCTTATCGGCGGTTTTCGAAACCGGGGCCGCCGCCGTGGCCACCACCTCCGTGACTGTTGCCGCCACCCGGGCCGCCACCGCCTGGGCCGCCGAATGGCGGGAAGAACGGCCAGCAGCCGGAGAGCAGTACGAGGGAGGTGAGCAGAGCGGCTTTGGTCAGCTTGGACAACATCGAGACACCATGAGGCATGAAAAAATCGGCGCAAAGTAGACCCGCCGGCGGCGCGGGTGTCTCGAATAATTTGGTATCGGCAAGGTAAGTATTGTGTCGGCGCCGATGCATTGCCGGCGATCGAGGGAGGGACTACAGGCACTAACGAGAAGCTCCGTACCTGGAGAGAGCGGGGCTTCAGGGTGGAAGCTTATTGGGGGCTGCAAGTTGGTCGGTTCGCCGGCTGCACCGTGAATGTAGCTCCGGCTCTGCGTCCTTCCGGTGGCTGGGCTATCAGGCCTCGTCAGTGGCGCTTGGCGCTGGATGGGCGGTCCGGTAGGGTCGCTTTCTTGCTGGCTCTCGAACGAGTGGCTGGCCCGCGAAATTGCAGGGGTGCCTGCTACGGTATCCCTTTGGGGGCTCGGAGGTGGTGATGAGTGGTCTGCGATCCTGGTTGTTGCTCGGCGTGTTGTGGCTGCCGCTGTCAGCATTGGCGGATATGCAGGTGATCTGGCCGCAGGGCTGGGAGGTTTCGCGCTCGCCAGCGGATGCGGCGGCTGATGCGCCTGTGGTTCGTCAGCGTGGCGTGCGCATGGCGGAGGATGGCTCCCAGGACCTGGTCATGGAGGTCACTCGCAGTCGGCTCGGCTCTGCTGCCAAGGTCAGTGTCGAGAATGTCATCGTCGAGATGCGCAAGGCGCTGCAGAAGGACTTCATGCGTCAGGGATTCCAGGCGGCGTGCAGCAAGCCGCTGGATGCCAGGCTGGGTGGGCTGGCGGGGCTGGAGGTCCATTGTGGCATCAGCCAGAACGGCACCGAGGTGCTCAAGCAGACCGTGCAGGTCGCGTTGGGTGATGGGGCGGCGTACTCGCTGACCTATGCGGCACCCTCGGAGCGTTATGCGGCGCTGATGGCGGAGATCGAATCGGTGAAGGCGGGCATCAGTCTCAACTGAGTGCTGCCTATATAGAGAAGGCAGAAAAGCAAAAGCCCCGCTCATGCGGGGCTTTTTTCGTTTTCAGGCTCAGGCAGCGATGGTGGCTTGCACTCGCTGGATCACCGCGTTCAGCGGCACCTCGCCCAGGTACTGCTGGGGGTAGAGGCGCTCGGTGTGCTTGGCGATGCCATGCTCGTTGACCAGGGTGAAGCTGAAACCATGCTTGCGCTTGGCCTGGATGACGCAGTTCAGAGGGGCGAAGGCCGCCGAGAGGGTGCGAATCGCCTCCTGGATTTGCAGGGAGGTTTTCATTGTCTTGTCTTTCCAAATAGGTAACGGTCCTATGACCGTCGAAATCGTCAAAAGCTCCGGGTGCAATCTGAGAATGCAGAAAGCGTGTGACCGGAATATGGCAGCGATTGGAAACTTGAGGGTCTGTTCGCGTCAGGCTGCGATGTTGGGTGAAAGCAGAGGATCTGACGTGGGGCGCTGATCGCTCGGGCAAATGTTCCTGGCACGGTTGGCGTGCTCTGGAATCGATGCGGAGGATGCGCTGGCCGTGGCCCTGTAGAGCCCAGCTTCTGCCCTGGATCAGGTAGGGAGTGCTGGGAGGGGCGACCTTGGGTTTGGTGTTCGCTGTCGGCCAGTATAAGGAATTCTTCTAACGATGGCTAGTTTTTATACAGCCGCCTGTCAGAAGTCGCCGAGCGAAGGAGAAATTCCGCGGAGCGGGAGCGCTCCGCGGAAGATCGGTCTTACTGCAGCCAGGATTCCACGGTGTCGCCACCGTACTGCTGTTTCCAGGCTTTCAGGGTCTTGTGGTTGCCACCCTTGGTTTCGATGGTCTCGCCATTGTGCGGGTTCTTGTAGACCTTGAGTTGGCGAGTGCGGCGCGGTTGTTGCGCGGCGGCGGGCTCGGTGGAAGTCTGCGGGTCGAGAATGTCGACGACATTACGCAGGTTCATGCCGTACTGGTCCATCAAGGCTTGCAGTTGATCCTTGAACTCCAGTTCTTTTTTCAGGCCGCCATCGCTCTTGAGTTTCTCGAGCAGGGCGAGTTGTTCCTGGAGTTTGCGCTCGGCTTCGCGGAATTCCGCAAGTTTGGACATCTGGGTGCTCCCGTGTCTTGGGTGATTAGTACGGCGCAATTCTGTGTTCTGATGAATGTACGCGTCAACTGAATATATGAATTGTTGCGATTGGGAAAACACACTTTAAATGTTAACGAAGCATGAAACCTTGGCCGACTAATTGATCGATCGGGGATAATGCGCGAGCTAAAGGGTGCCGCTGGGTTTTCCGTCGGCCGGTAGTCCTTGCAAAACCTGTGTGCTTTATTGTGGTGCGTTGCGTGCGAGTTCTGGATGAATAACGAGATAGTGCAATACCGGGTCAATGATTATGCACTGGCGTGCCAGGTGGCCGGGCAGGGCGTTCCGCTGCTGCTGGTGCATGGGTCGCTCTGCGACTACCGCTACTGGCAGGCGCAGGTCGAGGCGTTGTCGGCCCGTTACCAGGTGGTGGTGCCCAGTCTGCGTCACTATTTTCCGGAGCAGTGGGATGGGCAGGGGCCGGGTTTTACCACGCAGCAGCATGTTGATGATCTATTGGCATTGCTTGATCAGTTGCCGGGCCCGGTTCATCTGCTGGGGCATTCGCGTGGCGGCAATATATGTCTGCGAGTGGCGCTGGCAGCTCCGCAGAAACTGCGCTCGTTGACGCTCGCCGACCCTGGCGGAGACTTTGCCGATGATGTTTTCACTCAGGTGAATATCGAAGCGCCCGTATCGCCCTTAGCGCGCAATCAGTTTCGCCAGCAGGCGCTGGAGATGATTCGCGCGCGACAGGTAGAAGAGGGGCTGCAACTTTTTGTCGATACAGTCAGTGGCGCAGGGGTCTGGTCGCGGTCTTCCCGTCAGTTTCGTGAAATGGCGACAGCCAATGCCATGACATTGGTTGGGCAGGTCGCCGATCATCCTGCGCCTATTGATCATGTGCAGATCTCGAAATTGCAGTTGCCGGTGTTGCTGATCGGCGGGGCGAAAAGTCCGGAACCGTTCCCGCGAATTATTCAGGCACTGCAATCGACACTGCCGGATGTGCGGTCGGCGATGATTCCTGGTGCGTCCCACGGCATGAATGTGATCCGTCCGGCGTCCTTTAATCGCACCGTGCTGGAATTTGTCTCGCAGTACTGAGCGAGATCAGGCTTGCCGCTCGTCAGTTTCCCCGACTTGCAGTAACATCCCCCGTCCTGCCCGCTATCGTTTGCGGGCAGATTGTCGAATTCTTCCAGTGATCTACGTCCGCGCGCGAAAGCGCAGGGTGCCGACAAGGCGCCTGCCACTGTGAGGCAGGCCTGCCCGGCGGGCGACGCTTACTGGCACATCCCAACCCATGTGGCCTTTCGTAGGGGTCACCACTAGGAGAGGAGGCGCCATGCCCATCATTACTCTTCCCGACGGTAGTCAGCGTTCCTTCGATCATCCGGTCAGCGTGACCGAGGTGGCGCAATCCATTGGCGCGGGCCTGGCGAAAGCCACCCTGGCCGGCAAGGTCAACGGCCGCCTGGTCGATGCCTGCGACATCATCGACAGCGACGCGACCCTGCAGATCATCACCCCGAAGGACGAGGACGGGCTGGAAATCATCCGCCACTCCTGCGCTCACCTGGTGGGCCATGCGGTCAAGCAGTTGTACCCGACTGCGAAGATGGTCATCGGTCCGGTGATCGACGAAGGCTTCTATTACGACATCGCCTTCGAGCGCCCCTTCACGCCGGAAGACATGGCTGCCATCGAAAAGCGCATGGCCGAGCTGATCGAGAAGGACTACGACGTCATCAAGAAGATGACGCCGCGCGCCGAAGTCATCGAGACCTTCAAGGCCCGTGGTGAGGAGTACAAGCTGCGCCTCATCGACGACATGCCGGACGAGAAGGCCATGGGCCTGTACTTCCATGAGGAGTACGTGGACATGTGTCGTGGCCCGCACGTGCCGAACACTCGTTTCCTGAAGGCCTTCAAGCTGACCAAGATTTCCGGCGCCTACTGGCGTGGCGATTCGAAGAACGAGCAGCTGCAGCGCGTCTATGGCACTGCCTGGGCGGACAAGAAGCAGCTGGCTGCCTACATCCAGCGCATCGAGGAAGCCGAGAAGCGCGATCACCGCCGCATCGGCAAGCAACTCGACCTCTTCCACCTCCAGGAAGAAGCACCGGGCATGGTCTTCTGGCACCCGAACGGCTGGACCGTCTATCAGGTGCTCGAGCAGTACATGCGCAAGGTGCAGCGCGACCACGGCTACGTGGAAGTCCGCACCCCGCAGGTTGTCGACCGCATCCTCTGGGAGCGCTCCGGTCACTGGACCAACTACGCCGAAAACATGTTCACCACGTCGTCGGAAAGCCGCGACTTCGCGGTCAAGCCGATGAACTGCCCGTGCCACGTACAGATCTTCAACCAGGGCCTGAAGTCCTACCGCGACCTGCCGCTGCGCCTCGCTGAATTCGGCGCGTGCCACCGCAACGAGCCGTCTGGCGCGCTGCATGGCATCATGCGCGTGCGTGGCTTCACCCAGGACGACGCCCACATCTTCTGCACCGAAGAGCAGGTGAAGAAGGAAGCCGCCGACTTCATCAAACTGACCCTGCAGGTCTACTCGGACTTCGGTTTCAGCGACGTCTCCATGAAGCTGTCCACTCGTCCGGCCAAGCGCGTCGGTTCCGAAGATCTGTGGGATCGCGCCGAAAGTGCTCTGGCCGACGCTCTGAACGAATCCGGCCTGGAGTGGGAATACCAGCCGGGTGAGGGCGCCTTCTACGGTCCGAAGATCGAGTTCACCCTGAAGGACTGCCTCGGCCGTAACTGGCAGTGCGGCACCCTGCAGTACGATCCGAATCTTCCGGAGCGTCTGGATGCCAGCTATATCGCCGAAGATAACAGCCGTATCCGTCCGGTCATGCTGCACCGTGCGATTCTCGGCTCCTTCGAACGCTTCATCGGCATGCTCATCGAGCACTACGCCGGCCAGTTCCCGGCCTGGCTCGCACCGACCCAGGCTGTGGTGATGAATATCACTGACAAGCAGGGCGAATGGGCCGAAGAAGTGGTGCGTCAGCTCGAGCAAAGCGGATTCCGTGCCAAGTCTGACTTGAGAAACGAGAAAATTGGCTTTAAAATCCGCGAGCATACTTTGCTCAAGGTTCCCTATCTGCTGGTCATCGGTGATAGGGAAGTTGAATCGCAGGCCGTCGCCGTACGTACGCGCGAAGGGGCAGACCTCGGCTCGATGCCGGTCGCCCAGTTCGCTGAGCTGCTTGCTCAGGCGGTTTCCCGGCGTGGTCGCCAAGACTCGGAGTAATCATTATTAAGCGTGAAATGAGACAGGATAAGCGGGCTCTCCCGAAACCGCCGATCAACGAGAACATCACCGCCCGTGAGGTTCGTCTGATTGGTGCTGACGGTCAGCAGATCGGCGTGGTCTCCATCGATGAGGCTCTCCGTCTGGCTGACGAGGCCAAGCTGGACCTGGTGGAAATTTCTGCTGATGCGGTGCCCCCTGTCTGCCGCATCATGGACTACGGCAAGCACCTCTTCGAGAAGAAGAAGCAAGCCGCTGCTGCGAAGAAAAACCAGCACCAGCAACAGATCAAAGAAATCAAGTTTCGTCCAGGGACGGAAGAAGGGGATTACCAGGTAAAACTACGCAACCTGGTACGTTTCCTTAATGAAGGGGACAAGGCCAAGGTATCGCTTCGATTCCGTGGTCGTGAGATGGCCCACCAGGAGCTGGGCATGGAGCTGTTGAAGCGGGTCGAAACCGACCTCGCCGAAATCGGCACCGTGGAACAGCATCCTAAGCTGGAAGGACGCCAGCTGATGATGGTCATCGCTCCCAAGAAGCGTAAATAACCTCCCGGGCACTGGCAGGCCTGATGGTTATCAGTTGTTAACGAATGCGGAGTACCAAACATGCCAAAGATGAAAACCAAGAGTGGCGCCAAAAAGCGCTTCAAAGTGACTGCTGGTGGCATCAAGCACAAGCACGCTTTCAAGAGCCACATCCTGACCAAAATGACCACCAAGCGTAAGCGTCAGCTGCGCGGCACTTCGATGCTCGCTGCTTCCGACGTTCGCCGTGTAGCGCGCTCCCTGCGTCTGCGTTGATTTCTGGTAGAGGATAAATAAATGGCTCGTGTTAAGCGTGGCGTAATTGCCCGTCGTCGTCACAAAAAGATTCTGAAGCTCGCAAAAGGCTACTACGGCGCGCGTTCGCGTGTGTTCCGTGTTGCCAAGCAGGCGGTAATCAAGGCAGGCCAATACGCCTACCGCGACCGTCGTCAGCGCAAGCGTCAGTTCCGCGCTCTGTGGATCGCTCGTATCAACGCTGGTGCTCGTCTGAACGGTCTGTCCTACAGCCGTCTGATCGCTGGCCTGAAAAAAGCGGCCATCGAGATCGACCGTAAGGTCCTGGCCGATCTGGCTGTGAACGAAAAAGCGGCGTTTACCGCAATTGTCGAGAAAGCGAAAGCCAGCCTGGCTTAAGCCCCGCGACAGTTACCGGATCTTCGTCCGGACGTAACGTCACCGATAGGGGAAGAGCCTTACCGCTCTTCCCCTATTTTGTATCTGGAGTTGGTACATGGAAAACCTGGACGCGCTGGTCTCGCAGGCCCTGGACGCCGTGCGGAACACCGAAGACGTCAACGCCCTGGAGCAGATCCGGGTTCACTACCTCGGCAAGAAAGGCGAGCTGACCCAGGTCATGAAGACCCTGGGCGACCTGCCGGCCGAAGAGCGCCCCAAGGTCGGTGCGCTGATCAACGTCGCCAAGGAAAAGGTTCAGGATGTGCTGAACGCCCGCAAGGCTGAGCTGGAGGGCGCCGCCCTCGCCGCCAAGCTGGCAGCCGAGCGCATCGACGTGACCCTGCCGGGCCGCGGCCAGTCCTCTGGCGGCCTGCACCCGGTCACCCGCACCAAGGAGCGCATCGAGCAGTGCTTCACCCGCATCGGCTATGAAGTCGCCGAGGGTCCGGAAGTCGAAGACGACTACCACAACTTCGAAGCGCTCAACATTCCGGGTCACCACCCGGCTCGTGCCATGCACGACACCTTCTACTTCAATGCGAACATGCTGCTGCGCACCCATACCTCGCCGGTACAGGTCCGCACCATGGAAAACCAGAAGCCGCCGATTCGCATTGTCTGCCCGGGCCGCGTCTACCGCTGCGACTCCGACCTGACCCACTCGCCCATGTTCCACCAGGTCGAAGGTCTGCTGGTCGATGAAGACGTCAGCTTCGCCGACCTCAAGGGCACCATCGAAGAATTCCTCCGCGCCTTCTTCGAGAAGGAATTCTCCGTCCGCTTCCGCCCGTCCTTCTTCCCCTTCACCGAGCCTTCGGCGGAAGTCGACATCCAGTGCGTACTCTGCAGCGGCAAGGGTTGCCGCGTCTGCAAGCAGACCGGCTGGCTGGAAGTCATGGGCTGCGGCATGGTCCACCCCGACGTGCTGCGCATGTCCGGCATCGACCCCGAGAAATACCAGGGCTTCGCCTTCGGCATGGGTATCGAGCGCCTGGCCATGCTGCGCTATGGCGTGAACGACTTGCGCCTGTTCTTCGACAACGATCTGCGGTTCCTCGGCCAGTTCCGCTAGCCCGCACGACCGTCAACGCATTTAGGAGAGCAGGATGAAATTCAGTGAACAGTGGCTGCGGAGCTGGGTAAATCCGCAGGTATCCCGTGACGAGCTGGTGGCTCGTCTGTCCATGGCCGGCCTCGAGGTCGACGCCGTGATCCCGGTTGCCGGCCAGTTCAGCGGTGTGGTCGTCGGCGAAGTGCTGTCGACCGAGCAGCACCCGGACGCCGACAAGCTGCGCGTTTGCCAGGTCAGCAACGGTTCGGAGACCTTCCAGGTCGTCTGCGGCGCGCCCAACGTGCGCCCGGGCCTGAAGATTCCCTTCGCCATGATCGGCGCCGAACTGCCGGGCGACTTCAAGATCAAGAAAGCCAAGCTGCGCGGCGTTGAATCCAACGGCATGCTCTGCTCGGCCAAAGAGCTGGAAATCAGCGAAGAGAACGCCGGCCTGATGGAGCTCGCCGCGGATGCGCCGGTGGGCGCCAATGTGCGCGACTACCTCGAGCTGAACGACGCCTCCATCGAGATCGGCCTGACCCCGAACCGCGGCGACTGCCTGTCCCTCACCGGCCTCGCCCGCGAAGTCGGCGCGCTGTACAGCGCCGAGGTCAAGCCGGTGGTGGTCAACGCTGTTGCTCCGCATATCGATGATGTACGCAGCATCGAGCTGCTGGCACCCAAGGCTTGCCCGCGCTACCTCGGCCGCGTCATCCGCAACGTCGACCTGAGCAAGCCATCCCCCCTGTGGATGGTCGAGCGCCTGCGTCGTTCCGATATCCGCAGCATCGACGCCGCCGTCGACATCACCAACTACGTGATGATCGAACTGGGCCAGCCGATGCACGCCTTCGACCTTGATGAGATCAAGGGCGGCATTCGCGTGCGCATGGCGGAGGAGGGCGAGAAGCTCGTCCTGCTCGACGGCCAGGAAGTCACCCTGCGTGCCGACACCCTGGTGATCGCCGACCACGAACGCGCCCTGGCCATCGCTGGCGTGATGGGTGGCGAGCACAGCGGCGTCAGCGCCAAGACCCGCGACCTGTTCCTTGAAAGCGCCTTCTTCGACAACATCGCCGTGGCCGGCAAGGCCCGCTCCTATGGCCTGCACACCGATGCCTCGCACCGCTTCGAGCGTGGCGTGGACTCGCAGCTGGCTCGCCGCGCCATGGAGCGCGCCACCGAACTGCTGCTGCAGATCGTTGGTGGCGAAGCCGGCCCGATCGTTGAGCAAGCCAGCGAGGCCGACCTGCCGAAGGTCGCACCGGTCACCTTGCGTGCCGAGCGCGTCACCCAGATGCTGGGCATGACCCTGGAAAACGCCGAGATCGAGCGTCTGCTCACCGCTCTGGAATTCGACGTCCAGAAAGCTGGTACCGATGCCTGGACCGTGGGTGTGCCGAGCCATCGCTTTGACGTCTCCATCGAAGTCGACCTGATCGAAGAGCTGGGCCGCCTGTACGGTTACAACCGTCTGCCGGTCCGCTACCCGCAGGCCCGCCTGGCGCCGAACACCAAGTCCGAGTCCCAGGCCGAACTGCCGGCGCTGCGCCGCCTGCTGGTCGCCCGCGACTACCAGGAAGCCATCACCTACAGCTTCATCGATCCCAAGCTGTTCCAGCTGTTCCACCCAGGCGTTGAGCCGCTGATGCTGGCCAACCCGATCTCCGCCGACATGGCCGCCATGCGCGCCTCGCTCTGGCCGGGTCTGGTGAAGTCCCTGCAGCACAACCTCAACCGCCAGCAGACCCGCGTGCGCCTGTTCGAAAGCGGCCTGCGTTTCGTCGGTCAGCTGGAGGGCCTGGTGCAGGAAAACATGCTCGCCGGCGTCGTCTGCGGTGCCCGTCAGCCGGAAGGTTGGGCCAACGGCCGCGAGAGCGTCGACTTCTTCGACGTGAAAGCCGACGTCGAAGCGCTGCTGGGTAATGCCGGCGCCCTCGAAGCCTTCACCTTCTCCCCGGCGGAACACCCGGCACTGCACCCGGGCCAGACCGCCAAGATCGAGCGCGACGGCGTGCTGGTCGGCTATCTGGGCGCCCTGCACCCGGAGCTGGCCAAGGCGCTGGACCTGGATCGCCCGGTCTACGTCTTCGAGCTGGTACTGGCCGAAGTCGCCAAGGGCCGCCTGCCGAAATTCAGCGAACTGTCGCGCTTCCCCGAAGTGCGCCGTGACCTCGCGCTGATCGTCGATCTGGATACCCCGGCCGAGTTCGTCCTGGCAAATATCCGTGAAACGGCGGGCGAATGGCTGACGGACCTCAGGCTCTTTGACGTCTACCACGGTAAAGGCATTGATCCGCTTAGAAAAAGCTTGGCCGTTGGCTTGACCTGGCAGCATCCATCACGCACTCTTAATGATGACGAGGTGAACGCGACTACGCAGAATATCGTCGCCTCGCTGGAACAAAGGTTCAACGCCACGTTAAGGAAGTAGCGTATGGGGGCTCTGACGAAAGCTGAAATTGCTGAACGTCTGTACGAAGAGCTGGGCCTGAATAAGCGGGAAGCCAAGGAACTGGTGGAGCTCTTCTTCGAAGAGATCCGCCAGGCGCTGGAGCATAACGAACAGGTTAAGTTGTCGGGTTTCGGCAACTTCGACCTGCGCGACAAGCGCCAGCGTCCCGGACGCAACCCGAAGACGGGAGAGGAAATCCCGATCACAGCCCGGCGCGTCGTCACCTTTCGTCCAGGGCAGAAACTGAAGGCCAGGGTTGAAGCTTATGCTGGAACCAAGTCATAACGACGAGTTGCCCCCCATCCCGGGCAAGCGCTATTTCACCATCGGTGAAGTGAGCGACCTTTGCGCGGTGAAGCCGCATGTGCTGCGGTACTGGGAACAGGAATTTCCGCAACTCAACCCGGTCAAGCGAAGGGGCAACCGGCGCTATTACCAGCGCCAGGACGTGCTCATGATTCGCCAGATCCGTGCGCTGCTCTATGACCAGGGCTTCACCATCGGTGGAGCCCGTCAGCGCCTCACCGGCGACGAAGCCCGCGAGGACGCCACCCAGTACAAGCAACTGATCCGGCAGATGATCGCCGAATTGGAAGATGTGCTGCATGTGCTTCGCAAGTAACTGAAAAAAATGAAAAAAGCACTTCTCCAAAGCAAATGCTTGGGGTATAGTGCGATCCGCTTCTGAGGGAACTTGGAAGCAACGTCGGGGCGTAGCGCAGCCTGGTAGCGCACTTGCATGGGGTGCAAGGGGTCGAGTGTTCGAATCACTCCGTCCCGACCAAATTTGAAAAGGCCGGTTCAGCAATGAATCGGCCTTTTTGCTTTCCTCTGTTTCGCAATGCTACCTAGATCGATCGCCAACTCGGCGCGTCCCTCAGCGCCCAATCATCCTGGGCGGCCAGGAAGGTCGGCAGGTCCCGTCGAGCTATCCAGATTTCGCCTTGCCACTTGATGACGCCGATGCGCTGGTTGGCCCAGGTCATGAAGGTGCGCTGGGGATGGGTGTCGGGGATGTGCTGGGTGTCGTGGAGGGTGGGGAGGACTTCGTCGCTGAGCCATTTGGCGATGTGGCGGTGTTCGGGGTGCCAGAAGCGGTAGAGGGCTTTGTAGGCGCCGGATTCGCTGATGACTTCCACTTCCTCGCGGAAGCCGCTGAGGTATTCCAGGATGACGGCGCGTTTCTGTTCCGGGTCCATGCGCTGGGGGAGGCGGTAGGGGCGGTGGGCGTTGATCAGGCGGGCGAAGTCGTGGGCGACGAACCAGGGCTGGCGGTCGATCAGGACGGCGCGTAGTTGGTGGGCGTGACGTTGGAAAACGAATGGCCGATAGGTGTCTTGCATGATGGAGCTCCATCTACGAGGTTGAGGAGCCGCCACGCGTCGTCGCTATTCGAAGGGTGGCGGACCGCGCAGGGTTAGCGAACCGGGAGATGGAACCGGCAGACCCGAGGGTCTCCCCGCGCGATCCGCCATAGAGCCAGTAGTGAATACTACAGGCGTGAAAGGGCCTACAGGAAACCTTCGCTGTTTCCCGCATGCGCTTTCAGCGCAGTCGCGCCATCTCTCAAGTCGCTAAACCTGGTCACGGGATTGACCGTGACGGGCGGAGGATGGGGGAGGGTTTGCCGAGGCGGCAACCTGCAAAGCGCGTAGGAATCCGGGAAGCGCGCTGGGGATGTGAGGTTCAGCGGTGCCTTCTTTATATAGGCAGCAGGGCGCAGCTGGCTGGAAGCCGTTGCTGCGCCGGTGCGGAGAGGGGCAGGCACGTGCTGCTTCTATATAGAAGGGAGGAGGGGAGAAGCCCCTTTGTCATCTTTTTGCAAAAAGTCGTTGACGGCCGATTTAAACTTCCTATAATGCGCACCACTCCCAGCGACGAAGCGCTGAAAGAACTTGAAAATCAAGTACTTACAGAGATTCTAAGGTGAGAGTGGTGATCAGGCAGGTGATTCACTTGCCGCTCTTCATTGGCTGCTCCGGCAGCGAGCTGAAAAGAAGGTCGCCGAGGTGCTTGACAGTGAGTTT
>NZ_JALJXP010000001.1 GCF_024170165.1 Pseudomonas nitroreducens | reverse complement strand
ACCACCCTCAACTTCGAATCTCTGTAAGTACTTGATTTTCAAGTTCTTTCAGCGCTTCGTCGCTGGGAGTGGTGCGCATTATAGGGAGTTTAAATCGGCCGTCAACGACTAATTTAATCTTTCTTCATTCAGCGACCAGGGAGACGCGAGCGAAAGCCTTCTTGCCAGCCTGCAGGACGTGGATAGCACCTACCTTGAAGACGAAGCTGCGATCCACAACCTCACCGTCCACGCGTACGCCGCCGGAAGACAGCAGATCGCGAGCCACAGCGGAGTTCTTCACCAGGCCTGCCTTATTAAGGACAGCACCAATGGGCAGGTCTTCCGCAGCCGCTACTTCTACCTCCGGCAGGTCTTCCGGCAGCTCGCCTTCCTTAAGACGGTTGCCAGCGGACTTGTGCGCGGAAGCGGCAGCTTCTTCACCATGGAAGCGGGCGACGATTTCTTCCGCCAGCTTGATCTTGATGTCACGCGGATTGGCGCCAGCCTCGACGTCCTTTCTGAAGCCCTCGATCTCTTCCATGGAACGGAAGCTCAGTAGCTCGAAGTATCGCCACATCAGGGTATCGGGGATGGAGACCAGCTTGCTGTACATGACGCCCGGCGCTTCCTGGATACCGATGTAGTTGCCCAGGGACTTGGACATCTTCTTCACACCGTCCAGACCTTCGAGCAACGGCATGGTCAGAATGCACTGCGGCTCCTGCTCATAGGCACGCTGAAGCTCACGCCCCATCAGCAGGTTGAACTTCTGATCGGTACCGCCGAGCTCGACATCCGCGCGCAGCGCCACCGAGTCATAGCCCTGAACCAGCGGATAAAGGAACTCGTGGATGGCGATGGACTGATTGCTGGCATAGCGTTTGCTGAAGTCATCGCGTTCCAGCATACGAGCAACGGTGTACTGGGAAGCCAGACGAATGAAATCAGCGGGGGAAAGCTGGTCCATCCAGGTGGAATTGAAGGCTACCTCGGTCTTCGCCGGATCGAGGATCTTGAAGACCTGGGCCTTGTACGTCTCGGCGTTGTCGAGAACCTGCTCGCGGGTAAGGGGTGGGCGGGTAACACTTTTCCCACTGGGGTCACCGATCATCCCAGTGAAATCACCGATCAGGAAGATCACCTGATGACCCAGTTCCTGGAACTGACGCAGCTTATTAATAAGGACGGTGTGTCCCAGGTGCAGGTCGGGAGCGGTCGGGTCGAAGCCGGCCTTGATACGCAGGGGTTGGCCGCGCTTGAGCTTTTCGATCAGCTCGGCCTCCACGAGAATTTCGTCTGCACCGCGCTGGATCAGCGCCAGCTGCTCTTCGACCGACTTCATTGCAGGTTCCTGTACGTTGCGAATTGCGAAAGGGAACCAACGATACAAGAACAGGCACTAAAAACAAGTTTTGCCCAGCGCCAGAAGACAGGACGTCAGAAGCCCGACATCAGGGTTGCTTCAGAGGGAATTTGGTTATATTTTAGGCAGTTATTTCACATTCCAAAAACACCACTCACGCCATGACGCAATCCGATCAGAAAGCGCCGTACTACCCGAAGAGCCATCTGCTGGCCGCAAGCGGTGTAGCAGCGCTCCTCAGCCTGGCTCTGCTGGTGTTCCCCTCGGCCGAGGTCGAGGCGAAGAAGACCACGCTCAATCTCGAGCTGGAAAACAGCACCGAGCAGATCCTTCAGGAAAAAGACGATCTTCGACCCAACGCGGTCACGGAAGACGACGGCTCTTCGCCTTTTGCACAGATCGAAGGCCAGCCGGACAACCAGAACAGCGCCGGAAAAGACGCGGAAAAGAACAACGATCTCGCCGATTCGACACAGCAACCCTCCCCCTCCGCTTCCGCAGAACCTGCCTGGAAAAGCGTGACTGTGGGCAAGGGCGACACCCTTTCCAACGTGTTCGCGAAGGCCGGCCTGCCGGCGAACGCCGTGCACGACATGCTTGCCGCCAGCAAGGACGCCAAGCAGTTCACCCGTCTTGATATCGGCCAGGACGTGGACTTCCTCATCGATGCCAAGGGCGAGCTGCAGGGCCTGAAGGTCAAGCGCAGCGATCTCGAGACCATCAGCCTGGCCAAGTCCGCCAAGGGCTACGACTTCAAGCGCGACCTGGTCAAACCCTCGGTGCACGCGAACTATGCCCACGGCCGCGTCGACAGCTCGCTGTTCG
The DNA here is from genome assembly GCF_024170165.1 of Pseudomonas nitroreducens. Classification (GTDB taxonomy): domain Bacteria; phylum Pseudomonadota; class Gammaproteobacteria; order Pseudomonadales; family Pseudomonadaceae; genus Pseudomonas; species Pseudomonas nitroreducens_C. The sequence continues at coordinate 937,164 of NZ_JALJXP010000001.1, read as the reverse complement.
TCGCCGGCAAGAACGCCGGGCTGTCCCACGACCTGATTATGTCGATGGCCAACATCCTCGGCTACGACATCGACTTCGCCCAGGATATTCGCGAAGGCGATTCGTTCGACGTGATCTACGAGTCCCAGCAGGTGCAGGGCAAGCAGGTCGGTACCGGCAGCATCCTCGCGGTGCGCTTCGTCAACCGCGGCAAGGAATACACTGCGGTGCGCTACACCAGCAAACAGGGCAGCACCAGCTACCTGCGCGCCGATGGCAGCAGCATGCGCAAGGCGTTCATCCGCACCCCGGTGGACTTCGCCCGTATCAGCTCGCGCTTCTCTATTGGGCGTTTCCACCCGATCCTGAACAAGATTCGTGCACACAAGGGCGTGGACTACGCGGCGCCTATCGGTACACCGATCAAGGCGACCGGCGACGGCAAGATCCTCGAAGCCGGCCGCAAGGGTGGCTACGGTAACGCCGTGGTGATCCAGCACGGCCAGCGCTACCGCACCGTGTACGGCCACATGAGCCGCTTCGCCAAGGGCATCCGCTCCGGCGTGGCGGTGAAGCAGGGCCAGATCATCGGCTACGTCGGCATGACCGGTCTCGCCACTGGCCCGCACCTGCACTACGAGTTCCAGGTCAACGGCCAGCATGTCGATCCGCTGAGCGCCAAGCTGCCGACGGCAGACCCGCTGAGCGGTCCGGAGCGCAAGCGCTTCATGGCGCAGGCGCAACCGCTGATCGCGCGCATGGACCAGGAGAAGGCAACCTTCCTGGCCCTGAACAAGCGCTGAGTCATGCCGCTCTATCTGGGGGTGATGTCCGGGACCAGTCTCGACGGACTGGACATCGCCCTGATCGAGCAGGGCGAGCAGACCACTCTGCTCGCCTCCCACTACCTCCCCATGCCCGCGGCGCTGCGCGCCGATCTCCTGGCCCTCTGTTCTTCCGGCCCTGACGAAATCGCCCGCTCCGCGCTCGCGGAAAACTGCTGGGTACGCCTGGCTGCCCAGGGCATCAATGAACTCCTCACCCGCGAGAAGCTGAGCGCCAGCGCCATTCGCGCCATCGGCAGCCACGGCCAGACCATTCGCCACGAACCGCATCTGGGCTTCACCGTGCAGATCGGCAACCCGGCGCTGCTCGCCGAGCTGACCGACATCGACGTCGTCGCCGACTTCCGCCGCCGCGACGTAGCCGCCGGCGGCCAGGGCGCCCCGCTGGTACCCGCCTTCCACCGCGCGCTGTTCGGCAGCGATGGCCGCGAGTGCGCCATCCTTAACGTGGGCGGTTTCAGCAACGTCTCGCTACTCAGCCCTGGCAAGCCGGTTCGCGGATTCGACTGTGGTCCCGGCAACGTCTTGCTCGATGCCTGGATTCAGGAGCAGCGCGGCGAAGCCTATGACCGCGACGGCGCCTGGGCCGCCAGTGGCAGCGTTGACCAGGCACTGCTACAAAGGATGCTGGCCGATGACTTCTTCGCCGCCAAAGGCCCGAAGAGCACCGGACGCGAGCGCTTCAACCTGAACTGGCTGACCGCAGTCCTGGCCGACCACGGTCCCGTGAAGGCCGACGACGTGCAGGCAACCCTGCTGGAACTGACTGCGCAAAGCATCGCTGCGGCACTATTGGACGCGCAGCCCGGCTGCGAGGAAGTGGTGGTCTGTGGCGGCGGCGCCTTCAACGCAACGCTGATGCGGCGACTGGCCGCGCATATGCCTGGCAGCAGCGTGATCAGCAGCCTCGACCGCGGTGTACCGCCGGAATGGATGGAGGCCATGGCCTTTGCCTGGCTGGCCCATCGTTTCCTCGAACGCGAGCCCGGCAACTGCCCGGAAGTCACGGCCGCCAAAGGCTCTCGTATTCTCGGCGCGCTCTACCCCGCCTGAATCCGGTGCACAAACAAAAACGCCGCGCAGATGCGCGGCGTTTTTGTTTCTAAGGCGTCAGATCGAGAAGGACTGACCGCAGCCGCAGGTGGTCGCTGCGTTCGGGTTCTTGATAACGAACCGCGAACCTTCGAGGCCTTCCTGATAGTCCACTTCCGCACCGGCAAGGTATTGGAAGCTCATCGGATCGACCACGAGGTTGACGCCGTCGCGCTCGACGATGGTGTCGTCGTCCGCGGTGTCTTCATCGAAAGTGAACCCGTACTGGAAGCCCGAACAGCCACCGCCCGTGACGAACACCCGCAGCTTGAGGCGCGGATTACCTTCTTCGTCGATCAGGTTCTTCACCTTGTTCGCAGCGCCTTGCGAGAACATCAGCGGAGTGGGGGTGAAGGTTTCGATGGTCATGGTGAAAACTCTCCCGGCCGAGGCCGTACGTTACAACATTGCGGACCATTATCCGCTTACCCCAGAAAAACGGTCAACTAATCCGACTCATCCATTGGTCCAGATCAATTGACCGCCTCCCGGGGCAGTCTTTCCTTACGGCAGCAGCGCGACGTTGGACAGACCCAGGTGCTCGTCCAGGCCGAACAGGATGTTCATGTTCTGGATCGCCTGGCCGGACGCACCCTTCACCAGGTTGTCGATGACCGACAGGATCACCACCAGGTCGCCGCCCTGCGGACGGTGCACCGCGATACGGCAGACGTTGGCGCCGCGCACACTGCGGGTTTCCGGGTGACTGCCAGCCGGCATCACGTCGACGAACGGCTCGTTGGCGTAGCGCTCTTCAAACAGCTTCTGCAGGTCGACGGCACGATCAGCGACGCGCGCATAGAGGGTCGCGTGGATGCCGCGGATCATCGGGGTCAGGTGCGGAACGAAGGTCAGGCCGACATCGCCCTTGGCCGCACGACGCAGGCCCTGGCTGATTTCCGGCAGGTGACGGTGACCTTTCACCGAGTAGGCCATCATGCTTTCACCGGCTTCACAGAACAGCGAACCGACCTTGGCGCCACGACCAGCGCCACTGACGCCGGACTTGCAGTCGGCGATCAGCTGACTGGTATCGGCCAGACCGTTCTCCAGCAACGGGATGAAGCCGAGCTGGGTGGCGGTCGGGTAGCAGCCGGGAACGGCGATCAGGCGCGCGGACTTGATCGCCTCGCGATTCACTTCCGGCAGGCCATAGACGGCCTCGGGCAGCAGTTCCGGCGCGCCGTGGGGCTGGCCGTACCACCTGGCCCACTCTTCGGCGTCCTGCAGGCGGAAATCCGCGGACAGGTCGATCACCCGGGTACCGGTCGCCAGCAGTTCGCCGGCCAGCGCGTGGGCCACGCCGTGCGGAGTGGCAAAGAACACCACGTCGCACTCGCCCAGGCGCTTCACGTCCGGCACGCTGAAAGCCAGGCCGTCGTAGTGGCCTCGCAGGTTCGGGTACATGTCGGCGACTTTCACGCCCTCCTCGGAACGCGAGGTAATCACCTCGACGCGAGCCTGGGGATGCTGTGCCAGCAGGCGCAACAGTTCCACGCCCGTATAACCCGTACCGCCTACGATACCGACCTTGATCATCTGCCTGTCACTCCACCTATGGGGCCAAATTCAGGGGCAGTCATGATATGAGCCGCTGCCCCCGCTGAACAGAGCGAATGCACGCAGGTTTAGGAGCTTTTGGTCGGAGCCAGGGTTTCCTGCATCTGACGAGCGAGCGCGTGATAGATCGGCAGCGGGTTGAGGCGCGCCGATACACCACTGGCCAGCAGCGTGGCGGCGAGGATGGGGATCAGCATGTCCGGACTGTGGGACATCTCCACGGTGATCACCGTCGCGGTAAGCGGCGTCCGCGTGACCCCGGCCAGGTAGGCGGACATCCCCAGCAGCGCCACCGCCGGCAGGCTGGCCCCGGGGATCAGCGGCGTCAGCCAGGGCGCCAGGCTGGCACCGACGGTCAGCGAGGGCGAGAACAGCCCACCGGGGATGCCGGCGATGAAGGAGATCACGTTGGCGATGAACTTCCACAGGAGGAAGTCCTGCCCCACGACCGGCTGCCCCTCGAGGATCGATCGAGTCTCGGCATACCCGGTACCGAACACATGCTGCCCGGACAGCAGCCCGAGCAGCGCCAGCAGCAGCCCGCAAACCGCCGCGAAGCGGATCGGCCAGCGCCCGCGCCAGCGACTGATGAAACTGAGTGGCCCACGCTGGGTTGGCAGCACCAGGCGGCAATAGAGGCCGCCGAGCAAGCCACCGATTACGCCACAGGCGACCACGGCGATCCACGCCGGCCCCAGCGGCATGCTTTCCGAGAGACGGCCAAAATAGCTGTAGCTGCCCATCAGGCCGAGCGTGACCATCCCGCCGAGCAGGACGGCGGTGAGCACCAGCCCGCTGAAGCGTTGCTCGAAGGTACGGCTCAGCTCCTCGATGGCGAAGACCACCCCGCCCAGTGGCGTATTGAAGGCGGCCGCGATGCCCGCCGCTCCGCCAGCGATGATCAGGCCGGACACCGTACGCTTGTCGTACAGCCCCAGGCGGCGGCCGAGTGAATACATCAGGGCCGCACCGATATGCACGGTCGGGCCCTCGCGGCCGGCCGAGGCCCCTACCAGCAGCGCCAGGAGTGTCATCGCCAGCTTGCCCACGGCAATCCGCACGGACAGCAGGGCATTGCGGGTGCGGCTGCTGCGCTGTTCCAGCGCCACGATGACCTGTGGAATGCCGCTGCCACGGGTGTTCTTCAGCGCCCCCTGGGTCAGCCAGACCAGGCCGGCGAAGCCCACCGGGCAAAGCAGCCACGGCCACCACTGGCTGTGCGCGACCACGCCGCGGAAGGTTGCGCTGGCGAGGTCCGCCAGATGAGCGAAGGCCAGCGCCACCAGGCCTACCAGCAACGCACCGAGCCAGAAGGCCAGGTTGCGTCGCCACTGGCGCAGCAATGGATGTCTCGCCAGTGGACGCCTGGGGACGGTACGGGCGGACGAGTCACCAGTCGGCGCGCTGGAGCTCCCCGGCGGAGTAGGTTCTGACATGGGCACGAAGCCGGGCATCTTCCGGATGCCATGCGGCGCTCGTGGCAAACAGCCACGGACGGAAGAGCTCAGTGTAATAGACGCAGGGATGACGCCATTGCACGGCGCCACTACTATCGGCTCACCGTGATCCGAGGAAGTCCTGATGCTCTACCTGTGGTTGAAAGCCTTTCACATCATTGCCGTGGTCTGCTGGTTCGCCGGCCTCTTCTATCTGCCGCGCCTGTTCGTCTACCACGCCATGAGCGAGGACGCCGCCAGCCGCGAGCGCTTCTGCATCATGGAGCGCAAGCTGTACCGCGGCATCATGGGCCCGTCGATGATCCTCACCCTCGTCCTCGGCGCCTGGATGCTCTACCTCAACCCGGCGTGGCTGACCCAGGGCTGGATGCACGCCAAGCTGACCCTGGTGGTCCTGCTGATCGGCTACCACCACGCCTGTGGGGCCATGCTCAAACGCTTCGCCCGCGGCGAGAATGGCCGCAGCCATGTGTTCTACCGCTGGTTCAACGAAGTGCCGGTGCTGTTCCTGATCGCCATCGTGATCCTGGTGGTCGTCAAACCCTTCTGACCCCCGACAAGGAGACTGTCATGTCCCTGCCCGCCCTGCTCGACCGCCGCCTGCGCATTCCCCTGGTGGCGGCACCGATGTTCCTGGTCTCCAACCCGCAACTGGTACTGGCCTGCTGCAAGAGCGGCATCGTCGGCAGCTTCCCGGCACTGAACCAGCGCGAGAGCAGCGGTTTCAAGGCCTGGCTGGAAGAGATCGAGGCCGGGCTGGCCGCCGACCCGCAGGCCGCGCCCTATGCGGTGAACCTGATCGTCCACAACACCAACCCGCGCCTGCAGGAAGACCTGAAGCTCTGCGTCGAGCACAAGGTACCCATCGTCATCACCAGCCTGGGCGCGGTGCGCGAGGTGGTGGATGCAGTGCACAGCTACGGCGGTCTGGTGTTCCATGACGTCACTACCCGCCGCCATGCCGAGAAGGCGGCGGAGGCCGGTGTCGATGGTCTGATCGCCGTGGCCGCCGGCGCCGGCGGCCACGCCGGCACCTGGAGCCCCTTCGCGCTGGTCGCCGAGATCCGTCAGTTCTTCGACAAGACTCTGTTGCTGGCCGGCTGCATCAACCACGGCCACGAGATCCTCGCCGCCCAGGTACTGGGCGCCGACCTCGCCTACCTCGGCACCCGCTTCATCGCCACCCGCGAGAGCGCCGCTTCCGAGGACTACAAGCACATGCTGCTCAACGCCCGCGCCGCCGACATCATCCACACCCCCGCCGTCTCCGGCGTGCCGGCCAGCTTCATGCGCCAGAGCCTCGAGGCCGCCGGCTTCGACATGCAGCGGCTGAACGACAAGGGCGCACTCGACTACGGCGAGAAGCTCAAGCCGGTCAGCGACGAGGCCAAGGCCTGGAAGACCGTGTGGTCCGCCGGCCAGGGTGTCGGCGATATCCGCGACCTGCCCGCAGTGGGCGAGCTGATCGCGCGACTCGACCACGAGTACCGCCAGGCCCTGACCCGCAGCGCCGGCCTGTCCAACCAGCTGCTGGTCTGAGCTGCGGCACCGCTCACGATATATCCGCCGGGGCCGCTTGTTGGCCCCTGGCGGCCCGATTACGCTGTAGCGATTCCAACATAGCCAGAAGACAAGGATGCCCCGATGGATCAATCCCGCTTCAAGATCGTGTTCGACGGTGCGCTGATGCCGCAGACCCCCCTGGAAACCGCCAAGGAAAATCTCGCCCGCCTGTTCAAGAGCGACGCCGCGAAGATCGAGGCGCTGTTCAGCGGCCAGCCTGTCGTGCTCAAGCGCGACCTCTCCGGCGATGAAGCCGACAAGTACCTGCGAGCCCTCCACGGCGCCGGTGCCAACGCCCGCAAGGAAGCCGAAGGCATTGCCGGCTTCAGCCTGGTGGAAACCGACGACCATCCCAGCGAAGCGACCCTGGCAGCCCGCGCCGCCGGCGAAAGTAACAGCAACGAGCAGATGACCTGCCCCAAGTGCGGCCATGAGCAGGCCAGCGCCATCGAGTGCAGCGCCTGCGGCATCGTCATCGAGAAGTACCTGGCACGTCAGGCCGAACTGGCAGCCAACCCGGTGCCCACCGTGGCAGCCACGGCTCCGAGCGCGCCGGCCTCACCCTATGCGCCGCCCCAGGCGAAGGTCGGCGACGACCTGCCGGAATTCGGCGAACTGAAAGTCCGCAGCCTGTCCGGCCGGATCGGCCGGGTGCGCTACCTCGGCTGGTCCGCCGCGCTGTCCTTCATCGTCTTCGGCGCCTACCTGGTCGCCAGCCTGCTGATGGCCGTCTCGATGCCCCTGGGCGTGGCCGCCATCGCCGCAGTAGTCATCGCCGCCCTGGTCTTCAGCGTCCCCATCGGCGTACAGCGCCTGCATGACCTGGGCTGGTCCGGCTGGCTCTGGCTGGCCCTGCTGGTACCCTTCGTCAACGCCGTCCTCAGCCTGCTGATGCTGTTCATGCCCGGCGAACAGAGCGCCAACCGCTTCGGCCCGCCGCCACCGCCCAACAGCACCGGCGTCAAGGTCCTGGCCTTCTCCTGGCTGCTGTTCCCGGTGTTTGGCGGTATCCTCGCCGCCATCGCGATCCCGGCCTACCAGAGCTACCTCGAACGCGCCCAGGCGGCGCAGGCCTCGCAGCACCAGCAAGGCGACGAAGCTGCCGATCCGGCGGCCACCGCGGAGCCTTCCGACAGCGACTTCAGCAGTGGCGACACCGAAGGCGGCGACTCGGATCAGTAATGCAACAACCCGTGGCGGGCGTGGTCGAACGCCACCCCGTCACAGAGACTCCTGAATGCCTCGTTTTGCCCTCATCACCGGCGCCTCCAGCGGTATCGGCCTGGCGCTGGCCGAAGCCCTCGCCCGCCGTGGCCAGGCACTGATCCTGGTGGCGCGCCAGCGCGATGCCCTGGACAGCGCCGCCTGCGAGCTGTCTCAGCGTTTCGGGGTGGAGGTGCTGTTCCGCGTCTGCGACCTGTCCGAACCGCTGCAGATCTCCGGCCTGCTGCACGAGTTGGAGCAGAGCGGAAGGCAGATCGAGCTGCTGGTGAACAATGCCGGCGTCGGCACCTCCGGTGCCTTCATCGACCAGGACTGGTCCCGCGAGCAGGAATTGCTGGAGCTCAACGTCCTGGCCCTGGCGCGCCTGTGCCACGGCATCGGCGCGATGATGGAGCGCACCGGCGGCGGACGGATTCTCAACGTCGCCTCCATGGCCAGCCTGCTGCCCGGTCCGTGGATGAGCAGCTACTACGCCAGCAAGGCGTTCGTGCTGCATTTCTCCGAAGGTCTGCGCGAGGAACTCAAAGGGCGAGGCATCAAGGTCTCGGTGCTCTGTCCGGGGCCGACCCGCACAGCCTTCTACCGCAATGCCGACATGCGCCTGGGCAAGCTCGACGACGGCAAACGCGTCATGACGCCCGAGGAAGTGGCCTTCCTGGCCGTGAAAGCACTGCGTCGCGCGCCCGCGCTGATCATTCCTGGCTGGCGCAACCGCCTGTTCGCCTGTGGCGTGCGTCTGCTGCCGCGTTGGGCCATGCGCAAGCTGGCCGGGCGCATCAACCGCCAGGCGCTGGCGGGCTGAACCAGTACTGGGCGCAGCCGCCGCGCGGGCGCTAAACTCCTTCCCTGCCCTTTTCTACTCGGCCTGGCCGGAGGATTATTTCGTGGACTGCCTGTTCTGCAAGATCGTCGCCGGGCATATCCCCGCGAAAAAACTCTATGAAGATGATCAGGTCATCGCCTTCCACGACATCGGCCCGCAGGCGCCGGTACATTTCCTGGTGATCCCGAAGAAACACGTTTCCACCCTCAACGACCTGACCGAGGCGGACAAGCCACTGGCCGGTCACATCCTGTTCACCGCCCAGCGCCTGGCGAAGGAGCAGGGCTGTGACGAGGGTTTCCGCGTGGTGATGAACTGCAACGACCTGGGCGGCCAGACCGTGCACCACATCCACATGCACGTACTGGGTCAGCGCCAGATGCACTGGCCACCGGGCTGATCCTCAGTTGATCGGGCAGAAGAAGCTGCGCGCACCTCGGCAAGACCTGTCATCCGCCATCCGGTAAACTGCCGGGCGAATGTTCCTACTCGGAGGTGCGCCATGTCCGCCGACCGTCACTACTCCCCCACCGACCGCTTCCTGCTGCAGGCCGATGCCGCGCTGCGCACCCTGCTGCCCTTCAGCGGTCACCCGGGACGCCCGTCCCCCGCCATCGTCCAGCCCGATGCCGAGCTCAGCGACACCGATGCCCGCCACGTGGCCGGGCTGATGCGCATCAACCATACCGGCGAGGTCTGCGCCCAGGCGCTCTATCAGGGCCAGGCACTGACCGCCAAGCTGCCGAAGGTGCGCAAGGCCATGGAAGAAGCAGCCGACGAGGAAGTCGACCACCTCGCCTGGTGCGAACAGCGCATCCGCGAGCTGGGTAGCCGCCCCAGCGTGCTCAACCCGATCTTCTACGGCCTGTCCTTCGGCGTTGGCGCCGCCGCCGGGCTGATCAGCGACCGCGTCAGCCTGGGCTTCGTCGCGGCCACCGAGGACCAGGTATGCAAGCACCTGGACGAGCACCTGGCGGAAATCCCCGCCGAGGACCAGAAGTCCCGCGCCATCCTCGAACAGATGCGCCAGGACGAAGCACACCACGCCACCAGCGCCATCGAGGCCGGCGGCCTGCGCTTCCCGGCGCCGGTGAAGTTCGGCATGACACTGCTGTCCAAGGTGATGACCCGGTCCACCTACCGGATCTGATCCGGCCGGCAAAGAAAAGGGGCGCCCAGTGGGCGCCCCTTTTTCGTTTCTACTATCGAGCGTTACGAGCGCAGGAGAGACAAGGCGAAAAGTCGGGATGAAAGCGGAGTTTGCTGCAGCAAATGAGCATTTCAGCTCGGCTTTTCAACGCCGTATCTCCCAGCGCAGCAGCTCGATCAGCGCGGCATGTTACGCGCGTAGAAGATCTCCAGCATCTCGTGCCGTACGCGCTCTTCCACCTGCTTGCGCTGCTCGGGCGACAGGTTGCGGGTCGCGTCACCGAACAGGTAGTTGTCCAGGTCGAACTCCTTGAGCAGCATCTTGGTGTGGAACAGGTTCTCCTGGTACACGTTCACGTCGGTCATCTGATAGGCCTCGTACGTGTCGTCGGAAAGATAGTTCTGGATCGAGTTGATCTCGTGGTCGATGAAGTGCTTCTTGCCTTCCACGTCGCGGGTGAAGCCACGCACGCGGTAATCCACGGTGACGATGTCCGAATCGAACTGGTGGATGAGGTAGTTGAGCGCTTTCAGCGGCGAGATGACACCGCAGGTCGACACATCGATGTCCACCCGGAAGGTCGCAATGCCTTCCACCGGATGGATCTCCGGATAGGTGTGCACGGTGATATGGCTCTTGTCGAGGTGCGCCAGGATGGTTTCCGGTAGCGGCCCCGGGGATTCCTCGATCTGGCTGTCGGTCGGAGTGACCGGCTGCTCGGAGATCAGGATGGTCACGCTGGCGCCTTGCGGATCGTAATCCTGACGGGCGATGTTCAGGATGTTTGCGCCAATGATGTCGACAACATCGGTGAGGATCTGCGTGAGACGTTCGGCATCGTACTCTTCGTCGATGTACTGCACGTAGGCCTGCTGGTCTTCAGGCGTCTCGGCATAGCAGATGTCATAGATGTTGAAGCTCAAGGTCTTCGTCAGGTTGTTGAACCCGTGGAGCTTGAGTTTGCTTTTCACCGTGGGATAACTCTCATCAAATGCGGCTCTGCCGCGTGGTTGAGCATGCCCGTCAGATGCGTACGGCGGCACCTGCGTAGGACGGTTTACACCTCTTCGCGATGGCGATTGTGGTTGCTTGGTTTCGGACCGGATGGCCCTGAAAAAAGGTGGCGCATTATGCAGAGGTCAGGCGACCTCTGCCAGAGTTTGCGCACCCTTGATGATGAAAGGATGAAGGGGGCTGTCAGCCCAGTTCCACGATCTCGTAGTCGTGGGTGATCTCGACGCCGGCGCGGCCGAGCATGATCGAGGCGGAGCAGTATTTCTCGGCGGAAAGTTCCACCGCGCGCTTCACCTGGGCTTCCTTCAGGCCGCGCCCCTTGACCACGAAATGCACGTGGATCTTGGTGAACACCTTCGGGTCTTCGTCGGCGCGCTCGGCCTCGAGGAAGGCCTCGCAGCTTTCCACCGGCTGGCGGCCCTTCTTCAGGATGCTGACCACGTCGAAATTGGTGCAGCCGCCCAGGCCGAGCAGGAGCATTTCCATGGGGCGCACGCCCAGGTTGCGACCACCGGCATCCGGCGGACCGTCCATCACCACGACGTGGCCGCTGCCGGATTCACCGAGGAACATCGCCTCGCCCGCCCACTGGATTCGCGCTTTCATTGCAAGGAACTCCGCCGGAAAAAAAGGGGCGACAGCTTATCACAGGCCCCTAGCACGCCCAGTGGGAGCGATGGCTGTTACCCAGGTCTCATTTCCACACGGCAAGTATGCATTTATCACTTAAGCTGGCGCCGGTTTACTGGCACACTCTCGGAAATTGCCTACACGAACGTTCCAGACTTCCGATTGCTGGTAACACGTCGTCTGTTAAGCTCTTGCTGATTTACGTACATGCAAGACTGCTCAGCTAGGCAATCATGCCGCCCTGGGGATCGAGGGGGATCGCGCCAGGGACGCACGGCACTTCAGCTGAACATAAAAAATCATTAGCGCCTGTTGTGCAAAGGCCACTCTTTCTACTTTCCGGGACTCGGGCATGGTAGCTATTACCCTCACACCCAAAATCAAGAACCTCGACAAGTTGCTCGCGCACTGTCATCGCCGCCGCTTCACCGCCAAGAGCACCATCATCTACGCCGGTGACCGCTGCGAGAGCCTGTTCTTCATCATCAAGGGGTCGGTAACCGTCCTGATCGAGGATGACGATGGCCGCGAGATGATCATCGGATACCTCAACACGGGCGACTTCTTCGGCGAGATGGGGCTCTTCGAGAAGGAAGGCAGCACTGGCCAGGAGCGAAGCGCCTGGATCCGCGCCAAGACCGAATGCGAAGTTGCCGAGATCAGCTACGCGAAGTTCCGCGAACTGAGCCAGCAGGACCCGGAGATTCTCCTGACCCTGGGCAGCCAGATGGCGGACCGCCTGCGCAAGACCACACGCAAGGTCGGCGACCTGGCCTTCCTCGATGTCACCGGCCGCGTCGCACGCACCCTGCTGGACCTCTGCCAGCAGCCGGACGCCATGACCCACCCGGACGGCATGCAGATCAAGATCACCCGCCAGGAAATCGGCCGCATCGTCGGCTGCTCCCGCGAGATGGTCGGCCGCGTGCTCAAGAGCCTGGAAGAGCAGGGCCTGGTGCACGTGAAAGGCAAGACCATGGTGGTCTTCGGCACCCGCTGAAGATTCGCCAGAAAGCAAAAAAGCCGGCAATCGCCGGCTTTTTTGTGTCCGCAGAAAGCGTCAGTCCGGATCGGCGCCCAGCTTGACCTTGCTGCGCTCGGGGAAGAACAGGCGCTTGAGCTCGGTACCCGGCTCGTCGGCGCGCATGAAGGCTTCGCCGACCAGGAAGCCGAACACGTCGCTGACTTCCATCAGCTCGACATCGGCGCGGTTGAGGATGCCGCTCTCGGTGATCACCATGCGCTCGCGCGGGATTTCCGGCAGCAGGTCGAGGGTGGTCTCCAGGCTCACCTCGAAGGTGTGCAGGTTGCGGTTGTTGATACCGACCAGCGGGGTGTCCAGGGTCTTCAGCGCGCGCTCCAGCTCCGGGGCATCGTGCACTTCCACCAGCACGTCAAGGCCGACATCCTTGGCCACCGAGGCCAGTTCGGCCATGCGCACGTCATCCAGCGCCGAGACGATCAGCAGGATGCAGTCGGCACCGATGGCGCGAGCTTCCACCACCTGGTACGGATCGATCAGAAAATCCTTGCGGATCACCGGCAGCGAGCAGGCCGCGCGGGCTTCCTTCAGGTAGGCGTCGCTGCCGAGGAAGAAGTCGATGTCGGTCAGCACCGAGAGGCAGGCCGCGCCGCCCTCTTCGTAGCTGCGGGCGATATCGGCCGGGTCGAAGTTCTCGCGCAGGATGCCCTTGCTCGGCGAGGCCTTCTTCACCTCGGCAATCACCGCGGCCTCGCGACGCTTGGCGCGGTCCAGCAGGGCGTTGGCGAAACCACGAGGGGCGTCCGCCGCACGCGCCAGTTGCTCCACCTCAGCAAAGCTGACACGGGCGCGGCGTTCGGCGACTTCTTCGGCCTTGCGGGCCAGGATCTTCTGCAGAACCGTCGGCACACTCACTGTGCGTTCTCCTCTCGGTAAACGGCGGTGAAGGCCGCCAGCTCTTCCATTTTCTCCCGCGCCAGCCCGGTGTGCAGGGCGTCGTGGGCCAGTTGCATGCCTTCGTGCAGGCTGGTGGCCAGGTCCGCGGCGTAAAGCGCGGCGCCGGCGTTGAGCACGATCAGCTCGGCGGCCTTCTGCCCGGCCTCGGTCTTGCGCCGGCCGAGGGCGTCACGGATCAGCTCCAGCGACTGCTGCGGGCTGTCCACGGTCAGGCCGATCAGGCTCTGGCTCTTGATGCCGAAGTCCTCGGGCTGCACTTCGTATTCGGTGACCACGCCGTCCTTCAGTTCGGCGACGTGGGTCGGTGCGGCGAGGCTGAACTCGTCCAGACCATCACGGGAATGCACCACCAGGATGTGCTCGCTGCCCAGGCGCTTGAGCACCTCGGCCAGCGGGCGGCACAGCGCCTGGCTGAACACGCCGACTACCTGGTGCTTCACGCCCGCCGGGTTGGTCAGCGGGCCGAGCATGTTGAACAACGTACGCAAGCCCAGCTCGCGGCGCGGGCCGGCAGCGTGCTTCATGGCCTTGTGGTGGACCTGGGCGAACATGAAGCCGACGCCCACGGTCTCGATGCAACGCTTCACCTGGACCGGTTTCAGGTCCAGGTAGATGCCGGCGGCTTCCAGCAGGTCGGCGCTGCCGCTCTTGCCGGAGACCGCACGGTTTCCGTGCTTGGCGACCTTGCCGCCCGCCGCGGCGACCACGAAGGCCGCCGCCGAGGACACGTTGAAGATGTTCGCGCCGTCGCCACCGGTGCCGACCACATCGACCACGTGCTTGAGGCTGTCGAGCTCGACCTGGTCGGCCAGCTCGCGCATCACTGCCACGGCGCCGACGATCTCGTCGATGGTCTCGCTCTTCATGCGCATGCCCATGAGGAAGGCGCCGATCTGCGCGTCGGTGCACTGACCGGTCATGATCTCGCGCATGACGTCCTGCATTTCCTCGGTGGTCAGGTCCAGCTGGTTGACCACGCGGCCGAGGGCTTCCTTGATGTTCATGCGCGCACCCCGCCGGTCTGCTTGAGGAAGTTGGCCAGCATCTCGTGGCCCTGTTCGGAAAGGATCGACTCGGGGTGGAACTGCACGCCCTCGACGTTCAGCGTCTTGTGGCGCAGGCCCATGATCTCGTCGACCGAGCCGTCTTCCAGCGCCGTCCAGGCGGTGACTTCCAGGCACTCGGGCAGTGTCTCGCGCTTCACCACCAGGGAGTGGTAACGGGTCTGGGTCAGCGGATTGTTCAGGCCGGCGAATACGCCCAGGTCCTTGTGGAACACCGGGCTGACCTTGCCGTGCATGACCTGGCGGGCACGCACCACGTCACCGCCGAACGCCTGGCCGATGGACTGGTGGCCCAGGCACACGCCCAGCAGCGGCAGCTTGCCGGCGAAGCGCTCGATGACTTCCAGGGACACGCCCGCCTCGTTCGGCGTGCACGGGCCGGGGGACAGGACGATGCGTTCGGGATTGAGTGCGGCGATCTCGTCGACGCTCAGTTCGTCATTGCGAATGACGTGGATGTCGGCCTTCAACTCGGCGAAGTACTGCACCAGGTTGTAGGTGAAGGAATCGTAGTTATCGATCATCAGCAGCATGTCTGCTCGAACCTCATGATTGCACTGCTTTCGGATCGCGCCATCGTCGACACCCGTTGCGGCCTCGTAGGCTGCGCGAATCTGGCAATTATGCCAGCGGATGGGAGGAATGGACGCGTAAGAAGAGACCGGCGCTATGCCGGGAAAGAAGGAATCAGGCGCGCCAGCGCCAACGGGCGAATGCCTTGAGGAGGGAGGTGATGATGCGGGTGCTGTGGATCACGGTTGCGGTCTCGCCTAGCGATGGCCGAACAGTAGCCCAAGGCCGGGCGCCAGCGCAATACGCGCGGCGGCCCTGCCGACGAAGGTAGGAAAGTTCAGCGGCACCCGTCGAGGGCGGCACGCAGGCGGGTTTCGTAGGCCAGGCGCTGTTGCCGCTCGGCCAACAGCGCGCGCACCTTGGTTTGCAGGTCGTCCGCCGGGCGCAGGTCGGCGGTAGCGAATCGCGGGGTTTCGACCGCCGGCGCCTGGCACGGCACCGGGACGGGAATGCGCACGTCCACGGGCTTCGGCACAGTCACCGCGCAGCCCGTCAGGAGCAGCACGGGAATCGCCAGCAGCCATTTCATGGCAACAGCTCCCGGTCGATCAACTGGCGCACCACCGCACATTCCTCGCCCTCACTGCGTTCCAGCAGCAGTCGACCGGCAGCGACCTCATGGCTGTGCGCCTGCTCGCGCGCCCGGGCCAGAGCACTCTCGGCGGAGGCGGCGCGCTGGCGGGCAGCCTGCTGCAATGCCTCGACCTGAGCGCTCTGCAGCGCCAGCTTCGACTCCAGCACCTTGCCGGCATCGCTGCAGCGCGCCTGCTCCAGGCGCAGGCTCTCCAGCCGATCGGCGTAGAAACGTGCCGTCAGCCAGCCGCCGACGAAGCCACCCGATAGAAAACCGACCAGACACAGCGCCAGCCAGAAGCGGTTCATCCCAGCACCTCCCGCGCGCGGCGCCAAAGTTGCGCACGCTCTTCGAGGCCATTCAATCCGCCATTGATACGCCAGGTGATGTCCTCGAAGCGCTCTCTGTCGGCCAACGCGTTGAGGCCGTTGCGCTGCCACCACCAGGCGGCGGACCGGCAAGCCCAGCGCGGCTCCGCCAGCAACTGCGGGCGGGCAACGAAGGGCTGCTCGAGCCCCTCACCTACCGACCGGTAATTGCTCCGCCCGGTGACCTGCAGCAGACCGCGCCCGCGAAAGCGCCAGCCATCGCCGGACGCCTCGTCGCCATTGCCATTGCGTCCCGCGTACACGAGGTCGGCGATGCGCTCGGGCTGGTAAGCGATCTCCCGCGCCAGCGCCGTGGGCGATCCATCCGCGCTACGAAAGCGCCGGGGCCAGACGACGGCCAGTCGCTGGGCGCTATAGGTCAGGCTCTCCACGCAACGGGTCAGCTGCGCGCTCTCATGCCCGACCTGGGCGAGGAAGGCGGCAGTCCTTGCCGGCGTGTCGATGGCGAAGTCGCGCAGGGCGGCGTCCAGCACCGGAACAAAAACGCCCGCTACGGGGCGGGCGTTGGGCAGGATCAGCAGGAGCTGGCGTTCGTCGATGAACATGTCAGCCGCCCTCCCCCGCCAACGCCTTGCCATCGTTGCCGCCATTGCACAGCACACGGGTGGACCAGCCGTTCGCGTCATAGTGCTGAGTCACGGTATCGACCAGGTACACGCCATCGACCCCTGCCTTGAAGCCACTCAGCTCGACCCGGCACTCGGCGAACAGATCGGTGCGGCCGGGCAGCTGCAGGCGTACGCCGGCCGTCTGCCGGTTGAAGTCCGCCAGGCGCGATCTGGCCAGCTGCTGTGCCGCCGCTTCGTTGGCCTGGACATGGCGCTCGACGTACTCGGCCAGCACCTTCTTCGACGCGTCAGGATTGGCCAACTTCACGCTCCGCAAGATCCCGTCGCCCCCCTGGAAAGGCACGCTCACCTGCGCGACCACCTTGCGGTCATCCAGGGTGAAGCTGAAGGAGCTGACGTCCCCACGCTGGAGCAACACCGAGTCCAGCGGCTGCCCCGTCGCGCTGCGGCCACCCTGTCGCGGCATGACCAGCAGCTTCAGGTCGGCGATCTTTGCCGTGCAGTCGTACTGCCGCGCCAGGCGGGTAATGAAGTGATAGTCGGACTCGTTGATCTGGTCCGCGCGGACAATCCGTGTCTGCACCTCGCACTGGGCTTTCCAACCATTGCGTCCGGCGATGCGCTCGACGATCTGCGCCAGCGTCAGGTTCTCCCAACTGTCGCTGCGGATGGATTTCGCCACGTTGCGCGAGTCAGCGGACTTGGCCTTGATCACCAGCGTGTCCGGCGCGCCGCTGAAGGTGAGGGTGTCGACCTTGTAGCGGCCCATCGGAGCTACGCCCGTTTCTTCGTAGCCCAGGTACAGCGCCAGCTCTGCGCCTCGCCGGGGCAATGCGACGGTACCGGCGCGGTCGTCGAGCGTGAGCGAAAGCGTGTCCGATTCCAGGCCGTGCTTATCGGTCACTTCCAGCTCGAGCACGCGGTCGTTGACCTGTGCAGTGATGTCGCGCCCATCGGCGACGATGCGGAAGACAGGTTTCATGGGTCACCCGAAATAAAAAGGCCCCGCTTGCACGGGGCCGGGATGGAACATGCCGATCAATCCCACAGGCGAACCTGCGGATTGTCCGGCGCTGCCAGCTCGGGCATGCGGATCAGCACGCCGGCGCGCAACGGTTGTGGCTCGTCGGCCAGGCCCGGGTTGGCATCGAACACCGCCTCCACGCAGCCCTTGAGATGGCCATAGCGCTGATAGCAGAGCTGGTCCAGCACGTCGCCATTACTGCTGCGATAGATCGCTGTCGTCGCCATAGCGATTGAACTCCAGTTCGAAGGTTTGATTGCGCGGAGTGCCATTGCTGAGCAGAGCGCTCTGCGTCTCGCTGACCTTGATCAGGCACCAGGTCCCCAGGGGATCCCCGTAGCCGCTGATCAGGCTCACCGGCTTGCCGCTCAAGGCGATTTCGCGCAGCTGGTTCGGAATCGTCCATCCCACGCGCTTACCCGATACCCGTGACAGGGCCGGCATGAGCGTCGCTTTCAGCAAGAGCGTCTCCGTACCAACGCCGACGTATTGCAGGGCGCCCCGACGCCCCAGCCGCGCCTGGTCCTTCCAGGTGAGCTGGCTGGTGCGAGTCGCCGACTCGAAGGGCATCGTGTCGATGTTGAAAAAGAACTGCGTCTGCGAACCCACTACGTTCATGACCAGCAGGTGCGGCTGGGGAATCGCGCAGATGAAATCACCGGGCGACAGCTGGGGCGTCAGTACCGAGCTGGGCAGTATCGAACCCAGCGAATCCCCGACCTTGCCGATGACCTTGTCCACCGCTTTCCTGGCCCGGTCCACCTGTTCGCCCAACCCCTGCATGCGCTCATCGATGCCCTTCAAGGCACGCGTCGCGCTGTTGTAGGTGTTGACCACCTTGTTGACCTTGACCTGCGCGCGCTCGATGCCCTGCATCGCGCGCTGCACCTTGCCCGCCATCTCCGGCGAAACACCTGGCAAGCCCTCCAGTTCGGCCGCCGCGCCACGGATTTCGCTGACGGCGCCGTTGACCGGCGCGATCACCTCGTCCAGGTCACGGCGGCCATCCTCGGCTGCCCGGGCCAACTGCGACAGGCCGTTCTGCATCTGCTCCCAATACGCCATATCAGCTCCTTAAACCACGACCGGGTCGAACAGCGCATCGCGTTGCCGATCCTCGGAGAAATCCGCCAGTAGCCGACGCAAGCGCGGCAGCAGCTCATTGGCCAGCTGATCCGGGTCGCTGACGTTGCCGGCCACGTTGATGCTGATCTGCGGCGAGAAGGTCCAGGTTCCGGACGTCGGCGCCAGAGGAGCGGCCGGTGCAGATGCAGTGGGAGAAGGCCGCGATCCGTCTGTGAAGCTCGTATCGCGTGAAGCGGCATTGCCGAGGTCCAATGCCATTGCCGAAGTCGAATCGCCTTCGTCCGAATCGTTGCTGAACATTCGATGCAGCCCGCCACCCAGCGACTTGCCGACCTCTCCACCACCCCAGGCGCCCACCGCCCCGCCCACCATCCCGCCAACGAGGGCTCCCGCTACCGTTCCGACAATCGGAACCAGGGATCCAACGGCCGCGCCGGCCAAGACTCCAGCCTCAGCCCCGGCAAGCCCCCCGACCAGAGAGCCCGCCGCCTCTCCGTAGCCCTTGGCTTTGTCCTGGGCCGAGCCATTGCCGGTGTAGGTTTTGTAGGCCGTGATGGAAGGCCCGACGGCCATGAGTGCCCGCCGGCCCACCGCACGGCCGACTCCACTGCGCATCGCGCTGTTCAACCATTCGCCAGCTATACCTAGCCCACGACCTGCAGCACTCCACGCGGTCCCCAGATAGGCACCGGCTTTTTGACTGGCTGCCCCCGTCCAGCGGGAGACACCTTGCCAGGCATCTTTCGCCACACCGCCCAGGGCAGCAGCGCGCGATCCGGCGCCCTGACGAACACCGGTCACGGCATTGCCTGCCCAGGTACCGACGCGACTGCCCCAATTGACGGTCCGCTGCCAGGCGGCGCCAGCCATGCTGCCAACGGCCTGGTATGCCCGGCCCGCGCCCTGCCGTATCGTCGATCCGACACTTGCGGCGATGTCCGCACCGCGCCCCAGAACGCGCCCGCCCCACGACCTCGTCGCTCCGGCGATATCCGTCACATCCTTGTACACCCCGCGAACATCACTCAGGACCTTCAACCCCCCTGCCACCGCACTCAGCGCAGTCAGTCCGGCGGTCAGGCCGGGGTTTTCCTCGACGAACAAGGTGGCCTGACCCAGCCCCTGCGTAGTGGGCCCGATCAACGGGCGGAAGGTGTCCTGATTGGCGTCGCTGACACTGCGCCAGAACTGTTGCCAGGCGCTCTCGAGGGACTCGCTTTGCCCCTGGCGGGTGCCCATGCGTGCATTCGCATCGTCCCGCAGCCACCGTCCCGCTTCAGTCCTTGCGCCCTCGACCTGCTGCTGTTGTACCCACTCGCGATTGCCCTGCGCATCCGAGGGATCGCGCTCGTACAACTGTCTCGAAAGGCGACGGGCAAGCAACTCGACCGCCCCGTCCCCCTGGTCGTGGCGCTGCGCCAGGGAGGCGTACTGCGTCCGCATGTCGCCGGCGCCGGTCACGCCACCGACCTCGTGGAGACGCTGGGTCAATTCGGCGGTGCGCTCCAGCGGCACGCCTTGCCCATAGGAAAAGGTTGCGGCATCCGGGAGAAAGGCCAGGGAGGTCTTCAGGTCCATACCCTGGTTCATCATCAGCCGGATCAGGTCGAGCACATCGTCACTCGACAGCCCGCTGTCATTGGCCACCTGTCGCACGTTGCGCGCAAGGTCGCGCTCGCTCTGCTCGGTAGACAAGCCACCGCGCGCCGCCAACTCCTGCACCTTTCCGTTGAATTGCAGGCTGCGGAACATGGTGCCGACAACGCCACTGGAAGGCAGCGCGGATTCACCCCGCTGCCAACCGCCCTGGTGCGCGGGTGCGTCGCCGCGCATGGCCGCCGGATTCCCCAGCAGGCCGATGATTCGTTGCAGGCCGGAACGCACCTCTCCGGCGCCCCGCTCCAGCACCTGCAGCTGTCGGCCTAGGGTGTCGCGGATAAGCCGCGACTCATCGCGCAGGCCCTCCAGGGCGACACTCCAGGTGCCGAGAAACTCGAGGCTGCGCAGGCGTGCCGTCGCATCGGCGAGTGCCTGGCCGAGGGAAGTGTCGAGCACTCCGCCCACGGTCGGCACCCTATCAGTTGATTCATTCATCGTTCATCACTCGCCCCTCTGACGAAAAAAGGGGCGCCGGTTCAGGCGCCCACTTCCAGGGCGAACCAGCCCGCCTAGTCCCCCAGCCACCAACGCAGGTCGCCGAGGGTCATGCGCTCCAGTTCGCCGGCCGTGAAGCCCGACTCAGTCGCCAGCCGCCGCGCCAGCTGGCGCATCAGCGCGAAGCTCATCCGCGTCCTCGCGCACCAGGCGAAAGTAGGCGTGCTGCAGGCGCTGGTAGTCGCTGAGCTTGAGCCCCTCCAGGTCCTGGCGGCTGACCTGGGCCAGCGAGGCGAACAGCTGCAGTTCGCGCTCCTGGTCGTCGCTGGCCACCTTGCTGGCCTGGCGGATGTCGCGCACCGTCGGCGCGCGCAGAGTGAGGGCATCCACCTCGACGCCGTTGCAGGAGGTCGGGCGGGACAACTTCACCACTGCCGCGTCTTCGGACAGGCTCAGCCACGCAAGCTGTTTGACGGAGTCTTGCATCAGGGTTCTCCTCACGCGCCCAGGTCAGCGCGCAGCGCGGCGAGCTGATCGACACCGTTGATCTTGCGCACGGAATTGACCGGGTCGATCTCGAACATCTCGCGACCTTCGATTTCCAGCTTGTAGTAGGTGACGGCCACGCTGTAGGTGCAGGCGGCCAGCTCATTGGCCTTCCACTCGCCCGGATCGACTTCCTTGAGCAGGCCGCGCACGGTGGCGACCACCGGCACGGTGCCGCCCTTCTGGGTCTTGAAGGAACCACGGAAAGTGCCGTTGAAGGAGCCCTGGTCACTCAGGCCGAAGAACTTCATGGCTTCACGGCGCGCGCCGTTGGTGGTGAACTTGGCCTCCATGGCCTCCAGGCCCATGTCGAGCAGGATCGGTGCGTCCATGCCGCCGGCGCGGTACTCCTGGGTCTTCACCTTGAGGGCCGGCAGGGTCAGGGAGGGCACGTCGCCGGCAAAGCTCACGCCGTCGACGAAGAGGTTGGTGTTGGTGAGGATCTGCGGAATCATCTGGGGTTCTCCTTAAGCTGCGTCCAGAACTTCGGTGAGCCACTGGTCGGTCACCTCGACGCGGAAGTTGGGGTTCTCGGCAGGCGGTACGTCGGTGAAGCGGATGTTCCAGTACACCTTGCCCTGGGCCAGCTGGCTGGCGGTGTTGAGTTCCGGGTCGGCATAGACCTCGAAGTCGATCACCGCGCCCTGATTCTTCAGGTCGCGCATGAAGGCCTGCAGGCCCTCGGTGACGTCCTTCACGTAGGTCCGGGTGATGCCGCGGTCGACCGCCCACTTGTGCCCGGCGAGGATCGCGTCCATCACCATGTCCATGGTCCGCACGCGGGTCACGAAGGCCCACTTGGCGTCGCTGGAGAGGGTGCGGTTGCCCCACAGGCGGTAGCCGTCATCGCGGATGATGGTGGTGATGTTGGCGTTGTTGAGCAGGTTGGCGCGGCAGGTCTCGTCGCCATCGAGGAACTCGATGGGCCGGCCGGTGCCGGTGATGCCGAGCAGTTCCTTGTTCGACGGCGAGGACCAGAAGCCGTACTGGCTGTCGGTCCAGGCGAACAGCGCGGCAGCGTTGGCAGACGCCGGTGCGTCGACGGTGGCGCTGCTGGTGGTATCCCAGTACTGCACGCCCGGGTCGACCAGGTAGATGCGCTTGCTGCCGAACTCGCCGGCATAGGCGATGGCCGCCTCGTCGGTGGTGTTCGGACCGTCGACGATGGCGATGGCGCGCAGCTTCTCGGCCAGCGCGCCCATGGCGGTGGCCACCGCCTGGGTGGCGGAATGCTCCGGCGCGATCAGCAGGCGTGGCTGGGCGTTGAAGCGCGACTTGCCATCGAGCAGCGCCTGCAGGCCGGTACGCTGGCCGGCTTCGGTGACGCTGCCGATGATCGCGGAAGTCAGCTGTGCGGCATCCTCGACCTTGGCCACGCCCACCGCCACGACCACCGCGGCGGACTGGGTGAAGATGGCGGTGCAGGACTTGTAGATCGCCGACGCAGTACCGAACGCGGCAGCGGCCTCACGCAGGCTGGTGAGCAGCACCGGCACATCGGCCTGCGCGGTCAGCTTGGCCTCGGGGGTGAAGGTATCCACCAGGCCGATGATCGAGGACGACGGCAGCGCAAGGGTGCGCGCACCAACGTCGACATTGGTCACGGTGACGCCGTGAAAGAAGCTCATAGGGTATTCTCCAGACATAAAAAAACCGCCGGGAGGCGGTTGGCTTTGGGACATTCAGCAGATCGAAACGACATCCTGCTGATGTGAAGAGTCCTTTTCGAACTGGCCCTGTCGTAAGGCCAGTGCAGACTGACTCATGGAACAAAATGTAAGTTGCTCGGAAGCGACCGCCAGAGCGCGGCTTCAGACGCTTCCAAGTATTTGGTATTCGATTCGCAGGGCACCGTTGGGCAACGTCTTGAAGCAGATGTCCACGTAGGAACCGGTAACTACGCTGGGAGATGCTTGAATTCCCGAGCCGACGGTCGCCTCGGCCTGGAACTCGGTCGCCACTACTGACCAGACGGCGCTCAACGCGAACGGAAAGTTGACCCGCACAGTCCCCTTGCCCTCACTATTACCGGTAGGGATGACCGTGCCGAACATTCGCACCAGGCCCGTAGGCAAGCGTTCGTACTTGACGGCGCCAGCCACGTTGAGAACTACAGACGCAGATCGCCAGACGTTTTCAGCGCTAAAGCGTGAACTGATGCCCGATGCGAGGCCTGCGGGAGTCACCGCTCGCTCCGTATCCGTTCCAGCTGCCGCCTCGGCAGTCGTCGCAAGCTCAACCAGTCCGGCCCGGGTCTCAGTCGCTGTGCACGCCGCCAAGCCAGCAGGAGTGATCGCCCTTGCGGTGTCAGTCTTAGCCTGAACCTCCGCGGCTGTAGCCAACTCCACCAATCCCGCGCGTGTATCAGTCGCCGTTCGAGCACTCAAGCCTGCCGGCGTCACCGCACGCTCCGCATCAGCTCCGGACACTGTTTCAGCGATAGTGGCGAGCTCAACCAATCCGGACGCCGTCTCGGATGCCGTGCAGGATGCAAGCCCCGCAGGGGTGACAACTCGAGTGGTGTCGACCTTGGCCTGCACCTCAGCAGCGCTCGCAAGCTCCACCAGGCCTGTACGCGTTTCGGTTGCAGTACGAGCCGTCAATCCCAATGGTGTAATTGCACGCTCCGCATCAGTTCCGGACGCGGTTTCCGCATTGGTGGCGAGCTCTACCAATCCGGATGCTGTCTCGGATGCCTTGCAAGAGGAAAGCCCAGCCGGGGTGACAACTCGAGTGGTATCGATCTTGGCTTGCACCTCAGCGGCGCTGGCCAGCTCAACCAAGCCCGTACGCGTTTCCGTGGCAGTTCGAGTTGCCAAGGTGGCAGGCGTAATGCTGTGAGTCGCCTCCGTGCCCGCCTGCACCTCTGCCGCTGTTGCCAGTTTGACAACTCCGAGGCTGGTCGCCGAGGCCACTCGCGTGAGGAAAGCCGAATCGACATACTCCCGCGTCGCCAGCACAACACTCGGATCGATCTTCAATTCCACCGACGCCGCATTGCTGACGATCAGCACGATGCGCACGGTCTGGGTACGGCCGCTGCCTTCGGCCAGTTGCGGTTTGTAGGACGGCGCGCAGTTGGCGTAGGCGATCAGCGCGCCGGCTTCGTCGTACAGGCCCATCTCTCGGATCCACCAGCCACCCACGTCCTCGGGGATGACCTGTTCGGCGATGATCTGCGCGCTGTTCGCCGGGTCGACGCTCAGGCGGTTCAGCGGCGCGCGGCGGACTTCGTTGACCAGCTGGGTGCGGCTGGCGTCGGGGTTCGGCACGTTGCCGCCGCCGTCGCCGACTGCGAGCTGGGTGATTTTCAGGGTGGTGCCCAGCGCGGTGGCATTCGCCAGCTTGCCGGCACCGATGGTGGTGAGTAGTGCGTAGTAGGTTACTGCCATGGGTAGACACTCAAGCTATCGATGGTGTGTTCCCGGCCCGGCAAGCCGTGGCTGCCGATCGCTTCGATCACATCCGGGAGGTAGGGGTAGACGGTGACGATGTCGCCGTCGTATTGCCCGGAGCCGACGGTGATCCGCCCCTGGGATTCCAGGCTGATATCCAGCCCGATGAGGTGCCGCGTGAGCGGTTTGGCGTCTTCGATGAGACGCTCCACCTCCTGGTACATCTCTTCGCTGATACCGCTGTCGAGCACGCCGATGCGCAGGCGAAAGGTGCCCGGCTCGCCCATGGGCGAGCCCTGCCACCACTCGATGATTTCGATCAGGTAACCCAGCGGCTCGATTACCCGCCGCAGCGCAGCGATGGTTCCCTTGTGCTGGTGGATACGGAAAGCCGCGGCCACCGCCTTGCGCTTAACCGCCTCGTTCCACGCCGGGTCCCAGCGGTCCACCGACCAGGCCCAGGCCAGATACGGCAGCAGCGCCACCGGGCAGCGTTGCGGGTCCATCAGCTCGCGCAGTGGCACCGGCAGATCACCGACCTGCACGTCGGCCAGCACACGCTCCAGCGGCGTCGAGTTGATCGGCAGAAGACGGCTACTCATCGGAGCCACCCACACGGATCTGGTAGCCGCTGCAATACGCCGCCTGGGTCGAGTCGAGCACCACGTCAGCCGCCGGCTTGGCCAGTTCGACGCGCTGCACACCTTCCACATGCAGTGCAGCGAACAGCGCGCTGCGGCGGATGTCACGGCCGATGCGACGCTGGGTGGCGATGTAGGTCTGCAGCGAGGCCTCGGCAGCCTGCTGGATCAGCTCGGCTTCCGGGCCGGGGTAGATGTAGAGCAGCGCGTCGACCTGGTAGGGCACGATGGCGGCGGACTGGACGGTGAGACGATCGCCCACCGGGCGTACGTCTTCGTCGTTCAGCGCCTGGCGCACGGCATCCAGCAGGTCGGCCGACGCCGCGCCGTCGCCTTCGGAAGACAGCACGCTGACCAGCGCCTCGCACGGCTGCGGGCTGATCGCCGAGACATCGGCGATGCGCCCGTCGGCGCCGAGCGCAAAAGCCACGTAGGCATTGCGCGGGCCGGCCACCGAGAGCTGGTCGAAGGCCAGCTGGGTGCGGTTACGCAGCGAGTCGTCGCCCTCCAGTACGGCCGGGGTCGGTGGCGAGGTCGTGGCATCCGCCTGCTGGATCACCAGGCGCTTGACGTTGTAGCCGGCAGCCAGTTGGTCGAGATCACCCTGGGTCGCATAACCGAGCATCACCGCGCGGGCAGCATCGTTGATCCGCGCACGCAGCAGCAGCTCGCGGTAGGCCGCCAGCTCCAGCAGCTTGACCACCGGATCGGACTCCACCGCGGCGGTCCAGCCGGTGCCCATGGCAGTGCGAAAATCCGCCAGCAGCTCGTCGTAGAGTCTCTCGTAGTCGAGGCTCTCGACCACCTGCGGCGCCGGCAGTTGGGACAGGTCGATCAGGCTCATGCCGCCACCTCCAGTGCGATCTCGTCACCCTGGTAGACGCCGCGCAGGCGCAGCGAAACGCTGCCGGCGACCACCGCCACCACCTGCACCGAACTCAGGCGCAGGCGCGGTTCCCAGCGGCCGATGGCGCGGGCCACTTCGGCCTGCACCGCGCCCTTCCAGCCTTCAGTCACTGGCAGGTCGACCATGCGCCGCAGGCGGCTGCCGTACTCGGGGCGCATGCGCCGGCTGCCCAGCGGGGTAGTGAGGATGTCCTCGATGGATTGCTTCAGGTGCGCCAGCGCGCTCAGCGGCTGGCCGTTGCGTCGATCCATGCCGATCATCGCCGCGCCCTCCGTCGCTCAGGGTGCGCACGGGAAAAGTTGCCCATGGCAGGTCTCCAGAAATGCAGAGGCCCGCACGTGGCGGGCCCGGGTTGGAAGTCGAAGCGACTTCAATGGGTGTGGTGGTTGCTGTTGCCGGCGGTATCCATGATCGAGCCGGTGCTGCTGATGTTGCCGTTCACCGTCAGCGCGCCCTTGATGCTCACCGGACCGGTCAACTGGATGCTGGCGGCCGTGACGTTCACTGCACCGGGATCGATCACCACCTGCGTGGCGCCTACCTTCACCGTGGCGGTACCGGCCGGCATCTGCAGGTCGTAGCGATGCGCCTGCCAGTCGTAGCTGAGCACCGCGCCATCGGGGAAATGCCAGCTCTCGACTTCGCCACGGTTGTTCGGCGGCGCCGAAGCGGCACCGAACAACCCCGGCACGAAGGTACCCATCGCCGCCATGCCGGACGGGCTGAGCAGCACGCCCTGCTCGCCCAGGCTCGGCGCCCGCCAGTGCCGCGCGACGCCGGCCGCCTGGGCGTGCCAGCGCACCCAGGCGCTGGTCCACTCGCCGGAGCGCACGCGCACTCGCGCCGCCGCCAGGTCCACGGCCACCACTTCGCAGGGCATGACCAGGGCGGCGAGCATGCGGTCGTGTTCGGCGCTCACGTAGTCCTGGTTCATTGCAGGGCTCCCGGATCGAAGTAATCGTCCTCGTGGCCGGGCCCGGTCTGCGGATCGAAGCCGAGCCTGAGGCTGCCCGACGGCTGGTCTTCCCAGGGCCACTCGGTCTCGCCCAGCAGCACCGGCTGCTGCCACTCCACCCGCCACACGCGGCAGGCTGCGAGTGCCGGATTGTCGACTTCCGGCTGGGCCTGGATGAAGCTCACCGGCTCCAGTTCCAGCCCCCAGTTCTGTGCGCGCAGCAGCACCGCCAGCGCGGCGATATTGCTTAGCGCCAGCGCTTCCGCCGCGGCGTCATCGCGCGTCACCAGCAGGCGCGCCTGCAGCCGACAGATCAGCGCCGTCTGGCCATTGCCGGGATCACGCCCTGGCAGCATGCCGGCGTATTCCAGCGCCAGCGCGGGGAGCGTCGCCGGAGCCTGCTTCAGCGGGCCGCGCAGGATGCTGCCGATCTCGGTCAGCCGAGCGCTCAGCGTCTGCTCCACCGCATCGAGCAGCAGCGCCAGGGTCAAAGGTTGTTCGGACATATCGTCTCCTTGCAGCTTCACTCCTGCCCGCGCTCGCTCGGCGGCAGTTCGCAGACACCCAGGCGTTTCGCCGCCCAGCGTTCATAAAGGCCGACGGCGATCTCCGCGCCGGCCGCCGCGGTCAGGCTGCCGATGGCGGCCGCCAGGGTCAGCGAGGTGCCGCAGGACATGGCGAGGAACATCACCGCCATGCCGCAGACGATGGAAGCGCCCGAGCGCAGCGCCAGCCGCCGCAGCAGCCGCCAGCCGCCCAGGCCCGCCTTGTCGGCGCGCCACATTTCACCGCTGATGCCGCCCGCGACCGCGAGCAGGATCAGCCCCCACAAAGGCACGTCGGCCAGGGTCTGAGGTTCGTTGCCCATGGGCTCACCTTGGATAAAGACGCCCGCGAACGGGCGAAACCGGCGGCTATCAGCCAGCCGGGGATGACTGCCGGCGTCCTCGCCGGCCACCCGCCGCAACCGGCGGATCAGAAAACGCGGGCATGAAAAAGCCCGGCTCAGTGGCCGGGCTTTTCGGTGTTTCGCGTTGTGCTCCCTGGGGACGCACCTTTACAAGAATGACTACTTTTTACCCCCCGATTCCCGCCAGAACAAGGCTTCTTGGGGAATGCGCTGCAATACGCAGATGACACACCGCAATGTGCTGTCGAAACGCCGAAATCCCCCTTCGGAAATTTCAGAGAGCCTTGCTCATCAGCACGGTGGTGAAGCCGCTGTGCCACTCCTCGTCGGGGTAGAAATCGACCTCCGCATAGCCGTGCTTGCCATAGAAGGCGCGCGCCTGCCGGTTGAAGGTGTCGGTCTCCAGGCGAACACATGCATACCCCTCACAGGCGATGGCGGCCTCTGCGTGATGCAGCAGTGCCGCTCCGATTCCCAGGCGCTGATGACGGGGAGAAACATGCAGGGCATCGATGAAGTCGTCGCGCCAGTCGAGCAGGCCGACCACCTCGCCGTCGATGCAGGCGACTGCGAAATGCCTCAGGCGCTCACTCACATAAGCGGCGGTGCGCGCGGACGACTGGAAACGCGCGATGGCCTCGGCGCTCAGCTCAGGCTTCCAGGTGGCTTCGTAGGTTTCGCCGAGGATGCGCAGGATGGCACCGGTGTCGGCGGGATCAGCGCGGCGGATCAGGAGTGGTGTCGTCATGGGCGGCGAGCATAGCCCAAGGGCGCCCGCGAAAAGCACGAAGCCCGGCGCGGGGCCGGGCTTCGGATGAAGAAAGGAAAGGATCAGGCGACGCGGCGCATCAGTCGCGACTGGATGCTCTGGTGCGCCACATGCAGGCGCAGGTAGAAGGTGTTGCGGCTGCAGCGGCAGTGCCGGTACTTCTGCGAGGCCTCGCTGTCGCGGTTGAGGTAGTGCTCGGTGACCACGTCCTTCTGCTCGTCGGGCAGGTGGTTGATGATCAGGTCCAGTTCGGCAACACGGTCGAGGATCACCTTGCTGCCCCGCGTGCCGCGAATCATCTCGCCCTTGTTGGCCATCATCATCGCCAGCAGGTTGCCGCCGGCATAACCGCCGCCGGCGCTGCCCGGGTTGTGCATTTCCTCGGCCCAGAGCTTGAGCATTTCGTCGATGGGTTTGATCACGGCGTTCCTCCGGCGCGGCTCAGTGCCGGCGCTCCAGTTCATCCAGGGCCTGGCAGTCGATGCAGCGGGTGCAGCCCGGTGCCGCCAGGCGGCGCGCCGGCGGGATGTCGTCGCCGCAGTCTTCGCAGAACTCGGCGGAACTGATGGCCGCCGAGGAGCGGCGGCTGTGCAGCATGTCCTCGATGCGCTCCAGCATCAGGTCGTTGGCGTAGTCGGCGATATCAGCCACGGCGCACCTCCGCCGGGGCGGTGGATTCGGGCTGCATCGCCCAGTTCAGGTGTTGGTTCATGAGGGTCCTCCTGGCGACATGCCCTCCGTGGTCGCCGAGCCTTCGGCCGCCTGCAGGTGGTCAGTCGCGATCTGTTCGTCGCGGACGCCGGCTCATCGGACGGCATCCCTTGCCGGTACACGGGCGATGCCTCCCTGGCCCGCCCGCGTCCTCCAGCCTGCCCCGCTCGTCACGGCCTGCAGGCAACCCACGGTTTCCTTACCGAGGTTTGGGAAGCCACTGCCTCCCTTCAGCCGAACCGGTTTACATCTGTCCGGTGGGCTGCTGGTTTTTATGATTACAACCATAGCTATATCAAGTCAACACCAAAGCTATTTACACACTACAACCCAGGAGGTAGAGTGCTGCCATGGACAAGACTTCCTCATCGACGCTGGCCAGCCGCCTGAAACAGGCAATGGCCTCGCGCAACCTCAAGCAGGAAACCCTGGCCGAAGCAGCCGGGGTTTCGCAGAACACCATCCACAAGCTGACCTCGGGCAAGGCACAGAGCACCCGCAAGCTGATCGAGATCGCCAGCGCGCTGGGGGTCTCGCCGACCTGGTTGGCCACCGGCGAAGGCACACCGACGCCAGGCACCAGCGCACCCGCGCCACGCCCCGCCGACGGCAGCCCGCTGCGACTGGAACCGCTGCACCCATGGGATAGCGACACACCGCTGGACGAGGACGAAGTGGAACTACGCCTGTACAAGGAAGTGGAACTGGCGGCCGGCGCCGGCCGCACCGCAGTGCGCGAGATAGAAGGGCGCAAGCTGCGTTTCTCCTACGCCACGCTGCGCGCCGCGGGAGTCGATCCGGCGGCGGCGATCTGCGCCCAGCTCACCGGCAACAGCATGGAGCCGCTGATCATGGATGGCTCCACCATCGGCATCGACACGGCCACCACGCACATCACCGACGGCGAGATCTACGCCCTGGAACACGAGGGCATGCTGCGGGTGAAGTTCGTCTACCGCCTGCCCGGCGGCGGCATCCGCCTGCGCAGCTTCAACCGCGACGAATACCCCGATGAGGAGTACCCGCCGGAGCAGTTCGACGGCGGGCAGATCCGCCTGATCGGCTGGGTGTTCTGGTGGTCCACCGTGCGCCATCGGCGCGCGCCGACCCTGGTGCGCTGAAGCCCTCGCGAATGAACAGGCCCCGCTTCGGCGGGGTTTTTCTTGCCTGTCGATTGAAGATAAATACAACTTTTGCTATATTTACTGCTGTCGCCACCCCATCGGAACAGGAGAGCCCCATGCAGTCGACCATTGAAGTCCGCCATGCCCCGCGCCCGGAGACGGTGAGTCTGGTCTATCAGATCTTCGGGGATGTCCTGGTGCCCCTGGATCAGGTGCGCGAGCGCTGGTTCCGCAACCTGAACCGGGAGAATTTCAGCAAGGCGCTGTCCTGCGGGCGTATCGCCCTGCCGGTAACCACGCTGGACGACAGCCACAAGGCGATGCAATACGTCGCGGTGGATCACCTGGCGGCCTATGTGGAGGAGCGCTCGCAGCAGGCGGACGCCGCCCTCGCCCGGCGCAAGGCGAACCTGCAGGTGGTGGAGACACGGCAGGCGGGGTAGCCAGAACACTTCCGGCTGAGGCCAGAGCCAGCAACCACGCCAGGCAGTCCCCTCTCCCTTCAGGGGGAGGGTTAGGGAGGGGGAGCGGTGCTAAGCAGGACGCCGGAGTTGAGGCTTGCACCCTCTCCCCAGCCCTCTCCCTGAAGGGAGAGGGAGCAGTTCGGAGCAAGCTGGAAGCATGGTGCCCGACGGAAGCGCACGGCGACGACCCGGTCATTTGCGCCGCAATAAAAAAGCCCCGCCAAAGCGGGGCTTTTTCATCGAACCAACCACTCAGTCGCGGCCATGTACCTTGGCAGTGTGCTCGGCCAGCGCCACGGCGCGGAACATGGCGCGGCGCTTGTTGATGGTTTCTTCCCACTCCGCCGCCGGTACCGAATCGGCAACGATGCCGCCGCCGGCCTGGACGTGGAGTTCACCGTTCTTGATCACCGCGGTGCGGATGGCGATGGCGGTGTCCATGTTGCCGTTCCAGGCGAGGTAGCCCACGGCGCCGCCGTAGACGCCGCGCTTGACCGGCTCCAGCTCGTCGATGATTTCCATCGCACGGATCTTCGGTGCGCCGGACAGGGTGCCGGCCGGCAGGATGGCGCGCAGGGCGTCCATCGCGCTGAGCTTCTCGTTCAGCTGGCCATTCACGTTGGAGACGATGTGCATGACATTGGAGTAGCGCTCGATGACCATCTGCTCGGTGACCTTCACGCTGCCGGTCTGCGAGACGCGGCCGACGTCGTTGCGGCCCAGGTCGATGAGCATCAGGTGCTCGGCGATTTCCTTGGCGTCGGAGAGCAGGTCTTCTTCCAGCGCGCGGTCGGCTTCCTCGGTGGCGCCCCGCGGGCGGGTGCCGGCGATGGGGCGCACAGTGACTTCGCCATCCTCGACGCGCACCAGCACTTCCGGCGAACTGCCCACGACGTGGAAGTCACCGAAGTTGAAGAAGTACATGTAGGGCGTCGGGTTGAAGCAGCGCAGCGCGCGGTACAGGTCGATCGGCGCGGCGCTGAAGTCGATGGACATGCGCTGCGACGGCACGACCTGCATGCAGTCGCCGGCCAGGATGTATTCCTTGATGGTGCCGACGGCGCGCTCGTAGTCCTCGCGGGTGAAGCTGGCGCGGAACTGCGGCTCCGGGGCGTTCACCGCGCTGAAGTCGAGGCCGCGGCGCGGGGTGATCGGCTGGCGCAGACGCTCCAGCAGCTCTTCCAGCTGGGCCAGACCTTTGTCGTAGGCGTCGGCCTGCGCCGGATCGGCGAGGACGATCGCGTGCATCTTGCCGGCGAGGTTGTCGAATACGACTACCGCGTCGGAAACCATCAGCAGGATGTCGGGATTGTTCAGCGGATCGGGGTTCGGGCACTGCGCCAGGCGCTGCTCGACGTAGCGCACGCAGTCATAGCCGAAGTAGCCGACCAGGCCACCGTTGAAGCGCGGCAGACCGGCGAGGGTCGGCACGCGGTAGCGGTCCTTGAACTCCTCGACGAAGGCCAGCGGGTCGGCGCATTCGAAGCTCTCGGTCTCGACGCCGTCGACCTTGATGCTCGCCTGGTGACCGTAAACGCGCAGCACGGTGCGGCTGGGCAGACCGATGATCGAGTAGCGGCCCCACTTCTCGCCGCCCTGCACGGATTCGAGCAGGTAGGTATTGGGGCCGTCGGCCAGCTTCAGGTAGATCGACAGCGGGGTGTCGAAGTCGGCAAGGGTTTCGCAGGTCAGCGGAATGCGGTTGTAGCCTTCGGCGGCCAGGCGCTGGAATTCTTCGCGGGTCATGATCAGCCTCGTGGAATGAGGAGGTAACGGACTTGGTTGCACACACGCGCCGGGCGTACCGGCCAAAGGATGTCAGGCGCGCCAGCGCCAGCGGGCCAGGGCCTTGATGACTTTCATCCAGAGTGTGTGGGGAGCCGTTTCCACGGTGCTGTCTCGCTGAGCGGGAGTTGAGGCGGAGTCGGGCAACACTATCGCTTTGCCCGAGTCGAAGCAAGGCAGCAGGTGGCGCAGGTCATCGAGCACCAGCGTCGGGGTTTCCTCCGCGATGGGGCGTCCATGGTTGTAGCCGTAGCTCAGGCCCACGCTGCGCACGCCGGCAGCCTTGGCGGCGAGGATATCGTTGCGCGAGTCGCCGACGAACAGGGCCTGTTCCGCCGACACGCCGGCCATCTTCATCACGAACAGCAGCGCGGCCGGGTCGGGCTTCTGCTGCGGCAGGGTGTCGCCACCGATGATCCAGCGGAAGAACTTGCCCAGCTTCATCTCGTCCAGCAGCGGGCCGACGAAGCGCTCGGGTTTGTTGGTGATCAGCGCCAACTCGACATCGCGCTTCTTCAGCCACTTCAGCGTTTCGATCACGCCGGGGTAGACCACGGTCAGCGCATGGCTGTCAGCGTAGGCATCCATGAACAGCTCAAGGGCGCGCTCGGTGTCGTCCTCGCTGACGTCATCGTGCTCGATGTCGTTGGCCAGGGCGCGGCGTACCAGTACCCGTGCGCCGTTGCCAACCCAGTGGCGCACGGCGTCCAGGCCTGCCGGCTGGCGCCCGAGCGCCAGCAGCATCTTGTCCACCGCCGCCGCCAGGTCGGGGACCGAGTCCACCAGGGTGCCGTCCAGGTCGAACATCACCAGACGCGGCAGCCCGGCGAACGGCAGTTGTGCAGCACTCATCACTTGCGCGCCTGCGCCAGCTCAGCGTGCATGGCGCGGATGACCTCGGCGTAGTCCGGTGCATTGAAGATGGCGGAGCCGGCGACGAAGGTGTCGGCGCCCGCTTCGGCGATCTCGCGGATGTTCTTCACGTTCACTCCGCCGTCGATCTCCAGGCGGATATCGCGGCCGGACGCGTCGATCAGCGCGCGGGCTTCGCGCAGCTTGTCGAGGGTGCCGGGGATGAATTTCTGCCCGCCGAAGCCGGGGTTCACGCTCATCAGCAGGACCATGTCGATCTTGTCCATCACGTACTTGAGCGCATCCAGCGAGGTGGCCGGGTTGAACACCAGGCCGGCCTTGCAGCCGCCGTCCTTGATCAGTTGCAGGGAACGGTCGATGTGCTGCGAGGCTTCCGGGTGGAAGGTGATGTAGGTGGCGCCGGCTTCGATGAAGTCGCCGATGATGCGGTCCACCGGGGACACCATCAGGTGCACGTCGATAGGCGCGGTGACACCGTACTTGCGCAGGGCCGTGCAGACCATCGGGCCGATGGTCAGGTTCGGCACGTAGTGGTTGTCCATCACGTCGAAGTGAACGATGTCGGCACCGGCAGCGAGCACCTTGTCCACATCCTCACCCAGGCGGGCGAAGTCGGCGGAAAGGATCGACGGAGCGATGGCGTAGGGTTGCATGGCGCACCTCTGTGGGCGGAAATCACGGATGGCGCGCATTGTAGCCGCTCGGACGGCTCGAAGGGGATTAGGCCGATAGTCGATGCGAAAAGTGCGGAACTGCAGTGAGAAGCGGGCAAAAAAAATCGCGGATCAATCCCGTCCCTGTGGGTGAGCACAGGGACGCAACCGTCCGCGAAACACTGTGAATCAGGAGGTCGGTGCGGTACGCAGTTTCTCGCTGCGGCCGCGCAGCCACTCGAGGGTCAGCAGGAGCACGACGGAGAAGCCGATCAGCAGGGTCGCCGCGGCGGCGATGGTCGGGCTGAGGTTCTCGCGGATACCGCTGAACATCTGGCGCGGCAGGGTGGCCTGCTCGGGGCCGGCGAGGAACAGGGTCACCACCACTTCATCGAAGGAGGTGGCGAAGGCGAACAGCGCGCCGGAAATCACACCGGGAGCGATCAGCGGCAGGGTGACCTTGAAGAAGGTCAGTACCGGCGGCGCGCCCAGGCTGGCGGCGGCGCGCACCAGGTTGTAGTTGAAGCCCTGCAGGGTCGCCGACACGGTGATGATGACGAAGGGCACACCGAGCACCGCGTGGACGATGATCAGCGAGATGTAGCTGTTGCCCAGGCCCAGCGGCGCGAAGAACAGGTAGCTGGCTACACCGATGATCACCACCGGCACGACCATCGGCGAGATCACCAGGCTCATGACCAGTGCCTTGCCGCGGAACTCGCCGCGGGTCAGGCCGATCGACGCCAGGGTACCGAAGACCATGGCCAGCACGGTGGCCGCCGGGGCGACGATGATGCTGTTGGTCAGCGCACGCATCCACTCGGCGGAGTTGAAGAAGTCGGCGTACCAGCGCAGGGAGAAACCCTGCAGCGGGTAGACCAGGAAGGTGCCGGAGTTGAACGACAGCGGCACGATGACCAGTACCGGCAGCACCAGGAACAGCAGGATCAGGCCGCAGAGGATGCGCAGGGTGTAGAACCACACGCGCTCGACCGGGGACATGTACGGGCTCAGCATCTTCTTGTTCTCCTCACATCAGCCCAGGCGCAGGCGGCTCGCGCCCACCAGCCAGCCATAGATCACGTAGAGCACCAGGGTGGCGAACAGCAGCAGGCCGCCCAGGGCCGTGGCCATACCCCAGTTGATGGTGGTGTTGGTATAGAAGGCGACGAAGTAGCTGACCATCTGGTCGTTCGGGCTGCCCAGCAGCGCCGGGGTGATGTAGTAGCCGATCGACAGGATGAACACCAGCAGGCAGCCCGCGCCGACGCCGGCCACGGTCTGCGGGAAATAGACCTTCCAGAAGCTCGAGAACGGATGACAGCCCAGCGAGATCGCGGCACGCATGTAGCTGGGGGAAATCCCCTTCATCACGCTGTAGATCGGCAGGATCATGAACGGCAGCATGATGTGGACCATGGAGATGTACACGCCGGTGCGGTTGAACACCAGCTGCAGCGGCTGGTCGATCAGGCCCATCTTCAGCAGCGCGCCGTTGATCAGGCCGCCCGACTGCAACAGCACGATCCACGCGGCGACGCGCACCAGGATCGAGGTCCAGAACGGCAGCAGCACCATGATCATCAGCAGGTTGGACTTGCGGGTCGGCAGAATCGCCAGCAGGTAGGCCAGCGGGTAGGCCAGCGCCAGGCAGATCAGGGTGATCACCGCGCCCATCCAGAAGGTGCGGGCGAAGATGTCCAGGTAGATCGACTGGTCGGGCGTGGCGCGGGCGATTTCGCCCAGGTCATCGATGCGGTGATCGAGCGCCGCCAGCAGGTAATACGGCGTGACAGAGCTGGCGTTGCGACGGATCGCCTGCCAGTAGGCCGGGTCGCCCCAGCGCTCGTCGAGGCCTTCCATTGCGTCCTTGTACGACGCCGGCTGCTCCTTGAACGGCAGCGCGCGGGCGGTCTTGGACAGCAGGCTGCGGTAGCCCGCCAGCTCCATGTTCAGGCGCTTGGACAGGTCACCGATGGTCTGGTTCTTGCGCGCGGCGACCAGGTCGTCGCTCAGCGCCTTGTACACCGCATCCGAAGGCAGCGACTTGCCGTCCCATTCGGAAATGGCGTTGACGGTCAGCGGCAGCGCACCGACGACCTCGGGGTTGTTCACGCTCTTGTAGAGCAGTGCCGCGATGGGCACGAGGAAGGTCAGCAGGAGGAAGACCAGCAGGGGCAGGACCAGCGCCTGCGACTTCAGGCGGTTCATCCGCTCCGCGCGCGCCAGGCGCTGCTTGAGGGTGGGGCCGGCGACCTCGTTCATCGACACAGCGGTGGCCATAGCGAACTCCGGTAAAACGGGCCGCCCGAAAGCGGCCAAGGTGTGGTGTCAGGAGGAGCCGTCGCGAGGGGGAGCGGCGGCTCCGGTCCGCCACGGTCCGGGCGGCCGTGGCGGTGGTATGGGCTTGCTTACTTGGCGGCCCAGGCGTTGAAGCGCTGTTCCAGCTGCTCGCCGTAGTCAGCCCAGAAGGTCACGTCCATGCCCACCTGGCCCTGCATGTTTTCCGGGGTGGTCGGCATGTCCTTCAGCAGCTCCTTGCTCAGCAGCGGTACGGCGTTCTTGTTGACC
Source organism: Pseudomonas nitroreducens (assembly GCF_024170165.1). Taxonomy (GTDB): domain Bacteria; phylum Pseudomonadota; class Gammaproteobacteria; order Pseudomonadales; family Pseudomonadaceae; genus Pseudomonas; species Pseudomonas nitroreducens_C. Next base: position 900,211 of record NZ_JALJXP010000001.1, on the reverse strand, counting down.
GGGCCGTAGGCGATGTTCTCGGAGTAGGTCTTCTGCTGCTCGGGTTGAACCGAGAAGGCGATGAACTTGAGGCTCTCGTCGACCTTCTTGGCGCCCTTCGGGATGGCCCAGGCGTCGAAGTCGTAGATGCCGCCGTTCCAGACGATCTTCAGGTTGCTCTCTTTCTGCACGGCAGCGATGCGGCCGTTGTAGGCGGAGCTCATGACCACGTCACCGGAGGCGAGGTACTGCGGCGGCTGGGCGCCGGCTTCCCACCACTGGATGTTGGGCTTGATCTGGTCGAGCTTCTTGAAGGCGCGGTCCTGGCCCTCTTTGGTCGCCAGCACCTTGTAGACGTCCTTGGGCGCAACGCCGTCGGCCATCAGGGCGAATTCCAGGGTGTACTTGGCGCCCTTGCGCAGGCCGCGCTTGCCCGGGAATTTGCTGGTGTCCCAGAAGTCGGCCCAGCTGGTCGGTGCGGTCTTCAGCTTGTCGGCGTTGTAGGCCAGCACGGTGGACCAGACGAAGAAGCCCACGCCGCAGTTGCTGACGGCGCCCGGTACGTAGTCTTCGGCCTTGCCGAGGATGGCCGGGTCGATGGTTTCGAACAGGCCTTCATCACAGCCACGGGCCAGTTCCGGCGACTCGACTTCCACCAGGTCCCAGGAGACGCTGTTGGTGTCGACCATGGCCTTCACCTTGGCCATCTCGCCGTTGTACTCGCCGGCGACGATCTTGTTGCCGGTGCTCTTCTCGTAAGGGCCGTAGAACGCCTTCACCTGGGCGTTCTTGTTGGCGCCGCCGAAGGACACCACGGTCAGGTCGGTAGCGGCCATGGACTGGGCCGCGAAGGCCACGCCCAGAGTCAGCGCTGCGAGTTTGAGCCCCGATGCTTTCAAGGACTTCGACATTATTGTTGTCTCCACAGTGTGCAGGTTTGTTTTTCTTGGATGCGTCCGGGAGTGGCCGGGCCGCGCTGTTACGCCGCGGACAGCGGGTCGAGCGCGCGGACGTGCTCGACTTCCCAGCCCAGCGGTACCACGTCACCGACACTGAGCGCAGGATCGAGCTCGGCGATCGGCTGTTTGACGAAGAAATCGGTACGGCCGCAGACCTCCAGGCGAATGCGCACGTGGTCACCCAGGTAGATGAACTCGGCAACGCGGCCGGAGAAGCGGTTCGCGCAGTTTTCGCTGTGGCCGTTCAGGCGCACGCGCTCGGGGCGGATCGACAGGCTGACGGTATCGCCGACGTTGCCGACGTTGACTGCCAGCGCCTCGACCTTCTCGCCACGGGCCAGGCCCACGGTGCAGCGCTCGCCATCGCGGGCCTGGAGCTGGCCGGCGATGCGGTTGTTCTCGCCGATGAAGTTGGCGACGAAGGAGTTGCGCGGGTGTTCGTAGAGTTCCGCCGGCGGGGCGATCTGCTGGATCTCGCCCTGGTGGAATACCGCCACGCGGTCGGACATGGTCAGGGCTTCGCCCTGGTCGTGGGTCACGTAGACCACGGTCACGCCCAGGCGCTGGTGGATGTGCTTGATCTCCATCTGCATGTGCTCGCGCAGCTGCTTGTCGAGCGCACCCAGGGGTTCGTCCATCAGCACCAGCTGCGGCTCGAAGACCAGCGCACGGGCCAGGGCCACACGCTGCTGCTGGCCACCGGAGAGCTGGGCGGGGTAGCGACCGGCAAAGGTGTCGAGCTGGACCATGGACAGTGCGCGCTTCACCCGCTCGCTCACGTCGGTCTTGCTCATGCCGCGCACGGAGAGCGGGAAGGCCAGGTTCTCGGCCACCGTCATGTGCGGGAACAGCGCATAGTTCTGGAACACCATGCCGATGTCGCGCTTGTGCGGGGGGACGTTGTTGATGGCGCGGCCGGCGAGCTGGATTTCACCGGCGGTAGGAGTTTCGAAACCGGCCAGCATCATCAGGCTGGTGGTCTTGCCGGAACCGGAAGGCCCCAGCAGCGTCAGGAATTCGCCTTTGCGAATGTCCAGATTGAGGTCCTTCACGATGAGGGATTCGCCGTCGTAGCTCTTCTGCACGCCACGGAAACTCACCAGCACATCGTTTGCCTGATTCTCGGCCATCACCGCACCTTTGTTTTTTTGTTAATGCCGTTGATCTCAAGCCTAGAGAAGCTGGACCGGCGCGCAAATCGGGCGGTATGAGAGATTGCTATAAGGCTTAGAGAGGATGCTTTGTAGGGCGCGCCCTACAAAAGGTGGCGATTTGAGATGTCAGGCCCGCCGCCGCGCAGCGGGCCCGGAAAATCGCCTCAGCGCTTGGCCCAGGCCTGGAAACGCTGCTCCAGCGCGTCGCCATGCTCGGCCCAGAACGCCACGTTCATGCCCACGGCATTGGCGATGTTCTGGGGTGCGGTAGGCAGGTTGGCGGCCACGTCCGGCGCCAGCAGTTCCACGGCCTTGCGGTTGGTCGGGCCGTAGGAAATGTTCTCGGCGAAGGCCTTCTGCTGCTGCGGCTGGCCGGCGAAGTTGACGAACTGTTCGGCCAGCTCCTTCTTGAACACGCCCGAGGGCAATGCCCAGAAATCGAAGTCGTAGATGCCGCCGGCCCAGACCATGCGGAAGCCCTTCTGCTCGGCCTGCGCGGCGGCGATCCGACCGTTGTAGGCGGAGCTCATCACCACGGTGCCGTCGGCGAGGTCACGCACCGGGTCCTGGCCGGACTTCCACCAGTTGATGCTCGGCTTCAGCTCATCGAGCTTGCGGAAGGCGCGGTCGACGCCGTCATTGGTCGCAAGCACCTTGTAGACGTCCCTGGGCGCAACGCCATCGGCCATCAGGGCAAATTCCAGACTGTACTTGGCACCCCAGCGCAGGCCGCGCTTGCCGGGGAATTTCTTCGTGTCCCAGAAATCCGCCCAGCTGCTGGGCGTGCCCTGCAGCTTGCTCTGGTTGTAGGCCAGCAGCGTGGTCCAGACGAAGATGCCGACGCCGCACGGCTGTACCGCGCCGGGAACGAAGTCGGCGGTGTTGCCCAGGGTCTTGGGATCGAGCTTCATGAACAGCCCTTCCTCGCAGCCGCGCGCGAGCTCGGGGGCCTCGACCTCCACCACGTCCCAGGACACATGGCTGATTTCCACCATGCGCTTGAGCTTGGCCAGGTCGCCATTGTAGGAGCCGTGCACGACGGCGTTGCCGGTCACTTCCTTGAACGGCTTGTAGAAGGCCGCTTCCTGCGCCTGCTTGTTGGCGCCACCGAAGGAAATCACCGTGACGTAGTCCGCCAGCGCCGGCATCGCAGCGCTCCCCAGCAGGCCGAACAGCAGCCCTCCCCTTACCGCTCGCAACATCTTCTTCTCCTTGTTATCACGACGTACTGCATGAAGCCGGCCATCATTCCCTGCTCCACGCCCGCTAGATAGACGGTGTGTTACAGAAATCGGACACGTCGCACAGAGTGAAGGGAAAATTCAGCGAGCCCTCTGCCGCAGGTCAAGCCCGCGGCGCGGGTCGGTCAGACGAGCTTGTGCTCCATGGCGTAACGCACCAGATCCGCCACCGAGTTGGCGTTGAGTTTCTGCATCAGCCGCGCCTTGTGGGTGCTGATGGTCTTGCTGCTGACCGCCAGTTGCTGGGCGATCTCGTTGACGCCCTCGCCGTGCACCAGGCGTTCGAACACCGAGAACTCGCGCTCGGAAAGCAGCGCGTGGGGCGGGCGCGAATCCGTGAGGCCGACTTCGAAGACCATGCGGTCGGCAAGATCGGGGTCGATGTAGCGGCCGCCGCTGGCGACCTTGCGGATCGCCGTGAGCAGCAGCGCCGGATCGCTGTCCTTGGTGGCATAGCCGGCGGCGCCGACCTTCAGCGCACGGGCGACCATCTGCACCTCGTCGTGCATCGACAGCATGAGGATCGCTGGCGGGTTGTTCAGCGCGCGGATCCGCGGGATGGCCTCCAGGCCGTTGACGCCGGGCATGGAGATGTCCAGCAGGACCACTTCGCAGGGCGTCTGGCGCAGGGTGTCGAGCAACTGCTCGCCGTTGGTTGCCTCGCCGACCACCTGCAGGTCCTTGGCCATGCCGATCAGCTGCTTGATGCCCTCGCGCACGATCGTATGGTCTTCCGCCACCAGCACTCGAATCACCGCCTCTCCTCCCGTTCCACGCTTGTCATTGTCGTTATGGTTTCCGTCCGGTCACGCGCTTCGGGACCGCAATGGCACACGGATCCACAGCGTGGTGCCCTCTCCGGGCTGGCTGTCGATCTGCAGGGTGCCGCCGAACATCAGCACTCGCTCGCGCATGCCGACCAGGCCGAAGGACACGCCCTGGCGTGTGGCGAGCGGATCGAAGCCCACGCCGTCATCGGCGATGCGCAGGCACAGCTCGCGCCCTTCGACGCTCAGCTGCAATTCCACAGTATGCGCCTGGGCATGCCGCATGACATTGGTCAGCGCCTCCTGGAGGATACGGAACAGCCCGATGGCCTTGGCGTCGGAGAGCTCCGGCGGGTTCTCCGGCACCTGCACCAGGCAGGGAATCTGCGTGCGTGATTCGAAGCGCCGCGCCTGCCACTCCAGCGCCGAACCGATGCCGGCATCGAGGATCGGCGGGCGCAGCGCAGTGGCCACGTCGCGCACCAGCTGGAACAGCTGGGCGATCAGGCGCTTCATGTTGTCCAGACGCTCGCGCAGGCCACTGTCCAGCTCGGCATAGGCCAGTTCGCACATGGAGGTTTCCAGCTTGAGCACGGTGAGCACCTGGCCCAGTTCATCGTGCACTTCGCGGGCGATGCGCGCCTTCTCCTCCTCCCGCACGCTCTCCAGGTGTGCCGACAGCTCGCGCAGTTGCGCACGGGAATCCTGCAGCTCCAGCTCGATCTGCTTGTGTTCGGTGATGTCCCAGACCACGCCGTCCCAGGCCGGGCGACCGTCGTCCAGGGTCCGCACCGTGGCCTTGATATCGACCCAGCGCGGCTCGTGGCTACGGGTGAGGATGCGCCCCTGCCACAGCCAGTTGCGATGGCCTTCCACCGCATCCAGCTGGCTGGCCAGGTAACTTTCGCGCTCGGATGGATGCACCAGGCCCATGATGCCCAGGCCGCTCTCGCGCAGGTAACCGGGCGAGTAGCCCAACGAGGTTTCGCTGCCACCGGTGATGAAGCTGATGTAGGCGAAATCGGAGTCGTCGTCCGGCGCGTTGGGCTCCAGGCGGAACACCAGTCCCGGCACGTTGGCGGCGATGCCCTGCAGGCGCGCTTCGCTTTCTTCCAGCGCGGCGCGGGCGCGACGACGCTCGGTGACGTCGTTGAGGAACACCAGCAGGTATTCCGAATCGCCGAAGCGCAGGAAGCTCAGCGAAACGTCCGCCGGCAGCCACTGACCGTCGGCGCGCAGGCAGCGGGTCTCGAAGCTCAGCGGCGCCTCGTCGGCATTGCGCGCGCGGCGCCAGAGGTTGAGCCAGCGGTCCATGTTCAGCGTCGGTTCGAAGTCAGACAGCGGCCGGTCCACCACGGCACCCGGCAGGTAGCCGAGCATCTCCTCGGCCGCGCGGTTGGCGTAGCGCACGTGGCTGTCCCAGTTGACCCAGAGGATGCCGACCGTGCTGCTGTCGATGGCGAACTGGGTCAGGCGCAAGGCCTGCTCCGCCGCCTGGCGCAATTCGATATCACGACGCGCGGCGAGCAGACGCGACTCCAGCGCGCGGTGCTGGCGGCGCAGCAGTAGCAGCGCAGCGACCGCAAACAGCAACAGCAGGCCGAGCAGGATGCAGAGGTTCTGCCAGAAGCCGGGAGACGAACCCAGGCGCGGGTAGGTCGGTTGCAGCCAGCGCTCGTGGAGCTGGTCGAGGTCCTTGGCCGGTACCGCGCGCAATGCCGCATCGATGATGCCCGCCAGCTCCGGCAGGCCACGGCGGGTTGCCACGCGCAGCAGTTGCGGATAGCCGATGTCGGCCACCACCAGCAGGCCGGTGAATTCGGTTTCGCGGGTCAGGCGCGCCAGTTGCGCCTCGTCGATCACTGCATAGTTGGCTTCGCGGCCGAGCACCTTGCGCAGCACTTCGCGGTCGCTGTCGACGATTTGCAGGGTCAGCCCCGAGTAGGTGCCGCGCAGGTAGTCCACCACCGGGCCGGGGCCGCGCACGGAGACGGATTCGCCATCACCAAGGGTGTCCAGCTCCACCGAGGTGCCGCTGCGGCGATCGCCCACGACCAGGCGCGGCACGCGCAGGTAAGGGTCGGAGAACAGCCAGTCGCGCAGGGTTGCCGGTGTCTGGCTGACACCGGGCGCGAGATCGATTTCCCCGGCGCGCACTGCCTTCTCCAGTGCCGCCTGATCCGGATAGGTGCGCCACTCCAGGCTCACGTGCAGGGCCTTGGCCAGCCACTCCAGCAGCTCGACGTTGGCCCCGGATAGCTGCTGCAGGCGGCGATCCTGCTGGACATAAGGCGCTTCGAGCACGGCGCCAACACGTAGCTGCGGATGCTCGGCAAGCCAGGCCAGTTGCGCTTGATCCAGGGTCAGGGGGGGCGCAGCGGTTTCCGCCACGGCCAGCAACGGCAGGCAGCAGAGCCAGGCCAGGCAGGCTTTCCAGAACAGACGTCTCATGCCGACAGCACCATGGATTTCACTCGGGTCAAAGCAAATGGCCGGCATACCTTACAGCAACCCCGGTTGAACCCGGCACGCCTGCGCCTGACAAAGCTAATACAAGCCGCTAGGCTGGCCGCTCTCGCGCCCCGCCGCGTGCTGCCCGCCAGACAGGGATATCTTCGATGCCGCACTTGCCTCGCCCGACGTTTCTCGCCCTCAGCCTGTGCCTCGGCCTTGCGCCGCTGGGCGCCAGTCGGGCCGAAGACGCCAAGCCCGCCGCCGGAACGCCGGCTGCCGCGCCAGTGGTGCGCCCGGCAGTGAGCGAGCGCAGCCAGGACGAAGCCAGCGGCCTGGTGCGCCAGTTGCCCGAAAGCGAGCGCCAGGAACTCAAGGCCGGCGACGAAACCTTCCTCGCCCTCTGGCTGCCGGCCAATGCTGCCGAGGCAACGGGCGCGGTGATCCTGATTCCCGGCGATGGCGAAAGCGCCGACTGGCCGGTGGCGATTGGCCCGCTGCGGCGCAAGCTGCCCGATGCCGGCTGGCAGACCCTGGCTGTCACCCTGCCGGACCCGCAAAGCACCGCGCCGATCCCGCGTCCGAAGGAAGCGCCGGACAAGGCCAGCGCCGACACCGATGCCACTGCCACCGACAGCGCCAGCAAACCCGAAGTGAAGGGCAGCGCAGGCAGCGCCACGCCGACACCGGAAAGCACCGGCGAAGCCGGCAGCGCCGAGCCGGCCCAGGCCAGCGCCGAAGCCCCACCGCCCCCCACCGACCCGGTCGAGCTGCGCAAAGCCCACGCCGAGCGCGTACTGGCGCGCATCCAGGCGGCCGTCGAACTGGCCCAGCAGCACCACCCGAAAACCATCGTCCTGCTTGGCCACGGCACCGGCGCCTACTGGGCGACCCGCTACCTGGGCGAACGCACGCCAGCCGAGGTCAAGAACCTGCTGCTGGTGGCGCCGGAGATGCCGCGCGATTTCAAGCCGTCGCTGGACGAGACCGTGCCGCTGCTGAACCTCGCCACCGGCGACTTCTATTACAAGGACAAGGCGCCTGACGTAGCGGCCGCGAAGCTGCGGCTGCAGGCCAGCAAACGGCAGAAGGCACCGAACTACGTGCAGATCGGCATGAATGCCCTGCCCGCCGACCTGGGCACCGAGCAGGACCAGCTCTACCGGCGCATCCGCGGCTGGCTGTCGATGCACCTGGAGCCGATCGAGCAGCCCTGAGGGCCGCCCGGCTCAGCGAAAACCGCGGCGCTGGCGCACCAGCAGGTAGGCATCCTGGATTTCGCGGGTCTTGTTGGTCGCCGCGGCGATCCGCTCAGGACTCGCGCCCATGCCTTCGAGCTTGTCCGGATGGTTCTGGCTGATCAGCTTGCGGTAGGCGCGTTTGATCTCCTCCGGCTCGCTCTCCGGCGTCACGCCCAACAGTCGAAGCGCTGCGGTGTAGGACTCGCGCGCAGTGGCCGGCGCCCTGGGCGGTTCGGCAGCCGCCGACAACGCCAGGACCCTGGCGCGGGCAAGCCCCAGCGAATCACCCCACTGCAGCAGCAGGTTCTTCTGCGCAGCGTTCGGTACGCCGCCGGCCCAGGCCATGCGCCAGCAGGCCTGGATCAAGCCCTCGGCCGTGGCTTCCTGGCCGTGGCGCTGGCGCAGGCCGGCGTCCAGCGACTCACCGCCGAGCTTGCCGCGACCGAAGGCATCGATGGCCTGCCGACGAGCCTTGTCGTCCAGTTGCAGACGCTGCATTTCGGCCCGCGCCTGCTGGATATGCGCATCGACCACACGACCGCGACTCTTGGCCAGCCGGCCCAGCAACAGGAAGAGCAACTCCTGGTCGCCCACCCGCGGCCCGCCGCGCAACTGATCGAACAGCCCCGTCCAGGTGCGCTGCTTCAGGCGCCGGTCGAGCACCTGGCCCAGCAACGCACCGAGCATGGCGCCCGGAATGCTTGCCAATGCCCAGCCGGCGATGACGCCCACCAAGGTCCCCGGCCAGAACACCTCAGCCCTCCGCCAGCTGGCGTTCGACTTCCGCCAGGCGCTCGTGGGTGCCGACATCGATCCAGCGCCCGCGATGATGGACGCCGCTCACCCGGCCGGCTTCCATGGCCTGGCGCAGCAGCGGCGCCAACTTGAAGGCGCCGGGTTCGCAACCCTCGAACAGTTCGGGCCGGAGGATGGCGATGCCACTGTAGGTCAGGCTCGGCTGGCCTTCGCGGTAATCGCTGACGCGGCCTTCACTCAGGCAGAAATCACCACGAGCGTGGTGGCCGGGGTTGTCTACCAGCACCAGGTGAGCCAGGTCGTCTTCGGCCAGCGCGCCGCGCAGGCTCGCATAATCGAAGTCGGTCCAGATGTCGCCATTGGCGATGACGAAGGCATCGCCGCCCAGCAACGGCAACGCCTTGAAGATTCCGCCACCGGTTTCCAGCGGCTCGCCTTCGGGCGAGTAGCGGAGGTTCACACCCAAGGCCGAGCCATCGCCCAGGTGATCCTCGATCTGCTGGCCGAGCCAGGCGTGGTTGATCACCAATTGAGCGAACCCGGCCCGGCGCAGCGCCTGCAGCTGGTATTCGATCAGCGGCACACCACCGGCGCGCACCAGCGGCTTGGGCGTGTGCAGGGTCAGCGGGCGCAGGCGTTCTCCCTTGCCCGCAGCGAGGATCATGGCCTTCATGCGGGATGCGTCTCGTCGTTGGGCAGGCTGGCCAGCAACGCCGCGAGGTCGGCCAGCTCTGGCCGGCGCGCGATGACGCTTTCCAGGTAACGGAAGAACCGCGGCACGTCGCCCAGGTAGCGCGGCTTGCCGTCGCGGTGGCAGATCCGTGCAAAGATGCCGATCACCTTCAGGTGGCGCTGGGCGCCCATCAGGTCGCTGGCGCGGAAGAAGCTCTCGAAGCTGTCCGGCAGCGCGATGCCCGCCGCCTGGGCCTTGCGCCAGTAGCGCGACAGGCCGTCGTGCACACGCGGCTCAGGCCAGCTGAGGAAGGCATCCTTATATAGGCAGGTCACGTCGTAGGTCACCGGACCGTAGACCGCGTCCTGGAAGTCCAGGATGCCGGGGTTCGGCTCGCTGAGCATCAGGTTGCGCGGCATGTAGTCGCGGTGCACGAACACGCGCGGCTGCTCCAGGGCACTCTGCACCAGCAGGTCGCAGGTGCGTTCCCAGCGGGCGAGCTGCTCGCCTTCCAGGGTTACCCCGAGGTGGCGTTGCAGGTACCAGTCGGGGAACAGCTGCAGTTCGCGGCGCAGCAGGGCCTCGTCATAGGCCGGCAGGCGCTCGGCTACATCCACCTGTTGGAACGCCACCAGGGCGTCGAGGGCATCCTCGAACAGCTCCTCGGCGTTCTGCGCGGTGAGCACGTCCAGGTAGGTCTGGCGTCCCAGGTCATCGAGCAGCAGGAACCCCTGCTCGACCTCTTCGGCCAGAATCTTCGGAACATGCACACCGGCTTCGGCCAGCAGACCGGCGACCTTGATGAAGGGCCGGACGTTCTCCTGGGGGGGCGGAGCGTCCATCACGATCAGGCTGCGACCCTCGCCCTGCCAGCGGAAATAGCGGCGGAAACTGGCGTCACTGCTGGCCGCAGTGAGGCTGGCCTCGGGCACCGGGCCCCAGCCCTGCGCGTTGAACACTGCGGGCAAACTCAAGTCCAACCAGCCGATCATCTGCTGGTAACGGGTATCCTGTGACATCTTTATGGGTTCTCCACGGCCCTAGCCGTTGCGCGGGTCATGCTTTATTATCCAGCATCTTTTTGAGCCCATCGAGAGGCGTGCGGTCCGCTTTGGGCCGATGGCTCGCAGGAAGCCCGGATTAACAAGATGGCAGTGAATTTCCCCGTGTTCCGTAGAAAATTCCCCTTACTGGTGACCGGTGGCCTGCTGGCTATCCAGCCGCTCGCCTCTGTGACCGCGGCACCCGGTGAGCAGTTCGCCTGCCAGCCCTCCGCGTCCGGCGCCTGGGACTGCTCCTCGCAGAACAGCGCCAGCAGCGTACCGCGTCCGCAGCATGGCGCCACCTCGGTCAGCGCCGGCGGCGCCGCCGCGGCCAGCAGCTCGAAGTCCTCGGGCAGTTCGAGCAGCGCCGGTGAAGAGCCCAAGCAGCTGGTCACCGAGTCCGGCGGCCGTGGCCTGAAGTCGCGCAGCAGCGACTACAGCCACCTCGACTGGATCCCGCGCGACAAGCTCACCGCCGCCCAGCAGGCGGAGATCGGGCCGTACTGCGGCGGAGAATACGTCGAACCGGTCCGCCCGGGCATGAACGACAAGACGCCGAACGACGAGGCCCCGACCTACGTTTCGGCGAAGGTGTCGCGCTACGAGCAGGAAAAACAGATCGCCACCCTCGCGGGTAACGTGGTCCTGCGCCAGGGCAGCATGCAGGTGGAGGCCGACGAGGCCAACCTGCACCAGGCCGAGAACCGTGGCGAGCTGGTCGGCAACGTCAAGCTGCGCGACAACGGCGCCCTGATCGTCGGCGACCACGCCGAGCTGCAACTGGACAACGGCGCGGCGAAGATCGACAACGCCGAGTACGTCATGCACCAGGCGCAGATCCGCGGCAGCGCGCTGTACGCCAAGCGCCAGGAAGACGCGATCATCCAGCTCAAGGACGGCACCTACACCCGCTGCGAACCGGGCAGCAACGCCTGGGTCGTCAAGGGCAACAACATCAAGCTGAACCCGGCCACCGGTTTCGGTACCGCGACCAACGCGACCCTGCGGGTGAAGGACATTCCGGTCTTCTACACCCCGTACATCTATTTCCCGATCGACAACCGTCGTCAGTCCGGCTTCCTGGCGCCTTCCTTCGCCAGCTCGACCGATACCGGTTTCACGCTGACCACGCCGTACTACTTCAACCTGGCGCCCAACTACGACGCCACGTTGTACCCGCACTACATGGTCAAGCGCGGTCTGTTGATGGAAGGTGAGTTCCGCTACCTGACCCACAGCAGTGAAGGCCAGGTCAACGCCGCCTACCTGAACGACAAGAATGACGACCGCAAGGACTTCCCCCAGTACACCGACACCCGTTGGCTGTATGGCTGGAAAAACGTCAGCGGCCTCGATTCCCGCGTCATGGCGCAGGTGGACTACACCCGCATCAGCGATCCGTACTATTTCCAGGACCTGGACACCTCGCTGGGCATCGGCTCGCCGACCTACGTCAACCAGCAGGGCAGCCTGACCTATCGCGGCGACAGCTATACCGCCCGCCTGAACGCCCAGTCCTACCAGCTGGCGACCGTGACCGACGTCACCCCGTACGATCGCCTGCCGCAGCTCACCCTGGACGGCAAGCTGCCGTTCAATCCGGGCGGCCTGAACTTCACCTACAGCACCGAAGCCGTGCGCTTTGATCGCGACCTGGACGATGGTTTCTATCGTTTGAACGAAGACGATCCGACCCTCTACCCGCGTCCGGACAACAACATCCAAGGCCTTGCACGAGCCACTGGCGACCGCTTCCACGCAGAGCCGGGTATCAGCCTGCCGATGAACCGCAGCTGGGGCTTCATGACCCCGACCGTCAAGGCGCTGTACACCAAGTACGACCTCGACCTGGACAGCCAGGGCAAGGCCACCCTGCCGTCGTATATCAACTACGACAGCAGCCCTGACCGCTCTCTGGGCCTGGCCAAGCTGGACAGCGGCCTGTACTTCGACCGCGATACCACTTTCGCCGGCACCAAGTTCCGCCAGACCCTGGAGCCGCGCGCGATGTACCTGTACGTCCCGTACAAGGACCAGGACAACCTGCCGACCTTCGACACCGGCGAGTTCACCTTCAGCTACGACTCGCTGTGGCGGGAAAACCGCTTTACCGGCCGTGACCGCATCGGCGACGCCAACCAGCTGTCCCTCGGCCTCGGCTCGCGCTTCATCGAGGACGATGGTTTCGAGCGCGCCTACATCGCCGCCGGCCAGATCTACTACTTCAGCGACCGCCGCGTACAGCTGCCGGGCCTGACCGAAGACGACCTGCGTGCCAGCGGCGCGAAGAACCCGGACGCCGATACCTGGCGCTCGCCGTACGCGCTCACTGGTATCTACCGCTTCGACCATGACTGGTACGCCAGCTCCGACTTCAACTGGAACCCGAACACGAACCACACCGACAACGGCAACCTGATGTTCCACTATCAGCCCGAAGCCGATCCGCGCAAGGTTCTGAACGCCGGCTACCGCTACCGTGCGGACAGCAAGCGCTTCAACCCGAACACCGGGCAGTTCGAGTACGGCAGCGACGAGTACAAGATCGAACAGCATGATTTCTCGTTCATCTGGCCGGTTCTACCGCAGTGGGCCGCCATCGGCCGCTGGCAGTTCGACTACAACCAGAGCCGCACGCTGGAAGCCTTCGGTGGCTTCGAGTACGACAGCTGCTGCTGGAAACTGCGCCTGATCAACCGTTACTGGGTCGACTACGACGACGAGGAGTACGTGACCTCGACGTCCAAGGCTGACCGCGGTGTATTCCTTCAAATCATCTTGAAAGGCCTTGGCGGCGTGGTTGGCAACCAGGTGGAAGGCTTCCTCGACCAAGGTATCCAGGGTTATCGTCACCGTGAAGACAATGCTATGTAAGGCCCTGCGCCCGCTGATGCTGGGCGCGCTGTTGGCAAGTTCCGTCGTGCACGCCGAAGTGGTTCCGCTGGATCGCGTCGTCGCCATCGTCGATAACGACGTGGTGATGCAGAGCCAGCTCGACCAGCGCCTGCGTGAAGTCCGTACAACCATCCAGAAGCGCGGCGCGCCGCTGCCGCCCGAGCACGTGCTGACCCAGCAGGTGCTTGAGCGCCTGATCATCGAGAACATCCAGCTGCAGATCGGCGACCGCTCCGGCGTACGCATCACCGACGAAGAGCTGAACCAGGCCATGGGCACCATCGCCCAGCGCAACAACATGAGCCTGGACCAGTTCCGCGCAGCCCTGTCCCACGACGGCCTGTCCTACGACGAAGCCCGTGAGCAGGTGCGCCGCGAGATGGTCATCAGCCGTGTGCGCCAGCGCCGTGTGGCCGAGCGCATCCAGGTCAGCGAGCAGGAAGTGCAGAACTTCCTCGCCTCCGACCTCGGCAAGATCCAGCTCTCCGAAGAGTACCGCCTGGCCAACATCCTGATCCCGGTGCCCGACAGTGCCTCGCCGGAAACCGTGCAGGCCGCGGCCCGCCAGGCCCAGGAGATGTACCAGCAGCTCAAGCAGGGCGCGGACTTCGGCCAGTTGGCCGTATCCCGTTCCGCTGGCGACAATGCCCTGGAAGGCGGCGAGATCGGCTGGCGCAAGGCCGCCCAGCTGCCCTCCCCGTTTGACAGCATGGTCGGCAGCTTGGCCGTGGGCGACGTGACCGAGCCGGTCCGTACCCCGGGCGGCTTCATCATCATCAAGCTGGAAGAGAAGCGCGGCGGCAGCAAGATGCTGCGTGACGAAGTCCACGTCCGCCACATCCTGCTCAAGCCCAGCGAGATCCGCAGCGAAGAAGAGACCCAGCGTCTGGCCGAGAAGCTCTACGAGCGCATCCAGGCCGGCGAAAGCTTCAGCGATCTGGCGAAGAAGTTCTCCGAAGACCCGGGCTCCAAGCTCAACGGTGGCGACCTCAACTGGGTCGACCCGGAATCCCTGGTACCGGAATTCCGCGAGGTGATGAACAACGCGCCGCAAGGCCAGGTCACCAAGCCGTTCCGCTCGCCGTTCGGCTGGCACGTGCTGGAAGTCCTCGGCCGTCGCGCCACCGACAGCAGCGACAAGTTCCGCGAGCAACAAGCCGCCCAGACCCTCCGCGCACGCAAGTACGACGAGGAACTGCAGGCCTGGCTGCGCCAGATCCGCGACGAAGCCTACGTCGAGATCAAGCAGTAAGCCGCGCGAGTCGCTCAGAAAGAAACCCGGCCCAGGCCGGGTTTCTTTTTGCCTGTCGAAAGCTTCGAAGAACCAGGGCTTCGTCGTAGAGTAGACCCACCTGCTGCAAATACCGATTCGAGAGCCCCCGATGAGCACCTCCCACCTGTTTGCCCTCACCCCCGGTGAGCCCGCCGGCATCGGCCCCGACCTCTGCCTGCTGCTGGCCCGCGAAGCGCAACCACACCCGCTGGTGGCCGTCGCCAGTCGTCAGTTGCTGGCCGAGCGCGCCGCCCTGCTCGGGCTGAAGATCGATCTGCGGGAAGTCGGCCCCGGGCATTGGCCCAGCGCCGCCGCTCCGGCCGGCACCCTGTACGTCTGGGACACCCCACTGGCCGCTCCAGTCGAGCCCGGCAAGCTGGACCAGGCCAACGCCGCCTATGTGCTGGAAACCCTGACTCGTGCCGGCCAGGGCTGCCTGGACGGTCATTTCGCCGGGATGATCACCGCGCCGGTGCACAAGGGCGTGATCAACGAAGCCGGCATCGCCTTCTCCGGCCACACCGAATTCCTCGCCGACCTCACCCACACCGCCCAGGTGGTGATGATGCTAGCTACCCGCGGCCTGCGCGTCGCCCTGGTGACCACCCACCTGCCGCTGCGGCAGATCGCCGATGCCATCACTCCGGATCGCCTGGAGCGCGTCACCCGCATCCTGCATGCCGACCTGCGCGACAAGTTCGGCCTGGCCAACCCGCGCATTCTGGTCTGCGGCCTGAACCCCCATGCCGGCGAAGGCGGCCACCTCGGCCACGAGGAGATCGACGTCATCGAGCCGACCCTGGAGCGCCTGCGCACCGAGGGCATGCAACTGATCGGCCCGCTGCCGGCCGACACCCTGTTCACCCCCAAGCACCTGGAGCATTGCGACGCGGTGCTGGCCATGTACCACGACCAGGGCCTACCAGTACTCAAGTACAAGGGCTTCGGCGCGGCGGTGAACGTGACGCTGGGCCTGCCGATCATCCGCACCTCGGTGGACCACGGCACCGCGCTGGATCTTGCCGGCACCGGCCGGATCGACAGCGGCAGCCTGCAGGTCGCCCTGGAAACCGCCTACCAGATGGCCGAAGCCGGCGCCGCCGCGCGCTGATCCACGGCCCTCCGTTCGGCCAGCGTTTCGTGCTGGCCGCGCCGGGCTGGTAAACTGATGGTTTTTCCGCCTCCAGCCGGCCGCCACAAGCGCCCGGCTGCTCTCCGGAGCCTTCGATGTCCGAACTCTTCCAGCACCGCGCCCGTAAACGCTTTGGGCAGAACTTCCTGCATGACGCCGGGGTGATTCACAAGATCCTGCGCGCCATCGCCGCCAAGGAAGGCCAGCACCTGCTGGAAATCGGCCCGGGCCAGGGCGCCCTGACCGAAGGCCTGGTGGACAGCGGTGCGAAGCTCGACGTGATCGAGCTGGACCTGGACCTGATCCCGCAGCTGAAATGGCGCTTCGGCCTGAAGCCCAACTTCAGCCTGCACCAGGGCGACGCCATGAAGTTCGACTTCTCCACCCTCATGGCCTCTCCCGAGGACAAGCTGCGCGTGGTCGGCAACCTGCCCTACAACATCTCCACGCCGCTGATCTTCCACCTGCTGGACCATGCCTCGCTGATCCAGGACATGCACTTCATGCTGCAGAAGGAAGTGGTGGAGCGCCTGGCCGCCGAGCCGGGCAACGGCGACTGGGGTCGCCTGTCGATCATGGTGCAGTACTTCTGCCGCGTGGATTACCTGTTCACCGTCGGCCCCGGAGCGTTCAACCCGCCGCCCAAGGTCGAGTCGGCCATTGTTCGTCTGGTGCCCTACGCCGAGCCACCGCATCCGGCCAAGGATCACCGCGTACTGGAACGCATTGTCCGCGAAGCCTTCAACCAGCGCCGCAAGACCCTGCGCAACACCCTGCGTACGCTGATGAGCGTCGAGGATATCGAAGCCGCGGGCGTCGACCCGACTCTGCGCCCCGAGCAGCTGAGCGTCGCCGACTTCGTCAGCCTGGCCAACCGCTACAGCGCAACCAACCCGGAAGCCGAGCAAGGACCGACCGCATGAGCGATCCCCGCTACCAGGTCAGCGTCAGCGTCACCACCCGCCACCTGCCCGAGCAGTCCCAGCCGGAGCAGCAGCGCTATGTGTTCGCCTACACCGTGACCATCCACAACCACGGCGAGCTGGCCGCCAAGCTGCTGACCCGCCACTGGATCATCACCGACGGCGACGGTCATGTGCAGGAAGTGCGCGGCGCCGGCGTGGTCGGCGAGAAACCGCTGATCGAGCCGGGCGCCAGCCATACCTACACCAGCGGCACCGTGATGGCCACCAAGGTCGGCAGCATGCATGGCAGCTACCAGATGGTCGCCACCGACGGGCACCACTTCGACGCCGAGATCCCGGCCTTCCGCCTCGCAGTCCCCGGAGCGCTGCACTGATGGCAACCTACGCCGTCGGCGACCTGCAGGGCTGCCTGGAACCGCTCAAGTGCCTGCTTGAGCAGGTGAAGTTCGACCCGGCCCAGGACAAGCTGTGGCTGGTGGGCGACCTGGTCAACCGCGGCCCGGCGTCCCTGGAAACCCTGCGCTTCCTCTACGGCATGCGCGATTCACTGGTCTGCGTACTGGGCAACCATGACCTGCACCTGATCGCCGTCGCCTATAACGCCGAGCGCCTGAAGAAGAACGACACCCTGCGCGAGATCGTCGAGGCGCCGGACTGCGCGCAACTGATCGAATGGCTGCGGCAGATGCCGCTGGTCCACCACGACGCCCAGCGCGACATCACCCTGGTGCACGCCGGCATCCCGCCGCAGTGGGACATCGACAAGTCCCTGCAGCGCGCTGCCGAAGTCGAAGCCGCCCTGCGCGACGACGCCCAGCTGCCGATGTTCCTCGATGGCATGTACGGCAACGAGCCGGCCAAGTGGGACAAGAAGCTCACCGGTATCGCGCGCCTGCGGGTGATCACCAACTACTTCACGCGCATGCGTTTCTGCACCCCCGAAGGCAAGCTCGACCTGAAATCCAAGGAAGGCCTGGACACCGCACCGCCCGGCTACGCCCCCTGGTTCAGCTATGCCGAACGCAAGGCCGCCGGGCGCAAGATCATCTTCGGCCACTGGGCCGCGCTGGAAGGCCAGTGCAACGTGCCCGGCCTGTTCGCCCTCGACACCGGCTGCGTGTGGGGCGGCAGCATGACACTGATGAACATCGACACCCTCGAGCGCATCCACTGCAGCTGCGCCGACAAACCAGAATGATTGCAGCGCAGCCAGAGGCTGCGCGCCTTGCGAGGTAATCCCATGAGCGACTTCAAGCGCATCGCCCCCGACCAGGCCCAGCAACTGCGCGAAAGCGGCGCCCAGGTCGTCGACATCCGCGACCCGCAGAGCTACGCGACGGGCCACATCAGCGGCTCGCGGCACATCGACAACTACTCGGTGGCCGACTTCATCCGCGAGGCCGACATGGACGCGCCGCTGGTCGTGGTCTGCTACCACGGCAACTCCAGCCAGAGCGCGGCGGCCTATTTCGTCCAGCAGGGCTTCTCCGAGGTCTACAGCCTCGATGGCGGCTTCGAACTGTGGCGCAGCGTCTATCCCGCGGATACCAGCGCTGGCGGCGCTGACTGAAAGCCCCTACGAAAGGGGCGGATTTGCCCCTTCAAAAAATCTGTAACTTCTCGCTCTTTCGTCCTTTACACACTGAAGAACGAACTATCCTTTCCCTCAGGCCATCCAAAAAAGGGAGAGCCGGCACACCGGCTTCCGGTTAATCGGCAGTGACCATTGGGGCGGATCAGGGCAGTGGCCAGGTTCCGTTGGAGTTCTGGGGGATTCTCGCCGGTAAGCACTGGCAGCCCGACCGCACCCGCACAGACCGATCCGGCGCCGGCTCCATGCATCGAGCGAGGAGACGTCATGAGCATTTTCAGTCACTTCCAGGAACGCTTCGAAGCGACCCGTCAAGAAGAGTACTCCCTCCAGGAGTACCTGGATCTCTGCAAGCAGGACAAGATCGCCTACGCCACCGCCGCCGAGCGGATACTGATGGCCATTGGCGAGCCTGAACTACTCGACACATCCGTCGATTCCCGCCTGTCGCGAATCTTCTCCAACAAGGTGATCCGCCGCTACCCGGCCTTTGCCGACTTCCATGGCATGGAAGAGTGCATCGACCAGATCGTCTCCTTCTTCCGCCACGCCGCCCAGGGCCTGGAAGAGAAGAAGCAGATCCTTTACCTCCTGGGCCCGGTTGGCGGTGGTAAATCCTCCCTCGCCGAGAAGCTCAAGCAACTGATGGAGCACGTGCCCTTCTACGCGATCAAGGGCTCGCCGGTGTTCGAGTCGCCTCTGGGGCTGTTCAACCCGGACGAAGACGGCGCCATCCTTGAGGAAGACTACGGCATCCCGCGCCGCTATCTGCGCTCGGTAATGTCGCCCTGGGCAACCAAGCGCCTCAACGAGTTCGGCGGCGACATCAGCCAGTTCCGCGTGGTCAAGCTGCACCCCTCGATCCTCAACCAGATCGCCATCGCCAAGACCGAACCGGGTGACGAGAACAACCAGGACATTTCCGCACTGGTCGGCAAGGTGGATATCCGCAAGCTGGAAGAATTCCCGCAGAACGACGCCGACGCCTACAGCTACTCGGGCGCCCTGTGCCGGGCCAACCAGGGCCTGATGGAATTCGTCGAGATGTTCAAGGCGCCGATCAAGGTCCTGCACCCCTTGCTCACCGCGACCCAGGAAGGCAACTACAACAGCACCGAAGGCCTCGGTTCCCTGCCCTACAGCGGCATCATCCTCGCCCACTCCAACGAATCGGAATGGCACAGTTTCCGCAACAACAAGAACAACGAGGCCTTCATCGACCGCATCTACATCGTCAAGGTGCCGTACTGCCTGCGCGTCTCCGACGAGATCAAGATCTACGACAAGCTGCTGATCAACAGCTCCCTGGCGCACGCCCACTGCGCGCCGGACACCCTGAAGATGCTCTCGCAGTTCTCCGTGCTGTCGCGCCTGAAGGAGCCGGAAAACTCCAACATCTATTCGAAGATGCGCGTCTATGACGGCGAGAACCTCAAGGACACCGATCCCAAGGCCAAGTCGATCCAGGAATACCGCGACACTGCCGGGGTCGACGAAGGCATGTCCGGGCTTTCCACCCGCTTCGCCTTCAAGATCCTCTCCAAGGTGTTCAACTTCGACCCCCATGAAGTCGCCGCCAACCCGGTACACCTGCTCTACGTGCTGGAACAGCAGATCGAGCAGGAGCAGTTCCCGCCGGAAACCCGCGAGCGCTACCTGCGCTTCCTGAAGGAATACCTGGCGCCGCGCTACGTCGAGTTCATCGGCAAGGAAATCCAGACCGCGTATCTGGAGTCCTACAGCGAGTACGGCCAGAACATCTTCGACCGCTACGTGCTGTACGCCGACTTCTGGATCCAGGACCAGGAATACCGCGACCCGGAAACCGGCGAAATCCTCAACCGCGCCGCCCTCAACGAGGAGCTGGAGAAGATCGAGAAACCGGCTGGCATCAGCAACCCGAAGGACTTCCGCAACGAAATCGTCAACTTCGTGCTGCGCGCCCGCGCCGGCAACAACGGCAAGAACCCCAGCTGGCTGTCGTACGAGAAGCTGCGTGTGGTGATCGAGAAGAAAATGTTCTCCAACACCGAGGACCTGCTGCCGGTCATCAGCTTCAACGCCAAGGCGAGCAAGGAGGATCAGCAGAAGCACAACGACTTCGTCAAACGCATGGTCGAGCGCGGCTACACCGAGAAGCAGGTGCGCCTGCTGTCGGAATGGTATCTGCGGGTTCGCAAGTCGCAGTAGTCTGCCATCGGCGCGGCGGCATTCCCGCCGCGCCGGTCGCCGTCGCATTCGGACCTGTCCGTGGCGGCTCCACGCCGCTGCGCAGCAGGCCCTGAGGAGCATTCATGAGCTACGTCATCGACCGGCGTCTGAACGGCAAGAACAAGAGCACGGTGAACCGCCAGCGCTTCCTGCGGCGTTACCGTGAGCACATCAAGAAGGCCGTCGAAGAGGCCGTCAGCCGCCGCTCCATCACCGACATGGAACACGGCGAGCAGATCAGTATTCCTGGCCGCGATATCGACGAGCCGGTCCTGCACCATGGTCGTGGCGGACGCCAGACGGTGATCCACCCCGGCAACAAGGAATTCACCACCGGCGAGCACATCCCGCGTCCCCAGGGCGGCGGCGGTGGCCGTGGCGCCGGCAAGGCGAGCAACCAGGGCGATGGGATGGACGACTTCGTCTTCCAGATCACCCAGGAAGAATTCCTCGACTTCATGTTCGAGGACCTGGAATTGCCCAACCTGGTCAAGCGCCACCTCACCGGCAGTGACACCTTCAAGACCGTGCGCGCGGGCATCAGCAACGAGGGCAACCCCTCGCGCATCAATATCGTGCGCACCCTGCGCTCGGCCCACGCGCGGCGTATCGCCCTGTCCGGCTCCACCCGCGGCAAGCTGCGTGCGGCGATAGCGGAGCTGGATCGCCTGAAGCGCGAAGAGCCGGACAACCTCGGCGACATCCAGGAGCTGGAGCAGAAGATCGCCGGCATGCGCGCACGCATCGACAAGGTGCCGTTCCTGGACACCTTCGACCTCAAGTACAACCTGCTGGTGAAGCAGCCCAACCCGACTTCCAAGGCCGTGATGTTCTGCCTGATGGACGTCTCCGGCTCCATGACCCAGGCCACCAAGGACATCGCCAAGCGCTTCTTCATCCTGCTGTACCTGTTCCTCAAGCGGAACTACGAGAAGATCGAAGTGGTGTTCATCCGCCACCACACCAGCGCCCGCGAGGTGGACGAGGAAGAGTTCTTCTATTCCCGCGAGACCGGCGGGACCATCGTCTCCAGCGCCCTGAAGCTGATGCAGGAGGTAATGGCCGAGCGTTATCCCACCAATGAATGGAACATCTATGCCGCCCAGGCTTCGGACGGCGACAACTGGAACGACGACTCGCCAGTCTGCCGCGACATCCTGATGAAGCAGATCATGCCCTTCGTCCAGTACTACACCTACGTCGAGATCACCCCGCGCGAGCACCAGGCGCTGTGGTTCGAGTACGAGAAGATCCGCGATACCTTCGAAGACAGCTTCGCCCAGCAGCAGATCGTCTCCGCCTCGGACATCTACCCGGTGTTCCGCGAGCTGTTCCAGAGGAGGCTCGTCGCATGAGCAAGCGCCAGCCGATCGCCACCGGCTCGGAGTGGACCTTCGAGCTGATCCAGCAATACGACCGCGAGATCAGTCGCCTCGCCGAGCGCTACGCGCTGGACACCTACCCCAACCAGATCGAGGTGATCACCGCCGAGCAGATGATGGATGCCTACGCCTCCGTCGGCATGCCCATCGGTTACAACCACTGGTCCTACGGCAAGCACTTCCTCAGCACGGAAAAGAACTACAAGCGCGGTCAGATGGGGCTGGCCTACGAGATCGTGATCAACTCCGACCCGTGCATCGCCTACCTGATGGAAGAGAACACCCAGTGCATGCAGGCACTGGTGATCGCCCACGCCTGCTACGGGCACAACAGCTTCTTCAAGGGCAACTACCTGTTCCGCACCTGGACCGACGCCACCTCGATCATCGACTACCTGGTGTTCGCCAAGTCCTACATCAACAAGTGCGAGGAGCGGTACGGCATCGACGCCGTGGAAGACCTGCTGGACTCCTGCCACGCCCTGATGAACTACGGTGTGGACCGCTACAAGCGGCCCTACCCGATCTCCGCCGAGGAAGAGAAACAGCGCCAGAAGGAACGCGAGGAGCAGATCCAGCGCCAGGTCAACGACCTCTGGCGGACCATTCCCAAGGCCGGCGGCAAGGACAAGGAGCAGGGCCTGGCCCGCTACCCCAGCGAGCCGCAGGAAAACATCCTCTACTTCATCGAGAAGAACGCCCCGCTGCTCGAACCCTGGCAGCGCGAAGTGGTGCGCATCGTGCGCAAGGTGGCGCAGTACTTCTACCCGCAGCGCCAGACCCAGGTGATGAACGAAGGCTGGGCCACGTTCTGGCACTACACCCTGATCAACGACCTCTATGACGAAGGCCTGGTCAGCGACGGCTTCATGATGGAGTTCCTCCAGTACCACACCAGCGTGGTTTACCAGCCCGGCTTCGACAGCCCCTATTACAGCGGCATCAACCCCTATGCGCTGGGCTTCGCCATGTACCGCGACATCCGCCGCATCTGCGAGAACCCCACGGATGAGGACAAGCGCTGGTTCCCCGACATCGCCGGCAGCGACTGGCTGGCCACCATCAAGTTCGCCATGAAGAGCTTCAAGGACGAGAGCTTCGTCCTGCAGTTCCTCTCGCCCAAGGTGATCCGCGAGTTCAAGCTGTTCAGCATCCTCGACGACGACCAGAAGGACGACATGCTGGTCGACGCCATCCACGACGACGACGGTTACCGCAAGATCCGCGAAACCCTGGCCGCGCAGTACAACCTCGGCAACCGCGAGCCGAACATCCAGATCTGGGACGTCGACCGCCGCGGCGACCGCTCGCTGACCCTGCGCCACCAGCAGCACGACCGCAAACCGCTGGGGGAATCCACCGACGACGTGCTCAGGCACCTGCACCGCCTGTGGGGCTTCGACATCCACCTGGAGACCCTGCAGGGCGAGAACATCGTCAACACCTTCCACATGCCCCCAAAGGGTGAACGCGACAGCGAAGAGGGCTACCCGCGTCTCGACCTGATCATCCCACCCATTTGATCGGTTGACCGGGGCAGCAGGCGTGACAAGCATGGCGGCAACCCCGCTGGAGACCGCCATGCGTCTGTTCGCCATTCTCCTGCTCTGCCTTGCTGTCGCGACCTGCAGCAACCCCGTCCCCCACGCCCAGGTCGCGCATCCCGCCGATGCGCGCCTGGCCGGGCTGCGCGATTTCCAGCTGATGCCGCCGGAAAACGCCGTCGACGCCCTGCCCTACCGCAGCCGCTATCCCCTGATCAACGCCCAGGTGCGTCAGGGCCTGATCGAGCGTGGCTACCGCGAGAGCGCCGCACCGCAACTACGCGTCTACTACTGGCTGGCGCTGCAGGACGCGCCGCTGGAGTTCAAGGTCGACGTGCCGCCGCCCGACCCGCTCGGCCCCTACCTCGCCATCCACCGTCTGCGCGATGAAACCGGCACCCTGCGCCTGCGCCTTACCGACGCGCAGGAGCAGACACTCTGGGAAGGCACCGTCAGTACCGGCCTGAGCCCCGCGCACGCCAGCGCCGCCCTGCTGCAGGACGCCATCGGCGCCCTCGTCCAACAGATTCCCCCCGCCGCGCCGTAGCCGCATACATCGTAGGAGCGGACTCCGTCCGCGATGGCATCCGGCGCGACGCGGACCTATCGCGGACGTAGTCCGCTCCTACGCGCGAGCCCAACATTCCGCCGCGCTTGCCCCCCCCGTCACAAACCCCGAAGCTATCCCCAGAACAGGAGACAGCTTCATGCAGATCTACAAGGTGGGCGGCGCCGTGCGCGATCGCCTGCTCGGCATCCCCTTCAGCGACACCGACTGGGTGGTGGTCGGCGCCAGCGCCGACGAAATGCTCGCCCAGGGCTACCGCCCGGTCGGCGCCGACTTCCCGGTCTTCCTCCACCCGAAGACCGGCGAGGAATACGCCCTCGCCCGCACCGAGCGCAAAAGCGGGCGCGGCTACGGCGGCTTCACCTTCTACGCCAGCCCCGACGTTACGCTGGAAGAAGACCTGATCCGCCGCGACCTGACCATCAATGCCATGGCCGAGGACGACGACGGCCAGGTCGTCGATCCCTACCATGGCCAGAAGGACCTCGAAGCCCGCCTGCTGCGCCACGTCTCCCCGGCCTTCGCCGAAGACCCGCTGCGTGTGCTGCGCGTCGCCCGCTTTGCCGCGCGCTATGCGCCGATGGGCTTCAGCGTGGCGCCGGAAACCCTGGCGCTGATGCGCGAGCTGTCGGAATCCGGCGAGCTGGAAGCGCTGACCGCCGAACGCAGCTGGAAGGAAATCTCCCGTGCCCTGATGGAGTCGCGCCCGGACGTGTTCATCCAGGTCCTGCGCGACTGCGGCGCCCTGGCCGTGCTGATGCCGGAAGTCGATGCCCTGTTCGGCGTGCCGCAGCCACCGCAGCACCATCCGGAGGTGGATACCGGCGAGCACGTGCTGGCCGTGCTGCGCGAATGTGCGAAGTACAACCAGCCACTGAGCGTGCGCTGGGCTTGCCTGGTGCACGACGTCGGCAAGGGCGAGACCCACGAGGAAGAATGGCCCAAGCACCACGCCCACGAACACCTGGGCCTGCCGCTGATCGACGCGATCAACGCGCGCTTCAAGGTCCCGCGGGACTGCCAGGAGCTGGCGCGGCTGGTGGGCGAGTACCACACCCACTGCCACCGCGCGCTGGAACTGCGGCCGAACACCCTCCTCGAGCTGCTGCAGTCCTTCGACGTCTACCGCCGACCACAGCGCTTCGAGGAGTTCCTCGCCGCCAGCGAGATGGACGCCCGTGGCCGCCATGGACTGGAAGACCGCGACTACCCGCAGGCCGAGTACCTGCGTGGCGCCGCACAGGCCGCCCGAGCCGTCGCGGTGCAGCCATTGCTGGAAAAGGGCTACAAGGGCGCCGAGCTGGGTGAAGCGCTCAAGCGCGAGCGCCTGACGGCCTTGAAGGCCTACAAGGAAAGCCA
This sequence comes from Pseudomonas nitroreducens, assembly GCF_024170165.1. Lineage (GTDB taxonomy): Bacteria > Pseudomonadota > Gammaproteobacteria > Pseudomonadales > Pseudomonadaceae > Pseudomonas > Pseudomonas nitroreducens_C. The sequence continues at coordinate 875,066 of NZ_JALJXP010000001.1, read as the reverse complement.
CAATGGCTGAAGGTGACGGGATAACCCTGTAGGAGCGAGCTTGCTCGCTCCTACAGAAAAGCGGTTACGACGCCGCGCAGGCCTCGATCAACGCCGCCGGCGTCAGCTCCACGCCGCGCCATTGGAAGGGCACCGGCCAGAGCTTCTGCGCGATCTGCGCGTCCGCCCACAGGCTGGCAAACGAACGCTGCGTCCCCGGATGCTTCATCTCGGGCGCCAGCAGCGCCAGCGGCCAGAGTACGAAGGCGTTCTTCAGCACCTCGGCACGCGGCAGCGTCAGGCCGTCGAACTCGCCGTGCAGGTCGCCATACAGCAGCACGTCGATATCCAGCGGCAACCCTTTGCGCTCCGGCGCATAGCGACCGTTGTCCGCCTCGATGTGCTTGAGCCGCAGGCTCAGCTCCGCCAATGGCAGATCGGTGCGCGCAACGATCACGAAGTTGTAGAAGGGGCCGCTGCGGATGCCCACCGGCTCGCTCTCGAACACCGGCGAGCAGTGGATGTCCTGGAGAAAGCCGTCCAGCGCCTCCAGCCCGGCGAGCAGGTGACGCTCACGGTCGAAGTTGCTGCCCAGACCGAGGTAGACCGTCGTCAGCGGCATCCGCGTTCGATCTCCACTCCCACGCCGATAGCAGCCGCGACGGCCCCAGGCTTGGTGACTTTCAGGCGCAGCCACTGGATGCCGAATTCCGCCATCAGCAGCTCGGCCAGGCGCTCGGCGAAGGTTTCCACCAGCTGGAAGTGCGCGTCACGGGCGAAGGCCATGACCCGCTCGGAGAGCACCGCGTAGTCCAGGGCCTTGGCGATATCGTCGTCGGCCGCTGCCGGGCGGTTGTCCCAGCCCAGCGTCAGGTCCAGGCGCAGGCACTGCCGGATACCCCGTTCCCAGTCGTAGACGCCGATCACGGTGTCTACTTCCAGCCCCTCGATGAAAACTCTGTCCACTGACTGCATGCTCCAAGGCGACACGACAAGCGGCCGGCGCCCCGTTAGAATCGGAAACGACCTCGTCTCCGGTGGAAACCATGTTCTGGTTCTTGGCGATCCTCGCCTACCTGCTCGGATCACTGTCCTTCGCGGTACTCCTCAGTCGCCTGTTCGGCACCGCCGACCCGCGCGCCAGCGGCTCGGGCAACCCCGGCGCCACCAACATGCTGCGCCTGGCCGGGAAGAAGATCGCTATCCTCACCCTGCTCGGCGATCTCGCCAAGGGGCTGGTTCCGGTGCTTTTCGCCCGGATGATCGGCCTGACCGACGTGGAACAGGCCTGGATCGGGCTGGCAGCGGTGATCGGCCACCTCTACCCGCTGTACTTCAACTTCCGCGGCGGCAAGGGCGTCGCCACCGCCGCCGGCATGCTGCTGGCGCTCTACCCGCCGGCCGCCCTGCTCGCGGCAGTAGCCTGGCTGGTCACCTTCAAGCTGTCGCGCACCAGTTCGCTGGCTTCCCTGGTGGCCACGCCGCTGACCCTGCCGCTGCTGGCCTGGCAGGAACCTTCGGCGCTGCTGCCGATGACCGTGCTCACCGGCCTGATCGTCTGGCGTCACCGCAGCAACCTGCGCGACCTGATCGCCGGGCGCGAGCGTCATTTCTAGAGCCACGAGCTTCCCGGCCCGCGTACTGCGCTGCAAGCGAAAAAACGGCCCATGCCGCTCAGAGCATGGGCCGCGTCGTTTGCAGCTTCATTATTCAGATCGCCGGCAGCGAATCCATTGGCCAACGTGCCTGCACGCCAATCGACGGGCCGTCCTGCTGCCCGGCCACCAACCGCTGGCAGCCAGCATAGGCGATCATCGCGCCGTTATCGGTGCAGAAGCGCGGGCGGGCGTAGAACACCTGGCCTTTCATCTCGCCGAGCATTTTCTCCAGATGCTGGCGCAGCGCCTGGTTGGCGCTGACGCCACCGGCGATCACCAGGCTCTTCAGGTGAGTCTGCTTGAGCGCGCGCTTGCACTTGATGGTCAGGGTCTCGACCACGGCGGTCTGGAACGCCAGGGCGATATCGCAGCGGGTCTGCTCGCTGTCGTCACCTTCGGCCACGCAGCGCTGCCAGGTGTTCAGGGCAAAGGTCTTGAGGCCGCTGAAACTGAAATCCAGCCCGGGACGGTCGGTCATCGGCCGCGGGAAGACGAAGCGACCGGCGGTGCCGCTCTCGGCAAGACGTGCGATCTCCGGACCACCGGGATAGGCCAGGCCAAGCAGTTTGGCGGTCTTGTCGAAGGCTTCACCGGCAGCGTCGTCCACCGACTCGCCGAGCACCTGGTACTGGCCGATGCCATCCACCCGCACCAGCTGGGTGTGACCGCCGGACACCAGCAAGGCGACGAACGGAAACTTCGGTGGCTGCTCTTCGAGCATTGGCGCCAACAGGTGGCCTTCCATATGGTGCACGCCGACAGCCGGTATGCCCCAGGCGAACGCCATGGCCTGGGCGCAGGAAGCACCGACCAGCAGTGCGCCCACCAGGCCGGGACCGGCGGTGTAGGCGATGGCGTCGATGTCTTCGGCGGTACGGCCGGAGTCGGCCAGCACCTGGCGAATCAGCGGCAGCATGCGCTTGACGTGATCACGGGAGGCCAGCTCGGGAACCACGCCGCCGTATACGCGGTGCAGGTCGATCTGGCTGAACAGCGCGTCGGCCAGCAGGCCTTTTTCGCTGTCGTACAGGGCGACGCCGGTCTCGTCGCAGGAGGTTTCCAACCCCAGCACTAGCATGGGTTTGAGCCTTTACTCTGGGCAAAATTGAAGCCGCGCATCATAATCGCCGGCTGGGCTTCGGACCAGTGCTTTTCGATCGGAGGCTTTGCATTCCTCCTTCCGAACGTTTAATATCCGCAACCCTTGAAAACCGCCGACTCCGAACAACCGTCAGGAGCGCGATAAATCCTCCGGTAATCATTGAAGGTACGACCTGGATGCCCGCCGTCAAAGTTAAAGAGAACGAACCCTTCGACGTAGCTCTGCGTCGTTTCAAGCGCTCCTGCGAAAAAGCAGGCGTACTGGCCGAAGTCCGTAGCCGTGAGTTCTACGAAAAGCCGACCGCCGAGCGTAAGCGCAAGGCCGCTGCCGCTGTTAAGCGTCACGCCAAGAAAGTGCAGCGCGAACAGCGCCGCCGCGAGCGCCTGTACTGAGTTACAGCGCTTCGTCGCACGCTTTCCGCATCGCCCGGCCCACTCGCCGGGCGAGTGCCTGAAACCAGGCACCCCACTCCGATTCGCATTCGCGGACTTCGGAGTTTTTGCTTTTCCAGCCCCATGCTTAGTCTCAAGCCTCGCACGCGGCTCCAACGCCCCGAGCTATGCTTGGGTCCACCCTGCGTCCCGATGAGTCTATGGCCGGCCTGATTCCACAATCCTTCATCGATGACCTGCTCAACCGCACCGACATTCTCGATGTGGTGAGTTCGCGCATCCAGCTGAAGAAGACCGGCAAGAACTACAGCGCCTGCTGCCCGTTCCACAAGGAGAAGACACCCTCCTTCACCGTCAGCCCGGACAAGCAGTTCTATTACTGCTTCGGCTGCGGCGCCGGCGGCAACGCGCTCGGCTTCATCATGGACCACGACCAGCTGGACTTCGTCCAGGCAGTCGAGGACCTGGCCAAGCGCGCCGGCATGGACATCCCCCGCGAGGAAGGCCGGCGCGGCAACAAGCCTCGCCAGCCGGTCGACTCGCCGCTCTACCCGCTACTGGCCGCCTCCGCCGAGTTCTACCGCCAGGCACTCAAAGGCCACCCGGCGCGCAAGGCCGCGGTGGAGTACCTCAAGGGCCGCGGCCTGACCGGCGAGATCGCCCGCGACTTCGGCCTGGGCTTCGCCCCGCCGGGCTGGGACAACCTGCTGAAGAACCTGGGCGGCGACAACCTGCAGCTCAAGGCCATGCTCGACGCCGGCCTTTTGGTGGAGAACCCCGACAGCGGCAAGCGCTACGACCGCTTCCGCGACCGGGTGATCTTCCCCATCCACGACAGCCGCGGGCGGGTGATCGCCTTCGGCGGCCGGGTGCTGGGCGACGACAAGCCGAAATACCTGAACTCGCCGGAAACCCCGGTCTTCCATAAAGGGCAGGAGCTCTACGGCCTGTACGAGGCACGGAAGAACAACCGGGATCTCGACGAGATCATGGTGGTCGAAGGCTACATGGACGTCATCGCACTGGCCCAGCAAGGCATCCGCAATGCGGTCGCCACCCTGGGCACGGCCACCAGTGAAGAACACATCAAGCGGCTGTTCCGCATCGTGCCGAACATCCTCTTCTGCTTCGACGGCGACCAGGCCGGCCGCAACGCCGCCTGGCGTGCGCTGGAGTCGGCGCTGAGCAATCTGCAGGACGGGCGCAAGGTGCGCTTCCTGTTCCTGCCCGAGGGCGAGGACCCGGACAGCCTGGTCCGCGCCGAAGGCCCGGATGCGTTCCGCGCCCGCCTCGCCCACCAGGCCCAGCCGCTGGCGGATTACTTCTTCCAGCAACTGACCCAGGAAGCCGACCCCAGCACGCTGGAGGGCAAGGCGCACCTGGCGACCCTGGCCGGGCCGCTGCTGGAGAAGATTCCCGGCAACACCCTGCGCCTGCTGATGCGCCAGCGCCTGGGCGAAATTACCGGCCTGTCCGCCGAAGCGCTCAGCCAGATCGGCGCACCGCGCTCGGGCCTCACTGGCCAGGGCAAGGCCGGCCATGCGCCCGCTCCGGCCAAGGCGCAAGGCTCGGATCAGCACGCGCACGAATACGCCGACTACGACATGGGCCAGTTCGCCGGCCAGTTCGCAGAGCATGGCGACAGTCATTACCAGGATGCTTCGAACTACTTCGAGGCGCCGCAGGAGTTTTCCGCCGGCAACGGCGGCGCCAAGCAGGGCAAGAAGCCCTGGAAGGGCGATCGCAAATGGGACGGCAAGGGCAAGAAGGGCGACTTCACGCCGCGCCAGCCACGCACCGAGATCAGCGTCGAATCGCCGACCCTGACCGCGCTGCGCACCTTGCTGCACCATCCTCAACTGGCGCAGAGCGTCGAGGATGCGAGCCACTTCTCCAACGAGGGACAGACCTATTCGCAACTGCTCGCCGCACTGGTCGAAGCGTTGCAGAAGAATCCGAAACAGAGCTCGATGCACCTCATCGCGCGCTGGCACGGAACTCCCCAGGGGCGCCTGCTGCAGGTGCTGGCGGGGAAAGAATGGCTGATCGACGACGGCAATCTTGAAAAGCAGTTCGTCGACACCATTACTACACTTGCACACAACCAACTGCACAGCAGCCGCGAAGCCCGCCTGCACAGCGTGCTGCGAAAGAATCCCAGTGAACTGACCGACGAAGAGAAAGCGTTACTGCGGGAGCACTACAGCACCCCCTCTTCAACAGGCAGCCAGAGCTGAACTGGCGCCTGAAGCCTCGAATCTGGTATAATCCTCGGCTTATTTCAGCCCGCCAAGACCTTCAGTGGATAGGGTGTTATGTCCGGAAAAGCGCAACAGCAATCTCGTCTCAAAGAGTTGATCACCCGTGGTCGTGAGCAGGGTTACCTGACTTACGCGGAGGTCAACGACCACCTGCCGGAGGATATCTCTGATCCGGAACAGGTAGAAGACATCATCCGCATGATCAACGACATGGGGATCAACGTATTCGAGACAGCCCCGGATGCGGATGCCCTGCTGCTGGCGGAAACCGATACCGATGAAGCTGCCGCCGAAGAAGCTGCTGCCGCCCTTGCCGCGGTAGAGAGCGACGTTGGCCGTACGACCGACCCGGTGCGCATGTACATGCGTGAAATGGGTACCGTGGAACTGCTGACCCGCGAAGGCGAGATCGAAATCGCCAAACGCATCGAGGAAGGCATCCGCGAGGTCATGAGCGCCATCGCCCAGTTCCCGGGCGCGGTGGACGGCATTCTCGAAGAGTACAACCGCATCGTCGCCGAAGGCGGCCGCCTGTCTGACGTCCTCAGTGGCTACATCGACCCGGATGACGGCACCCTGCCGGCCGAAGAAGTCGAGCCGGTCGGTCTGAAAGACGACGCCGAAGCCAAGGACAAGGACAAGGACGAAGAGGACGAAGAGTCCGACGGCGACAGCGAGGAAGAAGAAGGCGACGGCGGTCCGGATCCGGAAGAAGCCGCTCGTCGTTTCGGCGCCGTTTCCGAGCAGCTGGAAAAAGCCAAGAAGGCACTGAAGAAGCACGGCCGTGGCAGCAAGCAGGCGACCGAAGAACTGGTCGCCCTGGCCGAACTGTTCATGCCGATCAAGCTCGTGCCCAAACAGTTCGACGTGCTGGTCGCCAAGGTCCGCGATTCGCTGGACAGCGTCCGCCGCCAGGAACGCGCCATCATGCAACTGTGCGTGCGTGATGCCCGCATGCCGCGTGCCGACTTCCTGCGCCAGTTCCCCGGCCACGAAACCGACACCGCCTGGGTCGACTCCGTACTCAAGGGCAAGCCCAAGTACGCCGAGGCCATCGAACGCCTGCGTGACGACATCCTGCGCAACCAGCAGAAGCTGGTCGACCTGGAAACCAGCTCGCAGCTGACCGTTGCCGAGATCAAGGACGTCAACCGCTCCATGTCCATCGGCGAGGCGAAAGCCCGTCGTGCGAAGAAGGAAATGGTCGAGGCGAACCTGCGTCTGGTGATCTCCATCGCCAAGAAGTACACCAACCGCGGCCTGCAGTTCCTCGACCTGATCCAGGAAGGCAACATCGGCCTGATGAAGGCGGTGGACAAGTTCGAATACCGTCGCGGCTACAAGTTCTCGACCTACGCCACCTGGTGGATTCGCCAGGCGATCACCCGTTCGATCGCCGACCAGGCCCGCACCATCCGTATTCCGGTGCACATGATCGAGACGATCAACAAGCTCAACCGTATCTCCCGCCAGATGCTGCAGGAGATGGGCCGTGAACCGACCCCGGAAGAGCTGGGCGAACGCATGGACATGCCGGAAGACAAGATCCGCAAGGTCCTGAAGATCGCCAAGGAACCGATCTCCATGGAAACGCCGATCGGTGACGACGAAGACTCGCACCTGGGCGACTTCATCGAGGACTCCACCATGCAGTCGCCGATCGAAGTGGCGACCAGCGAGAGCCTCAAGGAAGCCACCCGCGAAGTCCTCGCCGGCCTCACCGCTCGCGAAGCCAAGGTCCTGCGCATGCGCTTCGGCATCGACATGAATACCGACCACACCCTCGAGGAAGTCGGCAAGCAGTTCGATGTAACCCGTGAGCGTATCCGTCAGATCGAAGCCAAGGCGCTGCGCAAGCTGCGCCACCCGTCGCGAAGCGAGCATCTGCGCTCCTTCCTCGACGAGTGACGAAGAACCCCCGGCCAAAACCGGGGGTTTTTCTTTGGGCCTTCCATCGGGCAAAGTGCCACGTCTACACTTCGGCATAGTCCCCCCTGGAATGAGGCCCTTCATGCCGCGTCTGCAGGCAGTTCTACTGTGGTGCCTCGCATTCTGGGCGGGACAGGCATTCGCCCTGAGCCTCACGCCCGAGGAGCAGCAGTGGCTGCAGGCGCACCCCACGCTGCGCCTGGGCGTCGACGCCTCCTGGCCCCCCTTCGAGTTCCGCGACGCGCAAGGCCACTATCAGGGGCTCGCCCCGACTTACGTGGAGTACCTCAGCGAACAGCTCAAGGTGAAGCTGCAGTCGGTCGAGCCGAAGGACTGGAACGGCCTGCTGCAACAGGCCCGTGCCGACCAGGTCGACCTGCTCCCCGGCGTCATGGCCACACCCACGCGCCTCGACTACCTCAGTTTCACCCGCCCCTACCTCGACTTCCCGATCATCATCCTCGCCCGCCGCAACGGACCGGAGCCGGCGAACGTGAAGGAGCTGTACGGCCTGAGAGTCGGCGTGGTGGCCCATTACGCCCCCCACGAACTGCTGGTCGCCAACCACCCCGACCTCAACCTGCAGCCACTGCCGAGCATCGCCGCCGGCCTGCAGGCGCTGGCCACCGGTCAGGTGGACGCCTTCGTCGGCGACCTCGCCTCCAGCGTCTGGAACCTGCGCCAGCTCAAGCTCGAAGGCCTGCAGATCAGCGGCGAGACACCGTACCGCTACCAGCTGGCGATGGCCGTACCCAAGAACCAGACCATCCTGCTGGGTATCCTCGACAAGGTGCTCGCCGACATGAAGCCCGAGCAGATCGAGGCGCTGCAGGCGCCCTGGGTCGGCGGCCTGGTGGATCGCCGCAGCATCTGGCCCGAGGTGTTCCGCGTCGTACTCCCCATCGCCCTGCTCACCGCCCTCACCCTGCTGGTGCTGTTCACCATGAACCGCCGCCTGCGCGGCGAGATGCAGCGCCGCGAGAAGCTCGAACAGGCCCTGCGCGACAGCGAACAGCACTACCGTGGACTGGTGGAAAGCCTCACTGCCATCGCCTGGGAAATGCGCCTGGCGGAAAACCGCTTCACCTACGTCTCGCCCCACGCCCAGCGGCTGCTTGGCTACCCGATCAAGGACTGGCTGGAACCCGGCTTCTGGCAGCGCACCCTGCACCCCGAAGACGCCGAGCGCGCCATCCACTTCTGCCTCAGCGAGAGCCAGGCCGGACGCAACCACAGCTTCGACTACCGCATGCTCGCCGCCGATGGGCGGATCGTCTGGATTCGCGACATCGTCACGCTGATCCACCATGACGACGAGATGATCCTGCGCGGCCTGATGATCGACATCACCGAGGCCATGCACACCGAACAGGCCCTGCGCCTGTCCGAGCAGAAGTTCGCCTCGGTGTTCCACCACTGCCCGGACATCATCGTCCTCGCCCGGCGCGTCGACGGGCAGTTGCTGGCGGTGAACAGCACCTTCGAACGGCAGATCGGCATCCCCGCCAGCGAAGCGCTGGGCAAGACCTCCACCGAACTGGGCATCTGGGGCGAACCGGGCATGGGCCCGGCGATGCTCGCGCGCCTGCAGGGCGAGCCGCTGAACAACGTCGAGATCCCGCTCAACCGCCGCGACGGCACGCGCTTCACCGCCCTGCTCTCGGCCCAGCACATCGTCCTCGACGACACCCCGGCGCTGGTGGTGGTGGTGCGCAACATCTCCCAGGTCAAGGAAACCCAGGAACAACTGCGCGTCTCCGAGGAAAAGTTCGCCAAGGCCTTCCACGCCTCCCCCGACGGCATGCTCATCTCGCGCATCAGCGACGGCCGCCTGGTAGAAGTGAACCAGGGCTTCACCCGCATCACCGGGTACAGCCGCGAAGAAGCCGCCGAGCGCTCCACGCTGGACCTGCGCCTGTGGGCCAACCCGGCCGACCGCAGCAAGCTGCTGGGCATTCTCGACAACGCTTCCAGCGCCCCGGACTTCACCGCGCCGATTCGCACCCGCGACGGCGGCCTGCGCCTGTGCGAGCTGTCCGCCCACCGCATCACCATCGGCAATGACGACTGCATGCTGACCATCGCCCGGGACATCACCGAGCAGCAGCAGATGCAGGAGAAGCTCCGCCTTGCCGCCACCGTCTTCGAAAGCACCGCCGAAGGCGTGATGATCACCGACGCGCACCAGCAGATCGTCGCGGTCAACCGCGCCTTCAGCGAAATCACCGGCTACAGCGAGCAGGAAGCCCTCGGCAACTCGCCGCGCCTGCTTGCCTCCGGCCAGCACGACACCAGTTTCTACGTGGCCCTCTGGCACCAGCTCAACGCCGAAGGTCACTGGCAGGGCGAAATCTGGAACCGGCGGAAGAACCAGGAACTGTACCCGGAGTGGCTGACCGTCAGCGCCGTGCGCAACGCCGACGGCGAACTGACCCACTACGTCGGCGTCTTCGCCGACATCTCCACCCTCAAGTACGCCCAGGCGCGGCTCGACTACCAGGCCCACCACGACCCGCTCACCGGCCTGCCCAACCGCCTGCTGTTCGAAAGCCGCCTCAACGCCTCGCTCAAGGAAGCCCAGGAAGACGATCACCACGGCGCGGTGATGTTCCTCGACCTCGACCGCTTCAAGCACATCAACGACAGCCTCGGCCACCCCGTCGGCGACCTGCTGCTGAAATCCATCGCCACCCGCCTGCGCGAGCAACTGCGCGACGTCGACACCGTAGCCCGTCAGGGCGGCGACGAATTCATCATCCTGCTGCCCGGCCTGCACCACGCACTGGACGCCGAGCACGTAGCGAACAAACTGCTGGTCTGCTTCGACAAGCCGTTCATCGCCGGCGAGCAGGAGTTCTTCGTCAGCGCCAGCATTGGCATCTGCCTCTATCCCAGCGACGGCGGCGACGTCGCCACCCTGGTGAAGAACGCCGACGCCGCGATGTACCGGGCGAAAGCTCAGGGCCGCAACCGCGTCGAGTTCTACACCCGCGAACTGACCTTCCAGGCCACCGAGCGCATGGCCCTGGAACACGAACTGCGCCGTGCCCTGGAAAGCGACCAGCTGCAGCTCTACTACCAGCCCAAGCTGTCCCTCGCCAGCGGCCAGCTCGTAGGAGCGGAGGCGCTGATCCGCTGGAAGCATCCGCAATTCGGCGCGATTTCTCCGGACCGTTTCATCCCCCTGGCCGAGGAAAACGGCCTGATCCTGCCGCTGGGCGACTGGGTGCTGCGCGAAGCCTGCCGGCAGATGAGCCGCTGGCAGGACAGCCACGCCGCCTTCGGCCCGCTGTCGGTCAACCTCGCCGGCGCGCAACTGCGCCAGACCAACCTGGTCGAGCGCATCCAGGAACTGCTCGCCCACTACAACCTGCAGCCCTCGCGCCTGCAACTGGAGATCACCGAAAGCTTCCTCATGCACCAGACCGAGGAAGCCCTGTCGATCCTCCACAGCCTCAAGCGCGCGGGCGTGCAACTGGCCATCGACGACTTCGGCACCGGCTACTCCTCGCTCAGCTACCTGAAGCAACTGCCACTGGACACCCTGAAGATCGACCAGTCTTTCGTCCACGGCCTGCCGGACGACCCCCACGACGCCGCCATCGCCCGCGCCATCATCGCCCTGGGCCGCAGCATGAACCTCACGGTAATCGCCGAAGGCGTGGAACACGAAGCCCAGGAACGCTTCCTCGAAGCCGAAGGCTGCGACCAGATCCAGGGCTATGCCCTCAGCGCGCCACTGCCGGCCGATGCCTTTGCCAACAGGTTCCTGGTCCCGCTGCATCCGGTTGGCGCGAGCCAGAACGCCCCGGTATAATCCGCCCGCCTTCTGGGGGCCTATAGCTCAGTTGGTTAGAGCAGAGGACTCATAATCCTTTGGTCCACGGTTCAAGTCCGTGTGGGCCCACCACCCTTTCAGCAAAAAGCCGCGCAGATGCGCGGCTTTTTGCGTTTCTGGCGTTGGTGAGCCGATTAACCGCCATATTCGGCTCACCAAATGAGCCGAATACCCATCGCAGCAACTTGCGAATCCCCCTACACCGCAACTGCGTTGCTGTCCTACAAGGGCTCTGCGTAGCGTTCTGCCTGCCACGGTTCGCCGTGGCCAGGAGTGGAATCCTGAAGACATCAGGGGTGGCATACACACGCCATGGCGGACGACGCTGGCTGTCACAGTCAACGTCTTCCGGCTGTCCATGGCGGACCGTGTAAGGCGGGCTTCGGCCCGGCCGGGCTTCCCTGATGTCTCGGTATTCCACCCTTGCACGGTCCGCCTCCCTCTGTGGTTGTTCGGGCGGCGGCTTCTGGACGTACAGGGAGTAACAGCATGAAGTTTTCCGATTCGATGTCGGCCGACGAAGGCCTGATTCCTACCGTGTTCCCCCGTTACAACCGTCGCTTGCGCGGGCTGCTGATCGAGAAGCAGGCGTGGTTCGTCATTCGTGACCTGGCGAAGCTGACCAATAGCCACCTGGGCGAGCGGGTGACGAGCAAGCTCGACCCGGACCAGATTCGCCACGAGCTGCTGGCGGGCTCGAAGGAGAAGCTCTACCTGGTCAGCGAAAGCGGCCTCTACGCGCTGCTGCTGGTGCACTTCTATCACCCGGAGAACCGCAGCCTGCGCCAATGGATCAGCACCGAGGTGCTGCCGACCCTGCGCGATGCGCAGCAGAACAACCCGCACCTGCCGCGCCGGCGCATGGAGCAGATCGAGGGCCAGCCGACCAGCGTGATGGACTGGCAGGGCAAGGTCTGGGTGCGCTGGACCGATGCGGTGCGCATCATGGAAAACCAGGTGCGTTCGCTGCACTGATACCGCTCCTGTGCACTTCGCAGGATGGCGTGGAGCGGAGCGATACCCATCGCTTCACGCCGCCTGAGCCCCCGTTAAAGCATCGAAGTCCCCTGTGAAGCACGGTGCAGGGGGCGGCCCTCTCCCCCGCCCTCTCCCTGAAGGGAGAGGGAGCAGTTCGTGCCAGCTGATACCGTGGTTTCGGCCGGTACCATCCAGCGTTATCCGCCGCCAAGGGTATGGCGGATAACCTGTGCCGGGTTATCCGCCCTACGTTTACTGCGCGTTTCTGGCAGTTCCCCGGCAGCGCAATGCGAGCCACTTCACACCAGCCGTCGACTCCCTGGCGCAAGCCGCCTCAGCCTATGACAGGGGTCAATATCAGATAGCCACTAGCCATTAAATTGGCATCTCCCTGATATGAGCGATCCCCTCATGACTCTCCACCGGCATCCCGTCCAATTGCTTGTCGCGTCCGAGGACCCGGCGCTGGCCCGTCAGGTTCGTGCCCTGCTGGCCGCCTATGAGTTGCGCTGCGGCGTGATGGAAGGCCCTTGTGACTGCCAGCAGGCGCCGCTGTGCCGCTGGTTCCAGGACGCACCGCTGGGCGAGACCGGGAAGATCACCGCGCTGCTGGCTGATGCCATCGGTGTGCTGGAGCGCACCCGCCATGCCTTCCGCTCCCGCGAGCTGGGCGAGCTGCGGCAGCGCCTGAGCGGCGCGCTGCAAGAGTTGTCGGGGCCCCGCCCCCTGGTGTAAAAGACAAACCACCCGCGTTCCGCCGTTGCGGAAGCTGGCTTTGCCGGGCAGGACTTGTGGGCCTGCAAGACAAAGCGCCGAGTTGGTCGCCGTCGATTTCGACGAGACGACGAGCCGGCGCTTTTTTCATGCCCGACAAAAACAGCAGACCCGCAAGGAGCCGAACATGGGCCTGGGACCGAAGCTCGAGAGCGTGCTCGAGCGCATCGGCCTGTCGACGATGGAAGTCGATCAGCGCCTGAGTTACCTGGAGTGGCGCGAGGAGGATGGCGGCCATCTCCATGGCCGCGCCGCCGAACTGGACGGCTGCCACCAGCGCTTCATCGAGCAGCTCTACGATCACCTGCGCAAGTACCCGCCGCTGGGATCGATCCTCGCCGAGCCGGCAACGCTGGCGCGGCTGAAATGCAGCCAGTTCGAGTACTACCGCCAGCTCTGGGATGCCCCGCAGGACGCCGACTACGTGCGCGACCGCCTGCGCATCGGGCTGGTGCACCAGCAGGTCGGCGTAGAGCTGAAGTGGTACCTGGGCGCGTATCGCCTGTACCTCGACCAGATGCTCGCCGACCTGATGGGCGATGCACACGAAGCCAAGACCTACGCCAGTCTGCTCAAGCGGGTGTTCTTCGACATGTCGCTGGCCATCGACACCTACGGCGCCGCCCAGCGCCAGGCGCTGGAGGACAGCGAGGCGCGTTATGCCCGCGCCCTGCGCGGCGCCAACGACGGCATCTGGGACTGGGACCTGGGCAACGACCGCCTCTACGTCTCCGAGCGCTGGGCGCGCATGCTCGGGCTGACCCGCGACAACCTCGGCGAAGGCAGCACCAGCTGGTTCGCCCGCGTGCACCCGGACGACCTGCCCGGCCTGCGCAAGGCCATCGACGCCCACCTGCGCGGCAGCAGCGCGCTGCTCAGCCACGAGTACCGCATCCGCCAGCGCGACGGCAATTACCTCTGGGTGCTGGCACGCGGCGTGGTCACCGACGGGCGCATGGCTGGCTCGCAGACCGACATCAGCCAGCACAAGGCCAGCGAACACCAGCTCAGCCATGCGGCGCGACACGACCCGCTCACCGGCCTGGGCAACCGCCTGCGCCTGGACGAGCTGCTGCAGCAGGCCCTGATGCGCCAGCGCCGCCCCGGCGCGCGGGAGTCCGGCCTGCTGTTCATCGACCTGGACCGCTTCAAGCTGATCAACGACAGCCTCGGCCACGCGGTGGGCGACCGCGTACTGGTGGAAGTCTCCCAGCGCCTGCTGCGCTGCCTGCGACCGGGCGATCATCTGGCGCGCTTCGGCGGCGACGAGTTCGTCGTGTTGCTGGACGACCTCGCCAGCCTGGTCGACGCCGAGCAGGTCGCGCAACGCATGCTCGATTGCCTGCGCCAGCCGCTGCATGTAGATGGCCGCACGCTGGTGGTCAGCGCCAGCATCGGCATCACCGGGCTGATGACCGACGGCCAGGCCATCGACACCCTGCAGGCCGCTGACCTTGCGCTGTACCGCGCCAAGGAGGCCGGCAAGGCGCAGTACGCGCGCTTCAGTCTGGAGCTGCAGGCCGAGGCGCAGCGCCGGCTGGACCTGGAAAGCGCGCTGGCCCAGGCACTGCGCCGCGAGGAATTCAGCCTGCATTACCAGCCCATCGTCCGTCTGGACCGCGATTCGCCGCACTGGGAAGCGGTGGAAGTGCTGCTGCGCTGGAAGCACAACGGCCAGTCGATCTCGCCGCTGGACTTCATCCCGGCGCTGGAGGAATCCGGCGAGATCGTCCCGGTCGGCGACTGGGTACTGCGCCAGGCGTGCCGGCAGACGGCGCTGTGGCAGAGCCAGGGGCATCGCAGCCTGTACTGCTCGGTCAATCTCTCGAGCCGGCAACTGCAGCAGCCGGGCTTCGCCGCGCGGGTGCAGCAGATTCTCGCGGAGAGCGGCCTGTCGCCGCGCAGCCTGGTGCTGGAAATAACCGAAAGCCTGCTGATGCAGGATGGCGCGGAAACCCTCGCCTGCCTGCGCGAGCTGGCCGCCGAGGGTGTGCACCTGGCGCTGGACGACTTCGGCACCGGCTATTCCTCGCTGGGCTACCTCAAGCGCTACCCGCTTCACATCCTCAAGGTCGACCGCAGCTTCATCACCCGCGTGCCGGACGACCCGGAGCTCAGCGCCATCTGCCGCGCGATCATCGGCCTGGGCCACAGCCTCGGCCTGGAAGTGGTGGCCGAAGGCGTGGAGCGCCAGGAGCACCTCGACTTCCTGCGCGCCGAAGGCTGCCGCCACGCCCAGGGTTTCCTGTTCAGCAAGCCAGTGGCGCCGGAGCAACTGTTCCAGACCCGCCTGGAGCACCAGCGATGAAGCTCAACATGCCCGTCACCGGGCGCCAGGTGGATGTGCCCATCAATGCCAACATCCTTTCCACCACCGACCTCAAGGGCGCGGTCACCCATGTGAACCCGGACTTCATCCAGGTCAGCGGCTTCGAAGCCGAGGAGCTGGTGGGCTTCAACCACAACCGCGTGCGCCATCCGGACATGCCGCCCGCCGCCTTCGCCCACCTCTGGCAGACCCTGCAGGCCGGGCGCAGCTGGATGGGGCTGGTGAAGAATCGCTGCAAGAACGGCGATCACTACTGGGTCAGCGCTTTCGTCACGCCAATCCGCCATGGCGGCAAGGTCGTGGAGTACCAGTCGGTACGTACGCGCCCCGGCGCCGAGCAGATCGACGCGGCGGAGCACCTTTATGCGCGCATGCGCCAGGGCAGGACATTACGTCGCCCGCGCGTGCCGCTGGTCCTTCAACTGCTGCTTGGTGTGCTGCTGGCGCAGGCCGGCGGCGCTCTTCTCGCGCTGCTGCTACCCAAGCTGACCGCGCTGGCCTTCCTGCTGGCGCTGGGCGCATCCGGCACTTGGCTGGTGCTGCGCCTGCAACCGCTGGGCGCGCTGCTCGGACGCGCGCGCAAGATTGCCGACAACCCGCTGAGCCAGCAGCTCTATTCAGGCCGCGCGGACGAATTCGGCGAGCTGGATTTCGCCTTGCGCATGCTGGAGGCGGAGACCGCCGCGGTGGTCGGGCGGATGGCCGACGCGTCCCGGCAACTGGCAGAGCACTCCGCCGCACTGGCCGACGCCATGGCCGGCGGCAGCGCCGCTTCGCAGTTGCAGCAGCGCGAGACCGAGCAGGTCGCCAGCGCCATGCAGCAGCTGGCGCAAAGCGTCCAGGAAGTCGCCCGGCACGCACAGCACAGCGCGGTGGCGGCGCAGTGCAGCGAACGCATCACCCAGTCCGGACATCAGGACGTGCACGGCACGCGCGGGCAACTCGCTGCGCTGGAAGCCGGGGTGCGTGCGGCCAGTGCTGCGGTGGAGCAGCAGAAGGAACACAGCGAGGCGATCTCGCGGATGCTCGAGGTGATCCGCGACGTCGCCGGGCAGACCAACCTGCTGGCGCTGAACGCCGCCATCGAGGCCGCGCGCGCCGGGGAAAGCGGACGCGGCTTTGCGGTGGTCGCCGACGAGGTTCGCGCGCTGGCATCGCGCACGGAGCATTCCGCGCGGGACATCCAGTCGCTGGTCGGCAACCTTCAGCAGGGCGCCGAGGATTCGGTGCGCGCGCTATGGCACTGCTGCGACCAGGCGGTGGCCAGCCTGGCCCAGGCCGGTCAGGCAGCGGGCACGCTGGAGAAGATCAGCGAGCAGGTCTCGGCGATCCAGCGCATGAGCCTGGAGATCGCCGAAGCCATCGAGGAACAGGGCGCTGCCAGCGAGGACGTGCAGCGCAGCCTGCACGCCATCCGCGGCTCGGCCGATAGCAACGCGGCGCAGGTCGGCACCTGCCAGCGCAGCGCCGCGCGGATGGCGGAACTGTCGGCGGAGCTGCGGATGCTGGCGGAGCATTTCTGGGAGGGCGGCCGGGCGGGTTAGCGCTTGGCGATGATGTACACGGCGTGGACGATACCGGGGATGTAGCCGAGCAGTGTCAGCAGGATGTTGAGCCAGAACGCTCCG
Source organism: Pseudomonas nitroreducens (assembly GCF_024170165.1). Lineage (GTDB taxonomy): Bacteria > Pseudomonadota > Gammaproteobacteria > Pseudomonadales > Pseudomonadaceae > Pseudomonas > Pseudomonas nitroreducens_C. Next base: position 858,198 of record NZ_JALJXP010000001.1, on the reverse strand, counting down.
CCGAAACCGACCTGGAGGAACACGCCCAGCGGCGGCAGAAGGATAGCGATGAGGATGCGGATGAGGTCCATGCGGTGGCTCCTTGTGAGATTGCCTCGTGCATGGAGTTGACCGCCGGCAAGCGGAGCGGGTTCAGAGAATCTGCCTGGCTACTGCGCCGGCCTGCAGGAGCGTCCCATGGACGCGATTGCGGGCACCGGCCGCCCCTGCAGGTGCAGTGCGCGCAAGAGCCACCCTCTCCCCAGCCCTCTCCCTGAAGGGAGAGGGGGCCGTTTGGAGTTGCCGGTTCACGCGGAGTATCGCCTGACGCCGCTTTAATCCCCTCTCCCGCCTGCGGGAGAGGGTTAGGGAGAGGGGCTTTTGATTTTGAAGGAGTGGAGCAGGCCCGCAATCGCGAGCAAGCTCGCTCCTACAAAGAGCATCACGCGTCAGAGGAACCAGCGGTACTCCCGCGCGCTGACTTCGTTCATGAAGTCCAGGTGGTCGTGGCGCTTGTTCTCGCAGTAGACGAAGACGAACTCGCTGCCCAGGCCTTCCTTCACCACCGGGTGGTCTTCCATCTCAGCGACGGCGCCGAGCATGTCGCGGGGGAAGTCGATGCCGCTGGCGCGGTCTTCGTTCAGCGGCGGGATCGGTTCCTGACGGGTGTCCAGGCCGTGCTCCATGCCGGTGAGGATCGCCGCGAGCACCAGGTAAGGGTTGGCGTCGGCGCCGGCCAGACGGTGTTCGATACGCAGGTTCCTGCCATCGGATTCGGGGATGCGGATGCACGCATCGCGGTCCTCGAAGCCCCAGCTGGCCTTGCTCGCCGCGTTCACACGGGAGCCGTAGCGACGGTAGGCGTTGTGGTTGGCGGCGAAGATCGGCATGCAGTGCGGCAGCAGCTCCAGGCAGCCGGCCACGGCGTGGCGCAGGGCCTGCTGGTTGTCCTGGTCGAGCAGGTTGTTGCCGTCGCGGTCGTACAGGCTGACGTGCACGTGCATGCCGCTGCCCGGCGCATGCAGGTAGGGCTTGCTCATGAAGCTGGCGCGGTAGCCATGCTTGAGCGCCACGCCACGGGTGGCGCGGGTGAACAGCGCAGCCTGGTCGGCGGCGTGCAGGCCATCGTCGCAGTGGGCGAAGTTGATCTCGAACTGCCCCGGGCCGATCTCGGCGGTGATGACGTTGGCGTCCACGCCCTGCTCGCGGGAGGCTTCGACGATTTCATGGAGCACATCGGAGAAGCGCGACAGGCGCTCGATGTGCATGTTCGGCTGGTCGTCCTCGTCGTCGCTCAGCGGGTCGCGCGGGTACTGCGGCAGACCGGCGTCGAGTTTCTTGTCGAACAGGTAGAACTCCAGCTCAAAGGCCACCACCGGGCGAATGCCTTTGGACTCCAGGCGCTGCATGACTCGGGCAAGCACTTCGCGCGGTTCGAATTCGATGGGCGCCTCGGTGCCGTCGGAGCTGATCAGCATCTGTCCCAGTGGCTGGTTCTCCCAGCGCACCGGCTTGAGCGAGCCGGGGATCAGGCGGCGCGGCGCATCCGGGTCGCCGTCGTTGAAGCAGTAGTCGCCGATGGGGTGCAGGCCACCCTGTACGCCCAGCAGCACGCAGTTCTGCGGCAGTTTCAGCGGGCTGCCGGCGGCGACTTTTTCCAGCATGTCCACAGGGTAGCGCTTGCCGTAGAAGTGGCCGGGAATGTCCAGGCAGATCAGGTCGACGTAGCGGATGTCCGGGTATTGCTGGCGGAAGGCGCGGACTTCGCTGAGCAGGTCGGGATGCATCGGGCGGTTCATGATGTTCTCTGGGGCCTTTGTGCGGGGGCGGCCGGATCGTTTTCCCAAGCCAACCCTCGCGGGCTGGCTTGGGAAATCAGGTGAAGATCCACAGCACCCGGGTGGGTTTGTCGGTGAGGTTGCCGTAGCGGAACTGGCTGTGCGGCGGCAGCTGGAAACTGTCGTTGGGGTAGAGGGTGACGGTGTCGTCCTCGTACCAGAGGGTCAGCTCGCCTTCGAGGACGAAACCGCCCTGCTCCGAGCTGTCGTCCAAGTGGCCTTCGCCGCTGGTGGCGCCGGGGGCGAGGATGCTGTCGAGCATGGAGAAGCCGCCGGACATGTTCGGCGAGGCGAGGATGTCGGTGACGCCGCCGGCGTAGTACAGGGTGCGGCGGTCGTTCGGCCGGGTCACCCAGTCGCGCTCGCGGCGGGTGTCGCCGGCGTAGAAGTAGGTGGTCGGTACGCCCAGGGCTTCGCTGATGGCGGTGAGGTCGGCGACGGTGGGTTGCGACAGGCCGCGCTCGACCTGGGACAGGAAGCCCACCGAGCGGCCGATCTGCTCGGCCAGCTCGCCCAGGGTGAGGTTCTTGTGCTTGCGCAGGTCGCGGATCAGCGTGGCAAGGTGTTCGTTGGTGGCCGTCTGGGTCATGGCAGGGTCCGGATCAGATGAAATCCCGTAATCGATACCAGGCCTTGCCGACGGCTTCCAGTGGCGCGGCGAAGCGCTGGCCGCCGGGGAACCCGGGATTGCGGATGCGTTGATAGAGGTCAAGCTCGTCGCTGCGGCCGCCCATGGCTTCGCTCACGGCGTGGGCCGCGGCCAGGCTCGGCAGCACGCCGTGGCCGGAATAGCCCTGCAGCCAGTAGAGGTCGCCGCGCCGGCCGATGTCCGGGGTGCGCCGCATGCTGCAGTCGATGTGCCCGCCCCAGGCGTATTCCAGCTCCACGCCCTTGAGTTGCGGGAATACCCGCTCGACATAGGGCCGCGTGGCAGCGCGAATGTCCGAAGGCATGCCGCCCAGGTAGGTGCAGCCGCCGCCGAACAGCAGGCGATGATCGGGGGTCAGGCGGAAGTAGTCGAGGACGAACTGGTTGTCGGTGACGCAGCAGTTCCTCGGCAGCAGCGAGCGGGCCAGTTCCTCGCCCAGCGGCGCGGTGGCGACCTGGTAGGTGCCCACCGGCAGGATGCGTTCGGAGACGTCGCGGTCCAGCCCGTCGATGTAGGCGTTGCAGGCCAGCACCAGAGAGGCGCAGCGCACGCTGCCCCGCTCGCCATTGGAAAGCTCGGTGGTCACTTCGTAGCCGTTGCCGCTCTCGCGGAAGCTCAGGGCTCGGGTCTGCTCGAAGATGCGGCCACCGGCGCGCTCGATAGCGCCCGCCAGGCCGTAGGCCAGTTTCAGCGGATTGAGGTGCGCGGAATTCGGGTCATACAGGCCGGCCTGATAGCGGTCGCTGGCGATCCACTGCGGCAGGTCTTCACGGGGGATGAACTGCAGGCCTTCGTAGCCCCAGCGGCGGTTGGCCTCGGCCTGCCAGTCGTAGAGCGAACCGACCCGGCGCGGCAGCACGGCGGTCCACAGATGGCCGATGCGGTAGTCGCAGTCGAAGCCGTGGCGTTGCGGCAGGTCGCGCAGTTCGTGGGCGGCCCAGAGCATGCCCTGCCAGAGGCGCAGCGCACCTTCATGGCCGAGGTCGTCCTCGATGGGGCCCAGGTCGCTGGACCAGCCCGGCAATGCCTGCCCGCCGTTGCGTCCGGAGGCTGCCCAGGCGATGCGGCTGGCCTCGATCATGCAGACCTGGCGGCCGCCTTCGACCAGTTGCAGCGCCGTGTGCAGGCCGCTGAAACCGGCACCGATCACCAGGACTTCGCATTCCAGCGGCTCGCGAAGGGCTTCGCGGGGCTGGATCAGCTCGGGGTTGGCGCCGGCGTAGTAGGTGCCGACCGGTTCGGGCGAACGCAGGAACATCGCTACCTCGTGAAATTGTTCTGATTATTTTTCATGAAAAATAACAGAACAAATTTCACAAGGCTAGCCCGTCGCGCATTCGCGGACGGGCTGCGCTTCAGATCATCAGGAAGACAGCACTGCGGCGCCGCCCTGCTCCTCGCGCTTCTGCCGCACGCTGACCACCACCACCAGCGCCACCAGGATGCCGGCGAGGATGGCCGAGGAGCCGATGGTGCCGAAGTCCAGCCCGCCCTTCTCGTGGGACTTGGTCAGCACGTCGCCCAGGGTCGCGCCGAACGGACGGGTCAGCACGAAGGCCACCCAGAACAGCAGTACCGAGGACAGTTTGGTGAAATAGTGCAGCGCCACCACCACGGCGATCAGGCTGCCGATCAGCAGCGCACCGCCGGCGAAGCCCAGGCCGGAGTCGTCGGCGAGGAAGTCGCCCAGCGCGGTGCCCAGGGTGTTGGAGAAGAGGATGGCGATCCAGTAGAACATCTCGCCCTTGAAGGTACGGATATTGTCCACCGACAGCGAAGTGCCGCTGAAGCGCCAGACCGCGAAGATCGCCGCCAGGATGCTGATGAGGATCGCCGACCCGGTGGCGTAGCCAAGCTCCAGGGTGCGGTCCATGAAGTCGGACATGGTGGTGCCGGCGGTACTGGTGGAAAGGATTACCAGCCAGTACAGCCAGGGCACATAGCGCTTGCTGGCGAGCTGGCCGACCAGGGTGACGAGGAACAGGCTGATGAGGATCAGCGAGCTGATCGCATAGCCGACGTTGAGGGTCATCGACAGCAGGTCGCCGGCGGTTTCCCCCAGGGTGGTGGCGCAGATCTTCATCACCCAGAAGGCCAGGGTGATCTGTGGCAGTTTGTTGTTCACGGGCATGTCTCCGGAAGTGGGCGGGATCGACGCGTGTCCTTGCTGACAGAGCGCGGCGCTGCACCCCGGAGCTGGCGGTCTCCCCCGATAACCCCCTGGCGCATGGACGTGGAGACTGCGGGCAGTGCGGTGAAGAAAGGGTCAAGCCGGGATGAAAAATCCATTGGCCAATTTCGCTTCTGAAGCGGGGCGACGGATGACAGATCACGCTCAGTTGCTATGGTTTTACGTGGGGGCGATGCGCCCGAAGACCGCTTGACTGCGCGCGTGGCGCATGGGGATAGGGATGAATCAGATGATCAAACCGCAACCGTACTGCAAGAACTGCCGCCTGGCGCCGCCGACCCTGAGCGACGACAAGGTCATGGAGCTCGAGGCGATCATCAAGCCGGGGCACCTGCTGCACAAAGGAGACTTCGTGTTCCGCCAGGGCGACCCGTTCCACAGCGTGTACCTGGTGCGCTCCGGTTCGATCAAGACCTTCACCACCAACGAACAGGGACTGGAGAAGATCACCGGCTTCTACTTCGCCACCGAGATCTTCGGCTTCTCCGGCATGGGCGAAGGCAGCTACCCGGTGTCGGCGCAGGCGCTGGAAAGCACGCTGTGCAGCGAGATCCCGTTCAACCAGCTGGAGGAACTGTCGCTGCAGATTCCGGGGCTGTCGCACCAGATCATGCTGATGATGAGCCGCAAGATCCGCGAGGATCAGCAGATGAAGCTGCTGCTCTCGCGGCTGAATTCCGACTCGCGCATCGCTGCCTTCCTGCTGAACATTTCCGCGCACTTCCGCGAACGCGGCTTCTCCGCCACGCGCTTCCGCCTGAGCATGTCGCGCAACGAGATCGGCGATTACCTGGGGCTGGCAGTGGAGACCGTATCGCGCAGCTTCACCCGCCTGCAGAAGCACGGGTTGATCCGGGTGGACGGGCGGGAGACGGAGATCGTCGACTTCACCGAGCTGTGTGCACTGGCCGGGGGTGAAGTCGAGCTTTGAGTTTCCGCGTGGGGGCGAACCGCCCCCGTACCGAATCCCCTGGCCTGCACAGGGCCGTCCTTCGCAGGAGCGGAGCTTCTCCGCTATTACCGCGACGGCGGTGCAATGGCCGGCCTGCCGGCCGGTTCGCTCCTACAGGGGACCGATCAAGTCCCGATCACACCGCCATCATCCTTGGTGATCACCAGCGTCGTGGAACGCGGGATGCTCTTGCCGTCGCTGGCCGGGAAGCTCAGCGTCGGGTGCTGGATGTTCACCCACAGGGTCTTGCCATCCGGCGTCTGGGTGATGCCGGTCAGCTCGCAGCCGCGCGGGCCGACCAGGAAGCGGCGCACCTCGCGGCTGTGCGGATCGGCGCAGAGCAACTGGTTGCAGCCCATGGCCTGCATCGGCGCTTCGGCGTCGTCGTAGTCGGTCTCGATCCACAGGCGCCCGGCGGTATCGAAGTACAGGCCGTCCGGCGAGGAGAAGATGTCGCCGTTGATGGTCCCGATCAGGTTCTCCGGCGCGCTGGCGCCCTGGTGCTCGCCGGCCAGCAGGAAGATCTCCCACTGGAAGCTGGTGGCGGTCGGATCGCCGCCGGCTTCGTTCCAGCGCAGGATCTGCCCGTGGAGGTTGTCCTTGCGCGGGTTGGCGGCGTCCACCGGCTGCTTCTTGCCCCGGGCATCGTTGTTGGTGAGGCTGACGTAGACCTCGCGGGTGGTCTGCTGCACGGCGACCCACTCGGGGCGGTCCATGGGCGTGGCGCCGAGCTTGTCGGCGGCGGCGCGGGCGTTGACCAGCACCTCGGCCTGGCTGGCGAAACCGTTCTCGGCGCTCAAGCCGTTCTGCCCGTGCACCAGCGGCAGCCACTGGCCGCTGCCATCGGCATTGAAGCGGGCGACGTAGAGCGTGCCTTCATCCAGCAGGTCGACGTTCGCCGCGCGGTTGTTCGCGTCGTATTGGCCAGCCGGGACGAACTTGTAGATGTACTCGCCCTTTGTGTCGTCGCCGTAATAGAACGCCATGCGGTTGTCGGCGCCCAGGGAGAGGGTCGAGCACTCGCGGCAGAAGCGGCCGACGGCGGTGCGCTTCTTCGGCGTGGACTTCGGGTCGAACGGGTCGATCTCCACCACCCAGCCGAAGCGGTTCGGTTCGTTGACGTGGCCACCGTGGGGCTGGTCGGCCTTGGGCGTGGCGTCGAAGCGCGCGTCCACTGCCTCCCAGGCGTAGTAGTTGCTGAACTGGCCGTTGGACAGGCCGTAGCGCTTGTGCGAAACGCGCCTGGCGTAGTCGTCCTTGTCGCGGTTGACGAAGTACTGGTGCCAGTTCTCTTCGCAGGCCAGGTAGGTACCCCAGGGCGTGACGCCCATGGAGCAGTTGTTCAGGGTGCCGAGTACCTGTTTCGCGTCCGGGTCGCTGGCGGTGCGCAGCAGGTCGTGGCCGGCCAGCGGGCCGGACAGGTCCAGCGGCGAGCTGCCGGTAATGCGGCGGTTATAGCGGGAGCCCTCGACGCGCAGCCACTGGCCGCCGGCGTCCTTCTTCACTTCGATCACGCTCAGGCCGTGGGCGGCGATTTCCTTGCGCACCTCGCCTTCCGGGCGGCCGCGCGAACCGTCCGGACGATCCTCGAAGGTCTGGCCCCTGGGGTGCAGCGTCGGGTTGATGTACTCGTGGTTGATCACCAGCAGGCCATGGCTGTCCGGCGCGTCCGGGAAGGGGAAGTAGTGCATGCCGTCATGGTTGTCGCCGGCCTGCAGTTCCTGGGCTTTCCAGTCCTCGCTGGCGTCGCCCTTCCAGGCCGGCGAGCCGCTCACCACGGCGTCGCCCCAGGAGAAGAACGGCCGAGCGCTGTAGCCTTCGGCGACTATCACCCGGTCGAACTTCGGGTCCTGCTGCACCGGTACGCCCTTGAAGCCCAGCAGCGCAGTGGGCACCGGCGCATCGGCGGCGAACAACGAGCGGCCGGGGAACAGGCTGCCGCCGAGAAAGCCGACCGCGCCCAGCACCAGGCTGTTCTTCAGCAGGCGGCGGCGCGAAGCGTCGATCAGCTCGCTCATCGGCACGTTGCCGGAGGGGTTGATCGCCTGGTCGTCGAAGGCGGCCAGTCGGTCGTGGAAATCCTGGAAACGCTCGCTCATCAGAAGGTTCCTTCCGCACGGCCGTCTTTCTGACGGCTCGGGTTGTCAGTAGAAGCTATCGGCGGAAGGTTAGGAACGCGGTGTTACGTCGGCATGACAAAGCCGCCGAGCCCTGTGACAGGCTCGGCGGCAGCGATAAAAGCCGCCCCGCAGGACCAAGACGACGTCCGGGGGCGGGCGCGAGGGCATTTGCGAAGCTCGCGCGGGGCGGGCTTCAGGCATGGGGGGAATCTTCGACGGGGCCTATGGAAACGGCGTTGTCTTACACCTTTGTCTACCCGTCCGATTCGGCTGACAGGCGCTAGAGTAGCGACCCGGATAGCCGGCTATCCATTTCGATTTTCCAGTTTCGTTGATAAGCAGACCTTATGGATTTCCGCCAGCTTCGCTATTTCGTCGCGCTCTACGAGGAAGGCCATGTCGGGCGCGCCGCCGAACGTCTGGCGATTTCCCAACCGGCACTGTCGCAGCAGATTCGCCAGCTGGAGCAGAACCTGGATGTGGCGCTGTTCCAGCGCAGTGGCAAGCGCCTGTTGCCGACCGCCGCTGCGCACACGCTGTACAACCATGCGGGGCCGCTGCTGGAGGGCCTGGAGCGCGCCCGCGAGGCGTTGCGGGGCTATCGCGGGCAGAGCGCGCGCAGCCTGGTCATCGGCGTGCTGCAGACGGTCAACGCGAGCCTGGTGCCGCATCTGGTGGAACGCCTGCACGCCGCGCAACCTCATGTGCAGGTGCGCATCTACGAACTGTCGGGGGTGGAGATCGAGCGGCGCCTGCTGATCGGCCAGCTGGATATCGGCATCGGCTTCCTGCCGCCGCGCCAGCCGGCGCTGCATGGTGTCGAGCTGTACCCGGACGAGTTGCAGCTGGTGATCCCGGCGGACCACCCGCTGAAGGACTTCAAGAAGGTGTCGCTGGCCCAGGCGGCGGAACTGCCGATGCTGCTGCTCGGCGAGGAATTTCGCGCCCGGCAGATCTGGCAGGAGCAACTGGCAGCCATCGGCCGGCGGCCACGGGTGCAGGCGGAGCTGAACCACATGGGCGGCATCCTCGACAGCCTGCCGCAGAGCCGCTTTGCGACAGTACTGCCCGGCCGCGCGCGGCAGATGCATGCGCACAAGGACCTGCTGTGGAAGCCCTTGAGCGAACCGCGCATTCCGCTGAGCGTTGGGTTGGTGTATCGCGATGCGCAGCGGCAGCAGCCGACGGTGGAGTTGTTGCGTTCGTTGCTGGATGGTGCGGTGTGATACCCATGCGTTAGCAGGCCAGCCCGGAATTCCCCGGTAGGAGCGGGCCATGCCCGCGATCGCGCGCATGGCGCGCTCCTACAGGTCCGCGCCATCCTGCGCCGTCCTGCACACGCCCCAATCGAAATCGCGAGCAAGAAAAAACCCCGCCTCTTTCGAGACGGGGTTTTGCAGACCGATATCCTGACGTCCGTGCTGGCCACCATCCTTGGTGGAATCCCTATATTTCCGTGTTGTCTTTGGCGCTTCCTGCGCAATGTCCTGACTGAGGAGAAGGTTACCGCCGTAAGCCTTTGTCAGAAAGACGCCGATCACCACCGCTGTTTGTAAGCTTTGGCTTACACGGATTCGTACTAGCACCCTTCGGAAAGGAAATATCCCCATAAAAAAACCCCGCCGGAGCGGGGCTTTTCAGAACGAACGCTTAGAACTGCGCGGCATCCAGCAGGTACAGCGACTCGCTGCCAGCCTTTACCGAGGCCGTCAGGGAGTGGATGCGCGGCAGCAGGCGGGCGAAGTAGAAGCGCGCAGTGCCCAGCTTGCTGGCGTAGAACTCGTCCTGGCCTTCCTTGCCCAGCGAAGCACGGGCCATCAGAGCCCACATGTACGCGTAGGCGGTGTAGCCGAAGGCGTGCAGGTACTCGACCGAGGCGGCGCCGATTTCGTTCGGGTTGCCCTTGGCGCGGTCCAGGACCCAGGCGGTCAGCTCGTCCAGGTTCTGCACGGCGGCGTTCAGCGGGCCGATGAACTCGGCCAGCTCAGCGGATGCCGAGGCGGTGAAGGCGCGGATTTCGTCGGTGAACAGTTTGGCGTAGGCGCCGCCGCTGCCGACGATCTTGCGGCCCATCAGGTCCAGCGCCTGGATGCCGTTGGTGCCTTCGTAGATCTGGGTGATGCGGCAATCGCGCACCAATTGCTCCTGGCCCCACTCGCGGATGAAGCCGTGGCCGCCGAAGATCTGCTGGCCGTGGAGGGTGGTTTCCAGGCCCATGTCGGTGAGGAAGGCCTTGGCCACCGGGGTCAGCAGGGCGACCAGTTCTTCGGCGCGCTTGCGGGTAGTCGGCTCTTCGCTGTACTTGGCGGTGTCCAGCTGCATGGCGACGTAGCTGGAGAAGGCACGGCCGCCTTCGTTCAGCGCCTTCATGGTCAGCAGCATGCGACGCACGTCCGGGTGCACGATGATCGGGTCGGCGGCCTTGTCCTTGGCGACCGGGCCGGTCGGCGCGCGGCTCTGGATACGCTCGCGGGCGTACTCCACGGCGCTCTGGTAGGAGCGCTCGCCGGTGGCCAGGCCCTGGATGCCAACGCCCAGGCGCTCGTAGTTCATCATGGTGAACATGGCGGCCAGGCCCTTGTTCGGCGCATCGACGATCCAGCCGGTGGCGCCGTCGAAGTTCATCACGCAGGTGGCGGAGCCCTTGATGCCCATCTTGTGCTCGATGGAGCCACAGGACACGGCGTTGCGCTCGGCCAGCGAGCCGTCGGCGTTGACCATCACCTTCGGCACCAGGAACAGCGAGATGCCCTTGGAGCCGGCCGGCGCGTCGGGGAGCTTGGCCAGGACCAGGTGGATGATGTTCTCGGTGAGGTCGTGCTCGCCGCCGGTGATGAAGATCTTGGTGCCGGAAATCTTGTAGCTGCCGTCAGCCTGCGGCTCGGCCTTGGTGCGGATGATGCCCAGGTCGGTGCCGGCGTGCGGCTCGGTCAGGCACATGGAACCGGCCCAGGTGCCGGCGTACATGTTCGGCAGGTACTTGGCCTTGAGTTCTTCGCTGGCGTGGTTGAGCAGCGACAGGCAGGCGCCGGCGGTCAGCATCGGGTACAGGCCGAAGGACAGGTTGGCCGAGTTGACCATTTCCTCGACCTGGGCGCCGATCACCTTGGGCATGCCCATGCCGCCGAATTCCGGCGCGCCGCCCACACCCACCCAGCCGCCTTCGGCGTAGGTGCGGTAGGCCTCGGGGAAGCCCGCCGGGGTCTTCACGCCCTCGGCGCTCCAGCTGCAGCCTTCTTCGTCGCCGCTGCGGTTCAGCGGGGCGATCACGCCGCCGGTGACCTTGCCGGCCTCTTCGAGGATCGCGGCGGCGGTCTCGACGTCGACAGTCTCGGCCAGGGCGGGCAGTTCAGCCCACAGGTTGGCGACCTCGAAGACTTCATTGAGGACGAATTGCATGTCGCGCAGGGGAGCTTTGTAGTCAGCCATGATGGATCCTCGAACGAAAACGACGGCTGATCAGGCAGCCAGCGGTATCAGAATAGGAGGTACACGAAGGTACGCCGCCGGAGTTTACTCCAACAACTTTTCAGACTTTAAGCGTCATGTTGTGACCGCACAACTATAGATTGGTCACAATATGTAGCGCAAAACGAGGAGGCCCGCGTGAAGCGGGCCTCCTCGTCTGGCACGGGGATTACAGGGCGAACTGCTCGGCCGACAGGCGCATCAGCACCTCGGAGCCGGCTTCCGCCGCCGCCACATGAGCCTGCGCGCGCGGCAGCAGGCGGCTGAAGTAGAACTCGGCGGTGGCCAGCTTGGTCTGGTAGTACGCCGCCTCGCTGGCGCCCTCCTCCAGCTTCTGCCCGGCAACCAGCGCCATGCGCAGCCAGAAGTAGCCGAGGGTGACGTAGCCGGAGAACATCAGGTAGTCGACCGAGGCCGCGCCGACTTCGTCCGGGTTCTTCATGGCGGCCATGCCGACCTTCTGGGTCAGCTCGCCCCACTGCTTGTTCAGGGTCGCCAACTGGGCGACCTGCGCTTTCAGCTGCGGGTGCTCGGCGTGCTGCTGGCAGAGTTGGTGCACGAGTTTGGTGAAGCCCATCAGCAACTTGCCCTGGCTGCCGAGGACCTTGCGGCCCAGCAGGTCCAGCGCCTGGATGCCGTTGGTGCCCTCGTAGATCGGCGCGATGCGGCAGTCACGCACCAGCTGCTCCATGCCCCACTCGCGGATGAAGCCGTGGCCGCCGAATACCTGCATGCCGATGTTGGTGACCTCCAGGCCGGTCTCGGTCATGAAGGCCTTGCAGATCGGGGTGAGGAAGGCCAGCAGGCTGGCGGCGCGCTCGCGCTCTTCGGCGTCCTGGGACAGATGCTCGATGTCCAGCAGCTGCGCGGTGAAGTAGGCCAGCGCGCGGTTGCCTTCGTTGAACGCCTTCATGGTCAGCAGCATGCGGCGCACGTCCGGGTGGACGATGATCGGGTCGGCGGGTTTCTCCGGCGCTTTCGGGCCGGTCAGCGAACGCATCTGCAGGCGGTCCTGGGCGTAGCGTACGGCGCCCTGGTAGCTGGTCTCGCCGAGGCAGAGACCCTGCATGCCGGTGCCCAGGCGCGCGTGGTTCATCATGGTGAACATGCAGGCCAGGCCCTTGTTGGCCTCGCCGATGAGGAAGCCGCGGGCGCCGTCGAAGTTCATCACGCAGGTGGCGGAAGCCTTGATGCCCATCTTGTGCTCGATGGAGCCGCAGGCCACGGCGTTGCGCTCGCCGGCTTCGCCGTTCGCATCCAGGTTGAATTTCGGCACGATGAACAGCGAGATGCCCTTGGTGCCGGCCGGTGCGTCGGGCAGCTTGGCCAGGACCAGGTGGATGATGTTCTCGCTCATGTCGTGCTCACCGGCGGAGATGAAGATCTTGGTGCCGGTGATCGCGTAGCTGCCGTCCGCGTTGGGCACGGCGCGGGTCTTGATGATCCCGAGGTCGGTGCCGCAGTGCGGCTCGGTGAGGCACATGGTGCCGGTCCACACCGCGCTGGTCATGCGCGGCAGGTAGGTGTCCTTCTGTTCCTGCGTGCCGTGGGCGTGGATGGCGGCCATGGCGCCCTTGGTCAGGCCGGGGTACATGCCCCAGGAACAGTTGGACGCGCCGATCATCTCGCTGACCAGCAGGCCGAGGGACGGCGGCAGGCCCTGGCCACCGAATTCCGGATCGCTGGAAACGCCGTTCCAGCCAGCCTCGACATACTGCGCGAAGGCTTCCTTGAAGCCTTTGGGCGTGGTCACCACGCCGTTGTCGAAGTGGCAGCCTTCCTCGTCGCCGGAGCGGTTCAGCGGGGCGATGACCTGCTCGCAGAACTTCGCGCCTTCCTCGAGGATGGCGGCGAACATGTCCGGGGTGGCGTCGGTGGCACCGAGGGCTTCGTAGCGGCCGGTGAAGTCGAAGACTTCGTCGGTGAGGAAGCGCACGTCGCGCAGGGGGGCCTTGTACTCGGGCATCGCGAATCTCCGTTCGGTTCAGGGCGCCAGCTTGGCGCGGAAAACTCGAACCTAACGGCCCGTCACGATGCGGACAATCACGCTGCACGCGCTGAATGCGCGGTCATAACGCAGGCCGCTCAGGCGGTGCGCACCGCGCCGCGACGGGACTGCCCGTGCACCGCCACACGGTTGCGCCCGCCGCTCTTGGCCGAGTACAGCGCCTCGTCCGCGCCCTTGATGACTTCCTCCGGACTGCGCCGCTCGCCATCGCGCTCGGCGACGCCGACGCTGATGGTCACCGAGACCGTCTGCGCGTCCTTGCCGGCGCGCTTGCTGCGGCCCCGGCGGTCGTCCTTGGGGCGGTTGCCGCGGTCGCGCAGGTGCATGGCGTAACCTTCGATGGCCTGGCGCACGCCGTCGAGATACGGCAGGCACTGCTCGATCGACTTGCCGGCGAACACCAGGGTGAATTCCTCGCCGCCATAGCGGTAGGCCTTGCCGCCGCCACCGGTGCGGCGCAGCTGGCTGGCGACCATGCGCAGCACCTGGTCGCCGACGTCATGGCCGTGGCTGTCGTTGAATTTCTTGAAGTGGTCCACGTCGACCATCGCCAGCACATACTGCTGGCCCAGGCGCTGGAAGCGCTCGTTCAGCGCGCGGCGTCCCGGCAGGCCGGTGAGCTCGTCGCGGAAGGCCATCTGGTAGGCCTCATGGGCCACCGCACCGGCCAGGGTGAGCATCACCAGGCTGGTCATCACCGTGAGGGCGTGGGGCAGGATGAACACCTTGGGCAGCATCCACAGCAGCCCGAGCAGCCCCACCAGCTGCGCGGCGTGCAGCGGGCGCGGCTGGCGTACGTAGGCGGCGACCAGGGCGATGAAGGCCATCAGGAAACCGAGATAGGACAGCTGCGCCAGGCTCATCCAGTGGCCGTGCAGTGCGGGCCAATAGGTGTCGCTGAGCAGCTCCGCGAGGCCCTGCGGGAAGCGCTTGGCCAGGGCGGTGGCGACGCCGGCCACGGCGATCAGCGCGGCACTGCGGGCAAGCAGGTCCTGCAGCATGTGCATACGCTCCTGCCAGATGCCGTACATCCCATAGAGCAACGGCAGCAGCACGCAACACAGGTGGAACACCAGCGCCGCCTCCGGCATCACCACGCGATGCGCCTGGAAGTAGTCGACCTGGGTATCGAGCAGGAAATACGCTATGTACACCACCGTCAGCATGAACAGCTGGCGCTGGCGACCGTAGACCATGCACAGCGCGCCACCGAGCAGCAGCAACAGGGTCGGCAGGACGTTGAACAGGGAGATGAAGAAGTCAGACAGTTCGCCCAGGGAGCCGGCGGCGATGCCGGCCGGAATCAGCAACAGGGGCGTGAGGAAATGGCTGATCCGGTAAGGGGCCGTGGGTCGCACAAAGGTTCCGCAGAGTGGGTGCCGGGCTCGCCGTCAGTCGATCGGCAAGTGGCGTAATGATGGCATTTTCTGCGGTGTTTTGTGTGGCTCCGGATACGAAAAAGCCCGCCTTGCGGCGGGCTTCTCGCTGTTCAGCAGACGGACGGCTTGCCGTCCGGCCAGGGCGCTGATCAGTAACCGAGGGCGAAATCTTCCTCGGCCAGGTCCATCAGGTTGTTGGCGCCGGACAGCATGGAGCCAACGTGCGCACGGGTGCGCGGCAGGATGCGCTGGAAGTAGAAGCGCGCGGTCTTCAGCTTGGCCTGGTAGAAGGCCTCTTCGCTGGTACCGGCAGCCAGCTTCTCGGCAGCCAGGCGAGCCATGTCGGCCCAGAAGTAGGCCAGGCAGGCGTAGCCGGAGAACATCAGGTAATCGACCGATGCAGCGCCGACTTCCTCGCGGTCCTTCATGGCAGCCATGCCGACCTTCATGGTCAGGTCGCCCCACTCCTTGTTCAGCGCGGCCAGCGGTGCAACGAACTCTTTTACAGCTTCGTTGGCTTCGTTGGCCTGGCAGAACTTGTGCACGATCTTGGTGAAGCCCTTGAGCGCTTCGCCCTGGGTCATGAGGATCTTGCGGCCCAGCAGGTCCAGCGCCTGAACGCCGGTGGTGCCTTCGTACAGCATGGAGATACGGCTGTCGCGGACGTTCTGTTCCATGCCGTGCTCGGCGATGAAGCCGTGGCCGCCATAGATCTGCACGCCGTGGTTGGCGGCTTCGAAGCCCACTTCGGTCATGAACGCCTTGGCGATCGGGGTGAGGAAGGCCAGCATCGAGTCAGCGGCTTTCTTCTCTTCTTCGTCCTGGCTGCGCTGGACGATGTCGACCTGCTTGGCAGCGAAGTACAGCATGGCGCGGTTGCCTTCGGCGAAAGCCTTGGCGGTCAGCAGCATGCGGCGTACGTCCGGGTGCACGATGATCGGGTCAGCGGCTTTTTCCGGCGCTTTCGGGCCGGTCAGCGAACGCATCTGCAGACGCTCGCGAGCGTAGGCGATGCCACCCTGGAAACCGATTTCGGCGTGGGCCAGGCCTTGCAGCGCGGTACCCAGGCGAGCGGTGTTCATGAAGGTGAACATGCAGTTCAGGCCCTTGTTCGGCGGGCCGATCAGGAAGCCGGTGGCGGCGTCGAAGTTCATCACGCAGGTGGCGTTGCCGTGGATGCCCATCTTGTGCTCGATGGAGCCACAGGAAACGGCGTTGCGCTCGCCCACGTTGCCTTCGGCGTTGGGCAGGAACTTCGGCACGATGAACAGCGAGATGCCCTTGGTGCCCTGCGGGGCATCGGGCAGGCGGGCCAGCACGATGTGGACGATGTTGTCGGCCATGTCGTGTTCGCCAGCGGAGATGAAGATCTTGGTGCCGGTGATCTTGTAGGTGCCGTCAGCCTGCGGCTCGGCCTTGGTGCGCAGCATGCCCAGGTCGGTGCCGCAATGCGGCTCGGTCAGGCACATGGTGCCGGTCCATTCGCCGGAAACCAGCTTGGTCAGGTAGGCGTGCTGCTGCTCCGGGGTACCGTGGGCGTGCAGGGTGTTCATGGCGCCGTGGGACAGGCCCGGGTACATGCCCCAGGACCAGTTGGCCTGGCCGACCATTTCGCTGATCGCCAGACCCAGGGATTCGGGCAGACCCTGACCGCCGTGCTCGACGTCATGGGCCAGGCTCGGCCAGCCGCCTTCGACGAACTGCTGGTAGGCCTCTTTGAAGCCGGTCGGAGTCTTGACGCCTTCCGGGCTCCATTTGCAGCCTTCCAGGTCGCCAGTGCGGTTCAGCGGAGCGATTACCTGTTCGCAGAACTTCGCACCCTCTTCGAGGATGGCATTCACCATGTCCGGGGTGGCGTCTTCGGCGCCCGGCAGGTTCTGGTAGTGCGCTTCGTAGCCCAGCAGCTCGTCGCGAACGAAACGGATATCACGCAAGGGGGCCTTGTAATCAGGCATAGCGGTAAACCTCTACGAAGGGTTCTGGTTAATGGGCGACCGATAGCTGCGGTCGCAGTGCGGGAGCATTCCCGGCCGCCCAGTCGGTGCGCGTACGCATCCGGACAGTCAAACAGGCGTTTGAAACATACGTTTACGCCATACCCTTGTCAAGCGTGCAAACCGACCGCCTGGTCACGCTCGCCGGGCTGTCCGCGGGGTGTATTCGCAGCGACGTCCTGAGACTGATTAAAGCCCATGGCAGAGCGGCCGGCGTGTCACGAGGACAGCCGGCCGCCGGGAAGAATTCAGGAGTGGGAAACGCTCGCCGTCAGGCGCGGATATCGATGAGGGTGCCGAGCGTTTCGTCGGCAGCCTGGATGACCTTGGCGTTGGCCTTCACTTCGTGCTCGCCGCGGCGCAGGTCGACCAGGCGGTCGTTGAGCACTTCGCTGGGCGCGCTGCCGGCGGTAGCGATGTCGGTGCTGGCGCGGTCGACGCGGCGCTGGCCGTTCTGCACGCCATACAGGCCCGCAGAGAAAGCATTACCGGAGATTTCCATCGACGCGCCTCCACAACCAAAAGCAGCAAGTGGCCACTATTCAAGCAGACCCGGCCAGTCAGGCCAAGGGTCGGTTACAAATCCAGGATACCCAGGTCCAGATGCGCCGCTACCGCCGCCGGAGTCGCGCGGGCCAGGCGTGGCACGCGTCCGACGCAGGGCGCGGGCAGGCGTTCGGCGAGGGTCGCGAGGTTTTCTTCCAGACGGGAGGTCGCCGGATCGACGATGTTCGCCACCCAGCCGGCCAGCACCAGGCCGTCACGCTGGATCGCCTCGGCGCTGAGCACCGCATGGTTGATGCAGCCCAGGCGCACGCCGACGACGAGGATCACCGGCAGTTCCAGGGCGATGGCCAGGTCGGAGAGGTTCTCCTCCCCCGCCAACGGCACGCGCCAGCCACCAGCGCCTTCCACCAGGGTGAAGTCGGCGCCCAGCTCGAGGATCGAACGCACCGGCCCCTTCAGCGCTTCCACCGTCAGCTTCACACCCTGCTCGCGGGCAGCGAGGTGTGGGGCGATGGCCGGTTCGAAGGCGAAGGGGTTCACCTGTTCGTAGGCCAGCGGCACGCTGCATTCACCCAGCAGCGCCAGCGCATCGGAATTGCGCAGGCCCTCGGGGCTGCGCTCGCAACCGGAAGCCACCGGCTTGGCGGCCGCCGTGGACAACCCGGCCAATCGCGCCGCATGCAGCAGGCCCGCAGCTATGGTGGTCTTGCCGATCTCGGTGTCGGTGCCGGTGACGAAGTAGGCGTGGGTCATGGCTTTCTTCAGTGCTCCTATGTGGGCATCTGCGCTTGGGGCTTCCCTCTCCCCCGCCCTCTCCCTGAAGGGAGAGGGAGTTGTCCGTGCCGGCTGATACGTTGTTTCAACCTGCACCGAACGGTCCCCTCTCCCTTCGGAGCGGGGCGCGCAGCCAGGGTTAGGGAGAGGGCAACTCGCGCTGCAACAACATTTTTACGTTCAGAGGGAATCAGGTTTACGCAGGACGGCGTAGACCACCCGGTAGGTCGCCGGCAGCCCTTCGGGCTGGCGGAAGCGCTCGTAGGCGGCGATCAGCGCGCGCACCCGCTCGCGCCCGGTGAGGCCGTCGGGCCGGCCGGGGTTGAGGTTGTGCGCGCCGAGCGCCTTGAGTTCATGGGTCAGGCTGCGCAGGTCGGGGAAGTGCAGGACACGGTCCTCGGTGCGCAGTTCCAGCACTTCCAGGCCGCTGCCGGCGCAGTGCTGCTGGTACTGCTCGAAGGCACGGAAGCGGTTTACGTGGACGAAGCCATCGACCGCTTCCCAGCTCTGTCGCAGCTCCCCCAGGGTGCCGATGCACAGGCTGCTGAAGGCCGCGATGCCGCCGGGGCGCAACACGCGATTCGCTTCGCCAAGCACCGCCGGCAGGTCTGCGCACCATTGAATCGCCAGGCTGGAAAACAGCAGGTCGCTGGCACCATCGCGCAAGGGCAGGCGCTCGGCATCGCCACCGATGAAGTGCTGTGCGCCGCCCTGCTCGCGGGCGTGGCGCAGCATGCCCTCGGCGATATCGACGGACAGTCCCTGCGCCTGTGGATAACGTGCCGCCAGGGCGCGGGTGAAATAACCGGTGCCGCTGCCCAGGTCGATCCAGCGCTGCGCCGCGGCCTGTGCCGGCAGCAGCTCCAACAGGCGGTTGCCGACGGCGCGTTGCAGTTCGGCCACCGCATCGTAGGTCGATGCGGCGCGGGAGAAGGACGCGGCTACCTGGCGTTTGTCGGGCAGCGCGCTGGTACTGCAATCAGGCATCGTCGCCCTCGTGGATGAACTTCAGGATAGCGCCGGCCACCTCGTCGGGCTGCTCCAGCGGCAGGCCATGGCTAGCGCCGGGCAGCAGGCTGACTTCGACGTCCGGTAGCCACTCCAGCAGCGCGTCGGCGGCGCTCGCCGGGACCAGCGCATCGTTGGCAGCGAACAGATGCAGTTGCGGGCCGGGATAGCGGCCAAGCGCGGCGCGGGTATCGAGCCGCCCCAGCAGTTGCAGGCCGGCGGTCAGGCTCTCGATATTCAATTGCGGCAGCGCCACCTGCAGCTGGCGGGCGAGCGTACGCGGGTCGCGGGCACCCTGGCTGACCAGCATCGTGAAGCGCTTGCGTACCAGGTGCGGCTCCAGCAGGAAGGCCTCGAAGAAGTCCTCGAAGACTTCATTGGCCATGGCGTCCGGCCAATCCTCGCGGCGCCGGAAGCAGAGGTTGCTGGCCACGGTGACCAACCCGCGGCAGGACTCGCCACGGCGTGCCGCCAGCTCGGCGCCGAGCATGCCGCCCAGCGACCAGCCGGCAATCCAGGCGTCGTGGGCAACGTTGTCGTCCAGTTCGTCGAGCCAGGCATTCGGATCGGCGTCCACCGGCAGCGGCTCGATCTGCACATTCAAATGCGGCGCCTGCTCCAGCAGCGCATCGCGCAGCGGCTCCAGCGGCGCGCTGCCCAGGCCCCAGCCCGGCAACAGGATCAGTTGGTCACGCATCATCGCCCTCCTCGGCATCGATCTCTGCCAGAAGGCTAGACGACACGCGCTGCCAGGCTTCGGCGAGCGCCAGCAGCAGGCGGTCGACCTGCGCTTCGGTGTGCGAGGCGGACAGGGTCACGCGCAGGCGCGCGGTGCCGGCCGGCACGGTGGGGGGGCGGATGGCGCCGACGAGAATGCCGCGCTGGCGCAGCTCGGCGGACAGAGCCATGGCCTGGGCACTGCCACCGATGAGGATCGGCTGGATCGGCGTCGGGCTGTCCATCAGGCTCAGGCCAATGGCCTCGGCGCCGGTGCGGAAGCGCGCGATCAGCGCATTCAGGTGATCGCGGCGCCAGCGCTCGGCACGCAGCAGCTCCAGGCTTTTCAACGTGGCGCAGGCCACGGCGGGCGGCTGGCTGGTGGTGTAGATGTAGGGACGGGCGAACTGGATCAGCGTCTCGATCAGCTCCTCGCTGCCGGCGACGAAGGCGCCAGCAGTGCCGAAGGCCTTGCCGAGGGTGCCGACCAGCACGGGCACGTCCTCCATGCCCAACCCGAAGTGTTCGACGATGCCGCCACCGGTCGCGCCCAGCGGGCCGAAGCCGTGGGCGTCGTCGACCATCACCCAGGCATTCTTTTCCCGAGCCTTGGCACAAAGTGCGGGCAGGTCGGCGAGGTCGCCGTCCATGCTGAACACGCCGTCGGTGACTACCAGTGTATTGCCTTCGGCCTTGTCCAGGCGGGAAGCGAGGCTGGCAGCGTCGTTGTGCAGGTAGCGCGAGAAGCGCGCACCGGAAAGCAGGCCGGCATCCAGCAGCGAGGCGTGGTTGAGGCGGTCTTCCAGCACGCTGTCGCCTTTGCCGACGAGGGCGGTGACGGTGCCGAGGTTGGCCATGTAACCGGTGGAAAACAGCAGCGCGCGCGGGCGGCCGGTGAACTCGGCCAGCGCCAGCTCCAGCTCGTGGTGCGGGCCGCAGTGGCCGTTGACCAGGTGCGAGGCGCCACCGCCGACGCCCCAGCGCTCGGCGCCGGCGCGCATGGCGGCAATCACCTCGGGGTGATTGGCCAGGCCCAGGTAATCGTTGGAACAGAAGGCCAGCATCGGCTGGCCATCGATGACCACTTCCGGCCCCTGCGGCGATTCCAGCAGCGGGCGGCGGCGGTAGAGGTCCTCCGCCTGACGCTGGGCCAGGCGGGCGGAAAGATCGAAAGGCATACGCAACCCCGTGTCGGCGGTGGTCCTGCAAGGCGAGGACCTGTAGGAGCGGGCTTGCCCGCGAACCGCCCGGCCCCGAAGTATTCGGGAAGACCGCTCGCGAGCAAGCCCGCTCCTACATGAAGAAGAGCGGCTCTATCAGGCCGAAGCCGCGTTATAGAACAGCTGGGAGTCGCGTTGTTCCACCAGCGCCTGCTCGATGGCAGCCTGGTGCACCTCGTCGGCGTGCTCCTCGCGCTCCTCGGGCTTGATGCCCAGACGCGCGAACAGCTGCATGTCCTTCTCGGCCTGCGGGTTGGTGGTGGTCAGCAGCTTCTCGCCGTAGAAGATCGAGTTGGCGCCAGCCATGAAGGCCAGGGCCTGCATCTGCTCGTTCATCTGCTCGCGGCCGGCGGACAGACGCACGTGGGATTTCGGCATCATGATCCGGGCGACCGCCAGGGTGCGGATGAAGTCGAACGGATCGACGTCCTTCTCCTCGGCCAGCGGGGTGCCTTTCACTTTCACCAGCATGTTGATCGGCACCGATTCCGGGTGCTCGGGCAGGTTGGCCAACTGGATCAGCAGGCCGGCGCGGTCGTCCACCGACTCGCCCATGCCGAGGATGCCGCCGGAGCAGATCTTCATCCCCGCTTCACGGACGTACGCCAGGGTCTGCAGGCGCTCGCTGTAGGTGCGGGTGGTGATGATGTTGCCGTAGAACTCCGGCGAGGTATCGAGGTTGTGGTTGTAGTAGTCCAGGCCCGCTTCGGCCAGCGACTGGGTCTGCTCCTGGGTCAGCTTGCCCAGGGTCATGCAGGTTTCCAGGCCGAGCTTCTTTACGCCCTTCACCATTTCCAGCACGTAAGGCATGTCTTTCGCCGACGGATGCTTCCAGGCGGCGCCCATGCAGAAACGGGTGGAGCCGATGGCCTTGGCTTCCGCCGCGGCCTGCAGCACCTTCTGCACCTCCATCAGCTTTTCCTTGTCCAGGCCGGTGTTGTAGTGGCCGGACTGCGGGCAATACTTGCAGTCTTCCGGGCAGGCGCCGGTCTTGATCGACAGCAGGGTGGACACCTGGACGCGGTTCGGGTCGAAATGCGCGCGGTGCATGCTCTGCGCCTGGAACAGCAGGTCGTTGAAGGGCTGTTCGAACAGGGCGCGGACTTCGGCAAGGGTCCAGTCGTGGCGGGTTACTTGGGCTGCGGTGGCACTCATCGGCAAAGTCCTTCGACGCTTGGGGGCGCCTCTTGTCTAAGGTGCCCCGGCGGCGCGCCACCGGGGAAATCAGGCTCAAGGCATCATATGTGGAGCTGTGACGCTGTCAACCACTCTCGCGACACAGGTCGACAAGTGACCATTTATTGATCAATCGCAGCGATCCCGCTGCGCTTGCGGCTGAACCGATCCGGCCCATTGCCGCTCCAATCAGACAGAACACTCAGGAGTCATACCCCAGATGGGAACAGAAGGATTCTTCGACGGCCTCGGCCAGATGGTCGGCAAGGCCATCCGCTTCATCGTCGATCTGCTGTCGGGCGTGCTCGGCGGCCTGTGGCGCGCCATGGACGAGTTCTTCCACGGCCTGGCGCGGGCTGTAGGAATCGACGTCTCGATCTTCAGCTTCGTCCTGCTCTTCATCGGCCTGCTGCTGCTCTACAGTGGCATCCGCGCCTTCCTGCGGCGCTCGATCTTCGGCGGGCTGATCTGGACGGTGCTGGGCCTGGTGGTATTGAGCTGGCTGATTCACTGAGCCGCCCCGGCAAAGCAGCCCCGCCCATGGAGGGGCTGAATGCGTTGGCTTCAATGGCGTCCCGTCTGGTGGCGCCCCCGCGTGCAATGCCTGCTGTGTGGTGCTGTGACCGAACAGGCTGCCCTGCCGCTCTGTGCCGGATGTGATGACGACCTGCCCTGGCTCGGTGGGCACTGCGAAATCTGCGCCCTTCCGCTCCCAGCTTCCGGATTGACCTGCGGGCAGTGCCTGCGCCGCGCTCCGGCTTTTCAGCGAGTCGAGACACCGCTGCGCTACGGCTTCCCCGTCGACGCGCTGGTCACCCGCTTCAAGCACCAGGCCAATGCGCCGCTCGGGCGGCTGCTCGGCCAGTTGCTGGAGCGCCACCTGCTGCATGCCTACGAGGAAGGCTTGCCGCGTCCGGACCGACTGATCCCCGTGCCGCTGTCGCGCCGGCGCGAACGGCAACGCGGCTTCAATCAGGCGCAATTGCTGGCCCAATGGCTCGCCAGCCCACTGGGGCTGCCTGTGGATAACCACACGATTCGCCGCACCCGGGACACTCCCGCCCAGCAAGGACTGGACGCGGCCACCCGCAAGAAGAACCTGCGCAACGCCTTCACCCTGGCCGATGGCGCAGTGGTCGATGGCCTGCACCTGGCGCTGGTGGACGACGTGCTGACCACCGGCGCCACCGCCGAGCGCATCGCCCGCCTGCTCCGTGGTGCCGGCGCGCGGCGGGTCGACGTCTATTGCCTGGCGCGCACGCCGGCCCCGGAATAGACGACCGTTCGGCCACATTCCCGACATCTGCCCCTTGCGTTTTGCACGCCAGCAACGGAGCCTCGTCGCATACCAATAAGTACCCGCGAAACCATGACCACCCTCAGCCTGTTGACCCAACACGTTACCCGTCGCCCGCAGCGCATCGCCCTGCTGGCGCAGATCGCCCAGCTCGGCTCGATCACCCACGCCGCCAAGGCCGCCGGGATGAGCTACAAGACCGCCTGGGACGCCATCGATGAACTGAACAACCTCTCCGACCGCCCGCTGGTGGAACGCAGCGTCGGTGGCAAGGGCGGCGGCGGCGCACGCCTGACCGTCGAGGGCGAGCGCCTGCTGGCGCTGTACCAGCGCCTGGAAGCCCTGCGCGAACACATAGTCGAGCACGTCGAGCACCAGGCCGACCTGGAGCTGATCGGCCGCCTGATGATGCGCACCAGCGCGCGCAACCAGCTGCACGGGCGCGTCTGCGCGGTGGAGCCGTCCGGTCTCAACGATCTGATCAGCATCGAACTGCCCGGTGGCTCGCGCATCCAGGCTCGGGTCACCCGCGAAAGCACCGAGAAGCTGGAACTGGCCGACGGCGTGCCGGTGGTGGCGCTGATGAAAGCTGGCTGGCTCTACGTCGACCTGCCGCACATTCCCTGTCCGGAAGGGCTGAACGCGCTGGAAGGCCACGTCGATGACATCCGCGAGGCCGAAGACGGCCCCAGCGAAGTACGCATCCAGCTGCCCAGCGGCCAGATGCTCTGCGCGCTGACCGACCCGGAGCGCATCGAGATCCTCGGTCTGCAGGCGGGCTCGGCGGTCCGCGCACAGTTCTCGCCGGCGCAGGTGATCCTCGGCACGCCGCTCTAACCCCGCGGCAAACGAGTTTCCCTGCCTCATATCAAGCCCGACGGCGTCGCAGCGCGCTCCAATAACCGCCTGAGTCCCGCCCGGGGTCGGGCGGGACCGTGGTAAACCGGAGCTCCCACCATGCGCCGCTCGCTCGCCCTGCTTGCCCTGCCGTTCCTGCTTTCCCTGCCCCTGGCCAGCCAGGCCGGCCCCGACGTCCTGCGGGTCGGCGCCAGCAGCGAACTGATGCCGACGCTGGAGCCGCTGGTGGACCAGTACCAGCTCGATACCCACAACAAGGTCCTGCTGATCGGTGGCGGCGAGGGCGAACTCGCCGAGCAGGTCCGCCAGGGCACACCCTACGACCTGCTGCTGACGCCGCTGCACAACACCGACAAGCCCTCGCAAAGGCTCGAATGCAAGGCCCGCTCGATGCAGAAGCTGACCCTGGTGAAGGGCGAGCGTCGGGCGCTGGCCACGGACTTCGTCGAGTACCTGAAAAAACACTGCGCCGACCGCTGAGGCGACTGCGCACCCAAACGGGGCGGACTGGGTAAACTAGGCAGCTTTACCATTGCCGGAACGTCGCCATGTCCCATCCCTTCTCCGACCTCACCCCCGACCTGGTGCTGGATGCGGTGGAAAGCATCGGTTTTCTCAGCGACGCCCGCGTACTCGCGCTCAACAGCTACGAGAACCGCGTCTACCAGGTGGGCATCGAGGACAGCGAGCCGCTGATCGCCAAGTTCTACCGCCCCGGCCGCTGGACCACCGAGGCGATCCTCGAGGAGCACGCCTTCTCCGCCGAACTGGCCGAATGCGAAGTCCCGGTGGTCGCGCCGCTGGTGCATGAAGGCAAAACGCTCTTCGAGCATGCGGGTTTTCGCTTCACCCTGTTCCCCCGCCGCGGCGGCCGCGCGCCGGAGCCGGGCAACCTCGACCAGCTCTACCGCCTCGGCCAGTTGCTCGGCCGCCTGCACGCGGTGGGCGCCAACCGCCCGTTCGAGCACCGCGAGGCACTGACGCCGCAGAACTTCGGCCACCAGTCGCTGGCCACCCTGCTGGAAGGCAACTTCGTTCCCAAGAGCCTGCTGCCGGCTTACGAATCCGTCGCCCGCGACCTGCTGAAGAAGATCGACGACCTCTACGCCCGGGTGAAGTACACGTCCATCCGCATGCACGGCGACTGCCACCCCGGCAACCTGCTGTGCCGCGACGAGACCTTCCATGTCGTCGACCTCGACGACTGCCGCATGGGCCCAGCCGTGCAGGACCTGTGGATGATGCTCGCCGGCGAGCGCCAGGAGCGCCTTGGCCAGCTCTCGGAACTGGTGGACGGCTACCAGGAATTCCACGACTTCGATCCCCGCGAACTGCCGCTCATCGAAGGCCTGCGCGCCCTGCGCCTGATGCACTACAGCGCCTGGCTGGCGCGCCGCTGGGACGACCCGGCATTCCCGCCGAGCTTCCCCTGGTTCGGCACCGAGCGCTACTGGGGCGAACAGGTGCTGGTGCTGCGCGAGCAGCTGGCGGCGCTGGATGAGGAGCCGTTGCGGCTGTTCTGAATACCCTCCCTGCAGCACCGGCGTGACGGCCGGATCGCGGACGGAGTCCGCTCCTACACGGATGCCAGACGCTGCGTAGGAGCCGACTCCGTCCGCGATGTTTTCACTTCGCTCAAGACATCGCCGTAATGCCTTCGTTACGCACATTCGCCGGCACCCCCGGGACATCCAGCGAAGCGGCACAGACAAGCCAGCGCGAGCGCCCTAGAATTGTGCAGCCACTCATTAGCTGCCTAACCAAGGATGTTCCATGGCCACCGCCAATCCCCGCCGGGGCTACGCCCTGGGCTTGACTGCCTATGTCATCTGGGGACTCTTCCCGATCTACTTCAAGCTGCTCGAACGCATCCCCGCCCTGGAAATCATCACCCACCGGGCCATCTGGTCGGCGGTGTTCGGCGCCCTGCTGCTACTGGTGTGGAAGCACCCCGGCTGGTGGCGCGAGCTGCGCGAGAATCCCAAGCGCATCGCCGTGCTCACCGCCAGCGGCCTGCTGATCGCCAGCAACTGGCTGGTCTACGTCTGGGCGGTGAACAACGGCCACATGATCGAGGCCAGCCTGGGCTACTACATCAACCCGCTGATCAACGTCTTGCTCGGCCTAGTGCTCCTGCGTGAGCGCCTGCGCCCGCTGCAGTGGGTCGCGGTTGGTCTGGCCGCGCTGGGCGTGGCGCAGCAGCTGTGGCAACTGGGCAGCCTGCCCTGGGTCTCGCTGGCACTGGCGCTGACCTTCGGCTTCTACGGGCTGATCCGCAAGCAGGCGCCAGTGGCCGCGCTGCCGGGCCTGGTGGTGGAAACCTGGATCCTGCTGCCGCTGGCGATCGGCTACCTCGTGCTGTTCGCCGACGGTCCGAGCGTACACGCGGACTTCTGGACCACCAGGGACGCCCTCTGGCTCGCCGCCGCCGGGCCGATCACCCTGGTGCCGCTGGTGTGCTTCAACGCCGCCGCGCGCCACCTGCCCTACGCCACCCTCGGCTTCCTGCAGTACCTGGCGCCGACCCTGGTGCTGCTGCAGGCGATCCTGCTGTTCGGCGAGCACCTGGACAGTACCCGCCTGGTGTCCTTCGGCTGCATCTGGCTGGGGCTGGCCGTCTACAGCGTGGACATCTGGTACCGCCTCTCCCGCGGCGACTGATCATTAATTGATCCACCGCCTGCAAGCCACGCCAGCTGTGGCTTGCAGGCAGTCACCCGCAGATTGTCCACAGCTCTATCCCGTGTTTGCGGGGATAACGGCCCGTTCGTCCACAGGCCGTCCCGCCACACGCCTCCCGCAGCGGCTTTTCCCAGGTACACGCCGGCAATCGATCAAAAATCGACCAAAAGCACAGAAGCGCCGTCAATACTGGGCTGTGTGAATATTCCCCCGGCTTTTCCACAGGCTGATCCCCGCTTCGTGTGGATGGCGTAGCGCTGCTCGATCAGAAAGTGGACAACGCTCTGAAAGCCACAGCCAACGTGCCCTGCAGCATTCCATGAACGGCTTCTCCACAGACTCTTCCAGCGTATTTGTGCACAGCCACTGGCCGGCCCGCCGTGCTCGATCCGCTGCACGCCGCCTGTACAAAAAACGACCTCACCCATGAAGACCGCTAAAATAAAGGGCTACAGAGACTTATCAACAGCATGCCCACGGCTCGATCCCCGCAATCTGTGTGCAGCCGAGCAGCAGAAGGGGGATAAGCAGATCGGCGTGAAGCCCAAATGAAATGGGCTCTCCGTCAATCCATCAACAGAGAGCCCACAGGTTTTTCCACAGGACTTGCAATCAGAGCAGGGCGGTCATTCCCCGCTGTGGAAATTCAGCTCCACCATCAGGTCATCCGCCAGCTCCTCCAGCTTCTGCTGCAGGGTTTCCAACGGCAGGGTCAGCGGCACGGCCAGCACCGCCTCGGCGTGGAACAGCGGCTCGCTGCTCATGGGGGCGGGGAGCACCTCGGTGGTCAGACTCTCCAGGTTCACGCCATGCTCGGCCAGCAGCTGGGTGATATCGCGGACGATGCCGGGGCGGTCGTTGCCCACCAGGTCGAGATGGATCGGCTTCCAGTTGCAGGCCGGCTCGATGCCGCTCTCCGCCATCAGCACGCGGATGCCGTGCTCGCTCAGCTCCTGCAGACCTTCCACCAGTTCGTCATAGCCCTCGGCGGGCACCGCCACGCGCAGGATCCCGGCGAACTGCCCGGCCATGCGCGACATGCGGCTTTCCAGCCAGTTGCCGCCGTGGGCGGCGATGCATTTGGCCACGCGCTCCACCAGACCGGGCTGGTCCTGGGCGATGACGGTCAATACGAGGTGGTCCATGAGCAGTCTCCGCGAAGGGCTAGGCCGTGAGGTCCAGCCAATAGGTGTAGAACTTGTCGTCCCGCTGGTAGCCCAGGCGCTCGTAGAGCGACTGACCGGCGTGGTTGGTCTTCGCCGTCTCCAGCATCAGGCCGCAGGCGCCGGTGGCTTCGCCGTGGGCGCGGGCGGCGTTCATCAGCGCTTCGCCATGGCCGTCGCGGCGTGCAGCGGGTAGCACGTAGAGGTCACTGACCAGCCACGAAGCCTGCAGCGCCAGGGAAGCGAAGAACGGGTACAGCTGCACGAAGCCTACCGCCAACCCATCGATGCTGCGCGCGATGAACACCGTGGACTGCCCGCTGCCGATGCGCGCCCCGAGAAACTCGCGAATCGTCCCGTGGGGCGCGGGCACCTCGTAGAAATCGAGGTAGCCGGAGAACAGCGGAACCAGGTCATCCAGATCGGTGGGGGTGGCAAGCGTCACGGACATGCGGGATTCTCCAGGAGGGAAGAAGCAGTATAGGCATGGCGAGGTTAGCTGGCTGCGACGGGCTGCCACAGGTACCCGTTCGGGTAATGCGTGTACAGTTTTAAGATTTATCTGGAACAATCCGGATGATATTTGCGAACATAAGATCTGCTACGTGACTGATATGCGTACTTTGGTCTAACCGCGACGCTAGCCCACTGATTTTTCCCACGGCATCATGTAGTATTCCGCGGCTCGGACTACAAGGCGTTTTGCCTGTGTCCAGAGCTGGTCCTGAGCAGAGTGAGGCAAGCAATGACTGAACGCGTTCAAGTCGGTGGCCTGCAGGTCGCCAAAGTCCTTTTCGACTTCGTGAACAACGAAGCCATTCCCGGCACCGGCATTGAAGCCGGCAAGTTCTGGGCGGGCGTAGAAACCGTAATCAACGACCTGGCCCCCAAGAACAAGGCCCTGCTCGCCAAGCGCGATGACATCCAGGCGAAAGTCGACGGCTGGCACCAGGCCCGCGCCGGCAAGCCGCATGACGCGGTCGCCTACAAGGCCTTCCTGCAGGAAATCGGCTACCTGCTGCCCGTGCCGGCCGACTTCCAGGCCAGCCCGCAGAACGTCGACGACGAAATCGCCCGCATGGCCGGCCCGCAACTGGTCGTGCCGGTGATGAACGCGCGCTTCGCCCTGAACGCCGCCAACGCCCGCTGGGGCTCGCTGTACGACGCACTGTACGGCACCGACGCGATCAGCGAAGAGAACGGCGCCGAGAAGGGCAAGGGCTACAACAAGGTCCGCGGTGACAAGGTGATCGCCTTCGCCCGCGCCTTCCTCGATGAAGCCGCTGCGCTGGAAACCGGCTCCCACGTCGACGCCACCGCCTACGTGGTGAAGAACGGCGCACTGGCCGTGACCCTGAACAACGGCAGCGAGACCGGCCTGAAGAACGCCGCCCAGTTCCTCGCCTTCCAGGGCGAAGCCGCCAAGCCGAAGGCCGTGCTGCTCAAGCACAACGGCCTGCACTTCGAAATCCAGATCGACCCGACCAGCCCGATCGGCCAGACCGATGCCGCTGGCGTGAAAGACGTCCTGATGGAGTCCGCGCTGACCACCATCATGGACTGCGAAGACTCCGTGGCCGCCGTCGACGCCGACGACAAGGTCGTGGTCTACCGCAACTGGCTGGGCCTGATGAAGGGTGACCTCGCCGAGCAGGTTTCCAAGGGCGGCAGCACCTTCACCCGCACCATGAACCCGGACCGCGTCTACACCAAGGCCGACGGCTCCGAGCTGAGCCTGCATGGCCGCTCCCTGCTGTTCGTGCGTAACGTTGGCCACCTGATGACCAACCCGGCGATCCTCGACGCCCAGGGCAATGAAGTGCCCGAAGGCATCCAGGACGGCCTGTTCACCAGCCTGATCGCCATTCACAACCTGAACGGCAGCGCCACTCGCAAGAACAGCCGCACCGGCAGCGTGTACATCGTCAAGCCGAAGATGCACGGCCCGGAAGAAGTCGCCTTCGCCGCCGAAATCTTCAGCCGCGTCGAGGACCTGCTGGGCCTGCCGCGCAACACGCTGAAAGTCGGCATCATGGACGAAGAGCGCCGCACCACCGTCAACCTGAAGGCCTGTATCAAGGCCGCCGCCGAGCGCGTGGTGTTCATCAACACCGGCTTCCTCGACCGCACCGGTGACGAGATCCACACCTCCATGGAAGCCGGCGCCATGGTGCGCAAGGGCGCCATGAAGACCGAGAAATGGATCGGTTCCTACGAGAACAACAACGTCGACGTCGGCCTGGCTACCGGCCTGCAAGGCAAGGCGCAGATCGGCAAGGGCATGTGGGCCATGCCTGACCTGATGGCCGCCATGCTCGAGCAGAAGATCGCTCACCCGCTGGCCGGCGCCAACACCGCCTGGGTTCCGTCGCCGACCGCCGCTACCCTGCACGCGCTGCACTACCACAAGGTCGACGTGTTCGCTCGTCAGGCCGAGCTGGCCAAGCGCGCACCGGCTTCGGTGGACGACATCCTGACCATTCCGCTCGCCCCCAACACCAACTGGAGTGCGGAAGAGATCAAGAACGAGCTGGACAACAACGCCCAGGGCATCCTCGGCTACGTGGTCCGCTGGATCGACCAGGGCGTCGGCTGCTCCAAGGTGCCGGACATCAACGACGTCGGCCTGATGGAAGACCGCGCTACCCTGCGCATCTCCAGCCAGCTGCTGGCCAACTGGCTGCGCCACGGCGTGGTGACCCAGGAGCAGGTGCTGGAGAGCCTCCAGCGCATGGCCTCGGTGGTGGATCGCCAGAACGCCGGTGACGCCCAGTACCGCGCGATGGCGCCGAACTTCGACGACAACGTGGCCTTCCAGGCTGCGCTGGAACTGGTCCTCGAAGGCACCCAGCAGCCCAACGGCTACACCGAGCCGGTCCTGCACCGCCGCCGCCGCGAGTTCAAGGCCAAGAACGGTCTGTAAGCACTTCGCCAAGCGTTGAAGAAACCGCCCTCCGGGGCGGTTTTTTTATGCCCGCGATGGGCGCTTGGCGCGATCGCTTGCCGGCGGTTCGAAACCGGAGACGTAACGCCTGTGCACAATTTTTGTGTACAAAATCCCCACTTCACCCTTTTTGGCCACAGGCCATTCCTGACCTGCAAGTCAATGATTGGCTTGGAGATTTTATTTCCTGACCACCAGGGCGAGGAGCAAGGGCGCACCAATAAAGGGCTGCAGCAGAAAATCCCGACGCGACAGACAGGGGCGAGCGCAGAGCGGGAACCGTACTGGCATGGAATTGGCTTTGCACACAAACCACAAAAAGCCGTGCATACAAAACCGAGTAGCCCATGAACTCCAGCCCTACCCACCTGTCCGGCGTTGCCCCTGTCCAATCTGCCGCTGGCGCGGCGTCCGCAAAGACCGCCGCGCCAAGCCTGAGCCCGCGGCTGTACAGCGCCGATCTGGCGCCGACCAGGGCCGCCGGGCGCAACTGGGGTCGCTACAGCCTGTTCGCGCTGTGGACCAACGATGTGCACAACATCGCCAACTACTCCTTCGCCATCGGCCTCTTCGCGCTGGGCATGAGCGGCGCGCAGATCCTCGCCGCGTTCGCCCTCGGTGCACTGGTGATCTACGGCCTGATGAACCTGTCCGGCTACATGGGCCAGAAGACCGGCCTGCCCTACCCGGTGATGTGCCGCATCAGCTTCGGCATCCACGGCGCGCAAGTGCCGGCGCTGATCCGCGCGGTGATCGCCATCGCCTGGTTCGGCATCCAGACCTACCTCGCCTCGGTGGTCCTGCGCGTGCTGCTCACCGCCATCGCGCCGGACCTGAAAGCCTACGACCAGGACTCGATCCTCGGCCTGTCGACCCTGGGCTGGATCACCTTCCTCGGCATCTGGTGTGTGCAGCTGGTGATCTTCGCCTACGGCATGGAGATGGTGCGCCGCTACGAATCCTTCGCCGGGCCGATCATCCTGGTCGCCTTCGCCAGCCTCGCCGGCTGGATGTACTGGCGCGCCGGCCTGTCGATCTCCTGGTCCAGCGGCAACGCGCCGACCGGCTCGACCATGTGGCTGAAAGTGCTGGGCGCCGCCGCACTGTGGGTATCGCTGTACGGCACCATGATCCTCAATTTCTGCGACTTCACCCGCAACTGCCCGGACCGCCGCACCATCAGCGTCGGCAACTTCTGGGGCCTGCCGGTGAACATGCTGGGCTTCGCGCTGATCGCCGTGGTGCTGGCCGGCGCGCAGTTCAGCATCGACGGCAAGCTGGTGCAGAACCCCACGGAAATCGTCGCCGCGATCCCCAACACCTTCGGCCTGGTGCTGGCCTGCCTGGCCTTCCTGATCGTCACCGTGGCGGTGAACATCATGGCCAACTTCGTCGCCCCGGCCTACGTGCTCACCAACCTCGCGCCGAACCTGCTGAACTTCCGCCGCGCCGGCCTGCTCAGCGCCACCATCGCGGTGCTGATCCTGCCCTGGCACCTGTACAACAGCCCGGCGGTGATCGTGTATTTCCTCGGCGGCCTGGGTGCGCTGCTCGGCCCGCTGTACGGGATCATCGTCACCGACTACTACCTGGTGCGCCGCAGCCGGGTGAACCTGCCCGAGCTGTACAGCGAGAGCCGCGACGCCAGCTACCACTACAGCGGCGGCGTGAACCTGCGCGCCGTGGCGGCGTTCGTCCCGGCCGCGCTGATCGCCATCGTGCTGGCGCTGGTGCCGGCTTTCGATGCGCTGTCGCAGTTCTCCTGGTTCTTCGGCGCCGGCCTCGGCGCGCTGATCCACTACACCCTGGCCGACCGCAAGCGCCGCTACGCGGACGTCTCCGGCGAGCCCATCGCGGTGGATGCCGCGCACCATTGAGCGTGTGCTGATCGAACTTGTGGATAAGCAGCAAGGCCGCCCTCGGGCGGTCTTGTTCGTTCAGGGCGCCAGCAGGAAATCCAGCACCGCGCCTTCGAACTCACGGGGAAACTCGATGTTCGACAAGTGCACCGTCGGCAGCGTGAACAGGCAAGCACCGGGGATCGCCTGGGCAATCAGCTCGCTGTGGTCCGCCGCGGTAACCGTGTCGAACTGCCCGGCGATCACCAGCGTGGGCAGACGCACATCGCGCAACGCGCTGCGCAGATCGGTCTCCTGCACCGCGGCGAAGGAGCCGGCCAGCCCATGCCGGTTGGTCGCCAGCAGCGTCGCGCGAAACGGCGCCACCTCTGCGCGCTGCGGCTCCAGCCAGGCCGCCGGGAACCAGTTGGCGAGGAAGCTCACCGCAGTGCCCTGCATTTCCTCCGCCGCCAGCACCTCGGCGATGCGCGCATCCCACTGTTCTTTCGGCCCGAGCCAGGCGGAGGTGTTCGCCAGCACCAGTCGCCCGATGCGCTGCGGAGCATTCAGCGCCAGCCACTGGCCAACGAAGCCGCCGAGGGAAAGGCCGAGGAAATGCGCACGCTGAACGCCGAGCGAATCGAGCAGCTCGATCACATCTTCTCCCAGCCGCGCCAGCGAATAGGGACCGGCGGGAACACTGGAGGCACCATGCCCGCGAGCGTCGTAACGCAGCACGCGGAAGTGTTCGCTCAACGCAGCGACCTGCCCATCCCACATGTGCAGGTCGGTGCCGATGGAGTTGGACAGCACCAGCAGGGGGCGTTCGGCGGGGCCGTCCAGACGATAGGCGATGCGGGCGTTGTCGCGGGTAGTCAGATAGTGCAGCGGGCTCATGGCAGCCTCTCCTCAAGTGGGGTTAAGACGAGGCTAGTTGCGGCGCACTCTGGAAGAATTTACAAAGACTGGACGATCTCTGTCAGGAAAGCTGACATGCACGACTTCACCCTGCACGACCTGCAGTGCTTCGACGCCGTGGTCGAATCCGGCGGTTTCCAGGCTGCCGCCCAGCAGTTGCACCGTTCGCACCCGGCGATTTTCGCAGCCGTGGCCCGCCTGGAGCACCAGCTCGGCTTCGAGCTGCTGGACCGCAGCGGCTATCGTGTCGCCCTGACCGCCGCCGGCGAATCCTTCCACCGCCGTGCCCGTGGCCTGCTCCGCGAACTGGGCAGCCTGCGCGACCACGCTGCGCACCTGGCAGCAGGTGAAGAAAGCGAACTACGGGTGGTGCTCGGCGACTTCTGCCCACGCCCAGCCCTGCTGGAAAAGCTCGCTCACTTCTTCGCCACGCAACCCCGCACGCGGCTGCAGCTGTACTTCGAAAGCGTCAGCGGGCCACTGGAGCGGCTGCTCGATGGCGAGGCCGAATTGGTCCTGCACCGCGTGGACAAGGCCGAGCCACGCCTGGAGTGGCTGGACCTGGGCGAAGTGGACTTCATCCCGGTGATAGCGCCGGGGCTGCTGACGGACATCACGGACGTCCGCCCGGAGCACCTGCGTTCGCTCACCCAGTGCGTGATGCGCGACAGCGCCCGGCACTCGCCGCCGGTAGACTTCTTCACCCTGGAAGGAGCGCCGCAATGCACGGTGCCGGACCAGGCGATGAAGAAGGAGCTGGTGCTGCACGGCCTCGCCTGGGGCCATCTGCCGCGCCACCTGATTGCCGAGGAACTGGCCGACGGTCGCCTGCGCGATCTCAGCGGCCCCCACCTGCCCGGCCGTCGCGAGGAGCTGGTCGCCGCGCGCCTGCGCGACCGCGCCCACGGCCCGGTCGCGCAGCGACTCTGGAGCTTTCTGCAGCACGCCTGATCAGCTGCGGCTCATCGGTCCGCGCACCGGCTGTTCGCGCATGTGGCTGACCTCGCTGACCGGCGCGCCGGCGGCGATCAGCGCTTCGCGCTGCTGGGCGATGGGCGTGCGGGCGATGGCACGCTCGAACGGGTTGAGCTTCTGGAAGGCCGGCAGCGCGAAAGCGGCCGCGAGCAGCGCCGCCAGTTTCGGCCAGCGTTGGGCGTCCAGTTCGTAGCGGGCGAACTGCGCATTGCGCATGAAGCAGGCGACGCTGATGTCAGCAATGGACAGCTCGCCGAACAGCCAGCCGCTTTCCGGCAACTGCGCCTCCAGGTAATCGAACACCGCCGGCAGATCATGCTGGCAGGTCTTCTCCAGCAGCGCCGCATCCGGCTCACGGCCCCACACGCCGCGGCCGATCACCAGCTGGTCGAACAGCTGCCAGATCACTACCTGGCCCATGCGGCTGTCGGCGAACTCCTCGATCCAGCGTGCACGGGCACGCTCGGCGATATCCGCCGGGTAAAGTGCCGGTTCTGGGTAACGCTCCTCCAGGTACTGGCAGATCACCGAGGAGTCGTTCAGCACCAGCTCGCCATCCACCAGCACCGGCACCTGGCGCAGCGGGCTCAGGCGCTCGAACGCCTCGTTGCCGAAGAACGGCACGACGGAATCGACGCGGTAGTCCACGCCCTTCATTTCCAGCAGGACCAGCGCCTTGCGCACATAGGGGGAAAGAAAGGAACCGATGATCAGCACGGGTTCGGACATGGCGAGGCTTTCCGCGAAAAGGGTCGTCCGATTGTAGAACGGCGCCGAAAGGCGGGCGACCGGTGACAAAAGCCGACGGGTGCCAATTGCGCGCGTGACTGCACTTTGCGATCATTTGCGAATGGTTATCGTTTTTTAGCTTGATCCCATTTGGGGTCATTGGGGGAGTAGCTTGTCGGCCATCCAGATGGGTAGCGGCGAACTCGTTGGCGCCTTGTATCGCGATCACCGCGACTGGCTGACTGCCTGGCTGAATCGCAGCCTGGGCTGTCCGCAGCGCGCCGAAGACCTGAGCCAGGACACCTTCGTCCGCGTACTCGGTCGTCGCGAGCTGCCCTCTCTGCGCGAACCGCGCGCCTTCCTGGTGACCGTCGCCAAGGGCCTGCTGGTGGATCACTGGCGCCGCGTGGCGCTGGAACAGGCCTACCTCGACGAGCTGAAATGCCTGCCCGAAGCGATCCAGCCCTCTGCCGAGGAGCACTGCCTGATCCTCGCCGACCTGCGCGAGATCGACCGCCTGCTGGGCAAGCTGTCCACCCGCGCGCGCAGTGCCTTCCTGCTCAACCGCCTGGACGGCCTGGGCCACGCCGAGATCGCCGAGCAACTGGGCGTATCCGTACCGCGCGTGCGCCAGTACATCGCCCAGGGCCTGCGCCAGTGCTACATCGCGCTGTACGGCGAGCCGACGTGAAGGGACCGGTTTCCCTGCAGATACTGGACGAGGCGATCAGCTGGCAGCTGCGTCTGGGCTCCGGCGAATCGCGTCCCGACGATGAAGCCGCTTTCGCTCGCTGGCATTCGGCGCACAGCGAACATGCCCGCGCCTGGAGCCAGCTGGGCATGCTCGACCGCAGCCTCGCCGGCGCCGCGCCCAAGGCAGCGCGCAACGCTCTGCTGCGCTCGCCGGGAGAATCCCGGCGCAAAGTCCGCCGCCTGGCCGGCACCGGCCTGACACTGCTGCTGGTCGGTGCGCTGGCACTGGGCGTCGGCAACCGCTACACGCCGGTGCGCTATGCCTTCTCCGACCTGGTGACCGCCACCGGCGAGCAGCGCGAACTGCGCCTTCCGGACAACACCCGGCTGGTGCTGAACAGCCGCACCGCCGTCGATGTGCGCTTCGACGCCGAGCAACGGCGCATCGTCCTGCTCAGCGGCGAAATCCTGGTGGAGACCGCCCACGGCGATAGCCGCCCGTTCATCGTCGAAACCGACGAAGGCCGCCTGCGCGCCCTCGGCACCCGTTTTCTGGTGGAGCGCGACGACGGCGACAGCACCTTGCTGAGCGTCCTGCAGTCGGCCGTGGCCGCGCGCCCGGAGCAACTGCCGGATGAGCGTGTGATCAACCAGGGCCAGCAGGTACGCGTGCGCGCCGACGGCTTCGGCACGGTGGAAGCCAACAGCGCCACCGCCGACGCCTGGACCCACGGCATGCTGGTGGTGGACAACGTGCGCCTGGGCGAACTGATCGACCAGCTCGCCCGCTACAGTCCCGGCCACCTCGCGCTGGACCCGACGCTGGCGGACCTGCGCATCACCGGCAGCTTCCCGCTGAAGAACATCGACCTGGCGCTCAGCTCGCTGGAACCGACGCTGCCGGTGCATATCGAGAAGCACGGCCAGTGGTGGTCCCGCGTGGTGCCGCGCGGCTGAGAAATCCCGTGCCCTCACAGAAATCCTGCGCGGCTGCGGCTCTCTCCCCCCGCCCTGGCTGCGCGCCCCGCTCCGAAGGGAGAGGGAGCTATTCGGCATGAAGCGTCGCCTCAAAGTCATCCGGCGAGCACGGCGCTCTCAGAGCACTCAATACGGTCCCCTCTCCCTTCAGGGAGAGGGTTAGGGAGAGGGAAGTCCTGCGCGGACTAGCAGATCAGGACAGGCCCAGAAAGAACCTGCCGAACTGAAGGATTTCAATCCGCGAAATATTTTTCAGCCAGCCCTATCACTTTTCATTTCTCGTTCGGCAAGGAGGCATCGAGAACCGTTTTCATTCAGGAGTCGTTTTCAATGCGCCGCCCGTTCGAACTGTCGCTCCGCCCCTGCCTGCTCGCCACCGCCATCCTGCTGGCCACCTCTTCGGCCATCGCCGCCGACGCCGTGCGCGACTACCAACTGCCCGCCGGCCCGCTGGCCAGCACCCTCAACCGCATCGCCGCGGAAGCCGGCATCTCGCTGAGCCTCGACCCGGCACTGGCCCAGGGCCGCAGCGCGCATGCGGTACAGGGTCGCTACGATGGCGCCGGCGCATTGCGCCAGGCGCTGCAGGGCACCGGCCTGGAGCTGGTGGAAAGCGAATCGGGCAGCTTCAGCCTCCGTCCGGAACCGAGCGACACCCTGTCGATGTCCGCGACCACCATCAGCGGCACCCAGGAAGACCCGGACGGTCCGACCGTCGGCTACCTCGCCACCCGCACCCGTGCCGGCACCAAGACCGACACCCCGCTGCTGGAGGCCCCGCGCTCCATCTCCGTCGCCACCCGCGAGCAGATGCAGGACCGCAACGTGCAGAGCCTGGACGACGCGGTGCGCTACATGCCCGGTGTGATCGCCAGCAGCTACGGCAACGACACCCGCGCCGAGTGGTTGAAAGTGCGCGGCTTCGAGCCGACCCAGTTCCTCGACGGCCTGCCGCTGCCCAAGGGCTCCTACGTGATGCCCAAGCTGGAAACCTGGGACCTGGAGCGCGTTGCCCTGCTGCGCGGCCCGGCCTCTTCGCTGTACGGCCAGACCCCGCCCGGCGGCCTGCTGGACATGACCAGCCGCCGCCCCGAGGCCGAGAGCAGCCATGAAGTGCAGCTGCAGGTCGGCAGCTACGAGCACAAGCAGATTTCCTTCGACAGCACCGGCAAGGTCGACGACGCCGGCAACCTGCTGTACCGCGTCAGCGGTGTGGTGCGCGACAGCAACACCCAGGTCGATCACGTCGACAACAAGCGCTACAACATCGCGCCGAGCCTGACCTGGAACTTCGACGAAGACACCAAGCTGACCTTCCTCTCGCAGTTCAACCGCGACGATACCGGCATCACCAGCCAGTTCCTGCCGCTGCAGGGCACCAAGCTGTCGACCCCGGCCGGCGAGGTGAAGTACCACGAGAACCTGGGCGACCCGGACTGGGAATTCTACGATAAGACCTACTACGCCCTGGGTTACGCCTTCGAGCACCGCATCAACGACGTCTGGCAGTTCCGCCAGAACCTGCGCTACACCAAGAGCGACCTGTCGTTCCAGGGCATCACCGCTGGCGGCAGCGCCACCTCGGTAGCCGACGACGGCACCCTGTCCCGTGGCGCCAACGTGGTCGATGAAGACATCAGCCAGTTCGCCATCGACAACAACCTGCAGGCCGACTTCTCCACCGGCCCGCTCAAGCACACCCTGCTGCTGGGCCTGGATCACCAGCGCGCCAACACCAACTACAAGTGGCTGTACGGCACTGCGCCGACCAGCAACATCAACCACCCGATCTACGGCCAGGACTTCAGCAACGTCGTCTACACCGCGTACAACGACTACAACCAGAAGATGCGTGACACCGGCCTCTACGCCCAGGACCAGATCGCCCTGGACAACTGGCGCCTGACCCTCGGCGGCCGCCAGGACTGGGCCCACACCGGATCGAAGTTCTACAACGCCGATGGCGCCACCGATACCCGTCGCGACAGCAACTTCAGCGGCAACGCGGCGCTCAGCTATGTGTTCGAAAACGGCGTGGCACCCTACGTGTCCTATGCCGAGTCGTTCCAGACCGAAGCCGGCGGCACCAATGGCGCGGCCTTCGAGCCGAGCACCGGCGAGCAGTACGAGCTGGGCGTGAAGTACCAGCCGGTGGGCACCGACCTGATGCTCAGCGCCGCCGTCTACGACCTGACCCGCAAGAACATCGTCCTCACCGGCAGCGACTTCATCAGCCGCCCGGTGGGTGAAGCGCAGGTCCGCGGCTTCGAGCTGGAGGCTGTCGGCAACGTCACTGAGAACCTCAAGGTGACCGCCGCCTACACCTACGCCAACAGCAAGATGACCAAGGTCGCCAACCCGCTGGACAAGAACCGTCCGCTGCCGCTCACCCCGGAAAACCAGGCCTCGCTGTGGGCCGACTACACCTGGCATGACGGCCTGCTCGACGGCTTCGGCCTGGGCTTCGGCACCCGCTACGTCGGCGAGACCCACAACATCGCCATCGGCAGCATGGGCTACGTGCGCGACAAGTCAGACGGCGATACCGGTTCCTACACCGTCTACGACGCCGCGGTGCACTACGACCTCGGCCGCCTCGACAACAGCCTCAACGGCCTGAATGTCGCGCTCAACGCCAACAACGTATTCGACAAGGAATACATCTCCACCTGCGACGGCTTCTACTGCTACTACGGCGACCGTCGCAACGTGGTGGCGAGCGTCAACTACAAGTTCTGACGCCCAGGGGATACCTGTAGGAGCGCGCCATGCGCGCGATCGCGGGCATGGCGCGCTCCTACAGGGAAGCTCCGGGGGCAACTCGCAGGGCGCATAACGCAGCAGCGACATCCGCCGGCCAAACGGCGGATAACCTGTTCCAGGTTATTCGCCCTACGGGAAAGCCGCCCGTGCGATGGGAACAGCTCCGCTCCTACGCAATACCCACCATCACCTCTCCCCAGACCACGCTCGCATCGTCATGGATCTTCAGGCGCGGATAGTCCAGCGCCTGGCCATCGGCGCTTTCCAGCGCGCGCAGCTCGTCGATCAGCGCTTCCACGCCACGCCCGGGCAGCGCCGCGAACAGCGCATCCAGATCGTAGCGACGAAAATCCAGCAGCCGGTCGAAGCCATCGGTCACCAGCATGAACGCCTTCAGACCCGCCGGGTCGAGCACCCGGCGCTGCACGTGGGGAATCCAGCGCTCGCTCGGGTCGAGGCACCAGTAGCCTGCCGGCGTGTTGGCCAGCGCACGGTTGCGCCGCACCCATTCGCGGCTGGCCTGCCAGAGTTGCGCATGAGTCCAGTCCGGGTTCGCCTCGCGGAGCGCCAGCAGACGCTGCACCGACCGGCGATCGATCTCCTCCAGCGGCGTATCGCCGAAACTCTCGACGCGGCCATCCTCCCAGGCCAGGTGGATGCGGGTGTCGCAAAGGTTGAGCAGTTCCAGCGAGCCGTCGCCCAGCAGTCGCAACAGGCTCAGGCAAGCAGTGGGCAGATTGAGGTCAAGGCTGACGCCTACCCCGGAATCGCGCTGGAAATCCGCGGCGATTCCCGCCTGCAATTGCCCCAGCAAATCCTCGGTGGGCCGATACGGCTGTTCTTCCAGCAGGCGCTGCAGGTGCGCGTTGGCACTCTGTGCCAGCCAGCGCGCATCACTCTCGCCGCCCACCAGCCCCGGTCCGAGACTGGTCGCACCGTCCAGCACCCAGGCTGCCCGGGCGGTGTAGCCGATGGCATCGTCGTTCACCGGTGAACCCTGGCGGCAGGCCGCCCCGCGTACGGAAATCGTCGTCACAACCGGTTCTCCTTCGTTTCGTCGGCCACACTGACCGGCGTACAGTCTCACCTGAATCCGGACTCTGCCAAGGAGAGCCCCATGCTTCGCGTCCTGTCCCTTCCCCTGAGCGGCCTGTTCCTGACCGGCCTGCTGCTGGCCACCGCTGCCCATGCCGCCGAGGTGAAGTACTTCGACCTGCCCAAGGGCTCCGGCCCGCAGGCCGTTGCACCCACCGAAGACGGCAAGGTCTGGTACACCGCGCAGAAACTCGGCGTACTCGGCCGCCTCGACCCGCAGACCGGGCAGAGCGAGCAGGTCAGCCTGGGCAAGGGTTCCAGCCCGCAGGGCGTGGTGGCCGATGGCAACGGCGACGCCTGGATCGTCGACAGCGGTCGGAACGCGATCCTCCATGTCGATGCCGAGCGCCTGGGCGTGGAGGTCATCCCCCTGCCCCAGGAAGTGGCCAGCGCCAACCTCGACTCTGCGGTATTCGATGACGATGGCGTGCTGTGGTTCACCGGGCAGAACGGTGTGTATGGCCGCCTCGATCCGACCAGCCGCGACCTGAACGTCTGGCCGGCGCCCCGCGGCAAGGGCCCGCGCGGGATCGCCGTGGCGCCCGATGGCGGCATCTGGTTCGCCTCGCAGGCGGGCAACTACATCGGCCAGATCGACGGCATCGCCGACAGCGCCACCGCCTTCGATGCGCCCGGCAAGGACAGCGGGCCGCGCCGCCTGTGGGCCGATTCGGTCGGCCGCCTGTGGCTGAGCCAGTGGGGCACCGGCAGCCTGGCGCGCTTCGACCCCAGCGACAACCAGTGGAAGACCTGGAAGCTGCCGGGCGATCATCCGCTGCCCTATGCGGTCTACGTCGATGCCATGGACCAGGTCTGGCTGAGCGATTTCACCGCCAACTCGCTACTGCGCTTCGATCCGCAGGGCGAGAAATTCACCGTCTTCCCCAGCGACCAGGCCAACGCCCGCGTGCGCCAGCTGCAAGGCCGGCCCGGCGAGGTGTGGGGCGCCGAACCCGGCACCGACCGCCTGGTGCAGATCCACGATTGAACCAATGACCGAACCCCAGGAGTTGCTGTCGATGAGTACCCGTCCCGTCCTGTTCCACGCCGCCGCTTCGCCCTTCGTGCGCAAGGTCATGGTCCTGCTGCACGAGACCGGACAGGCCGACAGCGTGGAGCTGTACGCCGCCGTCCACACGCCCATCGCGCCGGACGCCGGCGTGCTGCACGACAACCCCGCCGGCAAGATTCCCGCCCTGCGTCTGGCCGACGGCCAGACCCTGCACGACAGTCGGGTGATCCTCGAATACCTCGACCAGCAGCACGCCGGCGAGCCGCTGATTCCCCGCGAGGGCGGCGCACGCTGGCGGCGCCTCACCCTCGCTTCGCTGGCCGACGCGGTACTCGACGCGGCCGTGCTGATCCGCTACGAAACCGCCATGCGTCCGCAGGAAAAGCACTGGGACCAGTGGCTGGACAACCAGCAGCTGAAGATCGTCCGCACCCTCGCCTACTTCGACGGCCCGGCCCACGCCGAACTGGCCGGGCGCTTCGACATCGCCGCCATCGGCGTGGCCTGCGCCCTCGGCTACCTGGACTTTCGCCAGCCGCACTGGGACTGGCGCGCGGATTACCCGCAGCTGGCGAAGTGGTTCGCTGAAGTCAGCCAGCGGCCGTCGATGCAGGCCACAATTCCTGCGTGAGTCATCGATGGGTATCGCGGCGCTCCACCCATCCTACGCAGAGCACTCCTGAGGTCGCGCCGGCTGACTCCAGACTTGCCAGCCGGCACCGCCCAGCCCCCTCTCCCGGCGAGAGAGGGTTGGGGTGAGGGCACAGCCAGCGCGCCAGGACGTCACCTCGCAGCGAGCGTGTCGCACCACCCGTCGCTGAAACCGCTCATCCCGCACCGATTGCCGCTGCAGTCGCTGCTCGAATAACCCGGCGATCCGCCGCGCCAATCGGCGCCCCACTTCGCGCTCCTCGCGCAGTCCGCTCCACGCACTCATCACTTTTTCCCCAGTCGGTAGATCGGCAGCGCCAGCAGCAGGCCGAGTTGCGCCACGCCCATGCACATTTCCAGGAAGGAACGCACATGGGGATTGTTCGCCGCGTCCTCGACGCCGGTGAGTTGCGTCCACAGCTCGGCCGGCAACAGCAGCGCCAGATGCGCCAGCGGCTTGCCGGTGGCCACCAGCAGGGCGATCCAGTCGAAGCGGCCGAGCAGCATCAGCACGGGCAGGCACAGCCCACTGAGCAGAAGGCCGGCGAACAGACACAGGGAAAAACGCATCAGGTTGGGCATGTCCAGTCTCCTCAGCGCTGTACGCGCACGTCTTCCAGGGAAAATTCCAGGTCATCGCCACGGGGCTTGCCGATGCCGTACCAGTCCAGGTGACGGGTCAGCACCATCACGCCGCCGAGCACGCCGAACAACAGCAGCGACCCCATCAGCAACGCGTAGTCCTCGGCGCTGAGCAGCGCGTAGAGCATCCCGTAGAGCCCGGCCAGCCCGAGGCTGAACCCGGCTCCGCGCCACAGGCTGCGCAGCACATGGCAGAGGTAGAAGCCGATCAGCCCGACGCACGCGCCAGCGGACAGCAGGTAGGCCAGCTCGAAGCCGACATGCTCGGAGAGCGACAGCAGCAGCAGGTAAAACAGCGCCAGCGCCATGCCCACCAGGGCGTACTGGATGGGGTGCACCGACAGGCGCTTGAGCACTTCGAAGAGGAAGAAGCCGGCGAAGGTGAGGACGATGAACAGCAGTGCGTACTTCACGGCTCGGTCGGTCTTCAGGTACTGGTCCACCGGGTCCACCAGCGCCACGCCGAAGCGGTGCTGGCCGAACTCGCTGCACTCGGCGGAACTGGGACGGGAGGCATCCGGGTCGTCCGCACCGACCGCACGGGCGACATCGGCCTGGGCCGGCGCGGTGCAGGCACGCAGCTGGTCCTCCAGGTTGGTGGCGAAGAAGCTGGTGCGCCAGCGTGCGCTGAAGCCCTGGTCGCTGACGCTGCGCTCGGTGGGCAGGAACTCGCCGCCGAAGCTCGGATGCGGCCAGTCGGAAACCAGGTTGACCTGGCTGTCGCGGCCCACCGGAGTGATGTCC
Organism: Pseudomonas nitroreducens; assembly: GCF_024170165.1. Classification (GTDB taxonomy): domain Bacteria; phylum Pseudomonadota; class Gammaproteobacteria; order Pseudomonadales; family Pseudomonadaceae; genus Pseudomonas; species Pseudomonas nitroreducens_C. The sequence continues at coordinate 814,236 of NZ_JALJXP010000001.1, read as the reverse complement.
AGGCGGCTGCTGCCCAGCAACGACAATTCGAAGGCGTAGTCGAAACGCTGCTCGCGGTCGCTGGCCCGGAGCGGCAGCACCGCGTGCACGCCATTGCCGAGGAACTGGCTCTGGGTGCCCGGCTGGAAGTCGCGCAGTTCGTCACCGACCTTCAGCTTCGGTGCGTTCTCGATGCCGCGCACGTCGCTGATGCCCACCGCCAGCAGCGGGTCGTCAAAACGGTAGCTGCCCAGGTCGCTGGTGATGCCGTAGTTGGCCGGCAGGACGAAGCTGCCACTGACCCGGCTCTCGGCATGGAACAGGCGTGCCTCGTAGATGCCGCGATGACGCAGCTCGGTACGCATCTGCCCGTCAAGGCTGAAGACCTCCGGCAGGAAGTACAGTCGCCCGCGCTCCTCGCGCTCCTGCAACACACGCTGCTGACTCGCCTTGTCCAGGCGCCAGCCGCGAATGGTGCGGGTGTAGGGCACCACCACCAGCGGCCCGGTGAGCTGCTGGCTGTAGCTGGCGCTGCGGGCGATGTCCTGCAGGACCTCGTCGCGGTAGTTCTGACGCTCGTCGACAAGGCCGTCGATCATCAGCAGGGGTATCAGCAGGAGGACGATCAACAGCGCGATGGCGCCGAGCTTGATGCCGAGGTGGCGGTTCATCGAAGGCTTCTCCGTAAGTGGACGACGGAGCAAGCCTGGGGCCCGCGCGTGGGCGCGTTCGGGCGGGAGTGTGGAGACTGTGTGGGAATTGTGTGGCTTCGGCTCTTCGTAGGAGCGAGCTTGCTCGCGAACCGAATTCGCAGCGGGGCTTGTTCGCGAGCAGGCTCGCTCCTACTGGGGCAACCGCAGACTCGCGAGCACGCCGCCCTCGACGTTCTCCACGCGCAACTCGCCACCATGCAGCGCCGCCACCTCGGCGACGAAATTGAGGCCCAGGCCGGTGCTCTTGCGCCCGCTCGCCGGGCGCGGCAGGGAATAGAAACGCTCGGTCAGGCGCGGCAGGGCGAACTCCGGAATGGCTTCACCCTGGTTGAACAATTCCACGCGCCAGTCTTCTCCGTCAGGCTGCGCAGCAAAACGAATCACGCCACCGGTCGGGGTGAAGTCCAGCGCATTGTCCAGCAGGTTGCCCAGCGCCTGGCGCAACAGGAAACGCTCGCCCACCGCGCTTGCCTGCGGAGGAATCGCGTTCTCCAGCTGCACGTCCTGCACACGCGCCATGCGCTCATCGATCAGCTCATTCGCCAACTCATGCAACGCCACCGGTACATGCTCCTCCAGCCCCTGGCGCTGCTCCACCTGGGCGAGGTTCAGCAGGCGCTCGATCAGCTGCTGCAGGCGCTCGCTCTCCCCGGCGATGTTGCCGACGAAGCGCGCACGCTGCTCGGCAGGCATCTCGCCTTCGAGCAGTTCCGCCGCTCCGCGAATCGCCGCCAGCGGGCTCTTCAATTCGTGGGTCAGGGTATGCACGTAGCGCTCGACGTAATCCTTGCCTTCCAGCCGCACGCGCATGTGCTCGACCGCGCCAGCCAGTTGCGCCATCTCGCCACCCCGGTAGCGCGGCAGCTCGGCGCGCCGGCCCTCGCTGACCGCCTGGGCGTAGCGGGTCAGGCGATCCAGCGAGCGGCTCAGCCACCAGGACAGCCCCGCGCCGACCAGCAGGCCGAGCACGATCAGCCCGGCGCCGAGCCACGCCAGGCGGCGCTGCGAGCGGTCGATATAGGGCTGCAGTGTGCGGTTGGGCTTGGACACCGAGACCACGCCGATGATCTTCTCGCCGTCGCGGATCGGCGCGGCGACATACATCACCGAGGACTCCGGATCGTCCGCCGACTCGCGGCTGGAGCGCGCCCCGTATTCGCCGTTGAGGGTCCGATAGACGTCGTTCCAGCGCGAATAATCCTGGCCAACGGCCTTGCCGAGGGAGTCCAGCAGGACCACGCCGCGCGCATCGGTGACGTAGATGCGGTGATTGACCGCGGTCTTGTTCACACCCCAGATGTCCGCCTGCGGGCTGCGCGCGCCGTAGGCACGGAGCATGTCGGGCAGCCGGCTCTGGTCGAGGGTGCCGCTCTTCACGTCGGCCTGGAGAATCTCGGCCAGCAGGTTGGCAGTGTCCACCAGCGTCTCTTCGCTGGACTGCCGCACGCCGGGGCGGATTTCGTCCATCACCGTGCGCAGGACGAACCAGCCGGTGAGCCCGACGAAGAAGAAGTAGACCAGGAAGATCCGCAGCGACAGGCGCATCAGCTCTTGTCCGGCGCGTAGCTGTAGCCCAGGCCGCGATGGGTCTGGATCGGTTCGGCGGCGGGAGCGACCTGGCGCAACTTGGCGCGCAGGCTCTTGATGTGGCTGTCGACGTTGCGCTCGTAGCCGGCGTCGGCAGCGACGCCCAGGGCATCGAGCAGCTGCTCGCGGCTGAAGACGCGTTCAGGGCGCGCCAGCAGCGTCTGCAGCAGGCGGAATTCATGGCGGGTCAGCGCCAGCGAGTGACCGTGGTAGCGGATCAGGAAGCGCTCTTCATCCACCTCGAAGGGGCCGTTGCCGGCGGGCGCTGCGGCAGGTGCTTCACGGGGCGCAGTACGCTTGAGGATGGCTTTCACCCGCGCGGCGACTTCGCGGGGGCTGAAGGGTTTGACCACGTAGTCGTCGGCGCCGATCTCCAGGCCCACCACACGATCGATCTCGGCATTGCGCGCGGTGAGAAAGATCACCGGCACTTCGGAGAAGCGCCGCAGTTGCTTGCAGGCTTCGAAACCGCTGATGTCAGGCAGGCCGACATCGAGGATGACCAGGTCGAAAACGTCATGCTGCAGGCGTTCCAGGGCGGAGCCGGCGAGGTTCAGCCAGGTGGTCTCGAAACCTTCGGCCTGCAGGGCGTAGAGCAGCGTGTCGGCGATGGCGGCTTCATCTTCGACGATGAGGATATGGGGCATGGGATTCCGATTCCCGGGACAGTCCCGGAAGGGTCCATCATGCCCCGCGCCGCGTCAATCGAGGATCAGGAGCAGCTCGGCTTGCCGGCGGTGAAACGCTCGCCGGGATCGACGGCGACGTGGAATTTGCGCAGGCCCTTGGTGCCCATCAGGAACGGGTAGTTGAAGTGGCTGCGATCGGTGAGGTTGACCTCGATGGTGCGCTGGTCGCCGCCCAGGCATACCGGCAGTTCGATCACCGGGCGCTGGCTGAGGCCGGGGCTGGCCTCTTCCTCTTCGTCCTCGCCTGCGGATTCGGTGCGGTTCTTGATCTTCGAGATGCGCGACAGCTTATGCTCGTACACCGAGTCGCCGCCGTCCTTGGTGGCCAGCTTGAAGCGTACCCAGTCCTCGCCGTCACGCTGGAAGATCTGGATGTCCTTGGCCGACAGCGACGAGGTATAGGCGCCGGTGTCCATCTTGGCCTGCAGCGTCTGGTTCAGCTCGGGCAGGCTGACCCATTCGTAGCGGCCATAGAGCTTGGGTTCGGCGGCCAGGGTCAGGCCAGGCAGAGCGAGCAGGGACAGCAGAGCGAGGACGCGTTTCACGCGGAATCTCCGGGGTTGTGCGGGTATGCGCATAGGACTATCACGGCCGCCATAGGTTCGCCAGCACACTCAGCGCTCGAACAGCGAACCGCGCCGGCGATCCATACCGCACCACAGGGATTCCAGGTGGCGGAAGCCCCACTTCTCCGGCGACTCGCGGCCGACGATGCGCTCGCGGCCCTTGAGGCGGGCGAGGTCGATCACCTCGACGGGAATCGCCGCGCGGGTGCGGGTCGAGTAGAACACCTTCACTACCGGCAGCAGCAGCTCCGCGCCCTGCTCCACCACCACCGCCAGGCGCTCGCTCTGCAGGCGCACCAGCGCGCCGATGGGGTAGATGCCCAGGCAGCGGATGAAAGCACGGAAGACATTTTCGTCGAGGTGGCTGCCGCACCACTGGGTCATGCGCTGCAGTGATTCGGCCGGGCACCAGCCGGTCTTGTAGGGACGGTCGGAGGTGATCGCGTCGTAGATGTCGCAGACCGCGCCCATGCGCGCGAACAGGCTGATCTGCTCGCCCGCCAGACGATGCGGGTAACCGCTGCCGTCGAGCTTCTCGTGATGGTGCAGGCACACGTCGAGCACCAGCGCGCTGACGTGGCGCCCCTCGCGGAGAATCTCGCCACCGCGCCAGGGATGTTCGCGAACACGGGCGAATTCGCTTTCGTCGAGACGGCCGGGCTTGTTCAGCACGGTCATCGGCACGCACATCTTGCCGATGTCGTGCAGCAGGCCGGCGAGGCCCGCTTCGCGCACCAGCAGTTCATCGAGGCCGAGCTGGCGGGCCAGGGCGATCATCAATGCGCAGACGGCAACCGAGTGCAGGTAGGTGTATTCGTCGGCGGTCTTGAGCCGGGCCAGGCTGATCACCGCGTCGGGATGGCGCTGCATCGAGGCGGCGATTTCGCCCACCAGTTCCTGCGCGCTCTCGGCCTCCACCGCGCGGCCCATGCGCGCATCCTGGAACATGGCGATGACCCGTTCCTTGGAGCGGATGCACAGCTGCCGGGCGACCTGCAGCTCGTCTTCCAGACTGCGCCGCAGCACCGGCGCCAGCGGAGCCGGTTCTCCGAAGTCATCCTCGCTCGCGGCGTCGGCCGCTACGTCGGGCTGCGCCGCAGCCAATGCTGGCGCGACAGGGACACATCCTCGCCGCGGGTCGATCAGGACCTCGCGGACGGCGCTGCGTTGCAGGCGCTGCAGATCGTTCGGGTCCTCCAGGAGGAAACGTGCGCGCCAGAACGGATGATTGACCCAGGAACCGCAAAGCTCCTGCACGTACATCCCGAGGGTGACGTCTTTCACTGGAATGCGCAGGTACGGCGAATCGGACATGGCGGCTCCCGGCAGATTGTCAGCGCAGCATAATCCGCCCGCCCGCTTGGCGGGAGTGCCGCTTGGGAACCCGCAACCTGCTGCGTATGATGGGGCCGCCAATCAAGCACAAGGAACGGACTTCATGCAGGCACTGATGGGCGTCATCGCCAGCCTTCTGCTGCTGCTCAACACCCTGATCCTGATCGGCCCGATGCTGCTGATCGCATTGCTCAAGCTGATCCTCCCCGGCCAGGCCGCCAAGGATGCGTGCTCGCGCGCGGTGATGTGGATCGCCGAAACCTGGGCGGAAATCGACAAGGCCATCTTCGCCCTGATGACCCCCACCGTCTGGGACATCCGCGGCGGCGCCCAGCTGCGCGGCGACACCTCCTACCTGGTGATCAGCAACCACCAGTCCTGGGTCGACATCCCGGCGCTGGTGCAGGCGTTCAACCGCAAGACGCCCTACTTCAAGTTCTTCCTGAAGAAGGAACTGATCTGGGTGCCCTTCCTCGGGCTGGCCTTCTGGGCACTCGACTACCCCTTCATGAAGCGCTACAGCAAGGCCTTCCTGGAGAAGCACCCGGAGCTCAAGGGCAAGGACCTGGAGATCACCAGGGCCGCCTGCGAGAAGTTCAAGCGCATGCCGGTGACCGTGGTGAACTACCTCGAAGGCACCCGCTTCACCCCGGCCAAGCAGGCCCGGCAGCAGTCACCCTACCAGAACCTGCTCAAGCCCAAGGCCGGCGGCGTGGCCTTCGTCCTGGCGGCGCTGGGCGAGCAGCTGGATACGCTGCTGGACGTCACCCTGGTCTACCCGAAGGGCCCGCGACCGGGCTTCTGGGACCTGCTGTGCGGGCGCGTGCCGCGGGTCATCGTCGATATCCAGGCACGGGAAATCGACCCCGCGCTATGGCAGGGCGATTACGAGAACGACGCGGAATTCCGCCAGTACGTGCAGCACTGGGTGTCGCAGTTGTGGGAGCAGAAGGACCAGCGCATCGAGCAACTGCGCCAGGAGTTCTGACGCTCCCTACGCACCCCGTCCGGCGACCGGCGCAGCCGGCGTCAGCGGGGCCGCCGGCGTCCCCCAGAGCCCGCCGAGCGTCCCCAGCAGCTGGCTGCTCAGGCCCTGCTCGGTGAAGTAGTCGAGGATCACCCCGGCGAAGCGGCCGATCATCGACTGGTCCATGCCCAGCACGCCGAAGATCTGGTCGACGTCCTGCAGGTTGTTGACACCACCCAGCAGCGCCGCGGCGTTGCCCAGCCCGCCGAAACCACCCAGCGCCCCGCCCAGGTCCCCCAGCGAGCTGTTGCCGGCGAGCTGGCCGAGGTTCGGCACGGACTTCTGCAACTGCGCGGTATCGGTGTCCTTCAGGCTGTTCATCGCCATCGCCAGCATGGCGCCGGCGCCGCCGATGGCCTGCTGTTCGCTGACACCCAATTGCCTGGTGAGGTTGCCCAGCAGCGCATTGGCGGCCGCCGGCACTTCCTGCGCCTGCCCGACAGGCTCGCTGGTATCGGTGAAGGTAGCGGCGAACACGGGGGCAGCGGCCAACCAGGCGGCGGCCAGGAAGACGACGGAACGGGGGGACATCGACGGCTCCGGAGAACGGCTGTCCGACCCCGGTGCGGAGTCGGATCGTCGATAGGACCGGGGCGCGGCGCGGCGGTTCCGCGCCGGCCGGCGGATATCAGGCGCCGGTGCCCCAGAGGCTGCCCAGGGTGCCGAGCAGGTTGCTGTTCAGGCCCTGCTTGCCGAGGTAATCCAGCAGCACGCTGGAGAATTTGCCGGTCATGTCCTGGTCCATGCCCAGCGCACCGAAGGCCTTGCTCACGTCGCCCATGCTGCTGACGTTACCCAGCAGGCCGCTGGAAGCGCCGCCGCCGAGGTCGCCGAGCTGGCCACCGAGGCCGCCCAGGGCATTGCTGCCGGTGAGCTTGTCGAGGCCGGGAACGGTCTTCGCCAGCTGCGAGTAATCGGTGGTGCTCAGCTTGTTCTTCGCCAGGCCCAGCAGTGCGCCGGTACCGCCGAGCGCCTGTTCGTCGCTGACGCCGAGCTGGCCGGTCAGGGCACTGAGCAGGCCGCTGGTCTGCGGCGTGGAGGCAACGCGCGAGGTATCGGAGCCGGTCGCGCCGGACACCGCCTTGGCGGCATCGCCCAGGTTGAAAGCAAACGCGGAGGAAGCCGCCAGCAGGGCGGCCAGTGCGAGGGTGACACGGGGTTTGACGGACATCGCTGTCTCCTGGGGGTTCCGGACGCCATATCGACCGGGAGCCAGGGCCATTGTTCCGCCCCGGGAGGCGCAGCGGAGGAAAAACGCGCTCCGTTCACGGGGACAGAAATGTCCGGCGTCATGGGGCTGCGCCAGGGAACTCCTGGCCTGCCGGCAACGAAAGGCCATTCGTCCAATCCTCCCGGCTGGCGACTGGGGAGAATCAGCTCGCGCTACCGCGGCGAATTTCCCCGCGTTCGGCAAAGATTCCCTAAGCTAGAGCCATTCCCGCCCGACGGACCGACCATGAGCGAACCCTTCATCCTCACGCCCCGCGTAGCCCGCCTGCTGCCCTGGCTGGTGGCAATCGCCTTCTTCATGCAGGCCCTGGACGGCACCATCCTCAACACCGCCCTGCCGAGCATGGCCCGCTCGCTGGAAGAGGACCCGCTGCGCATGCAGGGCGTGGTGATCGCCTACCTGCTCACCGTGGCGCTGCTGATCCCCTCTTCCGGCTGGATTTCCGACCGCTTCGGCACGCGCCGGGTGTTCCTCTTCTCGATCTTCCTGTTCAGCCTCGGCTCGCTGCTCTGCGCGCTCTCGCCGAGCCTTGGCAGCCTGGTCGGCGCCCGCGTGGTGCAGGGCATCGGCGGCGCGCTGATGATGCCGGTGGGGCGCCTGGTAATCCTGCGCGTGTACCCGCGTACGGAACTGGTGCGCATCCTCAGTTTCGTCACCATTCCCGGCCTGCTCGGCCCGCTGGCTGGCCCGACCCTGGGCGGCTGGCTGGTGGAGTACGCCAGCTGGCACTGGATCTTCCTGATCAACCTGCCGGTGGGACTGGTCGGCTTCATCGTCGCCCTGCGCCTGATGCCGGACCTGCGCGGCGTGCGCGCAACGCGTTTCGACTCGATCGGCTTCCTGCTCTTCGGCGGCGCCATGGTGCTGATCACCATCGCCCTGGAAGGCCTGGGCGAGCTGCACATGCCTCACGTGCGCGTGGTCCTGCTGCTGGTGGGCGGGCTGGTGCTGCTGGCGGCCTACTGGCTGCGCGCCCTGCGCATCGAAGCGCCACTGTTCCCGCCCTCGCTGTTCGCCACGCGGACCTTCGCCGTGGGCGTATTGGGTAACCTGTTCGCCCGGCTGGGCAGCGGCTCCCTGCCCTTCCTCACGCCACTGCTGCTGCAGATCGGCCTGGGCTTCTCGCCCTCGCGGGCGGGCATGACCATGATCCCGATGGCACTGGCGGCGATGGTGATCAAGTCGCTGGCGCGTCCACTGCTGGACCTGTTCGGCTACCGCAAGCTGCTGGTCGGCAACACGCTGCTGCTGGGCGCGATGATCGCCAGCCTCGGCCTGGTGGACCAGGACACGCCCTACGCGCTGCTGCTCGTGCAACTGGCGATACTGGGCGGGATCAACTCGCTGCAGTTCACGGCGATGAACACCCTCTCCCTGATCGACCTGCGCGACGACAACGCCAGCGCCGGCAACAGCCTGCTGTCGGTGGTCATGCAGTTGTCCATCGGCATGGGCATCGCCTGCGCGGCGGCGCTGCTGGGGGGCTTCAATGGCGATCAGGAAAGCGCACAGGGCGACGTGCTGTCAGCCTTCCACGCGACCTACTTCAGCGTCGGCATCCTCTCGATGCTGGCGGCGGCGATCTTCTTCCAGCTCAACGCCGACGATGGCCGCACCACGCCACGCCGGGTCGAACCGGAGCATGGCGTCGACGAGCACTGATCAGGGCTTGCAGGTAGGCGCGACGGTCTGGGTCTTCGAAGCGTCCACCGCGCCCAGGTGTTCCAGGGTGCGGCGGCCGAGCAGCACCGGGTAGTCCAGGGTCTGCCGGTCACGCAGGGTGAACTGTTCGCGATAGACCTTGCCGCCCAGGCACACATCCATCAGCACCACCGGGCTGCGCTCGACGCCGCTCTCGTTCTTGAACTTGAGCACGCGCTCGACGCGCCGCTCGAAGGCCAGACGCTGTTCCTTGCCGGTCGCCGGATCGGGGATCATCACGTCGTACTGCACCCAGCGCTCGTCGTTCTTCTTGATCCGGGTGATGTTGCGCGCATCCATCACCGAGGTCTGCGCGCCGGTGTCCAGCTTGGCCTTGAGCGGCGCCTGCTCGGGCATCAGCATGAGCGTTTCCACCCAGCCCCAGGTGGCGGGCTGTGCGGGAGCCTCGGCGGCAAGGGCTGCGCCCGAGAAGAGCAGGCCGGCGAGCAGCAGGCGGAAAGCGGGCGATGGCATGGATGGCGGCTCCGGAAAGGCGATGGCGGCACTATAGGCAATAAGAACATAGGCAATAAAAAACCCCGGATGTTTCCACCCGGGGTTTTTTTGGCTGACGCCAGGAAGCGCTTAGGCTACCTGTACGCGCTCGGCCTGCATGCCTTTCTGGCCCTGCACGACTTCGAAGGTGACCTTCTGGCCTTCGGCCAGGGTCTTGAAGCCGTTACCTTCGATAGCGCGGAAGTGTACGAACACGTCCGGGCCGCTTTCCGGGGTAATGAAGCCGTAGCCTTTGGTCTCGTTGAACCACTTGACGGTGCCGTTCTGACGATTCGACATGGTGTTCTCCTTGGAACGTATTTTTAAAATTAGCCACGAATGGCCAGGAACTGAGTTGCAAGGAGTTACAAGGAGTCGAGCAGGACGGGGTGGAATAACCGACCGCATCAGGTCACGATCGACGGCGACCCATGCAAACACAGTCCGGAAACTCTACGACAAAAATCTGCGGAAAGCGAATCTCTTGGAAAAACCCGATCCAGGCGCTTCGGGGAATTCGGACGAGCGGCCGCAAACCCTTGCCCTATCGGCTTCTCAGCCCTGCTGAGGGTGCTCTCCTGCTACACTGCGCGGCCATATGGATTCACCCGGGCTCCCTTCGTGACCACCTCTGCATTTTCCAGCCTCGCGCTGTCGGCCGACCTGCTGGCCAACCTCGACTCTCTCGGCTATCGCGAGATGACGCCGATCCAGGCCGCCGCCCTGCCGGCAATCCTCAAGGGCCGCGACCTGATCGCCCAGGCCAAGACCGGCAGCGGCAAGACCGCGGCCTTCGGCATCGGCCTGCTCAGCCCGCTGAATCCGCGCTACTTCGGCTGCCAGGCACTGGTGCTGTGCCCGACCCGCGAGCTGGCCGACCAGGTGGCCAAGGAAATCCGCCGCCTGGCCCGCGCCGCCGACAACATCAAGGTGCTGACCCTCTGCGGCGGCACGCCTTTCGGCCCGCAGATCGGCTCGCTGGAGCACGGCGCCCACGTGGTGGTCGGCACGCCCGGTCGCATCCAGGAACACCTGCGCCGCGGCACCCTGAAGCTCGACGGCCTGAACACCCTGGTGCTCGACGAAGCCGACCGCATGCTCGACATGGGCTTCTACGACAGCATCGCCGACATCATCGGCCAGGCTCCGGCGCGCCGGCAGACCCTGCTGTTCTCCGCCACCTACCCCGAAGGTATCGACCAGCTGGCGGCGAAGTTCCTGAAGAACCCCGAGCGCGTGGAAGTGGAGGCACTGCACGACGACAGCCAGATCGAGCAGCACTTCTACGAGATCGACCCCAGGCAGCGCCTCGATGCCGTCGTTCGCCTGCTTCAGCATTTCCGCCCGCAGTCCTGTGTCGCGTTCTGCCATACCCGCCAGCAGTGCATGGAAGTGGTCGAGCAGCTCAACGCCCGCAAGATTTCCGCCCTGGCCCTGCATGGCGACCTGGAACAGCGCGAGCGCGACCAGGTGCTGACCATGTTCGCCAACCGCAGCTGCAGCGTGCTGGTGGCCACCGACGTGGCCGCGCGCGGGCTGGACATTGCCGCACTGGAGGCGGTGATCAACGTCGAACTGTCGCGCGACGCGCAGATCCACATTCATCGGATCGGCCGCAGCGGTCGTGCCGGTGAAAAGGGCCTGGCGCTGTCGCTGGTCACTCCCGCCGAAGCCAGCCGCGCGCAGGCCATCGAAGACCTGCAGGGCGCCCCGCTGAACTGGGAGCGCATCGACTTCCTCAAGGCCAACGACACCCCGCTGCTGCCGCCGATGACCACCCTGGCCATCGCCGGCGGGCGCAAGGACAAGCTGCGCCCCGGCGACATCCTCGGCGCGCTGACCGGTGACGCCGGGCTCAAGGGCACCCAGGTCGGCAAGATCGCCATCTTCGACTTCCAGGCCTTCGTCGCCGTGGAGCGCGACAGCGCCAGGCAGGCGCTGAAGCACTTCAACGAAGGCAAGATCAAGGGCCGCTCGTTCAAGGCGCGCATCCTCTGACCGGCACGCCATCCGTCCAGCCCCTGTAGCAGCGAGCTTGCTCGCGAACCGCACGCCACCGACAAGTCCGGCGAGCTGCGTTCGCGAGCAAGCTCGCTCCTACGAAGAGTATCCGTGCTGCACCTTGTCGCGCTCGCGATAGCCGCGCCCGGAGCGATCCGCTAGTCTGAGCGGCAGACACCCGGAAGTCCCGCACGCGCATGCTCTCCTCCCCACTGCTCCAGTCTCTGCGGCGCCTCTGGGCGCTGGACAAGTTCGCCTACAGCCTGCGGGTGTTCGTCGCCCTCAGCGGGGTCATGCTCGCGTGCTGGCTGCAGGGTCGGCCGGAGCTGGTGATCCCGCTGTTCCTCGGGGTCATCGCCAGCGCCCTGGCGGAAACCGACGACCACTGGCTGGGCCGCCTGCAGGCACTGCTGGTGACCCTGGCGTGCTTCACCATCGCCTCGCTGGCGGTGGAGCTGCTGTTCCCCTACCCGCCGCTGTTCGTCGCCGGACTCGCACTCTCCACCTTCGCCATGACCCTGCTCGGCGCCCTCGGCGAGCGCTATGCGGCGATCGCCTCGGCGACCCTGATCCTGTCGATCTACACCATGATCGGCGTCGACCAGCGCGGCGGCACGCCCACCGACTTCTGGCACGAACCGCTGCTGCTGGTGGCCGGGGCGTTCTGGTACGGCTTGCTCTCGGTGCTGTGGAACGCGCTGTTCGCCAACCAGCCGGTACAGCAGAGCCTGGCGAAGCTGTTTCTCGAACTGGGCGAGTACCTGAAGATCAAGTCGACGCTACTGGAGCCGCTGCGCCAGCTCGACGTCGAGGCCCAGCGTCTGGCCCTGGCGCGGCAGAACGGGCGGGTCGTGGTGGCGCTCAACCAGGCCAAGGAAACCATCCTCGCGCGTCTGTCCCACGGCCGCCCGAGCCCGAAGATCAGCCGCTACCTCAAGCTCTACTTCATCGCCCAGGACGTCCACGAGCGCGCCAGTTCCTCGCACTACCCCTACAACCAGCTGGCCGAAGCCTTCTTCCACAGCGACGTGCTGTTCCGCTGCCAACGCCTGCTCAACCAGCAGGGCAAGGCGTGCAAGGCGCTGGCGAAGGCGATCCAGTTGCGCCAGCCGTTCGACTACAACGACAGCGAACTGGCCCTGGCAGACCTCAACGCCTCGCTGGACTACCTGCGCCAGCAGGGCAACCCGGCCTGGCGCGGATTGCTGCGCTCCCTCGGCGCACTGGCGGCCAACCTCACCACCCTGGACCGCAAGCTCAGTGGCGCGAGCAACCCCGACATGCTCGACGACGAGCAGGACAGCACCCTGCTGGACCGCTCGCCACGCTCGTTCAAGGACGCGCTGGAGCGCATCCGCCTGCAGGTCTCGCCGACCTCGCTGCTGTTCCGCCACGCCCTGCGCCTGTCGCTGGCACTGGCCGCCGGCTACGGCATGCTGCACCTGATCCACCCGACCCAGGGCTACTGGATCATGCTCACCACGGTGTTCGTCTGCCAGCCGAACTACGGCGCCACGCGCATCCGCATGGTGCAGCGAATCCTCGGCACGCTGGTCGGCCTGGTGGCCGGCTGGGCACTGATCGACCTGTTCCCCAACCCGTTGATCCAGTCGCTGCTGGCGGTGGTCGCCGGGGTTGCCTTCTTCGCCACGCGGAGCACGCGCTACACGCTGGCGACGGCAGCGATCACCCTGCTGGTGCTGTTCTGCTTCAACCAGGTGGGCGACGGCTACGGGCTGATCCTGCCGCGCCTGTTCGATACCCTGCTCGGCGCGCTGATCGCCGGCATCGCGGTGTTCCTGGTACTGCCCGACTGGCACGGGCGCAGCCTGCACCGCCTGGTCGGCGGCACCCTGGCGTGCAACAGCCGCTACCTGCGGGAAATCATGCAGCAATACGCCAACGGCAAGCGCGACGACCTCGCCTACCGCACCGCCCGACGCAACGCGCACAATGCCGACGCGACGCTCTCCACCACGCTGTCGAACATGCTGCTGGAACCCGGCCACTTCCGTAAGGACGCGGAGATCGGCTTCCGCTTCCTGGTGCTCTCGCACACCCTGCTCAGCTACCTCTCCGCCCTGGGCGCGCACCGCAACCAGCTGCCGCCAGACGTCAACGACGACCTCATCGCCGAAGCCGCCGAACGCCTGACCAGCAGCCTCGACGACATCGCCACGCGCCTCAACGAGCGACGTCCGGTGGATATCTACAGCGACGAGGAAGACGCGCTGGCCAAGCGCCTGGAAGAGCTGCCCGAAGAACAGGACGACGCCCACCGGCTGGTGCAGACCCAGCTGGCACTCATTTGCCGACAGCTCACGCCGCTGCGCACCCTGGCGGCGCACCTGCTGAAGAAGGACCTCGGCGCGGAACAGAGCGAAGCCGCCTGACGCCAACCTGCAGGCGCGGGCCATTTGCGCGATCGCGGGCACGGCCCGCTCCTACAAGGAAACGCAACGCCCGCTACAGTCCGTACTCGCGCATCAGTTCGTCGTAGCTGCCATCCTCATGCATCTCACGGATCGCCTTGTCGAACGCCGCGACTATCTCGGCATGATGCGGGTTGTGCCGGCCGACCAGGATATGCAGGCCGTTCTCGGTCAGCGGCAGCGGCAGGAATTCCAGTTGACCCTTGAGTTCGGCGAGGTCGCCATTGAAGTGCACCCGCGCGGTGATCTCGTCTTCCAGCGTCAGGTCCACCCGCCCGGCCTGCAGCATCAGCGCCGCGTTGACGAAGCTGAACACCGGCACCCGCTGCAGTTTCGGATCGTTGTTGAACGCCTCGGAATAGGCGTACCCGCGCACCATGGCGATGCGGTAAGGGTAGAGGTCGGCCAGCCTGGCAAAGGTGATGGGCGAGCCCTGGCGCTTGATCAGGCGGACGCGGTTGACCAGGTAGGGCTCGGAGTACACCGCGAAGGATTCCCGCTCCGGCGAGTACCAGGCATCCGCCACCAGATCGTACTCGCCGTTGGCCACGCCGTGCAGCACACGCGGCCAGGGCACCTCGATGTACTCGCTGGCGTACCCGGCACGCTTGAGTGCCGCCTGCACCAGATGCACCGCCACACCGTTGCCGGGCAACTGGCGGTCCGCATAGGGCGGCCAGCGGTCCGCCGCGATGCGCAGCACTTCCCCGGCCCGCACCGCGCTGGTACCGCACAGGATCAAGAGGATCAACAGCAGGCGCAACGGCATCGGGGTTGTCGTCCAGGGAGAAGCTTTCAAGACTAGACGCTGCCCACGGCGTCGCGCCAACCTCAGAACAGCATCGCTGCGCGCAGGCTCATGCCGCCGCCGGTTTCCGGCACCACGGTCACGTTGTAGCGCTGGCTCTCCGGGCCCTCGAGGAACAGGTTGTAGGTGAAATTGGCGAAGAAATTGCCCACCGCCATCCCCACCAGCACATCCGTGGGGTAGTGCTTGTCACCTTCCACGCGCGACAGCGCGGTCAGCCCGTCGAGCGTGTAGAGCCCGGCCTTGGCGGTGTAGCGCCAGGTCGGGTCCATGTCGATGTAGTCCAGGTTGCGACGGGTGAAACTGGTGTGCACGGCCGTCACGGCGGTGTGCTTGGACGGGAAGGAGTCGTCGGGAATCTCGTCCGGCCGCTCGCGCCCTGACCATTCCTTGGCCTCCTCGACGAAGCCGGTCACGGCGTAGCGGTCCGCCGTCAGCAGCGCCAGGTTGCGCCCGCGCCAGCTCCACTTCTCCTCGCTGCTCACGTCCTTGGGCGAAGCCACCAGGGCAGTCACCACGCTCAGGCCGGTGGCGAGGTTGAGCATGCGGTCGGCCGCCTGGTTGGCATCGCCGCCGAAGAACCAGTCGTGGTTGCTCGCCGACTTCTGCCACTGGTGGTCCCAGCCACCCGCGGCGATCACAGCCGCGCCGGCCACCGGGGCCCAGACGTCCGCACTGGTGACCGCGCGCTGCGCCGAATCCCCTACCCTGTCCCAGCTCATTTGCGGTGCCCCTGCGCAACCGATGAGCGCGGCGCTGGCCGCCAGGGTGGCGACTGCCAGCAAAGTCCGATTCATGATGCTCCCCCATGCGCCCGGCCCGCTCCAGGTCAGCGGACGCGTCAATGCATGAGCGGGGAAGGATAGTCCGGTACATTCTGAAGGCTCCTGCCTTCAGTCATTAATCGGTAACTCTTCGTTTCCTTCAGCGGAAAAAGAAAAACCCCGCCGAGGCGGGGTTCTTCGAGTCAGACGGAATCAGCCTTTGAAGACGTCTTCCACCGACTGCAGCGGGTAGTGCTTCGGATACGGCAGGGTCGCCACGCCGGTCTCGATGGCGGCCTTGGCCACCGCGTCGGAAACGACGGTGATCAGGCGCTTGTCCATCGGCTTCGGAATGATGTACTCGCGGCCGAACTCGATGGCGCTCACGCCGTAGGCGTCGCACACGTCCTTGGGTACCGGCAGCTTGGCCAGGTCACGCAGGGCCAGGGCGGCAGCGATCTTCATCTCTTCGTTGATGCGGGTGGCACGCACGTCCAGGGCGCCGCGGAAGATGAAGGGGAAGCCCAGTACGTTGTTGACCTGGTTCGGGTAGTCCGAACGGCCGGTGGCCATGATCACGTCGTCGCGGGTGGCGTGGGCCAGTTCCGGCTTGATTTCCGGGTCCGGGTTGGAGCAGGCGAAGACGATCGGGTTCGGCGCCATGCGCTTGAGGTCTTCCGGGCTCAGCAGGTTGGCGCCGGACAGGCCGACGAATACGTCGGCGCCTTCCAGGGCGTCAGCCAGGGTGCGCTTGTCGGTCTCGGTGGCGAACACGGCCTTGTACTGGTTCAGGTCGTTGCGGCCGGCGTGGATCACGCCCTGGCGGTCGATCATGTAGATGTTCTCGACCTTGCCACCCATGCTCACCAGCAGCTTCATGCAGGAGATGGCGGCAGCGCCAGCGCCCAGGCAGACGATCTTCGCGGTTTCCAGCTTCTTGCCGGCGATTTCCAGGGCGTTGAGCATGCCGGCCGCGGTGACGATGGCGGTACCGTGCTGGTCATCGTGGAACACCGGGATGTCGCACTGTTCGATCAGCGCGCGCTCGATCTCGAAGCACTCAGGCGCCTTGATGTCTTCCAGGTTGATGCCGCCGAAGGTGATGGAGATGCGCTTGACGGTATCGATGAAGGCCTGCGGGCTCTCGGCGTCGACTTCGATGTCGAACACGTCGACACCGGCGAAGCGCTTGAACAGCACGCCCTTGCCTTCCATGACCGGTTTGGAGGCCAGCGGGCCGAGGTTGCCCAGGCCGAGAATGGCGGTGCCGTCGGAAATGACCGCGACCAGGTTGCCCTTGCCGGTGTACTTGAAGGCCAGTTCCGGATCACGCGCGATTTCGCGCACCGGCTCGGCGACGCCCGGGCTGTACGCCAGCGACAGGTCGCGGGCGGTGGCGGTCGGCTTGGTCAGCTCGACGCTCAGTTTACCGGGGCGGGGTTGGGCGTGATATTCGAGGGCAGCGGTCTTGAGATCAGACATTTGGGCACTTCCGCTTTTGTTGCTTGTTGGACAGACGGGGGCCCGAGCATACGCACAAACCCCGCACCTGCCAAGGTAGCCCAAGCCCCTGCTGTCAAGACCTCTAGCGTACGACTTTCAGCCAGTCACCCGCTTTTGGCTGACCAGTTGGATACAAGTCATTCAACAAACGTATACGATTAATCGAGTCAGATTCCGGACCGGATTCGGCCTTCGCGAACTGCTCGACAGTCTGCCCGGATTTGACCTGAATAACGGCGATCCGGCGCGGTTGTGCGAACTTCTGCTCGTCCGCACGCATCGGCCGGAAGCTGCGGATGACCTGCATGAAGTGGTCGTCCTCGCTTTCCAGCGAGGCGCGACCTTTGACCACACCGATGAACAGGAAGGCGTGGTCCTTCTGGTAGATCACCGCGGCGCGGCGCGCCAGCGAACCGGGCACTACGCCGGTGGCGACGTCGAGCCCGGCCTGCTGGAAGCTTTCTTCGTTCGATAACCGCCCACCAGCGCCCTTGCGCAGGTATTCCGCCGGAGTCAGCTGGCCGTCGCGGGGCACCAGCTTCATGCCGATGTAGGCCTGCTGGTCGGCGGTGTAACCCACCAGCGCGGTCGGCTGGTTGAGGATGCCCCAGCCCGACGGGTAGGTCAGGGTGAAGTCCAGCTCCGAGTGGTAGAAGCTCTGCCCACGGCGCACGCCGCTGGCGGCGGAGTCGCCGAAAGGCATGCCGTCGATGGCCTTCAGGTAGCGCTCGGCGCCGATCTCGTGCTGGCTGTTGGCGGCCAGGGTCTGGGCGGGGCCGATGACCTGCTTGAGACGCTGGTCGTTGTCCGGGTGGGTGTCGAACAAGCCGTGGTAGCCGACCGGCTGGGCGGCCTGGCCCTTGCGCGCGGCCTCGTCACGGGCGAAATCCTCCTGGTTCTTCAGCACCCGCACCACCTGGATCATGGCGGTCGGGTCGTAGCCGGCGCGGGCCAGGTACTTGGCGCCCAGGCCGTCGGCCTCCAGCTCCATGTCGCGGCCATAGCCACGCACGAAGGCGGTGCCGAGCACGTTGGTGAGGTCCGCCGCCGCCCCGACGCCGGTGCCGATGGCCACGGCCTGGCCGAGGATGCTCCAGGCGCTGGACTGGCTCTGCTGGCGCACACTGTGGCGGGCGGTGACATGGCCGACTTCGTGACCGAGCACGGCGGCCAGCTCGGCTTCGGAGCCCAGGTAGGCCATCAGCCCGCGGTGGATATAGATGTAGCCGCCGGGCAGGGCGAAGGCGTTGATATCCGGGGTGTCGATGACCGTGAAGTGATATTGCAGGTTCGGCCGGTCGCTGGCGCGGGCAACCCGCTCGCCGACCTGCTGGACATAGGCCTGCAGCTTGCCGTCTTCATAGCGCGGATACTGCTGGGCGATCTGCTGGCTGTACTTCTGCCCCATCTCCAGCTCGCTCTGCTCGCTCATCATCACGAAGTCAGACTTGCCGGTGGCCGGGTTGGTGGCGCAGCCGCCGAGGACGCCCAGCAGCGCCAGCAGGGTCAGGATTCCGAACGAGCGCAAGCTCATGGCAATACCTCCATCATCGCCGGGTCGGTCACAGGCAGCATCCAGCGCGCCTGTCCGGGTTTCACGCCACCACGCTCGGCGCGGTCGATGACCCAGCCGCGCGCCTCTATCTGTCGACCCTTGAGATCGCGCAGGGTTGCATCGTCGAAGCGCTTCACGAGTCTCGCCTCGATCCGCAGCACCAGCGGCCCATCGAGATCGATCCACAGGCCGCCGCGATTGCGTTGTACCTGCTCGACCCGCCCGCGAACCACGGCGAATCCGCTTTCGTGAAGTTGTTCCGCCGTTTGCACCGGAGAACGCTTCCACAGTCCGAGCCCGGCGCTGCGGGCCTTCTGCTCGGCAGCCTGCTGGCAGGCGGTGAGGTCGGTGTTGGGGGCGATAGCTACAAGGTAGCCCAGGCCCTCGGCGAGCAGGCGGGATTCGAGGTTGTTGCCGTGGACGTCGTAGGTATGCGCCAGGGTGCGACCGTACTTGTCCTTGCCCTGCGGGCCGGTGACCAGGCCGACCTCGCCGTCATTGGCTGCCACCAGCTCCTGCAGGCGGCGCTGGGCAGCCACCGCGAAGGGCTCTTCGGAGCGGCCGCGGTGGGCCAGTTCCGGGGCGTTGACGCCGATCAGGCGGACGCTGCGGCCGTCGGCCAGCTTCAGCGTATCGCCGTCCACCACCCGTGCCACGCGCACCGTTTCAGTCGCCGAGGGCTTCGGGCAGGCAGCGGCGCTGGCGTCCAGGGAAAAAAGGACAGCCATAAAAAAGGCGCCCACGAGGGACGCCTTTTTCGAATTACCGTGAAAAACCATCGTGGGCCTTTCCCGGAAATCGATCTTACTTCTTGCCGCCGAACATGGCGAAGCGCTGGTTGAAGCGGTCGATACGGCCGCCGGTGTCCAGAACTTTCTGCTTACCGGTGTAGAAGGGGTGGCACTCGGAGCAGACGTCCAGGTGAATGCCCTTGCACAGGGTGGAACGGGTCTTGATCACGTTGCCACAGCTGCAGGTAGCTTCGATGTCTTCGTACGCGGGATGGATTTCCGGTTTCATGGTCTCTTCCTCTCGGTGGTGTGCCGCCACCCAGTCTCTGGCAGAAGCCGAGCCACGGTCATCGAGGACCGCGGGCGGGATCTTTTACCGGGCACCGCACGGAAATTAAGGGCGTGGATCATACCAGAGAACGCTTTCAACGCAAGATCAGGCATGACCGACCGTCGCATTGCCCATGCTACCATCCGACGCTTCCCGCCGCCCCGGAATCCGTCGCGTGCCGTCACCGTCCATCCTGCGCCTCGCCCTGCCCTCGCCGCTGCGCCGCCTGTTCGACTACCTGCCCCCGCGCGGGGTCGATGCATCGCGCCTGCAGCCGGGCGTGCGCCTGCGCGTGCCATTCGGCCGCCGCGAGATGGTCGGCGTGCTGGTGGACAAGGTGGAAACCTCCGAGGTCCCGGCGGACAAGCTGCGCCCGGCCCTGGCGGTGCTCGACAGCGAACCGCCGATGCCGGCGCACCTGCTGGAACTCTGCCGCTGGACATCGCAGTACTACCAGCACAGCCTGGGCGACACCTTCTCCTGGGCGCTGCCCAACCTGCTGCGCCAGGGCGACCCGGCCGAGGCGCGCCAGCAGCGTTTCTGGCACGCCGAGCCCGGCGCACGCGAGGAAGACCCGCGCCTGGCCCGCGCACCGCGCCAGCGCGAGACGCTGAAGATCCTCAAACAGCACCCCCACGGCGTCGCCCACGACCTGCTGAGCCAGTTGCAGATCAACAAGGACAGCCTCGACCTGCTGCAGGAAAAGGGCCTGGTCACCCTGGAGGTGCGCGTACACAGCGTGGCGCCGCACCACGGCCCGTGGCTGGCGCAGGCGGAACTGCCGCTGAACGCCGAGCAACGTGCCGCCTTCGAGGCCGTGCGCGCCGGTTTCGGCAGTTTCCACAGTTTCCTCCTGGCCGGCGTCACCGGCAGCGGCAAGACCGAGGTCTACCTGCAACTGATCCGCGAGACCCTGGAAGCCGGTAAGCAGGCGCTGGTGCTGATCCCCGAAATCAACCTCGGCCCGCAGACCCTGAGCCGCTTCGAGCGCCGCTTCAACGCGCGCATCGCCCTGCTGCACTCCGCGCTGACCGATCGCGAGCGCCTCGACGCCTGGCTGGCCGCCCGCGACGGCGAGGCGGACATCGTCATCGGTACCCGCTCGGCGCTGTTCACCCCCATGAAGAATCCGGGGTTGATCATCATCGACGAGGAGCACGACGCTTCCTATAAACAGCAGGAAGGCCTGCGCTACCACGCCCGCGACCTGGCCATGGTGCGCGCGCGGCTGGAGAACGTGCCGATTCTGCTGGGCTCCGCCACCCCCGCACTGGAAAGCCTGCACAACGCCCAGAGCGGCCGCTACGGCCTGCTGCGCCTGACCCAGCGCGCCGGCGGCGCGCACCAGCCGAAGTTCCACCGCCTGGACGTGAAGAGCCTGCCGCTGGATTCGGGCATTTCCATGCCGCTGCAGCGTTCGATCAAGGAAACCCTGGCCGCCGGCCAGCAGGTACTGGTCTACCTGAACCGCCGCGGCTTCGCCCCAACCCTGCTGTGCCACGACTGCGGCTGGATCAGCCAGTGCCCGCGCTGCGACGCGCGGATGACCGTGCACCAGGGCAGCGGCGAGCTGCGCTGCCACCACTGCGATCACCGCGAGCGGCCGCCGCGCAACTGCCCGAAATGCGGCACGGTGGACCTGCGCCCGGTCGGGGCCGGCACCGAGCGCGCGGAGGAGCGGCTGCGCATCCTCTTCCCCGATTACCCGGTGCTGCGCATCGACCGCGACAGCACCTCGCGCAAGCACGCCATGCGCGACCTGTTCGCCACTATCAATAAAGGCGAGCCGTGCATCCTGGTGGGCACGCAGATGCTCGCCAAGGGGCACCATTTCCCGCGCGTCACCCTGGTGGCGATTCTCGATGCCGACGGCGGGCTGTTCTCCGCCGACTTCCGCGCCAGCGAGCGCATGGCCCAGCAGATCGTCCAGGTCGCCGGCCGCGCCGGGCGCGCCGAGGAACCGGGCCGCGTGCTGATCCAGACCCACCTGGCCGACCACCCGCTACTGGTGCAGCTCACCGAGCAGGGCTACTTCGCCTTCGCCGATCAGGCCCTCACCGAGCGCCGCTCCGCCGGCCTGCCGCCCTTCTCGCACCTCGCCCTGCTGCGTGCCGAAGCGCACAAGCCGGGGCAGGCCGAAGGTTTCCTCGACGAAGCCTGCGCCGAGGCCGAGCGCCTGCAGGCCACGCTCGGCCACGAAGTGGAACTCCTTGGTCCGGTGCCGGCTCCCATGGAACGCCGCGCTGGCCGTTACCGCGCCCAGCTGCTGCTGATGAGCGCCGCCCGTGCACCACTGCACCGCCTGCTCACGCCCTGGCTGCAGACCCTCGAAGGCATGCCCAGCGGGCGCCAGGTGCGCTGGTCGCTGGACGTGGACCCGATTGACCTGTTCTGACCGATGCACCGTACGGATAAAACCCTCCGGGCTTGCGCATCCGTCCTACATTGACTTCCATCAGCCGCGACAGATGGCACAGCGGCGAGACTGAACTCGGAGCGCTCCGCGGTTGGCAAGCCATGCCCGGCCACGGATAATGCGCGGTTCTGAGCCCGATAACCGGTCGCGCGCGCCGGATGCACGCGAGCACGGAGAAAACCATGAAAGACACGATTCGCCACCTGATCCAGCAAGCCCTTGTCAGCCTCACCGAAGACGGCACCCTGCCCGCCGGCCTGACGCCCGACATCCAGGTGGAGAACACCAAGGACCGAACCCACGGTGACTTCGCCAGCAACATCGCCATGATGCTGGCCAAGCCGGCCGGCATGAAGCCGCGCGACCTCGCCACCAAGCTGGTCGAAGCGCTGCCGCAGAGCCCGGAAGTGGCCAAGGTCGAGATCGCCGGCCCCGGCTTCCTGAACTTCTTCCAGGACCAGGCCTGGCTCGCCGCCAGCCTCGACAAGGCCCTGGCCGACGGCCACATCGGCGTACGCAAGGCCGGCAGCGCCCAGCGCGTGGTGGTGGACCTGTCCTCGCCGAACCTGGCGAAGGAAATGCACGTCGGCCACCTGCGCTCGACCATCATCGGCGACGCCGTCAGCCGCGTGCTGGAGTTCCTCGGCGACACCGTGATCCGCCAGAACCACGTGGGCGACTGGGGCACCCAGTTCGGCATGCTGCTGGCCTACCTGGAAGAACAACCGGTGGACGCCCAGGCCGAACTGCACGACCTGGAAGTCTTCTACCGCGCCGCCAAGAAGCGCTTCGACGAGTCCCCCGAGTTCGCCGACCGCGCCCGTGAGCTGGTGGTGAAGCTGCAGGCCAACGATCCCAAGTGCATCGCCCTGTGGACCCGCTTCAACGACATCTCCCTGTCGCACTGCCAGAAGGTCTACGACCTGCTGGGCGTGAAGCTGACCATGGCCGACGTGAAGGGCGAGAGCGCCTACAACGACGACCTCGCCCAGGTGGTGGCCGACCTGACCGCCAAGGGCCTGCTGGTCGAGAGCGACGGCGCGCTGTGCGTGTTCCTCGACGAGTTCAAGAACGCCGAAGGCGAGCCGCTGCCGGTGATCGTGCAGAAGGCCGGCGGCGGCTACCTCTACGCCACCACCGACCTGGCCGCCATGCGCTACCGCCACAAGGTGCTGCACGCCGACCGCGTGCTGTACTTCGTCGACCAGCGTCAGGCCCTGCACTTCCAGCAGGTGTTCGAAGTGGCGCGCCGCGCCGGTTTCGTCCCGGCCAGCATGGAGCTGG
Organism: Pseudomonas nitroreducens; assembly: GCF_024170165.1. Classification (GTDB taxonomy): domain Bacteria; phylum Pseudomonadota; class Gammaproteobacteria; order Pseudomonadales; family Pseudomonadaceae; genus Pseudomonas; species Pseudomonas nitroreducens_C. Next base: position 791,088 of record NZ_JALJXP010000001.1, on the reverse strand, counting down.
AGCACATGGGCTTCGGCACCATGAACGGTGCCGACGGCAAGCCGTTCAAGACCCGCGACGGCGGCACCGTGAAGCTGATCGACCTGCTGATCGAAGCCGAAGAACGCGCCTACACCCTGGTGAAGGGCAAGAACCCCGACTTCAGCGAGCAGGACCTGCGCCAGATCGCCCACGCCGTCGGCATCGGCGCGGTGAAGTACGCCGACCTGTCCAAGCACCGCACCAGCGACTACAGCTTCAACTTCGACCTGATGCTGAGTTTCGAAGGCAACACTGCGCCGTACCTGCTGTATGCGTACACCCGCGTGGCGAGCATCTTCCGCAAGCTGGGCAAGACCTACGACGAAGTGGGCGGCAGCATCACTCTGCAGCAGCCCCAGGAAATCGCCCTGGCCGCGCAGCTGGCGCAGTTCACCGACCTGCTCAACAACGTGGCGATCAAGGGTGTCCCGCACATCCTCTGCGCCTACCTGTACGAGCTGGCCGGCCTGTTCTCCAGCTTCTACGAGCACTGCCCGATCCTCACTGCCGAAGACCCGGCGCAACAGGAAAGCCGTCTGCGCCTCGCCGCACTGACCGGCCGTACCCTCAAGCAGGGCCTGGAGCTGCTGGGCCTGGAAACCCTGGAGCGCATGTAAGCACCCATGGCGAAGAAGAAACCCGCTCCCAAGCGCGGCGCCAGCCGCTACCAGGCCCCGGCCAAGAAGACTTCGGTCCCCGGCTGGGTCTGGCTGGTCGCCGGCCTGGCCATCGGCGGCTTCATCATGTTCCTGATGAAGCTGGAGCCGGGTCGCAACGACGTCAAACGCGAGAAGCCGGAGGCGCCCAAGACCGTGGTCGGCTCCAACAAGCCCTCCGGCACCGTACAGCCGCAGCAACCGGCCGCGCCGACCGGGGTGAAGCCCAAGTACGACTTCTACACCCTGCTGCCGGGCTCGGAAGTCGCCGTGCCGCCGGAAGCCGTGCCGCCGCCGGCCAAGCCGCAGCAGCCGGCGACCGTGGTCGCAACCAAGGAAGAAGCCGAGAAGATCGACACCCAGCGCGCCCTGGCGGCGCTGAGTGGGCAGAACCCGCCGCCACCCGCGGTGGTCAAGCCGGCAACGCCCGCCACGCCGCCCGCGACCCAGGTCGCCAGCGCGCAGAAGCAGGCCCTGCCGCAGGCTCCGGCCAGCGATACCGCGCCAGCCAAGCCGACGCCACCGCCGGCCGTGGCCGCGACCCAGTACTACCTGCAGGCTGGCTCGTTCCGCAAACAGACCGACGCCGACCACCTGCGCGCGCAGATCATCATGATGGGCCAGAACGCCCGCGTGGAGTCCGGCACCGTGCGCGACGAAACCTGGTACCGCGTCATGGTCGGCCCCTACGGCGACCGCGCCAAGGCCTCCGCTGCGCAGAAACAACTGGCCAGCAACGGTTTCAGCAACCTGCTGTTACAGCAGCGCCAGACCCGCTGAACCCCGGCCTCTGCAAGGCTTGCGCCGACGGGCGGCGCGCGAAATGCGCGCTACTCGTCCGGCGCAGGACTTGAACCCCGCCTTCCTAGTCCCCATCTGACTCTGCATTCGGGCACATCGCCCCGCTAGTGTGGAGTAAGACCCTTGACCACCATCGTATCTGTCCGCCGCAATGGCAAAGTCGTCATGGGCGGCGACGGCCAGGTTTCCCTGGGCAACACCGTGATGAAAGGCAACGCGAAGAAAGTCCGTCGCCTGTACCACGGTGAAGTACTGGCCGGCTTCGCCGGAGCCACCGCCGATGCCTTCACCCTCTTCGAACGCTTCGAGCAGCAGCTGGAAAAACACCAGGGCCACCTGGTGCGCGCCGCCGTCGAGCTGGCCAAGGACTGGCGTACCGATCGCTCCCTGAGCCGTCTGGAAGCCATGCTGGCAGTCGCCAACAAGGACGCATCGCTGATCATCACCGGCAACGGTGACGTGGTCGAGCCCGAGCACGGCCTGATCGCCATGGGCTCGGGCGGCGGCTTCGCCCAGGCGGCGGCGCTGGCCCTGCTGCAGAAAGGCAGTGACGACATGAGCGCCCGCGAGATCGCCGAGACCGCACTGAACATCGCCGGCTCCATCTGCGTGTTCACCAACCAGAACCTGACCCTTGAGGAGCTCGACAGCGCCGTCTAAGCGCTGTCGCTCCGGAGTAGCACGTCAAATGTCCATGACTCCCCGCGAGATCGTCCACGAACTCAACCGTCACATCATCGGCCAGGACGACGCCAAGCGCGCCGTCGCCATCGCCCTGCGCAACCGCTGGCGGCGCATGCAGCTGCCGGCCGAACTGCGCGCCGAAGTGACGCCCAAGAACATCCTGATGATCGGCCCGACCGGCGTCGGCAAGACCGAGATCGCCCGTCGCCTGGCCAAGCTGGCCAACGCGCCCTTCATCAAGGTGGAAGCGACCAAGTTCACCGAAGTCGGCTACGTCGGCCGTGACGTCGAGTCGATCATCCGCGACCTCGCCGATGCCGCGATCAAGATGCTCCGCGAGCAGGAAGTGCAGAAGGTGAAGTACCGCGCCGAAGACGCCGCCGAAGAGCGCATCCTCGACGCCCTGCTGCCACCGGCGCGCACCACCGGCTTCGGTGACGAACCGGCGCGCGAGGACTCCAACACCCGCCAGCTGTTCCGCAAGCGCCTGCGCGAAGGCCAGCTGGACGACAAGGAAATCGACATCGAGGTCGCCGACATCCCCTCGGGCGTGGAAATCATGGCCCCGCCCGGCATGGAAGAGATGACCAACCAGCTGCAGAGCCTGTTCTCCAACATGGGCAAGGGCAAGCGCAAGAGCCGCAAGCTGAAGGTCGCCGAGGCGATGAAGCTGATCCGCGACGAGGAAGCGCAGCGCCTGGTCAACGAAGAGGACCTCAAGGCCCGCGCCCTCGAAGCCGTGGAGCAGAACGGCATCGTCTTCATCGACGAGATCGACAAGATCGCCAAGCGCGGCAACGTCGGCGGCGCCGATGTCTCCCGCGAGGGCGTGCAGCGTGACCTGCTGCCGCTGATCGAGGGCTGCACCGTAAACACCAAGCTGGGCATGGTGAAGACCGACCACATCCTGTTCATCGCCTCGGGCGCATTCCACCTGTCCAAGCCCAGCGACCTGGTGCCGGAACTGCAGGGCCGCCTGCCGATCCGCGTCGAGCTGAAAGCCCTGAGCCCGAGCGACTTCGAGCGCATCCTCAGCGAGCCGCACGCGTCGCTGACCGAGCAGTACACCGCGCTGCTGAAGACCGAAGGCCTGGACATCGAGTTCGCCGCCGACGGCATCAAGCGCCTCGCGGAGATCGCTTTCCAGGTCAACGAGAAGACCGAGAACATCGGTGCCCGCCGCCTGCACACCCTGCTCGAGCGCCTGCTCGAAGAGGTGTCCTTCGACGCCGCCGACCTCGCCAGCGAGCACAGCGACAAGGCCATCGCGATCGACGCGGCCTACGTCAACGGCCACCTGGGTGAGCTGGCCCAGGACGAAGACCTGTCCCGCTACATCCTCTAAGCGATCCACATCGCTGCGACGGGGCGCCTCAGGGCGCCCCGCTGTTTTTCCGGCGGCGCTACAATGCCGACATCGCCGCCCAGGAGCCGTCCATGCGCATCCCTTCCGCCATCAAGCTGCACAAGGCCTCGAAGAAGCTTTCGCTGACTTACGGGGAGCAGTCGTACGAACTGTCCGCCGAGTTCCTGCGGGTGCATTCGCCCTCGGCGGAGGTCCAGGGCCACGGCAACCCGGTGCTGCAGGTGGGCAAGCTGAATGTCGCCCTGAGCAACATCGAGGCGGCCGGTCAGTACGCGCTCAAGCTGACCTTCGACGACGGGCACGACAGCGGCCTGTTCACCTGGGACTACCTCTACGAGCTGTGCATGCGCCAGGATGAGATGTGGGCCGACTACCTGGCGCAGCTGGAAAAGGCCGGTAAATCGCGCGACCCGTCGGAGTCCGTGGTCAAACTCATGCTGTAGGCCGCAGCGCCGCCCTTTCCGGCCGTGCAGGAGCGGGCTCCGTCCGCGATCGACCCCAGGCCGCGCCAAACCCATCGCGGATAAATCCGCTACCTACCGGAAATATCGCGCCGGAGCATGCCCTCTCCCCCGCCCTCTCCCTGAAGGGAGAGGGCGGGGGAGAGGGAAATCCCAAGCACGAACTTTCAGGGGAAGGCAGTTGCGCCTACGAAGATCCCCAGAGTCGCAATCCCTCTTTATCCCTGTAGGAGCGCCCCATGGGCGCGATCGCGGGCATGGCCCGCTCCTACAGGGAAAATTCGGTTCGTCAGTAAACCGCGCCTCCAACTCGTTCGATCTTTGCTCTGCGCCGCCCCCTGCGCACCAACCTTCGTCGGGCAATCGCGCCAGGGCACGCCATTTGCAACATTCCCGTTGCAGACTGCTGCGTGCAGGGTGGTCACCACGGGTTTGGCGAGATGCCCCCGCTCTAGGGCGCGTTTTCTAACTTTTCCCGACATACTCCCAGGAGTTGGCCCACGCTGCACCAGCTTGCGCGGCGAAGGAAACTCGGGTAACCAAGGCAGTGCAATGTACGGAGCTACAGTGCACAGAGCGTGGTTTCCTGATCCTCCAGTGATGCCGCCAAGTAGATGAATCGCGTGGAGCCCTCTCCACGTTCCGCAACCCCGAGAAGTACTTGGCCCTACGTCACCCAGGTGAGCCCCGCCAGTATGTGTCTCAGGACAATGGAGCGTCGCCGATGACCCAGAAGAACAACAGCGATCTACCCCAGCAAGCCGCGGAAAACACCCTGAACCTCAGCCCGGTGATCGGCATTCAGGGCAAGGACCTGCTCACCTCTGCCCGCATGGTGCTGCTGCAAGCGGTCAAGCAGCCGTTCCACAGCGCCAAGCACGTCGCCCATTTCGGCCTCGAACTGAAGAACGTGCTGCTCGGCAAGTCCGACCTCAAACCCTCGGACGACGACCGCCGCTTCAACGACCCGGCCTGGAGCCAGAACCCGCTCTACCGCCGCTACCTGCAAACCTACCTGGCCTGGCGCAAGGAGCTGCACACCTGGATCGGCGACAGTGACCTGTCCAGCCAGGACATCAGCCGCGGCCAGTTCGTCATCAACCTGATGACCGAGGCCATGGCGCCGACCAACACGCTGTCCAACCCGGCAGCGGTCAAGCGCTTCTTCGAGACCGGCGGCAAGAGCCTGCTCGACGGTCTTACCCATCTGGCCAAGGACCTGGTGAACAACGGCGGCATGCCCAGCCAGGTCAACATGGAAGCCTTCGAGGTCGGCAAGAACCTGGCCCTGACCGAAGGCGCGGTGGTGTTCCGCAACGACGTGCTGGAGCTGATCCAGTACAAGCCGATCACCGAAAGCGTGCATGAGCGCCCGCTGCTGGTGGTACCGCCGCAGATCAACAAGTTCTACGTGTTCGACCTGTCGCCGGAGAAGAGCCTGGCGCGCTTCTGCCTGCGCAACCAGGTGCAGACCTTCATCGTCAGCTGGCGCAACCCGACCAAGGCGCAGCGCGAGTGGGGCCTGACCACCTACATCGAGGCGCTGAAGGAAGCCATCGACGCGGTCCTGGCCATCACCGGCGCCAAGGACCTGAACATGCTCGGCGCCTGCTCCGGCGGCATTACCACCGTCACCCTGCTCGGCCACTACGCCGCCCTGGGCGAGAAGAAGGTCCACGCCTTCACCCAGATGGTCAGCGTGCTGGACTTCGAGATGAACACCCAGATCGCCCTGTTCGCCGACGAGAAGACCCTGGAAGCCGCCAAGCGCCGCTCGTACCAGTCCGGCGTCCTCGAAGGCAAGGACATGGCCAAGGTGTTTGCCTGGATGCGCCCCAACGACCTGATCTGGAACTACTGGGTCAACAACTACCTGCTGGGCAACGAGCCGCCGGCCTTCGACATCCTGTTCTGGAACAACGACACCACGCGCCTGCCGGCCGCGCTGCACGGCGAGCTGGTGGAGATGTTCAAGACCAATCCGCTGACCCGCGCAGGCGCCCTGGAAGTCTCCGGCACGGCCATCGACCTCAAGCAGATCACCTGCGACTTCTACTGCGTGGCCGGTCTGTCCGACCACATCACACCGTGGGAGGCCTGCTACCGCTCGGCGCGTCTGCTGGGCGGCAAGTGCGAGTTCATCCTGTCCAACAGCGGCCACATCCAGAGCATCCTCAACCCGCCAGGCAACCCCAAGGCCCGCTTCATGACCGGCCCCGAACTCTCGGCCGATCCGAAGGCCTGGCAGGAAAACGCCAGCAAGCACGCCGACTCCTGGTGGCTGCACTGGCAGAACTGGCTCGCCGAGCGCTCGGGCAAGACGCGCAAGGCACCGACCGCCCTGGGCAACAAGGCCCACCCGGCCGGCGAAGCCGCCCCTGGAACCTACGTACACGAACGATGAAAACAGAACTCCTCCCGCAAGCCGGCGCCGTGGACGACGCCAACACCCCAGAAGCGTCGCAGGCCGTGGAAGTGGCCGCGCCGACGAGCCGGCGCGCACGCAGCAAACCCAGCGCGGAGGAGATCCTGCCGAGCAAGGCGCCGGCGGCACAGCCCTTCGAGTTCCGCACCATCGAGCTCGACGGGCAGACCATCCGCACCGCCGTGCGTCCGGGCAAGAGGCACATGACGCCGCTGCTGATCTTCAACGGCATCGGCGCCAACCTGGAACTGGTCTTCCCCTTCGTCGCCGCGCTGGACCCGGACCTGGAGGTGATCGCCTTCGACGTCCCCGGTGTCGGCGGCTCTTCCACCCCCAGTACGCCGTACCGCTTCCCCGGTCTGGCGAAGCTGGCTGCGCGGATGCTCGACTATCTGGACTACGGCCAGGTGACGGCCATCGGCGTGTCCTGGGGCGGCGCCCTGGCGCAGCAGTTCGCCCATGATTACCCCGAGCGCTGCAAGAAGCTGATCCTCGCCGCCACTGCCGCCGGTGCGGTGATGGTGCCGGGCAAGCCCGCGGTGCTCTGGCGCATGGCCAGCCCGCGGCGCTACATCCAGCCGTCCTACGGTGTGCACATCGCCCCGGACATCTACGGCGGCGCCTTCCGCCGCGACCCCAAGCTGGCCATGGCCTTCGCCAGCAAGGTGCGCTCGTCCGGCAAGATGGGCTACTACTGGCAGCTGTTCGCCGGCCTGGGCTGGACCAGCATCCACTGGCTGCACAAGATCCGCCAGCCGACGCTGATCCTCGCCGGCGACGATGACCCGATCATCCCGCTGATCAACATGCGCATGATCGCCTGGCGCATCCCCAATTCCGAACTGCACGTGATCGACGACGGCCACCTGTTCCTGGTGACCCGCGCGGAAACCGTGGCGCCGATCATCATGAAATTCCTCCAGGAAGAACGGCAGCGCGCGATCATTCACCCCCGGCCTTTCACTCCGAAAGCCAGCTGAGACCAGCTGCGGCATCACAGCTTCGTCACAGTCAGTGGGCATCCTGCCTTGACCGATCGCTGCGCAGGCACTTTTTTTAAAGAGCCGAACAACAAACAGGCGTGTTCACGGGTATCGACACGTAGCGCCTGACTCGGGACCCGCGCTGCGGCCACCTTCGAAAGTGACCGCAGGGCAGCCCGGCTGCTGATCCGCTGCCCTGTTTTCGGGCAGCTGCCCTCTCGCATCGATACCCGTGCACATCCCTCGAACAGGCGGCAGGCGTCTGCAACGGGAGTTTCCCGATTCTGGTACAGGCCTTGCGTCGCCATTGTCAGGTCGGACCCTTCATGGAGTGCTGTTCATGCGAGAGAAAGCTGAGCCGGGTAGCGTCCCCGTCCCCACCCAGTACATGAATGCGCAGAGTGCGATGGTCGGCCTGCGCGGCAAGGACATGCTGTCCACCCTGCGCATGCTGGCGCTGCAGGGCGTGCGCCGGCCGGTGCATTCGGCCAAGCACCTGGCGGCTTTCGGCAAGCAGGTGGGCAAGGTGCTGATCGGCGACTCGCCGCTGCAGCCCAACCCGCAGGACGCTCGATTCCAGGACCCGTCCTGGCGCCTGAATCCCTTCTACCGGCGCACGGTGCAGGCCTACCTGGCCTGGCAGAAGCAACTGCTGGCCTGGGTCGACGAGAGCGACCTGAACAGCGACGACCGCGCCCGCGCGCGCTTCCTGCTGTCGATCCTTTCCGACGCCGCCTCGCCGTCGAACACCCTGCTCAACCCGCTGGCGGTCAAGGAGCTGTTCAACACCGGCGGACAAAGTCTGCTCAAGGGCGCCCGGCACCTGCTCGACGACCTGATGCACAACGGCGGCATGCCCAGCCAGGTCAACCGCAGCGCCTTCGAGATCGGCCAGAACCTGGCCACCACGCCCGGCGCGGTGGTATTCCGCAACGAGGTGCTGGAGCTGATCCAGTACAAGCCGATGGGCGAGCACCTGCATGCCAAACCGCTGCTGGTGGTGCCGCCGCAGATCAACAAGTTCTACATCTTCGACCTGACGACCGAGAAGAGCTTTGTCCAGTACGCCCTGAAGAACAATCTGCAGCTGTTCATGGTGAGCTGGCGCAACCCCGACGCTCGCCACCGCGAGTGGGGCCTGTCGACCTACGTCACCGCGCTCGACGAGGCCATCGACGTGTGCCGTTCGATCAGCGGCAGCCGCAGCGTCAACCTGATGGGCGCCTGCTCCGGCGGCCTGACCATCGCCGCGCTGCAGGGCCACCTGCAGGCGCGCCGGCAACTGCGCAAGATCGCCAGCGCCACCTACCTGGTGAGCCTGCTGGACAGCCAGGTGGAAACTCCGGCCGCGCTGTTCGCCGACGAGCAGACCCTGGAGACCAGCAAGCGTCGCTCCTACCAGCACGGCGTGCTGGACGGCCGCGACATGGCCAAGGTATTCGCCTGGATGCGGCCCAACGACCTGATCTGGAACTACTGGGTCAACAACTACCTGCTGGGCAAGCAGCCGCCGGCCTTCGACATCCTCTACTGGAACAACGACAACACGCGGCTGCCCGCCGCGCTGCACGGCGACTTCCTCGACTTCTTCAAGCACAACCCGCTGGCCCGCCCCGGCGCCATGGAAGTCAACGGCACCGCCATCGACCTGAAGAAGGTGGCGGTGGACAACTTCCACGTCGCCGGCATCACCGACCACATCACCCCGTGGGACGCGGTGTACCGCTCGGCCCAGCTGCTGGGCGGCGAGACGCGCTTCGTGCTGTCCAACAGCGGGCACATCCAGAGCATCCTCAACCCGCCGGGCAACCCCAAGGCCTGCTACTTCGAAAACGGCAAGATCAGCTCCGACCCGCGCGCCTGGTACTACGACACCAAGCGCCAGGAAGGCAGCTGGTGGCCGCTGTGGCTGGAGTGGATCCAGGAGCGCTCGGGCGAGCGCCGGCCGGTGAACTTCGAGTTGGGCAATGCCGAATACCCGGCCAAAGAGGCCGCGCCGGGGACCTACGTGCACGTGCGCTGACGAACGCAGGGGCGGGCAACCCATTGCGGGTTGTTCGCTCCGCGCCCACCAGTGGCACTGTTCTGCTTTGTTCTTCGTAGGAGCGAGCTTGCTCGCGAACCTCGCCGAAACACTCGGTACCAGGCGGTTCGCGAGCAAGCTCGCTCCTACAGTTCCCCGAAAGTTTGTGAGCGGGCAATTGCCGGCCGCCGCTTTGCGAAGCTATCGTCGGCCCCACTGCGGCTGGAACCTGAACACGGATGAAAACGCGCGACCGGATTCTCGAATGCGCCCTGCAGCTGTTCAACGAGCAGGGCGAGCCCAACGTTTCAACCCTGGAGATCGCCACCGAACTGGGCATCAGCCCGGGCAATCTCTACTACCACTTCCATGGCAAGGAGCCGCTGGTGCTGGCGCTGTTCGAGCGTTTCCAGGACGAACTGGCGCCGCTGCTCGACCCGCCGGAAGACGTCCGCCTGGGCGCCGAGGACTACTGGCTGTTCCTGCACCTGATCGTCGAGCGCCTGGCCCACTACCGCTTCCTCTTCCAGGACCTCTCCAACCTCGCCGGGCGCCTGCCCAAGCTCGCCCGCGGTGTGCGCGCCTGGCTCAACCAGCTCAAGCGCACCCTCGCTACCCTGCTGGCGCAGCTCAAGGCGCAGGACGAACTGCTCAGCGATACCGAAGCCCTCGGCCAACTGGTGGAGCAGATCACCCTGACGCTGCTGTTCTCCCTCGACTACCAGCGCATCCTCGGCCACCAGGGCGACGTCCGCCAGGTGGTGTTCCAGGTGATGATGCTGGTGGCACCGCACCTGCGCCCGGATTCGCAACTGATCGCCGAACGACTCGCCAAGCGCTACCTCGCACCCTGACTTTCCCCAGCAAGCCTTTCTCTTGAGAGAATGAAAACGCCCGGCGCGAGGCCGGGCGTGGGTGTTGCAGCAGACCGATCAGGCCTGGGACGGCGGCGTTGCCGGAGCAGCGGCGGACGGCGCCACGGCCGGTGCGGCGGCGGGGGCCGACGGAGCCGGGGTGACGGCCGGAGCGGCAGCCGGTTTTGCAGCGGCCGGCTTGGCGGCGGCTTTCGGTGCAGCGGGCTTCTTCACGGCAGGCTTCTTCGCCGCGGCCGGCTTGGCTACAGGTTTCGCAGCGGCAGGCTTGGCGGCAGCAGCCGGTTTTGCAGCGGGTTTGGCAGCCGGCTTCGCGGCGGCTTTCGCTGCAGCGGGCTTGGCGGCCGGTTTCGCGGCGGGCTTGGCCGCAGCCTTGGCAGCCGGCTTCGCGGCAGGCTTGGCAGCGGGTTTCGCAGCAGCCTTGGCAGCCGGTTTGGCGGCGGCTTTAGCGGCAGGCTTGGCGGCCGGCTTCGCTGCAGGTTTGGCCGCAGCCTTGGCAGCCGGCTTGGACGCCGCGGTCTTCACAGCGGGTTTCGCGGCCGGTTTGGCGGCGGCTTTCGCTGCGGGTTTCGCGGCGGCCTTGGCGGCCGGCTTGGCGACGCTGACGCCGGTGAGCTTCTCGATCTGCCTGGTGAGGCTGTCGACCTTGCTGTGCAGGTCTTTCACTTCACGGCTGCTCGGTACGCCCAGGCGCGAGATCGCGCTGTTCAGACGCTTGTCGAAGGCCTCTTCCAGCTCGCCCCACTTGCCGATCGCAGCGCCTTTGACGGCATCCACGCGCGCCTTCGCGGAACGGGTGGAGGTTTTCACCGCACCCTCGACTTCGGTCTTGGCCTGTTTCTCCGCCTTCTCGCCATCCTTCACGAGGGACTCGAATACCTTGCTGCCGTCCTTGCTGACCTTCGAGTAGGCCCCCAAGCCGGCCAGCCAGATCTGCCGCGAGTATTTCTCGATCTCGCCGATCCAGCCGGACTCTTTTTTATCGGTAGTTTTTCTGCCAGCCATCCTGCTCTCCTTATTGGGTTCTCGCGACACGCTCGAGCACTGCGCTCAGCTCATCCAGCTTAGCAGAGAGCGCCTCCACATCACGCCTGGAGGGAATTCCGATGCGATTGAGGGCGGAGGAAACGCGCGCGTCGAACGCCGCTTCGATCTTGTCGAAGTTCAGCTTCGCCTTGACGCTGTGCAGGCGGCCCTTGACGGTGTCGTTGGCGGCGTCGATCTGGGTGGTCACCAGCTCGCGGCCTTTCTTCTCCACGGACTCGCCGGACTTGACCAGCTCCTTGAAGTATTCGCTGCCTTCCTGGCCGACCTTGGCGTAGGTGCCCAGGCCTGCGAGCCAGATCTGCCGGGCGTAGTGCTTGGCATCGGTATAGAGGGAGGATTCGAGTTCTACGACTTTCTTCTTGCTGACAGCCTTGGCCATGGTGGCACCTCACAGAGTCGGATTCGATGATGTCGAATAGCTGCCCGCGAAAGGCGGGACTGTGGGCCAAGGTATCGGGGAAAATTAGAAAACACATACCAGGCTTTGCGGGAAAGCCCGCGCCGTCGGGAAACGGCATGGCCCCGCAGGGAGCGGGGCCGGAAGGGATCAGGCCAGGGCCTTGTCCAGCGCGCGCTCGATCTCGCCCTTGAGCAGGCCGCCCATGGCCGAGAGCATCAGGCCCAGCTTCACGTCCACCGCGACCTTGTCCGCGCCCACTTCGATGCGCCCGTCCACGCCGCTGCGCTTGAACAGCAGGGTGTCGCCCTGCCACTCGCTGCTCACGCCGTGCTCGCGGGTGAGCTTGTCGGCGAGCTTTTCCGCCTTGGCGCGGGCGGCTTCGAGGCCGAGGGAGTGGGAACGTTCGACGTGGATACGGGACATGCTGGAACTCCGCGATTGACTGACGCTGCCGATCATACGCGCCGCGCCGTATCGCCGCACCCTGCCGCCACGGTCACCGGGGCGGCGTTTTCCGTGCTTCCTGTTAGAATGCCCGCCACTGACTTCCAGGGTACAAACGCCATGAGCGAACCGCGCAAGCCCCAAGCCGGCCAGGACGGCGCCGATCCCACCACGCACTTCGGCTACAAGACCGTGCGTGAGAGCGAGAAGGCCGAGAAGGTCGCCGAAGTATTCCACTCGGTCGCCGCCAAGTACGACCTGATGAACGACCTGATGTCCGGTGGCGTCCACCGTCTGTGGAAGCGTTTCACCATCGAGCTGTCCGGCGTGCGCGCCGGCAACCGGGTGCTGGACATCGCCGGCGGCACCGGCGACCTGACCCGCCAGTTCTCCCGCCTGGTCGGCCCGACCGGCGAAGTGGTGCTGGCCGACATCAACGCCTCGATGCTCAAGGTCGGCCGCGACAAGCTGCTCGACAGCGGCGTCGCCGGCAACGTCAACTTCGTCCAGGCCGACGCCGAGAAGCTGCCGTTCCCCGACAACTACTTCGACGCGGTGACCATCGCCTTCGGTCTGCGCAACGTCACCCACAAGGACCAGGCCATCCGCTCCATGCTGCGGGTGCTCAAGCCCGGCGGCCGCCTGCTGGTGCTGGAATTCTCCAAGCCCACCAGCAGCCTGCTGTCCAAGGCCTATGACGCGTACTCCTTCACCCTCCTGCCGCTGATGGGCAAGCTGGTGACCAACGATTCCGAGAGCTACCGCTACCTCGCCGAATCGATCCGCATGCATCCCGACCAGGAAACGCTGAAGTCGATGATGGTGGAGGCCGGCTTCGACCGCGTCACCTACCACAACATGACCGGCGGCGTGGTCGCCCTGCACCGCGGCATCAAACCCTGATGACCCTGTTCCTGCAGGCCGCCCTGGCCAGCGCCGAAGCCACCGTCAACCGCGTGCTGCGGCTCGACGGCGTGGCCCTGCGGCGTCTCGGCCGGCTCGCCGGCAAGGTGCTGGAGGTGGACTGCCAGGCGCCCGCGCTGCGGCTGTTCATCCTGCCCGACGCCGACGGCCTGCACCTGGCCGCGCACCACGAGGCGCCGGCCGACTGCACCCTGGTCGCGCCGGCTGGCAGCCTGCTGCAGCTGGCCCTGGCCAAGGACAAGACCCGCGTCCTGCACAGCCCGGAAGTGACCATGGGCGGCGACAGCGCGATGCTGCTGGAGCTGGCCGACATCCTCCAGAGCCTGGAGCTGGACTGGGAATACGAAGTCTCCCGCTGGCTCGGCCCGGTGCCCGCGCACCTGCTCGGCGCGCGCCTGCGCGGCGGCATGGCCTGGGCCGGCGACAGCCTGGAGAGCCTGCGCCTGAGCCTCGCCGACTATCTCGCCGAGGAAAGCCGCAGCCTGGTCGGCCAGCACGAAGCCGAAGCGCGCTTCGCCGAACTGGACCAGTTGAAGATGTCCCTCGACCGCCTCGACGCGCGGATCAACCGCCTGACCCAGAAGATCAAGCCTGACGCATGAAGCTGCTCGCCTTCCGCCGCCTGCTGCGCATCCAGCGCGTAGCCATCCGCTACCGCCTGGACGACATGGTCCTCGAACTGCCGTTCCTGCCCTGGTGGCTGCGCCTGCTCGGCGGGCTGCTGCCCTGGCGCTGGCTGCCGCGCAAGCCGCTGGAGCTCAGCCGCGGCGCGCGCATCCGGCTGGCGCTGGAGGACCTCGGGCCGATCTTCATCAAGTTCGGCCAGATCCTCTCCACCCGCCGCGACCTGCTGCCCGACGACATCGCCCTGGAGCTGGCCTTCCTGCAGGACAAGGTGCCGCCCTTCCCGCCGGAACAGGCCGTGGCGCTGATCGAACAGCAGCTGGGCGCGAAGATCGAGCAGGTGTTCTCCCGCTTCGAGCGCGAACCGCTGGCTTCCGCCTCGGTGGCGCAGGTGCACACCGCGCAGCTCAAGAGCGGCGAAGAAGTGGTGGTGAAGGTCATCCGGCCGAACCTGGAGCCGGTGATCCGCTCCGACATCGCCTGGCTGCACATCCTCGCCCGCACCGCCGAGCGCATCTCCGCCGACGCCCGCCGCCTGCACCCGGCCGAAGTGGTCAGCGACTACGAGAAGACCATCTACGACGAGTTGGACCTGCTCCGTGAAGCGGCCAACTCCTCGCAGCTGCGGCGCAACTTCGAGGGCTCGCCGCTGCTCTATGTGCCTCAGGTCTACTGGGACTGGTGCCGCCCGAAAGTGCTGGTGATGGAGCGCATCTACGGCATCCCGGTGACCGACCTGGACACCCTGCGCGACCAGCGCACCGACTTCAAGGCGCTGGCCGAGCGCGGCGTGGAGATCTTCTTCACCCAGGTATTCCGCGACAGCTTCTTCCACGCCGACATGCACCCCGGCAACATCTTCGTCAGCACCCGCACGCCCTGGAGCCCGCAGTACATCGCGGTGGACTGCGGCATCGTCGGCAGCCTCACCGACGAGGACCAGGACTACCTGGCGCGCAACCTGATCGCCTTCTTCAAACGCGACTACCGCAAGGTCGCCCAGCTGCACATCGACTCGGGCTGGGTACCGGCCCAAACCAAGGTGAACGATTTCGAAGCGGCGATCCGCACCGTGTGCGAGCCGATCTTCGAGAAGCCGCTCAAGGACATCTCCTTCGGCCAGGTGTTGCTGCGTCTGTTCCAGACCGCGCGGCGCTTCAACATGGAAGTGCAGCCGCAACTGGTGCTGCTGCAGAAGACCCTGCTGAACATCGAAGGCCTGGGCCGCCAGCTTTACCCGGAGCTGGACCTGTGGACCACCGCACAGCCGTTCCTGGAACGCTGGATGCGCGAGCGCGTCAGCCCCGGCACCCTGCTGCGCAACGCCCAGCAGCACATCGAACAACTGCCGCACCTGGCGCAGATGACCCGCGACACGCTGGAGCGACTGTCCCGCGAGCCGCAGCCAGAAGCGCGGCTGAGCGGCACCCCGGCCGGTATGGCCAGTGCCTGGCCGGCGCGGCTGATTGGCGCAGTGCTGGTCGCCGGCGCCGCCGAAACCGGCCTGGCCACCCACAGTCTCGCGGCCTGGCCGGCCTGGGCGATGCTGGCCGGTGGTCTGTATCTGATTCTGCGCCGATAGCCAGTCGCCGCACTGGCTGGCACACTTAACCGCTATACAAAGTGGCTCCGGGCACTGCGCGTGCCCGCTGTACGGAACCCGAGATGAAAGACTGGCTGGACGAAATCAAGTGGAATGCCGATGGACTGGTGCCGGCGATCGCCCAGGACCATCGCACCGGCCGCGTGCTGATGATGGCCTGGATGAACCGCGAGGCCCTCACCCTCACCGCCGCCGAGAACCGCGCCATCTACTGGTCGCGCTCGCGCGGCAAGCTCTGGCGCAAGGGCGAGGACTCCGGCCACGTGCAGAAGCTGCATGAGCTGCGCCTGGACTGCGACGCCGACGTGGTGATCCTGATGGTCGAACAGCTGGGCGGCATCGCCTGTCACACCGGGCGCGAGAGCTGCTTCTACCGGGTGTTCGAGAACGGCGCCTGGCAGACCGTCGACCCGGTCCTCAAGGACCCGGATGTCATCTACTCCCACGTAGGTACAGGAAAACCCCATGAGCACTGATACCCTCGCCCGTCTGGCGGAAGTCCTCGAAGCGCGCAAGAATGCGGCACCGGACAGCTCCTACGTGGCCAGCCTGTATCACAAGGGCCTGAACAAGATCCTGGAGAAGGTTGGCGAAGAGTCGGTGGAAACCATTCTCGCCGCCAAGGACGCCGCCACCAGCGGTGATTGCACGGACCTGATCTACGAAACGGCCGACCTCTGGTTCCACTCCCTGGTGATGCTCGCCGCCCTCGGCCAGCACCCGCAGGCGGTACTGGACGAGCTGGACCGCCGCTTCGGCCTTTCCGGGCACGACGAGAAAGCCGCGCGCCAGCCGTCTGCCTGAACCCGACA
This sequence comes from Pseudomonas nitroreducens, assembly GCF_024170165.1. Lineage (GTDB taxonomy): Bacteria > Pseudomonadota > Gammaproteobacteria > Pseudomonadales > Pseudomonadaceae > Pseudomonas > Pseudomonas nitroreducens_C. The sequence goes on along the minus strand of NZ_JALJXP010000001.1, from coordinate 774,942 downwards.
ACTTTGCGAGGAAAACAAGATGGGCATCTTTGACTGGAAACACTGGGTCGTCATCCTGATCGTCGTGGTCCTGGTCTTCGGCACCAAGCGCCTGAAGAACCTCGGTTCGGACGTCGGCGAAGCCATCAAGGGCTTCAAGAAAGCGATGAACACCGAGGAAGACGAGAAAAAGGACCCGAGCGCCGCCGCCGGCAACCCGCCGCTGAACCAGCCGCACACCATCGACGCCCAGGCGCAGAAGGTCGAAGAGCCGGCGCGCAAGGACTGATTCATGTTCGGTATCAGCTTCAGCGAACTGCTGCTGGTGGGTCTCGTCGCCCTGCTGGTGCTCGGCCCCGACCGCCTGCCGGGTGCCGCGCGCACCGCAGGCCTGTGGATCGGCCGGCTCAAGCGCAGCTTCAACGCCATCAAGACGGAAGTGGAGCGCGAGCTGGGCGCGGATGAAATCCGTCGCCAGCTGCACAACGAACACATCCTGCAGATGGAGCAGGAAGCCAAGAAGCTGATGGCGCCGCTGACCGACCTGCAGGAGCAGGCCCGGGAAACCTTCAACCCGCAGCAGCAGCCGGCCCAGCCCGACGGCCACAGTGCGCCTGCCGAGTCGCCCGCGGCTCCGAGCATCGCGCCCAACAGCCGCCTGAACAGTCTGCCGGGCGCGGGCCTCGCGCCTGCCACCGCCGAGCCTGCGGCCACCGTGCCGCCAGCCAGCCAGCCGGCTGAACCGACTGGTGCAAGCCAGCCGCCCGCTTCGCCCGAGACGCCGCGTACCCCATGAGCGCCGACAAGCCCGACCAACCCGAACACGACCAGGAAATGCCCCTGGTCTCACACCTGACCGAACTGCGCACGCGCCTGCTGCGCTGCGTGGTCGCGATCTTCGTGATCTTCATCGGCCTGCTGTACTTCTCGCAGAAGATCTACGCGCTGGCTTCCGAGCCGCTGCGCCGCTTCCTGCCCGAAGGCGCGACCATGATCGCCATCGACCCGGCGTCGGCCTTCCTCGCGCCGCTGAAGCTGACCATGATCGTCGCCGTGCTGTTCGCCATGCCGGTGATCCTCGCCCAGGTCTGGGGCTTCATCGCACCGGGACTGTACAAGCACGAGAAGCGCGTCGCCCTGCCGCTGCTGGCCTCCAGCATCGTGCTGTTCTACGCCGGCATGGCCTTCGCCTACTTCCTGGTGTTCCCGTTGATGTTCCACTTCTTCCTCGGCTCGGCCCCGGAAGGCGTGACGCCGATGACCGACATCAACAGCTACCTGGACTTCCTCACCCTGCTGTTTGCCTTCGGCGTGGCCTTCGAGATTCCCGTGGCCACCGTGCTGCTGGTGTGGATCGGGGTGGTCAACGTGGCCTACCTGAAGAAGATCCGCCCCTACGTGATCATCGGCTGCTTCGTCGTCGGCATGATCCTCACCCCGCCGGACCCGCTGTCGCAGACCTTGCTGGCAGTACCGATGTGGTTGCTGTTCGAGGCCGGCGTGCTGTTCAGCCACCTGATCCGCAAGCGTGGCCCGGAAGAGGAAGAAGAGTCCAAGGGCGACCAGCCTCCGGCCACCCGCTCGTGAACCTGCTGCTCCTCGCCGACGCCGACTTCGTGGCGGCGGACCGCGTGATCCTGCGCGACCGCCGCCTGACCCACCTGCAGGAAGTCCACCGCGCCGAAAGCGGCGACCGGATGCGCGTCGGTCGCCTTGGCGGCCTGATGGGCGAAGGCCGTCTGCTGCGCCTGGAAGCCAACGAGGCCGAGTTGCAGGTCAGCTTCGAGCAAGCCCCGCCGGCCAAGCTGCCGCTCACCCTGCTGCTCGCCCTGCCCCGCCCGAAGATGCTCCGCCGCGTGCTGCAGACCGTCGCCGCCATGGGCGTGCCGCGCCTGGTGCTGCTCAACAGCTACCGGGTGGAAAAGAGCTTCTGGCAGACCCCCTTCCTCGAACCCGAAGCGGTGCGCGAGCAGTTGATCCTCGGCCTTGAACAGGCCCGCGACACCATGCTCCCCGAAGTGATCATCGAGAAGCGCTTCAAGCCCTTCGTCGAAGACCGCCTGCCGGCCCTGGCCGCTGGCAGCCTGGGCCTGATCGGCCACCCCGGTCCCTGGCCGGAATGCCCGCGCGCGCTGAGCGAGCCGGTGACCCTGGCCATCGGCCCGGAAGGTGGCTGGATTCCCTACGAGGTCGACAAGCTGCGCGAAGCCGGTCTGAACCCCGTGCAACTGGGCGAACGCATCCTGCGCGTCGAGACTGCCGTCACCGCGCTTCTGGCACGACTGTACTAACGGAAAATGGCTAGAGGCCAGTAACCACGCGGCCTCCAGCGTGAACCACCAGTCAGAAAAATAACTCGAAACACTTCAGTTCCAGGCGGCGAAGCCGATATCAGCGGTACCGGTCGTTCCCACTCTGCGCATTTCCTGCTCAGCCATGCGTACCGGCCCCGTACAACCCTGGAGCGCCGCCTTCATGTTTCGCTGGTTCAGCAACCTCAGTGTCAAACTCAAACTCGCGTCCGGCTTCGGCCTGGTGCTGCTGCTCACCCTGCTGATCGCCCTCACCGGCTGGATCAACCTGGGCAACGTGATCAACCGTGGCGACAAGCTCGGCGAGATTTCCGAGCTGATCTCGATCGCCAAGGACCTGCGTATCGCCCGCCTGAAATTCCAGTCCACCCGCGCTCCGGAAGACGCCAAGTCGGTGGTCGATACGCTGGACAAGCTGGACCAGCGCCATCGCTCGCTGAACGAGAAGTTCACCGAGGCCGAGGACCGCCGGGTCATCGATCAGCAGCATGAGCTGAGCGTGGAGTACCGCAAGCTGTACAACCAGCTGCTGAAGTCCTTCGAAGAGCGCGACGCCGCCAAGCAGGTACTGATCCAGGCCGCCGGCGCCGTCAGCGAGGGCATGCAGAAGGCCGAGCAGAAGCTGGTCAGCAACGGCAGCGCCGAGGGCCTGCAACACCTGCAGGACCTCGCCGGCCTCGGTCGTGGCGTCATGCAGGCGCGCCTGCAGGTGATGGCCTATACCAGCACCGACGCGCAGAACCTGGAGCAGCCGGCCTTCGCCGGCCTGCAGAAGCTGATCGACGGCGTGAAGAGTGACATGAGCACCTCGCCGGCCGAATTGAGCGGTGAATTCCGCGCCACCCTCGACGCGCTGGAGACCTACCGCAATGCGCTGACCAACTACCGCAACGAGGTCAACGACAGCCAGGCTGCCCGCGACCGCATGCGCGACGCCGGCCAGCAGATCGAGAAGCTGAGCAACGAGTTGACCGCTACCCAGACCGCCAAGCGCGACGCCGGCGTCGCCCAGGCCAAGACCCTGCTGGGCCTGGCCGCGCTGATCGCCCTGGTGCTGGGCAGCATCGCCGCCTGGATCATCACCGGGCAGATCGTCACTCCGCTGCGCGACGTCCTTGGCCATGCCGAACGCATCGCCGACGGCGACCTCAGCCGTGACATCCCGACCAACCGCCACGACGAACTGGGCCAGCTGCAGAAGAGCATGCAGCGCATGAACCTGTCCCTGCGCGAGCTGATCGGCCGCATCCACGACGGCGTGACGCAGATCGCCAGCGCTGCCGAGGAGCTGTCCGCGGTGACCGAGCAGACCAGCGCCGGGGTGAACAATCAAAAGGTCGAGACCGACCAGGTCGCTACCGCCATGAACGAGATGGCCGCCACCGTGCAGGAAGTCGCGCGTAACGCCGAGGAGGCCTCCGAGGCCGCCTCCGCCGCCGATCGCCAGGCCCGTGACGGCGAAGGCGCGGTGACCGAAGCGGTGACCCAGATGGATCGCCTGGCCGGCGAAGTCGGCCGCACCAACGAGTCGGTGCTCAAGCTCAAGCGCGAAAGCGAGAAGATCGGCAGCGTGCTGGACGTGATCAAGGCGGTCGCCGAGCAGACCAACCTGCTGGCGCTCAACGCCGCCATCGAGGCGGCGCGCGCGGGCGACGCCGGCCGCGGTTTCGCCGTGGTGGCCGATGAAGTACGCGGCCTGGCGCAGCGCACCCAATCCTCCACCGAGGAGATCGAGGAGCTGATCGCCGGCCTGCAGAGCGGCACCCAGCAGGCCGTGCAGATGATGGAAACCTCCCGCGACCTGACCGTCAGCACCGTCGACCTGACCCGCCGTGCCGGCGAGCGCCTGGGCGCCATCACCCGCACCGTGTCGACCATCCAGTCGATGAACCAGCAGATCGCCGCCGCTTCCGAGCAGCAGAGCGCCGTGGCCGAGGAGATCAACCGCAGCGTGATGAACGTCCGCGACATCTCCGAGCAAACTGCCGCCGCCAGCGAGGAAACCGCCGCCTCCAGCGTCGAGCTGGCGCGCCTGGGCAACGAGCTGCAGGTACTGGTCAGCCGCTTCCGCGTCTGATCCGCCCGCTAACGAAAAAGGCCCGCGCAATGCGGGCCTTTTTTATTCGCCCCCGAACACAGCCCGGCGGCTTTTCGCTTTTCGTAGGAGCGAGCTTGCTCGCGAACAAGCCCCGCTGCGAAGGTGGTTCGCGAGCAATAACGTTGGCGTCCCCCTCGCTCCTACAGGCTTCGCCGTGCACCGCGCCAGAAACCCCGCGACATATTCCCGCCTTCAGTTTCCCGTTTCGCCGCCGATAGCCTCTGACGCACGAAGATGCGTCCCGACAATTCCGCCTCGCCTCTGCACATTCGTTCTTGCCAGCCACGGGCCGTCGATCCCGCGGCGACGTCTGCCTGGAGTTTTCGACATGTACGATTGGCTAGTGGTACAGCTGGGCCGCCTGAACGTCAGCCTGAAGCTGGTGGTGGGCTTCGGCATCCTCCTCTTCCTCACGCTGCTGGTGCTGCTCAGCGGCCTGCACAGCCTGGACAACCAGGCCGAGCGCGGCGGGCAGATGGCGACCATCACCGAACTCAACGACCTCAGCCAGCAGGCCAACCTCGCGCGCCTGCAGTTCGAGCTGGGCGGCGACCGCAGCCAGGCCGAGCGCGTCGAGCAGCACAGCACGAAGATGCTGGAGCTGATCGAGCAGCGTCTGAAAGGCAGCGATATCGATGCCAGACAGCTGGGCGCCGCACGCCAGGCCGTCAGCGAGTACCGCGAAGCCTTCGCCGCCCTGACCCGCGCGGTGGATCAGCGTACCCAGGCCCGCGCCACCCTGGTGGGCAGCGCACAAAGCGCCCTGCAGGCCTTCGAGGCGCTGGACAAGCAGCTCTTCGAGCTGCTCGCCGAACAACCCGGCGATGCCCAGCTGCTGCAGGGAGCGCGGGCCGTTGGCCAACTGCACCAGCAACTGCTGGTGGTGCGCTACCAGGTGCGCGGCTATGTCTTCGAGCAGTCGGCCAGCGCCGAACAGGCCGCCTTCGGCGCCTTCGACCAGCTGCGCGACGCCGGTGGCGCCCTGCAGAGCCAGTTGCCGGCCAGCGCCGCCGACGGCCTGAACACGGCGCTGAAGGACCTGCAGAACTACCGCAGCGGCATCGAGCACTTCCGCGACGGCGTGAACGCCACCCAGCAGGCGCGCAAGAGCCTGAGCAGCGCCAGTGAAGCCCTGCTCGCCGCCGCCACCCGCCTCTACGACGACACCCTGGCGCGCAATGATGCCGAGACCGCTGCCGCCAAGACCCGGCAGATCCTCATCGCCGTGCTGGCCCTGGCCTTTGGCTTCCTCTCCGGCTGGGCGATCAACCGGCAGATCGTCCGTCCGCTGTACGAGGCCCTGGAACTGGCCGAACGTATCGCCCAGGGCGACCTGTCCCAGGGCCTTTCCCGCGACCTCAACCTGCAGCGCAGCGACGAGCTGGGCCAGCTGCAGCGGGTGATGCTGCGCATGCGCGAAAGCCTGGCGCAACTGCTCGGCCATATCGGCGGCAGCGTCAGCCAGCTGGCCACCGCCGCCGACGAACTCTCCGCCGTCACCGAACAGACCCGTGCCGGGGTGAACAGCCAGCGCGTGGAGACCGAACAGGTCGCCAGCGCCATCCACGAAATGGCTGCCACCGTGCAGGAAGTGGCGCGCAACGCCGAGCAGGCCTCCGCCGCCGCCCAGCAGGCCGACCTGCAGGCCCGCGAGGGCGATCAGGTGGTGCAGGACGCGGTCAACCAGATCGGCCGCCTGGCCACCGAGGTGGACCGCTCCGCCGAGGCCATGGAGCTGCTGCGCAAGGAAAGCGAGAAGATCGGCAGCGTGCTCGACGTGATCAAGTCGGTGGCCGAACAGACCAACCTGCTGGCGCTCAACGCCGCCATCGAGGCCGCCCGCGCCGGCGAGGCCGGGCGTGGTTTCGCCGTGGTGGCCGACGAGGTACGTGGCCTGGCTCAGCGTACGCAGTCTTCCACCGCCGAGATCGAGGGCCTGATCGCCGGCCTGCAGCGCGGCGCCCAGGAAGCGGTGACGCGCATGGACGACAGCCGCCGCCTGACCGGCAGCTCGGTGGAGCTGACCCGCCGCGCCGGCGAGGCGCTGGGGGTGATCGCCCGCACCGTGGCCGATATCCAGGGCATGAACCTGCAGATCGCCTCGGCCGCCGAGCAACAGAGCAGCGTCGCCGAGGAGATCAACCGCAGCGTGGTCCAGGTCCGCGAGATCGCCGACCAGTCCGCCGCCGCCAGCGAGCAGACCGCCAGCTCCAGCACCGAGCTGGCGCGGCTGGGCAACGAGCTGCAACTGCAGGTGGGCCGCTTCCGCCTGTGACGCGCCAGTCGGTCGGTGCGCCCGCGCCGACCGACATCGGCAGGACAGTTGTCATGCGCATGGCGTAGGATCGGTCACTCGCCATATAGGGAGAGTGACCATGCGCCCGCTGACCATCGACCTCGACGAACTGGCCTTCGCGCTTGATACCCAGGGTATCGATCACTACCTCGACCTGTTCAGCGGCCAGGTGCTGCTGATCCCCGAAGAAGACCCCGACCCGGAGCTGGCCGAGCTGCTGCAGCGTGAGCCGGAGCGCCTGCTGCCCATCGATCCCTTGAGCAGCGGCCAGTCGCTGGACCTGATGCGCGATTTCCTCCGCGAAGTGCCCGAACCCCACGCCTATTCCGCCCTGGCCAACGCCATCGAGGGACGCAAGCCGTTCAAGGCCTTCCGCCATGTACTGATGGGTTATCCCGAGTTGCTGCAGGCCTGGTACGTCTACCAGGGCGAGCGCCTGCGCGAATGCGCGCTGGACTGGCTGGCGGACAACCAGATCCAGCCGGCCGGGCGCAGCCCCAGCGCTTACCTGTAGGCGGCCCCGAACACCGGCGTAATCCGTAGGGCGCATAACGCCTCGGGCGTTATCCGCCGCCAACACGGCGGATAACCCGTTCCGGGTTATGCGCCCTACGTCGCTGCGCGAGTGCCGTGCTCACCGGCGCCGCAGGAGCGGACGCCGTCCGCGATCGGCCATCGCCTGCACCGGACTCGCCGCGCACGCACCAACAAAAACGCCGCCCCGAAGGGCGGCGTTGTCGTTTCCAGCCGGTGAGGCTCAGCCTTTCGGCGGCTCGCTGGAGATCGGCTTGGCTTGCGCCGCCGTGGCCTGCCAGCCGCCGCCGAGGGCCTTGTACAGGTTGACCTCGCTGGTCAGCTGGTTGAGGCGGTCGGTGATCAGCTGCTGCTGGGCACTGAACAGCGAGCGCTGCGCGTCGAGCACGGTGAGGTAGTTGTCCACGCCGGTGCGGTAGCGCTTGTCGGCCAGCCGGTAGTACTCGCTGGTGGCGTCCACCAGCGCGCGCTGCGCCTGCAACTGCTCGTTGAAGGTGCCGCGCGCGGCGAGACCGTCGGCGACCTCGGAGAAGGCCGTCTGGATGGCCTTCTCGTACTGCGCCACGTTGATGTCCTTCTGCACCCTGGCCAGGTCCAGGCTCGCCTGCAGGCTGCCGGCGTTGAAGATCGGCAAGGTGATCGAAGGCTTGAACAGCCAGCTGCCGGAGCCGCCGTCGAACAGGCCGGACAGGTCCGGACTGAGGCTGCCGGCGTTGGCGGTCAGGCTGATGTTCGGGAAGAACGCCGCCCGCGCTGCGCCGATGTTGGCGTTGGCCGCCTTGAGCTGGTGCTCCGCCTGGAGGATGTCCGGGCGACGCTGCAGCAGGTCCGATGGCAGGCCCGCCGGCACGGTGGCCAGCAACTCGTCGGACAGCTGGCGGCCCTGGGGCAGGTCGCCCGGCAGACCGGAACCGAGCAGCAGCACCAGCGCGTTCTGGTCCTGCGCGACGAGACGGGTGTACTGCGCCAGGGTCGCCCGTGCGCTTTCCACCGAGGTCTGCGACTGGCGCAGGTCCAGGGCGGAAGCGACACCCACTTCGTAGCTGCGCTTGGTCAGGTCGTAGCTCTTCTGGTAGGTGCCCAGGGTGTTGCGGGTCAGCTCCAGCTGGGCCTGATCGGCGCGCAGTGTCAGGTAGGCGTTGGCGACGTTGGCCACCAGGCTGGTCTGGGTGCTGCGCTGTGCCTCCTCGGTGGCGAAGTACTGCTCCAGCGCCTGGTCACGCAGGGCGCGCAGGCGGCCGAACAGGTCGAGTTCCCAGGAGGTAACGCCCAGGGTCGCGCCATACTGGCTGCTGATCATCGAGCTGCCGGTGGTCGACAGGTCCGCCGGCAGGCGCTGGCGCGAGCCGGTAAGGCTGGCATCCACCGCCGGGAACAGGTCGGCCCGCTGGATGCGGTACTGCGCCCGGTAGGCTTCGATGTTCAGCGCGGCGACGCGCAGGTCGCGGTTGTTTTCCAGCGACACTTCGACCAGTCGCTGCAGTTGCGGGTCCTTGAAGAACTCGCGCCAGCCGATGTCGGCGCCGGCGTTGGCCGGCTGCGCCGCATCGTAGGCATCGCCCTGCGGATAAGCCGCGGCCACGGGCGCCTCGGGGCGCTCGTAGTCGGGGATCAGCGAGCAGCCGGACAATACGACGGCTGCGACTGCCAGGGACAAAAAGGACTTTCTCATATCAATGCCCCTTCTCGGTGGTTTCCTGTTCCTTGGACGCAGCGTCCTTGAACAGGGTACTGACCACCACGTAGAACAACGGCACCCAGAAGATCGCGAGGACGGTCGCGGTGACCATGCCGCCGATCACGCCGGTACCGATCGCGTGCTGGCTGCCGGAGCCGGCACCGGTGGAAATCGCCAGCGGCACCACGCCGAGGATGAACGCCAGGGAGGTCATGACGATCGGGCGCAGACGCATCCGGCAGGCCTCGATGGCCGCCTCGACGATGCCCTTGCCCTGCTCGTGCAGTTCCTTGGCGAACTCGACGATCAGGATCGCGTTCTTCGCCGACAGGCCGATGGTGGTCAACAGCCCCACCTGGAAGAACACGTCGTTGGACAGGCCGCGCATGGACGTCGCCAGCAGCGCACCGATGACGCCCAGCGGCACCACCAGCATCACCGAGAACGGGATCGACCAGCTCTCGTACAGCGCCGCCAGACAGAGGAACACCACGATCAGCGACAGGGCATAGAGCGCAGGGGCCTGCGAGCCGGACAGGCGTTCCTCGTAGGACAGACCGGTCCAGGCATAGCCGACGCCCTTGGGCAGTTGCTTGACGATATCCTCGACCGCCGCCATGGCCTCACCGGTGGAACGGCCCGGGGCCGGTTCACCGAGGACTTCCATGGCCGGCACGCCGTTGTAGCGCGCCAGTTTCGGCGAGCCATAACTCCACTCGCCGGTGGCGAAGGCGCTGAATGGCACCATCTCGCCGGAGCTGTTGCGCACGTACCACTTGTCCAGGTCTTCCGGGCTCATCCGCGCGTTCGGGCGGCCTTGCAGGTAGACCTTCTTCACCCGACCGCGGTCGATGAAGTCATTGACGTAGTTCGAACCCCAGGCGATGGAAATGGTGCTGTTGATGTCCGCCAGCGAGACGCCCAGCGCACTGGCCTTCTCGTCGTCGATCAGCAGCTTGTACTGCGGCTCGTCGTTCAGGCCGTTGGGACGCACGCGTTGCAGCACCGGGTTCTGCGCGGCCAGGCCGAGGAACTGGTTGCGCGCCTGCATCAGCACTTCGTGACCGACGCCGGCCTGGTCCTGGAGGAAGATGTCGAAGCCCACGGCGTTACCCAGTTCGAGTACCGCCGGCGGGGCGAAGGCGAACACCATCGCGTCCTTGAAGCTGAAGAAGTGCTGCTGCGCGCGCTGGGCCAGCGCGAACACGCTGTTCTCCGCGCCCGGACGCTCTTCCCAGGGCTTGAGCATGATGAACGCCATGCCCGAGCTCTGGCCGCGGCCGGCGAAGTTGAAGCCGGTCACGGTGAACACCGAGTTCACCGAGCTGCTTTCCTTGTCCAGCAGGTATTGGCGCATCGAATCCACCACCACCTGGGTGCGCTCGGCGGACGAACCGGCCGGGGTCTGCACCTGGGCGAACAGCACGCCCTGGTCCTCGTCGGGCAGGAACGCCGTGGGGATGCGGGTGAACAGGAAGACCATGCCGCCGAGGATCAGCACGTACATCAGCAGGTACGGCAAGCGGTGCTTGAGGATCGAGGTGACGCCGCGCTCGTAGCCGTGGGTGGTGGAGAGGAACGCACGGTTGAACCAGCCGAAGAAGCCGCGCTTGTGTTCGCCGTGGTCGCCCTTCTCGATGGGCTTGAGCATGGTGGCGCAGAGCGCCGGGGTCAGCACCAGGGCCACCAGTACCGACAGGGCCATGGCCGAGACGATGGTGATGGAGAACTGGCGGTAGATCACCCCGGTGGAGCCGCCGAAGAAGGCCATCGGCAGGAACACCGCCGAGAGCACCAGGGCGATACCCACCAGCGCGCCCTGGATCTGGCCCATGGACTTGCGCGCCGCCTCGCGGGGCGACAGGCCTTCCTCGGCCATCACCCGCTCGACGTTTTCCACCACCACGATGGCGTCGTCCACCAACAGGCCGATCGCCAGCACCATGCCGAACATGGTCAGGGTGTTGATCGAGAAGCCGAAGGCGGCGAGTACGCCGAAGGTGCCGAGCAGGACCACCGGCACGGCGATCGTCGGGATCAGCGTGGCGCGGAAGTTCTGCAGGAACAGGTACATCACCAGGAACACCAGCAGGATCGCTTCGCCCAGGGTCTTCACCACCTCATGGATGGAGGCGGAGACCACCGGCGTGGTGTCGTACGGGTAGACGATCTTCATGCCCTGCGGGAAGAACGGCTCCAGCGTGGCCAGGGTGGCGCGGATCGACTTGGCGGTATCCAGCGCGTTGGCGCCGGTGGCCAGCTTGATCGCGATGCCCGAGGCCGGCTTGCCGTTGAACTGGGCGTTGATGCTGTAGTCCTGGCCGCCCAGGGCCACATCGGCGACGTCCTTCAGGCGAACCTGGGAGCCGTCGGCGTTGACCTTGAGCAGGATGTCCTTGAATTGCTCGGCGCTCTGCAGGCGGGTCTTGCCGATGATGGTGGCGTTGAGCTGCTGGCCCTTCACCGCGGGCAGGCCGCCCAGCTGGCCGGAGGAGATCTGCACGTTCTGCGCCTGGATCGCTGTCTTCACGTCGCCCGGGGTCATCTGGAAGCTGTTGAGCTTCGCCGGGTCCAGCCAGATGCGCATGGCGTACTGCGAACCGAACACCTGGAAGTCACCCACACCAGCGGTCCGCGACAGCGGGTCCTGGATGTTGGAGACGATGTAGTTCGACAGGTCTTCCTTGGTCATGCTGCCGTCTTCGGAGACGACGCCGACCACCATCAGGAAGTTCTTCACCGCCTTGGTCACGCGGATGCCCTGCTGCTGCACTTCCTGCGGCAGGAGCGGCGTGGCCAGCTGCAGCTTGTTCTGCACCTGGACCTGGGCGATGTCAGGGCTGGTGCCCTGGTCGAAGGTCACGGTGATGGTCATGCTGCCGTCGGAGTTGGACTCCGAGGAGATATAGCGCAGATGGTCGAGACCGTTCATCTGCTGCTCGATGACCTGCACCACGGTGTCCTGCACCGTCTCGGCGGAGGCGCCCGGGTAGCTCACCTGGATGGCGATGGCCGGCGGCGCAATGGCCGGGTACTGGTTCACCGGCAACTTGAGGATCGACAGACCGCCCGCCAGCATGATCACCAGGGCGATCACCCAGGCGAAGATGGGCCGGTCAATGAAAAACTTCGACATTACGAATCCCCTTGATTAACCCTGCTTGGCCGGTTGAGCGGCGGCGGGCTTGTCCGCGGCACCCGCGGTGGGCGCCACGTTCTTCGCGGGTACGGCCTTGGCCTGGGCGCCCGGCTGGACGTACTGCAGGCCTTCGGTGATCAGGCGGTCGCCGGCCTTCAGGCCATCGCTGACCAGCCAATAGGCACCGACGGTGCGGTCGGCCTTGATGGTGCGCAGCTCGACCTTGTCCTCGGCGTTGAGCACCAGTGCGGTGGCCATGCCACGGAAGTCACGGGTCACGCCCTGCTGCGGCGCCAGGATGGCCTGCTTCTTGATGCCCTCTTCCAGCTGCGCATGGACGAACATCCCCGGCAGCAGCTCCTTGTTCGGGTTGGGGAAGATGGCGCGCACGGTCACCGAGCCGGTGCCCTGGTCAACCGAGACCTCGGAGAACTCCAGCTTGCCCTCGACGGGGTATTCGGAGCCGTCTTCCAGGTACAGCTTGACCTTGGCGGCGTTGTCGCCGGCCTTCTCCAGCTGCCCGGCGGCCAGCTCGCGGCGCAGACGGATCAGCGCGGTGGAGGACTGGGTAACGTCGACGTAGATCGGGTCCAGCTGCTGCACGGTGGCCAGCGCGGTGCTCTGGCCGTTCTGCACCAGGGCGCCTTCGGTGACGCTGGAGCGGCCGATGCGGCCGGAGATCGGCGAGTAGACCTTGGTGTAGCGCACGTTGATCTGCGCGCTGTCGACGGTGGCCTTGGCCTGCAGGTAGGCGGCCTGGGCGTCGGCGTACTGCTGCTTGCTCACCGCCTCGTCCTTGACCAGCTCCTTGTAGCGCTCGGCCTGCTGCTGGGTGGACACCAGATTGGCCTGGGCACTCTGCAGAGTCGCCTGGTAGGTGGCCGGGTCGATCTGGTACAGCTGCTGGCCTTCCTTGACGTCGCTGCCTTCCTTGAACAGGCGCTTGAGGATGATGCCGTTCACCTGCGGGCGAACTTCGGCGATGCGATACGCGGTGGTACGGCCGGGCAGTTCGGTGCTCAGGGTCACTTCCTGCGGTTGCAGGGTCACCACACCGACCTCGGGAACCGGTTTCTCCTGCGGGGCCTGGGCCTTGTCGCAGCCGGCAAGGGTGGCCATGGCGACGAGCAGGGCCGGAACCAGGGCGCGCATGGCTGGCTTTCGTTGCATATCGTTATCCTCGTGAGCAAAGCATCCGGGTTGGCTGTGGGCTTGCCGGTCCGGAAAAGCTGGCAAAAATACTTACATTCAGCTGTGTTTGTAAACGTCCGAAAGCCCTGAGGGAAACCTACTGAAACGATTTAGCCAATGGCTGATATCACAGTAGGTTTCCCGCAAGGCAGTCGCGGCGACGAACAAAGTTGATAACATCAACTAAAATACGAAAAAATGGTTGATCCGATCAACCTGATTTACACAAGACTTACCGTGACCGAGCCGATGACCCACAACGTGAATCCCGAGCTGCCACAGACCCTGATGAAGGTCCTCGACCACTTGCGCGAGAGCCTCCAGGACCAACTGTGTGCGGAGGGCATCGACCTCACGCCGCCGGACATCCGCCTGCTCGAACTGATCGGCGCCGATGCCGGCCAGAGCCTGCAGAGCCTGGGTCGCAAGATGTGCCGCGACAAGGCGCTGGTAACCCGCAAGATCCGCGAAATGGAGACTCTCGGCCTGGTGCGGCGCGAGCGCAACCCTGGCGATCAGCGCAGCTTCCAGCTGTTCCTGACCGAGGCCGGGTGCCGTGTCGACGAGCGCACCCAGGCCATCCTCGCACGGACCCATGACAGTCTGTTCGCGCCGCTGGACGACGAGGAGCAACGCACCCTCACCCAGCTCCTGCGGCAGTGCCTGCAGGGCCATGCAGACTGACTGCACAAACGAAAACGCCGGCATCCGCCGGCGTTTTCGCATCCTTGCGTCTTACTGACGCACCCCTTCGACCGACAGGGTCAGCTCGACTTCCTGGGAAGCCGGGCCGAGATCGCGCTGGATGTTGAAGTCCTTCAGCTTGAGGGTGGTGGTGCCGAGGAAGCCGGCACGGTAGCCGCCCCACGGGTCATCGCCCTGGCCAATCAGTTCAGCCTTGATGGTGACCGGCTTGGTCACGCCGTTCAGGGTCAGGTTGCCGGTGATCTCGGCATTCTTGCCGTCGGCCTTCACGCCGGTGGATTCGAAGGTCGCGGTCGGGTTCTTCGAAACGTTGAGGAAGTCCGCGCTGCGCAGGTGCTTGTCACGCTCGGCGTGGTTGGAGTTCACGCTGTTGGTGTTGATGGTCACCTTGACCTTGTCGGCGGACGGGTTCTTCTCGTCGAAGGTGAAGGCACCATCGAAGTCATCGAAGCGGCCATACAGCCAGCTGTAACCCAGGTGCTTGATGCGGAACTCGATGAAGGCGTGCTGGCCTTCCTTGTCGATCTTGTAGTCCGCGGCCATGGCCTGGCCAGCGGAGAACAGGGCGGTACCCAGCGCCAGAGCGGCGAACGTCTTCTTCAGCATTGAAGCAATCTCCCTTTGGGGTGAGGTGTTATTTCGCGGCACGACCGAGCATGCGCACCAGGGTCGCATCGTGGTCGAGGAAATGGTGTTTGAACGCCGCCAGGGCGTGCAGCACGGCCAGCACCACCAGGGTCCAGGCCAGGTACAGGTGGATCACGCCGGCGATGTCGGCCTGGTCGGTGATGCCGCTCAGGGTGGCGGGCACGTCGAACCAGCCGAACACGCTGATGGGTTTGCCTTCGGCGGTGGAGATCAGGTAGCCGGCGATGATCACGGCGAACAGCAGGGCGTAGAGCGCCAGGTGACCGACCTTGGTGGCCAGGCGGGTCAGGTTGCCGTGGTTGGCCGGAGTCGGCGGCGCCGGGCTGATGAAGCGCCACAGCACACGCACGATCAGGGCGATGGCCAGGAGGATGCCGATGCTCTTGTGGATTTCCGGGGCGCGGTGGTACCAGGTGTCGTAGTAGTCCAGCTCGCGCATCCACAGGCCCAGGCCGAACAGGCCGAAGACCACCAGCGCACTGCCCCAGTGCAGGAGCAGGCTGACCAGTCCGTAGCGAGCGGGGGAATTACGCCATTGCATCGATCGACATCCTTGAAAACGGGAATTCAAGACTAGCGGTTAATCCATCGAATAAAAGCAGAAAAATCTGCTTTGAAACATCGACTGACAAGATAGATCCCGGTCTGAAACGCCCGTCCCAGAGCCAGAAACGACAATGCCGGCTTTCGCCGGCATTGTCTGGGTAGAGCAGGTTCGATCAGAACGGCAGCCAGGACATGATGCCCTTCTTCTCGCCCTTGGCATCGGCCGGCTTGTCGCTGGCAGCCGGGGCCGGAGCCTTGGCTTCCAGTACCGGGGCCTTGCCCGACTGCAGGTCGCGCACCTGGCTTGCCGCGCGCTTGCCGCTGCGCAGGGCGCCTTCGATGGTGCCCGGGTACAGCGCATCGGTGTGCTCGCCGGCGAACACCACGCGGCCCACCGGGCGCTCCCAGACGCGCCAGAAGTTGGTGACGTCGCCCGGGCCGTAGGTCACGTAGGAGCCACCGGTACCGGCGTCGGTGCTGTAGCGGCGCATTTCATAGCCGGAATAGGCGCCGCGCATCTTCGGGTAGAACTTGTTCATGCGGATCAGCACCTGCTCCAGCACCTGACGGTCGCCGAAAGCCTGCATGACGCGGGCATTGTCGCCGGACAGGTTGATCAGCACGTTGGCGCCGCCCTTCACCGCCGGTTCTACCCAGATCATGCCCAGGCCCTGGTCACTGAAGATCTCGCCGGACAGGCGCGACTTGTCGTCCCATACCGGGCTCTTGAACTTCATCAGGATCTGGTCGCGCCAGGCGTACGGCATGTTGGTGATCGAGGACTGCTGCGGCGCGGTCAGGCCGGGGGTCATCGGGATCTTGCCAACAGCCGCCAGCGGGACGCTCAGCACCACGTAGTCGGCGGTGTAGCCGGTGGCGCCGACCTTGACGGTCACGCCGTCCTTGTCCTGGGTGATGCCGGTGACCTTGGCGTTGGTCTTGATGGTCTTGAGCTGCTTGGCGAAGGCCTGGGCCAGCACCTGACTGCCACCGGGCAGGCGCGAGGCACGCATGTCGCGGTCATCGACGTTGCGGTAGACCCGACCCTGCTGGGCGAAGTACAGCAGCGACAGGCGCGAGGGCTCTTCGTAGTGCGAGCGGATGCGCTGGTTGACCAGCAGGCGCGCGACCGGCGACAGGTTCAGCTTGTCCAGCCAGCGGGCCACGGTCAGCGCGTCCAGGGCCTGGGTGGTCTTGGTCGCCAGCGGATTGAGCGGATCGTCGATGGATGCCGAGAGGTCGTCCAGGGACTTCTCGAAGCGCTCCAGGTCAGCGGCGACGGCGGGCATCTTGGCCTTCAGGTCGGCGCTGGTGTAGTAGAGGCCGTCGATCAGGTAGCTCGGGGTACGGACGAAATCAGGAGCCGGCACCGAGGTCACCTTGAGGGTGCTCAGGTAGCCATTGAGCGTCGGCTGGACCTTGTTGTTGCCGATCCACTCGCTGGTGGCCAGGCCCGAACGCCCACCCACCTGCGGCTTGGCTTCCAGCAGGGTGACCTGCCAGCCCGCCTGCTGCAGCTCATAGGCCGAGGAGAGGCCGGCGAGACCGCCACCGATCACGATGGCCGTCGGTTGTTTGTCCTTGCCCAGCGCCACTGCGCTGAACGCCCCCAGAGCGACCAACGCGGCAGCGCGCAGCCATCCCATCTTCATCGACCAGATCCCCAGAAAAGTGCAAAGGCGCGAAGCATACGTGAGCGCCCGAATGCCGAATAGCCGTGTTGGTCGGCTGCGTACGGCATGTGTCGTAGGACGTGTCCTTGTTCATCTCAGGTGCATTGCATAGGCTTGCCCGACCTGAGCGAGCGACAGTGACGAAGAGGAGTACCGCCATGGGCCTGAATGCCGAGTGGATGCAGCGCGATCTCGAGGTGCTGTGGCACCCCTGCACCCAGATGAAAGACCACGAACGCCTGCCGGTGATCCCGATCCGCCGTGGCGAGGGCATCTGGCTGGAGGACTTCGAAGGCAAGCGCTACATGGACGCGGTCAGCTCCTGGTGGGTCAACGTCTTCGGCCACGCCAACCCGCGCATCAACCAGCGCATCAAGGACCAGGTGGACCAGCTGGAGCACGTGATCCTCGCCGGCTTCAGCCACCAACCGGTGATCGAGCTGTCCGAGCGCCTGCTGCGCCTGGCGCCGGCCGGCTTCTCCCGCGTGTTCTACGCCGACAGCGGCTCGGCCGGCATCGAAGTGGCGCTGAAGATGAGCTACCACTACTGGCACAACCTCGGCCAGCCGGAGAAGAAGCGCTTCATCACCCTGACCAACAGCTACCACGGCGAAACCGTGGCGGCGATGTCGGTGGGCGACGTGGCGCTGTTCACCGAGACCTACAAGTCGCTGCTGATGGACACCATCAAGGTGCCGACCCCCGACTGCTACCTGCGCCCCGAAGGCGTGAGCTGGGAGGAACACTCGCGGACGATGTTCGCCGCCATGGAGCAGGCACTGGAGCAGCACCATAAAGAAGTGGCGGCAGTGATTGTCGAGCCGCTGGTGCAGGGCGCCGGCGGCATGCGCATGTACCACCCGGTCTACCTCAAGCTGTTGCGCGAGGCCTGCGACCGCTACGGCGTACACCTGATCCACGACGAGATCGCCGTCGGCTTCGGCCGTACCGGCACGATGTTCGCCTGCGAACAGGCTGGCATCACCCCGGACTTCCTCGTCCTGTCCAAGGCGCTGACCGGCGGCTACCTGGCGATGAGCGCGGTGCTCACCACCGACAAGGTCTACCAGGCCTTCTACGACGACTACGCCACCCTGCGCGCCTTCCTCCATTCGCACACCTACACCGGCAACCCGCTGGCCTGCGCCGCCGCGCTGGCGACCCTGGACATCTTCGAGCAGGACAACGTCATCGAGGCCAACAAGGCCCTGGCGGCGAGGATGGCCAGCGCCACCGCGCACCTGGCCGACCACCCGCACGTCTCGGAAATCCGCCAGACCGGCATGATCCTCGCCATCGAGATGGTCCAGGACAAGGCCAGCAGGACGCCCTACCCGTGGCAGGAACGTCGCGGCCTGAAGGTCTTCCAGCACGGCCTGGAGCGCGGCGCGCTGCTGCGCCCGCTGGGCAGCGTGGTGTACTTCCTGCCGCCGTACATCATCACCCCCGAGCAGATCGACTTCCTCGCCGAGGTCGCCAGCGAAGGCATCGACATCGCCACCCGCGACAGCGTGAGCGTGAGCGTGGCGGTCAGCGAGCGCTTCCCCGAGCATCGCGATCCGGGCTGATAGCCGCGGCAGGCTTCAGGCGACAGGCTGCAGGCGATACACTGGCCAGCCTGTCGCCTGCTGCCTGAATCCTTGACCATGCGCCTCTCCCGCTTTTTCATCGACGCCCCGCTCTCCCTCGGCCAGCACGAGCTGCCCGAAGCCCAGGCCCACTACATCGGCCGCGTGCTGCGGCACACGGCCGGCGACGCCGTGCAGCTGTTCGACGGCTCGGGCCGCGAGTACCTGGGCGAGCTGATCGAAGTGGGCAAGAAGAACGTCCGCGTGGAATTGCGCGAAGCCTTCGACGGCCAGGCCGAATCGCCGCTGCACACCCATCTGGGACAGGGCCTGTCCCGTGGCGAGCGCATGGACTGGGCAATCCAGAAGGCCACCGAACTGGGCGCCAGCGAGATCACCCCGGTCGTCAGCGAACGCTGCGAAGTGCGCCTGAAGGACGAACGCGCCGACAAGCGCATGGCCCACTGGCGCCAGGTGGCGATCAGCGCCTGCGAACAATGCGGCCGCTCGGTGCTGCCGGTGCTCAACGCGCCGGTCACCCTCGGCGAATGGCTGGCGAGCTGCGAGGCGCAACTCAAGCTGGTGCTGCACCCGGTAGCCGAACCGCTGACCAGCCATGACAAGCCGTCCAGCCTGGCTTTCCTGATCGGCCCGGAAGGCGGCTTGAGCGATGCGGAAGTGGAGCAGGCCAAGAGCGCCGGATTCCACGCTGCTCGCCTCGGCCCGCGCGTGCTGCGCACCGAGACTGCTCCGGTGGTGGCGCTGAGTGTGGCGCAGCAGCTTTGGGGCGATTTCTAAGCGCTTCGGCGTAGGGCGGGTTCGCGAGCAAGAACCAGGCGTCCCCCTCGGCCCTACGAAAAGCGCACCGAGCCCTCCGGCTGGCTGTAGGAGCGAGCTTGCTCGCGAACCGCCTGTGCTCTGAAGCATCCGGCGGATCAGATCCCCCGCAATGCCAACCCCGCCAGCACCAGCAGGACCACACCGCACAGCGCATGGCTGACCCGGTGCCAGCGCGGCGAGGCATTGCGCCGCAGCCAGTCCACCAGTGCCGCGCAAAGGAAGCAGCAGAGCACCGAGGCGGTCATGAAGCCGGCGAAGAACACCAGCGAATCCGCCAGCGACGGCACGCCGTCCACCAGGCCGGCCATGGCGCCGCCCAGCGCGCCCCAGTAGACGATGTTCTTCGGGTTCGACAGCGACAGCATGGCCCCGGAAGCAAAGGCCCCGGCGTGATGCTCGCCGCTGTCGCCCTCCTCCATTACGCCGACCTCACGGGCATCGCGCAGGCTCTGTACGCCGAGCCAGGCCAGGTAGGCCGCGCTGGCCAGGGTCAGCGGCAGGCGCAGGGTCTCGTGCCCCAGCAGCAGCGCGAGCCCGGTGAGGCCGATCAGCGCCCATACCGCGTCACCGATCAGCGAGCCGAACTGCACCAGCAGCGCCGGGCGGAAACCGCCCTTCAGGCCGCGGCGCAGGGTTTCCGCGAGGACTGCGCCGGGGGACAGGCAAAAGACGATGCCGAACAGCAGCGCGGCAAAGAACAGGGTCATGGGTCAGCTCTCGATCAACCAAGCGATGGCGTGATTGTGCCTGGGCCAAAGCGGCTGCACTTGAACCGGATTGCTCAGCGCAGGGCGCGCTGGAAGTGGCCCGGCGACACACCGTAGGCCGCGCGGAAGTGCCGGTTCAGGTGACTCTGGTCGGCAAAGCCCAGTTCATGCGCCACTTCGGTGGCCGGCAGGCCCACGCGCAGCAAGGCCTGGGCGCGCCGGGTGCGCAGCTGCATGGCCCACTGCCGCGGGCTCAGGCCCACCCGCTTCTGGAAGCTGCGCAGCAGGTGGAAGCGCGACAGGCCAATGTAGGCCGCCATTTCGTCGAGGCTGGGTTGTCGCGCCAGATCGGCGGCCAGCCAGTCCTGCAGATCGGCAATCCGACCGCCGTTCTCGCTGGCTTCTTGCGGCAGGCGTACGCCCATGGCGCGTGCGATCTCGGCCAGCAGCAGCGTCAGGCGCTCCTCGCCGCGTTGGCGAACGAAAGAGTCATCACCCAGCACACGCTCGACGGCGTCGGCCATGGCAGCAGCCAGCATCGGCTGGCGGTCGCTGGGGCGCTCGAATTCCAGGCGCTGCAGGCCGAGCATCGCGGCCAGCTGCTCTGGCGCGACGTAGAGGCTGACGAATTGCCACGGCTGGCCTTCGGCAACACCACCGCCCTGGATCTGTCCGGGGTTGTAGGTGGTGATGGCGCCAGGGCCGGCGTCGAAGGTGCGGCCATCCAACCACACGCTTTCCTCGCCGCGCAGGTTGGCGCTGATGACGAATTCGTCGTGGCTGTGGCGCTCGAAACGGTGGCCGCCGAGGGTGGCGCCGGCGACCTCGAAGCCGGGCTGCTCCCCCAACTGGACAAGGCGCAGGCCAGCGCTCATGGCGGACTCAGATCAGGCCGGAGTCGGCCAGCTTCTGCTCCAGCGCGGCCAGGTCGGGGATGCGCGCCTGGGCGTCGCCCAGGTCCACCGCGTCCAGCTCCAGCGGCGCCAGCGACACATCGGCGCGCTTGAGGTCGCTGCCGACCTTTACCGAGCGCGGGATGCCCTGCACCAGCAGGGCAAAGAACTTCACGTTGGGCCGTCCGCCCAGGGCGTTGACCACGATCACCCGCGCGCCGGGGCTGACTTCGGCCTGGCCGTCGGAGGCCGCCTCGAAGGACAGCAACGGCAGCCGCAGGTCACGCCAGGCCACCTGGCCCAGGTACCAGGACGGCAGGCCGTCCACCGGGTGCGGGGCACGGTAGGTGATCAGCTCGGCCACCGCCACGTTGGGCAGCAGCAGGTTGCGGTCGGCCAGCGGCACCAGCAGCGCGGTCAGGCTGCTGGGGGCGGTGTTGGCCGCGGCACCATGGGCAACAGCGCCAGTGGCAACGCCGGCATTGGCGACGGGAAGATCACTCATCGGTCCGATCTCACTGCGTGACTACGCCGACGCATTGTTCGGCGAGATGATTGACCAGCGCCGCCGCGAGTTCGCGCGGGTCGCCGGAAAGGGTGCTGTAGCCGCCTTCGCGCAGGCTGTCGGGCATGCTGGAACAGGCGCAGCTGTCGGCGCGCTGGGTCCAGATCGGCGCGCCCTGGCGGCGCACGTAGGCCGCGGCGGCGCTGCCATCGCTGCACATGCCGCTGAACACGATCACGCCACAACGATCGCCGTACTGCTGGGCGAGGTTGAGCATCATCTGGTCGATGGACGGGCTGTAGGGCTCCGGCCAGCTGCGATCCTCCACGCGCATGCGTGCCGAGCCGTCGAAGCCCAGTTCGCGGGAGATCGGCACCACCACCACTTCGCCGCAGCGCACCGGGTCGCCGTCGCGCACGCTGTTGACGTGCCACTGGCTGTGGCGGCCAACCGCTTGCGGCAGGTTGGCCTCGAAGGAAGCGTCGATGTGCTGGGCATACAGGAAGCCCACCGGCAGGCCGCCGGGCAGTGCATCGAGGAAAGTCTTCACGGCCGCCGGACCACCCAGCGAGGCGGCCAGCAGCCAGACCTGCGCCGCCGGTTCACCGGCCTTGAGCGGCGAGGCCGCGAGGTCGTCGGGCAGCGCCACGCGGGTCGGACGCTGTGCTTCGTCGAGCAGCGCAGCCAGGCTGCGGCCAACGCCAGCGCTGGGGTCGCCCACCAGCTTGCGCAACTTGGACACCAGACGGCGTTCCCAGCGCGGGTAATGTTCGGAGTGCCGCTCCGGAGCATGGCCTTCGCCGAACAGCACGGGGACCCGCGACTGTTCCAGCAGGTTGTCCACCAGCGGCGAATCTTCCTGTTGCGCCAGGTCGACCAGCCACAGGTCGGTCTCGCAGGCGTCCAGCTGCTCGCTTTCAAGGCGTGCCGGGTCGGCGTTGAGTACCACCTGGTAGCCATGGCCGGCCAGGGCCTGCGCCAGCACATGACGCTGCAGCGAGGTATCGGCGATCACCGCGATCCGCGGCGTGCTCTGCTCAGACATGGGCCTGCACCAGCTTGTGGATGTTCTCCAGCAGCTCGGATTCCTGGTACGGCTTGCCCAGGTACTGGTTGACGCCGATGGCCAGGGCACGGTCACGGTGCTTCTCGCCGGTACGGGAGGTAATCATGATGATCGGCAGGTCCTTCAGCTGTTCATCGTGGCGCACCAGGGTGGCCACCTCGAAGCCGTCCATGCGCGGCATCTCGATGTCCAGCAGCATGATGTCGGGCTTGTGTTCCTGCAGCTGGGCGATGGCGTCCACCCCGTCCTTGGCGGTGAGCACGTTCATGCCGTTGCGCTCCAGCAGGCGGCTGGTGACCTTGCGCACGGTGACCGAGTCGTCCACCACCATGACCAGGGTCGGGCGCTGGTGCTCGATTTCCGCGGCGGCCGGGCCGGCCAGCTGGCGGCGCGGGGCGTGCTGGACATGCTGCGCATGGAGCACGCGGATGGTCGCCAGCAGGTCGAGAATCACCACCACGCGCCCGTCACCGAGGATGGTCGCGCCGGAGATGCCGCTGACGCCGGCGAACTGCGCACCGAGGCTCTTCACCACGATTTCCCGCGAGCCTGCCAGGGCATCCACCTGCACTGCCACGGCGTGGTCCGCCGAGCGCACGAGGATCACCGGCAACGGCAGCGACTGCCCGACCAGCTTGGGATGCTGGCCGTTGTTGAGCAGGTCGCCCAGGTATTTCAGTTCATAGCTCTGGCCCGCGTATTCGAAGCTCGGCGCGGCGCCGGTCTCGTCGGCGGCAGCCTGCTCGTAGAGGGCTTCCAGCTCGTACGGGGAGACCCGCACGATACCTTCGATGGTGTTCAGCGGCAGGGCGTAGAGGTCCTCGCCGGAGAGCACCATCAGCGCACGGTTCACCGACACGGTGAACGGCAGGCGGATGTCGAACCGGGTGCCTTCGCCGACGCTGGAGTGAATGCTCATGGAACCGCCGAGCTGTTTCACCTCGGAGTTCACCACGTCCATGCCCACGCCACGGCCGGAAATCTGCGTGACCTTCTCGGCGGTACTGAAGCCGGCCTCGAGGATGAACTGCAGCACTTCGTGGTCGTTCAGCTCGCTGTCGTCGGCCATCAGGCCGCGTTCGATGGCCTTGCGGCGCACTGCTTCGAGGCGGATGCCGGCGCCATCGTCGGCGAGGGTCAGGAGGATGTCGCCACCCTCGCGGCCCAGGGTCAGGCGGATGGTGCCCTGCTCGGCCTTGCCGGCGATGCGGCGCGCCTCGCCGGACTCGATGCCGTGGTCGACCGCGTTGCGCAGCATGTGCTCCAGCGGCGCGACGATGCGTTCGAGCACGGTACGGTCCATCTCGCCTTCGGCGTTGCTGACCACGAACTCGACCTGCTTGCCCAGCTCACCCGCCACCTGGCGGACGATCCGGCGCAGGCGCGGCACCAGGCGGTCGAACGGCACCATGCGGGTGCGCATCAGGCCTTCCTGCAGCTCGGTATTGACCCGCGCCTGTTGCAGCAGCAGGGTCTCGGCGTCGCGGTTCTTGGCTGCGAGGGTTTCTTTCAGGTCGAACAAGTCGGAAGCGGACTCGAACAGTGCACGCGAAAGCTGCTGCAGCTGCGAGTAGCGGTCCATTTCCAGCGGGTCGAATTCTTCGTAGCCGGCGCGCTCGGCGTCGGCTTGGTGGCGCGAAAGGATCTGCGCCTGGGTTTCGGTGTCGAGGCGGCGCAGCTGGTCGCGTACCCGCTCGATGGTGGCGTCCATCTCGCCGAGGGTCGAACCGACGTCGCTCACCTGCTGCTCGACGCGACCGCGGAAGATCGAGGTCTCACCGGCCAGGTTGACCAGGCCTTCGAGCAGTTGCGCGGGCACCTTCACCAGTTCCTGCGGCGCGCGGCGCGCGGCGGCTTCCTGGGCGGCTTCCTGGGCACGGCGGACGAAGGGCAGCACCACCGGCGCATCGATGCGCTGCGGCACGGCCGCGGCCATGATGGCTTCGGGCAGTACCGGCAGGTTGACCGGGGCTGGCTGTTCGGCCACCGGTTCCTCGGCGATATCTTCCTGCTGGCTTTCGGCGCTCTCGACTTCACCCAGGTGCAGACGCAGCTGGTCGACTTCGGCCTGCAGGCCTTCGAAGCCGGACTGCGCGTCCATCAACAGGCTTTCCGGCCAGGGCGCGCCCTGCTGCTGGGCTTCGCTCAGGTGCTGCTCGAGGTCATGGGCCAGGTCGCCGAGGCTGGTCTGGCCAGCCAGGCGCGCACCGCCCTTGAGGGTGTGGAGGATGCGCAGCAGTTCGTCGAGCGCACCGTTCTCGCGTTCGGCGTCCCAGCGGCCCAGGGCCTGCTCCATGGCCTCGAGCAGGTCGTCGGCCTCTTCCAGGAAGATATCCAGGATGTCGGCTTCCGGGCCTTCCGGCGCGGCATGGGCGGAACTGATCGCGTGCAGGCTGACGCTGCTGGGGATACTCAGTTGTTCTTCGGGATTGGCACGAAATCGGTGGATCGCGTCGATCAGCGATTCACCTCCCGGAATCCGGCGATGCTGCTGGACCGCCTCGAGCATCTCGGCGAGACGGTCATGGCAGCGCTGCAGCAGCTCGAAGAGTGTCGGGCTGGCGCGCAGGCGCCCGCCACAGAGGCCTTCGTAGAGGAATTCCAGTTCGTGGGAGAGATCGCCGATGGGGCGGATCTCGGCCATCCGCGCGCCGCCCTTGAGGGTGTGCAGGTCGCGTTGCAGCGCTTCCAGCTCGACGCTGTTGTCGGGATTTTCCATCCAGCGGTGCAGGGCACCGGAGGAGCTTTCGAGGATGTCGAAACCTTCCTCGAGGAAGATTTCCACCAGTTCCTGGTCGCGGTCTTCGTCCAGCTCGTACTCGCTGTCCTGGACGCCCGAGGCCACAGGAGCAGCAGCGAGCGGTTCGACGAGGTCCGGCCCGGCTGGCTGCGGCTCATCCTGCGACAGCTCGGCAGCCTCGGCTTCGGCAGCTTCGAGGAAGGTCTGCAGATCGAGGTCCTGCGCCGAGGCCTCCAGCTCCTGCTCTGTCTCGACGGCAGAATCATTTTCTTCCGGCTCGAGGGCGCCCAGGTCAGCTACCTCGAGTTCCTCCGCCACTTCAGCTTGCGGTTCTGCCTCGGCGGGCAGCTCCAGCTCGATGTCGTCCTCGATGACGGGCGGCAGCTCGAGGGTTTCGTCCTGCTCGGCCACGGCGTCCTGCTGCGCAGCCAGGGCTTGCGGCAGGTTCAGGCCGGCGGCCGGGTTCTGGCGGAAGGTGCGGATGGTCTGCACCAGGTCGGCCGGGTCGGCCAGCACCTGGCTGGCCTGCAGCTGATCGAGCTGGGTCGCCAGACGGTCGTGGCAGGTGCGCAGCAGGTCGCCCAGCGGCTGGCTGTGCTGGAAGCGATGGTCCAGCAGGCCTTCGTAGAGCGATTCGAGTTCATGGGAGAGATCGCCAATCTCGCGGATTTCCGCCATGCGCGCGCCACCCTTGAGGGTGTGCAGGTCGCGTTGCAGGGTCGAGAGTGCAGCGAGGCCTTCGGGCGAGGCCAGCCACTGGTCCAGCGCCTGGCCGGCGTTGTCCAGGATGTCCACCGCCTCTTCGAGGAAGATCGCCACCATTTCCTCGTCCAATGCCCGCGGCGGTTGCTGCGGAGCCTGGTGCGCATGCGGGGTCTCGGCGGTGATGACGTCATCGTCATCATCGTCAGCGGCGCCGCGCGGGGCGCCGTCATTGTCGTTGCGCGGCGACCAGCTCAGGCCGTCGGGCAGGTTGTCGTCGTCCACCGGGCGGCCGCCCAGGAGGAACTCCTCGTCCTCGGCCGGGAAGTCTTCGGAGGTGAGGCTCTCCAGGTCGACGAACTCGATCTCCGGGGCGTCCTGCAGAGCGCTAGCGGGCTCTTCCGCTGTGGCGGCGGGTGCATCCAGCAGGCGATGCAGCGCTTCGACCTGCTCCGGGCGGGCGCTGACCTGCAGGGCCGCAGCCACCTGGTCCATCATGCCGATCAGCGCCTCGTGGGCGGTTTCGGCGGCGGAGAAGAAGGCATCGCCGGTTTCCAGGCGACCCTGGCGCACAGCGCCGTAGACCGCCAGCAGCGCGTCGGCGAGTTCCGCCATCTGCGGCAGCTCGGCCATCTGCGCGCCACGGCTGAGGGTTTCCAGCTCGTCGTAGAGGGCGCCCAGCTCGTGGCGCTCCTGCGGGTGCTCGCGCCAGCGGCGCAGCAGGTCTTCGGCGTCGAGCAGGATGTCCATGCCCTCGGCGAGGAACATGCCGATCAGGTGCGGGTCGTTGCCGCTGCCCTCGCCGCTGTCGCCGCGACGCTTGGCTTCGGCAGCCTCCAGGCGCTCCTGGTGGATCTGCGCGATGCGCGCCAGCAGTTCCGGGCTGCCCTCGATGGGCGCCAGCGGGCGGCCCTGGACGAGCTGGTCGAGACCGACGCGGAACAGGCCTTCAGCGGCATGCAGCAGCTCGGCCTCGCGCAGGTCGACCTGCAGCAGGTTGGTCTTGAATTCCTTCACCAGCCGCTCCAGCGGCGTGGCGATTTCGGCGATCGGCAGGATGCCGGCCATGTGCGCGCTGCCCTTGAGCGTGTGCAGGGCGCGCTGCAGGTCATCGGTCACCGGCTGCGGCAGCTGCTGCGCACAGTCGGCGAGGAAGCCGACCAGGGTTTCCAGATGGGCTTCGGCTTCGTTGCGGAAGATCTCCAGCAGTTGCGGGTCGAGGCTTCCGTCGAGGCCCTCGTTGGCCGCTTGCGCTGCAATCTCCTCGACATCCGCCAGTTCAGGGGTGATGTCCTCGACCTGCGGCGCCGACTCCGGCAGCCCGCCACCGGGCGGCGGCACCGGCTGACCCTTGGCCAGGGCGTGGGCGGTGGCAGCCAGGCGGTCGACGTCGTCGCGCTGGCGCTGGGCGCTGGCGGCGTATTCCTCGACCAGTTCGGGCATCAGCGCGACCACGTCCTGGACCACCTGCAGCACGGCAGGCGAGGCGGCAATGCTGCGGTCGAGCACGCGGTTGAGCAGGTTCTCGATGGACCAGGCGAGCTCGCCGATCACCAGCGCACGGACCATCCGGCCACTGCCCTTGAGGGTGTGGAAGGCGCGGCGGATTTCGGTCAGCGAGTCACGGTCGTCGGTGCTGGCCAGCCAGGTCGGCAGGTGCTCACCGATGGTTTCCAGCACTTCACCGGCTTCTTCGATGAAGACTTCGCGCAGCTCTTCGTCGATCGGCTCTTCGTCGGCGGGCGGCGGCAGCAGGCTGGGCGGAACGTCCTGGGCAGGCGGGTTGATCGCCTGGACCGGAGCCGCCATGACTTCGGCCAGGGACAGCGGCCTGGCCGGTGCCTCGGCGACCGGCTCGGGCTCGACCGGCGGGCTGGGCAGCTCGACTTCCGGCAGGTCCAGGTCGGCGATGTTTTCGTCGCTCCAGGCTTCGGCCTGGAAAGCAGGGGTTTCGACTTCGGCCAGGGACTCCAGCGGTTCGAGCTGCAGCGGTGCATCGAGGCTGAAGTCGACACCGGCCTCCAGCGCGGTGGGTTCGCTCAGCTCACCCAGGGTCCAGTTGTCGTCGCTGACCAGCGAGGCTTCCGGCGCTGGCTGCTCGCCAGTGGCCGGCGGGGCATCGAAGCTCAGCTCATCCAGGGATTCCAGCGGCGCGGGTTCGAGCGTTTCCAGGCTGGCGAAGTGCTCGTCCAGCTCCAGGGAAGGCGCGGGCGATTCGGCGGCCGGCTGGCTCAGGTCGACGCTGAACCAGTCTTCCTCGGCGGGCTTCTCGCCGGCCGGGGTAAGCGCTTCCATGTCCCAGGTCAGCTCGTCCACCGGGGCCGCAGCGACCTCCAGCGACGGCAGGCTGGCAAAGTCTTCGAGCAGTTCCGGGGTTGCCGGGGCTTCACTCGGCGCGCCGGTCAGGTCCAGGGTTTCCCAGGACTGTTCGGCTGCGGCAGGCTCCGCCTGGGCCGGCTCGTCGAGGCGCGGCGCTTCGGCCAGCGGGGCGGCGTCGTCCAGGCTCCAGCTGAGCTCGTCGGCCAGCGGTTGCGCGGGCGCCTGCTCCAGCGTGTCGAGGCTGAACTCGATGCTGTCGGCCTTGTGGCTGTCATCCAGCGACCAGCCTTCGTCGGCCAGGGTGGTGTCGGTGATCGGTGCCGCCGGCTCCAGTTCGATGTCCCAGCTGAGGCTTTCCGGCTCCAGGGTGGCAGTCGGTGCGGTCAGTTCGGCCGAAACGGGCTCGACGTCCGGCGCCGCGCTTTCGTCCAGGCTCCAGGCGCTCGGCTCGGCCGCAGGCACGCCGGAGTCCAGCTCCAGGGCTTCGAAGGTGAAGCTGGCTTCGGTTTCGCCGGCGGGCTGGGCTTCGGGCTCCAGCGGGAGGTCGAAGTCGGCCAGCAGCGCGGGTTCTTCCACGGCAGCCGGCTCGGTGACCGGCGCCAGGGATTCGAAGGTGAAGCTCTCATCGCTTTCAGCGACGGATTGCGGCGCGTCTAAATCGGCCAGCTCGACAGTCGATTCCTCGACCGATGCCGGCGCTTGAGTGGCGGCCAGCGCGGAATGCAGTTCGGGCGAGGGCTCTTCCAGCGGCGCGGCCTCGAAGCTCTGCGGCTCGAAGCTGTCGGCGATTTCCAGCGGCGCAGCCAGTTCCGGGACGTCTTCCACCGGCACCGATTCGGTCGGCTCGGCCAGCGGCTGGGCGGCCAGCACGTCGATCTCGTCGAGCGGATTATCCAGAGGTGCAGGCGCGAAGGCGCTCGGCTCGGTGTCGAGGATCGACGGGCGCGGCTTGAGCGAGTAGCCCAGGCTGTCCAGGCTCTCCTCGGCCACGTCGAGAATCATGTCGCCCTGGGTGTTGTGGTCTTCCGACAGGCGCTCGAGGTAGTACTCGACGCTGGTGATGGCGTCGGCCAGGGTGTCCAGGCTGTGCCAGTCCGGCACGGCCTGGCGCACCAGCAGCTGTTCCTGGATGTAGCGATTGCAGTTTTCCAGCAGTTTCGCCGCACGTTCCTGGGAGATCATCGCCAGGCCGCCGCGAACCTGCGTCAGCAGCTCCGGCACGCGGGCCAGGTGCTCATGGTTCCACTGCGAGGCGATGAACTCGATGATCGCGTCTTTGGCCAGCTCCAGGCCATTGCGCGCTTCCTTGATCACCACCTGGTGGATCTGCTCGACGTCGGTGGTCGGCAGTACGTTCTCTTCGCTGCCCGGCTCTTCGCTCGGGCCGACCATGCCGGCCAGGGTGGCCTCGACATACAGCAGCGCGCCGGCGACATCCATCAGGGTCGCGTCGTTGGGCTGGCGCTGGCCATGGGCAAGCGCGCTGACCACGTCGATCTGGTCGAGGATGACCTTGCGCGGCTGGCCGAAGCCCAGCACGGCAAGGGTGTCGGCAATCTGCTTGAGCGGCGCCAGCAGGCTGCCCAGTTCGCTGAAGCCGCTGCGGTCGCTGCGCACGAAGAGGTCGAGGCTGTCCTTGACCCGCACCAGTTCCTCGCACAGCGCGCCAACCACCGAGCGCATGGCGTCGCGGTCGGGGCCGGCGAGACGGGCACGTTCCTCGTCCACCAGGGCCGCGCCCGGCAGGGCGTCGTCCAGGCGGTACTCGTCCTTCACCGCACGCACGCGCGGCGACTGGTCGGAGGCCTTGGCCACGTAGAACAGCAGGTTCTTGATCAGCTCGTCCGGCGCCGGCTGGTTCATGGCGTCGGCGCCCTGGTCGACCAGGCGCTTGAACTCGCGGTCGACCTGGCGCAGCAGGTTACGTACCGAGGTGCCGTTGGCGATGCTGCCGTTGGCCAGGCCTTCGATCATCGCCGAGGCGATCACCCACAGGCGGCCCAGCGGGGCGTCCTTGCACAGGGATTCGAGGCGGGCGAAGACGCGCGCCAGGTAGCCCAGATTGGTCGGCAGGTCCTGGTTGCGGATGACCCCGACCAGGGCCACCTGCAGCATCTGCCGCAGCTTGCGCAGCAGCGCCGGCAGTTCGGCGGTGCGCAGACGCGCCAGGGCGTCCACCGGCAATACCGGGGATTCGCGGGACAGGTCGGGGGAGAACAGGCTGGTTTCCGACAGCAGCTTCTCGCCACGGGCGGTGCGCAGGTCGTTGAGCAGCGGCAGGACCACCAGCGGCAGGTCGCGGCGGGCGCTCTGGATGCGCTCGAGGTACGCCGGCAGTTGCAGGATGGCCTGCATCAGCACTTCCAGCGCTTCGCTCTGGCTGGAGGTCGTGCCGTCGATCAGCGCCTGGGTCAGGTACTCCATCTCTTCGGCGAGCAGGGCCGCGCCGTAGAATTCCACCATCTGCAGCGTGCCGCGTACCTGGTGGATATAGGCCAGGCAAAAGCCCATCCGCGTCGGGTCCTGGGGATTCTCGACGTAGGATTCGAGGGCTTGCCGCGCCTGCTTGAGCGTTTCGGCAATCTCGCCTTTTACCCATTCCAGGGCGACATAATCGTGCCGATCACCCATAGCCACTCCACTCATGTGTCTGTGTCATCCCTTCCGGGTAAAGGCCAGAACGCGCTCATCGGCGACCGGTTCGAGCAGCGGGTGGTGCCAATCGGCGACCTCGCCCACTCCGATCACCAGCAGTCCCCCAGGCGCCAGCCGCTCGGCCAGGCGATTGAGGATTTCCCGCCGCCGCCAGCGGCGGAAATAGATCAGCAGGTTCTGGCAAAAAATCACGTCCATGCCGGACATTGGCGCCTTGGCCAGTTCCAGCACATTCAGCCGCGCGCAACAGACGCGCCCGGCGAGATCGGGTATCACACGGTATCGACCGTCATCCTGCGCGCTGAAGTAGCGCGTGGCCAGTTCCGGGTCGATATCCTCCAGCTTGCGTGCCGCATACGTGGCCTCGCGCGCCCGGTTGAGGGCATTGAGGCTGATGTCGGTGCCGGTCACGCCATACAGCGGCGCAAGACCTGCGTCTTCCAGTACCTTGGCGGCCACCATGGCGAGGGAGTAAGGCTCCTCGCCGCTGGAACAGCCGACACTCCACAAGGCCAGCGGCCGGCTCGGGCCGACCTGTCCGAGGCGCTGGAGCAGGAAGCTTTCCAGCACGTCGAAGGATGCCTTGTGGCGAAAGAAACGGGTTTCCTGAACGGTGAGACGATCCAGCAGGTTCGACCACTCGACGGCGCCACGCGGGCCATCGGTGACCTGACGGTAGTAGGTGCCGTAGTCGGCAATGCCCAGCTCGCGCATCCGCGCGCCCAGACTGGTCTGCAGGAAGGCACGGCGCTGCTCGTTGACGACAACGCCGGTGCGGTCTTCCAACAGTGCCTGCCAGTCGCGGAAGTCCGCGGCCGACATGTCGGCCAACGGCTGCAACGACCAGACGCCACTTGCCTGCATGTCGCGCCCCTCGCTCAAGATTGTCGTGCGCTACCCGGCAAAGAGCAGCGCACCTCCTCTGCTCAGGCCTGTTCGGCGGTGTCCGGCAGTTTGAAGCCGGATACGGAGTGGCGCATCTCGCCGGCCATCTTGGCCAGGTTACCAATGCTGCGCGCGGTAGCGGTGGTACCAGCGGAGGTCTGCGAGGTGATCTCCTGGATCACGTTCATGGTGTTGGAAATGTGGCCGGCGGAGGAGGCCTGCTGACGGGCGGCGTTGGAAATGTTCTGGATCAACGCTGCCAGGGTCTTGGATACCTTCTCGATCTCTTCCAGCGACACACCGGCGTCCTGCGCCAGGCGGGCACCGCGCACCACCTCGGAGGTGGTCTGTTCCATCGAGATCACCGCTTCGTTGGTGTCGGTCTGAATGGTCTTCACCAGCGCCTCGATCTGCTTGGTCGCAGCGGAGGAACGTTCCGCCAGGCGCTGTACTTCGTCCGCTACCACGGCGAAGCCGCGGCCCGCGTCGCCCGCCATGGACGCCTGGATCGCGGCGTTCAGTGCAAGGATGTTGGTCTGGTCGGCAATGTCGTTGATCAGGCTTACGATGTCACCGATCTCCTGGGACGATTCACCGAGGCGTTTGATCCGCTTCGAGGTGTCCTGGATCTGCTCACGGATGTTGTCCATGCCGGTGATGGTGTTGTGCACCACTTCGTTGCCCTTGTTGGCGATGGCTACGGAACGTTCCGCTACCGCCGAGGACTCGGAGGCGTTCGCCGATACCTGGTCAATGGACACGGCCATTTCGTTGATCGCGGCGGAGGCGCCGGCGATTTCCTGGGCCTGGTGCTCGGAAGCCTCGGCCAGGTGCATGGCGGTGGCCTGGGTTTCCTGGGCGGCGGCGGCCACCTGCACGGCTGTCAGGTTGATGGTTTCCACCAGCTCTCGGAGCTGGTCGATGGAGTAGTTGATGGAGTCCGCGATCGCACCGGTGAAGTCCTCGGTTACCGTCGCGGCCACCGTCAGGTCACCGTCGGCGAGGTCGGCGATTTCGTCGAGCAGTCGCAGAATCGCCGCCTGGTTACGCTCGTTCTTCTCGGCGGTCTCGGCCAGCCGGCGGTTGGTTTCACGCACCATCACCAGGCCGATGAGGATGATCGCGCCCAGGGCGATGATGCCCAGCATGGCGCTGGCGACCTGGTTGAACACACGGCCTTCGGCCAGGTTCTCGAAGCCGCTGGCCAGGCTGGAAGCCTTGTCCAGCAGGGTCTGCGAACCACCGAAGATGGTGTTGGCGGCCTCACGGACCTGGAACAGTTCCGGGGAGGTCTCGAGGATCTCGTCCACCGAGCCGGAAACGAACTCGAAGAGCTCGGCGATCTCGTTGAGGCGATCCACCGCTTCAGCGTTGGTCACCTTGGAGATACTCATCGCCGCGTTGCCTTCCTTCATGCCCTTGAGTACGCGGCCGAAGAGGCTGGCGTCACGACCGAAGCTGTCGGCGGCCTGCACGGAGTTCTCGTCACCGGCGAGCACCTTGTTCACCGAGCCGAGGATACGTTCGGCCAGCAGCGACTGGCGCTGGGCTACCGCGACCTGGTCGGCCGGGGCGCCGTTTTCCAGCAGGATATCGACGACCTCCTCGTACTCCACCTGCAGCTGCGGGATGGTTTCGGCGAGGGTCGCAGCTACCTGGTGCAGGGACAGTACAGTCTGTTCGCTGGCGAGGATGGAGTCGGCATTCTTGCGCAGGGTGTCCCAGTCCTTCTGTACATCCGCCATCTGCGGTTGCACCGAATCCGGGCTCGGCGGCAGGCCGGTGGTCTCGTCACCCTTGGAGAGGATGTTCCAGCGCTTCTCGAAGTCGTTGCGCGCTTCTTTCAGCAGCTTGAACGCCTCCGCCTTGCCCGCCGCGGCTTCCGTGGCGTTCTTGGCGATACGCTGGGACAGCACGCGCAGTTCGCCGGCGTGGCCGATGTACTGCTTGTCGTGGTTCGCCTGGGTGTTGAGGTAAGCGAAGTTGGCGAACAGCAAGACGATCGCCACGATCAGGACCACGAAGAGTCCGAGGATCAGCGAGCTGCTACGCGCACCCGAAAAAAGACTGCCTGCCTTTATATTTTTCATATTCGGCCCCCGCCTGGACCCACCACGATTACGGTTTCCATGTCACAACAAGGGCCGGCAATGCCGGCCCAACCGGTCAAACTCTAGCTGGCGACGTCGAGGAACCCGGGGTGCTGAGCCAGCGCATGCGGGCTGAACACGAGCCAGGGTTGCTCCCGATGGAAGACGCCATGGATAAAGGGCTGCAGGACCGCTTCGAGGGGCGGCAGCTGCTCGGAGAAGGTGTCCACCGGGAAGTGCTGCATGCCGAACACCTCATCGACGATGAGGCCGGCGAAGACTTCCTGGTATTCCACGACGAGCACGCGCCGTTGCTTGCGCAGAGGCGAAAGCTCCGCGCCGAGGAAACCGCACAGGTCCATGATCGGCAGCAGGCGGCCGCGCACGTTGGCGACCCCCTTCACCCAGTCACGGACGCCGGGCAGCAGTGTGTAGCGTGGCTCGTGAAGAACCTCGCCGACCTCCCCCATGGGCGCCACAAACAGGCGCCCAGCCATGCGAAAGCCGATGCCGTTCCAGCTCTGCACCACCTCGCGCTGGGCGGGCAGACCCGCGGCCAGCTGACGACAGCGCTGATCGATCTGGACGAGAACCTCGAAAGGACTCTGGACTTCCGCCATGCCGGCCCTGGCCTTCTCTAATAATTATGTTCAGGTGTGCAGGTACGGCTGTATCAGCCGGCCAGCACCGAATTGATGGTCTTGAGCAGTGTTTCTTCGTCCACCGGCTTGGTCAGGTAGTCGCGAGCGCCCTGGCGCTTGCCCCAGACCTTGTCGGTCTCCTGGTCCTTGGTGGTGACGATGATCACCGGAATCGCGCTGGTTTCCGGATCCTTGGACAGCTGACGGGTCGCCTGGAAGCCGTTCAGGCCGGGCATGACGATGTCCATCAGGACGACGTCGGGTTTTTCCTGGCGAGCCAGGGCCACGCCATCGGCGCCGTTTTCGGCCTTGAGTACCTGGTGCGAGTGCTTTTCCAGCATCGCGGTCAGCTTGTACATCTCGGTCGGCGAGTCATCAACAATCAGAATTCGAGCCATTGTGGTCCCCATACGGAATAGGCGTCACCGGCACTCGGGCCGGACTTCAGGAAGCGTGCTCCACCGGGGTGAAGTCGGGCACATGGGTCTTGATCGCGCCGAGCAGTTCTTCCTTGCTGAAGGGCTTGGTGAGGTACTGATCGGAACCGACGATGCGACCCTTGGCCTTGTCGAACAGGCCGTCCTTGGAGGACAGCATGATCACCGGCGTGGATTTGAATGCACTGTTGTTCTTGATCAGGGCGCAGGTCTGATAGCCATCCAGGCGCGGCATCATGATGTCGACGAAGATGATGCTCGGATGGGTATCGGCGATCTTGGCCAGCGCGTCGAAGCCGTCGATGGCTGTAATGACATCGCAGCCGACTTTCTTCAGCAGGGTTTCAGCCGTGCGACGAATCGTCTTGGAATCGTCGATCACCATTACTTTCAAACCGTCGGAATGCTGTTCCATGTTCGCCCTTACCATCTCGGTGAGTCGTTTTTCCGCTTTTTATTTCAGTGCGCGAGCGCCCTGCCACCGTCGGGCTGCGACCCAATCGTGGGAACCTTTTACCACAATCGTCAGAATCTTTACCACGCCCAGCAAATTCAGGCCATAAGACCCCGAACGCGCAGGCTTTTTCCTTGACCGAGCGCACATCCAGCGCCACCCTGAGCGTCCATTTTCAGCCTTTGCGGCGCGGCTCCGAGTCGCAGCCCCAAGCCGACGAATTCCCCCAGGAGGACATCCCATGAGCGTACGCCTCGGGATCGTGATGGACCCCATCGCGCAGATCAGTTTCAAGAAGGACAGCTCGCTGGCCATGTTGCTGGCCGCCCAGGCCCGTGGCTGGCAGCTCTTCTATATGGAACAGCAGGATCTTTACCAGAAAGAGAACGTCGCCCGCGGTCGCATGCGCCCGCTCAAGGTGTTCTACGACCCGGCCCACTGGTTCGAACTGGAGGACGAAGTCGACCAGCCGCTGTCGGACCTGGACGTGATCCTGATGCGCAAGGACCCGCCCTTCGACAACGAATTCGTCTACTCCACCTACCTGCTGGAACAGGCCGAAACCGCCGGCACGCTCATCGTCAACAAGCCGCAGAGCCTGCGTGACTGCAACGAGAAGTACTTTGCCACCCTCTTCCCGCAGTGCGCGCCGCCGACGGTGGTGAGCCGCCGGTCCGACATTCTCCGCGAATTCGCCGCGGAGCATCGTGACATCATTCTCAAACCCCTGGATGGCATGGGCGGATCGATGATCTTCCGCCACCGCGAGGGCGACCCGAACCTCTCGGTGATCCTCGAGACCCTGACCCGCCACGGCCAGGAGCAGGTCATGGCGCAGCGCTACCTGCCGGCCATCAAGGACGGCGACAAGCGCATCCTGATGATCGACGGCGAACCGGTGGAATACTGCCTGGCGCGCATCCCCGCCCGGGGCGAGACCCGCGGCAACCTGGCTGCCGGCGGTCGTGGCGTGGCCCAGCCGCTGACTGAACGCGACCGCTGGATCGCCGCCCAGGTCGGCCCGGAGCTGCGCAAGCGCGGCCTGCTGTTCGTCGGCCTCGACGTGATCGGCGAGAACCTCACCGAGATCAACGTCACCAGCCCGACCTGCATCCGCGAGATCGATGCGGCCTACGACACACGCATCGGTGAGAGACTGATGGCAGTCATCGACGAAAAGCTCAAGGCGCGCAGTGCGTCATAGACTTTTATAAGCCTCGTCGGCAGACTTCCGCCCCACCCTGGCCCGTGCGACCCGCAATGAACGCTGCAACCCATCAAGACTTCCCCGTGTCCTCCGGCGTACGTCCGGCGGACCGTCTGGGTTTCACCCTGTTCATTGCGGCCATCCTGCACGTCGCCGTGCTGCTCGGCGTGGGCTTCACCATGCCCATGCCCAGCCAGCTGAGCAAGACGCTGGAAATCACCCTGGCCAGCTTCAAGAGCGACAAGGCGCCCGAGAAGGCGGACTACCTCGCGCAGATGAACCAGCAGGGCAGCGGCACCCTGGAACACAAGGCGATCCCCAAGACCACCGAGCAGGCGCCGTTCCAGGACACCGAAGTCAAGAAGGTCTCCCCGCCGGCCACCCCGCGTCAGGCCAAGAGCCCGGAAGCGCCCAAGGCCGCCGTCGCCACCCGCACCCCGCGCCCGGACAAGGTGCAGACCAAGCAGCAGACGCCCAAGGCCGAGACCGTCGC
This sequence comes from Pseudomonas nitroreducens, assembly GCF_024170165.1. Taxonomy (GTDB): domain Bacteria; phylum Pseudomonadota; class Gammaproteobacteria; order Pseudomonadales; family Pseudomonadaceae; genus Pseudomonas; species Pseudomonas nitroreducens_C. Next base: position 737,941 of record NZ_JALJXP010000001.1, on the reverse strand, counting down.
CAAGCCGGCGCCGCAGTTCGACTCCAGCCAGTTGTCGGCGGAAATCTCCAGCCTCGAGGCCGACCTCGCCCGCGAGCAGCAGGCCTACGCCAAGCGCCCGCGCATCCACCGCCTGAGCGCCGCCTCGACCATGCGCGACAAGGGCGCCTGGTACAAGGAAGAGTGGCGCAAGAAGATCGAGCGCATCGGTAACCTCAACTACCCCGACGAAGCCCGCCGTCAGCGCATCTACGGCAGCCTGCGGCTGCTGGTGTCGATCAACCGCGACGGCTCGCTGTACGAAGTGCAGGTGCTGGAATCCTCCGGCCAGCCCACGCTCGACCAGGCCGCCCAGCGCATCGTGCGCCTGGCCGCGCCCTTCGCGCCGTTCTCCGGCGACCTGAACGACATCGACCGCCTGGAAATCATCCGCACCTGGCGCTTCGAGCGCGGCGACCGCCTGTCCAGCAACTGAGCCGGCGCCCGAAGCGTCTACTCACGCTTTCAAGTCTTGTCCCTTTGGCCCCCAGGCCTGAAACTAGCCGGCATGAAAAGCACAGCCGCCAGCTACCTCAAGCACCATTTCCTGATCGCCATGCCGCACATGGCGGACTCCAACTTTGCCCAGACAGTCACCTACCTCGTGGAACACAACGAGCAAGGCGCCATGGGCCTGATCATCAATCGCCCCAGCGGCCTGAGCCTCGCCGACGTACTCGAACAACTGCGTCCGGACGAACTGCCGCCGGTACGCTGCCAGGGCATGACCATCTATAACGGCGGCCCGGTGCAGACCGACCGCGGCTTCGTCCTGCACCCCGCCGGGCGCAGCTTCCAGGCCACCCTGGAACTGGGCGAACTGTCGCTGTCCACCTCCCAGGACGTGCTGTTCGCCATCGCCGATGGCAGCGGTCCCGCGCAGCACCTGATCACCCTCGGCTACGCCGGCTGGGAAGCCGGCCAGCTGGAAGCCGAACTGGCCGACAACGCCTGGCTGACCTGCCCCGCCGACCCGGCGGTGCTCTTCGAGGTACCGGCCGAGCAGCGCCTGTCGGCGGCCGCCGAGCGCCTGGGGGTCAACCTCAGCCTGCTCACCGCCCAGGCCGGGCACGCCTGATGAGCAGCAAACCCCTGCGCCTGCTCCTGGGCTTCGACTACGGCACCAAGCAGATCGGCGTCGCCGTCGGCCAGGCCATCACCGGCCAGGCCCGCGAACTGTGCGTGCTCAAGGCACAGAACGGCGTGCCGGACTGGAACCGCGTCGAAGCGCTGATCAAGGAATGGCAGCCCGACGCCATCGTCGTCGGCCTGCCGCTGAACATGGACGGCACCCCCAGCGACATGAGCGAGCGCGCCGAGAAATTCGCCCGCCGCCTGCACGGCCGCTACAACCTGCCGGTGCACACCCACGACGAACGCCTGACCACTTACGCCGCCAAGGGCGAGCGCCTGGCCCAGGGCCAGCGCGACGGTTACCGCGAGCGCCCGGTGGACGCCCTGGCCGCCGCCCTGCTGCTGGAGGGCTGGCTGGCCGACAACGCCCCCGCCTGAACCCTGGCCCCTGCCTGCCGTGGCCGCAGCGTCCTTGACCTGAGGCAGCGCCAGCGCGGCGAAAGCCACTAAGCTTGGCGGACCACTCCTCGCGGAAGCGGTCCGCCCCGATGGCCGCCCGCCCCGGGTGGCCTCGCCAACCGAACCGGAGACGTCATGACCCTGCCCAGCCCCGCCGAACTCATCCCCCGCATGGCTACCGACCTGCGCAACTACCTGGCGCAGCGCGGGATCGATTCGCCACGCTTCGTCGGCATCCATACCGGCGGCATCTGGGTCGCCCAGGAACTGCTCAAGGCACTGGGCAGCGACGAGATCCTCGGCATCCTCGACGTGTCCTTCTACCGCGACGATTTCAGCCGCAACGGGCTGCACCCGCAGGTCCGTCCGTCGGAACTGCCCTTCGAGATCGACGGCCAGCACCTGGTCCTGGTGGACGACGTGCTGATGAGCGGCCGGACCATCCGCGCCGCGCTCAATGAGCTGTTCGACTACGGTCGCCCGGCCAGCGTGACCCTGGTCAGCCTGGTCGACCTGAACAAGCGCGAGCTGCCCATCCGCCCGGATATCGTCGGCGAAACCCTGTCCCTGGCACCCAACGAGCGGGTAAAATTGCGCGGTCCCGCACCACTCGTCCTCGAGCGCACGCTTCTCAGCACGGCGCTGTAACTCCGCGCGCCCGGACCTCCACCCCCAACTTTCAGGGCCTGCCACATGCCGACCGACGCCAAGCGCCCGCTGCAGCTCAACGACCTGGGCCAGCTGCGCCACTTCCTCTCGCTCGACGGGTTGTCCCGCGAACTGCTGACTGAAATCCTCGATACCGCCGACTCCTTCCTCGAAGTCGGCGCCCGCGCGGTGAAGAAAGTCCCGCTGCTGCGCGGCAAGACCGTGTGCAACGTGTTCTTCGAGAACTCCACGCGCACCCGCACCACCTTCGAGCTGGCAGCGCAGCGCCTGTCCGCCGACGTCATCTCGCTGAACGTGTCGACCTCCTCGACCAGCAAGGGCGAGACGCTCACCGACACCCTGCGCAACCTCGAGGCCATGGCCGCCGACATGTTCGTCGTGCGCCACAGCGACTCGGGCGCCGCGCACTTCATCGCCGAGCACGTCAGCCCCAACGTCGCCGTGATCAACGGCGGCGACGGCCGCCACGGCCACCCGACCCAGGGCATGCTCGACATGCTCACCATCCGCCGCCACAAGGGCAGCTTCGAGAACCTCTCGGTGGCCATCGTCGGCGACATCCTGCACTCGCGGGTGGCGCGCTCGGACATGCTGGCGCTGAAAACCCTCGGCTGCCCGGACATCCGCGTGATCGCCCCACGCACCCTGCTGCCGGTGGGCCTGGAAGAGCAGTACGGGGTGAAGGTGTTCACCGACGCCAACGAAGGCCTGAAGGACGTCGACGTGGTGATCATGCTGCGCCTGCAGCGCGAGCGCATGGCTGGCGGCCTGCTGCCCAGCGAAGGCGAGTTCTTCAAGCTCTACGGCCTGACCCAGAAGCGCCTGCAGCTGGCCAAGCCCGACGCCATCGTCATGCACCCCGGCCCGATCAACCGCGGCGTGGAGATCGACTCGGCCGTGGCCGACGGTGAACAGTCGGTGATCCTCAACCAGGTCACCTACGGCATCGCCATCCGCATGGCCGTGCTGTCCATGGCCATGAGCGGCCAGAACGCCCAACGCCAGCTGGAACAGGAGGACGCGCAATGACCGTCAGTATTCGTGGCGCCCACCTGATCGACCCGGCCAGCGGCCTGGACAAGGTCTGCGACCTGCACATCGAGGCCGGCCGCATCGTCGCCATCGGCGACGCCCCGCAAGGCTTCCACGCCGCCCAGGAAATCGACGCCGCCGGCCTCGTCGCCGCGCCCGGCCTGGTGGACCTGAGCGTCGCCCTGCGCGAGCCGGGCTACAGCCGCAAGGGCAGCATCGAGAGCGAAACCCGCGCCGCCGCCGCCGGTGGTGTCACCAGCCTGTGCTTCCCGCCGCAGACCAAACCGGTGCTGGACACCTCCGCCGTCGCCGAGCTGATCCTCGACCGCGCCCGCGAAGCCGGCAACGCCAAGGTGTTCCCCATCGGTGCGCTGACCAAGGGGCTCGCCGGCGAGCAGCTCTCCGAACTGGTCGCCCTGCGCGACGCCGGCTGCGTGGCCTTCACCAACGGCCTGGCGCCGATGGCGAGCAACCGCGTGCTGCTGCGTTCACTGGAGTACGCGGCGACCTTCGACCTGACCGTGGTGTTCACCTCCCAGGACGCCGAACTGGCGGCCGACGGCATCGCCCACGAAGGCCCGACCGCCAGCTTCCGCGGCCTGGCCGGTATCCCGGAAACCGCCGAGACCGTGGCCCTGGCCCGCAACCTGCTGCTGGTCGAGCAGTCCGGCGTACGCGCGCACTTCAGCCAGCTGACCAGTGCCCGTGGCGTCGAAATGATCGCCCAGGCCCAGGCCCGCGGCCTGCCGGTCACCGCCGACGTGGCGCTGTACCAGCTGATCCTCACCGACGAGGCACTGGCGGACTTCTCCAGCCTGTACCACGTGCAGCCGCCGCTGCGCTCGCACAAGGACCGCGACGCCCTGCGCGAAGCGGTGAAGAGCGGCGTGATCCAGGCCATCGCCAGCCACCACCAGCCCCACGAGGCCGACGCGAAGAACGCCCCGTTCGCCGCGACCGACCCGGGCATCAGCAGCGTCGAACTGCTGCTGCCGCTGGCCATGACCCTGGTGCAGGACGGCCTGCTCGACCTGCCGACCCTGATCGCGCGCCTCTCCAGCGGCCCGGCCGCCGCCCTGCGCCTGCCGGCCGGCAAGCTGGCAGTGGGTGCCGCGGCAGACGTGGTGCTGTTCGAAGCCGACGGCCAGACCCTGGCGGGCGAGACCTGGCTCTCCCGCGGCCAGAACTGCCCGTTCCTCGGCCACTGCCTGCCGGGCGTGGTGCGCTGCACCCTGGTGGACGGGCATATCGTCCACGCGGTGTAACGCTTCGCTGCTCCATGAAAAAGCCCGCCGAATGGCGGGCTTTTTCATGCCCATTGTAGGAGCGAGCTTGCTCGCGACCCCGTACAACTCCGATGCTCGGTATGTTCGCGAGCAAGCTCGCTCCTACGAAAAGCCCGCAGGCGCCGGGATTCAGATCATCGCCAGAGCCTTGGCCAGGTCGGCCCGCAGGTCTTCCACGTCCTCCACGCCCACCGACAGGCGAATCAGCGAATCGCCGATGCCCAGCGCCGCGCGGTTCTCTGGCGGGATGCTGGCGTGGGTCATGATCGCCGGGTGTTCGATCAGGCTTTCCACGCCGCCCAGGCTTTCCGCCAGGGCAAACAGCTGGACGTTCTCCAGGAAGCGCCGCGAGCCAGCGAGGTCGGTATCCAGGTCCAGCGAGATCATCCCGCCAAAGCCCTTCATCTGCGTGCGCGCCAGCTCGTGCTGCGGGTGCGACGGCAGGCCGGGGTAATAGACGCGCTTCACCTGCGGCTGCTGTTCCAGCCATTTCGCCAGCTCCAGGGCATTGGCGCAGTGGCGCTCCATGCGCAGGGCCAGGGTCTTCACCCCGCGCAGGGTGAGGAAGGCGTCGAACGGGCCGGCAATGGCACCCACCGAGTTCTGCAGGAAGCCCAGGCGCTCGGCGAGGTCGGGGTTGTCGCCGACGATGGCGATGCCGCCGATGACGTCGGAGTGGCCATTGAGGTACTTGGTGGTGGAGTGCACGACGATGTCGAAGCCCAGGTCCAGCGGGCGCTGCACGTAGGGGCTGGCGAAGGTGTTGTCGGCCACGCAGAGGATGCCGCGCGCGCGGCAGGTGCGGGCGATGGCGGCCAGGTCGGTCAGGCGCAGCAGCGGGTTGCTCGGGGTTTCCACCCAGACCATGCGCGTCTTGTCGGTCAGCGCCGCTTCCAGCGCACCGGGCTGGGCCAGGTCGGCGAAGTGGAAGTCATGCCCGGCGCTGCGCCGGCGCACCCGCTCGAACAGGCGGAAGGTACCGCCGTACAGGTCGTTGCCGGAGACGATGTGCGAGCCGGCATCGAGGAGTTCCAGCACCGCCGAGATCGCCGCCAGCCCCGAGGCGAAGGCAAACGCCTTGCTGCCGCCCTCCAGGTCCGCCACGCAACGCTCCAGCGCCCAGCGCGTGGGGTTGTGCGAGCGGCCGTAGTCGAGCCCCTTGTGCACGCCGGGGCTTTCCTGGCGGTAGGTGGAGTTGGCGTAGATCGGCGGCATGATCGCCCCGGTGGACGGGTCCGGCTCCTGCCCGGCGTGGATCACGCGGGTGGCGAAACCGAGGCGGTCGTCGTGCTGGCTCATGGGAGGGTCCTCCGCAAGTGGTTGAGCAGGTCGAATCTTGTGATCAGGCCGTGGAAGCCCGAGGCGTCGGCGATGATCGCCACCAGGCCGCGCCCGAGCACCGCTTCCAGTTCGGCGAGGCTGGCGCCGGGGGCGAGGGTTTCCGGGGCGTCGCTCATGGCGCTGGAGACTTCGCAGCGGTAGTGCGCCGGGTCGTCATGCACGCCCATGAGGATGTCGGACTCGTCGATCACGCCCACCAGGCGCTTGCCGTCGAGCACGGGGAGTTGGGAGATGTCCGCCAGGCGCATGCGCTGGAAGGCGGTGAGCAGGGTGTCGCCGGGACCGACGCTGACTACCCGGCCTTCCTCGAAGCGCCGCGCGATGATGTCGCGCAGGTCACCGTAGCGCTTGCGCTGCAGCAGGCCCTGGTCGGTCATCCACTGGTCGTTGTAGATCTTCGACAGGTAGCGCGTGCCGGTGTCGCAGACCAGGCTGACCACGCGCCTGGGCTCCGTCTGCTCGCGGCAGAAGCGCAGCGCGGCGGCCAGTAGCGTGCCGGTGGACGAACCGGCGGCGATGCCTTCGTTGCGCAACAGCTCGCGGGCCGTGGCGAAGCTTTCCTCATCGCTGATCGAGTAGGCGTGGCGCACGCTGGAGAGATCGGCAATCGACGGCACGAAGTCTTCGCCGATACCCTCCACCGCCCAGGAGCCGGGCGTACCGATGGCGCCGGAGCGCGAGTACTCGGCCATGATCGAGCCCACCGGGTCGGCCAGGACCATTTCCAGCTCGGGCTGGACCTTCTGGAAGAAGCGCGTGAGACCGGTGAGGGTGCCGGCGGAGCCGACTCCGACCACCACAGCGTCGAGGTCGTGGCCGGTCTGCGCCCAGATTTCCGGGCCAGTGCCGGTCTCGTGGGCCAGCGGGTTGGCGGGGTTGTTGAACTGGTCGGCGAAGAAGGCATCGGGCAGGTCCTGCGCCAGCCGCGCCGCGACGTCCTGGTAATACTCGGGGTGACCCTTGCCGACGTCCGAACGGGTGATGTGCACCTCGGCGCCCATGGCGCGCAGGTGCAGGACCTTCTCGGTGGACATCTTGTCCGGCACCACCAGCACCACCCGGTAGCCCTTGGCGCGACCCACCAGCGCCAGGCCCAGGCCGGTGTTGCCGGCGGTGGCTTCGACTATCACGCCGCCGGGCTTGAGCCGGCCGTCGCGCTCGGCGGCCTCGATCATGGCGACGCCGATGCGGTCCTTGATGGAGCCGCCGGGGTTCTGCGATTCGAGCTTGAGGAACAGGGTGCAAAGTCCGGTATCGAAGCGCGTCACGCGGACCATGGGGGTATTGCCGATCAGGTCGAGTACGGCAGGGCGGGATTCGTTGCTCATGGCAGCCACTCCTTCTGCGGCGCCATGGGGATCGCCCGACGGCGCCTGCTACTGTCCTCCTGACCTTAGGCGGGCGGCACAGGTCGCGCCAGGCGGCACGACGAAAGACGGCGGATTGGCTTTTCGCAGGAGCGGACTGCGTCCGCGACAGGTGCGCATCGCGCTGGCGGTCATCGCGGACAGAGTCCGCTCCTGCGGGGAGTGAGCAGGGATCAAATGCGCTGCGGGCCGTTGCGCTCGGATATCTGGCTGTTCAGCGTCCAGAAGTCGTACAGCACGCCGACGAAGAACAGGCCGCCAGTGAGAAGGTAGAGGATGCCGGTGAGCCACTTGCCCATGTACATGCGGTGTACGCCGAACAAGCCGAGGAAGGTCAGCAGGATCCAGGCGACGTTGTAGTCCACGCCACCGGCGCGGAAGCGCTGGTCGGCCGCGTCATCCATGGACGGGATGAGGAACAGGTCGATGATCCAGCCGATGAAGAACAGGCCGAGGGTGAAGAACCAGATGGTGCCGGTGATCGGCTTGCCGTAATAAAAGCGGTGCGAGCCGGTGAAGCCGAAGATCCACAACAGGTAGCCAATGACCTTGCTGTGGGTGTCAGGGTTGGCGGACATGCCTTTCTCCCGTTGCGTGACAAGACCCTCAGCATAAACGAAAAGCCCGCACGGGGCGGGCTTCTCAAGCGGCACGAGTCAGCGGAAACGGCGACTGGGGTCGTCGTCGTTCAGCTCCAGGGTCAGGCCCTGGGTCATGCTGCTCAGGTGGTCGGCGTCGGTCTCCGAACCCAGCTTGATCATCAGGCGCAGGTCGTTCGCCGAGTCGGCGTAGGCCAGCGCATCTTCGTAGGTGATCTCGCCCTGGACGTAGAGCTGGTAAAGCGCCTGGTCGAAGGTCTGCATGCCCTGCTCGGTGGAGCGCTTCATCAGCGGCTTGAGCTCGTGGACCTCGCCCTTGCGGATCAGGTCGGCGGCCAGCGGGGTGTTCAGCAGCACTTCGATCACCGCGCGGCGGCCCTTGCCGTCCGGGGTCGGCACCAGCTGCTGGGCGACGATGGCCTTGAGGTTCAGCGAGAGGTCCATCCACACCTGGCCATGCCGGTCGGCCGGGAAGAAGTGGATGATCCGCTCCAGCGCCTGGTTGGCGTTGTTGGCGTGCAGGGTCGCCAGGCACAGGTGGCCGGTTTCGGCGAAGGCCACGGCGTGGTCCATGGTCTCGCGCGAGCGCACCTCGCCGATCATGATCACGTCCGGCGCCTGGCGCAGGGTGTTCTTCAGCGCCACCTCGAAGGTATCGGTATCCAGGCCCACCTCACGCTGGGTGACGATGCAGCCCTGGTGTTGGTGGATGTACTCGATGGGGTCTTCGATGGAGATGATGTGGCCGGTGGAGTTCTTGTTGCGGTAGCCGATCATCGCCGCCAGCGAGGTGGATTTGCCGGTTCCGGTGGCGCCGACGAAGATCACCAGGCCGCGCTTGGTCATCGCCAGCTTCTTGAGGATTTCCGGCAGCTTCAGGTCGTCGATGGTCGGGATGTTGGTCTCGATACGGCGCAGCACCATGCCCACCAGGTTGCGCTGGTAGAAGGCACTGACACGGAAGCGGCCAACGCCGCGGGCGCTGATGGCGAAGTTGCACTCGTGGTTCTCGGCGAAGTCGCGGCGCTGCTGCTCGTTCATCACCGACAGCACGGTCTCGCGGGTCTGCTCCGGCGACAGCGCGGTCTTGGTGACCGGCAGCACCTTGCCGTTGACCTTCATCGAAGGCGGCACGCCCGCCGTGATGAACAGGTCGGAGGCTCCCTTTTCCACCATCAGGCGCAACAGCTTCTCGAATTCCATGATCTTTCTCGCCGAGTTCACGCTGACTACGACAGGGCTGTCGGATCACGAAGCGGGTGCGTGTGGCGCGCTCCGTGCGCCGGGCCGCAGGGGCCCGGTGGGATTAGAAGTTTTCCGGGATCTTGGCTTTTTCTTTCGCCGCGTCACGGGTGACCAGGCCCTTGGCGACCAGGCCCTTGAGGCACATGTCGAGGGTCTGCATGCCCAGCGCGCCGCCGGTCTGGATGGCGGAGTACATCTGCGCGACCTTGTCCTCGCGGATCAGGTTACGGATCGCCGGGGTGCCGATCATGATCTCGTGGGCCGCGACCCGACCGCCACCGATCTTCTTCAGCAGGGTCTGGGAAATCACCGCCTGCAGGGATTCGGAGAGCATGGAGCGGACCATGGATTTCTCTTCGGCGGGGAACACGTCGACGATACGGTCGATGGTCTTGGCCGCGGAGGTGGTGTGCAGGGTGCCGAACACCAGGTGACCGGTTTCCGCGGCGGTCAGCGCCAGGCGGATGGTCTCCAGGTCACGCATCTCGCCCACCAGGATGATGTCCGGGTCTTCACGCAGGGCCGAGCGCAGGGCCTCGTTGAAGCCGAGGGTGTCGCGGTGCACCTCACGCTGGTTGACCAGGCACTTCTTCGATTCGTGGACGAATTCGATGGGGTCTTCGACGGTGAGGATGTGGCTGTACTTGGTGTTGTTCAGGTAGTCGAGCATCGCTGCCAGCGAGGTGGACTTGCCCGAACCGGTGGGGCCGGTGACCAGCACCAGGCCGCGCGGCACGTCGGAGACGCGCTTGAAGACCTCGCCCATTCCCAGGTCTTCCATGGTCAGCACCTTGGAGGGAATGGTCCGGAACACGGCGCCGGCGCCGCGGTTCTGGTTGAAGGCGTTGACCCGGAAACGCGCAACCCCCGGGACTTCGAAGGAGAAGTCGGTTTCCAGGAATTCTTCGAAATCCTTGCGCTGCTTGTCGTTCATGATGTCGTAGATCAGCGCGTGAACCTGCTTGTGCTCCAGCGGCGGCAGGTTGATGCGGCGAACATCGCCGTCGACGCGGATCATCGGCGGCAGACCGGCCGAGAGGTGCAGGTCCGAAGCGCCCTGCTTGGCGCTGAAGGCGAGCAGCTCGGTAATATCCATGGGACTCCCCAATCAAGAGCAAGCAGGTAGAATGCCGCAGAACACGCAGCAGCCAGGCGGAAAAGCGACGGTAATGTCCACGATAGCAGAGAATATTGCAAAGGTTCGCGTACGAATCCGTGAGGCGGAACAAGCGAAAAATCGCACGCCTGAGTCGGTGCAGTTGCTTGCCGTGAGCAAGACCAAACCCGCCGCCGCGATTCGCGAAGCGTTTGCCTGCGGCCTGGCCGATTTCGGTGAGAACTACCTGCAGGAAGCGCTGCTCAAGCAGGCCGAGCTGGCCGACCTGCCGCTGACCTGGCATTTCATCGGCCCCATCCAGTCGAACAAGACCCGACCGATCGCCGAGCACTTCGACTGGGTGCACTCGGTGGACCGCCTGAAGGTCGCCCAGCGCCTCTCCGAGCAGCGCCCGGCGAACCTGCCGCCGCTGAATGTGCTGCTGCAGGTGAATGTCAGCGGCGAGGACAGCAAGTCCGGCTGCTCCCCTGCCGAACTGCCCACCCTCGCCCAGGCCGTGGCGCAACTGCCCCACCTGAAACTGCGCGGCCTGATGGCCATCCCCGAGCCCACCGAGGACGTCGCCGCGCAGCACGCCGCGTTCGCTCGCCTGCGCGAGCTGATGCAAGCCCTGAATCTCGGCCTGGACACCCTGTCCATGGGCATGAGCCACGACCTCGAAGCCGCCATCGGCGAAGGCGCCACCTGGGTGCGGATCGGTACCGCCCTGTTCGGTGCCCGCGACTACGGCGCCTCCCACTAATTAAAGGAAGAGACTTCATGAGCAGCACCCGCATTGCCTTCATCGGCGCCGGCAACATGGCCGCCAGTCTCATCGGTGGCCTGCGCGCCAAGGGCGTCGCCGCGAGCGACATCCGCGCCAGCGATCCAGGCGCCGAGCAGCGCGCGAAGATCGCCGCCGAACACGGCATCGAAGTGGTCGGCGACAACGCCAGCGCCGTGGCCGGCGCCGACGTGGTGGTCCTGGCGGTCAAACCGCAGGTCATGAAGGATGTCTGCCTGGCGTTGGCGCCGGCGCTGACCGAGAACGCCCTGATCGTCTCCATCGCCGCCGGCATTCCCTGCGCCAGCCTCGAACGCTGGCTGGGCGAGGTGAACGGCCAGCCGCGCGCCATCGTCCGCTGCATGCCCAACACCCCGGCGCTGGTTGGCCTTGGCGCCAGCGGCCTGTACCCCAACGCCAGCGTCAGCAGCGCCCAGCGCGAGCAGGCGCAGCAACTGCTGAGCGCCGTGGGCATCGCCCTGTGGCTGGACGAGGAGCGTCAGATCGACGCGGTCACCGCCGTCTCCGGCAGTGGCCCGGCGTACTTCTTCCTGCTGATGGAAGCCATGACCGCCGCCGGCGAGAAACTCGGCCTGTCCCGCGAAGTCGCCGGTCAGCTGGCCCGCCAGACCGCCCTGGGCGCCGCGCAGATGGCCACCAGCAGCGATGTCGACCCGGCCGAACTGCGCCGCCGCGTGACCTCGCCCAAGGGCACCACCGAAGCAGCCATCACCACCTTCCAGGCCAACGGCTTCGAGGCGCTGGTGGAAAAGGCGGTAAACGCCGCCGACCACCGCTCCGCCGAGCTGGCCGAACAACTGGGCCGCTGATTGCCGTGTCGCAGGCGACCAGGGACGGCCGCCCCGCTCCCGCCGCTGAAGGACAACCCCTGATCGCCAGGCGGGGTTGAATTTGCACGCGACGAAACACACTTACAGGCGACCGGCGACGATGAATTCCCTAGAGTATGGCGTGACAGCGCCGTCGTTGACCGACCGCCCGATTCGCCCGGCCCTGCGCGCCGGCGCCCAACGTTCACCAAGGACCGCCCAATGACCGGACTTTCCACAGCCGCCATCTATGTGATCCAGACACTTGGCAGCCTGTACCTGCTGATCGTGCTGCTGCGCTTCATCCTGCAGCTGGTCCGCGCCGACTTCTACAACCCGCTCAGCCAGTTCATCGTGCGCGCCACCAAGCCGCTGCTGAACCCGCTGCGCCGCGTCATCCCCGGTTTCGGCGGCATCGACTTCGCCTCGCTGGTGCTGGCCATCCTGATCCAGCTGGTGCTGATGGTCGTCACCCTCACCCTGATGGGCTACGGCGTCGGCGGCTACATCCTGCAACTGCTGGTGTGGTCGATCATCGCGGTGACCTCGCTGTTCCTGAAGATCTTCTTCTTCGCCCTGATCATCAGCGTGATCCTCTCCTGGGTCGCCCCGGGCAGCTACAACCCCGGCGCCCAGCTGGTGAACCAGATCTGCGAGCCGTTCCTGGCACCCTTCCGCAAGCTGCTGCCAAACCTCGGCGGCCTGGATATCTCGCCGATCTTCGCGTTCATCGCGTTGAAGCTGATCGACATGCTGGTGATCGGCAACCTGGCCGCCATGACCGGGATGCCGCAAATCCTCTCGCCCTTCATGTAATCGGGCATGCCGTTCTACCACTGGGACGGCGAGGACCTGATCCTCGACTGCCACCTGCAGCCCAAGGCGAGCCGCGACGAGTTCGCCGGGCTGCACGGTGAGCGCCTGAAGATCCGTCTCACCGCGCCACCGGTCGAGGGCAAGGCCAACGCCCACCTGCTGGCCTTCCTCGGCAAGGCCTTCGGCGTGGCGAAAAGCGCAGTGAAGCTGGAAAGCGGCGAGCTGAACCGGCAGAAGCGCGTGCGCATTCCCCGTCCGACGAAACTTCCGACAGAACTGAGGATAGCCGCTCAGTAGCCTTGGCCGACCTTACGTGTAGGAATGTGCTGTAGGCCAATTGCTATTCCTACAGTCCATCGCATAATCCACGCCATCCATTCCCCGCGCAGGACGCGCCAGCCCAAGGAACGCCCGGATGAGCATGGAACGTCTCAGTCAGCAGATCGATGCCTACGTCACCTGGAAGCGCGAGCTGGTCCGCGAGATCACCCGCTATCGCAGCTGGCTGGAGCGCGCCCGGCTGAATACCCCGGAAATCGAGAACCGCCTCGAACGCACCCTGCGCCTGCTGCGCGTCGACCACATCACCCTGGCCTTCGTCGGCGAGTACTCGCGCGGCAAGACCGAGCTGATCAACAGCCTGTTCTTCGCCGGCTTCGGCCGCCGCATGCTGCCGTCCCAGGCCGGGCGCACCACCATGTGTCCCACCGAACTGTTCTTCGACCCCCGCTCCGAGCGCCCGTACATCCGCCTGCTGCCCATCGAGACCCGCGTCGCCGACGCCAGCGTCGCGCAGTTCAAGCGCATCCCGCGGCACTGGGTGAACATCCCGCTGGACACCTCGGACCCGGCGAACATGGCCGAGGCCTTCGCCCAGGTCGCGAAGACCAAGCCGTTGCCGGTGGAGCAGGCGATCCAGCTGGGCTTCCACCCGGACATGCTCGAAGCCACCGACAAGCCCGGCATCGTGCTGGTGCCGGCGTGGCGCCACGCACTGGTCAACTTCGACCACCCGCTGCTGCGCCAGGGCCTGCGCATCCTCGACACACCCGGCCTGAACGCCTTGGGCAGCGAACCGGAGCTGACCCTGTCGATGCTGCCCAGCGCGCAGTCGATCCTCTTCCTGCTGGCCGCCGACAGCGGCGTCACCGCCTCCGACATGGCCATCTGGCAGGACCACGTGCGCCAGCTCGGCGAGGACGGCCACACCTCTCTTTATGCGGTGCTGAACAAGATCGACGTGCTCTGGGACGACCTGGCTGGCGAAACCTTCGTGCAGAACGCCATCCGCCACATCCAGGACACCACCGCGCGCCAGCTGGGCATCGCCCGCGAGGATGTGCTGCCGCTGTCGGCCAAGCAGGCGCTGCTGGCCAAGGTGCGCGGCGACCGCGAACTGCTCGTGCGCAGCCAGATGGAATCCCTCGAAGACCTGCTCTGCGAGCGCATCGTCGCGCAGAAGGAGCGCCTGCTGGAGACCGCCGTGGTCGGCCAGGTGCTGGCACTGGTCAACAACAGCCAGCACAGCCTGCGTGTGCGCCTGGACAAGGTGAAGGAGCAGCAGGTGCTGCTCAACGACCAGCAGCAGGACAGCGGCCAGCTGCTGTTCGAGCTGACCGCGCGGACCAAGGACGACCACAACCTGCACCACAAGCGCCTGCTCAGCCTGAAGACCAACCAGCGCCTGCTGCGCCACCAGGGCGAGCAGCTGCGCGAGGCGGTGCGCGCCGAGCGTCTGGAACAGCACCTGAAGAAGGTCCACGACAAGCTGCGCGGCAGCTGGACCACGGTCGGCATCCACCAGGCCATCCTGCAGTTCTTCCGCACCGTGGAAGGCGACCTGGTCGCCCTCGGCCACGAAGCGGAAACCGCCAACCGCATGGTCGCGGCCATCTACCTGCGACACAACGAGGAAAACCCGCTCAATGCCCTGGACGCCCCGCAGTTCCGCGTTCAGCGCTACCTGCGCGACCTCGCCAAGCTGCAGGACAAGGCCGACCGCTTCCGCCTGCACCTGAAGACCCTGCTCACCGAGCAGCGCCTGCTGACCCGGCGCTTCTTCGCCACCGTCGCCCAGGAAGTCATCGGCCTGCACCAGCGCCTGCGCGAGGAGGCCGAGCAATGGGCCGCCGACGCCCTGATGCCATTGATGCAGTACAGCCTGGAACACAAGCAGATGCTGGAAACCCACATGCTGCGCCTCAAGGCACTCGCCCAGGAAACCCAGCAGGCACGGCAGCGCTCGCTGCTGCTGGGACGCTATACCGAGGAACTGGAACAACAGCTCAGCGAGGCCACCGACATCCTCCGCCAGCTGCGCCGCCCGGCGCCGCTGCAGCGCCAGGCCAAGGTCGTCACCCTGCCCACCTCCCAGCGCGCCTGAAAGCCGCGCCACGCCCGCCCTGCCCCTTGCCGAGCGCGCTTGCCGCAGGGGGCGGCGCTCTTTAGACTGGCCGTCCTTTTTTATTCATGAGCCGGGTCGATGCCAACAGTCTTCCCCGAAGATTCCGTCGGTCTGGTCACGCCCCAGACGCTGCAGTTCAACGAACCGCTGCCCCTGGCCTGCGGCAAGACCCTGCCCGAATACCAGCTGGTGATCGAGACCTACGGCGAGCTGAACGCCACGGCGAGCAACGCCGTGCTGATCTGCCATGCGCTCTCCGGCCACCACCACGCCGCCGGCTACCACAGCGAGGATGAGCGCAAGCCGGGCTGGTGGGACAGCTGCATCGGCCCGGGCAAGCCCATCGACACCCGCAAGTTCTTCGTCGTCGCGCTGAACAACCTGGGCGGCTGCAATGGATCCACCGGGCCGACCAGCCTCAATCCCGCCACCGGCAAGACCTATGGCGCGGATTTCCCGGTGGTCACGGTGGAAGACTGGGTCAACAGCCAGGCCCGTCTGGCCGACCGCCTCGGCATCCACAGCTGGGCCGCCATCGTCGGCGGCAGCCTGGGCGGCATGCAGGCGCTGCAGTGGACCATCAGCTACCCCGAGCGCGTGCGCCATTGCCTGTGCATTGCCAGCGCACCCAAGCTGTCGGCGCAGAACATCGCCTTCAACGAGGTCGCGCGCCAGGCCATCCTCTCGGACCCGGAGTTCTTCGGCGGGCATTTCCAGGAACACGACGTGATTCCCAAGCGCGGCCTGCGCCTGGCGCGGATGGTCGGGCACATCACCTACCTCTCCGATGACGCCATGGGCGCCAAGTTCGGCCGCGACATGAAGTCGGAGAAGCTCAACTACGACCTGCACAGCGTCGAGTTCCAGGTGGAAAGCTACCTGCGCTATCAGGGCGAGGAGTTCTCCACCCGTTTCGACGCCAACACCTACCTGCTGATGACCAAGGCGCTGGACTACTTCGACCCGGCCGCCGCCAACGGCGACGACCTCGCGCGCACCCTCGCGGGGGTGAAGGCGGACTTCTGCCTGATGTCCTTCACCACCGACTGGCGCTTTTCCCCGGCACGCTCGCGGGAGATCGTCGACGCACTGCTGGCAGCGAAGAAGAACGTCAGCTACCTGGAAATCGACGCACCGCAGGGCCACGACGCCTTCCTGATGCCGATTCCGCGCTACCTGCAAGCCTTCAGCGGTTACATGCACCGCATCAGCGTATAAGGACCACCATGCGCGCCGACCTGGAAATCATCCAAGACTGGATCCCCGCCGGCAGCCGCGTGCTCGACCTGGGCTGCGGCGACGGCGAGCTGCTCGCCTGGCTGCGCGACCACAAGCAGGTCGGCGGCTATGGCCTGGAGATCGACCCGGAAAAGATCGCCAAATGCATCGAACGCGGCGTCAACGTCATCGAACAGGACCTGGACAAGGGCCTGGGCAACTTCGCCAGCGACAGCTTCGACGTGGTGGTGATGACCCAGTCGCTGCAGGCCCTGCGCTACCCGGACAAGGTGCTGGCGGAGATGCTGCGCGTGGGCAAGACCTGCATCATCACCTTCCCCAACTTCGGTCACTGGCGCTGCCGCTGGTACCTCGCGCGCAATGGCCGCATGCCGGTGTCGGAGTTCCTTCCGTACACTTGGTACAACACGCCGAACATCCACTTCTGCACCTTCCGCGACTTCGAGGCGCTCTGCCACGAGCAGCACGCGAAGGTGCTCGACCGCCTGGCGGTGGACCACGAGCACCAGCATGGCTGGGCCTCGCGAATCTGGCCTAATCTGTTGGGTGAGATCGGCATCTACCGGATCAGCGGCGCTGGCGTGCAAGACCACCGCATCGCCGTCTGATCGCGGCTATCTGATAGAGCCCGGGAGAATCATCATGCGCCGCCTGCTTACCTTCTTCGCCTGCCTGGTCCTCGCCCTGCCCGCCTTCGCCGAACAGGTGAAGCGCCTGGGTGATCTGCAGGTGCACTACAGCGTGTTCAACTCCAGCTTCCTCCAGCCCAATGTCGCGCAAGCGGTGGGCGTGGTGCGCAGCAAGGCCCAGGGCGTGGTCAACATCGTGCCGCTGGACGCCAGCGGCAAGCCGGCCAACGTCACAGTCGCCGGCTCGGCGAAGAACCTGATGGGACAGACCGTCCCCCTGACCTTCAAGCGCGTGGTCGAGGAAGGCGCCGTCTACAACCTGGCGCAGTTCCCCATCGAAGGCCGCGAAACCCTGACCTTCTCCATCCAGGTCCAGTCCGGAAACGAAGCCCCGCAAAACTTCGATTTCATGCAGGAAATCTTCCCAGACGAATGATCAAGCTCGAACAACTGGTGCTGGCCAGTCACAACGCCGGCAAGCTCAAGGAACTCCAGGCCATGCTCGGAGCCCACGTGAAGGTGCGCTCCATCGGCGAGTTCAGCGACGTGGAACCGGAAGAGACCGGCCTGTCCTTCGTCGAGAACGCCATCCTCAAGGCCCGCAACGCCGCGCGCATCTCCGGCCTGCCGGCACTGGCCGACGACTCGGGCCTGGCGGTGGACTTCCTCGGCGGCGCGCCGGGCATCTACTCCGCGCGCTACGCCGACGGCAAGGGTGACGCGGCGAACAACGCCAAGCTGCTGGACGCCCTGAAGGACGTGCCGGACGAGCAACGCGGCGCCCAGTTCGTCAGCGTGCTGGCCCTGGTCCGCCACGCCGACGATCCGCTGCCGATCCTCTGCGAAGGCCTCTGGCACGGCAGCATCCTGCGCGAAGCCCGCGGCGAGCACGGCTTCGGTTACGACCCGCTGTTCTGGGTGCCGGAAGCCGAATGCTCCAGCGCCGAACTGGCACCGGAGCGCAAGAACCAGATCAGCCACCGCGCCCGCGCGATGGCCCTGCTGAAGCAGCGGCTGGGACTATGAGCCAGGCAGGAAGCCACGGGCTCGACGCCGGGCCGGTGGTTTCCGGCTTCCACCTGCCACCGCTGTCCGCGTACGTACACATCCCCTGGTGCGTGCGCAAATGCCCCTATTGCGACTTCAACTCCCACGCGGCTGGTCCGGAGCTGCCCGAGGACGCCTACGTCGAGGCGCTGCTGGCAGACCTGACGGCCGATCGCGGCTACATCCATGGCCGCAAACTGACCTCGATCTTCTTCGGCGGCGGCACGCCCAGCCTGTTCTCCGCCAGGGCACTGGGGCGCATCCTCGAGGGCCTGGAGCAGCAAGTCGGCTTCGAGAGCGACATCGAGATCACCCTGGAAGCCAACCCCGGGACCTTCGAGCAGGCCAAGTTCGCCGACTACCGGGCGCTGGGGATCAACCGCCTGTCCATCGGTATCCAGAGTTTCCAGGCCGAGAAGCTCAAGGCGCTGGGCCGCATCCACGATGGCGACGAAGCCGTTCGCGCTGCTGAAATGGCCCGCCGTGCCGGCTTCGACAACTTCAACCTGGACCTGATGCACGGCCTGCCGGAGCAGAGCGTCGCCGATGCCCTGGCCGACCTGCAGCAGGCCATCGACCTGGCGCCGACGCACCTGTCCTGGTACCAGCTGACCATGGAGCCGAACACGGTGTTCTGGAGCCAGCCACCGGAGCTGCCCGAGGACGACCAGCTGTGGGAAATCCAGGAAGCCGGCCAGGCGCTGCTCGCCCAGGCAGGTTATGTGCAGTACGAAACCTCGGCCTATGCCCTTGACGGCAAGCGCGCGAGGCACAATCTGAACTACTGGACCTTCGGCGACTTCCTCGGCATCGGCGCCGGCGCCCATGCCAAGCTGAGCACCCCGCAAGGCCGCATCCTGCGCACCTGGAAGACCCGCCTGCCGAAGGACTACCTGAACCCGGAGAAACCTTTCCAGGCCGGCGAACGCGACCTGGAGCCGGACGACCTGCCCTTCGAGTTCATGATGAACGCCTTGCGCCTCACCGACGGCGTACCGGCAGCCACCTTCGCCGAGCGCACCGGCCTGCCGCTGACCTTCATCGAAGAAGCCTGCCGCCAGGCACGTCAGGACGGCCTGCTGCTGGACGACCCGCAACGCCTCGCGCCCACCGAGCGCGGCCAGCTGTTCCTCAACGACCTGTTGCAGCGCTTCCTGCCTTGAGAATGCGTCGGGCGACGCTGCCGTCGCCCGCCGTGTACACTCCCCGGCGACTCTGAATCCCAAGGAGCCCCAATGGACTTCGCGCTCGACCTGATTGCCAACGTCTCCCGCTGGTGCCGCGGCCACCTGTCCGACATCGCCCTGGCGATCATGGCGACCGTGCTGGTGCTGTTCGGCCCGGCGATCAACGCCTGGGTGCAGCAACGCATCGGCAGCCTGAACTTCGTCTTCCGCACCCTGCTGTTCGTGCTGATCTGCGCCGTGGGCTACGGCCTGGCGATGGTCTTCGTCACCCCATGGCTGGCCAAGGGCCTGGGTTATTTCAACAACTACACCCTGGCGCCCGTCCTGCTGCTAGTGTTCTTCGTGATTGGCATGATCGCCGACCGCAGTTGACCTGCGTGCCTCCGGCGGTTGGCCACAACCCGCCGGAGGACACATGAAGCCGATCAAGCACCTGTACCTGCACTTCGCCGATGGCCAGCGCCTGGCGCTGCGCTTCCCGCAACAGAGCGACGATCCCACCGAAGTGGCCCGTGGCATCCGCAAGCAGATGGAATCGCCAGTCATCAGCATCGAGGTGGACGGCGACCTGCTGATCATCCCGCGCACCAGCATCAAGTACCTGCAGATCAGCCCGGCGCCGATGCGCATGCCGGAGACCACGGTGCTGGGTGCAGAGCTGATCGAATAGCCGGCCCTCACTTGCAGAGGCAAAGCACAACGCAGGAGCGGATTCATCCGCGATCGGGTTGGCACGGTGCAACCTGACAGCACCGCCTTTCAGGCGGTTCGCGGGCATGGCCCGCTCCTACAACCCATGCGCCATACAGCGGCGCACCCTGTAGGAGCGGGCCATGCCCGCGACTCGTTGCGCCAGCAACGACATCCCATCGAGCACAAACACAAAGGCCGCCTCGCGGCGGCCTCTGCTGGACTCAGTTGCCCTCGCGGCGCAAGGCCTGCGGGGTGAAGTCACGCGGCCCCAGCGGGACCTTGAAATCGTACATCGGCTCGTTGTTGTCCAGGCCGTCGACGAAGTAGCGCGCCCCTTCGAAGTCGTACAGCGCTTCCAGGGTGCTGAGCACCATGGGCACGTCGTAGTAGTTGATCGGGTGCACTTCTTGGGCGCGGATCAGCTTGCCGTCGGCGTTGTAGATGTCCGAGGCGAGGATCTGCCAGCTGTCTTCATCCAGGTAGAAGCGACGCTTGGCGAACGGATGGCCCATGCCCTTGCGCAGGGTCGCCTCGACTACCCAGACGCGGTGCGGCTCGTAGCGCAGCAGTTCGGGGTTGAGGGTCTTGGTCTTGAGTATGTCTGCGTAGGGGATGCCCTTCTGGTGCACGGCATAACTGTTGTACGGCACCAGCATCTCGCGCTTGCCCAGCAGCTGCCACTCGTAGTGATCCGGCGCACCGTTGTAGACGTCCACGGTGTCGGCGGTGGCCAGGCCGTTGGTGTCCGGCTGCAGGGTGTCGTAGGCCAGGCTCGGCAGGCGGCGCACGCGGCGCTCGCCGCTGGTGAAGCGCCAGGCCTTGCGGATCGACAGCACCTGGTCGATGGTTTCCTGCACCACCAGCGCGGAGCCGGCGAGCTTGGCCGGGGCGACGATGTTGTACTTGTAGTAGAACAGCGTGTTGTTCAGGTCCTGCGGGGTCATGCCCTCGCGGCCGTAGTTGAAGTACACGTAGCGGTCGAGCTTGAGCAGGTTGTAGCTGCCACTGGCGAGCACGGCGGCCTGGTTGGTCACCATGTGAATCTGCTCGCCACGGTAGCGCATGATGTGGTTCCAGATGGCTTCCAGGCCGGTCTTGGGCATCGGGAACGGTACGCCGGCGGCGGCGCCCTGCACGCCGTTGCCGTCAGCGATCAGCTCGGCGTTCTCGGCGTTGAAGCGGGTCGCGTCATAAATGCGCTGGGGCAGCGACGCGCTGCGACGGCTGGGGAAGACGCGCAGGTAGTAGTCCGGGTTTTCCTGCAGCAGCGCCTGGGTGCCGGGGGTGAGCAACGCCTGGTACTGCGCCAGGTTCTTGCTGTCGATCTTGTACTGCACGACATCGGCGGCGTACGGATCGGGGTGGTGCATGCCGGGCTGGTAACCCGCGGGCGGGGTGGTGATGCCGCCGGTCCACGCGGGAATGGTGCCACTGGCATTGCCGGCCATTTCCGCCCCCATCGGCGTCAGGTCGCGGCCCAGTCGAGCGGCCTCGGTGGCATCGACTTTCGCCTGCGCCGGCAGGGCCCACGCCCCCGCCATCAGCAGTACAGCAAGTTTCTTCAACACAGCAGACTCCTTTGCGACGGACTCCTGTCCATCACTCTTATTTTCGTCCGCGGCGGATGCCGCTTTTTATTCAGGAGGTGAGGGTGGCCTTGGCGGCCTGCCGGGTGGTCCCGGTCTATAAGCTGTCCAGCCGTGAAAAAGGCCTGCGCTGCAGGCCTTTTTCCGGTGAGTCAGTCGACGCGCTCGAACTTCAGGTCCCAGACGCCATGCCCGAGTCGCTCCCCGCGACGTTCGAACTTGGTGACCGGGCGCTCTTCCGGGCGCGGCACATAGGTATTGTCCGCCGAAAGGTTGCGATAGCCGGGTGCGGCATTCATCACTTCCAGCATGTGCTCGGCATATTGTTCCCAGTCGGTGGCCATGTGCAGTACGCCGCCGACCTTCAGTTTCTGCCGCACCAGCTCCGCCCAGGCCGGCTGCACGATGCGACGCTTGTGGTGGCGCGACTTGTGCCACGGGTCCGGGAAGAACAGCAGCAGGCGGTCAAGGCTGGCGTCGGCCACGCAATCGCGCAGCACTTCGAGGGCGTCGCAGCTGTAGACGCGGATGTTGCTCAGGTCCTGGGTCAGCATGCCGTTGAGCAGCGCGCCGACACCCGGACGGTGTACTTCCACACCGATGAAATCCTGCTCCGGCGCGGCAGCCGCCATCTCCAGGGTGGCATGGCCCATGCCGAAGCCGATCTCGAAGGTACGCGGCGCCTGACGCCCGAACACCTGGTCGAAGTCCCGTGCGCCGTCGGCCAGCTCCAGGCCGTACTTCGGCCAGCCCTGGTCGAGGCCGCGCTGCTGGCCTTCGGTCATGCGCCCGGCGCGCATGACGAAGCTCTTGATCGCGCGCATCGGGCGGTTGTCGGCGTCGGGCTGGTTCTCGGGCTGATTCTCGGGAATGTCACTCATGACTCGGACCTTGCGGGTAAATGCACGCGCGGGCCGGCTGCCTTTGGCAAACCGGCCCGCGCGTCGGGATGGAAATACTTAGTTGATCAGACCCGTCATCGGCGACGACGCGCTGGCGTACAGCTTGCGCGGCATACGGCCGGCCAGGTAGGCCAGGCGGCCGGCAACGATGGCGTGCTTCATGGCCTCGGCCATCATCACCGGATTCTGCGCATGGGCGATGGCGGTGTTCATCAGCACGGCCTCGCAGCCCAGCTCCATGGCGATGGTGGCGTCGGAGGCGGTGCCCACGCCGGCATCCACCAGCACCGGAACGGTGGCTTCTTCGAGGATGATGCGCAGGTTGTAGGGGTTGCAGATGCCCAGGCCCGAGCCGATCAGGCCGGCCAGCGGCATCACCGCGATGCAGCCGATCTCGGCCAGCTGGCGCGCGATGATCGGGTCGTCGCTGGTGTACACCATGACGTCGAAGCCGTCCTTGACCAGCACTTCGGCGGCCTTGAGGGTTTCCACGACGTTGGGGAAGAGGGTCTTCTGGTCAGCCAGGACTTCCAGCTTGACCAGGTTGTGACCATCGAGCAGCTCGCGGGCCAGGCGGCAGGTGCGCACGGCTTCAACGGCGTCGTAGCAGCCGGCGGTGTTCGGCAGGATGGTGTAGCGATCCGGCGGGATCACGTCCAGCAGGTTCGGTTCGCCCGGGTTCTGGCCGATGTTGGTGCGGCGCACGGCAACCGTGACGATCTCGGCGCCCGAGGCCTCGATGGCGACGCGGGTCTCATCGAGATCCTTGTACTTGCCGGTGCCGACCAGCAGGCGCGAATTGTAGGTGCGGCCAGCCAGGGTGAAGGGCTTGTCGACCGGCAGATTGGAGTTGGTTTGACTCATCGGATCACTCCTGAAGGGAAGGCGGGCGGGGCCTGAAAATCTGGGAGGCGGCGACTAGCCGCCGCCGATGGCATGCACCACTTCCACCTGGTCGCCTTCGCTCAGGGCGGTGGCGGCGTGCTGGCTGCGCGGCACGATGTCCTGGTTGAGCTCGACCGCGACACGCTTGCCGGTGAGGTCGAGACGCTCGAGCAGGTTGGCGACGCTGTGGCCGTCGGGCAGCTCGAAGGGTTCGCCGTTCAACTGAATACGCATGGGCGGGACGGTCGTTGCTGGAGGGGGTCGGCATTCTAGCCCGATCGCGCCGGATGACCAAGGTTCCGGAGTGCCGCACTCGGGCTTTTCTGACGCTCGGGTCAACCCAGCTGGAAGGCTGCAACCAGCAGCAGTGCCCAACCGATGAGGAAGAACAGCCCGCCGATCGGCGTGATGATGCCCACGCCCAGGCCCGCCAGGGTCAGCAGGTAGAGGCTGCCGGAGAACAGCAGGATACCGACGGTGAAGGCCCAGCCGGCCAGGCTGACCAGGGTGCCGCCGACGTGCGCCGAAAGCAGCGCCACGCCGAACAGCGCCAGGGCATGCAGCATCTGGTAGTGCACGCCGGTCTGGAACACCGCCAGGTACTCGGGCGTGAGCTTGCTCTTCAGGCCGTGGGCAGCAAAGGCGCCGAGGGCGACACCGGTGAAACCGAAGAAAGCGGCGAGCATCAGGAAAGTACGCAGCATCGGAAAGCTCCAGGCAGGTGAGTGCCGCTATAATGGCCCGCTCATCCGCCCAGTCAAAGCCTCGCATGCGCAACGTCCTCCGCCGCCTGTTCAAGATCGCGCTCTGGTTCGTCGCCATCAGCGTGGCGCTGGTCATCATCCTGCGCTGGGTACCGCCGCCGGGGACCATGGTGATGATCGAGCGCAAGGTCGAGTCGTGGTTCAACGGCCAGCCCATCGACCTGCAGCGCAGCTGGCGCTCCTGGGACGAGTTGCCGGACAGCCTCAAGCTGGCGGTGATTGCCAGCGAAGACCAGAAGTTCGCCGAGCATCATGGCTTCGACGTGCCGGCGATCCAGAAGGCCCTGGCGCACAACGAGCAGGGCGGCAGGGTGCGCGGCGGCAGCACCATCAGCCAGCAGGTGGCAAAGAACGTTTTCCTGTGGACCGGCCGCAGCTGGGTGCGCAAGGGCTTCGAAGCCTGGTTCACCCTGCTGATCGAGACCTTCTGGTCCAAGCAGCGGATTCTCGAGGTCTACCTCAACAGCGTGGAATGGGATGCCGGCGTGTTCGGCGCACAGGCCGCGGCCCAGCATCACTTCGGCGTCGACGCGAAACGCCTGTCGCAGCAGCAGTCCAGCCTGCTCGCCGCCGTGCTGCCGAATCCGCGCAAGTGGAGCGCCGGCAAGCCCGGCCCTTACGTGCGCCAGCGCGCCTCATGGATCCGCCAGCAGATGTGGCAGCTGGGCGGCAGCGACTATCTCGAACGCCTTTAAGGCGTTTCGCCGGCCTTGAAGGTATTGCGCGGCACCACCCGCACCCACTGCAGGGTGCCATCGCGGTGCAGCAGAGTCATGCCCTTCTCCGGATAGACCCAGGCTTCGCCGCCGTCCACCTGCAGGCGCAGGCGCGGATCGCCCAGACTCACCGCCAGACGACCGACCGCCAGGTCTTCCTGCGGCGCCAGCGCCAGCTCGGAGACCGGCTTGTTGCCCAACTGGCCCATCAGCTCCGCACTCAGCGGCTGGTCCTTGCTGGTCGGCTGCATGCCAGTAGCCTTGGCCAGGCTGGCGTGCTCGGCGTCGCTCAGGGCCAGCTCCGCCTCGACGTGCCAGGGTCCCTCTTCCGTCACCAGTTTGCCGCGATAGTGCAGCTGCGGACCGTCCTGACTGGCAGTCAGCCACAGCTCGCCTGGCTGCTGGGCCTGCAGATCATTCAACGAGAGCTTGTCGTCGGCCAACGGCTCGAAGACCTTTTCCTTCCAGTCATTGAACCATTGCGGCGGCTTGGGCGGCGCCGAGGTGCGGGCGACCCAGGAACCCAGGCCAAAGGCCAGCAGGGCAATGACCAGGAAGAACATCCCGTGGACGGGACGCAGGCGCGGCATGGGACTCTCCAGACACAGACAAGCGGACAGAAAAAAACCGCACCAGGGTGCGGTTCGCGACTCGCAGGGCGCGTCGAAGCCGGTCAGGCTTCGATGCGACCCTTGAGTTTGTTCATCGCGTTCTTTTCCAGCTGACGGATCCGCTCGGCGGACACGTTGTACTTGGCCGCCAGGTCGTGCAGGGTCGCCTTCTCCTCGGCCAGCCAACGCTGGTAGAGGATGTCGCGGCTGCGGTCGTCCAGGCCTTCCAGCGCCTCATGCAGGCTGGCGGTGGAGCTGTCGCTCCAGTCCGCTTCCTCCAGCTGGCGCGCCGGGTCGTAGCGATGGTCTTCCAGATAATGCGCCGGGGACTGGTAGGCGCTCTCGTCGTCGGCATCCGCCGCCGGGTCGAAGGCCATGTCCTGCCCGGTGAGACGGCTTTCCATCTCGCGGACTTCGCGGGCCTCGACACCGAGGGTTTCCGCGACGCGGTGCACTTCATCGTTGCTCAGCCAGGCCAGTTTCTTCTTCTGGCTGCGCAGGTTGAAGAACAGCTTGCGCTGCGCCTTGGTGGTCGCGACTTTGACGATCCGCCAGTTGCGCAGGATGAACTCATGGATCTCCGCCTTGATCCAGTGGACGGCGAACGACACCAGGCGCACACCCATTTCCGGGTTGAAGCGCTTCACGGCCTTCATCAGGCCGACGTTGCCTTCCTGGATCAGATCGGCCTGGGCCAGGCCGTACCCGGAGTAACTCCGGGCGATATGCACGACGAAGCGCAGGTGCGCCAGAACCATTTGCCGTGCCGCTTCCAGATCTTGCTGGTAGAAGAGGCGTTCGGCCAGTTCGCGCTCCTGCTCCGGCGTCAGCAGCGGAATGCTGTTCACCGAGTGCACATAGGCTTCCAGGTTCGCACCGGGAGCCAGGGCATAAACAGGTTGCAGAGAAGTGGTCATGCGAATCCTCCGATTCACGAAACTCGCGCAGTGTAGCACTGCGAAATCTGACTGCAAGCGGGTGTAAAAGTTCCTTTACACCCGCTTAACCCCTGCAAAATCAGGGGGTTTCAGCGCGGCGCCAACTCGCGCAGGTGGCGCGCTACGGCCAGCCAGGCGCCGATCCAGCCCAGCAGCACGGCGCCGATAGTGAGCGACAGGCCGTCGTCGACCGGCACGCCCGCCAGGCCGAAATCACTGCCGTAAAGCCCGGCCAGGTTGACCACCGAGCTGTTCAGCCAGTCCAGGCCGAAGGCCAGCAGCGCCCAGGACAGGATGCCCGCGCCCAGGCCGTACAACGCGCCCATATAGAGGAAGGGGCGACGCACGTAACCGTCCGTCCCGCCGACCAGCTTGATGACTTCGATTTCGTTACGGCGGTTTTCGATGTGCAGACGGATGGTGTTGCCGATCACCAGCAGCAGGGTCAGCACCAGCAGGAGGGTCAGGCCGAAGACGAAGCGGTCGCCCAGCTTGAGGATCGCCGACAGCCGCTCGACCCAGACCAGGTCCAGCTGTGCCTGTTGTACACCCGGCAGCTCCGCCAACCTTTGACGCAAGGCATCCAGCTGGGCCTTGTCGATCTGCTTGGGCGTCACCGAGATGACCGCCGGCAGCGGGTTGTCAGGCAATTCCTTCAGCGCCTCGCCGAGACCGGACTGTTCCTGCAGCTCTTTCAGCGCATCGTCGCGACTGATCAGCTGCGCCTCGATCACATCGGGCATCTTCTCGATCTGTTCGCGCAGGTCCTGGCCCTGTGCCTCGCTGGCCTTCAGGTCGAGGAACAGGGAAATCTGCGCAGCACGCTGCCAGGAGCCGCCGAGGCGCTCGACGTTGTTCAGCAGCAGCGAGAGACCCATGGGCAGGCTCAGGGTGATGCCCATCACCAGGCAGGTGAAGAAGCTGCCGAAAGGGTGGCTGACCAGGCGGTGCAGGCTGTCCATCAGGCTGGCGCGGTGGTTTTCCGCGTAGGCCGAGAGCGAGGCGCTGTGGTCCTGGTGTTCGTTATCTTCCGGGCGCTCACGGGTGTTGCGCGTCGGGGTGCCTTCTTCGTCGCCGCGGGGCAGGTCATTGGCGCTCATCAGGCGTTCTCCTCACGGTCGGCGATGATGCGGCCGCGCTGCAGGGTGATCATCCGGTGGCGCATCCGCGCGATCAGTGCCAGGTCGTGGCTGGCGATCAGCACAGTGGTGCCCAGGCGGTTGATGTCTTCGAACACGGACATGATTTCCGAGGCCAGGCGCGGGTCGAGGTTGCCGGTGGGTTCGTCGGCGAGCAGCAGGGCCGGACGGTGCACCACCGCGCGGGCGATACCGACGCGCTGCTGCTGGCCGGTGGAGAGGTCGGACGGACGGTCCTCGGCCTTCTCCTTGAGGTTCACCCGGTCCAGGGCCGCCTCGACGCGGTAGGCGATGTCCGCCTTGGGCAGGCCGAGGATCTGCATCGGCAGCGCGACGTTCTCGAACACGCTGCGATCATCGAGCAACTGGTGGTTCTGGAACACCACGCCGATCTGCCGGCGCAGGAAGGGAATCTGCGCGGTGGAAATGCGCGACACGTCCTGCCCGCCGAGCAACAGCTTGCCGGAGGTGGGTCGTTCCATCGCCAGGATCAGGCGCAGCAGGGTGCTCTTGCCCGCGCCGGAGTGGCCGGTGACGAACATGATCTCGCCGCGCGGCACGCGGAACGAAATCTCGTGCAGGCCGACATGGCCGTTGGGATAGCGTTTGCCAACCTGCTCGAAACGGATCATGCGATTTCCCGGGTCTCGAAGAGTGCACGGACGAAAGCATCGGCCTCGAAGGTTCGCAGATCGTCGATCCCTTCACCGACACCGATGTAGCGGATCGGCAGGCCGAACTGCTTGGCCAGGGCGAAGATCACCCCGCCCTTGGCGGTGCCGTCCAGTTTGGTCAGGGCCAGGCCGGTGAGTTCCACGGCGTTGTTGAACTGCTTGGCCTGGTTGATGGCGTTCTGCCCGGTGCCGGCATCCAGCACCAGCAGGACTTCGTGGGGAGCCGTCTGGTCCAGCTTGCCGATCACCCGGCGCACCTTCTTCAGCTCTTCCATCAGGTTGTCCTTGGTGTGCAGGCGACCGGCGGTGTCGGCGATCAGCACGTCCACGCCACGGGCCTTGGCGGCCTGCACGGCATCGAAGATCACCGAGGCCGAGTCCGCGCCGGTGTGCTGGGCGATCACCGCGATATTGTTGCGCTCGCCCCAGACCTGCAGCTGCTCGACGGCGGCGGCGCGGAAGGTGTCACCGGCAGCCAGCATGACCTTCTTGCCATCCAGCTGCAGCTTCTTCGCCAGCTTGCCGATGGTGGTGGTCTTGCCGACGCCGTTCACGCCAACCACGAGGATCACGTAGGGCTGCTTGTCGCGGGTGATGGTCAGTGGCTGCTCGACAGGGCGCAGCAGGCCGGCCAGCTCTTCCTGCAGGGCCTTGTACAGCGCTTCGCTGTCGGCCAGTTCCTTGCGCGCGACGCGCTTGGTCAGGTTCTGCACGATAGTGGTGGTGGCCTCGACGCCGACGTCGGCGGTCAGCAGGCGGGTCTCGATCTCGTCGAGCAGGTCGTCATCGATGGCCTTCTTGCCCAGGAACAGGCTGGCCATGCCTTCGCCAAGGCTGGCGCTGGTCTTCGACAGGCCCTGCTTGAGGCGGGCGAAGAAGCCAATCTTGGCCGGTTCGCTGGCAGCAGGCTTGGCCTGCGGCTCGGGTTCGGGCTGCGGGGCGGGCTCGGGTTCCGGCTGGACGACCACAACGGGGGCCTCGGCGGCGGGCTCGGGCTGGACGGGAGCGGCAACCGACGTGGGCTCGACCGGCTGCGGAACCACTGGCGCCTCGACCGGCTGGGCGGCGGGCTGCGGCGTTTCGGCAACGACTGGCGCAACGGTTTGCGGCTCAGGTTGCGGAGCGGGCTGCGGCTCAGCTTGCAAGGCAGGCTGCGCCAGCGGCTCGACCGGCACGCTGGCCGGCACGACATCGATCACCGGCTCGGGCGTCGGTTCGGCGCGCGGGGCGACCGGCTCGGCCTGGGCGGCAGAAGCCTGCCCAGGTGCGGGAACCGGTTCGGCGGCGACAGGCTGTTCAACCTGCGACTCGGCTTCGGCGGCGGGCTGCTCCTCGGCCTGGGGCTTCTTGCGCCACCAGCCGAACAGACCCTTCTTCTCCCCGGCTGGCGGGGCCTTCTTGTCGTCGTTGGAACCAAACATGTAGGGATCGAATCTCTAGGGGACGCCACGGAAACAGGCAGCAAAAAAGCCTCGAAACAGCTTTGAGAAGCCCTGAACGTGGCCGCCCGGAAAACGGATGGGTATCCTAGCATCTCCTCGCCCGCCGGGGTTAAGAGGCTGGCCGCCAGCCTGCATAGACCCCGCGGACAGCCTGAAAGGTTCAGTCCACGATGAAAACCCTTGCGCGCCGCCATGCCGGCCTGCTGCTCGGTACCCTGTTGCTGCCGCTGATGGCGAGCGCCGCAGAGCCACAGCCCACCCACGAATACACCCTGGACAACGGCCTGAAGGTCGTCGTCCGCGAGGACCACCGCGCCCCCGTGGTGGTCTCCCAGCTCTGGTACAAGGTCGGCTCCAGCTACGAGACGCCCGGCCTCACCGGACTTTCCCACGCCCTGGAGCACATGATGTTCAAGGGCAGCCGCAAGCTTGGCCCCGGTCAGGCATCGCTGGTGCTGCGCGACCTCGGCGCGGAAGAGAACGCCTTCACCACCGACGACTACACCGCCTATTACCAGGTGCTCGCCCGTGACCGCCTGCCGGTGGCGCTGGAGCTGGAAGCCGACCGCATGGCGCACCTCGCCCTGCCGGCCGACCAGTTCAAGAGCGAGATCGAGGTGATCAAGGAAGAGCGCCGCCTGCGTACCGAGGACAAGCCCAGCGCACTGGCCTTCGAGCGCTTCAAGGCCGCCGCCTACCCTGCCAGCGGCTACCGCACGCCGACCATCGGCTGGATGGCCGATCTGCAGCGCATGACCATCGATGACCTGCGCCACTGGTACCAGGCCTGGTATGCGCCGAACAACGCTACCCTGGTGGTGGTCGGCGACGTCAGCGGCGATGAAGTGAAGGCCCTGGCCGAGAAGTACTTCGGCGAGATTCCCAAGCGCGACCTGCCCGCCGCGCGCAAGCCGCTGGAGCTGGCCGAGCCGGGCGAGCGCCGCCTGAAGCTGCACGTGCGTACCCAGCTGCCCAGCCTGATCATGGGCTTCAACGTGCCGACCCTGGGCAGCAGCGATGACTCGAAACAGATCAACGCCCTGCGCCTGATCTCGGCGATCCTCGACGGCGGCTACAGCGCGCGCCTGTCCGCGCGCCTGGAGCGCGGCGAGGAAATCGTCGCCGGCGCCTCGGCCTCCTACGACGCCTTCTCCCGTGGCGACGGCCTGTTCTTCCTCTCGGCCACGCCCAACGTGCAGACCGGCAAGACC
Organism: Pseudomonas nitroreducens; assembly: GCF_024170165.1. Lineage (GTDB taxonomy): Bacteria > Pseudomonadota > Gammaproteobacteria > Pseudomonadales > Pseudomonadaceae > Pseudomonas > Pseudomonas nitroreducens_C. Next base: position 707,258 of record NZ_JALJXP010000001.1, on the reverse strand, counting down.
CTCGACGAGGTCGAGGCCGCGCTGTGGAAGCAGCTGGAAGACCTCAAGCAGAACCCGCCGAGCCAGGAAGAACTGGAGCGCGTACGCGCCCAGGTCATTGCCGGGCTGGTCTATGAGCGCGACTCCATCGCCGGGCAGGCCAGCACCATCGGCGAGCTGGAAAGCGTCGGCCTCGGCTGGCGCCTGGCGGACAAGGACCTGGAAGCCATCCAGGCCGTCACCGCCGAGGACATCCAGCAAGCCGCCCGCACCTACTTCACCCGTTCCCGCCTGACCCTCGCCCAGGTCCTGCCGGAAGTCGCCACCGACAAGGAGCCGAGCCATGAGTGAACGCAATGGCCTGCGCTACGGCCTGGTCGGGCTGATCGTCATCGCCCTGATCGCCGGACTGGTGCTGTTCGTTTCCCGCCCTGCCGCCGAGACGGCGGCAGCCGCACCCGCCTCCGCGCCAACATCTGCATCACCGGCCGCTGCCGAAAGCACCGCGCCCACCGGCCTGCAATCCCTCGCCGAAGCCGCCGGCAAGGCGCCCAGCCACCGCAAGCTGAACATCCAGCAATGGCAGACCGCCGAAGGCGCCCGCGTGCTCTTCGTCGAAGCCCATGAGCTGCCGATGTTCGACCTGCGCCTGACCTTTGCCGCCGGCAGCAGCCAGGACGGCGATGCCTACGGCCTGGCCATGCTGACCAACGCCATGCTCAACGAAGGCGTGCCCGGCAAGGACACCAGCGCCATCGCCGCCGGCTTCGACGACCTGGGCGCCAACTTCGGCAACGGCTCCTACCGCGACATGGCGGTGGCCAGCCTGCGCAGCCTGAGCGAGCCGGCCAAGCGCGACGCCGCCCTGGCGCTGTTCGACCAGGTGATCGGTCAGCCGACCTTCCCCGAGGACGCCCTGGCGCGCATCAAGAACCAGGTCATGGCCGGCTTCGAGTACCAGAAGCAGAACCCCGGCAAGCTGGCGGGCCTGGAGCTGTTCAAGCGGCTCTATGGCGACCACCCCTACGCCCACTCCAGCGACGGCAACGAGCAGTCGGTGCCGAAAATCAGCGTCGCCCAGCTGCGCGCCTTCCACCAGAAGGCCTACGCCGCTGGCAACGTGGTCATCGCACTGGTCGGCGACCTGACCCGCGAGCAGGCCGAAGCCATCGCCGGCAGCGTCTCGAAATCCCTGCCCAAGGGCCCTGCCCTGCCGGCACCGGGCGAGCCGCAGATGCCCAAGGCCGGCGTCACCCACATCGAGTTCCCGTCCAAGCAGACCCAGCTGATGCTGGCGCAGCTGGGCATCACCCGTAACGATCCGGACTACGCCGCACTCTACCTGGGCAACCAGATCCTCGGCGGCGGCGGCTTCGGCACCCGCCTGATGGACCAGGTGCGCGAGAAGCGCGGCCTGACCTACGGCGTGTACTCCGGCTTTACCGGCATGCAGTCGCGCGGGCCGTTCACCATCGGCCTGCAGACCCGCGCCGAGATGAGCGAAGGCACCCTCAAGCTGGTCCAGGACATCGTCCGCGACTACCTCGACAAGGGCCCGACGCAGAAGGAACTGGACGACGCCAAGCGCGAACTGGCCGGCAGCTTCCCGCTGTCCACCGCGAGCAACGCCGACATCGTCGGCCAGCTGGGCGCCATCGGCTTCTACAACCTGCCACTGGATTACCTGGAGACCTTCCTCAGCCAGGTCCAGGGCCTGAACGTGGAGCAGGTGAAGGAGGCCATGCGCCGCCACCTCGACCCGGACGCCTTCGTCATCGTCACCGCCGGCCCCACCGTGCCGCAGCAACCGCTGCCGCCGCCCACCGACAAGCCCGCCGCGCAACCTGCCGGCGTACCGGAGCACTGATGAGCAAACGACCCGGCGGCGCCCCGCGCGCCGCACACAAGCCCCACGGCGGCCAGGGCCAGCTGCGCATCATCGGCGGCGAATGGCGCAGCCGGCGCTTCACCTTCCCCGATGGCCCGGGCCTGCGCCCGACCCCCGACCGGGTGCGCGAGACCCTGTTCAACTGGCTCGCGCCCTACGTCCCCGGCGCCCGCGTGCTCGACCCCTTCGCCGGCAGCGGCGCGCTGTTCCTCGAAGCGCTGTCCCGCGGCGCCAGCGCAGGCCTCGCGCTGGACACCAACGGCGAAGCCGTGGCCGCCCTGCGCAGCACCCTCGACGCCTTGAAGTGCGCCAATGGCCAACTGCTGATGACCGACTCCTTGCGCTACCTGGACAACCAGGCGGCGCAGCCCTTTGACCTGGTCTTCCTCGACCCGCCCTTCCACCAGGACCTGCTGCAGAACACCTGCCGCCTGCTGGAAGAGCGCGGCTGGCTGGCCAGGGACGCCTGGGTCTACACCGAAAGCGAAGCCGTGCCCTCCAGCCTCGGCCTGCCAGTCAACTGGCGGCTGCACCGGGAGAAGAAGGCGGGTTCGGTGCACTACGCGTTGTGGCAGCGGGAAGGTTGATCGCTCAGATCGACTTGCCGACATCGACGGTGCTGGTGCGCACCAGCTCCACGCCGTCGACCACCATCTTCCATTGGTTACCGTCCTGATAGGGCGGTTTCGAGACCTTGAAGTGCGTGTCGAAGGGGCCGAAGCCCACGGTGAAGCCGTCGGTTTCGTAGCGCTTGATCGGCGCCTCGATGGACCTCGACGTACTGCCCTCCACACGCTTGTAAGCGACCCGGCCATCCGCCGTGACCAGCAGGCTCATCTGCGGCGCGGTCCACAGGCCAACATAGGAGCGATGCTCCTGCGGCACCGGTTCGCCGCACGCGGCGAGCCACACCAGCAGGCTCAGCGCCGCGATTTTCTTCCACATTCAGTCCCCTCCCTTGCGTGGGTTTTCCTGACGACGGCTGCATGAGGCGCCCATCGCACGGCCGACTTGGCGTTACTATCACGACTCGTCGGCCCCATTCGATCCGTGATGACTATACCCTCCCCGTTCAAACCCGCCTGGTGGCTACCCGGCCCGCACCTGCAGACACTCTATGGCTCGCTCGCACGCAAGGCGCCCAGCCTTGAGCGCACCCGCGAGCGCCTGTGGCTGGAAGATGGCGACTTCATCGACCTCGACTGGCACGGCCCGCACGAGGCGGACGCACCGCTGGTGCTGGCGCTGCACGGGCTGACCGGCTCGTCGTCCTCGCACTATATCCTCGGCCTGCAGCAACAGCTGGCGGCGCAGGGCTGGCCCAGCGTGGCGCTGAACTGGCGCGGCTGCTCGGGGGAGTCGAACCTGCTGCCGCGCGGCTATCACTCGGGTGTCAGCGAGGACCTCGCCTCGGTCGTCGCCCACGTCCGCGCCAAGCGGCCAATGGCGCCGCTCTACGCAGTGGGCTATTCGCTGGGCGGCAACGTCCTGCTCAAGTACCTGGGCGAAGCCTCGGACAGCTGTCCGCTGAAAGGCGCGGTGGCGGTGTCGGTACCCTTCCGCCTGGACCAGTGCGCCGACCGCATCGGCATCGGCTTCTCCAGGGTCTACCAGGCGCACTTCATGCGCGAGCTGGTGGCCTATGTGCAGACCAAGCGCCAGGCCTTCGCCGCTGGCGGCCACGCGGAAAACCTCGCCGCGCTGGAGCGCCTCGGGCCGCTGGACGGCATGCGCACCTTCTGGGACTTCGACGACCGGGTGACCGCACCGCTGCATGGTTTCGCCGATGTGCACGACTACTACCGGCGCGCCTCCAGCCGCTATTACCTGGGCGGCATCCGCGTGCCGACGCTGATCATCCAGTCCAGCGACGATCCGTTCATCCATGCCCACAGCGTGCCGCAGCTGGAAGAGCTTTCCGCTTCGACACAGATGGAGCTGCTGCCCCATGGCGGCCATGTCGGCTTCATCGGCGGCACGCCAACGCGCCCGGATTACTATCTGGAGCGTCGCATCCCGCGGTGGCTGCGCGAACGGTGGCAGGCCTGACTGCGCTGGGTCAGCCAACAGGCGCGGGAATGAGGCAGACTGGAACTGCACCAGGAAGGAAACGCCAGGAAGGAGCGCCGCCATGCACGACACGCCGCTGACGATTCTGCACAACGAACCTCTGAGCGATGCCCACTGCGCCGGCATCGCCGCGCTGTACCGCGCCGTGGGCTGGGGCTCGCCCGGCACCACCGCGGAGCTGCGCGATCTTTACGAATTCTCCAGCTACTTCCTGCTGGCTGTGGACGGCGAGCAGGTGCTCGGCCTGCTGCGTGCCGAAAGCGAAACGGCGCAGACCACCTGGCTGGCGGAAATCGCCGTGCTGCCGGGCTTCCAGTCCCGCGGGATTGGCCTGGCGCTGATGGCGCGCTTCCTCACCGACCACCCGAACCGCACGCTCTACACCGATGCCACCGAGGGCGTGGAGGAGTTCTTTCTGCGCCACGGCATCGCCCTGCGCCGACCACGGGTGCCGGGGCCGCGCCAGGCGGATGCGTGACGTCCTGGGCAGAGCGGTCGGCGGATAACGCTGGCGCGTTATGCGCCCTACGCAAAGGTTGGGCGTAGTGCGGATAACCGTTCACGGTTATCCGCCGTCTGAAGATCAGCCTTCCAACGGTACGTACAAGCGGTCGAACACCGCTGCCACCGCCGCGCGGAATGGCGGGGCGATGTGCCCGCTTTCCAGTGCCAGTACCTGGTAGATGCCACGGCGCATCAGCGCTTCGCTGAGGTCGCCGGCCACTTCACGGGTGGTGCACAGGTAGCGCACCCAGGAGGTGAGGATGATCCAGGCGTTGAGCGTCAGGGCCTCGAGCTGCGGTTCGTCCATCTGCAGGATGCCGGCGTCGGCGAAACCCCGGTAGATCGCCTTGGCATTGTCCATGGCGCGGCGGGCGAAGGCGCGGTAGCCGGCGGCCAGCTCCGGGTCGGAGTCCAGCAGATGTTCCAGGTCACGGTGCAGGAAGCGGTAGTGCCACATCGCGGCGAGCAGCGCTTCGAGGTAGAAGGTCTTGTCCTCCACCGTCAGTGCGCGGCCCTCGGGCAGGTGCAGGAACTGGTCGACGTGGCTTTCGTACTCGGCGAACAGCTGGGCGATGATCACCTGCTTGTTGCGGTAGTGGTAGTACAGATTGCCCGGCGAGATGCCCAGGTGCGCGGCGATGTGGTTGGTGGTGACGCTGCGCTCACCCTGGGCGTTGAACAGTTCCAGGCTGGCCTGAGCGATGCGGTCACGGGTGTTGATGCGTGGTGCCATTGCCAAAACTCATCGAAACGGATTGCGCGGACGCAAAGGTACACCGATTGCTACCACCTGACACAACTGGCGGCCCCGCCCAACTTTTCGTTGGCTGGGCCAAGCGGTGCGAAAACGGCATGCTGATTGACACTCTAGAGCAATTGCTCTAAAAAACCAGCGACAGCATAAAAATCGTGAAGCGTCCGGTACTCGCGTGCGAACTAACCGAGAGCTTCCCCACCAAGCTTCCGTCAGGAGCCCGTCATGGTTGCCGATATCGCCTACCTGCAGCAGACCCAGCAGCAGATCAGTCAGCTGGAAACCCTTCTCGAACGCCAGCGCCAGGCGTACCGCGCCAACCCGCTGCCCGAGGCCGGCCAGCGCATCCAGTGGCTGAAGAGCCTCGCCAACCTGCTGGTGACCGAGCAGAAGGCGATCATCGACGCGATCAGCAGCGACTTCAGCAACCGCTCCGCCGACGAGACCCTGCTCGCCGAAGTGATGCCCAGCCTGCACGGCGTGCACTACGCGACCAAGCGTGTGAAGAAGTGGATGAAGCCGTCGCGCCGCAGTGTCGGCATGCAGTTCATGCCGGCCTCGGCCAAGGTCATCTACCAGCCGCTGGGCGTGGTCGGCGTGATCGTGCCGTGGAACTACCCGCTGTTCCTCGCCATCGGCCCACTGACCGGGGCGCTGGCCGCCGGCAACCGGGTAATGATCAAGATGAGCGAGTCCACCCCGGAATCCGCACGGGTGCTGAAAGAGCTGCTGGGCAAGATCTTCCCCGAGGACCTGGTCGCCGTGGTGCAGGGTGAAGTCGACGTCGGTGTGGCCTTCTCCAAGCTGCCCTTCGACCACCTGCTGTTCACCGGCGCCACCAGCGTCGGCAAGCACGTGATGCGCGCCGCCGCCGAGAACCTCACCCCGGTCACCCTGGAGCTGGGCGGCAAGTCGCCGGCCATCGTTTCCGCGAGCGTGCCGATGAAGGATGCCGCCGAGCGCATCGCCTTCGGCAAGTCGCTCAATGCCGGCCAGACCTGCGTCGCGCCGGACTATGTGCTGGTGCCGCAGAACCGCGTCGACGAGTTCGTCGAGAGCTACCGCCAGGTGGTCCAGGGCTTCTTCCCGAAACTGGAGAACAACCCCGACTACACCGCGATCATCAACGAGCGCCAGCTCTCGCGCCTGAACGGCTACCTCGCCGATGCCAAGGCGCGCGGCGCCACCATCGTGCCGCTGTTCCCGCAGGCCCAGGGCCGCCGCCTGCCCCAGGCGCTGGTGCTGAACGTGACCGACGAGATGAAGATCATGCAGGAAGAGATCTTCGGCCCGCTGCTGCCGGTGATCCCCTACCAGAACCTCGACCAGGCGCTCAGCTACATCAACGAGCGCGACCGCCCGCTGGCGCTGTACTACTTCGGCTACGACAAGCGCGAGCAGGACCACGTGCTGGCCCAGACCCATTCGGGTGGCGTGTGCCTGAACGACACCCTGCTACACGTTGCCCAGGACGACATGCCGTTCGGCGGTGTCGGCCCTTCCGGCATGGGCCACTACCACGGCCACGAAGGCTTCCTGACCTTCTCCAAGGCCAAGGGCGTGTTCAGCAAGCCGCGCTTCAACGCCGCCCGGGTGATCTACCCGCCCTACGGCAAGTCGCTGCAGAAACTGGTCTACAAACTGTTCATCCGCTGACCGCCCCCATCCATCACAGGTGACAAAACAAGAATGACAGACACCTCCCTGAGCGCGCCGGGACTCTCCCGGCGCGGCGTGCTCAAGATCGGCCTGCTGGGCGGCGCCTTCCTCGCTACGGCGGGCGTTACCGCCAGCCTCAGCGGTTGCTCGGCCAGCACTCCGGCCAATGGCTTCGCCGTGCTGCGCGACTCCGACATGCCCTTCCTACGTGCGCTGATCCCGGTGATGCTGGCGGGCGCCGTGACCGCCGAAGGCATGGCCGAGGCCGTCAAGGGCACCATCCAGAGCCTGGACAGCAGCCTCAACCACCTCTCCCCGGAGATGCTCAAGCTCACCGTGCAGCTGTTCGACGTGCTCGCCCTGCCGATCACCCGCGGGCCGCTCACCGGCGTCTGGGGCAGCTGGGACAACGCCAGCGCAGCCGACGTGAAGAACTTCCTGCAGCGCTGGCAGAACAGCTCCATCTCGCTGCTGAAGATGGGCCACAGCTCGCTGCTGCAACTGGTGATGATGGCCTGGTACGGCCGCACGGAATCCTGGGGGCACTGCGGCTACCCCGGCCCGCCGAAGATCTGATGTCGCCAGAACAACAAGAATTCGCCTGAGAGACTCCCGATGCCTGTACCCGATCTGTTCGCCGAGGGCCTGGCCCGCGGCTGGAAAGTCCACAACGGCTCGCGCCTGGACAAGGACCTGACCCTGGAAGCCGATGTCGTCATCGTCGGCACCGGCGCTGGCGGCGGTACCACCGCTGAAACCCTCAGCGCCGCCGGCTACAAGGTGCTGCTGGTGGAAGAAGGCCCGCTCAAGACCAGCACCGACTTCAAGATGCAGGAAGCCGAGGCCTACCCCAGCCTGTACCAGGAAGGCATCGGCCGCATGAGCAAGGATGGCGCCATCACCATCCTCCAGGGCCGCGCCGTGGGCGGCACCACCCTGGTCAACTGGACCTCCAGCTTCCGCACCCCCGAGCCGACCCTGGAACACTGGGCCAAGGAACACGGCGTGAAGGGCCACAGCGTCGCCGAGATGGCGCCCTGGTTCGAGAAGATGGAACAGCGCCTGGGCGTCGCGCCCTGGGCGATGCCGCCGAATGCCAACAACGACGTGATCCGCAACGGCTGCGAGAAGCTCGGCCTGCACTGGAAAGTCATCCCGCGCAACGTGCGTGGCTGCTGGAACATCGGCTACTGCGGGATGGGCTGCCCGACCAACGCCAAACAGTCGATGCTGGTGACCACCATCCCGGCGACCCTGGAAAAGGGCGGCGAGCTGCTGTACCTGGCCCGCGCCGACCGCCTGCTGCACGACGGCAGCAAGGTGACCGGCCTGGAATGCTCGGCCATGGACGAGCGCTGCGTCGCCCCCACCGGCCGCAAGATCACCATCAAGGCGCGCCACTACGTGCTCTCCGGGGGCGGCATCAACACCCCGGCGATCCTCCTGCGCTCCAAGGCGCCGGACCCGAACGGCCGCGTCGGCCAGCGCACCTTCCTGCACACGGTGAACTTCAGCGCCGCCCTGTTCGACGAGGTCATCAACCCCTTCTACGGCGCGCCGCAGTCGATCTATTCCGACCACTTCCAGTGGGACGATGGCGCCGCCGGGCGCATGTCCTACAAGCTCGAAGTCCCGCCGCTGCAGCCGGCGCTCAGCGCCACCCTGCTCGGCCGTTTCGGCGAGGACAACGCGCTGCGCATGGAACAGCTGCCGCACACCAACGTGATCCTGGCGCTGATGCGCGACGGCTTCCACCCGGACAGCGCGGTGGGCTCGGTCAGCCTGCGCGGCGACGATACCCCGGTGCTCGACTACCAGATGACCGACTACACCTGGGACGGCATCCGCCGCGCCTTCCACACCATGGCCGACATCCAGTTCGCTGCCGGCGCCAAGGCTGTGCTGCCGCTGCATGCCGATGCCGACTATGTGAAGAGCGCCAAGGAGGCCCATGCGCTGATCGACAGCCTGAGCCTGGAGCTCTACCGCACCCGCCTGGGCAGCGCCCACGTGATGGGCGGCTGCGCCATGGGGGAGGATGCGAAGCAGTCGGTGTGCGACAGCCTCGGCCGTCACCACCAGTTGGAAAACCTGTCGATCCACGACGGCTCGCTGTTCCCCACCAGCATCGGCGCCAACCCGCAGCTCTCGGTCTACGGCCTCACCGCGCAACTGGCCGACGCCCTGGCCAAGCGCCTGGGCAAGGCCTGACACGCACCCGGGCGCCCATGCCGACTCCCGCGCTGCCGCAGGGCACATAACGCGCCAGCGTTATCCGCCGCAGGTTGGCCGGCGAATAACCCGATCCGGGTTATTCGCCCTACGGAACAGAGCCGGACCAGGAAAAAACGCACGCGCAGCCTCTGGCACGGGGCCTGCGCGTGACTCACCGGTCCCGCAGCGGAAAAATCAGGTAGTCCGTTTACGGAAGCACTACCAAGGTCGCTTGGCCCCACGGACATGCTGCGTTACCATCCGCCCGCTATTGCACCAGCCTGCCAACAAGAGCCGACCAGGACGCCGCGATGAATCGAGTGTTGTACCCGGGTACCTTCGACCCCATCACCAAAGGCCATGCCGATCTGGTCGAACGCGCCTCGCGACTGTTCGACCAGGTGATCATTGCCGTCGCCGCCAGCCCCAAGAAGAATCCCCTGTTCCCGCTGGAACAGCGCGTAGAACTGGCCCGCCAGGTCACCTCGCACCTGCCCAACGTGGAAGTCGTCGGTTTCTCGACGCTGCTCGCCCATTTCGCCAAGGAACAGAACGCCAACATCCTGCTGCGCGGCCTGCGCGCGGTGTCGGACTTCGAGTACGAGTTCCAGCTGGCCAACATGAACCGCCAGCTCGCCCCCGACCTGGAAAGCATGTTCCTGACGCCGTCGGAGAAGTACTCCTTCATCTCCTCCACCCTGGTGCGCGAGATCGCAGCGCTGGGCGGCGACATCACCAAGTTCGTCCATCCCGCGGTGGCCAGCGCCCTGGCCGAGCGCTTCAAGCGCTGACCGCCGAGCCGCCAAGGATGGCGGTTTGCGTCTGCTGACTCCCGGTTCGCGTGCACTCCGCGCGCCGATACGGCACAATTTCACCATTGTTGCTACCGATCACCATGGCTGCCGTCATGGTTGGAGTTGTTCGATGTCCCTGATAATCACTGACGATTGCATCAACTGCGACGTCTGCGAACCCGAGTGCCCCAACGCCGCGATCTCCCAGGGCGAGGAGATCTACGTCATCGACCCGAACCTGTGCACCGAGTGCGTCGGTCACTACGACGAGCCGCAGTGCCAGCAGGTCTGCCCGGTCGACTGCATCCCCCTCGACGAAAACAACGTCGAGAACAAGGATCAGCTGATGGAAAAGTACAAGAAGCTCACCGGAAAAGCCTGACTTCGCGCGTTTCGACACTTTTTCATTGAGTTCTCACAAACCCGGGGCGTTGTGGATTGTCTATCCTCCACCTTCGCCCCGTTTGGTTTTCCAGCCGGCCCTGCCGGCGGTTCGTGAGATGCCATGTCCCTGTTGAACTCCCGCTCCCGCGCCTCCCTGCTCGGCTTCTGCAGCCTCCTGCTGCTGAGCTTCGCCGTGCAGGCCGCGGAACATCCGGCCCAGGCCAGCGTCGCCACGGCGCACCCATCGGCGACCGTGGCCGGCCTGGAAACCCTCGCCGACGGCGGTAACGCCTTCGACGCCGCCGTGGCCATCGCCGCCGCGCTGGCGGTGGTCGAGCCCTATGGCTCGGGCCTGGGCGGCGGCGGTTTCTTCCTGCTGCGCAAGGCCGGCAGCCCGCCGACCTACCACTTCATCGACGCCCGCGAGCGCGCCCCGCTGGCCGCCCACGCGCGGATGTACGAACGCAACGGCAAGGTCGATCCGCAGCTCTCGCTCAACGGCCCGCTGGCTGCCGGCATTCCCGGCCTGCCCGCTGCCCTGGCGGACATCTCCAGCCGCTACGGCCGCAAGACCCTGGCCAATAACCTCGTCCCGGCGATCCGCCTGGCCACCGACGGCGTGTCCATCGACCGCGTCTACATCGACCGGGCCTCCTGGCGCCTCGACGCGATGCGCAAGGACCGCGAGACCGCACGCATCTTCCTCGACCAGGGCAACCTGCCCGAGGAATACAGCCTGATGCGCCAGCCGCAGCTGGCCAACACCCTGGAGAAGCTGGCGCGCTACGGCCGCACCGGTTTCTACGAAGGCGAAACCGCCGAGAAACTGGTCCAAGGTGTGCGCGCCGCCGGCGGCGTGTGGAGCCTGGAAGACCTGGCCAGCTATCGCACCGTCGAACGCCAGGCGCTGCGCTACCCGCTGGCCGACGGCCGTGAATTGATCAGCGCCCCGCCGCCTTCCGCCGGCGGTGTGGCCCTTGCGCAGAGCCTGGGCATGCTGCAGCAACTGCCGTGGCAGAAGGCCGAGCCGGTGCAGCGCGCGCACTATGTGGTGGAAGTCCTGCGCCGCGCCTACCGCGACCGTGGCCTGCTGGGCGATCCGGATCGCGTCGCCAACCCGGTCAACCAGCTGCTCGCGCCGGACTACCTGAAGCGCCTGGCCGCCGGTATCGATCCGCAGCGCGCCACGCCCAGCTCCGCCCTGCCGCCAGCGCCAGCCTGGCGCGAAGGCGATCACACCACGCACTTCGTGGTGATGGACGCCGACGGCAACGCCGTGGCCGCCACGCTCTCGGTCAACCTGCCGTTCGGCGCGGCCTTCACCGTTCCCGGCACCGGCTTGCTGCTCAACGACGAGATGGACGACTTCGCCACCGACGTCAGCGGCGCCAATGCCTACCAACTGGCCGGCAGCCAGGCCAATGCCGTGGCCGCCGGCAAGCGCCCGCTGTCGAGCATGAGCCCGAGCTTCATCGAAAGCCCCACGGAACTGGCCGCCTTTGGCACGCCGGGCGGCAGCCGGATTCCCAGCATGGTGCTGCTGGCGATGCTCGATTACCTGGACGGCAAGCCGGTGCAGCGCTGGGTGTCCACGCCGCGCTACCACCATCAGTACCTGCCCGACGTGATCGAGCATGAACCGCGCGCCTTCACCGCCGCCGACATGGCCGATCTGCAGCGCCGTGGCTACACCCTCAAGGACGTAGGCCGCGCCTACGGCAACCAACAGGTGCTGCTGTGGAACAAGAAGTCCGGTGAAGTGCAGTCCGCCAGCGACCCGCGCGGCATCGGCCTGGCGACCGAACTGGCGGCGCCGCTGCGCTGATCAGGGCAGGATGAGGGCTGGAGCGTCCTCTTCGCGGGCATCGAACAGACCATGTTCGGTGCCCAGTTGCAGCACGTTGCGCAGGCTCTGGATGATCCGGCTGACGTAGCCCAGGTCGTTCATCAGCGAGCTCATCTGCAGGCCGTCCAGCTCCTGCCGGCGCACAGCGGCGAACAGCCGCTGGCGGAACGCCGCGTCGAACTCCGCAGCGCTCTCGTCGAGCAGCTGCAGGCGCGCCACCAGGGCTTCTTCCGGCAGATCGCCGCCCAGCAGCGAGCCCAGCGCGCGCACCTCGCGCAGCATGGCGAGCAGGTGCCGGCGCAGCTCGACGTAGGTTTCCCTCAGCGCCGATGTCTCGCCTTGCAGTGCCTGGCCGAGGTTCTTCTGCAGGTGCTTGGCGTCCTTCACCGCATCCACCAGTTGCAGCGCCACCACCTGGCAGGACAGCCAGAAACGCTGGTGCTCCTCGTCCAGCGGCACCTCCAGGCGGCTCATGAAGCTCAGCAGGTCGCCGTACACGCCCTTGATATGGCGCTGGTAGAGCACTTCCGCGGCCAGCGCATGGCGATCCGGCGCGGCGCGCAGCTCATTCTCATCGACCCGCGGCTGGGTGAGCATGTCCACCGGCAGGTACAGCGCGTGGCAGATCACCTCGATGCTCAGCCGACCCAGGTGCCGAAGCTCCTGCAACACCGCGCTGGCGGCGGCGTCGGCGGAGTCCAGCGCGCGCTCATTGAGGTAGCGCGCATGGGTACGTTCGATGCTGGGCAGCGCCGGAGCCATGTCGGTGATCAGCACCGCCGGCTCTTCGACCTCCGGCAGCCAGCGCACCAGCGCATTGGCCAATGCACCCTGGATCGGCCAGAACAGCACCACGCCCATGCCGTTGAACAGGGTGTGGAACAGCGCCAGTTGGATCATCGGGTTGTCCGCCAGCCCCACCGGCGTCACCAGCCAGTGCACCAGCCAGGTCAGCGGTGCGAGCAGGAGGAACGCCAGCACCCCGGTCACCACGTTGAACAGCACGTGCGCCAGGGCCAGTCGCTGGCCGCTGCGGTTGCCGCCCAGGGAGCCGACGAAGGCCGTGGTCACGCTGCTGCCGACATTGGAACCGATGGCGATGGCCAGGCTCTGGCCCAGTTCCAGCTGGCCGCCGGCGAGGGCGGCGAGGGTCAGCATCAGGGTCGCATGACTGGACTGCAGCACCACGGTGATGAGGATGCCAAAGGTGACGAACAGCAGCGCACCGAGCATGCCTTCGTAGCGCAGCTCGCTCATGTCCATGGCGTCGCCGAAGCTGCCGAAGCCGTCCTTGATCTGGTCAATACCCAGGAAGATGAAGGCGATGCCCAGCAGGATGCGTCCGGCGGCCTTGCTCTTGGCGCCGTTGAAGCCCATCAGCACGCCGAATACCAGCAGCGGCAGCGCCAGGGGGCTCAGGCTGAGGTTCTGCCCGGCCAGCGCCAGCAGCCAGATGCCGCTGGTCGCGCCGAGGTTGGCGCCGAACAGAATCGCGATGCCACCGGCCAGCTGGATCAGACCGGTGCTGATGAAGGCGATGGTGAGCAGGGAGACCAGGGTCGAGGATTGCAGCAGGAAGGTGCCGAACAGCCCGAACAGCAGGCTCTTGCCGCGGGTGGCGGTACTCTTCTCCAGCCAGCGTTCGAGCTGGCTGCCGGCAAGATCGCGCAGGCCCTCTTCGAGGCACTGCATGCCGAACAGGAACAGCGCCAGGCCCGCTCCCAACTGCAACAGACCGGCGCTGGACCAGAAGGTGTAGCCCAGGATGACGGCGACCAGCAGCAGAAGCAGCGGACGCAGGTGCTTCTTCAGGCCGCTCAGGTTCATGGGCTACCCACAGGACTTACCCGGCAAGCCGGGCTGGCGGGGCGGACACGCCACCCCGGAGCAGGACGACGGATCAGTCCTTCTTGTAGCCGCTGGTGGTGCAGCCCAGGCAGCGCACGAAGGCGGCCTTGCCCGGATCGACGACCAGCGCCTTGCCCGCTTCGCCGATGTTGCCGCCGGCCGCACTGAACGGCAGGGTCACCACGAAGGCAGCGGTGCCTACCACGGTGGCGGCGATCAGCAGCGGGCGCGCGATCAGCAGGTCGCCCATCATGGAGTAGAACGGCGGGGCCGAGACGACATAGGTCGGATCACCGCTGACGTTGCTCACTTCTTCCTGAGCAACGGCCGGCAACACCGAGAATGCACAGACCAGGGCCATTGCAGTGGCGGCGGTGCGGAACACGTTCATGGAGGGAAGTCCTTTTTTGTGTAGTTGGGCAGGCAGACTGCCATAACTATAACAGCGCTCCGTGACTTGTCGCGTGACAGCCTTCAATCGCCGAAGAATGCGTATTCAGGCTTTTTCGGCACGAAAGGACGGTAGAAGGCCAGCATGCGGCGCAGGTCGGCGGACTCGTCGCCGGTGGGCCAGAACGGCTCGCCGATGACGATGCGTCGGCCGGGGTAATCCAGCGCCGCCAGCACGATGGGCACGCCTGCGCCACGGGCGATGTGGTAGAAGCCCATTTTCCAGCGCTCGACCTTCCTGCGCGTGCCCTCCGGGGAGAGGATCAGCATCATCTCGCGGTTGTCACCGAAGGCCTGGATCGCCTGATCCACGGTGTTCAGCTTGAGGTGGCGCTGGATCGGGATGCCGCCCCAGCGGCGCATCAGGCCGCCAAAGGGTGCGCGGAAGATTGTGTGCTTGCCGAACCAGCGGGCGTTCAGGCGCAGCACGAACTTGACCGCCAGGAACAGGATGAAGTCCCAGTTGGACGTATGGTGCGCGCCGATCACCACGAATTTGTCGAGTTTGGGCAGCGCACCTTCGATACGCCAGCCGGGCAGGCGCAGCATGGCGTGGCCGAGCGCCTCGGCGAAAGGGTTGCGAGGCAGATAATTGCCGGACATGGATCACCTGAAGGCCCCTCTGCGGGGGCCATTGTTGTTATGGGCAGATTGGACTGCGCAGCTTGAGGGCGGGCGCCGGGCTCAGCGTTGGCAGCGCGGACAGTAGACGCTGGCGCGCTGGCCGAGGCGCACCTCGCGCAGGGTCGAACCACAGACCTTGCAAGGCTCGCCGCCGCGACCGTAGGCGAAGAGTTCCTGCTGGAAGTAGCCGGGCTGGCCGTCGCCGCCGACGAAGTCGCGCAGCGTGGTGCCGCCGCGCTCGATGGCGATGGCGAGGATGCGCTTGATCTCCTGGGCGAGCTTCACGTAGCGCGCCCGCGAAATGGTCCCGGCCTCGCGGCGCGGGTCGATGCCGGCGGCGAACAGCGCCTCGGTTGCATAGATATTGCCCACGCCGACCACTACCGCGTTGTCCATGATGAAGGGCTTCACCGCCATGCTGCGATTGCGCGACAGCTGGAACAGCCGCTCCCCCTCGAAGGCATCGGTCAGCGGTTCCGGGCCGAGGTGGCGCAGCAGTTCGTGCTCCAGCGGCGTCAGGCTCCAGAGCAACGCACCGAAGCGGCGCGGATCGGTGTAGCGCAACGCCATTCCCGATTCCAGCTCGATATCCACATGCTCGTGGCGCACTGCCGGCGTGCCGCATTCCACCAGGCGCAGGTTGCCGGACATGCCCAGGTGACTGATCAGCGTCCCCACCTCGGCATTGAGCAGCAGGTACTTGGCGCGCCGCTCCACCTTCACGATGCGCTGCCCGGACAGGCGAACGTCCAGGTCCTCGGGGATCGGCCAGCGCAAGCGCCGCTCGCGGACGATCACGCGGCTGACGCGCTGACCTTCGAGGTGGGGCGCGATGCCCCGGCGGGTGGTTTCGACTTCAGGTAATTCGGGCATGGAGTACGGTATCTGAGGGACTTTTACGTAGGAGCGAGCTTGCTCGCGAACCGCCCGGCAAGTAAATGCCGGGCGTACGCCTACCGGATGAAGCGCAGGTCAGTCCAGCGCGCGCGCCAGCTGGATCAGGTCTGCGCGCCACGGTGCCGCCTTGGGCAGCGCCAGGAAGGACTCGTTGAGCAGGCTCTCGCGCGCTTCATAGGTGAAGGGCTCGCCGCGTACGTCCAGCACTTCGCCGCCGGCGCCTTCCAGCACGCCCTGTGCCGCCGCGGTATCCCACTGACTGGTCGGCGCCAGGCGTGGGTAGCAGTCCGCCGAGCCTTCGGCGAGCAGACAGAACTTCAGCGAGCTGCCGATGCTGGCCAGGTTCAGGTCGCCGAAGCGCTGCGCCAGGCCGGCCAGCAGGCGTTCCTGCTGCGGGCTGGAGTGGCGCTTGCTGGCCACCACGGTGAAGATGTCGTCCGGCTCGGTGCGCACCTCGATGGCTTCGGGCTCGTCGCCACGGTCTTCGCACCAGGCGCCCAGGCCCGCACCGCCGTAGTAGCAACGGCCGCTGGCAGGGATGCCGACCACGCCGAAGACCACACGGCCGTGCTCGATCAGGGCAACGTTGACAGTGAACTCGTCACTGCCGGAGATGAACTCCTTGGTGCCATCCAGCGGATCCACCAGCCACCAGCGCGTCCACTGTGCACGCTGCTCCAGGGGGATGTTGCAATCTTCCTCGGAGAGCACCGGCACGTCCGGCGCCAGCGCGCGCAGACCATCGGCCAGTACGCGGTGGGCGGCCAGGTCGGCGGCGGTCACCGGCGACTCGTCGGCCTTGCTCTGGACATCCAGGTCGCCCTGCCAGAACGGCAGGATCACATCGCCCGCCTTGTGCACCAGGTCGATCACGGCAGGCAGGAAAGCATTCATCACGGCTGGAATTCTCCTCGTTGGGTCAGCAGGTCACGCACCAGATAGAGTGCGGCCAGGGCCCGTCCTTCGCTGAACTGGGCATTCTGTGCGAGGCTGGAAAGCTCGCGCAGGTTGATCTTGTCCACACCCATCGGCTCGGGCTCGTCGCCGGGCAGCGACTCCTCGTAAAGGTCGCGGGCGAGCACCACCTGGATGCGCTGGCTCATGTAGCCGGGGGACAGCGACAGTTCGGTGATGTGTTCGAGCTGGCGGGCGCCGTAGCCGGCCTCTTCCTTCAGCTCGCGGTTGGCGGCATCGAGGATGTCCTCGCCCGGCTCCACCAGCCCCTTGGGCAGCGACAGCTGGTATTCGTCGACCCCGGCGCAGTATTCCTCGACCAGCACGGCGTGTTCGGCATCGAGCATGGCGATCACCATCACCGCGCCGTAGCCCTGCCCCTTGCCCACCAGGCGCTCGTAGGTGCGCTCGACGCCATTGGAGAAGCGCAGCTGCAGCTCCTCGACGGCAAAGAGCCGGCTTCTGGCAACGATCTCTCGGGCGAGGACCGTGGGTTTCTGACGCATGGGGCGACTCCTGGGGGTGGCCGGGTCGGCTATGATAACCCGCCTTTTCCGATTCTCCGTGTCAGATATCGCGCCGTTTCCGTCCGCCGGCGGTGCAATTGCGACACCCTTTTGCGAAAGCCCAGCATGCCACGCCTGCCCTGGAACCAGATCGACACCGTCCTGCTCGACATGGACGGCACCCTGCTCGATCTGCATTTCGACAACCACTTCTGGCTCGAACACCTGCCGCAACGCTACGCCGAGCACCATGGCATCAGCCGCGCCCAGGCCGACGCCGAGCTGCTGCCGCTGTTCCGCGACAACGCCGGTCAACTGAACTGGTACTGCCTGGATTTCTGGAGCCGCGAACTGAGGCTGTCGATCCTCGACCTCAAGCGCGAGGTCGCCGACCTCATCGCTCTGCGTCCGGATGCCGACCTGTTCCTCGCCGGGCTGCGCCGCCACGGCAAGCGCGCGGTGCTGATCACCAACGCGCACCGCGATTCACTGTCGCTGAAGCTGCAGCGGGTGGAGCTGTCGCCCTGGTTCGACCGGCTGATCAGCTCCCACGACTATGGTTTCCCCAAGGAAGACCAGCAGTTCTGGCAGGCGCTGCGGGCGGATGTCGGTTTCGACCCGGCGCGCAGCCTGTTCATCGACGACAGCCTGCCGATCCTGCGGGCTGCGCGAAGCTTTGGCGTCGCCCAATTGCTGGCGGTGCGCCAGCCGGACAGTCGTCAGGGGCCCAAGGACACCGAGGAATTCGCCGCCCAGGAAAACTACCGGGCGCTGCTCGAAGGTTTGTGAATCCCGGGTTCCAGAAACAGCGAGCCCGGCGCTGGGCCGGGCTCGTCGACTTCATTCCGGAATCCGCAGCACCTGGCCGGGATAGATCTTGTCCGGATGGCTGAGCATCGGCTTGTTCGCCTCGAAGATCTTCATGTAGGCGTTGGCATTGCCGTACTCGGCCTTGGCGATGGCGCTCAGCGTGTCGCCCTTCTTCACGGTAACGAAGCGCGCTTCCGGCGCCGGGGTGGCGACGGTGATGTGGTCTTCCACACCGGAAACCCCCGCGACGTTGCCCAGGGTGAGCAGGATCTTCTCCTTCTCTTCCTGGCTGGCCACCTCACCCGTGGCAATCACCTTGTCGCCCTCTACGCTGACCTGGATATTCGGGTTGCCCAGGCCAACCTTGGCAATGTGGTCCTTGAGCGATTCGGCGGCCTGCGCCTCCTGGCCCACAATGCTTTCCCACAGCTTCTCGCCGGCTTCCTTCACGAACGCAAAAATGCCCATTTCCAACCTCCCTACGGTTACAGTGACAGGCGGCCGGCATTGGGCAGACCGCGCGCCCCTGGAGTCTAGACGGCGACTTCCGCAGCGCCTGACGGAAAAGTCCTAATCCCGCCTCGACCCGACAGAACGCCCCCGGAGCCTTCCCGCCGATGGACATCAAGCAGCTGAAATTCCTCTGCGCCCTGGACGAGACCCGGCACTTCGGTCAGGCGGCGGCGCGCTGCCATGTCACCCAGCCAACACTGTCCATGCGCCTGCGCAGCCTGGAGGAAGAGCTGGGCCTGGAACTGGTGCGCCGCGGACAACGCTTCGAGGGTTTCACCGAAGCCGGCGAACGCGTACTGGCCTGGGCCCGCAGCCTGCTGGCGGCCCACGACGGGCTCTACGCCGAAGCGGCCGCGTGCCGGGGCCAGCTGGTCGGCACCCTGCGCCTTGGCCTGGTGCCTTTGGCGGGGTTCGACCCCATGCGGCTGATCGAGCTGTTCGCCCAGCGCCACCCGGAACTGCGCTTCCAGCTGTTCGCCCTGAGTTCGGAAAACATCCTCGAGGGCCTCGGCCGCAACCAGCTGGACCTCGGCCTGTCGTACCTGGATCGCCTCGATCGCGAGCATTTCGACAGCCTCGAACTGGCCGCCACGCGCATGGGTTTGCTGCATGACCGCCGGCACTTCCAGATCGACAGCCCGACCCTGAGCTGGGATGCCCTGGCAGAGTTGCCGCTGGGCCTGCTCTCGGCCGGCATGCATTTCCGCCAGTCCATCGACCACGGCTTCCGCAGCCGTGGCCTGACCCCCCGGGCACGCCTGGAGACCGACGCTGTGCATCAACTGGTGCAGGCCGTGGAACGCGGGCTGTGTTGCGCGATCATGCCGCTGGGCAGCGGGCTGGACGCCCAGGGCGAACACTTCGTCCTCACCCCGATAGAGGACGCGCGCACGCTATCGCCGCTGGGCCTGATCCTGCGCCGCAGCGAGCCGCGCTCGGCACTGGCCGAGGCCTGCTTCCGCGAAGCCGCCGTTCTGCTGGGCAGCTCCGAAAGCGACCGATAGACCGCATCTATCACAACATCGACAGCAGCCATTAGACGCTGCCCCGGCATCGGCATAGGCTGGTCGCATTACTAGAACCACAGGGCTCAGCCCATGCCTTGCCTGATCACCCGCCCGGCCAGCGCCGCGGTCCGGGATGCCGTCGTGCCTGCCGACGGCTACAGCTACGCCGAACTCACCCCGCAGGGCGACACCGGTCGCGCCGTGCTGGCCGGGGAAATCGCCCTGGCGATTGCCTACAACGGGCTCAGCCAGGCCGTCATGATGGTCTCGCCGAACGACCTGGAAGACTTCGTCTACGGTTTCAGCCTCGGCGCCGGCCTCATCGATTCCATCGACGACATCTATGACGTGCGCCTGACGCCCCACGGCGACGCCATCGCCGCCGAGCTGCAGGTCAGCAACCGCGCCTTCTGGGCCCTCAAGGACCAGCGCCGGCAACTGGCCGGCAATACTGGCTGCGGCCTGTGCGGTGTCGAGGCGCTGGACCAGGCGCTGCCCGGCCTGCCGGTGCTGCCGTCGGCACCGCTGCCGCCCGCCGCGCACTTCGACCACCTGCGTGAACGGGTCAACGCCGTGCAGGAGATCGGCCGCCGCAGCGGCGCCCTGCACGCCGCGCTGTTCGTCGATGCGGCGGGCGAGATTCGCCTGTGCCGTGAAGACATCGGCCGCCACAACGCCCTCGACAAGCTGATCGGCGCGCTCAAGCGCCAGCGCCTGGAGCTTGCCGGCGGTTTTGCCGTGGTCACCAGCCGCTGCAGCCTGGAACTTATCCACAAGGCCGTGCGCGGCGGGCTGTCGACCCTGGTCAGCCTCTCCGCGCCCACTGCCCTCACCGTGCAGTGGGCGCGCGAGCACAACCTGAACCTCATCCACCTGCCCCACCGCAGCGCACCCCGCATCTACAGCCCGGCTCCGCCCGCCGCCTGAACGCCCGCTTCTTCGAAGAAAGAGACCCCATGAGCCTGCAGCAAGAAAACCCCCGCTACCAACCCTACAAGGGCGCCGCCGCTGGCTGGGGCGCGCTGATCAGCGTCACGCGCTTCTGGCTCGACAGCAAGCAGCCGTTCAAGAACCTGCGCGCGCTGCTCAAGACCAACCAGAACGGCGGCTTCGACTGCCCCGGTTGCGCCTGGGGCGATTCGCCCGAAGACGGTCGGGTGAAGTTCTGCGAGAACGGCGCCAAGGCGGTCAACTGGGAAGCCACCAAGCGCCGCGTGGACCCGGCTTTCTTCGCCCGCCACAGCGTCAGCTCGCTGCGCGAGCAGAGCGACTACTGGCTCGAATACCAGGGCCGGCTGACCGAGCCGATGCGCTACGACCCGGCCACCGACCGCTATCAGCCGATCGCCTGGGACGACGCCTTCGCCCTGATCGCCAGGCACCTGAATGCCCTGGAAAGCCCCGACCAGGCCGAGTTCTACACCTCAGGCCGGGCCAGCAACGAGGCCGCGTACCTTTATCAGCTGTTCGTCCGCGCCTTCGGCACCAACAACTTCCCCGACTGCTCGAACATGTGCCACGAGGCCAGCGGCGTCGCCCTGGGCCAGAGCGTCGGCGTCGGCAAGGGCAGCGTGACCTTCGACGACTTCGAGCACGCCGACGCGATCTTCGTCTTCGGCCAGAACCCCGGCACCAACCACCCGCGCATGCTCGAACCGCTGCGCGAGGCGGTGAAGCGCGGCGCCCAGGTGGTCGCCTTCAACCCGCTGAAGGAGCGCGGCCTGGAGCGCTTCCAGCACCCGCAGCATGCGCTGGAGATGCTCACCAACGGCTCCGAGCCGCTGAACACGGCGTTCTTCCGCCCCGCACTGGGCGGCGACATGGCCGCCGTACGCGGCATGGCCAAGTTCCTCCTGCAATGGGAACGCGAGGCCCAGGCCAAGGGCGAGCCAGCGGTGTTCGACCATGCCTTCATCGCCGAGCACACCCAGGGCGTCGACGCCTACCTCGCCGCCGTGGACGACACCAGCTGGGACCATATCGTCCAGCAGTCGGGCCTGAGCCTGGAGGAGATCGAGCAGGCCGCGATCATGTACCGCCGCGCCGAGCGCGTGATCGTCTGCTGGGCCATGGGCATCACCCAGCACCACCACTCGGTACCGACCATCCAGGAACTGGTCAGCCTGCAACTGCTGCGCGGCAACGTCGGCCGCCCCGGCGCCGGCCTGTGCCCGGTGCGCGGCCACAGCAACGTGCAGGGCGACCGCACCATGGGCATCAACGACCGTCCGCCGGTGGCGTTGCTGGACGCCATCGAGCGCCGCTTCCAGTTCAAGGTGCCGCGCGAGAACGGCCACAACACCGTCGAGGCGATCAACGCCATGCTCGATGGCCAGTCGAAGGTGTTCATCGGCCTGGGCGGCAACTTCGCCCAGGCGACCCCGGACAGCCCGCGCACCCACAGTGCCCTGCAGAGCTGCGCGCTGACCGTGCAGATCAGCACCAAGCTCAACCGCAGCCACCTCACCGTCGGCGGCGACGCGCTGATCCTGCCGTGCCTGGGCCGCACCGACATCGACCGCCAGGCCGAAGGCCCGCAGGCAGTGACCGTGGAAGATTCCTTCAGCATGATCCACGCGTCCTTCGGCCAGCTGGAGCCGTCGTCGAAACTGATGCGTTCCGAGCCCGCCATCATCGCCGGCATCGCCAAGGCCACCCTGGGCAACCACCCGGTGGACTGGGACGCGATGATCGCCAACTACGACCGCATCCGCGACCTGATCGCCGACACCATTCCCGGCTTCGCCGACTTCAACCGTCGCGTGGCCAATCCCGGCGGCTTCCACCTGGGCAACTCGGCCGGTTCGCGGCGCTGGAACACCGCCAGCGGCAAGGCCAACTTCCACCATCACCCGCTGCCGGCAGACCTGGTCCACGCGAAGATCCGCGAGACCGGCCAGGAGCCGCACCTGATCCTGCAGACACTGCGCTCCCACGACCAGTACAACACCACCATCTATGGCCTGGACGACCGCTACCGCGGCGTGCGCGGCCATCGCGAGGTGGTGTTCGCCAACGAAGCCGACATCCGCCGCCTGGGCTTCGAGCCCGGCGAGAAGGTGGACATGGTGTCGCTCTGGTCCGATGGCGTGGATCGCCGCGTCAGCGGCTTCACCCTGCTGGCCTATGACATCCCCACCGGCCAGGCCGCGGCCTACTACCCGGAAACCAATCCGCTGGTGCCGCTGGACAGCCATGGGGTGGGCAGCCATACGCCGACCTCGAAGTTCGTCGCCATCCGCTTCGAGAAGGCGCGTCCGAGTCTGCGGATCGTTTGACGACCTGACGCTTCAATACTCCTTGCAGGAGCGCCCCATGGGCGCGATCGCGGGCATGGCCCGCTCCTACAAGGGGACTTCGTGCGCGCAGCAGAAGGCCATCCTGCGAAAAATCCGCTGGATTTGCGTCACATCAGAAAGGGATGAAAGGTAAACTCGGAAGGACCAGGGCTACTTCTGTGAAAAGCCATCATTTCAATGGCAATTTGTGAGAAAAACACCTCACAAATGGAACCCTAGAATAACACTCAGACCGCCCGAAATCGAAAAAGTTCTGACCATAAATCAAATACTTGCAATATTTGATGAAAGTCGTGTTACTCGTCGGAACCCCCTTGTCAGAGCCTTCGCACGAACCGAGGATCGCCACCAACATCCCCACAGAGAGATCCTCTCTATGAAGTACTCCTCGATGCTCCTGTTGTCTCTCGCGCTGGTCGGTGGCACCGCCTACGCGGACGGCGACACCCGTGCCGGCGTCGGTGGCGCCCTGGGCGGGGTATTGGGTTCGGTCATCGGCCAGTCGGTCGGTGGCAGCACCGGCGCCGCCATTGGTAGTGGTCTGGGCGGTGCGGCCGGTGGCGCGGTCGGTGCCCGCCACGGCAACAAGACGGAAGCCGCCATCGGCGGCGGCCTGGGCGCAGCTGGCGGCCAGGTGATCGGCAACAAGATGGGCGGCACCACCGGTGGCCTGATCGGCGCGGCCCTGGGTGGCGGTGCTGGCGGCGCGCTGGGCAACCATTACGCCGACAATAACCGTGACGACGATGACGACCACCACGGCGGCTACCGTCGCGCCCGTTACGACGACCATCGTCACTACGATCGCCGCTGGCACGACAACGGTCGCCACCGTGGCTGGTACAAGCACAAGCACCACCGTCGCGACTGGGATTGATTCGCGGCGTAGCAACCGCGATCAGTCCACGGAAACGACGACTGACAGCCGGGCCTGATTGCCCGGCTGTTTTGTGTGCGGGACAATTCTCCCGATAATTCCTACATTCAGGTTCGCAACATGCGTAAGACTCTTTCGGTTCTGGCACTGGCCCTGCTGGCCAGCCACGCAGTGGCCGACGACACCAAATCCGCCATTGGTGGGGGCGTCGGTGGCGCCCTCGGCAACGTGGTCGGCGGCGCCCTGGGCGGCTCCACCGGCGCGGCCATCGGTGCCGGCGTAGGCGGTGCTGCGGGCGGCGCGATGGGCGCGAAGAACGGCAACAAGACCGAGGCGGCCATCGGTGGCGGCCTGGGTGCGGCCGGCGGCTCGGTCATCGGCAACAAGGTCGGCGGTTCCACCGGTGGCGCCATCGGCGCGGGCCTGGGTGGTGCGGCCGGCGGCGCGCTGGGCAACCACCTGGCCGATGACAACAACGATGACCACCACAGCAGCAACAAGAGTCATCACAAGGGCAACGGCCACTACAAGCACAAACACAAGCATCACGACGACTGACAGATGCCGGTGTGAAAAGCCCGCCTTTTGGCGGGCTTTTTCGTTCAGGGTTCGGCCATCAGGCGCGGGCCGGCAGGCACGAAAGCAAGGCGCTCAGCTCCGGCGGCGGACGGCGCTCGATTCGCCAGCGATTTCGCCAGGGCGAAGATGTCGGAGGTATGACAAGGCAAGCGTTGCCTGGACACAGGGCAATTCTCGCTGCGTGCCAGGACTTCACGCGGGGGTTATCGGGGGGCACCCTTCCGCAGCGGCACGGGGAAAGTGTGTCGGATCGTCAAAAGTGCGGGGAACCGCGCGGCAGCTTCAGCGCTCTCCATACGGAGGTGGCGACGCCTGGGTGAACTGCCTCCCGGCGGCCGGAATCGGGCCGGACGCGCCCCTGGGACAAGCCCCGTGTCATCCCGCAAGGCTGGTATAGGCTTGCCGGGGAGGGATCACTGCCGACAAGGAGTTACTCGTGAAAGCTCTTGCTGCCGCCGGACTGCTACTGACGCTCAGCACCGCGCAGAGCACGTACGCCGGGGACTGGCAGGTCTGCCAGCTGGAAGTGGAGATCACCGGAGCGCTCAAGCTGCCCGTGCGCGGACTGGAAGGCCGGGTCGCATCGGCCAAGCCGCGCTCGGCGGGCACCGAGTGCCCGAACCCGGGCGAGGTCATCGCCTTCGAACCGGAAAGCGCCGACTGGCAGAGCCGCATCCCGCGCCAGCACTGGCCTGCAGCCGGGCAACGGGTATGGATGCGCTACCAGTACCTGGACGGCATCTGCAAGGGCGACGGCAACAGCCGGCCATGCCGGATCGAGCATTACCCGATGGGCTGGTGAGACGCCCGGCCCTGCAGGTCAGGCGCGAACCAGCACTTCCATTGCCTCGCGCAAGGGAGCCGGAATCGACACCGGCCGGTTGCTCGCCCGATCCACGAACACATGGACGAACTTGCCCGCCGCGCAGGCCAGGTCATCGTCTTCGCGGAAGATAGCCAGCTCGTACTGCACCGAGCTGTTGCCCAGCTTGCCGACCCGCAGGCCGACCTCGATGCGCTCGGGGAAGGCCACCGGCGCGAAGTAATCACAGCTGGAGCTGACCACGAAGCCCACCACGTCGCCGTCGTGGATATCCAGGCCGCCGCGCTCGATCAGGTAGGTGTTCACGGCGGTGTCGAAGAAGCCGTAGTAGGTCACGTTGTTCACGTGACCGTAGATATCGTTGTCGTGCCAGCGCGTGGTGATCGGCTGGAAGTGCGCGTAGTCGGCGCGGCTGGGGTGCTGTTCGCTCATCGGGTTCTCAGAAGGCGGCTCGGTAGATGGCCAGCGCGTCGCTCTCGCTGACCTCGCGGGGATTATTCACCAGCAGGCGTTGCTGCAACATCGCATCGGCGGCCAGGCGCGGCAGGCTGTCTTCCGGCACGCCGGCCTCGCGCAGGCGTGCTGGCAGGCCGCTGCGCGGGCTGAGATCGGCCAGTTCGGCGATGAACTGCTCGGTGCGGTCGGCATCGCTGCGCAGGCGCTCGCCCAGCAGCAGCGGCGCCAGCTCGGCATAGAGCGCGCCGGCGCTGGGCGCATTGAAACGGATCACCTCGGGCAGCACCAGCGCGTTGCTAAGGCCGTGGGGAATGTGGAAGTGCCCACCCAGCGGATAGGCCAGCGCATGCACGGCCGCCACCGGGGCGTTGGCGAAGGCCTGCCCGGCCAGGCAGGCGCCCAGCAGCATGGCCTGGCGCGCCTCGCGGTTGCGACCGTTGTGCACCGCCTCGTCGAGGTTCAGCGCCAGCAGGCGCAGGGCTTCGCGGGCCAGCAGGTCGGACAGCGGGTTCTTCTTCAGCTTGCTGGTGTACGCCTCGATGGCGTGGACCATGGCGTCGATGCCGGTGGCGGCAGTAACCGCCGGCGGCAGGCCGAGGGTGAGGTCGGCGTCGAGCACGGCCAGGTCGGGCAGCAGGTACGGGCTGACCACGCCCATCTTGGTGGTCTCGCCGGTGGTGACGATGGCAATCGGTGTTACCTCGGAGCCGGTGCCGGCGGTGGTCGGCACCTGGATCAACGGCAGGCGCGGGCCACGGGCGTTGCCGACGCCGAACACATCCTTCAGACCCAGGGTTGCCAGCGGATGGGCCAGCAGTGCAACCAGCTTGGCGACGTCCATCGAGCTGCCGCCACCAAAGCCGATCACCAGTTGCGCGGCCATCCGGCGCGCCTGGTCAGCGGCTTCCAGTACGATGCTTTCCGGCGGGTCGGCCAGCACCTGGTCGAACACTTCCACCGCCACGCCAGCGGCGGCAAAGCCCGGCAACACGCCGTCGAGCATGTTCAGCCGGGTGATGCCGGGGTCGGTGACGATGAGCACGCGCTGGGCGCCGCGCTCGCGGCAGAGCTCACCCAGGCGGGCGGCGGAACCACTTTCGCAGAGGATCTGCGCGGTGGTGGCGAAGCTGAAAGGCTGCATGACGGTCCCCGATCTTGTCGTTGTACTGCGGAAAATCCGTAGGCCGCTGCTCGGCGGCCAGCCGGGGCAGCATAGCAATGGGACGCGACCTCATGAAACCTCGTACCGCCAGGCGAAACAGTTATTCACCGAGTGAATGGGCAGGCACGGCGTGCCATGCCACGTAGGAGCGGATTCCTCCGCGATCGATTTCCGGCGGCTCCGAGCCAGCCGGTTGCACATCGCGGACGGAGTCCGCTCCTACGCAATCGGTTACCCGGAAACGAAAAAGGCCGGCATTGCGCCGGCCTTTTCTTCAACGAGGGCAGGTCAGACAGCGACCGGCGCCTTGATGTGCGGGTGGGCTTCGTAGCCGACCAGCTCGAAGTCCTCGAAGCGGAAGTCGAACAGGTCCTTCACCTCGGGGTTGATCTTCATGGTGGGCAGCGGCAGCGGCTGGCGGGTCAGCTGCAGGTCGGTCTGCTCCAGGTGGTTGGCGTACAGGTGGCAGTCGCCGCCGGTCCAGATGAACTCGCCGGGCTGCAGCCCGGCGACCTGCGCGACCATCAGGGTCAGCAGTGCGTAGCTGGCGATGTTGAAGGGCACGCCGAGGAAGATGTCGGCCGAGCGCTGGTACAGCTGGCAGCTGAGCTTGCCGTCGGCCACATAGAACTGGAACAGCGCGTGGCAGGGCGGCAGAGCCATTTCGTCGATCAGCGCGGGGTTCCACGCGGAGACGATCAGGCGGCGCGAGTCCGGGTTGCTCTTCAGCATCTGCATCAGGTTGGCGATCTGGTCGATATGGCGGCCGTCCGGCGCCGGCCAGGAACGCCACTGGTAGCCGTAGACCGGGCCCAGGTCGCCGTTCTCGTCGGCCCATTCGTCCCAGATCGAGACGCCGTTTTCCTTCAGGTAGGCAATGTTGGTCGAACCTTTGAGGAACCACAGCAGCTCATGGACGATCGATTTGAGGTGGCACTTCTTGGTGGTCACCAGCGGGAAGCCTTCGGCGAGGTCGAAACGCATCTGGTGGCCGAACACGCTGTAGGTGCCGGTGCCGGTGCGGTCGCTCTTGAAGGTGCCGTGTTCGCGCACGTGGCGCATGAGGTCGAGGTACTGTTTCATCGCTGCGGTTTCACCCAAAAGCCGGTCGGTGAGGCTCTGCGGCGCGGCTCCGGGGTGGGCCGCCGGCAGAGTGGATCGCCCGGCAGAATCTGAACAAGCGGCAATACTAAGGGCCTGCGCCAGGTATCGCCAGCCTGGCCGACCAACACCCGATTCAAGCGGCGACAGACCGCACTCCCCAACCGTTCGCCTGTTGCAAGAGAGGTCGTCATGTCCGAGGCACCACTGCCCGCCGTCCCCCTTTCGCGCCGCCGCCTGCTGGCGGTGGCCTGCGCCAGTGCCGCCGTCGGCGGTGTGCTGCTCAGTCCCGCCGCGCGCACCTGGGCCGCGCTGACGCCCCAGGCCGCGACCGAGCTGGAAGGCTTCATGACCCTCTCCCAGCGCCTCACCGGGCGCAGCAACCTCGATCCGCGCATCGGCCAGCGGCTGTTCCAGGCCCTGGCGCAGCGTGACAGCGCGCTCAAGCAGAGCCTGAGCGAACTGCTCGACCGCCTGGGCGACGATCCGCAAGGCTGGAACGAGCGTCAGCAGTGGCTGGCCCGACAGATCCTCGGCGGCTGGTACCTGGGGCAGATCGGCGATGACAACGGCGCCACCGTGGTCACCTACGAGCAGGCACTGATGTTCCGCGCCGTCGACGACGTACTCGTGATCCGCAGCTACTGCCCGAACCAGCCCGGTTTCTGGGCCGCGCAGCCCACCGAGCGGGGGGCCTGAGCATGGCCGATACGCAACGTGCGGACTTCGTGGTGGTCGGCTCCGGCGTCGCCGGCGCGCTGGTGGCCCATCAGTTGGCCCTGGCCGGCAAGGATGTACTGATCCTCGAAGCCGGCCCGCGCATGGGCCGCTGGGAGATCGTCGAGCGCTTCCGCAACCAGGCGGACAAATCCGACAACCAGGCGCCCTACCCGTCCAGCCCGCTCGCCCCGCACCCGCAGTTCAAGCCGGACAACCACTACCTGATCCAGAAGGGCAAACACCCCTACGACGTGCAGTACATCCGCGCCGTGGGCGGTACCACCTGGCACTGGGCGGCGTCCGCGTGGCGCTTCCTGCCCAACGATTTCAAGCTGCTCAGCCTCTACGGCGTGGGCCGCGACTGGCCCATCGAGTACGCCGAGCTGGAGCCCTGGTACCAGCGCGCCGAGGAAGAGCTGGGCGTCTGGGGCCCCGGTGACGAGGAACTCGACTCCCCACGCAGCCGGCCCTATCCGATGCCACCGCTGCCGCTGTCGTGGAACGAGCAGCGCATCAAGACCCTGCTCAACGCCAACGGCTACCGCGTGGTCACCGAGCCGGTGGCGCGCAACAGCCGCCCCTACGATGGCCGCCCGACCTGCTGCGGCAACAACAACTGCATGCCAATCTGCCCCATCGGCGCCATGTACAACGGCATCGTCCACGTCGACAAGGCCGAGGCCGCCGGTGCCCGGCTGATCGACAACGCCGTGGTGTTCAAGCTGGAGAAAGGCGACGCCGGCAAGATAGTCACGGCGCTGTACAAGGACGCGCAGGGCAACGAGGTGCGCGTCGAGGGCGACACCTTCATCCTCGCTGCCAACGGCATCGAGACACCCAAGCTGATGCTCATGTCCGAGGTCGGCAACAGCTCCGACATGGTCGGCCGCAACCTCATGGACCACCCCGGCACCGCCGTGCAGTTCTACGCCGACGAGAAGCTCTGGCCGGGCCGCGGCCCGCAGGAGATGACCTCCATGGTGGGCTTCCGCGACGGCGCCTTCCGCAGCGAATACGCCTCGAAGAAGATCCACCTGTCCAACCTCTCGCGCACCGACCAGGTCGCCGCCGAACTGATCCGCCACGGGCCACTGCTGCTGGGGCATGACCTGGAGGAGAAGATCCGCGACCGCGCCGCGCGTTTCGTGCGCTTCGACAGCTTCCACGAAATCCTCCCGCACCCGCAGAACCGCATCGTGCCCAGCGCCACAGAGCGCGACGCGGCCGGCATCCCCAAGCCCGAATTCACCTATGCAATGGACGACTACGTGCGCAGGAGCGCGGTGCACACCCGCGAGGTCTACGAGCATGCGGCCAAGCTGCTGGGTGGCGAAGAAGTGAAGTTCGACGACAGCTTCGCCAACAACAACCACATCACCGGCACCGTGCTGATGGGCGCGGACCCGAAGGACTCGGTGGTGGACGCCCAGTGCCGCAGCCACGACCACCCCAACCTGTTCATCGCCAGCAGCGGCGTGATGCCCACCGTCGGCTCGGTGAACTGCACCCTGACCATCGCCGCCCTGGCCCTGCGCCTGGCCGAGCACCTGAAGCGGGAGGCCAGGGCATGAAACCTTTCCTGCTGTTCGCCCTGCTGGCCGCACCGCTGCTCGCCCATGCCGCCAAGGCCCTCGACCCGGCGCCGGCGCAATTGCTGCAGCGCGGCGAATACCTGGCCCGCGCCGGTGACTGCGCGGCCTGCCATACCGTGCCGGGCGGCAAACCCTTCGCCGGCGGCCTGCCGCTGGCCACGCCGCTGGGCGCGGTGTACTCCACCAACATCACCCCTGACCCGAAGACCGGCATCGGCAGCTACCGCTACGAAGACTTCGCCCGCGCCGTGCGCGAAGGCGTGGCCAAGGGCGGCACGCGGCTCTACCCGGCGATGCCCTACACCGCCTACGCGAAGATCAACGACGAGGACATGCACGCCCTCTATGCCTGGTTCCTCGAAGGCGGCGTGCAGGCGGTCGCGCAGCCCAACCAGGATTCCGACATCACCTGGCCGCTGGACATGCGCTGGCCGCTGGCGATCTGGAACCTGCTGTTCCACGACGACGCGGTCTACCAGAACAACCCGAAGCAGAGCGCGGCCTGGAACCGTGGCGCCTATCTGGTCCAGGGTCTGGCCCACTGCGGCACCTGCCACACGCCGCGCGGCATCGCCTTCCAGGAAAAGGCCACGGACGAACGCACCACCGGCTTCCTCGCCGGCGCCGCGCTGGGCGGCTGGTACGCCTTCAACATCACCCCGGACACCCACAGCGGCATCGGCGGCTGGAGCGACGCGGAGATCGTCCAGTACCTGAAGACCGGCCGCGTGCCCGGCAAGGCTCAGGCCGCAGGCCCCATGGCCGAGGCGGTGCAGCACAGCTTCCAGTACATGACCGGCGCCGACCTGCAGGCCATCGCCAGCTACCTGCGCAGCGTGCCCGCCGTCAGCGATGGCGAGCGCAAGTCGCGCTTCGCCTGGGGCGAGCCGGCGGACGACGTGGTCAAACTGCGCGGCGAGGACTTCGGCGCGCAGAAACACGACGACGGCGCCCGTCTCTACCTGGGCAACTGCGCCAGCTGCCACTCCTGGAGTGGCGAAGGAGTGAAGGACGGCTACTATCCGATGCTGCTGAAGAACAGCGCAGTCGGTGCCCTGCAACCGGACAATCTGGTGCAGGTGGTACTCGGCGGCGTGCACCGCAAGGTGGGCGACGAAGACATGTTCATGCCCGGCTTCGCCGGCACCCTGAACGACGAGCAGATCGCCACCCTGGTGAACTACCTCACCGCGCAGTTCGGCAACCCGGAAGTGAAGGTCGACAGCGCGCGAGTCGCCGAAATCCGCCAACCCTGAAGCACGCGTAGTGGCGGGCCGCCACCCTGAAAGAAATGCGCCCCGCCTGCGTTGACAGCCCCTGCCTACTCACGGAAGCTCCGCTACTCAGGAGTCGCCGCGGAACAACGGATGTCCATGTCCCCCAAGACCAAGAAGCCTCGCCCCGCCCCTGCCCCCGCTTCCGCCACCACGCCGCCCAACCGTAGCGGTCGTGCCTGGCTCGCAGCCCTCGTCGGGGTATTGCTCCTGGCTACCATCGGAGCGTGGATCTGGGTCGAACAGGACAGCGGCGTCAGACTGCCCAGCGGCCACCCGCCGATTCCGGTCACCACCGCCAAACCTCCCGCGCCGACACCCGTGGTGCAGACCGCCAGGCTGGTGGATGAAGCCACCTGCAGCGGCTGCCACCAGACGCAGATCAAGGACTGGCAGGGCTCCCATCACCAGCAGGCGATGAAAACGGCCACCGAAGGCAACGTCCTGGGCGACTTCGCCGATGTCACCTTCAAGGGCGAAACCGAGACCAGCCACTTCTTCCGCAAGGACGGCGAGTACTGGGTCAACACCCCCGGCGCCGACGGCAAGCCGGCCGACTTCAAGGTCGCCTACACCTTCGGCTTCGAGCCGCTGCAGCAGTATCTTCTTGAGTACCCGGGCGGCCGCCTGCAGGCCCTCGGCGTCGCCTGGGATAGCCGCAAGCACCAGTGGTTCCAGCTGATGCCCGGCCAGCGCATCGACTTCAAGGACGAACTGCACTGGACCCGCCCTGCGCAGAACGCCAACTTCATGTGCGTCGAGTGCCACACCACCGGCTTCAAGCGCAATTACGATGCGAAGACCGACACCTTCGCCAGCCACTGGAACAGCCTCGGCGTCGGCTGCCAGGCCTGCCACGGACCGGCGTCGAAGCACCTGGAATGGGCGCAGAAGCCCGACGGCGACGCCAGCAAAGGCTTTGAAGTGCCGCTGCAGAACGCCAGCCAGAGCACCATCGTCGAGACCTGCGCGCGCTGCCACGCCCGCCGCGCGCCGCTGGGTGACGGCTACCAGAACCATCACCGCTTCATGGACGACTACCTGCCCAGCACCCTGACCCGCGAACTCTACGAGATCGACGGCAAGATCAAGGACGAGGTCTTCGAATGGGGCTCCTTCACCCAGAGCAAGATGTTCGCCAAGGGCGTGCAGTGCACCGACTGCCACAACCCCCACAGCGGCGAGCTGAAAGCACCGGGTAACGGCGTCTGCCTGCAGTGCCACAACACCGCCGGCAAGGCAGTGCGTCCGCAGATCGACGGCAAGGGCCTGCAGGCGAAGAACTACGACTCCCCCGAACACACCCACCACGAGCCCGGCACCCCTGGCGCGCAGTGCACGTCCTGCCACATGCCGGGGCGCTACTACATGGTCAACGACTACCGCCACGACCACGGCTTCACCCTGCCCAACCCCGCGCATGCGAAGCGCATCGGTGCACCGGATGCCTGCCTGGCCTGCCACAAGGACACCCCGGCGAAGAAGATCAGCGACCAGTTCCGCCAGTGGTACGCCAGCGAACAGCCGGCCAAGGCCAACGCCTCCAGCAATCCTGTTCCGCGCTATGACGACACCCTGTGGAAAGCCCGCAATGGCAAGCCCGGTGCGTCCCGCGCGCTGCACCTGCTGCTGGCCGACCCGAGCCTGCCGGCGATCCGCCGCGCCACGCTGATCGCCGAGCTGCCCGCCTACCCCAGCCAGCGCTCGCTGGAACTGGCCGCCATGGCACTGAAGGACCCCGACCCGCAGGTGCGCACTGCGGCCATCAACGTACTGCTGCCGCTCGCTAACGGCCCGCAACAGGGCCTGGTGCTGCCGACACTGCTGGCGCCGCTGCTGGACGACCCGATCC
Source organism: Pseudomonas nitroreducens (assembly GCF_024170165.1). Lineage (GTDB taxonomy): Bacteria > Pseudomonadota > Gammaproteobacteria > Pseudomonadales > Pseudomonadaceae > Pseudomonas > Pseudomonas nitroreducens_C. The sequence continues at coordinate 673,822 of NZ_JALJXP010000001.1, read as the reverse complement.
GCGCCGTGCGCATCGCCGCCGCCTGGCAACTGGCGCAGTTGCCGCCGCAGACCCGCGCCGGCCTCAACACCGCCCTGGAAAAAGGCCTGGGCGAATACGAAGCAGTCCAGAATGACCTGACCGAACGCGCCGAGGCGAACCTCAACCTCGCCATGCTCTACCAGCGCACCAACCGGGCGGAAAAAGTGGAACCGGCGCTGCGCGCTGCCATCGCACGCAACCCGGCGTTCCTGCCCGCCACGGTCACCCTGATCCAGTGGCTGGAGGCCAACGGTCGCCAGGCCGACGCTCGCCAGCTGCTCGATGAGGCACTGCGCCAGAACCCGGCGTCCGGGCTGCTGCACCACGTCAATGGCCTTGCCCTGATCCGCCAGGGGCAGCACCCACAGGCCCTGAAGGAGCTGCGCGAGGCAGTACGCCTGGCTCCGGAGGACGACCAGTTCCGCTATGTGCTGGCGATTGCCCTGCACGACACCGGCGACGCCGACGGCGCCTGCCACGAGCTGGAAGCCCTGCTGCAGAAACACCCGGCCAACCGCTCGGCGCGCATGGTGCTGCTCGACTACCTGCGCGAGTCCGGGCAGTTCCAGAAGGTGCAGCAACTCACAGCCGAGCTGGAGCAGCAGAACCCGGACGACCCGTCGCTCAAGCGCGAGTGACAGCTGCGAGGACAGACATTTCCGACGACAGGACGGAACCGCGGAATTTTCCGATGCTCTGAGAGGCGCGAAATCACTCAAGGAAGCATCATGCGTCGCCGTTCTGCCCCTGTTGTCGTAGCCCTCACCCTGCTCCCCCTCACCTGCGCCATGGCCGAAGATCGCGACTTCTGGCGCTCGGTCCTGACCTCCGGCGCCACCACCGCCTCGAGCTACCTGACCAGCCATGACGATCACAAAATGATCGGCCCGGCACAGGACGACGCCGCCAGCTTCATCGCCACCGACGGCGCGATCCGCGGCCCCTACCTGGAAGCCACGCTGCAGCAGATGCGCAGCGCCGATCCGGCCCTTGCCCAGGCCAGTGACGCCGAGCTGGCCTCGGCGATCCTCGCCGCCCAGCGCTAAGCGTCGCCAAGGTGCGTGGGCGACCGCTCGCGCACCTCATCCGCAGAATCTTGGAACTCCCGCCAACCGCCGCGCCTCTCACTTGTACACGGACCTTGCGGAGGTGTACCCGATGCGTACCGCGAAACTGGCCACGGCCTTTGCCCTGATCGCCCTGCCCGTTGCCTCGGCCATGGCCGACGGCGATTTCTGGCGCGACATCATCTCGTCCGGCGCCACCACCGCGTCGACCTACCTGACCTTCAAGCACGACAAGCTGATCGTCGCCGCCCAGGACGATGCGAGCGCCTTCGTCGCCAGTGACGGCGCCATCCGCGGCCCCTACCTGGAAGCCGCCCTCACCCGCCTGCGCAGCGATGACGCCGCGCTGCAGGACCGCAGCGACATGGAGCTGGCCAACGCCATCCTGACCCGCCCCGATGACGCATCCGCCCAGTGACACCCACCGGCGCGGCCCCTGGCGCCTGTCACGGGCCGCATCAGTGGACGCATCGCAGGGCCGTCCCTGTGCTGTACTGACACTCCCCAACCGACACGGAGTGTCCCATGAACGGTCCCATCCAGCCGCTGAAGATCACCCTGATCCTGCTGATCGTCAGTGAAGGCTTCTGGCTGCTGAATCGCCTGTTCACGGTCGTCGGCCTCGATCTGTATTCCCTGCTGCCGTCCAGCCTCTACAACCTGATCGGCATGCTCAGCAACGTGCTGATGATCCTGCTGTTCGTGTTCCTGATCCGCCTGATCGGCCGTTTGCAGCTCAAGTCCTGACAGCGCTACTGCAAGCGGGTCCGGGCCTTGCCTTGCCGGTAAGCGCCGGTGTTTACCTGTAGGAGCGAGCTTGCTCGCGAACCCGCACAACGCCGGCGCCCCCTGGGAAATCTGTTCGCGAGCAAGCTCGCTCCTACGAAAAGCATCGAATCAGCCGACAGACGCGCACCTGCCGACCTGTCACCCTCCATCCTCTTTCCTGAGCCAGCGTCCTAAGCCCGGAGCATTCCGCACGCCAAGGAGCAACGCGCCGGGAAGCGCCTGACGCCACGTCGGCGTTGCGGTCCTACGAGCCCACTGCTTAGCGTTTCGCCCTGCCACAGCGTCATCGTGGCCGGGCGTGGAAACCCGTGCAGTGTTGTTGTCGTTATAGCGGTAGCGATCCGGCATCTCTTCGGTGCCGGATTCGCTTTGCTGTCTATGGCGGGCCGTGTGAGGCGGACTTCGGTCCGGCCGGCTTTGTGACGACACTGCGCTGGTTTCCACCCTTGCACGGTCCGCCTCCCTCCTTCGGCAGTTTCGGGCGGCGGCTTCTTGATTCAGCAAGGAGCTCCAGCATGAACCTTTCGATTTCCCCGGCCGACGACGGCCTGATCCCGACTTCTTTCATCCGCTATAACCGCCAGCTACGTGCCCTGCTGATCGAGCAGCAGGCCTGGTTCGTCGCCCGCGACCTCGGCAAGCTGCTCAGCTACAAGATCACCGGGCCGTTCCTCTCCCGCCTGGACAGCGACCAGCACCGCCACGAGCGCCTCGCCGGCTACCCCGAGCCGGAGCTGCTGATCAGCGAAAGCGGCTTCTACGCGTTGCTGCTGGTCTACTGCTACCACCCGGAAAACCGCAGCCTGCGCCAGTGGCTGAGCAACGAAGTGGTGCCCACCCTGCGTGACCAGTTCAACCACGACGCCCGCCTGCCGCGCCGCCGGATGCAGCAGTTGCTCGGCGAGGCGCTACCGGTGATGGACTGGCAGGGCAACCTCTGGCTGCGTTGGCGCGACGCCATTGGCCTGATGGAAAGCCACCTGCGTACCTGACCCGCTTTTGCAGGGCGGGTGGAGCGTAGCGATACCCCTGCTGTCGGCGCACGGAAGCTGATGGGTATCGCTGCGCTCCACGCCATCCTACGTCGTGCCCTCGGCAGGCCCTGGTAGGGCGCATAACGCGCCAGCGTTATCCGCCGTGGCGCTTCCGGCGGATTACCCGTTCCGGGTTATCCGCCCTACGGCTCTGGGATTCGCTTCGACCTGCCCCGTCGCGTAGGAGCGAGGGGGCGCCATCGTTATTGCTCGCGAACCCGCCCAACGCCGAAGCGGCCGGGAACTCCATTCGCGAGCAAGCTCGCTCCTACGAAAAGCCCCATGAAAAAGCCGCCCGGAGGCGGCTTTTTCAGTTCAGCGCAAACTCACTCAGGCGCACGAATCACTCGCGGTAATCGTCCACCGGCACGCAGGCGCAGAACAGGTTGCGGTCGCCGTAGACGTTGTCCACGCGGTTCACCGCCGGCCAGTACTTGAAGGCGCGGGTGTGCTCGGTCGGGGTTACCGCTTCGGCGATCTGATAGGGACGGTCCCACAGCCCGGTGACGTCCGCCAGGGTGTGCGGCGCGCGCTTGAGCGGGTTGTCCTCGGCCGGCCATTCACCGGTCTCGACCTTGGCGATCTCCGCGCGGATCGACAGCATCGCCTCGATGAAGCGGTCCAGCTCATGCTTGGACTCGCTCTCGGTGGGCTCCACCATCAGCGTGCCGGGCACCGGGAAGGACATGGTCGGCGCGTGGAAGCCGTAGTCCATCAGGCGCTTGGCCACGTCTTCCTCGCTGATCCCGGTCTGCGCCTTGAGCGGACGCAGATCGAGGATGCATTCGTGGGCAACGCGCTCGTTGCGGCCGCGGTAGAGCACCGGGAAGGCGCCATCGAGCTGCTGGGCCAGGTAGTTGGCGTTGAGGATCGCCACCTCGGTGGCGTCGGCCAGCTGCGGGCCCATCATGGCGATGTACATCCAGCTGATCGGCAGGATGCTCGCGCTGCCCCAGGGCGCGGCGCTCACCGCGCCGTTCAGCGGGTTCGGGCCTTCGATGCGGATTACCGGGTGGTTGGCGACGAAGGGCGCGAGGTGCTTCTTCACGCCGATCGGGCCCATGCCCGGGCCACCACCGCCGTGGGGAATGCAGAAGGTCTTGTGCAGGTTCATGTGCGACACGTCGGCACCGATGTCCGCCGGGCGCGCCAGGCCGACCTGGGCATTGAGGTTGGCGCCGTCCATGTAGACCTGGCCGCCGTGGCTGTGGATGACCTCGCAGATCTCGCGGATGCCTTCCTCGTACACGCCATGGGTCGACGGGTAGGTGATCATCAGGCAGGACAGCTGCTCGCCGGCTTCGGCTGCCTTGCGCTTGAGGTCCTCCAGGTCGACGTTGCCGCCCTTGTCGCACTCGACGATGACCACGCGCATGCTCGCCATGATCGCCGAGGCCGGGTTGGTGCCGTGGGCCGAGGACGGGATCAGGCAGATGTTGCGGTGCGCGTCACCACGGCTCTCGTGGTACTTGCGGATCGCCAGCAGGCCGGCGTACTCGCCCTGGGCGCCGGAGTTGGGCTGCATGCAGATGGCGTCGAAGCCGGTGATCGCGCAGAGCCAGCTTTCCAGCTCCTCGATCATCAGGCGGTAGCCCTCGGCCTGCTCGCGCGGCACGAAGGGGTGCAGGCTGGCGAATTCCGGCCAGGTGATCGGGATCATCTCGCTGGTGGCGTTGAGCTTCATGGTGCAGGAGCCCAGCGGGATCATCGACTGGTTCAGCGCCAGGTCCTTGCCTTCGAGCTGGCGCAGGTAGCGCAGCATCTCGGTTTCGCTGTGATGACGGTTGAACACCGGGTGGCTCAGGTAATCGCTGCTGCGTTGCAGGGCGGCGGGAATGCCGTCGGCAACCTGGCCGGCGTCCAGTTGCGCAACGTCCAGGCCGTGGCCGGTACCGAGGATGATGTCGAACAGGCTGGCCAGGGTAGCGGCGCCGGTGGTTTCGTCCAGGCTCACGCCCAGGCGGTCTTCACCGACGATGCGCAGGTTGACGCGGGCGGCGCGGGCGCGCTCGACGATGGCCTGCTGCTGGGCGCCGACGTCCAGGGTCAGGGTGTCGAAGAAGTGCTGGTTGACCCGCTTCACGCCCTTGCCGGCGAGGCCGGCGGCCAGCACGGAGGTCAGGCGGTGTACGCGCTGGGCGATGCGCTTCAGGCCCTGCGGGCCGTGGTACACGGCGTACAGGCTGGCGATGTTGGCCAGCAGCACCTGCGAGGTGCAGACGTTGGAGTTGGCCTTCTCCCGGCGGATGTGCTGTTCGCGGGTCTGCAGGGCCATGCGCAGTGCGGTGTTGCCACGGGCGTCCTTGGACACGCCGATGATCCGCCCGGGCATGGCGCGCTTGTAGTCGTCGCGGCAGGCGAAGAACGCCGCGTGCGGGCCGCCGTAGCCCATGGGTACGCCGAAGCGCTGGGCGCTGCCCAGGACCACGTCGGCGCCCAGTTCGCCCGGCGGGGTGAGCAGCAGCAGCGCGAGCAGATCGCTGGCGACGCAGGCGATGGCCTGCTGGGCGTGCAGGGCGTCGATCACCGCGCGCAGGTCGCGGATTTCGCCGCAGGTGTCCGGGTACTGCAGCAGCGCGCCGAACACGGCGTGCTGGCCGAGGTTGTCCACCTCGTCGACCACCACGTCGAAGCCGAAGGCTTCAGCGCGGGTCTGCACCACGGAAATGGTCTGCGGGTGGCAATGCACGTCGACGAAGAACAGGTTGCTCTTGGCCTTGGCCACGCGCTTGGCCAGGGCCATGGCCTCGGCGGCGGCGGTAGCTTCGTCGAGTAGCGAGGCGCTGGCGAGGTCGAGGCCGGTGAGGTCGATGGTCATCTGCTGGAAGTTCAGCAGGGATTCCAGACGGCCCTGGGCGATCTCCGGCTGGTACGGGGTGTAGGCGGTGTACCAGCCCGGATTTTCCAGCACGTTGCGCAGGATGACGGTAGGGGTCAGGGTGCCGTAGTAGCCGGTGCCGATCAGGCTGGTCCACAGCTCGTTCTGCTGTGCGTATCCCTTCAGCCTGGCCAGCGCACCCTGCTCGTCGAGGGCAGCCGGCAGGTCCAGCGGCCGGTTCAGGCGGATCGCCGGGGGCACCGTCTGCACGATCAGGTCGTCGCGGTTGCCGAGCCCGAGGGTGTCGAGCATGGCTTGCTGCTCGGCGGCATCGGGGCCCAGGTGGCGGGCGAGGAAGGCATCAGGCTGGTGCAGCTGGGAGAGCGAAGGGGTGTTCGACATGGCCACGGTCTCGAAAGGACGTTCCCTGAAAAGAACAGGCCCCGACGAGTCGAGGCCTGTGGTTACAGCAGTGTCTTACGCGTCGGCGTCGCTGGCAGCGCGGTAGCCGGCGGCGTCGAGGAGCTTGTCCAGCTCAGCCGGGTTGCTCGGCTTGAGCTTGAAGAACCAGGAACCGTAGGGGTCGTTGTTCACTTCTTCGGGGGTGTCGGCCAGCACGTCGTTGACGGCGATGACTTCGCCGCCCACCGGGGCGTAGATGTCCGAGGCGGCCTTCACCGACTCGACGACACCGGCTTCCTGGCCGGCGGCGAGGGTCTTGCCCACTTCCGGCAGTTCGACGAAGACCACGTCGCCCAGGGCTTCCTGGGCATGGTCGGAGATGCCCACGGTCACGCTACCGTCGGCTTCCAGGCGCGCCCACTCGTGGCTGGCGGCGTAACGCAGGTCGGCGGGGATATTGCTCATCTTGTTGTTCCTCGAGGACTGGGCGACGGGCGGCGATGCCACCCTCTTCTAAGTTAGATCATGCAATTTAGATCAGGGCTTTGCCATGACGCACGAAATTCGGCTGAACGACGCGAACCGGGTACCACTTGCCGCGGATCTCCACTTCGGCTCGATCGCCGGTAGCCGCCGGCACGCGGGCCAGGGCGATGGATTTGCCGAGGGTGGGGGAGAAGCTGCCGCTGGTGATCTCGCCTTCGCCGACACCGGCGACGCGAACCACCTGGTGGGCGCGCAGCACGCCGCGCTCTTCCAGCACCAGGCCGACCAGCTTGGGCGCATCGCCGGCGGCTTTCTGCGCTTGCAGCGCCGCGCGGCCGATGAAGTCGCGGCCTTCGGGTTCCCAGGCGATGGTCCAGCCCATGTTGGCGGCCAGCGGGGTGACGTCTTCGTCCATGTCCTGGCCGTAGAGGTTCATCCCGGCTTCCAGGCGCAGCGTGTCGCGCGCGCCGAGGCCGGCCGGAGCGATGCCGGCGCCGACCAGGTCGTTGAGGAAGCCTTGCGCCTCGACGGCCGGCAACATGATTTCCAGGCCGTCCTCGCCGGTGTAGCCGGTGCGGGCGATGAACCAGTCACCGTCGGCCTTGCCCTGGAAGGGCTTGAGTTCGCGGATCAGCGCGGCGCGCGAGGGCGTGACCAGGTCGGCGGTCTTGTCGCGGGCGTTGGGCCCCTGCACGGCGAGCATCGCGAGGTCGGGGCGCTCGGTCAGGGTGACGTCGAAGCCTTCGGTATGGGCCTGCATCCAGGCCATGTCCTTGTCGCGGGTGGAGGCGTTGACCACCACGCGGTAGCCGTACACGCCAAGGTAGACGATCAGGTCGTCGACCACGCCGCCGCGTTCGTTGAGCATGCCGCTGTACAGCGCCTTGCCCGGAACCTGAAGTCGTTCGACATCGTTGGCCAGGAGTCGCTGCAGGTATTCCTTGGCCTGCGGACCGGTGACGTCGACCACGGTCATGTGGGAAACGTCGAACACGCCGCAATCGCGACGTACCTGGTGGTGCTCTTCGACTTGCGAACCGTAGTGCAACGGCATGTCCCAACCGCCGAAATCGACGATCTTGGCGCCGAGGGCGACGTGCAAATCATAGAGCGGCGTGCGCTGTCCCATGGGTGTTCTCCTTCCGGGCGAGGCGGGTGCGGAGCGCGAGTACGGCCCGCACGAAACGCGCGCATTGTAGTCGCATGGCAGGACTCTGGACAGCTTGTCCGACGGCCGATTCTCAGGGCCGCGAAGAACCGCTCTGGCGCGCGGAGCGGCGGATCAGGCCGATCACCGGGAACAGCCCGACCAGCACCAGTGTCAGCGCCGGCAGCGCGGCGCGCGCCCACTCGCCCTCGCTGGTCATCTCGAAGACGCGCACGGCCAGGGTGTCCCAGCCGAACGGGCGCATCAGCAAGGTCGCCGGCATCTCCTTGAGCACGTCGACGAACACCAGCAGTGCGGCGCTCAGCGCTCCCGGCAGCAGCAGCGGCAGGTAGACGCGGAAGAACAGGCCGACGCCGCCGACACCCAGGCTGCGGGAAGCTTCCGGCAGCGACGGGCGAATCCGCGCCAGCGCACCCTCCAGCGGATTGTAGGCCACCGCCATGAAGCGGATCAGGTAGGCCACCAGCAGCGCCCCCAGGCTGCCCAGCAGCAGCGGCTTGCCGGCGCCACCCAGGGCGCTGGAGAGCGGGATCACCGCGTGATTGTCCAGCCAGCTGAAGGCCAGCATGATCGCCACCGCCAGCACCGAGCCGGGCAGCGCGTAGCCGAGGTTGGCGATGCCCACCGCCGAGCGCACCGCTGGCGTCGGCGCCAGGCGCCGGGCGAAAACCAGCAGCAGCGCCACGCCGACCGTGATCAGCGCCGCCAGGCCGCCGAGGTAGAGGCTGTGGAGGATCAGGCCCCAGTAGCGCTCGTCGAGGTCGAAACGGCCCTTCTGCCAGACCCAGACCACCAGTTGCAGCATCGGGATGACGAAGGCGCAGGCGAACACCAGCAGGCACCAGGCGCTGGCGGCGAAGGCCTTCCAGCCGTGCAGCCGGTACAGCGCCGCGCCGCGCGGACGCTCGTTGGGCACACCGCTGCGACCACGGCTGTAGCGCTCGCCCAGCAGCACCAGCATGACGAACAGCAGCAACAGACTGGCCAGCTGGGTGGCGCTGGAGAGGCTGTAGAAGCCGTACCAGGTCTTGTAGACGGCGGTGGTGAAGGTATCGAAGTTGAATACCGAGACGGTGCCGAAATCCGCCAGGGTCTCCATGATCGCCAGCGCCAGCCCGGCACCGATGGCCGGCCGCGCCATGGGCAGGGCGACGCGCCAGAAGGCCGCCAGGGGCGATAGCCCGAGCACCCGCGCCGCTTCCATCAGGCCGCGCCCCTGGGCGAGGAAGGCGGTGCGCGCGAGCAGGTAGACGTAGGGGTAGAAGACCAGCACCAGCACCGTGATCACGCCGCCGGTGGAGCGCACGCGCGGCAGCCGCAGGCCGCTGCCGAACCAGTCGCGCAGCAGCGTCTGCACGGGGCCGGAGAAGTCCAGCAGGCCGACGAAGACGAACGCCAGCACGTAGGCCGGCACCGCGAACGGCAGCATCAGCGCCCAGTCCAGCCAGCGCCGGCCGGGGAATTCGCAGAGGCTGGTGAGCCACGCCAGGCTGACGCCCAGCACGGTGACGCCGACGCCCACGCCAGCCACCAGCACCAGGGTGTTGCCCAGCAGGCGGGGCATCTGGGTTTCCCACAGGTGCGACCAGATTTCGCGGTCGATCTCCGCCCAGCTCAGCAGCAGGACGCTGATGGGCAGCAGGACCAGGGCGGCGACGGCGAAGGTGATGGGGTACCAGCGGTTGGCGCGCATGCGTTGCGTGTTTCCAGGACATCAGCGGGTGTTCGTGGGAAATCTCGCCAGGCATCTGAGCGAAATTTCCCTCATTGAAATCGAATTCGCCCGATGCTCACCCGGTAGGGATAAAGCGCAAGGTACGGCGGTCGAATCGGCCACTCTGCCACTGCCGTCCCCAAGGAAAAAGTCCCATGTCGTCACTCCACCGCCTTTCCGGCCTGCTGTTGTTGCCACTCTGCAGCCTGGCCCTGGCCGACGAATCCACCCCCTTCGAATCCTGCCTGGCCATGGCCGTGAGCAAGGTCGCCGCGGATCCGCAACTGCAGGAGCGCTGGCAGCAGACCTGGATCGAGTCAGGCTCAATCCGCGAGGAAGCCTACGAAGGCTCGGTGGACGGCCAGCCGGCGAGCAAGCGGCTGGTCGCGCAACTGCGCCGGGGCGAGCAGTCCGACGGCGAGTTCATCTGCCTGCTCGGCGACGACGGCAAGGCACTCTCGGTCAGCCACTCGGACGCCGCCGGCGCCCGTTGAGGCGCTGGATTCAGGTCAGTTCCAGCCGGCGCGATCCATCAGCTTGATCGCTTCGGCCTGGCGCTTGCCGGCGATTTCCACCGGGATGCTGTCGGCCTTGAATTCACCCCAGGCCGCCACTTCCTGCGACGGCGCCACCTTCGGGTTGGCCGGGAATTCCTGGTTGATGCCGGCGAACAGCGACTGGGCGTCCGGGCCGGTCATCCATTCGACCAGCTTCTTCGCGGCTTCCGGGTGCGGCGCATGCTTGGTCAGGCCGATACCCGACAGGTTGACGTGCACGCCACGGTCGCCCTGGTTCGGCCAGAACAGCTTCACCGGCAGCTGCGGATTGTCCTTGTGCATGCGCCCGTAGTAGTAGGTGTTGACGATGCCGACGTCGCACTGGCCGGCGGCGATGGCCTGCAGCAACGCGTTGTCGTCGGAGAACACGTCGGTCGCCAGGTTGTTCACCCAACCCTTGAGGATTTCCTCGGTCTTCTCCGCGCCGTGGGTCTCGATCAGGGTCGCGGTCAGCGACTGGTTGTAGACCTTCTTCGCGGTGCGCAGGCACAGGCGGCCTTCCCACTTCGCATCGGCCAGCTCTTCGTAGGTCGACAGTTCCTCGGGCTTCACCCGCTGGGTCGAATAGGCGATGGTCCGCGCGCGCAGCGACAGGCCGGTCCAGCTGTCGGTGCCGGAGCGATACTGCGGCGGGATGTTGGCATCCAGGGTCGGTGAATCGAAGGGCTGCAGGATGCCCATCTTCTCGGCCTGCCAGAGGTTGCCGGCGTCGACGGTGAGCAGCAGGTCAGCCGGGGTGTTGGCGCCCTCGGCCTTGATCCGCACCATCAGCGGCGCTTCCTTGTCGGTGATGAACTTGATCTTCACCCCGGTCTTTTCGGTGTAGGCGTCGAATACCGGCTTGATCAGCTCGTCGATGCGCGAGGAATAGACCACCACTTCGTCGGCGGCCTGGGCGGTGCTACCGAAGGCGGCCAGCAGGAGGGTGGCGAGAAGACCTTTGCGCACGAGCATGAGCTTGTCCTTTGCGGGGAAGATATCCCGCAAATGATAAGGAACCTCATTTGCTAACGAGCCGCGCGTTTGTGTCGGGGTGTTTCGATGGGGTGTGGTTTGAGGTCGCGGGGGGGCCGGTGCGAAGCGAGAGGCCCTCTCCCTAACCCTGGCTGCGCGCCCCGCTCCGAAGGGAGAGGGGACTGGATCGGCACAGAATGACGCTCAAGTTTCAGCCGGCACAGATGGCTCCCTCTCTCTTCAGGGAGAGGGCGGGGGGAGAGGGCAAACGCCGCTCGGACTCTCCCGTCAAACCCGCGCCAACTCCGGCAGATCACCCGACAGCCCCAGCGCCTGACGCACGAACACGCCTTTGGCCTCGTGGTGCTTGTCCACCAGCCGCAGCCCGGCGTTGCGCAGCCAGCGCACGGCCAGCGGGTCGGCCTGGAACAGGCGCTGGAAGCCCTCCATCGCCGCCATCATCGCCAGGTTGTGCGGCATCCGCCGACGCTCGTAGCGGCTCAGCACGCGCTCCTCGGCGATGTTCTCGCCACGGGCGTGGGCGTGTTCGATCACCTCGGCGAGCACCGCAGCATCCAGGAAGCCCAGGTTCACGCCCTGCCCGGCCAGCGGGTGGATGGTGTGCGCGGCGTCGCCGATCAGCACCAGCCCTGGCTCGACATAACGCTTGGCGTGGCGCTGGCGCAGCGGGATGCACAGACGGCGGTCGGCGTGTTCGATGGCGCCCAGGCGATGCTCGAAGGCCAGGCCCAGGGCCTTGCAGAAGCCCTCGTCGTCCAGCGCCATGAGTTTTTCCGCCTGCTCCGGGGTGGTCGACCAGACGATCGAGCACCAGTGCGCGTCGCCCTCCTTCGCCAGCGGCAGGAAGGCCAGCGGACCGTCGTCGGTGAAGCGCTGCCAGGCGGTGGCCTGGTGCGGCTTCTCGCAGCGCACGCTGGTGACGATGGCGTGGTGCAGGTAATCCCACTCGCGGGTGGCACAGCCAGCCAGGCGGCGCACGGCAGAGTTGGCGCCGTCGGCGGCGACCACCAGCGGCGTGCGGATTTCGCGGCCGTCGGAGAGGCTCAGCAGCCAGTCGTCGCCGGAGTGGCGCAGCTGCTCCAGGCGCGCATTGGGCAGCAGGCCGAGGGTGGAGTCGTGCAGGCGCTCCAGCAGGGCGTCCTGCACCACGCGGTTCTCGACGATGTGGCCGAGCATCTCGGCATGCACGCTGGCGGCGCTGAAGTGGATCTGCCCGGTGCCCGAGCCATCCCACACCTGCATCTCGCAGTAGGGCTCGGCACGCCGTGCGGCGATGCCGTCCCAGGCGTGCAAGCGCTGGAGGATGCGCCGGCTGGCCTCGGACAGCGCGCTCACGCGCGGCTCGAAGGGCGCTTCGCGGTCGAACGGCTTGACGCTCAGCGGCGAGCCGTCCAGCAGCAGGATATCCAGCCCGCTGCCTTCCAGGGCCAGGGCCAGCGCGCTGCCGACCATTCCCGCCCCGACGATTACCAGATCCGCGTGCATGTGCGTTCCTTCTTCAGCGGCCCGCGCAGCACCTGCGCGGGCATCGAAATTCAAGCGGCCTGCCGCGCGCGCGGCTTGAGCCTTACGTACAGGGTCTTCTGCACCCGCGCCACGAGGGTGCCTTCGCCGTCACGCACTTCGGCATGCAGGCGCGGCAGATACTTCTCGCCCGCGGCGGTGTGCTCACGGATGTCGTCGATCAGCAGCTGGTCAATGCGGAAATCGGCATACACCGGCCCCTTGCCGGGACTGATGAATTCGATGTTGGCGGCCTTGTCCCAGACGATGTAGTCGCGCCCCAGGTTCTCCATCAGCATCAGCATGAAGAAGGGATCGGTCATGCTGTACAGGCTGCCGCCGAACTGGGTGCCGACGTAATTGCGGTTGAACAGGTTCAGGCCCATCTTCACCCGCACCTCGCGAAAATCCGCGCTGATGTGGCGCACCCGCACCCCGGCACCGAGGTACGGCGGGTAGAGGTTCAGGCCGAAACGCAGCAGGCGGGCGCGGCGGGCGCTTTTTGGCGACTCCATCGATCAGACCGGCCGGGCGCCCAGGCCCATGGCCTGGCGGGCGAACCAGCGCTTGGCCGGGGGCAGCAGGTCGAGGCCGAGCAGGCCGATGTTGCGGCCGGTGGCCAGCAGCGGCTGGGCATTGGAGAACAGCCGGGTGACGCGGTCGGAAAAACCGACGGTCATCTGCTGGTCCAGGCGCTGGCCATCCAGGTAGCGCTGCAGCACGGCGAAATCACCGGGCGCTGCGTCTTCCTGCAACAGGCGGTCGCCCAGCGCCTTGGCGTCGCGCAGCGACAGGTTGAAGCCCTGGCCGGCAATCGGGTGCAGGCTGTGGGCGGCGTTGCCCAGCACCACGAGGTGCGGGCGAATCTGTTCGTCGGCCTCGGTCAGGTTCAGCGGGTAGCCGTAGCGTGCGCCGACCTGGCGCAAGGTGCCCAGGCGATAGCCGAAGGCTTCCTGCAACTCGGCGAGGAAGGCCGCGTCAGGCAGCTCGCGCAGGCGCTCGGCGTCGCTGCCGTTGCGGGTCCAGACCAGCGCGCAGCGGTTTTCCGGAAGCGGCAGCAGGGCCAGCGGGCCGTTCTCGGTGAAGCGTTCGAAGGCCTGTCCGCGATGGGCTTCGGACGGGCTGATATTGGCGATCAGCGCAGTCTGCCCGTAGGACGAGGAGCGCACGTTGATGCCCAGTTGCTCGCGCAGGCCGGAGCGGCCGCCGTCGGCCAGCACGGCGAGGTCGCAGTCCAGTTGCGAGTCGTCGTCCAGGGTCAGGCGGTAGCCATCGCCCAGGGCGTCCATCCGGCGCACTTCGGCGGGGCAGCGCCAGCTCACCACTTCCGGGTCGAGCGCGCGCCACAGGCACTGGCCGAGCCAGGCGTTCTCCACCACGTAGCCCAGCGCCGGAACGCCCTCTTCCACCGCCGTCAGGCGTGCGGCGCCGAAGCGGCCGCGGTCGGAGACGTGGATCTGGGTGATGGGTTCGGCACGCTGGGAAATCTGCTGCCACAGCCCGAGGCGTTCGTAGATCTGCCGGCTGCCGAAGGACAGCGCCGAGGAGCGCGCGTCATAGCTGGGCTGGTAGGCATCGCCGGGGGCGAAGGGCTCGATCAGCACGATCTGCCAGCCGCGCGCACGGGCGCCGGCCTGGAGGATCAGCGCCAGGCTCGCGCCGACGAGTCCGCCACCGATGATGGCCATTTGCGTACGTTGCATGTCAGGCAGCCTGGGCCTTGGCTTCGGCCATCAGCGCTTCGATCTCGGCGACGGTTTTCGGCACGCCGTTGGTCAGCACTTCGCAACCGGTTTTGGTCACGACCACATCGTCCTCGATGCGCACGCCGATGCCGCGCCACTTCTTCGGCACGTCGGTGTTGTCCGGGGAAATGTAGATGCCCGGCTCGACGGTCATCGCCATGCCCGGTTCGAGCACGCGCCATTCGCCGCCGACGCGGTATTCGCCGACGTCGTGCACGTCCATGCCCAGCCAGTGGCCGGCACGGTGCATGTAGAAGGCCTTGTAGGCTTCGCGCTCGATCAGCTCGTCGACATCGCCCTTGAGCAGACCCAGCTCCACCAGGCCGGCGGTGATGACCCGCACGGTGGCCTCGTGGGCTTCGTTCCAGTGGCGCCCCGGAGCGATGTAGTCGAAGGCCGCCATGTTGGCGTCCAGCACCAGCTGGTAGATGGCCTTCTGCTCGGGGCTGAAGGTGCCGCTGGCGGGGAAGGTGCGGGTGATGTCGCTGGCGTAGCAGTCGATCTCGCAGCCGGCGTCGATCAGGATCAGGTCGCCGTCCTTGATCTGCGCGTCGTTCTCCCGGTAGTGCAGGATGCAGGCGTTGCGGCCGGTGGCGACGATGGAGCCGTAGGCCGGCATCTTCGCACCGCCCAGGCGGAAGGCGTATTCCAGCTCGGCTTCCAGGTGGAACTCGTAGAGCCCCGGACGGCAGGCCTGCATCGCGCGGATGTGGGCGCCGGCGGAGACTTCCGCGGCGTAGCGCATCACCTTCACCTCGCCGGCGCTCTTGTACAGGCGCTGGTCGTGCAGCAGGTGGTCGAGGGCAACGAACTCGTTCGGCGGCTGCGCACCCTGGCGCGCCTTGGAGCGGATCACGTTGATCCAGTCCATCAGCCGGCGGTCGAATTCCTGGTTGGCGCCCAGCGCGTAGTACACGCGGTCGCGGCCCTCGATCAGGCCGGGGAGGATGTCGTCGATATCGCCGATGGGGAAGGCGTCGTCGGCACCGAAGGTGCCGATGGCGCCGTCCTGGCCGGCACGCAGGCCGTCCCAGAGTTCACGCTCCGGATCGCGCTCGCGGCAGAACAGCACGTACTCGCCGTGCTCGCGGCCGGGGATCAGCGCCATCACCGCTTCCGGCTCGGGGAAGCCGGTGAGGTACTGGAAGTCGCTGTCCTGACGGTAGACGTGCTCGACGTCGCGGTTGCGGATGTACATCGGCGCCGCCGGGAGAATGGCGATGCTGTTGGGTTCCATCTGCGCCATCAGCGCCTTGCGACGACGGGCGTATTCCGACTTGGCGATACGGATCATGCGCGACCTCAATGCAGGGAGGGTTTCTCGGCCGGTGCCGGCACCTTGCCGAATTCGGAGAACAGCAGCAGCGGGGCGACGCGCAGGTATTCCTGCACTTCCATGTAGTCGGCCTCGCCGTCTTCGGATTCTTCCAGCTGGCCGCCGACCTGGGCGATGGCGGCGATGTCCTGCAGCACTTCGTCGGCTTCGTCCGACAGGCTGGGAGAGCGCAGCGCCAGGCCGAAGCCGGCGAGGAAGCCCTGGCACCACTGGCCCAGGGCGGTAGCGCGTTCCAGCAGCGGTTCATCGTCGTTGGGCAGCATCAGCACCACGGCCATCTCGCCCTGGCTGAAGTCCTGCTGGACCATGCCCAGCAGGCCGCCCAGCGCCGCGCCCAGACGCTCGCCCGGCTCGCCGCCGAGCAGGTCGCCGGCGGCCTGCAACCACTCCGCCTGATCGAAGCCACCCCCGGCGCAGACGCGACCGAGCAGGTGGCCGTGCAGTTCGGCGGGGGAAATCGGCAGGGCGGCCTCGGCGAGCAGGGCGGCGAAGGCGGTGTAGGCGGAGCTGGAAGTGGACATGATCGAACCCGGGTGACGGCTAGGCGCCATCAGGCGCCGCGCATAGAATATGGTCCTTTATCCTAGCACCGGCGCACACCGCAAGACCATGTGACGACGCGCCGGGCAGCCGTGCGTTGACCCACCCCCACGGCAGTCCTATATAGTTCTCGATTACTTAAGCAACTCCCAAGCGAGAGCCCATGGAAGACGCCGACCTGCACGCGCTGATCGCCAAGTTCGACCTGCTGCTCCAGCGCCTGGAACAGCTCAAGGCCGAGAACCGGCTGCTGCGGGCGAACGAGAAAAGCTGGCGGGAAGAACGCGCCCATCTGATCGAGAAGAACGATTTGGCTCGTCAGAAGGTCGAAGCGATGATTTTGCGTCTTAAAGCCCTGGAGCAGGACTCATGAGCCAGTCGAATACCCTGAACGTCCAAATCCTCGACAAGGAGTACTGCATCGCGTGCCCCGCGGACGAGCGCGTCAACCTGGAAAGCGCCGCGCGCTATCTGGACAGCAAGATGCGCGAGATCCGTTCCAGCGGCAAAGTGATCGGTGCCGACCGTGTTGCGGTCATGGCCGCCCTGAACATCACCCACGACCTGCTGCACAAACAGGAGCGCGTGGAGCACGACAGCGGCTCCACCCGTGAACGCGTACGCGAACTGCTCGAGCGCGTGGATCGCGCCCTGACCACAGACACCCCTACCACCGATAAAGACCAGGGTGAAGTCTGACCAGGGAAATTTCCTTGGGGTATAATCGCCTCGCTCCCTGGTGTGTTTGCCAGTCGGTGATGTCCCTGAGCCGATAATTGCAACAACGGGGGTTGCCAGTTGGGCTGGTGTGCATGTCCGCACGACGGAAAGCCTTAAAGCCTACTGCAACCACCACCTTGAACTCTCGGGTTCAAGGGCTAACCCGACAGCGGCATGTCCGGGGAGCTTTACCCTTCCATGATTCACTCTGATGGTCTTTCCCGCCCTGCCCTGCGCCGCCAGTTGCGCCAGGCCAGACGCGCGCTCACTCCCCTGCAGCAACGCCTCGCCGCCCAGGCCCTGTATCGCCAGCTCGCGCAGCATCCGCATTTCCGTCGGGCGAAGCACGTCGCCCTGTACCTGCCGGCTGACGGCGAAATCGACCCGCGCCCGTTGATGAAGGCCGCGCAGAAGCGTGGCAAGGCGACCTACCTGCCGGTGCTCTCCCACTGGCCACGCACGCACATGACCTTCCAGCAGGTGGGCGTCGGCGAGCGCTGGGTACGCAACCGCTACAACATTGCCGAACCGCAGGCCGACCGCCGGCGCCAGCGCCCGGCCTGGGCGCTGGACCTGCTGCTGCTACCGCTGGTCGGTTTTGATCCGCAGGGCGGCCGCCTGGGGATGGGCAAGGGATTCTACGACCGGACCCTGGCCTACCTGGGCATGCGCAAAAATTGGCAGAAACCGACGCTATTGGGCCTGGCGCACGAGTGCCAGAAGGTCGACAAGCTGGAGCTGGCGAGCTGGGATGTGCCGCTGATGGGCATAGTGACGGACGGCGGCTGGTATGGCCGTCTCGCGACGGAATCGCGTTCCTTGCGATAACCGTGGCGGCAGCAGTCCCCTGAGTCAGGGCTGCTGGGTGACCTGCACCGGGGCGTTGCCCTGGCGTTGTTCCCACAGGCTCTGGGTGTAACCGGTAGTGACGACACCCAGACCGAAAAGTATTACCAACACCCACAAAAGATCAGGCTTGCGTTTCATCGATTGCCTCCCCCTTCCAGGCAAACTGTCAACGATGGCCGGCGGTGGTTTTTTTATCCGTCCGGCAGGCCAAGCTAAAAACGGCGGCATTCTCCGACAATGAAAAGCTTCTCGCAATTCTGACGCCAACCGATCGTCGGAGGAGCAGTCGCCCCCAAAACTTCCGGCACTTTCAGGCAATGTTCATGCCGGTATTCCTACATCTTCTTCCTACAATTTGTTTCCGGCGAGCCGGCAGCTTGTCGCAGGGAAACACCTGCCCGCCTACCCTTAGCCAAATCAAAAGAAGATCCCGACCCGCCACGCAAAGGAGACCCTCGCGGATGGCACGCGCTTACTGGCTGATGAAATCCGAGCCCGACGAACTGTCGATCCACGACCTGCAGCGCCTGAAGAACGCGCGCTGGGATGGCGTGCGCAATTACCAGGCGCGCAACTTCATGCGCAGCATGCAGCCGGGCGACCTGTTCTTCTTCTACCACTCCAGCTGCCCCGAGCCGGGCATCGCCGGCATCGCGCAGATCGACGGCGAGCCCTACCCCGACCCGACCGCGCTCGACCCGAAAAGCCATTACCACGACCCCAAGGCCAGCGACCAGAAGAACCCCTGGACGGCCCGCGACGTGAGTTTCGTCGAGGCCTTCCGCGCGGTGCTGCCGCTGGGCACGCTCAAGGCACAGGCCGGGCTGGAAGAGATGCCCCTGGTGCAGAAAGGCAGCCGCCTGTCGGTGATGCCGGTCACTGCCGAGCAGTGGGCGATCGTCGTCGGCCTGGCGCACAAATAGAGGCACTGTGCTATTAGGTTACTGAAGCCCCCGGAATCCGCCGCATGCACCGCCTTCAGTCCTCACTCGCTGCATACCTCGGGCTTGGCGGTCTGCTCTGCGTGCTCCTGCTCGCCAGTGCCTGGCTGGGCGAGGAGCTGGCGGGCAGCGAACGGCAGCGTGTGCAGGAGCGCCTGACCTATCAGGGGCGCAGCCTCGCACACCAGCTGGAAGCCAACCTCCACGAGCAGGTCCAGGGTCTGGACCTGCTTGCCCAACTGTGGACTCACCATGGCCGCATGCCCCGCCCCGAATGGGAGCTGGACGCACGCTTCTACGTGCGCAGCTTCCCCGGCTACCAGTCGATCCAGTGGGCCGACCCGGAGCTGCGCATCCGCTGGCTGGAACCGCTGCAGGGCAACGAGGCGGCGCTGAACTTCCGGCTGTCCCCGCAGCATCCCAACTACGCCACCGCGATGTCCGCCCGCGACAGCGGCAAGCCGCGCCTGAGCGACAGCGTTGAGCTGGTCCAGGGCGGGCGCGGTTTCGTGCTCTACACCCCGGTTTACATCCGTGATGCCGGCGGCCGGCTGCAATTCGACGGTTTCATGCAGGGCGTCTTCCGCGTCGGCCCGCTGATGGACAACCTGCTCAGGCAGGCGGACAACCACCTGTTCAGCGTGCGCCTGCTGGAGCACGGCCGGCCGCTCTACGTGCGCGACCAGCCCGCCGGCGATGCCGGACAGACCCTGCGGGTGCCGCTGCGCCTGCTCAACAACCGCAGCTTCGAACTGGAACTCAGCCCCACGACAGCCCTGGTGCAGTCATTGTCCACGCCCTTGCCGATGGTAGTGTTCGGTGGCGGCGTGGCGATCAGCCTGCTGTTGGTGGCGGCACTCTTCCTCGCCCGCGAGAACGCCCGCCGCGCCACCGCACTGAGCGCCAGCAACCAGCTGCTCAGCCAGGAAGCGCAGCAGCGCCAGTCGGTGGAAGCCCACCTTCACGACAGCCGCGAACGCCTGCAACTGGCACTGGACCTCACCGACTCCAGCCGTGACGCGCTGTTCATCTTCGACCTGCAACAGCGCGAGCTGCTGCACATGAACCGCGCCACCTACAACGGCCTGGGCTACAGCGCCGAGGAGTTCCGCCACCTGCTGCGCGATGACCCGGAGCGGCTGATTCCCGGCTTCCATGCCTGGCTCCAGCTCGTGCAGCAGGCGCACCGGCTGAATTTGTCGATGATCTTCCAGCGCGAGATGCAGCGCCGCGACGGCAGCCTGCAGCCGGCGGAGATCAACACCCAGCTGATCCACCAGGGCGACCGCGACTACCTGATCGCCGTGGCCCGCGACAACAGCGAGCGCCTGCAACTGGAAGCGCAGCTGCACAAGCTGTCGCAGCAGGACGGCCTCACAGGCCTGTTCAACCGCCGCTATTTCGACCGCCAGCTACAGAGCGAATGGCGCCGCCTGCGCCGCGCCGACGCGCCGCTGGCGGTGCTGATGCTCGACGTCGACCATTTCAAGCGTTTCAACGACTGCCTCGGCCACCTGGCCGGCGACGATGCGCTGCGGCGCCTCGCCAGCTGCTTGCAGGAGTGCCTGCAACGCGAAGGCGATGTGGCTTGCCGATATGGCGGCGAAGAGTTCGTCATCATCCTCACCGACACCGGGCTGGAAGGCGCCAGCCATGTCGCCGCGCGCGTCCACCAGCGGGTGGCGGAGATGGGCGTCGCGCATCCGGCCGGCGAGCTGGGGCGACTGACGGTGAGCATCGGCCTGGCCATCGCCACGCCGGGGCAGGATACCGAGCCGGATCAGCTGATCGCCCAGGCCGACCAGGCGCTGTACGCGGCCAAGAACAAGGGCCGCAACCAGACGTGCGTGTGGCCGGTGGATGTTTCGGAGCGCACGCTTTCCTGACCCCTCAGGCCCGACATGGACACTCCTACAGGGGCAGCAGAGTGTCAGGCCATCTGCCCGATGGTCCGGCGGAAGCGCCACAGCGCACCGAAGAAGAAAGCGGCACCGATTCCAACGATGGCCAGCAGTTGCGGCCAGACGATGGACAGGTCCGCGCCGCGGTAGAGGATCGCCTGGGCCAGGCTGACGAAGTGCGTGGTCGGCGCTGCCAGCATGATGGTCTGCACCAGCTCCGGCATGCTCTCGCGCGGCGTGGTGCCGCCGGAGAGAATCTGCAGCGGCATCAGGGTGAGGATCACCAGCAGCCCCAATTGCGGCATCGAGCGGGCCACGGTGCCGATGAAGATGCCCATGGACGTGGTGGCGAACAGGTGCAGCGCCGCGCCCAGCAGGAACAGCCCCACCGAGCCGCTGATCGGCACGTCCAGCCAGCCGCGCACCACCAGTTGCAGCGAAATCGCCGCCGCCAGCAGCACCACGGTGCCCATGGACCAGACCTTGGCCATCATGATCTCGAAGGCGGTCAGCGGCATCACCAGCAGGTGTTCCACCGTGCCGTGCTCGCGCTCGCGGATCAGCGCGGCGCCGGTGAGGATGATCGACAGCATGGTGATCTGGTTGATCACCTCCATCACCGCGCCGAACCAGGCCTGGGTCAGGTTCGGGTTGAACTCCATGCGCACCGCCAGCTCCGCCGGCATCGCCGCCTCGGCGCGGTAGCGGCTGACGAACTCGCTGACCTCGGTGCCGACGATGCTCTGGATGTAGCCGGCGCCGGAGAAGGCCTGGCCGGTCTGCGTCGCATCGACGTTGACCTGGATCGCCGGCTGTCGCCCG
Source organism: Pseudomonas nitroreducens (assembly GCF_024170165.1). Classification (GTDB taxonomy): domain Bacteria; phylum Pseudomonadota; class Gammaproteobacteria; order Pseudomonadales; family Pseudomonadaceae; genus Pseudomonas; species Pseudomonas nitroreducens_C. The sequence goes on along the minus strand of NZ_JALJXP010000001.1, from coordinate 652,434 downwards.
GCCAGCACGTCGCGCTGGAAGTCCGGCGGGATGTCCAGGGTGAAGGTGTACAGGCCGACGTCCATGCCGCGGTCCATCTGCGCGTGGCCGATCATTTCCGGCACACGGAAGTACGGCGGCTGGAAGGCGTTGACGATGCGCGAGGAGAGCTGCGACTGGTCCTCGTCGACGATGGCGATCGGCGCATGGTGCAGGGTTTCCGGCACGCCGGTGGCCGAGCTGTAGACCCCCAGGGTGAAGGCCCAGGCGATCAGGATCAGCATCGCGTAGTCGCGGCCCAGGCTGCGGAATTCCTTGATGCCGAGGTTGAAGATGTTCGCCAGCTTGTTCATCTCAGACCTCCTGCTTCTTCAGGCAGGCCACGCTGAGCAGCGTCAGCACCACCACCATGGCCAGCAGCGGCAGGTAGTAGATCCACAGGTCGGCAAAACCCAGCGCCTTGGAGAAGGCCCCACGGCTGACGATGAGGAAGTGCGAGGTCGGGTAGAGCTGGCCGATCACCGCCGCCGCGCCTTCCAGCGACGACACCGGGTGGATCAGCCCGGAGAACTGGATCGCCGGGATCATGGTGGCAATGGCGGTACCGAAAACCGCGGCGATCTGGCTCTTCATGAAGGTCGAGAGCAGCAGGCCGAGGCCGGTGCTGGTCACCACGTAGAGGAACGCGCCGACCAGCAGCGCCAGGAAGCTGCCCTTGAGCGGCACCTGGAACAGCAGCACGGCCATGGCCAGCATCAGCACGAAGTTGATCATGCCCATGCCGACGTAGGGCAGCTGCTTGCCGAGCAGGAACTCCAGACGGGTGACCGGGGTGACGTAGAGGTTGGTGATCGAGCCCAGCTCCTTCTCGCGCACCACGCCCAGGGCGGTGAGCATCGCCGGGATCATGATCAGCAGCAGCGGGATCACCGCCGGCACCATGGCCTTGAGGCTCTCCACGTCCGGGTTGTAGCGGAAGCGCACTTCGGTGCTCGCCGCTGCACTGGCGGCGGCGTTGCCATTTTGCCGCGCCAGATCGGCGAGGTAGCTGGCGTGCAGCCCCTGCACATAGCCGAGCACGGTGTTGGCGCGGGTCGGCATGGCGCCGTCGATCCACACGCCGATGGCCGGGTCGGCGCCGCGCTTGAGGTCACGGCCGAAGTTCGGCGGGATCTCCACGGCCAGGCTGATGTCGCCGCTGCGCAGGCGCCGCTCCAGCTCCTCGGGGTTCTGGATCGGCGCCTTCTCGATGAAGTAGCGCGAGCCGGAAATGTTCAGCGCATAGGCCTGGCTGGTGGTGGTCTGGTCGCGGTCAAGCACCGCGTAGGTGAGGTCCTCGACGTCCATGTTGATGCCGTAGCCGATGATGAACATCAGCAGCGCGGTGCCCACCAGCGCCAGGGTCAGGCGGATCGGGTCGCGGCGCAGCTCCATGGCCTCGCGGCGCGCGTAGCTGAACAGGCGCAGCCAGCTGAAGCGGTCGCTGCCCTTGTAGCGCGAGGGCTCGGCGGGCTGCTGCGCTGCAGCTGCTGCATCGGGCACCGGGGCGCTGCCGGCAGCCTCTTCCAGGTAGGCGATGAAGGTGGCCTCCAGGGTCGGCAGGCCGCGCTTGTGAATCAGCCCCTGCGGGGTATCGCTGTCGAGCACCTTGCCGGCGTGCATCAGCGAGATGCGGTCGCAGCGCTCCGCCTCGTTCATGAAGTGGGTGGAGATGAAGATGGTCACGCCGTCGTTGCGCGACAGCTCCACCATCAGCTCCCAGAAGCCGTCGCGGGCCACCGGGTCGACGCCCGAAGTGGGCTCGTCGAGGATCAGGATTTCCGGCTTGTGGATCACCGCCACGGCCAGCGACAGGCGCTGGCGGATGCCCAGCGGCAGGCTGTCGGGCAGCTCGTCCCTGACCTTGCCCAGGTCGAAGCGCTGGAGCATGTCCTCGACGCGCGGGCCGATCTGCTCGTGGGGGATGTGGAACAGCTTGGCGTGCAGTTCGAGGTTCTGCAGCACCGTCAGCTCGGCGTACAGCGAGAAGGCCTGGGACATGTAGCCGACGCGCCGGCGCGTCTCCAGGTCGTTGGCGTTCACCGGCTGGCCGAACAGCGCGCAGGTGCCTTCGCTGGCCGGCAGCAGGCCGGTGAGCATCTTCATGGTGGTGGACTTGCCGCAGCCGTTGGAGCCGAGGAAGCCGAAGATTTCTCCGCGCTCGATGCGGAAGCTGACGCGGTCCACCGCGACGAAATCGCCGAAGCGGCAGGTCAGCCCCTCGGCCTCGATGGCGATCTGCGGCGCACCGTCAGGCTGCGGGCGTGGTGGTATGACCAGCTTGTGGTGGCCGGCGCGCTTGCTCTCGGGGAGCAGCGCGATGAAGGCTTCTTCGAGATTCTGCGTGCCGGTCTGCTCGCGCAGTTCGGCGGGCGTGCCGGTGGCGAGCACCTTGCCCTCGTCCATCGCCACCAGGTGGTCGAAGCGCTCGGCCTCCTCCATGTAGGCGGTGGCCACCAGCACGCTCATGCCTTCGCGGCCGGCGCGGATACGCGCGATCAGCTCCCAGAACTGGTTGCGCGACAGCGGGTCGACGCCGGTGGTGGGCTCGTCGAGGATCAGCAGGTCGGGATCGTGGATCAGCGCGCAGCACAGCCCGAGCTTCTGCTTCATGCCGCCGGAAAGCTTGCCCGCGGGGCGTTCGGCGAACGGCGCAAGGCCGGTGCTGTGCAGCAGGTCGGCGATGCGCCGCTCGCGCTCGGCCTTGTCGTGGCCGAACAGGCGGCCGAAGAAATCGACGTTCTCGAACACCGAGAGCGTCGGGTAGAGGTTCTTGCCCAGGCCCTGCGGCATGTAGGCGATGCGCGGGCACACGGCGCGGCGGTGGCGCGCATCGCGCATGTCGCCGCCGAGCACCTGGATCTCGCCGTCCTGCATCTTCCGCGCGCCGGCCAGCAGCGCCAGCAGGCTGGACTTGCCGACGCCGTCCGGGCCGATCAGGCCGACCATGCGGTTGGCCGGGATTTCCAGGGTGACGTCGTCCACTGCGCGGGTCTGCCCATAGCGCAGCGAGACGCCAGCCAGACGGGCCACGCAGTCGACGGCGTTCATTGCGGGACCTTGATCTGCAGGTCAGCCGGCCACTGCACCTGCGGGTCGAGACGCAGGTAGGCCATGCCCGGCACGCCGGTCTTCACGTAGGTGATGTATTTCTCCAGCAGGCCCGGATCGAGGCGTGCCTTGACGCGGAACATCAGCTTCTCGCGCTCGTTGGCGGTCTCCACGGTCTTGGGGGTGAACTGCGCGACGCTGGCGACGTAGGAAACCCTGGCCGGGATCACATATTCGGGCACGGCGTCGATCACCAGGCGCACTTCCTGGCCCAGCTCGACCTTGCCGGCCTGGCCGGAGGGCAGGAAGAAGGTCATGTAGACATCGGCCAGGTCGACCATGTTGAGCAGCTTGCCGCCGGCCGCCAGCACTTCACCCGGCTGCGCCACGCGGTACTGCACGCGACCGTTGCGCGGGGCCTTGAGCAGGCTGTCGTCGATGTCTGCCTGCAGGCGCTCGACGCTCGCGGTGGCGGCCTCGATGGCCGACTGTGCCTCGATCACCTGGGAGCGCGCGGCGGCGATGCCGGCATCCGCCGAGACCACCTGGGAACGCGCAGCGGCCAGCGCCGCCTGGGCGCTCTGCATCGTGGCGCGGTCGTCATCCAGTTGCTGTTGCGGCAGGGCGTTGCGCTTGACCAGTTGCTCGGTACGGGTGAAGCGCTTCTGCGCGGCGGTCAGTTCCGCCTGGCGCTGGGCGACCACGGCTTCGGCGGTGGATTTTTCGCTGGTGCGCTGGGCCACCAGGGATTGCGCGGTGAGCTGGGCGTTCTGCGCCCGGCGCACTTCCGCCTGGGCCTGGGCGAGCTGGGCCTGGAGCACCTGGGTGTCCATCTTCGCCACCACATCGCCGGCCTTCACGAAGTCGCCTTCGTCCACCAGGATTTCCGCCACACGGCCGGGCAGCTTGGTGGCCACGTCGACTTCGGTGGCCTCGATGCGCCCGTTGCCGCTGGCAAAGCCTTCAGGCAGACCGGTTGGCTTGAACGTCTGCCAGGCCAGTGCGGCGAGCACGGCCACCACCAGCACCGCGAGACCGCGGGTGCGCCAGCTTTTTGCCTTTCCTGTCATCCGAATTCCCCTTGTCCAGGCGCTCGAATTCGAGCGGATCATGAAGGGATGTTCGGCGACCAGCGGCAAACGGGGCTTGATTCAGGTCAGGCACGCGCAGGAAATTTCCTACACGCCAAGTAGGGCGGGGCTTTCAGCCCGGCATTGCGGCGAGCAGTCGCAGCCGGGTGCCGTTTCGCCTGCATGAGGCGCACTCATGCAGGCGAAGCCCGGAGAGGATCAGGGCTGGACGATCAGGTTGTTGAACAGCAGGTCGTCGACCAGCGGCTTGCCCTCTTCCTGCTGGAGCGCGGTCTGCACCTGCTTGAGGGCCTCCTGGCGCAGCTTCTCCTTGCCGTCGACGCTGCCGAGGGAGTCGTCGGTCTGCTGGGCGAAGAGCATCACCAGCTGGTTGCGGATCAGCGGCTCGTGGTGCTCGACCTTGTCCGAGGCCTCCTTGCCGGTGACCTTCAGCGCAATGTCGGCCTTGAAGTACTTCAGGCGCGGGCCGCTGCCGTAGTTGCCCACCAGCGCCGGGGTGAGGTCGACGAACACGGGCTTGTTGGCGTCTTCCGGCTTGGCCTCTTCGGATTCGGAAGCCATGACGAAAGTACTGAAGGAAAAGGCCAGCAACAGGGCGAGGAAAGCTCTCAAGGCGATGTCTCCGGTTTCAATGCCGCAAGCATAGCCAGAGAAGGCGCTCGACCCAAGCCTCTCAGGCTTGCCGGGCCACCAGTAGAAAGCCCAGCAGGCAATCCAGGCCGGAACTGTGCCCGTGGGCCTGCACCCGGTCGACCCGCCAACCCAGGCGGCTGGCCGCCCCTGCGCCCCTGACCGCCGTCGCCAGGGACAGCAGATGCCCGGCGAAGTCACCTTCGAGGGCGGCGTCCAGGTAACTCATGCTGAGCTCGGTGGTCAGCGCGGGCCACTCAGGCCGCAGTGCCGAGAGAGCAAGCCGCAGTGCGGAGTCCGGCACTCCCAGCGCCCAATGTGCCAGAAGGGCCCCGAGCAGCATATCGTCACCGGCTGGTGTGCTGCCCTCCCCTCGCCCCAGCAGCCAACGCAAAGGTACCGAGAGATCAGCATCGGGACGGCGGCAAAAGAGCCGCTGAGCCTTCCAGGCCGGATGGGCCAGTTCACGCCACGCCAGCCCGAGACCGCCGCGCTGGTTGTCCAGTCGCTGCTCCAGCAGCGCGACCCGGGAGCGCCACGTCATCAGACGCGGAGCGCGCGGCGCGGGGTGAGGGCCCAGCAGACAACGGCGAGCCACTGCCAAGGGATCTCCAAGGCTGAGCCACATGCCCGGCAGCAGGACCGAGCGCAGCCAGGTCAGGTCCTCCTGTCGCAAAATGATCTGCAGAGGCAGCAGTCCCTTGTCGCGCGCCGACAGAAAAACGTGGGGACCGCCCGGTAACCGCAACACCAGCCCCGAGGCGAAAGTCGCCTCCAGCCGGCCCAGGACCGGCCCCCGTCCATCCAGCGCCCTCAGTGCGGCCCGGCTGCAGGCCAGAGGGCGAGGCAGACGGGGAGCGGTGCGCCAGGGCGCACCGCCAGTTGCTTCACTCACCGTACTTCGCGGCCAGCTCCAGCAGAGCCTGCTCGAAGCAGGCCATGGGAGCCCGAACCGTGCCCGCACCGACCTGGCCAATACCCGGGTCACGGTGAGCAATGCCGGTGTTGATCAGGGGCGTGATACCCAGCTCCACCACCCGACGCACGTCGATCGCCATGCAGGCACCCTGGAAGTTCCAGTTCGGAACGATCAGCGCGGGGTTGCGCGCCAGGCAGATTTCCGCCATTTCGTTGCTGATTTCCAGGGCGTCGTCGAAACCGCCGGCCCCCAGGAAGCGGGTTACACCCGGCGCAGCGATCATGGCCATCGCCCCAATCCCCAACGCCTCGGTGATCGCGCTGTCACCGATGTCCGGGTTGGCGTCCGCCTGGCTGTAACCGGTGAAGAACAGGCCCTGCGGGGTATTCACCGGCGCGGTGAACCAACGCTCGCCGAGACCGCTGACCCGTACGCCGAAGTCCTTGCCATTGCGGCTCAGAGCCGTCACCACCGACCCCTCGCCCACACTGTGAGCGGCATCCATCACCGCCTTGGAATAGGCCATCGCCACGTTGAGGTAGAACTGGTCGGTACGGCCGAGGAAGTCGAGCACTTCCGCGCAGGCGCTGCTGTCCTTGGCCACCGCCACCAACGCCGGAGCCAGGATGCGGGCCAGCAGGGCCGAGGCGGCGATGTTGCGCTGGTGGAATTCGTCACCCATGGTGATGGCCTGGGCCATCACCGCAGTCAGGTCGATCCCCTCGGGCAGATGCCGCAGTGCCGCCGAGAGCATCGGGCCGAGCACGTTACGCATCCAGTGCAGGCGTTTTTGCACCTCATCGCCATAGGCGCCGAAGCGCATGACCTTGCCGATGCCTTCGTTGAGGTTGCAGTAGGCGAAGTTGCCGTCGGTCCGGTTGCAGACCACCAGCACCGGCATGTTCGCCGAGGTGATACCGCCCATGGGGCCGACTGCCGATACGCTGTGGCAGGGGGCGAAATCGATCTGCCCCGCCTCGAGCATCTGCACAGCCTGCTCTTCGTCCTGCGCCCAGCCCTCGAACAGCAGCGCCCCGATACAGGCACCACGCATTGGGCCGGTCATGTCGGCGAAGCCGATCGGCGGGCCCGCATGCAGCAGCAGTTTGCGTTCGTTCAGCGCGGGAATGACGCTACCTGCTGGGCGCACATCGACGAGATAGGGTCGCGCGGCAGTGATCTTTTCGATAACCGCGCGGTTGGCCTGGTTCAGTGAAATGGACATGATGAAATCTCCGTGAAAAGGCTTATTGAAGAGCGTCGAGTGCCGCGATCAGACGGGCGTTACCACCCGCCGGCGGCGCCCAGTCGACCTGCACGACGCTGGCGCCACAGCGAGCCAGGTCGTCAGCGAACGATTGCAGGCCGATATTGATGACTCGCGGGGCGGCGGCCAGCAGAGCCGGGGTCTGCTGCTGGCGACAGGGCGTTGGTGCCGGGCGCGCCTCGCTAGACAGTTCCAGCGCCAGTTGCGCCGCCTCGCGGCTGCTGGTGCAGACCCAGATGCCCGCGTCACGCAGCTTGCGGTACTGGGCTTCCCAGCCTTGCGGGTCATGGCGCGTGCCGCACAGGTAGGCGATATAGGCGATCTCGCCGTTCTGCCTGCCGCGCTGCCGGCGGCCACTCTCGATGGCCTCGACGACCAGCCCGGCCGGATCGGCATGGGCCCCATAACCGATGACCACGTCGAACAGCACTACCGCCGTCTCCGGAACAACGGAGGACTCGATGAGCATTTCCGAACGCAAGGAAGGATCGATCATCGGGTGCGCACGGCCCACGGTGTAGGCATCGTCGCCAAGGTCGATCACCCGGTGCCCCAGGGCACTGAACATCACCCCGTCTTCATGGTGGCTGCTGGGCGGCAGTCCCAGCTGATGAGCCAGCAGCAGAGCGGTCTCCGCCGCCAGCGTGCCACCACAGAACAGACCGCTGATGTTTCGCTGCCCGGGGCGCATCCGGGCCATGGCTTCGCGCCGACGCACGCGCCGGAGCTGTTCCACCGCCAGGCTGGCAGCCTGGTCCAGTGTCTCGGCCAGTTGCAGCTCTCCCGTCTGCGGGGCTTCGACCCGTTCGCCCAGGAACAGGGCGATGGCGGGTTTGGGTTGCACACGCAGCGCCAGCTCGATGTGCTCGCGCACTTCCCTGGCCGGAGGCTTGGAGATGAACACGATCACCTCGGTGGCCGGATCGTTCACCAGCAACGAGATGGCATCCAGGGCGCTGCGGCCGCCCACGGTCGAGGACAGGTCGCGGCCGCCGATGCCGATGGCATGGGAGATTCCTTCCCCCTGGGCATCCACCGCCGCCAATACGGCCTGGATACCCGTTCCTGAGGCTCCGACTATGCCGATCGCGCCAGATAGCACCTTGTTGGCGAAGGCCAGCGGGACGCCGCCGATCACTGCCGTCCCGCAATCAGGCCCCATGACCAGCAGGCCCTTCTGATGGGCGTAGATCTTGAGTTCGCGCTCGACGTCGGCCTCCACGTTGTCGCTGAACATGAATACGTTCAGCCCGCTATCCAGCGCCTTGTAGGCCTCCCGCGCAGCGTAGCGCCCGGCGACCGAAATCAGCGCCAGATTGGACTGTGGCTGTTGCGCCAGCGCCCCGTGCAGACCGTGAGCACGGCTATAGGCGACGCCCTTGCGGGCGACCGACTGATTGGCCAGGAACGCGTCCACCCCCTGCATGACCAGGTCGATGACTTCGGCACTCCGGGCCTCCAGCGCCACGCACAGGTCCGACGGCACGGCCTTCTCGATTTCGGCGGTGAGCATGCCGGTGTTGCCGAAGATTTCCTTGTTGGCGGGCGTCCCCATCATCACTGACACACGCTCCACGCCAGCGACATCGGAGAGCTTGCGGGTCAGCAGCATCAGGCTGACAGAGTCCTGGAACAGACCCGGTTTGATCACTGAATACAGCATGTTCAATCTCCTCAAGCCGAAGGCACTGCGTTGGGTTTCTCCTGGATTCCCACCATGCAGCACATGCCCACCACGAGAATGGCGGCCGAAATGTAGAAGCCTGAAGACAGGCTGTTGGTGTGTTCCGCGATGAATCCGGTGATGGTCGGTGCCAGGATCGAAGAGCTCATGCCGACACAGTTGAATACGCCAAATGCCGAGGCATAGCCTTCCTTGGGTGCGTTGTCGGCCACCAGGGCAACCAGCACCGGATCCAGAGCCAGCTTGCCGAACAGGCCGTAGACGACCAGGCTGCAGATCAACGCGGTCTGGCTCTGGAAATACACCACGGAACACAGTGCGGCGGCAGCGATCGGCACGAGCACGAAGACCAGCGGCTTGCGCTTGCCCAGCCAGTCGGAGAACGAACTGATGATCAGTGCCCCCGGGATCGATACCCAGGCCACCAGAGAGGCGACGAAACCGGTCTGGGAGCCGGCGATGCCGCGCTCGGTCTGCAGGTAGTACGGCAACCAGGTCAGGATCATGAAGAATCCGAACAGGCTGCAGAACACCATGATGTAGGTCAGCAGCAGGTTGCGGTTGCGCAGCAGCGAACCCAGCGAGGCCTTCTGCCCGGCAGCGGCTCCGCGAGCACGGGGCTTTTCACGGATGACGCACCAGATCAGCACGCCCACCAGGATGGTCGGCAGGGCAAAGACGTAGAACGGCGCATGCCAGCTCATGTTCAGGTCGTAGACCAGGTAACTGGATGACATCAGGCCAAGCGCTATCCCGAACGCCATGCCGCTGTTGATGATGGCGCTGCCCAGGCTGCGGTACTTGAGCGGAACGGTTTCGTTGGAGATGGCGTACTGAGGGCCGTAATAGGTCCCCTCACCGATTCCGGTGACGACGCGGGCAAACAGCAGCCCCTTGAACGACGTCACCCAGCCACTGACCGCCGTGAAAATACCGAAGAGGATGAACCCCGGAACGAGAACGATCTTTCGACCGATCTTGTCGCCCAGCACGCCCGCGGGGATCTGCACCAATGCATAGGCGAAGAAGAAAACGCTGTTGATCAGGCCCAGTTCGGTTCGTGAAAGACCGAACTCCTCCTGCAACTTCCCCATCACCGGATTGAGTATCGTTCGGTCGGCATACATGAAGACCCAACCTAGGAAAAAGAGCAGCACCACGATGACCCAATAAGGTATCCCCAACAACTTTCTGGAAGCGCCATTCGAGCCGCTCGCTTCTCCTCCGGAACTTTCACTTACATCTATTGAGTTACTCACGATATATCTCCCTCCCCTGGAACCAGACATGAACTTCCCGTCTCGCCAAATAGCAAGATAAAGAAAGACCTGACCTGATTAACGCCGGGGCAATTAGTAAAGAATCTGAAGAACCTGTTTCTGCTTAATCAGCCATAACGTCCTGCTCAGGCCTCACCGCCATACAAGGAAGTGCCGGTCATGCCCATCAGTGCTCGGCGGATACTTTCCAGATTGGTAATGACACCCCGGCCATGGGGGCACTCGTCGAGGAATTCGACGATAGCCTCTACCTTGGGCCCCATGCTGCCGGCCGCGAATTGCCCCTCGTTCATGTAGCGCTTCGCCTCATCGAGGCTCAGGTGCTCGAGCCAGCACTGGTCCGGCTTGCCGAAGTTCAGGGCGACCCGTTCGACGCCAGTGGGAATCAGCAGCAGATCGGCTTCCAGGGCGATGGCCAGCAGCGCAGCCACGCGGTCCTTGTCGACCACCGCATCCACCCCGCGCAAACCCTCCGGGCACTCCACGACCGGAATGCCACCACCACCCCCGGCAATGACCACCTCGCCCTGATCCAGCAGCGTGGCGATCGTTGCGGACTCCACCACGCGCAGCGGTCGGGGCGAAGGAATCACCCGGCGCCAGCCACGACCGGCATCTTCCTTCACTGTCCAGCCTTCGGCGGCTGACAGCGCGAGAGCCTGGTCTTCCGACATGAACTGGCCGATGGGTTTGTCCGGATCCTGGAAAGCCGGATCATCCAGACTGACCACCGTCTGACTGATCAGTGCGCTGGCCGAAGCGTGCAGACCGCGCCGGAAGAACTCATTGCTCAGGGCGTTCTGCAGGAGGTAGCCGATCTCGCCCTGGGTGTCGCTGACGGCCATATCGACCGGAATCGCCGGCAACGCCTCCCGCGTCAGATCGGAGCGCCGCAGCACCATGCCCACGTGCGGGCCATTGCCATGCACCATCAGCACGCGCCAGCCATCTTCCAGCATGTCGGCAACATGTCCCGCCAGGGTGCGGGCTACTTCTCGCTGCGCAGTAGAAGTTACTTCACCTTTTTCCGGTATCAATGCATTACCGCCAATCGCCACGACGGCCAGCGGACCTTTGCCTTGTATCTTCTTCATATGAGCACCTGAACAAATCAAGAATGAATTTTTCGTTCGACGGAACCCACCTCAAGCTTCATCCGCCGTTAATCCTGGCAATAAAATCAACCAACATGAAGGAGCAGGAAATTGATATCGATCAACCTGCCAACAGGCAGCAGGATCATTCAACAATGGCTATCGATTTATTAAAACGAGCTTGATATTCCTACAGATAAAAATACTTCATATGTAGTATTTTTCCGCCTAATGTATAGGAATACTCTATTCGACCGGCGCATCTGCCTTACCGCGCCACTCCGCCGAGAGACAGACATGGGCAACTCGATATTCTCCGAGGACAACCTGAAGGTTTTCGTCCTGTCCGCGCACTTTTCCAGCTTCAGCGATGCAGCCCAGGAACTGGGCATGACCACTTCCGGTGTGAGCTATGCGATCAAGCGCCTGGAGTCGCTGCTGGGCGCCCAGCTATTCAAGCGCACGACTCGTCATGTGCTGCTCACCGAAGCCGGCCGCTATTTCTATGCGCGAGCCCAGGCCCTGCTGGACGAGTACCAGCGGGTAGAGCGAGGTATCACCAGCATCAGTCAGGGCGTGGAGTCGAATCTGCGCATCTGCATCAACAACCTTCTGCATACGCCCAGGCACACCACCACGCTGGTGGCACTGCTCAAGGAGCGCTTTCCCGACTGCCAGCTGCGGGTTCACACCGAGGTGTATGGAGGTGTCTGGGATGCACTTCTGCACCACAACGCCGATTTCGCCATCGGCGCCCCGGGAACGCTCACCGGCAGCGGATCAATCAGCTATGAACCGATGGCGTATGTGCACTGGAAGTTCGTGGTTGCGCCCGACCACCCACTGGTGCGCCATCCAATGCCGCTTGGCGACGCCCTGCTGCGGCAGTACCCGGCGATCTGCGTAGACGACACATCGAGCCATCTGATCAAGCGTGTCGCCTGGTTGTTGCCGGGGCAGGAGCCGATCTTCGTACCCGACATGCAGAGCAAGCAGGTTGCGCAGGAGCGCGGACTGGGTATTGGCTTTCTGCCCGACTTCGCCGCTCGGGAGGCCATTGCCGGCGGACGCCTCGTCGAACTGCAAGTGCAAACGCCACGCCAACCCTCGCTGATGCTCGCGGCCTGGAAAAGCAATCTGGAAGGAAACGTCATTCAGTGGCTCAAGGAAGCCTTCCAGCCCGGCAATCTGCTGGCGGAGCTGTACAAGGACCTCAGTCACTCCTGACGGCCACTCGGGGTTATGGGCAGACATAGACCACAGCGATTCTGATTGCTCGCAGGATTGCCGCTCCTACACTGGCCCTCTACTCACCAAGAAGAACCTCCAACGGAGTACGTCCTGATGAAAGCCGTGCTGTGCAAAGCCTTCGGCCCCGCCGAAACCCTGGTGCTGGAAGACATCGCCAGCCCCGAGCCGAAGAAGAACGAAGTCCTGCTGCAGGTTCACGCCGCCGGGGTGAACTTCCCCGACACGCTGATCATCGAGGGCAAGTACCAGTTCAAGCCGCCCTTCCCGTTCTCGCCGGGTGGCGAGGCTGCCGGCGTGGTCGGCGCCGTCGGTGAGAAGGTCAGCCATGTGAAGCCCGGCGACCGTGTGATGGCGCTGACCGGCTGGGGCAGTTTCGCCGAGGAAGTCGCGGTGCCCGGCTACAGCGTGATGCCGATCCCCGACGGCATGGACTTCGCCAGCGCCGCCGCGTTCGGCATGACCTACGGCACCTCCATGCACGCGCTCAAGCAGCGCGCCAACCTGCAGCCGGGCGAAACCCTGCTGGTGCTCGGCGCCTCCGGCGGCGTCGGCCTGGCCGCGGTAGAGATCGGCAAGGCCATGGGCGCCAAGGTCATCGCCGCCGCCAGCAGCGAAGCCAAGCTGGAAGTGGCCAAGGCCGCCGGCGCCGACGTGCTGATCAACTACAGCGAAGGCAGCCTGAAGGACAAGCTCAAGGAACTCACCGGCGGCCAGGGCGTGGACGTGATCTACGACCCGGTGGGCGGCGACCTGTTCGAGGAAGCCTTCCGCTCCATCGCCTGGAACGGCCGCATGCTGGTAGTCGGTTTCGCCAGCGGCACCATCCCGTCGCTGCCGGCCAACCTCACCCTGCTCAAGGGTGCCTCCCTGGTCGGCGTGTTCTGGGGCTCCTTCGCCCAGCGCCAGCCGCAGGACAACGCGGCGAACTTCCAGCAGCTGTTCGCCTGGTTCGCCGAAGGCAAGATCAAGCCGCTGGTGTCGCAGACCTTCCCGCTGGAGCAGGCCGCCGACGCGATCAATCACCTGGGCCAGCGCAAGGCGGTGGGCAAGGTGGTGTTGACCGTTCGCTGATTGCTTCCCGCGTAATGAAAAAGCCCCGCATTAGCGGGGCTTTTTCATTCTGGAGCCAACTCGTAGGAGCACCCCCTGCGCGCGATCGCGGGCATGGCCCGCTCCTACAGGGGAAGTCCGGTACGGGGCGGTTCGCGAGCAAGCTCGCTCCTACGAAGAGCGCTACGCCGCTTGGCTTTGGCTTTGGCTTTGGCTTTGGCTTTGGCTTTTAGAAGGCTTCCAGAGAAACGCCCGCGCACTCCGAACGGCCCCTTTCAGGAGGCCTCGTTGAATTGGAATTTCAGGGGTTGAGCGGCATGGATGCCGCGAGAGCCGCGATGGGCCAGGGATGGCCCTTCGCGGCGTGCCCCTGAAATTTCAGTTCAACGAGGGAATTTTTCGCCTAAGCGAAAAACCGGATGATTGGGGCAAGACCTTTGCCTCCTTTGGGGCGTTTGCCAAAGGAGGTCGCCCGAGGGGGGGAAACAATAAGTCCGCGCGTATGCCGAAGCGACACGGAACGCCCGAGTCAATGCAGCAATACAAGATCAACATTGGAGCAGAGAAAAGCGCCGGCCCTGCCGACGGATCGCGGGCATGGCCCGCTCCTACAGGGGAAGTCCGGTGCGGAGCGGTTCGCGAGCAAGCTCGCTCCTATAAGTCAGTCCTGGCGCCGGAGCGCTTTCTGTAGGAGCGAGCTTGCTCGCGAACAGCCAGCCAGCCAGCCAAGGCGGGCTATCAGGAATACAGCCCCTTGAACTGCTCGCGCAGCACGTTCTTCTGCACCTTGCCCATCACATTGCGCGGCAGCGCCTCGACCACCATCACCCGCTTGGGCTGCTTGAAGCGCGCCAGCTTGCCGTCCAGCGCGGCAAGTACCTGCGCCTCGGTCGGAGCCTGGCCCTTGCTGGCCACCAGCACCGCCGTCACACCTTCGCCGAAGTCCGGGTGCGGCACGCCGATCACCGCCGATTCGGCCACGCCCGGCAGGGTGTCGAGAATCTCTTCCAGCTCCTTGGGGTACACGTTGAAGCCGCCGCTGATGATCATGTCCTTGTTGCGCCCGACGATCTGTACGTAACCACGGTCGTCGACGAAGCCGATATCACCGGTCATGAAGTAACCGTCCGCGCGCAGTTCCTCGGCGGTCTTTTCCGGCATCCGCCAGTAGCCCTGGAACACGTTCGGCCCGCGCACTTCGATCATCCCCGGCTCGCCCTGGGGCAGCAGGGTCGGCTCGGCCTGGGCCGGATCGGTGATGCGCAGTTCGACGCCCGGCAGCGGGAAGCCGACGGTGCCGGCGATGCGCTGGCCGTCCAGCGGGTTGGAGGTGTTCATGCCAGTTTCGGTCATGCCGTAGCGCTCGAGGATGGCCATGCCGGTGCGCTCGGAAAACGCCTTGTGGGTCTCGGCGGTCAGCGGCGCGGAGCCGGAGATGAACAAACGCATGTGTGCCACCGCTTCACGGGTCAGGCCGGGCTGGTCGAGCAGGCGCGTGTAGAAGGTCGGCACGCCCATCAGCAGGTTCACCTGGGGCAGCAGCTTGAGCATCTGCGCGGCGTCGAACTTGCTCAGGAAAAGCATCGAGCCGCCGGCCATCAGCAGGCTGTTGCAGGCCACGAACAGGCCATGGATGTGGAAGATCGGCAGCGCGTGGAGCAGCCAGTCCTCGCTGCTGATGCTCCAGTAATCCACCAGCGCACGGGCGTTGGAGACCAGGTTGCCGTGGCTGATCATCGCGCCCTTGGAGCGCCCGGTGGTGCCCGAGGTGTAGAGGATCGCGGCGAGGTCGGAAGCGGCGCGCTCGACATCGGCAAAGCGCCCCGGCTTGCCCTCCACGCGCGCCATCAGCGAGCCGTCGCCGGCATCGCCCAGGGTCTCCACGTGGGCCACGCCGCTGACTTTCGCCAGCTCCCGGGCCTGGGCCTCGAAGGCCGGGGCGCAGACGAACAGCGAGGGCTCGGCATCATCGAGGAAGTAGCGCAGTTCTTCGCCGGTGTAGCCACTGTTGAGCGGCAGGTAGACCGCGCCGACGCGCAGCACGGCGAGGTAGAGCATCACCGTCTCGGGGCTCTTGTCGACCTGCACGGCGACGCGGTCGCCCGGCTGCACGCCGAGCTCCAGCAGCGCATGGGCGAACTGCGAAGTACTGCGCAGCATGTCGGCGTAGCTGTAGCCGCCACCGTCCGGGGTACGGATGAAGGGCTTGGAAAGGTCGCTGGGCAGGTGTTTGCCGACTTCGGCGAAAAGGCTCTGGTTCATGGTGAGGTCCTAGCGTTTTGTTTTCGCCGACAGGGTGGCCAGCTTGCGCACCTCGGGTGAGGCGGTGACCGCGCCCTGGTTGGCGTAGGCTTCGTGGTTCTTTTCGATCTGGCGCAGTTCGTAGCGGTAATTGACCATCAGCCCGGCAGCCTGGCGCAGGCCGCTGGCGGAGAGGTCGCCGCGCCAGTTCAGGCGTTCCAGGCGGGCGCCGTTGCCCAGGTGGAAGCGCGCCACCGGGTCCAGCGGCAAACCCGCGCCGTTGCGGGCATGCAGGAAGTATTCGGCGGCCAGCGCCAGCATCGGTTGTTCCGTGCGTGGTGGCGGCGCTGCATCGGGCTTGAGCGCCTTGAGCAATTCGGCGGCCGCCGCGCCCAGTTGCGGGTCGTCGCCCAGGCTATCGAGCCAGCGGCGGAAGCCGGGCACCGGCGACAGGGTGACGAACTGGCGCAGACCGGGAACCTCCCGCGCCAGCTCCTCCACCACCTGCTTGATCAGGAAGTTGCCGAAGGAGATGCCGCGCAGGCCGTCCTGGCAGTTGCTGATGGAATAGAACACCGCAGTGTCGGGCGCTTCTGCCGACTCATCACCAGCCTTGCCCTCCAGGATCTCTGCAATCGCACCCGGCATGGAACGGGTCAGCGCCACCTCGACGAAGATCAACGGCTCATCGGCCAGCGCCGGGTGGAAGAAGGCGAAGCAGCGGCGGTCGGCCGGCTGCAGGCGGCTGCGCAGGTCGTCCCAGTCCTTGATGGCGTGGACGGCCTCGTACCTGATGATCTTTTCCAGGATCGACGCCGGTGTCGACCAGTCGATGCGCCGCAGCACCAGGAAGCCGCGGTTGAACCAGGAGGTCAGCAGGTGCTGCAGGTCGTGGTCCACGGCGGCCAGCTCGGGATTGGCCTTGAGCTCCTGGAGCAGCAGGCGGCGCATGGCGATCAGCTCGGCAGTGCCGCCGGGCGCCTGGTTGAGGCGGCGGAACAGCTCCTGGCGCGGCGGCTCGCTGGCCTCGAACAACGCCGTGGTGTTGGCCGACGACGGCTCGTCGAGGTAGCGCTGGCAGGCTTGCGCCAGCGCGTCGTGGGGCGGAGCGAAGTCCTTCAGCAGGGTGTCGAAGAAGGCCTTCTGCTGGTCTTGCGGGCAATCCCGGTAGGCGCACAGGACCTGCTGCGCCAGGGCCACGCCCGAGGCTTCGCCGTGGCTGGAGATCAGCTTGTGGCAAGCCTGCGCCAGCGCCTGGGCATTGCCCGGCGCCGGCTCGCGCGATTCCAGCAATTGCCGGCCGCGCTCGGTGATGCTTTGCAGCAGTTCCTGGAAGAAGCTGATATTCATGCGTCCCCCTCAGCTTGTGGAAAAGTGGATCAATCCCCCGCCAGCACCGGCGGCGGGCAGCGCTGGTACCAGCGCGAGGCCTGCTCGTAGGCGTGGGCCAGTTGCAGCACGGCCATGTCGGCCTGGTGCCTACCGATGATCTGCAGGCCCATGGGCAGGCCCTGCTCATTGAAGCCCACCGGCACGTTGGCCGCCGGGCAACCGGACAGGGTGGCCGGGATCACCACTTCCATCCAGCGGTGGTAGGTGTCCATGGCCTGGCCGGCGATTTCCTTCGGCCAGTCCCAGGTCTTGTCGAACGGGAACACCTGGGCGCTGGGCAACAGCAGGTAGTCGTAGCGCTCGAACAGCCGGCTGATGGCGCGGTACCAGTCGCTGCGCGCGGCGGACGCGCGGAACACATCCATGGCCGAGAGCTTCAGGCCGTTCTCCACTTCCCAGATGGCTTCGGGCTTGAGCAGTTCGCGCTTGGCCGGGTCGATGTAGGCCGCGCCGAGGGAGCCGGCGACCATCCAGTGGCGCAGGGTGCGCCAGGTGTCCCAGAGGCGCTCGGGGGAGAAGCCCATGGCGGTCTCTTCGACGTGGCAGCCGATGGCTTCGAAGTCGGCGAAGGATTGGCGGCACAGCTCCAGCACGCCCTTTTCCATGGGCAGGTGGCCGCCCAGGTCGCCCAGCCAGCCCAGCCGTGCGCCCTTGAAGTCGCGCTCCAGCGAGCCGGCGAACTGCTCGCCGCTCTCGGAAATCGACAGCGGCGCACGGGCATCGCCGCCGGCCTGTACCGACAGTAGCAGCGCCACGTCGCGCACGCTGCGGCCCATCGGGCCTTCGTAGCCGAGCTGGTCGATGAACAGGTCGGCGCTGTCGTCGAAGGGCACGCGGCCCTGGGACGGACGGAAACCGATGATGTTGTTGAAGGCCGCCGGGTTGCGCAGCGAGCCCATCATGTCGCTGCCGTCGGCCACCGGGACCATCTGCAGCGCCAGGGCCGCCGCCGCGCCACCGCTGCTGCCGCCGGCGGTGCGTTCGGGCGCGTAGGCGCAGCCGGTGGCACCGAAGATCGGGTTGTAGCTGTGGGAGCCGAGGCCGAATTCGGGGGTGTTGGTCTTGCCGATGATGATCGCGCCGGCCGCCTTGATGCGCTCGACCATGATGCCGTCGCGCTCTGGCAGGTAGTCGCTGAACAGCGGCGAACCTAGGGTGGTGCGGATGCCCTGGGTCAGCGACAGGTCCTTCACTGCGTGGGGCAGGCCGTGCATCCAGCCACGGTACTCGCCACGGGCCAGTTCGGCGTCGCGCTGGTCGGCTTCGGCCAGCAGGATGTCGTCCGGCTGCTGGCTGATGATGGCGTTGACCATCGGGTTGTAGCGCTCGATCTGGTCGAGGTGCGCCTGCATCACTTCACGGCAGGAAACCTGGCGCAGCCGGATACGCTGGGCCAGTTCGTGGGCCTGGAGCTGGACGAGTTCGTTTTGCTGGTTCTTCTGGCTCATGGAACGAGGCCTTTTTTCATCAGGATTTCCCGCAACGGGAAGGTTCGGTCGGGTTCAACGACCCCATCAGCGGATGGGGCTTGTAACGAATAGCGCGTTCGCCGGGCCGCACGCTGCCGGCACGCCCACCAAGGTGGACGCGAGCAGCGGCGGTCGGCGGCTGTCCCGGTCGGGATCAGCGCATCAGGTTGGTCCAGATACGGTCGGCCAGGCGGATCGCGCCTTCGCCGCAGGTCTTGCTGAACACCACCTTGGTGCCCGCGGGGATGTGGAGTTCCGGCGCATCCTTCAGGCTGGCGTCGAGGAAGGGTTCAACACCCTTGATCGGGCTCTGGTGCTTGAGGAAGTTCTGGGTCATCGCCGAGTTTTCCGGCTGGCTGAGGAAGGCGATGAACTTCTTCGCGTTCTCCGGGTGCTTGGCGCCGGCCGGGATCACCAGGTTGTCCACCCAGGCCATCACGCCCTCTTTCGGGTAGAGGTACTTCAGGCTGGATTTCATCTCGCGCGCACGCATCGACGAGCCGCCCCAGAACATCGACATGTCGACTTCACCCGAGGCCAGGTTCTCGCGGATCGAGCCGGCCTTGGAGCTGTAGGTCTTCACGAAGGGCTTCTGGTTCTTCAGCAGGGTCAGCACCTGTTGCATCTGCTTGGGGTCCTCGCTGCACAGCGGGATGCCCAGGTAGAGGCTGGCGGTGTCGATCACCTCGCTCGCCGAGTCGAACATGTTGATCTTGCCCTGCAGCTCCGCCGGCGGGGTAAACAGCACCGAGTAGCTGTCGGCCGGGCCGCTGTAGCGGGCGCTGTCCAGCACCACGCTGGTGGTGCCCCAGATGAAGGGCACGGCGTAGGCACCTTCCGGGTCCCAGGTGGGCTTCTTCAGGTTGTCTTCGACATTGGCGTAGTACGGCTGGCTGGCCGGGTCGAAGCGCTCCAGCAGCTTCTCCTGGATCAGGATCGGCACGAACTGGTGCGAGGGAATGGCCACGTCGTAGCCGGTGCCGCCCTGCTTGAGCTTGGCCAGCAGCGTTTCGTTGGAGTCGTAGGAATCCACGGTCACCTTGATGCCGGTTTCCTTCTCGAACTTCTCCAGGATCTGCGGGGTGAAATAGCCACTCCAGCTCACCACGTTCAGTTGTTCGGCGGCGTGCACGTTGGCCACCAGCCCCATGGCCAGCGAGGCCCCTACAGCAGCGATCAGTTTGCTCATCTTCTACTCCGGTATGTGGGCTCAGGCCTTCTTCTTGCCGAGCAGGTAGGACAGGGTTACGAACAGCACGGAAACGCCGAGGATCAGGGTCGACACCGCGTTCACATCGGGCGTCACGCCCATGCGCAGCAGGCCGAAGATGAAGATCGGCAAGGTGGTGGTGCCGGCCTGGGAGACCATCATCGAGATCACGAAGTTATCCAGCGAGACGATGAAGGCCAGCATCAGCCCCGAGAAGATCCCCGGCATCAGCAGCGGCAGGGTCACCTTGCGGAAGGTCCGCCAGGGACCGGCGTAGAGGTCGGCGGCGGCCTGCTCCAGAGACAGGTCCATGTCGTTCAGGCGGGCACGGATCGGCAGGTAGGCGAACGGGATGCAGAACACCGTGTGGGCGATGATCAGATTGCCGTAGCCCAGCGACAGGCCGAGGGTGGAGAACAGCGCCAGGGTGGCCACGCCGACGACGATCTCGGGCAGCACCAGCGGCAGCATGATCGCCCCCATGGACAGGCGCAGCCCCTTGAACTTGGCCCCGCGCGAGGTGCCCAGCGCGGCCAGGGTGGCGATCACCGTGGCGATCACGCTGGCGCACACGGCGATCAGCAGGCTGTTGCCGGCGGCCTGGCGCAGCGCCTGGTTGGCGAAGGCGCTGCGGTACCAGTCGAGGCTGAAGCCGGTCCACACGGTGGCGGACTGGTTGGCGTTGAACGAGAGCACCACCAGCACCACGATGGGCGCGTAGAGGTACAGGTAGAACAGCAAGCTCAGGGCGCCGAAGCCGCGGAAATCCTGCACACCCAGACGGCGCTTGGTCAGTAGCGAGAGCATCATTCACCTCCCCGGGCGATGCGCAGGCGCTCGGCGCGCATCGCGTAGAACATCAGCACCAGCATCACGGCCCCCATCAGCACCAGCGACAGCGCCGCGCCGAAGGGCCAGTTCCGCGAGTCGCTGAACTGCCGGAAGATCAGGTTGCCGAGCATCATCTTGGTGCCGCCGCCGAGCAGCTCGGGGGCGATCATCGCGCCCAGGCAGGGCACGAAGGTGAGGATGGCGCCAGCCAGGATGCCCGGCCGGGCAATCGGCAGGACCACCTTGCGCAGGGTGCGGATGCGCCCGGCGTAGAGGTCCTGGGCCGCTTCGAGGAGGCGCATGTCCATCTTCTCCAGGGTCGCGTAGATCGGCAGCACCACGAAGGGCGCGTAGGTGTAGACCAGGCCCAGCAGCACCGCGCCGTCGGTGTAGAGCATGTTCAGCGGCTGGTGGATGATGCCGAGGCTCATCAGCGTGCCGTTGACCACGCCGGTGCCGCGCAGCAGCAAAATCCAGGCGTAGGTGCGGATCAGCAGGTTGGCCCAGAACGGCACGGTGATCAGGAAGATCAGCAGGCCGCGACGGTGCGCCGGCTGCATCGCCAGCCACACCGCCACCGGGAAGCCCACCAGCAGGGTGATGGCGGTGGTCGCCGCGGCGATGCCGATGGAGCGCAGGGCGATCATCACGTAGGAATCGGCGAAGGCCAGGCTGTCGTCGAGCTGGCGCTCGAACAGCAGCGAGACATAGGCGTCGACGCTGAAGTGCGGATTCACCCCGCCGTAGGGGTTGGCCTGCATCAGCGAGTAACCGACCACGATGAAGATCGGCACGATCAGGAACAGCCCGATGGAAACCAGTGCCGGCGACACGCCGAGGAAGCTGCGCAGCGCCTGACGCCGCTCCAGCGAATTGCCGGCGGTTGTGGATATCTGTTTCATGCTCACCCCCGCTCAGTCCACCAGGACGCTGGCGCTGCCTTTCTCGAATAGCAGCCCGGCGCGTTGCCCGGCTGCCAGACGGCCACGCTGGCCGGCGCTGTTGGGCGCGCGGACCGTCAGGCGGGTGCCGTCGGCGAGGCTGACCTGGTACTGCAGGTCGGTGCCCAGGTAAATCTGCTGGACCACAGTGCAGGGCGTGGCAGACGGAGTGCCCTCGGCCACCAGTTGCAGGCGCTCGGGGCGGATCGACAGGGTGACCTCGGCGCCGACCTTGAGGCCTTCACGGGCCTGGGCTTCGATCAGCTGGTCACCGGGGAGGCGGTACTGCGCGCAGTCACCGGCGAAGTTCTCGACCCGCGCCGGGAGGAAGTTGGTCTCGCCGATGAAGTCGGCGACGAAGCGGTTGCGCGGGTTTTCGTAGATGTCGTCCGGACGGCCAACCTGTTGCACCTCGCCCTCGGAGAGCACGGCGATGCGGTCGGACATGGTCAGGGCTTCTTCCTGGTCATGGGTGACGAAGATGAAGGTGATGCCGGTCTTGGACTGGATCGCCTTGAGCTCTTCGCGCATGGCCTGGCGCAGCTTGAGGTCGAGGGCGGACAGCGGTTCGTCGAGCAGCAGCACCTTGGGGTGCGGCGCCAGCGCACGGGCCAGGGCGACACGCTGTTGCTGGCCGCCGGAGAGCTGGGTCGGCTTGCGCTGGGCGAAGCGCTCCATCTGCACCAGGGCGAGCATCTCGCGAACGCGCTCGGCGACCTGCGCCTTGCTCATGCGCTGGCCCATCGGGTGGGATTCCAGGCCGAAGGCCAGGTTCTCGGCGATGGTCATGTGCGGGAACAGCGCGTAGTGCTGGAACACGGTGTTCACCGGGCGCTCGAAGGGCGGCCGGTCGGCGATGTTCTCGCCGTAGAGCTGGATTTCCCCGGAGGTGGGGAATTCGAAGCCGGCGATCATCCGCAGCAGGGTGGTCTTGCCGCAGCCCGAGGGGCCGAGCAGGGTGAAGAACTCGTTGTCGCGGATGTCCAGGTCGACGCATTTCAGAGCGACGGGACCGCTCGCCGGATCGCCGTAGACCTTGCGCACGGAGCGGATGGAAACCGCCGCCGTCTGCAGGCTGTGCAGGGCACTCATGGTGAAACCTCCGTACCTTCCCTTCCGCCACCAGCAGGCGGTCGGGGGATCTTGTAGTTGTTCTGGCAGGACTAGAGACGCTGGATTGCAGCGCTGGTCTTGGGTCGAGCCCAAGTTGTGGTGTTGTTGAAGCGGATATTCGAAGAAAGGTGGTTGAGCGGAAAGCTCAATTTTCTTACATTCGATATTAAAAAATTTAACAGCTGAGCTGATACTAGGCACCCACCCACGAGGCTCGCCCCATGTCCATCCAGCGCCTTCCGCCGCTCAATGCCGTCCGCGCCTTCGAGGCTGCCGCCCGGCTGGGCAGCTATGTCGCCGCCTCGAAAGACCTGCATGTGACGCAGCCAGCCATCGGCCGTCACGTGAAGCTGCTGGAAGACTGGCTGGGCGTGCAACTGTTCGAGCGCACTCCGCGCGGCGTCAGCCTGACGCCGGCCGGGCAGCGCTACTACGCGAAGATATCCACAGCCCTGCAGCAGATCGCCGACGCCGGCTTTGAGCTGGCTCCCGGCGGCACCGCGCGCTGGCTGAAGATCCTGGTGGTGCCGGCCTTCGCCAAGCGCTGGCTGATGCCGCGCCTGGAGACCCTGCGCCAGCAGCGCCCCGGCCTGAAGGTGGCAGTGGAACCCAACCCGACCTTCACCGAAGTGGACGGTAAAAGCGCCGATCTTGGCATCGTCTACGGACTTCCCGGGGTCTACCCGCAGTGCCACAGCACCCTGGTGCGGCCATCGGTTTTCCCGGTGTGCTCGCCCTCCTACCTCGAAGAGCACGGCCCGCTGAGCAGCGTGCACGACTTGGCGCGGCACAAGCTGATCCACGTCGATGACGGCGAATGGTGGAACCTCTGGCTGTCCACCATCGGGCTGGACTTGCGGGTGAACTCCGACGTGCTCTACGTCAGCAACGACCACGCGTTGTCCATGGCCGAGGCCGGGCACGGCATCGCCCTGGCCAACCTGGTGCTGGTGAAGCACCAGCTGGCCGCCGGCACGCTGGTACGGCCGCTACTCGAGGAAGTGCCGCTGGAAAGCTACCAACTGCTGCTGCCCACCGGCGCGGTGAGCGCCGACGTGGCCTGGTTCGAGGATTGGATTCGTGCGGAATTGCAGGAGGAGTTCTCGCCACATGTCACCCACGAGACTGAGTCGACTGAATAGCTAGGCGGAGTGCCGAAGACAGTGCGACTAGCACGGCGAGGCGCTCCAACGACGCTAGGCAGTTGAATCAGCCTCGTGGTGCGTAGGCGAAGACGTCGGCGCGCATTTGATGCGGGTCCATGCCCGCCGCCACCAGCGCATCCAGGGTGCCGTAGACCATCGCCGGCGAGCCGCTGGCGTAGACGCGCAGGCCGGACAGCTCGGCGAAGTCCTCGCACACCGCTTCATGCAGCAGGCCACAACGTCCCTGCCAGCCACACAGGTCGCTGACGATCCTGTGCAGGTGCAGGTTGGGCACGCTTTCCCACTGCTCCCAGTGCGGCAGCTCGTAGAAGTCCTCCGGGCGGCGCACGCCCCAGTACAGGTGTACCGGGTGGGCGAAGCCGGTGGCGCGGCAGAATTCGATCAGGCTGTGCATCTGCGCCATGCCGGTGCCGGCGGCGATCAGCACCAGCGGGCCGTCCGGCAGGTCGGCCAGGTGCGCATCGCCGAAGGGCATCTGCACGCGGGCGAAGCGGTCGCGCTGCAACTGCGCCAATAGCTCGATGGCGCTGTTCTCGCGGGCCAGGATATGCAGCTCCAGGTCACGCCCTTCCTGCGGCGCGGAGGCCAGGGAAAAGGCCGCCGGGTCACTGCCATCGCGCTCGATCAGCACGTACTGGCCGGCGTGGTAGCGCGGCGGTTTGCCGGCAGGGGCGCGCAGGCGCACGCGCCAGACGTCGCCGCCCACCGGCTCGCAGAGAGTCACCTGGCAGGACAGCTTGCGCACCGGCAGCTCGCCGGGGGCTAGCACGCCGTCCCAGTGCAGCACGCAGTCTTCCAGCGGCTCGGCCAGGCAGGTGAAGAGCTCGCCGTGGTCGCGCACCTCGCCATCCTGGCGCACGCGGCCTTCCACCAGCAGCGCCGCGCAGATATGGCAATTGCCGTTGCGGCAGCTCTGCGGGCACTCGTAGCCCAGGCGCCGCGCACCGTCGAGGATACGTTCTCCGGGCCGCAGCTCGAGCTGGGCGCCGGAGGGTTGCAAGGTCACTTTCAAGCGCTGTTCTCGTTCTTCTGATTCTGTAGGAGCGAGCCATGCGCGCGACCTGGAGCCATTGCGAGGCAAGGTTCGCGGGCATCGCCCGTTCCCACAAGGTTACCCATGCATCAATCGATGCCCAGGCTCGCCCAGATTTCGTCGACGCGGCGGGTCACCGCCGGATCCTTCTCGATCACCCGCCCCCATTCGCGGCTCGTCTCGCCCGGCCACTTGTGGGTGGCGTCCAGCCCCATCTTCGAACCGAGGCCGGAGATCGGCGAGGCGAAGTCCAGGTAGTCGATCGGGGTGTTGTCGATCATCACCGTGTCGCGCTTGGGGTCCATGCGCGTGGTGATGGCCCAGATCACGTCGTTCCAGTCGCGGGCGTTGATGTCGTCGTCGGTGACGATAACGAACTTGGTGTACATGAACTGTCGCAGGAACGACCAGACACCGAGCATCACGCGCTTGGCGTGGCCGGGGTACTGTTTCTTCATGGTCACCACCGCCATGCGGTAGGAGCAGCCTTCGGGCGGCAGGTAGAAATCGGTGATCTCGGGGAACTGCTTCTGCAGGATCGGCACGAAGACTTCGTTCAGCGCCACGCCGAGGATCGCCGGCTCATCCGGCGGGCGACCGGTGTAGGTGCTGTGGTAGATCGGTTTCTGCCGGCGGGTGATGCGTTCGACGGTGAACACCGGGAAGCGGTCCACTTCGTTGTAGTAGCCGGTGTGGTCGCCGTACGGGCCTTCATCGGCCATCTCGCCGGGATGGATCACCCCTTCGAGGACGATCTCGGCGCTGGCCGGGACCTGCAGGTCGTTGCCGATGCACTTGACCAGCTCGGTCTTGTGCCCGCGCAGCAGGCCGGCGAAGGCGTATTCGGAGAGGTTGTCCGGTACCGGAGTCACGGCGCCGAGGATGGTCGCCGGGTCCGCACCGAGGGCCACGGCCACCGGATAGGGCTGGCCGGGATGCTTCTGGCACCACTCACGGAAGTCGAGCGCGCCGCCACGGTGGCTGAGCCAGCGCATGATCACCTTGTTGCGGCCGATCACCTGCTGGCGGTAGATGCCCAGGTTCTGCCGTTCCTTGTTCGGCCCGCGGGTGACCGTGAGGCCCCAGGTGATCAGCGGCGCGACGTCGCCGGGCCAGCAGGTCTGCACCGGCAGCTTCGACAGGTCGACATCGTCGCCCTCCTCGACCACTTCCTGGCACGGCGCGTCCCGCAGCACCTTGGGCGCCATGTTGATGACCTTCTTGAAGATCGGCAGCTTGGACCAGGCGTCCTTCAGCCCCTTGGGCGGCTCGGGCTCCTTGAGGAAGGCCAGCAGCTTGCCGATCTCGCGCAGTTCGGAGACGTCCTCGGCGCCCATGCCCAGCGCCACGCGCTCGGGCGTGCCGAACAGGTTGCCGAGTACGGGGATGTCGTAGCCGGTGGGCTTTTCGAACAGCAGGGCCGGGCCCTTGGCGCGCAGGGTGCGGTCGCACACCTCGGTCATTTCCAGCACCGGGGATACCGGCGCCTGGATGCGCTTGAGCTGTCCGCGCTGCTCCAGGGCAGCGATGAACTCGCGCAGGTCGCGATACTGCATGAGGGTCTCGATGGCGGCAGGATGATGCGACAGTCTACCGCCTATCACCGCCAGGCAGAAACACGAAGGCCGGGTTTCCCCGGCCTTCGTGGCATTGCAGAAGCGCGTAGAGTCGCTGACAAATCTGAGCGAAGCGGTTCTGGCTAGACGCCTGGCCTCAGACAGTACTTTGTGTACGGCAGAGGCCAGGCAACAACGCCAGAACAGATTTGCCGGCGACTCTTACTTGCTGCGCTTCATCGAGTCGAAGAACTCGTCGTTGGTCTTCGTCTGGCGCAGCTTGTCGAGGAGGAACTCCACGGCAGCGATCTCGTCCATCGGGTGGAGGATCTTGCGCAGGATCCACATGCGCTGCAGCTCTTCCTCACCGGTGAGCAGCTCTTCGCGACGGGTGCCGGAGCGATTGATGTTGATCGCCGGGAACACGCGTTTTTCCGAGATGCGACGGTCGAGGATGAGTTCCGAGTTACCGGTACCCTTGAATTCCTCGTAGATCACTTCGTCCATCTTCGAGCCGGTTTCGATCAGCGCGGTGGCGAGGATGGTCAGCGAACCGCCTTCCTCAATGTTGCGCGCGGCGCCGAAGAAGCGCTTGGGCTTTTCCAGGGCGTGGGCGTCGACACCACCGGTGAGCACCTTGCCGGAGCTGGGGATCACGGTGTTGTAGGCACGGGCCAGACGGGTGATGGAGTCGAGCAGGATGATCACGTCCTTCTTGTGCTCGACCAGGCGCTTGGCCTTCTCGATCACCATCTCGGCGACCTGCACGTGGCGGGTCGGCGGCTCGTCGAAGGTGGAGGCGACCACTTCGCCGCGCACGGTGCGCTGCATCTCGGTCACTTCTTCCGGGCGCTCGTCGATCAGCAGGACGATCAGGTGGCACTCGGGGTTGTTGCGGGTGATGTTCGAGGCGATGTTCTGCAGCATGATGGTCTTGCCCGCTTTCGGCGGGGCGACGATCAGGCCGCGCTGGCCCTTGCCGATCGGCGAACAGAGGTCGATCACACGGCCGGTGAGGTCCTCGGTGGAGCCGTTGCCGGCTTCCATGGTCAGGCGCTTGGTCGGGAACAGCGGCGTCAGGTTCTCGAAGAGAATCTTGTTCTTCGCGTTCTCCGGACGATCGAAGTTGATCGAGTCGACTTTCAGCAGGGCGAAGTAACGCTCGCCTTCCTTCGGCGGCCGAATCTTGCCGATGATGGTATCGCCCGTGCGCAGGTTGAAGCGACGGATCTGGCTGGGCGAGACGTAGATGTCGTCGGGGCCGGCCAGGTACGAGGAATCGGCGGAGCGCAGGAAGCCGAAGCCATCCTGGAGAATCTCCAGCACGCCGTCACCGGAGATTTCCTCGCCGCTTTTCGCGTGCTTCTTCAGCAGTGCGAAGATGATGTCCTGCTTGCGCGAACGGGCCATGTTTTCCAGGCCCATGGCATCGGACATTTCCAGCAATTCGGCAATCGGCTTTTGCTTGAGTTCGGTCAGATTCATAGAAGGGACGTAAATACGCTGAAAGGGGAAAAGGGAACAAGCGTGATGCTTGAAGAGCCGCGCCGTAGATGACGGACAGGATCGCTTGGAATTCGAATGGGAAGTGCGTCGGCGACGGCTTGCAGGGGACAACGAAATAATCGTTGTGCGCCCGAATTTAACACCCGGGTTTCGGAGCGTCTAGGGGCAATAACGAAAAAACCCCGCACATTGGCGGGGTTTCTCGAGGCTTCTCGACTTAGATGTTGCTGTCGAGGAAGGCAGCCAGTTGCGACTTGGACAGTGCACCGACCTTGGTCGCTTCGACGTTGCCGCCCTTGAACAGCATCAGGGTCGGAATGCCACGCACGCCGTACTTCGGCGGGGTGTCCTGGTTCTCGTCGATGTTCAGCTTGCAGACTTTCAGCTTGCCCTGATAGTCCTTGGCGATCTCGTCGAGTACCGGGGCGATCATCTTGCACGGACCGCACCATTCGGCCCAGTAGTCGACCAGCACGGGACTATCGGACTTCAGTACGTCCTGCTCGAAGCTGGCATCGGTAACATTGACGATATGTTCGCTCATGTATTCTCTCCGTCAATCGGATGCGAAAAAGTGTCCGCCATCATATCCCGCCTCGGCCCACACCGAAAGGCGCAGCCGATTGAGTGTATCTATCGCTGCCGCGGTGACTTCTGATCGGTGACAACCCCTTCATTGGCACTACCTGCCTAAAATGGCAGGATGTCTCCCGTATTTATCCGGACCCGCCCCTATGCCCCATACCCCTGCCAAGACCTTTCCCATGATCGCGGCCATTGACCTTGGCTCGAACAGTTTCCACATGGTCCTGGCGAAGGCCGATCACGGCGAGATCCGCATCCTCGAGCGGCTGGGCGAGAAGGTCCAGCTGGCCGCGGGCATCGGCGAGGACCGCATGCTCACCGCGGAAGCGATGCAGCGCGGCTACGACTGCCTGAAGCAGTTCGCCCAGTTCATCAGCGGCATGCCGCCGGGCTCGGTACGCGTGGTGGGCACCAACGCCCTGCGCGAGGCGCGCAACCGTGCCGAATTCATCCGAGAAGCCGACCAGATCCTCGGCCACCCGGTGGAAGTCATCTCCGGCCGTGAAGAAGCGCGTCTGATCTACCTCGGCGTGTCCCACACCCTGCCGGACAACCCCGGCAAGCGCCTGGTGGTCGACATCGGCGGCGGCAGCACCGAGTTCATCATCGGCCAGCAGTTCGAATCGCAACTGCGCGAGAGCCTGCAGATGGGCTGCGTGAGTTTCACCCAGCGCTATTTCAAGGACGGCAAGATCACCCCGGCGCGCTATGCCCAGGCCTACACCTCGGCCCGCCTGGAGCTGATGAGCATCGAGAACAGCCTGCGTCGCCTGGGCTGGGACGAGGCCGTTGGGGCCTCCGGCACCATCCGCGCAATCTGCCTGGCGATCCAGGCCGGTGGCCACGGCAACGGCGAGATCAACCCCGAAGGCCTGGCCTGGCTCAAGCGCAAGATGTTCAAGCTGGGCGAGGTCGAGAAGCTCGACATCGACGGCATCAAGCCGGACCGCCGGCCGATCTTCCCGGCCGGCATGGCGATCCTCGAGGCGCTGTTCGACGCCCTCGAACTGACCCGCATGACCCATTCCGAAGGCGCCTTGCGCGAAGGCGTGCTCTACGACCTGCTCGGCCGTCATCACCACGAGGACGTCCGCGAGCGCACCATCGGCGCCCTCATGGAGCGCTACCACGTCGATCCGGAACAGGCCACACGCGTCGAGGCCAAGGCGCTGGAATCGCTGGATCAGGTCGCCAAGGCCTGGGACCTGAACGACGAAGGCCACCGTGAGCTGCTGATGTGGGCGGCGCGCGTGCATGAGCTGGGTCTGGACATCGCCCACTACCACTACCACAAGCACGGCGCCTACCTGCTGGAGCACTCGGACCTGGCCGGCTTCTCGCGCCTGGACCAGCTGACCCTGGCGCTGCTGGTGCGCGGCCACCGCCGCAACATCCCGGTGGACAAGTTCAACGAGCTGGGCGACGAGGGCGACAAGCTGATCCGCCTGTGCATCGTGCTGCGCTTCGCCATCCTCTTCCACCACATCCGTGGCACCCAGGAAATGCCGGCCGTGGCCCTGAAGGCTTCCGGCAAATCGCTGGACGTGCGCTTCCCGGACGGCTGGCTGGCGGCCAACCCGCTGACCCAGGCCGACTTCGAGCAGGAAGCCGAATGGCTCAAGCGCGTGGGCTATGCGCTCAGCGTGAGCTGATCGCCCCCGCGACAGACAAGGCCCCGGCGCGCAAACGCCGGGGCCTTTGCATTTCCAGGCATGACCTGCAGGAGCGGGCCATGCCCGCGAAATCCCGTGCGGCGGAATCCGCTCTCCACGTTGACGATCGAGCGCGGCACCAACGCCGGCCTTGCCGGCGGCTCGCGGGCATGGCCCGCTCCTACAAAAACGTGCTCATGAAAAAGCCCTGCCGAGGCAGGGCTTTCAAAGGCACCAGTCAGATCAGCGCGAGTTGATCACCGGCGTGCACAGGCGCTCCAGCAGGGTCGCCTGGGCGTTGCGGGCGTTCTGGTTGCCGCTGGGGCTCTGGCGCACGTAGCTGCCGTCGGACTGCAGAACCCAGGCCTGGGTGTTGTCGCTCAGGTAGGACTCCAGCTCCTTCTTCACCCGCAGCACGAGCTTCTTGCCTTCCACCGGGAAGCAGGTCTCCACACGCATGTCGAGGTTGCGCTCCATCCAGTCGGCGCTGGAGAGGTAGAGCTTCTCCTCGCCGCCGTTGAGGAAGTAGTAGATCCGGCTGTGCTCGAGGAAGCGGCCGATGATCGAGCGCACCTGGATGTTGTGCGACACGCCCGGCACGCCCGGACGCAGGCAGCACATGCCGCGCACCACCAGATCGATCTTCACGCCGGCCTGGCTGGCCTTGTACAGCGCGCGGATGACCTTGGCGTCGGTCAGCGAGTTGACCTTGGCCATAATGTGCGCCGGCTTACCCTCGGCAGCCTGGGCGGCCTCGCGGTTGATCATCTCCAGCAGGTTCTTCTTCAAAGTGAAGGGCGCGTGCAGGAGCTTCTTCATGCGCAGGGTCTTGCCCATGCCGATCAGCTGGTTGAACAGCTTGTGCAGGTCCTCGCAGAGCGCCAAGTCGGCGGTCAGCAGGCTGTAGTCGGTGTACAGGCGGGCGTTGCCGGCGTGGTAGTTGCCGGTGCCCAGGTGCGCGTAGCGGCGCAGCTCGCCGTCCTCGCGACGGAGGATCAGCATCATCTTGGCGTGGGTCTTGAAGCCGACCACGCCGTAGATCACCACCGCACCGGCCTGCTGCAGGCGGCTGGCCAGCTGCAGGTTGGATTCCTCGTCGAAGCGCGCCCGCAGCTCGATCACCACGGTGACTTCCTTGCCGTTGCGCGCGGCTTCCACCAGCGCGTCGACGATCTCCGAGTTGGCCCCGGAGCGGTACAGCGTCTGCTTGATCGCCAGCACGCTGGGGTCCTTGGCGGCCTGGCGCAGCAGGTCGACCACCGGGGTGAAGGACTCGAACGGGTGCATCAGCAGCACGTCGAGCTTGCCCAGGACGTTGAACAGGTTTTCCTTCTTCTGCAGCAGCTTGGGGATCGCCGGGGTGAACGGCGGGGACTGCAGCTCCGGGTGGCTGGCGAGGCCGGTGACACTGAACAGGCGGGTCAGGTTGACCGGCCCGCTGACGCGGTACAGCTCGGTCTCGGACAGGCCGAACTGCTTGAGCAGGTAGTTGGACAGCGGCACCGGGCAGGTATCCACCACCTCCAGGCGTACGGCATCGCCGTAGCGGCGCGAGAACAGCTCGCCGCGCAGCGCGCGGGCCAGGTCTTCGACGTCCTCGGCATCCACCGAGAGGTCGGCGTTACGGGTCAGGCGGAACTGGTAGCAGCCCTTCACCTTCATGCCGTGGAACAGGTCGTCGGCGTGGGCGTGGATCATCGACGAGAGGAACACGTAGTTGTCGCCGGGGCCGGCGACTTCCTCAGGCAGGCGGATGATCCGCGGCAGCGAGCGCGGCGCCGGGATGATCGCCAGGCCGGAATCGCGGCCGAAGGCGTCCAGGCCTTCGAGCTCGACCATGAAGTTCAGGCTCTTGTTCACCAGCAGCGGGAACGGGTGGGTCGGGTCGAGGCCGATCGGGGTGACGATGGGCGCGATCTCGTCGCGGAAGAAGCGACGGACCCAGGCCTTGATCTTCGGCGTCCAGTAGCGGCGGCGGATGAAACGAATGTCGTGCTTGGCCAGCTCCGGCAACAGGATGTCGTTGAGGATGCTGTACTGGCGACTGACCTGCTCGTGCACCTGCTCGCTGATACGCGCCAGCGCCTGGTGCGGCAGCAGGCCATCGGCGCCGGCCTGTTCACGGGCGAAGGTGATCTGCTTCTTCAGGCCGGCAACGCGGATCTCGAAGAATTCGTCGAGGTTGCTGGAGAAGATCAGCAGGAACTTCAGGCGTTCCAGCAGTGGGTAGGACTCGTCCAGCGCCTGTTCCAGCACGCGGATGTTGAACTGCAGCTGGGAGAGCTCGCGATGAATGTAGAGGGCACTGTCGTCCACGTTGATCGCCGGCGCCGCCGGTTCGACAGGTGGCGGCGGCGCCTCGACGGCCTCGGTCACCACGACTTCGCTGATGTCGGTGATTTCGGCGGTGGTGTCAGCTTCGATAACTTCGGTTTCGCTAATGCCTTCGGTATTCATCGCTCGTCTCTTCGACGGGGGAGATCAGCCCCCGCTTTGCATTTTCAATTGTTGTGCCGCGCGCTTGGCGAAGTAGGTCAGGATGCCATCTGCGCCCGCACGTTTGAAG
The DNA here is from genome assembly GCF_024170165.1 of Pseudomonas nitroreducens. Lineage (GTDB taxonomy): Bacteria > Pseudomonadota > Gammaproteobacteria > Pseudomonadales > Pseudomonadaceae > Pseudomonas > Pseudomonas nitroreducens_C. Next base: position 619,838 of record NZ_JALJXP010000001.1, on the reverse strand, counting down.
GCCAGCAGCGATTCGAGGATCACCGCCTCGCTGAGCCAGCCGTTGTTGATCGCCGCCATGTGCATCGCGTACTCGCCGCTGACCTGGTAGACAAAGGTCGGCGCGCGGAATTCGTCCTTGGCCCGGCGAACGATGTCGAGATACGGCATGCCCGGCTTGACCATGACCATGTCGGCGCCTTCGGCGAGGTCAGCGTAGATCTCGTGCAGCGCTTCGTCGCTGTTGGCCGGGTCCATCTGGTAGGTGGCCTTGTTGCCCTTGCCCAGGTTGGCGGCGGAGCCGACGGCGTCGCGGAACGGGCCGTAGTAGGCGCTGGCGTACTTGGCCGAGTAGGCCATGATGCGGGTGTTGATGTGGCCGGTGGACTCCAGGGCCTCACGGATCGCGCCGATACGACCGTCCATCATGTCCGAGGGCGCCACGACCTGGGCGCCGGCTTCGGCGTGGGAAAGCGCCTGTTTGACCAGCACATCAACGGAAATGTCGTTCAGAACGTAGCCGTCCTCGTCGAGGATGCCGTCCTGGCCGTGGCTGGTGAACGGGTCCAGCGCCACGTCGGTGATGATGCCCAGCTCCGGGAAGCGCTCGCGCAGGGCGCGGGTGGCGCGCTGGGCGATGCCGTCGGGGTTGAAGGCTTCGGCGCCATCGAGGGATTTCTTCTCCAGCGGAGTCACCGGGAACAGCGCCAGCGCCGGGATGCCCAGTTCCACCAGCTCTTCGGCTTCCTTGAGCAGCAGGTCGATGGACATGCGCTCCACACCCGGCATCGAGGGCACCGCTTCACGCTGATTCTTGCCGTCGAGGACGAATACCGGAAGGATCAGGTCGTTGCTGGTCAGGACGTTTTCGCGCACCAGACGGCGGGAAAATTCGTCACGACGATTGCGACGCAGTCGAGTGAAGGGGAAGGCACGATCGGCGGGAATGAAGCTCACGGCGTACTCCAGGGCCTGATACAGCAGGCACAGTCTGACAGTTATAGCCCTGAATTATGACCGATTGGTAACAACCGGTAACAGTGACCCTTGGTCGCGGCATCCTGCCGCAGCGGCACGGCGCCGCTCTGCACCGGCACAGACTTGTTCCAGGTCAGCTGTGCGCACTGGTGTACCTTCCCTGCGGGCCGCAACCGGGTTAGGCTTCGCGTTCATTTCGCTGCGTTGCCTCGATAATGCTCCAACAATTCCTGCAGGATTTCGGCTACTTCGCGCTGTTTCTCGGCACGTTCTTCGAGGGTGAGACCATTCTGGTCCTGGCCGGCTTCCTCGCTTTCCGCGGCTACATGCAGCTGGAGTACGTCGTCGCGGTGGCGTTCTTCGGCAGCTACGCGGGCGACCAGCTCTGGTATTTCCTCGGCCGTCGCCATGGTCGCAAGCTGCTCGCGCGCAAACCGCGCTGGCAGAAGATGGGCGACAAGGCTCTGGAGCACGTGCGCAAGCATCCCGACCTGTGGGTGCTGAGTTTCCGCTTCGTCTACGGCCTGCGCACCGTGATGCCGGTAGCCATCGGCCTGTCCGGCTACCCGCCGGCACGCTACCTGCTGCTCAACGGCATCGGCGCCATCGTCTGGGCCACGGTGCTGGGCAGCGCTGCCTTCTACTTCGGCAGCGTGCTCGAAGGTGTGCTGGGCAACATCAAGAAGTACGAACTGATGGTCCTCGGTGGCCTCGTGGTGATCGGCCTGCTGTTCTGGCTGCGTCGCCGCTTCAAGGCCAGCAAGGCCGACTGAGCGCGTCGGCCCATCGGGTCGGCCGCTCAGGCCGCCTGCGGCAGGCGCTCGGCGCGCCGCAGGCCGAGCAGACCGATCAGGCTGAGCAGCGAGTAGACCGCCAGCGCCCAGGGCGCCCACTGCGGCAGCTCGATCCCTCCCCATAGCGCCATTGCCGCCACTGCCGCCACGTTCAGCGCCAATCGCAGCAGTTCCAGGCGCAGTGCCCAGCTACGGTTCTCCAGCCAGCAGCCGATGGCGTAGAGCCCGAAAGCCATCCAGCTCCAGCCGATCACCAGCGGCAGCACCTGCCAGTGCTCGCCGACGCCCAGCAACCAGGTGCCGACCACCACGTAGGTGGCGAACTGCAGCCCGGCGTACCACTGCCGGCCACGCGTCAGCGGCACCTCGAACTTGCGGAAGGACGCCAGGTCCGGCTTGGCCATGGGGTAGCGCTGGGCGACGTCCTCGGGGCGCCAGCCGGTGCGCATGAACCAGATGCGCAGCTTGTCCCACAGGCTGCCGGCACGGCGCGCATCGCTCCACAGGTGTGCGTAGACCTGCAGGTTGGCCCACAGCGGGTTCCAGCTCGCCAGCGGAACGGTCACGCCGAACACCACCGGCTCCTCGTCCAGCTCTTCCTGGAAGGTGCCGAAGAGGCGATCCCAGACGATGAACACGCCGCCGTAGTTGCGATCCATGTAGACCGGGTTCTGCGCGTGGTGCACGCGGTGGTTGGACGGGGTGATGAAGATCCACTCGAACCAGCCCAGCTTGGGGATGTGCCGGGTGTGCACCCAGAACTGGTAGAGCAGGTTCAGCGCACCGACGGTGAGGAACACCAGCGGCGGCACCCCGGCGATGGCCATGGGCAGGTAGAAGATCCAGCCGAAGATGAAACCGGTGCTGGTCTGCCGCAGGGCGGTGGAGAGGTTGTAGTCCTCGCTCTGGTGGTGCACTGAATGCGCGGCCCAGAGCACGTTGCGCTCGTGGCCCAGGCGGTGGTTCCAGTAGTAGCAGAAGTCATAGAAGACGAAGGCGAACACCCAGACCCAGAGGTTCTGCGTGGACATCTCGAACACCGCCAGGTGCTGCCAGGCGATGGCGTAAGTGAGCACCGCCAGACCCTTGGTCAGCAGGCCGCTGGTGGTGGACAGCACACCGGCGCTGAGGCTGTTCAGCGCATCGCTCAGGCGATAGGTGCGCATGCCGCGCCAGCGGTCGGCAAGCAGCTCGATGGCGATCAGGAGGAAAAAGAAGGGTACGGCGAAGAGGATGTAGTTCATGTCGCGGCCGAGTCGTTATGCTTATGGGAAGGCCTCAGGGCTCAAACGCCCTGATGATTGATCCTAGCCCCTACTCCCGCGCCGGCCCCGACCGCCGGCGACAACCCGGGCGGCATATCGCGACACGCCCGGCATCCTCGAACAGGAGCAGTTCATGCAGAAGAAAGTTGCCGTCATCCTCTCCGGCTGCGGCGTCTATGACGGCGCCGAGATCCACGAAAGCGTGATCACCCTGCTGCGTCTTTCCCAGCGCGGCGCCAAGGTGCAGTGCTTCGCCCCGAACATCGCCCAGCACCACGTGCTGAACCACCTCACCGGCGAGGAAATGGCCGAGAACCGCAACGTACTGGTGGAATCCGCGCGCATCGCCCGTGGCGAGGTGAAGGACGTACGCGAAGCCAGGGTCGAGGACTTCGACGCCCTGATCGTGCCCGGCGGCTTCGGCGCGGCAAAGAACCTCAGTGACTTTGCCTTCAAGGGCGACCAGTGCGAAGTGCAGCCTGATGTCCTGGCCCTGGCCAAGGCCTTCGCCGCGGCGAAGAAGCCGGTCGGCCTGCTCTGCATCGCCCCGGCCATGGCCGCGCGCATCTATGGCGCCGGCGTGGAATGCACCATCGGCACCGACGCGGATACCGCCCAGGCGCTGACCAGCATGGGTGCCAAGCACATCGATTGCGCCGTGGACGACATCGTCGAGGACAAGGACCACAAACTGGTCACCACCCCGGCCTACATGCTTGCACAGTCCATCGCCGAAGCCGCCAGCGGCATCAACAAGGCGGTAGACCGGGTGCTGGAGCTGGCCTGAGCGGCACGCTGAATGCAAAACGCCCGGCAATGCCGGGCGTTTTCGTTTCAGGCCGGATCAGCCCTTGCGAGCCTCTGCTTCTCGCAGCAGGCGCGTCAGCAGCCGGTCCAGACCATTGGCGAAGGCCTGGCGATCCTTGTCGCCGTAGGGCGCCTGCCCTCCTCCCACCTGGCCCTGTTCGCGCAGGTCGGTGAACAGGTTGCGCACGGCAAGACGCTCACCCATGTTCTTCTCGTCGAACTCGCGGCCACGCGGGTCGAGCGCGTCAACGCCCTTCTTCACCAGGCGGTCGGCCAGCGGCACGTCGCTGCAGATCACCAGGTCGCCGGGCTCGGCCTGCTCCACCAGGTAATCGTCGGCGGCGTCCATCCCGCTGGGCACCACTATCAGGCTGACGCAGGCGAACGGCGGCTTGGCCACGGGCTGGCCGGCAACCATCACCACCTCCAGCTTGCGCTTGAGGGCGAACTTGGCCACCAGCTCCTTGGCCGCGCGCGGGCAGGCGTCGGCATCGATCCAGATACGCATCGGAAAACCACTCTCCACAAAGCACAACGGCCAGTATCGCACTGGCCGTTGTGTATAGCTTGGCTATTGCCTCAGGACGAGGCGATCTCGGCGGCCTTGCGGCGTTCGGAGAAGTAGCTGCGTCCGTAAAGCACGGCCACCGCCACCAGCGCCACGGCCTGGGCCGACAGCGAGTAGGCGTCGGCCTTGATGCCGAGCCAGTCGAAGTCGAAGAACGGCACCGGGCGGGTGCCGATCACACCGGCTTCCTGCAGGGCGACCACGCCGTGGCCGGCGAAGACCACCGACAGGGCGCAGAGCAGCGCGGCGTTGACGGTGAAGAACAGCTTCAGCGGCAGCTTCGCCGAACCACGCAGGATCACGAAGGCGATGCCGATCAGGATCACCACGGCGGTGCCCGCGCCGGCGATTACCGCGTTGTGCCCGGCCGGGCCGGCCTGCAGCCAGAGGGTCTCGTAGAACAGGATGACCTCGAACAGCTCGCGGTAGACCGAGAAGAACGCCAGCACCGCGAAGCCGAAGCGGCCACCGCCGCCCACCAGGCTGCTGCGGATATAGTCCTGCCAGGCGGCGGCGTGGCGGCGGTCGTGCATCCACACACCGAGCCAGAGCACCATCACGCAGGCGAACAGCGAGGTGAAACCTTCCATCAGCTCGCGCTGGGCGCCGCCGATGTCGATGACGTAGGCGGCGACTGCCCAGGTGGCGAAGCCGGCGACGAAGGCCAGGCCCCAGCCGACGTGAACGCCGCGCACTGCCTTTTCCTGTCCGGTGTTGCGCAGGAAGGCAAGGATCGCGGCCAGCACCAGGATCGCTTCCACGCCTTCGCGCAGGAGGATCAGCAGGGCCGAGACAAAGCTGATGGAGAAGCTCAGCGAGTCGCCGCTCAGGGCCTTGGCGGCGTCCGCCAGCTTGGCCTTGGCCAGTTCCAGCTGCTTCGCCACTTCGGCTTCCGGCAAGCCGTCACGCAGTGCCTGACGGTAGGCCATCAGTTGCTTCTCGGTGGCCTTGCGCAGGTCAGCGTCGACGTTGTCCAGCGAGCTTTCCACCAGCTCGAAGCCTTCCAGGTAGGCCGCCACGGACAGGTCGTAGGCCTGGTCGTGGTCGCCGGAGCGGTATACGGCGAAGCTCTTGTCCAGGGTTACGGTGGTGTAGTCGATCTGCTGCGCCGGGCCACGGTGCTCCAGCGGCGGGTGCGCGCGCAGGGCACGGAAGCTTTCGGCCGCAGCCTCGCCATCACGCTCGGCGACGTCGGCCGGGGTCTGGGTCGAGAGGGTCGCCAGCGGGTAGGCATGCGCCGGATCGGCCTTGGCCTGGCCGGCGCTGAGGCTGGCGACGTAGGACGCCAGGTCCCAGCGCTGACGCTCGTCGAGCTGGTCGGCGAAGGCCGGCATGTCGGTGCCGGAAATGCCCAGACCGATGACGTTGCGCAGGTCGTAGAGACTCAGCTGGTCAAGGCGCGCGCGGTCGGTCAGGTTGGCCGGCGGCGGCTCCAGGCCGATGCCGGCCGGGCCATTGCCCTTGCCGGCGTCACCGTGGCAGATCGAGCACTGCTGGGTGTAAACCTCGGCGCCGCGGGTCGGGTCCGGAGTGATCGCAGGGGTCTGCACCACCTGGTAGAGATCGGCGACGCGCGCCTCCAGGTGACGGGCCTGCTGGGCGACCTGCTTGCCCGGAAGCCGCTGCTCGATGGCCTGCTTGAGGCCGGCGGCGTCCTTCTCCAGGTCGGCGCGCTCGGCAACGGCCGGCAGGGCAACGATCAGCGCCTGCAGAGTGCCGACGAATTCCAGTTGCTCCTTGTATTCGCTCTCGTCGACGACCTTGCCGTCAGTGACGGTGGCCGGGTAGTCGGCAGCGAGATAGCTGAGCAGGTGAAGGGCTTGGGAGGGGTCGACAGCCGTGTCGGCTTGAGCTCCAAGGCTGAAGAGGCCGACCAGCGGCAACAGCCAGACGAAAAGTTTGGAGGGGCGCATACGGAAAGGTAAATGAGAATGAAAGAGGTTAAATTGTCACCTCAGGTTTCCGTCTATGCAAGGACAAATGTCCCGCACAGTTGCGTCCGAAGCGCCCACAAGGTCGCTCCGGAGCCAGGAAATCACCCTCAGGCCGGCGCGCGGCGGACGGTGGCGAGCAGCGCGGCGGCCCCCACGAACAGGGTCGCGAAAGTCCGATTCATCACCCGCTGCTGGCGTTGCGAGCGCAGGGCGCGCAGTACGCGAGCGGCCAGGCCGGTATAGCCGGCCATGACGATCAGGTCCACGGTGATCATGGTGGCGCCCATGATCACGTACTGGATCGCCATCGGGCGGTGCGGGTCGACGAACTGCGGCAGCACCGCGAGCATGAAGATCACCGCCTTGGGGTTGCTGGCGTTCACCAGGAAGCCGCGCAGCACCAGAGTCAGCGGCCGGCCGATGGCGCGCTCGCCGCTGGCTGCCATGACTTGCGGAGCGGCGGTCCACTGCCGATACGCAAGGTAGACCAGGTAGACCACGCCGAACCATTTGATCGCACTGAACGCCACCGCCGAAGCCGAGAGCAGCGCACCGACCCCCGCCGCCACGATGGCGATCTGCAGCGCCAGGCCGATCTGCAGACCCAGGGCATTCCAGTAGCCGCGCCAGAAGCCGTATTGCAGCCCGCAGGACATCGAGGCGATGGCCCCGGCGCCGGGCGACAGGCTGATCACCCAGCAGGCGATGAAGAAGGCGAACCAGGTACTGGCGAGCATTGCGGACCTCACGGCGCCCAGGCAGGCGCAATAATTTGTTACGGGCAGCCAGTGTGCCTCAGTCGAGCCGACTCTCCCAGCGCTGCCGACGAAGGTCGGGTGCCCCCTGTAGGAGCGAGCTTGCTCGCGAACAGAGACTCCCGGCGACACTTCCCCTGGGCGGTTCGCGGGCAAGGACTAGGCGTCCCCCTCGGTCCTACGAAAAGCAAAGACAAAAAGCCCGGCACTGGGCCGGGCTTTCTTGCTTCAACACAGAGCCATCAGCTCGGCACGTCCTTGCGCAGCTTCACCGGCTCCTCGCCACGCTTGCGCGCCAGGGCGCCGCGCAGGCGGATGTTGATCGCCTCCACCGCCAGCGAGAAGGCCATGGCGAAGTACACGTAGCCCTTGGGCACGTGGATCTCGAAGGCCTCGGCGATCAGCACGGTGCCGACCACGATGAGGAACGACAGGGCGAGCATCTTCAGCGACGGGTGCTTCTCGATGAAGGCGCTGATGGTGCCGGCCGACAGCATCATCACGCCGACCGAGATGACGATGGCCGCAACCATCACCGGTACGTGCTGCACCAGCCCCACGGCGGTGATCACCGAGTCCAGGGAGAACACGATATCGATGATCGCGATCTGGATGATGATGCCCATGAAGCCGCGGGACTTGCCGCCCTGCTGCCCGCCCTCTTCCGCACCTTCGAGGCTGTGGAAGATTTCCATGGTGCTCTTGAACAGCAGGAACAGGCCGCCGAAGAACAGGATCAGGTCGCGCCCGGAGATACCGTGGTCGAACACGGTGAACAGGTCGGCGGTCAGGCGCATGACCCAGGTAATCGAGAGCAGCAGCAGGATCCGCGTGCCCATTGCCAGCGCCAGGCCGAAGAAGCGCGCCTTGGGTTGCTGGGCGGGCGGCAGGCGGCCGACCAGGATGGAAATGAAGATGATGTTGTCGATGCCCAGTACGATTTCCAGGGCAGTCAGGGTCAGAAAGGCAACCCAGATTTCGGGGCTAGTGAGCCATTCCATAGTGGGGGAGTCCGTTGAGGGCAGTGGGTCAGGGAGTGGTGGGGAAATTCGATCCGCGCCAGCGGCGGATGGCTTTCTGGAAGAACAGGTTGTTCGGTACCTGCAGCAGCGCACCAGGCGTGCCGTCTTCGTTGGTCTCTTCCAGGGTGGTATAGAGCAGGTTGATCGCTATCACCCGCCCCTTCACGCCGGGTTTGTCGGCGGACTCGATGACTTCCACCCGGTCGCCCAGGCGAAACGGCCCCATGGTGAAGATCATCAGCGCGCAGAACAGATTGGAGAGCACACTCCAGATGGCGAAGAAGGCCACCGCGGCAACGGCGGCGAAGCCGGTCAGCGCGGCCCAGAGCACATCGGCGGAGACGCCCAGGCGCTCCAGCACCAGCATCAGCGCCGAGCCCATGATCAGCCAGCGCAGGCCACCACGCAGCGGCAGCAGCAGCTCCGGCGGCATCGGATAGCGCTCGCCCAGGCGACTGATGGCGCGCGCTACCACTCGCTGCAGCAGCCACGCCAGCAACAGGACGAGGATGATCTGCCCGCCACGCAGCAGCGGTTCGCTCCACGCCACCAGCAGGTTCACGTCATCCATCACTCACTGGCCTCGAGCTGGCGCTGCAGTTCTTCGAGGGTTTCCAGGGCCATCAGCCAGGACTCTTCCAGCTCGCTCTCGCGGGATTTCAGGGTTGCCTGACGGGCCAGCAGGTCACGCAGTTCGTCCTTGCGCGCAGCCTCATAGAGCGCGCTGTCGCCCAGGCGCTCCTCCAGTTCAGCGAGCAGCTCGTGGACCTTGCCCAGTTCCTTCTCCAACTTGTCCGCCTCGCGCTTGTGCGGGGCGAGTTGCTGGCGCAGGGCCGCGGCGGCCTGGCGCTGGGCGCGCTTGTCGGTCTTGTCGCCAGCCGGCGCAGAGGATGTCGACGGTGTCTGCCGCGCACGGAAATCCACCAGCCAGCGGGCATAGTCCTCGAGGTCGCCGTCGAACTCCTGGATGCGCCCGTCGGCGACCAGGAAGAACTCGTCGGTGGTGCTCTTGAGCAGGTGACGATCGTGGGAAACCACCACCACGGCGCCGGAGAACTCCTGCAGCGCCAGGGTCAGCGCCAGGCGCATTTCCAGGTCGAGGTGGTTGGTCGGTTCGTCGAGCAGCAGCAGGTTGGGCTTCTGCCAGGCGATCAGCGCCAGGGCCAGGCGCGCCTTTTCGCCACCGGAGAAGTTCAGCACCGGCTCGTCGCAGCGCTCGCCGCGGAAGTCGAAGCCGCCGAGGAAGTCGCGCAGGGTCTGCTCGCGTTCCGCCGGGGCGATACGCGCCAGGTGCAGCAGTGGGCTGGCCTTGGGATCGAGCGAGTCGAGCTGGTGCTGGGCGAAGTAGCCGATGGCGAGGTTCTCGCCACGGGCAAGCTCTCCCGACAGCAGCGACAGGTCGCCGGACAGGGTCTTGATCAGTGTGGACTTGCCTGCGCCGTTGGGGCCGAGCAGGCCGATGCGCGCGCCGGGAACCAGTTGCAGCTTGACCTTCTCCAGCACCGTTTTCTCGCCGTAGCCCAGGCGGGCCTCGGACAGGTTGAGCAGCGGGCTGGAAATCTTGTCGGACTCGCGGAAGGCGAAGTCGAACGGCGAATCGACGTGGGCCGGTGCCAGTTCCTCCAGGCGCTCCAATGCCTTGATCCGGCTCTGCGCCTGGCGGGCCTTGGTAGCCTGGGCGCGGAAGCGGGCGATGTACTTTTCCATGTGCGCGCGTTGCGCCTGCTGCTTCTCGTACGCCTGTTGCTGCTGGGCGAGGCGTTCGGCGCGGGTGCGCTCGAAGGCCGAGTAGCCACCGCGGTACAGGGTCAGCTTGCGCTGTTCGAGGTGGGCGATGTTGTCCACCACGGCGTCGAGGAAATCGCGGTCGTGGGAGATCAGCAGCAGCGTGCCCGGGTAGCTCTTGAGCCACTCTTCCAGCCAGAGGATGGCATCGAGGTCGAGGTGGTTGGTCGGTTCGTCGAGCAGCAGCAGTTCGGACGGGCACATCAGCGCCTGCGCCAGGTTCAGGCGCATCCGCCAGCCGCCGGAGAAGTCGCCGACGCGACGGTCCATCTGCTCGGAGGTGAAGCCCAGGCCCGCCAGCAGCTTGCGCGCACGGGCGTCGGCGGTGTATCCGTCAGCACTGTCGAGTTCGCTGTGCAGGCGCGCCAGGGCAGTGCCGTCGTGGGCGTCTTCGGCCGCGGCGAGGTCTGCCTGGATCTTGCGCAGGTGCACGTCGCCATCGAGCACGTAGTCGACGGCGAGGCGGTCGAGGGTATCGACCTCCTGGCGCATGTGCGCGATGCGCCAGTCCGCGGGCAGGTAGCAGTCGCCGGCGTCCTGGCCGAGCTGGCCGCGCAGCAGGGCGAACAGGCTCGACTTGCCGGCGCCGTTGGCGCCGATCAGGCCGACTTTCTGTCCGGCGTGCAGGGTGAGTTCGGCACCTTCCAGCAAGCGCTGGGGGCCACGCTGTAGCGTAAGATTTTGTAGTCGAATCATGGCGGCGGAGTTTATCAGCTTCGCCTGGCAATCGCTGTGGGTGCTCTATGTCTGATGATGTCTGGTCGTATGCACTGAAACTCTACGCCCGCCCTGGGGTTGAGGCGGCTTGCCTGACCCTGCAGGAAGGCGGCGCGGATGTCTGCCTGGTGCTCGCTGCAGCGTGGCTGGGCGGCACTGGCGTGGCCTTCGCGGCGGCGCGAATGAGCGAGCTGGAAAGCACGGCGCAGGGATGGCGCGAAGAGGTGGTTGTGCCTTTGCGTTCGCTGCGTCAGCGCTGGCGGGAATCGGCGGAGCAGGATGCGCAGCTGGCGCCATTGCGCGAGCGAGTCAAACAGCTCGAACTGGAAGCGGAAAAGGTGCTGCTGGGAAGACTGGAGACGGTGGCGCAGGATTGGCCACGGGATGAAGCGGAGGACCTGGCGCGCTGGCTGGAAGCCGCGACAGGTGAAGCGGGCGGCTTGCGCCGCGATGCGCGGGAAACCCTGCACACCGCGGCGAGCCTCTCCTGAGCCTCAGGAAGCGCTGGAGGAGTTGCTGCTGGCCGGAGCAGCCGGTGCCGGAGTGGCGCTGGCAACCGGGGTAGCGGCCGGAGTGCTCGGCTGAGCAGCCGGGGCGCTCGGAGCAGCCGGAGCGGCCGGCTTGGCAGCCACGGCGGGCTTGGCCGCAGCCGGTTTGGCGGCAGCCTTCACGGCCGGCTTGGCAGCCGGTTTCGCAGCGGGCTTGGCGGCCGGTTTGGCAGCGGCAGCGGGCTTCGCGGCAGGCTTTGCAGCAGCCGGTTTGGCGGCAGCGGCGGGCTTGGCGGCAGCAGGTTTGGCAGCCGGTTTAGCGGCGGCTTTCGCAGCAGGCTTGGCGGCCGGCTTGGCAGCGGGCTTCGCAGCAGCCGGTTTGGCGGCAGCGGCGGGCTTGGCGGCAGCAGGCTTGGCAGCCGGTTTCGCGGCAGCTTTTGCAGCCGGCTTGGCGGCGGGTTTAGCGGCGGGTTTAGCGGCAGCCTTGGCAGCCGGCTTGGCAGCGGCAGGCTTGGCGGCAGCGGTGCGCGCGGCGGGTTTGGCAGCGGGCTTGGCAGCTGCTTTAGCGGCAGGCTTGGCAGCCGGTTTGGCCGCGGGTTTCGCAGCAACTTTAGCCGCGGGCTTGGCAGCGGCAACCTTGGCGGCCGGCTTCGCAGCAGGCTTGGCCGCGGGTTTTGCTGCAGCTTTGGCGGCAGGCTTGGCGGCAGCTTTCACGGCCGGCTTGGCAGCCGGTTTGGCAGCGGCCTTGGCAACCGGTTTTGCGGCAGCAACCGGCTTGCGGGTAGCGAGGGATTTGCCAGCGGCTTCCTTCACCTTGGTCACGCCCTGGGCGAGCTTCAGGCTCTCCTGCACATCGCGCTTGAGGTTGGCGATGTAGGCACGGGTTTCAGTCTGGCGGGCCTTCAGAACATCCAGCACGCCATCGAGCTCAGCGATGCTCGACTTGGCCTTGGCCTGCGCCTTCGCCTTGCCGGCCTTGGACGCGTCCTGCAGCTTGGTGCGTGCGTTGTGCAGCTTCTCCTGAGCCTTGCCGCGCTGTTTCTCGAGCTTGGCGAGCAGCTTTTCGGAATCGACAAGCGCCTGCTTGCAGGCACCTTCGAGGTGTTCGATCAGACTGTTGGACAACTGGTGCAGCAGGTGCAGAGGGGTAGTGACGGGTTTCTTGTTGGCCGACATGACGTGCCTCCTGGCGGACGTGGTTGCGCCCATACTAGCCCCGCTGATGGCCTCTCGCCAATGTCCCTATTGTGCTGCAGGCCGCAGCAGGCATTGGCTTCAGGGGTTTTCAGCAGTGCGCGAAGGCGCGTTTTTTCACTCACCCAGTGACGCCGCATCTCGCACTTGGTTCCATTGACGCAACCGTCGTGGCGGCGCAAACGCCCGTGGCACGGGCGTTTGACGGATGAAAAAATATTTCCCCGACACGCCTGGGATGCCCGTCGCAGAGCTTTCGGAACACTGCCTGAAGGCCCCGATGAAGGCGGATTGCGCGGCGTTAGCGGCGCACCAGCACGACGCCGAAATCGCGATCAGGACACAGTGGAAATGCTCGCGCGAACACGCCTTCACAGTCACCCTGGCGATCCATTTCCAGCCGTGAACCAGGGCCCGAAAAAGACTGCGCCAGCACCGCTGCAAGCTGCCGAACGGCGCGAACTTTCAGCGCTGCGGATCCTGGTACGCGGCTCGATACATCGCCGACAGACATCCGCTCCTGCGCGGAGGGGTGAACCTTGGGCAGGAACGGACTTCGCCCGCGATCGCATGAACAGCCCGGACTCAAAACGACAACGGCGCGAGTGCTGGAGGCACCCGCGCCGTTGTCGGACGTCCCTTCGCTCAGGCCGTAACGGCTTTCTGCTCGTGGGAGTTGTGCAGTACTTCGATCAGGCAGTCTTCCAGTTCGAAGCGTTCGTGCAGTTGCTGGCGCAGGCTTTTCAGCTCGCTGGTCAGGCAGGTGCCTTCGCGGCAATCGCCGTTGTCGCAGCGGTCGTTGAAGTTCAGTGCATTGGCGGTGATGGTCTCCAGGCGCGGGTAGATCTGCTTGGCCAGTTCCAGGCCGCGCGTATCACCGAAGGCCTGCGCCTCGTTCATCAGTTGTTCGTAGACCTCGAAGTGGCCCGCCGATACGTAGTCGAGCAGAAGCTGGCAGAAGCTCTGCAGGTTCTCGGCATTGGTCTTCGGCGCCTGGACACCGTCCAGGGAATCGAATGCCCGGACCAATTCATGTCGATCCCGCAACCAGCGGTCGATCAGCTGGTGTACGCCTCCCCAACGTTCCTGGGCATTACGGCAGCTCTCGAGCATGTTGTCCTCACTTCCCTTTTCGCCGTCCCGGCTAGGTCCGCCCCGGGACAATATTCTGTCGAATCTCGACATCCGCGATGTGTGAAGCTTGTTCGGCGGCGGCTTTCCGACGGAGTGGAAAACCAGAGTATGCCCGCCCGTTGCCGCCTTCAAGACACCGGCCGCGGGAAAATTCATACGGGCGTTTAATCGACAGACCGCGACGCCTCTGGCCTGCACCGATGGGACGCAGGCCATGGCGAATTGCGATGCGACCCTCAGCCGCGGCGGCGGAAGAACTGCACGATGGCGAACAGGGCGTAACCGACGAAGGCCAGCAGGCTCCACTCCGCGATACTCATGCCGAGCAGGGTCCAGGTCACCTCGGCGCAGTCGGCCGAACCGTGGAACATGGTGTAGAGAATCTGCGTGTAGGGCATGCTTTCGAGCATGAAATCCAGCGGCGGCAGGCAGGACGGCAGCTGGTCCGGCGGCAGGGTCTGCAGCCAGATCTGACGGCCTGCGGTGCCGGCACCACCCAGGGCACTGAGCAGAATCAGCAGCGAGTACACGCGCGGCGCACGGCCATGTAGAGCGGCGATCAGCGAGAACAGACCGCAGCCGGCGAAGAAGATGCGCTGCAGGATGCACAGCGGACAAGGCTCCAGCCCGACCACGTACTGCAGGTAGAAGCCGGTGCCGAGCAAGGCGACGCAGGCGAGGAAGGCAAGGAAGAACAGGGAACGAGGGCTGGCCAGGTTCATGGCGGCTCCGCTGAAAAGCGCTGTTGCAGGAAAGGCCGCTACGGTAGTGGAAACACGACGATCAGTTCAAGGCGAGTGTCTAGACTGGCCGTGGCACTCATCCGGGAATTCCTGCCATGCGTCGTCATTTCCTGCTTTTCTCGCTGCTTTCACTGACAGCATCGCCGGCAATTGCCGCCACCGACCTCAGCCAGATCCGACTCCCTGAAGGCTTCCACATCAGCCTGCTCACCGACCAGGTGCCGGGCGCCCGCGCCATGGCCTGGGGCGAAAGGGGTACGCTGTTCGTGGGCAGTCGCTCCGCCGACAAGGTCTTCGCGGTGAAGCCTGACGGCCAGGTGAAGGTAATCGCCGATGGCCTGCAGATGCCCGTGGGCGTGACCTTCCACAAAGGCGACCTGTACGTGTCGTCGATCAACCGCATTGTCGTGCTGCGCGACATCGAAGCGCACCTCGACGCACCTCCCAAGGCCGAAGAGCTGCCGGCGCAGTTCCCGAAGGAGACCGCGCATGGTTGGAAATTCATCGCCTTCGGCCCGGACGACAAGCTCTACGTACCGGTCGGCGCGCCCTGCAACATCTGCCGACCGGACCGCGAGCAATACGCCAACCTGCAGCGCATGAACGCCGATGGCAGCGCGCGGGAAGTGGTCGCCTACGGCATCCGCAACACCGTCGGCTTCACCTGGCATCCGCAGACGAAGCAGCTGTGGTTCACCGACAACGGCCGCGACCTGCTCGGCGACGACAAGCCCGACGATGAACTGAACAAGGTCAGCAAGGTGGGCGAGGACTTCGGCTATCCGGACTGCCACCAGGGCGATATTGCCGACCCCGAGGAAGGCAGAACTCCCTGCTCGTCCTTCACCCCGCCAGTGGCCAAGCTCGGCCCCCACGTCGCTGCGCTCGGCCTGCGCTTCTACACCGGCGAGCAGTTCCCCGTCGAATACCGCGACAACCTGTTCATCGCCGAGCACGGCTCGTGGAACCGCACGCGGAAGATCGGCTACCGGGTGGCGCGGGTCGAGCTCAACGAGGACGGCACGCTGAAGCGCCAGAGCGTGTTCGCCGAAGGCTGGCTCGACAAGGATGGCGGGGTTCACGGGAGGCCAGCTGACGTGCTGGTCGCCCCGGACGGATCGCTGCTGGTCAGTGATGACCAGAACGGCGCGATCTACCGCATCCACTACGGCAATCCCTGACAACGAAAACGGCGCCCTCGGGCGCCGTTTTCACTCACGTCGACAGGATCAGGCGCGCACCGCCACCGGCAGTGAAACAGGTGGAGCCAGCAGGCCCAGGCCTTCCTGGAACAGCTGGTTGCTGCGCTCCACTTCGCCCAGTTGCGCCAGCAGACGCGCCAGTTCAGCGCAGGTTTCCGCGCTGCGCTGGCGGGCCAGACTGGCTTCCAGGTACTCGCGCGCCTTGCCCCACAGCTTGTTCTGCAGGCACAGGCGGCCGAGAGTCAGCAGCAGTTCGGGATCGTCGCCCTGCTGCTTCAGCCAGCCTTCGGCGGTCTTCAGCTGGTGCGCGCCGTCGCGGCCGCGGGCGCGGCCATAGAGGTGCACCAGACGGCTGTCGTAGCCTTCCTTGAGCGCCTTGCGCAGCACTTCTTCGGCCTCTTCCGGCGCGCCCAGACGCAGCAACTGCTCGGCGTAGGCAGCCACCAGCGGCGGCTGCGCGCGAAGATTGGAGGGCACGTTCTGCCAGCGCTGGGTCAGCGGCTGCAGGCTGCTTTCGCCCTGGCCGATGCCCTGCTCGCCCGCCTCGCCCAGCGCGGCCATCCAGGTGCGGCGCTCCAGGTCAGCCAGCTCGGCGTTCTGCAGCACACGCTCCTTGCGCAGCTCCGGCAACAGCACGCACAGCGCCTGCCATTCGTGGAGGCTGACGTAGAGCTGCTGGAGCAGGCGCAGCACGGTCGGGTGGCGCGGGTGATCCTGGTGCAGCTTGTCCAGCACCACGCGGGCGCGGGCGAAGTCGCCACGATTGATCAGCAGTTGAGCGCGGGTAAGACCCACCGCAAGCTCGGAGCCGGGCTCGCGCTCCTGGGCACGGTCCAGCAACTCGTCGCACTCTTCGATCTTGCCCAGCTCGTTGGCCGCGCGGGCAGCGCCCAGGTAATGCGGCAGCGGGCGATCACTCAGCTCGGCGGCACGACGCAGGTGACGCAGCGCCTGCGTCCAGTGCCCTTCGGCGAGATCGCGCTGGCCATGTTCCTCGGCCAGTTGCGAGCGACGGCGGCGGTTGAAGCGCGACCAGGGATTCACCACTCGGCCGGAGACCCCCAACAGACGTAGCACCAGGCGCACGGCGAGGTAGATCACCCAGAACACCACCAGCAGCGCGAGGAAGGTCCACAGGCTGGATTCGTAGCGGAAGCTCTTGTAGGCGATCAGCACGTAGCCGGACTGCTCGGCGACGGCCAACCCGACCAGGGTGGCCGCCAGAACCACCGCAAGGATCAGGACGTAGAAGCGGCTCATGGCTGGGTCCCCGCGTCGGGCGCCACTGCCTCCTGCTGTTGCACCGCATTCTCGCGGCGCGACAGGTAGGCCTGCAGCGAACTCAGGGCCGGGCCGAGGTCCGGCGTCTGCACGGTGACGGCCTGGCCACTCAGCTCATCCAGGCGCGCGACCAGCGCGCGGCTGTCGGCGAGGTCGGCGTTGAAGAAGTCGCTGACGATCTGCCTGGCCTGTTTCAGCGCCTGCTCGTAGACGTCCTGCTTGCCGTTCAACGCGGCCCACTGCGCCTGCTCCAGGGCGAGGCTCAGGGCAAGGCGGACGCGGTCCAGTTGCTGGCCGGAAAGCAGCGGGCGAATGTCCTGTCCGGCATTGAAATCGATGCGCACGTACTGCGAGACGCGGTCCCACCACTCGCTCCAGCGGTCGTTGCCGTCGCTCCAGGCGGTGTTCGGGCCAGTGCCGGTGTCGGAGGGCTTGAAGGCGGGGTTCAGCGGTTGCAGCTGGGCAGCCTGGTCGCGCAGCGCGCCCAATTGCAGGAACAGACCAGTGCGGTCGGGCTGGGGCAACGCACGTAGCGCTTCGAGGCTCTTGGCCAGTTGCGCGCGAGCAGCGAAGGCGCCCGGATCGTTGTTCACACGAAGGATGTCGTCGGCGCCCTGGACCAGCTCGATGGCGCTGTCGATGTCCTGCAGCGCGGAGAGACGCAGCGCGGCCAGACGCAACAGGTGCTCGGACTCGGCCAGGCGCCATTGCTGGCGGCCCTGCCCCAGCACCTGCTTGACCTGCTTGGCCAGCTGCTGCTGGTCGCCTTGCAGTTCCACCACCAGGCGACGGCGGGCTTCGAGCTCGTCGGCGTTGGGCAGGGTATCCAGGCGCTTGTTCAGCTCGGCGTTGGCGCTCTGCACGCCCTGCGCCTGGGCGCGGGCGTCTTCCAGTTGCGCGGCGCGCTGCTGCTCGGCGCCCTTGAGCTGCTGGACCTGCCAGACGCCCCAGCCGCCAGCGGCGAGACCGGCGGCGCCGACCAGCAGGGCCAGCAGGGCGATGCCCGTGCCGCCCTTGCGCGGGGCCGGCGCGGCGGCCGGACTGGACGATGTTGGTGAAGTCTCTTGGGGAGTGACGGCTTCGCTCACAGATCCATCCTTCGCTCGGAAATTGTTCTAGTCGGCGCTTCTCAACGCTTCCATTAATGCCGTCGGGCTTGCGCCCCGGCAATCGATTACTCGCAGCGCCCCCATCTCCCGCGCCTGCTCAGCCACCCGCGGGCTGGGCACGAACAACGGCATCGCGCTGACTTGCGGCCAATCCGCCGCCGCCAGCTGGCGCAGGTGCTCGAGCCCCTGCCCACTACTGACCGCGATGGCGTTCAAACGCTCCCCCTGGATTCGCCGCAGCAGTTCGCCCGGGGGGTAAGCCGGCATTTCGCGCCGGTAGAGTTCCAGATAGTCGACCATCACGCCTTGGCCGCGCAGGCGTTCGGCAAGGAATTCTCGGCCACTCTCGCCGCGCATGATCAACACCTTCGGATCATGCACCTGCAGGGCCTGCTCGAACTCCGGCAAGGCCAGCAGGGCTTCGCTGTCGTCACCACCCTGCGGGCAGACCACATCCAGACCGTAGTCTTCGAGGATAGCTGCCGTGGCGGCCCCGACGGTGAACCAGCGCTGGGTCAGCGGCGCTTGCGGCCAGTAGCGGTCGACCCGCTCCAGGCCCAGGCGCGCCGCGGGCTTGCTGACCACGATAACCGCGCAGTAGCGGTCCAGGTCAAGGATCAGGCTGCGCTCGGCGGGGGTTTCTTCCCGCGGCGTGATCGCCAGCAAGGGCAGGCAGTCGCCGTGGATGCCGTGTTCGGCGAGGGTGGCGGCGAGCGCCGCGCAATCCTCTTCGGGACGGGTCAGCAGCAGCCGCCAGCGGCTCACGGGTGACCGGCCTCGCCGTAGACCGCATCGAGGATTTCCTGGGCGCCCTGGCCCAGCAGATCTTCCGCGACCTTCACGCCGAGGGTTTCGGCTTCGGCGAACGGTGCGCGGGCTTCAGCGCGCAGCAGTTCGGTGCCGTCGGGCTGGCCAACCAGGCCGCGCAGCCACAGCTGGTCGCCTTCGAGGATGGCGTAGCAGGCGATGGGCACCTGGCAGCCGCCGTTCAGGCGCTTGTTCAGCGCACGTTCGGCGGTGACGCGCAGGGCGGTCTCACGGTGATGCAGCGGTTGCAGCAGGGCATGGATCTCCGCGTCGGCGCTGCGGCACTCGATACCCACCGCGCCCTGGCCGCCAGCCGGCAGGCTGGCCTCGACGCTGATGGAGGAACGGATGCGGTCTTCGAAGCCGAGGCGGATCAGGCCGGCGGCAGCGAGGATGATCGCGTCGTACTCGCCGGCATCGAGCTTGGCCAGGCGGGTGTTGACGTTGCCGCGCAGGAAGCGGATCTGCAGGTCCGGGCGGCTGGCCAGCAGCTGGGCCTGGCGGCGCAGGCTGGAGGTGCCGACCACGCTGCCGGCGGGCAGGTCGTCGAGGCTGGCGTAGGTATTGGAGACGAAGGCGTCGCGCGGGTCTTCACGCTCGCAGATGCAGTACAGGCCCAGGCCTTCGGGGAAGTCCATCGGCACGTCCTTCATGGAGTGCACGGCGATGTCCGCTTCGTTGTCCAGCAGGGCGGTTTCCAGCTCCTTGACGAACAGGCCCTTGCCGCCGATTTTCGCCAGTGGCGCGTCCAACAGCTTGTCACCGCGGCTGGTCATCGGCAGGAGGGTCACGGTCAGGCCGGGATGGGCCTGTTCCAGGCGGGCCTTGACGTATTCGGCCTGCCAGAGTGCCAGGGCGCTCTGGCGCGTGGCGATACGGATTTCGCGAGACATGGGCATTTCCAGGCAAAGGAAGCGTGCAAGAAAGTGCCCGCATGATAACAGCTCACGCAAACGAAAAGCCCGGGGGGGGTGGCCCCCGGGCTTCGAGTGCTGCGGCACTGTGTCGCTACAGGTTATGCATGAGTCGCCGGACACCGGCGACATGGCGGCGGCTGACGGTCAGCGCGTCGCCGTTGAGTCCTTTCAGGTACAACTGGAAGTGCCCCAGCGGGGTGCGCTGCAGGCGTTCGATACGCTCGCGGGAGACCAGCGCGTTGCGGTGGATGCGCACGAAGCGGTCACCGAACTCGTCCTCCAGCGCCTTCAGCGGTTCGTCCAGCAGCACTTCGCCGCCCGCGTGGCGCAGGGTCACGTACTTGTGGTCGGCGATGAAGAAGATCACGTCTTCCAGCGGGATCAGCTCGATGCCCTTGCGGGTCCGCGCACTGATGTGGCTGCGCGGGCCGGGGCCACCGGCCGCCGGGGGCTTGGTCAGCGCCGCAAGCTGCACGCGGTTAGGCCGCGAGGCTTTCTTCAGGGCGTCGGCCAGGTCCTCGCTGCGGACCGGCTTGACCAGGTAGCCGACCGCACTGACCTGGAACGCCTCCAGGGCGAATTCATCATGGGCGGTACAGAAAATCACCGCCGGCGGGGCTTCGCGCTCGCACAGCTTGGCGGCCACCTGAAGCCCATCCAGGCCGGGCATGCGGATATCCAGCAGGACGATATCCGGCTTCAGGCTGTCGATCAGCGTCAGCGCTTCTTCGCCGTTGCTGGCGGATGGCTCGAGGACGCGATAGCCGTCCAGTTGCCCCACCAGCCGGGCCAGGCGCTCTCGCGCCAGGGGTTCGTCATCGACGATCAGGACATTCATAAGCTCAGGCTTCCTGCATGAGACGCGCACATGGATAGCGTAGACAGGTGAAGTGCCGTCCGTCACGGCGCTCGACGGTGAGACTAGCTTTTGGCCCGAAAAGTGCCGCAAGTCGCGCTGCAATATTCTGCAGGGCCTGCTTGGTCCCCTTCGTGGGCAGCGTCTCGGTCGCTTCGTCGTACGGGTTGCTCACGCAGAGCTGGAACACACCGTCACGGTAGTCCGCCTCAACTTTCACCAGACCGCCTTCGATGCGCGGCTGGATGCCATAAATCAATGAGTTCTCGAGCAACGGCTGCAGCGTCAACTGGGGAATCGGCACGCCTTCGGGCACGCCGCTCACCTGCCAGTCCATCTGCAACCGGTCGCCAAGACGGAACTGCTCAATGGAAAGATAGCGTCTGGCCAGCTCAAGTTCCTCTCCCCAGGAAATTAATGTTCCAGGTTTGGCCAGGCTGGCGCGAAAAAGGTCCGAAAGATTCAGTACCGCCAGCTCGGCCTTGCCCGGATCGATCTCGATCAGGCTGGCGATGCTGTTGAGGCTGTTGAACAGGAAGTGCGGACGGATGCGCGCCTGCAGCGATTCGATCCGCGCCCGCAGTTCTGCCTGCTCCTGCCTTCGCCATTGGCTCACCAGGTAAAAGTAGCGTAGCAACAGCGTGGACATGATGAGCGCAATCAACGCATGGCGCAGGTAAAGGTTGACCTCGCCGGTGCGGCTCATGGGCCCGCCGAGGGAGAAATAATCCGCCACCCAGGTGCAGCCCAGCGTCAGCAGGACCACCAGCGCGCAGCTGAGCAGCCCGGAGAACCATGCCGGCCAGCGCGCCATGAACGGCCGCAACTGGCATAGCAGGCCGGCCGAGAGCAGCACGATCCACTGCACGAACAGCGAGGAAAGGGCCAGGCGCACCCAGTTGAAGCTGGGCGTCATCGGCTCGGCGAGCACCAGCACGAGCACCAGCAGTTCGGCGAGCAGCACCAGGCTGAACAGCGCTTCGGGCTGGCAGAGTTCGGGGATGAAATAGTCTTCGTTGGGCGCCGGCTGGTCGCCGGTCTTCGTCAGTCTGGGCATCGACGCAGTTTCCGTAAGCGCCTGCACGGCGGCAAGCGCCGCGTGCGACCAAAAGCCAGGAATTGTCGGACAGCGCAAAGATCGGCACGGGGCTCGCGACGATTCACCGCCACTCCCCCGCCGCAACCTGCCAAAGCGCCGCCGGTTTTGTCCTTCAGCCTGCTATTATCGTCGCACTTTGCCCTTCATGCAGGCCGCGCGCCGCGCCTGCCCGTTTCAGCGAGAGAGATCCATGAGCGTAGAGAAGACCAACCAGTCCTGGGGCGGCCGTTTCAGCGAGCCCGTCGATGCCTTTGTCGCCCGCTTCACCGCTTCCGTCGACTTCGACAAGCGCCTCTATCGCCACGACATCATGGGCTCCAAGGCCCACGCCACCATGCTGGCCAAGGTCGGCGTACTGAGCGACGCCGAGCGCGACACCATCATCGACGGTCTCCAGCAGATCCAGAGCGAGATCGAGGCCGGCACCTTCGACTGGCGCGTCGACCTGGAAGACGTGCACATGAACATCGAAGCACGCCTGACCGACCGCATTGGGGTCACCGGCAAGAAACTGCACACCGGCCGTTCGCGCAACGACCAGGTCGCCACCGACATCCGCCTGTGGCTGCGTGACGAAATCGACCTGATCCTCGCCGAGATCACCCGCCTGCAACAGGGCCTGCTGGGTCTGGCGGAAGCCGAAGCCGACACCATCATGCCCGGCTTCACCCACCTGCAGACCGCGCAGCCGGTGACCTTCGGCCACCACCTGCTGGCCTGGTTCGAAATGCTCAGCCGCGACTACGAGCGCCTGGTGGACTGCCGCAAGCGCGCCAACCGCATGCCCCTGGGCAGCGCCGCGCTGGCGGGCACCACCTACCCGATCGACCGGACCATCACCTGCGAACTGCTGGGATTCGAAGCGATCTCCGGCAACTCGCTGGACGGCGTGTCCGACCGTGACTTCGCCATCGAATTCTGCGCTGCTGCCGCTGTGGCGATGATGCACCTGTCGCGCTTCTCCGAAGAGCTGGTGCTCTGGACCAGCGCCCAGTTCCAGTTCATCGACCTGCCCGACCGCTTCTGCACCGGCTCCTCGATCATGCCGCAGAAGAAGAACCCGGACGTACCGGAGCTGGTGCGTGGCAAGTCCGGCCGCGTGTTCGGCCACCTCGCCGGCCTGCTGACCCTGATGAAGGGCCAGCCGCTGGCGTACAACAAGGACAACCAGGAAGACAAGGAGCCGCTGTTCGACGCCGCCGACACCCTGCGCGACAGCCTGCGTGCCTTTGCCGACATGGTTCCGGCGATCAAGCCCAAGCGCGAGATCATGCGCGAAGCGGCCCGCCGCGGCTTCTCCACCGCCACCGACCTGGCCGACTACCTGGTGCGCCGCGGCCTGCCGTTCCGCGATTGCCACGAAATCGTCGGCCACGCGGTGAAATACGGCGTGGACAGCGGCAAGGACCTGGCCGAAATGAGCCTGGATGAGCTGCGTCAGTTCAGCGACCAGATCGATGACGACGTGTTCGTCGTGCTGACCCTGGAAGGCTCGGTGAATGCCCGCGACCACATCGGCGGCACCGCCCCGAACCAGGTCCGCGCCGCCGTCGCTCGCGGCCAGGAACTGCTGGGCACGCGCTAAGCGCCATCAGGCCGCGCCACCCGGCGCGGCCATCGAGGGGAACGGATTCCCATGCTCGACGACCTTCCCACCGCCCTGCTCGGGCGTCTGCTCCGCCTCCTGCTGCTGGGTCTGGAACTGGTCTTCGAAGGGCTGCTCGACGCGCTGTTCAATCGCTTCAGTTACCTGCTCGGATGGCTTCTGCTGCGCGCCTTGACGCTCGGCCGGAAACCCCGGGGACCCGCCTTTCCCGATGACTTTCGCGGCACCGACTGGCTGGTCCAGCTGGCGGGCGCCCTGGTATTGCTGGCGATGATCGCCGTGGCGCTCTGGATCGCCCTAAGTCCGCCCCAGCCCTAGGTCCGCCCTAGATAACCCAGCTGCGCCGGCGTCAGCTGCAGCATGCGCGCGGCCTTGTGGTCCTTGAGCCTGGGCAACTCCTCCTCGGGCAGACGCGCCGCACTGGCCGCCAGGTTGACTATCAGTGCCTCGCGGCTGAACACGCCGTTATCGATGGCGTAGGCAGCGGCGATCAGGTTGCGCAGCTCCAGCGGCAGGCGCCAGCGGGTGCGCAGAGCGGAGCCGAAGCTCGCGCCGTGCTCCTTCAGGGCCCTATCCACATCCGCCTCACTCAGCTCGCCACCCGCGCTGTGCCAGTCCTGCAGACTGCGCAGCAGCGCAAGATCGCCCAGACAGTGCAGCAGGCCGGCGGTAAAGCAGCGGTCAGCATCGGCGCCGAGGGACTCGGCCAGCGCAAACGCAGCGTCGGCGGTATGTTGGGACAGCTCCCAGAAACGCCCGGCGTGCTCCTTGAGCAGCGGATCATCGAGGGTCGCGGCGCGCTGCAGCGCGACTGCCAGCATCAGGTTCAGCGCCTGCGCCACGCCCAGCCGCGACAGCGCCTGCATCAGCGTCTGGCAGGGCATGCCGACGTGCCGCGCGGCGCTGTTAGCGGCGGAGATCAGGCAGGCGGTGATCTGCGGGTCGTGGCCGAACTCCTGTTCGAGCATCTCCAGATTGACGTCACCGGCCTCCATGCAGCGATTCACCGCCGCACCAACCTCACCCATCAGCGGCGCGCCTTCGGTGGCATCGCGCTCGGTCTGCAGGAAGCGCTCCAGCGACAGGCTCTGCTCCAGCGTCGGCAACTCGCAGACGACGTTCTCACCCGGCGCCAGCAACAGCGAGCGCAGGCGTTCGCGCAGGTTCTCGGCGTTGAAGGGTTTGACCAGGTAGGCGGTGGGCGCCAGCGGCAAGGCCGCGCGGACGCTGGCGGCGTCGGCCTTGGAGCTGATCAGGATGAAGGGCTGGGCAACCGGGCCGCGGCGGCGCATGCGCACATGGCGCAGCAACTCCAGGCCATCGCTGCCGGGCAGTTCACGCTCCGCCAGGATCAGCGCGAAGGGATGACGGCGGCAGGCCTCGATGGCCGTGTCACCGTCTTCGCAGAATTCGACATTGGCGTCGCAACGCACGCTCAGCACCAGCTGGCCGAGCAGCTCACGGCTCCAGGGGTCGCTGGCAGCCACCAGCACGCCGGGAGAAACGCTCATGGATCGCACCTCGTTCGGGACGTCTGCCGTCGCGGGCGGAAACAGCCGATCCAGAGCCATCCCTGTCGAGTGCCCGGTCCTTCGGATGCCGCCGGCCAACGGCCTTCGGATACTGCGCAGCGTAGTCCAAAGCCCACGAGCTTTCCCATGCGCGCCATCAACTTCGACGGACATTTCGCACAAAGAACACGCCCAAAGCGCGGGCATAAAAAAAGGCCCGCTTGCGCGGGCCTTTCTCTCGAACCGTTAGAGCGGTAAGGCTCAGGCCAGTTCGTCGAAGCACTCGGCCAGAATGGCCAGGCCTTTTTCCAGCTGCGCGTCAGGGATGGTGACGGGCATCAGGAAGCGGATCACGTTGTAGTAGGTACCGCAGGAGAGCAGGATCAGACCTTTCTCACGGGCACGAACCACGATCTTGCTGACCAGTTCAGCGGCCGGCTTGTTGTGATCGCCGCCTTCGAACAGCTCGATGGCGATCATCGAACCCAGGCCACGAACGTCGCCGATGACCTTGTGCTTGGCCTGGATGTCGCGCAGACCCGCCTTCAGGCTCTCGCCAACGGCTTGCGAACGCTCCAGCAGCTTCTCTTCGTCGAACACTTTCAGCACGGCCAGGGCCGCGGCGCAAGCGATCGGGCTACCGGCGTAGGTGCCGCCCAGGCCGCCGGGAGCGATGGCGTCCATGATTTCAGCTTTACCGGAAACACCGGAGATCGGGAAACCACCGCCAACGGACTTGGCGAAGGTGGTCAGGTCCGGAACGATGCCCAGTTGCTCGGTGGCGAAGAAGGTGCCGGTACGGCCAGCGCCGGTCTGCACTTCGTCGGCGATCAGCAGGATGCCGTGCTCGTCGCACAGGGCGCGCAGGCGCTGCATGAAGGCCTTGGAGTTGACGTAGAAGCCACCTTCGCCCTGAACCGGCTCGATGATGATGGCAGCGATGTCGCGCGGCTGGGCGTCGTTCTTGAAGATGCGCTCGATGCTGGCGATCGACTCGTCTTCGCTCACGCCGTGCAGTTCGCACGGAGCCAGGGCGCGGAAGATGCCGCCCGGCATCAGGCCCATGCCAGCGGAGTACGGAACGACCTTGCCGGTCAGGCCCAGGGTCATCATGGTACGGCCGTGGTAGGCGCCGGTGAAGGCGATCACGCCAGCGCGGCCGGTGGCGGCACGGGCGATCTTGACGGCGTTTTCAACGGCTTCGGAGCCGGAGGTGACCAGCAGGGTCTTCTTCGGGAAGTTGCCCGGAACGCGCTTGGCGATCTCTTCGGCCAGCTCGATGTAGGGCTCGTACGCCAGCACCTGGAAGCAGGTGTGGGTCAGCTTGGTCAGTTGCTCCTGAACGGCGGCAACCACTTTCGGGTGCAGGTGGCCGGTGTTCAGAACGGCAATGCCGCCGGCGAAGTCGATGTACTCACGACCTTCGACGTCCCACACGGTGGAGTTCTCGGCGCGCTCGGCGACGACCGGGTGGATCTGGCCTACACCGCGCGGTACGGCGGCCTGACGACGTTGCAGCAGGGATTCGTTGGTTTTGCTCATAGCTTCCTCAGTGGCCGCTCATCGGGCGACCGGATCAAAGGATGAAAGCGGGGAGAAGCCACACACGACAGCATACGATGATCGACTGTCATGGCACTTGCGGCCCGCCGGACGGGTTGTCCGGTGCTACCACCGGAAAACGCCGACGCGAAGGTGGCTGTCAGCTCTTGCCTGCCACCTCGCGCCCACGGAAAAAACGGGTCAGATACCGCCGAGGCAGAGGTATTTGACTTCGAGGTAGTCCTCGATGCCGTACTTCGAACCTTCACGGCCCAGGCCGGAGGCCTTGATGCCGCCGAACGGCGCCACTTCGTTGGAGATCAGGCCGGTGTTGATACCCACCATGCCGTATTCCAGCTGCTCGGCAACGCGGAACACGCGGGCCAGGTCGCGGGCGTAGAAGTAGGAAGCCAGGCCGAACTCGGTGTCGTTGGACATGGCGATGACTTCGGCCTCGTCCTTGAAGCGGAACACCGGCGCCAGCGGGCCGAAGGTCTCGTCCTTGGACACCAGGGCGGACTTCGGTACGTCGACCAGGATGGTCGGCTCGAAGAAGGTGCCACCCAGGGCGTGCGGCTTGCCGCCGGTGAGGACCTTGGCGCCCTTGGAAACGGCGTCGGCGATGTGCTCTTCGACCTTGGCCACAGCCTTGGAATCGATCAGCGGGCCGGTGGTGATGCCCTGCTCCAGGCCGTTGCCGATGTTCAGCTTGGCCACGGCGACCTTCAGCTTCTCGACGAAGGCGTCGTACACGCCGTCCTGAACGTACAGGCGGTTGGCGCAGACGCAGGTCTGGCCGTTGTTGCGGTACTTGGAGATCAGCGCGCCTTCGACGGCGGCGTCCAGGTCGGCATCGTCGAACACGATGAACGGAGCGTTGCCGCCCAGTTCCAGGGACACTTTCTTGATGTCCTTGGCGCATTCGGCCATCAGCTGGCGACCGATCTCGGTGGAACCGGTGAAGGTCAGCTTGCGCACGATCGGGTTGCTGGTCAGCTCACCGCCGACTTCGCCGGCGCTGCCGGTGACGACGCTGAACACGCCCTTCGGAATACCGGCGCGCTCGGCCAGCTCGGCCAGGGCCAGGGCGGAGTACGGGGTCTGCGAAGCAGGCTTGAGCACCATGGTGCAGCCAGCGGCCAGGGCCGGGCCGGCCTTGCGGGTGATCATCGCGGACGGGAAGTTCCACGGAGTGATGGCCGCGGTCACGCCGATCGGCTGCTTGATCACGATGATGCGCTTGTCGGGCTGGTGGCCCGGAATGGTGTCACCGTAGATGCGCTTGGCTTCTTCGCCGAACCACTCGAGGAAGGAGGCGGCATAGGCGATCTCGCCCTTGGCTTCGGCCAGCGGCTTGCCCTGCTCGATGGTCATCAGGCGGGCCAGGTCGTCCTGGTTGGCGATCATCAGGTCGAACCACTTGCGCAGCTTGTTGGCGCGTTCCTTGGCGGTCAGCGCACGCCAGGCCGGCAGGGCCTTGTCGGCGGCTTCGATGGCACGACGGGTTTCGTCGGCGCCCATCTTCGGCACAGTGCCGATGATCTCGTTGGTGGCCGGGTTGTTCACGTTGATGGTCTTGCCGTTGTCGGCGTCGACCCAGGAACCGTCAATGTAAGCCTGTTGGCGGAACAGCTTGGCATCATTGAGTTGCATGACCTGTCTCCTTTCGAGGAAAGCCTGTGGACGGCGGGTCTGACTCGAGTCCCGCCTGCCTTGTTGTCTGGATGGGAGAGACCGCAGCCTCTGCCGTTCATTCACCCCGGCCGATCAGTATCGACGCGGAAGGCGAACGTCGCCTCAGCTTGGAGGCGATGCCAGGCGAACGGCTCTTAGTTCGCTCGGCATGCGGACACGAAAAAACGCAGGCCGGGGTCATTGCCCGGTCTGGTTGAACTCGTTCACGCACAGATTCCCGGGCTCGGCCCAGGAGTACGCCTGCCCTACAACCTTCCGGTACGCTGATCGACGGAAGCCGCACGGAGACCTGTCACAAGGGACATGCGGTGGGTGCAACGGAAGACTGTCATCCCGCAGGCTGATGGCCGGCTGGTGTGATGCCAATGCTCCGGTCTCCTGTTGTTGTGATGGGGAGGCGTTTGAAATCTCAAACGAATCCTAGGGCCCTCGACTGCAAAGGGCAAGAGCTCGTTCGACAAAACCAACGAAGCTATCAGATTGCAGCGGGTTTTCGGCGGAGTTCTACCGACAGGCGGCAGTTTTCGTTCGATATCATGAACGAGCGTACCTGCATTGGACGCCCGCACGGGAGATGCGTATGATTGCCGCCTGCCGCGCCAGCCGCGGCATACGCACCAGTAGCTCAGCTGGATAGAGTACTGCCCTCCGAAGGCAGGGGTCGTGGGTTCGAATCCCGCCTGGTGCGCCATCTCCTCGCTTTCCTTGCCCAGGGAAAGCCGTAAAAAGGCCCGCAGATGCGGGCCTTTTTTGTTTTCGCCGGCACTGCCGGGCTTACTGCGCCATGATCTGCTGATAGCGGCGCTGGTATTCCTCGTACGACATCGGTGTCGCCTGCAACATTTGCAGCTGTTGCTGCTGCCATTGAGCCTTGTTCAGCGAACCATTGGAAGCAGACTGGGCTTGCGGCTGAATCTGCAGAGGTGCAGCTGCACTCTGGCCGACCTGCGTGCCGAGATTACCCAGGCACTGATACTTGACCACGATCTGCGCGGCGATGCAGGTGCCGTACCCATTGAACTGGTTGCAGTGTTGGGTCTGGCCGCCAAAGGCCTCGGCATCCTGATAGCCCCACACCTGGCACTTGGACTTGGCAATGGCCTGGGCTTGCGACACGTCGACGACCGGCTGCTCGAACTGCTGGACGTCGTAGGCCAGGTCGACAGTGCCGTCTGCGCGACTGCCACCGGATGCATAGAAATTCTTCTTCACAGCACAGCCACTGCTGGCAGCGAGGGCAATCAACAGCAGAGCGAGGGAAATACGGCGCACGGCAACCTCCTTGTCATCGATAGCTTCATTTTGCCATCACGGCAGACCAGGCGCCAACCGATCATCCAGCAGGCCTGCACGCCGACAGGCGCCGGTGAGAAGGTTGCCCTCGACGCCCGACGATTCCGCTTCGCCATCAGAGGCTGTATAAGCCTTGCGCCATCGCGCGCGAAAAGGACAAACCGCCCATGCTCCGGCTTCTGCTGCCCGCCCTGCTGCTGACACTTGCCGGCTGCGCCACCAAGCCCCCGGCGCACCCCGAGAACCTTTGCGAGATCTTTCGTGAAAAGCCGCAATGGCACGAGGCCGCGCTGAAGGTGCAGAAACGCTGGGGCGGGACCGTTCAGGTGCCCATGGCGATGATGTACCAGGAGTCCTCCTTCAGGCACGACGCCCTGCCGCCGCGTTACTACTTCCTCGGCTTCATTCCCTGGGGCCGGGTCAGTTCCGCCTACGGCTATGCGCAGGCCAAGGACGAGACCTGGGCGGACTACAAGAAGGAAGCCGGTGGCTGGGGCGCCGACCGCGACGACTTCGCCGACGCGCTGGATTTCATGGGCTGGTACATGAACAAGAGCTACAGCGTGAACGGCGTGTCCAAGTGGGACGCCTACGGCCAGTACCTGAACTACCACGAGGGCTGGGGCGGCTACCGCCAGCGCAGCTACGACGCCAAGCCGTGGCTGAAGACGGTGTCGCAGAAGGTCCAGGCGCGTGCCTACCTGTACGGCGCGCAGTACAAGAGCTGCCAGCAGGAGCTGTCGGGCGGCGGCTGGTTCTAGCTGCCGCGTCTGCCCGCTGGCGACATCAGGGGCTCAGTGCCCCATGATCCGCCGGTACTCGTCACGGTATTCCTCGTACGGCAGGTTGCGCCGCTGCAACTCCATCAGTTGCTGCTCCTGGGTCAACGGACGGGAGACGTGGGCGACGGTTTCCGCCGCGGTGGGCGAGACCGGCTGCGGTACGGCCTCGGGCGGCTGCGCCGGCGTGGCGGCAGGCAGCGGCTTCGGCAGGCTGCGCGACGGACGGGCGACCAGTAGCGCACCGGTGATTTCTTCGACTATCTGTTCCGACACCGCACTGACTTCCGAGGAGCCCATCGAGGTGAACAGGTCGCCGTCGGCTTCGCTTTCATAGCGGCGCGAGGCGAGCAGTTGGCCGGTCAGGCCGTCGTGGTAGCGCACGGTGGAGGTAATCCACTCCTCGTCGCCACTGCCGGGACGGTTGTTGGCGTTGTGGCCGGCACCGACCTCGATCACCACCAGGGTGGACAGGGTGTCGGTGGCACGCGGCTCGCCGTCCTGCTCGGTGAGCTGGTAGTCCGCCGAACCCGCCTCGTCGCGCAGCGCTTCGCGCCAGCTGGCCTTCAGCGCGCCCCAGCGCGGGTTGGCCGCCACCGTGGCGTCGGGCTGGAAGTTCACCACCATCACGTGACGGGTGTCGCGGTAGAGGGAGATGGGCGCGGTGCGGTCATCCCGGCGGACGTCCGAGGAACATCCACAGAGCAGGGAAACGGCCAGGGCGAGCGTGACGTTGCGCATGGTGCTTTCTCTTTATTGTCTGGCCAGCATTCTGCCAGCCAATCATGACGCCCGGAAATCGTCCGAAGGTCAGTCCCTTACCAGTCCTCGTCGTCGTCCAGGCCTGGCTGGTATTCCTCCGCGTCCTCGTCGTCCTCCTCATGGTCGCCGGGCGGGTCCTCGAAGAACGCCGCATCCTCCTCCAGCAGGCCGTCGAGGTCGTCGTCGAGGTCCAGCAGGTGGTCGTGTTCGGGCTCGTGGAGGTCGAGGTCTTCGTCAGTCATGGCCGGTCTTTCGTAGGGGGAAACGGGGAAGGGAATCACAGTATAAGTCGCGCCGCGGGTGGATGACGCTCCCGTGACGGCGGACGGCGCTTTCCGGCCTTGCCGGATCGCGATTCGTCCACGATTCTCTATGGACCACGGGCTTCGCGCCGTGCGACGACAAACAGGGGGTATGAATGAAGACTGTGGCTCAGCTGTTGAACGCCAAGGCGGACCAGCAGGTTTACACCATCGCCCCGGATGCGCTGGTGATCGATGCATTGCGCCTGATGGCGGAGAAGAACCTCGGCGGCCTGCCGGTGGTGGAGGCCAACCAGCTGGTCGGCTTCTTCAGTGAGCGCGACTACGCCCGGCGCCTGGCGCTCAAGGGACGCAACTCGGAGAACACGCCGGTCAGCGCGGTGATGACCGCTCCGGTGATCACCGTGGACACCCACCTGAACGTCGACAAGTGCATGGGCATCATGACCGAGCGCCACCTGCGCCACCTGCCGGTGGTGGAGAACGGCGAGCTGCTCGGCCTGCTGTCCATCGGCGACCTGGTGAAGGCCGCCATCGCCGAACAGGCCGAGCTGATCCAGCAACTGGAACAGTACATCCGCGGCGAGTGATCGCCCCGGCGGCCGCTCAGCCCGCGGCCGCCGTTTCCACCTTGCCGGTTTGCATGTCGACAATGCTCAGGCAGCCGTCGGCATAGCCGCTGCCCGTGTCGATGTAGTGGGTGTTGCCGAGCGGGCGCACGGCCCTCTGCGCGGTATGCCCGACATAAAGGCGCTCCAGCCCGGCAATCGGCGTCGCATCTTCCTTCTCGATTCGCGTGCGCGCCCACATGGCCAGGCCGACGGCATTGCGCCGGGCGGCTTCGCCCAGCTCACCGGCCAGCGCGGCGACGCCGCTGTCCCAGTCGGGGAAGGCCGGTGAAACTGGCGCCTCGGCGTGCACGATGCCGACGCGCCGGCCCTCTTCCAGCTCCACTTCGATCACCAGCGGCAACTGCTGCAGCCGGCGGGCGATGCGCTCGCGGGTCACCGGGGTGAGCTTGTACAGCCAGGTGCCGCCATTGCGGAAGTGCAGATCGCGGTCATCGCCGGTCAGCACCACGTCGATCACCAGTTGCTCGTGGTTGCCGCGCACCGAGGCGAACCAGGGCCTGGCCAGCCAGTCCATGACCTGCGGCGAATAGGGGCCGCGGTCCACCAGGTCGCCGGCGGCGAACAGGCGGTCGGCGGCCGGATCGAAGCCGACCTGGTCGAGCAGTCGTTGCAGCAGTTCGAAATGGCCGTGCACATCCCCCACCACGAAATCGCGGCCGCGCAGGTTGCGCGGGAAACGCTTGAGGGGTTGTTCCGGCAAGAGCGTGTTCATTGCCAACTCCAGGGCTTTCAGGAGATCAGCTTATCAGCTGCAAATGGCGTTCCCGCGGCAGTTCGACGAAAGCCGCGGGAGCCTGCTGACGCGCTGCTGCCCAGGCAGCGATGGCCCAGCATGGACTGTTGCCTCAGCAGCACCCCGGCCGCAGGAATCCATAAAAACCCTTTTGCATCAACAAGTTAATAGGAAGCAAAAAAGCGGTACGGATGTTGCGATGTCCCCGGCAAGCCTTTCGGCCTTATCACGCGTGAGCCAGCACAAGAGCAACGCAATAACCGCTTCATGCCTTGCGGCGACGACCGAGCACCACAGAGCCAGCCGTCCTTTCGCCGCCCCCCGGGGACACCATGTTCAAACGCACCACCCTTTCCCTTGCCATCCTGGCGAGCCTGGCCAGCGGCGCGGTCCACGCAGCCGACGGCAACGCCCAGAAAACCGATGCTCAGAGCACTGATACTCAGAGCACCGATGCTCAGAACACCGCAGAAAGCAGCGCCGCACCGACCCTCGGCAAGGTGGTGGTCACCGCGCAGAAGCGCGAGGAATCGGTACAGGAAGTACCGGCGCCGATCACCGTGCTGAGCGGCGAGAAGATCCGCGACGCCTCCCTGCAATCGGCCAGCGAAGTCACCCGCTACACCCCCAACGCCTCCGCCGGCACCACCGACGGCCACGGCCGTCCGCGCTGGTGGATCCGCGGTCTGGGCACCGGTGACCAGGGCGCCAACACGGTCAGCCCGATCGGCATCTACGTCGACGACGTGTACATCGCCAACATCAGCGCCACCGGCTTCCCGCTGTTCGACCAGGAGCGCGTGGAAGTGCTGCGCGGCCCGCAGGGCACCCTGTGGGGCAAGAACACCACGGGCGGGGCGATCAACTTCATCTCGCGCAAGCCGACCTTCAGCCCCGAGGGCTACTTCAAGGTCGACCTGGGCAACTACGCCAACCGCATCGTCGAAGGCGCGGTGAGCGACGCGCTGGTGGACGACAAGCTGGCCGGGCGCCTGTCCTTCCACCACCAGGGCCGCGACGGCTATACCGAGAACGAGAACGACGGCAACGACCAGGGCGCGCTGGAAGACGACGCCGTGCGCCTGCAACTGGCCGCGCGGGTGAACGACAACCTCGACGCAAACCTCAACGTCCACGCCCGCCATTACCACGACACCGCCAGCTACAACACGGTGAGCTACGGCACCCGTCCGGACGGCACCAATCAGTTCGGCTATTCCATCGACCCGAAACTGGGAAAGGCCAACTTCAACGCCAAGTACCAGGCCGAGATCGACCAGGCCGGCAGCAACCTCAACCTGGTCTGGCAGCTGGGCGAGTTGGAGCTGACCTCCATCACCGCCTTCGAACACTTCACCCGCGACGGCTGGACCGACAGCGACAACACCCCGCTGGAACTGCAGCGCAGCTACAGCTACGCCGACAGCCAGCAGTGGTCGCAGGAGCTGCGCCTGGCCTCACCGCGCAGCGACCGGCTGAACTGGGTGCTGGGCTTCCACTACTTCAACGAGGACCTGGAGTCGAAGAACGCCAACGCGGCGCTGCCCAACGTCTACGTCCCCAGCTACTACAACAACGTCAGCTACGACCAGAAGACCGAGAGCTACGCCATCTTCGGCAGCACCACCTACAACTTCACCGACGACTTCAGCGTCACCGCCGGCCTGCGCTGGACCCGCGAGACCAAGGACATCGACCTGGAGCGCCTGGTCAACCGAGGCGCCGCCAGCTTCGGCGACGGCCACTGGTGGCAGCCGGGCAACGTCGACTCGCCGCTGATCGTCAACGCCACCCAGGACGAGAGCAACACCTGGAGCGACTACAGCTGGGACCTGACACCCGAGTACCGGATTTCCGATAACGCCCGCGCCTACTTCCGCTATGCCCGTGGCTTCCGCTCCGGCGGCTACAACGCCGGCGTCACCAGCCAGGCCACGGTGGCCAAGGTCGATCCGGAATACCTCACCTCCTATGAGCTGGGCCTGAAGTCGGAATGGTTCGACGGCCGCCTGAACGCCAATGCCAGCGTCTTCTACTACGACTACGAGGACATCCAGCTCAACATCGTCACCGCGGTGAACAACCAGACTGTCTCGCGCCTGGCCAACGGCGCCCAGGGCGAGGCCTACGGCGCCGAGTTCGAGCTCGAAGCCATCCCGGTGCAGAACCTGCACCTGAACCTCGGCCTCGGCCTGCTGCACACCGAGTTCACCGACTACACCTCGGGCAACGACGACTACTCCGGCAACCACTTCGTCCGCGCACCCAGCGTTTCGGCGGTGATCGGCGCCGACTACCGCATCCCGCTGAACGTCGGCGGCGCGGTGGTGCTCGGCACCGACTGGAACACCCGCAGCCGCCAGTACTTCTTCACCAACGACCAGAGCGCCAACATGCGCACCGGCGGCTACACCCTGGGCAACGCGCGGGTGACCTACGAACTGCCGGGCGAAACCACACGCATCACCGCCTACGTGAACAACCTCACCGACAAGGAATACCGCAACCACACCCTGCCTACCGGCTACCAGACCGCCGCCGTCATGTACGGCGACCCACGCACCTTTGGCGTCTCGGTCACTACCGACTTCTGAGCGAGGTAATCCCCATGACCCTTCTGCATCGCGCGCTGCGCCGGCTGCTGCCGGCCGCCGCCGTGCTGCTCGCAGGCAGCGCCCTCGCCGCCGAGCAGCCGACCACCCTGCGCATTGCCACGGTGGCCTACGCCAACGCCGGGCACATCACCTTCAACGGCCCGTCCTACGTAATCGACCGTGACAAGTGGCTGGAGCAGCAACTGGCCCGGCGCGGCATCAAGCTGGAATGGGTGCCCGCCGCCACCGGCTCGGTGGGCACCTTCGTCAACGAGGAGTTCGCCAACAAGCGCATCGACTTCGCCTTCTACGGCGACCTGCCGTCGATCATCGCCAACGCCTCGGGCGTGCCGACCCAGCTGATCGTCCCCGGCGGCATCGGCAACAACGTCTACCTGGTGGTGCCGCCGGGCTCCACGGCGAAATCCATCGCCGACCTCAAGGGCAAACGCATCGCCCTGCACCGGGGCCGGCCGTGGGAGCTGTCGTTCGCCAAACTACTGGAAGCCAACCACCTGGGCTTCGAGGATTTCCGCATCTTCAACCTAAATCCCCAGGCCGGCGCCGCGGCATTGAGCGCCGGGCGGGTCGACGCCTTCTTCACCCTGAGCGATGCCTTCCTGCTGGAAGACAAGCAGGTCGGCCGCGTCATCTGGTCGAGCAAGGAAGCTCCGGCGGACTGGAAGATGCGCGCCGAGGTCTGGGGCACGAAGGACTTCGTGAAAGACCATCCCGACCTCACCCAGCTGGTGGTGGACGCCTACCTGAAAGCTGCGTGGTGGGTCTCCCAGGACGCCAACCAGGCGGAGTACCAGCAGGCCCAGACCCGTTCCGGCGTGCCGCTGAGCGTGCTGCAGCGCGAGGTCGCCGGCGAGCCGTGGCCCGCGCACTTCTCTCCGCTCTACGACGACGCTCTGCGCCAGCACTACAGCGACGGCATCGCCTACAGCCTGAAGGCGAAACTGATCCGCAACGAGGTGAGGGTGGACGACCTGCTGGAGCCGAAGTTCGTCGAGCAGGGCTTGAAGAACCTCCAGCTGGAAAGCTTCTGGCAGCGCAGCGCCGGCCCCTCGGTCGCCGCCAAGCCCTGATCTGAACGTAGGAGCGCCCCTTGGGCGCGATCGCGGGCATGGCCCGCTCCTACAGGAGCGCAGCACCTGACCAAATCTGTAGGAGCGAGCTTGCTCGCGAATAACCCCCGCTGCGGAGGCGGTTCGCGAGCAAGGACTGGGCGTCCCCCTCGGTCCTGCGAAAAGCGCGATCCGCGCCCACAAAAAAGCCCTCGCAAGAGG
The DNA here is from genome assembly GCF_024170165.1 of Pseudomonas nitroreducens. Classification (GTDB taxonomy): domain Bacteria; phylum Pseudomonadota; class Gammaproteobacteria; order Pseudomonadales; family Pseudomonadaceae; genus Pseudomonas; species Pseudomonas nitroreducens_C. Next base: position 583,703 of record NZ_JALJXP010000001.1, on the reverse strand, counting down.
GCTTTTTCATGCCGGGCAGAAACTCAGGCCGCCGCGCCCAGCAGCTTCTGGCCCTGCTCCCAGAGGCCGGTCATCTTCCACTGCTGCTCCAGCACGCCGGGGCCGAACTCCCGGGAGCCGCCGAGGCTTTCGGCGAGGCCCTGGAAGTAGGCGCCTTCCTCCAGCAGCAGGATCAGCTTGGACGCCTTGATCAGGTCGTCGCCCCAGAAGGTCGCGCCGCCGTTGGCTTCGAGGATGGCCGGGGTGTGCGGGTTCTCCGCCAGCTTGTCGAGGATGAACAGCGGCTCGGGCTGGCGGCGGTCGATGTAGATCGGCAGCTCGCGGGCCAGGGTCACGCGCTGGGAGGCGGCGTAGCGGATCGGCAGCACGCGGTGGGCGCTGGCCCAGCCACCGAGGTAGGCGGTGTGCACGTGGATCACCACGTTCACCTCCGGGCGCGCCTGGAAGATCGCCGCGTAACGCTTGCCGTTGCCGCCTGCGCCACGGCCGCTGAGCGGGGTCGCGCCGGGGATGCTTTCGTCGAGGATCACCTCGCCGTCGTAGGTAGCAACGACCGCGCGGATTTCCTGGTCGTCGGCCCAGGGGTTCGGCGCGTGGACGGCGATCACCCGGTCACTATCCGGCACGCGCACGTAGGCCTGGTAGGTGTTGCTGGCGGTGAGGGTGCGGCTTTCCTTGAGCACGCGGAAGGCCTTGGCGAAGTCGCGGCGGACTTGTTCGAGCTGGCGGGCGAGTTGCGGATCGAGGGTGGACATGGAGTGCCTCCTGGCAGTCGGGGATGGATGAACCGCGTGGCGGTGTTCCAGTGACTGAGCAGGACTTGTGCCACTAATAAATATATTTACGAATCAATACGTTAGAGGAAGACAAGGCCATCAGCAGGCCGACAACCCCGCCTGAGCGGGCAAAACTGCTGCCCGCCCAGCATCCCCTGCTGCCCCACTGCTGCTGTACAGACAAACGCCCTGCTGCCACAGCAGCACGCCAGCCTGAAAGCCCCGCCACGCCTGGCCTGCAGGCTTTGGGCACAGCCCTTGCTCAAGACCTTGCACGAGCAGCACGACGCTGCCCCCGCCAAGCAAAGGAGCATGGCCATGAGCACCGAATTCTTCTGGCGACTGCCGCTGGGCAGCGACGGTCCCTATCTCGCCTCGGACAAGAACAACCGCGGCAGCCACATCGAGCGCCCCGGCAACATCGCCCCCGGCCGCCTGGCCAACGGCGAGCCGGACGGTTTCACCTACATCGACTACATCGCCCAGGTGGCCAAGGCCGCCGAGATCGCCGGCTTCGAGGGCGCACTGCTGCCCACCGGGCCGGAGCCGTGGATCGCCGCCGCCGCGCTGGCCCGCGAGACCCGCCGGATCAAGTTCCTGATCGCCTTCCAGGCCGCCTGGACCCTGCCGGCCTACGCCGCGCAGCAGGCGGCGATCCTCCAGCACCTGTCTCGCGACCGCCTGGAGTGGAACATCATCACCGGCGGCAACCCCGCCAGCCAGCGCGCCAACGGCGACTTCCTCGAACACGACAAGCGCTACCAGCGCACCGGCGAGTTCCTCGACATCATCGACGGCCTGTGGAAGAACGAGCAGTTCTCCTACCAGGGCGACATCTACCAGCTGGAGAACGGCTCGCTGCCGATCGCGCTACGCCACGTGCGCAAGCCCGGCGTGTACTTCTCCGGCTTCTCCGACCCGGCGCTGGACGTCGCGGCGAAACACGCCGACGTCTACCTGAACTGGGCCGAGCCGATCGACAAGCTCAAGCCGCACCTGGAGCGGGTGCGCGAGCTGGCCGACAAGCAGGGCCGCGAAATCCGCTTCGGCATCCGCATCGACCTGTTCGCCCGCGAGACCGAAGAAGCCGCCTGGAGCGAACTGCGCCGCCAGTACGAGCGCATCGACGCGCGCACCAGCGCCTTCATCAAGAACTTCGCCACCGGCTCGGACTCCGTCGGCGCCGCGCGGCAGACCGCCTACCACCAGAACGTCGAGCGCTTCGACGACCTGATCCTCGGCCCCAACCTCTGGGCCGGCTTCGGCAAGGCCAAGCCAGGACCGACCATCGGCCTGGTGGGCAGCCACGAGAACGTCGCCGAACGCCTCGCCGAATACCGCGACGCCGGTTTCTCCACCTTCATCCTCGCCGGCAATCCGCACCTGGAAGAAGCCCTGCGCATCGGCCAGGAAGTCCTGCCGCTGGTGCAGGGAAAACGCGCCGACGTCCACGAACTCAAGGCCCGCGCCTGAGCCACAAGGAGCTGAACATGTCCCGTCCCCTCGATACCCTCTGGTACACCCGCTGCCCGGTTCCCACCGGCCTCGGCATCGCCGTGCAGAAAGGCTGGCTGGAAGAATCCCTCGCCGAGCAGGGCACGCAGATCAAGTCGCTGCGCGAGTCCGCCGACCAGGCGGTGCGCGAGTCGCACTTCGACCACACGCTGCAGAACTCGGTGCGCCACGGCGGCAACATCCCGGCCATCTGGGCCCGCGCCAGCGGCCGCGAAACCCGCGTGATCGGCCTGTCCTGGGCCGATGAGGCGCAGCTGATCCTGACCACCGCAGAGAGCGGCATCCGCAGCGTGCGCGACCTCAAGGGCCGGCGCTTCGGCCTGCCGGACTGGAGCGGAGCGCAGATCGACTTCACCCGTGCCCAGGCCATCCGTGGCCTGGAGAACGCCCTGCGCCTGGAAGGCCTGGAAGTGCGCGACCTGGAGCTGGTGGACTTCGGCCTGAAGGGCACCTTCAGCGACGAGGCGCCGGGCAACATCGTCGGCATCACCGGCCACGGCGGCAGCCGCCGGCGCAGCCAGAACCCGGAACTGGTCGGCCTGCTGCGTGGCGAAGTGGATGCGATCTTCCTCAAGGGCGCCCACGCCGTGCAGCTGGCGCAACAGTTCGGCCTGCACACGGTGGTCGACACCGGCGCCCATCCGGAGCCGCTGGTCCGCGCCAACAACGGCACGCCGCGCACCCTGAGCGTCGACCTCAACCTGCTGGAGCAGCACCCCGACGCCGCCACCGCGATCCTCGCCTCGGTACTGCGTGCCGAGGACTGGGCGCACCAGCACCCGGACGACACCCGCCGCTACCTGGCGCGGGAAACCAACAGCAGCGAGTTCTGGGTCGCCAGCGCCTACGGCGAGGACGCCCACCTGCGCCTGCGCACCAACCTCGACGAAGGCTCGATCCTCGCCCTGCAGGACTTCACCGACTTCCTGCAGCGCTGGAACTTCATCCCGGCGCGCTTCGACGTGCGCGAGTGGATCGACCCGCGCCCACTGGAAGCCCTGCGCAGCCGCCTTGCACAGAAGACTGCCTGAGCAACGTCACGAGGGCGCTTCCCTCTGTTTCCCGCCCTGGGCCCCCGCGCGACGGCGCGGGGGCTTTCTTCCCTGACGGACACCCATGAGCACACCGCTGGAAACCCTCTGGTACACCCACAGCCCCGTTCCCACGGGGCTCGGCATCGCCGTCGAATCCGGGCGCCTGGCGCAGGCCTTCCGCCCGTTCGGCACGCGCATCCAGTCGCTGCGCGAGTCGTCCGAACGCGAGGTGCGCGAGGCGCACTTCGACCATCACCTGCCCTATTCCGTACGCCACGGCGGCAACATTCCGGCCATCTGGGCCCGCGCCAGCGGTGCGCGCACGCGGGTGGTCGGGCTGTCGTGGAGCGACGAGGTGCAGCTCATCGTCAGCGCCCCGGACAGCGGCGTGCGCAGCATCCGCGACCTGCGCCACCGGCGCTTCGGCCTGCCGAAGTGGGCCAACGTGCAGATCGACTTCACCCGTGCCCAGTCCCTGCGCGGCCTGGAAAACGCCCTGCGCCTGGAAGGCCTGGAGGTGCGCGACGTCGAGCTGGTGGACTACCCCTACGGCGGCACCTTCAGCGATGACCCGGTGCGCCACGTGTTCGGCGCCCAGGTAGCGCTCAAGGGCAACCGCGTGGTGCAGCGCAACAACGAGCTGATCGGCCTGCTGCGCGGCGACATCGACGCCCTCTTCCTCAAGGGCGCCCACGGCCTGCAGCTGGCCCATGAATTCGGCCTGCACGTGGTGATGGATGTCGGCTCGCACCCCGAGCCGCTGGTGCGCTCGAACATCGGCACGCCGCGCACCCTGACCGTCGACCAGCAACTGCTGGACGAACACTTCGATGCCGCCGTGCGGGTGCTCGACACCGTGCTGCGCGCCGAGCAGTGGGCCTGGGCGCATCCCGAGGAGACCCGCCGCTTCCTCGCCCGCGAGCTGAACACCAGCGAGTTCTGGGTCGCCAGCGCCTACGGCGAGGACGCGCACCTGCGCCTGCAGACCAACCTGGCGGAGCGCTCGGTCAGCGCCCTGCGCGACCTCACCGCCTTCCTCCAGCGCTGGGAGTTCATCGGCGCCGATTTCAGCGTCGACGACTGGATCGACCCACGTCCGCTGGAAGCCCTGCTGGGGAAGATCGATGTCGCCATCTAGCCCGGCGCGGCCCGCCGCCTTCCTGCTCAACTTCATGCTGCTGGCGGCGTTCAGCGGCGCCACCATCGGCATGGCGAAGATCGTCACCACGCTGTACGCCATCAGCATCGGCGCCAACGCCATGCAGATCGGTATCATCTCGGCCATGGAGGCGCTGGGCATGGTGATCCTCACCCTGCCCGCCGGCTTCGTCATCGCCCGCTTCGGCGCGCGCCGGGTGTACTTCCTCGCCAGCCTCGGGCCGATGCTGCTGAACCTGGCCATCCCGCTATTCGGCGGCTGGCTGTGGCTGGCGTTTGCGCGACTGCTGATCGGCCTGTGCATCCCCTTCCGCATCGTCGCCATGAACAGCGCCTTCCTCCGTCAGCTCAAGCGCATCGGCAACGACAAGGCCGGCTGGTACCGCGGCTCGCTGACCCTCGGGATGGGCCTGCTCGGCCCGCTGCTGGGCAACTGGCTGAGCGGCGCGGCGAGCTTCACCTGGGGCTTTGCCGCCATCGGCCTGTGCTTCGGCCTGATGGCTTTCTACAGCCTCGGTTTCTGGGAAGGCGAGGCACCCGCCGAGGACCTGCCGATGGCCGCCACCGGCGGGTTGCTGCAACAGGTCAGCGCCATGCTGGCCAATGTCGAGATCGCCGAGAGCTGCCTGGTGGAGCTGCTCAGCGCCGCCACCAGCGCGCTGTTCGGCACCTTCATCCTGCTGCTGGCGATGGAAGTCGTCGGCCTGTCGCAAGGCCAGGCGGTGAGCCTGGTGATGATCCAGGGCCTGGCCTCGGTGCTCGGGCTGTTCGGCTTCGGCTACCTGATCGAACGCAGCGGCCGGCGACTGGCCTACGTCGGCAGCCTCGGCGCGGCGCTGGCCGCCCTGCTGTTGCTCGGCGTCGCCCGAGACTACTGGCTGCTGGCGCTGGGCGGCGTGTTGCTCAGCGCCGCGGCGGCACTGATCCACCTGGTGAACATGGCCCAGTTGGGCGAGCACGCCATGGACAAGAGCAAGATTTCCGGGTTGTTCAACCTCGCCTCCATGTCCGGCAGCTTTTCCGGCGCGCTGCTGGGCGGGGCGGTCAGCCACTTCGTCGGGCTGGGCAACCTGTTCCTCTGCTGGATTCCCCTGGTGCTGCTGGCTGCGCTGTTCTGCTGGCAACGCAAGCAGCGCCGTCAGAGTGCCGGGCCACTGCTCGGCCAGGAGGGTTGACCCATGACTCGAACACTCGATCGCCTGAGCTGGTTCGCCTCGCCGCTGCTCCTGCTGCTGGCCTGGTTCGTCGCCGCCCGCGCCGGCTGGTTCCCGCCACAATTACTGGTGCCGCCGGCGGAGGTCTGGGCCAGCTTCCAGGACCTGCTGGCCAGCGGCGAGCTGCGCGAGCACGTAGTGAACAGCCTGTCGCGCCTGGCCATCGGCTTCACCGTCGGCGCCGTAGGCGGGCTGCTGTTCGGCACCGCCATGGCCCTGTCGAAGACCGTGGAAGCCTACTGCGCGCCGCTGTTCCAGAGCCTGCGCCAGGTGCCGTCGATTGCGCTGATCCCGATGTTCATCCTGTTCTTCGGCGTCGAAGAGACTTTCAAGATCCTGATCGTCACCAAGGCCGCCTTCTTCCCCGTGGCACTGGCCGCCAGCGAAGGCGTTAAGGGCATTCCGCGCGGCTACTTCGAGGTCGCCAGCGTGTACCGCCTGCCGCTGTGGAGCCTGCTGCGCGACGTCGCCTTCCCCGCCGCCGCGCCGCCCATCGTCACCGGCCTGCGCATCAGCCTGAGCCGCGCCTGGATGGTGCTGGTGGCCGCCGAACTGCTCGCCGCCGACAGCGGCCTGGGGCAGATGATCGAGCTGAGCCGGCAGATGCTGCGCATCGACATCGTGATGGTCGGCGTGGTCGTCACCGGGGCCATCGGCTTCGTCCTCGACTTCGCCTTCCGCCTGTTGGAGAAGCGCCTGCTGCGCTGGAGACCGACGCCATGATCCGACTTCTCAAGCGTCTTCGCGGGCTGGTATTGCCGGCGCTGCTGATCGCCGCCTGGCACTGGCAATCGCAACAGGGCGCCAGCGCCGCTTATGCCTTCGTGCCGCTGGAGCGCATCGGCGCCGGCTTCGCCGAGCTGATCCGCACCGGCGAGCTGTGGCTGAGCGTTTCCGCCAGCCTGCAACGCACCTGCCTCGGCCTGCTGCTGGGCGTGCTCGCCGGCTTCGCGCTGGGCGCCGGCATGGCGCTGTCGCGGCCGCTGGAGCGGCTGTTCGCGCCGCTCTACCACACCATTCGCCAGGTGCCGATCCTCGGCCTGATCCCGCTGATCGCCCTGTGGTTCGGCAGCGGCGAGCCGTCCAAGGTGCTGATCGTCAGCCTCGCCGCCTTCTACCCGATGACGCTGAATGCCTTCGAGGGCTTCCGCGACGTGGAGAAGCGCTACCGCGAAGTCGGCCGCCTGTATGCCTTCGGCCCCTGGCAGCAGTTCCGCGAGGTGCTGCTGCCCGGCGCGCTGCCCAGCCTGAGCAACGGCGTGCTGCACGCGCTGGCCTTCGCCTGGGTCAGCTCGGTGGGCTGCGAGCTGTTCCTCTCCACCGGTATGGGCCTGGGCAACCTGATGATGAACGCCGAGACCGGCTCGCGCATGGAGATCGTGGTGATCGGCGTGCTCAGCATCGGCCTGCTCGGCTACGCCATGAACCAGCTGTTCGCCCGCGCCGCGCGCCACCTGCTGCGCTGGCGCAACCTGCGCTAGCTCCTTCCAGATTCGGCCTATTCGTTATGAGTGCCCAGACCATGAACGCGATCCTCGATCCCGCCCTCCTTCCGGCTCAGCAGACGCAACACGGCGCGCTGGCCATCCAGGGCCTGAGCAAGGCCTATTCCATCGACGGCCGCAGCCTGCCGGTGCTGCAGAACATCGACCTGGCGGTGCGCCCTGGCGAGTTCGTCAGCATCGTCGGCGCCAGCGGCTGCGGCAAATCCTCGCTGCTGCGCCTGATCGTCGGCCTGGAGAACGACTACAGCGGACGCATCCTCCTCGACGGCCAGGCCGTGACCGGCACCGGCCTGGAGCGCGGCATCGTGTTCCAGGACCACCGGCTGTTCCCCTGGAAGACCGTGGAGCAGAACGTCGCCCTGGCGCTGAAACAGCAGAAGCTCAGCCGCGCCGAGAAGCGCGAGTTGGTGGCCGGGCACCTGGAACTGGTGGGCCTGACCGGCTTCGAACAGGCCTACCCGCATCAGCTGTCCGGCGGCATGGCGCAGCGCGCGGCCATCGCCCGCGCGCTGATCACCCGGCCCAGGGTGCTGCTGCTCGACGAACCTTTCGGCGCCCTCGACGCCCTCACCCGCGTGCGCCTGCAGCATGAGCTGCAGCGCATCTGGGTGCAGCAGCGCAGCACCATGATCATGGTCACCCACGACGTGGAAGAGGCGCTGTACCTGGGCGACCGGGTGATCGTCATGGACGCGCGGCCGGGGCGGATCCGCCATGAGGTGCGGGTCGATCTGCCGCATCCGCGTGAGCGTGGGCATGCGCGGCTGGCCAGTTTGAAGGACGAGCTGCTGGCGGAGCTGATGCAGGGATAACGAGAGACATCGGCGCGGGGCCTTTCCCCTCTCCCCCGCCCTCTCCCTGAAGGGAGAGGGAGTTTCCGTGCCACCCAAGCTCCAGTGTATTCCTGACACGTCAGCATCAAGGACGCACGGCGCCACCGCTCACACCGATCCAGTCCCCTCTCCCTTCAGGGAGAGGGCTAGGGAGAGGGTGCAAAACCAACGCACCCAGCTCTCCCGTTACTCCTCCAGACCCGCCGCAAGCGCCGCCGGGAAGTCCGGGTGATACCCCGCGCCGATCTCCTCCAGCACACCCGCCTTGCGCAGCTTGCCGAGCACCCGCGCGTTGGCCTCGCACAGGCGTACTTCGATGCCGCGTCGCTGCAACTGCGCAATCACCTCCTGCAGCGTCTGCAGGCCGGTGATGTCCATGAACGGCACATGGCGCAGGCGGATGATCAGCACCTGCGGGTCGGTGTGGGTCTTGGCCAGGGCGCGTTCGAAGGTTTCCGCCGCGCCGAAGAACAGCGGCCCCTCGATGCTGTAGACCAGCACGCCGGGTGGCAGCTCGCCGAGGCCGCGGCCGCGCAGTTCCACGTCCAGTTCGGGACCGGCGTCGGCGTGCACTTCCACCGAGGACGCCATGCGCCGCAGGAAGTGCAGCATGGCGAGGATCACGCCGATGTTCACCGCGATCACCAGGTCGCTGAACACGGTGAGCAGGAAGGTCACCAGCAGTATGGCCACGTCGGCCCGCGGCGCGCGCTTGAGCATGAACAGGAAGTGCCGCGCCTCGCTCATGTTCCACGCCACCACGAAGAGGATCGCCGCCAGCGCGCAGAGCGGGATGTTCGACGCCAGCGGCGCGAGGAACAGCAGGATCAGCACCAGGGTCAGCGCATGGGTGACGCCGGCCAGCGGACTGTTGCCGCCGTTGCGGATGTTGGTCGCGGTACGGGCGATGGCGCCGGTGGCGGCGATGCCACCGAACAGCGGGGTGACCAGGTTGGCGATGCCCTGGCCGATCAGCTCCTGGTTGGAATCGTGCCGGGTGCCGGCCATGCCGTCGGCGACCACTGCCGAGAGCAGCGATTCGATGGCACCGAGCATGGCGATGGCGAAGGCCGGGCCGATCAGTTCCAGCACCCGCGGCAGGGTCACTTCCGGCAGGCTGAAACTGGGCAGGCCCTGGGGGATACCACCGAAGGCGCTGCCGATGGTGGCCACGCCGTCGAAATGGAACAGCGACTGGATGGCCGTCACCACCACCATCGCCACCAGCGGGCCGGGGACCCGGCGCAGCGCGGCGATGCGCGGCGTGAAGAGCACCAGCGCGAGACTCAGCAGCGCCAGCAGGGTCGTCGCCAGGTGCAGTTGCGGCAGCGCCTGTATCAGGTGCCAGAGCTTCTGGTGGAAGTGTTCGCCGGTCACCGTCGGCAGGCCGAAGAAGTCCTTCCACTGGCCAACCCAGATGATCACCCCGATGCCGGCGGTGAAGCCGACGATCACCGGCGCGGGGATGAAGCGGATGATGCTGCCCAGCCGACTGACGCCCAGCAGCACGAGGATCGCCCCGGCCATCAGCGTGGCGATCTGCAGACCGTCCACGCCGTACCTGGCGGTGACGCCGGCGAGGATGACGATGAAGGCGCCGGTCGGCCCGGCGATCTGCACGCGGCTGCCACCCAGCAGCGAGACCAGAACGCCGGCGAAGATCGCCGTGTAGATACCCTGCTCTGGCTTCACCCCGCTGGCGATGGCGAAGGCCATCGCCAGTGGCAGCGCGACCACCCCGACTATGACCCCGGCGACCAGGTTGCGCGTCCAGTGCTCACGACCGAAGAGTCCGGCCTTCCAGGCTTCTCGCAGGGCGATCATCGCAGTCTCCGACGGGATATCGATGGTGGATGCTAACAGGCTGCACACCGGAAGGGCCTGGCGCAGGTCATGCCTGTGGCGCGCTGTCGCAGGCCGAACGAAGTGAACAAAATATTGCACAGACCTGATGGCGCGCAGGGTCCAACGGGGTTCGCAGGCGCCTGTCCATGGGCATTCATGACGCAAATCAACCGGGTCGATTTGCCAGTGAAGCGAAAAATGGGCACAATATGTTCATTATGTTGAACATCAAGGCTCTACCTCTTCCCACTTCCCGCCTGGTTTCGCGCGAGCGTCACTGGACCGGCGACCTCTAGCTCCTCCCTTCGGCCACCCCCTTCTGGTGGCGCCAGGCGCGGTGAACACCCACAGGTGATTCCCGCCCGAGTCGGCACCACTGAACCCGAACCGAAACCGCCGCAAGGATGCTCTTAGCGAGACTGCGCGCGGCTGCCCGTGGGAGGGCTTTACCATGCGTTCCTGGATCTATCTGCTGGCCGCCATCGGCTTCGAAGTCGTTGGCACCACCTCGATGAAATTCACCCACACGCTGTTCCCGATTGCCGGGCTGCTGCTGATGTACGTGATGATCGGCCTGTCGTACTACTTCCTCTCGCTGGCCATCAAGCGCGTGCCGGTCGGCGTGGCCTACGCCCTGTGGGAAGGCATCGGCATCGTGCTGATCACCCTGGTCAGCGCCTTCTTCCTCGGCGAACACCTGAGCCTGGACAAGACCCTGGGCCTGGCGGTGATGATCGCCGGCATCCTGCTGGTGAAGTCCGGTACCCGTACCGGCCCGCGTGAAGACAGCCGCGCCCTGAATGGGGAGGCCGCGACATGCTGAACCATGACCTGATTCCGATGGCCTGGCTGGGCCTGGCCATCGTCCTGGAAGTGATCGCCAACCTGCTGCTCAAGTACTCCGACGGCTTCCGCAAGCGCCTGATCGGCGCGACCTCGATCCTCTGCGTACTGGGCGCGTTCACCGCGCTGGCGCAGGCGGTACGCGGCATCGAACTGTCGGTGGCCTACGCCATCTGGGGCGGTTTCGGCATCCTCGCCACCGTCGCCATGGGTTGGGCCCTGTTCGGCCAGCGCCTGGTCTGGCGCGGCTGGGTCGGCCTGGCGATGCTGGTGCTGGGCATGGGCCTGCTGAAGCTGGCCTGAAGTCGGGACTGTCTCCCGCATCACCGGCCGCCCGGTTCGATCCCGCTGCGCCCGGCACGTCGGCCGAACATGACCAAGCTCACGAAAGCCACTGCCAGCGATGCCATCCCCCCTGCGTCGCCCCTCGCCTGCAACCCCGTCGTTAACATTGCCGCTTTTGCGGACGACCCCTCAGGTCGTCCCGCAGGACTGGGCGGCAATGTCCGCCGGAGAAGACAGGAGGAGTTTTTCGTGACACCCCGTACGTCCCGCCGAGCCGCCGGGCTCATCCGTGGCTCACAGGCCGCCGCCCGAGTACGCACTACGCGCACCGCGAACGGCAATGGCCAGGGCGCACTCGAAGCCGGTCCGCGCAGGGTCATCTGCCGCCTGTCGAGGCGGCCACTGTGATCCCGCGCGCCCTGGAAGATGCGCGCAAGCGCCGCAAGATCACCCGCGAAACCCCGCAGCTGTGGACTTTCCACGACCAGGGCTTCGGCTACATTCAGATTCCCAAGGTGGCGACCCGCTCGATCCGAGCAGCGCTGGGCGGTCTGGGCGGGCTGAGCGACGAAAGCTCCGACCGCACTCGCTTCGCCGATTTCGAACAACGCTTCAGCCGCCACCTGCCGCACCACGACATACGCCGGAGCGCCGAAGGACTCCTGGTGTTCGCCTTCGTGCGCGACCCTCTGGCACGACTTTACTCAGCCTATGTGAACAAGATTGTCGACGCCGAACAGCAGGGGCTGAGGAACATCCTCCGCTGCCACGGCATGCGCTTCGGCATGTCCTTCGAAGACTTCGTGGTACGGACCTGCGAACTGGATGATCGCCACATCGACCGGCACCTGCGCTCGCAGGCCTGGTTCCTTACCGACGGGAACGGGACGATTCCGGGCTTCATCGGGCGGATGGAAAGCTTCGCGCAGGACTGGAACAGCCTGCGCGACCGGCTGCCCTGCCTGGGCCCGGTGGGGCACCATAACAAGGCAGTCGGCAAGACGGACTATCGCCAGTTCTACTCTGACCGCGCCCTTGAGCTGGTTGCTCGGCGCTATGCACGGGACATCGAGCTGTTCGACTATCGGATCGGCTGAAGCGCAGTGTCGGCTCAGGCCAGCAGGCTGACCACCGCGAAGCGACTCAGGTTGGCCTGGGCCACCACCGTCTGCGCCGCCGCACTGTAGTGCGTGGCGCTGCGCCCCATGCGGTCGAGCATCGAAGCGGCAAAGTTGTGCGCCCACTCGCGCTCGTCTTCGCTGGCATGGCGGTCGAGGAAGTCGCGGATGTCATCCTGGCGATGGCGCAGCTGGTCGCGCAGACCGCCGATGCGGTCCAGCGCCGACACCACCGAATCGAGCAACTGACGCTGTTCGCGGAAAGCATCGGTCCTGATCTCGGTGGGGAACGCCAGCAGCCCTTCTTCCTGGCTCTTCAGCCGGGTGTTCTTGCCCTTGGCGAACAGCTTGCCCTCGCCCTGCACCGCCAGCTGGCCCTTGAGCTGCTGCCAGTCGGCCTCGGGGGCGGAGAACTTCAGCGCGCCATCGCCATCCAGCTCGGCGCGAATGCCGGCCTGGCCGAGGGTGGCGTTGAAACGGCGCAGCACCTGCTCGGTACTCATGCCGTCGTCCAGCACCACCGCCGCCGGTTCGGCGAGCTGGCGGCCGGCGCTGAACAGCAGGGTTTCCTTGCCCGAGCGCTGGATGTCCTGTACCGACTCCAGGCCTTCGAGGCTGAAGCGGCTGCGCACCGGCTCGTTGAGGCGCAGGCGGAAGTTGGCATCGAGGCTGCCGTCCGAGCGCTGGGCGCGCTGCTCCAGCAGTTCGTTGACCTGCCGGGTAGCCTGGCGCACGCCTTCGCGGTCCTGGGACTGCGGCACGCTGAGTTCGCGGCTGAGGTTGAGCTTGAGGCCGCCGAGGCGGTCCTGCAGGTCGCCCAGGTAGCTGTCGGCCGACTGTATGGAGGACAGCTGCTGGTTGAGCTGCAGGTTGAAGCTGCCGCTCTTCTGCGCGCCCCGCGCCATCTGCGCGGCGTTCTCACCCTTGTCCTCACCCTTGCGCAGGGCGTTCTGCCGCTCGCCGGCAGAAGGCAGGACGACATCGCGGCGGGTACTGGGATCGAAGACGGCGGCGGCCGGCAGTTGCTTGATGACCTTCATGGCGACCTCTGCACCGGGTGTGCTTCCGCCCGGCACTGGGGGCCGGGCGGAGGCGGGATAAAAAGCAGGGGAACCGGGCACTGCGCCGCCGATTGGCGTCCAGACCTCCTTGCGGTGCGGCCCGGCTCCCCTGCGAAGAAACTTACAGGCGACTGAACAGCGACAGGTCGTTGAGCTTCAGGTAGGTCTTCTGCGTGGCCTGCAGCGCCAGCTGGTAGGTGTTCAGGTCGATGCTCGCGCCGGCGTAGTCCAGCTGCGACAGCTCGCCGTTGATCTTCTGGTTCACCAGCGACACCTCCTCGTTGCTCGAGTTGAGCATGGTCAGAGTGTTCTGCCGGCCACCCAGCTCGGTGATGGCGCCGAGCACACCGTCGTGGGCGCTGTCGAGGCTGTCGATGGTCGCCGCGATCTGCGCATGTACCGCAGGATCGGTGATGTCCAGCGCCGGGTCCTTGAGCATCTTCACCGTGGCGTGCAGCTGGTTGAGGAAGTCCATGTTGCTGCCGAACACGCCCAGCGCGGTGACGTTCTCTTCCACCTGCACGCCGTTGGCCACGGCAGCCTGGCGCGACTTGTCGTTGCCAGTGGCGACGTAGGTATCGGTCAGCGGCTCGTAGGTCGCCGCGGCGGTATCGCTCAGGGTTCCGGAAAACAGGTAGCGACCTTCCTCGTCGCGCACGTTGACGAAGCTGACGATGGTCTTCTCGATGTTCTCCAGCTCGCCGGCCATGGCATTCAGGTCACCTCCGGTGTTGGAACCGTTGGCCGCCCAGAGCAGCAGGTCGCGCACGTTGAGCATCGCGTCGGAGGTCGCCTGCAGGTTGGTTTCCTGGGTCGACAGGTTGCCCGAGACGTTGCCGATGTTGGTGCGGTACTGCGCCAGGCTCGCTTCCTCGCGCTGGATGCGCAGCATGCGCACGCTGGCGATGGGGTCGTCGGAGGGCTGGAGGATGCGCTGCCCGCTGGACATCTGCTGCATCAGCTTGCCCAGGGCCGCCGAGTTGCTGTTCATCGAACCGCCCATCAGCGCGGTGATCTGTGCATTGGTAATGCGCATGGTGCTTTCCTTAGCCAGGGGCCCTTAGAAGGCCGCGAGCATCGAGTCGAACAGCTCCTTGGCGGTGCTGATGACTTTCATGTTGGCCTGGTAGGCCTGCTGGTAGGTGATCAGGTTGACCGCCTCTTCATCCAGGCTCACCGCGCTGACGCTGTCGCGCTGGGCCTGCGCCTGGGTGGCCACGGTGGTGGCGGTCTTCTGGTCGGCCTGGTTCTGCCGGCTGGCGCTGGCGACCTTCCCGAGCAGGCCGGCGAAGGCGTCGTTGAGGGTCACCTGGCTGCCGTCGAGGGTGATCGACTGGCCCTTGAGATCGAGCAACGCCAGCAGGTTCACGTTGTTACCGGACTCGCCCGCGGTGTCCGACAACGCCAGCTCCTCGGGCTTGAGGTCGTTCACGCTGAGCATCGCCGTGGTGCTGCCGGCGTTGTAGCTGAGCAGCGCCTGGCCGGCGTTGCCGTTCAGGTCGAAGCCATTGGCCAGGGTGTCGTTAACCATCTGCGCGAACTGTCCGGCCATCTCGTGCAGGGCGGTCTGGTTCGGCCGCAGGGTGTCGTACTCGGTGTCGAACAGCGCCCCGAGGGAACCGCCCATGCCATCCTGGGCCAGCGGGAAGCTGGTGCCGGCGAAGGTCAGGGCGATTTCCTGCTCGCCGCTGGCGGTGCGGCTGATCGCCAGTTGCCCGGCGGAGTTGCCGGCCACCAGCGGCTGGCCGTTGGCCAGGGAGACGGTGAGCGAGCCGTCGGCTACCTCGTTGACGCGAATCGAGGCGTACTTGGAAAGGTCCTGCACCAGGCTCTCGCGATGGTCGCGCAGCGCCGTGGTGTCGCCGCCGGAGGAGCCGACCTCGACGATCTGCCGGTTCAGCGCGGCGAGGTTGCTGGTCAGGCCGTTGATCTCCCCGACCATGGAACCGCGCTGCTCCTGCAGGGCGCGCAGCTGGCTGTCGATGTTGCCGGACAGGCCATTGAAGCGCTGGGCGAGGTTCTTCGTCTCGTTGACGATCTGCTGGCGCAGGGCGACCGAGCCGGGCGTGGCGGTGGCCTCGCTGAGTGCAGCGAAGAAGTTGTCCAGGCCGACGCTGATGCTCGAACCATCGCCGCTCATCAGGCCTTCCAGCGCGGACAGGTACTGCTGGCCGCTGTCGTAGTAGCTCTGCTCGGTGGTGGCGCGCCACAGCTGCTGGTTCTGGAAGTCGTTGGCCATGCGGCGGATGCTGGTCACCGTCACGCCGCCACCGACGTTCAGGCCACCCTCGCCGGCCAGCGAGGCGAGCACCGGGTTCAGCCGGCTGAAGCCGGGGGTGTTGGCGTTGGCGACGTTCTGGCCGGAGGTGGCCAGGGCGATCTGCGCCGCGCGCAGACCGCTGTAGCCGATCTGGCTCAACATACTCAAGAGGCATTCTCCTTCGACTCGAGGCGGATCGGCTGGGCAAACGCCGCCGAGGCCGGTCGGGAAACAAATTCGGGCTGTTGTCCCTGATAGGCGACGGAATCCGCGTGGCGCTTAAATCCTTCCTGCGGCGCGTGCTTCAGGCCGCTCTCGGGCGACAGGCCGCTGCCGGGAAGCTGCGCCGGCGCCTGGGCCTCGCGCACGCGGCGCAGCACGCCGAGGGTGTAGTCGCGGGTCTCGTCATAGGGAATGCTGCGCACCCAGTCGGCCATGCCGATCTGTCCGCTGCGCGGGTCGCCGTTGTTCTTCAGCCACTCGTCCACCTTGCCGGGGCCGGCGTTGTACGCGGCCAGGGCGAGCACGTGCTGGCCGTCGTAGCGGTCGAGCAGCTTGCCCAGGTAGGCACTGCCCAGGGCCTTGTTGTAGGCCGGGTCGCTGGTCAGGCGCTGCTCGTCGTAAGGCAGGCCCAGCTCGCCGGCGACTTCGCGGGCGGTGTCGGGCATCAGCTGCATCAGGCCGCGCGCGCCCTTGGGCGAGACGGCGGCAGTATTGCCGCCGGACTCCTGACCGATCACGCTGTCCACCAGGGTGCGGAAGCCCGCCGTGCCCTGCTGCCAGGCGTGGGCGAGACGGTCCACGCCACGCTGCCAGGTGTCCACCAGCGGGTTGCGGCTGGACACCGAAGGCCGGCGCAGCGCCTCACCGCCATCGGCGAGCGCCACCGGCTCGGCGGTGTCGGTCGGCTCGGCGGAGAGCTGGCGCACCAGCAGATCGGCGATGCCGGTCTGCTTGCGCGTGGCGAGGTGCTCGGCCAGCGCTTCGTCGTAGAAGTCGCGCATCGTATCGAGGTCGCGGCTGCGCAGCGGGCTGCCGGCGGACAGCACGTCACCGGCCTTGCGCATCTGCTTGAGGATCTGCTGCAGGAACATCGCCTCGAACTGTTCGGAGGCTGCCTGCAACTGCTCGCGGCGCACCTGCTCGGGCGACTCGCCGGGCTGGCCGCTCGGCACGATGGGGCGGTTCAGGGACGTGATGCTCATGCTTCAGATCACCACCAGCTCGGCGTTCAATGCGCCGGCCTGTTCCAGCGCCTGGAGGATGCTCATCACGTCATCGGGCGTGGCGCCCAGGCTGTTCACCGTGTTGATGATGCTTTCCAGACTGGTGCCCTCGGGCCACTTGAACATCGGCTTCTTGTCCTGGCTGACCGAGACGTCCGACTGCGGGGTGACCGCCGTGGTGCCGTTGGAGAAGGGCCCCGGCTGGCTGACCTGGGGGTTCTCGCTGATGGTCACGGTGAGTGTGCCGTGGGCGACGGCGGCCGCCTTCACGCGCACGCCCTGGCCGATCACCACGGTGCCGGTGCGGCTGTTGAACACCACCCTGGGCCGGGTGCGGCCTTCCTGCACTTCCATGCCTTCGAGCAAGGCCATGAAGCTGGTGCGCTGGGCCAGGCTGACCGGGGCGCGGACGGACACTTTGGTGCCATCCAGCGCGGTGGCGGTACCGGAACCGAAGCGTTCGTTGACCGCGTTCATCACCTGGTTGGCGGTCTGGAAGCTCGGCTTGCGCACGTTGAGCATCACGTCCGGGCGCTGGGCGAAATCGCTGGGAATCATCCGTTCGATGGTCGCGCCGTTGGGAATCAGGCCGCTGTTGGCGCTGTTGATCGACACGCTGGAGCCGCTCTGCCCCTGCGCATGCAGGCCGCCGACGACGAGGTTGCCCTGGGCCAGCGCATAGACCTCGCCGTCCACGCCCTGCAGCGGCGTCATCAGCAGCAGGCCGCCGCGCAGGCTCTTGGCGTCGCCCAGCGAGGACACGGTGACGTCGATGGTCTGCCCGGCGCTGTAGGAGGGCGGCACGCTGGCGATGACGCTGACCGCGGCGACGTTCTTGAGTTTCGGGTCGACGTTCGGCGGCAGGTTCACGCCGAACTGCTTGAGCATGTTGGCCACCGACTGGTTGGTGAACTTCACCTGGTTCTTGTCACCGGTGCCATCGAGGCCGACGACCAGGCCGTAGCCGATCAGCTGGTTCTCGCGCACGCCTTCGATGTCCACCAGGTCGAGCAGCGGGATGGCCAGCGCCTGCGCCTGCCAGGACAGGCAGAGCAGCGCCAGCAGGCGGGTAAGGTTTCTACGCATGAGCGTTCTACGCATGGACGGCTCGCCTGCTTACATCGGGAACAGCGGATGGGTGAAGAAGCGCGTCAGCCAGCCGGCCGAGTTGCTGTCGTTGAGCACGCCGCGCCCGGCGTAGGAAATCTTCGCGTTGGCGACGTTCTGCGAGGAGACCTGGTTGGAGCGGTTGATGTCGTCGATACGCACCAGGCCGGTGAGGCGGATGAACTCGTCGCCCTGGTTCAGGCGCAGGGATTTCTCGCCCTTCACCAGCAGCACGCCGCCGGGAAGCACCTTGTGCACGGTCACCGCAATGGAGCCGGAGAGGGTGTTCTGCTGCGAGCTCTTCGCCGAGCCGGTGAAGTCGCGGTTGGCCGTGGCGGAGGTTTCCAGGCCGCCGTAGTCCTTGGTCAGGATGGTCGGTACCGGCACGTCCAGGCTGGACTGCTTGCCGAAGCTGGTGCCCGCGCTCTTGCTCGACTGGGTGGACTCGCTGAGCACCACGGTGACGATGTCGCCGACGCCGATGGCGCGCTTGTCGCGCAGCAGCGAGCCGCCGTAGCCGGAACGGAACAGGCCGCCGCTGGTGGTCGGCGGCTGGCTGTAGTCCAGCTCCGGGGGCTGGTAGGTCGAGGAATCCTCGTCCGGCAGCATCTCGTCGAAGCTCTGGCATCCGGCGAGCAGCGCCAGGGCGAGCAGCAGGGCAAGGCGCGTCATGGTCAGACCGTCTGGTTGAGGAACTGCTGCATGCCCGACGCGGCGTCGAGCACCTTGGCGTTGGCCTCGTAGGCGCGCTGGATGGCGATCATGTTCACCATCGCTTCCACCACCTGCACGTTGGAGCCTTCCAGCACGCCCTGTTTGAGAGTGCCCAGGCCTTCCTCGCCCGGCGTGCCTTCCTGCGGCTCGCCGCTGGCGGCGGTTTCCTTGTAGAGGTTGCCGCCGAGGGCTTCCAGGCCCGCCGGGTTGGTGAAGTTGACCAGGGTGATCTGGCCCAGCTCGGTGGGCAGGGTCTCGCCCGGCAGCACGGCGGTGACGATGCCGTCGCTGCCGACGGTGAAGCGGCTGGCGCCGGCCGGCACTTCGATGTTCGGCGTCAGCGGCAGGCCCTGGGCGTTGACCACGATGCCTTCATTGTTCAGCTGCAGCTGGCCGTTCTCGGTGTAGTAGGTGTCGCCGTTGGGCGCTTCGACCTGGAAGAAGCCGCTGCCGACGATGGCCAGGTCCATGGGCTGGCCGGTGGTCTGCATGCTGCCTTCGGTGAACACCTTCTGCGTGCCGACGACGCGCACGCCGCTGCCCAGCTGGATGCCCGAAGGCACGGTGTTGACCTGGTCAGCCTGGGCGCCGGGTTGCAGCTGCACCTGGTAGAACAGGTCCTCGAAGACCGCGCGGTCGCTCTTGAAGCCGACGGTGTTGACGTTGGCCAGGTTGTTGGCCACGGTGGACATCGCGGTGTCCTGGGCCGCCAGGCCGGTCTTGCTGACCCAAAGTGCCGAACTCATGTTGTGCTCCTGTCTGCGTGCCGCGGGTTAGCCGCCACGGATCATGCGGTCGCCGGCCTCGGCAAGATCCGAGGCGGCCTTCATCATCTTCACCTGGGTCTCGAACCGCCGGTTCAGGCTCATGGTGCCCACCAGCTGGTCGATGGCCGAGACGTTGCTCTGCTCCAGGTGCCCGGAGACCAGGCGCACGTCCTCGCTGGCGGCGACGTTCTGGCCGTCCTTGCTCACCAGCAGGCCCTGGGCGTTCTTCACCAGAGAGGCAGCCGGCGCGTCTACCAGCTTCAGGCGGTCGACGTCGGTCATGAGAAAATCGCCGCGCGGCATCACCGAAATGGTGCCGTCACTGCCGATGGCGATGGCGTCGTACTCGGGCAAAGTGATCGGCCCGCCCTCGCCGAGCACGGCGCGGCCGTTGATCATCAGCTGGCGGTCGGCGTCGATCTCCAGGTTGCCCTGGCGCGTGTACGCCTCGCCGTTGCCGCTCTGCACGGCGAACAGGCCCTGGCCCTGGATGGCGACGTCGAGGTCGCGCCCGGTGGCCATCAGGGTGCCGGCGCTCATGTCCACGCCGCTGCTTTCGATGCGCGCGAGGTGGCGGCTGTCATAGCCGGCGCCACTCACGTCGACGGCGGTGGCGTGTTCCAGGTCGGCGCGGAAGCCGGGGGTGTTGACGTTGGCGAGGTTGTTCGCGCGCACGTCCAGCGCCGCCATGCTGCGGCTGGCGGCGGTCATTGCGGTGTAGCCGAGGCGATCCATGACGAGTCCTTAGATGGCCGAGAACAGCACCTGGGTGAGTTCCTTGTCGGTGGTCATCACCTTGGTGTTCGCCTGGTAGTTGCGCTGGCCTTCCATGAGGCCCACCAGTTGCTGGGTGATGTCGACGTTGGAGCCTTCCAGGTTGCCGGCCGACAGCGAGCCGAACTGGCCGATGCCGGGCACGCCGATCAGCGGGGCGCCGGAGGCGGAGGTCTCGGTCCAGGCGGTGCCGCTCTGGTTCTGCAGGCCGCCGGAGTTGATGAAGTTGGCCAGGGCGACCTGGCCCTGCAGCATGCGCTGGCCGTTGCTGTAGTTGACGTAGACCTTGCCGTCGTTCTCCACCGCGATACCGGTCTGCTCGCCGGCGGCGTAGCCGGTGGTGCGGTTGGTGGTGACGACGAAGTCCGAGCCGTACTGGCTGGTGCCGGTGTAGTCCAGGGCGATGTTCATCGGATCGACACCGGGCAGGGTGAAGCTCACCGGTACCGAGGCGATCGGCGAGGACAGCGAGCCGTCCGGAGCGAAGGTCAGCGACTGGGTGGCGCCGACGGCATTGCCGTCCACCGCGTAGTGCGCGTCCCAGGTGTTGGTGCCGGTCAGCACGAAGTACTGGGTCAGGGTGTGTTCCTTGCCCTGGGAGTCGTAGATCTTGCTGGTGTAGGTGGAGTTGTAGGTCTCCACCTTCTGCGGGTCGAACGGCGAGACGGTCGGTACTGTCTCGTTGGAGTCCAGGTTGGCGACGAACTCCAGCTTGTCAGTGGCCTTGGCCGGCAGGTTGGCGGTCTTCACCTGCAGGTCGGAGACGGTGCCCACCAGCAGGTTGCCGGCGGCGTCGGTCGGGTAGCCCTGCAGGCGCTGGCCGGTGGCGTTGATCAGGTAGTTGGCGTTGTCCTGGCTGAACACGCCGGCGCGGGTGTACTGGGTGTCGCCGTTGCCGCTCTTGACCACGAAGAAGCCGCCGCCGGAGATGGCGAGGTCCAGTGCGCGGTTGGTCGACACCAGCGAGCCGCCCTGGCTGATGCTCTGGGTGGTGCCGGCGACTTCCACGCCCATGCCCTTGCCGTCGGCGTAGACGCTGCCGAACTCGGTGCGCGAGGACTTGAAGCCCACGGTGCCGGAGTTGGCGATGTTGTTGCTGATGGTGTCCAGCTGCTGGGTGACGGCGTTCAGGCCGGTCAGGGCGATGTTGAAGCTCATGGCGTTAGCTCATCCTAAGAGGGGGGAAACAGGCGTTCAGGCGGCCTGGCCCTGACTGAATTCGACGATCTTGTAGAAGGGCACCGAGCCTGCGCCCTCGACTTCCAGCACCGGCCCGTCGGCGCTGACACGGACGTTGTGCACCAGGCCGGAAACCTCGATGCCCGGCGTCTCGCCACTCTCGGTCTTGACCGCCAGGCTGTACTTGCCGGGTTTCAGGCCCAGCGTCTGCGGGTCCACGGTAAAGGGCACGGCACCGGCTTCCTGCGGGCCGAGGGGGATGTCGGTACGCACGCCGTTGGCGTCGGTGAGCTGCAGCACGGTGGTGGCCGAGGCGTGCTCCAGGGTGATCTGTCCGCTGACCTGGTCGCCGTCCAGCTGCAGGCTGTCGGCGCTGACCTTCACTTCCTGGCCCACCAGGCCGGCGGCAGTGAGGGTCTGCAGGTTGTCCATCAGCACCAGGTTGTTCTGCTGCAGGGTGGTCATGTTCTGCATGCTCTTGACCTGCGCCATGGCCGAGTACTGGTTGATGAACTCGGTGCTGTCCACCGGCTTGGTCGGGTCCTGGTACTGCACCTGGGCGACCAGCAGGGTGATGAAGCTGTTCTCCATGTCGGTCATCTCGCCCAGATTGACCGCCTGCCTGGGCGTATCGGACGAGGTACCGCTGGTGGTGCTGCTGGTGTCGTTGTTGACCGTGCTCATCAGGCGTCTCCCAGTTTCAGCAGGCTGGACTGCATGCTCTTCACCCGGTTGAGCACTTCCACGCCGGTCTCGAAGCTGCGGGTGGCGGACATCATGTCGGTCATCTCTTCGATCTCGTTGACGTCGGGGTAGTAGACGTAGCCGGTGGCGTCGGCCAGCGGGCTGCCGGGCTCGTAGCGGCGCTGCGGCGAGCGGCCGGAGGTCACCACGTCGAGCACCTGCACGTGGGCGCCGCCCATGCCGGCGCCCCGGGTCAGCTGGTCGTTCTCGTAGACGGCGGCGAACATCGGCTTGCGCGCCTGGTACACGGTGTCCGGGCTGTTGGCGGCGGAGTCGGCGTTGGCCAGGTTGCTCGCCACGGTGTTCAGGCGCACGGTCTGCGCGTTCATCGACGAGCCGGCGATGCGGTAGATGGAATCGAATGCCATGGCGTCAGCGTCCTTCGATGGCCTGCTTGAGGCCGCGGAATTTCAGGGTCAGGAAGGTCAGGCTGGTCTGGAAATCCATCGCGTTGCGCGAGAACTCCGCCTGCTCGGTGGACAGCTCCACGCTGTTGCCGTCCTGGGAAGACTGGTTGGGGATGCGGTACTTCAGGTCCGGGCGCGCGGCGCTGGTGCTCGCCAGCAGGACGCTGGGGCTGTCCTGGCGCTGCATCTCGGCGGCGAAGTCGATGTCCCGCGCCTTGAAGCCTGGGGTGTCTTCGTTGGCCAGGTTGGAGGCCAGGATTTCGCTGCGCTGCATGTGCAGCGAGAGGGCTCTCTCGTGGATACCCAGGGTCTCGTCAAACCGTATACTCATTCGCGCAACCCGCTCTCGTCGTTCGGCCATCTTTCGGTGTGCGCAGCGATAGAGCACAAAGCATGCCCACCCCGGAATACCGCTTCATGCCGTTGATTTACAAGGATTTATTCGAATTGCAGAGCCACGCGCGCAACGCGGCTCTTCCGCTTTCGACGCACCGCGCGACGGGATGCGGAAAGGTCCTTTCCGCCTGCTTCCTCCTGCTGCTGCCCGCCCTCGCGCAAGCCCAGGATGCGCGCGCGCAACTCGACGCCGCGGGGCGGCAGCAGGTCGCCGCCGAACTGAAGGAAGCCGCGCGCAAGGCCGGCTGGAAAGGCATGACTTTCAGCGTGAACAACAACCTGCCCAACAGCCTGGGAAAACTCGCTGCCTGCCCCGGCAGTCCGCAACTGCGCGCACTCGAAGCGCCCGCCGCGATCACCGCGCGACGGCGCTTCGAAGCTTCCTGCGCGGGGCAATCCGGCTGGCCGGTGACCTTCATCAGCCAGCCCACGGTGTACCTGCCGGCCGTGGTCGCCAGCAGCGAGATCGAGCGCGGCCGGACGCTGGATGCGGCGCAGCTCAAGCTCGCGCCGGTGGAACTCGGCAAGAGCTCGCGGGGTTACTTCACCGATACCGCCGAGGTGACTGGCAAGACCGCCCGCCGCCGCATCCGCGCCAACCAGCCACTGACCCCGGCGCTGCTCGATGGCGCGATGCTGGTGCGTCGCGGCCAGCAGGTGAAGATCGTCGCCAGCCAGGACGGCATCCAGGCCAGCGCCGTCGGCGAGGCGCTGGCCAACGGCAAGCAGGACGAAGTGATCCGCGTGAAGAACCTGCGCAGCCAGAAGATCATCGAGGCGAAGGTGATGGCGTCAGGCGAGGTGAGCAGCATCTTCTGAATGCCGCTCGCGCCAACCTCCGGAATCTCCCTGCAGGAGCGCGCCATGCGCGCGATCGCGGGCATGGCCCGCTCCTACAGGTTGACGCGGTGATACACCGGCGCGCCTCAGGTCCACCAATAGCGGACGAAATGGAAGAACACCGGCGCGGCGAAGCACACCGAGTCCAGGCGGTCGAGCATGCCGCCGTGGCCTTCGATCATGTGGCCCCAGTCCTTCACCCCGCGGTCGCGCTTGATCGCCGACATCACCAGCCCGCCGAAGAAACCGAGGATGTTGATCATCAGGGCGATCAGCAGCGCCTGCCAGAAGCTGAAGGGCGTGATCCACCACAGTGCGCCGCCGATCAGCGTGGCCAGCGTCACGCCGCCGACGAAGCCTTCCAGGGTCTTGGATGGCGACAGATTCGGCGCGATCTTGCGCTTGCCCATGAGCTTGCCGCAGACGTACTGCAGCACGTCGGACAGCTGCACGACGATGACCAGGAAGGCGATCAGCAGCAGGTTGCGCCCCTCGTAGCCGGCGATCTCCAGGGTCAGCAGCGCCGGCACGTAGGAGATGCAGAACACCGCCAGCATCAGCGCCCACTGCACCTTCGAGGCGCGTTCGAGGAAGTGCTTGGAGTCGCCACCCAGCGAGGCGAGGATCGGCAGCAGCAGGAACACGTAGACCGGGATGAAGATGGAGAACAGCCCGTACCAGCCAATGCCGATCAGCAGGTACTGCATCGGCAGCACGAAGTAGAACGCCGCCACCAGCGCCGGATAGTCGCTGCGCCGGGTCGGCATCAGGGTGAGGAATTCGCGCAGGGCGTAGAACGACACCCCGTAGAACAGCAGGATCACCGCCCAGTACCCGAGGGCGAAGGCGCAGCCGATCACCGCGACCATCACCCACCAGGCGTTGATCCGCGCGTTGAGGTTGTCGATCACCGCGTGCGGTCCGGGCGGCGCCTTCCAGCGCAGCACCGCGCCGACCAGTGAGGCGAGGATGAGGATGGCGCCGATGCCACCGAAGAGCAGCCAGGTCTGGTTCATTTCAGCGACCCTCCGGCGCGGCGAGCTTGAGCAGCGCCTCGCGAGCGCGTTCGAGGAAGGCTTCCTTGGCCTCGCCCTCCTCCACCGCCAGCGGGGCACCGAAACTCAGGGTGCACAGTAGCGGCAAAGGCAACGCACGGCCCTTGGGCATCACGCGGTTGAGATTGTCCAGCCACACCGGCACCAGTTCGACCTGGGGATAGGCCCTGGACAGGTGGTAGATGCCGCTCTTGAACGGCAGCAGACGCACTTCCTCGTCGAGGTTGCGGGTGCCCTCGGGGAAAAGGATCAGCGAGTCGCCTTCGGCCAGGGCGCGCTCCACCGGTTCCAGCGGGTTGCCACCCTCGGCACCGCGCGTGCGGTCGATCAGCACGCCATGGAACACGCGGTTGATGATGAAGCCACGCAGGCCGCCCTTGCCCCAGTAGTCCATGCCGGCAACCGGCCGCGTGCGCGAGCGCAGCTCCGCCGGCAGCGACGCCCAGAGCAGGACGAAATCGCCATGGCTGCTGTGGTTGGCGTAGTAGATGCGCTGCGCCGGGATCGGCGTGGTGCCGAGCCACAGGCTGCGCAGGCCGGTCACCGCACGGGCGCCGGCGATGATGGCGTAGGCGCAGAGTCGTTCCAGCATTGCGGGTACGTTCCTCAGGATTGGAAGGTCAGGGTGATCAGGCACAGCAGCGCAATGAGCCACTGTGCGGCGCAGAGCTGCACCTGCCGGCGCAACAGGGCGAGCGCGCCACGGCTGCGCTCGCTCCAGGGGCGACCGGTCTTGTCCGTCGGCACACCGGCGTAGGTGGCCAGGGCGTCGTCCAGTTGCCGGGTTTTCTCCGGCAGCGCCTCGCCGGCGTTGGCCATGGCCTCGAACAGGTCGGCGTCCAGCGCCACGCGCATGGCATAGAACTTCTGCACCAGCCCCAGCAGCACCAGCAACGCCATGCTCAGGCTGAACGCCAGGGTGGCGCTGGCCATCAGCACGCCGTAGAAACCCAGCGCCAGCGCCAGCACCGTGAGCGCCGAGGACAGGCCATTGAGACTGCTGCCGCGGCGCAGCAGGCTGGCCACCAGGATCAGGGCCGGATCAACCGACATGACTCACCTCCTGTGTCAGGTTCGGCTGGCCGGCGATCTGCGCCAGCACCGCCAGTTGTTCGGCCTTGAGCACCACCTGCGGACGTGCGTGGCGAACCTGCGCCAGCGCTTCCTCGAGCGTGGCCGCACGGCCGGATATCAGCAGCCACGCCGCCACCAGCGTGGCGCTGCGCGAGTAGCCCAGTGCGCAGCACACCAGCACCGGGCCTTCGGCATGCATTCGCTGGATCAGCTCCGCGCCCTGCCGGCACTGCTCGACACTCGGCGCCACCAGGTCGAGCAGGGGCAGGCACTCGTAGCGCCGGGTCAGCGCAGTGCAGGGCAGCTCGGCGCACAGGTCGAGGATCGACAGGCTCGGCAGATGCCGGGGCTTGTACCAGTCCGGCAGGCGCCCGAGCCAGAGACCCGGCAGCACTTCGTCCGGCTGCGGATGGCGGCGCGTCCACCAGCGCGCGTTGAGCCACGCGCCCAGCCAGCAGGGCGCCAGCAGCCAGGAGACTGCCACCGAATGGCGACCGTCCAGGCGTTTCTGGAAGCCCACCGTGCCGATCGCCAGGTAGCACAGCGCGACCAGCGCCAGGGACACCGCAGGCCAGCACAGCCAGAGCCACAGGCCGCCGCCGGCCAGCGCCAGCACCAGACAGAGCAACGACCCGGCGCCGTAGATCGCGGCCAGCCTGCGCCGCTGCGGATCGCCGCTGAGGCTCCACGCCTGCAGCGGCGAGCGCACCTCCCGTGGCCACAGCCAGACGCAGAAGAAGCCCAGCAGTGCACCGGTCGGTACGTCGATGAAATGGTGTTGCCAGGTGGTCAGCACCGACAGGCCGATCAGCGCGAACCAGCCGTGCAGCAACCAGCGCCATGCGCCACTGGCGTAGCGACCGTAGGCGGCCCAGAGGATCACCAGCAGGGCGATATGCAGCGAGGGCGCCTGGTTGAAGGGTTTGTCGAAGCCCATCAACAGGTCGAACAGTACGCCGAAGAAGCCCTCCAGCATGGGCCGCTCGAAGCTGAAGCGCAGCGGAAACAGCAGGAAGCAGGTCACCGCGATAACCTGCGCGGTGAGCAGGCGCAGGGCGTGGCAGTCCAGCCCGCGGCGGGTACGCGGCAGCAGGAAGGACAGCCCGTACAGCAGGTCGATGGACCAGTACGGGATGATCGTCCAGGGCCATAGCGGCATGCCGCGCTCCCAGTCGAACACCAGCACACCGACCGTTTCGCGCTGCCCCGCCACCCAGTTGGCGAAGCCATAGCTGAGGAAGAAGAACGGCCCGAGGAACAGCAGCCAGATCACCGCGCGCCGCAGGACTCCGGGATCGCGCGCCGGCATCGACGCCATCAGCTGCGCTCCCGACGGGCCAGGGAGACGGTGAAGATGCCATCTTCATCGATGCGCTGGGCCAGCTTGCGGAAGCCGGCAGCGGCCACCAGCTGGTCCATCTCTGCTTGCGTGCGGCGGCGCATGACCCAGGCCTGCCCGGCGCGGTGACTGGTGAGGGCGCGGGCGATCAGCTCCAGCTGCGGGTGCCAGGGCTGGCCGGTGTAGATCAGGTAGCCGCCCTCTTCCACTGCCTCGCCCAGGCCGGCCAGCGATCCGCTGACCAGGGCGTTGTCGGCGAACAGCTCATAGAGACCGGAGACCACCGCCAGCGTCGGCTTCGGCTCGACGGCGGCGAGGTCGGCGCCATCGAAGGCGTCGCCCTGCACGAAACGGGCGCGCTGCTTGAGCCCCAGGCGCTCGATCAGCGCCGAGCCCTCGCGCACGTTCAGCTCGCTGTAATCGCGTAGCAGCACGCTTTCGGGCAGCGCCTCGAGGCCCTGCAGCGCTTCGAGGATGTAGCGCCCGTGGCCGGCGGCGATGTCGAGGATGCGTACCTCGCGACCCTGCTCGCGCAGGCTGGCCATGGCCAGGCGCAGCAGCTCCTCGATGTTCACCTTGCGCTGGCGGATGCCGCGCCAGCCGGCGGACTCCAGGTAGGTACGATCGATCATCCGGCCCACCGGCCCCGCTCCGGCGGGCTGGTTGCGGTAGACGTAGTCCAGCGTGCTGCCGGAGTCGAAGCCGGTCTGGAAGCCGAGGTTGATGCCGTCGGACAGCAGCCGGCCGAGGCGCATGTTGGCGCGGGTCGCGCGCCAGTAGAGATCACGGATCGACCAGGCGGGCAGCGGTGTCGCCAGTGCTTCCGCCTCGGCGCAGGTGTAGCCGAAGCGGTCGGCGTCGCGCAGGTCCGCGCACTCAGGCTGGCGGGTGAAGCATTCGAGGATGAAGCGCCGCGCGCGGGTCACTGCCTGCTCGCGCTTCAGCTCGCCCAGGGTGTCATGGAAGAAGCCGGGCAGGATGTGCAGCTCCTTGCGGGCCGTGCCGAGATTATCGAAGAAGCGCTGCTGCGGCTTGCGGTGCACCACGAAGTCGGAACCGGAAATCAGCAGTTGCGTCGGCACCTGGATCGCCTGCGCATCGGCCACCACACGGTCGGCCGCTTCGTACAGGCCCAGCAGCACGTTCACCGAGATGGCCTTGGCGATCAGCGGGTCGCTGTCGTAGGAGGCGATGCGCTCAGGGTCGTGGGTGAGGAATTTCGCTTTCACATAACTGTTGACGAAGAAGTTGCCGCGCCACCCGCGCGCCAGCTTCAGGCCCGGCCGGGCGAAAGGCACGTAGAGCTTGACCTTGAACGCCGGCGAAGCGAGCACCAGGCTGCGGATCGGCGGCGCATAGTCGTGCACCCAGGTGGAGGCGACCACCGCGCCGACACTCTGCGCCACCACCGCCATATCGCTGATGGCAACGCCGTAGGTCGAGGCGATGTGCTCGACGAAGGTCTGCACGTCGCGGACACTGGTGCCGAAACTCGGGCTGTCGCCACGCGCGCCGGGCGACTGGCCGTGTCCGCGGGCATCCCAGGCGAAGACGTCGAAGCCGGGCAGGTCGAGTTCGTCGGCCAGGTGGCCGATACGCCCGGAATGCTCATGGCCGCGATGGAACAGCAATACCGCGCGGCGCGGCTCGTCGCTGCCGGCAACGGCCGGCCAGTGGCGGTAGAACAGCTCGACGCCGTCGTGGGTAACGAAGTGGTGATTCGAAGACTCGCGCATAACTTCCTCTGTTCGATGGCTTGCGGGACTGTCCGGTCCCCGTCCTGAGATGGCGGCCGTGGCTCAGGCCTGTTGTTCCTTCTGCTCGGCCAGCCCCTGGCGCACCCGGTTGACGATAGTCAGCACCAGCAGCAGTGCCAGCAGCACCAGCAGCGGGTTCAGCCAGACCAGCGGCAGCTGCCCGGCCGCCACGGCCGCGCCGAAAACGCCGAAGCACAGTGCGCGGTCGCTCTTGCCCATGGGGCCGTCGTAGCGCCGCGAAGCTCCCACCATCAGCCCGAGCACGCCGGCGTATTCGCTGATCACCGCCAGCAGGACCACCAGTACCACCAGCGCCGGGCTCACGCCCGGCAGCAGGGCGAATGGCAGGTACAGCGCGCCGTCGGCGATCACGTCCGTGAGTTCGTTGAGATAGGCGCCCAGCTTCGACTGCTGGCCGAACTCGCGGGCGAGCATGCCGTCCATGGCGTTGAGCGCCATGCGCAGGAACATCCACAGGGGGATCAGCAGGAATATCCAGGCGTGGCCGGCCAGCAGTGCGACCGTGAGCGCCACCAGCAGCGAAAGGCCGCAGGCGGCCAGCGTCACCTGGTTGGCGCTGACGCCACGCTCGTGCAGGCGGGTGACCAGGGGGCGGAGCAGGTTCTGGAAACGGGACTTGAGCTGGTAGACGGAGATCATGAGGTTCCTTTCTCACAGTTCGGAACGAGGGATTCGGTCGAACGATCCACAACCTTGTGGACCCGGGGAGCTTAGCCGCACCCCGGCGCCAGGGCTGTCAGATATGTCTCAACAAGATAGATGACCGATCCTGAGATTCAGGGCACAGGGTGTCGGTCAGGGAAGTCGACGGACCGACTGCCGGCTTCGCCGGAATCCCCGCGCCAAATTTTTTTCATCCCCCCTTAATCCTTCCCCGCGAGCTGTCGCCTTACCCCTTCAGCAGGCACAACGCCGGCTTCATTCAGCTCATACAGGAAGTCCACCATGGCCTTGTCGATTCAAACCAACTACTCCTCCCTGATCACCCAGACCAACCTGGGCAAGACCAACAACCTGCTGGCCACCAACCAGCAGCGCCTGGGCACCGGCCTGCGTATCAACTCCGCTTCCGACGACGCCGCCGGCCTGCAGATCGCCACCCGCCTGAACGCCCAGTCCCGCGGCATGGACGTGGCCATGCGCAATACCAGCGACGCCATCTCCCTGATGCAGACCGCTGACGGCTCCTTCAGCGAGCTGACCGACATCACCCAGCGCATGAAGGACCTGGCTACCCAGGCTGCCAACGGCACCAACACCACCGACGACGGCAAGGCCCTGTCCGCCGAGTTCAACGAGCTGGGCAAGGAACTGAAGAACATCATCGCCAACACCAAGTTCGGCGGCGATGCGCTGTTCGGCGTCGATGGCGCCAGCGGCAAGTTCGGCGCCACCGGCGGCGTGACCTTCCAGATCGGTTCGGACAAGGCCGAGACCCTGAACGTCGACGTCACCACCGAACTGAAAGCCGTGACCGACGCCTTCGGCGCCCTGACCACCCAGTTCCAGGCTACCAGCGCCGACGGCACCGAGCTGGAAACCATCACCAACGCCAACGGCTCCATCGACAAGGCCAACGATGCCCTGGACGCCATCGGCGCCCTGCGTGCCCAGTTCGGTGCGAACATCAACCGCCTGCAGCACACCTCCAACAACCTGGCCAACATGAAGGACAACACCGACCTGTCCAAGGGCCGCATCATGGACGCCGACTTCGCCGTCGAAAGCGCCAACATGAGCAAGAACTCCATGCTGATGCAGTCTGGCATCTCCATGCTCAAGCAAGCTGGCCAGATGCCCAGCATGATCATGGGCCTGCTGGGCTAAGCCCCGGCCAGCGCGAGGAGCCCCCCGCCTCGCGCGCCCTGATCCGCCATCGCCCCGCCCAGGCGGGGCGTTGTGCTGTCTGCGGGTCCGCTGACAAACGGCATGGCGACTACCGGTCGCGGTGCAGCCCCTCTGCGTCGGTGGTTTCTAGGCTTGCGTGAAAATTGCAAGCACGAGTGTGCAAAATTCAGAACTTGCACCCACATTTTTCTGACGTCAAAATAATGCCTCTGCCTCCATGGACAAATGGAGTTTCCCCGCGACCGTCTAGGGAGCGGCTCGCAAGGGCAAGATGAACACACTCACTTCCACGCCAGCGGACAGTCGGCCGATCGCCTGCCTGACCCTCCGTACCGGGCGTTCCGATTGCGTCGCGCAGTTCTATCCCGCGCTCTATCAACTCGACCTCGACCGTGACGGCCAGGTGGAGCGTATCGACCTGGGTTTTTCCGGCAGCCGCGTGCTCGAACGCCTGCTGCAGAGCCCGGGCGACGTGGTGGCGCGCGATGAGCTGCTGACCCACGCATGGTCCGACCGGGTGGTCGGCCAGGGCAGCCTGAACCAGCAGATCTACACCCTGCGCCAGGTGCTGGCGGACGAGAAGCAGCGGCAGATCATCCAGACGCTGCCGCGCCGCGGCTACATGTTCAACCCGCAGTACCTGATCGGCCAGGCCAGCGAGCCGGATGCGGAAGTCACCGACGCCACTCCGGAGGTCATTCCGCTGGAGGAAGTCGTTTCCGTCCCCGGGCTGCGTCCGCCGAACCTGCGGCGCCTGAAACTCGCCGCCGCCAGTCTCTGCACCTTCGGCCTGCTGGTCCTCTCCGGCGCCTTCTACTACACCCAGGTTCGCAGCCCGGTCCTCACCGCCGAACAGAAAGTCGGCTCCCTGCAGATCACCTACGTCGAAGACAACGAGCAGGACCTGCAGCGGCTGATCAGCAACACCCGCCCCCTGGCCCACCAGCTGGCCGACCTGGCCAGCCGCCCCATCGGCCTCATGCTGCACATGACCTCGGGCTTCTATGAACTGGTCTGCGTGCAACCCGAAGGCAATTCCAACTGGCTGCTGATCCATGAAAGCCAGGTCGCCCGGATTCCCCAGGAGCAGCTGCGCAAGTGCCTGAACTGAACCTACGCCGCCAGCTCGGCGCGGCGCGCCGCTGCCTGGTGATCTCGCTGTTCGGCGTGATCTGCCTGACCCTGGCGCTGGGCATGCTGTGGAAGCACGCCCACAGCACCTCGGCCATCGACGGCCGCTACGCCTCTTCCGGGCAGGTGCTGCTGGGCAACGGCAAGGTGCTGGAGATCGCCCAGACCACCATGTTCCATGAGGGGCGCTTCTACTCGATGATCCAGCAGGACGCCAACATCCTCGAAGTCTCCGGCCTGGTCGGCAGCGACCTGGGCGGACGCTTCCAGCTGCAGGTGGAGGAAAACAGCATCAGCAACCTGCAGGCCGACAGCGGCCTGGACAGCGAGCTGATCTTCAACCTGCTCTACGGCCGCCAGCGCGGCGCCCGCATCACCCTCGAACCCCTGGGCGGCTGCCTTTATGGCGTCGAGACGCGCCAGGTGTTCTGCCCGCGCCACCTGCGCAATCGCTGAACCCTCTCAGAGCTTGAGCGTCGGCTCCGCCGCCCTGGCGGGAGCCGTTGCTTCGAGCGCCGCTGAAGCCGGCGCCTTCTCCTCCGCTTCCTGCCGCAGCTGCGGCTGCGGCTGCGGCTGCGGCTGCGGCTCGACGAGCTTCGCGCCCGACTCCGAGTAGTGCACCTGGGCATAACTCTCGCCGAAGATTTCCCGGTACAGGCTCTCCGCACGCCGGGTCAGCAGAAGGATTTCGATGCGCCGGTTGGCGCCGTTCTCCGGGTCCTCCGGGCGCAACGGCATGACGTCGGCCTGGGCCGCCACCTGCAGGACATGCGCGGCCGGCAGGCCGCTGTCGACCATCACGTTGCGCGCACGCAGGGCACGGTCGCCGGAGAGGTTCCAGTTGTTGTAGCCATCCGGCCGGCGGTATTGCACGGCATCGGTGTGGCCACTGAGGATCAACCTGTTCTGCACCTTGGCCAGCACGCCGGACAGCGCGCCGAGCAGGGTCTGGAAGTGCGGATCGAGGGTCGCCTGGCCACGGGCGAACATGAAGCGCTGCTGGTCGTCCTTGATCAGGATGCGCAGCCCCTGCGGCACCACCGTCACCTCGATGTTGGCCAGCGCGTCGACCTTGCCGGACACCTCGCGGATCAGCTCGGCCAGCTCACGCAGGTCCTCGTTGCTGTCGTACTGACGGCCTTCGCCGTCCTGCTGCACGCTGGAGTCCTTCGCCTGTTCGCCCGCCTTGCCCTGCTTGCCAGCCTCCAGAGCCAACTGCGGCGCGGGCTTTTCCGGGGTCTTGATCGGCTGCGGCATGCCGTCCAGCTCGATGGGTGTGCGGCTGGCGCCATCGAACACGCCGGCGCCGCCATCGACCACCGGGTTGGCGTCCTGGTCGCCCACCGCCACCGGCTGCGGCTCGGTCTGCGGATGGACGATCCACAGCACCATGAACAGCGCCATCATCGCCAGGGTGAAGTCGGCGAAGGCTACCTTCCAGGCGCCGCCGTGCTCGTCATCGTGGCCTTTCTTGCTGCGGCGCTTGATGATGACTTCGCTGTGCTTGTCGGCACGCTTCTTCATGCTGCGTCCCGCTCTTCCTCATAGCGGGTGACCCAGGTCTCCAGCTGCTTGAAGGCCGGTTTCACGTCCTGCTCGATCAGCTTGCGACCGGCATCCACCGCCAGCAGCGTGGGCTTGCCGGCAACGTGGGCGACCAGCGTGGTCCGCACGCATTCCAGCGCCGACAGCTCGGTCTTCACGCGCTGCGACATGGCGTTGGACAGCGGGTCCATCAGGCAGTAGCAGACGAAGATGCCGAAGAAGGTCCCCACCAGCGCGGCAGCGACGTGGGCACCGATCTCGGCGACCGAGCCACCGATGTTGCCCATGGTGATGATGATGCCGAGGATCGCCGCGAGAATGCCGAAGCCGGGCATCGCCTCGCCGACCTTGTGCAGCGACTTGGACGGCTGCAGCAGGGCGTGCTCCATTGCGTCGAGTTCCTGTTCGAGGAAGCCTTCGAGCTCGTGGGCGCTGATCTTGCCCATGGCCATCAGGCGGAAGTTGTCGGCGATGAACGCCATCAGGTTCTTTTCCTGGAGGATCAGCGGGTAGCGGGCGAACAGGTCGCTCTGCTCCGGCTCCTCGATGTGCGCGTCGAGCACCTTCAGGCCGCCGACGTCGACCATTTCCAGCAGCTCGTAGAGGAGCATCAGCAGCTGCCGCTGGAACTCTTCGCCACGGCGCTTGAAGACAAACACGCCCTTGATCTGCGAGCACATCTCCAGCAGCACTTCGCGCGGATTGGCGACGACCAGGGTGCCCAGGCCGGCGCCGAGGATGATGAGCATCTCCGCCGGTTGCCAGAGTGCGCGCATGTCGCCATGGGCCATGGCGTAGCCGCCGAGCACGGCGGCGATGATGATCAGGGCGCCGATGATTTTCTGCATGGTGATGGGTTCTTCAGAGAGGGTCGGGATCGTTGAGGAAACGGCTGCACTTGCCGATCGCCTGCTTCATCAGCTGGCAGATGCGCGCATCGGTCAGCTCCAGCACCAGGGCGATTTCCTTGAGGTTCAGCTCGTGCTGGTAATACAGGTTGAGGATCAGCCGCTCGCGCTCGTTGAGGCGCTCCAGCGCCTGGGCCAGCAGGCGCTCCTTGAGCACACGTTCTTCCAGTGCGTCACCGCTGCCCTGCACGCCGTCGTGGCCGTTCTGCAGCAGCGCATCGAAACTCTCGATGGCCTCGGAGGACTCGGCGCGCAGATAGTCCTGGTAGCCCGCCTCGTCGAGGCCGGTGGCGGCGAGCACTTCCTCGTCGCTGGGCACGCGGCCGAGCTGGCGTGCCAGCGCGCGGATGCCGTCGCGCACCTTGTGCGCCTGCTGCCGCACCTGGCGCGGGCGCCAGTCCTGGCGGCGCAGTTCGTCGAGGATGGCGCCGCGAATGCGCAGCGCGGCGAAACGGCCGAACTGCTCATCCGGCTCACCGTAGCGGCGCAGCCCTTCGAGCAGGCCCATCAGGCCGATCTGCTCCATGTCCTCGCGATCCAGCACCTGGTTGGCCTGCAGCGACAGCTGGCTGACGATGCGCCGCACCAGCGGCAGGTACTGCATCATCCAGCGCTGCTCGGCCGCCGGCGACAGGCGCGCATGGCCGCCTTCGGGGCTGTCGTAGCCACCGGCACCACTGGCATAGCTGAGGGCAGGATCGCGAAGGGCGTGCATGGCGGTTTACTGGACGATCATCTTGCTGAGCATCACGTGCTCGAAGGGCACCACCACCTTGCGTGCGGCGAAGTCGTCGATCACTGCCTTCTCCAGGCGTGCCTGCACGTCGCCGATGGGCATCGCGCGCAGCACTTCGAACTTCTCCGGGGTCAGGTTGGCAACTACCGAGCTGCGCACCATCGGCGCGACGCTCTCGAGCTTCTTGCGCTCCTGCTCGGCCTTCGCCTGCAGCACCAGGTCGATCACGAAGTAGTGTTCGCGGTCCTCGCCACGGGAGCTGACGATGATCTTCTCCACCGGCACGAAAAGGTACTCGGCACTCTCCTGCTCTTCCTCCTCCCTGGCGTCGTCCTTGCCACCCTCCTTGCCGGAAGCGGCGGCGGCCGGGGCGAGGCTGGCGGCCTTGATCATCTTGTAGTTGACGAACACGCCACCCAGCACGACGGCGATATTCACGATGAGCATCAGTAGAACGAGACGCGGCGTGGTCATGGGGTTTCTCGAAAAATCCTGTGGGAGTACGGGCCGCTGGCGGCCTACACGGTAATCAGTACGTCGCTGTCGCCACGCGGCGAGGAGCGTTCGCCCGCCTGCGCATCGCGCGGGTTGGCGGCCACCGCAAGCTGTTCCTCGGCGAAGCGCTGGCGGTGCTGTTGGCCCTGCTGGCCGGACTGCGAATCGGATGAGACCTGCACGTTGACCTGCAGGAAGTTCTGCCCGACCAGCTCCTGGCGCAGGCGCTCGCTGGTGTTCTGCAGCAGGCGCACCACGTCGCCGTTGGACGCGGATATCTGCACGTTGAGCTGGCCGGCCTCATGGCGCACGAGGATCTCCAGGGCGCCCAGTTCCGGCGGGTCGAGGCGGATCGTGGCGTTCTGCACACGCTGGCCGAGTTGCAGCTCGACGTTGTCGCGTAGCGCACTGACCATCTGCTCACCCCAGTGGGCCTCGTTGCTGCCCTTGAGGTGCAGCGGCCTGTCGAACAACGGCGAGGCCGGTGTCGAGGCGGCGGGCTGGGCGGTGCCGTCGGTGGCCGGCAAACGCGGATCGAGTACAGCGCCCGGCAACGTCGGAACGCCGGACTCCGGCGCCTGTGCGGCAGCGGCCAGGTGCTGTTGCAGCAGCGTCTGCGCCTGGCTCTGGGTCGCCTCACGGGGTGCCGGCGCAGCGGCCTTGGCGGGCTCCTCGGAGAGTTCGGCAGGCGGCAGCAACACATCTTCCGGCTTCACGGCGGCGGGCGTCGGCTGCGCAGACGTATCAGCTGCCTGGGTGGCGAAGCCGGCCACGCGGGCGCTGGTCTGCTCGGGCGGATTGTCCCGTGCCTGCACCACCAGGCCAGCCTGACCGAGCATGCCGGCGAGCCAGCTCTCCGCACCAGAGGGCGAAGACGCTTCGGCCTGCTGGCCCGGCGTATCGCTGTCGCGGGTGTCCGCGGGCAGTGTTTCAGGCAGCACTGGCGCTGCGGCGTTGGGCTGCTGCAGCGGCTCTTCGATCTGCGCGGTGTCGAACTGCGCGAGGAAGGACTGCACGGTGATGGTCCGCTCGCCGGCATTCGACGGCATCATTTGCTGCGCCTGGAAGCCGGCAACGCTGGCAGCACCGGCGTCATCACGACGCGAATTCTGCGGGCGCGCTTCGGCCACCACAGGTGTATCGCGCTCGGTGCTCGGCAGGGACTGGGTCGGTAGCTGAATCACGGTCTATCGACCCTCCTGGTACGTATCCACCTGCATGTATGCCGAGCGTCCCTCGGCATATTCCAGGTGCGAGAGCAGGAGGCGACGCAGACGCTCGCACTCCTCGGCGCAGGCCTGCGAGGCTTGCTCATGCAGGCGCTTCAGGTGCTTCCTGGCCAGCAGCACATCAGCCGCCAGCTCGGTGCGCGAGGACATCGCCACCAGTTGCGCGCGGATCGCCAGGTCGACCTGCCCCATGGCTTTCCAGTCCTTGCGCTGCAGCGCCCCGCCGAGCCGTTCGTACAGCTGCAGCAGGCGCTGGCGATCATCCACGGGCGGCACTCACGCCCTCCCAGCCTTCACGCAGGATGCCCAGCAGGCGCACCACTTCGTCGATGCCGGCGACCTCCAGCGACACGCTGACGTCGGAGAGGCGGTAGATGCAGTAGTCGTAGAGGCGCGCCAGGCCCTGCACGGTCTCGCCGCCGTTCTCGTAGTCGAGCGCGCCGTTGAGGCCGTTGAGAATGTTCAGGCACTTCTCCAGGGAGCGGCCCTTCTGCTGGTAGCGCTTGTGCTCGATGTGCCCGCGGGCGCGGGCCAGTTCGTCGAGCAGGCCGTCGAACAGCACCAGCACCAGTTCATAGGGCGAAGACGAGGCGGCCTTGGATTCCAGGTCGATCATCCGGTAACTGTCGTAGCTTTCGTTCATGCCGTAGGCGGTCATCCGAACATCCCGCTGGTCTGGTCCATCGACTGCATGGTCTGCATCATCGAGGTGTATTGCTTGAGGTAGCGCGCGTAGTAGGTGTCGTACTGCTTCTGCAGGTTGTCGTAGTCATCGTCGACGCGGCGCAGGCTGTTGTTCAGGGCGTCCTTGCGGTTCTTCATGACGCCGTTGACGCTGTTGGTGTACACGGCGACGCCCTTGTCCAGGCTGTCGAGCAGGTTGCCCTTGCCCATGAACAGCTTGTCCAGGGCCTCGGGGTCGCTGGCGATGGCCTTCTCGAAACGGGTGGCGTCGAGGGTCAGCTTGCCGTTGCGGTCGGCACTGATGCCCAGGGTGATCAGGTTGGCGCCGCCGAAGCTGGTGCGGACCATCTGGTTCAGCGCGTTCTCGATGGAGCGCACGCTGGAATCGCCGGCCAGGGCGCCGCGTGCGTTGCCGTTCTGGTCGCCGGCGGCGGTCAGGCTGTCGATGGTGCTGGCCAGCGCGTTGAAGGCGTCGATGAAGGTCTGCACCTTCTTCTTGGTTTCGCTCTGGTCCTGGGCGACGGTCAGGCGGATGGCCTGCTCGCCGGACTTCTGCGCCTGGGTGAAGGTGGCGCTGACGCCGTCGATGATGTTGTCGAAGGTGTTGCTGGAGTTGGTCAGCAGCATGCCGCTCTCGCCGCCCAGGCGGACGCGGGCATCCTGTGCCCTGGACAGTTCCTGCGGGTTACCGATGGCGTTCTCGAAGGCGCTGTTGGCGCTGTCGGTGCCGCTCAGCGACAGGCTGATGGCGTTGTCCGCGCCGGACTTCTCGGCACCCAGCACCAGCGACACCTGGCCGTTGCTGCGCACCAGGGTGGCTTTAACGCCGGTGTTGTCGGTGGCCTTGTTGATCGCTGCGGCCAGCTCGTCCAGCGAGTTGCTGCCGTCGCCGTCGGTGTCGATGCTGCTCAGGTCGATGTCGAACGACTTGCCGTTCTGGGTCAGGGTCAGGGTGCCCTGGGTGTCGACATCGCCGGCCTGCAAGCCGGAGAAGGACAGCTGGTGGCTGGTGGCGAGCTGCTCGACGAAGAAGTCGTAGCTGCCGGGCACGGCGTTCTTGTCGACCTTGGCGGTCAGGTAGCCGTCCTTGCTGGTGGTGGCGCTGTTCACCAGCATGCTGGTGTTGCTGCCGGTCACGCCCTGCAGGCTTTTCACCGCCGAGGAGAAGGTCTTGAGCGCCGACTCCAGGGAGGTCACGGCCGTCAGCTGGGACTGGTACGAGGTCTTGTTGCGGTCCGCCTTGTTCAGGCCGTTCTGCACTTCGTACGTGGCCAGCTGCTGGGCCATGCTTTTGACGTAATCGGAATCTATGGTCGCCATCTGAATCCACCTCTTTGGGTCGGAAGAGCAATTACGGTGCCAATGCCAGAAGGCCCGCAGCACGGGGCTTTCCGGGATTACCGGGGAGAAGTTTCACTTCCGCCCGGCGTGCCTTGGCGCGCAGCGGGAAGCGGTATTTCCGCCTGCCGGGTGCGTGCCCTGATGGAGGGAAAGGGCGACCGTGGGGAGGGATTCGTTAAGCGACTCTGGCGGGGTATTTTCGCGAGCTACGACGGGATTGGGTGCAGTGCGGTTCGCGAGCAAGCTCGCTCCTACAAGGGAATGCCGGCGCGCTCTTCGTAGGAGCGAGCTTGCTCGCGAACAGAGCCGGGAAAACGCGAAGCGTGGGTCAGTACAGCTGGCGCGAATAAACCGGCTGTTCGCGAGGATCGCCCATCAGCTGACTGAGGATGTCGTGGTGCATCGCCAGCAGCTTGCCGTTGCGTTCGTTGAGGCGTTTGCACTGGGCGGTGAGCTGGCCCAGTTGCTGCCACTCCTGCTGCAATTCCTCGCGACGCGGCGGCTGGTAGTTGGACAGCAGCGTACGCATGCCGTCGGCGTCCATCGGCAGCTGGAAGGCGCGCAGCACGCGGCTGCGGCGCTGGGCGCGGCCGGCGACGGCTTCGAGCAGGGCCTGGATATCCGGGTTCAGCGCTTCGATCTGCGCGCTGTCCCGCGCCAGCAGGTGGCGATACAGCTCCTGCAGGCGATCGCGCAGCGCCAGGCAATCGCGGCCATCCTGCTGGATGTCCTGCTCGATGACCTGCAGCAGCCGCGCGCGCTGGGTCATGCGTCG
Organism: Pseudomonas nitroreducens; assembly: GCF_024170165.1. Taxonomy (GTDB): domain Bacteria; phylum Pseudomonadota; class Gammaproteobacteria; order Pseudomonadales; family Pseudomonadaceae; genus Pseudomonas; species Pseudomonas nitroreducens_C. Next base: position 544,164 of record NZ_JALJXP010000001.1, on the reverse strand, counting down.
CTGCCGCGGTGGTAGGAGAGGATGCTGGTGGCAAGCACGCTGGTGTCGTTCTGCAGCTCGCCATTCATCAGCGCGCGGCGGATTTCGGCGACGCGGCTCTGGTCCACGTCGGGCATGGCGCGCAGGGTTTCCTGCATTTCGTCCAGGCGCAGCGAATCGCTGACCGGCGCACTGGCGCTGGTCTCCGCCACCGGGGCGACGCGCTCGCTGCGCGCGCTCTTGGCGGACTCGCTGGTGGCCAGCGCGACGCTGGTCAGTTGCCGGGTGATTTCCATGGTCGGTATCCGAATGTCTTTGGGCCTTTCACTCAGAGGGCGACCGCCTCGGAGGAAAACTTAAATGTCGAATTTCGCGGAACAGACGGCGGATAACCGCAAGCGGTTATTCGCCCTGCGGATCCCCCGCGTAGGGCGCATAACGCGGCACGCGTTATCCGCCATTTTCGCTGGCCACGTTCACGCCCGCGCCCGCCACCAGGACTGCGCGGCGAGGCCATCCTGGATTTTCTGCTCCTGCTGCGCAAGCTGCAGCTGCCACAGGCCGACCCTGGCCTCGATCACCTGGGCCAGCACCTTCTCGCTGCGCATGGCCGCCATCAGCTCGCCCTGGATGCGCGCCAGGGTCTGCTCGGCGACTTCCAGCTCGCGGCGCTGCAACTGCAGCATCTTGTGCAGGGTGGCCTTGTACTGCTGCTGGTTGTGCCGCTGCAGCGGCGTACTGGTGGCCACGCTGAAGCCGCACAGGCGATCCAGCCCGGTGATGTTGTTGCGGTAGCGCTGGCAGAGGTTCTGCTGGTAATTCACCCGCCCCAGCAGCTCGCGGACCTTGCCGCCGCGCACATCGGCCAGGCGCCCGAGCATGTCGATCTGCGTCTTCATCAGCGGCCCCCGACGATGCTTTGCAGGGTAGCAACGCTGCTGCCCAGCTCCGCGCCGTCGGCGGTCTCCTGGCGCAGGTAGCGTTCCAGCATGGGCGCCAGCTGCACGGCGCGGTCGGTCTTCACGTCCATGCCCGGGGTGTAGCCGCCCAGCGGGATCAGCTCCTTGATCCGCTCATAGGTGCCGCTGAATTCCTTGAACTGGCGCGCCGCGGAGAGGTGCAGCGGGTCCGCCACCTGGCTCATGCAGCGGCTGACCGAGGCGCCGATGTCGATGGCCGGGTAGTGCCCGACGTCCGCCAGCCGGCGCGACAGCACGATGTGCCCATCGAGGATGGCGCGGGCGCAGTCGACGATCGGGTCCTGGTGATCGTCGCCCTCCGCCAGCACGGTGTAGATGGCGCTCAGGCTGCCGGTCTCGCCCTCGCCGTTGCCGGCGCTTTCCACCAGCTCCGGGAGCATGCCGAACACCGACGGTGGATAACCCTTGGTGGCCGGCGGTTCGCCCAGGGCCAGGGCGATCTCGCGCTGGGCCATGGCGTAGCGGGTCAGCGAATCCACCAGCAGCAGCACGTCCTTGCCCTGGTCGCGGAAATAGGCGGCGATGCTGTGACACAGCTCGGTGGCCTTCAGGCGCATCAGCGGCGACTCATTGGCCGGCGCTACCACCACGACTGCCTTCTGCAGGCCTTCCGGGCCGAGGGAATGCAGGATGAACTCCTGCACCTCGCGGCCGCGCTCGCCGATCAGCCCGACCACCACCACGTCGGCCCTGGTCTGCCGGGTGATCATCCCCAGCAGCACGCTCTTGCCCACCCCACTGCCGGCGAACAGGCCGACGCGCTGGCCCTTGCCCAGGGTCAGCAGGCCGTTGATGGCGCGCACGCCGACATCCAGCGGCTCGGACACCGGGCGCCGGCGCAGCGGGTTCACCTGCGGCAGCTCGGTGGGCAACGGGTGGCGGCCGGCGAGCTTGCCGAGGCCGTCCAGCGGTTCGCCGAGGCCGTTGACCACGCGCCCCAGCCAGGAATGATCGATGTGCAGCACGGCTTCGTCCGGCGCCGGGAAGACCCGCGAGCCGGAGGTCAGGCCGACGGGCTTCTTGAAGGGCATGAGGTAGGTGATGTCACGGTTGAAGCCGACCACCTGCGCCTCCAGGCGCTCGCCGTCGGCGACTTCCACGTAGCAGCGCTGGCCGGTCATGCGCCGGCAGCCGAGGCTTTCCAGCAACAGGCCGGAGACCCGCACCAGGCGACCGCTGACCCGCGCCAGCTGGACCGAGTCCAGCGAGCGCAGCGCTTCCTCGAGCTTGAAGCCGTCGCCCAGGGCCATGTCAGTCTTCGTCCTGCAGGTGCGCGCTCAGGGCTTCCATGCAACTGTCCAGGCGCTGCTGGCAGCCGATGTCCGCTTCCGCCTGGGCAGTGACGACGCGGCATTCGCCCAGCGCCAGGCGCTCGTCCGGCACCAGCCGCCACCTGGCGGCGCGCTCGGGGTTCAGCTCGCGGATACGCGCGCATTCTTCCGGGTTGAGCAGGATCTGCACGTCGCCCTGCTCACCCGGCATGGCCGCGAGAGCTTCCTCGGCCAGGGTCAGCAACTGGGTGGGGTTGAGCGTCAGCTCGACGCGGATGACCTGTTTCGCGACCTTCTGCACCAGCTCCAGCAGCTCCTTCTGGCGGCTGCGCTGGAAGGCCTGGTGGTACTCGCCGAAGGCCTCGACGGCGGCCTGCAGCGGCGCGCTGGCCTCGTCGAACACCTGGCGGCCGGTGGCACGGCCTTCCTCGCGGCCCTTGCGCAGGCCATCCTGGCGACCGGCTTCGAAGCCTTCGCGCAGGCCGGCTTCACGGCCTTCGCCGACGCCATCCTGGTAGCCCTTCTCCAGGCCTTCCTGGAAGCCGTCGGAGATGGCGCGCTGGCGCGCCGCCGGGTCGCTGTCCCAGCCATGGTTGTCGGCGCTGGCGGTGGCGCAGCGCGGCGGGAAGCGGTACGGACGCCAGGCGCGGCTGTCGGCCTTGATGACTTTGATCGCCATGCGCGGTTACTCCACCGTCTGCTCGCGGAACAGCTGCACCTGCAGGTCGCCGTCGGCGGCCAGCTCGCGCACCACGCCCATGATGTCCTTGCGTACCTGCTCCACGCGGCTCAGCGGCACCGGGCCCTGGCGGCGGTTGATCGACTCCATCTGCTGCGCCTGGCGCTTCGGCATGGCGCCCTGGATGGCGCGCACCAGCTCGGGCTCGGCGCCCTTGAGGGCGACCACCCACTCGTCCAGCGGGATGACTTCCAGCAGGGTCTGCAGCACTTCCTGGTTCTGCCGGGAAAGGATGAAGAAGTCGTACATCTCGTCTTCGATCCTGCCGACCAGGTCGTCGTTGTGGGCGCGCAGCAGCTCGAACATCTGGTTACGGTCGCCCTTGAAGCGGTTCATGATGTCCGCCGCCTGCTTCACTCCGCGCACCTGCGAACCCTGGGTGGAGAGCACGCGCAGGCTGCGATCGATCAGTTGTTCCAGCTCGGCAATGACATCGCTGTTTACCTCGCTGAGGTTGGCGATGCGGAACAGCAGCTCGTCCTGGCGCTCCGGCGGCATGGCTTCGAGCACGTCGGTGGCCATGCCCGGCGGCAGGAAGGCGAGGAACACCGCCTGCATCTGCGCGTGCTCCTTGGCGATCAGCGCGGCGAACTGCTTGGGATCGATCCACTCCATGCGCGCCATCTTGGCGCGGATTTCCTCGCCGTAGATGCTGTCCAGCAGATTGCGCGTGATGTCGCTGCCCAGCGCCTTGCCGAGCATGCCGGCGAGGTAGGAGCGCGACGCGCCCTTGATGCTGGACTGCAGCTTGTAGTCGTCGAAGAACCGGCCGATCACGTCGGAGACGGTGTTCTGCTTGACGTTGGACAGCCGCGCCATCGCCTGGCTGATGCTGACGATCTCCTCGCGGCTGAAGTTGCGCAGGATGCCGGAGGAGGCTTCGTCACCCATGCTCAGCATGAGGATCGCCGCCTGTTCCAGGGAGCTCACGGCGCGCATCTGCGGGCCGCGCTTTTTCGTTTCTTCAGGCAGGCTCGTGTCGGTCATTGCGGCCAATCCAGTGCTTGATCACTTCCGAGACCCGTTCCGGGTCGTTCTTCGCCAGCATCTGCAGATGCTCGATCTGGTGCTCCAGGCCCGAGCCCGGTGCCGGCAGGCGGATTTCCGAGAGCGGGTTCAGCTCGCCGAGCACGTTGAGCCCACCGACGCTCTCGCTGCCCAGCGACAGGCGCCGCTCGGCGTCCAGCGCCAGCGGGTACTCGGCGCCGCCCTCGGCCAGCTCGGCGGTGGCCGACGGCTGCGTGCGCTGGGTCAGGCTGCGCACGGCCGGGCGCACACCGAACAGCAGGAACAGCAGCGCAATCAGGCCGAGCACGGTGTAGCGCACCAGCGACTGCAGGGCGCTGCTCTCCCACCAGCTGGCGGTGGACTCTTCCACCGCGGTGGCAGCGAAGGGGAACACGCTGACGGTGATCAGGTCGCCGCGCTGGGCGTTGAAGCCCACGGCGCTCTTGACCATGGTTTCGAGGTCGGCGCGGGCCTTGTCGGTCCAGCCGCCCTCGGGCGCGGTGGAGGCGTTGATCACCACAGCGACGCTCTGCTGGCGCAGGGCGAAGGCCGGGTACTTGATGTGGGTGACGCTCTGGTCGAAGTCGTTCTGCCGGGTGGCTTCCTCGCGAGTCGAGGTCGCAGCCTTGTTGCCGGTACTGGCGACCTTGCCGTTGCCGGGGGGCCCCCCAGCAGCTTGATTGTTGCCCTGGGCGTTGTTCTGGCCCTGCTGCACTTGTGGCGGCGGCTCCGGCGGGCGGTTGCTCAGCGAGCCGGGCACGCCGAGAGCAAGCTGGTCCAGCGTGCTCTCGTTGCGCAGCACTTCGCTGCGCAGGCGCGGCGCCTCACCGTAGGCCTGCAGGGTTTCTTCCTTCTGGCTGAAGTCGATATCCGCGGACACGCTGATGCGGTAGTTGCCCAGGCCGAGTACCGGCGCCAGCACTTCCTCGACATTGCCCACGGCCTTGCGCTGGTACTCGTCCACCGCCTGCCAGTTCTGCGAGGGGCCGCCGACGCCACTGATGCCGCGCGACAGCAGCACGCCGTTCTGGTCCACCACGCTGACATCTTCGGACTTCAACTGCGGCACGCTGCCGGCCACCAGGTTGACGATGGCGCCGACCTGCTCGGGGCTCAGCCGCTGGCCGGGCGCCAGTTGCAGCAGTACCGAGGCCTTGGCCGGGTCGCGCCGGCCGACCACGAAGGAATTGCTGTCCTCGCGGGCGACGTGCACGCGCGCCTGCTCGATGCCTTTCAGGCCCATGATGGTGCGGGCCAGCTCGCCTTCCAGGCTGCGCTTGAGGCGAACATCCTGGAGGAAGTGACTGGTGCCCAGCGGCTCGTCCTTGTCGAACAGCTCGTAGCCGGCCGGCAGGGACACCTTCACGCCCTTGGCTGCGAGCAGCATGCGGGCGCGCGCCAGGTCTTCCTCGCGCACCAGCACCTGGCCGCTCTGCGGGTGCAGGCGATAATCGAAGGCCTCGGCGTCCAGCACCTGCATCACGTCGGCGGCAGGATAAGCTTCGCCGGCACCATACAGCGGGCGGTAGGCACCCTGGTCGCGCCACAGGTAGAAGACCACGGCAGCGGCCAGCAGGGCGGCGCCCAGGGCGATGCCGAGCAGCCCCAGGCGCGGGTCGAGCTTGAGTTTGTCGAGCGGCAGGCGCCCTTTGAGATTCTGCAGCACTGTCAGTCCTTACAGCGGCATGCGGATGATTTCATCGAAGGCGCCGGTGAGCTTGTTGCGCACCTGCAGCAGCGCGGAGAACGACACGCTGGCCTTCTGGCTCTGGAGCATGGCGCCGACCAGGTCTTCGCTCTGGCCGCTGTCCACCGCGGCCATGGCGGCGCTGGACTTGTGCTGCTCGGCGTCCACCGAGCGCAGTGCCTGCTCGAAGCTGGCGCCGATGCCCGCAGCCGGCGCATCGCTTGCGAGCTGCGCGGAGGGCCGCACGGCCGGGCCGCTGGCGAGGTCGGCGTAACGGTTCATCCGGTCCAGCATGTCCTGCTGCACCTGCATGATCGAACTCATGGAAGTTTCCCCCGGAAACGAAATCAGAACTGCACCTGCACGCCCTGCTCACGCATCGCGTTGAGCCGGTAGCGCAGCGCGCGGGTGGTCATGCCCAGGCTCTCGGCGGCCTTGGTCTTGTGCCCGCCAAAGCGGCGGATGGTGTCGATGACGTGCTGGTACTCGGCGAGCTTGCCGCTGGCGCGCAGCGCGGCGCGCCCGCCTTCGGCTGCCAGCGGGATCACCGCAGCGACGGTACCGGCAGGCACATCCGGCGCAGCCAGGCCCAGGTCGCGCGGCTGGATGAACAGGCCGTTGCGCAGTACCAGCGCGCGCTGCAGGGTGTTCTCCAGCTCGCGCACGTTGCCCGGCCAGTCGTGTTGCAGCAGCGCACGGCCGGCGGCTTCGGTGAGCAGATCGTGCTCGGCGTCCTGCGGGGCGAACTGACGGATGAAGCGGCGCGCCAGCGGCAACACGTCTTCCTTGCGCTCGCGCAGGGGCGAGATATGCAGCGGCAGCACGTCGAGGCGGAACATCAGGTCGGCACGGAAGCGCCCTTCGCTGACTTCGGCCTGCAGATCGCGGTTGGTCGCGGCGATGATGCGCACGTCCAGTTCGATCTCGCGGCGCCCGCCCAGGCGCTCCACACGCTGCTCCTGCAGCACGCGCAACAGCTTGGCCTGCAGGGCCAGCGGCAGTTCGCCGATCTCGTCCAGCAGCAGGGTGCCGCCGTTGGCCAGTTCGAACTTGCCCGGCTGGGCAGTCACCGCGCCGGTGAAGGCGCCGCGTTCGTGGCCGAAGAGGATGGATTCGAGCATCGCCTCGGGGATCGCCGCGCAGTTCACCGCGATGAAGGGCGCGTCCGGGCTGGCGATACCGTGGATGTAGCGGGCCAGCAGCTCCTTGCCGGTGCCGGTTTCGCCGGTGATCAGGATCGGCGCGCGGGTCTGCGCGACCCGTTGCGCCATGGCCAGCAGGCGGCGCCCGGCCTGGGAGCGCGAGACGAACAGTTCCTGGGCGGCGCTGGAGGCTTCCTGGCGGCGCAGCAGTGCGGCCAGCTGGCCGGCGCCGAAGGGCGACAGCAGGTAGTCGACGCAACCCAGGTCGAGCAGGGTCGCGGCCTTGTCCTGCTCTTCATAGCCGACGATGGGCACCACGTCGCGCTCGCGGCCATCGCTGAGCAGCGCGCCGACCTGTGCATAAAGGTCAGGGGCGGGGAAGGCGCCAGCGAGGATGAACAGCAGGCCGGCATCGCTGCGTGCGCGGGCCAGTTCGGCGAAGCCGGAGAAGCGCTCGACGCGGCAGCCTTCGGCCAGCAGCGTCTGCAAAAGGTGGGCGTGAGCGGCGTCCGAGGACGGCCCGATGATCGCAACTTTTTTCTGCGCCGGCCGCTCTTCGAGCAGCGTTTCACATAATTGGTCGATCGACTGGCTTAAACTGTTCACCGCAACTTTCCATTCGCTAGTGCGTTCGAAAACCCTCCTGCGTTCAACGCCAGCATCGGCCGAAAAATGTTATCGGCGACTGCGGAACTTCGTGACGGATCGGTTATCTCACGGGGGGCATTGCAACAACTTCGTCACACCTGAAGTCGCTGCAACCTGTAACTAACCCACCCACACTAACAAGTGCCAGCACTACGCCATAGCTTCCCGCCGATTAATTTAAATCAATAGACAAAAAGTTCCGTCAAAAACAGCATTTGATATCTATTGATTTAATCGAACGACCTCAGATCGCTATCATTGCGCCACGTCAGCAGCCTGTGACGCAGCAGTCACGGGCCTCCTGAAAGACAGAGCATGCCGCGAGCAACGATCAGCCGATCCCGGCGGTCATGACACCTCCCGTGTCCTTGGGCAGATGGCAGATCGAACCTGGAAGTACGACGCTGAGCATGACTGGTAAATCAAAAGTCCACCATGGCGTGCCCGCCGATAGTCTGATTCGACTGAAACCGCAGAAACTCGGCCGGCATTATCACAAGATCCCGCAGTACATCAAAGAGATCTCCGGAAAGTATCCGAGGATTATCAGCGACTACTTCCTGCGGCATTATCGAATCAATCTCGAACTGCATAACCTGACGATTCACGAGGAACTTCCCCGTGAACTGGAGTGCCTGTTCGATTCGCCCCTGGGCAAGTTCGGTTTCGCCATGGACCGCGCCCTGCTCACCGAAGTCATCGAGTGCTATTACGGCGGCACCGTGGTCGCCAATCGCGACACGCCGCCGATCAGCAGTTCCGAGCAGCGCATGCTCGACCGCCTCGGCCTGGATGTGGTGGACCTGTTCGGCCGCGCCCTGCTGATGGGCGAGTCGGTCGGCCGCCTGCAGCAGATCGACCCCACCTATGAAGAAGTGCAGTGGGAGTACGTCGCCGAGTTCAGCTACGTCAGCCACCTGACCGGCGAACGCTCCTCGCTCTACCTCTACCTGGACAACCCGCTGGCGGACGAACTGACCCGCCGCCTTGCCGGCCCGCCGCCGCCGCGCCTCACCGGCAACCCGGTGGAGCACATCAAGCACCTGCCGCTGCGCCTGGACTGCGTGGTCGCCGCCGCTCGCCTGCCGCTGTCGCAGGTGCTGGCCCTGGAGCCGGGCGATGTGCTGACGATCCGCCCGCTGGAGCGCGTCGACGTGCGGGTCAACCAGCAGAAGCTGTTCCGCGGCGCCATCTTCGAAGACGACGGCACCCTCTTCCTCTCCTCCCTGGAAAGCGTGAAAAACCCATGACCGGTTCTCTCTCCGACTCCGAGTTCGAGTCGCTGATCAACGACGGCGACCTGGGCCTCACCCAGGACGTCACCGACCTCCCCGCCGAGCCGGTGCGCGCGCCGCTGCCGCAGCAGGACCTGAGCTTCTTCGGCAAGATCCCGGTGAACGTCACCCTGGAAGTCGCCTCGGTGGAAATCTCGCTGAAGGAGCTGATGGACGTCGACGCCAACAGCGTGATCATCCTCGACAAGCTCGCCGGCGAGCCGCTCGACGTGAAGGTCAACGGCGCGCTGTTCGCCAAGGCCGAGGTGGTCGTGATGAACGGCAACTACGGCCTGCGCGTGCTCGAACTGTGCGGCGCCAGCCTCGACGCCCTGACTGCGTGATGCTGCCGCGCTGCCTGGCCACGCTTGGCCTGCTCATCGCCGCGCTCTGCCCGCTCTACGCGCAGGCGGCCGGCGGCGAGGTCACGCTGTTCAACCTGCATGACACGGCGGACGGCCAGGCCTTCAGCGTCAAGCTGCAGATCCTCATCGTCATGACCCTGCTGGGTTTCCTCCCGGCGATGCTCATGCTGATGACCTGCTTCACCCGCTTCGTCATCGTGCTGGCGATCCTCCGGCAGGCCATCGGCCTGCAGCAGAGCCCGCCGAACAACGTGCTGGTGGGCATCGCCCTGGTGATGACCCTGCTGGTCATGCGCCCGGTCTGGCAGGACATCTACAGCAACGCCTACCAGCCCTTCGAGGCCGACCAGATCAGCCTGGAAGACGGACTGGGCCGTGCCAAGCAGACCCTCAGCCGCTTCATGCTCGCGCAGACCAACCGCACCTCACTGGAGACCATGGTCAGCCTGGCCGGCGAGACGCTGCCGGAGAACCTGAATGACCTGGACTTCTCTCTGCTGCTGCCAGCGTTCGTGCTCAGCGAGCTGAAGACCGCGTTCCAGCTGGGCTTCATGATCTTCATCCCATTCCTGGTGATCGACCTGGTGGTGGCCAGCGTGCTGATGGCGATGGGCATGATGATGCTCTCGCCGATGATGATCTCGCTGCCGTTCAAGCTGATGATCTTCGTGCTGGTGGACGGCTGGGCCCTGATGATGGGCACGCTTACCAGCAGCGTGCAGCCGTTCTAGGAACCCTGCGATGCTCACTCCGGAAAGCGCCGTCGACATCGTTTCCAACGCCGTGCACATCACTGCGCTGATCGTCTGCGTGCTGATCGTGCCGAGCCTGATCGGCGGCCTGCTGGTGAGCATTTTCCAGGCAGCCACGCAGATCAACGAGCAGATGCTCAGCTTCCTCCCGCGTCTGCTGATCACCCTCGGCATGCTGGTGTTCGCCGGCCACTGGATCCTGCGCACGCTCTCGGAGCTGTTCATCGAGTCGTTCCACCAGGCAGGCCGTCTGGTCGGCTGATGCCATGCAGCAAGGCGCATCCCTCCTGCAGGCCTTCGACACCCTGCAAACGCTGCAGGCCTGGTGGTGGCCCTTCTGCCGGATCATGGCGGTGTTCGCCCTGGCGCCGATCTTCAGCCACAAGGCGATCCCCATGCGCCTGCGCATCCTCCTCGGCCTGGCCCTGACCGTCGCCCTGGGCGCCGCGCTGCCGCGCCCGCCGGCCATCGATCCGCTGTCCGCCCAGGGCCTGCTGGTGGCGCTGGAGCAGATCGCTTTCGGCCTGATGCTGGGCCTTGCGCTGATGCTGGTGTTCACCGTGTTCACCCTGGTGGGCGACGTGATATCCACCCAGTTGGGCCTGAGCATGGCGGTGTACAACGACCCCATGAACGGGGTGTCGTCGTCCTCGATCTTCTACCAGCTGTACTTCATCCTGCTGGTGTTCCTGTTCCTCTCCATCGACGGCCACCTGCTGGTGGTGAGCATCCTCTACCAGAGCTTCGTCTACTGGCCGGTGGGCAGCGGCCTGCACTACCTGGGGCTGGAATCGGTGGCCGGCAGCCTCGCCTGGGTGTTCTCCGCCGCCGTGCTGATCACCCTGCCGGTGGTGTTCTGCATGACCCTGGTGCAGTTCTGCTTCGGCCTGCTCAACCGCATCTCGCCGGCACTCAACCTGTTCTCCCTGGGGTTTCCCATGGCGATCATCGCGGGTCTTGCGTGCATCTGGCTGACCCTGCCGGACATCCCCGAGAACTACCTGAAGCTCACCCGCCAGTTGCTCGACGCCATCGGCGTGATCTTCCGCGAGGGGCGCCATGGCTGACCAGCACAGCGCCCAGGAGAAAACCGAAGAGGCCTCCCAGCAGAAGCTGAAAAAGAGCCGCGAGGATGGCCAGGTCAGCCGCTCCAAGGACCTCTCCACCACCCTCTCGCTACTGGCCACGCTGGTGGCGCTGAAGTTCTGCGTGGAGCACTTCTACGACGGCATCAAGCAGGGCTTTGCGCTGTCCTTCATCGATCTGCGGCACAGCGAGATCGGCCTGGACGACCTGCCGCTGGTGCTCGGCCACCACCTGGTGCTGTTCATCACCACGCTGCTGCCGCTGCTGGTCACGCCGCTGCTGGTGGTGCTGTTCTCGATGATCCCCGGCGGCTGGATCTTCTCCAGCAAGAACTTCATGCCCAAGCTTTCCAAGCTCAACCCGATCACCGGGCTCGGGCGCATCTTCTCGCTGCAGAACTGGACGGAGCTGGCCAAGTCGCTGCTGAAGATCGCCGTGCTGATCCTGGTCGCCCTCTACCAGCTGCACGGCGCCCTGCCCGGCCTGCTGGCGCTGCAGCGCAGCAACGTGCACAGCGCCATCGCCGCCGCCTTCGGCACCTTCTACAACATCACCCTGTCGCTGCTGGTGGTGTTCATCCTGTTCTCGCTCATCGACATCCCGATCCAGTACTTCTTCTTCAAGAAGAAGCTGCGCATGACCAAGCAGGAACGCAAGGAGGAGCACAAGAACCAGGAAGGCCGCCCGGAAGTGAAGGCGCGCATCCGCCAGATGCAGCGCCAGCTGGTGCACCGGCAGATCGGCAAATCGATCAAGACCGCCGACGTGGTGATAGTGAACCCGGTGCATTTCGCCGTGGCGCTGCGCTACGACCCGAAGAAGGCCCAGGCGCCCTACGTGGTCGCCAAGGGCCTGGACGAGACCGCGCTGTACATCCGCAAGCTGGCCAAGGCCCAAGAGCTGGAAGTGATCGAGCTGCCGCCGCTGGCCCGCGCCATCTACGCCACCACCCAGGTGAACCAGCAGATCCCCGCGCAGCTGTACAAGGCCGTGGCCCACGTCCTCACCTACATCCTCCAGCTCAAGGCCTGGCGCTCCGGGCGCCGTGAACGGCCGGAGCTGATACGCAACGTCCCCATTCCCGAAGAACTGCTGAACAGAGTCTGACCATGCGCCTACTGCAGTCACTATTGCCGACCTTCCAGAGCGGCCGCATCGGCATCCCGCTGATCATCCTGTCGATCCTCTCGATGATCATCCTGCCGCTGCCGCCGCTGGTGCTGGACGCCCTGTTCACCTTCAACATCGTGGTGGCGATCCTGGTGCTGCTGGTCAGCGTGTGGTCGAAGAGTCCGCTGGACTTTTCCCTGCTGCCCACGGTGATCCTGGTCACCACGCTGCTGCGCCTGACCCTGAACGTCGCCTCCACCCGCGTGGTGCTGCTCGACGGCCACACCGGCACCGGCGCGGCGGGCAAGGTGATCGAAGCCTTCGGCCACGTGGTGATCGGCGGCAACTTCATCGTCGGCCTGATCGTCTTCGTGATCCTGATGATCATCAACTTCATGGTCATCACCAAGGGCGGCGAGCGCATCTCCGAGGTGACCGCGCGCTTCACCCTGGACGCCCTGCCCGGCAAGCAGATGGCCATCGACGCCGACCTCAACGCCGGCCTGATCGACCAGAACGAAGCCAAGCGCCGCCGCTCGGAAGTGGCCAAGGAAGCCGACTTCTACGGCGCGATGGACGGCGCCTCGAAGTTCGTCCGCGGCGATGCCATCGCCGGCATCCTGATCCTGCTGATCAACCTGTTCGGCGGCCTGGCCATCGGTGTCTTCGTCTACGACCTGCCGGCGGCGCAGGCCTTCCAGCGCTACGCCCTGCTGACCATCGGCGACGGCCTGGTGGCGCAGATTCCGGCGCTGCTGCTGTCCACCGCGGCGGCGATCATCGTCACGCGGGTCAACGAGTCGGCGGAAATCACCAGCCTGGTGCGCAAGCAGATGCTCGCCTCGCCGTCGCTGCTCTATACCGTCGCCGGCATCCTCGTGGTGCTCGGCCTGGTGCCGGGCATGCCGCACATGGCGTTCTTCGCCTTCGCCGCGCTGGTGGCCTTCATCGCCTGGCGCCTGTCGCTGGCCGGCCCGCCCGGCGAGGCGAATACGCTGGAGCAGACCCAGGCGCTGACACAAGCGATGGACCAGGAGCGCGCGCAGCAACTGGGCTGGGAAGACATCCCGCTGGTGGAGCGGTTGTCCATCTCGCTGGGCTACAAGCTGGTCAGCCTGGTCAACGAGGCCAGCGGCGCACCGTTGCCGCAACGGATTCGCGGGGTGCGCCAGACGCTCTCGGAGAACCTCGGCTTCCTCCTGCCGGAAGTGCAGATTCGCGACAGCCTGCGCCTGAAGGCCTCGCAGTACGCCATCCACATCAACGGCGAGCGCATCGACGGTGCGGAAATCCACGCCGACCGGCTGATGGCGATTCCCTCGCCGGAGCTCTACGGCGAGATCGACGGCATCCTCGGCGTCGACCCGGCGTACCGCATGCAGGTGGTGTGGATTCTGCCGGCAGACAAGTCCCGCGCGCTGAACCTGGGCTACCAGGTGATCGACTGCGCCAGCGTGGTCGCCACGCACCTGAACAAGGTGGTGCGCGAGCACCTGCCGGACATCTTCAAGCACGACGACGTCGAGCACCTGATGCAGCGCCTGACCCTGCAGGCGCCCAAGCTCGCCGAATCGCTGAAGGCGCAGCTGACCTACTCGCAGCAGCACCGGGTGTTCCGCCAGCTGCTGCAGGAAGAAGTCGCGCTGAAGGACATCGTCACCATCGCCAGTGCCCTGCTCGAAGGCAGCGAGACCACCAAGGACCCGGTGCTGCTGGCCTCCGACGTGCGCTACGCGCTGCGCCGCAGCATCGTCTCGTCGATTGCCGGCGATCGCCCGGAGCTGAGCGTGTTCGTGCTGGAGAACGCCCTGGAGAACACCCTGCTCGGCGCCCTGAGCATCGCCCAGCAGGCCGGCCCGGTGAGCCTGGACAACATCCCGGTGGAGCCCAGCCTGCTCAACCAGCTGCAGCACAGCATGCCGGTAGTGAAGGAGAAGCTGCGCAAGGAAGGCCACCCGCCGATCCTCACCGTGATGCCGCAGTTGCGGCCGCTGCTGGCGCGTTACGCGCGGGTATTCAGTCCGGGGCTGCACGTGCTGTCGCAGAACGAGATTCCGGAGCGGGTGGGGGTGCAGATTTTGGGGACGCTGGGGTAGGGCGTTCCAGGCGAATCTCGAGCTGGGCGTTGCCCTCTCCCCCCCTGGCTGCGCGCCCCGCTCCGAAGGGAGAGGGGACTGTCCCGAGTGGGCTGGAGATTCAGCGCTCGCCGGCTGACTCAGAAACGTCCGCAGAATGCCTTACGGCCCCCTCTCCCTTCAGGGAGAGGGCTGGGGAGAGGGTGCAACAGGCCCGCACCCAAGCCAACCCCATCACGACAACCGCGCCCTCCCCAACAAACTCCGATTGAAACTCACCGACATCGACGTCACCAGCTCGGTGAACGCCGCGCTCGGCCGGTCCAGCTTGAAGCCCTGCTCGAAGCGCACGTTCTTCGCGTCCTTCTTCGACCACTGGCAGATCGCGGTGATGTCCACCGAGCGCGTGTGATCCTCGCGCACCGGAATCTCCAGGCGCATGTCGTAGCAGCTGCCCGGCGCCAGCGGCTCCTCCGTCACCAGCCGCAGGCCACCCATCGAGACATCCAGGACCACCCCCATGGGGTCGCCGCTCAGGCGGTTGGTCACGTTGATCTGGCCGATGTGGCGGAAGGTCAAACGGCGGTGCTTGCGCATGGGGGCCTCTTGTAGGGAACGGGCTCTGGGACAGGCGCCTCAGGGAGCGAAACGCGCGCGCATCCTAGCAGCGTCAGCACCTCAAACGATCTCAAAAGCTATCAACTGGCCAGTATTGGCCGCGAAAAGCCCAGCGCCTTCCATCGGCCGGCGCGCCGCTGCAGCGATGCAGCGGATACCCTGCAATCTGCGCTGCGTGATTGCCCGCAGTGCTGCGTTTTTGCATACACCCTCCAGCGCCACCCCACGGCACACGGGCTTTGCCGGCTGGCATGCAACATGCCTGCGCTCTTCCCCCGCGCCTCAGACGGCGCCTCGCCGTGTTGGGAATTTGCATTGGAGATCTGCCTTGGAGGGACAAATGGACCCACTCAAACTGCTGCTGGACAGGGGCCTGCTGCTGTCCGACAGCCTGACGTCCCAGGGACGCTTCATCGAAGTCTCCGCCGAACAGACCGACCAGCTCGGCTACCCGCCCGGTTCGCTGGATGGCCAGGGCGCCGAGCTGATCTACACCGCCGACTCGCTGAACGCGCTGATGCAGCTGTTCGCCAGCCCGCCGGCAGATGAGCGCGTGCAGGACCTGGAGCTGACCCTGATCCGCCACAACGGCGGCCTGCTGCCGGTACTCGCCAGCGGCGTGCTGCAATGGCGCGACGGCGAGCCGGCGCGCCTGCACCTGGTGAAGATGCCGCTGGGGCCGATCAGCCGGCGCCTGGGCGAGCTGCAGAGCGCCAACGAAGTGATGAGCCAGATGCTCTTCAGCGCGCGGGTGGCCTACTGGTGCATCGAGTTCGCCGAGTCGGTGGATGTGCGCGAGACGCCCGACGAGATCGTCCGCCAGGTGTTCGAAAACCGCTCCTACTGGCGCATGTGCAACCGCGCCATGGCCAACATCTACGAGATGCCCGCCGACGTCGATTTCAGCGAACAGCCGGTGCGCCTGTACTGGCCGCGCAGCCCGGCCAACGAAGAGTTCGTGCGGCGCCTGATCGAGGCGGAATTCCACGTCGACGGCGCGCTGTCGGTGGACCGCCGCCACGACGGCTCGCCGGCCTACGTGGAGAACGACGTGCGCGCCAGCATCCACAACGGCCGCATGCTGCGCATGTGGGGCAGCCTGCGCGATGTCAGTCAGGAGCTGCGCATGCAGCACGACGCCGAGCAGCGCATCGAAGCGCTGCGCCGGGTGTTCGACGCGGTGCCCGACGCCGTGCTGGTGATCGACGAGCAGGCCCAGCCGCAATGGCGCAACGCGGCCTTCGAGCAGACCTTCGGCATCACCCGCGCCGCCGGGCTGGCCTCGACGCTGAACCGCATGCCGCTGCCCGAACGCACCTGGCAGGTGCTCGACCTGCCGGACCAGTTCGGTAACTACCAGTCCTTCAACAGCCATTGCTCGCGCATCCTCATCCGCGAGGGCGTGGCCTGGCGCGTCTTCGTGCTGCGCTTGGCGAACAAGGCGACGGAGCTCCATCCATGAGCAAAAAAGCATGAGCGAAGAAGGCTTCTTCGCGCCGCTGCGCATGGGCATGCGCTCGTCGGTCAGCGCCTCGGCGGAGATGCTCTCCGCGCTGCTGGAGACGCCAGCCCTGCACGCCCTGCTGGACAGCTTCAGCGAGGCGCTGATCGTCTGCGATGGCGACTCGCGGGTGCGCTTCATCAACCTCGCGGCGGAGCGGGTCAACCGCGTCACCCGCGTGGATGTGCTGGGGCTGCCGGAGGTGGACTTCTTCCAGCGCTCGGCACTGCAGTTCGACGACTTCCAGCAGGCCCTGCGCCGCGGCGGCAAGAGCGCGCTGACCCGCTCGCGCGATGGCCGGGTGTTCCTCACCCGCGCCCAGGCCGTGCCGACCACCGCCTACGAGAAGCCTTACACCCTGCTGATCCAGCGCGAATACGAGCCGGGCACGGCGGGCAGCCTGCGCAGCCCTTCCGGGCGCGCCTCGACCACCGACCTGCAGGGCCTCGGTGACCCGCAGGACAACGCGCTGCACATGTCGCCGCTGCTCTCATCCATCGCCGACATGGGCGTACGCGCCTTCCGCCGTCGTGCGCGCCTGCTGCTGCTCGGCGAGCCCGGCGTGGGCAAGACCGCCATCGCCCGGCACATCCACCGCGCCGCCGGCTGGGGCGACCGGCCCTTCATCGACGTGAACTGCGCGAGCATCCCGGAAACCCTGTTCGAGTCGGAGATGTTCGGCTACGAGCGCGGCGCCTTCACCGGCGCGTTGCAGTCGGGCAAGCGCGGCTACATCGAGAGCGCTTCGGGCGGCACGCTGTTCCTCGACGAGATCGGCGAAATCCCGCTGCAGGTGCAGGCCAAGCTGCTCAAGTTCCTCGAGGACGGAACCATCCAGCCGGTGGGTTCGCCGCTGTCGAAACAGGTCCAGGTGCAGGTGATCGCCGCCACCAACAAGGACTTGCGCGCCCAGGTGGCGGCCGGCGAATTCCGCGCCGACCTCTATTACCGCCTGGCCGTGCTGCCGGTGGAAATCCCGCCGCTGCGCGCCCACCGCGACGACCTGCCAGTGCTGATGGACATCCTCCTGGCGCGCATCAACCGCGACCGCCAGCCGCCGCTGCGGCTCGCCTCGGGTTGCCGCGAACGCCTGCTGGGCTACGACTACCCCGGCAACATCCGCGAGCTGGTGAACATCTTCGAACGCCTCGCGGTGCTCGCCGACGACGTGGCGGAAGAGTTGCACCTGCCGCCGGAACTGCTCGGCGCGCCGCCAGCCGGCAGCCCCATCGCCCACGACGAACCGGCCGCGGCCATCGACGACCAGCCGCTCAAGGCCCAGGTACAGCGCTACGAGCGCCAGGTGATCCTGCGCGCGGTGCGCCTGTGCGGCAGCAAGCGCAAGGCAGCGATCCACCTGGGCATCGATGTCGGCACGCTGATCCGCAAGTTGCAGCGGGACGATTGAGCGCCGCCTCTTTACGCCGTCCTTCCCGGCACGCGTAGGAGCGGACTCCGTCCGCGATAGGTCCGCATCGCGCCGGAGACCATCGCGGACAGAGTCCGCTCCTACGCAAATCCCATCCACGGTATGCCTGCTCGGGGCCACCCGGTCACGCCGCCGTGCCGCACCCGGCAGAAACACCCCTGCGACAATCCACCGCTGCAAGCCTGCCTACAGGCGTTGTCATTTCTGCTTACACCTGCGTTTTCGAATTCTTACTTTTCCTTTTAATTTCAATTACTTAAATATTTGGCACAGCCTGTGCTCTGTGTACCTCCGACCCGTGGCCGTGCACGGGTCCTCGAATCGCGCTGGCTTTCTGACCACAGAGTGCCGGCAGTTCTGGAGGCACAAGAATAATGCTCATCACAGGTATCAAGAGCCGGCCGGTCTACGACCAGTTGCGCCCGCTCGCAGGTGGTCACCACCACATCATCGCCGGCCAGGGCAGCGGCGGCGCTGCCATGCTCCGTCTGCTCGCCGAGATGCCGCGCACTGCGCCCATCCGCGTGCTGTATTCCAGCGAATCCTTCTCCGGCCAGGATCACCTGGCGGCGCTGCGCGACATCACCGACGTGGAGCTTTCGATCTACCCGAGCAACCGCGCGCTGGTCGATGACCTGCACGCGCTGCTGGGCCAGTCGCGCATGGGCACCCGCCTGTACCTGGCCGGCTCCGAGAGCTTCATCGGCACCGCCATGCAAGCCGCCGATGCGATCAACCTGAACAAGGACGAAGTGCTGCGCGAGCACGCCGGCTCCTTTGTCCGCCGCGTCTGGTGCGTGCATTGCGACGGTTACACCGAGAACGTCACCCAGCGCGTCTTCGACTGCCCGCACTGCGCCCGCACCCTGGTGGTCCGCGACCACTACTCCCGCCGCCTGGCTGCCTTCCAGGCAGTGAAGGCCGACGCCGAAGTTCCCGGCGAACTGCCCGATGCCGAGGAGCTCGACACATGACCCAGTCCAACGGAACCCTGAATGTCCGCGTCACCCGCATCGAGCAGGTGACCCCGGAGATCAAGCGCTTCACCCTGGCCTCCACCGACGGCGCACACCTGACGCCGTTCTCCGGCGGCAGCAACGTCGTGGTGCTGATGCCCCACGCCAGCGGCACCTACCGCAACGCCTACTCGCTGATGAGTTCGCCCTACGACGCCAGTGCCTACCAGATCGCCGTGCGCCGCGTGGAAGAAGGCCGTGGCGGTTCGAAGCACATGCATGACGTGGTGCGCGAAGGCGACGAGCTGGAAATCCTCCGCCCAGTGAACCTGTTCCCGCTGAGCAAGCACGCGCGCCTGCACCTGTTCATCGCCGGCGGCGTGGGCATCACTCCGGTGTGTTCGCAGCTGGCGGAACTGCGCCTGCGCGGCACACCCTTCGAAGTGCACCTGGCGGTGCGCGGCGACGCCCATGCGCGTCTGGGTGAGGAACTGCTGCAGGAATACGGCGACGCCGTGCGCCTGTACCGCGACGAGCGTGGCGAGCGCCTGAACATCAGCGCCGTGCTGGCCGACCGGCCGCTGGGCAGCGACGTTTACGTCTGCGGCCCCGAGGGCATGATCCAGGCGACCATCGACGCCGCCCACGCCCACGGCTGGACCGACAGCCATATCCACTACGAGCGCTTCCTCGAACAGGGCAGCGTCGGCGAGGCGTTCCAGGTCACCCTGGCGCGCAGCGGCGCGACCCTCTCCGTGTCGCCCGACCAGAGCCTGCTGGAAGCCGCCGAGGCCGCAGGCCACGAAATCCCCTACCTGTGCCGCGGCGGCGCCTGCGGCATGTGCGAGACCAACGTCCTGGAGCTGGACGGAGAAATCCTCCACACCGACGACTGGCTGTCCGACGAGGACAAGGCCGCCAACACCAAAATCATGCCCTGCGTGTCGCGCGCCAAGTGCTCGCGGCTGGTCATCGACTGCTGAGCCGGAGAACGACCATGACCATCCAATTCCGCCCCGACGAAACCTACCGCGACGACTACACCTACGCCAACAGCCAGGCCTGCATCGACCGCGCGCCCTGGCCCTTCCCGGACGACGAGTACATGTACTCGATGAACCTGGAGCCGCACGTCCCGGTGGGCACCGATGCCTTCCGCGCGGTGTTCGACATCGACGAGCACTACATCAGCGAGTGCCGCGACCGTGCGATCACCCTGGAGAAGGACCCGGGCATGCACTACGTCTCCGCGCCGCACATGATGGAGGCGCAGTGGGACCTGCTCGAGCTGATCATGGAGTCCTACGCCAAGGACTACCCCGAGTACTTCTCCCTGGAGAAGGACGGCACCCGCTGGCACTGGACCAACAAGCTGCTGAACATCGACGACACCTTCACCTTCGGTGATCCGTCGACCCTGCCCTATGAGCCGATGGAATACGTGACCCGCCAGGCCCAGGGCGACTGGGTCCTGCAGGAAGAGCGCGACGGCACCCTGTACTGGGGCGCGGGCATCGCCACCCAGCGCGCCGACTACTCGCTGCGCTTCAACCTGGGCATGGCCTGGCACGAGTTCCACGGCCCGGTGCCGCTGGTGAAGGAGAGCGGCATGCTCGACCGTGCGCTGAAGTTCCTCCTGCGCCTGCGCAACGGCCACCCGGTGCGTCGCCTGAACTGGTCGCTGACCGTCAACCCGCGCCTGGACGTGTCCGCCGAGTCCCTGCCCGAGTGGGCGCCGGACCGCACCACGGTGACCGCCGAGAATGCTGGTCAGAAGGTCTACTTGCGCATCGAGCTGCAGCCGCTGCACCGTCTGCCGCGCAGCAACGCCATCGTGTTCCCGATCCGCACCTACCTGCTGAGCCTGGAAGACATCGCCACCAACCCGGCGTGGGCCAAGCGCATGCACCGCGTGCTCAAGAGCCTCGACCAGCAGCTCGTCGACTACAAGGGCTTCACTCGCTACCACCAGCAGGCGGTGCAGTGGCTTTCGCAGTTCGACGACGGCCAGTAGTTCCACAGCAGTACACACAACTACAAACCCGAAAAGGGAACCGGCGGGCGTCGTGAGGCCCGCCGGTCGATTGCCTTCTGCCCATCACCCCCCCGAGAGGAAACAACGATGAGTGGGTCTCCTGCCAAGCGTGCCGCTGGCGTAACCGATTCCGATGCCGAGCAGCTCGCTGCCCTCGGCTACAGCTCCAACTTCGAACGCAGCATGAGCCTGTGGGAGAACTTCTCCCTGGGCTTCACCTACCTGTCGCCGGTGGTCGGCGTCTATACCCTGTTCGGCCTGTGCCTGGCCGCCGGTGGTCCGCCGATGTTCTGGACCTACCTGCTGATCGGCCTGGGCCAGATGCTGGTGTGCCTGGTGTTCTGCGAAGTGGTCTCGCAATTCCCGATCTCCGGTGGCGTCTACCCCTGGGCGCGTCGCCTGGTGGGCAAGCGCTGGGCGTGGATGGTCGGCTGGGTGTATGCCTGGGCGCTGTGCACATCCATCGCCGGTATCGCCGTGGGCGCCAGCCCGTACATGGCCGCCATGCTCGGCTTCGAGATGCACGGCAACGCCGCCATCGGCATCGCCCTGGCGCTGATCGCGCTGTCCACCGTGCTCAACCTGTCGGGCACCAAACTGCTGGCCCGCGTCGCCATGTTCGGCTTCATCTGCGAACTGGGCGGGGCGCTGCTGGTGGGCGGCTACCTGCTGATCTTCGAGCGCCACCAGTCGTTCAGCGTGCTGTTCAACACCTTCGACATCAAGATCGACGGCAGCTACTGGCCGGCCTTCCTCGCCGCGTCCCTGGCGGGGCTGTTCCAGTACTACGGTTTCGAGGCCTGCGGTGACGTCGCCGAGGAAACCCCGAACCCCGGCAAGATGATCCCCAAGACCATGCGCATGACCATCTACATCGGCGGCGCCGCCGCGATGTTCGCGTGCCTGGCGCTGATCCTCTCGGTGCCGGACATCCAGCGTGTGATCAACGGTGAAGACACCGACCCGGTGACCACCATCCTGGCCAACGCCTTCGGCCCGGTGGGCTCGAAGCTGGTGATGGCGGTGGTGATGGTGTCGTTCGTGTCCTGCGTGCTGAGCCTGCAGGCTGCCGCCAGCCGCCTGCTGTTCGCCTATGCCCGCGACGAGATGATCGTCGGCAGCAAGGCCCTGTCGAAGCTGAACACCAACCACGTGCCGGCCGTCGCGCTGGTGGTAGCGGGCGTGATGCCGGCGGCCATCGTCTGCCTGGGCCTGTTCATGGGCGACGCCGTGGCCACCATCGTCGGCTTCGCCGCGATCGGCATCTACGTGTCGTTCCAACTGATCGTCATCGCCTCGCTGATCGCCCGCGCCAAGGGCTGGGTGCCCGGCGGCCACTTCAGCCTGGGCAAGTGGGGCGTGCCGGTGAACGTTGCAGCGCTGATCTACGGCGTGGCGGCGATCACCAACATGGTCTGGCCGCGCACCCCGGACGCGCCCTGGTACATGAACTATTCGATGATCCTCACCACCGTCGTGGTGATCGGCGCGGGCCTTATCTACATGCTGCTGGCCAAGCCCTACGACAAGGGCACGGCACCGGCGGGCGACGCCCACCGGATCTCCGGCCGCCAACTACCCGCGCGCGCTACGGGCGCGCAGACCGAACCGGCTTGATCGCAACGTTGACGCAATTCGGGCCATACGCCTGAGGGGCTGCGTCTGGAGCGTCACCTACCCCTGGTGACGCTCCCCTGCGTTTGCGCAACGGACCCGCCATCCCCGCGATGGCCGGTCCGTTTTTTTATGCCCGGTTTTTGTAGGAGCGAGGGGGACGCCTAATTCTTGCTCGCGAACAGATTTTCCGGCGGCTCCGGAGCTGGGCGGTTCGCGAGCAAGCTCGCTCCTACAGGGTTACGCCGATGCCGCTGAAAACGTAGGGGCGGACTCCGTCCGCGATGGCTTCCGGCGCGCTGCGGACCGATCGCGGACAGAGTCCGCTCCTACGCAAGGTCTGCTATCGGGCGATCCAGAGCAGGCACAGGGAGAGCGTGACCAGCGACCCCAACGTCGACACCAGGATGCTCCGCGACACCACTGCCGCCTCGCGCTGGTAGTACTCGGCGAGCATGAACGGTCCGGTGCCGGTGGGCAGTGCGCTGAGCAGCAGCGCCGAATCCGCCCACAGCGGCGGCAGGTCGAAGACCTTGTAGGCGAGGAAGCCGGTGAGCAATGGCTGGCCGACCAGCTTGATCGCCACCAGCGGCCAGGCGCCGACCTGTTCGCCCTCCTGCTTCTGCGCCAGGAACAGGCCCAGCGAGACCAGCGCGCACGGCGTGGTCGCCGCAGAGAGCATGTCGAGGAAATGCAGCAACGGCGCCGGCAGGCCGATGCCGGTCAGCGCCCACAGGCCACCAATGATCGGCGACACCACCAGCGGGTTCTTGCCCAGCGCCTTGCTCACCACCCAGACGGCACGGCCGAGGTGCTTCTCTTCCTGCAGGCCGACCTCGATGCACACCACGGCGATGGCGAACAGCACGCAGACCACCAGCAGCGAGGCGATCAGCGCCGGCTCCAGGCCGTCCTGGCCGAACACCAGCAGGCACAGCGGAATGCCCATGTACCCGGTATTGGCGTAGGACGCGCTGAGGCCATCAATACTCGCCGCCGGCAGCGCCCGGCCCTGCATCAGGCGCCAGACGAGGGTGGCGAAGAACACCAGCAGGCAGCCGCCGGTGAAAGCGGCGAGGAAGCCCGGCTGCCAGATTTCCGCCCAGGTCGCGGTGGCGGTGACCTTGAACAGCAGCGCCGGCAGGCACAGCCAGACCACCAGCTTGTTGATCTCCGAGGCCGCCTGCGGGCCGAGGCGGTTGGTGCGCCGGCACAGCCAGCCGACCAGGATCAGCGCGAAGATCGGCAGGACGACGGCGAACACGGTGTGCATGACAGGGAACCTGGAGAGCGGGAGCGGCAGGCGAGCATAGGGTTGCCAATTGATACCGTCCAATGCTTACTAAAGCGCAAATTCATACCTGATCCGTATCGATGATCGACTTCCGCCAGCTGCGCTATTTCCTCGCCGTTGCCGAGCACTTGCACTTCGGCCGCGCCGCCGAGGCGCTGCACATCACCCAGCCGCCGCTGAGCCGGCAGATCGCCGCGCTGGAAGAGGAACTGGGCACTCCGCTGTTCGCCCGCCACTCGCGCTCGGTGGAGCTGACCGCCGCCGGCCGCGACTTCCAGCAGCAGGCCCGGGCGCTGCTCGCCGGCCTCGACCTTGCCGTGCGTTCGGCCCGCGCCACTGCTCGCGGGGAGCGCGGCGAGCTACGTATCGGCTTCACCATGCTAGCCGCCTGGACGCTGCTGCCACGCCTGCTGAAAGCCTTCGCCGACGGCCACCCGGAAGTGAAGCTGGTGCTCAACGAGATGCTCCCGCGCGACCTCGGCCCGGCGCTGGACAGCGGCGAGGTGGACGTCGCCCTGACCTTCCCCGAACGCGAGCCGGGCCAGCGGCTGTACCGCACGCTGCAGCGCGAGCCGCTGTGCGCGGTGCTGCCGGCCGATCACGGATTGGCGCAGGAACCCGAGTTGGACGTGGCCAGGCTGGCCGGCGAGCCCTTCATCACCTTCCCGCCGGCCACCGCGCCGGCGCTGCACGAGTCGGTGATGGACTGCTGCCGCCAGCACGGTTTCGCCCCGGCGGTGCGCATGGAGACGCACCTGCAGCAGACCATCGTCAACCTGGTGGCCGAGGGGCTGGGGGTGTCGCTGGTGCCGGATTCGATGCGGCGCATGCAGCTGCCCGGCGTGGCCTTCCGCGCCATCGGCCGGTCGCCGCAGGTGGAGTACGGCGCGGCCTGGAGTCCGCACAACGACAACCCGTGTCTGGCAGCTTTCCTGCGCAGCGTGGGGGCTGTCGAAGCCTGAACCCACACCGGATTCCACCTGTAGGAGCGAGCTTGCTCGCGAACCGCCCAGCGCCGAAGCCGCCGGAAAGTCCGTTCGCGAGCAAGCTCGCTCCTACGAATAGCCCCCCTGCTCAATACGCAGGGCGCATAACGCCGAGGTGTTATCCGCCATCGCGGCGGATAACCCGTGCCGGGTTATGCGCCCTACCAAAGCCGCGCAATCACACCCGCCCGGTCACCGGAATGCACGCCCCGGTAATGGCCGCCGCCGCGTCGGAAGCAAGGAACAGCAGCGTCGCCGCCAGTTGCTCCGGCTGCACCCAGCGGTCGAACTCGGCGGTGGGCATGTCGGCACGGTTCTGCGGGGTGTCGATGATGCTCGGCATCAGCGCGTTGACGGTGATGTGCGCGTCCTTCAGTTCCTCCGCCAGCGCTTCGGTCAGGCGCATGACGCCGGCCTTGGACGCCGCATAGGCGCCCATGCCCAGTGCCGCGCGGGTGGCGGCAGCGGCGGCGATGTTGAGGATGCGCCCGTGCCCACGTTCCTTCAGGTGCGCCAGCGCAGCCTGGCTGGAAACCACGGCGGTGCGCAGGTTGATGCGGTACATCAGGTCCCAGGTGTCGATGTCGCCATCGCCCAGGGTTTCCCAGTGGAAGCCGCCGGCCACGTTGATCAGCGCGTCCAGGCCGCCGAAATGCTCGCCGACCTGGTCCAGCGCCGCGCGGGCGGCAGCCGGATCGGTGAGGTCGATGCCGCCGATGGACAGCGCACCGGCCTGTGGATAACGCGGGCCGACGGCGCGGTCGAGCAACGCGACCTGCCAGCCGGCGTCGGCGAACGCCTGGCCGACCACGCTACCCAGATGGCCGAAGCCGCCGGTGATGGCGACGATCCTGTTCATGCTGCTACCTCGTGACGGTGGGAGAGGCGTTCTTATAGGGGTAGCAGGGGTTGCGCGAAAGGTCGCGGGCGCCAGATGAGGGGACGGATCGGGACGGCGAGCAAACCCTCTCCCGAAGGGAGAGGGTCAGAGATCGGCCTTACTTCACCAACCGCGCATCCAGGCTGTTCTGCGCCAGCCGCTGCGCCTGCTCCTTCGTCATCCCCAGGTGCTCGTGCAGGGCGTGGAAGTTCTCGGTGACGTAGCCGCCGAAATAAGCCGGGTCGTCCGAGTTCACCGTCACCTTCACGCCACGTTCGAGCATGTCGAGGATGTTGTGCTCGCGCATGTGGTCGAACACGCAGAGCTTGGTGTTGGACAGCGGGCAGACGGTCAGCGGGATCTGCTCGTCGATGATGCGCTGCATCAGCCGCTCGTCCTCGATGGCGCGCACGCCGTGGTCGATGCGCTCGATCTTGAGCAGGTCCAGGGCCTCCCAGATGTACTCCGGCGGGCCTTCCTCGCCCGCGTGGGCGACGGTGAGGAAGCCTTCGCTGCGGGCGCGGTCGAACACGCGCTGGAACTTGCTCGGCGGGTGGCCGACTTCGGAGCTGTCCAGGCCGACGGCGATGAAGGCATCGCGGAACGGCATGGCCTGGTCGAGGGTCCTGAAGGCCTCTTCCTCGGAAAGATGGCGCAGGAAGCTGAGGATCAGGCCATGGCTGATGCCCAGCTGCTTCTCGCCATCCTTGAGCGCGCCCTGGATGCCGCGCAGTACCACCTCGAAGGGCACGCCGCGGTCGGTGTGGGTCTGCGGGTCGAAGAACGGCTCGACGTGGATGACGTTCTGCGCCTTGCACTTCTGCAAGTAAGCCCAGGTCAGGTCGTAGAAGTCCTGCTCGGTGCGCAGCACGTCGGCGCCGGCGTAATAGAGGTCGAGGAATTCCTGCAGGTTGTTGAACGCATAGGCCTTGCGCAGGCTCTCGACGTCGCCCCACGGCAGGGCGACCTTGTTGCGCTCGGCCAGGGCGAAGAGCAGCTCGGGCTCCAGCGAACCCTCCAGGTGCAGGTGCAGTTCGGCCTTGGGCAGGGCATTGAGCCAGTCGTACATGGTGAGGTCTCGTTATCGGTGGGTCAGGCGTCCGTGATTGGCACACAGGCCGGCCCGGCAAGCAATTGGCAGCGGGGCGGCGGGCCCCATCACGCAGTGGACGGAGATAATTCTGACGCAAAAGACAGATATCCGCGAAATCTTCCGACCGGGCCCCTTTCTAGAATCACCTTCCTCCTCTCCCATCCGGCCCACTCCATGAACAAGACTCTCCTGGCCCTGTTGCTGCCGCTGGCCCTGGCCGCCTGCGGGCAGCCCGGCGACCTGAAATACAACGAGGTGGTGACCTCTGCCTTTCTCGCCAACGTGCAGCGCATCGACCGGGACATGGAACGCCTGATCAACGGCGATTTCGATCCGGGCCAAGGCGCCAGCCCCGGCTCCCCGGCAGGGAACCCCGGCGAGCACATTGCCGAACTCGAAAAGAACCTGAACCAGGTGCAGCAACTCCAGCACAGCCCGGATGCCAGCCAGTTCGCCAGCAACCTGTCCCGTTACTACGAACTGCAGATCGGCTACTACCAGCAACTCAAGCGTTACGCGGAGACCACCGACCAGGCGAAGAAGGAGACCCTCGCGCAAAGCCTGGCGACCACCTACCAGAGCCTGCGGGGACTGCCCGAACAGATCTTCGCCGCACAGAAGCAGTTTCTCGAGCGCACCGGCCGGCTTCACTGAGGACCCGCGCGGCAAGCCGTCGCCCGCTGGTGCGCTTACCGGGCATTGCCTAAGATGGCGCACCCGCCTCTCTTCGGAAATGGATAGCCCTCGATGCTACGCGCGCTCAAAGAAGAAAAATTCCTCCTCCTCGTCGTGCTGGTGGCCATCGCGGTGTACCCGCTGGAGCACAGCCTGCTGGGCGGCGGCAAGATGCTCGCGGGGATCGCCGCCACCGCGCTGCTGGCGGTGATCATCGGCGTCTCGCTGCGCGTGGCGCACCACGCCGAGATCCTCGCGGAGAAGGTCGGCGAGCCCTACGGCACCATGATCCTGACCCTGGCGGCGGTGCTGGTGGAGGTGGTGATCCTGGCGATCATGATGAACCACAACCACTCGCCGACCCTGGCCCGCGACACCATCTACGCCGCGGTGATGCTCGACATGAACGGCATCCTCGGCCTCGCCGCGCTGCTGGGCGGCCTCAAGCACGGCGAGCAGTCGTACAACGACGATTCGGGCAAGACCTACGTGACCATGATCCTCACCGCCGTGGGCATCTCCATGGTGGTGCCGGAGCTGATCCCGGCCGAGCAGTGGAAGCTCTACTCGTTCTTCACCATCGGCTGCATGGTCATGCTCTACGCGCTGTTCCTGCGCATGCAGACCGGCCAGCACAGCTATTTCTTCAGCTACAACTACGCCACCCACGGCGAGCACCCCGAAGGCCACGAGGCCCCCGGCAACAGCAAGCAGTCCATGGGCCTGCTGGTGGTCGGCGTGGTGCTGATCGGCGCGCTCGCCGAGGTCATGTCCAAGGCCCTGGACGTCGGCCTGGAAGGCAGCGGCGTGCCGCCGATCGTGCCGGCGCTGCTGGTGGCAGCGATCTCCGCCAGCCCGGAAATCCTCACCGCCCTGCGCGCGGCGATGGCCAACCGCATGCAGCCGGTGGTCAACATCGCCCTGGGCGCGTCGCTGTCGACCGTGATCCTCACCGTGCCGGTGATCGAGGCGCTGGCGTTGTTCAAGGGCCAGCCGATCCAGATGGCGATGACCCCGCTGCAGACCGGCATGATGTTCATCACCCTGATGGTCGCCGGCTACAACCTGCATGACGGCAAGACCAACGCCATCGAGGGCATGACCCACTTCGTGCTGTTCGCCACCTTCCTGATGCTGTCGTTCATGGGGCTCTGACCATGCTCAAGCTGTACCTCGCCGGCCCCGATGTGTTCCTCCCCGATGCCTTCGAGCAGGGCGAGCGGCTCAAGGCCCTGTGCGCCGAATTCGGCGTGCAGGGGCTGTACCCGCTGGATCACTCGGTGCCGGCGGGCATCGTCGAGCCGGTCGAGCAGGCGCGCTGGATCTACCAGGCCAACCTGGAACTGATCCGTCAGGCCGACGCGGTGCTGGCCAACCTCAACCCCTTCCGCGGCGCCGAGCCGGACAGCGGCACGGCCTTCGAGCTGGGCTACGCCGCCGCACTGGGCAAGCCGCTGTTCGGCTACCTCAACGAAGGCGGCAGCTGCCTCGAGCGCCTGCCCTGCGAATGGAAAGGCGAGGAAGAGGGTCGCGACCGCGACGGCAACCAGATCGAGGCCTTCGGCCTGCCGCTGAACCTGATGCTTGGCGTGCCGGCGAAGATCGCCGTGGGCGGGGCGCGGGAGGCGCTGGAGCTGCTGCGCGCGGAACTGATGCCACTGTAGGAGCGGGCCATGCCCGCGATCCGCGCCTGCAGGGCGCGCTGGCAGGCCAATCGCCGGCAACAAAAAACGCGCCCCGGGGCGCGTTTTTCGTTTCACTCGGCCGGCCGTCAGCGACGCCCTTCGAGCTTGAAGAAGAACACCTTGGTCGCCTGGCGGGCGACGATCCGGCCGCCGCTGACGCGCGGCTCGAAGCGCCACTTGTCCATGGCGTCGCGCACGGCGTTGTCGAACATCCGCGCGGGCGAAGACTCCAGCACCTGGATGTCGGCGATGCGGCCGTCGCTGGTGATGGTGAACAGCACCTTCACCCGGCCTTCGATGCCACGGTTCAGCGCCATGCGCGGGTAGACCGGCGGATCCATGCGCAGCGGCTTGATGTCGCTGTCATTGAGGCTGCCGGTGGGCAGGCCGGCGGGTCCCTGGGAGCCGGTCGGCGCAGCCTGGGCGCCCGGGGTGAACTGGCCGACGGTGGGTGCGGCGGGCGGCGGCGGTGCGGCCGGAGTCGGCGGCGCGGCAGCTTCCTCGGCGGGCTCCGGGTCCGGTTCGGGCTTGGGTTTCGGCTTGGGCTTGGGCGATACCTTGGGCACGGCCTTCTCGGGCGGCTTGGATTTCGGCTTGGGCTTCTCCACCGGCTTGGGCGGCTCGATCGGTTTCGGCGGCTCGGGCTCCGGCGGTGGCGGGGTCGGCGCAGCGGCGGGCGGCTGCTGCACCGGCTCGGGTTTGGGCGGCAGGGTGACGACGCTCACCTGCATGGCCTTGGGCATCTCGCCGGCACCCAGATTCAGCTCGGCCGGCGTAGGCATCACCCAGACCAGCGCGGCGACGATGGCCAGGTGCAGGCCCACGGCCAGGCCGGAGGATTTCCACCAGCCACCGGGAGGCGGCGGCTGGTCGCCGTCTTCCACGCCTTCGACCGGTGCGGCGTAGGGAATCAGGACCTCTTCGGGAACCACTTCGTCATCCCGGCGGGGGCCCGCACAGCTGACGAGTCGCAGGTTGGCCTCACTGGCGCGCTGGGCGTTCACACTGGGCAAAGGGGCGCCGTCATCCGCCGTGGCGGAAGTGAACAGCTGTTCCTCAGCGTCCACGGCAGGACTGGCGTCCGCCGCTTTGCGCGGTTGGGGTAACGACATGAGAAAGCCTGCGGGAAGAGTTCACGAAGCAGTATCTGCTGATAATTATTATCATTCACTCGTTCCGCGAGGGCAACCTTCTCTGTCAGATCGGTGATCTCGCGCAACGCAGAAGGCCTTGCTGAAGGGCCTGTGGATCAGCCTCGGCGGCCAGGATCAGCTCTATCCGACTGTCCTTGCGCCAGGCACTGGGCGTCCACGGCGCCGGACCAACGGTACGGTTACAGGCCAGCCAGGCGTCCTCGGCGTGCACCACCGCCTTGGCCCGCAACAGGCCGGGAAGCCCGGCCAGCCAGGCGTCCAGCTCGGCGATGGAGAAGCGCCAGTCACGGTGGAAGCGCCAGCCGACCGCCTGCCGGCCCTCTTCGAGGCGTACCTGGCGC
The DNA here is from genome assembly GCF_024170165.1 of Pseudomonas nitroreducens. Classification (GTDB taxonomy): domain Bacteria; phylum Pseudomonadota; class Gammaproteobacteria; order Pseudomonadales; family Pseudomonadaceae; genus Pseudomonas; species Pseudomonas nitroreducens_C. The sequence goes on along the minus strand of NZ_JALJXP010000001.1, from coordinate 513,787 downwards.
AGCGGCGATTCACGACGCAACAGCATCGCCGGTTCGGCAGGTGAAGCGCCCTGCGGCAAATCAGCGCCCGCCGCTTCAATCGGTGCGCTGGGCAGCTCGCCCAGCGGTAGCCGGCCGTGGCTCGTCCAGTACAACGCCACCTCAGGCATGCGCGCCGCCAGGGCTGCACGCGCGGCGTCGTCCACGGCCTCGGATTTGTTCATCAGCAGAAGAGCCGCATCGGCGAGTGCCAACTGCTGAGCTTCGGGCAGGGGCTGCCCGGCAGCCAGTGCGGCGGCATCCAGCACCATCACCAGTGGCTGCACGGCCAGTACGCCCTGCCAGGGCGCCGCAAGCAATTGCGCCAGCAGTTGCGCGGGGTGGCCAAGGCCGGACGGTTCGATGAACAGCCGCTGCGGCCTGGCCTTGCGCAACAGCCGGCCGAGGCCGACCTGGAACGGCGCACCATTCACGCAGCACAGGCAGCCGCCGGCGACTTCGCCCAGGGCGATGCCGTCTTCGTCACGGGACAACAGCGCGGCATCGAGGCCGACCTGGCCGAATTCGTTGACCAGCACGGCCCAGCGTTCGCCCGCCGGGCGTTGCGCCAGCAAGTCCTGCAGCAGGCTGGTCTTGCCCGCCCCGAGGGGACCGGCGATGAGATGAGTCGGGATCTGCTTCAACATTCGCCCATGGTGCCGCCTGACGCTCGCCGGGAAAAGCGCTAGAGTCGCGGCTTTCTCTCGCCAACCCCGGATCGATCATGCGCCTGTTGCTGCCTCTCGCCTTCGCCTGCCTGCCCCTGCTCGCCCACGGCGAGGCCTGCATGGTGCACACCCAGGGCAAGGACGTTGACGTGAAGGTCTGCCAGCAGAACCGCACCATCCCGGAAAAGCTCTTCCGCGAGGGCTTCTGCCAGCCGCAGTTGAAAGACCAGAAGGTCGAGGTCACCTATTCCGAGAGCTGCCCAAGCGGTGCCTTCGGCGTCTGCGAGAACGCCCAGACCCAGGGCGTGCCCTACCGCCAGGACATCCACTACTACGGCGTGGCCAGCGATGCGCGCATCCTCCAGCCGTTCTGCGAACAGCAGAGCAACGGCCACTGGCGCCAGGGCGAGTAACGGTCATCGCCCTGTCACACGGCTCGGGCTTACTGTCGTCGGGTACCTCACACCCTCCCGGCACCCCACGCCGGACATGATCTTGGTGAATTGGGCCGCTCTCCCCGGGCGGCCTGTTTTTTTGCCCGCGCGAAACCTCAGCCAAGCCAGTCGAGCGTGAGCAGCAGGCGTCGTTCCCCCGGCGCCGGCAGCGGCGAGCGATGGACGATGCCGCCGCCGAGATTGCCGGCCCATTTCTCGCCCTTGAACAGCCCCACGTCGCCGGCAGACATCTCGCGGATCTCCGCCCGGCTGACCGGTTCGGCCGCCGCATCGCCGAGCCGTGCGCGGGCCATGGCCCACTCCTCCAGCCATTGGCTGGCGGGCCCGGCATAGGTGGTCACCAGGCGCAGCGGCACATGGTCGACGTGGAAGCGCGGGCACATGGCCTTGTCCAGGCTGCGCAGGCGCAGGCCGATGCGCTGCGCGCCGGTCAGGCAGGCGAAGGCTTCGGCCAGCCATTGCAGGTCACTGCGAAACAGCGTGCAGCCCTCGAGCATGGCGTAGGGGCGCAGCAGGTCGCCCAGCTCGACGCGTTCATCGACCACCTCGAGGCTCTGCGTCAGGTCGACCGCCTGGGTGCTCAGCCAGCCACCGAAGCGGCTGATTTCCGGGTACAGCGTGCGCTGCCAGACGGTCAGGTTGACGTCGTCCCTGAGCACTTCGGCAAGCACCTGCGGATCGTCGCCAAGCACCTGGCGCGGCCAGGCCGGGGTTTCGAGGGCGAGCATCAGGCGCCGGCCTCCCAGGGTTCGAAGGGGTCGGGCAGGCGTTTCCACGCGGTAGTGCCAGCGGCCATCTCTTCATCGTCGAGCAGGCAGTCGTCCAGCTCGGCGAACAGCTGCGGGAAATCCAGGTTCTGGCCGATGAACACCAGTTCCTGACGGCAATCGCCGCTGTCTTCGCGCCAGTGGCGGAGCACGCCCTGCAGCTCGGTGGTGTCCTGCGGCCAGTGCTCGCGCGGGACGAAGCGCCACCAGCGCCCGGCCAGGCCGTGGCGCATCAGGCCGCCGGCCTGGGACCAGCTGCCCGCCTCGCGGTAGCGGCTGGCCAGCCAGAAGAAGCCCTTGGAGCGCAGCAGCCGGCCGTTGCTCCAGGGCTGGGCGAGGAAGTCGTGGAAGCGCTGCGGGTGGAAGGGCCGACGCGCCCGGTAGACGTCCGAGGCGATGCCGTAGGCCTCGGTCTCCGGCAGGTGCTCGCCGCGCAGTTCCTTGAGCCAGCCCGGAGCCCGCTCGGCACGCTGAAAGTCGAAGCGGCCGGTGTCGAGGATGCGCGCCAGCGGCACCTGGCCCATCACCATCGGCTGGATGTCGGCGTCGGGGTTGAGCCGACGCAGGATCGCCAGCAGTTCGTCGCGCTCGGCGCTGCCGATCAGGTCGATCTTGCTCACCAGGATCACATCGGCGAATTCCACCTGTTCCACCAGCAGGTCGCTGAGCGAGCGCTCGTCGTCCTCACCCAGGGTTTCGCCGCGCTCGGCGAGGCTGTCGGCACCCTGGTAGTCGGCGAGGAAGTTCAGCCCGTCGACCACCGTGACCAGGGTATCCAGCCGCGCCAGGTCGGACAGGCTGCGGCCCTGCTCGTCGCGGAAGGTGAAGGTCTCGGCCACCGGCAGCGGCTCGGAGATACCGGTGGATTCGATCAGCAGGTAGTCGAAGCGGCCTTCGCTGGCGAGCCGGCTGACTTCTTCCAACAGGTCCTCGCGCAGGGTGCAGCAGATGCAGCCGTTGCTCATCTCCACCAGGCGCTCCTGGCCCCGGTTGAGGCTGACATCGCGCTGCACCTCGCGGCCATCGATGTTGATCTCGCTCATGTCGTTGACGATGACCGCGACCTTGAGGTCCTCGCGGTTCTTCAGCACGTGGTTGAGCAGCGTGCTCTTGCCGGCGCCAAGGAAGCCGGACAGGACGGTAACGGGAAGTGGGGCATTCACGGTGCGGCTCACGGGGATCATCTCCAGGGAATTCAGGCTTCGCGGACGTGCAGTTCGCGCCGTTCCTGGCGCTCCTTGGCCTCGATGCACAGCGAGGCGGTGGGGCGCAGCAGCAGGCGGCGCAAGCCGATCGGTTCGCCGGTTTCCTCGCACCAGCCGTAATCGCCCCGGGCCAGGCGCTCCAGCGCCTGGTCGATCTTGTCGAGCAGCTTCTTCTCGCGCTCCAGCAGGCGCAGCTGCCACTGGCGCGACTCTTCGCGGCTGGCGACATCGGCTTCGTCGCTGGCCCGTTCGGTGTCCTGCAGCGCCTGGAATTCCTCTTCGATGCGAACCTGCAATTCGTCGCGCTGGTCCAGCAGCAATCCGCGGAAATAGCCCTGTTGCGCCTCGCTCATGTAGGCCTCGCCGGGCTGGGCAAGCAGTTCCTGTTCGGTCATGACCGTCTCCGGAAGGGAGTGATCTTTTATGTTATATTATAACAATGCACACCTCTGCAATCTGCGTCCGACCACCGCTGATCGACAAGGCGTCCACCGCCGTGCGATACCGATGCTCCGCTCCGCCCCTTCCGAGAACCCCGATGCCGCGCCGCGCTCTGCTGCCCCGTTTGCTTGCCTCCTTCGCCAGCTTGTTCGCCCTGGGCGCCCACGCCTCCGGCCAGCTGCCGATCCCCTTCCCCGGTGAGGCACCGGCGCGCTGCGCCTGGTCGGCCAACGTGCTGGCCTGTATGGACGACTCGGGGAATCTCTACAGCGTCGCCACCCTGGGCCGCGACACCTACCTGCGCGGCTTCGAGGCGAGGAGCGGACGGCACTGGGCGCAGACCGGCACGCGCTACGGCAGCCTGACTTTCTTCAGCGGAGTGACCAGCGATGGCCAGGTTTGGGTCGGCACCAGCCGCGGTATCGGCTGGACCAACATCAGCCGTTTCAGCAGTTCCTCGGGCGACAGCGCGCGGCTGACCTGTGGCCGTGTCAGCGGTTGCAAGCAACAGGAACGCTGACGAGGCCATTGCGGGATCGTCGCGAAGCAAATACGTTATATTATAACAATTGCCGACCGTGACCCGCCCATGACCGCCCTGCTCCCCGATATCGCCTGCCAATCCACCCGCCTGCCCATCCCGCTCGACTGGGTCGGCATGCAGGGCATCGCCGTGCCGCTGCGTATAGCCGGCGAGCGCGTTGCTGCCTTTGCCGACGCCGGCGTCAGCCTCGATGAAGCCGAGGCGCGCGGCATTCACATGTCGCGGTTGTACCTGGCGCTGGAAACGCTGGCGGAGGCCGAGCTGTCACCGGCACTGCTGCGCGACTTGCTCAAGCAGTTCCTGCGCAGCCACGCGCAGCTCTCGCGGCGAGCCAACCTGGCGCTGCGTTTCGAACTGCTGCTGCGGCGCCCGGCGCTGGTCAGCCCGCTGAGCGGCTGGAAGCGCTACCCCTGCGAAATCCACGCGCAGCTGGAGAATGACGCGCTGCAACTGGAGTTGCGCCTGAGCCTGCCCTACTCCTCGACCTGTCCGTGCTCGGCGGCGCTGGCGCGCCAGCTGATCCAGGAGCGCTTCGACGCCGACTTCACCGGCCGCCCGCTGAAGGCCAGCGAGGTCCGCGCCTGGCTCGGCAGCCCGCAGGGCATAGTCGCCACGCCGCACAGCCAGCGCAGCGAGGCGCGGCTGCACCTGCAGCTCGATCCGAGCGCGTCGGCCTTCACTTTCAGCGAGCTGATCGACCACGCCGAAGACGCCCTCGGCACTGCCGTCCAGACGGCAGTGAAACGCGCCGACGAGCAGGCCTTCGCCCTGGCCAATGGGCAGAACCTGATGTTCTGCGAGGACGCCGCACGGCGGCTGCACCGGGCGCTGTTGCAGCGCGGAGAAGTGTCAGGCTTCGAAGTGCGCGTGGTCCATGCAGAAAGCCTCCACGCCCACGATGCGGTCGCGGTGAGTCGCTGGGTGCGCGGCTAGACGCCGAGGTCGAGCGCCAGGCGAATCTGGTCGCGGCAGTGGATACCGTTCTCGTAGATCGGCTCGGGGTAATGCCGCACGAAGTGATCCGTCTCGATGCCGACGATGCGGAAGCCCAGGCGCTGGTACAGGCCGAGCTGGGCCAGGCTGGAGTTGCCGGTGGCGATGGTTACTCGCTGCAGGCCGGCCTCGCGCGCCTGCTCGATGGCCGCCAGCAGCAGGCGTCGGCCCAGGCCGCGCTCCTGCCATTCGTCTTCCACCGCAATGCTGGTGATCTCGGCGACGCCGGGTTCGCGGGGAGTCAGCGTCAGGACGCCGCGCACGGAATCCGCCTCGTTCAGCGCCAGCAGGCGCGAGTCGGCCAGGTAGCTTTCGATCTGCTCGCGGCTGGGGTCGGCCTTGAGCAACAGTGGCCAGGGCGCCTGCGCGGGCGAGAGTTCGACAAGGGACAGGTCCGGGAAGAAGTTCACCATGATTCATCTACCAAAGAGTCAGTGGGGAAAGGGGGTTTAGCCTCCCGCGCCCCTCGATGCAAGCCTTTTGCTCCTCTCCGGAAAGGCATCGGGCCCCGGCAAGCCGGGCCCGATGCACGCCCTTGCAAGGCTCAGGCGTAGATGTCGCGGCGGCTCCAGGGCACTTCGTGGCCGCCGTCGGTGTGCGGCTTGCTGGCCAGAATCTGGTGCAGGTTGATCCAGCCCTTCTTGAAGCCGTAGGCGCAACCGGCGAGGTACAGGCGCCAGATGCGCAGGGCCTGGTCGGGCACCAGCTGCGCCGCCTCGGCCAACCTGGCTTCGAGGTTGGCGCTCCAGAAGTCCAGGGTGCGCGCGTAGTGAAGGCGCAGCCCTTCGACGTCGACCACTTCCAGCCCCGCCTCGCTCATGCGGTTAACGGCCAGGGACAGGTGCGGCAGCTCGCCGTGGGGGAACACGTAGCGGTCGATGAAGTCACCGGCGCCGCGTCCGACCGGGCGGCCGTCGGTGTTGCTGGAGGTGATGCCGTGGTTCATCACCAGCCCGCCCGGCCGCACCGCGTCATACAGGTGCTGGAAGTAGAGGCCCAGGTTGGCGTGGCCGACGTGCTCGAACATGCCGACGCTGACCACCTTGTCGTAGCGGCCGTCGCGCGGCAGGTCGCGGTAGTCCAGCAGCTCCAGCGTCACCTGGCCTTCCAGGCCGTCCGCCAGGACCCGCTCGCGGCCGAGCTTGAGTTGCTCCTCGCTGAGGGTGATGCCGTGCACCCGGGCGCCGAATTCCCGCGCCGCCAGGCGCGCCAGCCCGCCCCAGCCGCAGCCGACGTCGAGCAGCTTCTCGCCCGGTTTCAGGCGCAGCTTGCGGCACAGGTGGCGCAGCTTGGCCAGCTGGGCGCTGGCCAGGTTTTCGTTGCCGGTTTCGTAGTAGGCGCAGGAGTACACCATCTCCGGGTCGAGCCAGAGCTGGTAGAACGCGTTGGACAGGTCGTAGTGGTAATGGATGGCTTCGGCGTCGGTGGCCTTGTCGTGGCTTTCGCGCACGTAGTCGGCATCGTCGTCGTCATCACCCAGCGCGGCGCTCAGGGCGTCGGCGGTGGCGATCACTTCCTGCATCGGCCCCTCGATGTCCATGCGGCCCTCCACGTAGGCGCTACCGAGGATATCGAGGCTGGGGTGGGTGATCTCGGTCAGCAGCGTGGGATCGCGGACAACCAGAGTTACCTGCGGGTCGGGGCCGAGGTCGAAGGCCTGGGCCTCGCCGGTGCGGATGCGCAACGGCAACTGCAGGGACAGCAACTCAGAGGGCAGATTGGCTTTCATGCAAACCTCCTGGTCACAGGGCTGAGGAACTATAGACCAGCACTTCCATAGTCTTCGCCTATGGCCTGGCCCGCGAAAAACTATCGGGCGCCGATCCCTGCAACAGGTCCGAAGATTCCCTTGCAGTGGAGTACGCCCCGGCGGGTTGCGTTCCAAAAAGAACTGCACGGCAGGATAGCTCGCCTATCAAGCGTAGCAGCCGCTTCGCCCATCATCTTTGTCAGGCCTGAGATAGAGCCTTTCCTGCCCGGTAACTATCGCGCAGGTGTGACAGTTCGCCGCTGCCTTGCACTACACTGGGGGCCGCCCGCGCCCATCCCGGCCGGTGCACCTCTGCAGTGAAGGGGGCCTTCCTTGAATACCTTGTCCGAGCCGCGTCCGGCGGTCCGCACCGTGCTGGTGGGGCTGATGCTGGCGATCTTCCTCGGTGCGCTCGACCAGACCATCGTCGCCGTGTCCCTGCCGGCGATCTCCGCCGGCTTCGGCGACTTCGACCTGCTGGCGTGGGTCATCTCCGGCTACATGGTGGCGATGACCATCTCCATGCCGATCTACGGCAAGCTCGGCGATCTCTACGGCCGCCGCGTGCTGATGCTCTTCGCCATCGGCCTGTTCACCTTCGCCTCGCTGCTCTGCGGCGCCGCCCAGAGCATGGAGCAGCTGGTGATCGCCCGCGTGCTGCAGGGCATCGGCGCCGGCGGCATGATGTCGGTGAGCCAGGCGATCATCGGCGACATCGTTCCGCCGCGCGAACGTGGCCGCTACCAGGGCTACTTCAGCAGCATGTACGCAGTGGCGAGCATCGCCGGCCCGGTGTTGGGCGGCGTGCTTACCGAGTACCTGTCGTGGCGCTGGGTGTTCCTGATCAACCTGCCGGTGGGCCTGGTTGCCCTCGCGGTGTCGCGCCGGACCCTGCGCGGCCTGCCCGTTCCGGGACGCAAGCCGGTGATCGATTACCTCGGCACCGTGCTGATGATCGCCGGCCTGGGCAGCCTGCTGCTGGCGATCACCGAGGTCGGCCAGGGCGCGCGCTGGAACGACCCGCAGATGCTCGCGCTGTTTGCCGCCGCGCTGGTGCTGATCGCGCTGTTCGTGGCGCAGGAACGCCGCGCGCCGGAGCCGCTGGTGCCGATGCACCTGTTCGGTATTCGCGCGGCCACCCTGAGCTGGCTGATCAGCTTCTTCGCCAGCTTCCAGGTCATCTCGCTGTCGGTGCTGGTGCCGCTGCGCTTCCAGTCGGTGACCGGCGCCGGTGCGGACAGCGCCGCGCTGCACCTGCTGCCGCTGGCCATGGGCGTGCCGATTGGCGCGTACTGCTGTGGCCGCCTGACCGCGATCATCGGCCGCTACAAACCGCAGATCGTCGGTGGCGGCCTGCTGATGCCGCTGGCGATTGCCGGCCTGGCACTGACACCGCCAAGCGCATTCCTGATCTCGGGCATCTGCATGCTGCTCACCGGCATTGCTGCCGGTACGCAGTTCCCCACCAGCCTGGTGGCGGCGCAGAGCGCGGTGGAGACCAAACACCTGGGAGTGGCGACCAGCAACATCACCCTGTTCCGCTCACTGGGCGGGGCGGTGGGGATCGCGCTGATGTCCGCGCTGCTGCTGGCGATGCTGCAGCCGCTGGCGGGCGAGGCGGGTCACGGGCTGTCGACCAGCGCGCTGCTGGCCAGCCTCGGTGGAGCCGGCCACGAAGCGCAGCGGCTCACGCTGGATGGGGTATTCGGGCACCTGTTCCTGATCAACGCAGGCTTAGGCGCCCTGGCCCTGCTGATCGCCCTGGCGCTGCCCGACCACGCCCTGCGTGGCCGCGGCAACGACCAGGGAAGTCGCGCAGGTCAGTCCTCGTCGTTGAGGTAGCTGACCTTGCGCAGGTCCGGCAGCAGCAGGCAGACCAGCAGCGCCACGCCGCACATGACCGAGACGTAGATGTAGAACACCTCTTCCATGCCCATGGTCTTGAGGCCCAGCGCGGCGTATTCCGCCGAGCCGCCGAAGATGGCGTTGCCCACCGCATAGGACAGGCCGACGCCCAGGGCGCGGATTTCCGGCGGGAACATCTCCGCCTTGATCAGCCCGCTGATGGAGGTGTACAGGCTGACGATGGCCATCGCCGCGATGATCAGCACGAAGGCCAGGTACGGGCTGCTCACCGCCTTCAGCGCGGAGAGGATCGGCCAGGTGAAGATCATCCCCAGGAGGCCGAACCAGAGCATCGAGGTCTTGCGCCCGATGCGATCGGACAGCGCGCCGAACAGCGGCTGCATGCACATGTAGCAGAACAGCGCGAAGGTCATCACGCCGCTGGCCACCTTCGGGTCCATCCCGGCAGTGTTCACCAGGTATTTCTGCATGTAGGTGGTGAAGGTGTAGAAGATCAGCGAGCCGCCGGCGGTGAAGCCGAGCACGGTGAAGAAGGCGCGCTTGTGGTGGGTGAACAGCTCGGCGAGGGTGCCCGACTCCTTGCGCTTGAGGTTGGCCTCCTTGGCCGTCTCATGCAGTGAACGGCGCAGGTAGAAAGCGATCACCGCGGTGATTGCACCAACCACGAAGGGAATCCGCCAGCCCCATTCCTTCAGCTCGTCGGTGGTCAGCAGTTGCTGCAGGATCACCACCACCAGCACCGCCAGCAGCTGGCCGCCGATCAGGGTCACGTACTGGAAGGAGGCGAAGAAGCCGCGCTGGCCCTTGAGCGCCACTTCGCTCATGTAGGTCGCGCTGGTGCCGTACTCGCCGCCCACGGACAGCCCCTGGAACAGCCGCGCCAGCAGCAGCAGCGCCGGCGCCGCGACGCCGATGCTGGCGTAGGTCGGCATCACCGCAATCGCCAGCGAGCCGCCGCACATCATCAGCACCGAGATCATCATCGCGGTCTTGCGGCCCTTCTTGTCGGCGATGCGGCCGAACAGCCAGCCGCCGATGGGACGCATCAGGAAGCCGGCGGCGAACACCCCGGCGGTGTTGAGCAGCTGCACCGTCGGATCGTCTGAGGGGAAGAAGGCATGGGCGAAGTACAGTGCGGTGAAGGCATAGACGTAGAAGTCGAACCACTCCACCAGGTTGCCCGACGAGGCGCCGACGATGGCGAGGATGCGCGAGCGGCGCTCGTGGGCGGAATAGTGCGGTACGGCAGGTGTGTTCATGGGGATTCTCTTGTCAGGTGGAACAGCGTCCCGTCTTGATGGACGGAAATCCTTCTGCCGTCCGTGCCCGCGCGTCGCTCCAGAAGCGGAGTTTTCCCGGACACAATCAGAAACAGTATAGACACCTCCGATAGCCGGCTAACGAAATCCGCGGCCCCGACCGGCCCTTTTTGGTTCGAATATCGGACACTGGCGAACGCGTGTTTGTCGTTTCCGATTGACCGGCCACTAGCCAGCTTCTATCGTTGGCCCGCTCCCGGCCCTGCGGGAGACTTGTCAGGTACCCCTCGCAGGGCCGGAGCCCGACCTTGTCCACAAGACAAGGTCGATCTCCATTCCCCTCGTGTAGCGGCCTCTGCCGCCTGGCCTCGGTGCCCCGTCCACACCCCCGGACGTGCAGGCACCGGGGGAATGTTGATTCCCCCGCGCCGCGCCACCAAAGCGAAATATCCCCTCCGTAGACTGCCGAAAAATGCTGCAGGTCGCGCCGTGCGCGGCTTTCGTCCATCCGGCAAGGGGCCTGGCTTGAACGCCGTCAATCCACTCTGGTTCGCCATCGGGCTGCTCGCGCAGGCTGCCTTCTCCGCTCGCTTCCTGGTCCAGTGGCTGCTCTCCGAGCGCGCGCGGCGCAGCCTCATGCCGGTGCACTTCTGGTATTTCAGCTGCGCCGGAGCCGTGCTGCTGCTGGCCTACGCGACGCACCAGCGCGACCTGGTGATCTGCCTGGGGCAGCTCGCCGGCCTGGCCATCTACCTGCGCAACCTGGAACTGGAGCGCCACCACGGCGGTGGCCGGCCGCTGTTCTTCGCCTGGCCCTGGCTGGCCTGGGTGGCCGTGGCGGTGATTCCCGGCTGGTTGTCCAAGCCCGAACCGATGATTCAGGCGATCAGCGCCGCCGATCCCTGCTGGACTGCCGTCGGGCTGGTCGGCCAGGTGCTCTTCACCGGGCGCTTCGTGCTGCAGCTGTGGTTCTCCGAGCGCGCCGGGCGGCCGGTCAACCCGATCCACTTCTGGTACCTGTCGATGGCCGGCAGCGTGCTGCTGTTCAGCTACGCGGTGGCCCAGCGGGACCCGATCATCATCCTCGGCCAGTCCTTCGGCATCCTGGTCTATCTGCGCAACCTGGCGCTGCTGCGGCGCCAGGGCGGAGGCGCCGGCGCGCAGAGTCACTGAGGCGGGCTCAGCGCTTCTCGAAGCGGTAGAACAGGTTCGGCTCGCTGACCACGTAGAGGTTGCCGCTGGCGTCCATGGTCAGCCCTTCGGCCTGCGGCGCGCGGTGCTTGAGGTCGCCGAAGCCGCCGAGGGAGCGGAAGCTCACCAGGCCGCCCTGATCGTCCAGTTCCATGATCAGCCGCGACTCCTCGCTGAGCACCAGCAGGTGGCCGCTGCGGCGGTCATAGTGCAGGTCGGAGATGTCGGTGCCGAACACGCTGCGCTTCACCCAGGCGGTGCGGTCGATGATCTTCAGCTGCAGCTTCCCGGCCAGGCTCGCACGCACTCCGGTGACCTCGTAGATCTGCCGCGGGCCGCGCTCCTTGCCGATGAACAGACGGTCGTGGTCGGGATCGTAGGTGAGCCCTTCGAAGCCCTTGTTGTGGATGCTCGGGTTGATCGCCAGGGCGAAGGACTGCACCTCGCTCGCCTGGATGGTCTGGCCAGGGCGCTCGGGCAGGGTGAAGAAGTCGATCTGCTGCAGGTTCTCGTCGGCCACCGCGACCAGGCCGCCGCCCAGGTAGGCCACCGCCTCGACATCTTCGAAGCCGCGCATGGGGTACTGCGCGAGCATTTCACCGGTCTTGCTCAGCACCGCCAGCTTCATGTTGCCGGCATTGGTCACGGCGAGCAGGCGGTCCTGGTCGAAGTCGTAGCTGATGGCCGACAGGTCCGACTCGATGCCCTTCACCGGCAGCGCATCGATGGTCACCTTGTAGTCCGGCAGCCAGACGCTGCGTCCTGCCCAGTCCGCCGCATGCAGCTGGCTGCGCAGGTAGAACCAGGCGCGCTGCTGCCAGTGCTCGGTCAACACCAGCGACACAGCCGGCACCAGCAGGGCCAGGGCCAGGCCGAGGCGCAGCCAGGTGCGACGGTCGATCCGGCGCCACGACGGGCTCCGCGGTAATGCTTCGATGCTCTCGACGATCTGGCTCACGTACGGGCTCCTCGCGGGGGTTCAGGGCAGCGGGCGCTGCCAGACAAAGCGGTAGGCCGGGGCGCTGGCGTCCTCGGCGCACTGGCCGTTGTCGGCCTCGGCGCCGACCAGAAACCAGTGCTCCTCGTAGTCGCCCTTCACCTCGCGGGCAGCTTCACGGCGGAAGCAGCGTTCGAGGTCTTCGGCGCGGACCATCGCCAGCGCCTGCGGATGAGCACGCACCCAGGTCAGGGCCTTCCCGGTCTGGTTCGAGGTATCGATGCCGAAGTGCACCAGCGGCTGTCGCGCGTAGAGCCAGTGGCCCTCGCGCCATTGGGTCAGCACCAGCTCGCGGCCGTCGCTGAGGCGCTGTACCTCGGCCATCAGCGGCCGGCGGTCGTCGCCGGGGTCGTTCAGCGGTTCGATGAAGCCGCGAGCGAACCAGGCGCCAAACCAGACCAGCACCAGGCCGATGAAGACCTTGCGCGCCCATGGCCGATCAGCGAACCAGCGGCGCAGCAGCCAGGGCAGCAGGGGCGCCATGGCCAGCACCAGGCCGGGCAGCGCGGGGAAGATGTAGAGCTTGCGCTTGCCGCTGCTGAGGCTGAAGAACAGCAGCACCAGCGCGACCCAGCCCAGCAGCACCAGCAGCCTGCCGTCGCGCCGCGCCAGCTGGCGGCGCCAGGCCGGCAGCATCCAGGGCAGCGCGAGGATCAGCGGCAGCCAGTACTGCGGGATGACCTTGGCGAAGAAGTACCAGAACGGCTCCTGGTGCTGCCAGGCGCTGGCATAGCGCTTGGCGGTCTGGTGCAGGAGGATGTCGTCGAGGTAGGCGCGGCCGTCGGCGCTGCCGCTGCTCAGCACGTGCAGCACCACCGGCAGCAGCCACAGCAGGATCGCCGCCAGCGCAACCAGCAGGCCGAACCACCAGCGCCGCGCCTGACCGGGCATCGCCACCACACCCGGCCACTGGCGGCGCACCGCGAAGGCGTACGGGATGAGCATCAGCGCCGGCAGGAAGCCCACGCCCTTGCTGATGACGCCCAGCCCCATTGCCGCGCAGGCGACATAGAACCAGCGCCAGGCCGGCCCCAACAGCAGGTGCCGGCACAGGCCGTAGATGCCCAGGCTTGTCCACAGGCAGAGGAAGCCGTCGATGCTGCCGTCGCGCAGCACCGAATAGGTCTGGTAGCTCGCCAGGAACAGCAGCCCGGCGACGAGACCGATGCGCGGGTTCCACAGACGCCGGCCGAGGTCGTAGAGGCAGGCGGTGGCGACCATGCCGGAGAAGAGCGCCGGCAGGAACAGCGCCAGGTTCGGCGCGATGCCCAGGCGCACTAGGGTCGCCAGCAGCCACATGAACAACGGCGGTTTGTCCGGGTAGATCTCGGCGGCGCGGCGGGGGATCAGCCAGTCGCCGCTCTGCAGCATCTCCAGGGCGACACCGAGGAAGCGTTCCTCATCCACGTTGCTCGGCTGGCGCAGGCCCAGCCCGGCGCCCAGCAGCAAGGCGGCCAGCAACAGCAGCAGCCAGGGGCGCTCGGCGCAGCGTCGCCACCAGGAGAACTGCGCGCGATCGGGCAGGCTCAGGGAGGTACCGGGCACGCCCATGGCTCAGCGGCCCAGCTCGCGCGGCAGCGCGTCCAGCCGCGTGCGGCGGATCAGCCACCAGACGCCGAACAAATCGAGGATGCCCACCAGCGCGCGGTCGAGGTTGCCGTACTTGGACACCCCGGCGTTGCGTGCCCGGTGGTTGACCGGATGCACGCGCATGCTGCCCTGGTGACGCTGGATCAGCGCCGGGATGAAGCGGTGCATGTGGTCGAAGTACGGCAGGCGCAGGAAGGCCTCGCGCTCGATCAGCTTGAGACCGCAACCGGTGTCCGGAGTCCGGTCGCGCAGCAGGCGTCCGCGCAGGCGGTTGGCGAAGCGCGAGGCCCAGCGCTTGCTGGCACTGTCCTGGCGCTTCACGCGGTGGCCGGCGATCAGCTTGAGGTCAGCCGGGCAGTCTGCCGCGCGTACCAGCGCGAGCATGCCGGGGATGTCCGCCGGGTCGTTCTGCCCGTCGCCGTCCAGGGTCGCCAGCCAGTGGCCGCGCGCGGCCACGGCGGCGTGGTAGATCGATGTGCTCTGGCCCAGCGAGCGCTCGTGGGCAAGCACCCGCAGCTGGCCGTAGCCGCCCTGCTGCAGCCCTTGCAGCACGCTGCGCGTGGTATCGGTGCTGCCGTCGTCCACCACTATGACTTCGAAGGCTTCCCCGGCCAGGGCGGTGCGGACTTCCTCGAGCAGGGCGGGAAGGTTTTCGGCCTCGTTCTTCGCCGGGATCAGTACCGACACGAATGGACTGCTGGACATGCTCAGACGCTTGCTCCGTACCCGTCACGCCGCCGGGGCGCAGGGCTGCTCGACCGCGTAGAACTCGCGGTACCAGTGGACGAATCGTTCGACGCCGCTCTGCAGCGAGGTGGCCGGACGGAAGCCGGTGCGTTGCGCCAGCGCCTCGACATCGGCCCAGGTGCGCAGCACATCGCCCGGCTGCAACGGCAGGTAGTTGCGGATGGCACGACGCCCCAGGGCGCGCTCGACGCAGGTGACCATGTCGAGCAGGCGCACCGGCGAGCCGCAGCCGATGTTGTAGAGCGCCGCCGGCGCCGCGCCGAGTTCGCCGGCCTCGGGCGGGCAGTCCTGGATACGCAGCAGGCCTTCCACCACGTCGTCGATGTAGGTGAAGTCGCGGGACATCTCGCCATGGTTGTAGATATCGATCGGCTGCCCCTCGAGGATCGAGCGGGTGAACTTGAACAGCGCCATGTCCGGACGCCCCCAGGGGCCGTACACGGTGAAGAAGCGCAGGCCGGTGAGCGGCAGGCGGTAGAGGTGCGCATAGGTGTGCGCCATCAGCTCGTTGGCGCGCTTGGTGGCGGCGTAGAGCGACACCGGTTGGTCTACTGCTGCGTCGGTGCTGAAGGGCATCGCGCTGTTCATGCCATAGACCGAACTGCTGGAGGCGTACACCAGATGACCCACGCCGGTGTGCCGGCAGCCTTCGAGCAGATTGACGAAGCCGCTGAGGTTGGCGTCGGCATAGGCCTGCGGGTTCTCCAGCGAATAGCGCACGCCAGCCTGGGCGGCCAGGTGGATCACCCGCTCGAAGCCCTCGCGGCGCATCAGTTCGGCCAGCGCGGGTGCGTCGGCGATATCCAGGCGCTCGAAGCGGAAGTTGCGCAGCCCGCACAGGATCTCCAGGCGGGCCAGCTTGAGTCCGACGCTGTAGTAGTCGTTGAGGTTGTCGATGCCGACCACCTCGTGCCCTTCACGGCACAGGCGCTGGGCGGTATGGAAGCCGATGAAACCGGCTGCGCCGGTCACCAGCAGCTTCACCGCGCAAGCTCAGGAGCAGGACCCGAGACGCGGCCAGTCAGCACGAATCCTTCGATCGTCATCAGTCGCCAGCACCTGTTGCGTTGTTGTGGTGACCGGCGCTGTGCCGGTTCCCGATGTGCGGCGCGCGCAGCAGCTACGGCGATGCGCGCATCCGATCAGGTTGCAGCGCTGAGGGTGGCTGACCGAGTTGGCAGGCTGGGGACGGTTTCGTGAAGCTTTGGCGGGAGTCCTGCGACGGATTTGTTGCGCGGGCTGCGGAGGGCAGAAACAAACAGGGGGCCGGCGCGATGCGCGGGCCCCCTGCGGGTGGAGCTATACCGGCCGGCTTACTCGACGGTCACCGACTTGGCCAGGTTGCGCGGCTGGTCGACGTCGGTGCCCTTGAGCACAGCGACGTAGTAGGACAGCAGTTGCAGCGGCACGGTGTAGAGGATCGGCGCCAGGCAGTCGTGGATCGCCGGCATGCCCACCACGTGGGTGCCCTCGCCATTGGCGATGCCGCTGCCGCCTTCGGCGAAGACCACCAGTTCGCCGCCACGGGCGCGGACTTCCTGCAGGTTGGACTTGAGTTTCTCCAGCAGCTCGTTGTTCGGCGCCACGGTGACCACCGGCATGTCGGCGTCGACCAGGGCCAGCGGGCCGTGCTTGAGCTCGCCGGCCGGGTAGGCTTCGGCGTGGATATAGGAGATTTCCTTGAGCTTCAGCGCGCCCTCCATCGCCACCGGGTACTGCGCGCCGCGGCCGAGGAACAGGGTGTGGTGCTTCTCGGCGAACAGCTCGCCGATCTTCTCCACCACCTTGTCCATCGCCAGGGCTTCTTCCAGGTGGGTCGGCAGGCGGCGCAGCTCGCTCACCAGCTCGGCCTCGACGCCGTCGCCCAGGCGCTTCTGCACCTGGCCGATGCCCAGGGTCAACAGCAGCAGGGCGACCAGCTGGGTGGTGAAGGCCTTGGTGGAGGCTACGCCGATTTCCGGGCCGGCGTTGGTCAACAGGGTCATGTCCGACTCGCGCACCAGCGAACTGGTGGCGACGTTGCAGATCGCCAGGCTGGACAGGAAGCCCAGCTCCTTGGCGTAGCGCAGCGCGGCCAGGGTGTCGGCGGTCTCGCCGGACTGGGAGATGGTGACGAATAGGGAGTCCGGATGCACCGCGACCTTGCGGTAGCGGAACTCGCTGGCGACTTCGACCTGGCAGGGAATGCCGGTCAGACTCTCCAGCCAGTAACGGGCGACCATGCCGGCGTGGTAGCTGGTGCCGCAGGCGACGATCTGCACGGTGCGCACCTTGGCCAGCAGCTCGCGGGCCTGCGGGCCGAAGTTGTCCACCAGCACTTGCTGGGTGCCGAGGCGGCCTTCCAGGGTGCGCTGCACCACGGCCGGCTGCTCGTGAATCTCCTTGAGCATGAAGTGGCGATAACCGCCCTTGTCGGCCGCCTCGGCGCCCTCGTGGTAGCGCACTTCCTCGCGCTGCACCGGGTTGCCCTTCACATCCCACAGTTGCAGGCCGTCGCGGCGGATTTCGGCGATGTCGCCTTCTTCCAGGTAGATGAAGCGGTCGGTGACCTGGCGCAGCGCCAGCTGGTCGGAGGCGAGGAAATTCTCGCCATGCCCCAGGCCCACCACCAGCGGGCTGCCGCTGCGGGCGGCGAGGATGCGGTCGGGCTGCTTGCTGCTGATCACCGCCAGGCCATAGGCGCCGTGCAGTTCCTTGACCACGGCCTTGAGTGCGACGGTCAGATCGCCCAGTTCCCCCAGGCGCAGGTGCAGCAGGTGGGCGATGACTTCGGTGTCGGTCTGCGAGGTGAACACGTAGCCGCGCGCCTTGAGCATTTCGCGCAGGGGCTCGAAGTTCTCGATGATGCCGTTGTGCACCACCGCCACTTCACCGTTGGAGAAGTGCGGGTGGGCGTTGGCCTCGGTGGGCGCACCATGGGTGGCCCAGCGGGTGTGGGCGATGCCCAGGCGACCCAGCAGCGGCTGCTCGGCAATGGCCTGCTCGAGGCTGGAGACCTTGCCGGCGCGGCGGCGGCGATCCAGCGCACCGCTGTTGTCGATCACCGCCACACCGGCGCTGTCGTAGCCACGGTATTCCAGGCGCTTGAGGCCTTCGACGAGGATCGGGGTGATGTTGCGCTCGGCGATGGCGCCTACGATTCCACACATGGCTTGGGTCTCCTGTCAGTCTTCGCAGCGCGCGCGGATGACTTTCACGCCGCGCGTCTGGATCAGTTCGAACGCGTCATCGCTCAGGCGTTCGTCGGTAATCAGGGTCTGGACGCTGCTCCAGGGCAGCTCCAGGTTGGGAATGCGCCGGCCCAGCTTGTCGGACTCGGCCATGACGATCACCTCGCGGGCGACCTCGGCCATGACCCGGCTCAGGCCCAGCAGTTCGTTGAAGGTCGTCGTGCCACGCTCCAGGTCGAGCCCGGTGGCGCCGATGAACAGCTGATCGAAATCGTAGGAGCGCAGCACCTGTTCGGCCACCTGGCCCTGGAACGACTCCGAATGCGGGTCCCAGGTGCCGCCGGTCATCAGCAGCACCGGCTCGCGCTCCAGTTCGCGCAGGGCGTTGGCCACGCTCAGGGAGTTGGTCATCACCACCAGGCCGGGCTTGCGCCCCAGTTCCGGAATCAGCGCGGCGGTGGTGCTGCCGCTGTCGATGATGATCCGCGCGTGCTCCCGGATGCAGGCCGCCGCGGCACGGCCGATGGCCTGCTTGTAGCGCGACAGCGGCTGGCTCGGCTCGGCGATCAGCTCATGAGGCATCGGCACCGCGCCACCGTAACGGCGCAGCAGCAGGCCGTTGCCTTCCAGGGCGGCGAGGTCCTTGCGGATGGTCACCTCGGAGGTGGCGAAGCGGCGCGCGAGATCGTCGACGCTGACTTCGCCCTGTTCGGCGAGCAGCGCCAGGATGTCGTGGCGGCGTTGGGGTGTGTTGCGTTTCGACATGAACTATTAAGTTTCGATTCGAAAGATAATAGACCGAATCAAAACCTATGTTGTTTCGTTCGTCAAGATTTTCCCGCACGAACGGAAGCGCTTTTCTGTAGGAGCGGACTGCGTCCGCAATGATCGTCGGCAGCGACGAGGTTCGCGAGCAAGCTCGCCCCTGCAGAAAGCGGAGTGTGATCAGTCGACTTCCAGGCGGTTGCGCCCGCCGCGCTTGGCGCGGTAAAGCGCCTGGTCCGCGCGCTCGAAGGCGGCCTCGGCTCGTTCGCCGTCGCGGAAGGCCGTCAGGCCCGCCGAGCAGGTGATGCTCAGGCGCTCACCCTTGAAGTGGAACGGGCAGGCCTCGATGGCGCCGCGCAGCACGTCGAGCAGTTGCTGCCCGCCCTCCAGCGGCGTGGACGGCAGCAGCACGACGAACTCCTCGCCACCGAAACGGGCGATGAAATCGGTCTTGCGCACGCGCTTGGCCAGTTCGTTGGCGATGATCTTCAGCACCTTGTCGCCGGCGAGGTGGCCGAAGTCGTCGTTGATGCGCTTGAAGTGGTCGACGTCCAGCACTGCCAGCAGCAGGTCGCCGCCGTAGCGCTCCCAGCGCGACACTTCCAGGTCCAGCCGCTCGGTCAGCGCGGCGCGGTTGGGCAGGCCGGTCAGGGCGTCGGTCATGGCCTTCTGGCGCTGATCCTCGATGTTCGCCTGGAAGGTGCGGGCCTCCTCTTCCATGCTGGCGACGCGGGTCACCAGCGACTGGATGCGCTCGCCCACTTCGCGCTCACGGACTTCGCGCTCCTCGCGGAAGCGGTCCATGGTGCCGACCAGGCCCTGCAGGCGCGACTCGACATTGCGCTTGAGGCCTTCCAGGTCGGTGGCCTCCAGCACGCTTTCCTTCAGGCCGCTGACCTGTTCGCGCAGGCTGTCGTCCAGGTCGCGGGCGCTGGAGCTGGAGCCGCTGTGGTTGTCCTGGACTGCCTGCAGGCCATCGAGGAACGTGCCCAGGCGTTCGTTGAGCTGGTGCAGGTAGCCTTCGAACTCGCGCTGGCCGCTGTCGTTGAGCGACAGCACGAGGACGCCCAGGTCATCCAGCACCGGCACCAGTTCGTACCAGTTGAGACTGCCATGGATGCGCGAGCGCAGCTCCTCGGCCTGGATCTGCTGGGCGGCCGGCAGGTGCATCTCGTCCAGCAGGCGCAGCAGGCTCGCTTCGATGTGCGGCGCCACGGCACTGTAGCCGGGTTCCGGGCGCGGCGGCAGGGAATAAGGATCGCTGGCCTGGCGCGCGTCGTCCGGCGTGCCGAACAGACCGGGTGGCACCGGCAGGCTGTCGAGCAGCTTGGAATCTTCGTGGGTGGCGGGCTCCGCTGCGGGCGCAGGTGCGCGTGCAGGTGCAGCCGCTTCCGCCACGGAGACCGGTTCAGCCAGTTGCACCGGTGACGGCGTGGCGACGGGCTCTGGGGCCGGCGCCTCGACCCGCGCCACGATGGGTTCGGCAACTGCTTCAGCAACAGCCGCCACGGCCGGAGCCAGTGCAGGTGCAGGTGCAGGTGCAGGTGCAGCAGGTTGGACGACGGCCGGCAATGACTCAACCAGCGCCGGTTCGTCGCTGGCCGCGGCTTCTGCCGTCGCAGCTGGTGAACTGGCGGCTGCTTCCGGCAGGTCGGCATCATCGCTGTCGTTGTCGCGGCTGCCGAACAGCCGCTGCAGGAAGCCGGGGCGCTGCTCGCCGCCGCCATTGCCGAAATGGTCCAGCACCTGGCGCTGCAGGCGGCTCAGCTCGCCGAGCAGTGCCGGGAGTTCGCGGGAGGAACTGCCGCGGCTGGGAATGTCCTTGGACAGGCGCTTGAGCGGCTTGCGCACGTCGCCCGGCATATCCAGGGACAGCAGTTGCTGCGACAGCTGGGTCAGGGCGGCGACATTCTGTTCGATGCGTTGCTGGCGGCGCTGCTCGGAGTCGAGCACGGCCTTCTCCAGCTGCGGGATCAGGCGCGACAGACCAGCGTCCATCTCGTCGCGGCGCAGCACTTCGCGCAGCTCCTTCATGCAGGCGTCTACCGCCTTGTCGCTGCCTTCGGCGGCCAGACTGCTGCGCACCAGACCGCGACGCAACAGGTCGAGTCGGGCATCCCAGCGGCGCTCGAGCTTTTCCTGCTGCTCGAGGTTGTCCAGGTACTTCTGTTTCCAGCGTTGGTCGTCGTCGCGACTCATTCGGGGGCCTCGCCGCGCAAGGCGAGCGACGAGGACGAACGCAGGGCATCCGGCAGGCGGATTTCCACGGCCACGGGCAGGTGGTCGGAAATCGGGTGCGGGAGGACACTGACGCGTTCCAGCGCCAGCTCGGAACTGAGCAGGATGTGGTCCAGGCAGCGCTGCGGGCGCCAGCTGGGGAAAGTGGCCTCGACCTGCGGGGCGATGAGCTGGAGGTCGCGCAGCGGCGAGCTTTCCAGCAGGTCGGTGGCATGGGTGTTCATATCGCCCATCAGCACGTGGTGGCGGTAGTCCTGCAGCAGCTCGCGAATGTAGGCGAGCTGCCGGGTGCGGGTCCGCGCGCCGAGGGCCAGGTGCATCATCACCACGGCCAGTGCATCGCGGCCTTCGCCGAAGCGCATGAGGATCGCACCACGTCCGGGCGGGCCGGGCAGCGGGTGGTCTTCCAGGGCGGTGGGCTGCAGGCGGCTGAGCAGGCCGTTGCTGTGCTGGGCGATGCGCCCGAGATTGCGGTTGAGCTGCTGGTACCAGTAGGGGAAGGCACCAAGCTGGGCCAGGTGTTCGACCTGGTTGATGTTGCCGGAGCGAATGCTGCCGCCGTCGGCTTCCTGCAGGGCGACCACGTCGTAGTCGTGGAGCAGTTCGCCGATGCGCTGCAGATTGCTGGCGCGCCCGGCGGCCGGCAGCAGGTGCTGCCAGCCGCGGGTCAGGTAGTGGCGGTATCTTTCGGTACTGATCCCTACCTGGATGTTGAAGCTGAGCAGGCGGAGCCGGCCGTCGTCGGGCAGGCCGGCAGAGGTCCCATGGGCGGCATTCACCCGCGGGACGCAGGCCCCCGCGACACGATCACGAGTCCGCCGGCGCAGCATCGTCGTCGGACCTTACTGAGCGGCCTTGGCGCTGGCGCGTTCCTTGGCGATCAGCTGGTCAGCCAGCTGCAGCGCCTCGTCCGGGCCACCGGCCGAGCCGATGTCGAAGCGGTACTTGCCATTGACCACCAGGGTCGGCACGCCGCTGATCTGGTAGGCCATCGCCAGCTTCTTGGCCTTTTCGATCTGGCCCTTGATGGCGAAGGAGTTGTAGGTGCTGAGGAACTTGTCCTTGTCTACGCCCTGTTCGGCGACGAAGTCAGCCATTTCTTCCGGGGTAGTCAGGGCTTTCGGGTTGTTGTGCAGCTTCTCGAAGATCGAGTGGTGCACCTTCTTCTCCACGCCCATGGATTCCAGGGTCAGGAACAGCTGGCCGTGGATGTTCCACAGACCGCCGAACATGGCCGGAATACGCACGAAGTGAACGTCGGCCGGCAGCTTCTCGACCCACGGGTTGATGGTGGGTTCGAACGCATAGCAGTGCGGGCAGCCGTACCAGAACAGCTCCACCACCTCGATCTTGCCGGGCTGGGAGACCGGGACGGCCTGATTCAGCTCGGTATAGTTCTTGCCCGCTTCGAAGTCGGCGGCGTTCGCGTTGACGGCGAACAGGCCGGCGAAGGCAAGAGCGGCGGTGAAAATCAGGTTACGCATGGTTCACTCCTTGGCTGAGCGGAACCGCCACGCTGCGCGCGGCGGGATGTAGCGGTTTGACCGTCGGGGTCAGACACGGTTCGGAGCATTGTAGTGGCGGCGGATGCAAAAAAGGGTGGCCTAAGCCACCCTTTTTTTTGATCCAGCATTCACACCCAGGCGACTTAGTGCAGGCCTTCGATGTAGCTGGAGATCGCGGCGATGTCCTTGTTGGACAGCTTTGCGGCGATGCTGCGCATGATCATGGCGTCGCCGTCGTTGGTGCGCTCGCCTTCGCGGAAGGCGGTCAGCTGCTTGGCGGTGTAGGCCGCGTGCTGGCCACCCAGGTGCGGGAAGCCGGCTTCGGCGTTGCCCTGGCCAGCCGGGTTGTGGCAACCGGTGCAGGCCGGCATGCCTTCGGCGAGCTTGCCGCCGCGGAACAGGGCTTCACCCTGGGCCACCAGCTTGGGATCGGCGGCGCCGACGCTGCCGTTCTGGCTGGAGAAGTAGGCGGCGATATCTGCCAGGTCCTCATCGCTGAGGTTGGTCAGCAGGCCGGTCATTTCCAGCACGGTGCGCTTGCCGTCCTTGATGTCGTGCATCTGCTTGAGCAGGTAACGCTCACCCTGCCCGGCCAGTTTCGGGAAGTTGGGCGCCATGCTGTTGCCATCGGCGCCGTGGCAGGCACCACAGACAGCAGCTTTCGCCTGACCGGCCTTGGCATCGCCAGCGGCGTTCGCCACACCGACCAGACCCAGGGTCAACAGCAGACTCACGATCAATTTGTTCATCAGCTAATCCAATAACGGCTAAGGGTGAAAGAGTAAGGCCTGGGAGTTACTTCGACATCCACTGGATAATTGTCTGGTAATCCTCGGCGCTGCAGTCGGTGCACAGGCCGCGAGGCGGCATCGCGTTGAAACCGTTGGTCACATGTTGCACCAGCGTGTCCATGCCCTTGTCCAGGCGTGGCTTCCAAGCGGCGGCGTCGCCCTTCTTCGGCGCCATTGGCAACTGACCATTGTGGCAGGCGCCACAGGCTCTGTTGAAAACGGCTTCCGGATCCTGGGCCGCCAGTGCGCTGGATGCCAGCGCGGCAACGATGGCTGCGAACAGCAGTTTCTTCATGATTATCCTCATCGCAGGGAACATCCGCGTTCTTGATTGCGCGGACTCCAACGTTCCCGTGTGGCTCGACCCTGGGGGATAAAGCGCACACAAAATCCGCGGCATTATATACTTCAGATGCCCAAACGGAAACGAAACCGCCCCCCGCGACACCGCGTCGCACCCGCCGCGAAGTTACCCATGTCCTCGAATAACGCTACGAAAAACCCGATTCTCGGCCTCTGCCAACAGGCCACTTTCCTCATCTCCGCCGCCAAGGTGAACCAGTGCCCGGAAGACTCCGGCCTGGAAGTCGCCTTCGCCGGCCGCTCCAACGCGGGCAAGTCGAGCGCCTTGAACGCGCTGACCCACGCGAACCTGGCGCGGACTTCCAAGACCCCCGGCCGCACCCAGTTGCTGAACTTCTTCCGCCTGGATGACGAACGCCGCCTGGTCGACCTGCCCGGCTACGGCTACGCCAAGGTGCCGATCCCGCTGAAGCTGCACTGGCAGCAGCACCTGGAAGCTTATCTCTCCAGCCGCAATGCGCTAGCCGGCGTGGTGCTGATGATGGATATCCGCCACCCGCTGACCGATTTCGACCGCCTGATGCTCGACTGGGCGCAGGCCAGCCAGCTGCCGATCCACGTGCTGCTGACCAAGGCCGACAAGCTGGCCTACGGCGCGGCGAAGAACGCGCTGCTCAAGACCCGCAAGGAAATCCTCGACGGCTGGGGCGATGTCGCCACCCTGCAGCTGTTCTCGGCGCCCAAGCGCCAGGGCGTGGAAGAGGCGCAGCTGGTCCTGGCCGGTTGGCTGGGGCTGCTGGACGAAGAAGAAGAGGCCGGCGAGGAAGCCTGAGGCCAAATCGCAGGCAAAAAAAACCCCGAGCTTCGTATGGGGAGGGGGAAGTTCGGGGTTTAAGTCCGGACCGCTAGGGCGGGGTCCAGTAATCTGCCAACACTAAACACTGCAAAGGAGCATCGAAGGGCTTCACCAGCCATTCACGAGTTCTGACTCGGCTCCCGAGGTGAAGTTCAGCAGGTCACAAAAGATTTTTTCAGGCGGCCCCGAAAGCGCCTGAACAATCGTGCCAGAAGGCCCGGCTGGTGGGCCTTGTGACCGTTCGTCCAGTCGTCAGTGCGCCTCGTCCCAGTTCGCCCCGACACCGGCTTCGACGACCAGCGGTACGTCCAGTTCCGCCGCGCCGCTCATCAGCGGCCGAATGCCATCACGGACCTGATCCACCAGGTCCTCGCGCACTTCCAGGACCAGTTCGTCGTGTACCTGGAGGATGACGCGGGCATCGATGCCGCTCTCCTGCAGCCAGTTATCCACAGACACCATCGCGCGCTTCATGATGTCCGCGGCGGTGCCCTGCATCGGCGCGTTGATCGCGGTGCGCTCGGCGGCCTTGCGCATGGCGCCGTTCTTCGAGGCGATTTCCGGCAGGTACAGGCGACGGCCGAACAGGGTTTCGACGAAGCCCTGTTCCGCGGCCTGGGCGCGGGTGCGCTCCATGTAGGCCAGCACGCCCGGGTAGCGGGCGAAGTAGCGGTCGATGTAGGCCTGGGCTTCCTTGCGCTCGACGCCGATCTGCTTGGCCAGGCCGAAGGCGCTCATGCCGTAGATCAGGCCGAAGTTGATCGCCTTGGCGCTGCGGCGCTGATCGCCGGTCACCTCCTCCAGCGGCACGCCGAAGACTTCGGCGGCGGTGGCGCGGTGCACGTCGCGGTCATGGCGGAAGGCGTCCAGCAGGCCTTCATCCTTGGCCAGGTGGGCCATGATGCGCAGCTCGATCTGCGAGTAGTCCGCTGCCAGCAGCTGGTAGCCCTTGGCTGCGACGAAGGCCTGGCGGATGCGCCGGCCCTCGGCGGTGCGGATCGGGATGTTCTGCAGGTTCGGGTCGCTGGAGGACAGCCGGCCGGTCGCCGCCACCGCCTGGTGGTAGCTGGTGTGGATGCGCCCGGTGCGCGGGTTGATCTGCTCCGGCAACTTGTCGGTGTAGGTGCTCTTGAGCTTGCTCAGGGAGCGGTACTGCATGATCACCTTGGGCAGCTCGTAATCCTGCTCGGCCAGCTCGGCAAGGACGGCCTCGGCAGTGGACGGCTGGCCGGTGGCGGTCTTGGACAGCACCGGCAGGCCGAGCTTTTCATAGAGGATGGCGCCCAGCTGCTTGGGCGAGCCGAGGTTGAACTCCTCGCCCGCCAGGTCATAGGCCTGGCGCTGCAGTTCGACCATCTTCTCGCCCAGCTCGACGCTCTGCTTGCCCAGCAGGTTGGCGTCGACCAGCGCGCCGTTGCGCTCGATGCGGGCCAGCACCGGCACCAGCGGCATCTCGATGTCGGTGAGGACCTTGGCCAGCGACGGGATGGCCTCCAGCTTCTGCCACAGGGTCTGGTGCAGGCGCAGGGTCACGTCGGCGTCTTCGGCGGCGTAAGGGCCGGCCTGCTCCAGGGCGATCTGGTCGAAGGTCAGCTGCTTGGCGCCCTTGCCGGCGATATCCTCGAAGCGGATGGTGCTGTGGCCCAGGTACTTGAGCGCCAGGCTGTCCATGTCGTGGCGGGTCGCGGTGGAGTCCAGCACGTAGGATTCGAGCATGGTGTCGTAGGCGACGCCCTGCACGGCGATGGGCGTCGAGGCGTTGGCCAGGACGTTCATGTCGTACTTGGCGTGCTGGCCGACCTTGCGCTTCTTCGGGTCTTCCAGCAGCGGCTTGAGCGCCTTGAGCACGACGTCGCGGTCCAGTTGCGCCGGCACGCCCATATAGCTGTGGGCCAGAGGCACGTAGGCGGCTTCGCCTTCTTTTACTGCGAAGGACACACCGACCACCTGCGCCTGCTGCGGGTCGAGGCTGGTGGTCTCGGTGTCGAAGGCGATCAGCTCGGCGGCTTCCAGCTTCTTCAGCCAGGCGTCGAACTGCGCTTGTTCCAGGACGATCTCGTAGCTCTTCTCAGCCTCGGCCGCCGCCGGGGCCTCTTCCAGCGCCAACTGCGGAGTGCCGGCCTTGGCGGCCTGGCGTTGCAGGTCGTCCAGCCCGGTCTTGAATTCCAGGGTGCGGTACAGCTCGGCCAGCGCCTCGCGGTCCGGCTCGCCGGGGTGCAGGGCGTCGATCTCGATGTTCAGTTCGACGTCGCACTTGATGGTGGCGAGCTGGTAGGACAGGTAGGCCATGTCCTTGTGCTCTTCGAGCTTGGCCGGCAGGCCCTTGGCGCCGCGGATCGGCAGTTCGGGCACCTTGTTCAGGCTGGCGTAGAGCACATCCAGGCCGCCACCGACACCGGTGAGCAGGCCGAGGGCGGTTTTTTCGCCGACGCCGGGCACGCCCGGAATGTTGTCGACCTTGTCGCCCATCAGCGCCAGGTAATCGATGATCAGTTCAGGACCGACGCCGAATTTCTCTTTCACGCCATCCACGTCGAGCACGCTACCGGTCATCGTGTTGACCAGCGTAATGTGCCCGTCGACCAGCTGCGCCATGTCCTTGTCACCGGTGGAGATCACCACCGCCCGGCCGCCGGCCGCACTCTGCCGGGCCAGGGTGCCGATCACGTCGTCCGCTTCCACGCCTTCCACGCACAGCAGAGGCAGGCCGAGGGCGCGCACGGTAGCGTGCAGCGGCTCCACCTGCACCCGCAGATCGTCCGGCATCGAGGGGCGATTGGCCTTGTACTCGGCGAACATCTCGTCGCGGAAGGTCCCGCCCTTGGCATCGAAGACCACCGCGAAGGGGCTGTCCGGGTACTGCTTGCGCAGGCTCTTGAGCATGTTCAGCACGCCCTTCACCGCTCCCGTGGGCATGCCGCTGGAGGTCATCAGCGGCGGCAGGGCATGGAAAGCGCGATACAGGTAGGACGAGCCGTCCACGAGGACGAGGGGTGCTTGGCTCATGAGGGGAATCAACCTTTTCAGAAGGGCTCGGGCTAAAATGCCCGTAGCCAATTCGACAAAGGGACAAGGTTATCATGCGTACGTTGAACCGCCTGTTGCTCGCCGCTCTGCTGGGTCTTGGCGCGACCACCGTGTTGGCGGCGGACGATGCCCCGACGCCGGAACCGGATGTGACCATCCGCCAGGAGGGCGACAAGACCATCCAGGAATACCGTGTGAACGGATTCCTCTACGCCATCAAGGTCGTGCCCAAGCACGGCAAGCCGTACTTCCTGGTGCGCCAGGACGGCAGCGACGGCAACTTCATTCGCTCGGACCAGCCCGACAAGCTGATTCCGCAGTGGCAGATCTTCAGCTGGTAAACCCTCCCCTCCACGACGCTCCAGAGGATTGAGCATGTCGGTATTCACGCCTCTGGAACGTCCGGTCCTGGAAGACTTCCTCGCCCCCTACGGCCTCGGCCGCCTGCGGGACTTCCGCGGCATCGCGGAGGGCTCGGAGAACAGCAACTTCTTCGTCAGCCTGGAGCGGGGCGAATTCGTCCTGACCCTGGTGGAGCGCGGCCCGGTGCAGGAGATGCCGTTCTTCATCGAGCTGCTCGACGTGCTCCACGAAGCCGACCTGCCGGTTCCCTACGCCCTGCGCACGAAGGACGGCGAAGCGCTGCGCCAGCTCGAAGGCAAGCCGGCGCTGCTGCAACCGCGCCTGGCCGGCCGTCATGAACGCTCGCCGAACAACCATCACTGCCAGGAAGTCGGTGCCCTGCTGGCCCGCCTGCACCTGGCGACCCGCGAACGGATCATCGAGCGCCCCAGCGACCGTGGCCTGAGCTGGATGCTGCAGGAAGGCAAGACGATGCAGTCACACCTCTCCGGCAACGCGGCGACCCTGCTGGGTAACGCGCTGGAAGAAATCGCCCGCCTGCTGGCTGAGCAACCGGCGCTGCCGCGGGCCAACCTGCACGCCGACCTGTTCCGCGACAACGTGCTGTTCGACGGCCCGCACCTGGCAGGGGTGATCGACTTCTACAACGCCAGTTCCGGCTGGATGCTCTACGACCTGGCGATCACCGTGAACGACTGGTGCTCCAGCGACGACGGCGCCCTCGACGCGCCCCGCGCCCGCGCCCTGCTGGCGGCCTATGCGGCCAGGCGGCCGTTCACCGCGCTCGAAGCCGAGCTGTGGCCGGAAATGCTGCGGGTGGCCTGCGTGCGCTTCTGGCTGTCGCGATTGATCGCTGCCGAGGCGTTCGCCGGGCAGGACGTGCTGATTCACGATCCGAGCGAGTTCGAGCAACGCCTGGCGCAGCGGCAGACGGTAGGGATTCATTTGCCGTTTGCGCTGTAGCTCAGCGCCGGCCTTCCGGCCGGATCGCGGATAAATTCGCTCCTACGAAAGCAGACGGATGCACGCCTGAAGGAGCTGCAGGTGGCTGATGAACCCCTTGTAGGAGCGCGCCATGCGCGCGATCGCGGGCATGGCCCGCTCCTACACGGAGCTCCGGCATGAAGCGGAGGAGTGAAGATCCAAATCGGAGCTGGCATCCCTGCCGCAACTCCTCTGCCCAAGGTCAGCCCCGGCCCGGCCATCCATGGCCGGTCGTTCGCCCTTCAAAACGCATGCGTTTTGAGCGGGCTCACCCGCACTTCGAATGCCCACAGTTCAGGCAGGTCGCGCAGCCATCCATCTGCACCACCGCCATGGTGTTGCACTTGCCGCACAGCTGGGCGCCGGCGGGGAATCCCTCGCCGGGTTCGGCCTTGTTGGTGCCCTGGGCGGCTTCGTAGGCGGCGCGCTTCTCGGCGAGGTAGAGGCGCTGTTCCTCATCCAGCTGCGGACCTTCCATCAGGCCGATGGCAACCAGGTGACGCTCCACCACGGCGCCGATCTCGGCGACGATCGACGGCATATAGATGCCGCCGCGCTTCAGGTAGCCGCCACGGGGGTCGAACACCGCCTTCATCTCTTCCACCAGGAAGGTGCAGTCGCCGCCCTTGCGGAACACCGCGGACATGATCCGGGTGAGCGCGACGATCCACTGGAAGTGGTCCATGTTCTTCGAGTTGATGAAAATCTCGAAGGGCCGGCGCTGCTCGTACGGGGTGTCCGGGTTGAGCACCACGTCATTGATGGTCACGTACAGCGCATGCTCGAACAACGGCGACTTGATCTTGTAGGTCGCGCCGACGAGCAGCTCCGGCCGCTGCAAGGTTTCATCCATCTTCACCACCGCAGCTGCCGCGGCGGCTTCCACACGGGCCTTTTCCTCGGCCACGTCCACCACCTGGAAGCCTTTGATCTTCTGGTTGATCTTGACGCTCATAGCTTTCTCCAGGGGCATCAGTACTTGCCGTAATAGCCTTCTTTCAGGGCATCGAAGAGGTTGGCGGCGGTATGCATCTCGCCGTCGTACTCCACTTCCTCGTTGCCCTTGAGTTCCACCACGCTGCCGTCTTCCAGCTCGAAGCGGTACAGGGTCTTCTCCAGGTCCGCCTCCTTCACCAGCACGCCCTGGAAGGCCGCCGGGTTGAAGCGGAAGGTGGTGCAGCCCTTCAGGCCCTGGCGCCAGGCGTAGAGGTAGATGTCCTTGAAGTCCTCGAACGGGTAGTCGGTGGGGACGTTGGCGGTCTTGGAGATCGACGAGTCGATCCACTTCTGCGCGGCGGCCTGGATGTCCACGTGCTGCTGCGGGGTGATGTCGTCGGCGGTGATGAAGTAGTCCGGCAGGCGGTGCTTCTCTTCCTCGGCGCCCGGCACCGCGTGATTGTCGACCTGGTCGCGATAGGCCAGCAGCTCGTAGCTGAAGACCGAGATCTTCTCCTTGGTCTTGCGCCCAGGGCGGATCAGGTTGCGCGAATAATGGTGGGCGAAGCTCGGCTCGATGCCGTTGGAGGCGTTGTTGGCCAGGCTCAGGCTGATGGTGCCGGTGGGCGCGATGGAGCTGTGGTGGGTGAAGCGCGCGCCATGCTCGGCCAGTTCCTCGATCAGCTGCGGCGCATGCTCGGCGACCCGCTGCATGTAGCGCGAATACTTGGCATGCAGCACGCGGCCGGCCACCTTGTCGCCGACCTTGAGGCCATCGGCTTTCATTTCCGGGCGCTTGCGCAGCATCTCGGCGGTGACTTCGTATTCCTTCACCAGGGCCGGCGCCGGGCCTTTCTCGCGGGACAGTTCCAACGCCACTTCCCAGCCCACCAGCGCCATCTCGCGCGCCACTTCCTCGGTGAACACGCAGGCTTCCGGGCTGCCGTAGCGCAGCTTGAGCAGGGTCAGCGCCGAGCCCAGGCCAAGGAAGCCCATGCCGTGGCGGCGCTTGCCGAGGATTTCCGCGCGCTGCTGCTCCAGCGGCAGGCCGTTGATCTCCACCACGTTGTCGAGCATGCGGGTGAACACCCGGACCACTTCGCGGTAGCGCTCCCAGTCGAAGCGCGCGTTGTCGCCGAAGGCGTCGATCACGAAGCTGGTCAGGTTCACCGAGCCCAGCAGGCATGAACCGTAGGGCGGCAGCGGCTGCTCGCCGCAGGGGTTGGTGGCGCGGATCGCCTCGCACCACCAGTTGTTGTTCATCTCGTTGACCCGGTCGATGAGGATGAAACCGGGTTCAGCGTAGTCGTAGGTGGACACCATGATCATGTCCCACAGGTGCCGCGCCTTGACCCGCCCGTAGACCTTGCAGGCCACGCGGCCATCGTCGCCCACCAGGTAGTCGTCGTGCAGCGGCCAGTCGCGCCAGACCACTTCCTCGGCGTTCTTCAGGTCGACTTCGTCGCGTTCCTTCTGGTGGATCGGGAACACCAGCGGCCAGTCCTCGTCGTCCTCCACGGCGTTCATGAAGCCGTCGGTTATCAGCAGGCTGAGGTTGAACTGGCGCAGGCGGCCGTCCTCGCGCTTGGCGCGGATGAACTCGCGCACGTCCGGATGGCTGACGTCGAAGGTGCCCATCTGCGCGCCGCGCCGGCCGCCGGCGGAGCTGACGGTGAAGCACATCTTGTCGTAGATATCCATGAACGACAGCGGGCCGCTGGTGTGTGCGCCGGCGCCGGAGACGTAGGCGCCGCGCGGGCGCAGGGTACTGAACTCGTAGCCGATGCCGCAGCCGGCCTTGAGCGTCAGCCCGGCCTCGTGGACCTTCTCGAGGATGTCGTCCATGGAGTCGCGGATGATCCCGGACACGGTGCAGTTGATCGTCGAGGTGGCCGGCTTGTGCCCCTGGGCGCCGGCGTTGGAGATGATCCGTCCGGCCGGGATGGCGCCATTGCGCAGGGCCCAGAGGAAGCGCTCGTACCAGTGCTCGCGCAGCGCCTTGTTGGATTCGACGTCGGCGAGGGCGCGGGCGACGCGCTGCCAGGTTTCGTCGACGCTGCCGTCGATGGGGTCACCGCTCTTGTGCTTGAGGCGGTACTTGCTGTCCCAGATGTCCTGCGAGGCAGGCTGCAGGGCGAGAACTCCAGGGTTGGCGCCGCGTTGGCGCGCATCGGTCTTGGCCATCCGGGAAATAACCTCCTGTCGGTTGGGTGGCAGGCGCAAATGGAGCGCGAGTAGACCCCATATGTAGGCATAGATTCCTGACGACCATCAATATCTTGTGTCAGAGACCCCCAGCCAGACACCATAGACAATGGAACAGCGAACGCCGTCAAAGATACGGAAAGCCGACGATTGGCGGGGAATTTGGGGAGGAAAGTGCGGGAAATTTCAGGCAGGGGTGGTGCGACGAACGGGCGCGGATATGGCGCTGCGCCTCGGCCGATTCCGGGGATGAATTGTAGGAGCGCGCCATGCGCGCGATCGCGGGCATGGCCCGCACCTACAAGGGAGAGTTCAATGTGGGCGGATGCACCCTCTCCCTAACCCTCTCCCTGAAGGGAGAGGGGACTGTCCTGCGCAAGTAGTCAGTCCTGTGTCAGCCGACTAATCCGGATGTCTCAAAGCATACCGAACGGCTCCCTCTCCCTTCAGGGAGAGGGCTGGGGAGAGGGCAAGCCCGGCGGAGGAATGTCACGAGAAGCCCAACTCAGAGCTTCTCCAGGCACCCCGCAAACTCATCCGCCAGGTTGCCCAGCAGGTTCTCATAACCCTGGGCATCCACCTTGACGCCCACGCCCAGGTCATCCAGCTCGGCCAGGCGCACCGGCAGGCCCTGGCTCAGGGTGTCGGCCAGGCGCGGGCGGATCGGCGGCTCGCTGAAGATGCAGGACGGTCCGGCCTTCTGCAGTTGCGCACGCATCATGGCCACGTGGCGGGCGCCCGGCTGCACGTCGGCGGATACCGCGAATACGCCGGCATGGCGCAGGCCATAGGCCTCTTCGAAGTAGTCAAAGGCCTCGTGGAAGACGAAGAACGGCTTGCCCTTCAGCGGATCGATACGCTGCTTCAGGCGGGTATCGAGGGTTTCCATGCGCTCGTCGAAGGCCTTCAGGTTGGCCTGGTAGCGGCTGGCGTTGGCCGGGTCGGCAATGGCCAGGTCTTCGGCCATGCGCGCGGCGATCACCTGGGCATTGGCCGGCAACAGCCAGAGATGTGCGTCGATCATGCCCGGACGGTGGTCATGGTCGTGACCGAGGTCGTCATGGTCCGGATGATTGGATTCGCTGAAATCGGCGAACTTGCGCAGGTGCATGCCGGCCTGGTCCTGCACGGCGATGCTCGGGCCCTTGCGGCTTTCCAGCACCTTGGGCAGGAAATTCTCCAGGTCCGGGCCGACCCAGTAGAACAGCTGCGCGTCGCGCACCCGGCGGATGTCCGATGGCCGCAGCGAGTAGCTGTGCGGCGAGGCGCCCGGCGGCAGCAGCACGTCCGGCGTACCCTCGCCATCCTGGATGGCGGCGGCGATCAGTTGCAGCGGCTTGATGCTGGTCAGCACGCTGACCTCGGCACGTACGGGGAGGCTGAGCAGCAGCACGCAAGCGGCGGTCAGCAGGGCGACGGGACGGAAGGACACGGCGGCACTCACACAGGGGAGACATGAAAGAGTAATATAATAACGTCTCTGAACCCGAGCGTCGCCGCGCATGTACAAGATTGCCCCCAAGACTCCCCTCGCCTGCCGTCCGCACGACCACGCCAACTGCGTGGCCAGCGCCCTGGCCGACGCCGATGCGCTGTGCGCGCGCCAAGGCGTGCGCCTGACCGAGCTGCGCCGGCGCGTGCTGGAGCTGGTCTGGGCGAGCCACAAGCCGCTGGGCGCCTACGACATCCTCGCCGTACTGAGCGAGGAGGACGGCCGCAAGGCGGCGCCGCCGACGGTCTATCGCGCCCTGGATTTCCTCCTGGAAAACGGCCTGGTGCACCGCATCGCCTCGCTCAACGCCTTCATCGGCTGCGCCCACCCCGAACATGCCCATGAAGGCCAGTTCCTGATCTGCCGCGCCTGCCACACCGCCATCGAGCTGGAGCAGCCGGCCATCAGCGAGGCCATCATCCACGGCGCCAGGGGCGTCGGCTTCGCCGTGGAAAGCCAGACCGTCGAGATCGTCGGCCTCTGCGGCGCCTGCGCCCCCGGCCAGCGGGAGGCGTGATGAGCGACGCCCTGATCCGCCTGCAAGGCATCGGCGTCAGCTACGCCGGCCAGGCCGTGCTGCAGAACGTCGACCTGACCATCGCCCCCGGCGAGATCGTCACCCTGATCGGCCCCAACGGTGCTGGCAAGACGACCCTGGTGCGCAGCGTGCTCGGCCTGCTCAAGCCCGACACCGGCAGCGTCTGGCGCCAGCCGAAGCTGTCCATCGGCTACATGCCGCAGAAGCTCCACGTCGACCCGACCCTGCCGCTGACGGTGTTCCGCTTCCTGCGCCTGGTCCCCGGCGTGCAGCGCTCCCACGCGCTGGACGCGCTGAAGGAAGTCGGCGCCGCCCACGTCATCGACAAGCCGCTGCAGAGCGTCTCCGGCGGCGAGCTGCAACGCGTACTGCTGGCCCGCGCGCTGCTGCGCAAGCCGGAACTGCTGGTGCTCGACGAGCCCGTGCAGGGCGTCGACGTTGCCGGCCAGGCCGAGCTGTACCGCCTGATCGGCCGCCTGCGCGACCGCCTCGGCTGCGGCGTGCTGATGGTCTCCCACGACCTGCACCTGGTCATGAGCGCCACCGACAAAGTGGTCTGCCTGAACCGCCACGTCTGCTGCTCCGGGCACCCGGAACAGGTCAGCGGCGACCCGGCCTTCGTCGAGCTGTTCGGCCAGGACGCCCGCAGCCTGGCGGTCTATCACCACCACCACGACCATTCCCACGACCTGCACGGCGAGGTGGTGAAACCCGCCTTCCCGGCCGGCACCCGCTTCACTCCGGTCCACCAGCACGGCCCCGACTGCAACCATGGCTGATTTCCTGCTCAACGCTCTCCTCGCCGGGCTGGCCCTGGCGGTGGTCGCCGGGCCCCTGGGTTCGTTCGTCGTCTGGCGACGCATGGCCTATTTCGGCGACACCCTCTCCCACGCCGCCCTGCTCGGCGTGGCCCTCGGCTTCCTGCTGGACGTCAGCCCGACCCTGGCAGTGACCGTCGGCTGCGTGCTGCTCGCCGTGCTGCTGGTCACCCTCCAGCAGCGCCAGCCACTGGCCGCCGACACCCTGCTCGGCATCCTCGCCCACAGCACGCTGTCGCTGGGCCTGGTGACCCTGAGCTTCATGAAGGAAGTGCGCGTCGACCTGATGGCCTACCTGTTCGGCGACCTGCTCGCCGTCAGCCAGACCGACCTGATGTGGATCATTGCCGGCAGCGCCCTGGTGCTGGGGCTGATCTGCTGGCTGTGGCGACCGCTGCTGGCGATCACCGTGCACGAGGAACTGGCGCGGGTCGAAGGCCTGCCGGTCACCGCCATCCGCCTGGCGCTGATGCTGCTGATCGCCATCGTCATCGCCGTGGCCATGAAGATCGTCGGCGTGCTGCTGATCACTTCCCTGCTGATCATCCCCGCCGCCGCCGCCCAGCGGCACGCGCGCAGCCCGGAACAGATGGCCTTCGGCGCGAGCCTGATCGGCCTGGTGGCGGTGTGCGCCGGACTCTCGCTGTCCTGGTTCAAGGACACCCCCGCCGGCCCCTCCATCGTGGTCAGCGCGGCAGCCCTGTTCCTGCTGAGTTTTGTCCTGCCGCGCCGGACGGTGTAGAATTTGGCGATTTTTTGATCAAAAGAGACCCTGACGCATGAAGTCGTTCGTCATCCGCCTGTTCGCGCTGATGGCCATGGCGCTGGCCCTCGCGGCCTGCCAGAGCACCGCGAGCCAACCGCCCAGCAGCAGTGGCTTCGAGACCGAACTGGCCGCCGGCCGTCTGGAATCCGCGCAGCTCGCGCTGGGCTCCGAACAGGAAGACGCCACCCAGCTCGCCGAGCGCCGCAAGCGCCTGGCCGACGCCTACCTCGAGCGCAGCCGCGAAGCGCTGGCCAAGGGCGACGTCAACGGCGCCACCACCGCCCTGACCCGCGCCCGTTCGCTGATGCCCCGCGCCCCTGGCGTCGCCGCCGACGTCAGCGGCCTGCAGAAGCCCGCCGCCGCGCCGGCTCCGGCCGCCCAGCCGAACTGCACGCCCTGATCTCCACGGGCGCCCGTTCGCGGCGCCCGTTATTTCCTTTTGTTCCGTGCTTAGCTGAACAAAGATTAATCAGCCATAAAAAAGCAGGTTAAAATGCGCGGTTTTGGCTGACCGCCTACGCTCGTTGCCTACGCCTGTTCATCCGACGGCCCCGGCAGCGAGCGGCGCCTCCCCGTACCCACAAGGTTCGCTACGTGATCGAATTCCACGACGTCCACAAGACCTATCGCGTCGCCGGACGCGATATCCCGGCCCTGCAGCCGACCCGCCTGTCCATCGAGGGCGGCCAGGTCTTTGGCCTGATCGGCCATTCCGGCGCCGGCAAAAGCACCCTGCTGCGCCTGATCAACCGCCTGGAAGAACCCAGCGGCGGGCGCATCGTCATCGACGGCGAAGACATCACCGCCCTGGACGCCGACGGCCTGCGCCGCTTCCGCCAGCGCGTCGGGATGATCTTCCAGCACTTCAACCTGCTGGCCTCCAAGACCGTCGCCGACAACATCGCCATGCCGATGAAGCTCGCCGGCACCTTCAGCGCTGCCGAGATCACCGCACGGGTAGACGAACTACTCGACCGCGTCGGCCTCAAGGAGCACGCGCGCAAGTACCCGGCGCAGCTCTCCGGCGGCCAGAAGCAGCGTGTTGGCATCGCCCGCGCGCTCGCCTGCCGGCCGACCATCCTGCTCTGCGACGAGGCCACCAGCGCCCTCGACCCGCAGACCACCGGCCAGGTCCTGCAGCTGCTGGCGGAGATCAACCGCGAGCTGAAGCTGACCATCGTCCTGATCACCCACGAGATGGACGTGATCCGCCGCGTCTGCGACCAGGTGGCGGTGATGGATGCCGGGCGCATCGTCGAACAGGGCGAGGTCGCCGACGTGTTCCTCCATCCGCAGCACGAAACCACCCGCCGCTTCGTCTTCGAGGCCGAGCGCGTCGACGAGGACGAGCAGCACGATGACTTCGCCCACGTGCCAGGCCGCATCCTGCGCCTGACCTTCCGCGGCGAGGCGACCTATGCGCCGCTGCTGGGCACCGTCGCGCGCCAGACCGGCGTCGACTACAGCATCCTGGCCGGGCGTATCGACCGCATCAAGGACCAGCCCTACGGCCAGCTCACCCTGTCCCTGGTGGGCGGTGACATCGAAGCCGCCCTGGCGCAGCTCAACGCGGCCGAAGTCCATGTGGAGGTGCTGCGCGCATGAGCGACTTCTTTGTAAACATTGATTGGTCCGAGATCCTCCAGGCCAGCCTCGACACCTTCTGGATGCTCGGCGGCTCGCTGCTGTTCACCGTCATCCTCGGCCTGCCGCTGGGCGTGCTGCTGTTCCTCACCGGGCCCAAGCAGATGTTCGCCAACCGCGGTATCTACGGCGTGCTGGCGTTCATCGTCAACGTGCTGCGCTCGCTGCCGTTCATCATCCTGCTGATCGTGCTGATCCCGCTCACGGTGATCCTGGTCGGCACCTCGCTGGGCGTCGCCGGGGCCATCCCGCCGCTGGTGGTGGGTGCCACGCCGTTCTTCGCGCGCCTGGTGGAAACCGCCCTGCGCGAAGTAGACAAGGGCATCATCGAGGCCACCCAGGCCATGGGCGCCAGCACCCGCCAGATCATCTGGAACGCCCTGCTGCCCGAAGCCCGTCCGGGCATCATCGCCGCCATCACGGTCACCGCCATCACCCTGGTGTCCTACACCGCGATGGCCGGCGTGGTCGGCGCCGGCGGACTCGGCGACCTGGCGATCCGCTACGGCTACCAACGCTTCCAGGACGACGTGATGCTGCTCACCGTGGTGATGCTGGTGGTCCTCGTCCAGATCCTGCAGACCGTCGGCGACAAGCTGGTGGTCCACTACTCGCGCAAATAACCACAAGGCCCGCCGGATGCGGGCCGATACAGGAGTCAACCATGAAGAAACTGTTCACCGCGTTCGCAGCCGCCGCCGTCATCGGCGCCCCGCTGGCCCAGGCCGCCGACACCCTGACCGTCGCCGCCACCCCGGTGCCGCACGCCGAGATCCTCAACTTCGTCAAACCCATCCTGGCCAAGGAAGGGGTTGAGCTGAAGGTCAAGGAATTCACCGACTACGTGCAGCCCAACACCCAGGTCGCCGAGAAGCGCCTGGACGCCAACTTCTTCCAGCACCAGCCGTACCTGGATGAGTTCAACAAGACCAAGGGCACCAGCCTGATCGCCGTCACCGGCGTGCACATCGAGCCGCTGGGCGCTTACTCCACCAAGTTCAAGAAGCTCGAAGAGCTGCCCTCCGGCGCCACCGTGGTGATCCCCAACGACGCCACCAACGGCGGCCGCGCGCTGCTGCTGCTGGACAAGGCCGGCGTGATCAAGCTCAAGGACAACAAGTCCATCACCGCCACCCCGAAAGACATCGTCGAGAACCCGAAGAACATCAAGGTGCGTGAGCTGGAAGCGGCCACCCTGCCGCGCGTGCTGACCCAGGTCGACCTCGCCCTGATCAACACCAACTACGCCCTGGAAGCCAAGCTGAACCCCACCAAGGACGCGCTGGCCATCGAAGGTGCCGACTCGCCCTACGTGAACATCCTGGTTGCCCGCCCGGACAACAAGGACAGCGCCGCCATGCAGAAGCTGGCCGCCGCCCTGCACAGCCCCGAGGTGAAGCAGTTCATCCTCGAGAAGTACAAGGGCGCCGTGGTGCCGGCGTTCTGATCGCCGCGTAGCTGACGCTCTGAAAAAGCCCGGTCGAATGACCGGGCTTTTTCGTTTCCGGCTTTCCGGTTTTGGATGCTCTTCGTAGGAGCGAGCTTGCTCGCGAACCCACCCAGCTTCGGAGCAACCGGCAAACACGGTTCGCGAGCAAGCTCGCTCCTACAGTGACCAGCTCCAACTCGGCGCTTTGAGCAATTTTTCGCCAACCTTCCTTGCATATTTTCCATGCCGCCAAAGCATCGGATTTTTGCGATTTCACGCAAAGCACCGGATGACGTGGCCTGCAGCGATCCACGGAAAAGACATAGCACCAAAAGTTATTTAAACAAGATAAACAATCACTTCAAGAGCTAAGGCGCTCCGCCAATCATGCAGGTCCGTTCCAAGCGCGACTCAGAGCCGCGCAGACCTGCAAGGAGATCGTTCATGGCTCAACCCCAGCATGCCCTCGCGCCGGATGCCTTCCTGCGCCACGTGCCCGGCGGCGACCTGGTCGATCTCGGCCGCCCGCTGCGCCATGCGCTGGAACTGGGCCGTCATGTACCGGCGAAAGCCCGCGCGCTGAGCCGCCGCGAAGCCGTGCTGCTCGGTCTGTTCACCCTGACACTGCATGGCGCGGTGGTCTACTGGCTGAGCCAGCAGCCCACCCCGCAACTGCCGGAGGTGCCGCCGCAGGTGCCGCCGATGACCATCGAATTCACCGCACCCACTCCGCCGGTGGTCGAGCCGCCGCCGCCCGAGCCGATCCCCGAGCCGGTGGTGCAAGAACCGCCCCCGCCGGTGGTCGACGAGAACGCGGTGAAACCGCCGCCGCCCAAGCCGATCCCCAAGCCCGTCTCGAAACCTAAGCCGAAACCGGTGCCCAAACCCGTGCCCAAGCCGGCGGAGCAGCCCGCGCCACCCAAGGCTGAAACCCCGCCGCCGCAACCGGCTCCGCCCGCCCCGCCGGCACCAGCACCGCTGACGCCGCCCTCGGCCAGCGCCGGCTACCTGAAGAACCCGGCGCCGGAATACCCGCCCCTGGCCCAGCGCCGCGGCTGGGAAGGCACCGTGCTGCTGCGCGTGCACGTCCTCGCCAGCGGCAGCCCGAGCGAGATCCAGGTGCAGAAGAGCAGCGGTCGCGATGCCCTGGACGATGCCGCGGTGCGCGCGGTGAAACGCTGGAGCTTCGTCCCCGCCAAGCGCGGCGACGTGGCCCAGGAAGGCTGGGTCAGCGTGCCCATCGATTTCAAATTGCATTGATTCCACTTGCCCAGATCAGCCGCACGAGAATCGCGGAAGGAGAAAACCCATGAGTCTGCCCCTGAACCCACTGGAATCCGTCGAAGGCGCAGTCATCTGGCTGCTGGTCGGCTTCTCCGTCGTCACCTGGGCGCTGGCCCTGGTGAAAGGCGTCCAGTTCACCCGCCAGAAGTCCCAGGACAAGCGCTTCCAGAAGCAGTTCTGGAGCGCCACCAGCCTCGAATCGGCCGGTGACCAGGCCGCTGGCAAGCCCGGCGCCGGCGCCCGCGTGGCCCAGGCCGGCTTCGCCGCCATCCAGGTCCAGGACAACGGCCAGCCGGACCTGGCCCAGTCGATCAACCACCAGGACCGTCTCGAACGTGCCCTGCGCCAGCAGATCCAGCGTGAGCGCCGCTCCCTGGAATCGGGCCTGGCGGTGCTCGCCTCCATCGGCTCCACCTCGCCCTTCATCGGCCTGTTCGGCACCGTGTGGGGCATCATGGAAGCACTCAAGGGCATCAGCGCGGCGGGTTCGGCGAGCCTGGAAACCGTCGCCGGCCCCATCGGCAGCGCGCTGATCGCCACCGGCGTGGGGATCGCCGTCGCCGTACCGGCGGTGCTGGTCTACAACTACTTCCTCCGCCGCCTGAAGCTCACCGCGGCCGACCTCGACGACTTCGCCCACGACTTCTACAGCCTCGCGCAGAAGAGCGCCTTCCGCGTCGTTGCCCTGCCCACCGCCGCACGCAAACCGGCTGCCGGCGCCAGCGTGAAGGAGGCGAGCTGACATGGCCTTCTCGACCCAGGACAGCGACGAGGTTCTCTCCGAGATCAACGTGACCCCGCTGGTGGACGTGATGCTGGTGCTGCTGGTGGTGTTCATCGTCACCGCGCCGCTGCTGACCAACGCCATCCCGATCAACCTGCCCAAGACCGAGGCAGTCGCCCCGCCGGAGCAGAAGGACCCACTGGTGGTGAGCATCGACGGCGCCGGCAAGTGGTTCATCAACAAGGACGAGATCCAGCCCGACCTGCTGCAGAGCAACCTGGCGGCGGCCAAGGCCAAGGACGCCGAAATCCGCGTACAGCTGCAGGCCGACGAGACCGTGAATTACGGCCAGGTGGCCAAGGCCATGGCCTCCATCGAGAAGGCGGGGATTACCAAGCTGGCGGTGATCACCGCGCGCTGAGGTACCTGTAAGACACCTGAAACAGAGCGGGTGTAGAAAGGGACCTCCACAACGTACCGAGCTTCAAGGCCGCTCTCCCAATACTCAGGCAGGGGTGAGCGGCCTTTTTTTATCTGTGGATTCCTGGCTCACCGAGTCGTCGGTGACACCCTCTCCCTAGCCCTGGCTACGCGCCCCGCTCCGAAGGGAGAGGGGACCGTCTGGCATGTGCCCATACTCCAGCGCTCGCCGGCTAATTCCGATATTTCCAAAACACGCCGAACAGCTCCCTCTCCCTTCAGGGAGAGGGCGGGGGGAGAGGGTAGCCCTGAGTGCGGGAGTTCCCCTGCCCAAAAGGTCTACCTCCCCCGCCGTTCGTCGTCATCCCCGCCCTGGCAATAAACCTATGCCTTTCAGACCCTTCCGCGACTGCCGGACTTCCACTAAGTTGATGACAGTCTGGAGACCTGAGGGGTACCGCATGACATCGTCTCCCGCTTCGGAAGGCCCGTTCTATCCGCCGACACTGGGGGTGCCGGAACGTTTCACACCCGCGCAGCTGCGCGCCTCGCTCGATATCACCATGGGCGAACACGGCGCCGGCCCGGTGTGGCTGTTCGCCTATGGTTCGCTGATCTGGCGCCCGGAATTCCCGGTGGCCGAGGCCCGCCGCGCGCGGGTGCATGGCTACCATCGCGGGCTCTACCTGTGGTCCCTCACCCACCGCGGCACCCCGGAAGCGCCGGGCCTGGTGCTCGGCCTCGACCGCGGCGGCTCCTGCGCCGGCTTCGCCTTCCGCCTGCCTGACGACAACCTCGACGCCAACCTCTATGCGCTCTGGGAGCGGGAGATGCCCTATGCCTCCTATCGCCCGGAATGGCTGAACTGCCGCCTCGACGACGGCAGCCGCGTACGCGCCCTGGGCTTCGTTCTCGAACGTCACCTGCCCAGCTACGCCGGCTCCCTGCCCGACAACATCGTCCAGCACGTGCTCGACAGCGCCCAGGGCCACTTCGGCACCACCCGCGACTACGTCGAGCAGACCGCCAAGGCGCTGCGCGACTACGCCATGCCCGACCTCAACCTGGAAGGCATCCTGGCGCGCTGCTGCCCACTGCGCCGGGCGCAGGACTGAGGCGTTATCGCCATTCGTTAGATAGAAATACTGCATAAGAAAAGAATTTCTTATTCCTTAACGAATATTAAAACCCTCCCTAGAATGCCTTCTCATGACGATTCGAGAGGGCCGCTCCATGCGCAACGAACGCATCCGCTACCTGATCGTGCCGGGCTGGCACGGTTCCGACGACGCCCACTGGCAGAGCCACTGGCAGCGCGCCCTGCCGAATGCCGCGCGGGTGCAGCAGCAGGACTGGATCACCCCGCAGCACAACGACTGGGTCGCCGAACTGGACCGCGAAATCCGCCGCGAGCCCGGCCGCGTGGTGCTGATCGCGCACAGCCTGGGCTGCGTCACCGTGGCCTCCTGGGCGACCCGCGCCGACCGCCGCGCCCTCGCCCAGGTCGCCGGCGCACTGCTGGTCGCCCCGGCTGATGTGGAGCGCGAGACCTGCCACGAAGCGCTGCGCAACTTCGCCCCTATTGCCGCGCAGAGCCTGCCCTTCCCCGCCGTGCTGGTGGGTTCGGACAACGACGCCGCCTGCAGCCCGCAGCGCGCGCTGATCCTCGGCCGCGCCTGGGGCGCCGAGACGGTGATCCTGCCCTCCGCCGGGCACATCAACGTGAAATCCGGCCACGGCGCCTGGGAATCGGGCTACCGTCATCTGTATCGCCTGCAGTACCTGATCGACCAGCAATCGCGCCAGCGCGCCTGACTCCTGGAGTCTTCGAGCGCGGTGTGACGACCGCGCCTATCCCATCGCGGCGCGGATTCGGCTAGGGTGAGGCATAGCCCCACGCCGGAGACCGCCATGCCCCCGCTGCACGACCTGTCCGCCGTCGAACTGCTGGCCCTGTACCGCTCGCACCAGCTTTCCCCCGTCGAGTACCTGGAGCACCTGATCGCCCATATCGACCGCTGGGAGCCGCAGCTCTGCGCGCTCTTCGCCTTCGATCCGCAGCGGGCGATGGAGCAGGCGCGGCGCTCCGAAGCGCGCTGGATCCGTTGCGCACCCTGCGGCGAACTGGATGGCGTGCCGGTGACCATCAAGGAGCTGATCGCCACCCGCGGCGACCCGATTCCCCAGGGCAGCGCCGCGACCCTCCTTCAACCCTCTGCCGGCGATGCACCACCTGCCGCGCGGATGTTCGAGGCCGGCGCGATCCTGCTGGGCAAGACCACGGTGCCGGACTTCGGCATGCTCTCCTCCGGGCTTTCCAGCTTCCACGAACTGGCGCGCAACCCCTGGGACCTGCGCATGAACCCCGGCGGCTCCAGCGCCGGCGCCGCCTCGGCGGCCGCCGCCGGCTACGGGCCGCTGCACATCGGCACCGACATCGGCGGCTCGGTCCGCCTGCCGGCGGGCTGGTGCGGCCTGGTCGGCTTCAAGCCGAGCTTCGGGCGCATTCCCATCGACCCCTACTACACCGGGCGCTGCGCCGGGCCGATGACCCGCACGCTGGATGACGCGGCGCTGATGATGAAACACCTCGC
Organism: Pseudomonas nitroreducens; assembly: GCF_024170165.1. GTDB lineage: Bacteria > Pseudomonadota > Gammaproteobacteria > Pseudomonadales > Pseudomonadaceae > Pseudomonas > Pseudomonas nitroreducens_C. The sequence continues at coordinate 470,444 of NZ_JALJXP010000001.1, read as the reverse complement.
CCGCCCGGACTGGCGCGACGCTACGGCGCTACCGCCCGAGGACCTGGACTGGCACATCGAGGAGCTGGACGTGCAGGGCCTGCGCATCGGTCTGCAACTCGACCCCGGCTGCGGCCTGCAACCGGACGCGGAAGTCCGCGCCGCCGTCGAGGCCGTCGCGCGGCGCTTCGCCAATGCGGGAGCGGAGATCGTCGAAGTCCAGCCGATCCTCGACCGCGAGCTGCTCGATGGTCTCGACAAGTTCTGGCGCGCACGCCTGTGGGCCGAGCTGGAGAACCTGCCCCGCGAGCGCCAGGCCAAGGTGCTGCCGTACATCTACCAGTGGGCCGAGGGCGGCGCCTCGGTCAGCGGTGCCGACGCGGTGCGCGGCTACAACCGCACTTTCGACATGCGTCGACGGGCCGCCGAGCAGTTCCACGAGATAGACTTCCTGCTCTCGCCGACCAACCAGGTCGCCGCCTTCCCGGCCGAGTGGGCCTCGCCCACCAACGACCCGGCGCTGCCCTTCGAGCACATCGGCTTCACCGTGCCCTGGAACATGTCCGAGCAACCGGCACTCTCAATCAACTGCGGCTTCACCAGCACCGGTATGCCCATCGGCCTGCAGATCGTCGGTCCGCGCTTCGCCGACATCGAGGTGCTGCGCCTGGGCAAGACCTACGAACAATGGCGCGGCCCCATCAGCCGCTGGCCGCAGCCGCCGGGAGTCAACTAGGCTCAGACACACCGCCGACCACAAGGAACCGATCGCGCGCCCATGCAGTACACCACCTACATCGCCCACTTCCTGGTCGTCATCCAGCTGTTGGGGATCATCGCCGCAGTCCACGCGGTGCTCAGCGTGCGCACCGCACAGGGCGCCATCGCCTGGGCGACTTCGCTGGTGTTCATGCCGTTGCTGACGCTGGTGCCCTACCTGGTATTCGGCCGCAGCCGCTTCGACGCCTACATCGGCGCGCGGCGCCAGGCCAACGAGGAAATGCACGTGGCCGCCGCCGAGCTGGACTGGCGCCCCTGGGTGGAAGAAGCCCTCGCCGCGCGCCAGTACCACGCCTACAAGGCACTCAAGGCCATGGTCGGGCTGGCACGCATGCCGACCCTGGCGAACAACAAGGTGCGCCTGCTGGTGAACGGCAAGGCCTCTTTCGACGCGATGTTCGAGGCCATCTCCAGCGCGCAGAAAGTCATCCTGGTGCAGTTCTTCATCATCCGTGACGACGCCCTCGGCCAGCGCCTCGCGCAGCTGCTGCTGGAGCGCGCGGCCAATGGTGTGGACGTGTTCCTGCTGTATGACGGCATCGGCAGCCACGCTCTGTCGCGCCGCTACGTCGAGCGCCTACGCCAGGGCGGCGTGCAGGTGCACGCCTTCAGCACCGGCAGCGGGATGATCAACCGCTTCCAGGTGAACTTCCGCAACCACCGCAAGATCGTGGTGGTAGACGGCGTGCGCGGTTTCGTCGGCGGGCACAACGTCGGCGTCGAATACCTGGGCGAGAAGCCGCCGCTGGCACCCTGGCGCGACACCCATATCGAACTGCACGGCCCGGCGGTGGCGTGCCTGCAGGAGTGCTTCGCCGAAGACTGGTTCTGGGCCACTCATGCGCTGCCGACGCTGATCCTGCCCGACGGTTACGACGACGCCGGGATGCTCTGCCAGGTGGTGCCCAGCGGCCCGGCGGACACCCAGGAAACCTGCTCGCTGTTCTTCGTCGAATCGATCAACGCAGCGGTCGAGCGAGTGTGGATCACCACGCCGTATTTCGTCCCCGACGAAGCCGTTGCCGCCGCCCTGCGCCTGGCGGTGCTGCGCGGTGTGGACGTGCGCATCCTGCTGCCTTCGCGGCCGGACCACCGGACGGTGTATGCAGCCTCCAGCCTCTATGCGCTGGACGCTGTGCGCGCCGGCGTGCGGGTATTCCGCTACCAGCCGGGGTTCCTGCACCAGAAGGTGGTGCTGATCGACCACGACAGCGCCGCCGTGGGCAGCGCCAACCTGGACAACCGTTCGTTCCGCCTGAACTTCGAGATCATGGTGATCACCGTCGACGAAGGCTTCGCCCGCGACGTGGAGAACATGCTGGAAGAGGACTTCGCCCAGTCGGTGGAAATGACCCTGGACGACCGCAAGCGCGTGCACCGCCTGCAGCAGTTGGGCATGCGGGTGGCGCGGCTGGTGTCGCCGATTCTCTGAAGCTCTGGCGCGGCGATGTTCGCGAGCAAGCTCGCTCCTACGAAGAGCAGGCGCTCGACTTCCCTGTAGGAGCGAGCTTGCTCGCGAACGCTTTGGGCGCACAAAAGAAAACGCCCGGTTCACTCGCATGAACCGGGCGTTTCTTCTTCTAGCGCGAGGTCATCAGGCTGGCGCGGAGGAGCGGATCAGGTGGTCGAAGGCGGAGAGCGACGCCTTGGCGCCTTCGCCGACTGCGATCACGATCTGCTTGTACGGTACGGTGGTCACATCACCGGCGGCGAAGATGCCCGGCAGCGAAGTCTCGCCGCGAGCGTCGACGATGATCTCGCCACGCGGGGTCAGCTCGATGGTGCCCTTGAGCCATTCGCTGTTGGGCAGCAGGCCGATCTGCACGAAGATGCCTTCCAGGTCGACGGACTTGAACTCTTCCGAGTTGCGGTCCTTGTAGACCAGGCCGGTAACCTTCTGGCCATCGCCTTTCACTTCGCTGGTCAGCGCGCTGGTGATGACGTCGACGTTCGGCAGGCTGAACAGCTTGCGTTGCAGGACGGCGTCGGCGCGCAGCTTGCTGTCGAACTCCAGCAGGGTCACGTGGGACACGATGCCGGCCAGGTCGATGGCCGCTTCGACGCCGGAGTTACCGCCGCCGATCACCGCCACGCGCTTGCCCTTGAACAGCGGACCGTCACAGTGCGGGCAGAAGCACACGCCCTTGGCCTTGTATTCCTTCTCGCCCGGCACACCCATTTCGCGCCAGCGGGCGCCGGTGGCCAGGATCAGCGACTTGGCCTTCAGGCTGCCGCCACCTTCGAACTGCACTTCGTGCAGGCCGCCGGCGGTCTTCGCCGGAATCAGCGCGCTGGCGCGCTGCAGGTTCATGATGTCGACTTCGTAGTGCTTGACGTGCTCTTCCAGCTGGCGCGCCAGTTTCGGGCCTTCGGTCTCGGTCACCGAGATGAAGTTCTCGATGGCCATGGTGTCCAGCACCTGGCCGCCGAAGCGCTCGGCTGCCACGCCAGTACGGATGCCTTTACGGGCGGCGTAGATCGCCGCCGCAGCGCCGGCCGGGCCACCGCCGACGACCAGTACGTCGAAGGCTTCCTTCGCCGACAGCTTCTCGGCTTCGCGGGCAGCGGCGCCGGTGTCGATCTTGGCGAGGATTTCTTCCACGCCCATGCGGCCCTGGCCGAACACTTCACCGTTGAGGTAGATGCTCGGGACAGCCATCACCTGGCGGCGCTCGACTTCTTCCTGGAACAGCGCGCCGTCGATGGCGACGTGGCGGATGTTCGGGTTGAGCACGGCCATCAGGTTCAGCGCCTGAACGACGTCCGGGCAGTTCTGGCAGGACAGCGAGAAATAGGTTTCGAACTCGAACGAACCCTGGATGCCCTTGATCTGCTCGATCACTTCGGCGTCGAGCTTGGACGGGTGGCCGCCGACCTGCAGCAGTGCCAGCACCAGGGAGGTGAATTCGTGGCCCATGGGGATGCCGGCAAATGCCAGGCCGATGTTCGCCCCCGGGCGGTTCAGCGCGAAGGACGGCTTGCGCGCGTCGCTGCCATCTTCACGCAGGGTGATCTTGTCGGTCAGGCCGACGATTTCGTGCAGCAGCTCGCTCATCTCGCGGGATTTGTCGCTGTCATCGAGGGAAGCGACGATCTCGAACGGCTGCTGGACCTTTTCCAGGTAGGCCTTCAACTGGGTTTTAAGCGTGGCGTCCAACATGATCCAGATCCTCGAAATTTGAGCAAAGGGGTTCCCCGGCGGGCTTTTCAGCCCACCCTACGCACGCTTTTGGCTTTGGTAGGGAGGATGCCGGTAGGCATCCTCGGGGTGTTGCGAAACGGCTCGGGAAGCTCGCTGAGCGGGCGCCCGATGGTGGCGCGGCGGGAGCCGCCGCGCCACCGCTTCCCGGTCGTTCTTAGATCTTGCCGACCAGGTCCAGGGACGGAGCCAGGGTCTTCTCGCCTTCTTTCCACTTGGCCGGGCAGACTTCGCCCGGGTGAGCGGCGGTGTACTGGGCAGCTTTCAGCTTGCGCAGGGTTTCGCCGACGTCACGAGCGATCTCGTTGGAGTGGATTTCGACGGTCTTGATGATGCCTTCCGGGTTGATCACGAAGGTGCCGCGCAGGGCCAGGCCTTCTTCCGGGATGTGTACGCCGAAAGCGTTGGTCAGCTGGTGAGTCGGGTCGCCGATCAGCGGGAACTGGGCTTTGCCAACGGCCGGGGAAGTTTCGTGCCACACCTTGTGGGAGAAGTGGGTATCGGTGGTCACGATGTAGACCTCGGTACCTGCGTCACGGAAGGCGGCGTAGTTGTTGGCAGCGTCTTCGATCTCGGTCGGGCAGTTGAAGGTGAAAGCTGCCGGCATGAAGATCAGAACGGACCACTTGCCCTTCAGGGACTGCTCGGTGACTTCGATGAACTTGCCATTGTGGAAAGCGTTGACCTTGAACGGTTGAACGGCGGTGTTGATCAGATTCATTAGGCAATTCCTCGTAGAGAGTTGTCGTTTAATCGAGTGGTCGATCGGTTGAAATTCGACAGGGGCAAGATTATCGCCTGATGACAATGAATGCCCATTGATTTAGGGCATCATGAAAATTGAGTCTCTCTATGGAGAGATCTATATAAGGAAGAAGTTTCCTATCAGGCGAATCGCGGTGTCCTACGCCTGGATTGCGGCCGCGAGGCTTCTGGGCTGGCCCTTTCGGCGTTCCTCCCGGTCCGGCGGCGAGCAGCGGCCTGACCACCTTCGCCGCCAAGCGCCGGGAGGACAACGCCCGTCGCGACGTACGGCGCTTCGAAGTCTTTCGAGCGCAGCGGTTTTCCTGCCTCACTGGTCAAGCCCTCCCACGAGCCTATGCTTGTGCCTGAGAGCCCAGCGCCACGCGGCTCTCGACGTCTACGGACAGCCTTCGCGAAGCGGCGCGGCCGCACGCATGACGACGAGGACTCCCGATGATCCAGTTCCTGCTCGGCGACGAAAGGGTCCAGGCCGACGGCTTCGCGCCGGAGACCAGCCTGCTCGATTACCTGCGCATCCACCGCGCACGCACCGGCACCAAGGAGGGCTGCGCTTCGGGCGACTGCGGCGCCTGCACCGTGGTGCTCGCCGAGCCCGAGGGTGAGGCGCTGCGCTACCGCGCGGTGAACGCCTGCATCACGCTGCTGGGCGCAGTCCACGGCCGCCAGGTGCTGACCGTGGAGCACCTCGGCGAACCCGGCGCGCTGCACCCGGTGCAACAGGCGATGGTGGACTGCCATGGCTCGCAGTGCGGTTTCTGCACGCCGGGCATCGTCATGTCGCTGTTCGCCTGGCACCACTCACCGCCGCCGCACGACCGCGAGACGGCGCTGACCGCGCTGTCCGGAAACCTGTGCCGTTGCACCGGCTACCGGCCGATTCTCGATGCGGCCAGGCAGATCGCCGCGCTGCCCTGCCTCGACGCCTTCGAGCAGAACAGCGTCCATACCATCGCCCGCCTGCGCGAGATATCCACAGCCGGAACCCTTCGCGACGGGGCGGCACAGGCCTGGTTGCCCGGCTCGCTGGAGGAACTGGATGCCCTGCTGCAAAGCCAGCCGGCTGCCCGTCTGATCGCCGGCGGCACCGACCTGGCGCTGGAAGCCACGCAGAACCTGAAAGCCTTCCCGGCGCTGATCCACCTCGACCGGGTGAGCGAACTGCACCGCCTGGAAGTCCACCCCGAGTACCTGCTGATTGGTGCCGCGCGGACCTACGCCGACTGCCTCGACGCGCTGCAGGAATTCCCCGGCGTCGCCGACCTGCTGGAGCGTCTCGGCTCGCTGCAGATCCGCCAGCGCGGCAGCCTGGGCGGCAACATCGCCAACGCCTCGCCCATCGGCGACATGCCGCCGGTGTTGCTGGCACTGGATGCCCGCCTGCGCCTGCGCAGGGCGGGAAGTGTGCGCGAGGTCGCCATCGACGGCTTCTTCACCGGCTACCGCCAGACCGTCCTGCAGCCCGGCGAGTACATCGAGGCGCTGCTGATCCCGCGCCTGCGCGGCAACCAGCGCTTGCGCGTCGACAAGGTGTCCAAGCGCCGCGACGACGACATCTCCGCCGTCTGCCTGGCCCTTCGCCTGGACTTCGATGAGCAGGGCATCGTCAACGACGCGCGCCTCGCCTGCGGCGGCATGGCCGCCACACCGTTGCGCGGAGCGAAAACCGAAGCAGCCTTGCTCGGCAGGCCCTTCGACGGCGTCGCCGTGGCTGCCGCACAGGCCGCGATCCCGGAGGATTTCCAGCCCATCGACGACCTGCGCGCCAGCGCCGCCTATCGCCTGAAGGTGGCGCAGAACCTGTTGCAGCGCGCACTACTGGAATGGACCCTGAGCCCTGCGGAGGTGCACCATGCGTAGCCTGCCACCGCTGGCCAGCAATGGCGTCGCGGTCGCCATCCACAGCGCGGGCAAGCCCCGCGAGCACGACAGCGCCACGCTGCATGTGAGCGGCGCCGCGCGCTACGTGGACGACCTCAAGGAGCCGCGCGACCTGCTGCACGCCGCCGTCGGCCTGACTGAAATAGCCTGCGGCGCCGTGCTCTCCCTCGACCTCGATGCCGTGCGCAGCGCGCCCGGCGTCGTGGCCGTGCTGACCCTGGGCGACGTGCCCGGCCACACCGACATCGGCCCGGTGTTCCCCGGCGACCCGCTGCTGGCTGGCGAGCGGGTGAAGTACCACGGCCAGGCGCTGTTCGCCGTCGCCGCGCAGAGCCTGCTCCAGGCACGCCGCGCGGTACGCCTGGCGAAGGTGGAGTACGCGAAGGAAGACCCGCTGATCGACCCGCTGCAGGCCAAGGCCGAAGAGCGCTTCGTGCGCCCGCCGCACCACATGCGCCGGGGCGACGCTCAGGCGGCGCTGGAGCAGTCTCCGCAAGTGCTGGAAGCGACCCAGTTCATCGGCGGCCAGGAGCACTTCTACCTCGAAGGTCAGGCCTCGCTCGCCCTGCCCGGCGACGACGGCGGCATGCTGGTGCACACCTCCAGCCAGCACCCGAGCGAAGTGCAGAAACTGGTCGCCGAAGTGCTGGCGATTCCGCTGGCCAAGGTCACGGTGGAAGTGCGGCGCATGGGCGGCGGATTCGGCGGCAAGGAAACCCAGGCTGCGCCCTTCGCCTGCCTCGCCGCATTGCTCGCGCACAAGACCGGCAGCGCGGTGAAACTACGCCTGCCACGGGCCGACGACATGCGCCTGACCGGCAAGCGCCACCCCTTCCACAACCGTTACCGCATAGGCTTCGACGACGCCGGCCGGCTGCTCGCCGCGCAGCTCGAAGTGGTGGGCGACTGCGGCCATTCGCCGGACCTCTCCGACGCCATCGTCGACCGCGCGATGTTCCATGCCGACAACGCCTACTTCATCCCCGACGTGGCCATCTCCGGCTACCGCAGCTTCACCAACATTGTCTCGCACACCGCCTTCCGCGGCTTCGGCGGGCCCCAGGGGATGATGCTCATCGAACGCGCCATGGACGACATCGCCCGCGCGGTGGGCAAGGACCCGCTCGAAGTGCGCAAGCTGAACCTCTACGGCGGAATGGGACGGGAGCTGACGCCCTACCACCAGAAGGTCGAGCACAACCTGCTGGGCGAACTGATCGCGCGGCTGGAACAGAGCAGCGACTACGCCACGCGCCGCTCGGCAATCCATGAGTTCAATGCGCGGAGCCCGGTGCTGAAGAAGGGCCTGGCGCTGACGCCGGTGAAGTTCGGCATCTCCTTCACCGCGCAGCACCTCAACCAGGCCGGCGCGCTGGTGCACCTCTACACCGACGGCAGCATCCAGCTGAACCACGGCGGCACCGAGATGGGCCAGGGCCTGAACACCAAGGTCGCGCAGATAGTCGCCGAGGAATTCCAGGTGCCGCTGGAGCGCGTGGTGATCACCGCCACGCGCACCGACAAGGTGCCCAACACCTCGCCCACCGCCGCCTCCAGCGGCACCGACCTGAACGGCATGGCCGCCCGTGACGCCGCGCGCACGCTGAAGAAGCGCCTGGCCGACTTCCTCGCCGAACGCGATGGCGTGAAGCCGCAGGAGATCCGCTTCGAGCACGGCGGCGTGACGGTCGGAGCACAGCACCTGAGCTTCACCGAAGTCATCCAGGCCGCGTACTTCGCGCGCATCCAGCTCTCCGCCACCGGCTTCTACCGCACGCCGAAGATCTTCTACGACCGCGAGAAGGGCGAAGGTCATCCGTTCTTCTACTTCGCCTACGGCGCAGCGGTATCCGAGGTGGAGGTGGACACGCTGACCGGCGAATACCGCGTGCAGCGGGTGGACATCCTCCACGACGTCGGCCGCAGCGTGAACCCGGCCATCGACATCGGCCAGATCGAGGGCGGCTTCGTCCAGGGCATGGGCTGGCTGACCACCGAGGAACTGCGCTGGGACGCCGCCGGCAAGCTGCTCACCGTGGGGCCGGCGACCTACAAGATTCCCGCCGTCAGCGACGCACCGGAAGACTTCCGCGTAGCGCTGTTCGAGCGCCCCAACGAGGAGGACAGCGTGTACCTGTCCAAGGCCGTGGGCGAGCCGCCATTCATGCTGGCGATCTCGGTGTGGTCGGCGCTGCGCGACGCCATCGCCAGCCTCGCGGAGTACCGCCTGAGCCCCGACCTGGATACGCCGGCGACGCCGGAGCGGGTACTCTGGGCCTGTGAGGCGATGCGCCAGGAGAAACGAGCATGACCCGCCACTGGATGGACGCCATCGCCCGCCTGCGCGACAGCGCCGAGGGCTACGTGCTGATCACCGTGATCGGCGTGCAGGGCTCCACGCCTCGGGAATCCGGCAGCAAGATGCTGGTCACCGCCGGGGAAACCTTCGACACCATCGGCGGCGGCCATCTGGAATACGCCGCCATCGAGCACGCGCGGCAACTGCTGCTGGCCGGCCAGTACAGCCAGGCGCTGGTGCACTTCCCCCTCGGCGCGCGGCTGGGCCAATGCTGCGGCGGGCGCGCCAGCCTGCTGTTCGAATGCTTCGCCGCACGCGGACCGCAGGTGGTGCTGTTCGGCGCCGGCCACGTGGGCCGCGCGCTGGCGCCGCTGCTGGCGGGGTTGCCGTTGCGCCTGGAGTGGGTGGACAGCCGGGCGGCGGAGTTTCCCCGGACCGTTCCCGAGGGCGTGCGCATGCGCCTGCTGGAGGAGCCGGAAGACGCCGTGCAGGAAGCGCCGCCGGGCAGCTACTTCCTGGTCATGACCCACAACCACCCGCTGGACTACGCCATCGCCGAGGCGGTGCTCAAGCGCGGCGACGCCGGCTTCCTCGGCATGATCGGCTCGCGCACCAAGGCCCGGCGCTTCCAGATGAGGCTGGAACAGCATGGTTATCCACAGCAGGTGATCGAGCAGATGCACTGCCCCATCGGCCTCTGCGAAGTGCCCGGCAAACGCCCGCTGGAAGTGGCCATCTCGGTGGCCGCCCAGGTCATCGCCCGTTATCACCAGGACATCCCTGCCCGGCAGACCCGCGAAGGCGTGGAGTGGGCCGCGCTGTGCAGCGAGGGTTCGTGCAGCGATTTGCCGGAAAACGCAAAAACCTGACCAATGGGACAACAGTTTTCCCCGCCGCCGCCGATACATTCAACGACCCCGTCTCTTCGCCCGCCACCGGCGGGCGTTTCGTTGTGCGTTCGGAGGAAAACAAGAAAATGCGCCTGCGAAGTATCCAGACCCAGCTCATCCTCAGCATGGGCGCCGCCCTGCTCATCAGCCTGCTCATCGTCCTCGGCCTGTATGCCGTGCTGGTCAACCGCCTCAGTGAGCGCTACCTGCTCGAACAGGCGCTGCCGGCGAGCATCCAGGCGATTGCCAACGACTTCGAGAAGCGCCTCACCGGCCCCATCACCGCAGCGGCCGGCATCGCCGACAACACCCTGGTGCAGGACTGGCTGGCCGCTGGCGAAAGCCCGGAGAAGCTCGCCGAATTCACCCGCTACCTGGGCGGCATCCGCGCCTCGCAAAAGGCCTTCTCCGCGCTGATCACCTCCAACGCCAGCGGCGCTTATTACAGTGACAAGGGCAAGGAGCGCACGCTGAGCCGCAGCGAGCCGAAGGACAGCTGGTACTTCCAGTTCATCGACAGCGGCAAGCCGCGCATGTGGAACATCGATACCGACGGCAGCACCGGCGAACTGGCGCTGTTCATCGACCAGCGCGTGGAGCGCGACGGCAAGCTGCTCGGCATCGCCGGGCTGGGCCTGGAGATGCGCGAGCTGTCGACGCTGATCCGCGACTTCCGCTTCGGCCAGTCCGGCCGCGTGTACCTGGTGAAGAACGACGGCCAGGTGCAGATCCATCCCGACGCCTCGCTGCCCAAGGGGCGCAACCTCGGTGACCTGATCGGCGCCAGCGCCGCCAGCGCACTGCTCGGCCAGCAGGGCTTCCACAGTGCCCGCTTCGAGCGCGACGGCGAGGCCTACCTGGCTGCCAGCCTGCCGCTGCATGACCTGGGCTGGACCCTGGTGAGCGAGGTGCCGGAAGCGGAAATCTACGCCGACGCCCGCGAGGCGCTGGCGTTCTCCGGCCTCGCCGGGGCCCTGGTTGCCCTGCTCTGCCTGGCACTGGTGGTGCTGATGGCGCGCAGCCTGGCCCGGCCGATCCGCCAGGTCACCAGCGCGCTGCTGGAAATAGGCGGTGGCGGCGGCGACCTCACCCGCCGCCTGGACGACAGCCGCGCGGACGAACTGGGCGATCTGGCCCGCGGTTTCAACCGCTTCCTCGAAGGCCAGCGCGCGCTGATCGGCGCCGTACTCGGCACCAGCCAGCAACTGCTGCGCACCGTCGGCGAGGTGGCGCAGGTGGTGGACAACACCGCCGACCGCGCCGGCCGCCAGCAGGAGATGACCGACATGGTCGCCACGGCGGTGAACGAGATGGGCAGCACGGTGCAGGAGATCGCGCGCAACGCCGAACAGGCCGCCAGCGCCTCGCAGCAGGCCCGCGAGGAAGCCGGCGCAGCACGGCGAGTAGTCGGCGGCTCGCTGCAGGTCGGCCAGCGCATGTCCGGGGAGATCGGCGAGGCGGCCGGCGCGGTGGGCGAACTGGCCGGGCAGGTGGCTAGCATCGACCAGGTGCTGGCGGTGATCCGCGGTGTCTCCGAGCAGACCAACCTGCTCGCCCTCAACGCCGCCATCGAGGCGGCGCGCGCCGGCGAACTGGGCCGTGGCTTCGCCGTGGTGGCCGATGAGGTACGCACGCTGGCCAGCCGCACCCAGGGCTCGACCGACGAAATCCTGACGATCATCCAGCGCCTGAAGGGCGGCGCTGATGCCGCGGTACGCTCGATGCAGTCCAGCCAGCAGACCACCGGGCAGAGCCTGGCCGCCAGCGAGCAGGCCGGCGCCTCGCTGGGCGCCATCGCCGACCAGGTGGAGCGCATCAGCGACATCAACCACCAGGTCGCCACGGCCACCGAGGAGCAGTCGGCGGTGACCGAGGAGATCAACCGCAACGTGCAGGGCATCGCCGACCTGGCCCATGCCACCACCCGCGAAGTGCAGCATGGCCGCGAGCAGTGCCGCGAGCTGCGCAACCTGGCCGATGACCTAGCCCGGCAGATGGCCCAGTTCCGCCTGTGAGCAGCCCTGGCGCCGGCCTTGTGCCGGCGCCTTTTCCCCAGTGTTATCCACAGATTTTTCAAGCGAAGCGGCAGGCTTTTCGCCAGGGCCGGCGGGTGATGACGGCCGATCAGCGCACGAAGTGTCTCGCCGGCGAGACACCTTGCCCACAAGTTGCCCACAGATTGTCCAGAGACTTGCCCCCAAGGCTCAGGGGAACGCCCGCGAATCCGCCGAAATGCCCGAGCCCAGGCCCGGCAAGCCCTGCATCACTCCGATGAATAACTCACCGAGTGGTCAGAAGTCGCGTCTGACGCTGTTCCGGGGGAATTTCACCCACATCTTTTCCACAGCTTGTTCATATTTTGTTCAACAGGCGCGAGAGCCATTGATCAAGAAACGAGCAAGACGCTGAAGGCTGCGGAGTACGTGGGCAGCAGAGGTCCTGCCACAGGTTATCCACAGGCGGCTCCACGGTGTTTGGGGAGAAGAATCAGGCGTCCAGCAACTGCGCCTGGATTCGACCGCGACTGAGATCGCCCAGCAGCTTCTGCAGGGGCTCGACCAGGGTGGTCGGCAGGTTCAGCGTCATGTGCACGCCTTCCGCAGCAAAGGCTTCATCTTCGATGCTGGCGCCGAGCGCCAGCACCCGCGCCTTGAGCAGCGCGTGCTCGGCGAAGCTGCAGTCGAATGCCAGCCGGCTGCTGGGCACCAGTTCGATGCGCTCGGCGTCCTGCAGGCACTTCGCCGCGCAGCCGCCATAGGCGCGAGCCAGACCGCCGGTGCCGAGCTTGATGCCACCGAACCAGCGGCTGACCACGACCACCACGCGGTCCATGTCCTGCCCCTCGATGGCCACCAGCATGGGCCGGCCGGCGGTGCCGCCGGGCTCGCCGTCGTCGCTGAAGCGGTACTGGTTGCCCAGCTTCCAGGCCCAGCAGTTGTGCCCGGCGCCGGGGTCGCGGTGCGCTGCGAGGAAGGCATGGGCCTCGGCCTCGCTGGCGATGGGAGCGGCGACGCAGTGGAAGCGGCTCTTGCGGATGTCTTCCTGGTAAACCGCGGGGCCGGCGAGGGTGAAACTCATGCCGAGGCCGGCGGCGGCGTCAGCCCGCAACCCTTGAGGATGATGCGGATGAGGTTGTCGCTGGCATCGCTGAAGTCCTGCTTGGACAGGCGCTTGCGGCCGGTGACGAAGCCGATCTGGGTGGCGAAGTCGGCGTAATGCTGGGTGCTGCTCCAGATCAGGAAGATCAGGTTCACCGGGTCCACGGCGTCCATCTTGCCGGCGTCGATCCAGGCCTGGAACACCGCCGCACGGCCGGCGAACCAGGTGCGGTAGTCCTGGCTGAAGTGCTCGGAGAGGCATTCGCCACCGCTGATGATCTCCATGGCGAATACCCGCGAGGCCTGCGGATAACGACGGGAGAATTCCATCTTGGCGCGGATGTAGGTGGCCAGCGCAACGGCCGGATCATCGTCCACGCTGAGGTGGTTGAAGGTGCTGTCCCACAACTCGAGGATGTTGCTCAGCACCGCCACGTACAGCCCCAGCTTGTTGCTGAAGTAATAATGCAGGTTGGCCTTGGGCAGGCCGACGCGCTGGGCGATGGTGTTCATGCTGGTGCCCTTGAAGCCGTGGCGGGCGAATTCCTCCTCGGCGGCGGCGAGGATGGCTTCCTCGTTCTTCTGGCGAATGCGACCGGCGGGCTTTTCGCCGTTGGGCGCGGTGTGGGCGGGTACCTGGAGGGTCATGCGGGATGTCCGTGCATTGAGCGGGGGCGCTGCATGGATAACCCAGGCGGGTAGCGGGATTCAAGCGCGAGGCGTGAAAAAGGGCAGGAACCGGGGTCGTCTTGCGATCCGGCTCCCGCCCGAGTCATGGCAGCCCCCGTGAGTGGGCCGGGGGCATGGCATCACTGGGTGGTGCCGGTGGTGCCGGAGTTGTGGTGACCGCCACCACCGCCGTGGTTGCCGATGGCGGCGCCAACAGCGACAACGGCAGCGCCGATACCGACAGCAGCGCCGACGGTGAGCGAACCTACCAGCGGAGTGCTCAGGCCCAGGCCAGCTCCCGCTGCCGGTACCGTCGCGGTTGCCACACCCGCTTCAGCACTACCAGCAGTAGCGGCACCTTCAGCACCTGCATGCGCACCGGTCTCCACGACGGCATCGTTGGGAATCGGCTTCTTCACGGTATCGCGGAAGAAGCCGCCCTCGTGAGTTTTCTCATGCTGCTCAAGCGGCTTGACCTTGCCATTACCACCGTACTGGACGTGTTCCGGCTGCTGCGAATTTTTCTGTGCCGGCGCGGCCAGCACGGGCGTGCAAATGCTCGCGGCGATGGCCGCGATCAACAGTTTCTTCATGGCTCACATCTCCTAGGGTGAAGCAAAAGAGATGCAAAGCTAGAGGTTGTCCGGGGCCCGACCAATCGGTCGTGAGCCGGATGGCCTGTCGGCAACTTCCGAAAAATGCGCGGACATTTCAACCAGCGCGCGAAAAAGCCGTACGCCGCCTGAAAAGACCGACCCCGCCAGGCGGCGGGGTCGGAGGGGAACATCAGAAGTGGTACTTGACCAGCGCGCTGACGGTGTTCTGGTCGGTGGTGAAGTACTGCGAATCCTTGATGCCGTACTTGTCGGACCAGTAGTCGTACTCGATACCCACGTACAGGTGCTTGGCCTCGTAGCCCAGGGACTTGCCCAGGTCGTACTTCAGCTGCGGGTTGAAGTGCAGGTTGGCGTGGTAGTCCGACTGGTTGCGGTGGCTGGAGCTGGCGTCCTTGTTGTTCACGACCCAGTCCATGAAGCCGTCGAACAGGATGTCGGAGTTGCCCACCGGGAAGGTGATGGCCCAGGCCGGGGTAATCTGCCAGGCACCGGACGGCACGCGGTTGCCATCGGGCTTGCGGTAGTAGAAGTTCAGCTGGAAGTAATCGAAGCCCGGCAGCGCCAGGTCGAAGCCCGGGCCGAGCAGGTAGGACTCGACGTCGCCTTCGCCGAACTCGTAGGTGCTGGCCAGCAGCACGTCCTTGACCGGGCCGAACGACAGGTCGGCACCGGTGATCTTGCCGAACGACAGGCGCGGGCTGAACTCACCGTAGTAGGTGTTCTTGCCGTTGGTGGCGCTTTCCTTGCCGTTGTAGTTGATCTGGTCGACGAAGAACCAGAGGTCACCCCAGGTCCAGGCGCTCGCGCTCTCGAAGGTGAAGGTCTGCTGGATCGGCGGGTCGACCTTGAAGTTCTTGCCCCACAGGTAGGTCAGGCTTTCGTTGTGCCAGATCAGCGGGCCGTCGTTGGAAGCCGGCGCCGGGGTCAGGTCTTCACCGCCAGCCATGGCCTGCCCGGCCGCGAGCAGCCCGCCGGCGAGCAGCAGGGATGCGAGAGTGCGAGTCATGCGTTGCTCCTAATCAGTGCAGTCGTGTTGCATTTTTAATTGTCGGTGGAACCTGTCCGGTCGGTCAGGCCTGGCGAGGAAAAGCAAGATTGGCGCCAATCCTGTCCAGATGTTCCACTTTTATGACGAACCCCTCAGGGTCCGCTCCTTTGGCAGGTAAGACGCAGGTGCACGGGCCGGGCCGTTTCCTGACTCACAGGACAACTTTGCCTGTTTCGAGGGCATCGGCCCGGCAGGAAGCACTGCAATGGCGATCACCAACCAGAAGATTGGATACAGGGCAAACCTGTGTTGAAACGAATCAACACAAATTATGTATACAACTATCTTGTGGGAAATCTACACAACAGTCGTCGGAATACACCACGCGTTTTTCCGGGCGCGGATAATGCCAGACAAGGGCCTTCACCACACCTGCCAGGATGCCTCGGGCTGCCCGGCGGTCGTGCTGTCAGATGCTTCTTTCAGGAGTCGAACGCCGCCGTTCGGGTCGGCAACGGCTCTGATCCGGCTTGAGGTGGACAGGGCAGCCTGCCAGACTGCGGTTCTCCAGCGACATTTTCCAAAGTTCTACCGATGAAAGGACAAGCTCCCGAACTGCAACGCCTGATCCCGGTGCTCGATCGTCTGCCGCGGCCGGTCTATGCCCGCGCCGAGCGTTTGCGCGCGGGCTCCTGGACCAGCAGGCACCATCACGCCTGGGTGCAGCTGTCCTACGCGATCACCGGGGTGCTGGGTGTCCACACGGCCGAAGGCAGCTTCTTTGCGCCACCGCAACGGGCGATCTGGATTCCGGCCTTCCTCGACCATGAAGTGGTGACCTCGACCCAGGCGGACATGCGCAGCCTGTACATCCGCGACGACGCCTGCCGTTGGGCACCGGACCGCTGCCGGGTGCTGGAGGTGACGCCGCTGGCGCGCGAGCTGATCAAGAGTTTCTGCGAGCTGCCGGTGGATTACCCACCGGGTGACAGTGCCGAATCGCGGCTGGTGGAAGTGCTGCTGGACCAGTTGCGCGACCTGCCGGAAGTCGCCTTCTCCCTGCCAATGCCGCAGGAGGGCCGCCTGCTGCAGTTGTGCCAGACGCTGATCGACCATCCCACCGACAGCCACACCCTGGGCGCCTGGGCGCAGCGCATCGGCACCTCGGAGAAGACCCTGTCGCGGCTGTTCCAGCGCGAGACGGGAATGACTTTCCGCCTGTGGCGCCAGCGCCAGCGCCTGCTCGCCTCCCTCGGCTCGCTGGAGGCGGGCGAGAGCGTGACGGCGGCGGCGCTGGATTGCGGGTACGACTCGACCTCGGCGTACATCGCGTCGTTCAAGGGGTTGTTCGGGTTTACCCCGGGGGATCTGTTCCGTCAGCGCTAGAGCGTGCCGCCTGATGCTGATCGCGGACGAAGTCCGCTCCTACCCAAAGCCCGTCCTCGCGAACCGCCCAACGCAGGGACGCACCTGATCGGCGGATTTCCGCTCAACGGCCACCCCGATCGGCGCCGCTTCGCCTGCCCGCACCCCCTCAAAAAACTCCAACTCCTAGTGCCACGCGGCTTTCAAGCCTTGGCACGCTGTCTGCTATCGCCTCGACACTGCGCCGCCCTCGCGGCGCGCCGGCGTGACGTTTCGAGTAGTCCGCACGCCTGACGACAACAACGACAAAGAGGAATACCCATGGATAGCGCAAGCGCCGTCTCCGCTTCTGCCGCACCCCGCACGACTTCCCAGCGCATCAAGTCGATCTTCAGTGGCTCGGTCGGCAACCTGGTCGAGTGGTACGACTGGTACGTCTACGCCGCCTTCTCGCTGTATTTCGCCAAGGCGTTCTTCCCCCAGGGCGACATGACCGCCCAGTTGCTGAACACCGCCGCGATCTTCGCCGTGGGCTTCCTCATGCGTCCGATCGGTGGCTGGCTGATGGGCATCTACGCCGACCGCAAGGGCCGCAAGGCGGCGCTGCTGGCCTCGGTCCTGCTGATGTGCTTCGGCTCGCTGATCATCGCCCTGACCCCCAGCTATGAAACCATCGGCGTCGGCGCCCCGATCCTGCTGGTGCTCGCGCGCCTGCTGCAGGGCCTGTCGGTCGGTGGCGAATACGGCACGTCCGCAACCTACCTGAGCGAGATGGCCAACAAGGAGCAGCGCGGCTTCTTCTCCAGCTTCCAGTACGTGACCCTGATCTCCGGCCAGCTCATCGCCCTGGCGGTGCTGATCGTGCTGCAGCAGACCCTGACCACCGAGCAGCTGGAAAGCTGGGGCTGGCGCGTGCCGTTCTTCATCGGCGCGCTGTGCGCGGTCGTGGCCATGTTCCTGCGTCGCGGCATGGAAGAGACCGAGTCCTTCACCACGAAGAAGGAAGAGCCCAAGGAAAGCCTGATGCGCTCGCTGATGCGCCATCCCAAGGAAGTGCTGACCGTGGTCGGCCTGACCATGGGCGGCACCCTGGCCTTCTACACCTACACCACCTACATGCAGAAGTACCTGGTGAACACGGTGGGGATGAGCAAGAACGATTCCACCATGATCTCGGCGGCCACCCTGTTCCTGTTCATGCTGCTGCAGCCCATCGTCGGCGCGCTGTCGGACAAGATCGGCCGTCGCCCGATCCTGATCGCCTTCGGCGTGCTCGGCACCGTCTTCACCTACCCGATCCTCAGCACCCTGCACACCATCGACACCTGGTGGGGCGCGTTCTTCCTGATCATGGCCGCGCTGGTCATCGTCAGCGGCTACACCTCGATCAACGCCGTGGTGAAGGCCGAGCTGTTCCCCACCGAAATCCGCGCCCTGGGCGTGGGCCTGCCGTACGCGCTCACCGTGTCGATCTTCGGCGGCACCGCCGAATACGTGGCGCTGTGGTTCAAGAGCATCGGCATGGAGAGCGGCTTCTACTGGTACGTCACCGCGTGCATCGCCTGCTCGCTGCTGGTCTACGTGACCATGAAGGACACCCAGAAGCACTCGAAGATCACCACCGACTGATTGGGCTCCTTGCCCAGGCCCCGGCGCACACTCTCCGGGGCTTTTTATCCACAAGGCCCGGCGCAATGCCGGGCCTTGTCGTTTTGGGAACCGGCATTTCACGTTGCCGCGACACCCGCCCTTGATATTCTCGCCGGCGACTCTCCCGGCAGATCAAGCCCATGAACCCTCCGCAGATTCCCCTCGGCCCGTTGCAGGCCCGCGAGCTGCGCGGCGCGCACAGCGGGCCCTTCGATCTCGACCTGGCGCCCGGCCGCTGCACGGTGCTCAGCGGGCCCTCGGGCATCGGCAAGAGCCTGCTGCTGCGCATGCTCGCCGACCTCGACCCCAACCAGGGCCAGGTCAGCCTCGCCGGGGTCAGCCGCGAAAGCCTGCCGGCCAGCACCTGGCGCCGCCTGGTGACCTACCTGGCGGCCGAGTCCGGCTGGTGGGAAGACAGCGTCGCCGCGCACTTCACCGATCTCGATACGGTGCGCCCCCTGATGCCGCAGGTGAACCTCGACCCGGCGCTGTTGCAGGCCCAGGTCCTGCAACTCTCCACCGGCGAACGGCAGCGCCTGGCGCTGCTGCGCGCGGTGGTGCAGAACCCGCGCTTCCTGTTGCTCGACGAACCCACGGCGGCGCTCGACCCGGCCAGCCGCGATGCTGTCGAAAAACTGCTCAAGCGTCTGCAGGCGCAGGGCACCGGCCTGCTGCTGGTGAGCCACGACCCGGAACAGGGACGGCGCCTGGGCGATGTCCGCCTGCTGCTCGACGCCCACGGCCTGCGCGAGGTGACAGCATGACGCCGATCCAGCTGAGCCTGCCGGAACTGGCCCTCGCGGCCCTGCTGATCGTCATCGCCGCGGCGCTGTCCTGGGCGCTGCGCCTGGGCCTGCAGAGAACCCTGCTGGTCAGCGCGGTGCGGCTGGTGGTGCAGCTGGTGCTGGTGGGATTGTTCCTGCGCCAGGTGTTCGCCCTTTCCGCGCCCTGGCTGACCGCACTGGTAGTGGCCGGGATGCTCACCGCCGCCACCTTCGAGGTCGGTTCCCGGCAGAAGCGCCGCCTCGCCGGCTTCTGGCACCTGGGCATCGGCGGCGGCAGCGTCGGTATCGCCACCCTCGGCATCGCCCTGTTCGCCCTCTCCGGCAGCCTGCGGCCACAGCCCTGGTATGACGCGCGCCATGCGATTCCGCTGGTGGGCATCATCCTCGGCACGGCGATGAACGCCGCCAGCCTGGCGCTGAACCAGGTGTACCTGAGCGTCACCCGCGAACGGGCCGCCATCGAGGCGCGCCTGGCACTCGGCGCCGATCGCTACACCGCCCTGGGCGGCGTGCTGCGGCGGGCGCTGTATACCGGGATGATCCCGACGCTGAACCAGATGTCCGCCGCCGGGATCATCACCCTGCCCGGCATCATGACCGGGCAGATACTCGCCGGCATGGACCCGCTGGACGCCGCGCGCTACCAGATCCTGCTGATGTTCCTGCTGGCCGCCGCCGGCTTCGCCACGGCCCTCGGCGCGGTCTGGCTGTCGGCCTGGCGACTGACCGACGAGCGCGACCGCTTGCGTCTGGACCGCCTGCGCGCGGAGAACTGAGCGGGTATGCTGAGGACTTTTCAACGGCACCGGAGAACGCCATGAGCACTGCCAAATCCGCCCTGATCATCGGCGCCTCGCGCGGCCTCGGCCTGGGCCTGGTGCGCGAACTGCTGGAGCGTGGCTGGGACGTCACTGCCACTGTGCGCGACGCTGCCAACGCCGGTGAGCTGGCCGCCCTGCCGGTGCGCGTCGAATCCCTGCTGCTCGACGAGGCACAGTCCCAGGACCGCCTCGCCGAAGCCCTCGCCGGCGCGCACTTCGACCTCATCTACATCAACGCCGGCATCTACGGCCCGCCGCACCAGTCGGCCATCGACGCCAGCCTCGCCGACGTCGGCCAGCTGTTCATGGTCAACGCCATTGCCCCCTTGCGCCTGGCCGAGCGCCTGCTGCCACGCCTCGACGCCGAGCGCGGCGTGCTGGCCTTCATGACCTCGGAGCTGGGCAGCGTCACCGGCAACCAATCCGGCGGCATGGCGCTGTACCGTGCGAGCAAGGCGGCGCTCAATTCGCTGACCCGCAGCTTCGTCGCCGAGCTGGGCGAGACCGGCCTCACCGTGCTCAACCTGCACCCGGGCTGGGTACGCACCGACATGGGCGGCGAGTCCGCACCGCTGGACGTGCAGACCAGCGCGAAGGGCCTCGCCGACCAGGTCGAAGGCCACGCCGGCCGTGGCGGTCAGTTCTACCTGGACTACCAGGGAACGACGATCGACTGGTGACGAACCGCCCCGATACGGCTACCATGAGCCCTCACTTGACTCCGACGTCAGGTTCTGCGAGCTAGAGCCAGGCAAGGCGGCGGTTGGCGGGAAAGCGCAGTTGACTCCAGTCAATGAGCATTTCCCGACGATCGCCAACGCCGCATGGCCGACGCGCAGCGAACCGCTCGGTAGCACCAAGCGCACCTGGATCAGCAGACAGGGTTAACACTGAGCTGGCTTCCCATGACCCCATGGAGCCGGCTCGCTACGAACGGCTCCGTCCGTTTGGAGAACTCACCCATGTCTTCCCCGCGTCTCTGGCTGCGCAACCCGCTGGCCATCTTCACCGCCAATGACCTCGACGCCCGTGGCGGCATCGTCGTCCAGGACGGCCGCATCGTCGAACTGGTCGCCGCCGGCCAGCAGCCCTCGGCTCCCTGCCAACAGACCTTCGATGCCAGCCAGCACGTGCTGACCCCCGGCCTGATCAACACCCACCACCACTTCTACCAGACCCTCACCCGCGCCTGGGCGCCGGTGGTGAACCAGCCGCTGTTCCCCTGGCTGAAGACCCTCTACCCGGTGTGGGCGCGCCTGACCCCCGAGCAGCTCGGCGTGGCCACCAAGGTGGCGCTGGCCGAACTGCTGCTGTCGGGCTGCACCACTGCCGCCGACCACCACTACCTGTTCCCCGACGGCCTCGAGCAGGCCATCGACGTGCAGGCCGGCGTGGTCCAGGAACTGGGCATGCGCGCCATGCTCACCCGTGGTTCGATGAGCCTGGGCGAAGCCGACGGTGGCCTGCCGCCGCAACAGACCGTGCAGAGCGCCGAGGCCATCCTCGACGACAGCCAGCGCCTGATCCGCGAGTACCACCAGCGCGGCGAAGGCGCCCAGGTGCAAATCGCCCTGGCGCCCTGCTCGCCGTTCTCGGTCACCCCGGAAATCATGCGCGCCAGCGCCGAACTGGCCGAACGCGAGGACGTGCGCCTGCACACCCACCTCGCCGAAACCCTGGATGAAGAAGACTTCTGCCTGCAGCGCTTCGGCCAGCGCACCGTGGATTACCTGGACAGCGTCGGCTGGCTCGGCCCGCGCACCTGGCTGGCCCACGGCATCCACTTCAACGACGAGGAAATCCGCCGCCTCGGCGAAGCCGGCACCGGCGTCTGCCACTGCCCCAGCTCGAACATGCGCCTGGCCTCGGGCATCTGCCCGACCGTGGCCCTGGAAGCGGCCGGCGCGCCGGTGGGTATCGGCGTGGACGGCTCGGCCTCCAACGATGCCTCCAACATGATCCTCGAAGCCCGCCAGGCCCTGTACATCCAGCGCCTGCGCTACGGCGCCGAGCAGATCACCCCGGAACGCGCACTGGGCTGGGCCACTCGCGGTTCGGCCAAGCTGATCGGCCGCAGCGACATCGGCGAACTGGCCGTGGGCAAGCAGGCGGACCTGGCGCTGTTCAAGCTCGACGAGCTGCGCTTCTCCGGCAGCCATGACCCGCTGTCCGCCCTGCTGCTGTGCGGCGCCGACAAGGCCGACCGGATCATGATCGGCGGCACCTGGCGGGTCATCGACGGCGAAGTCGAAGGACTCGACCTCAAGCGCCTGATCGCCGACCACACCCAGGCGGCGCGCAAGCTGCTCGGTACGCTGTAAATCCCCCTCGTAGGAGCGGACTCCGTCCGCGATAGGTCCGCATCTTGCCGGATGCCATCGCGGACGCAGTCCGCTCCTACGCCCCCTCCCTACCCCGCCGGCGGGTGGCTCCGGATGCCACTCCGGCGGGCACGTTTTGCCATCGAAAAATCGCTACAACCCGCGTCACACAAGGCCTACGCACTACCGCCCGTCGCCCGCCGAACAGCTTCGATGAACGGTCCTTCAGGGAAAACCCCTCTAGATCAAGGGTCTATCCCCAGTGACGGGAATATGCCGTCAGTTTGACATCACGCCTTGGCACTCTAGTTTTAAAACGCCGGGCCGAATTCCTGCTCAAGACGTTGTCAGCAGCCGTTCGGCCCGGTTACCGGCGCCCGGCAATGGAGTGCACTCATGCGCGATTCACAGTTGAACCCCCAGGCGGTTCAAGAGAGCGGCCAGGACTGGCCGCGGCGCCTCATCATTCAGACCCTGCCGTGGGCCGTCGTGGCCGTGCTCTGCGCCGTCGGCGTGCCGTTCTGGTGGATGCTGCCGGTGGGCTGGCTCTCCAGCCTGGTGCTCTGCACCCTGCTGTGCGGCGCCAGCAAGGCCGCCGTCGATGCCCAGGCCAGCACCCTGCAGAACGACGAGCTGCCGTGCTGGCGCCCGCTGCAGGAAGCAGTGGAGGGCCATCTGGCCCAGCTCAACGGCCACACCCACCAGATCGACAACCTGCTGCACCAGGCCATCCGCCAGCTGACCGACAGCTTCCACGCCCTCGCCGATCGCATCGACAGCCAGCGCGGCCTGTCCCACTCACTGATCGAGCGCTACGACGGGCGCGGCCACCTGGACGGCGACATCGACTTCCAGCGCTTCATCCACGCCACCCAGGAAACCCTCGGGCTGTTCGTCGAGGCCACCCTGGAGACCAGCCGCACCTCGCAGCAACTGGTGCAGCGCATGGACCGCGTGACCCACAAGATCGCCGAGATCCTGCAGTCCACCCAGGACATGGACGCCATCGCCAAGCAGACCAACCTGCTGGCGCTGAACGCCGCCATCGAAGCCGCCCGCGCTGGTGAGAGCGGCCGTGGCTTCGCCGTGGTAGCCGACGAGGTACGTGCGCTGTCCACCCGCTCCACGCACTTCTCCCAGGCCATCCGCGAACACGTCGACGTGGTCTACCACGAGATCAAGGACGCCGAAGGCGCCATCAGCCAGCTGGCCGACAAGGACATGACCTTCGCCCTGGATTCGCGGCAGAAGATCCAGCACATGCTCGATGACCTCGACGCCATGAACCAGCACACCGTGAAGGTGGTGCAGGAGCTGGACCGCATCTCCCTGGAAGTGGGCGACGGCGTCAACGCCGCGGTGACCGCCCTGCAGTTCCAGGACATGAGCAGCCAGTTGCTCGGGCAGATCGGCAAGCACAGCGCCCGCCTCGGCGCCCTCGCCGTCGGCCTGGGCGCACTGGATGGCCGCCAGCCCGGCGAGTGGGGCGAGCGCCTGCGCGGCGAAGTCAACGAACTCGGCCGCCCGCTGAGCAACCCGGTCGCCCAGACCAGCCTCAGCGCGGGCGAAGTGGAACTGTTCTGAACTGAAGGCAAAGCAGGAGCAACGACATGCTGCAGTCCGTCTTCGAATACCTGGCCAATCTCGCCCTCATCGGCTGAGCCCCAAAACCATTTCCACGCGCCGGGATGGCGCGAGCACTTGTGCGCCTGGCAACAGGCAAACGCATTGCAACCCGAGGAGAAGCAACGCAATGGGAAAGCAGATTCTGATCGTCGATGACTCGGCCTCCATCCGGCAGATGCTGAGCTTCACGCTCAAGTCCGCCGGCTACGAGGTGGACGAGGCCGTGGACGGCAAGGACGGCCTGGGCAAGGCCCAGCGCAAGACCTACAACCTGGTCTTCACCGACCAGAACATGCCGAACATGGACGGCCTGACGCTGATCCGCAGCCTGCGCGACATGGCCGGCTACCGCGGCACGCCGATCCTCATGCTGACCACCGAATCCAGCGACGCCATGAAGCAGCAGGGCAAGAGCGCGGGCGCCACCGGCTGGCTGGTCAAGCCGTTCGACCCGCCGAAACTGCTGGAAGTCACCCGCAAGGTCCTGCCCTAGGGGTATCGCCGATGGCCACTGGAATGGAGCAGTTCCTCCAGGTGTTCTTCGAGGAAACCGACGAACACCTGGCGACCCTCGAACTCCTGTTGATCGGGCTCGACCTCGATCAGCCGGACGCCGAGTCGCTCAATGGCATTTTCCGCGCGGCCCACTCGATCAAGGGCTCCAGCGGCATGTTCGGGTTCGACGACCTGACCGCCGTGACCCACGAGCTGGAAACCCTGCTCGACCGCATCCGCTGCGGGCAGACCGCCCTGCACATGGACATGATCGGGGTGTTCCTCGAAGCCCGCGACGTCCTCCAGCGCCTGCTCGACGCGCACCGCAGCCAGGTGCCCGATCCGGACGTACCGGTGGCCGCCACCGTGGAACGCCTGCGTGCCTGGCTCGCGGAGCCTGCCGCAGCAGCGGCCGACGTCGGCCGGTTCGACAGCGCCCCGGCGGCGACTGAAGACAGCGCCAGCGCTGACGACGCCTTTGGCTTCTTCGACGATGCGCCCGGTACTCCCGGCGCCAATGAAACCAGCGCCAGCAGCGACGACGATTTCGGCTTTTTCGACGACGCCCCCGGTGTACCGGACGCCAAGCCGGTCGAGCCCTACGGCATCTTCGACAAGGCCCCCGGCGCACCCGCGACCGCTGCCGTCGCAGCCCCGAGCGAGCAGCCCAAGGCCGCACCCAGTGCCGTCGCCAAGCCGGCCGCCCGCCCCGACAGCGAATCCAGCTCCATCCGCGTCAGCGTCGAGAAGATCGACAGCCTGATCAACCTGGTGGGCGAGCTGGTGATCACCCAGGCCATGCTCAGCCAGCTCAGCGAAGACCTCGACCCCACCCACTTCGAACGCCTGCAGCAGGCCCTGGCGCAGCTGGAACACAACACCCGCGACCTGCAGGAATCGGTGATGTCGATCCGCATGCTGCCGATCAGCTTCATCTTCAGCCGCTTCCCGCGCCTGGTGCACGACACCTCCGCGCGCCTGGGCAAGCAGGTCGAACTGATCCTCCAGGGCGAGCACACCGAACTGGACAAGAGCGTCATCGAG
Source organism: Pseudomonas nitroreducens (assembly GCF_024170165.1). Taxonomy (GTDB): domain Bacteria; phylum Pseudomonadota; class Gammaproteobacteria; order Pseudomonadales; family Pseudomonadaceae; genus Pseudomonas; species Pseudomonas nitroreducens_C. The sequence goes on along the minus strand of NZ_JALJXP010000001.1, from coordinate 445,175 downwards.
AAGCTCAGTGACCCGCTCACCCACATCGTCCGCAACAGCATCGACCACGGCATCGAGACGCCCGCCGAACGCCTGGCCGCCGGCAAGCCGGCCCAGGGCTCGGTGAAGCTCGCCGCCAGCCACCAGGGCGGCAGCGTGGTGGTGGAAATCTCCGATGACGGCCGTGGCCTGTCCCGCGAGCGCATCCTCGCCAAGGGCCGCGAGAAGGGCCTGCCGGTACACGACGGGATGAGCGACGCGGAGGTCTGGCAGCTGATCTTCATGCCCGGCTTCTCCACCGCCGAAGCGGTCACCGAGCTGTCCGGCCGCGGCGTGGGCATGGATGTGGTGCGGCGCAACATCCAGGCCATGGGCGGGCGGATCGACATCGATTCGGCGCCCGGCATGGGCACCCGCATGAGCATCCGCCTGCCGCTGACCCTGGCCATCCTCGACGGCCTGATCGTCGCCGTGGAGAAGGTCAACTACGTGGTGCCGCTGACCTACATCGTCGAGTCGCTGCAGGCCCGCGCCGACGACGTGCGCGGCCTCGCCGGCGAGGACGCGACGGTGATCCGCGTGCGCGGCGAATACCTGCCGCTGTTCTCCCTCAACCAGCTGCTGCGCATCGGCGCGGCGCCCGTGCCTGCGGATCAGGGGATCGTGGTGATCCTCGAATCCGAGGGCAAGAGTTTCGCCCTGCAGGTGGACGAACTGGTCGGCCAACAGCAGGTGGTGATCAAGAGCCTGGAACAGAACTTCCGCCGGATCGACGGGATCGCCGGCGCCACCATCATGGGCGACGGCAGCGTCGCCCTGATCCTCGATGTCGATGCCCTGCCGCGTCTGGCAGCACAAGGAGAATCCACCCATGAGCGCAGCTGAAGCCCACGCGGCGAGCAGCCCGGTGCAGGAATACCTGACCTTCACCCTGGGCCGCGAGGAGTACGCCATCGACATCCTGCGCGTGCAGGAGATCCGTGGCTATGACCAGGTCACGGCGATCGCCAACGCCCCCGCCTTCATCAAGGGCGTGATCAACCTGCGCGGCGCCATCGTTCCCATCGTCGACCTGCGCATCAAGTTCAACCTGGCCGACATCAGCTACGACCAGTTCACCGTGGTGATCATCCTCAACGTCGGCCGGCGCATCGTCGGCGCGGTGGTGGATTCGGTCTCCGATGTGATCGCCCTGGCCGGCGAGGAGATCAAGCCGCGCCCCGAATTCGCCGCCAGCTTCGACACCGAGTACCTGCTGGGCCTGGCCACCGCCGGTGAGCGGATGCTCATCCTGGTGGACATCGAAAAACTCATGACCAGCCGCGAAATGGCACTGGTCGACGAAACCGCCGCCTGATCGCGACCGAGGATAATCACAATGGGTCTGTTCAACGCACACGCCGTGGCGCAGCAACGCGCCGACCGCATCACCGCCATCCTCCACAGCCTGGTGGACGGCAACCTCGACGTCGCCATCGGCGAAGCACCAGCCGCCGGCTATGAGCGTCTCTACGACGGGCTGCGCAGCATCCAGCGCAACCTGCGCGAGCAGCGCGCCGAGCAGGCCCAGGTGGAAGCCCTGGAAGCCGGCCTCGCGGAGATGACCCGCCAGCACGAGCTGGGCTGGATCGACGAGGTGATCCCGGTGGACAAGTTCGCCGGCCGCCCGGCGCGCATCGCCAAGGGCATCAACGACCTGGTCGCTGCGCACATCGCAGTGAAGATGCGCGTCGTCGCCACCGTCACGGCCTACGGCAAGGGCGACTACTCGGTGGACATGGACCGCCTGCCGGGCAAGAAGGCCATCATCACCGAGGCCATCGACGGTGTGCGCGACAGCCTCAAGGCCAACGCCGATGCCGCCGAGTACAACGCGCGGATCAAGAGCGCGCTGGATAACGTCTCGGCCAACGTGATGATCGCCAACAACGATCTCGAGATCATCTACATGAACCGCACGGTGACCGAGATGCTCGGCAACGCCGAGGCGGACATCCGCAAGCAGCTGCCGAACTTCAACGCCAGCCGCCTGATGGGCACCAACATCGACGTGTTCCACAAGAACCCGGCGCACCAGCGCGGCATGCTCGCGCACCTGACCTCGCGGCATAAGGCCGAACTGAACCTGGGCGGCCGCCGCTTCGCCCTCGACGTGGTGCCGGTGTTCAACGATGCCGGCGAGCGCCTGGGCTCGGCGGTGCAGTGGACCGATCGCACCGAGGAATACCGCGCCGAACAGGAAGTCTCGCAGCTGGTGGACGCCGCCGTGGCCGGCGACTTCACCAAGCGCATCGAGGCCGCCAACAAGGAAGGCTTCTTCCTGAAGATCGCCACCGGCCTGAACAACCTGGTGGACACCGCCGACAAGGGCCTGCGCGACGTCACCCGGGTGCTCGGCGCCCTGGCCCAGGGCGACCTGACCCAGCGCATCGACGCCGACTACCAGGGCACTTTCGGCGAGCTCAAGGACTACGCCAACGAGACCGCGCAGAGCCTGTCGCGGATGCTCGGGCAGATCCGCGAAGCGGCCGACACCATCCACACCGCCGCCAGCGAGATCGCCAGCGGCAACGCCGAGCTCTCCACCCGCACCGAGCAGCAGGCCTCCAGCCTGGAAGAAACCGCCTCGAGCATGGAAGAGCTGACCAGCACCGTGAAGCTCAACGCGGAGAACGCGCGCCAGGCCAACTCGCTGGCGGTGAATGCCTCCGAAGTCGCCACCGAAGGCGGCAGCGTGGTGCAGAAGGTGGTGGGCACCATGTCGGCCATCAACGATTCGGCGCGCAAGATCGCCGACATCATCGGGGTGATCGACGGCATCGCCTTCCAGACCAACATCCTCGCGCTCAACGCCGCGGTGGAAGCGGCGCGCGCCGGCGAGCAGGGCCGCGGCTTCGCGGTGGTGGCCGGTGAAGTGCGCACCCTGGCGCAGCGCTCCGCCGCCGCCGCCAAGGAGATCAAGACGCTGATCAACGACTCGGTGGACAAGGTCGAGAGCGGCAACAGCCTGGTCGCCCAGGCCGGCCAGACCATGAGCGACATCGTGGTGGCGATCAAGCGCGTCACCGACATCATGGCCGAGATCGCCGCCGCTTCCGCCGAGCAGAGCAGTGGCATCGAGGAAGTGAACGGCGCCGTGTCGCAGATGGACGAGATGACCCAGCAGAACGCCGCGCTGGTGGAAGAAGCCGCTGCCTCGGCCGAGGCGCTGCAGGAGCAGGCCGGCATGCTCAACCAGCAGGTCGCGGTGTTCAAGCTCGAAGCCATCGCCGCCACCGTGGTGCCGCTGGCCTCTGCCCGTCCGGCCCGCACCGAGCCGGCCGCGCACACCTCGCGCGCCGCCCGTGGTGTGGCCAAGGCAGTGCGCGCCAAGGGCAAGGAAGACGACTGGGAAGAGTTCTGATCGGGCGGGGCTGAGGGATGGCGGCGGCCGGAGCAATGGGAGGGTCGGCCGCCGCGCGCGGACCAGGGATGGTCAGGGATGGGTTTTCCACGGCGACTCCTTGCCTGAGGCGCCCTCTCCCCCCGCCCTCTCCCTGAAGGGAGAGGGAGCCGATCGGCGTGGCCGGGAGCCACGGAGTTCCACTTGATGCCATTCAGTCCCCTCTCCCTTCAGGGAGAGGGCGACGCCCAGCACCGAACTTTCCCGATCCACCCAATGATGTAGGGCGCATAACGCCACAGGCGCTATCCGCCCTACGCAACCGGCTCACCACCGAGACAACCCGATGTCGATCAACCTGCCCGCCCCCGAGCACGAATTCCACTACACCCGCCGGGACTTCCAGCAGGTGCGTGAGCGTCTCTACCAGCACGCCGGCATCAGTCTCTCGGAGAACAAGCAGCAACTGGTCTACAGCCGCCTCTCGCGGCGCCTGCGCAGCCTGCGGCTGGGCAGTTTCGCCGAGTACTTCGCCTACCTGGAGAACCACGCGGAAGAGTGGCAGCAGTTCGTCAACGCGCTGACCACCAACCTCACCGCGTTCTTCCGCGAGAAACACCACTTCGACCACCTCGGCCGCTTCGCCGCCGAGCAGTGGCAGGACCACCAGCCGCTGCGTTTCTGGTCCACCGCGTCGAGTACCGGCGAGGAGCCCTACTCCATGGCCATGACCCTGGTGGACGCGCTGGGCAGCTTCGCCCCGCCCATCGAGCTGATCGCCTCGGACATCGACACCGGCGTACTCGGCCACGCGCGCCAGGGTATCTATCCGCTGGAGCGCATCGAAGCGCTGAGCCCCGCGCAGAAGAAGCGCTTCTTCCTTCGTGGCACTGGCGGCAACGCCGGCAAGGCGCGGGTGGTGCGCGAGCTGCGGCAGATGATCGACTACCGGCAGATCAACCTGCTGGACAAGGACTGGGGCATCCCCGGCGGCCTGGACGCGATCTTCTGCCGCAACGTGATGATCTATTTCGACAAGCCGACCCAGACCCGCCTGCTCGAACGCATGGTGCGCCTGCTGCGGCCCGGCGGGCTGTTCTTCGCCGGGCACTCGGAGAACTTCGTTCACGCCAGCCACCTGGTGCGCTCGGTGGGGCGCACCACCTACCAGGCGGTGGGGAATCATTGATGGGCGCCGCCCTGGACCAACCCAACCGCTACTACGACCCGCGCTTCGGCATGGAGGCGGTGAAGCTGCTGCCCGGCGAGTGCTACGTCACCGCCGAGCCGGTGATGCTGGTCACCGTGCTCGGCTCCTGCGTTTCGGTCTGCCTGCGCGACCGCAGCAGCGGCCTGGGCGGCATGAACCACTTCATGCTGCCCGGCGACACCGGCGTGCAGGGCCTGCTGTCCAACTCCGGGCGCTACGGCGTGCATGCCATGGACCTGCTGATCAACGGCCTGATGCGCCGCGGCGCCCAGCGCCGGCACTTCGAGGCCAAGGTGTTCGGCGGCGGCTCGGTGCTGAAGAACCTCAGCGCCGACATCGGCCAGCGCAACGTCGAGTTCGTCCTGCAATACCTGGAGGACGAAGGCATCCCGCTGGCCGCCCAGGACCTGCTCGACGTGCACCCGCGCAAGGTCTATTTCTTCCCCGGCAGCGGCCGGGTGCTGGTGCGCAAGCTGCGTACCCTGGCCAACGACACGGTGCTGCAGCGCGAGCGGCAGTACTGCCAGCAACTGTCCCGTCGGGAGCGCGGCGGGAGCATCGACCTGTTCTGAAAGGAGGGACGCCCGATGGCCGTCAAGGTCCTGATCGTCGACGACTCGGCGCTGATTCGCAGCCTGCTCAAGGACATCATCCACAACGACCCGGAGCTGCAACTGGTGGGCGCGGCGCCCGACGCCTTCGTCGCCCGCGACCTGATCAAGCAGCACTCGCCGGACGTCATCACCCTCGACGTGGAAATGCCGCGCATGGACGGCCTGACCTTTCTCGACAAACTGATGAAAGGCCGGCCGACCCCGGTACTGATGATCTCCTCGCTCACCGAGAAGGGCTCCGAGGCCACCCTGCGCGCGCTGGAGCTGGGCGCCATCGACTTCATCGCCAAGCCGCGCCTGGGCATTGCCGAGGGCATGCAGGCCTATGCCGAGGAAATCTGCGCCAAGCTCAAGGCCGCCGCACGCGCGCGCCTGCCCCGTGCTCGCCCCGTCGCACCGTCCGATGCACCGGCAACTGGCAGCGCGCCGCTGCTGAGCACCGAGAAGATCTTCGCCATCGGCGCCTCCACCGGCGGTACCGAGGCGATCAAGGAAGTGCTGCTGGGCCTGCCGCCGGACTGCCCCGGCACCGTGGTCACGCTGCACATGCCGCCGGGCTTCACCAAATCCTACGCCGATCGCCTGGACCGTCAGACACGCCTGTCAGTGCGCGAAGCCCGCGACGGCGACCGCATCCTCCCCGGCCATGTGCTGCTCGCCCCCGGCGACTTCCACATGGAAGTCCAGCGCAGCGGCGCCAACTACGTCGTGCGGCTGCACCGCGAGGCTGCGGTCAATGGCCACAGGCCGGCGGTGGACGTGATGTTCAACTCCCTCGCCCGCTGCGCCGGGCGCAACCTCATCGCCGCCCTGCTCACCGGCATGGGCAAGGATGGGGCCCGGGGCTTGCAGGCGATCCGTCAGGCCGGCGGCCACACCGTCGCCCAGGACGAGGCCACCTGCGTGGTCTACGGCATGCCCCGCGAGGCGGTGGAGCTGGGCGCGGCCAAGGAGGTCCTGCCGCTGGAACGCATAGCAGGCTCGCTCCTACAGCAGGCACGCCAGAGCGGAAGCGGGAACAGAGTCTAGTTGTGCGGGAATCGTCTCGGGCGATCGAGCGCCTTTTCCCACAGCGTCTAGACTTCGGCCAATTGACTGGCGCCAATAATATGGCGATACGATATCAAATTGGTTTGATTGTGCCCGTATACAAAATGCACAATTGAGCTTTCGCCAAAAGACCGGCACACGGCGGGCGACACGGGGAAACAAGATAGCCATGGCGGCAAGATGGGGGTTGCGCGGCAAATCGGTGGTGGCATTGCTCATCGCCTGTCTCCTGGCGCTGGTACCGGCAGTCATGCTGGGCTGGAAAGCCATGGAGGACATCCGCACGCATTTCGGCCTCGCCTTCGCGAGAAACTTCACGCTGCTCAACCAGCAGAAGATCATCGCGCCGGTGATCCGCGAGCTGGCGCTCTCACGGCGCCTGGCCGAGTCCGTGGTGACGCAGGACTGGCTGCTGTCCGAGAACGACCCGGCGCGCCGGGCGCTGTTCTTCCGCGAGGCCGAAGGCTTCCGCGCGGACCAGCACAACTACTCCTACTTCGTCGTGGTGGACTCCTCGCGCCACTACTACTTCAACGACTCCAGCTCGCCGCTCTCCAACTCGCCGCGCTATACCCTCAGCGACACCGACCCGCAGGACCGCTGGTACTTCGATACCCTGGCCCGCGACGAGACCTACAACATCAACGTCAACTACGACGCCAAGCTGAAGGTCACCAAGGTCTGGTTCAACATGGTGGTGCGCGCCGGCAACGAGAAAGTCGGCCTGGCCGGTGGCGGCCTGGACCTCACCGAGTTCCTCGACCAGTTCATCTCGCGCCGCGAAGCCGGGGTGACGCCGATGATCGTCGACCCCGACGGTGCCATCCAGGCGCACCCGGACACCCGCCTGATCGCCTTCTCCTCCGGCTCCAGCGGGCAGGCCAGGCACCATGTCTACGACCTGCTGGCCAATGACCAGGAGCGCACCGCCCTGCGTCAGACCCTGCGCCAGGCCGAGGCCAACCCCGGCGAAGTGGAAACCATGTGGGGCACCCTCGACGGCAAGGAACAGCTGATCGCCACCGCCTACATCCCGCAGCTGCGCTGGCACGTACTCAGCGCCATCGACCTGCACGCCGCGCAAGTGCTCGACAGCCGCTGGATCTGGCCGCTGGTGGGCACCCTCGCCGGGTTGCTGGCGATCCTGCTGATCGGCTTCGCCTACACCGTCGACCTGCTGGTGCTGCGCCCGCTGCGCGGCCTCAAGCAGTCGGCCAAGGCGATCGCCGCCGGGCAGTACGACAGCCCGCTGCCGCGCACCCGCCCGGACGAGATCGGCGAGCTGTCCAGCGCCTTCGCCAGCATGGCCGACCAGGTCCGCCGGCACACCGAGGAGCTGGAAGACAAGGTCCAGCAGCGCACCCAGGCCCTGGAAGCGGCCAACCGCGAGATGGCCGCCGCGCAGAAGAAGATCGGCGACTCCATCGACTACGCCAGCCTGATCCAGCGCGCCATTCTCCCCGATCGCCAGCTGCAGGCCTCCCTCGGCCAGCACCACTTCGTCCTGTGGAAACCCCGCGACGTGGTCGGCGGCGACTTCTACATCTACCGCGAAGGCCCCGTCGACAGCCTGATCGGCGTGGTGGATTGCGCCGGCCACGGCGTGCCCGGCGCGCTGATGACCATGCTCGCCCTGGCCGCCATCGACCACGCCATCGACAGCGTGAAGAGCCACGACCCGGCGGCCATCCTGCACGAGACCGACCACGTGATGCGCGGCATGCTCGGCCAGGAAGAGTTCACCCACTCGCTGGCCACCAACATGGATGCCGGCCTGGTGCGCGTCGATCACCAGCGCAAGCTGCTGCACTTCTCCGGCGCGAAGATTTCCCTGTTCGCCAGCGACGGCAGCGAGGTGCGCGAATACAAGGGCGCGCGCCGCGCCATCGGCGACAAGCGCCAGGGCGACTATCAGGATGTGGAAATCCCGATGGAAACCGGCTGGACCTATTACCTGTGCACCGACGGCTTCCTCGACCAGGCCGGCGGCGAGCACGGCTTCGGCTTCGGCAACAGCCGCTTCGCCGACCTGCTGCGCAACCACGCGCGCCGACCGCTGGCCGAGCAGGCCGACGTGTTCGCCGCTACCCTCGCCCAGTACCAGGGCGAGCAGCCGCAGCGCGACGACATCACCATTCTCTCTTTCCGCTTCGACTAGGGGTTAATCCATGGAATCGCTAGATCTGTTGGCCATGCGCGAGAGCTTCACCCGGCAACGCATATTGCTCTGCTTCAACGGGCCCATCTCGCGCAGCCTGATCGAGGAAATCGGCCACGCGCTGCGCAACTACCTGCAGGCCGAACAGGCACACCCCAGCGAAGCGATGGACGTGTTCGCCGTCTACATCGAGATGACCCAGAACATCCGCCACTACGCCACCCAGCGCGGCTACAACGACCAGGAGGCCTCGGCCACCGTGGCCATCGCGCGGGATGACGAAGGCCACTACGTGGTCTCCGCCGGCAACCTGGTGCAACTGGCCGACGGCCAGGGCCTGGTGCGCAGCATCGAAGCCATCGCCGGGCTCGACAAGGCCCAGCTCAAGGCGGCCTACAAGGAACAGCTGCGCCGCCCGCGCGACGCCGAAGCCTCCACCGGCGCAGGCCTTGGCCTGCTGGACATCGCCCGCAAATCCAGCGCGCCGCTCAAGACCTCCCTCACCGAACAACCCGACGGCCGCGCCTTCTTCAGCCTGCGCGCCGTGATCTGAACCGCGAAATTCAGGAAGACCCGACATGAGCGATCTCAACGTCACCGGAACCCAATCCACCCCGCAGATCCACGGCGACTGGCAGGCCGGCATCCTCGCGATGCAGGGCGACTCCTACCCGGAGAACTCCTTCGAGCTGTTCGGCCAGGTCATCGAGTGGGTCGAACGCTTCCTCACCCAGGAACAGCGCCCGCTGGAACTCGACCTGCGCCTGCTGTACCTCAACACCAGCTCGATCAAGGCCATGATGGACATCTTCGACCTGCTCGAAGAAGCCCACGGCCAGGGCCGCGCCACGAGCGTCGCGTGGCACTATGACCGACGCAACGAGCGCGTCGCCGAACTGGCCGAGGAATTCCGCGAGGACTGCACCTTCCCGTTCGTCATCCAAGCCTACGACGAGTAAGAGCCATGACTAGCGAGCGCGAGCTGGACCTGCTGATCGAAGACCTGCTGGCCGACCCACAGTACGAAGGGCACCCGCTGCGCGAAGCCCTGTACCAGAAGCACCAGCAATCCCTCGACCAGCTCGCGCGCCTGGAGCGCATCGCGCGGATCTCCGACGGTTTCCAGTCCATGGCCCGGCAGCAGAACAGCACCCTCTCCGAGCGCTACCACAAGCAGCTGCGCCAGCTGGAAAAGGTCGCGCGCATCTCCGACCGCTACCAGGACATGATGCGTGACCTCAACGTCGCGCTGAAGGAAGCCTCGACCCACGACACCCTCACCGGCATCGCCAACCGCCGCCTGCTGATGGAGCGCCTGCGCGAAGAAAGCGAACGCGCCCAGCGCCACGGCGAGTCCTACGTGCTGGCCATGCTCGACGTCGACCGCTTCAAGCAGGTCAACGACACCTGGGGTCATGAAGTGGGCGACCGCGTGCTGGTGGAAATCGGCCGCGCCATGGAGTCCGCCCTGCGCCAGTACGACCTCTGCGGTCGCTGGGGCGGCGAGGAATTCCTGCTGATCCTCCCCGACACCCGCCTGACCGACGCCGCCGCCATCATCGAACGGGTGCGCAACGACATCCGCTGCCTGGCCGTGCGCGTAGGCACCAACGCCCTGTCGGTGACCGCCAGCTTCGGCGTCGCCGAGCACCACCCGGGCGAAAGCTACTCCCAGACCCTCAGCCGCGCCGACGCCGCCCTGCTCGACGCCAAGCGCAGCGGGCGCGACAAATGCGAGTTCGCCACGGCCTGAGACGGCCCGCACGCACGAATGCTTCCGCGTGACTGGCATCCCGGGGTGAACCTGATTAAGGTCCATGGACCACATGCAAAGGATGCAGCATGGCCAACAAGTCTCCCTCCCCTCGCCAGCAGACCCATCTCGCCGTCCTGATCGACGCCGACAATGCACCCGCCGCCATCGTCGAGGGGTTGTTCGAGGAGATCGCCAAGTATGGCGTCGCCAGCGTCAAGCGCATCTACGGCGACTGGACCAAGCCCAACCTGGGCAAGTGGAAGCAGGTGCTGCTCGACCACTCCATCCAGCCCATGCAGCAGTTCGCCTACACCAGCGGCAAGAACGCCACCGACAGCGCGCTGATCATCGACGCCATGGACCTGCTCTACACGCGGCGCTTCGACGGCTTCTGCCTGGTGTCCAGCGACAGCGACTTCACCCGCCTGGCAGCACGGCTGCGCGAGGAAGGGCTGACCGTCTACGGCTTCGGCGAGGAGAAGACGCCCAAGCCCTTCGTCTCTGCCTGCGACAAATTCATCTACACCGAGATCCTCCGCGCCGCCGCCGAGCCCGTCGCCGAACCCGCGCCGGCCACCGACAAGGCCGCCGCCCCGAGCACCACCGAAGCGCCGAAACCGGCCAGCAAACCCAAGTCGCAGAAAGTCCCGCTGGACTTCATCGCCAAGGTGCTCGACGACATCGACGGCGACGACGACGACTGGGTGCAGCTGGGCGCCCTGGGGCAGAACATCAGCAAACTGCAGCCGGCCTTCGACCCGCGCCTGTATGGCTTCAAGAAGCTCAGCGACCTGATCAAGGGCCACCCCAAGCGCTTCGAACTGCAGGCGCGCGGCATCGGCAGCTCAGGCGGCAAGGACCTCTACGTGCGCAACGTCGGCCCGCTGCGCTGAGCCTGCGTCAGCGCAATGCAGCACGCGATTGCCCGGCGTTAGACTGACCGCCGAACCCGCAACGGAACCGCCTCATGCGCCCCTGGCTGATCGCCCTGCTCCTCACCCTCGCCGCCGGCACCGCCCAGGCCGGCACCCTGCGTTGCGGCACCGGCCTGATCAACGAAGGCGACCCGATGGACGCGGTGCTCGCCAAGTGCGGACAGCCGGACAAGCGCGTCGTCACGCCGCCCACGCAGCCACGGCGCGGGCCGGACGGCAAGTTCATCCCCGGCCAGCCGCAGCTGGAGACCTGGATGTACGGACCGAACAACGGCACGTACCGCTACCTGTTCTTCCGCGACACACAGCTGCAACTGATCAACACCACGCGCAAGGAACTGCTCTGAGCGTCCCGCACGAATCGTCCCAGCACGCCCGCCGCTACCAATGGCGCCTACCCATCGTGGCAGCATCTCCCTAGACTGGTCGCCTTCGCCAATCCGGAGGGCACCATGCACAGCCAATTCGACTTCACCCTCGGCATCGACCCGCAAGCCCGCGACGTCGTGGTCAAGGGCCTGCTCGCCTACAACCTGGGCCAGATGGGCCGCAGCAACACCTACGACGACTTCGAACTCTACGCCCGCAGCGAAGACGGCGAAGTGGTCGGCGGCATGTTCGGCCAGTCCGGCATGGGCTGGCTCTACATCGACTACCTCTGGCTGCAGGACGACCAGCGCGGAAGCGGCCTGGGCAGCCAGCTCATCGCCCTGGCCGAAGACGAAGCCCGCCGCCGCGGCTGCGTCGGCCTGTTCCTCTACACCTACAGCTTCCAGGCCCCCGGCTTCTACGAGAAGCAGGGCTTCGAGCGCATGGGCGTGCTGGAAGACTGCCCGCCGGGGCATCAGCGCATCTACCTGAAGAAACACCTGGGCTGATCAGCCCCTGTAGGAGCGAGCTTGCTCGCGAACCCGCCCAACGCCGGCCCTGCCGGCGTATCACCGATAGCCTGCGCCCCGCATGACTCCTGCGTGGGGCCACCCCTCACCCTAACCCTCTCCCGGGGGAGAGGGGACCGCTCGGTGCGTAGCGTAACCACCGTTTCAGCCGGCACGAACAGCTCCCGTAGGGCGCATACCGCCTCCGGCGTTATCCGCCGTTCTGGCGGATAACCCGTTCCGGGTTATGCGCCCTACGATTCATGGGTCCGGCTCTGGCTCTTGAAGACTTCCAGATAAATATCCGCTCGCACCGAGCTGCCCCGTTCAGGAGGCCTCGTTGAAGCGGAGTTTCAGGGGTTGAGCGACATGGATGTCGCGAGAGCGCTGTCGGGCCAGGGATGGCCCGTCAGCGCGTGCCCCTGAAACTCCGATTCAACGAGGGAATTTTTCGCCTAAGCGAAAAACCGGATGTCCGGGGCAAGACCTTTGCCTCCTTTGGGTCGTTTGCCAAAGGAGGTCGCCCGAGGGGGCGAAACAAAAAGCCCACGCGCACGTCGAAGCGGCGCAGAACACCCGACCTGGAAGCATCGCGGACAGAGTCCGCTCCTACGCACACGGGAACGCCAGCGTTGGGCGGTTCGCGAGGCCGAATCCGTTCCCTACGGATTTCGGCATTTCCCACGTCCCTGTGGGTCACAAGCTCGCTCCTACAGGCAAGCCGGAAACCGCTGCTTGTTGGGCACACCTGCCATTCCTATCCTCGCCCAGTCACATCAGTGACCTGGGTTTGGCGACCCGGAACTAGTGGCGCGAAAGCGCTTGAAGGCGCTTGCGAGAACAGCGAATGTTCTTGCAGGTCCCCGCACGTGCAGAATTTTCTGCAACGCTCAATGGCGGATCGCGCGGGGAGACCTCCGGGTCTGCCGGGCACCACTAGCCGGTTCGCCAACCCCGCGCGGTCTGCCACCCTTCGTTTGGCGACGTCGATGGCAGCTCTAAACTTCTAGTGGAGCTTCATCAATGCACAACATCATCTACACCCCAACCTTCTTCACTCGCCACAACCGCCCCCTGCGCGGCGTCCTGATCGACAACCAACCCTGGTTCGCCGCCCGCGACATCGCCCGCCTGGTCGCCTACCGCTTCCCCCACAGCATCCACCACCGCTTCTACCCTCACGAAGTCCGCACCGCTTGCCTCGCCTACAGCACCGGCAGCGAAGAAGAAACCGTGATGCTCAGCGAAGCCGCCCTCTACAAGGCGCTGCTGCGCTTCGGCCACCCCGAACTCGAAGCCCTCGACCGCTGGCTCACCCAGGACGTCCTCCCCACCCTGCGCGACCAGCACTCCCCGGAATCCGCCGCCCCCCGCCGCATACTCCTCACCTGGGACGCCCGCCGCCTGATGCTGCTGAACTGGCAAGGCGACCTGTGGATGCGCTGGGACGAAATTCCCCAACTCGCCTGGCGCGACTGACCTGAAATGAAGAAGGGCCGCATCGGCGGCCCTATTTGTCGTAGTGGTATCGGCACTGCAGGATCGTCAGCACCTCGCCCTCGAAGAAGTAGATCAGGCGGTGCTCACGGGTGATGCGGCGCGACCAGAACCCGGACAGATCGCCCTTCAACGGCTCAGGCCGGCCCGTGCCCTTGTGCGGCGTGCGCCGACACTCTTCGATCAGTTCGTTGATGACCCGGAAGACATCCGCATCACCCTGCTCCCAGAACTGATAGTCCTCCCAACCATGGCTGGTGAAGGCAACGCTGATGGAGTCGCGGGCGGTCGACTTGTTACGGCTTTTCGACTTCACGTTCAACGGCCAGCTCCTTGACCTGAGCCTTGCCCGCCCGCACCTCGTCGAGAGACTCGCGCAGCCGCTTGGCGTTGGCAGTGGAACTCAGCAGATAGAGGGTCTCCTGCATGCCGTTGTAGTCCTCCAGGGAAATCATCACCACCGGCTCGCCGCGCTGGCGGGTGATGACCGCCGGTTCGTGATCCCGGCACACATCGTCCATGGTCTGCTTCAGGTCGGCGCGGGCCTGGGTGAAGGTGAGTACTTGCATGAAAGGTGATCCTTGCCGCCGATGGCGAACAGTGGCGTGCGAGGCAACATTGTACCTAACTACGTACCATCTTTTCAGTGCCACTGATCCACAAGTTCTGCCGCTGGAAACAAAAAAGGCCGGTCATCTGACCGGCCTTTTTCTTACCGCTTATTCACCATCAGCCATTGCTGGGGAAGGCGAACTGCGCCGCTTCGTGCGACTTGCGCTGCGGCCAGCGCTGGGTGATGGCCTTGCGCTTGGTGTAGAAGCGCACACCATCCGGGCCGTAGGCGTGCAGGTCGCCGAACAGCGAACGCTTCCAGCCGCCGAAGCTGTGGTAGGCCACCGGTACCGGCAGCGGTACGTTGACGCCGACCATGCCGACTTCGATCTCGTCGCAGAACAGGCGGGCCGCTTCACCGTCGCGGGTGAAGATGCAGGTGCCGTTGCCGTATTCGTGGTCGTTGATCAGCTGCATGGCTTCTTCCAGGCTGTTCACGCGCACGATGCAGAGCACCGGGCCGAAGATTTCTTCCTGGTAGATGGTCATGTCCGGGGTCACCTTGTCGAACAGGGTGCCGCCGATGAAAAAGCCGTTCTCGTGACCGGCCACCTTGAAGTTGCGGCCGTCGACCAGCAGCTGGGCGCCTTGTTCTACGCCGGTGTCGATGTAGCCGGTGACCTTGGCCTGTGCCGCGCCAGTGACCAGCGGGCCCATGTCCAGGCCGCAGTTGGTGCCAGCACCGATTTTCAGGGCCTTGATCTGCGGAACGATCTTCTCGACCAGCGCGTCGCCGATCTGGTCGCCCACGCAGACGGCCACGGAGATGGCCATGCAGCGCTCGCCGCAGGAGCCGTAGGCCGCACCCATCAGGGCGCTGACGGCGTTGTCCAGGTCGCAGTCGGGCATCAGAACCGCGTGGTTCTTGGCGCCGCCCAGGGCCTGTACGCGCTTGCCGCGCTTGGTGCCTTCGGAATAGATGTACTCGGCGATCGGGGTCGAGCCCACGAAGCTCAGGGCCTTCACTTCCGGGGCTTCGATCAGTGCGTCGACGGCGGTCTTGTCGCCGTGCACCACGTTCAGCACGCCCTTGGGCAGGCCGGCTTCTTCGAAGAGTTCGGCGATCAGCAGGGTGGAGCTCGGGTCACGCTCGGACGGCTTGAGGATGAAGGTGTTGCCGCAGGCGATGGCCAGCGGGTACATCCACAGGGGCACCATGGCCGGGAAGTTGAACGGGGTGATGCCGGCGACCACGCCGATCGGCTGGAAGTCGCTCCAGGCGTCGATGTTCGGGCCGACGTTGCGGCTGTACTCGCCTTTGAGGATTTCCGGGGCGGCGCTGGCGTACTCGACGTTCTCGATGCCGCGCTTGAGTTCACCGGCAGCGTCTTCGATGGTCTTGCCGTGTTCTTCGCTGATCAGCTGGACGATGCGCTGCTCGTTGGCTTCGAGCAGTTGCTTGAAGCGGAACAGCACCTGGGCGCGCTTGGCCGGCGGGGTGTTGCGCCAGGCCGGGAAGGCGGCCTTGGCGGCGTCGATGGCCTGCTGCACGGTTTCGCGGCTGGCCAGCGGGACCTTGCGGATGGCTTCGCCGGTGGACGGGTTGAAGACGGCGGCGGTGCGGCCGGTGTCGGCGATCATCTCGCCGCCGATCAGGTGCTTGACGGTGGTCATGGGAAGTCTCTTCTCGCTGAAAGTGTGGGGCGGAGCTCGCGAAGAGCCCCTCTCCCTAGCCCTCTCCCTGAAGGGAGAGGGGATTTGTACGGTGCACGGCTCGGGCGTGGAGGCCCGCCGGGAAGGTCACTCTACGGTGACATCCGCCGGCGTGCCTTCTCGCGTGCCCGCGCACTCAGTGGCTGTGCGGGTGGTCGTCGCTCTTGAGCTCGATCTCGATGAACGCCACTTCGTGATCGCACGGGTTGATCACGTTGTGCTCGGTACCGATCTGGCGGGTGTAGCTCGCACCCAGGACCAGCGGCGCGCGGCGCTCGCCCTCGGGGGTTTCCAGCAGCAGTTCGCCGTTGGTCACCGGGACCACGACGTATTCCATGCCGTGGCGGTGCCAGCCGGTCTCGGCACCGGGGGCGAAGCGCCACTCGGTGACCAGGACCTTGTCGTTGTCGATCTGTACCGTCGGGACGGCCTTCGGACGCTCGCTCACTTACGCTACCCCGTTGAGGGCGTCGCCCACGGCGCTGAACAGGCGGTCCAGGTCTTCGGGCTTGGCGTTGAAGGTCGGGCCGAACTGCAGGGTGTCGCCGCCGAAGCGCACGTAGAAGCCTTCTTTCCACAGCTTCATGCTGGCTTCGAACGGACGCACGATGGCGTCGCCGTCACGGGCGCCGATCTGGATCGCGCCGGCCAGGCCGCAGTTGCGGATGTCGATGACGTTCTTCGCGCCCTTCAGGCCGTGCAGGGCCTTCTCGAAGTAGGGAGCCAGTTCCAGCGACTGCTGGATCAGGTTCTCTTTTTCCAGCAGGTCCAGCGCGGCGATACCGGCGGCGCAGGCGACCGGGTGCGCGGAGTAGGTGTAGCCATGGCCGAACTCGACGGCGTATTCCGGCAGGTTCTGGCCCATGAAGGTGTCGTAGATTTCGCTGCTGGCGATCACCGCGCCCATGGGGATGGCGCCGTTGGTGACCTGCTTGGCGACGTTCATGATGTCCGGCTTCACGCCGAAGAACTCGGCGCCGGTGGCCTTGCCCATGCGGCCGAAGGCGGTGATCACTTCGTCGAAGATCAGCAGGATGTTGTGCTGGTCGCAGATTTCGCGCAGACGCTGCAGGTAGCCCTTCGGCGGTACCAGGACGCCGGCGGAACCGGACATCGGCTCGACGATGACGGCGGCGATGTTCGAGGCGTCATGCAGTTCGATCAGCTTCAGCAGTTCGTTGGCCAGCTCGACACCACCGGTTTCAGCCATGCCCTTGGTGAAGGCCATGCCCGGCTGCAGGGTGTGCGGCAGGTGGTCGACGTCCATCAGTTGGCCGAACATCTTGCGGTTGCCACCGATGCCGCCCAGGGCGGTGCCGGCGACGTTCACGCCGTGGTAGCCACGGGCGCGACCGATCAGCTTGGTCTTCTGCGCCTGGCCTTTCAGGCGCCAGTAGGCACGGGCCATCTTGATCGAGGTGTCGGCGCACTCGGAGCCCGAGCCTGTGAAGAACACGTGGTCGAGGCCGGCCGGGGTCAGCTGGGTGATTTTCTCGGCCAGCTTGAAGGACAGCGGGTGGCCGTACTGGAAGGCCGGGGAGTAGTCGAGGGTGGTCAGCTGCTTGGCGACCGCGTCGGCGATTTCCTTGCGCGAGTGACCGGCACCGCAGGTCCACAGGCCCGACAGGCTGTCGTAGATCTTGCGGCCCTGGTCGTCCACCAGCCAGCTGCCTTCGGCGGCGACGATGATGCGCGGGTCTTTATGGAAGTTGCGGTTGGCGCTGAAGGGCATCCAGTGGGCCTTCAGGTTCAGTTCGCTGGCCACCGACGGGGTGACGTTCACTTGCTGGTTCATGGAGCATGTCCTCGACGACAGTCTTGTTGGGCGCGCAGGCCGCGTCGGGCCTGGTGCGATGCTCGTAGATTGGGCCTGACTTAACGTGAGTTAAAGCTTATTCTTCTTACGTTCAGTTTCGTATTGGTAAAACTAAAATGGCGAAACAACGGGCGCCTTCGCTGGGCCAGGTCAGCGACTTCGAGATCCGCCTGCTGCGCATCTTCAAAACCATAGTCGAGTGCGGCAGCTTCTCGGCCGCGGAAAGCACGCTGGGCATCAGCCGCTCGGCCATCAGCCTGCACATGGGCGACCTGGAAAAGCGCCTGGGCATGCGCCTGTGCCAGCGCGGCCGGGCGGGCTTCGCGCTGACTGACGAGGGCCGCGAGGTGTACCGCGCAACCCAGTCGCTACTGGCAGCGCTGGAGGGCTTCCGCGCCGAGGTCAACGAGCTGCACCAGCACCTGCGCGGTGAGCTGAACATCGGCATCATCAACAACCTGGTGACCCTGCCGCAGATGCGCATCACCCACGCCCTGCGCGCGCTGAAAGCCAGCGGGCCGGGCGTGCGGATCAACATCGGCATGACCACGCCCAACGAGATCGAGCTGGGAGTTCTCGACGGACGGTTGCATGTGGGCGTGGTACCGCTCATCAGCCCGCTGTCGGGGCTGGAGTATTCCGCTCTTTATGAAGAACGCTCGCTGCTGTTCTGCAGCCAGGAACACCCGCTGTTCGAGCGCGACGACGCGAGCATCACGGTGGAGGAAATCCACGCCTGCGACGCGGTGGAGCCCAGCTACCGCATCCCCGCCGAAGCCCAGGAACGCCACCAGGAACTGCGCGGCAGCGCGAATGCCTCGGACCGCGAGGGCATGGCCTTCCTGATCCTCACCGGCAGCTACATCGGCTACCTGCCCGACCACTACGCCGCCGACTGGGTCGCCCAGGGCCGCCTGCGCCCGCTGCGCCCGGAGCGCTTCCACTACGACATCCCGCTGACCGTGGTGACCCGCAAGGGCCGCCGGCCGAACCTGGTGCTGGAGCGATTCATCGAGGCGGTGGCGGAGAGCCGCTGATCCGCCTGACTTTCAGGATGAATGCGTTCGTAGGATGGCGTGGAGCGCAGCGATACCCATCAATCCGGTGCGCCGACAGCATGGGTATCGCTGCGCTCCACCCATCCTACCCAGCGGCACGCCGGTGACGTCGGCGCGGGAGCAATCCCGCACAAGCCACATTCTGCCTATCCAATTTGTCGCCCCAGCCACCAAAAATCCTATACCCCCTCCCCTGCAGCCCGCGGGCCGCGGGGTTTGCGTGGGTGCAGCTTTTCCCTAGCCTGCGACTACAAAAAACATAATTTCGCTATTCACAGCCTCTGAACAGAATGCGGCCAACACCTCATCGCAAGCCGCAACAAGAACAAACGTGATCAGAGTCTGAGGAAGCAAGCCATGACCGACCTGAATCCAGGCGCCTTCGGCAAGAAGTCGCTTGATAACCTGGAAATCGACACGCTGGTCGTTGGCGCCGGACAAGCCGGCGTGGCCATGAGCGAGCACCTGACCCAGCAGGGCGTGCCGCACATCGTGCTGGAAAAGAGCCGCATCGCCGAAGCCTGGCGCACCGGCCGCTGGGACTCGCTGGTCGCCAACGGCCCGGCCTGGCATGACCGCTTCCCGAACCTGGAATTCCCGGTTGGCCCGGATGATTTCCCGGCCAAGGAGCAGGTCGCCGAGTACTTCGTCGCCTACGCCAAGCAGTTCAACGCGCCGATCCGCACCGGCGTGGAAGTGAAGAAGGTCACCCGCAACGAAGGCCGCCCCGGCTTCAGCGTGGAAACCTCCGAGGGCACCCTGCAGGCCCTGCGTATCGTCTCCGCCACCGGCCCGTTCCAGCGCCCGGTGATCCCGGCCATCGCGCCGAAGGACGAGAGCATCCAGCAGATCCACTCGGCCAAGTACTTCAACCCGCAGCAGCTGCCCGAAGGCGCCGTGCTGGTGATCGGTGCCGGCTCCTCCGGCGTGCAGATCGCCGACGAGCTGAACCGCGCCGGCAAGAAGGTCTTCCTCTCCGTGGGCGCCCATGACCGTCCGCCGCGCTCCTACCGCAACCGCGACTTCGTCTGGTGGCTGGGTGTGCTCGGCCTGTGGGATGCCGAGGAAGTGCAGCCGGGCCGCGAGCACGTGACCATCGCCGTGAGCGGTGCCCGTGGTGGCGAGACCATCGATTTCCGCCGTCTGGCCAACGAGGGCATCACCCTGACCGGCCTGACCAAGTCCTTCGCCGACGGCAAGGTGACCTTCCAGGACGACCTGGTAGCCAACCTGAAAGCCGGCGACGACAACTACCTCGGCCTGCTGGACGCCGCCGACGCCTACATCGAGCGCAATGGCCTGGACCTGCCGTTGGAACCGGAAGCCCGCAAGGTCTACCCGGACGCCGAGTGCATCCGCAACCCGCTCCAGCAACTGGACCTCGCCGCAGCCGGCATCACCTCGATCATCTGGGCCACCGGCTACGCCGTGGACTTCAACTGGCTGCAGGTGGACGCCTTCGACGACAAGGGCAAGCCCAAGCACCAGCGCGGTGTGTCCCGCGAGCCGGGCGTGTACTTCGTCGGCCTGCCGTGGCTGTCGCGCCGTGGTTCCTCGTTCATCTGGGGCGTGTGGCACGACGCCAAGCACGTGGCCGGCCACATCGCCACCCAACGCCGTTATGTCGAATATCAGGATGCCTCGCAGCGCGAAGGCTCCGTTCCGAAAGCCGCATCCTGGGAGTAAGAGATGCCTACCCACACTCGCATCCGCATGTTCAACACCAAGGACACCTACCCGAACCAGACCCTGGACAACGACCTGTGCCAGGCCGTGCGTGCCGGCAACACCGTGTATGTACGCGGCCAGGTCGGGACCGACTTCGAGGGCAACCTGGTAGGGCTGGGCGACCCGCGTGCCCAGGCCGAGCAGGCGATGAAGAACGTCAAGCAGCTGCTGGAAGAAGCCGGCAGCGACCTGTCGCACATCGTCAAGACCACCACCTACCTGATCGACCCGCGCTACCGCGAGCCGGTGTACCAGGAAGTCGGCAAGTGGCTGAAGGGCGTGTTCCCGATCTCCACCGGCCTGGTGGTGTCGGCCCTCGGCCAGCCGCAGTGGCTGATGGAAATTGACGTCATCGCGGTCATTCCGGACTGAAAGCTACTGCGCTAGGCCATGCTGCGTTGGGGCCGGTCGAGAAAATGCTCATTTGCTACAGCAAACTGCGCTTTTCTCGACCAACCCCGCCTTGCCTGGCCGTCGCTCGTGACGCTTTCCAGCGTGCAGGCGATGCGGATTCTCCGCATCGCCCTTTGTCGTTTTAGCTACCAGAACAAGCAAGGAGCCACCATGACCTTCTCCATCGTCGGCCGCTGCGCCGAAACCGGACAACTGGGTATCGCCATCAGCTCCTCGAGCATCGCCGTGGGCGCCCGCTGCCCCTGGGTACGCGCCGGCGTCGGCGCGGTGGCCACGCAGAACATCACCCTGCCGGCCCTCGGCCCGCAGATCCTCGATCAGCTCGAAGCCGGCCTGGAGCCGGGCGCGGCGCTGGACAAGGCGCTCTCCAGCAACGGCTACAGCCAGTACCGCCAGGTAACGGTGATCGACCATCACGGCAAGGTCGCACTGTTCACCGGCAGCGAAGCGCTGGGCGTATACAACGCCGTGGCCGGGGAAAACTGCGTGGCGGCGGGCAACCTGCTGTCGTCCCCCGCGGTGATCGAAGCCATGACCCAGGCCTTCGAAAGCGCCAACGGCTGCCTGGCCGAGCGCCTGCTGGCGGCAATGCAGGCGGCGATGGCCGCCGGTGGCGAAGCCGGCCCGGTGCATTCGGCCGCCCTGAAAGTCGTCGGCGACCTGGTCTGGCCGATCGTCGACCTGCGCGTGGACTGGGCCGACGAAGCGCCCATCGATGAGCTGGAGAAACTCTGGGTGGCCTACAAGCCGCAGCTGGAGGACTACCTGGTGCGCGCCCTCGACCCGACCAAGGCACCGAGCTACGGTGTGCCGGGCGACGAATAACGCCGTCGAAACGGGCAATGTCTGCGAAGCCTTGATGCGCTGAGTGCGGGCATACCCCCTCTCCCCCCGCCCTCTCCCTGAAGGGAGAGGGAGCTGTCCGTGCCGGCTGACACCCAGGATGTCATCCTGTGCCGATCGGTCCCCTCTCCCTTCAGGGAGAGGGTTAGGGAGAGGGCAGCCCCAACGCAATAACAGTGGTTAGTACAAAGCTCTAAAGCAGGACCAGACCATGCCTTCCAGCCGTGAAATCCTCGCCGACCTGATCGCCTTCGACACCGTCAGCCGCAACTCCAACCTGGCGCTGATCCACTACATCCGCGACTACCTCGCAGGCTTTGGCATCGCCTGCGAGCTGTTCCACGATGCCGAGGGCGGCAAGGCCAACCTCTACGCCACGCTGGGTCCGCAGGATCGCGGCGGCGTGTGCCTGTCCGGCCACACCGACGTGGTGCCGACCGATGGCCAGCCGTGGACGGTCCCGCCGTTCGAGCTGACCGAGCGCGACGGCCGCCTCTACGGGCGCGGCACGGCGGACATGAAGGGCTACATCGCCTGCGTGCTGGCGGCAGTGCCGGCGTTCCTCGCCCAGCCGCTGCGCCTGCCGGTGCACCTGGCCTTCTCCTACGACGAGGAAGTCGGCTGCCTGGGCGTGCGCTCGCTGCTCGCCGCGCTGGCGCATCGCGAACACAAGCCGATGCTGTGCATCATCGGCGAACCCACCGAACTCAAGCCGGTGCTCGGCCACAAGGGCAAGCTCGCCATGCGCTGCCAGGTACACGGCGCGCCGTGCCACTCGGCCTATGCGCCGCAGGGCGTGAACGCCATCGAGTACGCGGCGAAACTGATCGGCCGCCTCGGCGAAATCGGTACCCGCCTGGCCGCACCGGAGCGCCATGATCCGCGCTTCGATCCGCCCTACTCCACCGTGCAGACCGGCGTCATCAGCGGCGGTCGCGCGCTGAACATCGTGCCCGCCGAATGCCAGTTCGATTTCGAGGTGCGCGCGCTGCCCAGCGACGATCCGCAACAGGTCGCCGATGACCTGCGCGCCTTCGCCGAGGCCGAGCTGCTACCGAAGATGCGTGCGGTAAAGGCCGAGACGGATATCCGCTTCAGCGAAATTTCCGCCTACCCGGCGCTGGTGACCGACCAGCAGGCCCAGGCGGCCGAGCTGATCGCGCTATTGAGCGGCTCGAACGATTTCACCACCGTCGCCTACGGCACCGAGGGCGGGCTGTTCCACCAGGCCGGCATCCCCACCGTGGTCTGCGGCCCGGGCAGCATGGACCAGGGCCACAAGCCGGACGAGTTCGTCAGTCTGGAGCAGTTGGCCAAGTGCGATGACATGATGGGCCGGCTGGCGGAGTGGCTGCGCGGCTGATTCGCCACGCGGTTTACCCGGCTTTGTAGGAGCGGACTCCGTCCGCGATTGCTATCCGACTGGCAACGGCCTGTCGGCCGGATCGCGGATGAATCCGCTCCTACGAAGAGCCGCCCACGGCAAACCTGTAGGAGCGAGCTTGCTCGCGAACCAACCCCAGTCGAAAAACGTCAGGCAAACGCCGCACGCAGCTCGTCCATGCTCGCGAAGTAATGCGCCGGGCTTTCCGCCATCAGCTCTTCACGGCTGCCGAAGCCATAACCGACGCCAGCGGCGGACAGACCATTACGGTGCGCGCCGATCAGGTCATGTTTGCGGTCGCCGATCATCAAGGTCTGTTTCAGATCCAGTTTCTCGATGCCCAACAGGTGCTCGATCAGCTCGACCTTGTTGGTGCGGGTGCCGTCCAGCTCGCTGCCGTAGATCACCCTGAAGTGCCGGGCGAAGTCGAAGTGGCGGGCAATTTCCGCGGCGAACACCGTCGGCTTGCTGGTGCAGATGTACAGCGTGCGACCCTGGCCACCGAGCAGCTGCAACAGCTCGGCAACGCCGTCGAACACCTTGTTCTCGTACAGCCCGGTGTCCTTGAAGCGCACGCGGTAGTGATTCACCGCTTCCCAGGCGCGCGCCTCGTCGAAGTCGTAGGTGCTCATGAAGCACTGCAGCAGCGGCGGGCCGATGAAGTGTTCGAGCTGACGCAGGTCGGGCTCGTCGATGCCCAGTTGGGCGAGGGCGTACTGGATCGAACGGGTGATGCCCTCGCGCGGGTCGGTGAGGGTGCCGTCGAGGTCGAAGAGGATGTTCTGGTAATGCATGGGATCAGCGTCCGGCCGCGAAAGTCGGGCGGGAAGGATACTGCGCATGGCCGCCCACGCGAAGTGCGGAGCGCCGAACGACACCTCAGGGCGCCGCGCCCTGCCCTTGCTTGAGCACACGGAAACCGCCGCTGACGCTCACCGGCTCGGCCTCGCCGGCGCCGTAGGTCCGGGCTGTGGACGGGTCTTCTGCTTCATCCTCCGGCTGCGCCAGCCGGCCGGTCAGGCTCTGCTGCACGCGGGCGCCGAGGTGATCGACGCCGGCCATCACCCCGCCGTCGGGATCGCGCATCAGCGCCAGCCACTGCTCGTCGAAGGCAGCATTGATCTCCTTGCGCAGCTGGGTCTCCACCTCGGGGCGCTCGTGGTCGTTGCCAGCCATGCTGAACAGGGTGAAGGCCACCGAGATGACCGAGCCGGCGACCTTGCCCGCTGCGCTCGCCACTACCCCGGCGATGCTGCGGTTGCGCAGTTCGTGGACCAGCTTGGCGCTGGTGCGCTGGGCCACCGGCGAGACGCCGCTGACCTTGGTCCCGGCTCCGGCCTTGCCGGCCGCCGTGCGGATGTCCTGCATCAGCGCGGCGAAGGCCGGCACCTTGCCGATGTCCTTGGCATGCACCACGTCATACAGCGAAGCATCGCGGCTGGAGGGCGGGCCGAGGGAGATCGCCGGGATGCCCATCAGGTGCTCGTCGAAGGCCTTCTGCGGGATGCCGCGGCGCTGGGGAATCTCCTTCACCGCCACGGTCAGCAACTCGATGTAATGCCGGGTGGCCTTCTCCATCACCGCGTCGGGGTCGACCTGCCTGGCGACCGGTATCAGTACCTGCTTGCGGTACTGCTCCTGCAGGTAGACGGCCAGCTTGTCGACGGTGGGGTCGAGGTCGCCGTGGGAGCCCATCTTGTACCAGGCGACCTTCATGCTCAGCCATTCCTGGGTCCAGTAGCTGGAGAACCAGGGAATGAATGTCTCGTCGGTGCGCTGGTAGACCAGGTCCATCCACTGCTGCATGGCCTGTTCGGCGTAGGCCCGGGCCTGGGAAGTGGCGGCCAGCGAAGCGGCGCCGATGTCGGCGTCGACCTGGTGCCAGGTGGCTTCGGTGAGAGGTGCCGCAGGCTGGGCAGGGTGATGGGCGCAACCACTGAGCGCCAACAGGAGCAGGGCAATGACACCGCCGCGCCGCCAGGGCGAAACGGTGGCGCTGGGAGAGCACAGACTGTTCATGGCCGCTCGCCGGCTCGGCGGCGCCGTGGTGGCTGGCCGCCCGCTGCTGAACCCGGCCGGGCACGCGCTGGCGTCCGGTCACCTCGGGTCAGTATAGGGCGCCAGACCCTGCATGGCCGGCCGTCTGGCGGGACGGCCTGGTTGTAGGGCGGATAACGCCTCGGGCGTTATCCGCCATCGGGCATCGGCGGGGGGCGATGGTTCGCGAGCAAGCTCGCTCCTACAAAGAGCGAAGCCGGAGACGTCGACGGGCGAGCAGTCCTGTAGGAGCGTGCCATGCCCGCGATCGCGCGCAGGGCGCGCTCCTACAATTGAGGCTGGCAAGGCGGCCCCGATCAGCCCGCGTAACCCTCGGCAATGTGCTGGTCCTTCAACTTCACATAGTTCCCGGCCGTATAGCTGAAGAACGCCCGCTCCTTGTCGGTCAGCGGCCGGGCCTTCTTCACCGGGCTGCCGACATAGAGGTACCCGCTCTCCAGCGTCTTGCCCGGCGGCACCAGGCTGCCGGCGCCGAGGATCACCTCATCCTCGATCACTGCGCCATCCATGACGATGGAACCCATGCCCACCAGGATGCGGCTGCCGATGCTGCAGCCATGCAGCAGCACCTTGTGGCCGATGGTCACTTCGTCGCCGATGGTCAGCGGGAAGCCGTCCGGGTTGAAGGGGCCGGCGTGGGTGATGTGCAGCACGCTGCCGTCCTGCACGCTGGTGCGCGCGCCGATACGGATGCGGTGCATGTCGCCGCGAATGGTCACCAGCGGCCACACCGAGCTGTCCGCGCCGAGCTCCACGTCGCCGATGACCACGGCGCTGGCGTCGACGAAGACGCGCTCGCCGAGAGATGGCGTTTTGCCCTGATAGGTTCGAATCGTCACGATAGCTTTCCTGTGGCTGCGGTTACGGTCGATTGTATTTAAGATGGCCGGGTGTTTCTTCAGCCAAGGTGCCACCGTGAGCGCGAATCCCCTTCTGCAGAGCTACGACCTGCCGCCCTTCTCCTCCATTCGCCCCGAGCACGTGAAGCCGGCCATCGAGCAGATCCTCGCCGACAACCGCGCCGCCATCGCGCGCATCCTCGCCCAGCAGAACGGCACCCCGACCTGGGCCGGCCTGGTGCTGAGCATGGACGAACTGCATGACCGCCTGGGCAAGGCCTGGAGCCCGGTCAGCCACCTCAACGCGGTGTGCAACAGCGCCGAACTGCGCGAAGCCTACGAAGGCTGCCTGCCGCTGCTGTCCGCCTACTGGACCGAACTGGGCCAGAACCGCGAACTGTTCAAGGCCTACGAGTCGCTGGCCGCCAGCACCGAGTCGAAAGGCTTCGACGTCGCCCAGAAGACCATCCTCGAACACGCCCTGCGCGACTTCCGCCTGTCGGGTATCGACCTGCCGGCCGATCAGCAGCAGCGCTATGCCGAAATCCAGACGCGCCTGTCCGAGCTGGGCAGCCGCTTCTCCAACCAGCTGCTCGACGCCACCCAGGCCTGGACCAAGCACGTCACCGACGAAGCCGCACTGGCCGGCCTGACCGACTCGGCCAAGGCGCAGATGCAGCAGGCCGCCGAGGCCAAGGAGCTGGACGGCTGGCTGATCAGCCTGGAATTCCCCAGCTACTACGCGGTGATGACCTACGCCGAAGACCGCGCATTGCGCGAAGAGGTCTACGCCGCGTACTGCACCCGCGCCTCTGATCAAGGCCCGAACGCCGGGCAGAACGACAACGGCCCGGTGATGCAGGAAATCCTCGACCTGCGCCAGGAGCTGTCGCACCTGCTGGGCTTTGCGAACTTCGCCGAGCTGTCCCTGGCCACCAAGATGGCCGAGACCCCCGAGCAGGTCCTGCACTTCCTCCGCGACCTGGCCTTGCGCAGCAAGCCCTTCGCCGCCCAGGATCTTGCGCAGCTCAAGGCCTACGCCGCCGAGCAGGGCTGCGCGAACCTCTCCAGCTGGGATGCCAGCTACTTCGGCGAGAAGCTGCGCGAGGCGCGCTACAGCGTTTCCCAGGAAGCCCTGCGCGCCTACTTCCCAGTGGACAAGGTGCTCTCCGGCCTGTTCGCCATCGTGCAGAAGCTCTACGGCATCCAGATTCGCGAGCTGAACGACTTCGAGCGCTGGCACCCGGACGTACGCCTGTTCGAGATCGAGGAAAACGGCCAGCACGTCGGCCGCTTCTACTTCGACCTCTACGCCCGCGCCAACAAGCGCGGCGGCGCCTGGATGGACGGCGCCCGCGACCGTCGCCGCACCGCCGGTGGCGAGCTGCAATCGCCGGTCGCCTACCTGGTGTGCAACTTTACCCCGGCGGTCGGCGGCAAGCCGGCGCTGCTGACCCACGATGAAGTCACCACCCTGTTCCACGAATTCGGCCACGGCCTGCACCACCTGCTGACCCGCGTCGAACACGCCGGTGCCTCGGGCATCAACGGCGTGGCCTGGGACGCCGTCGAGCTGCCGAGCCAGTTCATGGAGAACTGGTGCTGGGAGCCCGAAGGCCTGGCGCTGATCTCCGGCCACTACGAGACCGGCGCGCCGCTGCCCCAGGACCTGCTGGAGAAGATGCTCGCCGCGAAGAACTTCCAGTCCGGCCTGATGATGGTCCGCCAGCTGGAGTTCTCGCTGTTCGACTTCGAGCTGCACGCCACCCACGGCGACGGCCGCAGTGTGCTCGATGTGATCGAGGCGATCCGCGCTGAAGTCGCGGTGATGCGCCCGCCGGCCTACAACCGCTTCGCCAACAGCTTCGCGCACATCTTCGCCGGCGGTTACGCGGCCGGTTACTACAGCTACAAGTGGGCCGAAGTGCTGTCCGCCGACGCGTTCTCCCGCTTCGAGGAAGAAGGCGTGCTCAACCCGGCGACCGGCGCGGCCTTCCGCGAGGCGATCCTGGCCAAGGGCGGCTCCCAGGAGCCGATGGCGCTGTTCGTGGCCTTCCGTGGCCGCGAGCCGTCCATCGACGCCCTGCTGCGCCACTCGGGCCTCTCCGAGGAGGCGGCGTGATGAGCGAGGTGAAGAAGCGCTTCATCGCCGGGGCGGTCTGCCCGGCCTGCAGCGAGCAGGACAAGATCGTCATGTGGGACGTCGACGGCGTGCCGCACCGCGAATGCGTGGCCTGCGGCTACGCCGACACCCTGAACGCCCAGGGCCAGTCGGTGCCCAAGGAACTCTCCACCCGCGTCAACACCAGCGCGCTGGAAAAGCCCAAGGACCCGAAGGTGCAGGGGGTGCAGTTCTTCCCCAATCCGAAGCTGAAGAAGCCTCAGGAATAGCGCCCGCATGACGCACAGAGAATGCCCTGGCTTGCCCGGGGCATTTCTTTTTCCGCCGCTCCGATCTTGCCGACGCCCCCTATAATGACCAGAATTCTGGACATTATTTGGAGCCATTTCATGCAGAACCTGCTTGCTAATACCGCCGTCAGTGTCTCGGAACTCAAGAAGAATCCTTCTGCCGTACTGGCCGAATCCGGTGGCGAGCCGGTAGCGGTGCTCAATCACAACAAGGTGATGGGCTACATGGTCCCGGCGGATCTGTTCGAGTCGATCCTGGAGCGTCTGGAAGACCTGGAACTGGCGGAAATTGCCCGCTCGCGACTGGGCGAAAAAGGCATCCCGGTGACGCTCGATGACCTATGAGCTTGAGTTCCTCCCGACAGCGCTGAAGGAATGGCACAAGCTGGGTCATACGGTGCGTCAGCAATTCAAGCGCAAGCTCGCAGAACGCCTGAAAAACCCTCGCGTACACGCCGACGCCCTGCATGGGATGGCGGACCACTACAAGATCAAGCTGCGCTCGGCGGGCTACCGGCTGGTCTACCGTGTCGAAGAAGATCGCGTGGTGGTTTCAGTCGTTGCCATCGGCAAGCGCGAACGCGGCGAGGTGTATAGCGCAGCGCAGGAGCGTCGCTGAGATTTCGAGGACATTGGAGCATCAAGTGCTTATCGCGGAATCGATATCAAGGAAGGTCTCTGCCCGCTGACTTAGCATGCCCCTCCGCCCGGCTCGACCGGCCAGCCCATGTCGCCATGGCCGGCTAGTCTGTAGGGCACCGCCGCAAGGAATCCGCCAGATGCCGCCACCGACCCGAAGGAAGCGCCCCCGTGCTTGACCGCTTTGGCATGCTCGAGGTGATGCGCGCCTCGCGCCTGACGCAGTTCCCGATCAGCCCGGTGCTGCGCGAGACCCACGGACTCAAGGGGCGCCTGACCTTCTTCCTGCTGCTGGCTGCCGCCCTGGTATTCACCTTCGCCGCGCTCGGGCACGACATCCACACCAGCGGCACGCACCTGGAACCGGGCTGGTCGGTGGTGGTACTGGTGATCGCGCTGCTGATCGCCCTGGGCTTCGAGTTCATCAACGGCTTCCACGACACCGCCAACGCGGTGGCCACGGTGATCTACACCAACGCCCTGCCGCCGCGCTTCGCGGTGGCTTGGTCGGGGCTGTGGAATTTCCTCGGCGTGCTCTTCTCCAGCGGTGCGGTGGCCTTCGCCATCGTCTCGCTGCTGCCGCTGGACCTGCTGCTCAAGGTGGACAGCAGCGCCGGGCTGGCGATGATCTTCGCCCTGCTGATCGCCTCGATCCTGTGGAACCTCGGCACCTGGTGGCTGGGCCTGCCGGTATCCTCGTCGCACACGCTGATCGGCTCCATCGTCGGCATCGGCCTGGCCCACGGCGCCATGGCCGGGCATCTGGGCCTGTCCGGCAATGCCTGGTCGCAGCTGCTGACGGTGGGCTATGCGCTGTTCCTCTCGCCGGTAGTGGGCTTCTTCGCCGCCTTCGTGCTGCTGCGGGTGGCGAGTTCGACCATCCGCAACCGCGCGCTGTTCCACGCCCCGGAAGGCCGCACGCCGCCGCCCCGGTGGATTCGCGCGATCCTCATCCTGACCTGCACCGGCGTGTCCTTCGCCCATGGCTCCAACGACGGGCAGAAAGGCATCGGGCTGATCATGCTCATACTGATCGCCACCGTTCCGCTCGCGTTCGCGGTGGATCGCGCCCACTCCCCGGAGCAGAGCCGGCAGTTGCTCGCCCTGACCCAGGCCAGCCAGGAACAACTGCACCGCTCTGGCGGCAGCCCGGCGGCGGACCCGCGCCAGGCGCTGCTGAGCTACCAGGAGGATGAGGTAGTGCGGCCGGAATTGCTGCCGTCGCTGGGCAGCGTGATCGGCGCTGTCGGTGCGCGCCTGGAACGCTACGGGCAGCTGGACAAGGTGCCCGCCGAAGAAGTGAAGGACCTGCGCAACGACCTCTACCTGAGCCTGGAAACCATCCGCCTGCTGGACCGCAGCGGCCAGCACTTCGAACTGGACACCTGGAGCAGCCTGCAGGCGCTGCGCGCCGAGGCCGACCGCACCATCCGCTTCATCCCGGTGTGGGTGAAGGTTGCGGTCGCCCTGGCGCTTGGCCTGGGCACACTGGTGGGCTGGCGGCGCATCGTCACCACGGTCGGCGAGGGCATCGGCAAGACCCCGCTGACTTATGCACAGGGCGCCTCGGCGCAGCTGGTAGCCATGCTCACCATCGGCGCGGCGGACGGCTTCGGCCTGCCGGTGTCGACCACCCAGGTGCTCTCTTCCGGCGTGGCCGGCACCATGGCGGCCAACGGCAGCGGGCTGCAATGGCCGACCATCCGCAACATGCTACTGGCCTGGGTACTGACGCTACCGGCCGCCATCGGGCTGGCGGCGGGGCTGTACATCCTGTTTTCAAAGATGATTTAGAATTGGAAACCAATTACAGTTGATCAAGATCCTGATCAGAACTGACCCCATACCTTCCGAATCGCGAAAATAATGTTTGGACTCTATAGATTCTGCCTATCGTTGACTGTTGTGACCAACCATTTGCTTGCAATCCCAATTCTCGGCCACTACGCCGTTCATGGTTTTTTCATACTGAGCGGCTATCTGATGACGCTGATAATGGTGAAAACCTACGGATACTCAGCA
The DNA here is from genome assembly GCF_024170165.1 of Pseudomonas nitroreducens. Lineage (GTDB taxonomy): Bacteria > Pseudomonadota > Gammaproteobacteria > Pseudomonadales > Pseudomonadaceae > Pseudomonas > Pseudomonas nitroreducens_C. The sequence continues at coordinate 414,238 of NZ_JALJXP010000001.1, read as the reverse complement.
AGCGGGGTCGGACGCTTCTGCCTGAACAGAATTCTACGCTTATACCCGGCATACTGGATTGTTCTGGCGTTCTCGATCCTGGCCATATTCTGGTTAGGAGAGGAAAACTCAAAAACATACCGGGCATTCATGTTCATCCCTGGCAATCTTTCTCAATGGCTGCAAAACCTGACATTGACATACTGGAGCACTTTCCCTACGACCGTGCTGCCGAGAGTATCTCCGCCGACCTGGGCCTTGACCGTGGAGATCTTCTTCTATGCATTGATTGCCTTGGGGATCTCTCGCACCAGAAGGTCAACGACCATCTGGTTTCTCAGCAGCATGGTTTTCATGCTTACAACGCACGTTCTGGGACTAGGCTACGGATATAGATACGATTTCATATTCGCTGGCACGCTGGCATTTTCGCTGGGCGCCATGATTTTCCATTACCAGGAACTACTCAATTCATTTATCTCCCGACACAATAAATCCGCCTTGACCACCGGCGTGCTGACACTTTTAATCATGAATTGTGCGGCAGCATTGATATTCGGCCGCGAAGGAATGGCGAATACTGTGGCGGTTATTTGCTTCTACACAAACTATATACTCAATGCCACATTGATAATCTTGCTGATCAACACAACCGCTCCAACCAGATTTAAAAAGCTCGACAAAATCCTGGGCGATTTCAGCTACCCACTTTACCTGATGCACTGGCAGGTTGGCTTCGTATGCTCGATGCTGATCTTTGGTGCACCCATCAATGGTTCGTCCATCCCGGGGATTCAGAATTTTATCGTCACCCTGTTCGTATCACTCGTGCTCTGCAATCTGATCGTCAAGAGCATCGAGGTGCCTATACAGAGAATCAGAGGGCGACTCAAATCCACTGGAGTCAAAGCCACTGCATCCAAAGCGGCGTCCGGGGTCTAGGGACCCCTACGACCCAGATCAGCCCGGTGGTGGATAACGCTGGTGCGTTATGCGCCCTACGCACTGTTCACCCGGCTGCTCTGACGAACAACCATAGGGCAATCCAACCGCCGAGCAGGTAATGCTGGCTGTGGAAAACTCAGTGGATTACTGTATTTATATACAGCAAACCTTCAGAGCTTTCCCACATGAGCACTTCCCTTCCACCCCGCGGCCGGGGCACCGCCAGCAATCCGCACAACCGCTTCGCGCCGACCACCTCGGTGCCTGTGGATAACGACTGGTACGACGAAGTGCCCAAGCCCCAGGTGACCGAAATCCGCAGCGAGCGGGCAAAGTCGGTGATCTCGCGCAACCAGTCGCCGGACCTGCCGTTCGACCGTTCGATCAATCCCTATCGCGGCTGCGAGCACGGTTGCATCTACTGCTATGCACGGCCAAGCCACGCCTACTGGGACCTGTCACCGGGGCTGGATTTCGAAACGAAGCTGATCGCCAAGACCAACGCCGCCGAGGTGCTGGAAGAGGATCTGAGCCGCAAGGGCTATGTCTGCGCGCCGATCAATCTGGGCGCCAACACCGACCCGTACCAGCCCATCGAGCGCCAGCAGCGCCTGACGCGGCAGATCCTCGAGGTACTGCTGCGTTATCGTCATCCAGTGACCATTGTCACCAAAGGTTCGCTGATCCTGCGCGACCTCGACCTGCTGGCCGAACTGGCGCAGCACAAGCTGGTGGGGGTGATGATCAGCCTGACCACCCTGGACGACGAGCTCAAGCGCATCCTTGAACCCCGCGCCGCCGCGCCCTCCGCGCGCCTGCGGGCGATCCGAGTGCTGCGCGAGCACGGCATCCCGGTGGGTGTGCTGTGTTCGCCGATGATCCCGATGATCAACGACCGCGAACTGGAGGCTCTGCTCGAAGCCGCCCACGACGCCGGTGCCCAGAGCGCCAGCTACATGATGCTGCGCCTGCCACGCGAGGTCGGCCCGCTGTTCGAGGAGTGGCTGGCGGTGCACTACCCGCAGCGCGCCAGCCATGTGATGAGCCTGATCCGCCAACTGCGCGGCGGGGAAATCTACGACAGCCGCTTCGGCCACCGCTTCCGTGGCGAAGGCCCGTTCGCCGATCTGCTGGCCAAGCGCTTCGAGGTCGCCATGCGCCGCCTGGGCCTGAACCGGCGCGGCAGCTTCGGCCTGGACTGCACGGCATTCGCGCCGCCGCGCAGCCAGATGAGCCTGTTCTGAATCAGCGGTCGGGCGCCACCAGGTCCGCCATCATCTGGGCGAGCTGCAGCGGCGAGTTGAGCAGCCTCTCGATGACCACCAGCACGTTCTTCTCCTCCTTGCTGACCTTGCTGCCGAAGCCGAAGAAGCCGCCGCCGGAGGACTCCGCCACGGCCTTGCCCAGCGCCAGCAGGTCGGCCTTGAAGGCTGCCGCGTCAGTGTCGCTGGCCTGCTGTCCGAGCAGTCGGTTGACGTCGACCAGGTACTGCAGGCGGTTGAACTGGGGGTCGGTGAAGCGCTGCAGGAAATCCATCAGCACCGCGCGGCCGCTGGGCGTATCCGGGCTGAGTTCGGTCATCACGCGCTGCATCAGCACGCTGGGGTACTTGCCGGACTCCTTGAACAGCTTGCCGAAGGCCGCGGCCTCCTTGGCATCGATCTCGCCGTCGGCACTGGCGACCATGCAGAAGATCGCCACGGGCGCCTCGCGCAGGTGCTTCCAGTCCTCGCCGGAGAAGCCGGCGAAGCCGCTCATGCCGGTGATCTGGTCCTGCTGGTGCTCCTTCCAGATCGCCCGACCCTCGGCGTTCTCGTCGCGGCCCTGGTAGAAGGCGTCGATCAGCGGTTGCAGCTCGTCCTGGGCGATGCCGGTCACGCCCAGCAACTTGGGCTTGAACACGGCGAAACCTTCATGGCTGTGGGCATGGCGATAGGGAACGGCCAGCTGCATCTCGCGGCGCGGCTCGGCGTAGGAAACAACGTTGAGAATCAGCGCATCGACCTTGCCGACCTCCTTGTGGGTCACGAAGCCATCGACGATCCACACCGCGCCCAGCGCCTGCTGGGTGTTCTCCTGGTACATGCGCTGGCCGGCCTGCATGGCCTCCTCGCCGGTGTCCGCCATCAGCACCACCATCTTGAGCCGGCCATCGGGCTCCAGGCAGTGGAACATCGGCATCAGCAGCTCGCCGCCGCTGACCGTTTGCACCGCGCTCGCGGCCGCGTTGCCGGCCATCCTGTAGATGTCTTGCATGGTCACATCCTTGTTTTCGGGGGGGACTGGGGAAGGGTCCGGCGTCGTGCGCCACGCTCGTCATCCTGACCAAGCGTCAGGCCCGGTGGTCCGGGTCTGACAGAATCTGCAACGGATAATGTCATATTGCCTTTAGGCAGAATATCGCTGCCGTCACACTGGCCCTGTGACATTTTATCGCCATGATAGCTTGCCGATATCATCTTGGAATGTCGGCGAAACATCATGCAAAAGCTCATTCCAGAGCGGTTTTTTAATTTTGGTTTAATCTTCTCCGTCTAGGGTTTGAGCACAAAGTGACCCAGCGGTCACGTCAGATTTTTTCCCACGTCTGTGCCTTTTCTCCCCAGGGAGAGCGTCGGCTGACGTGGGAAAATTCTTCGTCACTCTTCGAGGCTGATACATGAACGACAAAACGCACGGTGAGGATCACGCCCACGAAACGGCCGACGAGGCGCTTCGCCATATCGTCGAGGGCTTCCGCCAGTTCCGCCATGAGGTCTTCCCGCAGCAGGAAGAACTGTTCAAGAAGCTGGCCCACGCGCAGAACCCGCGCGCCATGTTCATCACCTGTGCCGACTCGCGCATCGTCCCCGAGCTGATCACCCAGAGCTCGCCGGGCGACCTGTTCGTCACCCGCAACGTCGGCAACGTGGTGCCGCCGTACGGCCAGATGAACGGCGGCGTGTCCACCGCCATCGAGTTCGCGGTGATGGCCCTGGGCGTGCAGCACATCATCGTCTGCGGTCATTCCGATTGCGGCGCGATGAAAGCGGTGCTGAATCCGCAGAGCCTGGAAAGCATGCCGACGGTGAAGGTGTGGCTGCGCCACGCTGAAGTCGCCCGTACCGTGGTCGCGCAGACCTGCGGTTGCGCCACCCAGGAACACCTGGGAATCCTCACCGAGGAAAACGTGGTCGCCCAGCTGGATCACCTGAAGACCCACCCGTCCGTGGCCGCGCGCCTGGCTTCCGGCCAGCTGTTCATCCATGGCTGGGTGTATGACATCGAGACCAGCGCCATCAAGGCCTACGACGCCCAGGAAGGTCGTTTCCGTCCGCTCGACGGCGAAGGCCCGACGCCGAGTGCGACCCCGCGCCCGCGCTATTCCCCCCAGTAAGCGGCTGATACCGGTACGCTCCCAGGGCGTGGCGGCCCAGCAGAACAAACGCCGCGCCCTCCTTTCTTGTTGATCCCTGCCTGAGGCGCACGCTCCCACCGCGTTCGCCATCCCCCTGAATTGCGCGTGTCGATGCGGTCGAGACCGGCGTCGTGGGCTTTCGCGCGCCCGAAAAATGCCTCGAAGGAGAACAGCGCCATGTCGGCCTCCCACTCTGTTCCATCCGCTTTTTCCCAACTGCGCCAGGCACTGCCACGTGATCTGCTCGCGTCGGTCGTGGTCTTTCTCGTTGCCCTGCCGCTGTGCATGGGTATCGCCATCGCCTCGGGCATGCCGCCGGCCAAGGGCCTGGTGACCGGCATCATCGGTGGCCTGGTGGTCGGCTTCCTCGCCGGCTCACCCTTGCAGGTCAGCGGCCCGGCGGCGGGACTCGCGGTGCTGGTCTTCGAGCTGGTGCGCACCCACGGCCTGGCCATGCTCGGACCGATCCTGCTGCTGGCTGGCGCGCTGCAACTGCTGGCGGGCAGGCTGCGTCTGGGCTGCTGGTTCCGCGTGACCTCGCCGGCCGTGGTCTACGGCATGCTCGCGGGCATCGGCATTCTTATCGTGCTGTCGCAGGTCCACGTCATGCTCGACCTCAAGCCGCAGGCGTCCGGGCTGGATAACCTGCTGGCCTTCCCGGCGGCGCTGCTCTCCGAAACCAGCGGCTTCGATGCAGCGCTGCTCGGGCTGGGCACCATGGCCTGCATGGCGCTGTGGGACCGCTTCAAACCAGGACGGCTACGCATGCTGCCCGGCGCGCTGATCGGCGTGAGCCTGGCGACGCTGGTGAGCATCGTGCTGCCACTCGATGTGTTGCGGGTGAGCGTGCCGCAGAATCTCGGCGACGCCATCGACTGGGTCCGCCCGAGCGACCTTGCGGCACTGCTCGATCCGACACTGCTGCTGGCCGCCGTGGTGGTGGCCTTTATCGCCAGCGCCGAGACACTGCTCTCGGCCGCCGCCGTGGACCGCATGCACAGCGGCCCGCGCTCGGACATGGACCGTGAACTGAGTGCTCAGGGCGTGGGCAACATGCTCTGCGGGCTGGTCGGCGCGCTGCCGATGACCGGGGTGATAGTGCGCAGCTCAGCCAACGTACAGGCCGGCGCACGCAGCCGCGCCTCGGCGATCTTCCACGGGCTGTGGCTGCTGGCGTTCGTCGTGCTGCTGGGCGGGCTGCTGCGGCAGATCCCCATCGCCAGCCTGGCCGGCGTGCTGGTCTACACCGGGATCAAGCTGGTGGACCTGAAGGCGCTGCGCTCGCTGGGCCGCTATGGGCGCATGCCGGTACTGGTGCACGCGGCGACTGCGCTGGCCATCGTTGCCACCGACCTGCTGACCGGCGTGCTGCTGGGCTTTGCGCTGACGGTATTGAAGCTGGTGTTCAAGGCCGCGCGGCTGAAGATCAACCTGCGCTACGACGATGAGGGCAACGGCGCCGAGCTGCGCCTGGTTGGCGCTGCCACCTTCCTCAAGGTGCCGGCGCTGTCCCAGGCGTTGCAATCAGTCAAACCCGGCACGCACCTGCGCGTGCCGTTGCAGCACCTGAGCTACATCGACCACGCGTGCATGGAGTTGCTGGAAGACTGGGGCCGCAGCGCCGCGGCAAGCGGCTGCCGGCTGTCCATCGAGGGCCATGGGCTGCGCCGCCGCGTGGAGGGCCGGGTGCGTGCGTTACAGGGCGCGGGCTGAGCCTCAGTCGCGGCCCAGCTCCAGCTCCACACCGAACTGCCGCGACAGGCACGGCCACTGCTGCCAGGCCATGACCACCTGCGGGTCATTGAGGCTGGCGCGGTAGCTGACAGCGGATTCGGCGTTGAAGGTGCTGTCGTCGAGCATGCCGTTGACCGCGTGGTGCACCGCTTCATCCAGCTGGTTGGCGAAGGGCTCGCCGATCAGCTGGTGCGCCACCAGGTTGGCCACGGTGGTGTCCAGCGGGATCAGCGGCTGGTTGAAGTGGGCGATGTAGCGGTCGTTCACCTCTTCCACCAGGCGGTGGGCGAGGTAGGCCTCGTCCAGCAGCGCGTCGAGGCCGTCGTGGCCATCGAGCAGCGCGGGTGGGGTGAGGAAGAACTGTTCGGCGAGCTTGAGCACCGGCTTGATGCGGTCCTCGATACCGGCGGCGCGGGCCACCGAGTTGGCGGCGTCGAGGAAGTCCGGCACCTGCTCGATGTAGGCGTGGACGAAGCGTGTCAGCGTGCCGCTGGGGTCCTCGCCGGTCAGGGCGATGCTCTTGTGCAGGCTTTGCAGTTGGCTCTGGATCAGGCGGGCGAGATGGCCATGGCGGGATTCGAGCAGGTGGGCATTCCGGATCAGCTCACGCAGTGCAGCGGTGTTCATGACAGCTCCAAGACAACGGGTTTGGAAAGTGAAGAAAGACCTTAGCCGCACCCCGGGCGTAGCTAAGACGCGATTGTCATATTCATGAACTGTTTATGCCGACGCGGCATATCAGACGGCCAGCATGGTACTCCAAAGCCGCGCCGTCCGTGGCTTTGAGATCGCACTTCGGTCTTTCAAACAGAGTTTTTACTCTGCGTTGTTATGTCGCAACCCGTGGCTATACTCCGCTTCGACACACCGAAAACCTGATGGACCCGGCCTGCCCTGCGTGCTGCCGAGGTACGACGTCAAAGTAAGTTGTCTTGGCGGTCACTCCCTTGGCCGTTGGCTTGTTCAGGCTCGATCCCTCTGGAATGGGGATCGCAGCCAGGGCGCTATGCCGGCGGGATAAAAACAACGATAAGGGGAACCCGAATGCTGCGACATCCACGAGTCTGGATGGGCTTCCTTTTGCTCTTGGCTTTCAGTCAGGCAAACGCCGCCTGGACGGTCAACATGACCCCCGGTGCGACAGAAGTCAGCCGTAACGTTTTCGATCTGCACATGACGATCTTCTGGATCTGCGTGGTCATCGGCATCGTCGTCTTCGGCGCGATGTTCTGGTCGATGATCGTCCACCGCCGGTCCACCGGGCAGCAGCCCGCGCATTTCCACGAGAGCACCACGGTGGAAATCCTCTGGACCGTCATTCCCTTCCTGATCCTGGTGGTGATGGCCGTGCCGGCCACCAAGACGCTGATCCACATGTACGACACCTCGGAGCCCGAGCTGGACGTGCAGGTCACCGGCTACCAGTGGAAGTGGCAGTACAAGTACCTGGGCCAGGACGTGGAGTTCTTCTCCAACCTCGCCACGCCCCAGGACCAGATCCACAACAAGGCCGACAAGGACGAGCACTACCTCCTGGAGGTGGACAACCCGCTGGTGCTGCCGGCCGGGGTCAAGGTGCGCTTCCTGGTCACCTCCAGCGACGTGATCCACTCCTGGTGGGTGCCGGCCTTCGCGGTCAAGCGCGACGCCATTCCCGGCTTCGTCAACGAGGCCTGGACCAAGGTCGACCAGCCGGGCATCTACCGTGGCCAGTGCGCCGAGCTGTGCGGCAAGGACCACGGCTTCATGCCCATCGTGGTGGACGTGAAGTCCAAGCCCGAGTTCGACAAGTGGCTGGCCGAGCGCAAGGAAGAGGCGGTCAAGCTCAAGGAGCTGACCAGTAAGGAATGGACGAAGGAAGAGCTGGTCGCCCGCGGCGACAAGGTCTACCACACCATCTGCGCCGCCTGTCACCAGCCTGAAGGCCAGGGCATGCCGCCGATGTTCCCGGCGCTCAAGGGCTCGAAGATCGTCACCGGGCCCAAGGAGCACCACCTGGAGACCGTGTTCAACGGCGTCCAGGGCACGGCCATGGCGGCCTTCGGCAAGCAGCTCTCGGAAGTGGACATCGCTGCGGTGATCACTTACGAGCGCAACGCCTGGGGCAACAACGACGGCGACATGGTGACCCCGCAGGACGTGGTCGCCTACAAGCAGAAACAACAATAAGGAGGCCGCGATGAGTACAGTGATCGATCACCCCGACCATTCTCACGCCGGCGACCACCACCACGGCCCCGCCAAGGGCCTGATGCGCTGGGTATTGACCACCAACCACAAGGACATCGGCACGCTGTACCTGTGGTTCAGCTTCTGCGCCTTCCTGCTCGGCGGCTCCTTCGCCATGGTGATCCGCGCCGAACTGTTCCAGCCGGGCCTGCAGATCGTCGAGCCGGCGTTCTTCAACCAGATGACCACCATGCACGGCCTGGTGATGGTCTTCGGTGCGGTGATGCCGGCCTTCGTCGGCCTGGCCAACTGGATGGTGCCGCTGATGATCGGCGCGCCGGACATGGCCCTGCCGCGCATGAACAACTTCAGCTTCTGGCTGCTGCCGGCGGCCTTCGGCCTGCTGGTGAGCACCCTGTTCATGCCCGGCGGCGGCCCGAACTTCGGCTGGACCTTCTACGCGCCGCTCTCCACCACCTTCGCGCCGCACAGCGTGACCTTCTTCATCTTCGCCATCCACCTGATGGGCATGAGTTCGATCATGGGCGCGATCAACGTGATCGCCACCATCCTCAACCTGCGCGCCCCGGGCATGACACTGATGAAGATGCCGCTGTTCGTCTGGACCTGGCTGATCACCGCGTTCCTGCTGATCGCGGTGATGCCGGTGCTGGCGGGTTGCGTGACGATGATGCTGATGGACATCCACTTCGGCACCAGCTTCTTCAGCGCAGCCGGCGGCGGTGACCCGGTGCTGTTCCAGCACGTGTTCTGGTTCTTCGGCCACCCCGAGGTGTACATCATGATCCTGCCGGCGTTCGGCGCCGTCAGCTCGATCATCCCGGCCTTCAGCCGCAAGCCGCTGTTCGGCTACACCTCGATGGTCTACGCCACCGCCTCGATCGCCTTCCTGTCCTTCGTCGTGTGGGCGCACCACATGTTCGTGGTGGGCATCCCGCTGGTGGGCGAGCTGTTCTTCATGTACGCGACCATGCTGATCGCCGTGCCCACCGGGGTGAAGGTGTTCAACTGGGCGTCGACCATGTGGCAGGGCTCGCTGACCTTCGAGACGCCGATGCTGTTTGCCGTGGCCTTCGTCATCCTGTTCACCATCGGCGGCTTCTCCGGCCTGATGCTGGCCATCGCCCCGGCGGACTTCCAGTACCAGGACACCTACTTCGTGGTGGCGCACTTCCACTACGTGCTGGTGCCCGGCGCAATCTTCGGCATCTTCGCCTCGGCCTACTACTGGCTGCCGAAGTGGACCGGCCACATGTACGACGAGACCCTGGGCAAGCTGCACTTCTGGATGAGCTTCATCGGCATGAACATGGCGTTCTTCCCGATGCACTTCGTCGGGCTGGCCGGCATGCCGCGGCGGATTCCGGACTACAACCTGCAGTTCGCCGACTTCAACATGGTCTCGTCCATCGGCGCATTCATGTTCGGCACCACGCAGCTGCTGTTCCTGTTCATCGTCATCAAGTGCATCCGCGGCGGCCCGCCGGCCCCGGCCAAGCCGTGGGATGGCGCGGAAGGCCTGGAATGGACCATTCCCTCGCCGGCGCCGTACCACACCTTCAGCACGCCTCCGGAAGTGAAGTGAACCCACAGCGGCGGGAGCGGCATCGGCCGCTCCCGCGGTGGAGGAGCAAACCATGAGCGACGGCAACATCGAAACGCGCAAGCTGGTGACCCGGCTGGTCATAGCCGTGGTCGCCATGTTCGCCTTCGGCTTCGCCCTGGTGCCGCTGTACGACGTGATGTGCAAGGCACTGGGCATCAACGGCAAGACTTCCGGCAGCGCCTACCAGGGCGACGGCCAGGTGGTCGATCAGTCGCGCGAGGTGAAGATCCAGTTCGTCGCCAACAACAACATCGACATGGTCTGGGAATTCCACCCCGAGGCCGAGCAACTGGTGGTGCATCCGGGCGCGGTGAACCAGATGCTGTTCGTCGCCCACAACCCCACCGACAAGCCGATGACTGCCCAGGCGATCCCGAGCATTGCGCCGTCGGTGGCGGCCACCTACTTCCACAAGACCGAATGCTTCTGCTTCACCCAGCAGGTGCTGCAGCCGGGCGAGCGCATCGAAATGCCGGTGCGCTTCATCGTCGACCGCGACCTGCCCAAGGATGTGCGTCACCTGACGCTTGCTTACACGCTGTTCGACATCACTGCCCGCAAGCCACCCGTGGCCAGTAACGAGCGCTGAAGGGCAAAGGAGAACAAGAACAATGGCAACCCACGATCCCTATTACGTCCCCGCGCAGAGCAAGTGGCCGATCATCGCCACCATCGGCATGCTGGTGACAATGTTTGGCGTCGGCACCTGGATGAACGACATGAGCGCCGGCAAGGAGCACTCCCACGGCCCGTGGATCTTCTTCGCCGGCGGGCTGATCCTGGCGTACATGCTGTTCGGCTGGTTCGGCAACGTCATCAAGGAAAGCCGCGGCGGACTCTACAGCCCGCAGATGGACCGCTCGTTCCGCTGGGGCATGAGCTGGTTCATCTTCTCCGAGGTGATGTTCTTCGCCGCCTTCTTCGGTGCGCTGTTCTACGTACGCCACTTCGTCAACCCGTGGCTGGGCGGCGAGGGTCACCACGGCATCTCGCACATGCTCTGGCCGCAGTTCGAGACCGGCTGGCCACAGCTGAACAACCCGGACAACAAGCTGTTCCCGCCGCCCAAGGAAGTGATCGATCCGTGGAAGCTGCCGCTGATCAACACCCTGCTGCTGGTCACCTCCAGCTTCACCGTGACTTTCGCCCATCACGCGCTGAAGAAGAACCATCGCGGCCCGCTGAAGATGTGGCTGGCGGCGACCGTGGCGCTGGGTGCCTGCTTCATCGTGCTGCAGGCCTACGAGTACCACGAGGCCTATAGCGAGCTGGGCCTGACCCTGGGCTCGGGTATCTACGGCGCAACCTTCTTCATGCTCACCGGCTTCCACGGCGCCCACGTGACCATTGGCGCAATCATGCTGAGCATCATGCTGATCCGCATCATCCGCGGGCACTTCGACGCCGACAAACACTTCGGCTTCGAGGCCGCCAGCTGGTACTGGCACTTCGTCGACGTGGTGTGGATCGGGCTGTTCATCTTCGTTTACGTGCTGTGAAGCGCGGTGGCGCGGGCCTTGGCCCGCGCCTTTTTGAGATCAGAAGTGCCAGGGGGCGGAGCTGCCGAGTTGGCCGCTGAAGAAACCCCAGGCGATGAGAGCGACGGTCAGGGCAGTCAGGGTGACACGCACGGTCAGCGCGTTGACCACCCGCGAACCGTGGCCCTCGTCCTTGACCAGAAAGAACAGGCCACTGAACAGACTGACGACGGTCGCCAGCAACAACAGAACGATCGCAGCTTTGAGCACTACCGGCCTCCTGTCCGCAGGGGACTGGGGTTGAGGGGGATGTCTTGCAGTATAGCCAGCACGCATCTGAGCACGGCTCTGATCCAGAACGGCAAGGCCGCGCCACGCGCGCCTTCCGGCCCGGCCTCGCGCCGACCCTGGTGGTCCTCGCGCTGCTGCCGGTGCTGATCGGCCTGGGCTTCTGGCAACTCTCCCGCGCCGCCGAAAAACGCACCCTGCTCGCCGCCGCCGAAGTCCAGCGCGAACAGGACCCGATCAGCATCGCCGAGCTCGAACGCCAGCCGCCGCGCAGCTACGTCCGCGTGCGCCTGCAAGGCCAGCTCGACGCCGAACACACCGCCCTGCTCGACAACCGCACGCGCAACGGCCAGGCCGGCGTCGAGGTGCTGCAGCCCTTCTTCGACCGCATCGGCCACCAGTGGCTGCTGGTCAACCGCGGTTGGGTGCCCTGGCCCGACCGCCGCGTGCCGCCGAAAGTCGACACGCCCAATCACGACCTGCTGCTGGATGCCTGGACCTACGTCCCTGCAGCCGCCACTCCGAGCGCCCCGGCCGCCAGCTGGCCGCGCCTGATCACCCAGGTGGACGCCGCGTTCCTGTGGGACCAGCTCGGCCGTGAAGGCAGCCCGCTGGAAATCCGCCTGGAGCCGGGCGACGCCGCCTTCGACACCGACTGGCCGATCGTCGCCATGCCCCCGGAGCGCCACGTCGGCTATGCCGTGCAGTGGTTCGCCCTAGCCATCGCGCTTTCCGCCCTTTACCTCTACCTCGGCATCCGTCGCGCACGGGAGACACTTGACCATGACCGCCATGACTCTGCCTGACTCCACTGCCCGCCGCCGCGGGCGCGTGCAACTGCTGCTGATCCTCGGTTTCGTGCTGGGGCCGATGCTGCTCGCCACCGCCATGTACAAGCTGCAGTTCTGGGTGCCGGAAGGCCGCAGCTACCACGGCGACCTGATCGCCACCGGGCAGACCCCGGCCGATCTCGGCGTGCAGGACGACAAGGCCAGCGACCAGTGGCAGCTGCTGGTGACCGCGCCGGAAACCTGCACCAGCGACTGCCAGCAACTGGTCTACCTTGCGCGCCAGATCAACATCGGCCTGGGCCGCGAAGCCAGCCGCGCCGAACATGCACTGGCCTTCGCCAAACCGCTGCCGGTCGAATTCACCGGCCTGCTCGACAAGGACTACCCGCGCCTGCAGCGCCTGGGCCTGACGCCCAACCAGCACACTGGCGCGCAGCCGCAACTGTGGATCGTCGACCCCCACGGCAACCTGGTGCTGCGCTACGACGCCAAGGCCAACGGCAAGTCGATCCTCAAGGACCTGCAGTTGCTGCTGAAACTTTCCAACATCGGTTAAGCCGGTCGAGACATCGCCAGCCCCACGACAACAACAAGATCGGGAGCGACGCATGATCCAGGCAAGACGCAAACCCGCCTTCTACCTCGCCGTGCTGGCTACGGCGCTGGCCTTCGTGGTCATCCTGCTGGGCGCCTACACCCGCCTGACCCACGCCGGCCTCGGCTGCCCGGACTGGCCCGGCTGCTACGGCTTCGTCCACGTGCCGCTGAACGAAGCACAGCTGGCCCACGCCGAAATGCACTTCCCCGACTCACCGGTGGAGGCGCAGAAGGGCTGGAACGAGATGATCCACCGCTACTTCGCCGGCAGCCTCGGCCTGTTGATCCTCGGGCTGGCGGTGCACGCACTGCTGCGCCGTGGCCGCGACGGCCAGCCGATGCGCCTGCCGCTGGTGCTGCTCGCAGTGGTGATCGCCCAGGCGGCGTTCGGCATGTGGACCGTCACCCTCAAGCTCTGGCCGCAGGTGGTCACCGCGCACCTTCTCGGCGGCTTCACCACGCTGTCGCTGCTGTTCCTGCTCAGCCTGCGCCTGTCCGGTGCCTTCGCCCCGCTGCAGCTGCCCTCGAAGCTGCGCGCGCTGGCGGCCCTGGCGCTGCTGATGGTAGTCGGGCAGATCGCCCTCGGCGGCTGGGTCAGCAGCAACTACGCGGCGGTGGCCTGTATCGACCTGCCGATGTGCCACGGCGAGTGGTGGCCGAACATGGACTTCGCCAATGGCTTCCACCTCACCCAGCACATCGGCCCGAACTACCTGGGCGGCCAGCTCGACAGCGACGCCCGCACGGCCATCCACATGACCCACCGCATGGGCGCGCTGTGCGTCACCGCGGTGATACTGCTGCTGGCCTGGAACCTCCAGCGCCACGGTCTGATCGGCATCACGGCGCTGATGCTGCTGGGACTTTCCCTGCAGATCGGCCTGGGCATCAGCAACGTACTGCTGCACCTGCCGCTGCCGGTAGCGGTGGCGCACAACGGCGGCGGCGCCTTCCTGCTGCTGATGCTGGTGCTGGTGAATTTCCGGGTTCGCGCGCCCGCGGCAAAACACGTCCAGCTGCCCGCCAGCAGCCCGATCACCCTGGACGCACTGGAGAGACCGGTAGCCTATCCCTCGCAGGGATGACCTTGCACGGTTGAGCACGATGGCCGGCGCCGCGGCGCGCCGGTCCCCCTAAAAGAAGTCAGGAGAAATGCCCATGGCCAGCGTCATCAGCACTTCCAGCCAAGCCAGCTGGCGCGACCTGCTCGAACTGACCAAACCCAAGGTCGTGCTGCTCATGCTGATCACCTCGCTGATCGGCATGCTGCTCGCCACCAAGGCCGGGGTGCCCTGGCAGGTGCTGGTGTTCGGCAACCTCGGCATCGGTCTGTGCGCCGGCGGCGCGGCAGCGGTGAACCACGTGGTGGACCGGCGCATCGACTCGATCATGGCGCGCACCCACAAGCGCCCGCTGGCTGAAGGACGCGTCTCGCCGCCCATCGCGCTGGGCTTCGCCATGCTGCTGTCGGTGGCCGGGATGGCGGTACTGCTGGTGTTCACCAATGAGCTGACGGCCTGGCTGACGCTGGCTTCGCTGCTCGGCTACGCGGCGCTCTATACCGGCTTCCTCAAGCGCGCCACACCGCAGAACATCGTGATCGGCGGCCTCGCCGGCGCCGCCCCGCCGCTGCTGGGCTGGGTCGCGGTGACCGGGCAGGTCTCCGCCGAGCCGCTGCTGCTGGTGCTGATCATCTTCGCCTGGACCCCGCCGCACTTCTGGGCGCTGTGCCTGCACCGCAAGGACGAATACGCCAAAGCCGACATCCCGATGCTGCCGGTGACCCACGGCGAGCACTACACCAAGCTGCACATCCTGCTCTACACCCTGGTGCTGTTCGCCGTAACGCTGATGCCCTTCGCCATCCACATGGCCGGGCTGGTCTACCTGCTCGCCGCACTGGCCCTCGGCGCGCGCTTCCTCGACTGGGCCTGGGCGCTCTACTGCGGCAGCCGACCCCATGCGGCGATCAAGACCTTCAAGTACTCTATCGCCTACCTGTTCCTGCTGTTCATCGCGCTGCTGGTGGACCACTACCTGCCGCTGCACCTGAA
Source organism: Pseudomonas nitroreducens (assembly GCF_024170165.1). Lineage (GTDB taxonomy): Bacteria > Pseudomonadota > Gammaproteobacteria > Pseudomonadales > Pseudomonadaceae > Pseudomonas > Pseudomonas nitroreducens_C. Next base: position 399,179 of record NZ_JALJXP010000001.1, on the reverse strand, counting down.
CTACTGAGGGTTCGCGATCTCGCTCCTGCACCTAACTCTCCCGCAGGAGCGAGCTTGCTCGCGAACATCGCCGCACCCCCGCCATGCAGGGGCGCGGCACGAACAGCAGCCTCAAGCCCAGACGTCCCGACCCACGAGAACCCCATGTCCCGAGTCAACAAGACCGTCTTCATCCTCGTCGCCATCGTCGCCCTGATCCTCGGCCTCACCGTGCAGAAGGTGCTCAACCAGCGCCACCAGCTCGACCCGGCCGCGCTGCTGGACGCCGGCATCGTCATCCTGCCGCAGACCCGCAGCGTCCCCGACCTCACCTTCACCGACCAGGACGGTCAGCCATTCCAGACCGCCAGCCTGAAGGACAAGTGGTCCCTGCTGTTCTTCGGCTACACCTTCTGCCCGGACGTCTGCCCCACCACCCTGGCGCAGCTGCGCGAGCTGCAGACCAAGCTGCCGCCGGAAGTCGCGAAGAACCTCCAGGTGGTATTCGTCAGCGTCGACCCGCACCGCGATACCGCGCCGCGCCTCAAGGAATACCTCGGCTTCTTCAACGCCGGCTTCAAGGGCATCACCGGCTCGGAAGAGAACGTGCAGAAGCTGGCCAACGCCATGAGCATCCCCTACATCCCGGCCGACACCAGCAAGCCCAACTACACCGTCGACCACAGCGGCAACCTGGTCATCATCGGCCCGGACAACACCCAGCACGGCTTCATCCGCGCCCCGCTGCACAACGACAAGCTGGTCGCCCAGCTGCCCGGCGTGATCGGCACGAACCACTGACCCGCGACACCGTGTCTCACCCCCAGCGGCCACCCGATAGCGGTGGCCGTTGTTTTTTCTGCGTCATTCGTCCCTCCAGCAGACAAATCCCGACTTTCTGCTAAACCTCACTGCAAGGCTCTGGCGCGTTGCAACACGCGGCCCTGAGGCTTTCTGCAGCTTTTCCTGACCCCGTAGTCAATGTAAAAAATCTGCTACAGGAAATCAGGCATCAGGAATGACTCATACTCCATATTAGAAACATTAATTAACACCTATGCCTGAGCCTGTTGCAGGATTACCGGGCCTTTCGGTGGGCATGGGGAGCCTCTGATGGGGGGTCATTCACGGCGAGGATGACATTTCCGTCCGGTCACAATAGGCAATTAGGCTTAACGCCAGGGTCCACGCGGCCTCGGTGGCGACCGGAAAACTACGGGTCCAAACGTGACTTGTAGTTATCGCTTAGTACCACTCCAGAACTTCTTGATGCCCTCCAGGTTCGATTGCACAATGCCGCGGCCACCGGGTCACAGCCCGGTCACAAAATAAGCTCTTAAAACAAAAGCAGACCGTTGCCAGTTCAAAACCCGGGTCGCCAACGTAGTAGCCCGGACAATCCCAGGATCACGCAGGAGATTTGCAAGTGCAGATCGGTGTACCCCTCGAGACCCAAGCCGGTGAGACGCGGGTCGCAGCAACGCCGGAGACGGTCAAGAAACTGATCGGGCAGGGCCATCAGGTCGTCATTCAGAGCGGTGCGGGCGTCAGCGCCAGCCAGCCGGATGCCGCCTATGAAGCCGTTGGCGCGAAGATCGGCACTGCCGCCGATGCCTACGGTTCGGAGCTTGTGCTGAAGGTTGTCGCGCCCAGCGAAAGCGAGCTGGCGCAGATGAAGCCGGGTACCGTGCTGATCGGCATGCTCAACCCGTTCAACAACGAGAACATCGCCCGCATGGCCGAACACGGCGTCACCGCCTTCGCCCTGGAGGCCGCGCCGCGTACTTCCCGCGCGCAGAGCCTGGACGTGCTCTCTTCCCAGGCCAACATCGCCGGCTACAAGGCCGTGCTGCTCGCTGCCCACCACTACCCGCGCTTCATGCCCATGCTGATGACCGCCGCCGGCACCGTTAAGGCCGCCCGCGTGCTGATCCTCGGCGCTGGCGTTGCAGGCCTGCAGGCCATCGCCACGGCCAAGCGCCTGGGTGCGGTGATCGAGGCGTCGGACGTACGCCCGGCAGTGAAGGAGCAGATCGAGTCCCTCGGCGCCAAGTTCGTCGACGTGCCCTACGAGACCGACGAAGAGCGCGAGTGCGCCGAAGGCGTTGGCGGCTACGCCCGCCCGATGCCGGCCTCGTGGATGGAGCGCCAGGCCAAGGCCGTGCACGAACGCGCCAAGCAGTCGGACATCGTCATCACCACCGCGCTGATTCCGGGCCGCAAGGCGCCGACCCTGCTGCATGAGGCTACCGTCGCCGAAATGAAGCCGGGCTCGGTGGTCATCGACCTCGCGGCATCCCAGGGCGGCAACTGCCCGCTGACCGAGGCCGACCAGGTCGTGGTCAAGCACGGCGTGACCATCGTCGGCCTGAGCAACCTGGCCGCGCTGGTGCCGGCGGATGCCTCCGCACTCTACGCACGCAACCTGCTCGACTTCCTCAAGCTCACCCTGACCGCCGAAGGCTTCACGGTGAACCTGGAAGACGACATCGTCGCCGCGTGCCTGATGTGCCGCGACGGCCAGATCGTGCGCAAGAACGGCTGAGCCCTTCTTATATAAGAACGCGCCGGACCCCGCGTCCGGCCCTGAAGACCGGTGAGAAACTATGGAAGACATGCTGATCTCCCACGGCATCTACAACCTGATCATCTTCGTGCTGGCGATCTACGTCGGCTACCACGTGGTCTGGAACGTCACCCCTGCCCTGCACACCCCGCTGATGGCAGTGACCAACGCCATCTCGGCCATCGTCATCGTCGGCGCCATGCTGGCCGCCGCCCTGACCGTCACCCCGCTGGGCAAGGCCATGGGCACCCTGGCCGTGGCCCTGGCTGCAGTGAATGTGTTCGGTGGCTTCCTGGTCACCCGCCGCATGCTGGAAATGTTCAAGAAGAAAGCGCCGAAGGCGGAGAAGCACTGACATGAGCATGAACCTCGTCACCCTCCTCTACCTCATCGCCTCGGTCTGCTTCATCCAGGCCCTGAAAGGCCTTTCGCACCCGACCACGTCGCGCCGCGGCAACCTGTTCGGCATGATCGGCATGGCCATCGCCGCGCTGACCACCGTGGCCCTGGTGTTCAAGATCAGCAGCGAAATCGCCACCACCGGCATCGTCTACGTGATCATCGGCCTGCTGGCCGGCGGCACCGCCGGTTCGATCATGGCCAAGCGCGTCGAGATGACCAAGATGCCGGAACTGGTCGCCTTCATGCACAGCATGATCGGCCTGGCCGCCGTGTTCATCGCCATCGCCGCCGTGGTCGAGCCGCAGTCGCTGGGCATCGTGCAGAACCTGGGCGATACCATCCCGACCGGTAACCGCCTGGAACTGTTCCTCGGCGCGGCCATCGGCGCCATCACCTTCTCCGGTTCGGTGATCGCCTTCGGCAAGCTGTCGGGCAAGTACAAGTTCCGCCTGTTCCAGGGCGCCCCGGTGCAGTTCACCGGCCAGCACATGCTCAACCTGGTGCTGGGCCTGACCACCCTGGGCCTGGGCCTGCTGTTCATGTTCACCGGTAACCTCACCGCCTTCGTCGTGATGCTGGCCCTGGCCTTCATCCTCGGCGTGCTGATCATCATCCCGATCGGCGGCGCCGACATGCCGGTCGTGGTGTCGATGCTGAACTCCTACTCCGGCTGGGCCGCGGCAGGTATCGGCTTCTCGCTGAACAACTCGATGCTGATCATCGCCGGTTCCCTGGTGGGCTCCTCGGGCGCGATCCTCTCCTACATCATGTGCAAGGCGATGAACCGCTCGTTCTTCAACGTCATCCTCGGTGGCTTCGGCGCCGAAGCGGACGCTGGCGGCCCGGCCGGTGCGAAGGAAGCCCGCCCGGTGAAATCCGGTTCGGCCGACGACGCCTCCTTCCTGCTGACCAACGCCGACAGCGTGATCATCGTCCCTGGCTACGGCCTGGCGGTGGCCCGTGCCCAGCACGCGCTGATGGAACTGGCCGAGAAGCTGACCCATCGCGGCGTCAACGTGAAGTTCGCCATCCACCCGGTTGCCGGTCGTATGCCGGGCCACATGAACGTCCTGCTCGCCGAGGCCGAAGTGCCTTACGAGCAGGTGTTCGAGATGGAAGACATCAACTCCGAGTTCGGCCAGACCGACGTGGTGCTGGTACTGGGCGCCAACGACGTGGTGAACCCGGCCGCGAAGAACGATCCGAAGTCGCCGATCGCCGGCATGCCGATCCTCGAGGCCTACAAAGCCAAGACCGTGATCGTCAACAAGCGCTCGATGGCCAGCGGCTACGCCGGCCTGGACAACGAACTGTTCTACCTGGACAAGACCATGATGGTCTTCGGCGACGCCAAGAAAGTCATCGAAGACATGGTCAAGGCCGTCGAATAAGACGACCGTCGATCCACAAGACACCGGCCTCGCGCCGGTGTCTTGCTTTCCAGCGATGGGAAAAGCGCTGGACATTGGTAGTAAGAAGGCCCCGGCCGCGCGATTTTTCGACCTTGGTATAAGAGCCAAAAATCGCCGAGTCCCTAGACTGGCGGCCTCGCACTTCCTACTGCCCGAGGTTTTCCCATGTTCCGTGATCGCGTGCGTATGTCCTCCCTGTTGGACAAGGTGATGACTGCCGACCAGGCCGCGGCCCTTATCAAGGACGGCATGACCGTCGGCATGAGCGGTTTCACCCGCGCCGGCGAAGCCAAAGCCGTACCCAAGGCCCTCGCCGAGCGCGCCAAGCAGGAGCCGCTGCGCATCAGCCTGATGACCGGCGCCAGCCTGGGCAACGACCTCGACAAGCAGCTCACCGAAGCCGGCGTGCTGGCCCGGCGCATGCCCTTCCAGGTCGACAGCACCCTGCGCAAGGCGATCAACGCCGGCGAGGTCATGTTCATCGACCAGCACCTCTCCGAGACCGTCGAGCAGCTGCGCAACCACCAGCTCAAGCTGCCGGACATCGCCGTCATCGAAGCCGTCGCCATTACCGAGGAAGGCCACATCGTGCCGACCACCTCGGTGGGCAACTCGGCCAGCTTCGCGATCTTCGCCAAGCAGGTGATCGTCGAGATCAACGTTGCGCACAACCCCAACCTGGAAGGCCTGCACGACATCTATATCCCGACCTACCGGCCAACCCGCACGCCGATCCCGCTGACCAAGGTCGATGACCGCATCGGCAGCACCGCCATCCCGATCCCGGCAGAAAAGATCGTCGCCATCGTCGTCAACGACCAGGCGGACTCGCCGTCCACCGTGCTGCCGCCGGACGACGAGACCCAGGGCATCGCCAACCACCTGATCGACTTCTTCAAGCGTGAAGTGGACGCCGGCCGCATGAGCAACAGCCTCGGCCCGCTGCAGGCCGGTATCGGCAGTATCGCCAACGCGGTGATGTGCGGCCTGATCGAGTCACCCTTCGAGAACCTGACCATGTACTCCGAAGTACTGCAGGACTCGACCTTCGATCTGATCGACGCCGGCAAGCTGCGCTTCGCCTCGGGCAGCTCCATCACCCTGTCGGCGCGCCGCAACTCCGATGTGTTCGGCAACCTGGAGCGCTACAAGGACAAGCTGGTACTGCGTCCGCAGGAGATCTCCAACCACCCCGAAGTGGTCCGTCGCTTAGGGATAATCGGCATCAACACCGCGCTGGAATTCGACATCTACGGCAACGTGAACTCCACCCACGTGGGCGGCACGAAGATGATGAACGGCATCGGCGGCTCGGGTGACTTCGCCCGCAACGCGCACCTGGCCATCTTCGTGACCAAGTCCATCGCCAAGGGCGGCAACATCTCCAGCGTTGTGCCGATGGTCAGCCACGTCGACCACACCGAGCACGACGTCGACATCCTCGTCACCGAGGTCGGTCTGGCCGACCTGCGTGGCCTGGCGCCGCGCGAGCGCGCCCGGGTGATCATCGACAACTGTGTGCACCCGTCCTACCGCGACGCCCTGAACAGTTACTTCGATGCCGCCTGCGAGCGCGGCGGCCACACCCCGCACATCCTGCGCGAGGCCCTGGAGTGGCATATCAATCTGGAAGAACGCGGCCACATGCTGGCAGCGAGCTGACTGCAGACGCTTTGCGGGTCATTCAGCAATGAATGGCCCGCAAGGGTTTACAGCCAAAAAAAAACCACGTAAAAACACTCCTGAACAGATTTTTATCCCGCTCCAACTGTTCAGCTTCCCCCGCCGCCACCCTGGCCGGCACCCTCGAAAAACCTCAGACGCCCGCCAATTGCGCACCAGAATGGAGCGCAACGGTACAGTTCGCCCTGAAAAAGACCATTACAGTTCAAAATTACAATCGGCTGACCAGCCGCAATACAGCGCAACTGTACCTGTCATCTCTGACTGAAAAGTCAGATCATATGCTCAATCCATTCAGCAACTTGACTACTCGCCACAAGCGAGAAGGATGACCACCATGGAACGTACCCTCGGTTCCGCAGCTCTGAGCACCACCCGTAGCACCTCCAGCGCCCATCGTGGCCTCGTCGGCACCGTCCGCCTGTGGCAGCGCCGCATGGAAAGCCGCCGTCAGCTGGCCCGTCTGGACTCCCGCCTGCTGGCCGACGCCGGTATCAGCGAAGCCCAGCGTTACGCCGAACTGAACAAGCCGTTCTGGCGCTGATTCAACAGTACAACTGAGCCACACTCTCCAGGCTCGCCGTAACTGTACTGGTAAGTTCTTTGCCCTGGTCGCTCAGCCCGAGCGACCTTCGGGCAACAGCCCTTCCTTCTCCGCCCTCTCGTCCAGCAGATTGCGATACAGATCTGCCCAGACGCGCCCCATCGCCTCAGCCGTGAACAGCTCCTGATAGCGAGCTTCCGCGTGCCGGCCCATTTCTGCAGCCGCCTGTGGATTTTCCCAACACCATTTCATCGCCTGACGGAACGCCAGAGGATCGCTCGGTGGCACCACCAGTCCGGTCAGCCCGTTGGCATTGATGAAACTGGTCCCAGTGCCAATCTCGCTGGAAATCATCGGCTTGCCGTACATCGCGCCTTCCAGCAGGGAGATGCCGAAGGCTTCCGAGCGCAGGTGCGAAGGGAAGACGATTGCCCGCGACAGTTGCAGCAGGGCGACCTTGTCCTCTTCGCTGACGCGGCCGACAAAGCGCACGTGGGACTCGACGCCCAACGCCGCCGCCTGTGCCTTCAGCTCCAGTTCCAGCGGCCCGGCCCCGACTATCACCACCGGGTACCCGGTTCCCTGCACGGCTTCCAGCAGGATGTGCAGGCCCTTGTAGTAGCGCATCACGCCGACGAACAGGAAGAACTGTTCTCCTACCTCTTGGCGCCAGCGTGCCGTGCATTCCTGAGAGGGGACGGGATAAGCCTGCTTGTCCAGTCCATAGGGAATGACTTCTGCCTTGTCCCGGTAGCGACGCAGGGTCTCGCTGGAGCCCAGGTAGTTGGGCGAAGCCGCGACGATGCGGTCCACGCTGCCGAGGAAGCGGTGCATCAGCGGCTGGTAAAGCTTGAACAGGTGCCGCTGGCGAACGATATCCGAGTGGTAGGTCACCACGGTCGGCTTGTCGATGCCCGCCAGCAGATGCACCACATCCATGAACGGCCAGGGGAAGTGGAAATTGATGATGTCCGCTTCTGCTGCGAGCCGGCGGAACTGCGGCACGACACTGTAGGAAAAGCCGGTGGATGCCAGTTGCAGGTCGAGGCGCGCCCGGTAGACGCGATGCCCGTCGACCATCAGCTCGGCGGGCTCGGGATTCGGGCTCAGGGTCAGTACCTGGTGCTCGATGTCATGTTGCCGCCCGGTACGGCAGAGCTGGTTGATCACCTGCTCGATGCCCCCCACGGAGTCCGGCAGATAGGTCTTGAAGAAGTGCAGTACGCGCATTCAGCCTCCTACAGCCTTTCGGTAGGCTTCGCTGGTTATCCGGGCGCATCGCTGCCAGCTGAAGTGCCGGGCCCTCTCGAGCCCCAGCACCCGGCAGCGCTGCCCGAGAGAAGAGTCGTCCACCAGTTCCTGCAGGGCGTGACACATTTCCTGCGGATCATGGGCATCGACATAGATGCCCGCCTCCCCCGCCACTTCCGGCAGCGAGGAAGTCCGAGTCAGTAATACCGGCACGCCACTGGCCATCGCTTCCAGCACGGGCAGGCCGAAGCCTTCGTACAGCGACGGGAAGAGCAAGGCCTTCGCCCCGGCCAGCAACTGCGCCAGCACTTCGTCACTCTGGTAGCCCAGCACCTTTGCCCAGCCACCTTTCACGGCGACATCCAGCGTCTCATCGAGGCCTTCGCTGCGCCAGCCTGGCATTCCGACTATCACCAAAGGCAAGCGCGAGCGCAGCTTTGCCGGCAGCAGGGCATGGGCCCGCAGCGCCAACTGAAGGTTCTTGCGCGGCTCCAGTGTGCCGACGCAGATCAGGTACTGCCCCGCCGACAATCCAAACGATGCCAGCGTGCTCGCCAGCTCCGCTTCCGAGCGAGGGCGGAAGCGCGGTGCGTAACCCAGCGGCGCCACCACCACACGCTCATCGGGTAGGGCGAAATGCTGGCGGACCTCTGTGGCGACATGCTCGGAATCCGTCAGTACCACTTGTGCACGCTCGACGCCACGGCCAACGTGGCGTTCGATTTCGGCCAGACGATCGGCGGGTTGGGTGTGCGGGTAATGCACATGCGTCAGGTCGTGCAGGGTCATGACCATCGGGCCGTCGAACTCCAGCGGCCACAGGCTGGGCTCGTGGTAGAGGTCGATCGAGCGCTGACGCAGCCCGCGATCGAAACTTCCCTGCTCCAGCCAGCGGCGAATACGGTAGGCAGCGGGCACCCGCTTGGCCAGCGCGGCGCGGCGGGAATAGCCGGGCATCGGGGCCGGCGGCAGATCGATCGACCACTGACGGCCCAGGAACAACTGCAGGCTGACTTCCGCCTGTTCCTGCAACGCCTGGGTCAGGGACGACACGTACTGGCCAATACCGGTTCTCGGCGCCTTGAGGATGCGGGCGTTCAGAGCAACGTGCACGCTCAGCTCACTTCAACTTCAGGCTCCAGCGGAGCCGATCGGCGCGGCGACAGCGCAATCAATACACGCCCCACCAGCTGTCGGCTGGCGTCCCGCCAACCCAGCCAACGCCATTCAGACACGGCGCGGGTAGCCGGGAATCGGTCTGCAGTCTCGTACTCCTGGACCAGCGCCGCCAGGGAAGCGGGCTGCTGCAGATCGAAGTACGCGACGAAGTCGCCACCGACCTCGCGAAACACCGGAATGTCACTGGCCATAACCGGCAGATTGCGTTGCATCGCCTCGACCAGAGGCAAGCCGAAACCTTCCACGTAGGACGGGAACACCAGGGCGCGCGAATGCGCGTAGGCATACTCAAGGCCACGGTCATTGAGCTTGTTGAACATGAACAGGCGCTTGTTCAGCTCGGGATGGCTGCGGATGCGCGCGATCAGGTCTTCGCACTTCCAACCGATGCGACCGATGATGCACAACCGGGCGTTGGAGCCCTCAGCCCAGAGCAGATCGAAGGCGTCGAGCAGATAAACGTGATTCTTCCGCGGCTCGATGGTGCTGACCATGAGATAGACCGGGTCGCCGTCATCGAACATCCTCGTGAGCTTGCCGTCCAGCGCGGAAGTATCACGCACCAGGTCCAGCTCCGAGCCCAGATAGAAGTGGTCAAACCAGAGCTTCTGCGCCGATTCCTCACCGCGGCGTCGCACGATCTCCGCTCGCACCTGGTCGCGAATGGTCGTCGAGATGCAGATGAAGCCGTCGGCCATCTCGGCAATCCAGTCGAACCAGCGATCGAAGACCTTCACCAGGCCAGCATCGCAGAACTGCGGGTGGGTCGAGGGGATCAGGTCGTATATCACCGAGACCAGGCCGACCCCTTGCGCCTTCAACCGCTCGGCCACCGGGAAGAAGTCCGCGTGCCAGGAAGAGTCCAGCAGCAGCAAGTGGTCACCCGGGCAGGTGTCGAGAGGCTCCAGGCGCTCCGGCACCACATGGTTGCGCGAGGCGAACATGGCAAAACGCAAGGGCAGGGTAATCACCAGGCTGGCGAGCTTGCAGACCACATAGAGTGCACGTCGCGCATTGTGCCAGCGGCTCATCGGCCAACGCCTTTCCAGGCCGGCATGCCATACCCAATAGTCGTTGCGCAGTTGCTCCAGTGCGACTTTCATACGGCTGTGCCAGGGCAGTTCCTTGCCGGACAGCGGAGCCAGGTGAAGCACTCGATACATGCGGCCGCGGATGAAAGCCACAGGAATACACTCGACACCGCCCTCACCCTGTTCCAGGTGACGGATGACATTGCGCACCACGCGCTGGATACCGGAGTTCACATGGGGATGTTCGAAGACATAAGTGCATTCGACGAGCAGGCGCATCAGGAGTGCTCTCCACTGCGGTGAACCAGGGAATCGCTGGGGAAATGCTCGATACTGGCGCGGGCATCCAGCCAGGAGTAACCGATGAAGTTCTCGCGCGTGCTGTTGACCACATGGAAGATCATCGCGCAGTCCCGCCACTCGTAATTGCCGTCAAGGTGCGAGTCGAGCCGCGAAAGGCTCAACGACACCGAATAGTTGCCCGCTCCAAGCCGCATGGGGAAGGCATAGCGGTAGACCAGCCGATCTCCGGTCTTCAGCCCCTTCTGCACCTGCTTGAGGCGGTGCGAGTTGATGCCATACATCGCCTGTCCGAGCCGGTCCTTGAGCATGAAGCCGAGCACCAGCCGGTCGACGTCCTGGCAGACCCTTACACCGACCTCCAGCACGACGTCGTGGCCGACTTCGACCAGGTCGATATCCTTGCCGCCAGCATCCAGCAACCTTACCGATTCGATTTCCGCCTCGCCGGTACCGGAGATGGTCCGGGCCTTGCCGTTGGCCAGCATCTCCTGGCGCACAAGGTGGTTGAGCCCCTCGCCCATCCGCGCGTGGTAGTAGTCCATGACCATTTCCGGGTCGCCCTGCATCGCCACCTGGCCGAACTCGAGCAACACCGCGCGATCGCAGATGGACTGAATGGAGAAGCGGTCATGGGACACGATCAGCAGCGTGGTGCCGGCCCGACGGAAGCTGCGGATGCGCTCGAAGCTCTTGTGCTGGAAATACGAGTCGCCGACCGACAGGGCCTCGTCGATGATCAGCACATCCGGGCGCCGCGCAGTGGCCACGCTGAACGCCAGGCGCATTTGCATGCCGCTGGAGTAGGTGCGCACCGGCTGGTCGATGGCGTCGCCGATTTCGGCGAAGGCCTCGATCTGCGGAAACAGTGTGTCGATCTCTTCACGCTGCAGGCCGAGCAGTTGCGCAGCCATGTAGACGTTCTGCCGGCCGGTGAACTCCGGGTGGAAGCCCATGCCCAGTTCGAGCAGGGCCGATACCGATCCACCGACCTCGCAGGTGCCGCTGGTGGGCTGCGTAGTGCCGGTGATGATCTTGAGCAGGGTGCTCTTGCCGGCGCCATTGGAACCGACGATACCGACCGCCTCGCCCGGCGCGATCTCCAGGGAAATGTTCTGCAGGACCCAATGCTTGTGGTGCCGCGGCTTGTCACCGGGAGCGATCCACTCGACCAGACGCGACCAGCGCTTAGGGTACTGACGGTAGGCCTTGCCCAGTTGCTGAATACGGATATGGCCCATCAGAGTTCGTCCACCATTTCTCCCGCGCGTGCGCGGTACAACATCATGGCCAGCACGCACAGCAGGGCGCCGGAAACCGTGACCGGCAGCAACTGCGAGAGCTGCGGCCACTGGCCGTGGAGAAACAGGTTCTGGTAGGCCTGCATCAGGCCGGTCAGCGGATTGAGCTGCACCAGCCGGCCGATCGACTCCGGCAGGATGGTCAGCGGGTAGACGATAGGGGTGAGCCAGAACCAGAACTGCAGGAGAATCCCGAACAGCTGTCCGACATCACGGAAGAACACATTGAGCACGCCGACCAGCATGCCCAGGCCGACCGCGAACATCAGTTGCAGCGCCAGCAGCAGCGGGAACGACAGCAGCGCAACACCGGGCAGGCGCCCGGTGATGAGCAGGAAGCCGATGAACAACGCGAAGATGATGGCGAAATTCAGCGACGCACTGCAGACGCTCACCACCGGCAGGCAGAGGCGCGGGAAGCTCAGCTTCTTCAGCAGGTTGGCGTTCTCGAGGAACATGTTCAGGCAGCGGCTGACCACCTCGGAGAACAAACCCCAGGTCAGCAGGCCCGCGCAGAGGAACACGCTGTAGGCCATCTTGTCGTCCACGCCCGGCAGGCGCGCACGCATCACCTCGGAGAAGATCACCGTATACACCAGGATCATCGCCAGCGGATTGAGGATGGTCCAGGCCGCTCCGAGCAACGAGCCGCGATAACGCGACTCGAATTCCCGCCGCACGCTGCCCACGATGAAACCGCGGTACTGCCAGGTGCCTTTCAGACTGCTCAGCGACATCAGACGATCCTGCCGTAGATATCCTCGAAGCGGACGATATCGTCCTCACCCAGGTATTCGCCGCTCTGCACCTCGATCATCACCAGGTCGATCACGCCCGGGTTTTCCAGGCGATGGCGATGCCCTGCGGGGATGTAGGTGGACTCGTTGCTGTTCACCAACCGCACGGACTCGCCGTTGGTGACCTTGGCCATGCCCTGCACCACGACCCAGTGCTCGCTGCGGTGATGGTGCATCTGCAGCGACAGGGCGGCACCGGCCTTGACCACGATGCGCTTGATCTTGAAGCGCGGGCCTTCCTCGAGAACGGTGTAGGTACCCCAGGGACGACTGACGGTGCGGTGCAGGCGATAGGCCTCGTTCTCGGTGTCCTTGAGCTGCTTGACCACCTTGCGAACGTCCTGCGCGCGCTCGGCGTTGGCGACTAGGATCGCGTCCGCCGTCTCGACCACGATCAGCCCTTCTACGCCGACGGTGGCGATCAGGCGATCTTCGCTCTGCACGTAGTTGTTCTTGCTGTCGACGAAGATGGCATTGCCCGTCGCCCGGTTGTTGTCGGCATCGGCCTCCACCAGCGCGCTCATGGCAGTCCAGGAACCGATGTCGCTCCAGTCGAACGCGGCCGGGATCACGGCGACGCGGTCGGAGCGCTCCATCAGCGCGTAGTCGATGGAAATGTCCTCCAGCGCGCAGAAGTGCTCCGAAGGCAGCTCCTGCTGCACCAGGTTGCCGAACTCGGCCGGTTGGCTGGCCATCTGGCAACCGATGGCCAGTTCGAGCATCTGCGGCGCGTACTTCTCCAGCTCGCTGATGAAGGTGCCGACGGTGAAGCAGAACATGCCGGAGTTCCACAGGAAGGTACCGGCCTGCAGGAAGCCCTTGGCGGTATCCAGATCGGGCTTCTCGACGAAGCGCTTCACCCGGCTGCCACCCTTGGTATCCAGCGCATCGCCCATTTCGATGTAGCCGAAGCCGGTTTCCGGCGCGTTGGGCACCACACCGAAAGTCACCAGCTGCCCCGCCTCGGCCAGCTCCACGGCGTGCTCGACGCAGCGGCCGAAGGTCTCGACATCACGGATCAGGTGATCCGCCGGCATGACCACCATGGTCACGTCATCGCCATGCAGGGCACGCAGCGCCAGGGCGGCAACCGCGATGGCCGGCGCGGTGTTGCGACCAGCCGGTTCAAGGATGAAGTGGCCGCGCTGGCGCAGCTTGGCCGACTGGAAATGATCCTTGCTCTGGAAGTAGTAGTCACGGTTGGTCACCGTGACGATGTGTCCGTCCGCCCCCAGCAGGCTGGCGGCGCGCCGATACGTCTTGCTCAGCAGCGATTGCCCGTCGGGCATTGCCATGAACGGCTTGGGCTGCCCTTCACGGGAGACCGGCCACAACCGGGTGCCGGCTCCACCGGAAAGGATGACAGGGACGAGCATGAATCACTCCTTGCCAACGCGACGCAGGTCGGCGTCGACCATCATGTGGATAAGGTTCTCCAGGCTGGTCTTGGGGCTCCAGCCCAACACTCGCTCGGCCTTTCCAGGGTTACCCAGCAGCACGTCCACTTCCGCCGGGCGGAAGAAGGCCGGGTCGATCACCACATGATCCTGGTACTTCAGACCTACATATTCGAAGGCGATGCGGCACATCTCGCGGACCGTGGTGGTCACGCCGGTGGCGACCACGTAATCATCCGGCTGCTCCTGCTGCAGCATCAGCCACATGGCTTCGACATAATCGCCGGCGAAGCCCCAGTCACGCTTGGCGTCGATGTTGCCCAGGCGCAGTTCGTTCTGCTTGCCCAGCTTGATGCGGGCCACCGCATCGGTGACCTTGCGCGTGACGAATTCGATGCCGCGCAGCGGTGATTCATGGTTGAAGAGGATGCCGCTGGAGGCGTGGAGCTTGAAGCTCTCGCGGTAGTTCACGGTGATCCAGTGACCATAGAGCTTGGCCACGCCGTAGGGGCTGCGCGGGTAGAACGGCGTGTTCTCGTCCTGCCGCTCGGCCTGGATCAGGCCGAACATCTCGCTGGTGGATGCCTGGTAGAAGCGCGTTTCCGGATTGAACTGGCGGATGGCTTCCAGCAGATGGGTCACGCCCAGACCGTCGACGATGCCGGTAGTGACCGGCTGGTCCCAGGAGCTGCCGACAAAACTCTGAGCACCGAGGTTGTAGAGCTCGTCCGGCTTGGCCTTGATCACGGCACGCTGCACGGAGGAAGCGTCAGCCAGATCGCCATCGAGGTAGATCACCTCGGACTCGATCCCCAGTTCACGCAAGCGCCAGCGCGTATCGCTGCTGCGGCGAGCTACCAGACCATGGACCTTGTAGCCCTTTTCCAGCAGCAGTTTCGCAAGGTAGGCGCCATCCTGGCCGGTCAGGCCGGTGATCAGAGCACTTTTTGTCATTCTTCTAGCATCCGTGATGGCCCGCAGATGAAAGCGCTGCGAGCTCGTTTTAGTTATGTCGGAGACTCGATCGGCTTCCACCCGAGCGATGCCTCCGCGTACTGCACATTACCTGGGACCCCGTTCCCCCTGGCAGGCCTGGCGGGGTCCTGAACCGGCGACAGGTATCGCCAGCAGTGGTCGCAAACCCAGTGCGACCGCTGTCACTCCTGCAAGGCGCGGACATCCCAGTCAGCCAGGACATCCCGCAGGATCTGCTCCATCCCGTGAACCGGCTTCCAGCCGGTCTCACGCTGCAGCTTGGCGTTGCTGCCCCGAACACGCCTTTGCTCGGCCTTGCGCAGCTTCTGCGGATCCTGACGGATCTGCAACTCCACGCCGGCCAGCGCGGCCATCTGGCCGATCAGGTCGCGCAGGCGATACTCCTGGCCCGAACAAACGTTGTACACCTCCCCCGAACGCCCCTTTTCGAGCAATGCGAAGTAGGCCGACAAAACATCACGCACATCGAGGAAGTCGCGGGTGACATCGATGTCCCCTACCTCGATACACGCGTCCTGCAATCCATGACGAATACGCGCGAGTTGCCTTGCGACCGCCGGTATCACGAAATCGGCCTTCTGGCCCATTCCCACGTGGTTGAACGGGCGTGCCACCATCATGCGCCAAGGCTCTGCGAAGCTCCACTGCTGGCAGAGCAACTCCGCCGAAAGCTTGCTCACGCCGTAGGGATTCCTCGGCCTGGGCAACTGCAACTCGGTAACCGGCAGCTGATCCTCGCTCACCTGTCCGTAGACATCCCCGGAGCTGACATACAGAAACGCACCGGAAAAGCCGCAACGCTTGAGCGACTCGAGCAGGTTCAGCGTACCGACGAGGTTCACCTGCAAGGTTCCGGCAGGATCACGGAACGCCTGCGGCACGAACGTCTGGCCCGCCAGGTGAATCACGGCGTCAGGCACATCGTCGCGCAGGTACTCATCGAAAGCCCCAGGCTCGGCCAGGTCCAGGCGCGGCAGCTCCATCAACTGCCATTGCGGTCCCAACGACGCCCGCAGTTGGGTGCCCACGAAACCGGAAAGCCCTGTCACCAGTAATCGCTTGTTCAAAGGCCAGTCTCTCTGATTGTTCCATGAAATAAAAACCGACAATGGCTGACCGGTCGGTCACGCAGAACTGCGCACCAGGTTCGCCTGCCAGGAAGGCTCCGGACAATGGCTGTGACTCGGCCCGACGGTACTCGTTCCGGCCTGGGCGGCGCGAGCATCTGAAGCTCGCTCCGGTGAACCACTCACCGGGAGGACTCGGATTCCGCTTCATTGCGGCACACTGGAGGGACGATAAAGCGTGCGGTAGGATTCACGCCACTTGCCTCGGACGGCTCACGCGAAAGCATCGATGAAACTTGCGTTGATCTACACGTTATTGGCGGCAATCGCAACCGTTGCCAACATACTCTCCCAAGACATCACTACCCGACTGTACTCCGGCCCCTACCACATCGCGCTGTCGATCCTCATCGGCACCGGCGTGGGCCTGGTGGTGAAGTACATCCTCGACAAGCGCTACATCTTCCGCTTCACCGCGCGCGATGCCGCACACGACGGCAAGACATTCATCCTCTACGCGTTGATGGGCGTGGTGACCACCGCCATTTTCTGGGGATTCGAGTTCGGCTTCGAGCACCTGTTCGCCACCAAGGAGATGCGCTACCTGGGCGGCGTGATCGGCCTGGCCATCGGCTACGTGACCAAATACGAGCTGGACCGCCGCTTCGTCTTTCGCCAGGGTGCAGCCTGATGGAGCTGTCCGGTTGGGGGCGCTACCCCCGCAGTGACTGCAACCTGCAGTCGCCCCTGGGCGAGACACCTGCTCGCCAGATGATTGCCGAGACCCCCCAGTTGCTGGCACGCGGCATGGGCCGCAGCTATGGCGATGCCGCCCTTGGCGGCACCCTCCTCGGTACGCGCCAGTTCGATCGCCTGCGCGCCTTCGATGAACAGAGTGGCGTGCTGCGCTGCGATGCAGGCGTCACCCTGGCGGATATCGTCGACGTGTTTCTGCCGCGCGGCTGGTTCCTCGCAGTGACGCCGGGAACGCGATTTGTCAGTGTCGGCGGCGCCATCGCCAGCGACGTGCATGGCAAGAATCACCACCTGGACGGCTGCTTCAGCGAATTCGTCGACTCCTTGACCCTGGCCTGCGGCGACGGCCAGGTCCGGCACTGCTCGCGCAGCGAACACCCGGAGTTGTTCCTGGCTACCTGCGGCGGCATGGGACTGACCGGCGTCATCCTGGAAGCGACCCTGCGCCTGCGCCGCGTCAGCAGCGCCCATATCGAGCAGGTAACTTACAAGGCACAGAACCTCCAGCAGGCGCTGGAGCTGTTCGAAGAGCACCACCGCAGCACCTATTCGGTCGCCTGGATCGACTGCGTCGCCTCAGGTACCGCCCTGGGCCGCTCCCTGCTGATGGTCGGGGAGCATGCACGCGACCAGGACCGTCATGTCAGTACCGGGTTGCCGCTGAGCATTCCAATGGACGCGCCCTCGGCGCTGCTCAACCACTATTCGATCCAGGCTTTCAATAGCCTGTACTTCCACCGTGTACGCCGCCGACGCAGCGAGCAGCGAGTTGATTACCGGAGCTTCTTCTATCCACTCGACGGCATCGGTCAGTGGAATCGCCTGTATGGGCGCGGGGGCTTCGTCCAGTACCAGTTCGTCCTGCCGCGCGAGGCGGGCATCGACGGACTGAGCAGCATCCTGCAGCGGATCGCCGCCTCCGGTCGCGGTTCGTTCCTCGCCGTGCTCAAGGCCTTCGGCCCAGGCAATGACTCGCCCCTGTCATTTCCACTGGAGGGCTACACCCTGGCGCTGGACTTCAAGATGCAAAGCGACCTGTTGCCGCTGCTCGACGAACTGGACCGCCAGGTCCTGGACCACGGCGGTCGCCTCTACCTGGCCAAGGACGCACGCATGAGCGCGGACACCTTCCGCCAGAGCTACCCGCGCTGGGAGGAGTTTCAGGCGCTGCGCGAGCGCTTTGGCGCGCTCGGCAAGTTCGTTTCCCTGCAAGCCCAACGTCTAGGACTGGAATAGGACAACAATGAAAAAGATCCTCGTCATCGGCGCGACCTCCGCCATCGCCGAAGCGACTGCACGCCGCTTCGCCTCCCGCGGCGCCGAGCTGTTCCTGCTGGCGCGCAATCAGGAGCGTCTGACGAGCCTGAGTGAAGACCTCAAGGTGCGCGGCGCCAGCAGCGTCCACAGCGAGATCTTCGACGCCAATGACTTCGCCCGCCACACGGCCGTAATCGGCAATGTGATCGAGCAACTGGGCGGACTCGACCTGGTCCTCATCGCCCACGGCACCCTGGGCGACCAGAAGGCCTGCGAACAGGACGTGGCGCTGACCCTGAGCGAACTGAACACCAACGCCCTGAGCGTGATCAGCCTGCTAACTCCGCTGGCCAATCATTTCGAGCGCCAGGGCCACGGCAGCATCGCCGTGATCAGCTCGGTCGCCGGCGACCGTGGCCGCCAGTCCAATTACATCTACGGCACCGCCAAGGGTGCGCTGAGCATCTTCCTCCAGGGCCTGCGCAATCGCTTGTACAAGTCGGGCGTACAGGTGCTCACCATCAAGCCCGGCTTCGTCGATACACCGATGACCGCCGCCTTCCCCAAGGGCCCGCTCTGGGCAACCCCGGAGAAGGTCGCCGGCGACATCGAAAAAGCCATCGGCAAGAGCAAGGACGTGCTCTACACGCCAGGGTTCTGGTGCCTGATCATGGCGATCATCCGTTCCATACCGGAGTTCATCTTCAAGCGGCTGTCGCTGTAAGGCGATGCCTCAGATGCTGAAGCAAAAAGGACTCTGGCTCTGCCTCGGACTTTATCTGGCCCTCGCCGTCATCACGCTGGCCCTGTGGCAGCACAAGGGCCTCAATCAGGTCACGGGGGACGAGCCCCACTACCTGGTCATCGCCGACGGTATCGCCCGAGACGGCAGTTTCGACGTCAGCCAGGCCTATGCGCGGGAGTTCGCCGAGCGCCGCATTTTCCCGGCGGGGCTGGCGCCTGCCGATGCCGTGCCCGGCCCCTCCAACAGCCACGGGCTACCCGGCCCGAATGGGCTGTTCAGCGGCCATAACGTCGGCCTCCCGCTGTTGCTGGCATTGCCCTTGAAGCTGGGCGGAATGCTGGGCAGCAAGCTGTTCATGATCCTGCTCAGCAGCTGGGGAGTGGTCCTGGCCTGGAAGCTGTCCCGCCACTACGGCGCCTCGACGAAACTAGCCATGCTGGCGGTCGTCGCCTTGACCACGGCACTGCCGATGCTCCCCGCCGCGAACCAGATCTACCCCGACCTGCTGGCCGGCCTGATCTGCCTGAGTGGCCTGTATTGGCTGGCAACCCCCCAGTATCAGCGGCGCACCCTGACAGTTCTCGGCTACGCCCTGGCAGTGGCTTTCCTGCCCTGGCTGCAGATCAAGTTCAGCGCCGCCGGGCTTGTTCTGGTCCTGGCCGCTACCTGGCTATCTATTCAGCAACGGCGCGACGCCATACGGACGCTGCTGTGGCCCGTGGCCTTCGGTCTATCCATCCTGCTGCTTGCCAGCTACAACCTCTACGCCTACGGCAAGATGAGCGGGCCGTATCAAAGCGATGCGCTGGAGATCAGTGCGAATGCGCTGATGGTGCTCGTGGGCCTGCTGGTCGATCAGAACCAGGGCATGCTGCTGCAGAACCCGATGCTGATGCTGGGAGCGTTGTTCCTCGTACCCCTCGCACGACGCGAGCCAATGCTGATGGGCACCTGGCTACTGGTGTTCCTGGCTTTGCTGGTCCCCAACGCCATGCACCCGAACTGGTATGGCGGCGGTTCGTTTTCCGGGCGCTTCGGCTGGTCCGCGGCCCTGTGCCTTTTCCTACCGACCCTGGCGGCCCTTCCTCCCCTCAAGGAGCGCATCGGCAAGCGGCCACTGGTCATCCTGCTGATCGCTTTCATCTTCCTGCAGGCCTACGCATGGCGCTGCTACGCCTGGTCCGGGGTCAGTCTCTATCAACGCCCGACGGAAACCTGGCTCAGCGCCTATTCGGTCTTCTACGGCCGCCTCACCACCTGGCTGCCGGCGCTGTACGACATTCAGTGGGCACCCACCTATGCGCCCAACTATCTGTTCGCTCTGCTGCTGCCGCTGCTGATGGGCTACGGCTGGTACCTTTTCCGCGGCAAACCAGCCACCGGAGTGCTGCGCCCACGCTATGTTCTGGCCAGCATCGTCGTCCTCGTGGCGCTGACCGGTTCGTTCAGCCGCTATCAGGAACCGCCCTTGCACTTCCCTGCGGCGGTATTGCCGGCGTTGACCGGGCAGCTGGATGGCTGGGGCAGACTTGCCCTGCCTCAGCGAGACGCTCCCGGTTTCGTCTCGTTCGGCCCCTATGTCACGCTACCCCAGGGCCGTTATCGCCTGAGCATCAACTATCAGGGCAGCGCGCCCTCCAGCGAGTCCGTGGCCACCTGGGACGTCTATCGCCCGCGCTCGTCGGACCCTGTGCTCATGGCAGTATCGCTGCCCGGCACCTCCGGGGCAGTGGCCCATCAGGAAATCGAGTTCCGCGTGAAGCGCTCGCGGCCAGAACCCTATGAGTTCCGAGTGTCCTGGCCTGGCAACGCGGAGCTGCGCGTGATGTCCCTGGCCATCGAGCGCCTGCACTGACTTCCCCTGTCCTCGGAAAGGAATCCATGACTCCAGGTGTCTCCCTCGGCTCCGCAAGGCTACCCTTCAGATCGCTGGTCTGTGCCTTCTTCGTTGCACTGAGCCTGTACGCGCTAATGCACGGCGCGGCGGGAAGGCTGGGGCAGGAAGTGTTGCCCGTCGAAGATTTTGCCGCCGACATGCTGCTGGTGGATCAGTTGCACGACGAGGGCTACCTGCTGACGGGGCACTATTCGCGCTACGGCTTCAACCACCCGGGCCCCGTGTTCCTTTACGCCAACGCGCTGTTCGAACAGGTAGGCAACGTTTTTCACCTGCCACGCTCGAGCAGCTGGCTGCTCTGCGCACTGGTCTTCAACTTCGGCTTCCTGCTGTTGGCCGGCTGGTGCAGCGCCCGGCTGTTCGGGCAGCGCTTCTCGGCAACGGCGGTCGCTGTTGTGCTGCCGATGGCGATACTGATTGGTGGCAACCTGGTTTCCGCGTGGATGCCCTACCGCCTGATCCTGCCTTTTGCCGTGTTCTACCTGTCGATCCTGCTGCTGCTCGGCAAAGGTCTGCGCTATCTGCCATTGGCGATGCTGATGGCCTGCGTGCTGATTCACGGGTACATCAGCATGCCGATTGCCACGCTTCCGCTGCTCGGGGTGACAACCCTGGTCGTGCTGCGACGCGACGGCCTGCAGCAAGGCCGAGCGCTGCGTTGGCTGGCCATCAGCCTGGCCATAGGCGCGCTGTTCTTCCTGCCGATTCTGCTTGATCTGCTGCTTCACACCGACAGCAACCCGCTGCGGGTCCTGAGAGCACAGCAAACCCTCAGGGGCCTGGAAACAGCCAGGCTGCCAGAATCCCTGGGCTACACCCTGTCGTTCTGGAACCTGGCCGGCGCCCTGCTGATTCCGTCGATGCTGTTCTGGCTGGCCACCAGTTCGAACACTGCCTCGCCACTGCGCCGGGTATTGACGCACGCCGCGCTGGTCGCAATCGTCATGAGCGCCACGTTTGCGCTTTATCACCTCAAGGTGCCCAAACCGCTGTATCCCTTCATGGGCCTGTACTACCTGGCGATCCCCGCAACGCTGGGATGCCTGCTGCTTCATGCCGGTTTGCTGAGCATTGCCCAGACCACCGTGCGCAGGGCACTCACCCTGTTCCTGGGCGCCGTCGGTGTGTTCTGGCTCGCGAGCCAGCCGCTGGCCCCCCTGGAGCGTAATGGCGCAATCAGCGAGATCGGTGACTTTCTCGCCAGCCGATACGACCATCCGGTCGCTCTGGACTATTCCGCCCAGGACGAAGCGCTGTGGGCCGACACTGCCGGATTGCTGGTGTACCTGAAGGATCACGGTGTAGATGCCTGCGTCGCCCGCCCGGAAATGGATTACCTGTTCTCCCGCAAAGGAGTCTGTGCTCCCGGGGTCGCGGCCGATGTACAACTGGTGAAAGCGTCAGCCTGCGCAGTGGATTGTCTGTTCACAACACCAACTCTGGGCCTCGAACGCCCGCCCTTCAGCGCAACGCTGCAGCGAATCGATTACCCCGCGTGCAAGCTGCCCCGGCCGGACTCAAGCCACGCCGGCGCAGGCTGCGAAGTTTCTGCAAGCCACCCAGGGCTCGTGACCTTCGGTCCGTACGTGCAGTTGCCACCGGGTCACTACCGGGTAGAGATCGAGTTCGCCACCAACCTCCCACGTGGGGCGCAGGCCGGGAAATGGGACATTGCATTCGACAGAGGCCAGGGGATACTCGGCAGAGGCGAGTTGATCGGCACCGACGGCAACCGCGAAGTGATGAGCGCCGAGTTCACCAACGAACAGCGCCATGAGACCGAAATCCGCACCTACCTGGATGCGCAAGGTTCTCTGACCATCCATCGAGTCAGCCTGCAGCGACTCTAGGCATAACAACAAGACGGCGAATACGACCATGCTGGGCATCACCCGCTTTTTCCTGGCCATCCTGGTACTGCTCTCGCACACGACCGGCGCGGGCTTCACCTTCAACCCCGGCGTCGTCTCGGTCATTGTGTTCTATTTCACCAGCGGATACCTGATGCAGCGCAGCTACAAGCGCTTCGTCGAACACTCCCGCACACCGGTCCGGTCGTTCTATGCCGACCGGATACTCAAGCTTTTCCCCCAGTACGCCGTCGTTGTGCTCGCCAGCTTCGCCGCCATTGCCTGCTTCGGCCCCGCCCAGCACGTGCTGTTCCTCAACCAGGAACCTGACCTGGTCAAGATTGTCCTCAATCTGGCGCTGTTGCCCGCCAACTATGTATTCCCGCCCCTGACGATCGCGGGAATCCTTCCTCATCCGATCATTCCACCCGCCTGGTCACTCGCCAGCGAGTTCCATTTCTACCTGCTCCTGCCCCTGATCTTCCTGCTGCCGCGCAATCGATTCGCAGTGCTGGTCGGTGCAACACTGGCGATTCAGGTCAGCGCTCTGTTCTTCGGTAGCGGGCCCTTCAATAGCGACAACTTCGGTTATCGCTTCATCTTCGGCGTACTGGTGTTCTTCCTGGCCGGCTGCGCCTATGCACGCAGCGCTTCCGAACCCTTCTACCGGCGGCTGCTGCAGACCGTCTGGGCAATCTATGCAGTGATGCTGATCGGCGTGGCACCGGCGCTCGGGCTGTTCAAGAACCGCTTCGCTCTGGAGGCGCTGCTCGGGGCGGTACTTGCCTGGCCGCTGGTGGCCGCGGCGCTGCGAGCTCAAGTCACCGAACCCTGGCTGAAGGCCCTGGACAATCGACTGGGACGCCTTGCCTACCCGATCTTCATCAGCCACTTCCTGGCCTTCTACCTGAGCGAAAAATGGCTGGGCTTCCAGGGGCAGGAGGGCGTCGCGATTCCTGCCTGCATCTTCATCTGCCTGGCCATCTCACTCGTCCTGATGAAACTGCAGACACTCATCGACAATTACCGTCTGCGGCGGCGAGGCTTCGCCAGCATGGCCACGGGCGGCCCCAGCACCCCGCCTCCCGAAAACTCCCTCACGGACGCGAGACCTGACAGCGCATGACCCAGCCCCAGAACAACAAGACCTACTTCCACGCGCTGGATGGCTTGCGCGGCATCGCGGCCATCGCTGTCGCGCTGTTCCACTGGCTGCTGAGCTTCGCCGGGTTCCTCGCCGTGGACTTCTTCCTGGTACTCAGCGGCTTCATCCTCGCACATCGGTATCTGTACTCCGAACATCAGGTCAGCGCCGGCCGCTTTGTCCTGAGCCGCATCGCCCGCCTCTACCCGATGCACCTGTTCGGCCTGCTCAGCTATGCAGTGGTCTATACCCTGCTGGCCGGCAGTATTCCCCGCTACCCCGATGGCACGCTGTTCACCTTCGTCCAGCAACTGACCATGACCCACAACATCGGGCTGAACCCCCATGGACAGACCTGGAACGTACAGAGCTGGTCGATCTCCGTGGAGTTCTGGTTAAACCTGGCGTTCTTCTGCTGGGTGCGCCGCTCCACCAGCAGCCTGAGCCTGCTCCTGATGAGCGTCGCCGGCCTGGTGATCATCCACGGGATGACCGGGAACATCGACACGACCTACCAGAACTATTTCCAGGTGATCAATTCCGGGCTGCTGCGCGGCTGGTCGTCCTTTGTACTCGGTGTTCTGGCCTATCGCGGCTGGCTCTGGGCGCGCGGCCAGGAATGGCAGCCCTGGGCAATAGCCCTGAGCGAAGTCGTGGCCGTCCTCTGCGTGCTGGCGCTGTTTTTCGGTCGTGGCGAAAGCATGAAGCCCATGCAGATATTTGCACCGTTGGTCTTCGCTGCCGTCGTGACGCTCTTTGCCCTGGAGCAGGGCCTGCTGGCCCGGCTGATCGCTCGGTGCCAGTGGCTTGGCACGATTTCCTACTCCATCTACCTCAACCATCTGGTCGTGCTGATGCTGGTGGACACAGGGCTGAAAGGGCTGGGCATGAGCCACGCCGCGCTCACTCCGATCTACCTCGGCGGGCTGTTGGTTTACTCGATGGTGACTTACCGCTGGATCGAGTTGCCGGGCAAGGCGTGGCTGTTGAGCCTTGCCTCGCCCGGCAGAGCCAAGCGCAACGACAAAGCCGCGGAAGAGGAGTCGAGCGCCTGACCCGCCAGACGCTCAGGGTGACGGCAGGGGCTTCAGCTGTCCGTCCTGATCGATTTCATACTGCGCGACATCACGCGCAACGAACTCCAGATTCGGGTAGCGAAGCGGCAGTACAACCGCGAACGGCTTGTAGACACGCAACCAGTCGCCGTAGACGTACAGGGGCAGGTTACCCTCGGCGATCCGCACTGGGCGATCTGCCGGCAACTCATCCAGGTTGGCCAACAATCGCGTCATGTAATGATGCGCCTGCTTGTGAACCTCTCCGTACTCAATGAACTGAGCCTTTGCCGACAGGTAGGCCAGCAACGGATAAAGGACGGCCAGACCGATTGCCAAAACTCCTGTATACCGGCCCCTGATACCTTCGCCGCTGTATTGTGAACTTGACGGGTTCAGAATCAGGCTGAAGAAGATCACTGGCAGAAAGAGCACTTCAAAGTAGTAGCGTGGAATCCCCGCCAGATAGGCGCCGAACATCTGCCCTCGGGACGAAACGCCGATCACCAGGAAATTCAGAGCCACCAGCCCCAACAGTACCAGCCAGTAGATCAGGTTCTCCCGGCGCTTCAGGCAGGTCACCAGCATGACCAGCCCCCACGCCACCAAAACCCCTCCCCCAACCAGACTCCATGGGCCTGGCTGCCGGAGTACCAGCAGATCAGCCATCGTGCGCATGAAGGCCAGGGTGATCTCGACGGCGACGGAAATCGATGCGGTACCCGCCGGCCGAGTTACCGGCGCATAGAGCACGTACCAGACAACGTATCCGATGACAGCAAGCAACATCGAGGCGCCGACCGCATAGCGTCGCAGCACGGCAAATCCCAAGCGCCAGCTCAGACAGAACTCCAGCGCCAGCACATAGACTGGAATCAGTACAGCCTTGCTGTAGAAACCGAAAGCCAGGACAAGGCAAGCCCAGGCAGCAACAAGCTGGCGCCAGCGATGCTGTTCTCGATATCCCAGATAGAAGTACAGACAGGCAATACTCAGAAGCACGTAGGGAAAACGGTGTATCCCGGCGCTCCACCAGACCAGCAATGGCAGCAGCAAACTGTTGCACGCGAAGACTACGAGTAAGGTCGCATTCCAGGGACCGGGGCGCAGGCGCCCCAGTAGTAGCGCGAGCAGCAAAGTGGCGGCGAGTTGAAACGCCATCAGCACAGCCACCGCGAGATCAAAGTTCAGCGGTGCGAGCCTCAGCAGGAGCCAGCTGAACAGCCGGTGCAACGGCACAAAGTGAACATCGATCGGCGTGAACAGGTACTGCAGGAACGACATCGAACCGATCAGCTGGAAGTGATCGTAATCGTCCCCGATGAAGTAGCTGTTCCTCAGCGCATATCTCGCCGTCACCCAGGCGAACGTCAGGATGACCAGACCGACGACTCCATTCATCCAGAGCGCTGGCGACCGCTGAGCGGCAGCCACTGGCGTTCCCTTCATATCCATCATTTACCTTGCGAGATGATGCTGCAGCCGGTGTCCTGGCTCTTGCGTGGATAACCATCCCAGTCGTACACCGCCAGATAGGGCGGGAACAGCGCGCTATCGCAGAAGACCCGGTAGTCGTTGGTCCGTGGCGGGGAAACCTGGGTCATGCTGTGCCCGGAAATACTCCAGCGCGCTCCGGATTTGGCGAACTCATTGAAGAAGAAAGGCTCGACACCGGAATAGCCGAACGAGACCGTTGCCCCCGGCGGCAACGCCGCGACCCACGCACGAACTTTTTCCACCTCCTGGGTCGCCAGGAACGAGCGGTGCAACAAGGCCGCACGCGGCCACATTGGCTCGAACTGCGGAGTACGAGCCCAGGAATACTGCCCCAGCGGGAAGAGCAGCGCCACGGCCAGCACAGCAGCCGCACCACGAGCCCAGACGCGCCCTTGCAGACCCTGAATACTGTGGAGCAACCCCAGCAACACCAGCCAGATGGCGAAGACCTGCGCGAAGCCGTACCACATGTTGTGCCCATTCAGGAACAGCGCCAGGAAGCCCGCGCCATAAAGCGACAGCATCACGTCCTTGCCCAGGTCCCGGCGCACGACCAACTGCACCAGAGCCAACAGGAACAGTGAGCCCACCTTCAGCCAGCCGCTTGGGCCATCCATGACTGGGGAACCCATCTTGAAGGCGAACTGGAATCGCATGTCGTCGGCGAAAGCACCAAGGTGCTTCACGGCGAAGAGTCCGTATGCCAGTAGCGATACCGCCGCCAGTACCAGCATCAGCAGCTCCAGCGGGCGAATCAGCAAATCCTCGCGCCGCAGGATCTTCCAGGCGACGAGCAGGGCATAGGGTGGAAGCATGTAGACCGCGTTGAAATGAACTATCGCCCCAAGCAGCACCAACGCCAGTCCCAACCCGGGACGATCGCGCAGCATGGCCCAGAGTGAAGCCAGGAAGATCAGCGTGTAGAAGGCCTCCATCCGCGCCATATTGGAGATGGCAAGCGTATAGGGCGAGAGGAAGGCAGCCAGCGTCAGCAGCACCGCGATACCGGCTTTCCAGCCGTCCAGACGCAGGCTGCGCAGGATGCCCAGCGCCACGCAGAAGCTGCCCAGGTACAGCAGCGTCGACACCCAGCGCGCCAGCTCGAAGCTGTAGCCGAACACCTTGAAGATACCGGCCAGCAAGAGCATATAGCCTGGCGGCATCCACATGACGATGCGCTCGGCGTTGAGTCCATAGACGAAGAAGCTGCCGGTTCGACTGAACTCGAAAGCTTGCGACGTGAAGGCTGTCTCGTCGTTCCAGGGAATGGGGAACTCGAAGCCCATTCCAACCCGAACCACCAGGGCTGCCAGCAGCACCAGCAACGCAGCCGACCACTGCCCATATCGCCCACCGAGCCAGCTCAGCAAGGTGCCGATACGCGTAATCCCGATCATTGCTGCATCCTTGTCAGAGCGGCTTGCGCGCAATGATCGCCTGGCTCTTGGGCATCGCCTTGTCCAGGGCCTTCTTGATCCGCGGCCCGTCTTCGGTCGCCAGCAGCATGTTCCAGGTGCGCGTCCAGCTATCGAGCAGCGGGTGCCAGGGCGGCGACAGGTCCTGCTTGCAGGCCCAGAAGAAGAACCACCACACCGACCAGTAGAAGCCGTAGTGCGCCTGACGTTCGATGACCAGGCCCGAGTCGCGGATCAATTGCTCGAAGGCTTCGCGCTCGAAGACGCGGATATGGTTGGGGTGCTCGAAATAGGCAGGGGGAGCCAGCTCCTTCTGTACGCTTTCACCCAGCGGATCGGGCACGGTGATCAGGTACAGCGCGCCGGGTTTGCCGACGCGGACCAGTTCGCTCATGAACTGCGCCGGGTCCTCGACATGTTCCAGCACCTCCATCGCCACGACCTTGTCCACCCGCGCATCAGGCAAGGGAATCGGATTCGCGTCGGTGACCAGGGGCAGCATCGCGCGGGCATTGGAGCCCTGCAGTGCGCGCTCGACGCCGGCTACCTTGTCGGCATCGATGTCGGCGAAGATCACCTCGGCGCCACGCTGGGCGCAGAACTGCACGAAGGGACCGTCGCCACAACCGATATCCAGGACCGAGTCCTGCGCACTGATCGGAAAGCCCTCGAACAGCTCATCGGTTTCCTGCTGAAACCAGCCGCTGAGGTAGGTATCGGTCAGCGTCGACAGGTCCTCCGTCGGCGCGGCAGGCGGCACGGCCTCCTGCGGCTGGGTAACGGGCGCCGGCTTGCGCCCCAGGCTCTTGATGAACTCCAGCATGTCAGCTCCCGCTATGACTTCGTATGTGCCGCAGCGCCGTCAGGCGGCGCCTGCGGCCAGAAACGCCTGGAGGCGGCCACGACCGGCCTCCAGCGAACAGTGCGTACGCATTCTTTCCATCGCCGCAGCCGACATGCGCGCATAGCGCTCCGGTTGCTGCGAATAGCACAGGAAGGCGGCGCGATAGGCTTCGACCAGCGATGCCCAGTCGATCTGGTGCCGCAGCGTGCGATACGCCAGCCGCGGATCGTGCGGCCAGGCAGTCGCATCCAGCCAGGTCGCCACTTCGAAGGCGACGCTCGCGTCGATGTAATCGACCATCGCGGAATGGCGTGGTGCAACCGCCGGCTTGCCGCAACTGAGGAACTCCATCAGCGGCAGGCACTGGCCCTCTCCGTGGGAGGCATTGACGATGTAAGCGGTATGACGGATCAGCTCGTCGAACTCGGAACGATCCAGATAGCCGTGCAACAGGACGACACGGCACTGGAAGGCCGGCATGCGCGCCATGCACATCAGCATGTCGTTCATCGCCGACTCGTACTCGTGGTGGCCCAGCTTGAACAGCAGCGTGGCTTCGGGCGTATCACGGAAGGCGCTGCAGAACGCGGTGAGCATGTCGACCCAGTTCTTGCGACCATCGTAAGGGTTGAACACGGCCGTGAAGACCACGCCGGACAGGGTCAGCCGATGCTCGCCGAATGGCAGCGGCGGCATCGCCTCTTCATCCACTTCAACATCCGGCAGACCACCCGGCTCCACCGGGTTGGGCGGCTCCATCCGCGCCGGTGCAGGCTCGGCGGCAACCGGTACGACCGGCAGCGGCGCTCGCCAGGCCAGGCGGTACCACTCGACCAGGTAGCGCAGGGTGATACGCGCCAGAGACTGCCGCACAGCTGCGCTGGGTTCCGTAGCTTCGGGCTTTGTCGCCGCCACCGGCAGCTCCCGCGCGCGCGCGCTGGCAACAGCGCGGGTGACTGCATCGGCGTTGGGGAGGTAGGGCGCAAGCGACAGGTCATGGGTATCCATGACCACGCCCGAACGCACTGTCAGGGTCACCGGCTCGCTGGGCAAGCCCGCAGCCTGCTCGCGCAGGCGCGCAAACTTGTCCCACACCGGCGCCGGAATGGAGACCACCGGAAACGCCGCGCCCAACTCGGCATGGGTCGCCTCGACGGTGAGCCCGGAGTGGGTGATGGCACGGCCACAACGCTGCAATACCGCCGCCCAGTTCTGCCGGTCATCCTCAAGCCACTGCTGGTTGGGGATGGAGTCGAACTCCCAGGCGAACACCGGAATGGTCGGGCACTGCAGGTCCAGCGGCGTCTTGTGTGGCGGCGTGAAGCTGAGGAAAACACACTGCTCGCCTTTGTCGAGAGCCTGCCGATAGAGGGCATCCACCTCCTCGACCTGCTCCACCACGGTGACTTCCCCCAGGCCGCGCAGCAGCGGGAGGAACTCCTTGAGCACGAAGTAGTAGCTGTAGTCCGGCAGCCCCAGGCTCGACTCGATGCGCGCGCTGTTGACCTCGGAGTGAACCAGGAACCTCATTCCGCCATTCCTCCCGCGACACGGGCAGGCGCCCGTACCGACCGATCGGGGTCCAGGACATCACCGATGAAGACTTCCAGTGCGCCCGCCACTGTCTTCAGGGAGCTGAACGCCTCCATGCGCGTGCAGGCCGCGCGGGACATCTGGGCATAGACCTGGGGCTCACGGATCGCCACTGCATGGCTGCGGCGGAACGCCTCCATCAGCGACTGCCAGTTCAGCCGGTGGCGGTGCGTGACCAGCATGCCGGTGGGATCGTGGGGCCAGCAGGTCGGCTCCAGGGCACCCTCGACAACGAACGCCATGCGTTCGTCCAGGTAATCGGCCATCGCCGTATGCCGTGGTGCCAATGCAGGTTTCCCCGCACTCAGGAATTCCATCAGCGGCAGGCACAGGCCTTCGCACGACGAGGCGTTCACGTAGTAGTCGGTGGCCGCGACCATCGCCTGGTACTGGTCGTCTTCGAGGAAGCCGTGCAGTACGACCACCCGGCAGGAAAACGGAGCCAGGCGGGAAAGCAGCGTCATCAGGACGACCCGGTAATGCTCCAGATTGTGGTGGGTCATTTTCACCAGCAGTACGGCATCGGGCGTATCGCGGAACGCCCAGCAGAACGCAGTGATCAGGTCGATCCAGTTCTTCCTGCCGTCCGCAGGATTGAGGACGGTGGTGTAAACCACTCCATCGAGCACCACTTCGCGAATGGTGGATACGGCCACGACCGGAGCGCTGGCCGCAGGCACCTCCGGCGCGCCGAAGACCTCCCGACGCCAGCCATCGAACAACTGCCGGCCCGTCTCGAGCCGCAGCTTCCAGCGCGAGGGCGCAGCGGGTGCGACGACGACCTCAGGCACGGGAGCGGGGACCTCAGCGCGGCGGACCAGGCCATCGGCACTCAGGCCCAGCAACGGACTGTCGATGACGACGCCCGAGAACGGGATGCGCCGCTCGCCCTGAGCCGGACGGACGGGTGCGACCTTGCCTGTGCCGAAGCGCTCCCAGATCGGAGCGGGCGCAGCCAGTACCGGCAAGTGACGATGCTGCTCGGCGACCAGGGCAGCGGCCTCGCGGCTCGTCGCGATGGCGCCCTGTACGCGTTCGAAGACATGACGCCAGTCGTTGCGAGGGTCACCCTCCCAGGCAACGTCGGGCAGGCTGTCGAACTCCCAGGCGAACAGCGGAATGGTCGGGCAGCGCAGGCCCAGGGGCGTCTGTTGCGGCGGGCTGACGCTGATGAACACCACCGGCCGGCCGGCCGCATGGTGCTGATCATAAAGAGCGTCGACCTCGGCGATGCTACGTACTTCGACCACCGTGCCGATCGCCTCGAAGGCTGGCAGGAACTCCTTCAACAGGAAGTAGTAACTGTATTCCGGCTTGCCCAGCGAGCTGTGGATGGTGTCCTGGCTGATTTTCGAGCCAATGAGAATAAGCAGATCCATCATGCGGACGCAGGCCCCGTTCCCGCGCTGTTTTTGTTATGGCACAACCGGTCGGACCGGTGCGTTTTTCAAGGAAGACATGCATAGCACCAGTTCTTCGAGGCGCTGGCAAGCATCCGGATACATTGAGTACAGCTGAGGCGATAACGGGGCCGTACAGTTGTGAAAGTCGCAGAACTGACCCGGAACAATCCTTCCTGCCTGTGACTGGAGAGTCATTGCCGTGCAGCCTGATCATGTCCTCCCATACCACTCGCCCCCCGACAGGAGCCGGAGGACACCGTCATGGAACGCACCCTCGCCCGATCGGCAATCGCTCCGCTCGCCGGGACGCAGCACAGCCTCTGGCAACTGCTGCGCCAGTGGCACCAGAACGCCCGCACCCGTCGTCAGCTCGCCGAGCTGACCAGCCTGCAGCTGGCCGACCTGGGTATCAGCCCCAGCGATCGCGTGAGAGAAATCTCGAAACCATTCTGGCGCTGAATGCTGGTGACGCCGGTCAGTCTTGGCTAGTCTGAGCACAGTTAGAGTGGCCGCCCCGGCCACCTTTGCCTGGCCTTACTCCGGAGCCACTCCCATGAAGAACAGCCTTCGCCTGATCGCTGCCGCCGCCCTGATCGGTTGCGCCACCGGTGCCTACGCCACCAGCTTCGTCTACACCACCGACCTGTCGGTACGCGCCACCGGCGCCACCTCTGACGGCACCTCGGACCTGAGCAACTCCTTCAAGGACGACAAGATCGTCCTCGAAGCCCGCGACGACGCGGCCACCTTCGTCGCCAGCCAGGGCCAGATCCGCGGCGCACACCTGGAAGCCGCCCTCGCCCACATCCGCAGCAAGCTGCCGACCCTGGCCGCCAACGACCAGCAGCTGGCCCAGGCCATCCTGACCATCTGATCGGCTGAACCCTCCGCGCCGGGTGCCCCGCCCGGCGCTCCGCGCTGGCTCTCGCCCGCGCATTCCGTTAGCCTTGGCGGCCGTGCTTTTCCGATCGTCCGAGCCCATGCGTACCTTGCTGTTACTGCCGCTGCTGCTGACCTGCTCCCTGCCCGCCTGGGCATTCGACCAGACCACCCAGTTCCCGGTAGCGACCAGCTACGCCACCAGCCAGGTCACCAGCGCGCCCTTCGACAACAAACTGCTGCGCGGCGCCCGCGACGACGCGGCGCAGTTCGTTGCCACCGATGGAGCCCTGCGCGGCGCCCGCCTGGAGGCCGCACTGCACTGGCTGCGCCAGCGTCATCCGGAGCTGGCGGCAAATGATCGGGAACTGGCCGAAGCAATTCTTGCCAAATAAGTCGTGAGCAGCTCCCGCTGCCCTTTCGGAGACATCCATGCGCCTCAGCTCGCTTTCCAAGAGCCCCCTGATCCTCGGCCTCCTGCTGGCCGCCTGTGCCTCCACCGCCCAGGCCCAATCGGTGGTCCGCGTATTCAACATCACCACCAATGCCTTCGCCCGCAGCATCGACTTCACCTCGGACACCACCACCTCCGTGCGTGACATGAAAGTCGTCCGCGAGGCCCGTGACGATGCCGCCAGCTATGTCGGCAGCGACGGCGCGATCCGTGGCGCCCAGCTGGAAGCCGCGTTCAAGGTGCTGCGCGAGCAGGTGCCGCAGGCGCGCGAAGCCTCCGACCAGGACCTGGCCGAAGCCATCCTCGCTCTGTGAGACTCCGGGCTGGCCGCTGGCTGGCGG
Source organism: Pseudomonas nitroreducens (assembly GCF_024170165.1). Lineage (GTDB taxonomy): Bacteria > Pseudomonadota > Gammaproteobacteria > Pseudomonadales > Pseudomonadaceae > Pseudomonas > Pseudomonas nitroreducens_C. Next base: position 366,144 of record NZ_JALJXP010000001.1, on the reverse strand, counting down.
CCCTGGCACTGCTAGTCGCCGCCAGCAGCCACGCCTCGCTCCGCCTGGAGCTGGACGCCGACGGGCTGAACGCCGCCCAGCGCCAGGCCAGCCAGCAACTGCTGGACGAAGCCCTGCACACCCTGCCGGACAGCTTCGTCCAGCGCCTGGACCGCAGCGTCCAGGTGCAGTGGCGCAATGACCTGCCCAGCAATGGCATGGGCCGCACCCTGCGCCCCGGCGCCATCGCCCTGAATACCCGCTATCTCGGCCCGCTCACCGACGGCAGCGCCGCCACCGAGCAGACCGGTCGCACCCATGGCACCCTGCGCCGCGAACTGCTGGCCACCCTGCTCCACGAGCTGACCCACCTCTACGACCGCGCACACCTCTGGGATACCGACGAAGGCCGGCTGATCCGCCGCTGCACGATGCGCGAAAAGAGCCTCGGCCGCGTCGGCGCACCGGACGATTGCCGTGGCCAGACCGGCCGCCGCTTCAGCCTCTCGGACGACCCGCGCCTGCTCGATCTCGCCGGCTGGCCGCAATACGCCGGCAAGCATGGCGAGCGCGAACAGCACAACCGCTTCCTGCTGCGCAGTCCGGACCGCTACGAGCTGACCAACCCGCGCGAGTACGTCGCGGTGAACATGGAGTACTTTCTCCTCGACCGCAGCTTCGCCTGCCGCCGCCCGGCGCTGTATCGCTACTACGCAGAACGCTTCGGCGAGCGCCCCCACGACGAATGCTCGACCCGGTACGCCTACCTCAACGCCGGCCGCGACTTCGGCCGCCAGCCGCTGGGGTATCTCGACCCGGAGCGCGTCTACGAGGTCGACTACCTGATCGCCGAGGCCAACAACGAGATCGCCAGCCGCTGGGGCCACACCATGCTGCGCCTGGTGGTCTGCGCGCCGGGTCGCCCACGCGGTCCGGCCTGCCGCCTGGACCTCGACCAGCACCTGGTGCTGTCCTACCGCGCCTTCGTCGGCGACCTGCAGCTCTCCAGTTGGGACGGCCTGACCGGCGCCTACCCGTCGCGCCTGTTCGTGCTGCCGCTGTCCCAGGTGATCGAGGAATACACCAAGGTCGAGCTGCGCAGCCTCGCCTCGATACCGCTCAGGCTCAGCCGCGACGAAGTCGCCAGCCTGGTGGAGCGCTCGGCGCAGAGCCACTGGAGCTACGACGGCAACTACTACTTCCTGTCCAACAACTGCGCCGTGGAGACGCTCAAGCTGCTGCGCAGCGGCATCCAGCGTCAGAGCCTGCAGACCCTGGACAGCATCACGCCCTACGGCGTACTCGGCCTGCTGGAGAACAAGGGCATCGCCGACGCCAGCGTGCTGGACAACCCCAAGGAGGCGCTGCGCCTGGGCTATCGCTTCGACTCCTTCCGCGACCGCTATCAGGCCATGTTCGACGTGCTGAAGCAGCGCATGCACGTCCCGCAGGACAAGGTCGAGGACTGGCTCGCCCTCCCCGCCGTCGAGCGCCGCCCGTGGTTCGACAAGGCTGACCTGCGCTCCAGCGCCGCCCTGTTGCTGCTCGAACAGGCCTCGCTGCGCCGCCAGCTGCTGCTCGCCCAGGACGAGCTCAAGCGCCTGTACCTGAGCAACCCCGACGCCATGCAGAGCAAGCCGGACCTCGCCGCAGCCGGCAAGACGCTGCAGCAGATCCTCGACGACAGCGGCTTCCTCAGCCGCCCCGCCGAGTTGCTCGACGGCGGCTACGGCCTGCCCCAGGCGCCGGAGACGGCGACCCTGGAGAAGCAGACGCAGCAGCGCCAGCAGCGCCTGCGCCAGCTCAGCGACAACCTCGACCGCGAAGTCCGCGCCCTGCTGACACCCGAGCGCCGTGACGAGCTGGCCGCGCTGGAAGCCAACACCAAGCAGATCGGCGCGCACCTGCGCGAACTGCACAAGGCATCGGGCGGGCTGGAGCTGCCCTGACTCCAGCGCTGGATTGCCCAGTTTCGTAGGAGCGGACTCTGTCCGCGATAGGCCCGCATCGCGCCGGAAGCCATCGCCGATGAATCCGCTCCTACGCGTGGTACGTCGGAGCTAGAGACGCTCCTCCCACTCCTCTTCCAGCTGCTCGTCCAGGTGAATCCACGGCAGCCGGCTCTTCACCCAGATATGCCGATCCGGCACCACCGTGGCGACTTCATCCAGCGTTGCCGTGGTCAGGTCGAGGGTCTCCGGTGCGTGGTCAGTGAAGAGCGCCAGCTGCGCGCCGCAGTGGCGGCAGAAGTAGCGGATGCAGGATGCCGAGGAGCGATACTCGGCCGGCGTCCCGAGGGTCCAGCGGAAGCGGCCCAGAGGCACCGTGGCCCAGGTGGTGACGATGCCGCCGGTGGTGCGCCGGCAGATCGAGCAATGGCAATGGGCGACGTCCGTCAGCTCGGCATCGCACTCGTAACGCAGCTGGCCGCAATGGCAGCCGCCGGCATGTACAGCCTTCATCAGTGTGTCTCCCAGTCAGTCGTACTCGGCCGCCTCGTGGTCGCCCAGCAACCGGCGTTGTCGCGGCGTGCAGGCGTCGAGCACCTCGCGGTTGAAGGTCCAGTCCAGGTAGGGCGAGAACTTCTGCGCGACCATCCGGCGCCCATAGTGCACTTGCAGCAGGTAGCGGGTGCGCTCAATCAGATTACGGCTGCCGGCGTGCCACAGGTCGCTGCGGAACAGCAGGCAATCGCCCGCGCGGCACAGCACCGGCTCGGCCATCCGGCCTGACCATTCGCGCTCGTCCGGCGCTGGCGCACGGCCCGCCCGATGGCTGCCGGGAATGACCCAGGTCGGGCACAGCTGTTCATTGATGTCATCGAGATAGACCTGCGCGGTGCAGATGAACATCGGCAGTTCGACGCCCGCTCCCGGCAACGCGACCGGCAGGTAGTCCTGGTGCATCTCGGCGCCGATGAAGCCGGGATGGCAGCGCCAGGCGGTCTGGCCGATCACGTGGCAATCCGCGCCCAGCGCCGCTTCCGCCAGCTCGATCAATCCCGGCGGATCGAGAAAGGCCAACCACCGCGGGGAACGGTTGAACACGCACTTGTAGTGATCCACCAGCCCCTCGTAGTCCCAGTGCAGCGGCCGCAGATCGTCGATCAGCGAGCGCACTTCGACCACCTGTTCGGCGTCCAGCAGGCCGCGCAGCAGGACGAAACCGTCCTCGCGCAATGCCTGCAGGCCGCTGCTCATGCCGGCTCTCCACTGCCCAGTTCGACCTGGGCTCGCTCCAGGGCATCGAGGAAGGCCCCCAGCACCTCGCCCGGCTCGGCGCCCTGGCGTGTCACGCAATGGAACTCCGAGACATAGGCCAGCTGCGCCGGGCGAATCGCCCGCAGGCGATCCTCGGCGACCCACTCCGCGGCGTAGTGCGTGGGCAGGTAGCCGATGAACGTACCGCTGAATACCAGGTTGGCGATCGCCTCCATGCTGTAGGCGTTGGTGGCACGGCTGAAGATCAGTCCATGGGGCCGCCGGCTCTCGGTCATGTAGCCACGGCCGACGTACTCGGCCGCGCAGATCTGCTCCAGGGACGGCTCGTCCTGCACGGACTCGAAGAACGGGTGCCCCTGGGCGCAATAGAGGTTCTGCTCCTCGCGGAACAGCAGCTGGTAGCGCAGGCCCGACAGGCGATGATGGAAGGCGCCGATGGCCAGTTGCAGGCGCTCTTCCAGTACAGCGTTCTCCAGCTCGTCCGGGCGCTGGGTGTGCAGGTTCAGGCGCACCCGCGGATGCCCTTCGCGAAACAGCCGGAGCGCCAGTGGCAGGGGCCAGCAGCGCTGGCCGAGCACGCCATCGACGCAGCCCAGGTGCAGCACCTCGCGGTCGCGGCCGCCAAGGCCGGTCACCTGCTCGCGGAAGCGCTCGATATCGACGAACAACCCGAGCGCCGCCTCGTACAGCTGCTGCCCTTCCTCGGTGAGCTGGAAGCCGCTGCTGCCGCGCCGGCACAGCGAATAGCCCAGGCGCAGTTCGAGGTCGCGAACCAGCACGCTCAGCCGTGACAGGCTGGTGTTCAGGCGCACCTGGGCAGCGGTGAAGCCGCCCGCCTCGACGATGGTGCAGAAGGTGCGCAGCAGGCGCAGGTCGATATCGGAAAGGTTGCCCAGCATGGGAGTTCTCGTGGCGACGGGCGCAGGCCTTTTGTTATAGCGCCGAGCGCGCCGCCCCGTGAACCCCCAGGGTGGTCAACGGCGTGCGGCGACCGAATCGGCCAGCACGCAGAGCAGCTCGAACATCATGGTGGCGCCCACCAGCGCGGTCGCCCCGCCCTGGTCGAATGGCGGCGAAACTTCCACCACATCAGCGCCGATCAGATTCAGGCCCTGCAGCCCGCGGATCATGTGCTGTGCCTCCAGCGTGGTCATGCCACCGATCTCCGGCGTGCCGGTACCGGGCGCGTAGGCCGGGTCGAGCACGTCGACGTCGAAGGTCACGTAGGTCGGCCCCTGCCCCACCACCCGGCGCACTTCGGCCAGCGTGGCGGCAACACCCAGGTCGGCGAACTCCTCCATGTGGATCACCCGGATGCCTTGCTCATGGGCGAAGGCCTCGTCGTCGGCGTCATAGATCGACCCGCGAATGCCGATCTGCACCGTGCGCTTCGGGTCCAGCAAGCCTTCCTCGATGGCGCGGCGGAACGGCGTGCCGTGGGTGTAGGGGTTGTCGCCGAAGTAGCGGTCGTTGGTGTCGGAGTGGGCATCGAAGTGCACCATGCCGATGGGCCTCTCGGCGGCCAGTGCGCGGAAGATCGGCAGGGTCACCAGGTGATCGCCGCCCACCGACAGCGGAACGGTTCCGGCAGCATGAATGCGCCGGTAGAAGCCCTCGATCTGCTTGAGCGAATCGAGCAGGTCGATGGGGTTTACCGGGGCGTCGCCGATGTCGCCGATGCGCAGCAGGTCGTAGGGCGCGATGTGGCTGACGTGGTGGACCTTGCGCATCAGGCTCGACTGGTTGCGCACCTCGCGCGGGCCGTGGCGGGCGCCGGCGCGATTAGTGGTGCCGCCGTCCCAGGGCACGCCAAGCAGGGCGATATCCACCTGCGCCGGGTCTTCGAAGATCGGCAGGCGCATGAAGCTGGGGATACCGGCAAAACGCGGGATCTGCGCGGCGTCCAGGGGTTGCGGGAAGTCATGGGGCATGGGGCGTCTCCTGTCGGATGTAGGTTCAGTCGGCCTGCGCCTGCAGGCTGGCGGCGGGCGCTCCAGCGAGGCTGACCACCACGAAGGTGACCAGGCTGGCGAGCAGGCCGTAGGCGATGGGGGTGTTGGCGAGCACGCCGTCGATGGCCATGAAGGCGACCACCACCAGGCAGCCGACCACGATGCTGGCCATGGCTCCGCGAGCGGAAGCACGACGCCACAGCAGGGCGCCGAGGATGGGCACCAGCAGGCCGCCGACCAGCAGGTTGTAAGCGATGCTCAGGGCCCCGATGACGTCGTTCACCAGGCACGCCAGGGCCAACATCACCACGCCCATCATCAAGGTGAACAGGCGGCTCTGACGCAGGCCATTGGGCGCGCCAGGGCGCAGGAAGCGCGCATAGATGTCTTCCTGGAACACCGTGGCAGCCGCCAGCAGGCAGCCCGAGGCGGTGGACATGATGGCCGACAGCGCCGCTGCAACCACCAGCCCGCGCAGGCCCGGCTGGAGCACCTGGCGGGTGACCTCGGCGTAGGCGTTTTCCGGCACTGCCAGATTGGGCAGCAGCACGTGTGCGGCGGCTCCGATCAGTGCGCAGGCCAGGCCGTAGAGCATGCAGTAGACACCGGCGCCTAGGCCGGCGTAGCGCACCACCTTCTCGCTGCGTGCAGTGAACACGCGCTGCCAGATGTCCTGGCCGATCAGCGCGCCGAAGAAGTACAGCAGGAAGTAGGTGAGGATGGTGTCCAGGCCGATGTGGCCGAGATCGAAGAAGCCCGCCGGCAGCACTTCCTGCATGCGCGACAGGCCGCCCGCTTCGTGGATCGACAGCGGCAGCAGCACGGCGAAGATGCCGAGGGTCTTGATCACGAACTGGATGATGTCGGTGAGGGTCAGCGACCACATGCCGCCGATCACCGAGTAGACGATGACGATGCCGCCGCCACAGAGGATCGCCGGGATGCGCGGGATCTCGAAGACCACCTCGGTCACCGATCCGATGGCAATGGTCGCGGTGACCGCCACCATCAGGTCGTAGGCGACCATCACGATGCCGCCGATCAGCCGCGAGGACGCCTGGTAGCGCTGCTCGAGGATCTGCGTGACGGTGTAGACCTTCAGCCTCGCGATCTGCCGCGAGAACACCAGGCTGAGGACGATGATCCCCAGTCCCAGCATGAACACCAGCCACAGGCCGGACAGCCCGTAGAGATAGCCCAGCTTCACTGTGCCGATGGTGGAGGCACCACCGAGCACCACCGCTGCCATGGTGCCCAGGTAGAGCCCCGGGCCGAGGCGGCGCCCGGCGACGAGGAAGTCGTTCTGGTTGCGCGCCTTGCGCATTCCGTACCAGCCCAGGGCAAGCATGCCCAGGGCGTAGACCAGCATGATCAGGTAATCGAGCAGCATCGCGGGGGGCTCCTGTTGTTGTTGTGTGGGAATCAGGCCTTCGCCCCGCCAGCCTGATGCCCCTCGCCCCGCCGGCAAATCCCCGAAGCCGGAAGCCAACTTTCGCCGCCGCGAAAGTGGCCTTGCGGCCCGCGCCTGGCGGGCTTTCACGGTGTCTCCAGGAAAAAATCCGCCGCTGCCAAGTGCTTGATTCGTATACGTATGTTATCGTTGTATACTGTGTATACAGCGTAAACGGAGCTGTTCAAAAAGTGACCACTGTTGTCTCGTTCCGCGCCGATGACGCCCTCGTGGCGGCGCTGGACCAGCTGGCCCGCGCCACCCACCGGGACCGGCCCTACCACCTGCGCCAGGCGCTGGCGCAGTACCTGGAGCGCCAGAGCTGGCACGTGGCGGCCATCGATGAAGGGGTGGCGGACGCCGATGCCGGCCACCTGCTGGAGCACGCGGCCATCGAAGCCAAGTGGGGTCTGGCATGAGCCTGCAGTGGACGCACAAGGCCGCCGCCGACCTGGACGCCATCTACGACCACTACGTCGTGCTGATCGGCCCGGAGAAGGCGCTGCGGGCCATCCAGGACATCGTCGAGCAGGTCAGCCCGCTGGCGAACCTGGAGCAAAGCAGCAGCGGCATGCCCAGCGAGGTGCCCGGCGTGCGCGAATTGCTGGTCGAGCGTTGGCCGTACCAGGCGTCTTTCCGGGTAAAGGGACGTTCTGTGCAGATTTTGCGCATCGACCGTGTGGATAACTCGGGGTAAAAGTGGCCACACGGTTACAAGATGTTTCAAAGTATTGACTTTGGAATTTGGTTAAAAAGCATTCAAACAAACGAATATCAATATCTCTGCCTATTTAGCGACCTTTCTTGAGCAGAAGAATTTTCAGTGACCAAAGGCAGAGCCTATGGTCACAAATCTTCAGCGCCGCCTGGCTTTTCCCAGGCAACAAAAAACCCGGCCTTGGCCGGGTTTTTTCGTTTTTGCGCTTTTTTCGCCAGCGCTGTCAGGCGGCTTGCCAGTTCACCGGCAGCTGGCCTTCTTTCCAGGCGAAACGGTCGAGGTGGCTGACCACCACGTTCTGCAGGCGCTCGAGCCCTTCCGCATCGGCGGACTCGGCGTCCATCAGCAGCGCTTCCGGGGTTGCGTGCAGGCGGCAGGTGCCGAAATCGAAGGGCAGCACGCCACGCTCGTCGGTCAGTTCGACCGGCAGCTTGTGGGCGAAGTGGTTGCACAGGCGCTTGAGGTAGCGCGCGGCATCGGGGGTAGGGACGGTGGCACGGCTCGAAGGCATCTTTTCTCTTCTCCATTTTGGGAGATGACATCCTAGGCGCCGGCAATCCAGGGAAAAACCCGCTATTTTGCCTTTCACTCTTTAGCGGAGCTTCACAATGGACAATCTTCGCGGCATGGCGGTGTTCGCCACCGTGGTCGCCCGCGGCTCCATGGCCGCCGCGGCCGAAGCGCTGGGCATGACACCTTCGGCGGTCAGCCAGCAGATCCGCAAGCTCGAAGCCCACGCCCAGGTCACGCTGCTGCACCGCACCACCCGCAAGCTGACGCTGACCGAGGCCGGCGAAGCCTTCTACCGCAGTTGCGCGCAGCTGCTCGCCATCGCCGAGGAGGCCGAGCAGCGCCTGGGCGAATGGCGCGAGGCACCGGTGGGCGAACTGCGCCTGGCCGCGCCGGTGGGCTTCTCCGGCAAGCTCATCACCGAAGCGCTGCGCCCGCTGCTGGAGAACCACCGCCAGCTGCGCCTGCAGCTGTTCTTCCACGACGAGCAGATCGACCTGATCGAGCAGCGCATCGACCTCGCCATCCGCGTCGGCACGCTGTCGGATTCCAGCCTGGTGGCAAGGCACCTGGCCGAGTGGAACAACGTCATCTGCGCCGCGCCCGCGTACCTGCGGCGCATGCCGGCCATCGACCACCCGCAGCAACTGCAGGGCGTCGACTGGCTGTCGCTGAACACCGTGGCGCACCAGGCCTACCTGAACTTCAGCGGGCCGGGCGGGGAGAGCTGCAAGCTGCGGCTGGAGGCGCGCGTGGCGGCCAACAGCATGATCGCTCTGCGCCAGTTCACCCTCGACGGCCTCGGGGTTTCCGCCCAGCCGGAGCCGGAAGTCCGCGAGGCGCTGGAGGAGGGCAGGCTGGTGCGACTGCTGCCGGAATGGACGCTGCCGCCGTTCGGCATCTATGCCGTCACCCCGCGCCGGGATGCCCAGCCGGCCAAGGTCAAGGTGGCCATCGAAGCGCTGCGCCGGCATCTGGGCGGCTCGACCACGCTGCGCTTCCACGCGCCGGTCTGAGGCGCGCTACCATGCCGCTCTGAAGACGCCACCTTGATGATCGGAGTGAACACCACATGGCCCTGAACTGGACCTGCAAGCACCACCGCGACCTGACCAAGGAAGAGCTCTACGCCATCCTGCAGCTGCGCACCGAAGTCTTCGTGGTGGAACAGAAATGCCCCTACCAGGAAGTCGACGGCCTGGACCTGCTCGGCGACACCTGCCACCTGATGGTGGAAGAGGAGGGCCAGCTGATCGGCTATCTGCGCCTGCTCGACCCGCAGCACCATGACGGCGACGTGGTGATCGGCCGCGTGGTGATCGCCCCGCAGGGCCGCGGCACCGGCCTGGGCCACCAGCTCATGGAGCAGGCGCTGCAGGCCATCGCCCAGCGCTGGCCGGGGCTGCCAGTGTACCTCTCGGCCCAGGCGCACCTGCAGGGCTACTACGGCCGCTACGGCTTCACTCCGGTGACCGAGGTCTACCTGGAAGACGACATCCCGCACATCGGGATGCGCCGCGAAGCCTGATTCAGGCCGGGTAGTGCCGGCTGAGGAAATCTCCCAGCAGAGCGTTCACCCGTTCCGGCTGCTGGCTCTGGATCCAGTGGCCGCAGTTCTCCAGCACATGCTGTTCGAGGTTGGGCACGTGCTCGGGCATGCGCTGCACGGTATAGGCCTCGAAGCGGCCGACCGGGTCGCGGTCGCCGATCAGGAACAGCGTCGGTTGCCCGACCTTGCGCCCGGCCAGCGGCTCGCTGCGCTGCCAGCTGCGCTCGAAATTGCGGTACCAGTTCAGCGCGCCATGGAAGCCCCGGCCTTCGAAGGTCCGTACATACCACTGGAAATCCTCGGCGCTGCACCAGGCCGGGTGCGCCGGCGGCGGTGGCAGGCCGTCGAACAGGCGACCGTCGGGGGACTGATCCGGCGCCAGGCGCACGTTGTCACCGAGGAAGTGGCGCAGGCTCATGGCGATGTCGGCATCCAGCTCGGCCTCGGCACGGCCGGGCTGCTGGAAGTAGAGGATGTAGAAGAACTTTCCGGCGAACACCTCACGCATGATTTCCACGGGTGGGCGCTTCGCGCGACCGGCGAAGGGCACCGAGAGCGTCGCCAGCACCTCCACGCGCAGCGGCTCCAGCAGCGCCAGGTGCCATGCCACCGGCGCCCCCCAGTCATGCCCGACCATGGCCACGCGCTCGTGTCCCAGCGCATCCATGGCGCCCTGGATATCCGCGCAGAGCGTCAGCACATCGTAGGCGGCCACTTCCTGTGGCGCGCTGGTCTGGCCGTAGCCGCGCATTTCCGGGACGAACACGCGGTAGCCGGAGGCGGCGAGGGCGCGCATCTGGTGCTGCCAGGAATGCCAGCACTCGGGAAAGCCGTGCAGCATCCACACCGGCTTGCCGTCCGCCGGCCCGCAGCTGTAGAGGCTGAGCTGGATGCCATTGACCGCCAGCAACTGGTGTTCGAACTCGTTCATGGCGCACGCTCCGCAAAGGATGAGCTTCACTATGCCAAGCCCGAACGGTAGTCCGAACCCTATTCACCAGGCGAATGAAGGGTCCTTTCCGAGCACTGAAGCGGCGACGGCGACCGAGAGATAATGCCCACCTCATCCACAGAAACGTCCAAGGAGGGAACCCCCATGAGGCGCCAGCCTGCCACCCAGCTCTGCCCGGAACTCGACGCCATCCTGCGGGCCGAGTTGCGCGCCGGCAATCAGCTCGGCGAAGGCCCCGTGCGCACCGGCTGGCCGCAGCCCGGCTCGATCTACGCGGCCCTGCGCGACAGCCTGAAAACCCGCACGCCGGGGGAGTCCGGCCCGGTGCGCCACTCGATCTGCCGCGACCTGCACTACGGCTGGAACGACGAATGCTACTGCGAACTGCACGGCGACCTGCTGGTCGCGGGGAGCACGCAGCGCCCCTGATTGTGCCCCCGCAGAAAGCCACCGGACCCTCCGCGCCGAGTCGAAAAGGACTTGCAATCCATCGATAAAAAACAGCATCGTATTCTGCACAGCGAAACATCATTCCGTTAAAACAACGCCAAGACGGAGTTCAGCATGTCAGAAGCGGTACAACTCGAACGCCGGGGCGAAATTGCCCTGGTGACGGTCGACAACCCACCGGTGAACGCCCTCGGACACCCCGTCCGCGCCGGGCTGCTCGCCGCCTTCCAGCAGGCCGAGGCCGATCCGCAGGTCCGCGCGGTAGTGCTGGTCTGCGCCGGGCGTACCTTCATGGCCGGCGCCGATATCCGCGAGTTCGGCAAGCCGCCGCAGGCGCCGTCCCTGCCCGACGTGGTGGATATCCTCGAAGGCGCCAGCAAGCCCAGCGTCGCCGTGATCCACGGCACCGCCCTGGGCGGCGGCCTGGAAGTCGCCCTGGCCTGCCACTACCGCATCGCCCGTCGCGACGCCCAGGTCGGCCTGCCGGAAGTGAAGCTCGGCCTGCTCCCCGGCGCCGGCGGCACCCAGCGCCTGCCACGCCTGGCGGGGGTGGAAAAGGCCCTCGACATGATCGTCTCCGGCGCGCCGATTCGCGCGCCGCAGGCGCTGGAATTCAACGTCGTCGACGAGTTGTTCGACGGCGACCTGATCGAAGCCGGCCTCACCTTCGCCCAGCGTCTGCTGGCGGACGGCAAGGGCCCGCGACGCACCGGCGAGCGCAACGAGCGCGTGCAGCAAAGCGGCCTCGCCGAGCTGATCGCCCACAAGCGCGGCGAAGTGCAGAAGCGCCTGCCCGGCCAGTTCTCCCCGCAACGCTGCATCGACGCCGTGGAAGCCGCGACCCGGTTGCCGCTGCGCGAAGGCCTGCTGCGCGAGCGCGAGCTGTTCATGCAGTGCATGGAATCGCCGCAGCGTGCCGCGCTGATCCACGCCTTCTTCGCCGAACGCGAGGCAGGCAAGGTCGACGGGCTGGCCGCCGAGGTGCAACCGCGGGAAGTCCGCCGCGCCGCCGTCATCGGTGGCGGCACCATGGGCGTCGGCATCCTGCTGTGCTTCGCCAACGCCGGCATCCCGGTGCAACTGCTGGAAGTGAATGAAGACGCCCTGCAACGCGGCCTCGACCGCGCCCGCAGCCTGTACGCCGCCAGCGTGGCGCGTGGCAGCCTGGGCGCTGAAGAGATGGAGCGGCGCCTGGGCCTGATCAGCGGCGTGCTCGACTACGCCGCGCTGGGCGACGCCGACGTGGTGGTCGAAGCCGTATTCGAAAGCCTGGAAGTGAAGCGCCAGGTCTTCGAACAACTGGACGCCCACTGCAAGCCCGGCGCGATCCTCGCCAGCAACACCTCCTCGCTGGACCTCGATGCAATCGCCGCCTTCACGAAGCGTCCGCAGGACGTGGTCGGCCTGCACTTCTTCAGCCCGGCCAACGTCATGCGCCTGCTCGAAGTGGTGCGCGGCAAGGCCACCGCGGACGCCGTGCTGGCCACTGCCATGCAACTGGGCAAGCGCCTGAAGAAAGTCTCGGTGGTGGTCGGCGTGTGCGACGGTTTCGTCGGCAACCGCATGATCTTCCCGTACGGCCGCCAGGCCGAATTCCTCCTGGAGGAGGGCGCCACACCCGCGCAGGTGGACCGCGCGCTGCGCGGCTTCGGCATGGCCATGGGGCCGCTGGCGGTACGCGACCTGTCCGGCCTCGACATCAGCCACGCGATCCGCTCGCGCCAGCGGCCGACCCTCAAGCCCGGCCAGACCCTGCCCACGGTGCTCGACCACCTGATCGCCGCCGGCATGCTCGGGCAGAAGACCGGCACCGGCTTCTACCAGTACGCCGAAGGCGGCCGCGCCGCCCAGGACAACCCGGCGCTGCCGGCCATGCTGGAACAGGCCGCCGCCGAGCGCGGCATCACCCGCGCCCCGGTCAGCGACGAAGAGATTGTCGAGCGTCTCATCTACGCGCTGATCAACGAGGCCGCCAACATCCTCGACGAAGGCATCGCCCAACGCGCCAGCGACGTCGACGTGATCTTCCTCAACGGCTACGGCTTCCCCGCCTGGCGTGGTGGCCCGCTGTTCTATGCCGACAGCGTCGGCCTTGGACAAGTGCTCGAACGAATCCGCGAGTTCCACCAGCGCCTCGGTGCCTGGTGGCAGCCCGCTCCGCTGCTCGAACGCCTGGTGGCCGAAGGCCGCCGCTTCGCCGATCTCTGAGGACCCGCCATGGACATCCACTTCACCCCCGACGAACTGGCGTTCCGCGATGAAGTCCGCCACTTCCTCGACAGCCAGCTGCCCAAGGACATCGCCAGCAAGGTGCGCCTGGGCAAACACCTGAACAAGGGCGACCACCAGCGCTGGCAGCGCGTGCTCGCCGAGCAGGGCTGGTACGCCACGCACTGGCCGGAGGAGTTCGGCGGCACCGGCTGGAACGCCGTGCAGAAACACATTTTCGAAGAGGAATGCGCCGCCTTCGGTGCGCCGCGCACCATCCCCTTCGGCGTCAACATGGTCGCCCCGGTGATCATCAGGTTCGGCACGCCCGAACAGCAGGCGCACTACCTGCCGCGCATCCTCGACGGCACCGACTGGTGGTGCCAGGGCTACTCCGAGCCGGGCGCCGGCTCCGACCTCGCGTCGCTGAAGACCCGCGCCGTGCGCGATGGCGACCATTACGTGGTGAACGGCCAGAAAACCTGGACCACCCTCGGTCAGCACGCCGACTGGATCTTCTGTCTGGTGCGCACCGACCCCGAGGCGCAGCAGCAGCGCGGTATCAGTTTCCTGCTGATCGACATACAGAGTCCCGGCATCACCGTGCGCCCGATCATCACCCTGGACGGCGAGCACGAGGTCAACGAGGTGTTCTTCGACAACGTGCGCGTACCGGTGGCAAACCTGGTCGGCCGCGAGAACGAAGGCTGGACCTGCGCCAAGTACCTGCTGACCTACGAACGTACCGGCCTCGCGGGCATCGGCGCGTCCAAGGCGGTGCTCGCGCACCTGAAGCAGGTCGCCAGCCGCGAGCTGTGCGATGGCAGGCCGATGCTCGAAGACCCGCTGTTCCGCGCCCAGGTGGCGGAGGTGGAGATGCAGCTGATGGCCATCGAGATGAGCACCCTGCGCATCCTCGCCGCCGCCCGCGAAGGCGGCGTGCCGGGCGCGGAAAGCTCGATCCTGAAAGTGAAGGGCACGGAGATCCGCCAGGCGATCAGCCACCTGCTGCGCAAGGTGCTCGGCCCCTACGCGCTGCCCTTCATCGAGGACGAATTCGAGCTGGGCAGCGAGGCGCTGCACGCGGATTACTCGGCCGCGCCGGCCAGCCAGTATTTCAACCTGCGCAAGCTGTCGATCTTCGGCGGCTCCAACGAAATCCAGAAGAACATCGTCTCCAAGATGATTCTCGAGCTGTGAGGCCAGGACCATGGACTTCAAACTGAGCGAAGAGCAGCAGATGCTGCAGGACACCGCGGCCCGCCTGGTCCGCGACGCATACCCGTTCGACAAGCGCGAGGGCTTCAGCAAGAGCGAACCGGGTTACAGCGCCGAGTTCTGGCGCCAGCTCGGCGAGCTGGGGCTGACCTCGGTGTCGCTGCCGGAAAGCCACGGCGGCTTCGGCGGCGGCGTGGAGAGCATGCTGGTGCTCACCGAGCTGGGCCGCGGCCTGTGCCTGGAGCCTTATCTGCAATCGGTGGTGCACGGCGGCGGGCTGATCGCCCAGTTGGGCAGCGATGGGCAGAAAGATAACTGGCTGCCGCGCATCGCCAGCGGAGATGCGCAGCTGGCCGTCGCGCTGGAAGAACCGCAGAGCCACTACCAGCTGCACGACGTGCAGACCCGCGCGGAGCAGGCCGGCAACGGCTGGGCGCTGAGCGGACGCAAGGCGGTGGTGATCGGCGGGCAGAGCGCCACGGCGATCCTGGTCTCGGCGCGGGTGTCCGGCAACGCGCGGGACGAGGCGGGCATCGGCCTGTTCCTCGTCGATCCGCAGCAGCCCGGCGTGAGCCGCCGCGAGTACCCGACGGTGGACGGCCAGCGCGCCTGCGAGCTGTTCCTCGACGGCGCCGTCGGCGAGGCCATCGGCACGCCGGGCGAGGCACTGCCGGCGCTGCGTTATCAACAGGGCCGCGCCATCGCCGCGCAGTGCGCCGAAGCCCTCGGCAGCCTGCAGGAAGCCTGCACACTGACCCTGGACTACCTGAAGACGCGCAAGCAGTTCGGCATCCCGATCGGCAAGTTCCAGGTGCTGCAGCACCGCATGGTGGACATGCGCAGCGAGCTGGAACAGGCCACCAGCATGGCCATCCTCGCCGCCTGCGTCGCCGACCAGCCCGACAGCGCCGAGCGCAGCCGCACCCTGGCCGCCGCCAAGTTCATCGTCACCCGCGCGGCGCGCTTCGTGGCCGAGCAGGCGATCCAGCTGCACGGCGGCATCGGCATGACCTGGGAATACGTCCTGGCACACCACGCCAAGCGCCTGGTGATGCTCAGTCACCAGCTGGGTGACGACGATCATCACCTGAAGGTTTATGCGGGGCTGATGGAAGTCGCCTGAGGCGCAGCGGCTTCACCTGTAGGAGCGAGCTTGCTCGCGAACGGATTCACCGGCAGCTCCGGTGCTGGGCGGTTCGCGAGCAAGCTCGCTCCTACAAGGGGAAGTCCTGAGCGGAGGCCGGCCCTCTCCCTAACCCTCTCCCTGAAGGGAGAGGGGACTGTTCGGCGTGTTCTGAGACTCAACGCTCTCCGGCTAACTCTAGGTTTCCTCAATGCAGAGGATGGCTCCCTCTCCCTTCAGGGAGAGGGCTGGGGAGAGGGTGCATGAACCGCAGAGGTGCAAGACTGGACGATCAGGCCCCGAGGCTCTCGATATCCCGCGCCAGAATCTCCAGCTCATGGGCCAGCGAGCCGCGCAGCGTCTCCTCGCTGAGCTGGAACGACGGCGCTCCGCAGGTCAGCGCCATCAGCCCGCCGTCGGCCAGGCGCAGCGGTACGCCGGCAGCCCGCACATTGCGGTCCCAGTCGCCGAGGGACAGGCAGAAACCATGCTGGCGGAATTCCTCGAAGGACGCCTCCAGCGAGGCGCGCATGACCGACCAATCGCCTTCGTGGCGCTCCTGCAGGGCCGACAACAGGTGTTCGCGCTCCTGCTCCGGGGTCGCGGCGAGGTACGCACGGCCGGCGGCGGTGGTCGCCAGCGGCAGACGCACGCCAGCGTCCATGCGCAGGGAGGTGGCCTCCGGCGGACGGCAGTTTTCCACATAGATCATCGACAGCCAGTCGCGGCAGGTCAGGCCGACCGTGGTGTTGGTGCGACGGGCGAAGGCGTCCATGTACGGCTTGGCCAGCTGGCGTACGCGCAGGTTGGAGACATAGGCGTAACCCAGCGCCAGCACGCCGGAGTCCAGCTGGTACTTCTCGTGCTGCTGCGAGTAGCAGAGGTAGCCGAGCTGGGTCAGGGTGTAGGTCATGCGCGACACCGTCGCCTTGGGCAGGCCGGTGATCCGCGAGATTTCCTGGTTGCCGAGCACCACCGAGCCGTGGGTGAAGGCGCGCAGCACGTCCAGTCCGCGGGCCAGCGCCTCGACGTACTTGCGGTCCTTGGGGTTGCTGCTGTCTTCGACTTCGTCGCTCATGGGGCCTCGGCGGGGATCTTTGTGGCGGCGCCACAGGCGGCGCGGGCGAACGATAGCAGATCGCCCCAACGCCACCCAGCGGTCCGCGTGTGCTCGTTGCACGGAGCTAGCCTATCGCATACCATCGATTTCGACACACTGTTTCGCTGTGCAGAACAACAATTCGAAGCCAGAGCCGATCCCGGCTCGGAAAAAGCAACGGAGAAGTCGATGTCCGCTCAACCGACCGGTCACGTGGCCCGCGAGATCACCCGTCACGCCTACCAGAACCTCCACGACCTGCTGCGCGATGCCTGTCGCGAATTCCCCGAACGCCTGGCGTTCTCCTGCGGCGACAGCCACCTGAGCTTCGCCGAGCTTGAGCGCCAGGCTGATGCCTTCGCCCGCTACCTGCGCCACCACGCCGGCCTCCAGCCCGGCGACCGCCTGGCGCTGATGCTGCCCAACTCCCTGCAGTACCCCATCGCCACCTTTGGCGCGCTGAAGGCCGGCGTGGTGCTGGTGAACACCAACCCGCAGTACACCGCCAGCGAGCTGCGCCACCAGCTGGCAGACTCCGGCGCCAGCGCCGTTCTGCTGCTCGATCGCCTGCTGCCGCTGCTGCGCGGCGTGCAGGCGCACAGCGACATCCGCCAGGTGCTGCTGACCTCCATCGACGATATCGAGCGCCCGCAGTACGACAGCGAGGAGGCCGACTGCACGCGCTTCCAGCAGGCCCTGCGGCTGGGCGCCGAAGCGCCGCCGGTGGAGGCCGAACCGGGCCTGGATCGCCTCGCCCTGCTGCAGTACACCGGCGGCACCACGGGCGTCTCCAAGGGCGCGATGCTCAGCCACCGCAGCCTGATCGCCAACGTCGTGCAGACCCTGGAGCTGTTCCTGCGCCCCGGCCTGCTGGAGCCGGCCACCGACGTGCGCATCGCACCGTTGCCGCTGTACCACATCATGGCGTTCTCGACGAACCTGCTGTCCTCGGTGGGCATGGGCCTGCACACGGTGTTCATCCGCGACGGCCGCAACCTCGACGAGATCCTCGGCGCGATGCGCCGCTATCCCTTCACCCTGATGAGCGGGATCAACACCCTGTTCGTCGGCCTGATGAACCACCCGGACTTTCCCGCCATCGACTTCAGCCACCTGAAGTGGGTGACCTCCGGCGGCGCGCCGCTGAACCGCGAAGTGGGCCGGCGCTGGGAAGCGCTGACCGGCGCGCCGGTGCGTGAAGGTTTCGGCCTCACCGAGGCGTCGCCGGTGGTCTCCACCGGCACGCTGCTGAGCCCCTACCGCGAGGGCTACGTCGGCCAGGCGCTGGTGGATACCGAGCTGCGCACCGTGGATGAGGAGGGCGACGACACCGGCCCCGACCAGCCCGGCGAGCTGTGGCTGCGCGGCCCGCAGGTCATGCAGGGCTACTGGCAGCGCCCGGAGGAGAGCGCCCAGGTGCTCACCAGCGACGGCTGGCTGAAGACCGGCGACATCGCCGAGCTGGACGCCGACGGCATGCTGAAGATCGTCGACCGCAAGAAGGACATGATCCTGGTCTCGGGCTTCAACGTGTTTCCCAACGAGGTGGAGGACGCGGTGATGCGCCACCCGGGCGTGCGCGAGTGCGTCGCCATCGGCGTGCCGGACGAGCGCAAGGGCGAGTCGGTGAAGCTGTTCGTCAGCCTCAGGGACGAGACGCTGGCGCCAGCGCAGATCATCGCGCACTGCCGCGAACACCTCACCGGCTACAAGGTGCCGAGCTTCGTCGAGGTGCTCGACGAGCTGCCCAAGACCAGTGTCGGCAAGCTGCTGCGCCGGCAGCTGCGCGACCTGGAACTGGCCAGAAGGACCACCGCGTGAGCACAGCGTCTATGGTTGATGCAGGTGCGCACGACGAGACCCGCAGCATGACCGAGTCCTTCCACCGTATCGGCGTGATCGGCGCCGGGGCCATGGGCCGCGGCATCGCCCAGCTGTTCGCCAGCGCGGGCCTGCCCGTGCGGCTGTACGACAGCAACCCGCAGACCGTGGAGCAGGCCCTGGCCTTCAACCGCGAGCTGCTGGAGCGCGCGGTAGCCAAGGGCAAGCTCGCCGCCGACGAACTGGGTGCGACGATGCAGCGCCTGCTGCCGACCCACAGCCTGGATGAACTGGCCGACTGCGACCTGCTGATCGAAGCCATCATCGAGGACCTCGGCGCCAAGCAGGCGCTGCTCGCCGAGCTGGAAAAACGCGTGGCGCCGGATGCCGTGCTGGCGAGCAACACCTCGTCGCTCTCGGTCACCCGCATCGCTGCACGCTGCCAGCATCCGGAACGGGTCGCCGGCTTCCACTTCTTCAACCCGGTGACGCTGATGCGCATCGTCGAGGTGGTGCGCGGCCAGCGCACCAGCGAGTCGGTGGTGCGCCGCCTGAGCCGGCTGGCGGAGCAGGCCGGGCATTACCCGGCGGTGTCGCCGGACAGCCCCGGCTTCATCGTCAACCACGCCGGGCGCGCCTTCAGCACCGAGGCCCTGCGCATCCTCGGCGAAGGCATCGCCAGCCCGGCGCAGATCGATCGCATCCTGCGCGACGGCGTGGGCTTCCGCATGGGGCCGTTCGAACTGCTCGACCTGACCGGCCTGGACGTTTCCCACGCGGTGATGGAATCGCTCTACCAGCAGTTCTACCAGGACCCGCGCTACACCCCATCGCCGCTGGCCGCGCAACGCGTCGCCGGCGGGCTGCTGGGGCGCAAGAGCGGCGAGGGTTTCTACCGCTATCGCGACGGCCAGGCCGTGCGCGAGCCGGAGGAACAGCACGAGGCGGTGCTGCTCAATCGCCCCTACTGGCTCGACAGCCAGGACCCGGAGCTGCGCCACCGCGTGGCGGCGATCCTCACCCTCGGCGGCGTGGTGCTGGAAACCGGCGAAGCGCCGTCGTCCCGCGCCATCTGCCTGGTCACCCCGCTGGGCGTGGATGCCAGTACGCGCATCGACGCCCTCGGTTTGCCGCCGGAACGCAGCCTGGCGCTGGAGACCTTCACCGAACTGGACCGCCGCCGCGTGCTGATGCGCCAGCCGGCGCTCGACCCCAAGCTCGAAACCCAGGCGCGCCAGGCGCTGGGCAGCGACGGCGTGCCGGTGGAAGTGATCAACGATTCGCCCGGCTTCATCAGCCAGCGGGTGGTCGCCGGCATCGTCAACCTCGGCGGCGAGATCGCCCAGCGCGGCATCGCCACGCCGGTGACGCTGGACCGCGCAGTGCAACTGGCGCTGGGTTATCCCCTGGGCCCACTGGCTTTCGGCGAGCACTACGGCGCGGCGCGTATCCTCACCATCCTCCAGGGCCTGCAGGCCTGCTACGGCGAGGCACGCTACCGGCCAAGCCCGTGGCTGCGCCGTCGCGTGCAGCTGGATTTGCCGCTGCATAGCCCGGACAGGCCAGAGTGACAGGCGCTCCTACAGGAAAACGCTGCACCCTGAACAGCCAGGGTGCTGAACCCGCCCAGCGAAGGCATCAGCGGAAGCGGACGAACTCCCCCGCCTTGAGCTTCTCCAGCGCCGCCTTGCGCTCTGCTGGCGGCAGCGCGCCGAGCTTTTCCACCCGCGCATAGAACGCCGGCCAGTTGCCGCCGACCTGGGCGAACAGCGCAGCGAAGGCCGGCACCCACTGGTCGTAGAGGCCGAAGGGCAGCAGCTTGGCGTTGTTCAACGGGCCGTTGACCCAGGCATCGAAGGGCGCCTTGCCGCCCCAGTCCTCATCGCGCATCTGCGCGTACTCGCGGCGCAGGCGCTCGAACTCGGCCTGCTTGCCGGCGCGCTTTTCCGCGTCGCTGCGCGGGCTCGCATACAGCTTCTGCAGGCGCTCGCGGGTATCCAGTACCAGCTGGGTGAAACGCTTGCGCTGCTCCGCCAGCAGGGGCGATTCGTCCGGCAGATGCCGCGCCTCACGCCAGCGGCGGCCACCCTCGTCCTCGACGAAGGAGGCATAGGACTCGTTGAAGGCGGTGTCGCCGGGCAGATAGAACTTCTGGTGCGCCAACTCGTGGAAGATGGTCTCGGCCAGGCGCTGGTCGCCCCAGCGCAGCATGCTGCTGAGGATCGGGTCGTCGAACCAGCCGAGGGTGGAGTAGGCCTCCACACCACCGACGTAGACATCCCAGCCCTCTGCCTTCAGGCGCTGCGCCTCGGCCTGCGCACCCTGGTCGCCATAGTAGCCGCGATAGGCCACACAGCCGGCGATGGGGAAGCAGTGGGTCAGCGGCTGCAGCGACAGCTCGGGCGTGGCGAACACGTTCCACACCACGTTGGGCCGATGGATGTCGGCATACAGGCGATAGCTCTGGTTGTCCGGCAGGCCCAGCTCGGCACTGGCGAAGGCACGGGCCTCCTGCGACAGCTCCAGGCGCTGGCGCAAGGCGGGGTCACGGGTCGGGTCGGCGACCACCTCGGCCACCGGCTCACGGGCGGCGAGCAGGCGCAGCTGACCGTTGGCCAGCTGGCTGTAGTAACCCACGCTGGAACAACCGCTCAGCGCCCAGATCGCCAGGCAGGGAACCCAGCGGCACAGGCGGCTGTCGAGTGTCGGGATAAGAAGGCGGAAGGGCATGCGCGGAACATAGCACAGGGCCTGGCCCGCCCGCTGCCGCCCCCTCGACCCAGGAGCCAATCCGATGCGTGCCCTTCTCCTACCTGCCGGCCTGCTCGCCCTGAGCGGCTGTTCGATGCTGATGCCCCAGCCGGACCCGAACCGTGCCTGGGTCGACCTGGACACCAACAGCCAGAGCGATCTTGCGGCCATGGAAGTGGACAGCAAGGAGTGGTCCAGCACCCGCTACTTCGAGGTCGACCCCGGCTCCCACGAATTGCGCGTGCGCTTCCAGTTCCAGGTCGAGCCGGTGGACATCGGCCCGGTCGCCGAATCGCTGTGGCGCGATTGCGAGATGACCGTGCAGTACAAGGAATTCAGCGCCGGCCAGCGCTACCGCCTGGAGACCGGCAGCATCGGCTTCCGCCCCTGGGCCAAGCTCTACGACGCCCAGGGCGGCGAGATCGCCCGCGGCCGCGAACGGGGCTGCGCCAAGGCCTGAGCGGGGTATGCTGTGGGATGAACCCATTCCACGGTGAATCCTCATGCGCGCGCGCTGCCTGCCCGGCCCTCTGTCCCTGAGCCTCGCCCTGTTGGCCGGCTGCGCCAGCCCGCTGCCCGCCCACGACCCGCAGATGGCCTGGGTCGACCTGTACACGGCGGCAGGCAGGACACTGATGGCCGAGCGCCTGGACGGCCAGTCGGTGAACGACGGCCGCTACTACCAGGTGACGCCGGGGCGCCACGAGCTGGTGGTGCGCTTCCAGTACGAGATCGCCAGCGGTGGTGGCATGGGCCAGATGAATGACCCCGCCGAGCTGACCTGCCGGGTCAAGGTGATCTACGACGACTTCGCCGCTGGCCAGCGCTATCGCCTGGAGCTGCGCCCGCAGCTGCGCAGCGCCCTGGCGCTGCTGACCGATGGGAACGGCAAGCTGGTGGCGAAGACGGACTTCCAGGGGCCGGTGCGTTGCGGGCCGTTCTGAGCGCGGGACAGCATCGAGCTGGCGGATAATCCGTTCCGGGTTATCCGCCCTACGTACTGCGGGGCTGATCGTTGCGTAGGAGCGATCACGATGCCCGGCACGGGTGGATCTCAGCTGTCGTTCTTCTGGTAGATGATCCGCCGCTGGCCGTTGTCACAGGAGCCGACGACCATGTTCGGGTCCTTCACCTCGGCCTTGTCCACGATCTCCAGGGTGTAGGAGGTCACCCCGGCGGCCTGGATCTTGGTCTCGATCTCGGCCTTGAGCTCCTCGCAGGGCTTCACCGCCGCCCAGCTCGCGCCACTCGCGAGCAGCAGCGCCACGCCCGTCGCCACGGTCCACTTCATCGTCGCCATCACATTCCCTCGTCATAACCCCACGCCGGGGCACCCTATCCTAACGGTGGACCGCAACCGCCGGACAGAGTGCCCCGCAGGCTCATTCGAGGCGGGCGTCGAGGGTGATGCGCGCGTTGAGCACCCGCGAGACCGGGCAGCCGGCCTTGGCCTTGTCGGCGATGGCCTGGAAGGTCTGCGCGTCGGTGCCCGGCACCTTCGCCTTCAACGTCAGGTGCACGGCAGTGATGGTGAAACCGTCGGTGAGCTTTTCCAGGCTGACCTCGGCCTGGGTATCGATGCTCTCGGCGGTCAGGCCGGCCTCGCCGAGCATCATCGACAGGGCCATGGAAAAGCAGCCGGCGTGGGCCGCGCCGATCAGTTCTTCCGGGTTGGTGCCCGGCGCACCCTCGAAGCGGGTGTTGAAGCCATAGGGCTGGGACTTGAGCGCACCGCTCTCGGTGGAGATCGTGCCCTTGCCGTCCTTCAGGCCGCCCTGCCAGTGGGCCGATGCCGATTTCTTCATGTCGCGTCCTCCGCGTGGGTTGCAGTCAGGACTTTCGAGGCCGGTCCGCACCAGCAGGTTCAGCTTTTTGCAGGCCATGACAAAGGCCGGGCCCCTCGCGGAGCCCGGCCTCGATTCACGTCCAGGCGCTTACTTGGAGTAAACGATTTCCTTGGTACCGCCTTCGCAGGTGCCGACGACTTGCTTGCCGCCCGCGCTGCCCTTGTCGACGACTTCCAGGCTGTACGAAGCAACGCCTTTGGCCTTGAGCTTCGCATCGATCTCCGACTTCAGCTCTTCGCACGGCTTGCCGGCGGCAAAGACGTTGCCAGCCAGGGCGAAGACCCCCACAGCGATCAGGAACTTCTTCATCGGTAACGCTCCCTCGTCTTTCACAGGAAAAGGCCCGAACGGGCCGGAAAACCGGGCTACCCCGGTACGCACGACCACGCGTCCCGCCAACCTGGCACGACCGCGTGACAAAACAGCCGCGTGACAAACAGGGTCGAGCCGCGTGCGGTCTAGCTGTTGGCGATGCGGAAACCGACCTTGATGGTCACCTGGTAATGCCCCACCGCGCCGTTCTCGATATGCCCGCGGGTGTCCACCACCTCGAACCACTCCAGGAAGTCGATGCTCTTGGCCGCTTCGGCCAGGGCGTTGTTGATCGCATCCTCGATGCTGGTGCGCGAGGAGCCGACGAGCTCGATCTTCTTGTAGGTGTGGTGATTGGACATCGCCGCTCTCCTCGGGTCATGGCGCCGCACAAGCAAAATGCCAGCGCGCTCAATGGACAGTAGTAGAGGGGTGGACCGACGGCAAACGGCGCGGTTCAGACTTTACGCGCGGCCGTTCAGCTCGGCCTGCAGCCAACGCGCCAGGCGTTCGGCGCGCGGGTCGGCACGACGCTCGGGGACCCACAGCGCCAGCCGCGCGGTCGTTTCGACGAAGCCCCAGGGCGCTGCCAGGCGGCCAGCGGCGAGGTCGTCGGCCACCAGTTGCTGCGGCGCGATGGCCACGCCAAGCCCGGCCACGGCAGCTTCCAGCAGATAGTAGAGGTGCTCGAAACCCTGCCCGAGCTTCAGCCGCGCCGGCTCCAGGCCATGGCTCGCAGCCCATTCCGGCCAGGCCTGCGGGCGCGAGACGGTGTGCAGCAGCGATTCGCCCAGCAGCGCCTCGGCAGGTGCCGCGCACAGTTGCTCGAAGCGAGCCGAACGAGGGCTGAGCACCGGGCCGATGCTTTCCACCGCCAGTTCCAGCACGCGCATGTCCGCCGGCCAGGGCGGCGCGGCGAAGCACAGGGTGGCGTCGAGGCCGCCACGGCGCGGGTCAAGGTCGCCATCACTGGCGGAAAGCTGCAGGTGCAGGTCCGGCAGGTCGCGGTTCAGGCGGTCCAGCCGCGGGATGAACCAGCGCGCCAGCAGACTGCCGGGGCAGCCGAGAACGAAGGGCGCATCGCCGCCGGCCTGGCGGCGCAGTTCGGCGCAGACGCTGCGCAGGCGCTCGAAGGAATCGCTGGCCACCTCGCTCAGACGAACGCCGGCATCGGTGAGTTTTACGCCACGTCCTTCCTTGACGAACAGGGTCACCCCCAGCTCCTCCTCGAGCAGACGAATCTGCCGGCTGATCGCCCCGTGGGTGACGCTCAGCTCATCAGCCGCTGCGCTAACGCCGCGCTGGCGGGCGGCGGCTTCGAAGGCACGCAGGGCGTTGAGCGGTGGAAGGTCTCGGCTCATGGTGTTCTATCCGTGAGTTTTACTGACAGGTTGTGTCGATCTTATCGCTTTTCCCCGTCATCACACAGCCGTATCCTGATGCCCATTCGTAGGAGCGGACTCTGTCCGCGATCGCCCCCAGCCGGCACCTACCTCTCGACAAACCAAGGAGCCTTCCCATGTCCACACTGCGCACCGGTCCTGACGCCAAGGGCCTGTTCGGCCACTTCGGCGGCCAGTACGTCGCCGAGACCCTGATGCCGCTGATCCACGACCTGGCCCGCGAGTACGAGAAGGCCAAGGAAGATCCGCAGTTCCAGAAGGAGCTCGCCTACTTCCAGAGCGACTACGTCGGCCGTCCGAGCCCGCTGTACTTCGCCGAACGCCTGACCGAGCACTGCGGCGGCGCGAAGATCTACCTCAAGCGCGAAGAGCTGAACCACACCGGTGCGCACAAGATCAACAACTGCATCGGCCAGATCCTGCTGGCCAAGCGCATGGGCAAGAAACGCATCATCGCCGAGACCGGCGCCGGCATGCACGGCGTGGCGACCGCCACCGTGGCCGCGCGCTTCGGCATGGAATGCGTGATCTTCATGGGTACCACCGACATCGATCGCCAGCAGGCCAACGTGTTCCGCATGAAGCTGCTGGGCGCCGAGGTGATCCCGGTCACCGCCGGCACCGGTACCCTGAAGGACGCGATGAACGAAGCGCTGCGCGACTGGGTGACCAACGTGCACAACACCTTCTACCTGATCGGCACCGTGGCTGGCCCGCACCCGTACCCGGCGATGGTCCGCGACTTCCAGGCGGTGATCGGCAAGGAAACCCGCGAGCAGCTGGCCGCGAAGGAAGGCCGCCTGCCCGATTCGCTGGTCGCCTGCATCGGCGGCGGCTCCAACGCCATGGGCCTGTTCCACCCGTTCCTCGATGACGCCAGCGTCAAGATCATCGGCGTCGAAGCCGCCGGCCACGGCATCGAGACCGGCAAGCACGCGGCCAGCCTGAACGGCGGCGTGCCGGGCGTACTGCACGGCAACCGCACCTTCCTGCTGCAGGACGAGGACGGTCAGATCATCGACGCGCACTCCATCTCCGCCGGCCTGGATTACCCCGGCATCGGCCCGGAACACGCCTGGCTGCATGACATCGGCCGCGTCGAGTACACCTCGATCACCGACCACGAGGCGCTGGACGCCTTCCACCAGTGCTGCCGCCTGGAAGGCATCATCCCCGCGCTGGAGTCCTCCCACGCGCTGGCCGAAGTCTTCAAGCGCGCGCCGAACCTGCCCAAGGACCACATCATGGTGGTGAACCTGTCCGGTCGTGGCGACAAGGACATGCAGACCGTCATGCACCACATGCAACAGGAGCCGCAAGCATGAGCCGCCTGCAGACCCGCTTCGCCGAACTCAAAGAGCAGAACCGCGCCGCCCTGGTGACCTTCATCACCGCTGGCGACCCGGGCTACTCGACCTCGCTGGACATCCTCAAGGGCCTGCCCGAAGCCGGCGCCGACGTGATCGAACTGGGCATGCCCTTCACCGATCCGATGGCCGACGGCCCGGCGATCCAGCTGGCCAACATCCGCGCCCTGGGCAACGGCCAGAACCTGGTCAAGACGCTGAAGATGGTCCGCGAATTCCGCGCCGGCAACAGCACCACGCCGCTGGTGCTGATGGGCTACTTCAACCCGATCCACTACTACGGCGTGGACAAGTTCATCGCCGACGCGAAGGAAGCCGGCGTCGACGGCCTGATCGTCGTGGACCTGCCGCCGGAGCACAACGAAGACCTCTGCCACCCGGCCCAGGCCGCCGGCATCGACTTCATCCGCCTGACCACCCCGACCACCGACGACCAGCGCCTGCCGACCGTGCTGAACGGCAGCTCGGGCTTCGTCTACTACGTTTCGGTGGCCGGCGTGACCGGCGCCGGCGCAGCGACCCTGGACCACGTCGAGGAAGCCGTTGCCCGCCTGCGTCGCCACACCGACCTGCCGGTGTCCATCGGCTTCGGCATCCGCACCCCGGAACACGCGGCCAACATCGCCCGCCTGGCCGATGGCGTGGTGGTGGGCTCGGCGCTGATCGACAAGATTGCCGAAGCCACCAGCTCCGCCGATGCCGTGCAGAGCGTGCTCGGCCTTTGCCGTCAGTTGGCCGAGGGCGTGCGTAGCGCCCGCTGAGTGTTGCCATTCGGCTCTACGTAGGATGGCGTGGAGCGCAGCGATACCCATCGATTCCGTGCACCGACAGCATGGGTATCGCTCCGCTCCACCCATCCTACGTACTGCGTCACCTGGAATATCCGCTCCTACAGGGGGCACAAAAAAGCCCGGCGCATGCCGGGCTTTTTCGTTGCAGGCGAGGCTTATTCCACGCTCTCTTCCTGCGGCTCTTCTTCGGCACCAGCCGCCGGGCCGCCCAGACCCAGGCCCTGCGCGGAGCCCATGGCGAAGGCCATGAATTCCGGCACGCTCATGGCCTTGCCGTTGAACTTCACCTGGTCGTTGGCGTAGGCCAGCGAGCTGGACAGCGCGTTGCCGTCGAGCACCGCCCACTGCGAGTTCAGCGCCATGCCGCTGAACAGGTCGGTCATGGCGTCGGACTGCTGCTTGAGCGCCACCGGGTCGACGCTGCCGGCGGCTTCGCCACCCAGCGAACCCTGCAGGGCAACGATGTCGCCGATCACCGCCTTGTCCACCTTCAGGTCGGCCTTGAGCGCGGCCAGGATGCTGCGGGCCATTTCGTCAGGCGTGGCAGCGGCAGCGTCGGGCTTGCGCAGGTCGACCGACAGCGACGCCTTGGCCACACCGTGGGTGGTCTGCAGCGACAGCTCGTCCAGCGACAGCACCGGCGAGCCTTCCAGCAGGGCCAGGCCGAGGCGCTTGAGTTCCTCTTCCTGCTGCGGGGTCAGCTCGGTGCTTTCCAGGCTGTCCAGCGCCATCTTGTTGTAGGACTCCTTGAAGGTCTTGAGCACGCCTTCGTCGAGGTTGCGCAGGCTCAGGTCGAGCTTCACGCCGCCGATTTCCTGGCCTTGTACCACGACCTTGCCGATGCGGTAGGAAACGCTCTGGTCCAGGCCCTTGCCACCCTGCTTGAGCACTTCCTCGACCACGGCTTCGCGCAGTTCGACTTCCGGCGCGCCCGGCGACTTGATGTTCAGGCTCTTGATGGTGGCGGAGCTGGGGCCCAGGGCGAAGCCGTTGGCGTTTTCCTTCTTGTCGCCCTGCATGCCCAGGTCACGCAGCTGCACCTTCGCCGGCTGGCCAGTGTTGACGTCGGTGAAGTCCAGGTCGACCTCGGCGAGGTTGCCCACGGCGCTCACGTCCTTCTTGTCGGCGGAGACGCTGAAGCTCAGGTTGATCGGCGACAGGCGCAGCTTGTCGCTGTCCTTGGCGAATTCCAGGGCGGCGGTCTCGACCTTGCCTTCCTGCTTCTGGTCATAGTGGATGGTCAGGTCGCCGGACAGCGGGGCCTTGCCGCCTGCAGCGGTGAACAGCGGGGCGGTGAGTTCGTTCTGCTCCAGGGCGAAATGGCTCTGCGCCATGACCGGCGCCAGCTTGCCCGCCGCCAGGCGCGAGGCTGGGAAGGGGCCGTGCTCCAGGTGATCGGTGAAGACCAGGACCTGCGGCTCTTCGCCGTCCTTGCCGGTGAACGACAGGTTGTAGCGCGCGGTGCTGGAGAACAGGCCGCGCTGGATGTCCACCAGGGTCAGGTGGGCGCCCAGGCCGGGAGCTTCCTGCTGGAACAGTTCGTTGGCTTCGGTGATGCCGCGGTTCACTTCCTGCTCGACACGGCTGCCGGTGTACCAGGCGCCGGCAACGGCGGCGCCGACGATGGCAACGGGAATGGCGATGGCCAGGGCGGTCTTCTTCATGCTGAGTCCTTTCAGGTGCGGCCGTACGGGGGACATCCTGTCGACCGTTTATGGGAGTGGGGCGGCGGGATGCTAGCAGGCGCACTGCCATCACTCCAGAGGCACGGGCGACCCACTTCACAGCGCCAGCATTGACCGATGGGACACGGCTGTCAGGATAGAACGCTCCCCTCGTCCGAGAAGCCCTCGCCATGGCCCTGCTGCACAGCCTTCATCACGTCGCCCTGATCTGCTCGGACTACCCGCGCTCGAAGCACTTCTACGTGGAGATATTGGGCCTGAAGGTGGTCGCCGAGACCTATCGCACCGCGCGCGACTCCTGGAAACTCGACCTGGAACTGGGCGATGCGCGCCTGGAGCTGTTCTCCTTCCCCGGCGCCCCGACGCGGCCGTCCTACCCCGAGGCGCAGGGCCTGCGCCACCTGGCGTTCGCCGTGGACGACCTGGACAGCGCCGTGGCTCATCTGCAAGGCCACGGCGTGGCCTGCGAGCCGATCCGCGACGACGAACTGACCGGCAAGCGCTTCACCTTCTTCGCCGACCCGGACGACCTGCCGCTGGAGCTTTACGAGCGTTGATGCCCCCGCAGTGATTTCGCAGGATGGCGTGGGGCACAGCGACACCCATCCTGTGATCTACGTCCCGGCACAAATAGGTTCGCGAGCAAGCTCGCTCCTACGAAGGGCGCCGTGATGCCCAGCCTGTAGGAGCGAGCTTGCTCGCGAACCGCACGGCAGAGGAGTCCGCCAACCGGCAGCGACTCAGGCCGGCACGGCCTCGCTGCCCAACGCCCCGCGCAGGCTCGCCAGATCCCGCAGCGGCGGCGCACCGAACAGGCGGCTGTACTCGCGGCTGAACTGCGAGGGGCTCTCGTAACCGACGCGGTGCCCGGCCACCGCCACTTCCAGCCCTTCGGACAACATCAGGCGCCGCGCTTCCTGCAGGCGCAGCTGCTTCTGGTACTGCAGCGGGCTCAGCGCAGTCACTTCCTTGAAGCGGTGGTGCAGGGTGGACACGCTGAGGTTCACCTCGCGGGCGAGGTCCTCGATGCGCAGGGACTTGTCGTAGTTGCGGTTGAGCCACTCGATGGCGCGGGTGACGCGGTGGGTCTGGCTGTCGGTCATCGCCAGGTCGTGCAGCAGGTGCCCCTGCGGGCCGCGCAGCAGGCGGTAGAGAATCTCGCGGACGAACAGCGGCGCCAGCATCTCGATGTCGCGTGGAGTATCCAGCAGGCGCATCAGGCGCAGCAGGGCGTCGAGCACGGTGCAATCCAGGCGTTGCAGGTAGATGCCCCGGCTGGCCGGCCGCGGCGCAGTGCCGGCAAGGCCGGCCTCGGCGATCAGCCGGGTCAGCTCGCCGGGGTCGATATCCAGGCGGATCGACAGGTAGGGCCGGTCCGGCGAGGCCTCGATGACCTGGCCGGAGACCGGCAGCGTCACCGACACCACCAGCAGGTTGAGTTCGTCGTAGCGATAGACCTCGCTGCCCAGGCGCACTTCCTTGCAGCCCTGGGCAATCACGCACAGGGCCGGGCGGTAGAGCGTCGGCATGCGGCCTTCGTTGGGGCAGTCGCCACGGGCGACCAGCAGCGAATCGATGGCGGTTTCGAAGAGACCTTCACCCTGGCAGTGACGCTGGATGATGTCGGCCAGCTCCTGGCGGCCGGCGGCGATGGGATCAAAGGCGGGAACGGACTGGGACATGCACAGGACCTCCAGTGGCGGCGCACGCAGCTTACGCCCACGGCGCGTGCGCGCGTGT
The DNA here is from genome assembly GCF_024170165.1 of Pseudomonas nitroreducens. GTDB lineage: Bacteria > Pseudomonadota > Gammaproteobacteria > Pseudomonadales > Pseudomonadaceae > Pseudomonas > Pseudomonas nitroreducens_C. The sequence goes on along the minus strand of NZ_JALJXP010000001.1, from coordinate 335,998 downwards.
GACAGTAAGGCAGCCGCTGGAGGATCAGGCAAGCAATCGGCAGGAATGGACAAGCCATTCCGGCTTCGGGTCACGCACCGTGGCGGTGCAAAGGCAGGAAACACGCGGTTTCAGACTTGCGCGAAGCTCCCGCAGAATCAGGCAAGAAGGCGACAGCATCCGGATAACGCCCGGCGCTGGCGGCGCCGTAAGCTTCCTGTCAGTCGTCCGAGGAGCCACCTCGGGCTTCTTCCTGGATTGCGGAGGACAGGACATGCACTGGCAAACCCCCATCGAACACGAATTGCAGATCCACCCCCGGCTGGGCCACGAGGCGGAGCTGGGCGCCCTGATCGACAACCTGGTCGACGGCGCACGCCGCGCGCCGGGATGCCTGCGCTGCCAGCTGGTGGCCCGTGACAGCGGCCAGCCGTGGTTGCTGCAGGGCAGCTGGAAGAACGAGGAGGCGCTGCTGGACTACTTCGCCACGCCCTCGTTGCAACTGCTCAGCGAAGTGCTTCTATGCCACTGTCGAAGCCTCAGCGGCGGCATAGTGGAAACCCTCGATCAGGCCACCGGAAAGGTGGCCTGAGTTTTTTCCGCTGGAGAACTTTCAGTATTCCAGGCTCCAGCCCAGGGTGAAGGTACGGCCGCGACCCTGGTAGTCGTAGAGGTAGGCCGGTCCGTAGGTCGGCGAATAGAACAGCGCGGCGCGCTGGCCCCAGACGGTGCTGTACTGCTTGTCCAGCAGGTTCTGGATACCAGCGCTGAAGGTGCCGAAACCGGTCTTCTGCTCGCCCATCAGGTCGAAGGTGGTGTAGCCGTCGATCTCATGGTCCGCATCGTCCTTCAGGTTGAAGGCATGTTGGGCCTGCAGACGGGCACTGCGCTCGCCATCGCCCCAGCCGACGAACGCGGTGGACTTGGACAGCGACGCATAGCGCGCATCGCGCTTGATCCAGTCACCGTCGGCATCCTCTTCTTCCGAGCGCACCAGGTGCAGCGTGGTGCCCCCCTGCCAGCCGTTCTCGAAGTAGCGGGTGACCGCGCCTTCAAAGCCGAAATCGCGGCTCTTCTGGTCTTCCACGTCGATGGTCAGGGTCGCCGCATCGGTGGTGATGATCTTGTCGGACCAGATGTAGTAGACCGCCGCCTGCGCCTGCCACTGCATGTCGCTGTAGCGCCAGCCAGTCTCGACCTGGCGGCTCTTGATGCCGGCCAGCGGGTTGTCGTCCACCGACAGGCCGGCCTTGCCGTAGTACTTGGCCGGGTCGGGCAGGTCGAAGCCCTCGCTGTAGTTGGTCCACAGCTGGTGGCCGTTCCTGAAGTCGTAGATCGCGCCGAGGTTGAACAGATTGACCTGGTAGTCGTTGCTGCCGCCGGGCACGCCTTTGAAGTCGTCCACCTCGACATCCATCTTCTGGTGGCGCGCGCCGCCGGAGATAGTCAGGTTGTCGCTGGCCTTCCAGTCCAGCTGGCCATAAAAGGACAGGCCGTCGACGATGTAGCTGGGGTAGCGCGGCGCGCTGCTGGCGGTTTCCAGGTCCAGCCCGCCGCTCTCGGAGGACAGGCGCTGGTCGAAGACTTTCTGTTCGGCGTTGAAACGCTCGTGGTCGAAGTCCACACCGTAGGTGAACTTCAGCGCATCCCACTGCTTACTGAACAGGCCCTTGAGGCCGCTGACCTCGAAGTTCTGCTGCGAGCCGGCGAAGTACACGCCCTTGGAGCCGGTGGGCTTGCCGGTGTTGTAGTAGGGGAAGGGATAGAAGTTGTCGTCTTCCTTGCGGTAGTACGCCTGCAGGTAGAAGTCCTGCTCCAGCAGGTTGCTGTGATGGTAGTTGGCGTTGAGCAGCACGCGGCGCGAGCGCGGCTCCAGGTCGGTGTCCAGGCCGCTGCGAATCTCCGCGTCCTCCAGGTTCGACGGGCCCTGGTACTTCAGGTTGGGAAAGTAGATGCCGGTGCTGCCGTCGTTGCCCGAGTCGTAGTACTGCGCCAGCAGGTCGAGGCTCTGCTCGTCGGTGAACTGCGCGGTGAGGTTACCCATCACGTCGACGGTGCGGTTGTACTGCAGGTCGGTCTGGGTGTTGTCGATGAAGATCTGGTTGCCGCCGCCGTCGTAGAAGGCTTCGTTCTTCTCCGCCGACACGCCCAGACGACCGACCACGCGATCGTTGCCGCCGCTGATGGACTGTGCGGCGCGGGTCGACAGGTCATCGCTGTTGTTGAAGCCGCTGGTGGCGCCCAGCTGCGTTTCGAAGCGCGCATCGCCGGCCGCGCCCTTCCTGGTGATGATGTTGATGATGCCGCCGGTGGCACCGCCGCCGTAGATGGCGCTGGCGCCGGAGAGCACTTCGATGCGCTCGACGTTGAACGGCGAGATGCTGTCGAACTGGCGCGACAGACCGCGCGAGCTGTTCTGGCTGACGCCGTCGATCATCACCAGCACGTTGCGCCCGCGCATGTTCTGGCCATAGTTGGTGCGACCTTCCGGCGCCAGGTCGAGGCCGGGGACCAGCTTGCCCACCGCTTCCTTGAGGCTGACGCCGGTATCCAGCTGCTCGCGCAGCTGGGTCTGGTCGACCACCCAGACAGTGCCGGGGATCGAGCTGATGTCGGTGGGCGTACGCGCCGCCACGCTGATCTGCATCGGCGCCAGGCTCAGGGCGGCGGAGTCGTCCTTCTCGCGCTTGAGCAGCACGGTGCGCTCATCGGTGAAGCGCCAGCTCACGCCGCTGCCGGAGAGCAGCTGGTTGAGCGCTTCTTCGGTGCTGTAGGTACCGTCCAGCCCTTCGCTCTGCAGGCCCTGGATGTCCTCGGAGTTGAACAGCAGGTGCAGCCCGGCCTGGTCGGCGAACTGGGTCAGCGCGCTGTCCAGGCTGCGCGGGGCGATGTGCAGTTCAACGGCGGCGGAGCCGGCCGCGTGGACCAGGGGAGCGGTGGCGCCGAGCAGGGAAGCCAGCAACAGCGCGCGGTGCAGCGGGGAAGGACGGTAAGGCATGCGGGTGAAATCCGTTCTTGTGTGGGCAGGGTCGCGTATTGAGAATTTTTCGCGTTCCTGCCTACGACGAAACGGCCAGGCAAACCTTGCAGTGCCAAATGCAAAAAATTTTCATTTTCTTGTTTGGGAGAGCGGCAAAGGCTTTCGTAGGGCGAATGAAGCGGAACGCTTCATCCGCCGATTCGGCGCGCACGGCGGATAACGCTTGGGGCGTTATTCGCCCTACGGCTCTGAAACTCCGAGTTGGGGCTGCCCTCGCCCTAACCCTGGCTGCGCGCCTCGCTCCGAAGGGAGAGGGGACTGGAATGGAGCAGGGTGAATCATTGCCGCCAGCCGGCACGAACGGCTCCCTCTCCCTTCAGGGAGAGGGCTGGGGAGAGGGTCCTAACGCCACGTAGAAACTTCCGTGTGGCAACGCATTTCTTCTCAGCCCTTTAGCGCAGGCCGAATCAGCACCAGCCAGGGCAGGTGGGTGACCGTCACCGGCTGCAGCCGCTCCAGGGTCTTGAGCAGGGCACCGGGGTCCTGCAGGTCGAACACGCCGCTGACCTTGTGCTGGCGCAGCGCGCTGTCGGTCAGCACGATGCGGCCGGGCACGTAGCGTTCCAGCTCATCGAGCACTTCGCCCAGCGGGCGCTGGTTGAAGATCAGCTTGCCGCGCTGCCAGGCACTGGCGCTGGACAGGTCCAGCGGCTGCACCGCCTCGGGCGCGGCACTGTCGCGGTAGCTCAGGCGCTCGCCGGCGGCCAGGCGCACCGGCGCGCTGCCGGCGCTGTTCACCTGCACCATGCCTTCGGTCACGTCCACGCGCACCTGCGGCCCGCGACTGTCGACATCGAAGCGCGTGCCCACGGCGCGCACTTCGCCGCCCCTGGCCTCGACGATGAACGGCCGCGCCGGGTCCTTGGCCACCTCGAACAGCGCCTCGCCGCCCTGCAGGCGCAAGCGCCGCTGCTGCGGGCTGAAGTCCACGGACAACGCGCTGTCGCTGTTCAGCCAGACGCGGCTGCCGTCGGCCAGCTCCAGCATGCGCCGCTCGCCGGTGCGGGTGGCATAGTCGGAGTACAGCCCGGCCAGCGGCTCGGGCAGGGCGATGGTCACCGCGATGGCGGCGACACACGCAGCGGCCGCCAGCGCCAGCAAGCGACGCGGGCGCCGCGCACGCAAGCGATAGCGCTGAGCAGTGCGAGTTTCCGGCAAGGCGCCCCACAGGGCTTCCGCCTCGCGGGCAGCACGTTCGTGCTCCTCGCTCTGCCCACGCCAGCGCAGGAAGTCCATGCGCTCGGTCGCTCCGGCGCTGCCCGACTGCAGCTGCACCAGGCGCTCGATGGCCTCGTCGGAGAGGGACAGTTCGCCGCGGTTCATGGCGTGCCCTCCTGGCGCTGCGCCCAGTCGCGGCAATGGCGCATGGCCTGGACGATGTACTTGCCCACCATGCTCTCGGACACCCCGAGGCGCCGGGCGATCTGCGCGTGGGTGAGGCCGTCGAGGCGATTCATCAGCAGCGCCTCGCGGGCGTTCGCCGGCAACTGGTCGAGGGCGGCGTCCAGATGCTCCAGCGCCTCATGGGCGAGCAGGCGGTGCTCCAGCCCGGACGCGGGATCGCTCAGGTCGTCGGCGGCAGTTTCGTCGACATGCAGTTCGGCCAGCCGGCCCTCGCGGCGCAGGTTGTCGATGGCGATGTTGCCGGCCACGCGGAACAGGTAGGCGCGCGGGTCCTGCACCTCGGCTTCGGCGGGGTGGTCGGCCAGGCGCAGCCAGGTGTCCTGGGCGACGTCGGCGGCGCGCTGGTTGTCCCCCAGCCTGCGGGCGAGGAAGCGCATCAGGTCCGCGTAGTGCGCCTGGAAGCTCTGCAGCAGGGAGGAGGAGGCGAAGCGCCGCATGATGGCCGAAATACCCTGGAAAACCGGCCAACGTCTGTCAGACCGATGCGAAGGGTGGGCAGCATACACCGAATCGAGAATTATTATCGAATGCAAAAAAGTGTCAGCTCGTGAACTGCGAGAGGTCCAGCGGCCGCACTTCGCCCATCCACAGGGCGTAGTCGCGGTGGTCGCGCAGGTCGTTGCCGGTGTTGGGGTGGACGAAGATCACCAGCCCGTCACGGTTCAGCGCCAGCCAGGGCACCAGGGTGGCGAAGGTGGCGTTGTCGAAGGCCAGCTGGCAGCTCCAGTCCGGATGCGGGCCGACCGGCCGTTCGTGGACGCGGCCCATTTTCGCACCGAAGCGCCGCGACGCCTCCTCGCACAACGCGCGAGCGCGCTCGATGCTGCCGGCGTCGAAATAGACATGGGCGTGGAAGTCCTGAATCTCACTCATCGGTCCTGCTCCAGTTCCGCCTGCAACCAGTCGACGAATCGCTGCACCAGGCGCATCCGCCGTTTGCGCTCGGGCAGCACGGCGTAATAGCCGAAACGCGATTGCAGCGATGCGGCGATGGGCCGGCACAGTAACCCCTGTTCCAGCAGTTCGTCGACCAGATGCCGCCAGCCGATGGCCACGCCCTGCCCGGCGATGGCCGCCTGCACCAGCAGGGTGTAGTTGTCGAAACGCAGGCCAGCCGGCGCCGGCGTACCCTCGATACCCAGCGCGCGGTAGACGCCACCCCAGTCGAACCAGCGGCTGGAGGCCTCGGGCTTGAGGTGCAGCAAGGGCAGCTCGGTGAGCGTCTGGGGCGACAGCGGCGGCTCGCGGCCTTCGAGCAGGCGCGGGCTGCACACCGGGAAGACTTCCTCGCTGAACAGGCGCAGCGCCTCACCGTGCTTGAAGCGCCCGTCGCCGAAGGCGATGGCCACGTCGATGTCGCTGCGCAGGGCAATCGGGCTGCGGTCGCTGCTGATCAGGCCGACGTCCAGCTCCGGGTGCGCCTGGCGGAAGCGCGGCAGGCGCGGCATCAGCCAGTAGGCGGCGAAGGCGAAGTCGGTGGCGACCTGCAGCACCTCATGGGGATGTTGCGCGGTGACCGCGGCGATGCCGGCGTCGATGCTCTCCAACCCGGCCTGAACGTGCTGCTGCAGCACCTGTCCACTCTCGGTGAGGGCGATGCCCCGGTGGATGCGGTCGAACAGGCGCACGGCGAGGAGTTTCTCCAGGCGCTTGATCTGCTGGCTGACCGCCGGCTGGGTGGTGCCGAGCTCGCCGGCAGCGGCGGTGAAGCTGAGCAGGCGGGCAGCGGATTCGAATACGCGCAGCAACTCCAGCGGCACGCTCATGGCTCGCTCTCACATAAGTCAGCGTTATCCGAATCATGTTGCGCCATGCGCTTTACCCCCTATCCAGCAGGAAACAGACTCATTCCAGCGTCATTTCGCCACAGCATCCCATAACAGCGCCCACAGGATAAGCCCAACGCCATGAAGCGCCAGCGCCCGAACATCCTCTTCATCATGGCCGACCAGATGGCCGCGCCACTCCTGCCCTTCCACGACAAAAACTCGCCGATCAAGCTGCCCAATCTCTCGCGCCTCGCCAGCGAAGGCGTGGTGTTCGACTCGGCCTACTGCAACAGCCCGCTCTGCGCCCCTTCGCGCTTCACCCTGGTGAGCGGCCAGCTGCCGACGAAGATCGGCGCCTGGGACAACGCCGCCGACTTTGCCGCCGACATTCCCACCTACGCGCACTACCTGCGCCGCCTGGGCTACCGCACCGCGCTGTCGGGCAAGATGCACTTCTGCGGCCCGGACCAGCTGCACGGCTACGAGGAGCGCCTGACCAGCGACATCTACCCCGCCGACTACGGCTGGGCGGTGAACTGGGACGAGCCGGACGTGCGCCCGAGCTGGTACCACAACATGTCCTCGGTGCTGCAGGCCGGCCCGTGCGTGCGCACCAACCAGCTCGACTTCGACGAGGAGGTGGTGTTCAAGGCGCGCCAGTACCTCTACGACCACGTGCGCGAGCACCCCGAGCAGCCGTTCTGCCTCACCGTGTCCATGACCCATCCGCACGACCCCTACACCATCCCGCGCGAGTACTGGGACCTGTACCGCGACGAGGACATCCCGCTGCCCTCGGTAGAGATCGCCCAGGACGAGCAGGACCCGCACTCCCAGCGCCTGCTCAAGGTGATCGACCTGTGGGGCCAGGAGATGCCCGAGGAAAAGGTCCGCGCCGCCCGCCGCGCCTACTTCGGTGCGTGCAGCTATGTGGATGCGCAGATCGGCGCGCTGCTGCGCACCCTGGAGGAGTGCGGCCTTTCCGAGGACACCCTGATCGTGTTCTCCGGCGACCACGGCGACATGCTTGGCGAGCGCGGCCTCTGGTACAAGATGCACTGGTTCGAGATGGCCGCCCGCGTGCCGCTGCTGGTGCATGCGCCCAAGCGTTTCGCACCGCATCGGGTCAGCCAGTCGGTGTCCACCGTCGACCTGCTGCCGACCCTCGTCGAGCTGGCCGGCGGGCAGGTCGAACCCGGCGTCGACCTCGACGGACGCTCACTGCTGCCGCACCTGCAAGGCACTGGCGGGCACGACGAAGTGATTGGCGAATACACCGCCGAAGGCACCGTCAGCCCGCTGATGATGATCCGCCGCGGCGACTTCAAGTTCATCTACTCCGAGCAGGACCCGTGCCTGCTTTTCGACGTCGCCAACGACCCGCGCGAGCTGCAGAACCTCATGGATTCGCCGGTCCACGCCAACCTGGTACGCGACCTGCTGGGTGAAGCCCGCGCACGCTGGGACGTCCCGGCTATAACCAGGCAGGTACTGGCCAGCCAGCGCCGCCGCCGGCTGGTGGCCGAGGCACTGACCCATGGCGCGCTGAAAAGCTGGGACCACCAGCCCCTGGTCGACGCCAGCCAGCAGTACATGCGCAACCACATCGACCTCGACGATCTGGAGCGCCGCGCCCGCTATCCACAACCGAAATAACAACCACAACAAGCCGAAGGGGAAGGGAGCATGACCAAGTTCACCGTAAGAAGAGCATCCGCACTATTGCTGGCCGGCGCACTGGCGCTGAGCGGCCCGCTGGCCTGGGCCGAAGATGAAGCCTGCAGTACGGTGAAATTGGCCGATCCGGGCTGGACCGATATCGCCGTCACCAACGGCATCGCCGCCTTCCTCCTCGACGGCCTCGGCTACAAGGTGAAGATCGACACCCTGTCGGTGCCCATCACCTACGGCGGCCTGCGCGACGGCCAGGTGGACGCCTTCCTCGGCAACTGGATGCCGGCGCAGCAGGGCTTCTACGATCAGTTCATCGCCAGCAAGCAGGTCACCCAGCTGGCGAAGAACCTGCAGGGCACCGAGTTCACCCTGGCCGTGCCGACCTACGTGTGGAACGCCGGGGTGAAGACCTTCGACGACCTGAACAAGCACGCCGACCAGTTCAACAGGAAGGTCTACGGCATCGGTTCCGGCGCGCCGGCCAACCAGTCGATCCAGAAGATGATCACGGGTAACGAGTTCGGCCTGGGCGACTGGAAGCTGGTGGAGTCCAGCGAACAGGCGATGCTCGCCGAGGTCGGCCGCGCGGTGAAGCGCAAGCGCTGGGTGGTGTTCCTCGGCTGGACGCCGCACCCGATGAACGTGAAGGTCGACATGAAGTACCTCACCGGCGGCGAGAAGTATTTCGGCAGCACCGGCAGCGTGTTCACCGTGACCCGCAACGGCTACGCCGAACAGTGCCCGAACAGCGGCAAGCTGCTGGCCAACCTGTCCTTCGACCTGAAGATGGAGAACGCCATCATGTCCGAAGTACTGGAGAAGAACGTGAAGAACCCCGACGCGGTAAAGGCCTGGATCAAAGCCAACCCGCAGAGCCTCGACACCTGGCTGCAAGGCGTGAAGACCCGCGACGGCGGCGACGCGCTGGCCGCCGTGAAGGCCAGGCTGTAGGCCGTAGATGCACCGTCTGATCCGCCTGCTGCCGTTCCTCGCCTGGCTGCCCCAGGTCAGCGGGCGCGACCTGCGCCGTGACCTGGGTGTGGGCCTTTCCGGCGCGGTGCTCGCCCTGCCGCAATCCATGGCCTACGCGCTGATCGCCGGACTGCCAGCGGAATACGGGCTCTACGCGGCGATGCTGCCGGTGCTGATCGCCTGCCTGTGGGGTTCGTCCAGGCACATGGTCGGCGGGCCGACGGCGGCGATCTCGGTGGTGCTGTTCACCGCCATCGCCCCGCTGGCGCCGCCGGGCAGCGCGCCGTTCATCCAGTACGCCCTGCTGCTGACCTTCCTCGCCGGGCTGTTCCAGTGGTTGCTGGGCATGTTGCGCTTCGGCGTGCTGGTGAACTTCGTCTCGCATTCGGTGCTGCTCGGCTTCACCTGCGGCGCCGCGCTGGTGATCGTGATCGGCCAGTTGCCCTATCTGCTCGGTATCAGCGCAGAAGGGCAAGGCACGGCGCTGACCAGCGCCGCCGCGCTCTGGTGGAAGCTGCCGCAGTTCCACGGGCCGTCGCTGCTGGTGGGGCTGTTCAGTCTGGCGCTGAGCCTGATCGTGAAACGTCTGTGGCGACGCGGGCCGGCACTGCTGGTCGGCCTGTTCGGTGCCAGCGCGCTGGTCTGGGCGATGCCGACGACCTTCACCGAGGTGGCAAGGGTGGCCGCCTTCCGCAGCGCGCTGCCACCGTTCAGCGCATTGTCGTTCGACCTGTCCGACATCGCCCAGCTGCTCCCCGCCGCCGTCGCCTGCGGCATGCTTGGGCTGGTCACCAGCCTGTCCATCGCCCGCGCCCTGGCGGCGCGCTCGCACCAGGCGCTGGACGCCAACCAGGAAGTGCGCGCGCAGGGGTTGTCCAACCTGATCGGGCCGTGGCTGTCCGGCACCCTGTCCGCCGGCTCCTTCACCCGTTCCGGGCTGAACCAGGATGCCGGCGCGCGTACGCCGCTGGCCGGGGTTTTCTCGGCAATGTGGGTCGCACTGCTGGCGGTGGCCGGCGCCGGGCTGATCACCCACATCCCGCTGCCGGCCATGGCTGCCGGCATCCTGCTGATCTGCTGGAACCTGGTCGATCGCCCGGCCCTGCGCGCGCTGTGGAAAGGCAGCCGCGCGGAATCCCTGGTGATGCTGCTGACCCTGGCCGCCACCCTGCTGCTGCCGCTGCAGAACGCCATCTATGCCGGCGTGCTGGCCTCGCTGTTCTTCTACCTCAAGCGCACCTCGCAGCCGCGCGTGCAGCAGTGGGAGAAGGAGGACGAGGAAGTGCTGCGTATCGAAGGCTCGATCTTCTTCGGCGCCTGCGACTACCTGCAGAAACTGATGCAGCACAGCCGCGGTGAACGCCTGGTGCTGGACGCCCACCACGTGAACTTCATCGACTTCGCCGGCGCGCAGATGCTCCAGCAGGAAGCCCGCCGCCTCGCCAGCGAAGGCCGCAGCCTGGTGCTGCGCAACGCCCGGCCACGGGTGCGCGCGGAGTTGGAAAAGCAGATGGGGAAGGGTGGGGTGTTATTGGTCGAAGAGCAGTGATTGCACCAGTAGGAGCGATCGTCAGCCCTTGAGCTGTCGGCGCAGCTCTTCCAGCACCGGCGCCGAGTCCGGGCGCACGCCGCGCCACAGCAGGAAGGCTTCCGCCGCCTGCTCCACCAGCATGCCCAACCCGTCGATGCAGCGCACCGCGCCGTGTTCGGCGGCCCAGCGATTGAACGCTGTCACGTCCTTGCCATACATCATGTCGTAGCAGACGGTGTGCCCCGGCTGGATCAGTGCCGGGTCGATGGGCGGCAGCTCGCCGGCCAGGGAGGCCGAGGTGCCGTTGACGATCAGGTCGAAGGGCTCGGCGCGCAGGTCGAAACCACCGCCGCTCACCGCGCCCAGGTCCTGGAACTCCTGCGCCAGCTGCTCGGCCTTGGATGCCGTGCGGTTGGCGATGACGATGCACGCCGGCTGCTGGCCGAGGAAGGGTTCGAGGATGCCACGCACTGCACCACCGGCGCCCAGCACCAGGATGCGCGCACCGCGCAGGACGACGCCGTGGTTCACCGCGAGGTCGCGGGTCAGCCCGGCGCCGTCGGTGTTGTCGCCCAGCAGCCCACCGCCGTCCAGCTTCTTCAGGGTGTTCACCGCGCCAGCCCGGCGCGCGCGCTCGCTCAGCTCGGTGGCCAGACGATAGGCGTCTTCCTTGAACGGTACGGTAACGTTGCCGCCCAGACCTTCGGCAAAGAACTCGCGGGCACTCCCGGCGAAATCGTCCAGCGGCGCCAGTCGCGTGTCGTAGCTCAGCGCCTGGCCGGTCTGCTCGGCGAACAGACGGTGGATCTGCGGCGACTTGCTGTGGCCGATGGGGTTGCCGAAGACGCAGTAGCGGTCCATTCAGAATCCTGAAGCGTGAAATACAAGAAGGCGCAGAGATTGCGACTTTTCGGTTTGGGTGCCAAGCCATGTTCGCGAGCAAGCTCGCTCCTACAAAAGCTGCATCGGCGCCGCCTGTAGGAGCGAGCTTGCTCGCGAACCGCCTCGGGAACGAACGTCAGGCCTGCGCCAGCCAATCCCGATCGGTGAGGAAATACTCGGTCAGGCGCGCTTCCTCGCTGCCCGGTTCCGGCTTCCAGTCGTAGCCCCAGCGAACCTGCGGCGGCAGCGACATGAGGATCGACTCGGTGCGCCCGCCCGACTGCAGGCCGAACAGGGTGCCGCGGTCGTAGACCAGGTTGAACTCGACGTAGCGGCCGCGGCGGAAGGCCTGGAACTCGCGCTGCTGCTCGGTGTAGGGGGTGTCCTTGCGCTTGCGCACGATGGGCAGGTAGGCGTCGATGTAGGCATCGCCGATGGCGCGCAGGAAGGCGAAGCTGGTGTCGAAGTCCCACTGGTTCAGGTCGTCGAAGAACAGGCCGCCGACACCGCGCGGTTCGTTGCGGTGCTTGATGTGGAAGTAGCGGTCGCACCATTCCTTGTAGCGCGGGTAGACGTCCGCGCCGAAGGGCGCGCAGGCGTCGCGGGCGACCTGGTGCCAGAGCACGCAGTCTTCTTCATGGGCGTAGTAGGGCGTCAGGTCGAAGCCGCCGCCGAACCACCAGACCGCTTCCTCGCCTTCCTTCTCGGCGATGAAGAAACGCACGTTGGCGTGGGAGGTCGGCACGTGGGGGTTGGTCGGGTGGATCACCAGCGACACGCCCAGCGCCTGGAAGCCGCGACCGGCCAGCTCCGGGCGGTGCGCGCTGGCGCTCGGCGGCAGGCCGGCGCCGAACACGTGGGAGAAGTTCACCCCACCCTTCTCGATCAGCGCGCCATCGCCGATCACCCGTGTCCGACCGCCGCCGCCCGCCGGGCGCTGCCAGGCGTCCTCGACGAAACGAGCGCTGCCGTCCTCGGCTTCGAGTGCGGCGCAGATGCGGTCTTGCAGGTCGAGCAGGTAGGCCTTCACGGCCTCGATGCGGTCGGTCACGAGAATCACCTTGGAGCGGGAAAGCCACGCGTGGCGCGGGCCGGAGCGGGGTTCAGGGTCGAAAACGGGCGCCAGCATACCATCGCAGACGGCAAAGCTGGTCTTGACGACCGTCACGCCGGCGGCTTGGATGAAAGTCTTTTCCCCGGCGAGGCAGAGCCTCGCGCCCTCAGGAGAGCGACATGGCCAAGCGTGTTCAATTCGCCAAGACCGGCGGCCCGGAAGTCCTCGAGATCGTCGACTACACCCCGGCCGAACCCGGCCCGAACGAGGTGCGGGTGCGCAACCGCGCCATCGGCCTGAACTTCATCGACACCTACTACCGCAGCGGCCTGTACCCGGCGCCCGCCATGCCGTCCGGTGTCGGCACCGAAGGTGCGGGCGAGGTGGAGGCAGTGGGCAGCGCAGTGACCAACGTGAAGGTCGGCGACCGCGTCGGCTACGCCACCGGCCCGCTCGGCGCGTACAGCGAGCAGCATGTGCTGCCGGCGGCCAGCGTGGTGAAGCTGCCGGACGCGATCACCTTCGAGCAGGCCGCCGCGGTGATGCTCAAGGGCCTGACCGTGCAGTATCTGCTGCGCCAGACCTACAACGTGCAACCGGGCCAGACCATCCTCTGGCACGCGGCGGCCGGCGGCGTCGGCCTGCTCGCCTGCCAGTGGGCGAAGGCCATCGGCGCGCACCTGATCGGCACCGTGAGTTCGGCGGCCAAGGCGGAGCTGGCGAAATCCCACGGCGCCTGGGAAATCATCGACTACAGCCACGAGAACGTGGTCGAGCGCGTGCTGGCGCTGACCGACGGCAGGAAGTGCCCGGTGGTCTACGACTCGGTGGGCAAGGACACCTGGCTGACTTCGCTGGACTGCACCGCCCAGCGCGGCCTGGTGGTGAGCTTCGGCAACGCCTCCGGTCCGGTGGACGGAGTGAACCTGGGCATCCTGTCGCAGAAGGGTTCGCTCTACGTCACCCGCCCGACGCTGTTCGGCTACGCCAGCACGCCGGAACGCCTGCAGGCCATGGCCGATGATCTGTTCGGCATGATCACCAGCGGCAAGGTGAAGGTGGAGATCAACCAGCGCTTCGCCCTGGCCGACGCCGCCAAGGCGCAGACCGAACTGGCGGCGCGGCGCACCACCGGCTCGACCATCCTGCTGCCCTGACTGGGTGAAGAGCGTTCGCGAGCAAGCTCGCTCCTACTGGTTCGACGTACGCCGATAGTCCGGAGCAAGCCGCATCACATCGAAGTGTCCGGTCTATGAAGGCCGTACGGTCTCGCCGGTGCGCAGGTCGCGGATCAGACTGGGATTACGGCGTCCGCCCAGGGCGCCACCGAGCACGCCATCCAGCTCGCCACGGAAGTACTGTTCCACGCGCAGGCGACTACGCGCGGCCGGGCGGCCGGCGGGGTTGGCGGAGGTGGATATCAGCGGGCCGGTGAAGCGGCACAGCTCGCGCACCAGCGGGTGGTCGGTGACCCGCAGGGCCACCGTGTCGTGCTCGCCGGTCACCCACTCGGGCAAACGGCCCTGGTGCGGCACCAGCCAGGTGTTCGGGCCGGGCCAGCTGGCGGCGAGCTTGTCGCGCCAGGCTTCGGGCAGGTCTTCGAGGAGGAAGTCGAACTGGCGGATGTCACCGGCCACCACGATCATGCCCTTCTCCACCGGACGCGCCTTGATCGCCAGCAGGCGGTACACGGCGTCGGCGCTCCACGGGTCGCAGCCCAGGCCCCAGACGGCTTCGGTCGGGTAAGCGATCACACCGCCATCGCGCACGACCTGGGCCATGCGCTGGATACGCCAGTTGCTGTACATCGGGAACTCCTCGGGTCTGCGATGCGCGGCAGTTTACGTGCTCAGGGGGCACGATGCACCCAGACGCCGGCCTCGCAGGCCACCCGTCCGTCCAGCTCCAGTTCGGTAAGCTCCACCAGCACCTGTGGCAGTTCCAGGCCACTGCGCAAGGCCAGTTGCTCACTGCTTTGCGGGGCAGCGCGCAGCAGGTCGACCAGCGGGTGGGGCGGCAAATCCGGCAAGGGTTTCATCGCCGGAACGCTCTGCGTCCAGCCCTGCAATCCTTCGAGGATGTGCTCGACCGTCTCTACCAGCATCGCGCCCTGGCGGATCAGCTCGTGGCAGCCGCGCGCGCCGGGGTGATGGATGGAGCCGGGAATCGCATAGACCTCGCGGCCCTGCTCGGCGGCCAGCCGTGCGGTGATCAGCGAGCCGCTGGAGGGGCTGGCTTCCACCACCAGGGTGCCCAGGGAAAGACCACTGATGATGCGGTTGCGCCGCGGGAAGTTCGAAGCATGCGGCGCGCAGTTCAGCGGCAGCTCCGAGATCACCGCTCCCCCTTGCTCGATAATGCGCTGTGCCAGCCCGAGGTGACGACGCGGGTACATGTGCTCCAGCCCCGTACCCAGCACTGCGATGGTCTTGCCTCTGGCCTCCAGCGCCCCCTCATGGGCCGCACCATCGATACCCAGCGCCAGCCCACTGGTGATCACGAAGCCGCCGCCGGCCAGGCTGCGGGCAAAGGCCCGCGCGGTGTCCAGCCCCGGTTTGCTGGCCCGGCGGCTGCCGACCATCGCCAGCTGGGGTCGCTCCAGCAGGGTCGGATCGCCGGCCAGGAACAGCATGGGCGGAGCATCATCCAGCTCCTCCAGCAGCGCGGGATAGCCCGACGCATCCCAGCAGACCAGATGATGTTCGGGTGCCTCCAGCCAGCGCATCGCCTCGGCCGCCTGTTCGCGAATGGCGGCATCGCGGCGCGGCTCGGCGCAACTGGCGGGAAGCCCCAGCGAGCGCCAGGCAGCCGCCGGCGCGCTCAAGGCGGCGGAAGCCGAGCCGAAGGCCTCCAGCAGTCGGCGGAAGCGCCGGGGGCCCAGGTCGGGCAGGCCATGCAGGCGCAGCCGCGCTTCGAGTTCGGACGGAGAGAGAGACGGGGAGTGAGGCATGGCGCAGTCCTTGGCGTGGGGAAGACGCCCGGACTATGCCGCGACAGCTGGCGCCCCCGCTGTCGGACCCTTCCGGATCACGCCCACAAAAAACCCCGCCGGAGCGGGGTTTTCTTCAACTCACGCGTCGATCAGGGATTCAGGACGCGGTCGTTGACTTCCAGCGAGCGGGTAGCGGTCAGCACCAGCCCGTAGCTCAGGCGGTTGTAGGTGCGGAAGATCATCACCAGGCCCGAGCGCTCGTCCGGGATCTTCACCATGTCTTCGGTGACGCGGTCGCGCACGGTTTCGCCCAGCTTGTAGATCGCCAGCACGTTGCCTTCGACCAGGCCATCGCGAGAGCCCTTGTCGATGGTCACCACGTCGTACTTGCCGATCTGGGTCACGCCGCGCGGCACGTCGATGATGATGCCCTTGATCGGTGTGCTCGGTTCGCTGGGCATGAAGGTCGAGGTGATAGCGCGTTCCTCGGTGGGGAACAGGCGGTCGCCCGGACGCACTTCCTGGGTGGTGCGGGTCAGGTTCAGGGTAGCGATATCGCTTTCCTTCGCCGTGACGTTGGCGCTGCCGACATCCATGGCGTCGACGCCCAGGACTTCGTTGGTCTGCGGGTCGGTGTAGACCTTGGCCTGGCGGAAGATGCCGTAGCTGCCCTGTTCGGACAGCGAGTTGCCGCGAGCGTAGGCGCGGTCGCCGGCTCCGCTGATCACGCTTTCCTGATCGCCAGCGACCACATGGGGGGCATTGGAGAATTCGTCAGTGCTGTCGACGATACGGTTGGACAGCAGGAAGGCGTTGATCTTGTCCAGCGGGATGGTCGGGATTGCCTCGGCGATCGGCGTGCTGCGCACCCGCGGCGACAGCTTGATGGTCCCGCGCGACTCACCGCGATTGAGCATCAGGCGCGGCTGGCCGTCGATGTAGGTGAGGCTCAGCACGTCACCCGGATAGATCAGGTGCGGATTCTGAATCTGCGGATTCACCTGCCAGATTTCCGGCCACTTCCACGGCTTGCTGAGGAACTTGCCGGAGATGTCCCAGAGGGTGTCGCCCTTCACTACGGTATAGCGATCCGGATGGCCTTCCTTGAGCTGCACGGCAGCCTGCGCCACCCCGCCTGCGGCGAGCAGCAGCAGGGCGAGTAGTGTTTTCCTCATGCGGTGAATCCCTTTATTATGTGTACACATGAAACGCCTGGAAGCCGCCCCTACCGCGCTTTCCAGCCGTTTTTCGATGCTGCTCAGCATATTAGCAGCCGATTTTGACTTTATTCCACAAGTGCATCACAAACGTATATGGCCATTCTGAACATTCTCGAATTCCCCGATCCGCGCCTGCGGACCATCGCCAAGCCCGTCACGGTCTTCGATGACGCCCTGCGCACGCTGATCGACGACATGTTCGAGACCATGTACGAGGCGCCGGGCATCGGTCTTGCGGCGACCCAGATCAACGTGCACAAGCGCGTCGTGGTGATGGACCTGTCCGAGGACAAGTCCGAGCCCCGGGTCTACATCAACCCGGAGTTCGAATTCCTCACCGAGGAAATGGACCAGTACCAGGAAGGTTGCCTGTCGGTGCCCGGCTTCTACGAAAATGTAGACCGTCCGCAGAAGGTGCGGATCAAGGCTCAGGACCGCGACGGCAACCCGTTCGAGGAAGTGGCCGAGGGCCTGCTCGCGGTGTGCATCCAGCACGAGTGCGATCACCTCAACGGCAAGCTGTTCGTCGACTACCTGTCCAACCTCAAGCGCGACCGCATCCGCAAGAAGCTGGAAAAGCAGCACCGGCAACAGGCGTGACCCCATCCCCCAAAGGCTTGCCCCGGCAAGCCTTTTGTTTTTTGTGAGCCAGAAATGAGCCAAGCACTGCGCATCGTCTTCGCCGGTACTCCGGAATTCGCCGCCGAACACCTCAAGGCCCTGCTCGATACTCCCCACGAGATCGTCGCCGTCTACACCCAGCCGGACCGCCCGGCCGGCCGCGGCCAGAAGCTGATGCCCAGCCCGGTCAAGCAGCTTGCCGTCGACAACGGCCTGCCGGTGCTGCAGCCGCCGACCCTGCGCGACCCCGCCGCCCAGGCTGAACTGGCCGCGCTGAAGCCGGACCTGATGGTGGTGGTGGCCTACGGGCTGATCCTGCCGCAGGTGGTGCTGGATATCCCGCGCCTGGGCTGCATCAACAGCCACGCCTCCCTGCTGCCGCGCTGGCGCGGCGCCGCGCCGATCCAGCGCGCGGTGGAGGCGGGCGACGCGGAAAGCGGCGTCACCGTGATGCAGATGGAAGCGGGCCTGGACACCGGGCCGATGCTGCTCAAGGTCAGCACGCCGATTTCCGCCGCAGACACCGGCGGCAGCCTGCACGACCGCCTGGCCGAGCTGGGCCCGAAAGCCGTGGTCGAGGCCATTGCCGGCCTCGCTGCCGGCACGCTGAAGGGCGAGGTGCAGGACGACGCACTGGCCACCTACGCACACAAGCTGAACAAGGAAGAGGCGCGCATCGACTGGTCGCGCCCGGCCGACGAACTGGAGCGCCGCATCCGCGCCTTCACACCCTGGCCGGTCTGCCATACCACCCTCGGCGAGGCCGCACTCAAGGTGCTCGGCGCCAAACCGGCGCAGGGCAAGGGCGAGCCCGGCAGGATCCTCGACACCAGCCGCGACGGTCTGCTGGTCGCCTGTGGTGAAGGCGCGCTGCTGCTGACCCGCCTGCAACTGCCCGGCGGCAAGCCGCTGGCCTTCGCCGACCTGTTCAACAGCCGCCGCGAGCAGTTCGCTGCCGGCCAGATGCTTGGCCATCAAGAGCAGGGTCTGCAAGGGCAGGGCGCATGAGTACCAATCCCCGTCTGGCGGCTGCCCGCGCGCTGGCCGCCGTGCTCGCCGGCCGCGCCTCGCTGGGCAGCTCGCTGCCGACCCAGCTGGAGAACGTCGAGCCGCGCGACCGTGGCCTGGTGCAGGAGCTGGCCTTCGGCAGTGCCCGCTGGCAGCCACGCCTGTCCACCCTCGCCGCACGCCTGCTGCAGAAGCCGTTCAAGGCCGGCGACCGTGACGTCGAGGCCCTGCTGCTGGTCGGCCTGTACCAGCTGCTCTACACCCGTATTCCCCCGCACGCGGCCATTGGCGAAACCGTCGGCTGCGCGGACAAGCTGAAGAAGCCCTGGGCCAAGGGCCTGCTCAACGCCGTGCTGCGCCGCGCCCAGCGCGAGAGCGAGAGCCTGCTGGCCGAGGTCGACAAGGACCCGGCCGCGCGCCTGGCGCATCCGCGCTGGCTGCAGAAGGCCCTGAAGAAATCCTGGCCGGAGCAGTTCGAAGGCATCTGTGCCGCCAACAACGCGCACCCACCCATGACCCTGCGGGTGAACCGCCGTCACGGCAGCCGCGATGCCTATCTGGAGGAGCTGAACCGCGTCGGCTTCGAAGCGACTGCCTGCGCGTTCAGCCGCGACGGCATCAATCTGGTGCAACCGTGCGATGTGCGCGAGCTGCCGGGTTTCGCCGAGGGCCGCGTCAGCGTGCAGGACGAGGCGGCGCAACTGGCCGCCGACCTGCTGGAGCTGGCCCCCGGCCAGCGAGTGCTGGACGCCTGCTGTGCCCCGGGCGGCAAGACCTGCCACCTGATGGAAGCCGAACCAGCACTGGCTGGCGTGGTTGCCGTGGACCTGGAAGAAAGCCGCCTGGTGCGCGTGCGCGAGAACCTCGCGCGCCTGCAGCTCTCGGCCGAACTGTTCGCCGCCGACGCCCGCGACACCGCCAGATGGTGGGACGGCAAGGCCTTCCAGCGCATCCTGCTGGACGCGCCGTGTTCCGCCACCGGGGTGATCCGCCGTCACCCGGACATCAAGCTGACCCGCACCGCCGAGGACATCGAGGCGCTGGCGAAGCTGCAGGGTGAGCTGCTCGACGCGTTGTGGGCAACCCTCGAAGTCGGCGGCGTGATGGTCTATGCGACCTGTTCGGTGATGCCCCAGGAAAACACCGAGCAGATCGCCGCGTTCCTCGGTCGCACCCCCGGCGCCCGCGAGCTGGACCTGCCGGGCCCCTGGGGCATCAAGCAGCCCCACGGGCGCCAGCTGTTCCCCCAGGAAGGGGGGCATGACGGCTTCTACTATGCCAAGCTCATCAAGATTTCGGCGAAGTAACAGGCGCCGATTCCCAACGGATCGAAACGGAAAGCACGCCGCTCCATGAAGATCATCATCCTCGGTGCCGGCCAGGTCGGCGGCACTCTGGCCGAGCACCTCGCCAGCGAAGCCAACGACATCACCGTCGTCGACACCGACGGCGAACGCCTGCGCGACCTCAACGATCGCCTGGACATCCGCACCGTCCACGGCAAGGCCTCATTCCCCACCGTGCTGCGCCAGGCCGGCGCCGACGACGCCGACATGCTGGTGGCGGTGACCAACAGCGACGAGGTGAACATGGTGGCCTGCCAGGTCGCCTACACCCTGTTCAACACCCCCACCCGCATCGCCCGCGTACGCGAGGCGGCGTACCTGACCCGCGCCGGGCTGTTCGACAACGAGGCGATCCCGGTCGACGTGCTGATCAGCCCCGAACAGGTGGTGACCAACTACATCAAGCGCCTGGTGGAATACCCCGGGGCGCTGCAGGTGATCGACTTCGCCGAGGGCAAGGCGCAGCTGGTCGGCATCCGCGCCTACTACGGCGGCCCGCTGGTGGGCCAGGAGCTGCGCCAGCTGCGCGAGCACATGCCCAACGCCGATACCCGCGTAGCGGCGATCTACCGGCGCAACCGGCCGATCATTCCCCAGGGCGACACGGTGATCGAGGCCGACGACGAGGTGTTCTTCATCGCCGCCAAGGCTCACATCCGCGCGGTGATGGGCGAGATGCGCCGGCTCGAGGACAGCTACAAGCGGATCATCATCGCCGGCGGCGGCAACATCGGCGAGCGCCTGGCCGAGGCCATCGAGAGCCGCTACCAGGTGAAGATCATCGAGATGAACCCGGCGCGCTGCCGACACCTTTCCGACAGCCTGGACAGCTCCATCGTGCTGCAGGGCAGCGCCTCGGACCGCGACCTGCTGCTGGAGGAGAACATCGGCGACACCGACCTGTTCCTCGCCCTGACCAACGACGACGAGGCCAACATCATGTCCTCGCTGCTGGCCAAGCGCCTGGGCGCGCGCAAGGTGATGACGCTGATCAACAACCCTGCCTACGTCGACCTGGTGCAGGGCGGCGAGATCGATATCGCCATCAGCCCGCAGCTGGCCACCATCGGCACCCTGCTGACCCATGTGCGCCGCGGCGACATCGAGAGCGTGCACTCCCTGCGCCGCGGCGCCGCCGAGGCCATCGAGGTGGTCGCCCACGGCGACGCCAAGTCGAGCAAGGTGATCGGCCGCAAGATCAACGAGGTCCAGCTGCCGCCGGGCACCACCATCGGCGCGGTGATCCGCGATGACGACGTGCTGATCGCCCACGGCGAGACGATGATCGAGTCCGGCGACCACGTGATCCTCTTCGTGGTGGACAAGAAGCGCATCCGCGACGTCGAGCGGCTGTTCCAGGCCGGTCTGACCTTCTTCTGATCCTGAGGCGGGCCACCCTTTGGTGGCCCGCCAGATCAATCCGAGGCAGTTTCAGACAGCTCCTACTGCGCCAGCCCGCCTCTCTTGTCACCCTGCGCGGCCTGTTCCAGCTGCCTGCCTCCGGTCATGCGCTACTCCTCCATCGGTAGAATCCTCGGCGTGTTGCTGATGCTGTTCAGCGCCACGCACCTGCCACCGCTGCTCGTGGACCTTCATTACGCCGAGCGCTCGTGGCAGCCCTTCGCGCTGTCGTTCCTGGTCACGCTGCTGACCGGCTTCGCCATCTGGTGGCCGTGCCGGCGGCACAAGCAGGACCTGCGCATCCGCGACGGCTACCTGGTGACGGCGCTGTTCTGGATCGTGCTGGGCTCCTTCGGCGCGCTGCCCTTCGCCCTGTCGGATGCACCGCACATGGGCATGGTCGATTCGCTGTTCGAGTCCTTCTCCGGCCTCAGTACCACCGGTGCCACCGTCCTTACCGGGCTCGATGCGCTGCCCCACGCCATTCTCTATTACCGTCAGCAGCTGCAATGGCTGGGGGGTATGGGCATCGTCGTACTGGCGGTGGCGGTGATGCCGATGCTCGGCATCGGCGGCATGCAGCTGTACCGCGCGGAAATGCCCGGCCCGCTGAAGGAGCACAAGCTCTCGCCGCGCATCGCCGATACCGCCAAGACCCTGTGGTTCCTCTACTGCGGCCTGACCCTGGCCTGCGCGCTGGCTTACTGGGCGGCCGGCATGAACCTGTTCGACGCGGTCGGCCACAGCTTCTCCACCATCGCCATCGGCGGTTTTTCCACCCACGACGCCAGCATCGGCTTCTTCGACAGTCCGCTGATCGAGCTGATCTGCATGACCTTCCTGGTGATCTCGGGGATCAACTTCAGCCTGCACTTCCTCGCCTGGCGCCAGCGCAGCCTGCGGCATTACCTGAAAGACACCGAGTGCCGGGCGTACCTCGGCATCCTGCTGGTGCTGTTCCTGATCAGCGCAGCGACGCTGATCCTCAATCACCACTACGACTCGCCATTGCAGTCGATCCGCTACGCGGCATTCATGGTGGTTTCGGTAGCGACGACGACCGGCTTCGGCCTCGCCGACTTCAGCACCTGGCCGACCCTGCTGCCCTACCTGCTGCTCTACAGCACCTTCATCGGCGCCTGCGCCGGCTCCACCGGCGGTGGCATGAAAGTGATGCGCATGCTGCTGGTGTACCGCCAGGGCATGCGCGAGTTTCTGCGCCTGCTGCACCCCAACGGGGTGTTTCTGGTGAAACTCGGGCGGCGCACCGTGCCCGACCGCGTGGTGGAATCGGTGTGGGCGTTCTTCTCGATCTACCTGCTGACCTTCGTCAGCCTGATGCTGGTGCTGCTGGCGCTGGGCGTCGATCAGCTCACCGCGTTCTCCACGCTCGCCTCCTGCCTGAACAACCTCGGCCCGGCGCTGGGTGATGCCGCGGCGCATTATGGCAACCTGCCGGGCAGCGCCAAACTGGTGCTGAGCCTGGCGATGGTGCTGGGGCGGCTGGAGGTGTTCTCCCTGCTGATCCTGCTGACACCCGCGTTCTGGCGCGCTTGAGCCTGGGGCAGCGCTAATGGGGCACAATGGCGGCCTGCTGACGGAGACCGCCATGATCGAATCGCTGGAAAAGATGCTCGCCAAGGGCGTGGACAACCCGCTGCTGCGCTTCGGCCTGGGCAAGGGCTATCTGGACGCCGGCGACGCCGTGCAGGCCGCCGAGCACCTGCGCCGCTGCGTGGAACAGGACCCGAAGTATTCCGCCGCCTGGAAGCTCTTGGGCAAGGCGCTGCAGGTCCAGGGTGACCTGGATGGAGCGCGCACGGCCTGGACCGATGGTCTGGCCGCTGCACAAATTCATGGCGACAAGCAGGCGGAGAAGGAAATGACGGTATTCCTGCGCAAGCTGGACAAGGCCGCCAACGCCCGCTGAATCATTGCACTCGCTGGATCGGCAAATTATTACAATATGTGTCTAATATGACTCTGCAACGGCCATAGCCTGTTGGAGAGTCCATGCCTGTTCCCACCGCGGCTCCCGAGCCAGCCCTGCAGCCCTCTGACAGCGCGGCAAGTCGACTGGAGCAGGGCGAAATACTCTGCTTCCCGCAACTGGGCTTCGATCTCTCGCCTGCCGAACGGGAGTTGCTCAACCCCGACCTGGTCGAACGCAAGCGCAAGAACATCAGCTTCGACGCACAGCGCGATCGACTCAGTGGCGTCACTGTCCCGGAACTACAGCCTCTGGTGCGGCGGCTGCTCGAACGCTACGGCCGGTTCAGCCAGGACCTGCTGGAAGAACTCGTGCCGGCCTACCGCGGACATCTCTGGCAGCCCACCACCAGCCTGCGCCTGCACTCCATCGCCAACTGGGCGCAGAACAGCTCCTGGCGCAAGGACGACCGACGCCTGCACATCGACGCCTTCCCTTCGCGGCCGCTGCACGGCGCCCGGATCCTTCGCGTATTCAGCAACATCAACCCGCATGGCCTGCCGCGTCGCTGGCAGGTTGGCGCGGATTTCGAAACCCTCGCCAGCCGCTATCTCCAGCAGCTGCGCCAGCCCAACCCGCTGCACACCTGGCTACTGGCGCAGTTGAGGATCACCAAGCGCCGGCGCAGCGCCTACGACCACCTGATGCTGCAGCTGCATGACCGCATGAAGGCCGACGGCGAACTGCAGAACGGCAATGCCGCGCGGCCCATGGAGTTTCCAGCGGGAAGCACCTGGGTCTGTTTCAGCGACCAGGTGGCCCATGCGGTCAGCGAGGGTCAGTACATGCTGGAGCAGACGGTGCTGCTGCCGATAAAGGCCATGCATGACCCGCAACGTTCGCCGCTGCGGGTGCTCGAACGTCTGACTGGGCGGCAGCTGGCCTGAGGCCAGCGCCGCGGTTTCGGCCGTAACGAAGGTGCACGCCGGCAGGAGCGCCCGATGGGCGCTTTTCGCGGGCATGGCCCGCTCCTACAGCACCTCAGCCGCCACCGCATCCACCGCCGCCTTGGCGATGCCGACGATCTCGTCGGCTTCAGCGCGGGTCAGCACCAGCGGCGGGGCGAAGCCGAGGATGTCGCCATGGGGCATGGCGCGGGCGATCATGCCGCGCGCAAGGCACTCCGCCGAAACCTTCGGGCCGACCTTCAGCGCCGCATCGAAAGGCGTGCGCGCCTCGCGGTCGGCCATGAACTCCAGCGCCGCCAGCATGCCATCGCCGCGCACCTCGCCCACCAGCGGGTGGCCCTCGAAGGTCTGGCGCAGCTGCTGGTTGAGGTAGCCGCCGACGTCCGCCGCATTGGCGGTGATGTTCTCCCGCTCGAGGATGTCGAGGTTGGCCAGCGCCGCTGCCGCGCAGATCGGGTGGCCGGAATAGGTCCAGCCATGGCCCATGGCGCCTTCGCGGGTCGAGGCGCTGTCGATCACGTCCCACACCTTCTCACCGACTATCACCGCCGACAGCGGCGCATAGGCGCTGGTCAGGCCCTTGGCGGTGGTGATCAGGTCCGGGCGCATGCCGTAGCGCTGGCTGCCCATCTTGTCGCCGAGGCGGCCGAAGGCGCAGACCACCTCGTCAGCGATCAGCAGCACGTCGTATTTCGCCAGCACCGCCTGGATCGCCTCCCAGTAGCCCTTGGGCGGGACGATGATGCCGCCGGTGCCCATCAGCGGTTCACCGATGAAGGCCGCCACGGTATCCGGGCCTTCGGCAAGGATCAGGTTTTCCAGCTCCTGGGCGCAGTGGCGCACGAAGCCGGCTTCGTCCATGCCGGCCGGGGCCTTGTAGAAGTGCGGGCAGAGCGTGTGCCTGACGCCTTCCACCGGCAGGTCGAAGTGCTGGTGGAAGCTCGCAAGGCCCGTGAGGCTGCCGGTGACGATGCCCGAGCCGTGGTAGCCGCGCTGGCGCGAGATGATCTTTTTCTTCTGCGGCCGGCCCAGCACGTTGTTGTAGTAGCGCACCAGCTTGACCTGGGTTTCGTTGGCGTCGGAGCCGGAGAGGCCGTAGTAGACCTTCTTCATGCCCGCCGGCGCCCAGTCGCGGATGATCCGCGCCGACAGCTCGATGATCGCCTCGGAGGAGTGGCCCACGTAGGTGTGGTAGTAGGCCAGCTGCGTGGCCTGGGCATGGATGGCGTCGGCGACCTCGGTGCGGCCGTAGCCGATGTTCACGCAGTACAGGCCGGCGAAGGCATCGAGCAGCTCACGGCCCTGGTGGTCGCGGATGCGCACACCGGAAGCGCCGGTGATGATTCGCCCCGGCAGCGCGCCACTGGCGTGATCGTGGGCGTGGGTCGAGGGGTGCATGAAGTGCGCGCGGTCGTCTTCGAACAGCTTGGCGTAGTCGGTCATGGCGTTGGTCTCCCGGTCAGATGGCGCCGTGGTGCAGGGCGAAGTACTTGGTTTCGACGAAAGGCTCGAAGCCCTCGCTGCCGCCTTCGCGGCCCAGGCCCGAAGCCTTCATGCCGCCGAAGGGAATGGGATGGCCGGTGAACCTGGCGCCGTTGACCGCCACCATGGCGAACTCCAGGCGCCGCATCAGCGGCCAGACGTGATCCAGGCGTTGCCCACAAAGGTAGGCGGCCAGGCCGTATTCGGTGTCGTTGGCCTGCCGGACGGCTTCGTCGAGGTCGTCGTACGCGCTGACGCCGGCGATAGGGGCGAAGGTCTCCTCGCGCCAGATGCGCATCTGCGGCGTGACATCGGCCAGCAGGGTCGGCTGATGGAACCAGCCGCCCAGTGCATGGGGCTCGCCGCCGGCGAGCAGGCGCGCGCCCTGGGCGATGGCGTCCTGCACACGCTCGCAGGTGACGTCGAAGGCTCCCTGGTGCATCAGCGGGCCGATCTGGCTGCGCGAATCGCTGGCCGGGCCGACGCGCAGTTCGCGCACGGCGCGGGCGAAGCGCTGCAGGAAGGGTTCGTAGAGTTCACGTGCGACCAGGATGCGGTTGGCCGCGCAGCAGTCCTGCCCGGAGGTCTGGAACTTGGCGTCGAGGGCGAACTGCACCGCCTGCTCCAGGTCGGCGTCGGGCAGCACGATGAAGGGCGCGTTGCCGCCCAGTTCCAGGGCGACTTTCTTCACGTCCTGGGCGGCGGCCTGCAGGACCAGCTTGCCCACCCGGGTGGAGCCGGTGAAGCTCACGGCGCGCACGCGACTGTCGCCCACCAGGGTCTCCATGGCCATCTGCGGCTCGCCGAGCACCACGTTGAACACCCCGGCAGGGAAGCCGGCTTCATCCGCCAGTTGCGCCAGGGCAAAGGCGGAGTAGGGCGTCTCATGGGCCGGTTTGACCACCACGCTGCAACCGGCGGCCAGGGCGGCGGCAGCCTTGCGGGTGATCATCGCCGAAGGGAAGTTCCACGGTGTCAGCAGGGCGGCGACGCCGACCGGCTCAACCACCGTGCCCAGGTGCGCGTTGGGGATGTGGCTGGGGATGTTGCGGCCGTTCAGCCGCCGCGCTTCCTCGGCGAACCAGGGGATGAAGCTGGCGGCGTAGTCGATCTCGCCGAGGGCTTCGGCCAGCGGCTTGCCCTGTTCCAGGCTGAGGATCTGCGCAAGGTCTTCGCGGTGCTGGTGAATCAGCTCGGCCCAGCGGCGCAGCAGGGCGCCGCGCTCATCCAGCGTGCGCGCACGCCAGGCGGGGAAGGCGGCAGCGGCGGCGTCCACCGCGGAAACAATCTGCTCGCGGTCGAGCAGCGGCACGTGGCCGATGGCTTCGCGGGTGGCAGGGTTGTCGACGGCAATGCTGGCGCCGCTGGTGCTGTGCAGCCAGTGGCCATTCACATAGCAGAGCGACTTGAACAGCAGGGGATGGGCAAAGGGCATGGCGGCGACTCCCGGACGGTTGGCATGGAGACCATGCTATGGGCCGGAGGCGCGCGGTTTTTTCCTAAGCGGGGGATGACGGCGGCAAATCTTTTCGCAGTTCTGCCGCCGCTGTTGGGCTTTTTCGGGTGGCGTCAGGCTGTGGCAGCGCGACGCAAGTTGCGGGTAATGGCGCTGAGCAGCATGCCGTAGAGCGGCACGAAGAGCATCAGCATGACCGCCAGCTTCACGCCGTAGTCGACCCAGGCGATCTCCACCCAGTGCTCGGCCATGAAGGCGTTGTCGCTCCCCCAGAAGGCGATGGAGAAGAAGGTGAAGGTGTCCAGCAGGTTGCCGAACAGGGTCGAGACTACCGGGGCGATCCACCACTGGCGCATGCGCCGCAGGCGGTCGAAGACCTGGATGTCGAGGATCTGGCCGAACACGTAGGCGAGGAAGCTGGCCAGGGAAATCCGCGCGACGAAGGTGTTGAATTCGCCCAGGGCGGCAAAGCCATGGAAAGCGCCTTCCTGGAACACCACCGAGATCAGGTAGGAAGCCAGCAGCGCCGGGATCATCACCCGGGCGATGACCAGCCGCGCCGGGCGCTTGCCGAGCAGGCGGACGGTGAGGTCGGTGGCCAGGAAGATGAACGGGAAGCTGAACGCGCCCCAGGTGGTGTGCCAGCCGAACAGGGTCATTGGCAGCTGCACCAGGTAGTTGCTGGCGATGATGATCAGAATGTGGAACGCGACCAGGCCGGCGAGTGCGCCGCGCCTTGCCGCCGGAAGGGATGCCGACATGCTTTGGGCCTTTTTCGTCGATGGGGTGAGGGAACCCATGCCCGGCACCATGCCGAGCGGCGCGCATTGTATACGATCCGGATCTGGAAGTCAGGATTTATTGAGCAAATTTTGTTCAATGCCGAGAGATGCGTGTAGGGCGCATAACGCGCCAGCGTTATCCGCCGCATGGGTTGTCCGCCACATGGGGAGCGGCGGATAACCTGTTCCAGGTTATTCGACCTACGAGAAGCTGCCTTCCTGCGCTTCGGTGGGGATTGCCGCATCCTGCGTCTTGATCACCTTGGTGACGATGTAGGTGAAGTAGCGCTCGATGCCCACGTCCTCCAGCAGCAATTGGTCGATGAAGCGCTGGTAATGGTCGATGTCGCGGGCCTGGATCATCGCGATGTAGTCCACCCCGCCGCCGGTGGCGTAGCAGAAGCCCACCTCCGGCGCCTGCTGCAGGCGCTGCTCGAAGCGCTTCATGTCCTGCGCGGTGTGCCGTGCCAGGGTGATTTCCACCAGCACCTGCTGCTGTTTGAACAATGCCGGCCAGTCGATCTGCGCGCGGTAGCCCTTGATCAGCCCGGCCTCCTCCAGCTTGCGCACGCGCTCCCAGGCCGGGCTGACCGAAAGGCTGATCGCCTCGGCCAGGCTCGACTTGGTGATGCGCCCGTCGCCGGCGAGTATGCGCAGGATCTTCAGGTCATAACGGTCGAGCTTGATCATCGCTGCCTCCCGCGCGGCTCAGTCGAGCACCTCGGCAACCACCGCGAGGGTGTCGCCGCTCTGCACCAGGCCGGGGAAGTGTCGCGCGGCGAGGATGCCGCTGCGCCTGGCGCGGTACTCCACCGGTGCCGCGCCAGTGCGCAACACGTCGTGCACCCGCGCCAGCACCTCGCCGCACTCCACCCGTTCGCCCAGGTCGCGACACATTTCCAGCAGGCCGCCGTGCTGGCTGGCAACGAAGCAGTCGCCATCGGGCATGTCGAGCATCACCGAATCCGCCGGCTCCAGGTCGCCGCGCAGGATGCCGGCCTGCACCAGTACATTGCGCACGCCGCGCCGCGCGATGGCCACGGTGCGCGCGCTGCTGCTGCCGCCGCCACCCAGTTCGGTGGTGACGAAAATCTTGCCCTGCTCCTCGGCCGCTGTGTCGTACATGCCCACTGCGTCCAGCTCCAGCATGCGCATGGCGAAGGGCGCAGCGAAGGCGCGCATCAGCGCTTCGCTGGCTTGCTGCTGGGCCTTGTCCGGCAGCACGTGGCAGGCGGCGAAGGGCAGGAAGTCGAGGGTGCGGCCGCCGGAATGGATATCCAGCACCACGTCCGCCAGCGGCAGCAGGGTGCGCTGGAAGTAGTCGGCGATCTTCTGCGTCACCGTGCCGTCCGGGCGACCGGGGAAGCTGCGGTTGAGATTGCCGGCGTCGATCGGCGAGGTGCGCTTGCCGGCGAGGAACGCCGGGGTGTTCATGAACGGCACGATGATCACCCGGCCGCGTACGTCCTCGGCGCGCAGTTCCTGGGCCAGGCGGCTGAGCGCCACCGGGCCTTCGTACTCGTCACCATGGTTGCCGCCGGTGAGCAGCGCGGTGGGACCGTCGCCGTGCTTCACCACGCAGATCGGGATCATCACCGCGCCCCAGGCCGAGTCGTCCCGCGAGTAGGGCAGCTTGAGGTGGCCGTGCTGCACGCCGTCGCGCTGGAAATCGACACTGGCGGCGATGGGGTTGTCGCGCAGTGGCTTGTCGAGTGCATGGGTCATCGCCTCACTCCTTCACGAACAGCTGGCGCGGGTAGTCGCAGAAGGTCTCCACGCCGCGCTCGGTGATGAGGATGCTTTCGGTGATCTCCAGGCCCCAGTCGTCCATCCACAGGCCGGGCATGAAGTGGAAGGTCATGCCCGGTTCGAGCACGCTGTTGTCGCTCGGCCGCAGGCTCATGGTGCGCTCGCCCCAGTCCGGCGGGTAGCTGATACCGATGGGGTAGCCGCAGCGGCTGTCCTTGTGGATGCCGAATTTCTCCAGCACGCCGAAGAAGGCGCGGGCGATATCGCCGGTGGTGTTGCCGGGTTGGGCGGCGTCCAGGCCGGCGGCGATGCCTTCGACCACGGCCTTTTCCGCGTCGAGGAAGTGCTTGGGCGGCTTGCCGAGGAACACGGTGCGCGACAGCGGGCAGTGGTAGCGCTTGTAGCAGCCGGCGATCTCGAAGAAGGTGCCGGCGCCGCGTTCGAAGGGCGTGTCGTCCCAGGTCAGGTGTGGTGCGCTGGCGTCGGCGCCGGTGGGCAGCAGCGGGACAATGGCCGGGTAGTCGCCGCCGTGGCCGTCGGCGCCGAGGATGCCGGTGCTGTAGATCTCGGCCACCAGTTCGTTCTTGCGCATACCCGGTTCGATGCGCTCGACGATGTGCGCGTGCATCTTCTCGACGATGCGCGCGGCGACGCGCATGTACTCGATCTCCCGCGGCGATTTCACGGCGCGCTGCCAGTTCACCAGGGCGGTGGCGTCGACGAACTTCGCGCTCGGCAGGTTGGCCTGCAGCGAGCGGAAGGCGGCGGCGCTGAAGTAGTAGTTGTCCATCTCCACGCCGATGCTCCTGCCGGCCCAGCCGCGCGCGGCGATGACCTCACGGGACAGGTAGTCCATCGGATGGCGCTCGGTGGACTGCACGTAGTGGTCGGGGTAGCCGACGATATTGTCCGCCTGCATGAACACCGTGCGGCGCGCGCCGTTGGCGTCCTGGCCTCGGCCGAACCAGACCGGCTCGCCCTCCAGCGCCAGCAGCACGCACTGGTGCACGTAGAAGGACCAGCCGTCGTAGCCGGTGAGCCAGGCCATGTTCGACGGGTCGGTGACCAGCAGCAGTTCGATGCCGCGCTCAAGCATGCTGGCGCGGACCTTGGCGATCCGCTGGGCGTATTCCTCCCGGCTGAAGGGGAGATTGACGACGATTTCGGACATGCGGAAATCCTCTCTGGTTGGCTTTTCGTAGGAGCGAGCTTGCTCGCGAACCCGCCCAGCGCTGGCACCGCCGGAAAATCCGTTCGCGAGCAAGGGCTAGGCGCCCCCCTCGGTCCTACAGGTGTCTTTCAGTGACTCCCGCGAAGCGGGACGATTTTTTCAGCTGCTGAAACGGAACCCCATGCCCATCCGCTGCGCCCGCTGGAAAGCCAGGCCGGCGATGGCGGTGTCCTGCGCGCCGGTGCCGGTGAGGTCGCAGAGGGTGATGTCTTCGGCGCGGCGGCGGCCTTCGCGCTGCCCGGCGATGACCTGGCCCAGCTCGGCGAAATCGTCATCCCGGCTGACGTCGCCGGCCTGCACCGCGTGGTGCAGCTCGCCCAGCACCAGGGTCTGGCTGACGCGGTCGGCGACATAGCAGTCCACGGCGGCCAGCGCGGCGGCGGCGATCTCGTTCTTGTGCTCGGCGTCCGAGCCCATGGCGGTGATGTGCAGACCGGGGCGCAGGTGCTTCTTCTGAATCAGCGGCTCGCGGCTGGGGGTGCTGGTGATGGCGATGTCGGCGCCTTCCAGCGCTTCGTCGATGCTGGCGCAGGCGCTGACCGCGATGCCCATGGTGCTCAGTTCCTGCGCGCAGTGCCGCGCCTTGTCGAGGTCCCGCGCCCAGACGCTGGCCGCTTCGATGGGCCGCACCAGGCACAGTGCCTTGAGCTGCAGCCGCGCCTGTTCGCCGGCGCCGATCAGCGCGACCTGCCGCGAGTCCTCGCGGGCCAGCCACCTGGCCGCCACCGCTCCGGCGCAGGCGGTGCGCACGGCGGTGAGGTAGCCGTTGTCCAGCAGCAGGGCGTCGAGCAGGCCGGTGCGCGAGGAGAGCAGCATCATCATGCCGTTGAGGCTGGGCAGGCCGAGCCTGGGGTTGTCGAAGAAACCGGGGCTGACCTTGATGGCGAAGCGCGGCAGGCCGGGCAGGTAGGCGGTCTTCACGTCGACTTCGCCGTTGTGCTCGGGCACGTCCAGGCGAAGGATCGGCGGCATCGCCACCGGCGCGGTGGCCAGCAGGCGGAAGGCCTGTTCGACGGCGTCGAGGCTCTCCCGGTCGATGGCCACGCAGGCGCGCAGGTCGGCTTCGCTGAGCAGGGTGACGTCAGCCATGGGCGGTCTCCTCGAGGATCTGCTGGTGTTGTTCGATGGCGATGTTGCGGCCGCTGACGATCACCACCACCGGGCCGACCGGGGCGATCAGGCCGTCCAGCAGCGCGGCGATGCCGACTGCGGCGGCGCCTTCCACCACCTGCCGCTCCTCGCGGTAGGCGTGGCGGATACCGGCGGCGATGGAGGGCTCGTCGAGCAGGTGCAGCTGGTCGCAGTAGTCGCGTGCCAGGGCGAAGGTGCAGCGGTTGTCCAGGCCGATGCCGCCGCCGAGGGAATCGGCGAGGGTCGGCAGTTCTTCCACTTCCATCGGATGGCCGGCGGCGAGGCTGGCGGCCATGGCGGCGCCACGGCGCATGCTGATGCCGTGCACGCGGATGCTCGGATCGGCGTGCTTGAGCGCCAGCGCCACGCCGCCGAACAGGCCGCCGCCGGAGAGTGGCACCAGCACCTGGCGCACGTCCGGCAGCTGTTCGAGGATTTCCAGGCCGAGGGTGCCCTGGCCGGCGATGATCTGCGGGTGGTCGAAGGGCGGCAGCAGCGCCGCGCCCTGCTCGCGGGCAATCCGCTCGGCTTCGGCCTGGGCGTCGTCCTGGCTGTGGCCGACGATGCGCACCTCGGCACCCAGTTCGCGGATCGCCTGGACCTTGTTCGCCGGCACCAATTGCGACAGGCAGACGGTGGCGTGCACGCCGAGCATCCGCGCGGCATGGGCCAGCGCCCGGCCGTGGTTGCCGGTGGAGGCGGCGACGACGCCCCTGGCCTTCTGCTCGTCGTCGAGCTGGGCAATCGCATTGCTTGCGCCGCGCAGCTTGAAGCTGCCGGTGATCTGCTGCGATTCGAGCTTGAGGTACACCGGCGCACCGAGCAGGCGCGACAGGCTGGCCGAGTATTCCAGCGGCGTCTGCCGCACCAGACCCTGGATGCGCTGGCGTGCACGGTACAGCTCGATGAGGGGAATCGGCTCCATCTCGGCCTCCGGAGAATGCAGTGGGGCCGAGTGTAGGGGCGGGAAATTGTCGCGATGAATGTACTAGGACGATGTCGTTCTCGGAGGATCCGCTCCTACGGTGAAGCTGAGTACAGACCGTAGGGCGGATATGTGTAGGAGCGAGCTTGCTCGCGAACCCGCCCAATCCCGACGTCGCCGGGAAATCCATTCGCGAGCAATAACGATGGCGTCCCCCTCGCTCCTACAGGGAGATTTCGGCTTCAGAAATCGTGGATCTTCGGGAACTGCCCGAACAGCTCGCGCATGTCTTCCAGGGCGCTGACCATGCGCTGATCGCTGCATTCCGCGCCCATGCACAGGCGCACCGCGCGCGGTCGCGGGGTACCACGCACCATGAACGGATCGGGCGGCGTCACGGCGATGTGCCGATGGCGCAGCTCGCGCACCAGGCTGTCCAGTTCCCAGTGTTCGGGGATGCCGATCCAGGCGCTCAGCGAATGCGGATCGCAACCGCGCAGGTAGTCGCCGAGGTATTCGCGCACCAGCCCCTGGCGCGTCTCCAGCACACGGCGCTGCAGGCCGATCAGCGCCTGGGCGTTGCCGTTGTAAATCCAGCGCGCGGCGACTTCCGCCAGCAGCGGCGTGCCCATCCAGCTGTTCACCCGCAGGATGCTTTCGGTGCGCAGCGCCAGCCGCCGCGGCATCGCCAGGTAGCCGATGCGCAGGCCGGTGAGCACGCTCTTGGTGAAGCTGGTGCAGTAGAACGACAGGTCCGGCAGGTAGTGGCTGAGCGGCGGCGGGCGGCGCTCGCCGAGCAGCGGGCCGTAGACGTCGTCCTCGATCACGTGCACGCCATAGCGCTGGGCGATGGCGGCGATCTCGCGGCGACGGGTGTCGGGCATCAGGCAGGAGGTCGGGTTGTTCAGGTTGGGCGTGCACACCAGCGCGGTGATGCGCTCGTTGGCGCAGAGGTCTTCGAAGTGCTCCGGGTCGATGCCTTCCCTGTCGATCTCCACGCCCTTGAGGGTGAAGCCGAGCACCTGGGAATTGCCGATCACGCCGTGGTCGGTGAGCTGCTCGCAAAGCACCACGTCATCCGGCCCGGCGAGGGACGCGAGGGCCAGGAAGATGCCGTGGGCCGCGCCATTGGTGATCAGCACGTCGTCGCGCTCGCGCTCGAGGCCCAGCTGCGCCATCCATTTCACCCCGGCGTCGCGGTGCGAATCGAAGCCGGCCACCGGGCGGCAGGCGCGCATCCAGGGCTGGTCGGTTTCCAGCGCCAGCTCGCGGCAGCTGTCCTGCCACAGGCGGTCGTGCTCGCGGGTGTGGACGATGCTGGCGATGGAGAAGTCCACCAGCGCGCGTTCGGGGTGGTCGACCATGTAATGGGCCATGCCCTCGGTCATCCGCCGGGTGACGAAACTGCCGCGGCCGACCTCGCAGCGCACCAGGCCCTGGCGTTCCAGTTCCTTGTAGGCGTTGGTCACGGTCTGCACGCTGATGCCCAGGCCATCGGCCACGTGACGCTGCGGCGGCAGGCGCTGGCCGTCGCTGAGGCGGCCCTGCTCGATGTCACCGGCAATGGCCTGCACCAGGGTCTTGTACTTGGATTCGCCGACCCGCAGGTCGGCCAGGGCGCGACGCCAGGCTTCCATCTTCAGCGCTCCGTCTGGTCAGGGGTCCAGAGTGACCGACCCGCACACCGGCGGCAATTGTCCTAGTGCAATGTCGCCGCTTCGACCCCTTTTGTATGCTCGGGCGCAGGACATACAGCCGCGCACCTGTCAGTACATCGGGCCGCATTGTCAGGCCCGCGCAGAAAAAACCTGCGGATGCGTTCGTCGCGACGGTGGCTTTTTCCCGCCGCGGGGTTGTCGATCAGGAACAGCCGCAAGGCGCCGCGGCTTAGTCTGGCGTCGAGCTGATCGCCCTTGCCGGCGTGAGAACTTCGGAAGGCCCCCAGGGGCCCGACCTACAAGAACAACAGTCGTACGACATTGCTACCTGCCATCCATCGCCGCGCGCCCACCGCGTTCGGCAAGAGAAGATCAGGAGATCCGAAGATGAGTACCGCCCCTGTTTTCCTGCGCCGCCTGAGTCTTGCCTGCACCCTGCTGGCCTGCGCTGTCGCCAGCGCCGGCAGCTATGCCGAAACCACCCTGGAACGCATCAAGAGCACTGGCACCGTGCGCATCGGCTACGCCAACGAAGCGCCCTTCGCCTACACCGAGACCTCCGGCAAGGTCACCGGCGAATCCCCGGAAATCGCCACGCAGATCTTCACGAAAATGGGTGTGAAGAAGATCGAGCCGGTGCTGACCGAATGGGGCGCGCTGATCCCCGGCCTGCGCGCCGGACGCTTCGACGTGATCGCCGCCGGCATGTACATCACTCCGCCACGCTGCCAGCAGGTGATCTTCACCGACCCGCACTACCAGATTCCCGATTCGCTGCTGGTGAAGAAGGGCAACCCGAAGAACCTGCACAGCTACGCCGACGTGAAGAACAACCCGGACGTGAAGCTGGCGATCATGTCCGGCACCGCCGAGCTGGGTTACGCCCGCGCCGAGGGCGTGGCGGAAGAGCAGATCGTCCAGGTACCCGACACCACCGCCCAACTGCAGGCCGTGCGCGCCGGCCGCGCCGATGCCAGCGTCGGCACCGCGCTGACCATGAAGGGCCTCGCGGCGAAAGGCGGCGATTCGGTGGAAGCCATCGCCGACTTCAAGGACGACCCGTCGCACATCGGCTACGGCGCCCTGGCCTTCCGCCCGGACGACAAGGACCTGCGCGACGCGGTGAACGCCCAGCTCAAGCAGTGGCTGGGCGGCCCCGAGCACCTGGCGACGGTCAAGCCGTTCGGTTTCGACAAGTCCAACGTCACCGACAAGACCGCCGCCGAACTCTGCAAACAGTGACCGCGCGAGGCGCGTCGCTGGCATAGGGCGCGCCTGCCCGGCCGTTTGGTCGAACCTGTCGCAACGGGATACGTACCATGGGTGAATTGCTTCCTCTGCTGCTGGAGGGCGCCTGGATCACCGTCCAGGTGACCGTCTTCGGCTCCCTGCTGGCGGTCGCCGCCGCCATCATCGCCGCACTCGGCCGGCTCTCGCCGTGGCCGGCAGTGCGCTGGGTGTCCATCGCCTACATCGAGCTGTTCCGCGGCACCTCGCTGCTGGTGCAGCTGTTCTGGCTGTACTTCGTGCTGCCGCTGCCGCCGTTCAACCTGGAGATGAGCGCCTACAGCGTGGCGATCATCGGCCTGGGCCTGCACATCGGCGCCTACGGCGCGGAAGTGATGCGCGGCGCCATCGGCTCGGTGCCCAAGGGGCAATACGAAGCCTCGCTGGCGCTGAACATGTCGCCCTTCACCCGCTTCCGCCGGATCATCCTGCCGCAGGCACTGCTCTGTGCGATTCCGCCCGGCACCAACCTGCTGATCGAGTTGCTGAAGAACACCTCGCTGGTGTCGCTGATCACCCTCTCGGACCTGACCTTCCGCGCGCGCCAGCTGGACCAGGCGACCTTCGAGACCATGAAGATCTTCCTGCTCACCCTGGTGCTGTACTTCGTCATGGCCCAGGTCATCGTCTTCCTCATGCGCCGCCTCGAACGCTGGCTGGGGCACGGCCGAATCCGCGGAGGCCTGTGATGAAATTCTTCGACTGGGACTTCGCCTGGCAGATTCTCCCGCAACTGCTGCACGCCTCGCTGCGGACCATCGCCATCACCCTGGTGGGGTTTGCCCTGGCCGTGGTGTTCGGCCTGCTGTTCGCCATCGCCCGGCGCAGCCGGCACATCTGGCTGTCGTGGCCGGCGGCCTGGCTGATCGAGTTCATCCGCAGCACGCCGCTGCTGATCCAGGTGTATTTCCTGTTCTACGTGCTGCCGACCTACGGGCTGAGCATGACCGCCCTGGTGGCCGGTACCCTCGGCATCGCTCTGCACTATGCCTGCTACACCGCCGAGGTATACCGCGCCGGCCTGGAAGCCGTGCCGCGCGGGCAATGGGAAGCGGTCACCGCGCTGAACTTCTCGCCGTTCAAGGCCTACCGCGAAGTCATCCTGCCCCAGGCGATCCGCCCGGTGCTGCCGGCGCTGGGCAATTACCTGATCGCCATGTTCAAGGACACCCCGGTGCTCTCGGCGATCACCGTGGTGGAAATCATGCAGCAGGCGAAGAACATCGGCTCCGACAGCTTCCGCTACCTGGAACCGATCACCCTGGTCGGGGTGTTCTTCCTGCTCATCTCCATCGGCCTGGCAAGCGTCGTGCGCCAGGTGGAAAAACGTACGGCGCTGCCATGACTGACTCTTCTGGAGGTACTCCGATGTCCGTTCACTCCCTACAGACTGCGCCCCGCTTGGCCAGCCAGGATGCCCCGGCCGCGCGCGCCGATACGGCCCAGCCGATGGTCAGCTTCCGCAATGTGTGCAAGAGCTACGGCAGCTTCAGCGTGCTCAAGGACCTCAACCTGGAGGTGAAGGCCCACGAGAAGGTCGCCATCATCGGCCCCAGCGGCTCGGGCAAATCCACCCTGCTGCGCGCACTGATGACCCTGGAAACCATCGACAGCGGGCTGATCGAGGTCGACGGCGAACCGCTCACCCACCTCAAGCGCAACGACACCCTGGTGCGCGCGCCGGAAAGTCACGTGCGCAAGGTGCGCAGCAAGATCGGCATGGTCTTCCAGTGCTTCAACCTGTTCCCGCACATGAGCGCGCTGCGCAACGTGATGGAGGCGCCAGTACAGGTGCTCGGCATGCGCCGCATTGAGGCCCGTGAGCGGGCGGTGGAGCTGCTGGAAATGGTCGGCCTGGGCAACAAGCTCGACCACTATCCGTCACAGCTCTCCGGCGGCCAGCAGCAGCGCGTGGCCATTGCCCGCGCGCTGGCGATGCGGCCCAAGGTGATGCTGTTCGACGAGGTGACCTCGGCGCTGGACCCGGAGCTGTGCGGCGAGGTGCTCAACGTGGTGCGCAAGCTGGGCGCCGAGCACAACCTGACGATGCTCATGGTCACCCACCAGATGGGCTTCGCCCGCGAATTCGCCGACCGCGTGTGCTTCTTCCACCAGGGCAGCATCCTCGAGCAGGGCAGCCCGCAACAGTTCTTCGGCCACCCGCAGCATGAGCGGACGCGGGCGTTCCTGAGTGCGGTGAACGAGGCGAATTGAGCGGGTTTCTGCAAAGAGCCCCTCACCCTAACCCTCTCCCGCAAGCGGGAGAGGGGACCGTTCGGAGCAGGATGGAACCACAGCATCAGCCGGCACGATCTGCCCCCTCTCCCTCCGGGAGAGGGTTGGGGTGAGGGGATGCGCGAGCACGGATTAATCCAGGGAAAGACAGTTGCTCCTACAAAGAGCAATCAGGCGTTAGCGACAAAGCGGAAGCCCGCGCCTTCGGCGTCGGTGCGCATCACTTCCATCTCCAGGATCGGCGCCTCGAAGGGCATGTCCTGCACCTGGCCGGTCACGCGGGTGCCGGCGGGCAGCGCGGCGAGCACTTCATGACGGACATAGACGCCGCCGTCGGACAGATCACGGGTATGGCCGAACACATCACCGAAGCTGGCATGGCTGATCTTGATCCGGCACTTCATCGGGGTACGCGGGTACTGCCTTTGGTTCGACATGAATGGCATCCGTCCTGAATGTCAGCGCACTAATGGGCCTGAAACCCGGGGGTCAGGTCAAGCCAGCAATTGCGCGAGCAGCCAGAGATTGGCGACGCTGATGACGCAGAACAAGCCCCAGGCCAGCACCCGGGTGAGCAGGGAGTTGGCGAACTCGCCCATCAACGCGCGATCGCTGGTGAAGCGGATCAGCGGCCAGAGCGCGAACGGCAGTTGCAGGCTGAGCACCACCTGGCTGAACACCAGCAGCTTGCCCACCGCCTTGTCGCCCAGCATCACCACGCCGATCAGCGCCGGAATCAAGGCCAGGGCGCGGGTGATCAGGCGGCGCTGCCAGCAGGGGATCTTCATCTGCAGGAAGCCGTCCATGATCACCTGCCCGGCGATGGTGCCGGTGAAGGTGGAGCTCTGCCCGGAGGCAAGCAGGGCGACGCCGAAGAGGATCGCCGCCAGGCCGGTGCCCACCAGTGGTTCGAGCAGGCGATAGGCGTCCTGGATTTCGGTGACGCCGGTGTGGCCGGTCTCGTGGAAGGCTGCGGCGGCCAGGATCAGGATCGCCGCGTTGACCAGCAGCGCGAGGCTCAGCGAAACCACGGTGTCGATGCGTGTCAGACGGATCGCCGCGGCCTTGCCGTTGGTCCCGCTGACCTGCCGCGTCTGCACGATGGAGGAGTGCAGGTAGAGGTTGTGCGGCATCACCGTGGCGCCGAGGATGCCGATCGCCAGGTACAACGGCTCGCGCTGGGTGACCGCGTCCCAACTGGGCAGGAAGCCGGCGGCGACGTCGGGCCAGTAGGGCTTGATGAGGATCAGCTCGACCAGGTAGCAGCCGCTGATGGTGACGATCAGCCCCAGCATGATCGCTTCCAGGTGGCGGAAGCGCTGGCCCTTGAGGCCGAGCACGATGAGCGTGTCGAAGGCGGTGAGGATCACGCCGGTGACCAGGTCGACGCCCAGCAGCAGGTGGAAGGCCAGGGCACAGCCGAGCACTTCGGCGAGGTCCGTGGCGACGATGGAGAGTTCCGCCAGCAGCCATTGCAGGCGCGCCACGCCGAGGCTGTAGCGGCTGCGCGAGAGCTGCGCCAGGTCCTGGCCGGTGACGATGCCCAGGCGCATCGCCAGGCACTGCAGGACCATCCCGGCGAGGCTGGAGAGCAGCACCACGAACAGCAACTGGTAGCCGAAGCCGGAGCCCGCCTCGATGGCCGTGGCCCAGTTGCCCGGGTCCATGTAGCCGATGGAGACCAGCAGGCCGGGGCCGGCGAACTGCAGGATACGTTTCCACAGCGGCGCGCCGGCCGCGACCTGGATGCTGCCTTTGACTTCCGAGGGACAGAATGGCGCGGTGGCGGTGGTCGGCAGGCCGAGCATGAGCAGAGATTCCGGGAGCGTGAGACGTTCAGCCTGACGCCCCGGGCGTCAACAATCCAGGGGCGCCGTGCCTATCGGGTCGATTGAGCGGGGCGTGCTCAGTACCACCGGGCCTCGCCCTCGGGGCGCTTCTTGAAGCGCTTCATGGTCCACATGTACTGGCTGGGATAGGCCCGTACGTACTTGGCCAGCTCGCGGCTGAGCGCCGCCACCGACACTTCCATGTCCTTGTCGTACATGTCCGCCGGGGCGGCTTCGAGGATCACCTTGTAGCCGCTGCCGTCGGGCAGCCGCACGGCGTGGAAGAACACCCCGCGGGCCTTGCCGCGCGCGAGCAGCGAGGGCACGAACTTGCTGGTCAGCGCGGTGGTGCCCAGGTAGGGCACGAATAGGCCCGAGCCGAGGTCCGGCTCCGGGTCGCAGGGGATGCCGACGCAGCCGCCGTTCTTCACTTCCCTGATCACACTCTTGATGCCTTCAGGCGTCGAAGGCGCGACGCGGTTCCCCAGCTGCACACGCTGCTTCTTCAGCAGGTCGTCCACCGCCTTGAGCTTGGGCGGGCGGTAGAAAATGATCGGCTTGGCGTAGGAGCAGTAGAAATGGTTGAGCACTTCCCAGTTGCCCAGGTGGCTGGTGATGCCGACCAGGCCGTCACCGGAGGCCAACGCCTCTTCCAGCACTTCCATGCCTTCGACTTCGCGGATGAACTGCAGCGATTTCTGCGGCGACCACATCCAGGCGCAGGCGCTCTCGGTCAGCGTGCGGCCGATATCCATCAGGCTCTGGCCGACGAGTTTCTCCAGCTCGGCCCCGGACAGCTCGGGGAAGCAATGCGACAGGTTGATCCGCACGATCTCGCGGGACCGGTTGGGCAGCTTCCACATCAGCCAGCCGATCCCGGCACCCAATGCGCCCACCGCGCGCCACGGCAGCATGGCGAACAACCGCAGGAAGCCCACCACCAGTGCGCCCTTGAATTTCTCCACGGAAAACTCCTTCAAGCAGATGGCGGCCATTGTAGCCGCTCGTGCCGGCAAATCGGGCGCCATCGAGGCTCCATACAATCTCCACCCGGCGAACACATTGCGCCCACGGCGCGCGCGCAACCTGCGGCCATTCGATCCACAGGCCCGGAGGCCCGCGATGCGCACCCCAACCTTCCTTGCACAGCTGTGCTGCCTGCTGCTGACGATGAGCGCCAGCCTGGCGGCGCTGGCCGCAGATGACAGCAGTTCCAGCCCCTACTTCTTCGTCGAGAACGCTGATCCGGCCGTCGATGCCCTGCCGCTCAAGTCGACCCGCGTGGATGCCCGCGTGCTGGGCAACATCGCCGAAGTGACGGTGACCCAGGAATACCGCAACCAGGGCAAGACGCCGCTGGAGGCACGCTACGTGTTCCCCGCTTCGACCCGCGCCGCCGTCCACGGCATGACCGTGCACCTGGGCGAGCGGGTGATCCAGGCGCAGATCCGCGAGAAGCAGAAGGCCAAGGCCGAATACCAGCAGGCCAGGACACAGGGCAAGACCGCCGCGCTGCTGGAGCAGGAACGCGAGAACCTGTTCCAGATGAACGTCGCCAACATCCTCCCCGGCGACGTGGTGCAGGTGGAGCTGCGCTACAGCGAACTGCTGGTGCCCACCGACGGGCACTTCCAGTTCGTCTTCCCCACGGTGGTGGGGCCGCGCTACAACGGTCGCGGCGAATCCGGCAGCGGCAAGCAGCGGTGGATCGAGTCGCCGTACCTGCCGGCCGGGCAGCCTTCGGCCACGACCTTCGCCCTGCAGGTCGAACTCCTGGCGCCGGTGCAGATCGGCGAGATCACCTCGCCGTCCCATCGCCTGACGATCCAGCGTGACGGCCAGCGCGCGAGCGCTCGCACGGCAGCCGACGATGCCACCGCCGGCAACCGCGACTTCATCCTCGATTACCAGCTCGGCGGCGAGTCCGTGCAGAGCGGCCTGCTGCTCGCACGTGGGGAAAAAGAGAACTTCTTCCTCGCCATGGTCGCCCCGCCGCGCGCGCCGGAAGCCCGGCTCATCGTGCCGCGCGACTACGTCTTCGTGGTCGACGTTTCCGGCTCCATGAACGGCTTCCCGCTGGCTACCACCAAAACCCTGCTGCGCGACCTGATCGGCCGCCTGCGCCCCAGCGACACCTTCAACCTGCTGCTGTTCGCCGGCGACAACCGCAAGCTGGCGGAGCGTTCGCTGGCCGCCACACCGGAAAACACCCGCCTGGCCATCGAGCTGCTGCACAGCCAGGTCGGCGCCGGCGGCACTGAGCTGATGCCGGCCCTGCGCGAGGCGCTGGCGATGCCCACGGACCCGGAGCGCTCACGCAGCTTCGTGGTGGTGACCGACGGCTACGTCACCATCGAGAGCAGCGCCTACAAGCTGGTGCGCGAGAAC
This sequence comes from Pseudomonas nitroreducens, assembly GCF_024170165.1. GTDB lineage: Bacteria > Pseudomonadota > Gammaproteobacteria > Pseudomonadales > Pseudomonadaceae > Pseudomonas > Pseudomonas nitroreducens_C. The sequence continues at coordinate 294,114 of NZ_JALJXP010000001.1, read as the reverse complement.
CTGAGCAAGGCCAACCTGTTCGCCTTCGGCATCGGCAGCGCGGTGAACCGCAGCCTGATCGAAGGCCTGGCGCGGGCAGGGCAGGGCGAGCCCTTCGTGGTGACCGATGATGAGCAGGCGGGCAAGGCGGCCCAGCGCTTCCGCAGGATGATCGACAGCCCGTTGCTCAAGGGCATCCACGCAAGCTTCGAAGGCCTCGACGTCTACGACGTGGAGCCGTTGCAATTGCCCGACCTGTTCGCCAATCGCCCGTTGGTGCTGTTCGGCAAGTGGAAGGGCCAACCGCGCGGCGAGCTGCGCATCGACGCCCATGCCGCCGAGGGTCCGTTCCAGGCGCGCCCGCCGATCAGCGCCGGCAACCTGACCGACAACGGCGAAGCACTCGCTCACCTGTGGGCGCGCAAACGCCTCGCCGAGCTGATGGACCAGGAGGCCCTCGATGGCGGCTTCGAGTTCAGCTCGCAGATCCTCGACCTCGGCCTCAAGTACCAGTTGCTCACGCCCTACACCTCGTTCATCGCCGTCGACCAGCAGGTGCGCAATCCCGATCCGCAGGCGAGCAGGACGGTCGACCAACCGCTGCCGATGCCCCAGGGCGTGAGCAACAACGCTATCGGCAACACGGTGCCCGGCACACCGGAGCCGGGCGTCTGGGCCATGTTGCTGCTGGCGGCCCTGGGCGGCTGGTGGTGGCGGAGGAAGGCCACATGATCCGTCGCCTGCCCGGCTGCAGCTGGCTGCTGTTCGCCACGCTGGCGGCCTGGCCAAGCTGGCTGTGGGCAGCTCGGCGGCTTGGTGATGGCTCGGATGATCCGCTGGGGATCATTGCGCTGGCGACACTCGGGCTGCTGCTCTGGCGTGACCGCTCCAGTCTGCGCGTACAACCACGCTTGCATTGGCTGAGCAGCGCAGCGGTGCTGCTGGTCGTCGCAGCAGTTTCCCAGACGATCCTGCCGCCATTGCTGCGCGGATTGCTCTCGGTGCTGGCGCTGCTGCTGGTGATCCTCAGCCTGCGCGCCCCCGGCCAGCCCTGGCTGGCCTCCCTGGGGCTGGGCGTGCTGTCGTTGCCGCTGCTGTCTTCACTGCAGTTCTTCGTCGGTTATCCGCTGCGCGTGGTCACCGCCGAGGTCAGCGCGTGGCTGCTGCGCCTGGGCAGCTGGACGGTGGAACGGCAGGGCAGTGCGCTGCGGGTGGACGGCCAGTGGGTGATGGTCGATGCGCCCTGCTCGGGCATCCAGATGGCCTGGGTCGGTTACTTCACCGCCTGCGCGCTGGCGGCCTGGCAGCGGCTGCCGGATCGTTCGCTGCTGCGCCGCCTGCCGCTGGTTGGGCTATTGGTGCTGGCCGGCAATGTCCTGCGCAACACGCTGCTGGTGTGGGGCGAGAGCGGGGCCAGCGGGTTTCCCGGCTGGGCCCATGAGGCAGTCGGGCTGCTGGTGTTCGCCGGGGTCTGCGGGATGATTTTCCGGGTGATCGGGCGCGGCGCCTTTGCGCTGTCCGCATCGGTCGAATCGTCGCTGCCGGTTGCTTCGACGCGTTTCACCGGCAGCCTGCTGGGTGCCCTGCTGCTGGCGATGCTCTGGCCATTGCTGGCGCCGGCTACCGCGGCAACGACGGCAACGCGGGTCGCCCAGGAATGGCCAGTGCAATTCGAAGGTCGTACCTTGCGCCCGCTGGCGCTTTCGCCGGTGGAGCAGCGCTTTGCCGAGGACTTCCCCGGCCAGCTTGGCCGCTTCAGCGACGGCCAGCGCAGCATCGTGCTGCGCCAGGTGCTGCGGCCGACGCGCAAGCTGCATCCGGCGGAGGATTGCTTCCGCGCGCTGGGCTATCGCATCGAGCAGACGCAATTGCGTCAACGCGCCGGAGCTCAGGGCCTGCAGCGCTGTTTCGTGGTGACCCGTGAGGGCATGCGGCTGCAGGTCTGCGATTACATCGAGGACGCCACCGGCCAGTCCTTCTCCGATACCTCGGCCTGGTACTGGTCGGCGCTTTCCGGCCGTTCCATCGGGCCCTGGCAGGCGGTCACCCTGGCCAGCCCGCTGCCTTAGGCGCGGCTCAGCTGGGCGTAGCGGTCGCAGTCGACGGTGTGGTCCATCACCATGCCGGTGGCCTGCATGAAGGCATAGCAGATGGTCGGGCCGACGAAGTTGAAACCGGCCTTGCGCAGCGCCTTGCTCATGGCCTCGGCTTCCGGCGTCACCGCCGGCACGTCACCGCGACCGCTGAAGTGATTGACCCTGGGCTGGCCGCCGACGAAGGACCAGAGGAAGGTCACCGGGTCGTCCAGCTTCAGCCAGGCCTGGGCGTTCTGCCGCGCGGCCTTGAGCTTGGCGAAGTTGCGGATGATGCCCGGGTCCTGCATGCGCTCCTCGATTTCCTCGTCGGTCATGCGCGCCAGGCGCTCGGGGTCGAAGCCGAACAGCACCTCGCGGTAGCGCTCGCGCTTCTTCAGCACGGTGATCCATGACAGGCCGGCCTGGGCGCCTTCGAGGATGATCATCTCGAACAGCGCGCGGGGGTCGCGCTGGGGCACGCCCCATTCGGCATCGTGGTAGGCGATATACAGGGGATCGTCGTTACACCAGAAGCAGCGGGGCATGGCAGTCGGCCTTGGAAACGGGAAGGTTCTGACTATAGACAAAAGGCTGTACAAAAACACAGTCATGTCGCCGATTTTTCGCTCATCCAGGGCGTACGAACGGTCGCGCAAACAGCGCTGTGAAGCCCAAGCTGCAAGCGTCTTGCGGTATACTGCCGGGTTTTAGTCGCATATCCAGCACAGGTGAAATTCGTGAGCCAGACTACGCCCGCCGTGCCCACCTTCCAGGACCTGATCCTCGCCCTGCAAAAATACTGGGCCGATCAGGGCTGTGTGGTGCTGCAGCCCTACGACATGGAAGTAGGCGCAGGCACCTTCCACACCGCCACCTTCCTCCGCGCCGTGGGCCCGGAAACCTGGAACGCGGCGTACGTGCAACCGAGCCGCCGTCCCACCGACGGCCGCTACGGCGAGAACCCCAACCGCCTGCAGCACTACTACCAGTTCCAGGTGGTCCTGAAGCCCAACCCGGAAAACTTCCAGGAGCTGTACCTGGGCTCGCTGCAGGCCATCGGTATCGACCCGCTGGTGCACGACATCCGTTTCGTCGAGGACAACTGGGAATCGCCGACCCTCGGCGCCTGGGGTCTGGGCTGGGAAATCTGGCTGAACGGCATGGAAGTCACCCAGTTCACCTACTTCCAGCAGGTCGGCGGCATCGAGTGCTACCCGGTCACCGGTGAAATCACCTACGGCCTGGAGCGCCTGGCCATGTACATCCAGGGCGTCGACTCGGTGTACGACCTGGTCTGGGCCGACGGCCCGTTCGGCAAGGTCACCTACGGCGACGTGTTCCACCAGAACGAGGTGGAGCAGTCGACCTACAACTTCGAACACGCCAACGTCGAGAAGCTGTTCGAGCTGTTCGACTTCTACGAAAGCGAAGCGAATCGCCTGATCGAGCTGCAGCTGCCACTGCCGACCTACGAGATGGTCCTCAAGGCCTCGCACACCTTCAACCTGCTGGACGCCCGCCGCGCCATCTCGGTGACCGAGCGTCAGCGCTACATCCTGCGCGTGCGCACCCTGGCCCGCGCCGTGGCGCAGAGCTACCTGCAGGCCCGCGCCCGCCTCGGCTTCCCGATGGCCACCGCCGAATTGCGTGACGAAGTACTGGCCAAGCTGAAGGAGGCCGAATAATGAGCGCGAAGGATTTCCTCGTCGAACTGGGCACCGAAGAGCTGCCACCCAAGGCGCTGAAGAGCCTCGGTGAAGCCTTCCTGGCCGGCATCGAGAAGGGCCTCAAGGCCGCCGGTCTGACCTACGCTGCCGCGCGCTGCTACGCCGCGCCGCGTCGCCTGGCCGTACAGATCGACCAGCTCGCCGTGCAACAGCCCGATCGCACCGTGAACCTCGACGGCCCGCCACTGCAGGCTGCCTTCGACGCCAGCGGTAACCCGACCCAGGCAGCCCTCGGCTTCGCCAAGAAGTGCGGCGTGGACCTGGAGCAGATCGACAAGAGCGGCCCGAAACTCAAGTTCAGCCAGACCATCGCCGGCCAGCCTGCTGTAGGCCTGCTGCCGGGCATCGTCGAAGCCTCGCTGAATGACCTGCCGATTCCCAAGCGCATGCGCTGGGCGGCCCGTCGTGAAGAGTTCGTGCGCCCGACCCAGTGGCTGGTGATGCTGTTCGGCGACGACGTCGTCGACTGCGAGATCCTGACCAAGAAGGCCGGTCGTGAATCCCGTGGCCACCGCTTCCACAACCCGACCAACGTGCGCATCTCCGCTCCGGGCAACTACCTGGAAGATCTGCGCAGCGCCTATGTGCTGGCCGACTTCGCCGAGCGCCGCGAGATCATCTCCAAGCGCGTTGCCGAACTGGCTGCCGAGCAGAAGGGCAGCGCCATCGTCCCCGCCGACCTGCTGGACGAAGTGACCGCGCTGGTCGAGTGGCCGGTGCCGCTGGTGTGCTCGTTCGAGGAGCGCTTCCTCGCCGTGCCGCAGGAAGCCCTGATCACCACCATGCAGGACAACCAGAAATACTTCTGCCTGCTGGACGCCAACGGCAAGCTGCTGCCGCGCTTCATCACCGTGGCCAACGTCGAGAGCAAGGCGCCGGAGAACATCGTCTCCGGCAACGAGAAGGTCGTGCGCCCGCGCCTGACCGACGCCGAGTTCTTCTTCAAGCAGGACCAGAAGCAACCGCTGGAAGCCTTCAACACCCGTCTGAAGAACGTGGTATTCCAGGCCCAGCTGGGCACCGTCTTTGACAAGGCCGAGCGCGTTTCCAGGCTGGCCGCCTACATCGCCGAGCGCATCGGTGGTGACGCAACCAACGCTGCCCGCGCCGGCATCCTTTCCAAGTGCGACCTGGCCACCGAGATGGTCGGCGAGTTCCCGGAGATGCAGGGCATCGCCGGTTACTACTACGCCACCGCCGGTGGCGAGGCCAAGGACGTCGCCCTGGCGCTGAACGAGCAGTACATGCCGCGCGGCGCCGGCGCCGAACTGCCGGGGACCCTGACCGGTGCCGCGGTGGCCGTGGCCGACAAGCTCGACACCCTGGTCGGCATCTTCGGCATCGGCATGCTGCCCACCGGCAGCAAGGACCCGTACGCCCTGCGCCGTGCCGCCCTGGGCGTGCTGCGCATCCTCATCGAGAAGCAGCTGGACCTCGACCTGGTCGACGCCATCGGCGTGGCCGTGGCCCAGTACGGCGACAAGGTGAAGGCCGAAGGCCTGTCCGAACAGGTGCAGGACTTCGTCTTCGACCGTCTGCGCGCCCGTTACGAGGACGAAGGCGTCAACGTCGCCGTGTACCAGGCCGTGCGTGCGCTCAAGCCGACCGCTCCGCTGGACTTCGACCAGCGCGTGCAGGCCGTGCAGGCGTTCCGTCAGCTGCCCGAAGCCGAAGCCCTGGCCGCCGCCAACAAGCGCGTGTCGAACATCCTGGCCAAGGCCGAAGGTGAAGTACCTGCCACCGTCAACGCCAGCCTGTTCACCGAGACCGCCGAGAAGGCCCTTGGCAGCGCCGTGGCGACTGCCGAGAGCGAAGTGGCTCCGCTGGCCGCGGCTCGCGACTATCGCGCCGCCCTGGCCCGCCTGGCGGCCCTGCGCGCGCCGGTCGATGCCTTCTTCGAGGAAGTCCTGGTCAACGCGGACGACAACGCCGTGAAGGCCAACCGCTACGCGCTGCTGGCGAAGCTGCGCGGGTTGTTCCTCGGCGTCGCCGACATCTCGCTGCTGGGTTGATGCCCGCCTGAAGGCCGGGAGTTCGCAACGGTTCGCCGTGACGGACTCCCGGCTTTTTCATTTCCGACTTATCGAAAGCATCCATGAAGCTACTGATCCTCGACCGCGACGGAGTCATCAACCAGGACTCGGACGCATACATCAAATCCCTCGACGAGTGGATTCCGATCCCCAGCGCGATCGCTGCCATCGCCCGCCTGAGCAAGGCTGGCTGGACCGTGGCCGTGGCCACCAACCAGTCGGGCATTGCCCGCGGCTATTACGACCTGGCCACCCTGGAGAGCATGCACCAGCGCCTGCGCGACCTGGTAGCAGAGCAGGGCGGTGAACTCGGCCTGGTCGTCTACTGCCCCCATGGCCCCGACGAGGGCTGCGACTGCCGCAAGCCGAAACCCGGTATGCTGCTGCAGATCGCCCAGCACTACGGCGCAGATCTGCGCGGTATCTGGTTCGTAGGTGACAGCCGGGGTGACCTGGACGCCGCACGGGCCGTCGATTGTCAGCCCGTGTTGGTAAAAACCGGCAAAGGCGAGCGAACCCTGACCAAGCCGTTGCCCGAAGGCACGCTGGTATTCGACGATCTGGCGGCAGTAGCCGACCAACTTCTTTCCTGAGGACCCATCCCCCATGTCGATAGTGCAGGCCATCAGAACCGTTCTCTTCTACCTGCTGCTGTCGTTCAGCGCTTTCGTCTGGGGCACCCTCAGCCTGCTCATTGCGCCCTTCCTGCCGTACCGCGCGCGCTACCGCTTCATTGCCCAGGCCTGGTGCAAGTTCGCCGTCTGGCTCGCCAGCTGGGTAGTCGGCGTGCGCTACGAACTCAAGGGCGCGGAGAACATCCCCGACCAGCCCTGCGTGATCCTGGCCAAACACCAGAGCACCTGGGAGACCTTCTTCCTCACCGGCTACTTCGAGCCGCTGGCGCTGGTGCTCAAACGCGAGCTGCTGTTCGTGCCCTTCTTCGGCTGGGCCATGGCGCTGCTCAAGCCCATCGCCATCAACCGCGAGCAACCCAAGGTAGCCCTCAAGCAGATAGCCAAGCAGGGCGATGAATGCCTCAAGAAGGGCGCCTGGGTACTGATCTTCCCCGAAGGCACCCGCGTTCCCACCGGCCAGATCGGCAAGTTCTCCCGCGGCGGCGCCTCCCTGGCAGTCAATGCCAACCTGCCGGTACTACCGATCGCCCACAACGCCGGGCACTGCTGGCCGAAGAACGGCTGGGCGAAGTACCCCGGCACCATCCAGGTGGTGATCGGCCCGGCCATGTACGCCGAAGGTGAGGGCGCACGCGCCATCACCGAGCTCAACCAGCGTGCCGAAAACTGGGTTATCCAGACCCTGCGCGACATGGGTGAACTGCCGGCCGACGCCACGCCACAGACAGTCGCCGAAGCCTCCTGAGGCATCCCGCGGATAAACGCGAGACAAAAGAAAAGGGCCCCGAAGGGCCCTTTCTTTTTGCCTGGAGCGTTCCCGGATGTAGGTGGGAAAAGATAATCAACTTTGACGCTTCTGAAAATCAGCGTTAGACAACAGTTCGGTCAAAGTTAATTTCAGCTTCGGCTAAAGTTATTTAATGAAAATCTACTTTCGCCAAAAGTTACTTTCCACCTCATAAATTGACAAGCTGTCAAGAACTGTAAATATCCTACTCCGACCGGCCAAATAATCAAGTTTTAACTCAGAGCTCATTGCAGAGAGCACCGAACTGTTAACTCATCATTTAGTCTCGGGGAGCGAGTCATTCAGCTTGGAATAGAGTTCCTTCGCCAAAAGCTTTGCTCGAGTATCAGACGCTGCGTCCAATGCTGGGATATGCACGCCCTCATCACCATCGACGTATAGCGGCCCACCGATATCGTCGTCGTACAGCTCTCCGTCATAGGCCCCACCATCGTGGTAAGCCCGCATGGTGCCCCGGCGAATATCATTGTCCAGCTCTGCAGATAAATAGATCCAGACCCATCCCTGAAAGTGGTTGTTCGGCTCAAGCTCCTCAACGAGCGTCCTCATCGCTTCTGTATCCCCTTGCGCTGCAGCCACGTAGTACCAACGCCGCGCATCCTCTTCACGACCATGGCCATAGGCAAGCTCTGCCAGGCGCAGAGGGTCATCAACTGAATCGAGGTTCCAGGCTTGCTCGAGCCATCGGGGATCTTCGCCCAGCTCAGCCAGCTCCAACACTGCACCATGATGTCCCAGCGCCGCCGCGCGCATTAGATGAAAAAGACGCAGTGACCTTTTTTGCTGGAGCTCCTGTGCCGTAATCGCCCATTCGAGCGGAATGCCATCCAATGCCTCTCCGGCCTGCATACGCTCCAACCAATACTCGCCTCCCATTCCTGGCTGATGGTCGTCATCGGTGCGCTCTCCCCCATACAGGAGGGCCAGCGCAAAATGGGCAGCTGGGTTTCCTTTCCCCGCCAGCCTGTCCAACCCATCGATTAGCACCTGGAGCTCAGCATCTGTCTCGACATCCAGAAGCTCGAACGGATCTTCCTGCAAGATGGAAACGACATTACGCAAGCTGTAGCACGCCAAATCCCCCTCCTTTATATAGGCAGCTAGGATTTCGGCCGCTCGAGTCGCCGTTTCCCCATACCCTAACTCCGCCAAACGGCGCTGCAGCAATGCTGGGGAGATCGACCGCCCAGAACTGTTCGTAGCCACCGCCAGCAGGTGATCAGAGTTCAACGCCGCGCTTGAATGGAAGCCAAAGGCGCTGGCGAGCAGCTCATAAACGTGGCTATGCGAAATCGGCACGCCGATTGTGGACTGAAGGTGTTGTTTGACGCCGAATGCGAACGATCTGAGGGACATGAAACCATCCTCGGTGCACAGCCGATAGGAGCGAGCAGCACACGTTTAAGCCCCGCACGGCCGCGCGGTAGGTGGTTTCAAGCTAAAGAGGAATGCCTGTTTTAACTCGTGTGCAAGTTTGGCGGGCGCCTCAAACATCCTATTCCCTCTTATGTCAGCGAGTCGAGTGAATTCAATACAAAAAGCCCCCTTTCTGAAGCTCATTGTGTCGCGCGGCGTCAAGTGCGGGCTGCAACGATCAGAGCTAGTCGTGTCGCGTGGAGGAGGACAACGCATCAATTGCTGCAACAGTATCAACTAGTCGTTGCCTGAGTAGCGGTAATTCGACGGAGATCGATGCATGCGGTCTCTTCGCCATGCTCAAGAACGCGTCTAGTGCAGCATCAGAGTGCATAACTATTGCAACCAGATGCTCGCCTCGAGGCCCTGAAGAGCCCGCTAACCAGTTCTTAGCCGTTCGCTCCGCCGCATTCGTCCATCGCATCAGAGTCTTGGTGGCCTGATGGCTCGCACCAAGCTCTGTACGCAACGCTTGAGCAATCTGGTAGGCGTACTGATCGGAATTCAGAAAAATATTGCCCGTTTTCGTGAACATTTTTCCTCCAATTATCTTCTACTTTTTAAAAGCTACTTTCGCAGTTGGAGATATCGAGCTCAAAGTCACTCTTGACTCAGATTGACTAGGGTTAGGAGTTATGCCAATGCAAAAGTCTATATATCTCACTGGCGAGCAGTGCAGGGCCAAAGAAAATGCTGCAGCAGCTTATGTTCGCATGTCCACAGAGCACCAACAGTACTCGACGGAGAACCAACTAGATACAATCCGCCTCTATGCAGCGGCACACGATCTGGAGATTGTTCGGGTGTATACCGACGCTGGAAAAAGCGGACTTCGTCTCGAGGGAAGGGACGCTCTTATGCAGCTTTTCAGCGATGTCGAATGCGGTCGGGCCACCTACACTACGATCTTGGTGTATGACGTCAGCCGGTGGGGACGATTTCAAGATCCTGACGTTAGCGCAAGCTACGAAGTACGTTGCAGGCAGGCGGGCGTCTCTGTCCAGTACTGTGCGGAACAATTTACGAACGATGGTTCTCCGGTGTCGAACATCATTAAGAGCGTCAAGCGCATGATGGCCGGAGAATACAGTCGTGAACTATCAGTAAAAGTATTTTCTGGTCAGTCTCGATTGATTGAGCACGGCTACCGGCAAGGAGGCTCTGCCGGATTTGGTTTGCGCCGACAACTTATCGACGCCAAGGGAAATCCAAAAGGAATTCTTAGAAACGGTGAGCATAAAAGCTTACAGACAGACCGAGTTATTCTAATCCCAGGGCCAATTGAGGAGATTGAGACGGTTCGTGGAATTTATAAATTATTCGTCGATGAAGGACGTAGTGAACGAGAAATTGCAACTTGGCTGAACGACCACCATGTACTAACCGACTGGGGAAAGTCCTGGACTCGCGGCACTGTCCATCAAGTACTCATAAATGAAAAGTATATCGGCAATAACGTCTGGAATCGCAGATCCTTCAAGCTAAAGCAGAAGCACGTGCGAAATCCTCCGGAGCAATGGGTACGAGCCGATGCCGTATTTCTACCCATCGTTGAGGCAATTCTATTCAGAGCGGCTCAAGAGCTAATCCTAGCTCGTTCATATCGAATGCCCGACACCGAAATGCTTAGTAAGCTTCGTCACGTTTACGAACAGCATGGTCGCTTGTCGGGATTACTAATCGACGAAGCTGACGACTGCCCATCCAGCAGCGCTTATCAGCATCGTTTTGGCAGCCTCCTTCGCTCATATGCGCTTATTGGCTACACACCCGATCGCGATTATGAATTCATCGAGGCAAACCGCCGTTTACGTCGACTGCACCCGGTAATACTACAACAAGCAATTGATGCAATAGGCGCAACAGGAGCCCACGTCTCAGTCGATCCCACAACTGACTTGTTGACCATAAATCAAGAATTCGTCGTATCTCTCGTCCTTTGCCGCTGCATGATAACAACGGGAGGGTCTAAGCGCTGGAAAATTCGCTTCGATCTCGGCCTTGATCCAGACATTACCATTGCCGTAAGAATGCAAGAGAGAGAAAAGTCCGTCTTAGATTATTTCATTCTTCCCACACTCGATCTAAACTCGGAACGACTCCGACTTGCGGAAAGCAACGCGGCAGAGTTAAACATCTACAGATTTGACAACCTGCAGATGCTAGTAGAACTCTCTCGCCGCTCGCCCACCAGGAGAGCGGCATGAGTGGCAGTTTCGATAATCAAAAAGTAACTCATCACATTGCCGAAGAAGCTGATATTCGCCTCCTTCCGCTGGAAAGAATCCGCATACTTAATCCACGGGTGCGTAATCGCCAAGTCTTCGCAAAATTAGTAGAGAACATAGCGGCACTGGGCTTAAAACGCCCAATCACTGTGACGCGAGTTGCAAGACAGGCTGAAGAGTCCTACGAGATAGTTTGTGGTCAAGGTCGCTTCGAGGCTTTCCAAGCGCTTGGCGAGACGCTCATCCCATGTCTCGTTGTGAGCGCTAGAGAAGCAGATCGCTTTCTCATAAGTCTCGTGGAAAATTTGGCACGTCGCAAGCACTCTAACAGAGATCTTTTAAATTCTATTCAAGTACTTTCAGACCGTGGCTATTCGGCCCAAGCGATAGCAGAGAAGACCTGTCTAGATTCAGGCTACATAGGGGGAATCCTGATGCTACTGCGTGAAGGTGAGGAGCGCCTAATAGCCGCAGTCGAAAAGGGTTGGCTTCCCATAAAATTCGCCATGGAAATTGCTCGTACGGATGACAGCGAAATTCAGTTAGCCATGATGGAGGCTTACGAAACTGGGGTATTGCGAGGCGAGCAACTAATGCGTGTAAGGCGCTTGATCGATCGGCGTAAAGCGTTGGGCAAACGCTATGGTCAAACTTCCGGAAGCGACAGACTGAACACACCGCAAAAGCTCCTTAACGCTTATCAGGCAGAAGTGCGAAGGCAAAAAGTCATGATCAAGAAAGCGGATATTAATGAGCAACGATTACTGATTATCGTAACCACACTTCGTAGGCTTTTGACGGACGATTATTTTTGCACACTTCTGCGTACCGAGGAAATTCAGGACATGCCAAAAGCACTGGCCGATCGTATCGCAGGGCAAAACATCTAATGGGCAACATCAAACAAGCCTTCGAACAACGCGTGGTGGCAATTCCCGTCGATTGCATTTTACCCACCCGCATGCTTCCAAAAGCTAAGGAGACCAGCAAAAAATACCTAACCATTCTCTGTTCTATACGCGAACTCGGCATCATAGAGCCGCTGGCTGTCCATCCTCAGCCAGTACAACAAAACGGTTCTACCTTATACATTTTGCTAGACGGGCATATGCGCTTAGCCGCTCTTAAAGCACTTGGCGCAACAGAAGCACTATGTCTCATTGCAACCGACGATGAGGGTTTTACTTATAACCGCCAAGTAAGCCGTCTGACACCTATTCAAGAGCACAAGATGATTTTGGCGGCACTGAAGAAGGGGGTCGACCCCAAAAGAATCGCTCAGGTATTAGGTATTCATGTCGAACGTATCCACGCTCGAAAAAATCTCCTCAAAGGCATCGCCCCAGAAGTTTCCGAGATGCTTAAAGTTCGGATGGTGGCACACAGCGTATTCAATGTGTTGCGACAAATGAAGCCCATCCGGCAAATACAAGCAGCAGAAATGATGATTAGCGCGAACTGCTATTCGCTCAGTTATGCACGCATGGTCTTGGCGGCGACACGTCCAGAGTTTCTCATTGAGCAAAAGAAGCCTATCGCCGAAATCACCCCGGTTGACATTGCTCGGATGGAGCGGGAGATGGAGAACCTACAGCACGACTACCGCCTCGTCGAAGACTCCTTAGGTGAAACCATGCTCAGCTTGGTGGTTGCTAAAGGCTACCTCATGCGTTTGCTGCGCAACGAACCGATTGCGATTTACCTTCATCAGCACCATGCCGATTTACTCGAGGAGCTTGTGTCTATTATGGAAGCGGTAAGCTCGGACGCGAGACATCTCGAGCGGGAGTAACCTTTTTCTGCGTATTCTGCTCAAGTTCCGACAACTCAGATAGCACGCTGTCGCTCGCCCACATCGGGAACACCCAATTGCGATACTTCGGCGCGTAGCGTCCGCCAAAGCGTCTGGCAAGTAGCTTCAAATGCTGTACCACCGAGAGGTTGTAAGCCACGCTCCGCAGCGCAAAGGCGCCAAACGGCAACAACCAGGCATCGATCCACATACCGTCCACTATAAAACGACGCGGCAGCAATATACCGTCGTCGGACGTCATAGCCACGGTATCGCAGATGGGATCTGCCGGCACCTCGGAAACCCCATTCTCAACGGGAACTAACCACCGTTTGCACTGCAGTGAATGCAGAATGAATGTGCGCAAGCTGGCTGAAGGAACATGCGTCGCCCGCTGCACACATTCACGCAAGTCGATTTCCACTACGCGGGTTGCCTTCGTCTGTAGGCACGCCAGCTTTTCTGCATCAACGAAAGAGGTCACTGCGATCTCTATAAGCAACTCACCATCGGGAAGTCGCGCAACCAAATCAGGGCGAATACCGTCGAGCCATACTTCCTCCTCAACAGCCTCAAAATCCCACCAGCTACTGGTGTCTTCCGAACAAGGAGTCTGCCCCGGCATCGGTGGCAGCTGGAGTCCCATTGATTCACAAATGACCTGCTTGGCATAGCGATGTAACACGCTCTCGTGGGCAATGGCGCAGCTGGCCTTTCGAGATCGATGGGAAAAGTGGTGCTCCCGAAACGCCCCCTTACGAGCAACCACAGACTCGCCACACGACAAACAAACGCAAGCACAGGCAAGACCTCGTTCCACTTCGTGAATATCGACAAGTTGATTCAGCGTGTTCAAGGCAACAGACATGGACATAGCGGCTTCCTCCCTCAAGAGTCCGCCATAAACGTCGTACTTTGGGGCCGCTTAAACAGCTAAAAACCGAGTGAATCCGCTTTCCCCTTGGGCACACGAATGCTACAACCGGCACGCGAACTGGCTTCCAAGGAGGGTTGTCATGCACGGCGCACTCAATCGATTGAAACAAGAGCTCATTGACCGCCCCTTCACTGGCCGCACCTACGAGCTACTGCAGTTCATGGTGGATCAGAGCCTGGCGCGGATCGATGACACCATCCCGCAACCCGTAACCTTCGAAGCGCTTACATTACAAAGCGCATGTGCCAGCCCAGCAGAACGGGAAATGGCACCTAAAGATTGGATGCCAAAACGACCGGTACTGGAGGCTACGCTGGTGCGAGTGCAGCGTGCGTTACCGTTACCCCATTTACAGTTTGGCTATGCCAAAGGTGGTGGGCGCGGCAACCCCAGCCTCTTCTGGCTTGAGCTGACACAAGAGTCACCTGATCAAAATGACGCGGTTTCCGTCCACGGTCAGGCCCTCTCCATCGACTACAAACGTTCTGGCTTAGGCGCAGTAAAACCCTCATTACTGATTCGCTGGCTCATGCGGGATGGACAGATTCGAAATCGCAGCTCTCGAGGACTCACACTGCTGATCGGCGTACTCATCGGTACGCTGCTGTGGGGACTGGGTCTGGTTTCGGTGCTGCTGGCTCTAGGACTGACTCATCAACCACTTACCTCCAGCAGCCTGGTGATCTTGCTGGTGTCCTTGGCGGGATTTTGGGTGGGATGGAAACAGCTCTACGAGCCCTGGTATCGCCTGCTGGATGAGCGGGTCGTCAAAGCACCGAACTGGGTACCTGCCGTTCTTGAGGATCCCTGCGAGCTAGAGATTTTCCGGCACGACAAGCAACGCTGGATTCGCCTGGTGCGCTATACCGCTGACTGTCCTCTATGCGGCGGAGAGGTCGAGCTGATGCCGGGCAAACCTGATCAACGCCTTCCGTTGGTCGGCCGCTGCATTGAAAGCCCGCACATTCACGTCTTCAGTTTTGATCGCACCTCGTTGCAGGGCTCGTACTTGGGCCCCATCCTTCCACCGTCACACAAGCATGTCCGTGCCCATGCCGGCAGCCCTCCTACTGACGAACGGACAGACGCCCCCTACCCGAATGAACGCCACCAATCCTCGGACGGAACCTCGATGCGCTGATCCAGCAGCGCATCAGCGGCTCTAACCAAAGGATCGAGCCAGTCAGCTTTAGCCCGGGCCCAGGTCACATAGGTCTGTAGCTCTGCCGTTAATCCGCCGTGGAGCCCGGCCTGCGCCTCAAAAGCATCCAAGTATTCGCGCAGCTGAATAGCTCGGCGCCACGCCCGCGCGTCACGCTCGACCTCGCGCAGCTTTCCCCGCTCATGCTCCTGCTGCGCCTGGAGGGCCAGCGCGGCCTCACGCTCGGCACGCCGCTCAGCAGCCAGACGCTCCTGTGCTTCGCGCTCGACCAGCGCCTTCACTACCCACCGCCCCATCATCACAATCAACGCATTGAGCCTCTCCTCAATAGGCGCGCGAGCGGTATCGGCAATGCGGCCCGCAAAGCCATGCGCCGCCTGCAGGGTCAGCTTACCGGTGGGTACGAATTGCCACTGCGGCAGGTAGACCGGCTCACCCCGTGCTAACTGGGTGCGCTGACGGCGCGTAGGTTCGTAGGGACGGCGCACACTGCCTTCGAATAGCTGTAGATCCAGGTGCACTCCCAATAGCTCGATCTGGGTGCGCTGATCGTGCACCTGGACTCGATACCCCCGTCGCTCAAGGGCCTTGATCAAGGCATCCATCAGCCGTCCGGCGCGGGCCTGCATTGATTCAGACACGCGGACATCCAAGGAGCGCGCACTCGGTTTAGGAAACCCTTGGCGATCCTGGAAGGGGGCTTTGAGTGCCGCCCGCCATTGGCGCACCAAAAAGTGCGGGCGGCTCAATCGCCCGGCTACCTGGATGTGCTGCTCGGGGTCACGCTCGTGCATCAGGATCGCCTGTAGTCGGGGCTCCCAGGTCAGATCCGGCTCAGCCGGGCGCTCAGGCATGTAGAGGTGAAGGTGACGCGGCGAGCCCTCATAGGGCTTAAGCACCGGTGGGCTCGGCACACGCTTACCGGCCTTCAGTTTGGCCCAGTACCCTCGACCGGGAGTCGGCACCTGCAGGCGCGCGCACAGCTTCTTCAGACCCACATCCGACAGGCCATAACGCGGTGCCACACTCTGCATTGGTTCCGCCCACACCTCGGCCAGCAGCTGCTCACGGTTGAGGGTCACGTACATGCAGGGGCTCCCACGGGCCCGGCCGGGCCCGTAACAAACAGCGATTTAACCCAATACGGGTTATGCGAAGGACGGTTCGAATCCCCCAGCGCCGAGCGGGACAGCACGTCACGATGAGCTTAAAGGCTCAACCGTTGCTACATCATTCTGCGGGGGCCAAATATACAGCGGCAGGCGCTCTAGGGCGGTACTTATAGGACTTTATAGAAAATTATAGAGCGATTATAGAAACACTCCTCTAACGACAATGGCGCAGCAGTGCCCCAGGCGCAAACGTCGCCCCCATCGCAGAGGGACTTCTGACAAGTGATGGCGCCGCAACGTCGCATGTCAAAGAAACACTGCAGAGGAAACGCCAAAACGCGTCGACAGTGCTCGGATCTGTCTCCGCGTAAATCGCCGTCGACCACTGAGTAGATCGGCAATACCTTCAGCACTGGCTATCTCGGGCAAGTCGTCGAGGCCAAGCGCACGTTCCGTCATCAGATACTGCAGCACTTGCCCAGGGCTACTGGAAGGCATTGGAAAGTGCTTCGCGTCATAGGCCGCAATGTTGTCACCTAAACGACTCAAGAGGCCCTCTAGCGGGTGCAGCTCGTTATCTCCAACGATATCCAACAGCTGATTCAGTGCCCTCACCAAGACTCTGTACTCCTCGTCATTCAGCGGCATTCTCAGCAGGGGCTCGACATGAGGCCAATGCTTACAGGCGTGCTTCAACAGAGACGACCTCACCCTGGTCTCCCGCAGAATGCTGCGTCGCGTGCCCAACTCCGCACGCATCCAAGCCTTTCTAGCGTCACCATCAGCTCATTGATCCAATAAGCCAGAATTCACTCGACCGAAATCCTGCTCCTCATACACGACGTCATCGTCAAACATCGTTGCTGTCCGCCGGAGACTGCGAAGCGTCGTTAGTGCATAGAAAAAGCAGGATTCACACAGTTGCAGTCGGTACTGCTCCCCCACGTGCGCTGAGCCTTCACCCCAGTTCGCCAGCAACTCCCCATGCCGACAACCACTTCTATCGTGAGGAAGCCTGCGCCGACAAACATCGCAAAGACCCTCGGTGGCAGTACTGACCTTCTCCATGCTATCCCTCCAGTTGCCCAGTGCCTCAACGCAGGCCCCACTCACGCAGACGAACATCGAGGTTATTGAGTGGAATGACCGGTGCACTGCGTACTGCGTGGGGTAAGTCGACCAGCAGATCGGGCAAGGCTCGGAATCGCTGCGCGGTGTCGCGCAGCCGATCAAACATAGCGCCGGGTTCGGCAAACTCCGCCAGCACCTCACACACCGCACGCCAGACATGCCGGTGGCTGCGCTCTGCTGCCCATTTAGTGGAACGACTAATGCCTTGGGGATCCAACACCATAGGAGCGAGATCGTAGATCGGCGCCAGCTTCAGCTGGCCGTCTCGAAGGATCGCGCTGTTTCGTCCGTGGTTATCGGAGTTGCCCAGGATGCGATTGAGCAGATCCCGACGCAGATACTCGAACACAAGCTCTTCGACCAGGTGGGCCTGTCCAGCCTCCCGCCATAGTCCGACCAATGCAGTCAGCACCGCCTCGTGGCGTAACGCAGAGCCTGGATGGGTGTTTCCGCAGAGCGAGTACATCGACTCCATTGGCATGCGCTGTACGGCTTCCCCTCTACGCACTCGATCAAAGCGCGGCATCCACAGGCTAGGAAGATCGCCCGACTCGAAGGCCAATCCATGTAGCGCGATGCTGTCCAAACCCAGCTGCGCCACAGCGCGGTAGTACAGGTACTCGCTGCGCAGAATGTCTCGATCCAATGCAGTACTGCCTCGCGGAAACTTTACCAGCCAGTGCCTTTCTGCAAACTGATCCGGTAGCAGCGCATCTGCAAATAGCTCTCCGTGCCGTGTCTCAGCGAGGAGGAGCTTAGGCGCCTCGCCGCCAGCACCGAGTGAGCCACCTGCGACTAGTCCATGTTCTTCACCAGGATCGAAGAGGCGAAGGTTTTGCCGAACCACTTCCTCGCGCGGCACAGCAAATCGGGGGGAGGTGGCGATAAGTGCTGCGGACTCCTTTATCCGCAGATGTCCGACCGGTGCCGGGGTGCAATACATCAGCCCATCAAGACTTGGCGGGAGTTCCAACGCCTGCAAGGCTCGCCAACGACACAGCACTGTGCGCGCCGCACCCGACGGCATCAGGTCATACAAGAATGCGGGGAAGCCTTCGGCGTGAAAACGCGTCCAATCCAGACGATGACGTACGCTGACAGCACAGGCGAACGGAGTACCCAGCTCACTGTGGAAACGGCTGATGAACGGGTCGGTATAAGAGAACGCGCAGGGCCCGAAACGCCCTTGTTCCGGGCGTGTGAAAACCATGGTCAGCGCATCGAACCAGTCATCACCAATGTGCGCCTGGACGGTCATTCGGACAGCGCTCGACATATGCCTCTCCAGTTCACTGTGCCATGTCCCACGGGGGCGGAACAGAAACACCTAATGGATGGACATCACCACCCCCAGCGGAGCGGTTCGGCGCGTACCGGGGCCTAGGAGCACGTAAACGGTATTGCGGCTCTCGAAGAGGCCCGCACTATCGTCCCGAGACACCTCAAAAGTGCTACGAATCCAATTACCCGGTGGGCCGCGATGGGCACTGTCCGAAACAATGCAATGGGCGAACACCACCGTCGGGCGCCGTCCACTTCGCTCGATGAGGGTCAAGGCAGCTGCAGGACACTCCAGATCGATCAGGGCCCATTGGCGCACCAGGCAGTAGGGCTTACGCGGAAAACGCCGCTGCACCTCGATCACTGCCTCAGCCTCGGCTAATTGGCATCCGGGCATCGGCGTCCCTTCGCTGTACAGCGCGTCCCAGGCCTGCCCCACCAGCTCCTTCATGTCCATCACGACACCTCCGGCACAGTCAGCTGAATCAGCTTGTAGGGAGACCAACCCGTCTGCTCTCCGGGATAGCCTCGGGGATTGCATACCACGCGGGTACCACGTAGCTCGTAATCCACCGCCGTATGCACGTGGCCATGCAGCCAAAGCGAAATCGGATCACCCATCAGGTCATCCCATTGGTTGGCGAAAGCCGCATCGAGGTGGCCACCAGCGTGCGGATTATCCTGCAAGGATCTCAGCGAGGGGGCATGGTGAGTGATCACCACCGTTGGCCCGCTGAAGAGAATCGCCAACTGTTCCTGCAGCCAGAGTCGCGTCAGCGAGGCCTGGGTGATGAAATCCAGCGGCCGACAGGGGCGGTAATTCTCGGTACGGATCTGTCGGAAATCGTTGAGTAACTGTCCAGCCAAGGCCGCAGCGGTGGGTTGATTGTCGGTCGCCGCAAAATCCGTCCAGGCGGTTGCCCCCAGAAAGCGCACACCGCCGAGTTCCACTACATCCCGATCCAGCACACGTACTCGATCCGTCTGCGCAGCCCTGATTTTTTCCAGGGTTCTTTTGAGATGTCCTCGGTAAAATTCGTGATTGCCCGCGACGTACAGCACAGGGCAGGTAAAGACCGATGTGGCCCATTCCACCCCCCGGATCCCGAGATCAATATCTCCGGCGAGAACCACGATATCGGCGTCCACGGGGGGCGGCTGATAGCACTCAAACTCGTTGTGCAGGTCGGACAACAACAGGATTTTCATACTGGCTCACCTGTGTCGTCTGGCCACGCCTCGTAGGAGCACAGGCAGCGCAACCGCTTATGGGCATAGTTGTCGCCTGTGATCCGGGCGTACACGAGGTCGAAGAGTGCTTGGCGCTCTACTGAATTGGCCCTACTCAGAGCGGCCCTGCCAAGCTCCTCCAGCAGGCGCTGCTCGACCCGAGCGCAATCGCTCACCAGCTGGAGATTGACGGGGGCGCGAAGCTCCCGGCTGATCTGAGTGAGAAGGGCTGCCAGGCTGTGCTGTTCGAGTGGGCTGTCTGGATAAAGCAGGGTGGCCACAGCGACGGCCTGTTGCTTCAACCACCACAATGCCACGCGATCACCTTCGGTCAACTCGAGCGTTATCATTGATGTGATCATGGGCCACCTCGGCTATTGCAGCGCCAGAGGCGTAGGGAATATGCCTCTGCACAGAAGCGGCAGATACGCTTCCAGCGATTTCCGCCCGCCCGGTCGCTGGAACGACACGACGACGTATTGGCTCTGGCTTTCGGTGGCGAGCAGCCAATAGCGTCCAGACTGCACCACTCGATGGATGTCCGAGGTTCGGATCAACCGACCATTAAAAAAGCGTCGCTGCGCATCCCAATAGACGACACCCAGGGCGCAGCCAGCGCAGATACGAACGTCCGTTAGATACGCCGTCACTGGCTCGCCAAACCTATGGAGCCGGGCACGCAGCAGCCGCGCCTCGGTCTCAGGGTCAATCAACCTGACCATAGATCGCTCCCACATCATGGACTGAGGAGGAAGGAGCCACCGGAAGGCTCGCTGGCTCGTCGTTGACGGAGCGCCGCCACGCCGGCGCGCGGCCTGTGGCAACGTTGAGCAATGCAGCCGTGCTGAGCAGCAGCCCCCGCCGAACACCTTCGGTATTGAGGTGCCCTGCTTGGGCAACCAGTCCTCGGCTGTACAGCGACTCCTGTAACCAGACGGATTTGGTCTTGAGCTGATCAGCCGCATCCGCGACGACAACGTAGCGCGAGAGAAACTCCACCAGGTGAGCCGGTGAAATCCAGATGCGCTCCCGTCCGCGCAGCGTTTCGCGTCGGCATGGCAGCCAGCCAGCCTCTATCCAGCCTCTGATCGTTGCGTGCTTCCAACGGGTGAACTTGGTGAGATCCGTGATACTCAGCTCGAAGCGTGGCGCCTCGGCCGGCGCCACGATGGCGAGAATGTCATGCTGATCGAAACGCAGGGATGCCAACCCCTCGATGTCCTGCAGGCGAATCACCGGTTTCAGTTGCCCCGAGCCGATTTGTCGATACAACTCGGTGAGTTGATCTCGCGGAAATTGCCGTGCACTGATTTCCGCCAAGCTCAGGGTTGGGCCGCCCTCATGCACGTCACAGGCTTCACTCAGTCGTGCCAAAAGCTGCTCGACCTCGACGCGCCAAAATTCGCCCTTACCGAATAACGGCCGTTGCACATCCGGAATACGCTGCAGCACCCCACTCTCGATGAGGCGATCACCAAGATGGCGTGAAACATTGAGCATTCGCTGCACGTCTTTTCGAGTAATCACCTCTGCCGCCAGGCGCTGCTGTTCCTCGACTTCCGTACGTTCGACCAGACAGTACTCAACGGCCCCCCCTTGAAGTACTTGCCCACGAAGACGCCCCGCTTTGACGAAGGCAACAATCCGATCCGGAGACGAACCCAACAGGCGAGCCGTTTCGGCGGTGGTGTACGTCGACTTCATCCCGAGCAGGTCGCTGCCGATCTGCTTCATCTTCCGATTGATTGGTGCGATCGCATGCAGCACCAGACACTCCGCAGCAATCCGCACGACGGCGGCATACTCGGGTCGATCGAAATCACGGGTGAGCTGGCGATACCAACCGCCCAACTCCGTGATGAATTTGGCGCTTTGGCGTTGATTAGCGTGCTGAATCCGCCGCCGAACAAATGCTTGGAAGCTAGAGGGGATATCTTCCAGGAAATGATAAGCAGCCCTGTTTAATGCTTCGGCCTCGCCCAGAGTAATGCCACGCCCTCGACGCCATGGCTGGGCTCGATTCAGGTTGGCAAGGAACACCACGAAAGCATCGATATCCTCAGGTAAGCAGGGCAGGCCTCCCAGTTGCTGTTGCACTGAGCGAACTGCTTGCTCCTCACCGCTGATGAGGGCCGATACCAGCAGATTCCCTGCATCGGCAGTCTGCTGCGGCATCGCCGAAAGATCCACTCCGCACGAACAGTGAGTCAGCGGCCCCCGGTGGTGGCTAAGCGGCTGCCGGCATCCCGGACAACTTTCCAGGAGTGCAGCGCTGTGCCGTCTGCAGGCAGTAACCAACACGTGGTACCAGCTTTGACGGAGATAGGGCTTCTCAGCCAGGCATTGAGGGCACACCGCAGCTCTGAGCCGCAGGAACTTTCCTCGCGCCAATGCTCCTGAAACGGAAGGAAACGCGGCCATCTCAATAAGCTGCTGCGCTTCGAGGGCGTAATGCTCCGCAAACTGTTTGAGTTCGTCGGGGCTAAATAGCCGTTTGGAGCGCAGCCCTACAGGGCGTAACAGCTGCTGGCTACTGGTAAGAAACTGGGCAAGTGCCAGGCGCTGCAGGTAGCTTTCGAGACTCTCGTCGGCAAAGGGTTCAGGGGCGAAGGGCAGCATGTCAGCACCCTCCACGTGGAGCAAAGACTTCTGGCATCACCGACACATAGGCACGCGCGAGATGCTCAGTTTCTACGACGAGACTTTGCTCAAATGGGTTATTGCGCTCGCCCGGTTGCATGATGGCTTGGTCGAATGCCTGAGCAAACGCGGGATAGTCCGCGTGTTTGGCCGAGCCCTGGGCCCTCGCCACTACCTCCTGAAACAAGCGATGCACCACACCATAGCGACCGGCCGAAGCCAGATACATACGTCTGGCAAACTCTACATCGTTGCTGGAAAAGGTCTGCCAACCCCACTCCTCCAGAGCTGCCAAGGCGCCCGCCAGGGCCGCACGGAAAGCGAGGAACTCGTCACCGTCCCATTGATAGGGGTAGTACTCGACCTCCCGCCGAGAACGACCAGCCAGCTGTTCGTTAGCCTGGAATAGCGCCAACATGGAGGGCAGGCCTAGCAGCAACACACTACAGCGAGCCTCATCGAACAGAGTCTTGAGGAAGTCGCCCGCCGCGCGGGCCGTGGTCGAACCGGCGCGCTCGAGCATGTGCTGCGTTTCGTCGAACACCACCAGCCTGGTGCCTGCTTGCTTTAGCCCTTTCAACAGAGCCTGATCAGCCATCACCTGATTGCGGTACAGGTCAGGCATCAGGCCCAGCGCTGCCAAACACGCATCGGGCAGCGCACGCCGACTCAAATGCTTAGGGCTGGTGACAATCAAAACCTCGCGATGACTGGTTCCGCGTGGGGCAGAGGGCAAACTGCGTAAGAGTGTGGACTTGCCGACCCGGCTCGGCCCCACGATCGGCAGAATCTGGGGATCGCCCTGGCGAGCACACAGGAGCAAATCGTGTATCGCTGTTTCAGCGTTTAAGAATCGTTCATGACAAATCAGGGGATCGAACTTAGTCATTGGCGCGCTCCCGTCGTGGCGCCGGCACCACGATCTGATCTACTGCGCGGGAGGGGCCAACCTCCGGCAAGACTGCAACCGAGGTATGTGCTTGCAACTGCTGCTGCAAATTCTTCGTGTGCTGATGTTGCTCACGCTTACGTGCCTCACGATTGTTTTCGGAAACCTTCTTCCGACGCCCACCCTGGCTGTCTCGTGTATAGCGCGCCAGCGCCTCGGCATACAGACGTCGGTAATCGCTTCCCTGCATCGCTCCCGCCCGGGTGTAGAGCTTGCGCAGCGACTTGGCGATTTCAAACGACACCGGAGGCACGCCCGGCATTTTGTTCGGCAGCCGCATCAAGCTGCGATCATCCGGGTGCACGGCAAAAATCGCTGAGCAGTCGTCCGGGTTGTACAGGATTTCCAGGCTCGGGATATCGCGGCTGCGGGCCAGATCAGCCAGTGCTCTGCTGTGGTACTGAAAGCCCTCAAAATCCACGCCGTAGTGCTGCAGCTTCCGCACGTCACGGTTGATGTTCAGGATCAGTCGCTGAATCGTCTCCAAAGGCGGTGGTGGCAGTGGCACGAACTGTTGCATTGCTTTGTGCATGGCATCGTGAATCGAAGTCTTTTCGCCAAAGCGGAATCCCAACTTTTCCCGGGGCTCGTGGATGTACACGTCCGCGACAAATCGCATGATCTCGCGGTAGATCTGCTCAATCGTGTAGCACGCCTCAGCGCTAGCCCTCGCGTGGCGATTTGGGTTGCGCCCATCCTGGCTGCGGGTAGCGCCCGGCAACTTATGCAGCAGGCGCTTATCGAGTACGCCAAACAGCGACTCGACGTGACCTTTGTCGTCGCCACGCGCGACACGCGCGTATTCGAAACTGATGCCAACCTCTCGCAGCAACGCAAGCGCCAGATCCGAGGAGTTTTCTGCTGCGTTATCGAATACCACTAGCGACAACGCGCTGGGCGCCACCAAATCCGTACGAATGCCAAAGCGATCCTTGAACGCCTGGTCTTTCGGCGTAAAGAAGTTCTCAAAGAGTTTCAACAGGGTGTACTCGCTGGGCTTTCCAGCGCAGACATAGATCGCCAGCGGATAGGAGGCGTAGGCACACACCATCGCGTACAGCGTGAGTTGGGTGTACAGATTTCCCACCTCATCGCGGCAGTACATATCGATGGTTTTGGCATCCAGCTCAACGCGCTCGAGAGGCTGCCTCACCTCGAAGGTGCGCACCGCCTGGCGATTCCACAACGCGAACGTGCGAGGATCGAGTCGTCCCTCCCTAACGAGCCCCTTGGGCATCCGCTGGATCATCCGACTGATGGTTTTTCGATCCAGCTGCGCCGGCGCCCCCTGGCTAGCGCTGCCTTTTTCCAGTCGGTTATTCACCATCAGAGCGAGGCCGCTCAAATTGATTTTGTCATCGCGCATGAAGGTTTCAAGGATGACCTCCTCGGCAAGCTCCTTCGCTGCGCGCTTACGCGACCACCCCGAGCCTCCACGACGGCTGAAGCTCGGAACAAGTCCTTCAAATCCTGCTGTGGCGAAGGCGTCGCGGTACTTCAGCAAAGTCTTGGCACAGGGCAGCTTGCGCTTCTGCTGACTGCAGAAAGCTTCGAGCCTGAACTTGCGCTCCTGAGCGTCGATCGGGAGCCTCTCTAACTGGGCGTTAAGATCCAGCAATGCCAGGCGAAACTCGGCTTCCTGACGCTCCTTCATCGTTGTGACCCGCTTGGCCGGCGTGACTGCACCGGACTGCAGGCGAATCGCTCCGCTGGCGATCCCGTTCTGGAAGTCTCGCAGTGGCAAGGTAAGCCTCACCCCCCCTTTGCCTTCCAAGTCGATGTCACCCAAAAACGGTTTGATGGCATGGATCTGATACCAGGTACCCTCGCGCTCGATGAGCTGACCAACCGCCAATGAGTCAGTCATAGCGCAACACCTCAAATACGCCGAGCGAGCCGAGCGCCGGCTCTACCTCAAAATCCATGTGCTCCAGACAGTGTTCACACAGGTCTACCCGCAGAACCCCCAACAGCAGGGCGGCTCCCAGGTAATGATTGGCCGGGGATAGACCCGCGAGTACCTCACGCAGTGACCCACGCAGTTGCTCCGGCGCACGCCGCGTCAGCGGTTCTACCCAGGAGACCAAATGACTGGACGCCTGAGTCAGGAAGGGTAGGAGCACTGCCAGGTTGCGCTGATAGACCGGCGGAAGATCCGCCTCAGTGATCACCACGAAACGCCGACCCAGGGCCAAAAAGCGCGACCGCAAGTGCACAAGCTGCTCGCGACGTTCCTCAAGAAAGGCTGCTGGCTTGACCTCGATCACCACCTCCAAGCCATTCACATCTGCGACGAAGTCCGGGGTATAGAACGTCTCCAGCGCCTGGCGCCGGGATGGGCGCTCGGCGAGTAATCGACCGGTACTGAGTTCCAGGGTGAAGGGCTGGGTGCGGTAGCTGCGTACCCGGGGATCAAGCTCCAAAGCCTGCGCAACGGACTGCTCCAGCCGCGACTCCAGGCGAATTTCGACTCGACCGTTTTTCGGCGAGCACAGGACAAAGGCGCGGCGGCCACGATGCGTACGCCGCGCAACGTCGCGGCTGTGAAGGGGGGAAAGGGCGTCAAGCTTCATGACTCATCCAACGGCAATGTCCAATGGCGCCATTGCCATATAGTGCTGGTTGTGCGGTGGAAAACCGGCACTATATGACAGGCTGTAATTTATATCTGCCATTAGGAATAGCGCAGTCCACGGGTGTCGTCAAACACCATTACGTTTCGCCCGCAATTTCCGGCAAAATGAGGCGTCGATGGAAGGAGCCCTCAGTGGGACGGCGCGCCAACACAGCCTGGTTCAGTCAGTATCGAGTGGCCTCTGCAGAGCTCCCTACGGCGCTAGCCAAAGGGGAGCGTCAGGCAGACGTCCTCCTGCGCCACGCCCAAAGCGCCGGTGTCAAAAACGCCACATTTGCGCGGATGATGAAGGCCGGGCGGGCGCTAGATGACCTGAGACCGAACCTTGGCCTCGAGGAGGTCGGTTGCACCTATATGCAAGCCGACATGCTGGGCAAGATTGCGCAGATATCTCCCGCTCGTGCCCAGACATTGCTCCCCGACGTCCTGCGCAACCAGTGTTCTTTGGAGCAACTCAACAGCCTCTTGGGTGAGTTGCAAGAGGCACAACCGCAGAAGGCGGTGCTGCACAATCGCGACAGTACCCGACGCCTCCTGCTTGCCCATGAGCGCAGCAGTGCTGACGCCATTGCGCGCGTTGGCGCAAAGTTCTTTGGTTACCCCGAAGGGCGCATCCTGCAGCAGGCGGGCGCCACCCTGTACCAGGCTCCCAATATGCTGGTCACCCAGGATGGCGTTGCCCAGGTGGCCCTGTTCATCCGGGTGGGCAGTATTGCAAAACCCGCCATGGCGGTTGGCTTGGAGTACCTTCAGCTCGCTTTGGCTCATCGAGCACTGGTGCCGCGAATCTGTTTCGTTCTGCCCCAGGCCAGCCCCATCATCTCAGCGCTGACCCGCCTGATCACCCAAGTCGAAGCTGCCCCTTACCAAGGCGATTGGCTGAACCTCGCCATGCTTGATCCAGCGAATGGGCAATTGAGCATGCAGAGTGAGGACACATATCAGACACTGGCGGCCATGGCGGTTTTTGATGACGATGCAGCGGATCTGCGCTGGGCAGGGCGCGATTTGGTCAGCGGGGAGGCCGCGAACCTGAATTACTTCGCCGCCCTGCAGCGCTAAGAAGCCCAATGCTCTGCTCGACGAGGAGGTCTAAACCAAAAGTGCCGCGTCCTCCAGCTGCCGTAGCATGCCGGTAAGCTCCTCAATCTGCTTAATGACCGAGCCCTGCAGCACCTTGTCTTCCGCCAGTGCACAAACTGCTTTGCGCCAGCGGCCAGTGCTGATAATCGAGTCGCCATAGGGAGCCACCCAGAACGACTCGTCGATGAACTCGTCCCCGCCAAACTCTTCGATCAAATAGCTACGCTCGTCGGCGAAATAGACGATCGGCTCATCGACGGATAGCAAGCTCACAGCACTCTCTGCACCGGGTGGCATTTCCACAGCTGCCCTCAGCTCAAGATACTTCCAGTGCTTGAGGCTCAGCACGTTCTGCTGGGCTTCTTCGCAACTGAGATCAACAGGCGCTGGGGCATCCGGAGACTGCATCAAGTACTGCTGTGCGGCCACGGCCACTTCGCGGCAACAGGCATACTCTCCCCGAACAAACGCATGGTGATAACGCTGTCGCCAGAGGTTTCCCCGAAGTCGAGATGAGTGCGCCCGCTGTTCCACATCGACGATGCCCGCCAGTTGCGCAAAGCGGTTGCCCAGTTCCTGCATTCCAGCAGTGGAGCAATGGGTAGTGAGTACCTGCAGCAACGCTCTGTCGTTCAGGACATGCAGGATTTCCGTCGACGTCCAGTACTGCAAATCATCCAGCACTCGATCCCGCAGACGTTCGTATCCACCAAAGCCCAAGACATAGCCAATGTGCAATAGCTTCAGCGCGATCAGGTGGCGCTGTGGGTCAAGCAGCAAGCGTTGAAAGAAGGAGAAGCCCATTGACCGGCCGACCAAATCCGCCCATTCATGATGGAGCATGGCCGCAACCTCGAGCTCCAACTCGGAGAGTCCATGGCTTTTGCCGCCACGTCCTCCCAGACGCTGATACCAACGACTGGCTTCGCTCCATACGAATTCGGGCCCCATCCCGTTGGCAGCGTAGGCACGCTGTACGTCAACGTCCGACGAGAGCGGCGCCGAGTGGGGGCGCAGCAAGGTGAAGAGCCAATCAATGCACCAGTTGCGAACCACTTCATACTGGTCGCGGTGACGATACTGCCGCGCTTTGTGCTCCAACTTAAACGGCCAATAGCGCAGGGCCGGAAAAATCACCGACCGGTGCTGATGCAAGGCGTTGGCAATACGCCCCTCCGCCTCATCGCGCATCTCCTCGGCCCACTGTTCATGTGACGACCCCGGGTCGGCCCACTCACGCGCCTGCTGATAACGCCAGCGCGCTTGCTCCCCCCCACGCTTTTGCTCAAGGCACCCCAACGCCAAGAGCATCCAGGCCTCAGAGTGTTGAGGGTTGATCGCGACCGCCCGGCGTGCTGCTTGGTGGGCCTGCGCCTGTAGGCCCAAGCGATGCAACGCCCAGGCTTTTTCACTGAGCTGCTCGGCATCCACAGTGGCGCCGCGCCCCTGCTCTTCGACGCTCTCGAGCAATTGCACCGCCCGCAAGGCGTAGGGTGCGCCCGGCTGCTCGGCCGCGCTCGCGGTGCTTAACGGCAAGCGATCTTGCAGTGCAAAGGTTTCCAGCGACGGTCGATCCTGCAACAGCGCCTCGAGTGACTCCAGGCGATCGAACCAATAGGCATAGGCCCGCAGCTTCTGTTGCAGGCGTGCCTGAGCGTGGGCGATTTCACGGCGTAGTTCGCCGTCCGCTACCTCGCCCTTCGCGAGACGGCCACAGAAGCTTCGGCTGTTGAACACGCTGTCCAGCGCCACTAGGTTCTTGATCAGGTTGTCGCATGCGTCCGAGCGCTTGAGCGTCAGCGAATTCCCTTTGGGGTCGACGCGATGCGCCTGCAGTGGCGGTTCATCCGCGAGTTTGCTGACCAGGCTGCGATCCGCATCGTGGCCAAATAGGCGACGCAGGGTATCGGCGATGCCGTTGGTTTCGGCTTTACGGGCCATTTTTACGCTCCTTGTCAGACCGGGGAAGGAGGATTCCCCGGCCTACCATGCCTGGTTATTTGCCGGGCTTCGGTGCTTGCCGGCTGCTGTGGTACGCAGGGTTGTTCGGGTTCAGCTGGTTCGACCGATTGTCCTGAGCCGCCTGGTGGCTCGGATGGTTCGGATTGGATTGATTGGCGTGATGCTTGTTGTGATGGCTCATGGGGCAACTCCTGTGGGGTTGGAGTCCCCAACCTACAATTGCGCCGGGCGCAGAAAAGACTTTCCTCTGCTTTCGTTCATTCGCCCCTCAGGAGTCCCTCCATGCCTTTCCCAGTGATTCTGCTGTGCAGTCTCATGCTGATGGCCGGCGCGTTCCCCCTACCGTACGCCTACTACAGTGTCCTGCGCCTGCTGGCCTGCGCGGTTTTCATATTCGCCACCTACTTGGCGGCGCAACGTCAGCATCGCTGGTTACCCTGGGCCTACGGCCTGTGCGCCTTGGTCTTCAATCCGCTCGCCAAACTGCATCTCCCCAAAGAGCTGCGGATGCTGCTGGATATCGCGGCTGGACTATTGCTGCTCGGTAGCGCGGGCGTTATTCGGCGCCGCGCGTCACCTCCCACCGAGTGATCTTGCCAGCACGAACGTGCCAACCGACAATTGCATTTCGCCACCAAGGGTGGCCGGCGAGTTCGCCCAGGATGCACCGGGCGCCGATTGCGGCGCTTCAAGGCAAGGGACATGCAGAAACCGCGTACGCACTACGACAACCTGATGGTGGCGCGCACGGCCTCGGCCGAAGTCATCCGCGCCGCGTATAAGAGCCTGACACAGAAGTATCACCCGGATAAGAATCCGGGTGATCCGCAGGCCGCGCGGATCATGGCCATGATCAATCAGGCGTACGAGGTGCTTTCCGACCCACAGCGCCGGCGCTCGCATGATGAGTGGATCGCGCAGCAAGAGCAGGCCTTTCAACAGGCACAGTTCGAACAGTTCCAGCGCCAGGCCGGCCGCGCCCACACGCAGCCACCACCGCCTCCGCCGCCGAAAACGCCCCCGCCACCCCCACCGCAGCAGCGTCAAAGCGCGCCTCCGCTCGCCTGGGGCGCACTGCTCGGCAATCTGTTTCGCACCGCCCGCTGGATCGGCGCACTAGGCTTCGCCCTCGTGCTCGGGCTGTCCTACCTGGACTCGTACGGTCAACGCCACAGTGCCTACGTACCGCCGTCTGCCCCTGCGCCCACAACGACATCGGCGACGCCCAGCAGTCCGTTGTTGCCGACCGCAACCCCCGCCGCCAGCCGTACGGCACCGGCCGCGCCCCCTGTACCGCGCTGTCAGCCCATGCCACAGGATCCCAAGGGTCGTGCCTGGCCGCGTACGGCGGGCTACGTGCGTGGGTTTGGCATCCCCTACAACGCCGGTTACTCGCAAATCAGCATCGACAACTCCCAGGGCAACAGCGCGCTGTATATCAAACTGGGCCCCGCCACCTCACGCAGCGGCACCCTGGAGCGGCATGCCTTCGTGCCCGCCGGGCAGAAGTTCACCCTGCGCCAGATCAGCCCAGGGACGTACTACGTGAAGTACAAGGACATCGCCAGCGGCTGTAACTTCCGCTCCAGCCTGCTGCAAGTCGAGCAGTTCAGCACCGCCACCGGCTATCAGTACAGCGACATCAGCCTGACCCTGTACAAGGTGCTGCACGGCAACATGCGCGTCGAAAGCCTCAGCGAGGCCGACTTCTAGCGCACTGCAGAGCAGTGGACTGCGCGTAATAGGACGTTATGGTGAATAGCCCCCCACACCTGAACCAGGGGCGGTGACCGCTTGGCCGGCGACGGCTACCGGCACGCCATGCTGCGCTATACCAGACATCGGGGAACTGGCGGGTGGGAGAGCCGGGGCGATGAAAAAAGCCATTGAGCAGGACACCCTGCAGGCGCTGGTCGAGACCGGCGCGGCGCGGGAATTTCGCGTGCTGCGCGATGGGGAAACCTGGCGCCTGGAGCTGCGCCTCGGGGTGAAATGGCTGCCGGTGCGCTCACGGCGTGAGCCCGTAAGAGTGTGGCGCTCGCTAACGGCAGTGGGGCGGTTCTGCCAAGGAATCGGGATCAAGGTGCTGACGGTGGCGCTTTAGCCCACTCAGCCTATCGCGGGCGCGCCCGCCAGAGCTCTTCGATGTCGAGATCGTTCAGAGCATCGCGCATACGTACAAAGGCATTGTCGGAAAAGCGCGGAATCCGGGTCGAGCCAAATTCGAAGACATGCCGGCAATTCACATCTTCATCAATCCCGAGGTGAGCTCGTAATAGCTTAGCCTTGGGCTGTGTCAGGCCGACCTTCTGCGCAAGGTCGGCTGCACCCAGGTGAAACTTCTTCTGGAGATCCAACTCCCGCACCGCCGCTGCGTCGGCAGGGTCATCACCGCCGATATAGCGCACAGGCGCGCCTTCCTTCTTGGTGAAGTGCACGACCAGATTCACGCCCTCACCATCGGTGCGGGTTCCTACGGTAGACAAGCGCGGGAAAACCTCGAGAATCCCTTGTCCGGCACGTATGGCCTTTTCAATGCGGTCGATGTCGCGTTCTGAAACCTCCACTTCTTCGACGGCGATCGACTCCAGCGCGAGCAGCGAACGGATGCGCGCCCGAGCCTCATCTCGATGTCGTCTACCGGGCTCCAGCAGCTCCCTGACCAGGCGATACTCCCGATCCACCAGAAACTCGAAATCGCCCGGGGGCATGGTCGAGACAGGCAGTACCCGAGCAGGGATATGCTGGATCAAGGCATCCTCCAGGGCTCGCTGGAGGTAGGCATCAAAGGCGGTAATCAGTGCCCGCGTATTGAGATACAGCAGGTCCTCGGCGACTACGACGAACCAGTGCTGGGCCGCATCGCGCAAACTATCGACTGCACGCATCACACCCGCTTCCTCGGCTGTCAGCCCGTACTGAGCGATGCACAGTCCGACGCTCTTATCGAAGGAGATGGAGCGTCCGGTGACTTTGTCGAACACGTTGGCCTGGTTCTGCACCAATACTGCTTTCAGCAGCATCTCGCAGGCATGCTGAAGATGTAGCAACACCGTGGTGATGCGCCCGTCCTCATTGAAGCTATTGAATGCCTGCATCCCTGTGCGAAGAGAGCTGAGTGCCTTGGCTTTCAGAGTGCGTGCATCTCGAACCAGCTTCATAATCATCCTGTCTACTGGTTGGCGACTGCCAGAGTGGAGTCGCCACTCCCGATCTACAATGACCTACTCAAACCGCTACGACCACCCTGATTAACCCGGAACCAGCGGCTCGAAGTGCTGATCGGCTCTATTCCTCCCGGTCGCGTGAATCGCTGGTGTACCACTACCTCAGCAGGCACCTGCAGCTGAGCAACCGACAATGTGCTTTGAGGGGCTGGCCAATTTTCCTGCAGAGCCATAGTTTATATTTTTATAAAAATTATAGACTCGAAGTATTCATATCGATATTTGTCAGGCTTGACGAAATATTGTCAACCCCGTCAATTAAAGTTTTTGCAAACGAGAGATCTTTCGTCCAATTGAGCTCTTCTGAAATATTTGAGGACGCTTCGTCGATACGATTGAGCAACGTACTTGCAAATGAGTGGTCATTTATCCAGTTTAGCTCGTCTTTTATTTCCTTAATATCACCCCTTAAATCGTTAATGCTCTCCAGAATATTTTCATTAACGTCTACAAGCCGAGAGAGAAGTGCCTCAATGAGCTCTGTGTTCATACCGACTCCTGGGAAAGTGCTGCATGGATTGTCCAATCCATGCAGAGTGTTAGTTGATCTGCTTTATGCGTAGTCAGCGATTAGGGAAAGTACATCATCGATGAAGCGCCCTTCGATCGGATCGGTGCCCTCGCGAAGGTAGCCCGGCAGCCTCTGTTGAAATTCGTTGCGGTCGACCGGCTTGAACTCCAATAAGGCTTCTAGCATTGCGGGGCGCAGCAACCGACGATTATCTGGCGTGGTCGGTAGGGCAGTACGAATGATCTGCTGATCCAGATAGATCAGTTTCTCCCGTAGGCTGGTACCGCCTTCTTGGGCGATGTGCTGGGCGTGCTGGCTCTGCTCTTCGGCAACGAGCTGAATAATCTGTTCTTCGGCCGGCTCTAGCGCTATCTCCATAACTGGCTCGGTACGCAGTGCGGCGAGCTCCTGGAGAATAGGTTCAAGTTGCAGCTTGGCGTTGCGGAACCAGTCCACCGACCAGATGCGGCGAATACGCCAGCCGAGCTGTTCCAAGACGCTCTGACGCAGACGGTCGCGGTCGCGAGCTGACTTAGCGGAATGATAGGCCGCACCATCACACTCGATGCCCATCAGGTAGCGGCCGGGCTGACCTGGGTCGCGCACGGCGAGGTCGATGAAGAAACCGGCCACGCCGACTTGCGGCTCACACTGATAGCCATGGCGCTCAAGCGCTTCGATAACGGCTACCTCGAAGTCGCTGTCAGAAGCTCTACCCGTTTCGCGAATATGAGGCATATGACCGGATTCGGCGAACTGCAGGAAGTCACGTAGGGCCAGCACACCACGGCTTGATGTGCCTGTAGCAACTACGTCACTGGCAGTGAAGGAAGCGAATACCTGCATGCGCTTCTTAGAGCGGGTAAACAGCACGTTCAGACGGCGCCAACCATCTGCTCCGTTGATAGGGCCAAAGCGCTGGGGCACGCTGCCGCCGATCTCCATCGGGCCATAGGTGGTGGAGATGTAGATGACGTCCCGCTCATCCCCCTGGACGTTCTCCAGGTTCTTGATGAACAGCGGCTCATCGCTTTCTTCGTTACGGCTGAAGGCCTCCTGCAGCGCTGGATTCTGCTTGGCAAGTTGCTCCAGAGCGCGGTCGATTTGTTCGGCTTGCTTGACGTTCATGGCGACGACGCCGAGCGACTCTTCAGGGCGGTGGAGCAAATGGTGTTCGATTGCCTTGGCAACGATCTCCGCTTCTTCAATGTTACGTTGCTCGACGAAACGGCCGCGTGCCACCCGCACAAACTTCACGCCGAACTCGTTTGATTCGCGATGAGGTGACGGGTAAACCACCAGGTTGCTGTCGTAGAAGGCCCTGTTGGAGAAGGCGATCAGGCTTTCATGACGCGAACGATAGTGCCAACGCAGGCGGCGTAGCTTGAACAGTGGCATGGCCGCTTCGAGGATGCTTTCCGAATCCTGGGCCAGAGATAGCTCTTCACTTTCCTCGTCATCGTCACCCCCTTGGCGGGAGAAGAAGCTGGTAGGGGGCAGCTGTTTGGGGTCGCCGACCACGACCAGTTGGCTACCTCGGGAAATGGCGCCTAAGGCTTCTTCCGGACGCATCTGCGAGGCTTCGTCCATGACGATGATGTCGAAGTGCACTTTGCCGGCTGGCAGGTATTGAGCTACCGCCATGGGCGACATCATGAAGCAGGGCTTCAGCCCTTGTAGGGCCTCAGGGGCTCGCAGCATCAGCGAGCGAATGGACTCATGGCGAGTTTTCTTACCAGCCTCATGCTTCAGCAAAGCGAGTTGGGTGCGATCTTTCACTTTGCCGGAGTTGTTACCTTCCGGAACCTTGTGTTGATCAATCTTCGCGGCCAACTGCTCGCGTTGAAGTTTGGTGAGCTGGCTGTCTATCTCGGCAAAGCGACCTCGGATAGCCTCCTGATCCTTGCCGGAGAACTGCCCCAGCGCCGGATTGTTTTCGAGTATTTGTTTGGCCCAGAGATCCATCAGGCCCAGTAGGCAGGCATCTTTGGCGCTTACTGCCATAAGTGTTTGGTTTTCGACAGCGAAGATCACCGCCTCAAAGCCCAAGTCAGCAAGCCGCTTGCGCAATCGGCGGTATTCCAGCCAATGCTCAAGCAACTCTTCGTTTTGTGCTGCCCACTGCAGACGTTGCATGAGGGCCGTCAGATCATCCTTGTCGACACGCTTCCACCAGTTGGCCGGTTCTACGTCGGCTTTGTCGATAAAGCCGGTTAAGGCTCGCTCCCAAGCCTGGAGCGTACTCGCTAGTTGCTGCCCTAGGGTGTTCCAGTCACCAACCAACTGCTCGGCCTGTTTGGTGGTACAGGCTGCGAGTTGAGGTACCAGCAGGTGGCGTATCGACAGCGCCATGATTGGGCGCACGAAGGATACGGTGTGGCGCCAAGCAATTAGGCGACCACGCGCCTCGGCTAGGTTATCGAAGCGAGGCAGCTGTTCTCCCTTCAAACACGCGAGTAACTCGGCATTATTCTGCAGAGCTACTGCACGTTCCTGCCAGTTCTCAACGGCTTGCGCGAGCGCAAGCACGCGCCCAGTGGTCGGTGCCTGCTCACTAATCAACGGCAAAAGCGCATTGAGTGCGCTGCCCAGTTCCTTAATGAGTCGCATGTACAGGCCATTGGGAGCCAGCAAGTCTTCTGACTGGAGTAGGTGACTATCCAGAGGGAGAGTGTTCTCCAACTCACTGCGATGGGACAGTACATCCGAGAGGTATTCTTTCAGCTCGCTCGCATCACCTAGCATGTGCTCAAGTACCTGAGCATTTTCTTTGAGCAGATACTCTGCAATCCAGACATTGCCGCCGAATCCGCGTCCACACTTGTCCCTTAGCGTCCGATACCAATTGCGCAGAGCAATCAGCTCAGCGGTTCTGGTTAGCTCGCCTCTGAAGTGATCACCGAGTGCCTCGCGGAAGGAAGATTCAGTGGCTAGGCGATGCTGCTGACGCTTATAGGCAATGCTGTCTGGTAACGTCTGAAGGGCAGCCTTCAGTTTGATCCCTGGCCGTATCATGGCCGAAACCTCAGCCTTGGCTGCTCGCCAATCACTCTTGAACCAACGAAGAAGCGAGCCGTCAGCGAGCACACGCTGCAGGTCTTCCAGGCGCGAGTAGCTGGGCAGGCGATCAAGGGTAAAAACGCGAGCGGATTGCTCTTCGAGCTGCTTGATCTGGGTTAACAGCTCGCTGAGCTCAGGAAGTACTCTGTCTAGCGAGGCCTCTTCGAAGCGTTTGTGGCGCCACTCCGCCAGGGCGATGGGCATCTGCAGGACTAGATCAAGCAGCAGGCGCAGCTGCTCAATTCCCTGTTTGTCCGCCCTTAGCAACTGGGCGGTCGATGTTTTCGCGATGCTCTGGATCAGTAGCTGAACCCTGGGAGCTTCATCAATCAGCTCATTGGCCTCTTGGATCAACTCCAGAAGGGCATCCAGTTTCAAGTCGCCGCTATCGTTGTGCTGTCGTATCTGTACGCAGGACTTCTTGATAGTTTCGAGAGCCTGAGGCGAGCCGATAACACTGGGGTGCAAGGCTTGGTTCAGGGTGACTTGCTGCTCCGTCAACTGATCCATACCTTCTAACCAGGCTTGGAGCGCTTCACAGCTGGAAGCATCGAGCTGGCTGATCACCTCCCAGTCTTCGTCGCCTTTTGGCATAGGCATTGCCGACAGTGCGCTTGCCAATTGATGAATGGCTTTGGGGCTGAACGAGGCGACCTCAGCTGCCTTAAGGTGGGCGGAGGACTTGGCTCGTATTGCGCGAAGCTCATCAAGCGCCGTTATGGTGTGTTTCAGCTGGAGCAGGATGTCCGCTCGCTCTATCCCGCTTATTTGTGTCTTGGTGCAGCCAAACCATGGATGAGTTTCAAGCTGGCCGCTCTGGCCAGCTTCCTCTGCCGTCTTTGTGTAGATGTGGGCAAAGTAACCTGCCTGCTCATAGACCTGATTTTTATCCAGGTTGACCGCGTTAGCGGGATGGAAGTCAGCAGGGCGGATGGCCAAACTTTCACGCAAGCGTGTGGCTTGCATCAAAATCTGGTGGGCGGTTAATCCAGTGGCTGCATGTTGGGTATGCAGTTGCCTGACGTGCTCATTGAGCTGCTGCTTCAGTCGCTCGTAATTGTTAATCAAGTCGCTCAGCTGACCGGGCTGTCTATAGCTGCCACGGTTACTAATGCGCTGCCCAATGCTTGCAGCCACTGCACTCTTCTGGCTCTTGTGACTGTGAAGCTCGAGACAGAACTCACCTAATCCGGCGCGCGCGAGTCGGTTTTTGACAACCTCCAGAGCTGCTCGTTTTTCCGCAACAAAGAGCACCTTTTTGCCCTGCGCCATGGCGGCGGAGATCATGTTGGTGATGGTTTGCGATTTACCGGTGCCGGGCGGGCCTTCGATTACCAAGTCTTCACCGCGAATTACATCGACCAATGCGCTGTGTTGCGAACTGTCCGCGTCATCGATCAACGGGTAGTTCAGGTGCACATCTTGGAGCTCGTCGATTGCGTGCTCGCTGCTGAAGCCGTTGGCAGTAGATTCGGGGCGTTCGCTATCTGCCAGGCCGATTAGGCGCTGCACCAAGCCGCTCTGGAGTAATACCTGATTTTTGCCAGGCTCGAGATCCAGATACATCATCAATTTGCCAAACTCGAACAGCCCCAACGAGGCAAAACGATGCAGCTTCCAGTCAGGTTTCACTTCGAGAACGGTCTCCCGTACACGAGCGAAGTACTCTTCCGGCAGCAGATCTTCGGTAATACGTGGAAGCGCAATGCCGAAATCGCGGCGTAGTTTCTCCCGGAGCGAAAGGTTGGTGAGGATATCTTCGCCGGTATACAGAACCTCGTAGTCAAAGGTTGCTGTTTTGGGGTTGAGTTTCCCTTTTTCCAGGCGGACGGGCAGCAACATGAGCGGGGCAAGGCGTGGGCTGTTTTTCCCAGCTACCGACTCGTCCCACTCGAGGAATCCGAGTGCTAGGTAGAGGATGTTGGCGCCGGTTTCATCAAGTGACAGGCGCGACTGTGCATGCAGTATCTGCAGCCGTGACTCAAGCTCGGTGGGGTAGTACAGGGTTTGAATGGCATCGTCGGCGTGCTTATCGCTGGGCGCCTCCGATTCGGTTGGTAGTTCGTAGCTGGTTTGCATGCCCAGAATCTGCGCCCAAGTCTCCGCTGTTGGCGGTTTCTTCAGTTCGCGGACACTGCCTGTTTGCTCGTCGAACTTGAGGTACCCCTGCTCAATCAGTTGGCGCTCCGTCGGCTCGGGAACAGGCGCGAAGCGCATTGTCTGATCGTTTGTCAGCAATTCGAAAAGCTGATCAGGAAGTTCGTCGATAATTCGCGCGAAACGTTTAGAACGAGCATGCGAGAAATTCAGAAGCCGGTTTCTCGCACTGAGGTCTAGAAGGCGACTGCGCAGCTTTTCCAGGCTTTCCGGACTATCGCTGGCGGGCTCATCAAGATCTTCCCAGTTGGTTTGCTCATCAACTGTCTGTTGGGGGCTAGGTTTCCACTTGCTATCGAAGCGGAACACCGAGCCGCCCCGACCGCTGCCTTTCTGCAATTTGCCTCGTACGATCAGTTCTTCCCGAATAGACCAATACTCCTCGTCGCTGACGGCGAAGTCATGAAGCTCAGCTTTCTGCTCGAGCCGCTGCTTGAGGGTCTTGTTGCCTACCGCTGCTCCGTCTCCAGGTACCAGATCCAGTATCCAGTCCTGTACGAGCTTCCTTTCATTGACTGTCAAAGGCCGGCTGGCAGGAGATTGCACCGTCATGTAATTCATCCATCGGGAAACCTAGAGGCAGATGCAGGCCGAGCTTGTCGAAACAGGACAACTGGGATGGCGGAGATTGGGGAGCGCCTTAGGCGCTATTGCACTTGCGGAAGCCATCCCTGGTGTCATGCGGCAAAACTGTGACTGCGCTCGTGTCACAGTAGCGGGCTGGCTGGAAACGGTAAAGACGGATAGTGGCTAACTAGCAGCTACCAGACAGGGGCTTTGGTCAAGCGGCAGCCCGGCCATGGAAAGCAGGCCCTCTCAGGGCGATCTCCGGTCTTATTTGGAAATCGCCCGACGCACGGCAGTATGCGAACGGCCCGTTTAGTTTCCAAAGATCGCCGCTGCCACCGCAGTGGGGGTAGCGATGCTCTCTGCAGGCTTCGGCCACACGAGCAGCGCCGCTTTGAGCAGCGCTTTCGCACGATTCTCGATGGCAACGTCGTTCCATGTGGAAAACGCTATCTGGTGAAAATAGGTATTCAACAGCAGGGCGCTTTGACCTAGGCGGGAGCGCTTACCCAGAATCTGTTCACCCTCAGCGTCTAGGGTATCGGCAAATGGGCCATTGCTGATTGAGCTGTTCAAAGGCTGGGTCAGCAGCGTCAAGTTACCAAACCCATGTATAGCGGCCTCTCTCAGCTGACGCTGCCCCTCCGTCATGTCGGCTATCTGGTAGGCAGGCAGCTTTTCCCAGCTTTGCGGCAGCACATGCTCAATAGTCAAATCCGACTGAGCGGGAACATGGTTACTCCCTTGCTGAGGCCCCCGAGCCGCATACTCCAGCGCACGCAAGACGCCGCAGGTTTTGACAGGCCGAAGCTCCCTGTAAACCGGACGATGGCACCACTTGTCACTAAACAGCGAGTCATCTGGCCAAACCTCGCTGGTTGCCGTCGCTCCCAGAAGCACTGCGCGCAACACGACATGAGGAGCTTCAGGAGCACCGGCCACAGCGTGCAGTACACGCATGAAAAAGCGGTTGTAACCCTTGGTGGTCAAGCCACATACCGCGCGGCGCGTCAGATAGGAGGCCAGGTCACCAAGGGCCTGTTTCAGTTCCGCACTGTCGCTGGCTAATCGTTCACGCAACGCGAGGTAAACCGGCGTGACCGTTCCCACATCTAGCGATTTCACCAAGCGTGCAAATTCAGCCAAATAGCCGGTGCCCTCTGGGGAAACCAACTCCTGGAAATGTTGGCTGGAGGAGACCAGTCGCTTCAGTTCGACTTCAAGGTCACGTGGCTGCTCTTGCCACCATGCCTTGTATGACTGGAAAACATGGCTGGCGAGTGTGATTTCTTGACTACGTAATGTGGCGTAGTTGTAGAAGAACAGATCAATACGCGGATAGGTAATACGCCCCTGACGCTCTTTTTCCCGCCAATAGGCATTCGCAGAGATGCCCTTTTCGGTCGTCGCGACAAGGTCAAATTGGCGCCAGTAGCGCTCATATAGCTGTGGCACAGGTTTGCCCTGCCGAGCAGCTTCAAGGAACACGAAGTTGCGTACTAGGTCGGAGGCCAGTAGCGGTTCACCACGTGCGTTGAGTGTTTCGAAGATGACTTGGGGATCATCCTCGGCCTCGAGCGTCAGCGTCATAATCTGCACATGGTCGGATAATGCCATGTAAAGCGCTTCAGCACGCTCCGGCTCCAATTGCATATGAGCTTGAAGTGGCGATACTTCGTTATTGCGACGGATTTCTGCTATCAGAGCCTCTCCAAAGGTATGGTCGGAGGTCTGCTCTATGACATCGGAGAGGTCGACACTCCGCATGTAGGCAAGACAAGCGTGGTAGAGATAGAGGTACGTCTGCACCATCAAAGGCCGCTCAAGCTTTGCGCGG
Source organism: Pseudomonas nitroreducens (assembly GCF_024170165.1). Lineage (GTDB taxonomy): Bacteria > Pseudomonadota > Gammaproteobacteria > Pseudomonadales > Pseudomonadaceae > Pseudomonas > Pseudomonas nitroreducens_C. The sequence continues at coordinate 253,940 of NZ_JALJXP010000001.1, read as the reverse complement.
CCATCTCGTGCAGGATACATGGCACATATGTCTTTGATAGTGGTAGCAGTGTCGCTCAAGCGGCGCATCTCATCCTGCCCCGCCTGAGTTGGCCAAACCTTGTAATGATCTTCTGCACGCTGGTAAGGGCCGGGGTTTCGTACCAACCCATCGAGCATTTGCGGGATTGGGTTATCCACCAGCTCGCGGGCAGCTTGGCGAAAGGCGAGCAGCAGTAGCTGCAACGTGGTCGAGCGCTGCTGGCCATCGATTACTTCAAAGGCAGGCACTCTGCCGAAGCTGTTCGGTACTGGCGTCATCACGATGGAGCCCAGAAAGTGCTTCTGTAATGGCTTCAGTGCTGCAGCGGTACCAGTAGATGCCAGCGCTAGTTGCTCCAGCACAGCATCTGCTCGGTCTTGGATGTCAGTCCACAATGGGCCAACTTGCTTCTCCAGCGTCCATACATAACCCCTTTGAAAAATTGGTATCTGATACTGATGTGGGGTACTGAAGAGGCTGGTGACCGTAGCTTTACTGGGCTGCATGCTGAATTCCTTATCTGCTTTTCAAAATCATAGCGCCAGCTTTTTTACCCGATATCGAGGGAGGGCAAAGCCGTGACGATTTTCTGAGTTTCCAAACTGACGGTGACCACGCGCTGGAACAGCTCAAGCGGGTACTTGGGGTTGCCCATGGTTTCGACGGCCCAGTCGTTGGCGTCGTTGACGATGCCGCTGGCCTTGTCGGTACGTACGGCCTGCCGCTCCATTACCCAGTCCAGCGCGGCCTTACCGTTAACCACATAGTCCCAGGCCGCTTCCGGGATGCCCTTCAGGGTGATGCGGTGGTTGTAAATGACCGTGCTCTTGTCGCCCTTCTTGGCGAACTTCATTTTCTCCACACGGTATTCGACATTGGTAAGCGGGCCCTTGGCCTCGATGGTCAGGGGATACGGCTCGACAGTTTCGTAGTTCAGATGAATATTTGCCAAGGCGCGGCCTGCCTTGCTGAAGACCCAGAAGTCGGCAACCTTCTTCACTGCCGGAATGCGCGGCAGTTCCTTGCTGAGGTTGTCGGCAAAGCGCTCACGGTAGTCCGGTGAATGGAGGATGCCGTAGACGTAGTAGAAAAGGTCTTCTTTGCTGATTGACTCACCGGGGTAGGCGCTCTGGAAATCCGCCAGGCCAGCATCGGTGACAGCATCACGTCGGCGCAAGCCTCCTCCAGCAGTTTCAACAAAGAGGTCGTCTTTTGTGGCTTGGGCTGCTTCGTCATAAAGGTAGAGAGGGAAGCACTGCGAACCTTCGATATCCACGAAGTGAAGGCTTGGGACATGGCGCGAAATCAACGCACTGAACGCCACCTTTTCCCCTGCGGCGGAAACTCCGATCACCAAATTCTCCGCTGCGGCATCGGGAAAGATGCGCGGCATCTGATAGACCCTTTCGTTGAGGCGACGGTTGTAGTAGAGCCATTGCTTGGTGAACGGACGATACAAGCTAAGCGCCATGCATTCACTCTCGCAGGCATAGCTGCGGTTTTTGCCTAAATCCTGCTTTAAATTGACAGTCCAACTGATACGAGTCGGGTCAGTATCGATAAACCCGTCCACCTTCGTCTGACGTACTTTTGCGTCCAGCTCAGGATGAGCCGCATTGAAGCGATCTACTTCTGCGTTGTAAAAGCCGATCATTCTGCCCATGTTGTTCTCCAGCTTGATTTTGCTGGAGTTGTATGCCCAGGCATCACGCTGGGTTTTCACACCATTGGAATAGTTTTCGAACAGTGTTAGCGCGCTCTTGTCGTCTTTGTCGCCTAGCACGATGAACTGGTTGAAACTGTCGTCGCGCTGCTTTAGCCAGTCACCGTGCTCGTCTGGGGTAATCTGCTGCCACTGTTGTATGCCGGCAACACTGCTAAAAGCTGCGATTTTCTCCAGCTTTTCCTCGCGGCTCAGGTAGTCGCCAATGTCATGGAAAAAAATCTGACCATGCACCTTCGCTTCGGGATTTTTAACTAGTAGCGATATTGCGATAGCAGCTGAACTTCCCATACCGAAAATTTGCCCACCTTCTTTCTTTGCACGCTCGCCGGCTGTTTTCTGCCCCCTCAGACCACGAAGATGGAAGACATAAAGAGAAGAAAACTCGTCGGCTAGGCATCTACGCAATCCATCAGCCGTTCTGGCGTCTACGAACCCAGCATTAGTCACAAAGCCAATGATTCCAGCGTCGCCAATACGATCACTGGCCCAGCGGATAGAGCGTATGTAGCTGTCATACAGGGAGTTTTTGTTGGTTGCTTCAGAGCGTGCTCCATAGGTGTTACGGATACGGGCATCCAACCCAGGGTAAGGCACGTTAGCGTTGTTAGCATTGGCATCACCCTGACCTACCGAATACGGCGGATTTCCTACGATTACCCGAATATCCAGCGCCTTTTGCCGCTTGCGTCGGGCACTGTTGTCTTCCAGCAGGGCGTCTATCAGATCGTCCTTCTCATACATCTGGAAGGTGTCGGTCAAGCAGATGCCTTCAAATGGGGTGTATTCGTCGATCACTTCGCCGTGGTAGGCCGCTTCGATATTGATGGCCGCAATGTAATAGGCCAGTAGCACCAGCTCGTTGGCATGGATTTCGTGCTTGTACTTGTGCGGCAGCTCTTCAGGCTTGATCAGACCCGACTGGATCAGGCGCGTAATAAAGGTGCCGGTGCCGGTGAAGGGGTCGATAATGTGAACGCCCTTGCTACCCAGCGTCTGGCCGAACCCCTGATGCAACAAGTGATTGACGCTGTGGAGGATGAAGTCCACCACCTCAATCGGGGTGTATACGATACCCAGGCGCTCGGTCATCTTGGGGAAGGCGTTGCGGAAGAACTTGTCGTACAGCTCGACGATGATCTTTTGCTTGCCTTGGGCGTTATTGATGCCGACTGCACGTTGGCGCACGCTGGCGTAGAACTTCTCCAGGGTATCGGCTTCCTTGGCCAAGTGATGCTCATGGAGGGCGTCCAGCACGCCTTGCATGGCCTTGGACATGGGGTTGTTGCTGGCAAAGCTGTACTCATCGAACAGCGCATCGAACACCGGCTTGGTTACCAGGTGCTGGGCGAGCATTTCGACAATCTCGCCATCGCTGATACTGTCGTTGAGATCGTCGCGCAGCTCGGCGGCAAACGTGTTGAAAGCCTCCTTTTCCTGAGTGTTGGCCTGGTTCTCCAAGATGCCCTGGATGCGGTCGATATGGGTGCGTGCAATCTTGGCGATGTCGTTGGCCCAGTCTTCCCAGTGGTGGCGGTTACCGCACTTCTCGACGATCTTGGCGTAAATAGCCTTCTCAATTTCACCTACTTCGTAGGCCAGCTCGGCCTGCTGGGTCATCTGCCCTGGAGCATCATGGTTCTTGCTGCCGATGCCGTACTGACCTTTGCCGGCCTTGCCGTTGCTGGTGCCAGTGACTTTCTTTTCCTTCTTCTCGGCTTTGTCGGTGATGGCAATGACTTCCATTTTGTGCGGGTCTGAGCCGTTGAAGTCGAGCTTGTTGACCATGGCGTCGAAGCTGTCATCGTGCGAGCGCAACGCCTGAAGTACCTGCCAGACCACCTTGTAGGTCTGGTTGTCGTTGAGCGCTTCGTGGGGTTCCATACCCGCCGGAATGACCACCGGCAGCACGACATAGCCGCGCTTCTTACCCGGTGCGTTGCGCATCACGCGGCCAACGGACTGCACCACATCTACCTGGGAGTTGCGCGGGGTAAGGAAAAGGACGGCGTCTAACGCCGGCACGTCCACACCCTCAGAGAGGCAGCGTACGTTGCTGAGGATGCGGCAAGTGTTGGCCGGGGGGGCTTCCTTCAGCCAGCTGAGCTTGGCTTCCTTCGCGCTGGCATTCATGCCACCATCCACGTGCTCAGCCTCGCAGATAAGTCGCGAGGCTTCGTCGATCTCTTCGGATTTCTGGTAAGCCTCCACCACCGATTGGAACATGCTGGCGATGTTGACCGAGCTGACCTTGTGCTTGGTGCCCTTATAGTTGGGCGAAATGACCTGGCAGAACGCCACGGCACGCTTCATCGGTTCGTCATCACCTATCAGCTGCTCATGCAGACCCTGCTTGGCCAATGCCTTCCAGCAGCCGACAATCTTGGCCGCGTCATCCACTTTTAGCTGGTTGTTCTCGTCCTTCAGCATGTCCTGAAGGCGACGGCTGATGGTGCTCTCCTCGACGGTGAGTACCAGCACCTTGTAATCGGTGAGCAAGCCGCGCTGAACGGCCTCGGAGAAGTTGATGACGAACAGCTCTTTGCCGTATAGCGCCTCGTCATCCATCGAGCACAGGGTGACTTCGCCGGACTCAGCTTTGATTTTTGCGCTGTCACCGTAGATGCGTGGTGTTGCGGTCATGTACAGACGCTTGGCCGCGCGGATGTAGTCGGCTTCATGAACGCGTACGAAGTTGCTTTCGTCATCGTCGCCAAAGGTGGCGCCGGTAGTGCGGTGCGCTTCGTCGCAGATCACTAGATCGAAAGCGGGTAAGCCATGATCTGCCTGGGCACGGTTGATCACGTCGATGGAGTGATAGGTGGAGAACACTACACTCATGTGGTCGGAATCGTGGCGCTTAAGCATTTCCGCTGCGAGGCGATCCGCCTTGGTGGTGGCGGGATAGCGCAGCTCGTGGCTGAACACCTGAACCGCGTCATCCTCTGCTTTGCGCTTCTTGCCTACGTCGCTGTCAGAGCAGACGGCAAAGCTGTGGAGTGGGGTTGCGCTTTCCTGAGTCCACTCGGTGAGGGTCTGCGACAGCAGCGAGAGACTAGGCACAAGGAACAATACGCGCTTGCCTTTGCCAGCCCGCTGCTCAGCGATCTTCAGGCTGGTGAATGTCTTGCCTGTACCGCAAGCCATGATCAGCTTGCCACGCTCGGCTTCCTTGAGGCCCGCAGCCACAGCGTTCAGTGCTGTATGCTGGTGATCGCGAAGCTGCTTACGCGCCTTGAGCACCACGGCCTGATTGGGCTGGTATTTAACCCAGTCGATCTGGCTGTCTTCCAGAGCTTGCAGGTCGATCTTGCTAACTGGAGGCTGCTGGCCCTGCAAAGCGTCCTCTGCGTGCTCGCTCCAGTTGTTGGTCGTTGTCACTATGATACGGTGCGAAAACGGCGCCTTTCCCGAGGCTGTGAAAAAGCTGTCGATGTCCTTCTTCTGAACCTTGTAGTCTTCAGCGTACAGCTTGCACTGTATGGCGTGGTACTCGCCGGTACCCTGGGTACGGGCCACCAGGTCGATACCCGCGTCCTTACCGCTGAGGCCGTGCTCTTTGGCCCATCCGGCGTATGTCCACACCTTGTCGTACAAATCACGGTAGGTTGCTTCGTTGCGCAGATAAGCGCAAATCAGCTCCTCGAAGTAGGTTCCTTTTTCGCGCTCGGTGACGGAGGCGGAACGAAAGGTATCGAGGAGAGCGGAGAGGGCGGACATTGCGAATTCCTTTTAATTACAGCTAGCGCAGATCTCAGGCGCTAAATTATTCCAGTCTATCAATAGCCGTCTTTGTGAGCAGCCAAAAGAAAACCCCAGTAGATACGAGATCTACTGGGGTTTTTTCTCTACTCATTTACTTTGGCCGGAACTCTTAACATTGGCCAATAGAGCAAATAACTTTGCCCACCTACACAGGATCAGACGTCCAGGTTGGACACCGCCAGGGCATTGCTTTCGATGAAGTCGCGGCGCGGCTCCACGGCATCGCCCATCAGGGTGTTGAACAGCTGGTCGGCCGCGATGGCGTCCTCGATGGTCACCTTCAGCATGCGGCGCACGTTCGGGTCCATGGTGGTTTCCCACAGCTGATCCGGGTTCATCTCGCCCAGACCTTTGTATCGCTGGATGCTGTGGCGCTTGGTGCCTTCAGTCATCAGCCAGTCCAGGGCATCCTTGAAGGTGCTGACGTTCTTCTTGCGCTCGCCTTTCTGCACATAGGCGCCGTCTTCCAGCAGGCTGTTCAGCTTGCCGCCCAGTTCAGTCACCGCGCGGTAATCGTTGCTGGCGAAGAAATCGCGGTTGAAGGTGACGTAGTTCGACAGGCCGTGGGCGACCATCTCGACTTCCGGCAGCCACAGGTGGCGCTCGCGGTCTTCGCGCAGGCTGACCTTGTAGGTCAGGCCGGACTTCTCGACAGCCTTCAGGCGCGCCTGGAACTGCTCGATCCAGGCCTGCATGGTGGCCTCATCACCGAGCTTGTCGGCCTCGATACGCGGCAGGTAGATGAAGTGCTCGGTCAGGTCCTGCGGGTACAGACGGGACAGGCGGGAGAGGGTGCGCATGACAGCGCGGTACTCGTTGACCAGCTTCTCCAGCGCTTCGCCGGACAGGCCCGGGGCGCTTTCGTTGACGTGCACGCTGGCCTCTTCGAGGGCCGACTGGGTCATGTACTCCTCCATGGCCACGTCGTCCTTGATGTACTGCTCCTGCTTGCCACGCTTCACCTTGTACAGCGGCGGCTGGGCGATGTAGATGTAGCCGCGCTCGACCAGCTCCGGCAGCTGACGGAAGAAGAAGGTCAGCAGCAGGGTACGGATGTGCGAACCGTCGACGTCGGCATCGGTCATGATGATGATGTTGTGGTAACGCAGCTTGTCGATGTTGTACTCCTCGCGACCGATACCGCAGCCCAGTGCGGTGATCAGCGTGCCGACCTCCTGGGAGGACAGCATCTTGTCGAAGCGAGCCTTCTCGACGTTGAGGATCTTGCCCTTGAGCGGCAGGATCGCCTGGGTCTTGCGGTTACGGCCCTGCTTCGCAGAACCGCCCGCGGAGTCACCTTCCACGATGTACAGTTCGGAGAGGGCGGGGTCCTTCTCCTGGCAGTCGGCGAGCTTGCCCGGCAGGCCGGCGATGTCCAGCGCGCCCTTGCGGCGGGTCATCTCACGGGCCTTGCGCGCGGCCTCACGGGCACGGGCGGCGTCGATCATCTTGCCGACCACGGCCTTGGCTTCGTTCGGGTTCTCCAGCAGGAAGTCGGCGAAGTACTTGCCCATCTCCTGTTCCACGGCGGTCTTCACCTCCGAGGAAACCAGCTTGTCCTTGGTCTGCGAGCTGAACTTCGGATCCGGCACCTTCACCGAAATGATCGCGGTCAGACCTTCACGGGCGTCGTCGCCGGTGGTGGCGATCTTGAATTTCTTCGCCAGGCCTTCCTGCTCGATGTAGTTGTTCAGGTGACGGGTGAGCGCCGAGCGGAAGCCCGCCAGGTGGGTACCACCGTCACGCTGGGGAATGTTGTTGGTGAAGCAGAGGATGTTCTCGTTGAAGCTGTCGTTCCACTGCAGGGCGACTTCGACGCCGACGCCGTCTTCTTCGCGCTGGCAATTGAAGTGGAAGACCTGGTTCACCGCGGTCTTGTTGGTGTTCAGGTACTCGACGAATGCACGCAGGCCGCCTTCGTACTTGAACAGCTCTTCCTTGCCGGCACGCTCGTCGCGCAGGACGATACCAACGCCGGAGTTCAGGAAGGACAGCTCGCGAATCCGCTTGGCCAGGATGTCCCAGCTGAAGTGGATGTTGTGGAAGGTTTCCGGGGACGGCTTGAAGTGCACCTCGGTGCCCGAACCATCGGTATCGCCGACCGGGCGCAGCGGGAACTGCGGAACGCCGTGGTGGTAGACCTGTTCCCAGACCTTGCCTTCACGGCGAATGGTCAGGCGCAGCTCGTGGGAGAGGGCGTTCACCACCGACACACCCACGCCGTGCAGGCCGCCGGAGACCTTGTAGCTGTTGTCGTCGAACTTACCGCCGGCGTGAAGGACGGTCATGATGACCTCGGCCGCGGAGACCCCTTCTTCCTTGTGGATATCCACCGGAATGCCGCGACCGTTGTCGCGCACGGTGATGGATTCATCGGTGTGAATGGTGATGCTGATCTCGCTGCAGTAGCCCGCCAGCGCTTCGTCGATCGAGTTGTCCACGACCTCGAAGACCATGTGGTGCAGGCCAGTGCCGTCGTCGGTGTCACCGATGTACATGCCCGGACGCTTACGTACGGCATCCAGCCCCTTCAGTACCTTGATACTGGAAGAGTCGTAGGTGTTCTCGCTCATTCTTCACTCCCGATGGTAGTGTCCTGAGAGACGCGCCCATGTTCCACGTGGAACATCGACACCGGCGTTTCCATTTGCCAGCCGTCTTTCAATAAGTTTGGGTCGACGCAGGTGATGAATACCTGGCAACCCAGATCTTCGAGAAGTCGGCACAAAGACAACCGATGCTTCTCATCCAATTCGGAGGGGAGGTCATCCACCAGGTAAACGCATTGCCCGCGCTTGGCCTGGTTGATCAAGTGCCCCTGGGCGATCCGCAACGCGCAGACCACCAGTTTCTGTTGGCCACGGGATAGAATCTCCGCGGCATTGTTGCCCCCCAGGCGAATTCTCAGATCCGCCCTTTGCGGTCCTGCCTGGGTGTGCCCCATCTGCTGATCGCGCAGCAGGCTGGAAGACAGCACCTCGCTCAGGTCGCGTTCCTTATCCCATCCCCGGTAGTAGCTGAGCGTCAGGTCATCGAGCTGAATGAGCTCGGCCAGGGTGCGCTCGAACTGGGGCTTGAGAGCCTGGATATAGGACCGGCGATAAGCGTCGATTTCGTCGCTCGCTGCACATAATTCGCGGTCCCACGCAGCCTGCGAAGCACCGTCCAGTTTACCATGTCGGAGCCACGAGTTCCGCTGTCGCAAGGCCTTCTGCAGCCTCTGCCACGCGACCATGAAGCGTTGTTCCACGTGGAACACACCCCAATCGAGGAACTGCCGGCGAATCTTCGGCGCGCCTTCCAGTAAACGGAAGCTATCCGGATTGATCAGCTGCAGCGGCAGAGTCTCCGCCAACTGAGCAGCGCTGCGTGCGTTCTGACCGTCGATACGAATCTGGAATTCACCCTGTCGATCGCGCGAAACGCCGAGGCTACTGTCAAAGCCGTTGCCCAGACGCACCTGTCCGAAAACCGTACAAGCGGGCTCTTCGTACTGAATGACAGGTTGCAGACGGATGCTGCGGAAGGAGCGGGCGAGGCCGAGCAGGTAGATGGCTTCCAGCACGCTGGTCTTGCCGCTGCCGTTTTCGCCGTAGAGGATGTTGATGCGGGGGGAGGGGGAGAAGGTCACCGGGTGCAGGTTACGCACCGCGGTGACCGAAAGGCGGGTAAGGGACATCGATACGCGTCAGAGGCGCATCGGCATGACGACGTAGGCAGAATCGTCGTTGTCTGCTTCCTGCACCAGCGCACTGCTGTTGGAGTCGGAGAGGATCATGCGCACCTGCTCGGTACCCATGACGCCCAGGACGTCCAGCAGGTAGCTGACGTTGAAACCGATTTCCAGGCTGCCACCGTTGTAGTCGACCTGCACTTCTTCTTCCGCCTCTTCCTGCTCCGGGTTGTTCGCCTGGATTTTCAGAAGGCCGTTGGAGAGCTGCAGGCGAATGCCGCGGTACTTCTCGTTCGACAGGATCGCGGTACGGCTGAAAGCTTCACGCAGCACCTGGCGATCACCGATGACCAGTTTGTCGCCGCCCTTGGGCAGCACGCGCTCGTAGTCGGGGAACTTGCCGTCGACCAGCTTCGAGGTGAAGGTGAACTCGCCGGTGGTCGCACGGATGTGGTGCTGACCAAGGACGATGGATACTTCGCCGTCCTGCTCGGTGAGCAGGCGAGCCAGTTCGAGGATGCCTTTGCGCGGCACGATCACCTGGTGGCGATCCTGCGCTTCCGGCACGCCATTGCTCAGCGAGCACATGGCCAGGCGGTGGCCGTCGGTGGCTACGGCGCGCAGCGTGCCGCCGCCCACTTCCAGCAGCATGCCATTGAGGTAGTAGCGGACGTCCTGCTGCGCCATGGCGAAGCTGGTGCGGTCGATCAGGCGGCGCAGCTTGCTCTGCACCAGGCTGAAGGTCAGCGAACCCGGGCCTTCTTCCACAGTGGGGAAATCGTTGGCCGGTAGGGTGGAGAGGGTGAAGCGGCTGCGGCCGGCCTTCACCAGGAGCTTCTGCTCGTCCACGCGGATGTCGATCACGGCGTCGCTGGGCAGGCTCTTGCAGATGTCCATCAGCTTGCGCGCCGGCACGGTGATTTCGCCCGGCTCGGCGGCATCTTCCAGGGTGACGCGACCCACCAGTTCGACTTCCAGGTCGGTACCGGTCAGCGACAGTTGCTGGCCTTCGACGACCAGCAGGACGTTGGAAAGAACCGGCAGCGTCTGGCGGCGCTCGACAACGCCAGCGACCAGTTGCAGGGGTTTCAACAGAGCTTCGCGTTGAATAGTGAAATGCATGGTCTAGTCCCTTGCCTCGTGAGGCTGCGTCAGGTGGTCAGAGTACGCAGCAGGTTCTTGTAGTCCTCGCGAATATCCGCGTCGGATTCCTTGAGTTGAGCGATCTTACGACAGGCGTGCAGCACCGTGGTGTGATCCCGACCGCCGAAGGCCACGCCGATTTCCGGCAGGCTGTGGTTGGTCAGTTCCTTGGAAAGTGCCATGGCTACCTGGCGCGGACGTGCCACCGAGCGCGAACGGCGCTTGGACAGCAGGTCGGCGATCTTGATCTTGTAGTACTCGGCGACGGTGCGCTGGATGTTATCGATGCTCACCAGCTTGTCCTGCAGGGCCAGCAGGTCCTTCAGCGACTCACGGATCAGCTCGATGGTGATTGGCCGGCCCATGAAGTGGGAGTGGGCGATCACGCGCTTGAGCGCACCTTCCAGTTCGCGCACGTTGGAGCGGATGCGCTGGGCGATGAAGAACGCGGCGTCGTGCGGCAGCTCGACCTTGGCCTGCTCGGCCTTCTTCATCAGGATCGCCACGCGGGTTTCCAGCTCCGGCGGCTCCACCGCCACCGTAAGACCCCAGCCGAAGCGCGACTTCAGGCGCTCTTCCAGGCCTTCGATTTCCTTCGGGTAGCGGTCGCTGGTCAGGATGACCTGCTGGCCGCCTTCGAGGAGGGCGTTGAAGGTGTGGAAGAATTCTTCCTGGGAACGCTCCTTGCGGGCAAAGAACTGGATATCGTCGATCAGCAGCGCGTCCACCGAGCGGTAGAAGCGCTTGAACTCGTTGATGGCATTCAGCTGCAGCGCTTTCACCATGTCCGCAACGAAACGTTCCGAATGCAGGTACACGACCTTGGCATTGGGATTCTTCTTCAGCAGATGGTTACCCACAGCGTGCATCAGGTGGGTCTTGCCCAGGCCGACGCCACCATAAAGGAAGAGCGGGTTGTAGCCGTGCTTGAGGTTGTCCGCCACCTGCCAGGCAGCCGCGCGGGCCAGCTGGTTGGACTTACCCTCGACGAAGTTCTCGAAGGTGAAGGTGCGATTGAGGTAGCTGGTGTGCTTGAGCGCACCTTCTACCTGCACGTTGCGTTCGGTACGCACAGCCGCGGCTGGCATGGCAGCCGCCATCGGATCGATACCCGGGCTGGACTCGTCGAGATCGACGATGGTCTGCACCGGCGCGACCTGAACAGGCTGCGGCTCCGGCATGGCCATGGCAACTGGCGCCGGCGCAGCCACGGGGGCAGGTACAGCGGCAACCGGCGCGGCTGCCTGCTGCACGCTCACTTGCGGCGTCGGAACCAGGGCTGGGCGCGGAGTACGGCTGCGGCGGCTGCCGATCAACAGCGAAATCGCCGGGATCTGGCCATTGCCACGCTCACTCAGCAACTCGAGCAGGCGCCCCATGTACTTCTCGTTGACCCAGTCGAGCACGAAGCGGTTGGGTGCGTAGACGCGCAGCTCCTCACCCTCGGCCTCGACCTGCAAGGGTCGGATCCAGGTGTTGAATTGCTGGGACGGCAGCTCGTCGCGCAGAAGCTCTACGCACTGCTGCCAAAGTTCCACGGACACGGATATCCCCCAAAAGAAGTCGCAAAGCGAAACAGGCCGCTATTGTATCCCCGCCGGACCAACTTATCCACAGTTAAGCGCGCCGGGATGCAAGCAAAATCAAGGTGTTAATGATTTTACCGGCGGTCGGGTAATGGCGCCTTGAACCTTGTGGATAACAGCTTGATGGGGCAAGGGAAGACTCTGGTGATCGTTCTGTGGAAAAAATCCCTGTGGAAAAATCTGCATTCCATACCCAGCTTTCCAACCGGCCCCACACAAGTGGCCCACGACTTCCCGACAGGGTTATCATTTGCCCCGAGGCGCTTGTTCAGAGGCTGTTGGCGAGTTATGCACAGGCAAAGGCCGACATAAACATAATCATCGCTTCAATCTTTAGAAAAGAGATTTCCTTCTTTTCTATAGATTTTGTATCCGGGTCTGGTTGGAAATTGACCTGACCGCCCGATTTCACTAGAATCGCCGGTCTCTTTAAACGGGGTCACTGCGACCTCATGTCGTCAAACCCAGGTACCGAATCATGAAACGTACTTTCCAACCCAGCACCCTCAAGCGCGCTCGCGTGCACGGCTTCCGCGCTCGTATGGCCACCAAGAACGGTCGTCAGGTTCTGTCGCGTCGTCGCGCCAAGGGCCGTAAGCGTCTGACCGTCTGATTTGTCTGACACAGGTGGTGAGTCGAGATTTCAGCCGGGATAAACGTCTTCTGACAGCCCGGCAATTCACCGCAGTCTTCGACTCCCCCACCTCCAAGGTTCCCGGCAAGCACATCCTGCTGCTGGCGCGCGAAAACGGTCTCGATCACCCCCGCCTGGGCCTGGTGATCGGCAAGAAGAACGTCAAGCTCGCTGTCGAGCGCAATCGCCTCAAACGCCTTCTCCGTGAATCCTTCCGCCATCACCAGCAGAAGCTGGCCGGCCTGGATATCGTGGTGATCGCACGCAAGGGCCTCGGCGATCTGGAGAATGAAGAACTGCACCAGCAGTTCGGCAAGCTCTGGAAGCGCCTGTTGCGCAACCGGCCCAGCCCGGAACCTTCGACAGATTCTCCGGGAGTGACCGACAGTTCCCATGCGTAGACTGGCGCTGTTACTGATCCAGTTTTACCGCTACGCCATCAGTCCCATGATGGGCAGGCACTGTCGTTTCTACCCCAGCTGTTCCTGCTACGCGCAGGAAGCCATTGAAACCCATGGCTTCCTGCGTGGTGGCTGGCTGGCCGCTCGTCGCCTCGGCCGCTGCCACCCCTGGCATCCCGGTGGCTACGATCCGGTTCCGCCAGATCCTTCCAAGCCCGCCCCTTCCTCGACGGCCGAGTAACCATGGACATCAAACGTTCAATCCTATTCGTCGCCCTGGCAATCGTGTCCTACGCGCTGGTTCTCCAGTGGAACAAGGACTACGGCCAGCCCGAACTGCCGGCGCAGACCGCGACCTTCAATCAGACTGAAGGCTTGCCGGACACTTCCGTGCCTGCCGGCAATGCAGCCAATGCCGACGTACCCACCACGCAGAACGCCCAGGCCAGCCTGCCCAATGAGCAGAAGCCAGCGGCAGCCAGCGAACAGCTGATTCGCGTGAAGACCGATGTCCTGGACGTGACCATCGACCCGCGCGGCGGCGACGTGATCAAGCTCGGCCTGACCCAGTACCCGCTGCGCCAGGACCGCCCGGACGTACCGTTCCCGCTGTTCGAGCGTGACAACCAGCGCACCTACCTGGCGCAGAGCGGCCTGACCGGCGCCAACGGCCCGGATGCCGCTGCCAGCGGTCGCCCGCTCTACGCCTCGGCCAAACCGGTCTACGAACTGGCCGACGGCCAGGACCAGATGGTGGTCGACCTGACTTATGCACAGGATGGCGTGAGCTACATCAAGCGCTTCACCTTCCACCGCGGCCTGAAAAACGACTGCACCGAGAAGGAAAAGGCGCAGAAGAAGCTCGAGTGCATCAACCCCAATGCCTATCAGGTCGGCGTGACCTACCTGATCGACAACCAGAGCGACAAAGCCTGGAACGCCTCGCTGTTCGCCCAGCTCAAGCGTGACGCCAGCGTTGACCCGTCCTCCACCACCGCTACCGGCGTATCGACCTACCTCGGCGCCGCGGTCTGGACCCCTGAAAAGCCCTACGTGAAAGTGTCCATGAAGGACATGGACAAGGAGCAGTTCAAGGAAACCGTCCAGGGTGGCTGGGTAGCCTGGCTGCAGCACTACTTCGTCACCGCCTGGGTTCCCGCCAAGGGCGATACCCACAGCGTGATGACCCGCAAGGACGCCCAGGGTAACTACATCGTCGGCTACACCGGTCCCAACCTGACCGTTGCGCCGGGTGCCAAGGGCGAAACCAGCATGACCCTGTACGCCGGCCCGAAACTGCAGGCGTACCTGAAGGAACTCTCTCCGGGTCTGGAACTGACCGTGGACTACGGCCCGCTGTGGTTCATTGCCCAGCCGATCTTCTGGCTGCTGCAACATATCCACAACCTGGTGGGTAACTGGGGCTGGTCGATCATCTTCCTGACCATCGTCATCAAACTGGCCTTCTTCCCGCTGTCCGCCGCCAGCTACCGCTCCATGGCCCGCATGCGCGCCGTGTCGCCGAAACTGGCTGCCCTGAAGGAACAGCATGGCGATGATCGCCAGAAGATGTCCCAGGCGATGATGGAGCTGTACAAGAAAGAGAAGATCAACCCGCTGGGCGGCTGCCTGCCGATCCTGGTGCAGATGCCGGTCTTCCTCTCCCTGTACTGGGTACTCCTGGAAAGCGTCGAAATGCGCCAGGCCCCTTGGCTGGGCTGGATCGTCGACCTCTCCGTGAAGGATCCGTTCTTCATCCTGCCGATTATCATGGGCGCCACCATGCTGGTTCAGCAGATGCTCAACCCGACGCCGCCGGACCCCATGCAGGCCAAGGTGATGAAGCTGATGCCGATCATCTTCACCTTCTTCTTCCTGTGGTTCCCGGCCGGCCTGGTGCTGTACTGGGTTGTGAACAACTGCCTGTCCATCGCACAGCAGTGGTACATTACCCGCCGGATCGAAGCGGCGTCGAAGAAGGCTTCTGCCTGATAGCGAGCGCACCTCCGATCGACAAGACGCCCCCTCGTGGGGCGTTTTGCTATGTGGATAACTCAGCTTTTGCTCGAGCCACGAACACAACCGCGAGACCGCCGACATGAATGCAGCCCGTGAAACCATCGCCGCCGTCGCCACCGCCCAGGGCCGTGGCGGGGTCGGCATCGTCCGCGTCTCCGGTCCCCGTGCCCGCGCCATGGCCATCACCCTGAGCGGCCGTGAGCCACAGCCGCGCTTCGCTCACTACGGCCCCTTCCATGCCGATGACGGCGACGTCATCGACGAAGGCCTGCTGCTGTACTTCCCCGGCCCCAACTCCTTCACCGGTGAGGACGTGCTCGAGCTGCAGGGCCACGGTGGCCCCGTCGTGATGGACATGTTGCTGCAGCGTTGCCTGGAGCTTGGCGCCCGCCAGGCCCGCCCGGGCGAGTTCAGCGAACGAGCCTTCCTCAACGACAAACTCGACCTGGCCCAGGCCGAAGCCATTGCCGACCTCATCGAGGCCAGCTCGGCCCAGGCTGCGCGTAATGCCGTGCGTTCGCTGCAGGGCGAATTCTCCAAACGTGTGCACAGCCTGACCGATCAGCTGATCGGCCTGCGTATGTATGTCGAGGCCGCCATCGACTTCCCGGAGGAGGAAATCGACTTCCTCGCCGACGGCCATGTTCTGTCGCAACTGGATGCGGTTCGTGCCGAGCTGGCTGCGGTGCTGCGCGAAGCGGGCCAGGGCGCACTGCTGCGCGACGGCATGACCGTGGTAATTGCCGGGCGCCCGAACGCCGGCAAGTCCAGCCTGCTGAACGCGCTGGCGGGCCGTGAAGCCGCCATCGTCACCGATATCGCCGGCACCACCCGCGACGTACTGCGCGAACATATCCACATCGACGGCATGCCGCTGCACATCATCGACACCGCGGGCCTGCGCAGCACCGATGACCATGTGGAAAAGATCGGCGTGGAACGCGCGCTGAAGGCGATCAACGAAGCGGATCGGGTACTGCTGGTAGTGGACTCCACGGCACCGGAAGCCAGCGATCCGTTCGCGCTGTGGCCCGAGTTCCTCGACAGCCGCCCAGACCCGGCGCACGTGACCCTGATCCGCAACAAGGCGGATTTATCCACAGAGAGCATCGGACTCGAAGAGAGCGCCGACGGCCACGTCACCATCACCCTCTCCGCGCGCTCGGGCAATGGCCTGGAGCTGCTGCGCGAGCACCTCAAGGCCTGCATGGGCTTCGAACAGACCGCCGAGAGCAGCTTCAGCGCGCGCCGGCGCCACCTGGAAGCCTTGCGCTTGGCTGGTGACAGCCTCGAGCACGGCCGCGCACAGCTCACCCTGAGCGGCGCAGGCGAGCTGCTGGCCGAAGACCTGCGTCAGGCCCAGCAAGCCCTGGGCGAGATTACCGGGGCCTTTACGCCGGACGACCTGCTGGGACGCATCTTCTCCAGCTTCTGCATCGGCAAGTAATCCACAACGCTGCTTTTCCCACCGGTGACGGAGCACTTCCGTCATCGCGCCTCGTGCTGCCCGGCATTTCATATCCCTTCCAGCTATCCACAGCATAAAAGTATCTACAGGCCCCGTAATACTTGGCTTTCAGCGAATTCAAAGGGAATTCAACAGGCATTCCTGAACCCTGTGGAAAAGTCGCGTACAGCTACGTGAACAAACCCTGCATCAAGCAGTGGATAAATCCACCTGTTGATAACACCTCATTTAATCCACAAGCTGATAACGGGACATCCCCCGTCACCGTACAGCATCGACACAGGGTTGTTAGGCGCTGTAAGCCTTGCAGTAGCTGGTGTCCAAGAGGTTATCCACAGAAAACCGCTCCACCATACATAAACACAAGCTCTAAAAAGATTTAAAAAAGTTCCTCTCTTTTATTTTCTATAGAGGCGAACAGTACCCGTTGGCTATTTTTTGTTCAGGTGCCTTCAATCGAAAGCCCTTAACCCCTATACTGTCCGGCTCTCTTCTTTCTCCTTGATCAACAGGCACGAGGTGCGTGGTGGATTTCCCTTCCCGTTTTGACGTGATCGTGATCGGCGGCGGCCATGCCGGCACAGAGGCCGCACTAGCGGCCGCACGCATGGGCGTGAAGACGCTGCTGCTCACCCACAATGTGGAAACCCTTGGTCAGATGAGCTGCAACCCCGCCATCGGTGGGATCGGCAAAAGCCATCTGGTCAAGGAAATCGATGCGCTGGGCGGTGCCATGGCACTGGCCACCGACAAGGGCGGCATCCAGTTCCGTGTGTTGAACAGCCGCAAGGGCCCGGCAGTCCGTGCCACTCGCGCCCAAGCTGACCGCGTTCTCTACAAGGCCGCCGTACGCGAAATCCTCGAGAACCAGGCGAACCTGTGGATATTCCAGCAGGCCTGTGATGACCTGATCGTCGAACAGGACCAGGTACGCGGCGTGGTGACCCAGATGGGTCTGAAATTCCATGCCGATAACGTCGTCCTCACCGCTGGCACTTTCCTCGGCGGACTTATCCACATCGGACTGGAGAACTACTCCGGTGGCCGTGCCGGCGATCCGCCCTCGATCGCCCTGGCTCGCCGCCTGCGTGAACTGCCGCTGCGTGTCGGCCGCCTGAAGACCGGCACTCCACCGCGTATCGATGGCCGCAGCGTTGATTTCAGCGTGATGACCGAGCAGCCCGGTGATACTCCGATCCCGGTGATGTCGTTCCTCGGCAACAAGGAAATGCATCCGCGCCAGGTCAGTTGCTGGATAACCCACACCAACTCGCGGACCCACGAGATCATTGCGTCCAACCTCGATCGCTCGCCGATGTACTCCGGAGTGATCGAAGGGGTCGGCCCGCGCTATTGCCCGTCGATCGAAGACAAGATCCATCGCTTCGCCGACAAGGACAGCCATCAGGTCTTCCTCGAACCGGAAGGCCTGACTACCCACGAGCTGTATCCGAACGGCATCTCCACTTCGCTGCCCTTCGACGTGCAGCTGGAGATCGTCCGCTCGATCCGCGGCATGGAGAACGCGCACATCGTTCGCCCGGGCTATGCCATCGAGTACGACTACTTCGATCCGCGTGACCTGAAGTACAGCCTGGAGACCAAGGTCATCGGCGGCCTGTTCTTCGCTGGCCAGATCAACGGCACCACCGGCTACGAAGAAGCCGGCGCCCAGGGCCTGCTCGCCGGCGCCAACGCCGCGCTGCGCTCGCAGGGCCGCGAAAGCTGGTGCCCGCGCCGCGATGAGGCGTACATCGGTGTACTGGTCGACGACCTGATCACCCTCGGCACCCAGGAGCCGTACCGCATGTTCACCTCGCGCGCCGAATACCGGCTGATCCTGCGGGAGGACAACGCGGACCTGCGCCTGACCGAGAAAGGCCGCGAGCTGGGTCTGATCGACGACGAACGCTGGGCGGTCTTCGAAGCCAAGCGCGAAGGCATCGAACGTGAAGAGCAACGCCTGAAGAGCACCTGGGTTCGTCCCAACACCCCGCAAGGCGATGCCATTGCCGAGCGCTTCGGTACTCCGCTGGCACACGAGTACAACCTGCTGAACCTCCTGGCGCGCCCGGAAATCGACTACGTCAGCCTGGCCGAAGTGACCGGCGCCGGCGCGGAAGACCCGCAGGTCGCCGAACAGGTGGAGATCCGTACCAAGTACGCCGGCTACATCGATCGCCAGCAGGAAGAGATCGCTCGCCTGCGGGCCAGCGAGGACACACGCCTGCCTGTGGATATCGACTACCCGTCCATCTCCGGGCTGTCCAAGGAGATCCAGCTCAAGCTGAGTACTGCCCGACCGGAAACCCTCGGTCAGGCCGGACGCATTCCGGGCGTGACGCCGGCGGCGATTTCCCTGTTGCTGATCCACCTGAAAAAGCGCTCGTCCGGTCGTCAGCTGGAGCAGAGCGCCTGATGTCCCTGGTCACTGCCCGCCACGCCGAAGAACTCGCGCGCGGCATCCAGACGCTCGGCCTGGATATCGACGCCACCGCCCAGCAGCGCCTGCTGGACTACCTGGCCCTGCTGGCCAAGTGGAACAAGGCCTACAACCTCACCGCCGTGCGCGATGTGGATGAAATGGTCTCACGTCATCTGCTCGACAGCCTGAGCATCGTCCCGTCGTTCGAAGCTGCCGGCGGCGAGCGCTGGCTGGACGTCGGCAGCGGCGGCGGCATGCCTGGCATCCCGCTGGCCATCCTGTTCCCCGGCAAGTCCCTGACCCTGCTGGACAGCAACGGCAAGAAGACCCGCTTCCTCACCCAGGTGAAGTTGGAGCTCAAGCTCGACAACCTGCAGGTTATCCACAGCCGGGTGGAAGCCTTCCAGCCCGAGCAGCCGTTCAGCGGCATCGTCTCGCGGGCTTTCAGCAGCCTCGAAGACTTCACCAACTGGACGCGCCACCTGGGCGACATCCAGACCAACTGGCTGGCCATGAAAGGCGTACACCCCAGCGACGAGCTCGCGGCACTCCCGGAGGATTTCCGGGTCGAAGCCGAACGCGCTCTGGCGGTGCCGGGTTGCCAAGGCCAGCGCCATCTGCTGATACTGCGCCGCACTGCATGACGGGGAGTGGGGAAAACCATGGCTAAGGTATTCGCGATCGCCAACCAGAAGGGCGGCGTCGGCAAGACCACGACCTGTATCAACCTCGCGGCATCGCTGGTCGCCACCAAGCGCCGCGTGCTGCTGATCGACCTCGATCCACAGGGCAACGCCACCACCGGCAGCGGTGTGGATAAGTTGTCCCTGGACCATTCCATCTATGACGTGCTCACCGGCGAATGCGACCTGGCCCAGGCCATGCAGTTCTCCGAGCATGGCGGCTACCAGCTGCTGCCCGCCAACCGCGACCTCACCGCGGCGGAAGTGGTGCTGCTGGAGATGGACATGAAAGAACACCGCCTGCGCCACGCGCTGGCGCCGATCCGCGAGAATTACGACTTCATCCTCATCGACTGCCCGCCGTCGCTGTCGATGCTGACGGTCAACGCGTTGTCCGCTTCCGACGGCGTGATCATCCCGATGCAGTGCGAGTACTACGCACTGGAAGGCCTGACCGACCTGATGAACAGCATCCAGCGTATCGCCGAGCGGCTGAACCCGGCGCTGAAGATCGAAGGCCTGCTGCGGACCATGTACGACCCGCGCATCAGCCTGACCAACGATGTCAGCGCGCAGCTGCAGGAACACTTCGGCGACAAGCTCTACACCACCGTGATCCCGCGCAACGTGCGACTGGCCGAGGCGCCCAGCTTCGGCATGCCGGCGCTGGTCTACGACAAGCAATCCCGCGGTGCCCTCGCCTACCTGGCGCTGGCCGGCGAGCTGGTGCGCCGTCAGCGCGCCGCCCGCACCACCGCCCCCGCCTAAGAGATTAAGGAACCCGCATGGCCGCCAAGAAACGAGGTCTCGGACGCGGGCTGGATGCCCTGCTCAGTGGCTCCAGCGCCGCTACGCTGCAGGAAGAAGCCGTTCAGGTGGACAGCAAGGAGCTGCAGCACCTGCCGCTGGACCTGATCCAGCGCGGCAAGTACCAGCCCCGTCGCGACATGGACCCGCAGGCCCTCGAAGAACTCGCCCAGTCGATCAAGGTCCAGGGCGTGATGCAGCCGATCGTCGTGCGCCCGATCGACAAGGGCCGCTACGAGATCATCGCCGGTGAACGCCGCTGGCGCGCCAGCCAGCAGGCCGGCCTGGACAAGATCCCGGCCATGGTCCGCGAAGTACCGGACGACGCCGCCATCGCCATGGCGCTGATCGAAAACATCCAGCGCGAGGACCTCAACCCCATCGAGGAAGCCGCCGCGCTGCAGCGACTGCAGCAGGAATTCCAGCTGACCCAGCAACAGGTCGCCGACGCCGTGGGCAAATCCCGCGTGACCGTGGCCAACCTGCTGCGCCTGATTGCCCTGCCGGACGAGATCAAGACCCTGCTTTCGCATGGCGACCTGGAAATGGGCCACGCCCGCGCCCTGCTCGGACTGCCCGAGAATCGGCAGGTGGAAGGTGCGCGACATGTTGTCGCACGCGGCTTCACTGTGCGTCAGACCGAAGCATTGGTGCGCCAGTGGCTCAATGCCCCCGGCGAACCTGTCAAGGCGGTCAGGACCGACCCGGACATCAGCCGTCTGGAACAGCGCCTGGCCGAGCGCCTGGGCGCTCCGGTGCAGATTCGCCATGGGCAGAAGGGCAAAGGTCAGTTGGTGATCCGCTACAACTCCCTCGACGAGCTTCAGGGCGTCCTCGCCCACATACGTTGATACGAACGTAGCATGTAGGCGTCGTCGGAAATCACTACCTGACGGTTGAACGGGGGGCCTGCAGCCCCCTATACTCTGCGCGCAATTTTGTCGGCACAAAGTATGCCAAGTTATTGATTTGCGAAGCCGACACCAGAGGACTGTGAGTTAGAGATGGAACCCAGCAAGCCCGATCGTTTGCCCTTCCATCATCAACCGGCGTTTCGCCTGTTGCTCGTCCAGCTGGTGGTGCTGCTTATCGGTGCAGCAGTCCTGTGGTTTGCACGGGGATCGGTCGCAGGCTATTCCGGATTGCTCGGGGGCCTGATTGCGTGGTTGCCGAATCTGTACTTTGCTCGCAAGGCGTTCCGCTACAGCGGCGCGCGTTCTGCCCAGCTGATAGTCCGGTCCTTTTATGCCGGTGAGGCGGGAAAACTGATTTTGACGGCAGTGCTCTTCGCACTGACGTTTGCAGGTGTGAAGCCCCTGGCGCCGCTGGCGCTGTTCGGCCTCTACCTGCTGACCCTCGCGGTCAGCTGGTTTGCACCCCTGCTGATGCGAAACACATTTACAAGACCTTAGAGCGATTGAGGCAAACATGGCAGCAGAAAGCGCTTCGGGTTACATCCAGCACCACTTGCAGAACCTGACTCTGGGTCGTCTGCCGGATGGTTCCTGGGGGTTCGCCCACACCGCCGAACAAGCCAAGGAAATGGGCTTCTGGGCATTCCACGTTGATACCCTGGGCTGGTCCGTATTCCTCGGCCTGGTGTTCATCCTTATCTTCCGCATGGCAGCCAAGAAGGCCACCAGCGGTCAACCTGGCGGCCTGCAGAACTTCGTCGAAGTTCTCGTGGAGTTCGTCGACGGCAGCGTGAAGGACACCTTCCACGGCCGTAACCCGCTCATCGCACCGCTGGCGCTGACCGTGTTCGTCTGGATCTTCCTGATGAACCTGATCGACCTGGTGCCCGTGGACTTCCTGCCGCTGGCGGCTCAGGCAGTCACCGGTAACGAGCACCTGTTCTTCCGCGCCGTAGCCACCACCGATCCGAACGCCACCTTCGGCATGTCGATCGCGGTGTTCGCGCTGATCATCTTCTACAGCATCAAGGTCAAGGGCATCGGCGGCTTCCTCGGCGAACTGACCCTGCACCCGTTCAACAGCAAGAACATCGTGGTTCAGATCATCCTGATCCCGGTGAACTTCCTGCTGGAGTTCGTGACCCTGATCGCCAAGCCGGTATCCCTGGCACTGCGTCTGTTCGGCAACATGTACGCCGGCGAGCTGATCTTCATCCTGATCGCCGTGATGTTCGGTTCCGGCATCCTCTGGCTGGGCGGCATGGGCGTCGTGCTGAACTGGGCGTGGGCCGTGTTCCACATCCTGATCATCACCCTGCAGGCCTTCATCTTCATGATGCTGACCATCGTCTATCTGTCGATGGCTCACGAAGACAGCCACTGATCCAAAGATTCTGTACGCCCCTTCCCTGATGGGAGGGGGTGAAAGAAGAGCTTCACCACCTTAACTTGCTTCACCTTTAACCAACACGACAAAAAAGTCGGGAGGAAAAATGGAAACTGTAGTTGGACTCACTGCTATCGCCGTTGCTCTGCTGATCGGTCTGGGCGCTCTGGGTACCGCCATCGGCTTCGGCCTGCTGGGCGGCAAGTTCCTGGAAGGCGCTGCGCGTCAGCCGGAAATGGTTCCGATGCTGCAGGTCAAAATGTTCATCGTTGCTGGTCTGCTCGACGCCGTAACCATGATCGGCGTTGGTATCGCTCTGTTCTTCACCTTCGCTAACCCGTTCATTGCTCAGGTTGCCCACTAATTTCCGAACAGCGGAAATCTGTGACTGAACAACGAACGAGCGAGGTATTGGCGTGAACATTAATGCAACTCTGATCGGCCAGGCCATCGCGTTCGCCATCTTCGTCCTGTTCTGCATGAAGTTCGTATGGCCTCCGGTCATTGCGGCTCTGCAAGAGCGTCAGAAGAAGATCGCCGACGGCCTGGACGCTGCCAACCGCGCGGCTCGTGACCTGGAACTGGCCCACGAGAAAGCGGGTCAGCAACTGCGCGAAGCCAAGGCTCAGGCAGCCGAAATCATCGAGCAGGCGAAGAAGAGCGCTAACCAGATCGTTGACGAAGCCCGTGATCAGGCCCGTGCCGAAGGTGATCGCATGATCGCCCAGGCCAAGGCTCAGATCGAACAGGAACTCAACAGCGTCAAAGACGCCCTGCGTGCCCAAGTGGGTGCCCTGGCTGTCTCCGGCGCCGAGAAGATCCTGGGAGCTTCGATCGATGCCAACGCGCAAAAGCAGCTGGTTGATCAACTGGCCGCCGAGATCTAAGCAGAGGGCGATATGGCAGAACTGACCACATTGGCTCGTCCATACGCGAAGGCGGCTTTCGAGTACGCCCAGGCTCATCAGCAACTGGCCGACTGGTCCGCTGCTCTGGGTGTGCTGGCTGCAGTGTCGCGGGACGACACCGTGCGCCAGCTGCTCAAGGAGCCCCAGCTGACCGCGGCAGCCAAGGCTGACGCGCTGATCGACGTGTGTGGCGACAAGCTCAATGCTCCGGCCCAGAACTTCGTCCGGACTGTGGCTGAAAACAAGCGGCTCGACCTGCTGCCGACCATCTTCGTGATGTTCGAGCAACTCAAGGCCGAGCAGGAAAAGCTGGTCGAGGTCGAGGTCACCAGTGCCTTCGCCCTGGACCAGGAACAGCAGGACAAACTCGCCAAGGCTCTCAGCGCCCGGCTCAGTCGCGAAGTGCGACTTCATGCGTCGGAAGACGCGAGCTTGATCGGCGGCGTGGTAATTCGCGCCGGTGACTTGGTAATCGATGGCTCGGTGCGCGGCAAAATCGCGAAACTGGCCGAAGCGTTGAAATCTTGAGTTTGAAGGGGCAGCGGCATGCAGCAACTCAATCCTTCCGAAATTAGTGAAATCATCAAGGGGCGCATCGAGAAACTCGACGTCGCCTCGCAAGCGCGCAACGAAGGCACCATCGTCAGTGTTTCCGATGGCATCGTGCGCATCTTCGGTCTGGCCGACGTCATGTACGGCGAGATGATCGAATTCCCGGGCGGCGTCTACGGTATGGCGCTGAACCTGGAGCAAGACTCCGTCGGTGCTGTGGTACTGGGTGAATACCAGGACCTCAAAGAAGGCATGAATGCCAAGTGCACCGGCCGCAT
This sequence comes from Pseudomonas nitroreducens, assembly GCF_024170165.1. Taxonomy (GTDB): domain Bacteria; phylum Pseudomonadota; class Gammaproteobacteria; order Pseudomonadales; family Pseudomonadaceae; genus Pseudomonas; species Pseudomonas nitroreducens_C. The sequence goes on along the minus strand of NZ_JALJXP010000001.1, from coordinate 229,553 downwards.
CCTGGAAGTACCGGTTGGTCCGGAACTGCTGGGTCGCGTTGTCGACGCCCTGGGTAACCCGATCGATGGCAAAGGCCCGATCGATGCCAAGCTGACCGACGCAGTCGAGAAAGTGGCACCGGGCGTGATCTGGCGTAAGTCGGTAGACCAGCCGGTTCAGACCGGTTACAAGTCGGTCGACGCCATGATCCCGGTTGGCCGTGGCCAGCGCGAGCTGATCATCGGTGACCGTCAGATCGGTAAAACCGCTCTGGCCATCGACGCCATCATCAACCAGAAGAACAGCGGTATCCGCTGCGTCTACGTTGCCATCGGTCAGAAGCAATCGACCATCGCCAACGTCGTACGCAAGCTGGAAGAGAACGGCGCCCTGGCCAACACCATCGTGGTGGTTGCCAGTGCTTCGGAATCCGCCGCTCTGCAATACCTGGCTCCGTACTCCGGTTGCACCATGGGCGAATTCTTCCGCGATCGCGGTGAAGATGCCCTGATCGTGTACGACGACCTGTCCAAGCAGGCCGTAGCCTACCGCCAGATCTCCCTGCTGCTGCGCCGTCCGCCGGGCCGCGAAGCTTACCCGGGCGACGTGTTCTATCTCCACAGCCGTCTGCTGGAGCGCGCTTCCCGCGTTTCCGAAGAGTACGTTGAGAAGTTCACCAATGGCGAAGTGAAAGGCAAGACCGGTTCCCTGACCGCCCTGCCGATCATCGAAACCCAGGCTGGCGACGTTTCCGCCTTCGTTCCGACCAACGTGATCTCCATCACCGACGGTCAGATCTTCCTGGAATCCGCGATGTTCAACTCGGGTATCCGTCCGGCCGTCAACGCCGGTATCTCGGTATCCCGTGTCGGTGGCGCGGCCCAGACCAAGATCATCAAGAAGCTGTCCGGCGGCATTCGTACCGCGCTGGCCCAGTACCGTGAACTGGCGGCCTTCGCCCAGTTCGCCTCGGACCTGGACGACGCGACCCGCAAGCAGCTGGAACATGGTCAGCGCGTTACCGAGCTGATGAAGCAGAAGCAATACGCGCCGATGTCCATCGCCGAGATGTCGCTGTCCCTGTATGCCGCCGAGCGTGGCTTCCTGCAGGACGTCGAGATCGCCAAGGTGGGCGCCTTCGAACAAGCGCTGATCGCCTACTTCCAACGTGAGAACGCCGCTCTGCTGGCGAAGATCAACGAGAAGGGTGACTTCAACGACGAAATCGACGCAGGCATCAAGGCCGGCATCGAGAAGTTCAAGGCCACCCAAACCTGGTAAGCCGCAGCGGGGGTCGTTAACGGCCCCCGCCTGCTAAACCGATAGGTGTGAAATGGCAGGCGCAAAAGAGATTCGCAGCAAGATTGCGAGCATCAAAAGCACGCAAAAAATCACCAATGCCATGGAAAAGGTGGCGGTGAGCAAGATGCGCAAGGCACAAATGCGCATGGCGGCCGGCCGTCCCTACGCGGAGCGCATTCGCCAGGTGATCGGCCATCTGGCCAACGCCAACCCGGAATACCGTCACCCGTTCATGGTCGAGCGTGAAGTAAAACGCGTCGGCTATATCGTGGTGAGCTCCGACCGTGGCCTGGCTGGCGGCCTGAACATCAACCTGTTCAAGGCTCTGGTCAAGGACATGAGCGGGCAGCGCGATCGCGGCGCGGAGATCGACCTCTGCGTGATCGGCTCCAAGGGTGCATCCTTCTTCAAGAGCTATGGCGGCAACGTAGTTGCAGCTATCAGCCACCTGGGCGAAGAGCCGTCGATCAATGATCTGATCGGCAGCGTCAAGGTCATGCTGGATGCCTACCTGGAAGGTCGCATCGATCGCCTGTACGTGGTTTCCAACAAGTTCGTCAACACCATGACCCAGAAGCCGACCGTGGAACAGCTGATTCCGCTGGTGGCCGAGGACAATGCCGAGCTGAAGCACCACTGGGACTACCTCTACGAACCCGACGCCAAGGCCCTCCTCGACGGCTTGCTGGTGCGCTACGTGGAATCCCAGGTGTACCAGGCCGTGGTTGAGAACAACGCCTGTGAGCAGGCGGCCCGGATGATTGCAATGAAGAACGCTACCGACAACGCCGGTGATCTGATCAGTGGTCTGCAACTGATCTACAACAAGGCACGTCAGGCGGCGATCACCCAGGAAATCTCGGAAATCGTCGGCGGCGCTGCCGCGGTGTAAGAACAGGTTCAAAATTCAGAGGAACCAGACATGAGTAGCGGACGTATCGTTCAAATCATCGGCGCCGTGATCGACGTGGAATTCCCGCGCGATGCCGTGCCGAGCATCTACGAGGCCCTGAAAGTTCAGGGCGTCGAAACCACTCTGGAAGTCCAGCAGCAGCTGGGCGACGGCGTGGTTCGTTCCATTGCGATGGGTTCCACCGAAGGCCTCAAGCGTGGCCTGAACGTGGAAAGCACCGGCGCAGCCATCTCCGTCCCGGTCGGTACCAAGACCCTGGGCCGTATCATGGACGTGCTGGGCAACCCGATCGACGAAGCCGGTCCGATTGGCGAAGAAGAGCGCTGGGGTATTCACCGCGACGCTCCGTCCTACGCTGACCAGGCTGGCGGCAACGACCTGCTCGAAACCGGCATCAAGGTTATCGACCTGGTCTGCCCGTTCGCCAAGGGCGGTAAAGTCGGTCTGTTCGGTGGTGCCGGTGTCGGCAAGACCGTAAACATGATGGAACTGATCCGTAACATCGCCATGGAGCACAGCGGTTACTCTGTGTTCGCGGGTGTGGGTGAGCGTACTCGTGAGGGTAACGACTTCTACCACGAGATGAAGGATTCCGGCGTACTGGACAAGGTAGCCCTGGTTTACGGCCAGATGAACGAGCCGCCGGGCAACCGTCTGCGCGTTGCACTGACCGGCCTGACCATGGCCGAGAAGTTCCGTGACGAAGGCCGTGACGTACTGCTGTTCATCGACAACATCTACCGTTACACCCTCGCCGGTACCGAAGTATCCGCACTGCTGGGCCGTATGCCTTCCGCAGTAGGTTACCAGCCGACCCTGGCCGAAGAGATGGGCGTTCTGCAAGAGCGCATCACCTCCACCAAGAAAGGCTCGATCACCTCGATCCAGGCCGTCTACGTTCCCGCGGACGACCTGACCGACCCGAGCCCGGCGACCACCTTCGCCCACCTGGACGCCACCGTCGTACTGTCCCGTGACATCGCCTCGCTGGGTATCTACCCGGCCGTCGATCCGCTGGACTCGACTTCCCGTCAGCTGGACCCGCTGGTCATCGGCCAGGATCACTACGACACCGCTCGTGGCGTGCAGTACGTTCTGCAGCGCTACAAGGAGCTGAAGGACATCATCGCGATTCTCGGCATGGACGAACTGTCCGAGTCCGACAAGCTGCTGGTGGCCCGTGCTCGTAAGATCCAGCGCTTCCTGTCCCAGCCGTTCTTCGTGGCTGAAGTATTCACCGGCTCGCCGGGCAAATACGTCTCCCTGAAGGACACCATCGCTGGCTTCAAAGGCATCCTCAACGGCGACTACGACCACCTGCCCGAGCAGGCGTTCTACATGGTCGGCGGCATCGAAGAAGCCATCGAGAAAGCGAAGAAGCTGTAATCCGTGCGCCCGGCAACGGGCGCTTACGTGAGGCAAGGGTATGGCTATTACTGTCCACTGCGACATCGTCAGCGCCGAAGCGGAGATCTTCTCCGGTCTGGTCGAGCTGGTCGTAGCGCACGGCTCCCTGGGCGATCTGGGTATCGCTCCGGGCCACGCGCCGCTGATCACCGAGCTCAAGCCGGGTCCGATCCGCCTGGTGAAGCAGGGTGGCGAGCAGGAGGTGTACTACATCTCCGGTGGCTTCCTCGAAGTACAGCCGAGCATGGTCAAGGTTCTCGCCGACACCGTGATTCGCGCAGGTGACCTCGACGAAGCGGCTGCCCAGACCGCACTGAAGGAAGCTGAGAAGGCTCTGCAAGGTAAAGGTGCAGAGTTCGACTACAGCTCCGCCGCAGCCCGCCTGGCCGAAGCCGCAGCGCAACTGCGCACGGTCCAGCAGGTTCGCAAGAAGTACGGCGGCTAAGCCGCGAAGTCCCCAGGGACTTCAGCGTCAAATAGGAAAAGGGTAGCCTTGGCTACCCTTTTTCTTTTTCTACACCCGGGGTTTCCCCGCTCACCAGGACGGTCCCTCACCCATGTCTCTCGAAATCGTCATCCTCGCCGCTGGCCAGGGCACCCGCATGCGCTCGGCCCTGCCGAAAGTCCTGCATCCGGTTGCCGGCAAACCGATGCTCGCCCATGTGATCGACACCGCCCGCGGTCTCGGCCCATCGCGCATCCACGTGGTGATCGGCCACGGTGCCGACCTGGTGCGTGAGCGCCTGCAGGCGGATGACCTGAATTTCGTGATCCAGGAACAGCAACTGGGCACCGGCCATGCGGTGGCGCAGGCTGCTCCGTTCCTCAGCGCCGAGAACGTGCTGATCCTCTACGGCGACGTGCCGCTGATCGAGCAGCCGACCCTGGAGCGCCTGATGGCCCAGGCCACGCCGCAGCAGCTGGCGCTGCTCACCGTCGAGCTGGACGACCCGACCGGCTATGGTCGCATCATCCGTGACGCCGCCGGTGAGGTGCAGGCCATCGTCGAGCAGAAGGATGCTTCTGCCGAGCAGCGCGCCATTCGCGAAGGCAACACCGGCATCCTTGCCGCACCGCGCGAGCGCCTGCTGGGCTGGCTGGCGCGCCTGTCGAATTCCAACGCCCAGGGCGAGTACTACCTCACCGATGTCATCGCCATGGCGGTCAGCGACGGCCTGCGCGTCGCCACCGCGCAACCCCAGGTGGCGATGGAAACCCAGGGCGCCAACGACCGCCAGCAGCTTTCCGAACTGGAGCGCTTCTTCCAGCAGCGCGTGGCCCGTCGTCTGATGGCCCAGGGTGTAACCCTGATCGACCCGGCGCGCTTCGATGTGCGCGGTGAAGTCAGCGTCGGTCGCGACGTGACCATCGACATCAACGTGATCCTCGAAGGCCAGGTGGAGATCGAGGACGACGTGCAGATCGGCCCGAACTGCTACATCAAGGACAGCACCCTGCGCCGCGGTGCCATCATCAAGGCCAACTCGCACCTGGAAGGCGCCCACGTAGGCCCGGACAGCGACGTCGGGCCGTTCGCCCGCCTGCGTCCGGGCAGCGTGCTGGAGCGCAAGGTGCATGTGGGTAACTTCGTCGAGCTGAAAAATGCTCACCTGCAGGACGGCGTGAAGGTCGGCCACCTGACCTACCTGGGCGACAGCGAAGTCGGTGCGCGCAGCAACATCGGCGCCGGCACCATCACCTGCAACTACGATGGCGCCAACAAGTGGCGCACCAGTATCGGCGAGGACGTCTTCATCGGCTCCAACAACTCTCTGGTCGCGCCTGTGGATATCGGTTCCGGTGCCACGACTGGCGCGGGTTCCACCATCACCGCAGAGGTTCCCGCGGGCACTCTTGGCGTCGGTCGCGCCAAGCAGCGGGTGATCGAAGGCTGGAAACGCCCGGAAAAGATCAAGAAATCCTGACAGGTAACGGATCGCCCTGTGGGTAAGTGTTTATCCACAGGGCGATCTGCTTTCTGCTTATTCACCGGCCATGTACACAGGTCGTTGCGCGCGGCGCAGCGGCGGGCCACCGCTGGAGTTTCACGGTCATGCTTGGCGTCGCCATCCTGATCTTTCTGATCACCGATCCGTTCGGCAACATCGCGGTGTTCCTCGCCGCCCTCAAGTCCGTCCCCGCCGAGCGCCGTCTGAAAGTGGCGCTGCGCGAACTGCTGTTCGCCCTGGGCCTGCTACTGCTGTTCCTCACCCTGGGCGAGCACATCCTCACGGGGTTGGGGCTTTCCAAGGAGGCCACCGGCATCGCCGGCGGGATCATCCTCTTCGTGGTCGCCATGCGCCTTATCTTCCCCACGCCGCAGGGCGTGCTGGGCGACATGCCGGACAATGAGCCGCTGTTCGTGCCGTTGGCAACGCCCGCCGTGGCGGGGCCTTCCGCCCTGGCGATGCTGATCACCCTGCGCAGCACCTACACTGGTCCCTTGTGGGAGCTGTACCTGGCGGTGATCATGGCGTGGGCGGCGACCGCTTTCATCCTGATGCAGGCGGCTTTCCTCCAGCGCTTCCTCGGTCCGCGCGGGCTGATGGCGGTGGAGCGCCTGGCCGGCATGCTGCTGATCATGCTCAGCGTGAACATGCTCCTGCAGAACGTGCGCAGCTTCCTGCACATCGCTGCCTGATGCTCTCTTGAGAATCGCCATGACTCTGCGTGTCCTGACCTTCGCGCTCCTCACCACACTGCTCGCTGGCTGCGCCGACAAGGGCCTGCAGATCGACCGCGAGCACGTGTCGAAGAACCAGGACAGCCGCATCCAGTACGTCATCGTCCACTACACCTCCGCCAACCTGCAGCGCTCGCTGGCGCTGCTGACCCACGGCGAGGTGAGCGCGCACTACCTGATCGGCGACAACCCGGCGACCATCTACCAGCTGGTGGACGAGAACCGCCGCGCCTGGCACGCCGGCGCCAGCGAATGGCAGGGGCGTACCTGGCTGAACTCCACCTCCATCGGCATCGAACTGGTGAACCCCGGGTATCGCGATACGCCGAGCGGGAAGATCTGGTACCCCTATCCGGACGCGCAGATCGATGCGCTGATCGCCCTGCTCAAGGACATCACCAAGCGCCAGGGCATCACCCCGGAACATATCCTCGGCCACAGCGACATCGCCCCGCAGCGCAAGGTCGATCCGGGCCCGCTGTTTCCCTGGAAGAAGCTCGCCGATGCCGGCCTGATTCCCTGGCCGCAGCCGGGCGAACTGGCGCGCCGCCTTGATGAGCTGAACGGCCAGCTGCCGGCTCCGGGCTGGTTCCAGCAACAGCTGGCGCGCCACGGCTACGCGGTGCCGCTCAATGGGGTGATGGACGAGGAAACCCGCAACGTGATCGCGGCGTTCCAGATGCGTTTCCGCCCGGCGCGCTTTGACGGCGAGCCGGACCTGGAAACCGCCGCGCTGTTGCTGGCGGTACCGACCTCTTAAACCGGCAGTAGCAGGTAGAAGCGCGAGCCCTTGCCCTGTTGCGAACGCAGGGCGATGCGTCCACCGTGCAGTTGCACGATTTCCCGGCATAGCGCCAGGCCGAGTCCTACGCCGCCTTTCTTGCGGCCTACCTGCACGAAGGGTTCGAAGATGCGTCCCTGCTGGCTGAGCGGGATGCCGTCGCCGCTGTCTTCGACGGCAATCGCCACGCGCTCTTCCTGGCAGCGCGCCTGCAGGCGGATGGTGCCGCCGGCGGGGGTGTGGCGCAGGGCGTTGCCGATCAGGTTGTCCAGCACTCGCTCGATCTGTGTGCGGTCGATATTGATTGGCGGCAGACCCTCGGCGAGCTCCAGATCCAGTTCGATGCGCTTGTCCGCCGAAGGGCCGGCAAAGCGCTGATGCGCCTGGCGAATCAGGTCGCCCACATCGCACAACTGCAGGTCGAGCTTCTGGGTGCCGCTCTGGTAGCGGGAGAAGTTCAGCAGGTCGTTGATCAGGCGGACCAGTCGGTGCATCTCCTCGTCCACCGTGCGTACCAGATCGCGCTCGCGGGACTCCTCGGGAAACTTCAGGCGCTCGGCGAGCAGGCCGAAGGCCATGTGCATGCCGGTCATCGGGGTGCGCAGTTCGTGGGATGCACGCAGTACGAAGTCGTTGCGCACGCGCTCGAAGGCTCGCTGCTCGGTGACGTCGCGCACCACCATCACCGCGCCGATGTTGCGCCCGTCGTCGTGGCTGACCGGCGACATGCCCCAGGTCAGCAGCCGGCTTTCGCCGCTCACTTCCACCACCAGGTCCTGCGGGGTCTCCTCCAGCAGGTTGCCGCTCAGGACCTGTTGGACTGCCTGGGTCAGCGCCGGATTGTTCAGCATCGTGCCCAGTTCCTGGCCCTGGGGATCGCTGTGGGAGAACAACTGGCGCGTGGCAACCGGGTTGGCGTGTTCGATACGGCCATGGCGGTCGAGGATCACCAGACCATCGTCGATGCTGTCGAGCACCGCCAGCAGGCGCTTGCGGCCCGAACCCAGCGCTTCGGTGTTGCTCGCCCGGTAGAGCCGAAGGGCTTCGGCCATCAGGCCGAAGCGCCGGCTGAGGGATGACATTTCGGCGACCCCGGAGACCGGCAGGGTGACGTCGAAGTCGCCCTGGCCGATCTTGTCCGCTGCCTTGGACAGCGTTTCGATGGGAGCGCCGAAGCGGCGGGCGATGCTGTGGGCGGTGATGAAGCCGACCACCAGGATGGCGATGCCGATGAGTCCGAGCAGGCCGCTGATCAGCAGGGTTCGGTCTCGGGCCGAACGCTCGTCGGCGCTGATGTTCTGCATCGCCTCCTGGTGCAGCGCCAGCAGGCGGTTGCGCAGGCCATCAAGGGTGCGGCTGAGGTCGCTGTCCTCCAGCAACTCCGGGCGTCCCGGGCCGGGGGTGTCGGTAGCTTCGACGAACAGGCGGTGAGCGTCGGCGATTTCCGTCATGGCCTGACGCTCATTACTGGTACGCGCCAGCGCGCGCCCTTGCTCGAGCGCCTGGGCGAAGTGGGCGCGGGCACGCTCGAGGTTTGCCGGACTGGGCCGTGCGCTGAGTACCTGCACCAGTTCGTCGCCCAGTGATTGGCGCAGGCGCTGACTGACCTCGATGACGTCGAAGTTGCGCTGGATCAGTTGGGCCTGCTCGCGGCCGGTCAGCACCACGCTGAACAGTCCGAGCAGCAACCCCAGCAGCGCTACCGTGATCAGCGCCGAGATACTCAGGAAGAGTCTCGTGCGCAGCGTCATCGGGATCGGCAGGTTCACAGGCTGTACTGCTTGCGTTTGCGATAGAGCGTGGAAGCGTCTATCCCCAGGGTCTTGGCGGCCTGGTCGAGGGTTGCGCTGGAGGCCATGACGGCAGCGATGTGGGCCTTCTCCAGTTCTTCCAGACTCATGGCCTCGCCAATGCGCGGCGCGGAGTTGATGGTTTGTTCGCCGATGGCAAGCTGTTCGACACCAATAAGCTCAAGATTGCAGATGATGCTTGCGCGTTCGATCACGTTGCGCAGCTCGCGCACGTTCCCCGGCCAGGTGTAGCGGCGCAGCAGCGCGCGGGCCTCGTCGGTGAAGCCGCGAGCAGGGCGGCCGTAGTCCTTCACGAAGCGGGCAAGGAAGCGCTCGGCCAGGCCGATGATGTCCTCGGCGCGTTCGCGCAGTGGCGGCAGATTCAGCACGATGACGTTCAGACGGTAGAGCAGGTCTTCGCGGAACGTGCCTTGGGCGACCATGCCGGCAAGATCACGGTTGGTGGCGGCGAGGATGCGTACATCGGCGTTGCGGGTTACCGGATCACCGATTCGCTCGTACTCCTTGTCCTGGATGAAGCGCAGCAGTTTCGGCTGCAGGATGAGGGGAAAATCGCCGATCTCGTCGAGGAACAGCGTGCCGCCATCCGCCTGACTGATGCGTCCGAGGGTATTTTCGGTAGCGCCGGTGAAGGCGCCACGGCTGTGGCCGAACAGTTCACTCTCCATCAGTTCGGCGGAGAGTGAAGGGCAGTTGATGGTGACGCAGGATTTCTTCGCCCGTTTGCTCCAGCCGTGGATGGCTCGCGCCAGCTCGCCCTTGCCGGAGCCGGATTCGCCGAGAATGAGGATGTTGGCGTCGGTCGCGGCGACCTGACGGGCCGTCTCCAGCACGGCGGCCATGGCCGGACTGTGGGATTCGAGGACATCGCCCTGCTTGCGCATCTCGCCTTCCAGCGCCTCGATGCGCGCGGTGAGCTGGCGCACTTCCAGTTGCTTGGCGGCGGCCAGGCGCAGCTGATCGGGGCTGCAGGGCTTCACCAGGTAGTCGGCGGCGCCGGCCTGCATGGCATCCACGGCGGTGTCCACGGCCGAATGCGCGGTGACTATCACCACGCGCATCCAGGGCGCCTGCATACGCATCTGCGCCAGCACATCCAGGCCGTTGTCATCGCCCAGGCGCAGGTCGAGGAAGCACAGGTCGAACACCTGGCGCTGCAACAGGTTCTCGGCCTGCTGCGCACTGTTGGCGGTGGCCACGCTGTAGCCCTCGTCCTCCAGGCAGTAGCGGAACGAGCGCAGGATGGCGGACTCGTCATCGACCAGCAGGATCCGGCCTTGCTGTTCTGGCGTTGCGTCCATTCAGCGATTTCCTCGTTAGGTGATGCGTTGTTGTAAGGGGTGTGATTTTTCTTAGTCCAGGGTTTTTCGTGCAAGTTGCAAGAATCTTTCTGGTCCTTCGGGCAGGGTGCACAGTCAGGGTTCTGCGCATGCCATTCAACACATTGAATTACAAGAATTTTATCCACAAATCGCACTGGCACGGCGCTTGCGAATCCAATGCTGCACCATCGTTTGACGGAGACCGCCATGCCTAACCCGAAGATCCTTGCCCTCGTCCTGGGTTCCGCTCTGCTCGCCCTGCAGCCTCTGGCCAGCCATGCCGCCGAGACCGGGCTGAGCGGGCAGCTGGCCGAAGCGCGCCAGGAAGGTTCGATCTGGACAGCCATCAACCTCAACCGCGAACTCAAGCCCTACGCGATCAAGGTGGATGTGGAGAATGGCCGCGCGCAGCTGACCGGTGCCGTGGCCAGTGAAGAACAGAAGGCGCTGGCCGGGCAGATTGCCGGCAGTGTCGAAGGCATCACCGCTGTGGATAACCAGCTGGGTGTGGATGCCTCCCTGGCTGACGCGCAGAAACCCGGCACCGCCAAGGACGAAGGTGTGGTGCAGAAATGGGACGACGCCACGCTGGCGGCGAAGGTGAAATCCAAGCTGCTGCTGGAGAAGCACGGTGAAGGCCTGGATATCAAGGTCACCAGCAAGTCCGGTGCGGTCACCCTTGACGGCACGGTGGTCAGCGAGGAGGCGAGCCAGCAGGCTGCCCACCTGGCGGCGCAGACCGAAGGCGTCAGCGCTGTGGATAACCGCCTGAAAGTCGACCCGGACGCCGCCTCCACACAGTCTTTGGAGAAGTCCGTCGGCGATGCCCAGGCCGCTGTCAGCGATGCCTGGATCACCAGCCAGATCAAGGCCGGCATCCTCTCGGCGCATGCGCTGCAGGGGCTGTCCATTGGCGTTTCCACCCGCGACGGGGTGGTCACGCTCAGTGGCCAGGTACCCAGCGCCGACGAGCGCCAGCAACTCATCGATTCCGCCCGCAAGACCCGTGGTGTGCGTGAGGTGGACGCCACTGCGCTGAAGGTGGCCGGCCAGGCCGCCTGACCCTTCCACCCTTCCTTTGCAGGAGTACCTGTCATGACTCGCACGACCAGTCAGCTCAATGAACTCATCGAGATCACCCGTGACGGCCAGCGCTTCTACCAGCATGCCATCCAGGAAGTGAAGGATGCCCGGTTGCAGAGGCTGTTCCAGTCCATGGCGCAAGCCAAGACCGACGTGATCAACGCCCTGGCCGGCCAGGTGGCCGCCAACCACGAGGACCCCGCCACCGGCGGCACGCTGCTGGGCAAGCTGCGCCAGGTCTACGCCGACACCCGCGCCACCCTGGCCAGTGACGAGGGCGCTACCTATGTCGCCCAGCTGGAGGAAACCGAGGACCGCATCCTCCATGCCTTCGAAGACGCCCTGGAGAAAGGCACGCCGGAAACCCAGGCGCTGCTGCGTGCCGAACTGCCCAAGGTACGGGCCTGCCACGACCAGATGAGCGAGTTGAAGCACTCGCTGAAGTGATGCAGTTCACTCGAGCGCAGGGAAGCGCTCCGGCGTCGGGATTGCAAATCGCACGACCTATCCCGGCCTATCGTGCAGGATGCGGCAGAAAGGTACTTTCGTACAATATTCAACTAATTGATTTATAAGGGAAAAATTAGATTTTTAAGACTGGCATGCGGCGTGCAATTCCTACTGCAAGACAGTCAACACCACCACCCGCGACGACAAGAACCCGAAGGCTCTGGGAAACAGCCTCAAGGTTCCACAGACAGATCGGCGACGGGCAGGAGAAACGGGATGAACAGCGGAACCAACAGCCAAGTGCAAGTCGCGCGTATCGATGTGTGGAGCCGGATCTTCTTCGCTGGTGCCCTGCTGCTGCTGCTGATCAACCAGGTGCAGCTGCAGATGCAGGTTTCCCACGCCCAGGTCGCCAGCGCGCCGGTCGCCTATGTCCCGAGCACTTCCAGTACGCCCGACCTGTATCGCGAAGCTTCGCGTTATCCACAGGCCGCTCCCGCGCGCGACCAGGCCCAGGTGCTGCAAGCCCCGCAGGCGCAGACCCAGGCTCAGGTCCAGCCGATGGCTCGGCCGCAGGGTGGCTGGGTGTTCTGACCCCTGGTCATGAATCGACGGTTTTCTGAATTGCCGGCAGGTCGCTGGCTTGCCGACAGGTCCGCAGTGCCCGGAAGCGCCCGGGCGGACACCCCTTCCGGAGACTGCCTTGCGATCACTCCGGAGCAGGTACCCGAAGCGGTGCCATACCGACAACGAGAAGAGGAGAGACCCCATGCTTAGCTGGGCACTGACATTCCTGATCATCGCCATCATCGCCGCGGTTCTGGGCTTCGGTGGTATCGCCGGCGCCGCGACCAGCATCGCCAAGATCCTGTTCGTGATCTTCCTGGTGCTGTTCATCGTGTCCTTCGTCATGGGCCGTCGCCGCGGCTGATGCCGCGGACCGGTGGAAGTCGAACAAGGAGCGTAGGGATGAGTTTTACCCGCAATCTGCTGCTGTCGGCACTCCTGCTCGGCGCCGGGGCCCAGGCCCTGGCCGCCGAGGCCGACAAGGACGCGCAGTACCGCCTGAACGAACTGGTAGCCAGTGATCCGCAGTACCGCGATACCTGGCAATCGGTGGTCAAGGACGAGAGTCGCCTGCCGGACTGGGTGATGAACCTGAGTGGCACCGCAACACCGATGCAGGCGGTGGACGAACAGGGCGACAAGTACCTGGTCGGCGAGTTGTGCGAAGCGCACAACTGCGCAGCTCACCGACTGTATGTGGCCTTTACCTGGGACAAGGACAAGGCCTACGCGCTTTACGTGAAGGTTCCCGAGAATCTTCCGGCGGACAAATCGCCAAGCAAGCACGCCAGTTTCCGCTGGCTGGGTGAGCCGGACGATTCGGTGAAGCGGATTCTCGACGACCAGCTCAAGAGTGATCCGAACTGGTACTGAGCGTACCAGCAGGCAGTTTCTGAGATACGCGTACCCAGAAGGCGTACGCACGGCCAGGGGGCCGGGATGTTCGGGATGCGCCAGGTCCTGAATGACCCAGGGGTACAGGGGGTACCTCCGCATCAGCGGGCCGGGCCAGGCAAAGCCTCCGGAACCGGCGCGGGATTCTCGCGCCGGCTCCGGAGCGCTTCATTTCATGCGGCAGCGGATCACGGCTTGAAGTTGGCCGCGTCGCGCGCCCAGCCATCGAGCACCGGTTTCAGGTCCGTCAGATTCAGGTGAGTGCTGGTGTTCTCCAGCGTCTTGCCGGCGCCCTTGCGCACGACCTTGGCGACCGGTTTGCTGGTCGCGCCATCCAGCGCCTCGAATTCCACATAGACCTCGGTGTCCTGGTCGCGGGTACCGATGGCCGTGGTCGTCGCCGCCACCACCAGGGCGATCGGAATCACTTCATAGGCTTTCAGCCCTTCGGTGGAGATGTTCACCCCGGTGATCGCGGTGCGCAGCACCAGGGTGTCGCGATCAGCCTGCTGGACGATGCGGTAACGGCTGCCCAGTTGCAGTTCGACCTGCTTCTTCAGGTAATCGGGAATCTCGTTGAGGGTCTTCTGGTCGATGTTCTCGTTCGGCTTGGGCGGCGGGTAGTAGACCGGCCGCTCGACCAGTACCGAGCTGTAGTTCTGCAGTTTCAGGTCCGGGTCGACCCAGCGCAGCACCGGCTGGCCACTGGGGGAGGTGGCGGGCTTGAGTTGCGAGTAGTCGCCGAGGAAGCCCGAGTATTGCGAGGCGTCCGGTTTCTGGCTGGAGCAGCCGGCCAGCGCCAGGGCGCCAGCGAAAAGCAGGGTGGGTACTACGTAGCGTCGCGTCATAGAGCGTCCTTATCCAGAGTGTCACCGCGTTGTGCTTTCACCACATTGAACAACCCGTTGCTTTCCCGGCTGTCGCGGCGGCCGCAGGGTATCCGCACGCACGCTCGAAGCCGGTCGAACTTCACTGATGTCAGTCAATTCGGAGTGCTGTGGAAACGCCTTACAATCACTCGCCGGTTCCCGTCGGTCGAATTACCCGACCTCCCGGGAGCCAGCCACCGCAACAATGAAGAGCGGAATCCGGCGACTTATCCACAGGAGCGCCCGCATTCCCGCCAGCCTTGCAGTCGAAGGGCCCTTTCTCCGCCCTCGGCCATCCCCCGACGGTCCCCGGATGGCGACCGTACATCCGGTAACAAGAAGCCGCGACCTGAGCGTCACGACCTTCCTGACCGATCAATCCGGCCATTGATGGCCGATTTGCACCAAGCCTAGACGGCTTTGAAGAGCGCTGCGTGACAGGCGTCGAGGTACCTGTGTCATGCAGAAAATCAAGGGTCTCATGACCTGGAACCAAGGTTTCAGATGCCTTTTCCTATGCCGATTGTGCATGGGGTAGGCGTTTCCGGCATTAGACGGGGAAAGGGTGGATCGGAATCATGCGCCCCTTTTTTCGCTGGCCGTCGGCATCCCGATGGTTCGGCGACCCCGACTTCCACAAGAATCAAGGGTGACTCACTATGGGCAAAGCCAAGCTCAGCCTCGCCTGGCAGATCCTCATCGGCCTGGTACTCGGAATCGCACTGGGCGCCGCGCTCAACCACTTCAGCGCGGAAAAGGCCTGGTGGATCAGCAATATTCTCCAGCCGGCGGGCGACATCTTCATCCGCCTGATCAAGATGATCGTCGTACCGATCGTGATTTCCTCGCTCATCGTCGGCATCGCCGGCATGGGTGATGCGAAGAAGCTCGGACGCATCGGCCTGAAGACCATCATCTACTTCGAAATCATCACCACCGTCGCCATCGTGGTCGGCCTGCTGCTGGCGAACATCTTCCAGCCCGGCGCCGGCATCGACATGAGCACCCTGGGCACTGTGGATATCTCCCAGTACGCGCAGACCGCCAAGGAAGTCGAACACCACCACGCGTTCATCGAGACCATCCTCAACCTGATCCCGTCGAACATCTTCGCGGCCATGGCCCGTGGCGAGATGCTGCCGATCATCTTCTTCTCGGTGATGTTCGGCCTGGGCCTGTCCTCGCTGCCGGCGCCGACCCGCGAGCCGCTGGTGAAGATGTTCCAGGGCGTGGCTGAGGCGATGTTCCGCGTTACCCACATGATCATGCGCTACGCCCCCATCGGCGTGTTCGCGCTGATCGCGGTGACGGTCGCCAACTTCGGCTTCGCCTCGCTGCTGCCGCTGGCCAAGCTGGTGGTCCTGGTGTACTTCGCCATCGCCTTCTTCGCCTTCATGGTGCTGGGCCTGGCCGCACGCCTGTTCGGCTTCTCGATCATCAAGCTGATGCGCATCTTCAAGGACGAACTGGTCCTGGCGTACTCCACCGCCAGTTCCGAGACCGTGCTGCCGCGCATCATCGAGAAGATGGAAGCCTACGGCGCGCCCAAGGCGGTGAGCAGCTTCGTGGTGCCCACCGGCTACTCGTTCAACCTCGATGGCTCGACCCTGTACCAGAGCATCGCAGCGATCTTCATCGCCCAGCTCTACGGCATCGACCTGTCCATCGGCCAGCAGCTGATGCTGGTGCTGACCCTGATGGTTACCTCCAAGGGCATCGCCGGCGTGCCGGGCGTTTCCTTCGTGGTCTTGCTGGCGACCCTGGGCAGCGTGGGCATCCCGCTGGAAGGCCTGGCCTTCATCGCCGGTGTCGACCGCATCATGGACATGGCCCGCACGGCGCTGAACGTGATCGGCAATGCCCTCGCGGTCCTGGTGATCTCCAAGTGGGAAGGCGTGTACGACGCGCAGAAAGGCGCCCGCTACTGGGAAGCCATGCGCAACGGCCGCGTCGAGGCTTTCCTCGAAGGGGAAAGCCCGGACGGCAAGCAGAGCCCCGCCGCTCACTGACCCGCAAGGGTTATCCACAAGGCCCCGGCAGAGTCCGGGGCCTTGTCGTTTCTGGCGTCAGAGGCGCCCGTGCCGCTATCATCGCGGCCATTCCAAGGGGGACATCGCATGCTCAACGGCCTGTGGCTGGGCTTTTTCATCGTCGCGGCGGTCACCGCGCTTTCCCGCTGGCTGCTGGGTGGCGAGGCCACCGTGTTTGCCGCCATGGTGGAAAGCCTGTTTGCCATGGCCAAGCTGTCGGTGGAGGTCATGGTGCTGCTGTTCGGCACCCTGACCCTGTGGCTGGGCTTCCTGCGCATCGCCGAGAAGGCCGGCCTGGTAGAAAAGCTTGCGGTGCTGCTCGGCCCGCTGTTCCGCCGCCTGATGCCGGAAGTTCCCGCCGGCCACCCGGCCATCGGCCTGATCACCCTGAACTTCGCCGCCAATGGCCTGGGCCTGGACAACGCCGCCACGCCCATCGGCCTCAAGGCCATGAAGGCGCTGCAGGAGCTCAACCCCAGCAGCACCACCGCGAGCAACGCGCAGATCCTCTTCCTGGTGATGAACGCCTCGTCGCTGACCCTGCTGCCGGTGACCATCTTCATGTACCGCGCCCAGCAGGGCGCGGTGGACCCGACCCTGGTGTTCCTGCCGATCCTGCTGGCCACCAGCGCCTCCAGCCTGGTCGGCCTGCTCAGTGTCGCCGTGATGCAGCGCCTGCGACTGTGGGACCCGGTGGTGCTGGCCTACCTGATTCCCGGCGCACTGGCGCTGGGCGCCTTTATGGCACTGTTGGCGGGGCTGTCCGCCACCGCGCTGGCGCAGCTGTCCTCGTTGCTGGGCAACCTGACGCTGTTCGGCATCATCATGCTGTTCCTCGTGGTCGGCTGGCTGAGGAAGGTGCCGGTCTACGAAACCTTCGTCGAAGGCGCGAAGGAAGGCTTCGACGTCGCCAGGAGCCTGTTGCCGTATCTGGTGGCGATGCTCTGTGCCGTCGGCGTGCTGCGCGCCTCCGGGGCGCTGGAGATGGCGCTGGATGGCATCCGCTGGGTGGTCGAAGGCGTAGGCTGGGATACCCGCTTTGTCGATGCGCTGCCTACCGCGCTGGTCAAGCCGTTCTCCGGCAGCGCCGCGCGGGCGATGCTGCTGGAGACCATGCAGTCCCACGGCGTGGATAGCTTCCCGGCGCTGGTGGCGGCCACCGTGCAGGGCAGCACCGAGACCACCTTCTACGTGCTCGCCGTGTACTTCGGCGCCGTCGGCATCCAGCGCGCCCGTCACGCCGTGGGCTGCGCGCTGCTGGCGGACCTGGCCGGCGTGCTGGCGTCCATCGGCGTCTGCTACTGGTTCTTCGCCTGAAGCGCGTGAGTGACCTTGCGCGCCGAGCGGGCCTGGAACAGCAGCCACTCACGCTGGATCACGCTGTAGGGCACGAACACGCTCAGGCGTGACATACCGGCCAGCTCCGGGCGGTTCGCCGGGGGCCGGAAGCCCGCCTGGAAGCCGATGTTGATTCCCAGCACGCTGCCGTCACTGCCGATCAGCGGCCCGCCGGACATCCCCTTGGCGATGGCCGCGTCGTGCACACCGTAGCGTTCTCCACTGGCCGAGCCGTCATCGACGAAGGGCACCGGCCAGACCTTGCCCGTGCTGCTCATCGGAATCAGCAACGAGCTGCTGCCCAGTGCCGTGACCGCCTCGCCTGCACGGAACTGGCGCCATTGCGGCAGCGCACCGTCGGCCTTGTGCGCGATGAACAGCAGGTCGCAGCCGGTACTGCAGCGATAAGCCTGGTGGTGCAGGAAGGGGGTATGGGCCGCGGTCACGGCGTAGTCGGCATTCCATTGCACCGCCGAGGCGACGATGAAGCCGGGAATCGGCGGCCCGGAGAGAACGGTGAAATAGCGATCCGTCAGGCGGCCATCGGTTTCCGGCGAGACCCAGCCGTTGCAGCCGGCCAGGGAAAACAGCAAGAACATTCCCCACAGATTTTTCATACGAAAGCTCTTCCTTTTGTGGGAAAAGCTAACCGCTAATAAGAGAAATTTCTTATATAAAAATAAGATTCTTACTTGCGATATTTAATGATTATTTATCTTGAATGAAGAAAGTTTCCTACAGAAGTTTCTGAAGGAAACTATCAATTTAAATATATTTAGATGAGTGAGAAGTTGATCGCGAGATAGAGTAACCCGACGAACGGTTTCGAAGCTTTCACCAAGCTTTCAATTCCAGTAAATATGGGCCTTTCAGCCATTTTTCGATTGTCTAGTCGAGGCTTTTACACATAGGGTTACAAATCAATCGCCCATCCAGGGCCTGCCTGCCGTGGATGGGGATCATCGATTTCCCTTCGGGGAAGTCCCCCGTGTAACAGCCCTGAGTGATGTTCTTATGGCCTCGAACAACTCCAAAGCCAAAGCCGTCTTCCGTGTGGTAAGTGGCAACTTCCTCGAGATGTATGACTTCATGGTCTATGGCTTCTACGCCACAGCCATTGCCAAGACCTTCTTCCCCGGCGATGACCCCTTCGCCTCCCTGATGCTGTCGCTGGCGACCTTCGGCGCCGGCTTCCTGATGCGCCCCCTCGGCGCCATCTTCCTCGGGGCCTATATCGATCGCCACGGCCGTCGCCAGGGCCTGATCATCACCCTCGGCCTGATGGCCATGGGTACCCTGCTGATTGCCTTCGTTCCGGGCTACGCCACGCTCGGAGTGGCGGCGCCGCTGCTGGTGCTGTTCGGTCGGCTGCTGCAGGGCTTCTCCGCTGGCGTGGAACTGGGCGGCGTGTCGGTGTACCTGGCGGAAATCGCCACCCCCGGCAAGCGCGGCTTCTTCGTCAGCTGGCAGTCGGCGAGCCAACAGGTCGCGGTGGTCTTCGCCGGCCTCCTGGGCGTGATCCTCAACCACTGGCTGAGCCCGCAGGACATGGGCGAGTGGGGCTGGCGCGTGCCGTTCTTCGTCGGCTGCCTGATCGTCCCGGCGCTGTTCATCATCCGCCGTTCGCTGGAGGAAACCCCCGAGTTCCAGCAGCGCAAGCATCGTCCCAGCCTGGGTGAGGTGCTGCGCTCCATTGGCCAGAATTTCGGCCTGGTGCTGGCCGGTACCGCCATGGTGGTGATGACCACCGTGTCCTTCTACCTGATCACCGCCTACACCCCGACCTTCGGCAAGAACGAGCTGCACCTGTCGGACTTCGACAGCCTGCTGGTGACCATGTGCGTGGGCCTGTCCAACTTCATCTGGCTGCCGCTGATGAGCGCGGTGTCCGACCGCATCGGGCGCAAACCGCTGTTGCTGGCCGCCACCGTGCTGGCACTGGTCACTGCCTACCCGATGCTCTCCTGGCTGGTGGCCGAGCCGAGCTTCGCCCGCCTGCTGGAAGTGGAGCTGTGGCTGTCCTTCCTCTATGGCAGCTACAACGGCGCCATGGTCGTTGCGCTCACCGAGATCATGCCGGCGGACGTACGCACCACCGGTTTCTCCCTGGCCTACAGCCTGGCGACCGCAACCTTCGGCGGCTTCACCCCGGCGGTCTGCACCTGGCTTATCCACACCCTGGAAAACAAGGCCGCACCGGGAATCTGGCTCAGCGGTGCGGCGGCCCTCGGCCTGCTCGCCACCCTGGTGCTGTTCCGCAAGGGCGCTCGCATACGCCCCGGAGCCCTGGCCGCCAGCGCCTGAGGCCAGCTGCGACGTTCTGCCCCATGACGGTTCCGGGCGGCATTGACCCAGGTCAGGCTTGCCCGGCGCCTGCGGGAGAAGGATAGGGTCATCCCAATCCCTCTTCGCCAGCGGAGAACGCGTCATGATGACCCACACCACCGCCGAGCTTGCAGCCCTCGGGGCTGTTGGCGCCGATCACTGGATAGAAACCCTCGATGACGGCAGCCATGTGCTGATCCGCCCGTTGCGCGCGGAAGACCGCGAGCGCGAACGCCTGTTCCTCGAGCGCCTGTCGCCCATGACCCGCAAGTTCCGCTTCCATGGCGAGGTGAAGATCGACGACAGGCTGCTCGATCGCCTCATGGACGTCGACTACCAGACCACCATGGCCTTCATCGCCCTGACCCACGTGGACGGCGAACTGCGGGAAGTCGGCATCAGTCGCTACGCGGCTGTGGATAACCAGCAGTGCGAATGCGCGGTGACCATCGCCGACGAGTTCAAGCAGCTGGGCCTGGATATCGCGCTGATGCGCCACCTGATCGACGTCGCCAAGCGCAATGGTTTCAACCAGATGTATTCGATCGATTCGTCCATGGACCGCGACATGCGCGACATGGCCCGCGAGCTGGGCTTCCGCGCCCAGATCGACCCGGACGATTCCTGCCAGGTCATCCGCCGCCTCGCTCTCTGAGGCTCCTACGGCGCGGCGGGGTGCTTCAGCCCCGCCGACGCCACAATGCCAGCCCGACCAGCAACGCCAGCAGCAGCGTACCCAGCGCCGCCAGCGGATAGACCATGTCGTCGTCCAGCAGCGGCTTCTCGATGCGCAGATAACCCTCGTCCTTGAACAGCTGCTTCGCCACCTCGTTGGCGTGGGCCAGGCTGACTTTCGCCAGACGCTTGTCCTCATCAGGGAACTTGCCGTCGTCGAAGTCTGCCAGTGCGCCCCAGTAGTAATCCGCCAGGGTCGAATTGCCCGGTGTGCTCCAGGCCAGTTGCGCGCGCGCCACGCGCTGGATGCGGGCAAAGCGCTGCGGGTCGAGGCCGTCGTGGCGGATCTTCTCCACCAGCTCCGTCAGGGCCTTCTGCGCCGCCTTCTGCTCATCCCGCTCGACATTCGCATTGAGGCTCATGAAGCCCTGGTTGGCCCAGGCGGTGCGTTCGCTCCAGGGACCGTAGGAAAGTTCGCGGCGCACGCGCAGTTCGGTGTAGAGCGCGTCGTTCAGATAAGCCTGCAGCAGATCCAGTGTGGCGCCGTCGGCGTCTTCGGGCTCCGGGAAGATCCAGTGCAGCACGGCGCTCTCGCCGAATAGCCCGGTGGTCAGGTTGCGCTGGCGCTCGGCGCCGCTCTTCATCTGCGGCAGGTCGCGGCGCTCCGGCGTATCGTGATCGACGAGCGCGCCGTAGGTGCGGCCCAGGTAGACCGGCAGGCGCGGGTCGAGGTCGCCGACGATGATCAGGGTCATGTTGCTGGGGACGTACCAGTCCTTGCGCAGTTGCTCCAGCTGGGCTTGGGTGAGGTTATCCACAGGCGCGCGCTCATCGCAGGACAGCCCCAGCTCGACGGCCAGTTGTTCCTGCCCGGCACGGCTGACGTTCTGGTGATCCAGCCAGCGCTGCAGGTGGGAATAGTGGCCGCCGTCCTCGCGCACCAGCACCTGCTTGGCGGAGTCGATCTTGCGCTGGTCGAGCTGGGTGCGGGTGATGATTTCCAGCAGCAGATCCAGCACCTGGCGCTGGGTGGCAGCGGGGGATTCGACGACGAAGGCGGTGTCGCCCTCGCTGGTGTAGGCGTTCCACTGCCCGCCCAGGGCCTGCATGCGCGCTTCCAGGTCGGCCTCGTCGCCGCCGTCCAGGCCACTGAAGAACAGGTGCTCCATCAGGTGCGGAAGCTGCCGGTCGCGGCAACTGAAATCGCTGAAGCCGACGCCGACGATCAGGCGGATCGACACGTGGCCTTTCTCGCGGGTGGGCTTGAACAGCACGCCCATGCCGTTCGCCAACTGGTAGGCCTCGACCGTCTGTCGCTGGTCGGCATGGGACCAGGCGCTGAGCAGCAGGGACAACAGGGGGACGAACAACCAACGCATGAGCGGTGTGCCTGAACGCAAAGCCGTGAGGATAGCGGATTGACCGGCGCGAACCCACCGCGTTCAACCTTTGTCGGGTGGCATCTCAGGTCATGGGCTCTGGCTTGCGAGGTCACTGCCGCAGTCGGGCCGTGCCACTACGCTGAGATCATCTACCTTTGTAAAACGGTCCTGTCGTTCACTTCGCGCGGAGCGATCTGGAGGCTACATGCGTGTCCTGGTTACCGGCGCCGCGGGAATTCTCGGGCAGAGCCTGCTCAATGAGCTTGCCGTCCAGCATCTGGACTGGACGCTCATTGCCGCTGACATGCAGCGGATCAAGTCCCAGGGCCTGCGGCCGAACATCGAGCCGGTATCGCTGGACCTGAGCGTGGCCGCCAATACGCGGGCCTGCGTCGAGCACTGGAAGCCCGATGCGATCGTGCACCTGGCCGCGGTGGTGAACCCGCCGCGGGAGATGACGCCGCAGAAGCGCCACGCCATCGAAGTCGGCGGCACCCGTGCGCTGATCGAAGCGGCACGGGAAACCGGCGTCCAGCAGCTGATAGTCACCAGTTCCGGCGCGGCCTATGGCTTCCATCGCGACAACGCCGAATGGATCGATGAATCGCATCCGCTGCGCGGCCACCCCCAACTGCTCCATGCCCGCTGCAAGCAGGAGATCGAGCAACTGCTGGCCAGTGCACGGGAGCGTTATCCACAGCTCAAGCAGCTGATCCTGCGCCCCGGCACCATCCTCGGCCGGCGTGTGCATAACCCGCTGGCCGAGCTGTTTGCCCGCCCCACTCTGGTGGGGGTGCTGGGGCACCGCAGCCGCTTCGTGTTCATCTGGGACCAGGATGTGGTGAACGTCATTCGGCAGGGGCTGGAACGCGGCAGCGAGGGCATCTACAACCTCGCCGGCGACGGCGCATTGTCCATGCGCGAGATCGCCGGCCTGCTCAACAAACCCTACCGGCCCATGCCGGCAAGCCTGATGCGCGTGGGCTTGGGGCTGCTCAAGCCGCTGGGGCTGTCGCGCTTCGGGCCCGAACAGGTGGACTACCTGCGCTACCGGCCGGTGCTGGACAACCGCCGGCTGAAGGAAGAGTTCGGTTACGAACCGCGTTACTCCAGCCGCGAGGCGTTCCTGGCCTATCTCGCTGCACGCGGCCCGAACGGCTGACTCCCAGGCTGTGCGCAACCTGTAGACAACTCTGTTGAAAAGCCTGTGCGCTGCCCGCTGTGATCGGTGCCCGGTATGGCCCGCTAGTTCTCCGACTGGCGCCGCCGCTGGCGGTACTCGCCCGGCGTCAGCCCCGTCCAGTGGCGGAAGGCACGGAAGAACACGCTGGGCTCCGAATAACCGAGCAGGGCGGCGATATCCGTGGCCGGCAGGTTGCCTTCCCCCAGGTAGCGCTCCGCCAGCTGCCGCCGGGTATCCGCCAGCAGCTGTTGATAACTGCTGCCTTCCTCTGCCAGCCGGCGCTGCAGCGTGCGTTCGCTCAGGCCCAGCTCGCCGGCGACGGCGGCACGGCCAGGTTCGCCGCGGGTCAGTTGCTCGCCGAGCAGGGCGACTACCCGGCCACTGACGCTGGCGCTGGGCAGGCGGGCGAGCAGGCCTTCGGCGTGCTGGCGCAGCAGGTCGCGCAGCGGCGGGTTGGCCTGCGGCAGTGGAGCGTCGATGAGCGCCCGGGGTAGGCCCAGGGCGTAATCCGGCGCGTCGAATTGCAGAGGGCAGTCGAAGGCCTTTTCGTAGTCCGCCAGGCTTTGCGGCTGGCTGTGCATGAAACGGCAACCGGCCAGTTGCAGGCCGCTGAGCAGGGCGCGCAGCTGCCGCGACCAGAACCCCAGCAGTGCCAGCGCGCGGGCGCGGGTGGAGGGCGGTTCGGGGTCCAGCGGGCGGTAGCTCACCCAGATGATCTCGGCCTGGGCCTCGATGGTGACCTGGCCGCCCTCGCCCACCAGGCGCTGGTAGCGCATGGCCGACTCGAGGGCGTCACCCATCGTGGTGCTCGACTGCAGCAGGTAGCCCAGTGCGCTGAAGGATGCCGGCGACAGCGCACGGCCCATGGCCAGGCCGGGCTCGTCATGCTTCAGGTCGGTCTGGATCACCTGCCACATGCGCTCCTGCAGCGCGAAGTCGATGCGCGCGTCCGGGTCGCTGAGCTGGGATTCGTGAATGCCGCTGGCAGCGAGCAGGGCGTCGCGGTTCAGACCGAGACGCACAGCCGCCAGCAGGATGGCCTGGGTCAGGCTGGCGCTGACCGAGGGGGGGCGTTGGGATTGAGTGCATGCTTCCATGGCGGCGGATTCTGCCCGAACCCTGGGCGTCGTGATATCAGGACTTTGTAGGGGCTGGCGAAGGTTCCGACGGAACGTTCGCACAGGCCCCCTGGCCATCAACCCGTCGCGCTGGAGCCGGGGGAGGCCGGCCGCTGGTGATCCTGTACTGCCTCGACTTCGCGTTCGACGAAGTCATCGTCTTCCACAGGTTCGCCGATTGCCGAACTGCTGGCATCGGGGTTGTCCAGAACAGCATAGGCGATAGCGCAGAACAGCGAGTTCAAGCGCTTCATGTCGCTGATCAGGTCCAGGTGCAGCGAGCTGGTCTCGATGCTCTGCACCACCTGCTGGCGCAGGCGGTCGACGTGGGAGTGGGCGAAGCGCCGTTCCTGCAGGCGGAAGCGCTGCTTGGCGCGGCGCAGGCGCTTGGCGCCTTCCTGGTCGCCATTGAGGAACACCGAGAGCGACAGGCGCAGGTTGGCCACTAACTGGCCGTGCAGCACGGTGATCTCCTCCAGGCCGTTGTCGGAGAAGGAGCGGCTGCGCGAAGTCTTCTTGTCCTGCACGGCGCCGAGCATGTGCTCGATGATGTCGCCGGCCTGTTCCAGGTTGATCGCCAGCTCGATGATTTCCGCCCAGCGGCGGCTGTCGGCCTCGCTCAGGTCCTCGCGGGGCATGCGCGCCAGGTACAGCTTGATCGCGGTGTAGAGCGCGTCGACATCATCGTCCTGCTTGCGGATTTCCTTGCCCAGCAGTGGGTCACCGCTGTGGATAACCTGCATCAGGTTGTTCAGCATCTGCTCGACGATATCGCCCATGCGCAGGGTTTCGCGCACCGCGTTGACCAGCGCCAGGCTTGGCGTATCCAGCGCCGCCGGGTCGAGGTGGCGCGGGCGCACGGTGTCTTCCGGGGAATGGCGGTCGGGCATGATCCGCGTGCAGAAGGCCGCCATGTGCCCGGTCAGCGGCAGGCAGGCGAGGCAGCGGGTGGCGTTGTAGAGCACGTGGAAGGCGATCACCAGTTCGGCGGTGCTGAACTGCCAGTGGTCGATCCACTCGGCCAGCGGCCCCACCAGCGGCAGCACCAGGGCGCAGCCGGCGACCTTGAACAGCAGGCTGCCCAGCGCCACGCGGCGTCCGGCGGCGTTCTGCGAGGAGGCGCTGATCATCGCCAGGATGCCGCTGCCCAGGTTGGCGCCGACCACCAGGCACAGCGCCACCTTCAGCGAGATCACCTTGGACGCCGCCAAGGTTGCGGTGAGCAGCACGGCGGCCAGGCTGGAGTAGGAAATCATGGCGAACAGCGCGCCGGTGAGGGCATCCAGCATCACGTCGCCGGTGAGGCTGGAGAACAGCACCTTCACGCCCTTGGCCTGGGTCATCGGCTCGGCGGCGGCGACGATCAGCTGCAGCGCGAGGATGATCAGCCCCAGGCCGATGAACACCCGGCCCAACTGGCCGAGGCGCGTCTGCTTGCGGCCGAGGAAGAAGATCACCCCGAAGAAGATCAGCAAGGGCGACAGCCAGGACAGGTCAAGGGTCAGCACCCGCGCCATCAGCGCCGTGCCGACGTCGGCGCCGAGCATGATTGCCAGCGCCGGCGCCAGAGCCATCAACCCGGTGGCGACGAAGGAGGTGGCGAGCAGCGCCGTGGCGTTGCTGCTCTGTACCAGCGCGGTGACGCCGATGCCGGCGGCGAAGGCCAGCGGGCGCTTCTCCACGCTGCGGCTGAGGATTTTTCGCAGGTTACTGCCGTAGACCCTGAGGATGCCGGTGCGGACGATATGTGTGCCCCACACCAACAGGGCGACGGCAGAGAGCAGATCGAGCAGTTTGAGCATGTCGGGCCCCCTCGCACTCAAGCGGGCCCGTGGGCGGTGCGTCCGTCTACGGACCCTGTAACGACCTCGCCCGCGGCTCCGTACAGACAGCGCGGAGGGCCGAGAAGGACACGGCAACGCTCAGGCGATTGTCACAAGACTGTCATGGTAGACCCTCGTTCTTCCCTGAGGGTTCGCCAAATCGCTGATTTGCCGGCAATCCTGTCTGTGAGTAAAGCCGATCGAAAGGGAGTGCGAGCGGCGTTGTATCGACTATTTCGCACGGCCTGGCGTGCGCTGATGTCTAGAATCCGTCCTTTGTGCGCGCACCAGGAACAAGTGTGCGCACACCAGACACAAGCTGAGGAGAAGTCGCATGCGTTGGTCGTTCCCCGTCCTGGTCCTGCTGGCCCTGGTGGGCTGCGGTGACAAGTCCGCCCTGCCGTTCACCGCCGGCACCGGGCCGCAGCCGCAATTGCCGGAACCGCAGAGCAGCCTGCTGCCGACCGTCAACATCGCCACGGCCACCGGCTGGCCCGCCGGGCAGATGCCGCGCGCCGCCGAAGGCCTGGAAGTACAGCGCTTCGCCGACCGGCTGGAACACCCGCGCTGGCTCTACGTGCTGCCCAACGGCGACGTGCTGGTGGCGGAAAGCTCGGCGCCGCCCAGGGAGGAGTCCGGCGGGTTGAAGGATTGGGTTGCCGGCAAGGTCATGGCCAAGGCTGGTGCCAACGCACCCAGCGCCAACCGCATCACCCTCCTGCGCGATGCCGACGGCGATGGTGTACCGGAGCAACGCAGCGTGCTGCTGGAAGGCCTTTTTTCACCCTTCGGCATGGCCCTTGTGGATAACTGGCTGTACGTCGCCAACGCCGACGCGGTAGTGCGCTTCCCCTACAAGACCGGCGAGACGACGATCAGCGCGAAGGCCGAGAAGGTGGTCGACCTGCCGGGTGGGCCGATCAACCACCACTGGACCAAGAACATCCTCGCCAGCCCTGACGGTCGCTACCTCTACGCCACCGTCGGCTCCAACAGCAACGTTGGCGAGAACGGCCTGGACGCCGAGAAGGATCGCGCCGCGATCCTGCAGATCGACCTGAGCAACCACAATGTGCGCGTGTTCGCCTCCGGCCTGCGCAACCCCAACGGACTGGACTGGGAACCCAATACCGGTGCCCTGTGGACAGCGGTGAACGAGCGCGACGAGCTGGGCAATGACCTGGTGCCGGACTACATGACCTCGGTGCAGGACGGCGGCTTCTATGGCTGGCCCTGGAGCTACTTCGGCCAGCATGTGGATAAGCGTGTGGAGCCGCCGCGCCCGGACAGGGTGGAGAAGGCGCTGGTGCCTGATTACGCCCTCGGCGCACACACCGCCTCCCTCGGCCTTGCCTTCTATCAGGGCAGCCTGCTGCCGGAGCGTTACCGTGGCGGGGTGTTCATCGGCCAGCACGGCTCGTGGAACCGCAAGCCGCGCAGCGGCTACCAGGTGGTGTTCATCCCCTTCGGCGGCGGCAAGCCCAATGGCCAGCCGGTGACGGTGCTGGACGGCTTCGTCAACGATAACGACGAGGCCATGGGCCGGCCGGTCGGCGTCGCTGTGGATAAGTTCGGCGGCCTGCTGGTGGCCGATGATGTGGGTAACACCGTGTGGCGCTTGCGCCCGGCTACCCTGAAGTGAATCGACAAGGAGCAAGCATGACGATGGCCCGGCGTATTGCCCTGATGACCCTGCTGCTGGCGCTGGGCGCCTGCAGCAGCCTGTTCGGCACGCGCGACCCGCTGAACATCGATCTGGTCGGCCTGGAGCCGGCGACCGGGCAGGGCATGGAGGCGCGCTTCACGGTCAAGCTGCGGGTGCAGAACCCCAATGACCAGGTCATCGACTACAACGGCATCGCCCTGGACCTGTCGGTGAACGGCCAGCCGCTGGCCAGCGGGGTCAGTGATGCCAGCGGGCAGGTGCCACGCTTTGGCGAAACAGTGATCAGCGTGCCGGTGAGCATCTCGGCGTTCTCGGCCTTCCGCCAGGCCTGGGGCCTGTCCGGCGGGCCGCCGCGCCAGGGCATGCCCTATGAGATCAATGGCAAGCTGGCGGGTGGCCTGTTCGGCACGGTGCGTTTCAACGACAAGGGCGTGCTGAACTGGCCGGAGCCGGTCGCACGCCCTTGATCGCGAGCTGCTGTGGATAAACCGGGCTGTGGATAGCCCGGTTTCTTATTTCCCGACTGTTATTCACTGCCGGTGGATAACGCTTGTGAATTACTGCCCCGGAATGTCCTTGCGCAGCTTCACCGGGTCTTCCTTCCTGCCGCGCGCGGTGCGCATGCGGATGTTCAGCGCCTCCACGGCCAGCGAGAACGCCATGGCGAAGTAGACGTAGCCCTTGGGTACGTGGACTTCGAAGGCTTCGGCGATCAGCACGGTGCCGACCACGATGAGGAAGGAGAGGGCGAGCATCTTCAGCGACGGGTGCTTGTCGATGAAGTCGCTGATGGCGCCGGCCGCCAGCATCATCACCAGCACCGCGACGACGATCGCCGCGACCATCACCGGCACATTGGAGACCATGCCCACGGCGGTAATCACCGAGTCCAGGGAGAACACGATGTCGATGATGGCGATCTGGATGATGGTGCCGATGAAACCGCCCATCACGCTCTTGGGTTCGCCCTCGGCTTCGTCCTCGCCTTCCAGGCCGTGGAAGATCTCACTGCTGCTTTTCCACAGGAGGAACAGGCCGCCGAAGAACAGGATCAGGTCGCGCCCGGAGATGCCCTGGCCGAACACTTCGAACAGGTCCGCGGTGAGGCGCATGACCCAGGTGATCGAGAGCAGCAGCAGGATGCGCGTGACCATCGCCAGCGCCAGCCCGAAGAACCGCGTGCGCGGCTGCATGTGCTTGGGCATGCGGCCGACCAGGATGGAAATCATGATGATGTTGTCGATGCCCAGGACGATCTCCAGGGCAGTCAGGGTGAAGAACGCAATCCAGATTTCAGGGCTGGTCAGCCATTCCATGTGAGCGGTACTCGAAGTCAGTCATTGAAAAGGGGGAACAGGCCCAGCAGCAGGGCCGCGGCAAGGATCGCCAGGCACACCAGCACGGCCCACTTGAGGGTAAAGCGCTGGTGGTCGCCGAAGTCCACCTTGGCCAGCCCCACCAGCAGGTAGGTGGAGGGCACCAGCGGGCTGAGCAGGTGCACCGGCTGGCCGACGATGGAGGCGCGGGCCATTTCCACCGGGGTGATGCCGTACTGCGCGGCGGCCTGGGAGAGTACCGGGAGCACGCCGTAGTAGAAAGCGTCGTTGGACATGAAGAAGGTGAACGGCATGCTCACCAGCGCCGTGATGGTCGCAAGATAGGGCCCCAGTGCCGGCGGGATTACTGCCAGCAGGCTCTTGGACATGGCTTCGACCATGCCCGTTCCGGAAAGAATCCCGGTGAAGACCCCCGCGGCGAAAATCAGCGAGACCACCGCGAGGACGTTCTCGGCATGGGCGCCAATGCGCCTCTTCTGCTCCAGGATGCAGGGATAGTTCACGATCATCGCGATACCGAAGGCGATCATGAAGAGAACCGGCATCGGCAGCAGGCCGGCGATCAGCGTGCTCATCAGGATCACCGTGAGCACCGCGTTGAACCACAGCAGCCTGGGCCGGCGCGCCTCGGGGAACTGCGAGACGCTGACCTCGGCCATGGCCTCGTGGTCGGTCGGCAAGTGCAGTTCGCCCAGGCGCGCACGCTCGCGTTTTCCATAGACCCACGCCAGCGCGAAGATCGCCGCGATGCCGGCGAGCATGGCCGGGATCATCGGCACGAAGATGTCCGCCGGGTCCACGTGCAGCGCGCTGGCCGCGCGGGCGGTCGGGCCGCCCCAGGGGGTCATGTTCAGCACGCCGCTGGAGAGCATGATCAGGCAGGCCATCAGCAGCGGGCTCATGCCCAGCCGGCTGTACAGCGGCAGCACGGCGGCTACGCAGATCATGTAGGTGGTCGAGCCGTCGCCATCCAGCGAGACGATCATCGCCAGCGCGGCGGTGCCCATCGACACCTTCAGCGGGTCGCCCTTGACCAGCCTGAGGATGCGCCGCACCGCCGGGTCGAACAGCCCGGAGTCGATCATGATGGCGAAGTAGAGGATGGCGAACATCAGCATCACGCCGGTCGGCGCCAGGGTACGGATGCCATCCAGCATCATCGGCCCCAGGCCCTTGGCGAAGCCGCCAAGCAGGGCGAAGGCGATCGGCACCAGGATCAGCGCGATCAGCGCCGACAGACGCTTGGTCATGATCAGGAACATGAAGGTCGCCACCATGGCGAAGGCGAGGAAAGTCAGCATGGGGATAACTCCGGGTCGGCGCGGGGGATTCAGCAGCGGCTGTGGATAAGCACGCGCGGTGCAGACGGAGTCAGGACGGGTAGGGACAGGAAGCGGGGCATGGGCGATCACCGATTGTTGTTTTTGTACGCTGCGCGAACGCAGGTCCGGCCGGGAGGACCGAGGCGGCGATGCTAGGGGGTCAAGCTTTCAGCAGGCTTTCGCAGAGGATGACCGCTGATCGGAGCTATTGCTGACGGAGCGGGCCGTGCCCGCGCCAGCCTGACAGCGAATCTTTCCCGTGTAGATTCAGCGACGCTGGAAAGCCCTGGCCGGCGGCTGCCAGTCCATCAGCTCGTTCTCCCGCGCGTCGGCGTTGGCCTTGAGCCAGGCGCTCATGCTGTCGCCGGCTGCCTGGCCGTAGATTCGATGGGAATAAATCACCCCCGTGCCGGTGCCGTTCTCCAGCTTGAGGCGGGAAAACACCGCTTCGATGAACGTCGGTTGCGGGAAGACTGCTGCGATGAAGTACACGGCGGGTTGGCTGCCCTGGGTGGGACGGGCATCCACCTTGAGGATCATCGCGCCCTGCTGCTTGTAGTTGTCCAGTACCGCGTTGGCCACGGCCGCCATCTGTTCGGCGTCCTTCGCCGTCGTATAGCGGTGCAGGGTGAGCATGTCCTGCCACTTCGCCAGATCCGCCTGGCCTTGTGGCGTGAACTCGTGCTGATCCTCCCGGGACCAGCGATGGAAATAGTCGGTACCGGCGAAGGTGAAGTCCTTCGCCTGCTCTGCGGCCCAGGCAAGGGGAGCAATCAGGGCGAGCAACAGGATCAGCCTGCGCA
The DNA here is from genome assembly GCF_024170165.1 of Pseudomonas nitroreducens. Lineage (GTDB taxonomy): Bacteria > Pseudomonadota > Gammaproteobacteria > Pseudomonadales > Pseudomonadaceae > Pseudomonas > Pseudomonas nitroreducens_C. Next base: position 198,489 of record NZ_JALJXP010000001.1, on the reverse strand, counting down.
TGGGGGAATCCTCGAATCACGATGAACGAGCCAGTGAACACAACCCGCGCGGCTCAACCGGCCGGCCACACCAGGATCGCCTGCACCAGCTCTGCCTCGCTGCGTTTTGCCCAGTGCGGGTCCTGGCGCAATTCACGCAGCGAGGACTCGAGGAAAGGGCCGCGGATTTCGCCATTGCTGGCGACGTAGCTGGCGGCATCGTCCTTGGCAGCGGCGATGCTATCGCTCAGCTTTCGGCTCATCCCTTGCGAGAGGACGGTGGTCGCAATGAAGGGAAGCAGGGTCGTAGCGGCTGGCCAGAAGGTACTGGCTTCCAATGGCTCATCCTTGAACGTCGGGAACTGGATGAAGTTCCCGGCCAACGCAGCCTGGAAAGGCAGCATGAGCGCAAGTGAGAGGCTGAATAGACGTCGCATTGCCATGGCCTGGGTCTGGCGGGAAGGGGCCAGGCAAGCATCAGGATTGTAGGATCGTTGGCATAGGTACGACTGACGACGGCGGCTGACAGACTATTCCTAAGAATAAGGCTGGCATCTGAATCAGGCCCATTACCACCCGCAGACTGGTACCCGTGAGCGGCCGTCAAAGTTGTGTGGGTAAGTCGCGAGTCAAATGTTTGCGCCTGTGGGTAACAGGTTTCGGAGTATTGCCGGCCATGCATAAGGATCGTGGGCGCGGTCGGCTCCTACAGGTCCGCACTATCCGCGCAGCTTGCGTAGGATCGGACTCCGGGGTCAGCCGAGCGACTGGATCAACCCCATCACCACCAGCAGGCTGGCACCTGCCAGCAGCGTCTGCAGGGTGATGATCCCGGCCATCAGCCCGCTCTCGCCGCCCAGCTGGCGGGTCAGCACATAGGCGGTCGGGGCTGTGGGCAAGGCGAAGAACAGCACCAGCAGGGCGCTTTCCAGCGGCGGCAGGGCCAGCAGGCGGGCGATGGCGAAGGCCAGCAGCGGCATGGCCAGCAGGCGGATCGCGCAGTTCCAGCCCAGCGCCGAAGCTTCTGCGCGCAGCTCCTGTGGTTGCAGTGCAGCGCCCACGCAGAGCAGGCCCAGCGGCAGGCTGGCCACGGCCAACAGGTTGAACAGACGGTCGGTACCGCCGGGCAGGCCGATACCCGTCACGTTGAGCACTGCGCCAGCCACGCAGGCGAGGATCAGCGGGTTCTTCACGATGGGCAGCAGCAGCGAGCGCAGGCTGATGCCACGCTCGGCGGTCAGCGCCCATACCGACATCACGTTCACCGTCGGCACCATCAGTGCCAGCATCAGCGCGGCCAGGGTCAGCCCCGGCTTGCCGTACAGGCTGCCGACAGCGGCGAGCCCCAGGTAGGTGTTGAAGCGCAGCACGCCCTGGGCGATGGCGCCGAAGCGTGCGGCATTCCAGCCGCGCAGGCGCTTGACGATCAGCAGGACGACCCAGGCGATGCCCAGGCCCAGCACCACCGCCAGCGCCTGGCGGGCGAGGCCGGGGTCGTTCAGCGGCGCGCTGGCCAGGCTGCTGGCGAGCAGCGCGGGGAACAGGATGAAGTAGTTGAGTCGCTCGGCCGCCGGCCAGAAGGCGTCGCCGGGGAAACCTTTGCGGCGCAGCACGAAACCGCCGACGATCAGTGCGAACAATGGCCAGAGGGCCTGGAACAGAGCGGTCACGGCAACCCCGCGATGGTGGTGGGAGCGGGCATCTTGCCGAGGGCGCGCGGGGAAGGGCAAGGCGTGTGGATAAGTTTCTCACCTTGCCCGACGTGGTTTTCCACAGCCACCCGTGGTGTGGAAAACCTTGTCCACAGGCTCAGCGGCGGAAGCCGCCGCCGCCGAAATGGCCCCCGCCGAAATGCCCGCCACCGAAACCGCCACCGCCCCATTGTCGCTGGGTCTGGCCAAAGCGCTGCTGGCCGATCTGCCGCGACTGGTACTGCTGGTCCAGCTGGCTGCGCACGTTGGCCTGGTTCTGCTGCACCGGCTGCCAGCCGTTGTCCGTATGCTGTTGCCAGCCGCTGTCGGTGTGCTGGTAGACGTTACCGTCGTGGCCGGCATAGACATCGCCGTTCTTCCAGGCCACGGCGTTGCCGGTGCGCCGGTTGTAGCTGACGCCCTGGCTTTGCCTGTCGTAGCTGTCGCGGCCTTCGTCCACATCGCCCTTCACACCGCGCTCGGCGATGGTGGTGCGACCGGTCTGGGCGTTATGGGTGGCGACCTGGCGTCCGGCGGCGAAATCACCGCTGTCGGTATGTGCGGCCACCCCGCTGCGACCGGCGCCGGAGATTCCGGTCGACGCGTTGGAGAAGGCCCCGCGTCGGCCAGCGGCGGCATCATCGCTGTACGGGTTGAAGGCCGCACCCTGGGCACCCTGGAAGTGCGTACCGGTGCGCGGGTTGTAGCCCACCGCCGAGCTGCCCTGCCATTGGGTGCCGGTCCAGCCGTTGTAGCCGTAGGCGTGGTTCACCGTGCCCTGGCCCCAGCGGCCGTAGAAGTTCGCCTGGTTGACGTTGGCATAGCTCCAGCCGCCTTGCGGGTAGGGGCCCCAGTACGGACCCCAGTACGGCTCCGGCGAACCCCAGTAGGCACCCGCCGCGTAACCGAAGGCGAAGCCGGTCAGTGCGCCGATGGCGAAACCGGCGCCGTAGCCATAGGTGGGCGGGTAGCCGTAGTAGACGGTCTGGCTGACGTAGGCCGGGTAGGTGTAGCCGGTGCCGTAGACCACCGTGCCGCTGCTGTTCACCACCACGCCCAGGTAGCCGGGGGTGTAGCCCACGACCACGGTCTGCGGGGTGACCGAGTAGATGTGCACGTAGGTGACGTAGTACACCGGAGAGCTGGGCGGGATGCCGTAGATCGCCGCCGGTACCTCGGTCGCCACCTGCCACGGGCCGGTGGGGCTGGGGGCGACGAACCAGACGCCGTTGGTCACGGCGAAGAACTGGTTGGCGGCGACCTCGATCACTGGCGTCGGCGTGTTCACTGCGTACTGCAGGCTGGTACCGCTGATGGGCTGGAAACTGGGCGCTCCGTCGTAGCTGACCTTCATGGTCGCCTTGCTGCGCGACACGGAGGCCGTTTGCGGAATGCTGGCGGCGATGGCTGCCTCCTTCGCCTGCGGGGTGCCGGGCACCGACACCAGCACGTTGGCTTTCGGGTCCTTGGGCGAAATCTTCGCGAAGTCGGCGGGCAGGTCCTTGCCGTCGACGAACTGCCAGGGGCCCTTCTCGCCGGGGCCGCTGAACCAGCGGCCGGAGAGCAGCACGTACCAGGTGTTGTGGGTCGGATCGACGAACACCGCGTGGTCGGCGTTCTGCATGGTCAGCAGACTGACGCCGTCCACTGGCTGCATCTGCGGGGTGCCGTCGCTGACGATCAGCTCGGTGGGCGTGGTCGCCACCAGGATCGCCGGCGCCTTGCCCGGCGCCTTGCCGTCCTTGGGCAGCAGGGCGTCCACCGGACCGGCTTTCTCCGCCACCTGCCGTGCATTGAGCAGCGCCTTGGGCGGCTGGCTCAGGACCAACCAGCTGCCATCCAGCGCCTGGGCCGTGTACCAGTTGCCGGCGGCATTGAGGTAATGGTTGCCCTGGGCGTCGCGCAGGATCAGCACGCGACTGTTGAGTACGCGCTGGAAGTCGCTGCTCGGCAGGGCCTGCCAGTTCGGCTGGCCGTCGATCATCACCAGCACCGTCGGGGTCGCGGTGAAGACGATCTGCGGCGCGTCGTTCTTCACCTCCACGTGACGCAGCTGGTCGAGCTGCTGGTTTACCGCGTAGCTGGCCTGCAGTTCATCGAGGGAGACGGTCAGGCCGTCCTTGGGCAGGCGCGCCACCAGTGCATCGCGCACCTTGCCGGCGCTGTCCGGGGCGGTGGGCACCTCCACCTTGTCGATGCGCAGGTCGGTGAGTTGCACCAGGCCGCTGGCCTTGTCGATGGCAGCGGCGGCGGAGAATTGCGCCACGCCATAGGTGGGCGCGCCATTGGCGGGGCCGACGGCGATGGCGGCACGCCCTCCCATGCGGGTGCCATCCCAGCTCTCGATCTGCGGCTGGAATATCTGCACGTGCTGCTCGCCCAGGGCGAAGTCCCGCGGCCATTTCAGCTCGGTGACGGCAGGGGCCTGGGGATTGGCGGCGAAGGACAGAGCGGGGTGCAGCGACAGCCCGATGGCGAGCGCCAGGGCCGACAGAACGGGACGTAAAGCCATGTTTGAAACCTTCCTTGAGGAGAGCTGCGTTCAACCTTAGTGCAGCGCGAAACAACCCGCGCGTGTCCGAGTTCTCCCCTGCTCCATGCTGGTGCATTTTCACCGGCAAGGCAGCTTTTTCTTATGGCGCAACGACATATTTAATAATTTTCCGAGCCTCCCGCTTCGGCGACCATCGGTTTGTCAGACATGTCGCGAGACAAAGCCTTCAGACGCTGAGCCATAGAGCTCGATGCCGCGCATGTCCCGGTTTTACCGGCCTCCTGGCCACTGCCGCAGTAAACCAACAAAAAAGCCAACCGGCTGTGGGAGTGCTTCATGATCAAGTCCTTGCTCGTGCGTTCCATCGCGTGTTCCGCCCTGGCTCTCGCCGCCGTTTCCGGCGCGCAGGCCGGCACCCTGTCCATCGGCCACACCACCTGGGTCGGCTACGGCACCCTGTACCTCGCCCGTGACCTGGGCTACTTCAAGGAACAGGGCCTGGACCTGCAGCTGACCACCATCGAGGAAGCCTCGATGTACATGGCGGCCCAGGCTTCCGGCCAGCTGTCCGGCTCCGCCTCCACCATCGACGAAATCCTCAAGTACCGTCCCAAGTTCTGCTTCAAGGCCGTCGCCGCGCTGGACGACAGCCATGGCGGCGACGGCGTGCTGGTGGGCAAGGACGTCACCTCGCTGGCCCAGCTCAAGGGCCAGGAAGTGGCAGTGAACGAGGGCTCCGTCTCGCAGTTCTGGCTGGCCTACCTGCTCAAGCACGCCGGCATGAACATGAGCGACATCAAGGTGCAGAACATGACCGCCGATGACGCCGCCAGCGCCTTCATCGCCGGCCGCGTGCCGGCTGCCGTGACCTGGGAACCGCATCTGTCGCTGGTGCGCGAGAAGCAGCAGGGCAAGGTGCTGGTGGACAGCTCCACCACCCCCGGCGTGATCGTCGACGTGGTCGCCCTCAACTGCGACGTCATCGAGAAGCAGCCCGAGGACGTGAAGGCCCTGGTGAAAGGCCTGTACAAGGCCGTGCAGTACACCCAGGAGCACCCGGACGAGGCCTACGCCATCATGGCCAAGGGCGTCGGCGGTTACCTTGCCGATCCCAAGGCCCTGGCCGATGCCGCCAAGGGCGTGCGCTTCTACGACAAGGCGATGAGCGAGCAGCTCATTGGCACCCCCGGCAAGCCTGGCGACATCAAGGGTCTGATCCGTCTCGCCAACGAGACCTGGAGCGGCCTGCAGGGCAAGCGCCTGGAAGTCAGCTACGACGACCTGGTCGACCCGCGCTTCGTCTCCGAGTAACCGTCTCTCTTGTCCCCGCGGGCGGCCTGGCGCCGCTCGCCTGGAGGAATCCGCGATGCCTCGTCGTTCGCAATCCTGGCTCAGCCGCTGCCTGACGCCCAAGGTCGACCTGCCGTTGAAGCTGGTCTGGTCCGCCGGCACCCTGTGCTGGCTCCTCGTGTTCGGCCTGTGGGCCGGGCTTTCCTACGGCGGCGTGGTGCCGGCGATGTTCCTGCCGACCCCGGACGCGGTGCTCGCGGCCGGCGTGCGCCTGGCCAGTGACGGCACCCTCGCCACCCACGTGATGGCCAGCGTCAAGGTGGTGATGATCGGCTTCATCGTCTCCTCGCTGGTGGCGGTGCCGCTGGGGCTGCTGATGGGCAGCTTCCGCATCGTCCAGGCCTTCCTCGAACCGCTGGTGAACTTCATCCGCTACCTGCCGGTGACCTCCTTCGTACCGCTGTTCATCCTGTGGATCGGCATCGGCCTGGAACAGCGCGTCACCGTGATCATCTTCGGCGTGTTCTTCCAGCAACTGGTGATGATCGCCGACGTCTCCCGTGGCGTCGCCAAGGACCTGGTGAACGCCTCCTACACCCTGGGCTGCAACCGCCGCGACGTGGTCCTCCATGTGCTCGGCCCGGCCTCGCTGCCCGGCGTGCTCGACACCCTGCGCGTGACCATGGGCTGGGCCTGGACCTACCTGGTGGTCGCCGAACTGGTCGCCGCCTCCAGCGGCCTGGGCTACATCAGCCTCAAGGCCATGCGCGGCTTCCAGGTCGACGTGATCTTCCTGGCGATCGCCATCATCGGCCTGCTGGGCCTGATCACCGACCAACTGTTCCGATTCATCCGACTGAAGGTGGCGTCATGGGCGCAGTAGCGATCAAGCAGGAAGAACCCGCCGTGACCGGCCAGCAACCTGCCAACCCGGCCCGCCTGCGGGTGGAGAACGTCAGCCTGCGCTACCGCACGCCCGACGGCGGCACCTTCAGCGCGCTGGAGAACGTCTCCTTCGAGGTGCCCGACCAGCAGTTCGCGGTGATTGTCGGGCCGTCCGGCTGCGGCAAGTCGAGCCTGCTCTACCTCACGGCCGGGCTGTCCGAGCCCACCGAGGGCGATATCTACGTCGGCGGCCAGCTGGTCGACGGCCCGGGCGCCGACCGCGGCATGGTGTTCCAGAGCTACACCCTGTTCCCCTGGCTCACCGTGCGCCAGAACGTCGAGTTCGGCCTCAAGCGCCGCGGCATGCCGGCGGCCGAGCGCCGCGAGATCGTCGACTACTACCTCGACGAGGTCGGCCTGCGCCGCTTCGAGAACAACTACCCCAAGCAGCTCTCCGGCGGAATGATGCAGCGCGTGGCGATTGCCCGCGCGCTGGCCAACGACCCGCAGATCCTGCTGATGGACGAGCCCTTCGGCGCGCTCGACAGCCAGACCCGCATGCAGATGCAGCAACTGCTGCTGCGCGTGTGGGACCACAGCAAGAAGACCGTGGTGTTCGTCACCCACGACATCGACGAGGCCATCCTGCTGGGCGACCGCGTCTACGTCATGGGCGCTCGCCCCGGTCGCATCAAGCAGATCCTCGACGTGCCCATCGAGCGCCCGCGCTCGCTGGACATGGTCATGGACCGCCCGTTCATCGAGATGAAGCGCGAGATCCTCGGGTTGCTCCACGACGACCTGAAAGAAGCGCACTGACCTGCCGCCGGCTGGCGCCTCCTGCAGGGCGCCGGCCGATGCGGTGATCCGCTGCAGCACCGTTCGGCCCCCTCTTCCCTCGGGAGAGGGTTGGGGTGAGGGGTTCTGCGATTCACGCAAGACTCACGGGGAGCCCCCATGTCCTTCACCCAAGATTCCACCTACGACTACCTCATCGTCGGCGCCGGCTCGGCCGGTTGCGTGCTGGCCAACCGCCTGAGCGCCGACCCGTCGGTACGCGTCTGCCTGCTGGAAGCCGGCGGCAGCGACGCCAGCCCGCGCGTGCAGACCCCGGCCGGCACCATCACCCTGTACAAGAGCAAGGTGTTCAGCTGGAACTTCTACTCCGCACCACAGAAGCGCCTGAACAACCGCTCGCTGCACTGCCCGCGCGGCAAGGCGCTGGGCGGCTCCAGCTCGATGAACAGCATGATCTACATCCGCGGCCACGCCTCCGACTACGATCGCTGGGAAGCCGAAGGCTGCCCGGGCTGGGGCTGGAAGGACGTGCTGCCGTACTTCAAGAAATCCGAGCGCAACCTGCTTGGCCAGGACCCGGCGCTGCACGGCACCCTGGGCGAACTGGTGGTGGACAAGCCGCGCGATCCCAACCCGTTGTCCAGCCTGTTCATCAAGGCCGGCGAACGCATTGGCCTGCGCCGCAACGATGACTTCAACGGCCGCGAGTTCGAAGGCGTCGGCATCTACAACCTGACCCAGAAGGACGCCAGGCGCCTGAGCAGCTACCGCGCCTTCGTCGCACCGCTGCAGCGCCCCAATCTCACGGTGCTGACCGAGCGCCAGGTGGGCCGCCTGCTGCTCGAAGGCGAGCGCGTCAGCGGCATCGAACTGCGCAGCGGCGAACGCCTGCTGGCGCGCCGCGAGGTGATCCTCACCGCGGGTGCCCTCGGCTCGCCGCAGATCCTCCTGGCCTCCGGCATCGGCCCGGCTGCCGAGCTGAAAGCTGCCGGCATCCCGGTGCAACACGACCTGCCGGGCGTGGGCAAGAACCTCCAGGACCACCTCGACGGGCTGGTCACCGTACGCTCGCCGAGTCCGCTGAGCCTGGGCTTCTCCCTCGGTTCGCTGCCGCAGATCCTGCTCTCGCCGTTCAAGTACCTGCTGGCGAAGAAGGGCTGGCTGACCACCAACTACGTCGAGGCCGGCGGTTTCGCCCGCACCCCGCTCGCGAATGAGCTGGCCGACGTGCAGTTCCACTTCGTGCCCGGCTACCGCAGCCACCGTGGCCGTCTGTTCGAATGGGGCCATGGCTACGCCGTGCACACCTGCGTGCTGCGGCCCAAGAGCATTGGCGAGTTGCGGGTGAAGCCCGGTGGCGACATCGAGATCGACTACAACTTCCTCGCCAACGAGGAAGACGGCCGCGTGCTGGTGGAAGGCGTCAAGCTGGCGCGCAAGATCCTCGCCCAGCCGGAGTTCGACACTATTCGTGGCGCCGAGATGCTGCCCGGCCCGCAAGTGCAGACCGATGAGCAACTGCTGGAGCACCTGCGTGAATACGCCGCCACCGTGTTCCACCCGGTGGGCACCTGCAAGATGGGCGAAGACCCGCTGGCGGTGGTCGACCTGCGCCTGCGCGTGCACGGCCTCAAGGGCCTGCGCGTGGTGGACGCGTCGATCATGCCGACGCTCATCAGCGGCAACACCAACGCGCCCTGCATCATGCTCGGCGAGCGCGCGGCGGCGATGATCCTGGAAGACAGCCGCGCCACGTCGGTCGCTCCCGCCCAGGCAGTCCCAGCCTGATCGGCAAATCGTACGGCGGATAACGCTGGTGCGTTATGCGCCCTACGGCTCGGCGTCCCCATTGGCTCTACAGTCACCGGCTAGCTCATTCGTAGGATGGGTGGAGCTTGCGATACCCATCAGCGAGTTTGCCGGTGATCGATGGGTATCGCTTCGCTCCACGCCATCCTACGCAGTGCCCCAGTCAATCTTGTGGATAACGGATCTAGAGCCCCAGCTCGCTCAACGACGGATGTTCGTCCGGCCGGCGCCCCTGCGGCCAACGGAACAGGCGCTCGTCCTCGCTGATCGGCAGGTCGTTGATGCTGGCATGGCGCTCGAACATCAGGCCGTTCTCGTCGAACGCCCAGTTCTCGTTGCCGTAGGAGCGGAACCAGTTGCCCGAATCGTCGTGCCACTCGTAGGCAAAGCGCACGGCGATACGGTTGTCGGTAAAGGCCCAGAGCTCCTTGATCAGCCGGTACTGCTGCTCGCGCACCCACTTGGCGGTGAGGAACTGGACGATCTGCTCGCGGCCCTGGACGAAGGTGGAGCGGTTGCGCCAGCGGCTGTCCGGCGTGTAGGCCAGCGACACGCGGTGCGGATCGCGGCTGTTCCAGCCGTCCTCGGCGAGGCGGACTTTCTGGATGGCGGTTTCGCGGGTGAACGGCGGCAGAGGGGGACGGGCTTCGCTCATGGTGGTCTCCAGTGGCGGTGAGAGTGGGGTGCCTGGTGTGCATACTCCGCCCGACCCCGGATGGGGTAAATGACGGTAATCCCACAGATATTGCCAATCGCAGTGCAGCGCTTTTGCTCTTCGTAGGAGCGAGCTTGCTCGCGAACAGATCTCGCCGGTAATTCCCAAGGTGGACGGTTCGCGAGCAAGCTCGCTCCTACAAGATCGGCCGGGCAGTGGAGCTCTCTGTGGATACGTAGGGCGCATAACCCCGTAGGCGTTATGCGCCCCACAGGTGTCAGGCCTTGGCCGCCACCTTGCGCAACCCCACCCGGTCCTGGCTCGGGCACACCCCGAACTTCGCCCGGTAGCTGCGCGACAGGTACGAGGGTGTCTCGAAGCCACAGGCGACGCCGATTTCCAGTACGCTCAGGTCGGTCTGGCGCAGCAACTGGCGCGCCTTGTCCAGGCGCAGGCCGAGGTAGAAGTTCGACGGCGTGTCGTTGAGGTGCAGACGGAACAGGCGTTCGAGCTGGCGCCGGGTCACCTGGATACGCTCGGCCAGCTCCAGCGTCGACAGCGGCGGCTCGGTGTGACGCTCCATCTCGCCGATCACCTGCACCAGCTTGCGGTTGTTCACCCCGTAGCGGCTGGCGACCTGCAGCCGCTGGTGGTCCTGGCGGGTACGGATGCGCCCGACCACGAACTGCTCCGAGACCTGCACCGCCAGCTCCGGCCCGTGGGCCTGGGCGATCAGGTCGAGCATCAGGTCGATGGACGCGGTGCCGCCGGCAGAAGTGATGCGCGGCCCGTCGATCTCGAACAGCTCCTGGGTCGCCTGCACCTGTGGATAAGTTTCCCGAAAAGCGTCCAGCGCCTCCCAGTGCACCGTGCAGCGCTGGCGCTGCAGCAGCCCGGCCTCGGCCAGCACGAAGCTGCCGGTGTCGATGCCGCCCAGGGTCACGCCGTCGCGGTCCAGGCGCTTGAGCCACTGCAGCAGCGCCGGGGTGCAGGCGCGCAAGGGTTCGAAGCCGGCCACCACCAGCAGCGTGTCACCTGCGCGCAGTGCTTCCAGGCCGCTGTCGGCATTCATCGACATGCCGTTGCTGGCCAGCACCGGCCCGCCGTCCAGACTCATCAGGTGCCAGCGGTACAGCTCGCCGCGAAAGCGGTTGGCCACCCGCAGCGGCTCCACGGCGGAAACGAAACCCATCACGGAAAAACCGGGCAACAGCAGGAACCAGAAGTCTTGGGACATGGCGTTTTCCGTGCGGTCGGGGCGAGCGCTGAGCTGGCGTTGTGTTGGCATAGTGCAATTAGTCCTGCCTGGCAATGGGGGAGGTCGCTGCTGTGCAAGAGCTGGTCGCCGCAGTGCGATTCGCCGGGCCGCCGCCTGCGTAATTTGTTCCTCAGCCCCCGTGAGGGCCATGACGTACAAAAACGATAACCAATGCCGCAAAGGCCTTGAGGGAGAAGTCATGAAGCTATCGATCCAAGCGCTCGGCTGTGCCGCGCTCATGCTCGCCGCCGGCACCAGCTGGGCCGCCGAACCCGCCCAGTGCCAGAACGTGCGCATGGGCACGGTGAACTGGACCGACGTGGTGGCCAGCAGCGCTGTGGCGGAGGCCGTGCTCGACGGCCTGGGCTACAAGGTCAAGCAGACCAGCGCCTCGCAGCAGATCATCCTTGCCGGCATGGCCGACAAGCAGCTCGACGTCTTCCTCGGCTACTGGCAACCGACCATGCAGCCGGTGGCCAAGCCCTACCTCGACAAGCAGCAGATCGACGTGATCACCCCGCCGACCCTGCCCGACGCGCAGTCCACCTACGCCGTGCCGAGCTATGTCTACGACGGCGGTCTGAAGACCTTCGCCGACATCGCCAAGTTCAAGGACAAGCTGAGCAACAAGATCTACCTGATCGAGCCCGGCAGCGGCTCCAACCGCATCACCGCGAAGATGATCGCCGACGACAAGTTCGGCCTGAAGGGCTTCCAGATCGTCGAGTCCAGCGAGGCCGGCATGCTCACCGCGGTCAAGCGCGCCATCAAGCGCAAGCAGTGGGTGGTGTTCTTCGGCTGGAAACCGCACCCGATGAACCTGCAGATCGACATGAAATACCTCACCGGCAGCGACGACGTGTTCGGCCCCAATGAAGGCTCCGCCACCGTCTCGATCATGACCGCCGGCGGCTACCAGGCGCAGTGCGGCAACGTCGCCAAGCTGCTGCACAACCTCAAGTTCAGCAGCGAGCAGGTGAGCCAGGTGATGGTGCCGATCCTCGACCGCAGCCAGCCGGTGGACGCCGCCAAGGCCTGGTTGAAGCAGAACCCCGAGCCGCTCAAGGCCTGGCTCGACGGCGTGACCACCTTCGACGGCAAGGACGGCCTCGCTGCCGTTCAGGCCTCGCTGAAGTAACTCCCAACAACAAGATCCCTGCGCGTCGCCCGGCGCGCAGTGGGTTCGTTCGACCCGAAGAAGGACAGCCACCGTGAACCATGAAGTGATCGTCACCTGCGCGGTGACCGGCGCCGGCGACACCGTCGGCAAGCACCCGGCCATTCCCGTCACCCCGAAGGAAATCGCCGCCGCCGCCATCGAGGCCGCCAAGGCCGGCGCCACCGTCGCCCACTGCCACGTCCGCGATCCGCAGACCGGCAAGCCGAGCCGCGACGTGAACCTCTACCGCGAAGTGGTCGAGCGCATCCGCGAGAGCGACACCGACGTCATCATCAACCTCACCGCCGGCATGGGCGGCGACCTGCAGATCGGCCAGGGCGAGCAGCCGCTGGAGTTCGGCGCCGGCACCGACCTGGTCGGCCCGCTGGAGCGCCTCAAGCACGTCGAGGAGCTGTTGCCGGAAATCTGCACCCTGGACTGCGGCACCCTGAACTTCGGCGACGGCGACTTCATCTACGTCTCCACCCCGGCCCAGCTGCGCGCCGGCGCCAAGCGCATCACCGAACTGGGGGTGAAGGCCGAGCTGGAAATCTTCGACACCGGTCACCTCTGGTTCGCCAAACAGATGCTCAAGGAAGGCCTGCTGGAAGACCCGCTGATCCAGATCTGCCTCGGCATCCCGTGGGGCGCCCCGGCCGACACCACCACCATGAAGGCGATGGCCGACAACATCCCCGACGGCCTGACCTGGGCCGGCTTCGGCATCGGTCGCTCGCAGATGCCCATGGTCGCCCAGGCCATGCTGCTGGGCGGCAACGTGCGGGTCGGCCTGGAAGACAACATCTGGCTGGACCGTGGCGTGCACGCCAGCAACGGCCAACTGGTCGAACGCGCCATCGAGATCATCGAGCGCCTGGGCGGCCGCGCCCTGACCCCGGCGGAGGGGCGCAACAAGATGAACCTCAAGGCCCGCTGATTGCGGCCCACGTACTGACCGAACTGCTCTTCGTAGGAGCGAGCTTGCTCGCGAACCCAGCTCCGCTGCGGACCCTGTTCGCGAGCAAGCTCGCTCCTACAACGAACCCCGACGCCCCGCCACCTTTCCGGAGCCATCCATGTCCTTCATTACCGATATCAAAACCTTCGCCGCCCTCGGCAGCGGTGTCATCGGCAGCGGCTGGGTCGCCCGCGCCCTGGCCCACGGCCTCGACGTCATCGCCTGGGACCCGGCTCCTGGCGCCGAAGCGGCGCTGCGTGCGCGCGTCGCCAACGCCTGGCCGGCGCTGGAAAAGGCCGGGCTTGCCCCCGGCGCCTCGCAGGAGCGCCTGCGCTTCGTCGCCACCATCGAGGAGTGCGTGCGCGACGCCGACTTCATCCAGGAAAGCGCCCCCGAACGCCTCGACCTGAAATGCGAGCTGCACGCGAAGATCAGCGCCGCCGCCAGGCCCGACGCCCTGATCGGCTCCAGCACCTCGGGCCTGCTGCCCAGCGAGTTCTACGCCGACGCCACGCACCCCGAACGCTGCGTGGTCGGCCACCCGTTCAACCCGGTGTACCTGCTGCCGCTGGTGGAAGTGGTGGGCGGCGTGAAGACCGCGCCGGAGGCCGTGCAGGCCGCCATCCAGGTCTATGAATCCCTCGGCATGCGCCCCCTGCACGTGAGAAAGGAAGTCCCCGGCTTCATCGCCGACCGCCTGCTCGAAGCCCTCTGGCGCGAAGCGCTGCACCTGGTCAATGACGGCGTCGCCAGCACCGGCGAGATCGACGACGCCATTCGCTTCGGTGCGGGCCTGCGCTGGTCCTTCATGGGCACCTTCCTCACCTACACCCTGGCCGGCGGCAACGCCGGGATGCGCCACTTCATGGCCCAGTTCGGCCCGGCGCTGCAACTGCCCTGGACCTACCTGCCGGCCCCGGAACTGACCGACACCCTGATCGACCGCGTGGTGGAAGGCACCGCCGAGCAGCAGGGCAGCCGCAGCATCGCCGAGCTGGAGCGCTACCGCGACGACTGCCTGCTGGCGGTGCTCGGTGCGATCAAGGAGACCAAGACAAAACACGGCTTCGCCTTCGCCGACTAACCTCTCATTTCACCGCCCGCTCTGGACGGCCCCCTCTCTCTTCAGGGGGGGACGCCTAGTTAGAGGGTTGGGGAGAGGGGACCTGAATAGAGAGCCGAAAATGCACGCCCTGAAAACCTACGAAACCCCCATCCTCGCCGAGTGGACCGACTACAACGGCCACCTGCGCGACGCCTTCTACCTGCTGCTGTTCAGCTACGCCACCGACGCCCTGATGGACCACCTCGGTCTCGACGCCGCACACCGCGCCGCCACCCATGACTCGCTGTTCACCCTCGAAGTGCACCTCAACTACCTGCACGAGGTGAAGGAGGGCGAGACGGTCGAAGTGCGCACCCAGCTGATCGCCCATGACCGCAAGCGCCTGCAGGTTTTCCACAGCCTGCACCGTGCCGGCGAGGACCTCGCCCTGGCCGCCAGCGAGCAGATGCTGTTGCACGTGAACCTCGAAGGCGGCGCCCGCTCGGCGCCCTTCGAAGGCAGGGTGCTCGAGCATGTGCTGGCGCTGGCCGAAGCCCATCGCCCGCTGCCGCGCCCGGATTACGTCGGCCGCGTCATCGGCCTGCCAGGCTGAGCGGGAATGAGCCGGCGCTATCCGCTGTCCGATGCCATGCAGGCCTTCGTCACCGAAACGGAGGCTCACCCACTGGAAGGCCCCACGCTCGCAGCGCAGCGGGAAAACTACGAGCGCATGGCCGCTGCCTTTGCGCCGCAGGTTCCGCCGGGCCTGCTGGTCCGCGACGTACAGCCTGACGGCCTGGTCGAGCTGCGCCTGTACCGCCCCGAAGGTGCGCCGCCGGCGAATGGCTGGCCGACAGTTTTCTACATCCACGGCGGCGGCTGGGTACTGGGCAACGCCCGCACCCATGACATGATCTGCATTCCCCTGGCCGCAGAACTGGGCGCGCTGGTGATCGCCATCAGCTACCGGCTGGCGCCCGAGCACCCTTATCCCGCCGCCCTCAATGACTGCCTCGACACCTGGCGGCGGATTCACCAGGACGGCCTCGGCGAGCCTGTGGATAAGACCCGCATCGCGGTCGCCGGCGACAGCGGCGGTGCCAACCTCGCCGCCGCGCTGTGCCAGGCCCTGCGCGGTAGCGGCGAAGCGCTGCCGCTGGCCCAGGCGCTGATCTACCCCGCTCTGGGCAACCTCGATACGCCCTCGCGCACCACCTGCGCCGACGCACCGCTGATGACCAGTGCAGCGGTCGATGAATACCTCGCCGCCTACCTCTCGCGCCCCGCCGACTGGCGCGACCCGCTGGCGCTGCCGCTGCTCGCCGAAGACCTCGGCGGCCTGCCGCCGGCCTTCATAGCGGTCGCCCAGTTCGACCCGTTGCGCGACGACGGCGCGCTGTACCGCGACCGCCTGCGCGAAGCCGGCGTGGCAGTGGATTACTTCCCCGGTGCCGGGCTCGTCCACGGCTGCCTGCGCGCCCGGCGCGTGGCGGAAGTGGACGCCCTGCGCGGCGCCCTGATCGCGGCCCTGCGCCGCAGCCTGAATCGATGAGGAGGAACGCATGCAGACCACGCTGGAAAACCCCGGCATCGCCGACTGGCGCACCTACCGGCTGACCGCCGCACTGGGCAGCCTGCGCCCGCTGGAAAACCGCCTCGAAGTGCTGTGGGCCGACGGCCGCGTCAGCCCCTTCCACCACCAGTGGCTGCGCGACAACTGCCCCTGCAGCGAGTGCGTCTACAGCGTCACCCGCGAACAGGTGCTGGAAATCATCGACGTCCCCGCAAGCCTCGCCCCGTCGCGCGCCAGCCTCGATCAGGGCCAGTTGTGCATCGACTGGCAGGATGGCCACCGCAGCCGCTTCGACCCTGGCTGGTTGCGCGCCCACGCCTATGACGACGCGTCCCGCGCAGAACGCCTGGCCGCGCACCAGACCACCCGTGTCTGGCGCCGCGACTTCGAGGTGCCGGTGTACCAGCACGACCACTTGATGGACGACGACTCCGCGCTGCTGGAGTGGATGCTCGCCCTGCGCGATCTTGGCCTCAGCCGCGTGGACGGCGTGCCCACCGCGCCCGGCTCGCTGAATCGCATCGCCCAGCGCATCGCCTTCATCCGCGAGACCAATTTCGGTGTGCTGTTCGATGTGAAGTCCAAGGCCGCGGCCGCCGACAGCAACGCCTACACGGCCTTCAACCTGCCACTGCACACCGACCTGCCGACCCGCGAGCTGCAACCGGGGCTGCAATTCCTGCATTGCCTGGTGAACAACGCCGACGGCGGCGACAGCGTGTTCGTCGACGGCTTCGCCATCGCCGAGGCACTGCGTGACGAAGCGCCGGAAGATTTCCGCACGCTCTGCGAGATGCCCATCGAATTCCGCAACAAGGACCGCCGCAGCGACTACCGCTGCCTGGCGCCGGTGATCGCCCTGGATGCGCGGGGCGAGATCAGCGAAATCCGCATCGCCAACTTCCTCCGCGGCCCCTTCGATGCCCCGGCCGAGCGCATGGATGCGCTGTACCACGCCTGGCGCGCCTTCCTCACGCTCACCCGCGATGCGCGCTTCCGCCTGCAACAGAAGCTGCGCGCCGGGCAGATGTGGTGCTTCGACAACCGCCGGACCCTGCACGCCCGCACCGCCTTCGACCCGGCCAGCGGCGAACGGCACCTGCAGGGCTGCTACATCGACCGCGACGAACTGCTGTCACGCATCCTGGTGTTGCAGCGCGAGCGCTGATATTTCCGGCCTGTGCCGTCTGTTGCAGGAGCGAGCTTGCTCGCGAACCGCCCAGCTTCGGATTCGTCGGGAATCGTGTTCGCGAGCAATAACGAGGGCGTTCCTCTCGCTCCTACGAAAAGCCGGACAAAAAAATCCCCTGCGGCGCCCGACGCGCGGCAGGGGACAAATCGAGCCGGTTCGGGCTCTCAGTGTGCGAGGCCCCGCAGCGGGCGCCGGTGCCGGCTGCGGGGTATGGAAGCCAGTCTGCGCGTCGCGCCGCCGCCTCGGTTAGCCGAAAACGACCTGCGCTTGCCCGCCGCGGACATTCCGTCGGACAGGTGCTTGCCGCGCCCCGCCGGGCTTACCAGAATCGATGCAGACCCTGCCGCTCCCAAGGAGACCCGCGATGATGCACGCCGACCTGATCGACCAGGACGATTTCCGCGAACGCCTGCAGGCGCTGGGTTTCGCCGTGCCGCCGGGCATCACCGCCGAGCAGGCCTGCGAATACGCCGTGCGCGGCCTGACCCCGGAGCGCTCGCTGGCGCTGCGCCGCCTGGTGGAGGAAATGCTCGCGGGGAATGCGACCCTGCTGCCCGCCGTGCGCGAGGCGATCTCCCGGCAATTGCTGCCGGCGCTGGTACCCAAAGTGTGACAATCAGGCGCACAGGCAAGCATCGTTTGTGCGCGGTATCTCCCAGAAAATGGGAAATGGCTTACAGTTCGTCGGGGTGGTGGCCTAAGGGCATCATGTATCAAATATGATCCAATCCGTTTTTTTGGACGGACTGGCCGTACGGCCAGATGACAGGGATCGTAAGGATGCATGTTCTCTACCGTGGCTGGATGCCCGTCCTGGCATTCTGCTGTGCCTCGGCAAGCTTTGCCGCGCCACTCCCCTCGCCGGGCGACAACGACCTTCAGCGCCAGCGCCAGGAACAATTGCTGCGCGAACAGCGCCAGCGCCTGGAAGAGCTCCAGCAGCTCCCCGGCAAGGCGCCGACCGAGGTGCCGCCGACCACCGCGCCGGACACCCGTTGCTTCGCTATCCGCAGCATCAGTCTCGAAGGCGCCGAGCACCTCGACGCGCGTTCGCGCGAAGCGCTGCTGGCGCCGTACCAGGGCCAATGCCTGGGCGTGAACCAGCTCAATGAGCTGCTCAAGGGCATCACCGACCACTATCTCGCGCGCGGCTTCGTCACCACCCGCGCCTACCTGCCGCAGCAGGACCTCTCCAGCGGCGAGCTGAAGATCATCGTGGTCGAAGGCCGCTTCGAGGGCTTCGACCAGTCCGAGCTGGCCAGCGAGCGCGAGCTGGCGATGACTTTCCCCGGCACCACCGGCGAAGTCCTCAACCTGCGTGATCTGGAACAGCTGGTCGACCAGATCAACCGCCTGCCCTCGCGCCAGGCGCAGATGGAGCTGGTGCCGGGCAAGGAAGTCGGCGGCAGCAGCGTGCAGCTCAAGGGTGAGCGCAGCAAACCCTGGCGCGTCTCCGCCAGCCGCGACAACAACGGCGACGCGACCTCCGGCGAACAGCAGGCCGGCGTCGGCCTCGACTGGGACAGCCCGCTGGGCCTGGCCGACCAGTTCGGCCTGCGCTACGGCGAGGACGTGGTCAGCGACCACTGGAAGCACTCCGACAACCAGAGCCTGTGGTACAGCGTTCCCTACGGCTGGTGGACCTTCAACTACAGCTACAGCCGCAACTACTACCGCACCCGCAACGAAGACGCCGGCTTCGCCTTCAAGTACGACGGCGACAACGAAACCCACCAGCTGGGCGCCGAGCGCGTTTTGTACCGCGACGACGTGAGCAAGACCGGGGTGAACTTCGGCCTCAGCCACCAGCGCACGCGCAACTACATTGACGACACCCTGCTCGACGTCTCCAGCACCCACCTCAGCGAATTCAACCTGGGCTTCAACCATGGCCGGCGCATCGGCAGTGCCTTCGTCAACGCCGACATCGGCTGGCAGCGCGGCATCGGCGCCTTCGGCGCGCAGGACGACGAGCATGGCGCCCCGCACGGCAGCCCCACCGCCCGCTACAACAAATACAGCCTGACCCTGAGCTACCTGCAGCCGTTCACGCTGTGGGAGCAAGCCTTCAGCTTCGAAAGCCTCGCCACCGGCCAGCACAGCGAGGACGTGCTCTACAGCCCGCAGCGCATCAGCCTGGGCGGCCTCAGTTCGATCCGCGGCTTCAAGGACCAGACCCTCTCCGGCGACTCCGGCTACTACTGGCGCAACCAGCTGCGCTGGCGCCGCGCCGTGACCTGGGAACCGCTGCTGCCCTGGGTGCAGGAGTACGGCGTGGCCTACGCCTACGACTTCGGCGCCATCGAGCACGGCCAATACAACCCGGGCCTCTCCGGGCGCATGAGCGGCCATGGCGTGGAGTTCAGTGCGCGCGGGCAGTACGCCGCCGCCTCCGTGACCCTGGCGCGCTCCCTGGAGCGCCCCGACATCATCGAGCGACGCGAGCACCCGGTGTATTTCCGCGTCGACCTCTTCTTCTGAACCGCTTCGCTCTTTAGCTAGTAGCTGGCATCTGCCGGCACTTGGGAGATTCCCACATGGACGTACGCCATCCGTTGTACCAGGCCATCGCCAGCGTGCTTGCCGGCATCCTGATCCTCAACCCCATCGTCGCGGCAGCGGCCGAGCTGGCGGTGGACGCGGCAGCCGGTGGCAATACGCACCTGGGCGCGGCGGGCAACGGCGTGCCCGTGGTGAACATCGCCACGCCCAACGGCGCGGGGCTCTCCCACAACAAGTTCAGCGACTACAACGTCGGGCAGAACGGCCTGATCCTCAACAACGCCACCGGCAAGACCCAGTCCACCCAGCTGGGCGGGATCATCGTCGGCAACCCGAACCTCAAGGGCGGCGCGGCCAACAAGATCCTCAACGAAGTCACCGGGGCCAACCCCTCGCAACTGCGCGGCTACACCGAAGTGGCCGGGCAGGCCGCCCACGTCATAGTCGCCAACCCCCACGGCATCACTTGCAACGGCTGCGGCTTCATCAACACCCCGCGCGCCACGCTGACCACCGGCAAGCCGCTGATGGATGGCGAGCGCCTGCGTGGCTACGACGTCGACGGCGGCGAGATCAGCGTCGAAGGCGCCGGCCTGAACGCCAGCAACCTCGACCAGTTCGAGCTGATCACCCGCAGCGCCAGGCTCAACGCCGACCTCTACGCACAGCAACTCGCCGTGGTGACCGGCCGCAACCAGGTGGACGCCGAGACCCTCGCCGCCACCGCCAAGGCCGACGACGGCAGCGCCAAGCCGCAACTGGCCATCGACAGCTCCGCGCTGGGAGGCATGTACGCCGGCGCCATCCGCCTGGTGGGCACCGAGCAGGGCGTGGGCGTAAAGCTCGCCGGCAACATGGCCGCCAGCGGCGGCGACATCCAGATCGACGCCAACGGCCAGCTGACCCTGGCCCGCACCAGCGCCGCCGGCAACCTGCGCGCCAAGGCCAGCGACATTGCAGTCACCGGCCCGGCCTATGCCAGCGGCGTCGCCGAGCTGAACGCCAGCGGCCAGCTGAGCAACAGCCAGAGCCTCGCGGCTGGCCAGCGTGTCGCGCTCACTGCCGCTCAGGTCAGCAACAGCGGCGTTGTCGAAGCCGGCGTCGACCCGGACAACAGCCGCAACGCCCAGGGCGACGTGGCGATCACTGCGCAGAACCTGCGCAACAGCGGCAGCGTGGTCGCCAGCCGCAACCTGGATGCCAACGCCAGCGGCACCCTGGACAACCAGGGCGGCGCGCTCAAGGGCGCCACCACCCGCGTCAGCGCCGGCAGCCTGGACAACCGCCAGGGCCGCCTGCTCGCCAGCGATCAACTGACGCTCAACGCCGCGCGCCTGGACAACCGCAACGGCCAGGCCGTCGCCAACCGCCTGCAAGTCAGCGGCGGCGCGCTGGACAACCGCCTCGGCCTGTTCTCCGCCGAGCAGTCGCTGGACTTCACCCTCGACAGCCTGGACAACAGCGGCAAGGGCACCCTGGTCAGCAACGGCACCCTGCAGGCCCGCGTCCAGCACAAGCTCGACAACCAGGCCGATGGCCTGCTCTCGGCCAAGGGCGCGCTCGGCGTGCAGGCCGGCAACCTCGACAACCGTGACGGGCTGGTGGTCGGCGATGCCGGCGTGACCCTTTCCGGGGCCAGCCTGAACAACAGCGCGCTGGGCGTGATCAGCAGCCTGGGCGACCTGAAGCTCGACGTCGGCCAGCTGGACAACAGCCAGGGCGGCGCCCTCGACAGCGGCGCGGCACTGCGCCTGACGGCCAGCCAGGTGAACAACGCCCAGGGCAGCGTGAATGCCAAGGGCGATCTGCAGGCCAAGGCCGACAGCTTCAGCCAGCAGGGCGGCGAACTGCTCGCCCAGGGCGCGCTGAACCTCGAAGCCGGGCAGCTCGACAACCGCAACGGCGGCTTGGTCGCCGCCAACAACGGCGTCAGCGTCAAAGGCACCGACCTGCTCAACCAGGGCGGCGAAATCTCCAGCCGCGCCAAGGTCGCTGTGCAGGCTGCCAGCCTGGACAACGGCGCAGGCAAGGTGATCGGCGACGCCGGCCTCGACCTGCAGGTGCAGCGCATCGCCAACCGCGCCGGCACCCTGGCCGGCCGCGACGGCCTGAACCTCACCGGGCAGAGCCTGGACAACAGCCAGGGCGGCCGGGTGAACAGCCAGAACAGCCTCTGGCTGCAACTGGCCGGCGCGCTCGACAACAGCGGTAACGGCGCCCTGCTCAGCCAGGGCAGCCTGACCCTCAACGCCGGCAGCCTCGACAACCGTGGGGGCGCGGTCTCCAGTGCCGGCCTGCTGTTCTCCCGCCTGGCCGGTGCGCTCGACAACCGCGGCGGCAAGCTGCTCAGCGACGGCAGCATCGATCTTGCCGGCGCCGACCTGAACAACGCCGGCGGCATCCTCAGCGCCGCTGGCGACATCCGCCTGCAAGGCGCGAAGCTCGACAACAGCCAGCAGGGCCGCATCGTCACCGATGCCGCCATCCACCTCGCCACCGCCCAGCTGGACAACAGCCAGAGCGGCAGTCTCTCCGCGCGCGGCGTCATCGACGGTCGCATCGCTGGCCTCGACCAGCACGGCGGCGGCCAGCTGATCGGCCAGGGCGGCGTCGACCTCGACCTCCAGGGCGGCGCCCTGAACAACGCCGGCGGCCTGCTCGGCAGCCCCGGCCAGCTGGTGCTGCGCAACGTCGCCAGCCTCGACAACCGGGGCGGCGAAATCTCCAGCGACCGCGCCTTTGCCCTCACCACCGGGACGCTGCTCAACCAGGGCGGCAAGATCCTCTCCGGCGACCGGCTGACCCTCACCAGCGGCGCACTGAACAACAGCAACGCCGGGGTGCTCTCCGGCAGCAACGGCCTCAGCGTCAGCGCCGCCAGCCTGGACAACAGCCTGGGCGGCACCCTCGCCAGCCGCGGCGACCTGCTGCTGCGCAGCCAGGGTGCGCTGGACAACCACGGCGACGGCGCACTGGTCGCCAGCGGCCAGCTCGATGTCGGCAGCGCCAGTCTGAACAACCAGGGTGGCCTGCTGTCTGCCACCGGCGACCTGCTGCTGGCCACCGGCAGCACCGACAACCGCGACGGCCGCCTGCTCGCCCAGGGCCGCCTCGACGCCAGCACCGCCGACCTCGACAACCGCGACGGCGTGATCAGCGGGGCGCAGGGCCTCGACCTCGGCGCCGGCAACCTCCTCAACGGCGCCAGCGCCACCGGCAAGCCCGGTGGCCTGATCACCAGCCAGGGCGCGCTGACCCTGCGCGGCGGCAAGCTCGAAGCCACCGGCGGCGGGGAAATCTCCGCCAAGGGCGACCTGCACCTGATCGTCGCCCAACTGATCCAGCGCCAGGCCGCGCTGATCGGCGAAGGCAAGGTCACCCTCGACCTGGGCAACGGCGCCCAGCGCGGCGACTTCGACAACCGTGGCGGCCTGCTCAGCGCCACCGGCGCCCTGCAGATCAACGGCCTGGGCAACCTCGACAACCGGGGCGGGGAACTCTCCGCCAGCCAGGGCTTCGCGCTCACGGCCAGCGGCCAGCTCGACAACGGCGACAGCGGCCGGATCATCAGCGCCGGCCAGCTCGAACTGAACGCCGGCGCCCTGCGCAACGCCAGCCAGGGTCTGCTTTCGGGCTGGCAAGGC
Source organism: Pseudomonas nitroreducens (assembly GCF_024170165.1). Lineage (GTDB taxonomy): Bacteria > Pseudomonadota > Gammaproteobacteria > Pseudomonadales > Pseudomonadaceae > Pseudomonas > Pseudomonas nitroreducens_C. The sequence goes on along the minus strand of NZ_JALJXP010000001.1, from coordinate 175,557 downwards.
CTGGTGGTTAACGCCGCCACCCTGGACAACAGCAGCAGCGGCACGCTCTCCAGCCGCGATGGCGCGCTGACCCTGACGGTCAGCGGCGCGCTCGACAACCACGGCGCCGGCGCGCTGGTCAGCAAAGGCAACCTCGGCCTCGGCGCCGGCAGCCTGAACAACGCCGGCGGCATCGTCTCCACCCAGGGCGGGCTCGGCCTGACCGTGGGCGGCGACGTGGACAACAGCAACGGCGGCCTGCTCAGTGCCCAGGGCAGCCTGACCGGTAGTGCCAAGGCTGTGGATAACCGCGCCGGGCAGATCAGCGCCGCCAGCGTCGACTACGACGCCAGCAGCCTGAACAACAGCGGCGGCAGCCTGGTCAGCCAGGGCGCGCTGCGCCTGGGCCTGCTCGGCGCACTGCTGAACAACGGCGCCGGCTCGAAAATCGCCAGCGGCGGCCCGCTCAACCTGAGCGTCGGTAGCCTGGAAAACCGTGGCGGCCAGCTCGCCAGCCAGGGGCTGCTCAAGGTCCTCGCCGGGCGCTTCGACAACAGCGTCAGTGGCACCGTGGCTGCGCAGGACGACCTGACCCTGCAACTCACCGCCGAGCTGCTCAACGGCCAGGACGGCCTGGTCTTCAGCAAGGCCGGCCAGCTCAACCTCAGTGCCGCCAGCATCGCCAACGGCGGCGGCACCCTGCAGGGCCAGGGTGATACCACCCTCAAGGCCACCGGCGTCCTCGGCAACCAGAACGGCCGCATCATCAGCCAGACCGGCCAGCTCGACCTGGGCAGCAGCAGCCTCGACAACAGCAACGGCGGTGTCATCAACGCCGCCAACGGCAACCTCAAACTGGTCACCGGCACCTTCAGCAACAACGCCGGCACCACCCAGGCCAAGGCACTGGACATCACCGCCACGGGCGGCATCGACAACCGCGCCGGCCACCTCTCGGCGGTCAGCGGCGACAACCGCATCAGCACCACCGACTTCGACAACCGCGGCGGCGGCCTCTACGCCGGCAACCTGCTCTACCTGCGCGGCAACCAGCTGCTCAACGACGGCGCAGCACTTGGCCAAGGCGGCAAGATCGGCGCCGGCAACCTCGACGCCAGCCTGAGCGGCGCGCTGAACAACCAGTTCGGCCTGATCGAAAGCAGCGGCAACCTGACCCTCGGCGCGGCCAGCATTAATAACGTGCTGGGCGCTATCCGCGCACTCGGCCAGACGCCCGTGAGCCTGCTGCGCGCAGCCAATCCCAGCCAGATGAAGATCGCCAGCGGCGGCCTGCTCAACAACAACCTCGGCCGCATCGAAGGCGCCACCCAGGACCTGATCCTGCAGACTGGCGCCCTGCAGAACGTTGGTGGCAACGTGCTGCACGTCGGCACCGGCACCTTCGGCGTCGACCTCGGCCAGGCCGGCCAGGCCGGTGGCAACTTCACCTCCAACGGCAGCCTCACCTACCAGGCCGCCAGCTGGACCAACAACGCCATCATCCAGGCGCGTAACCTGAGCCTGGACATCGGCCAGCTCAACCAGGGGCAGTCCGGCCAGCTGCTGGCCGCGCAGAGCCTCATCGGCCGCGGCGGCAACTGGGCCAACGCCGGCCTGATCGCCAGCGATGGCACACTCGATCTCGATCTGAGCGGCAACTACACCGCCGATGGCCGCCTGAGCAGCCTGGGCAGCCTGTCCCTAGGCGCTGGCTACATCGGAATCGGCCAGAGCGGCAGCATTGGAGGCGGTGGCGCGACGACCCTCATCAACAGCAGCGGCACCCTCGACAACGGCGGTCGCCTGACCGCCACCCAGGACCTGCGCGTCAGCGCCGCCAGCCTCAACAACCGCGGCACCCTCGGCGCTGCCGGCAACCTCTACCTCGGCGCGCCGAACCTGCTCAACGAGAACGGCCTGATCTTCAGCGGCGGCAACATGCAGTTGCGCACGCAGAATTTCAGCAACCGCAACGCCGACCTCTACAGCCTGGGCACATTGCACATCGCCGCCAACGACCAGGAAGGGTGGGCGAGCAGCGTGCAAAACATCTCCGGCAGCTTCGAAAGCGGCGGGGCCATGACCCTGCTGGTGCAGGATTTCGACAACCGCCGTGCCGACGACTTCCAGATCGGCGAGCGCATTGTTGCCGGCAATTTCCGCATGTATGCCGACGACGTCTGCGATGGCAAGGGCTGCGAATTCAAGTTCCAGTCCTGGGAGCGCTATGAGGACATCATCCTCAAGGACGCGCCTCAAGCCTCGATCACCGCAGGTGGCGACTTCCGCTTCCGTGGCGACTCCTTCGACAACCTCTACAGCAGCATCGCCTCGGGCGGCAATATCGACATCCAGACGGCCACCTTCCGCAACCAGGGCGCCGCGGGCGGGGAAGAGCGTCACCTTGATGGCAGCTTCTATTCGCGTGATGACAACCTGTATTGGGCCGTTCGGAACAACAAAGACCTCTACAACCGTTACAACGATCCCAACTCGTCAGACTACAGTCCCGGCGCACTGACTCGACTGCAGATTCTTGAGTCTGGTGGCTATCCGGAGGGAAAAGCCTTTCGGAGCATGACCGAGTCCGTCATCCCTGTCTCCGGCACGCCCGCCGCCTCCGCGGTGATCCAGGCCACCGGCAATGTGACGATCAATGCCAGCGACAGCTTCGACAACAGCGTGGTGAAGCGCGACGCCGGCGCCCAGACCATCAGTCCGCGCGACGTCGGTGTTACCAACGGCGCCACCACCGTCCAGCTGGCGATCACCTCGCAGTTGCCGCCGGACCTCGCGCAGAAACAGGTCAACCCCGTCACCCTGCCGGGCTTCAGCCTGCCGCAGGGCGAAAACGGCCTCTTCCGCCTCAGCGGGCAGGGCGGCACCGGCGGCAGCACCGGCACTGTGCAGGGTGCGGGCGATCTCAGTTTCAGCGGCCAGAGCATCAGCGCCGCGCAGCGCGAACGGAGCCTCGACGGCGCTGCGGCTGGCGCGGGCAGCGTTGCTCCGGGTGGCAATGCCGCCGCCGCTGATGCTCAGTCGGGTGCGGCCATCAACGTCCCGCGCGTGCAGGGCCTGCCCAGCAGCGCTACGCCGGACAACAGCCACAAATACCTGATCGAGACCAACCCCGAGCTGACCAACCTGAAGAGCTTCCTCGGCTCCGACTACCTGCTCGGCCAGCTCGGCTACGACCCGGACAAGGCACAGAAGCGCCTCGGCGACGGCCTCTACGAACAGCGCCTGATCCAGCAGGCGGTGGTCGCCCGCACCGGCCAACGCTACATCGACGGCATGGCCAGCGACGAAGCCTTGTTCAAGTACCTGATGGACAACGCCATCGCCTACAAGGACAGCCTCCAACTGCAATTGGGCGTCGGCCTCTCCGCCGAGCAGGTCGCCGCGCTGACCCACGACATCGTCTGGCTCGAAGAAGCCACCATCAACGGTGAAAAGGTCCTGGTGCCGGTGCTCTACCTCGCCCAGGCCGATGGCCGTCTGGCCGCCAACGGCGCTCTGATCATGGGCAACGACCTGTCGCTGATCAGCGGCGGCAGCCTGACCAACCAGGGCACCCTGCGCGCCAGCGGCGACCTCGCCGCCAGCGCCGCCAACATCAACAACAGCGGCCTGATCGAAGCCGGTAACCGTCTCGATCTGCTGGCCGTCGACAGCATCCGCAACGCGGCTGGCGGCATCATCAGCGGCCGCGATGTCAGCCTCACCGCGCTGACCGGTGACGTCATCAACGAGCGCAGCATCACCTCGGTCGACGCCAGCAACGACGCCCACCGCATTCACAAGGAAATCGCCAACAACGCCGCCCGCATCGAAGCCCGCGGCGACCTGGAGGTTACCGCCGGCCGCGACCTGATCAGCGCCGGCAGTGTCATCCAGGCCGGCGGCAATGCCGACTTCACCGCCGGGCGCGACCTGCGCCTGGAGGCCGCGCAGGAAGTCGACAGCATCGACTTCCAGAGCCGCCGAATCACCGGCAACGTCACCAGCGTCACCCAGCACGGCAGCGAGGTGCAGGTTGGCGGCAACCTCGAACTCAACGCCGGCCGCGACCTCAGCGCCGTCGCCAGCCGGATCGACGCCGCCCGCGACATCGCCATGAGCGCCGGGCGCGACGTAGTCCTCGCCTCCGCCGCCAACGAAGAGCACAGCGACGCCAAGTACAAGGGCGGCGGCAAGAAGATCACCACCCAGGAAGACCACGTCGGCCAGCAGGCCACCGAGGTCAACGCCGGTGGCGACGTCCTGATCAGCGCGGGCGAAAACCTCACCCTCGTCAGCAGCAAGATCGGCGCCGGCAACGAGGCCTACCTGGTGGCCGGCGACAAGATCGAACTGCTCGCCGCCAACGACAGCGACTACTCGCTCTACGACATGGAGGAGAAGGGCGGCTGGGGCAAGAAGAAAACCCAGCGTGACGAAGTCACCGACGTTCGCGCCGTGGGCAGCGAAATCAGCGCCGGCTCCGACATCACCCTGTTTAGCGGCGGCGACCAGAAGTACCAGGGCACCAAGCTGGAGGCGGGCAATGACATCGCCATTCTCAGCGGCGGCGAAGTCACCTTCGAGGCGGTCAAGGACCTGCACCAGGAAAGCCACGCCAAGGAAGACAGCGATCTCTCCTGGACCAGATCCAAAGGCGAAGGCAAGACCGACGAGACACTGCGCCAGACCCAGATGATCGCCCAGGGCAACATCGCCATCAAAGCCGTGGACGGCCTGAAGATCGACTACAAGCACATCGATAAACAGTCGGTGAGTCAGGCTATCGATGCGATGGTCCAGGCCGATCCGAGCTTGGGTTGGTTGAAGGAAGCTGAAGCTCGGGGGGATGTGGACTGGCAGCGAGTTAAGGAAATACATGACTCCTACAGCTACAGCCACTCGGGCATGGGGCCAGCGACACAACTCATCGTGGCAATTGTGGCGGCTGCGGCTGGCGGCATCGCTGCAGCCGGAGCTCTGAGCGCTGCAGGCGCTGGAACCGTTGTCACCGGTATTGGCGTGGGCGCTGCGGGAAGTTTGGCGGGAACCGCTGGCGTCAGCTTTATCAACAACAAGGGCAACCTTGGTCAAACCCTAAGTGACACCTTTGGCAATGACAGCTTGAAGCAGGCCGCGATTGCCGGTGCTGTCGGCGGTGCCACAGCGGGTTGGTTCAACGATTGGAGCGGCGCTGACACGCACATCAAGATCGTCAACGGAAAGACCGTTGCTGATCTAAGTAGCTGGAGTGGCATAGGTAGTTTTGCGGCAAACCAGGCAATGCAGAACACCACCTCTGCTCTACTGAGTCAGGCGCTGGGACAAGGCGGTGGACTGGGCGACGCACTGCAGAACAGCCTCTACAACACTTTCGCTGCCGCCGGTTTCAACGCTGTAGGCGACTTTGGCGGCACCTATGATCTGCAGTCTGGCAGCCCCTCCATGATTGCTCTTCATGCCTTGATGGGCGGCATGGTTGCGGAAGCCAGTGGCGGTAGCTTTGCCACAGGTGCTGCAGCTGCAGGCGCCAACGAAGCTCTCGTGGCAAGCCTGGATGGGGTCTTTAAGAACTTAAGCCCAGATAATCGCGAAGCACTGGTCACCATGAGTGCACAGGTCGTAGGTGTCCTCGCCGGAGCCTTGCAGAGTCCTGATGCGGATAGCAAAACCCTTGAGAGTGCGGCTTGGGTAGCCAAAAACTCGGCGCAATACAACTACCTTGCGCACGAGCTGGAAGACTTTGAACGTGAAGCCGCAACGTGCCGAGCAAAGAACAATTGTGATGAGGTGAAGGAGAGGTTTAGGCAGCTGAGTGTCGCCAATGATGACCAGTTGGCAGCCGTCTGCTCTGTGAACCCGGGCGGATGTGTCAACGCGTTCGGCTACCTTGTCACTGAGCGGCTGGAGCTCCAACAGAAAATTGAGGCTCTGTACGTCAACGATCAGATTCCACTTGATATGAAGGCGGATCTGCATCGGTACAACATGCAGAACATCGCCGCTGTCGGGCAGTTGATCAAGGCAAGCAAGACGCTTGACCTAGAGTCCATGGGGATCTCGGCGGAAAAAGCTGATTGGGGTGCGAGCTTAGCAGCTGCTATTGTAGGTGTCGCACTAGGTAATAAGGGCGGTGCTGCAAAAGGGGCTGTAGGTGGTAAGGCTATTGAGTTTGACGGCCAGTTCTACTCAGTTGACGGACTTAAGTTCAGCAAGAGCTACTATGACCGACTGTGGGAACAAGGTAGACCTGCACCCTTTGTTCAAGCGAAAGAGGTTTTGGCAAGTAGTCCTAAAATCACTCCTGATCCGCGAGGCGCTGAAGGGTACTTCCGTTATGAAGGTGCGGGCCTGGAGATGATTTACAATCCGTCAACAGGACAGGTTGGGCACATTCAACCAATAAGGCCTAAATAATGGATATCTGGGAAGTTTTGCAGGATGAACTGGAGCGCTATAGAAGCAGCGCTCTTGCTGTTCGGCATTGCACGAATGCTTACGAAGCTAGGTGTGTGGTGCTAATTAAGGAGATTTCAAGTAAGTCTTTCGATGAGGCTCAAGGCTTTTTTGATGAGCTTTATGAAATACAGAGTAAGTTGGCAATTGCCAAGTATAAGTATGAATTCAAGCTTGCTGATAGGCTTGACGAGTTTGTGTATTGCTTTGAAAGAGATGACTCTCTCTCAAGGGAATATTGGTATAAGAATTTTAGAGCGGGGTTGGAGTGGCCCCATGAAGAATAGAGAATCTCAAAATAAGAAACCCCAGCCACCGAGCTGGGGTTTTTATTGCCTGTGATTTACCGCCGCCTACCTCGCTGCTCATGATCCGCCTGGTACAACGACTGCGCATCGGACACCAGCAACAACAGCGCGCGGCTGATCTGGAAAACGTTGCTGATGGGTATGTCATCCACATCGACCCTTTCCAGCACAGCGAGCAGGTCGAGCACGGCACCGAGCCGATCTTCCGCCGCGTCATACAAGGCCTCGGCGGGCGCATCGGTGTTCAGGAACAGCGTGGCGTCACGAAGAAAGTGACTGTGCTGTGACGCCGTTGCCAGCGGGATAAACCCGTGGACGGCGGGACGTGTGGACGGGTGTGACGTATGATTCGCGTCAGCCATGGGTCAGCTCCTAATTAGCTGCTTGTGGTTAGCGGGCCGGCGGTGTTGACGCACCGTCGGCTCGCGTCTTTTTCGTTCTGTTGAAACTCCTTTACGTGATCCGTGCCGCTCGGCAGTTCAGGATCATGCTCTGTTTATACGCCGCTGGCCGAAGAGTCGATCTTGCGATAAACGGTCGTCAACCTGCTGCGTACTTTCGAAAATATGTGGTTATTTTATCGTTTTCAGATGGCGGCTTTCTACGCCTCTGCGCGCATTCCACCGCGTCCCGCAAGGTCTTGGGAAACGGCTGACGGGTTTCCCGATTGAGTTCGCTAAGGTCGGAAATTCGTCTTTTCGATCTTTAACAACAAGAGCTTTTAAAGGGTAGGAAGCTCGGCGCAGACATCCCTGTCACAACTCCGTTGCTCGCCTGCACCCCCGGCCCCGCCATCCCTGGCGGGTCGCTCGCCGGGGCAACGCACGCGTTGCCAAACCCCGGCTCGCCCTACAAGGACAGCCTGCAGCTCTCCGTCGGCGTAGGCCTCTCCGCCGAACAGGTCGCGGCCCTGACCCACGACATCGTCTGGCTCGAAGAAGCCGAGGTGAACGGCGAGAAGGTCCTCGTCCCGGTGCTCTACCTCGCCCAGGCGGAAAACCGCCTCGGCCCCACCGGCGCGCTGATCCAGGGCCAGGACGTCACCCTCATCAGCGGCGGCGAACTCAACAACGCCGGCACCCTGCGCGCCAGCAACAACCTCAGCGCCAGTGCCAGCAACCTGAGCAACAGCGGGCTGATCCAGGCCGGCAATCGCCTCGACCTGCTCGCCGACGACAGCATCCGCAACGCCGCCGGCGGCATCATCGCCGGGCGCGACGTCAGCCTCATCGCACTGACCGGCGATGTGATCAACGAACGCAGCGTCACCCGCATCGACAGCGCGCAGAGCGCCAACCGCACCTGGACTACCAGCTTCGCCGACAGCGCCGCCCGCATCGAGGCCGCCAACAGCCTCGACATCAGCGCCGGCCGTGACGTCAGCAACCTCGGTGGCGTGCTGCAGAGCCGTGGCGACCTGTTCATCGGCGCAGACCGCGACGTCAACATCGCCTCGGTAGAAGTCACCAACGGCCAGCTCAACGGCCGCCGCTACTACAGCGAAACCACCACCCAGCTTGGCGCCGAAGCCAGCGCTGGCCGCGACCTCGACATCAGCGCCGGGCGCGACCTCAACGCCGTCGCCAGCCGCCTCGACGCTGCCCGCGACGCCGCCCTGAGCGCCGGCCGCGACGTCACCCTCGCCTCGGCGGCGGATGAGAGCCACAGCTATAGCAACACGCGCAAGACCAAGAGCAAGAGCGATCTGGTCGAGCAGCAATCCACCGTCCTCACGGCCGGTGGTGATGTGTCCCTGTATGCGGGACAGGACCTGGGCGTCATCGGCAGCCAGGTCAAGGGTGGCGCAAACGTGGCCCTGGACGCCGAGCGCGACGTCGCCATCGTCGCCGCGCAGAACGAGCAGTACGCCTACCTGTACAAGAAGAAGGAAGGGTCGTTCGGCAGAAGCAAGACCAAGACGTCCGAAAGCTATGCCGATACCAACGTCGCGTCAGTGATCCAGGCCGGTGGCGATCTCACCGTCAACGTCAGCCAGAACGCCAGCGGCGCAGTCAGCCTGAATGGCGGGCGCGACGTTACTGTCGTGGGCAGCCAGCTCAACGCCGGCCATGACCTGCTGGTCGGTGGTCAGGGCAACGTTGCACTGCTGTCCGGTAGCGAAGAGCACGGAGCCAGCAGCAGCAAGACGAAATCCGGCTTCGCTGGTCTGTCCAAGAAAGGCGAAAGCCAGCTGAAAACCAGCACCACCCAGGTAGGTAGCGAGCTGAATGCCGGGAATGATCTGGTAGTCGTCGCCGGCAAGGACATCGTCATGCAGGGCAGCACCGCACGCGCCGGCCAGGATGCTGACCTGCGCGCCGGGCTGATCGACGCTACCGGCGACATCCGCCTGGAGTCCGCCACTGAATCCAGCTACAGCCACTCCGAGGAGTATCGCAAGAAGTTCGGCTTACCCAGCATCGGGGAATCTTTGAAGGTTGGTCTGCCCTTCGTGAAGAACGACATAACCCTGGGCGAGAACAAGCAGCAGGGTAACAAAGGGGCGACCACCACCAGCGTAGGCAGTCAAGTCATCGCCGGTCGCGATGCCAACCTCAACGCAGCACGTGATATCGACCTCGTGGGCAGCAGCGTGGCCGCCGGACGCAATGCCAACCTGAATGCAGGTCGCGACGTGAATATTGTCGCGGCCGCCGACAGTGCGGAAAGCAGCAACTGGTCCAAGCGCAAGACTATCGGCATCAGTCAGGACAGTGACCGCAATGGCTTCAGCTCCTTCGCCGGTGAGGAGAAGACGCGGGATACCAACAAACAGACCAGTCAATTGGCTGCCGAAAGTGCGATCACGGCTGGCAATGACGCGAGCATCGTCGCCAAGCGTGACATCAACATCTTGGGCTCCGACGTTGATGCCGGCAGGGACATCACTCTTCAAGCGGGCCGGAACATCGCCGTCGCGGCCATGCCGGAGCTCAGCACCTCCGCCAGCACCCACAGTGTCGAGCGCAATGGCGCCTCCGGGAAGATCAGCCATAACTACGGCGATACCGTCGATGCCATCCAGGGCGCGGGCAAGGGCGACAACAACGTCAGCAAGGGTTCCAGCAGCCTCAAGGCCATCGACAGCATTGGCCAGTTCTTCAATGGCCCCACAGGGGCGGGCCATATCGGCAACGCTAAGGAGTCGTCGAGCAGCACCCAGGTAATCCAGGGCAATCGTGGTTCGAACCTGGATGCCGGGCGCGACGTCACGATGATCGCCGGCAATGATCTGCTCGTGCAGGGTGGTTCCATTCAGTCGGGGCGCGACATAGCACTGGCCGGCAACAACGTGACCATCGATGTGGCTCGCGGCAGCAACGTCACCGAGAGCCAGCAGAAGCGCAGCCAGGGCGGCATCAATGGCGGCACAAGTGGGGGTATCAAGGCCGGCATCGGCGGCAGCAGCGGCACGATCGACGATCAGGGAACCCAGGGCACGTCCTCTTCCGCGCAGCTGGCAGCCGGGCGTGACCTGCTGATCGATGCGCGCAACGACCTGACCATGACCGGCACCCAGGCCACGGCCGGGCGGGACATGACCCTCTCGGCCGGTAACGACCTCACCATCCGTGCCGCTCAGAACGACTCCAGCAGCGACAGCAACCGTCACAGCGGTGGTGGCGAGGTTGGCTTCACCTTCAGCAACGAGGGCGTAGGCGTCTACGCCAGCGTGGATGTCGGCAAAGGCAAGCTTGACCGGGACGGCGCCAAGCAGCAGCAGGCCAACTTGCAGGCCGGCGATCAACTCGCGTTCATCAGCGGCCGGGACACCACCATCGCGGGGGCAACGCTGCGCGGCGAAGACGTCATCGGCCGGGTCGGACGTGACCTCACCGTCGCTTCCGTACCCGACACCGGCAGCGCCAGCGGCCGCCAATTCGATCTCAGCGTTACCGCCACCATCGGTCCGGGCGCGGGCGTCAGCGGCTCGGTGGGTGTCGGCAAGACCACCGGCACCACCAATTGGGTCGAGCGGCAAACCAGCATCACCGCTGCCGACAAGGTGGACATCCGCACCGAAAAGCACACCCAGCTCGACGGCGCGTTGATCGCCTCCGATCGCGGCAACCTCAAGCTCGACACCGAAACCCTCGGCTACAGCGACATCGCCGGCAAGGACAAGGAGCACAGCTACTACGTCAACGTCGGTGGCAGCACCAAGGCCGCCGGTGGCAAGGAGCTCGCCCTGCAAGACAAGACCCAGGTTGGCAAGGGCGAACCTGGTGAATCCGGCTGGAGCATCAGCGGCTACGACTACGAGAAGGACCGCCAACAGATTGTCCGGGCCACCGTGGGGGATGGCGAGATCGTCGTGCGCGGCGACGCGCAGAGCGGCACCGACTCCACGGCGGGGCTGAACCGCGATGTGGATAAGGCCTATGAGGTCACCAAGGATCATGAAGAGCGGACGGACATCTATGCCAGTAAGTCTTCGCTGGAGGCGGTGGCTGATCCGGTAGGCACCGTCACTGCCTGGAAGGAGAGCGTTGAGAACACTCCGGAGCACATTGCAGAGCAGGTCAAGCAAGTGCTGGAGCCAATCGAGACGTTGACGACGGGGTTCAAGGAAGGTGTTCGCCAAGCCGAGTTGATCGACAAGTTTGCCTCGGGTACGCCTACGGAGCGTGCTGAGGCATCGCGAGAGCTTCTCAGGAACGTGACGAGGGGCGAAAGCGATACGGCAAATGGAAAAGTACTGGCCGATGCCTTGGCCAATCTTGCACAAACCAACCCTGCGGCCGCTGCCGACATTCTCGTACTTCTGGGTCAGCAGAATGGCAACGGTATTCAGCAAAACCTAACAGCGAAGGGCGGTGTAAGCGGCCTGTTCGCTGCGGTTGCAGAGGTCTTGATTGCGAGTGGCGCCAATCAGAACCGGCCATATGCTGATCCAGCCGGCGGGGACAATATTGATCCAACCACGCAGCTCCCAAGCTGGACGTCTGGAGCTACTGACGCGGCGACGCTATTCCTGGCGAAGCGGATTATCCTCACCCTGTACCCGGGACTCTACGCAAACCCGATCTTCCAGCCAGATAACTCACCGCTGACCACACCTGTCGTTGATACGACTCCTTGGGTGCCTGGGAGCAGTGGCTACGGGGCAGGTGGGAAAATAGAGCTGCCCACGCATACCGGCGGAGACCAGATTCCGCAGGTTGAGAGTGGGAATACTGGGTTCCCGGTGAGTGAGTTGCCGTCGCCGGGGATTATGCATAAAGATCAGGATGATCTTTATGCCGGAAGGAGCGATGCATTTAATTCAGCCAAGAAAGACTTAGGGATTCCACGATATAAAGAGCCAGATTCTATAGATCGGGCTTTAATGCAGGACATAAATGGCAAAAATATACTTGACGCTAATGGTAGGCCGATTTGGACTAGGGAATATACCTTTAAGAGATCTGATGGTAGCGTAGTTGTTATTCAAGAGCACTCGGCTGGCCATCAATATGGTCAAGGTGGTGTTGGGGATCAGGGGGCTCATTTTAATGTTCGGCCAATTGAAAACACTAGAACAGGATCTGTTCCTGGGACAAAGGATCATTACTCATGGTAACTGATATGAATAACTGGCTTGAATGCCTGATGAGCGATAAAGAGATTAAGGCCGTATATGGAGAGGATATACCTGATCTTAAAGGCTTAAGCTTTCATGAGGTTGCCATTAGCAGGGATGGTCCTAAAGTTTCGATTAGATTTGACTTAGGGGATTTTCCTAGTGATCCGCCTAAGAAATGGGTAGCAAACGGATTCAACTGCGTTCAAATTGTCCTAGCCTTCTCTGGTGTTACGGATTTTGAAATGAAGGGTTGGGGGTTGGATAACGTTGGGGGGATACATGTTTTTAGGGAAAATGATCTGGTGATATTGGAGTTGTTTGGGGATGGTCTGTATATGAGGCTTAGGTCTGATTTTTCTTATGTTGAAAAAATATCTGCGTATAAGAATTGAACTAACGAAATGAGGCGGTATGTAAGTCGCGGGGGTAAAGAAAGAAGGCTGAAAAGAGGCTGAAAAGGGGACAGATTTATTTTTCTACTCTAAAGCTAGATGCAGAGTCAGGATTAGAGCATCGAAAATAAATCTGTCCCCTTTTTCTTGGGTGGAGTAGCCAGAAACGAGAAAAGGGACAGATTTATTTCTCTACTCTGAAACTGGGCCCGGACTGAAAAGGGGATAGGTTTGTTTTTCTACTCTAAAGCTGTCTGGCGAGTCGGGATTAGAGTGAAGAAAATAAATCTGTTCCCTTTTTCTTCTTTCTTCTTAAAGATTACGCTTAGAAATTTCTCCACGTCTTCTCAATAAACAGGCGCCAGCTGGACTATTGATGTCGTAGATAAAGCAATTAACGGTGGTCGAACTGTGGAGATTAAGTTCAAGTGATTGAATCAATTTATAAGGCCGTATTGAAGAGTGCGTTTGGGCTTTCAATGGGTGTCATATGGCAGCATATGGCGGTTGAGTTGTCCGGCGTATCTGTCGATTACAAAAAACGAGCTGAGACTTTCTTTTCTCTTGTCGAGTGGCTCATGTCAGAGGGACATCTGAAGCTAGCGCATGATGGTGTATTCCTTCAGGGCAGCATCCAAGATCAGTTGGCTGTTCTTAAGGGAGCGTGGCCTGACAATCCTGGCGAGGATGATCTTGATGGGTTCGGTTTTTGGTTTTTAACTGAGGCCCCTGCTGGAGCGGTTTGGATAGACTCCGATGGGAAGGAGTTCTGGACATAGGGCGAAAAGGGGACAGATTTATCTTTCTACTCTAAAGCTGGCTGGCGAGTCGGGATTAGAGTGCAGAAAATAAATCTGTCCCCTTTTTTCTCTGAGGTCAGATAGTTTGACGGTGACCTATACTTTCGAGGGAAAAACTAGGACTCGGATTTTTGAAAATGAAGCCAATAGAGTTCCCAGAGAATTGTGATGGTCACTGAAGATATTGAGCTGGTTAAAGATATATTTTCTATCCTGGATGCCGGGATTGTTGAGGGATACGACACCTTCATTTTTGAGGTGGAAATAGGCGATGGCTATATTGATGTTGAATTATCTGTTGAGTTAAATGGCTCAAAGACGACCAATGCAAAAACAAACTTCAATTATTCGATTTTGTATGGGCTCGTGAAGAGGTTGCGAGCTAACGCTGATCAGCGGGGAGAGTGCTGGGACTCATTTGTCATGTCTTATAGTAAAGGCGGGCAGGTTCATACAAGTTTCAAGTATGCATAGCTGTTGTGCCCCGCCAAGGAATAGAAAAGTGGGCAAATTTATTTTTCTACTCTAAAGCTGGCTGATGAGTCGGGGCTAGAGTTTGAAAAATAAATCTGTCCCCTTTTTCTCTTCAAGCATTGTTCCGACTAGTCCAACTCCAAAATTGGTTGATTAAATGAATTTAAATATTAGAAATTCTGTGATTGTTGCTCTTGTTCAGGCGCTTTTGGGTGCTGTATCTGAAAATTTTAGAGTTGTTCTCGTAAGGTTCTCTGAAGGGCTGCACGTAGAGTTTTATATTGATCAGAAGCTTGAGGAGGATATGGAGGAGATTGACGATGTGATTACTGAATTTGATTCATTGGTCATGGGTATTTGTGCTGTTTCTATAACTTTTGAAGTGAATGTGGGTGTGGAGAAAGTGGATTTTTCTGGGGCGGATGTTGTTCCTGTATATATCCGGCGTGGATAGAGAAGTGGACGGAGGAAGGGGTGGATTTATTTTTCTACTCTAAAACGATCTAGCGGGTCAGGATTAGAGTGAAGAAAATAAATCTGTCCCCTTTTTCCTTACGGCTATGGTTCAAATGGGAAGGAGACGCGAATAAATAATGAATAAAATTGTGGAATTGAATGAAATTCTTATTGCTCACAACTGCTTGAATGAAATTAGTATTGGCATGAGTGATGATAGGATGGCCTATGATTTATATTTATCAATATCGGACTCTGAAAGAATAGGGGCTAATGTTGTGCGTATCAGATTCTCTGATGTCAGCCAATTTACGGCCCGTGATTTTGGTGGCGGACTGACCCAGTTGATGCATATGCGCGTGGATAAATTGAATTCTGGATTTGATAGGATGCGTTATCAACTGAGCGATATTGAAGATAAAAAGCTTTCATTTTATTTCTCATCATTCTCGGTTGATTAGACACCGGAAAAGACTCAGCGAAAAGAGGACAGATTTATTTTTCTACTCTAAAACTGGCTGGCGAGTCGGGATTAGAGTACAGAAAATAAATCTGTCCCCTTTTTCACTTCGCTTATTCCTGGCGCACTTCCTCCGCTAGCTCGGGGTGCGTCTTGAGGATGCCGAACAATTTGACCAGAGCGACCGGAGGCTCGGTTTCGCCACGTTCGTAACGGCTGAAAGCGTTCGGGCCGCCACCGAACAGCTCTCCCGCTTCACGCTGGGACAGGTGCAGGAGTTCCTTGCGGACTTCGCGGATCAGCGTCTGGTGGCCGGCTGCCTGATTCACCTGGCGGCGATGCTCGGCCATGGCCTGCATGACACGCTCGCTCTCGGTTGGCCCGGTGATGGACTCGCCGCAGGCGTCGCACCAGTCAGCCCCGACCTGGGGGATGGTGGTGAGCTGCCCCTTGTACGTGTAGGGCAAGTCGCGGATGGCGTGGACCAGGTCGGCCTGGCCGCAGACCGGACATAGCATGGTCACTTCTCCTTGAATGAAACGATGAGCAAGTCGCCCTGCAGGGTGAGCTTTACGTACGCCCGTTGGCCGTTCACCCACGGGTGATAGACGTCCTGCCAGATGCTGTGGTCGGCGTAGGTGGTCATGCTCTTGTAGAAGTCCGCCGAGGTTAGGCCGGTAATGACCGCCAGGACCTGTTCTGTGGACTCCAGCCCCAGTTCGAGGGCGCCTTCCAGTGCCACGCGGGTGAAGCGATATCGCCGCCCGGCAATGGCGAGCCTGATCAGCGGAAGCTTGTGGTGAGGCGTGCGCTTTTCCATCGAACGAAATTAACCTTATAGGTTAATTTCAGCCACGGCAATCCGGTCGTTTCGGAATCACCTTACCGATGTCCTAGACTGGCCCCTTCCCTTCGCAGGAGAGCCGTCATGACTACAGCCACTCCCTTCCTCATGTTCCAGGGCGGCGTCGCGCAGGCGGCGCTGGATTTGTATCTCGCTACTTTTCCCAACTCCCGCGTGGTGCACGTGGAGCGCTATGGCGCCGGGGAGCCGGGGCCGGAGGGGACGATCAAGGTGGCGCGGTTCGAGGTGTGCGGGCAGGCATTCCTGTGTTCGGACAGCCCGGTGAAGCATGACTTCGATTTCACGCCGTCCAGTTCGATCTTCGTGGAGGTCGAGTCGGGGGAGGTGCTGGAGCGGATTTTCGCGGTGCTGGCGGAGGGTGGGCGCGTGTATATGCCGTTGGGCGACTACGGCTTCAGCCCGCGCTTTGGCTGGGTGAGCGACAGGTTCGGGGTGTCGTGGCAGCTGAGTCTGGTGCGCTGAGGGGCAACCTGCAGGAGCGCCCCATGGGCGCGGTCGCGGGCATGGCCCGCTCCTGCAACGACCCCCTCTCCCAGTGGGAGAGGGGGTGTACGGTGCGAGGGGACGGCGTGGCGTCAGAGCACGCGCACGCTGGCGAAGGTGGATTCGCCCTGGGCCTGGCTGAGCGCGGAGATGGCCGAGGAGTTGGGCATGAGGGCGAGGTCCTGCGGGATGGGCATGACCATGACCGGCTGGCCGATCGGCTGGCCCTGGCGCTCGTCGCGCGGCGGGATGCCGAAGTATTCGCGGTAGCACTTGGAGAAGTGCGGGGTGGAGACGAAGCCGCAGACCGAGGCGACTTCGATGATCGACATCGAGGTCTGCTTGAGCAGCTGGCGCGCGCGGATCAGGCGCAGTTTCAGGTAGTAGCGCGACGGCGAGCAGTGCAGGTACTTCTGGAACAGGCGCTCGAGCTGGCGGCGCGAGACGTTGACGTAGACGGCCAGTTCGTCGAGGTCGATGGGCTCCTCGAGGTTGGCTTCCATCAGCGCGACGATTTCCTGCAGCTTGGGCTGGTTGGTGCCGAGCATGTGCTTGAGTGGCACGCGCTGGTGGTCCTGCTCGTTGCGGATGCGCTCGTAGATGAACATCTCGGAGATCGCCGCCGAGAGTTCGCGGCCGTGCTCGCGGCCGATCAGGTGCAGCATCATGTCCATCGGCGCGGTGCCGCCGGAGGAGGTGAAGCGGTTGCGGTCGATGGAGAACAGGCGGGTGCTCATGGCCACGCGGGGGAAGGCTTCCTGCATGGCGGCCAGGCATTCCCAGTGCACCGAGCAGTCATAGCCGTCGAGCAGGCCGGCGCGGGCCAGGGCCCAGCTGCCGGTGCACACGGCGCCGAGCTTGCGACCCAGGCGCGCCTGGGCCTGGAGGAAGGTGGTGTGTTCGCGGGTGACGCTGCGCTGGATGCCGACGCCGCCGACCACGATCAGCGTGTCCATCTGCGGGGCGCTGTCGCAGGCTGCGTCGGGGGTTATCTGCAGGCCGTCGCTGGCCCAGACCTGGCGGCCGTCGAGGCTCAGGGTGTGCCAGCGGTAGAGTTCGCGTCCGGAGAGCTGGTTGGCCATGCGCAGCGGTTCCACCGCCGAGGCCAGGGAGATCAGGGTGAAGTTGTCCAGCAGCAGGAAGCCGATGGACTGCGGAGCTCGGTTTTGCGGGGGAACTCCGGGGTTGAACGCGTTCATTCAGTCACCTCACGCTAGTCACAGTCGCCTCACGGGAGGCGTTTCTTATGCTTGTTGTTCTGTTCGGGAGTCGGCCTCGGGGTTGGCCCGGGCGGCTCCTCTGTTCTCGCTGCCTATGACAAGGCAAATGCCGTGCCTAGGTTGAATGGGCGTTCAACTAAAAAAGAAAACGGCATGGGAATGCCGTTTTTGCAGGCCTGGATTGCGACGCCTCGCAGGTCGCAAATACGCATGGATCGTGGCCTGGGGTTTTTGGTAGCACTCACCGGTCACGGGGCTGGTGGTGCTGTGCCCGGAACGGTAACGCCCGCTGTCTGGTCGGGACGGGCGTACCGCTTGCGCCATCAGGGGGCGCGCCGGGGCTGGCGTGGTCGATTGAGGGTCAGCACTCGATGATGCTGACGGCCAAGCCGCCGCGCGAGGTTTCCTTGTACTTGTCGTGCATGTCGGCGCCGGTGTTGCGCATGGTGCGGATCACCTGGTCGAGGCTGATGAAGTGCTGGCCATCGCCGCGCAGGGCCATCTGTGCGGCGTTGATGGCCTTCACCGCGGCGATGGCGTTGCGTTCGATGCAGGGCACCTGGACGAGGCCGCCGACCGGGTCGCAGGTCAGGCCCAGGTTGTGTTCCAGGCCGATCTCGGCGGCGTTCTCCACCTGTTCGGGGGAGGCGCCGAGCACTTCGGCGAGGCCCGCCGCGGCCATGGCGCAGGCGGAGCCGACTTCGCCCTGGCAGCCGACTTCGGCGCCGGAGATGGAAGCGTTCTTCTTGCACAGGATGCCGACCGCGGCGGCGGCCAGCAGGTAGTTGGTGACGTCGTCGTCGCTGGCGTCGGGGTTGAAGCGCATGTAGTAGTGCAGCACCGCCGGGATGATGCCGGCCGCGCCGTTGGTGGGCGCGGTGACCATGCGCCCGCCGGCGGCGTTTTCCTCGTTCACCGCGAGGGCGAAGAGGTTGACCCATTCCATCGCCGAGAGCGTCGAGCCGATGACGTTGGGCTTGCCGATTTCCTGCAGGTTGCGGTGCAGGCGCGCGGCGCGGCGTTGCACGTTGAGCCCGCCGGGGAGGATGCCTTCGTGGCGCAGGCCGTTTTCCACGCAGTCGCGCATGGCCTGCCAGATGCTCCTGAGGCCCTCGCGGATGTCGGTTTCGCTGCGCCACATGCGCTCGTTGGCCATCATCAGCTCGGACACGCGCAGGTTGTGGCGGCGGCAGAGCATGAGCAGTTCGGCGGCGCTGGCGAAGTCGTAGGGCAGTACGGTGTTGTCGGTGTCGAGGCTGCCGGAGGCTGCCTGTTCCTCGTCGACCACGAAGCCGCCGCCGATGGAGTAGTAGGTGTCGCTGTGCAGCACGTGATCGTCTTCGATGGCGGTCAGGCGCATGGCGTTGGGGTGGTAGGGCAGGTTCTCTTCGAGCAGGCGCATGTCGCGGACCCAGTCGAAGGGGATCGCCCGGCTGCCGGCCAGCCGCAGTTCGCCGCTGCTGCGCAGCTGCGCCATGCGCGGTTCGATCTGGCTGGGGTCGATGCGGTCCGGCCATTCGCCCATCAGGCCCATGATCACTGCGCGGTCGGTGCCGTGGCCGACGCCGGTGGCGGACAGCGAGCCGTACAGGCGCACCTCCACGCGGCTGGTGCGTTCGAGCATCTGCCGTTCGCGCAGGGCGCCGACGAACAGCGCGGCAGCGCGCATGGGGCCGACCGTGTGCGAACTGGAAGGGCCGATACCGATCTTGAACAGGTCGAACACACTGATTGCCATGCCGGACTCCGGTCGAGCTGCACGTCCATGAAAAGGGGGGATGGGCACGTCCCTGTGCCCGCGATGCCCGGCCATCATCGACCCAAGTCCGGCGCCGGCTGCGTCCATCGGCGACGCGGCCGTATCCAATAACGCCGCTGGCGCGCCCCTCCTGTGCGGGGTGCGCAGTCACCTGTTCCGGCGCCGACGAAAGCTTGCCTCTTTACGACGCGAGCGCCGCGAACCACGACCGGTCGATAGGCGCAGGCGGCTTCGCTGTTCCATGATCCGCCACCGACGAACGGCCGCGTTCGCCCGTATCCACCCCCATTCTCCGCAGTCAGAGGCTGGTCTCATGAAGAGTCTTGTGTCGTCGCTGTTGGCGTTATCCGTGGTACTTCCGGGCGTCGTGCGCGCCGCCGAACCCGAATCCTGCGCCGTGGTGCGCTTCGCCGATGTCGGCTGGACCGACATCACCGTGACCACCGCGGTGACCCGCCTGGTGCTCAGCCACCAGGGCTACCGCACGCAGGTGGTGCGGCTGTCGGTGCCGGACACCTACAAGGCGATGTCGGAGAAGAAGATCGACGTGTTCCTCGGCAACTGGATGCCGAGCATGGCCAACGACCTCAAGCCCTTCGCCGACAAGGGCCAGGTGGAAACCATGGGTGCCAACCTCGAAGGCGCCAAGTACACCCTGGCGGTGCCGCGCTATGCCTATGAGGCGGGCCTGAAGACTTTTGCCGATATCGCAAAATTCAAGGAGCAGCTGGGCGGGCGAATCTACGGCATCGAGCCGGGCAACGACGGCAACCAGCTGATCCAGAAGATGATCAAGGAAAAAGCCTTCGGCCTGGGCGACTTCAAACTGGTGGAATCCAGCGAGGCCGACATGCTGGCCTACGTCAAGCGAGCCGGGGCCTTGAAGCAACCCATCGTGTTCCTGGGCTGGGAACCCCACCCGATGAATACCCGAATCCAAATGAACTATCTGGAGGGAGGGGATTCCTACTTCGGTCCCAACTATGGCGGTGCGACGGTCTTCACCAACGTCAGAGCAGGCTATCTTCAGGAGTGCCCCAATGTCGCGCGGCTGCTGAAGAACCTGAAATTCGACCTGGCGATGGAGAACCAGCTGATGGATGCGGTGCTCAACGAGCGACGCAATCCCCGCCAGGCCGCCAAGAGTTGGCTGAAGGCCAACCCGCAGGTACTCGACGGCTGGCTGCAGGGTGTCGCTCCCAGCACATCGGGCGCGGTGCCAGGGGGCCAGAAAACCGCCGCCATGGAATGATCCGGGCCTCTGCAAGTCGCTGGAACCGGGCCTTTCCACTGGATGCGACATGCCAGGTGCTGAATACGACTTCGCCTGCACTGGATGCGACCCACCCGGTAGGCGACGAAATTTTCCTGCTCCATGATCGTTTACGAAATGACAACAAAAGGACCTGTGCCTGAGGTCCCACCAATAATTTTCAGACCGCCGCGCCCCATGCGCGCAGCGCCGTCGCCCCACCCCGCAGAGGAGTACGCTCATGAAAGGTTGCAAGTCTTTGCTGCTGGCTGCTGTGTCCGTTTGCGCACCGCTGGCGGTTCAGGCCGCTGAACCTGACTCGTGCGGCACGGTACGTTTCTCCGACGTCGGCTGGACCGACATCACCGTGACCACCGCGACTACCCGACAGGTGCTCGAATCCCTTGGCTACAAGACCAAGGTGACCATGCTCTCCGTGCCGGTGACCTACAAGTCGCTGGCGAACAAGGACCTCGACGTCTTCCTCGGCAACTGGATGCCGAGCATGGCCAACGACATCAAGCCCTACGCCGACAACGGCTCGGTGGAGACGGTGAAAGCCAACCTCGAGGGCGCCAAGTACACCCTGGCCGTCACCCAGGCGGCCTACGACGGCGGGCTGAAGTCCTTCGCCGACATCGCCAAGTTCGCCGACAAGCTCGACAGCAAGATCTACGGCATCGAGCCGGGCAACGACGGCAACCGCCTGGTCCAGGGCATGCTGGACAAGAACCAGTTCGGCCTGGGCAAGTTCAAGCTGGTGGAGTCCAGCGAGGCCGGCATGCTCTCGCAGGTCGGGCGCGCCGACCGCCGCAACCAGTGGATCGTGTTCCTCGGCTGGGAACCGCACCCGATGAACACCCGCTTCAAGATGAAGTACCTCGAAGGCGGGGACGACGTGTTCGGCCCCAACTACGGCGGCGCGACCATCTACACCAACGTGCGCAAGGGTTATGTCCAGGAATGCTCCAACGTCGGCAAGCTGCTGACCAACCTGACCTTCACCCTGGACATGGAAAACAAACTCATGGACGCCGTGCTCAACGGGGGCAAGAAGCCCGAAGAGGCGGCAAAAGCCTGGTTGAAGGACCATCCGGAACTGCTCGACGCCTGGCTCGCCGGCGTGACCACCCGTGACGGCAAACCGGCCTTGGCGGCAGCCAAGGTGGCATTCGCTAAGTAAGTGCCGAAAGCATTGCCGTTGGCCGATTCCTCAAGCTTCTGATGGGCCCGCATTATGTTTCTGACTGACCACAAGTTACCGCTGGGCGAGCATATCGCCGCCTTCGTCGACTGGCTCACGCAACATGGCGCGTCGGTGTTCGACAAGATTTCCGACACCCTCGAGTTCCTCATCCACGGCGTCACCAACAGCCTGCTCTGGTTCAACCCGCTGGCGCTGATCGCGCTGCTGGTCTTCCTGGTGTTCTACATCCAGCGCAGCTGGGGCCTTGCCGTCTTCGCCCTGGCCTCGCTGCTGCTGATCCTCAACCTGGGGTACTGGCAGGAAACCATGGAGACCCTGGCGCAGGTGATCTTCGCCACGGTGGTGTGTATTGCCGTCGGGGTGCCGCTGGGCATCCTGGCGGCGCACAAGCCCTGGTTCTACACCGGGCTGAGGCCGCTGCTGGACCTGATGCAGACGGTGCCCACCTTCGTCTACCTGATCCCCACCCTGACCCTGTTCGGCCTGGGTGTGGTTCCGGGTCTGATCTCCACGGTGATCTTCGCCATCGCCGCGCCCATCCGCCTGACCTGCCTGGGTATCCAGGACGTGCCGGCGGAACTGATGGACGCCGGCAAGGCCTTCGGCTGCTCGCGCTGGCAACTGCTGACGCGCATCGAGCTGCCGCATGCCATGCCGAGCATCGGCGCGGGGATCACCCAATGCATCATGTTGTCGCTGTCGATGGTGGTTATCGCCGCGCTGGTGGGTGCTGATGGCCTCGGCAAGCCGGTGGTCAACGCGCTCAACACCGCGGACATTTCCCTCGGCTTCGAGGCCGGTCTGGCCATCGTCCTGCTCGCCATCCTGCTCGACCGGGTGTGCAAGCAACGTTCGCTGCGGGGGAGGTAAGCACTATGTCGGCGATTCGATTCGAACATGTGGATGTGATTTTCGGCACCCACACCAAGGAAGCGCTCAAGCTGCTGGACCAGGGCCTGGGCCGTGAGGAAATCCTCAAGCGCACCGGCCAGGTGCTGGGTGTCGAGGATGCCTGCCTGGATGTCGAACGCGGCGAAATCTGCGTGATGATGGGCCTGTCGGGCTCGGGCAAGTCCAGCCTGCTGCGTTGCATCAACGGCCTCAACCGGGTCAGTCGCGGCAAGCTGCTGATCGAGCACGAAGGCCAGCAGGTGGATATCGCCAACTGCTCGCCGGCGGCGCTCAAGACCATGCGCACCAAGCGCATCGCCATGGTGTTCCAGAAGTTCGCACTGATGCCCTGGCTGACCGTGGCCGAGAACATCGGCTTCGGCCTGGAGATGCAGGGCCGCCCGGCCAACGAGCGGAAGAAGGTGATCGACGAGAAGCTGGAGCTGGTCGGCCTGTCGCAATGGCGCGACAAGCGCCCGGACTCGCTCTCCGGTGGCATGCAGCAGCGCGTCGGCCTGGCCCGCGCGCTGGCGATGGATGGCGACATCCTGCTGATGGACGAACCCTTCTCCGCACTGGACCCGCTGATCCGCCAGCAGCTGCAGGATGAACTGCTGGTGCTGCAACGCCAGCTGCACAAGACCATCGTCTTCGTCAGCCATGACCTGGACGAGGCGCTGAAGATCGGCACGCGCATCGCGATCATGAAGGACGGCCGCATCATCCAGCACGGCAAGCCCGAGGAAATCGTGCTCAGCCCGGCGGACGACTACGTGCGCACCTTCGTCGCCCACACCAACCCGCTCAACGTGCTGTGCGGCTCCAGCCTGATGCGGGGCCTGGACCAGTGCCGCCGCCAGGCCGACGAGGTGTGCTTCGACCAGGGCCGCGACTGCTGGCTGGGCCTGACCGAGTCGAACCAGATCAAGACCGCTCGCCAGGGCAGCAACATCATCGACCTGCAGCAATGGCGCCCGGGCGACCCGGTGGAGAAGCTCAAGCACGAGCCGACCCTGGTGGACGTCAACATCCGCATGCGCGACGCGCTGCAGATCCGCTACCAGACCGGCCACAAGCTGGTGCTGCAGGAGCAGAGCCGCGTCGTCGGCGTGCTCGGCGACAGCGAGCTGTACCACGCGCTGCTGGGCAAGAACCTGGGCTGATTGTTCGCCTGAATGAAAAACGCCGGCTCCCCGTGAGGGGAGCCGGCGTTTTTGTTGGGGTTGGCGACGGTATTCATCTGCTGGTGCGCCCTGCGGGCGCAATCGCGGGCGTGGCCCGCTCCTACAGGTCAGCGCCGGAGCGCTTTTGTAGGATGGGTATCGCTTCGCTCCACGCCATCCTGCGTTCAACCAACTCGGCACATCGATCAGTGCTTGAGGTCCGCCAGGCCCTTGAGCAGCGCGTCGTGGAAGCGCTTCGGGTCCTGGATCTGCGGCGCGTGGCCCATGTCGTCGAACTCCACCAGGGTGGCGTTGGGGATGGCCTTGGCGGTGGCCTTGCCCAGTTCGGCGTAGTTGCCCAGCTTGGGCTTCAGGTCGTCCGGAGCGAGGTCCTTGCCGATCGCGGTGTTGTCCCTGGTGCCGATCAGCAGCAGGGTTGGCATCTTCAGCTGGCCGAATTCGTAGACCACCGGCTGGGTGAAGATCATGTCGTAGAGCAGCGCCGAGTTCCACGCCACGCGCTCATGGCCGGCGCCGTTGAACAGGCCGGCGAGCATGTTCACCCACTTGTCGTACTCGGGCTTCCACTGGCCGGCGTAGTAGGTCGCCTGCTCGTACTGGCGGATGCTCTCGGCGCTGGTCTTCAGCTCGCGCTCGTACCACTGGTCCGGGGTGCGGTAGGGCACGCCCAGGGCCTTCCAGTCTTCCAGGCCGATGGGGTTGACCATGGCCAGCTGCTCGACCTGCTGCGGGTACATCAGTGCGTAGCGGGTGGCGAGCATGCCGCCGGTGGAGTGGCCCAGCAGGGTGATCTTGCCGATCTTCAGGTGCTCGAGCAGGGCGTGGGTGTTGGTCGCCAGCTGCTGGAAGCTGTACTGGTAGCGCTCGGGCTTGGTCGATTTGCAGAAGCCGATCTGGTCCGGCGCCACCACGCGGTAGCCGGCGTCGCTCAGCGCGGCGATGGTGGTTTCCCAGGTGCCGGCGCAGAAGTTCTTGCCGTGCAGCAGCACCACGGTGCGGCCGTTGGGCTGCTTCTTGGGCTTCACGTCGATGTAGGCCATGTGCATGTGGTGGCCCTGGGACGCGAAGCTGTAGTGACCGACCGGGTAGGAGTAGTTGAAGCGCTCCAGTTCCGGGCCGTAGGTGGGTTTGGTTTCGGCGGCGTGCAGCGGCAGGGTGGCGGCCAACAGCAAGGCGGGTAGCCAGCGGCGGGGCATCGGGGAGCTCTCCTGGTGGTGGGGCACGGGTCAGACAGCGGGAAAGTCCATAGGTTGGCAGATTTCCGGGCGCGCCGCCGCATCGGTTGGTATCGAAATCCGTACGGTCGTGAGCTTGGCGGGAGTCGCAGGTTTCAGGCCGCGCTCACGCCGCCGGTGAGCCAGTCGATGAACAGCGAGAACAGCTCCGCCTGGGAGTTGATCTCCAGCTTGGTGTAGAGGTGCTTGCGGTGCATGCGCACGGTTTCCGGCGAGATATCCAGCACCCGCGCGCTGGACTTCACCGAGTGGCCGCGCAGCAGCAGGTGGGCGATTTCCCGTTCGCGCTCGGTGAGGCGGTCGGCGCCAAAGTTCATGAACGCGGCGCGGATGTGCCGGTTCAGCGGCGCCTGGTCGTCCGGCGCGGCGACTTTCACGCCGCGCCCGGCCAGCAGCAGGTCGAGCCCGCCATTGCGCTCGAACTGGCGGAACAGCTCGCGCACCAGCGGCAGGGCGGTGGCCAGCAGGTCCAGCTGGGTTTCGCTGAAGCGCGCGCCGCTCTCGCCCTGGTACAGGCACAGCGAGACCTTGCGTGTCTCACCCAGGTCGATGATGAAGTGGCAGTCCTCGGTGCAGCCGAACTTGAGGTAGTAGGTCTTGTAGTACTCGCTGGCGAAGAAATCGTCCGGGGCGATGTCGGCCAGCGGGTAGAAGCCTTCGGTGAGGCCGTCTTCCATGGCCAGGCAGAAGGGGTCGAGCAGGTAGCCGCGGGCGTAGTAGCGGTCGACCAGCGCCTCGTGATGCTCCGGGTGGACGCCGCGGTGGTACAGCGGTTGCGGCGGCTGGCCGCGCTGTTCCAGGCCGAGCATCACCGATTCCACTGGCACCAGGCAGCCGAGGGCGTCGGCCAGGCGTTCGACGAAGACGACTTCGCCGACGCTGGCCAGGGCGCGCGCCAGCCCCGCATGCCAGGCATGCAGGGCGGGTGCGTCGGAGGTTTCGCTCAGCGCCTGGGATTCGCTCATGTCCGGCAGTCTAAAGGGCTGCCGGGGTGTAGGCAAAATCCTCGGATCGATCATCAGTGCCCCGCGTAATCACCGCTGCGCTTGAGGTCTTCGGCGGCCTCCAGGATCGACTCGCGCAGGGTGTCGACGATCTCGTCGACCTGCTCGCGGGTGATGGTCAGCGGCGGCGACATCACGTTCAGGTGCACGATCGGCCGCACCAGCAGGCCCTTGGCCTGGGCACGCAGGTGGATCTTCTCGCCGATGTTCAGCTCCTCGGGGAAGAGCACCTTGCTGCGCTTGTCGGCGACGAACTCGACGCAGGCCATCAGCTTCTGGCAACGCACGCTGCCCACCAGCGGGAGGTCGGCCAGTTCCTGCAGGCGCTGCTCCAGGTAGCCGCCGACGTCCTTCACATGCTCCAGCAGATTCTCACGCTCGATGATCTCGATGTTCTTCAGCGCCGAGACGCAGCTCACCGGGTGCCCGCTGTAGGTGAAACCGTGGGCGAAGCAGCGGCCCTTGTCGGCTTCGCCGATCACCTTCCAGATGCGGTCGGAGAAGATGCACGCGCCCAGCGGCAGGTAGCCGGAGGTCAGGCCCTTGGCGGTGGTGATGATGTCCGGCTGCATGCCGAACACGTCCTCGGAGGCGAAGAAGGCGCCGAGGCGGCCGAAGGAGGTCACCACCTCGTCGGCGACGTAGAGCACGTCGTACTTCTGGCAGACCTGCCACATGCGCTGGTGGTAGCCCTTGGGCGGGATGATCACGCCGCCCGAACCCATGATCGGCTCGGCGAAGAAGGCGGCGACCTTGTCCTGGCCCAGTTCGAGGATCTTGTCTTCGAATTCCTTGACCAGGAATTCGAGGAAGTCGCCCTCGGTCATCCCTTCCGGCGCGCGGTAGGGGTTGGGGCAGGAGATGTGGTGGATGACGTCCTTGAGGAAGTCGAACTCGGCCGGGTGGTCGGCGACCTTGCCACCGAGGGACATGGTGAGGAAGGTCGAGCCGTGGTAGGCGTTGACGCGGCTGATGATGTGCTTCTTCTCATGCTTGCCGCGGCAGTTCTGGTAGTACTGGATCAGGCGGTAGGCGGTGTCCACGGCGGTGGAGCCGCCGGTGGTGAGGAATACGTGGTCAAGGTCGCCCGGCGCCAGTTCGGCGAGCTTCTCGCAGAGCTGGATGGCGGTGACGTTGGCCATGTCGCAGAAAGGGTTGGAGTAGGCCAGCTTGCGCACCTGTTCGGCGATGGCGTCGGCCATTTCCGCGCGGCCCAGGCCGATGTTCGTGCACCACATGCCGCCCACGGCATCCAGGTAGCGATTGCCCTTGGTGTCGTAGATGTAGGCGCCCTCGCCGGCGGCGATGTTCAGCGCACCGTTGACCCGGTGATCGTCGAACACGTGGTAGCCGTGCATGTAGTGGGCTTTGTCGGCGGCGACCAGCTGCTCGTCGTTGAACTGGGCGAAGAAGGCTGGGGTTGGGGTGGTCATCTGCTTTACCTCGAAATTTCGGTTCGTCTTGCGAGTCCTTGCCCTCTCCCTGACCCTCTCCCTGAAGGGAGAGGGGACCGTTCGGAGTACTCGGCGACTACGGCGGTCATTGCGGGCCCGCTGTCAGAGGAACATCAGGAAGATGACTTCCATGAACCCTGTTGCGGGCTGCCCCCTCTCCCTTCAGGGAGAGGGCTGGGGAGAGGGGGCTCTTGAACGACTGAAACTCAGGTCCCGGTCTTCACCGCGTTCCAGGTACGGGTGATCAGGCGGGTGGCCTGGGGGTTCTGCACTTTCTGGGTGAACAGGCGGGCGCGGGTCTCGGCGTCGGGGTAGATCGCCGGGTCGTTGCGCACTTCGGCGGCCAGCAGCGGGGTGGCGGCGGCGTTGCTGGAGGCGTAGCGGATGTAGTCGGCGACGCCGGCGGCCACCTTGGGCTGCAGCATGTATTCGATGAACTTGTGGGCGGCTTCTACGTGCGGCGCGTCGGCCGGGATGTAGAAGTCGTCGAACCAGATCAGCGAGCCTTCCTTGGGCACGAAGTAGCCCAGCTTGACCTTGGCGCCGGCTTCGTCGGCGCGGGCCTGGGCGGTGGCGTAGTCGCCGGACCAGGTCATCGCCATGCACTGGTCGCCGTTGGCCAGGCCGTTCAGGTAGCTGGTGGAGTCGAACTTGCGAATGTACGGGCGGATCGATTGCAGCAGGTCCTGGGCGGCCTTGAGGTCCTCGGGCAGCGCGCTGTTGGGGTCGCGCTTGAGGTAGGTCAGGGCCAGCGGGATCACGTCGGTGGGGGAATCGATGATGGTCACCCCGCAATCGGCGAATTTCGACACGATCTTCGGATCGAACAGCATCGCCAGCGAGCCGATGGGCGCATCGGGCATGCGCTGCTTGATCTTGTCGATGTTGTAGGTGATGCCGTTGCTGCCCCAGGTGTAGGGCGCCGAGTACTTCACGCCCGGATCGTAGTGGTCCAGGTGCTTGAGCACGTCCGCATCGAGGTTGTTCCAGCTGGGCAGCCTGGACTTGTCCAGCGGCTGGAACACGCCCGCCTTGAGCAGCGGCGGCACCAGGGCGGCGTTGAGCACCACCAGGTCGTAGCCCGAGCGGCCGGGCAGCAGTTTGCCCTGCACGGTCTCGTAGGAATCGAAGGTGTCGTAGACCACCTTGATCCCGGTTTGCTTCTCGAAGTCGGCGATGGTGTGTTCGCCAATATAGTCGGACCAGTTGTACAGCCGCAGCGTCTTCGCGCCGTCGGCTTCCTCCCCGTGACCCAGTGCCGGCAAGGTCGCCAGCGCCGCGCTGAGTACTGCTGCGAGCATTTTCTGCATGTCAGTCCCACCTTTGATTTTGTTATGGATTGGAGATGTCGCGGATGAAGCCACTCTCGGCCAGCGCCTGTTCCCCGGCCATTCCCCGAACGGGTAGGTACTGGCGCCTAATCGAACAATCGTTCAGATTGGCCACCTGATTCCCAGGAGCGCAGGCATGAACGAGGAAGTCCGCTTTACCCGACTGGAGCCGGAACAGCGCAAGGCGCTGCTGATCGAGGCCACCCTCGCCTGCCTGAAACGCCATGGCTTCCAGGGAGCATCCATACGCAAGATCTGCGCCGAGGCCGGGGTCTCGGTGGGACTGATCAACCACCACTATTCGGGCAAGGACGAACTGGTGGCCGAGGCCTACCTGACCGTCACCGGGCGGGTGATGCAGCTGTTGCGCGAGGCCATCGCCGAGGCGGCGCCGGATGCCCGTGCGCGGCTGTCGGCCTTTTTCCGTGCGTCGTTCTCCTCGGAGCTGCTCGACCCGCAGCTGCTGGATGCCTGGCTGGCGTTCTGGGGAGCGGTGAAGACGGCCGAGGAAATCAACAAGGCCCACGACCATTCCTACGGTGAGTACCGCTCATTGCTGACACAGGCGCTGAACGAATTGGCGAAGGAGCAGGAGTGGGCTGATTTCGATGCGGAACTGGCCGCGATTGCCCTCAGCGCCCTGCTCGATGGCCTGTGGCTGGAGTCCGGTCTGAACCCCAATACCTTCACCCCGGAGCAGGGCGTGCAGATCTGCGAAGCCTGGGTGGATGGCCTGCAGTACGGCGGCCGGCAGCGCTTCTGTCGGGCGTCGGGAGTCTGTTGATCGATTGTTCAGCGGGCGGTAACCTGCCGCCATCTGCAGGACGGTTCCTACAGCTCTACCTCCACGCATAACAAGAATGGCCCCGCCACGAGCGGCGGCCTCAGCAGGGTATTGCGATGACTTCCCGTGTACTGATCGTCGACGACGATCCGGTGATTCGCGAGCTCCTTCAGGCCTACCTCGGCGAGGAGGGCTATGACGTGCTCTGCGCCGGCACCGCCGAACAGGCCGAGACAACGCTCGCCGAAGCCGAACAGGCCGAGCAGCCCATCGACCTGGTGATGCTCGACATCCGCCTGCCCGGCAAGGATGGCCTCACCCTGACCCGCGAGCTGCGCGTGCGCTCGGAGGTCGGCATCATCCTGATCACCGGGCGCAACGACGACATCGACCGCATCGTCGGCCTGGAATGCGGCGCCGACGACTACGTGATCAAGCCGCTCAACCCCCGCGAGCTGGTGTCCCGCGCGAAGAACCTGATCCGCCGCGTGCGCCACGCGCGCCAGCCCGCCGCCATTGCGGCGCCCGCCAGCCGGCAGAACCACAAGCGCTTCGCCCACTGGACCCTGGACCCGGACCGCCGCCGCCTGATGGACCGCGACGGCAGCGAAACCCCGCTGACCCACGGCGAGTTCCAGCTGCTCTGCGTGTTCCTGCGCAACACCGGCCATACCCTGAGCCGCGACCAACTGATGGATCAGATCCGCAACCGCGAGTGGCTGCCCAACGACCGCTCCATCGACGTGCTGGTCGGCCGCCTGCGCCGCAAGCTGCGCGACGACCCGGCCGAGCCCGAGCTGATCATCACCATCCACGGCGCCGGCTACCTGTTCACCGCCACGCCTGCCGACGCCTGAGCCAGCACGGTGATTTCAGCGGGCGCAGGACAGTCCCCTCTCCCTTCGGAGCGGGGCGCGCAGCCAGGGTTAGGGAGAGGGAAACCCTTGCTCCGATCCCTCCTGTATCTCCTGCCCCTGCTCTTCTGCACGCTCTCGCACGCCGCCCAACCCATCCGCTACTGCGACTACCCCGTCTACCCGCCCATCTCCTGGAGCGACGGCCATGAAGTGCGCGGGCTGGCGCCGCAGACCGTGCGCAGCGTGCTCGGCGAGCTGGGCTACGAGGTGCAGACCGTGGTGCTGGGCAACTGGAAGCGCTGCCTGCTGGACGCCGCCGAGGGCCGCGTCGACGTGGTGCTCGCCTACCAGACCCCGCAGCGCGACGACGGCCTGCTGTTCTCCCGCGTGCCGGTGCTGCGCGAGGAAGTCGCGATCTTCTACAACCGCCGCAAGCCGGTGCGTTTCGACCAGCTCGGCGACCTCGCCAACTACCGCGGCGGGCTGCTGTTCGGCGAGAGCTACGGGCCGGAGTTCGACCGCTTCGTCGCCGAACACGGCAACGTCGAATGGGTCTCCGATAGCCGGCAGAACTTCGGCAAGCTGATCCGCCAGCGCATCGACTTCATCGCCCACGAGCGGCGCACCGGCACCCTGTTCGTCGAGCAACTGGCCGGCGGCCAGGACATCGCCGCGCTGCCCCGGCCGCTGACCGTGGACTACCTGCGCATCGCCGTCTCCCGCCATTCGCCACTGGCCGCGCGAATGGACGAGATCGACGCGCTGCTGAACAAGCGCGTGGAGGATGGCAGCGTTGCCCGCTGGCTGCAGCAGAGCGAGCACGACTACCGCGCCATGCTCGCCGGCGACGGGGTGCCACGATGAGGCTGCCCGGCGGCCTGGCCCGGCGCCTGCTGCTGCGGGTGCTGCTGTTCAGCCTGTGCTTCACCGTGCTGGCCAGCGCGGTGCAGCTGTACTTCGAATACCGCCGCGAGATGCGCGATATCGACACCCGGCTGGAGCTGATCCGCGTCGGTTATCTGGCCAGCTTCGAGCGCAGCCTCTGGGACCTCAACCAGGAGCAGCTCAACGTGCAGTTGCACGGCCTGGCCGACTTCCCCGACATCGCCCAGGTGCGCCTGCGCAGCGCCGACTTCAACCTGGTGCAGGACGCCGACGACCCGCGCGGGCCGTTCCGCGTCGAGCGTTACGCACTGGCCTTCCAGCCGCCGGACGGCGAGCGCCGCGACCTGGGCGAGCTGGAAATCAGCATCGACCTCGGCGCCGTCTACCTGCGCCTGCTCCACGGCGGGATGACCAGCCTGCTGTGGATGGGCGTGTTCCTCTGTGGCCTGGCGGTGGCGCTGAGCTGGCTGTTCCACAGCCTGGTCACCCGCCATCTGCGCGCCATGGCCGACTTCGTCCGTGGGCTTACCGGCGGCGACCTGGGTACCGAACTGGAGCTGGCTAAAAAACGCTCAGGCGAAGAGGACGAGATCGATACCGTTGCCGATGCCCTCGACGGTTTGCGCCGGGCCCTGCGCGCCGAACTGCGCCGGCGCGAAGCCGACCGCGAAGCGCTGCAGAGCAAACGCGACGAGTTGCAGCGCCGGGTCGAGCGGCGCACCGCCAGCCTGCGCCGCGCCAAGGAAGAAGCCGAGGCCGCCAACCGCGCCAAGAGCCGCTTCCTCGCCACCATGAGCCATGAAATCCGCACGCCGCTCAACGGCATCCTCGGCATGGCCGAGTTGCTGCGCAGCGCGCCGTTGGGCGAGCAGGACCGGCGCCGCCTGCAGGCGTTATCCACAGCCGGCGAAGGGCTGCTGGCGATCCTCAACGAGGTGCTGCACTTCGCCAAGCTGGAAGACGGTGCCAGCCAGCCCGAGCCGGTGGATTTCTCCCTGCGTCGTCTGCTCGACGATGTGGTGACCCTGCTGGAGCCGCGCGCCGAGGACCACGGCACCTGCCTGCGCCTGCGCATCGAATCCGAAGTGCAGGACGGTTGCCGCGGCGCCGAGCAGTTCCTGCGCCAGGTGCTGAGCAACCTGCTGGCCAACGCGGTGAAGTTCACCGAAGAGGGCGAGGTGTTGCTGGAAGTCCTGCTGCTGGAAAGCAGCGATGCCGGGCAGCGCCTGCGCTTCAGCGTGACCGACGACGGCATCGGCATTTCCACCGAGCAGCAGGAAAAGATCTTCCAGCGCTTCACCCAGGCCAGCGACGAGGTAGCGCGGCGCTACGGCGGCACCGGGCTGGGGCTGGCGATCAGCAAGCGCCTGGTGCAGGCCATGGGCGGTGAGATCGGCGTGGAGAGCCTGGAAGGCGAGGGCAGTACCTTCTGGTTCGAGATCGTGCTGGCGCCGGGCGTGGTGCCGCCCTCCAGTACGTGCGTCGATCAGGCGCCGGCCCTGGATGTGCTGGTGGTGGAAGACGTCGCCCTCAACCGCGAAGTCGCCCAGGCCCTGCTGGAGCGCGACGGCCACCGCGTGCAGCTCGCCGGTGACGCCGAGCCTGCCCTGGCGCTCACCGCCGCGCGGCGCTTCGACCTGATCCTGCTGGACATGCACCTGCCGGGGATGACCGGCCTCGACCTGTGCCGGGCGATCCGTGCGCAGGCTGATGGGCTCAACGCGACCACACCGATCCAGGCCTTCACCGCCAGCGTGCAGCCGGGCATGGTCCGCCGCTATTTCGAGGCCGGCATGCAGGGCGTGCTGGGCAAGCCGCTGCGCCTGGACGACCTGCGCCGCGCGCTGTCCGGCGTGGCCGGGGAGCTGCTGCCCGAGGCTGTGGATAACGGCCCGCTGGATCGCCAGGTGCTCGACACCCATCGCCGCCTGCTGGGCGAGCACAAGTTGAACGAACTGCTCGCCAGCCTGTGGAAGCTGCTCGACGAGCAGTGGCCGCTGCTGCTGGATGCGTTGCGCCAGGATGATGCCGTGGAAGCGGCCAGCCTCGCGCACCGCTTGGCGGGGAGTTGCCGGTCCATGGGCTTGCGCGGGTTGGGGGATTGCCTGGGTGAGCTGGAAGCGGCGGCGCTGGTGGGCTCGTTAGCCGGTGACTGGGTGGCGCGGTTGGAGCGGGAGAGGGTGGTTGCCGCTGAACTCCTGGCAAGCTCGACGGCGTAGGGCGCATAACCTGGAACAGGTTATCCGCCGATTCCCTGACGGCGGATAACGCTGGCGCGTTATGCGCCCTACGAACACAAGTAGCAGGGAGCGCCAAACCATGTAGGAGCGAGCTTGCTCGCGAACCCGCCCAGCTTCGGCGTCTCCGTGAGTACCGTTCGCGAGCAAGGGCTAGGCGCCCCCCTCGGTCCTACGAAAAACAACTGCCTGAAAGCCCCGCCCCACAAGCCCTGCACAAAATCCTTACATCTTTCTACAACTTCGATCCTGGCGAACAACCCCGTCTTACATCGCCTTCCAATAATCCGGTGGCATCCGTGCCCGAGCCACGGCCTCTGATTGATTGGAGATAACAATAATGATCCAACGTAGAGTTCCGCTCAGCCGCGCCCGCCGTTCCCTGGAGGTGCGCCATGTCTGAGACCCATCACGCCGGCAGCGGCGAGAAGATCCAGCTTACCCGCGCGCTGAAGAGCCGCCACATCTTCATGCTGTCCCTGGGCGGCGTCATCGGCACCGGCCTGTTCATGGGCTCGGGCGTCACCATCAGTTCCGGCGGCCCCATGGGCGCCATCCTCGCCTACCTGGTCGCGGGCCTGCTGATGTACCTGGTGATGGTCTGCCTGGGCGAGCTGTCGGTGCAGATGCCCGTCTCCGGCTCCTTCCAGGCCCACGCCACGCGCTTCATCGGCCCGGCCACCGGGTTCATGATCGGCTGGGTCTACTGGATGAGCTGGGCCTCCACCGTCGGCCTGGAGTTCACCGCCGCCGGCATGCTGATGACCCGCTGGTTCCCCGAAGTGCCGATCTGGCTCTGGTCGGGTTTCTTCGTGGTCGTGCTGTTTTCCCTCAACGCCCTGGCCACCCGCGCCTTCGGCGAGGCCGAATACTGGTTCTCCGGGATCAAAGTCGCGGCCATCCTCGGCTTCATCGTGGTCGGCCTGCTGGTGATCTTCGGCGCCATCCCGCTGAACAGCGGCGCCACCGCGCCGGGGCTGTCCAACCTGGTCAGCGACGGCCTGTTCCCCAACGGCCTGTCCGCCGTGTTCGCGGTGATGATGACGGTGGTCTACGCGTTCCAGGGCTGCGAGATCATGGGCGTCGCCGCCGGCGAGACCGACCAGCCGGAGAAGAGCATCCCGCGCGCCGTACGCAATGTGGTGTTCCGCGTGCTGATCTTCTATGTGCTGGCGATTGCCGTGCTCTCCTGCATCGTGCCGTGGAAGCAGGCCGGGCTGATGGAAAGCCCCTTCGTGCAGGTGTTCGACATGGTCGGCATCCCCTACGCCGCCGACCTCATGAACTTCGTGATCCTCACCGCGATCCTCTCGGTGGGCAACTCCGGCCTTTACGCCTCCACGCGCATCCTCTGGGCCATGTCCAAGACCGGCATGGCGCCGCGCAAGCTGTCCAAGCTCAGCGCCCGTGGCGTGCCGCTCTATGCGCTGCTGATCAGCCTGGCCTTCGCGCTGCTGTCGCTGCTCACCAGCGTGGTCGCCGCCGACACCCTGTTCATGGTGCTGATGGCGGTGAGCGGCATGGCCGGCACCGTCACCTGGATCGTCATCGCCTACGCCCAGTACCGCTTCCGCCGCGAGCACATGGCCAAGGGCGGCACCGTGGCCGACCTGAAGTACGCCGCGCCCCTGTTCCCGCTGATCCCGCTGGCGTGCATCGCGATCTGCTGCTCGCTGTTCGTGTTCCTGGCGATGGACCCGACCCAGCGTCCGTCGCTGTACTGGGGCTTCGGCTTCATGGCGGCCTGCTACCTGGCCTACTACCTGCTCAAGCGCAAGCGTGGGCAGGTGCTGACCGACGAGGCGGTGCCGAGCCTCGGCTGAGTCCTTACCTGCTGCTCAGAAGCCCCGCCTTGCGGGGCTTTTTCTTTGGCTTTGCGGCCCTTCGTAGGAGCGAGCTTGCTCGCGAACCCGCCCAGCTCCAGAGCAACCGGGTAATCCGTTCGCGAGCAAGCTCGCTCCTACAGGTGCTCCACCAGCCCCATCTCTTGCTGAACGATTGTTCGAAGTTGTAACAAACCCGCCACGACTTCCCCGCAAAACCCCTCAGCCCCCGCGCCGCGCGGCCTTCCCGTCGATTGGCGGAGCGTTACAAGCCCCCCTTTCGGGTGGATTGCCGTCTTGCTGAACACTTGTTTAGTATTGGCTCCAACGCTTCATCCGCCTCAGCAAACGACTACAAGAACGAGGGCAGCATGACTCAGCCATCCCCGCTCAGCCGGGTCCAGGACGGTATCGCCTGGATCACCCTGAACCGCCCCGAGCAGCGCAACGCGCTCGACGTCCCCACGCTCAGGAACCTGCTGGCCCTGCTCGACGCCTATGAGGCCGACGAGGCCGTGCGCGTCATCGTGCTCAGCGGCGAAGGCCGCAGCTTCTGCGCCGGTGCCGACCTCGCCGAATGGGCCGAGGCCGAAGCCCGCGGCGAACTGGAAACCTACGGCTGGACCGAAACCGCCCACGCCCTGATGCGCCGCCTGCATGGCCTGGACAAGCCGACCATCGCCGCCGTCAACGGCACCGCCGTCGGCGCCGGGATGGACCTGACCCTGTGCTGCGACTTCCGCATCGCCGGCGCCTCCGCCCGCTTCAAGGCCGGCTACACCGGCATGGCCTACTGCCCGGACGCCGGCGCCAGCTGGCACCTGCCGCGCCTGATCGGCAGCGAAGCGGCCAAGCGCCTGCTGTTCCTCGACGAACTGTGGAACGCCGAGCGCGCGCTGAATGCCGGGCTGGTCGGCGAAGTGGTTGCCGACGATCAGCTGCAGGCCCAGGTCGGCGAATTCGCCGCACGCCTGGCCGCTGGCCCGACCTACGCCTTCGCCCAGACCAAGCGCCTGATGCGCGACGGCGCCGCCCGCACCCTGGCCCAGCAGCTGGAAGCCGAACAGGCCGCCGGACTGCTCTGCGGCCGCAGTGAAGATGCCGCCGAGGCGCTGCGCGCCGTGGCCGAGAAACGCTCCCCCCAATTCAAAGGCCGCTGACGGCTGCAGGTGATGTGATGGATTTCCAACTGACCCAGGAACAGGAAATGCTCGTCGAGGCGGTCAAGGCCTTCGTCGAGAAAGAGCTGCTGCCCTACGAAGAGGAAGTGGACCGCGCCGATGCGGTGTCCCCGGAGCTGGCCGCGAAGATTCGCGGCAAGGCCCTGGCGGCCGGCTTCTACGCCTTCAACATGCCCGAGGAAGTCGGCGGCGGCGGTCTGGACTACCTGTCCCAGGCGCTGGTCGAGCGCGAACTGTCCAAGGTCTCCTGGGCGCTGCACGTGTTCGTCGCGCGTCCCTCGAAGATCCTCATGGCGTGCAAGGGCGAGCAGATCCAGGACTACCTGCTGCCGGTGGTACAGGGCGAGAAGATCGACTGCTTCGCCCTCACCGAACCGGGCGCCGGCTCCGACGCCAACTCGATCAAGACCCGCGCCGTGCGTGATGGCGAGGACTTCGTGATCAACGGCTCCAAGCACTTCATCAGCCACGCCGGCCACGCCGATTTCGCCATCGTCTTCGCAGTGACCGATACCTTCGAGCGCAACGGCAAGAAGCGCAACGCCGTGACCGCCTTCCTGGTGGACAAGGGCACCGCCGGCATGACCGTGCGCCGTGGCCCGAAATGCGTGAGCAACAAGGGCTACCACACCTACGAAATCTTCTTCGACGACTGCCGCGTGCCAGCCTCCAAGGTCCTCGGCGAAGTCGACAAGGGCTGGGAAGTGGCCAACGCCTGGCTCACCGCCGGCCGCGTGATGGTCGCCGCCAACTGCGTCGGCCAGGCCCAGCGCGCGCTGGACCTGGCGCTGCAATGGTCGGCCGACCGCAAGCAGTTCGGCGCCGCCATCGGCAGCTACCAGGGCATCTCCTTCAAGCTCGCCGACATGGCCACGCAGATTCGCGCCGCCGAGCTGATGACCCTGCACACCGCCTGGAAGATGGACCGCGGCAGCATGACCGACGGCGAGGCCGGCATGGCCAAGCTGTTCGCCAGCGAAGTGCTGGGCAAGGTCGCCGACGAGACCGTGCAGATCTTCGGCGGCATGGGCCTGATGGACGAAGGCCCGGTGGAACGCATCTGGCGCAACGCGCGCATCGAGCGCATCTGGGAAGGCACCTCGGAAATCCAGCGCCACATCATTTCCCGCGAACTGCTGCGTCCGCTGCTGCGCTGATTGCGGGTGTTCTTCGGGGAGTGGCCGGCGCTGCCGGATAGACCCTCTCCCCAGCCCTGGCTGCGCGCCCCGCTCCGAAGGGAGAGGGGGCAAGAGCGATTCGGCGCCTGGGCTGACACCGTGCGTTGAAGGATGAACCCGAAAGCTCCCCTCGCCCTTCAGGGAGAGGGGCTGGGGGAGAGGGCAGAGCCCTGTACCGAGACTCGACATGAAAAGAGAAAACCTCCAGCGCCTGCTGGCGCCCCGGCACCTGGCCTTCATTGGCGGCCGCAGCATGGCGCGCGCGCTCAAGCGCTGCGCCGAAGGCGGCTTCGCCGGCCCGATGTGGCTGGTCAACCCGCAATACGACGAACTCGAAGGCGTGCCCTGCGTACGCAGCATCGCCGATCTGCCCGAAGGGCCGGACGCGGTGTTCGTCGCCACCAACCGTGACCTGACCCTGCAGGCCGTCGCCGAACTGGCTGCGAAGGATGCCGGCGGCGCCATCTGCTACGCCTCCGGCTTCGCCGAGACCGGCGCCGAGGGCGAAGCCCTGCAGCGCCGCCTGCTCGCCAGCGCCGGCGACATGGCCCTGCTCGGCCCCAACTGCTACGGCCTGCTCGACTACCTGCACGGCTCCGCGCTGTGGCCGGTGGCCCACGGCGGGCACCTGGTGGAGAAGGGCGTGGCGGTGCTGACCCAGAGCGGCAACTTCGCCTACAACCTGTCCATGAGCGACCGCTCGCTGCCCATCGCCTACATGGCCTCGGTGGGCAACCAGGCGCAGCTGGGCGTGGCCGAGCTGATGGACGTGCTGCTCGACGAGCCGCGCGTCACCGCCATCGGCCTGCACCTGGAAGGCCTGAAAAACGTCCCCGGCTTCGCCCGCGCCGCCTTCAAGGCGCTGCAGAAAGGCATCCCGGTGATCGCCCTGAAGACCGGCGTTTCCGAGATCGGCGCCGAACTCGCGCTCAGCCACACCAGCTCCCTGGCCGGCTCCGACGCGTTGTACGACGCGCTGTTCGACCGCCTCGGGGTGATCCGCGTCAGCGGCCCGGTGAGCTTCATCGAAACCCTCAAGGCTGCTGCCTGCGGCAACCTGCCGGCCGGCCCCAGCCTGGCCGCGCTGGCCTGCTCCGGCGGCGACGCCGGGCTGATCGCCGACTATGCCGAACGCAACGGCCTGAGCCTGCCCAGGCTGGTCGACGCGCAACGCGCCGAGCTGGCCCAGGTGCTGCCGGACTACGCCAATATCGCCAACCCGCTGGACTTCACCACCGCCATCTGGGGCGACGGCCCGGCGCTCGAGCGCATGCTCGACAGCGCCCTGCAGACCCCGGCCGATGCCGCCCTGCTGGTGCTGGACTATCCCGGCGAAGAAACCGGCGAGCGCCCGCAGTGCGACCTGCTGCTGGAGCTTTACTGCGCGGCACTGAAGCGTCACGACAAGGTCGGCTTCATCGCCTCCGCCTTGCCGGAATTGCTGCCCAGGCACGCCCGCGAGCTGCTGCACTCCCACGGCGTTGCCGCGCTGCAAGGCGTGGAAGATGGCCTCGCCGCCTGGGGCCGCATCGCCCACTACCGCCAGCGCCGTGACGCGCTGCTGGCCCGTGGCGAAGCCGCGCTGGTGCCGCTCTGTCCGCAGGCGCTGGACAGCGAAGGCCGGCTGCTGGACGAGTGGCAATCCAAGCAGGCGCTGAAACCCTTCGGCCTGCCCCTGCCGCGTGCTGCCCTGAGCACGCCGACCCAGGCCCGTGAAGCGGCTGCCGATGTCGGCTTCCCGCTGGCGCTGAAAGTGGTCAGCGCACAGCTGCCGCACAAGACCGAAGCCGGCGGCGTAGCACTCAACCTGCGCAACGAGGCAGCGCTGGAAGCCGCGCTGTTCGACATGCGCGAGAACATCGCCCGCCACGCCCCCGGCGTGCCCTTCGATCAGGTGCTGCTGGAGCGCATGGCCAATCCGCCGCTGGCCGAGCTGATCGTCGGCATCAAGCGCGAGAACGGCTTCGGCCTGGCGCTGGTGCTGGGCGCCGGCGGCATCCTCGTCGAGCTGCTCAAGGACAGCCGCAGCCTGCTGCTGCCGACCACTGACGCGGCGATCCGCGACGCCCTGCTGAGCTTGCGCAGCGCGCCGCTGCTTACCGGCTTCCGCGGACGCCCGGCGGTGAACCTGGAGGCGCTGGTGGAAGCCATCCGCGCCGTCGCCGACTACGCCTGCGAGCACGTGGACAACCTGCTGGAACTGGACGTGAACCCGCTGCTGGCGGACGCCGAGGGCGCCGTGGCGGTGGATGCGCTGATCCGCACCGCTGAATGACCGGCAGCAGGACCTGAAGGAAGAACACCAACGCTCCCCTCTCCCGCTTGCGGGAGAGGGGCTGGGGGAGAGGGTGGTGGGCCCGGAACTCGGTGCCACCGACAAGAGCCCCTCTCCCCAGCCCTCTCCCTGAAGGGAGAGGGAGCAAAAGCGGCGCACGCCGGAGGCTCGGCGTAGGCCTCAACGAGTAGGGCGAATAACCGCTTGCGGTTATCCGCCGAAGAACAGTTCGGGAGATCGTTCATGCAAAACGACAAAACCCTCACCGGCGGCCAGGCCCTGGTCCGCCTGCTGGCCAACTACGGCGTCGACACCGTGTTCGGCATTCCCGGTGTGCACACCCTGGAGCTGTACCGTGGCCTGCCTGGTAGCGGCATCCGCCATGTGCTGACCCGTCACGAACAGGGCGCCGGCTTCATGGCCGACGGCTATGCGCGCGTCAGCGGCAAGCCCGGCGTGGCCTTCATCATCACCGGGCCGGGGGTGACCAACGCCGCCACCGCCATCGGCCAGGCCTACGCCGACTCGATCCCTATGCTGGTGATCTCCAGCGTCAACCACACTGCCAGCCTGGGCAAAGGCTGGGGCTGCCTGCACGAGACCCAGGACCAGCGCGCGATGACCGCGCCGATCACCGCGTTTTCCGCCGTCGCCCTGAGCGCCGAAGACCTGCCCGAGCTGATCGCCCGCGCCTACGCCGTGTTCGACAGCGAGCGCCCACGCCCGGTGCATATCTCCGTGCCGCTGGACGTGCTGGCCAACCCGGTCGCCCGCGACTGGACCCACGAAGTGGTGCGCCGCGCCGGCCGTGGCCTGCCCAGCGCCGATGCACTGAAGCAGGCTGTGGATAAACTCCAGGCTGCCCAGCGCCCGATGATCATTGCCGGCGGCGGCGCGCTGCATGCCGCCGATGCCCTGGCCGCGCTGAGCGAGCGCCTGGCCGCGCCGCTGTTCACCAGTGTTGCCGGCAAGGGCCTGCTGGCGCCGGAAGCTCCGCTGTCCGCGGGCGCCACCCTGTGCACCCAGGCCGGCTGGGACATGATCGCCGAGGCCGACGTGGTCCTGGCCATCGGCACCGAGATGGCCGACACCGACTACTGGCGCGATCGCCTGCCGGTCACCGGCGAAGTGATCCGCGTCGACATCGACTCGCGCAAGTTCAACGACTTCTACCCGAGCGCCGTGGCGCTGCTGGGTGACTCC
This sequence comes from Pseudomonas nitroreducens, assembly GCF_024170165.1. Lineage (GTDB taxonomy): Bacteria > Pseudomonadota > Gammaproteobacteria > Pseudomonadales > Pseudomonadaceae > Pseudomonas > Pseudomonas nitroreducens_C. The sequence continues at coordinate 134,358 of NZ_JALJXP010000001.1, read as the reverse complement.
AAGGCCACCGCCGAGGCGCTGCTCGCCGCGCTGCCCAGCGCGACGCGCGACTCCAGCAAGTCGCAGTCGCGCATCGCCGAGCTGCGCGCGCAGATCGACGGCGGCCACGCGCCGCTGCAACTGATCCACAAGTCGATCCTGGAGCGCATCGCCAAGGTCCTGCCGGACAACGCCTTCATCGCCAGCGACATGACCCAGCTGGCCTACACCGCCAACTATCTGTACCCAAGCAAGGCGCCGCGCGGCTGGCTGCACCCCACCGGCTACGGCACCCTCGGCTACGGCGTGCCCGCCGGCATCGGCGCCAAGTTCGGCGCGCCGGAGCGCCCCGGCCTGGTGCTGGTCGGCGACGGCGGCTTCCTCTACACCGCGCAGGAACTGGCCACCGCCACCGAGGAGCTGGACAGCCCGCTGGTGGTGCTGCTGTGGAACAACGATGCGCTGGGGCAGATCCGCGACGACATGATAGGCCTGGACATCGAGCCCATCGGCGTCCTGCCGCGCAACCCGGACTTCGCCCTGCTCGGCCGCGCCTACGGCTGCGAGATGCGCGAGCCGCAGAGCCTGGACGAACTGGAGCGCGACCTGCGCGCCGGCTTCGCCCACCCCGGCGTCACCCTGATCGAGCTGAAACACGCCTGCGCGAAGTAAGCCCGCCGTACCCGCCGGGGCCGTGCAGGCTCCGGCGCCGCAAGGAGATTCCCATGCGCTACTCGAACTTCACCCAACGCATCGCCGGCGACGGCGCCGCCGCCTGGGACATCCACTACCGCGCCCTGGCGCGCATGGAACAGGGCGACGACATCCTGCTGCTGTCGGTCGGCGACCCGGACTTCGATACCCCGGTACCCATCGTGCAGTCGGCCATCGACAGCCTGCTGGCCGGCAACACCCACTACGCCGACGTGCGCGGCAAGCGTTCGCTGCGCGACGCCATTGCCCGCCGCCACAGCCAGCGCAGCGGCCAGGCCGTCAGCGGCGATGACGTGATCGTACTGGCCGGCGCCCAGTGCGCGCTGTATGCCGTGGCGCAGTGCGTGCTCAATCCGGGCGATGAAGTGATCGTTGCCGAGCCGATGTACGTTACCTACGAAGCGGTGTTCGGTGCCTGCGGCGCCAAGGTCATCCCGGTGTCGGTGCGTTCCGAGCACGGCTTCCGCGTGCAGGCCGAGGACGTTGCCGCGCTGATCACCCCGCGCACCCGTGCGCTGGCCATCAACAGCCCGCACAACCCGTCCGGCGCCAGCCTGCCGCGCGCCACCTGGGAAGCACTGGCCGAGCTGTGCATAACCCACGACCTGTGGATGATTTCCGACGAGGTCTACAGCGAACTGCTGTTCGACGGCGAGCACATCAGCCCCGCCAGCCTGCCGGGCATGGCCGAGCGCACCGCGACCCTCAACAGCCTGTCGAAATCCCACGCCATGACCGGCTGGCGCGTGGGCTGGGTGGTCGGCCCGCAGGAACTCTGCGCGCACCTGGAAAACCTCGCCCTGTGCATGCTCTACGGCTCGCCGGACTTCATCCAGGACGCCGCCTGCACTGCGCTGGAAGCCAGGCTGCCGGAACTGGAGGCCATGCGTGAGGCCTACCGCCAGCGCCGCGACCTGGTGCTCGACTGCCTCGCCGATTGCCCCGGCGTGCGCGCCCTGCGCCCGGACGGCGGGATGTTCGTGATGGTCGATATCCGCGCCACCGGGCTCTCCGCCCAGGATTTCTCCGACCTGTTGCTGGACCGCCACGGCGTCTCCGTGCTGGCCGGCGAAGCCTTCGGTCCCAGCGCCGCCGGGCACATCCGCCTGGGCCTGGTGCTCGGCGCCGAACCGCTGCGCGAAGCCTGTCGCCGCATCGCCCTGTGCGCCGCCGAACTGCTGAAGGAAAAACGCTATGCGTGACCGTACACAGCTCTACATCGACGGCGCCTGGGTGGCTCCGCAGGGGCAGGGCATGGCCGAGGTGCAGAACCCGGCCACCGAGGAATGCGTCGGCCGCGTGCCGCTGGGCGGCGAAGGCGACGTGAACCGCGCGGTGGACGCCGCGCGCCGCGCCTTCCCGGCCTGGTCGCAGACCCCGTCACACCTGCGCGCCGGGTACATCCGCGCGCTGGCGGAACAACTGAAGAACCGCGCCGACGAAATGGCCGCGCTGATCACCGCCGAACTGGGCATGCCGGTGCAGTGGTGCCGCATGGTGCAGGTCGACGGGCCGATCGAGGGCCTGGAAAGCTACGCCGCCATGGCCGCCCACATGGACGAAGTGCGCGAGGTCGGCAACTCGCTGGTGGTGAAGGAAGCGGTGGGCGTCTGCGCCTTCATCAACCCCTGGAACTACCCGCTGCACCAATTGATCGGCAAGCTCGCCCCGGCACTCGCCGCCGGCTGCACCGTGGTGGTCAAGCCGAGCCAGGACACCCCGCTGCACGCCTTCCTGCTGGCCGACATGGTCCACGCCATCGGCCTGCCAGCCGGCGTGTTCAACCTGGTCAGCGGCCCTGGCTCCAAGGTCGGTGAAGCCCTGGCGCGCCACCCGGACGTGGACATGGTGTCCTTCACCGGCTCCACCGGCGCCGGCGTCAAGGTCTCCGCAGCGGCGGCGCCGACGGTCAAGCGCGTGTGCCTGGAGCTGGGCGGCAAGTCGCCGTTCCTGATCACCGCCGAGGCCGACCTGGCCGCTGCCGTGCGCCATGGCGTGCAGGACGTGATGATCAACTCCGGACAGACCTGCACCGCGCTGACCCGCATGCTGCTGCCGGCCCATCGCTATGCCGAGGCCGTGGAAATCGCCCGCGCCGAAACCCTCGCGCTGAAGATGGGCGACCCGCTGGACGCCGACAGCTTCCTCGGCCCGATGTGCTCGGGGGGCCAGCGTCGCACTGTGCTCGATTACCTGCGTGTCGGGCAGGAAGAGGGTGCGCAGCTGGTCTGCGGCGGCGCCGAGCGCCCGGCTCATCTGGAGCGCGGGCATTACGTGCAGCCGACGATCTTCGCCGGGGTGAACAACCAGATGCGCATCGCCCGCGAGGAAATCTTCGGCCCGGTGCTGTGCCTGATTCCCTACGCCGACGAGGCCGAGGCGATTGCCATCGCCAACGATTCGCCGTTCGGCCTCTCCAGCGCCGTATGGGCGGGCGACCGCGAAGATGGCCTGCGTCTCGCCCGGCACATGCGCGCCGGCCAATGCTTCGTCAACGGCGGTGCCTTCAACTACCGGGCGCCGTTCGGTGGCTACAAGCAGTCCGGCAACGGCCGCGAATGGGGCGAGCAGGGCCTGCACGAGTTCGTCGAACTCAAGGCCATTCAACTCTGAGCGCCTGAACAGCACCCTCTCCCCAGCCCTCTCCCGCAAGCGGGAGAGGGGGCAAAGCGGTTCGGCGCGGCGGCGAGATTTCGCGGTGGCACGGATGGCTCCCCTCTCCCTTCAGGGAGAGGGGCTGGGGGAGAGGGCAGCCACAAGCGCCGAAGTCCGACCATCAAGGAATTCCCATGAACGTACTGATCGTCCACGCCCACAACGAACCGCAATCCTTCAGCACCGCGCTGTACCAGCTCGCCGAGGAAACCCTGCGTGGCCAGGGCCATGAGGTGCAGGTCTCCGACCTCTACGCGATGAACTGGAACCCGGTGGCCAGCGCCGCCGACTTCGGCGCCCGCGCCAACCCCGAATACCTGGTCTATGCGCTGGAACAGCGCGAAGGCGCCAAGGCCAGGACCATCGCCGCCGATATCCAGGCCGAGCTGGACAAGCTGCTCTGGGCGGACCTGGTGATCTTCAACTTCCCGATCTACTGGTTCTCCGCGCCGGCCATCCTCAAGGGCTGGTTCGACCGCGTGCTGGTCTCGGGCATCTGCTACGGCGGCAAGCGCTTCTACGATCAGGGTGGCCTGGCCGGCAAGAAGGCGCTGGTGACCGTGACCCTCGGCGGGCGCGACCACATGTTCGGCGACGACGCCATCCACGGCCCGCTGGAAGACATGCTGCGGCCGATCCTGCGTGGCACCCTGGCCTACACCGGCATGAGCGTGCTGCCGCCCTTCGTGGCCTGGCACGTACCCTACATCAGCAACGAGGCGCGCCAGGACTTCCTGCGCCAGTACCAGGACCGCCTGCAGCACCTGGAGGGCGACCAGCCGCTGGAGTTCGTGCGCCTGGAGCAGTTCGACGAGCGCCTGTATCCGCTGCCGCGCTGATTGGCTCTTCGTAGCAGCGAGCTTGCTCGCGAACCCTGCTTTACTCCGGTGTTTTCGGCCGCCCTCTCCCTAACCCTCTCCCTGAAGGGAGAGGGGACAGTTAGGTGCAGGATGAAACCATGGCGTCAGCTGGCACGATCGGCTCCCTCTCCCTTCAGGGAGAGGGCGGGGGAGAGGGAAAGCCCTGGCACGGATTTTCAGAAGAAGGCAGTTGCACCTACAGGGATACCTCAGCGCTCAAACTGCGGAAACGAAAAAGGGCGGCCATCCGAAGATGACCGCCCCTGGAGAAAGAATCAGTCGCTGCAGCGGATATGCGCGGGGGAGATAGCCGTCGATTGGTGTATCGGCGGCCGTACGATGAGCCTGGTATGCCCAACGTTGCTGCAGCGACCTGGCCGGCACTATACGTGGTAACAATCGGCAAAAAACGACCCTATACTGCGATTCAGTTTTGCGGCGCGGACAACAATGGTTGTCGTCTCCTACAGGCGCCTACGACAAGATCAACAGGCAGGGGGGAAGCATGGACGTACTTCACGCGATGCGGGCATTCGTCCGGGTGGTGGATGCCGGCAGTTTCACCGCCGCCGCCAACGCCCTGGGGTTATCCACAGCCCAGGTCTCGCGGGTGGTCTCCGACCTCGAAGCCCAGCTCGAAGCGCGCCTGCTGCACCGCACCACGAGACGCCTGGCGCTGACCGAAACCGGTGAGCGCTACCTGCTGCGCTGCCGGGAAATCCTCGCCGATGTCGATGAAGCCCAGGCCGAAGCCAGCGGCGCGCACCTCAATCCGCGCGGTCGCCTGCGCGTGCATTCGCTCACCGGGCTGGGCCAGCAGCACCTGATCCCGCTGATCTCGCGCTACTGCGAGTCCTTCCCCGAGGTCTACATCGAGCTGACCCTGGCCCAGCGCCAACCGGACATCCTCGAGGAAGGCCAGGACGTGGTGATCACCCGCGACCGCGAGCTGCCCGACTCCGAGTTCGTCGCCCAGACCCTGGGCACCATCTACAGCGTGCTCTGCGCCAGCCCCGAGTACCTCAAGCGGCGCGGCACCCCGACCAGCGTCGCCGACCTGCACCAGCACCAGTGCCTGCGCCTGCAGGACCCGACCTTCCCCGAAGGCTGGGCCTTCGAGGAAGGCAACGAGGAAAGCGTGATCCGTCCGCGCGACACCTTCATGGTCAACGTTGCCGAGGCGCTGACCGGCGCCGCCGCCGCCGGCATGGGCATCTGCCTGCTGCCCAGCTACGTCGCCGCACCTGCGCTGCGCCGGCGCTCGCTGGTACGCGTGCTGCCGCGGCACAGCCTGCATGTGCGGCAGATCTATGCGCTGTACCCGTCGCGGCGTTTCCTCGACGCGAAGATCCGCACCTGGGTGGAATTCCTCAAGGCGGAGCTGCCACGGGTCTTCGAGGAAGACGAAGCAGCGCTCAACGATCCCGTCAACTGGGCATAAGGCCAAGAGCCAGCGTGGCGGATCGTCGCAGCCGCTCTATATCGGCGTTCCCGGACGATCGGCGCGGATTGTTGCTTTTTAGGCAATGCTTTGTTGGTTAGCTAGCTATTTTTCGAGGGACTGTTGCGCCGTAACCTTTCATCAACCCCGACCAATCGGGTGTTCAGAAAGGATCACCGTCATGTCCCGTTCGCTTTATGTTGCTGCCCTGCTGTCCGTCTGCTCGCTGTCCTTCACTCAGCTGAGCTTCGCCGAAGAATCGCGCCTGATGACCGACAAGATGGTCAAGGCCAACGAAGCAGTGATTGCCCAGCAGCAGGCCCAGTCCGCCGAGCAGACCGCCAAGGCCGCCGCTGTGAGCAACGCCGATTCCTGATCGGCCGCTTCCCCCGGGAGGCCCGGAGCGTGAGCCGGGCTTCTCAACACCTTGCGCCGCATAAGACATGCGGCGTTTTTTTTGCCTGCGATTCGAGCATCGGCCAGGGGACTGTTACAGATTCTGAAACAGTCTTTCGCAGTGGCCGATCTGTATTCCTGTCCAATCGGTCAATATACTTGACCCAACAGCGCGGCTCCCGGCGGCGCTGTTACCGGCCTCACCGCCGGCAAGCTTCCCGACGTCGATTCTTGATTGCTCCAGATCGATGTCCGTCTCAAGGCCGCTGCTGTCAGCGGCCTTTTTTTATGCCGGTGGAAAAGCGCTGACGGACTGCTAGGCTGGGCGCACTCCGCGCCTCGGGCCGGATTCGACAAGGATGCCGAGATGACCACCGATAATCCCTTCGCGACACCCCATGCCCCTCTCACGGCGCAGTCCGCCGCAGCACCGTCGACCGCCGGCCAGCCCCTGCAGTTTGTTGCCGCGATGATCGTGGCGGCGGCGGTGGCCTTCATCGGCGGCAACGCCGTGCAATGGATCGGCGACCTGGGCAACTACCGCGAGCGCCTGCCGCAGTACCTGCCGATGATGCTGGGGAACTGGCTGGGCGGGCTGGTCTTCTATGCCGCGGCAGTCCTGCTGCTGGTGCACTACCAGCGCGAGCGGCACAACATCGCGCGTTTCCAGCCGATGGCCGGGTTGCTGGTGGGCTTTGGCGTGGTCTATCTGATCGCCACCATGGTTGTCAGTACGCTGGTGTCCTACCTGAGCGTGTCGTTCTATCAGTGGGCATTCGAGCAGGACACCCGGACCTTCTGGATGGCCCTGTATGGCCAGGCCACGTCGTTGATCAGCCTGGTCCTGGGTTGCCTGTTGCCGCTTTGGCTCGCCCTGTACCTGGCACGGTCCCGCTCCGTGCGCCTGGCAGCGGATCAGATCCCGCGTCTGCCGTCCTGGCACCTGTCGCTGGGCGTGGCGCTCTGCTTCAGCGCGTTGATCTACAAGGTGTTGGCCGTGCTCAGCTACGCGGTGCTTTACCTGTACAGCGGGGCAGACAGTTGGTTTCTGTTGACCGGTTGCCTGCTGCCCTTCGCCATCGTCATGGCGGCCGTGCAGACGCGCCTGCCGGCAGAGGTTTCGCGCTTCGCCGCCGGCCGGGTGCTGGCCTGCGCGCTGGTCCTGCTGGTGATGTGGGCGATTGCGATCATGCTGGTATCGACTCTGGTGGCCCTTGCCACCTACAGCTCACTGAACGCCAACCGCCTGCCGCTTTACCTGGTGCCGCCGGCGATTCTGCTGCTGGCGCTGCTCTGGCCGCTGGCGCGCTGGTGCACCGGCTGGTTCTTCGCCGAACAGCTGGCTCAGTCCTCGCCCAGGTAATCCCCGCGGCTCAGCCCGTGGCGCTGCATCTTTTCGTTGAGGGTGCGGCGCGGCAGGCCGAGCAGCTCCATCACCGCTTTGATGTCGCCCTTGCACTGGCCCAGCGCCTGGCGGATGCACTGCGCCTCGTAGGCTTCCATGCGCTCGAACAGGCCGTTGCCGGCCGGCTCTTCCGGCAGTTCTGCGCGGTCCAGGCCGAGTACGTGGCGTTCCGCGGCGTTGGCCAGTTCGCGCACGTTGCCCGGCCAGTCGTGGGCGAGCAGGCGCGCCAGTTCGCTGGCCGACAGCGGCGCGGCTTCGCGGGCGAATTTCTCGCTGGCCAGCAGTGCGTAATGCTCGAACAGCAGAGGGATGTCTTCGCGGCGTTCGCGCAGCGGCGGCAGGCGCAGTTCGGCGACGTTCAGGCGGTACACCAGGTCCTCGCGGAAACGTCCGGCGCGGGCTTCTTCGAGCAGGTCCGGCTTGGTCGCGGCGATCACCCGCAGGTCGACCTTGATGCTCTGGTTCGAGCCCAGGCGCTCCAGTTGCTGCTCCTGCAGCACGCGCAGCAGCTTCACCTGCTGGGCCAGCGGCATGCTCTCGATCTCGTCGAGGAACAGGCTGCCGCCGTTGGCATGCTCCAGCTTGCCGATGCGCTTGCCCTGGGCGCCGGTGAAGGCGCCGCTTTCGTGGCCGAACAGTTCGGTTTCGAACAGCTGCTCGGGAATTGCCGCGCAGTTCAGCGCGACGAAGGGCTTGCCGGCGCGCGGGCCGAAGTCGTGCAGGCAGCGCGCGACCAGCTCCTTGCCGCTGCCGGTGTCGCCGCGGATCAGCACGTTCACCGGCGTGCCGGCCAGCGCCATGATCTGCCGGCGCAGGGTTTCCATGGGCCGCGAGACGCCGAGCAGGCGCGATTCGATCTGGTCCTTGAGCGCCGCCTGTTCGCGCAACTGGCGGTTCTCCTGCACCAGCCGGCGTTTCTCCAGGGCGCGGCGCAGGCTGTCGAGCAGGCGCTCGGGGGTGAAGGGTTTCTCGATGAAGTCGTAGGCGCCCTGGCGCATCGCCTGCACCGCCATGGGCACGTCGCCGTGGCCGGTGACCATGATCACCGGCAGGTCGCGGTCGATCTGCTGCAGGCGTTCGAGCAGCGCCAGGCCGTCGGTGCCGGGCATGCGCACATCGCTGATGACCACGCCGGGCAACTCGCGGGAGACGCTTTTCAGGCACTCGTCGGCGCTGCTGCACAGGCGCACTTCGAAGCCGGAGAGTTGCAGCCATTGCTGCACGGCGTCGCGGATGGCGGCTTCGTCGTCGACGAAAAGAATGGTCTCGCTCATGGTCTTCTTTCTTCGCTGGCGGCCGGCAGGCTCAGGCGGAACACCGCGCCGCCGGTGGGCTGGTTGGCAGCGCCGAGGCGCCCGCCGAGTTCGTGGACGATGCCATAGGATACCGCCAGCCCCAGGCCCAGTCCTTCGCCCACCGGTTTGGTGGTGAAGAAGGGGTCGAAGACGCTGGCCAGGTGTTCTTCGTCGATGCCCGGACCATTGTCGGCGACTTCCAGGCACCAGTGCTCGCCATCGCGGCGCAGGGTCAGGCGGATCTGCGGCGGGTCGGTGCGGGACACCGCGTCGAGGGCGTTGCGGATCAGGTTGACCAGCACCTGCTCCAGGCGGATCGCATCGCCCAGTACCCAGGCGGGCAGGTCGAGGTCCTGGCTGATCTCGACGCTTTCGGCGCGGATGCGCACGGCGAGCAACTGCAGTGCCTGTTCGATCACGTGGCCCAGTTCGATGCGCTCGCGCAGGCCGCCGGGGGTCTTGCGGGCGAAGGTCTTCAGGTGGCCGGTGAGCGCGGCCATGCGTTCGAGCAGCTCGTCCACGCGCACCAGCGCGGCGCGGGCGTCGTCCTGGCGGCCGGCGTCGAGCAGCAGGCGCACGCTGGCCAGCTGCATGCGCTGGGCGGTGAGCGGCTGGTTGATTTCGTGGGCCAGCGCGGCGGACATCTGCCCCAGCGCGGCCAGCTTGGCGGCCTGCACCAGGCCGTCCTGGGCGGTGCGCAGGGCGGCGGTGCGCTGCTCGACCAGGCGCTCCAGCTCTTCCTGGTTGCGCTGGCGCAGCCGCGCCAGGCGGCGGCGTTGCTGCAGCCAGAGCACGAGGAACACCAGCGCCAGCCAGACGCCGGCGGCGGCCAGCCGTGCGCTGGTGACGTCGGACTGCACGCCGTGGGGATTGCGCAGCAGGTGCAGGGTCCAGTCGTCTTCGGGCAGGCCGACCGATTGCCAGAGGTAGTCGCCGCTGATGTCCTGGCCGTCGACGCGGACCATGCGTGCGTGTTCGCCAAGGCTTTCCAGCGTCCGGTGCGGCAACGCGCTGAGCGGCTGCTTGTGGTACTGGCGGGTGTCGGCCATTTCGGCGCGGGCCACGGCGTCCAGCGGCATCAGTTCGCGGTAGCGCCAGCGCGGATGGTTGGCGAGGAACACCACGCCCTTGCTGTCGCTCACCAGCACCACGTCCGGGGTCTGGCTCCACTGCCGTTCCAGGTCGGGGAATTCCAGCTTGACCACGATGGCGCCGAGGAAGGTGCCGTCGTCGTCGCGCAGGGCGTTGGACAAAAAATAACCAGGAATTCCGCTGGTCACGCCGACCGCGTAGAAGCGCCCGGCGCCCTGGGCGATGGTCTGGCGGAAGTAGGGGCGGAAGCCGTAGTTGTGGCCAACGTAGCTGACCGGCAGGTTCCAGTTGCTGGCGGCCACGGCGAGGCCGCTGTGATCCAGCAGTTCCAGGGTCGAGGAGCGCGCGGCGCCATTGATCTGCTGCAGCTTGAGGTTGAGCCGGTGCTGCAGCTCGCCGGTCACCGGGCCGCGCATGGCGGCGCGCAGTTCCGGGTCCAGCGCGAGGACGGCGGGAATGCTGCGGAAGCGCTCGATCAGGGTGTGCAGGGAACTGGCGTAGAGGCCCAGTTGCTCGTGGGCGGCTTCGGCTTCGGCGAGCAGCGCGCGCTGCCGCGCCTTCTCGCCGGCCCAGAACACCGACAGCACCAGCCCGGCCAGCAGGAGCAGGCAGATCAGCAGCAGGCGAAGGGGGCGGGCAGGCGACATGTTCGACGGGGTTCGACCAACGGTCGGCGACAATAGCACGACCGCGCGCTGGTCCGGCGCCCTGCCGCCTCGCTACACTGCCGGCATCCCGATGGAGAGCTTCGATGCAGTTGTCGTCCTGGACCCACGAAGGGTCCGCCGGTTTCACCCTGCGCGGCTGGCGCAGCGAGCCCAGCGGCAAACCGTTGCTGCACTTCCTGCATGGCAACGGTTTCTGCGGCCGCGCCTACGAGCCGATGCTGAAAGTCCTGGCGCAGGATTTCGACCTCTGGCTGTGCGACGTGCAGGGCCATGGCGACAGCGACCACGGCGGGCGTTTCCACGGCTGGAACCGCAATGCCGAGATGGCGGTGGAAGCCTTCCAGGCCGGCAGCAAGGTGTTCGGTGACGTGCCGCATTACGCCGCCGGGCACAGCTTTGGCGGCGTGCTTACCAGCTTGATCCTCGGCCGTCATCCCGGGCTGTTCCGCCGCGCCGTGCTGCTCGACCCGGTGCTGTTCACCCCGGCGATGATCGGCGTGATGGCGCTCTCCGAAGTGCTCGGCCTGCACAAGCGCCGCACCATGGTGCAGAAGGCGCGCTCGCGGCGCAGCCAGTGGCCGGACCGCGAGGCGGCCTATGCCGGCCTGCACGGCCGCGGCATCTTCAAGGGCTGGACCGACGATGCGCTCTGGGCCTACGTGGAGAACGCGATGAAGCGCACCGAGGCGGGCGTCGAGCTGAAATGCCGGCCCAGCCGCGAGGCGGAAATCTTCAGCTCGTTCCCCAAGCGCCTGTGGCCGTCGCTGACCAAGGTGGTGACCCCGACCCAGGTGCTGTTCGGCGAGCGCACCTACCCGTTCGTGCCCAAGTCGGTGGCGCGCTGGTGTGCAGTGAACACGGTGGTGAGCGGCCAGTGCGTCGATGGCGGCCACTGCTTCATGCAGGAATTCCCCGAAGACAGCGCCGCGCGCGTGTCGCGCTTCCTGCTGGGCCACGAATGAACGACCCGGCCCGCGAGTCCGTCTGGCTGGCGCTGTCCGAGCTGTGGCTGGATAGCGAGCCGAGCGAGACCGATCTCAACTACATCGCCCGCACCCTGGCGGTCAGCGATTTTCCCCTGGGCGAGCTGGAAGCCATCTATCGCCTGGAGGTGGTCCCGGTGGTCTACCCCAACGCCCTGGCGACCGCGGGCGAGTGGACCGGCTTTGATCCTGACTGGCTGTTCGAGAAATGCCGGCGCAATCAGCAGCGCCGCGCATCCTTCCTCTATCGCTGGCGTTGCCGACTGTTGAGCAGGACTGTTGGTGCGCTGATGAACGCGCCACTGCAGCAGGTGCTGGCGCGAGTCGTCGAATTGCGTGAGCTGACTGAAGACGAAACGAGCTGAAGCCGCTCAGTCGCCGACCTTCTTGCCCTGGTGCGCGCGGCGCCATTCGTCCAGGCGCACCACTTCGCCACGGGGGCGCGGCGGCGGAGTGTCGTCGAACACCGCGTCGACGATTTCCTCGTCCACCGGGGCGGCGGCGGGATGGAAGGTGGCGACCGGGGAAACCGGTGCGCGCTGCTCGGGCTCCATGCGGAACGGCGCCAGCTCGACGCGGCCCAGGTGCTGGCCGAACATGGCGATGCTGCCGGCGTAGCGTTCCTGCCCGGTGGCGGTGAACTCGAAGGCGTATTCGCGGGCCAGGCGCAGGTTGCCGCGGCCGTCGCGCTGGAAGCGGAAGCGCTGCAGGGCCATGGCGTCATCCAGCAGCTCCACGCCCTCGCGCGCGCAGTGCTGCTTGGCCAGGACCAGCGCACGCTCGCGGATGCCATGGGCACGCCACCACCAGGCGGCGCCGGCAATGACCAGCATGAAAATGAATAGATTGCCCAGGTCCACTTCGGCTTCCTCGGAATCGGTGCACCAGCTTACTCACTCCGCCGGCGGGCGGCGAGGGGCGGATGTTCACAGCGTGTGAATTGCGCCCCATACTGGCCCATTCTGCAACAGGACACCGTTATGCCGCGCACTCCCCACGTTCTCGCCATCCAGTCCCACGTCGTCTTCGGCCACGCCGGCAACAGCGCTGCCGAGTTCCCCATGCGCCGCGTCGGGGTGAACGTCTGGCCGCTGAACACCGTGCAGTTCTCCAACCATACCCAGTATGGCCACTGGACGGGCCAGGTGCTGCCGCCGGAGCAGATTCCCGCGCTGGTGGATGGCATTGCCGCCATCGGCGAGCTGGGCAACTGCGACGCGGTGCTCTCGGGCTACCTGGGCAGCGCAGCGCAGGGCCGTTCGATCCTCGAAGCGGTGCGCCGCATCCGCGAGGTCAACCCGCGCGCGGTGTACCTCTGCGACCCGGTGATGGGCCATCCGGAGAAGGGCTGCATTGTCGCTCCGGAAGTCGGCGAGTTCCTGCTCCATGAAGCCGCCGCCGTGGCCGACTACCTGTGCCCGAACCAGCTGGAACTGGACAGCTTCTGCGACCGCCAGCCGACCTCGCTGGAAGACTGCGCCGCCATGGCCCGTGGCCTGCTGGTGCGCGGCCCGAAGGCGATCCTGGTGAAGCACCTGAACTACCCGGGCAAGCCGGCGGATGCCTTCGAGATGCTGCTGGTGACCCTCGACGAAACCTGGCACCTGCGCCGCCCGCTGCTGGCCTTCCCGCGCCAGCCGGTGGGCGTGGGCGACCTGACTTCCGGACTGTTCCTCGCCCGCCTGCTGCTGGGCGATGACCTGCGCACTGCCTTCGAATTCTGCGCCGCGGCGGTGCACGAAGTGCTGCTGGAAACCCAGGCCTGCGGCAGCTATGAGCTGGAACTGGTGCGCGCCCAGGACCGCATCGCCCACCCGCGGGTGAAGTTCGAGGCGGTGAAGCTGGGGGTGATCTGAGCCGCACATCGGCGTTCCCCTGTAGGAGCGCGCCATGCGCGCGATCGCGGGCATGGCCCGCTCCTACAGGGGGCTCGGTGTCAGAGCATGTACTTGCCCAGCAGCAACCCGCCCACCACCATCGCGGTGAGCACGCCGAAGGCCAGGCCGAGGCGTTTCTCGATGACCTCGCGCAGCGCAGGTCCTGCCCAGAACAGCAGGGCGCAGGTGGCGGCGAAGCGCAGGGTGCGCGCCACGATGCTCAGGCCGATGAACAGCCAGAGGTCCAGCTGGGTCACGCCGCTGGTCAGGGTGATCAGCTTGTACGGCAGCGGGGTGAAGCCGCCGCCCAGCAGCACCATCAGCCAGCCGAGCTCGTTGTAGCGCTCGGCGACTTCGGCGAAGTTCTCCTGCAGGCCGTAGAAGCCGAGGATGGCCTGGCCCACCGTCTCGAACAGCAGCAGGCCGATGAAGTAGCCGGCAATGCCGCCCAGCACCGAGCTGATGATGCAGATCGCCGCGTAGCGCCAGGCCTTGGCGCGGTTGGCCAGGACCATGGGCACCAGCAGCGCGTCCGGCGGGATGGGGAAGAACGAACTCTCGGCGAAGGTCACCCCGCCCAGCGCCAGCTCCGCCCGCGGATGCCCCGCCAGGCGCATGGTCCAGTCGTAGAGCCGGCGCAGCATGGTGTCAGGCCGACTGCGGCAGGTGGTCGTCGTTCGGCGCCGCCGCAGCACCTTCGCGTTCGACCCGCTCGACCATGCCGCGGGCGATTTCCCGCTCGCCCATGATCACCAGGCTGGCGCCGTTCTGCTCCAGGTAGTCCACCTCGGCGTCGAAGTGGGCGCGGGCGATGATGTCCAGGTTCGGATTGATCGCCCGTGCATGGCTGGCGATGGTCCCGGCCTCGAAGCCGTTGGGGATGGCGATCAGCAGCCAGCGCGCCGAGGTGATGTTGGCCTGGTTCAGGACATCGGGATTGGCGGCATTGCCGACCACCACGCAGAGCCCATGCTCGCGCAGTTCGGCGGCCTTTTCGCGCTTGTCCTCGATCACCACCACCGGGACCTTGTCCTTGCGCAGGCGCTCGCTGACCAGCGCGCCGACGCGGCCGTGGCCGATGAGGATCGCGTGGTTCTCTTCCAGCACCGGCGGCGGCAGGTCCTGGGCTTCCACCTGGACCACGCCGGGGTCGCTCTCGGCTTTCTGCTCCTGGCGCGCCTGCAGGCGGTCGATGGCGATGAACAGCAACGGGTTGACCAGGATCGACAGGATCGCGCCGGCCAGCACCAGGTCACGGCCGGCTTCTGGCAGCAGGTTCAGGGTCACGCCGAGGCCGACCAGGATGAAGGAGAACTCGCCGATCTGCGCGAGGCTCGCAGCGATGGTCAGCGCGGTGCTGTTGGGGTGGCCGAACATCCGCACGATGACGTAGGCCGCCACCGACTTGCCGAAGACGATGACCAGGAAGGTCGCCAGCACCGGCAGCGGCTCGTGGATCAGGATCGCCGGGTTGAACAGCATGCCGACGGAGACGAAGAACAGCACGGCGAAGGCGTCGCGCAGCGGCAGCGAGTTTTCGGCGGCCTCGTGGCTTAGCTCGGACTCGTTGAGGATCATCCCGGCGAAGAAGGCGCCCAGGGCGAAGGACACGCCGAAGATCACCGCCGAACCGTAGGCGATGCCCAGGGCGATGGCCAGTACGGCCAGGGTGAACAGTTCGCGCGAGCCGGTCTTGGCCACGCGCTCCAGCACCCAGGGTACGAAGCGGCGACCGCCAAGGATCATCACCGCGACGAAGGCGGCGACTTTGCCCAGGGTCAGCAGGATCGGCATCAGCAGGCCGCCGTCACCGCCGTCGGAGGTGCCGCCCAGCGAGCCGGCCAGCGCCGGCAGCAGCACGAGCGTGAGGACCATGGCGAGGTCCTCGACGATCAGCCAGCCGATGGCGATGCGCCCGCGCTTGGTGTCGATCAGCTGGCGCTGCTCCAGCGCCCGCAGCAGCACGACGGTACTGGCCACCGACAGGGCGAGGCCGAAGACCAGGCCGCCGCCGAAGTTCCAGCCCATCATCCAGGCCAGGCCCAGGCCGAGCAGGGTGGCGACGCCGATCTGCACCACCGCACCGGGGATGGCGATGGCTTTGACCGACAGCAGGTCTTTCAGCGAGAAGTGCAGGCCGACGCCGAACATCAGCAGGATCACGCCCAGTTCGGCGATCTCCGTGGACAGCGCCTGGTCGGCGACATAACCGGGGGTGAAGGGGCCGGCCAGCACGCCGGCGAGCAGGTAGCCCACCAGCGGCGAGATACGCAGGCGGTTGGCCAGGGCGCCGAGGACGAAGGCCAGTACGAAGCCGACGGCGAGGGTGGTCAGTAATGGGGTGTGATGCATGGTCTGGGCTCCGGGCACTCAGGGAGCGACCGGACTGCGCATCAGCACCGGGTCGCTCGACGGTGGGTCACGGGGGCAAACCCGCGTATGAAAAGTCTAGGCGTAGTAATCGATTCCTACCTTGCTTTCACGCAAGGGTAACCTGTTGACGCATTGGGAAATTTCCACGGCACGAGGGATTTCTTTTCAGGAAATGTCGTGAACGTCCGTCATTCGTGGCGAAGCTCGGCGTAGCGCTGTTCCAGCTCCTGGCGAATCTGCCGACGCTGCTGGGCCTGGGCAAAACGACGTTTCTCGTCCTTGGTCTGCGGCACCAGTTGCGGCACCTCGATGGTCTTGCGGTCATCGTCCAGCGCCACCATGGTGAAGAAGCAGCTGTTGGTGTGGCGCACGGATTTCTCGCGGATGTTCTCGGTGACCACTTTCACGCCGATCTCCATGGAGGTGCGGCCGGTGTAGTTCACCGAGGCGAGGAAGGTGACCAGCTCGCCGACGTGGATCGGCTGGCGGAAGATCACCTGGTCCACCGACAGGGTCACCACGTAATAGCCGGCGTAGCGGCTGGCGCAGGCGTAGGCGACTTCGTCGAGGTACTTGAGCAGGGTGCCTCCGTGGACATTGCCGGAGAAGTTGGCCATGTCGGGGGTCATCAGGACGGTCATGCTGAGCTGGTGGTTGCCAGGTTCCATGGAATTCTCTTCGGAATTGTCTTGGGAAAAGGAAAGGGCCTAACTCTGGACAACCAAAGCGCGGCAGGCGACACAGTTTTTTCTATACCGCCGATTGGCGTCACGCACCAGTAGACCCTTCTCCAGTGGCGCATCCGTCGTTCGATCAACGCCCCGCAACGAAAACGGGCGACCCCTGGCCGCCCGTTCGTTTACCTGTCGGCTCAGCGCCCGGCGGAGAGGCCGAAGTCGATGGCCAGGTCCGCGCCGGTGATGGCTTCGGATTCCGGTTTGCACAGGTACCAGACCAGCTCGGCGACTTCCTCGGGGCGGATGAAGCGCGACGTCTTGCCCTGTGGATAATCCTTCAGCAGGGCGCGCTTGTAGCTGTCCGGGTTGCCCTGGCCATAGCGCTCGGCCTGGTAGTCGAGCATCGGCGTGGCGATATCCGCCGGGGAGATGGCGTTGACCCGCACGCCGGACTCGGCCAGTTCCAGCGCCAGGGTGCGGGTGAGCATGGTCAGCGCCGCCTTGCTCGCGCAGTAGGCTGCGGAACCGCGGTAGGCCTGGCGGCCGGAGTCGCTGGAGATGTTGACGATGCAGCCGTGGTTTTCCTTCAGATACGGCGTCGCCGCCTGGCACATGTAGAACGCGGCCTTGAGGTTCACGCCCATCACCAGGTCGAAGTCGTCTTCATTGAAGTCTTCCACCGGGCCTTCGCGCCAGACGCCGGCGGCGTTCACCAGGGCGTCGAGGCGGCCGGTGCGGGCGAGGATGTCGGACATCAGGCTGTGGCAGTTGTCGGCGCGGCGCAGGTCGCCGACGGCGGTGGCGTCCAGCGGGACCTGGGCGTTGAGCGCGTGCAGGCCGGCCTTGTCCACGTCGGTCGCGGCGATGCGCCAGTGGCTTTGGGCGAAACGTTTGGCGATGGCTTTTCCGAGGCCACCGGCGGCGCCGGTGATCAGTACGACAGGAGTGCTCATTGTCTACGGGTTCTCCCTGCCTGAGAGAGGACGGCGGCCGGCAGGCAGTACCGGCGGCGCCGCTTTGACCACGGGGCGCATCTGCGCCCCGTGCAATTACAGACCAAGAAAAGACCAGAATCTTCACTCTGCCAGGATAAATTTTCCGTAGAACCTATGCGTGCCGCTGGGTCCGCTGAACTTGTCGCGCCCAGGACAAGAGCAAGGGCACCTCACCCGGCCCGGTTATCCCGCGTTCGCTGTTTTCACGGCGAGACCGTTCATCCTGTTCTCACCGTAGGCAAGCAGCGGCCGTTCGAACCACCGGTACGAGGCGAGGCCGACAACAACGCAGGCCAGCAGCGTGAGCACGACGAAGCCAACATGTTGCCAAGGCTCCACATTGAATGGCGTCATGCGCCACAGCCGACCCAAAGCGGAAATGACGAAGATATGCGATAGGTACAGGGAGTAGGAGCTGTCGCCAACCGACAGGATCCACGCGGGAATCGAGGGACGGTGGGATGTTTCCCATGCCACCGCCCCAGCGACGATCAGGGTGCCGGCCACTCCGAAGATCGGCACGCGATACATGTTGCCATCGAGCAGCCATTTCAGATGATCCAGTACCGGCATTGCGCCAACGAAGAGGCAGACTCCCGTCAACAACAGCGGGAGGCCCCATGCTGCAGGGATTCTGTGCCAGTACAGTGCCACGCAGGCGCCTGCAATGAACTCCCAGCTCATGGGTGAAAACACCGTGGACATGACCGGCGAGGCCATATCGAGGACTGTCCATCCCATCGCCACGATTGCCGCCCACAGCATCAGGAAAATCGGGAGAAGGCGCTCGGGCAGGAAGGCAATGGCCACCGCCATGACCAGATAGAAGTAGGCTTCGTAGACCAGCGTCCAGCCAACGATCAACACGGGTGGGGTGGTTTGAGGCCATAGCAGGTACGAAGCCAGCACGCTCTGATTCTGAAATGAGGCGCTGACCGTATGGGGGGCAATGGTTATCACTGCGACCACGACGGTGGTGTAGAGCCAGTAGGGTGGCAGAACTCGCCAGGCGCGCTTCCGAAGGAAATGGATCGCCCCGCTCACAGATCCGTAACGACCTCTTGCAATGGTCGCCATCACGAAACCCGAGATCACGAAAAACAGATCGACGCCGGCGTATCCAAGGTTCAGCCAGCCGGGAATCCATGTTTCGCCTGCGCCAAACTTGCCCTCTACGGTGCGCAGGTGGTAGACGACGACCAGCACGGCAGCTAGCCCACGCAAAGCCTGGATAGACAGATAAGACGGCCGCTTTACCATTGTCTATGCTCCTGATGGGGGGAGCGACTTTGCTGGGGAGGGGGCTTCACGCGGGGGGCAGACCATCCCGGTCGGTCTTCGTCCGATTGACGACGGTGGCCCGGGGGACTGCGCTCAGTGCTGGGGCGATTGACCCAACCCAGGGATGTCGGCAGCTGGCTGCACGGTGGTTTCGCGTACAACATGAGGCAGCAATAGTCCGAGCGGTCGCCCAGCCGTCCAAGGCAACAGTCAATGAATGGCGCCAAAGCAGTTCGGCAGGTACTTCCGGCGAGACATCCACCCTAGTTGGCGGCAAGGCTACGGTGATCGCACCGGGCAAGCTCCTTGGCAACTGGGCCTCAGGAGTAGGAAAGGCACGGCGGGGAAGTAACCTTCAACTTGGGCACGGTACAGCCATGCGCAAGCCAGCACGCAGGTTGCCGTCGCCTTCGATGCGTCTGATGGTGATGGTGTGATCGTGTGCACGAGCGCTGTGGCAGTCGAGGGGATGCGAGTGATCGCACAGCCTGTGCGGCCCTTCCATCGGGAATGTGGTTACCGGAACCTTCATGCCCGTAGTGCAAGCATGGCCGCCAGCGCCATCGGTCCATGAAGCTGCGACTATGGCCGCCGACAACTCCCGTTACACCGGTTTGTGGGCGAGCATCGGTGTCTTGCTCCTTGTCGACACCCTGGCCATTGAATGCCGACGCGATTACGGCCCCCTCATCAAAAGTGAAAACCACGCCTTCGGGAATGTCGAACTCGATCCCGGCTTGCCCGTGGGCGATGACATGCGTGCCAGCGGCGATGGGATGCCGGGCTGCTGGTCGGGTCGGCCAGGGCTTTCCGTCAACACTCACGGCGCAGCCGTTCTGGTCGTCGACGATCAGTAGATAGGTTCTGCCGTCCGCGCTGTCGGCGATTCTCCCTCGCAGGCTGCCGTCATCGCAGCCTGCCAGGCAGACCAGCAACAGCGCGGCTGCTCCTGGTCGTCCTGGCATCCGAGTCTCTGCGGCCGTCAGGCGTGATGCAGATACCAGCGCCAGTCCTGCTCGCCCACCTCGCCCATGAACTGGCGGAACTCCTCCCACTTGATCGCCAGGAACACCTTGAGGAACTCCTCGCCCAGCGCCTCGCGGGCCCAGGTGGAGGCTTCCAGTGCGCGCAGCGCGGTGAGCCAGTCGGTGGGGAGGAACTCGGTGGCCTGCTCGTAGCCGTTGCCGACGATGGGCGCGCCCGGATCGAGCTGTTCGCGGATGCCTTCGTGGATGGCCGCGAGGATCGCCGCCGCCGCCAGGTACGGGTTGGCGTCGGCGCCGCAGATGCGGTGCTCGATGTGCCGGCTCCTGGCCGGGCCGCCGGGCACGCGGAACGACACGGTGCGGTTGTTCACGCCCCAGCTCTTGGCCAGTGGTGCATAGCTGTTGGCCTGGAAGCGGCGGAAGGAGTTGGCGTTGGGGCAGAAGATCGCCAGGGAATCCAGCAGGCGCGCCATCATGCCGCCGATGGAGTGGCGCAGCAGCGGCGTGCCATGGATGTCTTCGCTGGCATAGAGGTTGTTGCCCTGTTCGTCGGCCAGGCTGACGTGCAGGTGCATGCCGGAGCCGGCGCGGTCGCCGAATGGCTTGGCCATGAAGCAGGCCTGCAGCCCGTGCTTGTTCGCCACGCCCTTCACCAGGCGCTTGTAGCGCACGCCTTCGTCGATGGCCTGCATGACGTCGAAGCGGTGCTCCAGGGTCAGCTCGACCTGGCCCGGCGCGTATTCGGAGATGGCCGTGCGCACCGGCAGGCCCTGGACTTCACACGCAGCGTAAAGGTCGTCGAGGAAGGGCTGCAGCTGCTCCAGCTCATAGACGCCATAAACCTGCGGCGCTTCCGGGCGGATGCCGTTCATCTGCAGAGCCGGCTGCGGGCGGCCGTTGGCGTCGCGCTGCTTGTCCAGCAGGTAGAACTCCAGCTCCACCGCCATCACCGGATGGAAGCCGTCGGCCTTCAGCCGCTCGACCACGCGCGACAGTGCCTGGCGCGGGTCGGCCGGGGTGGCGGGCAGGCCCTGGGTCGGGTGCATGCTCACCTGCAGCTGGCCGGTGGGGCTGGCGCGCCAGGGTTGCAGGGTCAGGCTGCCGGGCAGCGGGTAGGTCCAGCAGTCGGCGTCGGCCACTTCCCAGACCAGCCCGGTGCCTTCGACGTCCTCGCCCTGCACGGTCAGCGCGAGGATCGAGCTGGGCAGCGGGCGGCCGTTGTCGTAGACCGCCAGCAGCTCGTCGCGGTGCAGCAGCTTGCCGCGCGGGATGCCGTTGGAGTCGATGATGAACAGTTCGATGCTGCGCACGTCCGGGTGGGCGGCGAGGAAGGCTTCGGCTTCCTGTCGATCGGCGAATTGCATGGTGTTCCTCGGTGGCGCGGTGCGCCGGAGTATTTGCTCTTCGTAGGAGCGAGCTTGCTCGCGAACCCGCCTCCGCTGCGGACCCGCAGGAGAGTGTTCGCGAGCAAGCTCGCTCCTACAGGGTCAGGCCGCGCGCGCGCCGGGGATCGCCAGCAGCTCGGTGATGCCGGCATCGAGGGTCTCGATCAGGCGATCCACGTCTTCGGCGGTGGTGTCCGGGCAGCACAGGGTCATGTTGTGGAACGGCGTGATCAGGATGCCGCGGTTGATCAGGTACAGGTGCAGGGCCATCTGCAGCTCGTCGTGGAAGGCCGCTTCGGCCTCGGCGCCGGTGCGCGGGGAGACGGGGCAGAACTGGAACTCGCTGCGCGCGCCCAGTTCGGTCACCGACCACTTCAGGTCGTGCTTGGCGATCAGGCGGCGGAAGCCGTCGGCCAGGCGCTTGGCCAGTGGCAGCATGTGGTCGTAGGCGGCCTGGGTCATCACCTGCTCCAGGTTGGCGCGCATGCAGTGCATGGCCAGGGCGTTGGCCGAGAGCGTGGTGCCCATGCCGCTGTGGCCGTGACCGTGGCTGTCTTCCTGGGCGCTCTGGCGCGAGGCGGCCATGCGTTCGGCCATCTCCGCGCTGCAGCCGAAGATGCCGCAAGGCACGCCGCCGGCAATCGGCTTGCCGACCACGAAGAAGTCCGGGTCGAGGTTCCACAGCTTCGTGCAGCCACCGATGTTGGTGGAGATGGTGTGGGTTTCGTCGATGATCAGCAGCGCGCCGTATTGGCGCGTCAGCTCGCGGCACTTCTGCATGAAGCCCGGATCGGGCAGGACCATGCCGATGTTGGTCATCGCCGGCTCGCACAGCAGGGCGCAGACGTCGCCCTGGGCCAGCGCGGCTTCCAGTGCTGCGACGTCGTTGAAGGGGATCGAGCGGCTGTGCTGGGTCAGGTCGTAGGCCTGGCCGACCAGGCCGGAGCGGTGCACGGTCTCGCCGTCGCGGTAGCGCACCATCACGTCGTCGACGGTGCCGTGGTAGCAGCCGTCGAACACCAGCAGGGTCTTGCGTTTGGTCACCGCGCGGGCCCAGCGCAGCACGTAGCGGTTGGAGTCGGTGGCGGTGGCGGTCACCTGCCAGTAGGGCAGGCCGAAGCGCGCGGCGAGCAGCTCACCGCAGACCACGGCGTCTTCGCCGGGGAGCATGGTGGTCAGGCCGCGTGCGCCCTGTTCGGCGAGTGCGCGGGCGATCGGCGCCGGCGAATGACCGAACATGCTGCCGGTGTCGCCCAGGCAGAAGTCCACGTAGTCATGGCCGTCCACATCGTAGAAGCGGGCGCCCTGGGCACGTTCGACGAACAGCGGGCAGGGCGTGGACCAGTCGGCCATCCAGTGCATCGGCACGCCGGCGTACAGCGACTTGTGCGCGCGCTCGGCAAGGGCGACGGACTTGGGATTCTGTTCCAGGAAGCGCTGGCGCTCGCGGGCGGTGAAGAGATCCACGGCCTGTTGGGCGATTCCGCTGGCGGTCATGTTGCACACCTCGTTTGTTATTTCGCACATCTTCCATTTGTGATCACAAAAATGTCAATACAGCGGATCGACTGCCTGATAATCTGCCCTGTAACGAATTCTGTGATCACAGATCAAGAAGCTATCCATGAGCGATGTCACGAACAAGTCCGACTGGGCCGGCCAGGTCGCCCTGGTCAGCGGCGCCGGCAGCGAGTCCGGCATCGGCTTCGCCAGTGCCCGCCGGCTGGCGCGCAACGGTGTGAAGCTGCTGCTCACCGCCAGCAGCGAGCGCATCCTGCAGCGGGCCGAGGAGCTGTGCGCCGAGGGCTTCGAGGCCCGCGCGCTGCCCGCCGACCTGACCTGCGAGGACGACGTCCGCATCCTGGCCGAATGGGCACAGGCGCAATGGGGAAGGGTAGACGTGCTGGTGAACAACGCCGGCATGGCCATGCAGGGCAGCCCGGAACCCTTCGCCGAACTGGCGGCGATGGACCTGGCCAGCTGGAACCTGTCGCTGGCGCGCAACCTCACCAGCGCCTTCCTGCTCACCCGCGCACTGCTGCCGGGGATGCTCGAGCGCGGCTACGGGCGCATCGTCAATGTCAGCTCCACCACCGGCGTGCGTGCCAGCAATCCGGGCGAATCGGCTTACAGCGCGGCCAAGGCCGGGATGCTCGGCATGAGCATGGGGCTGGCGCTGGAAGTGGCGCGCCGCGGGGTGACGGTGAACAGCGTGGCGCCGGGCTGGATCGCCACCGGCTCCAGCAGCGAGGAAGAACTCCAGGCCGGACGGCGCACGCCGCTCGGCCGTTCCGGGCGACCGCAGGAGGTGGCCGCCGCCATCGCCTTCCTGGCCTCCCCCGAAGCCAGCTACATCACCGGCGAAGTGCTGGTGGTGGACGGTGGCAACTGTCTGATCGAGAACAAGGGATAAGCAAGATGAAGCACGACTGCAGCCTGACCTTCGCCCAACTGCCGGCGCCGCCGGCCGGCCGGGAGTGACTCGCGATGGCCGACAACCTTCAGGAACAGCTGTACCAGAACCTGCGCCAGGCCTTGCTGAGCGGGCGCTTCCAGCCCGGCGAGCGGCTCAAGATCCGCGACCTGGCCGATGAGTGGGGCACCAGCCCGATGCCGGTGCGCGCGGCCCTGCAACGGCTGGTGGCCGAGGGCGCGCTGGAGGGCGAGCCGCAGCGCTCGTTACGGGTGCCGGTGATGACCCGCGAGCGCTACCTGCAGATCCTGCAGGTGCGGCAATCCCTCGAGGGACTGGCGGTGGAGGACGCGGCCAGGCACCTGAAGCCCGCCGACCTGGCGCTGCTGCGCGATTGCACCGAGCGCATGGAAATCGCGCTGAACGCCCGCGACGTCCACGGCTACCTGGAAGCCAACAGCCTGTTCCACCTGACGCTCTACCGTGCCTGCGGCAACCCCACGCTGCTGCGCATGATCGAGGCGCTGTGGCTGCAGGTCGGGCCCTTCTTCAACCGGTTGTTCACCGAGGCCGACCTGTCGCTGCGCCTGAACGACTTCCACGAAGACACCCTGCAGGCGCTGGAACGTGGCGATGGCGCAGGCGCGCGCAAAGCCATCGAACAGGACCTGGGCTACTGCGGCCAGTACCTGCTCAACCTGCTGGAGCTGGAAAGCGGGGGAAGGCTCGGGGCGCGCTAAGGCGCCCTTCACGGGGTCTTGATGAAGCGGACGTTGTCCTTCTTGATCAGGATCGTCTCGCCGTTGAGTTGCTCGAACTCGTAGTAGTCATTGTATTTGTCGTAATCGGAGTGATCCTTCACCAGGATTTCGCTGCCATCCTGCAGCGTCACCACGGCCTTGTCGGCGCATCCGGCGAGGCCGAGCAGCAACAGGCAGGTGAACAAGGCTTTCAACTTCATAGTTTCTCCACGGGGCATCGTACCCGCCCGGGCAGCAAGGGCTGGAGGTACGCTGGGTTGCCTGTGTGACCATGGAAGTTTCAGGAAATTCCGACACCGGGCTTCAAGTATCGAGCCATACGTCGCGTGCCCAGGTCCAGACCGAGTCCCAGGTTTCCTCGGTGAGCTCGCCGTCGGCCCAGAGAATCACCTCGCCGTCCTCGGCGACCGCGTAGTAGTCGTCACCATCGGCGCAGAGCGGAATCAGCTCGCGCGGCAGGCCACTGGCCCAGGCCACGGCGGCCACTTCCGGCAGGTAGGTGTGGGACTGCGGATCGGCCACGGTGACCGGTTCCAGGCGCCCGTAGATGACGTCGCTGACCAGCAGGAGGAACTCACGGAATTCCGATGGAATGCCGATCAGCAGGGCTTCTTCGATTTCCACCAGCAGTTCTTCGTCGGGCAGTTCCAGCGGTACCGGAACCGGCTCGTTCGCTTCACGCAGTTTCTCGATCACATCTTCCACAGGCGGGGCCTCTTTGAATTCGACGAATGGCGCGCTTTATACAGTAGTAGCCGGCCGTCCGTGCAAGACCACTGCGTCGGCGCCGTCCAGACGAGCGGCGGACCCGCAGGGACCTGGCTGATGCATCGGCGAGGCGGACGACGGAAACGAAAAAGCCCGGCGATTGCCGGGCTTTTTCAGTGTTGCGCGCAGGATCAGTTCTGACGGATGCCCGCCACCAGCCAGGGCTGGTTCTCGCCCTGCGGGCGCTCCATGCGCCAGCTTTCGCTGAAGGGCTCGCCCTGGTCGAAGCGCGAGGACTTCGACACGCCGCTGAAGGTCAGGGTGGCGATGGTCTTCTCGGCCTGGTCGTCCACGCCCTCGAGCTGTACATCGAGGTTGTCGATGTAGGTGGACTGGTAGCCTTCGCCCAGGTCAGCGCGCTCCTGCTTGAGGAACTGCAGCATCTGCGGGGTGACGAACTCGGCGATCTTGTCCATCTCGTTGGCGTCCCAGTGCTGTTGCAGGGACATGAAGTGCTCGCGGGCGGCACCGATGAAACGGGTTTCGTCGAACCAGCTCGGCGCGTTGATCACCGGGCGGCTGTCCATCACCGGACGGGACGCGCCACCGAAGATCGACGGCGGGGCGGCCGGCATTTCACGCTGCATCGGCGCGTGTCCACCGGCCATGGCGGGCTGGTGGCCCTGCTGCTGGCGGCGACGCGAGGCGATGAAGCGGAAGGCGATGAACGCGATCAGCGCGATGATCAGGATGTCGAGGAACTGCATGCCCTGGAAGCCGTCGCCCATGAACATGGAGGCGAGCAGGCCGCCTGCGGCGAGGCCGGCCAGCGGGCCGAGCCAGCGCGAAGCACCGCTCTTGGCAGCGGCGCCGGCAGCGCCTGCGGCGGCACCGGTCGCGGCGGGACCTGCGGCTGTCGGGGAGTTCGGCGCGGCATTGGGTTGCGCCTGGCGGGTCTGGTGGCTTGGCGCCGAGCCCATGCTCTTGCCACCACCGAAACGCTTGGCGGCGTTGACGTCGAGGCTGAGCGTCACGGCGACACAGAAGGCCATGGCAAGGCTGAGAAAGCGCTTCATGGTTGTCATTCTCTTGGTTGGTATACGACGCACGTCATGTTGCCGACCGATGTCCGAGAGGGCCAGTCGGATTTTGTTTCGTGCTGTTGCCCTGCGCGGGCTCGCCCCCTGATATGGGGCCGGATGAATCCCTTTCCAAATCAGTCTGTTACTGATTCTTTCAGAACCGCCTGTCGGATGACTCGGGTGGTAGGCTTCGCTGAGCGAGGCCGTCAGCCGCGCGATCCCCCTGACCAGCCCGCCGCGAGGACCGCCGACCATGCATGCCATCGACTTCATCCAGGACCTCGCGGTGATCATGCTGATCGCCGGTTTCGTCACCATCCTCTGCCATCGCTTCAAGCAGCCGGTGGTGCTGGGTTACATCATCGCCGGGGTGATCATCGGCCCGCACACCCCGCCGTTCGCCCTGGTGCACGACGAAGAGACCATCAAGACCCTCGCCGAGCTGGGGGTGATCTTCCTGATGTTCTGCCTGGGGCTGGAGTTTTCCCTGCGCAAGCTGTTCCAGGTCGGCGCCACGGCGTTCATCGCCGCGTTCCTGGAAATCACCCTGATGATCTGGGCCGGCTTCGAGATCGGCCGCCTGTTCGACTGGAGCACCATGGATTCGCTGTTCCTCGGCGCGATCCTGGCGATGTCCTCCACCACCATCATCATCAAGGTCCTGGGCGACCTGAAGATGAAGAACGAGCGCTTCGCCCAGCTGATCTTCGGCGTGCTGATCATCGAGGACATCCTCGGCATCGGCATCATCGCGCTGTTCTCCGGCATCGCCGTGAGCGGCACGGTGGAGGCCGACCAGGTGTTCTCCACGGTCGGCAAGCTCAGCCTGTTCATGGTCGTCGCGCTGGTCGTCGGCATCCTGCTGGTGCCGCGCCTGCTGGCCTACGTGGCGAAATTCGAAAGCAACGAGATGCTGCTGGTGACGGTGCTGGGCCTGTGCTTCGGCTTCTGCCTGCTGGTGGTGAAACTGGAATACAGCATGATCCTGGGCGCCTTCCTGATCGGCGCGATCATGGCCGAGTCGCGCCAGCTGATCCAGATCGAGCGCCTGATGGAGCCGGTGCGCGACATGTTCAGCGCGATCTTCTTCGTCGCCATCGGCCTGACCATCGACCCCAAGGTGCTGGTGGACTACGCCGCGCCGATCCTGGTGATCACCCTGGTGGTGGTCGCCGGCAAGCTGCTGTCGTGCGGCGCTGGCGCCTTTATCGCCGGCAACGACGGGCGTACTTCGATGCGCGTGGGCATGGGCCTTTCGCAGATCGGCGAATTCTCCTTCATCATCGCCGCGCTGGGCATGAGCCTGGGCGTGACCAGCGACTTCCTCTACCCGGTGGTGGTCGGCGTGTCAGCCATCACCACGCTGCTGACGCCCTACCTGATCCGCTCGGCCGACCCGCTGGCGCTGTACCTCGGCCGCAGCCTGCCGTCGCCCATGGTGCGGGTGTTCAGCCTGTATGGCGAATGGCTGCGCAGCATCAAGCCACGCGGCGACAAGGCGATCCTCGCCGGGATGATCCGGCGCATCCTGCTGCAGGTCGGGGTCAACCTGACCCTGGTGATCGCGATCTTCTTCGGCCTGGCATTCTTCGCCGACCGTCTGTCGCAGTGGCTGGCGCAGTTCGTCGAGCACGACGCGCTGCACAAGGCGCTGATCTGGGGCGCCGCATTGTTGCTGTCGCTGCCGTTCCTGATCGCGGCCTACCGCAAGCTCAAGGCGCTGGCGATGCTGCTGGCGGAAATGGGCGTGAAGGCGGAGAGCGCCGGGCGCCACACGGCCCGCGTGCGCCGGGTGATTTCCGAGCTGATTCCGCTGCTGTCGCTGGGCGGCATGATGCTGCTGCTGGCGGCGCTCAGTTCGAGCATCCTGCCGCCGGGCGAGCTGCTGGTGGTGGTGGCGCTGATCGCGGGATTGGTGATCGCGGTGTTCTGGCGCTGGTTCATCCGCGTGCATTCGCGGATGCAAGTGGCGCTGATCGAGACCTTCGAGCAGAACGGTGGCGGGCATCACTGAGGTTTATCGGTAGGAGCGAGCTTGCTCGCGAACCCGCCCCCGCTGTGGAGGCTGTTCGCGAGCAAGCTCGCTCCTACGAAGAACAAAAGCCTGCGTCAGCGCGTCAGATCGCTTCCAGCTTCGCGTAACCCATCATCAGCCACTTGCTGCCCTCGCTGTCGAAGTTCACCTGCACCCGTGCCTGGGCGCCGGAGCCTTCGAAGTTGAGGATCACGCCGTCGCCGAACAGCGGGTGGCGCACCGACTGGCCGAGGCTGAACGGGGTGTCCGGCACGCTGGCGCCGCTGAACAGGTTGCCGCTGCGCTGGTTGCCCGACAGCGGGCGGCTCACCGAGTTGGACAGGCGCACTTCCTGGATCAGGCTCGGCGGGATTTCGCGGACGAAGCGCGAGACCTTGTTATAGGTCTCGCTGCCGTAAAGGCGGCGGGTTTCCGCGTAGGTCATGACCAGCCGGTGCATGGCGCGGGTGATGCCGACGTAGGCCAGGCGGCGTTCCTCTTCCAGACGGCCGGGTTCTTCCAGGCTCATCTTGTGCGGGAACAGGCCTTCTTCCACGCCGGCGAGGAACACCAGCGGGAACTCCAGGCCTTTGGCGCTGTGCAGCGTCATCAGCTGCACGCTGTCCTCGAAGGCGTCGGCCTGGGTGTCGCCGGACTCCAGCGCGGTGTGGTCGAGGAAGGCCACCAGCGGCGGGGTGTCCTCGTCGTCCGGGGTCTCGAAGGCGCGGGCGGCGCTGACCAGTTCTTCCAGGTTTTCCACCCGGGCGTGGCCTTTCTCGCCCTTTTCTTCCTTGTGGTAGGTGATCAGGCCGGACTGCTCGATGACGATCTGGGTCATCTGGTGCAGCGGCATGCCCTCGACCTTCACCGCGAGCAGGTCGACGGTCTCGAGGAAGCCGTTCAGCGCGCTGGCGGCGCGGCCGGCCACGGCCTTGGCGGCGATCACGTCGTTGATCGCGCGCCACATCGAGGTACCGTTGTGGCGCGCGGCGTTACGGATCGCTTCGACGGTTTTCTCGCCGATGCCGCGCGGCGGCACGTTGATCACCCGCTCCAGCGCGGCGTCGTCGTCGCGCAGGCGGATCAGGCGCAGGTAGGCCAGGGCGTTCTTGATCTCGGCGCGTTCGAAGAAGCGCTGGCCGCCGTAGATGCGGTAGGGGATCTTCTCGCGCAGCAGCGCCTCTTCCAGCACGCGGGACTGGGCGTTGGAGCGGTAGAGGATGGCGATTTCGCTGCGCTTGAGGCCGTCCTTGCGCAGGGCGTCCTCGATGGTTTCGACGATGTAGCGCGCCTCGTCGTGCTCGTTGAAGCCGGAGTAGAGGGTGATCGGGTCGCCGTCGACGCCGTCGGTCCACAGCTCCTTGCCCAGGCGCCCGCTGTTGTTGGCGATCAGCGCGTTGGCGGCCTTGAGGATGGTGCCGGTGGAGCGGTAGTTCTGCTCCAGGCGGATGTCCTCGGTGCCGGCGAAGTCATCGCCGAACTGCTGGATGTTCTCGATCTTCGCGCCGCGCCAGCCGTAGATCGACTGGTCGTCGTCGCCCACCACCATCAGGCTTTCGCCGCCCTTGCCGAGGAAGCGCAGCCAGGCGTACTGCACCGCGTTGGTGTCCTGGAACTCGTCCACCAGGATGTGGCGGAAGCGCCGCTGGTAGTGCTCCAGCAGGCCCGGGCGGTCGCGCCAGAGGTCCAGCGAGCGCAGCAGCAGCTCGGCGAAGTCGACCACGCCGGCGCGGGCGCAGGCGTCTTCGTAGGCCTGGTAGACGCTGACCATGGTCGCCAGGTACAGGTCGCCGCCGGCCTGGATGTTCTGCGGGCGGTTGCCCTCGTCCTTCTGGCCGTTGATGAACCACTGCGCCTGGCGTGGCGGCCAGCGCTGCTCGTCGAGGCCCAGCTCGCGGACCACGCGCTTGACCAGGCGCAGCTGGTCGTCGCTGTCGAGGATCTGGAAGTTCTCCGGCAACCCGGCTTCCTGCCAGTGCGCGCGCAGCAGGCGGTGCGCCAGACCGTGGAAGGTGCCGACCCACATGCCGGCCGGGTTGATCCCCAGCAACTGCTCGATCCGCGCGCGCATCTCGGCGGCGGCCTTGTTGGTGAAGGTCACGGCCAGGATGCTGTGCGGCGAGGCATTCTCGACCTGGATCAGCCAGGCGATGCGGTGCACCAGCACGCGGGTCTTGCCGGACCCGGCGCCAGCGAGCACGCGCTGGCGCCCCAGCGGCGCGGCCACGGCCTGGCGCTGCGGGTCATTGAGGGAGTTGAGCAGGTAGGAGATGTCATCGTTCATGGGGCGGCATTCTACCGACGGGCGGTTTTCCCCGGCAAACCCGCCCGCTGTCCGGCGTCTTCCCGACGAAAGTTGGGCGGGCACGCAGCCAATTGCCATCATCCTGCTTGGGTGGGGCTACCTCCTCGGGTATGCTCCGCCGACGCCTAGGCCTGACACCTACAAGAAAAACGCCTATGACCGCTTATGTAGAGCCTTCGGCGATCCCGGTGAGCCATGCCGAGATCCGCCAGCAGTACGCTCACGAAATTGCCGTCGAACGCACCCGACTCCTGTACCAGGGCTCGCGGGTGCCGACCCTGCTCATGCTGCTCAACGGCCTGGCCTGCGCCGGGCTGCTGTGGGATTACGTCAAGCCGGGGCTGCTGGCCGGCTGGCTGATCTCGCTGGTGTTGCTGGCCGTGCTGCGGCTGATCCAGGTATCCGCCTTCAATGCCGCCTCGGCCGAGCGCCAGGCCAGCCCGCACTGGCAGCGCACCTTCCTGTTCGGCGCCGGCGCCTCGGGGCTGACCCTGGCCTTCGCCGCCATCGCCCTGGTGCCACCGGACGCCTTCCTCCAGCAATCGCTGGTGTTCGGCCTGATTGCCGCGGCCATCCTGTCCGCCAGCGTCGCCTACGCGGTGAGCCTGCCGGCCTTCCTCACCTTCGCCCTGCCCTGCCTGTTCCCGTCCATTGCCTATTTATTGATCAGCGATAACCCGCTGCAGCAAGGCTGGGGTGTGCTCGGGGTGATCCTGCTGGCAGCGCTGCTGGTGGTGGCCTGGCAGATTCACCGGGTGGTGCACGTCGGCCTGCTGCGGCGCTTCCAGGCCCAGGCGCTGGTGGCGCACCTGGAGCGCGCCAAGGCGCAGACCGAGGCGCTGAACCAGGACCTGGAGCGCGAAGTCGAGCAGCGCCGCCGCGCCGAACGTGAACTCTGCCGCGCCCGCGATGCCCTGCAGGAGCGGGTCGAGGCGGGCAGCGCCCAGCTCAGTCATACCGAGGCGCGCCTGGCCCTGGCGCTGGAGGCCAGCGAGCTGGGCCTGTGGGACTGGAACCTGCTGACCGACGAAGTGCACCACTCGCATCTGGAAGAAATCTTCGGGCTGACCCAGGCGGCGGTGAAGAGCGTGCGCAACGACCTGCGCCCGCGCCTGCATCCCGACGACCTGCCGTTGCTGCGCCGTGCCCTGGTCGAGCACCTCAAGGGCCGCACCGACGGCTACCGCATCGAATACCGCGTGCGCCACGCCGCGGGCCACTGGGTCTGGGTGGAAGACCGTGGCCGGGTGATGGAGCGCGACGGCCGCGGGCAGGTCACGCGGATGGTCGGTACCCGCGCCGACATCTCCCCGCGCAAGCTGCGCGAGGAAGAACAGCGCCTGGCTGCCACCGTGTTCGAGGCCGCCAGCGAAGGCATCATCATCCTCGACCCGGATTACCGGCTGATCGCCCTCAACGAAGCCTTCACCCGTCTCACCGGCTACCGCCGCGAGGAAGTGCTGGGGCACAACGTCGCGCGCCTGATGGGCTCCTCCGAAGCCCTGCGCCGCTATCAGTCGATCCGCGCCGACCTGGAGCGCCTGGGCACCTGGCAGGGCGAGCTGATCGAGACGCGCAAGAACGGCGAGCTGTACCCGCAGTGGCTGCAACTGAACGTGGTGCGCGACGGCCGTGGGCAGGTCGCCCATGTGGTCGGCTTCTTCGCCGACCTCACCGCCCGCCGCGACGCCGAGGAGCGCCTGCGCTACCTGTCGCACTACGACGAACTCACCGGGCTGGCCAACCGCACGCTGTTCAAGGAGCGTCTGCATGAGGCCAGTCAGCGCGCGCGCCAGGAAGGCCGTACGGCGGCGCTTCTGCTGATCGACCTGGACCGCTTCAAGCTGCTCAACGACAGCCTTGGCCATGAGGTCGCCGACCAGCTGCTGCGGCAGATGTCGCGGCGCATGACCCAGACCGTGCCCGAGGCCGATACCATCGCCCGGCTGTCCGGCGACGAGTTCGCCGTGCTGATCGACTCCTACGCCAGCCTCGCCGCGCTGGCGCGGCTGTCCAGCCGGTTGCTCGCCAAGCTGCGCACGCCGATGACGGTGGGCGGCCATGAGCTGGTGGTCAGCGCTTCGGTGGGCATCAGCCTGCTGCCGGAAAACGCCTGGGAAATCTCCGCGCTGATGAGCCAGGCGAACATGGCCATGCAGCATGCCAAGCACCTGGGGGGAAACACCTTCCAGTTCTTCACCGACAACCTGCAGGCCTGCACCCTGGAGCGCCTGCAGCTGGAAACCCGCCTGCGCAAGGCCATCGACGAAGGCCAGCTGGACGTGCACTACCAGCCCAAGCTGAACCTTGCCAACGAACGCCTGGACAGCGCCGAAGCCCTGGTGCGCTGGCGCCACCCGGAGATGGGCATGGTCCCGCCCGGCGATTTCATCGGCCTCGCCGAGGAGACCGGGCTGATCGGCGCCATCGGCGAGTTCGTCCTGCGCCGTGCCTGCCAGCAGGCCCGCGCGTGGCAGAAACAGGGGCGCGAGTTGCGGGTCTCCGTGAACCTTTCGGTGCACCAGCTGCGCACCGGCAACCTGGTCGACCTGGTGCGCACCGTACTGGAGGACACCGGCCTGCCCTCGCACCTGCTGGAGCTGGAACTCACCGAGAGCCAGTTGCTGGACAACGTCGAGAGCGTCACCACGACCTTCCGCCAGCTGCGCGAAATGGGCGTAAAGCTGGCCATCGACGACTTCGGCACCGGCTATTCCTCGCTCAGCTACCTCAAGCGCTTCCCGGTGGACTACGTGAAGATCGACCAGACCTTCATCCGCGATCTGTCCGAGCGTGGCGAGGACGCGGCTATCACCCGCGCGATCATCGCCATGGCGCACAGCCTGGACTTGAAGGTGGTGGCCGAAGGCGTCGAGCAGGCCGAGCAGTTGCGCTTCCTGCGGGCCCACGGTTGCGACGAGATTCAGGGCTACCTGATCAGCCAGCCGGTGCCGGCGGATGCCTGCCTGGCGCTGCTGGAGCGAAGCGACCGGCTAACTCAGTGATGCAGGTGATCGCCGGAAACGCCCTGCAGCACACTCTGGTCGATTTCGCCGAAGCGCAGCACCTGCCCGCCCTCGGCGTTGGCCATGTGCTCCGCGTCCGCCCGTTCGGCGAATGAGGCCAGGGTAGCGCCCATGGCGCCTGGGCGTTTCACCCCGACCACGTAGAAGGCGCTGGTCGCATCGATCAGGTGGCGATCGTCGGGATGATTCCAGTCGCTGCGGGCCATGTCGTGCACATACAGGCGTGCGCCGCTGTGCTGGTTTTCCGGCTGCAGCCACCAGCCCAGCAGCTCGGCGGTGGAGCAGAACTTGTGCACGGCGCCGGGGGCGACGGCTTCACCCTTGGGGCCGGCGAAGTCGCTGATGACCATGCCGCAGACGTGGCACTCCTCGCCGTTCTGGAAGGGCACCGGGCCCAGGTTCGCGGTCTGCCGGGCAGCGTCGTCGCAGCCGCCGAGCAGCAGGGAGAAAAGCCCGGCGGCGAGGCCGAGGCGAA
This sequence comes from Pseudomonas nitroreducens, assembly GCF_024170165.1. Taxonomy (GTDB): domain Bacteria; phylum Pseudomonadota; class Gammaproteobacteria; order Pseudomonadales; family Pseudomonadaceae; genus Pseudomonas; species Pseudomonas nitroreducens_C. The sequence goes on along the minus strand of NZ_JALJXP010000001.1, from coordinate 100,512 downwards.
GGGGGCGGGACAGCAGCATGGGGGCTCCTTGAGTCAGATCGGGCGTCGGCGGAACAGCGCATAGGCCAGCGCCAGTGCGGCCAGGGTCCAGGCGCAAAGCGCCAGCCAGAGGCCGGCGACGGGAACGGCGAGGTCATGGCCCAGGGTCAGCACCCCGCCCAGCTCGGCGCCGAAATCGGGCAGGTTGATCAGCCGGTACAGGTCGGTGGGGTTGAGCAACAGCAGCCAGGGCAACAGGTTGGCGCTGAGCTGACCCTTGCCGATCACCAGCAGGGCGAGTAGCGCCAGGTCGAACAGCAGCACGAAGAAGAACCACACGCCCAGCGCCAGGCCGGCGGCAGTGGACTTTTCGCTGACCCGGGCGCTCAGCGCGTAGGCCATGGCCAGGAAGGTCCAGCCGAGCAGGCAGGACGACAGGATGAAGCGGGCGAAGGAGCCCAGCAGTTGCCCCAGGGGGATGCCCGGTACCAGCACGGCGATGGCCAGGGCAGCAGCGGAAAAGCCCAGCAGCGTGGCGAGGCCGAGGATCAGGCCGTGGCCGAGGAACTTGCCGATCAGCAACTGCCCGCGCCCCAGCGGGTAGGTGAGCAGGAGCAGCAGGGTGCCACCTTCTTCTTCACCGACAATGGCGTCGTAGGCCAGCAGCAGGGCGATCAGCGGCATCAGGAAGGTAGCGAGGCTGGTCAGGCTGGCCAGGGTCGCCGGCAGTGAAGTGAAACCCACCTGACCGCTGGCGGCAGCGCCGAGCCAGGCGATGCCGACTGCCAGCAGGGCGAACAGCAGGCTGATGGCGAGCAACCAGCGATTGCGCAGGCCATCGGCCAGTTCCTTGCGCGCGATGTACCAGATCGGGTTCATGCCGGGGCTCCCGCGTGCGCGCTCTGCATGTGGTGGCGATAGAGGTCCTCCAGCGAAGGGGGTAGCACTTCGAGCTCCTGCGCCTGCTCGGCAAGCAGCACGCGGAGCACTTCGTGCTGGCGCCCTTCGCCAACCCGCAGTTCCAGGCGCCTGCCATCCAGGGCGGCGACTTCATGGCCGGCGGCGCGCCAGTGTTGCGGCCAGTCGCCGTCGGGGTTGCTGGCGTAGCGGATACGCACTGGCAGACCGGCATCCCGGCGCAGTTCGGCAAGACTGCCGGAGGTGAGCAGTCGGCCCTTGGCGAGAATCGCCGCGCGGTCGATATGCGACTCCACGCCGGGCAGCACGTGGGAGCAGAGGATGATGCCGGTGCCCTGCTCGCGCAGGCGATCCAGCCACTGGTAGAGCTCGATGGTGGCGAGCGGGTCGAGGCCGACCGTGGGCTCGTCGAGCAACAGCAGTTGGGGCTGGCCGAGCAGAGCCTGAGCGAGGCCGAGGCGCTGGCGCATGCCCTTGGAGTAGGTTTTTACCCGGCGCTGTGCGGCGTGGCTGAGGCCGACCTGTTCGAGCAGTTCGCCCACTTCGGCGGGGCGGGCTCCCTTGAGTCGGGCGAAATGTTGCAGGGTTTCGCGGCCGGTCAACTGCGGGTAGAAGGTCACGTTTTCCGGCAGGAAGCCGATGCGCCGACGCACTGCGGCATCGCCCGGCGATTGGCCGAAGACTCGCACCGAGCCTTGTGTCGGGCGCAGCAGGCCGAGGATCAGCTTGATCGTGGTGGTCTTGCCGGCGCCGTTGTGCCCGAGCAGGCCGAGGACTTCGCCGGCCCCCAGTTGCAGATCGAGGCCGTGCAGGGCGGTGAAGCCGCCGTAGTCCAGGGTTGCGTTGCGGATGTCCACGGGATTCATGGTTGCGCCTGCAGTTCAGGGGCGAGCATCAGCGGGAAGCTGTCGCGCACGCCGGGCGGACGGGTGACGGGAAAGGCGCGCTGGACCCAGCGCAGCAGTTCGATGGCGGGACTGGTCATCAACAGCTGCACCTGCGGGTACAGCCACAGCAACTGGTCGACCTTGTCGTTGGGTTCGTAGACGACATCGCCGATGCCGTCGGCATTGCGGTCCCAGCCCAGGTAGTCGCTCCAGTAGTTGCCGCGCCCGTCGGCGGACCATTCCTGTGTCCGGCTGGCGACGTACTTGACCTGCTGGCGGTTGCCGACAAAGGCGTTGCCGCTGATGCGGTTGTCTTCGGAGCCGGCGGTCAGGTGGATGCCCAGCGCGCTGCTTGCGAAGCGGTTGTCCTCGATGCGGTTGAACAGCGAGTTGTAGATGAACAGGGCCTTGCCCTCGGCGCCGGCGATCATCGAGTCGCCGCCGCCATCGCCGCTGCGCACGGCTTCGACGCGGTTGCCGGTGAGGGTGGAGTAGGTGATGTAGTTCATCAGGATGCCGTAGTTCTGGTCGTCCACCGAACGGTTGCCGACCACGGTGAGCTTGCGGCTCTGCATCAGCGCGTAGCCGGTGCGGGTGTGCCGGGTGGTGTTGCCGATGACGCGGCTGTTGTGGGTGAACATGTAGTGCACGCCGTAGCGCAGGTCCTCGAAGAGGTTGTCTTCGATGCTGCTGTCGTTGGAGGTGTCGATGTAGACGCCGTCGCGGGTCTGGCGGACCTGGTTGCCGCGCACCAGGGCGTTCTTCACCGCATACAGGTGGATGCCGTTGCCGCGGTCCTGGGAACGCACGCTGGGGTCACCCTGGATGCGGTTGTCGAGCACCTGCACGTCGGCCGTCGCGTCGAGCCAGATGCCAAAGCCGGCGCCTTGCAGGTCATTGCCGCGCACCACGGTGCCGCGCGCGGCCTTGTCGATGAAGATCGCCGCGTCCATGGCGGTCAGGTCGCGGCCCCAGTTGCGCAGGGTGCAGCCCTCGATGACGACGCCGGGCACCCGCACGTGCAGCGTGCTGCCGGTTCCCTCGCCGTCGAACAGGGCGCCAGGCGCGCAGCGCAGGTGCAGCGGATGGTCGATGGTGAAGTTGCCGCTGTAGGTACCGGCGGGCAGTGTGCGGATGTCTCCGTCACCCTGCAGTGGCAACTGGTCGATGGCTTGTGGTTGCGCCTGGGCGCTCGCCGCGAGCAGCAGCGACAGGGCAAGGCCAGGCCTGGTGAGTCCCATGCAACACCTTCTCGTCGATACCCCGCCGGCGCGTGCCGGCGGGGGCAGGTGCCTGCTCGTCAGGCTTTTTCCACCAGCATGCGGCCGACCATTTCCATGTGCAGCGCATGACAGAACCAGCTGCAGTAGTACCAGTGCAGGCCGGGCTTGTCGGCGGTGAAGGTGATGGAGGAGGTCTGTTGCGGGCTGATCTCCATGCTCACGCCGTGGTTGACCACGACGAAGCCGTGGGTGACGTCCTCGATCTCGTCGAGGTTGGTGATGGTCACGGTGACCTCGTCGCCCTGCTTCACGGTGAACTCGGTGAGGCCATAGGTGGGTGCGGAGGAGGTCATGTAGACGCGCACCTTGTTGCCGTCGCGGATGACCTTGTTGTCCTGCATCAGGTCGATGCCATCGCGCTTGGCAATGGCCACGGTCTCGGCGAAGAACGGGTCCTTGCGGTCCCAGATCTTGCGGGTCTTGATCTGGTCGCGGCGGGCGAGGATGCAGTCATGCGGCTCGGCGAAGGTGGGGCCGTCGTGGACCAGCTTCATCTCGTCGCCGGAGATGTCGATCAGCTGGTCGTTCTCCGGGTGCAGCGGGCCGGTGGGCAGGAAGCGGTCCTTGGAGAACTTGCTGAGCACGACGACCCACTTGCCGTCAGCTTCCCTGGTCTCGGTCAGCGACGCGTGGTTGTGGCCCGGCTGGTACTGCACATCGAGCTTTTGCTTGATGTAGTCGACCTTCTCGCCCTGGTAGGCGCGAATCGCGTCGGCGATGTTCCACTTCACCAGCTGGCTGTCGATGAACAGCGTGGTATAGGCGTTGCCGCGGCCGTCGAAGGTGGTGTGCAGCGGGCCCAGGCCCAGTTCCGGTTCACCGACGATGACGTCGCGCGGGTCCTTGAGCTTGCCGGAGAACAGGTCGGGCAGCTTGTCGATGGCGATGATGCTGCAAGTGGGGGAGAGCTTGCCGTTGGCAATGAAGTACTTGCCGTCCGGCGAGGTATTGAGGCCGTGGGGGTTCTTCGGCACCGGGATGTAGCGGGTGACGACGCTGTCCTTGCCGTCCTTCTTGCGACCGTCGACTACCGGCACCTTGCTGTCGCCCAGGGTGATGAAGCGCTTGGCCTTGATCTCCTTCTCGATTGCAGGGACGTCGAACACCACCACCCAGTCGCGCTCATTGCGCATCATGCCGGCGAGGTCGGTGGCCTTCTCCGAGTTGTAACAGGTGGAGGCGGTGAAGCGGCCGGTGTAGTCCATGTCGCTGTTGTCGAGGTTGCCGTCGACGATCACCTGCCAGGCCACTTCCATGGTCTCGGCGTCCAGCGCGTTGTACATCGTGAAGGCGTTGTCGCCGGAGATGTCGAAGCTCGTCCCGTCATTGGGGTGCGGGATGATGAACTCGGCGTTGCAGAACACGTACTGGGTGTGCGGTACCTTCTGCAGGCGAAGGCCGTGGATGGCCTGGACGTTGGGGATGGTGGTGATCTTGTCGCACTTCATGATGTCCAGACGGATGCGCGCGACGCGGCTGTTGGCCTTGTCGTTGATGAACAGGTACTTGCCGTCGTACTTGCCGTCGGTCATGGAGATGTGCGGGTGGTGGCAGTCGCCGTTGTGGAAGCGCGCACTGTCGCCGAGGATGCGCTTGCTCTCGTTGGTCAGGCCCCAGCCGGTGGCCGAGTCGACGTTGAACACCGGGATGCGCATCAGCTCGCGCATCGATGGAATGCCCAGCACTCGCACTTCGCCCTGGTGGCCGCCGCTCCAGAAGCCGTAGTACTCGTCCAGCTCACCGGGGGCGACGTGGATCTTGTCCTGGGCCGACTTGACCGCGTCCGCCCAGGCTTCGCGAGAGGTGAACGCGCCCATGGAGCCTGCGGTGACCAGCGCTGCTGCGCCGGTGACCGCGGAGGCACCGAGGAAGCCCCGCCGGCTGAGCCCGGCGATCTCGTCGTGCTGCTGTTTCTTGTCAGTCATTTCCTGCTCCTTCCTGAAGGCAAATGGTCAGATCTGTTGCACCGCAATCAGCTGGTCGTCGTCGCTGGCAGTGGCCCGCTTGCCGCGCTTCTTGCGCTTGTTCACCAGCGGCGGGCACTTGTTCTCGTTGTGGTAAGTCATCTGGCAGTCGAGGCAGTAGTGGCACTCGTTGGCGTTGATCCTTCCATCGGGGTGGATGGCCTGGATCTCGCACTCCTTGGCGCACAGCTGGCAGGGCTGGCCGCACTCCTTGCGTCGTTTGAGCCAGTCGAACAGGCGCGCCTTGCCGGGAATCGCCAGGGCCGCGCCGAGCGGGCAGACGTAGCGGCAATACACCTTGCGGGTGAACAGGTTGAGGACCAGTAGCAGCGCCACGTAGGCAACGAACCACCACTGGCGGTCGAAGTGCAGGGTGATGGCGGTCTTGAACGGCTCGACCTCGGCGAAGCGCTCGGCGGTGGAGAGCGACTCCAGGGAGAGGCCGAACAGCACCAGCAGGATGATGTACTTGATCGCCCAGAGCCGCTCATGGACGGCGAAGGGCAACTCGTACTGCGGCACCTTCAGCTTGCGAGCCGCCTCGTTGAGCAGCTCCTGCAAGGCGCCGAACGGGCACAGCCAGCCGCAGAACACGCCACGGCCCCAGAGCAGGAGGCTGGCGGCGGTGAAGGTCCAGAGGATGAACAGCACCGGATCGATGAGGAACAGTTCCCAGCGGAAGCCTTCGAACAGCGAATGGACGAAGGTCAGCACGTTGACCACCGAGAGTTGCCCCAGGCAGTACCAGCCGATGTAGGTCAAGGTGAACAGCAGGTAGCCCCGGCGCAGCCAGTGCAGCAGTTGTGGCCGACGGGTGAGGCTGTCCTGCAGGAACAGGATCACCGCGAGCAGCCCCAGAGCGGCGAGCAGCACGCCGATCTGGAAGCTCTTCTGGTACCAGACGCGCAGCCACATCGGCCGCTTGGCGTCTTCCAGCGCCTCCAGCTCCGCGGCGGTCGGTTGTGGCCGGTCGAGGTAGCCTTCCGGCGTCTGGTAGCCCAGGTTGAAGGTAGTGAACAGGCTGTCCACCGGGCCGGTCTGGCGCCGCACCAGCAGCTCCAGGTCCCACGGAGTGCCGGGGTCGAAGCGCTGCGCGGCGCGGACGATGAAGATCGCCATCTCGCTGAAGTGCGGCATGCCCTCGGCGTAGGTGTCCGACAGGCGCTGGTAGTCGAGGTCGCGGAAGCTGAGGATGTCGCCGAACTGGCGGAGCTGCACCCGGTCGAAGATGCCGCCGCGCACGTAGCCCGAGCCCTTGAACGAGTACTGGCCGTTGCCCAGTACGACGACCGCGTGCTCGCCGGGTTTCAGCGATTCGCGCAGCTCGTTGTATTGCCTGTCGCCCAGCAGGTTGCGGCCGATGGCGGGCGCATCGAGCAGTGCAGTGTACAGATCGATGAAGGTCTCTTCCCGCTGGCTCGCGTCCTGGGCCTGGTTGACCTTTTCCGCGGCGGTGCCCTTGAAGGCATCGTCGATCTGCCCACGGCTCAGCTTCAGCTGGCGGATCGCGCCATTGCCCAGCAGCTCACTCCAGCTCGCCGGCTGATAGGCGTCGGCGCGGACGATGGCGGGCTTGGGCCGCACCTGGCCGTCATCCTTGATCAGCTTGAGCGAGACCGCCACGGTGCGGGCGGCGCGCATGATGATCTCGTTGACCACCATGACGGTCACGGTGGCGCCGGCGACGGCATCCACGGTGACCGTCTGCGGATCGCCGGAGCGCCCGACGGCTACCCGCTGGTCGGCGCGCAGCCCGGAGTAGCCGGCGGTGAAGGCGTGGAGTTTCTCTTCGGGAATGCCGATCAGCAGGATCGGCTCGTGGTGTTCGAGGACGTAGCTGTCGCGGATCACCGCCTGCGGATCGAGGATGATCTGGACGTTGATCGGCTTGCCGGAATACGCCGGGATGCGGGTGACGCGGATGCTCTGGAAGGCATAGCCCAGCAGCTCTTCGCCGTGGGACAGGCGACGCACGCCATACTCGCCTTCGGGCTCGCCGATGCGATCGGCCTGGGGAATCACCTGCTGGATTCGCGTTCGCTCCAGGTCACTGAGGCCGGCTTCCTGGGCTGCCGCGCCAGTCGCCAGCAGAAGCCAGCCCAAGAGGACCCAGAACGGATTGCGAACGCCGAGCATGGGGACTCCTTCCTCCATTGGCTGCCAGCAGATTGCACCGGGGCCGATGACGACCGGCCCCGGGCGACAGGGTTACTTGAGGGTGACGATCCACTCGGCGAGGGTCTTGGCTTCTTCCGGGCTCACGGCGTTGGCGGGCATCGGAATCGGCCCCCAGACGCCTTTGCTGCCGGTCTTGATGCTGTTGGTGATATGGGCGACACCATCGGCCTGCGTGCCGTACTTGGCGGCGACTTCATGGAAGGCGGGGCCGACGAGCTTCTTGTCGACCGAATGGCAGGCTACGCAGGCCTTCGCCTTGAACAGCTCCTCGCCGGTGCTGGCCATCGCGGTTGTCTGGACCAGCAGGCCGCCGAACAGCAGGGCTACCAGGGCTTTGTTCATGAACGTCTCTCCTCACAGGCTTGGCGTTTCGAGGCGCCGATCGTTTTCGCCGGCTTCCCGCCCGGCGTCTGTGGCGATTCTAGGAGGGGCCCGTGCGGCTTTCGCTTGATGCCAATCAAGAACTTACGGCGCTGCGCTTGAGGCATTCCGTCGCGCTGGATAGCTTGCTAACCGAAACTTCCTACCGAGATTTGCCTGTCATGAATGCCCCTGCGCAGAACGATCCGCCGCTCTTCTACCAGCCGTCCGGCAACGAGGTGGCGCTGTTCACCCACGCCTCTGCGCAGGGCATGCCGGTGCTGATCAAGGGGCCGACGGGTTGCGGCAAGACCCGCTTCGTCCAGCACATGGCACAGCGCCTGAACCTGCCGCTGTATACCGTGGCCTGCCACGACGACCTGTCGGCGGCGGATCTGGTCGGTCGCCACCTGATCGGTAGCGACGGCACCTGGTGGCAGGACGGCCCGCTGACCCGCGCGGTACGCGAAGGCGGCATCTGCTACCTGGACGAAGTGGTGGAGGCGCGGCAGGACACCGTGGTGGTGCTGCACCCGCTGGCGGACGACCGCCGCGAACTGTTCATCGAGCGCACCGGCGAATCCCTGGTGGCGCCGCCGGGCTTCATGCTGGTGGTGTCCTACAACCCCGGCTATCAGAACCTGCTGAAAGGCATGAAACCCAGTACCCGCCAGCGCTTCGTTGCCCTGCGATTCGATTACCCGACGCCGGATGTCGAAGCCGGCATCATCGCCCGCGAGGCCGGTGTTTCTTCCGAGCTGGCGCAGCGCCTGGCGCAACTGGGCGTGGCCCTGCGCCGGCTGGGCCGGCAGGAGCTGGAAGAGGTCTGCTCGACGCGCCTGCTGGTACTCACCGCACGCCTGTTGCAGGCCGGCGTGGCGCCGCGCGACGCCTGCCGCGCCGGGCTCGCCGAACCGCTATCGGACGACGAGGCGACGGTTGCCGCGCTGATGGACCTGGTCGATGTCCATTTCGCCTGAAGCGCCGCTCAGTGCGCGGCGCCTGCCGGGCGACCTGGCGATGTGGTTGTTCATCCTCGCCGAGCTGACGGTCTTTGCCATCCTCATCATCGTCTTCGCCGTGACCCAGCACCTGGACGTCGAAGGCTTCCGTGCCGGACGCGCGCAGCTGGACCTGTCTACCGCCCTGGCGCTGACCCTGACCCTGCTCACTGCCGGCTTCTGCGCAGCCCTGGCCGTGGAGCAGGTGCGCCACGGCCGGCAGCGCCGAGCGGCGGCCCTGCTGGGCGTTGCCGTGCTGCTGGGGCTGGCCCACGTGGTGCTCAAGTCCGGCGAATACCATCACCTCGCCTCGCGCGGGCTGGACCTGGAATACAGCACCTTCTTCACCCTGTTCTGGCTGATCACCGGCTTCCACTTCCTGCACGTGCTGCTGGGGTTGGTGATCCTCGGCTGGATGACCCTGCGCTGCCTGCGCGGCGCCTACCGCAGCGACGCCCTGGGCGGGCTGGAGTCCGGCGCGTTGTATTGGCACATGGTCGACCTGGTCTGGGTGGTGCTGTTCCCGCTGGTCTACGTGCTGGCGCCTGGCTCATGAAGACGTTGCTGCTCGCCTGGCTGCTGATGCTGCCGATGTCCGTCGCCTCCGTCTGGCTCGGTCACCACGCACCCGACGTGCTGCTGCCGGTGGCGGTGATCCTGCTGCTGGGCCTTGGCAAGGCCTGGCTCATCGCGCTGCGCTTCATGGAGCTCAGCCACGGACCACGGCTGTGGCAATCGCTGCTGCTCGGCTGGCCGCTGGTGCTCACCGGCGTGATCCTGGCTTTGCACGCAACTCACTGATTTTTCTTTGGAAAAATACCTGACTGGAAGCATTGGTCTTTCTTGATTGCCATCAAGCAAGGCGCCTGGGGACGGTTCCTACAATGGCACCGACCGTGACCTAGGAGGGCCCCATGTCAGAGACATTTACCAAAGGGATGGCGAGGAACATCTACCTGGGAGGAGGCGTTTTCTTCTTCCTGGTGTTCCTCGCGCTGACCTATCACACCGAAACCACCTTCCCCAAGCGCACCAACCAGAGTGAACTCACCGAATCGGTGGTGCGCGGCAAGCTGGTGTGGGAGCAGAACAACTGCGTGGGTTGCCACTCGATCCTCGGTGAAGGCGCCTACTTCGCGCCGGAGCTGGGCAACGTAGCGGTCCGCCGCGGCGGTGACGCGGCCTTCGGCAGCTTCCTCGCCGCCTGGATGAAGATGCAGCCGCTGGGCGTGCCCGGTCGCCGGCAGATGCCGCAGTTCCACCTGAGCGACCAGGAGGTCACCGACCTCGCGGCGTTCCTGCTGTGGACATCGAAGATCGACACCAACAAATGGCCGCCGAACAAGGAGGGTTGAGCATGAACCCGGGCAATCCCTATCTGAAATTCGCCTCGCAGTCGGTGGCCAAGCCGTACTTCGTGTTTGCCCTGATGCTCTTCGTCGGGCAGATCGTCTTCGGGCTGATCATGGGCATGCAGTACGTGGTCGGTGACTTCCTGTTCCCGGCGATCCCCTTCAACGTCGCGCGGATGGTGCATACCAACCTGCTGATCGTCTGGCTTCTGTTCGCTTTCATGGGCGCGGCCTACTACCTGATCCCGGAAGAGGCCGACCGCGAACTGTACAGCCCGAAGCTGGCCATCGTGCTGTTCTGGGTGTTCGCCATCGCCGGCGTGCTGACCATCCTGGGCTACCTGCTTGTGCCCTACGCGGGCCTGGCGAAGATGACCCATAACGAGCTGCTGCCGACCATGGGCCGGGAGTTCCTCGAGCAGCCGACGATCACCAAGATGGGCATCGTGGTGGTGGCGCTGGGCTTCCTCTTCAACATCGGCATGACCCTGCTCAAGGGCCGCAAGACCGCCGTCAGCGTGGTGATGATGACCGGCCTGGTGGGCCTGGCGGTGTTCTTCCTGTTCTCCTTCTACAACCCGGAAAACCTGGCCCGCGACAAGTACTACTGGTGGTGGGTCGTGCACCTGTGGGTGGAGGGCGTGTGGGAACTGATCATGGGTTCGATGCTGGCCTTCGTGCTGATCAAGATCACCGGCGTCGACCGCGAGGTCGTGGAGAAATGGCTCTACGTGATCATCGCCATGGCCCTGATCACCGGCATCATCGGCACCGGCCACCACTACTTCTGGATTGGTGCGCCGCAGGTCTGGCTGTGGCTGGGTTCGATCTTCTCCGCGCTGGAGCCGCTGCCGTTCTTCGCCATGGTGCTGTTCGCCTTCAACATGGTGAACCGTCGTCGCCGTGAGCACCCGAACAAGGCCGCCGCGCTGTGGGCCCTGGGCACCACCGTGACCGCCTTCCTCGGCGCCGGCGTGTGGGGCTTCCTGCATACCCTGGCTCCGGTGAACTACTACACCCACGGCTCGCAGCTCACCGCCGCCCACGGCCACCTGGCCTTCTACGGCGCCTACGCGATGATCGTCATGACCATGATCAGCTACGCCATGCCGCGTCTGCGGGGCATCGGCGAAGCGCCCGACGCCCGTGCGCAGAGCCTGGAGATCTGGGGCTTCTGGCTGATGACCATCTCCATGCTGCTGATCACCCTGATGCTCACTGCCGCCGGCATCGTCCAGGTCTGGCTGCAACGCATGCCCGCCGATGGCGCCGCGATGCCGTTCATGGCCACGGTCGACCAGCTGAAGATCTTCTTCTGGCTGCGCCTGTACTCCGGTGTCGGTTTCTTCATCGGGCTGATCTGCTACCTGCTGAGCTTCCGCCAGCGCGGTCGCGTGGCCGTTGCCTCCGGCGCGGCGCAGGTGAGCTGATCGATACCGTCAATCCGGGCCCGTCCGCTTTGCGGCGGGCCTTTTTTCATGATGGGAGTTATCGGGAGGCAGGCACTTTCCAGCCACTCGGATAACTCCCTCTCCCTTCAGGGAGAGGGCGGGGGAGAGGGACTCGCCCAGCGCCGGAGTAGCCGGTGGCACCCTCTCCCTAACCCTCTCCCTGAAGGGAGAGGGGACTGGTTCGGTGATCTGATGTGACACCGAAGCCAGATCCTACCTTCTCCCTGGAGGCGCCATGACCATCCACCTCGAAATCGAAGAAAGCTTCGGCCGTGTCTGGCACCGCTTCATCACACGCCGCGCCAGCCCGGAGTTCGAAGAGGCGGCGGTCAACCTGGATGAAGTACGCCGCAGCCTGCTGCTGCTGTTCCGCGGTACCGGCGGCGAGGCCGGGGTCGGTGTGGAGGCGGCCAGCGCCCGCGAACTGCTGGTGCGCCGCAGCCTGCTGCAGCAGGTGGCCGGTACCTGCCAGCAACTGCCGGTGGCCTGGTTCGACGCCGATTCCCTGCGCCTGCCCGCGCAGCTGGCGGTGTACCCCGACGCCGAAATGAATCGCGAACTCTACCGCTGGCTGGCGCTGCTCGCGGCCCACAGCCAGCCGATGCGCCATTGGGCGCGGGACAACCAGGTCTGGACCTGCGCAGTGCTGGAGCGCTACCCCTTGCTGCGCCCGCGCTACCGCCGGCTGGTGGAGGCGCTGCTCGGCCTGCGGCCCGACCCCGCTGATCTGCCACCGGCGGAAGCGCAGCTGGAGCTGGCGCTGCAAAAGGCGCTGCGTGATCCGGGCAGTGTCGAGCGCCTGCCGCGCAGTGAAAAGGCGCCGTGGCCGGTGCCGTTGTGGCTCTACCCGCCACAACGACTGGCCGCGCCGCAGCACACCGACCTGATCGACGGCGACGAGCACGGCCGCTCCGCCCACAGCGAAGCCAAGGGCCTGGCACGCAAGCGCGCCGAGCGGGTCGGACAGGACCCCGGCCGCGGCGGTCTGCTGCTGTTTCGCCTGGAGAACCTGTTCAGCTGGTCCGAGCACATCGAACTGGACCGCGCCGGCGACGACAGCGAGGACCTCGATGCGGCAAAGGTTGCCGACGACCTCGATCACCTGAGCCTGTCCCGACAACGGCAGAAGAAGGGCGGCGGGCTGAAGCTCGACCTCGACCTGCCGGCCGCCGACTTCGATGACGTGCCGCTGGGCGAGGGCATCCGCCTGCCGGAATGGGATTATCGTCGCCAGCAACTGATCGACGATCACGTCTGCCTGCAACCGATGCTGCCACGCGATGCCGTGCCGGCACCGCTGCCGGATTCCCTGGCGTCGATCGCGCGGCGACTGCGCCGGCAGTTCGAGAGCCTGCGCCAGCAGCCACAGTGGCTGCGCCGGCAACCCCAGGGAGCGGAACTGGACCTGGAGGCTTGGCTGGACTTCAACGTCGAACGGCGCCTCGGCGCGTGCAGCGAGCCGGGTTTGTTCCTTGAACGCCGGCAGACCCGCCGCGATCTCGCGTGCCTGTTGCTGGCGGACCTGTCGATGTCCACCGACGCGCACATCGACAACGAACACCGGGTGATCGACCTGATCAGCGACAGCCTGCTGCTGTTCGGCGAGGCGCTGCAGGCGGTGGGCGATCGGTTCGCGCTGTACGGCTTTTCCTCGCTGCGTCGCCAGCAGGTGCGCCTGACCCAGCTGAAGACCTTCGACGAGCGCCACAACGATGTGGTGCGCGGACGCATTCGCGCGCTGCGGCCGGGCTACTACACGCGCATGGGCGCGGCGATTCGCCGGGCCACGCAGCTCCTGCTGGAGCGCAAGGAGCGCCAGCGCGTGCTGCTGATCCTCACCGACGGCAAGCCCAATGACCTGGACTTGTACGAGGGCCGCTACGGCGTCGAGGATACCCGTCAGGCCGTGCTCGAAGCCCGCCGCGCGGGGCTGGTGCCGTTCTGCATCACCATCGACCGCGAGGCGGCCGATTACCTGCCCCACCTGTTCGGCAGCCAGGGCTACCTGCTGATCAACGATCCGGCGCAACTGCCGGTGCAACTGCCGCAGCTCTACCGGCAGCTCACCCGCCGGCAGGGCTGACTCACTGTAGGAGCGGCGTCAGATCGGTGACGTAGGGCGAATGAAGCGGAACGCTTCATCCGCCGTGGCGGATAACGCCTGGGGCGTTAAGCGCCCTACGAGGTATCGGTGGGAAGCGGGAAATCAGCGCGGCAACCAGACCATCATCACCCCGCAGAACACCGCGAGGATGGCGCAGTACCAGGCGAAGCGCCGCAGCCGGCGCTGCTTCCCCAGTTCCTGCTGCACCGGCAGGGGCATCCCGCACTGCGGGCAGTCCGCAGCGTCCTCGGGGCTCTCGTGCTGGCAGTACAGGCACTGACGCATGGCTTACTCGAACTGTTCCAGCCGCGAGACGTCGAGGACCTGAACGGTGCGGCCGTTGAGGTCGATGATGTGCTCGTCGATGAGTCGCCGCAGCACGCGGGAGAAGGTCTCCGGCTGGATCGACAGGTGCCCGGCCACCAGCTGCTTGGCCATCGGCAGTTCGAAGCGCTGGTCCGCGTTGCCATGGCGGTTGAGCTGGGTGATGAGGTAGCGCACCACGCGGTGGGTGGAATTCTTCAGCGACAGCGTCTCGATCTCGTTGATCCGCCGGTGCAGGCGCACGCAGAGGGTGGCGAGCAGCGAGAAGGGCAGCTGCGGGTTGCTGTGCAGCAGCTCCATGTAGGTGCGGTTGGCGAAGCGGTAGACCTGCGTGGGCTCCAGCGCCTGGGCCGAGGCCACGTAGTCGGAGGTGTCCATCAGCATCATGGCTTCGGCGAAGGTCTGCCGGCTACCGACCACCTCCAGCACCTTTTCCTGCCCCTCTGGGGTCAGGCGGTAGATCTTCACCGCGCCGGAAATCACGAAATAGAAGGCGTGGGCCGGCTCGCCCTGGAGGAACAGCTTGTCGCCCTTCTCCAGGTTGAGCAGCGTGCTGGTGGCGAGCAGCTGCTCCAGCTGTTCTTCGTTGAGCACGTTGAACAGGTGGTGGCCGCACAGAATCTGGTGGTGGACGCGATGCGCGAGCATGGCGGAGCGCTCCTGGGCGGGGACATTCCCGCCAGTATGCGCGATGCCGTCAGGCAGCGTGGTGAGACAAGCTGTCACTGGTCGCCCTCCTGGCTTCCGGTCCGGCACTCAGGCCGGGTGGTTGGCGCCCAGGAACAGCAGGTTGTTCTCCAGGTGGATGTGCTGCATGAGGTCGCGGCGCAGTTCTTCCAGGCCGCTGTAGAGGCGACGCCAGCTGTTGCAGCCATCCGCCGGCACGGTGAGGTCGTCGGTCAGGTCGGCCAGCGCGGCGAGGGACTGCGAGTGTTCGTCGTGCTCATGGCGCATCACGCCGATCGGGCCCTGCACGTGGGTCAGCGGGATGCCCTGGCGCAGCCAGGGGAACAGCACGCTTTCCTCCTTGCACATGTGCCATTCCAGTTCTTCCTGCATCTGCTTCAGGTGCGCGGTCAGCCCGGCCGGGCATTGCGGATGGGCGGCGTGGGTCTTTTCGACGCGCTCGGCCAGCGGGATCAGTGCCGGCAGCTGTTCGCGGTGAACCTTGTGGTAGCGCTCGAGGATGTGGTCGATCAGTTGGTCGTTGCTGGTCAGGCGCCAGTCGGTCTGATCGTTGGCGGGGGGCAGCGCCTGCAGTTCGGCGGCAATGCGCTGGGCGTCGAGGCCCTGTTCGCTGGCGGCTTCGCCCAGGCTGCGCTGGCCGGCGCAGCAGAAGTCGAGTTTGTAGTCGTGGAACAGTGCGCAGCTGCCCGGCAGGCTGAAGGCCAGGTCGCTCAGGGTACGCTCGGTGAGGTTGTCGTTCATGGCGGGCCTCGGGGGGAGTGGGGTACGGCGGCCGCAGTCGTCGTGGCGGTGGGTGGTGAGTCTAGGGAAACAGGAGCGGCGGTCTCCTTGACTGCAGTCAAGCGCCCTCGTGCGCCACTTCCCGCTCGTCGCCACCGGCCACCCGCATCAGTTGCTGCGGATCGCACACCAGCAGCTTCTGCCGGCCGCCGACCACCAGGCCGCGGTCTTCCCAGGCACGGAGGATGCGCGAAACGGTGTGCAGGGTGGTGCCGGTCATCTCGGCAATGTCCTGGCGGGTGACCGGGAAGTCGATGCGGATACCGTCGGCTTCCGGTCGTCCGGACTGTTGCACCAGGCGCAGCACGGTGTGGGCGACGCGCCGCTCGACCTCTTCGGTGGCCAGTTCGCAGAAGCGTACGTGGGCTTCCTGCAGGCGCTCGCCGATGGCCTGCACGGTGTTCAGGGCGAAGCCGGGGTGACAGGCGAGCAGCGGTTCCCACTGGCTGGTGGGCCAGGCCAGGACCAGGCTGTCCTGGCTGGCGGTGGCGGTCGCCGGATAGTCGCGCCGGCCGAGGGCGCGGACGAAGCCGAACAGATCACCCGGATTGACCACGCGCACCAGCACGCGTTGGCCGTCGCCGGTGAGCTGGGTGGCTTTCAGCCGGCCGTGCACCAGCAGGTAGAAACTGGTCGCCGGCGAGCCTTGCTCGAACACGGCCACGCCGCTGTTCAGGCGCAGGATGCTGGCCTGATGGAGGATGTCGTCCTGTTCCTCGCGGCTGCTGTTGGCGAAGGGCGGCAAGCTGCCCAGCCAGGCGCGGTTGAGGGAGAGATTGGCGGTCACGTCAATGATTCCCGGAGGTCCCGCCGCAGCATAACGGTTATGCGTGGCGGCGAAACTTGAGGGGAATCAAGGGATCTCCCTGACCAGGCGGAAACCGAGGTTGTCCGGTGGCTGCCCGGCGCTGCAGCCGCCGCCGCGGGCGTCGCGGACGAAATCGTTGATAGCCGCGCGGTGGCGGCCTTCGGCGATGCGGATCGAGCAGTACTCGGCGCGGTGGGTCTGGGCGCCCTGAGCGTCGAGGTTGACCCGCTGGTGGCAGCTCTGGGTCCACTCCCAGACGTTGCCGCCCAGGTCGGCCACGCCGTACTCGTTCAGCCCGTGGTTGCCTCGTGCCTGGGGTAGCGCCGAGGCGCTGGTGCGGGTCTCCGCTTCCAGGCGATAACGCGCCAGCCAGCGCCGGGCGGGGTTGCTGCCATCGTCGTCTTCGATGCGCAGGGCATCGTCGGCCCAGCGCGAACCAGCGAAGAAGGCCCACTCGCGGTCGGTCGGCAGCCGCCATTGCTGGCCGGTGCGTTTGGACAGCCAGTCTGCGTAGAGCTGCGCGTCCAGCAGGCTGGCGCCGGTCAAGGGCAGGTCGTCGCGGGGAGCGCTGTTGTCCAGCGCCAGGCAATCGCCTTCGACCACGCAGCGGGCGTACTCGCCCTGGCTGACCTGGAATTTCATCACTTCGAAGCGCGGGGCGAGGTGTTCACGCTGCGACGGCGCATCCACGGCCTGCTTCTCCAGCCAGTAGTCGCCCGCCGGGCGGAAGTCGAAGTCGCGGGGTTCGAGTCTCACGGTTTGCGGAGCGAGTTCCGGTGCGTACTGTGGCCGCAGCAGGAGGAAGGCCCCGCCCAGCAGCAGGGTGACGGGGATGCCGATCAGAATGGTCTTGCGCATGGTTTGCCCGGTCGCCGGTATCGATTACTGGGAAGGGCCGGCCCGGATGAGCCGGCCTCAGGGCTTACTTGATCGCGGTCGGCGGCTGGATCTGGCTCATCAGGTCGTTGTTCCATTTGCCTTCGACCTGAATGTGCGCCGCGGCACCCAGCAGTACAGCCTCGATGAGGTTGTGGTTGAGGTAGGTGTACAGGCCCGGCTGCAGGAAGGTGTACAGCGCCGCCCCTGCCGCGCCGCCCGGGATGAACCAGGTTTCCAGGTCTTCCTCCGGCGGGTTGTGGAACTTGCCGGTGGCCCAGACGTGGTCGCCATGGCCGCCGATCAGGTGCGGACGGGTATCGCGGTTGGCCTGGGAGTGGATGATCAGCAGGGTCTCGCCGACATTCGCGGTAAGCGCGTTCTTGCCAGTCAGGGCGCCGACCTTGCCGTTGAACACGATGTGGCTGGGGATCAGCCCCTTCATGACTTCCTGCATGTCGTTGTAGCTTTCCATCGGCGTGCCGTAGCGCTTGAACTTGCCGTCCTTGTCGCGCGGGACGTAGTAGTCCTGCTCGCCGATGTAGACCACCTTGTCATATTTCAGGGCCTTGCCTTCGCGGTCCTTGAGGCCGTCGCGCGGCAGCACCATGATCGCGCCGTTCATGCCCGAGACCACGTGCCACGGGATCATCGCGCCGCCCGGT
The DNA here is from genome assembly GCF_024170165.1 of Pseudomonas nitroreducens. Taxonomy (GTDB): domain Bacteria; phylum Pseudomonadota; class Gammaproteobacteria; order Pseudomonadales; family Pseudomonadaceae; genus Pseudomonas; species Pseudomonas nitroreducens_C. Next base: position 82,895 of record NZ_JALJXP010000001.1, on the reverse strand, counting down.
GCGCAGTGATAGACGAACACGCCGGGGCGGGTCGCCCTGAAGCGCAGCTTCACTTCCTCGCCGGGCTGAATGATGGTCAGTGCGCCGCCACCCAGGGCGCCGGTGGAGGCGTGGAAGTCGATGTTGTGGGTCAGGGTGTTGGTCGCCGGGTTGACCAGGGTGAGCTCCAGGTAGTCGTCCTGGTGCACCACCATCATCGGCCCGGGCACCGAGCCATTGAAGGTCATGGCGTGGATCTCGGTGCCGTCGTCGTCGATGACCAGCTTCTTCTCCTCGATCACCATGCGGAACTGCACGACCTTGGGCTTGCCCTTGGCGCGCTGTTCGTGAGCATGCACGAAGGGCGGAGCGACCAGTTCGACCTGGACGTGCTCCAGCTTCGAAAGGTCCAGGGCCGGCCCCATGTCCTTCGGTGCTGCCTCCCCGTCGGCCATGGCCTTGCCGCTGCCGAGCATGCTGCCGGTAACGCCCAGTACCACGGCGCCGGCCAGCAGGGTGCGGCGGGAAAGCGAAATCTCTTCCTGATCAAGCATGGGTATCTCTCCGTAATCGACGAACTGTCGTTGGCTTCAGAAATACCCGGTTGGCAAAAGCCTTCTTTGAGCCGGAACAAAGAAGGGCCCAGCTGGACAACGTGTCGCAGGCTCTGTTGTGCGGTAGATCGCGTTTACAGTCTTGTACCCACGCGGACGGGCAAGACCGGGCGCAGCGAGGTAAGATTCTTCCTGCTCTGATTTCCGGCCCGGCGTGCGGGCTCCAACGGACAAGGATCATTCATGCGTCTGTACGGACTGACCCTGCTGGCCCTGATCACCGGCTGCCTTGGCGTGCAGGAAGCGCGCGCGAGCAGCGACGACTCTTGCTACCCGAGCTGGAACCTCAAGCGCGACTCGCTGGACGTGTGCAACAGCCTGCCGTTCCTCAGCCCGGGCAACGACAGCCGGGTCAACCTGCAGCTGCTGCTGGCCGACGCCGGCCAGGCCAGTATTCCCAACCGCGCGCTGACCGATGACGAGCAGCAGTTGGGCTACGGTCAGGTGCCTTTCCCGCTGGCGCGCTGGCTGGAAGGTGCAGCGCCGGGGGAGTCGACCGACAGCTCCGGCGCTGCCAGCACCGCGCCGCTGGCCGACCTCGCCGCGCGCATCGGCCTGCCGGCGGATGCCGTGCAATCCGCCGCCGACAGCTTCGCCAGTGGTGAAGGCAGCCGCTGCCGCAGCAACAATGCCGCTACCGCCCAGGACTTCCTCAGCCAGCTGTTGCTGGTCGACAGCCTTTCCGCCAGCGAACGCCAGGGCCTGGCGCGGGCACGCCTGACCCTCCTGAGCGCCTGCCAGTGGGACGAAACCCAGCTCAGCGTGCTGCTGCCGGGTGACCTGCAGAGCGCGCCGGCCAAGGCTTACCGCAGCTACCTGAAGGGCGCCGCGGACTTCTACAGCGGGCGCTTCGGCGACGCGCTGAAATCCTTCCGCGCCCTGCTGGACAGCGACCAGCCCTGGTTGAAGGAAAGCTCGCGCTACATGGTCGCCCGCACCCTGCTCAACCAGGCGCAGCAGAACGCCTTCGACGAGATGGGCTACCCAGACCTGCGCAAGGTCGACAAGAAGATCCTCGCCCAGGCCGAAACCGCGCTGGGCGACTACCTCAAGGCTTATCCACAGGGCCGGTACAGCGCTTCGGCCAAGGGGCTGAAGCGTCGCGTCTACTGGCTGATGAGCGACGAAAGCCGGCTGGCTGGCGAGTACTCCGCGTTGTTTGCCCGCGAGGATGCTGACGATCTCGGCCAACTGGTGCAGGAAGTCGACAACAAGCTGCTGGTCACCGCCCACCCGGCCGACGTGCGCGACGCACGCCTGCTGGCGGTGCTCGACCTGATGCAGATGCGCCACCACGAGCCCAACGAGCCTCGCGCCCTCGACGCCGCCGGCCTGGCCGCGCAGAAGGACCTGTTCGCCAAGTACCCCGGCCTGCACGACTACCTGACCGCGGCCTACCAGCTGTATGTCGAGGAAAAGCCCGGGGAAGCGCTCAAGTCCCTGCCCGAGGAGCTGCCGGCCAAGCTCGACTACCTCGCCTTCAGCCAGCAGACCCTGCGGGGCTTCGCCCTGGAAGCCGGCAACGACTGGATCGCCGCCGAGAAGCTCTGGCTGCGCCTGCTGCCGCTGGCCGAGCAGCCGCTGCAGCGCGAGCAGCTGGAGCTGGCGCTGGCCTTCAACTACGAGCGCAGCGATCGGCTGGTGAAGGTCTTCGCCGAAGGCTCGCCAGTGCATACGCCGATCATCCGCGAGATTCTCCTGCGCCACGTCGCCGGCCCCGACCTGCTGCGCCAGCAGGCGAAATCCGCCAGCGTGTCGGTAGAGGAGCGCGATACCGCATTGTTCGCGCTGCTCTACAAGGACCTGCTGCATGGGCAGTACCAGGCCTATATCGACGACCTCGCCCTGTTGCCCACCGACGGCAGCGGCAAGCCGCTGGGCGCCAGCATCGGCTACCTCTACGGCAGCATGCCGCTGTCGCTGTTCCAGTGGCCGGGCGGCAAGAACGACACCGGCTACGAATGCCCGGCCATCGTCGACGTCGCCCGCGACCTGCTGCAGAACCCGCAGCCGCCCAAGGCGCTGAACTGCCTCGGCGAGTTCATCCTGCGCAACGGCCTGGACGGCTTCCCCCTGGATACCCAGCCCAGCGAGCGCGAGCTGGGTGGCGGTGAATCGCTGTTCCCCGGCACGCCCTATTCGCGCATGGACGGCTACCTCAAGGTCATCGCCGACAAGCAGGCCGTGGAAGAGGACCGCGCCTACGCGCTGTTCCGCGCCATCAACTGCTTCGCGCCCAGCGGCTTCAATGGCTGCGGCAGCCAGGACATCGCCCCGTCGCAGCGCAAGCAGTGGTTCCGCACCCTCAAGGGCCAGTACTCCGCTACGCCCTGGGCGAAGTCCCTGAAGTACTACTGGTAAGCCCCGTGCGGCGCGTGCTGGCCCTGGTGCTGGCGTTGCTCGCGGGCAATGCCCCGGCAGCCGGCGTGGACGCTGCGGACCACGATGCCTTCTGGCTCTGGAGCGGTGTTACGCCCCAGCCGGTGCTGGCCCAGGCACGAACGCTCTACGTGCTGCAGGGGCAGGTCAGCGCATCGCGCCACAGCGACGGGCGCGCCCGCCTGATCGCCCAGGGCATCGCCATCCCGCGCCTGAAGCAGGGCGAGGTTTGGGTGGTCTACCGCGCCCACACCCTGCGCTGGAACGAGGACATCTACCGCACCCTGCTGTCCCAGCTGCGTCGCTGGCGCGCCGCGGGCAATCCGGTGGTGGGCGTGCAGATCGACTTCGACGCGCGCACGCGTTACCTGAACGAGTACGTCGACTTCCTCCAGGACCTGCGCACGCGCCTGCCTGAAGGCTGCAAGCTGAGCATCACCGGGCTGATGGACTGGGGCAGCAACGCCGCGCCGGAAACCATCAACCGCCTGGCCGGCGTGGTGGACGAGGTGGTGGTGCAGACCTACCAGGGGCGCCAGACCATTCCCAACTACCAGGCCTACCTGCCGCGCGTGGCGCGCCTGCAACTGCCTTTCCGCATCGGCCTGGCGCAGTACGGGGAATGGCAGGCACCGGCCTATCTGGCGAAGAGCCGGTGGTTCAGGGGGTATGTGGTGTTCCTGCAGAACCCTTAGCGGCGCAGGTCGGAATCGGGTAGGGCGCATAACGCCTCGGGCGTTATCCGCCCTACGGTCTGAACCCATTCGAGCTGGGTCGGAGGCTCTAGGTAGGATGGGTGGAGCGGAGCGATACCCATGCTGATGGTGCCGGTGATCGATGGGTATCGCTTTGCTCCACGCCATCCTACGTTCGTGCCCGCAGGATGTTTCGGTAGGAGATTGGGGGGATTTGGGGCTCAGACGCCGCCACACCCGCACTTGCCGCAATCGCTCCCGCAACCGCCGGCCGCCGCCGGTTCCCGTGCATCGCGGGTGCTGCCGCCATTGAGGTTGCGCATCAGCAGCGCGTACTGCAGGTCCAGCTCCTCGGGCACCGGCAGGTAGACCACATGCCCATCACCGGGCGCGACACCGATGGCTTCGCCGCGGCTGTTCTCCAGCGCATGCAGACGGAAAGTGCGGTTGCCGGCCGGCGTCATCAGCTCGACGCTGTCGCCGACCTCGAAGCGGTTCTTCACCCGCACCTCGGCCAGGCCGTGGCGCCGCTCGCCGGTGAACTCGCCGACGAACTGCTGGCGCTCGGAGAGGGAGTGGCCGTATTGGTAGTTCTGGTACTCATCGTGCACATGGCGGCGCAGGAAGCCCTCGGTGTAGCCGCGGTGGGCGAGGGACTCCAGGGTATCCATCAGGCCGAGGTCGAAGGCGCGCCCGGCGACGGCATCGTCGATGGCCTTGCGGTAGGCCTGGGCGGTGCGCGCGACGTAGTAGTGCGACTTGGTCCGGCCCTCGATCTTCAGCGAATGCACACCCATCTGCGTCAAGCGCTGCACGTGCTGGATGGCGCGCAGGTCCTTGGAATTCATGATGTAGGTGCCGTGCTCGTCCTCGAAGGCCTCCATCAGCTCACCGGGGCGGTTGGCTTCTTCGAGCAGGACGATTTCCTGGCTCGGCGCGCCGATGCCCAGGGTTGGTTCGACGTTGCGCACCGCGTGGCCCAGTTCATCCTCGTGGGCGGCGTGGGTCTGGTACTCCCAGCGGCAGGCGTTGGTGCAGGTGCCCTGGTTGGGGTCGCGGCGGTTGATGTAGCCCGACAGCAGGCAGCGCCCGGAATAGGCCATGCACAGCGCGCCGTGGACGAAGACCTCCAGTTCCATGCCCGGCACGCGCTCGCGGATCTCGCCGATTTCCTCCAGCGACAGCTCGCGGGACAGGATCACCCGCTTGAGTCCCTGCTGGCGCCAGAACTCCACGCTGGCCCAGTTCACCGCGTTGGCCTGCACCGAGAGATGAATATCAACCTCGGGAAAATGCTGGCGAACCAGCATGATCAGGCCGGGATCTGACATGATCAGCGCATCGGGTCCGAGGGCGATCACCGACTCCACGTCCTGCAGGAAGGTCCTCAGCTTGGCGTTGTGCGGGGCGATGTTGACCACCACGTACAGGCGCTTGCCCCGGGCGTGGGCTTCATTGATGCCGGTGGCGAGGTTGGCGTGGTCGAATTCGTTGTTGCGCACCCGCAGGCTGTAGCGTGGCTGGCCGGCGTAGACGGCATCGGCGCCATAGGCGAAGGCGTGGCGCAGGCTCTTCAGCGAGCCGGCGGGGCAGAGCAGTTCGGGGGAAAATGGCGTGGGGGACATGGCGGCGCAGCGGGTAGTGGGAAAAAGGCCGCCACTCTAGGAAATCCGCGGGCTGCGCGTGCTGAGCGAAGTCAACGGATGGCATCGCGCTCCGGTAAATCCGACATGCGTAGGAGCGGACTCTGTCCGCGATGTGCCGCCGGCTGGCTCGGAGTGGCCGGAAAGCGATCGCGGACGAAGTCCGCTCCTACGCCAGGCACGTCTCTCCGGTGAATCGGCGTACAACCGCGAACGGTTGTACGCCCTGCGCGTTCACTCCAGCCATTTGCGGCCCTGCAGCTCCAGCAGCGTCTGCGCCTGTTCCGGTCCATTGCTGCCGGCGGGGTAGGGGCGCGGGCTCAGGTAGTGTTCGTGCCAGCCCTTGATGATCGGGTCGATCCAGCTCCAGGCCGCTTCCACCTCGTCGCGGCGCATGAACAGCGTCGAGTCGCCCTCGATCACGTCCAGCAGCAGGCGTTCGTAGGCGTCCCAGCGGCGCTTGTTGGTGCTGAAGGCCTGGGCGAGGTTGAGGTCCAGTTCCACCGGCTCCAGCTGCATGCCCTTGCCGGGGGTCTTGGCCATCAACTGCACGCTGATGCGCTCCTCCGGCTGCAGTCTTATCCACAGGCGGTTGGCCGCGCCGGCGCCGCTGCCGATCAGGCTGTTGGGCACCGGCTTGAACTGGATGACGATCTCCGAGCATTTCTTCGCCATGCGCTTGCCAGTGCGCAGGTAGAACGGCACGCCGGCCCAGCGCCAGTTGTCGATCTCGGCCTGAACGGCGACGAAGGTCTCGGTATCGCTGTCGTTGTCGACATTTTTCTCGAACCAGTAGGCCGGCACTTCCTGCCCGCCGATGTGCCCGGCGGTGTATTGGCCGCGCACGGTCTTGTCCTGCACGTCCTGCCCGGAAATCGCCCTGAGCGCCTGGAGGATCTTCACCTTCTCGTTGCGCACCGCCTCGGCGTCGAAACGCACCGGCGCCTCCATGGTCACCAGGCAGAGCAGTTGCAGCAGGTGGTTCTGCACCATGTCGCGCATGGCGCCGGCATGGTCGTAGTAGCTGCCGCGGTTTTCCACGCCCAGGGTTTCACTCACGGTGATCTGTACGTGGTCGATGTGCCCGTTGCGCCACACCGGCTCGAACAGGGTATTGGCAAAGCGCAGGGCCATCAGGTTCTGCACGGTTTCCTTGCCCAGGTAGTGATCGATGCGGAACACCCGCGACTCGTCGAAGACTTCACCGATCGCCTGGTTGATCGCCACCGCCGACTCCAGCGAATGCCCCAGCGGCTTCTCCAGCACGATGCGCGCCAGCGGCCCGGCGAGGCCGGCGATCTTCAGGTTCTGGGCAATCGGTGCGAACAGGCTCGGCGCGGTGGCCAGGTAGTGCACCAGCACACGGCCCTCCGTGCGCTTGAGGGCCTTGGCCACACGACCGAAGTCGGCGCTCTGGGAAGCGTCCATCGCCACGTATTCCAGGCGCTGGGCGAAACTGCGCCAGGCCTCGGCGGAAAAGTCGCTGCGTGCCACCTGGGCGCGGCAGTTGCGTTCGGCCAGGGCGAGGTAGGCGGCGTTGTCGCGCTGGCTGCGGGCGAGGGCGAAGATCCGCGTGTCGGCCGGCAGGCGATTCTCCCGGTGCAGGTGGTACAGCGCCGGCAGCAGCTTGTGCAGCGCCAGGTCACCACTGCCGCCGAACACCAGAATGTCGCAGGAGCTGGGAAGACTAAGGCTGGCGGGCGTATTCAAGACTTATTCCCTGGGCGTGGCGGTTAGTTTTGTAGTATAACTACAACAAGACTACATAAATTTCAGACAACTATCACCGAGCCTATCCCTGTGAACCTTTTGCAGCACATTGCCCAGTCGCGTCATCTGCTCCGCAAGTCGGAGCTCAAGGTTGCCGATCACGTGATGCAGGACCCTGCATCGGTCATGCACAGCTCCATGGCCGACCTCGCCCATAGCGTGGGCGTCAGCGAGCCGACCATCGTGCGCTTCTGCCGCGCCATCGGTTGCAGCGGCTTCCAGGACCTCAAGCTGAAGCTGGCGCAGAGCCTGGCCGCCGGCGCCAGCTTCGGCCAGTTCTCGATCAACGAGAGCGACTCGGTGGCGGACTTCAGCCTGAAGATCTTCGACACCACCCTGCACTCGCTGATGGAAGTGCGCGAGAACCTCGACACCCACGCCCTGGAGCGCGCCATCGCGGCCATCGCCCATGCCCAGCGCGTCGAGTTCTACGGCTTCGGCGCCTCCGGCGCGGTGGCGGCGGACGCCCAGCACAAGTTCTTCCGCCTGCTGCTGTCGGCGGCGGCCTACTCCGACCCGCACATGCAGGCCATGTCGGCGGTGACCCTGAAGCCCTCGGACGTGGCGATCTGCATCTCCCAGTCCGGCCGCTCCAAGGACCTGCTGGTGACCGCCAACCTGGTGCGCGAGGCCGGCGCCACGCTGATCACCCTGTGCCCCAGCCAGACCCCGCTGGCGGACCTGGCTACGGTGAACCTGGCGGTGGACGTGCACGAAGACACCGATATCTACACCCCGCTGACCTCGCGTATCGCCCACCTGGTGGTGATCGACGTACTGGCGATGGGCGTGGCCATGGCCCGTGGCCCGGACCTGGTGAATCACCTCAAGAGCGTGAAGCGCAGCCTGCGCAGCCTGCGCCTGTCGCCGAAGGTGGTGAAGAACCACGAGGAGCGCCCGGAAGAGGCGTCCTGACCCGTCCCTGACGGTGCCGCCGACCGCCCGTCGGCGTCACCGGCGCTTCACCACCACGTCGTCAAACGGTCATCCGTCGTCAGCATGCTGGCGTCTCCAGCCCTTAGGCCTTGGGAGATGCGAGATGCCCCGCCATATCGACGACACCCAGCTCCAAGTGGATAGCAAGACCCGCCGCAAGCTCGAAGACCAGCGCCGCATGCAGTTCCGTCGCGCCATCGAGGACCGCGTGGAGGCCCAGCGCCTCGCCCTCGAAACCTCCGATTACCCCGATCTGATCGCCGCCGCCTACCTCACTTCGGCGAAGCAGGGCCGGCGAAGCGCTCGGCCAGCTGGCTGATCAGCGCCCGCTCTTCACGGATGAAGGCGACGAACGCCTGGGCCACCGGGCTCAGGCGCTTGCCGCGGGCGTGTACCAGACACCAGCTGCGGTAGAGCGGCAGCTCTTCCACCGGCAGTTCGTGCAGCAGCCCTGACTGCAATTCGCGGCTCACCGCGTGGCGCGGCAGCAGCGCCAGTCCCAGTCCCGCCAGCACCCCTTCGCGTGACCCTTCCAGCGAGGCGAACTCCAGCGTCTGCGGGAAGTGCGCGCGCTTCTGCTGGAAATGTTCCTCGCAGGCCTTGCGCGTGCCCGAGCCGGGCTCGCGGATCAGCAGTGGGTAGGGCTCCAGGTCCTTCAGCGACAGCTTCGCGGCGTTGCACAGCGGGTGGTCCGGCGGTGCCACGGCGACAATCGGGTTGTTCAGGAAGGGCAGGAATTCCAGCGCCATGTCCTGAGGCACCAGGGACATGATCACCAGGTCGTCGCGGTTGTCCGACAGGCGCTTGATCACCTGGGCGCGGTTGACCACCGTGAGGTTCAGGCTGACGTCCGGGTGCTGCGCGTGGAAGGCGGCGAACAGGTGCGGGGTGATGTACTTGGCGCTGGATTCCACCGCCAGGCGCAGCTGGCCCTGCAGCGAGCCCTTGAGGTCGGAGAGGTTCATGTCCAGCACTTCCAGGCGCTGGAAGATGTCGGTGGTGGCGCGCAGCAGGGCGTCGGCGGCATCGGTCTGGTAGAGCTTCTTGCCGATGTACTCGAACAGGGGCTGGCCGACCAGTTCTTCCAGCTGGCGGATCTGCAGGCTGACGGCCGGCTGGGTGAGGGCCATTTCCTCCGCGGCGCGGCTGTAGGAACGGCTTTCGCACACCGCACGGAAAACCTGCAGTTGGCGAAGGGTCATACGCATCAATGACTTACGCATAGAACACGGCCTGATCGCGACATTTCCGCTCAACTATAAAGCATTCTTTATGGCTACCCCAATAATTATTGATTTTGGTTAATCCTCCCTCCCGCGCTAGGGTAAAAACACGCCGGAACCCGCTCCGGCCCAGCAATAGCCACAAGAGAAGCCAGCTGCCGTCAGCGGCGCTGCCGATGGGTTTTTACGCCGGGGTCCAAAAGGCCCGGGCCGAGGGAAAGCCGCAGTGATCAAGAAAATCCTGATCGCCAACCGTGGGGAGATCGCTGTCCGGATCGTGCGCGCCTGCGCCGAGATGGGCATCCGTTCGGTGGCCGTCTATTCCGATGCCGACCGTCACGCCCTGCACGTCAAGCGCGCCGACGAAGCCCACAGCCTGGGCGCCGATCCGCTGGCGGGTTACCTGAACCCCCGCGCCCTGGTGAACCTGGCCGTGGAAACCGGCTGCGACGCTCTCCACCCGGGCTACGGCTTCCTCTCCGAGAACGCCGAGCTGGCCGATATCTGCGCCGAGCGCGGGATCAAGTTCATCGGCCCGTCGGCGGAAGTCATCCGCCGCATGGGCGACAAGACCGAAGCGCGCCGCAGCATGATCGCCGCCGGCGTGCCCTGCACCCCCGGCACCGAGGGCAACGTCGCCGACCTGGCCGAAGCGCTGTCCGAAGCCGAGCGCATCGGCTACCCGGTGATGCTCAAGGCCACTTCCGGCGGTGGCGGCCGCGGCATCCGTCGCTGCAACAGCCGCGAAGAGCTGGAGCAGAACTTCCCGCGGGTGATCTCCGAGGCCACCAAGGCCTTCGGCAGCGCGGAAGTCTTCCTCGAGAAGTGCATCGTCAACCCCAAGCACATCGAAGCGCAGATTCTCGCCGACTCCTTCGGCAACACCGTGCACCTGTTCGAGCGCGACTGCTCGATCCAGCGCCGCAACCAGAAACTCATCGAGATCGCCCCCAGCCCGCAGCTCACCCCCGAGCAGCGCGCCTACATCGGTGACCTCTCCGTGCGCGCGGCCAAGGCCGTGGGCTACGAGAACGCCGGCACCGTGGAGTTCCTGCTCGCCGATGGCGAGGTGTACTTCATGGAGATGAATACCCGCGTGCAGGTGGAACACACCATCACCGAGGAAATCACCGGCATCGACATCGTCCGCGAGCAGATCCGCGTGGCGTCCGGCCTGCCGCTCTCGGTCAAGCAGGAAGACATCATCCACCGTGGCTTCGCGCTGCAGTTCCGGATCAACGCCGAAGACCCGAAGAACAACTTCCTGCCGTCCTTCGGCAAGATCACACGCTACTACGCCCCCGGCGGCCCCGGCGTGCGCACCGACACGGCGATCTACACCGGCTACACCATCCCGCCGTACTACGACTCGATGTGCCTGAAGCTGGTGGTCTGGGCGCTGACCTGGGAAGAGGCGCTGGACCGTGGCCTGCGCGCGCTGGACGACATGCGCGTGCAGGGCGTGAAGACCACCGCCGCCTACTACCAGGAAATCCTCAAGAACCCGGAATTCCGTAACGGCCAGTTCAACACCAGCTTCGTCGAAAGCCACCCGGAACTGACCCAGTACTCCATCAAGCGCACCCCGTCGCACCTGGCCATCGCCATCGCTACCGCCATTGCCGCCCACGCTGGCCTGTGAGGAATTCGTTCATGACCGTTTCCAAGAAAGTCACCGTCACCGATACCATCCTGCGCGACGCTCACCAGTCGCTGCTGGCGACCCGGATGCGCACCGAAGACATGCTGCCGATCTGCGACAAGCTCGACCAGGTCGGCTACTGGTCGCTGGAAGTCTGGGGCGGCGCCACCTTCGACGCCTGCGTGCGCTTCCTCAAGGAAGACCCGTGGGAGCGCCTGCGCAAGCTCAAGGCCGCGCTGCCCAACACCCGCCTGCAGATGCTCCTGCGCGGGCAGAACCTGCTCGGCTACCGCCACTACAGCGATGACGTGGTCCGTGCCTTCGTCGCCAAGGCGGCGGTCAACGGCATCGACGTGTTCCGCATCTTCGACGCGATGAACGACGTGCGTAACCTGCGCGTCTCCATCGAAGCGGTGAAGGCCGCCGGCAAGCACGCCCAGGGCACCATCGCCTACACCACCAGCCCGGTGCACACCATCGACGCCTTCGTCGCCCAGGGCAGAGCCATGGCCGACATGGGCGTGGACTCGATCGCCATCAAGGACATGGCCGGCCTGCTGACCCCCTACGCCACCGGCGAGCTGGTCAAGGCGCTGAAGGATGCGCTGCCGCTGGACGTGGTGGTGCACTCCCACGACACCGCCGGCGTCGCCAGCATGTGCCAGCTGAAAGCTGTGGAAAACGGCGCCGACCGCATCGACACCGCCATCTCCAGCATGGCCTGGGGCACCAGCCACCCGGGCACCGAATCCATGGTTGCCGCCCTGCGCGACACCCCGTTCGACACCGGCCTGGACCTGGAGCTGATCCAGGAAATCGGCATGTACTTCCACGCCGTGCGCAAGAAGTACCACCAGTTCGAGAGCGAGTTCACCGGCGTGGATACCCGCGTGCAGGTCAACCAGGTACCGGGCGGGATGATTTCCAACCTGGCCAACCAGCTCAAGGAGCAGGGCGCGCTGAACCGCATGGCCGAAGTGCTCGCGGAAATCCCCAAGGTGCGTGAAGACCTCGGCTTCCCGCCCCTGGTCACCCCGACCTCGCAGATCGTCGGCACCCAGGCGTTCTTCAACGTGCTGGCCGGCGAGCGCTACAAGACCATCACCAACGAGGTGAAGCTCTACCTGCAGGGCCGCTACGGCAAGGCGCCGGGCAAGATCAACGAAGCGCTGCGCCGCCAGGCCATCGGCAACGAGGAAGTCATCGACGTGCGCCCGGCCGACCTGCTCAAGCCGGAGCTGAACAAGCTGCGCGAAGAGATCGGCAGCCTGGCCAAGTCCGAAGAAGACGTGCTGACCTTCGCCATGTTCCCGGACATCGGCCGCAAGTTCCTCGAAGAGCGTGCCGCCGGCACCCTGAAGCCCGAAGAGCTGCTGCCGATCCCCAACGGCAAGGGCGTCGCCGCTGCCGGCGGTGAGGGCGTACCGACCGAGTTCGTGGTCGACGTGCACGGCGAAAGCTACCGCGTGGACATCACCGGCGTCGGCGTGAAGACCGACGGCAAGCGCCACTTCTACCTGTCGGTGGATGGCATGCCCGAAGAAGTGGTGTTCGAGCCGCTCAACGAGTTCATCGGCGGCGGCGGCAACAAGCGCAAGCAGGCCAGCGAGCCGGGCCACGTCAGCACCACCATGCCGGGCAACATCGTCGATGTGCTGGTCAAGGAAGGCGACAGCGTGAAGGCCGGCCAGGCCGTGCTGATCACCGAAGCGATGAAGATGGAGACCGAAGTGCAGGCGGGCATCGCCGGCACCGTGAAAGCCATCCACGTAGCCAAGGGCGACCGGGTCAACCCCGGTGAGATCCTGGTTGAAATTGAAGGCTGACCAAGGACAGACGGGTCTTTAAGGTTCAGTCCCACGGGGGAGCACGATGCTCCCCCTTTTTTTGTCCGCAGGATTTGCCGCTTTGCTTGATCTGCGTCGGAAACTTCCTTCAGAAACCCACTAGCGTCGACGCTGGGAAAACTGACCAGGGTATGGCGATGGGAAGAGTCGTTCTGTTGTGGATGCTGTTGTGCGCCAGTGCGCAGGCATCGGAGATGATGGATCGGCTCGCCGCGCTGGAGCAGGACCCGGCCAAGCGCGAGCAGGCCTATGCCGCCGCGCAGGAGCGCATCCTGCTGTGCAGCAAGTGCCACGGCAAGGATGGCAACAGCAAGCGCGACTATATCCCCAACCTGGCCGGGCAGAACCCGCAGTACCTCTTCGACGCCTTCGAGAAATACGTCGACGGCCAGCGTACCGACTTCGTGATGAACCAGGCGGCCAAGCTGTTGACCCTCAACGAGCGGGTCAACATCGCCTACTACTTCAGCCAGCAGAAGGTCCTGCCACGGGCGGAAACGGCACCGGACAAAGTGCTGGTGGAGCAGGGCGCGCAGCGCTTCGCCACCGTCTGCGTGACCTGCCACGGCGAGAACGCCATGGGGCACGACGGCTTTCCGCGCATCGCCGGACAGCCGCAGGTCTACCTGACCCACGCCCTGCAACGTTACCGCGACAAGGACCCGAGCCGCGCGGACTCGCCGATGCTGGCGGTGGCGGCACTGCTCAATGATGACGACATCACCTCACTGACCGCCTACCTCAGTCAGCTGCAGCCCTGAAAGCAGCCAGCCGCCCGGAGGCGGCTGGCTGCTTTGCCGGGTGGCGGATGCTTACTGCTGCTTGTCGTCGGCCGGAGTGGCTGCTTCGGCGGCCGGCTGGGCCGGAGCAGCGGCTTGTTCGGCCGGGGCAGCCTGTTCCACCGGCTTGGCATCCGGCTGAACCGCAGGCTTGGCGTCCTGCTGGGTGGCCGCTGCGGGGACGGCAGTCTTCGAGGCTTGCTCTTCTTGCTTGTCGCAGGCAGCGAGAACGGCACAGGCGGCGATCAGGAGGCAAAGCTTTTTCATGGGAGTGCTCACTCTAAAAGGTTGGGGCGGATGCCGGTCGCTGACCGGGGCAGCAAGCTTTGCTGTCGGCGCCCGATGAGGCCATGTGTCGATCTCCGAGACGGGGCGGGAAATTTCCGAATTTCTCGTCTTAACCTCCGCCAATGAAAAAGCCCGGCGGATGCCGGGCTTTTTCAGCGTTCGCTCCGGATCAGAACGCCATTTGCCACTGGGCGATCAGCGCGTGGTTCTGCGCGTTGCTGCCCATCTGCCCGCTGTAGCCCAGGCCGATGGTGTTGCGCGCCGACACGCCGACATCGAAACCGACATCCAGCAGCAGGCTGTTGCGGTCCAGCGCGGTGCCCTGGACGCTGAAGGCGTCGCCGCCGGCGATGAAGGACTGGCGGGTCTCGCTGTCGATGTCGCCGAAGGTGTGGCGCCAGCCCAGGCCCAGGCGCGGGGTGAAGCTCATGCCGTTGCTCAGGGTGTCGAGGCGTGCGATGCGCAGGCCGAGGGTGCTGCTCAGGTTGTCCTGGTCCTGGGAGTCGACGTGCAGCGCGGCGGCGCCGCCTTTCTCGTCGTAGGAATCGCGCTCGTAGCGCTGGTAGTCCAGGCGTGCGTAGGGTTCGGCGCTCAGGCGACCGCTGCCCATGGCGTAGCCGGTCTCGGCGAAGGCCTGCCAGCTGTCGGCGTCGTAGTCGCCCTTCGGACGATCACTGAAGCCGTCGAACTCGACCCGGCGTTTGCTCTCGCCGTCGTGGCTGCTGTAGGCCGCGCCCAGGCGCACGGCCAGCGGGCCGCTCTGGTGCAGTGCGTAGGCGCCCAGGTGCCAGCTGTCGATGTCGCCGGAGACGCCACCGCTGCCGTCCAGGTCGGTGTGCGAGTAGCCGCCGAGCACGCCCAGGCGCCAGTCCGGGGTTATTGCCCAGTCGGCGCCGAGCAGGGTGCCGCCGGTGTTCTGTTGCAGGTCGCCACTGCCGTCGTGCTCGTCGAGCTTGCCGTGGCTGCCGATACCCTGAATCCACAGGCGGCCGGTGGCGTTCGGGTCGTTCAGGTTGCGCGCTTCGCTGGGCACGCCGGTGGCGGCGAGCATCGGTGTATCGCTGCGCTCGGTGGCGGCCAGCAGGCTGCTGCTGCCCAGCTGGCGCACCGCATTGAGCATGGCGCTGCCGACCTGCTGGCTGCCGGCGATGGTCGCCGCCGCGAGGCTGGCGTTGCTGGCGCCGGCCAGTTGCTCCAGGGCCGCCGTGGCGTTGCCCGCGTCGCTGGTGATCAGCGCGTTGTACAGCGCGCCGCCGTTCTGGCTCTGCAGGGCGGAGGCGGCGTTGCGGCCGTTGCCGCTGCTGGCCAGGTCGCCGAACTGCACGTCGTTGCGGGTCAGTTGCAGGTCGACGCTGTTGGCGCTGTAGCTCAGGGTCGGGGTGAGGAAGGCGAAGTTGCTCTTCACGTCGGCGAACTGGCCGCTGACACCGCCGGTGGAGCTGATCACCTGCACGCTGCTCTGCCACGGCCAGTTGCCGCTGCCGGCCTGCACCGCCAGGTGCGAGCCAGCGATGCTGGTGCTGCCGTCCACCTGCACAGTGGCGTGGGCGCCGCTGGGCTCCACGCCGAAGACCAGGGTCGAGCCGCTCTGCAGGTTCAGGTCGCCAGCCACATGGGCGGCGCCGCTAGCCGGCGAGGCAATGAGGGTGCCGGCGACGTTCAGCCCGCCAACGCTGCCGCTGCCCGAGTAGGTCGCGCCCTGGTCAATCTGCAGGGTGCCGAGCAGGCTGCCGGTGTTGTTCAGGCTGGCGCCGCTGAAGACTTCACCGCCTTCGCTGAAATCGTCGGTGCTGGAGAGTGTCCAACTGCCCTGTTTCACGTCCAGCCATTCGAAGTTGGCGCTGTTGCCGAAGCTGCCGCCAGCGGCATCGTCGAGGGTCACGCTATCGCGGCCGCTGCCGCCGTCCACCAGGCCTTCGAAGCGGCTGCCGGAGAGCAGTAGCAGGCTGTCGTTGCCGCCGCCCATTTCCAGGGCCACGCCGTTGCCGCCGTGGATCAGACCGTCGTTGATCACGGTGTCGTCGAGGTCGCCGGACAGAGTCACGCCGGAGAGCTTCTCGCCGGAAATAGTGCCGTGGTTCTCCAGGTAGGTGGAGCTGAAGCCGCTGTTGCCGTTGCCGTCGTCGACCAGGATGCCGCGGTCGACGCTGCGGATCACCGCGCCGGCGTAGTTGATGATGGTGCCGCCACCCATGGCGATGCCTTCGCTGCCGTTGGGCGAGCCGTCTTTCTCGCCGGCAGCGCCGAGGCCTTCGATGATGCCGTGGTTCTCGATGTGGCCGGTGTAGTCGATGTCCACGCCATCGCCGTCGCCGTTCTCCACCAGGCCGTTGTAGGCGCCGCTGATGCGACCGTAGTTGATCACCGTGCCGTCGCCATCGGAGCCGAAGCCCGAGCCGTTGCGGCCGATGATCACGCCATCGGCGTAGTTGATCAGGGTGGCGCCGACATCGGTGGTGATGCCGTGGCGGCCGCCGCTGATCAGGCCGTGGTTTTCCACGTAGCCGCCCGAAGCGCCCTGGAAGTCGATGCCGTCGTTCTTGGTGTCGGCGGTGATCATGTCCGAGCTGCTGATCTCGCCGTAGTTGGTGATCGTCGCATTGCCGCCGGGACGAATGCCGTCGTTGCCATCGCTGTGGATGACGCCGCTGGCGCGGTTGATGAGGGTGACGGTCGCGGCGCTCTGCAGCTTGTCGAAGTCCAGCGCCTGGCCGGTGGCCGAATAGATGCTGCCGGCGTTGTCGACCAGCACGTTGCCGGCGCTGAACGGGTTGTTCATGCGGATGGCGTCGTCGTAGCCGAGGATGCGCCCGCCTTCGCGGTTGATGATCTGGTAGAAGCGCGTGGTGCTGTCGCTGCCGGAAGTGTCGAACACACGGCCGGTGGTGGACTGCATCAGGCCGCTGTTGTCGATGACCACGCCGGTGCCGGTGGCTGCGCCCTTGAGGTCCACGCTCTTGCCGCTGGTGACCAGGCTGCCGGTGCTGGTAACGGTCAGGGTGTCCTGGTTGGCCAGGGTCCGGCTGCCAGTCTGCGCGTCGCTGATGATGGGCGACACCGGAACGGCAGCGGCGGTTTCAGCGGCGAGGCTCGCCAGCACCAGGGCGATGCTCAGCGCGAGCGGGGAGGGCTTGTGCAGCATGGCGTGGCGTCCTTTTTCTTATCGAAGAGGCCGCCTTTTATAGCGATGGATTATGAATGTTCTGTAACGGTGCTGGCGCATTGCCGCTCTTTGCCAACGGGGTCGCCGGGCAGGAAAGGGAGAAACCTTATATACTCTGCGGTCTTTTTACCGCTTTCATTGTGAGAATCGCCGTGAGCCAGCTGCCGCCCTGCCCCCAATGCAACTCCGAATACACCTACGAGGACGGCACCCAGCTGGTCTGCCCCGAGTGCGCCCACGAGTGGTCCGCTGACGGCTCGGGCGAGGCCGACGGCGATGCCCGCGTGATCAAGGACGCGGTCGGCAACCTGCTGCAGGACGGCGACACCGTCAGCGTGATCAAGGACCTCAAGGTCAAGGGCTCGTCCCTGGTGGTGAAGGTCGGCACCAAGGTGAAGAACATCCGCCTGGTGGACGGCGACCACGACATCGACTGCAAGATCGACGGCATCGGCGCGATGAAGCTGAAGTCGGAGTTCGTGAAGAAGGTCTGAGCCTTCTCAGCGCTAACAAAAAGCCCGGCCATGTGCCGGGCTTTTTCATCTTTGTTTCCTTCGCCCCCAATCAGCGACCTCTTCGAGCAGCATCTGCAGGGACTCTCGGTAGTCAGCGTTGGCCGCAGACGATCTGTCCGCGAGCTTCTGCAACTCGGGCTGGTACTCCGGCTCGGACAGCATTTCCACCAGTTCGACATTCCAGTACAGGTTTGCCTCCAGTGCCGAGGGCAAAAGTTCCAGCACACGTATGTCCCGGCGCTTTGCCAGACCGGCGAGGGCTTCCCCACGTATTTCGTCGACTTGGTCTGAGTAGCCGAGCCAGAGCGCTTCGCGCACTTCCGGGGTATCCAGATCCCACAGTGAGCCCAGGCCGAACATCGCCCAATTGCGGACGTCGTCGTCTGCATCCTTCGCCAGCGCCAGCATGGTCGGTATGGCTTTGACGTCCTGATTCTTCCCCAGCCCGAATGTCGCTGCAAAGCGCAGCTCACAATCAGGATCGGATGCCAGTTCGATCAGCCGGCTCAGGCACTTCGGACATTCGCGATGACCTGCGGCGAATGCTGCGGCAGCGACAACCCCACTGTGTGGATCAGCGAGAGCGGCCTGGATCAGCTCGCGGGCGATGTCCTGCGCATACTCCCGATGATCCGGAAATTGCAGCTGGCAGATTACATTCACTGCCAAGGCCCGCTTGCGCCAGTTCTTCGAGGCGAATAGGCGCTGGCAGCGTCGGACAGTTTCCTCTTCGGGACGAAAGCGAAGAGCAAAGATAGCGTCCCAGGAAGACGTGCTGTCCCGTTGCTGTAGCGCCATACCAACCAGGCTCTTGCTAGTCAGGTTCTGGTGTCTTGGCACAGTGATCATCCCTGATGCCATCTCGGCGATTACTCCTTGTAGTAAACCACCTGATTGCTGGTCGCCAGCAGCGCGCCGGACTGGCTCCACAGCTGGGCGCTCTGGTCGAAGAAGCCGTTGCGGAATTCCTGGGCGCGGGCGTCGCCCAGCAGGTAGCCCGCGCCGACTTCGGCCATCTGCGCGGCGTCGGTGTGGAAGTAGGTGGTGATCGACACGGTGCCGGCCGGCACCGGGGTGGCGCGGCGCAGCCAGATGCGCGGGTAGAAGATGTCGCTCATCGCCGCCAGGGACAGGAAGTCCAGCGGGCGGTCCTGGGCGTCGCGCAGCCAGAGCTGGCTGCGGCTGGTCTCGCCGCTGCCGTCCCATTGGGTGGGGAAGGCGCCGGAGACCGGGCGCATCTCGTACTGCCTGGGCCAGGCCACGCCCTTGGCGGCGGGGCTCATCGGTTCGAAATCGCTGGGCGGGGCGAGGTCCGGCGCGGGGAGGTCGGTCAGGCTCCAGGTCTCGCGACGCAGCGCGGTAACCAGGGTGGCGGTGGTGGTGACCTGCTGCTCGCCGGCTTCATCGGCCTGGGTCAGTTGCAGCAGCCAGTGCTGGGTGCTGCGGTTGGTGCGCACCGGCACGGCTTCGACCTGGAAGGCGCCGGCGACGACCGCCGCGGCGTAGTTCACCGTCAGCGACACCGGGCTGCCGAGCAGCTGCGGATGGCGCAGCGCGCCCTGCAGCAGGACCGCGGCGGTGACGCCGCCGAAGGGGCCGACCATGTTCCAGTAGTCCTGGCTGGTGTGGCCTTCGTAGAGGTTGGGCTGGCCGGCCACGGGTTGCAGGGCCACGGCGCGGTCGAACGGATGCAGGGCGGTATCAGTCATGACTCTCTCGGCGCTTTTTGTTCTGGGGAGAGGGTCTTGTAGGGGAAAGCGCCGAGTCGGGTCAAGGATACCGAGCGGTCAGGGCGTGACCTCGAACCGGAGCGTACCGATGACTTGCCCGGCTTCCGTGAGCACCTGCACCTGCCAGTCGCCGCTGGGGTCGGTGGGGAAGTTCTGCTTGTGCGTCCAGGCGCGGTAGCCGGCTTCGCGGCCGCCCTTGATGTCGAGGGCGATGCGGTCGACTTCCTGGCCGTTCAGCCGCCAGGCGTGGTAGATGCGCTCGTTCAGCCCGCGCGGAGCGTTGATCGCGGTGTAGGCGTAGAGGCCCTGACTCTTGATCTGCGCGACGCTGACCGTCTCCAGGCTGTCGCCGGGGGTGCGCTGGGCGTTGTCGAAGCTCTCGGTCACCGCCATCTCGGTCATCCACAGGGTCGACGGCGGCACCCAGGCGCGAGCGAACCAGCCCACTGCGCCGATGGACAGGGTCAGGCCGACGAGGGCGAACCAGCGCCACCATTTGTGGATCTTCACCGTCACCGCCAGGCTCGGGAAGGACAGCAGCACGGCGATGCCCAGCGCCGCCTGGTAGCTCTGCGGGGTGCTCAGGTGGAGGATGATCGGCAGCGCGGTGAGCAGCACCGCGAACAGCGTCAGGGTGTGGTAGCCGAGGAAGGTCCAGCGCCGCACCGACAGCCACTTGTAGTAGACCGGGTCGGTGATCGCCGCCAGCCCGGCCAGCGCCAGCACGCCGGTGAACAGGGCCTGGCCGCTGTTCCAGGTAGTGGTGACGAAGAAGAACGGCAGGCAGAAGAACAGGCTTTCCTGGTGGATCAGCTGGGTCGCGTAGCGCAGCAGGCCCGGTGGCACTTCCCAGCCGAAACGGCGTTTGAAGCGGTCGGTGAGCAGGTTCTCCAGCATCAGCCAGATCCAGCTGACCAGCATGACGATGGCCATGGCGCGGGCGAAGCCGGCGCGGTGGCGGTCCACCATGATGAAACTGAAGACGCCGGAGCAGAAGCCGAACAGGGCGATGACGCGCGGGTAGCGTTGCAGCAGGCCGAGGACGAGGGTGATGAGGCGCTGCACGCGCTCTTTCCAGATGAGCATGGGTGGGGAGGCATTGCGAATTGGGGGCGAGATTGTAACCCCGGATGTCGGCGCGGGGCACGGGGAGTGACGGGAGGGGGTTGGGTGCTTGGGCATGGACCCTCTCCCCAGCCCTCTCCCTGAAGGGAGAGGGAGCCGTACTCTGCATCAAGTAATTCTGGAGTCAGCCGGCGAGCGCTGATCTTTCAGCGTACGCCGAACAGTCCCCTCTCCCTTCAGGGAGAGGGAGAGGGAGAACACCGCGCCGAAGCTTGTTCGCGAGCAAGCTCGCTCCTACGAAAAGCGAAAAGCGAAAAGCGAAAAGCGAAAAGCGAAAAGCGAAAAGCGAAAAGCAGCCTCAGTGCTTCCCGCTCAACTCCTCCCGCGCATAGTCGACGAACAGCTGCGCCGGCTTGGTCAGCTGGGCGCGCTTGAGCCAGGCGGCGACCAGGCCGGAGGCGCTGACGTCCTCGGCGATGTTCACCATCACTACCTTCTTGCCGTCGTAGGTGCATTCGGAGTGCGGGCGGGTCACCAGCACCGAGAAGCCGAAGCCCTGGCCGACCATGCCGCGCACCATCTCGATCGACGGCGAGCTGAAGGCGATGTGCGGGTTCAGCCCCAGTTCCTCGAAGATGCGCACGAAGTAGGTGCGGCTGGGCTGCACGTCCAGCAGAATCATCGGTTCCAGCACCAGGTCGCGCAGGGAGACCTTGTCCTGCTTGGCGAAGCGGTGGTTCTCCGGCAGCAGCGCATAGGGGCGCTGGGCCGGCATCAGCGGGTCGGTGGCGATGGTGGCGTCGAGGTCGTGCTCGTAGAGCAGTGCCAGGTCGAAGCGGCCGCCGGTCAGGCCCTGCACCAGTTCCTGCTGCTCGCCGTCGCTGATGCGGATTTCCACGCCGGGGTAACGCTCGCGGAAGCCCGAGATCAGGCGCGGCAGGTAGAGCGGGGCGACGGTCTCGAAGCAACCGATGTCGATCTGCCCGGCCACCACGTCGTTGTCGGCGAGGGCGTTCTGCTCGAATTCGTGGGCCATGCGCAGCAGTTCCTGCGCCTTGCGGTAGAAGCGCGCGCCGCTGGGGGTGAGCGACACGCCCTGGGCGTGGTGGCGGATGAACAGCTGCACGCCGAAGCTCTCTTCCAGCCCCTTGATCGCCGTGGAAATGGACGGCTGCGCGATGTACAGCTTGCGCGACGCCTCGGCCACGCTGCCGCATTCCACGGTGGTCACGAAATACTTCAATTGCCGCAAGGTATAGGAAGCCACTGCACGCCTCGTTGATGCTTTTTTATACAAGATACCGCGTCGGGCTGGCCGGCGGGGGCGGCCCATGGCGAAGATTTTCCTCGCCGGGGACCACATTTTTCATGGCCTTGGCCGCCTGCTGCGACCCTCCGGGCGCGGGCATACTCCAGCGCAGCGGGTGAAAACGCCCTGCAAATCCCGTACACGCAGCCTGGAGTAAAGCTCATGCGCATGGCCCTTTGGCAAACCTGCGGCCGCCCCGGCGATGTCGCCGGCAACCTCGACCAGCTGGAGCGCCAGGCCGGGGCCGCCGCCGCTGCCGGCGCGCAACTGCTGCTTTGCCCGGAACTTTGGCTGGGCGGCTACAACGTGCCGCAACGGATGAACGCGCTGGCCGAAGCCGCGGACGGCCCGTCTGCCCAGCACATCGGCGAGCTGGCGCAGCGCTTCGGGCTGGCCATCGCCTACGGCTACGCCGAGCGCCATCCGCAGGGCGGCAAGCCGTACAACTCGGTGCAGGTGATCGGCCCGTGCGGCAGCGCCCTGGGCCACTACCGCAAGGCGCACCTGTTCGGTGCCATGGAGCGCGAGGTGTTCAGCGCCGGCGACCTGCTGGAAGCGCCGTTCGACTATGCCGGCTGGCGCATCGGCCTGCTGATCTGCTTCGACGTGGAGTATCCCGAGGCGGTGCGCACCCACGCGCTGAACGGCGCCGGGCTGGTCCTCATTCCCACCGCGCTGACGCCCGAGTACGGCGCGGTGCCTGGGGTGATAGTCCCGGCTCGGGCGGTGGAGAACCAGCTGTTCGTCGCCTACTGCAACCACTGTGGCGTGGAGGACGGGCTGGCCTTCCTCGGCGGTTCCTGCATCGTCGCGCCGGATGGCGAGCGCCTGGTTGCCGCCGGGCCCGCGGAGAGCCTGCTGATCGTCGATCTGGACCCGCAGCAGCGCGCCCGCCAGGCCGGCACTTTCCCCTACCTGCCGTGCCGTCGCCCCGAGCTTTACGAGGCGCTGACCCGCTGAATACGGGCCCTGCAGCGGTGCGCAGACGCGCACCGTGGTGGTGCGCAATGCTCCGGGCCGGTGCGTGGCTGCCCAGCTTTTTCATATACCCCGAAGACAAATTTAATAATTTTCCTTGGCAAGGCCTTGGGCGACCATCCAATCCACATTCGAACAACAACGTCCCTCGAGGGCGAGCGAAGCAGGAGTGCCCTGGTGTACGAGCTCAACGATTGGCGGCAGCGTGCTGCCCGGCAGACCTTCATCGACAGCGCGCTGATCGGCGGCCGCCGCGTGGCGGCGCAGGATGGCGCGACCTTCGCGGCCATCGACCCGGCGACCAATCGCCTGCTGGCCAATGTCGCCGCCTGTGGTGCAGCCGAAGTCGACGCCGCCGTGCGGGTCGCCCGCCAGGCCTTCGAGACCGGCCCCTGGGCACGCATGGCGCCGCGTGAGCGCAAGGCCGTGCTGCAGAAACTCGCCGAGCTGATGATGGCCCACCGCGACGAGCTGGCCCTGCTCGACACCCTGAACATGGGCAAGCCGGTGATGGACGCCTGGAACATCGACGTGCCCGGCGCCGCTGGCGTGTTCTCCTGGTACGCCGAAAGCCTCGACAAGCTCTACGACCAGGTCGCGCCGACCGCGCAGAACGCCCTGGCCACCATCACCCGCGCGCCGCTGGGCGTGATCGGCGCCGTGGTGCCGTGGAACTTCCCCCTCGACATGGCTGCCTGGAAGCTGGCGCCCGCGCTGGCCGCCGGCAACTCCGTGGTGCTCAAGCCCGCCGAGCAGTCGCCGTTCTCCGCCCTGCGCCTGGCCGAGCTGGCGCTGGAAGCCGGCATCCCCGAAGGCGTGCTGAATGTCGTGCCGGGCCTGGGCGAAACCGCCGGCAAGGCGCTGGGCCTGCACCCGGACGTGGATGCCCTGGTGTTCACCGGTTCGACCCAGGTCGGCAAGTACTTCATGCAGTATTCCGCGCAATCCAACCTCAAGCAGGTCTGGCTGGAGTGCGGCGGCAAGAGTCCGAACCTGGTGTTCGCCGACTGCCGCGACCTCGACCTCGCCGCCGAGAAGGCCGCCTTCGGCATCTTCTTCAACCAGGGCGAAGTCTGCTCGGCCAACTCGCGCCTGCTGGTGGAGCGTTCGATCCACGACGAGTTCGTCGAACGCCTGATCGCCAAGGCCCGCGACTGGACCCCGGGCGACCCGCTGGACCCGGCCAGCCGCGCCGGCTCCATCGTCGACAACAAGCAGACCGCCGGCATCATGGCCTGCATCGACCGCGCCCAGGGCGACGGCGCCAAGCTCGCCTGCGGCGGCCGCCAGCTGAGCTTCAACGGCTCGGACAACTTCATCGAGCCGACCATCTTCACCGGCGTGCGCCCGGAGCAATCCCTGGCCCGCGACGAAGTGTTCGGCCCGGTGCTTGCAGTCATCCCCTTCGACAGCGAAGAAGAAGCCGTGCGCCTGGCCAACGACAGCATCTACGGCCTCGCCGCTTCCCTGTGGAGCGACGACCTGCACCGCGCCCACCGTGTAGCGCGCAAGCTGAACGCCGGCACCGTGTCGGTGAACACCGTGGACGCGCTGGACCCGGCGATTCCGTTCGGTGGTGGCAAGCAGTCCGGCTTCGGCCGCGACCTCTCGCTGCACTCCTTTGACAAGTACACGCAGCTCAAGACCACCTGGTTCCAGCTGCGCGACTGAATGAAAGACAGGCCGCCGGGGTCGCGCCCGGCGCCTGAGCAACACCCGAATTCCTAACCGAACCGTTCGAGACGGCCGGTGAGACTGCCTAGGTAAGTCCGTCGCCCTCGATCCCCTGAAGACCCCTCAGGCCGGCTGCCGGAGCACCGCCGAGGGATAGAGGAGAAAGTCGATGACCGACAACACCCGTGCGCCCCGCGACACCCGCGAATACCAGAAAGCGGACGCGGCCCACCACATCCATGCCTTCCTCGACCAGAAGGCGCTGAACGCCGAAGGCCCGCGCGTGATGGTGCGCGGCGAAGGCCTGCACCTCTGGGACAACGACGGCAACAAGTACATCGACGGCATGTCCGGCCTGTGGTGCACCAACCTGGGCTACGGCCGCAAGGATCTGACCGCCGCCGCCACCGCCCAGCTGGACGAACTGCCGTACTACAACATGTTCTTCCACACCACCCACCCGGCGGTGATCGAACTCTCCGAGACCCTCTTCAGCCTGCTGCCCGACCACTACAGCCACGCGATCTACACCAACTCCGGCTCCGAGGCCAACGAGGTGCTGATCCGTACCGTGCGCCGTTTCTGGCAGATCGAAGGCAAGCCGCAGAAGAAGATCATGATCGGCCGCTGGAACGGCTACCACGGCTCCACCCTGGCGGCCACCGCGCTGGGCGGCATGAAGTTCATGCACGAGATGGGCGGCCTGATCCCGGACATCGCGCACATCGACGAACCCTACTTCTTCGCCGCCGGCGGTGACCTGACCCCGGCCGAGTTCGGCCGTCGCTGCGCGCTGCAGCTGGAAGAGAAGATCCTCGAGCTGGGCGCCGACAACGTCGCCGGCTTCATCGCCGAACCCTTCCAGGGCGCCGGCGGCATGATCTTCCCGCCGGAAAGCTACTGGCCGGAAATCCAGCGCATCTGCCGTCAGTACGACGTGCTGCTGTGCGCCGACGAAGTGATCGGCGGCTTCGGCCGCACTGGCGAATGGTTCGCCCACCAGCACTTCGGCTTCCAGCCTGACACCCTATCCATCGCCAAGGGCCTGACCAGCGGCTACATCCCCATGGGCGGCCTGGTGCTGAGCAAGCGCATCGCCCAGGCGCTGGTGGAAGAGGGCGGTGTGTTCGCCCACGGCCTGACCTACTCCGGCCACCCGGTGGCGGCAGCGGTAGCCGTGGCCAACCTGCGCGCGCTGCGTGACGAGGGCTGGGTGAATGCGGTGAAGAACGACACCGGCCCGTACCTGCAGCAGTGCCTGCGCGAGGTCTTCGGCAACCACCCGCTGGTGGGCGATATCCAGGGCACCGGCTTCGTCGCCGCGCTGCAGTTCGTCCAGGACAAGGCCACCCGCAAGCGCTTCGACAACGAGAACGACATCGCCTGGCGCTGCCGCACCATCGGCTTCGAGGAGGGCGTGATCATCCGTTCCACCCTCGGCCGCATGATCATGGCCCCGGCGCTGGTCGCCGGCCGTGCCGAGATCGACGAGCTGGTCGACAAGACCCGCCGCGCGGTCGACCGCACGGCCCAGGAAATCGGCGTGCTGTAAGCCGCCGGAGCCACCTGTAGGGCGCATAACGCGCCAGCGTTATCCGCCGTGGATTGACCGGCGGATAACCCGTTCCGGGTTATGCGCCCTACGGCTCCACGAACACCTGATAACAACGCCGCGAGCGCGAAGACGCCCGCGCGATGGAACCCTTTTGTCCGGCTTCTGGCCGGGAGTACTGCCCAGCAACACAACAACGCCAATCCGGCTGTGGGAGTCGTTCCATGAAAGTGTCCTTGCTCACGCGTGTCTCCATCACCTGTGCCCTAGCTGCCGCTGTCGGCAGTGTCCAGGCGCAGTCCCAAAGCATCACCGTCATCTCCTTCGGCGGCGCCACCAAGGCGGCCCAGGAGCAGGCCTACTTCAAGCCCTTCGAGGCCAGCGGCGCCGGCAAGATCGTCGCCGGCGAGTACAACGGCGAGATGGCCAAGGTGAAGGCCATGGTCGATGTCGGCAAGGTCACCTGGGACGTGGTCGAGGTGGAAAGCCCCGAGCTGCTGCGCGGCTGCGAGGAAGGCCTGTTCGAGCGCATCGACCCGGCAGCCATCGGCGACGAAAAGAACTTCGTCCCCGGCACCCTCAGCGAGTGCGGCGTGGCCACCTACGTCTGGTCCATGGTCATGGCCTATAACGGCGCCAAGGTCGCCAAGGCCCCGCAATCCTGGGCCGACTTCTGGAACACCGCCGAATACCCGGGCAAGCGCGGCCTGCGCAAGGGCGCCAAGTACACCCTGGAAATCGCCCTGCTGGCCGACGGCGTGAAACAGGAAGATCTCTACAAGGTGCTCGGCACCCAGGAAGGCGTCGACCGCGCCTTCGCCAAGCTCGACCAGCTCAAGGGCAACATCCAGTGGTGGGAAGCCGGCGCGCAGCCGCCGCAGTGGCTGGCCGCCGGCGACGTGGTGATGAGCGCCGCCTACAACGGCCGCATCGCCGCCGCGCAGAAGGAAGGCGTGAAGCTGGGCATCGTCTGGCCCGGCAGCCTGTATGACCCGGAATACTGGGCCGTGGTGAAAGGCACGCCGAACAAGGCGCTGGCCGAGAAATTCATCGCCTTCGCCAGCCAGCCGCAAACCCAGAAGACCTTCTCCGAGAACATCCCCTACGGCCCGGTGCACAAGGGCACGCTGGACCTGCTGCCGGCGGACGTGCGCGACGCGCTGCCCACCGCGCCGGCCAACCTCGAAGGCGCCCGCTCGGTGGACGCGGCCTTCTGGGTCGACCACGGCGAAGAGCTCGAGCAGCGCTTCAACGCCTGGGCCGCCCGCTGATCCTTTCCTGATCCAAGCCCGGCGCCCGCGCCGGGCCTGCCTTGCCAACGACGCGTGAGAATCACAATGACAACGACGCAAAACCAGGCGACGACCCTGGAGCTGAGCACCATCCAGCCCATCGCCGCACACGAACGACACGGCCGCGCCCGCGACCTCTTCACCATCTGGTTCGGCAGCAACATCATGCTGCTGACCGTGGTCACCGGCGCCCTGGCGGTCACCGTGTTCAAGCTGCCGTTCTTCGCCGCCGTGCTGGCGCTGGTACTCGGTAACCTGGTGGGAGGCGTGTTCATGGCCCTGCACTCGGCCCAGGGCCCGCAGCTGGGCGTACCGCAGATGGTGCAGACCCGCGGCCAGTTCGGCTCCTTCGGTTCCCTCCTGGTGGTCGCCCTGGTGGTGATCATGTACCTGGGCTTCTTTGCCTCCAACCTGGTCCTCGGCGGCCAGGCGCTGCATGCGCGCTTCGAGGTGATCGGCACCAACACCGGCATCCTGCTGGTGGGCGCGATCAGCGTGATCGCCACGGTGTTCGGCTACCGCCTGATCCACGGCTACACCCGCGTGATGTCCTGGCTGTCCGGCGCGGTGCTGCTGGTCAGCTTCGTCTGGCTGGTGTTCGTCCACGGCCTGCCGGCGGACCTGCTGCAGCGCAACGAGAACAACATCCCCGGCTTCCTCGGCGCGCTGTCCATCGCCGCCCTGTGGCAGCTGGCCTACGCACCCTACGTCTCCGACTACTCGCGCTACATGCCGCAGGGCACCGGTTCGCGCACCGCATTCTGGTCGAGCTACTGGGGCTGCTGCCTGGGTTCGATCCTGCCCATGCTGCTGGGCGTGCTGGTCGGCCTGTCGGTGGGCGAGGGCGACGTCATTGCCGGCCTGATCGAGATGACCGGCGGCTTCAGCGCCATCATGGTCGCGGTGTTCTCCATCGGCATCGCCGCCACCAACTCGATGAACCTGTACTGCGGCACCCTCTCGGCCATCACCGTCGGCCAGACGCTGATTCCCGCCTGGTCGGCCAAGGCCGGCTGGCGCGCGGTGATCGCCCTGGCGCTGTTCGGCGGCTCGCTGACCATCGCCCTGCTCGGCCAGGACAACTTCATGGCCAACTACACCAACTTCATCCTGCTGCTGCTCTACGTGCTGGTGCCCTGGAGCGCGATCAACCTGGTCGACTACTACCTGATCGCCCATGGCGAGTACGACGTGCTGTCGTTCTTCCGCCGTGACGGCGGCATCTACGGCACCTTCAACTGGACCGCGGTGAACTGCTACATCCTCGGCATCCTGGTGCAGGTTCCGTTCATGTCCACCGCGCTCTACACTGGCGCTGCCGCGCAGGCCATGAACGGCGCAGACATCTCCTGGGTGGTCGGCCTGGGCGTGGTTTCGCCGGTCTACTGGCTGTTCAGCCGCAAGCGCCAGCGCGCCCTGAAGGCGGCCCGCGCATGAGCCGCCGCACCGGGTTTTTCTTCGACGAGCGCTGCTTCTGGCACGCGACCGGGCTGCATGCGCTGATCCTCCCCGTCGGTGGCTGGTTGCAGCCGCCGGTGGGCGCCGGCCACGCCGAGTCGCCGGAGAGCAAGCGCCGGCTGAAAAGCCTGATGGATGTCTCCGGGCTGAGCGCTCAGCTGCACCTGTCCAGCGCGCCGCTGGCCAGCGAGGAAGACCTGCTGCGGGTACACCCGGCCAGCTACCTGGAGCGCTTCAAGGCCTACAGCGAAGTCGGCCACGGCGACATGGGCGAAGAGACCATGGTCAGCCACGGCACCTACGACATCGCCCGGCAGTCCGCCGGCCTGACCATCGCCGCGGTGGATGCGGTGCTGCGCGGTGAACTGGACAACGCCTACGCGCTGTCTCGGCCGCCGGGCCATCACTGCCTGCCGGATCGCGGCATGGGCTTCTGCTACCTGGCGAACATCGCTGTGGCAGTGGAGACGGCCAAGGCGCGCCACGGTATCAAGCGTGTGGCAGTGCTCGACTGGGACGTGCACCACGGCAACGGCACCGAGGCGATCTTCTACGGCCGTGACGACGTGCTGACCCTGTCGATCCACCAGGCCGACTGCTATCCGACCGGCACCGGTGCGGTGGGCGATATCGGCGAGGGCGCGGGCAAGGGTTACAACCTCAACGTGCCGCTCTATCCGGGCAGTGGTGACGACGCTTACCGCGTGGCCATGGAAACCATCATCGTGCCGGCGCTGGAGCGCTTCCAGCCGGAACTGATCGTGGTCGCCAGCGGCTTCGACGCCAACGGCGTGGACCCGCTGGCGCGCATGCTCGCCCACAGCGAGACCTTCCGCTTCATGACCGCTGCTGTGCGCGATGCTGCCGAGCGCCTGTGCGACGGTCGCCTGGTGGTGGTCCACGAAGGCGGCTACGCGGAAGCCTACGTGCCGTTCTGCGGTCACGCGGTGATCGAGGAAATGGCCGGCGTACGCACCGCAGTGGTCGACCCCTTTCTGCCGATGCTCGAAGGCCAGCAGCCCGACGCGGACTTCCGCGCCTTCCAGCGCCAGGCGCTGGAGCGGATGGCGGCGAAGCTGCTTGGCTGAGTCTGGCGACCTCACGGCGGATAACCGCAAGCGGTTATTCGCCCTACGTTCAGGTTGCGGATTCTCGTAGGGCGCATAACGCCCCAAGCGTTATCCGCCGTTACCCTGCGAGAGCGGCTAGAGTGGGGACTCCATCCAAAACAACGGATAGCGTCCCCATGAAGTTCCTGCTCCTTCCCCTCGGCCTGCTGGCCTTCTCTTCCCTCGCTCACGCCGACGACTGTGCCGACGCCCAGACCCAGGCCGAGATCAATGCCTGCACCGGCGCTGCCTACAAGGCCAGCGACAAGCGTCTCAACGACCTCTACGGGCAGTACCGCCAGCGTCTGGATGCCGGGCAGAAGAAGGCCCTGACCGCCGCGCAGAAGGCCTGGCTGAACTACCGCGATCTCAGCTGCCAGTTCGAGACGGCCGGCGCCAAGGGCGGCTCGGGCTATCCAATGGCCTACAGCAACTGCCTGAAGGCCATGACCGATAACCGCATCAAGGAACTGCAGGTGCTGTCCGATTGCCAGGAAGGCGACTTCAACTGCCCTGCGCCCAAGCCGTGACTAGCACTTCGTAGGAGCGAGCTTGCTCGCGGACGGATTACCCGGCGACTCCATACTTGTGCGGGTTCGCGAGCAAGCTCGCTCCTACAGGTGAAGCAGTACCAACATGCAGACAAAAAAAGGGAGCCTTGCGGCTCCCCTGGAGAGACGGCCGCGGAAGTGGAGTCGCGGCCGGGGGTTCAGGTGCGCCGTCAGGCAGCGCTGAACAGGCTGTGCGGGTCGATGACGAATTTCTTCGGTACGCCGGCATCGAACTCGCCGTAGCCTTTCGGTGCCTGGTCCAGGGTGATGACCTCCACCCCGACGACGTCGGCGATCTTGATGCGGTCCCACATGATCGCCTGCATCAGCTGGCGGTTGTACTTCATCACCGGGGTCTGGCCGGTGTGGAAGCTGTGCGACTTGGCCCAGCCCAGGCCGAAGCGGATGCTCAGCGAGCCCTGCTTGGCGGCCGCGTCCACCGCGCCCGGGTCTTCGGTGACGTAGAGGCCCGGGATGCCGATCTTGCCGGCCACCCGCACCACACCCATCAGCGAGTTCAGCACGGTGGCCGGAGCCTCGTGCTGCGAGCCCGAGTGACCGTGGCCACGGGCCTCGAAGCCCACCGCGTCGACCGCGCAGTCCACCTCAGGCTCGCCCAGCAGATCGGCGATCTGCTCGTGCAGCGGGGTGTCCTTGGACAGGTCGGCGATCTCGAAGCCCTGGGCCTTGGCGTGGGCCAGGCGGGTCGGGTTGACGTCGCCGACAATCACCACGGCAGCGCCCAGCAGGCGGGCCGAAGCGGCGGCGGCAAGGCCGACCGGACCGGCACCGGCGATGTAGACGGTGCTGCCCGGACCGACGCCGGCCGTCACCGCACCGTGGTAGCCGGTGGGGAGGATGTCGGAGAGGCAGGTCAGGTCGCGGATCTTCTCCATCGCCGCGTCGCGGTTGGGCAGGCGCAGCAGGTTGAAGTCGGCGTAGGGAACCATCACGTACTCGGCCTGGCCACCGACCCAGCCGCCCATGTCGACGTAGCCGTAGGCACCGCCGGCGCGGGACGGGTTGACCGTCAGGCAGACGCCGGTGTGCTGCTCCTTGCAGGTGCGGCAGTGGCCACAGGCGACGTTGAACGGCACCGAGACCAGGTCGCCGATCTTCATGGTTTCCACACCGCGGCCGATCTCCACCACCTCGCCGGTGATCTCGTGGCCCAGCACCAGGCCTTCGGGCGCGGTGGTACGGCCACGGACCATGTGCTGGTCGGAGCCGCAGATGTTGGTGGAAACGACGCGCAGGATCACCCCGTGGTCGATCTGCTTGCCCAGCGGGTCCTGCATCTTCGGATAGGGGATGTTCTGAACTTCGACCTTGCCCGGGCCGAGATAAACCACACCACGATTGCCAGACATACGCATTCCTCATTGTGTTTGTGGGTACAAAGGCGGGCCTTGCGGCTCGCGGTTCGCACTGGGATGTCGTGTGTTGCGCGACAGGGCCGGGGGATTGGCAGCCGGCGGTCTGTCGGTGTTGCTCGGTGCTTGGGAGCGGGCTCAGGACCCTCTCCCCAACCCTCTCCCTGAAGGGAGAGGGGGCTTGTTCGGTACATCGGCTGGGCACCGGTTTCACCGGCCGCTCCAGAAACGCAGGGCGGATGAGCTCCATCCATCCGCCGTTCGGAGTGTCATGGCGCATAACGTCTGTGGCGTTATGCGCCCCACGGAGCGGTAGAGTTACAGCACCACCGTCCGGTTGGCGTTCAGGAAGACGCGTTTTTCGATGTGGTAGCCCACGGCCTTCGCCAGGGTCAGGCACTCCACGTCGCGGCCCTTGGCGATCAGGTCCTCGGGGTAGTGGGAGTGGTCCACGGGCTCGACGCCCTGGGCGATGATCGGGCCCTCGTCGAGGTCGTTGTTGATGTAGTGGGCGGTGGCGCCGACCAGCTTCACGCCCTTCTGGTAGGCCTGGTGGTAGGGCTTGGCGCCCTTGAAGCCGGGTAGCAGCGAGTGGTGGATGTTGATCGCCCAGCCGTCCAGGCGGCGGCACAGCTCGGGGGACAGCACCTGCATGTAGCGGGCGAGGATCACCAGCTCGGCGCCGGTCTCCTCGATCACCCGCCAGACCTTCGCCTCCTGTGCGCCCTTGTCGTTGGGGTCGAGGGCGAAGTGGTGGTAGGGGATGCCGTGCCAGCGTGCCAGCGGCTCCAGGTCCGGGTGGTTGGAGACCACCGCCACCACGTCCATCGGCAGCTGGCCGATGCGCTGGCGGTAGAGCAGGTCGTTCAGGCAGTGGTCGGCCTTGGAGACCATGATCACCACCTTGCTGCGGTAGCCCGGCGGGGTCAGTTCGACGTTCATCTGGAAGGGCGAGACGCGGTCGGCGAGGCCGGCGCGGAAGGCCGCTTCGTCGAAGCCGTCGCCGGCGCGGAATTCGATGCGGATGAAGAAACGCTGCGCCAGGCGGTCGTCGAAGGAGTGGTGCTCGGTGACGTAGCAGCTCTGCTCGAACAGGTAGCGCGTGACCACGTCCACCGTGCCCAGCAGGCTGGGGCTGTCGGCGGTGAGGATCCAGGTATCGGGGGTGCGGCTCATGGTCTGACTCCGAAGGATTTCCCCCCGCCGGTGCGACGGGGTGAATCGACGCCTGTTACGCCGCTACCTGCAGGCCATACTCGGCGCAGGAGTCCTGCAGCCACAGCCAGAAGTAGTCGGAGAAGCTGCGGCGCACCACCAGTTCCCAGGTGTGCTCGCCGGTATGGCGGATCACCAGCTGGGACTTGGCGAAGTTCGTACCCACCGCCTTGCCCACCGGGAAGTTGCTCGGGTGCACGTCGTAGCCAGTGGACTTCATCAGCACTTCGCGGACCTTGGCGCCTTCGAGCTCCAGCAGGGTCTGGCCGCCGCTGACGTTGATCACCGAGTAGTGCAGCTCTTCGCCCAGCGCCTCGCGCAGGCGCTGCTCGACGGCGAATTCCTCGCCGCCGGGGACGATCAGCAGCCACTCGTCCGGGCCGAGCCACTGCAGCGAGGTCTCGCCCTTGGCCACCAGGCCCAGGGCCACCGGCAGCTCCAGGCCCAGGGCCTTGTGCACGCCGCCGGCGAAGGCCGGGTCGTGGGCATCGCCACGCAGGGTCAGGTGGCCGAGGAATTTCTTCTCGCGCAGGGTCACGCCGGCATTGGCCAGCTTGCGCGCGGCGAGCTTGTCCAGCTCGGCGTGGTGCAGGGGCGACTCGGCCTGGATGCCGTCTGCGGGGCGTTGCTCGTAGAGATTTGCCTTGCTCATTCGTTTTCACCTTGGGGCGTCGTGCGCCCTGGAAGCCTGTCTGCCCTCTCCCTGACCCTCTCCCTGAAGGGAGAGGGGATATCCGAGTGCGCTTCACGCACCGTGCCATCCGGGAGCTTCAGTCACTCCCTCTCCTTTCAGGGAGAGGGCGGGGGAGAGGGGCGAACCCCACTCCGATCAATCCACGTTCTGCCGTTCGCCTTTCGGGTCGTAGAACACCGAGCTGCAGATTTCCGCCTCGATCACGCGGCCGTCCGGCAGCGGGGCGTAGACCTTCTCCCCCAGGCGCTTGATGCCGCCCTTCACCACCGCCAGGGCGAAGCTGTAGCCCAGGCTGCTGCTCATGTAGCTGGAGGTGACGTGGCCGACCATGGTCGCGGGGATGCTGTGCTGCGGGGTGAACAGCAGTTGCGCGCCCTCGGGCAGCAGGTCCATCGGGTTGGTCGGCTTGAGGCCTACCAGCTGCTTGCGGTCCTCGCGCTGGCAGTCGGCGCGGTTCATGCCGCGCCAGCCGATCCAGGAGAACGGCTTGGTGCGACCCACCGCCCAACCCATGTTCAGGTCGTCCGGGGTGACCGAGGCATCGGTGTCCTGGCCGACGATGATGAAGCCCTTCTCGGCGCGCAGGACGTGCATGGTCTCGGTGCCATAAGGCGTCAGGTTGTACTTGGCGCCGGCGGCGACGATGGCCTCCAGCACACCCATGGCGTAGTTGGCCTGGATGTTCACCTCGTACGACAGCTCGCCGGTGAAGGAGATGCGGAACACCCGCGCCGGTACGCCGGCGACCTTGCCTTCCTTCCAGGTCATGAAGGGGAAGGCGTCCTTGCCCAGGTCGATGTCGGTGACCTCGGCCAGCAGCTTGCGGCTGTTGGGGCCGGACAGGGTGAGGGTGGCCCAGTGGTCGGTGACCGAGGTGAAGTACACCTTCAGCTCCGGCCATTCGGTCTGGTGGTACAGCTCCAGCCACTCCATGACGCGCGCCGCGCCGCCGGTGGTGGTGGTCATGACGAAGTGGTTGTCCGCCAGGCACGCGGTCACGCCATCGTCGAAGACCATGCCGTCTTCCTTGCACATCAGGCCGTAGCGGGCCTTGCCCACTTCCAGCTTGGTCCAGGCATTGGTGTAGACGCGGTTGAGGAACTCGCGGGCGTCCGGGCCCTGGATGTCGATCTTGCCCAGGGTCGAGGCGTCCAGCAGGCCGACCGACTCACGTACGGCGCGGCACTCGCGGGCCACGGCGGCGTGCATGTCTTCGCCGCGCTTGGGGAAGTACCAGGGGCGCTTCCACTGGCCGACGTCCTCGAACTCGGCGCCGTTCTTCACGTGCCAGGCGTGCAGGGCGGTGAAGCGCACCGGCTCGAACAGGTGGCCGCAGTGACGGCCGGCGACGGCGCCGAAGGTCACCGGGGTGTAGTTCGGGCGGAACATGGTGGTGCCGGTGTCGGCGATGCTCTTGCCCTGGGCGCGGGCGGCGATGGCCAGGCCGTTGATATTGCCCAGCTTGCCCTGGTCGGTGCCGAAGCCCAGCGCGGTGTAGCGCTTGACGTGCTCGATGGACTCGAAGCCCTCGCGGCAGGCCAGTTCGATGGCGGCGGCGGTGACGTCGTTCTGGGTGTCGACGAACTGCTTGGGCGCCCGCGCCGTGGTTTTCTCGTGGGGCACCTGGAACAGCGCGAGGGTGGCGTCTTCGGCACGCTCGGCCACCACCGGCAGCTCGCCGGCGACGGACTTGAAGCCGCCATCGACAGCCGCCTGGCTGCCGGCCTGGTAGCCGTCGGCCAGGGCATCGGCGAGGCGGAACACACCGTTCACCGCACCGGCGCAAATGCGCTTCTGGAAGGCCAGGCCGGGAACGAAGGCGAGGATGTCCTCGCGCCATTCCGGCTTGCCGCCCAGGTGCGAGGCCAGGTGCACCACCGGGCTGTAGCCGCCGGAGCTGGCGACCAGGTCGCAGTCCAGCCACTCACCGGGCGCATTGACCTTGTGGCGGAAGGTGTCGATGGAGGCGACCTTCGCACCGGTCACGCGTTTGCTGCCGCGTGCCTCGATCACTGCGCTGCCGGTGATGACCCGCATACCGCGCTTGCGCGCTTCCTCGACCCACTCGCCGCGCGGATTGGGGCGGGCGTCGGCGATGGCGACCACCTGCAGACCGGCTTCCTGCCAGTCCAGGGCGACGCGGTAGGCGTAGTCGTTGTTGGTGGACAGCACCAGCTTCTTGCCCGGTGCCACGCCGTAGCGGCGTACATAGGTGGAGACGGCGCCGGCGAGCATGTTGCCCGGCACGTCGTTGTTGCCGTAGACCAGCGGGCGCTCGTGGGCGCCGGCGGCGAGCACCACGCGGTTGGCGCGGACCCGATGCACGCGCATGCGCACCTGGCCCAGCGGAGCGGTTTCGCCCAGGTGGTCGGTGCGGCGCTCGTGAATGGTGAGGAAGTTGTGGTCGTGGTAGCCGTTGACCGTGGAACGCGGCAGCAGGATCACGTCCGGGTTGCCCTGCAGCTCGGCGATGGCCTTGGCCACCCACTCCTCGGCCGGCTTGCAGTCGAGGGTCTCGCGGGTGTCGAGCAGGCTGCCGCCGAACTCTTCCTGTTCGTCGGCGAGGATCACCCGCGCACCGCTGCGCGAGGCGGCCAGGGCGGCGGCGAGGCCGGCCGGGCCGGCGCCGACGATCAGTACGTCGGCGTGGTGGTTCATCCAGTCGTAGCTGTCCGGGTCCACTTCGGTGGGCGCACGGCCAAGACCTGCGGCCTTGCGGATGTACTTCTCGTAGGTCAGCCACATGGACTGCGGGTACATGAAGGTCTTGTAGTAGAAGCCGGGCGGCATCATCTTCCCGCCGACCTTGCCGAAGATCCCCATGAGGTCGTTCTGCACGTTCGGCCAGCCGTTGGTGGCGGTCGCCACCAGGCCGTTGTACAGGGCCTGCTGGGTGGCGCGCACGTTGGGCACCTGGGTGGATTCGCGCGAGCCGATCTGCAGGATGGCGTTGGGCTCTTCGGCGCCGGCGGCGACGATGCCGCGCGGGCGCGAGTACTTGAAGCTGCGGCCGAGGATGTCGACGCCGTTGGCGAGCAGGGCGGCGGCCAGGGTGTCACCGGCGAAGCCCTGGTAGCTCTGGCCGTTGAAGCTGAAGGTGAGCGACTTGCTGCGGTCGATGCGACCGCCACGGGACAGGCGATTGATCTGGCTCATTAGGCCTTCTCCACGGCGGGCTTGACGGCGGTTTTCTTCTCGGATTCGGCGGTGATGCTCGGTTTTTCGCCGATCTTGTAGGTTTCCAGGATTTCGTAGGTCACGGTGTGGCGGGTGACGTTGAAGTACTGGCGGCAGCCGGCGGCGTGCACCCACAGCTCGTGGTGGATACCGCGCGGGTTGTCGCGGAAGAACATGTACTCGCCCCACTCGGCGTCGGTGCAGGCTGCCGGGTCGAGCGGGCGCGGGATGTGCGCCTGGCCCTTGGCGTGGAATTCCTCTTCGGAACGCAGCTCGCCGCAATGGGGGCAGAAGATATTCAGCATGGTGGAGCCTCCCGAGTTTCCTTCCGAGTGGCGTGGGGGTGTTGGCACTTCGCCGAACCACCCTCTCCCGCCCTTCGGGCACCCTCTCCCTGAAGGGAGAGGGTCATCAGATTTCGCCCTTCGGGCGGTTGTTAATGCGCGACGGCGGCAGCGCCGTGTTCGTCGATCAGCGCGCCGGTGTGGAAGCGTTCGATGGAGAAGGGCGCCGCCAGCGGATGCGGCTCGCCCTTGGCGAGGGTGGCGGCGAAGACGTTGCCCGAGCCGGGAGTGGCTTTGAAGCCGCCGGTGCCCCAGCCGCAGTTGAAGAACAGGTTCTTCACCGGGGCCTTGCCGATGATCGGGCAGGCGTCCGGGGTGGTGTCGACGATGCCGCCCCACTGGCGGTTCATGCGCACGCGCGAGAGCACCGGGAACATCTCGACGATGGCCTGCAGGGTGTGCTCGATCACCGGGTAGGAGCCGCGCTGGCCGTAGCCGTTGTAGCCGTCGATGCCGGCGCCGATGACCAGGTCGCCCTTGTCCGACTGGCTGATGTAGCCGTGCACGGCGTTGGACATGATCACGCTGTCGATGATGGGTTTCAGCGGCTCGGAAACCAGCGCCTGCAGCGGGTGCGATTCGATCGGCAGGCGGAAGCCGGCGAGCATGGCCATGTGCCCGGAGTTGCCGGCGGTGACCACGCCGACGCGCTTGGCGCCGATGAAGCCGCGGTTGGTCTCGACGCCGATGACCGCGCCGTCCTGCTTGCGGAAGCCGATCACTTCGGTCTGCTGGATCAGGTCGACGCCCAGGGCGTCGGCGGCGCGGGCGAAGCCCCAGGCCACGGCATCGTGACGGGCCACGCCACCGCGGCGCTGCACGGTGGAACCCATGACCGGGTAACGGGCGCTTTTAGTGCAGTTCAGGTAGGGAATCTCTTCGGCCACCTGCTGGGCGTTGAGCAGTTCGCCGTCCACGCCGTTGAGGCGGTTGGCGCTGACGCGGCGTTCGCCGTCGCGCATGTCCTGCAGGGTGTGGCAGAGGTTGTAGACCCCGCGCTGGGAGAACATGACGTTGTAGTTGAGGTCCTGGGACAGGCCTTCCCACAGCTTCATGGCGTGTTCGTAGAGCAGCGCCGACTCGTCCCACAGGTAGTTGGAACGCACGATGGTGGTGTTGCGCGCGGTGTTGCCGCCGCCCAGCCAGCCCTTCTCGACCACCGCGACATTGGTGATGCCGTGCTCCTTGGCCAGGTAATAGGCCGTGGCCAGGCCGTGCCCGCCGCCGCCGACGATGACCACGTCGTAGACCTGCTTGGGCGTGGGCGTGCGCCACATGCGCTGCCAGTTCTCGTGGTGGCTCAGGGAATGCTTGAACAGGCCGAAGCCGGAGTAGCGTTGCATGGGGTGCTCCTGATTGTTCTTGTCGCCGTGGCTGCTCTTGGTAGGAGCGAGCTTGCTCGCGAATGAGTTGTCGGGATCGCGAGCAGGCTCGCTCCTACAGACGGCTGAAATTTCTCAACGGTAGACCGGGAAGTCCGCACACAGGCCCGCGACCTGGGTGGCCACCTTGGCCTCCACGTCGGCGTCACCCAGGTGGTCGAGCACGTCGCTGATCCAGCCGGCCAGCTCGCGGCACTGTTCTTCTTTCAGCCCGCGGGTGGTGACGGCCGGGGTGCCGATGCGGATGCCGGAGGTGACGAACGGGCTCTGCGGGTCGTTCGGCACGGCGTTCTTGTTCACCGTGATGCCGACGCGGCCGAGGGCGGCGTCCGCTTCCTTGCCGGTCAGGCCCTGCTTCACCAGGCTGATCAGCATCAGGTGGTTGTCGGTGCCGCCGGAGACCACGTCGTAGCCGCGCTCGATGAACACCGAAGCCATGGCCTGGGCGTTCCTGATCACTTGCGCCTGGTAGTCCTTGAAGCCGGGCTCCAGCGCTTCCTTGAAGCACACCGCCTTGGCGGCGATCACGTGCATCAGCGGGCCGCCCTGGGCGCCGGGGAAGACCGCGGAGTTGAGCTTCTTCTCGATCTCTTCGTTGGATTTCGCCAGGATCAGGCCGCCGCGCGGGCCGCGCAGGGTCTTGTGGGTGGTGGTGGTGACCACGTCGGCGTAGGGCAGCGGGTTCGGGTACAGGCCAGCGGCAACCAGGCCGGCGACGTGGGCCATGTCGACGAACAGCAGCGCCCCGACCTTGTCGGCGATGGCGCGGAAGCGCGGGAAGTCGAGGGTCTTGGAGTAGGCGGAGAAGCCGGCGACGATCATCTTCGGCTTGTGCTCCACGGCCAGGCGCTCGACCTCGTCGTAGTCGATCAGCCCGGTGTCGGTGTTCAGGCCGTACTGCACGGCGTTGTAGAGCTTGCCCGAGGACGACACCTTGGCGCCGTGGGTCAGGTGGCCGCCGTGGGCCAGGCTCATGCCCAGGATGGTGTCGCCGGCATTGATCAGCGCCAGATAGACGGCGGAGTTGGCCGAGGAACCCGAGTGCGGCTGGACGTTGGCGTAGTCGGCGCCGAACAGCTGCTTGGCGCGATCGATGGCCAGCTGCTCGACTTTATCCACATGCTCGCAGCCGCCGTAGTAGCGCTTGCCTGGATAACCTTCGGCGTACTTGTTGGTCAGCCCGCTGCCCTGAGCCTGCATGACGCGCTTGCTGGTGTAGTTCTCCGAAGCGATCAGCTCGAGGTGGTCCTCCTGGCGCGCTTCCTCGGCATCCATCGCCGCGAGCAGTTCGTCGTCATAGCCCTGGATCTGGTCTTGCTTGCTGAACATCGCTGGTCTCCCTGTGGCGCCGCAGCGCCCTGGCCGGTACGGGACGCAATTGGCCCCCTTGGCAGCGATGGTATGACTGGCCCTGCCAGCCCAGATGCCTGCGCACGTCGCGGGTAGGTGCGTTTGCGACATGCCGCGACCGGCGCAAAAGCGACCGGGTGCGTGGAATTGCATGCGGCGGCTGGTCAGAATGCGACATGCCCGCGCCAGGACGGCGCGGCCCGCGGAGCCCTGCCGATGAAGCGCTTCCTCTTATGTGGTTCGCTGTGCCTTGCGCTGCTGTCGCCGGCCTTGTCGGCCTGGGGCATGTCGCGCCTGTTCGACGGCGACGCGCGGGTCTGGGTGCAGGGCCGGACGCTGTGCTTCGGCGGCGCGGCATTCAAGTCGCCGGGCCTGTTCTTCAACCGCACGCTGCAGGTGGATGAACGGCAGGTGGCGGTGCACTCCATCGAAGTCGCGCGTGATCCCTACGAGCCGTTCTGGTCGGCGGCCAGCATCGAACCGACCCAGGGCATGCCGCTGCGCAGCGACACCTGCTTCGCCTACGGCCAGGCGATTCCCGGCTTTCACGAGAAAGTCCCGGCTCGGCCCCTGCAGCCCGGCCTGTACAACGTCACCCTCGGCGGGCGCGACAGTACCGGGGACGGCCAGCGGGCGACCTTCATGAAGACCTTCTGCCTGGAAGCGCGCGGCGCCGGGGTGGCGGTGATCGATGCCGGCTTTGACGAAAAGCAGGGGCGCTGGGTCTGCAACCCCCCGCAATGAAGCTGCTGATAGGAACCGCAGGGCCAAGGGACTAAACTGCGCCCCTCACGAAATGCGAGGACGCCATGAACCGTTCCCTGACTCTGTTTTCCGCCCTGCTGCTCACCGCGACGCTGCAGGGCTGTGGTGACGACAGCAAACCCGCCAAGGCCGAAGCGCCCGAAGCCGCCAGTAGCGCCGCCGCGGCCACCCCGGCCGGCGACAGCTGCACCGGCCATGTGCTGGAGAAGGCGTTGCCGCCGACGAAGGCCGTCTACGGCTATGCCTACCTGTCCCGCGAGTGCGGCTACGATGATGCCACCATCGTCTATGGCAAGGCCGACGGCAGCCAGCACCTGGTCGTGACCCTGACCGACACCGGCCTGCCGGCGCCGGGTACCGACCAGCAGGGCGAGGCCGCCAAGCAGTACCTGGCCGCCCAGGCCAAGCTGCGCGACACCACCGCGAAGAACGTCTCGCTGCTCAACCAGGCGCGCCAGGCCGCGCTGCAGAACGGCACCGCAGCGCAGTTCGGCGGCGAGCAGTATCTGCCGGTGATCGACAGCACCCGCATGGGCGACCCGCTGGCCATCAGCGTGCCGGGCCCGGACGACAAGGCCGGCGAATCCAGCCTGACCGGCCTGATCAAGGGCCGCTACGTGCTCAACATGACCTCGCCGGACAAGCCCAACGGCGGCACTGCCCAGTCCCTGCGCGAGCTGTTCGTGCCCATCTCCGAACAGATGGCGCTGACCAAGCTGCCCTGATCGATCAAGAGACTTCTGACAGAGGTGCGTCCCTCTTTCTGATCCTCCACCTTGCCTAGTTCTTAGGAAAATTCCCGGCGTCGTTAATCAACCCCAACGCCGGGAAGAGGTGGAGGACCATGAATTTCAAGACGAGAGGCCTGCCGGTATTCCTGGCGGCCCTGCTGTCGCTTTCCGTGCAGGCGACGCAGATGCCGGTGCCGGTCCATGAAGTCAAAGCCTACAGCGGCGCCGACGGCGTCAAGGTATGGGTGGAGCAGGTCGGGCCCCGCCGGGCCAACATGTTTCTGGTGCGCATTGGCGGCGTCGATCATGCCTGGAACATGCGCATCCACCGGATGGATGGGCTGAGCCTGCTGGATGAGTCACTGTTCAAGCTGCATTCCCCGCACGAGGAGCCTGTCGCCCTGGTCCTGCATGGCGACTGCGGCGAAGTGATGCTGCCCGGCGAATCCGCCGGCCGGAAGGTCTGCTATGACCAGGCGCTCTCGGCCACTCAGGATGCCCGGCAGTTCGTTTCGGCCTATGTGAATCAGCGCCTGTAGGTTGCCGGGCTGCACGAGCCGCGGGGATTTCGCTACGCTGCTGACTGACTTTCCGTGCAGTGCCGAGGCAAGCCCATGACCGACAACACCCAACAGTTCGCCAGCGACAACTACTCCGGCATCTGCCCCGAAGCCTGGGCGGCCATGGCCGAAGCCAACCGCGGCCACGAGCGCGCCTACGGCGACGACCAGTGGACCGCCCGCGCCTCCGACTACTTCCGCGAGCTGTTCGAGACCGACTGCGAAGTGTTCTTCGCCTTCAACGGCACCGCGGCCAACTCCCTGGCCCTGGCGGCGCTGTGCCAGAGCTACCACGGCGTGATCTGCGCCGAGACCGCCCACGTCGAGACCGACGAGTGCGGCGCGCCGGAGTTCTTCTCCAACGGCTCCAAGCTGCTGCTGGCGCGCACCGATGCCCAGGGCAAGCTGACCCCGGAAGCGATCCGCGAGATCGCCGGCAAGCGCCAGGACATCCACTACCCGAAGGCGCGCGTGGTCACCATCACCCAGGCCACCGAGGTCGGCACCGTCTACCGCCCCGACGAACTGCAGGCGCTCAGTGCCACCTGCCGTGAGCTGGGCCTGCACCTGCACATGGACGGCGCGCGTTTCTCCAACGCCTGCGCTTTCCTTGGCGCCACCCCGGCGGAGCTGACCTGGAAGGCCGGCGTCGAAGTGCTCTGCTTCGGCGGCACCAAGAACGGCATGGCGGTGGGCGAGGCCATCCTGTTCTTCAACCGTGAACTGGCCGAAGGCTTCGACTACCGCTGCAAGCAGGCCGGCCAGCTGGCCTCGAAGATGCGCTTCCTCGCCGCGCCCTGGGTTGGCGTGCTGCAGGACGACGCCTGGATGCATTACGCCAGCCACGCCAACCGCTGTGCACAACTGCTGGCCGAACGCGTCGCCGACGTACCGGGCGTACAGCTGATGTTCCCGGTGGAAGCCAACGGGGTGTTCCTGCAGATGTCCGAGACCGCCCTTGAGGCCCTGCGCCAGCTGGGCTGGCGCTTCTACACCTTCATCGGCGCCGGCGGCGCGCGCTTCATGTGCTCGTGGGATACCGAGATCGCCCGCGTCGAGGAGCTGGCGGCCGACATTCGTAAGGTGATGGGCGCTTGAGCCTGAGTTGTCCCCAGGCGCTGGGGACGGTTGCTCGCGCAACCTGTCCCCAACCTGTGGATGAATCCCTGCAGGCCACGGTTGGCATGGCCTGCACCACTCTGCTCAAAATTTGACCAATGCCTGTAGGAGCGGGCCAGGCCCGCGATCGCGCGCATGGCGCGCTCCTACAGCGACCTCCGGCTTCAGATACGCACCGCCGTACCGCTCACGCTGACCATCAGCATGCTGCCGTTCTGCCCCACCACCTCGTAATCCAGGTCGATGCCGACCACGGCATTGGCGCCCAGCTCCTGCGCGCGCTCCTGCAGTTCCTCGAAGGCGATCTCCCGCGCCCTGCCCAGTTCCTTCTCGTACGCACCGGAGCGGCCGCCGATGATGTCGCGCAAGCCGGCGAACAGGTCGCGGAACACGTTCGCACCGAGGATCGCCTCGCCCACGACGATGCCGCGGTATTCCCGGATGGTCTTGCCCTCGATGGTGGGTGTGGTGGTCAGGATCATGGGACTGGCTCCTCTGCCGGGGTGGAAATCCAGCATAGCCCCGCACCCTGTCGAAGGCCGCACCGGCTGTGTTTCAGCATTTGCCGAAAATCCGGGGGCAACCTTGTGATAAAGCTGTGGACAACCGGGTGGAAAATGACAGCGCCGTGGCACTTTGATGAACGGCGCGGAATCGCCGATAAATTTCACAAGATCCACGTAATCCGTGGCTTTCAGCCGGGTCATGGGGTGTTTTGGAGATCTCCACAGCCACTGTGGAGGCAAGCTTGTCCAACCTGTGGAAAAACTGTTGGGAGGTGCCTGCAAAGCTGATGGCGCGGGGCTTCCCTGAAGCTGGTTGTTTTCTGATCAATCACGCTTTTTCAATGAGTTGCGGGGCTGTGTATCGATTGCGGCGGAATTTCTGTGCACGATCTTTCCACCGCTATCCCCGGTTTGTGTTGACCCACTTGTGCGCCACCTGTGGAAAACATCACCCATGCCACGCCCGGCGCGGCTTCTGCAGGCTTGTTCAAGGATTGATCAGCGGTGCGCGCAAACGACTGATCCACAGTCACTTTTCCCCAGCGGTGCGGGGTGCATGAAACTTTCCACAATGCCTGTGGGGCGAACCTCGCAGAAGGTGTGGACAACCTGTACCCAGAACGCTGCAGGCCACGCGCGGCGCGCCCCTGTCGGGTTAGTACGTTTTTTGACCAATTGATGAAAGTCGCGCCGTTACTGGGTTTCAGGGGATTTTCGGCGGGTTTTCCACATCGGCTGTGCAGCGTTCTGCCGGGAACTTGTGAGCGGGTTGTGGATGGATCGCTGCGAGCCGCGCTGGCTCTGGCTCGCGCCGGGCTGGTCAATATTTGTCCAGGAGCGCAGGGCCGGCTGCTTATACTTCAATCACCCTGGGGGCGGGAGATTCAGCATGTCCAGTTACTCGGTGGAACAGATCCGCACCGTGGCCCTGGTCGGCCATGGCGACAGCGGCAAGACCCTGCTTGCCGAAGCGCTGCTGCAGCACAGCGGCGCCATTCCCAGCATGGGCTCGCTGGAGCGCGGCGACACCCTGTGCGACTCCGACCCGCTGGAGCGCGAGTACCATCACTCCCTCTCCGCCGCCCTGGTGCACTTCGAGCATGAGGGCGCGCAAGTCCGCCTGATCGATACGCCCGGTTATCCCGATTTCATCGGCCATGCGCTGCCGGCACTGGCGGCCGTGGAAACCGCGCTGGTGGTGGTCAATGCGCAGAACGGCATCGAGCTGAGCACCCGCCGCATGATGGACTGGGCCGGCGAGCGCGGGTTGTGCCGGATGCTGGTGGTGAACAAGATCGACGCCGAGCGCATCGACCTTCCGGGCCTTCTGGCGGGTTTGCGCGAGTCGTTCGGCAAGGAGGTATTACCCATCAACCTGCCTGCCGGGGGCGGCGCGAGGGTGGTGGATTGTTTCTTCAATCCCGACGGCGAGGCGGATTTCTCCTCGGTAGCCGAAGCGCACCAGGCGCTGGTGGACCAGGTGGTGGAGGTCGACGAGGCGTTGATGGCGCATTACCTGGAGGAGGGCGAGGTGGCG
The DNA here is from genome assembly GCF_024170165.1 of Pseudomonas nitroreducens. GTDB lineage: Bacteria > Pseudomonadota > Gammaproteobacteria > Pseudomonadales > Pseudomonadaceae > Pseudomonas > Pseudomonas nitroreducens_C. The sequence continues at coordinate 37,951 of NZ_JALJXP010000001.1, read as the reverse complement.
CCCGAGGCGCTGCATGAGCCTTTCGAGCGCGCCCTGCGCGAAGGCCACCTGATCCCGCTGTGCTTCGTCTCCGCCCGTACTGGCGCCGGGGTGCCGGAGCTGGCGGATATCCTCGCGCGCCTCGCGCCGAACCCCACGGAGGGCAATCCGCCGCTGTTCCTGCGCACCGACGGGAAAGGCGCCGAGCACCCGGTGAAGTCCAGCCCGGACCCGGCCGCCCATGTGCTGGCCCACGTGTTCAAGGTGGTGATCGACCCCTTTGTCGGTCGCCTGGCGGTATTCCGTGTACACCAGGGCACCATCCGCCGGGAAATGCCGCTGTTCGCCGGCGACGGGCGCAAGCCGTTCAAGGTCGGCCATCTGTTGCGCCTGCAGGGAAAGAAGCACGAAGAAGCGCCTTGGCTGATCCCCGGTGACTTCGGCGCCCTGAGCAAGGTCGACGAACTGGAATACGGCGTGGTGCTGCACGATTCCCACGACGAGGACCACATCCACCTCAAACCGCTGGATTTCCCCACGCCCATGCAGGGCCTGGCCATCGAAGCGAGCCGCCGAGGCGACGAGCAGCGCCTGGCGGAAATCCTCCAGCGCCTGCAGGCCGAAGACCCCTGCGTGCGCCTGGACTACAACGCCGCCACCCAGGAGACCGTGCTGCGCGGGATGGGCGAGTTGCACCTGCGCTACCTGCTCGAGCGCATGGCCGGGCAGTACAAGCTGGAGGTGCAGACCCGCGCACCCAGCGTGCCCTACCGCGAGACGGCGACCCGCAGCGCCGAGGGCCATAGTCGGCACAAGAAGCAGACCGGCGGGGCAGGGCAGTTCGGCGAGGTGTTCCTGCGCATCGAGCCGCTGCCGCGCGGCGAGGGCTTTGCCTTCATCGATGCGATCAAGGGCGGGGTGATCCCGGGCAACTTCATCCCCTCGGTGGAGAAGGGCGTGCGCTCGGCGCTGGCGGCCGGGCCGCTGGCCGGTTTCCCGGTGGAGGACGTGAAGGTCACGGTGTTCGACGGCAAGAGCCATTCGGTGGACTCCAAGGACATCGCCTTCCAGGCCGCCGGGCGCAAGGCCATGCTCGATGCGCTGCGCAATGCTGGCGGTATCGTGCTGGAGCCGGTGATGCAGATCGAGGTGACGACGCCGGATTCCCATCTGGGCGACATCACCGCCGACCTCACCGGCCGCCGCGGCCAGGTACTGGGCACCGAGTCGCTGTCGGCCAGCGTTGCGCTGGTGCGCGGGCAGGTGCCGTTGGCGGAGCTGGATGGTTATGCCAACCGGCTGAAATCCATCACCGCCGGCCAGGGCCTCTACAGCCTTTCCTCCAGCCACTACAGCGCCGTCCCACAGGACGTGCAGCAACGCCTGTCCAGCGGCTACAAGGCAGTCCCGGAAGAAGATTGAGCGAATGTGGATAGTCGTCGCAGCCGGTGCGCTGAAAGGCCCGTTGCTGGGCGTTCGCGCGTGCCTGTCCGGCGTGCCCGTGGAGAAGGCCAAAGCCACGTGGCATGCGGGTTGCAGACGGGATCGAGACGGCCAGGCGGTTCGGCCAGAGGTGTCTCCGAGCTTGCCTCGGGACACCTTCTGCCTGTGGATAACTCAGTGGGTAACGTGTGGGGCAGGTGGGGGCAGGCTGTGATCAGTACTCGATCACCACATCGCCCTTGGGCACGCTGCAGCAGGACAGGATGTAGCCTTCGGCGACGTCTTCGTCGGTGATCCCGCCGTTGTGCTCCATCTCCACCTCGCCGGAGCGCTTCATCACCTTGCAGGTGCCGCAGATACCCATGCCGCAGGCCTTGGGAATGTGCAGGCCGAGCTGGGCGGCAGCGGCGTGGACGGTCTCGCCGGGCGCCACGCGGATGCTCTTGCCGGTCTCGCAGAACTCCACCAGGTTCTGCTCGGCCAGGGGCACGGCCGGCGCCTCGGCGGCTTCGGCGGCCAGTTCCTTCACGTCGGCGCGGACTTCCGGCGGGGTCGGGCCGAAGGCCTCCTCGTGGTAGCGCGACATGTCGTAGCCCTCGGCTTCGAGCAGGCGCTTGACCGCGTGCATGTAGGGCGTCGGGCCGCAGCAGAAGACCTCGCGCTCGAGAAAGTCCGGCGCCATCAGCTGCAGCATCGCCTTGTTAAGGAATCCCCGGTAGCCGGCCCAGGACTCGCCCATCTCGTACTTCTCGCAGACCAGGTACAGCTTGAAGTTGTTGATCCGCGAGTTCATGTGCTCCAGCTCGCGGTGATAGATGATGTCCTTGGGCGTGCGCGCGCTGTGTACGAAGACCATGTCGACGTTGGCGTTGGTGTCGAAGAACCAGCGCGACATGGACATCACCGGGGTGATGCCGACGCCGCCGGAGAGGAACAGCACCTTTTCGGCCGGGAAGTCGATGGCGTTGAAGTTGCCCACCGGCCCGTGCACCGGGACCTGGTCGCCTTCCTTGAGGTTGTCGTGCAGCCAGTTCGAGACCTTGCCGCCGGGCACGCGCTTGATGGTGATGGAGAAGCTGTAGGGCACCGAGGGCGAGCTGGAGATGGTGTAGGAGCGCATGATCGGCTGGCCGTCGATCTCCAGCTCGAGGGTGACGAACTGCCCCGGCTTGAAGAAGAACATGATCGGCGCGTCGGCCATGAAGCAGAAGGTGCGCACATCCCAGGTTTCCTGGATGGCCTTGACGCAGCGCACCAGGTGGCGCCCGTTGGCCCAGGTCTGGGTGTTCACCGGATTGAGGAAGTTGTTCGTCGACATGCTGTCTCTCCGCGCACGCGGGCCGTGCTGGGCCTGATGGGGCAGCGCCGGGGCCCGCTTGCCTACGTCGTTTCAGCGTAGAAAGCACGGGGCCTTTCGGCATGCCTGATGGGGCGGATTGTGTGCACGACGCCCGCCCGCGCATTTACCTGCCTGCGACATTTGCATGCTTATCGCGACCTGCCGCCTGGGACGTGCCGTGGCGCGTCGGGAAATGATCTGGCCGTGTCGCCCATGGATAAGGGTAATCCCGGGGTGCGGCCCCACACTCAGCTCCATGCCGAGCAACTCCCAAGGTTGAGCGAGACGGCGGGAAACGGCGCACTCGGCGCGCCTGGCACCTGCCGCAAACCCGCCCTGCGTGGCAAACCGTATCAGCCACTTATTTCCGCCGGCAGCCCGACCGGGCTGCGGCATGAGGACCGAGCAATGGACGTCACCACTACCCTGAGTCTGGGCGACCCGCTGGAACCGGCCCGCAAGGCCACCGCCGAGATGCTGCGCAGCCGCGACCACAACTTCTCGCTGCCGCAGCCCTTCTACAACGACGAGCGCCTGTTCCAGCTGGACATGCAGGAGATCTTCCACAAGGAGTGGCTGATCGCCGGCATGACCTGCGAGATCCCCGCCAAGGGCAATTTCCTCACCCTGCAGATCGGCGACAACCCGGTGATTGTGCTGCGTGGCGCGGAGGGCAAGATCCACGCCTTCCACAACGTCTGCCGCCACCGTGGCTCGCGCCTGTGCGTCAGCGACAAGGGCAAGGTCGCCAAGCTGGTCTGCCCCTACCACCAGTGGACCTACGAGCTGGACGGCCGCCTGCTGTTCGCCGGCACCGAGATGGGCGCCGACTTCGACATGAAGGACTACAGCCTCAAACCGGTGAACGTGAAGACCGCCGGCGGCTACATCTTCATCTCGCTGGCGGAGAACCCGCCGGCCATCGATGACTTCCTGCGTACGCTCGAGCACTACATGGAGCCGTACGACATGGAGAACACCAAGGTCGCGGTGCAGACCACGCTGATGGAAAAAGCCAACTGGAAGCTGGTGCTGGAGAACAACCGCGAGTGCTACCACTGCAACGGCTCGCACCCGGAGCTACTGAACACCCTGCTGGAGTGGGACGACGTCACCGACCCGCGCGCCAGCCAGGCGTTCAAGGACCAGGTCGCCGCCTGCACCACCGCCTGGGAGGCCGAGAAGATTCCCTACGCCCATGAAAGCTTCGGCCTGCGCAACCGCATCGTGCGCATGCCGCTGCTGCAGGGCACCGTGTCCATGACCATGGACGGCAAGCAGGGCAGCAAGAAGCTCATGGGCCGCATCCAGAACCCGGACCTGGGCTCGATGCGCATCCTGCACCTGCCGCACTCCTGGAACCACTGCATGGGCGACCACCTGATCGTCTTCACCGTGTGGCCGATCAGCGCGCAGCAGACCATGGTCACCACCAAGTGGCTGGTACACAAGGAGGCGGTGGAAGGCGTCGACTACGACGTCGCCCGCCTGCGCGAAGTCTGGGACGCCACCAACGATCAGGACCGTCGCCTGGCCGAAGAGAACCAGCGCGGCATCAACTCCACCGCCTACCAGCCGGGGCCGTATTCCAAGACCTACGAGTTCGGCGTGATCAACTTCCTCGACTGGTACAGCGAGCGGATGCTGAACAACCTGGGCGAGGAATCCGCCCACGCCCGCCTGGTCGCCGAGAAGTAAGCCCCAGTCACCCAGCGCCCCCGTCTCCGGGGGCGTTGTCGTTAGTGAGGAAGCCACATGGACGCGATGCTCTTCTACAGCAGCTCCGCCTTCGTCACCGGCCTGGTGGCGTGGAACCTCTTTGCCTGCTGGCGCAAGCGCTGACGCGCCCTGCACTACACGCTAGCCGCTCATTGTAGGAGCGAGCTTGCTCGCGAACATCTTCCCGGCAGGCTCCGCACCGCCGCCGTATCACCCCCTCCCTAACCCTCCCCCTGAAGGGAGAGGGGACTGTTCGGCGCAGGATGTCGCCTATGGCTTCAGTCGGCACGTACGGCGCCCTCTCACTTCAGGGAAAGGGCGCTTCCCACCCGCGCGGTGTCCCGCAACGAAGAGCGTTCGCGAGCAAGCTCGCTCCTACAAGTCCGCGCCACTCCTCGCCTCCAGCCCCCACATTCCCCAGCACGACGCAAACGCTGTCGCCCATGTCGCCGGCTTGACGCTTTCGGTATGACCCTGGTCGTTTTCGAACCGGGTCGCCTCCGGGGGCAGGGATATCCTGCCTGCAAAGCGTCGGCACAAGTCCCGCCGCAAGAGCCTTGCCTGAATAGAGAGACGCCAAGATGAGCCCAGCCGAACTTCACGCCGACAGCATCGTCATCGATGGCCTGATCATCGCCAAATGGAACCGCGAGCTGTTCGAGGACATGCGCAAGGGCGGCCTGACCGCCGCCAACTGCACCGTGTCGGTGTGGGAAGGATTCCAGGCGACGGTGAACAACATCGTCTCCAGCAGCAAGCTGATCCGCGACAACAGCGACCTGGTGCTGCAGGTGCGCACCACCGCCGACATCCGCCGGGCCAAGGAGCAGGGCAAGACCGGCATCCTCTTCGGCTTCCAGAACGCCCACGCGTTCGAGGACCAGCTGGGCTACGTCGAGGTGTTCAAGCAGCTGGGCGTGGGCATCGTGCAGATGTGCTACAACACCCAGAACCTGGTCGGTACCGGTTGCTACGAGCGCGATGGCGGCCTCTCCGGCTTCGGCCGCGAGATCGTCGCGGAGATGAACCGCGTCGGCATCATGTGCGACCTGTCCCACGTCGGCTCCAAGACCTCCGAGGAGGTCATCCTCGAGTCGAAGAAGCCCGTCACCTATTCCCACTGCCTGCCGTCGGGCCTCAAGGAGCACCCGCGCAACAAGTCCGACGCCGAGCTGAAGTTCATCGCCGACCACGGCGGCTTCGTCGGCGTGACCATGTTCGCGCCGTTCCTCGCCAAGGGCATCGACTCGACCATCGACGACTACGCCGAAGCCATCGAGTACGTGATGAACATCGTCGGCGAGGACGCCATCGGCATCGGCACCGACTTCACCCAGGGCCACGGCCAGGACTTCTTCGAGTGGCTGACCCACGACAAGGGTTACGCCCGCCGCCTCACCAACTTCGGCAAGATCGTCAACCCGCTGGGCATCCGCACCGTCGGCGAATTCCCCAACCTCACCGAGACCCTGCTCAAGCGCGGCATGCCCGAGCGCGTGGTGCGCAAGGTCATGGGCGAGAACTGGGTGCGCATCCTCGGCGAAGTCTGGGGCGAATGATTCAACCTCAACAGCGCCCTCTCCCCCAGCCCCTCTCCCGCAAGCGGGAGAGGGGAGCAGAGCGGCCGGCATGCACTTGACCTTCCGCATGCACGGATAGCTCCCTCTCCCTTCAGGGAGAGGGCTGGGGAGAGGGCAACCGCACACACGAATTCTGGAGTCTTGCCACCATGGCCAAACACGCCCCCGAACTGCCCATCGAAGTCGACAGCGAAACCGGCGTCTGGACATCCGACGCCCTGCCGATGCTCTACGTGCCGCGGCACTTTTTCGTCAACAACCACATGGGCATCGAGGAAGAGCTGGGCGCCGAGCGCTATGCCGAAATCCTCTACAAGGCCGGCTACAAGTCCGCCTGGCACTGGTGCGAGAAGGAAGCCGAGTGCCATGGCCTGGTCGGCGTGGAAGTCTTCGAGCACTACATGAAGCGCCTGTCTCAGCGCGGCTGGGGGCTGTTCCAGATCGAGCAGATCGACCTCGACAAGGGCACCGCCCAGGTGCGCCTGAAGCACTCGGCCTTCGTCTACGTCTACGGTAAGGTCAACCGCAAGGTCGACTACATGTTCACCGGCTGGTTCGCCGGTGCCATGGACCAGATTCTCCAGGCGCGCGGCAGTGACCTGCGCACCGTGGCCGAGCAGGTCTACAGCGGCGCCGAGGAAGGCCACGACGACGGCCTGTTCGTCGTCAAACCGCTCTGATCCACGACTTCGGCACCGGCGGCCCGAGGGCCGCCACCACAACAAGAAACCTCTGATCCCGTGAGGATGCCGCAATGGCTTTCGAGTCTATGTTCCAGCCGATCCAGATCGGCAAGCTGACCATCCGCAACCGCGTGCTCTCCACCGCCCACGCCGAGGTCTACGCCACCGACGGCGGCATGACCACCGAGCGCTACGTGAAGTACTACGAGGAGAAGGCCAAGGGCGGCATCGGTCTGGCCATCTGCGGCGGTTCCTCCGTGGTTGCCATCGACAGTCCGCAGGAATGGTGGAGCTCGGTGAACCTCTCCACCGACCGCATCATCCCGCACTTCCAGAACCTGGCCGACGCCATGCACAAGCATGGGGCCAAGATCATGATCCAGATTACCCACATGGGCCGCCGCTCGCGCTGGGACGGCTTCAACTGGCCGACCCTGATGTCGCCCTCGGGCATCCGCGAACCGGTGCACCGCGCCACCTGCAAGACCATCGAGCCGGAAGAGATCTGGCGGGTGATCGGCAACTACGCCCAGGCGGCACGCCGGGCGAAGGAAGGCGGCCTGGACGGCGTCGAGCTGTCCGCCGTGCACCAGCACATGATCGACCAGTTCTGGAGCCCGCGCGTCAACAAGCGCACCGACGAGTGGGGCGGCACCTTCGAGGGCCGCATGAAGTTCGGCCTGGAAGTGCTCAAGGCCGTACGCCAGGAAGTCGGCGACGACTTCTGCGTCGGCATGCGCATCTGTGGTGACGAGTTCCACCCGGACGGCCTCACCCACGACGACATGAAGCAGATCGCCAAGTACTACAGCGACACCGGCATGATCGACTTCATCGGCGTGGTCGGCTCGGGCTGCGACACCCACAACACCCTGGCCAACGTCATCCCGAACATGACCTACCCGCCGGAGCCCTTCCTGCACCTGGCTGCCGGCATCAAGGAAGTGGTCAACGTGCCGGTGCTGCACGCGCAGAACATCAAGGACCCGAACCAGGCCACGCGCATCCTTGAGGGCGGCTATGTGGACATGGTCGGCATGACCCGCGCGCACATCGCCGACCCGCACCTGATCGCCAAGATCAAGATGGGCCAGATCGACCAGATCAAGCAGTGCGTCGGCGCCAACTACTGCATCGACCGCCAGTACCAGGGCCTGGACGTGCTGTGCATCCAGAACGCCGCTACTTCCCGTGAGTACATGGGTGTGCCGCACATCATCGAGAAGACCACCGGCGTGAAGCGCAAGGTGGTGGTGGTCGGCGGTGGCCCGGCTGGCATGGAGGCGGCGCGTGTCGCCGCCGAGCGTGGCCACGACGTCACCCTGTTCGAGAAGAAGGACCAACTGGGCGGGCAGATCACCACGGCCTCGAAGGCCCCGCAGCGCGACCAGATCGCCGGCATCACCCGCTGGTACCAGCTGGAGCTGGCGCGGCTGAACGTCGACCTGCGCCTGGGCACCGGCGCGGACGCCGACACCATCATGGACCTGCGCCCCGACGTGGTGGTGCTGGCCAACGGCGGCCATCCGTTCCTCGAGCAGAACGAACACTGGGGCGCCGCCGACGGGCTGGTGGTCAGCAGCTGGGACGTGCTCGACGGCAAGGTCGCGCCGGGCAAGAACGTGCTGGTCTACGACACCATCTGCGAATTCAGCGGCATGTCGGTGGCGGACTTCCTCGCCGACAAGGGCGCCCAGGTCGAGATCGTCACCGACGATATCAAGCCCGGCGTAGCCATCGGCGGCACCACCTTCCCGACTTACTACCGCAGCATGTACCCCAAGGAAGTGATCATGACCGGCGACCTGATGCTGGAGAAGGTCTACCGCGAGGGCGACAAGCTGGTGGCGGTGCTGGAGAACGAATACACCGGCGCGAAAGAGGAGCGGGTGGTCGACCAGATCGTCGTGGAGAACGGCGTGCGCCCGGACGAGAGCCTGTACTACGCGCTCAAGCAGGGCTCGCGCAACAAGGGTCAGATCGACGTCGAGGCGCTGTTCGCGATCAAGCCGCAGCCGTGCCTCAGCGAGGCCGGCGACGGCTACCTGCTGTTCCGCATCGGCGACTGCGTGGCCCAGCGCAACACCCACGCCGCGATCTATGACGCGCTGCGTCTGTGCAAGGACTTCTGATACAGGCCCGGCAAGGATCTCCGGCTGGCTCGGATAGCCGCCTCTCCCGCTTGCGGGAGAGGCGGGGGGAGAGGGTGTTTCAGGGCATGCGCAGTGCCCGCTCGAACACCCTCTCCCTGACCCTCTCCCTGAAGGGAGAGGGGACTGGTCCGGAGTCCCCATTTCGGTCCCGTAGGGAGACCCATAACAATGCTCAACATCATCCTCCCCATCCTGCTCTTCAGCGCCCTCGGCCTCGCCGTGCTGGGCGCCGTGAAGCGCTTTTCGATGTGGCGCCGCGGCCGGCCCGCCCAGGTCGACTGGATCGGCGGCCTGCTGAAGATGCCGCGCCGTTACCTGGTGGACCTGCACCACGTAGTCGAGCGCGACAAGTACATGTCGAAGACCCACGTGGCCACCGCCGGCGGTTTTGTCGCCGCGGCGCTGCTGGCCGTCCTGGTGCACGGTTTCGGCCTGCACAGCCGCATCCTGGGCTTCGCCCTGCTGGCTGCCACCGCACTGATGTTCTGCGGCGCGCTGTTCGTCGCCAGGCGTCGTCTCGACCCGCCGTCGCGGCTGTCGAAAGGCCCGTGGATGCGCCTGCCGAAAAGCCTGCTGATGTTCTCGGCGAGCTTCTTCATTGCCACCCTGCCGGTGGCGGGCATCCTGCCGGAAGGTTTCGGTGGCTGGTTCCTCGCGGCCATCCTCGCCGTTGGCGTGGCCTGGGGCGTGTCCGAGCTGTTCTTCGGCATGACCTGGGGCGGCCCGATGAAGCACGCCTTCGCCGGCGCCCTGCACCTGGCCTGGCACCGTCGCGCCGAGCGCTTCGCTGGTGGCCGCTCCACCGGCCTCAAGCCGCTGGACCTGGCCGACCCCATGGCCCCGCTGGGCGTCGAGAAACCCACCGACTTCACCTGGAACCAGCTGCTCGGCTTCGACGCCTGCGTGCAGTGCGGCAAGTGCGAGGCCATGTGCCCGGCCTTCGCTGCCGGCCAGCCGCTGAACCCGAAGAAACTCATCCAGGACATGGTCATCGGCCTGGCCGGCGGCAGCGATGCGAACTTCGCCGGCTCTCCCTACCCCGGCAAGCCGCTCGGCGAACACAGCGGCGGTCCGCACCAGCCGATCGTCGCGCTGGACGGCAAGGCGCTGGTGGATGCCGAAACCCTCTGGTCCTGCACCACCTGCCGCGCCTGCGTCGAGGAGTGCCCGATGATGATCGAGCACGTCGACGCCATCGTCGACATGCGCCGCCACCTCACCCTGGAAAAGGGCGCGACCCCGAACAAGGGTGCCGAGGTGCTGGAAAATCTCATCGCCACCGACAATCCCGGCGGCTTTGCCCCCGGTGGCCGGCTGAACTGGGCGGCGGACCTGAATCTGCCGCTGCTGGCCGACAAGCAGCAGGCCGACGTGCTGTTCTGGGTCGGCGACGGCGCCTTCGACATGCGCAACCAGCGCACCCTGCGTTCCTTCGTGAAGATCCTCAAGGCCGCCAACGTCGACTTCGCCGTGCTCGGCCTGGAAGAGCGCGACAGCGGCGACGTGGCCCGCCGCCTGGGCGACGAAGCCACCTTCCAGACTCTGGCCAAGCGCAACATCGCCACCCTGGCCAAGTACCGCTTCAAGCGCATCGTCAGCTGCGACCCGCACAGCTTCCACGTGCTGAAGAACGAATACGGCGCGCTGGGCGGCAACTACCAGGTGCTGCACCACACCACCTTCATCGACGAGCTGGTGCAAAAGGGCGCGCTGAACCTCGGCCAGAGCAAGGCCGCCAGCGTGACCTACCACGACCCGTGCTACCTCGGCCGCTACAACGGCGAGTACGAAGCCCCTCGCGCTGTGCTCAAGGCCATCGGCATCGAGGTGAAGGAAATGCAGCGTTCCGGCTTCCGCTCGCGCTGCTGCGGCGGTGGCGGCGGCGCGCCGATCACCGACATCCCCGGCAAGCAGCGGATTCCCGACATGCGCATGGTCGACATCAAGGAAACCGGCGCCGAGCTGGTGGCCGTGGGCTGCCCGCAGTGCACCGCAATGCTCGAAGGCGTGGTCGCACCGCGCCCGGAGATCAAGGACATTGCCGAACTGGTCGCCGAGGTCCTCATCGAGGCCACCGAGGTGCCGGCAAAAAAGCCCTCGCTGGTGCGCCGTGAAGAATCGGCGGAGGTGCACTGATGAATGCCTTTCTGATGGCGCAAGGTCCTTGCTCCCTCTCCCTAACCCTCTCCCTGAAGGGAGAGGGGACCGTCCGTGCAGTGGCGAACCGCAGTTTTTGTCGGGTATCCCGCTGCACCGAATTGCCTACAGGCTCCATCTCTCTCAGAGCAGCACGGATAGCTCCCTCTCCCTTCGGAGCGGGGCGCGTAGCCAGGGCGGGGGGAGAGGGTAGCCGCAGCCAAAGGAAGTATTTCGCATGAGCGACATCATCCGCCGCGACCCGCGCGCCGAGTGGATCGCCCGCAACCGCCTGCATCCGCTGCACGCGGCCATGCAATCGGCCGAGGGCGGCGAGAGCCGCTGGATGGGCCCCAACGGCGTGCTGCGCAAGAATCCCCACGCGGTCGGCTTCACCGGCCCCAATGGCGTCAAACGCATCGACCGCTCCGGTGGCCAGCAGGGCACCGGGGGCAAGCGCAGCAGCGCGCCGGAAGTGGTGCAGTTGCCGCTGGTGGTTATCCAGCAACCGGCGTTCCTGATTGCCGTGGTGCCGGACATGGTCGGCGGCCGTCTCTCCAGCCACGACCGCGACCTGCTGGGCCTGGCCCGCAAGCTCGCCGGCAGCGATGGCGCGGTATTGGCCGTGGTGTTCGGCGAGTACAAGGAAAGCGCCTTCGATACTGCCGGCGTCGATCGCCTGCTGCAGATCGACGGCAACGAGTACGACGGCTACGCCCCGGAACAACGGGTTCTGGCGCTGCGTTCAGCGAACAGCCAGTTCGCCCCGCGCCACTGGTTGCTGCCCGACAGCCGCAGCGGTGGCGGCGAGCTGGGTCGCCGTCTGGCCGCGAGCCTCGGCGAACGCCCGGCGACCCGCGTCTGGCAGGCCGAAAGCGAACGCTGTGTCGGTCGTGCCGGTGCTGGTCAGCAGGACCTGCACCGCGAGCTGCCGCGCCTGATCCTGGCCGCTGCCGAGTGCGCCGAGCCGGTCAGCGAGACCCGCCATGAAGCCCGTGCTGTCGAGCTGGAAAGCAACGTCGCGCGCAATCTGCCGCGCATCGAGGACCTCGGCCCAGTGGCCGTTGACCCGGCGCAGATCCCCATGGCCGAGGCGGAGTTCATCCTCTCCGGCGGCAATGGGGTGAAGGACTGGGAGCTGTTCCACCGCGCCGCTGTCGCTCTCGGCGCCACCGAAGGCGCCTCCCGCGTGGCAGTGGACGACGGCCACATGCCGCGTGCCCGCCAGGTTGGCGCCACCGGCACCTGGGTCACGGCGCGGGTCTATCTCGCCGTCGGCATCTCCGGGGCGATCCAGCACCTGCAGGGCATCGGCTCCTGCGACAAGGTGGTGGCGATCAACATGGACCCGGGTTGCGACATGATCAAACGCGCCGATCTCTCGGTGATCGGTGATTCCACCGCGATCCTCGAGGCGCTGATGGCCCTGGCCGAAGCCCATCGCAACGGAGCGGCGCGAGATGCGGCCTGAACCCGGAATGCTCGCTCCTACACCGGTTCTGAGGTGTCTGATGAATGACCTGAACATCGTTGCCCTGGTGTCCATCGGCGCCCACCCGGCCTCCGGTCGCGCGCGTCGCGCCGACCAGGATGCCCGGGCGGTGGAGCTGGGCATGAGCCTCGCTGGCAAACGCCTGCGCGTGGTGCATGCCGGCGACGCCGGGGAAGAAGCGCTGCGTGGCTACCTTGGCATGGGACTGGACGAGTTGGCAGTGCTGGAACAGCCTGCAGGCGCCGACGCCCTGCCGGCGCTGGCGGCCTACCTGGGCGACAGCGGCGCGCAACTGGTACTCACCGGCACTCAGGCGGAAACCGGCGAAGGCTCCGGCATGCTGCCCTTCCTGCTGGCCGAGCGCCTGGGCTGGCCGCTGGTGGTCGGCCTCGCGGAAGTGGAGAAGGTGGAAGGCGGCAGCGCCCAGGTGCTGCAGGCCCTGCCCCGTGGCCAGCGCCGTCGGCTGAAGGTGCGTCTGCCCTTCGTCGCCAGCGTCGACAATGCCGCGCCGGTGGCTCGCCAGAGTGCCTTCGGCCCGGCCCGTCGCGGTTATCTGGAAGCCCATGAAGTGGAAGTGGTGGACGACCCGCTGCTCGCCGAAGGCAACCTGCAACCGGCGCGCCCGCGTCCCAAGCGGTTGAAGGTGATCAAGGCGAAGACCGGCGCCGAGCGTATGAAAGCCGCCACCGCCAAGGCTTCCGGTGGCACCGGGCAGGTGCTCAAGGATGTCACGCCCGAGGCGGGCGCCGAGGCGATCTTCAAGCTGCTGCGCGAAGAAGGCGTGATCCGCGTCTGACGTTTCGCTCCCTGTAGGAGCTCCCCATGGGCGCGATCGCGGGCATGGCCCGCTCCTACAGGTGTCCGTGCCAGCGAACCTTGCGGACGAATTTCCGGTCCAAATCACGCTGACGGCCGGAAATCATTGAAATGACACGAGAATTATCTCGTAAGCTATTGAATTGACAGCATACGGCTTGTCAGAAGATTCCCGTTTCTGCTGGCCCCGCCGCGCCCCTTTCTTTATCCTCCGCACCCTTTGAAAGGCTTTGCGGAGGCTCCCATGCTCGATTCCACCCTCGAACAACTTGAACAGCTGGTCGCCGAACTGCTGCAGCAGAACGAAGTGCTGGTGCAGGACAACGCCGCTGTGCGTGAAGAACTGCTCAAGGCCCGTGAGGAAAACGACAGCCTGCAGCTGTCCCTGATGGAACAGGAAGAGAAGCACAACGCCACGGCTACCCGCCTGCAGGCGCTGATCCGCCGCGTCAGCGACAGCCGCGCCCACGCATGAGTGGCGACGGCGTCCGTGTCCTGCGCATCCTCGGGCGCGAGTACAGCGTCCGGGCGCCGGCCGGTGAAGAGCGTCGGCTGCAGGACGCGGCCGCGCTGCTGCAGGCGGAGATCACCGCCAGCAAGAAGAAATTCCCCTACGTCACCAGCAATGAGCTGATGGTGCTCTCCGCGCTCAACCTCTGTGCCCGTCAGCTCGGCGCGCAGGACGAGGAGTGCGACGAGGCGGACGCCGTGGAGCGTATCGCCGCCCTCAACCGCCGGATTCTCGATCACCTGCAGCGGCAGGACTGATCCCCGCGACTCTCTTCTAGACACCCTGCGCATCGCGGACAACGTTCGCGGTGCATTTTGTCGTGCCCGAATCGCAGGCAAAAAAAGGGGACACCGGGGTAAGCGGTGTCCCTTCTAAAGGAGAGTGGGCCAAGAGGCCCCTCAACCGGTGAGACGTGGCGCTTCGGACAAGTCCGCCGCGCCGGGCATAAAAGAAGGGAGTGGGGGTAACCAATCCCTGAAAGGTGAGGAAGGAGTACTCCCCCTCAACCGGTGAGACGTGCCCGGCTGGCGCCGGGCGGGTGATCAGGCGCGCAGCGGAATCAGGCGCGGGGCGATCATGTTCTCCGGCAGCAGGATGTCGGCCAGGGTGGCTTCGTCCAGCAGCTGTTCCTCGCGAACCAGTTCCAGTACGCCGCGGCCGGTTTCCAGCGCGATCTTGGCGATGCGGGTGGAGTTCTCGTAGCCGATGTACGGGTTCAGCGCGGTGACCAGGCCGATGCTGTGCTCCACCAGCTGGTGGCAGCGCTCGACGTTGGCGGTGATGCCGGTGATGCAATGCTCGCGCAGCATGTCCATGGCGCGCTGGAGCAGGCGGATCGAGTCGAAGATCTTGTAGGCGATCAGCGGCTCCATCACGTTCAGCTGCAGCTGGCCGCCTTCGGCAGCGATGGTCAGCGCCAGGTCGTTGCCCATGATTTCGAAGGCGCACATGTTCACCGCCTCCGGGATCACCGGGTTGACCTTGCCCGGCATGATCGAGCTGCCCGGCTGACGCGGCGGCAGGTTGATCTCGTTGATGCCGGTGCGCGGACCGCTGGACAGCAGGCGCAGGTCGTTGCAGATCTTCGACAGCTTGACTGCGGTGCGCTTGAGCATGCCGGAGAACAGCACGAAGGCGCCCATGTCGGAGGTGGCTTCGATCAGGTCGGCGGCCGGGACGACCGGCTGGCCGCTGATTTCAGCCAGGCGCTCGACGGCCAGCTTCTGGTAGCCGGGGTCGGCGTTGATGCCGGTACCGATCGCGGTGCCGCCGAGGTTCACTTCGGTCAGCAGTTCCGGCGCCAGGCGACGCAGGCGGTCGAGGTCTTCGCCCAGGGTGGTGGCGAAGGCGTGGAATTCCTGGCCGAGGGTCATCGGCACCGCGTCCTGCAGCTGGGTACGACCCATCTTCAGTACGCCGGCGAACTCGACGCCCTTGGCGGCGAAGGCCTGGATCAGGCTGTCGAGGCTGGCCAGTAGGGTGTCGTGGCCGAGCAGCAGGCCCAGGCGGATGGCGGTCGGGTACGCGTCGTTGGTCGACTGCGCCATGTTCACGTCGTTGTTCGGGTGCAGGTACTTGTACTCACCCTTGGTGTGGCCCATGGCTTCCAGCGCGATGTTCGCGATCACTTCGTTCGCGTTCATGTTGGTGGAAGTGCCGGCGCCACCCTGGATCATGTCCACCACGAACTGGTCGTGGAAGTCGCCGCGGATCAGACGGGCACAGGCTTCGCTGATGGCGGCGTGCTTGTCTGCCGGCAGGTGGCCGAGCTTGTGGTTGGCATCGGCTGCCGCCTGCTTGACCATCGCCAGGGCGACGACCAGTTTCGGGTAGTGCGACAGCGGCACGCCCGAGAGGCGGAAGTTGTTCACAGCGCGCAGGGTCTGGATGCCGTAGTAGGCGTCAGAAGATACTTCGAGGGTGCCGAGGAGGTCTTTCTCGATGCGGAACGATGCAACAGGGGACATGACAGGGATTGTCTCAAAGGAACACGGCCAGTGCCGCGATGCCCGGTAGACTAGGGATTTCGCCTTTCGTCGGCCAATGCTGTTAAAGGCTGCCTCATGCACGAACGGCATAATGTACCCTGTGACGAATTGATGACGGCGAGCGTATGACTGTGCTACGCGCGCCCGGCTCCTGACCAATCGATCAGCGCGTGACAGCGTTGGAGTTGACGTGAACCTCGAGACCAAATGGCTGGAAGACTTCAGCACCCTGGCCACCACCCGCAGTTTTTCCCAGGCCGCTGAAAAGCGCTTCGTGACCCAGCCGGCGTTCAGCCGGCGCATCCGCAGCCTGGAAGATGCCCTCGGCCTGACCCTGGTGAACCGCCAGCGCACGCCCATCGAGCTGACCGAGGCGGGCCAGCTGTTCCTGGTCACCGCCCGCGCGGTGGTCGAGCAGCTCGGCCAGGTAGTGCGCCACCTGCACCACCTGGAAGGCGGGCAGGGCGAGGTGCTGCAGTTCGCCGCCGCGCACTCCCTGGCGCTGGGCTTCTTCCCGGCGTGGATCTCGCGGCTGCGCTCCGAGGGCCTGAACATCGCCAGCCGCCTGGTGGCGACCAACGTCGGCGAGGCGGTGCACCTGCTGCGCGAGGGCGGCTGCGACCTGATGATGGCCTTCTACGACCCGGACGCCGCGCTGCAGATGGACCCGGAAGTCTTCCCCTCGCTGCACCTGGGCCGTACCGAGATGCTGCCGGTGTGCGCGGTGAATTCCGCCGGCGTGCCGCTCTACGACCTGGACAGCGGCCAGAGCGTGCCGCTGCTGGCCTACAGCGCCGGTGCCTTCCTCGGTCGCGGGGTCAACCTGCTGCTGCGCCAGCGCAACCTGCGCTACACCACCGTCTATGAAACGGCGATGGCCGACAGCCTGAAGAGCATGGCGCTGCAGGGCATGGGCGTGGCCTGGGTGCCGCGCCTGAGCATGGAGTCGGAGCTGGCCCGTGGTGAGCTGGCGCTGTGTGGCGGCCCGCACTGGATCGTCCCGCAGGAAATCCGCCTGTACCGCTGCGCCCTGGTGCGCAAGGCGCAGATCCGCCTGCTCTGGCGCAAGCTGGAAGGCGGCCTGGGGCTGGACGAGACGCCCTGATCCGCTGGGCGGAGGCGGACGACCGGGGCTGTTCCGTTTATTTGATAAGCATTATCATTTGCGGCTTTCCAGGGTCTTCCCCTCGCGCCGGCTTCGGTGCGGACCGCTGGCGAGCTTCCGTCCCCGATGTCCCATTCCGACCGCCCGGCCGACTCCCGTGCCGCGGACGCCCCGGCACCCGCCGAGGCGTTGCCGCGCGAGGATTTCCTGCAGGTGTTCCTCACCCAGCGCCCGCGCATGGAAGCCCTGGTGCAGCGCCGCGTCGGCTGCCGCGCCACCGCGGCGGACCTGGTGCAGGACCTGTTCCTGCGCTTCTGGAAGCGCCCCCAGGCGCCGGTGGAAGAACTCGCCAGCTACCTGCTGCGCAGCGCGCGCAACCTCGCCATCGACCATCTTCGTGGCGAGGACTCGCGCGGCCGTACCCTGAGCACGCTGCTGCCCGATGACGATGATGCGCAGCCTTCGCCGGAACAGGCGGTGCAGGCCGGCGCCGAACTGGAGCTCATAGAAGGTGCGCTGCGCCAGTTGCCCGAACGCACTCGCCACATCTTCCTGCTCAGCCGTGTACATGGCCGCACCTACGGCGAGATTGCCACCGCCATGGGGCTTTCCCAGAGCGCGGTGGAAAAACATATGATGCGCGCCCTCGATGCCTGCAAGGCGAGCCTGGTGCCCGCCGCGCCGGCCACTCGCCGTGGAGCCGCCGACCGATGAAGCCCGAAATCGCCACCTCGCCCGAAGACGCCCAGCGTCAGGCGCGCCAGTGGCTGCTGCGTTTGCAGGATCGCGGCGGTGAAGCCTGGCTGGGCGCTTTCCAGGCCTGGCTGGCGGCTGATCCCCGGCACGCCAGCGCCTATGCCGAAGTCGATGCACTGTGGCAGGCCAGCGCTGCACCGGCGCAACGACTGGCGGTGGAGGAGGGCGCTGCCCTGAACGCCTATCTGGCGCAAATGGATCGCCCCGCTGCGCGCCGCGCGCAGCTCAATCACCGGCGCTGGGCCTATCCACTGGCCAGCGCCGCCTGCCTGCTGCTGATGCTCTGGGCCGGCGGCTGGTGGTCGCCGGGCAACTGGCTCACCGACCTGTCCGCCGACTACGTCAGCGCGCCGGGTGAAGTGCGCGAAATCACCCTCGGCGACGGCTCGCGCCTGACCCTGGACGCCGACAGCGCCGTGGCCGTCTCCCTGGAGGGCGAGCAACGCCGCGTCGACCTGCTGCGCGGCGCCGCTTCCTTTGCCGTGAAGCACTTGCCCAAGCCCTTCGTGGTGCGCGCCGGAGAGGGCGAAGCACGGGTGCTCGGCACCGAATTCGAAGTCCGCCGTCTGGGCGGGCAGACCCGCGTCACCGTCGCCGAAGGCCGCGTCTCGGTGCGTGGCAGCCGCGCGGTGGGCGTTCCGGAGGTGGTGCTCGGCGCGGGCGAACGCGTCGGTATCGACGGGACGAAGCTGGGCGATGGCCAGCCCGCCGACGCCCAGGCCGCGCTGGCCTGGCGCCAGGGTTGGCTGACCTTCTACCGTGCGCCGCTGGGCGAGGTGCTGGAGCGTCTGGGTACCTACTATCCGGGGCGCATCGTGCTGCTCGACAACGAACTGGCGCAGCGGCGGGTCAGCGGCAGTTTCCCCAGCGCCGACCCGCAGGCCGCGCTGGATTCGCTGCAGGCGGTGGTGGGCTTCCGCCAGCAGCCGCTGCTCGGGCGTTTCGTGCTGATTCGCTGAACGCGGAAAATATTTTCGAAAAAGGGGTGAGGTACTGCCTCGGCTGCTCCGTGTAGTGGTCATGAATGCGATTTATTCGCATGTGTAATCGACCTGTCGAGCAAGTGAGCCCCCGATGACCCCGCTGCGTCGCGCTGTCCCCGAACTGTCCCTGAAACCGCTCGCCGCCTTCGTGCTCGGCGCCGCCCTGGCTGCCGCGCAGGCGCCGGCCGCCCTGGCTGAAGCCGCCGCCGCCAGTTCGGCGCTGCAGGCCCGGTTCGGCTTTGCCATGGCGGCCCAGCCGCTGCCCCAGGCGCTCAGCGAGTTCAGCCGGGTGACCGGCCTGAGCGTGGTCTACACCGACGAGGCGCCCTACGACCTCAGGGCCCCGGCAATCTCCGGCCAGCTCAGCGCCAATGACGCGCTGAATCGCCTGCTCGCCGGTTCCGGCTACCGCTTTCGCGCCCTCGACGGCCGCACCCTGACCCTGGAGCGCCTGCCTGCCGATACCCTGAGCCTGACCGACACCACCGTCACCGGCCAGGCCGCCGCCACCAGCTATCAGCCAGCGCCGGTAGCTGCCATCGGCCGCACCGACACGCCGGTGCTGGAAACCCCGCAGGCCATCGTCACGGTTCCGGCGCAGGCGCTGCGCGACCAGAAGCCGCGCAACCTCGACGATGCGCTGGGCAACATCAGCGGCGTGACCCAGGCCAACACCCTCGGCGGCACCCAGGATGCGGTGATGAAGCGCGGCTTCGGCGACAACCGCGACGGCTCGATCATGCGTGACGGACTGCCCTCGGTGCTGGGCCGCAACCTCACCGCCACTGCCGACCACGTCGAAGTGCTCAAGGGCCCGGCCTCCGTGCTCTACGGCATCCAGGACCCGGGCGGCGTGGTCAACGTGGTGAGCAAGAAGCCGCAGCTGCAGCAGTACAACGCCGTCACCCTGCGCGGTTCGACCTTCGCCCACGGCAAGCAGGGCAGCGGCGCGCAGATCGACAGCACGGGCGGGCTGGGTGAGAGCAACCTGGCCTACCGGCTGATCGTCGATCACCAGGACGAGAACTACTGGCGCAATTTCGGCCAGCAGCGCGAGACCCTCGTCGCACCGTCGCTGGCCTGGTTCGGCGAGGACACCACGGTCAACCTCAGCTACGAGCACCGCGAGTTCAAGACGCCGTTCGACCGTGGCACCGCCATCGATCCGCGTACCAACCGGCCGCTGGATATCCCGCGCACCCGCCGGCTGGACGAGCCGTTCAACATCACCGAAGGCCGTTCCGACCTGAGCCGCCTGGACATCGAACACCGCCTCGACGACGCCTGGAAAGCGCACTTCGCCTACGGCTGGACCCGCGAGACCTACGACGACAACCAGGCGCGGGTGACCAAGGTCAACAGCAACGGCACCGTGACCCGCCGCGTCGACGGCACCCACGGCGCGGTGAGCAGCGACAGCTTCGCCACCGCCAGCCTGAACGGCGACCTGCAACTGGGCGGCTTTCGTCACGAACTGGTGGTCGGCATCGACAGCGAGAAGCGCAAGATCTACCGCGCCGACCTGATCCGCGACACCAAGAACACCACGCTGAACTACCTCGATCCGGTCTACGGGCAGATTTCTCCCGCCACCAGCGTCAGCGCCAGCGACAGCGACCAGACCGACAAGCTGCGCAGCGACTCGCTGTTCCTGCAGGATTCCTGGCACCTGGACGACCACTGGATCCTGGTGGCTGGCGGGCGCTACCAGATGTACGACCAGTACGCCGGTCGCGGCCGGCCGTTCAAGGCCAACACCGACATCAGCGGGCAGAAGTGGGTGCCGCGCGGGGGCGTGGTCTACAAGGTCAACGACGAGGTCTCGCTGTACGGCAGCTACACCCAGTCGTTCAAGCCCAACTCCACCATCGCGCCGCTCTCCACCGGCGAGGTGATCGACTCGGCGATCCAGCCGGAAGAGGCATCGTCCTGGGAGATCGGCGGGAAGCTCGACATCCCCGGCCGCATCACCGCCAACCTGGCGTTCTTCGATATTCGCAAACGCAACGTGATGGTCACCCAGCTCGACGCCAACGGCGACAGCCGCGTCAGCACCGCCGGCAAGGTGCGCTCCTATGGCGCCGAGCTGGATGTCACCGGCCAACTGAGCGAAAGCTGGAGCCTGCTGGGCAGCTACGCCTGGCTGGATGCGGAAGTCACCGATGACCCGGAGCTGGAAGGCAATCGCCTGCAGAACGTGGCCAAGGAAACCGCCGCGCTGACAGCCGTATACGACGCCGGCTCGCTGCTCGGCGGTGACGACCTGCGCCTTGGGGGCAGTGCGCGTTACGTGGGCAAGCGCGCGGGCGATCCGTCCAACTCCTTCGAGCTGCCGTCGTACACCGTGGCCGATGTCTTCGCCAGCTACGACACCCAACTGGGCGGGCACAACGTCGGCTTCCAGTTCAACGTGAAGAACCTGTTCGACCGCACCTACTACCCGTCGGCGGCGAACAACCTCTATGTCGCCATCGGTGAACCGCGGCAGTTCGAGTTCTCGACCACGGTGGAGTTCTGACGGTTAGGAGCGATTGTCTTCCTCTGAGTTTCCGCGCCTGGGTTACCCTCTCCCCCGCCCTCTCCCTGAAGGGAGAGGGAGATTTCCGAGCATTTGGGAAGTGCTGAGTCAGCCGGCATACACGAAAACAACAGCCAGCACGGATGTCCCCTCTCCCTTCAGGGAGAGGGTTAGGGAGAGGGACTCCTGCTATGCACCGAACGAGCCTTACATCTCCACTACGATCCGTCCTTCGATCTGCCCGGCGCGCATGCGGTCGAGGATGGCGTTGATGTCATCCAGCTTGCCGGAGGCGACGGTGGCCTTCACCAGGCCCTCGCCGGCGAAGTCCAGGGCTTCCTGCAGGTCGGCGCGGGTGCCGACGATGGAGCCGGTGATGTGCAGGCCCTTGAGCACCACGTCGAAGATCGGCGTGGGGAAGTCGCCCGGCGGCAGGCCGACCAGCGACACGGTGCCGCCGCGCCGGGCCATGCCGATGCCCTGGCCGAAGGCGCTGTTGGATACCGCCGTGACCAGTACGCCGTGGGCGCCGCCGATATCGCGCTGCACCACTTGCACCGGGTCTTCCTTCTTCGCGTTGACGGTCAGGCTGGCGCCCAGACGCCTGGCCAGCTCCAGCTTGGCGTCATCCACGTCCACCGCCACCACGTGCAGGCCCATGGCCTTGGCGTACTGCACGGCCACGTGGCCGAGGCCGCCGATGCCGGAGATCGCCACCCACTGGCCGGGGCGCGCGCCGGTTTCCTTCAGGCCCTTGTAGACGGTGACGCCCGCGCAGAGGATCGGCGCGATTTCCAGGAAGCTGACGTCCTTGGGCAATATCCCGACATAGTTCGGGTCCGCCAGCACGTATTCGGCATAGCCGCCGTTCACCGAGTAACCGGTGTTCTGCTGGCTTTCGCAAAGGGTTTCCCAGCCGGTCAGGCAGTGCTCGCAGCAGCCACAGGCGGTGTACAGCCAGGGCACGCCGACGCGGTCGCCTTCCTTCACACGGCTGACGCCAGCGCCGACCGCGGCGACGAAACCGACGCCTTCATGGCCGGGAATGAACGGCAGGCTCGGCTTCACCGGCCAGTCGCCTTCGGCAGCATGCAGGTCGGTATGGCAGACGCCGGACGCCTCGATCTTCACCAGGATCTGCCCGGGGCCGGGCAGCGGGACTTTGACTTCCTCGATCCGCAGTGGCTCGCCAAAGGCGTGGACGACAGCGGCTTTCATGGTCGTGGGCAGGGTCGTGGACATTGCGCTCGCTCCTTGAAGGGTGAGGGACCTGCCCGTCCGGGCAGGTTCGTGTCAGACGAGTGTGAGCCTCTGAGCCTAGGCCATCTTGAGCTGCGGCAAGCTTTTTCGAGGTCGTCGCAGGCCCTGTCGGTGGTGGAATGACGAAATCGGGACCAACGGTCATGCCCAGTGCACTGCGGTACGGTCTTTGCGGTATACTGCGCCGCCTTCAAGCCGGCACTGCCCGCCGGTTTGGCCACGTACAAGCCACGCCCTCACGGAGTCGTGGCTTGTTGGTTTCTGACGCGCCCAAGAGCGCACTTGAGAGAGGCACGACGATGAGCGCACTGGTTGGCGTGATCATGGGTTCCAAATCCGACTGGAGCACCCTGAGCCACACCGCAGACATGCTGGACAAGCTCGGCATTCCGTACGAAGTGAAGGTGGTTTCCGCCCACCGGACCCCGGACCTGCTGTTCCAGTACGCCGAAGAGGCCGACGGCCGCGGCATCGAAGTGATCATCGCCGGCGCCGGCGGTGCCGCCCACCTGCCGGGCATGTGCGCCGCCAAGACCCACCTGCCGGTCCTCGGCGTGCCGGTGCAGTCCTCCATGCTCTCGGGTGTCGACTCGCTGCTGTCCATCGTGCAGATGCCCGCGGGCGTCCCGGTCGCCACCCTGGCCATCGGCAAGGCCGGCGCGACCAACGCCGCCCTGCTCTCCGCCAGCATCCTGGGCGCCAAGTATCCCCAATACCACGAGGCGCTGAAGCAGTTCCGCGCCACCCAGACCGAGACGGTGCTGGACAATCCCGATCCGCGCGAGGCCTGAGCAGAACCATGAAGATCGGTGTCATCGGTGGCGGCCAGCTGGGCCGCATGCTGTCCCTGGCGGGCACCCCGCTGGGCATGAACTTCGCTTTCCTCGACCCGGCGCCGGACGCCTGTGCGCAAGCCCTGGGCGAACACATCCGCGCTGACTACAGCGACCAGGACCACCTGCGTCAGCTGGCCGATCAGGTCGACGTGGTGACCTTCGAGTTCGAGAGCGTGCCGGCCGAGACCGTGGCCTTCCTCTCGCAGTTCGTCCCGGTCTACCCGAACGCCGAGTCGCTGCGCATCGCCCGCGACCGCTGGTTCGAGAAGTCCATGTTCAAGGACCTGGGCATCCCGACCCCGGCCTTCGCCGACGTGCAGTCCCAGGCCGAGCTCGACGCAGCCGTCGCCAGTATCGGCCTGCCGGCCGTGATGAAGACCCGCACCCTGGGCTACGACGGCAAGGGCCAGAAGGTCCTGCGCAAGGCCGAGGACGTCACGGGCGCCTTCGCCGAGCTGGGCAGCGTGCCCTGCATCCTCGAAGGCTTCGTGCCCTTCACCGGCGAAGTGTCGCTGGTGGCGGTACGCGCCCGCGACGGTGAGACGCGCTTCTACCCGCTGGTGCACAACACCCATGAGAACGGCATCCTGCGCCTGTCCGTGGCGAGCACCGACCACCCGCTGCAGGCGCTGGCCGAAGACTACGTCGGCCGCGTGCTGGACAAGCTGCAGTACGTTGGCGTGCTGGCTTTCGAGTTCTTCGAAGTCGACGGCGGCCTGAAGGCCAACGAGATCGCCCCGCGCGTGCACAACTCCGGCCACTGGACCATCGAAGGTTCGCAGTGCAGCCAGTTCGAGAACCACGTGCGGGCCATCGCCGGCCTGCCGCTGGGCTCGACGGCGAAAGTGGGCGAGAGCGCCATGCTCAACTTCATCGGCGAAGTGCCGCCGGTGGCCGAGGTGCTGAACATCGCCGATTGCCACCTGCACCACTACGGCAAGGCCTTCAAGGCCGGGCGCAAGGTTGGCCACGCCACCCTGCGCAGCGCCGACCTGGCGACCCTGAAGGCGCGCATCGCCGAGGTCGAGGCGCTGATCGCCAAGGCCTGACGGCCCGCCGATCGGAGTGCTCAAGAGAAAGCCGCGTCAATCGCTGACGCGGCTTTTTTCATGGGCGATCGTCAGACTGCTGTAAGGCTCGCGAAACACATCCGGTCGCTCTGGCACGCGGGAATACACGGAACGCGATGCTTTCCTACACTGTCCCATGACACGCGCGAACCCACCGCGCATATCCCACAAGGAGGGACTGTCATGGGCTTCATCGGAACCATCGTCATCGGCCTGATCGTCGGACTCATCGCACGCTTCCTGAAGCCGGGCGACGACAGCATGGGCTGGATCATGACCATCCTGATCGGCATCGGCGGTTCGCTGCTGGCCACCTACGGCGGCCAGGCACTCGGCATCTACGCGGCCGGCCAGGCGGCAGGCTTCATTGGCGCAGTGATCGGCGCCATCGTGCTGCTGGTCATTTACGGCCTGATCAAGAAGAATTGACGGTGATTTCCGCCCCTCTCCCGCCAAGGGGGAGGGCGCAGGAAGCCCTTACCGCCTGTGCCCGACCGGGCCCTTCGAGTCCACGATGCGCCGACCATTGCTCGCCTGCTGTCTGATCCTGCTGACTTCCCTGGCGTCCGCCGCCGAACTTCCCGAAACCGACTGGCTGTCCCTGATGCCGCCGAGCGACCGCAAGGCGCTGGAGGACATGCCGGAGATCACCCACAGTGGCCCCGAGGCCAACGGCACCTTCACCAACAAGGGCGGGCTGAAACAGTCCGACAAGAAGCTGCCGCAGGTGATGTATTCGACCAGGACGGTGGCCGCGTTGAACGGCAAGGCGTTGCGCCTGGGTGGCTACCCGGTGCCCCTGGAAAACGACGCCAAGGGCCGTGTCACCGAATTCTTCCTGGTGCCTTATCCAGGCGCCTGCATCCACGTGCCGCCGCCGCCGCCGAACCAGATCGTGCTGGTGCGCTACCCCAAGGGCATCAGGATTGACGACATCTACAGCCCGATCTGGGTCAGTGGCACGCTGAAGGTGGAGAAGGTCAGCAATGACCTGGCCGACGCGGCCTACGCCATCGACGACGCCAAGGTGCGGCCGGTGGAAGAGAGCGACCTGTAACCCCACCGCGTGAACCCTGCGTAGGAGTGGACTTTGTCCGCGAGAGTGTCCGGCGTGATGCGGGTCTATCGCGGACGGAGTCCGCTCCTGCGATATCGCGTGCCGTCAGAATCGTAGGGCGAATAACCTGGAACAGGTTATCCGCCAGATCGCCCGCGGCGGATAACGCTGGCGCGTTATGCGCCCTACGGGAAGATCACGCTTTCAGCGGCTCGCCCCAGACTTCCACCTTCATCGTCTCGCTGCGCCCCGGCGCCACGCTCATCACGTCGTCCCAGACCCGCGCCGTCTCGATGCAGAGCATGCCCTGCCAGGCCTCGGCCTCGAACTGCGACAGACGCGCGGCCTTGTCGATCCACGGGTTCCACACCACGGCCGAGCGCGAGCCGCTGGCCTGGATATGGATCGCGCGCTCCCAGGCCGGATCGCGGATCACCAGCGGTTTCTCCACGTCCAGGTAGATGCGGTCGGTCTCTCCGACGATGCGTACCAGGCCGTGCTGGTCGCGCAGCTCCCAGTTCTCCAGGGTTTCCACGTAGCGGCAGCCCTGCAGTCCGTCGATGCTGGCCTGGCGCACGTCGCCGACCGCGAAGTAGGTATGCAGCGCCTGGCTGATCGGCAGCGGCTTGTCGCCCAGGTTGTGGGTGGTCATTTCCAGGGTCAGGCGTTCGCCGAAGCGCATCACCAGCTCCAGCCGCGCCGAATGCGACCAGCCGGGCAGGCCGCTGCGTGCATCGAAACTGAAGTGCACGGAGAGCTGGCCCAGTTCGTCGGCGATGTCGTCCAGCTGCCAGTCCACCGCGCGCACCAGGCCATGGGCCGGCGCCTTGTCGCCCCGGTAGGCGGTGCGGATATCCACCGGGTTGCGTTCCAGGTTGCCGAACCACGGCCAGCACACCGGCACGCCGCCGCGCAGGGACTGGCCATGGTGGTACTCGGCGGTCTCGCTCAGCCAGATCAGCGGCGGCTGTTCGTGGGGCTGGTAGCTGAGCAGTTGCGCGCCCTGCTGGGCGATCAGAGCTTCACCCTGGGCGGTGTGGATGCGCCAGCAGGGCAGTTGGTCGATCTGCACCTGTTCGACGCGGGGAGTCTGGATGTCGCTGCTCATGCTGGTCTCCGGGACTGCGCTGCGAAAGTTTCAGTATCACCGATCCTTCGCGTAGCGGGCAGTTCCCGGAGAATGAAAAGATCAGCTCTGGCGCAGGTCTTCGAGGCGTTCGCGCTGCTGACCATCGGCATTGAGATTGGAAGCGTCCAGCCAGCGTTCGAAGGCCCGCTGGCAGCGCGGCCATTCGCTGTCGATGATGGAGAACCAGGCGGTGTCGCGGTTGCGGTCCTTCACCACCGTGGCCTGGCGGAAGGTGCCTTCGAAGACGAAGCCCAGGCGCACGGCGGCGCGCATGGAGCGGGCATTGAGCGCGTTGCACTTCCATTCCAGGCGCCGGTAGCCCATCTCGAACGCCCACCGGGCCAGCAGGTAGACCGCCTCGGTGGAGGCCGGCGAGCGCTGCATCACGCGGCCGTAGGCGATGTGGCCGATCTCGATGCTGCCGTCCTTGGGGAAGATCCGCAGGTAGCTGAGCAGGCCGACCGCGCGGCCGCTGGCGCGGTCGATCACGGCGAAGAACAGCGGGTCGTTGCTCGCGGCGTTGCCCGCCAGCCAGGCATCGAAGGGCGCACGCTCGGGGAAGGGGCCGTAGGGCAGGTAGTCCCACAGCACCGGGTCGGAATCCGGACCTTGCAGTGCCTGCCACAGGTCATCGCCATGCAGGGCGACGTCCAGTGCTACGAGGTTGATGTAGCGGCCGGTCAGGGTGCGGCGTTCGGGGCTGGCGGCGGGGCGCCAGTTCAGCAGGGGTTGGTCGTTCATGGGCGCTCCGGCTCAGAGGATCTTGCGGTACTGGAGGAACCCGGAGCGGTCGGCGATCCGGTCGTAGAGGAACATGGCGTCGGTGTTGCTCTCGTGGGTCAGCCAGTGCACCCGCGAGGCGCCGTTGGCGCGGGCGTCGGCGTAGACGTGTTCGATCAGCTGCGCGCCGATGCCGCCGCCGCGCTGGCCTTCGGCAACGAACAGATCCTGCAGGTAGACGTAGTCGCCCTGGGTCCAGCAGGAACGGTGGTAGATGAAGTGGACCATGCCGATGGCCACGCCATCACGCCAGGCGAGGGCGGCGTGCATCGGCTCGGCCGCATCGAGGAAGCGCTGCCAGGTAACGGCGCTGGTGGCCTCGTCGATGGTGGTCTTGTAGAAGCGCTGGTAGCCCTGCCACAGCGGCAGCCAGGCGGCGTGATCAGTGGCGCTGATCGGGCGGATCTCGATGGCGGAAGACATGCGGACAACCTTGTGTGCGTTGGAATGCTTCCAGACTAGGTCGGGAAATGGTTCTGCTAAAGAGCCATTCATGCTGAAATCAAGGGAACCATTGCCGTCGTCCCGGAAGCCTTCTCCATGAGCGTCCCGTTGCCTTTCAACCCTTCCGGTATCCGCCTCGATCCGGCCCGTCCGCTGGGCGTGCAGCTGTTCCAGGCGCTGCGCGAGCGCATCCTCGACGGGCGCCTGGCGGCCCGCTCGCGGCTGCCGGCGAGCCGCGACCTGGCCTCGTCGCTGGGGGTTTCCCGCAATACCGTGGTGCGCGCCTACGAGCAGCTCTACGCCGAGGGTTACATCGAGGGCCGCACGGGCGATGGCACCTACGTGGCGGAGCGTGTGCAGCCTTCGGTCGACGCGGTGCGCAATGAAACACGCAGCCCCGAGGCGCCGTCCCTGGAGCGCCTTGCGCGGCACCATCTGCCGCTGCCACCCACTGGTGCGCCACGGGCTTTCCGGGTCGGCGTGCCGGCCTTCGACCTCTTCCCCTTCGATACCTGGGCACGGCTGCAGGCACGCTTCTGGCGTGATCCGCCGCTGGATTGCCTCGGCTACGGCGACCCGGCCGGCGAGCAGCGCCTGCGCGAGCTGGTCGCGGCCTACCTGCGTACCACCCGTGGTCTGCACTGCGATGCCGGGCAGATCATCATCACCAGCGGCGCCCAGCAGGGCATTGCGCTGTGCGCCCAGGTACTGCTCGCCGACGGTGACGGTGCGGCCATCGAGAACCCCGGCTACCGCGCCGCCGGCCACGCCTTCGCCACGGCAGGTGCGCGCCTGCATGGCGTGCCGGTGGATGCCGATGGCCTGTGCACGGCGCAGCTGGAGCAATTGCCGGACTGCCGGCTGGTCTACGTCACCCCCTCGCACCAGTACCCCACCGGCGTGACCCTGTCGCTGTCGCGGCGCCTGGAGTTGCTGGAGTGGGCCGAGCGCAGCGGCGGCTGGATCGTCGAGGACGACTACGATGGCGAGTACCGCTACAGCGGGACGCCACTGATGCCGCTGGCCGCCTTGGATCGCCACGGCCGCGTGCTTTACGTCGGCACCTTCTGCAAGATCGCCTTCCCGGCGCTGCGCCTGGGCTACCTGGTCGTCCCGCCCGCGCTGGCGCAGGCCTTCGCCCGCCGCCGCGCGCTGGATGTACGTCATTCCGAAGTCGGTACCCAGCGGGTGATGGCGGACTTCATCGCCGAAGGGCATTTCCAGCGTCATGTGCGGCGCATGCGCCGGGCCGCGCGTAGTCGTCGCGATGCGCTGCTGCGTGGCTGGCCGGAGGTGGCGGGGTGCGCGCCGATGCCGGCGGTGGAAGCAGGCTTGCACCTGTGCGTGCGGGTCGATAGCCGCGAGCGCGAACTGGAACTGATGCAGCGCGCGGCGGCGGTTGGTGTGGAGGTGAATGCCCTGAGCGATTACTGGCTGCCGGAGTCCGCCGAGCCGGCGGATCAGAGGGCCGGGCTGGTGCTGGGTTTCGCGGCGGTGCCGGAGGCGCGGATCGCTGAGGCGCTCAAGGCGCTGCGCAAGGCTTGGGCACGAGCGTAGGGCGAATAACCGTTCACGGTTATCCGCCGTCCAGGCTCCGGCGCAGTGGGGCGGCGGATAACGCTTGGGGCGTTATTCGCCCTACGCTCAGCTCGGACTTTCCCCAAGGCTTGTAACTTCCGGCTATTTCCTTAGCTGCCTTACGAAGTTGGCGTCAGACGCTACGCTCCCTAGAATATCGCCCCTCTCGAATACACCCCGGAGCCGCCATGAGCCTAGCCCTGTCCACCGTCCCCGAGCGCAAGTCCACGGCGCCCTGGGTTGCCTTCCTTGTGCTGCTGGCGGGTGCGCTGTTCCTCGCCCAGGTGGTGAGTGGCCGGCAGGCGCTGCTGTTCCTGGTCGGCGGCGCGCTGGGGCTGACGCTCTACCACGCAGCCTTCGGCTTCACGTCCGCCTGGCGCGTGTTCATCCGTGAACGCCGTGGCGCCGGCCTGCGCGCGCAGATGGTGATGCTGGCGCTGGCGGTGCTGCTGTTCTTCCCGGCACTGGCCGCTGGCACGCTGTTCGGTGAGCCGGTGAAGGGGCTGGTGTCGCCGGCTGGTACGTCGGTCATCGTCGGCGCCTTCATCTTCGGCATCGGCATGCAACTGGGTGGCGGCTGCGCCTCCGGTACGCTGTTCACCGTCGGCGGCGGCAACGCGCGGATGCTGGTGACGCTGCTGTTCTTCATCGTCGGCTCGGTGGTCGCCACCCACCACATCGGCTGGTGGTTCGCCCTGCCGTCGCTGCCGCCGACCTCCATCGTGCAGTCGCTGGGCCTGTTCCCGGCACTGGCCGTGAGTCTTGCGCTGTTCGCCGCGATTGCCGCCGTCAGCGTGGTGCTGGAGCGTCGCCGTCATGGCGTGCTGGAGCTGATCGCCAGCAACGGCGAGAAGGGCATCGGTCGGCTCTTCCGTGGCCCGTGGCCCCTGGTGTGGGGTGCAGTGGCGCTGGCGCTGCTGAACTTCGCCACCCTGGCGCTGGCCGGGCGTCCGTGGGGTGTTACCTCGGCCTTTGCCCTGTGGGGTGCGAAGGCATTCGAAAGTCTCGGCATCGCCGTCGACCAGTGGGCCTTCTGGCAAGTCGAAGCCAACGCCAAGGCGCTGGCTGCACCGGTGTGGCAGGACGTCACCAGCGTGATGGACTTCGGCATCATGATCGGCGCACTGCTGGCCGCCGGCCTCGCCGGCCGTTTCGCGCCGAGCCTGAAGATTCCCGCGCGTTCGCTGATCGCCGCCGTCATCGGTGGCCTGCTGCTCGGCTATGGCGCGCGCCTGGCCTACGGCTGCAACATCGGCGCGTACTTCAGCGGTATCGCTTCGGGCAGCCTGCATGGCTGGCTGTGGCTGGTGGCGGCGTTCTTCGGCAACGCCGTGGGTGTGCGCCTGCGCCCGATCTTCTTCCCCGCCGAACGCGCGGAAGCGCGCCTGACCGGCTGTTGAGTCATTCCGGGTGGGGCGTTTCGCGCTCCGCCCAGTAGGTCTGCCGGTGGCCGCGGGCCTGGTACTCCCCCGCCAGGGCTTCGGCTTCGGCGCGGCTCAGCTGGCGGCGCATGACGAAGCGGTTGCCGTTGTCGTCCAGGCGCAGCAGGCACCAGTCCCGCTCCTCAGGCATTGAAGGTCGAGGTCTTGCGCAGGCGCAGCGCGAGCAGGATCAGCAGGACGCCGAAGAACACCGAGTAGGCGCCGATCACCCAGGCCACGGCGATCGCCCCGGCCCCCGGATTGCCGATCATCAGCACACCGAACAGCACCGATACCGCGCCGGAAAGCCCCAGCCACCATTCGTTCTGCAGCGCCTTGCGCAGGCGGATCGCGGCGATGATCTGCAGCACGCCCATGACCAGTGCCCAGCCGGCGATCAGCATCAGCAGGCCCAGCGCGGTCAGCTGCGGCCAGAGGAAGGCGACCAGCCCGGCAGCGATCCCCAGCAATCCCACCAGGACCAGCGGCCACAGGGGCCGGCCGGATTCGCGCATCTGCGCGGCGGCGATCAGGGTGAACAGGCCGTCGACGAAGGCGTAGGCGCCGAAGAACAGCACCATCACGGTCAGCACGATGCCCGGCCAGACCATGGCCAGGATGCCGAACAGCAGGGCGGCGACGCCGCGCAGGGCGATCCATTTCCAGTGGCGGCCCAGGGCTTGCCAGAGCGGGTGTTGCGACATGGCGGCGATCCTCGCGGGGGGTATGGCTGAAACCATAGTCGCTGGTGCGCGGCGCGGGCCCTGACGTGGGGCAAAAGAAAGCCCGGCACGGGCCGGGCTGTGAAAGGCCCGTCGCAACGGGCAGGTGCCGTCAGGCGACGTCACCGGGGAGAGCGGCTGCGACACATCCGGCGCGGATTCTGCGATCCTTGCGGGCTGGAATGCGGCGTAGCGATGAACGGTACGGGGCCCGCCATGCGGGCGCCTCGGAGGTGTTGATGCAGCGCAGCATATTCTTAGTTGATTGAGCGTTCAATAAAAAACGAATAGACTGGCCCACATTATCGCCGGACGGCACAGGTACGCCCGGCGAAGAGGAGATTGAAAAATGCCCAAGGTCGGTATGCAGCCGATTCGCCGCTCCCAGTTGATCCACGCGACCCTCGAGGCGGTGGACCAGGTGGGCATGAGCGACGCCAGCATCGCCCTGATCGCCCGCCTCGCGGGGGTCTCCAACGGCATCATCAGCCACTACTTCCAGGACAAGAACGGGCTGCTGGAAGCGACGATGCGACATTTGATGTCGGCATTGAGCAAGGCCGTCGCCGAGCGCCGCGCTACCTTGCGCAACGACGAACCGCGCTCGCACCTGCGGGCCATCATCGCCGGCAACTTCGACAGCTCGCAGGTCAACGGCCCGGCCATGAAGACCTGGCTCGCGTTCTGGGCGACCAGCATGCACCAGCCGGCGCTGCGCCGACTGCAGCGGATCAACGACCACCGGCTGTATTCGAACCTGTGCAGCCAGTTCCGCCGCGAACTGCCGCTGGCCCAGGCTCGCAGCGCCGCTCGCGGGCTGGCCGCGCTGATCGACGGCCTGTGGCTGCGGGGCGCGCTCTCGGGCGACGCCTTCGACACCGAGCAGGCGTTGGCGATTGCCTACGACTACCTCGACCAACAACTGGCCAAGCGCCCCGGATAGCGGGCGCAGCCTTGCGCTGACACCGACAAGAGAGGACCACCGCACCATGGCTCGATTCGAAGTACAGAAGCTCTACATTGGCGGTCGCTACGTGGAAGCCACCAGCGGCGCCACCTTCGAGACCATCAATCCGGCCAACGGTGAAGTCCTCGCCCAGGTACAACGCGCCTCGAAGGAAGACGTCGAGCGCGCCGTGCAGGCGGCGGTGGAAGGGCAGAAAGTCTGGGCTGCGATGACCGCCATGCAGCGCTCGCGCATTCTGCGCCGCGCCGTGGACATCCTCCGCGAGCGCAACGACGAACTCGCCGAACTGGAAACCCTCGATACCGGCAAGCCGCTGGCCGAGACCCGCTTCGTCGACATCGTCACCGGCGCCGACGTGCTCGAGTACTACGCCGGCCTGGTGCCCGCCATCGAGGGCGAACAGATCCCGCTGCGCGACACCAGCTTCGTCTATACCCGTCGCGAGCCGCTGGGCGTGGTCGCCGGCATCGGCGCCTGGAACTACCCGATCCAGATCGCCCTGTGGAAATCCGCCCCGGCCCTGGCCGCCGGCAACGCGATGATCTTCAAGCCCAGCGAAGTCACTCCGCTGACCGCGCTTAAACTCGCCGAGGTCTACACCGCCGCCGGCCTGCCCGACGGCGTGTTCAACGTGCTCACCGGCAGTGGCCGCGAAGTCGGCCAGTGGCTGACCGAGCACCCGCTGATCGAGAAGATCTCCTTCACCGGCGGCACCTCCACTGGCAAGAAGGTCATGGCCAGTGCGTCCAGTTCTTCGCTCAAGGAAGTCACCATGGAGTTGGGCGGCAAGTCGCCGCTGATCATCTTCGAGGACGCCCACCTCGACCGCGCCGCCGACATTGCCGTCATGGCCAACTTCTTCAGCTCCGGCCAGGTCTGCACCAACGGCACCCGCGTCTTTATCCCGCGCAACCTGCAGGCGCGTTTCGAAGCCAAGGTGCTGGAGCGCGTCAAGCGCATCCGCCTGGGCAACCCGCAGGACGAAAACACCAACTTCGGCCCGCTGGTGAGCTTCCCGCACATGGAGAGCGTCCTCTCCTACATCGAGTCCGGCAAGGAACAGAAGGCCCGCCTGCTGTGCGGTGGCGAGCGCGTCACCCAGGGCGAGTTCGGCCAGGGCGCGTACGTCGCGCCGACCGTGTTCACCGACTGCCGTGACGACATGACCATCGTCCGCGAGGAAATCTTCGGGCCGGTCATGAGCATCCTCGTCTACGACACCGAAGACGAGGCCATCCGCCGCGCCAACGACACCGAGTACGGCCTCGCCGCCGGCGTCGTGACCCAGGACCTGGCGCGCGCACACAGGGCGATCCACCGCCTGGAAGCGGGCATCTGCTGGATCAACACCTGGGGCGAATCGCCGGCCGAGATGCCGGTTGGCGGATACAAGCAATCGGGTGTCGGTCGTGAGAACGGCCTGACCACCCTGGCTCACTACACTCGCATCAAATCCGTACAGGTAGAGCTGGGCGACTACACCTCGGTGTTCTGATCGCCGCGATCGAGCCATGAAAGGCCGGTCGCAGGCATGACTCCCTGACCACCGGCCATCCCGAACACGCAGACACCGGCGCGCACGCGTCGCGGGCGGTGTCGTGCCTGAAAAAGAGGAAGGCCTGCATGTCCCAGGAATACGACTACATCATCATCGGCGCCGGTTCGGCGGGCAACGTACTGGCGACCCGCCTGACCGAGGACGCCGACGTCAGCGTCCTGCTGCTGGAAGCCGGCGGCCCGGACTATCGCGCCGACTTCCGCACGCAGATGCCCGCCGCGCTGGCCTACCCGTTGCAGGGTCGCCGCTACAACTGGGCCTACCTGACCGACCCGGAACCGCACATGAACAACCGCCGCATGGAGTGCGGGCGCGGCAAGGGCCTGGGTGGCTCCTCGCTGATCAACGGCATGTGCTACATCCGCGGCAACGCCATGGACTTCGACGGCTGGGCGCAGGAGAAGGGCCTGGAAGACTGGACCTACCTGGACTGCCTGCCGTACTTCCGCAAGGCCGAGACCCGCGACATCGGCCCCAACGACTACCATGGCGGCAGTGGCCCGGTGAGCGTGACCACGCCCAAGGCCGGCAACAACCCGCTGTTCCACGCCATGGTCGAGGCTGGTGTGCAGGCCGGTTACCCGCGTACCGAAGACCTCAACGGCTACCAGCAGGAAGGCTTTGGGCCGATGGACCGCACCGTCACCCCGCAGGGCCGCCGCGCCAGTACCGCCCGGGGTTACCTCGACCAGGCTCGCGAGCGGCCCAACCTGACCATCGTCACCCACGCGCTGACCGATCGAATCCTGTTCAGCGGCAAGCGCGCCATCGGTGCGACTTACCTGCATGGTGATGACAATGCGCTGAAGGAAGTCCGCGCACGTCGCGAAGTGCTGGTGTGCTCCGGCGCCGTCGCTTCTCCCCAACTGCTGCAGCGCTCCGGTGTCGGCCCTGCCGCGCTGTTGCGCGACCTGGGCATCGACGTCGTGCATGACCTGCCCGGCGTCGGCCAGAACCTCCAGGACCACCTGGAGATGTACCTGCAGTACGCCTGCAAGCAGCCGGTGTCGTTGTACCCGGCGCTGCAATGGTGGAACCAGCCGCAGATCGGCGCGGAATGGATGTTCCTCGGCACCGGCCTGGGCGCGAGCAACCAGTTCGAGGCTGGCGGCTTCATCCGCAGCCGCGCGGAATTCGAGTGGCCGAACATCCAGTACCACTTCCTTCCGGTGGCGATTAACTACAACGGCAGCAACGCGGTGAGCGAGCACGGCTTCCAGGCCCATGTCGGCTCCATGCGCTCTCCGAGCCGTGGGCGGATCAACCTGACTTCCCGGGATCCGCGCAAACACCCGAGCATCCTGTTCAACTACATGTCCTGCGAGCAGGACTGGCAGGAGTTCCGCGACGCAATCCGGATCACCCGCGAGATCATGAATCAGCCGGCGCTCGACCCCTACCGTGGCCGCGAGATCAGCCCGGGCCTGGACAAGCAGAGCGACGCCGACCTCGATGCCTTCGTCCGCGAGCACGCGGAAACGGCGTTCCACCCGTCCTGCTCCTGCAAGATGGGCGACGACGACATGGCGGTGGTCGATGGCGAAGGCCGTGTGCACGGCATGGAAGGGTTGCGGGTGATCGATGCGTCGATCATGCCGCTGATCATCACCGGCAACCTCAACGCCACCACCATCATGATGGCCGAGAAACTTGCCGATAAGGTGCGTGGTCGTCCGGCACTGCCGCGCAGTACCGCTGATTACTTCAAGGCGGAAGGCGCGCCAGTGCGCGGAAAACCGCAGCGCTGATTCGGAAGTGTGGAAATGAAAACGCCGGCGAGAGAGCCGGCGTTTTCAGTTTTCAGCCGCGACGCGGAGGAACCGGTCGGGTACGCCCGCTACCGTCGATGGCGACGAAGACGAACACCGCCTCGGTGACCTTGCGCCACTCGCTGGACAGCGGGTCATCGCTCCATACCTCGACCAGCATGCGGATCGAGCTGCGACCCACTTCCAGGGTCTGGGTATAGAAGGAGAGCTGCGCGCCGACAGCGACCGGAACCAGGAAGGCCATGCGGTCGATGGCTACCGTGGCCACGCGGCCTCCGGCGATGCGGCTGGACATGGCGGTTCCGGCGAGATCCATCTGCGCCACCAGCCAGCCACCGAAGATGTCGCCAAAGCCGTTGGTCTCGCGCGGCAGGGCGGTGATCTGCAAGGCGAGGTCGCCCTGCGGGATGGGATCTTCTTGTTCGAGCTCGATCATAGGTAAGGGCCTCTTGCCCCCGGCGTACTCATGGTGAGGGTATGGAAAAACTCTCCCAAGACACCTGCCGGCGCAAGGCCTTGGGACAGCTTTCGATCGGCCTGCCCGCATTATATAGAGGGCGAGCCGGCGCGACGACCGCGGGAATTCGAGAAATTGCCGCGGGCGCGGCCGCTGTGTCGCTTCCGCGCAATTTGCTATGGTGCGGCACCTGCGGCTGCCGGCCGCAGCTTCCTTGCCTGCAGAGATAACAAGCACCATGCCTTCTGTGAACGCTCCTGCCGCGCCCGCGTCACGTCCGTTGACCCGCAGCGACTACAAGACTCTTTCGCTGTCCGCCCTGGGCGGCGCCCTGGAGTTCTACGACTTCATCATCTTCGTGTTTTTCGCCACCGTGGTCGGCAAGCTGTTCTTCCCCGCCGACATGCCCGACTGGCTGCGCCAGCTGCAGACTTTCGGCCTGTTCGCCGCCGGCTACCTGGCCCGTCCGCTGGGTGGTGTGGTCATGGCGCACTTCGGCGACCTGCTGGGCCGCAAGAAGATGTTCACCCTGAGCATCTTCCTGATGGCCGTGCCCACACTGATCATGGGCCTGCTGCCCACCTACGCACAGATCGGCATCTGGGCGCCGCTGGCACTCCTGCTGCTGCGTGTCATCCAGGGCGCGGCCATCGGCGGTGAAGTGCCGGGCGCCTGGGTGTTCGTTGCCGAGCACGTCCCCCATCGTCACGTGGGCTACGCCTGCGGCACGCTCACGTCGGGTCTGACCGCGGGTATCCTCATCGGTTCGCTGGTGGCGACGCTGATCAACAGCGTTTACAGCGCCGAGGAAGTGCAGGGCTATGCCTGGCGTATCCCGTTCCTGCTGGGCGGAATCTTCGGCCTGTTCTCCGTCTACCTGCGCCGCTGGCTGCACGAGACGCCGGTGTTCGCAGAACTGCAGCAGCGCAAGCAGCTGGCCGAGGAAGTGCCACTGGGCGTGGTGGTGCGCGAGCATCGCCCGGCCATCGTGCTGTCCATGCTGCTGACCTGGGTGCTGTCCGCCGGCATCGTGGTGGTGATCCTGATGACCCCGTCGGTCCTGCAGACCGTGTACGGCTTCGACGCTGCTACCTCGCTGAAGGCCAACAGCGTGGCCATCGTCTGCCTGAGCGTCGGCTGCATCCTGTCCGGCCGCCTCGCCGACCGTTTCGGCGCTGGTCGCACCTTTATATACGGCAGCATCCTGCTGGGCGTCGTCTCCTGGACCTTCTACACCAGCCTGAAGGCGCATCCGGATTGGCTGTTCCCGCTGTACGCCGTCACCGGCCTGTGCGTCGGCGTCATCGGCGCGGTGCCTTACGTGATGGTCAACGCCTTCCCGGCGGTAGTGCGCTTCACTGGCCTGTCCTTCTCCTACAACCTGGCTTACGCCATCTTCGGCGGCCTGACCCCGATGGTGGTTGCCCTCCTTATGAAGGAAGACCCGTTGGGCCCTGCCTACTATGTAGTAGCCCTGT
Organism: Pseudomonas nitroreducens; assembly: GCF_024170165.1. GTDB lineage: Bacteria > Pseudomonadota > Gammaproteobacteria > Pseudomonadales > Pseudomonadaceae > Pseudomonas > Pseudomonas nitroreducens_C. Next base: position 224 of record NZ_JALJXP010000001.1, on the reverse strand, counting down.
GCGTAGTGGGCCTGCTGGTGGGTGCCTACCTGCTGCGCCAGGAACGCCGGCTGGCAGGGCAGGCAATGGCAGTAAACTGATCGGACGGACAGTTTTTTGCAGAAAGATTAAATTAGTCGTTGACGGCCAATTTAAACTCCCTATAATGCGCACCACTCCCAGCGACGAAGCGCTGAAAGAACTTGAAAATCAAGTACTTACAGAGATTCGAAGTTGAGGGTGGT